>NZ_QUKD01000009.1:166897-294104 GCF_003480915.1 Parabacteroides sp. TM07-1AC | reverse complement strand
CTGGCAGACATTTTCTCCATTATTGCCGGGATTTACCATTATTTGTATTCGAACGCTTTTGCGTTTGATATATATCAAACGAATAGAACACATATATGCTTCTTTCATTTGATAATTGTGTTCCTTTCGTTTAATATTGCTGGAACGATTGTTTGTTCAGTATGAAAATTGGTTTTGGCTGGTATTAATTTAAATGCCCGTCATATACATACAAGCGCAATTTCTGTTAAATAATAAGCTATTTATTTGTAAAGAACTGGAATACCGGATTACCAACGACGGAATACACCCTGAAATTACAGGAACATTCTACGAAGTGATATAAAAGTAACAAATTTGTTACTTTTATATTTGGTCATTTGGAACAAATATGTTACTTTTGTAGTGTTCAATTAAACAATAGTTCTTTTACACAATGAAGTATTCCGAGTTTTACAAACTGATTGAAGCCGCAGGCTGGACAATCAGTAAGGGTAAGAAACATCACAAGTATGTTCACCCGGACTTCGACTATTTCATTCCTGTCGGACGTCATCCGAGTAAAGAAATACCGAAAGGTACACTTGAATCGATGATGAAGGATGCCGGACTGAAAAAGTAAAAGTTCTGCCACTCCCTTCGGGGAGTGGCTTTAATTGGACTAAACCTCAAAAAATCTGTTGTATGAAAACAATTGTAGCAATTATCGAAAAAGCAGAAGACGGCGGCTATGGTGTTTACACCAAATCTGTACAAGGTGCGTACGGGTACGGTCTGACTGAACAAGAGGCTAAAAATGACTTCGTAGACGTACTAAACGAACAGGCCGAATTTTACAAAGAAAAGAAAGGTGTGTTTCCGGAATGGTATACGGAAAATATATCAATAGATTACAAATATGACTTTTCTGGTTTTTTTAAAACCTTTCCTTTCTTCAATGTATCACAATTTGCGCAAGCTGTCGGGATTAATCCTTCATTGATGCGCAAATATAAAGAAGGACTGGCTTTTGCTTCCGAAAAACAAAAGGCAGCCATACAAGACAAATTCAACGAGATCGTAACTAAAATGAGTCTGGTCCAGTTTTAAAAAGAGCTATTTTTAATTGAACACCTGTACCGCTCACATAACAAAGGGGAACCAATTGGTTCCCCTTTTTCGTCAAACCATGTAACAGTACAAATGCACTGGATAATAACGATTGCCTTATTGGGCAGCTTTACTCTTTTCGTATTCCCTATTCTAATTGCAATTTTCAAATAAGAAAGGAGACCCAAAAACGATTTATTCCCCGAAAATCGCCGTAAAGATTTGTTAAACAATTCTTATTTAAGCAGGCGCGTAATATGTTGGTACACATATAAAACGCAAAAGGCGACACCTCTAAAAAGAGGCATCGCCATTTACAAAAATACTTTAAACCGTGACCCGGGAGGGATTAAAGCATTTGTTTATCATTAAATTAAACACATGCATTATCACTTTTTTCAGGCATTACTATTTTTTGACTATATTCGCATTCACAACATTTACACAAATCGTTCCAAAATTCGTTCCAAATGGCAAATAAGATAAATCCGTTCCTTGTTGACAAAAGTAAAGAAACAACATCTATACAGTTTATCATTAGAAAAAATGGAGAAAGATATCGTTACACTCCAGGTATATCTATTCGGACCGAACACTGGATCGATAGCCAACGCTGGTGTCGCGAAGGCAAAAAGTATCCTGATGGCTTTCTAAAAAACGAACAGATAAAAAAATATATCAATATCATAGATTCAGTATTTATCGAATTTGACAAGGAACTGATTACTCCAACCCAGCAATCATTCAAAAAGGCCGTTGATAGCAAAATTGCACAAATAAATGAGGGAGCCGGAGGTGTAGTAAAAGATGACTCTCTTTTAACTAATTATATATCGAACTATATCCAGACATGCGATAAAACGACTGGTACATATAGGAACTATCAAAATTTACTCAATCATCTTGTCGCATACGAACAAGAAACAGGTTACAAACTTCGTTTCTCTAACATAAACATGGACTTCTATAATGGGTTCCGTACACATATGCTCACAAAGACATATACCATAAAAGACCAACAACGCCATTATTCCAAAAACTATATAGGAGGACTGTTCAAGATGATAACCAAATTCATGAATGAATCTGCCGGAGAACTACATAACAACACAGCTTATATAGATAAAAGGTTCAAAAAAGAAAAGGAGGAAACTGATTCGATATACCTTACGAAGAAAGAGGTCCAAAAGATTTTTGATCTAAATATTACAGCCGAGACGGTTCAAACTTTCTTTAAAAATGTTCGACCATCCGGTATCACCCGAAAAGTAAAAGCGTTGAACAATGCCCGCCTTATATTTCTAGTTGGTTGCTATACCGGTCTCCGGATATCAGACTATTCACGCATTGAAGACTTCAACATAGATAAAGAACTCATTAAAATACGCACCCAAAAAACAAATAAAATTGTTTCTATACCAATACATAAAAACTTCCGGACCCTATTGAATAAAACAAATATCATGAGTATTAAGATGTCAGATCAAAGATTGAACGACCATATTAAAGAACTTGGCTTAATTGCCGGTATAACAGATGAAGTGAAAATTTCTAAAACTGAAGGTGGAGTTATCAATACATATACATATAATAAGAACGAATGTATATCTACACATACGGCACGTAGATCATTTGCTACTAACTTATACTTTTCCGGAGCAGACATCTTTGTTATAAAGGATTTATTAGGACATTCTAAAATTGAGACTACAATCAAATACTTAAAAGTGTCCATTGAAGAAAATGCCAGACGGATAGCAGACAATTCCTTTTTTAAAGGAGAATAAAGAAAGCCCGATAGAAATTAACTACCGGACCCGCCAGACTAAATACAATTGTGTAATCAAAAGCGTATTTGAGTTTAGAAAAAACATCCAGCCCGTAAAAATTTTGAAACTTTTCAACTATACCGATGATTTATACGGTTTAGCTAATTCCAATATCAACTGAGACTCTCTAAAATTATCAACCCTATTAACTGCAATTCTTGAAGTATATGCCGCAAAATGCATAATCATTTGCTCTTTAAAAGGATCTGGTAATTGTGCTATATATTTTAAGTCTTTCTTTCTAGATATCGGGACAGATCTAACTAATTGAAAATCAACCAGCAAAGATGGAGAGTCTATTACATCAGAAGGATCAATAAAAAAATAACGAATTATTACCTTATTATGAATAATATCCAACAAATAATTAGACAATGAAGTCCATCTTTTTCTAGGTAACTCAAAACTTTCCACATCATTAATTCTACTCAAAAATTCTTTAGACATAGATATTGTTTCATTAGCAGGCAATAATGCTGCAACTATTAAAAAACTGGCTTTCCCATGTTCTAAATCACAAGGATTAGAAAGAACAATACTTAATGGATCATCCCCCATCCCCCATTCTATTCCATCAATGATAGAACCTTGAGTAATCTCTTTTTCTGGATTTTTCAACCAAGACATACTATTCTTCAACTTTTATAACATCGCCCAGACTCTGCCCTTCATAAGCTTGAACAAACCACTTTGACTTTGAAATTTTTGAATATCGCTCTCTAAAATCTCTTTTAGAAATTATAGTATTCCCATTTTTTAAATTAGAAATATTACTTATATGATTTCCCGTTTGATATGAAGGATAAAACATGTTGGGGCTTTGTCTTTCATACAATTGATTAACATTCAACTGAGAAGAAGATAATAACGCTGCAAAAACTACCACAGATGCACTCTGTGAAGTTATTTTTTGCATGGAAAAAGCTTCCGATTGATTATTTGTTGACACTTTTAAATTCATAGCACTTAGTTCAATATTGTATTTACAACCTTATTTTCCACCATTTTTTGAGATTCATCAAATGCCTGTTCCAAAATTTGTTTCGAAGGTAAAGATTCCATTTTTACATCATGATGATGATTAACAGACATAAACAATCCATCAATGACCCCATTTCTTGGTTGAATATCTACAGCAATGGCATTACTTTCATCTAATACAAACTGTAGACCAATACCTGTACACGATACCAAATTATCCGATTCTGCAACATTATTTATCGAACTAGCAAATTTACAACCTAACCAAATTGGGGCTGGTTTTTCTAGTTCTAAAAACTCATATTCATAATTTAACCCATACGAAGACAATGCAAAATCAAAAGAATTATCAGTAACTCTCATTATTTCCTCTTGAACTTTTTCTACTGTATTAAAAACGTCATCTAATTTAGACATAACAAATACTATTTTTTGAGGAGAGATCACAACCCTTGGAACAGGTTTATTCATTCCAATAAAAAAGCCCTCAGGTCCTATACCACAATTTGTATCGTAAGGATTACCAAAAAGATCCTTACAAAACTTATTATCCAAAACAGGAATATTATTGTGCAAATTCTTAAAAACACCAACAAAAGCTGTTGAAATCACATTCCGCGTCATAGTAATTCTTTTTTTTGCAAATATAATAGTAATATAATTTTTAAATAAGAATTTCATCACAAAAAATCAAAACCGCTCTACCTATCTCAGGCAAAGCGGCCTACATTACTAACTAAACTATTACTATGAGAAAAAGTTCTATTTAATATTCCTGACTATCCATAAACCCAAACAACCAAACAGAATAACAATCAGCCCAAATACCCAATTAGGTAAAACAGCCTCCCGATCAATCAGCACATCATCTGTAACGACATCTTTTATACCTTCATCCTTCACTTTGACAGATGTATCTGTTTCCTGCCTATCACAATTCTCTTCTGTTGTCACCGATCGTTTTTGTTCGGAATGGATATCCATCTGGGTAGTCTTTACAATATATTGATTGCCGATACTGTCCGGCTTGGATAACTCTGTTATAGTTATGATACCGGTTCCTTTATACTCCAGTAACTCCGTAATTGTCCGCTGAACAGATTCCGTGACATGTGTACTATCCTTTTGACTGCTGACAGCTGTACTAACCGTTTCCGATCTGTAGCTTTGCTTTTTTGTTCCGCATCCAAAAAAGAGAAACATACACCAGAGTAATACAATGCCTTTCATGGTTTTACATTTACGTTGGGAAGGAACGATGTAAATTCACTCTGTACGTCAAAGCAGGGACAAGCCTTTAACCATTCAAAAGGTTCAATCACACCATTACCATTTAGATCAGGCGAATAATCTCGATGACCTTTTACTTCTACAACAGCCGGATATTTCCGACACAACTCATTCACCAATTCACAGATGGCAGCCTTTTGCGCTTCGGTACGGGTATCTTTGGGATTTCCGGAACCATCTAGCCCACCGACATAACAAATGCCTATACTGTCCGCATTGTGCCCAGAAATGTGCGCCCCGGCTTTTTCTACTGGTCGCCCTTTATGAACTGATCCATCAGCATAAACTACGTAATGATAGCCGATACCGTTCCATCCGCGTGCCCGATGCATCTTATCAATATCAGCAACGGTAAGAGACTGCCCTTCACGCGATGCAGTACAATGCATTATGATTTTATTTATCTGTCTCATTTTTATCACCTTCTATTTCTATTATATCTGTTTTCTTTCCAAAGAAATTCAAGAACTTCACTTTTACATGCTTTCCACGTGCAGCAAAGTAGTTGACATATATACTTTCTAACTCAACACCGTATATAACGAGTAGAATTATAAGCGGTAGCAAGTCGATCCCAAATGGTTGCCCAAAAGCCTGGCCGAACGAATAAGCCATTACAACCCAAATGATATAACTTGTAATCTTATCCATTGTACGCCGGACAGCTCGCGATCGTTTGATCGGGTCTTTCCTGTATCGAGATGCTTCAATACCGAACTTCAGATCACCCAGTGTCAGCACTAAAGCCAGGAAGAAAAGCCATTTCGCCCAACTGAAAAACTCGATCAGTCCAAAAAGGAATTTATCTGTATAGTTCTCCATCAGTCCCCTATTTTAGAAATTACAGGACCACGAACCGGAGTAATGCTTCCTTTTCTCCATTTAGGGAACTTATCTGAATTATGCTTGATATACCGGAGACAATCATTCATCAGTTCCTCAGCAACAGAAAAAGCATCCTTATACTCTTCCTGCTTTTCTTTTAACTCCGCATGTGAGCTATATTCAACCTGATTCTGCATCAATCCCACCCGTGACAGGTTCCTGTCTCCATGTTTCACCAAACGAGCGTAAACGAAATATTTTAGCGCTTTTTCAAGCCCTGAGAAAATAAACTCATCATTTCCATTTTTATAGATACCGCCATAAAGCAAATTCTCATAGGCATCATTGACCGGCGAGCCTTCCTCACGGTTGACATACCGGAGTAAATCAATGAAAAGGTTATCACCTAAAGCATTCTTGATATCCTGCTGCTGGGATTCATCAATGTACACAAGTATTTTTTCAACATCAACATGCGTCGACATGGGGCGAATGGTAGTTTTTACACTATCTACGTCCGTTAATTGCTTATTAAACAGATTGGACTTCATAACTTAAAGGAATTAATGAATAGTCGTTTGTTTGATTAACCGGATATGTAAAATGTGAGAACACAGATCGGAAACTTTGTTCCATCAGGACACGTTCGTCGATCGTCATAGCATTATAAAAGTTAAAGGCATCATTAATAATGTCGTTTGAAAACCCCAGTGCACCGGAACGAATACGGTAAAATACCTCCTGATTGAACGCTGCATGTATTTCCTCCGCTACAGCATCCTTTGTTACAGTAAAGTCTTTATCGAAGTTCTTGGTTGGGAACTCGACAAATTGAGGAACATCGTCTCCATCTTCACGCCCTACACCTAAAATTTTACATGCTTCGGAATCACCTTGAAAATCTTTAAATTTCGCTGCATCAAAACCATTCTGATATTCTGTCCCTTCAACCCAATTTCCATCTTTATCTTCTACCATGACTTTCTGTCCTTTGGGATAAACGAACATACCCATCGGCAAAAAATTACTCCGGACATTACGATAACGAACATTTGCCAAACCTTCATCGGTGCTTATATCAGTAATGGCACTGTCGTAAATGGTAGATGGATAGACCATGAACCCATCTTTTGACACATATAACGTCTGACCTTTATAGGCTTCAATACCTCCTGCTGCCACAATCTGAGATAGTACAACGTCGGGATTAGGATTAAACACATCTGTATAGGCAATAGTACTTTTACTGGGTTTCTTGATCTTTTTCTTTCCCTTCAAACAGGTCCAATCTGGGTGTATGCCAATTTGGGCTATATATCCGGTATCATCATCAATACCCAGACGGCAGTCTTCAAAAGGAATATGCTCAACGCTGGTAATCTCACATAGAAGATTGTAATTTATGTGCAAAGCAAATCCACCAAATTTTGCCAAATCATCAGAACAGAGTCTTAACAAAGTATCACATGTCTGGCCTTTCATATTGACAATAGACTTGTAAAATAAGGAATCTTTGAAACCTGCACCTCTAATAAATTTTGCATACCGACCAACACAACTTTTCGCATTACTGGAAGCACCCAACAACTGCAATATCATCTGAGGATAGTTATTCCCCTTTCCATAACTTTGTATATCCAGGTTGGTTACATCTGCTACAGGAATACGTATTTTCGGTATTTTTACTTCATCAATTGTCATATTTCACAAGTCTATTGTATCAATTAATCCACTTCCGTCTGATCCGGATTTTCTCCGTTCTCCAATGCACCATCTTTACCCGGATCATCTGTTTTCTTCTCACTTTCTGCCTTCAATTGTTCAGATGCCTCTTTCAGTAAAGAATCAATATACTTTTTCGTAACCTTTACATCACCAACCTTATCAAAGGTCACAAAATGCTCCTTTACAGCTCTTTTTGTCATACCTTCAATAAGCATTCTTTTCATATCGGCGATAGCATCCAATTCGGCAGGAGTTAATTCAACAGGAATATGTTCTTTCCCTGACAACTTATCCAAATATTCTGCAACATCATCCTTCCATCCATCAGGCAGACGTTCAAAATACTTACTGTTTTTTTCATCCAAAGACAAAAATTCGATCGCTAACTCATCCGTACAATTCTGGTACACGATCATACGACTGGAACCAAAGCCAAGAGGCATACACATACCTCGGGCAATCTGATATCTTTTTTCTTTCATACGTTCCTCAAATAATATTCGATTAGTTTTATAAAGGTTGACGAGTTCCATCAACGCATCAAAATAACAGTTCCTACAAGTGTAGGATATTTTGCGACATAGAGCTTTAGAAGCCAAAGAAACGAGCGTATCCCGTTCTTGCGGTGTTTCTTTCCGAAGACGAAAACGCTCGATCACTTCATTTGTCAATAGTTCATCCACTCTCATTCCTATACAGTATTAAGCTGCTGCTATTAAACTATCAAACAAAGCCTTCGTCGTTTCATAATCAGTTTTATGCAGGAATAAACCTGATTTCGGGGCCCGTTCTTCTGTCAACACAGCTTTCCAACCTCCTTCAGTTTCCTCACTGTATTTGTCATTCTCCAATGTCGTTGCAGTCATACCCTGATAAAAACCGGAAACCTGGAATGCAGCATCTTTCGTTGTACCTTTATGTTTATTTTCATAAACGACTACAAACGTCCCATTTGCCAAACCATCAATAATGCTTTCGCTAGTCTCCGGTCCGTTGTCAAGGATCACAATTGCAAACTCATTATTGAATGTATTTACATAGGTTCCAACATTCAGACTTGTTTTAGTCCCGGTAAAGGGTGTTTTACCCGGTACGAAACATTTATATCCTTTCTTTCCTGTCTTCAAAACAAGAGCCTCAAGAACATTGCTTTTTCCTGTAGCAAACACGCTTTTTGCAAAATCAATATCCGAACGATTAATGATTACTGCATTAGCTTCCAAACCACGAGTAACCGGAGTATCACAGTTGATATCAATATCTTTTTTAATTAAACTTTCGCAATCTGCCATATCTATGAGTATTTGATGGGGTACAGAATACCATACCCCGGATTATTAATAAGCAGCATGAATCAGTTCGTCCTCTTTGATAAGAGTACCGATCTTACCCGTTGAATAGATATAGTTCATACGTTCTTTACGTTCGAACCACACATCAAGTTCTGAAATAGCAGAACTACCCGGATAGCCCATGAGCAACTGACTGGGTGAAGTATATACAGCACGATGCGGTAAATTCAACTTTGTTCCGTTATCTTGATACTTACTTGTAAACCTATCAAATAACGAAATAGAATAAATTTTCACACCATCCCACTCTGATATCTTCAAACCATCAAACAATACTTGCCATGGCATAATTGTGTTATAAGATTGCTTTGCATCCCATGATAAAGCATCAGATAGAGATCTTGTACAGAAAATTGCGGCTCCGTTCATAGCTTCAATACGTCCGTCCGCATCTCTCCTGATTTTTTCAAACAAGGAAGTAGCAACCCCTTTCGTATATAATCCACTATTCTGAGCGGTATAAGATGCTGTGTCATTCGCTGAGATTTCTGTATATTGATTAGAGTTACCGGCAGCAATAGCAAAAATACGCTTCCAAAAACCGTCGGCCATCGTAAACAAAGTTGAATCGACACCAGATGTCAACACACCTCCATCAGCGTTATTTTTCGCGTCTTTATCACCATACCAGGCAATACGCCACATCATTTTCCGCATGGCTTCTTCCAATTTGGGTAACACAATGTAATCCATGTATTCCGTAGATGTAAGATCACCAATTTCAGTACCAGTTTTCAAACAGTAATCAGCGATCGTTCCTTCCAAATCTTCATAGCAAAGATTCAAAGGTATTTCCCAGTCCCCTAGTTCCCACTGCTTTTCAGCAGCCGGAATACCTACTGATTTGTAGGTTGGATTACAACCGGCCCCCTCATTACCGACATCTTCCATTTCTCCAATGAAGCCAAGGCGTTTACCGTGGACTATTTTACCCATTGACGTAATAAACTGCTCCAAGTTTTCATCCTGAAACACAGTCATGTTTAACAAATCACGCAAACTCTCAATTGCATGATTTGTCGGGGTTAATTTTGTAAAATCTAACTTAGGCATACAAACATTTTTTATCTGTTAAACTTCTTTTTACGGGCATCACGTTTTTCGGCCAGTTTTTTATCAATCAGAGAAACCGGATCACTGTTTCCGCCCTGTCCACCTTGATTGCCATGGAAACCTCGCGCATCAGGAACATAGCTACTTGCAATTTTCTTCAAGCCTTCCAAACCTCCCATAGTTTTGACCTTATTCAAAATTACAAGTTCGTCCTGGCTTTTAGCCTGAGCACGCAAAGACGTTAGTTCAGCTTCCAATTCCGCTATTCGCGCATTGGCAGCATCCAATTCGTCATTATTATTTTCCTCTTCCGGATCGCGGATTTCTGTTATTACTCCACCTTCTACGACGATTGTACTTCCATCCGGCATAAGATGTTCTCCGTCCGGGGATGCTGTATCACCGACCTGTGGTTCCCCGTCTTCACGTTCTACTGTTAAAGTACTTCCGTCTGCCGTTGACAGATCAAGACTGACAATCGGAGCTTTAACGACTCCTAATGCTACTCCTAGCATTTGAAAAGCCTGTGCTACTGTTACTTTTTTTTCTTGATTCATATTATTTGTTTTTGAGTGATTCCATTTCTTTGGTTGCTTTTCCTTTGCGGATATAGGAGGCTTCACCTCGGATATAAAGCCTAATTCCTTTGCTTTATCCATATCAACAAATTTATCCTCCGCCATAAGGGCACGCAGTACATCTTCCTCGGAGCCGGTACGATCAACGTATAGATTCACGATCTTTGTCGTTTCGGCCTCTAAGTCCTCCGCCATACGTCGCAAATCTTCTGCATCATAAGCATCTGCCAAAGTGTAAGGTGGGATATAAGGATTATGTATCAATAGTGTAGCATTCTGATAGGCGTAACGTCGTTCTTTAGGAGCGGCCAACAAAAGGACAGAAGCCATAGATGCACATTTACCTTCAATAATGGCAGTTATTTCTTTACCCGTTGAACGTAACTTATCATAAATGGTCCACCCCTCCATACAATTACCACCACGACAATTCAATCGTAACTCTATATTGTTATCGTCTTCCGGAATACTTTCAATGAAAGCATCGACGGAATCAAAGGAAGTTCCGTCCACTCCGATCCAAAACAAGTTCATTTGCCTTGTCTCTTCATCTACTATATCGCTGTGAATCTTTAATACCGCCATATTTAAAATATCTTTTTGTGCAAATTTATATCATATTGTATATTATAAGAGAAAATAAAATGAAAAAGCACTGCACATATTTTGCAGTAATAAAAAAGGCCATACCGATAAAACGATACAGCCTATGAAATAAATAATACAGAGATTAAACTGAGCGTTCCATCTTAGAAATAACTTGATACACTTTTCGTTCACTCATATTATACTGATCGGAAAGGAAAGAAACAATATAAGCCTTTTTCAATCCATCCCTTTTTAGCCGGGCATACTCATTATAAAGATCGACATGTAAAAAATCAGATGTATTCAAACCAGCAGAATAGAGTTTTTCTAATAACTCCTTATTAAAGGCTAATATTTCATGAACTTTCATATAGTAGAATTATTTTGGATCATTTTCACTCTATCTTGTACCTCTGTAAACTCAACAACACTAACAACGGGTGCCGGCATCGAAGCGACAGCTTTAGCTATGTTGTTTATACAATCTTCACTTAAATCAAGATTTCCTATCGCTACTCCTTGTTGAATTTGAGAACGTTCTGAAAAAGATATCGCTTTTATTGCATTGGAGAAAGGAACACCGCCACCAGCTACATTTACCGCGCTAGCGATAGAACGCAGTAAGGGATTAGACATAGATCGCTTGTTAATTATAGCTTCACCCCCCTCTGCCTCAATCTTAACACCTCCATTTGCATGGGATGGACCAACAATATCGCCACCATCTGCATATTTTGATGTCTCCAAACTTGGTGCCTTAACATTTGTCTCCACTTTGTTTACAGAACTCTTGATTGAAGCAAACTGAGCGGTAACAGCAGCTATCACAGTCGCTAAAGATGCAAGATAATCCCATGTAGTAATGCCTTTAGTACTGGAAGCTGCTCTTGAAAGCGCAACACCTTGATTTAGCATTACTTCTGCAATAGCTAAAGTTTTAGTTAGCGCTAGTAATGCGATATTGTCATCCGCTATACTACCCAATACGCTCCCTAATGATCCAACAATAGAAGCGATGGCTGCCCGTTTATCTCTAGCATCTTTCTCCAAGTCTTCATTCATCTGTTTTGTGCTTTCCGCAATCTTAGCACGTAATCTTAATACAGCGTTCACGTAATCCTCTTCAGTTTTAAACATAGTCGCCTTTGCCTGAGCATCCATATTCACTAAAGCATCATATTCTGACTGTGCTTGTTGAATCTTTATGTTATGCTCTTCCAAAGAACCCTCACGAACCTGTAGCAGCCGGTTCTCCCATTCTAGTTTAAGCATATCTATTTGTTTGTCAAATTGCTCTTTCCGAAAAGCTTTATTTTCATCTGCAACCTGTTTGTTATATGCGGCATTTATATTGGCTTCCGATTGCCGAAGCTCTTCAGCCAGCAACAAATTAGCAGCAAGCTCAGCCTGTCGGTTCTGCTCAATCAGAGAAAGACGGAGATTATGTTCCTGTTCTGTTCCTGCTTTAACCGCAGCAAGTTGTAACTGAATACGTTTAGTTTCTTTTTTTATCTGAACCTGGATAGAATCATCAGATAATTTCTTCAAATCTGCGTCACGCTTCTCTTCAGCCAGAATTATAGAATCATTCAACGCTTTCTTTGCTGCATCAGTTAAATTCTTTTCAGTACTGAGCTTGCGTTTCAAATCTTCGATCTGTCGATCATACTGAACATTTACCGTTTGTCTCTGTTTTTCTATCCCTTCTTTAACTAAAGATAAAGCTGCATCTTCAGCCTGACGGCTCAACTCTAATTCTTTAGCCTGCTGTTGCTTTTTTATCTCCAGGGCCTTTTTTGAACTCTCTTTTGTTATGGAATTTGTCTTATTCTGAAGTTCAATCTGTTTCGTATAACTATCACGTTGTTTGTCTACTACATTTTGAAACAAATCTGAAAACTCTCTCAAATCAGATATTGTACTCTCGGAAAGACCAAGTTTAGATATAGCATCATCGGCTTTCATAGACCCACTAGAAACAGCTTCTAACATATCCCGAACTTCCTGAGTGACTTCTTTCTGACCTAACAAATTAGCCAACTTCTTTTCCCCGAGTTCGATCTGTTGCTTCATATCGGCTTGTTCTATTTCACTAGCCTGTTTTGCTGCTGCAATACGTTCTTTGGTCGATTTTGTTGTATCATCGGAAATCATTTTTAGCCGTTCAATCTCTTTCCGCCCAGCTGCACGCTGCATATTCAACATTACTTCCTGCTTTTCCAACTGCTGACTGATATCGTTCAACTCATAAGCTAGTTTTATTTCACGCTGTAATTCATCACCAATCCCGGCAAAGGTCGCTTTCATATCTTGAGCTGCCCCTTTTAAGTCACCAGAGAATACTTTAACCAATGCACCTCCAAATTTGGCAACCCGATCAATTATAACATTAATAGCTGCTCCCAATCCGGCCATGACATTACTCAGTAACTCAGTTCCCTTCTGTGTTTTTGTCAAATAAGCGACAAGAGAACCCAGCGCGACAACGATCGCACCGATTCCGGTACTGATAAGGGCAATCTTCAAAATTTTCAGCCCCGTAGAAAGTAGATTTGAAGATATGGCAGCCGCTTTTTGGGCTCCAGACATTTGAGTTGTAGCAGCAGAGTTCAATTTATAATCGGTAGTAAGTAAACCGACCTCTTGCCGTACCTTTTTGTATAGGGGCTGAAAAGGGGTAATTACACTTTTCAGAGAACTATTCACTTTTGAAAACAGGCCGGTTTCATCAGCGGCCGTTTTAATCGCTTCCTCATATCCACCAACAGAACGACGAAAGTCACCTAAACCTTGTTCCGTTGTTTTAATTTCATCATTGAGAGTTTTAATTTTCTTCTGCAAATCACGTCCTTTCGCTGATTCTCTTTCGATTTGGCTTAGATTCACATATACCTTATTCAGCCGGGAAAGTTCAGCGCGCATAGATTGCAAACTGCCTTCCTGGTCCTCTATTGATTTATTATTGTTCCTGATCTCTTGATTTAACAGTACATTATGTTTCCTCAGATTCTTTATTTCATCTTCATACTGTTTATAGGCTTCCTTTCCTTCCAGTGTCGTTTTATTCAACAGGGCTTGTTCTTCCCGAAGTTCCGCAATATCCTGCTTATTCTCCTTGAGCCGTTTCGATGCTGCATCATTTTTAATAACTACTTCTAATATTACTTGTTCTTTATTATCCGCCATACCTCTAATTTTTTATATTTGATACTCCTACTAATTAGATCCTATAATTAGACTTTATTCAAAGGATTTTACATAATATCGGATTATTATTATACCCTGACACCCTCTTCCGGGACGAGAAAACTGGCCGCTAGAAACTCCCATGCCACCGCCACCGGATCCATAGAATGTACCATTTCCGGCATTGCCCTTAATACTGCCACCACCTCCGCCGGTTTTATTACCTGAATATCCCTGCAATTCACCATTAGAATATCTTACATAACCACCGGTTGCCGCATATTTTGTTGTTGCAGTCAATTCCGGGTCTATATGAGATAAGTCTCCAAAAGGACAAAGTGTACCATCTTTGGTATAAGGATATCCACCATTGCTTTCTTTTCCCGCTTCTCCTCCTGCTACAGTATATTCTCCAAATGTTGTTGGGTTTCCTTTTTCACCACCATACGATAAAGCAGTCCAATCCCCAACTGATAATTCAAATATTTGATTTTTTGTGAAAGAAATATCTTCTACATATAATACTTCTCCACCTCCGCCACCACTGACCCAGTCTCCATTAGTGTTTACAGAGTTTGAACCGTCACCACCACCTCCGCCACCTACTATAAAGATGTCTATTTTTTTTGTATTGTCAGGCACAGTCCAAGAGGTCCGAGATATATCAGTGATTATCTCAAATTTTTCAACAAGGGGTATTTCACTTTCTTTTATCATACGGGTAACTTTCAATATAACAATACCCTGATATCCTAATCCTGGATTTCTTATCGTATTACTAAAAGTTCTATAAATAGTGCCACCTCCACCACCAGCACCGTAAAAAGCAGCATTAGCAGCAGCTGTAGAACGATTAGCCCCTTTTCCTGCGCCAGTATTCCCTCCTACATTAGCCGTAGTGGTAGTACTTCCATCTCCACCATTTGCTCCAAATAAATCAGAAGACGTAATAGCTTCCGATTCTATATCTCCAAATGGACAAGCTGTTCCATCACTCCCGATTGATGGCGATGAATTTGTTCCGGCAGTTCCACCATTACCACCCAATGCAATGAGAGTTCCAAAAGATGTATCACCTCCTTTGTTTCCCGCATTATTGGCTGTTGTTGCAGCACTCCCACCTTGTCCGATCACAACATTTATTTCTTCTCCTTTAATGAATGGCATGTTTTCCTGATATACAACTGCACCACCTTCCCCAGCATATCCAGCTGTATAGGAACCATAAGATGTGGATGCTGCAGGCAGACCACCTCCACCACCAGCACCCACTATAAACACTTCAAGTTTAACAGTGTCAACAGGAATTGTATAAATCTCCGATGATTTGATTACAACCATCTGGGTGACCTCTATCATTCCAGAAGCAAATAGCATTGATCTTCTTCTGTTCATTATTCTACGTATTCATTATAAATAAAAGGTTCAGACGCACGAACAGTATATTTCCAGTCCGCCCATAATATGCTAAGTTCGCACGCTTCTTTACCTGCCAGTTCTGGCAATTCTGATACAATAAGCAGTTTTGAACCTTCTGAACCAGCATTGGCATTTAACTTGATGGTAAAAGTTATTTTAGTGGTTGAACTACTTGTGTTTCTAATTAGCAAAGTAGTAACCGAGTTATGAAGTGGATAAAATCCTGCTGGAACAATTAGCAAATTTTTGCTAATACTCATATCAAACACCACATAACCACCAGTAAAAGGTATATTCTCACCAGAAGTAATGACCGTCTTAGCGTATGTACATGCTGCCCTTACAGTAGCATCCTGCCAACCTTCACCTGCTACACCTCTCAAATCCAATAAATAATGATATATATTGTCAGAATTTGCAACACTTTCGGATATGATAAAAGATAACAAGTAATGAACTACAGTTCCATCAACCCTTTTCATAATGGAAGTACATCGTGAATAACCTATTTTGCCTGAATGATAATTAGTCTCTGTCATAGAATATATAGGTATATTTTCTTGATATGCCCTTTCCATATCCTCTATTGTGTTACCGTTTATAAATGAACCCCAATCCAATTCACTAGTGGTTCGTACTCTATTTATTTGAGTAACATCACCTATTTCGATATATTCACTATTTGAGTTTCCCCATTCAGCTACACCTGGAGCAGTGTTTGTTAAAACCTGTCCCACTGCCCCACCTGCCGGAATAAAGTTATATCCCTCCCCTGTTGGCAGGACAAACTTATTTGCACCGGATTCTATACCTTCCAGCTTTGCTCCTTCCGCATTCGTCATTAAACGTTTCCCTGCTTCCTTCAAAACATAACGTTCGTTGGCTTCATTCTTAGTATAGTAATCTGATAAATCGACAGAAGTAGAACCTATCAATTCAAATTTACTTGAAGTTTCATCCCAGATATACTCATTATGGACATCATTTCCCGATCCGGTTTTAGGAACTAAATAGATCGTTCCTTTTACTCCGGTATCCGGCAGTTCCGGGACCGCTTTTATATCAAATTGAACGATACCAGCTATCTGTTCATTGGTGTAAGTCTTGGCTGCAGCCAGATTATCGGCTATTTCCTTTCTAAGTGGGGTATCATCATATGCTTCAGGGGCGACATACTCGACAAACGCACCAGATGTACTTCCGTCCGATTCCGGGACAAACAAATACTTTTTACCAGCTACAAGCCCGGTACCATCGGCAGACACATTACCCGATCCGATTCCAGGTTTACCTACCTGGCCTCTGGGAATACTAAAGTTCAGGATATACTTGGGATTTCCTTCCGGAGTTGTCCCATTCTCAACAACTTCTACAGAGGCCGGTTCTGTCGGTTCCAATGTAGTCGTCGTTCCCTGTTCAAATATTGCCGGTTGTCCGTCTTTTCCGGCAGGTAATGTAAGATTCAGGATATACTTCGGGTTACCGGATTCATCTGTACCATCAGCGATGAAACTGCCGGAAGGAGTGTCTCCGGATTTGGCATTGACTGATTTAAGAACCGGGGTTTTACCGGGACTACCTGTATCTCCTTTCGGGATAGACAAAGAAATTACGTATATTGGGCTACCGTCCATATCGTACTCTTTGAAGCTTATTTCAGCCGAGGCCAACTGGCCCGGTTCCAGTGTCGAGACACTCCCGGCTTCGAACTTCGGAGTTTTTCCGTTTTCTCCGGTTTTACCTGCAGGTAACACAAGATTCAATTTATACTTGGGATTACCGGATCCGTCTTCTCCATCAGCAGTCAAGGTAGCAGAGGCCTTTTCGCCATCAGAGACATTCCCTATTCCGAAGATTGCTGTTTTACCAGCCTTACCGGCCGATCCACGCGGAAGGGTCAGGTTTAGCTTGTATTTAGGCGATCCCTCCGGTGTCTGCCCGTCAGGTACGACTTCGGACGATGCTCCGGTTCCTTCCTCCCCTGTGGTCGTCGTACCGCTGTTTAACACCGGAGTTTCTCCCCGGGCTTTCTCTCCTGTGCTAACACCATTAACGACCCAGTATCCATTTTCATTAATTGAAGGGGCCGCATCATTGGCCACCTGCTTTTTGAAGTTCCCGACAGTTATACCGGCATCCGTACCACCTAAATCGGTCTTTGTTCCCAACAGATAATCATTGTCCGATAAACTGGGAAACTTTGTGAAATCTTTTATATCTTTTGTTCCTGCCATATTACTTATAATTTAATAGTGTTATCCTTGCGAAACCTTTACGGTTGTTCCATCCCTCCAAAAAGCTCCTTTGATTTTGGGATCAATCGATGATAGATTTGGAAATGTCAAAGAAGATGGTGTTATTGATACTGTATTAGAACTGTCACTCCCCAGCATATAAAGTCCTCCTGCGTGTAATTTTATATGTCGCGCTAAACCACCATCGACAGTGTGCATATACATGTTTATTTCTGGAAACGATTGTTGTCCTACTGTATTCTGAAATGAAATATTAAAAACTTCTTTATTTGATGAATTTATCATCTTTAGAGACTGATCGTCCGGATCAATAATAATCCTATTGCCATTAAGTGAACTTATGACCTTACCTCCAAAAGTACCCTTCTCAAAATAAACTTCACCATTTTCATACATTCTTGCCGGTGCATTATCCCTATTCTCATACGAGGCCCCCAACGCTATACGGGGATGAGTATCGGCATTGCCGTCAATAACCACATTCCTATTTTGACTCTGGATTGTCAGGTCAGAGAACCACCAACCTGCAATATTTGCCTCTTCGATCAATGCCAGTCCCGTCGCTATACTTTCAAATTGACCTTGAAATCTTTCCCAATATGCAGACCCGGCACTCGGATATTTATTACTAAATGAACCGGCAGACGTTTTAGCCATCCAAAAGACTTTAGTCCCTGGAGTATCTTCAGTATAAACAGCATCAACATGTTGTTCCGTCCCGGTATAGATTTTCGAAGCATCATATTTTTTTCTGAATGTCAATGAAGGACCGGCTCCTCCATCTTGACCGTCTGTTCCCGATATTCTTACAGGAGCAGACCAAGGCCCCTTTTTAAAACCACTGCTAAAAAATACAGCCTTACTCATCCAGAGCGGAAGGGTTCCAGAAGGAGGATCCCGTGCCCAACCAGAAGGAGGCAATTTATCTTCCTCAGGAGTGTCCGGTTGCGTCTCTGACCTTCTATAAACTCCATATGTGGAATAACCATCTATACCAGGATCTCCATCTTTTCCATCTTCCGCCCATTTTGCGTATATACTGGGATTAGAAAAATTACTCCATCGCCCATCTTTTTTTACCCGTTGAGACACCCATAATACTTTATACTCTGCGGTAACGCTAAGAGGGGCAGAATACCATTCCATAGGGACATGGCCATCTTCCTGGCTGTTAGTTATCGCTGGTGGCGCATAATTCTTTGAAAGGGCATAGATGTATTCGGTACTAGTACCATCTTTACCCCATCTGGACCATAGGAATACTTCGGAGAATGATCCCCAAACACCATTCGCTTTTTCACGCTTACAACTCCACTCAAACTGATTCGTTATATCTGGACCTACCGGATCGTCTGTCCAACCCTCAGGAACAAAATCCGCCACATTTTCAGAGACAGTCGGTCTGGCCGGTTTCGCGGCTTCGGTTGCGGTACGCTGAAATATCCATTCCACATCTGTACCATCCACACCATCTATTACCCGGACAATTGTAAATGCCTGTTCATAGACAGCTAGTCCCTCACAATTAATCTCCAACTTTATTTCTGCCTTTTCCTCCGTTACGCTATGAACTACGACAAGGCCATCGGTTACTGTATATGTGCATCCTGTACCCACAGAGGAAACCAGATATTTACCTTCTCCAATAACAGTACTGTACCGTAATAACTCCGTACCTTTTGTTACCTGAATTTTGGTTGATATACGAAAGTTTTGTGCAACAACCTGACTCATTCCCGTCACAACATTTTTATCACCGGTAACGATATCAACCTGTTCAGTCAATCCATCTTTCGTATTATATACAGCACTATAAGTCGACAAGGTTACAGAATATGCATCCTGTCCCTTCAAATTGTTATCCAAGCCAGGAACGTTCCAAACGTTTCCTCCGAAATAAACATTGTTCAAATAGATTGATCCTTCGGCTAGGGACTCTCCATTTATGATAAGGTCGGAAAGATCACCCCATTGCGACGAAATATGTTTCCCTGGATTAATCTCCCACGTGCTGACATTACGAAGATATCGCTGATAAATCCTTGTTGAATAAGCGGAATTCTGCCGGTTCTTATCAGTAGGATGACCGTACACGGCAAACTTCATAGCCATGCTGGGATGAATCGTTGTACCGGGTTTCAGTTCATATCTGAAATGAGCATTATCTATGATCTCTACCGGAGTAAAATAAGCAGTCGAGAAACCAACCATTGTCTTAAATCCGGCACTGTCGGTTCCTTCCGTTGTCTCATTTCCGGTCAGGTTATGAAATATGCCACGACAAAAATCATTCACATGTAATCCGGCAAGTTCGCCCTCTTCCAGCTTCAATTTCACGATCTTATTCTCTGTATCGACAGACTCGATCAAACCGAAAGCTATGGCATTCCAAAGTTCACCCGAAACAACGTCGATACGGTTAAACCGTAGTTCAGGTACTTCCAAGAACTCCCATAGTTGAAGGCTACGCATTTCGCCTTCCCCTTTTTCATTTATCCTGGCACCGGAGCCATGAAAGCCGCCTACATAATTGCCAAAGGTAGCGCCTCCTTTAAAGGCGATCGGAAACTCAGTTGAATCCGGCTTGTCTTTACGAAGGAATATTCCTTCACTGTCACTCTGAATATTATCCTTGATAGTTTTTAAAGCAACTCTTTTAGCATCCCCCTCTCCTGTATCCAATGGCAAATACATATCATTTGTCACCGTCCCGGTTTCGTCTAATTCACGAATCAGCTTTCCATCAGTAGATGTTGCAACAGCCAAAGACATTGCCGTATAAAGAGCGACCGTAGTAGGTGAAAATTTCAACGGTGTTGTCGGATTTACCAATATGGCGTTTCTCAAAGAGGTTTCACCTTCCCCCGTTACATCTACCCCATCAATGAGAGCCAGTTCTAAATCAGCTTTACCAACTTCTGTATAGTTATTTACCGATAGCAACATGTAATAATTACCATCTGCATACAATGGTTTACAAAAAGATAGATTCGGGAAAAAGGTCGGATCAAGTTTCGCCTTTCGATATGAAATTCTCGGTTTATTTGCGTAAACACCTAAATACCCCGTCCAATATCTACGGACCAGGTTGTCATATTTCAAAGGTTCAAAAGTAAATGAACGGAAAGTGACAGTTTTCATATCTGCATCTATCCATTTCCCCCAAACTTCTAGCGCAACGGTCCCATTCTCCAACAATAACCGGCACTTTGACGTTTTATTCAAAGTATATTCTGCTTTCCCTTCTTCAACTTTATAAGTATATAGAGGAATGTTTTTGTTAGTAGCAGCATAAGGAGACTGATATACCGTATTCTCCTGCTTATCGTACGTGTCTGCTGTAAACGTATATGCTCCGAACAATTTATCAACCAAATCATCTTCTGCATATTTCAGCATATTCTTTTTAGTCAATCCATAGGAATATTCCAGCTTATCATCTTTTTTATCGATAAGCATTTTTGAAATATTAATCGCTCCGGATTTATTCAGGATTACATCATCCACATTGTAGAATGATAAAACACTTCCCTGCTGTTCAACCATCAAGCCAAACACCCCCATGACAGACTTTATAAAGTCCATCGTCGATATATCCGGAAGGTTCTCCCGTATAGGATAATCCAATAAGAATGCTGTCTGGGAATAATCCTTTTCATTCTCCGGAGCAAAAGAGATAGTCAAATCTATTTCAAAATTCCCAGTCTTAAAAGGATCGTAAATACCAAAACAAATATCACCTGCACCAATGTTTCTATACTCATCAATATCTTTTGATGCACTTTCAAATATATCGAACATAGGAGGCTCACCTTCCTTAAACTCAACAGAAGGAGTGAATATACCGAACTTCCACCCAGTTGCAGCATTATTCGCTTTTACTGTACCTTTTATCCGATATCGTCCACCTAATGGAATTTTAATAAAGGTTACAGGCAATGTGCGATATATAAGGTCATGCAGTTTCTGATGATAAGGAGCATTTTGGTAACTCAAATCAGGTAGAATATCATAACGTTCCCTACCGGAGATCAGATCAGATGTTGTTGTCCCCTTGAGACGGAAAGCCAGATTCTTTGCAACGTCCTCACTCCCATTTGTTGTAGGTAACATCAACCACATTTTTTCGATCACAGATCGATAAGCGTTATTCATGACAAACGACTGCCCAACAATCATATCGAATAATGTAGACACTTTAACTGCTGGCCGTAAATGTTCGGGATGCTGTCTTTGCATTCCGTCTAACTTTGGAACCCATTTTACAAAATCCGTTTCGGTCACACTATAGTCCCAAGGAATCAAACCACTATCCGGAAAAATATCTTTTAGCTTGTAATCATTGAGACTTGTCAACCGTTTATTTCCTCCGAATTTGATCAGAACTTCAATTGTTTTACTGGCAGATTTAACGACTGCAACACCATCATCAAACAGAGTGATACCATCCCTGATTACTTTTGCTGTGTGTTCTACATGTGGGTAGTCACTTTCTACATTCACCTCCGTTGAGAAACCAAACGTCTGAATGTTATGTGCTGTTTTAGGAAGCTGGATAGTATAAGAATATCCCGACAATATCGTTGACATATCAGCAGGCTTACTCACTGCACGATTCAATACGACACCCGATCCACCTTCCGGTAAATCAACCTCTACATTATCAATGAATAGTTTATCTTTCATTCGGTAACACTATTGTTATATCAAAATCCTGCAATGCGGCTTTTGTTCGTTTATACTCTTTTGCTTCAACCTCTACATTCAACCACCCATCAAGAACAGAGGCCTGTACAATAGCACTTTCCTGAATGGCCGTAAAGTCTTCAAATGTTTCCCGGTTCACCAAAGCTGTGAACAGAGTTATTTTATTAACCTGGCTGAATGATAATTTATAAGTCAATCCTCCGATACCGGCCGTTTGAATATTCTCTAATTTCCGGCTGTCCTGATGAATACAGAATTCGTATGAATCTAACTCACCGCTACGGCTAATCCAGCGTAATGTGATATGTGCCCCGTCTCCGGAGAAATTGACAACCTTATTGCTTCCATAGACAACTTCAAAGATTCCGGAAGCGAGAGATACACCGGCTTGCACCACGGACCAGGCAACATTCTTCCGTACCATCCCATTTGACAACGTATCAATAGTGAACAAGGACTTTAAAAGTCCTGATGCATCAAACACAGCAGTGTTAGCTATTGCAGACACTTTTGTCTTCACCCCTTCAATAGTGATATCATACTCCCCTGCTCCTTCCATTATGAAAAGAACCGGATCAAAAACATACTGCGTATCCGTTGGTGCGTTTACTGTTGCCATATTATTTGTTCAATTTTATAGATTCAAACTCCAATCTCATCAAGAAGCCGACACGATCCTTTATGCGTTCAATTGTATCTGGAACCTCTGTTGTATATACATCGGCTTCGGCGCCCGTACGGCAAAGTTGTGTTCCTTCCCTGGCTATTTTACGGGAAACCAAATAAGCAAAAGAATTGCGCTCTGACTGGCTATCGAAAGAGATACCTTTATCAATTACCCACTGCTTTATGATCTGATAAAATCCTGCCGGAACCTTACCCGGCTTACGTCCAGTCTCTAATGTTTCAAAAGCCATACGCCCGAACAATATCCCGCGATTCTCTGAAACATCTGTATGCATGGAGCCAGAAGTACGACCAGAAGCTTTACGCCCGGTACTGTCAATATTAGATATTATTCGTTTCCGAAGATCCTCCAATTCTTCAAATATTATGTTCTGTACTTCTTTCATAGATTACGTTCACATATTCCGGTTATCTCTTTCAATGTCACTTCAAAGACAATGCCTGATGTCACTGCATTGAGTTTATTATATGCAACCTGGTACTTCATCACTCCACCCAAAGGTTCAAAGTATCCCGTTTCGTTCAACTTCACAATAAATCTCATGGCTAATGATTTCATCCGATCAACAACACTGTCATTGTCCTGGCCATTACCATTCAACTCGACTTTATCTAAGAATGCCAGCATCCCGTTCTGGTTGTCACGGATATTTCCATTCTTAAAGTCCAGTTCCCCGGAAGCAGGAAGAACATACACGACGGCCGGAAGTGGTGTCCTGTCAATCTCCACATTAGCCAGGGTCCAATCCTCAAAAACGAACGGTACTCCTAGTGATTCAGCAACCTGTTTCAATTTATCCTGTACTGTCATTTCTGTTTACTTATTATTTGGTTCAACCTCCTTTGATACATTCCGTTATCATAGTCGATCTTCATCATTGCATATATCCGTCTCTCCGGCAAATCGAATACTGCTTCATGAGAAATAGACAGACGTTGGGCAATCCGATCGACAACGCCAAAAACACCGTGATCGATTCCATAAAATCCTGCTTTTACTTCTTCCGCCGTCGGATTATATTTGAATGTTTTTTCGTCACGGATTCTCATACGTTCCAGTTCCCGGTAAACAGACAGACCATAGTTGTAGACAGAGATAAAAGGTTTACTCATCACTTCCTTCTCTTCTAACCCTAACAATACTTTTTGAGGAATAAACAGAAGGTCATACCTTGTATTCATGGAGGATAAGTCAATACGTTGGCCGTATGTCAGTTCTGGTATTTTCACCGGAATAAATACAGTCTCCAGCTGATCCCAAAAGTCAATACCTTTTAGCATCAGAATCACATCTTCAATAGTAGTCTTACTCGTTATCTTCATTACCAGTTATATATTGAGTTACCCGTACGCGGGGCAACAAGTCTATACATTCCCATTATCAGCATATCTAAATAGTCCGGAGACCGCTTTATTATACCCTTCATTGCTTCCTTGCTGATGATATCCTTTTTCCGGGTATCCTTATCTACATTCGCTGCAATCAACAGCTGTAGTTCTTCAGCAATGTGTTCCGCCTGATCCGGTCGGCAAATGATCTGCAACTGCCGTTTGTCTATCATCTCAGCTAACTTGTATGCACATTCGGCTTTCAGGTTCGCATATTTATTATTGAATGCAGATGCACCATTCTTAAACTCTTTGATCCCGTTTAGATAGCTCTCCAGATAACTTCCCAAACCATCACTGTCTGCAACTGTCTGGGACCTGCCGACACCACGCGTAACCATGAGCTTTCTCAAATCTGTTTCAATCTCCCGACCAGATGATTTGTCTTTATCAATCTCGATTGAAACCCGTAAGCCTTCCCAGTAACCCGCGACAAAGTGATCTCGTCCTTTCATTGCCAGGTCGGCACTTATAGCCTTCCCGCCGATCAATGCACCGGTATTGGTAAAGCAATCCATCACTGCATCGTAATCAACTAGAGAGTTCGGATCACCGTCATACTCCCAGTTACCCAGATAAAGACGTTGATACGTTACTTTGTCCTCTGTCTGACGAAGGGTATCAACATAGTCCTCTGTTACAAACGGGTTATCTTGTACTAATGCCGGTATGAATGCATACGGTGCTTTGATCTTACCGTCTTTCCAAGGCTTATAAAAAGTCTTGTATAACCAGTTCTTTTTCGGGTTACAGGTTATCAGTATTTTCGACGGGATATTATAGACATCATTCAGGTGTCGACCTGTACGAGTTTTCAACACTTCAAAAGCCAGACCGTTGATCTCTCCGGCTTCCTCTATCCATCCCCCGGTAAACTCTTTCGATCCTAACCGTTCATACATTGGGTCTTTATATGGATAATAAGTCAAATCCAGATAAACGATCTCCGAACCGTTATCGAACTTGATTCCGTCGTTTGTGACACGGTAACCGGTAAACCCGTGATATTTTGCAACTTTACTAAACGTTACCGATACTGAAGCCTGTGAGTCCTTTAGATTGTTACGACCAACAAACCAGCGTGTACCAGGCAAATGAAAGGCACATTGCATCAACCATTCACACCCTAACCAAGATTTTCCACCACCTCCCGCACCGCCGTACAGGATGAATTTATGTTCACTATCCGCTAGATAGTTGTAGGCAAGCCGCTGTTTTAAATTTATCTTCATTCATCAGCTTGCTTTATTAGCTGTTCTACGTTCGGTGTCACCGGCAGGAAATTGAAACCGGTAAACTGTATCTTATTACCGCCCGTTGTCACATCAACTTTTTGAGTTCCGTTTATTCCAAGAAGTTTACAACGCATTTCAATACATCGTTCGATACCGGCCAGATAACGCGGATCGCCCATGTTGATAATTTCCTCTCCCAGAACACGGGTAGAAGATTTCTTTTTACCTTTTGCCGGATCACCCTCACAATCATCTTTCTTCTCAACAGACTTCTTTTTCTGGTCCGTCTTTGATTTCTCCCAGGCTTCCCAATACTCGCGTTCCAGCTTGTTGATTTTCCCGAGTTCTATTGTCAATTGATTATTAACAAAATCCTTCCGGGCCTCCTCAGACTCTTTCAGTATCTCCTTAACATCATTGAATACTGTTACATGGGAAATCGTACGGCCAGTAATGGCAGATACAGACTCCGCAATCTCACGGAATGTATACGCTTTAAAGTAAAGAGGGGCAATCAACTGTTTGTCCTGCTCTTTTTCTCCTGCTTTTCTTGTTGCTGCCATTTGTTAAACCTATATTGTTAAACTATTACTCTTCTTACAAAACCATTGCTTATATATCTCATAAGAGATACGAGCTGTCATAATAGGAGGAACACTCATACCTATCAAATATTCAGGTTTAATATCGGCAAAGTCATAATCTAAAGGATATGAGCCAATGAGACACATTTCTCTTTTGTTTAGACTTCTAGGGATATCATAAAGAGCATTCACACCGGCCCCGCTTGTTAATGTAGGCGCCACATCATCTGAATGAATAATAGGGTTAGAAAACATACTAAGGCGCTTTTCTAGCCGATCTATTACATCTCCAAATGATTTATCAGATTTCCGTTTGTTATTCCATAACATTCTTTGGTATTCGGTAAGATTGTCTGACTGATCGTTCTTATCCATGATTTCTCTAAACAGGATAGGTGTTTCATTAAAGCTTAGCCACAACTTTGAAAAGCCAAGATCTTTCCTTCTACAGATAAAAAATACACGTTCGCGTTTTTGAGGAATGCCCATACTTGCAGAATTAAGAAGGAAGACCTGCACATCATATCCTATCTTCTGCACACGTTTTACGATCTCCTTTGAATAGGCGCGGGCATTACCCTGTATTATTCCTTTTACATTTTCCAGTATAGCAACCTTTGGTCGTAACTTGCAGATCGTATCAATGTAAATGAAAACAAGATCATCCAGGCGCTGCATTGCCTGACCTTCCTTGAAGCGCTTCTTTTTACCCCATGCGTTTTCCCTTTCCCCGGCCATGGAAAATGTAGAACAAGGTGGTGAACCATCCAGAATATCCAAATTATACAATTCGTTAGGTAAATCTTCTCTTTCATTGAACAGTCGAATATCTTCTGTATATAAGTACTTTGGAGAATGATTCCTGTTATATACTCTTGACACCTGTTGATCTAATTCAACCCCTCCGAGATGGTCATAGCCGGCCAGTTTATATCCCATAGATGAGCCACCTCCACAAATAAAAGTGCCAAAGACCTTCAGCCTGTGAGGTTCCATCCCTTTAAAGGGATAACCGTTCTTTATATACCACTCAAATTGTAATTTCATCATTGACATTTTCAAAAAGTAATTTACATACGGCCTTACTGGGATCAGAGTCAATAGTCATTAATGACTCTTTAACTCGTAAATAAGTTTCAGCATCAAACTTCAATATCAGTTCATGCGCGTCTTCCCATTCTTCTACATCAATTTCTCTGTTTTTATCGGAATAATCTTTAGCCTCATTTATCTCTAATTCCCATGCTTCCAGTTCATCAACGCCAAAATCTTTTACGATAGCATCAAAATCAAAGAATGATGTATCAGATGTATGGTTATCCGCTAAAGCTAATGCCTTACGCCGGGCATCTTCTGTCGATAAGTCTTTACGTTTGATCGCAATAAGTTCCGTACCATCACTTTCAATAACACGGACTTTTAAACCTAGCTCCTGGGCCTGCTCATATACACCATTTCCAGCAATGATACAATCATCATTATCAAAAAGGATAGAACGCCCGGCACCACATTCTTCAAGGCTTTTCCGGATCAGACGTTTGTTCTTGTCATCATGGATACGATAGTTATTTCGATCAATCTTTATATTACTCATACATACAGATTTATGTAAAGACAAATATAATAAAAATATCATATTGAATAATATATAATCATTATGATATTTACAAAACACAACTGTTAAGTTTATGGTTCCTTAAATATCATCACATCAAATTAATTTATACCTTTGGAAATTCATACAATAATATTATATGGCTACAATAACTCTCGAAGACCTTATAGAAGAAGGTAACAAAATTAGGAAGGGGATTTCTTATATACCTACATTAGAAAATGAATGGAGGACTTTTGACGCTTATAATCTAAAAAGTATATCAGAATATGAAATTTGGAAAAATAAGACTATCAGGTTTTTATCTTTCAAATTTACAGGAGACAGATGTATTAATGATTTTGAAAAAGCTGCTGAAGATTTTACTAAATCCTATAATTCACCTAGTTTATTTGACAAATTACTAGGAATATTGGAATCATGTCTTGTTATCCCAGAACTCCCAAAAGTTCAAAATGAGAATAATAAGACAGACAATTCTATACATGTCAATGTTAATCAATCTCAAGAACAATCTCAAGAACAGTCTTTAGCTATTGACATCTTCATTGAAGCAATAAAAGATGAGTTAACAGGCAAACAACAAAAAGAGATTAAAGCAATCATAGAAAATGAATCTGATCCTGTACAAGCTAAAAATAGACTTATAGATAAGATTAAAAGTTTTGGTTCTGATGTTGCTTCAAATGTTATTGCCAATATTATAACAAACCCTGCTATATGGGGGAATTTTTAAACGACCTATTTATAAATTATATACAAATAAAAATGAACGAATCAATTACAAAACAGGCTTTACCGTCAGAAGAATACATAAAATTGTTGGGAATTGCTCTATGTGTTTTCAATTCAAATAATGCTTTTGTCATTGAAAATATTCTAAATAATAAAGGAAAACATCAATATGATTGGTATGATTTAATTGATACAACATCAGGATCTAAGATGATGAAATTTGCAATCAAAAATACAATTACAGAAAATTCAGATGATAAAATAGCTAATTTATTTGAAGAACTATGTGATAAGAGGAATCGAATTATTCATGGTTTTCAGATAACATCAAACGGAGAGCAAATATTAGCAACAAAAGAAAAAGAAACAAATAGACAATTTATTATTACAGAAGACTATCTTATAGATTTTATTAAAGAAAATGATTGCTTGTCAACAATGCTCGATGAATTTAGGAGCTTTAACCCAAACTGCAATCATAAATAAATTTTCACTATTATCAACACACCGAGATAACAAAATTAAAATACTGCACATTATGGCAAACTATCGTATTTCTTTTTATCACAATGGCGATTATTACAAATTCGACAGATCGCTTGGCCCATCACCTAAAGATGGATACATTTTTGAAATCGCTTATAGAAGTGAAATTAGATCATATATGGAAAGACATGGACTAAAAGGTAATTATGAAAGTCCTTATGTCGAGGCAATATAAGAGGCTGGGTAAACTCTGCCTCTTATATTTACTACCATTAAAGCATTATTCACAAAGTCCATGAAAGATTGACATACACGCGTATCCACCCTCTGGCCCAAACATATCCAATGTGGCATTTTTGTCAGAAACATACTTGAAAACTTCCTCTGCCATCGCGTACACTCCATTTTTGCAAAACCGTTTAGGAATAGTATCAATCGCAAAAAACGATCTGCCTACATACTTTTCAGCATCAATCAATCGTTGTTTCATAAGCTCATCTTTTAGTAACTCCCTAATCTCTACTTGCCGACACATAACACAAGGAAAACAGCCAACGCGAGAAAAACCTTTGTAATAAAGTGGATTAGGCTTCTGTTCAGCATTTAGAATACAGTCAATTACTTCCTGGGCAGACCAGTTGAATATAGGACGAATAACAGAAGCATCATATTTAGAACACCACTCCCTAACTTCTTTGCCCCGATATGTTTCCTTTCTGCCACTTCCATTCGGCTGGAAGTAGGATCGGAAGTACATACATTCCGGTTCCATAGCAGCACGAACAGAACTTTCACGTGCTCTAATCCCTTGAATGATAATACAGCTCTCTTTTAAGGAGAGAAGATAATCAATCATAGGTTTTATCTTTAGTTCGATAGTGCAAAATCGCCCGATAACCGAGGGGAAACGTTTCTTTTTCTTTGCTAATTCCACAAAGCCTAATTCAGGTTTGAGTGTAGTTAATTTGATACTCATCTGCTGACAAACATTTGTTATATGCTGGTATGTATCCGGATGTTCCCAGCCTGTATCGCAAAAAACGGCTTCTATCTTATCTGCTCCGTATCGGTTTGCGGCTTGGATCAGGCAAGCTTGGCTATCCTTACCGCCAGAGAAACTGACTATTATCTTCATGGTTTACTCATTTTTAAATTAAAATACAAGATAATCATCCTTATCATTGTCAGCAGGAGAATCAATCGTCTTTCTGTCATTATTTATTTCTGCCTGAATTTTTTCAAGCATAGACCTCGCATCCCATCTATCAATAGGAGCACAATTATAAACTTCTGCCCGATCCCGCGCTACTTCTTCTGTGATTGGATTAATAGCATAGATGGCAGCATGATTCAGGAACCGAGTAAATGCTGGCTGCATTTTCGTTTCCGGAACATCTACCCGGAGGAAATTATTCCCTGCTATGCTTTGTTCACTACATTTGCCTGCTATCCGGTTATGTCCGAATAATTCGACAATACACCATAAATTGAAATTCTCATTTGTTTCCATATCTACTATTTTATAACTTTTCTTATATTTGCTAAACCGAACCGTTAGCTCAGCTGGTTTAGAGCGCTGCCTTGACAGGGCAGAGGTCGCCGGTTCGAATCCGGCACGGTTCACTTTTTAAATATTATTTGTATAAGTTGCCAACATTATATACTACATGAAATATCTTTGTAAAGAAGATAATACATTTATGTTCATTTTAATGTCGACTTAACACTTAATTTTCAATTTTTTCGCGTTTGTTCGCCTTGCAAATAAGGTGAGCAAAAGTTCAGTCCTCTTCTAATTCCGGTATCGGCATCCAATGCGTTACTACTCCAAAAACCTTATAGGCATTTTCTCCGTAAATTACAAACCCGATATTATTGTCGCAATAATAAGCTGTAGATTTGCTTCCATATTGGCTCCTTACCAAGACGATATTTTGATCACATGGTAACCCTTCCTTAACGCTTATCCAGGGAGACTGTTTGGTACCATCTATAAAACCCTTCGCATATACCTGTCGAAGATACACTTCGATTACGGCTGGTTGGTTTATTCGGTTAGCCAATTGGCTTGCTATATCTTTTAGTTTCATCTTTTTTATCTCCTAATTGCCTGATTTCTTCTTTTAAAGCATCCATGTTATCTTCAATGTACGCCTGGACTTCCGCATTACATTTCTCATTGTTGTATAGCCACATCAAGTATGTAGCCGGAACATTTGCCATTTTCTCACCCTTATATTTTCCCCAGGGCATAAGGGAGTTATCTTCAAGTCTCATATTTATTTCTATTGCTAGTATATACAATTTTAAACCGTCTTCTCTATCGAATGTGCAAATCAAATGAGTTTTGTTATTCAATCTTTTTTGAATATAGCTGTCAATATTTCTACCAAAAACAGGAACATATTTCATAACAACTTAATATTTACGCCGTCAACCTTCGACGGATCAGGTTCATATTCTTTTTCACAAGTTCAAGTATCTGATTATGATACTTTGTATTATTATTTCCATGCCCATAACATTGATTGACCGTCATAGTCGTTAAATTTATTTCGATTGTCTCAATGTGTTTATCTCCAATTCGAGCGGAAAGAACAAGGGAATTAGTCTTTTTATAATACTCATTTGTAAATACACAGTGATTCAAAGCATCCCCTTCTTCTTTAAACTCTTCAACACTACGTAGTACACGTACCACTACAACACCATCATTGAATTGAACATCAAAGAATTTACCTTTCTGTTCTTGATATTTGAGATTGTCTTCCTTCATCTTTTCAAAAAGTCGTTTCCGTCGTTGTTCTGCATAAATAGCTTTTTCACGATCAAAGGCAGCTCGTTCTTTAGTCAATTCGCGATTCCGCTTATTCATATACTCATCATGAGCATTTCTTAAATTAACAGGACAGACATAGTGAGCATTGCGTAGATCCTTTTTGTAGTAACTGAGTAACATCAAATAATCAAGCCACATTTTTGCATCTTTCACAAGATAATGATTACGCATACATATTTTTATCGATGGCCAGTATCTTTTTATTTCATCATCATACCCTGCACACATTCTACGGAGCAAATCAAACTGACAGGCTTTAAGTAATGTTTCAGCTTGGTTATTTGTACTGATCAGATGAAAGAAGTTAAAAGGGAAAAAGCCATACATTTTACCTTTGAATCCGTACTTTCTCCAAACAGAAAGATATTTTCGAACTGGATAACATGCGTCGCATCCAACATTGTAGGCATGTTTATCTCTACCTCTCAATTCCATATCACTATCAAAACACCACGCATCATTATAATATTGATGTGTATTAGTAAGTTTTGCAAATGTTTCAAATCTACCATCAGGCAGGAGCCATCGCTGGACAACTTCCGCAATTTTATATTGTGCCTCACAACCAAATTTGAATTCCTTCTTAATCATAAAATAACGGAATACTTGAAATCCCTGGCATGTTGTTATGATACAGAAATACTCTGCTTGAAAATCATTTTTCCTCGTAGTTGTTTCGATCTTCAATTTACTTCCACAATTAGGACAGATATCAATTTCGCCATCTTCAAATTTCATTGTATCAGGAAAAACTTCACTACAATGAGTACAAGTAATAATACCTTTTTTCAATCGAAGACCAATACGATCAACGACATTTTCAATAGCCCATTGACGATGTTTCTCAGTAAATTTCGGTAATTGTGCGCTCAGTTTAACTACCAGCTTTTGTAATTTTGTTTTTGGCTTCATGGCTTAATCAAATAAAGATAATTGTAATTTGCTTTCTTCTCTCTTACCTCTCCCCCGCTTAACAGTGGAAAAAACAGGCCGTTCATATTGTATCGACAACTGTTCCACAGTTTGAACCTCAGGAACCTGTTTGCTACTTACAACCCGGCTTTTAACTGAATTACCTATTCTAGCATTCACTTTGATATTTTCCTCTTCGTAATAGTGTATAGCTAAGCCGAACACTTCATTATCAGTCATTACCACCTCATTACCGCGCTTCCGCGCTTCACCTAAAATATAGCGGCAACATTCATCAACGCTCTTCTTTGGGTTTGTAAACTTCGGAGCGAATAGTGTGTCCTCTGCTGCCCGCTGTTTCAAATAATCAGCGATTACTTCATTAAAGCTTTTTGTTCTCATAGGATATTATTTTTTAGTTTAGTTATCTTCTACTTTCTCCGTTCAACTCAATCAGGTTGAACATTTCACCACGTCGATCACGGATATAATCACCGTATTTGCGCTCGACGTCTTTAGGGTACAGGTTCGTTGTGACATAAGTTCTCAATCCGTACTGTTGCCAATAGCTGTACCGAATGTGAAATATATGCTGCATCACATTCAACTCATTCCCGAAATATTTTGCCGGGATCGGTTCACGGCCGAACTCGTCGAAACACATATCAACCGGGCCCAATGAAGACCATCCGGCATTATCCAGATACCGGCTCAAATCTCCGTGCATTGTATATTCTGTCGTAATCCGGCTACACACATACACTCGGAACCCCCTTTGTAAAGTTTGCATAAACCTGCTGAAAATATACATCAACGTAGATTTCCCGGTACCGACCGGACCGGCTAACCACAAACCTTTTTGGATATCGAGCGATCCCGGTTGTTTCAGGAAATACAGAAACAGGGAATACACGATCGCTCTGTTTCGCTCGTCGATTACAAATGTGCCTTTGGAATAGTGATCTGCTACCCGAAGAAACAATTTCTTATAGGCCGTTAGGTCAATCTTATTTTCCGGCGTATCCGTTACCGGACGCTGGATTGTTTGTCTTACTTCCTGTACTCCTTGCATCTCGTTTAATTTTTTCGTCTAAAATCCATTTGTTTGCTAAACTATCCCAGTCAGTAACCTGTACGCCGGTTCCTTTACGCCAGCCCTGGGAATTGTAATGAGAGAAAAATAACCGTCCCTGGTTCTCCCAATCAGGCAATAAGCTGCCGGAAAAGAATTTTAATACATCGTCCAGTACTGGAGGAATAAATTCTTTCTTTGCCCTACTGGATTTCTTTTTCGGCTTTTCTTCCGGAAAAGGCAAATTGTTTTCATGGGGGATTATAGGGGGTATATTATTACTTGTTTTATTTAGTTTATTTATAGGGGTCTGGTTAGGTATCAGATTAGGTGTTAAGTTAGGTGTCAAGTTAGGTATTAAGTTAGGTGTCAAAATTTGATACCTTGTTTTATCTTTTTGACCTTTTCCACCGGAAATAAATTTAATCAAACCAATCTGAGATAACCGGTTCCTGGCTGTTTTCATTGTATTCAATGACACTCCCACATTTGCAGATGTTCTATCATCCGAATGCGTCCAGTTATCCACCCAGCCTAAACGATTTGCTGTTTTTACCAAGTAAAAATACAGTCTCGTTTCACAGCAGGAGAATTGCCATTGCTCATCCAATTCCCAAAACCGATTTATTAATTCAATATAATTCATCGCTCAATACCTAAATAGTTCTTGACCTCTTTCATAAACTCATTCAATGACCGGCAGACAACGTATTTATTGCCTGCCGCCTCCGCTACCCTCTGCCAGTCCTTCTGCGAATCCTGCTGCGTACCTTTCTTATACTTCATCTCTATGCAAAGGCTACCGTGACCACCTTTTGGAAAAAGTAAAATAAGATCAGCAACACCAGCCCGGACACCCTGCCTTTTGAGATTGGCCGCTTCTATCTTGTTACGCCGGCCACCGTTCGGAACAGCGAAAAGAAGCAGTTTCAATTTTGGAAATTGTAGATTGAACCACTCTATACATGAAGATTGCAGACCTGCCTCACCTTTCATATTGCATTGCTGAATAGTGCACCATCCAGACGACGATCGAACGGAGACGTGCTTGTTTCACTTTTCTTGATTCCTGATTTAGCAGACATTTTCAAAATCATTGCATCGACAGTTTTCTCCGGTACCTGATCATCTGTCCCGGTTACATCGTTTGCTATGTCTTTCTTTGTCTGAATAATATCCCATATCGATTCATCAATTGTATTTTTTCCAAGGAAGTAATAACAATTCACACTATTCTTTTGACCGATACGATGCGCTCTATCTTCCGCCTGCTCGCAGTCGGCAAACGTCCACGGGAACTCAACAAAGGCAACACGGCTACTAGCTGTCAATGTAAGACCTACCCCTGCCGATTTATAATTACAGATGATAAGGTTACATTTCGGATCATTCTGAAACCGATCAACGGCATCCTGTCGTTCCTGGCTGGTATTGTCTCCAACGATGGTAACTGCATTAGGGAATACTTTCTTTATCTCCTGTACAACCTCTTTAAGAAAGGCAAAAACAATCAATTTTTCACCGGAATCAATTATGTCCTGGATAAACTCTACGGCTGCCGATATTTTTCCTCTAGCTGCAATTTGTCGGAGTTTCTGCATTTGTACCATCACTTTACCACGTTCGGCCCGTCGTAACTTTTCATCATCAGCATTTTCATAAGCAGCCAGATAACTAAGCAGATCATGTTCTGCATCCTGATATTCTTTTCTGTTTGTGATATCCACATTCACGACCTGACGCATCTTATCCGGCAGCTGATCCAAAACCTTTGCTTTCTCCCTCCGGAAGAAACCGGTATTCCATAATCGCCAGTTTAGCATCTCCAAATTACTTGCCTGCCGTGGCCCCTGCATAAAGTTTGCTTCAAAACTCTTATATCCTCCAAAATCATCCAAACGATTCATAATCTTTAATTGCTGGATCAGGTCACCCGGACCATTGATCGAAGGTGTTCCAGTGAGCAGGAAACGATATTCCTTTCCCTGGCATAACTTGTAACAAATCTTTGATTGCTGTGTCTTACTTGACTTACATCGGTGGCTTTCATCAATGATCACACACTTAAACAAACTGGCTACCGGCTTTAGCTTAATCGACCGGGTTACACCACCGGCAAAGTCTTCAACAAAAAACTTTTTCAATGATTCATAATTCGTAATGAAAACATCACAGCACCCCATTTCGTAATACCGGTGCCAGTTGTTTTTATTCCGATCATCAAGGATAATCGCATCTTTTCCAGTGAATTTCTTCCATTCCCGTTGCCAGTTGATCTTTAGACTGGCGGGACAGATCACCAATACCGGCCATGTTTTTGCTATAAAAGATGTACCGATAGCCTGCAATGTCTTTCCTAAACCAGGTTGATCCCCGAAAAAACACCTCTTTTTCTGTAAAGCATAGGCAATACCTTGTTTCTGATATGGGAAAGGCTCTATCTTTAGCCCATGCGGTGAAAGTAATTCCAGCATCGGAGGAAGCGTATAGTGAACGTCCGGTCTTGAAGCCTGAGCTCCTTTTTGTACGCTTTTCTCATAGCCTTTTTTCACAGCCCAGTTAGCAAAAATGTCGACATAGGCCTTTTGAGTATATTTTCCAGGTGGATAAAAACTTTTAGGTATCACCCACATATTTAGTTTGCTGTCAAACTTCCGTCCAGGAATACGTTTGACAACATCAATCATAAGCGGATGATACTTAAATTGCAGGAAATAATTCTTTTCGTCTTCTTGGATTAACATGCTGCTGCTGTTGCAAGAGGTTGATTTTTCGGTTTACGTCCTCGCTTCGGTTTCTCAACAGTGATCGGAGTAACTACTCCGGTATCCGTATCTACCATTTTTCCGGCTTCAAACGGAGCGTCCGGTACTGCTTCAAAGTCTAGCGTCGTTTGAGTTATAGCAAATTTTTGATTGAACAAATATTCTTTTACTTCATAAATCACTGCCTGTACAGCCAGGTTCAATTCATTAATGTAAGGATATTCAAATTCACTATCCGATGATTCCAACGCCTGAGCAGGAGAACTGAAATCAACTGAACCACCAATTTGAAGATACCGTTCACCCATCAAAATGACCGTATCGGTACTACTATCATTCTTTCCCATTTTGATACCGTAAACATCAGCATTCTTAAAATCATCGTCGTCACCAGTCAGATTATCCATTCCAACAATCGCAGCTCGCTCACTTACTTTATCGGATTCTTTCATTTCTGTGAGAAGAATAAAATGAGGAATCAGTTTCTTGAAAGCATTTGTACAATCAATATGTGCCGGTATCTCAGACTTAACAACAATATCCTTGTCACCCTCCGGACGGAACTCCGTATAAGTTACTGTCAACTGACGACCATTCAAAACGGCCTTTTTAATTTTAGGTTCTCTTTCTTCCATACTATCAACGAATTAATGTGTTATACTTTTCCGGGCATGTGGTCATTACTATTGCTGAACCAATCACTAACCGGATTAATTTCTTCGCTTTCAACAACCTTCTTTCAGTGGCTTTTACTGATTTAATCAAAGTCTGTTTAGCGGTTTCACTCTCATGTTCATGGGCGAGATTCCCAATCTTAACCTGTTTTTCCATCCTAATACCTTATATGTTCATACCTGTTTGTAAATGAGTTGAAATATTGATCGTCCGGAGACGGTAATCTTATACCGAATTCGCTAGCGGCATCCGCCTGTACTTTGTTGAGAAATACAGTCATTTCAGCCGTATTAAGTTTCGATGTAGTCCGGACGACAATTTCCTCTTTACCATTAATGAATACATTTCGCCAAAGGAACTTTTTACAGTAATATTCATATACATCTTGTTTCAGTGTACCTGTTTCATCTTCTATACAAGTAAGCCACATCCACATGAGGGCGTTTTGGTCAACAGTGCGTTTCTTTACTTTTTTCTTTATTTCAAGCGTATATTCACCGTTGACAACAAGATTAAAGAGAAGCTCGATCGGCTGACCTAGCCACTTGATTACTCCTTGTTCCTTGACAAATCGTGTTTTCATATTTCAGCAAAAATCTTTTTATCAGTGATTAGTTCCCGGTTCAATTCGAGAAATTCAATAAACCTTTCACAATGCCGGGTTAATAGTGTTCGGCTCTGTTCGTGGTCATATTTATAAAGTTCCGGAAATTGAGCACCGGTAATGAGTGGTGTCCGGCTTGTACCTCCTTTCAAATGATAAGCGGTGTATTCAAAAGAATCAATGTCTTTGACTAGTCCGGAAGAGATAAGGCAATAAGGATACACATGTCGTTGCCAACCTTCTGAGTACTTTCCAAACTCATACCGGGAAGTTGTCTTAATATCGTACACCCTATTTCGGTTCAGTTCATCAATATACCCGTACAACTCTACGGTCCCGTATTTTGTAGGAAGAACGGCTTTAACAAACAACTGACTAACTGATCCATGAAAGTATTCAGCAGCTTTACAACAGAAGTGATATGAAAATAAAAACGTTCTGTTGTTGTATGTCGCTGTAATTGTATCACTATTGATATCTTCCACTATCTGAGTTTTGACAGGCTTGTTGTGGATAAAGTAATCAACAATATCATTGAATGCTGTACCCTTATCCGCGGGTTCTGAATCGAACGGAACCCGGTTAATACTGTCAAGTAGAGACTGTTTCATTTCAGTCTCTATCTCTTCATACGTCTTTTTATACTCATCTGTCTCTTTGTCTCGATTGAAAAAACTCTCAAACTCACGATCAACATGCAGATACTTTTCAAACTGATCTAAAAGAGACGGGTAGAATTTATACTTAGGCTGTTGCTGCGGCATCGGCTGATTCATACTTCTTAGTTAATTTATTCAACTTTAATCCCAGGCTATTACATTTATCCCGGATCATCAGACCGGCTTTCAGTTTGCTATCCCAAATATGTTGTAGCTTTCCCATGTTTTCAGTGACACCGTTAGCGGTATCAGCATCAACAATCAATTCTACATTTTCCTTTACAACATCAATCAAAGCCTCATAATCATTACTGATATCTGCCTGTTTTTTTAAATAAGTCTGATAGCTATCGAATATACTTGATAAGAAAATGTTTTGTCCGGTAACATTGCCAGAAGCATCAATAATGATTGGTATCTTCTGCATGGGCGGGAGATTACATGTATTCTTTGCATAGAATTTCTCTGTAGGTGACCAGCTAATCGTGCGTTCACTTCCAATCGCTTGCATGTAACCAACCAAATCGAGTTCTTTAATCAGGTCCCCCGCAGATGATCCACCAATCTCCGGACGGACAATCCGGTTCTCTCCATCTTTCTCCTCCCGTTCATGGGCGACAAAAATCAAATTCTTTCCCATCATTGAACACTGAGAAAGAAAATTGATAAACATTGTCTTACGAACTCCATAGCCTTTTAAAGAAAGGGAGCCATCACGCTGGCCCATCTTCGGATCGTTTTTAATAATATAGACAGACATAAAATCCAACATCTTCCCGGCAGTATCAATAACGATTGTTTTAAATGGAGATAAATCTTCCTGCAATGCCTCAATCACCATGTCCCAATTTTTCACCTGTAACGTCGGACACTGAAAAGCGCCATTCACACGCTTTACACCTCCATCAAAATCCAATAATACCGGAGAAGGAGTAGACAAACCTAATGTTGACTTACCAAGACCTGGCTGTCCGTAGATCAGCGCTTTGATTGTTGTAGAAACTTCCAGTTCGGAAGGTTGTTTGAATAAACTCATAGCTTGAAAATTAATTTGTTAGTAATATTATTTAGTATTCTCTTTTTCCTTCAATTGTTTTTCCGTCACGACGACCGATACTCCAAATACACACGCCCAGAAAAAGACATTTCCAGGTTCCCATTTATCTGCGTTACACACAAGAAATAAGCATCCGAAAGACAGGAAAAAGAATAAGAATGATAATAGTAGTTTCATATAGTATTCCTCCTTAGTTGTTTTTGCAGTAGTTTAAAATCCATCTTCAATACATCAGACAACCGAAATAAATAATGTTCATCACGGCTGTTTCGTTCTTCTGGTGTTATCAATCCCCGTTGGATATACCGGAATACTGTCTGATAACTTATACCGTGAATTTTTGCGACCCATGAAGCAGGTATCAAAACACTATAATAGCGCTCATATACTTCTGCTTTTGCCTTTTCTGACAGCAATCCAGATACTACAGTCTCTAAATCACTTTGCGTCATTTGAATTATTTGATTTATTTGCATCACGCAGCCATATAAAATTCAACTTCATTCCTTCTCACCCTCCTAACTCGGCATGTTAACTGTTCTGTTCCACTCAATGTTGAAAGAAAAAGGATTAGTAAACATGAAGCCATTAATTGCCGGGCATCCTTTAGGTTAAATTCAACTCCGTATATCAACCGGAAGAATTCTTTTATCAATCCAATCTGGGTAGTTACACCCAGTTTAGCCATTGCCGATTTAATTTGATTTTTTTCGGTATGTTCCGATACACAGCGCTTATCGGCAGCAATCTTTACAACCTCATGTTCGGCCAGGTAAAGTACTGCATCAGTTTCCGAAGCGGTAAGCGGAATCATATCTGTGCAAGTTTTCTTTTAAGTTCCTCCGCCATCTTTTTGCGTTGAACAACTTTTGGTTTTAGATATGCGACAGCCTCACACAATACTTTGTATTCGGCATCATACCATTTCTCTTCATCAGGGCCTTTCTCATGTTTCATCATAGTATTAAATGTCTGGTGTGATACACCAGCTAGTTCACATATGGCCTTTTTATCTCCGTACTGTTTGTTTATACGGATAAATTCAATTGCTTCTTGTGTAGTCATAATTAATTTATTATTGATTTGATGTGGTCAACCGGGAGTCGAACCCGGTAACAAGCCTGGCAGAAAAATGAATATATTGTCAAATAATTTTGTTTACTCCGCTATACTTGTGACCGCCTGCTCTAGGTTGGTGTTCTCTCCTTCATATCGCAGACTCATTTAGTGGGTTATTTACTCGTAACCAGCGTGCCTACACGCCTTAATGGTTACATATCATATCTCGTAGTACGTCAAAGATCGTTTTCAATGTGGACGGTGCCGGTATCGAACCAGCCTCTTTACATCGTGCGCACTCTGTAATGTTTCATCCCAGATTACTGACCGCCCGTGTGCCGGGATTCTCACCCGGCTGAACCTTATTTTAGTCAATCATTAGCCAGCTTCACAGCGGTTTTCTACTTTGGCAAATTTGTTTCCTATCAATGTATATCCAATACCAAAAATTTCATCGACAACAAATGCATACAATCCAGCAAACTTCTTCGTGTTTATTGCCAATGTTTCAGTTGAATAGAATTTGTCTGAATAGACAACCTCATAATCCCGATCGGCACGTTGTACATGGACTGAAAAATATTTCTGGTTGGTGAATATTGCTATTGTGATTTCCGTTCCGAAACATTCACATTGTACCACTTGTACCATCTTTAAAATATCTCTTAATTCATTCATGGCTACCTCCTTCCTACACCCAGAAATCAATGATGTACTGAACAGCCTCTACTTTGCTATCAACGTTATACTCTCTGCATGCTTCTTCTTCTGTCATGCTTACTAAAGTTTCAATTTCCGCTTTCATTAGTTCAATCTTGTTACTCATATCGTTTACTTTTTTATCAAATTGACTATATCAGGTTATTTACTTTTCTTATATTTGCTATTTACTTTGTATTGTGATTATTGTTTGTTGTTAATCACATTGCAAATATACTCAATTGAGTTTTACAAATAACTCTTTTGAGGATTTTATTTCTTGAAATTGATATTATTTAACACTCAATTGAGTTATGACAATACAGGAAAGAATTCAAACTATTGTAGATAAGCTATTTAACGGAAATAAAAACCAATTCGCAAAAGCGATAAATGAACCGCCCACTAGCGTAAACAATATATTAGGAAGTAGACAAAGTGTTCCTTCTGCTAAATTCTTAGAGAGCATAATACACTCAATTGAGAATATAAATGCATCTTGGTTACTAGCAGACATAGGGAATATGCTAACTGAACAGAAAGAAGAAGCAATCCCTATCCAAAACGAATATCTTATGATGGTTCCGCTGGTCAACCAATATGCACAAGCTGGCTATATGATGGGTTGGGCTGACGTAGCCTACATTGAAACACTTCCTAAAATCCCGTGGATTGTTGACAAAGAATATAAAGGTAAGTACATCAGCTTCGAAGTCAGAGGTGACAGCATGGATGACGGTATGAAGCACAGCTATGAGCAAGGGGACATTTTGCTTTGTCGAGAAATTGGTTGTGATTACTGGAAAAGCAAATTACATATCAACGCATGGGATGCATTCGTCATCGTACATAAGACAGATGGTATTGTACTCAAACAGATTGTTGACCATGATGTTGAGAAAGGAATAATTACCTGTCATTCCTTCAATCCGATTTATCCAGACTTCACGGTGGACCTCAGAGATATAGCGCAACTATTCAATGTGGTCAAACAACAAAAGAATAAGTAAAACAATATGAGAAAAAACATGACATAGAAGTGCCTAAATAAAAATCACTAATTAAACATTTCACAAAATGAAGAAAACATTTTTACTATTACTGACCATTATTGCATTATCTAGCTGTGTCACTAGAAGCTATTATGTTGAAACAGGAAGTATTGATTATAGTCAATACACAAAAGAAGGATTTTTTATGACAGAAGCTTCATCCGTATCATTCAACTATGAACCAGTAGCATCTGTATATACTATTATATATAGTGGAGAGGACAAAGAGTGGGCAAAAAAACACAAGTCGAAAGAAAATCCATTTCCATCCAATCGCAGAAGGGCAACATACACAGATGGTATAGATGCCATATATAAAGATGCTGTCAGCAAAGGTGCAAACGGCATTATTGGTCTTAAATATCATGCAATATACGACGGTATATACCTTGATTATATCTATGTGGAAGGCATGGCTATTAAAAAGAAGTGATGTGATGATTAAAATACTAAATACATTACTGTTATTGTTCCTTTTTGCAGGATGCGAAAAAAAGGAGTCCATAGAAGTTGAAAAAACGATCGATATCATGACTCTAACTCCAGAACAAAGGTTAGAAAAAGCACAAAATGTAATAATCGAATATTCCAAGAATTATTATCCAATTTATTACAATCCTTTAAGTTGGAGCGAGTTGATAGAAAGTAAAACCCCTAACAACGGTACTACTTATTGGGATATAACGCATGAATACGTTGTTAAGAAAAAAGAAGACAATACTAAATACCTAATAAAAAGAAAATATTCACTAGACAAGTCAATAACAAAAGTTGCAGGATTTACTCATCAAGGTGAATATATACTATAAGTAGATGCAATGCTTTATATCTCCTATATAAAAACTAAGAATATGTTAGCGAACGAGAAGATTACAGAAAACAGGATTATAACCGACCGGTTCCTGGCTATCATGTACCAGCTGATCGGATTAAGGAAAATAAAAACAAAAAAACAATTTGCGGAGTCCGTCGGCCTCGCATCCTCTAACATATACCGTATGGAGATTGAAAACACAATGAATGTACCCTTGTATGCTATTCGCATGGCATACGAGCGGTACAATATAAATCTTGAATATATATTTACTGGAAAAGGAAAAATGTTTAATGAATAACCGCTCTATTGCCATCTGTTACGGTCAATACACACGTTCAGAGGACAAAGAACATCACTGCTGGGTCAACAACCGTTGTCCGGGTTGGGGATGCCGTAAACTTAATGCAATCGGTCCACAAAATTCATGTCCGGCTAGTGCTTTTAAATTTTGGTACTCATTTGGTAAGTTTACAAACAAAAAAATGAAGTTCTGGAAAGTCGATAAGGAAGAACTACTCAAACAACTAGAAAGGGAAATAGAACGTTTTGATATTATCGAATGCCCTGTATTCAATATTGATAAAGCTAAAGCAATGATAGCATCATTTCCGGATACAATACACATCGACGGAGATAAGTATGTATTATTGGAAGATTCCAAAACAGGAAAAGTACTAGGTATCTCACATTGGGATGATCCAGACGATTATTTAAATATGGATGATTACGAAATATAAATCAGCATTCCTATTTTCATTAAAAAACACATTTTGTTCCAAAATACGTTCCAACAGAAAACAAAAAAGTCCTACAAACCTTTAGTTTATAAGACTTCTTATTTTTCAGTTGTGACCCGGGAGGGATTCAAACCCTCGACCTTCAGAACCGGAATCTGACGCTCTATTCACTAAGCTACCAGGCCAAAGACGGGGCAAAAGTAATTATAATATCGGAAGAAACCAAACGAACGGCAGAAGAGTTTTATATCTCTTTCTTTTTTCTGCCCTACAACATAAGTTTTGATAATTTGCAACACACTTTACCACATATACTGCCATTTTGCAAATAAAAAAGGCTTCAACATTGCTATTTTGCCATTAATCATTATCTTTGCGTCGCATATTTTACAAACACAAAGCACAACAAGTATATGAGCTATTTAATTAAACCTGCGGGATATAAGGCTTTGCTAAACCTGTCACAAACAGAGATGGGAATCAAGAAAATCAAAGACTTTTTCCAGCAAAACCTGTCTTCGGAGTTACGCCTGCGTCGTGTCACGGCACCTTTGTTCGTTCTTAAAGGGATGGGAATCAACGATGACCTGAACGGAACCGAACGAGCTGTCACATTTCCGATCAAAGACCTGAACGATTCCAAAGCCGAAATCGTACACTCTTTGGCGAAATGGAAACGCCTCACTTTAGCAGACTATAATATCGAAGAAGGGTACGGCATTTATACCGATATGAATGCCATCCGCTCTGACGAAGAACTGGGTAACCTGCATTCATTATACGTCGACCAGTGGGACTGGGAACGGGTGATGAGCCCCAAAGAACGCAATGTCGAATATCTGAAAGAGGTCGTACGGCGTATATATGCAGCCATGGTGCGTACCGAATATCTGGTTTATGAGATGTTTCCGCAAATACGGCCGACACTTCCCCAGCATATTCATTTCATACATTCCGAGGATTTGTTGCAAAAATATCCTACCTTTACACCGAAAGAACGGGAAGACGCTATCGCCAAAGAATATGGCGCAGTCTTCATCATCGGTATCGGATGCAAGCTGAGCAACGGAGAGAAGCATGACGGACGTGCTCCTGACTACGACGACTGGTCGACTGTCGCAGAAAACGGACAGGTAGGACTGAACGGTGACTTACTCGTTTGGGACGATGTATTGAACCGCTCGCTCGAACTCTCTTCAATGGGTATCCGTGTAGATAAGGAAGCGCTGGAACGTCAGCTGAAGCTCTCCAACGCTGAAGAAAAGAGAGAACTCTACTTCCACAGACGCCTGCTGAACGGTGAACTGCCTCAGAGTATCGGCGGCGGTATCGGACAAAGCCGTTTGTGTATGTTCTATCTGCGCAAAGCTCATATCGGTGAGATCCAGGCTAGTATTTGGCCGGAAGATATGCGTCAGGAAGCCCGTGCTGCAGGAATGCTATTAATTTAATTGAAAATTGAGAATTGAGAATTGAAAATACCCAAAAGCGACTCTCAATTCTCAATTTTCAATTCTCAATTTTCAATTATAAAGTTATGGACGTAAAGATCGAACAAAGCTGGAAAGAGCGGTTAGCCCCCGAATTTGAAAAAGATTATTTCAAAGAGTTAATCAACTTTGTAAAACAAGAATACAGCCACGGTGCTATCTATCCTCCCGGACCATACATCTTTAACGCTTTCGAACATTGTCCTTTCGATAAAGTGAAAGTGGTCATTCTAGGACAAGACCCTTACCACGAACCCGGACAGGCACACGGCCTTTGCTTTTCCGTGCAGGACGGAACGCCTTATCCTCCTTCCCTGATCAATATTTTCAAAGAAATAGAAAGCGACCTAGGCAAACCCATGCCACCAAGCGGAAACCTTTTGCGTTGGGCAGACCAGGGTGTTCTGCTATTGAACGCCACCCTGACAGTCCGTGCACACCAGGCAGGCTCACATCAGAACCGGGGATGGGAAACATTTACCGATGCCGTGATCCGTACACTGGCAGAAGAGCGCAGCCACATCGTTTATATCCTTTGGGGCTCATATGCACAACGCAAAGGGGCGGTCATTAATGCTTCACGCAATCTGATATTGAAATCGGCACACCCTTCTCCCCTCTCCGCTTACCGGGGATTTTTCGGAAACAAACATTTCAGTAAAGCAAATGATTATTTGATAGCCACCGGGCAAGAACCGATAGAGTGGTAATTAATACCAGCTCTGTCCTTCCCGGGCAGAGCTACTCTGGTTATACTTCAAGTCTTTCAGCAGCGAAGAGCTTACCGCAATAGAGAATGTATATGATTTATAAGGCCCTACGGGTACAAAGCTTGCAGACATCTGGAAACAGTGCAGGTTACGTGTCACGTTACATGTCATGAACGAAATTTTGTTATTGTCAAAATCGTACGTGGCATTGAAATTAAAGCTCCAGTTCTTCGTCGGCTGAATATTTCCGTTAAAACTCAGGGCATGCGTCAGCTTATACTTATACTCTAACCGGTTAGGATCGAAATCACCGTAACGCAACTGCATACTGTAATTGAAAGAAAGGCTCCAGGGGATCTTCGAGATCAGATAACCGTCGGCATCATACTCACCGGTATCTTTCTTCTTGCCGCGCAAACGTCCGCCTTCAGACTTTCCTTCGCCATCCGGATTTTCTCCGTCCTGGTTTTCCGCAGTCAGATTTTCGAGTTCTCCGTCACCCACATTATCTTCCGGGATATTACTGTCCGTCTCACCTCCGAACCATTTCTTGAAGGTATCGTTATTGAAAGTATAAGAGAAGCTGGTTCCTGTCGAACGTAAACGCCCGATACCTTTACCGGCTTTCCAACGGGGAATATCCAGTCGAATCGGTTTTCCGTTCTTATCTGCACCATAGGTGTAGGTATCGAACTGCCCGTTCAGATTCAAGGTATAACTCTTCGAGAACTTCAAACGTAACCCGACAGACAAGTCACTCCACTTGAAAGAATCTGCCGCCATATTATAGCTCATGCCCAATGATAACTTGTCGATCAGACTGATCTTACGGAAACCGGTAGTATCCTTGTCTGATTTGATCTTCATTTCGACATTGTTATCCAACGAGAAGTTCAGGCTTCCCTGCTTTCCGCTAGGAATAGAACCGTTGTGGGCAAAAGGAGAATACACATAGTCGATCGGATCGCCATTGGTATCGATATACTGGTAATGATCATAGAACCCGAAAATACTGCTGCCAAAGTCAGGAGCGGCACTGATACTGATCGACGGTTCCATACGATGGCGAATCATCTGCACTTTATCTCCCAGGAAAGGTAGCGGTTTATAAGAACCATACAGTGTTGTAGATGCCGATAAAGATGCATTATAATTATAAATACGATAGAATCCGTAAGTCGTATCCCGATTTACCAGCGTGTTCAGCTGCGGATCGAACTGTTTGGTGATCTTGCTGGTATACCAGCTTTCCTTGTAGTTGAACGAAGGAGAGATATTGATATACTTGAATGCCGTAAATGTAGCACTGACCGGAATGCTATGTTCAAAAGAGTTTTTCCAGTCTTTAATAAGGTTCGACTTGAACAGCTGATCTTCTTTTGTCGTGATGCTATTTCTGAAATATCCGGAGTAACTCATGGAGATCTTCTCATACCAGCGTTCTTTACCGACCGGATTCTTCCGCTTAAAGGGGAATATACGGCTCAAAGTAATGGTCAGGTCAGGCAATGTCATAGAGATCATCGAGTCCTTGGAATTTTGGTTCACGTTCATGGTTGCCGAAAGCGTCAACGGATTATTCGGAAAACGCTGTGTTATATTAATACTGGAACCTTTTGTATTGTTCGTCGTATTAGGGTTGTAGATACCATAGGCACTGTTACGGTCGAAGCTGGATGTCTGAAAATTGACACTAGCCGAGAAAGTCCGGTACGGATTGGCTTTCGGGTCCTGGCTGTGCGTCCAGTTCAACCGGAAGTCTTTCGACAAGCTATAGTCTGCCAATCCTTTATCCCCATACTTACTTACTTGGTAAGCTGCATTGAAATTCCCTGAAAAACGATATCGCTTCTTATAAGATGATTGCGCCTGAAGCCCCCAGGAACCTTTCGTATAGACCTCCCCCGTCACAGCCAAATCGATATAATCGCTCAGTGCAAAGTAATACCCACCATCACGCAAACCAAAACCCCGCTGGGAGTCGTCGGCATAGGTTGGCATGATCACACCCGACGAATAGGTACTCGAAAACGGGAAGAAACAGAAAGGCAAGCCGATCGGATATAAAGGAACATCTTCTATTACCATGTAAACCGGTCCGGTCACAATATTCTTTTTAGGACGGACCTTCGCCTTTGTCATCTGAATATAAAAGTGAGGATGATCGTGTTCATCGCAGGTAGTATACTTACCGCCCACCATATTCAGCACATCGTCGTCCATCTTCTTCGTGCGTCCGGCAGTAACAAAACCTTCCCCCTGCTGGGTGATCACATCCGTGATATATCCCTTCTTGGTATTGAAGTTATATCGCATCGTTTTAGATTCATACTCTTGATCCCCGTCTTTAAACAAGGGATAACCGAACTCTTCACCAATAGAGTCAAGACCGAATTTGGCAAACACCAGGCTGCTGTCCAGGCTCATCTCGATATTCTCCGCCTGCAGCCCGATCTGTTGATATTTGACATCTCCTTCACCATACAGATATGCCCAGTTACCGGCTGTCATCACCATAGAGTCTTTTGCCTGATAAATAACCGGAGCATCCAGTCCTACCTGCTTAGACTGAGTAGAATCGGAAGCAAGGACCGTACTATCGGTGACAGCTGTCGCTATCGTATCCCCTATGACAGGCAATACGGTATCCCGCGGGGCTACCAGCTCCTGCGAATACATCATCAAAGCCCCGGTGAGGAAATATAATAGGATAAATAGCCCTCTGTGTCTCATTAATTAAGTTGACAGTTGACAGTTGACAGTTGACAGATAGGAGATGAAGCCACTGTCATCCGTCATCTGTCAACTGTCAACTGAATCGTTACAGCGTGCAAATGTATAATAAATTAATGAGCCCTTTAGCTTTTATTCCCCTAAAAAGAGTTTACACCAGTTATCAAAACGTATAACGGTCTCCTCTCCATACCTGGAAAGGCTCTGTTTCACTTTTTCAACCGGCTTTTCCTTATCCAGTTTTGTCTTACTGTAAAACTTATCGGCAAAACAGATGAGCTGCTCTTCCAACGATACCGGAACCATTACACGCGACGGAAGCGGAAGATGTCTTTCTTCTATCATCTCCGCCGTTATCCCGGTTCCTGTATGACGTTCACAGACCAGTGCATGCCGGGGAAAACCTTCTTTACGCATCAGGTCGGCACCCAGATAGCCGTGACAAATATATTCGGCATCACCCAGGCAACCGATCTCCGGTGCATTGCAAAGAAAGATACCGATGTCGTGAAGCATGGCTGCTTCTTCAATGAAAGGAATGTCCAGATTCATTTCCGGATGCATACGTGCCAGGCTCAATGCTTTCTCCGTCACGCTCCGGCTATGGGTTACCAGGATATGGTAGGCATCCGATCCTGCCGGATAATATTTAGATATAATATCAATAGGATTCATTTTATCTACGCTTTATTTTTAACCGATCCGACTGCGAAGATACTGATATTTTATATTGGCTATCCATTATCCGGCCGATAAAATGCTAACCTCTGCATCCGAGGCTGTTCAAATCCGGATTAATCTCCTTAACGGCATCTTTCACCTTTTTCTTTGTTACTTTACCTTCGGTAGACACCTGTTGTACCGGATACCGATCTTCTTTACGATCTAACACTAAAGCTTCGGTTTTCGCTTTTTCTTTGATTTTTGGAAGTCTTGTTGCCATATGATTATTCTTTTTGTTTGTAATAATCCAACACAAAAAGAAGCCTGATAGTTCAAGTCAAACATGTTAAATATAAACACATTTAACCGTTTCATAGCTTCAATAAGGCGAACATTTGCTACTTTTGCAGGCAATAAACAGTTGGATACGGATTATGAAAACAGTTTTCAGGCTTACACTTTGGTTTATCGGCATATTACTCACAGCAGAACTGCAGGCGGCAACAACTCAGGGTGCTTTGGTTTTAGGGGCCGAACGTATGGATGTGATCACTCGCTTACTGAAAGACAAACAGGTCGGATTAGTCGTCAACCAGACCTCTATCCTGGAAAAACAACAGAAACATTTGCTGGACGCACTGGTAGACCAGGGTATCCGGGTAAAAAAAGTGTTTGCCCCCGAACATGGTTTCCGGGGAACCGCCGATGCAGGTGAAGAAGTGAAAGACAGTCGTGACTTTAAAACCGGTATTCCTATTGTTTCCATCTACGGTAAAAACAAAAAACCGACAGCCGAGCAGTTAAGCGGGCTGGATGTGGTTGTATTCGATATTCAGGATGTAGGCGCACGTTTCTATACATATATAAGTACAATGCATTATGTCATGGAGGCGTGTGCTGAGAACGGCATTGAATTTCTTGTGCTCGACCGTCCGAATCCGAATGACTTCGTAGATGGTCCGGTGCGTCAGAAAGGCTTTGAATCGTTTGTCGGTGTCGACCCGATTCCATTGTTGCATGGTTTGACGGTCGGGGAACTTGCCTGGATGATCAACAGCGAGGGCTGGCTCAAAAGCAATCCGGACAGCTGCAAGCTTCATATCGTCAAGATGGAAAACTGGCGGCATGGCGATCCTTACTGGTTACCGGTCAAGCCGTCTCCCAACCTGCCGAACGACCAGTCGATCCGGCTATATCCTTCTTTATGCTTTTTTGAAGCGACCAATATCAGTATCGGACGCGGCACCTATTACCCGTTCCAGGTGATCGGATTTCCGGACCGAAAATATGGAGACTTTACTTTCACGCCCGTATCATTGCCCGGTTTTGACACGAATCCATTACAGAAAGACAAGGAGTGTTACGGTATCGATCTTCGGGAATATCCTTTCGAGGGAGGATTAACGCTGCATTTCTTCCTTGACTTCTACAATAAAGCCGGGAACGAACAGGCTTTCTTTTTCTCCCGTCCGCAATGGTTCGACCTGTTGGCCGGAACCAAGGAACTCCGTTATCAGATTGTCAGGGGATTATCGGAAGAAGAGATCCGTGACAGCTGGAAACCGGAACTGGACAAGTACAGGCAAATGAGAAAAAAGTACCTGTTGTATCCGGATTATCCGCAAAAAGCGACAAAGAGCCAATAACCGTTGATTTTATTTGGTTTTTAATTATCTTTGCTCACTCGTAACAAAGAATAGGACGACAGTGTTATGCCCTGATTATATTACATGCATAACACTGTTTATTATAATATTAAACTTACAGTGCAGGGTTAATAACGGAATACTCATTGAAACGTTTTTGGCACATATTGCTGTTCTTCTTTTTATTCGCTATTGGAATAAAAGGTTATATAGAGGCTGCCGGTAGCAACTCCCCCTATAAGGTGCTTATTATCCAGTCGTACACGGAAGACCTTATAAACTACTCCAGGTTTAGCGATCTGATTGCCCAAAAATTGAAGAAAAAAGATATCCTGGTAAATATGAAGACGTTCTTTCTAGATTGCGAACGTTACAATGAGCAGGAAGAAAACACCCGCATGTACCACTATTTAGATTCCATAAATAGTTGGGATCCAGATATTATTTTGGTTAATGACGATCAGGCAACTTATACCTTAATGGCCTGCGGTCATCCGCTTGGAAAAACCAAGCCTGTCGTCTTTTCCGCCGTAAACTTTCCCAACTGGGCTTTGTTGGAACAACATCTCAACTTCACCGGTTTTTGGGATAAGCCTAATTACTTGAAAACAATCGAACTGATAGAAAAATTATATGGTGCTTCCAATATTCTGTTTTTCAAGAATGCCCGTTTCATGAGCAGGGAGTCATTCAAAACAATCCAGGAAGAGATCAGAGGCACAGGAAGAAGTTTACGCATTGGTTTGTACCATCAAAAAAGGAATGAATATCCTAAGGAAATTTGCCCGGGTGAACCAGGGAAATCTGTCTTATACACGACTGAAACGGCTTTTCTTTCAGCCCAAAGCCTGTTAGCCATTTTCCAGAACAAACCGTATACGGCCTGTTTGCAAATCATCCTCGATTTTGATGTGCTGACGATAGGGCGCCTGGCAAATGTTCCTAATTTCACAGTGATCAACAACGGATTCAATGATGACAAAGGGATCACCGGAGGATACTTCACGACTTTGGATATACAGACAGATATTGTTTCTGCGCGGGCCGCCGACATCTTGTCCGGAGCGTCTCCCACCAACTATTCTATTATGGAAAGTCCGAAAGTATATGCTTTCGACTGGAACGAAATGGAACGCTTCAACATTAAGAAAGAAGATTTGCCGGAAGGCTGCATCATCTATAATCTCCCATTTTATGAACGTTATCATAAAGCGATGATCATTGGGGGGAGTTTATTTCTGATATTGATCATCTATGTTATTATCAAGTTAATTCTCATGTACAGGCGTGAGTTCAACCGCAAAAAACAAATACAGATTAATTTATTTAAGGAAAGACGGTTTCTGAGACTCGCGCTGGAAGGTGGTAATACCTATGCATGGAAACTGGAAAAAGGACTCTTCATTTTTGAAAATGATTTCTTTGCTGCTAACCAGGTCACGCCGAGGGATATGTCTCTTACTGAACTATTAGCCATAACACATCCGGATGACCGGGAACATTTGCGCAGTCATATCCGGGATATTTACACCGGACAATGGGATGAGACGACCATCCAATGCCGGTTCAGTTTTGATGGGAAAGGGTATTGCTGGTGGGAACTTCGTTATAATCACAGTGAGGAGATGGTCGACTCCGAACAAACGGTTATAGGTCTGTGTCTGAATATACAATCATTCAAAGACAAAGAGGAAAAGTTGATGATCTTACAGGAAAAGGCAGAAGAAGCCAATAAAATGAAATCTGCTTTTCTGGCAAATATGAGTCACGAAATACGAACTCCTTTAAATGCAATCGTTGGATTTTCCAATCTGTTACAGGAAGAGAACGATATCACGGAAGAAGAAAAAGAGATATTTAAAGAGACGATCAATAAAAACAGTGATCTGCTTTTAAAACTGATCAATGATATCCTGGAGTTGTCGCGCATCGAATCCGGCCGTATGACATTCAGCTTTGAAACATTCAAGCTAAATGATTTAATCAGTGAAATATATCAGACACACCATCTGCTGATCCCTGCACATCTCCAATTCATTAAAGAAGCTCCCCCTTCAAATATCGAGGTACATGTCGACCGCTTCAGATTTACGCAAGTAATCACGAATTTCATTAATAATGCAGTCAAATTTACCAAGAAAGGCTATATCAAACTGGGATATGAATACAAAAGGGAAGAAAACAATGTCTATATTTATGTAGAAGACTCTGGTATCGGCATTTCCCGGGAAGCCATCGAAAAAGTATTCGAACGTTTCTATAAACAAGACGAATTCGCCCAGGGGACAGGCTTGGGCCTTTCCATCTGCAAAACGATTGCCGAACGTTTGGAAGGCGATATCCTGATCTCGTCAGAAGAAGGGAAAGGGAGCCGGTTTACTTTAAAGATTCCGGTTAAATTATAATGTCACAATATATTGGTGACAAATAAAATATTTATTTGCATATTTACAGCAAATAAAGAATGTTATGAAAAAAGCCGTATACCTTATATTATCTACTCTGACAACCTTCACCTCCGTTGCTCAGAACATACCTCCAGATACTATCAGCAATAGACTTTGGCAGCAAAGCTGTCTGTTCCCTAACGAAAAAATTCATGTACATACAGACAGATCGGTATATGCCGGCAGTGATACGATTTGGTTCAGGGCATATCTGGTGAATGCCGTTAACAACCAACCGGAAACCACCAGCCGCTATATCTATTCCGAACTTATCAATCCTTTTGGGAACGTAGTCTCAAGAGTCAAAATAAGAGAGGATAAAGACGGCTTGTTTTATGGTTATCTGCCATTGGAGGAAGATATCCCTGCCGGAGAATATATCATAAGGGCTTATACCCGTTACATGACGAACAGCGGAGAGGAATACTTTTTCCGCAAACCGATACATATCGTTTCCCCTTTCAGCCACTCTTTGGCAACAACCGTCACTTTTGAAGGGAAGCCACAGCAAAACCAAATCAAAGGATTGATCGGACTGACCAATACCCTCACAAAGGAAAAAATTCCACTGGAAAACATATCCATTTACGACGAAAACGGTAAAATTGAATACTGGACAGAGGGAAAACAATGCCGGTTCAAAATATCTCCGGACAAATATAAACATAAAGTCATCAAACTGGAAGCAGCCAACTTCCAGCAATTCCTGCCCGTTTCGCTTCCGGCCAACGACTACCACGTCGATTTCATGCCTGAAGGAGGGAACCTGCCTGCCGGAGTTTCATCGACGATGGCATTCAAAGCACTAAATACTTACGGGTTATCCGAAGACATAACCGGAGCCGTTAAAGACGAAGCCGGAAAAGAAGTCTGTTCTTTCCAAACGCTACATGCCGGTATGGGACACTTCAGTTGGATTCCGGAAACAGGTAAAAAGTACTATGCAGAGTGCATCTCCAAAGCCGGTGTTGAAAAACGCTTCGAACTGCCTGCCGCCGAAACAAACATAAATACGCTGAAGGTAGAAGAAAGCAACGACGACTATCACATAAATATCCTCTACTCCAACGGGATCGCTACCGACGAAACACAAACTTTGCTAATCCACCAACGAGGTTTTCCGCTGTTTGTACAACCTTTCCGCCAAACCCATCGAATCAGTATCGACAAAAAGGCATTCTCGCCCGGCATCATACATCTGTTATTACTCTCTTCACAAGGTCAAATAATCAGTGAACGCCAAGTATTCGTTCAATCTGAAAAACAAGTTACAGCCCATATACAGACTGATAAGGAAACATATACCCAAAGGGAAAAAGTACGTCTGGATATCACATTACAGGATGCAGAAGGTAAACCCGTACAAGGTAACTTCTCTCTCGCCGTCACCGACAATGCCGATATCCTGCCTGATTCCTCCTATACCATATACACCTCTCTCCTGCTCTCTTCCGATTTAAAAGGGTATATCGAAGATCCGGGATGGTATTTCCGAGGAGACAATAACGTACGCAAAGAGGGGCTGGACCTGTTGATGCTGACACAAGGGTGGCGAAAATATAATGTAGAAAATGCATTGACAGCCGACTACAAGCAACCGGTCATCCTCCCCGAAGCCAGTCAACGAATTACCGGCTCCGTTAAACGGCTGGTCGGCAACAAAGCGATTGCCAATGCCAAAATACAAATCCATATCCCCAAAGAAAGGGTTTTGGAAGAGATTCATGCCAGAGAAGACGGTAAGTTCGAGTTCTATCTTTTCGAGTTCCCGGACAGCACGATCTACAACATACAGGCAACAACGAAAAAGAATGGCAGGAATGTACTGTTGTCGCTCGACCCGGAAACCTTTCCGGAAGCCGATCAAATATGGCCTGTCCGTTCTCATTCCTTCCAATACACAGCAAACTACCCCTATTCCGATCTTCCGGCATCAGTTGAATTTTTGGACAAGACAAACAGAAGAATGACATACGAAAACGGCATACGTAATATATTCTTGGAAGATGTTGTGGTAACAGCCAGAAAAAAAGGATATAAAACACCTTATGAAAGTATCCCTAGTGCTATAACCATCAAAGAGGAAGATATTAAACAGTCTTCGATGATAGAACTTCCCTCATTTTTAGCATCCAGACTACCTGGGCTAATAATTCTGCCACAAGGTTTATTCCAATCAAGGGAGTTAGGAAGTTCTAACCCAAAACCTATTCAGATCATTTTAAATGGATTTCCCATTTATGATACACAAACTACTAAAATGATATTAGAGACATTACAATTACGGGATATTGAACAAATCGACTACAACAAAGAAGCTGCAGAAGGATTAGCATGGTTCCCTATGACCGGATCAGCTTTTATCGCCATTACATTAAAAAAAGAAGCGGAACCATACGACTACATACCCAAAAACATACAACAAGTACAGTTACTGGGTCATCAGAAACCGATAGCTTTCTATTCTCCCAAATATGAGACTCTACAACAGAAGAACAACGAGACTTCCGATTTGCGTACTACCATCTACTGGAATCCTAATATCCAAACAAATAGACGAGGGAAAACATTTGTCGAGTTTTATACGGCAGATGGGAACAGTCCTTATTCAGTAGTTATAGAAGGGAGAACACAAAAGGGAGAACTTGTTCGAACTGAGAAAGAAATAATAGTCCAAGGCAACTGCATAGATTTTTCACTCTATAAGCAAGTCGGTGACTAACAAGATTATTATCAAGTGAAATTTAAAAAATCATATTATCTATAACATCTACAATTAACACTAAAATCTGTTGAAAACAAAAGCTTTAGATAAATATCCGGTTTGAATTAAGGAACGCAGATGACGCAGAATACGATCTGACTAGGTTCATATTTGCCAAATATTGAAAAATTCACATCTGACAATAATTGAACCAAACATCTTAAAAAGATTTATTATATAGACTTTTACCCCTCGATTATTTTTATAAAAAAAATACATAAAAACGTTTCTTCAAATAACGAGTACAAAATAATCATCCACAAATAAGATTTATAGAAATGCTATAATATTCACGAGTAGTAAAACACTATAACCTAAAAAAAGATTTTTTAGCCCAATAAACTCTTCTATAATCGACCTGAGTTCGTAGAGAACTATGGTTAATTATTTTGCAAATATTATAAAAAATATCGACTATTAGTTGACTATTTCCGATAATTAGTTTGCATAATCCGTTTTTAAGAGAAATAAAATTAGACAAAAAACACTCTTTTATGTTTAATCAAGCCATATACACCATAGTTCTCTACGAACTAATTAAATTAATAATATTATGACATTAACAGAGCCTAAAAAGCGTAGCATTACAGGGAAATTAACCCCTAACAAATTAACTGAACGCGACGACGGTCAATTAGCTGCCGTAAACAGTAAATTCTCCGAGTCAGAATAGGAAAATACTTACAACACTTTAAAAGAACAGGCTAAAATAGAACTTTAAAATCAGTTCAGAGAGTAGGAATAACACAGTTCAAAACGTTGGAAAGATCTATACCTATTTTTAATCAATATTAATTCAAACTAAATCAGTTATGTTGAAAAACTTAAAACCGATTGGTCTCATGTTGTTTGCAGGCATTTTATGTTCTCCCGAGAGCATAAAAGCAGACACGACTCCCAACAGACCGAGCGTGAACATTTCCCAGCAAAACGGGAAAGTGACGGGAACAGTAGAAGATGAATTCGGTCCCGTAACCGGAGCATCAGTCATTGTAAAAGGAACCACAAACGGTATTATTACCGACATAGACGGTAATTTTACATTGGAGGGAGTAAAAAATGGAAGTATCATCCAGATATCTTTCGTTGGTTATACCACCCAGGAAATCAAGTACACAGGACAACCATCCATTAATGTTAAGTTAGAAGAAGACTCACAAGCTTTGGACGAAGTGGTTGTAACCGGTTTTAGTGGTGTCCAAAAAACTAAAACCTTAACAGCCGCCGCTGTTAACGTAAAAATCGAATCGATAGCCAAGTTACCGGTAACATCTCCTAGTGATGGATTGGGAGGCCGTGTATCAGGTATCATCTCCCAGGCACGTTCAGGTGCACCGGGTGAAACTTCCAAGATCTGGATCCGTGGTGGTAGTAATATCTTATATGTAATCGACGACGTAGTAATGGAAACCAGCCAGGGGGAAGTATTCTTCAACCGTTTGCGTCCTGACGACATTGCATCTATGAGTATTTTGAAAGATGCGTCTGCTACAGCTGTATACGGTCCTCGTGCAAGCGATGGTGTTGTGGTGGTTACCACAAAAAAAGGGCAAGAAGGTCAGTTGGAAATATCATTAAGTCAGAAAATTACAATGATGACACCATCTTACAGACCTAAAGCAATGAGTACATGGGATTATGTAAATAAGAAAAACGAATTGTATGCCGCCAGTATGGCTGAGAATCCTGCTTTCAATGCGACGGAAATGTCAAAGTACTACATGGGATATTTGAACGGGCAAGGATATGGTCGTCAGGAAATCACCGACATGGTCAACCAGAAATACGATTTAGGATATTCACTCAGTGACATAAACGATTTGTTCAACCCATTCGTAACACAAGGGAAAGATATTGAAAATTATTATGGTGATTACGATGCCTGGGACTTCTTCGACCATACTCAGCCGATGACCCAAACAAACCTAAGTGTACGTGGAGGTAGTGAAAGGGTTAGATATTATTCCAGTTTAGGTTACATGAAACAATCCGGTATCAGTGACAGTTACGACTACGAACAGTATAATGCAATTGTCAACACAGATGCCTATTTATTGAAAGACAAGAGTCTGAAGTTTACATTAAACCTAAATGGGGTAATGGCAAAAAAGAAGCAACCACAAGGTGGCGACGGAATTTTCAATTCTGTCTTGATCGAAGGTAGTGAAATGCACAACCAGCCTCAGAACTGGACTACCGGTTTGGAGAAAGCCGGAGGGCTAGATTCGCGCTTACGTACCGGATTCAATAATACGGATGACTATCGTTTACAAACGAATATCGGACTTAAATGGAGCTTGCCCTGGGTAGAAGGGTTATCTGTCAGTAGCAGTGTAAACTTCAACTACAGTAATTCGATGAATAAAACATTCGAACATCCGGAAGTTGGTGTATATGCCAATCCTTATGCAACACAGGAAAAAAGTTATAATCCTAATGATGCTCATTTATCGCAGACATGGGACAACTATTCTTTGACAACCGGTATCCTGCAAGCTGATTACAGCCGTTCTTTCGGCAAACATAATCTGACAGCGATGATCAATTACACAAGTCAGAAACGCAGAACCAATTCGACCATGGCTAAAGCCTACGGTTATCCTTCCATTTATACTCCACAAATCGAAGCAGGAGCTACAATGCAACAAATGAAAGGAACTGAGGGACTGTGGGGGTCAGCATCCTATGTAGGACGTATCACTTACGACTATGATAGCAAGTATTTGCTACAATTAAGTGCTAACTACAATGGTTCATTATGTTACCATCCGGATAAACGCTGGGGATTTTTCTACGCAGCATCTGCCGGCTGGGTATTAACAGAGGAAGAGTTCATTAAAAATATCATTAACAAAGATATAATCAGTTCCTTCAAAATCCGTGCCGGTTACGGTGTTGTAGGTCAGGAACTGGCATCTCCATTCAGTTATATGAACCAATATGGATTATCCAAAAATGACGGTAAGGCTAATAACATCTTGTTGGGGGAGAACATGACCTCCAATTCTGTTTGGACAGAAACAAATGTATCCAGCAATCTGACCTGGGGAGAATCACAACAAATCAGTGGTGGTGTCGATTTCGGTTTCTTAAATGAACGTTTGACCGGTTCGTTTGATACCTATTTATACCTCAACAAAGGGGAAGAAATCGATATGAACCCAGAGATAACATACACTCCTATCTTAGGTTTACCAAATACTCCGAAAATGAATGCTCCTTATGTAACAAATCATAAAGGTGGTGTTGAATTTTCTTTGAACTGGAATGACCGCATCGGTGACTTCACCTACAGAATTGGAGCAAACTATACGTATTGGGAAAAAGTAGCAGTTAGACATGCCAAAAAAGATGAAAGCTATTACTATCCATACCTCAATGATTTAGGAAAGAATAATGAACAAAAGACATACAACGTTTCCTGGCAAACAAATGGTCTGTTTACTTCGTATGAAGATATGTATAACTCATATATGCACTTTGGACGCAACCACGCATTAGGTACTTTCCGTATGAAAGATCTGAACGGAGACGGCGTACTGAACGGAGGTGACCAGGTTGTGGATGAAAGAGGCGGTATAGTCCCCCAATCTCTTTACGGCATCACTTTAGGCTTAGGTTGGAAAGAATTCAGTTTTGAAGTATTCCTCCAGGGAGCAGGACATGTAACCGGCGATGTAACTTCACCGGCCCGCTCACAACAGGATTATTACTGGAATTATGGAAAGTATCTGTATCCGGAATCATATACACCAAGCAATCCTATCACCAATAAACTGCCGTTACCAACCAACTCCAGCTATGGCTGGGGATACAATTATGTCGATCAGTGGGTATATGATGCATCTTATCTGAAGTTGAAAAATATCAGCGTCAGCTATGACCTGAAACGTCGGGTTCTTAAAAACGTAAGTTATATCAAAGGTTTGCAAGTCAACTTTGTTGCCAACAACGTCTGTACCTGGGTTAAGAAAGGGAATCCATTCCACAATTTAACCGACCCTGAATACTTACCGGCAAACTCCATTTGGGGAGGCAACAAACTGGGTAGTTATCCTACTCAACGTTCGTTCACTTTGAGCGCTACATTAACATTGTAATCACATTAGAACATACACAAAATGAAAAAATTAAATATACTAGCTTTATGCACTGCGGTTTGTCTGTCCAGCTGCGATCCACTGGGAATCGATCCGACTACCAGCGTATTTGAAGATCAATTTTGGGCAAATGCACAGTTATCTCGTACTTTTGTCAATCAATTCTATCTATGGGGACCTGCGGGAGCCAACCAAGCATTCCAGGCAGAACAATGGTCTGATAATGCATGTGGAAATATAGACCGTGACCAGAACACATTTCGTCAATACGACTACAATGCCAGACGATATGACGAACTGAATAGTGCGGGCATAGTCGGAGCTCCTTGGGGAGATGGATATAAAAGAATTCGTCAAGCCAATATGGCCATCGAACGAATCCCAAGTGTTCCAAATATCACCGAAGCAGAGTCAAGTCAGTTATTGGCTGAAAGTTATGCATTCCGTGCTTTATATTATGCCGATATGGAACGATATTGGGGTATCATGCCGATTGTCACCAATACAATGACCATTTTCGATGAAACAATGCTTCCCCAAAACAGTCGTGAAGAAGTTTTCGATCAGATTCTGAACGATTACGATAAAGCGTTGGATTTATTCAAAAAAGTATCGGCTAAACCAACATTAGGTTTACTCAACGAAGATGCCGTACAAGTTCTGAAATCACGCAGTGCACTGGCAGCCGCTTGTGCAGCAGAAGCTTCAGCCAAAGGATTATACGATAAATTATCAGGTTCTGCCGAAAGCAAAGCGCTTTACAAATTCACAAAAGATGCCAAACATTATTATCAAATGGCTTATGACGCTGCTAAATCGGTAATAGGAAAATATGCTTTGGAACCTAATTATGCCGATTTATTTAACAAGCCTAATGCCCATACATCGGTTGAATCTATCTGGCCGGTCATGTTTAATGAATCAAACAGATCCGGTTTTAATCCTGGAAATTATTCACACCCCGTTTCCTGGGCTAAAATGTACGGAGGAACAACAGACTTTGGTCCTGACTGGGATGGCGGACGCGGAGGTGCATATCCGACTCAAGACTTAGTTGATTGCTACTATCAGAAGGACAAGGCTACCGGAAAATGGATGCAATGGTGGAAAACAACTCAGTCACAGGAACTCGGACTAAGTAAAAACGAAAATGGAGAATTTACCGCTACCAGTGAAAATTACTTGAACATGTATACTGATAGAGACAAACGTTTCTATGCAACGATCCTGTATGACAGTACTTATTATGCCGGTGTTGAAAATGAAAGGTATCTGATTCGTACCTGGATTGACTTTTCCGAACCGACTAAAAGTGAGAAATACAGCTCACTGGGAACCTATTATCATCACACCGAAAAATTAGATATTACCGGTGCTGCACAATCTACAGTGACAAGTTATTACGCAGCGAAATATACGATCGGACGTTTCAACGAAAACGGAACTGTTAATTACACACAATCCCCCTCCTGCTACTTCATGGTTCGATACGCAGAAGCTTTACTGAATTATGCCGAAGCTGCATATAAGTTAGGGGGTAAAGAAAACGAAACGTTAGACGCAATTAATCAGATTCGCAATCGTGCAGGGCTCGATAATTTCGACGCTTCAGTAGTAGGTCACGATCTTTGGGAAGAATACAAATTGCAACGTCGCATAGAATTTGCCTATGAAGTACCCGGACACCGTTATTTCGACTTGCTCAGATGGGGAGAATCAGAAGGTAAAACAGTCATTGACGAATTAAACAAAAACCCGAGAGGTATGTTTATCTTCCGTAAAGGTATTGAAAGTGAAGAAATAGGAAGCAACGGATATTTAGCACCGAAGAGTGATCCCAAATATTTCACACCTTACTTCTATGTTCGCACGATTGATCAAAGTGTATATTATGATCGAAAATTCAATGATGCCGTATACTACAAATTGCCATTTGCACGCTCTACATTGGAAGTAAACGACAATTTTGTTCAGAATCCGGGATGGGAAAACAGAAGTTACCAATAATCATTTTAACAGAAGACTAAAGTCATGAAAATTAAAAATATATTATTAGCATTAACACTCGGCTTAACGACTTTATCCAGTTGTCAGAGTGGAATTGAGTGGGATGAAGTTCCTGAATCGGTCTATTCGAATCTTGAACTTGGTACAGGTTTAGTCAGAAATCGTCCTCGTGAATTATTCACAAATAAAGTATGGCAAGTCAACCACAACAATGGCAAGGGGCAATGGTTGGAAAATTATATTGCTATGTCTTTGCTCGACGCTTTTGAAAATGGTATGGAGTATACAAACAATACCGGATCCAATGTTACAATTCTGAATAAAGTACTTGCTCCGGGAGAAAAAATGTTGGTGAAAAATACGCAGGAAATAGTAGAAGACAGTGCTGCACCGGAAGGTAAAAAATATATTGTCCACATGTTTACATTTGATAAAGTTAAATATCATACACCAAACAAAGGACATTTATTTGTCAAATCAGCATTTGATAATGAAACCGTCAAACCTATAAAGTTTGTCGAAGAAGTACAAGAAGGTATGTTTCGTTATGTTGTCATGCCTATAAAACAAAAAGAAATGGTACTGGAATTTATCATGTCAGACACTTATGCCTTCAAAGTAGAACCGGTTAACGGAGCGCCTACATTAGGGACTCCCAGTGATTATACGAAACCGCAACAATATATGGTAACCAATACAGCCTTCAGGCCAAAAGGCGTCCCTGAATATAAACGTTTATACGAAGTTCAGGTACATGTATTGGAAGTTACAGTTGACGAAGCCATTGAATTCACAAAACCATCTTTATAATACATTGAAATAACTCAAAAGAAAGTAGTGAGGAATTCTTCACTACTTTCTATAAAGTTCTCACATCATCTCTAAAGAATAATATGAAATATACTTTGATTCTATTCTTTATTTACCTAGGATTATCGAATGCTTCAGGACAGGACAGACATTCCTCCTACCTATTTCCTGAGTTTACAGATTCTTATATCTATTATAAAGATGGAAGAATCTTTCAAGTTCCGGTTAATTATGACTTATTTGAAAACATATTTGTCTTTATAGATAAAGATAATGAGAAGAAAGAGTTCTCAGATCCGGATATGATCGTATCTATAAAAACTGGCAACCGGACTTTTATTCCTGTATCAAGTAATGGAATGGCAGAGGTTATTCAAAATGAACCACTGATTTTAGTCCAATATATCGGAAATAAGCGGGTTAAAAAGGATTTAACCTTCGGAGGGAAAACAGAAACAGCTTCTGTCGATAGCTATTCTAATCTTATCTATGGAACAGGAAATGATGATAAAAATTCTGTCATCGTTAAAATAGACTACCAATTTTATATCAAAAAGAACAAGCGACTCAAAGGGTTCTCTACTAAGAAACAATTCTTAAAAATATTCTCTCAACATAGAGAACTACTCAAACAATATATTGATGGTAATAAGATAGATTTCGAGACTATTGGCGAAGTCAAAGAATTATGCAACTATGCTCTATCTTTGAGCTGAAAAGAGGTGGCCTCCTTCAACAGGGCCACCTCTCCTTTTTATGAAATTACTTATTTCTTCTTTTCAATAACCATCAGTTTGCCATTATCGGTACCGTAAAAGGCTACTGTATTCACTGGTTTGACATCGCCTTCCGCTTCAAAACGAACTACTTTGTTCAAAGCTTCCAGAAACTCCTGTTCACCTTTCAATTCCGGACAGGCCATGCGCGTTGTCGCTACTTGCGGAAACTTGATGATATTCTTCCGGGCTTCAGAATATTCAATGCTGCCGTTCATACGGTTGCATCCTGCATTTCCGGACAGATGGTTGCGCGCTACGTCTATGACGATAAGCTGGTTACTTTTGTCCGGATCTAATTTATTACCGTTCAGTTCCACCACGCTCCATTCACCATCTAGGTCTGAATAGGAAGCAACCACTGCTTTTTGAGATTTACAGGAAGCAAATACGGCTATCCCTACAACTGCCAGGCATAGATATAGATACTTCTTCATTTCATTTAGTTTTTAGATAAGACAAGCAGAACATTACCGTCCTGGTCTACTAACACCATTTCATTCTCTGAGCTACCGGCTTTTACAGCTTTCACATTACCCATCGCCTGCATGATAGCATCTTCTGTCGCCATGTCCGGACAAGCCATCATGGTAGCAGCACCCGGTGCTATCGTGATTGAAGAAATGTCCTTGTCATCTAACGTAAAAGAAGAATTGAACATGTTGCAACCGGCATTTCCATGCAATTTATTTTGTGCCATATCAAATTCCATATAAGGTAATCCTTCTTTCAGAATCTTTTCACCTTTTACTTCTATTACATTCCATTTACCTTCCAGTTTCTTTGCATCTGTTTTGGCTTCAGAACAAGAAATCATCATCCCAAGTACCATCGGGAGCATCAATACATAAAAAATCACTCTTTTCATATTCTATACTATTTGTTATATCACTTACAAAGATAAGACGCTAAATCCGTCGAAATTGTTCCCCAAAAGTACTGTATTTAGTTAACATTAACAATCCATTTTCACTCTGCCGCTCCTATCCTTCTGAGCATTTACATTATTTTCTGTAAGTTTGCACCCGACGAACAAACTATAAATGAGGATATAATGATGAGATCGGGCATTGCACCTATTTTGATTTTACTGTTTATATTAGGTATCTCCTGCAAAAACACACCTAAACAATGCGAAGAAGAAGTTGACAGCGAATGGATCGACAGTGTGCAACGCGCATATCAATACGGCATCTGTATCGACACGCTGGATATCAAAGAATACAAGATGAAAAACGGAGACAATCCTGCCGCCATTTTCTCAAACCTGGGTTTCTCTGCCCTGATGGCGGACAGCATCAGCCGCTCGTCAATCGAGGTACTGGATCCAACTAAATTACAGGCAGGAATGCACTACTATACATTCAGTATGCAGGATAGTGCCGCCCAAATCCGCTATATCGCTTTTGCCAAAACGAAAACGGACTATGCCGTAATCGACTTTACCGGTGATACGATCAGTGCCTATGAATTTAACAAACCGATCACTTTAAAGCGACAATATGTGGAAGGAACGATCAATTCCTCCCTATGGAACGTGCTGCAATCAAAAGGTGTAAACCCGTTGCTGGCAATTAATATTGCCGATGTTTTTGCCTGGCAAATCGACTTTTACGATGTAAAGGAAGGGGATTCTTTCCGCGTACTCTACGACATTGCTTATATCGATGATACCACCGCTTTAAATATAAGCGGTATCCAGGGAGCAGTCTTCACCCACCAGGGCAAAGATTTTGTAGCCATTCCTTTTACACAGGACAGCGTCTTCGAGTATTTCGATCAGGATGGTAATTCTCTCCGGAAAGCTTTCTTGAAGGCACCGCTGGATATCTTCCGTATCACTTCACGTTTTACCAATGCCCGCTTCCATCCGATTTTGAAACGCTACCGTGCACATCACGGGGTCGATTATGCAGCTCCGGTCGGCACTCCGGTCAAAAGTATCGGAGCCGGGACCGTGATCGCAAAAGGATATCAGAATGGCGGAGGAAATTTTTTGAAAGTAAAACATAACTCAGTCTATACGACAACCTATATGCACCTTAGCAAGTTTGCCAAAGGCATACAGGTGGGTAGCCATGTTCAGCAGGGCGAAGTGATCGCCTATGTCGGTTCGACCGGCCTTTCGACAGGTCCGCACCTGGACTTCCGTGTACATAAGAACGGACAACCGATCAACCCATTGAATATGGAAGCACCTCCATCACTTCCAGTCAAGCCGGAACTTCGCGACAGCTTTCAGATCGTAAAGCAACAAGTGCTTGCGGAGTTAGACAGTATGAGCAATGCCTATTCGTTTAAGGCTCAATAACTATTGCTTTTAATGAGAATTATGCTACATTTGTGAAAACGATAAATTCAGAGACATATGAAATTTTTAGGCAACATCATTTGGCTAATATTCGGCGGACTGATTACCAGTATTGAATATCTGATTTCAAGCCTGCTGCTGATGATCACGATCATTGGGATTCCTTTCGGGTTACAGACCCTAAAACTGGCACTACTAGCATTATGGCCTTTCGGGAGTACCGTTACAGATAATGGAAATTCGGGCGGTTGCCTTTGTATCATCATGAACATACTCTGGATTATATTGGGAGGTTTCTGGATTTGCCTGACCCATCTCGGGTTCGGTTTGCTGTTGTGTATCACAATCATCGGTATTCCCTGGGGTAGACAGCATTTTAAAATGGCAGCCCTCGCACTGACTCCTTTCGGAAAGAATATCAATTAATCCAGTACCGGATAACTTTGCCGGGCTTCTGCCCGGCTACAAGCATTGAAATGCCACCATTCATATGGAATGATGCGGAATCCGGCCTGTTTCATAATCCGACGTAGCAACCGCCGGTTGTCATAGGCTGTACGATCTATCTTACCAGCATTCAATAAAGCCTCCTCATTATTCGTATGGGCTTCTTCACCAAAGAAATCAAAAGGCGTTCCCATAGGAAGAGCTACGCCCGCTTCATCCAGGATAGTGACATCTACTGCCATCCCGTAATTATGCAGTCCTCCTCCATTCGCCGGGTTACTCACATAATTCACTTTGTCTGTTCCCCGCACAAGTGCCCACATTTTTCGTTGTACCGACATCGGGCGGGCGGCATCATATACAACCAGCGTTAAACCGGGCTGCTCTTTTTTCAATAATTGTTGTGCAGCCACAAGCTTTTTTGCCGCATCCGGGTGAAGCCATGCACGTGTTATTCCCGAGTAAACGGCTTTCCCCATAAAATTGTCGGATGTCGCATAGATCAATTGTACGCAAATAGTAGAGTCCAAAGTCGAAATATCCACCAGCCCTTTATTACGCAAATAAGTATCCGGCTCCTCCGCACTACTGCACGGACTAAAACACAGTATCAGCAACAGGAAAACATACTTTTGCCAACTCATAAACACTATTTAATCGATGGATATCTGTTCTACCTCTATCGGATCATTCAAGAAGACAGAAGCTGCATCTGAAAACTTTACAGCCGATTCTGTCGTTAGAAAACGACAGAATCCACCACGTGTAAGCCGCCTGTTCATCTCCGGATGTCTTTTTAAGTAGTCTACCAGACTCTCTGCCACGTATTCTCCTTGTGGGAGTACGGTAACCCCATCCGGCAAATATTGTCTGATTTTACCCATTAAAAGAGGATAATGCGTGCATCCCAGTACCAAAGTATCTATCTGTGGATCGATGGAAAGAATATGCTCCAAATGCTTTTTCACAAAATAGTCTGCTCCCGGCGAATCGAACTCATTATTCTCAACCAAAGGAGCCCACATCGGACAAGCCTCGCCTGTCACCTTAATATGCGGAAACATTTTACCTATTTCGAGGGAATAGGACTGTGAAGAGATCGTACCGGAAGTACCCAAAACACCGACATGTTTGGTCACACTGACCTGATCCATTATTTCCACTGTCGGACGAATAACCCCCAGCACACGGCGTTCCGTGTCCCATCCGGGAAGATCAAGCTGCTGGATGGATCGCAATGCCTTTGCCGAAGCCGTGTTACATGCCAAAATAACCAACTGGCAACCCTCTTCAAACAACTTCAACACCGCCTGGCGCGTAAACCGGTAAACGACTTCAAACGAACGCCCACCATACGGAGCACGTGCATTGTCTCCTAAATAAATATAGTCATATTCCGGCATGGCCTGACGTATCTTATCGAAGACAGTCAACCCGCCATAGCCGGAATCAAAAATTCCGATCGGTCCTGTTTGTTGTGAAAACATATTTCTTCCTTCTTTTATAATACAACAAAGGATGCCCCTCCATAGAAAGGCATCCTTTGTTATATCCTAATTAGAATCGATTATTTCAAACCTAATTTAGCTTTTACCAGCGGAGTTGCATCAATTGCTGAATTACCAGTATAAAGAACAATACCAGGATTGTTATCGAAGATATAAGCATAGCCTTTTTCATCACCTACTGCCTTGATAGCTGTTCTGATCTTGTCCTGGATCGGAGCCAACAGTTCCTGCTGTTTTTTGTCCATATCCTGACGAGCTACCTGTGTAAAGTTCTGAACACGCTGTTCGATATCCTGCAATTCCTGCATTCTTCTTACTTTGATATTTTCAGTCATTGAATCCTGTTGAGCGATATAATCAGCATATTTCTTCTGCCATTCATCTTCCATCGTCTTCATCTCGCCAGCATATTTGTCATTCATCTGCTTCATAGTTTCCTGCATAGCAGTCAATTCCGGCATTGCAGCCATAATTTCATTTGAATTTACGATTGCTACTTTAGCTTCCTGAGCAAAAACGCCTAACGGCAGGATCATCAACAAAAAAATAATCAGTTTCTTCATTTTCTATAAAATATTACTTGTTATTAATCAATCATATTTTTGTGCATAAAGCGCACAAATGTAAGCATTTATTTTGAATATCCTAACTTTAACAGCACTTCATTACTGATATCTATCTTCGGAGAAGCAAAAATAATGCTCATGGCCGATGCCCGGTCGAGAACGAGTTGATAGCCCTTGTCTTCCGAAATCTCCTTTACAGCGTTGTATATCTCATCCTGGATAGGCTTCATCAAACTCTCACGTTTCTTATACAGCTCGCCTTCCGGTCCGAAGTACTGACGTTTCAAATCTTGTGCTTCCTGTTCCTTCTTTACGATCTCTTCTTCACGCTTTGTTTTCATCTCAGCGGAAAGGAATACCAAGTCACTCTGATACGTCTTATACATATTCTGTGCTTCCTGCTGAATGGCTTCCACCTCGTTCTGCCACTTCTTCGATACCTGACTCAATTGTTCATTTGTCATCTCGTATGCCGGAATATTCTTCAGGATATATTCCATATCTATCAAAGCAAACTTTTGCGCCATACCGGCAAAAGAGCAGAGGAGCATCATACAACTCAAAACAATAATCTTCTTCATACGCTTTCTTTTTATAGTTTCACTCTCTGACCGCAAAGATAAGAGAATTGAAAATTGGGAATTGAAAATTGAAAATTAATAATACACAATTAACACTTTAACAGCATAACCAATTATCAATTTTCAATTTTTAATTCTCAATTAACTAAAACTCCTGTCCGATAATGAAGTGGAAGTTACTACCACCTGCACTACGTGAACCATCCACCTTGTCGAAACCATACGCCCAGTCGATACCCATCAAACCGATCATCGGCAGGAAGATACGAACACCGACACCGGCAGAACGTTTCAAGTCAAACGGATTAAAGCTCTTCAAATCTCTCCATGCGTTACCAGCTTCAGCAAACACTAGACCGTAAATAGTAGAAGACGGTTCCAGCAAGAACGGATAACGTAACTCCATTGCCAGACGGGAGTAAGCATAACCATACGAGTTATAGCCACCGTTACCGGCGATACTACCGTTTTCGTAACCTCTCAAACCGATCGTTTCCGTTGCGTATGTACTGGAGTATCCGCTCATACCGTCACCACCCATATAGAATGTTTCGAACGGAGAACGTTTATGTTTGTTGTAAGATCCCAGGAATCCGTATTCCACACGGGTCATCAATACCGGCGTACGTTTAACAGCCATAGGAGCCAACGGAGAGAAAATCTTTGCTTTGAACTTCCATTTATGGTATTCGATGAACTTAAATTTACTTTCATCATTGTCACTCATGTTTTCATAATCCTTTCCATCCCACAAAGAGTAAGGAGGAGTCGCACTGACGGAGAAAGAGAATTGTGAACCACGACGAGTATACAACGGGTTGTCGATAGAGTTACGCTGTAACATCAATTCCAGGTTTATATTATGGCAATTGCCATTCTGAACCAGGAAGTATGCCCAGTCATGCATCATATACAACTGATAGTTCAAAGTTGCCATGAACTGGAAGTAGTCATCAGGCCAGCTCAAACGTTTACCGTAACCGGCAGAAAGTCCGAACATCATGATCGATTTATCCGGGTCATAGGCAAGTTCGTAGTTATTATTATAGTAACCACCATAATTACCATAGTATCCGCCATACATGCCGCCATAACTACCATAGTAAGGATAACCTCCATAATAATTAGACATACTATTATTATAGTAGTTACTACTGATATCAGTCTGTTTAGAGAAATAAGCACTTACAGAAAGTGTATTCGGACGTTTGCCACCGAACCACGGGTCCATAAATGAAATACTGTATGCCTGATAGTATCGTCCGTTGGTCTGACCGCTCAATGTCAAAGTCTGACCTTCACCCTGCGGAATGATACCTTTATAGGTCTTCGGATTCAGGAAGTTCTTCATGGAGAAGTTCGTAAACTTCAGACTCAACTTACCGATCACACCTGTCTGTCCCCAACCGGCCGAGAACTCGATCTGGTCGTTGGCCTTTGACGTCAGGTTATACTGAATATCCACTGTTCCGTTTTCCGGATCGGGAATTGGCTTCGGATCCATGTTTTCAGGGTCGAAGTGTCCCATCTGGGCAATTTCACGAACGGAACGCATCAAGTCTTCACGACTGAACAACATACCCGGTTTGGTACGAAGCTCACGACGTACGATATCTTCATACAGACGGTCGTTACCATTGATGATTACACGGTTGATGGTAGCCTGCGGACCTTCCTGGATACGTACTTCCAAAGAGATGGAGTCGTTATCCACATCTACTTCCACCGGGTCGGCACTAAAGAAGATGTAACCATTATTGTAATACACATTGGACACGGCATCTTCATCCGTAGACAGACGTTCGGTCAGTTTCTTCTGGTTGTACACCTCACCCGGCTTCATTCCGAGGATAGCTTCCAGGTAATCTGAAGCATACTGTGTATTACCCACAAAACGAATGTCTTTCAGATAATACTTGTCTCCTTCTTCCAGTTTCAGGTAGATATCGACTTTCTTCTCATTGTAGTTCACAACACTATCAGCCAGCAATACGGCATCACGATAACCGTGTTCGTTATACTTGGCAATAATGTTCTGCTTATCTTTTTCGTATTCTTCAGTAGTAAACTTCTTCGTACTGAATGCTTCCAGGATACTGGTCTTCCAGTCGTTCGGCAGACTGAACTTTTCGTTTGTCTTCTTCATCGCCTTTTTCAGGTCACGGGCTGTAAGTTCCTTATTTCCTTCAAAGTAAATACGATGAATCTTAGTCTTTTCGTTCTTATCGATATTGATATCGACGATCACTTCGCCTTCCTTTGACAAGTCGTCGCGCTGTACAATATCAACGTCTACATTCTTAAAACCTTTGCCGTCAAAGAACTTCTGAATAACGATCTTTGTACGGTCTATCACGTTCGGAGTGATTTGGAATCCCTTCTTCAAGCCCAGCTTGGCTTCCAGGTCTTCCCGCTCTCCTTTCTTGATACCATGATAATTTACTTCCGATATACGGGGACGTTGCTTCAACTGAAATTCCAGCCAGATCTCGTCGCCTTCAATCTTGGTTGCCAGGATTTTTACATCCGAGAACAATCCGTGTTTCCAAAAACGCTTTACCGCTGCTGTAATCTCGTCGCCGGGTACGGTGACTACATCGCCGACCGATAGTCCGGAGAAACCGATTAACACGAAATCATCATAATTCTTAATACCCGTTACCTTGATATCGGCAATCTTATACCGCTTAGGAGTCATCGAGTAATTAATGACCGGCACTTCCGCCGGTGCTTCAACCTTGGTAGTGTCACTTTCCTGGGCAAATGCTCCGCAGGCAAAACCTAGGAAAATAAAAAACAGCACTATTCTTTTGTACATATAACAGCTATTGTTTATAAGATTAATTGCTCACTTGTCTTACCGAAACGGCGTTCACGTTGCTGGTAATACAATATAGCTTCATACAACTCTTCTTCTCTGAATGCCGGCCAAAAAACATCGGTAAAGTAGAACTCCGCATACGAACATTGCCACAGCAAAAAGTTACTGATGCGTTTTTCTCCTCCGGTTCGGATCAGAAGATCCGGATCAGGAATGCCTTTAGTCGTCAGGTGGTCCGAGACAACTGCCTCGGTTATATCGTTGGGGGTTATTTTCTTTTCCTCTACCAGGACGGCGAGCTGTCTGACAGCTTCCGTTATTTCCCAGCGGGATGAATAACTAAGAGCCAATACCAGAGTCGTCCCCGTATTGGCAGAAGTTTGTTCGATACATTTCAGCAACGTTACATGCGCATCTTTCGGCAGACGGTTCAGATTACCGATCGCCATCAGACGTACATTATTTTTCATCAGATCCGGTGTTTCCCGATGAATGGCAGAGACAAGCAAGCTCATCAGCGCCCTCACCTCCTCTTCCGGCCGGTTCCAATTCTCTGTAGAAAACGTATACACTGTCAGGTATTTCAGCCCAATAGCCGTTGCCGCCTCTACCACTTTACGAACAGAGACAACGCCTTCCTGGTGTCCATAGCTCCGGTCTTTCCCCTGTGCTTTGGCCCAACGTCCGTTTCCATCCATAATAATCGCCACATGTTGCGGCAAGCGATTTTTGTCTATTTCCTCTATCAATGACATAGTGTTTCTCAGTATCTAAACGTACTGTTACTGTTTATACTATTACATGGTCTGTTACGCGGACCGAAGTCCCAGGTAACAGATAGCAGTAAAAATGAATACCAATCCTTGTTCTTCAAAAAACTGCCGCTTATCTGATAAGGATTATCCAGCATTGCATTACTTCCGTCCGTAACATCGAAATTGTCTCCGAACAATTTACGGAAAGAGAACTCGCAACCCAGGTTGATCCTGTTCTTTATCTTATATTTCACGCCTACTCCCAAGGGAATATTCGGTCCGAAAAACGCTTCATTCCCTGTGCCGTATGTAATTCCCAGTCCCAGGAATACGTACGGAGTGAATCGCTTCGCCCCTGCGTAATCAAACTTATCACTGTACGGAAAGAAGTTAAACTCCATCTGTCCGCCCAGCTCCACCAGGCTACGGCTAAACGATGCCTGCGCATTGTCCGGAAAAACATTCTCCAGTCCTTCCGTGCTGCCCGAAACCTGTCCCCACATCAGATTTGCCTTAAAAGCCCATCTGAAGTTGGCGTTATAGCGGAACACTGCTCCCACCGCCGGATTCATTCCTTTGAAGAAAGCATTTTTGTTGGCATCCCCCATATAGAAAGCGCCTCCGGCCATTCCGCCTATTTCATATTTATATTCCTGCGCGTGAATACCGGTAAATGAACCGGCCAGCAGTATCAGTATAAGAACCCGTTGAAAAAAAGTTGAAGTCATATGGCAATGCTGTTATGTTACTACACCTCTTTTCTAACGCTAAATTCTTCTTAAAATTATACTACACTTCACGAACTTTCTCAATCCTTAAAACCTAAGCGGTTTATGCGACCTCTCCAGATCTGATCCAGATCATTTGCATTATTCGTCTCTTTTCCTCCGAAAATCAACATGAAATTATCTTTATCCACCGATACCGATGCAAAACCTCGTGCTTTATAATTATCCGGCATCACGGTTAATGTGTCGGACAACGTCCATGTCACACCACCATCTATAGAGAAATATAAATCTTTCCGTGCTTTATTTGCTTCGTCGATACCGCCTATCAGACAGAACTTATTATCATAAGCAGAAAGTATTACACCTTCCCGCTTATCGAAATAGTCAGATTCCTCGTCTGTCAGCAATATCCACTGTCCGCCATTCATGGTCGCCCAGGCAGAGTTGAGCAATTTACCGTTTTTGTCTTTTCCTGCAACAACCGTCAGACTGTTCTGCTTGCTGCCGGTAGAATAAGAAGCTAAAGAGCCGAAACCACTAACCGGGAATCCGTCAGGAACGGCATCACCGATTGTCCATTTCATCTCTTCGTTCAGATAAGCAAAATCCAACGTTCCGTTATTATCTACGATGGCAGACAGGAATGAAGGTTGCTGTAATACATTATTATCGACTGCTGCGATTGCTCCCAGCAATGCTTTTACATTATTAGACTGATCGACCAGAATCCAGTCCTGTCCGTTTACAGAGCGGTACAGTGCCCCTTTTGTGGTAGGCACAAACAAAGCATCCTCATATTCTGTCATCTGTGAAAGACGGACTTCGCCAGCAGGCAGCCCGCTCAACGTCGTTTCCGTCCAGGAGATAGCATTCGACACAGAAGAGGTGTGCAATGAATATCCTTTGCTTGCATCAGCAGCTTGTGCGTACATATAATAGTACTCGTTCTCCTGATCTCCCCAGGTAACCACTTTCTGTTCCTTCACCGGAAATCCCAACACGTTGCTAGCATACAGCTCCCAGCTCATGGAGTCAGGCACTACCTGATGGATATTGACCTGTGCGATATAAGTTTTCTTAGTGATGCCATCATACGCAGCCGTCACAAATTTAACCGGCTTGGAAAAATCCAATGAATCTTCCGTATTCCAAAAAAAGGTAGAATCCGGCAACGCCTCCTGTGTCACTTCAATAGAAGCCAACCCGGACGCACGCGATATCGTACAGACAACTTTCTCGATCTCAGTGCCGAAAGGCATAGAGTCCGGATTAAAAATACGTCCGTTTACCTGATCGATCACAAACTTCACTGCTTCCAACCCTTTGACAGAATCACTTTTTAAAGAAAAAGACGTTATCTGACAATCCTTAGGTATTTCATACTCCTGATCGTCCGAATTCAGACAAGAAGACAGAAACAATGCAATACATCCCGCTACAAATAGTACTATTCTATTTTTCATCCAAAAATAAGTTTGTTGCATATAAAGCCACAAAAGTAGAAACATTTTTTGCTTTATTCCCAATATCGGCTAATATTTATAATATTTTAGTTCCGTTAAACTACTTCGCTCACTGATTTTTCCGTAAAAAAACAGAGATTACATGATCCTGCACTTTTTTCACGTCTGTCAGCGACAGAGATGCCACCCTGCTAAGATCCGGCGCTTTCACGCCCGATTCCAGATTGACCGGGGCTGTTTCAACCAACATCTGATCCCATAAACCGTCCTCCAGAAAATGACCGAGAAGCGTAGCTCCCCCTTCCACCATCAACGAATCCAGTTTACGGACATACAACTCATGCATTACCTGCGGCAAAACCGGCTGCCCGAAATCAATCGTGACATATTCCACATTCTCCCGGCTGACAGCCTCTACCGCTGTAAAAATCAGCGTTTTCACCGCCCCGTCCAACAGATGATAATGAGGCGGGATACGTAAAGTCCGGTCGAGAACCACCCTTACAGGCGATTTCCCCGCCCAATGGCGTACCGTCAACGAGGGGTTATCCAGCAAAGCCGTTTGTGTGCCGACCATGATAGCCGCCACATTCGCCCGCAAATGATGTACCCTGCGCAAAGTCTCCGAAGAAGACAACACGACAGCCGGCAACGAATTATTCGTCCGCAGCCGATCCATAAAACCATCCGCACTCTGCGCCCATTTCAGATAGATATAAGGCCGTCGCTTTTCCTGGAAAGTCATAAACACCCGGTTCAACTCCCGGGCTTCCTCCTCCATCACGCCGGTCACCACCTCCACACCTGCCTCACAAAGCATCCTCACTCCTCTCCCCGAAACTTCAGGAAAGGGATCCAGACATCCGATCACAACACGGGGAATCTGCTTTTTGATGATGAGTTCAGCACAGGGAGGTGTTTTCCCATAATGAGAACAGGGTTCCAGGCTCACATATATCGTCGCCTCTTTCAACAAAGATTCATCACGGACCGAAGCGATCGCATTCACCTCGGCATGTGCCTCGCCATATTTCCGGTGATAGCCCTCTCCGATAATTTTCCCCTGATGTACAATCACAGCCCCAACCATCGGATTTGGCGCCACATTCCCGATCCCGTTACGGGCCAGAGAAATACAGCGCGCCATATATTTATTTTCAACCTCGACCATTTTCTTTGCGTATAAATGGTTTTTGCATTACTTTTGCATTAAAATTACATTGTTATGACTGAGACTGTCGCTTATATACAAAATACGCTCAAAGATTATTATCCGCTAAGTGAAATCAAAGCATTCATTCGCCTGATAATGGAGCGCGTGTGCGATATCCAGCCGCATCAATTCTTACTCTGCAAAGATAAAGAATTATCCGATAAGGAAAAGACCGAGATTCACAATATCGTAGAACGATTGACAAAATACGAACCGATCCAATATATTTTCGGCAAAACCGACTTTTACGGATTCGAGTTCCTGGTAAACCCGTCAGTCCTGATCCCGCGTCCGGAAACGGAAGAACTGGTCGAGTTGATCGTACACGATTATCCCAAGAAAAGTATCGACATACTGGATGTTGGTACCGGCAGCGGTTGTATTGCTATCACTCTGCGGAAATTACTGAGCAAATCACAGGTTTCGGCACTCGATATTTCGCCGGAAGCCCTGAAGGTAGCCCAAAGAAACGCTATACATAATCGCGTACAACTCTTTTTTTACGAAAGGGACATTCTTCAACCATCCAAAACAGCCGATTCCATAGAAGATGAGTTCGACGTGATCGTCAGCAACCCTCCTTATGTGATGGAGAAGGAAAAAGCGGAGATGGAGAAAAACGTCCTCGATTATGAACCGCCACTCGCCTTGTTCGTTCCCGACGACAATCCTTTGCTGTACTATAACAGCATTGCGCGTTTCGCCGAACAGAAACTGAAGAAAAAAGGATACCTGTATCTGGAGATCAACTCACAGATGGGTGAAGCCGTTGTGAACATGCTGCGCATGATGGAATTTAAGAACGTAGAACTGATCCAGGACCTGTCCGGGAAAGACCGCTTTGTAAAGGCACAGACATGGAACAGATAACCGAAGCGGAAATGTTGCGCCGTGCTGCCGCTTATTGTTCGACAGCCGAACGTTGCATCCAGGACGTGCAAAAGAAGATCAAAGCAGCCAGTCTCACCCAGGAGGAAGGCGAACGTATCATCGCCCGTCTGCTTCAGGAAAAGTTCATCGACGAACACCGGTTTGCCCGTTACTTTGTAAACGACAAGCTGCGCTTCAACAAATGGGGGCGCATCAAGATCGCTTATGAACTTCAAAAAAGAAACATCCCCGCTCCCATACGTGCGGAAGCCCTGGAGGGGATAGACGAAACAGAATATACCCATATACTCCAATCGTCTCTTAAAGCGAAAAAGAAATCGACCAAAGGGAAAGACGACCGGGATATTTATATCAAACTTCTGCGTTTTGCTGCCGGTCGTGGTTTTGAGAGCCGTGAAGCTTCCCGTTGCCTGAAACAACTATTCAATGGTAACAACTATGAGGAAGATTTTGAATGACCTGCTGAATCTCTTCTTCCCCAAGCTCTGCATGATATGCCAGACACCCCTCACCGGAGGAGAGGAACATATCTGCCTGAAATGCATTTGCGACCTTCCCCGTACAGGGCATGATTTCCGGAAAGAGAATCCCGCCACGTATCTGTTTGCCGGGAAAGTACCCGTTTACCGGGCAGCCGCTTTTCTGCATTACGAAAAAGGCGGCCATGTGCAACAGCTCATTCATTCCCTGAAATACCACGACAACCGCGAGATCGGTTTCCGCCTGGGACGCATGGCGGGTTTGAACTATCGGCAGGCTTTCCTGACAGATTGCCCGGATCTGCTCTTGCCTGTCCCGCTCCATCCCAAGAAGAGGAAGCAGCGCGGCTACAACCAGTCCGAATGGATAGCCCGGGGACTGAACAGTGTTTTAAAACTTCCGATAGATACCACCAGCCTCCGCCGTATCAAAGAGACAGACACGCAGACCAGCCGGCAGACATACGAACGCTGGCAGAACGTACAGGATATATTCTCGGTCGCAGACCATAAAGAACTGGAGGGGAAACATATTCTCCTGATAGATGACGTCATTACTACCGGCTCCACCATCGGAGCCTGCGCCGAAGCACTGCTGGCGATTCCCGAAGTACGGGTCAGCGTGTTGGCGATCGCAATCGCTTGAGAAAACAACTCATATTCATAAAATACAGAAAGCCCGGCAGAACTTCTAAACGGGCTTTCTTTCTGTACTCTCTCTTCACAGAGGTAAAACAGAGTTACTTTATTTTCATTACTTTAGTATTACTGATACCACTTGTTCTCCTGTCGCAGGGTACTTAGCGGGTATACATAGCTGCGTGGTATCTAAATTATTTGATTTTTAATTCTTATTTTACAATTGCTTTAACAGCAACTTCGCCTTCAACAGCTACAACTACTACACCAGCAGGAACGTTGATCTGAGCTTCGTCAGAAGACAGAACCGTGCTAGCAACAGTCTGACCCAGTACATTGCTGATCACAGCAGTCTTACCGGCAGCCCCCTTGATTGTTACTGAACCGTTACCTGAGATAACAGTGAATGTAGTTACAGAAGGTTCCTGTTCGTTAGCAACCGGATTGCCGTTGTAAGCTTCTTCCATGTTGAATGTTTCACCGTGTGTAAACTTATTAGTTACAACAACAGTACCATTCACCCAACGTAAGTAACCTTCGTTAGTTGCAGATTTTTCAAACAGATCCTTAGTAGGTGCACTATAATCTTTGTACTGTGTCTGGATCTTGAATGAATTTGCATCGTTATCTACATAACGGAAAGCAAACTTAGCCACATTGAAGTCAGGAGAATCCATACCCAATTTAACGACTTCACCACCCTTACGAGTAATATACAGCGTATCATCTTTATGATAACCTTCTACGAATGACAATTTAGCCAGGTTTTCGTCAGCTTCTATCATATTGATATACGGATTATTGTGCATATGTTCCTGTTTATAAGCATATGCCGTATCGATCAGGTTGATCAGGTAACGACCCTTCAATGCTGTAAACGATTTCGCATCAGAGCACGGACCACCGTTAGCTTCCAGCCATTCAGGTGTATTGTGTTCCGGATTATAGTCACAATGTGTTGTCGTTTCTTCCTTCACACTCAGACCCAGCAGATACTGGTAGCAAGTATTAGCGATACCGTCTGCATCCACACGGTTTACATAAGCTGTATCGATGAACAATGCAGGATTTGCACCAGTTACACTATTGTTCACATTCAGGAAGCTCAAAGTATCATTGTCTACAACAGACTTAACGTCAGCTTTTTCAAACAATACTTCTGTCGGATATTCTTCGCGATAGATCTTCACTACGTCACCCCATGCTTTTGCAACCTTACGGTATTCAGGTCTGTCGATCAAGTTCAGAACCATCAAAGAGTTATCGTCAGCTTTATAAGTTTCCATCGGTTTCAAAGAACCCCACTGGTTACTGTTACCTACATATATCTTATCAGCAGCGAGAGCGTCTTGAGAAACATTATTTTGACGATTAGGCAGAGTAACAATATTATATGTACCGTTAGGTTTTGCCTTCAAGGCGAAACGATCTTCAACTCTAGTATCAGCCACTTCGTGACATACATAATAATCCAGATTAGTAGCACTTTCCAGTCTTACATATTCCAGGTTCGCTTTGTTCTGAATCTGATACGGAAGAACTGCCAATGTATCGACAACTACATCTTTATCACCTACATTACCTTGTACCAACTTACCGTTCTGTATAGTAGCCATCGGAGTCAGGATGAATACTGTATCTACTTCAGAGATTTCACTACCGCTCTTCAACTTCTTATCCAAGCGCAAAGTCCATTCAGCAGCATTTGCAATATTATTAGTAACACCTAACTGGTGAGTACCATTACTCTGATGATTTTCTGCCCAGTAACCAGCTGTATTACCAGTTTCGTTATGATACTGACCGATATTGAATACCTGATTTCTCAGTTCGTTTACAGTTGCAGTTCTGAAACCATCGTACTTAGTACGGTTCGTTACAAATGCAATTTTGATAATATCGTCTTTCATATTTGTTACAGAAGCAGACTCAACAAGGTATTCATTACTTACTGTAGTTTCGCGTAAGATAACATTTGTAACAGTTTCACCACTTTCGCGGTTTGTCAAAGTCATCGGATTATTCGCTTTATTTACATCAACAGCAGTCACAGCCCACTGAGCTTCCGGAGAAGTCAATAATACAGTGCTCTTGTTTACATAGTCAGCTTCCTTACCTGTATAATCAGCAGTTGCTAAAACACCATTCTTCTTGTATGCAATATCCGAAGCAGTTTCAGTTTCATCACTTACAAAAGTAATGTTCATGAATTTACCCAGGAACTGCTTGTAATCAGCGATATTAGAAGATGTCAGGCTCAGATACGGAAGAGCATCACCTGTACCAAAATTATCTTTAGCTGTCAAATAATAATCGCTATTGATTTTATGAACAATTGCAGTCTTAGCGTTATTCATAGAAGCATCAGCAGCAACATGCAATTCAGCAACTACAGCTGTAGACGTATAAGCAGTGCTCTGCAATACACTAAAGTATGCCAAATGATCAGCTGTTACATTGTCTACCAGTTCGAACACGCCATCACCATTGTCACCGTTTGCTTTCTTTGTATTCAATACAAGGATTTTATCACTAGACATCAAGCAAAATTCTGTTTCGCTACCTGTCAGATCGTCACCATTTGTATTTTGAACAGCAGTCAGCTTGCCAGCAAAAGCAGCAGCATCTTTTAGAGTTTCACTTCCTGTAGCAGTTACTTTAACTGTCAGGTTGAAACCTGTTCTCAGTAATTTATTCAACTCTTCACCCACAAGAGCGTTCAATGTAGCTTTGTAGATACCGAAAGTAGCCTCATCTCCTGTTGAACCTGCATCAAATGCGCCATCAACAGGTACACCTGCAGAGATAAATAGCGTAAAACCTTTTGCATAAGCTGTATTTGCATAAAACTCAGACGTCACACCAATTGCTGCAGTTACTGATTTTGCTTTATTTACAAACTGATAATAATCAACTTTGTCATTACCAACTGTTTTTGTTGTTTTTACCACTTTCCATAAAGCAGCATCAACCTCTGCACTAGTCAAAGATGCAGCAACCTTATCTTCTGTTTTTCCTGTTCCATCATTATAAAATAAGACATTCCCTGCATTAGATCCGATGAAATAATATACATCTTTACCGAATTCCGGGCTTGCAACCAATGATACTTCCTGCCCAATCGCAGTCAGATCTAAAGTAGGTTCTGCTTGATTGGCAATAGTAATCACATTTGTTGCAGAAGCACCAGTTTTTAAATCTGTGTCTACAATTAAATATTCACCTGTAAGAACCTTACCTGCAGCTCCATCTTCAGCGACAACAATCTCATTGCCATCAAGTTTAAACTTCAAGGCATTAGCCTTATCTACAGCAGGAGTAGAACCCAGTTCAAGTTTACCTGGATCACTACCTTCTTCCAGTAAATAATTACCCGCAGCATCTCTCAGGTTAAAAACAGAAACACCACCTACTGTACCGTCAGCTTCAAATGTCCATTCTTTACCAAAAGCCAATACATTAGTTGTAGTAGGAGTTGTTACACTTTCAACCAAATCAGTTACCGAATTTCCGGACGCAGCAGTTCCCAACACATAAGATTTACCAATCGCAGGGGCATCAACCACTACAACTTCAGCATCCAGTGTCGTCCATGCGCCAGCTGTCAATAGGACAGCCATCAACGTAGAAAACTTTTTGTTCATAATCAATAAATTTAATTAATAATAAAACTATACTAAAATTCGAATTATAAATTCCTCTCAGACATTGATAATCGTCAAATGACGAATTTAAACGTCCCTTTTTTCTCGTCATTTTCTGGGTTCGGTTTTGATTTCATGTAAAAAAGAGATAACTTCGTCCTCGTTTTTCTATCATCCTGATAAGAAAGGACATATAAACAATAAAAAAGATTGGTTAAATGATTGTCGGTTAAAAATATTGTCGTATTTTTGTGACGAGAAAAAAGGGACGTTTTCTTTAGTCACTACAATTCACTACATAACTTACTGTTTTTCAAAATATAAAATCATGTTTTTCATCACGTAAATTTTAGTGTTTTAAACATTGTGTGTTCGAACACAACTACCCTCAAAAGAGTTTTTTTCATGAAATAAGGCACAAAAACTTAAAAAAGCCGGATTCTACCACTTTTTCTTCACTAATGAATAAACTCAATTACACGATCTATAAACCTTATACCCCAAAATTTCTTTACTTAAATTAAGTCAATAATACCTCATACGAAATGATGGTGAAAACATCACGCTCAAAACCTTATTTGATATCGTAGAACGTGGGCTCGGTGGCAAACTGAAAATCGAAGTACAGCTGTAAAAACATTGTAGAAATAGAGCACTACAACCCAAAAGCCCCGGCAGGAATTCCTGTCGGGGCTTACTTTTTGCCTGTCTTCACTCTTCACAGAGGTCGGACAGAAAGAACTTTTATTTCATTACTTTAATATTAATATCTCACCGCTTGTTCGCCCTCACGGGATACTAGTAGTGAGGGCGGTTCACGAACCGCCCCTACGACGCGCGGTAATTGATTTAGAATATTTTGATTATAAATTACTTCTTATTTTACGATTGCTTTAACAGCAGCTTCGCCTTCAACAGCTACTACAACCATACCGGCAGGAGCTGCGATTGATGCTTCAGAAGAAGAAACGACTGTGTTAGCAACCTGCTGGCCAAGTACGTTAGTGATTACAACGTTCTTGCCTTCAGCACCCTTAACGATTACGGCACCGTTAGTTGCAACAACTGATACACCTGTTGCTTCGATACCTTCGTTAGAAGTTGCTGTTTCGCCTTCAGCAGCAGCCATTACTTCGAATGTTGCAGCTTCAGCAATATTGTCTACCAATACAGGTACTGTGTTGTGAACACGTACATAACGTGCAGGACCATTTTCGCTAGCCGGAACAGCTTCGATAATGAATGTAGCCTTGTCGCCTTCAGGATCAACAGCACGGTCAACCAACTTGAATGCGAATGTAGCAGCGTTCATTCTCTGTTTGCCGTCTTTCTTAACGAAGCTCAATGTATCGTTCTTAGCAGTCTTTGTACCAGTATACTTAGAGCTTGCGATGATCAGAGAGTCGCCTACGTGTGTAGCATCAACGAATGCCAAACGAATGTTACCCTGATATTTAGCCTGTGCATAAGTAGCTACAGAATCGTCCAAAGTTACCAGGTAAGCACCAGTGCGATGGTCAGGAGTTCCTGCAGTCCAGTGCGGACAGTTCGGATCGAATCCGTGATCCGGACATGCAACAGCTTCTTTTCCTTTTACAAATTCATTACGTACAGACAGCAGATACAACGGTTTACGTGTTTCGTTGCGGATGTAAGCAGTATCAACCAAGAACGGCAGCTGGGCGTTAGCAGGCTTGTCAGCCAAGTTAGTTTCACCTAAGAAGTTCAGGCTAGCAGCACCGTTGTTAGCGTTGCGGTTCATTGTATTTTCATACAAGAACTGGTTTTCATCATTTGTACGGAAGAACTTCAAGATGTTCAAGTCACCTTCCATGTCGTTATAACCATCTTTCACTGTCTTACCCAGACGACGGTATTCCGGACGGTTGTTGTCAGCTACCATGAACAATGTGTTCTTGTTGTCGTCATACAAGCAGTTTACAGAATACATGTAAGAGTCGTTGTTACCTACATATACTTTACCATCCCATTTAGCAGTGTTCTTTCCTTCAATATCTTTAGCTTTAGCCAAGTTGAAGTGTTCGCCGGCAACACGGATAGCCATTGCTGTAGCTTCATCATCCAATAAAGCGAACTTGCCATCTTTATTCAAACCGAAATCCAAGTCACCTACAGTAAACTCGTAAACCGGAGCCTTCAGAACAGGTTCGTTCTTCTGCCATTCTTTCTTAGTTGCATCGTAGTAGTTGATCAACGTTTTAGCTGCCACTGTATCAACTGCTGTAGCAGTAAATTCAGCCTGTACAGCTTTCGTATCGATGAATGCCCAATCTTTGTCGTTGATAGCTACGTTAGCATAACCGTTGAATACTGTAGACCAGTAAGACATTACGAATGACTTTTCAGCCAAGTCAGGATCGTTCTTATCTGTACCTTCGCTCAAGAACTTGTAGTATTTACTGCTTGCGTCTACCGGTACAAATGTGATTTCGTATTTCTTACCACCGTATACATAGATGTTGTCTTCTTTGTCACCGTTTTCACGCAACTGAGTGTAAGGAACTTCTACACTAACCGCTGTATTTTCACGGTTCACCATCTTGTAAACTTTCTTTTCTACATCGTAAGAAACAGCCCATTGTTTTTCTACGTCGTTAACAACTGATTCAGCCAATGCAATTTTATTGTCACAAGTTGACGCAACAACGAACAAGTCTACATCTTCGTTCAACTGTTTGATAACAGCGAAACCGTTCTTCAAGAATTCTTCCGGTTTAACAGTGTAGTCAGTCAGGTTGATAGAAACCGGAGCCAATTCTGTTTCAAGAGAAGCACCCAGTGTCTTTGTATTGTCGGTTGTCAAACCGTACGTACCCAGTGTAGCCCAAGCTTTTACATTAGCTGTTTTAGTCGGAACATATACCTGGATGCTATCGATCTTCGTCAGCAGTGCATGGTTATCTTCCACGTTGATAGGCGTATGCCAGAAACGGAAAGAACTTGCTTCAGCAACTTTGTCTGTCAATTCGAAAGCATATACATATTCGTTCACATTAGAACCCGCTACGTTTGTAGCCTTAGCGATGATATAGCTGCCATCTTCGTTCTTCAAAACAAAGCTTGTAGCATTTGCAGCACCTTCAGCCACTAAAAGACCGTTGAATGCATCTGTACCAGCAACATCCTTGAAGCTGATATAGAAACCACCGTTATGCAGTGCGTTCATAACTTCTTTTTCCAACAGGTGAGAAGGCTGACGGTACAGACCGAAATAAAGAACTTCGTCTTTGGTCAAACCTTCCAATGCACCAAGTTCTTCTGACACTTTCAGAGCCACACCCTGTTTGCCATAAGCTGCCGGGTTAGCACTACAAAGTTCCAGTTCTACACCTGCCTTATTAACAAATACGTAGTCAATATGATCGTGTTTGTTGGAAGTTGCTGATTTTACAGTCCACAAATAATTGTCAGAAACTCCAGTAACAGCTGTATTAGCTTCTGCTGCCAGTTTACCGTCATTTGTGCTCAATAATTTAGAAGCATCAGTAGTTTTTACCACCAAGTAATAGTATTCACCGTCTACATAAGAGGCAGCCAAAGCTACTTTAGGATCAGTAGCACCGCTTCCAATAGTTAATGTTTCTTCCGGCAGTTTCACACCCGGAGTAACGGCACCGTCTTTTGTGTTGACTGTTATATTAGTTTTGTCTGTAATTCCACTTGTCGATGTAGCAAATTCTTCTGCTGTACCGTTGAAAGTGATTTCAGCACCCTCCAAAGCCTGTTTTACAGCATCAGCAACTTCGCCACCGTTTACTAACTTATCATCCTTATACAACGGTGTAATTAACGTTTCGATATAACCGCTTTGCGTCCATTTACCACTTTCCCACTGTTCTTCAGTGATGCAGTAATCAATCGCGCAACCTTCGAAAGTATTTCCGGACATCGAGATAGTCAAGTCAGAGTAAGCTGCAGACTCAGCACCTTCGCCTAACTTGTCTTTCTGCCAGGTTTTATCAGTCGGAGCCTCCGCTGTGATCAACAAACCTGAACCTGTCCAAGTACTTTCATCATCTTCCACTGATTGAGCAAATCCTTTAAACGAACAATTTTCCACCTTGATAGTCTGCTCACCACCAATCGGCCAGATAACCAAACCGTTGGTCCAAACATTCTCCACTTCTGTTTCTGCCAGTTCAAAATCACAATTTTGCACTGTCGCACCCTCAGCATTAATCATGATAGCGCTCGACATTGCATCTGTGTTTGCACGAGCGTAAACGACCTTCAAATCTTTGACAGTCACATTCTTTCCGAAAACAACGATGTTACCATTCAAGGTTTTACCCTGCCCATCGACAACAACATTGTCTTCAGTGATCTCGATATATGCCCCATCGGACAAAGTCGCATCACCTGTAAACTTGATTGTCTTCGGTGTCGAAGCTGTTGCGTCAACAACTTCAATTCCTGCCACCTTAGACAAGTCAGAAACAGGTTCAGCATTCAACGTAAACAACGCACCGCTTAACAGTAACGTTGCCACAAGCGTAGAAAACTTTTTGTTCATAATCAATAAATTTAATATTAATAATAGTGTTAATTAATGTCTAAATGACTAGCAAAAACGTACCTTTTTTCTCGTCACGTTTTTGCGCTCCTTTAGCTTACATTCAGAAAAGGGGGATTTTCGTACAGAGTTTTATATCTATCTGATAAGAAAGGATATAGATTAGGAAAAATATTTAGCAAAATAATTGGCGATTTAAAAAAGTATAGTACCTTTGCTGACGAGAAAAAAGGTACCTTTTTTTTAGTCACAGGTTTTTACGCTCCTAGCATATAAGACTCATACTCCACAAGCCATTTTAGCTTCCGGTGAATTTATCCCTTTTTCAGGCAAAACCCTCCGAACGGATGCCTACCCGTTAAGTAGCGGATGCTTAGGCATTTAAGAGCCGATAACTACTCAATAGAAAAAGAACGGTTTCGAGGGCAAATTTACTCATTTGTCTCAATTATCTCAAAAATCTCTAATCCGTTTCTGAATTTTTTACATTCTTACCCTCTTCCGTCTTGCGATAGCAACCCGCTCCTACTGAGATCAATAGCTTGTATTCTTGTGCCTTTTTCAGCATCCGATACACCGTTGCACGACTGATTCCGCGGACGCTCGCCAATTCGAGTATCTCGGTGATGCGGAACTCGTCCGGCATGTCGGCAAATAAATCCAACTGGATGGTCGGAATCTTGTAGTGATGCTCCGCCTTGCTATGCTTCATCGAAGTGCTGATCAGGAGCGAATGCTGCAACGTACGGGTGCCGATGTGGAAAGCCGTTTCGAAGTCTTCATCCGAAATCTCGATATGCGCGTCCGTACTCAGGCTTTCACCCTTGCGCAAGGCTGTCAGCACCATCGCCATACGGAAGATTATCAGGCGATGACGAAGTACCACCGAAGCCACGTCATTATTATTGAACACGCGTACATTATAATATTCGCGTTTGAAATAACGATCCAGCCGCTTGCGCTGCTTGTCGGAAAAGCTGACAAAGGTCGGCGACTTGTCCAAATGAATCGCTATATCGAGCAGACGCAACCCCAGCCCGTCATAATAGAACGCATTCTGACGCACATTATCCGACGAGGTGAGCGGACGATATTCCGTATGACCCGTGATTTTGTAAATCAACAGGCGACTGAACAAGCCGCTTTCGGTAGAAGGCACCAGTTGCGCCAGCATACCCGGCGTACCGGTAGCCAACAGACCCATCATAGGACGCCGCACCAGGAAAGAGCCGTTCGTCTTCGACGAGCTACTGATCGTTTCGTGATGGAATATCTGATTCAAAAGATACCCATACCCGCCGAAATCCTGCGTAAGAGTGACAGTGACCGACTCCAGCTCCGTCTCAAACATCAACGAAGCATAATGGTCGTTGATATGCAACTGTTCGATCATACGCGCCATCGTGGTGTAGCCGCTCATGTGCAGCTGTTTGAGGAAGACCGGCTTCGGCTCCGTGGGAACTGGCCCCGCGGTGGTCTTCTTCTTGCCGTAACGCTGCTGGAACTTGTACGTGTCGTAGGTCTCCTTCTCCTTTTTGTACTGCTCCACATCATGGCGCGACATGTCAGCCACGTATCGTTGCCAGGGTTCCACTACCTTGTGCATCGCATGGATACATCCCTTGCCGCTGCCCGAAGGACCGATCAGCAGGGTATAAAACGGCGGGGCATACGGTTCGTCCTTCAAATTGCCGGTCACGCCAGGCAAGGCGGTGCTGCAAACGGTCAGTCCGGCAAGCAGCATCAGGTCGAATTCCGTATCGTCGGCGGCCGGTGCCACCGCGTCCGCGAGGAGCTTCGGAAGACGGTCGAAAAGGTCTCTCCCGAAGTGGGGCAAACGGGCATCTTCGGCTTCAATATCAAAGCCCATCGAGCCGTCATCCTCCGGAGTGGAAAAATCAGGAGCCGGAGAGAGATTTTTGAGATTTTTGAGACAAGCTCCCGGCTTCGCGCCTTTCGACGGATCGTACGGATTGCAGCCGTGCGCACTGCGGTAACGACGGTAAATGTCCGCCACGATTCCCCGGATTTCTTTCTCCCCGAATCCCGGTTCGCTGTAGCGGCGCAGGCATTCGGTTTCCACTTCGTACTCCGAAAAACCGGCACTGTTCAGCGCCGAAGTCAGTCGTACCAGATAGCTGTGGCGGCCACCGTCGGCAAACGGGTTATCCGACTCAAAGCGGTCGATGTAGTTCGACAAGGCATTTGCGCCCGGTTGTCCGCCGCCGCGTCTGATGGCACGGACAGCCGGAGCAGCCGGTTGCTTTTCGGCTTTCAGCTCGTCGACCGGGACGTGCACTACCTGCGCAACCTCCTTGTAGAAGGCATCCGGGTCGTAGCTGACAAAACAGCTGCGGTTGGCATCCTTGCCCGAAGTGTCGACTTTTACGCCGGGCAGGTCGCGTTCGATCATCCGGCTGACATATCCGAATGCCGTCACATGGTCCGGTAGTGAACTGTCTACCAATACGAAGAGTTTATTTCCCGTTCCGGAAGGGCTGATATGTCCCGCCTTCACATAATCGAGCGTCTCAGCCCGACGCAGGAAATCGAGAGGGTCGCCCGGCACATCGTCCAGGTCGATCGTTGTACACCGGCTGTAGCGCACCATGTGCTCCAGCTTACGGCCACCTTCCATCACGCCTCCGGCAACGAGCAGGGGTAGTTTTTTCTTGGCGTTGTCCGCACGCTCCGTATCTCCGGCTGCCTTGTAGCTGCGCAGCCGTTTGACGAGAGCCTCGTATTTTCCGTTCTTTACTCCGGCCAGGTAACTCTCCAACGAGACGGTTACGCAGACCGCTGTCTTGAATGCCGATTCATAGAATGAGCATTCCACTTGTTGTTTTTTTAATTCACTCATGAATTTCTTATTAAATTTACGCCTGGTCAAGGTTCGCCCAGGTGATCGATCAATACGGCTACCTGTCTGGGGGTGTACAATTTCTGAAATTTCACCCATCCTGCCGCTTCGAGCTTTGCTTTGAGACCACGGGAGGTTCGTATCCATTCCCACATGCGCTTATAAGCCACCACCGGTGTTTGCCCCGGAAAGTACAATTGTGCAAATTCGGTTACACCATACGCGCGCCGCCAGGGCGACATCTCTCTTTTTTTGTCCTCCATAATATTTTATTTATTAAGTTATTAACTGGTTACAATATACAAATAATATACATACGTTGTATATCAAAAGGGGAATAATTATCAAAATAAATATACACGCTGATCATCACGTACCTTTCGTTAGCATCCGCTGGCGGGTAAAGGCTATAGTATCTTTGTATTGAAGTCCTATAAGAGCTATTTATTACACTAACCATTAAATATTTAACACTATGTCAGTAAAGTACAAACTGGTCCAGAAAAAGGACCTTACCAAAGGTGCTGCCGACGACGCCAAACGTTATTACGCCTCAGCGCCGGTCAGTGGCAAGATGGATTTCGACTCGATTTGCGAACTGATAGCCGACCGGTCGACAGCAAGCGACGGTGACGTGGCGCTGGTCGTACTGGGGCTGATCCGTGCCATGGAAGAGGCGTTGCTGCGCAACGAAGTGGTACAGCTGGGCAGGCTGGGCAATTTCCGCCTGTCGATCGGCAGCTCGGGCACAGTCGAAGAAAAAGACTTCCTGGCTTCCATGATCCGAAAACCCAAAATCATCTTCACTCCTGGCGACAAGCTCCGGGCAATGATCGAAAAGGTCAGCCTCGAACGCATCGACAAAGCGCCGGGGCAGTCGGGAAGCGACAATGACGATGATCGCCCGGTTATTGAGTAAGTAAAAAAAAACGTATTATGACAGCACAACAAATCAAATTCGTCAAAGCCTCCCTCCCCGCCGCCCTGGCGGCGGGAGCGGCTTTCAACATGAACCCCTCCGTGATATTGGCACAAGCTGCTTTCGAAAGCGGGTGGGGCACGAGCAACCTGGCTACAGGCAGTAACAATTTCTTTGGTATGACTGCCTACGGTGCCGGCAACCAGTATTGGCACGGCAGGAAAACACAGGTAAAGACAACTGCCTATTCGCTCGACTTCCGTCGGTACGACACACGTGAAAACTCGTTCCTCGATTTCGCCCGTCTGATCCGAAACAACTACCGATCGGCCTGGCAGGTAAGCAAAAATCCGGAAGCCTACGCCCGCGAGATAGCCTACAGTCCCTACATCAGCGAACTCAACGGTGATGACCGCGAAACCTACCGCCGCAGCCTGGTACAGATAGAGAAAACCGTACAGGCAGTAATCGCAATAATATACTAAAAAAACATCAATACTTATGTCCAAATTCAAACGTATCATCGAATTTATTCTTGCATTGCTGAACTTTTTGTTTCACTTTAAACCATCGGCAGATGATGAAACAGCTATCGTTACTGAAACGTATCCCGCCCCTGCTGCTCCGCCTGGCACGGAAAGGGATTACCCTGTATTTGAGCCTGTCCCTTAGGATCAGGCTCAAATTGTTGTAAAAGTCTCATTTTTTTCGGCTTCTACAAGGTTATATCATTCTGATTGCCTACTTTTGCAAACTGATATAAATATATATGTAGGATTGTATGAAAACACTGGAAAGATTAGTTGCAGAGAAATTATTAAAGATTAAAGCCGTTAAATTACAACCGGCAAATCCGTTTACATGGGCTTCTGGCTGGAGATCACCGATTTATAACGATAACAGAAAAACGCTTTCTTATCCGGCTGTTCGCAGTTTCATCAAATTGGAACTGGCTCGCGTAATTAGCGAAAAGTATGAAAATGCAGATGCTATCGCAGGTGTAGCTACAGGAGCAATCGCTCAGGGCGCATTGGTAGCCGACTTACTGGGACTACCTTTTGTTTATATCCGTGCAACGCCAAAGGATCATGGATTGGAAAATCTTATCGAAGGTGAATTGAAACCGGGTTCAAAAGTGGTTATTATCGAAGACCTGGTGTCTACCGGAGGTAGTAGCTTGAAAGCAGTACAGGCTGTACGTAATTTCGGTTGCGATGTAGTAGGTATGGTAGCGATCTTTACTTATGGATTCCCTGTTGCCGTAGAAGCATTCAAGGAAGCTAAAGTTCAGCTGACGACACTGAGCAACTATGACGCTGTCCTGGAAGAAGCAGTACGTACAGATTATATCGACGAATCTGAAATCTCAATCCTTCAGGAATGGCGTAAAGACCCTTCCAGCTGGAATCCGGGTGTTTAATTTTACAGGATCCGGAATGACAGAATTTGTAAGTGATATCAAAACGATCCCCTATAACGAGGACCGTGTCTATGCAATGCTGTCCGACCTTTCCAACCTGGAACGGATTAAGGACCGCATTCCACAAGATAAAATCAAAGACTTCGAGTTCGACAGCGACTCTTGCAGTTTCGCTGTCGATCCCGTAGGTAAAATACGCTTCGAGATCGTAGAACGCGAACCGAACAAGACAATCAAATTTACGACAACCAATTCGCCCGTGCCACTCTTCTTGTGGATTCAGCTGAAACAGGTGGAAGAAGCTGACACGCGATTGAAAATGACGATCCGCGCCGATCTGAATCCGTTTATCAAACCGATGGTATCAAAACCGTTGCAGGACGCTCTCGATAAGATTTCAACTGTGATTGCCTCCCTGCCCTATTAATTCTCCGCATTATGGCTCAGAAACTTTGGGAAAAAAATGTACAGGTAGACAAGGAAGTCGAAACATTTACCGTAGGCAGGGACCGCGAAATGGACCTTTACCTCGCTAAATACGACGTTCTTGGCTCAATGGCTCATATAACGATGCTGGAAAGCATCGGGCTGCTCGAAAAAGATGAACTGACGGTTCTGCTTGCCGAGCTTAAAAACATCTATGCCGTGGCAGACCGCGGCGAGTTCGTGATCGAAGAGGGCGTGGAAGATGTCCATTCGCAGGTGGAGCTGATGCTGACACGTCGTCTGGGCGATATCGGCAAGAAGATTCATAGCGGACGCTCACGCAACGACCAGGTGTTGCTGGACTTGAAACTGTTCACACGTGCACAGATACAGGAATTGGTAGAACTGACCAACGGGCTGTTCGAAGTGTTGATCAGCCAGAGTAACCGTTATAAGCATATACTGATGCCGGGATATACGCATCTGCAGATAGCGATGCCTTCTTCATTCGGCCTGTGGTTCGGGGCGTATGCCGAGAGTCTAGTGGACGATTTGCAGATGATGCAGGCTGCCTATAAGGTTTGTAACCGTAACCCGCTGGGTTCGGCTGCCGGATATGGCTCTTCTTTCCCACTGAACCGCCAGATGACGACGAACTTGCTGGGATTCGATGCATTGGATTACAATGTGGTCTATGCACAGATGGGACGCGGCAAGATGGAACGCACGGTGGCTTTCGCTATGGCAGGTATTGCCGCAACACTTTCGAAGCTGGCGTTCGACGCTTGCATGTTCAACAGCCAGAACTTCGGGTTTATCAAGCTGCCCGACCAGTTCACGACGGGTTCTAGCATTATGCCGCACAAGAAGAATCCGGACGTATTCGAGCTGACACGTGCGAAATGTAACAAGATACAGGGATTGCCGCAACAGATCACGCTGATATGCAACAACCTGCCGTCAGGTTATTTCCGTGACCTGCAGATCATCAAGGAGGTGTTCCTGCCTGCTTTCGACGAGCTGAAGGATTGCATCCGCATGGTGACGCATATGATGCGCGAAGTGAAGGTGAACGAGCATATTTTGGATGATGACAAATATGCCCTGTTGTTCAGCGTAGAGGAGGTCAACCGTCTCGTGCTGGAGGGTGTTCCTTTCCGCGACGCTTATAAACAAGTCGGTCTGAACATCGAAGCGAGTAAATTCACTCCGAATAAGGCGGTCAGTCATACACACGAAGGCAGTATCGGTAATCTGTGCAATGACAGTATTTCTGCTCTGATGCAAAATATTATCGACGGTTTCTCGTTTAGTAAAGTAAACGAAGCAGAAAAGGAACTGTTAGCATAATATATGAAAAGGATTATTTTTTGTCTACTTACTTTCATGGTTCTCTCTTGTAGTAAAACCATTGAACCCAGCTTAGGTCTCTATCCTGTTTATTTTGAAGTCAATTTAAATACAGAATGGAGACTTCAAGCGTCTCAAGCGTCTAAAATATTCACAGAGAAAAATACAAACCAACACGATGCTAGATTTGGGCTAGGTGGTATACTTGTATACAATGGGTTCAGTAATAACGGAGGTTCTCAAAATGTCTATTATGCATTCGATGCAGCCTGCCCTTATGAAGCATCTTCAAATGTAACAGTAGAAGTACAAGATGGGGTTTTTGCAGTCTGCCCTAAATGTGGAAGTAAGTATGACATATCGAATGGAGTGGGCAATCCTATGGAAGGTCCAGCAACTAAGGTCTTACAGCATTACCGTGTCGATCAGACAGATAAGACTTTATTGATAAGAAATTATTAAAAAAGTTCCTATTTTGTTTGCAAATAAAGAAAAATCATCTACCTTTGCACACGCAAACGAAAACAATGCGAAAGTAGCTCAGTTGGTAGAGCATAACCTTGCCAAGGTTAGGGTCGCGGGTTCGAGTCCCGTCTTTCGCTCATCTCTAAGAGAAGGGATGCTCGAATGGTGGAATCGGTAGACACGAAGGACTTAAAATCCTTTGGCCATTGCGGCTGTGCGGGTTCAAGTCCCGCTTCGAGTACAGTTTGATTTAATTGCGAAAGTAGCTCAGTTGGTAGAGCATAACCTTGCCAAGGTTAGGGTCGCGGGTTCGAGTCCCGTCTTTCGCTCGCTTCCAAAAGGCCTCGGTATTGCTTGCAATATCGGGGCTTTTTATTGATAGTCTATCCCTCCTATTGCTCTTTTAAAGAATAATATCTACTTTTGTTACAACTAAATACAAGGCATATGAACTTCTTCAGCAATTATCTACCAAAGATTATAGCTTTATGCAAAAAGCATAAGGTAAAGAATTTGTTTGCTTTCGGTTCTGTACTTACTAATCGATTTACAGACAAGAGTGATATCGATCTGTTAGTAGACTTCGAAGGTGTCAATTTAGAAGATTATGCAGATAATTACTTTGATTTAAAATACGCACTGGAAAGCCTTTTAGGACGAGATGTTGATCTATTGGAAGGTAAAGCTGTACGAAACCCATATTTGAAAGAAAGTATTGACACAACTAAAGTACAATTATATGGATAACTATATAAAAAAACATTTACAGGACATCATAACAGCCATCGAAGAAATAGAAAGTTTCTTTGAAAACCAACCGAAGTTATTTGAAGAATTTAACAGGGATCTACGTCTTAGACGCGCAGTGGAAAGAAATGTTGAAATTATTGGAGAAGCCATGAACCGGATCCTAAAAGTAAATTCCGACATTACAATCACTAACTCACGTAAGATCGTCGATGCTCGTAATTACATCATACATGGATACGACAGTCTGTCTATCGATATATTGTGGAGTATCGTTGTAAACCATTTGCCTAAATTAAAACAAGAAGCAATAGCATTACTAAAATCAGAATAACTAAATAAAAAAGGACCACAGCATTTCTGCCATAGTCCTCCCTTCATAGACACACTAATATTTATAACTATTGTATAAATACTACCTTTACCTCTATATGTCTTTTTTCTGAATGATCAGTTAAACGCAAATTTAAAAATAAATTTCTCATTTGCAACACCTTTTTACCGGAAGCTCTTAAAAATTGGAAGATATAGACATTTCATAACATTTATGCAAAGAAAAAGCCCGACCTGTCAGGACCGGGCTCCTATTTATAGAGTTATTCAGATCATTTTCCCTGCAGGGCGGCATCCATGGCAGCAGCAGCTTTACGGCCGTCACCCATCGCCAGGATCACCGTCGCGCCACCGCGAACAATGTCACCTCCGGCATATACATCCGGCAGCGCCGAACGCATGGTATCCTGATCGACTACGATCGTGCCCCATTTGCTCACTTCCAGGCCGCTGAAGGCACGCGGGATAAGCGGGTTGGGAGAAACACCGACGCTGACGATTACTTCGTCCACATCGATCGTATCGATGGCGCCTTCTATGGGTACAGGGCGGCGGCGACCGGAAGCATCCGGTTCACCCAGTTCCATCTTCTGCAGGCGCATCTGCTTAACACGGCCTCGTTCGTCGCCGATATATTCGATCGGGTTGTGCAAGGTCAGGAATTCCACGCCCTCTTCTTTGGCATGTTTCACCTCCTCGATACGGGCAGGCATTTCTTCTTCGCTACGGCGGTAAACGATCATGGCACGTTCGGCCCCTAGACGGCGGGCAGTACGTACAGAATCCATCGCCGTGTTACCTCCGCCGATCACTGCCACTTTCTTACCCTGCAACACAGGCGTATCGCTTTCGGGGTTGGCAGCATCCATCAGATTGACACGTGTCAGGTATTCGTTGGACGACATGATGCCGATCAGGTTTTCGCCCGGTATGTTCATGAAATTAGGCAGACCGGCACCGCTGGCAGCAAAGAAGCCTTTGAAACCCTCTTCGTGCAAGTCTTCATAACTGATCGTCTTACCGACGATACAGTTCGTGATGAACTTCACGCCCATCTTACGAAGTCCTTCGATCTCTACGTCCACAATCTTGTTCGGCAGACGGAATTCAGGAATACCGTATTTCAGTACGCCGCCAATCTCATGCAACGCTTCGAACACGGTAACATCATATCCGCGTTTCGCCATATCACCGGCAAAAGACAGACCGGCAGGACCGGAACCGATCACGGCCACTTTGATACCGTTCTTTTCTGCGATTTCCGGCACAGATATCTGACCGCTCTCCCGTTCGTAGTCGGCAGCAAAGCGTTCCAGGTAACCGATGGCTACCGGAGCTTTCTTCATCTTCAGATGAATACATTTGCTTTCACACTGTTTCTCCTGCGGACATACACGACCGCAAACGGCAGGCAGGGCACTCGTTTCTTTCAGTACCTTCGCTGCTTCGAGAAATTCACCCCGTTCGATGTTCTTGATAAATGTCGGGATATTGATACTTACCGGACAACCTTCCATACAGGTCGGATTCGGGCAGTCGAGGCAACGTTGTGCCTCCTGCATGGCCTGCTCCTTTGTCAGACCCAGGTTCACCTCTTCCAGGCGGGTATGGCTACGGTACTCCGGATCGAGTTCATTCATTTCTACACGGGGAATATCCGTGCGTTCTTTATTTTTTTTGCTCTTGCGCAGTTCTTCCCTCCAGGGTTCGGAACGGCGGGCTGCAATTAGTTCTGCTGTTGTCATTTGTTTAAGTGGTTATTTCTTTTCAATATCTTTATAAGCTCCCAGACGCATAAGCATCTCGTCGAAATCAACCTGATGAGCATCGAACTCCGGTCCGTCCACACAGACAAACTTGGTCTTTCCGCCCACCGTGATACGGCAAGCGCCGCACATGCCCGTACCGTCTACCATGATCGTATTCAGGGATGCGACGGTAGGTATCTCATATTTCTTTGTAAGCGCTGAAACGAATTTCATCATGATAGCCGGACCGATGGTTACACACAGGTCTACCTTCTCACGGTTGATCACACTTTCCACGCCGTTCGTCACCAGTCCTTTCGTACCGTAGGAACCGTCGTCGGTCATCACGATCACTTCGTCGGAGTTGGCTTTCATCTGTTCTTCCAGGATCACCAGGTCTTTCGTACGGGCAGCCAGTATGACAATCACACGGTTACCCGCCTTATGGAAAGCCTCGACGATAGGCAGCAGCGGGGCTACACCTACACCACCACCGGCACAAACTACCGTTCCAACCTTCTCGATATGGGTAGCCTGTCCCAGCGGACCTACCAAATCGGTAATATAGTCGCCTGCGTTCAAGTCGCAGATCTTCTTGGATGAGCCGCCTACAGCCTGGATCACCAGGGTAATGGTTCCTTTCTGAGTATCAGCTCCTGCAATGGTTAAAGGGATACGTTCACCTTTCTCTCCCACTTTTACGATCACAAAGTGACCGGCCTTGCGTGAGCGGGCAATCAGCGGAGCTTCCACTTCCAGCTTCACGACGTTGGCAGAGAAATGTTCTTTACTTACAATTTTATTCATTCTTATCGCTACTGTTGATAGTTTATTTTGTTGATTTGCTTGCAAAAATACATCAAAAAAGTATATCTATTAGTATTTTGCCAAAGAAAAAGGCTTTATTCGAACAATCCTTCGTCGCGAAGCAGCATCAGAATGGCAGAATGGGGCACGATCAGGAACTTTTCATCGTTAAACTTGATCTCATAGGCGGCATTCTGCAAATAAACAGCCAGGTCACCCTCGTGTGCCTGCAATGGCAGGTAATGGACGGCTTCATCCTCTTTCTTTTCCCATACTTCGTGCTCTTCTTTCTGCGAAGGCAGGGGGAAACCGGGACCCACCTTGATGATATAACCGCTCTGTATCTTATCCTGCTGTACCGTAGGCGGCAGGTAAAGACCTGATTTAGTCTGACTCTGCGGATTTTTCGGTTTGACAAGCACCTTATCGCCTATCATGATAAATTTATCTATGTCTTTTTGGTCGATTGATAATTGCATACTCGTTCGTGTTATCAGTTAGTTGAATGCAAAGATATAAAAAAAGAGACGTCGCAAAGCAACGTCTCCTTCATTCAGAGTATATCAATATATGTTTAAATGGAACGTCCCTTAAACACATTGGATTGTTCTGTCGGATACAGGGTACCGGTAAATGAGATACGGTTGCTGTTGAAGTTAGGACTTACAGTAGCCGTACATTTGTTGGTTCCCTTTGCCATACGGAAAGTTACGTTAGCTGAAACAGCTACACCTTGTACCATCATACTGAAAGTGACATTCCCTTTCTTGTCGGTCTTCATTTCGACATTCGAGGCGTTTCCTTCTACAGTGATCCCTCCGATACCGTTAGGACCGGCATATGCTCCGTTGAATGCCAACTGGATCGTTGCACGGTTACCGTCCATCGATACGAAGTTGGTACTGGGAGTGACATATACAAAGCGTCCGCGTTTAAATTCCACACGATCTGCTTCGAGCACGAAGTCTTTACTGTTAAGAGCCTGGACAGCCTGTTCAAACAACGCCATGTTTTCAGCTTCTTCTGCAGCTTTCTTAGCTTCTTTCTCCGCTTTTTTAGCAGCCTTTTCAGCCGCTTTATCCTGTTGTGCCATCATTGTCCCCGAACCGGCACTAAACAGCAGGACAGCTAGCAATAATAATACTCTTTTCATACTTCTATTCTTTATAATTACTACCTTGTGAATCACTTTTCATTATATAGACAAATAATATGCCAGGAAGTTCAATCAAGTCCTTTACTTTTTATGTTTTTAACATGATACCACAAGAAACCCCAGGCAGTTACGGCTGCAATGAAGTCTGAAAAAGGAGATGCATACCACACACCGTCCAGTCCCCAGATATTCGGAAACACCAGCAGGGCGGGTATCAGGAACAGGCACTGGCGGCTCAGGCTAAGGAACATGGCTTTCCAGGCGATACCGATACTCTGGAAGAACTGGCTGATACATATCTGCGAACCGACCACCACAAAGACCAGCAAACTGATACGAAGACCGTTTGCCGTCACCTCTATCAGTGCCGGATCGTTCGTGAAAGCACGTGAGATCACTTCAGGGAAGAGGACGCTGCACAGGCAGCCGATCCCCATAATGACGGTTGCCGTAATAATAACGAGCCACAAGGTATCCTGCACGCGTTTATGATGTCCTGCCCCGTAATTGAAACCGACAATCGGCTGCATTCCCTGCGCAATGCCGATGATCAGCATGACCAGCAGCATACCGACACTGGTTATGATCCCGTTCGCCCCCAACGCCAGGTCGCCGCCATGTACTTTCAGCGCATAGTTCTGGATAACGACCACCAGGCTGCCTGCCAGCTGCATGGCGAACGGCGAGATACCGATTGTCAGGATATTCCATACGACATGCCCCTCCAGCTTGAACGTTCCCCTGTGGAAACGGACGATGCTGTCTTTCTGAACAAAGTGATTCATCACGAAAGCGGTACTCAGCAGCATGGAAATGATGGTAGCAATCGCCGCTCCCTGTATCCCCATATCCAGCCAGAAGATAAAGATCGGATCGAGGACCACATTGGCGATCGCTCCGATCAGCATGGTGAACATGGCTTTCTTCGGATAACCGGAAGCACGCATGATGGCATTAAAGCCGAAACTCAGCGAGGTAAGGATTGTTCCGGGGACGACTATATTCAAATAGTCTTTAGCATAAGGAATGGTCTGTTCGCTACCGCCAAAGGCCTGCAGCAAGTCTTCCATCCAGATCATACAGGGGAGCACCGTGACGAGCGTGATGATAAATGTCAGCGTGAAAGCATTTCCCAACACTTTCTCTGCCATATCGTTCGCCTTTCTTCCCAGGTGGATGGAGACACGCGTCGCAGCACCGGCCCCCACCAACATACCGAACGCCTGCAGGAAAAGCAGGATCGGGAACGTCAGCGTAAGCCCGGCAATCGCCAGCGCACCGACACCCTGGCCGATAAAAACACGGTCTACGATATTGTATAAGGAGTTCACCATTGTCCCGATCACTGCCGGGATAGCATACTGTAACAGCAGACGGCCTACTTTCTCATTCTCTAACCGCCAGGTTATTTCATTTGCCATAATTCGTCTATACTTATCTTGTTATATCTTTTATTATTCTTTCATTCTTCGTAACACTGTCAAGTCACTGACATCCTCCCTTACGGCTTCCACCAAAGCAGCCACTCCATCCAGTTTTCTCACTTTTCCATTGGGCATAGTCAGCAGAAGCTCACTGGAAGACAGGCAATTCACGTTTACCTGTCCCTCTTTTGCCGGAGCAGGACGGTAACCGTTCCGGATAAGGGCATTCCCCACCCAGTAGGAAACCAGGAAGTCGCCCTCTACGCCTATCGGACGGACCGGAGCTTTCGTATTCAGCTTTCCGGTGGAGGGATCGAATACGATACCTTCCTTTCCGAAGAAAGACTCGAAAGCACCGCTCAATATCAGGTCTTCGGGTGTACCGCAGGCCATCGGACGACCTTTCTCCTGCAACCACAGGCAGTCGCCCATTTGGATAGCCAGATCGAGATCGTGGGTGGACAGGAGGATGGCTTTATGCTGTTCCATAGCCAGGCGATGCAGCAGCACCATGGTCTCTATGCGGCTGGTGACATCCAGGAAAGCGGTCGGCTCATCCAGCAGAATGATCGGGCATTGCTGTGCCAGGGCTTTGGCGATCATGGCTTTCTGCCGTTCGCCGTCGCTCAGTTCGGATACGTAATTTTGTGCTTTGTGGGCAATGCCGGCTGCCTCCAGCGATTGCTCGATGATCTCCTTGTCGTGCTTCTTCAGCTGGCCGAAGAAACCGGTGTACGGGTGACGACCCAGGGAGACAAGTTCGTAAACGGTGATTCCCCCGGCATTTGTCTTCTCCGTCAGTACAACACCTACCGTCAGCGAAAAGTTGCTTTGCGAATAGGATGCCAACGGTTTTCCCATCAGGCGGATCTCGCCCGACAACGGGGGCTGGAAACCGCAGAGGGTACGCAACAGAGTGGATTTACCGGCTCCGTTCAGTCCTAACAGGCAGGTGACTTCGCCTGCTTGCAGATGCAGGTTCAGGTCCTCATGGATGACCTTGCGCTTGCCGCCTTTCAGCAGGTAGCCGATACTGAGATGGCTGGCTTCTATGACAGGTTCCTGTGTCCTCATCAGTCAAAGTATTGGATATTTTTACGATTCACGATCACATAGATAATGACCGGAGCGCCCAACATAGGGGTTACGGCATTCAAAGGCAGGATATTGTTGGTTCCGGGCATGACCATCAGTATATTACAGAGTAGAGCGATACAGGAGCCTGTCAGCATCGTGACCGGCACCAGCATCTTATGATTGGACGAGCCGAGCATCAGACGGGCGATATGCGGAACAGCCAGACCGATAAAGGAGATGGGACCGCAAAAGGCAGTTGTCGTAGCCGTCAGCAGACCGGTACAGAACAGGATCCCGATACGGGTTCGCTTGATCTTTATCCCCAGGTTGGCGGCATACATCTCTCCCAGGAGCAAAGCATTCAGCGGCTTGATCAGCAGGATAGCCAGTAACAGACCTGCCAACGTGAAAAAGAAGAAGTAAGGCAGTTGCATCAGGGAGACACCCGAGAAATTACCCAGCCCCCACATGACAAAGGCATGTACCTTGTCGGTCGATGCATAATAATTCAGCACGGAGATCAAGGAGGATGCCATATAACCGATCATAATCCCGATGATGAGGAGCATGACGTTATTCTTTACCTTCGCAGAGAACCAGATAATCAGTCCCAGGATACAAGTGGCACCGGCAAAGGCGGCGATAACGACCGCCAGATAACCGCTGATGGGCAGTTCGGTCACCATACTGAGGGTTCCGCCGAAATAGAGCATGATGGCAGCCACTCCCAGGTTTGCACCGTCGCTGATACCCAGGATAGAGGGACCTGCCAACGGGTTTCGAAAAAGCGTCTGCAGCAATAGCCCGCTGGTAGCAAGCGAAGCACCGGCAAGCAACGCCGTTACCGCCTGCGGAAAACGGGATTGCAGGATGATGTTTTGCCATGCCGGACGGCCGATGTCCTTCCCTAAAAGGATATCGATGACACTTTCCAACGGAATAGATACGGCACCATATATCAGGCCACCCAAAAATAGCAAGACTATCAGGATGGTCAACAGTATGGGAGACCAGGTTATTCGTTTTTGCATAGAAGAATCAATACTCACTACGTTCCTTCTCTTTGATGAAACCGTTACGGTAGGCATACAGCAGTTTTTCCAGATCCTGGATCTGACGTTGCAGGTCGGCTCCCTTGTCGGTGTCTTTTACCATCTGACGATGGGAACTCAGCTCAACTACAATAGTTGTGGAACGGATATCACGGCCTTCCTTGATTGCCTGGTCGGTAGACAGGAACGGTTCGTGCTGTACCAGCTGGAAACCGCGGGAGTGGTAAACCAGCGTATAACCGGCAATACCCGTCTCCGGATGATACGCCTTTGAAAAGCCTCCGTCGATCACCAACAGTTTCCCGTTCGCCTTGATCGGATTTTCCCCCTGGATGGAACGTACCGGCACATGGCCGTTGATGATATGGCGATGTACGCCTGTCACACCAAACTCATCCAGCAACATGTCGCATATCTTTTCTTCTTCGCGCAAGGTATAATAAGCCCCTTTCTCCTCCTTCTGCACCTCTTTATCGTCGATAAAGGCACGTTCGAAAGTCGCCATCTTGCTCTTATCGAACAGCGGAGAGTCTTTTCCTCCCCAAAGATACCAGATATAATCCAGTGCGAAATCCTTCTCCGGAGAATCCTCCGAATCGAAATAAGCCGTACGGATCAGCTGGTCGACCTTGTCCAGCAAAGCCTTCCCTTTATACTCCTGCCCATTGACACGAACGCTCTTCAGCGTACCGTCGGTATTCATCGGCACAGAAGCATGGAACAAGAGATTCGAGTTACAAACCTGGTACATGCTACCATGACGGAAAAGGCAGCGCATATGTTTTTTCAGTTTCTCACTGTATTCGAACGAATGCTGTATCCGGTGGATCAGGTCTTCTTCCTCGATAGACAAGGCGTAAGGATCTTTCGGGTTGAGCGTAGGCCAATTCTTGTCCTTCAGCTCGTATTCTTTCCCGTCCAGATTGATGACGCCCCGTTTCAGGTCAATATGGTGAAGCAACAGGCGGTCGTCCATCTCGAACTCGGGACGGCGGCGGATGATTTCACCCTCCAGCTTGAACTGAATGATTGTAATCGCCTTGTGCATCTGTGAGATCAGCCGGGTGGTCTTCTCATCGAACACCGTATCGGAGCCGTTGCTTTTCGGCATGAACAGTTCGCAGGGATCGTCCCCGTACGTATCCATTGCAAAGGTAGCCAGCGGCAACAGGTTGATACCGTAGCCGTCCTCCAGGGTTGTCAGGTTTCCGAAGCGCAGACACATACGGATCACATTGGCAATGCTGCCTGCATTCCCCGAGGCCGCCCCCATCCACAGGACATCGTGGTTTCCCCACTGGATATCGAAATGATGGTAGTCGCAAAGTGTATCCATGATGATATGGGCACCCGGACCACGGTCGTATATATCGCCGATCACATGCAGGACATCGATCGTCAGCCGCTGTATCAGGTTACACATAGCGATAATGAAGTCTTTAGCACGTCCGGTCGAGATAATCGTTTTGATGATCTGATCGACATAAGCCGATTTGTTGGGCTCGTCCGACGACTCGTGCAATAGTTCCTGAATGATATAAGAGAACTCTTTCGGAAGCGCCTTACGCACTTTCGAACGGGTATATTTGGAAGATACATTCCGGCACACCCGCACCAGTTGGTTCAGCGTGATCAGGAACCAGTCGTCCAGATCGGATTCCTTGCATTTGACCAGCTCCAGTTTTTGCTCCGGATAGTAGATCAGTGTACACAATTCTTTCTTTTCATAATCGCGCAGCGTATTGCTGAATATCTCATTCACTTTACGCTTGATTGCCCCGGAAGCATTTTTCAGGACATGGTTAAAGGCCTGATGCTCGCCGTGGATATCGGACATGAAATGTTCCGTTCCTTTCGGCAGGTTCAGGATCGCTTCCAGATTGATGATCTCCGTACTCGCATCTGCAATGGTAGGAAAACTACGCGCCAGTAATTGCAGATAACGCAGGTCACCAAGCACATATTCGGGTGTTATATCTTTCGTCATAAATATTTACAAGCTTTTAGACTGCAAAGATAAACAAATACAAGGAGAGATTTCATCACAGAAGCATTATTTACACTCTGTATGCAGGTCAGAGTGTTCCTCTGCCATAACAAAAACAACAGGAACACTCTGTAAACTATCAATAAGAAACTTTCCTGTCCTGAATAAAAGGAAATATCAGCTCCTTTGGATAATGCCCGTAGTCCTCATCTGTAGGAGAGTTCAGAAATTCACTCTGAACGCCTTGTATCCGTATCGTCCGGTCCCTATCATCCAACATCACAAATTCATACAACGAATCTTTTATCTCCAGTCCTTTTTTAAAGCCCAGGGCACTGTTGACCGCAAAGAAGTGGACACCGTCGATCCGGTTATAATGATCCAGATGATCATGCCCGGCAAAACAAGCTATTATTTTATGTTCGCCAGTGGGTAAACGATCATTCACCTCTCTGATCACTTCACGCACCAACAAACGATTCGGTACCGGATTAGAACCTCTGATCTCTATATCATCAAATGTTTCATGTGAAAATACGATCACCTTTTTATCCGTCCTCATCACATCCTGCCTGAACCATTCTACCTGTTCCGGATCGATCAGGTCACGAAATTGTTTGTCTATATAATAATTGGCATTGGCATAGTCTCTATATTCACCATCTTTCAGGATAAAGTTACAATCCAATACGACAAAATGATAGTTTCCACAGTCAAAAGAATAATAGGTTCCCGGCATCTCCTGACGACCTACTATTTCTTCTTTGGTAGCATAATCCAGTTCATGATTGCCCAACACATGGTATTTTCGACCCGGATAAGTATTCCAGATCTCCAGCATCCTGACATTACTCTCAGGTTTTCCGTTCGACAAGTCGCCCAACTGAATAATAAAGTCCGGCTTTTCTTCCATCGCTTTATCCATAAAAGCTTGCAAACGCTCTGGCTGGTCGTGTACATCTGAGATAATGCCGATCTTTACCACCGAAGCAAGTTCATCACCTGTTGCAGCCTTCAACGACAGAGTGGATATCAGTATAAATACGGACAAGAATAAATAATTCATAACTTTCAACATACCTAATATTTCAGTTTTAATGAGGATATGACAGACGAACAAGGATACGGCTTTGTCTTCAGTAATTCCTTATCCGGTTCCGGCTTGACATACTTGCTCTTCGTTCCGGTGATCTTGATATTTCCTTTCGTATCGATCTCTACTGTTGCATACAAAGCTCTGTCATAAGGTATCACATATTTCAAAGACGGATATTTCCGATACAAAGAATCCGGATATCTTTCCATATTGACAAACTTCTCTCCCCCCCAGATATTGCTGGCTCCATTGACCTGCATATAATGGATACCGTCTATCTGATGGTAATTGTCACTATGCATATGCCCGCCAAAAACCATCGCGATTTTAGTTCCTTTCTCCCGAGCCTGAAGTAACATTTCATGCAGTTCCCTGTTCTGTGAAACTTCTGCATAGCGGTCGTTTACCGGTGCATGGGAAAAGAGCAGGCAAATACGCGTAGTATCCTGCAATAAATCCTGCAACCAAGCCATTTCCTCCTTGCTGTAACGATTCCTGTCTTCTTCTTTCACCCTGGCATAATTTCCCTTGTCATATGATTTTAACACACCATCCTTGTCTATAAAGAAATCCGAATCCAAAATGATAAAACGGAACGGGCCTTTATCGAAATGATAGTAGGAAGCAGGCATTCCCCAATATTCCATATAGGTTTTCTTATCAATCCGGTCTATATCATGATTCCCCAACGTATGGAACATAGGGATGGCACTCGAATTGATTTGTTCTTTCACTGTATCATATTCCGGTTTTGCCGGTATAAAATCTCCCAGTTCCAGCATAAAATCGGCTTTCTGCTTCTCCGCATGTTTGATAATGGCAGATAACCGTTCGTTACCGTCCGGCATACTGTCGTAATGAATGTCTGCAAAAAGAACGAACTTCACTTTATCCTGTCCCATCAGGCACAGACTCACATTCAACAGTAACAATAAAAATAGAATCTTCTTCATGGTATATTTCAAATAACGAAGCATAAAAGCACCCGATGAGGCATATCTTCCCGCAGATACTTTTATGCTTCTAAAAAAACAATTATTTATTAGTTTATCCAACCGTCATTTTGTACCAGATTACCATTCCGTTCGCATTCTGCTGCCGGAATAGGCCACTTATACATGTAATCTCCCAGCCAAATATTCTGATATATGATCTCACCCGTAGCTGCTTTAGTCCCGCAATTCACGCCATTGTTGAATTTCGACTCTTTCCAGGTCTTCCAACGCAACTCATCAAAGAAGTTAACCCCTTCGATCACAAATTCCCAACGACGCTCATTCTGTATCCTCTTACGCAAATCGTCCTGCCCTTTTACCCTCGTATACTCGTTACTGTTAAGCAATGCAGCCCCAGCACGCTCACGAACCATATTCACATAAGGAACAGCCTCGTCTGTTTTACCTTGCTCATTTAATGCTTCCGCCAATAATAAAAGGACATCAGCGTAACGGATCAACGGCTGATCCGTCGGGCAATAATCACGTGCCGGTGTTTCCGAAGCACCTTCATATACATATTTACGATACAGATAATAGAAGATCGTTGAAGTATGCGTACGAATGTCAAAAGGTTCCCTGTCATCATAACCTCTGTACGGCCAGCGAAGCGTATAGGTATTCTCATTCATATCTACAGCCCCGAAATAAGTGGAATAAGGAGTTATAATGGAAGCTGTCAGACGCGGGTCCCGATTCTCGTATACTTTCCGGATACGAGCTTCATTTCCTTCCGACAAATACTTAGACATATCAGCCCCTTTTTCCTTGAAAGTCTCTATCTCTTCGTCCGTCAAACCATCCCGCAGGAAAAAAACTTCACGCTGACGGGGTGTCATTGCATTGTATCCCGGAATATAATCATCCCAGTTGAACGGTGAACCATCGGCATTTTCGTATGAATCGACAAAATCCGGATTAGGCAGATAAGTATTCCAACATGAGCCGAAAGATACACGAGTTCCCAAACGGAACTGAGTAGTCGAACCATAATCCTTCACGCCTACATTCTGTACAGAGAAGATCATCTCGTCAGATTGCTCATTTTCTTCTTTGAAAAGCATTTTATAGGGTCCGTCAAACAGCTTATGCCCCAATTCACCCACTTTTCTGAGATCAGCTTCCGCTTTCGCATACTCTTTCATCCACATATATGTTTTACCCCGCAATGCATACGCGGCAGCTTTAGTAGCACGTCCGTAACTGGCACTTCCCTTCTCATACCGGTCAGGCAATAATGGTTCATTAATGCAGTCATTCAAATCGTTCAAAACGACTTCCCACACTTTTTCTTCGGTTTCACGTCCCTTAGTAAATTCATCGACAGGTGTCGGTTCCAGATAAACCGGAACTCCCTTATAAAGTTCGTTCAGACGATAGTAAAAATAAGCACGCATGAACTTGGCTTCTGCAAGTAAACGGCTTTTTTTCTCTTCCGTAACCGGAGATTTGACAGGGATATTCGCAATCGCATCATTAGCACGGCTTACTCCTTCATACAACTGTTTCCAGGTATCCGAAAATAAACTGTTACTTGCAGTAATCGATCCGCTGCACAAAGTTGTCACATCACGTCCTTGACCTGTAAAACCAAACTCATCGTAAAAATAAATCTCTACCCCTACCTTGCTGTAGCGAAGGGTTTCATAAATGGACATTACGCCCATATCCGTCAGGTTCTCATTCGTCCACATCTGTTCCGAACCGACAGAATCATATGGATTGGTATCCAATAAACCACCTTGGCAGCTTACAAATCCTGCCACCATTGCCAAAGCGACTAATATATTATTGATCTTTTTCATCGTTCTATTTTTTGTATTAGAATGTAATATTTGCACCAAATGATATTTGTTTCAGTGAAGGATAACCTATACTGTTACCTATTTCAGGATCTTGTCCGGGGAAAGAAGTAAAAGTACACAGGTTCTCGCCGGAAAAATACAAACGGATACGTTCAGCGAATACCTTTCCCGAGATATTGGACGGCAATGTATATCCCACCGACAGATTCTTCAATTTCAGGAAATTCCCATTATACAGATAAAAAGTGCTCTCCTGCTTGTTTTGTGCCGCATTGGAGTTATTAAGAAGACGAGGATATTTACCGTTCAGATTATCGGGTGTCAGATCGGAAGCGTTACCTTCGCCATAATAATAGTGATCATCAGCAACCCGTTGTCCCAAAGCACTTCCATAACCTGTTGTCGGCAGGTTAAAACCAAACTGTGCCCAATACAGATCAAATCCCGCACTACCGGACCACAACATGGATACGTCAAAGTTATTCCAGGAGACATTCAATTGTAAACCAAAGTTATATTTAGGGGTCATTGATGTTCCGGTCAACTCTTTATCATACGTGTTTCCATAAATACCGTCACCATTGGTATCTGCATAAATCAAATCACCATACCACAGCTGATTCTTTCCGATATTCTGGTTCGGCATGAATTTATAGCCTGCCGCCTGCATGGCTTCCAACCATGCCATATCATCTTTGGTCCGGATCATACCATCTCTCGGACCGCCATTGACATTGACAGAACCGTCGGCATTGAAATACTGCTGATTCCCCTGATAAGGTGACAGAAGATGAAACTCGTGTATCTTATGCCCCTCAACAACCCTGCGCTGGTCTTTAGAATCGGACACGTCTCCTAAGTTTGATTTGTAAACTCTTTCTCCCTTTTCATTCACAACCCAACCTTCGGTCAGTTTTCCTTTATATTTGGTCACTTCATTATGGTTATAAGAGAAATTACCAATCACACTGTAGTTTACCTGTCCGATCTTATCTTTCCATCCCAAAGTCAGATCGATACCCCGGTTAGTCACTTCGGCAGTGTTACGCGTCGGTGCTTTTTTATCACCAGCTGTTAAATAGATTGGAGGAGTTGTCAAAATCCCGTCCGTTACTTTATTATAGACATCCACCTCTGCAGTCAACCGACTATTCAATAAAGCGGCATCAACACCCACATTAACTACGGAAGTCGTTTCCCATTTTAATAAGCCATTAGCAATCTTCTCCGGCCACAAACCAGTTTGCAAAATGCCATTCAACGGATATTTAACAGCCTCGTAAAGGGCCTGATAGTCATATTCACCATCTGTTGCATTATTTCCAAGTTGCCCCCAGGATAAACGCAGCTTCAGGTTCTGAAATAAATTCTGGCTTTTCATAAAATCCTCTTCTGTGACACGCCACGCACCAGAGAAAGAAGGGAATACCCCCCATCGGTTTCCGGATGCGAAATGGGAAGAACCATCATAGCGCATATTGGCTTCAAACAAGTAACGCGATTTATAAGCATAATTGATACGTCCGAAGAAAGAACGTAGAGACTTATCTTCCGCGGTTCCCTTAATCTCCACCATATCCGTTGCTGATCCCGGAGTTGAGATGCTCGGGTCAATCAGTCCTTTCTTCGTCGATTCATGATCATATTCTTTATAATAATATTCATTATATCCCAGAAGTACGTTGATATCATGATCGTTTGCAATGGTCTTGTCATAGCGAAGCAAGTTCTCCAACGTATAACTATGGTCGCCGTAATTCTTATAGTTGGTAGTCATCTGCGATGGGTCGGCTGCCGGAACACGGATTTCACCGGTACTAAATTTCACGCGCGGATTTGCCGTACTGTGCTGGTTCGACTCATCGAAACGGCGATTATAGTTGAAATTAAAGTCCCACGAAAAGTCTTTAAGGAATTTAATCTTCGAATAAACAGTCGTGTTGAAACGGGATGATTCTTTTAATCCTCCCTGTTTATTCAGGAACCAGGCCATATTATCCGTCTGGGTAGATTCTTCCGCTGCTTCCGGAAAACCATATTGTCCGTTATATTTTGGAATAACACCCGGACAAGTCTGGCCCATACCATCATTCATAGCCTTATAATCTCCCAACTCCGTAGATTGTAACACTGCATAGGTATTTGTTCCGACTGTCAGCCAATCGGTCACAGTCGCCTGAACATTGGCTCTGAATGAATAACGCTTTAAACCTGTATTTTCCACCAGTCCCGGATTATCCATATAACCCGCAGACAGCAGGAATGTAGTCTTGGCACTTCCCCCGCTCACTGACAATGAATGATTCTGAGCCACATTGTTCTGGTACATTTCCCGTTGCCAATTCGTGTTAGGATATGCCAGCCAGTTAGGAACGCCATTTTCAGTCAATCCGTTCGGGTTCTTATTCGCTTCCTCCCAAGTATCAATTGTTTTCTGACCATAGACATCAGGAGAACCTGTATTACGGGCACTCTCGTTCATTAATCGCATATAAGTCGGATAATCAGAAACTAGATCAACCAGATGGCTCGGTTTGGATATAGATATATTTCCACTATATGAGATATTGATCCGGTCTTTATTTCCCTTTTTCGTTGTTACCAAAATAACTCCATTAGCTGCACGAGATCCGTAAATAGAAGCAGATGCTGCATCTTTCAGAACAGAAACAGATTCAATATCGTTTGGATTCAAGATATTCAGATCTCCTTCCATTCCATCAATAATAACCAGCGGATCACTATTATTCAATGTCCCGACACCTCGAATACGGATCGTTGCATCATCCTCTCCCGGTCGTCCGGATCCTTGTAAGACAGAAACACCCGAACTTAATCCAGCCAAAGCAGAAGAAACATTCGTCACCGGACGAGACTCAGCCTGGTTAGCAAAATTAACCGTCGATACGGAACCCGTCAGATTCACTTTTTTCTGGACACCATAACCGACAACAACCACCTCTTCCAGTAATTCTGAATCTACTTTCAGATTCACATTCACGGCAGTCTTTCCTTTAACGGCTATTTCCTGCGTTTGATAGCCGATATAAGAGACGATCAATACAGCATCCGAAGAGACATCCAAAGAAAAATGTCCGTCCATATCGGTTATCGTACCCTCGGTCGTTCCTTTTACAGCAACATTCACTCCGATGACAGGTTCGCCGTTTTCATCGATGATAGTACCGGAGACAACCTTTTTCTGCAGGGAGACAGCTGCAACTTCTTGTTTATCTTCCGATGTAATGATGATATGTTTACCTTTTACCTCCCATTTAACCTGTTGTCCATCAAGGAGAGCTGCCAGTATTTCACGAACAGGTCTATCTACCAGATCGACTGACACAACCTTGTGGACGTCCACATCTTTTGTGTCAATAAAAAATGAATAATTACTTTGTTTCTTTATTGTTTCGATAGCATCTTTCAATGTCACATTCTTCACCACCAATGATATTTTTTGATTCTGCGGTAAGGATGCAAAAGCCAACTGTGGGGCTACTGCTAACGAAGCAAGACATAAAGCCGTAATAAATAACGTTTTTTTAGGTACAAATAATGCGGCTTTCTCTTTTTCAAAAGGAATGTTTTCCATAATTTTGTAGTGTTGTTTTTAATAACAAATTAGTTTAACGACTATTTGAATCGGGAAATGTTCGTACCATTTTCCGATTCTTTTTTATCTCTCATTTCCACTGCATTTCTCTTTTCCTATAGGCTTTCAAATTTAAGGTGAATACTCTGCTAATAAATCTCTATTATATCGTGTGTCTTTCTATATTTGAATTTACCGCTGCTCGACATGATCATCAGGATATCTTCCAGTGAATCGTCATTTCGGAAATCACCATAGAAAGTCAGATTCTTCTTTTCTTCTTTTCTGAATATAAAAGTGACATCAAACGACTTTTCCAATTGTCTGGCAATCTGTTCGAGCGTCAGTTCATTAAAGAAATGAGCCCCGGTCGTCCAGTCATCCGCCTGCGAAGCCGGTACTTTCCGTATATCTGTATGCCCGCTCTCCCGGTTATATATGACTTGTTGCTCCGGTTTCATGATCAACGAGGCATCCAAATCTTTTTTATTTATGAAATTGACCGCTCCCTCAGCCAGTATTACTTCTATATTTTTCTCGTCTTTATAAGCTTTCACACTGAAACGTGTTCCCAAAACTTTCACATCGATATCATTCGTAGTGACTATAAAAGGACATTTATCATTATGAGTGACTTCAAAGTAACCTTCTCCTTCCAATACTACATTCCTTTCTTTCGGTGAAAAACCTGCGGCATAACTAAGTTTACTACCTGCATTCAGCCATACCACCGATCCATCCTGCAATACGATCCGGCTACGCGATCCCATTGGGACTTCAATTGTCTGTATTGCCTGTAAATATTGAGACTGACCAACCGACCGACGATCGCCCAAATAGAAACCTGAGCCAATCAATAAGATTCCCAACACAACTGCTGCGGCTATCCGCACAAAAGACAACGAAAATCTTCTCGATAACTTTGCTTTCGAAAGCCTGCCCCGGAAATGTTGAAACGCCCGTTCGCTTTCTTCCTTGCTGCCGGCGGTAGCGTTAGCTGCCAGCCATATTTCGGTCATTTCATAAAAATATTGTTTATGAGCGGCATCGGCTGCCACCCATTTTTCCAGTTCAATGCGCTGTTCTTTATTCAACTCATTATTCAAATAAGCTGCGATCAGTTCATCCGGGTAATATGTATTCTCTGTATTATTCATTTTTATGTTGTTATAAGGTAGACAAGAAAAGGGAGGAAATGGGGTAGTCAGAATAGTTACTTTTTTCAAAACATTTTCATCAGGCAGGCTAAAAGCACTAACTGATAATCTTTTAGACGATCCCGCAAAATAGACAGAGCTTGCTTAATATGGTATTTGACGGTATTAACGGATATGCCCAGACGTTCGGCTATCTCCTCATGTTTCAGTTCTTCCAGGCGACTGAGGATAAATACCTGACGTGTTTCTTTAGGAAGCCGGTTTATTTCTTCATGGAGTTTCTCTGACATTTCCTTTTCCAGCAAACGTCCCAACGGATATTCGTCCGACAGGAATAACAAAGGGGAAGTGATATCGAGACCGTTCAGGCTGACTTCTTTCTCCACATAATTCTTCTGCAGATAATTCAAAGAGAAGTTACGAACCATACGTATCAGATACGCATTCAGGGATATTTGTATATCCAGTGTCTTACGGGTTTCCCAAAGGTGAAAAAAGACATCTGAGACAATCGTTTCCGCCAGAAAATCATCTTGCAGATATTGCCGGGAAATACAGAAAAGACGATGATAGTAATTGTCATAAAGACTACGGAAAGCATTTTCATCGCCCTCCTTTACTCCTCGTATTATTTGTTTTTCATAATATTCCACGTATCTCTCTCTCAATAAGGATAGGCAAAATTAATCAAAACATTTTATTTTCAATGTCATAGTATCAATCATTTAAGTACAAAGCCCCGGAAGACGCATCTCCCGGGGCTTGTTTTTGGTCTGTCTTCGCTCTTCACAGAGGTCGGAACAGAAGAACTTTATTTCATTACTTTAGTATTAATATCTACCGCTTGTTCGCCTGTCGCAGGGTAATTATCAGGGGGCGGTTCGCGAACCGCCCCTACGACGCGCGGTAAACAATTTAGAATTATTTGATTTTAAATAATTACTTATTTTACGATTGCTTTTACAGCGGCTTCGCCTTCAACAGCAACTACAACGATACCTGCAGGAGCAGAGATTGTAGCTTCGTCAGAAGTGATCACTGCATTAGCAACAGTCTGACCAAGCACGTTACTGATAGTAACTTTCTTACCTTCAGCACCCTTGATGATAACTGCACCGTTAGCAGCTACAACACTGATTGAAGAAGCGTCGATTGTTTCGTTAGCAACCGGATCACGTTTAACGTTTTCTTCGATACCGAATACATCACCGTTTTCATAACCTTTTGTTACTACTACTGTACCGTTGATCCATTTCAGGTAACCTTCGTTAGAAACATAACCTGGGTTCTTTTCGTAAGCTTCTGCAAATTCAGCAGCTGTATCATATTCATTTTCATCACCCAGATATTTCTTCCATTGAGTCTGGATTTTGAATGTTTTAGCAGCGCTATCTACATAACGGAAAGCAAACTTAGCAACGTTGAAATCAGGAGCATTCATACCGATCTTAACTATTTCACCACCCTGACGAGTCAGATACAATGTATCGTTCGTATGGTAACCTTCTACGAATGACAGTTTAGCAAGCTTTTCACCAGCTTCATCGTCGTTTGTATACCAGTTGCTGTGGATATGGTTTACGCCATATACGTTAGCTGTGTCAATCAGGTTCACCAGGAAGCGACCATAAACTGTATCGATACCACCGATGATCGGTTCGTGACTCGGAATTTCACAATCTTCTGTATGAAGACCAAATGAAGGATTCAGCGTCAACAGATACTGATAAGTTGTATTCAATACGCCATCAGCATCCCAACGGTTGATGTAAGCAGTGTCAGCAAAGATAGCCGGGTTTACATTGAACTGGTTGATGTTGTCGATGTTCAGGAAGCTCAAAGTATCTTTTTCGACGATTGACTTTTCATCCCCTTTTTCAAACAATACCTGGGAGTTGTTTTCGTCACGGTACAAGCTGATAGTATCACCCCATTCTACACCAATCTTATGATATTCTGAAGCGTCTGCAGCTTCCACTACCATTATAGAGTTGTTGTCGTCAGCATAAGTTTCCATCTTTTCCAGGTAACCGTTGTCCGGGCTGTTAGACAGAGACACCTTAGAATCGAATGCTTCGTCATTAAGTTCGATGAAGTTATAACCGTTCGGTTTTACCTTCAAGGCGAAACGTGCTGCTTTTGTATAATTACCAACACTGTTATCTTTGTTCTTTGCATCACAAGCATAATAGTCGAAGTGAGTCTTGCTTTCCGGATTGAATGCAACGAATTCACGGTTTTCTACTTTCTGGAATGTATACGGAAGGATAGCTAATGTATCTTTCTTGATCTTCTTAGCGTCAGTTTCTCTCCCATTACCATCTTTGTTAAGTATATAATACTCAGTGATGATCTTTACAGTATCCACTTCTGTATACTTACCATCTTCGTCAGCCTTCATTGCGAAGTGCAGTTTCCACTTGTCTGCAGCTTCTGAATCAGCAACAGCACCGATCTTATGGCTATTGTCATGATTTTCCACGAAGTAAGCATTATGGTTACCTGCGATTGCATGATATTGACCCAGGTGATAGTTATTGCTTCTCAATGTATTTTCAGTTGTCTGCATATAACCCTGGAAGTTGTCAGCTTTAGATGATTCTTCCAGATAAACGATATCGTTTTCATCACCTTTAAGGTTATCCTGTGAAGTAGAGTTCAGACTATTAACCTTAGTCGAATATACTTCAAACTTACCATCACGTTCACGCAAGCTAAGATTCATAATCTTCACAGACGGATTTTCACGGTTTGTCAAAGTAAATGTATTCGTGTTCGGATCAGCATCTGTAACCAACCACTGTGCTTCAGGAGCAGATTCAGCTACGGTGTTAGATGCTACATAGTCAGCAACAGCAGTAGTCGTTCCTTGTACCCATGCAGAAGTCGATGCATCCCATTTAGGAGCTTCACCGTTCTTGTCATAAGTTACAGCCAGAATACCGTTCAGCTTATATTCCTCATCTTCAGCTTTTGCGTTAGCTCTTGAGTTTGCATAAGAAATATTCCACAGTTTGCCTAACAGATTCTTAACAGGATAAATATTGTCACCACCCAGTTTGATATACGGCAATTTAGCTTTTGCATCTGTAGAAGTTGTCAGATAATATTTGCTATCATTGAACAGGATAGAAACATTTCCTTCACCTACTACTACCAGCTTAGTGATAACAGACTCATTACCCTGAGCATACTGGAACTGGAATTTACTTACGTATTGACCAGCCTTTCCTTTATTAATCTCTTTTTCAGTCAACCATTTGAAAGCACCACTAACCTTACCGCCTACTGTTGCTTCAGTATCCAATACTAATTTCTTAGCACCTGTACCTTGGTCAAACTCTTCATTATCCCACAATTCTACTTCAGTAGCGTTCGCACTTGTACCCTTCGGATACATCTTTTGCTGGAATACACTGATATTTTCGATTGTCTTATCTTCGTCTTTTTCGTACTTAACAGTCAGTTCGAAACCGGGTTGCAGAAGATCATTCAATTCTTTTTGTGTATGAGCCAGAGGGAAAGCCTGATAGAAACCGAAAATAGCAGGAGTACCTCCGGTAGTTCCGGTTACATTAATAGCGTTACCACCTTTATCAGATAAAGTAATACCATTTACAGAATACTTTGTATTTGCCTTGAATTCTTTCTGATAAGCATTGCCATCAGCATCTTTTGCCAAGCTTGTGAAAGTATAATAGATATCATCACCCATTACAGTCTTTTCAGAAACTTTCCACAAGTACTTTTCATAATCATCCATGTCTGACGGACTGATAGCACCTGCATTAGCATCAGCTGTCAGATAATTAACAGTACTTCCTGATTTTAATGCAATAACAGCATATCCGGAAGGTACACTTTCCAACAACTTCAGGTCACCACTTACAATATTCTGAGCTCCAGTAATATTCATTGACGAATGTAACTGAGAACCTGCCAATACAGCAGAAGCATAGAATGTTTCAGTACCTGCACCACCAGTCAATGCACCGCCTGCTATACCAAATGTTGCACCCAAAGTAGGATCAGTAACAATTGAATAAGTAGGCGCTGCATAGTTCAAAACCGCAGTTTTGTCAGCCTGTTCAGCTGCAACTGAATACAATTTACCATTATCCCACAACCAAGAAGCACTTAATGCATTGGCTGCTGTCGGAGCACTAGATAATTCCTTAATTACATATGCACCATCTTTCAGTTCTACTGCAAGATACTTATTTCCAGATGTTTTAACATAAACAGGAGTATTATAAGTAGGAGCAACTTCATCTGCTGTTGCAGCGAAATCCAAAGCGCCGTCATCACCAGCAGGCAGGTCGAAACCAGGAACATCTTTGTAAGCACTTGAAAGGTAAGCACCTACTACATAAGAAGAACCATTATTTTCAATAGTCAGTGTACCATTAGCATTCTTAAACTCGTAAGTTTCGTCATAGCTGGTATGCTTACTTGTTGTAGCAGCCCAATCGGTGTTTACTGTAAACTTCACAGTACCATCCGAATTAACGGTAACATCAAATTCTACACGCTTAGTAGCAGCTACATCAGCAGCATTGGACAACGTTACAGCTCCAGTCGCTGTATTACCATCATCCACTGTTACATAATAACCTTCACTAGTCTTTAAAAAAGAACCATTAGTACCTGCTTCCAATTCCCAACCTGCAGAATTTGCATCTGCAATAGCCATAGCACTCCATGAAGCTGTAGTAGTAGTAGCAGTCAAGGCATTTGTTAATCCCTCTCCATCAGCTGTAATAGCATCTCCCAACAAATACTTAACCCCAACTGCCGGAGTAGTAACCTGTACTACCTTAGCATCCAGCGTCGTCCAAGCTCCGGCTGCCAAAAGGACAGCCACTAACGTAGAAAACTTTTTGTTCATAATCAATAAATTTAATATTAATAATAGTGTATATAAAAGTTCTTTTCAATAAGCGTTTAAACCTCGTCCGATATCGAGTGACTAATTTAAACGTCCCTTTTTTCTAGTCATTTTTTGAGAGTTCGTAATCAAAAGGGCGAAGTTCGTACAGACTTTGCTATCGTGTTGATAAGAAAGGAAATAGGAACAGGAAAAAATAAACAAGAAAAGATTGCCGGTTAAAAATATTGTCGTAATTTTGTGACTAGAAAAAAGGGACGTTAAAATTAGTCATTCATTTTTCGCCTTCTAGTCTTTAATTATCATACTCCACAAAGGCATAAATCAATTATTTTCTTTTTATAGGTTTCAGTCTTACTATATATAATGTACGCGCACGTACATTAATATTATTATATACCTGGAGCTTCTCAAATGCGATTATTACGAATTTTCGCATTTTCATGCACAAAACCACCGATGAAAAGACTTTTCACGACCAAAAGGTTCATCATTCATCCTACATTCATCCATCAAAGTTTACCCCACATATTATAATAAAAGTTCTACATATTATGGAACCAGAGTTCTATATATTACGGAACTAAAGTTCCATATATTGCGAAACTTTAGTTATATAATATATGAAACTTTTATTCCATATTATATGAAACAAAAGTTCCATTCCATGAAAAAACAATGAAACTGGAATATACTAATTATCAGGCATTAACCCAAATCGTAATACTCCCGGTATTCGTCATATTTCGGTTCATCCTCGATATCTTGACGGAGAAACAGCTTTTTGATATAAGCCTGCTCTTTGGGTTTGACCATACGCTCCTTCCGCTTGCAACGGTAAAAGTTAGAACGCCCCATATAGCTCATTATTTGACCTTTGATGATATTGGCTTTGCGGACGGGAAGGTCATCGAACAAGCCGGTTATGCCTATCGCAAACCGCTGGGGCTGATCGAGCAGGAAGAAACGACAGGTCTCGCCGGAAAGGGATTCCAGGTAACCGGGATTGATTATATACAAGCCAGCGCGCTCCTTTGGAACACGAAGAGCCATTTGATGTCGTAAGCAACTATCACAACGCCGGCACTGTTCATTGAAGCAATGAGCGAAAGTAGCAGGAAAATCAGCATAATTGAAATCAGCTTTCATAATTTATAGATTTTACGGATACCATGATTTACAAAGATAGCACATTATACTCGTCATCCTATAAAATAGTTTCGGATTTTATCCCTATCTTCGCCTACAAATAGTGCAAAAGCCATGAGAAAAACGATCATACTATTCATCTTCCTGCATGTCCTTTCTTACGCCTTCCCTATCTATTTTAAACATATCGGGATGAAAGAAGGGCTTTCCCAACTTTCCGTAATGTCCATCTACCAGGATGAACTGGGGCGCATGTGGTTCGGGACGGAAGAAGGACTGAGCGTTTTCGACGGTGTCCGTGTCACCTCACACAAACCCACGCTGAAAAGCGGGACGGACAAAGAGACCACGATCGGCAACAGCATCAATTTCATAACCGGAGACCAGCAGGGAAATATCTACTTCACTTCCGATAATGCGCTCATACAATACAGTCTGCATACGCAGGAGTTTACCTGCCTGGAACGATCGATAGTCACAGCCGTTGCATTCGGTGGCGAACAACTCTGGGTCGGGATAGCGGATTCTGTCTTTATCTGGGAGCCGCAAAAGAAAGAGCTTCAGTTCCAGTTCAAGCTGGAGTTTCGTTACCAGCATGCCACCCGTATCCTCGTCGATTCGCAGAAACAATGCTGGGTCGGGACGAATGCCGGGTTATACATGAGAGAAAAGGATAAACCGTTGAACTGTATCATTCCGAGCGAAGATATCTATGCCCTGTTCGAAGATTCGCATGCCAACCTGTGGATCTCGGCACGAATGAACGGACTTTATAAAAGGGAACCTTCCGGTAACTTCGAACGTTTCCGCTATGACCCGACGAAAGCAAACAATATCTCCAGCAACCAGGTCAGAGGGATTGTGGAAGATAACTTCGGTAATCTCTGGATAGGCACTTTCACGGGACTGAACAAATACAATCCGCATAACGGTCATTTCCAGGTCTATACCCGCGACAATCTTCCGGGCAGCCTCGCCCACTCTTCCGTCTTTCCGGTTTTCAAAGACCAGCAGGGAAGTATCTGGCTGGGGACTTATTACGGAGGTGTCCATTATTTCAATCCCGAAATGGATCTGTTTACCTTTTATACGGCGGATAAGTCCAGAAACGACTGTGTCAGTTTCCCCTTTGTCGGACATATGGTGGAAGATAAAGACGAGAATATCTGGATCTGCACCGAAGGCGGCGGACTGAACCTCTTCGACCGGGAAAAGAAGACATTCACCTATTTCATGGCCGACCCGGATAAGAACTCCATCGCCCACGACAATCTGAAAGATATAGCCTACAGCGCCAAACGCAACAAGCTGTATATCGGTACGCACACCGGCGGACTGTCCATTTTCGATATTCCCCGCAGACGATTCAGAAACCCTTATTTTGAAACTCCTTCGTATGCAGTAGTGGCAGGCGACCGTATCAACCAAATGCAGATATGGAAAGATAAATACCTGATATTCCTGACCCAGTGGGGAAGTGTCAAGATGGATCTCGACACGGAGCAGATCACACCGATATTTCCCAGCGGCAAACAATACGGCAACCACAGCTTCACAATCGACTCGAACGATTACATCTGGATAACTTCCGGTAAGATTATCTATAAAATCAATCTGAACAATGAAGAGGATAAAACCGTCTTCCGTTGCGGACAGGACGGGCTGGGAGATCAGCCTATCTCGACTATCCGTGAAGACAAAAAAGGAAATATATGGTTTGGTACGCATGGAGCCGGCTTATATTTATATGATCGGCAAAAGAATAAATTCAAAGGATATACTACGGAAAACAGCCTGATCCTCAGTAACTATTGCTACGAGATACAAGACTCACAGCAGGGTTATCTGATTATTTCCGGTGATAAAGGGCTCTCTTTCTTCGATCCGGAGCAGGAACTGTTCAAAGTGGTCGAACTCGGCACGGCGCTTCCTCTGTCGGGAATCAATAAAGGGTGCGGGCTTCTGGTATGTGACAACGGCGAGATATTTGTCGGAGGCATAGACGGTTTGAGTACGTTCTTCGAACAGGATATGTTTCGTCCCGCCAAAGATTATCAGTTGTATTTCTCCGAACTTTATGTGAATAACGAGTTGGTTTCGCCTAAAGACCCGACACGTATTTTATCCGAAGCACTGCCTTATACCCAGGAGCTCCACTTGAACCACAATCAGAACAATCTCATTATCGCGTTCAACTCGAACAACTATATCAATACTTTGAAAGAGACAGCTTACGAATATATGTTGGAAGGGTTTGACAGCAAATGGATCGGCAACAACGACAACAGTATCCAATATACGAACCTTAATCCGGGTAAATATACATTGGTCGTACGCGAAAAACAATACGACACGCGGATTGAACCGCAGACGATCCGGATGGGGATTACAATACATTCGCCGTTCTATGCTACGCCTCTGTTTTATATCTTATATGTGCTGGTTGGCGGCGGTCTGATCTTCGGTTTCTTCCGCTTCAAACAGTCGCAATTGCTTCTTAGGACTTCCCTGGAGTATGAACGGAAAGAGAAAGAGCGGATCGAGGAACTGAACCAGGCGAAGTTACAGTTCTTCTCCAATATATCGCACGAATTCCGCACGCCGCTGACGCTGATCATTTCACAGATAGAACTATTGCTGCAAAGCAGTTCACTGGCTCCTTCAACCTACAACAAGCTGTTGAAGATATATCGCAACACGCATAATATGAGGGCATTGATCAGCGAGTTGCTGGACTTCCGCAAACTGGAACAAGGGCATGTCAAATTGAAGGTGTACGAGCAGAACATCGTGCCGTTCCTGAAAGAGATCTATCTGTCGTTCTATGAATATGCTTCCAGCCGTTCGGTAACCTATCTTTTTACTTCCGGAGAAGAAAACATTCCCTGCTGGTTCGATCCCAAGCAGATGCAGAAAGTCTTTTATAACCTGCTGTCGAACGCTTTCAAATACACCAAGCCGGGAGCGAGTATCGAGATGGTGATCGAAGAGGATGAAACGACGATCATTGTCAAGATCATAGACAACGGAATCGGGATCAATAAGGAAGATATCGATAAGATATTCGACCGTTTTTATCAGGCGGGCAATCAGACACCGGATACACCACAGCCGAGTACCGGTATCGGACTGTCGCTCACCAAAAGCATCATCGGACTGCATCACGGTAAAATACAGGTGGAAAGTACGCCCGGATACGGAAGTATCTTCATCGTGCGGTTGCCTAAAGGGCGGACGCATTTCAAGGAAGGCGAATGCCAGTTCGTTGAACCGAACAACGAGGCTATACGGAACGAGATTCTCCCGGAAAGTATCCGTGCAGAGCTTCCTGAAAGCACTCCCGAACTATCTTTTGCTGAAACGGATGCGACCTATACGGTCCTGCTGGTCGATGATAACGAGGAATTGCTTCAGATACTTCATTCCCTGTTCTCGCCGATGTATAAAGTATTGCTGGCACGGAACGGGAAAGAGGGATTGGAGGTTGCGCGCAGTGAAAAGCCGGATATTATCGTAAGCGACATCATGATGCCGGAAATGTCCGGTACGGAGATGTGTCTGAAGATCAAGAACGATTTTGATGTCTGTCACATTCCGGTGATCCTGCTTACGGCACTCAGTTCGACGGAACAGAGCATAGAAGGGTTACAACGCGGGGCGGACGATTATATCAGCAAGCCGTTCAATGCCAAAGTGCTGCTGGCCCGCTGCAACAACCTGGTGCGTAACCGTATTATCCTGCAAAAGAAATTCAATGAGCAGAGGGATTTCGATACGCAGTCGCTTGCCAGCAATCCGATCGACCAAAAGTTTATGGATGCCGTAAACAAGATCATCGAAGAGAACCTCAACAACATCGAATTCGATATGAACACGCTGGCAAAGGAACTGGGATTGAGCCGCAGTTCTTTATATGCCAAGTTCAAAGCTCTTACCGGTATGACTCCGAATGATTTCGTGCTGAATTGTAAACTGAAGCGGGCAGCAACGTTGCTGATCGACCGTCCCGATCTCCAAATAGCCGAGATATCGGATATGCTGGGCTTCGGCTCTCCCCGTTATTTCACCCGTTGCTTCAAGGCACAGTTCGATACGACACCGGCGGAATACAGGAAGAAATCACTTCATTCATAAAAAACGGATAGGCACCGCTTACAGCACGGGTACCTATCCGTTTTATAAGTAATATCTCATTTACTATTTAGCTTCTATATCCTTTTTACGTTTCAGGGCTTCGACGAAATAATAATCGGCATAGTTCAACGGAACATCGATTTCCGAATTATGAGGAATACTACCCACAGAATGCATCAGGATAAAGTTGCCGTTCGTACCTAAAGCCGCACGATAAGCCGGAGAAGCCAGCGATGTCATGATGTTGTCGGCATATGTTTTATAGTCTGCCGCATTCTCAACATCCAGCGTGCTGATCTCATACAAAGCGGAAGCGATACAAGAAGCAGCCGAGGCATCGCGCGGTTCGTTCGGAATATTCGGTGCATCCATATCCCAGTAAGGGATCAGGTCAGCCGGCATTGCCTTATGATTCTTCATGAAGTTGAATGTCTTCAGCGCCTGATCCAGATACTTACGGTCGCCTGTTTCACGATAGCAAACCACAAAACCGTAGATTGCCCACGCTTGTCCGCGGCTCCAGGCTGATTCGTGTGCATATCCCTGTGCCGTATGGCGGTGACGTACGGAACCATCTTCCAGGCTATAATCGATCACATGGTAACAGCTGCCATCCGAACGGAAGTGTTCCTGCAGCGTGCGGTCGGCATGCGCCAGGGCTATTTTATAGAAAGAAGAATCGCCGGATAAACGAGTGGCTTCGAACATCAGTTCCAGGTTCATCATATTATCGATGATCACCGGACATTCCCAGCCACGTTCCGACTGCCAGCCACGATCGACATTCCAGGACTGGATCACCTGTGGAGCTTCACGAAAACGGGTAGACAATGACTTGGCGGCCTGCACCATCACTTCTTTATAAGACGGATCGGCAGTCAGACGCAAACCGTTACCGAAACTGCAGTTGATAATGAACCCGATGTCATGATGCCAGGTCAGGTTCTTGGCTTCTTCGATTGCCAGCGTATATTTCTGGGCAAGCGGGAGCAATGCCGTATCGCCCGTCAATTCATACAGATACCACACTGACCCAGGGAAAAATCCGCTGCGCCAGTCTGCATAACCGCAATAATAGACGGAACTGTCTTTTTTCAACGTGACAGGATTCATAAATTTACCATTGGCTTCGATGATTTCTATTTCCTTACCGATCTGCGCGCGGGCGAAATCGGCATTCTCATCAACAAAGCTTTTCTCTACTGTTTTAGGTGCTCCTCCGCACGATATCAGGAAGGTGGAGAAAGCAAGAGCGATCCAATTTTTCATTCTTTCTTTATTTATTGTTTTGTTTGATTGTGTACACATACGTTCCGGAGAGGGCTTTCTTCTTTGCCGTCAAAGAAAGGCGGTATATCTCTTTTCCCCACACATTGGATAAACGCGGATCATCCAGCGTAATAGTCTCGAGCGAAGGAGTAAAAGTGTTTTTATCATATTGCAGGTTAACCTTTTCGCCATTCACTTCGATAGCGACTACACCGGGAGTGGCAATATCCACTTGCCCCCAGGTCAGGAAGTTAACGCGGTTGAAGTCTTTCAACTCATTCAAAGTGAATGTGTCTTTGATCTTCAATTCTCCTTTGCCCAGCGTATAGGAACGAAGCCATTTATTGACTCCGGCTTCTTCGGGGTAAGCAGTAGCGATGTTAGCCGAGAACGTACTGCTTTTCGGATAAAAAGAAACGTCCGTTGCTTTATATTTTGCTCCGAATGATTGGGGTACACCGTTTATCATCGGTAAGTTATGATAGTTGCTTTGCATGGTCCAGATCGTATATCGTTCGCTGCTGAACGTCTGACGGGTATACGTTCCTACGCCGGCATCGATAAAAACCGGAGTCGTATGCAGGTAGAGCGAGAAAGTTCCGGCATCGTTGTGATTATGACTTTCATTATTATAGCCTCCCTTGGCAGCGAAGAAAAGACCGGATTTGTTTGTCATATAACAGAACTCTGTTTCCGGGTACCAGGTATAAGCGGGCGATTCGTAGACAGGTTTTACCTGCTCCATGTCTTTGGCATAAAGAATACTTTGCAATGTGCGGAATATATCCCGTCCGGAAGAAGGGGCTTTCTGCTTCGACAGGCTGCTGAGATAAGCAGCATACTGCATCATCACATCGCTGCCCACTGCTTTTCCATAGCGGAAGATGATCGGTGCATCTCCTCCCCCTTTGGCGGAAGCATCGGCAAAGTTCACCACCCAGCCGTTCCCTACGTATGAACGGGCAATGTATTCGCCCATGTTCCTGATCATCGGTTGGTCGAACAGACTGATCTTACCACCTGTTCCGTCATATAATAATTGCAGATAGTCATACATCTTTCCGGCAGCATGCCCCCAATAGGAAGGGCCTTCTTCACAAGCTCCGTCGGAATGAGTATAGTTGATGAATTTATCGACTGAAACCATCGTACGGTAAACGGCTTTTGCCAACGTTTCTTTATCATTTTCCAATAACAGAAAACATTGCAGGACATTCGAGTTACACCACGGATTCCAGTTGTTAACCAAAGTTCCCGGCTTATAGTTGAAAGCCATCCACCAGAAACGATCTTCTTTCATATAGGTATCGAGAATACGTTCCTGCAACTCATGGCGCAAGCGTTCGGAGATAACCGGATTTACCTTGTCAAACTCGGAGTGGAAGAAGTAGTAAGTCCATGAAAGCAATGATCCCAAATCACCGGAAGTTAGGTCGATCACGTGTTCTTTATAGTCCGGCAAAGACCTTTTCGAATGCTGTGCGCTCAAATGGGCGGACAAAACCCAGGAAGTCATTTCACAGGATTGGTACACACCATTGATTAGCTGGTCGATAAAACGGCCTTTTCCTTCGGCCAGTTCTGCCATCAACAGATCGGCAAGGGCTGTATTATTACTACCGAAAGGATCTTCCATGATCCGACGGTTGCCGCTACGTTCATATTCTATATAATCGGTAGCTTTTACGACTTTCCATTCGTAGTCCAACCACTTCTCTCCCCGTTTGATATACTCATTCTTGTAGTTACCCAGAAACTGATCCCAACCGGCACGGTCGGTATAAAGTGGGTAAGTCACCCACTCCTGGTTGAGAATCAATACAGATTCCAGTTTTTCCACATTGGCAGCCTGTTGTAGCAAATCCCGTTCAACATATGCATGGACAGGGGTTGTTAATAGTAGTAACAGGCACAATAAAGTTACATTTTTACATACATTCATAAGTCGCATTTGTTTCATGGTAATACACAAAAGTAGAAAGAAAGTCCATAAACTACAGGATTATTTATCCAATTCATGTGCCCCAATCGTCCAAAAGGGAGGTTTTAACGGGTTTTCTCATAGTCGTAGTTCGTATAGAACTA
>NZ_QUKD01000009.1:0-166887 GCF_003480915.1 Parabacteroides sp. TM07-1AC | reverse complement strand
TCCATATGTCTACTTGATATCAAGTAGAAGCATAGTTCGTATAGAACTAATGCCAAAACACTGCAAATATAAATGTTAATTATTTCAATATATGTACAATTTTATCCATTCATGGTGCACTAATTGTCCAATTATTATTCGTTAAAAACACATACACTTAATTTACACTGAGTTGTAGTTCCATAGCAAAACAAGGTTTTGACAATTTTAAACACATCATTCATTATCTATTCCATATCATAAGAAGCATTTATCAATGCCACAGCAGCAATAGGAAGGATCTTTATCCCTCAAAAATAGGTTTTCATAAGTATTATCTTTCAGTTTATCCTACTGTTAAGTTACTCATTTATTCAATATTATCTCCCATGGTTTTTAAAACGTCAAGCACACTTTAAAATTCAAGTTTTCTCTGTTCGCCAACCAGCATAAACCATAGTTCTATACGAACTATGCTTCTACTTGATATCAAGTAGACATATGGAATATAGAAAACGAAAAATGACAATTACAAATGAGAAAACTATTATCTAATTATTAACTAAATCTGGTGTTATTATGACTAAAGATTTTACTCACTTTCACGTATCGAAGGCGCTGTTTTTGGGAACAACCATGTTCCTTACATCCGTAAGCGAGATGTCGGCGAATCCTTCTGTTGAATTATTGAGGCCCACAGGACCTAGTACAGCAGTAACATCGCCACAACAGGCGAAACAAACCATCAAAGGAGTGGTACAGGATGCATTCGGCCCGATTGCCGGAGCAAATGTTATCGAAAAGGGAACTACAAATGGTACAATTACCGACATGGATGGTAATTTCACACTGGATGTAGCCCCCAACTCTATTCTGGTTATCACATTTATCGGATATAAAGAACAACAGCTTCCGGTAAATAACCAAAAAACCTTTAATATCAAGCTTACAGAAGACTCACAAGCATTGGATGAAGTGGTTGTGGTTGGTTACGGTACACAGAAGAAAGTAAACATGTCCGGTTCCGTGACATCTGTAAATGTCAGTGAAATGGCAGAAAGCCGTCCGTTGACCAATATCTCTACAGCATTAGCGGGTACAGCACCCGGTGTTCAGATTACATCCAGCAACAACCTTCCGTCCAATAACGGCGATGCGGATATTAAGGTACGTGGCCAGGGTACATTAAACAACTCTTCGCCGCTGGTTATCATTGACGGGGTGGAAGGAACGCTAAACAGTGTAAGCCCACAGGATGTAGAAACAGTCAGCGTATTGAAAGATGCCGCCTCTTCTGCCATCTACGGTTCACGTGCTGCCAACGGTGTTATTCTGATCACGACTAAACAAGGTAAATCCGGCAAAATGAAACTGGATTATACTGGTTACGTATCATTCCAGACATTGGACCAGCCATATGAAGTCGTTTCCGATTATGCCAATTACATGGAATATCTGAATGAAGGGATGGCAAACAGCAACAAGCCCAAACCATTCTCCGATAACGTGATCAACCTCTGGCGTGAAAAGTCCAAAGACCCGAACGGCCTGAACGAATACGGGATGCCGAATTATCTAGCATATCCGAACAACAGTATTTTCGATGTGTATGAAACTGGAGTTTCCCACCAACACAATATCTCCGCATCCGGAGGTTCGGAAAAGATTACTTATTACACCTCTTTCAACTATCTGAACAACCCGGGTATCCTGGAAAACTGTGGTTTCGAACGTTTCAGTCTGCGTGCCAATGTCGACTCACAGGTAAAAGACTGGTTGAAGATCGGGGTAAACCTGAGCGGATACACCTCTAACACAACACCGGTCAGCGATAATATAGATGATATCTATACCTATGGACTGACAGGTGGTAACCCGGGAATCGCTTATCTGGATGATCAGAACCGACTGGGTATCAATGCCAATGCGGAAGATGACCCTCAGAATGCAACGAACAACCCGTATAACCGTCTGAGAAACGTTTCCGGTAATATCCAGGTTAACACGTTAAAAACCCGTCTGTATGCTGTCCTGACACCGTTGAAAGGTTTGACTATTCAGGGGTCATATACGTATGACTACTATGATAAGTTCAAAGAAAGCAAACCGAATTTCGTTCCGATGTACAACTTCCAAACCAACACTCTGTATACCGACGGTGTAGGCCAAACCAGTATCTCGAATTATAACGAAAAGACATTCAGGAATTTTATGGACGCGACAGTTCGTTACGAACGTAACTTCTTCGACAACCGCCTGAGCACAAACCTGATGGTCGGTGGTAGCCAGGAACAATACAAACGGCAGTTCTTCAGCGGCACCCGCAAAGACCTGATCGACCCGTCACTGAACGTAATCGGAGGTGCTATCGGCGAATCATCCACAACAGGAAATGTTACCGAGTGGGCCATGCGTTCATTCTTCGGTCGCCTCAACCTGGGTTGGGATGACAAATATCTGTTGGAAGTCAACCTGCGTGCAGACGGTTCTTCACGTTTCCTGGCTGACAACCGCTGGGGTTACTTCCCCTCTTTCTCCGCTGCATGGCGCATTTCGGAAGAAGGTTTCATGGAGAATACCAAGAACTGGCTGGACAACCTGAAGGTTCGTGCATCTTACGGTTCATTGGGTAATAATACATTAGGAGATAACCGCGATAATGACGGTAATTATACTTCACAATCTCTGTACGCGCAAACAAACTATGTATTGGGACGTGCCGTAGCCATGGGGCTTTCACAGACGGCGATCGCAAATGCCGCACTGACATGGGAAACGACTTATATTACCAACGTCGGTCTTGATTACAATGTATTAGGTAACCGCTTGTCAGGATCTGTCGAATTTTTTAACAAAAGAACAGAAGGCATCCTGACCGACCTTCCGGCACCGAAAGTACATGGTAATGCCACTATCCCCAAGCAGAACTCCGCACAGATCACCAACAGAGGTCTCGAATTCTCTACAAACTGGAGTGATAAGGCGGGAAAGGATTTCTCTTATAACGTCGGTTTCAACTTCACTTACATCAAGAACAACGTAGATAAATTCAAAGGAGACGACTATACGATCAAGGATGCAAGAATCTTGCAGGAAGGTCTTCCTATCTGGTCACTATATGTACGCGAAGCAGACCGTATCATCCAGACAGACGAAGACCTGGCAATCGTACAGGCTATGTTGGATAACCCCGCCGTAGAAGGCAAAGTGGTATTCCCTTACGGAACTCCCCAAAAAGGTGATATCCTCTACAAGGACCTCAACGGTGACGGACTGGTAAATGACGATGACCGTACTGTCATCGGCAACGGACAGAACCCGACATTCACTTACGGTGTGAACCTCGGTTTCAACTGGAAAGGTATCGACTTCTCCGCATTGATACAAGGACAGGCCGGTATCAAAGACGTATATCTGAGTGCCTTGTATAAAACAACCGTACGCCAGGGATATCAGTTGAATGCAGATGTTATCGACGGACGCTGGTATGAAGGACGTACAGACGCCAGCTATCCCCGTTTGCTGGATTACAGCGATACCAGAAACGAACAGTATTCCGATTTCTGGGTAACCGACAAGTCTTACCTGAAGATCCGTAACATCACATTGGGATATACGCTGCCGACAGCCTGGTCGAAAGTAGCTTATATGGATAGAGTCCGGTTCTACGGCAGTTTGGAAAACTTCTTTACATTCACGAAATGGAAAGGATACGACCCTGAAGTAAATGGTATCAAATATCCTACCATGCGCCAGGTGGTCGTTGGAGTCAATGTTACATTCTAATCATGATTGTTGAACTTATAAACGGAATTACAAAATGAAAAAATATATTATACCTTTTTTAGCAGCACTTCTGGCATTGACAAGCTGCTATGACCTGGACAGGGCACCTTACGACCAGTTAAGCTCTTCGACCTTCTGGCAGACAGAAGATCAGTGTAAGTCAGGTTTGATGGGTGTGTATGCGTCCCTGAAAAACACCGACCTCTATGGTAAAATGTTTATGATCGACGTAAACTCGGATGTAGCAGTCGGCTACGACCAGTATGAAGCTCTACAACTGGGAACTTGTACACCGCGTACCAGTTTCCTCAACGGTAAATGGCAGAACGGATACAACGGCATCCAGCGTGCCAACCTCGCCATCCGCAGTATCGGTGAAGCACCTATCGACGAAACAGCAAAGAACCAGATGCTCGGTGAAGCCCATTTCCTCCGTGCCCTCATCTATTTCCATCTGATGGATTACTTCGGAGGTCTTCCTCTCTATGACGAAACGACCAATCTGGAACAGGATTTCAACGACCTGATGAATCCGAGAAGTTCTGCCGAAGAAACACGTGCTTTCATCATTGCAGACCTGGAAAAAGCGCAGAACTCAGGACTTCCGGATACATGGGATGCAGCCAATTACGGCCGTGTAACGACTTCTGCCGTAGAAGGATTATTGGGTAAGGTATATCTGTACAGTAAAAATTATGACAAAGCGATCGAACATCTGGAAAAATCGACCAGCGGTCATGAACTGTACGAAAACTTCGCCGACTTGTTCAACCTGACAGGACACACCAGTTCGGAAATGATCTTCTCGATCATCAATCTGGGTGGTACAGGTAATGATTACGGTATGCCGCTATGCTTCTACGCCGGCACACGTAACTCATTCGGCAGTTGCTGGAATAACACCCTTCCTTCTGTCGACCTGGTCGACATGTATGAATACAAAGACGGACGTCCTTTCAACTGGGATGAATTGTTCCCGGGATATACAACCGACAATCAGGTACGTGAACGTGTATTCAGATGCACAGTGAACGATGCCGGCGACGAAATCCTCGATCAACCGGCAGAATCCGCAAAGATCCTGGAAATGTACGAACAACGTGACCCGCGTATGTCAGCTACAGTGATCGCTCCTTACAGCACTTATTTGGGATGGAACCGTAACGAAGAGCGCCTGATGACATTCATCTTTGCAAAAAACACCAAAGGAGATGTAGTAGCAGTGAACGAGAACAATGGTTTCATGCGTAATAATAAGGGAGGTTGGGAAACCTATTTCTGGAGAAAATTCGTACCGGAAGGAGACTGGAACGGTGCTATCACGAACCGCGAACATACACCTGTAAACTTCCCGATCATCCGCCTGGCTGATGTTTACCTGATGCTGGCAGAATGTTACAATGAAACCGGCAACCAGACTAAGGCGGTAGAATACATCAACAAAGTACGTGCCCGTGCGGGTATCGCATTATTGAACAGTGGTCCTTCTTATTTGGCAGCTAATTCGAAAGATGAAGTCTTCCAACGTATCTTCCGTGAAAGAGCCTATGAACTGGCTGGTGAAGGTGTTCGAGACAGCGACCTGCGCCGTTGGAAACTGTCACACACATTACTGAATCGCGAAGAATACGGTATCACCGGCAAGCGCCTGCTGACACGTGTATTCCGTGAAAACCGCGATTACTTGTGGCCTATCCCGGCAGAAGAAATAGAAATGAATGATCAGCTTGAACAGAATCCTAACTGGTAATTATTTATTTTCTGAATTATTTTGATCACCAGGTCAGGTATAAGCAGAGGGTATGCTTTTAGAAGCATACCCTCTTTTGGTTAGTCAAATACACGAACTAATCTATCCAACCATCATTCTGAGTCAGATTTTCATTCATCTGAATTTCAGTTCTCGGGATAGCCCAGTTATATAAATGATCGCCTCCCCATGAATAAGAACTTTGTACTTCTCCCCAAACCTGTTTCAGGCCGGCACCGTCGAATAATTTGCTTTTATGCCAGGTCTTCCAGCGCATTTCATCAAAGAAATTCACACCTTCACCGGCAAACTCCCAACGACGTTCATTGCGGATACGTTCACGCAAATTATCCTGACCTGTCACCTGGGTATATTGATTGCTGTTCAACAAAGCAGCACCGGCACGTTCACGAACCTTATTGATCGCATCTACCGCTTCGCTCGTTTTATTCTGCTCGTTCAGACATTCAGCCAGAGACAGAAGCACATCGGCATACCGAATAATTGGAATATCGATCGGAGAATACTCGCGATTCGGTATTTCGGAAGAACCTTCCGCCACAAACTTACGGAACAGATAGTAGAAACGGTTGTTCGTATCGGTTCTCACATCATACGGTTCAGCATTGTCATATCCTCTGTACGGCCAACGCAAAGTATATACATAATCCGTATTACTGGAAGATCCGATATATTCTGCATACGGCGTCACTATAGTCGCTGCCAAACGCGGATCACGATTTCCATAAATGGCTTTTATACGTGCTTCATTTCCTGAAGGCAAATATTTGGACATATCAGCACCGTTAGCTGTTAAGGTATTTATTTCCGTTTCAGTCAAGCCGTCACGCAGGAAATAGACAGAGCGGGCAGCCGGAGACATTTCGTTATATCCGGGTAAATAATCATTCCAGTTAAACGGTTTCCCGTCTGCACATTCATACGTGTCGACAAAATCCGTGCTTGCCAGGTATGTATTCCAGCAAGAACCATAAGAGACACGAGAACCATAACGGAACGAGAAATTATTACCATAACCGCTCAAACCAATGCACTGCAAGGAGAAAATCATCTCATCGGACTGTTCGTTCGCTTCCTTAAACAGTTGCTTATATTCTCCCTTGAACAAGCCGTAACCCAACTCTCCGACTTTACGGAAATCGGCTTCTGCGCTTGCCCAGTTTTTCATCCACATATACGCTTTTCCACGCAATGCATACGCCGCACCTTTAGTCGCACGTCCGTAATCACCTGAACCGGAAACATATTTATCCGGGAAATCGGCTGTATTGATCGCATCTGTCAGGTCTGTGATAACCTGATTCCACACGGCTTCTTCCGTATCACGCCCTTTGGTGTAGCCTTCCAGTTCCGTCGGTTCCAGATACAAAGGAACTCCTTTATACATCATATTCAGCTTATAATAGAAATAGGCACGCATGAACTTCGATTCAGCCATCAATCGATTATACTTGGACTCGGCCAACGGAGCCTTCGACAAATTGGCTATCGCATCGTTCGTACGGCTGATTCCTTCATAATGAATTTTCCAATAATCGGAAAACTGGGAATTGCTCGTTGTGGCATTACCTCTCAATAGAGCATAATTTCCGTCACGATAATCTGCAGAAACACCATAGCTGTCGAATTTATGCAAATCACCGGCAACATTGTCGGAACGTAAAACATTATAAATACCGTTTACGCCCATATCTGCCAGATTCTCTGTTGCCCACATATTACCGGAAGAGATAGAATCATACGGATTCAGATCCATCAAATCTCCCTGACATCCTGTCAACAGAACAACGGCAGCTCCTGTTAAATATATATTTTTCAAAAGTTTCATATTCTTTCTCGTTTTAATCTTTAAAATGTAACATTAACCCCGAATGCGAATTGTCTTAAAGAAGTATATTCCGGATATGCCCCCAATTCAGGATCTTGTCCCGGGTACTTTGTGATATTGAACACATTTTCAACAGAGACATACAAACGAAGATTATCCATGTATGCTTTCTTACTTATAGCAGCCGGCAATGTATAACCAACCGTCAGATTCTTCAATTTCAAGTAATTACCATTGAAAATATAAAGACTTGTCGCTTCCGTATTCTGATAGCCGCTTTCTCCATTCACCAGACGACCGTATTTTGCATTGATATTGGTACGCGGGTCAGAAGGATTTTCCGGATCATAGAAATAATGATCTTTGGCAATCTCTGTCGGTAAAGCCAGACCTACACGCGTTGTCGGTGAATTGTAACCAGTCGTAGCTCCCCAATAAAGGTTGAAACCGGCTGCACCAGCCCAGTTCATAGATATATCGATACCTTTCCACGCTGCCGACATTTGCAATCCGAAGTTATATTTCGGGTCTTTGGATATGTTCATAAACTCACGGTCGTCCGTACCGCCATAAATTCCATCACCGTTTGCATCTGCATACACATAGTCGCCATACCAAAGACGATCTTTTTTTACCGTCTGATTCGGCATAAAGGTATAGCCTGCATCGATCATCGCCTTCAACCACTCCATATCGGTTTCAGTACGGATCATACCGTCAACCGGTCCACCGCCGATTCCATCAGCAGCATAACCTTTTCCGGAGCCTTGATATGGATTACGAGTATAAAACTCACCCTTAATATGGTCTTCCACTACCGGATCGATTGCCGAAGAGCTGGATGCCACATCTCCGATATTGCTTACCCATTTACCATTTTCATCGTATCCTGCCTTCAACTTACCTTTGTAGTAGGTTACTTTATTCGGGGTGTAAGAGAAATTACCGTTTACAGAGTAACTTACTTCCCCGATTCTATCCTGCCATCCTAAGGTCAACTCGATACCTTTTTTCTTCATCTCGGCAATATTCTGGCGGGGAGCCGTCTTATTACCGACAGTGATATTGATAGAAGGTCTATACAAGATATCTTTCGTTTTGTAGTTGAAGACATCCATCGTGAAAGAAAGACGGTTATTCAAGGCATTCAAGTCAACACCGACATTCGTCATCGTTGTTGTTTCCCAGGATAACATGGAATTGGCAATAGAGGTAGATGCCAGCCCGGATGCCAGAAGGCCACCGAACGGATAACGGGCAGAGCTATAAGTAGACTGATACTCATAGTTACCTACATCAGTGCCACCGTCATTACCTACAGAGCCGTATGAAGCACGGACCTTCAGGTTATCCAGCCAGTTCTTTGTATTTACCATAAAAGCCTCTTCCGAGATACGCCAGGCTGCGGAGAAAGAAGGGAAAGTACCCCAACGATAGTCCGGATGATAACGGGAGTTTCCATCCCGTCGCAAGTTTGCTTCAAACAAATATCTGGATTTGTAGGCATAATTAATACGGCCAAAGAAAGAACGTCTGGACTTGTCGTAAGCACCACCGCCAATACTTTGCATTTCCGTTGCAGACCCCGGAGTGTGAACACTCGAATCGATCAAACCTTTTTTCTGGGCACTACGGGTATCCTGCTTGTAATAATATTCTTCATACCCCAGCATGATTCCAAAATCATGATCTTCCTTAATGGTTTTATTATAACGCAAAAGGTTCTGAATCGTGTAACTGTAGTCTGCCCGGTTATAAAAATAGGTCGACATATCAGCCGGAGTAGTAGCCGGAGACATAACGGTTCCATCACTGAATTTTACCTTCTCAAACGGATTGGTCCAATTGGCATTGTCTTCCCAGTAACGCTTGTAGTTCAAGTTAAAATCCCATGAAAGTCCTTCAATCGGAGATATACGGGAGAAAAGAGTCGTATTAAAGTTCGTCTTTTGCTTGTGTCCGTCCTGAGAAACCAGATAAGAGGCAATATTATTGGCTGTTGCACTCTCTTCCGGTGCTTCCGGATAACCGTATTGTCCGTTCCATTCTGGATAAACACCCGGAGTTGTCTGACGCAGGAAGTTATTGGCATTATCGAAATGGCCGACCTCCTTGTCCTCCTGAGTCGCGAAAGTACGCGTTCCGACAGTTAGCCATTTAGCGATATCCGCTTCTATATTGGCACGCAAAGAATATTTCCGGATACCTGTATTTTTTACCAATCCAGGATTATCTAGATAACCGGCAGTCATCAATACGCGCAGCTTTTCCGTTCCGCCGGAAACAGAAACGTTATGGTCATTAATGATACCATGTTCAAACAAAACTTTCTGCCAGTCCGTATTCGGATAAGCAATGTAATTCGGTACGCCATTCTCATTCAGCCCGTTCGGATCTGCCGATTTTTCGCGCCAGAGATCGATAGTGCTTTGTGCAAAATGCTTCGGCTGACCGATATTTTCAAACGATTCATTGATCCAGCCCATATAGTCAGCATAATTACTAACCTGATCGATCAGATTCGTCGGCTGGGCATAAGAAATACGTCCCGAATAAGAAACAGACAACTTTCCGGCTTTTCCTTTTTTGGTCGTAATCAAAATAACACCATTGGCTGCACGTGAACCATAAATAGAAGAAGATGCGGCATCTTTCAACACAGAAATACTCTCGATATCCTGCGGGTTTACCAGGTCCATGGAACCTTCCATTCCGTCAATCAATACCAGAGGGTCAGCGTTATTCAACGTACCGACACCACGGATACGAATAGTGGACCCGTCACTACCAGGATTACCGGAGCTCTGCATAACCTGTACACCTGCACTCAAACCAGCCAGTGCATTGGAAACATTCGTAATAGGTCTGGACAAAGCTTGTTCTTCAAAATTAACGGAAGAGACAGAACCGGTCAGGTTCACTTTCTTTTGTGTACCGTAACCTACTACTACTACTTCATCCAAGGCTTGTGTGTCTTCCTTCAGCTTAATAGTAAATGACGTTTGGTTTCCAACGGAGACCTGTTGCTCCGTATAACCGATGAAAGTAACGACCAAAACAGCATTAGGAGAAACATCCAGGTTAAAACTACCGTTCATATCGGTAATCGTTCCGTTTGTTGTACCTTTTTCAATAACATTGGCACCCGCGATAGGTCCCATGGCATCTTCTACTGTTCCGCTTACTTTTTTCTTTGCCTGCTGAGGTGAAGCGGCAAGTGCATCGGAAACAGGAATCTCGATTCCCTGATTGGCAGAGGCCATGCCTACGGATACCAGGAACATCGTAGCACCTATGAACATCTGCCTTGATAAATAAAAACGATTAAAATCCTTCGTCATAATAACACCAGATTTAGTTAATAAATAAATGTGTTTGCGCACACCAAATAATCCGAACTTGCTGTGCTAATAATATTAGTTTTGTCCGTTTCACATCAGAAAGGAAATAGTTCTGTATGAACTATGTACATTTATTTATTAACTAATTATTGTTTTTTCATCCGACAGAATGTTACAGAAAACCACGGAGGGCTTATAAAAGAAGAGATTATCTATTTGTCTTTCAATAGCAGAACGAATAAAAATGAGAGATCCTACCCAAACTGCCTTATGTAAATATTAATAGAAAAATGGTAAACCAAATGACTCTATTTACGGGATGAGCTATTCTGTTTCTACCCGCCTGGAAATTCGTAAGTAGGTGACAAATTGATGACAAGGAAAGTACATCCTTGATAACCAAATTATTATACTTGTGTTAATTTTTTAAGAATGGACAATAGATGCACCTATATTAGACAAAAATGCATGTTAATATATCATACAATACGTTATTTTTGCATCGTTCAGTTTCTTGCATTTTTAGGAACGTAGTCCATACAGAACTATATTCAGAATAAAAAAAAGGATAAGGTATTAGTCACTAACACCCTATCCTTTAAAGACTTTCCTATTAAAACTATTCCCAATAACCTTTATTCAGTTATCATTCTTTTTGCAAGAACTACAATTCAGTAGAAAAAACCATCTATTATATTACTTACAAGTCCAGTTTACACTATCAGATATATTGTTCTTCTTTTGTACAGCACGAGCCTCAACCGTATTTTCTCCATCCGTCAGATTTACACCTTTCCATACAAATGTAGCATACTTATCCGGTGTCTGTTTTCCTTGGCTTTTACCATTCACAAACAACTCAACCTCAGGTAGATTAGAAAATACCATCACATCAGTCACTTGCGTGGCGCGGTCGCGATGGCGACGGTTAGCGATGTAAACAAATTTATCGTCTTTGTTCCAGTTTGCTTTATAATAATAGAAAGCATCCTTCTTTACCTTACGGTCGAATGTAACCAACCCTTTATCGTTAATACCCGGACGATCCCCTTCCGTACGATGGGCAGCCCCAAAATCGAACAGGTTCCAGATGAAAGAACCCCAAACAAACGGACGTTCGGCAATAGCCTCCCAGTTACCCATATGATAGAATGTCTGGAAATTCTCCGGATGCCACCAACCGGAAGCTACACCCGGCTTAATAGAATCTTGCTGATGATAAATACTGGCACCTGCACCGTATTCACTAATGGCGATCTTATAATCCGGATGTGCTTTATGATTGGCATCCAGCCATTTTCCCATATCGGAGGGAGAACCTCCATACCAGCCGAAATACTGGTTCCAGGCAATCACATCAGTTATTTTACTGATATCGCTGTCATACGACAGGAAGCTGGCAGCCGTTGTCGGACGTGTCGGGTCTTCCTGGTGAGCCAGTTCATTCAGTTCCTTGATATATTCGATCGGATTGTCTCCATGTGTTTTCAATTCATTGAATAAGCCCCAAAAACAGATGGACGGGTGATTGTAATGCTGACGAATCAACTCTTTCAGTTGTTCTTTGCCGTTCTCACGGAAAGAGGGCAGATCGTTAAAACCTCTGTCCTGGTAACCGCCCGGTCCGATAAAGGGAATCTCCGCCCAGGTCACCATACCGTATTTATCCATTAAATCATAGAAATAAGTAGCCTGCGGATAATGTGCCAGACGGATGGCATTTGTACCCATCTCTGCAATAATGGCTGCATCTTCTTCATGGTGCTCTTTATATAGGGCATTCCCCCGTTCCGCACGGTCCTGGTGACGGCATACGCCATGCAGTTTCAGATGTTCGCCATTCAGGAAGAAACCTTTCTCTGCGTCAACATGATAGAAACGCAATCCCAACGGCTGTTCCACTTTATCTATTTCTTTTCCGCCAGCGAGCAAAGTAACCTCCGCACGATACATGAACGGATCTTTCCTGCCGTTCCACAGATGCGGGTTCTTTATGGTAAATTCCAAACCGGCTGTATGTACTTGCTGAGCATCTACAGTCAGATTCAGATCCTGTTGCTGTACAATTTTATCTGCATCCCATATCTTTACATTCACCTGCACCGGTACCTTCTCCGACGAACTATTCGATACAAGTACCTTAGCCTTTACATCAGCCTGTTCTTTCGTTACCTTTTGCTGTATCAGATAAACGCCGGGAGATGCATAATCGGTCAATGAAATATGTACCGGATCCGTAATGATCAGGTTGACATCCCGATAAATGCCGCCATAGAAATTGAAATCGCCGACCAACGGCATAATATCCAGTTGCAGGGCGTTATTCACCTTTACCAGTATCTTATTTTCGACACCATATTCTACTTTATCTGTTATTTCAAAAACGAAAGCGCCATAACCACCACGGTGTTCTCCCAGACAAACGGAATTTACAAAAACTGTAGCGATCGTATTAACTCCTTCAAAGCGCAGGAATAAACGTTTACCTTTCCACTCCGGTTTCACGAACAATGTTTTCTCATAATTTCCCATTCCACGATAATAATCCTGTTTTCCGGAAAGGGCATCACCGCTATTCCAGGTATGTGGAAGGTTGACGCGCTGCTCGCTATTCTTCTGCACCTGATGCGAAAAACGGAACATCCAGTCATTATTTAAAAGTATCTCCTTACGGGAGGCATAAGTTAATGTACTGCACAACACCAGCAGTAAACCGATAAGAATGTGTTTCATGTTATTTATTTCTTTATTCCGATAGCAAAGATAAAACGAACCTTTCAGGAAGAAAGGCACTTTTTGTCTAAGATAAGGTACTTTTTTGTCCAAATATGGCTTTTTCACGATTGATGGTTATCAAAAGAATCGGATCGCATAGGCAAAAAAAATCCGGATATTTCTATCCGGACCTTTACCTAGTATTTATGAATTATAATTACATGGCCTGTTCTCCGCCACCCTGGTTATTTTCTCCGCCGCCTTTCGAGTCATCATTACTGATACCACGACGTACTTTCTTGATCTGTCCCTTCATCGTACCGAAACGGTAGGATATACTGAAACGGAATTCACGGGCACTGCGCCAGTTGGTCGATACATCATGGAAACCGTCTCCCTTGGTGGTCGTTTCCATCTTCATGGTTTTCCAGAACGGATTATTTGCTCCCAAAGAAACAGACAATTTCTTTTTCAGGAAATCCTTGCTGACATTCAAACCGGCAAAATAGAACGGAGACATTTCACTTTGTAATTGAATCCACGGACTGAAATATCCACCGTTCAGGTTGATACGGAAATCTTTCGGCAGCGTAAACTGCGTACCGGCAAAGATTCGTCCGCTGACACCGTCTTTTTCCTTATTCAGAGTAGGAGCTTTCATGCTTACATAATCCAAACCTCCGTTCATATAAATACGGAACCAGGTAGTCGGAGACCAGTTACCATACAAAAACATACCAACCTGCTGCTTCTTACCTACGTTATCGTAGGTACTCCACATAGCACCATTATACTGTGAACGAGGATCGCTTTCCGGGAAATTGGCAGTAAATGTGTGACGTTCGATCGGATTATTAACGAATGTATAGCTCAAACTGGCATTGATACTGAACTTCTGAGTAAACTTACTGAAGTTTAAGTTGACATTATTACTCTTTTCAGAATCCAGGTTCGGATTACCCTGAGAGATATTCTGAGGATTGACATCATTGATATAAGGATTCAGATACCAGATACCCGGACGCTGGATTCTCATATTATATCCTAAACGAATCTGGGTAGACATATCCAATTGATAAGTTAATGTAGCATTCGGAACCACATCAAAATAATTAGAATTGAAATCCATATCCGGTTTCAAAGCAAACTTGGCATCCAGGCTTGTTCCTTCTCCACGAACACCTGCTTTGATTCCGAATTTATCCAGACGAACCAAATAACCCAGATAAGCTGAATAAATATGCTGTGTATGATGGAATTGGCTATTGTCTCTCTTTTGGTCTACCCAAATACCTGTTTCATCATCATAAACTTGTTCCAACGTATTACTCTTATTCTGACGGTTGATGTATTTTACACCAGCCTCAAGCGTCTGTTTATTAAAAAGAGGTGTAGTATAGTCAACCTGTCCGGTATGTTCGATAGTGGAAGCATCATTGATATTCCATTTCGGATAATCTTTTTCCATATAATAAGTGACCACATCAGACAACTCTGTTTTGCTTTCATTATCATTAGGAGACTGGCTGAAACGATAAGAGATTGTCAGCAATTCATCTTTTTTAGAGGTAGAGTGTTGATAGTCTACATTTAAGTCAGTCGATCCAAAAGTACTTTCAGAGTTACTATTACGATGATACCGATAAATTGGAGCAGTCTGTTCATTGATTCCAACATTCATAGGATTCAATACAGCATCCAATTCGGAAAGATTCTCTGATTTTCCACGAAAGAGATTAGCCCCCACGCTTATCAGGTTAAGCGTATCGATTTCGTAACTGGCTTCCAGATAACCGTACTGGAACGGTCCTTTATACTTGCTGCGTCCGTCCTCTATTAATTTAGTCGGTCCGTCTTCAGCCAAGCGATCCTTATCCGTTTCACGTTCACTATGAGAATCATTCCAGGGAGAATTTCTTTTATTATACCCATAGTTAGCAGTAAGCCCCAGGCTTCCGACCTTCAACGAGACATAACCGCCACCGCCAAAGCTACCCAGTGAACTGGCATTGGCACGAACTGTTCCTGTATATCCCTGCATGGCGTTTTTAGTCGTGATAATATTGATAATACCACCGACGCCTTCCGCATCATATTTTGATCCCGGATCGGTAATGACTTCGATATTCTTGATAGAACTGGCAGGCATACTTTTCAATACATCTGAAGCATTTTCACCGCTCAACAGGTTTGAAGGTTTGCCATTCATATAAATCTTATAGTTTGAAGATCCCTTCAACTGTATCTTGTCTTCACCGTCGACAGTCACCATCGGCACTTTACGGAACATTTCCAAGGCATTGCTGGTCTTAGCTTCCGGGTCATCATCCAGGCTATACGTAATTTTATCCACTTCCACCGTTACCAATGGCTTTTGGGCAACAACGGTTACTTCATTCAATTGCTGGGTGTCGTCATTCATATACAACTTACCCAAATCCAGGCTTTTCTTGTTTTCAGACAAGGTGAAATACTTTACAGCCGGAACTTTTCCCAGCGACTGCATGGATATGATGTACTTTCCGGGTTGTTTCAGGGTAGTGGTAAACTTACCGTCATCATCACAAGCCAACAATTTAACCGCTTTCTGAGGGGCACTAGCCAAAGCGATGTTCAACGTTGCATAAGGTACTGTTTCATTAGACAAGGAATCAACAACTTGTCCCTTGATCGTGTAATCAGCGGCATTCTGGCTTTGTGCATATAAAGGCACAACCATCATCAACACCAACACTAAGTAGAGCAGTTTTTCTTTCATCAAATTTAAAGAATTTAGAGGTTATCGATTGATTTATTATTCAAATACTATTTAATTCAAGTGTGAACCCGATGCAAATGTAGAAGTTTCTACGAAACGTTCGTATTTATCAGAATTAAAGAATCGTAAAAGATGTATTTTGCTGTTTGCTTAGATGAATTTCTTTTAAATTTGTCAGACTTACTATTAATAAATATAGATATGAGAAAGATTTCATTCCTTTTAACCGCTTTATTAGTCATTTCCGTTATGAATGCACAGGATCTCAAAGTTATTAAACTCAATGCTCCGGATAAGACACGCGGAGCCGCCGTCATGAAAGCCTTTTCCGACCGTCACTCCGACCGTGAATATGCTTCCAAAGAATTAACTGCTCAGGATCTTTCCGATTTGTTATGGGCAGCCAACGGTATTAATCGTACAGATGGAAAACGTACGGCTCCTTCGGCTTTAAACAAGCAGGACATCGACGTTTATGTGATCATGAAGGATGGTGCTTATCTGTATGATGCCAAAGCACATGCATTAACACCGATAGCCGAAGGCGATCACCGTGGGGCTGTAGGTGCCGGACAGGATTTTGTAAAAGAGGCACCGGTTTCTCTTGTTCTGGTATCTGACCTGTCCCGTTTTGGAAATGTAGGAGAGCATACCAAGCTGATGGCAGCCATGGATGCAGGTATTGTATCGCAGAATATCAATTTGTGTTGTGCCGGAATCGGATTATCGACTGTTCCCAGAGCCACCATGGACCAAGCTGCTTTGAAAAAGATACTCAAATTATCAGACAATCAGGTATTGATGATGAATAATCCGGTGGGGTATCCGAAATAAGAACGGATACCGGTCGAATAGCCAAAACCTTTTTTCACAAATGAATTGAAGATTATTATGTACATTTGCCGAAAATTTGACAAAATGCCTACAATTTTCATAGCCCTCTTTTGCGCTTATCTAGCAGGGAATATCTATATATTCACCAGGGGGGCACAAGCTCTCGTGGCTCAACCTTTTGGTGTGAAAGTGCTTCTGACAGTTCTATTTTGGAGTTGTGGACTTTCATTCGCCGTCAGTATGCTGACTAGAAATGTAAAATATCCGGATATATTGGCATATACGGTCCATGAAGTGGGGACAGGCTGGCTGGTATTTACCTTATATATGGTATTATTCCTGGTAGCATTCGATATATTCAAACTTTTCAACGGGGGTTTTAAATATGGGTTCTACATCTCTTTACTACTGACTTTAAGCCTGTTAAGCTATGGATATTATCATTATCAACATCCGAAGACAGAAGTTATCAACATAGTTATCAACAAGGTTGTCAACAACGATTCCTCCCCGATGAAAGTGGTTGCCATAAGCGATATTCACCTGGGTTACGGAACAAACAAGGCACAACTGAAGAAATATGTAAACATGATCAATGCCGAAAAGCCGGATTTGATTCTGATCGGCGGCGATTTGATAGATAATAGCGTAACGCCCCTTTATACGGAGAATATGCAGGAAGAGCTATCACAATTGAAAGCACCGCAGGGTATTTATATGGTTCCCGGAAATCATGAATACATCAGCGGAATAAAGAAAAGTGCTGAATTTATCCGGTCGACACCGATTCAACTCTTACGTGATACGGTAATCACGCTTCCCAACGGAGTGCAGATTGCCGGACGCGACGACCGTCACAATCCGTCACGCTTGTCTCTCCGGACATTATCACAAAACATTAACCCGGCCCAGCCTGTTATCCTTTTGGATCATCAACCATACGACCTGCAGAATACCGAAAAAGCCGGTATAGACTTACAGTTCAGCGGACATACGCATCGCGGACAGATCTGGCCGATGAGTCTGCTGACCGACTACCTATTCCAGCAAAGTCACGGATACAGGCAATGGGGAAACAGTCATGTTTATGTATCTTCGGGCTTATCGCTTTGGGGACCTCCTTTCCGGATCGGCACAAACAGTGAAATGGTGGTATTCAATATTGCATTCAAGTAAGGCAAGCAAGATATGAAAGTCTTTATTCAATCGATCGTAGCACAACTGTTGTTGAATCCCTACATCTTTTGGCGGGGTTACCAGGCACTACCAGCTAAAAAAAGCTGGCGTATTCCGTATACACTGTTCTTCGTGCTTGAGCTGGCTCTTTATTTTTTCGGCTTTATTTTCCGTAAAGAGTTGCCGGATACGCTCATGACAACCATCCAATATATCTGCAACACCTGGTATATCGCATCCATTTATATCACTCTTTCCTTGTTGACTCTGGAAGTGATCCGGTTGTCGAACCGTTTCTTCCATTGGTTTCCGGGGTGGATCACCCGTCATTGGAAACAAACGAAACTGACATTGTTTTTCGTGATCATTGCCGGTGTTTCCGGACTGATGGTCAAAGCGTACCGGACTGTCGCCTACCCGACCGTCAAAGAAGTATATGTCACGCTACCGAAAGGCAGCAGCGAGCGAGATAGCCTTACCGTGGTGATGATGAGCGATCTCCATATAGGAGAAGTGATAGGAAAGAAAATGGTACAACGATATGTGGCTTTAAGCAATGCACAGCATCCGGATATGGTCGTATTGGTCGGTGACATTATGGATTATGAATCGCGTTTTGCTGAAATGGAGCATATCGAGGATGATCTCCAACAATTAAAAGCACCTTTGGGTGTATATGTCGTGAATGGTAATCATGAATACCGCGCCAACCGTTTCGCAAAATATCGTTGGCTGGCAAAAACCGGTGCCACACTGTTGGTCGATTCGGTCGTACAGCCGGATTCTTCGTTTTATCTGATCGGTAGGGATGATTATATCAATAAAAAGCGAAATGCTTTACATACTTTAATGGCTGACATCGATACCACTAAACCGATTATCGTACTGGATCATCAACCCTGGTCGTTTGCCGAAATGGCGATGAACGGTGTCGATCTCGGTCTTCATGGTCATACTCATAACGGTCAACTCTGGCCCTATCCTTTATTAATGAAGCTGATCTACGAATGCCCGTACGGCTATCATAAAAAAGGGCCGACCCAATTTTATGTTTCATCAGGTATCGGAATAGCCGGTCCGCCTTACCGGGTTGGAACAGTTTCTGAACTGGTTGTACTGCATATTAAATTTAAGTAAGAAAGTTTCTACCCCAACAAAAAAGGGAGTAAACCTTTTTGCTTACTCCCTTTCCATATTCAGTTAAGACTATTATCCTATAGTTTGATCGAACACATATGCAATATTTCCACCATTGGATGCTTTGGGTTTATCTTCAGTCGGGACAGTTCCTTCCTCTGGAGTGCTCAATGTCTTATTATATAGCTCCTGATCGCCCAAAACTTCGATGGCTTTCTCCAGCACTTCGTCCTCTTTCAGGCTTTCCTGTAACTCACCTTTCTGATAATAATAACGCTTCACTATTTCTGAAGCCATAAGTTTCTTGATCTGATCTTTGTAATGATTAAAGTCACGTTCCAAATCCGGTGTTAAACGATTTTCCAGTTCTTTAAAAATGGTAGAATCGTTATCCATATATCCTTCAAACTTGGCAACCTCCTTCAAATTTTTCAGAACCTTCTCACTCTGACGATCGTATGTAAAATTCTTTTCCTTTGCATAGTTTTTGAATGCTTCAAAATCTTCGTCAGAAACAGTAAACTCTTCTACCGGGGGAATAGTCTTATGCTTCTGTGCCCAGTCCGTAACGAAATCCATCAAAATAAAATCAGTTGCCAAATAATACATCATTGTCGGCATCTCTTCCTCTTCTATCTCAAACTCAGGACGTACTCCACCACCGTCACGAACCGGACGCCCCTTGGATGTATAGAATACAGAAGTCAAGCTATCCGGTATGGCATCCACACTGCCGTCTGCCTTCCGATGCGAATAGTCCATCTGTTGAATACAACGTCCGCTGGGGATATAGTATTTACTCATAGTCACTTTCAAACGTCCTTCATAAGGCAGCTCACGAGTAGACTGTACCAAACCTTTGCCATACGACCGCTGTCCTACCAATACAGCACGATCCATATCCTGCAAAGCACCGGACACGATCTCAGCTGCTGAGGCAGAGTTCCCATTGATCAGTACCACCATCGGCATAACTGTATCGATCGGCTCAGTCGAAGTACGATACGTACGGTCCCATTGACTGATCTTTCCCTTGGTCGATACTACTTCTTTCCCTTTCGGAACAAACATTCCGACTATCTGTGCAGCACTTTCCAGCAAACCACCAGGATTATTCCGCAAATCTAGCACCAACGATTTGATCTGATGGTTCTTCTTCAAATCTTCCAAAGCTGCTTTTACCTCCTGCGCACTCTTGTCTGTAAAACTTTTCAGATAAATATATCCGACACCATCACCCCGTACACCATAATACGTAACCTGATCTACCAGGATCTGCTTACGTATCAGTTCCACTTCGCGAGGTTTCTTTTCATTCGGACGCTGTATCTTCAAAACCATTTTGGTATTGGGTACGCCTTTCAGCAACTCGCTTACTTCACTGGATGTTTTATTGCTCGTATCCACCGTATCGATAGCCAGGATACGGTCTCCCGCTTTCAGACCGGCTAACGCAGCAGGCATTCCTTCGAAAGGCTCGGTCACATACACTCCGCCCTCTTTACGTTCACGGATATAAGAACCGATACCGCCATACTCACCCGTCGTCATTATCTTCAGTTCATCCATATCCTGTTCCGGATAATAGACCGTATAAGGATCCAGACCGCCCAACATGGCGTTGATTCCTCTGCGAACTGTCTTCTCTACATCGACCGAGTCCACATAAAACATTTCAACTTCTTTCACCAGGGCATTGAAAATGTCCAGGTTCTTACTTACTTCAAAGCGATTATCTTTCTGAGCTTGTGCAGGTATAACGCTCCCAGCCAGGAGCAGTAAACAAAACAAACCTATCAATCTTTCTCGTCGTATCTGCTTAAACATAGAATATTTAGTTAATTAACGATGTAAATGTATACATAAAACCCTTTTCAGGATACTATCGCATCTACTTTTAACTTTATTTGTTCCCATTTATCATCCGGTATCTGCGCCCCGATCACGTCTATGATATACCCAGCCAAAAGGGAGCCGATGTGGGCAGATTGCTCCAAAGAGGCACCTACAGATTGTCCGTACAGGAACCCGGCAGCGAAATGATCGCCAGCTCCTGTCGTATCGACAGGCTTGCCGCCCTCAGCCGGGACTGCAATAATCTGTCCGTTACTACCGACCAACGCTCCTTCCTTTCCTAAGGTAACCAAAGAAACCCCAACCATTCCGGAAAGTACTTTAACAGCCTCCTGAGCCTTCAATCCGGTAAAAGCTTCCGCTTCACTCTCATTGGAAAACAGAATGTCCACATATTTAGGAATAATATCATCCAGCAAGCCTTTAAAAGCATTGACGATATTAAAGTTTGATAAATCGAGAGCTACTTTCAAACCCAGCTTTTTAGCTTTTTGCATGGTGGTACGGACCAGTTCCTCGTTTACCAGCAAATAACCTTCTATATATATACAATTGTATAGGCTTAAAATCTCTTCTTTGATCTCCTCCGGAGTAATTGTCGGAGCCGGTCCCAGGAATGTTCCCATAGATCGTTCGCCGTCCTTAGAGATCAGGACCGTACAACTGCCGGATATCCCCTCCGTCTTTATAAAATAAGGAGTCACATTCACATCCTTCAATGCTTTTTCATAATACTCACCCACAGAATCCGTTCCTATCTTTCCGATAAAACCGGTATTTGCCCCCAGGCAAGCCATGGCGCGCATCGTGTTACAAACCGAGCCGCCCGGAGCCTGGCTTCTCTCAAGGCGTTCCTGTGTTTTACGGATAGCGATCATCTGTTCCTGGTTGATCATATCCATTGCACCTTTCTTTATACCGACTTTTGTAAGTACATCATCACTATCCAACTGTAGTAAAACGTCCACTAAAGCGTTTCCTAAGCCTATTGTATTCATTTTTTCAATTTTTTTCTGCAAAGATATTGCATATTTCAAAAAGAACCTCTACTTTTGCAGTGCAATTTCAGAAAGGGATGCAACAAGTCCCTGAATGGTTGAAAATTCTTCCTTAGCTCAGTTGGTTAGAGCATCTGACTGTTAATCAGAGGGTCCTTGGTTCAAGTCCAAGAGGAAGAGCAAAAAGACATCGGGAAAGACTGAAAAACATATTCTTCCTTAGCTCAGTTGGTTAGAGCATCTGACTGTTAATCAGAGGGTCCTTGGTTCAAGTCCAAGAGGAAGAGCAAAAAGACATCGGGAAAGACTGAAAAACATATTCTTCCTTAGCTCAGTTGGTTAGAGCATCTGACTGTTAATCAGAGGGTCCTTGGTTCAAGTCCAAGAGGAAGAGCAAAAAGACATCGGGAAAGACTGAAAAACATATTCTTCCTTAGCTCAGTTGGTTAGAGCATCTGACTGTTAATCAGAGGGTCCTTGGTTCAAGTCCAAGAGGAAGAGCAAAAAGACATCGGGAAAGACTGAAAAACATATTCTTCCTTAGCTCAGTTGGTTAGAGCATCTGACTGTTAATCAGAGGGTCCTTGGTTCAAGTCCAAGAGGAAGAGCAAAAAGACATCGGGAAAGACTGAAAAACATATTCTTCCTTAGCTCAGTTGGTTAGAGCATCTGACTGTTAATCAGAGGGTCCTTGGTTCAAGTCCAAGAGGAAGAGCTGAAAAAGACATCGGGAAAGACTGAAAAGACATATTTTCTTCCTTAGCTCAGTTGGTTAGAGCATCTGACTGTTAATCAGAGGGTCCTTGGTTCAAGTCCAAGAGGAAGAGCAAAAAAAGAGATATCTCACTGAGGTATCTCTTTTTTTATGTAGTTTCCTTTCTGTTCCCTCAGCAGGAAACCACAGTTCCCTCCTAAGGAAACGCCAGTTCCCTGCCGAGGAAATTGCAGTTTCCTGCGCAGGGAACTAGAGTTTCCAAAGCAAGGAACTACGAAGAAACTGTAATAAGCTGCAAGTTAGATGGTAAGCCATAAAACAAGAAATAGGAACAATACTTTCCTAAAAGCGCTTACTTTATAGGTCATTTCGATACTGTTAAAACCAGATTATGCCTTCCTGACTCCAGTTCGATGACTTTGTCTCCTTTTATATAATCCGGCAGATAAAGAGTTGCCGTGCTGTTGGCAGGTACAGTTACTTCATATTTGATCTTCTTCTTGTTCCACTCCCATTTCGAAATAATCCGTCCGTAAGGAGAATTATGTTGTGCCTCAAAATGCTTCAACTCTTTTACAAAGTTGGGACGCAGTAATATATGTTTGAAACCCGGCTGTTCCGGATCGGGGAAAATACCTCCTAACCCTTTATAGAACCATCCGCCGATCTCCCCGAACATCATATGATTATCCGAAATATCGCGTTCGGCTTTCAAGTCCCAGTTCTCCAATAAGGTTGTTGCCCCGTTGACAATCCACCAACCCCACGACGGATAAGTATCTTGCGCCGCAACTTTATAGGCAACTTCCGGATATCCGTTTTCACTCAACGCATTCAGGATCGCTTTGGCTCCCAATACACCGACGTCCAGATGAAATCCTGCCTCTTCCACTTTCTTTGCCAGATTTTGTGCAACTTTAGCTATCATATTGTCGGGAACTATTTTCCATTGCAAAGGAACACTTAATTCCGTCTGGCTACCATTCGCATAGATACCAGTTCCCTTATTCAGGTATTTATCATTTACCGCATTTTTGATTTTCTCGGCTAATGCTGTATAATAGGCATAATCATCCTTTTTATTAAACAACTTAGCGGCATTCGCCAGTATCCTGGCATCCACGTAAAAATAGATAGAAGAGGTAAGTTCCTTATTGGACTGGGATTTGACCGGAACCCAATCTCCACGCCCCCAGGTAGTCAGATGGTTAGGACTTGTACGGTCTACATAATCGACATATCGCTTAATGCTCTCATAACAATCGGAGAGTGGTTTGCTATCGCCATAAAACATATATAAGTTCCAGGGGATAATGGCAATTGTACTTGTCCAGTCCAACCCGTTGTCGGTACCGTAGCCCCATCCGCCTGTCGGGATAATATCGGGGAGTACTCCGTTGGGTTGCTGTTCGTCGCGATGGTCGGCCAACCATTTCTCATAGACGGTAATTCCATCAAAATTATACAAAGCCGTTTCAATGGCAAAATGTCCGTCTCCGGTCCATCCGTTCTTTTCACGCTGCGGACAGTCGGTCGGATAGCCCATCAAATTCGACAGGTAGGCGTTATTGGTTGCCCACCACAACTTATTGACAAGTTCGCTCGAAGTACTGATCTGTCCCACCGTAGGAACATCACTATGCATAAAGTAAGCTGTCAGGCTGTTTTGGTCAAGCGCCAACGGCTTATCGCTGGTGACTTCCACATAACGGAATCCTTTGTAGTTGAACTTCGCCATAAATTCATCATTACCACCGCTAAGGATCAGGATATCTGTCTGGAAAGGATCTTTTTCCTTGTCTCCCCGATAATAAACATCAATGTTGGACATATCGATACGCCCATTATCAAAAAGCCGCTCTCCATGTTTAATCCTTACTTCCGTTCCCCTTTCTCCAGATACTTTTATCCGGGTAACTCCCGACATATTCTGACCAAAATCAAAAACGTACGTCTTTTCATCTATTTTGTTGACAGATTTCGCCGGAAGAGTCAATACATTCCGGATCGGACGGGCTTGTTGTGCCGTAACATTTTGGGAAGGGACGCCTCTATATCCTACTCCATTCCATTTAGAATCATCAAAGTCCGGAGTATTCCAACCAGTCTGTTCGAGACGTGCATCGTAATGTTCCCCGGTATAGATACTGTTGAAAACTAATGCACCCGAAGATGTTTTCCAACTAAGATCGGTAGGAATAGTTTCGATACTACCATCATTATAAATGATACGAAGATCCATACAGAAAGCAGGTCTGTTACGCCAGGGAGCCCGGTCGAAATCCCAAACGGCTTTCGATTGATGATTATACCATCCATTACCCAAAAGTACACCTATGGCATTATCCCCATTCTGAAGCTGCCCGGTCACATCGTAAGTTACATACAAGTTACGTCGGTCGAAACGGGTATACAGCGGATCAAGACGATGATCTCCTATTTTCTCTCCATTGATATATAACTCATATAATCCGGCAGCAGCAATATAGGCACGTGCCGATTTTATTGTTTTACCGGCTGCAAACTTCTTACGGAAATAAGGGGCAGGTTGATAGTCCACATCTTTTCCATCGCCTATCCAGGCTCCCTGCCAGTTCCTTATATTCATCATCCCCATTTCAAAAGAGCTGACAGGTGAAGCTATTTCTTTATTTTCCAGATCGCCACCTATCACCTTCCAGTAATATTTAATAAAAGGTTCAAGCTGTTTACCCGCATAAGTAATCAACATATCTCCGGAATTTATTTTTCCGGTATCCCATATATCGGCATTTCCGTTTACAACTTTCATCGAGTCTTTATCCACCAACACACGATAAGATGTTTGTTTTGCCCCTTGCCGGCTGTCTTCCATTTTCCACGAAAGACGAGGAGCCGGATTATCAATACCTATCGGAGTTTCAAGATGGTCACTCTGCAAGTCGGTCAAACGGACAGACTGCCCGTTAGCCCCGGAATAACTAAAGAAAGTAGTAACAGTAATAAATAATATAAGCTTTTTCATTCGTTTGTCATTTTATAGTAATACCGCAAATTAATAAATAAAAATACTATTTACCGGTTTACTTTTTGACAAATTTGTGTCATTTATGCGCTTTTTTAATCAAAGCTCTAAGAGCCGACAGTTATAGATTAATAATTCAGCCATGATTTGAACGCACTGATCTTCTCGCGGCTTACAATGATCTTATCTTTAAAAGGCGGGATCACCTTTACAACCACTTTACCGAGGAAATAACTTTCTATTTTCTGGATAGATTGCACACTTACTACCGTTTGTCGGTTAGTCCGGAAAAAACGGTCGGGATCGAGTTGTTCGCACAGTTTATCCAAAGACATATCTATAATGTATTCTTTATTCTGATGGGTAACGGCAAAAGTGATCTTATTCTCCGTGTAGAAATAAGCGATGTCATCCACTTGCAAAGTAAACAACTTGTCCTCTCCCGAAATAAGGAATCGCGTCCTGTATTTCTTTGCCGGGCTGGTTATATTTTGAAGTATCTGTAAAATATCCCCCTGTTTGCCGAAGTCCCTGTAATATTTAGAGACTAGTTTTTCAAACTTCTCCAATGCCTCGTTCAACCGTTCCTTATCGATAGGCTTCAACAAATAATCTATGCTGTTCACTTTGAAGGCACGGATCGCATATTCATCGTAAGCCGTTGTAAATACGATCATACATTCGGGATTCGCCTGTTCGATAAAAGAAAAAGAAACACCGTCTGTCAACTGGATATCCAGGAACAGAATATCCGGATGCGGATTGTTGTTAAACCATTTCACAGCACCTTCCACATTTCCAGGCAATAACAGTATCTCCCATTCGGGACGCAACTCCGTCAACATCTTGTTCAGCAGACGGGCTGCCGGAATTTCGTCTTCAATAATAGCAGCTCTTATCTTATTCATTCAGTAATGGTATTTTAACGGTAAAACAATTCGAATCATTTTCCACGATAATATCCTGATTACTCATCAGTTTATACCGGGAAGAGAGATTCCTGAGCCCGGTTCCCGACTTTACGACATTTTGTTTAAGCCTTATCTGATTACTTACTACCAACATTTTCCCGTCTTCCGTAGTACTCAGATGAATGGTCATCGGTTTATCCGAATTAATTATATTGTGCTTGATCACATTCTCGGTCAATAACTGTAAAGTAAAAGACGGTATTTTCTTTTCCAATAGAGCAGGATCGATCCTGTTATCTACGAAAAGACAATCCCCTAACCGTACTTGATGCAGGAATATGAACGATTTCAAAAAGGTTATCTCCGAACGCAAAGTAACCAGTCCCTCCTGCTGGCTTTGTAAAATATACCGGTAAACATCCGACAACCGCCGGGTAAATACCACGGCATTCTCCGGATTATATTCTATTTCCGAGATCAGCGTATTCAGGTTATTAAAGAGAAAATGCGGATTTACCTGGTTTTGCAAAGCAACATACTGTGCTTTTATCGCACTCTCCTCCAGTTTGTTCGCCTTTTCATGAAGAACGATCAGTTGCCTGTAAAAATTAGCAACCATCGTCAGGCTGACAATCACCATCTCCACCAGCCACACCACAAAGATCATCCGTACACCTGCTCCCCTCAACGCAAACGGCGAAGGAATCTCCAATAAAACCTTGACAATAGAAAACAACAGATAATTCAGCAGAAACAAAAGCCCGGCCATCAAAATACAATTAATCAACAATTGATGTTTCCCTCTTACCAGAAACTGATAGCTTCTCTTCTGCCATTCATTGATCAGCATTATACTGAACCCTAACGCATTAAAAACAAATACGACTAGCAGGAAAGCCCAGAAAGAGATCAAAAGATTCTGATGCTGCGGAGAAATATCCGAATAAAGCACCATGAAAAAGTAAGAGAAACAGGCTAACCCTGAAAAAAGGAAGAAATTAAAATAATGATTGTATTTGTTCTGCATAATTTGATGATCTATTGTAAACACAAATGTAAGGCTTTCAAAGAAATAAAGAGGCTATCTGATATCAATTTTCAGATACCCCCTTTATAAGAAAACATATATCACGAACCTATCAGAAACAAATACCGACACGGAATCCCAGATTGTTTTGTCCGTTCATCGAATAAGTCAGTAAATCCGTCTGGTTTGTGGCGTAACTGTAATACAAGGCCACATGAAAACCGAAACGCTTGTCCGGCACAGGATAAATATTCATTCCCAGTTCAGGCGATACATAGAAACCCCACGGATTCGAATAATAACGAACTGTCGTCATATAACTGGAATTTTCCGCATACATGGCACCCAATTTCACACCCACATACGGTTTCAGATAATCATTCTGCCCGAAGCGGTAGGAAGTCGTCAGACCAAAAGGCAATTGAAAGGCCGATAACTGCTGGTCGGTCGTTAACGATTCGGTCGGCGATAATTGCAAGGTCTGACGGTCTACATATTTATGATTCGTATGAAAACTCAGGAATGCTCCCAATGACCAGGAAGGCGTTACATAGTATCCTGCTTCAAAATTCATTCCCCAACCGCTGATCTTATCTGCAAAATCCGTATGGATCGGAGCATTCATCTGCCAGTCTACATTAAAATGCAGCTTATCTTCTATCTGTGCCTGTCCTTTCAAGCAGAAAACAGACAGTATCATCAATAATATGAATTGTTTCTTAAAAATGTATCTCATCGTTTTCATAATCTTCCGGTTTTATTATTTATTGATATAAGAGGATTGGGCAAAGGCCTGTTCGACAGCACGCAGTGTCAGTTGCATATCGATGCGCGAATTATTATACATCAAGCCCGAAGCATAAGCATGCCAGATAACCGGCAGATCGACCTTCTTATTCCCATCGGTCGGTTTATCCGTTAAGTCGACCATTTCTGCAACAAATGTGCCGGTGTCATAACTATAGGAAACAGGATACGGATAATACCAGTCATTCCAGAACGGTCCCCAGAAACCGGCTCCCCACCAGCCGTAACCATAGCCATATCCCGGAGAGATGATCTGCGTAGTACTTTGGGCATAGGATAACTGTAAACCGATGTCGGCCTTTTCCTTGTCATCGATCCGGGTATATCCACGGGCATCCATCTCAGTCACTACCTCATTAATGATCTTTTGGGCATTCTCGTCTTTCCAATATTGGGCCTTCAAGCCACTACCGGCTACCAGAATGCTATCAGGAAGATAATAAGAATTGAATTTGTTGAACTGAACATTGCTATCATAATTCGTATAGACAGCATAATCACTGGACAGCTTATTCAGATCCGGGTCTTTCTCGCAGGAAGAAAATAAGGCTGTCACAGCCAAAGCAAATAAAAACAACTTCTTCATACGTCTTTTAATTTTTAAGTAACAGAATTAAATCTAAACACACAACGAATGTCTCTGAAATTCGTTCGATCATCTATTAACAACCAGTCCGTTCTCTTCGAACATAGGCTTATCCAAAACCTCCGGATTTACTTTTTCTTCTTCCGTGACCGGTTTACTTTCTGTCGGCACCGACCTATAATCGGCACACGTAAATGCAGCTAATAACCCCAACAATAATGTGTTTGCCATTTTTCTCAACAATTTTAATCATCCAATCATTCATTTCGATGCAAACTTATTATATAGATGTATTGTAAACTTACTTTATTTTGCCGAAACGAAACAGGAATTTTCCGAAACGTATTTTTCCGCTGCTGAAACGAAACAAGACCTTGTCGACTGTAAGAAGAATTCTATATACGAAAAAAGCACTTCCGTCTACAAACCCCAAAGCACTTTCCTTACAGGACTATCTTCGCTGCATAATCATAAAACAAAAGAGTTATGAACAAAAGAGAAGTCATTTCAGCAGTAGCAAGCCGTTCGGGAGTAGATCCGGAAGATTGCATCAAAGTATTCGATACGTTCGAAGATGTTTTCAGTGAAGAAATAACCCGAAGCAAATGGAAAGGCACGGTATTCGAATACGTCTACGATATCCTGACACGTATCAAAAACAAGAAAGACAGCGGAAGTAATTCGTAATCCCCAGTATCACCCAATTCAATAATCAATATGTATCGTACAATCACTTTTTTATTCCTGCTTATCTGGTCTGTATCCGTAACCGGTGGCTATGCCCAACCAACCGCAAACAACCAACCCGCACAAACTCTACGCGGAACCGTCATCGACAAAGCCTCCGGTCACCCGATGCCGGATGTGACAATTATGCTTTCGGATATGCCCGGAACAGGAACCACCACGGATGAAAAGGGGCAGTTTGTATTATCCGGCATTCCAATAGGAAGACATAATGTACAGGCTACTTATTTAGGTTACGAACTCGGTATATTCAGGGAAGTCCTTGTCACTTCCGCCAAGGAGGTCTATCTGGATATCTCACTGAAAGAGAATGTTCAGGAATTAAGCGAAGTCGTTATCCGCCCGCAGATAAACAAAGAACAGCCTCTCAATAAGATGGCTGTCACCGGAGCCCGTATGCTCAGTGTGGAAGAAGCCAGCCGTTATGCCGGCGGACTGGATGATCCGGCACGCCTGGTCAGTTCGTTTGCCGGTGTAGCTGCCAACCTTTCCAGTAATGGGATATCCATCCACGGGAATGCTCCCCATCTATTACAATGGAGAATGGAAGATGTGGAAATACCTAATCCGAATCATTTTGCCGATATTTCGATATTGGGAGGCGGTATCCTTTCTTCACTCAGCAGCCAGGTTCTGGGTAATTCCGACTTTTTCACCGGCGCATTTCCTGCGGAATACGGGAACGCGGTATCCGGGGTATTCGACATGAAACTGCGGAACGGAAATAACCGGAAAATGGAAAATACGATCCAGGCAGGCGTATTAGGTCTGGATATAGCGTCCGAAGGCCCTTTAAGCAAAAAGCATCAGGCCTCCTATATATTCAACTACCGGTATTCCACGACTGGGTTATTGAACCGTATCTATCCGGGATTAGACATGGGTGGTACGCTCGATTACCAGGATCTGAATCTCAAATTCAACTTCCCGACACGTAAAGCAGGAACCTTTTCTGTTTGGGGAACCAGCCTGATCGATAAATATGAAGGTGACTTCGAAGAGAATCCGCAGGAATGGGAACATACCCGCGACAACTTCAAATCAACAGCCAAACAATATATGGCAGCCGGAGGAATCAGCCACCGCTATTTCTTTCCGAACGATGCGATGCTGAAGACGACTTTGGCCGCCACTTATTCCGAAATGAACGCAACCGAAGATTCCTATGCCGCCGATCATACCTTCACTCCGTTCACCTACCAAAAGAACAAGAACACAAACCTGACTCTAACCTCGTCTTATAACCGGAAATTCAGCGCACGCCATACCAACCAGACAGGTTTCACCTATACCCGGATGTTCTATGATATGAGAATGAACCTGGCTCCGTTTGAAACAGCCCCGTTAAACACCCTGTCCAAAGGGAAAGGACAAACCGACCTGATCTCCGTTTATACCAGTTCCGCTTTCGGGATAACCAACCAACTGTCTATAAACGCCGGTTTGAACAGCCAGATACTGACGCTCAACAATAGCTGGACGCTGGAACCACGTCTGGGAATGAAATGGACACCCACCGCCCGTACCTCACTTGCCCTGGCTTACGGCTTACATAGCCGCATGGAAAAGATGGATGTCTATTTCGTCAACTCCAAAAGTTCCGGCGAGGAATCGGTTAATAAGGATCTCGATTTCACGAAAGCCCATCACCTGATGTTGACACTCGGTTATAAGTTATCCGACAATTTACTTCTCAAAGTCGAGCCTTATGTCCAGTTCCTGTACGATGTTCCGGTCATTGCCGACAGTTCCTATTCCGTCCTCAACCGGAGAGAGTTTTATGTGGAAGAAGCACTGGTAAACAAGGGAAAAGGACGTAACATCGGAGTAGACATCACACTGGAGAAGTATCTGAGCAGAGGATTATATTATCTGATCACAGCATCTGTTTTTGATTCTAAATACAAAGGTGGAGACGGTGTCTGGCATAATACCCGCTTCAACCGCCGGTATATACTCAACACCTTGATCGGAAAAGAGTGGATGCTGGGTAAAAACAAACAGAATATCCTGAGTGCCAATGCAAAATTCACCCTGCAGGGAGGAGAACGTTATTCTCCCCTCGATACGGAAGCCAGTCTGTCTCATCCGGATAAGGAAGCGCAATATGACGAAACACGCGCCTATTCACAACAATATCCGGTCATGTTCATCGCCAACTTCACCGTCAGCTATAAAATAAATAAAAAGAAAGTAGCGCATGAATTTGCTATCAAAGCACTGAATGTAACGGGGACTAAAGAATATTACGGCTATCATTATAACCTGAAATCCGGTGTGATGGAGCGGAACGGGCAAAGTATTCCTATCAGTAATATAAGTTATAAACTAGAATTTTAATCGTTTTACCGACTGGTAACAAATAAAATAGTAATTTCGGACACTTAAAGAGGATGCCGCTATATGACAGACAACCCTATTAATAAACAAACTTTCCTGTATCAGTTTCTAGTCAGTTCCAGATACAGAATAGCGCGTCATATCCTGTTGCTCGTGGCAGTAGCGGCAGTATCACTCAACCAAAACATCTATACATACGGAGCAAGAGTTGAGTTGTTGGATAATTATGTTTACCTGGCAGGTTTCAGTACTCTGATTTCCTATGTTATAGTCGGTTATCTCCATCTCTATCTGCTCGTACCCAGATTATTGCTAAAAAAGAGGTATCTGACTTATATCATTTATTCCGCCAGTTCCATCTTACTGCTTATATTGATACGGTATGTGCAGGAATACTGGATATTTACTTTATCCGGTATTCCTCCGATCAGGAGTTCTTATTTCAATATGGTCAGTATCCTGGATAGTTTATCGGACTTCATGCTGAACATAATCTGTATCACCGGTATCTCCATGACCGTATTACTAAGACATTCGATGATAGAGAACCAACGGGTAAACCTACTGGAGAAGAAACAGATACAGTCGGAAGTGGATAACCTGAAAGAACAGGTGAATCCATCGTTACTATTCAATACATTAAACCGGACTGCCGTGTTATCGAAAAGCGAACCGGAGAAAGCGGCGGATATGGTGTTACGGTTAAGCCAGTTACTACGTTACCAACTGTATGACGGGGCACGCGATAAGGCATTATTAAATTCTGAAATCACTTTTCTGAATAACTACCTGGCACTGGAGAAGTTCTATTCCGATTCATTCGATTATCGGATTGTATCGGAAACGGAGCTGACGGGAGTGCTTATTCCTCCGCTCCTGCTTGTACCGATCATCCAATATGCTTTGAAAAGAACCGGGAAGCAAACAAGCCGTCCATCTATACTCTTGCAGGCAAGCCGGGAAGGGCAGCAGATTTCTATTATCTACCGGTTCGACGAAACCGATACACCGGCTATCCAAGAGTTGGATGGCCTCAAAGCACGTCTCAACCTTCTTTATCCGGGCAATTATTCATTATCCGTTACACAGGACAAAGATCAGGGAACAGGCACTATTCTATTAAAATTGAATACACATGGCAAATAATATAGATTATATAGTATCTGATTTCCTGTTAAGTCCGCGGAAAAGGATTTACAGGCATCTCCTGTTGCAACTGGTCGTTTTTCTTATCACGATCAACGTATTTTGGGATACACCGGACGAACTGATCATTACTCCGGCACGTATCCGTTCATGGATCGGTTATTTCCTGCTCATCGACATACTCATTTATGTAAATGCTTATGTATTGGTACCACGGTTTCTGCTCAAAGGGCGTCTGCTTCTTTACCTGATCACGGTATTTACATTGATTCTTGTATCGATTGTGACATTAGGGTCTCTCCAAACTCTTTTCGAAGATACACGGTTTGAGGAGCTGCCATCCAGCCAGTCGGTAATCTGGTTAAATATCCTGTCTTCAACAATATCCACAGGCTTGTTGGTTGCCGGTTCTTCTGCTATGATGCTCTTTAAACATTGGATCAGCAACAATCAGCGTGTCAGCGAACTGGAAGCCGCCACCCTGCAATCGGAGTTGAAATTCCTGAAAAGCCAGATCAATCCTCACTTCCTGTTTAATATGCTGAACAATGTATATGTACTGATCAGGAAAGGACGTGACGAAGCAGCAGATGTATTGTTCAAATTGGAAGACCTGTTGCGTTACCAGTTCAACGACAGTGCCCAGGACAGGATACAACTCAGTTCTGACATCCGTTTTATGAGTGATTTCTTGAACCTGGAGAAGATACGCCGGGATAAGTTTAATTATACCATTTCCAAAGAGGGCGATATCAACAGTGTATGGCTCCCCCCCCTGTTGTTCATCCCTTTTGTAGAAAATGCAGTCAAACACAATACGGACGGGGAGAATGCTTCGTTTGTATATCTTTCTTTCAATGTGCAGGATAACCGGTTGACCTTCCGGTGTGAAAACTCGAAGCCTGCCGAAGAGGAAGAAAAAGACAACCGTATCGGCGGACTGGGCCTGAAGAACATCAGGCGACGATTGGATTTACTGTATCCCGGCCGCCATTCGCTAGAAATCATAGAAGATAAACATAGTTACATCGTTAATTTACACCTGGACTTATGAACTGTATCATCGTAGACGACGAACCTCTGGCCCGTGAAGCGGTAGAGATGCTGATAAATGAAACCGGAGGACTGACACTGGCCGGTAGTTTCAACAATGCCACTTCGGCTGCCCGGTTTATCGAAGAGCATCCGGTCGACCTGATATTTTTGGATATCCGCATGCCCAAAGTGACCGGACTGGAGTTCGCCCGTACCATTCCTAAAAGCACTCTCGTGATATTCACTACTGCTTATGCCGAATATGCAATCGACAGTTACGAGGTGGATGCCGTCGATTACCTGGTGAAACCGATTGTCTCCGAGAGATTCCAAAAAGCGGTTGAGAAAGCCAAATCATATCATGCACTTCTGTTGACGGAAGAAAAGGAAAATATCGAAAACGTGGAGAGCGAATTCATATTTGTCAAGTCCGAACGTCGTTTCTTCAAAGTCAATTTTAAGGATATATTGTTCATCGAGGGCTTAAAAGATTATGTAATCATTCAACTTCCCGACCAGCGCATCATCACCAAAACCAGCATGAAAGCAATACACGAACTACTTCCTAAAGTATTCCTGCGGGTAAACCGTTCTTACATCGTCAACACCCAACAAATAGCCTCTTTCGACAATAACGATATCTACATCGACAAATACGAAATAGCCATCGGCAACAATTACCGCGATATCTTCTTTGATGAATTTGTTGCAAAAATGGGAAGGCTGTAATCCACATCCTACTTTTAATAAAAAGAATAATAAGGGCATCCCTTGTTTATTGAAAGATTTATTTACATTTGTAGATTACAAATTAAAACAATCTTAGCTATGGAATTACAACTGATACAACAAAAGATTTTTGAGATCAGAGGGTATAGGGTGATGATGGATTATGATCTGGCAAAACTCTACGAAGTAGAAACAAAAGAATTAAAACGAGCTGTAAAGCGAAATATTACTCGTTTTCCTTCCGATTTTATGTTCGAACTTTCTGAGAAAGAGTATGAAGCTTTGAGGTACCAATTTGGCACCTCAAACTCCACAGACCATTTGAGGTCACAAATTGTGACCTCAAAAAGAGGAGGTAACAGATATCTACCTTTTGCTTTTACAGAGCAAGGAGTTGCTATGCTATCCGGTATTCTCAGAAGTCCCAAAGCTATTGAAATCAACATTGCCATCATGCGTGCTTTCGTCTTGCTACGCGAATTGACAACCGGTTATACAGAAATAAAAAAACAGTTAGATCAGTTTATGCTTGATACAAACCTGCAAATTGCTGATATTTATGATATACTGAATGAAATGGCTTTAAAACAAAAACAGCAGGATAAGCCACGCAACCCGGTTGGATATGTCATCCCGAAAAAATAAAGTATTATCTTTGCACCATGGGAAAAAATAAGTTAGCAAAGTTTGACGATATGGCGGAATATCCGCATGTTTTCCAGTATCCGTTTGCCGTTCTGCAAGAGAAAGGATTTGAGTTGAAAGGACACTGGCACAAGGAGTTTTTCAAGAATGACAATCCGATCGTGCTTGAATTGGGTTGCGGTAAAGGTGAATATACAGTGGGACTGGCACGGTTGTTTCCCGATAAGAACTTTATCGGCGTAGACATCAAAGGTGCACGCATGTGGACCGGAGCCAAAGACTCTTACGAATCGGGAATGACCAACGTTGCTTTCCTCCGGACCAGCATCGAACTGATCTCTCATTTTTTTGCAGCCGGTGAGGTTGCCGAAATATGGCTTACCTTCCCCGACCCACAGATGAAAAAGGTCAACAAGCGCCTGACATCCACCCGCTTCATGAAGATGTACCGCGAAATACTGTCCGGCGACGGCATTATCCACCTCAAGACCGACAGCAATTTCATGTACACATACACCTGCGAAATGGCGAAAGCCAACAACTACCCCGTCTTGTTCAGCAACAACGACCTGTATCATTCAGGACTGGTAGACGACATCCTGTCTATCAAAACCTATTACGAACAGCAATGGCTCGACCGCGGACTGAACATCAAATACATCAAGTTTGTTTGTGAGGAAAGAGATGAACTGATCGAACCGGATGTAGAGATCGAACTCGATCCTTACCGCAGTTTCAATCGGAGCAAGCGCAGCGCATTGGCTTCCGGCAAATGAAAGCAATTGACAATTACTAGTGATAATAAATACAATTCAATAACTTAAAGGGCAATTGATAAGGGACAATCTTAATTGTCAATTTTCAATTGTCAATTTTCAATTAAACTCATGGCTATATATCCTAAACTAATCATGGACGCACTAGCCAAAGTGCGTTACCCGGGGACAGGGAAAGACCTTGTCGAAATGGGCATGGTGGAAGACAACATACGGATCGACGGCAATAAGGTAAGTTTCTCACTCCTTTTCGAGAAACCTAACGATCCGTTTATCAAATCAGTCGTAAAGGCTGCCGAAACAGCCATCCTTACCTATGTAGGTGAAGAGGTCGACATCAAAGGAAACATCGAAGTGCTGGCACGTCAGGCAGCACGTCCCGAACCGGACAAACTGCTTCCGCAGGTAAAAAATATCATTGCCGTATCTTCCGGAAAGGGAGGTGTAGGTAAAAGTACGGTTGCAGCCAACCTGGCTGTGGCACTGGCCGGTCTCGGTTATAAAGTAGGTTTGCTGGATGCTGATATTTTCGGTCCTTCGCAACCCAAAATGTTCAATGTAGAGGACGCCCGTCCTTATATGGAAGAGGTTGACGGACGCGATTTGATCCAGCCGGCAGAAAACTACGGAGTCAAACTGCTGTCGATCGGTTTCTTTGTGAATAAAGAAGATGCCGTTCTATGGCGCGGTGCTATGGCAAGCAATGCCTTGAAGCAGTTGATCGGCGATGCCAACTGGGGCGACCTCGATTATTTCCTGATCGACCTGCCACCGGGAACAAGTGATATTCATCTGACAATGGTACAGACACTGGCTATCACCGGTGCTATCGTTGTCAGCACACCGCAGGAAGTTGCCCTGGCCGATGCCCGCAAAGGTATCAGCATGTTTACCGGCGAAAAGATCAATGTCCCGGTACTGGGACTGGTCGAAAATATGGCCTGGTTCACTCCAGCCGAACTCCCGGAAAACAAATATTACCTGTTCGGTAAAGAAGGAGCCAAACGTCTGGCAGAAGAACTGAATGTTCCCTTGTTAGGACAAATACCTATTGTACAAAGTATCTGTGAGGGAGGCGACAACGGTACACCTGTTGCCCTAAACCCCGATACGATCACCGGAGCCGCTTTCCGCGATCTGGCAGAGAACGTAGTCGAACAGATCAATTACCGCAATGCAAACATAGCTCCTACACAACGGGTTAATGTCAGTAAAAGTTGACAGTGGACAGTTTGAGTCCGATTTATAGACAAATCGGCTGAAAGCCGAATAACTGTCAACTGTCACTTGTCAACTGTCAACTGAAAAAGAAAGAGCAGGGTTCCCCGTCGGAAGCCCTGCTCATCTTTTTTCCTGTACAGGAAATCATCATCACATCTCATCAAAATGAAAGTCTAACCCCGAACTGCACCGATGCACAGAGTGGCTGCTCTTTCCGGATCGTCTCAACCACACTCTTATCATCAAAATAATAGGCGATACCGGGTTCGGCATAGATACTAACGGGTTTTGCTATATCATATTGTACCCCGAGCGATGCCAGGGCAGAGAACTGCACTTTATCCACATCGAGGTCAGTCTTACTTTTACGCTGACGGGCGTTATTCAGATAATAATCCGTATTCAAACTTCCGTCCACACACATCTCCGCCATCGCCCCCGCAGAAGCATAGAGAGATAAACGGTCTTTCTTCCAGATGGTATAATTCACTTTCACAGGTATTCCCAGATAGTGTAACCGCTGTTCCTGCTTGTAATAATCCCCTTCGCCGGCTGTCAGTTCCGAAGAAAGGAAGGTATAAACCAGTCCGCTCTCCAGCGAGAACCGGTCGCTGATCTGTTTCTTCACCGTAACACCCGCAGAAAGAGGGAAACGGTGTTTCATCTTAGTCCCCGTCGGGCGCTGGTAATTTTCGGCAGCGATCTTCTCAAACATCGTAAAATCAGCTGTTTCCCGGAAGTAAGGAGCATTCGACGCCACATGATTCATATAGTCGTCGAATGTCCCTGAACCCGGGTTATTATTCACACTTACATCCGAACGGGTTGCCGGCATGCTGAACATCTGCAAACCTCCTGTGGCAGAGGTATTGCCGTTAAACATATTTCCGGCATATAAACCGAATGTCCACCCTTTCGGGGAAGAAGCAGCTTTCACTGGAACCGGCTCGTAACTCTTCTCCGGAACATATTCATACCGTCCGCTTTCCACTACCGAACGATTGTTGTACGAATTGTTTTCCGCAACATTCTCTTCTGTTATCTCTCCATGAAAATAGGCTGAGATAGACATGTACACTTCCGACACCACCTGCGACAAGTCCGGCAATTCAGCTTCAACCTTTTTTACCTTGGCTACCAGCGTTTTTGTGATCGGTTGCGACGCTATCGGCTCAACCGGCACGACCGGAACAGGTGTAACAGACGAAGTCTCACCTTGTGGAACAGGAAGAACGATGTCCGACAAGACCGGTTCTATCTCCTTATCTATCCCCATAAAGTAAAGAGCAGACCCCAAAACTGCCAAGAAAGACACTGCTGCCGCCAACCAACGATAAGGGAAGCGACGAACTTCAGGAGCCGGAGCGAACGCAGCTTCCAGCCTCTCCCAGCCATCCTCCGGCAACGGCAGACGGTATTCAACCGACCGATTCCGGTATTCCTCAATTAATTTATCTTCCATCTTCATCTTCTGGCTTCTTTCTGAATGTAATCGTTTACTTTCTTTATCAGCATTGCTTTCGCCCGGCACAACTGCGACGACGATGATCGTTCGTTTATGTGTAAAAGCTCGGCAATTTCTTTATGACTTCGTTCTTCAAACGTATATAAGTTAAACACGGTGCGATAGCCCGTCGGTAACTCCTGGACGAATTGCATCAGGACCGACGTCGGGATCTGTTCGATCTCCTCCGGAGGCTCTTCTTCTGTCTCAGCAATACTGTCAAGGGGGACTACTTGTTTGAGGACATCCTTTTTCCGAAGGTACTCCAATGCCGTATTTACAAATATACGGCTCATCCACGCTTTCAAACTCCCTTCTCCACGGTACGAAAAACTTGAGAAGGAGGCGAATACTTTCAAAAATCCGTCATGCAACAGATCGTAAGCTACGTCCATACCTCCTGTGTACCGGAAGCAGATGCTCAACATCTGTTCCGCATAAGTATCGTAGAGTTCTTTACGGGCTGCATTCACACCCCGCATACACTGCTTTATCAGTTCTGCTTCACCCATCAACGCCGCGCGTGTTTATTATATAAATGTAATGACTGCGGGAATACTGCATGCGATTTCTAAAATTTTCAGCCAAAGTAGTAAAATAATACGGATATCCTGCAGGAAAACTTCATCCAGTACTGAAACAATCATTTTGCCACCCTATTGGCAGACTTCTGCCATACTAATGGCAAGGTACTGCCAATACGATGGCAGAGCCTTGCCATTAGCATGACAAAACCTTGTCACCGTCATGACAAAGGCAATACAGACTCATAAGGACATCAAATCATATACAGAATACCATCCTTAATCACCGTATCCACAATGTTCATTCCTATATTATAAGGCAGGAACTTATAAGACGGATGTTTCAACAGTATCAGATCCGCTTTCTTACCGACATCGATACTTCCGGTCTTCCCTGCCAATCCCAAGGCTGCAGCACCGTTTATAGTCAGAGCGGTCACCGCTTCTTCGGGTGTCAGTTTCATCTGAATACATGCCAGGGCAAATAACATCGGAATGGAACAGGAATAACAATTTCCCGGATTATAATCGGAAGCCAAAGCAACCGCACAACCGGCATCTATCATTTCACGCCCACGAGGATACGGTTTGTTTTGTGAAAAAGAACTGAACGGAAGTAAAGTAGCCACAACCCCGCTACGTGCCAAACGCTTAATACCCTCGTCTGAAACATGCAGCAAATGATCAGCACTGACTGTTTTCAGCCGGGCAGCCAATTCCGCCCCGTCAAAAGACGCCATTGAATCCGTATGCATTTTCAGTTTGAAACGCTGGCTGCGGGCTGCACGAAGCAAACGTTCTGCCTGCCGCAAAGAAAACAAGCCCTGGTCACAATACACATCACAGAAAGAAACCGACCTTTCCAAACGTAGCTCCGGTAAAATCGTTTCTATCATATAAGTGATATAATCGTCTGTCTGATGCATATATTCGGATGGAGTAACATGTCCTCCGAAATAGGTAGATACAACATCTATCGGATGCTCTTCATTCAGATCGGACATTACACGAAGTTGTTTCAGTTCCGTCTCCAGATCCAATCCATAACCACTCTTTCCCTCTACGGTCGTCACTCCCATGTTGAACATTTCATCCAGACGCTCATAACCCGTTTCCCACAGTTGTTCAAAATCACATGAACGAGTAGTACCGACAGTCCCCAAAACATCTTCACGATATTCTCCGGCAGACAAGGAGCCATTTCCCTTTAAACGTTCGGAAAAGATCGTTTCCCGGTAACCTCCGAAAAGGAAATGCGTATGGCTGTCTACAAAGCCGGGAAGTAACGTTCGTCCCGTTGCATCGATTTCCAGATAATCATCCGCATCGACTGTACGTAAAATCTCACTGGTCGGACCGACATGTGTGATTATACCGCCGGAAATGACGACGGCACCATCGTCTATAATATGAAGGTTAGACATTTCCGCACCTCTTTTGGCTGCAAAACCGGAGCAGGTAATAACTTGCGAGGCGTTCCTTATTAGTAATTTATCTCCTTCCATTTTCTCATTTCATTATTCAGGCCCAAACACATGTCAAATCTTTCTCCGACAATAGCCTACCCGAATGTAGTCTAATTGATGACGTTTTAATTCTTACCCACAATTCGTTAAAGTGGGCTACAAGGTAATTATTTAGATGTAGCCGGACAATCCCGTTTTATATGTTTAGAAGCATATCACAAAAAGAAAAGGCCACCCCAATACGAGGTGGCCTTTTCTGTAATTCTATGATTTCTGCTTCTTACTTGGCAATTTCAGCTGCAGCTTTCTTGTTTATTTTCTTCTTCTGCAATTCGTATGCAATCGGAGTTGCAACAAACAGAGTAGAATAAGTACCGATGATAATACCCAACAGGATAGCGAACGTAAAGCTACGGATTGTGCTACCACCCAGGATAAAGATACACAGTACAACAACCAATGTAGTCAATGAGGTATTGAATGTACGGGATAATGTAGAGTTCAATGCGTCATTAATTACCTGGTAACGGTCACGTTTCGGATACAGACCGATCGTTTCACGGATACGGTCGAATACAACCACGGTATCATTGATAGAGTAACCGATAATCGTCAGGATAGCCGCGATAAATGTCTGGTCGACCTCCATAGAGAACGGCAACACTTTCCATAATAATGTATAGAAAGAAATGATACACAATGTTGTTACTGCAACAGATGCAAATGCACCGATTGAGAACGATACATCACGGAAACGAAGCAGGATATAAGCAGCCATACAGAACATCGCGAAGATAACCGCCATGATAGCGCTGTTCTTGATGTCGTCAGCCATACTCGGTCCAACTTTCTGAGAACTCTGGATATAAGTCGTTGTGAACTGATCCAATGTCGTACCTTCCGGAAGCAACGGCTTAACACCTTCGAACAACAGATTTTCGATTTCCTGGTCTACTGCAGGATCAGCATCGTCGATCTTGAAGTTGGTAGATACACGAACCTGGTCCGGAGTACCGATCGTGATAACACTTACAGCACCATCCAACTTTTCGTCCAGCATATTACGAACTTCATCCGTCTTCACGTCCTGATCAAAACGAACGATATAGTTACGTCCACCTGTGAAGTCGATACCATTATTCAAACCGATTGTCATCATGGAGATAGCTCCCAGAACGATAATACCGGCAGGAATCAGATAACCGATCTTACGGGCACCCAGGAAGTTGATCTTCGGATTAGTCAACAGGTCTTTTGTGATAGATGTTACGAACGTTACATTCTTCAGTTTATCTTTAGCCAGCAATGCTTCGTAAACGATACGAGTCAAGAAGACTGCTGTAAGGAAAGATGCGAACAGACCGATGATCATCGTAGTTGCGAAACCACGGATAGGACCTGTACCGAAGTAGAACAATACAACACCCGTAATGATAGATGTCAAGTTGGAGTCGAAGATAGCAGAAAATGCATTGCTGTAACCGTCGGCAATAGCTTTACCTAACGACTTGCCTGCACGAAGCTCTTCTTTTGTACGTTCATAGATCAATACGTTCGCATCGACTGCCATACCCAGCGTCAACACCATACCGGCAATACCCGGCAAAGTAAGTACAGCCTGGAAAGAAGCAAGGATACCCATTGTAAAGAAGATATTCAATACCAAAGCACCGTCGGCAATCAGCCCCGGGATAATTCCGTAGAATGCACACATATAGATCATCAACAGGATCAATGCCAGTGCAAATGAGATAACACCTGAACTGATAGCTTCCTGACCCAGTGACGGACCGACTACGTCTTCCTGTACGATATGTACAGAAGCAGCCATCTTACCTGATTTCAATACGTTGGCTAAGTCCTTCGCTTCTTCCGGAGTGAAGTGACCTGTAATCTGAGAACGACCGCCGGTAATTTCATCGTTTACGTTCGGAGCAGAATAAACCATGTCATCCAAAACGATAGCGATTGCTTTACCGATATTTTCTTTTGTCAGACGAGCCCATGCTTTAGCTCCTTCTGCGTTCATAGCCATACTAACCTGCTGTTCTGAACGGCCAGCCTGCTGAACGAAGTCAGCGTTAGCATCCGTTACAACGTCACCACCCAAAGCGGGTGTACCGTCACGGTTAGTCACCTTGATAGCATATAATTCGAAGAACTGTTCTTTTTCGTCGATAGCTTTCACACCCCATTTCAAAGACAGGTTGCGAGGCAATACGTCCTTTACCTGCTTCATAGCCAGATATTCGTTGATCTTAGGAATGTCTCTTACGTTAGCCACACCAACAGATGCACCACGTCCTAACTGACCATTATACTGGTTGATCTGCAATAAAGCAAACAACGGATGCTGTTTTGCAAATTCTTCCATCGACTGGTTAGCCTGAGTTTCAGGTTTGTCCTGAGCGATCTGCTGTAGCAAAGAATCAGCTTCGCTTGTAGCAGCGGCATTGTCAGTAACGGCTTCTGTCGCTGTTGTTTCAGCACCGTCAGCAGCAACAGTTTCTGTTTCAGTAACAGTTGCTTCGTCTTGGTGTTCAGCCAAAACAGTTGCCAGTATATTATCGGCAGCAACCAACTGCTGGTAAACTTCCGGTAACTGATAAGTTTCCCAAAATTCCAAGTTAGCACTGCCCTGTAACAATTTACGTACACGTTCAGGTTCTTTTACACCCGGAAGTTCCACCAGGATACGTCCTGCTGTTTCCAAGCGCTGGATGTTAGGAGATACCACACCGAAACGGTCGATACGGGTACGCAATACGTTGAATGAATTATCAATAGCACTTTTCAACTCATCTTTCAATACTGCAACAACCTGAGCATCTGTGCTCTGAGGAGTAATTTTATCTTTCAATTCGAAAGTACTGAAAACGGCAGACAGGCGTGCTCCATTGTCCAGGTTCTTGTATTCTTCTGCAAACAAGTCAATAAAGTCCTTTTGACTGGTTGCCTGGCGTGCATAGGCCAAATCCAATGCTTTGTTGAAGTTCTCATCCTGGTTGTTATTTGAAAGTGAGCGGATCACATCAGCCACATTCAACTCCAGAACGACGTTCATACCGCCCTTCAGGTCAAGTCCTAAACTAATTTCCATTTCACGGCACTGCTTGAGCGTATAGCCCAGCCACACCTTCTGAGTAGATAATGAGTCTAAATAAAGACTCTCTTTTGACGGATCCCCGCCTGCATACTCAGCGGCTTTATTGTTGTAATATCTTGTTACAAATGAGAACGATAGATAGAACAAACATACAAGCGTAAGTAACACCGCGAAGACCTTTACAAATCCTTTGTTTTGCATTTGAATCTTGAGTTTATGTTATTACATTATTTATTTTCGTTTTTTCACAGGGTGCAAATATAGGCTTTTTTTCTTTGTCAAGTAGTAATTAGATTAATTATTTGTCACTCTCATAGTTAATTTCAAACACAAATATATATCTTTGCCTGTAAAAAAACACAGAATTCACCATGAAACAGTTATTTTTATTCCTTTTATTCATTCCTTCCCTGTTGATTGCGCAGGAAGATCAGAAGTATTTAGCCGGAGCCGTACCTGAAGACGGCGGCAAAGTTATCTTTACCAAAGAGATAAGCATGCCCTCCCTCTCAAAGGATCAGATGTATGACATTATGTATAACTGGGCCGAAAAGTTCTTCAGCGAAGAAGGCCGCCGGCTGGTTTATTCAGATAAAGACAAAGGCGATATCGCTGCAGTAGGCGAAGAATACCTGGTATTTCAGAGTACGGCACTCTCATTAGACCGCACGATGATGAACTATCGCGTAACGATTGAATGTGAAAACAATGCAGCCACTATCAAACTGGCCGGTATCCGTTACGAATATAATGTTTCTTATCAGCGCGAACCGGAGAAATATACCGCAGAAGAATGGATTACGGACAAATATGCCTTGAACAAGAAAAAAGACAAGCTGAATCGTGGCAACGGTAAGTTCCGTCGTAAGACAGTCGACTTCGCAGAGGCAATGTTCCAAAGCGCCGATGCGGCATTCGGCATACAGCCGGCCGGCGTAATCGTTCCTGCTTATGCAGTTGTTCCTGCACAACAACAGCAAGTGGCACAGGCAGCAGCACCTGCCCAAAATATCACTCAGGCTCCGGTCGGTAACAATACTGAAGTATGCCAAGGTCTAACCGCCTTCGAACCGGGAAAGGTTCCGGCTACCTTATTGAATATGTTACCGGAAAGTAAAATGGAAATAACTCCGGCTGAGAAGGATAATCTGGTGGAACATTACGCCACCTGGAAAGAAATGGGCAAAATGTTCGGAAAGAACATCGCATCCATCTCTATCAGTCCGGAAAGCGAAGTCTATAAAGCGATCAGAGATAACGACATCTATACTATTTCTTTCAAGAAACAAGATGATCCTGAAACCTGGTTCATGATCCAGTGCATCAAGCAGGGCGAATCCAGCGAAGGTCCGCAGAAAATAGTTATTGGTGAAATACTTAACGTATGGATCAGATAAACAGAAGGATTATGAAGAAATTAACAATCCTGCTCTTGCTGATATGCCCCATGCTGATTATGGCACAGGGGCATAAAGGCAATGTCGAGTCATGCGCTCCCATGAAAGAGGGAAAAGTATGTTACAGCGACGAAGTAGATGTCGAAGGCATGAAGAAGGGCGAACTGTTCAATGCGATCGACAAATGGGCCAAAAAGAACTATGGAAAAGATGTTTTCCTGTCAAGCGTCACTTCCAGCAAGTCGAAAGGGACTGTATTCATCAACTCCAAAGTGGAGCTACTCCTGAATGAAACAGATAAAACCATCATCAAATATAAAATGAGGATTTATTGTTTCGATGAGAAGTACACCATCGAACTGACTGATATCACCTATCAGTATGATCCGAATAATGAAAAGAAATACAAGACTTATCCGGCAGAAAACGTGATTGCGAATAACGGGAAAAGTAATACGATTGCTTTGATCAAAGACCCGTTGCTTTTCTGCAATGCAACTTTCTTTTTTGCAGAGAACCTGTTCGGAGATGTATTCGATGCAGTAGAAGATTAATAAACAATGGAGGAATATTTATTCCTCCATACTCAAATAGCACCATAACGGATAATGATCCGAATAACGTATCTTGTCAATCGTACAATTCATTGACTTCATATTCTTTGAATGCAGGATATTATCAATGCGGAACCAGAACATATTCTGATTATAAGTTACTCCCATACCCAGCCCCGACTCAGCGAATGAATCGACCAAAGGTCCCTGTATTGTACGATGTGCATAAGAGATGGGAGTATCGTTAAAGTCTCCGCAAACCAAGACATAGTCACCTTTTGCCCTGGCAACCTCAGCAGCTACAGCTTCAGCCTGTTTAGCACGTATTTTAAAAGCCGGTCCTAGCTTTTGCTCCAAAGCCCCTTTAATTCCGTCAAAAGTATCCGTACTAATATTCTTAATAAAAGCCGTATAGCGGCTCCGGTCTTCCATCGTCAACTTAAATGATTCAAGATGATTGTTGATAAGGGTCAGTTTCTTTCCTTTCACATTCAGTTCATGAACAGAAGAGCCGTTGAACTCACTTTCATATTTTATTCGCCGGGAGTTTGAGATAGGATATTTGGAAAAAACGGCAATACCGACATTCAGGTACCCCGATGAATTAATAGGAATAACAGAACGATACGGATACATATCCAACGCCTGATAAACCTTCTTGGGAGTAAGAAAACGATCCAGTTTACCTACCGCATATTCCTGCAGACAGACAATGTCTGCTCCCGAATTAGCGATATATTCAATAATCTTATTAGGAGATTCTTTTGTATGGTCTTTATAGGCAAATCCCATCACATTATACGTAAGTACCTTCAGTACATTTTCCTGTGGAATGTCTTTTACCCGGCTATGGTAGGGAAAATACTTTTTTACAGGCCCCCAACAGATCAGAAAAGAACACAGTCCGATCAACAGGAAACGCCACTCCCATAAAAACAACCAGTAAAGCACAAAACAAAGATTCAGGACACATAAAATAGGAAAGGCCAGTCCCAAATATGAAAAACCCAGCATTGTATCCGGAGAGACACGGTCTGAATATGCTGAAGCAATCAACAGCACAACGATCAAAACATTGGCAAGAACAAACAATGATTTGAACAACAGCTTCAGTGTCTTCAATCCCTCACTCATTTTTTACTGGCATCGAATAGTTGTCTCTTTTCATCGGCAGAAAGACTTTCGTACCCGGAACGCTTCAGTTTATCCAGGATAGCATCGATATCAGCCGACTCTCTATGTTTACGGGCGTTATATTCATAATCTGTTTCTGCCCGTTTATAAGTTACTTTCATTTTAGGCTTTCTCTTTCCTAAATTAACGACCCGATCAAGCAGGCGATTCATAGGCCCCGTCAAATCCTTTCCTTCTTTTATCCGCACAGCAAACCAGATTCCGAACAAAGCGCCGCCAATATGTGCAATATGCCCACCCGCATTATCGGATGTTATGGCCAGCAGATCGATTACAAATGTGAACAGAGCCAAATAGATCAGTTTTATCCGCCCGATCAGGAACAAATTAATTTCCAAATCCTTCCGGTAGAATGATACGGCAAAAACAATAGCCATCACAGAAGCAGATGCGCCCATCAAGTAACTGGAAGAAGCTACTGTCTGGAAATACGGGAAGATATTATAGGCAAGCATAAACAGCACTGCCCCGGCAATACCGCCTAACAAATACAGGCCGCCCAACTGTCGTTCGCTGAAAAATGTAAGGAACAATCCGCCGAACCAGTACAACCAAAGCATATTAAAAAGAATATGCAGGAAGTCAAAATGGGTAAACATATAAGTAATAACCGTCCATGGCCGGTACATCAGCAATTCCGGTGACGAAGGCATCTGCAAATATTGCAGGAAAGGTATACCCGGAATATTGAAAAGCAAAAACAACACTCCCAGCAATCGGATCAGGATAAAAAGCCCTACATTAATATATATAAGCTTAACCAATATACTTCCTGCCCGAAACGTATTCTTCAGATTAGTAAAAATACTTTCCATTGCCTGCATCTTTCTTTTTCCAGTAGCGAACCATAAAAAAGCCGAACAACATACCGCCTAGATGGGCGAAGTGTGCGACCGTGTCTCCACCAAAACTGGAAACACCCATAAATAGTTCAGCCAAGCCGTAAAACACGACAAAATATTTAGCTTTAATAGGGATCGGAATAAACATAAGGAACAAAGGGACATTCGGAAACAGCATGGCAAACGCCAGCAGGATACCGAACACGGAACCCGAAGCGCCTATCGTAATCATCATATTCAGCGACGGATCCATCCGAACCAATTGGAAAAGCGTCAACCCATTGGCACTCGCAAAAGACTGAAGGGAATATGCCCATACCAGTTCCTGTATGATACCGGCACCGATACCCGTCACGAGATAGAAGGTAAGGAAACGCTTCGGTCCCCACACATTTTCAAGAACACGCCCGAACATATACACCCCGAACATATTGAAAAAGACATGTGCAAAGGAATGCGTATCGTGCATGAACATATAAGTAACGAACTGAAACGGGTAAAAATCTTTCACACCCGGAAAGTGCAATCCCAATAGTTGCACCAAATCTATCCCTACTTTCGGTAAGACCAGACTGGCCACCCAGAAAAGCAGGTTGATAATGATAAGGTTTTTTGTAACGGGCGGTATACTATTCAAGAACCCGGAGCCATTTTGATTCATCATATACATATCAATTTACGGCAAAGGTAAATATATTTTGATTGTTTTTTCTTCAAATAGTACTAAAACATAGTAAATCAATAAAAAAAACTATCTTTTTCTTTGCAGAATATTAAATAAAAACTACATTTGGATCGACTTTTAGGCTATCACAGATTTGTTTAATATATTAATTATCAATCCATCATGAACAAAACAGAATTTATCACAGCTGTTGCAGAAAAAGCTGGTTTAAGCAAGGCTGACGCAAAGAAGGCAGTGGATGCTTTCGTTGAAACAGTATCCGACGAAATGAAGGCTGGAGGAAAAATCGCTCTTTTAGGTTTCGGTTCTTTCTCAGTAACAGAAAAAGCAGCCCGTAAAGGCGTTAACCCGAAGACAAAACAACCCATCGAAATCGCAGCCCGCAAAGCAGTTAAATTTAAAGCTGGTGCAGAGCTGAACAACAAGATAAAATAAGAACTGATAAAAAAATAATTCCAGAGAACATCACTGCCCCCTGGAACCCACACTAGTATTAATATTAAACTTACCTGATTTACAGGTCAGTATTTTAGTTCGAATTAATGATGACGGGGAATAATCTTTCCCGTCATTTATTTTATACAAAGATGCTGCTTTTCAATCTATTATCCTCAACTTTATGGTTCTGATACCGCACTTGATCCATCGCAAGCCCCACCTTATAAACAACACTTCACACAAGTGTTTCATTTTTCGAAACTTCAGGAAAATCATCGAAACACATCTATCAGATAAAACAACTCTCAGTCAAAACAGTGTGAATTTCGTAATTAATTTACAGATTTCACACAACGTGCTACGACCCAATTAGTCTTAACATTATCTTTTCCTGTAGGAGATATATAGAAACCATAGTGATCTTTATTACCACTTACTCCCGGTCCTATCATATAAACTTCATTATTGCTATTTGTTGTCGCTGTCCAAATAGCCATGTTGATTTTTGTAAAACTATCAGGCCAGACTAAAGATGTAGTGCCATTATTTGTCCCGGAAACCAAACTTTCATCCATCGTTGATCCGTTTAGACCGAAAATCAAATATGCTTCACTGAGAGTAGGTAGTCTCCAACCACCACCATTGTCAATTTTTGATGCACATGCAGAGTTAGCTTCATTCCAAGTACCACTGGCTGTATTTTCATTTGCCACCAGGAGTTTCGGTGCCACTTTATTATCTACGACAGTCGTAGAAAGTACTGATGAATTTACCCCTAAATTTCCGTCCCGGGAAGTAATAAGCATTCCCGCATTACCATAAGTCTGAATATTTGGATATTTCGTTCCTGAAGAAGTTTCAGGATATACACATCTGACAAGGTTATAATCATCCGTGGTCATATAATTGGGTATATCGAATGGCGCTACAATATATTTATTATCCATAGATCTTTGTGTTGTTGTCCAATAATTGTATTGATGATACCAACCTTCAAAATTTGTATTTCTATTGGAGTCATAAATCAAACCACCTAACGCATCGCGATAAACTAAAGATGTCATCATTTCCCCCAAGGTCGGAAGACGCCACCCGGAACCCATATTGTCACATATAGCCTGAGCTTGACTTAATGCCAAATAGTCAAAAGTTCTATTAGAACCCAGAATTCGCAAAGGATTCACATGAAAAAGAGGAGCTTCACTCGTTTCACTTGTATAATATTTCGTCTCCGAGTTTACATATAAATCAAGAGTCCGGTAAAATGGAAACTTGACATCTTCACCTGCTGATGTTTTGGTATGCATCTCATTTTTAAAAGTAATTCTGACCGTACCATTTTTATTGGCTGCCCACGAAGCTGTTTCAAATCGTAAGAGGAAAGTCTGATTAGTCCCAACGATATCCTGCTTAGCAGCATCACCACCAGATAAATATCCTGTGTTATCCTGATTTTTATATACATCCCCATAGTCAGCAACAATTTCACTATCCGAGCTACTGCTTATGACTTCAATCTTTTCAATTTTCCAATTGACATTGACTTTAAGCGGTAAATAATGTGTCATTCCTAAAGGTATTTTATAAGTAGACGAAGTACTTCCAACCGGATAATCTTCTAAAAAAAACAGTAAATTTCCCTGATTGATCGGACAAGTCACTTCCCCCAACTCACGGTTAGAGACATCATACAACCTAAATTTCAGATGTTCCTGACGCCAGGCATCTGTACCAGCCTGGGGTAACAATGTAATCGCCTGAACTCCATTGAATAACTCATAGGGGGTACCTTCTGTTATAGTACCTGAAGCTGGAGGAGCCCCTATACCCGGAACTATCGTTGCATACTGCAGAGCTGCAGTAGTACCGGATGCCGTACGGTCCCGGCTCACTGTCACACCGGCAGAAGTCCACATTGCATAGACTGTCTGCGCAACAAGGTCACCATGCGTATTATCCATCGGGAAGAACAAACCATTTGTCAGCTCATTCCCATAGGCATCGACAAACCTGATCATCCCCGGCTCCTCTACATATTGTTCTATGGATATTGAATGTGTCAAACGACCAGCCGTTATCGTAAGAGTAGCCTGACGTGTCTGCCCTACATCGTTCCAGTAATAAGGAAAATTCAGATAAATTGCGCCATCTGTATTTGCACTTCCGGTTACAGCGGTACCATTCGAGAAGTTCAGCCATCCTCCTGAATCCGTAATAACAGCTTTCCACCCTCCAGGACTATCGGTAAACACATCGATCTTATAAGACACATTTTCGTATTGCCATACTCTTATTGCCGATTCGCTTACTCCAAGCATATATTGGCCGTTGTATACGATATCTGAAATTTTATCACGGTTATAGGCGATTAACCGAACATTCAGATTGGTCATCGTTCGATACGACTCAATGGCTTCTTCCATGGTCAGGTAGCCAATACCGGAAGCTTCCTTTATATTGATAGTATATTTGTAATTTCGTTTTAACGGCATATAGTCAGCAGTTCCTGACTTCAGGAAATCGACCCGATAATAATAAGACGTGTTATCACCTGTCATTTTACCTTTTACAATCAGACAGGTTGCATCCTTACGGCTTACCGCACCATCATTAGGGCTACCATCCGAATTGCTGGCTGCATCTGCAGCAGCAATAGCTTCATAAGTATAAATTTCCCCCAGATAGCTTGCCGCTCCATTGACTGAATAACTATAAGGTGATCCAGTTCTATCACTGTTACCCGGAATCATCGGATCATCCGGTTCCGGATCGCTTAACAATCCTGTTCCAGAATCCCAGGCAGAAGCAATATATCCAACTGTATTATAATTAGCCAGATAAACATTCTCCACTGTAAAATTCGAAGCCTCGTTATTAATATCGATCCGGGCGAGCATACGTACCAGATTGATATTGATTATAGGATCCATCTCGGGATAAATCTTCGAAACTTCTTTTTCTGCGTACATAGGTATCGGTGTATACCCCGAAGAGGTGGAACCATTAGCCGGCCATGCCACCGTCGAAGAGTGCGTCAGCTTCGGCATTATTTCAGCCTTTGTCTTCCCTATATCTGAGTCCTGAATAATCGAAGAAAGCGACTGGTTTGCTACCATCACAACACGAGCCTTTCCGCTGGTACGGGGTAGTTCCGCTGAAAAAGTCACCGTAGAAGGATTTTTACTCAAATCCTGTGTAACATTTGTCGCCACTACCCGCGCCAAAAGAACCTCCGGACTTTGCGCAGCATCGAATACAAGAATATCAACAGTCTTCACTTCGTCTTCCTTGTTGTTTGTCCCCTCCATCGTACGTGTAGATACAGACGGAATACTGACATCAGGAACCGTTAAAGTAAAGCTAACCGCATTTCCGATTGGACGTGGTCCGACACTATACTCATCCGAACAACCCACAAAGCCGATCATCACCAGCAATATAAGTGATAAGATGTTGAATCCGGGTGTTGAATGTATATATTTCATTATTCTGTTTCCTTTCTTAAAAAATATTCTTTACAATTAAAGTGCAGGCACTACAATCGTCAAAGGCGGATTATTGCCGTTTGTATTCTTCAGGGTGAGGGTAGCCGTTTTACCGGTTGGAGCATTGGCTTTGTAATAATAATAAAGTGCATCGCCATTTCCCCCGTTCGCTCCAATAATCGTCTCCGTATTCAGAAGTATATCATCCGGATCAGATACACCAGTCACCTCCCAGGTCCACGCACCAAGATCACCAGCACTCGAATCACCTGCGTATCCCGAAGCAAAAACGAGCTTATAGCGGGGTACTACACCTGAAACCCCGGAATTATCCAGAATTCTTGAAGCTGTCATCCAGTCAGCAAGCCCTTTGTATTGTTTGATTCTCATTTGGTGTATCAAATTACCTGCCTTGATATTGAACAAAGTATTCCGGCTATTTTCTGCGCCGCTATAACTCCCCACATTAATCTCAAGCTTATAAGTATGCACACCTGACGAGACAGTCCCATCAGACCTGTAAACCGTAGCCCAATCGAGTGAAAGATATTGCTCATAATTTCCGGGCGCACTAATACTGCTTAGATACGCACCTGCAGGATAGCCCGTTTCCGGGTCCGTATCCAGTTTATAATTCGTTTCAACATCTACAAATACTTGTGCACCATTACCCGCCAGTTCAATCGATTTATATTCGACATTCAGATAATACTGCTTATCAAAGATCACATTCACCGGATTCGTATCCCACGGTAAAGGTTGAGCTGTTATCTCGAATATCTTATCGGATAGGGTTATATTATAGTTTATATATTCACCCGATTTCCACGTATGTGCACTGGCAGCAACAACTTCCCGGAGATTAAATTCGTTAGTCCCCCAATTGGTTGTTATAACGATTTTGGCAGTCGAAGAGAAACTGTTCGTCGGTAACATGAGAAACGTATCCCCGATCTGAGCTACAGTACCCGTCACCGTATTACCGGAAGTAATCGTAGAAGTAACAGTACCTGTTGTAACATTACTCCAGGAAAATGCCGGTTTAGCAGGAGAAGAAAACGTAGGAATTTCTGTGACAACAAGCTTCCCGCTTTTCCCTATATCCTGAAACTCTATTTTATTTATAGTCACGACATCCGGAGCCGGGGCCACTTTCTTGAATGTAAAAGAGACCTTCGTCAGGGTATGGTAGAAATGTATACTTACCGGGCTTTTCCAGGCCAACGATCCTGATACAGCAGTCAGCACATCCACATGATTGGCTGCATCAGTATTTGCCGTATAATCCAAACTTAACTGCCCGGCTGTAAAACTCGCGGTAGGCGTATAGCTACCATCGCAAGGATACCACGAAAAGAACTTCAGCCGATCCGTTGCTTCATCAGGCCAGTACCGGATCGGTGATAATGAAGCTGTATAATCATCGTTCACTTTCGCTTTGGTATCTTCAAAGTAAATCTGTTCACTCGATGATGCGGGTATTCTCGAAGCATAAATACCAAAATTCAGTCCCAGCAGGTCTGCATCCGAATCAATAGCCGTACCTTTGGTGACACTGGTACCCTCCGTCACGATCGAACGCACGACTATCTGTTCCGTATCCATACCACCGCCTATCATCTTCTCACAAGAAGAGAGGGCAGCCGTAAGAATGACAGCTGTCACTGTATATTTTAGCTTATTTATATAAATCCCAAATTTCATCATCCATTATTTGCGTATGCCCGCCGAAGGGATCACAGCTTTATATCTAAATCGATGTCTTGTCTTGTACCCCAGTCTTCAACGGTGACCTGATATATGTCAATCTCAAAGACTTCCCCTACATAGGCCGTTATTACATATACATTATTTCTCCGGATTTCAGTAAAAGACACAGCTTCTACATCCTCCGAAGTTCTTTTGGTGACTGTTTCTATCGGTCTTTTATCCATACCGACAGACAAAGTCGCTTTTTTAAAGTTAGCCATACTGATAGCCAACCTGTCAGTATAGTTTGAACGGAAGATACGTTCGGCTGTATAGAACGAACAGAGTAACTGTTGGTTCTTTGCACCGGTAGCAGAAGAATACTGCCAGGTTGTATCTTTTGTTGCAGTCCATGTCTGATTGACTAAAACACCATCAGCCACACTGCCCATAACCTTGCCGTAATTCTTCGATGCAGTGGCGTTACCACGCGTACCGTTGGCTTCGTTCCCCATCACAAAATAGCTGTTATAGGAAAGGTTATACAAGGTAACGCTACTGGCCTCCGTGTCAGCAGTTTGTTTAAAGTATCCGATCTCATGCTCAGAATCTTTCCGGACTCCCAGATAGACATCTACCCTCGCTACGGCACGTTCGACCACAATCTTCACTGTTTCTGTATAGCCGTTAGCAACCGCTACATCCCGGATTACTCCAACCATAGGCATACCGGTAGTAGCAACTACCTCCTGACCACTGCTGTTCAGAATCCGGGCAATATCATACGTTACATTCTCCAAGGTAGTCATGTCGTCAATGAGATCGAGTTGTCCCGTCAACTCTGTCGGCTCATTGATGATCACCACCACAACCTTATCATCGTTGGGGGTGACCTCTACCTCATTTACTTTTATATCTGTCGCTGTTTCCGGCGACAGAACTTCCGAATAAATATTTTTATCCAGTTTCACTGTAGCCAACGACGCATCGTCAAATATGATAAACCGAATGGTTTTTATTAACTCCTGCCTGTCTTTATCCGTATCATCAACCAAATTGACCTGAAGAGATGCCCGGGTAGCCAAAGGAGTAATAATCTCTTTTTCACCACACGAGACCAAAGTCACGGCAAGTACAAAGAAAACTATATGTAATAGTCTATATATCATTTCATTTTATTTCACATTATTCAATCTCTATATCATGAAGCCAATATATCCAGTCGGCAACCTGAAGACCGATCGACAGAAATGCATTTCCGCTTCCAGGATCTTTTTCAGTCACGCAGAAAATAAGGTTCCACTCCCCTTCACGGTCCAGATATTCCTGGAAAGGCAGGGCTGTACCGTCATGCCTGTTGATAGGCTTGGTATACAACAATAGAGTCAGTAAATTATAGCTCCATACTTCGTTTAGCGTTTTCGTATCGCGTACAACAATCTTATAATCGAGTCCTTCCCTATTCAATAACCGAAGGGTATTCAGGTGGGCAGATACAAGAATGTCACTAGTCTCTCCTTTATTGAGATAGTAAGGTGAATAAGTTACCGGATGGGTTACATCCAACGGTTCGTTCTCCCATGAATAGGTACCGCTTTCCGGTGTAACAATTTCAAAAGTATACGGAGGAATTTCAGTAGCTGGAGCCGCTCCGTTCAAACTAACCAGCATCATATTAAACCGATTGGTAATGCGCATCAGGTTCACCTGATACACTTTATGGTCGGCGTTTTCCGGGGAATAGTCTATTTCCAGGGCTTCACCTAAGTAAAGATGAGGAAATTCGAAGTTCACCTCGTCCGACCTGCGTTCCAGGGCGAACATAAATTGTTGAAGTGTTGTAACTCCCGGAACCACATCTTGTCCGAGATAATCGGAAACACGAAAATTATCGGACAACCCTCCGATAGTAAGCACCTTATACTTCCCGTATGCAAGATCGTCTGCCAACGGCATTTTGTTTCCATCGACTAATCCGGCTGCTTCGGTACGTTTGGTGAATAATAGTTTATCATTGCTATCGAACACGAATACGTCTACCGATTTCACTTGTGGACTAAACGAGTCCGCATATTCCATATTATGATCGAATACGAATTTCAACCACAACTCGCAACGGGGCATATCCTCAAAGATCGAGGTACACGAAGCCGGCATAAGGAATATAATAAGAATGAATAACTGTTTGATATTTCCGAACATATTTTTTGTTTATTCTTTTAGCTATGACAACCCAAAGGTTGACTACTTAAAAAATGGAAAGAACCGAGCAGGCAGTATCCCTACCCGGCTACTTTATTTAAGAGTATATTAGATATCAAAATCTGTAGTCCAATAAACCCATGGACCTACTTCTATTTCGAAATCCAGGTAAGCATTTTCCTGGTCGATATCTTCTCCTGGATCTGGATCTTCAGGACCTCCACCCGGATACCATGGAGTACCTTTTCCTGTAACATTTTTCAGATTGAGGTTATACCAGTTATTACGTACCACACCATATTTACCAAATTCCATATTCCCTAGATCCGAATTATCATGACGAATTTCATAATAATAGTAATTGAGACCACCTTGGTACCAGCGAAGGCATTTATTTATTTTAGTAATTTCACCACCATTAGGGATCAATGCCGTAGTAAGTTGAGCTGCATCAAGAAGGTCAATATCTGAAGTACTAATATTTGAATTTATCTTATTAGCCTCTATCAGGAAATTGTCGGTTGCTTCAATAAACAATTTCTCAATTTCAGTTGGATCTGTTTTAGCCGCATTATAGGCAGCTTTCAACGTAGCAATAGTATAAGCCTTATTATCCCAGAAAAACCAATCTGTTCCTAATGGTATTTCAGTATTATTAGGAGTATATAATCCTTTTATGACCAAACGTGTAGCTGCTCCGAACTTTTGAGCCTTGGCTTCCATTGTATTTTCGATACAATAGTCTAGTCCTTTGCTGTCTTTCCAAAGCCCATCAGCCGGAATATCTTTAGAATCATCTGCTTTATTCAGAATAATTCCATTTTCGTGCCCTTTACCAACCTCATCCAGGATATAGTTAGGATCTTCTGTATAAAAGTTATTTTCATAGAAAGCAGGGCTATTATGCGTATCTAATTTAGTTTTCTTTGCATAAGGAAAGAATGTACTGTTACGATAGTCTAATATCCAAGCCCCAAACTCAAATTTTGCATTCGGATAAGTAGTTGTAGCTGCTACAGCACTTGTAGCATCCACTTCTATCTTAGCAGCCAAACGTTCGATTTTAAGAGTAGCTTTATCACTGCTCGCAGCAGCCTGAGCAGCTGCATCGTTTGGATAAGTGCCCTGTGGGTCAACCTTCTTTACATTACTACCGACATCGAGTAAGCCATCATCTGGCCATTTGTCACTATTTATATCATACGTACCGACATTGATCATCGTGAAGTGTTTACCAATACCGGTAGAACCATCAACAGATTCCACAATCTCTTTAACAAGAATATCGGGAGTTTCACCAGCTCCTAAAGCATCCAAAGTAATAACTTCATTAAAATCACTGTATTTCGTATTCTCTGTTAAAGAGCCCAGCCTGTTCTGCATTTTAGCCCCCGGATTAGCAACAACAAGCAGATATTTGGTATCCGGATTTACCTTAAGCATTTTAGTAACAGAACCGTCAATCTTTGTATAATACGTAGTTGCATTAGAATGCTTGATTAACTTTTTATCTGCGCTGCCATCGAATGTCAACACATAAAATTCCTTAATAGCAGCTTCATCCGGCTCTGCAGGTTCTTCTGTTGAACCTGCCTTTGTAGATGAAGTAGGATACGTTACATTTAACGACATATAAGCCGTTCCGGAGGAGCCTGTACCAGTATCAGGCCCTTCGCCTTCAACGTTGTCTGAACAACTTGCCATTGTGGCTATAGCCAGTAATACGGCAAAAATAGATTTGATTCTCATTCTGAATAAATTTAAATTATACTTGTTAGATAAATTCTGATAATAACTATGATAATAAAGAAGTTTAGCATCAACTATATTCGGAATATCTCTTATATTGCGTAATTGAAAAGTCATTTAAAAAAGTAAACAACCGAAAGTGCAAGTTTCGTCACACCGAAATAATCTCTGTCTTTTTGAATTTTGTCGCCACATGCTGTACATGGATATTTATCCTGGTTCAGATGAGCCCAACCGACCCCTACCACCGCTTCCATGCTCCAACGGTTACTCAACAACCACTGATAACCATACGAAAGTCCGGCTCCGTAAAGAGTTCCCTGATAACGACTCTTTTCCATATTGTCACTCAGGAACTTTATTCCACCCACATTGTAGTCCCCATAGTGTCCATGAATTCCCAAAAAATGTCCCACGAATTTCTCACAAGTCCAATACCGTAATTCAGGTTGTACCAGCCAATGACGCAGACGCATAGCGTCACTATCATCTCCAAACTTCCAAGGATTATAGTTTGCGGAAACGTCCAACGTCCATTTTTTACTCAAGCCCAATTCAACTCCCAGATTCATGGAAGTAGTCAAATCATAGAGCAAGTTAGACTTTACAGCCACTTTTTGGCTGAATGCACTTGTCACCGTAAATACCAGGAAAATGAAAAGTAAAAAAACAGTCCTCATACAATTCCTGTTAATGAGCCATTTTTTAAACTTCGTATCTCCATGTCTGACGTATTAAGCCCAGTTGTTACTATTAAAATATAAACCATCCGATTCTCAATTAAATAATTCATAATATTTACTGTCCTTGTAATTTTCATAACCTCTTGTAATCCCAAATGAAGTTATGTTATAATCCTAGTGCTGTCAGGCTCATACTCTACGAAATCAACCGAATCTAAATTTATATCCCATCATTTACAACCAGATCCGAATTTGGCGTAACTTAAAGTTTATAATTTATCCCAAAAACACTCCTTTTATAATATACAAAGATCGCTAAAGTCAAATAAATCATCACGCTATAACCGTTTCTGATATCATGCACACACCACACGGCAAACTACCCATTTCACAACACTATTTCCGCTATTTTGCATTTTTCGCAACTTTTCCTCTGTTTCCACCTTTTATACATACTAACCAAACATAAAAAAGAAATTTGTCTATAAAAACCACAAATGAGCCCCTACAAAAAAGAATATGGTAAAGACCACGCTAACTGTTAATTCAAAATACCTATACGCAGGTTTTTAGAAAATAATCATGTACCTTTGCGTCCAAAATAAAATCAGAATATATAGAAGTAAGAATATGGTTATTGAACAGCAGATCACCGGTGCGATCATTGCCGGAATAAAAGAACTGTACGGTACCGACATCACGGAAGCCCAGATACAGTTACAGAAGACAAAAAAAGAGTTTAAAGGACATCTTACCCTGGTTGTATTCCCCTTCCTTCGTGCATCGAAGAAGTCACCGGAACAGACCGCTCAGGAAATCGGCGAGTATTTGCTGAAAAACGAACCGGCTGTATCTGAGTTCAACGTGATCAAAGGTTTTCTGAACTTGACAGTTGCCGGTCCTTGCTGGATCGACCTGCTGAATACGGTCCATGCACAGCCCTCCTACGGGATCATTCCTGTGACGGAACAGTCTCCTCTGGTGATGATCGAATATTCTTCGCCTAACACGAACAAGCCCCTTCACCTGGGACATGTACGCAACAACCTCCTTGGCTACAGCTTGTCAGAGATCATGAAAGCGAACGGAAACAAAGTCGTTAAAACGAACATCGTAAATGACCGCGGTATCCACATCTGTAAATCCATGCTAGCCTGGCAGAAATGGGGTGACGGCGTTACTCCTGAGTCTTCCGGCAAAAAAGGCGACCACCTGATCGGTGATTTCTACGTATTATTCGATAAACATTATAAACAGGAGCTGAAAGAGCTGGAGACCAAAGGTCTGACCAAAGAAGAAGCAGAAGCTCAATCCACCCTGATGGCAGAAGCCCGCGAGATGCTTCGCAAATGGGAAGCAGGCGACGCTGAAGTCCGCGCTTTATGGGAAAAGATGAACAGCTGGGTATACGCCGGTTTTGATGAAACTTATAAAATGATGGGCGTAGACTTCGACAAGATCTATTACGAATCACAAACCTACCTGGAAGGTAAAGGCAAAGTAATGGAAGGCCTCGAAAAAGGTATCTTCTACCGCCGTGAAGACGGTTCTGTTTGGGCAGACCTGACCAAAGACGGACTGGATGAAAAACTGTTGCTCCGTGCTGACGGTACTTCCGTATATATGACACAGGATATCGGTACAGCCAAACTGCGCTTCGACGACTATCCTATCAACAAAATGATCTATGTAGTAGGAAACGAACAGAACTATCATTTCCAGGTACTGTCTATCCTTCTCGATAAGCTGGGCTTCGAATTCGGAAAGGGACTGGTACATTTCTCTTACGGAATGGTAGAACTTCCGGAAGGTAAAATGAAGAGTCGCGAAGGTACCGTTGTCGATGCAGACGACCTGATGGAAGAGATGATCGGCACGGCACACGAAATATCACAGGAACTGGGTAAACTGGACGAAATGACTCCCGAAGAGGCTGCCAATATTTCCCGTATCGTAGGACTGGGCTCCCTGAAATATTTCATCCTGAAAGTCGATCCGCGTAAGAATATGACCTTCAATCCGAAAGAATCTATCGACTTCAACGGCAATACCGGCCCGTTTATTCAGTACACATATGCCCGAATCCGTTCCGTTTTGCGAAAGGCTGCCGAGCAGGGAATTGTGCTTCCCGAACAAGTGCCCGCCAATACACTTATCTCGGAGAAAGAGGAAGGTCTGATCCAGATGATCGCAGACTACGCTGTAACGGTGAAAGAAGCAGGCAAGGAATACAGCCCCGCTTACATTGCGAACTACGTCTACGACCTGGTAAAAGAATACAACCAGTTCTATCACGACTTCTCCATCCTGCGCGAAGAGAATGCGGAAATCAAACAGTTCCGCCTCGTATTATCAGCCAACGTAGCCAAGATAGTCAAATCGGGCATGTCATTGCTGGGCATCGAAGTTCCGGAAAGAATGTAATTCCCCTATACATTATAATACAAAAAAACTCCTGCTGAATGATCAACAGGAGTTTTTTTGTATGAGCTATTCTCTGATTATGCTTTCTTCTTTGTAGTACGCTTTTTAGGAGCAGCGGGCTTCTCTGCCGCTTCAGTTATAATCTTCATACATTCTTCAAAAGTCAACTTTTCCGGATTCGTAACCGTCTTCGGTATCCGGTAATTTGCTTTCTTATAGGTAATATAAGGACCATATCGACCATTCAGAATTTCCAGTTCAGGATCTTCCTCAAACTTCTTCAGGAAGCGCTGTTCGTCTTTCTTACGCTTTTCATCGATCAGCGCAATCGCCTCCTCTGCCGTAATAGACAGCGGATTCATATCTTTCGGGATTGAAACGAACTTTCCGTCATGGCGGATAAACGGTCCGAAGCGACCTACAGCCGCAACCATTTCCTTGCCTTCATATTCACCGATCGTACGGGGCAGATCAAATAACTTCAGGGCTTCTTCAAGCGTGATCGTTTCGATGGACTGTCCTTTCATCAACGTAGCGAACTGAGGTTTAGGAGCCTCCTTGTCATCCGGATGGGCTTGGCCAATCTGTACGACCGGACCGTAGCGGCCAATCTTTACGAATACGGGATTTCCGCTTTTCGGATCGATACCCAACTGACGTTCACCTACCTTATGTTCAGTCTTCAACGCAGCCGTTTCCTCTACGATCGGATGGAACAGCTTATAGAACTTATCGATTGCCGCCGTCCAGACCATTTCTCCTTCAGCAACGGCATCGAACTCTTTTTCCACACTGGCTGTAAAATTATAATCCAATACGTCCGGAAAATAAGTCATCAAAAAGTCATTTACCACCGTTCCTATGTCGGTCGGCATCAACTTATTACGGTCGGCCCCTACAATTTCTTTCTTATCGGCTTCCTTGATCTTGTCCTTTGCCAGTGTAATGACACAGTAAGAACGTTCCACGCCTTCTTTATCTCCTTTCACGACATATTCACGATTCTGAATAGTCTGAATAGTAGGAGCATAGGTAGAAGGACGACCGATTCCCAGTTCTTCCAGACGACGAACGAGGCTGGCTTCCGTATAACGCGGCGGACGCTGCGTAAAACGTTCCGTGGCTACGATATCATTCAGCGACAGTACTTCATGCAGCTGTACCGGCGGTAACAAGCCGTTTTCCTGCTCTTTCTCATTCTCGTCATCGAAGCTCTCGCGGTATACCTGAAGGAAACCGTCGAATGTGATCACTTCACCTACGGCTACGAATTTCTCTTTCTTATTATTGATGCAGACGGAAATCGTCGTACGTTCCAGTTCGGCATCTGCCATCTGCGACGCGATCGTCCGTTTACGGATCAGTTCATATAATTTCTTTTCCTGCGCCGATCCGCTGATCTCCGTATTACTGATATAGGTAGGACGGATGGCTTCGTGCGCTTCCTGGGCACCCTTGCTCTTTGTGTGATACTGGCGGAATTTATAATATTTTTCACCGTATGTCTCCAGGATAGCCTCTTTGGAGGTTCCTAAAGCCAGGTCACTCAAGTTCACCGAGTCGGTACGCATATAGGTGATCAACCCCGATTCGTACAAACGCTGTGCGATCATCATGGTCTGCGATACGGAATACCCCAGCTTACGTGCAGCTTCCTGCTGTAAAGTGGAAGTAGTGAAAGGAGGTGCAGGTGATTTCTTTACCGGTTTCTTCGTGATCTCATCGATGCTGAAAGAGGCTGCTTTGCATGATTCCAAAAACTCCATGACCTCTTTCTTATCCTTCAGACGCTTGTTCAGTTCAGCTTTCAGGATCGTTGTTCCGTCGGGAAGCGTAAAATTGGCAATGATGCGGAAAGCGGCTTCCGATACGAACTCATTGATCTCACGCTCACGTTCCACAATCAGACGGACAGCCACAGACTGTACACGCCCGGCAGACAAAGCCGGCTTCACTTTCCGCCACAGGATGGGAGAAAGTTCGAAACCTACGATACGGTCCAATACACGACGTGCCTGCTGTGCATTCACCAAATTGATATTGATATCACGCGGTGTTTCGATAGCATGCAAAATTGCATTCTTGGTAATTTCATGGAAAACAATACGTTTCGTATTTTCCGGCTTCAATCCCAAAACTTCGTACAGATGCCAGGATATAGCTTCTCCTTCGCGGTCCTCATCGGATGCGAGCCATACCTGTTCGGCTGTCTTAGCTTCGGATTTCAATTCGGATACCAGCTTCTTCTTATCGGCCGGAATCACGTACTGCGGAGCATAATCGTGCTCGACATCAATACTAAAATCTTTTGTCTTCAAATCGCGGATGTGCCCGTAACTCGACATAACCTTAAAATCTTTCCCGAGGAACTTTTCGATGGTTTTTGCCTTGGCGGGTGACTCCACTATTACCAGATTCTTTTGCATAATCACTTTTCACTTTTTAGAAATCGAGTGCAAACTTACATAAATAATTAACGTAACCGTACATCAGTAACAAAAAAACAGTTTTTTAAACCGTGATTATTATGTATGTAACCACTTCAGAATTATCTTTGTCCACAAAATATCACATTATTTCGACATGGAAACAATCAGACAACTTATCAACGATAATAAAACAGATGAAGCCTTGCGTTTGTTGGATGAATACATTAAAAAAAACGAGGCAGACGATGAAGCGTACTACCTGCGGGGAAATGCATACCGTAAAATCGGAGACATCCGCCAGGCACTGAACAACTACCTGACTGCTATGGAACTAAATCCCGACAGTCCGGCACAAACGGCTTACAATGCCCAAATCAAAATATTAGATTTCTATAATAAAGATATGTACAATCATTAACAATTTTGCCCAAATATAGGAGTTCTTTTCATGAAAGTCGTTACTACATCTACTCAGGACCCTCATTTTACTCTGTTTTACACCCGGATGTGAACGATGCGAAGACCCGGGTGTAAAGGATGCCGAGACCCGGGTCTCAAGAAATTATCAGTGAATCTTTTCCCTCAGCTCTTTCAATACCTGGATATCTTTTGCCCGTATTTTACCGCTTCGATCAGGCGGACAATTCAGGATCAGGATATTATTATTCTTTGTACACTGACGGTACAGTTTTGCCAACTCATCAACCGGTTTATACTTTTTGTCGGTCGTATTATAAAACCAACGTTCGCTGATACAAATGGTAGATTCCCAAGGCATATAATATTCTTTACCGTCGTGGGTAAAGATTTTCGGATCATTATCGGCGGGCAGATACGGATCTCCCAAACGGAAATCACTCGGGAAATAACGGATCGGATAACCTTCTTTCTGATTTTCCGGCAATACAGGATGTGCATCCGGATTTTCCGGCAAACCGATTGTCCAGTTTATACCGATCTGACAATCCGGCTGTCTCGATTTGATCGTCTGGTAAATATCTTTCACCGGCCAACGATAATTTTCTTTCTCCCAGCCACCGTCAAACCAAAACTCCACAATATTCGTATAGGGTTCTACAATATCGATCAACTCATTCAACTGACGAAGCATATATTCATTATAGGCCGCATCTTTGGAGGGATCTTTCACATCTGTATTCACCTTGCGGTCCCATAAAGAATAGTACAGTCCCAGACCGATATCATATTTCTTACAGGATTTCGCTATCGCTTCAATTACATTAGTGGGATTGCCCGAACTCGCTACATCATATTCTGTATATTTACTGTCCCAAAGGCAGAAACCCTCATGATGCTTTGCAGTAAGAATAACGTATTTCATTCCGGCATCTTTTGCCGCTTTAATCCATTGGTCCGTATCGACAGCCGTCGGTCGATAAGAGGAAGCGGGTTTAGAACCGTCTGTCCACTCCTGGTCCTGAAACGTATTCAGTCCGAAATGGATAAACATTCCATACTTACGGGCTATTTGCTTTTGCTGTGCCGGGCTAGGTTGATTGGAAGGGACCGGCAATATCTGTTCCTGCCCACACACAAAAGGCATAGCCAGGAACAGAAATAAGAATTTAATTAGTATCTTTTTCATGGTAATAGAAATTTATACCACAAAAATATCGTTCTTTCTCTATCGGATATAGTCAGAATTCGTTCTATAGTTTGCAGAATCCGATATTATAACAATCAGAAGCGCCAACCTATATTAAACTGGAGAACGCCGTTACGGCTCTTTCCTTCCAAATCGGAAGCACTTATCCCACTAAAATCAGTATTATTATTTAAAAAGGAAGCAATATTGTCTTTATCAAGAACATTGGTTAATCCGATATTATAGCTTAAAGAAAACATAACTCCCATAGGCGACTGGTAACCAGCTCCAATAGCTACCGAAAAGTCAACTGTCTTAAACCAATCGCTGGCAATATCCGTCGAAACAGAAGTTCCGGAACTGGACGCTTTTAACTTAGAAGAAACCTTAAATCCGATCTGAGGTCCGGCAAATAAATTAAAACCTTCATAAATATAGCCTTTAAACAAAATAGGGATATTCAGATAATCATTCTTGAATTTTATAGAAGCACCACCTTCTTTCAATTTAGTACCCTGCATCGAATAGAATATTCCCGGCTCTATCGCAAAGTTATCAGTCATCATCACTTCGCCGGCTACACCGATATTCATTCCCGGCTTCATACTACCGTCCATATTTGTCATATTGGCAAAATTCAAACCGATCTTCGGTATAAAATGGAATTCCTGCGCACTCACCTTAAAGGTAACGAAAAGCAACAATAATAAAGCGATCTTTTTCATACAATAAATTTTTAGATATTAAACACATTATATTCAAGACAAATAAAAACATCCATTGTCACACTTAAATAATACCGGCCAAATATAAGTATTATATCAATCCTATACAACCTTGATCCATCTATTAAAGCAGAGCAAATGAATACAGTATAAACGCATTCGAATTAAAACTATTGCAGAAAAGATACAAATTAACGCATACAAAAAAAGCCATACCTTTTTGGGGTATAGCTTTTTCTTTTCATTTTATGTTGATATTACTTCAACAAGCTGCAAGGACAAAGATTATCTTTTTCGATATCTTTGAAGTAGTTGTATGTACCGACTTTGATTTCAGCGCAAGCCGCTTCGTCAGCTACGATAATACCTTTCGGGTGCATCTGCAAAGCAGTGATTGTCCACATCTGGTTGATAGAACCTTCAACAGCCTGCTGCAAAGCGCGAGCCTTGTTATGGCCGTTTACCATGATCAATACTTCTTTAGCATCCAGTACAGTACCTACACCAACCGTTACAGAAGTCTTCGGAACCTTGTTTACATCGTTATCGAAGAAACGAGAGTTAGCGATGATCGTGTCGGTAGTCAGAGACTTTACACGAGTACGTGAAGACAAAGAAGAACCCGGTTCGTTGAATGCGATATGACCGTCAGGACCGATACCACCCAGGAACAGGTCTACACCACCTACCGCTTTCATCTTAGCTTCGTAAGCAGCACATTCGGCTTCCAGGTCAGGAGCGTTACCGTTCAGGATATTTACATTCTCCGGCTTGATGTCAACATGGCTGAAGAAGTTGTTCCACATGAACGAATGATAACTTTCCGGATGATCTTTCGGCAATCCTACATATTCATCCATGTTGAAAGTGATGATATTCTGGAAGGAGATAACACCCTGCTTGTTCAATTCGATCAAGTTCTTGTACATACCCAGAGGAGACGATCCGGTAGGCAATCCCAAAACAAAAGGTTTTTCAGCTGTCGGATTAGCTTTCTTAATCTTTGCAGCTACATAATTAGCAGCCCATTTCGAGAGTTGCTCGTAATCTGGTTCAATAATTAGTCTCATAACGTTTGTGTTTTTTCAGTTGACAGTTGACAGTTGACAAGTGACAGATATAGTCACCCTCTTCCGCAAACCGGAACTGATTAGGTTATTAATAGTTTTTTTAGATCTGCTCTTTTAACTGTCAACTGTCACTTGTCAACTGTCAACTCTTTCGCCATCGCTTCACCCAAAGCCCAGCATTCTTCATACTTATCGACTTTCAGGCCCTGTTTTTGTTCAACAGGCGTACCAACGGTTTCCCATTTCATCTTTTCACCGAAAGCTGTCAGGCGTTTTACCGCAGCACCTGCCCAGGTAAATGAACCGAAGTAACCATACAGGCGGTTTTTCACCTCACGCATTTCGATCTTGCTCAGAATAGCTTCCACTTCCGGGAACAAACTGTTCGAATAAGTCGGACTGCCGATGATGATACCTTTATATTTAAATACATCTTTCAATATATAGGATGCAGGACTCTTGCTGACATTATGCAACACAATGTTCTTCACGCCATGTGCCGACAACGATGATGCGATCGCTTCCGCCATCTGTTCCGTATTGCCGTACATACTTCCATAGATAACGACAACACCGTCTTCTCCTTCATACCGGCTCAAACGATCATATATTTCAATCGCCTTCTTTGCATATTTACGCCATACAGGGCCATGAGTCGAACAGATCGTTTCGATACCCAATACAGAAAGTTTCTGTAAAGCACGCTGCACCGGATTTCCATATTTACCGACAATATTGGAATAATAACGGATCATTTCTTCCCAATAATGATCTACATTCATTTCTTCATCGATCACACCGCCATCCAGCGTTCCGTATGTACCGAAAGCATCAGCTGAGAATAACAGTTTATCTGTCGAATCGTAAGTCACCATCACTTCCGGCCAGTGCACCATCGGAGCCATGTAGAAAGAAAGCTGATGACGACCAATATTCAGCGTATCCCCTTCTTTTACTTCGTGAAGCCCGGTCGTAATCCCATGATATCCGTCCAACATACCGAATGTCTGCTTGTTACCAATGATCTGCACATCGGGATATTGCTGACGCAACAGGCGGATACTTCCGGCATGATCGGGTTCCATATGGTTCACGACCAGATAGTCGAGCGTACGTCCGTCCAGTGCATCCGCTATTTTTTTCAAAAAGATATCAGAGTAGCAAACATCCACCGTATCCACCAATACAGTCTTTTCGTCTACAATCAAATATGAATTGTAAGAAACACCATACGGAAGCGGCCACATATTTTCGAAGAGGGCCTTCTGACGGTCGTTAACTCCTACATAATAAACCTTATCTGCTATTTCTTTTAACTTATACATTTCTTTAATTTCGTCTTTTTAATTCTTCGTAATTGTTCGGCTTTCTCGTCAGTGCTCTCCAAACGAACCAGCAACCGGCCAAAACAAACGGAATACTGAGCCACTGCCCCATATTCAGCATCATATTATCTTCAAATGCCTCCTGGTTGTTCTTCAAAAATTCGATGAAGATACGCGATCCGAACACAATGATCATGAAGACTCCGAAAATAAGTCCTTCGCGTTTCCAGGCTTGCTTTTTGAAATACATCCACATACATATCCCGAAAGTAGCCAGATAAAACAGCGCCTCATATAGCTGTGTCGGATGGCTGGGCACCGTAAAGATCGGCTCCGCTCCCATTTTCCAGGCATGTAAGTTCTCGATAAAACGGAATCCCCACGGCAAATCGGTCGGGTGTCCGTATATTTCATGATTCATAAGGTTACCCAGGCGGATCATAGCCGCAACCAGTCCCGTCGGAACCACCAGTTTGTCGAATGTCCACAGCATACTTTTATGTGAGACACGTCTGGAATAGAAGTAAATGGCAATCACAATACCTAGCGTACCTCCATGACTTGCCAGTCCTCCTTCCCAAACCTTGAATATCTCTATCGGATTAGCCAGATAATATCCGGGATCATAAAACAGGCAGTGTCCTAAACGGGCGCCGACCACAGTTCCTACCATGGTATAAATAAGCAGGGAGTCGATCCATGCAGGAGGAAGTTTCTCATTTTTCCACATCCGGCTCACGATGGTATAACCAATCCAAAAGCCGATAGCAAAAGCAAGTCCGTACCAGCGTATTTCGCGTGAACCTATGGAAAAGATGGCGGGGTCAGCCGTCCAGGTAATAAAGTCGAGCATATTTTTTGTATTAAACTAGTCGTCTGATCAAGTCTTCTCTTTCACCGCAGATCATATCGATCACCGGCAGTTCGATCATAGTGTAAGCACCCGGCTGCTGTTTGAAACTTGCACGGGCAACAGCTACCAGGATCTGGGCCGTAAGAGCCGGGTTGTTGATCTTCATATCGAATTCAACCAACTGGTTCTGCGTCTTGCCCGATACACCTTTGCGAACCAGGTTCACACCGTGTCCCATATCCAGCAAATTATCTACGCATTCCACTTGCATCACGTGTGTTTCATCGTGTGCAAAATAATCGTCAGCTTTGATAGCAGCAGCCACCTGCTTGAAATCGTAACCGTCTTTCACTTCGATATAAACCATACGGCGATGAACGCCTGTACCCATCGGGATTGTCATCGACAAAGCAGCTTTTACACCTTCGATTGCTTTTACGGCAACCGTATGTCCCATACTCATACCCGGGCCGAAGTTTGTATAAGTAATTCCTTTCGGAACCATTGCTTCCAATAAAGCGCGAACAACAGAGTCGCTACCCGGATCCCATCCGGCAGAAATAACGGCAACCGTATTATGTGCTTTGGCTACAGCATCCAACGAACGGCGCAGGTCTACGATACCTCCATGGATATCAAAGCTATCTACCGTATTGATGCCTAATGAAAGAATTTCTTTTGCGTATGTCTCTACGCTACGGGTAGGAGTTGCAAGAACAGCAACGTCTACTTTATCTAACTTAGTGATACTGTCAGTCACAGTATAAGCTTTCAGTTCGTCCGGTACGTCATTCGGATTACGACGTACAACACCTGCTACTTCAAAATCGGGAGCAGCTTCCAGGGCCTCTAACACATACTTTCCAATGTTGCCATATCCAACGATGGCGGCTCTAATTTTCTTCATACTTTAGTTTTTACTTTTCAACCAACCGCAAAGTTAATTATTTATGGCGAAAATCTCGTGGAAGCATATAAAGAATTTAAACAATAAAAACCACTCTTAATAGTTATTTCTCCACATTACAACGAAAAGCATGAGCGACAAAAATACCCCAAACTAAACGAAACCCTGGAAGAACGAATCCTCCAGGGTTTGTTTTTGCCTGCCGTCACCCTTCACAGGGGTCAGAACAGAAGAACTTTATTTCATTACTTTAGTATTAATACTGATCGCTTGTTCGCCCTCGCGGGGTAATTACCATGGGGCGGTTCACGAACCGCCCCTACGATACGCGGCCAATTTAAATTTATTGATTATAAATAGTTACTTATTTTACAATTGCTTTAACAGCGGCTTCGCCTTCTACGGCTACTACAACGATACCTGCAGGAGCAGAGATTGTAGCATTGTCAGAAGAAATAACCGTGTTAGCCACTGTCTGACCAAGTACGTTAGTAATTACTACGTTCTTGCCGGCTGCACCCTTCACTGTCACGTTACCGTTGCCTGCTATTACTGATACTTCAGTTGCAGTGATTTCGTCGTTAGCTGTCGGATTGCGGTCTACTCTTTCAGAGATTACAAATTCGTCACCGTTTTCGAAACCTTCAGTTACAACTACTGTACCGTTGATCCATCTCAGGTAACCTTCGTTAGAGATAATCTCTGTATTCTCTGCTCTATCTTCATAGAATTCTTCTGCTTCTTCAGCTGTATCAAAACCACCTTCGAATGCCTTCCACTGAGTCTGGATCTTGAATGTCTTCTTGTCAGCATCAGTGTAACGGAATGCGAACTTAGCTACATTGAAGTCCGGAGTATCCATATCGATCTTGATCGTATCACCGTCTTCTTTTACGATGTTCAGCACATTGTCAGCCAATGTGTGGAAACCTGTTACGAATGCCAACTTAGTTTCAAATTCACCGGCTTCGTTTTCGTTGATATACCAATTGTTGTGGATATTATCGTACAGGTTAGCTGTGTCTACCAGGTTGATCAGGAAGTCGCCATACACTGTATCGATATCACCTTTCTTCTTATCGTGACCCGGAACACCGCAATCTTCAATATGGTAACCGTAAGAATGTCTTACAGCCAACAGATACTGATAGCAAGTGTTAGGTTCTTCTTCTGTACCACGATAAACATAAGCTGTGTCAACAAACAGAGCCGGGTTGATGTTCTTGAACTGATTTACATTGTCGATATTCAGGAAACTCATTGTATCGCCTTCAGCTACAACAGACTTAGCATCGAATTTTTCATACAATACCTGAGATGCATTTTCCTTACGAGCCAAAGTGATTGTATCGCCCCACATGCCTTCACTTACCAGGTGGTATTCAGGAGATTCGGCCTTTTCTACAACCATCAGAGAGTTTTCATCTTCTGCATAAATAGACATCTGACGCAAAGCACCTTTCGTTTCGCTGTTGGCAACTTTTACTTTAACATAACCCAGATAATCCTTATCTTTAGAAGACAAATCAGAACCTTCATTTTGATTTATAATTTCAACGAAGTTGTAAGCATTACCGTCGGCTTTCATCTTCAGAGCGAAGCGAGCTGCATCATTCGGTTTGTCTTTATTATCGTCGGCACAAACATAATAATTAGCATTCTTTGTATTGTCGAATTCTACAAATTCGTGGTTGTCTACCTTCTGGAATGTGTACGGAAGGATAGCCAAACGGCTGTCTGTTGTACCATCGGCTGTTACACCGTCAGCTTTCAGTTTCAGCAAAGAAGTTGTTACGAATACTGTATCGACTACTTCTTTGTCTTTACCATCCACTTTTACAGTTCTTGTTGCAAAACGCAGATTCCACTTATCTCCTTCACCTTCAACAGCGGTTACACCGATCTGGTGGCTGCTTTTATGGTTCTCTTTGAAGTAGGCGTTGTGGTTACCATCGATTGCGTGGTATTGACCCAGCAAGAAATTGTTGTTTCTTACTTCGCTTTCGCTATACTGTTTGAAACCGTCAAATTCTGTTACCTTGTCGGCTGCAGCCAGTTTAACGATATCGGAACCAATAATAATTTGAGCAACTTCCGGATCAGATACGGTCATTGTATATGTACCGTCTCCATTGTCGCGGAACTGAACGCCTTCAATCGTTTCGCTTGTTTCACGGTTCTGCAATGTTACAGTCTGGGTTGCAGGATCGTAAGCTATAACACCCCACTGAGCTTCAGGAGCATAAGCGTATACTTCGCTTGCAGGGATATAGTCTGCTACAGATACAATTTCAATTCTACCAGGTGCTACAGTAACTTCAGCTTCACCACGTTTTGTAGCCAAAACGCCACCGATCTTATAACGTTCATTAGTTGCAGTTACATTTTTCTTGCCTGCGAAAGAGATTCTCCAGAACTTGCCTGCCAAATCCTTCACAGGAACGATATTGTCGGCTTCCAGGGTGATATATGGCAATTTTTCGTCTCCTACCAGACCGCTAGTTGTTGTCAAGCAGATGGTTTCGCCTAAAGATTGGATAAACAAGTCGCCATAAGCTGAGCCATAAGTAGCAGCTTTGTAAACAGAAATCTTTGTAATCTTTTTAGCATTTTCACCCACTACATAAGAGAACTCGAAATAAGAGTTATATTTCTTACCAGCTTTATCTGCATCCTTCACAGCGACGAATTTTGCACCTCGCTTATTAGCACCAACATTACCAGTACCCCATGTATCTTCTTCGTCGAGCACGATATAATTGCCTGCTTCATTCATCAAACGGAATTTAGTAGTCTTAGAAATTCCTTCTAATTTATCACCATTTGCATCTACAGCAGTCAACTTGCCGGCAAATACATCTGTACCATCGATAACGCTAGTATCATCCTTACCTTTCTTGATAGTTACGTTGAAACCATCGTACAGGATTGCATTCAACTCTTCACCTGTTTTAGCGACAGTTACTGATTGGTAAAGGCCAAAGAGTTCTTCAGCATTGTTACCACTAGCAGCTTTCAAAGCAGCAGAATTGAAGCTAACTCCATTCGCAGAAGTAGCCTCTACATCATAGTCAAAAGACTTACCTGCCTTATTTGTAAAGGTATAAGTAGTTTTGTTTGCTGCAGTTCTTACCGATACTTTCCACAGATAATCTTCATAAGCCTCTGCATCTTGTGTTGCACCAGGTACACTTACAAACTGAGGACCTTTTGTTGCATCATCATACTTAAGAATTGCAGATGCTGTAGTAACTTTCTCATCACCTGTACCTACAAAGTAGTAATCGCTACCTATTGATTTGATTAGGGAACTTTCATCTAATTTACTAGGAGCGGTGAGAGAAGTAAATGTTAATACAGGATGTGTAGCTGATGCAACAGCTATTTTGTCCTCTGAATCAATAACAGACAAATAAAAATCTTTTGCTGCATTCTCACTGTAAGTCTTAGCCAATTTGGCCTTCTTTTCTACAGCATCATAATAAAAAGCATAAGCATCCTCTTTCTTATCTTTCAGATCTAAGTACCAAGCAGAGCCTGCACCTAAATATTTACCTTCAGCATTCTTCAAATAGAAAGCGTCATCAACGCCATCAATTGAAGCTGTTTCCAATGTCCATTCATTGCCAAATTCTGTTAATACAGCTTCATCATCGTGATCGATTGTCATATCTGCAGACAATAAACCTGTTACTTTACCATCTGAAGTACTCACAGAAACACCGATAACGTAAGACTTCCCGACAACCGGACCATCCGTTGGCACAATCAGTTCCGCATTCGCCGTCGTCCAAGCCCCGGCCAGCAGAAGACTGGCCACAAGTGTAGAAAACTTTTTGTTCATAATCTTAAAATTAATTGTTTATAAAATAGAGTGAATAAAATCCAACAACTAATTTTACGAAGGGGAAACAACCCCCGCGAATGATTATGAACGGGCATAAAAAAACGCGGGCATGTTGTCTATTATCAAACTAAAGGTATCGGCAAAGACCCATCCAGTAATAATAGAACAACAGCCCGCGCTTATACGATATAATATAATACACCCATATAAAATGGGAAGCACATACATATACGTAGTCCGCGCAAGCATTCTATGTCCATTATTCCACTGGATTAAAAAATTTTGCCGATTTTTTAGTTTGGAATAATCTCCGTAAAACGCTTACAATATGTAATTGAAACCGCATATCGCGAGCCGCTGCTCGCTACGGAATCTGTTGCAAAGGTAAAGAGGTTTTCCGAATCAACAAGGGAAAAGCCTTATATTTTTCCGAAATACGTGCTTTACAAAACGAAATAACACGATTTATGCAACATACTCCCCGGTTTCGGAGATAAAAGAGGAATTACAGTTTGTCGATTTCCTCCACGGACAGACCGGTACATTGGGCGATTATCCCAATATCGATCCCCTGCTTTTTTAAGTTGATGGCAATAAGGCGTTGTCCTTCCGCCAATCCCTCAGCCTTGCCTTTCTCCAAACCTTTCTCCAAACCTTTCTCCAGACCTTTTTCCAGACCCCTCTTCATACCTTTCTCCTCCGCTTCCTCCGCGGCATACTCCAGCGTGGCACGCCAGTCGCGATAATTCTTCAGGTTTTCATCGTAAATGGCTCGCTCGCGTGGAGTCAGTGCGGCCAGGTTCGCCACATTCAGCAAACGCTTAAAGGCTTCATTCTCCTCCTTAAACGGAGACATATCAAATATATTCATATTTTTTAATATATACATTGAACTCTCAAGAGGACTCTTACACTCCTCCTTGCTTAAATTAAACCGGTCGAACGACAGATAAATCTGTTTCAATTTGACCTCACCAAAAGCTTTACCTGTTGCTTCGTTCGCCATAATGACGTCCGTGCGCCAATGCGTAGATTCAGGTAAACTGAAGTTTAACAGGTAGATACCATATACCGGACGTAAATCATACTTCCAGTCATCGCCTGTTTCTCCTTGTCGGGAAACGGTACGACAAAGATAATAGAATCCGCGGTTAAAGAAATAACGTTGCGGGCAGTTTTGCATTTCCACAATAAATTTTGCTCCGTCCACATCTTCGCAGAGGAAGTCGAAAATCACCGTGCGTTGTTCTATTACTTCGGGTTGAATTTCTTTATCGATATAGGTCAGGTCTTTCACCTGACGCTCACCCTCCAAGACGGCATTGATAAAGTCGATGGCTACTTGCTTCACTCCGAAAACGGTTTTGAAGCCCTTGTCTAACATGATGTTCACGTACTTTTCCATATGTCAATGGTTTACTGGTTAATTACCTACTAGCAGGTAACGATACAAATATAGGCAATATCTTATATATTACAAGGTTTGGACTGACTTTTTTATCCTTTTGAGAGGTGTACAAAAACGTTCTCCTAAAGTGTTTCACCTAGGAGAAACACTTGTTTCTTCGGTGTGAAACAGTTGTTTCATTAGGGTGAAACACTTTTGGGCACCTTTTATCTCTTCTCAAAGAAAGCATCGAACGCATGGCCCGAAGGCTGGAAATCGACTTGCTTAACGAATGCACAGGACTCACGTGCACCATGCTCGCGATCCATTGCGCTGTCTTCCCACTCGACCGACAATGGTCCCTGGTAATTGATATCATTGAGGGCACGGATTATTTCTTCAAAGCAAATCCGACCGCGTCCCATACTGCGGAAGTTCCAGTAGCGACGGGAATCGCCGAACGTAGAATGACCGCCGAACACACCAATTTGCTTCGGGGTATCGCTCCAGTAAACATCTTTCATATGTACGTGGAAGATACGGTCGGAGAACTGATAAATAAAATCGACATAATCAACGCCTTGATAGCCCATGTGACTCGGATCATAGTTGAAACCGAAGGCTGGGTGATTTCCTAGTGCATCGAGTGCTTTACGAGCAGAATAAGTATCGAAAGCGATCTCCGTCGGATGTACTTCCAAGCCGTAACGGATTCCCAATTTCTGATACTCGTCCATGATCGGGATGAAACGACGAGCAAAATCGGCATAGCCGTCTTCAATCATCTGATCCGTCACAGGTGGGAAGGAGTAAAGCCATTGCCAAATAGGACTACCCGTAAATCCGGCAACAACATCGATACCTAACGCCTTAGCTGCATGAGCTGTCTGTACCATATATTCAGCAGCACGCTGACGAACACCTTCCGGATCACCGTCTCCCCAAATACACTCGGGCAGAACCGCTTTATGCCGCTGGTCGATAGTATCGCAGACAGCCTGGCTGATCAGATGGATCGATATACAATAAAGCTTCAGATCATATTTGGCCAACAATTCTTTTATGCCGTCATAATAAGCCTGATCCGTACGGCGTACATCCAGATGGTTGGGTAATCCCAGTTCCAATCCGTCATATCCGAACGCTTTCGCTTTTTCACAAACTGTTTCAAGGGGTAAATCTCCCCACTGAAGGGTACATAAAGTTACAGGACGTGCCATTCTTTTTTAATTTTAAGGTTATTACATTGAGTCTGTTTTCCACAAATCTAAAAAAAGTTCTGCTCATAACCAGTAAGTTCTCGCCTTAATATTTTTTAAATTCCAAAATAAGTATTTCCTTTGTGTAGATTTTATCATTAATAACTCCTTTGCTATGAAAAAGAAAGAATTATGCGCAGTAGCCTGCCTGTTTTGGCTGGCAGCTTGTAATGATCCGGCTTCGGATCAGATTGAAATTGTAAAGAATTTATTTCCCGTACAATTTAGTGTTCAACTTCAAAAAGAGGTACTCCCGTTCTCTCCTACCCGCAGTATGCCGCCTAACACAGTGCCCGAACCGACGATTCCGGATGAAAGCGATCCGGATAAAGACCATTCGGACAAAGAACTGGAGGATTTCTGTTCCACTATCGAATATTTGGTGTACGATAATAACGATTTGACAGAACCGGTAAAACACCATATATATAATGTAGAGACCGAAAGTGATTTCAGCATTGTATACGACACGTTACCTGCGGGTAATTATCAGGTTTGCTTTTTAGCATACCAAGCGGGTAAAACTTCGTTCACTGATAATACATTTTCGTTCGATAAATTATCCGACACCTTCTATAGTACAAAAAGATTCGAGGTGAAAGAAGGAGAAGAAACAAATATGGATGTTGCGCTGGAACGGATTGTCAGCAGGATAGAGTTTCGGGCTATCGATCCGGTACCGGACAATATCAAGCAATTCGACATTTCAGTAAAAGATTACCCGACCCAACTAAATATACTGACAAAAGAAGGACTCCCTTCCTCCAAAGAACAGAACTTCACATATAACTTTGATACAAAAGATAAAGGAGAAACCGGGAAAACCCATTCTTTCTATACATTCGTAGCTCCCGGCGACAAAAAGATATCCGTCACTCTTACCTCAACCGACATAGGCGGACAGGTTATGCGTAGGCGGATAGTAAGCGATATTCTCCCTATCGCTAATAAAGTAATCCGCTATACCGGCATTTTATACACTCCTCCCAAACCTGATGAATCAGAAAACACCTTCAATCTGATCATCGATAATAATGGGGAATGGAGCGAACCGGAAGAAAAAGAACTTCCGGAATAGATATTAAAGGAGTAAAACTTATCAAAATTGAACTATCTTATCCCCATGTCAAGCACGGAAACGGGGTAGCTCTTTTTTTTATTAAATAGCAGATAATTCTATGATTATCAATGATCTAATACGGACAAATCAATTAGGAAACCCAAATCTCGTTTTAAACGAGCGAAAACTTGTTTTAAACGAGCTTAAAGTCCGTTTTAAACGAGTTTTTGGGGAATCTATGTCACCTGTGTTCTCTCTATAATATAGCTCACCTTTTATCAGAATTGAACCTATTCAGATCGTATTAGGGGACGCAGATGACGCAGAATACGCAGATGTTCGCAGACTTTTTATTTTCTTTAAAACAGTATATTATCTGCGTTTATCTGCGCTCGTCTGCGTCATCTGCGTTCCTTAATACAAACTGGATATATAGCTCATATTTCTAAAATTGATATATTTATCCTATCATCCATCAGACAGATCAGCACCATGTTTTAAACTTATTAAAACATAAACTATCTTTGTACCAGTATTAAAGAAAAACATTATGAAAAAGAAAAGCATACTCAGTCTTATTTTACTACTCACTGTCCTCTGCGGATTCAATAGTTGCCAGGATAAACCGTTCGATCCTATTGACGATGATCCTGAATATCTGCTGTGCAATGCTACAGGGTGGTATGATGAATACATCGATTCCAATGGTTATCCCTGTACACAACACATTACATTCTATTCCAACGGTGACGGCAAAGAAACCATCGTACGCTATTTCAGTGATTTTCCGGGAGACTTTGAAGAACTTCATAACTCTTTCTACTGGGAATGGGATGACGATTACTACGGATCCATTTACATGGAATACCCGAATGGTGATTATCTTTTTTTCGACCAGTTAGTTATAAGCCCATACGAATTATCCGGCTTGCTGGATGGTGAAAAAGTAGTTTTTGAACCCTTTTAACCTTAAATAGTATCATCAAAAGTAAATGTTATGTCAAAATTTCTTATTCTACATACTTTCTAAAACTTATCTGAATTAGAGTTGTTTCATTCATAAAGAGAGCAAGAGTCTCACAGGGTAATAATCAAGACGCAAAACGTCTATTATAGTGGGGAAGATTCTTCTTGGATGTTTAACAATTTGTGAGTAAAAAGTACGATGAGAAGAGAAATATTGATAATATGCATTATTTATGCATTTATCAGTGGCATAACAGCACAAGTAAAAGAGAATAGAGACCATTTACCGGCTTATGCAATCAAAACAAATGCATTATATTGGGCGACTACAACTCCTAACCTGGGGTTTGAAATAGGACTATCCGATAAATTTACTCTTGACCTGTCCGGAAATTACAATCCATGGACATTTTCTGACAGTAAGAAACTCAAGCACTGGTTGGTTCAACCTGAGGTTCGCTACTGGACCTGCGAACGATTCAACGGACACTTTTTCGGACTCCATGCACATTATGCCGAATACAACGTTGGCGGCATCAAAATGCTGGGTCTGAAAGATCGTCGCTATCAGGGTAACCTATATGGTGCAGGAGTTTCATACGGGTATCATTGGATACTGAATAAGCGCCTTAGCATAGAGGCAACGATCGGAGTCGGTTATGCTTATCTGGATTACGACAAATATCCCTGTGGCAAATGTGGTAGTAAAATAAAAGACGACCACAGGAATTATTTCGGTCCGACCAAAGCCGGTCTGAGCCTCATCTATATCCTCAAATAAACAAAAGACAGTATTAAATTTAAGAAACATTTTGCATATATTCTCATATGTACAGCCATCCTTATGCCCTGATAAGGCATAAGATACCACTAATGAAGACAGGGGGGAAAGACTTCCACACAGAGTATTAATCATTAATTTCAGAGAGTTATGAGTATCAGAAATTTATTTACAGCATTATTTGCTGTAGCCACTTTATTTGCATGTAATAATGATGACGAAGCCCCGGTTCCTAATGCGGGCAAAGGTCCAAAATCCATCTCCGTATCATTGGCAGGCATGTCAGGTATCAAGACAAAAGCGGCAGAAGCCGGGAATTTCCTGACCAAAGACACCATAAATGTCGGTAGTGTACTTATCAACCTGACAGATGCCAGCGGCAGTGTCGTTGTATCCAAAACAGTCAACAAAGATGCTGCAGCCGATTCCGACTGGAGCAAACTGACTGCCACAGGAGAAGGGTCCGGTTTAAAATTCATCAATGTGCCTCAAACCGTATCCAAAGTATATGTATATGGTAATCCAGGCAGTGCAGTAACGGATAACCAGATAACGACGACACTTGACCAACAACAAGGATCAGGCGTATTATATTTCGGCGTAGATGAAGACCTGACACCGATCGTCGCCGAACCGGTTGAACCGGACCCGACTTCCGGACAGACTTATACGGCGAATGTGACCATCAAACCGATCCTTGCCCGTATACAAATAAACCGAATTTATTTTACGGATACGAAAGAGTTCACATTCACACGTGTCGTTGGAGGAAAAAAAGAAACAGCAACAGTCACTTGGGAAGACTTTACTGCGGACCTGAAAGGTATTTACCTGAATAAATTCTTCAATACTTATCACGATTCGACAAATGTGGAAGACCTGTACAGCAATGCTTCAGCCGTGAACAATATCCTGGAAGGCAAATGGTTGTTCAATCAGCCTACCGCCAATGATGCCGCATCGTATGCCAGCTACAACAACTATTCAGGAGGAACTTATCAAACGATGGTGATGGTTCCACCAGCAGGAAAGAGCTATGCGTTCAACTTCTTCCCGGGATCAGAGATACCGACAATACACCTCGACCTGGCAAATATCAATGTTGTAGGCATGCAGTCCGACAATACGACAGCATTCAACCCGTCGCTGGCCAACAAGGCACGCTTTGCCAACATCGTGAAGTATTTCAAAGAACCGAATGTTGAGATGACGGCTGCCGACTTCAAACCGGGTACGATCTATAACATGGATGTCGAACTGATCCCGATGCTCGATAATGACCTGGAAAATATCCAGTTTAACGTCTTAGTTCACGTAACGATCGCTCCCTGGGCAGAAGAAACGATTACTCCGGGATTCGATCTGGATCAGTAATTTCCAATTTCAACATAATTTCAACATACAGAACAAATGAAACGTATTATATATTTCAGCATCATATTATGGGTTGCCCTGATGACCGGTTGTATCAAAGAAGATCTGGCTAGTTGCGACACGAACCTGGTCTTCAGATACTTCGGAGACGGGACAAAGGAAATATTCCCTGAAAAAATAGAGAAAGTGGATCTGTATGTATATGGCGAAAACGGAGCACTAGTACAATCGATCGGACTGGATCAGAGTGATTTAAGACGCGAACAGGGAACTCCCCTCAATCTTCCGGCAGGCAAATACCGGATCATCTGTTGGGGAAATTCCCGGAACGACACCCGAATCGACCAGGTTTCAACTTTAAAAAACGCTTTGGTTGCAGCCCCTCACTATTTTACAAAAGAATTGATCACCACTAATGACAGCCTGTACATTGGAAGCAGGGACATTGAAATATTTCAGGACAACTCAAGTGAAGATACCGTTTATTTTAGTAGCTCGCATATAAAAATGTACATTGAACTGACTGGACTGGAAGAAGAAGCTCTGGCAGATGGCATATCCCCGATCGATATCGAGATCGGCAACCTGAGCCCGACAGTCGACTTTGCGAAAACATTCTCTTCGGAGAATGTTTCGTACAGGCCGGTTGCCCGCAAAGAGGATAACGCATCCAGTTTTAACACAAAGTTCAATGTTCTACGATTCAACGATGAAAATGGTATCTATATCAATCTGATTAGAAAAGAAACTAACAAAACAATATACACATTGAAGTTAAAGGATTTCATGCAAGATAACCAGATCACGGTCAACGGGATCAACGAAGTGACGGTAGGAATCCGCTTCCGCTTCAATGGTACCTCGGTCACAGTCAAACCCTGGGACGAAGAGGTGATAATACCGGGCCTCGGATAAGCCCATAAGCATATGAAAATCAAGAATAAATATATAGCGGCAATAAGTCTTTTCATTGTCGTCCTGCTGGTGGCATCCTGTAGTGAAAACCAGGATACGGATCCAACCGCGGCGAAAATGGATGCCCGACTAAACATGACCATCTCCACCCGCGCTACGGCAGACAACCTGACAAAAGGAGGTGACGGTAAATTTTCGAGCCTGGCACTCTACGTATTCAATAAAGCGGACGGTAGTTGCGAATATGCTGAGTTGATTCCGGTCATAACACCACAATATACGGACGAACTGCTCCGGTCTGTCCAGGTTTCCCCGCAAACAAAAATAATTTATGCAATAGGAAATTATAACGATCCGGATAAAGTCTTTTTCAATTCGTCAGATGCTAAAGTCACTTTAGAAGACCTGGGAAAGCCTACTTTGCAATATCTGGAGGGGTTGACCATTTCAAATCAGAACGGTTTCAGTGATACCAATATCTTGATGGTCGGCAAACAGGAAACACCGATAGAAGATTTCCTGACGGAGGTAACCGTACCGATGGAACGGTTGGTTTCACGCCTGGACATTTATATGTTCAAAAATACGAAGTATAAGGATAGTGAAGTAGTCGTGAACTCAATCGAGCTGGTGAACCAGGTTACTAATACACGCAGTAAATATCAGAACACGGTCATGGTTTCACCTGTTGAAAAAAGAGATGAAAGACAAGCGTTCAGTACCGCAAATTCACTGATACGCGTTCCTGAAGACCTTTCCGTGATTACCCCGGATAATGCGATGGTCTCTTTTTACAGCTATCAGAATATTGCCGGTCCGTCGGCTCCCGATTCGCAGGTCACACCTTATCTGAGAATCTCGGTAACGATAGACGGACAGCCTTACAAATATAAAGCCTATATAACCGACAACGGGCAGACGGATAGCAAATACAGTCTGAAGCGGAACACGGTATATACAGTTATGGGCATCATCGACCATCCGGATAATATCCTGGAACTTAAAACGATCACACTCCCCTGGACCAAATCCGTATCGGAGATCGGTCATGTGGTAAAGGAGGGAGATTATGAGCTCACAGCTAACAATACCGATGCCACTAACGGCATCGTACAATATCCGTATGTGCAAAACGGCGAACCGCAAAACAAGACATCTTATGTCAGTTACAACTTTCGCCTGACAGGTCCGGCCGGGGCCATCTGGACAGCGACATTAACAAACGGACTTGAATTTACCTTCGGGAAAGTAGGCTCGACCGCGGATAAACTGGCTATTTCAAAAGGTATTGCAGGAGATAATACTTACGAAATAAAGGTCGGAGCAACAAAACCCTGGGGAGGTACCCAAAGGATAGTCCGATTGTATATCACCGTCGGAGGAGAAAAACTGAAGATCAATCCGGTACAGAGCAACGGATCACGGAACTTTCCGGGTGATAATGACACAGATATTCTGATCACACAAACAGAATATAAATAAAAGGAGAAAAGGGTTATGAAACGAAATAAGAATTATATCATACTGTGCTTATCGATGTTTGCTTTGTTACTCTCGTCCTGCAGTCAGGAAGAGATGGAAGGTAAGCCTTACACGGATTCCGGCAAAATAGCGATCCGGCTATCGCTGTCGCATCCCGGCATAACAAGAGCGGGTACGGAAACAGGCGAAGATGACCTGAATGAAAACCTGGTAAAGACACTGGACGTTTTCATCTACGGGGAAGAAGAGAATGCCTGCTCTTTCTATCAACATATCGACTTGGCTTCCGGAACAGCGGTAAGCGGGGAATACCTCGTCACCTTGAGTGCTATGCAGGAGCAGTTCAACCGGAATAAAGCATACGAAACATATGTTGTGGCAAATTATTCACAAAACATTCCGGCCAACGGCTTTACACGTACCGAATTGCAGGCACAGGCCGTTTCATCCTTGGATCCCGATAAAAAACAGGATAGTTTTATGATGGACGGAACTTCCGCTCAGATACTGAATGACGGTGTGATAGTGAACAAGGAAATCAGTGTACCCTTAAAAAGGGCCGCTGCTAAAATACGGGTATCGACAGCTTATACAAATGGTTTTACAGCTTCCTCAGCCGGAACTATCAGCAAGAAACTATATAAGTATGCAACCAACGCTTCCGTAGTGGAAAGTGGTGGACCTGTCGTTCCTGAACTACAGAACATGGCTGGTTTTACAGACATCTCCAATGGAATGGGATCGGACAAAATCATTGTCTATTCCTATCCGAACGACTGGAGCCTTGATCAGCTGAATGAAACCTACCTGATCGTGAATATTCCGGCAACCGGTCCCGATGGAAAAGAGCACACACAGAACTATTATAAAGTACCTGTGAATTTTCGTCTCCCGTCCGACGACACGGCAAACCCGTCCGAAGAACAGGAAGCCGAGCGTAATGCCCTATACAAACTGGAACGTAACCGTCTATATGACATCACAATCCTGGTTGACCAGCCAGGAGCAGAAACCCCGGAATCGGCCAAAGAAATCAAAGCCAACTATACGATCAAAGACTGGACTACCAAAGAAGTTTTAGTTTCAGTAGAAGGATTCAACTTCATATACGTAGAACAGACAACCATATCGTTGCCAAACCGGACCAGTTTTACAACGACATTCCAGTCTTCTACCCCGGATGTTGAAATAACCGACATCACCGTCAACGGAACAAGTATAACAAACGGGACTAACGGAGTGGATATTACCTGTTCACAAGGAGTTAAGTCAGGAAACATTGTTGTAAACAGTACGCTTCCGGAAAACTTTGTGGCTAAAGAGATTGTATTCACGGTAAAGAACGGAGTTGATCTGACAGAACAAGTCACAGTTACACAATATCCGGCTGTATACCTTAGCTCCGATATCTCAGCAGAGACACCGGGCGGCAGCCAGGGACAGAATAACAAGAAGATGTATGTGATCGGTTCTTTTGTCGCCGACTTCTCATCGTTGCCCGATCCTGATGAATTTAATGAAGATTTCGGCAGCGGCTATACGCATTATGCAGCCAATCCCGCACTGGGACGATCGTATGCCGAATACATTAGAAACAATGCAGTCCTGGGTTATCCCCTGAGAGATGCCGGCAATGAAACCATCGACACCGAAGAAAACAACCGGCGTATCTCTCCCCGCGTGATGCTGGCTTCGCAGTTTGGCGTGACGACATCGGACAGTTATCTGAATTCCAGAAACAAATGTTCGACCTATGTTGAAAGGGATGAAACGACCGGTGAAACTTATTCGGACTGGCGTATGCCGACACTGGCTGAAGTATATCTGATCGATGTACTCCAGAACATCAAAGCCGCCGAAGTTAAAAAAATCCTGGAAGGGAGCTGGTATTGGAGTGCCAGAGCCAGTGCGACCGTACAATTCATGGATCCCCGTGTCGGAGGAGGCAACGGTTTCAACCCGTTACGTTCTTCTGTACGTTGTGTGAGAGATGTCAAATAATAAAAGATGGAAGTTATGAAAAATGTTATCATATATTTAATCGCTTCATTCACTTTATTCGCCTGTCAGGACGAATATGAAGTGGAGAAGCCCGGTATTCCCGGCAAGGCAACCCTGAAGGTTTCCGTGAATATCCCGGAATACAGGATTGCCACACGTGCCGCCTCCTTCGAAAATAATCTTTCGGATGTCTGGTTGCTGACCTTCGACATGAACGGGTTATTTATCGAACGCGTTCATGCAACCGGGCTCGACAGCCAGGAAACAGACGGCGTCGGTAACGGTTCTTTCAAAGCGGAAGTATCCGAAGAAACCAAGATCATCCATGTGGTAGCCAATTACGACAATTGGTCTTCATTCAATGACAAAGCATTCGTCGAAAAAGACGAAAAAGAACTTATGCCTGCCTTATTCGGCAGCAAAATGGTTTTCTGGGGAAGAAATGAAGTTTCTTCTTTGGACTCCCCGCTGAACGTAACCCTATTCCGTAACCAAGCGAAAGTGACGGTTCAGAACGAAACAGATAATTTTACGGTCACCGGCTACGCACTGGCTAATATTGTTGCCACAGGTACTGTTGCTCCTTTCAACCCGGATATGATATCGAATCCGTTCACTATTCAGGATGATATAACAACCCTGCCTTTGGGAACCCCGTCCAGGACAGCCCAAAGCGAAGCCGACTGTAATCTGGAAGATAAATACATGTTCGAAAATCCGAACTATTACGAAGATCAGTCTTTCCTTATTATTAAAGGACATCTGAAAGACGGACCGGAGTTATATTATAAAATACAGTTCCTCGACAACAACAAAAGACCGTATACGATTGTCAGGAATTTCCAGTACAAAGTGATCATCAAGTCCTTCAACGAGAAGGCAAGTGGCAGTACCTCTTTTGAAGATGCCAAACAAGCGGAAGTATCCAACAATATCTACGCCGACATCTTCAAAGATTCGCCGTCCATCTCTGACAACGATAACAACCGGCTTACCGTCAGCCGCCTGAACTTCCTGTTCACTCAGGGAGGGACATTGAATGTAACAGCCCATTATACAGAAAACGAAGTTCCGAACGACGGAGAGATCAGTGTATCCGTTCAGGAAGACAGAGGAAACATCATCAGTGGCTTGTCATATGACGGGAGCGGGAATATAACGGCACGTATTGCCCGGGTATATGCCGGACAGAATGATGCAACCCTCTCAGTCAAAGCCGGCAAGCTTTCCCGCACGATCACAGTCACTTCGAGTACGCTGTATAGTTTCAGTCCGACAAGTTTCACACCGGAGTTGTATACCAATAAAGATCAGGATATCACCTTGTCTTTCCGGATACCGGATGGAGTACCCAATTACCTGTATCCGCTGAAGTGCGAGATCACAACAGAATATCTGTATCCGACCGATCCGAACAAGAACCTGCAGATCGACTTTGTAAACGGAGTATATAAATATGTGTACTGGGCAGAAGACCCGGGAGTAAAAACACTGAACTTCAGGACAAGCCTGGACAACAGCAACGAGACAGTCACCATCGAGAACGCCTATTTCAAGACGGCAGAGATCAACCTGGTATCGCGTCAGTTTGAAAATGTATCTGTCAACAACGACAACATCGTCGTTTACGGGGAAGGAAATCCGGCAACACTCAAGTTTACTATTCCTCAGTATGCAGATTATCCACCGGAATATCCGCTCACCGTCTTCGTTGCCACGACAAAGTTGACGACATCGCAAGCCGGATGGACAGCCGTAAACGGAGGATACAGTTACACCTACAACGAAGCACCCACCGGAGAACAAAGCGTAGAGTTCACTTCTACAGAGAACGACAGCGGCGAACAAATAACGGTTAGCGCACAGGGATTCAGTAATGCGACGATCAACGTAGATAACCAGTTGAACAGGAATACGGCTACATCAGGAGAGATTCGTGTTATTTCAGGCGGGAGAACATATACCATACCGGGTTATACGATCTCATCGTCCGACAGGAGCATACTCGATTCATTCAGGGCCAATAATGCCAGCAACTACAACATTTCCGTCAAAGCCGGCTGTAAATTATCAGACACAGTTTCGCTGACAACGAGCTCCTATACAGGCACATTCACCGTCAGGGAATTATTGTCCGGACAACGACTGAATCTCCAATAAGAAATGGGAATATTATCAAGGGGTATTTCCGGTTAAGCAGAAGGACCGTATCTGAAGCAAAAGCTTAGGTACAGTCCTTCAATATTTTAACCCGGTAGTCTCGCCGGGAATCGAACCCGGATCTAAAGTTTAGGAAACTTCTATTCTATCCATTGAACTACAAGACCGACTTTTGTATAAGGTGCGGCAAAAGTATAATCTTTTCCTCAAACTGGCAAGTATTCAGGCGGTAATCTGATCAATCAAAAAGACTTTGCATCACCGACAGGGATTTTATTTCAGGAAACTCCGGCAGATGCAGGCGGTAATATTCAACAATACGGTTGATTACTCCTACCCTGTCCTGACGGGAAAATGAATAAAGCGACATATTCTCAAAGCTTATTTTCAGCAACCGGGCAAAAAAGAGGCTCTCTTCACGAGTCAGATAATGCCGGTGCATAGGGACACGGTCCACAAAGACACCGTTCTGCATATCGAAATAGCAACCGGCCGAATAAGAATCGGCATTCGGATAAATACCCAGGTAATGTAGCAGGCGAAGCAGAAAGACCAGATGGAAATTCGCCACCCCTTTGTCGGCATACTCCAGCAAACGGATCGACTCATATAAATAATCGAAAAGCCGCTGATCCGGCTCCGTATCCTTTACGACCCGAAACAATACCTCCGCCAGGAAAAGAGCCAGTACATTCTTCACCGGATTACAGAACACTTCGGTCAGCGGATAACAGAGTTTCGTTTCACGTATCCTGTGCAAGTCACGTTTATTCAGATGTTCCACCTCCATCTCCAGTACGGACAAAGGCATGAACAATGCCTTGGAAACGGTCGACTTCTTTCCCCGGCTGCGTGCAACCAGATAAGAAGCACGTCCGAACGCCTCCGTGTACATATATATAATAGAGTACTTATCGTTGTATGGAATAGCATGCAGGACGATCCCGCGCGTTTTACATAGCATATCTTCACCGCTTTATGACAGACAAAGATACAAAACAACAAACTATTTACGATATTTGCTGGTTATAATAGTATAAATACATTTGAGTTATGTTAGATCTTACTACCCCGTCGCTTTTATTTTCAGCCATATCACTGATACTATTGGCCTATACCAACCGTTTCCTTTCATACGCCAGCGTAGTCCGCACGTTAAAGGAAAAGCACCAGCAGACACACGATCCGAAGGATATCGCCCAGATCGCGAACCTTCGCAAACGGCTTTATCTGACCCGTTCGATGCAGATACTCGGCATACTCAGTCTGCTGCTATGCGTAATTTCCATGTTCTTCATTTATATTTCATGGCAAATCATCGCCGCCTGGATATTCGGTATCGCTCTGCTGCTCCTGGCGGCTTCCCTATGCGTATGTATCTGGGAAATAAACATTTCCGTCAAGGCTTTAGAAATACATTTACAGGACATAAGTTCTAAATAGAAGTTAAAACAAGAACTAACATTAAATTTTCTCATGAAATGTTTTGGTAGTTCAGAGAGAACATCTATCTTTGCACTCGCAATCGGGAAATCAACAATCCCAGAGCGCTGAAAGTGAGAACTTTGACATGATGGCCCATTCGTCTATCGGCTAGGACGCAAGATTTTCATTCTTGAAAGAGGGGTTCGATTCCCCTATGGGCTACAATAAACAAGATTAAAAAATTCAATAAAGAATAGCTAAGAAATGGCAAATCACAAGTCATCTATCAAGAGAATCAGACAGACGAGCGCAAGACGTCTACGCAACAGATATCATGCAAAAACTGCAAGAAATGCAATGCGTGTACTGCGTGCAACTGAAGACAAGAATGAAGCTCAGGTATTATTACCTAAGGTGTGCTCTATGCTGGATAAGCTTGCTAAGAAAAACGTTATTCACAAGAATAAAGCTGGCAATCTGAAATCCAAGTTGACAAAGCACGTTAACAAACTTGCATAAGGATATTTCGGCCCATTCGTCTATCGGCTAGGACGCAAGATTTTCATTCTTGAAAGAGGGGTTCGATTCCCCTATGGGCTACTTTACAAGCGGTCGGGTTCATACGAATCCGACTGCTTTTTGTTTACCCTCCCACCTGTCGCATTTTTTGCTATTTTCACACCTCTTTTACCTACTAAGTCGATTATTTTCACTACATTTGTTAGCATTTTTAGATATATAGAAATTTAGTGATTTTAAAGGATAGAAACTCATGAGTGAAGAAATGAAGAATACTTCCGGGGAATACTCTGCGGACAGTATTCAGGTACTTGAAGGGTTAGAAGCAGTACGTAAAAGGCCATCCATGTACATTGGTGACACCAGTGAAAAAGGTCTCCATCATCTCGTATACGAAGTTGTCGACAACTCGATAGATGAAGCGTTAGCCGGATTTTGTTCCCAGATCGATGTGGTAATTAACGAAGACAATTCGATCACAGTATCGGACGACGGTCGCGGTATCCCAGTAGATTTTCATGAGAAAGAAGGTAAATCAGCTCTGGAAGTAGTTTTAACCGTTCTACATGCTGGTGGTAAATTCGATAAAGGGACCTACAAAGTATCCGGTGGTCTGCACGGTGTGGGTGTTTCCTGTGTGAACGCGCTATCCACCTATTTAAAAGCAGAGGTACGCCGTGACGGGAAAGTACACATGCAGGAATTCTCTTGTGGTAAACCGTTACATGGCGTGGAAGTGACCGGACAAACAGAAACAACTGGTACAACTATCTCCTTCAAACCGGACGGCAGTATCTTTACAGTTACAGAATACAAATACGATATATTGGCTACTCGTCTGCGCGAACTAGCTTTCCTGAATGCCGGTATTAGCTTAACACTGACAGACAAACGCGTAATCAAAGAAGACGGAACCTTTAAATCGGAACTATTCCGTTCTGAAGAAGGCCTGAAAGAATTTGTTCGCTACGTAGACCGTTCCAAAGAATCCCTGATCCCCGATGTAATCCATATCGTAACGGAGAAACAGGGTATTCCCGTAGAAGTAGCTATGACATACAACACTTCTTTCAACGAAAGCGTGTTCTCGTATGTAAATGATATCAACACAATCGAAGGTGGTACGCACCTGGCTGGTTTCCGCCGTGGTCTGACACGTACACTGAAGAAATATGCAGAAGACTCCAAACTACTGGAAAAGGCAAAAGTAGAGATCCAGGGCGATGACTTCCGTGAAGGTCTGACAGCCGTTATCTCTATCAAAGTGGCTGAGCCACAGTTTGAAGGACAGACCAAGACGAAGCTGGGTAACAGTGAAGTGACAGGTGCTGTAGACCAGGCAATCGGTGAAGCTCTTAGTTATTATTTGGAAGAACATCCGAAAGAAGCGAAGATTATCGTTGAAAAAGTTGTCCTGGCTGCCCAGGCACGTCAGGCTGCCCGTAAAGCACGCGAACTGGTTCAGCGTAAGTCGCCGATGACCGGTGGCGGACTTCCCGGCAAGCTGGCAGACTGTTCTTCCAAAGACGCTTCTATCTGCGAGTTATTCCTGGTCGAAGGGGACTCTGCAGGCGGTACGGCTAAACAGGGCCGCGACCGTGTGTTCCAGGCTATCCTGCCGCTCCGCGGTAAGATCCTGAACGTAGAGAAAGCGATGGACCATAAAGTGTTCGAAAGTGAAGAAATCCAAAACATCTTCCGTGCCATGGGTGTTACTATCGGTACAGAGGAAGATCCGAAAGAATTGAACCTGAGCAAGCTCCGTTACCACAAGGTGATCATCATGACCGATGCCGACGTGGACGGAAGCCACATTGCCACTTTGATCCTTACGTTCTTCTTCCGCAGAATGCGCGCCCTGATCGAGAACGGATATGTATACCTGGCTACTCCTCCCCTTTACCTGTGTAAGAAAGGTAAAGTCGAAGAATACTGCTGGACAGAACAACAACGTCAGGCATTTATCGACAAGTTTGGTGGAGGTAATGAAAACCAAATACACACGCAACGATACAAAGGTTTGGGAGAAATGAACGACCACCAGCTGTGGGATACGACCATGAATCCAGAAAACCGTACGTTGAAACAGATCACGATCGACAGCGCAGCAGAAGCTGACCAGATATTCTCCATGTTGATGGGTGAAGACGTAGGTCCGCGCCGCGAATTCATCGAGGAGAATGCTACATACGCAAATATTGACGCTTAATCAATGGACAATTCACAATTGACAATTGACAATTTCTGATTATCTATTAATTGTCAATTATCAATTATCAATTGTCAATTAAAACAGTTTTGTTATGAATAATCAAGTCCGTCGTCCGAGTTTAGAAGCCCTGTTCAGGGAAGTTGACAATTTCAGTCCTAAGAAAGAAAAACTTCAGCCTCCCCGTATAGGAATATCTTCAAACCGGAAAGACGGACTTTCCTGTATAGCGGAGACTTATGTCCAGTCCGTTCTGATGGCTGGAGGTGCACCGGTACTAATCCCGGTTATCACCGACCTGGAAGCCCTTACAGCGATCGTTTCCAGTCTGGATGGGTTACTGATGAGCGGCGGAGGAGATCTCAACCCGCTTTATATCGGGGAAGAGCCGATACCGCAGTTACAGGATGTGGATACCTTCCGCGATGAGTTCGACCTGATCCTGCTCCGATTGGCAACCAACCGTCAGCTACCCGTTATGGGTATCTGTCGCGGACATCAGCTTATCAATGTAGCTTTCGGCGGCTCTGTCTACCAGGATATTTATTCGCAACATGCAGGTGGCGTGTTCAAACATAGCCAGGCAATGCCCCGCGAACAAGCTTCACATTCCGTCCGTATCACCGATAGCTCTTCCCGTCTTTTCGAAATATTGAGAAAGGAACCGGATGTACTGGTCAATTCCGTACACCACCAGGCGGTAAAAGAGGTTGCTCCCGAATTCAGGGAAACAGCCGTTGCTCCCGATGGGATCAACGAAGCGATGGAGCATCCCGAGAAAGAGATATTCAGTATCCAATGGCATCCCGAAGCAATGGCATCCAACGGCGACGAACTGATGCTCGAATTATTCAGGCATCATGTAGAAGCAGCACGCCTGTTTAAAGAGGCTAAACGTATCCACAGCCGGAATGTCATACTCGATTCCCATACCGACACCCCGATGATCTTTCCCGACCAGTTCAATATCGGTCAGAAAGAGGGCGGTAAAGTGAATCTTCCGCTTATGGAGGAAGGCATGGTAGATGCAGCCATCATGGTTGCCTATATCCCGCAAGGGAAACGGGACGACGAGTCATTGCAGCAAGCTACGGATTTCGCCATGAACCGCTTGAACGAGATCCATCGCCAAATGGAAATAAATCGCGGCAGAATGAATATCGCACACACTCCACAGGAAGTATGGGTAACAAAAGAGGCCGGGAAAAAAGCGATCATGCTGGGAGTGGAAAACGGATATGCCATCGGTAAAGACATCCGGAATATAGCCCGCTTCAAAGAACTGGGTGTCAGCTATATCACACTCTGCCACAATGGAAGTAACGATATTTGCGACTCCGCCCGCGGAGAAGCCGAATGGGGCGGTCTTAGTCCTTTCGGGAAAGAAGTGGTTGCAGAAATGAACCGACTGGGCATTATGGTGGATGTATCGCACGCTGCAGAAAGTACGTTCTACGACGCACTGGAAGTTAGCGCACTGCCGATCATTGCCTCACATTCTTCAGCGCGTGCTTTATGCAACCATCCGCGTAACCTGACCGACGAACAGCTGAAAGCACTGGCCGCCAAACAGGGAGTCGTACAGGTTTGCCTGTATAAAGGATTTATCAACGAAGATGCCGAAAAAGCATCGCTTACCGATGCCGTCCGCCACATCAATCACATAGTGGATCTGATCGGCATCAATCATGTAGGCATCGGTTCCGACTTCGACGGCGACGGTGAACTGATCGGGTGCCGGGCAAGTAATGAACTGATCAACATCACCGTACGTCTTTTGAAAGACGGATATAGTGAGAACGATATTGCAAAGATATGGGGAGGCAATCTGCTGCGTGTCATGTCACGTGTGCAGTCAGCCTATAACGGATAAACAAGAAACAAAAAAACAGATATGATGCACATTCTGTATATTGCCCTGCTGGCATGTTCATTAGCAGCATGCAGCCAGGCCAAAAACCAACAAAAAGAGAATACAACGGTGAGCCAGGCAGTACCTCAAACAAATACGCCGACATTCGATGCCGACAGTGCCTACACATACGTAGAGAACCAGGTTAAATTCGGTCCGCGTGTACCTAATACCCAGGCCCATAAAGATTGTGGCAATTACCTGGCATCCGAACTGAGACGTTTCGGAGCAAAGGTATATGAGCAGGAAGCAACCCTTACAGCTTATGACAATACGGGACTGGAAGCTAAAAATATTATCGGCTCCTATAATCCGGATAGCGACAAGCGCATCCTGTTGTTCGCCCATTGGGATTCCCGTCCTTATTCCGATCATGACCCAGATCCGGCAAACTATCGCAAACCAATCGACGGTGCCGATGACGGAGCAAGCGGTGTAGGCACCCTGCTGGAAATAGCCCGCCAGATCGGACAAAACAATCCTGGCATAGGCATCGATATCATCTTTTTCGATGCCGAGGATTACGGAACACCGGAATTTGTCGAAGATTATAAACCCGACACCTGGTGCCTAGGTACACAGTTTTGGGCAAAAACCCCCCATGTTCCTAATTACCGTGCCGACTTCGGCATTCTACTAGATATGGTCGGAGCCAAAAACGCAACCTTCTTCAAAGAAGGGTTGTCGTTGAAGAAAGCTCCAAATATCGTAGAAATGGTATGGAACACAGCCCGCGACCTGGGTTACGGCAAATATTTCATCAATGCGAGAGGCGGAACCTTTACCGACGACCACGAGTATGTCATCAAAGGCCGTAACATTCCTTGCATCGACATTATCAATAATGACCCGGAAAGCGACCATAGTTTCGGCTGGTACTGGCACACACAAAAAGACAATATGGATAATATCGACCGTGAAACCCTCAAAGCCGTAGGGCAAACGGTTCTGGAAGTAATATATAACCGACAAAAGAAATAATACGAACGATGACTATCAACGAACTTCAGGACAATGTTATTGAAGAGTTCTCAGCCTTCGACGACTGGATGGACAAGTATGCGTTGCTGATCGATTTAGGCAACTCACTTCCCCCGCTGGAAGAAAAGTATAAAACAGAAAGTAACCTGATCGAAGGTTGCCAGAGCCGCGTGTGGTTACAGGCGGATTATGAAGACGGTAAGATACTGTTCAAAGGTGAAAGTGATGCCGTGATTGTGAAAGGTATCGTTTCGTTACTGATCAACATCATATCCGGACATACACCGCAGGAGATACTGGATACCGACCTCTATTTCATAGAAAAGATCGGTCTGAAAGAACATCTTTCCCCTACCCGTTCCAACGGGCTGGTAGCTATGGTCAAACAGATGCGTATGTACGCACTGGCTTTCCGGACAAAAGAACAAGGATAATTTATAAAAGCAGCTCAACAAAAGTTTTCAGAAATAAATCCTTCATTCCTTCATCTGCAATATAACTAACTGATTTTATATCATTTACAGATGAAGGATTTTTAGTATAATGAAGGAAGCATCCTTTTTTTCGGATTAATGCTTCATTATCCTACCAGAGATTAATACCTGTTTAAGTTTAATCCTTCAGGCAAAAAGTGAGGCGTAGGCAATAAGCAATAACGAGCTGTCTAATTACTTATTATCCCATAAGTTAGCTATTCTTTCTTGTTTGTCAATTGTCAAACGCTTGTAGTACATTAGTCGAACAAGCGTTTGACAGCTGACAAATAAGCGTTCGATAATTGAAAAACAGAAAAAAAGAAAGGACAATTGACCTAAGAAGTCACTGGCTATGTATCAAAATAGAATAGGCAAACTGATAGCCTCTCGGTGGATATCCAGCCTTTTCATTGTATCAGATGCGATCATTTATGAACTAAAAAATGTGAAATACAAGAAAAATTCTTCATCCATATAATATTCCTTCATCCATAAAACAACCACAGTCAAGTGATTAATTATATAGATGAAGGAATGAAGGATTTATTTTCGAAAACTTTTTTATGCTGATAGCTCTGTCATTCCGGGGCAAGCCCGCCAGGACAGGCTCCTATTCGGTTATCTCAGTCCCATAATACGGTTTAACCTCATCATTAGACTTATAGACATAATAAGTCGTCGGATTTGTATACGGATTATTATAGTGGTAGATAGCAGGATTGGCATTCAATTCAGCCTGGTTCCAACCAGGAGTCCAGCCTACATATACGCCATCCATATCAATACAATGCTGGTAACGTTCACAGTTCGTTCCTTTATAAGCACGGTGGATACCCACTTCCAGGCGTTTGGCATCAAAATAGTTGATACCCTCACCCCAAAACTCGATACCTTTCTGGAAAACATACTCATCCAGGAAAGCATCTGCAGTAGTTGCCGTACAGGTATAGGTAGAATTACGTGTCTTCACGATATCCTCCAAAATGGCTGCAGCTGCAGGTACACCGGATGTATGAAGTGCTGCTTCGGCTTTCAGGAAATACATTTCTTCGATACGCATGATCGGATAATCAATTGCACCACCAACCGTATGTGTCCGGTAGTCCCCGTTATGCGGACGGAACTTCATATTGACGTACAACCACGGCCATGACAGGAAACCGTTGGAAGAGTTGATACGGGCACGGATCCATGACGCAGAACTGTTATACTTATATTGGTATTTGTCAGGACCGAAACCGGAATAATCGTCATTCCAATCGCTCTGAGTCGTACTTGTACTTACGTCGTTTACCGACCATTTATTGTTGATAAACTTGCCGTCTGCATCTTTCTCCACCAAGTATGGCTCTCCTTCTTTCTGATTCTTCGATTCATAGAAGAAGCTAGGATCCAGCCATGATTTCTTACGGAAGTCATTATCCGAAAGACGTTCATACCATTTGCGGTCGAGCGAACGGCCGACACGCCAGCCATACACACTGAATGTCGTCTCTGTTCCAAAGATCATGGCAAAAGAGAACGATTCGTTATTACCTGTGGCAGCTGTCGTATTACCTTCAGAAATAGAAGTCGCCCACATCCATGAGTTTTGCGAATTACGGTTATTGAAACCATTCACAGGGTCTGTCCATTCTGCTTCCGTCAGCGGCGTACAACCGGCTACAGAAATAGCCTTATCTGCAAATTCTCCGGATTTCTGCCAATAAGATGCTTCATCTTTATAAGTTGCAGAAGTATTCACACGTGAAGCCAGGTTGGCATAAGCACGGGCATACAATCCATACACAGCAGCCAGGTTAGGTTGGGTCTTATCCGTACGGGTATACCCGCTCAGATAGGTTTCCGCCTGTTGCAGATCACTCAGGATCAGGTCATAAGCAGCATCTACCGTTGCACGCGGATTATTGGATGCTTCTTCCGATGTGGTCTTTTCGGTTACGATAGGAACACCCAGGTTCGTCAAGTCGTTTTCAGGACTTACATAACTGAAACGGCTGTCGGTAGGCTTCTTGTACTCCATTATCTGAACCAAATCCAGATAATAAAGGGCACGATAAGCATAGCTGATTCCCAGATATCCCTTTTTCGTATCATCCAGATCGTTCACGTCGATCATTCTGATAATATCATTCACATTCTTGATGTAAGAATAATACAGGTAAGAAGGGTACAGTCCGCGATTTGATCCCGTAGCACTTACAGCGCCATTACAATAAGCCCCCATCGTATTATAACCGTTTGCTCCGGAACAAACAAACTGGGTCGTACTATGTTCAAGCATCGCACGCATACTGCCGTAAGAAATCATTTCTATACCGCCGTCCTCATTCTTATATCCGCCCATCGAAGTATAAATAGAGTTGACCATCCCCTCCAAAGCCGACTCCGAAGCCTGTATCTGATCATTCAGCACATATTCTGTCGGCAATGTTTCTTCGATACAGCTACTTAAACCCACAAGAGCCGCTGCAGCCAATAAAATCTTATATTTCTTCATGATGTTTTCTTTTTTATGTTTAGAATGTCAATGAAATACCACCCGAGATAGTACGTATCGGAGAATAAAGTTCCGGATTACTATACCCTTTCAACGTATAGCGAGGATCGAATCCCTGGCGTGCCGAAAAGTAGAACAGGTTTTCACCCGAGAAATAAACACGTATGTTCTGGATATTATATCTCTGAGTCAGACTGGAAGGCAAGGTGTATCCCAGGTTGATGTTCTGAATATTCAAATAGCTTGCATTCGTAATGAAGCGGTCTGAACGCGGATTCTGTGAATACTTTTCTGCAAACTGCAAACGCGGAACAGTTGTGTTGGTATTCTCCGGAGACCAGGCATTCAACATATCCTTATGCCAGGTTGTAGCACTGGTTGTACTGGTATGCATCAATGTCTGATAAGTATAATCGTATGCCTTACCTCCCAACTGATAGTTCAGGTTGATTGAAAAGTCAAAGCCACGATAGGTCAAAGATGTTCCCAAACCACCATAGAAAGAAGGAAGAGCATCGCCAATCAGATAATCGGTTGCCTGGCTCGAATCTTTTGTTGTCTCCTGTCCTGTCACGTTTCCTGCATCATCGAGGATATCTTTATAGAACAAAGACTCTCCTGTTTCAGGATCCAGACCGGCAAACTTAGGCAAGTACCAAGTATACAATGAAAGACCTTCGGCAACGAAATATTTATATTTAGATACGAACGACTTATCCAGGTTGACATAACCGTTATAACCGTCCACCTTGGTTGTCTTGATTTCATCCGGCAAAGTCAACACTTTGTTCTTTACATGGGAGATATTGAAATTAACGTCCCATTTGAAGTCCTTGTTTCGGATCAGAGTACCCTGCAATACCAATTCGAGACCGGCATTGCGCATGTCACCCAGGTTTATGAAATAACTGGTGTAACCGATAGAAGGAGGCGTATTCAAGGAGAACAGCATATCACTGGTTTTCCGATAGAAGTAATCCAGACTACCGCTCAAGCGACCATCGAAAAGATCAAACTCAGTTCCCACGTTCCAGTTGGTGTTGGTTTCCCACGTGATATCACTGGAGCCTTTCTGACGCCATTGGAAAGCAACCTGGTCATCATTGTTTACCACTTTATAAGAGTCGGCATACAAATAATCGCCGATATTATCGTTACCCTGTGAACCGACAGATGCTTTCAGTTTCAAGGAATTTACCCAGGGAGCATTAAAGAAAGCCTCCTTCGAAATAAGCCAGGCACCGCCGACCGACCAGAAGTTACCCCAGCGGTGGTCTTTCGCAAAACGTGAAGAAGCATCACGACGATAAGACACCGAACCGAAATACTTTGCATCGTAGTTGTACATGGCACGGAAGAAGTAACCTTCGTTATTATAAGAATTAGAATAAGAATAGGGATTATTATTCAGATTCAGAAGGGTTGCCAGTTCCCTTGTATTATCGATACCGAAATTACGTCCGGAAGCGCTCAACGATTCATATTTGTAATTATAATATTCATGACCGATCATAGCACTTACGTCATGTTTGCCGAATTGTTTGGAATAATTCAACAACTGTTGCGTATTATAAGTAAAAGTACGGTAAGAGGCTTTTGACAGATAACCGTTATCGGAAGAACTGGTATAATAATCGACAAAAGGACTGGTAGCATAAGTATAACGACGGTCGTAATCATAGGCATTGGCATTAAATGTGAATGTCAAGTCCTTTGTCAGATTCACATCGGCATAACCGCTGGCAATAAACGAGTTACCGGTTGTTTCGTCCGAGCGATATTTATTGGAGAAAATACAGTTGCCACCGACACCTCCGGCACGACTCAGATCGTAAGCTTGCGCGAAGTCATACATCTTCTCACCCCATTGATCGATCATGATGTTCTTGTTCTCATCACGGAAATAAACAGGATAAATAGGAGCCTGGGTCTTTATCGTGCTCCAGATGGTTCCAGTACCGATCGTTCCTTCGGATGTCTGACTGTAATTATATTTGGAATAGTTGAAGTTCGCTCCGACTTTCAACCATTTCTTTGCCTGGTAATCCAGCTTTGCACGTGCCGTCAAACGTTTCTGTGAAGAACCTTCCTGAATACCATCCTGGTCCAGATAACCGACAGAGGTATAATAATTAATACGGTCGGAAGCACCGGAAACCGACACATTATATTCCTGGCGGAAACCGTTCTGCAAACCGATCTCTTCCCAGTCGTCAGCCTGTAGCCAAAGTTTCTTTCCATTATAATCATAAAGAGTACCCATTGTCGCTCCCGGATTCATAACACCGCCTTGCTGGATAAAATCCTGTCCCTCCGGCACTGAATAAACCATATAACCCGGACCTACACCACTGGAAGAACTGGTCAGATGCTGGTTTGCCAAAGCATGGGCATCATTGGCGGACATACCGCCGCCAGCTTCTGTTATATAATAGTTATACAACATCTTATAATATGTTTCGTAGAACTGCTGGGCATTCGTGGTCTTATAATTTTGAAGCCCATTGGAGTTTGCACCCCATTTAGCATCTACGGTCACTTTAGCATCCCCATTCTTACCTTTCTTTGTTGTGATCATGATCACACCGTTGGCACCACGGGCACCGTACAAGGCATTGGATGCAGCATCTTTCAGAACGGTCATCGACTCGATATCGTTCGAGTTGATCAGGTTCAGGTCACCGTCGAAAGGCATTCCGTCAACAACGATCAGCGGTTCAGTATCAGAAGAAATAGAACCGAAACCACGAATAGTGATAGAAGGTGAGCTACCCGGCTGTGCAGATGAATTGCTCAGCTGTACGCCGGCAACACGTCCTGCCAGGGCCTGCGCAGGGTTCGATACCTGTGCTTTCAGAAGATCGTCCGATTTCATTACACCGGCAGAACCGGTAAAGGCTTCTTTTGTACTTTTACCGAAAGCGACTACCACCACTTCGTCCAAAGCCTGATTATCTTCCTGTAATATGATCTGGATATTGTTTTTGTTCCCTGGTTTTATTGTTTGGGTAACAAAGCCTACATAAGAGACTTGCAGTGAACCGCTGCTTTTGATGGACAGCTCAAATTTACCATCCATATCTGTCATAATACCATTGGTCGTGCCTACTTCTACGACACTGGCACCAATTACCGGATCTCCGTTTTCATCTTTAACGACACCCGTTACTTTACGGGAACTCTGATTTACAGAAGCTGCTTCCTCTACCGCTGCTTTCCGGACACCGAGATCTGAAATAGCATTTTCAGCTGCCATGGTCAAATGAAGACAAAACAAAGGAATGGCCACACAGGCAACTTTCTTTGTGTAATTATTCATAACTTAATTATTTAACGATTAGAACTTGAATAAAAAACTATTCACTGATTAGGTTAAAAAAGGATTTCCTTCTCCTATCTCCTCTACTAACTACTATTATTTCTCATACCTGACCTGAATCAAAAAGTTAGACTCTTTTATAGGAATTATTTAGCGTTTATATCCCATCAGAAATTAGCATTTCTTTTCTAAAAGCATACCTGATAGCTTATTAGCTCCCAAAGAAGAGAATCCAACAAGAAAATATTGGACCCGACTCACCTGCATATTTCTTCAAACTAAGTTTTTCAAAATATCAACACTAGTGGCATAATTAACACAGTTCACATAGAACTAATATATTTAGGGGTAGAAAGGGACGCTTTATCTACAAAAAAGATGAAAAATATGTCTCTATTTTATTAATTTTAGCGTTAAAGGATCTTGTTTTTACAAAAAATACTATATTTGCAATCGGTTTATTGATATAGTTCTATGTGAACTACGTCAAAAAAACGAAGCCTATACCCCAGAGGTGAAAAGGGAAGAAGAAAATCTAAAAATCCAGTGTAAGTTGTTCAGGTAATAAGGTGAATGTTTTCCGGTGGTAAGGAGTAATACCGACTGCACGGATTGCTTCACGGTGGGCTTTGGTTGGGTAGCCTTTATTATCCCTCCAATGGTACTCCGGATATTCCAAAGCCAGTTCATTCATATAATCGTCACGATATGTTTTAGCCAGGATGGAGGCGGCAGCAATACTCAAGTATTTACCATCCCCTTTCACGACTGTCGTATGCTTTATATCCCGATAGGGAGTAAAGCGATTCCCGTCTATCAGCAGATGTTCCGGTTTTACTTTCAGCTGGTCGATAGCACGATGCATGGCCAGGAAAGACGCTTTGAGTATATTTATTTTATCTATTTCTTCAGGTGTCACGATACCGACAGCCCAAGCTATGGCCTCCCGCTCTATTATCGGACGTAAAGTATAGCGTTTCTTTTCACTAAGTTGTTTACTGTCATTCAGATCATCATTCTTGAAATCAGGAGGAAGAATGACTGCAGCTGCAAAAACAGATCCGGCAAGACATCCGCGTCCGGCTTCATCACAACCGGCTTCTATCCGGTTTGCTTCCAAATAAGGCAACAACATAAAGTATCGTATATAAGTTTGTTATCAATCTATTATCTTCTTTCTCATCATCCAGGGGCGCAACACGAAATAAGAAAACAAGGTAGCCAAAGCAACCCCTGTCATGTTCGCCAGAAAATCAAACCAGTCACCACCCCGATAAGAGGTACAATATTCCTGCAACAACTCGATCGCCCCACTCATCACAATCGGACAAAGCACGGCTCCTATCCAGGCATGCCACAGCACATCGTCATATTTCCGGTGATTACGCAAAAACTCAATCCACAACATACCGGATAATCCTGCATACATGCAGATATGTGCCACCTTGTCTATCCCCGGAATCTTTCCGATCTCCACAGAGGGTGGTTTGAAAAAAGACAAATAAATTACTACCAGAATGATTGTCAGGGATATCGGATATTTCTTCAGATAATACAACATAATCTACTAATTAAAACATTTTCCGAACGCGTTCTATTCCGGCAACAAACGTATCGATCTCTTCTTTCGTATTATAGAAAGAGAAAGAAGCACGCACAGTACCTTCGATACCCAAAGCCTGCATCAACGGTTGTGCACAATGATGGCCGGTCCGGACAGCAATTCCTAAACGGTCGAGTAACATTCCCATATCATAATGATGAATATTTCCCACCAGGAAAGAAAGGACTGCTCCCTTATGATCCGCCTGCCCGAAGATACGCATACCTTCTATATTGTTCAGTTTCTCCGTTGCATAACGCAATAGCTCGTCTTCATAAGCAGCTATATTCTGCATACCCAGCCGATCGACATAGCGCAATGCTTCTGCCAAAGCCGTACTACCTATATAATCGGGAGTACCCGCTTCGAACTTGAACGGTAACTCGTTAAATGTAGTCTTCTCGAACGATACTGTCGCAATCATCTCGCCACCACCCTGGTAAGGAGGCAACTTATCCAGCCATTCTTCTTTTCCATACAATACGCCTATCCCTGTCGGACCATAAACCTTATGTCCGGAGAAAACATAAAACTCAGCATCCAAATCCTGTACATCGACTGCCAAATGCGGAACTGCCTGTGCCCCGTCGATCAGGACCGGGACATCACGGTTATGTGCTTCCTCAATAATTTCTTTCACCGGATTAATGGTTCCCAACACATTCGACACATGGGTTACAGAAACCAGCTTCGTACGCTCCGAAAACAATCCGCGAAACGCATCCATATCCAGTTCACCCTTTTCATTCATCGGAATGACCTTCAAGGCGATCCCTTTTCGCGCCGCTTGTATCTGCCAAGGTACAATATTGGAATGATGCTCCATCACGGAAACGATCACCTCATCACCCGCCGACATACATTCGTCGGTAAAGCTGGAAGCGATCAGATTGATTGCCTCTGTTGTCCCGCGTGTAAAAATAATCTCGTTGGACGAACGGGCGTTCAGAAAAGACTGGACGGTTTTACGCGCGTCCTCATGCGCTTCAGTAGCCGCCTGACTTAAAAAATGCACGCCCCGATGAATATTGGCATTTACATTATAATAACCGCTCTCTATCTTTTCTACCACCTGGCGGGGCTTCTGTGTTGTTGCACCGTTATCGAAGTAAATAAGCGGCTTATCGTATATTTTATGCTCCAGTATAGGAAAATCTTTCCGGATAGACTGTATATCTAACATAGCAATTGTATCTTTAGTCGTATAACAAACGCCAAAGATACGATGTTTATTTTAACAACGATGATTTATTCATTTATACAGATATAAGAATATAAAAAAAGCCTTTCATCTCAGACGAAAGGCTTTTCTGTTCCCTCAATACTAATTTACTCTACGGTTTCCGCAATCGGAGTTTCTTTGAACGCCAACAACGGGAAGAAAATAAACGGCAACAAAAGCAGACCTACCGCATACGCATTGTCACCTTTTCCATACTTCGCAGCTATATCTCTGTACAGCAAGAAGCAAAGATAGATGTTATAGATAGGAATCAGGAAAAACTAGAATTTCACAGGTTCCCACTTTACAATACGCAACATCACGATGATGTTGTAGAACGGAATAAGACAAGCCCATCCCTTTTGGCCGAAAGTTTCAAAAATCTTCCACATGCTGACGATTGTCAGTATGCTTAAAGCCAATTGAATAATTGATCCGATCATTACAGTTAGATTTAGATATTTAATATTATTTACGACCTAAAGATAAACCTTTTAAACTACAACTTTGTTATATTCGTTCATAAATTTTCACTGTTTCTGGTAGAAACGAACCCAGTCTATCTCCATTTCTACCGGCAGGTCTTCCGGATCGACGGCACCAACCCAACTTCCACCAAGCTGCATATCCAGCAACAGATAGAACTGGCTGTCGTTAAACGGGTATTGTCCTTCCTTATCCGTCTCGATTCGCGGATAAGCAAATGTACGGGTATCATTGATAAAAAACACCAGACTGTCGGGATACATTTCTACCGTATAGGTATTAAAATCATCCGGGTTTATAAGTCCGGTACTACCCTGTTTCGGATTATCTTTGATCCCCAGGTCGAATGTATAATGAGAATGGACTGTCTGATAAGCAATACTGTCATTATTCAACCGCTCCATGATATCTATCTCACCGCCTCCGGGCCATTTGGCACCCTGCGGCAACAACCAGAAGGCCGGCCATGCACCGGTTGCTCCATTCAGTTTGGCATGAATTTCGAGGCGACCGTTATTGAATCCGACTTTGTCTTTCGTATAAACACCGCCGGTCACATAAGGTGCCGTATCAGTCGGCAGGCTATAATTGACCAGCCCGCGCAATACCAGCTTGCCATCGCGCATCGCATAGCAAGAGTCAAAATCGGACATATAATTATTCCAATCGGAAGTACCCCGGGGAATCTTACTCCAGGAGGCAGGATCGAAACTACCGGTCTGGTCGAAATTATCTTCCCAAACCAATTTCCATTCAGCAGGCGAGGGTTTACAACTAAGCAGGATCACCATCATCGCCAGGCAGGCTAATAAGCCGAAAATGTTTTTTTTCATATGACAGTATTTTAGAATATAGTGTATCAGAATCCGTCCAAAGGTATTAAAACTGTAGGAATTAACAATAACATTCCAAGTAAAATAAAAAAGATAAGGATGCGGAAAAACCACTTTACCCATACCTCATAAGGAATATGTGCTAATCCGAGCGCTCCCATCAGGACACCGGAAGTAGGTGTGATCATATTGGTAAAACCATCCCCGAACTGAAACGCCAGTACGGTCGCCTGCCGGGAAATACCGATCACATCGGAGAAAGGAGCCATGATCGGCATGGTCAACGCAGCCTTTGCCGAACCGGAAGGGATAATGATATTGATCGTCGTCTGGATCAGGTACATCACTCCGAGAGAAGCGATCTTCCCCGCTTCCCCCATCAGGGCTGCCATACCATGCAGAATCGGATCGATGATACGGCCATCCTGCAATATCTGAATGATCCCGCCCGCCAATCCGACTACCAGGGCAGCCGAAAGCATATCTTTGGCACCGGCCAGGAACTGGGAAATGATCCCGTCGGCTCCTTCACTATTAGCAAAGCCGGATAAAATTCCCATAGCCAGGAAAATAGCGGATATCTCCGTCAGATACCAGCCATACCCCATTACACCGATTATCAGAAAGACGATCGTATATCCCAGTAAGTTCAGGATAAAAAACTGGTTCGACTTACGCAGTCCCAGCCAGCCGGTCAGCGCATAAAGTCCGGTAAACACCGGTACTGCCGGAAAATGCACGGCGCTCTCCCCCACTTCAAAGGTCGTAGACGGGTAGTAAACGGAAAAAGCGATCAGGGAAACCAATAACAACAGATAAACGGCCCAGGCGGAACGGCTTGTCTTCGCTTCCAGCACTTCCTCCGCCGCCACTTCACCTTTTTCCCGCCAATAGGCATCAGCCTGATACATAGGAGACCGTTCCGGATGCTTCTTTATCTTTGCTGCATAGCGGAGCACAATCACGATCAGTATCGCCGTCAATACTACCCAGCAAAACAGCCGATAACCGAAACCGGAGAACAGTGGCAGATCCGACAATCCTTGTGCGATCCCGATCGTAAACGGATTCAGGATAGCTCCGGAAAAACCGACGTGTGCCGCCACATAGACCATACAAAGTCCCGTAATGGAATCATATCCCATCCGTATAGCCAGCGGAACGATGATAATCACGAACGCCAATGTTTCTTCACTCATCCCGAAGACGGCCCCGAACAAGCTGAACAAAACAATGATCAGGGAGATCACCACGTTATTCACCCCTATCTTCCGGAACAGGCTATATCGCTCTATCCGCCCGGCATTATGAAGAAAAGACAATATGCCGGTGTCGATTGCCCGGCTACTGTTCATGATCTGAAAAGCACCGCCAATGATCAGCAGGAAAGCAATAATACCCGCCTGTTTCTCGAATCCCTCCAGTAACACACCGAAAACCTGCCAGCTTTGCGGGGCAGCATCGACTGCATGGAAAGAGTTATCCACAATAACCGTACGCTCCGTACCGTTCACCACCCGTATTTCCCGGGAGTATTCACCGGCAGGAATAATCCAGGAAAGGGCGGCACATATCAGGATTACAACAGATATAATTGTATAAGTATGCGGAATCTTATTCAGTTTCATTCGTTCTCTCGGATCAAAGTTGATAGGTATCGCCGGCTGTCAATATCCGGACATTCAATGAATTTGTTTTCAGATAGCCGGTCGGACTGATTGTCGGCTGTGCTTCCGGTTCAAATACCATCACCTGGCTTTGTCCGGCTACACGGAATGAACCGTCCGGCTTGACAATAATGGCAGTTGCCTCATCAATGCCGACACCTTTCATCCGACGTTCAAGCACCAGGCTGATCAGACGGTTCTGTCGTTTGCGGATGATGAAATGCTGGTCAATGATTGCCGAATCAATAAATCCAAAACCTTCCGCCGTCTGTACATTTCCTTGTTTGATATAAGAAAAGTCACCCTTATATTTATCAGGAACATTCTCTTCCTCACCGGTCAGCATGATTTTACTCATTACAGCCGCACCGGCACTGGTTCCGCCAATCACGCCGCCATTTTTATAGATTTCACGAATCTTTGCAAGGAACTTTGTACCCTGCAGATAATCCGTCAACCGGTTCTGATCGCCTCCGGAAAAGAATACAGCCGTTACGCCATCCAGTTTCGCCAGACTTTCTTCCGAGTCGATCAGTTTCTTCGGGCTATTGACATACTCCGAAGAGGCACATCCCAAACGGGCGAACTGTTCCTGCTGGTAACTACCCGTATCTTCGATATCACTACTGGCGAAGGGTACAATCAGCACACGAGCCTTACTGCCACCTCCCAATGCCAGATATTGGGTCATCAGAGAATCAGGACGGTCGCCACCTCCAATAATAAAGAGGTGACCTTCTTTCAGTTCAGGCGTTTCTTCATTATTATCAGCCTGTTTATCTTCGCTAAAACAACTGGTGGCCACAAAAACTGCCAACAGTAAAAACATTATATATCTGTATTTTTTCATCATAATCTTATTTATACTTGTTTATTCCACTCACCGGAACAGTACTCTTCTGATGGCTGGAATAACGCTCTTCCATCGAGTGGAACAGTACACTTCCAATCATCGGAACAACGTTATTCCAGTCATCGGAAAACCGGTTCATCTTTTCTATATTTCCGTCAACAATGCCAAAGCCATATCCGCAGACATCTGTAAGTCGTCATAAAGGATAAACTCATCTGTCCCATGTGGGTTCTGTGCCCCGACTCCCAAATTGATCGTCGGCAGTCCTTTTGCATTCATATTATTAGCGTCGCTACCTCCCATCGACTTTACACCTTCCATTTCCAGAGAAAGATGGCGGCATAATGCTTCCATACGTTTATAAGGCGTATTATCAGGAGAAACACGGTAAGGTTTGAAATCCCAGTGCCAGGCACACTCCACACTCCCGTTCAACCGGATTGCAGCAGCCTCAAAATCAGCAATAACAGCTTGCATCATCTGCTCACCCTGATCCAGATAATCGGTACGAATCTCACCCTCAAGCTCTACTGTATCAGGCACCACATTGGTTGCTGTCCCACCTCCGATAATACCGATGTTGGCAGTAGTACAGGCATCGATCCTGCCAAAAGGGAAATTTCGCATTCCCTCGGCAGCTATCTGTATGGCATTCACTCCCTTTTCAGGAGCAACACCGGCATGTGAAGCACGTCCTTTCACCTTCATTTTGAAAGCGATAGCACCACAGGTTTCCGATACAAATTTACCGGGAGAAAGATGTGAATCGAAAACAAAACCATGTGTCATTTGTGCCGATGGTTGATAAAACATCGAACCGGCCAAAGTCGTTTCTTCGCATACGCTGAAAAGCAGAGTACAAGGTTTTATTGCTTTCTTTTGCTCTACAGCCTGTCTCAATGCCCAAAGAATAGCTGATATTCCTCCCCGGTCATCCACGCCTAAAATCGTCGTACCGTCCGAAGTTATCCGGTCAGCCAGTAACTGTGGCTTTACCCCTTTGGTAGAACGGGGGGTATCCATATGTGCCATCAACAGGAAATCACCTCCCCCGTTTACTGGTACAATGATATTCCCGCTGTTTCCCCCGGAAAGGGATACTGCTCCGTCTTCCTGTGCAGGAAAACCCAAGGAAGCTGTGACCGACCGGATAAAATCGGCCACAGGTTGTTCTTTACCGGAAACAGCATCGATCTGAATCAAATCGAGAAACAGACGTTGCAAATCCGGATGTATTTTGTTATTCATAACTGTTTATTATTACGTTTTTCAGCAACAGAGATTCCATATCCGTACAATCGCCATGAACGAACCCGATATAAACCGTTTTACCGATGTAAGCAGAAAGATCGATTGTCTGATTAACAAAGTTTTTCTGTTTATACTCTTCGGTCAGTTCTGTATACTCCTTTAAAGTCTCCGCATCCCGGCAATTATCGATAGTGATCGGCTGCAAAGATACAACGACTTTATATTTTTCCTTATATGCGTTTTTAGCAGATGCAGCCATCTCGAAAGAGATATCCGCACTGTTTGCATCTTCCGGAATGGATATGGCGGGGGTTACCAGATAGTTTTCCGGTGTCAGAGCGCCTTCTGCCGACAGATAAGAGTCAGAACATACAGTTCCGTAACCTTCATAATACTCCCATCCATGCCCATCTCCATCCTTATCAATCACAGTCCACGAAGCCGGAACCTCCCCTGTCAACGGCTCATTCAGCAAAGTCGTCATAATAACTTCCGGAGTAGAGAATTTCTGTTCTTCCGAATAACTCAGCCCTGCACTGTTTTCGGCAAAGGCACGCACATAATATGTTGCTCCGGGTTGAAGGTCTTTCAATGTGACAGCCAATGTCTGATGAGGGTCTACCGTCTCCACCCTGTTATCTATCGTAGGAGAAGGAGCTGTTCCAAAACAAAAGCCTTTACGTATCACAGACGCCCCGCCGTCTTCCGGTATATCGGCTTTTACATCGACAGAGGTACGCGACAGATTTTCCAATTCACCCATTACAACCTGGGGAATCGTAACATTCAAAGCGGCACCTTCACCTTCGATCTGTATATCGGTGACATACATACAATACAAACCGGTAGATCTATAATGTACCCAAGCTATATAAACATCCTTATCTTTATAGCTGTCCAGGCTGACACTGCGATATAATAGAGTACGGTAAGCCTCAGCCGGCAGTGATTCCTCGAAAAGAACTGTTCCGTTAGTCTGACAGTTTTCTTCTGTAAACGGAGTTTCAGAAATCACTACTTTATAATGTTCCATATAAAACTCATCGTCCATTACTCCAACCGACCATTTAAGGACCGGTTTACCGGCACTAACCGTTATCTTGGGAGTTACCAGATAGTTCTCCGGCGTCAGGTCCTGTTTACTACGGTACGAATCAGACAAAGCAGCAAAAAAGCGATTGTTATAAGCTTCCCAGTTATAGCCGTCACCATCTTTATCGATGATATTCCAGTACTGCGGTGGAAAGACGTCTCCACGGAAACGTTCGTTAAACGGCAATACCATCGCCAACTGCCCCTGGCAAGTAAAATTACGTAAATCACCCAACACAACTTCATTTCCTCTTTTCGCATAAGAACGGGCAAAATACCGGGTACCCGACCGAAGTCCGGTCAGGCTGACTGTAAACTCAGCAGAAACAGAAGAAGAAGGAACATACTGCACCTCCGCCTCGGGTTGTACAGACCAGCAGATACCGGTTTCCGTAACTCCATCCAGTACACCTTCCACCTTACCTCCCAGCGTGGCCGAAGTCTCTGTAATATCAGTCACTACAGATGTACGCAATTGAAGTGGTAAGACCTGATCGTCATCGCTGCACCCGGAAAACAATGCAGACAGAATAAAGAGTATACCGGACCATATAGATAATCTTTTCATATTCTTTCTTTTTAATATCCGTAAACTACAACATTCTTTAATATCAGCGATTCCATATCCACACAATCGCCATGAACAAAGCCGATATAGATCGTTTTACCCACATATTTCGAAAGATCGATATGTTCTGTCTGGAAGGTTTGTTTACTATAGGCAGAAGTCAATTCCGTATAATCACGTAACACATCCGCATCCCGGCAATTATCAAGTGTAAGAGGTGATTCAGATGCAATGATCTTATATTTTTCTTGATAAGCATTCGTTGCAGAAGCTGCCAGATCGAACATTAGTTCGGGAGCAGTAGCATCGGCCGGAATAGCAATAGCCGGAGTGATCAGATAATTTTCCGGACTCAGCGCACTCTCTGTATCATAATCATATGAATCGGAAATAACCAGTCCCCATTTAGCATAATAATACCAACCCAGTCCGTCACCATCTTTGTCTAGTAAGCTCCAGGTCGACGGGAGTTCTTTGGTCAGCGACTCTTCGAAATAGAATGTTTTTTCAGCAGTCAACTTCAGGTTCAGAATCGAAGTCGGACGATTGGCACGCGCATCCTCTGAATCTTCCAGAATAATATAGGCAGAACCACCTTTCCGCTGGAGAATATTCAAAGGGATATACCCGAACATTTCCCCGGCAGGAATTGTAATCGTTCCAGTCTGATATTTAGCATCATATTCGATATTACTTCCGGTACCAAATTCAAAATCTTTCCCGTAAGTGGTTGTTCCGGTATAAACAATATACTGATCAGAAGTATATCCGTCAGGCAATTCCGTCAGATATTCGGTCGTGCTTTTGATATAAAAAAGCTGGTCCGCCAAACGGAAATTTACACGAACTGCGCCGTCAGCCGGTTTAATCAATTGAACACACAACCGATCCTCCCCATTCTTGCCGGCTTCCTTTACAAATATATTAGACAAAACCGACTGCCCGCATTCGGACGGACTAAATTCATAAAAGAGGGGGCCCTGATAGGTACGATCTTCTTTCTCGCAAGAAGAAAAGAGGAATAAGATTACCAGGAAACATATTCCACCCATTAAATTAATATATTTTTTCATCATATTATTCTCCTTGTTAATTAATATCCCGGGTTGTTTTTCAGGTTCTTGTTCGCATCCATCTGCGTCTCGGAAATACGTGCCACTACTCGGAAATCCTCATAAGAGACAGGAGTACGTCCGGCCGGTTTCGAGATTGTTTCACCCCTACGTTTCAGATCGAAGAAACGATGACCTTCCTGGGCCAGTTCCAAACGACGCTGCAACAAAATTTCATTCAATAGTTCTGCTCCGGAAAAGGACACGGCGTCCAGTCCGCGTTTTGTACGAAGTTCGTTCACATCAGCCAAAGCCTCTGTATCCTTTTTTAATTCAGCCTGTGCTTCTGCCCGATTCAATACCACTTCCGACAAACGGATAACAGGCACATTATCCAAACCGAACGCTCCCTGCCAACCGCTGAACTTTTTCGTCCACCAAACTTTTTCCCCATTGATTTTTGCCTTCCGGAAAGCTTTGAAACGGAGATCATTTTTCTGATCGAACAGAGCGATTAACTCTTCAGCAACACACAGGTCGGCATCTCCTACTCCTTTACCAATATCGTATCCTTCACTGTCAAGTTCAGATTCCATCATCCCATTGATCGATTGCAATGAACTTGAACCCCAGTTTTCAGAATTGGTAAAGTACAAATAAAATATCGTTTCTTCTCCTTTGGAGAAAATATCCGTATAGGTACCTCCATATAGATCAAACGGAGCATTAGCTGTTACATAATCGGATGCTTCCACACACTCCTTCCATTTTCCTTCATAAAGATACACACGGGAAAGTATCGCCTGCGTAGCCAGCGAACCCATTCGTTTCGGCATCAAACCGTCGTCGTTTCCTTTCAACAAAGAAAAACCCTCGGTCAGATCTTTTTCTATCTGCCCCCACACTTCAGCCACTGTCGCACGAGCCGGATACACTTCTTCGCCCATCGGACCGCCATCATAGAAAAATGCCTTCAGAATCAACGGCACGCACAAATCGAAATTATCTACCAGATGTCCCGGTTCACGTCCATAGACACGTGCCAGATTAAAATAAGTCAATCCGCGAAGTGCTAATGCTTCCCCCCAGATCGCTTTTGCTTTCGGAGTTTCAGGTAGCTTCTCCGCATACTCGATCACTTCATTCAGTAAAGCAATTATCTCATATGATTCCACCCAAATATCAAGATGGGAACCGATACGGTTATCTGCTTGTCCTTTATAACGGGAGGCAAGCGGAGAAAGACGGGAGTTGTCCGCTAGAACTTCCGGTACAGTCAATATGTCACGACCATAAAATGCTGTTTCCTGCATCAGGTCATAAACTCCATACAACATGGCTTCGCATCCGGCTTCCGTCTGCAATTTATCCTGGGGAAGCAAGGTTTGCGATTTTGTTTCCAACATCTTGTCGCACCCTGTTACAAACAGCAGGCACGAAAGTACCAAGATTGTATATATTCTGTCTTTTTTCATTTTCTGATTATCTGTTTACATTAGAAATCTACCTTCAATCCAACCGTATAGCTACGTGACTGCGGGTAAGTACCCAGATCACCACCGGTAAATTCAGGATCATGTCCGGGATAAGTAGTTGTTGTCCACAAGTTATAGCCGGACACGTACAATTGCAGGTTCGAGATATACAATCCTTTCAGCCATTTGGCCGGGAAGTCATAACTCAGACTAACATTCTTCAGTTTGATATAATCGGTTTTTTCATAACATAAAGTAGAATATTCCGATATCTGGCGCGGATTGCCCGGATAAGCACTCTGGTAAGATGGCTTCGGAACCCAGGTCATATCGCCAGGCTGACTCCAATGTTTATAATACATATCACTCAGCAAATTGGTATCACCTTCATAAGAGGCAAGTACCAGTTTGTCATTCCAAAGACTGACAGCACCACGCTGGAACTGGAAAAATACGGACAACGTAAACCCTTTCCAGGTAAAATCATTATTGAATCCTCCATAGAAAGTAGGATCAGCCGGTTTTGTCCAAATACGATCCTCATCTTTCGGAACATAGGTTATATACCCGTCTTTGTCATAATACATCGGGCGCCCGTCGGCTGAGTTCACACCCGCCCACTGATAAGTAGGCAAGGAAGAGATCGACTGCCCCACCTTATAGTCTCCCAATACATCCAGACCATCCTGTAACTCCGTTATCTCATTTTTTGTAAACGATAAGTTCAGTGCAGAACGCCATTCAAAACCTCCAGCCCGTACATTTACAGTATTCAGCATAATATCAACACCTTTATTACGCACGCCCCCCATATTGGACGGGATAACGGTAAAGCCGGTTGTGGCAGGGATCGTACGGTTATAAAGCAGGTCTTTCGTATCATTCAGATAGAAATCAGTTTCCAATGTGATCCTGTCATCCAGAAAACCTGTAGTAATACCGATATTACGGGAATGATTCTTTTCCCATGTCAGATAAGGGTTACCTATATAAGTAGGTATGATTGCAGAAGAGTTATCATATGCGCCTCCACTTGAATACCAACGGCGTGCCGTATAATCCCCTATGTCCGAATTACCGGTAATACCATAGCTTCCACGTAATTTCAGATCGCTCAACCAACTTTTCACCGGTTCCATAAAAGGTTCTTCAATAATCCGCCAAGCAGCCGATACAGACGGAAAAATTCCCCATTTATTATTTTCACCGAAACGGGAAGAGCCATCACGGCGGATTGTTCCGGTCAGTATATAACGATCTTTCAACGTATAATTTACACGGGCGAATAAACTGGCCATCTTCCATTCAGAGAAAGTTCCGGATACTTCTTTGGCAACAGCTGTCGTTCCCAACAAATGTAATGAAGGATCGGATACTCCCGTTCCGGTTGCTCCGTGACGCTTATATTGTTCATGACGGTAAGAAAAACCAGCAACTGCCGAAATACGATGTATTTCATTAAATACATTATTATAGGAAGCAACTTGTTCTGTCTGAAAATTAATCAATTTACCGGTCATTGAGGTAACCGATCCATTTTCCTTTGCACCTTCACGGGTACGGGGATCAATGAAACTATGTTCTTCGATAGTTGTCAGGTCCGCATTATAACTCGATTTAAAAGTCAGTCCCTCCAGTATTTTAAAATCCAGCGAGTTTGCAGTAATCAGTTTGCTTGTCCGTCCGCTATATTCATTCAGGTTCAGCATTTGCAATGAATTATGCTGATAATAACCATAAGGCAGGTCACGCACAAACTCTCCATTTTTGCCATAAGGCGAGTTAGCTGGGTGTACCAGCACAGCAACACGGCTTGGGTTAGCTGCACGTACGCCACTATACTGATCCTGATCCATCACACTGTAATTGTTATTAGTAGAGATACTCAACCAGGGCAGTAACTCCTGTGTCAGATTCACACGGAAAGCACCGCGCTGAAATCCGGTTTCTTTTACAATTCCATCCGTTTTATTATAAGCAGCAGAAAGAAAATATTTTGTTTTAGCCGTTCCCCCTGTTGCACTGATCTGAGCATCCGAAGTATAAGCCGTACGGTAAATCATATCATACCAGTCTGTCGTCTGAGCCTTTGAGAAACCATCGTCTCCCCAGCCAAAACCCTGATACTGACTCAATCGCCCTAGATATTCGGAACTGGTTTCCCCATAACGATTCTTCATCGCCAGCAAATCCAGTTCTGCCACCTGCGAAGCCGTCAGTAGATCCAGTTTATTGCTGATCTTCTGCATACCGCCTGATAATTTGACCGATATCTTAGTTTTTCCTTCCTTTCCTTTCTTGGTCGTAATCAAAACAACACCATTGGCGGCCTGAGCTCCGTAGATAGAAGCAGAAGCACCGTCTTTCAGTATATCGATCGATTCGATTTCATCCGGATTCAAAGTAGAAAGAACATCCGTACTTTTTACAATACCGGTCGACTGGTCTCCCGTCACCATCTGAACCCCATCGATAATATATAAAGGAGCTGTACCGCCACTGAACGTACTTCGTCCGCGGATATTTACCGATACAGCACCACCAGGTGTTCCGTTCGCCGTAATAATCTGAACACCGGACACTTTTCCCTGAAGTGCTTTCTGGACACTTTCAACCGAAGTCTTGGTCAGTTCCTCGCTGGTAATATTGGATACGGCACCCGCTATATTTTTCTTTTTCTCCGTTCCGTAGCCAATAACAACAACATCAGACAGCATCGTTACATCTTCGCGCAAAGTAATAGTAACCGGCATACCGGCGGTAACCGTAACCTCTTGTGTTGTCATACCTATAAAACTGATTCTCAGTTTTACTTTCTTCACTCCCTCGGGAACAGCCAGATCAAATCTGCCGTTATCATCGGTAATCGTACCCCCTTCTACCTTTTCCGCAACAATTGTTGCACCAATAACAGGCAATCCACTCTCATCCACCACTGTTCCTGAAACCGTTGTTTTCTGCCAGACAGAATAAAAAGCATCCTTTTCAGCAGTTGTTGTCGCAAACGTATTCTGAGATAACACTCCCAATAACAAACAACAACAATAACGATTCAGGGGGGTGCACAATAAATTCCTGACTCCTTTCCTCATAATCCTAAATTTGTGCTAAATTCATAAACATTCACTCAATCTCCCTGAACTAAAGCCACAAAAATAAAGTAAACATTTGATAAATTGCACTATTTTATTAAGAAAATAGGTCCAAATGACAATTATACAAGCAAATAAACCCTACAAAATGTAAGTTCAAATATAAACACACACAAAAAGAGCCTTGATTTTTTATGGAAATTCAAGACTCTTTTACTTAATAATAAATGGACAGAACTACCGTTGTTCTCCAAATTCGGTCTGCTGTCTTTCGACCTCCTTCAGTTTCAGGGCATTCAGTTCTTTCTGAAGACGTTCTACTTCACGTTCGGCTGATGATTTGCTCATTTGTACATCTGTTTTACCGGTTACAGTCAGAGGTATAAGAACGGCTTCCGATTGATTATAGACTAACGGATAAACAGCCGGAGTACTTTCCAGTTCAAGCTCTGCGCTGATCGGCATCTGGGAGCCTTCCATCAAAACACTGGCCATCACTTTGATCTTCCCGGGTTTCAAGGTAGACTGTACCAGTACCGGGGCAGTTCCCCATTTCACCGGAGCCGGATTCGCCATAATATCGGCACTTCCCAAGATACGTCCTTCACCTTCGATATGGAACTTGATGAAATAATTGTTCAAACGCTTAATGTTACCTTGTTTATCGGCAATAGCTGCAACTACTGTTACAAAGTCAGAGCCGTTTGCCTCCAGGTTCGTATCCTCGTTATCTACCCAAAGCAACAGTTTCTCCGGGCGCCGGGCAGGCGTTACTTTATGGGTAGCAACCACTTTTCCATCTATCAGACCTTCTGCCAGTAAATAGACATCCTCCTGTTTCCTGTCTCTCGACAGAGCCTTGTCTACCATAAAATCATACATACCGGGGAAAGTAATTACCGGTGACGGCATTCCTTTCCGGTTTTTGTCTTTCTTATAAGTAGATGTCTTTCCATCTTTATTAAAAGTCAGACGTACCTCATCACAATTGGAATAGACAACGACATCTTTACCGGAGAATGGAGTCATTTCATTGGCAATAAACACCATCGGCCCCGTTTCTGCAATCAAGTCGCTCTTAACAGGCGGACGCTGGGCTTTGAACATATAGTATGAAAACTTGGGCTGACGGAATACATCCATGATACCTCCGTAAAAAGGATCGGGGTGATAACCGCGTTGATGGTCGAACGAATGCCAAAGGCAACCGCCTACATGCTGACGGGAAGTCTGAAACAACGCATCATAACTGGTATAAGGATAGGAAGGTGAAGCATAATGCTGCGCCTGTATCAACATCGCCTGTTCACCCCAGTTACGGGCAACACGACTAGGGGAGTTATGCGAATTCCAGTCATCCACATTATCTCCCCATTCGCGGGTAAAATAGGTTTTCGACGGATCTAATTCTTTTATCGCCCATTCCTTATCTGCATTCTGAGGATGAGCAAAAAGTACCGGAAAGACTTCATGACCACGTGCTTCACTGTCACTACCGCAATAGCAGGACGGGTAAGGATATTCAGCATGTACGATATCGTTTGTGTTCTTGGCAAAGTCTGCCGGATACCAGGTTTCGTTCAGGATCGGTTCCCACAGCCAGACCGAAGGATGGTTACGGTCGCGACGTACCAGGTGACGGATATCGCTGTACACACGCTGGGCAAATTCGGGAGCATCGTTCCAAAACTGCCAGCCGGGAGTATTGACGATCACGAACAGTCCCAGTTCGTCGCAGGCATCCATAAAGGCGGGATCTTGCGGACAATGGGCGTTACGGATCACTTCCATACCTACATCTTTCAGCTTTTTCGCATCACGCCAGTGGATGCTGTTAGCCACCGCATTACCGACAACGGCAAAATCCTGATGGCGGTTTGCTCCGATCAACGGCTTCTCATACCGTTTACCGTTCAACCAGAAACCGTCTTTCCCTTTAAACTCGATACTACGGATACCGATACGGCGACGATAACCGTCGATCACATTCCCTTGTTCATCACAGATACGTACCAACAGATTATACAATGTAGGTGAAGACGGACTCCACAACAACGGGTTCTTTACTAACAATTTATCAGAACTATTTACAGCTTTACCCGCTCTAATCTTCACCTTATCATTCAGAAAAGCGACCTGTTTGCCATCCGGTTGCTGCAATTCATATTCTACTACACCAGTAAACGCTTTCTTCGTCTCGTTACGTACCTGCAATTTCAACAAAACCTCAGCAGAGTTATCCGACACCTTATCGAAAGCCACAAATAATCCGCCTCCGGCCACCTCATCCGCATAATTCGGATCGGTGATAAAGATATTGTTATGGGCAATCAGCCAGCAGTCGCGGTAAATACCTCCGAAATAGGTATAGTCCAATACATCCTGGGCTTTTCCGGGAGGATAGGACGGATCGTCGCTATTGTCTGTCCATACGGCAATCACATTATCGCCATTCCAGTCGAGTACGTCCGTTACATCCACCACAACAGGAAGATAACCTCCGAAATGTTCGGTCAGTTGTTTACCGTTTACAAACACCTTGCTTTTCCCCATAATTGCTTCGAAATGCAGGAATAGTTTCTTTCCTTTCAAAGCGGCATCGGGTGTAAAATGCTTGCGATACCACACTTCCCCCTGATAGTTAATGCAGCCACTGGCCTCAGTCGGCAGGTATTCAATGCCATGTGGCAGGGAAACGACCATCCAGTCTTTATCATTAAACTCTTTTGCATCAGCTCCCTGCGCAGCTCCCTTATAGAAACGCCAGGCCGGATTCATGGAGTAAACATCACGTCCGGTATTTTCCAGCTGAAAGAAACCGGCAGTAGAAAATTCCGGTTGATGTGCCGCCCATAAGGGGAGACACAGCAAACATATCAACATTGTCAATGTTATTTTCTTCATGGTCAAATAATTTGTATGTTATAAATTAAGTCTATTATTGATCAGCCCATTGAAGCACCTTCTTTATCATCGGGATTTCATACAGATAGAGCCAGTCGCTATTTTCTGTTTTCGATGACAAATGGTTATGGTGATTCATATCGGCAATAAAACCTACCGGTTGCTGCATAAAGCGGGTTTCCGAATAAACGGCTTCCAGGTTTGAACGCATTTCTTTGAAATAATTACAAACTCCGACAACTTTATCCAAAGCGGCTTTGCGGGCAGCAGCATCTTTCGCCGTGTCATACTCATTCAATGCCAATATCAAACGGGTCGGATAGTTTTGCAGATTATTCGTTTGCTCATACACCTCCAGGGTATAACGGTTACGCAAAGCATTCTTTTCAGCCGTACGAACTCCACTGGCAATAAGTTCATAGCGTTTCGCTTCTTCTTTGGCTTTCGTTATTTTCTCTTTATATGTTTCGCTCCATGTGCCCGGATTTGCTTTATCCGGCAATTCCATCAGAGTAAAGTCCGTTGTTCCCCAGGCCGGATTTCTCCGTCCGGAAGTGACTAATGCCCCATCAAAGAAGAAGATCGCTTTTTCCAGTTCGTCGAGAAATTGCATCCGGTTCTCTTCCGGACGGAAACCATATTCACGCTGGGCATGAACCTCCTTGAAAGTTTCTATATCCCGTGCTGTCGGATTCCAGCCGAACTCGCCTTGCGCGATATAACCGCGCCAAACTGTTTCCAGATGTGGAGAACCGTCATCCCAAGCTGTTGCCAGAATCCCTTCCAGATGATTTTCCGCAACAAGCTGACTGAAACCTTTCACATATCCCGCCCGTGTGTTATTGCGTGGCAGGAAAGGAGAATCGCCGGCTGACGCAGCAGTAGCACCCATTACTTTCAGCCCTTTATCGCTATACCATTTCAATAGCTTACGATGTGCCGGAGTGGTCGCATCTTCATATTTCCAACGCATATACACACATTCTTTCGGAAAGAGACCGATCGCTTTATCCAGCTTTTCGGTATTCCATTCCTTTGCCACTTCCTCTTCCGTCTTATCGCTCAAAGCCAGTTCCCACAGGTCTGCATATTTAAGCGGCATGTCATCCCAAAATATAGGAATACGACCATGATCGACAGCAAACTGGCAAACCTTTTTCAACCATACCATCTGCAACTCGAATGCAGACTTTCCGGTAGCCTTACAACGGTCATCGATACCGATAGCTGTTATCTCATCCCCGCCCACATGCAGGTATCTCCCGTAAGGCATTGCTTCGAGCGCATCCAGATACAGATCGAACTGCACCTCGTAGGTACGGGGATCGGACGGACAGAATTCCCAGTCGCTTGCCGGATTCTCCCGCAATTCCCAATGATGTTTCAGAATAAATCCGGCATGTCCCAGACCTTGTACCAACGGACTGATCTCTACATTCCGCTCCTTCGCATACCGGCATAAAGCCTGCATCTCCTGTTTGCTGATTGCATTCGGAGCACCGGCTTCAGGGCGACGAGTGAAACGCAACTTATCTTCCAGTTCCCAGATTATTGCATTCACTTTATAACGGGCCAGCTTATCCACCATACGGTAATAGTACTCCATCCGATCCAGATGATGCTTGGTATCCAGATGGACAGCACGATAAGCGATGGCCGGATAATCCGTTATCTTCATCGAAGGTATTTCCTTCTTAAAATCCCGGCTGTCTTCCAGCAACTGTTCCAAGGTCTGTGCACCGTAAAAAAGCCCGGCATTATCTCTCGATGTAACGATTACCCCTTTATCAGATATTTCAAGCACATATCCTTCGGGAGAGTCAGGTACATTTGTCGTCGACAATTGAAACCGGACACCTTTACCGTTACGTTTACTTTGAGGCAATCCATCTACAATTTCACCCAGTACTGGGATCGATGTGCCCTCAGCCGACGATACATACGACAATTCACCAAAGCTCAATCCTTTACCGGAAAGGACTTCTACCGATTGCGGTTGTGGTAATAGCTGGAATGTTTTATCCTGGTTACGGGCAAACAAACTACCCGTAACGAATAATAAACAAGCAAATAGAGTTGTTTTCATATGTATTGTCATTTTATTTCCAACATTATTTTCTTTTCAGTCAACTTCTCTGAACGTACAGTTACGGCCGCTTTCCCTGGTATATCGGCAGCCTGTATCAATAAAACACATTTTCCCCTAAAACTCCTGCAGCGGGGCTGTTTGTATGGGAACATATCAACCGGATCTCCATTATCCACTCCTAACAAGCGAATAGGTCCATCCAAATCGAATGACAGTTCATCTGACGCATACGGACATAAAACACCATTCCGGTCGACTACTGAGAACTCAAGCCTTGCCACCTCAGCAGAACCAGCCTGTAACTCCAATTTGTTTGCAGAGCAGCTGACCGTATAGGCTAACGATGCTGTTTGTTGCATATCTGTTGCCACTATTCTATTCCCGTTCTTCGCCTTTGCCTCAATACGGCCTGATTCATAAGGTATATTCCAAACCAATTGTTCTCCTTTATAAGGTTGAGTGCCCAAAGATACATTATTTAATAACAATTCAACAGAATCACAATTCGTATATACGACAACCGGTACTATTTTCCCTTCTTTTCCCATGTGAGTCCAATGAGGCAGCAAATGTACCATCGGTTTATCAGTCCACAGACTCTGATACAGATAATAAGCATCTTTAGGCATGGCAGCCACATCAATAATACCGAAATTACCACAACGTTGCGGCCACTCAGCTTCTCCCAAATAATCAAAACTACCCCAGCGAAACTCGCCCATCAACCAAGGGAATGCACAGGTCCTTTGCCAGGCTCTGCGAACACTGATACGTACCGAAGCATTGTCATACGATGATTGATAATATGGATGAATCTCCTCTTCCGGAAAAAACTCTTCCGCAGCAAGGTCGGGGATTGGGAACACCCGCTTCTCAAACAAATCCCATTTAATCGGATTTTTCTTTTCCCAAGGAGCTGGGAAGTCTCTCCTTCTCCACTGAGTTTTTGTCCTGTAAACACCACGCGTTTGGTAAGTATGGGGTACTTCCGTCGCAACAGCACATACAGACGGATATTTATCCCTAAATTTCTCCAGTTCACCGATTTCCTCCCCATTACCATTGAAACCGACAATATCAAGCATTCCAAAATTCTTTTTATAGTCTACAGACATTCCGCGAGTAGGATCAGCCCCACCTTGTGTTACCGGACGCACGTCTAGCGAATGAAACAAATCCACCAAATTACGTTGTATCTCTTGTGATGCACCATTCACCTCATTTCCAATGCTCCACATAATAACAGACGGATGATTACGATCACGCTTGATAAAGTCTGTCATATCTTTTTCCCACCATTCGTCAAAATAGTTTCCATAATCATCTACTGCTTTCGGGATATTCCAGCCATCCAACCCTTCATTCAAAACCATTAATCCCATTGTATCACACATCGTATAAAACTCCGGAGAAAAAGGATTATGAGAAGTACGAATCGCATTACACCCCATTTCTTTCAGCAACTTCAATCGATAATACAAAATATCTTCCGGCACAGCGGCACCAACAGCTCCTGCCGTATGATGATCACATACCCCTTTTAACTTTGTAACCTCTCCATTCAGCTTAAAGCCAAATTCCGGACTAAATTCCAAAGAGCGAAAACCAACCAATTGTCGAACCTCATCCAATAACTTCCCAGACTTTTCCAACCGGCATATCAACGTATAAACAATCGGATTCTCAGGAGACCAGCGCTTCGGAGATACAACAGTCATCCGCATTTTATCTTGCCCAAAAAGATCTTCTGTTCCAAAACTTTCAGCTACGATTATCCCATTCCTATCCTGTAAGCAGGAAACGATCCGTACTTTCTCCTTTTCCGGATTTACAACGGAAACCTCAACTGAACACAGCGCCTTCTCTGGCAAAAAGGTATCTACTTTAAAATAAACACCCGAATAGGAAATATGTACCGGAGAAGATATGATCAGATGAACATGCCGATATATACCAGAACCTGTATACCAACGCCCGGTGAGAGGTTTAGACTGGTCGACTTTCACCGCAATACAATTATTCCCCTTTCTCAAATAAGGAGTCAGATCATATTCAAAACCGATATAGCCATTCGGCCGTTTACCTAAAGAATGACCATTAATCCAAACTTCACTATTCAGATAAATTCCATCAAACCGGATACGGACTTTTTTAGTAGCCCATGCAGGATCATAAGCAAACGTTTTACGATACCATCCTATTCCTGCCGGCAAAAAACCGCTTTGCCAGTCTGTCCCGTTGGCCGTTTGCTCATATGTCCCCTCTATACTCCAATCGTGAGGCAAATTTAATGTCCGCCAGGCAGAATCATTATAACCGGGAAAGACAGCCTCCTCCCCCACATCATTCAAACTGAATTTCCAACCCAAATCAAAACGAATAACCTCCGCAGCTTCCGCATGAAAAAAACAGCAAAGCAACAAGGAGAGAATCCATTTCCATTGACTTATATATTTCATAGAATCAATTCTTTAAAATACATTCATACATCATATCAATTATCACAGAAAAAGAATGCCGACTATAATATAGTAAATACTTATAGCCGACATTAAAATCATCCATCAAGACCAGTGCAGACTACCAACCCTCATTAGGTGTACATAACGTATTCGTTTCCAATTCCTTCGAAGGTATAGGATAGTAATAATAACGATTCGTGTCTCCAACTTTTCCTGTCATTAGCTGCTTATAGCGAACAGAATTACAAGTTTCCATACGCTTTTCCAACAATCCCCAACGACGCAGATCGTAGAAACGTTCGCCTTCTACAAAGAACTCAATAGCACGCTGACGTTCCAAATCATTAAAAACAGCCTCGTATGTCTGTGCTCCACTATAAGGATTCAAGTTTGCCCGTTCACGGATTTGGTTCAAATAAACAATTGCTTTTGATAAATCCTGCGAACCACGCAGATAAGATTCTGCCAATAGTAAAATGACATCTGCATAACGGATAGCACGCTCATTGATACAAGACATAGGAGGTGAGGCCTCAGATTCTGCCGTATTCCAATTCTGGTATTTCAATATCCAATAAGAATTCCACTTGTCTGACCCGAACTTTTCACGGAAAGGCTTCAAATAATACATACAACCTTCATAGTCCCAAGCCACAGAAGCGCGTGCCCGATAATCCGAATTGCCATCCTTATCTTTTTCAGCCCAAAACATATCCATCATCTGTTGGGTCGGTTGTGCTTCATACCAGCCTCCAGCTTCGGGGGCGGCATATTCTTTCGGACGAGTATTGGTTTGCGTCGAGTTGAGGTTTTCTCCGTCTCCCCAAATATCTGTACCACCAACCGGCTCCATCAACAATTCGAAAATGCTTTCCGAGTTGTTTTCATGTGCTTCATCAAAATTCCATGCAAAATCATCTACCAGGCTATAGGTATAAGGCGACTTGGTCAGTGGTTCCAGCACCTGGATAGCCTTATCAAAACTTTCCGCATACACATACAGCTTACCCAACATTGCATAAGCAGCTCCTCGGGTTGGTTTTCCTATCACATCGTTTACTACCGGCAACAAAGAAGCAGCCGTCATCAAATCCTGTTCGGCCTGTGCCCAAATCTCTGCCTGAGTCGCTTTTTCCAAAGGGAAAGTGGAAGGAGACTGCGAAGCCGTCATACGCAACGGAGCATTCTTAAATTCTTTACCCAACTGAAACAGATAGAAACCTCGAATAAATAAACATTCGCCTTTTACCTTATCCACAAATTCAGATTCAAACTCTCCTCCTTTTTCTTCCAGTTTCTGCATAATGGAATTGGTTCGATACAAAGCATTATAAAACTGATAAAACATTCCTTGAGAAAGAGAATTACCATTTGTATTCGTAAAATAGCAAGCTTGGAATACATCGCTAATATCATTCCTGAATTCTACCTCATCGGCACGTGCGATACGCATCATCACCCCTCGTGTTCCATAATAACCGCCATTCAAAGCATTTTTCAATGGAGTATAACAAGAAGTCAAAGCCAGTTCAAAATCCGCCTTACTCTCCCAAAACGTATCTTCTGTCGCTTTATTTGGATTTATCTGATCCAATTGAGAGTCACAGGATGTACTCAAACCCAAAACGGCTGCAGCACAAAACATAAAATATAAATATATTCGCTTCATATAATTATCTATTTAAAATGTAACATTCAAACCAACCATAAAGGTACGGTTGGATGGATATATAAACTCATCGAAACCACGAGAATAGACATCAGAGGAATTCACATCCGGCGTATATCCGGAATAGGACGTAATCGTAAAGAGATTTTCCGCATTCACATACACACGTGCTTTCTGCACCAGACCACGACACCATGCAAGAGGCAATGTATAACCAACCTGCAGGTTTCTCAAACGGAAATAAGAGCCACTTTCCAAATAACGATCAGACTCGGAACGGGCATTCCGGTTCGGATCTGTCCAAATCAAACGAGGGCTGGCTGCATTTTGATTATCTGGAGTCCAATAATCCAAGGTACTTGCCAAATAATTTGTACCTCGTGTGACATCTGTCAGTTCCAGATTCGTCGCGTTATAAATTTTATTACCCGTAACTCCCTGGAATCCAATTGAAAAATCCCATTTTTTATACGTAATATTACCATTGATTGAGTAAGTGAATTTCGGGAATGGGCTACCACAATATACCCGGTCGTCATCGTTGATTGTTCCATCATTGTTCGTATCCTTGAAGCGAATATCACCCGGTTCTGCACTTGGCTGGATTAAGTTGCCATCCTTTTGATGGGCATTCACTTCGGCTTCACTATTGAAATAGCCATCGGTCGGAATCAACCAAAACCCTCCGATCGGATAGCCAGCCAACGTCTTGCTTGTGTAAGTTCCACCATGTATTGTTCCACCGGTGATAGCCTGTGACTCAGCTCCCATTTCCACCACTTCATTCTTATTATATGTCCCCAGGAAATTTACGCCATAAGAAAAGTCTTTATTCAATGTTTCATTCCAACCGATATTAAACTCAACTCCTTGATTACGGATTTTCCCGGCGTTGCGGATCGGATCATTAGAACCTCCGGTTGATATAGGAATAGGGACATTCAATAGAATATCCTTTGTGTTTTTCACGTACCAGTCAGCCGTCAATGTCAGTCGGTTTCGCAAAGCCATAAAGTCGATTCCGACATTCGTCATGGCTGTTTCTTCCCACTTGATATCCGGATTTGCAAATGTTTTCGGAAAAGCTCCCTGTATCAGACCACCATTACCATTTGGATAGTTAATACCTGTCGACACAACTGACACAAACTGATAATTGGAAATCTCCTGATTACCTAATACCCCATAACCGGCTCTCAATTTCAACTGATCCAGCCAGGACACATTATTCTTCACAAAACCTTCTTCTGCAATATTCCAACCAGCAGAAATAGAAGGGAAATTGCCATAGCGATGATTCGATCCGAATTTGGAAGAACCGTCACGGCGAATTGTAGCCGTAATCAAATAACGATTCTTATAAGAATAGAAAGCACGGCCTAAAATAGACGTCAACACACTACGAGTAGAATTACCACTTACAGCCAAACCACCGGCCGCAGCATCAATTTCCATAATTCCAACGGGCATTCCCTGACCAGAACCTTGCAAGAAACGATAGCGGGAATCTTGATAAGTATAACCGGCCAACAATGATACCTTATGTTCGCCAAATGTCTGGTCGTAAGAAAGCAGATTTTCAACCAACACATTACGTGTTCTTGTCTGTTGCTCCGTCACCTGTGTCACTTCATTCTTTGCCAAACCATAACTATACAATCCTTCATAATCATTATAACGATAGAACTGGAAGTCCGGAGCAACATTCAGCTTATATTTTAATCCTTTTATCGGCTCCACGGATACATAGGCATTCGCATAGATCTTTACATTATCACTATACCGGTTTTCCAACGCGTCATCAACCATTCCCATAGGGTGTTGCAAATTCACCACATCACCATACAAGCTACCGTAGCCCCCTTCATTGCTTGAATCATATTTTTCCAAAGTCGGAATTGACTGCAAAGTGTGCCCAACCATACCGCCTCGGATAGCTCCATACAACGGATCACTCTGATCGTAAGTCAAAACCACATTCGTTCCGGCTGTAAAAATACCCTTTTTAAAATCCTGCTTGCTCTGCAATGTATAACGCTGATAGTTGGTACCTTTCATCACACCGTCTTGATTCGTATAACCGACACTGTTATAATAAGTGGAGTATTTTCCTCCCCCTTTTACGGAAAGAGCATAGTTCTGCATTAATGCCGGACCAAACATAATATCCTGCCAATCATTGTCTGGTTTGGATGACAAATCAAGAGCCATATCAAGAGGCTCCAACCCTGCGGCCCTTCGGGAAACAGTTGTAACCTCAGCCCATCCAGCAGCATTTAGCAGATTCAAATATTTGGATGGTGCACTGACACCGATATTGGCCGAAAGGTCAATAATAGGTTTGCCCTCCGTATTTGATCCTTCTTTTGTAGTCACGATGATCACACCATTGGCTGCACGAGAACCATAAATAGCTGCTGAAGAAGCGTCTTTCAATACGTCGATACTGGCAATATCGTTCGGATTGATATGGTCTATCCCAGTCATATACATACCATCGACAATATATAAAGGAGCTGAATTGTTCAACGTACCGATACCACGAACCATAATACGTGTACTTCCACCAGGTGTTCCGCCTTGAGAGACAATATCTACACCGGCAATCTTTCCTTGCAGAGCCTGTCCGATCGTCGTATTACTTTGTGTGTTCAGATCGTCCGTATTGACATTGGCCACCGAGCCTGTCAAGTCCGCTTTTTTCTGTGTTCCATAACCGATTACCACAACTTCGTCCAGTGTTTTCGTATCCTCCAATAATATGATACGGATCGATTGTTGATTCCCGACAGTAATTTCTTTCGTCAGATACCCAATATAAGATACATTCAATACAGATTTAGAATCAGCTTCGATGGTAAAACGGCCGTCCAAATCTGTAATTGTCCCGTTAGTCGTACCTTTTACAACAACATTAGCACCAATAACAGGTTCATCATTCACATCAATGACAGTACCTGTTATATGTCTCGTTTGCTGTTGCGTAGGATTAGCATTTTCTGCATTTTTAGTCAGAACGATATGTGTCCCTTCCATTGCGTATCTGATTCCTGTATTTTTGAACAGATCATCCAAAACAGAGGATACAGGTTTATTTTTTACTTTTACAGAAACTTTCCGATTAACATCTACCTGATTATTATAAATAAACAAATAATCTGTCTGACTTTCTATCTCACTTAATACATTGTCCAGTCTAGCATTACTCTTACTAATGCTTACCCGGGCATTCTGAGAATGTGTATTTTCCGCGAAAGAGCAAAAAACACAAACTAATAACAGGAATGTGGTGATTCGCATAATTCTAAAGATTTGTTTAAGTTGCGGGGATTTAGGATAATACCTACCCGACAAAGAGTTTTTTTTCATACCTTTGTTGATGATTTGAAGTTAATACAGTTTTTAATTGAATTGTGTTGATTGAATGCCGGTAATTGCCCCCCAGCGCTTGCCGGCATTTTTCGTTTTCATGTATATTCCATAAGCAACTTTTTAAGGTTAATAAATATGTTATTACAGTCTCTTACTCTATATAGATTATTTGATTTTCATCATCTCGCTGATAAGTAAACTTTATATCCTTCTGTAGCACCCTCAGTGCATAATCTATACCGTCTGTCTGACGGAATTTACCGGTGTAAGCGTATTTAAGCACTTCCATATTCCGTACCCGGATCGACAATCCGTAATACTTCTCAAAATCTGCCATAATAGATGTAAACGATTCATTTTTAAAGCAGATCAAGCCCTCCTTCCACCTGTAAGGATTGAAATCGTCTACAGTAGTCACATGCAATTTACCATCCTGCAAATAGACCTTATTGTTCGGTTTCAACGTTAATTTCTGCTCCGGATCACTCGTGGAAGCTACCCGTACGCTACCTGACATTAACGTTGTTTCAAACTCTCCCGTTTCAGCATAGGCATCCACATCGAATTTAGTCCCCAACACTTCTACGTTATATTGATCCGTTTGTACGATAAAAGGCTTGTCTTTGTCTTTCGCCACATCGAAATAAGCCTCTCCATCCAATACCACCCGGCGATTCTTTTTACCGAACTTTACCGGATATGTAAGTGAAGTCCTGGCATTTAACCAGACATTCGTACCGTCAGTCAAAGTAATATTAATCCGCTGTCCGGCAGGAACCCTAATTGTATGCATCGCCATCAGTTCTTTTTCCAATGCGTACTGGTGGAACAGATAGCTGCCTCCCAAAGTGACCGCTATGACAGCTGCTATTTTGATTAACTCAGTTCTAAGAGAACTAAGGTCTATTCTGAATCTTTTCTTTCCGGCTTTTATTACTTTTTCATTTCCTAAAAGTAACATCGCATCAAATAGTTTTCGCTCTTTCAGAAAAGCCTGACGGTTTTCAGCGGACTCTTCCATCCACTGTCTTACAGCCATTTCCTCATCTAAAGATGCGTTGCCTTCAAAAAAATTATATAATGTATCTTTATCCATTTCCGTTGTTTAGAATGTCCCTTCTATAACTAATAGCAGTTCACAATTGAATATCCCTAGTAAAATAATAAAAAAAATACAATTAAATCAATTTCTCTTTTTGAACAGATTATTTCCACTTTGCCAGAGTGATACAAAAAGGATTATTTCTTCAGCATACTGATACGTTAAAAAATATTACCCGGTATACTAATTCAATTTACATGGGGTAGAAATTTGATTTACCCGCTATAGTACTAGCAAAATGATATTTTACATTTTGTATGTTTTTTTATTCTCTCGGGAGTATTTTCGATTTCTTCCGAATGAAAATTAAATTTCTTTCGGAAAGAATTTTATCACCTTAGTTCTCTTAGGACTGAGGTTATCAAAATTGCATCGATTATCGTCCTAACGCTTGGAGGGAGTTTTATCTACCAGGAAATGCAAACGGAAGAGACCCCCGTAGCCTTACAGACAATCTCCGTTCCGGCAGGCCAGCGGATCAATATCACTTTGGCAGACGGAACGAATGTCTGGCTGAATGCGCGTACCACGATCCAGTATCCTGTCAGCTTCAACGCCAAAGAGCGTTTGGTAAAACTGGACGGTGAGGCCTATTTCGACGTAGCAAAAGATAAAGACAAACCATTCATCGTGCAAACGAATAAATATAACGTAGAAGTATTGGGAACTAAATTCGACGTCGACTCTTATTCGGAAACCGAGATATTCGAAACAACCTTGATGGAAGGAAGTGTCAAGATTTCATCGCTGACGGATGCTGCGGAGAACCTGCTGCTCACGCCCCACAACAAAGCCTATCTGTATAATGGGAAGTTAAGGATAAAACCGGTCGACGACTATTCTCCTTATCGTTGGAGAGAAGGATTGATCTGTTTCAAGAACGAAACATTCGCTTCGATCATGAAAGATTTTGAAAAATATTATGGGATAAACATCTATATCACAAACCAACAGGTTCAGAAATATCTGTATACCGGAAAGTTCCGCCAGACAGACGGTGTGGATTATGCACTGAGAGTCTTGCAGAAAGATATAAAGTTTACTTATGAACGGGATGACGAAAATCACATTATTTATATCAAATAAACACTATGTTTCACCTAAAATTAAATGCTTATGGGATAAACCTGTTAACCGTACTGCCGGTAAACGCTGGGGGGCAATAGCCGGCAGGTATCAATTGACACAAACGAATTATTAATTTATTAATTTCAAATCAAAGAAAGTATGAAAAGAAACACTTTGTCGAGGTGCAAATATCGGGCACCGCGACCCTTAAAAATTTTCAGAATTATGAGAATCACGACGTTCCTGCTTTTGGTCTGCATACTTAACAGTTATGCGGATAATACTTTTTCACAAAATGCAAGAGTCAGTATCAACCAAAAAAATGTTCAACTGGAAAAAGTCCTGAACGAGATAGAACATCAGACTGATTATCTGTTCATCTATAACAACCAGGTAAATGTAAACAAAAAGGTATCTTTAAAAGCCAAAAATCAACCAGTTGCAGAAGTTCTGAAAGAGTTGTTAGCTGATTCGGGTATCACATATTCTGTAGAAGGAAACCATATCGTACTTGGTAAACAGAATATGGCTGCTGCTCCGCAACAAAACAGTACTATCAAAGGGAAAGTTATCGATACGAATGGTGATGTCGTTATCGGTGCCAACATCGTTGAAAAAGGAACGACCAATGGTACTACGACAGATGTAGACGGACTCTTCTCGATCAATGCCCGGTCAGGCTCCACACTGGTAATCACGTTTATCGGCTATGTTAAACAGGAGGTAAAGGCGAATCCTAACAGGAGAATGGAAATTATCCTGCAGGAAGATGCAGAGACACTGGAAGAGGTGGTTGTTGTAGGATACGGTACAATGAAAAAAGCCGACTTGACAGGTTCCGTAGCAACTGTCGGTTCGGAAGTCATCGAAGACCGTCCGCTGACCAACCTGGGAGCCGGTCTGCAGGGTGCCATTGCCAACCTGAACATCACATCGTCCAACGGTGCACCGGGAACAGGTACATCATTCAATATTCGCGGTACAACCAACTTATCGGGCGGTGGTCCGCTGATCCTGGTCGACGGTATCGAAATGGACCCGAACCTGATTAATCCACAGGATGTAAAAGACGTTACCGTTTTGAAAGATGCCGCATCGGCTTCTATTTACGGAGCACGTGCAGCGTTCGGTGTGATCCTGATCACGACTAAAACAGGTTTCGTTTCACAAAAGCCGGTCGTTTCTTTAAGCGCCAACTACTCTATAAATGTCCCGACCGTTCATGCCAATTATATGAACTCGTTGGAGTATACCCAGTGGATGAACGATGCCAATACGACCAGTAACGGTAGTAACTATTTCGATGACATCACGATGCAGCATGTCAGAAACTATTACAATGATCCGGTCAATAATTCTCCGGTATTCCATCATCCGGACGATTCTCCCAGCAAATACCGTTATGCCGGTAATACAGACTGGTATGAAGCATTGAATAAGAAAAGCTATCCGATGCAGCAGTACAATATCAGCATACAGGGCGGTAGCGAAACTGCTAAATACATGACTTCAGCGGGTATGTTCCAGCAGGATGGTATTTCCAAATGGACGGATGAGGATTATAAACGCTTCAATGTATTGCAGCATGTGAATTACAAGGTGAATAACTGGTTGCAGTTAGGATTGAGAGCGACCCTGTCAATGGTAAAAATGAATACTGGTCCGCAGAATAAATACGGCAATAACTCTTTGGGAGCTACGATCCCGGGCGATAGCCGTCCTCTGATGCCTATTACTCATCCGGACGGACACTTTGCCGGTTATTGCGGCGACGGTTATTTCACTAATCAGGCTGCCTGGTTGTCGCAAGGTGGTAATGCCGAAATGAGAAATAATAATATGTATGCAACGGCCTTTGCAAAACTGAACCCGTTCGAAGGTCTGGAGATCAATGTGGACTATACATATAATTATTACAACTACTCTTTCAAGAATCATGTTCGCGAATACATCGATTATGATGCGGATGGAAATCCGGGGTCTATCTTCCCGCATACTTCACCGAACCAAGTATCGTATACCAAAAATGAATCACAATATGACGTGTTCAATGCATATGCCACTTATAAAAAGAAAATCAACGCTGTACATGCCTTCGAGGGAATGATCGGTTTCAACCAGGAAAATGCCACTTATAAAGGCGTTGGACTGAGCAGAAACAATCTGATTGCCAATGATATCCCATTCCTGAATCTGGCAACCGGTGACCGTTCGACCAGCGATTATATGAATCAGTGGGCTATACGCGGTGCTTTCTTCCGTCTGTTCTATGCTTACGACGATAAATACCTGGTACAGGTAAACGGACGTTACGACGGTTCTTCCCATTTCCCGAAAGACGATCGTTTCGCGTTCTTCCCTACATTCTCATTAGGATGGAGACTATCACAGGAGAAATTCTGGAAACCGATCTCCCATATCGTGAATGATTTCAAGATCAGAGGTTCTTACGGTGCGTTAGGAAACCAGGTATTAAGCCAGGGCGGTTACGCTTCTTATTATCCGTATATTTCCACCTATTCTACAGGCGAAGTAGGTTACCTGTTCAACGGAGAGAAACAGATGGGTGTATATGCTCCGGGATTGGTGAGCGACCAGCTAACCTGGGAAACAGTGAAGCAATGGGACTTAGGTTTCAACTTCTCTATGTTTGACAGCAAGCTGACCGGTGAATTTGACTATTATGTTCGTACAACGGAAGATATGTTGACCAAATCAAAAACATTACCTTCTATCCTGGGCGTATCAGAACCTCAAATGAATGCAGCCGACCTGAGAACAAAAGGCTGGGAAGTTGCTTTAACCTGGAAATCGGCATTACAAAACGGCCTTGCCTATAGTGCAACCGTGTCTTTATCGGACTATCAGGCAGAAATCACCAAATATGATAATCCGACAAAAAACTTGTCCGACAGTTATTATGAAGGGAAAAAGTTAGGAGAAATTTGGGGATTCGTCACAGAAGGTTTGTTCCAGTCAAATGAAGAAGCATCAGCATGGGATCAGTCGAAAGTTGTCGGTTATACCCAATATGCAGGTGATATAAAGTTCGCAGACCTGGATGGTGACGGTAAAATCACCAAAGGTGAAAACACTGCAAATAACTCGGGAGACATGAAGGTTATCGGTAATGAAACGCCGCGTTATAACTTTGGTATCCGTGGTACGGCTGAATATAAAGGCTTTGATTTCACATTGTTCTTCCAGGGAACCATGAAACGTGATATCATTCCATCTAAGACATTCTACCTGTCACATTATGGTTCTCAATGGTCTGTTCCTCAGAAAATGAATTATGACTATTGGAGAGAAGACAATCCAAATGCATTCTTCCCACGTGCACGTTTCAATGCTGATGCTGTCAATCAGAATCAAACACGCTTCATGCTGAATGGTGCTTACATTCGTTGTAAACAATTAGCTTTAGGTTATACGATTCCCAAGTTTATCACGGAAAAAGCAAAAATATCCAAGCTGAGAGTTTACTTTAATGCAGACAACTTGTTTGAATTCTCCGGAATGCCCGACACTTTCGATCCTGAATTGGCTACAGTAAACGCTTATCCATTTATCAGATCATTCTCATTCGGTGCAAACCTGACATTCTAAGATGGTACATTGTAGAATAAATAAATTAAAAACAGAATGAAAAAAGTATATTATATAGCAAGCTTGTCTTTATTACTTGGATTCTCTGCATGTAATAATGATTTTATGGACTTATATCCGGAAGATAAGATCAACGACGAGACCTATTGGAAAACAGAAAATGACCTGAAAAACTTTGCCAATCAGTTCTATACTACACTGGATAATACCGGTGCTTACGGCAACGACAATGCTTCCGACAACCAGGCACATCAGACAAAAGATGCTTTTATCTGGAGCGATTATACCATTCCTACAGCCGGAGGTGGCTGGGCAAAAAGCGATTGGGCTAATATCCGGAGCTGTAATTATTTTCTGAATCGTTATCATACGGTAGAAGGTATTCAGGAAAATATTAATAGGTATGTCGGTGAGATTTATTTCTTTAAAGCTAAATTTTATTATGAGAAAGTGCTTCGTTTCGGTGACGTGCCCTGGTTGACGACAGACCTGACCACTTCTTCAGAAGAATTGTATAATCCGCGAAATGACCGCGGGGTAGTTATCGATTCTATTTGTGCCAGCCTGGATAAAGCCAGTGCATGGTTGCCGGAAACGATGAACGACTCACGCCTTAGCAAATACGCGGCGTTGCTGTTAAAATCCAGAGTTTGTCTGTTTGAAGGAACCTGGAGAAAATATAGAAATCTTGAAAATGCGGATAAATATCTTCGTATGAGTGCGGAAGCTGCTGAAAAAATCATGAACAGCGGTAATTTCGATATCTACTCTACCGGTAATATTGAAGACGATTATCATGCGCTGTTCAACCAACAGGATTATACGAATAATAAAGAAGCCATATTCTTTGCCGCCTATGTGACGGATAAACGTATGAACAATCGTCCCCGTACTGTTCGTGAAGCTGGAACAGGTATGACTAAAGATTTTGTAGAATCATTCTTATGTAACGACGGTAAACCTATTGCATTGAGCAATCTTTATAAAGGAGATGCCAAGTTCATGGATGAGTTTGAAAACCGTGACCCGCGTTTGAAACAATGCGTTTACACTCCCGACCGTCCTATCGCCATATTGGCTGACGGTTCGGAAGAATATGAAAACTCTCCGGTCTTCAATAACCTGACATTCACCGGCTACCGCTTGTACAAGATGTATTCTCCGTTAGCAGAGGATAACGAATATATTAAATGTACGCTGGACGACCTGATCTACCGGTACGGTGAAGTTCTGCTGAACTACGCAGAAGCAAAAGCCGAACTGGGAGAATGCGACCAAACGGTTTTGGACAAAACGATCAATAAACTGCGTGACCGTGTCGGTATGAAACACCTGACGGTAAATGTAGGATTCACCGATCCGAACTGGCCGAAATGGGAAGTTGCCATCTCTCCGCTGCTGAATGAAATACGCCGTGAACGTCGTGTGGAACTGGCTTGTGAAGGTCTTCGCTGGAATGATTTATGCAGATGGAAAGCCGGTAAATTACTGGAAAACCAAAAGACTTATTTAGGTCCGCGTGATCCGGCAACAGGTGAATACCGTGTCCTTTATCCAGGTATGACACGTACCTGGTACGATCGTTTGTACTTGTATCCGATACCAACAGACGAGTTTACTTACAATCCGAACTTATTACCTCAAAATCCGGGTTGGGCAAATTAAAATGACCTCATTTGTAGGAGCGAGAAATATTTCGCTCCTACATCTTTTTTTATTATACTTGCATCGTAAAATATAAGTTCATCATGAAAAAAACATTTGCAGGATTACTGGCAGCCCTGTCGGTTCTTATATCCTGTTCTTCAAACGAAACAACAACAATTGTTACCCCGAATGCCCGCCAGCTGGCCTGGGCAGATGCAGAAATGGGTGTATTGATCCATTTTGACATGCCGGTTTACCAACCGGATTATAACTTCAGGAATTGGGGTACGCACCCGGATGCTTCAATCTTTAATCCGACAGAATTGAATACCGACCAATGGCTGGAAACCGCGCATAAACTGGGAGCCAAATATGCCGTCCTCGTAGCCAAGCATTGCAGCGGATTCAGCCTGTGGCCTACAGAGGCACATGACTACAGCATCAAACAATCTCCCTGGAAAAACGGTGAAGGTGATATCGTTGCCGACTTTATCGCTTCCTGTAAAAAATATAATATCAAACCGGGCATTTATGCCAGCACAACGGCAAACGGCTATCTATATGTTGATAATCCGGGAGTTGTGCAGGGAGGAGGCCCTGTCAGCCAGGAAGAATACAATAAAATCGTAACCCAGCAATTAACCGAGTTATGGAGTAATTACGGCGAACTGTTTGAAATATGGTTCGATGGGGGTGTATTGTCTAAAGAACAGGGAGGTGCCGATGTATTATCACTTGTACAGAAACTACAACCGAATGCAATTGCTTTTCAGGGTCCGTACGGACACCCTAACCTGGTCAGATGGGTTGGTAATGAGGAAGGTGTCGCACCTTATCCGTGCTGGGCTACAGCCGACTCGACTACGAATGCCGACGGAACTCGTGTGATCAACGGTCTGAACGGCGATCCTTCTGCCCCGTTCTGGTGTCCGGGAGAATCAGACTTCACCCTGCGCTGGAACCGCTCTTTCCAAGGCGGATGGTTCTGGACAGCCGGACAGGACAGCATGATGTTCACGATTCCCGAACTGCTTACCAAATACGAAACCAGTGTAGGCAGGAATACCAATATGCTGCTGGGTCTGGTTATCGATAACAAGGGCCTCATCCCCGAAGCCGATGTCCGCCAGGTGGAAATGCTAGGCAAAGAGATTGTCCGCCAATACGGAACTCCGTTTCAGCAAACATCCGGAACCGGCTCAGAGTATATCCTGTCGTTTGATAAACCGACCAGCATCAACCGCGTCATCCTGCAGGAGGACATCGCCAAAGGGGAACGTATCTTAAAATATTCCCTGAAAGGAAAAAAGAATAACGAATGGATCGACCTTGCTTCCGGATCATGCATCGGACATAAGCACATCGACCGTTTCGAACCTCAAACGCTCGACGCAATCAAATTAGTTGTAGACGAATCAAAAGCTGATCCCCAAATCATGAACTTTTCAGTTTTTGAAACTATCTGAACGACCTATCCGGAAAGTAACGGACATTTCCCGACTTCATCGAAATGTCTTTACCAATAGAGGTACGTCTAATTGAAATTAGAGGTAGGTGTAAATTAATTTACACCTACCTCTATTTAAAATAAGGATAGGACGAATTTTAGAAAAGAAGCTGACTTATCCATAAATCAAACGTTTTGATTATATATTATTTGTTTTATATTTGTATATCAAAACAGCAATATGCAGGATAATGAGACTAAAATAAAATGGCGCCAGTTTATCGCAGGGGATAACGACTCGTATAGTTGGTTGTATAATAAATATGTACAAACCTTATATCAGTACAGCTTTCGTTTTACCTCAAACCCTGAACTAATAAAAGATTGCATACAGGAAGTTTTTACTCAACTGTATAAAAACAGAGAGCGTCTCATCGTTCCCGATAATATTAAAGTATATTTGTTTGTTACCATAAAAAACTGTGTATTACGTGCTCTTTATAAAGAATCAATCTACGAAAGAAGTACGATGGAACAAGTTCCGTTCTTACTCGAACCCACAGTGGAGGATGAGTTCATCAATAATGAACAATACAATAATCAACAAAAGAAAGTCAAAGAGATTCTCTCCATACTGACTCCCCGTCAAAAAGAGATCATATACTATCGGTTTATTCAAGAAATGAGTATGGAAGAGATATGTATATTAATGGATATGAATTATCAGTCTGCACAAAACCTGATACAACGATCATTGAAAAAAATCAGACAAAATTATAGCGATACAGGATTATTCCTTTTATTACTTTACCTATCAATGAAATAGTACAACAAAAAACGACTCTTTCAAAAAAAATACTCTTTAGTGAGTATAAAATAGGCAACAACGTCTCCTTATATAAAATCCTTCTTTATATAAATGAGAAAAGATTATACAAAATATAAAGCAGACGAGTTACTGAACGACGATTATTTCCTGCAATCGGAATTATATCCGACAGAAAAAGACCGAAAGTTCTGGCATAAACTTCAGCAAGCTGACAACGCTCTTGCCGAAGAGATCGAATCTGCTCGTTTTTTCTTAAAAAGTATAAAAAGGACATCCTGTAATTCAACTCTATCGATCAACGATGAAAAAGAATTATGGAAACGCATACAAACAGCCAATACGTTATACGATAGACACAAAAAGAAGATTCATTTCCTGAAAATAGCGGTTTCTGTAGCAGCCTCCTTGCTGATAATCTCCGCTTATGGATGGCATACTTTATACAATCAGGAACAAGCGATCGATTATGAAGCCATGATAAGTTCCATTCCGCAAACCGACAATCCGTCGGAAAACGTTCAACTGATCCTTTCAAAAGAAAAAAAGATATCTATTGAAGGGAAAGACACCCAATTGGAATATACAAAGGAAGGAAATATCAACGTAAACTCGGAAGAAGTAAACATTGAAAAAGAAGACATAAAAGAAGAAAAAGTTCAATCATTCAATCAATTAATTGTCCCGATAGGAAAACGTTCTTCCATTACATTCACAGATGGAAGTAAAATGTGGGTAAACGCTGGCTCAAAAGTGATTTATCCCGCTCAATTTACTGCCGACAGCCGGGAAATATTCGTAGAGGGAGAAATCTATCTGGACATTGTACACGATGAAAAAAGACCTTTTATCGTAAAAACCAAAAAAATGGAGGTCAGAGACCTGGGAACCCAGTTTTGTGTCTCTGCCTACGATAATGAAACAAGCAGTCATGTTGTATTGGTAAAAGGAAAAGTTGAAATAGAAACAAAAGGAAAAAGGAAAAATACATTAAGTCCTAATCAGTTGTTCCTATATGACAACAAGAGTGATGAAGAATCCGTGTACCACGTAAATACACAAGATTATGTTGCCTGGAAAGACGGATATTATCAGTTCAATCACCAGAAGCTGGATATTGTTCTTGAGAAGCTCTGCAAATACTATGGGATTAAAATCCATTGGGACGAAAAAGTCAGTGAACTCACTTGTAGCGGAAAACTGGATTTGAAGGAAACACCCGAGAAAGTACTCAGTGCACTTCAGAATGCCGCCCCGATCAAAGTCGAGCAAACAGGCGAACAGATTTATATTATTGTCAAACATTAAAACTCACAAAATTATGGGACCTTAGATTTAGAGGGATAAAATTTTAGAAATTTCCCCTCACTAGTAATTTACATGCATTAAACCGTATTATAAACTTAAATCGTTACACAACATGAATGAGAACACCAGGTTTACTCAAAGGAAAATCCAATCCAAAAGACTAATACGTGTCATGAAGTTTTTTTTACTTTTTGCGTTTTTAACAGCAGGATCATGTTTTGCCTCAGAGATATATTCTCAAGAGACATCATTCTCCATGAACTACGAAAACAAAACGGTTAAAGAAGTTATTAATGAAATAGAAAACAACAGCGAGTTTATCTTCTTTTACCTAGACAAGTCAATTGATCTGAACCGTAAAGTATCTATAAATGTAAAAGATCAGAAAATAGATACTATCCTTAATCAATTATTTTTCGGTACGGAAAATAATTACTCCATATCTGACCGTCAGATAATCATTTCCCGAAAAGAGACACCTGTAAACACTGAAACAAAACAGAAAGACACTCGTACAATTTCAGGTACCGTAAGAGATAACATGGGACCGGTTACCGGCGCTAATATCGTTATCAAAGGAACTACAAACGGAACAATCAGTGATCTGGATGGGAAGTTTACATTGGAAAATGTTCCGGCAAACGCTATCCTGCAAATTTCTTATATCGGTTATCTTCCGCAAGAAATTACAGTCGGCAGCCAATCTTCCTATAATATCATGCTGAAAGAAGACAGCCAGTCACTCGACGAAGTTGTAGTCGTAGGTTACGGTACAGTTCGTAAAGCCGATTTAGCAGGTTCCGTAGCCGTTTTGGATAATAAAGCATTTAAAGATCAACCGATCACCCAGGTATCAGATGCTTTGCAGGGTCGGGTATCGGGTGTTCAGGTACAGAACAGCGGCGTGCCGGGAGGAACCGTTAAGATTCGTGTTCGCGGCTCCGGCTCTATTAATCGCAGCAATGATCCGTTGTATGTAATCGACGGTATTGTGCGTGAAAGCGGTCTGACAGGATTGAATCCGGAAGACATTCAGTCTATGCAAATCTTAAAGGATGCGTCTTCAACTGCCATCTACGGTTCCCGTGGTGCAAATGGTGTCGTTCTGATCACGACAAAAACCGGTAAAGCGAATGTCCGTCAGATTATGTTCGATGCACAGATCGGTATAGGTACCGTAGCCAAACGTTACGAAACACTCAGTCCATATGAGTTTGCTACATTATATAACACATATCGGAAAGATACATTCTCTCCGGAACAGTTGTCTGCATTCCAAAACGGAACAGCCGGTACAGATTGGCTGGACGAAATCTTTCAAAATGGTATCACACAGGATTATAAACTGACTCTTTCAGGAGGTAGCGATAAAATCCAGTACATTGTTTCCGGTAACTATGCCGGTCAGGAAGGTGTCGTAAAGGAAAATACAAACAAACGCTACCAGGCACGTGCCAATATCACTTCGCAGCTGACAGACTGGTTACATCTGACAGCCGACGTGAATGCTTCTCATAATGTGAAGAAAAGTGCAGATTTCAGTGCAGCAAAAGGTAACATTGTCAATATCGCAATGAATTATGCACCGGTACTTGGCATCATGAATGAAGACGGTACCTATATACGTGACCCGTACAGTGCTATTACACAGTTAAATCCGGTTGGTCTGCTTAATGAACAAATAGGAGAGTCGATGAGAGATATCGTCAATGCTCATATCGATTTAAAATTCAACATTCTTCCTGGTCTGACTTTTACTACCAGTAATGGTATCGATTACAACGACGTGAAAAATTACTCTTTCGCAACAACAAAGGTGTCCAGTTCAAGCAGTATGGGAAACAATGATGCGTATCGTATGACTTTACAAACGACAAACAACCTGACTTATAATGGGAAATGGGGTGACCATGCTCTGACTGCCACAGCCGTTTATGAAGCTACACAATCCGAATACCGTTATATGGATATCAGTGGAAATAATCTGATGACCGAAAGTGTCGGATGGTGGAACGCAGAAATGGCTGGTACCCGCAATGCGAAAAATGATTATTCAAAATGGGCGCTGATGTCCGGTGTAGGCCGCGTAATGTATAACTATAAAGACCGCTATATGCTGACCGGAACGATTCGTGCGGACGGTTCATCAAAGTTTTTTAACGACAAATGGGGTTGGTTTCCCTCTATTGCTGCCGCCTGGTCAATGGGTAATGAAGACTTTATGCAACATCAGAATATTATACAAGACCTCAAAATTCGAGCCAGCTACGGTTTAATCGGCAGTCAGGCCATTGACCCGTATGAAACATTGGGACTGATGTCTCAAGCCATGTATGCATTCGGAGGAAATGCCTATTACACAGGCTATTGGATTGGACAAACTGTCGCAACTCCGGATCTGTCGTGGGAAACAACCCACCAATTCGACTTAGGTTTGGACTTTTCTATTTTGAATCGCAGATTGAACGTTTCTTTCGACTATTTTGACAAACGAACAAAAGACGGTCTGTTAAAACGGACAATTCCGAATTATGACGGTGGAGGTTCCTATTGGGTGAATGCGGCAGAGATCAGTAATCGAGGTATTGACTTTTCTATCAATGCAAATATTTTCGAAGGCTCGGATTTCAGTTGGAACACGACCTTCAACGGCACTTATCTAAAGAATGAAGTAAAAGATCTGGCGGGTCTGGACTTTATCCAGGGAGCAAATATTGCTAGCGGAATGTTTTCAACAGACGGCGTTACCCGTATAACAGTAGGGCAACCGATCGGTGCATTCTACGGCTATGAATGGACTGGATTGGATGCTGCAGGTAATGATTCATTTGTCGATCGGAACAAGGATGGTATAATCGACAGTAAAGATCGTACCTTTATCGGCAAAGCCACTCCTGACTTTACTTTGGGCTGGAATAACAGCTTGCATTGGAAAAACTGGGACTTGAACGTGTTCTTTACCGGTTCATTCGGAGCAGAACGTTTCAATATGGTACGTTATACCGGAACATCCATGACTGGCGACTTTGCCTTCATCACATTAAAAGAGTATCTGAATGATAATTTCGATACAAAAGGACAATCGGCCCGCTATCCTTCTGTAAATGTTAAAGGAAATAATTATCAGGCAGCGGCAACCTCTACCAAGTATTTGGAATCAGCCAATTATTTCCGTCTGGATAATATCAGCCTATCGTACAACCTACCGAAAGCTGTATCCAAATTTGCCGATCTTCGTTTTACATTCAGTTGTCAGAATTTATTCACTATAACCAGTTATAAAGGAATGGATCCGGCCGGTATTTCATTTGTGGATACAGGTACAGGTAGTGTAGATGTAAACGACGGTATCGACCTGGGGGCTTATCCGTTGACTCGTTCATATACATTCGGAGTTCGCATGAATTTCTAATATTAAATAAAGAATAATTATCATGAAAGCGAAATATATATTATATACTTTAGGCATAGCCTTGTTGTCAAGCTCATGTAGTGATTTTCTCGACGAAGATCCAAAAGGTAAACTGACACCGGGAACTTTCTTCTCTACACAGGAGGAACTAACAATGGCAACCTATGCATTGTATAAGAATGTCTGTCTGACACAGACCAACACTAACCCTACAATTCCTTCCTGGTTGGGTGACGACGTAACCGCTAATCCCGGCAGTAATAAACAAGCTTATGCAGAAGTAGACGCATTCCGTGGCTCAGACGCCAATAAGGGGGTAGAAGCTGCATGGTCTACCTCTTACGTCGTGATCAAGGCGGCCAATTATATCATCGAAAATGGGGCTAAAACACCTACGACACAAGAGGAAATAAATATTGCATTAGGTCAGGCCAAATATTGGCGTGCAGTACATTATTTCTGGTTGGTTCGTCGTTGGGGAGCCATTCCTCTGATTTTGGACACCGAAGTTAACTACGAACGTCCTTTAGCCAATATTCAAGATGTATATGACCAGATTGTCAAAGATTTACAAGACTGTGTTGCTACACTTCCGACCGACTATTCCAAACCTCCCCAGAAATTCCAGGGAGCCAACATCTTCATTACCAAACAGGCAGCTCAGGCTACACTAGCAGCCGTCTATATGGCTATGGCAGGATGGCCTTTAAAACAGACACAATATTATGCTTCGGCAGCAGAACAGGCAAAAGCAGTTATTGATGGTGTTAATAGCGGAGCGTATGAATATATTCTGGAGCCGGAATATAAATATGTATATGCTCCAAGCCATAATTATACAAATGAAACAGTTGTCGGTATCAATTTCTCAAGTGCAGTAGGAACATGGTCTGAAGATTCACAAATGACAAATAGCCACTTATTCGAATCACTTACCGGGTGGGGTGATGCACTGGGCGAAATAAAATTCTGGAAAGAATTCCCTGCCGGTCCGAGAAAAGATGCAACCTATAACCCGAAAATTCTGGAAGGGAATAAAGAAGGGGGTAAGTTGCTGGATTGGTGGGACGAAAGTATACCCGAACAGCAGCCTATGTTCTGTGCATTTACCATCAGTGAAGACGGTGGAGACTACGATTATACAAAGCCTGCCAATACTTCTTTAATGACCAACGATCATCGCCATCGCCTGATCCGCTATTCGGAAGTATTGTTATGGTATGCCGAAGCACAGGCTCGTGCTGAAGGTGCACCGAACGCAATGGCTTACGAATGTATAAACCAGGTACGTGAACGAGCTGGCCTGGAGCCACTACAATCAGGTATGAATGGAGAAACATTTGCCAATGCAGCCTTGAAAGAACATGGTTGGGAAGTTGCCGGCTACTTTGTCGCTTTAGTAACACGCCGCGATGATCAGATGCGTATGGAATTGCTGGAACAATCATTCAATGAACGTAAAGCCAATGCGGCTATCGAAGTTGCTCCGGGTATTATGCGGAAAGAAAAGGTGGAATTACCGGCTTCTCTAATCTGGCAGGGTGAAAAATCTATTTATCTGCCGTATCCGGCATCCGATGCCCAGCTGAATTCGAACCTGACTCGATGAATTGCTCCTTCAAATAAGGTATTAGTCAAAAGTGTGTTTCTAAGGCTTATGCCTTGTTGGGAACTGTCCCGGGAGCAATCCCGGACAGTTCTTTACTCTCTCAAATTCACTCTATTTTTAGTATACTTAATAACAAATCAAAGTTGCGATACCATGAATTCTAAACTTCTATCAGCATTATTGTTATGTGCAACTCCTCTTTTAGGCCAAGAGGTTCACATGAAGTCTGTAACAGAGAAAATTCCGACCTACCAGATCGGTGCCCCGGAAATCGATCCTATCTTCTTTACCGGTCGTGTTTATCAAGGAGCGGAAGGATATATTTATCCTTATCCCCTTTACGATGTCCTGACGGAAAAGCAAGTCGAGCAGGACTACAATGTACTCCGGCTGGACAATCAGTATGTCGACATCGCCATTCTTCCCGAAATCGGTGGCCGTATCTTTGCCGCCTCCGACAAAACCAACGATTATCCTTTCTTTTATACACAAACGGGCGTAAAACCAGCCTTGATCGGCATGTTAGGAGCCTGGCTTTCGGGAGGTGTCGAATGGAATATCCCCGACCATCACCGTGCCAGCAGTTACATGCCTATCAACTGGACAATGAAAGAAAATGAAGACGGAAGCAAGACAATCTGGGTGGGAGAGACGGAATTACGTCACCGGCTGAAATGGTCGGTAGGTGTATCGGTATATCCCAACCGTTCCTGGGTGGAAGCAAAAATCAAAGTGATCAACCCGACCCCGATGATCCAGTCGATGTTGTACTGGGCTAATGTATCCGTACATTGCAATGATCAGTATCAGGTCATCTTCCCGCCTGATGTACAATTCGGAGCCGACCACCACAAAGTCTATTTCACCGACTGGCCAGTCGGAGAAGCAAACCTCGGCAGTGGAGAAAATGCCGATTTATCCTGGTGGAAGAATTTCACGGGTAACTCCCGCTCTATATTCGCCTGGGGAAGCGAAATGTCTTTCCTTGCCGGTTACGACTATGGAAAAGATGCAGGAACAGTACATGTAGCCAACCGCCATGTCGTACCCGGAAAGAAGTTCTTCTTATGGGGAAACAACGCGAACGGCGAAATGTGGAACAAAATATTATCTGATAAAGATGGCCATTACCTGGAACTGATGGTAGGTGGCTACTCAGACAACCAACCGGATTACAGCTGGATCAATCCGGGAGAAATCCGCGAATTCAACCAGATATGGTACCCGATCAAAGGAATCAAAGGGGTGAAGAATGCAACGGAAGATGCAGCTGTCAACTTTGAACCGGAACAGGGTAATAACTATCGGATCGGTTATTGCGCGACCACCGCATACAAGAACGCACGGGTAATTGTAAAATATAAAGATCAGACACTAATGGACAAACAGATCGACATCGACCCGGATAATTACTTCCTGGATAAAGTATCTGTACCCGATATTTCCGATCCGTCAGCCCTGTACACGGCTCTTTATGATACCGAGGGCAACCTGCTGGTCGATTATCGTCCGATCGTGAAGGAAGAAAAACCATTACCGAAAGTTATCGACGGCACCCGCCCGGTCAAAGAATATAAGACAAACGAAGAGCTTTACCTGGCCGGACTCCGTGTCGACCAGTTCAACAATGCCCGCCTGGATTATACGGACTTCTACAACGAAGCCCTGTTGCGCGACTCGATGGATGCACGCGTCAATATAGAAGTCGGGAAACATTATATCCGGCAGGGGAAATGGGACAAGGCTGAACAACATCTGCTACGCGCCCAGGCCCGTCTGTCGCACGACTACACAACGGTGAAAAACACGGAAGCACTTTATTATCTCGGTTATGTATATCAGATGACCGGCAATATAGGCAAAGCGACCGACGCTTACTGGGCTGCTACCTGGACTCCCGAATACAAACATCGTTCCTTCTATGAACTGGCAGTCCTGGCTGTGAAAGACAAGGATTACAAACGAGCAATGGATATGATCACCCAGTCGCTTTACGTAGGTGGACGCGATCTGCAGGCACTTACCCTGAAGGCCTATATTCTCCGGATGCAGGGGAAGAAAGCCGAAGCGCAGGAAACCATCCGTTATATCCAGCAGATCGACCCGCTGGATTACTGGAGTGCCGCCGAAGCCAGCTTGTCCGCCTCACAAGGTGCTTCTTTCCTGAAAACAGGAACGAATCACAATAGCAAAGGCATTATTGCCGTTCAGGAGCTATTGGAGGTAGTAACCAATTACATGACTATCGGAGCGACCAAAGATGCCCTGGCATTGTTGGATGGTGCCATTGCCATAGGCGAACCTTATGCCTCTTATCCGTTGATGTATTATTACAAAGCCTATAATCTGCAGAAAGAAAACAATCAAGCAGAGGCTACAAGTTGTATGGAAAAGGCTAAACAGCTCTCCCCGCTGAATAATTATCCTTTCCGCCTGGAAGAGATCGGTATGTTTGAAGATTTGTTGAAAACAAGCCCGGACGATCCGTATCTTCAGTATCACTTAGGAAATTTACTTTACTATCTGGGGCAAAAAGAAAGCGGTTTGGATCATTGGAAACTTTCGGCAGACCTCAACCCCTCGTTCGCCATTGCTTGCCGGAATGTCGGATTCGGTTACGGACGTTTGAACGAGCTGGATAATGCCATAAAATATTATGACCTGGCAATCCAGGCGAACCCGAACGATCCTCTCCTGCTGACAGAATCGGATAAAATCTGTGAACAAGCCAACATCGCAGAAGCACAACGGTTGAAACGATTGGAAGCACATCTGAAAACAGTCATGAAGCATGATGATGCCGTCATGCGCCTGCTCACATTATACAACGCAGCCGGTCAGTACGACAAAGCGATAAAGATTCTCGACAACCGGCATTTCCATCTGTGGGAAGGCGGCGGACAGGTTCACGACATCTATGTGGATTCGCATATGCTGAAAGGTATGAAACTCCTGAAAGGCAAACGCTATAAAGAAGCTATCCGCGAATTCGACCTGGCCAACCAATATCCGGTCAATCTCGAAGTAGCTCCTTCACCTGGAGGCGGATATGAAGCGAAAGTTTATTACTTGTCCGGAGTAGCCTACGAAGCTATGAATCAGGCAGACAAGGCTCGGGAGTGCTTTGAGAAATCAGCCGATACAGAATTCAGGAATCGTCTGACAGACTTGAATTACTACAAAGTGAAATCTCTCAGGAAGCTGAATAAGAACAAAGAAGCAGACGCAGCCCTGTCGGAGATACAAAAAAGCCTGGAACGTATGCAGGAAAACCTGATGGACTCGTATGCCAAGTTCGGAGAAGCGAATCAGAACGTACAGCAAAGTAATATCCTGTATTATTCGGGGTTGATACATCTGTTAGAAAATAAGCCGGCTGCAGCAAACGCCGAATTCAAGCAGGCCATCGAACTATATCCCGGAAATATATGGGCTAAACTGATGAACGAGGAGGCTTTCCGGTTATAAATAATTCATTGTTTTCACAAATCAACTATCATACTATCATTATTCGATATAATCAATTGTATATCAATAATATATAGTATGATAGTTATTGTTTTTTACTATCACTCAACCATCATAACACTGTTATTTAACTCCATTTTAACACTTTAATCGCATTTTTCCTCTCTAAAAGTGCCTCCAAGTGACTGTTTTATGGCTTACATCTTGCTGTTGCTGTTTTGCTGTGACTTACTACCTTTTTTGAGAAGACACAGGACCTATCTTCACCGGAATACTGACTTTTTGTTGCCAAAACCCCCATTTTAGCGGTATTTAGACCCGGATCTGAACGATGCCGACACCCGGATCTCGACACTATCAACACCCGGGTGTCAAACGACTAAAGTAACTATCTAATTGATAATAAGACCTATACTTCGTAAAAATAGATAGGCATCTATCTTGTTTTAAGATAGGGAAATGATAGTTGATGATGGTTCAATGATAGTTAAAAAGAGATACTATCATTATATATACAATTAATATACAGCTATTTACATATAACAATGATAGTATGATGGTTGTTATATATATCATATAGTATTATTTCTGCTAATAATATATGTATTTATATCATACTATCAACATATGTGTATTTTATAATATTTTTCATTACATTTACATCGGATATAGAATATGTCATGGAAAATACAACGGATTTAAAAGCATTCAATCAATTATTTACGGATTATCAAGGCCGGTTTATTCGTTTTGCTAATACGTATGTAAGAGATATAGCTGTTGCTGAAGACTTTACGATCGAGGCTTTGATGTATTATTGGGAGAACCGCCATTCGCTGGAAGATAATTCGAATGTTCCCGCTTATATCCTTACCATTATTAAAAACAAATGCCTGAACTATTTGCAGCACCTGCAGGTAAGGGAAGATGTAAATGAACATTTACTGAATCATGCCGAATGGGAACTGAATACCCGGATATCGACTTTGGAGGCCTGTGATCCCGGCGAACTATTTACTGCCGAAGCACAGGAAATAGTCAATAAAACCCTGGCCGGTTTACCGGAACAGACCAGGATCGTATTTATCATGAGTCGTTACGAAAACAAATCTCATAAAGCGATTGCGGAAACGCTGGGAATAACCACTAAAGGTGTCGAGTATCATATTTCCAAAGCCTTGAAAAAGCTACATACCAGCCTGAAAGATTATTATCCGGTTTTCCTGTATCTATTTTATATAAATTAGTTGTTACAGTTCTTTTTCGAGGATTAACCGGTGGCGGCACTGAATGCCATTTTCCCAGATCGGTTCCGGATAATTACGTACGAAATAATCACGGTCCAACTCTTTCAGGTCAAAACCTTCCTGCTGGTACAACATCATGGGACCGGGAGCAGAAGTACCGGTACAGACTTTCAACAGAGTGATCCGGTTCGGTCGCGCCCATTCATCAAAGACAAAGCGAAGCAAACGGCGTGCAATACCTCTCCGCTGGAAAGACTCATCTACGGCAACGTTCAATACTTCTGCCTCGTTTACAGACTGTTTCTGAACGACAATCACTCCTACGGCTTGCCCTTCATACAAAGCGACAAAACAATCAGATGTTTTCAGGTAACTATCTACCAACTCACGGTTCGGATCCGCCAACAGAAGCAAATCATAAGGATAATCTATCGCTTGTTCAATACGTATCTCCATATCAGGCAATTATTTCTACAATATTTCCGTCAGGATCAGCAATGGATCCCTCATAAAAACCATCTCCCGTCATTCGTGGTTCACCGAGAACTGTGTAACCATTTTCACGAAACAGTTCTATCATACTATCTACTTTTTCCTTTGAACCGACAGAGAAAGCAAAGTGGGCAAGACCTATAAAAAATCCATTCCTCTCTTCTGTAACATCTGTCCGTTGCATAATTTCCAGGGAAGCACCTCCCTCAAAAGTCACAAAATAAGAAGCAAACCCTTTCCTGGGATTCACGTATTTTTCATTGCTTTTCCCATTAAAATACGTTGTATAAAATTCGCGGGAACGTTCTAATTCATTCGTCCAGATTGCTATATGAGTCAATTGCATATGATAATAAATGATTGGTGAAATACAAAGATAGGCAAAAAAGCCCGGACAGACATAACATCTATCCGGGCCTTTATAAAGATCAGAATAATATCTTATTTACAGATACGGCAGTCGGCACAACGTGCCAGCTCTCCGCGAAAACGTTTTTCAACCAACTTATGCAGACGGTCTTTCAACGCATCCAGACGCACATGATCGATCACATCCGATGTAAAAGCAACACTCAGCATCATACGTGCCTCATTCAATGGAATACCACGGCTACGCATATAGAACAATGCATTTTCGTCCAGCTGTCCGGTTGTCATACCGTGTGAACATTTTACATCATCCGCATAGATTTCCAGTTGCGGCTTACTGTACATACGTGCTTCACGGGTAGCACAGAGATTACGGTTTGTCTGGAAAGCAGCCGTTTTCTGGGCATTCTCCTTCACCAGGATACGTCCGCTGAAAGCACCGACTGCATGATCGTTCAGTACATTCTTGAAGAGCTCGTTGCTTGTACAATTAGGGACAGCGTGCGTAATATGGCTGTATGTATCCACCTGCTGTTCACGGTCCATAACAGACATACCGCAAAGCGTCGTTTCTGCATATTCACCGTTCAGCTCGATATAATAGTTGTTACGTGTAAGGCCGTTATTCAAGGTAATGCCATTAACCAGGACATTACTGGAAGCTTCCTGTTTCACATGAACGGAAGCAAAGCGGGAAGTGGAAATACTACTTTCCTCCAGATCGTAATAATCGAAATAAGCTCCTTCAGCAGCAAATATCTCAACGACCTGGGTTGCCAGGAACTTCACATCGTCTATACTATGATCGCAGATCAGCAATTTAGCTTCCGAACGCGGTTCCATAATAACCAGGATACGGCGGTTAGCCATCGCATCCACATCACTACGGAATATATTGATCAGCTGGATAGGGCGTTCCACAGCTACACCTTCCGGCACATAAAGTACGAAACCATCCTGCGCCAGCATTGTATTCAATGCGATTATACCGTCATGGCTACTTTTAGCAGCTTTTCCGTAATAGCGGGCAGCCACTTCCGGATATTTCTCTGCAAAGTTTTTCAAACCACCGGCGTATACACCCTCAGGCAAATGCGCTTTCGGCATCATCTTGTCGTAAAAAGTATCATTCACGACAAAATACAAAGAAGTACTCAGGTTCGGGACATCACAACGAAATACGTCATAAGGATTGACCGGAATAGCCAGGCGGTTTATATTCACTCCATAATCAGGAGCAAAAGCCTGCGCCACATCTGTATATTTATAATCTTCACTCTTTACCGAAGGAAAACCCAGGCGGTCGAAATCGGCTAAAGCCTCAGCACGCGGAGCATTCATCACCGCAGTACTATGCCGGCACACCAAGTCTTCATATTGGGTAAAAAGATCGATATATTGTTGTTCGGCTCTCATTTCACTCATCCCCCATCTCTTTCTTGATCCAGTCGTAACCTTTTTCTTCCAGTTCGAGGGCCAGTTCCGGACCGGCAGTTTTTACGATACGTCCTTTGTACAAAACATGTACAACATCCGGTTTGATGTAATCCAACAAACGTTGGTAGTGAGTGATTACGATCGCTGCATTTTCCGGCGTACGCAATTGATTCACACCGTTTGCCACGATACGGAGGGCATCGATATCCAGACCACTGTCCGTTTCGTCCAGGATAGCCAGTTTAGGTTCCAGCATAGCCATCTGGAATATTTCATTACGTTTCTTTTCACCACCGGAGAAGCCTTCGTTCACACTACGGCTTGCCAATTTGTTATCCAGTTCGACGATGGCACGCTTCTCGCGCATCAGTTTCAGGAAATCGGTGGCAGAAACCGGAGCCAACCCTTTATATTTACGATGCTCGTTCAGTGCGGCACGCATAAAATTCACCATGCTTACACCCGGAATTTCTACCGGATACTGGAAGCTGAGGAAAATACCTTCACGGCTACGATCTTCCGGTTCCAGTTCCAACAGGTTCTTTCCGTTGAAAATAACTTCACCCTGAGTCACTTCGAAAGCCGGATTACCAACCAATACACTGCTCAGGGTACTTTTACCCGAACCGTTCGGTCCCATGATGGCATGTACCTCACCAGCCTTTACAGAAAGGTCGATTCCTTTCAATATCTCTTTGCCATTTACGTTGGCATGTAAGTTCTTTATATCTAACATAACTTTATGAATTGACAATTTGATTTATCCTACACTTCCTTCCAGAGAAATAGTCAGTAATTTCTGAGCCTCCACGGCAAATTCCATAGGCAGCTTGTTCATTACTTCACGGGCATATCCGTTTACGATCAGGCCGACCGCCTCCTCTACGGAAATACCGCGTTGCTGGCAATAGAACAATTGTTCTTCACTGATCTTACTTGTCGTAGCTTCATGCTCTACCACAGCCGTTTCATTCTGAATATCAGCATAAGGGAACGTATGTGCACCACAGGTCGAACTCAACAGCAAGCTGTCGCACTGGCTATGGTTGCGGGCACCCTCGGCACGCGGAGAGACTTTCACCAGACCACGGTAGCTATTTTGGCTATGCCCGGCAGAAATACCTTTGGAGACAATCGTACTTTTCGTATTTTTCCCCAAATGAATCATCTTCGTTCCGGTATCCGCCTGCTGGTAATTGTTGGTAACAGCAACCGAATAGAACTCGCCGACTGAATTATCTCCAGCCAGTATACAGCTCGGATATTTCCAGGTTATAGCTGAACCAGTCTCCACCTGAGTCCAGGATATCTTACTTCCTTCTCCTTTGCACAAACCGCGCTTGGTCACAAAGTTATAGATACCGCCTTTACCCTCCTTATCACCCGGATACCAGTTCTGAACAGTCGAATATTTCACTTCGGCACGCTCTTTGGCCACGATCTCAACGATCGCCGCATGTAATTGGTTCTCGTCACGCATCGGTGCCGTACATCCTTCCAGATAGCTGACATACGCCTCATCGTCAGCGACGATCAGCGTACGCTCGAACTGTCCCGTATTGGCAGCATTGATACGAAAATAAGTAGAAAGTTCCATCGGACAGCGTACTCCTTTCGGTATATAAACAAACGAGCCGTCAGAGAAAACTGCCGAATTCAGAGCGGCAAAGAAATTATCCCGGTAACTGACCACACTTCCCAGATACTGCTGTACCAGGTCCGGATGATGTTGCACCGCTTCACTGAATGAACAGAAGATAATCCCCTTCTCTGCCAGTGTTTCTTTAAATGTTGTCTTAACAGAAACACTATCCATGACAGCGTCTACCGCCATACCTGCCAACTGAGCACGCTCATGTAAAGGAATACCCAATTTGTCGAATGTCTTCAACAACTCCGGATCCACTTCATCCAGACTTTTCGGACCCTCTTTCTTTTTCGGAGCAGCGTAATAAATTATATCCTGATAATCAATCGGCGGAATGTTCAGATGAGGCCATGTGGGCATCTCCAGTGTCAGCCAGTGGCGGAAAGCCTTCAGACGGAACTGCAACAACCAGTCCGGCTCATTCTTCTTGGCAGAAATGATACGGACAGTCTCCTCATCGAGACCACGGTGAATCATTTCCGTATCGATATCGGTAACGAAACCGTACTTATAATCACCACTCGTTACCTCATTAATTATGTCGTTTGACTCCTGCATATCTAATTAATTGAAAGTTAAGAATTGAGAATTGAAAATTAAAGACATCCACCCCGGTAATTCTCAATTTTCAATTCTCAATTCTCAATTATTATACTATTCCTTCCATGAAAACAAATTTCCGGGGTAAATGGTTGGAACTATTTCTTTAACAGAATTATAGAAGCGTGATTCTATCTTCGATTCGCGGGGTATCAATACCGACCCACGGTCGACCGCCTCCAATATATTCAACAGCAGACTGACGAATATAACCGTCAGGCACAACCCGAATACGCCCCCAGCCAGATGGTTCAGAATACTGAGCGGCGTCACCCCGATCACTCTGTGAACAATCTCTCCTGCCAGCATAACCACACCCAGTATCAGGATAAATCCGGCTATATAACTAAGTATAGTCACTCCCTCTTCCGGAAACCAACCCGAAGCCAGTATATATCCCCTCAGCCAGGCTGCCGCTTTGGCACAGAAAAATATCGCAGCCATCAGGGCTATAAGCGAAACAACCTGTTTGATGACTCCATCAAACAGGCCCTTCGCAAATCCAATTCCTGCCAGACATACTAATACAATGTCTAACCAGTTCATGTTTATAAAGTTTTCTTTATTTCAGTTTCTTCGTACGATTCAATTACGTCGCCAACCTGGATATCATTGAAGTTCGTAATATTCAAACCGCAATCCAATCCGGCAACCACTTCCTTCACGTCATCCTTGAAACGTTTCAGCGATCCCAGCTCACCGGCATAGATTACAATACCGTCGCGGATCAGGCGGATCTTGTTCGTACGCTTGATCTTACCTTCCTTAACCATACAACCGGCAACCGTACCCACTTTCGTGATCTTGAATACCTGCTGTACTTCCACATAAGCGGTAATTTCTTCCTTGATCTCCGGTGAAAGCATACCTTCCATAGCACTCTTCACTTCTTCGATCGCGTCGTAAATGATAGAGTACAGACGGATTTCAACACCATCCTTCTCTGCATTACGGCGAGCCTGTACAGACGGACGCACCTGGAACCCGATGATGATCGCATTCGAAGCAGCAGCCAGTACAACATCCGATTCGGAGATCTGACCGACAGCCTTGTGGATCACATTCACCTGGATCTCTTCCGTAGACAAACGGATCAGAGAGTCGGACAATGCTTCTACAGAACCGTCCACGTCACCCTTCACGATCACATTCAATTCCTGGAAGTTACCCACGGCGATACGGCGACCGATATCATCCAGCGTCAGCATCTTCTGTGTACGGATACCCAACTCACGCTGTAGCTGTTCACGACGTGTTGCTATTTCACGTGCTTCCTGCTCTGTTTCCAAGACATTGAATGTATCGCCAGCCTGAGGAGCTCCGTTCAATCCGAGGATCAATACAGGTTCGGAAGGACCGGCTTTTTCCACGCGCTGGTTACGTTCGTTGAACATAGCCTTGATACGTCCGTAATGTGTACCTGCCAATACGATATCTCCCATCTTCAGCGTACCGTTTTCAACCAATACGGTTGAAACATATCCACGTCCCTTATCCAGAGAAGATTCGATGATAGAACCGACTGCTCGTTTCAGCGGATTAGCTTTCAAATCCAGAAGATCAGCTTCCAGCAATACTTTTTCAAGCAGCTCTTCCACACCCATGCCTTTCTTGGCAGAAATATCCTGGCTCTGGTACTTACCACCCCAGTCTTCCACCAGATAATTCATATTAGCCAACTCTTCCTTGATCTTCTCAGGGTTCGCATGCGGCTTATCTACCTTATTAATTGCGAATACAATCGGAACACCGGCAGCCGAAGCATGATTGATCGCTTCAATAGTCTGCGGCATGACGGCATCGTCAGCTGCTACAATAATAATAGCAATATCCGTTACCTTGGCACCACGGGCACGCATAGCGGTAAATGCCTCATGCCCCGGCGTATCCAGGAAAGTAATGCGGCGTCCGCTTGCCAGTTTCACATTATAAGCACCGATATGCTGAGTGATACCACCCGCTTCACCGGCAATTACGTTTGCTTTACGGATATTATCCAGCAAAGAAGTTTTACCGTGGTCTACGTGTCCCATCACAGTTACGATAGGCGGACGTGCAACCCAGTCTTCTTCATTATCATCTTCTTCATCAGCATTGATGGCTTCAACCACCTCTGCACTGACATATTCTGTCTTGAAACCAAATTCGTCGGCTACGATATTGATCGTTTCCGCATCCAGGCGCTGGTTGATGGAAACCATGATACCGATACTCATACAAGTAGCGATAACCTTTGTCACAGGTACATCCATCATGTTGGCAAGGTCGTTTGCCGTAACGAATTCGGTCAGTTTCAATACTTTGCTTTCCTGTTCCTCCAGTTCCATCAATTCATGCTCACGTTTGACGGCGGCATCACGTTTATCACGACGGTACTTGGCACCTTTGTTATTCTTGTTGCCTTTATTGGTCAGGCGGGCAAGCGTTTCCTTGATCTGCTTCTGTACATCCTCCTCGCTTACTTCAGCCTTAACCGGCTTTTTCAAACGCGGTTTGCCACGGTCGTCACGCTGATTAGCCGGACGGCTGTAGTTTGTACCCGGAGTATTGTTCACATCCACACGATCCTTCTTGATACGGTTACGTTTCTTTTTCGCATCCGCACCGACTTCACCCGGTTTAACAGGAGCACCCGGTTTGGCAACAGCTCCCGGCTTTACCGGTGCACCCGGTTTAGCATTCGGATCTTTCGGTCCCTTATGGAATCCCGGTTGTCCCGGTCTATTATTGTTATTGAACTTTTCGCGTTTGTCGTCGCGTTCTTTTCGTCTCTCTTCCTTTGTTTTCTTCTTAGGACGGGTAGACTGGTTCAAGGCAGTCAGGTCAATTTTACCGGTTACCTTGATATTCGACTCGAACTTCGGAGTATTCAACCGGAACAGGTTATCGTCTTCCGATTCTGCAGAAGGCTGACCATCTGCGGCCGTTTTGTCCACTTCTTCAGAAGAGCTTTTCGTCGCTTCCGGCTTCACTGTAACTTCCGGTTTTTTCTCTTCGATTCTTTCTTTTTCCACAACTATCTCTTTTACTTCTTTTTTCTCCACAGGTTTTTCTACAGGAGCTGTCACCTGTTTTTCCTGTTTAGCAGGGGCTTCTACCTGTTTTTCTTCAGGAGCAGGAGCAGAGACTACAACCGGTTGCGGCTCGGCAACGGGCTGAGTTTTAACTACCGGTTGCGGTTCGACTACAGGCTGAGGTTTTACCTCTGGCTGCGGTTTCGCTACCGGCTCTTCTTTCACTTCAGGAGCCTCCTGAGATTTTTTATGTTGTCCTTCCAGGTCGATACGGCCTTTCGTAACGATTTTAGGCCTGAACTCTTCCGGGATCACTGTTTTAATTTCCGAAGCCTTCTCTTCTTTCACAGAAGCAGCTTCTTTCTCTCTGTGAGGACGTTCTACCCGCGGACGTTCAAAGCCTCCTTCAGGCAGATCCTTTCCAAACTCTTTTACGAGCAAAGCATACTGTTCATCACTGATCCTCGTATTGGGATTTGCATTCTCCTCAACAGGATTACCTTTCTTATGCAGAAATTCAACAACCGTGTTGATTCCCACGTTTAATTTTCTTTGTACTTGTATTAATTTTATAGGCATATCTAACTTTGTCGTAATACTTTATTCCTGACTTTCATCCTTACTTTCTTCCTCAAATTCGGCAGATAAGATAGCTAGTACCTCGTCAACTGTCGTATCTTCAAGGTCGGCACGTTCAATAATTTCTTCACGGCTCATTGCCAAAACCCCCTTCGCCGTATAGACACCTATATTCTTCAACGCTTCAATCACCCAGCCATCTATTTCATCTGTAAATTCATCCAGATAAATATCTTCCTCATCAGCACCTTCCACATCACGGAATACATCGATCGTGTATTCTGTTAACATACAGGCCAGCTTAATATTCAAACCGCCTTTGCCAATAGCCAATGAAACTTCTTCAGGACGAAGATAAACCTCCGCCTTGTGTTCTTCTTCGTTCACTCGTATAGAAGAAATTTTTGCCGGGCTTAATGCACGCTGAATAAACAGTGATACATTGGATGTATAATTAATGACATCAATGTTCTCGTTTCTCAATTCACGAACAATTCCATGAATACGAGAACCTTTCATACCCACACAAGCACCTACCGGGTCGATACGGTCGTCGTACGACTCGACTGCCACTTTTGCTCTTTCACCCGGGATACGCGCGATAGCCTTGATCGTGATCAGGCCGTCATTAATTTCGGGGACCTCCAGTTCGAACAAACGCTGCAGGAACATTTTATCTGTACGCGACAGAATAATCTTCGGATTATTATTATAATTATCCACTTTCTGCACAACCGCACGAACAGTTTCACCTTTACGGTAGAAATCAGAAGGGATCTGCTCTGTTTTCGGGAGTAGCAATTCATTCCCCTCGTCATCCAGCAACAGGATCTCTTTTTTCCACACCTGATATACATCAGCTGCTACAATCCCACCTATTTTATCTTTATATTTAGCATACAAACTATCTTTCTGCAATTCAAGTATCTTCGAAGCCAGCGTCTGACGCAGGTTCAGAATGGCACGACGTCCGAAATCAGCGAAATGCACTTCGTCGGTCACCTCTTCACCAACTTCACAGTCGGCATCGATCTTACGGGCCTCGGTCAACGTAAGCTGCAGATTCGGATCTTCCAGTTCGTCATCAGCCACAACCGTACGGTTTCTCCAGATTTCGAAGTCACCTTTTTCAGGGTTGATAATTACGTCATAGTTCTCATCCGTACCGAACATTTTAGCGATTACGTTACGGAAGGAATCTTCCAGCACGCTGATCATCGTATCCTTATCTATATTCTTCAACTCCTTGAACTCCGCAAGTGTGTCAATCATACTGATTGTTTCCTCTTTCTTGGCCATAATCTTTCTTTACTTGAATCTTATTAGGTATTTTGTATATTTTATTTCATCAAATGTATAGGATTGATCTTCCTGGACAGTAACTTTACGTTTGGCTCCGTCGGGTTTTACTTGTTTTTCAACAGTAACTACCACCCCGTTTTCATCTGCCGATTTCAAAACTCCGGCCAGTTTTACACCACTTTTCAGCAGTATTTCTACTTCGTTTCCTATATTCTTCACATATTGACGAAGTACTTTAAAAGGAGAAGTAACTCCGGCCGATCCGACTTCCAATTCAAAGTCTTCCACCTCACGGTCCAGATGTTCTTCCACATACCGGCTCAACTCCGCACAATCATCAATACAAACTCCCTCATCATTATCAATCTCAATAATAATAAGGTTTCCCGGTTTAACCACTACGTCAACCAAATAATTGTCGGAAGAAGCCAATTTTTCTTCAACCAACTGAGTTATTACGCCCTTTTCAATCATAAACATACAGTTAAGAACAAAAGAAGGGGACTACCCGCCCCCTCCTCATCTTCGCTTAATCGCCCGCAAATATACAAATAATCAGTGAGTTTTCAAACATATGTAATCTTTTTTTTCAATTTGTGCAATCTCTGAACTTTCCCTATCTTTGCCACTCGAATACAAAGGGGTGCTTGCAGCGTACCAAACAGGTACGTGCCGCAGGCTGAGATTATACCCATATTACCTGCTACGGATAATGCCGACGAAGGGAATTGTAAAACAATGGTATATTTCTTCACACAACACACCTCTCCTATTCACTTATCAGGTTTTAAACATTAAGGTAAAAAGGATGAAAAGTGTATTATTATTGATTGCCGGTTCACTGGCCACATGGGCGACAGCGGAAAACAAGCCGGATCTCACCGATTCTTTAAAAATCTCACACGACTTATCACTGGACGAGGTAGTCGTCACAGCCACCCGGGTAGCCAAGGGAACTCCGGTTGCTTACAGCGAACTATCCAAAAACGAACTCAACCGTAAAAACGACGGTCAGGGTATCCCCTATCTTATCTCACAGTCTCCGTCCGTCATCATGACCTCGGATGCAGGGACAGGTATCGGTTATTCCGGCTTCCGTATCCGCGGAACAGATGCCAACCGTATTAACATCACGGTCAACGGCGTACCGGTCAACGACTCCGAATCGCATACCGTCTTTTGGGCGAACATGTCCGACTTCGCCTCTTCCGTCGATAATATACAGATACAGCGAGGTGCCGGAACATCCACCAACGGAGCTGCCGCTTTCGGTGCCACCGTAGCTATGCAGACACAGAAACCTGATCTGAAACCTTACGCCGAATATACGTTTTCGGGAGGTTCGTTTGGGACTGTGAAAAACTCGGTCAAGATGGGAACCGGATTGCTGCACGACCATTTTGTGTTCGATGCCCGCTACTCCAATGTTCAGAGCGACGGATATATCGACCGGGCGACAGCCAACATGCATTCGTATTTCGGTTCCGCCACCTATTACGGAGACAACACCCTGGTCCGCTTCCAGACATTCGGAAATATAGAAAAAACGTATCAGGCATGGACCGGCGTTCCCTCCTCTCTCCTGAAAATCGACCGTACCTATAACCCCTGTGGGGAATACGAAGAAAACGGTGTCAAAAAGTTTTATGACAACCAGACAGACAACTACTGGCAACAAAACTACCACCTGATGGCAAGCCAACGCCTGGGAGATTTGTGGAATATGAACCTGACCCTCCACTACACACACGGGGAAGGATATTACGAAGATTATAAAGGGAACGCAAAATTCAACAGTTACAAGCTGCCTGCTTATATAAACGGACAGGGCGACACCATCCGCAAGTCAGACCTCGTCCGTCGTAAATGGCTGGACAACGATTTCTACGGTGTTGTCTACAGTGCCAACTACCGTACCGAACGTCTTCAGATGAGCTTCGGTTCTGCAGTCAACAAATATGTGGGCGATCATTTCGGGCGTGTCATGTGGGTGAAGAACGGCGAAGCACTTCCGCAACCGGACTACGAATATTACCGTAACAGAGGAAACAAACTGGATTATAACTTTTATGTAAAAGGCAACTACCGGTTTCACCCGTATTTGAACGGATACCTCGACCTGCAATACCGCGGTATCCATTATACCATTAAAGGGAGTGACGACAAAGGCGGCGACAACGTCGATGTAGACAAACACTGGAACTTCTTTAATCCGAAAGCGGGTATCAATTTCCAAAAAGGCGGCCATAACGCTTTTATCTCTTTTTCCGTTGCCAACCGGGAGCCGAACCGGGACAACTTCACGGAGGCTGCAGCCAATGAACGGCCCGCACATGAGACCCTGTACGATTACGAGGCCGGTTATAGCTTCGGCAACGAACGTTTCCGTGTCGGTGCCAACCTCTATTTTATGGATTACAACAACCAGCTGATCCTTAGCGGTAAAATCAGCGAGATAGGTGAAGCACTGACCAGCAATATCAAAGACAGCTACCGTATGGGTATCGAACTGACCGGAGGCGTAAGCATCACCCGCTGGCTGGACTGGAACGGAAATGCAACCCTGAGCCGCAACAAAATAAAAAACTACACCCATTATATGGATGATTACGATAACGGCGGCCAGGCAAGTGAATATATGGGAACGACCGATATCGCCTTTTCCCCCGGCATCATCGCCAATAGCATGTTCAATTTCAGCCTGAAAGGATTCTCTGCCAGCTTCAACTCACAGTTCGTAGGCCGCCAGTACATCGACAACACCTCCACCAAAGACCGTTCGATCGATCCTTACTTCGTGAACAACCTGCGTGTCGGATATGTCTTCAAACCTAAATTCATCAAGGAACTCGGTGTAGATGTAAGTGTCAACAACATCTTCAACGAAAAATACGAAACAAATGCCTGGGTCTACACCTACATAAGCGGAGGTGAAGTCAGCAAGGACGACGGCTACTTTACACAAGCCGGTACGAATATCATGGCAAGAGTAACATTCAAATTCTAAGAAAATGGAGCATCTTTTGGAATATTTCGGTGTCATCACAGGAATCCTTTACCTGTTGCTGGAGATCAGACAACATAAAGCGATGTGGGTGGTAGGCTTTCTGACCTCACTGGTCTACGTTTTTGTTTTTTTCTTTGCCAAAATATATGCTGATATGGGACTGAATATCTACTATGTTGCCATCAGTATTTACGGTTTCAAAGAATGGACCTGCGCGAAAAAAAACGTATCTGAAGAAAAAGTCTCCGATGATACAATTTTCTACCGTCATATTACCTGGCCTTTATTCATGGGGATAGCATCGGCTATCCTCATTACATACGCCCTGCTCTATTACGTACTTCACAATTTCACCGACTCTCCCATCCCGATGGGCGATGCCTTCACCACCTCCGTCGGAATCGTTGCCACCTGGATGCTGGCACGCCGTATCATCGAGCACTGGATATTCTGGGTTATCGTCAACTTCGTATCTGTCTATCTTTATTATCTGCGGGGCTTATATCCTACCATGTTTTTGTACATTTGCTACGGTATTTTAGCCATTGTCGGATATTATACCTGGAAAAAGAAAGGAATAAATACAAATGGAAACAATATATGATTGTGTAGTGGTTGCTAACGGAAGCTTTCCGCAAACAGCCGGACCGTTGGAGCTTTTAAAATCTGCACCGGCTATTATTGCCTGTGACGGAGCGGTACAAAATCTGCACGAACGGGGACTGGAGCCGACAGCCATTGTCGGCGATCTGGACAGTATTCCACAGGAAATGCTCCGGCTATATGCCGACCGCATCCATACCGTGGAAGATCAGGAGATAAATGACTTGACCAAAGCAGTCCGTTTTGCCCACGCTGCAGGTTACCGGAAACTGTTGATCCTGGGAGCTACCGGACTTCGTGAAGACCATACGCTCGGTAATATCTCCCTACTGATGGACTACGCACCGTTATTCGAACAGGTGGAAATGCTCTCCGACTACGGACACTTCGTCCCCGTACAACAAACAATGCCCCTGGCTTGTACCCCCGGCCAGCAAATATCCATCTTCTCGATGTACCCCTGTGGCGAAATAACCACCGAAGGTCTCCGCTGGCCCATCACCCGCCGTCGCCTGACAGCCTGGTGGCAAGGAAGCCTCAACGAAGCCCTGGGAAACGAGTTCACCCTCACCCTCTCACCGGAAGCCCGGGTAATCGTCTATTTCCAAACCCCTTCCCTCTAACTGTCAACCGTCACTTATCAACTGTCAACTAAAAAAAATGCCCCGGAAGGATAACCACTCACTTCCGGGGACTTAATACACCCTCAATTTTACAACTTAGTATACTTAACCAAAGCCTCACGGCTTCACCTTTTATGCTGGTAATTTATTCAGCTGACAAGCTTTCCATTCAGGAAAACCGTCAATCTGATCGTTCAACTGGAATAGTAACTTATCATCAGCCACCGATTTCAACACTGTTTTCGGAGCTAGAGGCAGACGCATGTCATCCACTTCAAAAAAAGCTTTTAACAAAACGACGTCGTATCCGTCACGAACTATTTCCTTCTTTATTACAACCGGTACTTTTAACTGTGCCAGATAATAAGCGGAACGTTCATAGGCGCACCATTTATTTCCTTCCAGATAGAGATGAACCCCGTTCTGGTTGTCGATCTCGTTCACTAGAACGTTCTCAACTTGTGCAGCATGTTCCATATTATTATTTTTATGCTTTTTCATAAATCATTCCAATGCAAAAATAGACTTTATTTATCATGATTCTACGCGGTATATGTATCAATTATGCGCGTCGAAACTATCAAACAGAGCATTATCCTCTCTTTTCAGCTGTAATTCTCTCAAATTGTCTGCTGCTCCTATCACACCGGCATCTTTTGCCTTTTTCAACAACACCTCAGCTCCGTCGAGGTCACCCTCAATCAATTTCAAAACACCACGGGCATGAATCGCTTCTGCCGAATCACCGGCTTTCGCCAGATAATTTTTAGCAGCAGCATAATCGCCTTTTCCTATAGAGATATTAGCAGCATTCAGATTTGCCACCGGATCAGAACTGTACATGCGCACAGCAATTTCAAATACATCATTATAATCCTTGCTTCCCGTTTCATAGCTGTTGGCTACGGCGAACATTTCACTCAGACTCAACTGCTGCGGGCGGGTCTTGATAATCTCACGGCCTTCTTCCACCGTAAACTCACGAACCGTGTAATCGATACGGTATTCCGAACGACGCAGTGACGGGAAAATATTTTTCAATACATAACTGAAAGCAGCTCCCCCTTTCAACGCACGCAGTTTGGCTTCTTTCTGGTCAGGCTGCAGATCGCTGTTAATAATATCGAGCACTTCATTGCGTGCCGGCATATCCTGATCGGCTTCAGCCTGTGCTTTGAATCCAGCCCAGTCTTCCGGTTCGTTTTCCAACGTAAAGAAACTCATCGGGAAATCGTTCTTTGAACGTATATATTCGCGCAATGCTTTCACACGATTATCCGACAGACGGTCGTTCGATGCATATGAACCTTCCGGAGAAGCGTATCCTTTCAACAGGATCCCTTTCGGAGTGATATTTTTATCCGATGTCACCGAGCGGATCGTACTGTTGATCTTATCCAGTTCAGAAGCATTATTCCGGAAATCTGGCAAAATCTCAGATTTACCCACCTGGAAATCCAGATAAGCCGTACCCACTTCTGCACGATGTTTTTCCGTTTCCGCTACCGGTGTTATATACGCCAGCACAGGTTTAACCTCATAACGGGCATCCGGACGACGACGAATATGATCAGTCACCAATAATTTATTGGCATCTTCCTGTCCGCAGCCGCAAAGATCGGCAGCCAGCGAAATCTTCGCATGTTTCATCCAGTCTTCCCAGCCGATAGCAGCCTGGTAAAGGATCACCTCTTCCGGTTGCTGTTTGTTCACTTTCGCCACACTATAATGAGGTATTTCCGCCAGGTTATTCAATTTGATCTCGCGGGTATACACCTTATGGCGGATACGTCCGTTACGCAAGACAGAAAGAAAACCTTCTTTCCGGTCGCCTGCTTCCACCACCGGAGTCAGTTCAAGCGACTTACACGATTTAACAGCACTACTGTTCACTGTAATGACAGCATCCAGATAAAGCGAATCCCCTTTTTGCACCGCATCATTACAAACCACTTTCACGGCATTGGACAGTGCATCTTTCTGTGCCATTGCAGCCGGAGAAACCACCGCCAACGCTGCAGCCAGTATATATATATTTTTCATTTTCTTATTCATCGTCCTGCTTATTTAAAGAAATAGATAAAAGAAAGAGCCGCTTTCGTCACACCGAAATAATCTTTTGACTTATCATACCGTTCTCCGCAAACAGCACAAGGATATTTATCCTGATCGAGATGTGCCCAGCCGATACCTATCACAGCTTCCATACTCCAATGGCTACCCAGCAGCCACTGATATCCGTATGACAAACCTGCACCATACAAGCTTCCCTGATAACGACTATCCTCCATACTCTTACCCAGAATTTTCATTCCTCCCACATTATAATCCGCATAATGGGCATGTACGCCAAAGAAATGGCCGTTAAATTTTTCACACAGCCAATAGCGGGCTTCGGGCTGAATCAGCCAATGTTTAAAACGGGCTTCATCTCCCAGCATCCAACCGTTATAATTACCCGACAGGTCCAACGACCATTTCTGAGCCAACCCCACTTCTACCCCCAGGTTAATGGTAGCAGTCGCATCATAAAGTAAATTTGACTTTACCGCAAACTTCTGTCCATAGACATTCGTCATACCTGCCAAAAGCAAAAAGAGGAAAAGTACTTTTTTCATATACATTATTATTATATTATTCATTCTACCCTGTAAATCTACATAAAAAGAAAGATTTTCAACGTTTACAAAAGTAGTTATTCCGATAATCCCCAACGATAGGCAAGTCTTTCAAGTTAATAGGGTAATCCTACCATATTTCCCGTTTTTGATAGAAATACCAACCCTGGATAGAAACACCGACTTTCCATACTAGTAAAAATAGTCCGAGTTGATCACCGTTTCTAAGATTATCCAATGTGAAAATCCGAAAAAATACAGACTTTCTCGGAATAGAATCCGAAAATGTCGAAACATTCCTGTTATAACTAACCAAAACAGGCACGAACCGATATACGATCCGTGCCTGCTTTATTCATTTATTCGGGGAAGCCTATTCGATTACGGGGCGGTCGTCTTCGCCGTTGCCGCCACCGGAACCGCCTGTTTCGTCGGTTTCCGGGATATCGAACTTCTGGATGCTGACTTTGCGCAGCATCTCTTTGAAATGACTGCCGGGGGTGAAGATGATTTTACGGTGGCGCAGTACATCCGCCGTTACATCCTTTTCTTCTTCCTGGCATTTACAGCCGAAGGCAGGACGAAAAGTTCCGAAATCCCCCAATTTCACCGAGAGGTGATTGGTCAGATTCCATTCGAGGGCATCTATCACGCCATCGATAACCATTTTTACTACACCGCGCGGCACCAATCCTACCTTGGTTACCTGATCGCACAGAGCGGAATAATCAACACTACCTGCCAACAACGGACGGGCTACATACTTCGCTGTCTTGGTTTCATCGAAACCGAAAACTGTTTTCTTTACTACATACTTTAATGCCATAACATTTTGTTTTTATGATTACGAAACAAAGGTACGGCAA
>NZ_QUKD01000008.1:27853-314666 GCF_003480915.1 Parabacteroides sp. TM07-1AC | reverse complement strand
TTCTTTTTCCGGAGAAAGGGTTGATATATCTGAAGAATTGAGAATTGACAATTGAGAATTGACAATTATTGATTCGCTCTCTGGTTACTCTTAGAGTAACGTTGTCCAAAGTCAAACATCTTAAAGGAAATTAAGGTGGTTATAGCGTTGGGGATCCACCTCTTCCCATTCCGAACAGAGAAGTTAAGCCCAACCACGTCGATGGTACTGCGTAAAAGTGGGAGAGTAGATAGCCGCCGTTTTATTCAGGCGAAAGCTGAAAGACAAAAGGAGTTCATTCGAAAGAGTGGATTCCTTTTTTGTTTTATATGTAAATGTGTATTCCTAACAACAGGACCATACGAAACAGATCAATCGGGTTATCGATTATATCAATTCGAATTTTAATAAAAAAGTCCTGTTCATGCTTTAATGAATAGGACTTTTCCGTTTATAGTGAATGTTATAAAGAGTCGCTTAATACATATCTTAATTGATCCATCATCAAAGATATTTCAGTATCTTCTATGCCGGCTACAATCAAATCCGGAATATCTTGATTAAACTCTTCCTGGAATTTATAGAAGTCCCTGTTTTCTTTTTCTACAGCTTGCCTATAGAACTCTATGGCTCCCTTTATGTTTTGCAATGCCCATTCCGTATGGCCTGCGTTTAACAGGTCTTGTGTATTGGGTTGGTTGGCCAGTATCTTTTTATAGTAGTTGCGTGCCTGGTCATATTTACCGGTCAGGAATGAGCACCATGCGATAGGGCGCCATGCTTTATTGTTACTATCTAGATAGTCGACTTTATAAAAACATTTTAATGCTTCACTGTAGTTTCTGAGTTCCAAATAACAATGTCCTATACTAATCGTAATTGACAAATTGTCGGGATTCAGTTTTTCGTATCTGCGATAATATTTTAATGCTTCTTCCGGTTCTTTTAGAGAACGATAACAACCGGCTATCCGTCGGATAACCCATTTGCTTCCTGGATTTAGAAGATCGGCTCGCAGGTAGGCTTCCAAAGCCCCTTGTAAGTCATCATTCATCTGCTTGCAGTAGCCTATCTTCTGGAAAAGAATATCACTTTCCTGATTTGTTTCAGCAAGCTGGTTGAATATAGTCAAAGCATCGCTGAAATAATTTTTACGCAGATAGTATTCAGCAATACTGCTTAAACTTTCTTCATCGGAAATATACGGACGCAAGATACTTAAATTGTGGAAGTCCAAAGGCATTGTGAAAATGTCGTTGAAGTCCAAATGACCCGGATATATTTTGAAGAAACGGTATAAGTCCTGTATATACTGTCCAGTAATAGTTTCCAGTTTTCCCCGTTTGCTGATCAGTTCTTCCTTATTCTGCTGGATCATTTCAGAAGCCTGGCTGTCAAATTGATTCATCATCATTTTCTTAGCTTCTTCAGGCAGTTGCATCATGCTGAAATATAATGAATATTTGTCGGAATTACACATGAATGCAGCAAGAGTCATGGAATCCAACATCTGTTTTTCCCCATTATTTTGATTGAAACGGTCACCAAACGATGAATGTTCGGTGGTGAAAGGCAATAGCCAGTTACTTAATTCGCGGAAAAATGGGAAGCTTTTCAAATGAACGAATGTGGAGTGCATCACATCGGCACCTTCTTGCTGCAGTTCGCTGAATTCTTCCATCTTTTTTCCCAGTGAACTGTCGGCGAATATATTTTCCCATTCAGGATTCATTTCTTCTCCCAACTGTTCCGGTGTAATATCTTTCAGATTTATTTTATTACTGATCTTCGGACTTAACTTCATCATCTCAGGAATGATCTCGTTCTGTAGTTTCCGAGTGATCTTCTCTGTTTCACGGGCCAGGATGAAACGCAAAGTGATCGTTCGTATGGCTTTTGTGAAGCCCGGAGTCTCTGAAAGGGCATCCAGTCTGTTGATTATTTGCGGATAGAGTGCCGTCCTTTTTCTGTAGACATATAATGTCAGCAGGATTGAAATTAATGCACGTACTTTAATTTCTTCATTTTCATGACCGGCAGCGTCGAACAGCAACATGAGCTTTTCTAGATCGAAAGCCGCCTGAAGTCCGAGCATCAATGATGAAACGATTTGGCAACCGGTTGTGAACGGAAGTTCGTTATCGAAAAGGATATTCTTTATTACAAAAGCTTCTTCGACCGTAAAAGGATCGGATACCCATATTTTGTTGAACAGGACCATCAGTATGGCATCGTATTCAGCATTGTTGCCTGTAGCATAATGTTTGCTGAGCTGGAGATGCAAGTTCTCGAACGTCACATTCGGTTGAACCTTCAGACTTCTGCGCCGGCTGTAAAAGGCTAGAGGAGATTCGACGGCCAGTGCTTTGTGCCTGATTCGGTCGACCAGTTCGTACGAAGATGTTTGTATCTTGTTATATATTTGCTCCTGCATCGGATCTTTAGCTCCTTCGATACGATAACGTAACATATATTTATAGGTATCCTGCAATTCATTCAGTTTATCCTGGAACGATAATTCGCGACTTCCGGATATGAGAGCCTGAATGGAATCAAAAGCATTCTTTAATTCCTTGCTATCTAATGAACCGATTATACGGTTGTATGCTTTATTTATTTCTTGTAGTGTCATATAATATTAACAACAAATGGTATGCCAAAAGTATAGTTTTTGACCTAAAATTCCTATCTTTGCACACCTAAAATAAATTAGCACATGAAGAATATCCGCAATTTCTGTATTATTGCTCATATTGACCATGGTAAGAGTACTTTGGCAGACCGGTTGCTTGAATATACCAAGACTGTCGAAGGGAAAGACTTACAAGCGCAGGTCCTCGACGACATGGATCTGGAGCGTGAACGAGGCATTACGATCAAGAGTCATGCCATTCAGATGAAATATACTTATAAAGGTGAAGAATATATCCTGAATTTGATTGATACTCCGGGACATGTGGACTTTTCGTATGAGGTTTCCCGTTCTATTGCAGCCTGTGAAGGAGCTTTGCTTATTATCGATGCTGCCCAGGGAATCCAGGCACAGACTATATCCAACCTGTATATGGCGATCGAAAATGACCTGGAGATTATTCCGGTAATGAATAAGATCGACCTTCCCAGTGCGATGCCGGATGAAGTGGAAGACCAGATCGTCGAACTGTTGGGCTGTCCACGTGAAGATATTATCCGGGCAAGCGGAAAAACCGGCGAAGGGGTTTATGAGATACTGGATGCGATCATAGAAAAGGTTCCGGCTCCTAAGGGTGATCCGGAAGGACCGCTTCAATGTCTTATCTTTGACTCTGTCTTTAACTCATTCCGCGGTATTATAGCCTATTTTAAAGTCGTGAACGGTGTGATCCGTAAAGGTGATCATGTGAAATTCATCGCGACAGGAAAAGAATATGATGCAGATGAAGTCGGCGTATTGAAACTGGAAATGTCTCCGCGTAGTGAGATCCGGACCGGTGATGTGGGATATATTATTTCCGGTATTAAGACTTCCCGTGAAGTACGGGTAGGGGATACCATCACGCATGTAGCGCGTCCAGCTAAAGAGGCCATTGCTGGTTTTGAGGAAGTGAAGCCAATGGTTTTTGCAGGCGTTTATCCGATTGACAGCGAGGATTTTGAGAATTTGCGTGCTTCGTTGGAAAAGTTGCAATTGAACGACGCGTCTCTGACATTCCAGCCGGAAAGTTCGGCAGCTTTGGGATTTGGTTTCCGTTGTGGCTTCCTCGGATTGTTGCATATGGAGATCGTTCAGGAACGTCTGGATCGCGAGTTCAATATGGATGTGATTACAACAGTGCCTAACGTTTCGTATAAAGTATATGATAAAAAGGGAAATTGCCTGGAAGTTCATAATCCGAGCGGTTTGCCAGAACCGACTCTGATCGATCATATTGACGAACCGTACATCCGCGCATCTGTCATAACCAATACGACTTTTATCGGTCCGATCATGACACTTTGTCTGGGTAAACGTGGTATTTTGCTGAAACAGGAATATATTTCAGGTGATCGTGTAGAGATCCATTACGATATGCCTTTGGGTGAAATTGTGATTGACTTTTACGATAAGCTGAAAAGTATCTCCAAAGGATATGCATCTTTCGACTACCATATTCATGATTTCCGTCCGAGTAAACTGGTAAAACTGGATATTCTATTGAACGGTGAACCGGTAGATGCTTTGTCTACTTTGACGCATGTGGATAACAGTGTAACATTCGGGCGTCGTATGTGTGAGAAACTGAAAGAACTGATACCTCGCCAGCAGTTCGATATTGCTATTCAGGCTGCGATCGGTGCGAAGATCATCGCCCGTGAAACTATTAAGGCGGTTCGTAAAGATGTAACTGCCAAATGTTACGGTGGTGATATTTCGCGTAAACGTAAACTGTTGGAAAAACAGAAGGAAGGTAAGAAGCGAATGAAACAGATCGGAACAGTGGAAGTTCCGCAGAAGGCATTCCTGGCTGTATTAAAGTTAGATTAAAAATTGCGTCTTTAAAGGTGTATATATCGAAGCTATTAAAAATCAATCTATAGAAGGTGACATCGTAAACTCAATTCGACGTCACCTTTAAATTGTTGATATGTAATTCGATATTGTGCTATTCAGCTGTTTGGTCTTGATTTTTAGCTAAACTAATGCCACCATCTTCCAATGTAATGAGATGCTGTTTGTAAAGCGCACCTATAGCTTGCTTAAAGCTTTTCTTACTGCATTGAAAAAGTGACTGAATGACTTCCGGATCACTTTTGTCGTGTACGGCGATAAATCCTCCCTGGCTTTTCAAAGATTCGAGGATCACTCCTGCCAGTCCATCTATTTTTTGATATCCCAATGGTGTCAGGCTGACATCTATCTTTTCATCTTCCCTGACTTCTTTGATATAGCCTTTCAGTTCTTCTCCTTTTTCCAGACGGCGGAAGACTTCGTTGTAGTACAATAATCCCCAATGCAGATTATTTATAATGACTTTGTAGCCGATATCTGTTTCATCGGCAACCAGCAAATTGACTTCCTGGTTGGGAGTATAGTCAGGCATGACATTGTCCAGGTACTTGTCAATACGTGCGGAAGCGACGATACGTCCTGTAATATGGTCGATATGAACATAAACCAGATACCATTTTCCTTCGCGCATCGGCATTTTTTGTTCTTTGAAAGGGACAAGCAGGTCTTTCATTAAACCCCATTCCAAAAATGCTCCCGTATTATTTACCGATTTGACTTCCATAAACTTAAACTCGCCAACGGTAGCCAAAGGATGGGCTGTAGTAGCAATAAGTCTGCCTTCATTATCATGATAGATAAAAACTTCCACTTCATCTCCCGGTTTCACGTTTTTGGGAACGTAACGAGCCGGCAGCAATATCTCTTTCCCATTGCCGCCATCCAGATAAACTCCAAAATCCAGGTCTTTTACTATCTTAAGCGTGTTGTACTTTCCTATTTCAAGCATAATCTTTTTCTTTTGATACAAAAGTACTCGAAAATGACATAATATCCTATTTTTTTTGTTTTGATGCAGCAATATATCAAAATTTGCATCGTTATAAAAGTAAACATTTTTATAATGGCGCTTTTGCTGGTTGGTCACTATAAAAGTTATATCTTTGCAGTTTTAATTTTAGAAATATTTATATAACAGCATGAAATTGAAATATTGGTTATTTGTTTGTTTGTTCGGATTTATGTGTGCATGTAAGGCACCACAGGATGTTGTTTATTTTCAGGGTATTGATGAGTTGACACCGGAGCAACTTATAGAAATGAGCCAAACTTATACAACAAAAATATCAAATGATGATTTATTATCAATCAACGTTACGGCATGGGATCCGGCAGCTGTGACTCCTTTCAATCCTCCCGTTTTTGCTTATTCTGTAGTTCCTCAGGGGGAACAACCTATAGCTTCTTCTCAGAACTTATATACATATTTGGTCGATCAGGACGGTAATATTAATTTCCCGGTATTAGGTAAAGTACATGTGGCAGGATTGACACGGCAGGAAGTTGCGGGGAAATTGGAGGAGATGATATCCAAGTATGTCGAGAATCCTTTAGTGAACGTGCAGTTGCTTAATTTTAAGATTACTATGATGGGGGATGTTTCCCGTCCGGGTACATTGGCTATAAAGAATGACAGGGTTTCAATTTTGGATGCAATTGGTATGGCAGGTGATTTACAATTATCTGCAAACCGAAAAAATATATTGGTGATTCGTGATAATAACGGTGTGAAAGAAACTTATCGGATGGATATAACTGATCCGGGAATATTTGCGTCGCCATGTTTTTATTTGAAACAAAACGATATAGTCTATGTAGAGCCGATAAGAATAAAACAACGTTCAAGAACAAGTTCAGACCGTTCTTTTACAATGTCTCTTTTGACCTCTGTAATAAGCTCTGTTTCAATCATAACGAGTATGGTAATCACGATTGTTAATTTAAATAGAAAATAATTGCATATATGGAATCTATTCAACACGATAATGAAACTATTAGTTTGAAGAATATCATTGTCAATTATCTGCTTCATTGGAAATTGATTTTTTCAATAGGGGGGTGTTCGGTGCTGATTGCTTTTCTATACTTGTTTCTTACTCCTAAAACATACGAGATGATGACAAAAGTCCAGTTGCTGGAGGATAAAGGTACTACTGGAGCCGGACTTAATATAGGGGATGCTTCAGGGCTGATGAAATCGTTTGGTTTGGGAGGAATCAGCGGGACTGGTTTTAGCCTGGATGATGAGAGGGTTAAATTGTCATCCACATCCTTACTGAAGGAAGTGGTTTTAAAACTGGGTATGAATGTCTCTTATTATAAGCCGTATGCGTATAAATATCAAATGTATGAAGATATTCCTTTGCTTTTATCAGCAGATTCCGAAACTTTAGAGAATCAAGAATATACCGTTGATATCAGCGTTGACATAGACAAGTCTGGTTCTGTAAAAGTAAAGACTGAATCGGAAGTAAGTAAGAATACATTTAAGTTTGCTTCTTTGCCTGCTATAATTAAAACGGAAGAAGGTACATTTGTCTTATCTTACCGAAAAGGCGTGGTTAAGCCTTTATCTATGGATTTGTCCATATCTCCGGCAATTGCAGTGGCAGAAGATCTTTCCGAGTCAATGGTATTCGAAGAGTTTTCAAAGAATAGTAATGTGTTGGAAATCTCATGTACAGATTATGAAAAGAAACGCGGGGTCGATTTATTGTCAACCTTGGTAGAGTTTTATAACAATCAGGAAGATTCAGTGAAAAAGACAGAAAGTGGAAAGAGTATCCGCTTTTTAGATGAAAGGTTGAAGGTGATAGAGGATGAATTGTCGCGCGTTGAGTACAAAATTGAACAATATAAGTTACAGAATAAAATGACAAGCATTGAATCCGATGTCTTGTTTTATGCCGAGCAAATGAAAGAGTTGCAGGTGAAAATCATCGAACTGGAAGCACAAGGACATCTGATAGATTTGTTGGATGATTATATTAAAGATCCGGGAAATAAATATAATCTGGTACCTATCACTTTGGCTTCAGGGACAGGTGAGAATACATCTAATCCGGTGACGACTTATAATGAGGCTTTGTTGGAACGTATTAAGTTAATGCAAAGTACAAAGACCGAAAATCCTTTGATAGGACAGATCAATTTACAGGTGGACCAATTACGTGAAAGCGTATTTCTTTCAATTGAAAATGCCAAAAAGAGCCTGGCTTTGACTTTAGGTGATTTAAAGGGAAAAGAAAAGGTGCTTTTGGATAAGATGGGAGTGGTCCCTACGTTAGAAAGGGAATATGTTGATTTTAGGCGTCAGCAGGAGATATATCAGGCTCTTTATCTGATCTTATTGCAGAAAAAGGAGGATTTTATCCATTCGATAGGAGATAGCAAAGAAAGGGCTCGGGTTGTGGAAATGGCCTATGTGAAACAAAAAAAGGTAGCACCAAGAATGCTGTATGCAGCTTTGTTTGTTTTTATATTTACATTGGTTATTCCTGCGGTTTATCTTTTTACCAAAGAGCAGATTTTTGTGCTGTGGAATGAATATAAGAGGCTGAGTCATAGTAAATGAAGGTTCCGTTAATCTCTATAATTGTTCCGGTTTATAATGTTGAGACAGTATTGCCTGTATGCCTGGATAGCATATTAAGGCAGTCTTTTCAAGATTTTGAATTGCTGTTGGTTGATGACGGATCCCAGGACAGGAGTGGCATTATTTGTGATGAATATGCTCGAAAGGATGAGCGGATTCGTGTCTTTCATCAGAAAAACGGAGGGGTTTCCAGTGCGAGAAACAAGGGACTTAAGGAAGCGATAGGAGAGTATTTGGTATTTATTGACTCTGACGATTGGATACAGGATGATTTTTTTTCGGTGATACAACCCTATCTCGGTGTATTTGATGTAATTCTCTTTGGGTTGGACCAGGTTACTCCTGATGGTCATTCTATCCGAAAGTTCGTGCCTCCGTTTGAAATGTCTGAAAATGATATGACCAAGTTGGCCGATATATTATATGCATTGTTTAGAATTGATTTGTTGGGATATGTGATTGCAACTGTGGTTCGGAGAGATATTGTTGTCGCACATTCATTAAAGTTTGATGAGAGGTTTTCTTTGCATGAAGATTCTTTGTTCTTTTTGGATTGTTGTAAGTATGCATCTTCTTTTGTCTCTTTGGCGCAGACTCCCTATAAATATGTCTATTATGAAAAGGAGGGAAGACAAACTTTGAGTAATACGATTCCTGCAAATTATAAAGAAATATTGCAATTACGGCAAAGAAAAATGACTGAACTGTTGTCTTCTATTGAAATGTGTGAAAAAGAACGGCATTTTATAGAAGGACGATTGATGTATAATTATTGTCGTGTCAGTTTGGATATTGCTCTGTCTCAGAATCGGGGTCGTATACGGGCTGTCAAGGACTGTATAGAGGAATTTGCAGATAAAGAGATTGTGGTTTGTTCAGCAAAAGAATCAATTCTTCATTTTTTTGTAAAAAAAAGGATGCCTCATATGATCTTTATCGCAAAGAAATTATTGTCAATTGTAAAATGAGTAAGAGTATGAAGCCTAGAGTTAGTGTGATTTTACCGATTTATAAAGTTGAGAAATACTTGGATCGGTGTATGCATTCTTTGTTAAATCAGACATTGAAAGACATTGAGATTATTATGGTGGATGATGGCTCACCCGATAATTCTCCTACGATGTGTGATCAGTATGCAAAAGAAGACAGTAGGGTAAAGGTCATACATAAGCAAAATGCAGGCTTAGGTTTTGCTCGTAATTCCGGGTTGGAGATTGCTACAGGAGATTATATCGCTTTTGTTGATTCGGATGATTTTGTGAGTGTAACAGCTTTTGAAATATTATTGAAAGTCGCCCTTGAAGAGAATGCTGATTATGTTATGTGTGGTTATAAGAGCGTTCGGAATAATATTTGTGTGTCAGAACATAAGGATGTCAATCAGAAAATGGTGATGGAAGTTCCTGATTGCTATAATGTGTTGAGAGGAATGATCGGTATCGATCCTGATAGCGAATATTCGTATCGTCATAATTATTCCGTATGGCATGGCATTTATAAGAGTACTCTTTTCACTGAGGGGGGAATCCGCTTCTGCTCTGAAAGGGATTTAATTTCTGAGGATTTGATATTTCATTTGTCACTTATTCCTTTATGCCGGAAGATTGTCATTATACCGGATTTATTATATAATTATTGCCTGAATGACAACTCGCTGACAACTACGTATAGAAAAGGGCGATTTGAAGCTGTATTGAAGTTGTGGAAAGTTTCTGTCGGGATGGTGGCGTCAACTTCTTTGGAAGATATGAAAATCCGTTTGGATTACTTACTTTTAGATGTGACATTAAGTGCTATTTCATATGAAGTTAGGTATAATAAGAATAATGCCCTGGACGTTCTGAAAACAATATCAGCCAATGACGAGGTTCATCAGTTATTAGATTCGTATCCGATACATCGGTTATGCCGTAAACATTATCTGTTTTTCTCGTTACTGAAGAGAAAGGCATATAAAACAATTTACTGTTTGCTTAAGATAAAAATCTTTGGAGAAAAATACCTTTCTTTATTTTAGAGCATCTTTCAAAAAAGAAAGACTTGTGTCTATTTCTCGAAATAGGGATGAAAATACTTCTTCGTAATTGCATCTTTCAGGAATAGGCATTTGCTGTAATGTTTGAAGGTTTTCTTCATCCAAATTATGCTCATTTAAAATATCAGCTTTTTGCAATAAATTGGAAATACGATCATCCTTAACTCCGTCTACAGCATAGAAGGGCCGTCCGAATATCATAGAAAATATGACAGCATGAAAAGAATTACCAATAATAACCTTTGCATATTTGCATAGGTTTAAAAATTCCAACGGTCCTGTGACGCAGTGGAATTCCGCTTTCCCATAAACTTCAAGGACACCCCATTTAGAATGATTGGGTAAGAGGGTCAGGATTACTGGCAATTGTTTACTCTCTGCATATTTTTTGGCAAGATTAAATGTCTTTTTATCAAAGGCCGGCATGTATAGCAACAAATAATCCTTTTTAAGGAGAGGTGTATCGCCCGCCAACTTTATCCATTCATTTTTAGGATAAAGTAGAGTTGGATCTACAACAACATCGGGTGTATATCCTGATATGTCACATATCTTTTGGGCAGTCATTTTTTCTCTGACGCTAATGCTGTCATATTGTTTTAGGCAGGCGTTTATTTGACTGTCGGATGAATTGCCCATTTCACTTAAAACCCGTCGTCCCATACTTGGAGCATAAGCGATACGCTTTCCCTTTTTTACAAAAGGCAAGAAATAGGCCCAGTCGAAATCGATACAAGAGATATTCCAAATCTGGTCACTGCCTGAGATAAAGTAATCGAAATCAAGTTCGGCATCTTGTTCTAATTCATCAAGTGTTGTGTATGTCCGGTCTGTCAGAATTAAATGCTCAGATAGAAAACGTTCGAATATTTCATATTGCAAATAACTTTGCTTGATATATCCTAAGGTCAATATGTGTTTAAGAAATCTTTTTATTCCTTCTTGCTTCATGAAGCGAGGGGTATAAAAATCACTTTGTTTTTTGGTTCTAAAATTAATGATCTTACAATCGAATCCCATATGTAATATTACTTGTTGTAATGCATATGCCTGTAGCATGGAGCCAAAGTTATGAGATGCATGAAAAGTAATGATTCCAACTTTTTTATTCATGAATGCTTATTTTTTATAGCAAAGTTATTAATAAAACGCAAATAAAACAAATGCCTTGTTTTACAGAGACTTATTGTTTTTTACGGCTTGAGAGGGAGGAATCAGGCGATTGTATATATCGAACAGGCTTTCTCCTATTGAATCATCATCTAATTTCATTTGTTTGATTTTGTCTCTGCCGTCTATTCCTTCAATTTTGTTGTTTAATGCCTGGTATGCTAATTCTGACAGCATGTCGGCATCCATTGACTTTGATACAGCAGAATTTTTCACCCCTTTTAATAAGTTGGCAACATCTCCTACATTCGTTGAAACAACAGGCAGGTTACAAGCCATGGCTTCTTTGATCACCTGAGGTGATCCCTCTGATATGGAAGTCATAATCATAAGATCGGAAGTACTATATAAAGTAGAAACCTCTGATCTGGACATGTTTTTTATTTCAACGGTTGAGCATTGAATTTTATATTTGGATTTTAGTATTTCTACAACGTTTTTGAATAAAGGATAATTTTTTACCACTCTAGAACGATCACTAGGGAAAATAATTCTTTTCGTATTTTCTATAGTTCGCTTTTCTGCAGGTGTAAAAGTATTAATATCTACGGAGCATGGTATGATTTTAGTGAATGGCATGTATTGTTTTACAATGGTATCCATTTTGTTATTCAATGTAATGGCCCAATCCGCTTTCTTTAAAATAAGTTTTGTAAGAAAGACCTGAATCTTTTTACCTTGTTCTATCTGAATATCACCACCATGTAAAGTAATAACAACCGGAATATTCTTCTTTAATTTTTTCAGTAAAAACAGACCGGATAAACCATAGTGTACATGAATAAGGTCAAATTCATTTTTATTGATTAGCTTATGGATTGCAAAGATAGATTTTAAATATTCCTTTTGGGATTTTCTTCCATCAATGAAAAAAACAGTGTAGGATACCTCTTTATGGACTTTACATATTGCTTCCATTTGCTCCTTTACAAAAATACCGTAATAAGGAGTTTCAGGAGTAGGGTACATATTGGTTACTAACAAAACTTTCATAAATACTACTTTAGTGTTTGATTTTTGTAATAATTTTTTTTACTAAAGAGATAACAAGCAAACGCTCTTCTTTTTCTAATCCCACAAGATAGATAAATAGTAAAATGGAAATAGAACTACATAGACCTGTTGATATGAATAACAACCATGGCGACTGATTGGATAAAGTTACAATGTAAGTGATTATTCCCGCCGGTATAGTAACATATATTATTCGAAGAATAACTAGTCTTAAAAAAGGTTTGATCGGGAAGGAAAAGAGTAATTTTCCAAACCATGTACGGACTCCTATGGATATACAAGTGAAGAATATGGAAACCCAAAGTACAGTAGTGGCACCGAATCCCTGTTTTAAAAGCAGGATGGAAATACCTAAAGGAATGATCAGTAATGATCCTACGACAATTTGGTAAAATTTAATTTTTCCGGTCGCCATTAGTCCAGTGATCATAGGTCCTGATAGTGAATCCATTAATGCTTCTATGATAACCAGTTGAGTGAAAATGACTGTATAGTCAGGTACTTGTACCAGCCATAGATGTAAGATGAAATTTGTTTGAAAAAGAACAGGTAGCGATAAGAATAGCAGTAAGAAAAATGAATATTTGGAGCTCTGTAAAATCAGTCTGATCATTTTTTCTTGTTTATTTTCTGCATACTTTTTTGTGATTTGAGGATTGAAAGCCATCTGAACGTTACCGACAAAATTTTTTATAGCATTGGTTACCTGGAATGCAATGCCATATGCCGCATTTACGACAGGTCCGAAAAACAAGTTCAATACAACGTTGCTTCCCTGATTTTTGATGATCCAGGCAACACTGCCGAATAAATTCCATCCTGCAAAAGACATGATTTGTCTGAATAGGCTTTTATACCAATAAAAACGAATACGACATTCTTCGAAGTGATTGGAGCAATAGAATATATAAATGCTGGTAGAAATACTGGTCTGAATCAACAGAAGGAAACCGTATAAAATAAGCCGGTCTCCATTAAACCATGAAATTGTATAGGCGATAAATAATTTAGTCAGAACATCAAAAATAGACATGTAAGCATAAATATTCATCTTTTCATGTGCTATAAGCAGTGCGTTGAAAGGTACTTGTATGATTGTTAGAGCCATTGATAACATGCTGAACTGAAAAATCCAGTTGGCTGCAGTTAAGCGATCAAGAGGCACATTAAGTTTATTGTTTACAAACCAGACACCAACAGACTCTGCTATTGTTAAAAGGAATATTGCTATGCAACAATGTATTATGAATGAGGTACTGAAAATGCGTTTTAACTCTTCCCTATCGCCAGTCCCTAAAGTGAAACTTAGGTAACGTTGGGTTGCTGTGGACATAGAGGCATTGAGAAAAGAAAACATTGTTATTATTCCAGCAACAACATTTTGTATTCCATAATCCACAATACCTAAAGACGCTAATATGACTCTTGATGTATATAACGTTGTAAGAAGTAAAAAGAGCATTCTTACATAGAGCATACCCGCATTTTTAGCAATACGTTTATTATCTGAAGATAACATATATCTTTTTAATGTGTTTTTTTATAAGATGATCTATATTCGCTAATCTGAAACTACTCTCTAATGAGAATAAACGAGATAAGCAACGAAATATTCTAATCCGAATAGTTTTTCTTTTGGGATTACGTAGCTGATCATTTCCTTCTTCTGGTTCTTTAATGCCTCTTTCAAACAAAAAAAGAGAATTATTTAAGCTGTTGATGAAATTCATGCCTTTTTTCGTACAAGGCAATAGCACTGAGACGCCGAATGGATGTGAAACAGTGAATGGCGTTTTTTCCCCTAATCCCCAAAAATCCCCAATCGTAATATCTGTACAACGGTTGATTTGAGCAAATTTACATTGATAACAGCTGTCCCGATAGGTAAAGCCGTCCATAAAGGCATTGTAATAAGCATCTTCATAACGTTGTTTCCATAAGTTATTGATATATTTATTATTCTTGCTAGCCAAAGTTAGTATACATTCTGTTCCTTCTCTGAAGCGAACGGTTTCTACTTCATTTTTTGGACAATGTAATTTATTTTCTGCGTGTTGTTCAAGAATTGAAATAGGAGGAACTCCGTGACAGATTAAATCAACAGTTATGAGTTGCTCGTACTCTTTTCTCAAAAAGGATTTTAATCCGGCACATTGACAGGGAGTGCCGATGAATAGCACTTTTTGGTCGCTTTTCAAATCTTTCTGAACGAGTTTATAGCAATCTCCTATTTGACTTTGAACATATTTAGAGCCCTTTAATAAAGGAAGTTTTTCGTGATCGGTCACCCGGATATGATGAATATTTAATCCATCTGCCGTACAACCGTAAACAATACCTCCTTCCTGAATGATTGCTTGTGAAAAAACAGAAGCAGCACCTCCGGATGTACTTGTCTTATAATCATTTTCGTCTTTGCTCCAGGCTGCATATGCTTTTAACGGATAGTGAAAATTGACAGTTTGAACAGCGGGACATATTTGAAAACAAAGACCACATTGGATGCATTTATTATAGTCGATCTCAGGATATATATGTCCTAATTCTCCTTTTCTTTTGTAGATACATTGTTTGGGGCATATATTGAAACAAGCTTCGCATCCGGTACATTGATGCTTGACACAACTAATATCTTTGTTTTTTTTAGAGACACTCATGCTTTTTGTGTTACTGCTTCTATTATTTACAAAATTACGGAAAATAGTTGGTTCTTGCAATTTAGCTTTCAGATAGAATTGGAGGGGATTGGTTTGTTTTATCGGAAAATACGTTTTATCGCTTAATGTATGAATGAGAACTTCTGTGTGCTATATTAATATACGTACCTGTTCCATACAATATAAAGACAGTAGTTTACGTTTTTAATTAAAAAGTGGTTTGCTATTTATTTGTTTTCTTTCTTGTGCAGTAATGTGCTTTTTTATATCTTGCACAAATTTAGGAGAAATAAATGTTGTATAGTAGCCATTTTAAACTAATTTGAAACAAGTTTTAGTTGTCTTAAGCTCAAAAGAAAGACTGAATTATAATGAAACAACGAGATATAAGTGTTGATCTGTTGAAGTTTTTTGCTGTTTTCTTGATTATAAACAGCCATATGGATGATTTGTATCCCAAATTTAAGATGTTAGCAACGGGAGGGGCAATCGGAGATGCATTGTTCCTTTTTTGTTCCGGCTATACCTTGTTGCTGAGTAGCAGGCAATTAAGGTTTGATAATTGGTATAAGCGAAGGATTAATAGAATTTATCCATCCGTATTTGTTTGTGCTTTGATAGGGTGCTTGTTTCAAATGAATGGAACACTGAGTGTTTTGACAATGGGAGGCGGTGAGTTTATTTTGGCTATAATGGCTTATTATATTTTAATTTATGGAATTAACAAGTATCTGAAGAGTTGGGTACCGTCTATATTAGTGTTGACATTTGTGATTTCTCTTGTGGTTTATGTTTTGTTTTATCCTTATAAGTCTGATTTGGGTGAACGGGGAATTTATGGTATTGCTACACTTTTTCGTTGGATACCCTACTTTGGCTATATGATGCTGGGGGCATATCTAGGGCTAAAACGCTCATCCTTGAATTTTAAGCCTGTAACCGATATGTTATTGCTCGTGATTTGTTTGATTTTGTTTTATGGTATCCAGTTAGGAGCGAAGATATATCCGGTTGTTGCTCCTTTTCAGGTTTTGACATTATTTCCTCTATTGGGAATCGTATTTTATTTTTATAAATGGTGTAATGCCGGTTTTTGGAACAAGATATACAATAACAGTAAATGGCATGTAGTCATTATGACTGTTTCGGGATTGTGCCTTGAGTCTTATCTCATACAGTACAGTGTTTTCACAACAAAGATGAATTCTATTTTCCCATTGAATCTTCCATTAATGGTAATCATTGTCTTATTGGCGGCATTTTTATGTAAATGCCTTTCGCGGATATTTCTGCAGACATTCAATGAGAAGGACTATGACTGGAAGGCTGTATTTAAATTGTATTGATTTGGACGGTTTGCAAAATCTCTTGAAATGGAAAAAAAGATTGTAAGAATATTGAATGTAGATATATTGTCTATAACGCAAGACGATTTATTGCCCCGATTGAAAAAAGGTGTTTTGATAACTCCGAACATCGATCATTTGGTCAAATTGCAAAAAAATAAAGCGTTTTACGATGCTTATCAACGAGCGGACTGGGTGATATGTGACAGTAAAATTTTGTATTTGATGTCTAAATTATTAAAGTCTTCATTGCCTCAAGCTATTCCTGGTAGTAGTTTTTTTACGGCATTTTACCAGTATCATAAAAATGACCCCAATTGTAAAATCTTTTTATTGGGAGCAGCTGAAGGGGTGGCATTAAAAGCAAAGGAAGAGATAAATAACAGTCTTGGAAGAGAGATTGTAGTGGGAGCGCATTCGCCTTCCTTTGGTTTTGAGAAGGATGAAGAAGAATGTCATCAAATTGTAGATATTATACGTGAGTCGGGTGCCAATGTTTTGTTGGTTGGTGTGGGAGCTCCTAAACAGGAACTATGGATTGCAAAATATAGAAGTTATTTACCCGAGATAGAGTTGTTTATGGGATTAGGGGCGACGATTGATTTTGAAGCAAAAACATTAAAACGCTCTCCTGTGTTCCTGCAAAAAATAGGATTAGAATGGTTCTATCGTTTTCTGAAAGAACCCAGGCGTTTGTTTAAGCGTTATTTTGTAGATGACATGCTGTTCTTTTATTATTTTGGAAAACAACTGCTACATATCTATAAAGATCCGTTTGATAAGTCTATAAGTGACGATATCTTTACCCGAAATAAAGATTGATTTTGTTATGGAATATTGTAGCATGGAAAAAGGGGAGAAGGGACGTTTCTATTTGGAAAATCTCTACTTGAATAAGTTGCTTTGAAATTTCAAAGCCTCCTGTAAAAAGAAAAAGTTTTTGTGTATATTTACCCGCTATTTAGAAATAATATAGAATAAATCTTTTATAAACATATATGCAGAATTTTATAAATAAGCATTTTTTTGAGTTGTTTTTAATAACTTGGATATTTGGGACGATTTTTTATGTAAAGTTGAAATTAGATTTTATAGATGAGTTGTGTGCTGTTTTGTTGGTAGCAATGTACGCTTTTTATCTATCTAGAACTGAATGGCGTATAAATAAAGTGTTTGTGTATACTCTATTGGTTTTTCTTTTTTATTTAGGGTACTCTTTCTACATAAAAAGTAACACGCCTAAGAGTATGGTGATGGATTTCATTATTCAATTGAAACCCTATTTGGCCTTTTTCTGTGTATATCAGTTAAGTCCGACTTTTACCAAAGTACAAAAAAAATTATTGAAAGATACTGCTTGTCTATTGTGGGTAGTTTTGTGTGTGATAGGCTTTCCTAGTCTGTTTATTCAGGATATGTTGGTATATGCAATTGGTCATCAGGCCGTTTTTGCAGGAGCTGTTATCGCCACATCATTGATTTATCTCTATTGTAGTGACTATACTTTAAAGGATAAAGTGGTATTTATATTGATGTTGTCATTAGGCTTTTTATCCGGACGGTCTAAATTTTATGGTTTTTGGGCCTGCTCTGTGATTCTTGTATTCTATTTTAGTTCTCCTGAAAAGCTGAAATTGAACATGAAGAATATGATTATTTTTATTTGCACACTGGCTTTGGTTCTTGTAGTTGCTTGGCAGAAGATTGATGTTTATTTTGTGCAAGGGATAACAGGAGAGGAAGAAAAAGATGAAATGGCCCGGTTGGCTCTTTATGCTACTTCGATTTCCATTTTTGAAGATTATATGCCTTTCGGCAGTGGCTTGGCAAGCTTTGCTACACATGCGTCAAGTGTGGATTATTCTCCTATCTATTCAGAGTATAGTATTGATGGAATTTGGGGGTTAAGTAAAAGTTATAATAAGTTTATTACGGATACGTTCTATCCTTCATTAGCTCAGTTTGGTGTAGTCGGGGTTTTCTTGTATGTTTTGTTTTGGATCTATATATTGAGAAAGGCATTTCGATATTTTCAAAAAAAGAATAGTACGCGACTAGTGGTTATGTCCTTGCTTATTATTGGATTTCTGGCGATAGAAAATGTCGCAGATGCTACCTTAACTAGTAGTAGAGGGTTGTTTATGATGATGTTTCTCGGTTTGATAATGTCAGAAGATAAGAATACATCTGTTGAAGGTCCGAATGATCCAGCTAAAGTGCCGATAAATTAGTATATAGCATGAATAAGATTCTGTATTACCAAAACAGAATCTTATTCATAATCTTTTCGTGTTACACACATGTTTTATTTTTTTCTTTACTTAAGGAGCATCCGCAGCATCCCTGGCATGCTGAAGGAGCATGTTTGCTTCTTGTGAATAGATTGTATATTTTCCTTCCAATGTATATTATGGTTAGCAGGGCTATTATGCCTATAGCTATATTTTGCCACATAAGAATACCTCCTAATTTATCAAATTAATAATCAAACTCCCCGTCTGATAAACCACAAACGAAACGATCCATGCTAAAACGCATGTATATACGATAACGAATATACCCCACTTCCATGATCCCGACTCATTCACAATTGCTGAAATGGTTGCGATGCACGGGAAGTAGATGAGAACAAACAGCATCAGGCTCAAAGCTATCAGAGGGGTAAATACCGGATTACCTTCTTCATCCAAATCCTGTTTTATACGTTCGGACAAAGCCTGGCTGTCTTCTTCTTCACCGGTATATAGTACACTTAGCGTGCTGACAACAACCTCTTTGGCTGCCATACCGGTCAATAGGCTGACACTCATTTTCCAATCGAATCCTAACGGATGAAGAACCGGCTGGATTGTTTGTCCTATCGTACCGATATAGGAGTTCTTTTGATGCTCCATATTCTTTAACCGTTCCAGCTCTGCAATTGTTTCCGTTTTTTCTTTAGAATCCAGTTCTGCATTTTCAACTTCTGCTATTTGCTGGTCGAATGCATCTCCCATTTCATTATGACGGGGGAAATAGCCCAGGAACCAAATGATAATGGAAGCAACCAGGATGACACCTCCCATTTTGTGAAGATACTGCTTGGCTTTTTCCCACATATGGATCATGATCGACTTAGCCGTAGGCATGCGGTAGGGGGGAAGCTCCATCACAAAGGGAACATCTTCTTCATTAAACAGGAAACGCTTGAATAACCTTGCCATTACAACCGCCAGCAGGATACCGCAAACGTATAACGACAGGAGAATGAAACTGGCATTATTGGGGAAAAATGCACCTGCCAGTAAAACGTATACCGGCAAACGCGCACTACAGCTCATCAACGGATTGATCAGCATCGTGATCATCCGGCTATTACGGCTTTCGATTGTACGCGATGCCATAATGGCCGGCACATTACAACCGAATCCCATCACCAAAGGGATAAATGATTTACCGTGAAGTCCCATTTTATGCATGATCTTATCCATGATAAAGGCTGCACGTGCCATATATCCGGAGTCTTCCATGAAGGAGATGAACAGATATAATATCAGGATATTGGGGAGGAAGACGATAACGCCGCCGACTCCACCGATAATACCGTCAACCAGCAAATCTTTCAGCGGTCCTTCACTCATATTCCCCCGTACGAAGTTCCCTATCCAGCCGACCAGTTCTTCGATCCATTCCATAGGATATGCTCCCAAACGGAATGTCGTCTCGAACATGATCCACATGAAAAGGATGAATATGGGAAATCCCAACACCTTATGTGTCACGAATAAATCTATGATCTGAGTACTGGTAGCTTCTTTTATTTTATTCTGTTCATAGGTCTCCCGCAAAGCACCGGAGATAAACCCATAACGGGCATTCGTAAATGCGGTTTCAGAATCTTCCAGTAATAATTCTTCTATTTTGACGACATTACGGTCGCGTTCTTCCAGGATAGTGTCAGAACCCGGTAATGTCCGGATAAATTTCTCTATTTCAGGATCTCCTTCCAGCAGCTTGATGGACAGGTAACGTTTGGATAAGCTTTTGGCTACATTACCATTTTCTTTGATGGCACTGCGGACATTTTTAATTCCTTTTTCAAGAACCTCTCCGTAATTTATATGGATATGACGAATAACGGGATCTTCTTCTTCATATACTTTTATGACCCGCTGGAAAAGATCTTCAATACCAAAACCAGTCCGGCTGATAGTCGGGACGATCGGAGTACCGATCATTTGCGAAAGAGACTTATAATCAAATTTATTGCCGGACCGCTCCAGTTCGTCATACATGTTTAATGCTATTACGGACCGGATATCCATGTCGATAAGCTGGCAGGTCAGATACAGATTTCGTTCCAGGTTGGATGCATCGACCACATTGATCACGACATCCGGCTGTTCTTCGCTGATATGCTTACGTACGTAAAGTTCCTCCGGAGTATAAGCCGAGAGTGAATAAGTTCCGGGCAGATCGACAATGCGGAACGTATAGCCATCTTGTTGGAAAGTACCTTCTTTGGCATCGACGGTTACCCCGCTATAGTTCCCCACATGTTCATGGGCACCGGAGGCGAAGTTGAACAGGGATGTTTTCCCGCAATTCGGATTTCCGACCAAGGCAACGTTAATCGTTTTTCCCCGATGTATGGCGATTGCCTGTAAATCTTCGGTAGAAGGCTGTATATAGGAGTCCGCGGAACGGGTTTCGTCTGGTTGGGACATTTGTGCTTTAGCATATTCGGCAGAGCTGACCACTTCGATCATCGCCGCGTCATTTCGCCGTAAGGAGACATCGTATCCCATTACACGATAATGAATAGGATCTTTAAGTGGCGCATTTTGTATAACGTCCACCTCTTTTCCCCTGATAAATCCCATCTCGATAATGCGTTTGCGGAAAGCTCCGCGTCCCATTACCTTAACAATAACACCTTTCTCGCCGGTATGAAGCTCTGATAATCTCATTTTTTCAAAAATCTTCCGCAAAGGTATATTTTAATGGTTGCATAACCAATACCTAACTTTAGGTATTCTGCGCGACAGTATTTAAAAACTTCTGCAAGCATTGTCCCCGCGAGGAGATGTGTCGAATCGGATGTTATTTCTGAATGTTTTGTATCTTTGAAGTCTGAAAATAACAAATCCGGGGGATATATGTTGAACAGAGTGATAATCGGCCTTGGTTCTAACTTGGATAAAGAGAAGAACATGGCAGCAGCCGTCCGGCTGTTAGAGGACTGTTTTGTCTCGATCCGTTTTTCCGCAGCCGTTTATACCGAGCCGGTAGGCATGAATAACCCAGCCCTTTTCCTGAATCGGGTGGCAGTCGCTTTTACTTCGGAAGAGCCGGACAGGCTGGTCGCGGCTTTCAAACAAACGGAAAGGACGTTAGGACGGACGACGAACGGTAAATCGGAAGGGATTATTCCTATCGACATCGACCTGCTTCAATGGAACGACCTTATTCTGAAGCCGGAAGATCTTCAACGGGAGTATGTAAAAGCCGGAATCCGTTTCCTGCAGGAGGTCGAATCCGGTGGTCATGAAAAATATAAACCGAATAAATAAATTGTATGGCTAAATACGTTGCACTTGTCCTGTTTCTGGTATTGAAGTTCTTTACATTAGATAATTGTTTTTTCTGGGATAATGTAGCCGGTTATTCAATGCCCGCCAGTTATTTACTGGAACACGGCCTTTTCTCTTTTGTCTATCCGGTTAATTATGTCTCGGAACCACCTTTGGCACATATGTATCTGGCTGTATTATGGACTCTGTTAGGAAAAAATCTACTGGTGGCCCATTTATCTGTCACCTTATTCTCGGTAGGTGTCATTTGGCAGGTCTGGCGTCTGTGTGAAAAGCTGAATACAAAATATACACCTTATATCTTTTTGCTGGCAGTATTGGAACCAACGCTTTCTACCCAACTGATTCTCATTTCTCCTGATGTTATCTTGTGCTTTTTTGCCTTGTTAAGTATAAACTTGCTCCTAGAGAATAAGAGAGGCTGGCTGGCAGTGTCCGCATGTTGCTTGGGACTGGTCAGTATCCGTGGATTTGTTGTTTGTGCCGGACTGGGACTGGGGTACCTGGTTATCGCGAAAGTGATCGAAAAAAAATCTTTCAAGGAGGCGTTTGTCTATGTTTTCCCTTCTTTTATTCCGGTTTTACTGGCTTTAGGTGCATGGTTTCTTTACCGGAAACTGGAAACCGGATATTTTCTGTATCAGCCGGGATTCGAATATCAGGAACATCGTGAATTGGCAAGCCTGAGCCATATCATTAAGAATATAGCGAGCTTGGCAATACGAATGCTCGATTCGGGGAGGATCATTGTCTGGCTGTTTTTGCTGGTGGCTATAATAAAGATGGGTATAAAGAATTTTATCGCCTTTGTCGTGCATTCCCGCTTGAGTATTATTTACCTGAGTGTGCTATTCACTTTGTTTTTGGTAACAATTCCCGTGACGAATCCTTTTGGTGATCGCTATTTTATCGTATTATATATCCTGTTGGCATTGATAACCGCCCAGCTATTGTCGAAAGTGTATGAGGCAAGGAAAATCCGGATCGTTTTTGTGGGGATGCTTCTGGTATTGGTCAGCGGCAACTTTTGGGTTTATTCCGAGAAAATGTCTAAAGCATGGGATAGTGTCCTTTGCCACCTGCCTTGTTATTCGTTACGGCAGGAAATGATCACATATCTTGAAGACCAGCATATAGACGTGAATGATGTTTCTGCTTCATTTCCTCTGAACGCTCCCTTTGCGGATCTGGATATAAATGAGGATAAGCGTCAGTTTACTCCTGTCGACTGGGACAAGAGCCGGTATATCATCTATTCAAACCTGTATAATTGGGATGATGAATCTATCAATGCCATTCATTCCAAATGGAAACTTCAGAAAGAACTGAAAAGCGGATTGATCTTTCTGAGGCTGTATGTACCATTGGATGAAAAGTGACCGCTCTGCTTATTCCGGATGATAGATCATCTTGTAAAGACGTTCACCCTGCTGTTGGTTTGAAAAGGTAGGGAATAGCCAGTCTTTTCGTTGAGCGATCAGCTCTTTTGTCATCGGTTGCTTCATGAATGTATGGCAGGTCGCTATCAATTCTTCCGGCGTGTCGGCTATGTGACAAAGAGCTTCCAGACCACTGCCTGTAACCATTTGCCGGTTGGCTATCGTATGTCTTCCGCCGAAGAGACTGTTCAGCAATTTAAGTTTCAGACCTGTATCCTGGAAAGTGATCAGCATGTGCACCTGCGCTTCATGGGTGAGGTAATCCATCCGTTCGTTGGAAGGATTTACTTCAACCGTAATGTTCGGATAGGGAGCCGCGGTTTCCAATAATGCCGCAGGAGGATCCATGCCGGCTATGATACAAGGATACTGTAGTTTACAGAAAACATTCTTGATCAGATAGATGGCGGCAATCGAATTTTCCGTGACGGATAATTTTCCGTGATACAATACAAAATCGGATGATCCTGTCCGGACGGTTATCTGGTCGTTCACATGAAAACAGGGCATGTATTCCACCTTTTTCCCTGGGAAGACCTTCCGGAGATAGTCTGTATCGGTAGTCGAAACAGCCAGCATAAGATCGGCATGTCTCAGAATCTCCTGATAACGTTCGAACCGCCAGGCTTCAATTTGGAAGAAGCATTTTTTGATCCGGTTTGTTTCCCCCTTGGCAAGATGGCGGTAATAATCATGTTCGATATTACATGCCCTGTATATTTTCATCCGTCCCTGCAATCGGGGATGGCTGATGTAGTAACAGGTATGTAATCCGTCAAACAGGATCGGGTAGTCATTCTTCAGCAGATTATCGAGCAATTCCGGGTCTTTGCGACTAAAGACATTGTAGGGTAACCAGGTTATATTGGATAAAAACCCTGTTTTACGCTTGTAATAATATACTTTTTCGCACAAGGAAGCTAACTCTTTGGCATGAGGACGTTCGTACTCAAAACAGTGCAGAATGATTTTTACCCCGCACTTGTGTAAAGCCCGCATTTTGTAATACACATCGATCACTCCGCCATAATTGGCAGGCCAGGGAATATTGAACGATACTATATTGATGTATTTATCCATGAATTTGAGCCTTTTCGAAGATTTCTATAAATTGCTTTGCCTGTTCTTTCCGCGAGAAACGGATCAGTTTGTCCTTTTTTATGGAAGAAGAAGCATATCCTTTTTCTTTCCACTCCAGATAATACGATTTAAGGAAATCGCATACCTCATTTACATTCGTTGCGGCAAGTCCGGCATTTGTCTCTTTGATCGCTTCAGCCAAATGGCTTTCGTCGCTCCGTACGCAGAGTATCGGCTTCTCGACAGCCAGCGATTCGAAAAACTTGGTTGTCATGATGCCTTTGGGACCGGAATCGGTGGCACGGTTTGTCAACAATAATAAAACAGAGCTGCTGTTTAATACGGAAGGAATATCCGATGCCGGAACGTATCCTTTAAAGTCCATGTAAGGAAGGACGTTCTGTTTCTCAGCTTCTTCCGTAATGATTTTCCAGGATGCTTCGTCGACATACCAATACACCCGGCAATCCTTGACGGTCAATACCTTTTCTTCAGACAAGATCCGTAATGCTTCCAGGAATAACCCGGGATCACGCATCGCTGTACTCAGCAACCGTCCCGTATAGGTGATGATGAATTGATCCGTCTTTCTCTGTTCCGGATAAAACAACTCAGAGTCAAACCCATTATAGATCAGTTCAACGTTCGGATTATATTGTTTCAGCATGTTCACATGCCAGGGAGAGATTGTTGTTACAAAATCAGCCTGCCTTAACACCCGGTTTCTATCCCTGAGACTTTTCCGTTTAAAGACTGAAACAAACAATTTGTTTAATCCCAGGAAAGAAGGGAGCGGGTGAGATATAAATTCATTTCCGGTATATTGTTCGATGATATCCCGCAGGTCGACAACTAAAGGCAGTTGATGTTTTCGGGCTACCTTGCGTGCTGCCGGCAAGGGAAATGTCCGGAAGCTGCTGCATAAAACCAGATCGAACTTATTTTTTTTGACCAGCTTTTCCGCCTCTTTATACATACGGATATCCTTATATCCGAAACAAAGATCGAGTAAAAGCGTGCTGAGCCATTGCAACTTTCGGGTAAAGCGCCCTTTGGCTGTATAATAATTCACATATGCGACTTCACATTTATTTGCCAGGAATGTAAACGTATTTTCTTCTACGGCTTCCGTCAGAACAACCGGTTCCCATCCGTAACTTCCGAGATATTTGCATAGATATCCCATGCGCGGACCGAAAGCCGGTGGAAAAAGATCGCAGATGATCAGTACTTTCTTCATAGCAGATTGATAATGTTTTTTGAAGCACTTCCTGTTCCGTATTCCAGGATTTCTTTTCTTTCCGGCCGCTTCTCGAGACAATGCAGGATATTCTCTTTTTTATATCCGGCAATCTGGTTCCAGCCGGCTTCAACCGTCTCTACCCATTCTGTCTCATCCCGTAATGTTATACAGGGAGTGTGATGGAAATATGCCTCTTTTTGTACGCCGCCCGAATCTGTCAGGATCGTTGCCGCATGTTTTTCCAGCATGACCATATCCAGGAAACTGATCGGAGGAATGATCCGTATCCCTTCGTGACTTTCCAATGAATGTAACAGACCTTGCTTTTCCAGACAATTTCGTGTACGGGGATGAAGGGGTAAAACAGTCGGGCAGGAAAGGGACGATATTTCTTTGATTGCATCGACGATACCGGATATCCTTTCCGGACTATCCGTGTTCTCTGCCCTGTGTACCGTACATATTCTGAACTCTTTGCTGGTCAGCTTCAGCCGGTCGAGCATATCGGAGGAAGTGTCAGCCAATTTGCCGAAAGTCAATGCGGCATCATACATGACATCCCCGACATGGTGAACTCCCTCTTGTATCCCTTCGTTAGCCAAATGCCTGACGGCGGCGAAAGTCGGGCAACACAAGATCGTTGCCATATGGTCGGTCAGGATGCGATTGATCTCTTCCGGCATCTGCTTGTTGAAACTACGAAGTCCGGCTTCTACATGAACTACCGGTATATGAAGTTTGGAAGCAGCCAATGCACCTGCCAGTGTCGAGTTCGTGTCACCGTAAACCAACACATAATCGGGTAAAGTATCCAGTAATATTTTTTCTATTTCGATGAGCATACGACCGGTCATCTCTCCATGCGTCCCGTTCCCGCATTGCAGTTGCCAGGCGGGCTGGGGGATTCCCATGCTATTGAAAAAGATGTCGCTCATATTGGTATCATAATGCTGCCCCGTATGAAGAAGCAGTTCCTCATACGGCGTTTCATTCTTTTTGTTGTATTCATGAATCGCCCGGCTAACCATGGCAGCCTTGACGAATTGGGGCCTGGCTCCGACAATAGTGACAATTTTCATTTCTTTGCGAGTTCGTTTAATAAATGGCTGTAGAGTTTGCGTAAATAACTATCAGTGCTTTCTTGGGCACTGGTGTTATGCCATAAGAGTGTCAGTTCTCCGCCGGCATTTTTCACTTGTTCGGCAAGGTTCAGGCTATATGCCTGTGCTTCTTCGTAATTCAATCCCATATATTTCTTTTCTTCTAAAGAACAATCCATGACCGTGAGCGGGTGCAGCAGGATGGAAGACAAACGGCGGCTGACCGGATTGATCCAGCGCACCGGATAACTGGTGCCTAACCTGAATCCGGCAACATCGGCATATCCCATCGTAAAATCATCCGTTATACCGGCTGCTTCCAGTTGAGTCATATCTTCCGGTTCACGGCTGGAAAGGAAATGGTGACGGTTCAGGCGGATGCTTTTTCCGGTATGCTCTTCCAGTACGGCTTTCTCTTTTTTTATCAGGTCCGGTGACAGACCTGCCTGGTAGCTGGCGTGCAGTCCGATAGCCATATCATTGCTGTAAACAGACTCCAATAACTGGCCTATGTCTTTGCTGCGCAGGCTGTAACGAGGTTTGTCCTGTTTGGTTTTGCCTCCGCTGCGGATAAAAAGGATCGCCTGGCAAATATCTTTGCCAACCTGTTCCCGTAATACGTTATTTTGTTCAAACAGCCAGGGAAATGTATAGTACGGATCCTCTTCCAACGGTCCGTATTTCCCTTGTACGGATTGCAGGATGCCTCTTTTATCCCGAACCGAGCGGATAACTCCTTTCCATGTACGGTAAAGAGTGGGCATGTCCAGGTCGTGAGTCAGGTAAATATGCTGTATTTCTTTCTTTACATCCGGTATGCGGAGACCGTATTGCTGCAACCATTTGCGCAGGAGCAAGCGGTATTCGTCGACGATCGGGCGGTGAAGGAACCCTGCCCGATAGGGAAGAGATTGCTTTCCGGGGAAACGTCCGTGTTCATCCCTGACGTTCCGTTGTATAATTTCCTCATAGCGGGTGATAAGAAAGTACGTGCTGGCAATGATATCCGCATGGATCACCAGTGTTTCGCCAACCAACTCCACCAAAGGCGAGCCGAACAGGAGAGGAGTCCCTTCGATTTCCTGCAAGGGTAATTCCGGAAGGGAAGAAGCTGTGCCGTATACACGGCTGGAAAAGAATCCGGAAGGTATGATCACGATACTATAACGCTCAAAATGTTTTATGTTATTCGTATATCCGATAGCAGCAACAATTTCCCCGGGAATATCCTCTCCGAGAAGGAAGCGTATTATATAATGTAAAGCGTGATTGTTCATATCCGTTCCTTTATCTTAAGCCAGGCTCTATGTAATAAACTGAGATTTCCTTTTGTTATTGTGAAGAAAGGTGCCTGAATTGCCCCGAATTCACGAAAAAAGCGTTCAACACCCGGAATCATGGAACCTTCGAAGTCGAATGTCGTAGTGTATCGGGAGGCATAACGGATACACTCCCAAAGGAGCAGGCTGTGAGCTCCCGAAGCCCGTAATGCCGGATCGCCTCCTCCGGCGAGGTAATAAGCGCAGCTTTCCTGCCAGGCGATGAAAGCGACTGCGTGTAGTTGTCCTTTGTCGTCATAGGCTCCCCATAAGTCGCCCTGATTGCGTTCGCGGCAGGCTGTGATCAACTGTCTCAGTGTGTCTTGCCTTTTGGGGGCGGCAAGATGCTGACGTTCGAAGGTCAGCGATTGTATCTTCAGGAAATCGACTATGGATATTCCTTTCCGGATGGTGATACCGAATTTCTCTTTGGCTTTTGTAATGTTCCGGCGAATGTTGGGACTCATGTTTTCCCAAAGGACAGGCTCATCCTGTATGGCATTCAACAGATACGTATAACGTGTCGTCTGTTTGTATCCTTCCCAGTAAAAAGGCAGCCAGTCCGTTATCCTGTAATTGAAGTTTTGCAGGAAATGCGGATAAGCCTTTAATGCGTCTGTGAACTCCTTGCATATCGCCTGGCGTTTCCCCAATGTCCGGGTATATTTGGCATCCGGAGGTTCCGGAGCGAACCAGGGACCCATGGTTTGCGTATAGACAGGCATCGATATGATTCCTTGATGGGGAATATACAGAGGCATGGCGGCAAGTATCTTCCCTTTCTCTTCGACCAGCAAGACATCCCATTTCGTTTCTCCGCAGGCTGCATCCAACCACCAGTCGCGTGAAAAAAGAGGCAGGCTGCTTTCATTACTGCACAGGAGGCGATATTTGTCTTTGTTTGTCATGATAGGAAGAGAATTAAATAAAAACTGTGTCAAAAGTTGATATTAGGGAACACAGATTACGCAGACGAAGCGCAGAATCTCGCAGACTTGTTAAAAAAATAAATCTGCGAAAGTCTGCGTTTTCTGCGTAATCTGCGTCCGGTAATAGCTTTCTGATAATCTGCGTAGCTTATCCTTTCAATGCTTCGAATATCAATCCGGATAATTCTTCAGCCAGTTCAGGATTGTCGTTGACGCATTGTTTGGCGGCATCACGTCCTTGTCCCAGTTTTGTATCGTTGTAGCTATACCAGGAACCGCTCTTTTTGATGATGTTCAGTTCTGCACCCAGGTCGATGATCTCTCCCGCCTTGGAAATACCTTCGCCGAACATGATATCAAATTCAGCCTTACGGAAAGGAGGAGCCACCTTGTTCTTCACTACTTTCACGCGAACCTGGTTGCCTTTCACTTCGTCGCCATCCTTCAACGTACCGATCTTACGGATATCCAGACGTACGGAAGCATAGAATTTCAGCGCGTTACCGCCGGTAGTCGTTTCCGGGTTACCGAACATCACACCGATCTTATCACGCAACTGGTTGATAAATATACAAGTCGTGTTTGTCTTATTGATCGCACCGGTCAGCTTACGCAATGCCTGAGACATCAGACGTGCCTGCAGACCCATCTTGCTGTCACCCATATCGCCTTCGATTTCGGCTTTCGGCGTCAATGCCGCAACAGAGTCGATAACGATAATATCCACGGCAGACGAACGGATCAGCTGTTCGGCAATTTCCAATGCCTGCTCACCGTTGTCCGGCTGTGAGATCCATAAGTTTTCCACATCGACACCCAGCTTTTCCGCATAGAAACGGTCGAACGCATGTTCCGCATCGATAAAGGCAGCGATACCGCCCGCTTTTTGTGCTTCGGCAATAGCGTGAATCGCCAGGGTTGTCTTACCGGAAGATTCCGGTCCGTATATCTCGATAACGCGTCCTTTCGGATAACCGCCAACGCCCAAAGCGGCGTTCAGTGCGATAGAACCGGTCGGAACCACTTCGATTGCTTCTATACTTTCGTCACCCAACTTCATGATAGAACCTTTTCCGTAGTTCTTCTCAATCTTGTCCATTGCTGCACGCAATGCTTTTAACTTGTCGGCATTTACAGCCGGTTTACCTTCCGGGGTTTTTCCCTCTTCGAATAAATTGTCTTCTTTTGCCATCCCTTTTATGAATTAAGGATTTGATTAGCATGGTCTTTTGTCTTCACCTCTTTCGGACCGATTATCTTTTCGATGACACCGTCTTCGTTGATAATAAAGGTGGTACGGAGAGTCCCCATGTATGAACGTCCGTACAGTTTCTTTTCCGCCCATACGCCAAAGGCTTGTTGCAGGGCTGTGTCCGTGTCAGCGATCAGGTTGAAAGGCAGGTTCTGCTTCGCAATGAATCCCTGGTGGGATTTTGCGCTGTCTTTACTTACCCCGACCACTTCGTAACCGGCTGCCTGTAGCTCCTGGTAACCGTCACGCAGGCTGCAGGCTTCTGCCGTGCAACCGCTTGTGTTGTCTTTCGGGTAAAAGTAAAGCGCTAGCTTCTTACCTCTGAAATCGCTGAGTTTTATTTCATTTCCGTTCTGATCAGTCCCCAACACTTCGGGGGCTTTGTCTCCAACTTGTAATGCCATATTATTCAGTTTATTTAATGTTATAATTCATCTTACGCGTCACTACCACTTTCCGGTGGTTGCCTCCTTTCAGTACTTTGCCGAACAGTTTCCTGCCCAGGTGTACCCTGGATGCATACGATTCGAATGTCTCTGTCCGGTAATCGAAATCATCTTTCCAACAGCCTTGGGGAGAGACGTAGCAGTAAGTAGCCTTTTCAATGCCGTCGTCCTCGACTTCGTCATTTTCGAGTATGATAAGATTCTGTTTCTGAGGAACCAGGCAAACAATATTTCTACGTTTGCATTCTTCTATCAACGGGACTAATATCGTATCATACTTCTCGTAAATCTGTGTAAGGTCGAAATCCTGGTATTCGGTATTCCCGATCTTCTGGATGGGCCTTAGCTGGAGAATGTCCATTTCATCCCCGATCACCTCCCAGATACGGCTTAACTCATTCAGATTCCTGTTGTTGATCGTATAGTTTATACGTAATTTGAATGCCGGATATTTCTTTTTTATTTCAGCAATATCAGCCAGTAACTCCTGGAACCGGTCAAACTTGCCGTTTGCCATCAGGTATTCATAAGTCTCCCGTGTGACCCCGTGCGCCGATAATGTCAGTTCGTCGAGCCCGGCTTCGATTGCCTCCGTCAATAACTCCCTGGTCAATAAAGCTCCGTTTGAAGTTATTGAGATGTAAGGAACATTGTATTTTTTACCCAGCGAAATGACTTTTACCAGGTCTTTATATAATGTAGGCTCCGCCCCGCAGCCAATCTGAAGCTTCAATGCCCGGTGAAACAAACGGCCGGCAATAGTTTCTATATCTTCATATCCCAGGATACCACGGTAGGTCTTTCTTTTTTCTTCATCGCTGAAATAACACATCTTGCACCTGTAGTTGCAAGCCAGTACCGGATCGAGGAAAATGCCGATGTACCTTTTACCCAGCAGGTGAAAGGCCCAAATGCCTAACAGCTTGATCCTTCTGCTTTTGATACGTGTGCTAAGACGCAGTATCCTGTAGATATTACTCATTATTCTTACAACTCAAGGTCTACATTAAACATTTCGTGCCAGGGCAAACCTTGCTCGTTCAGTTCTTTCATGAACGGATCCGGATTGAACTCTTCCACGTTCCATACGCCCGGTTTCTTCCATATTCCCTGCATGAAGAGCTTGGCACCGATCATGGCGGGAACGCCTGTCGTATAACTTACGCCCTGTGCGCCTGTTTCCTTGTAGGCTGCTTCGTGGCTGCAGTTGTTGTAGACGTAGTAAGTCTGTTCTTTTCCGTCCTTGATACCGCGGATACGGCAGCCGATAGAAGTTTCGCCCGTATAGTTTTCGCCCAGGTCACCCGGGTTAGGCAGTACGGCTTTCAGGAACTGGATCGGAACGATCTCCTGTCCGTTGTACATGATCGGGTCGATACGCGACATGCCGATATTCTGGATTACACGTAAATGAGTCAGGTATTCCTGTCCGAACGTCATCCAGAAGCGGGCACGCTTGATGGTCGGGAAGTTCTTTGTCAGACTTTCCAGCTCTTCGTGATACATCAGGTACGATTCGCGCGGACCTACATTCGGGTAGTTCAGCGGCTTGTGTACCGACAGCGGATCGGTGTCTTTCCATTCCCCGTCCTCGAAATATTTACCACGCTGGGTGATTTCGCGGATATTGATTTCCGGATTGAAGTTCGTAGCGAATGCCTTGTGGTGATCGCCTGCGTTGCAGTCTACGATGTCCAGATACTGGATTTCATCGAAATGATGCTTTGCTGCATAAGCTGTATATACTCCTGTTACGCCAGGATCGAATCCGCATCCCAGGATAGCCGTCAGCCCCGCCTTTTCAAAGCGGTCTTTGTAGGCCCACTGCCAGCTATATTCATATTTCGCCTCGTCCAGCGGTTCGTAGTTGGCGGTGTCGAGATAGCTGACACCGTAAGCCAGGCAGGCGTCCATGATGGAGAGGTCCTGATAAGGTAAAGCCAGGTTGACAACCAACTCGGGCTTGAAGTCATTAAACAATGCAACGAGCTCGTCCACGTTGTCCGCATTGACCTGTGCTGTCTTCACCTTCACATTCTTGATATCGGCAGCAATCTGGTCGCACTTGCTTTTCGTGCGGCTGGCCACCATGATATCGGTAAAAACATCAGCGTTCATCGCGATCTTTTTAACAGCAACGGTACTTACGCCCCCTGCACCAATAACTAATACTCTTCCCATTTACAAATAGAATTAATCTTGTTAATATACAGTTTACAAGGTTTTAAACCAAAGGACAAATATACGATTTATCTTTGGAAAAAAATCAAACAGTAGTCTAAAAACAATCGGACGGTGAGTCGTGTCTTTTTCTCTTAGGGGAAGCGGTGCAGCGTTTGTAAGTCGAACTGCATCTTATTTAATGTAAACGCAATGCCTGGATAAATATTAAAGTTAAAGTATATATAAATGCTTGGTTCTTATTGGGAACGCGTTATATTTGTATGTAGAATGCGAGATTTTTAGAGTTATTAAGAGTACGCATTTAAACCCTGACAATGGAAACAGAGTCTAAACAGTAGAATAAATATATTAATGTAGAGGAGAAACGAATATGAAACCCATGAAATTAACATCTTTAGTGGTGATGCTCCTGGTTGGCTTCAGTGCCGCAGCCCAGGAGGAGTTCTTTGATGATGTGTATTTCTCTTCAAGTAAAGAAAAAAAGAAAGAAAAAACAGAAGAGAAGGTTATACAGCCCAAAAAAGAAGATGCAACGGGATCTTCATCTGCAATCGTTTTGGCATCGGCTTCGGATTCGCATCCGGCGTTTGAAGAAAACAGGGACGTAGATGAATACAATAGGCGATATACATCTGTCGACGTGGAAGAACCTTATGATGAGGACTTCGATGACGAGGACGGAACTTATATCGAAGAATTACCGGATAACAACCAAAAGGTAACGAAGAAATCGGAACGCCGTTCGGATACGGAATATACGGAGCGTATTGTTCGTTATCATTCTCCGAGTAAGATCACGATTGCCGGTGCAGACCAGGTGGATCTGTATCTGAGCGACGGTTATTACAGTTATGGTTACGATACGGATTACTCAGACGGTAATGCCAATGTGAATGTGAACATTAACGTGGGTAATAACTGGGGAGGCTGGTACGGCTGGAACTCTCCGTGGTATAATAACTGGTATGACCCTTGGTATAGTTATAGTCCGTGGTGGACTTACTCTTCCTGGTATGGTCCCCGCTGGGGATTCGGCTGGGGCTGGGGTGGCTTCTATGCAGGCTGGAGCAGTCCTTGGTACGGCGGCTATTGGGGCGGCGGTTACTGGGGAGGTGGCGGCTATTGGGGACACCATCACCACCATTATTATAACCCGTACAACTACAGATCGTCGGGGCGTGCAATGTCAAGCCGTTATACTTCCGGAAGAAGTTCTTCCAGTCGCTATAGCTCCGCATCATCAAACCGTTCGTCATCTTACAGATCATCGAATCGTGCAACATCTTTAAGAAGTGAAAACAACCGTGCAAGCAGTGCAAGAGGATTGAGTTCTGATCGTTATTCTACACGTTCGTCGTCTGCTTCTTCAACGAGAGGAGAAAGCATAAGAAACAATAGTAGCATACGTTCTAGCAGAAGTTCGTCTTCTTCAGGTCGCGTACAGTCTGAATCTACGGTACGTACCCGTCCGAGTACGACAACTCGTAGAAGCGAATATACCGGTTCAGGTACAAGGTCTTCATCCGGATCTTATTCAGCTCCGGCAAGAAGTAGTAGCAGCCGTTCAAGTTTCAGCACATCTTCTCCTTCCAGAAGCCAGAGCACTTATTCCGCTCCTTCCAGAAGTAGCAGCAGTCGTAGTAGCTCATTCAGCAGTGGAGGTAGCAGTAGCAGCCGTTCAAGTGGCGGCGGAGGCGGCGGTCGTTCAGGTGGTCGCAGATAAAATATGAAAGAGATAATATAATTATAGTATAAGGGCCTGTATTCCTACATGAGCCCTTATATATTTAAAAGGTATTAACAAGAGAAACGATGAAAAGAATAACGTGCTTATTTATATCGGCATTTTTCCTGGCCGGTGGTGTCGCATATGCACAAGGTGAGATGGATGCATACAGATTGTCGCAGACGGATTTGAACGGGACTGCCCGTTATTTGGGTATGAGTGGCGCTTTTGGTGCATTAGGTGGGGATATATCGTCTATGTCTACTAACCCGGCCGGGTTGGGGATATATCGTAGCTCCGAAGTGGTTACTACGATAAGTTTATCAACGTCAAAAGCAAATACGAACTGGAATGGTTTTAAAGCGGATGCCAGTAAGACAAAGTTTAACTTTGACAATATTGCTTATGTGGGATATTTCCCGACAGGTAATGATGAAGGACTTGTAGGCTGGAATCTCGGTATTTCCTATAACCGGGTGAAGAGTTTTAACCGTTCTTACCGGATGAATGGGGCGCAGGCTTACTCGTTGGCAGATTATGTGGCTGATATGGCTTATGGTATTAAGGTTAGCGATCTTAAATATGTAGAAGGAAGTTATGAACCTTATAATAATCCCAACTTGCCTTGGTTGCCGATCTTAGGGTTTGATGCCGGTTTCTTCGATCCTTATGATGATAGTAGTGATGAGTATCATTCTGCTTTCGGAAAGCAAGGGGCGAACGGCTGGGAAAGTTATAGTCCTCAAAATGCCGATTTGTTGGTGAATGAGAAAGGATCTATCGGTCAATATAATATTTCGTTTGCAACTAATATCTCCGATCGATTTTTCCTGGGAGCAACGGTTGCCATAACGGATCTGGATTTCAGTATGACGACTAAGTATACGGAGGATTTTCCTATGGCTAGTCAGTTGTGGATGGATAATGGTTTGTCTACGGATGGAACAGGTTATGCTTTTAATGTAGGAGCAATCGTACGTCCGGTAGATTTTCTGCGTGTCGGTGTTGCCTATAATTCTCCGACGTGGTATAAACTGACCGACTATTTCAGCGGTACAGCTCAAACCATTATCAACAATCAGAAGTGGGATCCGATGAGTACACCTAAATCTCAAGCCGGAGATTATCATCTTCGTACTCCGGATCGTTGGATATTCAGTGTGGCAGGTGTCGGACAGAACTTCCTGATCAGTGCCGATTATGAATTGACTAATTATAAGCGGATGAACTTGAACGACTTGGATGGGTTTGATTTGCAGGCTACGGATGATATTAAGAAGGATTTTGGAATGTCCGGAACATTGAAAGTGGGAGCAGAATATAAAATAACTCCCCAGTTTTCTGTTCGTGCCGGAACTTTATGGAAAACTTCTCCAATGAAGCAACATGTAAAGGATGGTATCCCGCCATTGAATGAGAAGGGAGAATATTATACTCAAGCCATAGGGGTTGTGGGTACTATTCCTAATTACACCGTGGATAAAGGTACTAATTCCTATTCTGTAGGTTTGGGATATCGTTTTACCCCTAATTTTTATATGGATTTAGCTTGTGTTTATCGTGTGTATAAAGAGGATGCTTATGCTTTTCCCAGTACTTATCATGCGGGAATAAGCGATGTTGATGAGTTATTGAAAGAAGGTGTGGTTGTTAAATCCGACCCTGCTTCTTTGAAGACAAAAACGACGCAGGTAGCTTTAACCTTGGGGTATAAGTTCTAAAAATATAGTTTGTTAGCAAATGTCCCCTGTTTGTACATAAAACGTACAGGCAGGGGACATTTTTGTATAAAAATAACAGAAATATTTGTCCGTTTAAAATACTTTTTGTTCTTTTGCTTTCGAAAACAAAATTGTCTAACATTTAAAACCTCGTTGCCTATAGCATAAACATTACTCAAAGAAACTATAAAACATAGAAGTAATGAAGACTTTAAAATCGATGACCGACGAAGAACTGGTTGTCATTTATGCGCAAGGTAATAATGCTGCGTTTGATGTGTTGTTGAACCGTCATAAAAGCAGTATCCATTCCTATATTTACTTTATAGTCCGCAATAAGGAATTGACAGAAGATATCTTTCAGGAGACTTTTGTTAAGGTGATTATGACTATTAAGCAGGGCCGTTACACAGAAAACGGTAAGTTTAAAGCATGGATCACACGTATTGCACATAATCTGATCATTGATAACTTCCGCCAGGAACGCAGTGAGAATACGGTTTCCAACGATGAAGTGGAAGTGGATCTGTTCAATAATATAAAACTTTGCGACGGAACGATTGAAGATAACATCGTACGCCACCAGGTATTGTCGGATGTGAAGAAACTGGTAAAACATTTGCCCGACAGTCAGCGTGAAGTGCTGGAGATGCGGTATTATCAGGATCTGAGCTTTAAAGAAATTGCCGATATCACAGGTGTCAGTATAAATACGGCATTGGGGCGCATGCGTTATGCGATCCTGAACATGCGCCGTATGGCTGAAGAAAACAGCATAGAGTTATCTATGGCATGATCGGTTCACGAAGCGAGCCAATTGTGATTTTTATCATCCGGTAAAAAATATTCTCCGGTTCATATAATAAGTAGAATAATCTCCCGTTTTATTATCAAACGAATAAAAAGGGGATGCCTATGAAGAGATTTTCTACACAATGTATGGATGGATTGAAAGATAGAACTAAAAAGAACCGGAACGAGAAGAAAAGTACACCAAGCAGACAAACGCTTGATTTCCTTTCTCAATTTGCAAGGAGCTACCACGTAGAGCCTGCATTGCAACCGGAACTCTGTGGTTATGTGATGAACTAAGAAATTGAAGGAAAGAGGACACTAACATCGTGTTCTCTTTCCTTTTTTTGTACCTTTGCCAAAAAGACTTGAGATTATGAAACATAAAATTGCTCCTTCTTTGTTGTCTGCCGATTTCCTGAACCTGCAAAAAGAGGTGGAAATGATCAATAATAGTGAGGCAGACTGGTTGCACATGGATATTATGGATGGTGTTTTCGTCCCGAATATATCTTTCGGTTTTCCGGTGCTGGATGCTGTCAAGCCTATCCTGAAGAAACCGATGGATGTACATCTGATGATTGTCGAACCCCAGAAATTTGTCAAGGAAGTAGCTGCGGCAGGTGCTTATATGATGAATGTGCATTATGAAGCCTGTACGCATCTGCATCGGACTATCGGTGCGATAAAAGAGGCTGGTATGAAGGCGGCTGTTACTTTAAATCCGCATTCTCCGATCAGTTTGCTGGAAGATATTATTCAGGATTTGGATATGGTTTTGCTGATGTCGGTTAATCCGGGCTTCGGCGGACAACGTTTTATCGAGCATTCAGTCAATAAGACGACTCGTCTGAAAGAAATGATCCGCGAGAGGGGACTGGATACGCTGATCGAGGTAGATGGCGGCGTGAATCTGGAAACAGGAAAACGATTGCTTGAAGCCGGGGCGGATGTACTGGTTGCCGGTAGCTTTGTTTTCAGCTCTCCTGATCCGATACAAACGATAAAAGAGCTGAAAGAGATGTAGAGAATTTGATAACCAACCAAAACCGACCTTTGTATGATCCTGAAAGAAATACAGAAGCGGCCGTTTGTCAGGCCGCTTTTCATTTGGATAACCGGAATCTTGCTGCAATCTTCCTTTCATTGTAGTCTCGTCTCGTTGTTACTGATCGTAGTTTCTATGATCTTCGTCGCTTTTGCCTGGCTGGCTCCGGGCATGCAGCCGGAAGGTTGTAATTATGAATTACGCTGGATATGGGGCGTGGTATTCCTTTCTTTATTGCTTAGCTTTTCGATACAGCGGACTGCTTACTGGCAGGACAGGAGGGAAGAACCTGCTGTTTCCTCATTAATGAAATTTGCCCGGCAGGAACAAGCCGACTTGCTGAAGCCTTTCGACCGGCTGAATCTGTCTAAAGAAGAGAAGTCGGTGCTGGCAACCATTACGCTGGGATATCGTAAAGATATGAGCCGTGATGTGAGGAAGCGGTTTTCCGTCACCGGTGTTGCCCATCTTTTGGCAGTAAGTGGTTTTCATGTGGCTGTCGTCTGCGGGTTCCTGTCTTTCCTGTTCTCTTTTTTGCCTAAGAGTGGTTTCTGTAGATGGGGGAGGTATTTGTCGACACTTTGCCTGCTTTGGTGTTTTGTGGTGGTAACCGGATTGGCACCGTCGGCTGTTCGTGCCGGTTTGATGCTGACGCTTTATCTGACCGGGCAGGTACTTAGGCGGAGGACTGACGGGTATAATACATTGGCGGCAGCAGCTTTCTGCATGTTGGTCTTTAATCCGTTGTATCTCTTCGATGTCGGTTTTCAGTTGAGCTATCTGGCTGTCTTGGCGATCTTGTTTCTACAACCTCGTTTACAGAACCTTATCGTCGTGAGAAATCCGTTGGTGGCAATACCCTGGGGCTGGATAACCGTCACACTGGCAGCTCAGGCGGGAACGACCTTGCTTTGCCTCTATTATTTCCGGCAGTTCTCGCTGGTCTTCCTTTGCACCAATCTGCCATTGACCTTCCTGTCGACCTTTCTTATTCCGGCAGGGCTTGTCTGGCTCTTGCTTCCTCCCGGTATTCCCGGATACGGATTGTTGCAGCTGTTTGTAGAAAAGCTGACGCATACCTTGTTTTGGATCGTAGATGCTTTCAGTCGCGTGACGCAGGTTACTTTTCAGGGGCGTATCGATGTATGGTTTACCGTGCTGGGATATTCTTCCATACTCTCATTCTTATTGTATGTCAAAACCAGGCGGCCGGGGTTTCTTCTGGCAGGTTTACTTCTATTGTTATTTATATTCTTTGAATTGCTTATTGAACGTTTTTTTACTGGGTAGAACGCAAAAAAGTACTACCTTTGTCACTGTAAACAAGATTATATATGATTACAAAAATCATTCACGAAGAGAAAATACAGAAAGCCAAGAAATACGTTGAGAAAGGCGAAAGTTTTGTCATTGTAACCCATGTCACCCCTGACGGTGATGCTATTGGTTCTTCTTTGGGGTTGTACCATTTCCTTACTACGTATGGTAAAGATAATGTAACAGTTGTTGTCCCGAATGAATTTCCCTCGTTCTACAGATGGATGCCGGGAGCAAAAGATATTGTGATTCATGAGAAGTATCCTGATTTTGCCGAACAGCTGATCCATGATGCGGATGTTATTTTTTGCCTGGACTTTAACGAGCCTAAGCGTATCGAGAAGCTGGCTCCTGCCGTTATCGCTTCTGAAGGGCGTAAGGTGATGATCGATCATCATCTGAATCCGGCCGATTTCTGTCGGGTAACGATGTCGTATCCGGAAATGTCGTCGACCAGCGAGATGGTTTTCCGTTTCATTTGCCGTATGGGAATGTTCGATCTGATGACGAAAGAGGCGGCTGCATGTATCTATACAGGGATGATGACGGATACCGGTTCGTTTACTTATAATTCCAATAAACCGGAAATTTATACGATCATCAGTGAGCTGATCAAGAAAGGGATCGATAAAGACTTGATATATCGTAAGGTATTCCAGGTTTACTCTGAATCTCGTCTGCGCATGCAAGGGTATGTCTTGTATGAAAAGATGAGGATTTATCCGGAACATCATGCGGCCCTGATAACTCTTTCAAAGGAGGAATTGGATCGGTTCCATTACAAAACAGGGGATACGGAGGGTTTTGTCAATATGCCGTTAAGTATTGAGGGAGTTACATTCAGTGTCTTTATCCGTGAAGACAGAGATTATATTAAAGTCTCACTCCGTTCGGTAGGTGATTTTCCTTGTAACCTGTTTGCTTGTCAGTATTTTAATGGCGGCGGACATAAAAATGCTTCCGGCGGAGAGTTTTTCGGCTCTTTGGAGGATGCTGTAGCTACGTTTGAAAAGGGATTGAAAGAATTTAATCCTAATAAAACAGAAGAAATAGAGAAACTTGCCTGAGATATGGCAGATATTATTTACATTTGTCGCTCATTTATACATTAAAGAATAACAGATGAAGAGAGGTTTTAATATCCTGATGATTTTGTGTGTGGCTCTGCTGGTGGCTTCGTGCGATAAAACGAAGTCGTATACTGAGCATTTGAAGGATGAGAGGAAAGCGATTGATCGGTTGATTGATCATGAGGGATTTAAGATTCTTAAAAACTATCCGTCAGATGGTGTTTTTAAGGAAAATGAATTTGTGAAGTTGGACAATGATGTGTATCTGAACGTGATAGATTCCGGTAATGGGAATAGGGCGGTATTGGGACAAACAAAGGTCTTTTGCCGGTTTGAAGCGTATGGAATACTGGATTCGGATACAGCTTATTTAATGGCTAATAACCTAACTTACGGACCATCATATGTCTATGGATATCCAACTGAATTTGTTTTCGGTTATAATGTTTATTCCGGAGAATATGTAAATTACTTCCCTGATCAATTTGTCGGCGAAGGGTTGGCAACGCCTCTATATCATGTAGGGGAAGGGGCTGTCGTTCGACTGATTGTTCCGTTTAAGCGGATGGGAAATACTTTTCAAAGCCAATATTTCCCGGTTTATTTCAAAAAAGTAAGATATACATTTGAAAAATAATCTAATTTACTTATGACTCTAATTAAATCTATTTCCGGTATTCGCGGTACAATAGGCGGAGCACCGGAGGACGGACTAAATCCGTTGGCCATAGTGAAGTTTGTAGCAGCTTATGCTACCTTCATCAGAAAAAACACGACAGTTACAACAAATAAAATCGTAGTCGGACGCGATGCCCGCATCTCAGGACCGATGGTTAAACAGGTGGTTTTGGGTACGCTTACAGGTATGGGATTCGATGTTGTCGATATCGATCTGGCTACAACCCCGACTACTGAATTAGCCGTAGCTATGGAAGGAGCATGCGGCGGTATTATATTGACTGCCAGTCATAATCCGAAACAATGGAATGCCTTGAAGTTGTTGAACGAGAAAGGTGAGTTCCTGAATGCTGCTGAAGGTGCTGAGGTACTGGATATTGCAGCTTCCGAAAGTTTTGAATTTGCAGATGTCGATCATTTGGGAAAAGTGATTGTCGACAATACATATAAACAGAAACATATCGAGAGTGTACTCAATCTTGACCTGGTGGACGTAGAAGCTATCAAGGCGGCTAACTTCCGGGTAGCTATTGATGCAGTGAACTCTGTGGGTGGTATCGTTTTGCCGGATTTGCTGTATGCATTGGGTGTAAAGGAAATCTTTAAACTGCATTGTGCACCTCACGGAAACTTCTCTCATAATCCGGAACCTATCCCTGAAAACCTGACAGAGATTTCAGACCTGATGAAGCATGCGAAAGCAGATGTCGGTTTCGTTGTCGATCCGGATGTAGACCGTTTGGCTATTATCTGCGAAGACGGTGAAATGTTTGGTGAAGAATATACATTAGTAGCTGTTGCCGATTATATTTTGAGTCATACTCCCGGTAACACTGTCAGCAATCTGAGTTCAAGCCGTGCATTGCGTGATGTCACTCGTGCTCATGGTTGCGAATACAATGCAGCTGCTGTAGGTGAGGTAAATGTTGTTACGAAGATGAAAGCAACCAATGCAGTGATTGGCGGTGAAGGCAACGGCGGTGTGATCTATCCGGCCAGCCATTACGGTCGTGATGCGTTGGTAGGTATCGCTTTGTTCCTGACTCATCTGGCAAAGAAGAAAATGAAGACAAGTGAGTTACGTGCCAGCTATCCTCCGTATTTCATCTCTAAACAGAAAGTACAACTGACTCCGGATATCGATGTGGATGCTATCCTGGCTAAAGTAAAAGAGAAATTCGCTCAATATGATATTACAGATATCGATGGTGTGAAGATCGACTTCCCGGATAAGTGGGTTCACCTTCGTAAAAGTAATACAGAACCGATCATCCGTATCTATTCAGAAGCTCACACTATGGAAGAAGCTGAAGAGATTGGCGGCGAACTGATCGCGGTGATCAACGAGATGTGTAAGTAATCCAAAGAATACATATAAAAACGCTTATAAACCATTCACCCTTCACCTTTTCCTTCTTAAAGTACTGGTTTGTTTTACTTTAAGTGGGTGAATGGAGGGTGAACGGTTTCTCTGAAAGGTGAATGGTTGGCTTAAACCGTTCACCTTTTGAGTTTCATATTTTCCCGCACTTAAAATAAGTAACACTTTTCTCCCTGTATATTACCACAAAACCAATAATAAACTATACCTTTAGATACGACTTTGAAATCAAAGGATGGCTGTCGTTAAGCTTTGCGACCTCCGTCGTTAAGCTTGATGACGGAGGTGGTTAAGCATGCCGACCACGGTCGTTAAGTGAAAGAGTTATAGGGTTTGCCTTAAATAGTACTGACTTACTCCTTACTTACAAGTGAGGCAGGGAGTAGAAAAAACAATCGTATATATGCCAGCAAAGTATTTGTTTTACAAAAATCCTCATTCTCCCGGACAGGAAGAAGAAGAAGGCGTATTGCATGCCCGTGTCGTGGAAGGGCAGGTGCTGCGTTTTGAAAAGTTATGTGAGATAATTGCCGATCGCGGTACCTTCAATGAAGGAGAGGTCAAAGGTATAATGACTTTTTTTAAAGAAGAGTTGGTTCGGGCACTGAAAGACGGTGACTCGGTGGAGATCGATGGGATAGGTTCGTTTTATGTTACGGCTAAATGTCCGCCTATACGTGACCCCAAAGAGATCAGGGCGGAAAGTATCCGGTTTTCGAAAGTTGTTTTCCGGGCCTGTAAGGAACTGAAAAAGGAGATGAGCTCCATGCATTTCGAGAGGGCGACGGATTATCGAAAAAAAGTGGCCTACATTCCCGGGCAACGTCAGGAACGTATTCTCCGTTATCTGTCGAATCACAGGGAGGTCACCAGTTCCGATTGCATGGGGGTGAATGTCTGTTCCCGTTATATAGCCCAGCAGGATCTGAAGTTGTTGAGAGAAGAGGGGCGTATCGTTCGTCTGGGAGGTCCGAAAGTAGCTGTTTATGTTTTAGCGGAGAAAAAAGAGGTGTGAAATGAAAGTTACATTATTGAAAGGAAATCTGAGTTCCGGCAAGCTGGTGGCACTGGAAACCGTCGCGGAACGTATAAAGGATGAGGATCAAGCCCGGCGGGTGAGGGATATGCGTGAAATGATTCCTTATTGTTCGCCCGGAAGCCGGTTGGCTGATGCGGAAAAAATTCCGGTGGTACTCTTTGCTTCCGGTTATAAGGAGCAGGTTTGGAAGCAGTATAACGGTTTGGTTTTACTGGAATTTAATCGTTTGGCAAACAGGGCGGAGGCCAGGCGGTTGCGTGATGAGATTACAAAGTACAACCAGCCTTTATTGGCCTTTATCGGTTCAAGCGGATTGAGTGTGAAGGTCGTGGTTCGCTATACGCTGCCGGACGGTTCGCTGCCGGTGGAGAAAGAGGCGGCGGATTGTTTTCATGCACATGCCTATCGCAGGGCGGTATTGCATTATCAGGCGCAATTACAGTGGCCGGTCGATTTCAAGGAGCCGTCGCTCGACCGGGGATGCCGCTTGTCGTTCGATCCGGAGTGTTTTTATAATCCGGAGTCGTTGCCTGTCCGGATGGAACAGCCGTTGAAGATGCCTGAAGATTCCGCATATACGGAACAGATACGGGTTTCTGATGATCCGCTGGCACGTATCTTGCCGGGTGTGGAGCAATATAATAAGATGGCAATGCTTTTCGAGACTTGCCTGAATCAGGTGTATCGCGAACAGGGTCCCGATTGGGGAGAGAAGGAACCGAAAGATTTTATAGCGGCGGTCAGTGCGCTTTGTTTCGATTCGGGTGTTCCGGAGGAAGATGTCGTGCGCTGGCTTTATTTCCGGATGTGGAGTCTTGGCGATCAGCCTTTGTTGAGGCTGACGGTTCATAATGTGTATCTTTCGCGTAAATCGTTCGGGAAAAAACCTTGCCTGCCGCAGCCGATGAACCTGCTGGCACGGATGGAGGAGTTTCTGAAACGGCGGTATGAGTTTCGGAAGAACGAGATTATCGGGGAGGTAGAGTACAGGGAGAAACATTCTTTCTGTTTTCGTTTCCGACCGGTGACGCCGGAGGTGCTGAACGGGATCTGTCTGAATGCGATGGAGGAAGGGCTCGATATCTGGGATAAAGATGTGAGGCGTTATATTTATTCACCGCGGGTACCGAACTATAATCCGCTGGAGGAGTTTCTATACAATTTGCCGGGATGGGACGGAAAGGACCGGATACGTGCATTGGCGGATACGGTGCCGACATCGGATCCGGAGTGGAGGAATCGTTTTTATGTCTGGTTTGTCAGCATGGTTGCGCATTGGCAAAAGACAGACCGGCTGTATGCGAACAGCCTGGTGCCGGTACTGGTTGGCGGACAAGGGATTTCGAAATCGACGTTTTTCCGTTTGCTTCTGCCGCCTGTGTTAAGGGATTATCATGCGGAAAGTATTAATTTGGAGAATAAGAGTGAAGCGGAGTTATTGATGGCTCAGAACGTGTTGATCACGATCGATGAGTTCGACCGTTTGAGCCGGAAGTATCAGGCTGATTTGAAACACCTGATCCAGAAACCGGAAGTGAAGATACGCCGCCCGCATCAGAAGACATTTCAGCAGATGAGGCGTTTGGCTTCTTTTTCGGCTACGGCCAATCCGATGGAGTTGCTGACCGATCCGACCGGCAGTCGTCGGTATGTATGTGTACAGGTAACGGGGCCGATCGATGTTTCTTCTCCGTTGGAGTACGAACAGTTGTATGCGCAGGCAGTCCATGCTATTCGTTCGGGCGAACGTTATTGGCTGAATACGGAAGAAGAGCAGCTGTTGACGCAGAGTAATGCCGGTTTTCAAGACGAGCCGTTGGAGATGCAATATCTGTTCAGTTATTTCCGTTTGCCGGAAGAAGGGGAGCGGAAAGAGCGGTTTACGTCAGTCGAATTGTTGGATATTATTTCGGAACGCTCCAAACGGAAGTTCAGTAATACGTCGGCTTGTCGTTTCGGTAAAATGCTGAATGCCTCAGGGATTCGGAAGATACATACGAGGACTGGGAATTATTATTGTTTGGTGAGGAAAGTGTAGAAAATAATGAACCCAAATGACAGGTTTTGTAGGGGCGGGGTTTGCCCGCCCTTTGCGACAATAATATAACAACCGGTGAAGAAGGGCGGGCAGACCCCGCCCCTACGGTCGAACCTGCCTGTTCCATTATGACGGCGCCTGTAAGGGCGGTTCGCGAACCGCCCCTACCAACGACACTACATTCAAAACTGACAAAATATGAAGGTGAACGGTTTCTATTAACCATTCACCTTTTTTTGAAACCGTTCACCTGTGTTTATTGCAGATATGTCTTGTTTTACAATGTGTTGAGTGTGTCTAGGTGAACGGTGAACGGTTTTTATGCTATTTTTAATATGTTATAAGAATAATCGTTGAAACTCCTGCTCGAAATTGGGAGTAAACACGCTTTTCCCCAGATTGGCTTTTATCTCTTCCATCGGCCAGAAACGTCCGCCATCCAACTCTTCGGCATCCGGTTGGATTTCTCCGTTATAAACGGTACGGAAAGTATTGACCAGTTCTTTTTCGATGACCGATTCGAAAACATAGCGGGTGATGAATTGTGGTGTAAACTCGGTTATACCTAATTCTTCCCGAACTTCTCGGCGAAGGGCTTCTTCCACTGTTTCTCCGTAATCGATATGTCCGCCGACAGCCGTATCCCATTTGCCGGGTTGGATATCTTTATTCATCGAACGCTTTTGTAGATACAATTCTCCTGCATCATTAAAGATATGCAGGTGGATGACCGGATGTAATTGTTTGCTCCCGCTATGGCATTCCCGGCGTGTCGCCTTACCTATTGTTTCTCCCTCTTCGTTGACCAGAGGGAACCATTCTTCTTTCATCTTTTTCTATATTTTGAGCATGCAAAGATAAGGAATAAAGGAGGTTGGAATATGGATTTTAATTATTACTTTTGCAAAGGACATAATAAAAAGAAATAACTATGACAAAATCAACTATGGCCCTGGAAGCAGAAAAAGCTGAATTGGCAAGAATTGTATTAGCCTTGGATGATATGGATTTAGTAAAGAAAGTAAAAGCCTCTATCAAACGTATTACTACTCCGAAAGAAGATCCTTTCTTTACCAACCCGGCAAACTTGGCGCATTTCCGGAAATCTGTGCAACAGAAGGAAAACGGAGAAGTCGTGGAGTTGACACCTGAACTTCAGAAAGAGTTGCTTGGTTTATGAAATATAAACTGATTATTACTGAGAAAGCTAAGGTGGATATTGCTTCCTTCTCTAGTACAGGTGATAAAGCAGCTGCTAAGAAAGTGAATGCATTATTAAATGAATTACGTGAACATCCTTACACCGGCACCGGTAAACCTGAGGCTTTGCGGGGAAACTGGTCCGGCTACTGGTCTCGCCGTATCAATAAAAAAGACCGATTAATTTATACGGTTGAGGAAGACAAAGTAATCGTAACAGTAGTACAAGCGAAAGAGCATTATAATAACAAATGATAGAGCTATTATAATGCTTTTATAACATCCGCCAATTCCTTATCCGATAACCCTTCTCCATAAGTCGCATAATCCAGACGGAACGTGCAGCCGTTTTTATATTCGGAACAGCCGTATGCCGTTTTTCCCCGCAGGATATTTCCTTTCTTACAGATCGGACAAACAGGTTTTTCTATTTCTTTCGGTTTCTCTTCCTTCTTAGCACGTGGCTTACGAGGTTTCTTTTCCTTTTTCTCCTCTTTAGTCCCTTTTTCTGCTTTCGGAGCTTCTTTGGCAGCTTCCTCGATAGTGATCGTGCGGGTAGACTGGTCGGACAGTACGTTGATGACTACCTGGTTTACCATTTGTTTCAGTTCTTCCAGGAAAGTCCGGGCTTCATATGTGCCCCGTTCTATCTGACGCAGTTTCTTTTCCCATAAACCGGTAAGTTCGGCACTTTTGAGCAGCTCTTCATGTATCGTACCGATCAGTTCCTTTCCTGTTGCGGTAGGGAACAGGTTCTTACGTTCTTTCCGGATATAGTTCCGTTTGAATAATGTTTCGATAATTGCGGCACGGGTGGAAGGACGACCGATGCCATTCTCTTTCAAGGCATCCCGCAAGTCTTCATTATCCACTAATTTACCGGCTGTCTCCATGGCACGAAGCAAGGTCGCTTCCGTATATGGCTTGGGGGGAGTCGTCCATGTCTCCTTCAGCAATGGTTTGTGAGGACCTGACTCTCCTTTCGTAAAGTCAGGCAAAACACCTTCTTCTTCGGTCGGTTCGACATCTGGGTCTTTCTGTTCCGCTCCGAAAACGACACGCCATCCCGGCTTCAATATCTGCTTTCCGGTCACTTTAAAATCCACCTTACCCACTTTACCGAGTACGGTAGTAGTTGATATTTCGCAATCCGGATAAAAGGCGGCTATAAAGCGGCGGGCAACCAGGTCATACACCTTCCGTTCGTTTTCCGTCAGATTACGGGCCGGAACACCGGTCGGGATGATCGCATGGTGATCGGTAACCTTCGAGTTGTCGAATACCTTTTTGCTTTTAGGAATCTTGGCGTTCAGTAACGGAGCAGTCAGCTCGGTATAGTCCACCAGACCTTTCAGCGTATTCGGGACTTTCGGATAAATATCTTCACTCAGGAATGTGGTATCTACACGCGGATAGGTCGTCACTTTCTTTTCATATAATGACTGGATCAGTTTCAACGTATCGTCGGCGGTAAAGGCAAATTTCTTATTGCACTCTACCTGCAACGAGGTCAGGTCGAAAAGACGGGGAGCATATTCTTTCCCTTTTTTTTCGGAGATATCGGTGACGGTGAAGTCCTCCTGCTGTACGATTTCAAGGAAAGCTTCCCCTTCCTCTTTCTTGGTAAATTTACCTTTAGTGGCGGAAAACGTCGTATTCCGGTAGACCGTCTTCAATTCCCAGTAAGGTTCGGGCTTGAAATTGTCTATTTCTGCCTGCCGGTTGACGATCAGTGCCAGTGTCGGTGTCTGAACGCGTCCGATGGAAAGGACCTGGCGGTTTTGTCCGTAACGGATCGTGTATAAACGGGTGGCGTTCATACCCAATAGCCAGTCGCCGATGGCACGTGACAGTCCGGCTTCGTATAATGTCTTAAATTCGGTTTGTTCCTTCAGATGCTGGAAACCTTCGCGGATGGCCTCTTCGGTCAGAGAAGAGATCCATAACCGGTAGACCGGGCAGGTACAGCCGGCTTTCTGCATCACCCAACGTTGTATCAATTCCCCTTCCTGGCCGGCATCACCGCAGTTGATCACCATTTCCGCATTCTGCATGAGGGTTTCGATCACTTTGAACTGCTGCTCGTAAGTCGGGTTACTGATCAGTTTGATACCGAAACGGGGCGGGATCATCGGAAGCGCACTCAGGCTCCACCGTTTCCATTCGTCGGCATAGTCATGAGGCTCCTTCAGTGTACACAGATGTCCGAATGTCCAGGTAACCTGATATCCGTTTCCTTCAATATACCCGTTCATCTTTTTTGTAGCCCCCAGTACTTCGGCAATCTCGCGTGCCACACTCGGTTTTTCAGCAATACATACTTTCATCTGCAATCTAATCCTTTCGTAAAAATCATACAAATGTACGCTTTCCTGTTGATATTTCCATGAGAAAGTTCTGTTCAGATACTTGTTTCTTTGGAAAACTTTGCGAACTTTGTCTTGCCTAAAAGGTGCGCAAAGTTTAACAAGAAACATAATATCATGAACAGCAAACTATTCTTACTGGCTGCTGCATCCGCATTTTCAATGTCTGGTGTGGCCGCAAACTACACCAACTTTATCATCATCAACCTCGACGATGCAGGTTATGGGGATTTCTCTTATAACGGTGCCTACGGATATAAAACGCCAAACATCGACCGTATGGCTGCCGAGGGAGTTCGTTTCACTCATTTCCTTGCCGGACAACCTATCAGCGGAGCATCGCGTGCCGGATTGCTGACCGGTTGCTATCCGAACCGTATCGGTTTTGCCGGAGCACCGGGTCCGGGTTCCGATTATGGCATCAGTCCTGATGAAATGACGATAGGAGAGTTGCTGAAACAAAAAGGATATAGTACGGCTGTCTTTGGTAAATGGCATTTGGGAGACGCCAAACAATTCCTTCCTTTGCAGAACGGTTTCGATGAATATTACGGGCTGCCTTATTCCAATGATATGTGGCCTTTCCATCCGCAACAGGGGGAAGTGTTCAATTTCCCGGATCTGCCGACTTACGATGGAAACGAAATAGTCGGTTATAATACCGATCAGACCCAATTTACAACCGATTATACGAATCGTACGGTAAACTTCATCAAGAAAAACAAAAATAAACCGTTCTTTATCTATTTGGCGCATTCCATGCCGCACGTGCCACTGGCTGTTTCCGATAAGTTTAAAGGAAAGAGTGAACAGGGGTTATATGGTGATGTAATGATGGAACTCGACTGGAGTGTCGGTGAAGTGTTGAAAGCTTTACGTGAACAGGGATTGGAAGAAAATACCCTGATCGTCCTCACTTCCGATAACGGTCCCTGGGCTAACTACGGAAACCATGCCGGTTCTGCCGGAGGATTGCGTGAAGCAAAGGCCACCACTTTCGATGGCGGTAACCGTATTCCTTGCGTCATGTACTGGAAAGGGGTGACCCAACCGGGAACAACCTGCAACAAACTAGCTTCCAATATCGACCTGTTGCCTACGCTGGCAGATATCAGTGGTGCTCCGCTGCCGCAGCGTAAGATTGACGGTGTAAGTATCCTGCCGTTAATCAAGGGAGAAAAGGATGCTAATCCGCGTGAATCGTTCGTCTATTATTATCATAAGAATGATCTGGAAGCAGTGACAGACGGCAAGTTCAAACTCGTTTTCCCGCATAAGTATGTAACTTATGGTGCTTACGTGCCGGGTAATGACGGTCAGCCGGGTGATTTGACGAACCTGGAATTGAAAAAGGCTGAAATGTACGACCTGCGCCGTGATCCGGGAGAACGTTACGATGTCATTTCCCAATATCCGGAAGAAGCAGCCAAGCTGATGAAGATCGCCGATGATATGCGCAAGGATTTGGGAGATAACCTGACACGTGTGAAAGGTCCTGGACGTCGTGAACCGGGGAAACTGAAATAATATATTATTATATAGGTAATGAAAAACGCTGATCTAATTTTGAAGGCTGGTCTGTTAGCAACATGCCTGCCTATCATTGGTTGCAACTCAAACAAAAAGACGGAGAAAGAGGCGGAGGAACGCCCGAATATCCTTTTTATTTTGTCTGACGACCACACCGGTCAGGCATGGGGTATCTATGGAGGTATCCTGGCTGACTATGTTAAGAATGAGAATATCCGCCGTTTGGCCCAGGAGGGTTGCGTGCTGGATAATTGCTTTTGCACGAATTCGATATCTGCTCCCAGCCGTGCAGCTATCATGACCGGTGCTTACAGTCATCGCAACGGAGTGTATACATTGGAGGACGGGCTGGATCCGGCTGTCGACAATATCGCCAAACAGATGCAGGCCGGCGGTTACCAGACAGCTCTGATCGGCAAATGGCATCTGAAGAGACAACCTGCCGGTTTCGACCATTTCAATGTATTCCATGACCAGGGCGAATATGTTAACCCTATTTTTAAGACGGCTGAAAACTGGGTGGACGACGATAAAGGCAAACAAGGCGTTGAGGTAAAAGGTTTCTCGACCGATATCGTTACCGACCAGACGATGGAATGGATACGCAACCGCGACAAAACGAAACCTTTCATGATGTGCTGCCACTTCAAAGCAACCCACGAACCCTGGGATTTCCCCGAACGGATGAAGCACCTCTATGACGATGTCGTTTTCCCGGAACCGGAGAGCATGATGGAGTTCGGACCGGAGGAATCGGGCAGAGCTTTCCAAGGACAGCAGCTGGAGAATATGGGCTGGCGTTGGGAGACTGCCTCGAAAGACCCGGATGCCTGGTGGTGTCGTTATCCGGAACTGCCTTTCTCTACCAAGGGAATGGATAAAGTGGCTGCCCGTAAGAAGATTTACCAGAAGATGATTAAGGATTATCTGCGTTGCGGTGCTACGATCGACGATAATATCGGTCGTTTGCTGAAGATGCTCGATGAAGAGGGACTGAGCAAGAATACGATCGTCGTGTATGTATCCGATCAGGGATATTTCCTGGGTGAACACGGTATGTTCGATAAACGCATGATGTATGAAGAACCTTTGCACATGCCGTTCGTGATCCGTTATCCGAAAGAAATTCCTGCAGGAACACGTAATAAGGATATTATCCTGAACGTGGACTTTGCCGCTACACTTGCCGACTATGCCGGAATAAAAGCTCCGGAAAGATCGCAGGGAGAAAGTTTCCGTGAAAACCTGAAAGGCGAGACTCCTGCCGACTGGCGCAAGGCGATGTACTACCGTTACTGGACACATCATTCCATTCGCCCGGCTCATATGGGTATCCGCAACGAACGTTATAAACTGATGTTCCTCTATGGCGACCGTCTGAATGCAACCGGTTCGGAAGAAACACCGACTACGCCGGCATGGGAATTTCATGATCTGAAGGTCGATCCGAAAGAAGACAAGAACATGTATAACGATCCTCAATATGCCGATGTGATCAAGGAGATGAAACAGGAACTGTTGAAACTCCGTGCGGATGTCGGTGATACAGATGCCGATACACCTCGGATGAAGGAAATAATGGACCAGTATTACTGGTAATGTTTATACGCTTTTACTGAAAAAGGAGGCTGTGACATAAGGACTGGATAGCCCGTGCCGCAGTCTTCTTTTTGTTTCTAAACAATTAATAAACCACTAAAATAATGGAAATGAAGAATGTTTATATTATGACTGTTGCCAGTCTCTTTCTGGGACTAAGCCCGTTGGCGGCACAACAGAAGACAGGTAATATTGTCGAGTATTTCGGAAAAGAAAGAGTAGAACGGGTGGATGAAGGTATCGTACTTCACTCTTTCAAACAGGGATATTTTGTTCCGGTAACGGCTCCTTCCGGCTATTTATTCACTACCTCTGACGGACTGGGATGGGAGATTGCGACCGGTAAGTTCAAGGCTCCTTCCGAAAACAACCTGACAGCAACCAACTACGGACGAACCCGTGAAGCTGTACAATGGACACCGATCGAGGCTGATTCTACCGGTAAGTTCGCCAACCGTGCTTTACGCCGTGCCTATGTCTTTACCGAATATAATGCCGATAAACCTCAGATTGCCTTACTCGAATCAAGCGGAAACACCCGTACTTTTATCAACGGTATGCCTCACGAAGGAGATCATTACGATTTTGCTTATACGTTGATCCCTTTCCGGATGCAGAAGGGTAATAATGAATTTATTTTCACGCCCGGACGTTTTGGCAGAGTTGCCGCTAAACTGATCCTTCCGTTCAAACCGGTGATGTTGACCAAACGGGATATGACGCTTCCGGATATTATCAATGGAGAAGGAGAGAAGTGGGGAGCTATCCGTGTCGTGAATGCACAGGAAAAAGCGCTTTCCGGATTAAAGATACAATGTGAACTGGAAAATGGGGAAACAGCCACCCTGACAACGGATGATATCATGCCGATGATGGTTCGCAAGGTTAAATTCCGTATCCCTGCTGCTACGTCGACGAAGACGGGGGCAACGAAAGCAACGGTTACCCTGCAGGACAAATCTGGCAAGGAGATCGACCGTACGGAAATTGTTTTGCAGCAAAAAGACGCATCTGTCATACATGAACGTACTTTCATCAGCGATGTGGATGGGAGTGTACAGTATTACAGTGTGAATCCTTCTACTACCCAAGGTGATAATCAGGCTTTGTTCTTGTCTGTTCACGGAGCATCTGTGGAAGCCCGTAATCAGGCTCGTGCTTATGCTCCGAAAGATTGGGGACACATCATCGCTCCGACCAATCGCCGCCCGTTCGGTTTTAACTGGGAAGAGTGGGGACGTATCGATGCGATGGAAGTGCTGGCTGAAGCGGAGAAAGTATTTAAAACAGATCCTGCCCACACCTATCTTACCGGGCATTCGATGGGCGGACACGGTACCTGGTTCCTGGGTGTCACCTATCCCGATCGTTTTGCCGCTATCGCTCCTTGTGCCAGTTATCCGGATATAGCCCGTTATTCGCGGCCGAATGCCGATGCAGCCAATGTGGGCGAGAAACATTTCACAACGATCTGTCAGGCAGCCAATGCCGGACGTGTGCTGGATTTGAAAAGGAACTTCCTGCAATCGGGTATCTATATTCTTCATGGTGATTCGGATAATGTCGTTCCTATCCAGCAGGTACGTCAGATGCGCGAAGTATTAGGCACATTCCATCCGGACTTCTGTTATTATGAATATCCGGGCGGGTCGCACTGGTACAGTAATGAGAGTGTTGACTGGAAACCGATTTTCGATTATTTTCGCTGGCATAAAGTACCTGCAGACGGCGAAGTAAAGCAACTGGAGTTCCATACTGCTTCCCCTGCTATCTCAGCTAAGGATTATTGGGTAACCATCAATCAGCAGGATACGGCCTATGCTTTCTCTTCCGTTTCTTTCAAACAGACGGATAATGGCATTTCGGGTACGACTTCCAACGTGGCATCGCTGACATTCGATCTGCCAGCCTTGAAACTCCCGGCAACAGCAAGTATCATCATCGACAATGAAACAATTTCGGCAGATGCTACCCAGCCGGCTGTGCTGAAGAAAGTTTCCGGTAAATGGACATTGGTGAATGAAATTCCTGCAACAGAGAAATATCCGTCTCGTTACGGAGGCTTCAAACAGGCGTTCGACAAGAATGTGGTATTTGTATATGCTACAGGAGGTAATAAGGAAGAAAACAATTGGTATCAGAACAAGGCTCGTTTCGATGCCGAGACTTTCCTTTATAGAGGAAACGGTTCAATCGACGTGATTGCAGACAAGGACTTTACCCCGTCTGCTTATGCCGATCGCAATGTGGTCCTTTACGGGAATGCAGCCAACAACAAAGCTTGGAACAAGCTCCTGAAGAATGCTCCGGTACAGGTGCTGAAAGGTGAGATCCGCATGGGAGGTAAAGTGTTGAAAGGTAACAATCTGGGTGCTTATTTTGTTTATCCTCGTCCCGACAGCCGTACAGCCAGTGTAGGTGTTGTAGCCGGAACAGGGATTGAAGGAATGAAAGCAACCTATCCGAATGATTACATCTCCGGTATTACTGGTTTCCCCGACCTACTGATCTTCAATGTGGATGTCCTGAAAGATGGTATTCATGGAGTTGAAGTATCCGGTTTCTTCGGTAACGACTGGAGTGTAAAGCAAGGTCATTTTATTACAGAATAAGATCGCGATTTGACTGATAAATATAGTCTAAAGATAAAAAATCCCTGCGCAGGTAGTGACAACTGGCTGCGCGGGGAATAAAAAAACAGCCGTGCGGGTAATTACGACTACCTGCGCGGGTAGTGACAACTGTTATTCAATGTTTTTACGAATCTTGGTCAGATAACCTTTCATCGCTTCCGAATCTTTATCCTTAATAATATCCTGAAGAATATTCAGCTCTTCCTGGATACGAGCGATCTGTTTCGGAGTACGCGGATTAAAGAGAATTTCTGTCAATAGATAATCATCTTCAGACAGCAATCCGCGTGCAATCTTCATGTGACGTTTGAACGTTGTACCCGGTGCATCCTGATGTTTCATGATGGCGGCAAATACCATGGTCGAAGCAAACGGTATACCTAAAGAATAAGCAACCACCTTATCATGTTCCTCAAACGTATATTCACGTATATTCAGGCGCAGGCTGGAATAGATATCTTTGAAGAAGATCTTTCCCAAATGGTCACCTTCCGATATGATGATCGTATTTTCCTTTTCCAGATTTCCCAGATTGGCAAAAGTCGGACCGAACATCGGGTGAGTGGAGACATACGGGAATCCGCAGGTTTCGTAGAACTCTTTCAGATGCGTTTTCACGGAAGCGATATCTGAAATAATACAATACGGTTGCAGATAAGGAAGAACGGTTTTGAACGCGTCGATCGTATAATTCAACGTAACGCAGTTGATAACCAGTTCGGGAGCAAAGTCTGCCACCTCTTCCGGCTTTTGTAACCGTACGGCATTGTAGATGAAACGCATGCGCTTCGGATCATTTTCCAATACTGCTACTTCGTGGTCAAAACTCAGCAAGTCGGTGAAGAAAGAACCCATCTTTCCGGCACCTAATATTAATATCTTCATTATAGATAATTATTTTTATTCATTCATGATGATCATCTGCTGACGAACAGACTCTTCATGTATCTCTTTCAATATTTCCTTTACAAACTCGGTATTCAGGTCCATTGTCTGTCCCATGTCCGAACGTTTTTCCAGGATCTCGCTGTAACGGGGTGATTGCAGGATGGGCATATTATGCTCTTTCTTATACACACCGATCTCACGGGAGATACGCATACGTTTAGCCAGCAGTTCAAGCAGTTGTTCGTCGATACCATCGATCTGGCGACGCAGTTCGGCTAGGTTTTCTGTGGTCTGTGTCTCGTTGCGGATAACCAGTAAATTGACAACATAATCCAATACATCCGGGGTGATCTGCTGTGAAGCATCGCTCCAGGCACAATCCGGACACGGATGCGATTCGATCATCAGACCGTCGAAACTCAGGTCCATAGCCTGCTGTGAAAGCGGGGCGATCAGTTCACGCTTGCCTCCGATATGGCTGGGGTCACAGAAGATCGGCAGGTTCGGCATGCGGCGGCGCAGTTCGATAGGAATATGCCACAGCGGCAGGTTACGGTACATCTTCTTGTCATATGAGCTGAATCCGCGGTGGATAGCTCCCAAGCGACGAAGACCTGCTCCGTACAAACGTTCGAATGCACCGATCCACAATTCCAAATCCGGATTAACCGGGTTCTTGATCAGGACTGGAATATCTACACCTTTCAGCGCATCGGCAATCTCCTGTACAGCGAACGGATTAACGGTGGTACGTGCACCGATCCATAAAATGTCGATTCCGGCTTTCAACGCTTCAAATACATGGTCTTTTGTTGCCACTTCAGTTGCGACATACATGCCGGTTTCTTTCTTTACCCGTTTCAGCCATTGCAGCCCGACTGCACCGATACCTTCGAATCCTCCCGGTTTAGTACGCGGTTTCCAGATTCCTGCACGGAATATCTTTACACCTTTTGAAGCAAGCTGAGTAGCTGCATCCATAACTTGTTCTTCTGTTTCGGCGCTACACGGTCCCGAAATGATGATGGGACGCTGAGGGTCCACACCGGGTAATAAGATTGATTCTAATTCCATTTCCATGATGATATACTTTTATTTGTTTATTTCTAATTGTTTGATTCTGTTTAATGCTTCTTGTAACGCTTCGTTCTTGCAGCAAAGGGAGATACGGATATAACGCTCGCCGCAGCTGCCGAAGATAAATCCGGGAGTGATAAAGACGTTGGCTTCGTACAACACTTTGTTTGCCAGCGCTTCGCTGCCTTCCGCTTCAGCCGGAATCTTTCCCCAAAGGAACATTCCCACCTGGTTCTCATCGAAAGTACATCCCAGGGTATGCATGATTTGTCCGGCGAGGTCACGGCGGCTGCGATAGGTACGGTTCATGTTATCGTACCATTCTTTCGGTGCTTTCAGGGCTTCCACCGCAGCATGTTGCATCGGTTTGAACTGTCCTGAGTCGATATTGCTCTTTACTTTCAGTATCCATTGAACGAACTGTGCATTTGAAGCCAGCATTGCCATACGCCATCCGGGCATGTTGTGCGCCTTGCTCATCGAATTCATTTCGATGCAGATGTCTTTGGCTCCCGGCACACTGAGGATACTTAACGGATGCTCGTTCAGAATGAAACTGTACGGATTGTCATTACAGATGATAATACCGTGTTTGCGTCCGAAAGCAACCAGCTTCTCAAAAAGCTCTTTGCTGGCATTGGCTCCCGTCGGCATATTGGGGTAGTTTACCCACATCAGTTTCACATTGGAAAGATCGCTCTTTTCCAAAGCTTCGAAATCCGGCTGCCATCCCAATTCTTCTTTCAGTTCATAGGGGATCAGGTTTGCCTGTACCAGCTTGCTGACCGAACTGTAAGTCGGATAACCCGGGTTGGGAACCAATACGCCGTCGCCCGGATTCAGGAAAGCCAGCGAGATATGCAGGATACCTTCCTTGGAACCGATCAGCGGCTGGATCTCCGTCTTCGGGTCCAGCTCCACACCGTACCAGGTCTTATACCAGTCAGCAAAACCTTTACGTAATTCCGGAATACCTACATACGGCTGATAACCATGCTCATTGGCATTATGGGCATGTTCGCACAACGTCTCGATCGTCTGTTCCGAAGGAGGCAGGTCGGGACTACCTACGCCGAGGCTGATCACATTCTTGCCTGCGGCATTCATTTCGGCTACCTCTTTCAGCTTCTTCGAGAAGTAGTATTCCTGTACGCTGCCGACGCGGTCGGCAGGTGTGATGTTACACACTTTGTTTTCCTTCTGCATATTCACCTAAAATTTTTAAGTCCTTTGTTAATGGGATGATTGCATCCAATGCTTGTTTGTATCTGGTATAATCAGTAAATGTCAGGTCGATATAGAACAAATACTCCCATTCGCGGCCGATGATCGGGAGCGATTGTATTTTAGAAAGATTCATGTCGTAAAAAGAGAGGATGGAAAGCACTTTGGAAAGACTGCCGGAGGTATGGGGGAGAGCGAATACCAGTGAGGATTTGTTGACGTCTGCCTTTTCAAGCAGGTCTTCAGCCGTCCATCGGTCTGCCAGGGCAAGGAAACGGGTGAAGTTTCGTTTGTTTGTCTCGATCCCTTCGGCAAGGATTTCCATATTGTAGATCTGGGCGGCCAGTTTACCGCAGACGGCGGCGTGTCCTTTCAGCTTATTCTCGGAAATCCATCGGGCGCTCATGGCAGTGTCTTCTTTTTCCACCATCTTCACATTCGGCAGGGTATCGAGGAAGTCGGTACATTGCATCAGCGCGATCGGGTGGGAGTTGACTTCCGTGATATCGTGTATCGTCGTACCCGGTAGTGCAACCAGCGAATGCGAAATACGCAGTTTGTATTCTCCTATCACCCGCAGACCGCTTTCGCGTATCAGCTCATGATTCTGCAGCAGGCTTCCTGCAATCGTATTCTCGATGGCCATCAGACCCAGTATCGCCGGATCTTTCTTGATGGTCGTGATTACATCTCTGAATGTATTGCATCCAACGATCTCAATTTCTCCACCTTCATAGAAGCTACGGGCTGCGATGTCGTGATACGAACCGGCTATTCCCTGAATTGCTACTCTCTTTTTCATCTTTCTGTCTTAAAGTCATAAAAAAAGTCCCACCGTAACCGGCAGGACTTCATATTATTATTGATACATATTATCTATCATCAACGCTTTACATATAAATTCCTGCCTTCACTTTGCTAAAGTAAAAGTAATAAAAGAAATATGTAAAGCTAAATCGATTCATTTGTCTCGTTTGTTTTTAAATACGCAGCAAAAGTAACGCTTTTTTGGAAACTACAAGCAAAAAGTGATATTTTTTTTGTGTTGCCTCCTAAAAATAATGTTCAGACTACTTTTAATCCGGGTTGTAGCGTCAACATTTCTTTCGGTACGGACTTTTTGATACTCTCTATCAGCATGCCGGCAATCGTATGGCGGATAAAGTCCTTACGGGTGATCCAGACAATTTCGCGTGCCGGTTTGGGGATCGCGAAAGGACGAACCAATGTTTTCTGGTCTTCGCTAAGCTGCAGTGTCGCCAGTTCCGGAATAAAAGTGACCCCATTGCCGCTTTCCACCATTCGCATGAATGTCTCCAGGCTTCCCAAACGGTAAGCCGCCTGGCGTAGTTTCACTTTTTCCATCTGGCAGAAACGCATCAACTGGTCGCGGAAGCAATGTCCTTCATCCAGCAGCCAGAGATGTTCGTCACTGATATCTGCCGTACGGATCAGATCCTTTTTGAAGACCGGATCGTTCTTGGCTACATATCCGAAGAATTGTTCATAATATAATGTATCGCCCTGCAACTGATTTTCTGTCGGTTGGTTGGCAATGATAGCGGCATCGATTTCCCCGTTCAGGATGGCTGACATGGTTGGAGCCGTTTTCATTTCCAGGATACGGATATCCAGTTCCGGATGTTTTTCCGACAACTGCTGGAAAAAGCGGGGGAGCAGGTACGGAGCAATGGTCGGGAGTACTGCCAGGCGGAATGTGCCTTTCAGTGACTGCTCTTCCTCATTAACGATATCTTTGATCAACGAAGCCTGGTAAAGAACCGTGCGTGCCTGGTCGATCACCTTACGTCCGGCAGGAGTAGGGCATACCGGCTGTGTATTACGATCAAAAAGTTTGATCCCTAGTTCGTCTTCCAGTTTCTGGATCATCATACTGAGGGTAGGCTGTGTCACTCTGCAATGTTCTGCCGCTTTGGCAAAATGGCGGTAAGTGTCTACCGCCAGGATGTACTCTAGTTGCTGTATATTCATTATTTTACAATTCTCATGATATTAATCCTTACCAAAATCAATTACAAAGATATAAAATTTTTGATAGGTCACATAAGAAAAGCCGGAAAGAGACTCCCGGCTTTAACTGTTTATTTTACTAATGAATGATATATTCCTAGTGTTTAATTCAACTTGAATCGTAATCCTAGTTTTACTCCGAACGACATCACTTTTACCTTATCGGTCACATTCGAATTCAACATCCCGTTGTACGGGATACCTTGACCGACGATCTTATTTCCTTCGGGATGATAAGAAGCAGGAGAGGAGAGTAAGCCCTGGGCCTTTTTCTTCTTCATGTTGGTAAAACCGTAATCTATATAGCCGCCCAGCAGCAGATCAATATCTTTATCCTCATTCAGTGAAACCATAAAACCCAGTTCTGCCGTTCCTGCAACCCCCAGTTTCAGTTTGTTCTTGCCGCTCCAATCAAGTTCTTTACCCGGATCGTTAATCGTACCGAAACCATGGTGAGGGACAGGTGACTCAGATGGTGAACCTACATCGGAAGGGATGTGTGGATAATATCCCGACACATTCAGTTCGGTGGCAGTATTTCCTTGCACTTTATATTTTGCCTTAACTGGTATCTGCAGCTTAATCCCTAGTCCGGCATACAATCCCCAGTTTTCTTTTTCGCCGAAGCGTGTTTGATACATCGCCATCAAAGGTACATCCAACAGGAAAGCTGTCTGTTTCTCTTCCAGGTTCTTCAGTCGGGCACGGAGCTCAAATTCACGGGGATGCCCGGAGAAATCGTCATCGTCGATCATATTGCCCAGCTTCATATATTTTTCGTTGGACATATCACCTTTTAGTTTGCCGGTAGTGGCATAACGGGAGATGCCTGCTCCCGTAGAAAAGCCCCAATGACGATTGAAGAAATAGCTGTAGCGGACATCTATCTCATAGCCCGGTTTCGCATTCCGTTTCCCTTTTTCTTCAAACCCTTCGATCTGATAATTCAGCTTGTAACGGAAAGTGGAAGAACCCACGCCTCCGGAAACCGTCAGGTAAGAGGTTTTTGTCGTGTCTTTTTTCTCTTCCTTGTATTCATTGCGGTACTCACGTTGTAGACGTTGTTGTTGCTGGCTGTGTTCTCTGCTACCCGTTCTTTGCTGGGCGGAAACGTTGCAGGCAAGGCTACCTGCAACAAACACGATGATAGTTTTCTTTATATTTAAAATTATTGTGCTCATATCTATATTCTTTATTTTACGATGATTTTATGAGTTGTTGTTTTTCCTGATTCGGTAGTAACTTTTACGATATAACTACCGGATGCCATGTCGGCAGAGATTTTGGTCTCCGTAGTCATAGTAGTCTTTTTTTCTATCAACTGACCGTTCAGGTTATAGATCTCGATAACGGCAGATTCAGATGTTTCTTCCGGAACTCCCAGGCTGACCGTGATTTTATCACTCTTTTTCACCATTGTCGGATAAACGCGTGTGATCGGGAACTGGGTCAATGTCTCGAACGTGATCGGACAGCTGACCACATAGGTATCATCGGCACGGTATGCCTGAATAAAATAAGTACCCAACAGACCTTCCGGCACGGAATAGTAGATGGAAGTGCCGTTCTTTTCGATCTTTTGCCCGTCCTTGTACCATTGGAAGCGCACAAATTCGTTGTCAGGGTTGGTGATGTACAGGAACTCATTCCATTTCACCAGTATACGCAGACCGTTTTTGTTCACGGTTACTACACGACTACTTTCCAGTCCGCAATCGCCGTATACGTCGACATGGTACTTGCCTTCCTTGTCCGGGGTCAGAGCAGCCGTATATGTATCTGATGTAGCTCCGATGATAACTTCATTATTGAAGAACCACTGGTAACTCAGATTGATACCGATCGCTTCGACTGTCAGGGTGAATGCATCGCCGTCACAGACCTTTACCGATTGTGGCTGTTTGGTGATCGTGGTAGTTTGTAATACTTCTATTTCAAACGGATGAAGTTCGACGAGGTCCGGATCGCTTTTCCTGCGTATGTATACGGTCCCCGTGTAGATACCTTTGGCAATAATGTTGTTGACAGGCACCGTGAGGTAATGGGGCGTTACATCTCTGTAATCCGTATCTTTGAAGCCGGCTTTCAACCCTTCTTCGGAGAAACGGACAGAATATTCGAGGCTATTATCAGGATCAGTCAACAGGATCGGAATTCTGAATTCACCCTCTATACCGCAATACGGTGCGATATCACCCAAAACGCCATCACGTATGATAATCGTATGGTTATAGGCGGGTTGCGGATAGTATTCTTCCGTCGCGATACGTTCTCCGTCATACAATGTTAGTTTGTAGACATTGTAAATATAGGTCCCGACCAGTGTATGGGCTTCTCCTTTGTTGAAAGTATAGCGTTTGGTGCGGGGAACAGTTTCATCCAACGGATAATGGTAGCTGACTGGAGTCGCAGTGTATTCGATTTCCCAACTGTCGTAAGTCACATCGTTGAAACCGACCGGTCGTATCTGTACATATACGGGAGTCCCTTTGTTTACGGATGTTGTAGTCAGGTTGTCCACATCTATAAACTCCTCTGGCTTATTGGTTGTTGTAGATACGGACCATTGTAATCCTCCCCCTGTTCCCGGTCCGGGACCAGGTCCTTCGCTGTCACTGATCACGATAGTATGCCGGTACGGAGAATTGTTATAGTCGTAAGTTTTAACGACCTGGTTGCCGTACATATCATATAGTGTCAGTTTTGTGACAACATACATATAGGTTCCCTTTTCAGTGTGAGCCTCCCGGTTATTGAAATGGTGTCGTTCGGTCTTCAGTTTGGGTGTCATTCCGTAATAATGTTCTGCCGGAGTTACGGAATATTCTATATCCCAGCGTTCAAAGACGATGCCTTCATGTTTTATCGGACGTATCTGTACGAAGACGGGAGTCCCGTAATTAACGGAAGTGGTGGTCTGATCCTTTACGTCCTTGAAATAGGGTTGTTCACTGGTAACGGTGGAAACGGACCATTGTAGCTTAGGATCTATCACGACCGGTTTATCCTGAATGACTACTGTATGTGTGCAGGATGCATTACGGTAGATATACGTAGCGACTTCCGTTCCACTCTTGTAGAGGATCAGTTTGGTTACATTATAGTGATAAATACCTTCAAGCGTGTGGGCCTCTCCCTTATTGAAATTATAACGTACCGTTTTAGCAATGCTTTCGTCTATTGGATAGTGATAGTCAACGGGTGTAGCAGAGTATTCGATGGTCCAGGTGTCGAAATCGATATGTTCGAGACCTGTCGGACGAATTTGCACATACACAGGTGTACCCACCATGACGGATGTCGTGGAATTGTTTTCCACATCATTGAATTCATACAGGTCGGCAGTTGTTTTAGAGACAGACCATTGTAGTTTCAGTGTTGAGTTTGGTTCCCATTGGGCGTAGAGGTCGATATTTTCAGTGATTGTAAACATAGCTCCCGGCAGGTAAACTGTACCGCTGCCATCGGCATGGGTTGTCCATTTTACGAAAATGTAATTTGGACGGTTGGGCAAATTGGTAGCAGGATAGGTGGCAGTAGTAACTTCCCCACCGTCGTAAGCTTGTTTATATGTTTTATCCGGATCGAAATTAGAATGATAGGTTACCTCCAAAGCATCCTCTTTCCATAGAGCCTTATATTTTTTATTTTCAGTGACGGCATCCGAACTTACCCAGTCTTTCTCTTCTGCATCGTCTGTTACCCATTTTAGAAATTGTTTTCCTTCGGGATGAACAAGTTTATCGGCAGCAGTAGTTGGACTGTCTACTTTTCCCTTGTGATTGGTTACTTTATAATAATAGGTGGTTTTACCATCTTCCAGGTTGTAGTAGTCAGTACCGGCGTAATTGTTTTCTCCTAGATTTTCCCAGTTTCCACCGTTTGCGTTAAAACGTACCCAAAGGATTTCAACGGCACCGGAATCGGAAAAACCGTCATCAGCGATGATACGCGTGTTGTCATTCTGGTCTTTGCCTAACAGATCGCTTAAAGTAGAGTTATCGACCGTATCATCGGCAAGACCGCTCGGCAGTATGTCTGCCAGGCTCTTGTCATTCGGCAGTATCGGTATTGTTTTGATAACGCCGTAGTAATTTTCATTTGTTCCGTTCCATCTCGGATCTCCAGCTTTTTTACTGCCATAGGCGATTGGCTTCGGATCGGTTAATCCGAAAATATTAATCAGGGGTTCTCCGATGATATTTGTACCTGTTTTAGATGTCCATGAAGTAGATGTGATGGCTGGATATATATCAGGATATCCACCGGAATAACTATACGTACTTTCATTTCCACTGATAATGTTGTTTCTTAAAGTAGCCTTTCCACTGCCGTATACGGAAATACCTCCTCCGGCATTTCCGGAAGTAGCTGTACCTTTTAGTGCAGTATTTTTGACAATTGTGTTATTTTCGAATGTAACTACGGCTTTTGTATCGACTTCTATGGCTCCTCCTCCGTCAAAACCATCCGCTGTATATGTCCCTTTACGTTGATCGCCTCTTGCCGTATTTCCATAAAAGGTATTATTCCTGACAAGTACATTGGTCAGATACTGACCGACAAAAGCAATAGCGCCTCCTTCGTCGAATGCAGTATTATTCATAAAGGTACTGTTCAAGACTTCGATCTTGCTGCTTCCTCCACCATTATGTGCATAGAAATAAACAGCTCCGCCATCTGCTGTATTTCCCGTATAACCACCGTTATAAGAGTCTACTTCGTTTTCGGTAAATTCACAATTATCGATAATGAATGTATTGGGATAAGCATCTTTCAAGGAGATTACTCCTCCACCTGCTGCTCCGTCTGTTTTTGCTGTCAGTGTAGTATTTTTATACAACCGGCTGTTTTTGATTGAGAAAATCTCAGCCAGATTCTTGGTTATATAAATGATTCCAGCACCGTATGCATCTATTGATCTGGCAAAATTATAGGCAAATGTGCAATTTTCTATCTCATAAGAAACATTACCTGTATAAATGACAGACCCGCCATCGTCCATATTTATCTTTCCGATGGAAATGAAAGAGGATTCTTTTATTGTTACCTTTTTGGCTGTAACACTTATACTACTTGATGCAGGTCGCATTTTTGTTAAAAAACAACCGATAACTCGTAACTCGCCGGAGAAGCCTCCGGTTATTCCTCCGCCAATAGTAGAAGCATCCGGATTCCAGTTTTTGGGGTATTCTCCGTTTGTTAACTCTGAATCTTTTACTAATCCCGTGAGCGTCATATTCTGGATAGTCAATGTTCCATTGCCCGATCCACCGATGGTGAAATGTCGTTGATTCGCTGCTGCTTTCAGTGTTAAATTAGCTCCGTCTACTGTGATTTTTGCTGATGAATTTATCGTTAAGTTTATAGCCGAAGCCTGACTGTTGAAATCAGTCACGAAGGCATCCGTCAATGTGAATTTGGAATCTGTGGATGCTGTGCTGACCATCGTTTGTAACTCTGCAACTGAATTTACATTCGTGCTTGTTTGTGCCACAGCAGGAGCTGTGATACATAATACTATTTGAAATAGTACGAATAAAATTTTTTTCATGTTTTCTCTCCTTTCTCAGCCTGCTTATAAGCAGATAAGTAAAGCGCCGGCGCTTTACTTATATTAATTCTATAAAAATAAAAATTTATGTAACTACCTTTCTTTTATTCCGTGCACGCGGAACTTTCAGTTCGCTTTGTCAGTCACCTTCTGTCGGATTTCGATATATAAAATAAAGTAACAGCAATAAAATAAAGTCCTTTCGTAACATGTTAAAAAAATTAGTGGTATAGCAATAAATGTCAAAAGTAGTTTAAACTTTTTTTGTTTACAATTACTCTTACGTCAATTAACGCAGATTATGAGTTTTTTTCTGTAAGATTTAGCATGTGTTGACATCTGAAGATAAATAATTGAAATGTAGATAGATGAGCTCAGTCTAAGAACTTCAATTAATGTGGTGTATCAGGAGGTGTTGTCTTATCGAAAAAAAAGTATATCCGGAATTATTGTGTCGTTTAGTTTTTTTTAATAATAGCATTTTAAAGCTGTCAGTCATTTTTTATGGATGATATGCTCTTGATATGAATGGCTGCCGTTTGTTTAATAGATTTTATCTATGTATGTATAGCAATTATCTGTTTGACAGGTGTTTATATATGCTGTATCTTTGCAGTACAAGAAATAAAAAAGTATAACATATAAAAAATAAGAATTATGAAGACATTAGATTATTTGCATTTAGATGCATCAGCAGCAAACAAAGTAGTAGAAGCATTACAGCAGTTATTAGCCGACTATCAGGTATTTTATACAAACCTTCGCGGATTCCACTGGAATATAAAAGGACATGGATTCTTCGTGCTTCACAGTAAATTTGAAGAAATGTACGACGATGCAGCCGAAAAGGTAGACGAACTGGCAGAACGTATCCTGATGTTGGGTGGCGTACCGGTAAATAAATTCAGTGAATACCTGAAAGTGGCAAGAGTTAAAGAAGTATCAGGCGTTTCCTGTGGTGATGAAGCTCTGGAAAATATCCTGAATACTTACGGACAGTTCATCGCCGAAGAGCGTAAACTCCTTTCTCTTGCGTCGGAAGCAGGTGATGAAGCTACAGTAGCGCTGATGAGCGATTATCTGAAAGAACAGGAAAAATTGGTTTGGATGTTAGTAGCTTATTCCACTTGCGATTGCAAGAAGTAATGAGAAGTAAGTGTAAATATAAATAATTCATTCGTTGCGTTAGAAAGGAGGATGCCGGGAGGTATCCTCCTTTTTCCATTTCTTATGTATATCAATGGTTTTTGCTTTTGGGTAAACTATAAATCTCTTATTTTTGTTCTTATTTATCTTATAAAAACATTGTTATGGAAACAACAGGAAAGATTGCAGACAAAGGAGTATTGGGTTATATGGATTCTCTTGAAAGAGATAAATATGCCTCCGGTAAAAAAGGAACAGCCAGTTTATACAAAGCAACCCGAAATCAGTTGGCATTATTTATCGGTCAACGCAAATTGGATTTCAAACGTGTGAATACCCAGTTGGTAAATGATTTTGTCGACCATCTGGAGTCATTGAACCTGAGCCGTAATTCAGTAAGTAATTACACCAGCATACTTCGCGCCGTTTATAATTGTGCACTTTCTGAAAACTTAATTGCTCCTGGTGAAAATCCTTTTCAAAAGCTTCGCCTGCGGCCGGTTCAGTCTTATAAACGTTCGGTAGGAGCTGATGTAATAAAGGAAATGACACAAATGGATTTGAAAGCAAACAAATCGCTGGATTTTGCACGCGATCTGTTTCTTTTTAGTTTTATGGCTTGTGGGATGGCTTTCGTCGATCTTGCCCACCTGACTTATAAAAATATACATGGTAACGAGTTGGTATACTCTCGTGTTAAGACTAAAACGGAAATCCGCGTAAAGATTACTTCGGGTATGCGTCGCCTTTTGGAAAAGTATGCTGATGCTAATTCGAACGCATTATTTCCTATATTAAAATCATTAGATGCCTCTTATGAAACATATAAGGTGGCTCTAAGGACTTATAACCGTCGTTTGGAGAGGATAGGGAATAAGTTAAGTTGTCCGGTAAAGCTGACATCGTATGTTGCCCGCCATTCCTGGGCAATGAGTGCTAAAGAAAATTCAGCACCGATATCGGTGATCAGTCAGGCACTGGGACATACTTCTGAAGAAACGACTCGTTTTTATCTAAAAGAACTGGACCAATCGATAATTGATAGGGTGAATATGAAAATTATAGGGTTTGTAGAAAAATGGGTAAATAAACAATCGATTAAAAATTGACGCTTATTTACTAAATAAGGGTCATTGCCTTAAAAATGGTAGGTGAAAAATCATAATCAGTAATACCCTATACTACCAAAAGGCTTGAAAATCTATGACAGCGCAAAGGTAAATTTTTTAAATTGATAAAACTTTAGCCGGAAGATATTTTGTGTCATAAAAAAGGTTAATATTAAATTAATGATACTGGAATTTGCGAAAAGATACTGCTAAAAATGCTAGAAATGAGATGATTATACAATTCAAAGGCTGCCGCTAAAAATCCTTTAACCGAACTTAGCAGAACTACAAAATGATAAGAAATAAATTCATTGACGTTTATTTAAAGAATCGCCGGGTTTATAATATTATTTTACTAAATAAATACTACTACCTAACATTTCGGATTTCTCTTCCCTCTATTTGAAGAAAATAAATCATAACAAAATAAGAAAGAAACCTATTATCGGTGAAATTTCTCTTCCTGAAGTTTCTTTTTAGTATTGTATATATCAGATATATAGTGGTTTAAACCCAATGACCCTTATTTAGTAAATAAGGGTCAAAACGAAACGCACTAGTATGTCGCCCGAAATGATGGGACTGACGAACTTTGTTATGCAGAAAAACTAAATTTAAATACATGGCAACAGATTCTATTACAGGCTTTTTAGCCTCTGCCTTGGGGGAAAAAGAAAAAGCAGAATTTCTAATTGTTCTTTGTTTTTTAATATCATTATTCTTTTCTGCATTTGTTCTGCCTCGTGTATTAGTCATTTCCAAACGAAAACGTTTGTATGATGATCCGAATGCACGTAAAAGTCATACACAAGCAGTTCCTCGTTTAGGAGGCTTTGTATTTGTTCCTGCAATATGTATATCCCTGTCATTTACAACAGCCGTTCGATTCATGATGAATTTTCCTTTTAATTCGGCATTGACAGGGTATACATTGTTGGAGCTATTATTTTTATTAACCGGAGCTTTATTTTTATATCTGGTAGGAGTAAAGGATGATTTAATAGGAGTTCGTTATCGGAAAAAATTTATGGCACAATTTCTGGTAGCTTCTTTATTTCCTCTCTCCGGCTTATATCTGAATAACATGTATGGATTATTCGGTGTTTATGAATTACCGGCATTGATAGCAGTTCCTTTTAGTATCGTATTGGTTGTATATATAACGAATGCCATAAATTTAATGGATGGGATTGACGGTCTGGCGGCAGGAGGGAGCTTGATTTCTTTCATAACGTTCGGTATACTTTTCTTTCTAAAATCAGAATGGGTTTATTGTATGCTGGCTTTTTCCATTGTGGGCTGTGTGTTACCTTTTTTGTTTTATAATACATTAGGTTCGGTCTCACATGGAACAAAAATATTTATGGGTGATTCCGGCTCTTTGTCTTTAGGATATTTACTAGCATTTTTTGCTATTAAGTATGCTATGTATATTCCTGAGTCCGGATATCATGTAGAGGATATGATTATTCCGTTTTCCTTGTTGTTTATTCCGGTTTTTGATGCGTTACGTGTGATGATTGTCCGGTTTTATCAACGTGTTCCTGTCTTTTTGGCCGACAGAAACCATATTCATCATAAATGCCTGGATGCCGGTTTTACACATTTACAGGCAACAGGTTTGTTGCTTGGATATACGCTGATCATGCTGCTATTTAATTTGATGCTTGTAGAATATGTGAATTTTAATATAGTGGTAGTTGTCAACATGCTGTTTGGTATATTGATGAATTACTTGTTAGGAATTAAAATAGGGCAAAGAAAAATAGCTCATAAAGTATCGATGTCCGGATTGAAAAAGTAAATAGAAAAAAGATGCAAAAGCCTTTGATTTCAATTGTTGTTCCAGTTTATAATGCAGGTGGTTATTTGGTGGCATGCCTGGACAGTATTGTCAATCAGGATTTAAAAGAAATCGAGATAATTATTGTAGATGATGGATCGACGGATGATAGCGGAAAGATTGCTGATCAATATGCTGCGGAAGATCCACGTATCCGGGTTATTCATCAGGTAAACGCCCATTTAAGTGCCTCCCGAAATGCTGGAATGAAACAGGCTACAGGAGAATATATTGCATTTGTAGATGCGGATGATTGGATAGAAGCAGATATGTTTTCGTCTATGTATAAAGTGGCACTACGAGAGGGTTCGGATATTGTTATTTGTAGTGTTGCTGTGGAATATACGAAAGATGGTTATGTTTCTTATGAAAAGATTAGTCAGGAATATACAGAGCGGGACTCGATGAATTTTTATTCTCTGTTTGTGGAACTATCGCAATTACATTTATTCAATTATGCCTGGAATAAAATATATCGGACACAACTTCTCAGGGATAATAATTTGAATTTTCGGGTAGAGGCTCCTTTTGAAGACATTGCTTTTAATCTAGAGGTATTGAAAGTGATTAAAACTGTAAGTGTATTACCGAATACCTTTTATCATTATATGCGTAGAGACGTAATGACTATTATTTCTTCTTACCGACCTCGATTTTTAGAAGCTCATAAGCAGAAAGAATCTATTTTTCAATCATTTTTTGATCAGTTTGGAATAAATAAAACCGTATCCGATGATTATCTCTGCAGAATGAAGGTTCGTGATTATCGTGTTTTTATGTATACTTTATATCGTCCCGGTACGAAGTTGTCGCGAAAAGAACGTTTGAATATCTTGGAGACTGAATATTTCTCGTCGCTATTGCTAAAAAGGATGGTAAAAAAAACACCGGTAGAGGATGTTCATCAAAGACTGTTTCGTGGGTTATTACTTTATACATCTCCATTATTGATGGATTTTTGTTGTTCTGTATTATTGTTTCTCAGATATCGTCTGGAGTTTCTTTACAGGAAATACCGGAAGACTAGAATGATTTCTGCAAAATGAGGACAAGTACGGTTGACGGCATAGCTCGTATTATGTTACTTTGCCTACTTCTGATGTCTTTTACCAAAGTAGTACCTTATTTACCTGTTATACCGGATCCGGTTTATTATGGTGTTTTTGTGGCATCTTTGCTTTGGATGGTTTTTAGGGGAGGATTCATACTTTCATATACCTGGCTACCTTTCTTGGTTGCTATATTTCTTTCGATCGTAGTAAATGATATACCGGCTTATTTCCAAGTAGGATTTCGGGTAATTGCCTTTTTGTCAGTGACTTTAACAATAGGCCCTTTTCTGGTAAATCCAATAATAACGATGTGGAGGCGTTTATTATTTATTCATAGTTTGACATTTATCCGCTGTATTGTAATTTTTTCATTTTTAGCTTGGATAATTAAAAAGGATTTGGTGTATGGGAAGAGTGGTTTTGAAGGATTTGCCAGTCAGTCCATGTTACTTGGATTGTTAGCTGGGATTTCTCTTCTATATAGTTTATACAGGTTTTATTTATTTCCTAGATTATCAACTCGTTATAAGGAAAGTGGTATAATGGTTGTTTCCTTACTGATCTTGATATTAGCGGGTTCTCGTTCGGCCTTAGGGAGTACGATGGTTGCTGTTGCTTTTTTTTACAGTCGGATATACCGTCATCATGTGATGCGCTTGGGGAAAGTTGTTTTTACAATATTATGCCTGGCTGTTTTGACTTCGGGTTTTTGGTGGTCTCATACGGAAAGATTGCGAGAAAAAATGGAAAATGGTGAAAAATCAGGAAGCCTGACGAGTTCAAGAGATGCGTTATGGGAAGACCGAATGAATGAATTTAAGGCATTTCCGGTTTTTGGAGTTGGCTTTGCAAGTATAGTAGAGGGGCAAAGGGATCAGGTTACCGGAACGATAGAGCCGGGAAGTAGTTGGCTGTTTATATTGTCCTCTATGGGAATCGTTGGTTTTTTGTCTTTTGCGATTCCTGTTTTCAAGATTGTTTATCGGCTGTTTACAAAAGAGTCAGGTGGAATCAATGGATATTTGTTGGGCGCTCTTTTGTTCTTGTGTTTGTTTCATATGATTTTTGAAGGATATGTAATAGCATCCGGAGCTTATTCCTGCTTTTTCTTATGGTTGTTATTATCTGAATGTAATAGAGTAGTTAAACTAAATAATTGATTGGTATGATAAGATTGATACCTAATGCAATAAGACATTTATATAAAGTGTTACCACGTTTGTACAGATTGCGTTTGTTGGGAGTCGGTGTTTCTGTTTTGGTGATGGCTGTTTTGGATTTGTTGGGAACAGGAATTTTATTGCCTGTACTGCTGCTGGTTCTCAATGAGGAGGTTGTACTGGAAAATAAATATTTAGCTTCGTTATATGATTGGGGGAATTTTGATGGTATCCGGTCGTTTATGTTTTTTATTTGTATGTCGGTTCTGCTTTTTTCTATAGTACGTGTCTGTTTGCTTGCCCGATTGCAATATAAACAAAATCAACGCTTATTTTCGATATCCAGTTATTTGTCCATGCGGTTATATCGTTTTTATTATTCTAAAGGGTATTTATATATTAAACGAAATAATAGTCATCGATTAGTCAATCAGGTAAATTGTATTGCAGACAATTTGATTAAAGGGTATTTTGTTTCTTATACGCAATTGTTATGTGAATGTATTGTTTCCGGTTCTATTCTTATCGGATTGATAATATTCGATATTTATGTTTTTTTGTTAGTGGTACTTACATTTGTTCCTATCACTTTACTTTATTATCGTTTCTCCCGTTCACGGATCAAAGAGTATGGAAGAAGGTTGTTTTTGCTAGCTCCTCAAAAAGGGAAATTATTACAACAAACTTTTATTGGATTTACGGATATGGAGATGAATAATACGTTTCCGAATAGTACGAAGCGATTTTCTGATTTACTGGAAGAACAAAATTATTGTATAGTACGTAATTTATTATTAAGTAATTCATTACAGAAAGTATTGGAAGTAGCGGTTATATGTTCGGTGGTGGTATTGATCGTTGCTTCACAGTTGTTTGATTTTCCCTCTTTAGGACTGATTGTTGGTGTGTTTGCCATTGCTGTTTATCGTGTTTTGCCGGGAATAATTAAAAGTACCGGATATATGTTTCAAATGAAAGCAAACTCATTTACCATAAATCTGTTGTCGGATATGGAATCAGGAGAGTCAGCAACAGGTATTGTTGAGCAACATCCGATAGAATTTAAAGAATTGATCTCAATCCGTAATCTCAGTTTCTCGTATAGTAAGGAGAAGCAAATATTCAACAACTACTCTTTGAATATTCAGAAAGGAGACTTTATCGGTTTTCGGGGAGAATCCGGTTGTGGTAAGTCGACATTGTTTCATCTGATATTGGGCTTTTTGAAGCCGGATTCCGGAGGAATTTATGTAGACGGAGTCGAATTGTCGACCGATAAACTGGCATCATGGCGAAGTAAAATCGGATATGTGTCTCAACAATTATTTATGGTGGAGGGCTCATTACTCGATAATATTATCATGGGATCAGATGAATGTAACAGTATGGAGAGGGTAAAACAGGTGTTACGTCTGGCTTCTTTGGATCGTTTTGTCGAAACCCTTCCGGAAGGTGTTTTTACACCGGTAGGTGAAGGTGGCAGTCTGTTGTCCGGAGGTCAGCGCCAGCGATTAGGGATAGCCCGTGCTTTATATAAAAGAGCTGAGATATTGATGTTTGACGAAGCAACTTCATCACTGGATGAAGCGACCGAGCACCTTATCAACGATTCGATTGTCCGGTTGTCGGAAGAATGTCCCGGACTTACGCTTCTGGTTATTTCCCATCGTCCGGAATCGTTGTCTGTATGTCGCAAAATTATAGATATTTGTAATATGCAGTAAAGGATGTGCATTCTATGTTTTTATGTAAGTAAAACATAGAATACGCACCTTCATCTATCAGAATCAGGTTTATGATTCCAGTAATTTTAGCAGATACCCTCCCGTCGCACATACAAAGAGTGCGCCTCCTATTATTTTTTCGGGAGCCGGGTAGATTTCCCGGAGATCGAGAGTATCGCTCCGATGGCTGCCAGGGCTACTTCCGTATTCTTTTGGAGAACCGCCAGTATTGCCACTATCGTCAGCAGGAGGATACCCAGGTTTATGTTTTCCTTTGCCCCGAAAAAGCATCCGGGCAATGGTTGTCAGAAAATTAAGTACGGCTTCAAGATATTTCATGTTGGATAGTATTTTGTATATATTGACTGATTGATGTGAGCAATTGTCGATAAGTTTCTCGGTTGTCGCCGTTTACTTCGCTGATGTAGCGGCTGTAAGCGATCTCTTTGGCATAAGCCTCCGGATGATAGCTGATAGAAGCGGCTGTTGAATAAACGGTACGGATCAACCGGGCAAAATCGAAGAAACTCTGTTCATCCGATTCATAGATACGAAACTGCAGGTGAGAGATTCCGCCATCTTCAATCTTAGGTGTTTTAGCACCTTTCCAGTAAAGTGACGGTTGACCGTATCCGGTAAGTCCGAAAAAATTATGATTGATTTTACAAAGAGCACTTTCTCCCCAACCGCTTTCAATAGCAGCTTGGGCGAGGATAACGACCGGATTCAGTTTGTAATGTTCCCCGGCTGCCTGGGCAGCCGGAAGGAACTTTTGGATAAACTCTTTTTTATGCATATCGCAGCCTATTCGATAACCGGTCTGTCGTCATCGGGTGTGGAAGACGATTTTTCAGAGGATAACGGTTTGATTTCTTCGTACGTAGCATTCTTGCGAATGTCGCTTAACATAGTACCCGGAACATATACGATACGTGCGTTTTTGAAAAGAGAGGTGTTGAACTCTTCCTCTGTGGCAGTCCCTTTACTACCGGCTACCATGCGGAAGTTACCCAGGCGACCCATCTGGATGATATCGCCCTCTTCGAGTCGCTCCTGCATAACGGAGAGAAGACCTTCGACAACTAACATGACATCACCGATAAAAGCAGTGCTTCGCATGGCGATCATCTCACAGAGTTTTTGGAAACTGACTTTTTTCAAAGCCCTGACTTGTCCGTAATAGAGCTGAGCGCCTTTGGCAGCATCTTTACTCATATCGGGACGTTTGACTAGATGGAAACTTAAAGACATGATGACTAAATTTTTAATTGAACAATGTGCCAATATGCCGATGGAAATAGTCCGGAAGCGATTGGCGGTTGATTGATTGGTTATCGATAACAATTCAAAGGTACGATAGCGGGGAGGGGTGGTTACCGGTTAGGAACAGTTCTGAATAGATAGCAGTAAATAAAATGAAATATGATTGTTTATTTGTTGAAATTCAATAAAATAAGGAAGCGCTTCTCTTGCTTGTATGGTATTTTTTTCGTTACTTTATAATATATAAATCAATAAAAAAGTACCCCTATGAGCAGAAATAATTATCCGGAAGACGAAAAGATACCGGTAAAGAGTTATGGCTTTACAGAATTAGGATTGTTATATAATCCGGATTTGCAGCCGGCATCGGCAGCCCAGTCATTAAAACGTTGGATCAACCATAATACACAGTTGGCAGCTGCTCTCATAGAAACCGGCTGGTGTAAAGGTCAACGTAAGTTTACTCCGCTACAGACCGGACTGATCTTTCGTTTTTTGGGGGAACCCTGAGAATTGAAAATAGAGAGTTGAAAATTGAGAATTGAAGAGTGCTTTCGGGGGAATTAATTATCTTTGTATAATCCTTACCGGAAGGAATAGATTTGAAATGAATAAATGAAGTAGAGTATGGCAAAGAAAATACCTTATGGACTGACGGATTATCTTCGTATTGTTACAGAAGATTATTATTATGTGGATAAGACACGTTATATTGAAGAGCTGGAACAGACTGCATCGTTTCTGTTCCTGATCCGTCCGCGTCGTTTCGGAAAATCTTTGTTCCTAAGTATGCTTTACTGTTACTATGATGTGAGATATGCCGATAAATTTGACGAGTTATTCGGCAATCAGTATATCGGTAAACATCCTACCGGTGAACAAGGAAAATATCTGGTGCTATATTTCAATTTTAGCGCCGTTCGTGGTACGGGACAAGCGTTGGAAGATACCTTCAATAGCTATGCTAAAATTCAGATGGAGGCTTTTGCCGATCAATATGCTTCGTTTTTTGAACCTGATTTTCCTAAAGAAATCAGGGAGCTGAAGACAGCTGCCAGTCAGTTGAACTTTATCGGTAAACGTGCTGCCATGCTAGGGTTGCCTATTTATCTGCTGATCGATGAATATGATAATTTCACCAACACGATCTTATCCAGTGAGGGTAATAATGTGTATCGTGCCTTGACACATGATTCAGGTTTTTATCGCGGATTTTTTAATATTGTCAAAGCAATTACTACGGGGCCGGATGCACCTGTTAAACGGATGTTCATTACCGGTGTGTCGCCTGTTACACTGGACGATGTAACGAGTGGGTTCAATATCGGGATGAATATTACGACTGATGATCAATTTAATTCGATGGTAGGTTTTAGTGAATCGGAACTATCCGATATGTTGTCTTATTATCAGTCTGAAGGTATGTTGTCTGATCCGATTGAAGATATTATTCGAATGATGAAACTCTGGTATGGTAATTACTGTTTTACGAAAGAATGTATTGGGCAGAGCTTGTACAATTCGAATATGATACTCTATTTTCTAAGTAATTATTTACAGAAAAAACGTCCACCCTCTGAAATGATGAATTATGATATTCGGGATGATTTCAGTAGTTTGAGCCATTTTATCCGTGAAGAGGAAGGTTGTTCGGTGATCATACGTTTAATTGATACAAATGAGATAAATGGAAATACGGTCAAAAACTATTTTGCAGCTAAGAAGCTAGTCAACCCTGTAAATTTTATTTCTCAGCTTTACTATTTAGGTTTACTTACGTACGATCGGGTAGAATATGGTGAAACGATTATGAGAGTACCGAACCAGATTGCCCGCAAACAGATTTACAGTTACCTGGTAGAAGCCATACAGAAACGTGAATCGGCAATCGGTTGCGATGCGTGAATTTGAAGATTAGTCATTCGGAAAAATAGTTCAGCATGAATACAGATATCAGAAAACTTCCAATCGGAATACAGAGTTTTGAAGATATACGTAACAAGGGGTTTGTATATGTAGATAAAACCACCTTGGTATATAAACTGGTCAAAACAGGTAAGCCCTATTTCCTGAGCCGTCCCAGACGTTTCGGCAAAAGCCTGCTGTTGTCTACGCTGGAAGCCTATTTTCAGGGTAAGAAGCATTTGTTCGAGGGATTGGCTATCGAACAGTTGGAGCAGGAGTGGGAGACGTATCCGGTGTTGCATTTGGATCTGAATGCAGAGAAATACGACTCAGCTGAAGCCTTGAATGCTATTTTAAGTTCTCATCTTACACGTTGGGAAGAATTATATGGGAAAGGAACGGATGAGCAAACATTATCCACCCGTTTTGCCGGTATTATTCGCCGTGCAGCCTTGCAGACCGGGAAACAGGTGGTTGTACTGGTTGACGAATATGATAAGCCGTTATTACAAGTACTGGGCAATGAAGTGTTGATGAAAGAATATCGTAATACATTAAAAGCCTTCTACGGAGTACTGAAAAGTTCAGATGCCCACCTGCGTTTTATATTTCTGACCGGTGTAACCAAATTCGCCCATGTCAGTGTTTTCAGCGATTTAAACCAATTGGCCGATATCAGCATGTATCCCGATTATGCAACCATTTGCGGGATCACCCAAGATGAATTGCAGGCGAATTTCATACCGGAGCTGGAAGCTCTTTGTGTGGAAAAGAACCTGACAATGGAAGAAACCGTTCGTCTGATGACACTCAAATACGATGGTTATCATTTTCGAGAGAAAACTCCGGGCGTTTTTAATCCGTTCAGTGTCCTGAATAGCCTGCGTACGCTCCGTTTTGACAATTATTGGTTTCAGACAGGTACTCCGACCTTTTTGGTAGAATTACTGAAAAAGACAGATTACGATCTGCGTCTGATTTTGGACAGTATAGAGATGCGCGCCTCTGCCTTTTCCGAATATCGTGTGGAAGCCAACAATCCGATCCCATTACTCTATCAGAGTGGTTATCTGACCATAAAAGGTTATGATGAAGAGTTCGGTTTATACACGTTAGCCTTTCCCAATGAAGAAGTGAAATATGGTTTTATCGATTTTATCACTCCTTTTTATACAGCCATTACGGAAGACGAAAGTGGCTTTTACATTGGCAAGTTTGTTCGCGAGCTACGTGCCGGAAATGTAGACGATTTTATGAAGCGGCTGGAAGCTTTTTTTGCCGACTTTCCTTATGAATTGAACGACAAGACAGAGCGTCATTATCAAGTTGTTTTTTATATCGTATTTAAGCTGATGGGGCAGTTCTGTGAGGCGGAAGTTCGCAGTGCCAGGGGACGTGCCGACGCTGTAGTGAAAACAAAAGATTATATATTCGTATTTGAATTTAAACTGAACGGCAGTATGGAAGAAGCCCTGAAACAAATAGATGATAAAGGTTACCTGATCCCCTATCAAGCAGACGGTCGTCGTTTGATAAAAGTCGCCGCCTCTTTCAGTCCCCAATTGCGGAATTTGGCAGAATGGGTAGTCATTGAAAATTGACGATATATTAGGAAAATATGAGCTATATATTCAGTTTGTATTAAGGAACGCTGATGACGCAGACGAGCGCAGATAAACGCAGATAATATATTGTTTTAAAGAAAATAAAAAGTCTGCGAGCATCTGCGTATTCTGCGTCATCTGCGTCCCCTAATGCGATCTGAATAGACTCACATCTGACAAATAGTGAATCTTTCCAAACCCTTAAACTAATAATAATAAACCAATTAATATAAGTCAACTAATAAATAACCGGATATTTATGTAATAATTCCGGACCAATAACTGATGCCCAAAATTCTTTCGGATAATCCAATCATTATTGTATTGGTTTACTCAGGTAAAAGTAATCAAATATCTATACCCATTTTGTTGCTTATAAAAACACCTATATAGAAATAAGTTTTTTAAAGTCCTTTTTAATTCTACTTATATGAAATATGTTACAGTAATCCCTGCTCGCGGGGGATCAAAACGCTTGCCGGGGAAAAATATTTTTCCTTTGGGAGGTAAGCCTTTGTTGGCCCATTCCATTCTTTATTCCCGGCAGGTTCTACCTGATACGGAAGTATATGTATCGACTGATAGTGAGGAAATAGCTCGTGTTGCATGTGGGTATGGGGCAGAAGTGATTGAACGACCGGATGAATTATCCGATGATTTATGCTCGACGGATTTGGTTATGCAACATGCTGCAACGGAGCTTCTTTTAAAAGGGAAAGAATTCGATTATATGATCCTGCTACAAGCTACTAATCCGCTTCGTCCGGCAGGAATGATGGACGAAGCCATCCGAGTGATTGAAACTGGTCAATATGATAGTTTATTTGCAGTTTCTCCTTTAGTTCGGAAATTAGGTCGTCTGATCGATGGAAAGTTTATTCCCTGGAATTTTGTCTTCGGCCAGCGTAGCCAGGATATGGAGCCTCTTTATTTTGAAAATGGCCTGTTGTATGTCACTAGTAAAGAGCAGATATTAAAAGGGCATATTCGTGGTGAATCATTATTTTCTTTAATTGTCGATCATCCATTTGGATCTTTGGATATTGATACACGGGAGGACTTTGGAATGGTGGAATATTATGCACATAAATATTAATAAGAGAAAATATGAAAACATGTTCATGTCCTTTATGTAGTAAAGGAAATTATGATCCATCGGAGTTTCAGGTTGATTTATCTAAACTAAAAAGAAAACGTCCAATTGGTGTCAGTGGTTTGATACGGGTTAAAGATGGGGCTAGGTGGTTAGCCCAAAGTATCGATACATGTATCGGTGCATTGGACGAATTAATTATTTGTTATCAAGAATCAACAGACGAAACTGCTGCTATCGTAGAACAAAAGAGGCAGCAATATCCGGATAAGATTAAAGCCTATTTTTATGCACCGCCAGTATATGCTCATTCTTTAACTGAGGAAGATTTTTGGTATGCATATCACTTGCCAAAAGATTCGATTCATTTACTAAGCAACTATTATAATTATACGTTGTCGAAAGCAACCTACCGGTATGCGATGAAGATTGATGCCGATCAGCTTTATTTTACAGATCGTTTATTAAAGTTATGTGATGCATATAGAGGTATTGAAGACTATAAATTTTCTTTAAAGGAATGTATAGCTTATAACTGGGGACGCATTTTTTTTAGATTGTGTAGATGTTTTTATTGGTCTATAAAAATAATGGATAAACTCCCTTCTTATGGAATAATTATGGAGATGTATAGATCTTATATATATAGGTTGGTACATAAGAATAAAATATCGGTTTCCCTTTCTGGTATAAATTTGTATAGGGACAGAGAAGAATGGGGCGTTCCTGTCTTTACAAAAGGATGTGAATTGCCATTAGTTTTCAATGGATGTGGAGATCTTTTCGTTTTTGAAGTTTCAGATCAAAGTTTTTATATACCTTTTTATCAATCACCTAAAGAATCTGATCAATCAGATAGTATAAAATGGAATTCGGGGTATAATGTTTATCGTATAATTGAAAATTTTCATTATGATTCAAAAATCGTACATGGTGGATTTTTTTGGTATCACATGAAGTTTATAGATGTATATGAATTTGATAAAAAGCCTATATCTTTAGGTGCTTGCTATAATGATTTAAAAAATATGAAAATAGAGACTTTGTTTAAATCCGGATTGATTAAAAATACTAAATATTATTTTATTCCTCATTTATTTTTCTTTAAGTATGATAAGGATCTTCCTTATCTAGAGAAAATTGTTAGAAATTTGTGAAATATAGATTTGTTATAAAAAATGAGATTATTCAGAAAATATAAAACTATCGTTTATTTACAAACTCCGTATGCTTTGTTACAATACTATCTATTGTTTCCTAATCAGGTTGAGAGTACTTTGTTCTTTTTTCATGGAAACTTTCCTTTGTCTATTGTTCAATATATATCTGGAGCAAAGATCTTGGATGAAAGAAGTTTAATAAAACGATATGTAGCATTGTTACTGATATATTGGTATGCTTTATGTAATTGTAATATTCCAATTTATTTAAGTGGTGCTCCTCCTTTCTCCAATTTGTTTTTGAGACTGTTTAAGCATATTTTTTACCTGGAGGATGGATTGTCTTCTTATGAATATGTTTTACGTCCTGAATATCAAAAGGTGAAGAGAGTAAAGACGTTTTGGCGTAGATATCTGTGGGGGAATATCTATCCTCGATTTGGATTAGCCAATAATGTCGATTGTGTTTATTTAACTGGTATTCTACCGATACCAGATATAATTTCGAAAAAATCAAAAATAATCGATTTGGATGCATTATGGCAACAAAAAACTCCTAATCAGAAAAAGAAAATATTAAATATTTTTTTACCACAAGGAATAGATTTAAAGCTATTTGATCAATGTGATACTCTTTTATTAACTCAGCCATTTAGCGAATTTTCGGAGGGGAATTTTTCAGAGTCTGATAAAATTGAAGTATATCGTCTGTTATTAGCTGACTATGATGAATCAAGAGTACTGATAAAGGTTCATCCGGCAGAAATCACAGATTATTCTGTTTATTTTCCTTCATCAAAAATTATAAAAACTTCTTGTCCAATGGAATTGCTAGCATTACAGAATATTCCATTATGTAGAGTTATTACAGTGAATTCAACAGCTATATATAATTTAGGGAACCATATTGAAAAAATAATTGCCGGTTACGATATTACTCCAGCATTAATAAAAGAAACCCAAAGACGTAATATCTATGAAGGTATTTCAAATAAATTAAAAACAAATAATATAGAAGGATAAAATAATGATATATACGTATTTACAAGGTAAATTAGGTAATTGTCTGTTTGAAATTTCTGCAGGAATTTCTCTTGCCAAAAAATTAGGAGTATCTTATAGAGTTTTGATATGTGATTATCCTTTTTTGTCAGAGTTAAAAATTTTTCGAAAGTCAATTTTATCCCAAATAGATTTTCAAGATGTTTACCCGGAAAATGTTACAGTATATAATGGAACTAGTTTTTTATATGAAAAATTACCTTTACAAGATAATCTTATATTGAAAGGTTATTTTCAATCTGAAAAATATTTTGATAAAAAACTTGTCTATGATTTATTTAAGATAGATAGTAATACAGAAAAATACATACGTGATAACTATGGTTTTATATTTCAAAGAAAAACTGTAGCTATAAATGTACGTCGCGGAGATTATTTGAAGCTGGAGTATAAGCATCCTGTATGCAGAATGTCTTATTTTAATAAAGCAATAAGTTATTTTGATAAGACGATATTTTTTCTGATTATAAGTGATGATATAGAGTGGTGTAAAAGACACTTTAAAGGAGATAATTTTTATTTTATTGAAAATGAACCTCCCTTAGTTGATTTATATTTGCAATCGATGTGTACGCATAATATTATTAGTAATTCAACTTTTTCATGGTGGGGTGCCTGGTTGAATCCTAACCCAGATAAAAAAGTAATATATCCGGATCCCTGGTTTGGATTTTGGGCAAAGAATAAGAAAGATTTTGATACTAGTGATTTATGTCCGAAAAATTGGGTCCCTGTTCCTTTAGGAAAGTTCGATTATTATTTCTATGGTGGATATTGCTATATAAAATATTATTTAAAAGGTTATATAAAATATCGCTTGAAAGGTTTTATTTCTTTATGTAAAAAGCAAAAATAAAATAATAAGAATATTAATCATGCAAAAAAGAATTTTAGAAGGAATTGCCAGTCTTGGTTTACTGGCTGTTTTATCGGCTTGTAGTTCTCAAAAAGAGACGGTTGCAACAGAAAATATTTATGAAGTGGCTCGTACGATGTCAGTTGAAATGAAACAGGAGAAAGATTCTCAGCTGTTGTCGAGAAGTGTAACTATTCCGCAATTACAGATCGATGCCCAATCGGTATATGGTCGGATGATTACTTATATTACACCTGATGAAGAGCTGTTGCCTACTGTATCAGTAGAAAAACTGGATGCTTACATTGATTTTCCAGCCGGGAACGTTCAAATCAACCCGAAGTATGGAAATAACCGTGCCGAACTGGCGAAGCTGGAGGTACAGTTGAAACCTTTGTTGCAGTCCGGCAACGGGAAAATCAAGAAGATCCGTATTACCGGTTATGCTTCGCCTGACGGCAATACGAAAGCGAATGAACAGCTTGCCGGTAACCGTGCGATCCAGTTCAAGAATTACCTGCAGAAGCAGTTTCATTTACCCAATGACGGCTTGATCACAGTAGACTGGGTAGGAGAAGACTGGGAGGGATTACAACGTCTTATTGCCGGATCGGATAAGAAATACAGCAGCTGTGTGTTGTCGATCTTCCAGTTGACCGATGATCCGGACAGCCGTCGTAAACAGATCAAGGCGATAGACAACGGAGCTGTTTACAAGGATATCGAGAAGACCTTTTTCAGCCGTTTGCGCCGTATGGAGCTGGCCGTTGAAACCGAATCGGAAACGGTGTCCGTCAATGATCCTCAGTTAATCGAAAAAGTCTATAACCAGCCGGATAAAGTATCCCTGCGGGATTTCTTTCGCGTAGCCGCTTTATACCGTCCCGGCACGGAGCAATACCGTGAAATTTATGAAGTAGCTGCCTATACCTATCCAACCTGTAAGGTCGCTCAACTGAATGCGGCAGCCGCCGCCTTATCTCAGGGAGATAAAGAATCGGCCCGCTATTTCTTTCAGCAGGTAAATGGAGATCCGCGCGCTTACAATAACTTAGGGGTCTTGTCGTTGATGGATGGTGATAAGGAAAATGCAGCTGGTTATTTTCGAAAATATTTACCACAGAATCCACGTATAGCACGTGAGAATCTGAATTATTTAGAATAATAAAACAGGTATCTTTTGAAATGTTAAGACTAGACTTTTGATTTCAAAAGTCCTTTATTTTACGTTCAAAAGTCCCTTGTTTTTTCAGCGGGTAAAGCGTTCTCTTCCGGGCATAAATGTGGAAAAGATGAATACAAAACAAATATCGATAAATAAAAAATTTTTATGCTATGTCGGGAGGCAAACAGTTGTCTTTCCCTACTTTTAAATCCAATATACAAAAAGAATCCGATCCGGTTGGAAAGATACTGGAATGTGCCCTGTTTCTTCGTCTGACAAATCTGGCGGAAAGCCGGAAATCGTGGAAGAAATTTGCAGATAGTTTTTTCGGTTATTACCAACCTGTCATCCTGGAGTATTTCGGTTATAAACCGGATGTGCTGAAAATCCCTAAAGTAAAAGTAATTGACAAAGGGTTATTTATGGCGGTACTGACGGCTATGCATAAAACCGGTATGTTCGACTGTTATGCCAGTGAACTGGCTGCAGCCGTGGTGGCTGTGTTTGACGTAAAACTTCAGTTATCGAGTATACAGCAGGATTTATACGACCAATTACTCGAATACGAGGACGTTTTAGGTTTCTTTAATAATTACAGAAAATACGAATTCTAAAAACTGAATAATTAACCCGCTCAGAATGAGCTTGCTTTGCCTGCTTTTTTTTGACTTTTCATCAAATCCGTCCGGATGGCTTCGTGCCTTAAATTTGTTGGTAACCGAATGGGTGATTGGCAGGTCTTTTAAATTTTTGATTCGCTCTTTTATTTTTATTATAAATAATATTTATTCTATATTTAAGAGAGTTGTAACCGGGGGTGTAACCCTTACAGATTGTAACCGGTCTGATACATATAAAAATCAAGAACTTTCAGAAAAACCTTTGCCGGGACTTTATCCGGGACACTTTAATTATTAAACAGAAAGGGTAAGATTATGAAGAAATGTAAGGAAAACATGACACCCGGCATCCGTAAGTGTGGTTACCTGAAAGTTGGAAGAAATGTGCTGAAAGCTTTTTTCAGCGGGTACGACGATCAGCGCCGTTTGGCAGGCGTGTTGCTTTGTGTAGAGACCTTTGTCTATTTCTCCGAAGGTGTGGTTTGTATGAATGACTTTTCGTATTTGTGCCGTCCCGGTGAATGGGTGACTTCTTTTACGGAGATAGGGACTTTGACGGGACTCTGCCGCAAGTCGGTAAGAAAATGCCTGGAGAAGTTGGAAGCATGCAATTTCCTGCAGGTAAAAGACCTGGGTAATTACAAGTTGATTATCCTGATGAATTATGAACAGTTGATCGAGGTTAAAAGAGAACCGGTCCATACGCCGGATATCCCCTCACAAGGTACGGAGGGGGAAGGTGGGCTGTTCGCTACAGTCAGCAATTTTTATTCCAATCAAAATGAACAGAAAGGAGTGGTGAACTGATGAATACAGCAGGAAATAAACAGCAGGTACAGGTACATGTCAACCTGGATATGGAAAAAGCGGTCATAGCAGGTTTACTGACTAATCCGGATGCTATTTTTGATGTGATGGGACATCTGAAACCGGAAATGTTTTATCATCCGGGGCTTCGTTTTGTATATGCTTCGGCGTTGTCGTTGGTGGAGAACGGAAAAGTGGTGGATATGTTGACGATCGAACAGGAAATGATCCGTTTGGATCTGTCGCAGTATGAACGGCTGAACGGATTGTCTTTCATTTCGGACATGTTGCTCGATGTACGTACGGATCATCATATCCGTTATCATGCTGATGAACTGGTGAATAACTACCTGTTGCGTCGCATGCTGGACGAATTGAAGAAAAAAGAAACGGAAGTGGTACAGCCTTCTGCTGATGTAACTTCGTTGCTGAACGGACTGGATAATCTGGTCGACTCGTTGCGTAGCGAACAGGTTCATGCATCGACATCGGAAGAAGCCGGAAAGGTGGCTGCCCGTGTGCTGGAACAATCGTATGCGGAACAGGCAGGTCGTGAAGCTGGCAGGAATGCGCATATCCGTACCGGTTTCCGTGAGCTGGATCAGTTGACCGGTGGTTTGTATAACGGAGAGTTGGTGGTGATACCCGCCCGTCCCTCCATGGGAAAGTCGGCTGTGGCACTTTGGATGGCTCTGAATGCTGCCCGGGCAGGGAAAGCGGTCGCTTTTTTCAGCGTGGAGATGAGCAAGGAGCAGTTGGTAATGCGTTTGCTTTCTATGTTGAGCGGAGTCGATACCGACCGTTTGCGTTTCAAAGGGACTACGGCGGCAGAACGTGAACGCCTGGCAAAGGCGCAGGAGGCATTGGAGCAATTGCCGCTTATTCTGGAATATTGTGGTTCGGATACGGTCGAAGATATGCGGGCAAAGGCGCAGGCCTTGCACAAGCAGGGAAAGTTGGAGTTGTTGTTTATCGATTACCTGAACCTGATCAATCTGATTGTCTCGAAAAATAATTTGCAGGAGACGACTGATTTGGCTTTGGGGAATGTAGTCCGTAAGATCAAGCTGATGGCGGAAGAGATGAATATTCCAGTGGTATTGCTGGCACAGATGAATCGTGAAAGCGAACGTCGTCCGGCTCCGCATCTGCCGGTATTGAGTGATTTGCGTAATTCGGGAGCGATTGAACAGATTGCCGATGTGGTTGTCTTTGTATATCGTGCCGAAAAATACAATATATTTTATGATCCGAAAACGAAGGAAGACCTTCGTGGAGTAGGGCTTCTGCTGGTTGCCAAGAATCGTAACGGGGCGACCGGCGCAGCTAAGTTCCGGTATAATCCTGCGATGACTTGTCTGACGGACTATGATCCGCAAGTGATTTGATAATGTAATGAATCTCAAAGATAAAATAAAATCTGTAGCCCGTCTGGAGGATGTGGTAGAACGTTATATTTCGTTGAAACGAAATGGTAGTTCTGCAAAGACTTTGGTCGGGCTATGTCCGTTCCATGACGACCGACATCCGTCGCTATATGTGAATATGGAAGAACAATATTATAAATGCTTTGCCTGTGGGGAAGGTGGTGATATTTTTAAGTTCGTTCAGAAAATGGAAAGTTGTGATTTCAAGGAAGCGTTGAAGATACTCGCTGGATGGTACGGACTTTCAGAGACAGACGTATATCGACCGGTGAAATATCCGCCTGTGAAGAAAATTTCACAATCGAAATTACCGGAAGTTGTCAGCTGGTTTCATATGGATAGTCTGTTTCGCGGTTGCCGGATGTTTTTAGATTTACTGGAGGAATATATGCCGGAAGATGAGGTTTTACGTGAAACTTACAAAATATTTGAGGTAGGTATAGCCCCCTCTTCTTTACCTTCTGATTATAAGAATTATTGTAATCGTCTAATTTTTCCTATCCGGAATGAGAAGGGGGCATTGGTTGCTTTTGCCGGTCGCTATTTGGGAGAGACGAAAGGAACGGATATTCGGAAATATATCAATTCACCGACTAGTCCGATCTATCATAAAAGTGAGATTTTGTACGGCTTATATCAGGCACAGGAAGCAATCCGGCAGCATAAATTTGTGTATATCACTGAAGGCTATAAAGACGTGTTGGCTATGCATGCTGCCGGATTCCGGAACACGGTTGCTTTGTGCGGAACGGCTCTGACAGAACAACATGTGGCTCTGCTTAGCCGGTATACCCGGTATGCCATCGTTATGCTTGACGGTGATGATGCGGGGCAGACGAATGGTATAAAATCTGCCGGATTATTAATCCAAAAAGGTTTCTCTGTCGGTCGGATCGTCCTCAATCCGGAGCATGATCCGGATTCCTTGTTAAAAAATATGGGGCGGGAGGCTTTTGTCGGTTACATGAAAGAGGCTACCCGTTTGAGCCGCCTGGAAGTCTACGAGGCGTCTTTACTTCGGAAAATAGAACAGATATTATCCCAACTTCGTGTGGCATTGACTGCAGAGGAACGTGCTTGTCTGTTCGCCCGTATGATCCCTTTGCATAAACGGTTGGGAAAAGTCACCGGACTATTAGTACATTCTCCGGTGATGAAAGCGGACTGGTTATTAAATTAATAGGATCAAATCATGAAAATAGGTATTCTTTATATCTGTACAGGAAAATATGTGTTTTTCTGGGAGAGTTTTTATCGGAGTGCAGAACATTTCTTTTTCCAGGGAGCTCCCTGTTGGATTGACAAAGATTTGTCAAATGACATTATTCCTATTTGGCACGTATATACAGAAGGTTACTTCGTTTTCTTCGATAATATAATTTGATTTTTAATCATTAAATGTAATATAAATGAAAATTATTCATGTAATAACTTCCATGAGTAAAGCTAGTGGTGGTCCTTCGTGCACAACTTTATTGACGATGCAGGGAACCAGAGCTTTGGGAATGGAGGTGGAGATTTTGACACTTCAGCCAGATTTGGGTGAGGAAGCTGTGTCAGATGATCCTTCTGTTCGTTATTTACCCCATTCCGGTATTCTGTATAAACGTTGGGGATATACAAAGACTATTCCTTGGGCACTGACTAAAACAGAAGGTGTCGATGTGTATCATATTCAGGGAATATGGATGTACTTCAGTTATATTACTGCACGGTATGCCCGGAAACACGGACAGCCTTATGTTATTACTTTGCATGGGACTCTTTATCCGGAGGCGTTACGACATTCCTATTTGGTAAAAAAAGCATCTTTATTATTATATCAGCGTCGGCAGTTACAGCAAGCTGCCTGTATTCATGTGACTTGTATGAAAGAGATGGAATATTATCATTCATTAGGTTTTACTAATCCGGTAGCAGTTATCCCTAACCCGATAGAAATAACGGAAAAAGAAATTATTTTACAGGAAAAGGAGAAAAAGAGAGTCGGTTATTTGGGACGTTTACATCCTGTCAAAAGAGTTGATCGTTTACTTGAAACATGGAAACATCTGCAAGAGTTAGGAGAACTGTTGATTTTGGGAGACGGAGAACCTGACTATGTCGCCTTTTTGAAAAGAGAGGTAAAACGTTTGCAATTGCGTAATATTCATTTTACAGGTTGGGTTTCCGGAAAAGAAAAAAATCGTTTGTTAGCTTCATTAACATGTTTGGTTGTTCCTAGTGATTTTGAAAATTTTGGAATGATTGTTCCGGAGGCTTTGCTTCAGGAAGTTCCTGTTATAGCGTCGACCGGTTCTCCATGGCGGGATCTGAAAACATATCAGTGTGGTTGGTGGACAAATAATGATGTTAACTCTTTGGCGACAGCTATCCGGGAAGCTTTATTTCTAAATGAAGAAGAGCTGCAGGCTATGGGAGAACGCGGACGTCAGATGGTACTGGATAAATATTCGGTGGATGTTGTTTCCCGGCAGATGGGGCAGTTGTATGCCTGGGTTGCCGGACGAGGAGACAAACCAGAATTTGTATATGATTAAATAAATATAAACTAGTATGAATAAGAATGATTTAGCAAAAGAAATTGCAAGTCGTATGTCTGTGACCGTGACACAAGCTTTATGTTTTATAGATACGATGAACGACGTGATAAGTAATTCTATCCTGCATGAGGAGCCTGTTATGATACAAAATTTTGGTTGCTATATGTCCTGGAAGCAGGTGGAGCGCATGGGGCGTAATCCCAAAACTGGTCAGGAATGTATAATTCGTAAACGATTTAGTGTGAAATTCAAACCAGGAAAAGGATTGATTGATAAAATAAACAGATAGGATATGAAGAAATTTGAAAGTGTGTTTTGGGGATGGATATTGATCAGTCTGTTGCTCTCTTGTGGGTCAGTGAAAGATATTGCTTATTTGCAAGGAGAGGAGTTGTTGAAAAAAACAGCCATAGTCGATACGTTTAGTCTGAAAATACAGAAAGACGATTTGCTTGATATAACAGTCAGTAGTGTAGAGCCGGAGTTATTGCGTCCTTTTCTGCAATATGGGACTGGCATTAATGGTGGCGGAAATAATTACGGATACTCCGGCGGAAATAATAATGAGGGGTATTTGGTGGAAGCTGACGGTACGATTAACTTTCCGCTGTTGGGACAGATAAAGGTGGTTGGACTGACACGGCGACAAGTGGTTGATCTGATCCAAAGCAGATTGAAGAAGGAAGGATATATAAAAGATCCGATCGTAATGGTACGTTTTCTTAATTTCCGTATTTCAATACTTGGAGAAGTAAATCATCCAGGTACTTATAATATAACTTCTGAACGTATCACGTTGTTTGAAGCACTCAGTATGGCTGGTGATTTAACCATTCACGGTCGTCGTGATCGTGTGGCGGTTGTTAGGGAAACAGACGGAGTACGTACAATCTTATATCATGATCTTCGTTCGAGGGATATCTTCCAGTCGCCTGATTTTTATCTGACACAGAACGATTTGGTTTATGTAGAACCGAATCGTGCCAAAGCGGATGCAAGTATACAAAATCAGTTTACGAGTGTTGGAACATGGATCTCGTTGGTTTCTCTTTTGACTACCATCAGTATTTTACTATTTAAATAAAAGGATATGGAAGAACAATCCCCTTATACAGAAAGATTCGGTTTGGTTAATGAATTTAATCTTCGTACTGTTTTAGATGTTTTTGGGACAAAGTGGCACTGGTTTGCCTTGTCTGTTTTTCTTTGTATGACAGGAGCTTGTGTCTATATGATGACGGTTCCGGAGGTTTATAAACGGGAAGCAGTTGTTAAACTTAAAAACAAAGTAAGGACAGAAGAGGCTTTTAGTGAAAAACAAATATTCGATGACAGTGACAATAATAGTTTAGAGGGAGAGATTTTGATATTCAAGTCTCGTTTGTTGATGGGGAAAGTGATCCGGAAATTAGGACTGGAAATTGGTTATTCGATGGATGAAGGACTTAAAAGTAAGGATTTGTATATGAGTACTCCTGTAAAGATAAGTTTTCCGGATTCGACCTTTACTCACCCGGCTTCTTTTTCTATTCTTCCGATTACTAATGACCGTTTTAGGATAATTGATTTGGAAGATGATCCGGACGGGGTGATGGAGCATACTTTCGGAACGGCGATAGAAACTCCATTGGGAAAAATGGTGGTGAACCGTACCTCTTCGTTTAATAATGAATCTTTGAATAAAGGGATACAGGTTTGTTGTCTGAATTATGAATCGCTCATCTCTTCACAATTGGGCAAGTTGGAGGTAGTACGGTCTGTTAAAGATGCGAATTTATTGACATTGACCTATTTGGACACAAATCCGGAACGGGGTGATGATATTTTGAATATGTTGATTCGTGTTTATGTAGACGAATCGATGAAAGATAAAAACCAAATTATACAAAATACAGCTGTTTTTATTGATGAACGTCTGAATCTGATCAATGAAGAATTGGGGAATGTGGAAAGTAGTATAGAGGATTACCGGCGACAGCATCAATCGGCTAATCTTGATATAGAAGCTAAAATTTCGCTGGAGAACCGGAGTTTATATAATCGGCAAGTAACAGAACTGAGTAATCAGAAAGAGTTAATTGAATTGATTCAGCAATATTTATATGATCCGTTAAAAAAGGAATCCCTGCTTCCTGCTAATACCGGTTTGTTAAGTGTTTGGATAGGACAATTAATAGATAAATATAACACGGCATTATTGCAGCGGGATAAATTGATGGAAAATGGCGGTGATAACAGTCCGGCAGTCCGATTGATGAATAATGAGGTAAATTCTTTATCTCAGTCAATCCGGCAGAGCCTTAGAAATACCAAAGAAGAAATTAGCTCGAAGCTGGAGTATGCGAGGCGAATGCAAGTGTTGGAAGCTGGAAAGATCAGCAGTATTCCGACGCAACAGAAATATGTCCTTTCGGTAGAACGTCAACAAAAGATAAAGGAAGATTTATTTCTGTATTTATTGAATAAGCGGGAAGAGAATGCTTTGACATCAGCAACATTGGAGAGTAATCTTCGTATTGTGGATTCACCTTACGGAGTAGGAAGGGCCGGTGTTAACATTCTAGTAATTCTATTAGGCGCATTCTTTGTTGGCTTGGCCATACCGGGAGTATTTTTTTATTTGGCACCGATGTTGGATGTTACGGTACGTGGACGAAAAGATATTGAAAATAATCTTAGTATTCCTTTTTTGGGGGAAATACCTCATAACCGGAAAAAAGAAGAAATGGTGGTCAATAAACAAAAAAGGGATGGGGTTTCCGAAGCCTTTCGTATTGTACGAACCAATATCGATTTTATATTGGGTAAACGAAAGAAGTCTCAGGTTTTGATGTTAACCTCTTCAAATCCGACCTCCGGCAAATCGTTTGTATCATACAACCTGGCTGCTTCTTTGGTGTTAGCAGGTAAACGGACAATATTGTTAGAAATGGATCTTCGAAAGGGATCGAAAAAAGAGAAAGATGGAAAGGTTGTTCCGGGACTGACTCACTATTTGTCCGGTAAAATGACTGATCTGACACAATTGATACATCCTCATTCCGGCTTTGAAGAGTTGGATGTCATTACTTCCGGACCTATTCCGCCTAATCCGGCTGAATTGTTGTTAGGACAATCTTTGGATGAATTGATCGGATTGTTGAAAGAACGATATGAATATATCATTCTTGATACGGTTCCTTATGGTATGGTAGCTGATGCACAGATAATCAGTCGGATTACTGATTTGTGTATTTATGTTATACGTGAGGGTTTGATGGATCGTCGGCAGTTACCGGATGTGGAGGCTTTATATACCGGAGGTAAATTACCTCATATGTCAATTTTACTGAATGATGTCCGGAGTAAACATGCCGGTTATGGATATGGTTATGGGTATTATGGTTATGGGTATGGAGATAATTATTATGGATATCAATAATCTTAGATCAAATTATGAAAATCAAAACATTCATTATTAACATCGAGGAATCGCTAGACAGAAGAAACTATGTATTGGCAGAGACTGCTAAATATCCTTGTTTGGATGTAGAGTTGGTGAATGCGGTTTATGGCAAACAATTGCCAGAAGAAGAAACGAATCGTCTTTTTGATTGTAAACTGTTTAGAAGGAGATATTTGCGATCTCCTTCTCCTGCAGAGATCGGATGTACTTTGAGCCACAGAAAATGCTATCATCGATTATTAGAGTCATCAGAAAAATGTGCTTTAATACTCGAAGATGATGTGTGTTTTTTGGAATCAGCCCATTTGGAAGATATTTTATCGGAAATAGTTAAAAAGACAGTGGAAGAAAAAGATGCTTGTATTGTTACGTTAGCCAGACATTCCCACTACTATCCTCATGCTTTATATGAATTAGGTAATTATTCTATTTATAGAATTTGGATGGCTTTCGGTACATGTGCTTATCTGATCAATAGAAAGGCCGCACAAATCTTACTAATGCCACCCAAAGCTTCAATTTATGCAGATGATTTTGAATATATGAATGATCAGGGAATTAGGATAGAAGGTATTTATCCGACATTAGCTGCTGGGTTATCAGAAAAAGGAGAAATACAAAGTGAGATTGAACCTATGCATACATCTTCTGAAAAAGTTAAAGATTTGCCTTTTGTTGATTGTATTCGTTATTTGCTGAAAAATAAAAAGAGAGGTTTCTTAAAGTATATGGGGGTATTGAGATTTAGAAAAAGAGAAAAAGGTATAAATATATAATTACATCAAGATACATGCAAAAAAGAGTCGTAATAATTAATAAATACGGCGCACTTCATCCTTCTGCAACCGGACGTCCGGTTCGCAAACTGGCTGATTATTTATGGGATAACGGGATTGATGTGATCGTTCTTTCCATACGCGCTTCTTATAAAGGACAGGTCTCAGCGGTACATGAAACATTACCTTACCGAGCTATAGAACTGGCCGATTTTTACAGTGGAACGAATAAATGGCTTCGGTTGTTCGGTAATTTGACCGATGGTTTCCGGTTAATTTTCAGCTCTATGTTTTTACCCCGGCATCAGATGAAAATTGTTTTGACAGATCCGTCCCTGATTAATGCCTGGTCTGTTTTACTCCGTCCTTTTTATCGAAGTAAACTAGCCTTTTGGACGATGGATCTCTATCCGGAAGCATTTGCTTCAGCAGGATTGGTGGCTCGACAGAATCCCCTATATAGGATGGTCGAATCTTTTGTCTATCATCATGCTCCGGATTTCCTGATTGCGTTAGGCGAACAACAGTATCGGTATTTGTGCCGACAATATAAGCAATTTTCCATTCCTCATATCGTGTTACCGTGTGGGATATGTCAGACTGGGAAAACTTCAGAGCCTTATTGGAGGAAAGCAAATAAGGATAAAATTGTCTTCTGTTATGCAGGGAATATAGGAGAGGCACATAACGATGTATTCTTGCTGGAGCTTATCCGGCAACTGGATCCGGATAAGCATCTTATTTTGCTTCGTTTGTATGGAGCAAAAGTAGAACGGATATTGGATAATGCGGCCTTTTTGGGTGCGGTAGTCATACTCGATTATATAACTCCTGAAGAGATGCAATATGTTGATATTTGTGTGGCTTCTTTATTGCCGGCATGGAATCATGTCTGTGTGCCGTCTAAAGTGGTCAGCGCAATATGTACCGGAATACCGGTTTTGTATAATGCCAATGAAGAGTCGGAAGGGGCATGCATGTTTCCTGATGCAGTTTGGCTGATACCGGATTCCGTGCCCCTCGAAAAGTCTGTCTCTGATTTTTTGAATACGCTTTCTTCTGATAGAATTGTAAGAAAAAAAGAAGCAGCCCAAAGATATGCCCGGGAACTTGTGCAGGCAGAATGTGATAGTTATTCTAATTTATTGGAAATGATCGGATAAAATGGATACTGATTATCAAGTCGATTTATCCTTATACAGGAATAAATTGAGTATAAAGAATAAGATTGGTCGTTTAATTTGGAATATTGTGTATATACTGGCCTTTCGTCCTTTTTTCCTGACCTTGTTTAATCCCTGGAGGTTGTTTTTACTCCGGCTTTTTGGTGCCAGAGTACATCCGAAAGCACATGTGTATTCATCTGTTAAAATATGGGCTCCCTGGAATCTGGAAATAGGTGCCTATTCTTGCCTGGCTCCTTATGTGGATTGTTATAATACGGATTTAATTCAAATAGGAGACCATTCGACTATTTCTCAAAAAAGTTATTTATGTGCTTCATCCCATGATATTACTAATCGGTTTCATCCATTGATAACGGCTCCCATTGTGATTGAAGATCAGGTATGGATAGCAGCGGATGCATTTGTTGGAATGGGTATAAGAATTAAACAGGGAGCTGTTGTCGGAGCTCGGGCTTGCGTGTTTAAAGATGTTGACCCGTGGACTGTTGTAGGGGGAAATCCGGCAAAACCAATAAAAAAACGTATAATAAAATAACTAATTTATGTTGGATGTGTCGGTGATTATATTGACGTATAATGAGGAGATTCATATTCGTCGTTGTTTGGATAACATAAAAGATTTGGCTAGGGATATTTATATTATAGATTCTTTTTCAACGGATCGCACGTTGGATATTGTGAAAGAATATAAAGAATACAATGTCATGATCTTGCAAAATAAGTGGGAGAATAATTATGCGAAACAGTTTAACTGGGCATTGGAACATGCTCCGATCCGGACGGCATGGGTGCTTCGATTGGATGCGGATGAATATTTGTTACCGGCATTACAGGATGAACTGATAAAGAAGATCCCGTTTTTATTGGATAGTGTTTCCGGTATCGTTTTTAAGCGGCGACATTATTTCTTAGGAAAATGGATGAAGCGGGGAATATATCCAGTTTATTTGCTTCGTATGTTCCGTTATGGTAAAGCCGTTTGTGAACAAAGACTGATGGATGAACATATTCAGCTATTGGATGGAACATCTGTAAATTGTGAGGGAGATTTTGTTGATCATAATTTGAATAACCTTTCGTGGTTCTGTAACAAACATGTGAATTATGCCGTTCGTGAGGCTGCCGATTTATTGGATATTGAATTTGATTTATATGGAGTATCGCAATCGGACGATCAGAAAAAACTAACAGCTCAGGCTATAGAAAAAAGGAGGATAAAGCATCGTTATGTCCGTATGCCACTTTTCTGGCGTTCCTTTTTTTATTTCTGTTATCGTTATTTTTTCAAAGGTGGATTTCTAGAGGGAAAAGAAGGATTTCTATGGAATTTCCTGCAGGGATGGTGGTACAGGACATTGGTGGATGCCAAAGTGTTTGAAATAAAACGGGCTTGTGGAACGGATAAGGAGAAAATCAAAAGATATTTAAGTGAGGTTTATAACTGTCGACAGGTATAGAAATTGATTTTTATATAAGGTGCTGATTAAATTATAACGTATGATAAAAAATAAATTGACAGGGATTACGGATAATATGCCGACTTTTTCAATAGTCGTTCCTGTATATAACAGTGAGAGATTTCTGCATAAATGTATAGATAGTTTATTGGATCAGTCTTATCCAGACTTTGAATTAGTGTTGGTTGATGATGGATCTACTGATAGTAGCGGTAGAATATGTGATGAATATGCAGGGAAAGACTTACGAATAAAGGTTATCCATACTGTCAATCAGGGAGTATCAGTGGCAAGAAATTTAGGGTTATCCGTAGCCCGAGGAAAATATGTCAATTTCGTCGATTCTGATGATTGGGTATCACCGAGGTATTTGATACAATATGTTAATGCTCGTAAAGATTATGACTATGATTTGGTTTATGCTGAAATGGTCAGGGTTTCGGAAGAAGGAGAAGAGAACGTTATACCTTTAAAAGAGTTGTCTGCCAAAAAAACGGGAGATTTGTCAGAACCACTAGCTTATCTATTGGATTGTGGTGAATTCGGTTTTACTTGTAATAAATCATTTAAAAAGTACATTATCCAATCAAATGAAATTTCTTTTTGTAAAGATTTTCGGATGTTTGAAGATGCTATATTTACTTCCGTTTATTGTTTACATATTGACTCTATTAAACTGATTTCTTCTGCTATCTATTTTTATCGTTCAGTAGTAACATCGTTAGTAAGATCTGGAATGGATTACGAAACATATCACCAGGCAACTCATACGGGATGTAGGAATTTAGCTATGTTGGCAAAAAAATATCCGTCTGACTCTTTGCGTGAAACAGTTGGTCTCTTTTGCCAAAGGTGGGAACAATGGGCGATATTAATGATGTATCTACCAGGGCAAAATGTATCACGGTCAGATCGATTGAATGCTTTGAAAAAATTTCAATATCGTTATTTGTTACCCCGGCTAAATGCAGCAACAGAAAAGGGGCTTTATAAATTGGCTGTAATAGGGATGTGTTTAAAAAATGATAGGATTGTAGACCTTTATTTTCAATTGATAGGTTTTCTATATAAACTAAAGAAAAAGCTTTGAAATGAGTCAAATAATAGAATAGAAAGATAGATTTTATTTATAATGAATATGAAAAAAGAAATACAAATAGCAGACCGCCTTATCGGTCCTGACTATCCCCCTTTGGTCATAGCCGAGATGGGGATCAATCATGAAGGTTCGTTGGAAACTGCTTTCGAGATGGTGGATGCGGCTGCGCGTGCCGGAGTGGAAATATTGAAACATCAGACGCATATTGTAGATGATGAGATGTGTGAAGCCGCTAAAAAGGTAATACCGGGTAATGCGGATGTTTCGATTTATGAGATCATGAAGCGTTGTGCTTTGTCGGAAAAAGAAGAGATTGCGTTGAAAGAATACGTGGAGTCGAAAGGTATGATATTCCTAAGTACTCCTTTTTCTCGTGCTGCAGCGGACCGATTGATGAAGATGAATGTACAGGCTTTTAAAATCGGGTCGGGAGAGTGTAATAATTATCCGTTGCTGGAACATGTTGCGCAGGCGCATAAGCCGGTGATCCTGTCAACTGGAATGAATACGATAGCCAGTATCCGCAAAGCGGTGGATATTTTCAATCGTTATCGTGTACCGGTCGCTCTGCTTCATACTACAAACCTGTATCCTACACCGTTTAACCTGGTACGTTTGGGTGCAATGCAGGAAATGGCTGAAGCTTTTCCGAATTGTGTGTATGGATTATCGGATCATACGACAAATAATTTGGCTTGTTTGTCGGCTGTCGCTTTGGGTGCTTCAATTGTAGAGCGTCATTTTACCGACCGGATGGACCGGAAAGGACCGGATATCTGTTGTTCGATGGATGAACAGGCTGCGCGTGAACTGATAGAACAAAGCCGGATCATTCATTCAATGCGTGGTGGGCATAAAGGTCCTTTACCGGAAGAGCAGGTAACCATAGATTTTGCTTATGCTACCGTTGTCACGATTCGTCCGGTGAGAAAAGGGGAATGTTTTACAAAAGACAATATTTGGGTGAAACGTCCGGGAATGGATGGTATCCTGGCAGAGGCATATGATAGTCTGCTTGGGAAAAAAGCGTCAATGGATATAGAGAGTGATGTACAGTTATTATATGATATGATTGAGAAGTGAAGATGATGAAACGTGTGTTATTTGTAACCGGAACGCGTGCTGATTTCGGGAAGTTGAAATCGTTGATAAAGATTTTGGATGATCAACTGGATTTTGAAGTATCCCTGTTTGTAACAGGTATGCATATGCAGAGCTTGTATGGTGCTACCTACCGGGAAGTAGAACGTTGTGGCTGTAAGAATATTTTCAAGTTTCTGAATCTGACTTCAGAGTCGACTATGGATCTAACTTTGAGTAAGACGATCGATGGTCTGTCGACTTATTTGAAAGAGAACCCTGTCGACCTGATCGTGGTTCATGGCGATAGGGTGGAGGCACTTGCCGGAGCGATAACGGGAAGTCTGAACAATATTCTGGTGGCTCATATCGAAGGGGGAGAGTTGTCGGGAACGATCGATGAACTGATCCGCCATGCAATCAGCAAACTGAGCCATACTCATTTTGTAGCCAATGAGAGGGCAAAGAGTCGTTTAATGCAGATGGGAGAGTTGGAGCAGTCGATCTTTGTGATCGGTTCTCCGGATATGGATATTATGTTTTCAGACAGTTTACCCGGGATTGAGGAAGTAAAAAGATATTATGAAATTCCTTATGATAAGTATGGGATTCTGATGTATCATCCTGTAACGACGGAATATGACCGGATAGAATATCACGTGAAGCAGTTGGTGGATGCTTTACTGGCGGATACCCATAACTATATTGTGATCTATCCGAATAATGATTTGGGATCGCAGACCATATTGAAAGCTTATCGTCAGTTGAAAGGCAATTCGCGTTTCCGGCTAATACCTTCCATGCGTTTTGAGTATTTCCTTTCGTTGTTGAAAAATGCAGACTTAATAGTCGGTAATTCCAGTGCGGGTATACGTGAGGCTCCTGCTTATCAGATACCTTGTGTGAATATCGGCAGTCGTCAGGATAACCGGGCTTCTTCTCCTTTTATTCATAATTGTAAAGAGGAGTCCGGTATGATATTGAGAACGATATCCGGTGTTGCACCTTCAAAGAACAGAGCAGAATATACTTTTGGAAAGGGAAATAGTGCCGGATTGTTTTTAGATGTTTTGAGGACTTTTACTTTCTGGAATATTTCAAAGCAAAAGCAATTTAAAGATTTGAATATTGTCTGAAGTTTATTTAACAAACAGTTAAAAGAGCAGGGATATTAGGTTTGATACCAATATCCCTGTTTTTTATTTAATTAAATTCTGTTAGTGGTTGTGATTGACTGTTTTCTTCTGTTTCTTCTTCTTTATACCAGTTTATTTTCCGTGAGAAGAACATAATGACTCCAAGTATGATAAACAAACCGATACTTCCAATCAACAAGGCAACATCTTCCAGTTGCAGGATGATATAAAGGAAAATATATAATAAAGCCAGCATGCCTGTAAGTGCTCCGGTCTGCATCTTGTTTTTGAAGATGCTGTGTGCATAAGCAGTGATCAGTCCGATAGTCGCCAGGCTGGCAATCAGGTAGGCGATGCCGAAGTTGATTTGTTCGGAGATGGACAGGAGAAGGCTATAGAACAGGATCAGAGCCAGGCCGACGAGCAGATACTGGATCGGGTGGATACGTTTTTTTGTCAGTATTTCAACAAAGAAAAAGACGACGAAGGTCAGGGCAATGAACATGATGGCATATTTGGCGGAACGCATGTTTTGTTGGTAATGGTTTACCGGATCTACGAGGTTAACACCGAAAGAAGCATCGTCGAATGAATTTGCCTGTCCGTCGATCCACATTTCCGGGATACTACGGTTGAAGCTGAGGATACTCCAGTCAGCTTCGAATCCCTTTTCAGTGATGGTATGTTCCGGGGTGAAGTTGCCGATAAAGCCGGGTGATTTCCAGTTGCCCGTTATATGGACTTTGGTTGTTTTTCCCATCGGGATGAAATTGATGTTGCTGCTGCCGTTTAGTTTTAGTTTGCAATTGAAGGTGAGCGGCTGGCCGGTTTGAAGGATTTCGGGGCCATTCAGCGGGATAGCCAGCATTTTGCCTATCTGGGTATCCTGGTTGCCGGTAGTTTCGACTGGGTATTGTTTGTTATCCAGCCTGAAATCGATGTTGTCGGTTATTCCCCGGAGGTCGGAAACTCCGACAGCCAGATAAGCCTGATCCCAATGGATGGTGCTGTTTTCTATTTTGGGAAAACTTATTTTGTCGAAATTTCCGGTAATGTCTGTTTCACTTTTGTAAAGGATCGTTTTGTATATCCCGTAGTATCTTTCTTCGGGGAATAATTGTGTATTGATATTCAGAGCTCCGGGTGTGATAGTCAGGACATGTTCCTGGTAGTGTGTTTTATTGTTCGAATCGATATGCGTAGTCGTATAGGGGATGGAGAGGACTGGTCCGCAGAAGGTCTGGGCGTTGCTCCATTTGGCATTGATCTTTTCGATCGTTTCATTGCTTCTGTTTTGTCGTTCCCGGATCAGATCCTGAATCATTAATCCCGGTATGAGCAGAATGAGGGTCAGGAAGCCGATAACCATAGCCTTGAATGTGATAGACTGGTTGATTTTGCTTGCTTTCTTGATTGTTGTTTCCATAAGTTTAACCTGTTTATATGATTAAAAAGTACTTTGTATTTCAAAGTGAATGGGTAAAAAAATTATTTGATAAGTTCTTCCAATGCATCCAGGTGCTCCCGGAAACATTTTCTTCCTTCTTCGGTGATAGCATATTGGGTGTTGGGCTTCCGGCCGATGAACTGCTTGGTAGACTGGATATATCCGATCGTCTCCAATGCTTTCAAATGGCTTGCCAGGTTTCCGTCGGTCAACTCCATCAGCTGCTTCATGGTGTTGAAGTCAGCCGATTCGTTTACCGACAGGATAGACATGATACCCAGTCGAATCCGGCTTTCGAAAGCTTTATTTAATTTGGACAGTATGTTTTTCATGCTTTCTTCAAGTCATATTTGATGTACATAGCCGTTCCGTAAATGATATGGCAGACTCCGAATCCGATTGTCCAGAGCAGGAGGCTCCAGTCGGGAAACAAAGCGGCGATGATACCCAATACGACTTCTGTCAGGCCCAGGTAGTGGACTTCGTCGAGAGTATATTTGGATACATTGATCAAGGCAAGACCATAAAATATAAGTGTCATGGTGATTGCCATCTCCAGGTCGCCGCGCAACAGGAAAATAAGAGCAAAGATACCTCCGGTAACGAGGGGGACACCAAGGCTGTAAAGTGTTCTTTTTATCAGGCTTTTGGAGGGCATCAGGTTATTCTTTACAGATTTTCTCCAGGAGAAGTAGATTCCGAAACAAATAGAAAAGAGCAAGACGGCCGCAGCATCCGTGATCAGCAAAGTGATCTCGCGGAACATCGCTTCGTGTGTCGTATTGAAGTCGGCATTTGCCGGTTCTCTTAGAATATGAAAGTAGGCGAGTGCTGCCCCGATGATCGCTATAACTCCGGCCGATATACCGGACAAACCGCTTAACGAAAGGAACTTGGATGATCTTTCCATCATCTCGCGAATGGCTTTTATGTCTTCTACTTGTTTGTTCATATACTTACAATAAAAAGTACTTTGTGATGCAAAGTTAATGAGGATTCTGAAGATTCCAAATAAATGGAGAAGATTTTCTAAATATTATTACCTTTGCATTTATAGTACAATTAAAGTCATACAATAAAGAATGCATACAAAAATAAGCCATGTTCATATAAATAACTTTAAGTCGATCAAAGACGTTACTTTGAATGATTGTAGAAGGATTAACCTGTTTATCGGCAAACCGAATGTAGGTAAAAGTAATTTATTGGAGGCAATGTCCTTATTTTGTCTTCCTTATTTGAAGTTTGCAAAGAAAAGGAGCATTCAGCAGTTTATTCGTGTTGAAAGCGATGCTGAACTTTTTTTTGATGGTCATATAGAGAAACCTATACGGATAGAGACGGATGTTGTAAATGCTGAGGTGCGTTTAGACAATATGGGACTTTCATTTCTTTTGGGGTATAAAGATCATACTGATGCGGAATTTTCTTTATCTTTTTCCAATATGCTCTTGTCTGGGAAAAAGAATATTGAGATTCCGGCAGCAAACCCGTTCAAGAGTTATTTTTATCCAATTTCCTTTGAAAAGGAAAAATTACCGTTAAATTATCTTTTACCTCCGAATGGAAGTAATTTAATGAATATAGTAACTTTGTTGCCAGAATTAAGGAGGGAGTTGTCTGCAATATTCAAAGAGTATGGTTTGAAGTATGTATTCGATACGAATAGTCAGGAAATTAAAGTTCTTAAAGAAAAGAATCCGGGAGAGATTTTTTTGATTCCGTTTCATTCTATTGCTGATTCTTTGCAACGTATGATTTTTTATAAAGCGGCTATTGAAAGTAATGATAATACAGTTCTGATTTTCGAAGAACCTGAGGCACATTCTTACCCTCCATTCATATCAAAAGTAACACAAAGCATTATAGATTCGGAAAATAATCAGTTTTTTATTACTACCCATAGTCCTTATGTTGTAAATGATTTTCTGGAATTGCCGGGGAATGATTTGGCTATTTACTTAGTTGATTTCAAAAATGGAGAAACGATCGTGAAGAGGGCGGCTGAGAGTGAGTTGCAGGAAATGTATGAATTTGGGGCTGACTTATTTTTTAATACGGAAACTTTTTTAAAATAATGGCAGAACTTTACATAATTCCGGAATGTTACGTTGACACTAATTTGCTTGAGACATTAGTTCCTACGGCAAAAGGTTATAATCACCAGAAAGGTTGTAATAACGTTGCTAAAGTCATGAAGGAGAAGTTTACTGATGAGTTTGCCGTTGGAGTTGTCGATAAAGATAAAAGACAAATTCGTTATGTGGATGAATTTGAAGAGGTGGCTCATACCGACTCCCTGTTTTTTTATAAACATCCTAATAAGGCTCATTATCTGGTGATGATTTCACCGGCAGTAGATGGGTTTATTCTTAAATGTGCAGAAGAAATGGAGACTGATATGGAACAGTTTGGTTTTTCATCCGATCTGAAGTCTTTTACAGAGCAAACAAAAAAGGTGTCCAGCAAGGAAGATGCAACATTTAGAAATTTGTTTCAGGAACTCAAAAAAGCGGATGAAGTGGTTGTCCTAAAGAAAGTATTGAAATATTTGAAAGAAAATAAATATCAATCAGATCCGGAAAGGCTTAAAGTTATTATAGAAGGGAAATGATATTTTTGTTAATGGTTTGAAAATAAAACGAGCAAACATGGAAAATAAAACGATATTACCGGCTGAATGGTATCCGCAAAGTGCGGTTCAATTGACCTGGCCGCATGAAGGGACGGATTGGGCGCCGATACTCGACGAGGTGGTACCTTGTTTTGTGGAGATTGCCAAAGAGGTGATCAAGCGGGAGAAGTTATTGATTGTTTGTCCGGATGAATCGGCGGTACGCTCTCAGTTGGGAGATGTGGATTATAGCCGTATTATTTTCCGCGAGATGGAGACAAACGACACCTGGGCACGCGACCACGGAGGTATTTCCGTCTTCGAGGAAGGTACTCCGGTTGTATACGATTTTGTATTCAACGGTTGGGGTATGAAATATGCCGCCAATCATGATAATCTGATCACGCGGAAGTTGTTCCATAGTAAAACTTTTGCAGAGGAGGTAATCCCTGTCAATATGCAACCGTTCGTGTTGGAAGGCGGTAGTATCGAGTCGGATGGCAAGGGTACTTTGCTGACTACGGTCGAATGTCTTTCTTCCGTGAACAGGAATGAATATCTTCAACAGGAAGAACTGGAAAATTATCTGAAACAGGTATTCGGCCTGAACCGTATTCTGTGGATAGAGAGCGGTTATCTGGCCGGTGACGATACCGATAGCCATGTCGATACATTGGCCCGTTTCTGTAGTGAAGATACGATCGCTTATGTACAATGTACGGATGAAGAAGATGAGCATTATGCCGAATTGCAGGAGATGGAGGAAGAGCTGAAAGAGTTTACGCAGGAGAATGGCGAACCCTACCGGTTGATCGCTTTACCTATGGCAGATAAAGTGGAATGGGAGGGTGAACGTTTGCCGGCTACCTATGCAAATTTCTTGATTATAAACGGGGCGGTATTGGTTCCTTTCTATAATTCACCGAAAGATGAGGTTGCGAAAGTGGCTTTGCAGACGGCGTTCCCGGACAGAGAGATTGTAGGTATTAATTGTTTACCGTTAATTAAACAACATGGTTCATTGCATTGCGTGACGATGCAGTATCCGAAAGAGTTCGTTAATTGAAAATTGAAAATTAAATGAAAGTAGGATTAATCCAACAGGCGAACACCTGTGACCGGTTAGATAATATAAAGAAACTGAAAAATAATATCCGTCTTTGTGCCGAAGAGGGAGCGGAGTTGGTTGTGTTGCAGGAATTGCATAACGGCCTGTATTTCTGCCAGACGGAGGACACACAGGTTTTCGACCAGGCGGAAACAATTCCGGGACCCTCTACGGAAGAGTTCGGTGCGTTGGCGAAAGAGCTGGGGATCGTACTGGTACTTTCCCTCTTTGAGAAACGTGCTCCGGGATTGTATCACAATACGGCGGTCGTATTGGAGAAAGACGGAACAATTGCCGGAAAATACCGGAAGATGCATATACCGGATGATCCGGCTTATTACGAGAAATTTTATTTCACTCCCGGTGACCTGGGATTCGAACCTATCGAAACGTCGGTTGGAAAACTCGGAGTATTGGTTTGTTGGGATCAATGGTATCCGGAAGCAGCCCGCCTGATGGCGATGAAAGGAGCCGAATTGTTGATCTATCCGACGGCTATTGGTTGGGAGAGCAGCGATACGGATGAAGAAAAGAAACGCCAGTTAGGAGCCTGGGTTACGATACAACGCGGACATGCCGTAGCAAATGGCCTTCCGGTGATTAGCGTAAACCGCACGGGACATGAGACAGATCCTTCGGGACAGACAAACGGTATCCAGTTTTGGGGGAATAGCTTTGTGGCCGGTCCGCAGGGAGAGCTTTTGGCGGAGTTGCCGAACAATCATGAGGAAGTGCGCGTTGTAGAGATCGACAAAGCACGGAGTGAGAATGTGCGCCGTTGGTGGCCGTTCTTCCGTGACCGCCGTATCGATGCTTTCGACGGATTGACTGAGCGATTTTTGATATGATATGAAATTTTGTAATAAAGAAGAAGCCGTCCGGAAGATGAATCGATTGGGATTATCCGGACGGCCTTTTATATTTGTCGTCGATTATAAGCAGGAACAGGTCTGGGTGGCAGAGCCGGATGCGGTTGATCCGGAGGAGGTGTTGTATAACCTGAATGGTTTTACCAATGTAATCGGCAATGGAATGCAATTTCCGGAGAAACAGATCGGCTGGGAGACACGACCAGTCTCTTTTGAAACCTATTCCCGGTCTTTTCAAACGGTGTCCGATCATATCCATGCCGGAAATTCTTACCTTGTCAATCTGACTTGCGCGACTCCGGTACGGACCAACCTGACACTGAAAGAGGTCTTTTCTTTTTCAAGAGCCCCTTACAGATTATGGTTGAAAGATCGTTTTGTCGTTTTCTCTCCCGAAATATTCGTGCGCGTAGAGGACGGCTTTATTTATTCGTATCCGATGAAAGGGACGATCGATGCCTCTTTGCCGGATGCCCGCGAGCGGATTTTGGCAGATAAAAAAGAAGAAGCCGAGCATGCGACGATTGTCGATCTGATCCGCAACGACTTGAGCCAGGTAGCTTCAGAGGTGACGGTGTCACGATACCGATATATCGACGAGCTACAGACCAATAAAGGCCGCTTATTACAGGTTAGCTCGGAGATCAGAGGAAAATTGCCGGATAACTGGAATGGTAATTTAGGAACTATGTTGTTCAGCCTCTTACCAGCCGGTTCTATAACCGGTGCGCCGAAGAAAAAGACGATGGAGATTATCGCGGAAGCTGAAACCTACCAGCGGGGATTCTATACCGGGGTAATGGGATATTTCGACGGCAATCGTCTGGATAGTGCCGTTATGATCCGTTTCTTGGAGCAGGCCGGCGACCAGTTGTTGTTTAAAAGCGGTGGCGGCATAACCTCCCAAAGTGATTTACAAAGTGAATATAATGAAATGAAACAAAAAGTATATGTGCCCATTTATTGAAACAATCCGAATAGAGAATGGGAAGGCAGTTAATCTGGGCTTCCATAATTACCGCTTCAACCGGACGCGGCGAGATATCTTTGAATGTAATTTACCCGTGAATCTGGCTGATTTTATCCAGCCGGGAGAATATACCGAACGGACCCGGTGCCGGGTGGAATACCAGGAAGAGGTAGAGAAAGTAGAGTATCTTCCGTATACCCTTCGTCCGGTAAATAGTCTGAAACTGGTCACCTCCGACGGGTTGGATTATACCTATAAAAGTACGGATCGTCAGAAGCTGGATGAACTGTTCGGACAAAGAGGAGAGGCAGACGATATCCTGATCGTGCGCGACGGCTTTCTGACGGATACCTCGATTGCCAATATAGCCTTATGGAATGGAAGTCAATGGGAGACACCCGAAATCCCTTTGTTGGAAGGAACGATGCGGGCGTCTCTATTGGGGAAAGAAATGATTGTTCCGTCTGCTATTCGTCCACAGGATCTGTCTCGTTATTCACTGATCCGTTTGTTCAATGCGATGATCGGGTTCGGTGAGATCGAATTTCCCGTGGCGAATATCCGTTAGATTATACGTTTGTCAATACGTGTTGCGGATTAAATATATCAGGTTCGGCTATTTGAGGATGTAATAAATGGTATTACTGATCCGGGCCTGATATACTTTATTCTCATGCATAAGAGAGCATAGAGCCAGACAAAGCTCGGTGTCCTGAAAATTTGTCGCTCTTTGTAATTCAGCAAATGTACTTCTTCCAACCTGGCACAAAGTCTCATACAATTGGGATATGCTTTGAGACAACTTTAAACTTAGTGTATTCATAAGCTGTTTATTTATAAGTTAATACTATAGTTGATCGGGTAGTAGGGTGTACTGTCCCCGTCTCTTTGTTTCGGAAGCTAATCTACAGGAAAGTTTTGGATGAACCTGCCCCTTTTTTACCGTAACGGTAATTTGAGCGACTCAAACGGAATATTTGGAAACTGAAATAAAACGGAGTAAATCTACCCTATTTTCGGTAGTCTCAGTACGAACCGAATCAGTGCCACGAATACCTTCCCGTATTTATCCAGTTTGATTTCACCCACACCTCGTATTTCACTGAATTCCTCCAGCGTGACCGGCTTCTTTTGTACCATATCTTCCAGTGAATCATCCGAAAAGATGATATAGGCGGGCGTTTGTTCTTTTTCGGCAATCTGTTTACGGAGTTGCTGGAGTGAATCGAGCAAGGTTTCTTCGACCGATGCCGATTTGAGTGGTTTGATCGGGCGGTATTTGAATTTGGAATCTTTTCTTCTGAAATAAGTTTTCTCTTCCGGTTCTTTGTAAATGGACATCATCGCCTTCTGCTCTCCGAACAGTATTTTTCGTCCTAACGGAGTAACTTTCAAGATACCGGCATTGACGTAATCGATTTCAAGATACCCCAGTTGGAGCATCTGATACAAATATTCTTTCCATTCTTTATAAGAGAGATCTTTTCCGACACCGTATGTTTTCAGTTTATCGTATCCTTTCTCGGTGATATCCGCTTTTTCCGATCCACGAAGAATGTTAATCAGCATATTCATGCCGACAAACTGGCCTGTGCGGAAGATGGCGCTGAGTGCCTTTTGTACCAGTACGCTTCCATCGAAACGTTTGGGAGGGTTCTTGCATACATCACAATTCCCGCAATCCCGGTCGACCTCTTCCCCGAAATAACTCAACAGGATACGGCGGCGGCAGATATCCGCTTCGCAATACCGTCGCATCCGGTTCAGCTTCTGTAGGTTGACATCTTTCTGTCCGCTTTCTTCGGCAAAACGGCGGAGGACAAGCAGGTCGCCCACCGAATAGAACAACAACGTATCACTTTTCATCCCATCTCGTCCGGCACGTCCTATCTCCTGATAATAGTTTTCAATACTCCCCGGCATATTGTAATGGATCACCCAGCGCACGTTGCTTTTATCGATTCCCATGCCGAAAGCGACGGTGGCGCATACCACATTCACCCGGTCGTTGATAAAATCGTCTTGTGCCTTTTCGCGTTTGGGGGCAGGAAGTCCGGCATGATAGGCGGTTGCCTTGATCCCGTAAGAGGAAAGTTCTTCCGCCAATGCCTCGGTACTGTTTCGGCTCATGCAATAAACGATGCCGCTTTGCCGGCGGTGGGCGTTGATGAAATGAACGATAGCTGCCGTCTTTTCCTTCTTGTTCAGTCCCCTCCGGATAGTGAGAGACAGGTTGGGGCGGTCGAAAGAAGAAATGAAGACTTCCGGATCACGCAGGTTCAACTGGTTGACGATATCGGTACGGGTCACTTTGTCGGCCGTTGCCGTCAATGCAACGATCGGTACTTTGGGGAAATGTTCTTTCAGGACGGACAACTGGGTGTATTCAGGCCGGAAATCGTGTCCCCAATGTGAAATGCAATGCGCTTCGTCGATGGCGATCAGTGAGATATCCATACGTGGAAGTAGCCAGTGAAGTTCGCTAACCAATGCTTCGGGTGAGAGATAAAGCAGTTTGATTTTTCCCTGGATGCAGAGTTGCTTGATCTGATGCCGTTCCTCTTCGGGCATCATGCTGTTGAGTGCCGCCGCCGGAATCCCGTTGGCTACCAATCCGCCCACCTGATCTTTCATCAGGGCGATCAGCGGGGAGATGACGACCGCCGTTCCTGGCAGGTAAATAGCCGGAAGTTGGTAGCAAATCGATTTTCCTCCGCCGGTAGGCATCAGCACCAGCGAATCCTCTTTCCTCAAAATGCGTTGTATAATCTCCGCCTGTAACGGGCGGAAAGAAGTATATCCGAAGAACTTCTTTAACAGCAACAATAACTCTTTCATCATCCAATAATCAATTTACAAAGATAGTATAATTTCTAATTTACTTCCATGTATCTTTGTATTACTTCTTGCTTCTTTCTGTTTTAAGACTATTATGTGATTGCCAGTTTATTACAGTTTCCTCGTAGTTACTCTCTTTGGAAACTCCAGTTCCCTGCGGAGGAAACTGTAATTCCCTGCGGAGGAAACTGTAATTCCCTGCGGAGGAAACTGTAATTCCCTGCGGAGGAAACTGTAATTCCCTGCGGAGGAAACTGTAATTCCCTGCGGAGGAAACTGTAATTCCCTGCGGAGGAAACTGTAATTCCCTGCGGAGGAAACTGTAATTCCCTGCGGAGGAAACTACGGGTTACTCCTGAAGAAAATATTATTATGTATATAGGAATGTAAGGTAATATCGATATATTTGACTATCTTTGTCCCATTATTTATTTAACGAGCCGTGACGGCTCAGCATTTTATTAGATGACATTTGAACAATTACAACTGATCGAGCCGATACGTAAGGCTCTCAGAGAAGAAGGATACACCATCCCAACCCCTATACAAGCAGAAGCGATTCCCAATGTTTTAGATGGATACGATTTATTAGGTTGCGCACAGACCGGAACAGGTAAGACGGCAGCTTTTTCAATCCCTATTTTACAAAATCTGTATAATGAACGTCAGAGTGGATTTGCACGTGGTATCAAAGCATTGATACTAACGCCTACCCGTGAGTTGGCGATTCAGATCGGGGAAAGTTTTTCTGCGTATGGAAAATATACCAAGCTGAAACATACGGTTATATTCGGTGGAGTGGGACAGAAGCCCCAGACGGATGTGCTTAAGCAGGGAGTGGATGTGCTGATTGCAACGCCCGGACGTCTGCTGGATTTGATCAACCAAGGTTTTATCAGCCTGAAAACATTAGACTATTTTGTCCTGGATGAAGCCGACCGTATGCTCGATATGGGATTTATTCATGATATCAAGCGTATCCTGCCCCTATTGCCGAAGAAACGCCAGTCGTTGTTTTTCTCGGCTACTATGCCTCCCGAAATAGAACGTCTTGCCGGAACAATCCTGGTAGAGCCCCGGAAGGTAGAGGTCACACCCGCTTCATCGACGGTGGATAAGATCGACCAGTCCGTTTATTTTGTAGAAAAGGGGGAGAAAGTAAGTCTGCTTACTCATTTGTTGAAAGACTCCTCGTTGGAATCGGTACTGGTATTTACCCGGACGAAGCATGGGGCGGATAAAGTAGCCCGTGTCCTGGCGAAAGCCAATATCGGAGCCGAAGCCATTCATGGAAACAAGAGCCAGACGGCCCGCCAGCGTGCGTTGACCAACTTTAAGGATCATACGACCCGTGTGCTGATCGCAACGGATATTGCTGCCCGCGGTATCGACGTGGATCATCTTTCGCATGTGATCAATTACGAACTGCCCAATGTGCCGGAAACGTATGTGCACCGTATTGGCCGTACAGGACGTGCCGGACGTAGCGGAGTGGCTTATTCTTTCTGTGATGCCGAAGAGGTTCCGTACCTGAAGGATATCCAGAAACTGATCGGTAAGCAAATACCTGTTGCCGGGGGAAACGAATTTGAAACGGCGGAAGTAAAAGCAGCCGTAGCCGATAAAAAAGAAGCCATCAAGCAGGAATCCAAGCGACGCAATATGTTCGGTAGCAAACGCGACGGAAGCTACTGGCGGAATAAGAAGCGGGCAGAAACCGGAAATCAGAAGACAACTAAAAAGAAATAAAGACATTATTCCTGATGGAGTAAAAATCGGGAGCTACATGCTTTGAAATCCGTATGATTAATTATATTTGCAGGCGTTGGATAATCAACGCCTTTTTTATTCATGAAAGCATAAAATATGAAAAATCTACTATGTATAGCTGCCGGAATAGGAGCTATGTTCACCTTAAACGTCTATGCCCAAACGGGGCAGCAGCCCAACGTGGTGGTTATTGTAGCTGACGATCTGGGGTACGGCGACCTGAGCTGTTATGGCGCTACCACGATTCGTACTCCGGGGATGGACCGGATAGCCAATGAGGGATTGCGTTTTACGCAGGGATATTGTACGGCGGCTACTTCTACGCCCAGCCGTTATTCTCTTCTGACCGGGTTGTATCCCTGGACAAATAAAGATGCCAAGATACTTCCGGGCAATGCGGCTTTGATCATTGATACCCAGCAAATCACTTTGCCGAAGGTGATGAAGCAGGCGGGATATACAACCGGTTCGGTCGGTAAATGGCATCTGGGACTGGGTGACGGGGCGGTCGACTGGAACGAAACGGTCTATCCCGGAGCAAAAGAAGTGGGATATGACTATTCATTTATCCAGGCGGCAACCAATGACCGCGTACCTTGTATCTTTATTGAAAATGGTAAAGGTGTCGGACTCGATCCGAATGATCCGTTGTATGTCAGTTATAAGCATAATTTCCCGGGTGAACCGACCGGTAAGGATAATCCGGAATTGCTCCGGATGCATCCGAGTGTGGGGCATGCGGGGGCGATCGTGAATGGCGTTCCCCGTATCGGATTTCAGAAAGGCGGTAAAGCTGCCCAATGGAAAGACGAGGATATGGCCGAATTGTTCCTGGAGAAAGCAAAAGGTTTTCTGAAAGACAATAAGGACAAACCGTTCTTCCTGTATTACGGATTGCATCAGCCGCATGTGCCTCGCGTACCGAATCAGAAATTTGCCGGAAAGTCGGGAATGGGACCCCGTGGAGATGTTATTCTGGAGGCAGACTGGTGTGTGACGGAGTTTTTGAATGAACTGGATCGGTTGGGATTGACGGAAAATACGTTGGTAATTCTGACCAGCGATAATGGGCCTGTGCTGGACGACGGTTATCAGGATCAGGCCGTAGAGTTGGTCGGAGATCATAAAATGGCAGGTCCTCACCGGGGTGGAAAGACGAGCTTGTATGATGGAGGTACTTGCATTCCGTTCCTGTTGCGTTGGCCGGCGGTTGTCAAGCCCGGTGTATCCGATGCACTGGTTTGTCAGATGGATTTGCTGGCATCTTTGGCGGCATTGACGGGACAGACGTATCCGGATAAGACGGATAGCCAGAACACGTTACCTGTTTTTTTAGGAAAAAGCGATCAGGGACGTCGGGAGCTGGTTACCGAAGGTTATTTCAATTATGCCCTGCATCAGGGTGATTGGGTGATGATACCGCCTTATCCTGCTTATTATGACGATCCTGACGGGGTCGGTTTTTCCGGTCTGGGAAATTGTTATCAATTATATAATATAAAGGAAGACATCGGACAGGAACACAATTTGGCGGAAAAGGAACCCCGGCGTTTGCGACAAATGATGATGACGTTTGAAAAGCTAAAAAGAGAGACAGGAAAGATTACAAATTATTAATTGATACATTTGATTGCTTCTTTTTTTTCTAAACATATTTGAGAAGTTGATTAAATATTATAAATTTGCCCACTTAACAAGAAATACTAATAAAAGAACATGGAAAACACTCGTCGTTCCTTTCTTAAGAAAATGACCGCCGCCGGAGTTGGTGCGGCAGGTTTGGCCATGGCTGGTACAGCATCGGCCACTACAGTAGCAGGTTCTCCGGAACCTCAGAAGAAAAAAACAGCCGGAAAAGATGATGGCAAACTACGTTTCGGATTTATCGGAACTGGTTCTCGTTGTCATGAACACATTAATAATGTGTTGGCTATTCCGGGTAATAAGATCGTTGCTATTTGTGATATCCAACAGGGACCGATCGACAGAACTCTCAAACACATTGCTAAATTTAACGTTGACGCTCCGAAAGTGTATAAAGGTGGCGAACGTGAATTTGAAAAGATGTTGAACAATGAGGAGTTTGATTGCGTAATCATTGCCAGCCCGTGGGAATGGCACGTACCGATGTCGGTAGCTGCTATGAAAGCCGGTGTTCCTTACGTAGGTGTGGAAGTTTCTGCCGCCAATACGTTGGAAGAATGCTGGGACCTGGTCAATGTATCGGAAGCAACAGGAAGCCATCTGAACATCATGGAAAATGTTTGCTATCGTCGTGATTGTATGGCGGCATTGAACATGGTTCGCGAAGGTTTGTTCGGTGAATTGCTGCACGGTGGTTGCGGTTACGAACATGACTTGCGTGATGTAAAATTCAATGATGGTAAGAACTATACTTACCAGAAGGGTGGTGAGTTGCGTATGGGCCCGACGGCTTTTGCTGAAGCTCAGTGGCGTACGAATCACTCTGTACATCGTAATGGGGACGTGTATCCGACTCACGGTATCGGACCGGTTGCCAATTGTATGGATATCAACCGTGGTAACCGCTTCGTTGCTATGTCTGCTATGGCAACTCAATCTCGCGGATTGCATAAGTTTATCGTAGATAATGGTGGTGAAAACCATCCGTTGGCTAAGGTTCGCTTTAACCTGGGTGACATCGTTACTTCTATGATCAAATGTGCGAACGGACAGACGATCATCGTGACTCACGATACAAATTCTCCTCGTCCTTATTCTTTGGGATTCCGTATTCAGGGTACAGATGGTTTGTGGATGAACGATGGTGATCATGTATATGTGGAAGGCCAGTCTAAACCTCACCGTTGGGATAATTCTGACGAATGGTTCAAGAAATACGACCATAAACTATGGGCTCAGTTGGATGCTCAGGCAAAAGAAGCCGGTCACGGTGGTATGGACTTTATCATGATGTATGACCTGATCGATCGCATCAAGAACAAACGTCCGGCTCCAATGGATTGCTATGATGCTGCTGCTTGGAGTGCTATCTCCGCTTTGTCAGAAATGTCTATCGCTCGTGGCGGTGCATTGGTTGACTTCCCAGACTTTACTCGCGGACAATGGATTAACCGTAAACCGGAATTCGGTATGTAATATGTCGGGGGTGTAAGGGTGGTTCGCGAACCGCCCCTACGGAACAACAATATAAATGAAAAGGCCACCGGGATTCCGATGGCCTTTTTTGTTTACTTCAACCCTTCTATCTCTTTCAGCCACAACGTTGCCATTGCATCGCTCGGCATACGCCAGTCGCCACGTGGGGAAAGGCTGACGGAACCGACTTTCGGGCCGTCGGGCAGGCAACTTCGTTTGAACTGTTGCTGGAAGAAACGGCGGAAGAACGTATAGAGCCATTTTTTGATTGTCTCCTTGTCGTAATTGTCCTTGAAAGCCTGCCCGGCCAGGAAGTAAATCTTGGCAGGTGAGGAGCCGAAGCGGAGGAAATGATACAGGAAGAAATCGTGTAGTTCGTAGGGGCCTACCAGGTCTTCCGTTTTCTGTTTGATATTTCCGTTTTCATCTGCCGGGATCAGTTCGGGACTGATAGGGGTATCGACGATATCCAGCAAGGTAGCGCGGGAGGCTTCATCCACCCGGTTGTGGGCAACCCATTCTACCAGGTATTTGACCAATGTTTTAGGGATACTTCCGTTGACGCCGTACATCGACATATGATCGCCGTTGTAGGTCGCCCAACCCAGTGCCAGTTCCGACAGGTCGCCGGTTCCGATCACCATACCGCCTACCTGGTTGGCAACGTCCATCAGGATTTGGGTACGTTCGCGTGCCTGGCTGTTCTCGTAGGTTACATCATGGACGGACGGATCGTGGTCGATGTCTTTGAAGTGTTGGAGGCAGGCATCTTTGATCGAAATTTCTTTCAGGGTGACACCCAGGTGGCGGATCAGGTCGCAAGCATTGGTATAGGTGCGGTCGGTGGTTCCGAAGCCGGGCATGGTGATACCGAGTATCTGACCCCGGGGGATGCCGAGCGCATCGAAGGTCATCACGGTTACCAACAGGGCTAATGTGGAATCCAGTCCACCTGAAATACCGACAACCGCCGTTTTAGAGTGGGTATGGACCATGCGTTTGGCTAGTCCGGCTACCTGGATCTGGAAGATTTCTTCGCAACGCTCTTTTAGAGCATCGCCGGAAGGAGTGAATGGATGCGGGTCGATCGTACGCGTCAGTACCGGATCTCCGGAAGTTTCGGACAGGGCGAACGGGACTACGATCGTTTCCTCCGGTAATAATGTGGAGGCTCCGTGCATGAAGCTGGTGTTCACGCGACGGTCGTTTTGCAGGTTTTCAACGTCGATCTCACTGATGATTAGTTGTTCCTGCATGGTGAAGCGCGGTGATTCTTCCAGGAGATTTCCGTTTTCGGCAATGATGCCGTTACCTGCAAAAACAAGGTCTGTGCTGGATTCTCCGAAACCAGCGGAGGTATAGACATATCCTGCCATACAACGGGCAGATTGCTGGCGGATCAGCGAACGAAGGTAATGGTGTTTACCGATCAGTTCGTTGCTGGCGGATATATTTACCAGGATATTGGCTCCTTCCATCGCCAGTAGGGAACTGGGGGGAACGGGAACCCACAGGTCTTCACATATCTCGATACCGACTTTTACCTGTCCGGAGGTGAATAATAGGTGACTATTCATTGGGTATCGGTTGTTTCCGATCGAGATGGTTTTATCCCATAGCTCGGTAGCGGAAGTAAACCAGCGCTGTTCCTGAAATTCTTTGTAGTTCGGCAGATATGTTTTGGGAACTACGCCTATTATCTTTCCGCTCTGGAAAGCGATGGCGGCATTGATCAGTCGGTTGTCCGTTACGAGCGGGGCACCGACGATGGTGAGCAGGTTCAGGTCGGCGGTGTCACCCACGAGTTTTAATAGGGCCTGTTCTGCATTCTTCAGTAAAGTTTGCTGGGCAAACAAGTCGAGGCAGGTATAGGCCGTCACCGACAATTCGGGGAAAGCGATCAGCTGGACTCCCTTTTCCGATGCTTGGCGCATCAGGTTTTCTATCTGCCCTATATTATAAGAACAGTCTGCCGCCTGTACGTGGGGGACGGCTGCTGCTACTTTTATAAATCCGTAGTTCATATTCTATTTGTTTATCGTATCCTGTGAATGGACGACACAGGGACGGGGTGTCTCTTTTTTCTTGGGCCAAATACTTTTCGTGTATTTTACAAGCTTTTTCATATCTTCAATGTTGTCTATCTTGTTGAGATATTCCTCGATGAAGTTTTCTCTCCATTGTTGTAATTCCATTGCCGTCATAACGTAAACTCCTTTCTTATATAATGATGCTCCAAAGGTATGTATTTCTCCGGGAATATGAAAGAAGGGAAGCCATACTTCGTAGCATGCTTCCCTTGCAAACACAAAACAATCAACAAAAAACTATCTGATAAATAATAATTCGCGATATTTCGGTAATGTCCACATCTGGTCGTCTACAACCAGTTCCAGTTTGTCGATGTGGTAACGGATCTCTTCCAGCATCGGGGCGATGGTGTCGTGGTAGGCAATGGCCTTTTCGCGTTCGCTCTCGATCTTGTTGGCAACCTTACGGGCTTCGACCATTTCGTCGACCTTTTCTTTGATGAAGTTGGTGCGGCAAGCGATGTCTTCGATGATCTCCAGGTTGCGGGCGGAAAGGACAGATGCCTTGTCTGCCGGGAAAAGATCTTTCATTTTATAAACGTTGTCGACCAGCGAAGTCTGATAGCGGGTGGCGATAGGGATGATATGGTTCATCGTCAAGTCGCCCAATACACGGGCTTCGATCTGTATCTTCTTTGTATATGTTTCCCATTTCACTTCGTTACGGGCTTCCAGCTCTTTGCGGGTCATGACGCCTGTCGACTCGAACATCTTGATGCTACTTTCTTTCAGGTAGTTGTCGAAAATGACCGGTACACTGGTTTCACAATCCAGGCCGCGGCGTTTGGCCTCTTCTTTCCATTCATCGCTATAACCGTTGCCGTCGAAATGGATGGCTTTACATTCTTTGATGTCTTTGCGGAGCACTTCCAGGATGGCGGCAAACTTGTCTTTACCGGTTGCGATCTTTCCGTCTACCTCTGCTTTAAATAGCTTCAATTGTTCGGCAACGGCGGCATTCAGAGCCAGCATCGCCGAGGCACAATTGGCTTCGGAACCTACGGCGCGGAATTCGAAACGGTTTCCGGTGAAAGCGAAAGGAGAGGTACGGTTACGGTCGGTGTTATCGATCAGTAATTCGGGGATACGGGCAATGTCCAGTTTCATTCCCTGTTTACCGGCCAGCATGAGATCCTCCGGTTCACTCTTTTCCAGATGGTCTAAAACCTGTGATAACTGGGTCCCGAGGAAGCTGGAGATAATTGCGGGAGGTGCTTCGTTGGCTCCCAGGCGGTGGGCGTTGGTTGCGCTGGAGATACTTGCTTTCAGTAATCCGTTGTGACGGTAAACGGCCATCAAAACATTTACAACGAAAGTGATGAAGCGCAGGTTGTCCTCCGGAGTCTTCCCCGGACCCATCAGGCCGATGCCTGTGTCGGTACCCAGCGACCAGTTGTTGTGCTTACCCGATCCGTTCACTCCTTTGAATGGCTTTTCATGCAACAGGACACGGAAACCATGCTTGCGGCTGATCTTACGCATCAAGGCCATGACGAGCAGGTTGTGGTCGTTTGCCAGGTTGCATTCTTCAAAGATAGGAGCCAGTTCGAATTGGTTGGGAGCTACTTCGTTGTGGCGGGTCTTCAGTGGGATACCCAATTTGAGGGATTCGATCTCCAACTCTTTCATAAATTCCATGACACGGGTAGGAATGGCACCGAAGTAATGATCTTCCAATTGCTGGTTCTTGCTACTTTCGTGGCCCATTAGCGTACGACCGCTAAGCAACAGGTCGGGACGGGCGGCGTACAGACCTTCGTCTACCAGGAAGTATTCCTGTTCCCATCCCAGATAAGCATATACTTTCTTTACATCCGGATTGAAATAGTGGCATACGTCGACGGCAGCTTTATTAACGGCTTCCAATGCTTTCAGCAAGGGAGCCTTATAGTCCAGCGATTCGCCGGTATAAGCGATGAAGATGGTCGGTATGCATAAGGTATCGCCAACGATAAAAGCAGGGGAGGAAGGATCCCAGGCCGAATAGCCGCGTGCCTCAAACGTATTTCGGATACCGCCGTTCGGAAAACTGGAAGCATCCGGTTCCTGTTGGATCAGGAGTTTGCCGGCAAATTCTTCAACCATTCCGCCTTTGCCGTCGTGTTCTACGAAAGCGTCATGTTTTTCGGCGGTTCCTTCGGTCAGAGGATGAAACCAGTGGGTATAATGGGTTGCTCCCATTTCGATCGCCCATTTTTTCATACCGGAGGCTACGGCATCGGCCGTTTCCCGGTCAAGAGGAGTTCCGTTATCGATAGAATCGACTAGTCTGGCATAAGCCTTTTCCGGAAGATATTTAAACATCTTCTCACGGTTGAATACGTTCTTTCCGAAATATTCCGACGGACGTTCTGCCGGGGTAGCTACTTCGGCGGCTCTTTTCTTGAAGGCCGATTCTACAACTCTGAATCTTAACTTTGACATACTATTTGATTTTAAAGTAAGTGTTTGTTATTATTTATCTTCCGGGAAGGGAGAAGGTACCTTCCTTTCCGTATCCTATAGCACCTCACTCAGGTAAGGTAATCAGCCTCATCCCGATGCGGTAGGTAGCCTCATCCCGATGCGGTAGGTAGCCTTATCCCGATGCGGTAGTCACGTATGTGGAGGGATTGCTGCCCTATAAAAAGGAGTATAGAGTTACCCGCCATAGTTGGGGCTTGGCATTGCGGTATAACATTCTATAAAATCGAAAAGCTGCGGCCGGCTTCTCTATACGGTCCTTTTCATGAGATAACCTGAATTGATACATTGTTTAGCTCTTTTGTTCCATCCTGCTTCCTACATTGTCAATTGTTAATTGTCAATTCTCAATTTTCAATTATTCAGAGCCACTTCTTCAGCCTGGCCATTGCCTCTAAAGTGTCGTCCCGGTCGCCAAAGGCGGTGAGTCTCAGATAACCTTCTCCACTCGGGCCGAATCCTACGCCCGGTGTACCAACGATATTGACTTCGTAAAGCAACTTATCAAAGAATTTCCAGGAGGAGAGCCCTTTCGGAGCTTTTACCCAGAGATAAGGAGCATTTTCACCTCCCCATACCTTCAGACCGCAACCCTGGAGACCTTCTTTCATAATACGTGCGTTAGTCATATAATAGTTGATCGTAGCCTTCACTTGTTCTTTTCCTTCCGGAGAGTAGACCGCCTCGGCACCCCGCTGGGTGATGTAGCTGGTCCCGTTGAATTTGGTCGTTTGACGGCGGTTCCATAGCTTGTTCAATTGTACCTTTTCGCCTCCCAACGTAAAGCCGTTCAGTTCTTTCGGCACAACCGTATATCCGCAACGTACTCCGGTGAAACCGGCGGTCTTCGAGAAGCTACGAAATTCGATGGCAACCTTTTTCGCCCCTTTGATTTCATAGATCGAGTGGGGGATATTAGGGTCCTGTATGTAAGCTTCGTAAGCTGAATCGTACATGATCAGAACATCGTTTGCCAGTGCGTAGTTTACCCATTTCTTCAACTCGTCTTTTGTCAGGCTTGTGCCTGTCGGGTTATTGGGGTAACAGAGGTAGAGGATATCCACCCGGCGGCTCGGAAGTTCTGGAATGAAATCGTTTTCTTCCGTGCAGGGAATATAAACGACATCGCTCCATTTCCCGTTTTCCAACACTCCGGTACGTCCGCTCATGACGTTGGAATCTATATAGACGGGGTAGACCGGATCGAGTACCCCGATACTATTATCATGGCGGAGAATATCGCCTATATTTCCGCAATCGCTTTTGGCACCGTCACTGACGAAAACTTCGCCCGGCTCCACAAATATCCCTCGGCTGGCATAATCATTCTTGATGATAGCGTCGATCAGGAAAGGATAACCCTGTTCGGGACCGTAGCCGTGGAAATTCTCCTGGGTTGCCAGGTCGTCGACGGCTTTGTGCATCGCTTCGATAACGGCTGGTGCCAGTGGTTGTGTTACATCACCGATTCCCATGCGGATTATTTTTTCTTTAGGGTGCGTTATCTTGAAACTGTTTACTTTTTTCGCAATGTCGGAAAACAGGTAACTGTTCTGTAGTTTCAGGAAATGTTCGTTAATCAGTGCCATATTCGTTCTGTTGTTTTATGTTGTTGTCTTGTGGAGACAGGGGATTACCTGTCTTTTATCCTTTTGTTATACTTCTATTGTCCCTTCAAATACGGTGACTGCTCCTCCGGTCATATAGACTTTACCATTGTCTTTATCCCAGTGGATGGTGAGCGGTCCGCCGTCCATGATCACTTTTGTTTTACGTTGGGTCTTGCCACATACGACTCCTGCGACGGCCGTTGCACAAGCACCTGTTCCGCAAGCTTGGGTAATCCCTGATCCCCGTTCCCATACCCTCATCCGGACTTCATCGTCTTTTAAAACTTGTACAAACTCAACATTTGTCCGGTCGGGGAAGAGGGGATGACATTCCAGCTTAGGTCCGATAGCCGGCAAGTCGATATCGTTTATATTAGTAACAAAAATAACCAGGTGAGGGTTTCCCATCGACAGGATAGTGCCGGTATAGGTTTGTCCGTCGGCTTCCAGTTCGATGGATGGTTCAATTATTTCCGGGGTTCCCATATCGACCGTTACTTCGGTTACGGTCCCGTTGGAAACCGTTAGTTGCAGAATCTTGATGCCTGATAATGTTTCCAGTGTGACTATCTCTTTGTTGGTCAGTCCTGCTTCATACACATATTTACCTATACAACGGGAAGCATTTCCGCACATCCTGGCTTCGGAGCCGTCGGCATTGAATATCCGCATGCTGAAATCGGCTTTTTCCGATGAACCGATTAAAACCAATCCATCCGATCCGATACCTGTATGCGGTGCACTTAACTTAATGGCCAGCTCTTCCGGATTTTCCAGCGGATAAGCCATCGAGTTTACGTATATGTAGTCGTTACCGGCTCCGTGCATCTTTGTGAATCTAATTGGATTTGTCATTTCGATTGTTTTACTCCTTTGGATATTTCTTTTTGTTTTGTTATAATGCAAATATACGACGTTTTGGTATTTTATATACGATAAATGCATCTAAATGTTCTACAAAACGATGTGTAACGATAAATTGTTTCAATAATCCCCTTTGTTTGTTATGAATTATAACTATATAACAGTAAATAGGAGCATATTGTAAGTTGGCGTAAGTGAAAACTTGTTGAAATATCGTTAAAAGGATACTTGTTATAGCTGGTAAGTATGACTATTTGTCAATGAAAGGAGATGAAATAGACGCCATCCTGAACGAAAAGTAAGTGAATCGTTCAAAATGACGTCTATTTGTAAAAAGAACGGGAACTAAAAGATTACTCTTAGCTCCCGTTTTATTTAGCTGGTTGAAAAGGCCGTTTTTATAAGCCGGCTTGTGGGTCGAATGTACCGTTTTCCCATCCTTTTGTTTGTTCCAGGTTGGGGTTGTTGCTCATTTCACTACGTTTCATCGGTAGGAAATACATATTTGTATTAGCAATCATCGGAGTATTGTCGCGATCGAACAAATACGTCGTATAGCTACCGTCGGCTTGTTTATTCATCACCAGTGCATGACGTTTATCTTGGCCTACCATAAGCTTGTCGTAGATCATCCAGCGACGCAGATCCCACATACGCTTCTGTTCGAACAACAACTCGATGAAACGTTCTTCACGTACTGCTTCACGCATTTCATCCTGATTCATGTTCGGGTTTAATCCGTAAAGCATGCCTTTCAATTCAGGATCGGAGCTTGTCTCATTGATACCTGCACGTTCGCGAATTTGTTTCAGAACATCGAATGCTTCACTTAGCTTACCAACTTCAACGGCTGCCTCTGCATAGTTCAGCATGACTTCAGCCAGGCGGATATCGATGTAGTCGGTACCGGATTTCTGACAATCGGAAATGGAAATGCTTTCATCGATACCTTTCTTTGAGTAATAACCCGTTTTGGAACCAACGTTTTTACCGTAAGCATAATCGTTTTGTGCATTCTCATTCAGTTCCATAACGGTATTGAAATAAGTAATACCCTGATATACTACTGTTGCATAGAAACGTTTGTCGCGATTCTTCCATAAGGTAAAGATGTCATTGCTTCCCTCTTTTTCCCAGTCGGCATAGGTATACGTTTTTCCATCTACGGTAGGGAAACGGTCGATCACTTCCTGAGTAGGATGATCACCTCCGGAATTATTCATAGAGAATGTGATCGGACGAACCTTTGCATCTCTGGTATGCGTGCGTGTCGGGTTTTCGTAGCGGATAGAGAAGATCACTTCCTGGTTCATTTCTTCCAGGAACAGTTTTCCATAATCACTATAAAGTGCGTGTCCCTGACCAATCAGATAATTAAGCGTTTCTTTGTTGTAATCATAAGCCGTCTGCCAATGTTCGCTATTCTTATTCGGGTTGAATTGCGGGCTGGCACGGAATAAAAGGACACGACCGAGAAGCCCTTTAGCTGCTCCTTTTGTTGCACGTCCCAGATTATCACCTGAGTAGGAAGCTGGCAGACTTTCAGCGCAGGCTTTCAGCTCGCTGATAATGAAATCAAAACAATCTTTGGTGGAAGCACGTTTTACGTACAGGTCGTCTGTCAATGCCTGCGGAACGGTGATCAGAGGAACACCTCCGTAACGTTTTACCATCTCAAAATAAATATACGCACGGATGAAGCGAGCTTCAGCGGTCAGACGATCCGCCAACTCCCGGTCGATTGTACAAAGGTCCGTATTTTGTGCATTCTGTATAAAAGTGTTGCAATTACGGATATCTTTGTAGGGCCAGTACCAGGTTGGTGCAGAATCCCAGCTGGGTTTATTATCCCCGGCTTTGCTCATATCATCGGGAGTAGTTGTTCCGTTTGTCCAGCCTCCGCCTCCTGTTGCTTCATCGCTGGCATCAGCAAGGGCCGGATCCCAGCTGGGGATGGAAATATATAATGCGTTCAAAAAAGCGGTGGTCAGGGTTTCGTCTTCCCAAACCTGTTCTTCTGAGATGGAGCTCAGGTCTTCCTTATCCAATATGCTGGAACAGGAAGAAAGTAATGCCAGAATAGTTGCGCATGTAATAAATATCTTTTTCATATCGAATTACTCAAATTGTTAGAAACTTACATTAATTCCAAAGTTGAAGCTCTTAGTGAGCGGGTATTGGTAAGCACCACGGTCACCACTGTTTTCAGGATCATAGATACCGATGTGATCAAATACAAACAAGTTGGTACCTGATACATAGACGCGGCAACGATCTACACCGATTGCACCCATCCATTGTTTAGGCAACGTATAACCGATCTCGATGTTCTTGCAACGGAAATAGTTACCGTTCATCAACCAGAATGATGATTCCTGTCCATTAGCACCTTTTGAACCTGTACCACCGACACGGGGATATTTACCATTGATGTTATCGGGAGAATAAGCATCTGTCCATATATTCAATACCGTCTGTTCCGTCCATGTGTCGCCACGGTTCGGGAACATGATCGCACGATGGCCAACTCCCTGGAAGAAGGCGGTGAAGTCAATGCCTTTCCATTCGCCTCCCAGGCTCATACCGTAAATGATTTCAGGATCCTTGCTATAGAGGGAAAGAACGGTTTTATCGTTTCCGTCGACAATACCGTCAGGACCACCGACACCACCTGCTCCGTTGATGTCTTTCAGGATAATATCACCTTTCGACCAGTCGAATCCACCGTTATATTGTGGCAATCCAACCAGGTCCGCATCTGTGCGGGCAATGCCGTCTGCAAGATAACCGGTGATGTATTTGATAGGCCGGCCGGTTTTTAATTCCCATTCGTAAGCATTTGCCGACTCATCGATCTTTGTATAATGGTTGCGTGCGAAAGAGAAGTTTCCTGACACATAATAAGTGAAGTTTCCTATTTTGTTATCATGGCGCACTAAGAATTCACAACCCTGGTTTACCATTTCCGCATAGTTTTCTTTGGGAAGCGTAGCTCCGAATGTTCCCGGGATAGTGCGGACACGATCCATCAGGATATCTGAAGTCTTTTTATGGAAATAGTCAAATTCAAAACTTAATAAACCATTCCACAGACCTAAGTCGAAACCGACGTCGGCAGTAGTTGTTGTTTCCCAAGTAATACCCAAGCTGGGGTAAACGCCCGGAAGGATACCTGTTGCTCCGGTACCGAATACAACATTGGTCGGGATTTTGTCTGTTTGTGTTGTGAATTTACTGAGATATTGATAGTAAGCAACATCGTCGCCACCATCGTTACCTAATGTACCATAAGATGCACGGAGTTTCAGGTTATTGATAAAGTTCAGTTTCTCATTGGCTTTGAAGAAGCTCTCTTCCGTGATACGCCAACCGGCAGATACTGACGGGAAGAATCCCCAACGTTTGCCCGGAATCCATTTTACTGATGAATCATAACGGAAGTTTGCTTCCAGTAAATAGCGGTTGTCGAATCCATAATTGATACGGCCTACATAACCGATACGTCCGATTTCCGATTCATTTCCATCGGCGTCTTTCCATTGGCTATCGGCACTACCTGCAAACAATTGTTCCAAGGAAGGGGAAAGTAACTCTTTGCGTTGTGCCCAGAATTTATCACCCCATTCTTCATATTGTTCATACAGGAACATGGCACCGATATCATGTTTGCCGAATGTACGGTTATAGTTCAATTGCAAGTTCAGTGTATAAGCACTGGTTTCGTTGAAATCTTTCCGGACGAAGTTACCATTTTCTGTTCTTGTACGGGTACCAACTACCGGAGCGTCATCGCGGATGATATGATTATGTTCGCCTGTCGTTTCATGAATATATAATGTATATTTCTTTCCTGCCTGTTTTTCATTTTCATAATACCGGCGGTAGTTGAACATTGCATTGGCCGTCAGACCTTCTACCCAGGGAATATCCCATTTAGCACTCAGTTTTGTATTCAATGTACTATGTTTCTTTGATACATGACCATTCTTGATTGCTTCCAGGATGTTCCAGTTATAAATAGTCGCATTTGGCTGGCCATTGATATAAGCCGGTTCTGTCGACGGGAAATTTAATAAGGCACGATACATGTCGTTCATCAATTCCTTATCTGAGTCATGAGGCCAATACGGTGTGCGTTGGTCGCTCATATTACCGTCCACATCCAGTCCGATTGTAAAGTTGTCGGCAATTTTGGCATCCACGTTGGAACGGAAGCTATAACGTTTGAAATCCAGATTGTCGAATGTACCGCTTTGCTGGTAGTAACCTGCAGACATATAGTAATTAATACGGTCGCTACCACCATTTACGCTGAGGTTATGTTGTGTGGTGAACGGATTTTTCCAGGCAAGGTCGAACCAGTCTGTACTATGTGTCTTGAAATATTCCTGTTCGTCGGCTGTATAGTAACGAGAGTCTGTTTCAGGAATACCATTGTACATAAATTGATTATTTAAGTACACTGTTCTGTCATAGGCATTCATCACTTCCGGTGTACGGGTAGGGCGATCTGTACCGAACAATCCTGAGTAACTGAATTGTGGTTTTTGGTTCTTACCGCGTTTGGTCGAAACAACGATTACACCGTTGGATGCACGCGAACCGTAAACGGCGGCCGATGCAGCATCTTTCAATACGGAGATGTTTTCGATCGTATTCGGATCCAAAGCATCGAAGTCGGCTTTTTCGCGAACGACACCGTCGATCACATAAGTAGGATTCGTATTATTCGGGGTATTGACACCACGAATGGTGATGGGGGAAGATACACCCGGCATACCGGATTTGTTGTAAGAGAAGATGCCCGGCATACGTCCTGCCATTGCATTTGAAATATTAGACACCGGGATAGTGGCAATATTATCAGCGGAGATAGTGGCAACAGATCCGGTCAGGTTCATTTTCTTCTGTGTACCGTAACCGATAACGACGACTTCGTCCAGCTTCTGCGTATCTTCCCGTAGGTTGATTGTGAAATCGGTTTGTCCTGCCACTTTTACGGTTTGAGTCAGATAACCGATAAAAGATACTTGTAATGTTGCATTTTCCGGAACTTCCAAAGTGAAGCGACCATCCATGTCGGTGATTGTGCCAATGGTAGTACCGTCGACAGATACGTTCGCACCGGTGATAGGACCGAATTGATCGTTGACTACTCCTTTGATTGTTTTTGTCTTTTGTTGTGTAGCTTCTGCTACCATATTTTTCGGACGTAGAATGATTTGTTTGTCATTGACGCTATATTCAATGTTTGCGGCTTTACAAATTTCATTCAAGATAGTTTCGATGGATTTTTCCTTTACTTTAATGTTTACTTTACGGTCAACATTAATAAGCTGACTATTATACATAAAATAAAAGTCGGAACTTTCTTCGATTTCCTGTAAGACTTGCTCTACAGAAGCATTCCTCATGTCTAAAGAAATTCTGGCAGACTGGGAGTACAATGAGCTTGCACTTGCCGTGCTTAAAAAGCAAGTCAAACATAATGCTGCAAGTTTCATACGCATTGGAATTTTTGGTAATAAGTCAAAATTTGACTTAAAACCTTCTGGGTTTGATAAATTCTTCATAAATTCACATTATCAAATTTAATTAGGTTTGAAAAATAACTTGGTTGGGGATTACCATTCGTCAGGTGAGATTTTCGGATTGGTAATTCTTTTGATTGAAGCAGGAAAATGTGACCAGCATTTTTCTGCTTTTCTTTTAGGTTTCCATTCTCATACAATACTTTTTTAAGTTAACAATTATAACATTTATCTTTATTTTGATATTAGACGTAACGTGTGGGCAAACACCCTATGAGAAAATGAACTTTTTTCTTTTTTTCTTTTTTGTGGTTCTTACTTTACTGTTTTTATGATAACTATACGTCGTGAATATGTAAAATCAGACGTTTGCTCCGGTTCTATAACTGTACATTTTATAGGAGCCGTTTTTTCTAACAGAAGTAAAACCTCATGAAGGGTCTCCGTCGTAAATGTGGCAGAATACTTATAATCATATAATTCTTCTCCTTCCAGTTTGATGTCAACATTAAAATGTCGGGCAAGACGTTGTACAACTTCATTCATGTTGGCACGTCTGAATATCATTTTTCCGTCTTTCCATGAAGTTTCTACTGCCAGATTGACTTTGTCGACTTCCATTCTGCTGGTATTTTTATAATATATCACCTGTTCGCCCGGGTGTAATGTTCTGGATACCGGTTGTCCAATTTCTGATACTTCTACATGTCCCTTTGCCAAAGTTGCTTCTATTTTATCCTCATCTTCGTAGGCTTTTACATTGAATTCAGTACCATAGGCACTGATTTGCAATCCATTGGCTGTTGTTACATCAAAACGGTTTGATTTATCGGATGTTACTTTGAAATAAGCTTCGCCAGCCAGTTGCACACTTCTTTTATTCTTGGTAAAGCGTTTAGGATAGGAGATGGAAGAACCGGAGTTCAACCATACTTCAGAACCATCGGGAAGTGTGATTTTGGATATTAGGCCATAAGCCGTATTCAGTTCCACTTGTTCTACTGGTATATTGTTCCATTCCCTTACTGTGTTGAATAAGGTATACGTTGCAAATAAAACCGGAATTAATAATACCGCAGCTGCTGTCCGAATAAAACTCAGAATTTTCTTTTTATATTTATCTGTAGCAATCTGTTTTGATATTTTTTTCCAGTTCTGCTGAGTGTTTATCTGTTTATGTAATTTGAGTTCAGCCGTGGTTTCCCAGATGAAACGAATGTCGTCTACTTCTTTTTTGAAGTCGGGAGAGGATTGCATTTGTTGGTCGAAAGCTATTCTTTCTTCTATGGAAAGCTTACCTTCAAGATATGCTATTATATGTTCTGTATGAATGTCCACTTTTGCTTTTTATAAATTAGACGTATAACCTATGGGAGACCCTATGTTAAAGAGTGTTTTTATTACCAAAGCAACAAAATCATCAGCGGTAAATAATCCTTTAACTCGATCCGGAGATGTTTTAATGCTTTTGTCATATAGGCTTCAACTGTCTTAACCGAGATATTGTGTTCTGCTGCAATCTCAGTATAAGTCATACCTTCGAACCTGTTTTTCTCAAAGACGATCCGAATATTGTCAGGAAGTTTAGCTAGTGCAGCAGAAAGCATCTGTTCCAGTTCTATGGTTGAATAGATATCTCCTGAAGTATATTGTAAGGGATTATTTTCGATCTCTTTTTGTTGCCAGTTGAGCTCTGTTTCCTGTTTACGAAGAAAATCGATACAAGAGTTTTTGACGCTTGTGATAAGAAAGTTACGGCTAGATGTATTGATTTCAATATTCTTTCTGTTTTTCCATATTTTGAAAAAAGTTTCCTGTACAATGTCCTCACATGTTTCCCAACGATCAATATATCTATGAGCGAAAACACATAACGGAGAGAAAAACTGAAAAAAAAGAGTGCGAAATGCAATTTCATCATCTTTGATTGCAATCTTCCAAAATAAACCGTCAATAGAACTTGTCTCCTTTTCTTTCATTTTGTTTATAGCGGGGAAGCTATGATTTTTAAATAGTACGTAGTTCTTGAAGAACTCACGCCAAAAGCCGAAACGATATCGATTATATTTCAAAGCATACAACAAAATAAAAGAGATTAAATACAGAAAAAACTATTATAATTAAAAATCACTCCAAATAAAGAAACAGTTGATTAATGACAGGTTTTTAACTACTTATTATAAAATATATCCTATATTTGCATCACGTGGATGCAATAGTTCTTCAAGAACTGATATAAAAAGATGCAATTTTATTATCGTGTGTTTGATAATAAAATTGCATCTTTTATGAATATGAAACAAATTTCTTATTTACTTACTTGTTTCATTACCGGAAGCCATTTGGCATATAACTCCTTTACAATTTCGATTTCGTTCCCTTGCGGTGTATCCGGATAGGTTTCTTTATTGAAGGCCCATTCATATTCCCAATTAGTTAGACGGGTATAGAAATCGCTCGCATCCAAAGCCGGGCGTTCAGCCAATGATTTACGGATATACTGTTCATCATAACGCCATTCGCCTTTAGGCTGGACTTTCAGATAACTGATGAATTTTTCCCAACGAGGTTTATAATAACTTTTCATTAAGCCTGCCCATTGGCGGTTCGAGTATTCAAATAGGTGGGCAGAAGGATGTTTCGGACCCCATACCGTTACTAATGTACGTGCATTCCATTCATATAAATCTTTTTCTTCGTCGGTTGTTCCCCATTGACGCGCTTCTTTTATCCATTTACCCAGCAAGAACGTGGAACGGGTTCCCAGTAACCGGTCGAAGTCATCGATTAATGTGAGGAACTGATCTCCTGCCTGTTGTAATTTCTCATTATCCCCAGACTGATAAGCCTTTGTTATTTGTTTTTGTAAAGGCAGAGAAAGATCGGAAAGACATTGGCGCATGACATCGACCAGGTCATATCGGTAGGTGTCGCTTGCTTTCAGGTCATCGGATGCCTGGAGAAAATAATTGACGGCATCCCATAAACGGGAAGTAGAATAGGGGCGGCTTAAGTCGCCATTGGCTGCCACTTTTTGAATGTTTAAAGCTGGGCGGGCACACATAACACTTTCTGTACTAGGTAATCTGCCTGCTTTATCGCTATATACCGTTTCCAGTAATACTCTCCAGCCTTGTTCGGCTCCCTGAGGTAGTTTTCCGTAACGGGCACGTGCATAATCCATGACCCACTGTTCTAATACCGGAGCATCCTGCATCCAGGTTATTTCTGTAGATAGTTCGTAAACGACCGGATTATGTTCGATCGCTTCCGGGAAGAGACCGATACCTTGTATATTCCCTCCTTTAGGGTTTTTCTTCAATTCATGTGCATTTTTGGCATATAATGGCAGATTTCCTCCCATATAAACACGTCCGCCGTAATTATGCAATACACCCGCTACATACGGGTAGTTCCAAAAACTGTCGAACTTCTCTACGTTCCAGCCTCCTAAATCCAATAAGAGCAGACGATCTTGCGGGAACGTGCGGGCAATAGCTTCACGTAACGACCAGGTTTGCATCGCTATGATGGCTTCGGGGTCGAAACCGGAGGCAACTTCCCATATCACTTTTCCTACTGCTTCAAGATATGACTTCTCATTGCTGGGAGCAGCCCCTTCGTGAAAAGGATCGGCGGCATAAATATGGTTTGTGCCGTATAGCTTTTGCTGTTCTTCCAAAAAGGCTTGTCCCATTTCTTTGAATAAAGGATCCAGCGGGTCCAGTTGTACGGTGGCGGTAAACGCATTACACCAACGATTCTTGTCTTTGATGCGGGCTTCGGGATATTTCTCTTTTAGTTTGATCGGTACGAAACCCGTGAAACTTTGCAGGATAGGAGTCATTCCCAGTTCACGCTGACGTTCCAGGATTTGCTGTCCGAGTTCTTTGTGGGAATCAATCCACGATTGTGGCAGCGGACCTCCGTATGTTTCAATATTCGTCATCCATTGCCATGCCTGGAAAGCCGGACCGACCAGGAATGTACGGATCTCATCGTCATTCATTTTAAACCGGCGTAAAGTATTTTGCCAGACAGCTTCCTGCCCGATTACGGCCAGGGGCATATTGATACCGTGCATGGCCATCCAGTCAATTTCACGTTGCCAACGTTCCCAGTCCCACCAGGCCATTGTGTAGCTGACGGTACAATAATTCAGATAGACACGATGGTCGAAAGCGGTCGGACACGCCACTTTTTCCGGAACTTTTGGAAGACGTGACGGGAGATTCAGATTATCCCCGTTCCATGACATATGCGCGTTACAATAATATTTCAAATAATGATAAAGTGCAGACGCTACAGATACACCGTTGTTTCCCCGTAATATAATCTTACTGCCTTTGGATTCGATTTCGAAACGATCTTTACCGTCTTCCGCTTGAATCGTTTCCACTTTAAACGAGGCTGCCTTTTCAGGGATAACCCGTTTGATCAGAGCCTCGGAGGCTTTTCTTACATCATCTTTTGCCCATATACTTCCGAGGGATAGTAAAAGGCAACATAAAATCAGTCGCAATTTCATTTGATAAAAACTTATTTAGTATTCAATATATAATGTTTTTCATGTGTAAAATAATTAGTGGTATTCTAATATACCGGATAATTGACGTGTAAATATAGTGAATACCCTATGGATATTTGAAAAAACTACATTATCAGTTATCTTTACGCATTGAACAACGAATTAATGAAAAGGAAATTATGAATCAGGAAAGTGCTAATTTTCAATTTGAAGAAAAGATAGAATGGCAAGACCTCGGTGGAGGTGTGCAGCGTCAGATCATGGGATATAATGATGATTTGATGATGGTAAAGGTGAAGTTTGAGACCGGAGCAGTCGGGGCACCTCATACACATCCGCATACACAGACTACTTATGTGGCCAGTGGCGTGTTTAAGTTTACGACGGACGGGGAAACAAAGATCGTCAGGACAGGAGATGGCGTTTATATGAAACCGGGTGTTTTGCATGGATGCGAATGTGTGGAAACCGGTGTGTTGATCGATACGTTTAGTCCGGTTAGGGAAGATTTTTTATAACTGCCGGAATGTTACCCGGACGACTATAACCTTGAAAGTGTTTCATTAGGTAGAAACAAGTGTTTCAACTAGGAGAAACAACTGTTTCTTCCCAGTGAAACACTTTTATTGTCACGGTCAGTAAGCCGCTTCATGTACTCCTTTGATAGAACGTCCGCTCGGTTCGTTCATATTACTGAAAGTAGCATCCCACGCCAATGCTTCAGCTGTGGAGCAGGCGACGCTCGGAACGGAAGGAACGCTGCGTGCGGCACTTTCGCTGGGGAAATGCTCTTCGAAGATAGTACGGTAATAATACTCCTCTTTGTTTTGAGGCGTATTGATCGGGAAACGTTCTGCCGCATGTTTCATCTCTTCGTCGGTGATCAGTTCGTCGGTGATCTTCTTTAGGTTGTCAATCCAGCTATAACCTACACCGTCGGAGAACTGTTCTTTCTGACGCCAGGCGATTTCTTCCGGTAACATGCCGGCAAAGGCTTCGCGGAGGATTTTCTTTTCGATGGTCTTGCCCTGGCACATTTTGGCTGCTGGGTTCAGGCGCATTGCCACATCCAGAAATTCTTTGTCGAGGAAGGGGACACGGCCTTCCACACCCCAGGCACAAAGGCTTTTGTTGGCACGTAGGCAATCATACATGTATAATTTGCTTAGTTTACGTAAGGTCTCCTCGTGGAATGCTTGGGCATCGGGTGCCTTGTGGAAATAGAGATAACCACCGAAAACTTCATCGGCTCCTTCACCGCTCAACACCATCTTGATACCCATACTTTTGATCACGCGGGACAAGAGATACATCGGAGTAGAGGCGCGGACGGTCGTTACATCGTACGTCTCGATATAATAGATTACGTCGCGGATGGCATCGAGACCTTCCTGTACCGTATAGTTGATTTCGTGGTGGACGGTGCCGATATAGTCGGCTACCTTCCTGGCTGCGGCCAGGTCAGGGGCACCTTTCAGGCCGATAGCGAAAGAGTGGAGTTGCGGCCACCAGGCATCGGCTTTGTTATCGGTTTCGATACGTTTGGCAGCGTATTTCCTGGCAATGGCTGAAATGATGGAAGAGTCCAGGCCGCCGGAAAGGAGGACACCGTAAGGGACATCACTCATCAGTTGACGCTGGACGGCGGCTTCGAGGGCATCGTGCAATTCTTCTACACGGGCGGGGTTCTCTTTTACATTTTCATAATCCATCCAGTCACGGACGTACCATCGGGTGAGGTCGATATCTTTGCTATAGAAATAATGGCCGGGTTTGAACTGGTCGTACATGGTGGCGAAACCTTCCAGACCTTTCAGTTCGGAAGAGATGAGAAGATGGCCGTGGTCGTCGTAACCCATATACAGGGGGATGACGCCGATAGGGTCGCGGGCAATCAGGTAGGTGTCGTTTTCTTCGTCGTAGAGGGCGAAGGCAAAGATGCCGCTGAGCCGTTCGACACAACCGGTACCGTACTTACGATAGAGGGCGAGGATGACTTCGCAGTCGGAACCGGTCATGAATTCGTATTCATCTTTTAATTCCTGACGGATTTCGCGGTGGTTATAGATTTCACCGTTCACGGTCAGGATCAGTTTGCCGTCTTTGCTTTTCAGAGGCTGACCACCGGAGGCTGGGTCGACGATGGAGAGGCGTTCGTGGGCAAGGATGGCAGTGCGTCCCTGGTAGATGCCGCTCCAGTCCGGTCCGCGGTGACGGATTCGTTTACTCATTTCCAATGCCTGGCCACGGAGGGCGGAGGCGTCTTCACGGATGTTGAAGATTGCTGTAATGCCACACATAATCGTTATTGTTTTAATGTTCGTTTTATCCGGTTTGCCACCGGGCGGGCCTTCATTTCTTTTGGCTTGATCCAAAAGAAACGAAGCAAAGAAAAGATCAAGGCTGCACCGGCTTCGCTACTCCGGCGAAAGACTACGCTGAAAAATCCGAAACTCGCTGCGCTCAAACAACGGATTTTTTTAATCGCTCCGTCTTCCTCCTTCGTTTAACGCTCATCCGCTGAGGCCTTTCAAGAACGCAAAGCGTTCTCTTGGGATGGCCGATGCCGACTGTTTTTAGGTGTTGCTGTCTGGTTGCAGATAACAATCTATTGCTTTTGCCGTTTCCCTGCCCGAAGCCATGGCGCGAACGACCAGGCTGGCGCCACTGACGGCATCGCCGCAGGCGAATAGTTTGCTGTCGGCTATCTGGTGCTTATGGTCGACGACAATGTTTTTACGGGTATCTACTACCAGTGAAAGCTCTTTGACAAGACCTTCCTGTTCGGGATGGACAAAACCCATGGCCAGGAATACGAGGTCGGCTTCGATGATCTCTTTCTTTCCCGTCAGTTTCATTTCGGGACGGCCTCCGTTTGCAGATGAATGCCATTCTACTTCCTCTACTTCTACGCCTTTCAACGTATTTTTATCTCCGATGAAACGGCAGGAAGCGAGATTCCACCGGCGAAGGCAACCTTCTTCATGGCTGCTGCTGGTCTTTAGTACCTGTGGATACATGGGCCAGGGAGTTTCAGGGTTATGACCGATAGGCGGTTGCGGCATGATCTCGATCTGTGTCACACTTGCTGCACCGTGACGATTGGCTGTTCCTACGCAGTCGCTTCCGGTATCACCGCCGCCGATGACAAGAACTTTCTTGCCTTTACAGTTGATGATGCTTTTGGGAGGGATGACGATACCCTCCAAAAGACGGTTTTGCTGTCCCAGCAGTTCGAGGGCGAAATGGACGCCTTTCAGGTTGCGGCCTTCGATCGGCAGGTCACGGGGTGTTTCTGCTCCGATGGCGATGCAGACGGCATCGTATTCCTTTACTATATCCTTGGCAAGGATTTCTTTTCCTACCATGGTGTTGACCCGGAAACGGATACCTTCCTTTTCCATCAGGCGGATACGCCGGTCGATGATGTTTTTGCTCAGTTTGAAGTTCGGGATGCCGAAACGGAGCAGGCCACCCGGTAGTTCGTCTTTTTCAAAGACTGTGATTTCGTATCCTTTGCGGTTTAACTGGTTGGCAACAGTCAGTCCTGCCGGACCGCTGCCTATGACGGCGACGCGTTTACCGTTACGTACGGGGGTGACCGGCTGTACCAAACCTTCACGGAAGGCAGCTTCGATGATGGCGACTTCATTCTCACGGATGGTGACGGGTTCGTCGCAACTCAGTTTCAGCACGCAGCTTTTTTCGCAGAGGGCAGGGCAGATGCGGCCGGTAAATTCCGGAAAGTCGCAGGTCTGTTCCAGTACGTGATAGGCTTCACGCCATTGTCCTTTATAAAGGAAGTCTTGCCATTCCGGTTGTTTGTTTCCGAGCGGGCAAGCCCAATGGCAGAAAGGAACGCCGCAGTCCATGCAACGGGAAGCCTGACGGCGGCGATCGCTGCTGTTGAGTGTTTGTTCTACTTCGCTGAAATCGTCGATACGATCTTCTACAGGACGATAGCCTGCTTCTTGTCTATGTATGGTGAGGAATGCTCTTGGATTTCCCATGATGTTTAAATGTCTAATGTCAAAAAAAATCAGTTTAATAATCTCGCTGCATCTCCGCAATCTTCTGCTGCAACTTTTTCATCTGTTCTTCCTGCAGGACTTTCTTGTATTCGATCGGGACGATCCGGATGAATTCATCTACCTGTTTATCCCAGTTGTCCAGCATCTTTCCGGCCAGATGGCTGCCTGTGTAGTGGTAGTGCTTACGGATCAGTTCATGCAATTCCTTGCGGGTGGCACTGTCTTCGATCAGGGAGAGTTCGACCATTTCCATATTGCAGTAATAATCGAAATCGCCCGCCTTGTTCCATACGTAGGCCACACCGCCGCTCATTCCGGCTGCAAAGTTGCGGCCTGTGCGACCGAGGACGACCACGCGGCCTCCGGTCATATATTCGCAGCAATGATCTCCTACACCTTCTACTACGGCTATGGCTCCGCTGTTACGCACGCAGAAACGTTCGCCGACACGACCATTGATGTAGACTTCTCCACCGGTTGCCCCGTATAATAAGGTATTGCCGGCAATCGTATTGTCCTCGGCAACGAAGGTGGAGCGTACCGGTGGCATCAGGCTGATACGTCCGCCGCTAAGACCTTTTCCGAGATAATCGTTCGCTTCTCCTTCCAGGCGGAAATGAACGCCGTGGGCAAGGAAGGCACCGAAGCTCTGTCCGGCCGAACCTTTAAATTTTATATTGAGCGTATGTTCCGGCAGTCCGGCATTTCCGTAACGTTTGGCTATTTCACCGGAAAGCATGGCGCCGACGCTGCGGTCTGTGTTGGCGATGGCATAATCGAGCGATACTTCCTGCTGCTGTTCGATGGCTGCCTGTGCATGACGGATGATGTCCACATCTTTCACATTCTCTATTTGATGTACCTGGTTGGTCAGATGATGGATAGCTGTGTGAGCCGCTTGTTCCGGAAGATGTAACAGGTGCGTGAAGTCCAGTAAATCATATTTGGAATTAGTTGTTTTCTGGTCCGCGCCCGTCTGCGTATTCTGCGTCATCTGCGTCCCTTTTCTAATTATAAAATCTGTCCGTCCGATAATATCATCCAGTTTGCTGTAGCCCATTTCTGCCAGATATTCGCGCACCTCTTCTGCCAGGAAAGTAAAGAAGTTTACCAGATACTCATGCCGTCCGTGGAAACGTTTCCGCAGCTCTTCATCTTGTGTCGCAACGCCGACAGGGCAGGTATTCATATGACATTTGCGCATCATGACACAACCCAGGACGATCAGGGCAGAGGTGGCAAAACCAAATTCTTCGGCTCCCAGCATTGCCATCAGGACGATGTCGCGTCCGGTCTTCAGTTGCCCGTCGGTTTGCAGGCGGACTTGTCCGCGCAGATTGTTCATGACCAATGTCTGCTGCGTCTCCGACAAACCCAGTTCGGGGGGTAATCCCGCATAATGGATCGAACTGATCGGTGACGCACCTGTTCCTCCCTCTGCCCCGGAGATGACAATACGGTCGGCCTTCGCCTTGGCAACTCCGGCAGCGATCGTTCCGACGCCGCTTTCCGATACCAGTTTGACACTGATCTCTGCTTTCGGATTGACATTCTTCAGGTCGAAGATCAGTTGTGCCAGATCTTCGATCGAATAAATATCATGGTGGGGAGGAGGGGAGATCAACGAAATACCCGGTATGGAATGACGAGTCCTGGCAATGATATCATTGACCTTATATCCCGGTAACTGACCGCCTTCTCCCGGTTTGGCACCCTGGGCAACCTTAATCTGTATCTCATCCGCGTTGACCAGATATTCCGTAGTAACGCCAAAACGTCCGGATGCCACCTGTTTGATCGCGGAGCGGAGTGACGAGCCATCTTTACGTGGCGTGAAACGTGCCGGGTCTTCACCTCCTTCACCGGTATTGCTCCGGCCGTGTATCTTGTTCATCGCCATGGCCATCGTCTCATGTGCTTCTTTGCTGATGGAGCCGAAGCTCATGGCGCCTGTGACGAAACGCTTCATGATTTCGGAGGCGGGTTCCACCTGTTCGACCGGAATAGATTTTTGTTTCTTGAAAGTAAGGAAGTCACGCAGGAAGATGGGCGATTCTTTTTCGTCCACCATATGGGTATATTCTTTGAACTTCTTGTAACTGCCCAGACGTGTAGCCAGTTGCAGGGTAGAAATGGTTTCCGGGTTCCAGGCATGTTTCTCCCCGTCTTTCCGGAAGCTGTATATCCCTTTATGTTCCAGCATCTCATCAATTGGAAGGTTAAAAGCCTGCTGATGCAGAACGATCGCATCACGGGCGATCTCATCCAGGCGTATACCGCCGACGTTGCTGGTCGTACCGCCGAAATAGGTGCGTGCCAGTCCGGCATCCAAACCGACGGCTTCGAACAGTTTGGCTCCGCGATAACTGCGGATAGTACTGATCCCCATTTTACTCATCACTTTGAAAAGCCCTTTGCAAATGGATTTTACATAATTCTTGCGTGCCGTTTCGTAGTTCAGCTGGATTTCATGTTTCCCTTCCAGCTCTTTCAGGATGGCAAAAACCATATATGGATTGATGGCACTTGCCCCGTACCCCAGCAGGAGGGCGGCATGCATAACCTCGCGCATCTCGCCGGTTTCAACGACCAGAGCTGTCTGTACACGTTTTTGTACGGAGATCAGGTGATGATGTACGGCGCTGACGGCAAGCAGCGACGGGATAGGTGCCCTCTTTTCATCTACGTTCTTATCGCTCAGGATGATGTAGTTCACGCCGTCGGTAACGGATTGTTCCGCTTGTTTGCACAGCTCGTCGAGGGCTGCTTTCAGGCCTTCCCATCCTTTTTCCACTTCAAACAACATAGGCAGTTTGACTGCATTGAATCCTTTATAGCGGATGTTGCAGAGCAAATCTAATTGCGTGTTGGTCAGGATCGGATGATTCAGCCGTACCATTTTACAATGGCTTTCACTCGGCACAAGGATATTATTGCCTACTGCTCCTATATATTCTTCCAGACTCATGACCAGTTCTTCTCGGATCGGGTCGATCGGAGGATTGGTCACCTGGGCAAATTGCTGACGGAAATAATTGAACAATAACTGCGGACGATCGGATAGAACGGCCAATGGCGTATCATTCCCCATAGAACCAACCGGTTCGGCACCTCCGGTACACATCGGCATGATGATCTTTTCCACATCTTCGCGGCTGTACCCGAAGGTGCGTAACATTTTACTGTAGTTTTCGACTGTATGGGGTACTTTACGTCCTGATTTCAGTTCGTCCAGTTCCACGCGGTTGTTTGACAGCCATCTCTTATAAGGTTTGGCTTCGGCGAGTTGTTTTTTCAGTTCGCCGTCATAATATATTTCACCTTTCTCTGTATCGACCATCAATATTTTTCCCGGTTGCAGACGGCCTTTCTCTTTGATCTCGTTTGCTTCAAAATCCATTACGCCCACTTCGGAAGCTACCAGCATCATGTCGTTTTTCGTGATCAGGTAACGTGCCGGACGCAAACCATTACGATCCAGCATACCTCCGGCAAACCGTCCGTCGCTGAATAACAGAGCTGCCGGTCCGTCCCACGGTTCCATCAGGATAGAATGATATTCATAAAACGCTTTCAGGTCATCCGATATCGGATTCTTCTCATTTGTACTTTCCGGTACCAGCATCGCCATGGCATGAGGCAGACTCAATCCGGAAGCGACCAGAAACTCCAGCACATTGTCCAGTGAGGCACTATCGCTCATCCCCGGCTGAATGATCGGACGGATACTTTCTATATTCCCGATCGTAGGTGAGGTGAGTACGCTTTCCCGCGCTTCCATCCATCCCCTGTTTCCACGGATCGTATTAATCTCTCCGTTATGTGCCAGCAGACGGAACGGTTGGGCCAGGCTCCATGTCGGGAACGTATTCGTACTGAAGCGGGAGTGAACTAATGCCAGTCCGCTTGTGAAATAATTATTTGTCAGGTCGGGGAAATAATGACGAAGTTGCATCGACTCCAGCATTCCCTTATATACAATATTTTTAGTGGATAACGAGGTCACATAGAAGTCATTTCTGCCTGGCAGGTCAGAGGTTGTTACTTTATTCTCAATGCGTTTACGGATAACGTACAACTTCAATTCCAGCTCTTGTTGGTTATCGCATCCGGTCACGAAGAGCTGCTTGATATCCGGTTCAGTTGCCAGGGCATCCTTCCCCAATATATCGCTGTTGACCGGAACTTTCCGCAGGTGCATCAGGGTAAGTCCTTCCTTTTCAATCTCTTCGATCATAATACTGAGGATAGCGGATCGCTGTGTTTCGTCTTTAGGAAGAAAGACCAGACCTGTACCATATTTCCCTTTTTCCGGTACGGGAATCCCTTGCAACAGAATAAATTCGTGAGGAATCTGCAATAGAATACCTGCACCATCCCCCGTCTTGTTATCTGCACCTTCTGCACCACGGTGACGCATATTTTCCAATACTTTAAGGGCTGACTCTACAATGTCGTGCGACTTTCCTCCGTGAATGTTTACCAACATTCCTACACCGCAGGCGTCATGTTCATTCGCTGGATCATATAATCCCTGCTTTCTGTTCAAATAGATCTGTTCTTTCATTGTTTGTTGACCTTATGTTTGTGTAATGCCTGTTTTTGTTGTCAAATTGTTTGACAAATATAGAATGTTTCTTTCATTGTGATATATGTTGTGGTGTTAAAGTGTGACGTTTTTTTGCTTTATCTGAATGAATGGTTTCTGTTTGATATAATAATTGTTGTTTTGGTGTCAATATGAAATATGTATAGTTCTTTTTGCTTTTAATCTGAAAGAAGTTCTTTTTGAAATGGTCAAATAAATAACAAAAAAGCCTTCCAGTTTTCCTGAAAGGCTTTTATATAGAAAATAAAGTGATTAATGTTTCTCTTAGATCTGTAATACCAGAATAAACCTGCATCCTTTTTTGTAGTCTTTATCGATCGACAGGTTTCCATTCAGTTTATTGGCGATCAGAGCACAGATTGGCAATCCGAGTCCATCGCCATCTGCCAGGTCTTTGACTTCGTTGAATGGCTTGAACAGGTTCTCTTTTTGTTCATCAGGAATTCCTGTACCGTTATCTGTTACGATAAGATGGCAAAGATGAGCTCCTTTTCTCTTGAATTCCAGCCATATTTTGCCGGATGTCGTGTATGAAGCAGCATTATTCAACAAATGTAGTAAGACACGTTCCAGCTGTTCCGGATTTGATTTTACTTCCAATTGAGGAGCATCTACGATCACTTCTACATCAGGGTGTATTTTATCCTTTACTTTATCCATCGCTTTTTTGCAGAAACTTCCCATGTTGAAGGATTGTGTCTCGTAAGTCTCCATTAAAGAACTTTCAAGAGAAGAAAGTTCCTGAATGTTCAGGCTGAATTGTTTCAAAGCATCTACACGTTTCTGGATAGAAGCCGCTTGTTGGGGAGCTGCATTACGTAATTCTCCAGCCGACGTATCAAGCATATTGAGCGTAGGCTCCATTTGTTCGGAAATACTTTGAATAAATTTGGTTTGCTGTTCACTATGCTCGTTGGTTGTCTGGATAATGTTTTTCAGCTTTTTGTTGAGTACAATGAAACGTAACAACAGGAAGGCAAGTAAAGCCAAAGCCGCGATAAGAATAACCACCAATGTGCAGAGACCTACTATCATGTATTGTTTGCCCGATAGTTTGTCATCTTTTTCCTGTATGGTTTTCTGGCTTTCATCATATTTCAGTTGCAATGCTCCCAGTTCATCCTGTGCATTGAGTGCCTTTACTGAATCGGTCCAGACGATATATTTTTCATAGGTACGTTCCATTAACGGAGCATTATTTGCCGTACGGGCAATGGAGATCAGATGTCTGTAACATTCACTCACTTTGTCGTATTCTTTTTTGTCTTTGAACTGGTTGATCAGTTTGTTAAAACTGGCGTCTCCCTGATCGTTTTGTCCGAAGGTATAATAATAGCTTGCCTGGGTATATAATAAATCTTCGGCGAGCTTGTCGCTACCGGCCTGACTGACCAGGTTATCCAGAGTATTCAACTGAAGTTGGGCCTGCGCTGCATTTTTGAGCTTGATGTACATTTGTAGCCGTTCTTTTGTCAGTTGGAAACGCTGGTCGTAGAATGTTTTCTGTGCTTTTTGTTCTTCGGTCAACAGAAACTGGGTCATTTGCCGGCAAAGCTCAAACGCTTCCTGATAGTAGTTTTCGCGGTAATAAAGATATGTCGCTTTTGTTCCACAATCAATGGCTTGCGTATAGTCTCCTTCGTTCGAGAAGGCTTTGTAAGCTTGGATATAAAGATAACGGGCTTTGGTAAAGTCCTTTTGTTCCAGGCTGTTCTGTGCCTGTTTCATTAAATCGTTTGCTTTGTTCTCCGCAAAAAGCGAAGTACAAAAACAAATTGCGAGGGTGATAATAAAATACGTGATTCTCATAAACTTTATTTTTATTAGAAGCAAATATATGTATTTATTCAAAATCAAAGCATGAATTAGGTTGAAAAAGTTACAGCATAATCTCTGTTATTCGAAGAAATTATACTTTTATTTCTATTTCGTATATCCGTGATTCGTCTTCCCAGGGATGGTATCCTTGTCCTATATATTTGAATCCCAGCTTTTCATAGAAGCCTATGTGCTCAGTGCTGAGGTATAATTTGTTAAAACCAGCTTTAACCGTATCTTCTTTGGCTTTCTCCAATAAAAGGCTGCTGTAAAAATTTCCTCGTTGAGTTTCGTCTATATACACAGCGCAAACCCATGGATACAAATCCATCCGGCTGATAAAATCGTTCGTGATCAGTCCTGCACAGCCGATGATCTGATCATCTTTCTCCAACAAATACCACTGTGGAAAAGAACTCGGAGAATCTATACAATGATTGATGCTATCCTCATACATGATAGGATATACAGAAGGCCATTTACTTTGCAGATAGTTGATCGCTATGTCTTTGTAAGCCGGATTTTCTTTTACAGATATAATTTTCATGAGGTTGTATTTAATGGGGTGAATGAATGCTTTTCCAGTATTCTATTAAAATGATTATCCGCAAGAATCTTAAATTTTATTCTTACGGAAATACAAAGATACTCTATAGAATTTAATTTTTCGTATATTTGACAAAACCAATAAATAATCAGATCATGGATATAAAGGTATTTCTCAATAATTATCGTGAAGCATTTGGTGAAAAAGTGGATCTTCCAATCGTCTTTTGGTATTCGGAGCAACCGGTAAACTCTGTTGATAAAATCGGAGGATGTTTATTCAAATGTATGAAGGATGTCAGGGATGGGCAAACGGTTACTTTGAGTGTGGAAAATATCGGTTGTGGCGGCGGGAAATTCTATACCGGCTTTACAGAGATGCCCGAACGGATTCCCGGATTTGTGTCTTTAAAAGAAAAATACAAACAAACCCCTGAAGGCGTTTCTGAGTTTTTGGAGGAATTGCAAGTTCCGAGAGCAAAGATGGATTATCTGAATTTTGCCCGAATGGATAAAGTTGAGAACTTCGATAATCTGGAAGGAATTCTGTTCCTGGCAACACCCGATATGCTTTCCGGCTTGGCTACCTGGGCGTTTTTCGATAATAATTCACAGGATGCCGTTACTTCTTTATTTGGCTCCGGTTGTTGCTCTGTAGTCACACAAGCCGTTATTGAGAATGCGAGAGGGGGAAAGCGCACTTTTATCGGATTCTTCGACCCTTCTGTACGTCCTTATTTTGAACCGGATATTTTAAGTTTTATGATACCTATGTCACGTTTCAGGGAAATGTACGATACAATGCGGAGTAGTTGTTTGTTCGATACGCATGCCTGGGGAAAGGTCAAAGCCAGGATGGAATAAAGAATTTCTGATATTGTATAAACCTCTATGCATTGTATTTAAAATGATTTAGTAATTTTGTTGGTGGTTAATAGAAACAGCTAACAAATAATACAATGCCAGATTATAAACATATACTTTCCTGTTGGCACAAACTGGAACATTTTTCTCCGGCTCTTCTTCCGAAAGATAATAGTGTAAAACGATTGGGAGAGGAGCTTCCATGGATGCGTCCGTTGGAAGCAAAAGATCCGAGAAAGACGATTCAATACACTATTTATCTGGGTGTCTTTTCTCTGACATCTGTTTCCGATTTTGTAAAAAAATTCTTTAAGGATGAAAGCGTCAACCCGAATCCGGTTAATGCCAAGGTTTGTTATGCTTCTTTTAAACTGGATTGTCAGGGTATATACATACAAAATACATTTGGCCTTTCTACGATGCCCTGGGCATTGAAACAGCTGGAAGAAGATAAGGTGGAAACCGATACCTGGTCGGAGGATTTTAATCAGTTAAAATATAATCTGTTTGAACAATTAACCGAGAACCGGAAAGAACTGGCTGAAGACTTTCTGAGTTATTTGTCAGATACCCAGACTCTCGAAAATCTACAAGATATTCAATCATTAATCATACGGAAACTGAAGTGGAGTACTTCTCTCGAAACGGAAATATACATCCGGACAGAAGAAGTTTTCAAGAAAAATAATCCTTCAGATCCGGATGAATCGAATGCTGATATATTGAACAGTTTCTATATCGACGATTTGGAGCGGATAATTGCTTCTTATGAAAAAGAAGGTTATAATACAGCATTTAAGAATTATTTGACTGCCTGTTTGAATGAAGATTTCGCTCATTCAGACCTATCCCTGCATCCTGAGATTTTGAAAGAAAGCCTGGTGCCGGAAAATTATCCGGATGGTTGTTGGCCGTCTCCTTATGGGGCAAGTTTGATGCAACAGTTTGCTGTAAACACTGTTAATAAAGAGTTGGCCGGCGAGAAACAAGAGGGACTATTTTCTGTAAACGGACCTCCCGGAACAGGAAAGACAACCTTGCTAAGGGATATTATTGCTGCAATTCTGGTGAAGCGTGCTAAAAAGATGGTTGGTTTTACTGATCCGGCAAAGGCTTTCCGTAAAATAGGTGAGGTACAGGTCAGTGATAAATATACTCCGTTTATTTATGAACCGGATCCTTCCATCAGTGATGGAGGTATTGTTGTTGCTTCTTCGAATAATGGAGCGGTAGAAAATATCTCAAAAGAACTACCCTTAAAAGGAGAAGTAAAAGGTTATTCTGATCAGGTTGGATATTTCCGGCAGGTTAGTGAGGAATGTCTGGATGAACAATATTGGGGAATAGTCGCTGCTGTATTAGGAAATAAAGAAAATCAACGAAAACTGATCGGTAGCATCTGGAATGGGAATTCGGAGAAGGAAACCTATACGTTAAAGCAACAGTTAGCCGATTATAAACCCACAGAAGAAGAATGGTTAAATGTTGTATCGTCTTTTAAAAAGAAGCTCCATGAAGTCGGGGAAGAGAAATCCCGTCTGACCGGTTTTATGAAAGATGAGGAAAACAGAGAGAAGATTCGGATTCAGTGTGAAGATACAGAGAACCGTTTGACTTTTGATAAGGAAGAATTGAATAAACGGGAAAATGCATCTGCTCTGTTGTCTGCTGAAATAGAAGAGGGTACGCGAAGAAGGGATGAAATAAAGAGTGAAATGCAACTGTTGCAGTCTACTCGTCCCGGATTTTTTACATATTGGTTCAGCAAGGAAGTACGAACTCAATATAAAAAGGCTGTGGCTTCTGTTTTGTCGGAATACAATAAGCAGACAGAGACTATTGCAGAGCAGAAAGCCCGGTTACAGGCGCTTTATTCAGAAATAGAGAAGCTGAAAAAGAGACAGGAGAAGAGTAAAAAGGATTATGATAAAGTAAATGCATTATATACTCAGCTGGTAGATTCTACTGAAAAAGCTCGTCAGGAGTTAAAAGGAGCCTATGCTGATGCTGAGTTTTGGAAACAAATCGAATCGAAGGAAACACAAGAAACCTCTCCCTGGTATTCTCAGAAACTGAAGCAGTTGCAATCCGAATTGTTCATCGAAGCAATGAAGGTGAACGAACTGTTTATACTCCGGGCAAATGCAACATCGAGTCGGATAAAAACGACATTGGATGGTTTCTTCAATTACCTGAAAACGGGTGGCGACCTTACCGAAAAGGAGATACAGGCGATGTGGAATACGTTTTGGTTGGTTGTTCCTGTCGTCTCTTCTACTTTTGCATCTATCCAGCGTATGTTCAGTACGTTGGGTGCGGGTTCTATTCCGTGGTTATTTGTAGATGAGGCAGGACAGGCCGTTCCACAGGCGGCAGCCGGTGCTATCTGGCGTTCGAAGCGGGCCGTTATTGTAGGTGACCCTTTCCAGATAGAGCCTGTCGTAACGATACCGGAGCAGATCATCAATAATTTTAGTCGTTATTTTGGATTGGATAAGACGCAGATACATACTTCACTTTCCGTTCAGTCGATGGCTGACCGGGCGAATCCGTATGGCTGGATTACTAATGATACCTGGACTGGTTCACCTTTACGGGTTCACCGCCGTTGTATCGATCCGATGTTTTCCATTGCTAATGAGATCGCATATAATAATATGATGTATAATTCGACTCAGGGAGGTTCGTCTGATTTGATGATGCAGAATGGATTTGTACAGGTTGAGGGTCAGGTGCGTGGTCGTCATTATGTGCCGGAACAAGGAACTGTCATCAAACTGATGATTATGGATGAGATCCGTCAATTACAGGATTTACCGGATTTGTTTGTCATCTCTCCATTTTCGGAAATACCATCTGTCCTAAAAAAAGAATTGCGTCAACCGATAAAGCAAGCACTTGCCCCCTTTAAACCGATCGGAGATGATGAGCTAAAGAAATGGCTGGATGCTCATATCGGAACGGTCCATACTTTCCAGGGAAAACAGGCTGCAGGTGTCATTTTATGTTTGGGACTTGATGAAAAGACAAAAGGCGCTGCTGCCTGGGCTTCATCCAAACCCAATTTGCTGAATGTGGCTTTGACACGTGCTAAATTACGGTTTGTAGCTGTAGGAGATGGAAAGGTTTGGTTGGGGCAACCTTATTTTTGTAAGTTGAAAATGTAGAACATTTAGATTTTAGCATTAATTACTAAAGTTATTGAATTGGTTACTTATCTTTGTTTGTATTATTGATAGAGACTGCTTATATATTATGAATGTAATTTATTATTTATAAGCTATCTCTATCACAGATTAAAAATATAATTTATTTATGTTTGTACATTAAATAATCATATAGACAAATCAATTTACGAAAATGAGTGCCATATCTATTATTATCTATCAAAAATATATTTTCTTCCATATAGAGGCGCAAATCTTCTAGATCTATTTTTTCAATAGATAATAATGGTGTGTACATCATTATATGTAGATGATTATCTTTACATTCATTTCTTAATTCTAAGAAAGAATTATATGTCTTGTTTATTTCATCTTTCTTTTTGGTGTAAGATTTTGAGGGATAGAAATTCTTGATTTTTACGCTGTTGACTTTATTTATGAAGCTGGGTGTGAATTCTATAATTTCAGTATCTTCATTGATTTGACCTTCTGGATTTAGTAAATTAGCATTTCTTAGATATTTGAAATAAGGAACATAAGTACTATTAATCGCCATCATGGGGAGTGCTAGTTTAGAAACAGTGGAGGAATCCCATTTACTATTGTCATTTAATATGACATTTTTTAGTATATCTTTTAATTCAATGCCTTTTACACCTTGTTCAGCAAGCTTATCACGTAATCCTACTCCCCATACGAACTCTGCTTTATGAATATCTTCTATATTTTCGAGATTATCAGTGACAAATACCTTTTGCTTGGAATTATTTGTTTTTACAAAATCGTATACCATACCTTTCATTTGTCTTAAAACCTTGGTTGGTAGCTTTTTCTTGTTATTTGCTAATACAGTGTATAGATCAATAAAATTATGTAACTGTATTAATTTTATAGGTATAATTGTTTCAGATATAAGCATTGTACTGTCTGTTATACTTGGAGTTATTGGTAAATCACTCCATTGGCAAAAGATTAGTCTTTCTTTCAGTTTTTTTACATTATCTTTTGTGAGACATTTTATTATTGATTTTAATATGTTTTGTATATTTTTATCGTCAAGACTATATCCGATAAAAATAATGGGATTTTCAATAAATATAGTTAATAATTTTGCTGCTAAATATGAATTTCTTTCCTGATAGTTTTCGTAATCATCTGTAGTCAATATCAAAGAATTTGGAGATGAAGTGCATCCATGAATTTTGTATATTTCACTAATTGTGTATAGATCAGAAAATATTAATTCTTCTTGACCTATATACCTGTTAAAGTCAGGAAAAAATCTTTCTATTAAATTATCCCAGTTAGTTGTAATAATACCATCTATATTTATTTTTTTTAGTAAACGTATTTCATTTTCAAGAATATTATCATTTATTAAAACTGAATTTTCGTTTATTCTTTTACAAATCTCATATTTTAGAGGTGAAAGTTTTGTCTTTGCCTCTTTTTGAAAATGAGTTCTACTGTCTTCAAATAAAGAAGAGGTCCACCAAATATTATTAAAATCTAACCCCATAAGATTGGCTACTTCGGGTAAATCAGAATTTGCATTGGATTTATAATATTCGTATGGACGAGGAAGATTTAATCGATTACACATTTCTACTAAAAGATATTCCCATGTAGGTAAATTAATATACTGTCTTGAAAACCCCGAACCAATAAATAGAAATGGTGACGTTGTAAATTGTGCTATATGTTGTGTGAATTCTTCTTGAAACATAAATCTATTATAAAATCATATGATTATTGTAATTGTTACAAATTTAGATAAAAAGTAGATATATCGTTTATGAAATGTAGAAAAATCATTTATTTGAAATTTTCTATATGCGATAATTTTTTTACTCTTATTTATTTTCTAGACAGTTTAGAGAGTTCATATTTCATTATATAGTTGCTTTGACCACAATTCATCTTGTTCAGTTGTAGTGAACTCTTTGCCAGTGATATCACATTTATAATAATAGGATGTCACTGTATATTTTGAACCATTAAATTCGATTTTATTCGTTTCATTTGCTAAAGTTGCGTTACCTTCTGCAAATGGGCTTTCAATCACTTTTTTCATGAACAATTGTTTTTTATAATTGACATTATCTTTAGTTTTGTATTTGGAGGAAGATTAAAATTCCCCATGTAGATTAAGCTTACCATAGCGTTCCATTCCCCAGAATTGATTTCTGTCACGGAGATAATCTGGAGAAGTGGCAACCTCTTGTCTTATGAATGAAATATCATCGTCTGTACTTACTTGATCGTTGTATAACATAGCTCTTGATACAAAAGTCTTAGCTTTAAGGGCGGTCCTGTCTTCTGTGTGTTCTCCGAAAATAATACCTTGGTTGTAATATCCGATGAAATTATCACCAGCAGGAGAGAAGTCGTAGGAAGGCATTGAATTGTTTACGAAGAAATGTTCGATTCTTTTTCCAGCGTCAGTAATATTATAGTTTTGCGGAGTGATATATCGATCATGATATCGACTGAAAAAATGAGGTGTATAATTTATGATGAAGAATGACCTGTCTGTGATAGGTCGCATATAAACAACTCCCATTCCGTATGTTTGGTATTTGGCAAAAGGGATAACGGCAGGTTCATTGACATATTTCTTTTCCCTGACAAGTAAAATGACTGTCCATTCATTGTTGGTCACGTATGATTTCCAGTTAATAAATTTATAGACTGGAAAAATTTTAGATTTCAAAAAAATACGACGAGTCTCATCTTTAAAATGATAAATGCGGCGAAAAAGCGGATCATAATCTTTTCCAACTTCTTTTTGCATTTCTGCCAAAGTCATTGTATCGGTAAGCATAAATGTATTGTTTAAGTTAACACTGCGTACACAAATGTAATAATAAACATTGATTAATATTCAAAGTCTGAGGTGTATTTTTATTTTAAATGCTTCCGAATGTATTTATTCACCGGTTTTTCAAAATAGCGGTACGACAGTAGGCTGCAACAGATGGTAATCAGGAGTAAGATTGGGATTACTATTTGCCACGGATAATTCCAACCGGTGCTTTTGTATAATTCTATAATAAACAGGTGGATAAGGTACATGGCGTAACTTATGTCGCCACCAATTACAAGATATTTATTACTCAGAAAACGGGAAATCATTCCTTTGTTTATTGCAAAGACGTAAAGAAGCAAAGAGACAGGTAACCAATAATATACCGAATACCGATATACTTTAGGTAGTACACCGGCTGAACCACAATAATAAAATGCAATGAATAATGCTACCGCCCCGATTTCAAACCATGTCGCCCGGTTTATACTCCAATTTCCTGTACTCTTGTCATACAGTTTGAAAAGCAACATTCCTACCAGGAAATCCGGTAGTCGAGTCAATGGATTCACATACCAATAAGCCCGTATCTGTTCTTCAGGAGTAAAATACATACCACAGACGACTATTAAACCTGTTGCAATCAATATCCAAAATAACTTACGGGTATCGCTTAGCCATAAAGCTAAAAATGGAAATAAGAAATAAAACAATTGTTCGCATCCCAAACTCCAGGAGGGGGAGTTGAAAGCAAAGAAGTAGTCCGTCTGCGGAATGAACGGGTGAACCAAAAATAATTGTGACACAAGTTTTAATACCGTGTCCCAGTTCATAGCCAATAGAGCCCCTCCGACTAGAGGATACAACATAAGAGTGGCGATATGCAATGGATAAACTCGTGCGAAGCGGGCTATCCAAAACTCACGACGAGATATACTTTTGGATTCAAATTTTCGTTGATAATTATATGCGATGATAAAACCACTTAATACAAAGAAAAAACTTACCCCGACAAACCCTTCTTTATATAAAAAATGGGAGAAATGAGGATCGATCACATAACAATGTGCGACAAATACCATCAATGCAAATATAAACCTTAACGAGGTAAGAGGTTTTATCATGTCTGAATTTTTATTTCTTATTAGGGCTGCAAAGATAATTTAAAGTAGTCTCACGTCCTAACGATTCGTCTAATCATTACAGATTGTTATTTTGATAATTATCCCTTCATTTTCTTGCTTTGTATGGAGAAGGGTAGGTGAGAAATGCTCTTGGGAGGCCTCAGCAGAGGTTGAGGTTTATCATAAAGATTTTTGTAGGAGATAGAAAAGAAATTTAATAAGACAATAAAACAATCATCGTGATGATTTCAGGGCTAGTGACAGGGAAAAAGCAAAATTTGCTGCAATCTGTCAACTGAAAATGAACTGTTCAGAAAGAGCTTCTAACTCTCAGAAAGACACGTAAACCTGGTTTTAGAGTATAATCCCGAAGATAATTTCCTTATATTTTGTAGTGTTAAATTTTCATCACAATGATTGTTCCGGTTCATTGTGATGAGTGCGTGAAGTCATTGTGATGACTCCGTCCGGACATTGCGATGATAGGGAAGAATCATTGCAATGATTTCCGAAAGGAGAGGTTATGAAGAGTGGAAAACAGGCTGATAAGGCGGGTTTTTCTTCCGGAACGGGTATGTGACTGAAAACCGCTGTTAGCCTGAATAGTAAAAATCGAACATTCTGAAAGCAATGAATGTTTATCTTTATCTTTTTGATTAATCCGAATAAAATGGAGAAAGAGTATGAAGAAAAGAAATTTTTATGGACAGATGCTGTTGCAGGAAGAGGATAAACGTTCCTGCGGCGATGAAAGTACGGCTGATCTGTATCGGGTAGTGCGTAATCATTTTTGATCTGTTTTTAGATTTGCAGCAAGATCGGTACGCTTGGCGGGTATCTTGGCAAAGATGAGATTGCCTATGAAGGGGTATTTAGATAACTCATCTATAAATCTATTTATTTGAATTGGCTTGGTGTTGTATGAAAATGTTTGCTGAAGAACTTGTTGAAGGCACTTTGGCTCTCGAATCCTAACAAAAAAGCTATTTCAGCTAATGGTATTCTTTCCCGAAGGTATTTCCGAGCTAATTCTATACGCAAATTATCAAGAATTTGTTGGTACGAAGTTTCCTCTGATTTCAGTTTTCGCTGGAAATTTCGTTCACTCATATTGAATCTCTCTGCGATTGTTTTAAGACTAAGGTCAGACGTTAAAAGGCTATGTGTAAGATATCTGCGGACACTACTCGACAGCAAGTCCTTGTTTTGCATATGTTTCATTTCTGCCATCATTTCTTCAAAGATCGGCAATAACTCTTTGTTTGCAGTTCGAATAGGAAGATTCAAGATCGTTTTTTTGAATGCCATACCCATCCGTTCTTTTTCATAGAATACAGGGCAATCCAGATACTCCTCTATCAGCTTGTCATTGTTGTCTTCGCTATAAATTGTATATGCAAATTTAGGTCGTAAGAATCTACCGGAATAACCGTAAGCATATTGAAGTCCAATACCAAACTGGGCTTCGTTCCATTGTCGTGCGGCAACGGGGTACTTTTCTGTAAAACTTTCGGAGGAAATGATCTGATAATGAAAATATTCACCATCAGTAAATGTCTTGTGACGTGTTATTGAATCAACGTCTTCGATATTCTCTAATTTATCGAAAAAATCGGCGACCGTTTTGCAATCATGGTATAAATTGAAGTAGGTGGTAGTCACCATAAACGGGATCATAAAACCTGCTTCAAAACCAACATGTTGATTCCCGGATAATCTTACAATTTCTTCCATATAACGACCGAAGATTCCCATATCTATTTGGTTGATTGGATTGTCGAGTACACTTCGATTTGTTTCGAACTCATTTAAAATCCGATTCAGATCAATATTTAACTCTCTAAATTGCGTTAAGAAAATATTAAGTAATCCTACTGAGACATTCTTCATGTGAAATCATTTTTGTCGTAAAAGGACAAAAATATGGCTTTATTTTCAATAATCATACTATCGGCCTTCCATATCTTTGCATTATGATTAGCACTCAATTTATCACAACAAAATTTAAATAATAAGTTATGCTGAAACTTGGAGGATATATTAATATTTTAATAGCAATCGGGCATGTAGTCAGCCTTTTGTGGGCTGAGCAAGTATTTGAATTGACAGGTGTTGCTGATGAGATGGCATATCTAATGCAAATACATTCAACGCTGCCATATTTACTGACTATTTTAGTTGTGGTCGCTTTTCTTATTTTTGGATTATATGGTTTGTCGGCTGACGACAAATTCAGGAAGTTACCATTTTTGAAACCGGCTATTTTTATAATTGCGGGAATCTATTTACTTCGAGGTATCGCTGGATTTATTCCCATAATTGCAAGTCAATCAAAATATCCTACTTTAGATACTTGTTATTCATTGATCGCTGTTTTCGTTGGACTATTATATCTGATCGGCGGAATTAAAAAATGGAGAATAAAAGAGACTGTAAGTAATTAGAAATCAATAAATCAAAGAAATGAAAAGGATGATCTTATTCGGAGGAATATATAATGTTATTCTTGCCTTGTTTCACTGCGGATTTTGGAAAATATGGAGCTGGGACACTGAATTAGAAAAGTTATCATTTATCAATAGGTGGATTATGCAGATTCTAAACGTTCAGATAATCTACTACTTTATCTTTACTGCTGTTATTTGCTTTGTGTTTCCGAAAGAACTCCTGACAACAAAACTTGGAAAGTGTTTCCTGATAGGTAGTGCAGGGTTTTGGTTTGTCAGGGCAGTTCAGCAATTTGTATTTTGGAAACAGGGAGAAGTTTCGACAATTATTTGGACTTTATTTTTCTTATTGGGGGCAGTCCTGTTCCTTGTTCCGGCAATGCGAAAACATGTCTAACTAAAAACCGAATAAAATATTAAATATATTCGGAAATAGTTTTAACTTTGTAGCCAACAAAAACGTTAGGCTATGAAAAATAAAGGAGAAATCATTCTTTATCATCCCGAAAATACCCTCGAAATAGAAGTTCGTTTAGAAGACGAGACTGTTTGGCTGACTCAGGCGCAAATGGTGGAATTGTTCCAGTCCACAAAACAGAATATCAGTTTACATATCAATAATGTATATAAAGAAAATGAGTTAGAAAGAAGTTCAACTGTCAAGTATTCCTTGACAGTTCAAAAAGAAGGAGATCGTTCTGTTAAGCGAAAGATAGAATATTATAATTTAGATGTGATAATATCTGTTGGTTATCGTGTTAAGTCTAAACGTGGTACTCAATTTCGTCAGTGGGCCATGAAAATAATAAGAGATTATTTGTTGAAAGGGAGTTCTTTTAATAAGCGGATAGAGCATATTGAAGAACGCATGGATACTAAATTTTCTGAATATGATCAGAAGTTTGACTTTTTTATTCGTACTTCTCTTCCTCCTGTTGAAGGCATCTTCTTTGACGGTCAGCTATTTGATGCTTATAAATTTGCGGCAGATTTGATAAAGTCTGCTCGCAAATCAATTATCCTCATAGATAATTACGTGGATGAAAGTGTATTGATGTTGCTAACTAAACGAGATGTAAATGTTGCAGCAACAATTTATACAGCACAGATATCGAAACAACTGACCTTGGATTTGCAACGGCACAATGCTCAATACGAACCTATCATAATCAAACAATTCAAACAATCGCACGATCGTTTTCTGTTGATCGATGAAAAGGATATTTACCATATTGGTGCTTCTTTGAAAGACCTGGGAAAGAAATGGTTCGCCTTTTCAAAACTCAATCTTGACATGAATGATATAATGAGAAAGATTGTTTGATTTTTACCGTTTGTTCCATGCCGGATTCTTTTCCAGAATCTTTTGATATATGGGGCAATCCGGTGTATGGGCCCCTTCAAGATAGCCGGTACTTAGCAGAAATTCGTTGACGATCTCACCACCGGTGAATTTGAATGTCTTTTTGAATAATTTGGTCCATTCATCTTTGGTTTTAGGGTGATGATGGTCCAGCCAGTTTTTGAATGAGCCGTATTCGTTTTGCAGTTGTACAATGACTTGGGCATTGTGGATGGCTGCTTTTATTTTTAATTTATTCCGGATGATGCCGGAATTGGATAAAAGTCTGGCTTCATCTGTTTCCGTGTAATTTGCAACCTTTTCAATATGGAAATTATCGTAAGCAGAACGGAAGCTCGGTTCTTTCTTTAATATCGTCGACCAACTTAGGCCCGCCTGATTGATCTCCAGGAGAAGTCTGCCGAATAGCTCGTTATCGTCTTCGATAGGGAAACCGTAACTTGTATCATGATAGGCTTTATTAAGCTCGACGGCTGAATCCTTAGATGTTTTTACATATTCGCAATAGGACATAAATTCTGTTTTGTTTGTTATGGGAGATAAAGATAATTGTTTTTCTTGTAACTTTGTAGTTTTAATAAAAATGAACCGTTGATGCCCGAAAATCAAATATTGATCATTGCGTTAAGTAACCATCCTGTTTTGGGACCTTTGCTTATTCCTTATTTTGCCAGAACTGTATCGCCGGAAGTGATCAGCGTGGAAGAGCAAGCCACGCACGCCGGAAATGAAGCTAGGTTGTCTGATCTGGAGAAACGGGCAATCGCGATTGCACAGAGTTACTCGGAAAAGAAACTGATGCAGGTGTATTCCCGGCAACAGACAGTTACCGGCTTTCTGAATTTGGTGACACTGGAGATGCTGAAGAAACAACTCCGACCGTTCATCGATAAAAAGATAAGGGAGATGGTCCGGTTGATACAGGCAAACCATTTGTCTGTATATATAAAGGAAGCAGGAAGTAAGTTGCTTTATGAACATGACCGGGTGCGCTTTTCCGGGGAGGAGGCTGAGATTTCTTTTCGTTTCGAGATAACAGACCATTCTTTTCGGTACACAGCCTTATGTCACATGAATGGAGTGGAAGTGTCTTTGTTGAAAAAGAGGCGGTTTCTGTTGTTATCATCAAAGCCTGCTATATTCCTGCTGGATGACCAGTTGTTAGTATTCAAACGAATAGAAGCGGCGAAAGTTACACCTTTCCTTTCACGGAAATACGTGGAAGTTCCGTTGGCTGAGACTGAAAAATATCTGGAACTGGTGGCACTTCCTTTGATTAGTGATTATCCGGCCAGTTCTTCCGGATTTGATATGATCCATGAGCCTCGCACTTGTGTCCCGGAATTGTCAGTGGAGCGTTCTATCAATGATGAACCGGCACTTCAACTGCGTTTCAGGTATGGAGAACGTTCTTTTACGCCGGGAAAAAGAAACCAGTTCGCTTATCCCCGGTTGGAACATGTCGAAGGGAAACCGGTCATTTATTATTTTACACGTGATTTGCAATTGGAACAAACGTACATCAGCTTACTTGAACAATGGCATTTCAAGCAGATAACCGATGTACAGTTCGTTCGGACCACAGAAGCGGGTGGTTATACATTTATCGATTGGCTGCAACAACATAAAAGCGAGTTGGAAGCCTGTTTCTCTTTTGTGCAGACCGATACCTCTTTGCGGTTCTATCTGGGAGATATTTCGCTGACACAGGAAATTTCCCCTTCTCCCGATTGGTTCGATATTCGTATCACGGTTCGTATGGGTGATTTTCAATTCCCTTTTATCCGTTTCAGAAAACATATTCTGGAGGGGAAGCGTGAGTTTGTTTTACCGGACGGGCAAGTCGCCTTATTGCCAGAAGATTGGTTTGAGAAATATAGCGATCTGTTTGCTTTCGGCGATGACCGGACCGGGGAGATCAGAGTCCGTAAGATGCATTTGGGAATTGTCTCTGCCTTGGAGCAGGATGAATCCGTATCGAAGGAGTATGTGCAGAAAGAATCGGTTGCTATTCCACCAAAGATAAAGACGACGTTACGTCCGTATCAGCAGGAAGGTTTTTCCTGGTTGGTCCATTTGGCGGCGAATGGTTTCGGTGGTTGCCTGGCGGATGATATGGGATTGGGGAAGACATTGCAGACTATTACCTTGCTGCAACAGATATATGATCCGGAGGAACCTAAAGAGGCCACGATTTCTCCATCCGCTCCGGAGAATGTTACAGTCGATCAAAGCGGGCAACTTTCCTTTTTCGGAACAGATTCGCCGGATGACAAACTCTATGAGGAAGTGAAGGACAGGCAGGAAGAATCAGAGGCTATTCCCGCTTCCCTGATTGTTGTGCCTACTTCTTTATTGCCTAACTGGAAACGGGAAATCCGTAAGTTCAGCATGTTGAGTGTCTATACTTATACCGGAGATCAGAAAAGGAAAGATCCCTGTAAAAACTTCAACCGGTATAATATCGTGCTGGTCACTTATGGACTGTTGCGGCGTGATATCGAACTGCTGGAGAAGTATCGTTATACTTATGTGATACTGGATGAAAGCCAGAACATAAAGAATCCGGCTTCCATGACCTATCATTCGGTGGTCCGTCTGCAATGTGAACACCGGCTGGTACTGACCGGAACACCTATCGAAAACTCACTGAAAGATCTATGGGCACAATTCAATTTTATCAATCCCGGTTTATTGGGATCGGCAGACGGTTTCCGGAAACATTTCATCCATCCGATTACCAGGGAGGGGAATGAGAATGCCCGTAAACGTTTGCAACAAATCATCCGTCCTTTCTTTTTGCGACGAACCAAACAACAGGTGGCACCGGAACTTCCGCCATTGACGGAAGAGGTCGTGTATTGTGAAATGACACCGGAGCAACGCGAAGTGTATCAGAAAGAAAAGAATGTGTTGCGGAACACGATCTTGCAGGAACGTTACAAAAATTCTTTTGTCGCCTTGAATGGTATCACCCGTTTACGTCAGCTGGCTAATCATCCGCAAATGGTTTTACCGGAATATACGGGTGGTTCGGGAAAGATGGAACAGGTGCTGGATGCTTTTGAAACACTGGTGAGCGAAGGGCATAAAGTATTGATCTTTTCTTCTTTTGTCACACACCTGAAATTGTTGGCGGATGCTTTTACGCAACATGGATGGCAGTATGCAATGCTGACCGGCAGTACATTGGACCGGGAGGGCGAAATAGCCCGTTTTTCAACCCGCCAGGATGTGTCCGCCTTTTTCATCTCGCTGAAAGCGGGTGGGGTAGGACTGAACCTGACGGATGCCGATTATGTATTTATTATCGATCCCTGGTGGAATCCGGCGGCTGAGATGCAGGCGGAAAGCCGTGCCCATCGCATCGGGCAGGATAAACAGGTCTTTGCCTATCGCTTCATCACTGCCGATACGATCGAGGAAAAGATCCGTAACCTCCAGGAATCCAAGAGTGAGCTGGCTGAAACATTTATTACGGAAAACGATCCGTTCAAGTCGCTGACAGATAAGGATTGGGAAGAGCTATTATGAATAAGTGTTATTAATTATATCGTATACCCCCGTTCTCCTTACAAATTTTATGTCGGGAGTGGTTTTCGGCTATGTAATTGTAACTTTGTCGAAACAATACGGAAATATATAATATTTTAACCAAATGCCGGATAAAATGATTATTTCTATTAATGTGTCAATTATTTTGCATTAATATGAACATTGTGTTTGATAAAGTGCGTATCTTTGTGGTCGAAATAAACAAGATAGAACCAGATGGAACAACTTAAACATGAGTGTGGAGTCGCCATGGTCCGGTTACTGAAACCTTTAGAATATTATCATCAAAAGTATGGTACCTGGATGTATGGGCTGAATAAACTCTATTTACTGATGGAGAAGCAGCATAACAGGGGACAGGAAGGAGCCGGTTTAGCCTGCGTGAAGTTAGAAGCAACCCCCGGTGAAGAATACATGTTTCGGGAAAGAGCATTGGGAACAGGAGCTATAACCGAGATATTCGCCGCCGTTCATGAACATTACAAAGATTTACCGCCCGGTAAATTGAATGATCCGCTTTTCGCAAAATCAAATCTTCCTTTCGCCGGAGAGCTTTATATGGGTCATCTCCGTTACAGTACGACCGGTAAGTCCGGTATTTCCTACGTCCATCCTTTTTTACGCCGCAACAACTGGAGAGCCAAGAACCTCGCTCTTTGCGGAAATTTCAATCTCACAAACGTAAACGACATCTTTAAAGAAATTACAGCGATCGGCCAGCATCCGCGTAAGTTTGCCGATACGTATATCATGCTCGAACAGATGGGACACCGTCTGGACCGGGAGATCGAACGTTTATACCAGAAGTATGAAGACGAAGGAATGAAGGGGATGGATATAACCCATGCGATCGAGGCACATGTCGATTTGTCGAACGTGTTGAAACGTTGTGTACCGACCTGGGACGGAGGATTTGTGATCTGCGGTCTGACCGGTAGCGGCGAATCGTTCAGCGTGCGTGACCCCTGGGGAATCCGTCCGGCGTTCTATTATGCGGATGATGAGATCGTGGTACTGGCTTCCGAGCGTCCGGTCATCCAGACGGCGATGAACGTGCAGGCCGAAGATATAAAGGAATTGCAACGCGGCGAAGCGATGTTTATCAGTAAAGACGGCCGTTTCCGCACTTCGCAGATCGTGGAGCCGAAGGTGAATAAAGCCTGCTCTTTCGAGCGTATCTATTTCTCCCGCGGTAGCGATGTGGATATTTACCGCGAACGTAAGAAGTTGGGAGAGAATCTGGTTCACCCGATACTGAAAGCTGTCGATTATGACCTCAAACATACTGTCTTTTCTTTCATTCCCAATACGGCGGAAGTCGCCTATTTCGGTATGCAGGAAGGACTGAATAACTATCTGAACAAACTGAAAAAAGAATGGATCGCCGACCGCAGTCATCTTTTGCAGGAAGAAGAACTGGATCAGATACTTTCCATGCGCGTTCGTGCTGAAAAAGTAGCGATTAAAGATATAAAATTGCGTACCTTTATCGCCGAAGGTAACAGCCGTAACGACCTGGCAGCCCATGTGTACGATGTTACTTACGGAAGTATCGAACCATTCGTCGATAATCTGGTTGTAATAGATGATAGCATTGTTCGCGGAACGACCCTGAAACAAAGTATCATCGGTATCCTGGACCGTCTGCATCCGCGGAAGATCGTGATCGTATCTTCATCTCCGCAGGTGCGTTATCCGGATTATTACGGGATCGATATGTCGCGGATGAACGAGTTTATCGCTTTCAGGGCAGCGGTGGCTTTGCTGAAAGAGCGGGGAATGGAGTCGGTGATAACGGATGCTTATTGGAAAGCCAAGAAACAACAGGCACAGGAGGACGGTACGATCGTGAATTTTGTAAAGGAAATTTACGCACCGTTCACTGATGAGGAGATTTCGGCCAAGATGGTCGATTTGCTGACTCCGGCGGGTACACGTGCCAAGGTAGAGATCGTTTACCAGACATTGGACGGCTTGCATGCTTCCTGTCCGAATCATCCGGGAGACTGGTATTTCTCCGGTGATTATCCGACACCGGGCGGTGCACGGATGGTGAACAAGGCTTTCATCCATTATATGGAAGAAGAATATTTAATCAGATAACTGTCAACTCAAACATAAGTTTATGCAAACAGAAAAAACAGCAACATTGATCTTAGACGACGGGACTGTTTTTCGCGGTCTTTCTTTCGGCTGCGAGAAGGAGGTTACAGGCGAAGTAGTGTTCAACACAGCCATGACGGGATATCCGGAGAGTTTGACCGATCCTTCTTATGCCGGTCAGCTGATGGTTCTGACTTATCCGCTGGTGGGTAACTACGGTGTACCTCCCCGTACATTCGGTCCGGACGGGATCGCCACGTTTATGGAAAGTGAAAAGATCCATGCGGAGGCGATTATTGTAAGTGATTACAGTCATGAATACAGTCATTGGAATGCTGTCGGAAGCCTGGGAAGCTGGTTGAAAGAAGAGGGTGTTCCCGGAATTTACGGAATCGATACACGTGCGCTGACCAAGAAACTGCGTGAGCACGGTGTCATGATGGGACGCGTTATTATCGGCGAGGCCGATAATATAATTGAAAATGGAAAATTGAAAATGGAGAATTATGGGGATGTCAATTATGTGGACAGGGTGTCTTGTAAGGAGATTATCTGTTATCAGCCGGACGGAATCAGCCATACTTTTTCGATAGAAGGCTTTTCTAATTCTCAATTTTCAATTCTCAATTCTCAATTGAAGCGCGTTGCGCTTCTCGATTGCGGCGTGAAACATAACATCATCCGCAGCCTGCTGAAACGGAATGTGACCGTGATCCGGGTCCCCTGGAACTATGATTTCAATACACTGGAATATGACGGCCTGTTCATTAGCAACGGTCCCGGCGACCCCGATACCTGCGACGCAGCCGTTCAGAATATCCGCAAAGCGCTGGCAGGCGACAAACCTATTTGTGGTATCTGTATGGGAAACCAGTTGCTGGCAAAAGCAGGAGGTGCTTCCATCTATAAACTGAAATACGGACACCGCAGCCACAACCAGCCGGTCCGGATGGTTGGAACGGAGAAATGTTTCATCACCTCGCAGAATCATGGATACGCGGTGGATAACACGACGCTGGGTGCCGATTGGGAACCGCTTTTTATCAATATGAATGACGGTACGAACGAAGGTATCAAGCATAAAACGAAACCTTTCTTCTCGTCGCAGTTCCATCCCGAGGCTTGTAGCGGGCCGACGGATACGGAGTTTATGTTTGATAAATTCGTTGAGTTACTATAGGTGGTGAGGTAGGTATTTTCTTCCTCTCCTTGGTTAGGCTATCTGACCAACTGTTAGTTAGACACTCCGACTAACGTTGGTTAGGGAGGCTGACCAACGTTAGGAAGGCTTCCTGACCAGAGAGGGTTCGTCGGCCTGACCAACATTGGTTAGACGGTGCGCCTAAAAAATGTTAATAAGAAAAATATGGTCAATATGAAAGAAGATATAAAGAAAGTCCTGATATTAGGTTCCGGCGCTCTCAAGATCGGTGAGGCGGGCGAGTTCGATTATTCAGGCAGCCAGGCGTTGAAAGCCATCAAGGAAGAAGGCATCCGGACGGTGCTTATCAATCCGAACATTGCAACGGTACAGACTTCAGAAGGGGTTGCGGACACGGTTTATTTCCTGCCCGTTACTCCTTTCTTTGTAGAAAAGGTTATCGAAAAGGAACGTCCCGAGGGTATCCTGCTGGCATTCGGCGGACAGACGGCGCTGAACTGCGGGGTGGCTCTCTATCAGAGCGGCGTGCTTGAAAAATATAACGTGCGTGTGCTGGGTACTCCGGTACAGGCCATCATGGATACGGAAGACCGTGAACTGTTCGTTCGCAAGCTCGACGAGATCGATGTAAAGACGATCAAGAGCGAAGCGGTAGAAAACATCGTAGATGCACGCCGTGCTGCTCGCGAACTGGGATACCCGGTGATCGTGCGTGCCGCTTATGCACTGGGTGGTCTGGGATCGGGCTTCTGTGATAATGAAGAAGAACTGGATGTGCTGGTTGAAAAAGCCTTTTCTTTCTCTCCGCAGGTCTTGGTTGAGAAGAGCCTGAAAGGTTGGAAAGAGGTGGAATACGAAGTAGTGCGCGACCGTTTCGACAACTGTATCACGGTTTGTAACATGGAGAACTTCGACCCGCTGGGAATCCATACCGGCGAATCGATTGTGATCGCTCCTTCACAGACACTGAGCAATACGGATTATCACAAACTGCGCGAACTGGCTATCCGCATCATCCGCCATATCGGAATTGTGGGAGAATGTAACGTGCAGTATGCCTACGACCCTGAAAGCGAGGATTACCGAGTGATCGAGGTGAATGCCCGTCTGAGCCGTTCCTCGGCATTGGCATCGAAGGCTACAGGTTATCCGCTGGCTTTTGTCGCTGCTAAATTGGGTTTAGGCTACGGCTTGTTCGACCTGAAGAACTCGGTAACGAAAACGACCAGTGCCTTCTTTGAACCGGCACTCGATTATGTGGTCTGCAAGATACCGCGTTGGGACCTGGGTAAATTCCATGGCGTTGCCCGCGAACTGGGTTCCAGCATGAAGTCGGTAGGAGAGGTGATGGCTATCGGCCGCACATTTGAAGAGGCTATTCAGAAAGGTCTGCGTATGATCGGTCAGGGTATGCACGGCTTTGTGGAAAACAAAGAGCTGCTTATCCCGGATATCGACAAGGCGCTGAATGAACCGACCGACCATCGTATCTTCGTAATAAGCAAGGCTTTCCGTGCCGGCTATACGATCGACCAAATCCATGACCTGACAAAGATAGACAAATGGTTCCTTCAGAAACTATATAATATTATCCAGACCGCAGGAGCTTTGGAAAGTTTCAGCCGGATAGTCGATATCCCCGACAATCTGTTCCGTTTGGCGAAGAAGCAAGGTTTCTCTGATTTCCAGATTGCCCGTGCTATCTTCAAAGATCAGATGGAAGACGGTGAAAAGGCAATCCTTCAGGTTCGTCAGGACCGTAAATACCGCGGCATCCTTCCGGTGGTGAAACAGATCGATACGTTGGCTGCTGAATATCCGGCACAGACCAACTATCTGTACCTGACTTACAGCGGTACGGAAAGTGATGTGCATTATCTGGGAGATAAACGCTCTATCGTGGTGCTGGGTTCGGGTGCTTACCGTATCGGTAGCTCGGTAGAGTTCGACTGGTGTGGTGTGCAGGCGCTCAACACGATCCGCAAGGAGGGTTGGCGCTCTGTTATGATCAACTACAATCCTGAAACGGTTTCGACCGACTACGATATGTGCGACCGTCTTTACTTCGATGAGCTGACATTCGAACGTGTAATGGATATTCTCGAACTGGAGAATCCGCACGGTGTGATTGTCTCTACCGGAGGCCAGATCCCGAATAACCTGGCGATGCGTTTGGATGAACAGCATGTCAATATCCTCGGAACATCGGCCAAGAGTATCGATAATGCGGAAGACCGTGAGAAGTTCTCAGCCATGCTCGACCGTATCGGGGTGGATCAGCCTCGCTGGAAAGAGTTGAGTAGTATGGAAGATATCAATCAGTTTGTGGAGGAAGTTGGTTTTCCGGTATTGGTTCGTCCGAGTTACGTACTGAGTGGTGCGGCCATGAATGTCTGCTCCAACAAGGAGGAACTGGAACGCTTCCTGCAACTGGCGGCTAACGTCAGCAAGAAGCATCCGGTGGTAGTAAGCCAGTTCATCGAACATGCCAAGGAGGTGGAGATGGATGCGGTAGCCGATCATGGGGAGATCGTAATGTATGCGATCAGCGAGCATATCGAGTTTGCAGGCGTACACTCCGGTGATGCAACGATCCAGTTCCCGGCGCAGAAGTTGTATGTGGAAACGGTTCGCCGTATCAAACGTATCAGCAAGCAGATTGCGAAGGAATTGAATATCTCCGGCCCGTTCAATATCCAGTATCTGGCTAAAGGCAACGAGATCAAGGTAATCGAGTGTAATCTCCGTGCTTCGCGCAGCTTCCCGTTCGTGAGCAAGGTCCTGAAGATAAACTTTATCGAGCTGGCTACCCGTATCATGTTGGGTTTGCCTGTCGAAAAGCCGAATAAGAATGAGTTCGACCTCGATTATGTAGGTATCAAGGCTTCCCAGTTCTCTTTCAACCGCTTACAGAAAGCTGACCCTGTACTGGGTGTGGATATGGCTTCGACCGGTGAGGTGGGTTGTATCGGCGATGATGTCTCCGAAGCGATCCTGAAGAGTATGCTTTCCGTCGGTCTGCGTATCCCGGAAAAGAATATTCTGCTTTCGACCGGTACGCCGAAACAGAAGGTGGCGATGCTGGATGCTGCCAAGATGTTGGCGACAAAGGGTTACAATCTCTTTGCGACAGGCGGAACACATCGTTTCCTGAAAGAGAACGGTATCCCGAGCACCCGTGTTTACTGGCCGAGCGAGGAAGGTAAACAGCCGCAGGCACTCACTATGCTCCACGAAAAAAAGATCGACATGGTAGTAAATATCCCGCGTGACCTTTCCGCCGGTGAGTTGGATAACGGCTATAAGATCCGCCGTGCCGCTATCGACCTGAATACGACACTTATCACAAATGCCCGTCTGGCAAGTGCCTTTATCGAAGCGTTCTGTACGCTGACGGTAGATGATATACAGATTAAGAGCTGGCAGGAATATAGGTAACAGATAATTATGAGGATATAAAAATGGGGCTTTTATGGCCCCATTTTTATATCCTCATAATCTTATCGTAAAAAAGATTGTAATTTCTCAGGATCTTGACGGGTATTGAATAAGAAAGCAACCCTTATATATTCTTCTTCTACAGAATAGATTATTTTGTAATGACCTTCTACCAATACACGATATAGAGGATTCTCAACAATTAGTATGCCTAAATAGGGGAATGTTGTAAGGCGATTGGTAGAGCAAATAAGTGTTTCCAGTAAGGTTTTAGCCGCGGAGAGACTGACTTCTTTAAGATAATAATCGATTTCATTGTTAAGTTGTTCTTCCGCTAATGCAGACCAAATTACAACCATCCTCGTTGTTGTTTGATTTTATGTAACAGATCGGTTGCTGTGATGTACTGTCCATTCGCAAAATCAGTTTCTGCTCTTTCAACCAGATTATTGAATGTGTTAGAAGATATTCCTGAGTCGTTAAGGGATATTTTTTCAGTTACGGCATAACTTACCACAGGTTCGGAAACCTTGTCGGATGGCTTGTTCTCATTTTTGTAAGGCTTTGTTGTCATAAAGATTATAGATTAAGTTGTTTATACTATGCAACAAATGTAAGTATAATATTTTACACCGCATGAGATATCAAAACAGAATTACAGCAAATGGTTTATATAACTTTATGGAAGCTGAATCATCTTTTCGGATGGTGTGGAAACCGATGATATGGGTTTGCATATAAAATTAAAATATCCATTTAAATTTATTAGCTTTAGTTGCACAAATATATGGAGAATAGTTAAGAAGTTATTTTAATTTTGTAGTTCGTTGGAAAACATATCTTAAGAGAGAACAGTTATACTTATGTTATAATTCAACCAATATGAAGATAGGACTATTTATCCCGTGTTATATCAACGCGGTGTATCCGGAGGTTGGCGTAGCCTCCTACAAACTCTTGAAGCATTTGGGCCTGGACGTCGATTATCCTTTAGACCAGACTTGTTGCGGCCAGCCGATGGCAAATGCCGGTTTTGAAAACGAATCCCTGAAACTGGCTCTCCGTATGGAAGATTTATTTAAACAGTACGACTATGTGGTCGGACCGTCTGCCAGTTGTGTTGCATTCGTAAAAGAGAATCATCCCGGCATCCTGGAAAAGGCCGGACATGTTTGTCAGAACAGCAGTAAGATATACGATATCTGCGAGTTTCTGCATGATGTAGTGAAACCGGAAGAACTGCCTTCTGTTTTCCCCCATAAAGTGAGTATTCATAACAGTTGCCACGGGGTGCGCGAGTTGCATCTGTCATCCCCCAGCGAAATGAATATCCCATACTTTTCCAAACTGCGTGATCTGTTGCAGTTGGTAAAAGGCATCGAGATACTCGAACCGAAGCGCATCGACGAATGTTGCGGTTTCGGAGGAATGTTTGCCGTCGAAGAGCCGGAAGTCTCTGTTTGTATGGGACATGACAAGGTGAAAGACCATATGAGTACCGGGGCCGAATATATCACCGGAGCCGATAGTTCCTGTCTGATGCATATGCAGGGTGTCATCGAGCGTGAACACCTGCCGATAAAGACCATTCATATCACTCAAATATTAGCCGCAGGATTATGAGTACGAAACATTCAATAGCAGCTGCCCGTTTCATAGCTAACAGGAAACAGGAAGCCTGGCACGATGAGACCCTTTGGATGGTACGTGCCAAAAGAGATAAGATGAGTCATTCGCTTCCCGAATGGGAGCGTTTGCGTGAGTTGGCCTGTGATATCAAAATGTATTCCAACAGCCATTTGGATACGTTGCTGGAAGAGTTTGAAAAGAACGCCATAGCCAACGGAGCCATCGTACATTGGGCGAAAGATGCGAAGGAGCACAATGAGATCGTCGAAAAGATCCTTCAGCAGCATAATGCACATACGCTGATCAAGAGCAAATCTATGCTGACGGAAGAATGCGGTATGAATGAGTATCTGTTCGGAAAAGGGTATGACATCGTCGAGAGTGATCTCGGTGAACGTATCCTTCAATGGATGCACCTTCATCCGAGCCATATCGTGATGCCTGCCATCCATATCAAACGCCAGGAGGTGGGCGAGATGATGGAACGTGTGCTGGGTACGGAGAAAGGCAATTCAGATCCAACTTATCTGACACATGCTGTTCGTAAGAATATGCGTGAAAAATTCCTGACGGCTGATGTTGCTATGACGGGAGCCAACTTTGCCGTTGCTTCGACCGGTGAAATTGTGGTTTGTACCAATGAGGGAAATGCAGATATGGGGACTTCATTCCCTAAAGTCCATATCGCTACATTCGGGATGGAGAAGATCGTTCCCAACCAGGAGGCTTTGGGCGTCTTTACCCGCCTGCTTGCCCGTTCCGGTACCGGACAGCCGATAACCTCTTATACTTCTCATTACCGTAAACCTCAGGATGGTGGTGAGTTTCATCTAATCATCGTAGATAACGGGCGTAGTGATATTTTGGCAAAGCCGGATCATATCCGTACGCTAAATTGTATCCGTTGCGGCGAATGTATGAACACCTGCCCGGTATATCGTCGGACTGGCGGTTATTCCTATACCTATTTTATACCCGGTCCGATCGGCATCAATCTGGGCATGTTGAAAAATCCGGAAGAGTATTCTGATAATGTTTCGGCTTGTTCCCTGTGTTTATCCTGTTCAAATGTCTGTCCTGTAAAGATAGACCTGGGCGAACAGATTTACCGTTGGCGTCAGGATCTGGACAAGATTGGAAAGGCCAGCTCGGAGAAGAAAGTAATGTCGGGCGGTATGAAGTTCCTGATGGAGCGTCCGGCACTGTTCAATACAGCGTTGAAGTTTGCTCCTCTGGTAAATAAATTACCTCGTTTTATGATCTATAACGGATTGAATGCCTGGGGAAAGGGGCGTGAGTTACCGACCTTTGCCAAAGAATCGTTCAATGATATGTGGAAGAAAAACAAGATACAATAACTGTAGGGGTAGGGTTTGCCTGCCTGTAAAAACATAGGAAAGAATGAGTAGTAAAGAATCTATATTATCCCGTATCCGTAGTCATACCGGTACTCGTTACGAGCAGCCGGAAATCATACTGGATGCCATTCATTATGAAGATAAAACCGGACAGTTTTCCGAATCGTTAAAGGCTGCAGGTGGTGAGGCCGTTGTTCTGCAAGCGGGGGAAGATATCAATGAGCTGATCCGGAAACATTTTCCTGACGCGAAACGTATTGCGTCGAATCTGTCTAAAATAACTTGTGCCACTTTCGATCCTGATTCGGTATCCGACCCCAGGGAATTGAATAATACAGACCTTGCTATTGTGGAGGGTTGTTTCGGGGTTGCCGAGAATGGTGCCGTATGGATTACGCAGCAAGTAAAACATAAAGCACTTTATTTCATCTCGACCGGATTGGTGATCCTTATCAATAAGGAAGATTTGGTTAATAATATGCACGAAGCTTATAAGCGGGTGGAAGGAACCGATTATAAGTATGGCTTTTTTGTCTCCGGTCCGTCCAAAACAGCCGATATAGAACAGGCATTGGTGTTCGGTGCACATGGACCGATGAATGTCTTGGTTGTATTAAAATAATACTCAATATTCTTTTACCATGAGCAACATAAAAATGATGAACAGAAGAAAATTTATCCGGACAGGTGTTGCCGGAGTAGCTGGTTTGTCGCTGGCACAGGTTGGTTGGGCTGATATGCAGCGGGTACTTCCTTCCGATGTGACGGTCGATAAAGTGGAGTTAGGCAAAACGGGACTGGAAGTTTCCCGTATCGCTTTGGGTACCGGAACGAAAGGATGGAATTATGAATCCAACCAAACCCGTATCGGAATGGATAATTTCCTGAAACTGGCTCATCACGGCTATGAAAGGGGAATCCGTTTCTTCGATATGGCCGATATGTACGGTTCCCAGCCTTTCGTGGGTAAGGCCTTAAAAGAACTGCCTCGTGAAAAAGTAACTCTGATGACAAAGATGTGGACGTATGATGATGGATCGGAGAAAAGAGAACCGGTCAGGAAAACCCTCGACCGTTTCCGTCAGGAAGCCGGTACCGAATATTTCGATATCTTACTGATGCATTGCATGACCAGCGGTGACTGGCCTGAAACACGTAAATTCTATATGGACGGTCTTGCCCAGGCAAAAGAAGAGGGTATTGTGAAGGCTGTCGGAATATCCTGCCATAACTGGGAGGCTATGAAGGAAGCAGCCGATAATCCGTGGTGCGATATTATTCTGGCCCGTCTGAATCCTTTCCAGAGCCATATGGACGGAACACCTGAAGATGTGAATGCTCTTTTAGGGAAGGCCCGGGAGAATGGAAAAGGTATCATGGGAATGAAAATATTCGGTGAAGGAAAGCATGTTGCAGATGATGAACGCGAACGTTCGATCCGGTTTGCTGTTACCGGGAGCAATTTACACTGTATGACGCTTGGCCTGGAGTCGATCGCCCAGATGGATGATGCCATTGAAAGGGTAATGAGGAATGTAAAAAATATCCGATAGTGCTACGCATTGTCTTGTTTAGGGGCAACGGTGACAAATAAAAATCTTCGATATATATTAGCAGGAATCGCATTGATCCTGCTGATAATATCGTGTATTTTACGGTTTTAGTGCAGAACATTCTTGTTATTTCAAAAAAACGCCTATCTTTGCCCCATAATTTTATAAATAGTCCGATGAAAATATCCAAGTAAGCCGGTTTCAGAACATATTTATGAGTAGCTCCCGATCTAAACGGGAGTAAGTTTCTGTATAACCTTTCGGCTATGTCCTGCGCTGTATCCTGGCGCATTTTTTATTTCCAGATTTTAGTTTCTAACATTTTTAAAGCAGATAGACTATGTGCATATCAGTACAACAGCTTTGCTATATCCATGCGGATAAAGAACCACTATTTCAAGATATCAGTTTGACGGTAAACAAAGGGGAGCAATTATCATTAGTGGGAAATAACGGTTCCGGTAAATCAACTTTGTTACGTATTATTGAAGGAAGTCTGAAACCCTCCTCCGGGGAGGTCGTTTGTTCTTCCAAACCCTATTATGTGCCGCAACATTTCGGTCAATACGATCAGTTGACTGTGGTACAAGCCTTGTTGGTCGAATCCAAAATCAATGCATTACATGCCATTATAGCGGGAGATGCGTCGGCCGATAATTTTACCGTTCTGGATGATGACTGGAATATTGAAGAACGAAGCCTGGCCGCCCTTTCCTCCTGGGGATTGGAACATATCCGGCTGAACCAATCGATGAGTACATTGAGCGGCGGTGAAAAGACGAAAGTGTATTTAGCCGGTATTCAGATACATTCTCCTGAGATCATCCTGATGGACGAACCGACCAACCATCTGGATGTAAATAGCAGAAAGAAACTTTATAGCTTTATCGAGTCGAGCCGTGCCACCATGCTTATTGTCAGCCATGACAGGACACTGCTCAACCTGCTGCCTTACACCTGTGAACTGGAAAGAAGTAAGATTACATTGTATGGTGGAAATTACGACTTTTATAAAAAACAGAAAGAGTTCGCATTGACAGCCTTGCAGAATCAATTGAGCGAGAAAGAAAAAGAGTTGCGGTTGGCAAAGAAGATTGCCCGGGAAACACTTGAAAGAAAGAGCAAATCGAGTGTAAGAGGGGAGAAAGCAGCCATAAAGAAAGGCATTCCCCGGATAATGATGGGAGCCATGAAACAGCATGCCGAACAAAGTACCGTTAAATTGAAGGATATACACGATGAGAAAATGGGTTCGATCAATTCCACCATTACGGATATCCAGAACACGCTGCCGGATATGAAACAGATGAAGACGGATTTCAATTCCCCCAATCTTCATACCGGTAAAATATTGATCACTGTAAAGGATATGAACTTTGGCTATGGTCAGGATGGTTTATGGAAAGAACCGTTGAACCTGCAGGTTCGGAGTGGCGACCGTATCCAGTTCAGCGGAAATAACGGAGCGGGAAAAACGACATTGCTGAAGTTGCTGCTGGGCGAATTGGAACCGACTGAGGGAACGATTACCCGTGCAGACTTCAAATATGTATATATCGACCAGGAATATTCGATCGTGAAACCTCACCTGACGGTTTTTGAACAGTTGGAGCAATTCAACCTGTTTGCCAAACCGGAGCATGAGTTAAAAATGATCCTGAGCCGTTTCCTTTTTCCGGTCGGTACATGGGATAAAAACTGTTCAAAATTAAGCGGTGGGGAGAAGATGAGGCTTGCTATCTGCTGCCTGATGGTCAGTAATAGCACGCCGGATATATTTGTTTTGGATGAACCAACGAACAATTTGGATATCCGGAGTGTTAGTATAATAACAGCGGCCATCAAGGACTACAATGGTACAGTGCTTTTGGTTTCGCACGATCTTTACTTTGTGAAAGAAATAAAAATAAACAGGTTCGTTGAACTTTTTTCTTCAACCCCTGTTATTAAGATATAGTGTTTTTCATGGTATTAGAATTAAGTTAGATTAGGTTATCCGTCTTGTTCGTGAGAATAGGGCGGTTTTTTTATGTCTTATGGTTTATATTTAGATAGAGTTAGTATATCCTGTGCATTTTCGTTTTTCATCAGTGCTTCGGGGGTTGCATTGGTTTCATTCATATACTTCAGAATGATTTGCAGTCCTACCCAGCTTCCGATATTGCCGGGAGCATCGCTTGCCAGGAATTGTGCGGGCATATCTTCAAAATATTTTGTAGTAGCCATCTGATCCGGTGTGTACAAATGTTTACGTTCGACAATCGCTTTCCAAAGATTTGCTTCATTGTTTTTGCACCATTCCCATGCTTCGTCCGTGTAACCGAACAATTGGGCGGGAGACATATCCGGTAAGGCAGATAAAACCAGATATTTGATCTTACCTTCATAGACCATCCGGTCGAGTAGTACATTCTCTTTGCCGGTGAAAGGATATTCGGACATCAGCCAACCTGCGACATAATCGGGAACTATATGTGACGGTTGCATCTTGCGAAGTTGATAATCATAGAAAAAATCCTGGTATAGCGGATAATCCTGCCCCATATATTTATCGATGGAAATAGACAATAGGCTATCTCCGACCAGTACATTCTGATTTAAACCGGAAACGTGCATATATAAAGCCGGAATTTGCATTGCCGGAAATTTTTCATGTACCCAGGCAAATGCATTACCAAGTGATTGTTCCATTTCTGTTACCGATTCGTATTTTGCAATAGCATCCGCATAGAGCTTTTTCAGGGTCGGCTCCGAATAAAAGTTTTCCAACTTGGTGAAAAAGCCGGGCAGATCCGGTGACTGCATATTCAGAATACCTTTCCCCAGAATCTCTGTCATTTGAGGATATTGATTTAATAACTGCTGATTGAGCGTGGTGTCATCGGAACAAATTAATTCATACAACGCTTTATCGAACCGGTTAACAGCCATCGGAGTCGCATCCGTGATATTGTTTGCGTTCGTATTTTGTCCGTTACAACTACAAAAGCAGACGATCATAAGGAATGTCAGGAGTGTTTTACAATTCATTGCTCTATCTTTATTATGTTATATGGTCAAATGAAGATGTGAAGATAGTATTTCCAAAAGTGTTTCACCCTGATGAAACAACTGTTTCTCCTAGGTGGAACAACTGTTTCATCAGGGTGAAACACTTTTTATGTAGGGATATGACTATGCGTTACATCGAATGCTTACATGACTAAATTGGTAAACGGATATTTATCCGTTATATTGTGTGGAAAACTTCTTATTACTACCTTTGCAATCCTTTTGAATATCCTTTATGCAATTTACGAATAAACAAATCTGGCAGATTACCTATCCTGTACTTATCAGTTTGCTGATGGAGCACATGATCGGGTTGACCGACACGGCTTATTTGGGTCGGGTAGGAGAGGTTGAATTAGGTGCATCGGCATTGGCCGGTGTGTATTACCTGGTTATTTATATGTTGGGGTTCGGCTTCAGTGTCGGAGCGCAGGTTCTGATTGCCCGGCGCAACGGTGCTCACGATTATACACGGATCGGTCCGGTCTTTATGCAAGGGACACTTTTTCTGTTGTTACTTGCGGCGGTTTTATTTACCGCATCTCATTTGTATTCTCCGTTGATCCTTAGGAAACTGATCGGTTCGGACGATGTGTATCGGGCTACCATGAGTTATGTCGACTGGCGTGTGTATGGCTTTTTCTTCTCTTTTATTGCCGTCATGTTCAGGGCATTTTATGTGGGTATCACCAAGACAAAGATATTGACTGCCAATTCAGTCGTGATGGTATTGACCAATGTTGTCCTGAATTATATCCTGATATTCGGTAAGTTCGGTTTTCCTGCATTGGGAATTGCCGGTGCTGCGATTGCTTCCTCTATTTCAGAGGCGGTGTCGGTCCTGTTCTTTATTATTTATACCTGGAAGAAGATCGATTATAAGAAATATGCGATGTTCAGTTTTGTGGGGATCGATTTCAGGATGCTCAAACAAATATTGAATGTGTCTGTCTGGATTATGGTACAGCATGGTATTGCATTCGTGGGGTGGTTTATCTTCTTTGTGGTGATGGAGCATCAGGGAGAACGTCCGTTGGCTGTTACGAATGTGGTGAGGAGTATTTCTTCTTTTCTTTTTATGTTTGTGAATGCGTTTGCTTCCACATCCAGCTCTTTGGTCAGTAACCTGATCGGTTCCGGTAAATCGGATCAGGTCCTGGGATTATGCGGACGTATGATACGGCTTTGTTATTTCTTCGTGCTGCCGTTAGCTATATTGATCGCCTTGTTCCCGGATTTGGTTTTGCGCATCTATACGGATAATCCGGATCTGATCCAAAATTCTGTACCCTCGTTGTGGGTGATGCTTTCTTCTTATCTGCTAGCCGTACCGGCGTTCATTTATTTTTTCAGTGTTTCGGGTACGGGGAATACGCAGGTGGCTTTATGGATCGATATGGCAAGTATCTTTGTGTATGTGTCCTACACGTTTATAGTCGGTATCTGGTTACATGCCGATGTTGCCGTTTGCTGGACAACGGAGCATGTTTATAATATGATGTTGCTGATCTCTTTCTTCTATTTGTGGAAAGGAAACTGGCGAAATAAAAGGTTATGATATAAATATTATCGTTTTATCAAAACCGTAAGCCGCAATGAAAGATCGAAAAAGACCATCTTGGCATTCACATTCTGTGTGATGTGGCGTTCCGCTTTAGCCAGTTCTTCCATGATGTCGAACACATTCCGTTCGTTTACGAAAGGAGCGAACTTGACGGCGAAGCCGGCTTCATCCATATTCATATAGTTTAAGTCGGGCGACTGGAAACGGTACATGAAGTTTTCGCGGATCAGATGCTGGCAATATTGCAGGAAGTTCTTTTGGCGTTCGCGTCCGATGCCGGCAAGGATATCTCCCATTGCTTTCATTCCTTTTACATTCCGCGCCCAGGAGTTGCGCATCATCGTTTTGAATTGCTCCAGGTAGAAGCTGTTCTCTTCACTCAGACTGATCGCTTCCACGGCTTTCAGGTAATTGCCGTTTGCCAGATGAGCCACATGCTTGGCATCGTCTGGAGCCAAACCGAATTGTGCCATCATAGCAGCCGTTATCGCTTCGGGGTGGATGGAACGGACATTGATCCGCTGGGCACGTGACAGGATAGTGCCCAATACCTGATCGGGTATTTCCGAAACCATCAATATGACGGTGTTCAAAGGAGGTTCCTCTATCACTTTCAGGAGTTTGTTCGCACAGGTCGGATGTAATTTTTCCGGCAGCCAGACCATCAGGATTCGATAAGTGGCTTCATATATTTTCAGATTCAGCTTGCGGATGATCTCGTCGCTTTCCTTTGAATAGATGATCGCTTGTGAGTTGCCTGCATCGATATAGTCGAGCCATCCGTCTATATTGAAATAGGGACGATCTTTGAGGAAACCACGCCATTCGCTCAGATAATCGTCGCAGACTTCTTTTTTCTTTTCTTTTTTGGCAACGATAGGAAAGACAAAATGCAAATCAGGGTGTGCCAGTTCATTATATTTCAGGCAGGATGGACAGGTTCCGCAAGCATCCGTCTCTGTCCGGTGGGTGCAATTCAGGTAGCGGGCATAAGCCAGAGCCAAAGGAAAAGCACCTGCACCTCCCTGTTCCGTAAATAACTGGGCATGTGGTACGACACCTGTATGTGCCGAATGGATAAGTTGTTTCTTTATTTCTTCCTGACCGATTATATCTTTGAAATACATGAATGTCCCTTTTGTGTTGTCAGAACAAAGGTACGAATAATCGGGAGAAATAAGAAATAGTCATTAGTGTATCGGTTGTATTTTCTCAAAGATACATTTTGCGACATAGAATAACAGTAGAAAAGGATATACTGCAAGGTCCATTGCAATAAATAATACGTATTTCATTTTTGTCTTCTTTTAAATTTTATCTGTAAGACAGAGATCTTTCAAAAACCCCTATCGATATAACAGATTTTTATACATAAATGACGCGCAAAGATACGAAAAAGCTGCATTAGGGTTTGAGTCAGGCGTAAATTATTAATGATTTAGCCGTTCTGTGTGTTTGTCATATTCACTTTTTCTTAACTTTATGGTCTTATTTCAAATCCGTGAAACTGACAATATGATGAACAGACGTTTATTTCTAAAAAGAACCTGTGGAGGAGTGTTGCTTCTGGCTGCTTCTCCTTCTTTGATTTCCTGCGATCAGCAGCAACGACCAGTCCGTTTTGGGGTTGTTACCGATTTGCATTATTCGAGGCGTGAACCTTACGGAACACGTTATTTCCCTCAAACTATGGAGAAGTTGAAAGAAGCTATAAAGGTCTTTAATAACTCAAACTTGGATTTTGTGATAGAGCTGGGGGATCTGAAGGATCAGGACAATGTTCCTCAGAGAGAGCAGACAATTACTTATCTGGATGAAATAGAAAAAGAGTTCCAAACTTTCCGGGGACCTGTTTATCATGTGTTGGGTAACCACGACATGGATAGTATTTCCAAGGAAGACTTTTTACAACATACCTCCAATCATGGTGATGCCGATAAGAAAACATATTACTCATTTACCTGTAACAATATAAAATTCATTGTTCTGGATGCAAATAATAATCCAGACGGAACACCTTACGATAAAGGTAATTTTGTTTGGACAAAAGCTTTTATCCCTAAAGACCAGATCCAATGGCTGCAGGAAGAATTAAAAGATAAAAATAAGCCGATCCTGATTTTTATACATCAGTTGCTGGATAGTTTCTCTGATATAAGTAAAGCGCTTTGTGTCGGCAATGCGGATGAGGTCGTTCCCTTGCTGGAAGAAAATGGAAATATACTTGCTGTATTTCAGGGGCATCATCATCCGGGGCATTACAGCTTCCGTAATAATATCCATTACTGGACAATGAGAGGGATGATAGAGGGAGAGTTACCCGGGAATAATAGTTTTGCTGTTGTTGAGATTGGTGTGAACAACAACATTCGTATTGATGGTTTTTTTAATTGCGAAGATAAGGAGTTGAATCGTACTGTTTAATAAAACTATCCTGTTTGTTTTCAGATAGTTTCTCAATGATTTTTTCAGATAGTTTCGAACAATCTGCCTTTCGATAGCTATGGGAAGGCTTTTCGACAACTATGGGAAGACCTTTCGAAAGCTATCAAAAGGTCTTTCCATAATTATCGAAAGGCATATTATTCGGATGCTCAATAGCGTTTTTTCCTATTGTTTAGTAAATTTCTTTCGCTACTTTATAGACACTGTCCGTTGCCATCATCGTATAGAAATGCAGGCTTGGAACTCCATGAGCGATCAGGTCTTTACATTGTTGAATACACCATTCTACACCAACGGCTTTTACTTCATCGTCATTTTTGCATTTGCGCAATTCAGCTGCAAAAGGTTCCGGAATGTCTGAGCGGAAGATCTTCGGTAATACAGTCAGCTGACTTTTAAATACGACCGGCTTGATTCCCGGAACAATCGGAACCGTAATGCCTTCTGCCCGGCAACGATCCACAAACGAAAAATACTTTTCATTATCGAAGAACATCTGCGTAACCAGATAATCAGCCCCGTTCTTCACTTTTTCTTTCAGATAAAAGATATCCGACTCCATATTCGGAGCCTCTTCATGCTTTTCCGGATAACAAGCCATACCGTATGAGAACGGCGTTTCGTTAGCCTCAAAAGTAGAACCGTCTATAGCAATCCCTTTATTGAAATCATTCACCTGCTGCTGCAGGTCGGTAGCATGCTCATGATACAAATCGGTGTTCTGTCCGGCTTCCAGTGTTTTTACGTCTCCGCGAAGCAATAACAAATCGTATACGCCCAGGAAATTCAGGTCGATCAGTGCATATTCCGTTTCATCCTTCGTAAATCCCTTACATATAATATGTGGAACCGCCGGAATGCCGTATTTATTCTGAATGGCGGAAGCAATAGCCACCGATCCCGGACGCTTGCGGATATTCACTTTCTGAAAACTTCCGTCGGGAAGCGTTTTATAAATGTATTCGCTGTGATGGGAGGTTATATTAATGTATTTAGGATCGAATTCTTTCAGTCTATCAATCACATTGTACACTTTCTGTATGCTGTTCCCTTTCAAGGGCGGAAGTATTTCGAATGAGAAAGCAGTCGTTTTACTGCCGTTGATCAGATCAATTACTTTCATATTTTAATTATTTTTGCTGCAAAAGTAACAATTATCATCTGAAATAGCTTACTTTTGCGTTCATAATCTAATTACGACAATGATATGGAAAATATGAATTGGTCTGATCTTGCATTCGGTTATATGAAGACAGACTACAATGTACGGTGTTACTATCGCGATGGTAAGTGGGGTGAATTGGAAGTTAGCTCTTCTGAAATTATTAATATCCACATGGCAGCAACCTGCCTCCATTACGGACAGGAGTCGTTTGAAGGTTTGAAAGCATTCAAGGGGAAAGACGGGAAGATCCGTGTATTCCGTATGGATGAAAACGGCAAACGTATGCAAGCTTCCAGCCGTGGCATCAAGATGGCTGAACTTCCTGTAGAAATGTTTGAAGAAGCAGTTCGCAAAGTAGTGAAATTGAACGAACGTTTTGTTCCTCCTTACGAGAGTGGAGCAGCCCTATATATCCGCCCGCTGATGATCGGTTTGGGTGCACAGGTTGGTGTGAAGCCGGCTCCCGAGTATATGTTTATGATATTCGTAACACCGGTAGGACCTTATTTCAAAGGTGGTTTCAAACCGTCGAAGGTTTGTATCATGCGTGAATACGACCGCGCTGCGCCTCAGGGAACAGGTACGATCAAAGTCGGTGGTAACTATGCCGCCAGCCTTGTTGCCGGTGAAAAAGCAAAGGAAAAAGGATATGCAGCCGTTCTTTATCTGGATCCGAAAGAAAAGAAATATCTGGACGAATGTGGTCCGGCAAACTTCTTCGGTATCCGTGGTAATAGCTATATCACTCCGCAGTCTCATTCTATCCTGCCTTCAATCACCAACAAGAGTTTGCAGCAATTAGCTGCAGATATGGGACTGACAGTTGAACGTCGTCCGGTTCCGGTGGAAGAACTCGCAACATTTGATGAAGCAGCGGAATGTGGAACAGCAGCCGTTATCGCTCCGATCTCACAAATCGACGATCTGGACATCAACAAGTCTTATGTAATTGCTAAAGATGGCAAGCCGGGACCTGTTTGTGAAAAATTATATCATAAACTGCGTGGTATCCAGTATGGTGATGAACCTGATACATACGGATGGGTAACGATAATTGAATAAATAAGATAAAGGTTTGACAGTTAGTGGTTATTTCTAAAAAATACCATTAACTGCCAACTCTGAATTCTCAAACGTCAATACGCATTGTTAACTTTGGATTGCCAACTGAAAATAAAATTGCTATCTCGGTATTGCAAAGTAGCGGATATTTTCTATCTTTGTGGCCTATATAGTAAGACAGTAAGGTGGAAGCATTCTTTAAAACACATAAATACCTTGTAGAACATTTGCATGCACCGGTACGCCGGGGGCTGATGGATGAGATTAACTGGAATGACCGGTTGATCGGTATCAAAGGCTCTCGTGGGGTAGGAAAGACTACTTTTTTACTGGATTATGCTCGCGAACATTTTGGTGCTGATAATAAGGAGTGCCTATACATTAATCTGAATCATTTTTATTTTACGGAACGTACTTTAGTCGATTTTGCTTCTGAGTTCAGGGCGAAAGGAGGGAAAGTTTTGTTGATCGACCAGGTTTTTAAATATTCCGGATGGTCGAAAGAGTTACGTTACTGTTATGATAATTTTGAAGATCTGAAGATTATCTTTTCCGGTTCGTCTGTAATGCGGCTGAAAGAGGAAAATCCGGATCTCTCAGGTAAAGTTGTTTCTTATAATTTACGTGGTTTTTCTTTCCGTGAGTTTCTGAATCTGATGTCGGGAAATAATTTTCCGGCGTATACATTTGAGGAAGTGATCGAAAAGCATCAGGAAATTGCCCGTAATATCTGCTCGGTAGCCAAACCGATGGCTTATTTTCAGGATTACCTGCACCATGGTTTTTATCCTTTTTTCTTGGAGAAACGTAATTTTTCGGAGAATCTGCTAAAGACAATGAATATGATGCTGGAGGTAGATGTTCTTTATATTAAACAAATCGAGCAAAGTTATCTGCCGAAGCTCCGAAAATTATTATATTTGCTGGCGATCAGTGCGCCATGTACGCCAAACGTCAGCCAGTTAAGTAAAGACATAGAAACTTCACGGGCAACTGTGATGAATTATATTAAATATCTGACCGATGCCCGTTTGATGAATATGCTGTATCCGGTAGGCGAATCGTTTCCGAAAAAACCCTCTACCGTATATATGTACAATTCGAATCTGATGTACCCCATCCGTCCGATGGAGGTGAACATACAGGCTGTGCGCGAATCTTTTTTCTATAACCAGCTTTTGAAAGACAATAAACTGAACGAAGGAATTAAGAACGCTCACTTTTTGGTAAATGAAAAGTATAATTTCAGGATAGAGGAGAGTATGAAGGTGAAAAATAATCCCGATTTATACTATGCAATAGACAAGGTTGAAGTAGGAGATGGCAATATGATCCCGCTTTGGCTTTTTGGCTTTTTATACTAATAAAATTCTTTTAAATACTAATAGTAAGAGTCTATGACAAAACAGAAGAAATTTTTGACCTGTGATGGTAACCAGGCTGCTGCTCATATTTCATATATGTTCAGCGAAGTAGCCGCTATTTACCCCATCACTCCGTCGTCTACAATGGCAGAATATGTAGACGAATGGGCTGCCGCCGGACGTAAGAACATTTTCGGCGAAACGGTTTTGGTACAGGAAATGCAATCAGAAGGTGGTGCTGCAGGTGCAGTTCACGGTTCTTTGCAAGCCGGTGCCCTGACTTCAACTTACACAGCTTCTCAGGGATTGTTGCTGATGATCCCTAATATGTACAAGATTGCTGGTGAGTTGCTTCCTTGCGTATTCCATGTGTCTGCCCGTACACTGGCTTCACACGCTTTGTGTATCTTCGGCGACCATCAGGATGTTATGTCTGCACGTCAGACTGGTTTCGCAATGTTGGCAGAAGGTTCTGTTCAGGAAGTTATGGACTTGGCAGGTGTAGCTCATTTGGCTACTATCAAGTCTCGCGTTCCTTTCGTGAACTTCTTCGACGGTTTCCGTACATCACACGAAATCCAGAAGATCGAAGCGTTGGAAAATGAGGATCTGGCTCCGCTGATCGACCAGAAGGCGTTGGCTGAATTCCGTGCACGTGCATTGAATCCGGAAAAACCGGAAGCTCGCGGTATGGCTGAAAACCCGGATCACTTCTTCCAGCACAGAGAATCTTCAAACAAATACTATGAAGCAGTTCCTGCTATCGTAGAAGAATATATGAACGAAATCTCCAAGCTGACAGGCCGTAAATACGGTTTGTTCGATTATTACGGAGCAGAAGATGCAGAACGCGTAATTATCGCAATGGGTTCTGTAACGGAAGCTGCCCGTGAAGCTATCGACCACCTGACAGCTCAGGGTGAAAAAGTTGGTTTGGTTTCAGTTCACTTGTATCGTCCGTTCTCTGCTAAGCACTTCCTGGCTGCTGTTCCTAAGACTGCAAAACGTATCGCAGTTCTTGACAGAACAAAAGAACCGGGTGCTAACGGCGAACCGTTATATTTGGACGTAAAAGAATGTTTCTATGGTCAGGCCGATGCTCCGGTAATCGTGGGTGGCCGTTATGGTTTGGGTTCTAAGGATACTACTCCTGCTCAGATCCTTGCAGTTTACGAAAACCTGGCATTGCCGATGCCGAAGAATCAGTTCACAATTGGTATCGTAGACGACGTTACATTCACTTCTCTTCCTCAGAAAGAAGAAATCGCTCTGGGTGGCGAAGGTATGTTCGAAGCTAAGTTCTACGGTTTGGGTGCTGACGGTACTGTCGGTGCTAACAAGAACTCTGTAAAGATCATCGGTGACAATACAAATAAATATTGCCAGGCATATTTCTCTTATGACTCTAAGAAGTCTGGTGGTTTCACTTGTTCTCACCTGCGTTTCGGTGACCATCCGATCCGTTCCACTTATTTGGTAAATACTCCGAACTTCGTTGCTTGCCACGTTCAGGCTTACTTGCGTATGTACGATGTAACTCGTGGTTTGCGTGAAAACGGTACATTCCTGTTGAACACCGTATGGAATGGTGAAGAGCTGGCTAAACACCTGCCGAATAAGGTAAAACGTTATTTCGCTCAGAAAAACATTACTGTTTACTACATCAATGCAACTCAGATCGCATTGGAAATCGGTTTGGGTAACCGTACCAATACAATCCTTCAGTCTGCATTCTTCCGTATCACAGGTGTAATTCCTGTTGACCTGGCTATCGAACAGATGAAGAAATTCATCGTGAAGTCTTACGGTAAGAAAGGTGAAGATGTAGTTAATAAGAACTATGCTGCTGTCGATCGTGGTGGCGAATATACTCAGCTTGCTGTCGATCCGTCATGGGCTAACTTGCCGGATGATGAGGTTGTAGCAAACAACGATCCTGCTTTCATCAACGAAGTAGTTCGTCCTATCAATGCTCAGGATGGCGACCTGTTGAAGGTTTCTGCATTCGAAGGTATCGAAGACGGTACATGGCATCAGGGAACAGCTAAATACGAAAAACGCGGTGTAGCTGCTTTTGTTCCTGTTTGGGAACCGGACAACTGTATCCAGTGTAACAAGTGTGCGTATGTTTGTCCTCATGCTTCTATCCGTCCGTTTGTGTTGGATGCTGCTGAACAGGCTGCTGCTCCGTTCTCTAACTCTTTGAAAGCTACAGGAAAGCAATTTGAAGGAATGCAGTTCCGTATCCAGGTTGACGTTCTTGACTGTCTGGGTTGTGGTAACTGTGCCGATGTTTGTCCGGGTAATCCGAAGAAGGGTGGTAAAGCACTTAAGATGGCTGCTTTGGAAACTCAGCTGGCTGAAGCTCCGAACTGGGATTTCTGTGCAGAAAAGGTTTCAAGCAAACAACACCTGGTTGACATCAAAGCTAACGTGAAGAACTCTCAGTTCGCAACTCCGTTGTTTGAGTTCTCCGGTGCTTGCTCCGGTTGTGGTGAAACTCCGTATGTGAAGTTGGTAACTCAGTTGTTCGGTGACCGTGAAATGGTAGCTAATGCAACAGGTTGTTCTTCTATTTATTCAGGTTCTGTTCCTTCAACTCCGTATACAACAAATGATAAAGGACAGGGTCCGGCTTGGGCTAACTCATTGTTCGAAGACTTCTGTGAATTCGGTCTGGGTATGGAACTGGCTAACGAAAAGATGCGTGCTCGTCTGACGAATGCAATGAACGAAATTATTGCTGGTGAAAATGCTCCTGCTGAAGTAAAAGAAGTACTTAAAGCATGGGTTGAAAACCAGAACGATGCTGATAAGACAAAAGAATTGGCTCCTCAGATAATCGCTATTGCTGAAGAAGGTATCACTCACGGCTGTCCGCTTAGCGCACAGATCAAGGAACTTTCTCACTTCCTGGTAAAACGTTCACAGTGGATCATCGGTGGTGACGGTGCTTCTTACGATATCGGTTACGGTGGTCTCGACCATGTAATTGCTTCCGGTAAGAACGTCAACATCCTGGTTCTGGATACTGAAGTTTATTCTAACACAGGCGGTCAGTCTTCTAAAGCTACTCCGGTCGGTGCAATCGCTAAGTTTGCAGCTGCTGGTAAGAGAGTACGTAAGAAAGACCTGGGTCTGATGGCTACAACTTATGGTTATGTATATGTTGCTCAGATCGCAATGGGTGCTGACCAGGCACAGACATTGAAGGCTATCCGCGAAGCTGAAGCTTACGACGGTCCTTCATTGATCATCGCTTATGCTCCTTGTATCAACCACGGTTTGAAGAAGGGTATGGGTAAGAGCCAGCAGGAAGAAGCTGATGCAGTAGCATGCGGTTACTGGCATTTGTGGCGTTACAACCCTGCATTGGAAGCTGAAGGCAAGAATCCGTTCACTTTGGATAGCAAAGAACCGGATTGGAGTAAGTTCCAGGACTTCCTGAAGGGTGAAGTACGTTTCGCATCTCTGACAAAACAGTTCCCGGCTGAAGCTGGCGAATTGTTCCAGGCTGCTGAAGACAACGCTAAGTGGAGACTTAATAACTACAAGCGTCTGGCTAAACAGCAATGGGGTGTTGAGGAATAATTGATTAATGATCATCTAAATAGTAAAAGCGGAATCTTCGAAAGAAGGTCCCGCTTTTTTTATAGAGTAAATAAATCATCGTATCTTTAACGGACTAAACAAATAAGCAAATGGCTAAAAAGAAAAGTAAACCAGCTCAACAGCAGCAACAGCTTTCACCTGAAAAATACATTCGCCTGAAAGCCAGGAATCTATCAATAGACAAGTGTTTTGTTTCAACTGATTGGCAAGAGGTCGGATTAGCAGAAGTTCTTGTTTCCCGTCGTCATACCGGTGGAAATTATACATTCGGGATCTATTTGGTCGATACTCTCTGTCTCGGATTGAAAGATTCTATATTTAAGTTTAATATAACACCGGCTGATTTTGATTCTATACTAGAGGATCTGATGGTGGAAAATCATACTGAGATAAGTTATGATGAGGCTCATAATATTATTTACGGAGCGATTTCTTATGCGGAGGATCTGGGGATTCAAGCAGATAAGAGTTTTGATTTGACACAATATATATTGGAAGAAGATACGGATGATATTCCTTTAATCGAATATGAATATGGCAGGGATGGTTCTCCTTATCTGGTGGTAGAGAGCAATTTGGAAGCAAGCAAATATCTTCCTGCTCTGGAAAAGAGTACGAATGGTAATTTTAGACTAATGATAGCAGATGAGGAGGAAGATGATTTTTCTGATTTATTCCCTGATTTTAAAGAATATCCGGAAACACCTTATACTTATGATCCTCCGATGTATCCGTCTGAATTGAATCTGTTTCATCAGGAACTGCAGATTCTTTTAGGTTCACACAATGATTTTCTATTATCGACGGAGGATATAAAGCAAATCCTTTCCCTTCCTCGTGAAAGTCTGATAGCCGATTTGCAGCAAATGGTATTGTATATGATCGGACAGAATAATGGGGATGTTGCGTTGATCCATGCTCTTTTCTTCCTGGGGGAATTGAGGGCGGAAGAGGCATTGGACACAGTCCTCGAAGTGATGCGTCAGGATTCTGAGTTTATGGATATCAATTTTGGAGATTCGACCGATGATGTTTTGGGTTTGACTCTTTATTATGTAGGGCGTAACAAATTACCGGAGTTACTGGCATTTGTCAAGGAACCCGGACTGTATATGTATTTCAAATTCGTCGTGTTCATAGCAATGAATTTGATATCCGATGAACCTGGAAGGCGGGAAGATGTACTGGAGTGGTACCGCGAGTTGATGCAATTTTTTAAGGAGAATGCGACCGATCTTTCAATCTATTCAGCCGGATTGGGTGGCTTGATGATAGCTGAGATGCTGGATATTTGCCCTGAGGAGTTATTGCCGGAGATCGAGGACTTTTTTGAAGTTTGTGATGTGGATGAAATGTCCTGTGGAACTTTGGAAGTCGTGAAAGAGGATATACTCGCTAAAGAAAAACCTCTCAGAGAAAGAAAGTTGATCGATATCTATGAACGTAATCAGAAGTATTATAGTTCTTGGTGTAAGAGGTTGGAATAAGAGCGGAAGGATCAGTTTTGAATGTAGGGGCGGTTCGCGAACCGCCCTTACAGGCGCCGTCACAATGGAACAGGCAGGTTCGACCGTAGGGGCGGGGTCACTATTTTCTAAAACTGAATCTGTGCATTCAGGAACGGGAATTGTGCCTGATGCCAATACGGGTAAACGGGAGTGACCTGGCTGGCTTCATCTAAACGTTTTACCTGTTCCGGTGTCAGATTCCACCCGACAGCTTCCAGGTTTTGTTTTAATTGTTCCTCTGTGCTGGCTCCAATAATCAGGCTGGAAACAGTAGGACGTTGCAATAACCAGTTCAACGCACATTGTGCAACAGTATGTCCCGTCTCTTCGGCTATTTCATCCAATACATCCATAATATTGTACAACCGTTCGTAAGATGTCGCTTCGTCAGGAATAGGGCTGCCGCCGCGAGCTACACGTCCGTCAGCCGGTATCGGATTGTTCCTTCTGTATCTCCCGCCTAAGCGGCCGGCAGAAAGCGGACTCCAGATGATAGAGCCAACCTTCTGATCGATACCGAGCGGCATCAACTCCCATTCGAACTCCCTGTTCAGCAAAGAATAATGAACCTGCTGTGCCACATAGCGGCTCCAGCCATATCGTTCGGATACTGATAAAGCTTTCATCAGATGCCATCCGGAGAAATTGGAACAGGCGATATACCGTATCTTACCTGCCGTGATCAGATCGTCCAGTGCACGAAGCGTTTCCTCTACCGGCGTATTGGCATCGAATCCATGCATATGATAAATATCTATATGATCCGTGTTCAGCCGTTTCAGACTGGCTTCGCAAGCTTCGATCAGATGAAAACGGGAAGAACCCATCGCATTGCGGCTTTCCGGGTTTAGGTTGAATGTCGCTTTGGTTGAGATCAATAATTTGTTTCTCAGCCCTTCCATTGCTTTTCCCAATATTTTTTCAGATAATCCGTCAGAGTATGCATCTGCGGTATCGAACAGATTTACGCCCGCATCCAGGCAGCGGTTTATCATGCGTCTGGCTTCTTCCACCTGGGTATGACCCCAACCTTCAAAACCGTTTGTGCCTCCAAAAGTGGCAGTCCCTAAACAGAGTACGGGTACATATAGCCCTGAACCTCCTAATTGTCTGTATTCCATAGCTTACCTATTAAATTGTTATTAAGATCTTACTTACAAAGGTATATAAAATATGCATGTATTTATTTATTCTTATCTTTGTATCAAATTTAGGTTATAATAAAAAGTATGGTTAAGGCAGTTTTTTTCGATATAGACGGAACATTGGTCAGTTTTAAAACTCACGAAGTACCGCAATCTACTATCGAAGCGTTGGATCTTTTAAGAAAGAAGGGTATTAAGGTTTTTATAGCTACGGGGCGGCATTTCAGTTCCATAAATAATCTGGGCGATTTGAACTTTGACGGATATGTAACGTTGAACGGTGGATATTGTTTTGCTGGTGATAAAGTCATTTATAAGCACAGTATCCCTGACCGGGATGTCGAAGCCCTGATCCGGTATATGGAGACGGAAGAATCTTTCCCGTGTGCCTTTGTCCGGGAGAAAGATATTTATATGAATTATAAAGATGAGACAGTAGAAGAGATATTCAATATGCTGAACTTCCCGGAACCGCCGATCCGCCCGATGAGTGAGATACGCGGTGAGACTGTTTACCAGCTTGTCTCTTTCTTTACTGCCGACCAGGAAAAAAAGATCATGCCGATATTGTCGCATTGTGAATCCACTCGCTGGAATCCTTTGTTTACAGATGTGGTGCCTGCCGGAAGCAGCAAGCGCATAGGGATCGATAAAATGCTGGAATATTTTAGGATACCGTTAAACGAATGCGTGGCATTCGGTGACGGTGGTAACGATGTGGCGATGCTTGAACATGCCGGGATAGGAGTGGCTATGGGCAATGCAGAGGACGATGTGAAACAATATGCCGACTATGTAACCGATTCTGTCGATGAGGACGGAATATTCAAAGCATTAGAACATTTGAACATTATCTGATCGTAAGTTGTTTCTATACTAAGAAGTAAACATATGATTGACGAATTACTAGTATTTAATAAAGAGTTCGTAAAGAACAAAGGATACGAAAAGTTTATCACGAATAAGTATCCGGACAAGAAAATAGCGATCGTATCCTGTATGGATACCCGCCTGACAGAACTTCTTCCTGCCTCACTGGGGGTCAAGAACGGTGATGTGAAAGTGATCAAGAATGCCGGTGCTGTTATCTCGCATCCGTTTGGTAGTGTGATACGCAGTTTGCTGGTTGCCATTTATGATTTGGGAGTTACTGAGATCATGATCATCGGGCATTCGGATTGCGGGGCACAACATATGGACAGCGATACCATGATAGAAGCCATGAAGAAGCGGGGTATTCCGTCAGATCGTATCGATATGATACGTTATTGCGGAGTCGACTTTAAAGAATGGCTGCATGGTTTTGATTCGTCCGAAGGCTCTGTGAGGAATACAGTAAACCAGGTTGTCAATCATCCGCTGATCCCCTCCGATGTAACGGTTAGAGGCTTTGTAATTGATTCTGTTACAGGCGAATTGACGGAGGTAAAACAGCATGTTTAGCATCTAAAAAGATCTGACTATAAATTAAATAAATGTAAAGATAGAAATTATTTATATGTTTTATAGCATAGTTTCAAATAAAGTGTCTATCTTTGCATTGTAAACAAAAAGAAAAGATTAGAGTTTAGGTTAATTATTAATAAGTTTCCCAAGCGTGGGAAACATAAAAATGTAAAGATTATGATGACAAGTAGAAATGAAGAAAATCTTCGTACTTTAGCGATGTTGCGTTACCAGGCCGATCGCTATAGATCAATGAGAAATGGAACAATGAGTCAGCGAGTAAATGCTGAAATCCGTCGTCTGTTGGAAGAAATGGACGCTAACGTAAAAAATTAAGCAAAAAGATTAGTATATTATTAGATGTTTTCTCTTCACCAATGTCTTTTTAAAGACTGGTGAGAGACAAAAAGATGGGCATTCGACACTGGCTGATCAGTGAAGATTAGCCTTTTTTTATTTTATAGCCCTTAGAATTCTTCAATTTATCTTCTATCTTTGTGCACGGAACAAATCTATAAAACACAATCATACGATGAAAAGAGCTGGTTTATTTGTAGCATCCGTCATGCTATCTACAACCCTTTGGGCACAGTCGCCTATTGAAAAAGGACTGAATGTAATCAATAAAGAGAATGCTGAGGCATATATCGGTTTTTTGGCCAGTGATGAACTGGAAGGGCGTGAAGCCGGTTTTCAGGGAGGACGTATTGCCGCTGAATATATCGTTTCCAATCTGAAGACCATGGGGATTGCCCCTTTGAATGATTCTTATTACCAGCCTTTTGAAGCTTATAATAAGGAACGTCAGAAGAGAGGACGTTTCCAGGTGCATCCGGATTCGATCGCGCAGTTGAAACAAGGCGTACATCAGAAATTATCCTTGCGCAATATCCTGGGAAAGATAGAAGGAAAGAATCCGAATGAATACGTTATCATCGGAGCACACTATGATCACCTGGGTTTCGATCCGATGCTGGAGGGGGACCAGATTTATAACGGTGCCGATGATAATGCTTCCGGCGTATCGGCAGTTCTGCAGGTAGCGAAAGCTTTCCTGGCATCGGGCCAGCAACCGGAACGTACCGTGATCTTTGCTTTCTGGGATGGGGAAGAAAAGGGATTGCTGGGTTCCGAATATTTTGTACAGAACTGTTCTTTCCTGAAAGATATTAAGGGATATCTGAACTATGATATGATCGGTCGTAACTCGAATGAATCAGTTCCCGAACAGGTCGATTATTTCTATACGGAAGCCAACAAGGCTTTCGGTGACTGGCTGAAGAATGACATCAAGAAATACGGTCTGAACCTGAAGCCGATCTATCATGCCTGGGACAAGCCGGTAGGAGGGAGCGACAATGGTTCTTTTGCCAAACGTGAGATACCTATTATATGGTATCATACCAACGGCCATCCGGACTATCATATGCCAAGCGACCATACTGAAAAGCTTAACTGGGAGAAGGTGGTCGATATAACGAAAGCCTCTTTCCTGAATATGTGGAATCTGGCGAATGAGAAGAAGTATTAATATATAACTAAACAGTGTAAATAAACAATGAAATCGATGTATGTAGCCCTGTGTTGGGCAGTGATGATGGTTACCGGTTTGGTGGCTTGCAGTGATGACAATGGTGAAATCATAGATCCTTATACGGAAGAACAGAAGGCTTGGATTGCTAGTAATCAAGCTTATTTTGAAGAACAGAAAGAGGCTATGGTTGATGGAGAGTTAGTTTATAAGCAACTTGTTGTGGGGGAAGATACAGTGTTGTATCGCTTGTTAGGAGAAGTAGGAAAAGTCGATTCCTTACCTCAGCCCAATTCTGATATAAAAGTGTCTATTAGAGGGGAATTGCCTGTCTCTCAAAAAGTTTTTGTAGGTGATAAGGATGGAAATCCGGTTGAGACAACGATACGTCCGAATGATCCAGGTGTTATTAAAGGATTGTCTGCCGTATTACAACAAGTTCGTAAAGGGGAAAGAATAGAAACTGTTATTCCTTATCGGTTGGGATATGGAGATCAAGATTATTGGGAGTATTCTATTCCTCTTTTCTCGACATTAAAGTTCACTTTTACAGTAATAGACTTTGATTGAATTTGAAAATATTATATCGAAACCTGATGTTAGATCTTTCTTTGACGTTTTAGGATTTTGATCTATAATGTAAAAACGGGTGGCGCTGTTATAAAAAAGCAGCGTTACCCGTTTTTTATTTAACCTGATTATAATCCCAGGCAGTAATTAACAAGTGTGATGACATCCTTTGCATTCTTCATGTCTGTTTTCGTCTCTTTGATATAAGTTTCGATGAGGTTCTCTTTGCCGGGAAAGAGTTTTAATAGCGATTTCTTATTTTTGAATTTGAGCGGAGTGCCATCACGGAAAATACAATACTCATTCTGATTGGCGAGTTTATAAACTTCAGTGTATTGATTTTCGTAAGTGCTATAGTTTAACTGATTCGTATTCAGAGTTTCCACTTTAGCCTGTTGCGTTACGCCGAAAGCATTTTTATATCCCTGGGATGCATTCTTCAACAACCAGTTTATACCGATAAGACCATTCGGTATCTGCAGTATCTCATAGAAACCGGATCCGGTCGGAATGAATCTGGCATTCCCAATATAGACCGTATCGATCTGGGCAACGTTGGTAAGGAGCATTTCTTCCGAACCGTTTTTGAACATCATCTTCCGATTGCCGGCATCGTAGTTAAGCTCTGCCATTGTCTTGGAGTTGTTCTTCATTAACACGACACCTTTCGAGTAATCTTCAAAAAGCATCTGACGTTTCTTCTGTGCATTAACACTACCTACGGTTGCTATACAGCACAGGATGGTGATTAACAGGTATGTTCTCATTGTAGTAGAATATGGGAAAGAGCAGTTACAGAATTTGTAACTACTCTTTCGAGGTTATTAATAAAAGAATTAATTCTTCGGCCCTTCACCCCATTGCGGAGCACCCTGATCCTGCCAGGTACGTTCTGAGTTCAGAATAGATGTGTTTGCATCGCCGGCACCTGTAATGGTATAACCCTGTGCTGCATAGGCATCTCTTTGGATCTGATACAACTGGCTCGTTTCGTTAGGAACACCTGTCTGGAAACGGCGAGGGAAGTTGGTCACAGGAATAGATGCAAAATTCTCACGGCTGATAAACTGTGAATTGAATTTAGGCAAGCCTGAACGGCGGGCCGTAACAAACTGGTCATAAGGATACATGGTGAAGTTGATCAACTGCTGCAAGTATACTTTTTCCAGTTGTTCGCTGGTTGAACCGGTCAGCTGATAATCGGCTGATGCCAGCATCGCTTCGATCTCTCCGCTTTTCAGTTCGATGGAAACTTCGTTCGGGTCATAATCGTACGTAGTACCATAGTAAGCAATCTGGTTTAATTCAGCTGCTTTATCGTATTCCTGAACAGACAGTTTGACACCCTGTGTGAAATAGCTTTCAGCCGTACCAGGCAGGTTGGCTCCCAATAATTTGAACTCTGCCAAATACAGGTTTACCTCACCACCTCCTAAGTACAGTCCGTACCAGGGACGGCTGTCGTTTTTAGTGATTACAGGACCGCCCGGAGGAGTCGGCATTGTAAAGTTATAGTTACGTCCGATAACCATTTGATGCTGATACATGGAGTAGGGGCGATACGTTTTTGCACTTTGACCGTTTTCGTCAGTAATTTTGTAGCGGTTGCTATAGTCAAACCATTCACCGTAGACAGCAGTATTATTGCTGGCATTATATTCAACCGGAAGACCGTAATAACGTACCCAAGGTTCGCCCATTCCTTTCCATCTCACGAATGTTTTCTTTCCGCCAGTGGTTGTATATTCAACGTTTTCCTCGATATAAGAAGGAATCGCCTTGCCTTGATCGTAGAATTCCTGAACGATTTTAGAGTTCCAGTCGTTTTTACGGTATTGGAAACGAACGCGAGGGTCTTTGTTTTTAAGCATGAAATTGACTATGCGCTGATTGGAAGCCATTCCATCCATAAAGCCGTTGCTCCAGTGGTAAATGTAATCATTATTGCTTGAGTTTACGATACCTTTATTGAACAGCATGGCATCAGCCAAAGAGTCGATATAGCCACAAGAGGCATTGGCCACTTCCGAAGCAATCGTCAGTGCGCGTGCCTTATCTTGAGAAATCAGACGGGCTGCGATTTTCAGTTTCATTGAATTGGCCGCTTTTGCCCACTTGGCACGGTCACCTTTGAAGACAATATCCTGTTCGCTTTCAAAAATCTGCTCGGTAGCAGAAGCCGTAGTGAATACGGTGATGGCATTGTCCAGCTGACTCAGCCACAAGGTGTACAGGTCGGCGATTCTGTCGTAAGCCGGAGTCAGCGTACCGCCATGCAGGGCATTACCCGCTTCCGTAAACTGAATATCCCCGTTGATATCACTGCTGGAAAGAGCCAGATAGGCTGTCAGTACATCCACACAAGCGGCTGTTGTCGCATGTTTGGCTGCATCTTCTTCGCTCATGTTGGAGCGCAAGTAGGTAATTTCGTGAGCCAGTTTTAATACTCTCACATAATTAACGCCACCAGTAACGGTTGTCAGTGCAGAACTTTCCGTGAAGCTGCCTGTCGGTACCGCCATCTGCGTCCATGAGGTCAGCATCGGTGCATCGTAGAACCAGTAGGTGTAATCAAACGGATCGAAATCCATCACAGCCATTGCAAACAGATAGGAGGGATCACCCACAGTCACCTGCGAAGGGCTGGAGTTGATATCTGCGAAATCGTCACGGCATCCGGTCGTGCACACTAAGGCTACACCCAGGCCGAATCCCATTAATATATTACTATATTTGTTCATGTTTCAATTAATTTAAAGTTTCTTGTTTAGTTAGAATCCAACATTAATAGTAAATGTGTAGTTAGCAGTCAAGCCGTTGAAAGAACGGATACGGAACTCAGAAGCAGATGTACCGCGGACAGATTCCGGGTTGATCTTATTCGGCATCGTGTTCAGCAGGTAGCCCAGGTTACGTCCGGACACCGACAGGTTCAAATGCTGTGCACCCAGTTTATGCGCAATCTTGTTAGGCATTCTGTAGGATACGGTGATTTCACGTACTGCGATGTAGTTTAGTTTCTTCACCCAGTCGTCGTTTACTGTACCGGTTCCCCATGCATTGTTCCAGTAGTGCCATGCCGAAGCGTGTTGCGGGTCAACAAGTCCCTGATCGTACAGTGCCTGGTAGGTTTCGCCACCGTCGGCTACCGTATAAGAACTTCCGTTCGGCAGAGGAATAGATGTTCCGCCTTCGATCAGACCAACAGGGATTAAACCGTCGTTATACTGCTGGCCGTCCCAGATGGAAGTATAGCTCATACCGCCGTTTTCTGCGTCACGCCATTTCAGAGAGCTTTCCGTAAAGCCGTATGCCAGACCATAGCGGTTTGCATAAGACGCTACATAACCGCCGAAGCGCATATCAAACAAAGCACGCAGGCTCCAGTTCTTATACGTAAGCGAAGTACTTACGGAACCCAGGAAGTCGGGAACCATCGAACCGATTTTTTCTGCTTCGCCGCTACGCTGGTAGTACATGGCATGCATACCTCTGTCGCCACCGTAATAAGAAGTCGCGTTCAATATAGGCAGACCGGTCTTTTCGTCGATCTTGGCTTTCGAGTCACTCATCAATACCCCGTAAGATTCACCCACCTTGGCAACTGAACCGACACGGTAATTACCGTAAGCCACCTCACCACTCAACGTGATATAATCGGCTACGTTCGGGTGCAGTTCAACGATTTTGTTGTTGTTCTTGGTGTATGTGAAGTTCAAATCCCACTGCCAGTCTTTGTTTTTGAACGGTGTCGTGTTCAAGGCAATTTCCAACCCCTTGTTTTCGATATTACCTGCATTGATATACTGGCTGCTGATACCGGAGATACCCGGAACGCTGATCGACATGATCTGGTCTTTTGTATTTTCCTTATAATAAGTCATGTCGATACCGATACGATTATTCAGGAAACGCCAGTCCAAACCGATCTCCCAAGCGTTCTTACGTTCAGGTTTCAGATTTGTGGAATAAGCCGTTGATGGGATGCTCAGCGCGTATACGTTGCCACCACCTTGCAGCTGGGCTGTCAATAATGAATAAGCCGAATTGATTGTATAAGCATCCGTGTCATTACCTACCTGTGCCCATGATCCGCGCAGTTTGGCGAAAGAGATCCATTCCGGCAGCTGTTCGCGGAACGTTTCATGAGCCAGCCAGGAGGCCGAAATAGACGGATAGAAATAGGAGTAGTTACCATGTGTATCCGAATAAACCAGGGCAGACGACCAGTCGTTACGTCCGGTCACATCCAGGAATAACTGATCTCTCCAGCTTGCACTTGCCTGGAAGGATATGGACAACATACGTTTTTCCCCTTCTATCTTACCGCTGTAAGACGGTGTATTGATAGAGTTGGCAATAAAATACTGGTTAGGAACAACCAGACCACCGTTTGTATTTTCAGCCATAGTCTGTTGTATATTGTTGTAATACTCACCGCGGATAAACCCGCCGAATGTGAAATCACCTACGCTCTTGTTGAATGTAAATGCAGCATTCAGGTTGGTCTGTTCTTTCGAGTAGAGTCCCATTCCGTAATAACCGCTTCGCTTGTTTGCATAGTCTGTTCCCGGCTGTTTCTCTTCATAACGTCTGTAGTAATAGTTGTAGTTACCTTCCGCGCGGAATTTCATCCAGTCGGTCAGCTCCACGTTCAATACCAATGTCGGACGTACGGAAGTCTCTTTCTGACGATAGTCGTTTTCGTAGATATTCCACCAGGTACCTCTTCCCGGGTTATTACCATATTCGTCACCATAGCCGGAATTGGCCTGACCTCCGTGAGTACCTTTGTAGCGTTTGCGGAAATACTGGGTATCATACGTACGTCCCCAGGTACCGTCTACGAACAACTCTCCGATATTCGGCTGTGCATTCTTTGGATTTGAATTGGCGAAGGCGATGGATGCTTCCACCTCAATCTTGTCGGTTACCTTGTGCGATGCTTTAGCCAGGAACGATGTACGGTCGAAGCTGTTGTTCGGCAGTGTACCGCTTGCATACTTATAAGACAGAGAAGTATAGAAAGAGGTTTTTTCGCTGCTACCGCTGACAGATACGTTGGTATTGCTGTTGAATCCCAAATTGTATGCATCCTTGAAGTTATTCTCTACCGGACTATAGGCGATAGTTGAATAGTCATAGTTTTCAATGCTGCTTCCGTCGAACGCCGGTCCCCAATGACGACCTGTTCCACCGGTAAGGGTATGATTACCTGCCGAGTTCAGATAGAACTGGCCGATGTTGTCGTACAGGTAGTAGTTGCCGCTGGCATCCGTCTCACCATAACTGACATTACCTGTGTACTGTCCGCGTCCGTACTTGTTCTGTAGCTTCGGCTGTTTGAACATATGGTCGATACCGAACGTCTGTGAAACATTCACACCGATCCCCTGCTTGCCTTTACCCGATTTTGTCGTGATAACGACCGCACCGTTCAAACCGCGTGAACCATACAGGGCGGTAGCGGCTGCACCTTTCAGTACAGATACCGTTTCAAAGTCATCCGGGTTCAGGTTCTTCAACTCATTACCGTAGTCGTAGTTGTTGGCATTCCAGTCTGCATCACCGTCGCGGATGGCGTTATCCAGGATAATACCGTCTACTACATAAATAGGCTGGTTGTTTTTACCCAATGTAGATGCACCACGGATCTGAATCTTGGTCGCACCGAACATACCACCGTCAGAACCGGCAATTTCAACCCCAGCCACTTTACCCTGTAAAGCAGAAACCGGGTTGATTGCGTTGTTCAGCAATTCTTCACCTTTCAATTCGGTAACGGCATATCCCAATGCTTTCGTTTCGCGTTTCATACCCAAAGCGGTAACAACCACTTCATCCAGAGCTTGTGAATCTTCCTTTAACGACACGCGTAGGGAGGACTGTCCGGTATACCGGATGTCCTGTGAGGCGTAGCCGATAAACGAGACCTGGATAGTGGCTCCGTTTTGCACGTTTTCCAGTGTAAAATTACCATTCACGTCGGTAATTGTACCATTAGTGGTTCCTTTCACAACGATAGAGGCTCCGGCAACGGGGCCGAAGCTGTCCTCTACTACTCCGGTGACTTTCCCATTCTGTTGGGTAATCCCGGAACTTTGCTTACTTGGCATCAGATCTGCATATGCGCTTCCGGAGAAACCGAGTGCGCCAGCGATCAGAATTAAGCTGACAGGCTTTAAGTTTTTCAACATAATTGATAGTTTTTAGATTACTGAAGTGTTATTTTGGCGAATAAGCACTTCTTTATTTAAAATGATAATAATGTATTAAGCTATGTAATTTAACGTCTGTGTAAAAAAATCATTAGTGATCCTCATAGTTCTAAAAGAACAATGGTAATATTAACAACTTAAATAACTGAATTTCAATACTTATATAAAATAATTAAACACTTATTTGCATTTAAAACAAGCGCTGTTCATACCTTTTTTGCAGCTTTTGAGAACATTTTGTTTAGTAAATATTTATTAAACGATTTTTGGGAGAAGAGGCAACGTTCGGATTTTTACTATTTATATAAATTTTACTTAATTGGGCGTCACCCTTTAATGAAGTGGTTTTAATGTCTTGTAATATAGTGAAATAGGTGGTGACGCCCTGGTAGAAAGCAGCGTCACCCCTCTTGTTTTATAAAAGCTCTGTCACATGATAGTAATTGCCTGTTTTGGTATGTTTTTTGGTCACATTGTTTTTTAGCAGTATTCGTCCGAACAAAGCCATATTGCGGATACCCGTTTTTATTTTGCTGCGTTGTTCGATCCGCCTTAATATTTCAGCGGCAGGAAGAAGTTCACCCTTTTCTCCGACCTCCGGCTGTCGGAAATACTGGAAGAAGAGCTGTTCTTCAATCGGGATCTGCTGGAACTGGTGGTTATTGCGGATAATGGCTGTCTCTTCTTCGGATGTGAACCAATACCGTTCGTTAGTACGTAATGCGGCAGCCGCCTGGGCATACAGCTGGCTATGATTAACCGACAGGCTGTGATCGATAGTCCCGTTCAGTTCGATACAGATGAAACGGCGGCTTCCGGTCGGGTCGCTCAGTAGGTCTGCATTGTTGGAGGTCGCAATGAAAGAGGCGTATCTCTTCATCGACTGGACACTGCGCTTGTAAGGCCGGCGGGCATTGATGACCGGTTTTTGCAGGATATTTCGCGGTATTCGACATCCTCTTTCAGGAGGTTGTATCTGAACTCATACCTCCGTTTCATAAATTCGTCCGTCTGCATGGCCAGTGCCTGTTCCGGGCGGATGCAGGGTTTTCTACCGAAACCGGAAGAAAGTCGGTAAACATTCCGGATCGTAGTCCGTATCTCCGTTTCAAAGATCCGGAAATGAGAATGGATGGGGAGCCATTTGATCACTTCTTCTTCCGGTATACCGCTGCGGAAGCAATTTTCGGCCAGGCAGGTCAGAAAAGGCTTGATGTCTTTTTCTTCCCTGTGGTAGCCGCTTGTCTCCATCGCTTGCTGTAATGAATTTTCGAAGAGCAGTGAGATGATGCGGCTTCGTTCATGACCGGGAGCGAGCCGCTGCAACGGGTCTTTTACGGTATGCTCCAGGGTAGATACGGGTAGCTTTTCCGGTAGCTTCCATGGTTGTTCGATCCGGATAGGCAGTGCGTCCGGATTGTAATAAATATCCGGATCGAAAGAGAGGCGGCAGGCTGCATCCAATTCGTTTTCTTCGACGGCGATATCCTGTTGCAAGGATTCCCTGTAGTAAGCGGCTGCCCTGTTATATGCTTCTTCATGGAAGAATCGGATCAAAGTATCATTCTGAGGGACAGTATTATCCGGTAATCTGAAAGGTATAACGATTTTGACACTTTTCCCGCCCGAACCGATAAAGGTGATCATCGTTTGTAAAGAAGCGGAAGCCTGCCGGCGTACCTTTTCCGCTTCATTACGGTTGGTCAGATTATTTATTTTAAGCAGAATTAACCCGTTGTATTCTTTTCTCACCAACTTCTTTTCTTGCTTTCTGAAAGTAGAACAGAAGTAGACCACCGGTATCCGGTTGGCTTGTTTGACGGAAACCCCGTGTCGGGTGTGGCATAGCTCTTCGCGCAGGGCTGTCACCTGCTTTGCTTTGTACCCGTTTCTGATCAGTTCGATCAGTTTTTCCATTCCGATAGTTCGTTGTGCTTTCATGTTGGCACTGAATAATGTTGTTTTCATAGGCTCTTTTTTATTGATTTTTTCTCAAAGGTAAGTGCCGGAGTGTCGGTTTGAAGCATGTTGGGGCCGATCATTATCAAGCATATTGCATTTATTTCATCTGTTGTAAATAAAGGGGAGAACTGTTGTTTATGTACTTATATTTTGTATCTTTGGTCATATGTTCTTAACTGTTCGACCAGGGGCAAACATATAGTTGACCTAGGTCAAATTGAAGTTCGACCTAGGTCGAATATATGGTTGGCCCGGGTCGAAAACTTAATGAGTCACTTCTTTAGCCTTAAAAGTATATAGTACGAATGATAAAAGTTCACTAGTATGACAGCAGTTTACAAAATGGAGAAGAACCCGCCGAAAAAGGGTTCAGGGAAAAAAGTCGTATTGCATCCTCGTATAATACCTTGGGATACAGTGAGTACGGATCATTTGATCAAGGAGGCTTCTTCACGTTCCACCTATACCGGAGGGGACCTGAAGGGGGCGGTCCGGCTGATCGCCGATCTGTTGAAGGAAAAATTGAAGGAGGGGTATAATGTCAATCTCGACGGGATCGGTTATTTCAGTGTCTCCCTTCAATCGCGTCCGGTTGAAGACAAGAAAGAGCTACGCAGTGAATCGGTACATTTCAAGAATGTGAATTTCCGTTGTTGTGCTCAGTTGAAGTGGGAGTTGAAGACGATGCATCTGGAGCGTTACCGGGAACCTAAAAAGACCGACTTCTCACTGGAGGAGAAGGAGAGACGATTGTTACACTATTTGGAACGTCATGCTTATATCACGACCCTGGCATATCAGGGATTGAATGGCTGCACGCAATATATGGCGCGGAAAGAACTCCGACAATTTGTGGCTGACGGTGTTCTGATAGAGGACGGGACCCGACGGATGTGCATCTATACCCGGCGACCGGAGCCGGTGGAACTGCCGGATACGCTGGTGGTGGAGTCGAATATAGGAGAGGAAGAAAACCGGTGAAGCATAAAAGAAAAGGTGACGCCGTCCCGACAAGACAGCGTCACCTTTCTATAGATTGAATATCGGACTGTTTCTGTTATCCAAGAAACAGGTGAACCTTATTCTTTCGGACCTTCTCCCCATTGAGGAGCTCCCTTGTCTTGCCATACACGTTCGGCATTCAAAGTCGGACCGTTCGGACCGGCAGCGGTAGGAGTGAAGCCCTGGCGCTGGAATGCTTCTACTTTGTTTTTATACATCAAGTCTGTTTCCAGAGGAAGGTCTGTATCCAGTCGGCGAGGAATATTTGTCACCGGTACCAATGAAAAGTTTTCACGTGAAATCAGATTCGATCCGAATTTGGGTAAACCTGAACGACGAGCTGTTACGTACAGTTCATCCGGATAAAGCGTATAATTCAGCATTTGCTGGATATACACTTTTTCTAATTGTTCTGCAGCACTTCCTGTCAGTTTATAATCTTCATTCTCCATCATGGTATCGATTTCGCCGTCTTTCAGTTCAATGGAGACTTCATGCGGGTCGTAATCGTAGGTTGTACCATAATAAGCAATCTGGTTCAGTTCAGCCAGTTTATCATATTCTTCTACAGAGAATCTGACACCACGGTTGTAATAATATTCGGCAGATTGAGGCAGGTTCGCACCTAACAGTTTAAATTCAGCCAGGAACAAGTTTGCTTCGGCGGCACCGAAGTATAAGCCATACCAGGGACGGTCCTCTTTTCTTTCGATAACCGGTCCGCCCGGAGGTGTCGGCATGGTAAAGTTATAGTTACGACCGATAACCATCTGACGCTGGAACATAGAATAAGGCGTATAATATTTACTAGCCGTACCGCCTTCTTCTGTCAGTCTGAAACGTGTTTCAGGCTTGAAGTAATCTCCGTATAAAGCAGCATTGTCCTGTGCGTTGAATTCTACCGGTATACCGTAGTAACGAACCCAGGGTTCACCCATGCCTTTCCATTTTACGAATGTTTTCTTGCCGTTTGCATCTGTCGTATATTCAACATTCTTTTCTACATAAGACGGAATTTCTCTTTTCTGATCGTAGAAAGCTTGTATAATCATGGAGTTCCATTCATTTTTGCTATAGCAGAAACGAACGCGGGGGTCTTTGTTTTCAAGCATGAAATCGAGTACGCGCTGACTACCGGCAGTTGATTCCAGGAAGCCGTTACTCCAGTGATAAACATAGTCGTTAGAGCTTGTATTCGTCATAGCCTTGTTGAACAACATCGCGTCATTGGCACTGTCGATATAGCCGCAGGAAGCAGATGTAACCTGTTGTGCTATTTCCAATGCACGTGATTTATTCTGTGAGATCAGGCGGGATGCAATACGAAGTTTCAGTGTGTTGGCCAACTTAGCCCATTTGGCAACATCTCCGTTGAAGACTACATCCTGTGTTGATAACTCGATCTGATTGGTCGCTGTTGTCAGTGTATTGATGGCTGCATCCAGCTGAGTCAGCCACAGGTCGTACAAACTTTCGATGGTGTCGTAAGCCGGTGTCAATGTACCTCCGTGAATGGCCCTTGCTGCTTCAGTAAAGGGGGTATCTCCATACATATCTGTATCGAAAATGCCTAAATAAGCAGTCAGGACATCCAGGCAGGCGGCGATGTTTGCATATTTAGCGGCATCTTCTTCACTCAGCGTTGAACGGTAGTGCTCCAGGTCGCGTACGTATTTCAGTGTTTCCAAATACTGTGTACCCTGTTGTCCGGTCGCAGTCGTTGTTGTAAAGGTAGAAGTGAATCCGTTGGTCGGTGTTGCCATCTGTGCCCATGAATACATCATCGGGGCGTTATAGAACCAATATAAATATCCGGATGGCTCAAACTTCAACACTGCCTGGGCAAACAGGTAGGTCGGTTCTGCTGTCGTAACCTGTGACGGGCTTGAGTTGATATCCGCAAAATCATCCCGGCAGCTACTTGTGAGTGCGGTTACCCCCATCAAAGCAGCAACCAATATTTTTTTTGAATTATTTATCTTTTTCATATTCTTATTACCTTGTATTTTAGAAACCAACATTTAATGTAAACATATAGCTGGCTGTCAGACCACTGAAAGAACGAACACGGAATTCAGAAGCAGAAGTACCACGTACGGATTCCGGATTCGATTTGTTTGGCATTGAGTTCAGCAAATAACCTAAGTTACGTCCGGTAAATGAAAGGCTCAGATTCTTAGCATGGAACTTTTCACAGAAAGTTTTCGGGACACGATAGCTTAACGACAATTCACGCAGGGCGATATAGTTCAGTTTTTTATACCAACTGTCGTTAATTGTACCTTGCGACCATCCGTTAGAGAAGAAATGCCATGCAGAACCATGTTGCGGGTCTACCAAGCCTTTGTCATACAAAGCCTGATAAGTTTCACCTCCGTCAGCAACCGTATATGTCGTACCATCGGGTAACGGCAGAGAAGTTCCGCCTTCAACCAAACCGACCGGGATCAAACCGTCATGGTAAGTTTGTCCGTCCCAGATAGAGGTATAAGTCATACCGCCATGTTCTGAGTCACGCCATTTCAAAGATGTTTCCGTCATACCGTATGCCGTACCGTAACGGTCACCGTAAGAAGCGATATAACCACCGAAACGCATATCGAACGAAGCACTGAGGCTCCAGTCTTTATATCTCAAAGTAGTGTTGACCGAACCTAAGAAGTCCGGAACCAGTGAGCCGATAATTTCGGCAGTACCCGAACGTTTGTAATACATGGCATGCATAGCTCCATATTGAGTCGTGGCGTCCAGTATCGGTAAGCCTGTCGCTTTGTCTACTTTCGGTTTCGAGTCGGTCATCAACAGACCGTAAGATTCACCTACTTTAGCAACAGAACCGATACGGAAGTTACCTCCGCTCACCTGTCCGTCTAAGGTGATATAGTCAGCTACATTTTCATGCAGTTCTACGATTTTACTCGTATTCTTCGTATAGGTGAAATTCAAATCCCACTGCCAGTCATCGTTTTGGTAGGGTGTTGTGTTCAATGCGATTTCTATACCTTTATTCTGGATGTTACCGGCATTGATCAATTGCTGACTGATACCTGATACATAAGGTACGTCGATTGTCATGATCTGATCTTTCGTGTTTTCCTTATAATAGGTCAGGTCAAGACCGATGCGGTTGTTTATAAAACGCCAGTCCAAACCGATTTCCCAGGCGTTTTTACGTTCCGGTTTCAGATCTTGAGAATAAGCTTTTGTCGGTAATTCCAATGCATAAATATTGGATCCGTTCGCCGTTGTAGATGTGTTTAGCGAATAAGCGGAGTTGATAATATAAGCTTCCGTATCATTACCTACCTGTGCCCATGAACCACGTACTTTAGCGAAAGATACCCATTCCGGTAACTGATCCCGGAATGTAGAGGAAATCAGCCAGGATCCGTTTACTGACGGATAGAAATAAGAATAATTACCATGTGTGTCTGAATAAACCAATGAAGACGACCAGTCATTACGTCCGGTTACATCGACGAATACCTGATCTCTCCAGCTGGCACTGGCCTGGAAAGCAACCGACAGCATTCGTTTTTCATACTGTACTTTACCTGAATATGAAATCTGGTTAATGGAGTTTTCGATGAAATACTGATTGGGGATAACCAGGCCGCCATTAGTATTCATACTCATGGTCTGTTCGAAGTTGTTATAATATTCACCTCGTAAGAAACCACCGAAATTCCAATCTCCGACTTGTTTATTTACGGTAAACATAGCATTGAAATTGGTCTGTTCTTTATTATATAAACCTAATGCATAGTAACCGGTTTTCGTATTGGCGTATCCTGTACCCGGTTGTTTGCTTTCGTGCCGTTTGTAATAATAGTTGTAGTTTCCTTCGGCACGGAACTTTAACCAGTCCAAAATATCTACATTCAGGATTAATCCCGGACGGACAGAGGTTTCTTTTTGGCTGTATTCATTTTCAAAAATGTTCCACCATAATCCGATACCAGGGATATTGGCATATTCATCCCCATAAGCAGAGCTGGCCAGACCACCGTGTGAACCTTTATAACGGGTTCTCCAGTGACGGGTGTCATACAAACCGCCGAACGGACCTAAGTTTGTATCTACAAAATATTCACCGATATTAGGCTGTGCATTTTTCGGATTTGAGTTGGCGAAATTGATGGATGCTTCCAATTCGACCTTGTTGGTGATTTTGTGGGAAGCTTTTGCCATGAAAGACAAACGTTGGAAGCTATTGTTCGGTAATGTTCCGTTTGCATATTTGTAAGAAAGGGAGGTGTAGAAAGAGGTCTTTTCGTTTGAACCGCTGACAGAGATATTCGTATTCGAGTTTACTCCCAGGTCGTAGGCATCTTTCATATTGTTCTTATACGGACTGTAGACGCCCATAGAACCATCCCACATTTCGATTGCTGAACCGTCATATTTCGGTCCCCAGTGACGTCCGCTGGCACCGATCAAGGTATGCTGTCCTGCGCTGTTCAGCATGAACTGGCCGATGTTGTCCCATTTATAGTAATTACCAGAGCCGTCTGTCTGGCCGTAAGAAACGTTACCAGCATATTGTCCCGGTCCGTATTCATACTGCAGATTCGGTTGTTTATACATATGGTCGATACCGACAGTCTGAGAGAAATTGATACCCAGACCATTCATGCCTTTACCGCTTTTTGTCGTAATAACGACAGCACCGTTCAGACCGCGTGAACCGTAAAGAGCGGTTGCAGCAGCCCCCTTCAATACAGAGATGGATTCGAAATCGTCCGGATTCAAGTTTTTCAGTTCGTTACCATAGTCGGCGTCGGTCGTAGAATATTCAGGATCTCCGTCTTTAATTCCGTTATCCAGGATGACACCGTCTACGACGTATATAGGCTGGTTGTTCGCTCCTAATGTAGAAGCACCGCGAATCAAAATTTTGGAAGAACCGAACATACCACCATCAGAGCCGGAGATTTCCACACCTGCTACCTTCCCTTGCAAAGCGGATACCGGGTTGATGACATTCTTGTTCAAGTCGTCGCCTTTCATTTCTGTCATGGCGTATCCCAAAGCTTTCGTCGAACGTTTCATACCTAAAGCCGTCACAACGACTTCGTCCAGCTTCTGAGTGTCTTCTGCTAATTTAATCTGCAGAGATGCTTGTCCTGTATACTGAATTTCCTGAGTGGCATATCCTATAAAAGAGACCTGGATGATATCACCATTGTTTACTCCCTCCAATGTAAAATTACCGTCCATGTCGGTAATGTTACCGTTGGTTGTTCCTTTCACTACGACAGACGCTCCGGCAACAGGACCGAATTCATCTTCAACTGTTCCTGTGACTTTCCCGTTTTGCTGGGAAAAATTCACTTCCGGCCTAACTGGTGTTGTCTCTGCGTATGTTTTAGGTAAACATAACGCTCCGGCAAACAAAATTAAGCTAACTGGTTTAAAGTTTTTCAACATAATTGATGGTTTTTAAAATACTCCAGTGCTATTTGGCGTAAAAAGCACTTTTGAACATAATTTGATATAAGACCCCAGAGGCTTTATTGTTGAACGCCTGGATGATTTGGCGTTTTGTGGCGTTCGTAGTACTAAAAGAACTAAGGTTATTGGAGTTTATAGTGAAAAAATGAATACAAGGACTGAATAAATTTTAGGATTTATTGATAATCATGGAGAATTAAACGGTTGCGTGCTGTCTTTCCTTGTAATAGTATTAAAATCTATCCCTCATATTTGTTTTGAGGATAGAATTGTTTTTTATCCATTTTGAGGATAAAATAGAGCTACTTTATAAATGTTAAGAAAGAAATGTAAGATTGTTTTAATGCGGCATTCCGGTAAATTTATATTAACATATGAGCCATGATTCAACTGTTCTATTAACTTAATTACGATGGATTATTGTTAGCCAATGTGTTAAAAACGTAATCTCATGATAATTTCTTGACGAAAAATAACACTGTGTAATAATTATTTCATATATTTGTCGCGGATATAAAATGTACAGAGTTCTTTTAGAACTAAGGTTAACGCCAACTAAAATACACACTAGTTTCTAAATCATAGTTGCAGTTTATATCCAAGGAGATTAGAACAGACCATTGTTTCGCCAAAGCAGTGTCTATTTTATGTTCAAATAAAACCATCAATTATGTTGAAAAACTTTAAGCCTGTGGGCTTATTGCTGTTAGCCGGAACACTAGGTATCCCCGGATATGTGTCTGCGGATACGGTTGCAGCAATGCCAAAAACCAGTATTTCCCAACAGAATGGGAAAGTGACGGGAGTAGTTGAAGATGAATTCGGTCCTGTTGCCGGAGCATCTGTCGTAGTGAAAGGTACAACTAATGGATCGATTACCGATATGGACGGTAACTTTACATTGGAAGGTGTGAAGAGCGGTGACGTTATTCAGATTTCTTTTATAGGTTACGCAACCCAGGAAATCAAATACACAGGTCAACCTGCTTTACAAGTGAAACTTGCGGAAGATACTCAAAAGTTGGATGAGGTTGTTGTAACAGCTTTGGGTATCAAACGCGAAAAGAAAGCGCTGGGTTATTCTGTAAGTAGCGTAAAAGGTGAAGAACTGACTGAAGCCGGTACGCCGATGAATGCTATGCAGGCTTTGTATGGTAAAACTTCAGGTTTGCAACTGCAAACTACTGCATCTGGTCCTTCCGGTGGTATGAATATTAAGATTCGTAATGCGGCATCGTTGAATGAAGGATCTACTACTCGTCCGTTGATCGTAGTAGATGGCATTCCAATTCATGATGAAAACACGAAAATGACTAGCAACAGTCGTGATGGTGGTGACCATGGTACTGGTCTAAACGATATCAATCCAGAAGATATTGCTTCGATCGAAATTTTGAAAGGTGCAAAAGCAGCTGTATTGTATGGATCAGAAGGTGCTAATGGTGTTATGTTGATTACCACAAAAACTGGAAGTAAGAAGGGATTAGGTATAGACTTTGGTGTGAACTATACTTGGAACATGTCGGCCTATTATCCAGAATACCAGAATGAATTTGGTACAGGTTCTAGTGCAGGTTCTGCTCGTATTGCCAATTTGTCTAAAGATGGCTTTTATATGATGCAGGATCCGACAACTGGTAATATGGTAGAATCTTTATGGAAAGGTGCCTCTGCTAACTTTGGTCCGCGTTTGGATGGTCGCAACTTGTTATGGTTTGACGATACTTATCGTCCTTATGTCGCTCAGGAAAATAACTTGACGGATATGTTCCGTACTGGTCATCAGTCAAATGTCAATTTTGCTCTTAGTAATAGTGGTGATCTTGGTAGTTTTCGTTTGTCCTATAATTATCGTGACTATGCTGCAACCTCTGTAGGAGCAACGAATGATGCGCATTCTTTCAACTTTGCAGGAGATTTAAAAGCCAACGATTTTATAAAACTGAAAGCTAATACTTCTTTTTCTACTACAAAAGATCATAATGCTCCTTATCAGATTGGAGATATGGTTACGTATGGTGTGCCGCGTGAATTGGATGTAAATCTGATTCGTGATCTGTTAATGACAGAAGAAGGTTATAACAGATTTTCTGTTGACCGTTCCATGGGAGATCGTTATCGTGCTACTCAGTATATAGGAAATTATTATTGGTCACAGTTGGTAAACTCTAACGATTATAGACGTAACCATTTGATCCAGTCTTTGAATATGGATGTTACTTTTAATGACAATTTCTCTTGGACTACATTGGGTGGTATGGATTATACTATTGTGGATCATGAAATTAAACAGCATGTAACTCAACCGTTAACTCAGGAAAGTAAACAAGGGTATTATGGTATTCAGAGCATTCGTAATACAACTTATTATGCACAGACTGCCTTTAATTACAATCAGACTTTCAATGAAAAATGGGATTTGAGTGTGATGCTGGGTGGTGCTGTAAAACAAAACCTAATGGAAAATCAGAATCAATATGTAATGGAAAATTTTGCATTGGAAAACTGGTTTTCTTTGAAAAACACAAGGGAAGACTTTGGTCCGCGTGGTTCTCGTGAGCGTGGAAAAGATTTGTTATTAAGTGTGTATGGATCTGCTCAGTTGGCTTACGATAATCAATTGTATTTGGAAGTTCAGGCACGTAATGACTGGTCATCTATTCTACCTCCGGAAAACAATCATTATTTTTATCCAGGTGTAAGTGCTTCTTGGATCTTTACTGAAACTTTCGATATTCCGACAATGACTTTTGGTAAGGTTCGTGCTTCTTGGGCTGATGTAGGTCGGCCGGGTCCACGTTATTTTGGTAACGTAGCTTTCTCTGTGGGTTCCTACGGTGGTGTTCCGACTATGAGCATGGGTAATTTCTTACCGCCTGCTGATTTTGCTGGTTCTACGGGAGGTTTCCCTGTTCCAAACTTGAAACCGGAACGTAAACGTGAGTATGAAATAGGTTTTGAAACATCCTTCTTGCAAGGAAATCGAATCAGTGTGGATTTCTCTTATTTCCATAATAATACGTACGATCAGATTATTAAATTATCAGTACCTACTTCTTCCGGCGTTGAATATGCTTATATGAATGCTGGTGATATTGCTCAGAACGGTGTGGAATTATCAGTGAATACAAAGCCTATCATGACTAAAGATTGGACATGGGAATTAGGTTTCAATCTTTCTAATTATACTACAAAGATCAATGAATTAGGTGGCGGAATCAATCAGTTGACAATTTGGAAGGAAACAGGGGCACAAGTTATGGCTCCAGTAGGTGGTCAATATGGTGAAATCTGGATTCGTCCATATAAAACGGATGAGCAAGGAAATCGAATTGTAAATCAGAGTACTGGTGTTTGGGAATTTGATCAAACAAAATATAAGAAGGTAGGAAAAATTACTCCGGATATCATAGGGGGTATCAATACAAGTATTTCTTATAAAGATTTTTCTCTGAGTGCTGTGTTCGACTTCCAGTTTGGTGCAACTATGATTTCACAGACAAATATGTACTTGCTTGGTAATGGTTCTGGAAAAGAATCTTTGAAATATCGTGACGAAGCTCGTGGCGGTCTTCCTTACTATATGAACACTAATGGTGATCGTATTTTGTTAGATAGCCATAATGCTGCTGTTCCGGCAGATTCTTATTATCCTTTCATCTTACATGATGGTGTGATCACTCCTGGTGTTACTCCTGATGGTAAAAAGAATGAAATGTTAATTCCTGCAGAACAATATTATAGCCAACTATATTGGCAGTCTGGTAGCGCAATGTCTGAGGATAAGATGTACAAGAGTGATTACATTAGCTTGCGTTCACTTTCTTTTAGCTATAATTTGCCAAAGAACTTGATTAGTCGATTCAAACTTCAGAATGCTCGTTTGAGTCTCTTTGCAAATAATTTGTGCTATATCTATAAAGATGTGCCTAATGTAACTCCGGAATCATCAATGGGTACTAGCTCATATACGGAGCAGTCTATCACTCCGGGACTTCGTAGTGTCGGCTTGGGTCTTAATGTATCATTCTAATAGTTTATAGAAAATGAAAAAGATAACAAAATATATTGCTTGCCTGGCTTTAGGCACATTGACAGCTGGATCTATCTCTTCTTGCGCGGATGATTTGCGTGAAGATTTTAACGATCCGGATCAGATGACAGAGCCTCAGTTTAATTTATTCTTTTCTTCGGCATTAACACAAGGTCATTTGTTCCGTATGGAATACGGTCCTACATACCATTACATGATTGGCTTTAGTCGAATGTTAGGTTTGTGTAGCCGTCCGGACTTTTTGGATGCGAGTCAAAATAATTCGATATCTCAGCCTTGGTTAGGCTGGTCAGGTGTGGAATTCAATAAGGTGATTTTTAATAAGACTGCTGTGGATTACAGTAAGAACTTGAATGCCATGGACTTGATGTTTGCAGAGATGTCAGAAGAAGATCGGGAACGAAATATGGAATATGTTTATTGTCGGAACATAGTAAGTGCATATGCTTATCAACGTTGTACTGACTTGTATGATGATATTCCTTATTTTGGTGCAGGTGGTGCTTTTCATGGTGAATTTTATGTAGAGTATGATACGCAGGAAGAAATCTACGATGACATTATGACAAAGCTGAAAGAGGCTGTTAACGGATTATCTGTATTTGAATTTCAAACAGAAATGGATCAGAGTCAGTTTAAAGCGGCTGATATCCTTTGTAAAGGAGATATTGATCAATGGATTCGCTTAGCTAATTCTTTACGTTTACGTATGGCGATGCGTTTATGTCATGTGAAACCGGATGTAGCACAGGCTACAATCCGTGAACTGATTAACGATAACCGTATGATTACTGAATATGAATATAATATCGGCTTTGAAGAGCAAGATAAAACACATGCTTTTGAGGTTACTTTCTATCGTGGCATTGAAGAACGTGCAAATGAATGTATTGCTCCGGAGACGATGATTCAAGGTATCATGAATTACAAATATCAACCTGGTGATGAAAATGGTATTGCTGCGGATCGACATGATTTTGATCCTCGTTTGTATGCTATGTTCCAGCCGGATAGACATGGACGTTATATAGGTCTGCCAATGCATATGGCTGATACTGTTAAATTACATGAATATTACACAGATCAGGAAATTTATGATCTTTTCCAGTATGATGACTATAGCGATAGTCCTTGGTCTCCTACACGATTAGTAACAATGTACAATCGTCGGACTTATTTTAATTTCGATATGGCATTCCCTGTAATTCATGCTCCGGAAGTTCATCTATTATTGGCTGAAGCTGCAGTTCGTTGGCCGGGTGTTTTTAGCGATATAAATCCGGCAGAACATATTAAACAAGCTATTGATATTTCTACTCGTTTCTATTATGATTCGAATATAAATAATAAATATAATGCAGCGACAATTCCAGCTTTGCAGTATTTGAAAGCAAGTGCAGAAGCACCTCGTTTGGATGAGGCTCACTTGGCTGATTATTGTGAGTTTGTGGCTAATAAGTTTAATACATTATCTTCTGCACAAGAGAAGTATAAATTTATTTTCGACCAGAAATTCTTGGATATGAATATAATGAATCCATACGAAATTTATAATGAAGCGCGTCGTTTGGTTAAGGATTTAAATGGAGAACTTCCAATTATTCCGTTGGCCAATATAGTCTTTATGGATCGTTTCTATTATCCGGATAGTGAAGGTCAAGAAAATTCTGAGAACTTCCAGGAAGTAGCTCATAAGAATAATCATACCACTCCAGTATGGTGGGCTGATAGAACTACTACAGCTGTGAATACGAATGGTGATGCTTTGTAATTAAGTATTAAGTTTCAATATATAAAGGCGTTTCAGTGTAAATTGAAACGCCTTTTTGTTAAAAAAACATACAATTTAGTAGATTGTATGATAAATAATACTTATCTTGTGTGCACAAACTTAAAAAGGTATTATTATGAAACATCTAGTATTATTATTATTTGTAGCATTTTTATGTAATGTAAATAATGCTTTTGCTTCTGAAATGGAAAATACTCCTTCTAATGAAAACAATACTACTTGGATTGTTTCATTATCTTCGGAAAATCATGTTGATTATAGAATTTCGAATATAAGTTATTCGTATGATTCATATGGATATGTGGAAAAGGTAAATTTTACTGTGTCATGGCAATATACAGGTCCGTTAACGAACCCACAGGTTGTATATATAGTTAATATTAAATCTGGTTATTTTGACAATGATTTGGGAAGTTTTCAAGATTCTGCAATAGGAAAACCTTCTGGAACTAAGGAATATTCTATTAAATTAAAAAGTCCCCATAGTAGTAGTGATATTTATCTTTCTATATATGGTTCAGATGGAGGATTTGATTGAAAAATTTTATAAGAGGGTGCATCACACCCTCTTATAAGTTTAGCAAATAACTAAATTTATAGTATCTGTTAAGTTTTAGACGAATCCCCTTGAACTATCATATATAGAATGAAGAAAGTGAATTCTTTGCTGAAAGGAAGTTTTATCTTGTTTTTGTTTCCTTTCATTTTGGGAGCACAGAAGATTTTAGAAAAACAGTCGGGTATTTTTTTGTTTGACCAGTTTGCTGATGGAAAGATTTTACTGACTGATAAACGCTGTATAGAAACCCAATTCAACTATAATTGTGAAAAGCAGGAATTATATTACAAAGACGGTAATGAATATCAAATGATGTATAATACATCTAATATCGATACTCTTTATATACAAAATCGGAAGTTTGTTCCAAGTCGTGAAGGTGCCAGTTTTTTTGAATGTATTCCTGTAGGAGAGGATATATTACTAGTTGATTGGAAAGTAAAATTGCATTACAAAGGTAAGCGCGGTGCGATGGGGGTTGTTACCCAATCCGGAGGTCAGGCTTCGGTGGATGTGGCATTAATGCAGAATAAAGGTCTTAGTTTTCCCACTAACAGTGTATATAAAAAGGACTATCAAAATACCTATCGGACCTGTCTGGATGGACAGCAAGTATCTTTCAGTAACCTAAAATCATTCTTAAAACTCTATCCCGATACTCATCGGAAAGCCATCCGTCAGCTGGTAAAAGAGCAATCTATTCATTTTGATGATCCATGGCAAGTAGCTAAATTGATAGTTCTTTGTCAGACTATGTAGGAAGAAGGTTCTTTCTTCTTTATTTTCACAAATCCATTACAAGTATTTGTGATTAAAAATAAAAAAAAGTTATGCTCTGATTGAATAACCAATAAAAAAGAGTTCTCAACCTCCTTTTGATTTATAGCTTGTGCCTTTCGCCGGGAAGGCTTTTAGAGGGAACAAATCCCGCTGTTCCCCAATGTTAATCTTGCAACAACGCTTGTTTCTTTCTGTTTATATTACCAAATGACGTTGGTTGACGCCAAACACATTTAATCTAATAAATTAAACAAAAAACATCAGTATGTTGAAAAGATTCAAATCTGTCAGCATGATTCTCCTGGCGGGCGCGTTGGGTTTCAACGGAAACGCCTTTGCCAATCCGAATACCGGGAATCCTGCTATTGACATTTCCCAACAGGATACGAAAGTAACGGGAACAGTAGAAGATGAGTTCGGACCCGTCGCAGGGGCTTCTGTTGTGATAAAAGGCACTACCACAGGTACCATGACCGATATGGATGGTCATTTCACTCTGGAAGGCGTAAAGAAGGGAGACATTATCCAAATCTCTTTTATTGGTTTTGCCACACAAGATATCCCTTACACCGGACAAGCTACATTGAATGTGAAACTGGTAGAAGATGCCCAGAAGCTGGATGAAGTCGTTGTGACCGCTTTAGGTATGAAACGTGACAAGAAAGCACTGGGTTACGCGATGCAGGAACTGAAAGGTGACGAATTGCTGTCGTCACGCGAACCGAATCTTGCCAATTCATTATCAGGAAAAGTCTCCGGTCTGCAGATCGTGCGCTCCAGTAATGGGGTAGGTGGTTCTTCTAAAATCGTTCTGCGTGGTAATAACTCCCTAACCGGTAGTAACCAGCCGCTGATCGTAGTCGACGGTACGCCGATGGATAACTTCACAGGCGGTGTCGATGATGTATGGGGTAACTCCGGTGCCGATATGGGTAACGGTCTTTCCGATATCAACCCCGAAGATATCGAATCGATGACGGTACTGAAAGGTGCTTCTGCTGCCGCTTTGTACGGGTCGCGTGCCGGTAACGGTGTGATCCTGATCACCACTAAGTCGGGAAAGAAGAACGAAGGTCTGGGTATCACGGTCAATGCCGGTATCACGACTGAATCTATTTTCCTTAAACCGGATCTGCAGAACAGCTTCGGACAAGGTTCGGTCGGCGCTTACGATAATCAGTCGCGTTTGAGCTGGGGACCGAAAGCGGAAGGACAGATGGTCTCCGACTGGCTCGGACGTCAGGTGCCTTTAAAGACTTATGATAATATAGATGCCTTTTTCAATACCGGGACTTCCTTCAATGAAGGTGTCAGCTTCCAGCAGAATATAAAAGGGACATCGGTATTCTCTTCTATCAACCGTTCGGATGATGCCGGTATCACTCCCGAATCAAAACTGAACAAGACGAACATTACTTTGCGTGCAACCACTTTCCTCGATGAAGCCGAAAAGTGGAAGATCGATGCCAAAGTGAATTACATCAATATGAATGCCCACAACCGCCCGATCCAGGGTGTCAATCCTTCCAATGCATTCAATACGATCTACAATTTGCCACGTTCACTGAATGTAGCTGAGTTCAAACAGGATGTGGATGAACAAGGAAACATGATCTGGTGGGATGCCTCGAAGAATCCGCAGGAAAACCCGTACTGGGTAACTAAATACCGGCAAAACAACGATACCCGTAACCGTTTGCTGGGTAATATCGCATTGAAATACGCTCCAACGAACTGGTTCGATATCGAACTCCGGGGTGGTACCGACTATTATACGACTACTAAAAATGAAAAAGTATATGCCGGTGGGAATACAACGCCAAGCGGTCTGTACAATGAAGGTTCTGAAACATTCTACGAAAATAACTATAGTTTCCTGGCTACGGCCCGTAAGGATAACCTGATCGACCGTCTGGGTGGATTTGTTTCTTTCGGCGGTAACCTGATGATGCAGAAACGAACGAAGATGAATGCTTCGGCAGGCGAACTGCTTGTCCCGAACCTTTTCTCTCTGAACAATGGTATCAATAAACCGACAGTCACCTCCGAACTGACCCGCCGCAAGATGAATTCGCTGTATGGATCGTTGCAATTGAACTGGGACGGTTATCTGTTCCTGGATGTGACGGCACGTAACGACTGGTCGTCTACTATGTCGAAAGCCAATCGTTCTTATTTCTATCCGTCAGTCAGCTTGTCGGGCGTTATCTCCGATATGGTTCCGAAGTTGGGTGGGCAGATGCCTGAATGGTTTACTTTTGCCAAGGTGAGAGCTTCTTATGCAGAAGTAGGTAACGACCTCGATCCGTATCAGTTATACAATAACTTTACGGTAGGAAAAGATGAGAATGGGAATACGACGGCTGCTCCGGGTAATGTGCTCTTTGATTCTACGGTACGCAGTGAGTTGATCAAATCGTGGGAAGCCGGTTTCGATGTCCGCTTCTTCAATAATCGTTTGGGATTGGATGCTGCCTGGTATAAGACAAACGCCACCCGTCAGTTGCTGAACCTCCCGATGGACCCGTTCTCCGGTTATAGTTCACGGAAAGTAAATGCCGGTAATATCCAGAACGAAGGTATCGAAATTTCATTGAACGGTGCGATCCTCGATAACCCGAAAGGATTGAGCTGGAATTCAACGGCGCAATTCTCTCTGAACCGGAACAAGATCATCGACCTGTATCCGGGTGTTACCCTCTATGATATAAAAACATTGGATGCTATCCAGATCGTAGCCGTACAAGGTAGTTATTACGGTGATATCTACGGACAAACATTCCAGCGTGTAGAAGATAAGAACGATCCTAACTATGGCAAGATCATTGTAGGTGAAGACGGTCTGCCTCTGATCACGACCGGCAAATCGAAGGTCGGTAATCAAAGTCCCGATTGGATGCTGGGATGGACGAACAGCTTCTCTTATAAAGGCTTCAATCTTAGCTTCCTGGTAGACTTCCGTATCGGTGGTGACTTGTATTCGGCTACGGCTTCCAACCTGTATGTTCGTGGTAATGCTGCCGGAACAGTAGTCAACGGTAATCGTCAGGACTTCGTAGTTCCTAATTCTGTCGTACAGACCTCTAACGGTTATGCGGAAAATAAAGTCCCTGTAACTCATCAGAACTATTGGGAACGTATCGGTTCGACCGGAAACTACGGTTTGCCTGAAATGTTTACGTATGATGCTACCAATATCCGTCTGCGTAATATCACGCTTGGCTATGACTTTAACCGGGCCATGTTACAAAAGACACCGTTCCAGCGTCTGCGTCTGTCGGCCACTTGTAACAATGTATGGATGATCCATTATAACCTGCCGGGTATCGACCCCGAATCCGTATCGGCAACCAATACGAATGCCACCGGATTTGAAAACGGGGCTGCACCGACCAGCCGCTCATTTACGTTCAACGTAACGGTAGGATTTTAAAGATGGTTTAATAAGAACAATAAAGAAATAAAACAAGATGAACACCAAGAATATATTACTGGCAGGCATGTTCTCGATAGCCGCTTTGTTTACATCCTGTAATGATTTTCAGGAAATAAACGAAGACCCTAACCAGGTAGGTGAGGACAAAGTTAAGCCTGAATGGTTCCTGAACGGCTCTATTGTCGGAGCACAGATGAATCCGGAGATTGCCGAGCGTATCTTCATTGCCGAGTGGAACCGTGCTTCCCGTTTTAACCGGGGTAGCGGTTTTACGATCGGAACGGACAATAACGACTATATTACCCTATATCTGAGTAACTCATACGCTGTCGGTTGGTTGAACAAAGCCACCAAAGCGATCGAACTGGGTGAAAAGAAGGTTGCCGAAGGCGAAGCCGAACAATATCCTTATTATAAGAATGTGATACAGATGGCACGTATCTGGCGTGCTTACCTGAATGCGGAAGTATCGGATGGTTTCGGACCGATCCCGGCTTTGTCGGCTTTCACGGGTGTGCCTGCCGAATATGATAGTGTGGAAACTATTTACGGCTTTATCCTGAAAGAGCTGAAAGAAGCGGAGGCTGCCCTCGATCCTTCCATTAATATGGAACCGATGGCTGGTGAAGATGCTTTCTATGCCGGAAATATCAATGAATGGAAGAAATATGCCAACTCTTTGCGTATGCGTTACGCCATGCGTATTTCGGCTGTCTCTCCGGAACTGGCAAAGACTGAGTTCGAAGATGCAGCGGGCAAGACTTTTATCTCTTCCCTGAATGACCTGGCTGGCGTACAGGAAAAAGATGGTTGGAACGATTTGACAAGTGTCATGTCGCGTACCTGGAATGCACAGGCAATGTCTGTCACTTTCAAGAATCTGGCAGAAGGGTTAGGCGGTATCGAATTTCCTGTTCCTGACTCACTGAAGAGTCATCTGAAAGATCCTCATACCTATATGGGGTTATATCTGGACAAACATTTCCCGCTGAAGACGAACGATCCGTGTGCCGGATTCTATTTTGATGCGATCCCTCAGTATGTCGATCCGCGTGGACCTAAACTGTTCAGCGTGGTAGGCTGGAATGACGGTGTGGTTTATTCCGATTATATCGGTGCGGCCAGCGAAGTACAGCCGGTCGAATTGATGGACCCGAACGATAATACTAAACCGATGCTGACGGTCGATCCTCGTTATACCTGGGGTACCTGGGTAGCCGGAGAATGGAATAATCTATCCGGTCTGGTCAGTGCACTGACAGGAAAGAATTATAACTATCCTTCCATGTCGAAACAGTATCGTATGAATACTCAGAAACGTGTTTTCTTCGGTCCGTGGGAAAGTTATTTCCTGTTGGCGGAAGCTGCTCTGAAGGGTTGGACGGTTCCGGGTACCGCCAAGTCGAATTATGAGAGTGGCATCACTGCCAGTTTCGAATATCATGGCTTGCAAAACCAGGTTGCACAATATCTGACATCGACGGATTATAATCGTGTAGGTACCTCTGTCAGCTTTGACCATACAACAGAAGCGCAACCGTACACTGTCAATTATGTCGATCCTTATACAAAGGAAAATAAGACAATGACATATAATTATCCGAAAAATTCCATCTATCGCGGTGGCTCTTACAACAACGATGCACTGACGAAAATTATCACTCAGAAATACATTGCACAGGTACCCTGGTTACCGGAAGAAGCCTGGAGCGATCATCGCCGTCTCGGTTTGCCGTTCTTTGAGAATCAGGCTGTAGAAAAAGACTACAACCCATTGAACCAGGTTCCTCTGACTATGGCAACAGCCAAAGAATGCCGCTGGGATTTCTACCCTAAACGCTACCGTTATCCTGCCAATATCCAGACAAATAACCTGGAAGGGTATCAGAAAGCTTTGGAATTGCTGGGGGGACCGGATCTAACGACAACCCCGCTTTGGTGGAATCAACATTAACTACTTTTGGCTTGATCCAAAAGTAGACAAAAGATCAAGAGAAAAGTGAAATTAAACAAAAATATGGTACATAAATTATTAATCCGCGACCTCACCCTCCGTGACGGGCAGCAGTCAGCATTTGCAACACGCATGTCACAACAACAAATCGACCGTGTATTATCTTTCTATAAAGAGGTTGGTTTCTACGCAATGGAAGTGTGGGGTGGGGCAGTTCCCGATGCTGCCATGCGATATCTGAATGAAGATCCCTGGGAGAGACTGGAAAAGATAAAAGCAGCCGTAGGTATGACAACCAAGCTCGCCGCCTTATGCCGCGGGCGTGACCTGTTCGGCTACAATCCTTATCCGGACAATGTCGTCAAAGGTCTTTGCCGTAACGCTGTCGAGTCGGGCATTAATATTATGCGTATCTTCGATGCTATGAACGATGTCGACAATATGAAGCCGGCTATCAAATATACCGATCGTTATGGAGGAATGGCCGATTGCGCCGTCTGCTATGCCATCGATCCACATCATTCTGCTTTGGAACGGATAGAAGCCGCCCTGCATGGCCGCCCGTTGCATAAGCCGATTTTTAAGAATGACTATTTTCTGGACAAAGCCCGGCAAATGGAAAATTATAGTGCCGACATTATTACTCTGGAAGATGCCAACGGCCTGATCACTCCGGGAAAGACAGCCGAGCTGATACGTCTTTTCAAGAAGAATCTGAAGGCTCCCGTTGACTTCCATACCCGTTGTATTGCCGGATACGGACTACCTTCTATGCTGGCTGCTATTGTCAACGGTGTGGATATCGTCGATACGAATATATGGTATTTTGCCGGAGGTTGCTCTGCACCCGCTATCGAATTGATCTATGTTTTCTGCAAGAAGATGGGAATAGAGTTGGAGATCGATATGGAAGCTGTCGCCCGTATCAATGCCGAACTTTTCAAGATACGCAAGGAGTTGAGGGCTTACGATTCCGCCAAAGAACTTCCTAATCCCTTTAATCCTCTGACCGATAAATTACCTACCGAAATAGACCGTTTCTTCAATGACGCTATCGAAGCTGCCCGCCATGACAAGGAAGACGACCTGATCATTTTCTGTCGTGCTATCGAGGAATATTTCAACTTCCCCGAACCGAATGAATTGGTTCAGAAGTCACAGATCCCGGTAAATATGTATAATCAGATTGTAGCTTTGTTGAAGCAACAGGGACATCCCGAATTGTTGGAGAAAGCGATGTCGCTGATTCCTCAGGTACGTATGGATGCCGGTTTGCCTCCTTTGGTTACCCCGGTAAGCCAGGTGATCGCTTCACAGGCTGTAGCTTGTGCATTGGATGAACTGAATGGTCGCCCTCTCTACAGTAAACCTGTATATCCTTTTATCTCCCTGATCCGGGGAGAGTTTGGAAAAACACCTTTACCGATAGATCCGGAATTTCGTTTGAAAATAACCGGTAAACGGGAAGAACAATGTTATGATGCTTCGGATTATGAGATGCAGGAAAACCCGATGATAGATGAAGTCGGTATCCTGGTTGCCGAAAATGAGAAAGAAGTCTTGTTGCTGGAACTCTTTCCGATGTCGGCCCGTAATTTCCTGACTAAACGTAAAAAGGAAAAATTCAAAGATAATATGTTCTCCTAGGCACAAAGGTCTATGGAGCTGTTGGCACTATATACCTATAGGTATCAGTCCTATAATCCTACAACTGTTAACTCTATAGTGTCACAGGGGTTGACACTAATATAATAATCCCGTTGTTTTTACAACGGGATTTTATTTATTCTTCGTATATGCCGACCGCCTTCGAAAGGAGTGTTCAGAAAGGCTTCGACAGCGCGGGTAGCTTCCTCCTGACTGATAAACCGACCGGGCATGACAAGTATATTGGCATCATTGTGCTCACGAGCCAGTCGTGCAATCTCTTCCTGCCAACATAAAGCGGCCCGTATTCCCTGGTGTTTGTTTAAAGTCATCGCAATACCGTTTCCTGATCCGCAGATCGCTATTCCGGGATATACTTCCCCGGCTTCTACAGCGTAAGCCAACGGATGGGCGAAATCGGGATAATCGCAACTTTCTGTTGAACAGGTTCCGAAATCCTTATAGGATAATCCTTTGGAGTCCAGTATTTGTTTCACATACTCTTTTAGTTCGTAACCTGCGTGGTCACAACATAAACCTAGTGTTTTCATCTTTATCTGTTAGAGGTAGACAAAAAGGGGCTGTTACACCCCTTTTTACTAATAGTTTCTTATGCTAATAATTCTTTTACCTGATTGTATACATTCTGTCCGGTGAAGCCCAGTTTTTCGTCCAAAACCTTGTAAGGAGCGGAGAATCCGAATGATTCGAGTCCCCATACCTTACCGTTGGCTCCGACCAATCCTTCCAGGTTGACCGGCAGACCGGCTGTCAGACCGAAAATCTTGCTTCCTGTCGGAATAACAGATTCCTGATATTCCTTGCTCTGGCTGCGGAACAGTCCTTCAGACGGAACGGATACGATACGAACCTTTACGCCATCGGCGCGAAGCAATGCAGCTCCTTCAACCAATGTGGCTACTTCCGAGCCGGAAGCGACCATGATAACGTCCGGGTTTTCATCGCTTTCTACAATATAAGCACCCTTTTCTGCCTGCAGAGCTTCGTCGTAACGGCTTCCTTTTGCGGGCAGGTCATTAATGTTCTGACGGGAAAGGATCAAAGCGGTAGGAGTGGCGGTATTTTCCATTGCCATCTTCCATGCAATTGTCGTTTCAATAACATCGGCCGGACGGAGAACCAGCATAGAGTTGTGTCCCTTGTGGTTCTTCAGTTTTTCCATCAGGCGGATCTGTGCTTCCTGTTCAACCGGTTCGTGAGTAGGTCCGTCTTCACCGACACGGAAAGCGTCGTGCGACCAGATGAACTTAACCGGCTGCTCCATCAATGCTGCCATACGGATGGCTGGCTTCATATAATCGGAGAATACGAAGAAGGTACCGCAAGCCACGATCACACCACCGTGCAGTGACATACCGATACATACACATGCCATGGTCAATTCGGAAACGCCAGCCTGGAAGAAAGCTCCGCTGAAATCTCCTTTTATAAATGAATGTGTTTTCTTCAGGAAACCGTCTGTCTTGTCCGAGTTGGAAAGGTCGGCAGATGAAACAACCATATTTTCAACCTGGGTTGCCAATACGCCTAATACGGTAGCGGATGCGGCACGTGTTGCCTGGTTTGCTTTCTGTTCGATAGCTTCCCAGTCCAGTTTAGGAGCTTTGCCGGAGAACCAGAATTGCATTTTCTCAGCCAGTTCCGGATTGGCTTTCGCCCATGCTTCTTTAGCAGCATAACGTTCGGCTACGATAGCTTCCAGTTCTTTTGCACGCTTTGCATACAGTTCGGCAACTTCCGGAAATACAGTAAACGGATTCTTAGGATCGCCTCCCAGGTTCTTGATTGTCTCTTCGATCGATGCACCTGCAGCAGACAAGGGTTGACCGTGTGTGGATACTTTGTTTTCGTAGCTGCTGTCGTCGGTTCCGCGGGCACCTTTACCCATAATGGTATCACCGATGATCAGGGTAGGACGTTGGGTTTCAGCCTTCGCTTCATCCAAAGCCTTACGTATTTCATTTACATCGTTTCCATTGATGCTGATCACTTTCCAGCCCCATGCCTCGTATTTCATAGCAACATTTTCAGTCGTTACTTCTTCTACGGTTGTAGAAAGCTGGATGTTGTTGGAGTCGTAGAACATGATCAGGTTGTCCAGTCCCAGTGTTCCGGCAACACGTCCGGCACCTTGTGAGATTTCTTCCTGGATACCACCATCGGATATATATGCGTAAATAGTCTGGTTCATTACATCTCCCAGGCGGGCTTTCAAGAACTTGGCAGCGATCGCAGCACCTACTGCGTAAGTATGGCCTTGTCCCAGCGGACCTGAGGTATTTTCGATTCCTCGCTTGACGTTTACTTCAGGATGGCCCGGAGTAGGACTTCCCCACTGGCGGAACTGTGACAGCTCTTCCATCGTGAATTTGCCGGTAAGGGCGAGGGCTGAATAAAGCATCGGAGACATGTGTCCCGGGTCCTGGAAGTAGCGGTCCCTACCTTCCCATTCCGGGTTCTTGGGATCATAGACTAAATACTCTGAAAATAGTACATTGATAAAATCAGCACCACCCATTGCACCGCCCGGATGACCGGATTTAGCCTTTTCTACCATTGACGCTGCCAGGACGCGGATATTATCCGCTGCTCTGTTCATTACTTTGATATCGTTCATTTTGATGAATTATTTTAATTTTTGCACAAAGATAGGGAATCTCTTCTTATAGACCGCTATATCATACAAACAATTCATTTTCTGTAAAGTTTCCTAATTAGCGATATTTCTCATAGAGAGCCGGATATGCAAGGCGATTTTCGCGATTCGGATGGTTTGTTACAGGGAGAAATAGAATCCTTGATCCAGTAAACGGTCGTATTTCTCTTTATTGAACATATAATAGAAAGCGCCTCTTTTAGAACTCTTTTTATCCTTCTCGTCCAGTTTTTCGAGAATGTCCATTGAGTTTAACTTCTTACGGAAATTACGTTTGTCTAACGGGGTCTGATAGATCGCTTCATATAGGCTTTGAAGCTGGGGTAGGGTAAATTTTTCCGGAAGAAGGTTGAATCCGACAGGGCGTGTTGCTGCTTTTTTCTTCAGGAGCGACAGGGTGTCGTCGATCATTTGGTTGTGGTCGAAGATTAGTTCGGGAATATCGCTGATTTTAACCCATTCGGCATTATGTTCTTTCAGCAACTCCGGATTGAAATCGTTCATATTGACTAATGAATAGTATGCTACGGAGATAACCCGTTCTCCAAGATCGCGGGTAACATCTCCGTAAGCACCTACCTGCTCCATAAAAAGACGATCGATACCGGAACATTCGGTAAGAACGCGAGAAGCCGCTTCGTTTACACTTTCGCCCGATTTGATAAAGCCGCCCATCAGAGACCACTGTCCTTTTAGTGGTTCAAAATTCCGTTTGTAAAGTAATACGTTGAGTTCACCACTGTTGAATCCCAGAATAATACAATCTACTGCAACAAAAAATTTGACTTCGTTCTGATAAAATGCGGCTGTCATGATATTTTATGGATATTGAATTAATTTATTATGCGAGTTTGCGTGCGCCGTCGCTGATTACTACTTCGTAAACTTTAGGTTCGTGACCGAATTTCTTTGTATAAGACTCGAATGCTTCTTTGATGAAATCATCATGCAACTCGTCTTTTACAAGGTTGATCGTACAGCCGCCGAAACCACCGCCCATCACACGTGAACCTGTTACGCCACATTTCTTGGCTACATCGTTCAGGAAGTCCAGTTCTTCGCAGCTCACTTCGTACAATTTGCTCATGCCGTGATGAGTTTCGTACATTTTCTGACCTACAGTTTCGTAGTCGCCTTTTTCCAGAGCTTCGCAAACGTCGAGTACGCGCTGTACTTCTTCGATTACGTATTCGGCACGCATATAGTCTTCTGCGCTGATATCGCCTTTCACTTCGTTCAGCATGTCCATTGTTGCGTCACGCAGGAATTCTACTTCCGGGTGATTGCGACGGATAGCAGCTGCTGCATTTTCGCAAGACTGGCGACGTTTGTTGTATGCAGAAGAAGCCAGTTCGTGTTTAACCACGGAATCCAGTAATACCAACTTATAGCCAACCGGATTGAACGGGAAATATTTATATTCCAAAGAACGGCAATCCAGACGGATCAGGCTTCCTTCTTTACCGAATACAGAAGCGAACTGGTCCATGATACCACAGTTAACACCACAATAGTTGTGTTCTGTAGACTGACCGATCTTAGCTAATTCGAATTTGTCGATACCCAGAGAGAAAAGGTCATTCAAAGCAAAAGCATAGGTACTTTCCAAAGCGGCTGATGAAGACATACCGGCACCCAGAGGAACGTCGCCTGCAAATACGGTATCGAATCCCTGGATCTGACCGCCACGTTTGATGATCTCGCGGCATACACCGAAGATATATCTTGCCCAGCTTGCTTTTGGTGCATCTTCTTCGTTCAGTCCGAATTCTGCATAATCGTTCAGGTCGATAGAAAATGCGCGAACTTTACCTGTGCCGTTCGGTTTGATCTCAGCGATCATGCCTTTATCGATAGCACCCGGAAATACGAAACCACCATTATAGTCTGTGTGTTCACCGATCAGGTTGATACGGCCCGGAGAAGCATATACACTACCTTCTGTATTAAATAACTCCTGAAATTTATTTCTAATTTTTTTCTGCATGATATTATTTCTTTTAAAGGTTATAAATGAAGAAATTATCCGGTTATAAGGTAAAACCGGATAATTTCATAAATTGGCATATTGTTTATTTTATTCTGATTTTTTCGATGGTTTAGAACCGATAGCCGCATAGAATAAAATGTAAGCAGCACTGAAGAGTACAACCCAGTAGCTGGTCATATAATCAGTCATATCGGCAACCCAACCCTGAACAGCAACCATTACAGCGCAACCGAATACCATTGTCATAAAGATACCGCTGGCAATAGCTGTATATTTTCCTAATCCTTCTACAGCCATGTTGAATATACCACCCCACATTACGCTGGTGCAAAGACCTACGAGAAGGAATGCCAGAATACCAACGGGAACTTCCTGCCAGATCACACTTAATGAAGCCCAGTCTACACCAGGAACTTCAACTGTATTTGTTTCAGGTGAGAACATACCGAAGCTAACCAACAGAAGAGTTGCAATCGATACGATGGTGATCATCGTACGGCTGGAAACCTTACCTCCGATACTAGCTCCTACGAAACGTCCGATAAGCATCATAAGCCAGTAAACAGCTACGATAAGACCCACGGTGCTGGCCGGTATACCTTTTGCTGTAAGGTATTGAAGAATATAAGTAGGAGTACCTACTTCAACGCTCATGTAAAGGAAGATAGCGAGTGCTCCCAGTGCAAAATGGCGATGGCTCAAAGCGCCCTTGATCAAACTGGTGTCAACAGGTGCCTGTTCAGGTTCTTCAATTTTAGTAAATACGATAACTACAAATGCGATAACGAAGATAGCAAGAGCGATCATCAATGCCGGTGTTGCGTCGGCAATATGTGCTTTGGCTGCGTCACCGATAAGAGCTCCCATCAGGATGTAGCAGGCAACGGCTGCAGTACTGTTGAATACACCGCCGAGCTGGATAAGCTGGTTACCCTTGTTACCACCGCCACCGAGCAGGTTAAGCATCGGGTTAACCACACAGTTAAGAATACACATAGTGAAACCGCTGATAAATGCTCCGACCAGGTAAACCAGGAAAGCGCTCTCCTTGCCCACATGACCACTCAGCCATTGAACTAAAATACCTACGATACCTACAACAAGACCGATAAGAGCTGTTTTCTTATAGCCATATTTGGCGATAAGCATACCGGCAGGAATACCCATTACCAAATAGGCAATGAAGTTACCATAGTTTCCAATTTGGGCAAGAACATTGCTAGCCCCGAAGTCGTTCTTTACGATAATAGCCATTGGTGAACAAAGGTTAGTCACGAATGCGATCATTGCAAACAGTGCAATCATAATGATGATGGCACCCCATTGTTTTTTTTCTTGAGTCATTGATTGATATTTTTATTATTATTGATATATTAATTTTGTTATTTGTTATTCAGCAGAGAATTTATAAATGGTCTTGCTTTCAAAAACTTCTCCCGGACGGAGTACGGTAGAGGGGTATTCCGGTTTGTTCGGGCTGTCGGGGAAATGTTGTGTTTCCAGGCATAAAGCAGCTCTTGCCGGGTAACGCTGTCCGTTCTTTCCTTCGAAATTACCGGTCATCCAGTTACCTGTATATAATTGTACACCCGGTTCGGTTGTATATGCTTCCATGACAATACCGGTCTTCGGCGATTGACAACGGGCACAGAAACCCAGTTCGCCTTCTTCCTTATTTAATATATAGGTATGGTCGTAGCCTCTTGCCCAAGTCAACTGGTCGGTCGGTTCGTCTATGCGTGCACCAACCAGATAAGGGGTACGAAAATCCATCGGGGTACCTTCCACCTTTTCCGGTGCTCCGTAAGGGATGGCTGTTTCATCCGTAGGAAGATACTGATCGGCATTGATTGTCAGTGTATGATCTGCTACTGACGGATCGCCTGCTCCTGATAAGTTGAAGTAGGAGTGGTTGGTCAGGTTCAATACGGTCGGTTTGTCTGTTACGGCATGATACATGATTGCGACTTCATTGTCGTCTGTCAGATGGTATGTAACAGTCACTTTTAATGTTCCGGGGAAACCTTCTTCACCGTCTGCTGACGTATATTTCAGTTCTACGGTCTGGTCATCGGTCTGATTAGCATCCCATACAACAGAATTAAAACCTTTGAGTCCTCCGTGAAGGCTGTTGGGGCCATTGTTGATGGCCAACTTATCGTACACAACGCCGTCGAGTGTAAATGAACCCTTGGCTATACGGTTCCCGTAGCGACCGCAGATAGCTCCGAAGTAAGGCTCTTCAGAAACCAGATAATCATCGATTGAATTATGTCCGGTAACAACATCGGTTAACTTGCCGGACCGATCCGGTACCATAAGCGATACAATTTTTGCACCGTAGTTGGTAATGGTAAGTTCTGCTCCTTTCTTATTGGTCAGGATACATAGCATCGTCTCCTTCCCGTCTATTTGCTTGCTGAAATTAGCCACAGTCAAGCCAGACAGTGTATTCTTGTTCTTCATGTATGTAATGTTATCAAAATTGCGTGTAAAATTAGCCTACTTCTTCGTAAATAGGATGCACGAAAAGATGTTATAGAGCATAAAGCCGCTTTTTGTCTACCAATTTAGTGTATTAGTCCACCTTTTAAATATGTATTTAGTGTACATTTGCAACTAAATAAATCTTTTATTTACGGAAAAACACTTGATATGAGAAGAAGCATGAAAAACGCTATCTCCCTGTTCCTCTTAAGCATGGGGGTAAGCAGTCTGATGGCACAGACCAATGAATTTAAAATAGACGTGCAGCAAACGGGTGCGCCTATCCAATCCACCATGTACGGTATCTTTTTTGAAGATATCAACTTCGGAGCGGATGGAGGATTGTATGCAGAGCTGATTAAGAACCGTTCTTTTGAGTTTGAAAATCCTTTCGGGGGCTGGGTTCCTTTTGGAAATGTAACGGTACAGACCAAATCCCCCTGTTTTGACGAGAACCCGCATTATGTACGTCTTTCTTATAATAAAGAACTGACCGGTACAGGACTGGATAACGAAGGTTTTAAAGGTATTGGTATAAAGGCAAGGGAGAAGTATGACTTTTCTTTCTATGCCCGTACGGTAACTAACGGTCCGATCAAGTTTCGTATAAATCTGGTAAATAGTGGGCATGACATTTATGAAACAAAGGAAGTTGAGATAAACGGTAAAGATTGGAAAAAGTATTCCGTTGTCCTGACTCCTGCGGCAACAGAAGCCCATTCCCGTTTACGTATCACGATGCTTACACAGGGAACGGCGGATCTGGAACATATATCTTTATTCCCTCAGAAAACATTCAATAACCGTCCGAACGGTATGCGTGCCGATCTTGCACAGGCATTGAAAGATCTTAAGCCGGGTGTATTCCGCTTTCCCGGAGGTTGTATCGTGGAAGGAACGAACCTGGCCACCCGTTATCAGTGGAAAAATACGGTAGGTCCGGTTGAAAACCGTCCGATCAATATCAATCGTTGGAATTATACATTTCCTCATAAGAGGTTCTCCGATTATTATCAGTCTTATGGTTTAGGTTTCTTCGAATATTTTCAGTTGAGTGAGGATATCGGTGCCGAGCCGCTTCCTGTATTGAACTGCGGTCTTTCCTGTCAGTATGAAAATGATGATCCGAAAGAAAACTGTCCGGTCGATAAATTGCAACCTTATATTGACGATGCACTTGACCTGATCGAGTTTGCCAACGGTCCTGTGGCTTCTAAATGGGGAAAACTGCGTGCCGATATGGGACATCCGGCTCCTTTCAACCTGAAGTTTATAGCTATTGGTAATGAGCAGTGGGGTACTTTGTTTACTGAACGCCTGGAACCTTTTGTAAAGGCTATTCGTGCCAAATATCCGGATATCAAAGTTATTGGTAGTTCTGGCCCACAGGCGGAAGGGGAAGATTTCGACTTCTTGTGGCCTGAAATGAAGCGGATGAAAGTCGATTTGGTAGATGAACATTTTTACCGTTCTCCCGAATGGTTCCTGAATGGTGCCAAGCGCTATGACTCATACGATCGTAATGGTCCTAAGGTTTTTGCCGGTGAATATGCCTGTCATCCGAACAATCGCGAGAATAGTTTCCTGACAGCATTGGCTGAGGCGGCTTTTATGACTGGTTTTGAGCGTAATGCGGATGTTGTACATATCTGTACTTATGCCCCTCTGTTTGCCCATGTGGATGCCTGGCAATGGCGTCCGGATTTGATCTGGTTCGATAATCTTTCTTTGGTGAAGACACCGAATTACTATGTGCAGCAACTTTACGGTCATAATGCCGGTACGAATGTCGTGCCTTTGACCATGCAGAACGAACCGGTTACCGGACAAAATGATCTGTATGCAACAGCAGCAGTCGATAAGAAGACAAATGAGTTAATCATTAAGATCGCCAATACCGGCATTCAAAACAGAAAAGTGAAACTGGATTTAAACGGCCTTTCCGGTGGAAAACATAAAGGTACAGTAACCGTACTTCACGCTTCTGACTTGGAAGCTAAAAATACGATCTGCAAACCGGACCAGGTAGTGCCTGTTGTTTCAGAAATTGAACTGGAAGCTCCGGCTGCAGAAGTAGTACTTCGCCCGTTAAGTTTCTCTGTTTATCGCATTGCGTTTTGATATTAGTTTTCCCTCAATCCGGAGTTTGTTAGGCTTTAGTAATTTGCCGTTTGGGGCAAAAATCTTAAACAGATAAACATGAGCTTCTCAAAAAATATTTAAGATAGGGGTGAATTTTAGCGCAAAGACGCGCAATATAGAAGAGTGGAAAATAGAATCATGAATGATGACTTATGAAAGTTAGAATTATCAGATAGTTGTTAAAAAAGAACTCATGTTGATATTTTTCACATATTTAGCTATCTTTGTGATATGAAGTAGTTATATATGAAGGTTTCAATTTTAAATAAACTGTCCTCATTTTTCTCTATGCAACCTGTTCAAAGGGCATGGGTGTTCGGTTCTTATTCCAGAGGGGAGGAATCGAAGAAGAGTGATATTGATATTTTGGTTCAATTTTTACCGGATGCTAATATTACTCTTTTTAAATATGCAGGAATGGTCGATGCACTTCAAAAACTACTGAAAAAGAAAGTAGACCTTGTGGAAGAAGGGCAACTAAAAGATTTTGCTAAAGAGAGTGCTAACCAAGATAAACTGTTGATCTATGAGAGAAAAGCCTAAAGATGAAAGTCGGTTACTTCATATAATTGAGGCTATCGATAATATAGTAGAGTTTACACAAGGCGTAGATTTTGAATCTTATAAGCAAAATAAAATCCTTCGCTTTGCTGTAATTAAGAATCTTGAAATAATTGGTGAAGCAGCATATTTATTAACGAAAGAATTTCGTGATTCTCATTGCGAGATAGAATGGAATGTAATAATCGGTATGCGTCATGTTTTGGTTCATGGTTATTATCAGATCAGAGATGAAATTGTTTGGGCTACAATTACGCAAGAACTTTTACCTTTAAAAAAGCAGATTCAAGAAATATTGGATAAGTAATTATCATTTTGACAATCAGTTAATTCATGTACTCTTTCTTTGTCGTGTATAGAGGTAAAGGAGAGTTTAAAAACATATATCCCCTTGATCCGGAGTTCAGCAATGACGGATTGAGGGGATTTTCTTTTTAGCGGAAACATTTAAGTGGGGAAAATGTAATCATCATAATGATTTCGGAGTTAGTGACAGGGAAAAGGCGGAACCTACTATTATTTGTCAAATGAAAATGAATCGTTCAGAAAGAGCTTCTAGCTTTCAGAAAGACACGTAAACCTGGTTTTGGAGTATAATCTCGAAGTAAATATCCCCATATTTTGTAGTGTTAAAATTTTCATCACAATGATTGTCCCACATCATTGTGATGAGTACGTGAAGTCATTGTGATGACTCTGTCGGGACATTGTGATGACTCTGTCGGGACATTGTGATGACAGGGAAGAATCATTGCAATGATTTCCGAAAGGAGAGGTTATGAAGAGAGGAAAACGGGGTGATAAGGCGGGGTTTTCTTCCGGAACAGCTGTTTGACTGAAAACTGCTGTTAGCCTGAACTGTAAAAATCGAACATTCTGAAAGCTGTGAATGTTTATCTTTATCTTTTTGATTAATCCGAATAAATGGAGGAAAAGTTATGAAGAAAAGAGATTTTTATAGACAGATGTTGTTGCAGGAAGAGGATAAACGTTCCTGCGGCGATGAAAGTACGGCTGATCTGTATCGGGCAGTGCGTAATCATTTTATATGTTTCTCGGGTGGTAAGGAGTTGTGCCTGAAAGAAGTGACACCGACTTTGGTTGAGGCGTTTCTGAAATGGTTGCGTGAAAAAGGGCTGCGTGTGAATACGGTGAACAGTTACATGAGTAACCTTCGTGCTATGTATAACCGAGCCCGTCGGGAGTCGAAGGAGAAAAGGGGAGAGTCGCCTTTTGCCGGGATTCACCTCAGACAGGAGGAGACGCGTAAACGTGCTGTGCCGGTGGAAGTGATAAAGGAAATAGCCGCTCTGGATTTGAAAAGTGAGCCGAAGAAACAGCTTGCTATTGATTTGGCACTGTTTTCGTTTATGGCTTGTGGCATTCCTTTTGTGGATATCGTGCATCTGACGGGTGAGAATCTGGTGGAGAACGGTACGGTACTACAATACCACCGGCAGAAGACGGGAGCCTTTATCCAGATGGAAGTGACTTCGGGGATGCAGATGCTGATCGACCGGTATAAAGACGAAGAGAGGCGTTACCTTTTTCCTGTATTGCCGGAAGATGCGACCCACGAACAGTATAAAAGCTGTCTGGCGACGGAAAATCGTTACCTGAAAGAAATCAGTGTGATGCTGGATTTGCCGGAAACGTTGACGACCTATTCGTTCCGTCATGCCTGGGCTTCGGAGGCGTACCGCCTGCATGTAGCTATCGGTGTGATCAGCCAGGCACTGGGGCATACATCGGAAAAAACGACCCGTATCTATTTGCAGAAGTTTGACGTATCGGAAATAGCCAAAGCAAACCGGCAGGTTTCCGAAGCGGTCGGAGGCTGTTTGCGGGTGGGGTAAACCTTATTTATATAATAAGGGTAAACATCCTCTTTCTATCTTACAATCAGTGTCTTATAAATAATAAAAATCCTGAATTGTAATGAAATACGTGGCAAACGTAAGAATAAAAAAATGAAAAAACAAGGAGTGTAGGGTGTTTTCTTAAAAAACGCATATCAATTTTACTAAATTTCACAAGTTAACCTATTTTTTAGCCATATAATATGAATTTCATTACAAGATGGTATAAAACAGGCCCGGACTGCCATCGTTTTTAAATCTGTTAAGAGAAAACTGCTATTTCTGCAGTACCGTTTCTTCCTCCAAAAAGACTCAAAAAGACATCAATCCTTCATATTTTACCCTAAAAACTCCCTAGGCAGACACTTTCGGGGAGGGCTTTTTCCACCCTCTACCCTTATTATATAAATAAGGTGAACATTTACAGAGAGTTAGTGATAATCATAGTTACTGTTCAATATTGAACAAACTGGTATTATATATTAATATGTATAGGATAAAAGGTCCACACCGGAAAATACAGGTAAGAACAATCTTCCTGTTGCTGCTTTGCTTCCTTTTGGGGATAGGAGCGGATGCCCAGACTACGACCTATTACAAGGCTGAATCATTCCTATTCTCTTTCCGTCAGGATAACGACCTGTTCCTTGCCGATTACGGAGACAACGCTTATCAACTGGAACGGATGGGCGGTTTACTCGACGCATCCCGCGACCAAATCCTGAAAGGCGATTGCCATTTGTTGATCGTTTCTCATGTGAGTGCCTATGAATATGAAGATAAAGAGGTCGTGAACGAAGCCTCATTGCGTGCGGGTCGTATCCGCGCCTACCTGAAAACCCGTTTCGATATTCCCCATGATTGTGTAGCCTTCTATATCGACCGTAGCGGAAACTATCGTGATCAGGTGCATGTCTATAAGGTGTATAAACCACTTCCGTGGTTTGCGAACATTTCGATTCATTACAGTGAAAGCCGTTATCCGGTAGCGGTAGCGGCTGCCGTGGGTGAATATGGTGCAGTCCCTTATGTAGACTTGTACCGTCGTGGTGAGACAGGAGGTTACGACCGTGAAGTGTATCGTATCGACGATCCTCTTTTTGACCGCACGGAACTGGAAGATTACCGTCTGGCTTCCGTAATGGATACGGTACGCCATTGTAAACGGATAGAAGAGCCGGACATTGCTTTAGCCACCACCGTAACAACCAGGGAAACAGTACGGAAGGTGACAAAGTATAAAGAGACAACCGGGAAAACAGTTGTTTCCGAGAAAACCGGATTGCAAGCAGATAATAAAGAACAGACGGAGAAAGACCGGAAAAGACAACCAACCGAATCTGTAAGGACGGAAGAAACTCCGATGAAACAAAGCCCTGTATATCTGGCCGTGAAAACAAACCTTCTTCCCTGGTGTGGCGTAGCCCCGTCGATTCGTTTAGGAACCGGTGAAACGAAAATAGAAACGGGTACATTTATGCCGAACCTGGAAGTGGAGTGCAGTTTCGCCGGTCGTTGGTCGGTAGCCTTGTCGGGCATGTATTCCGACTTTGCCTATAAAGACAAGACGCGTGACTGTTGGGCTGTGTCCGAAATCTCCCTCGAACCCAGCGTCTGGCTATCCTCTTTAGGAAAATTTACCGGCTTGAATACCGGCTTGTTTGCTGAGTACGGAGATTTCGATGTACGTGGAAGCGCGATCGACCTGTCGGAAGATATGCTTTACGGACGGACAGGTTGTTTCTGGTCGGCAGGTTTGTCGATGGGTTATCGCTTCTCTCCGGTCGGTGGCTTTGGAGTAGATATGCGTATCCGTGCCGGTTACCGCTCAGTTTTCAGTGGGAAGAAATACCGTTATGATCCGCTTGATAACCGTAATTATCTGGAAACGTGTTTTGCTTCGACAGGTTTTATGGTCGGTTTAAAGGTCAGTTTATCCTATCGTTTTCAAATCAGATAAAAGGAGGTGAGGATATGGAAAGATATAAAAATAAGAAAGGCATAAGATATAAAGGATATAGGATGATGCAGGCAGTCATTTGGGTGACCAGTACCGTATGGATTATGGTGATTTCATCTTGTGCCTATCACAGTCCTGATGAGGATTGGGAGAAGAACGGAAAAGTACGTCTGCTGCTTCGCAAGCCAAATAGTGGTTGCCCGGATAATATGACCTGGTACTTCTACCCGGAAGATTCGGAAAGTCCGCTCATGCGTACGGGGGACGTTTCGGGATATGAGGGTACGTTGCCTTTGGGGCGTTACCGGGTAGCCGTCTGTAACACCGGTTGTACGGGTGTCACGCTTGAAATGGAGAAGGGGTATGAGGAAGCCTGCGGAAGGGCGCAACAACTTTCTTCGTTAAAATCCAGCTCCGTACAGATCGCCTGTCCGGGTAGCTTGTACGGTGCGGGTCTGGAGCAGATCGAGGTAGTCGGGGGTGAAACGGTAGCAAAGGAATTGACCCCGGCAAACCTTGTCCGTACATTGGAAATGAATATAAAGGTCACAGGAGGGGATAAGGGGGATGTCGCTGCAGCGGTATTGTCGGGAAGGTTGACCGGTGTTTCGTCACGGGTTCATATCCCTTCCGGCAAGCCGCTGTTCGATACGCCTGCTTTTATGACGTTCGAGCCGGAAGAGGTCAGTCCGGGTGTGTATGCTTCTTCACTAAGCCTGTTCGGTTTATCTCCGGGTGAGAAAGAGGAAGGCGAAGAACCCGTCGACTTGAGCCTTACAATGACACTGGCGGACGGGAAGGAAATCACTTCATCTACGGATATAACGGAAGAGGTGAGGGATGCGTTCACCGCAACTGTCACGACACATGTGATACTGGATCTGGTTGTCCGCTATGATGAAATAAGCGGTTTAACGATTACGCTGACGGACTGGAAAAAAGGGAATGGGGGTTCTGGTACGATTGTTCCCTGACAAGAAAAGAGCTAACAACCAATAAACATTAGTACAATATGAGATCAAAAACATTTTTAATTTCACTTTCAATAACGGGGTTACTGCTTATCTCTTTTCTGAATAGTTGCAGCAGCGTGGAAGAACCGTTATTCGGTCGGAGTGAGGAAATCCGGGTGAATGCCGGAATAGCGGAGACAACCCGCGCGGTGATAGCCGGCGGTTATGCAAGTAATCTGGATGTTGCATTTGCCCGCATGGATAACCCGGAAACGGCTGCCGGATGGAACAGCCCGGCTATCAAAGCGGTCCGTACGGGCGGTGTAGGCACTACGGTCCTCACCTTCGATCCGGAGCAAAGCTATCTGCCGGAGAACAAAACAACAGCCCTGATCGGCTATTATCCCCGTGAGTTGTTGGATGACGGAACGACTAACCCGGTCAGTGTGACTTACACTATCACGGGTGAGGAGGATATAATGGCAACAGGAGTGCAGACCGGTTCACTGGTGGATAAGTTCGAGACTTTCACCTTCAACCATCTGCTTACCCAATTGCAGTTCAAATGTACGGGTTCTGCCGGAGCGATCGCAAAATGGACGTCGGTTACTTCCATCAAAGTGAAAAACACCTATACTGCTTTGAAGCTATCGCTCGATAAAAGCAAGGGTGCTCAACTGACTGCAACGGGTGAAGCCAACCAAACGCTGACTGTTAAAAACTATCCGTCTGAAGTTTCGCTTCCCGATGCCGAAAACCCATCGACCGGCTATCTGTTGCTTTACCCGACGGTCAATTGGGGAACGGAGGATTTACCAATCAGTTTGGAGGTTAAAGGAACTTATGACGGAAATGCTAAAACACTGAACGTCGCCGTCTCCAATATCAGCGAAGGCGTGAAAGCCGGTTATTCGCACCTCATCACGCTCACCTTTACAGAAGACGGCAAAATAGCAGTAGAAACCGGCATTGCTGAGTGGCAACCGGGTAATAACGGCAGTACTATCATTACCCCCAAAGAGTAACCTTTCCCCTCTTCGAGAGGGGGCAGGGGGTGTGTAAATTAAAAAAACAAGACAACCATCAAAGTTATGAACAACTTCATAGTCACAATATCAATCTCCATCACGATCCTTCCGGGCTTCGCCGCCTGTTCAGACAGCAATCCTACTCCGGAGCCAGTCCCGGAAACCGCGGTGTGCCTGGAAGGTGCGATCGGAGAGTCAACGCGCGGAGTGATCGGTTCCGGCTATGAACAGGATTTAAAGGTTTGCTTTGCCCGGCAGGATGAAACGACCGTCCCAGGAGAAGGTTATGGCACATGGGGTATATATGAAGCAGTACGAAGAGGCGGGAAGGGAAACCGTCCGATCGTGTTTGCCCAGTCCCAGTCATACCCGGAGGACGGTCGCCGTATCCGCCTGCACGGCTATTATCCGGCAAAGGGTGAGTCGGAAGCTGTTGCAGGAACGGGCAAAGTCGCCTTTACTGTTGACGGAACGACGGATATTATGTCAACGGGAATCCTGACGGCTAGTGGATATGTTCCGGTACAAACCTGTACGTTCCGTCATTTACTGACACAGGTCCGTTTGGTTTGTTACAGTGACCGTGCTGATGGTTGGGGAACAATAAAAACGATCGAAGCGCTAGACGTACATACGCGTCAGAGACTGGATTTGGGGCAGGAAACTCCCTGTTTAAACGATATATCGTCGAATGATGGAATAAAAAATATCCCGGTGCAGGATATAACAAACTTACTGGTCCCGGATGTGACATCCGGCGAAGACCTTCCCGAACCGCAAGGATATCTCCTGCTCCCGGTTTCTCCGGTGGACGGAACAGCGGAACACCCGTTGCACCTTCGGATAACAACGACGAAAGACGGCAGGGGAACCGAATCAGAAACAGTTTCGGAAGTCTCCTTCCATATCGAAGGTGGCTTTCAGACAGGCAAAAGCCATGTTGTAACCCTCTTCTTTACAGATAAAAGTCAGATACAGACTACCTCCGTCAGTGTAGAAGGCTGGACAGACCGTGAACAAAATGATATGCCGATATAAAGCGATTAAATAATATGCAATGAATACTTTAAAACAAACGAAAATGAAAACAACTAAGACAATGTGGGCTATATCGATAGCCCTTCTGGCAGCGACAAGCTGTTCGGAAACAGAAACAGAAATCGACCCCGAACCGGGTAGTGGTGGTCAGGTATCTTTGGGTATCACCCCTAACCTGAAAGTGGAAGCCGGAACCAAAGCGGCAACGAAATCGATGGTAAACGGTGATGCGATCACGTATGACAAAGCCCTGTATAGCACTGCTGCCCCCGGCCTGGGAGTCGTGGTGACCAACAGCGATGCAACCGGCTGGTATGTACCCGACGGTGCTGATATCCATCATGTCTGGTATATGGGAGACGAAAAGGGAAAAGGCTGGATTTCGATCACAGAAAAGGGCAGTACTTTTTTGGAAACGAAAGAAGCCCCTTATTACCTGACGGAGACAATCGGTAAAGTGTATGCTTATTATCCTTATGATAAGACAAATTCTTTTACCTCTATAGGTAACGAATCTGATTTGAAAATCCCTGTAAAGGTTCTTGCTACCGGTAGTATAGATGCCTCTACGAACAATGCGAAAAAATACTGGAAGAGTACAGGTGCAGATGGAAGTGGATCTTGGACTTCGCGATTAACGGTTAACGATGTCAAGCTGTCCGAGACAACGGAAAAAGACTACCTGTATTTTTTCGCATCGGAAGGACGTTATGTGAACAACGGCCGTGCGAAAGGTCAACCTCCTTTCGACCCTGAGGGCGGACCGACGAATAACGATACAAAGAACCCCGGCTACCTGATCAACCTGGATATGAACCACGGCTTGGCAATGGTTTCTTTCCGTGTATACGATGGCGGTCATTTGAGTGATAATGCAGTGACATTTAATAAGTTCGTGATACAGAACCATGCGGTAAGCAACGTTTTAAAGACCGGAGACGGAAAAATGGCCCTTTCGAATGGAGCGATAACGGAAAATACAACAACCGGCTCCGTGACGCGTACGATTTCCAACTATACGCTGATGAGACAGATCGATGAAGGAGGTTCTCAGGGCGAAAACGCTTTTATAGCAAGCGGTTCCCAGGTGACGGGGCAGATTGTTTCGCGGTCGGTCAGCTGCCTTGTGTATCCTGTTACTTTCGGTGATAATCAGATCGATGTGGTAATCACACTTCAGGAGCAGAGCAAGCCGACAGTCGATTATACAGTGACATTGCCCGGATATGATTGGACTGCCGGAACGAACTGCGTGTACACCTTCTCTGCCGGTCGTAACAAACTGACGCTGATGGATGTAACCGTTCAGGAGTGGCAGGATGACGACCAGCCGGATATTCCGCTATAAAAACCATTAAAAACAAAGCCCATGAAACGGTTCCTATATATACTTTCGGCTGTCTTCTTCCTTTACCTATGTACAGCCTGTACGGAGGCGGAGGTAATGCATCCCGACGGAGGGAAACAGCCGGAAGAGAGTGTACCTCTGAGTGTGAAAAGTCTGGGCATGTGGATGGAGGTGGAATCGCGAAGCATCGTTACGGGGGGTCCGGGTGCGGAAGAGAAAAATCCGAACCCGCTTACCTCTGTCGGTGTATGCGTCACCAAACGGAACGGCAGCGGTACAGTCAGTTTCTACGCAAGCAGTGTCAAAAGTCAGCTGTTCACCTACAATGCTACAGCCGTGCCGCCCGCCTGGGAGTTGGCGGAAGGAGAAGAGCCGCTCTGCCTGTATACGGAAAAAGGGACTGTTTATGCCTATGCCCCGTCCGGGAAAAGCGTGTCGCTTTCGGGAACTCCGAAAGTGCCGTCGATAAGCGGTATTAAGGTGTTGGATAAGCAGAAGTTTTCCTTCAATGACGGCGGTACCCCGGTGGATGCCGCGGCCGATGTGCAATGGGAAACCGACCAGGACGATTACCTCTACTGTACGGCGGCGGACCAGGTAGACCGCTGGTACCCGGAGGTGTCGCTTTTGATGGAGCATGCGCTGGCAAAGGTGAGTTTTCGTGTATCGGAAGCAGAAGGAGGAACGGCATTTTCCGGTTGCCGGATAGCCAGGGTAACGTTGAAAAGTGATGCGGGGCTGAAAAAATCCACTTCTGCCAAACTCAACCTTTCGACAGGCGCTCTGGAGGGAACCATGACAGATGTCGGTGAACTGGCGTTTATAGCGGACGGCGATCTGCGTGAAGTGGGGTCCGGCGTGACCGATGCATCCAAAGTTGCGGTACAGGCATTCGGCCTGGTTATTCCGGTGACGGATGTGGGTGTCACACTGGTACTCACACTCGAAGATGGGCGTACGTTCAATATGAAACCGGCAGAAGGAAACGGGAATGTTCCCGGAACATTTACGGTGAACTGGGAAAAGGGATACAATTATATCTACAATATCCGCCTGCAACCTCAGGGAATCGAACTGGCGGATATCCGGGTTGCCGGTTGGAATGATGGCGGAGCGCATGATATTCCGGTGGAATAAAAACAGTACGGTATGAAACGATATTTGATATGTCTATTGGTGGGACTGCTCACTGGTTGTACTTCCGGTTCTGTGGAAGAGATGCTGGAAAAGGCGCAGCTGGTGGCGATCAGTTTCGGGAAGCCCGACCTGGGTATCCCGGTGATCCTGACGCGATCGGATGAAGCTGTTATGCCGGAGCCTACACCGTTGCCGGAAGGAGCTACCATACGCGTCTGCGGCTATTTGCAGGGAAATGTGGGAGAGCAGACCACACCGGCAGCTTTTTCTACAACGGCTGCCACCTTTGAATCCACGTATGAAGTGCTGGCCGATGGGAGCCTGTCGCCGTGCCTGGTGGATGATGCTGGGAAAAAGATTGCCGGAGAAACGGAAAAGACGGTTGTCCGTAGCGGTATATACGACTTTTATGCCGTTTCCCCGGCGCGGTCGTTGCAGAAAGGCAACGGCGGTTCTTATCAGATAACGGATATTCCCCACAAAGAAGATGTGATGACCTCGTCTGCCCGCAGCGTAACGGTTTCGGAAAGTTCACGGCAGGTAAGGTTGGGCACTTTCCGCCGTAAATGTGCCCTGGTGGTCTTCAATGTCGCTCCATCGAAAGAAAACGTGCTTCCGTTCAGCCGACTGTATGCCACCCGTTTGAAAATAAGTAAAATATCCTCATCCGGTGCCGTTCTTATAGCCGGCGAGGATACGGGCATTCCGGCTACGGGCGGCGTTGCCGGTGAAACGGGGGAGGTCGTATTTGAAACAGGTGAGTTTGAACCGGTGGAAGAGGGAGCTGATCCGGACCATAGCGGACTGAACAAGACGAAAGGAGTGCTTCTGCCCAAAACGGCGGAGCCTTTCGAGGTGGAGATCGATGTGCAGCGGGATGAGAAAACGGCGACCCTGAAAGCGATTGTCGAAAAAAGCATTTCTTTCGACGAAGGGCAAAGGTATGTTTTTACATTGGAGGTAAAGAATAATGAAAGCCGTTTGCAGATGCGTGTACTGGCATGGAATACAGTTCCTTTTACCGATGCACATGTTGGGGCGCCCGACCAGCCTTATCCCGATCCGGATATCAACCAAGGAGTCGGGACGGAATTGACGGTTGCCCGGTGGAAAGAGATCATATGGAGCGGAAACGGGGAAGCTGGAGGAGGTGCATAATATGCCGATGGGAAAATGTGCCGGTACGACAATAAGAAGAATGAGATATGGAACAAAGAAGAGAGACAAGGGAACAAATGAATGGAATAAGATATAAATATTGGATTTGTATGTCTGCCTGGTTGTTTTTGCTTTTTGTCGGCAGCTGCACACAGGCCGATGTGGAGAATGGCGGCATATCGCCGCATTTATTAAAGGATGTGGATGTGGGTTTTCATTTGAATGTCCTGGCGAACCGTGCGCCGGTAACACGAAGTATAATGTTTACTCCGGAAGGAACAGTAGATACCGATTCACTGGTCGTCGGCGACAGGGAACGTATCGGCACCCGCGCCCCATCGGTGGACGAAGTGCAGGAAAGTAAGATTTCCGGGCTTTGGGTAGGACAGTATGATGCTTCGACCGGGACGCTTCTATTTAATAAATATTTCGCTTCCTTGACCGATAATACGGTGAATATAAAATTGAAACAAAGCCGGGAAGGAGCACAAAGCCATGTCTGGTTCATTGCGAATGCCGGCGACCTGGGAGAGATCGGGAATGAAAAGAAATTGAAGGAACATGTCCTGTCGTATGCTTCGACGGAAAACGGCTGGCCGGAAAATAACCTGTGTGGAATGACAGGTATGTGGGAAGGGGTAGTACAGGAAGAAGGTGAGAAAAACATTACGGTTGAATTGACGCGCCTGCTGGCAAAAATCTCGTTTACCTATGCGATAGGTGGAAATGGTTTTTCTTTTACTCCTACTTCTGTCAGCTTGAAATCCGTCCCTCAGAAATCGCAGGTCGATGCCCCGGAAAGCCAGTTGGCTGATATGACATATACGAGTTATGCTGGTACTGCCGATAAGAACGGAGCCACGATGTACTGGTATTTGCCGGAGAATATGGCGGGTACGGTAAAGACTGAGTATGCGGTGGATTTGGAAAAGAAGAAAACAGGCAAGGGGGTAACCCATGCTACTTTTATTGAACTGACCGGGACTGCTGTGCAGGGAGAGGTGACTTACGAGAACGTCACTTTCTGCTTTTATCCGGGTAGCAATGAAAACAATTACGATATTGTGCGTAATTCGCATTATACGATGAATGTGACGTTGGTAGGGATAGATGTATCCGACGAACGTATCACGGTAGGTAAGATACCGCCTATTGAAGTAACGGAAGGAAATATGCCTGCTGAAAAAGGAAGCACGAAGGAGGTACAGATCACTGCCCGTCCGGGTCAGGCATGGTCGTTCGACCTGGAGGAATGGTTGTCGGCTATGATAGAGGGTAAGGAAGCAGGTACGGGTGTTACGGTTTCTCACCAAGGTCCGGCGAAAGTCTCTTTTCAGGCTGTATCGAGCAATCCGAAAGCAGAAGAGAGAAGCGTATCCTTTTCTGTGAATGTAAACAACGATCCTCAGACAATAACCATTACGCAGGAGGGTTCGACCCTGACCAAAGGAAACGATATTTCTTTGGGTGCGGCATCCGGTTCGGAGGGTAGTTCCACATGTAAAGTAACCAAAGGTTTGCCGTGGCAGGCAGTAATGAGCTGTGAAGACTGGTGGGGTTGGTCGGATAGTAATCCGGTCAGCTCGGGAGATGAATCCGACGGGGCTGAGTCTCCGTTAAAAGTAAAATCATTGTCTTCCAATCCGCTGGCACAGGAACGTACGGGAAAGATTATGGTTGCGGCAGGTGCATCGTTTAGTGATCCGACTTATCCGGGCCTGAAAGGGGAAATAATAGTCAAACAGGCAGGTTCAACGGTTGAAGGCTCGACAGTAGAGCTTGAACCGGTAGCAGCCAGTAATCAGTCATCTTCCTTTACCGCAACGCCCGGTTTGGCATGGGCAGCGAAAGTAACGCGAGGGGATTGGCTCACCCTGACATGTTCGACTTCGGGTAGCCCAACGACCGGAAGTGCGCAGGATATCACCTTTGCGGCAACAGTAAATCCGACGGCCTCCCTGCGAAGCGGTGAGATCACTGTCCGGGCAGGTAACGAAACGGGTGGTCCGACAGGCGTGATAGTGATAAACCAAAAGGCTTCATCGCTGACAGCTTCCGGTGATAAAACCATCTTGGCGGCAACAGCTGACGACAAGGGTACACTCACGTTTCAGGCAACCAAGGGACTTCCTTTATCCATAACCAAGCCTGATTGGTTAACCCTTACAGGTACAATATCAGGCACTACGGATGGAAATGAGCAGACTTTTGATTATAAAACAAATGGCGTAAATTTGGATGAAACGGAGAAATCCGGAAATATATCAGTGACAGCTGGAGAAATGACAACAAATGTTATGGTTGCACAAGAAGCTTCTTCTTTTAATGTTATCGCTCCGACTACACAGATCGGAAAAGCAGGTGGTAGTGTTAATGGTTCGATTATAGCAACTGAAGGTTTGCCGTGGACTATAAATCCCGAAACAGATAATGAAATAAAGGTAGATCCTGTCAGTGGAAGTGGTGACGCTATATTAACTTTTACCGCTTCTACAAATAGTGGTGGTAAGCGTGTAGGAACGTTTAACGTATCTGTAACGGGGGCAAACCCTGCACGTATAACAAATATAGATGTCACCCAAGAAACTTCGGATGCTGTGATACCTGCTATTCTTGGAAATATTCAGATTCAGAAATCAGATCCTTTATTATATGGTAAATGGGATGAAGTAAACCAGTATTGTGACGAATTGAATACGGAAGGCTATAGTGATTGGCGTTTACCTACATCTTCGGAGATGCTTTCCATGGCTAAAGCCTCTGGAGATTTGAACAAAATAATAGGCTTCACAGCATTCGCTAGCGCTTGGTATTGGAGTGGAACCTTAAGAAGTTCGAACGTACACAATATAGTAACTCTCCCTGGTGGCTCTCTTGGTTATGACAATGATGCAAATATCAAAAGCGTTCGCTGTGTCCGTAATGTCCAGTCAATTCAATAAATGATGATGGTCTGCGATCTGAGGTTTGGAGGGCGTTAGAATACTCTTATGACAGAGAGTACTAGAATGGTCCATCGGTAAAGAGCGATCAACCCCATTTACCAAACCACTTTCAGGTAACAGGTAGGCTTTGCGCTCGAATATAGAAATAATTGAGGCTATTTATATTGATTCCAATATAGATTTAGCGCCTAATAGCCCTGTAAGGGCAGGATAAATTAGTCCAAGGTTTTAATCTTGGGTATAAGTAAGTTAAGTTTATTTTTCAAGTCCTGTAGGGACGTCACAGGAATATATATCCTTGTGACGCCCTTACAGGGCTAGAGAGGGAGGAATGTGATTATCATTACCCAGGGTTAAAATCCAGGGCTAATTTGAGATCAGGCTTACAGCCTTCAAGACAACGATCTTTGACATATTGAGGGTTTGAAGAAAAATAATATGGCGGTTACAGGCTATATTGCCTTGAATTGATTACATTTGCATGTATATATATAATGTATAAATCGTATCGCCTTATGAAAGATAATTATATCCGATTTGATTGGGCCATAAAGAGGCTTCTGCGGCAAAAAGCCAATTTCGGGGTGCTGGAAGGATTACTGACGGTCTTGTTGGATGAAAAGGTGGAGATCATCGAACTGCTGGAAAGCGAAGGCAACCAGCAAACCTTTGACGACAAATTCAACCGGGTAGATATCAAGGCTAAAAACAGTAAAGGGGAGATCATCATCGTGGAAGTACAGAACACTCGTGAACTGACTTTCCTGGAACGTATCCTCTATGGGGTGGCGAAAGCCATTACCGAGCATATCTCTTTGGGTGAAAGTTATTACGAGGTGAAGAAAATCTACTCCGTAAATATTCTTTACTTCGATATCGGCAAGGGAAACGATTATCTGTATCACGGTCAAAATATCTTCACCGGCGTACATACCGGGGATCGTCTGGAGGTGAGCGTAAAGGAGAAAGATGTCCTGGTGCATAAACTACCTGCGGAGATTTTTCCGGAGTACTTTCTGATTCGTGTGAACGAGTTCAACCAGGTAGCCGTCACTCCGTTGGAGGAATGGATAGAATATCTGAAAGACGGAACGATTCGTGCCGATACCACCGCTCCCGGTTTGAAGGAGGCTCGCGAAAAGCTGCTCTATCACAATATGAGCGATGAGGAACGCCGCGCCTACGACGAACACCTCAGCGATATCATGATACAGAATGATGCGTTGGACGGAGCCAAGCTGGAAGGTCGTATGGAAGAACGTTATGGAATTGCAGCCAATATGAAGAAGTTAGGTTTGGATATTCGGCTTATCTCGCAGGCGACCGGTTTGACTTCCGAAGAAATAGCGAAGCTGTAATACATTTATTTTGTAAGAATATTTTTCTTTAAACCCTCAATGTCTCGAACAATAGAGATATTGAGGGCTTTTTTTATGCTCTCACGTGAATATAATGATTAAAGACAATAAAATTATGAACAAAGCAGATTTAGTAAATGAACTGGCCGAGAAAATGCAAATTACGCAATGCCAGTCGCGACAATTTCTCAATATCTTTCAGGAGGTGTTGACAGAGGTTATAAAACAGGATACTTCCGTGATGTTACAAGGCTTTGGCGCTTTTACTCCCTGGAAACAAAAAGAACGGGAGGGGCGAAATCCTCGAACAGGCAAAGGATGTATGATACCGGCACGTACAAGTGTCAAGTTCAAACCCGGAAAGTTTTTACTCGAAGAGTTGAACCCCAGTAAATAGATAATATAGGGGCACAGATATCTTCATATAATGGGTTTTATTCTGTGTCCCTAAATGTCTGTTTTTGACTTTCCCTCAATTAATTATTCAACGCCTATCATAATATCATGAAGAAGCAAAACAAATTAGAAGCACTATTCCCCAACGGAAAAGTGCCGGACGCAAAGGTCTTTAACCGAAGCCTCGACAAAATGTCGAAAGAAGGTCGTAACCATTTCCTTGAAAAAATCTACAAAATAGCTTTCACCGTCTGGTCCACCTTACCCAAAAAGCACCAGAAATTCATCCGGGAAGTAATCATCCACGACCGCCAGTCATACGTCGACTTCATCCAACAAAGAACCGTCATGTCCTGCCTCCGTTGTCCTCTCCGTTACCCTGTTTTGTTTATTCGAATGCTCCACCTAACCGAAATTGTCGAACGCACAGCACAAACCTCTGTAAACCATATCGCAATGTCCGTCCTGATCTGCTTCCAGATTTGTGGCAAGATCGGTACACTTGCCGGACATCTTGGCAAAGGGGAGATTGCCTATGAAGAGGCATTGGTGTTGGTGGGGAAGATGACGATTGTGGAGTTTTGCGGGTATTAATATCTGTATTTACCGCATAATGTGCGGAGAATATAAAGGCTAATATAGAAATGGAGTGATATGGATGAAATAAGCAATAAATCATTATCTTTGCTCCGAAATTATAAATATTCACGTTTTGGGAGCAATTCTTAAATTTATACTGGCTTAATATTAGCCTTATAAACCGCAGGCTGATAATTCTTTCGTTCGAGTAGTCCTACTTGAACAGGTTTCTTATTTAATTTTTTTATTCGCAGCGTTGAACTTTAAGGGCATAGGTCTTTGATGTGGTTGTTTATGGCGACTTCTGAGTTTGCTATAACTGTAATGCTGTGGATCATAATCAAATATTTCAAAGAATATCAAGCACAGTATAAAGAATGGAAACTGAATATATATGGGAGATAAAGCCTAAAAATACTCCTGCCTTAAAAAGAAAATGTAATCATTGTAATTGCGACCGGTTTTATTGTAGTAACAAATTCAGAATGAATGCGCAAAAAAGGAATATCGATGTCTGGTTGATTTATAGATGCGTAGAATGTGATAGTACATATAACCTAACGATTTTGTCACGCACAAAACCTGAACAGATAAAGAAAGAGTTATTTCGTAAGTTTTCGGAAAACGATGAAGAACTTGCGTGGGAGTATGCTTTTTCTTCTGAAACAGGGCGAAAAAATAGTGTTGAGTTAGATTATAGCAGTGTTGAATATGAGATATTGCATGACGATATTTCGATAAATGATATCTTGAATGCGGATGATGAGTTTGTAACATTCAAGATTCAAACCCGTTTTGAGTTTGGATTAAAGTTGTCTTCTGTCATTCGAACTTGTTTAGGGTTGTCTGCAAATCAGTTAAATCGGCTGATAGAGGCAAAAGCGATATTCAGTCCTGAGGGTTATTCGCTAAAGAAACATAAAGTAAAGGATGGAGATGTTGTACTGGTAAACAAACATATTGCGGGAATGTTTTAATTTTGTAGTGATATAGAAAAGTGTTTTAATTAAATAAATCAGCATTATGAATTTAGAAGAAGTCCTCGATTACCGCCGTTCGGTACGGGCATATGATAAAGAAAAACCGATAGATCCGGAAAGGGTGAAGCATTGTTTGGAACTGGCAACATTGGCTCCCAACAGTTCGAATATGCAGTTGTGGGAGTTTTACCATATTACGGAGCCTGAATTGTTGGCGGAAGTTTCAAGAGCTTGTCTCGATCAGAAAGCGGCTTCGACTGCTTCGCAAATCGTTGTTTTCGTTGTACGGCGAGACTTGTACAAGAAACATGCCCGATTCGTTCTCGATTTCGAACGGGAGAATATTCGTCGAAACAGTCCGAAAGGACGTCAGGATAAACGTATCAAAGACCGGGAATTATACTACGGGAAATTGATGCCGTTTGTTTATGCCCGGTTCTTCGGGCTTTTGGGGTTGTTTAGGAAACTGCTGGCTAATACCATCAGTCTCTTTCGTCCGATGATGCTCGAAGTATCCGAGAATGATGTGCGTGTGGTTGCCCATAAATCGTGTGCACTTGCCGCCCAGACGTTTATGATTGCGATGGCAAACGAAGGGTATGATACTTGTCCTTTAGAAGGGCTGGACAGCCGGCGGCTGAAAAAGGCACTGAAGTTACCTCACGGGGCTGAAATAAATATGGCTATTCCCTGCGGAATACGAGACGGAAATAAAGGAATCTGGGGAGAACGATGCAGGCTGCCGTTTGAGGATGTTTATCGGAGGGTTTGAGGTTGCTCGTTTACTGATAAACCTTTTTATTTCTAAATAAATACTTGATGGAGACTGTCTTATTCGTTGAATGGATAGTCTTCGTCTTGTCATAACAAAAAACGCTTCATAAGATCTATTAATTCTTTATCTGATATAGTATCCTGATCGGCTTTATCGTAAATATAGAGTAAAGTGATTACTCCGTCTTCTACACTGACAATTGCTGTGTGGGTAATCACTCTGGCTCCATGGCTTTTACCTTTTCCTTTGGAGGCAATAGACATACGGACTTTGTGAAGTCCGTTTCCTAAGTCGGCACCGAGGGTGGGATTTTGCTCAAGCTCTTTTACTAGTGCTGCCAGATCGCTTTTTAGTGAATGGTATTTTTTACTCAAGCGTTTGAATTCTTTGTCAAACTCTATATATGTGTCTATCCTATATTTCATTGAGTAACTCATTTACATCTTTGAACATACCCTTAGTCTCTTTTCCATCCTTGCGAGCTTTAATGGCTAATAATCCATTTTTTATACTATCCAGCATCTCTTCCTTGGTTGGCTCCCGGTCTTCCTGGTCAACATTGGAGGCCGCTTGTTTCATACGGCGGATAGAAGTTAAAGCTTTTTTGACAAGTGCTTCATCATCGAGGATAGTGGCAATTTCCTGTAAGAGGGTAAGTCTTAATTCTACTGCTGTCATATATAACTCCTTTCTATTAAATAAATCTTCTCACAAAGATATACTTTTTTTAGGGATGATATATAGGTAAATACAATTAAATTATTTGAACTGCTCCTGATTTAGCGAGTAATATTTCCCTTTTAAGCGGAGAAGTTCTTCATGATTTCCTCGTTCTACGATCTGTCCGTGTTCGAGTACCAGGATCACGTCTGCGTTTCTGATGGTAGAGAGGCGGTGGGCGATGATCAGGCTGGTGCGTCCCTGCATCAGTTGGTCGAGACCTTTCTGAATGAGTATCTCGCTACGGGTGTCAATATTGCTGGTTGCTTCGTCCAATAATAGGATAGGAGGGTCGGCAATAGCGGCACGGGCGATATTGAGCAACTGACGTTGTCCCTGGCTAAGGTTGGCACCGTCGTTTTCCAGCAAGGTATCGTATCCCTGGGGCAGACGTTTGATGAAAGAATGGGCGGCAGTCAGTTTGGCTGCTTGTACAACTTCTTCATCGGTCGCGTCCAGACGTCCGAAGCGGATATTTTCGCGGACAGTTCCTGTGAACAGGTGAGTGTCTTGTAAAACGATCGCCATGGATTGGCGCAGGCTGTTTCGTTTGATCAGTTGTATCGGGTGACCGTCTATGGCAATTTCGCCCGACTGGATATCGAAGAAACGGGGGAGCATGTTCAGGATGGTTGTTTTTCCGGCTCCGGTGGCACCGACTAATGCTATTTTACAACCGGCAGAGGCATGGAGCGAGATACCTTTCAGGATTGTTTTCTCCGGTTTGTATCCGAAATAAACGTCTTTCATGGAAACATCTCCCTGTACCTGCTGTAAAGCGATGGCTTCGGGGGAGTTCGGTGTTTCCGGTGCTTCGTCGATCACTTCGAAGATACGTTCGGCTCCGGCGATGGCTGCCTGGATACTGTTGTAAAGGCTGGCCAATTCATTGATCGGACGTCCGAACTGGCGGGAATATTGCAGGAAGGCTGCGAGACCACCGACATCGAAACCACGAAAGATGGCGAGTAGGGCACCAACAATCGTGATAAAGACATAATTCAATGTGTTCAGGTTTTGCATGACGGGCATCATCATACCGGAATAGAACTGAGCTTTCTCTGATTTGCCTTTTAAGTCGTCGTTGAGCGTATCGAAGTCGGACTGTACTTTCTTTTCGTGTCCGAATACTTTGATCACCTTCTGGCCGCTTATCATTTCTTCGATATAACCGTTCAGGGTACCGATAGATTCCTGCTGGGCTTTGAAGTATTTGCGGCTTCGCTGAACGATCCCTTTGGCAAAGAGAAACATAAGTGGAACGGTGATCAGAGTTACCAGAGTAAGTATCGGACTGATATATAACATCAGGCAGAAGATACCGATCAGGGTAAGAGCGCTCGACAACATATCCGACAGGCTGTCGGTCAGTGCATCACTGATCTTGTCTATGTCATTCGTGTAACGGCTCATCAAGTCGCCGTGCTGGTGTGTATCGAAATATTTGACAGGCAGATGTTCCATCTTTTGGAAAAGGTCGGCACGCATACGGGTAACGGTGCGCTGACCTATTTTATTCAGCAGGATATATTGGATATAGACGGCGGCGACTCCTGTCAGGTAAATGGCGGCAAGGATAGCTAAGACCCTGATCAATCCGTGAAAGTCTCCGGGAAGGATATAATCATTGATAATCGGTCGCAACATGTATGACCCCAATAGATTAGCCACGATACTGACAATGATCAGGAAGCCGATCACGAACAACAGCCGCTTGTCGCAGGACAGGTACGAAATCAGCCGGAAGAAAGTTTTCTTTCCTTCCCGGGGCTTTGCATTCTCTTTTAAATGATCTCCGTGTGCCATATCCTATAATAATACTTGTTGTGAATGATAGATTTCCTGATAAACGGTAGATGTTTCGATCAATTCATCCGGAGTTCCTATGGCGTTGATCTCACCGTCTTCGAGTACGATCACCCGATCGGCCGATTGCATCGTATTGATCCGCTGGGTGATAATAAATACAGTCGTGTCGTGTAACAACGCATTCAGGTTGTTCCGTATTTTCAATTCTGTTTCCGTATCGACAGCACTCGTACTGTCATCCAGGATCAGTATCTTAGGTTTACGGAGCAACGCACGGGCGATGCAGATACGCTGTTTCTGTCCGCCGGAAAGATTGATTCCTCCGCGTCCCAGTAACGTATTGTAACCATCCGTGAAGGACTGGATAAAATCGTGTGCTTCGGCGGCGCGGGTGGCTTCTTCTATCTCTTCCATCGATGCGTCGGGCTTTCCCCATTTGAGGTTCTCGACGATCGTTCCGGTGAATAGCTCGTTCTTTTGAAGGACCATACCGATCCCCTGGTGAAGTTCATCCAGGTTATAGTCTTTTATCGGGATATTGTCGATCCGGATTTCTCCGGCGGTAACATCGTATAACCGTGGTATCAGTTGTACCAGGGAACTTTTAGCAGAGCCGGTAGCACCGACCAGCGCAATCGTTTCGCCGGGTTTGGCCCGGAAGCTGATATGCTGTAGAATGTCATTTTCTCCACCGATGTAACGGAAACTGACATCATTAAATGTCACTTCTCCTTTCTTTACCCGGTGTTTGTTTTGAAGCCCTTCCCGGGTGTTTGTCAGGGAGGGTTCCGTATCGAGCACTTCCATGATCCGTTTAGAGGAAGCGGAAGCGCGGGAGTACGACATAATGACCATTGAGAGCATCATCAATGACATCAGTACCTGGAAAACGTAATTGACGAATGAGATTAGTTCGCCCACCTTCAGTTCGCCGTCCATCACCTTTTGCCCACCCAGCCAAAGGATGAACAGTATGGATAAATTCATGACTAACTGCATGACCGGAAAGATGGAAACGACGATGTTGGACGCACGGATCACCATATCGCGCAGTTCTTCGCTGCTTTTGACGAATTTATCCGTCTCAAAATCTTCTCTGACAAAAGATTTGACGACACGGATATTGATGAGGTTTTCCCTGACCACGCCATTCAGTTGGTCTACTTTCTGCTGGACTTTCAGGAAATAAGGAAATCCTTTACTCAGGATCAGGTAGACACTTCCTCCGAGGATCGGGATAGCAGCTATCAGAACCAATGCCAGTTGTTTATTGATACTGACGACAAAGAAAACGGCCATGATGAGCATCAGTGGAGAGCGTAATAGAAGTCTCATCGACATCAGAACGATCTGCTGTATGCGGGATATATCGCTAGTAAGCCTTGTGACAAGCGAAGCTGAACTGAATTTGTCGATATCGAAAAAGGATAGTTGTTGTATTTTATTGAAGAGTGTTCCCCGTAGATCTGTACCGAAGCCGATTCCGATGCGGGAGGAAATGTAAGTATTCACAATACTGACTAATAATCCCCCGACAGATACCAACACCATATAGGTCCCGATCCGGGTAATAACCGACAGGTCACGCGGCATGACCCCGTTGTCAATGATTTCAGCCATGAACATCGGCTGAACCGTTTCGCACAGCACAGTGATCAGTACAAGAAGCGGGCTGATCAACAATCCCACTTTATATCGTTTAAGAATTTGCCAGTATTTTCCCATATCGTTGTTACAAAGATAGAACATAATTGGGAAATGATATGTTTTCGGGTTTCTGAAATATGGAGTTACAGGCTATTGTAACTCCGTATTCCTTTCCACCAGTATCTCAGCAAACGCTCTGTCGGTCAGTTTGCTTTCTATCCAGGAAAGGATATCGAATGTTTTAAGTAACTGTTTTTCGTATTTATCCTGCCTGATCTTCGTTGTTTCTTTTTGAAATTGCATCCACAATTTATTTCGGGCTTTCTCATAAGATGGCAACGGATACCCCATGACAAAGCGGAACAAAAGTTTCTCTGTTTGGTACGTCTGCTTTTCATAACGCATATTCCGTTTGATGGAGTTGATCTCATTCTCAAAGAAACTGTAATCCCCGAGTTCCGCCTGTATAAGGAGGTTGATCAAACGTGCTGTTTTATAGGATGGTAATGCATAGAATTGTTTGCCAGCACTGAATATCTTCTTCATGCTTTTACGTGCTTTACCGGGATTTCCTAGACATAGATGAAGGATCGCAGTATTCAGATACAATTTAAGTTGTGTCTCCGGCCTGAGTAAACCGACCTTTTTGAATAAGCAGTCTTCGTTTTCTTCCGATAGGTGGAGTGCCTCTTCCAATTTCCCTGTATTTATCAGAGCAGCCTGTTCGTATTGATAGATGCAAGCACTTATTTCCAGAAGAAATTCGGTAGCGTAGTCGCCTTGTTGTATCTTTTTCAATCGTTCGATAAAGAAGGGCATTTCTTTATATAAACCTGCCGTATGGAGGCTGTCCAGTACACCCTTTATTGCACTTAGATAATAGATCGGAGGATTCAGGATCAGATGCTGGTTCGATTCAAAAAGAGCGATAAGTTCCTGATAAAAGCGGATCGCTGATTTATAATTACCTGTATTCAGATAGTAGGCTGCCTGGAACAGCAGGTGTAGTTTCTTGGCCTCAAAACCTTTATATGAACTATTGGCTATCAGATTGAGTTCGCTCAATACCAAATCGTTCAGGTTATCTTTCTGTTTGTCCGACCGGATATATCCTTTATAGGTGATGCGGTGCTTTAGAATATCATATAGTTGCAGATGAAGGTTCGTATTTCTTGAATACTTCATAATGTCGTTTATTTTCATCTGCTTACTGACTAACTCCCTTTCGGAAATCTCCTTAAAGCCAAGCGAACTGAGATATTTCAGTTCTGTTCGCCGGATGAGAAGGAGAAGAGGGTCGTTCTCATAAGTCACTGCCAGGCTTTTGGCTTTATCCAACTGGCTGAAAGCGGCATCGAAGAGTTCCCTTTCAAAAAGTATCTCGGCTTTGATGATATGGTCGAAGATCGCTGTCTGTACATCTTCTTTCTTTCGTAGATGGGCCAGGCAATCCATGATCACCCGGTAAAGATGTTTTGCTGCCATCTCAAAGTTGCCTTTGCTCTGTTCCTGACAGTAAAGTTTACAGATATCCTCGGAGGAGGTCCCTTTATTGATCAGGTCGAACAGAAGGAGATAGTTCTTTTCACCGCTTTGCAAATTCGCGTACAGGCGGAAATATCTTTTTTCCGCTTTGGTAAGTGATTGGATAAGCAGGATCAGATGATCCGAATTTGTGTATTTCATATCTGTATCGGATTGTTCTTTCAGGATATTAGTTCCTGTTGCACGACGAAATTAAATAAACTTTTTCATATGAGGACTGTAAAAATGTTTTTTCTATTCTTGTTTTACTCTCGGAAAGAGGGATATTTATAACTTGTTTTGTGAATTATATTCATTTGTTTATTAGTGATTTATTGTTCTGTAGTAGAAATAAATCTTAGATTTGGGTTTATCTGTATACTCGAATTATTCATAGAATGGTAGAGAATATAAAGTTATATTTGTATCGCTTCATTGCAGACTTTAAATTTTATAGATATGGACACTGAACAATTAGACCGGCATAATATCCTGGTGGTTGGTAGCAGCAATACGGATATGGTTATCAAAGCCGGACATCTTCCCCGTCCGGGGGAAACCATTGTGGGAGGAACATTCTTTATGAACCCCGGTGGTAAAGGGGCCAACCAGGCAGTCACTATTGCCCGTTTGGGAGCTTCCGTCACTTTTATATGTAAAACGGGCAGTGATATTTTCGGTCATCAGTCGCAACAACTTTTTGAGGAAGAAGGCATCAATACCTCGTATATCTTTTCTGATTCGGAGCATCCTTCCGGGGTCGCTTTGATTACTGTGGACGATCATGCCGAAAACTGTATCGTTGTTGCCTCGGGAGCAAATGCCAATTTATTACCGGCCGACCTGGTAAAAGCGGAAGAGGCGATCGACCAGGCGGATATTGTCCTGATGCAGTTGGAGGTTCCGATGGAAACAGTCGAGTATGTTGCGGAAATAGCTTATCGCAAGCATAAAAAAGTGATACTGAATCCTGCTCCGGCGCATCCATTGTCTCCGTCATTACTGAAACATCTCTACATGATCACCCCAAATGAGACGGAAGCTGAAATGATTTCCGGTGTGAAGATAACCGACCGGGAATCGGCAGTTAAGGCAGCCTGTATACTTTCTGAAATGGGAGTGGAGAATGTTATCATTACGCTGGGTTCGAAAGGCGCATTGGTGTATGGTGCTGAGGAAGCGGATTTTGTACCGGCTCTGAAAGTGGAAGCCGTGGATACAACCGCTGCCGGTGATGTCTTTAACGGTGCACTGACTGTTGCTTTATCGGAAGGACGGAGTCAATTGGAGGCAGTCCGTTTTGCTTGTAAGGCTTCGGCAATCTCGGTAACCCGGGTCGGGGCACAATCTTCTGTCCCTTACCGGAGTGAAGTCGATATATTTGAGTAAACATTATAATCTTATCAATAAAGTAGACCATGAAACAATCCTTTTTGTTAATCTGTGTATTATCCCTGCTGGCCGCCTGTAACGGAACAGCGAAGAAAGCTACGCAGGAAGCTGCCGTGCAACCTGTGAATCTGATTCTGGATACCGATCTGGGCCCTGATTACGACGACGTAGGGGCAATGGCTGTTATGCATGCACTAGCCGACAGCGGTTATGTGAATATACTCGCAACCTTGTCTTCTAACCACGATGAGTTGGTTATTCCTTGTATAGAGGTGTTGAATACATATTTCAACCGCCCTGATATTCCGTTGGGAGCACCTAAAAGCGAAGGTGGTGTAACAATGACTTCCGGTCATAAAATAAAATGGACGGAGATATTACCGGCTAAATATCCGCATAAGACCAAAAAGACATCGGACGCTCCGGATGCAGTCCAGGTATATCGTAAAATATTAAGTTCGCAACCGGATGGCAGCGTTGTTATTTGTACTGTCGGCTTTTTCACGAATCTGAAGGATCTGCTGCTTTCTGTCGGCGATGAATACAGCCCGTTATCAGGAAAGGAACTGGTTGCTAAAAAGGTAAAAAGAGTCGTGGCGATGGCTGGCTTGTTCCCGCAGGGACGTGAGTTTAATGTGCTTTGTGACACACCGGCATCGAAAGTAGTTGCCGAACAATGGCCTACAGAGATCGTTTTCAGTGGCTTTGAGATCGGTAATGTCATTTTTACCGGGAAGAAACTGGTGGCATCCGATATAGATAACAGTCCTGTCAAAGACACCTATGCACAGTGTTTTGCAGAAGGCGATCCGGACGGTCGGATGAGCTGGGACCTGACGGCGGTTCTGGTTGCGATCAAAGGTTATGAACCGTACTATAACGTAGAACGGGGAATCTTTAAGGTAATCGATGAAGAAGGTAGCAACACCTGGATCCCGGATGAGAACGGCCGGGACCTTCGGCTGATCGAAAAAGTTCCGGCCAGCCAGATGGCAGCTTTGCTGGATAATTATATGATGCATCAACCTGTATTAAAATAGAAAAGTTATGTTTATCGTACAAAGTTATACTTTAGCAATCGTTTTCTGTGTCGTTACCATGCTATGCTGGGGCTCCTGGGGAAACACACAGAAGTTGGCTTCCAGAACATGGAGGTACGAGTTCTTTTATTGGGATTATGTGATCGGAGTACTTTTATTCTCCATCCTTTCCGCTTTCACTCTGGGTAGTTTTGGTTCGGAAGGGCGCAGTTTCCTGCCCGACCTGATGCAGGCGGACTGGAACAATATAGGCAGTGCTTTCCTGGGAGGTATTATCTTCAATGCTTCCAATATTCTGCTTTCGGCGGCAATCGCTATATGCGGAATGTCCGTCGCTTTTCCAGTGGGAGTTGGGTTAGCCCTGGTGCTGGGCGTGCTGATCAATTATTTCGGTGCGGCAAAAGGAGAACCGTCCTATATCTTTGCAGGTGTAGCTTTGATCACGGTTGCCATTATATTGAACGGTCTGGCTTATAAAAAAGCCCTGGTCGGATCGAAGAAAGTATCTGGTAAAGGCATCTTTATTTCTGTTGCCGCCGGTGTGATTATGGCTTTCTTCTACCGTTTTGTAGCTGCTTCGATGGACCTGGATAATTTTGCCTCTCCGGCAGCCGGAAAACTGACACCTTATACGGCTGTATTCATTTTTGCTTTGGGTGTTTTTGCCAGTAATTTCCTGTTCAATACGATCGCGATGAAGAAGCCGGTGGAAGGTGCGCCTGTCTCCATAAGCGGTTATTTCAAAGGCAATATCCGAACTCATCTTGTCGGAGTATTGGGAGGCGTTATCTGGTGTATCGGGCAATCATTCAGTATGATCGCATCCGAAAAGGCAGGAGCGGCAATATCCTATGGTTTAGGGCAGGGAGCGACGTTAGTCTCCGCCTTATGGGGGATCCTGGTTTGGCATGAGTTCCGGGGAGCACCTAAATCTTCCGATTATTTGAATCTGGGTATGTTTATCTTTTTCGTCATAGGATTGGGTTTCCTCATCTACGCGGGTGCCTGATACTTTGTAATTGAAAGAAATCCGGGGATAGAGTGCTTTTTATGGGCCTTTATCCCCGTTTTTGTACGATAATACCAAAAATATCGGGAAAAAGCCTTACTTTTGTCTTAGTTTCTTGTTTATTGGGTATAGTATATAACTAAAAAAACAGGTCTATGAAAGAAGAAGGCGATGTATTCAAGAGGTTCCGTGACTCTTTTAGTAAGATGGACGGACATTTCCATATTTTAGAACAGCGTGTTCCGGTAGAACTTCAGATGGAATATTTCAAATATTCCGAACAGGTTCGTAAAGGCAAAGTGAAGCAAGATTTGGATGATATGGATTATACAGCCTTCCGCGAAAGTCTGTCTAATCCGGAGGCGACAACCGATTATAAGAAATATATTTTATCCATGTTGGCCACTTCAAAGGAAGTGAAGGCCTATCGGATGCTGGAAGATTATGTGCAGCACCCCGATGAAGATGTCAGCAATTGGGCATATATGGCTTTGATGGAAAGCCGTATCTCGTTGGAGTCGGAATTGTCGGATGAGAAACAAATATATATTTCTACAGGGCTGGGAGGCAAAGGTGAAAAATTGCGCTTTTACGTATTGATGTTGTCCAAGGACAGGAATCCTTTTCTGGACTATCAGCGTAAAGTGATCGAACGTGAATTCGCTTACTTTTTGCCGCAGGCAGACTGTGAGATAGAACGGTTGACGATCGGTGAACAATATGTGGAACTGGTGTTTTTGATACCGGTGCGTGCAGACATCAAGTTAACTCTCGACAGGGTTATCAATGAATGTAATCAGTACGGTGATTTCCTTTCGGATATCTTTACGATAACGAACGTAAAAGAACTTACGCAGCAGGAGATTACTGATATTATAAATAAGAATGGAAACAGTAAAACAAGCCATTAAGTATGGCGTGGTAGGGGTGAGTAACACCTTGATAACAATGGCTGTTATCTGGGTGATGATGAAACTCTTCGGATGTCGGGAAGGTTTATCTAATTTAACGGGATATGTAGCAGGATTGCTGAATAGTTTCATCTGGAACAAGCAATGGACTTTCAAGGGAAGTTCTACCGGGTGGACGAAAGGTGCAATCCGCTTCGGTATTGCGTTTGCGGTATGTTATGTCCTGCAATATGGACTGGTACTTCTATTAAATTCCCAGTTAACGATCGATCATTACTACAACCATTTAATAGGAATGGTTTTCTATACAGCGATCAATTTTTTAATAAACAAGTTTTATACCTTTAAGGCTTAACGGAAATGAAGAAGCTCGCAGTCATAGTTCCCTGTTACAACGAAGAGTTAGTCATCGGTGAATCCTATCGCCGTACGAAAGCTGCTTTGCAGTCCATGCCCATCGATACTGAGATCATTTATATAAATGACGGAAGCCGGGATAAAACCCGGGAGTTGCTGGATGGCATTGCCGCCTCCGACCCGCATGTGAAGGTAATCCATTTTTCCAGAAATTTCGGACATCAGCCGGCGGTTACTGCCGGTATCAATAATTGTGATGCGGATTTGGCCGTTATACTCGATGCCGATATGCAGGATCCTCCGGAGTTGATCCCCGGCATACTGGAACTGCAGGAGAAGGAAAATGCCAATGTCGTGTATTGTGTGCGTAGGTCGAGAGAAGGCGAGAGTCTTTTCAAGAAGTTTACGGCAAAAGCCTTTTACCGTTTGCTCAATTATATGAGTGATGTCAGTTTCCCGTTGGATACGGGTGATTTCCGTATGGTCGACCGGAAGATCATGGATCAGTTCGATCGTTTCCAGGAACGGGGTAAATACATCAGAGGGCTGATAAGTTGGCTCGGCTATAAGCAAGTGCCGTTTTACTATGAACGGGAAGCACGTATTGCCGGTGAGACAAAATATCCTTTCAGCAAGATGTGGAAGTTCGCTTCGACAGCCATGTTGTATTTTTCCAAGAAACCGCTTCGTCTGGCCACCAGTTTAGGTTTTATAGCCGTCGTGGTCGGTATCGTTCTGGCTGCCTGGTTTACGCTCGGGAAGATATACGGGTTCAGTAATGCGGAAAGTGGCTGGACTTCCATTATGACATCGGTTATTTTCTTTGGCGGCGTTCAGTTGCTGACGGTGGGTGTCCTGGGGCAGTATGTCGGGATTCTCTTTGATGAGATCAAGGCGCGTCCCGAATATATTATCGACGAAAAGAAGAATTTCTGATAAATACATTCTTATAGTTCCTTTCGGATGAAAATTCAATTTCATCCGAAAGGAATTTTATTTTCTTCCGAAGGGAATGGAATCAGTCATGGAATATCTTTCGATAAATATGACAGTAAGGAGTTTCTCCTTTTTTGTCGTAATAATGCTGGTGATAATCTTCCCCGATCCAGAACTTTCCGGCAGGTTCTAATGCCGTAGCCACTTTAAATCCCATTCCGAATAATTTGCTGATATATTCTTCTGCGATCGCTTTCTGTTCTTCGCTGCAATAGAAGATAACCGAACGGTATTGACTGCCGACATCCGGTCCTTGTCCGCCAACCTGTGTAAAATCATGTGTTTCGAAGTAAAGACGTACTAATTGTTCGAAACTGGTTTGAGACGGATCAAAGATCACTTCCACTGTTTCCACATGGCCGGTAGTACCGGTCTTCACTTCGGGATAGGACGGATTATCAATAGTTCCACCCATATAGCCGACATGCGTACTGTCTACACCTTTTACTTTTTCGAGATGGTATTGTGTTCCCCAAAAACAGCCGGAAGCGAAATAAGCTGTTTCCTTATGAAAATTATTCTGTGTCATATTCTTTCTTAGCGTTTGGATTATTCTGATTATATTTGTGCAAATATAATCTTTTATTTCGCAATGGACAGCAAAAAATCACTGGGCCCTGCTCAAAAGACGGTAGTAGGCGTTCAATTTCTCTTTGTAGCCTTTGGTGCCACCGTCTTAGTCCCTCTACTGGTGGGTTTAGATCCTTCGACAGCCCTTTTCACTGCCGGATTAGGAACATTGATCTTTCATTTGGTAACAAAGGGGAAAGTGCCGATTTTTCTGGGAAGTAGCTTCGCTTTCGTGGCACCCATCATTAAAGCGACTGAATTATATGGTTTACCGGGGACAATGTCGGGACTGGTGGCTGTCGGTGCTGTCTACGGACTGATGAGCATGTTGGTGAAGTGGCGTGGCATCGGGTTCATCAAGCGGTTATTTCCGCCGGTTGTGATCGGGCCGGTCATCATATTGATCGGTCTGTCGTTGGCGGGTTCGGGTGTGAATATGGCGAAAGAGAACTGGCCGCTGGCTCTGATCGCTTTGTTTACTGCTGTTCTGGCATCGTTGTTGGGACGAGGGATGATCAAGCTGATTCCTATCTTCTGCGGGATTATCGTCGGATATATTGCTGCATGCTTTTTTAAGGTGATCGACTTCGAGCCGATCATTGCGGCCCCCTGGTTTGCGTTGCCTCAGTTCGTCAAGCCGGAGTTGTCGTGGGAAGCTGTGATCTTTATGATCCCGGTGACGATCGCCCCGATCATAGAACATATCGGAGATGTATATGCCATTAACGAAGTGACGGGTAAAGATTTTGTGAAAGATCCGGGATTGCATCGGACTATGCTGGGCGACGGTCTGGCCTGCGTGGCTGCCGGGCTGATCGGCGGACCTCCTGTAACCACTTATTCAGAGGTGACCGGAGCTATATCGCTAACGAAGATCACGGATCCGGCCGTTATCCGTATTGCAGCGGTGGCAGGGATTGTCTTTTCCGTTTTCGGCAAGGTCAGTGCTTTCCTTAAATCGATCCCGCCTGCCGTACTGGGCGGAATTATGCTGTTGTTGTTCGGAACGATCGCTGCTGTCGGTATAAATAGTCTGATACAGAACAGGACAAATCTGGGAGATACCCGTAATTTGATCATAGTCTCGTTGATTCTCACCTTTGGTATCGGCGGAGCCTCCCTGGAGTTTGGTGAATTTACGATGGCGGGGATCGGCCTGGCGGCTCTGCTGGGAGTAATCCTGAACCTGGTCTTGCCCAAGGGAAGCCAATAAAGTTGGATATTGTTCTTTATATATATCCATCTCTTAACGGTCCAAACCCTTTGTATGTCCCCTAAATTGTATACCTTTGTGCCGCTTTTTAAGGAAGCAAGCGATTATATGTTTAACTTGTAAGGAAAAGGGATAAATTTATGCAAAAGTCCGACTGCATTATTGGTGTGGAACATGTCTCCAAGTTCTTTGGCGACAAGGCCGTGCTGAATGATGTAAATTTGTTTGTCCGCAAGGGCGAGTTTGTTACTATTTTAGGACCTTCCGGTTGTGGAAAAACAACCTTGTTACGTCTGATAGCCGGATTTCAGACAGCTTCGGAAGGGGAGATCTCTATTGCAGGAAAAGAAATAACGCAAACGCCGCCGCACAAACGTCCGGTCAACACGGTGTTCCAGAAATATGCATTATTCCCTCACCTGAACGTTTTTAATAATATTGCTTTCGGTCTGAAACTGAAGAAGCTACCGTCTGCCGTGATCGAGAAAAAGGTCAAACAGGCGTTGAAGATGGTAGGTATGACCGACTACGAATACCGCGATGTGGATTCCCTTTCGGGCGGACAGCAACAGCGTGTGGCGATTGCCCGTGCCATTGTGAACGAACCGGAAGTGTTGCTGCTCGACGAACCGCTGGCTGCCCTCGACCTGAAGATGCGCAAGGATATGCAGATGGAGTTGAAGGAAATGCATAAATCGCTCGGTATCACTTTTGTTTACGTAACTCACGACCAGGAGGAGGCATTGACTCTGAGCGATACGATCGTCGTTATGAGTGAAGGCCGTATCCAGCAGATCGGAACTCCCATCGATATTTATAACGAACCGATCAATTCGTTCGTTGCCGACTTCATCGGTGAAAGTAACATCCTGAACGGATTGATGATCAAAGATAAACAAGTCTCTTTTGCCGGACATGACTTTGAGTGTGTCGATGAAGGCTTTGGAGAGCAGACACCGGTAGATGTCGTGATCCGTCCGGAAGATATCTATATTTTCGATCCGTCGGAAGCGGCGATGCTGACCGGTACGGTGACATCTTCTATCTTTAAAGGAGTCCATTATGAAATGATGGTACAGACTCCCGAAGGTTATGAATTCATGGTGCAGGACTATCATTGTTTCGATGCGGGACAGGAAGTCGGATTACTGGTGAAACCTTTCGATATTCATGTCATGAAGAAAGAGCGCGTCTGCAATACGTTTGAAGGTAAAATGATCGATCCGACGCATGTCGAGTTCCTGGGAACAACCTTTGAATGTAAGGAAGTGACGGATGTGGAAGGCGATACTCCGGTAAAAGTCGAGGTCGATTTCCGCCATGTCATTCTGGAAGACAATGAGGAAGACGGTACACTGACGGGTGAAGTGAAGTTTATCCTTTATAAAGGAAACCATTATCATCTGACTGTGTTTACAGACTGGGACGAAGATATTTTCGTCGATACGACAGATGTCTGGGATGACGGTGACCGTGTCGGTATCCGGATTGCCCCTGAAAATATACGTATTATTCATAACTAAAAGGGAAGGAAGTGATAAATAAAGTTGCAGCTTTTTTCATGCGTCGCAGGAACTGGACAATTCCTTACGCACTATTTCTGGCAGTATTCGTAGTCATGCCGTTGCTCCTGATCGTCCTGTATGCGTTTACAGATACGGAAGGAGCCTTTACCTTTGCCAATTTCCGTAAGTTTATGATGCATCCCGAGGCGATGAATACTTTTGTCTATTCGATCGGGATTGCTATTATAACCACGCTGGTTTGCCTGATACTGGGATATCCCGCCGCTTATATATTGAGCCAGGCTCGGTTCAATACTTCCCGTACAATGGTCGTACTGTTTATCTTGCCGATGTGGGTGAACATCCTGATCCGTACGCTGGCAACGGTCGCCCTGTTCGACTTTCTGAACCTGCCGCTGGGCGAGGGAGCTTTGATCTTCGGTATGGTGTATAACTTCCTGCCGTTTATGATCTATCCGATCTACAATACGTTGCAGAAGATGGACCGTAACCTGATCGAGGCGGCACAGGACCTGGGGGCTAATCCTTTTCAGGTGTTTATGAAGACAATCTTTCCTTTGTCGATGCCTGGTGTGATGAGTGGTATCGTGATGGTCTTTATGCCGACTGTATCGACATTCGCCATTGCCGAGTTGTTGACAATGAATAATATCAAGCTGTTCGGTACGACCGTTCAGGAAAATATCAATAACGGAATGTGGAACTATGGAGCCGCCCTTTCTCTGATCATGTTGCTGCTGATCGGCATTACGATCTTGTTCACCAATGAGGAAGATAATGCTTCAAATGAAGGAGGAGGTGTGATATGATGACGAAAATAATGGCGAAAGCCTACCTGTGGCTGCTTCTTATCCTGCTTTATTCTCCGATCCTGATCATCATGATCTTTTCTTTTACCGAGGCGAAGGTGCTCGGTAACTGGACCGGTTTCTCAACAAAACTGTATAGTTCGCTGTTTACCGGAGGTGTGCAACGCTCGCTGGTAGGGGCTTTGTGGAATACATTTGCGATCGCTATGCTGGCAGCATCGATCTCGACAATTTTGGGAAGTATTGCGGCTGTAGGTATCTTTAACCTGAGGTCCCGTCCGCGCCAGGTAATGAATTTTACGAATGCCATACCGATGATGAATGCCGATATCATCACCGGTGTTTCCCTGTTTTTGCTGTTTGTCAGCCTGGGAGTTTCCCAGGGATTCACGACTGTCGTGCTGGCGCATATCACCTTTTGTACGCCTTATGTGGTATTGAGCGTGATGCCGCGTCTGAAAAAGATGAACCAGAATGTGTATGAAGCGGCACTCGATCTGGGAGCAACCCCGTTCCAGGCACTCCGTAAAGTGATTCTGCCGGAGATTCGTCCGGGAATGATCAGTGGCTTTATCCTGGCTTTTACTCTTTCGATCGATGATTTTGCCGTTACGATCTTTACGATTGGCAACGAAGGGCTGGAAACACTTTCCACCTTTATCTATGCGGATGCCCGGAAGGGAGGGCTTACCCCTGAACTGCGTCCGTTGTCGACGATCATCTTTGTCACCGTACTGGTATTGCTGATCGTGATCAATAAGAGAGCCGATAAATCATCCGCTAAGTAGCGTCAAAAACAGGTATAGAAGAATGAATAGATTGATTAAAATAATATGTGTGCTGGTTGCTTGTCTGGGTGTTTTGTCTTCCTGTGCACGCACGGAGAAGGAACGCAGCAAAATATTGAAGATATACAACTGGGCAGATTATATCGATGAAGATATCTTGGACGAGTTCCCGGTCTGGTATAAAGAACAGACAGGTGAAGACATCCGCATCATCTACCAGGTTTTCGATATCAACGAGATCATGTTGACCAAGATCGAACGGGGCCATGAAGATTTCGATCTGATTTGTCCTTCCGAATATATTATCGAGCGAATGCTGAAAAAGGGCTTGTTGCTTCCTATCGACCGTAATTTCGGTAAGACTCCCGATTATCTGGATAACATATCTCCCTATATTCAGGAACAATTGAATAAACTGAGCCAGCCGGGCATGAAAACGACCGACTATGTGGTTCCTTATATGTGGGGAACGGCCGGTTTGTTATATAATAAAAAGTTTGTATCGAAGGATGAAGTAATGACCTGGGATTGTTTGTGGAATCCTAGGTATAAGAACAAGATCCTGATGAAAGACAGCTATCGCGATGCCTATGGTACGGCTATTATCTACGCCCATGCCAAAGAGTTGGCCGACGGAACCGTTACGGTGGAACAGCTGATGAACGACAACTCGCCGGAAGCCATCGCCATCGCAGAAGATTATCTGAAACGGATGAAACCCAATATCGCCGGATGGGAAGCCGACTTCGGTAAGGAGATGATGACCAAGAACAAAGCATGGCTGAACCTGACCTGGAGCGGTGACGCCGTTTGGGCTATGGAAGAGGCGGATGCTGTCGGTGTCGAACTGGGGTACGAAGTCCCTCTGGAAGGCAGTAATATCTGGTATGACGGCTGGGCGATCCCTAAATATGCCCGTAATGTAAAAGCTGCCAGTTATTTTCTTGATTATCTTTGTCGTGCGGATATTGCTTTGCGTAATATGGATGCCAATGGGTATGTGAGTGCCGTGGCTACTCCCGAAATACTGGAAGCAAAGATAGACACGACGGTTGAAGAGTTCTCGAACCTCAGCTATTTCTTTGGCCCCGGAAACGATAGTATCCAAATCAATCCGGTGCAATATCCCGACCACAAGGTGGTGGAGCGGTGTGCCATGATCCGTGATTTCGGCGACGAGACCGAACTGGTACTGGAAATGTGGAGCCGCGTAAAAGGGGATAACCTGAATACGGGGATCGTTTTGTTGATCTTTGCCGTCTTCGGCCTGTTATTGGTCTGGGTACTTTACCGCAGAATACGTGAATATAAACAGAAAAAGCGTTATCACAGACGTCGCAGACGCTGGTGAATAGATTATTATGAAGTATGGATGGAATTAAAAACTTGATTATAGACTTTGGTGGGGTGATTATCAATCTGACCCGTAACCGTTGTGTGGAGGCCTTTGAAAGTTTCGGTGTACCCAATGTCCGCGACTGTATTTTGAACAGTAAGGACTTATTCATGCAGATAGAAATAGGCACTATCACATCGACGGAGTTCAGGGATGGGATCCGCCACCTGACCCGTCAGCATCTGACCGATGAACAGATCGATGCCGCCTGGATCGCCATGCTCGACGATATTCCTGCTTATAAGCTGGAACTGCTGATGGAACTTCGTAAGAAATACAACACGATGCTGCTCAGCAATACGAACGAGATCCATTGGCAATGGGCGGAAAAGAACAGCTTTGCTTATCAGGGTCACCATGCCGGGGATTTTTTCAATAAGATCTACCTTTCTTACGAGCTGAATATGCTGAAACCCAATGCTGATATCTTTGAATATGTATTGAATGACGCTGTGATAAAACCCGAAGAGACCCTGTTCCTGGACGATTCCGTCCCTAACTGCCGTACTGCAGAATCGCTGGGTATCCGTACGTATACACCCCAGGCCAGAGAAGACTGGTCGCATCTGTTTAAATAAATCTTAGCTGCTGACCGAAAAGTTAATAAGACCGATTCAGAGAACCAATCTGTTTGTATGCTGTTTCTATAGGCATAAATCTAAACAAACATTTGGTGATTATGAATAAGTTAGTTTTTTCTACATTGTTATTATCCCTGTTTTTGGGTAGCTGTTCAAAAGACGATGATTGTCATTGTGTGAACAATGACGATTTAATAAGTCCGGAACTGGCCGAAATGATGGTTTCGACCGGAACTTCTACAACCGCTTTTACCGGTGTTCTGATGGTCTATCCTTGTATAGAAGATACCAGTTTGTATCATGGAAATTATTCCGGTAATGGAACGTTGGTTCCTTTTAATGCAACATATACCATCAAAGACGGTTCCATTTATAAAGCATCCATTCCTGTCAGGCTGCCCCTGGGCGATTATAATTTTTTATATTGGGGACTGGCTAAAAACAGCCAGACCGATTCCGTATATGATGAGGCTGCTATCCGGGAACCGGGGTTACGGTTGGGAGCGGACTTGTTGGGATTATATATGACTTTACAGAAAGATAATTATCAGGATACGACTTATATGCCGGTATATGATTTCCTGCATGCGGTCAATCCTATTAAGGTCGGAACAGAAAAGATGCAGGCGACTTTGAAGCATGTTGTAGCAGGTCTGAAGATCACTTTGACAAATAAAGACGGTGATAAAATGAACTCGAGCATTGCTTCCGCCCGTATTCTGATCGGTAATATTGCTTCCCGGCTGGATTATTATACAGCCGAACCCAGTGATTTCACGAAGACGATCGAGTTCCCTCTGTCTATGTCTACCGATAGCTTGTCTATGTCAGCCAATTCGACAGTAATGGTATTCCCTTCCGCCGACAATCCTCCGTTGACCATCCTCCTGACTCTGAAGAACGGGCAGGAGAAACATTTCAGTAAGCCGTTGACGAATGCTTTGGTAGCCGGGAACCGCTTAACGCTCAATATAACATTAGGTGAACTGTATTCCGAAGAGACCTCTTCCGATGGTTTTGAAGTGGAGAACTGGACGGAAACGACCGAAAATATAGATTTCTCTACTTCGGCATCCTGATTCAATTATATATCCTTCACTTTTAATATATTATAGGACGTTCCTATATCATACACATCGTTGCCGTCTACTTTCTTTATGTATTTCACAACACGGACGGTTACCGGCAGGATTATCACTTCGTACAAAGACTTCAGGACTGCCTGTGTTCCGATCATGATCAGTAGTTCCTTAGCCGGTATCAGTCCGGCGAAAGCTATCGGGAAAAAGATCATCGAATCAGCACTTTCGCCGACTAAGGTCGAGACGATTGCCCGTACGGAAAAGTGTTTCCCGTTCGACGCAATTTTCATTTTACTCATAACGTATGCATTCAGGAAAGAACCGACCAGGAAAGCGATCAGGCTGGCAATGGCTATGCGCGGCGCCATCCCGAAGACGAAATTAAATCCTTCTTCGCCTTCCCAAAAAGGGGCGGCAGGCAACATAACAGCCAGTTGGGCGAATCCGATAACCAGGAAATTGGATGCGAACCCGCTCCAGATGATCAAACGTGCTTTCTTGAATCCCCATACTTCGGCTATACAGTCGTTGATAATATAGGAAATAGGGAATACAATCAGTCCGGCAGTGGCGGTGATGCCGAATACCTGTACGACTTTTGTCTCTAAAAGATTGGAAGCTACCAGGCATATATTAAAAAGAATACCCAGCAGCATGAACGGGATTGTGACAGTTGTTCTCTGCATAATTCTTGTTTTTTACGAGGTTTATCAAGCACTCGGGAAAGCACGGGCTTTCCGTATCATGTCTTTTTATTTATTCAGGTTGCAAAGATAGTTATTTTTTTAGAATCTGTGCGAATAGGTCAGCCCTATTGCTTGTTTGTAGTTGACAGGATCATATACATTAAATATATGGTAACGATAATATAGCTGTAACGTATTTTGCTTATTGATCTTATAATCGCTTCCGGTAGAGAAGCGGATACGCTCTGTGTACATATTCCCTTGGTGGCCGGTGTTATTGAACAATTCTCCGTAAACGAAAGGGGAGAAGCCTGTTTTACCGATTTTGTATGAAACGGTCAACATAGTCCTGAGATAATTTTTAGGATGTTGGCCACCCGTCTTAAAAGTACTTTGAAATCTTTCCCGTAAAGAGAAAGAAAGGTTGCCGATCGGATAAGATGCCGAAGCATACACATAATAACGATTGCGTAATTCTTCCGAAACTTTATACTGGCAAAGCAGCATATAGGCCACTCCGGCTTTTACATACGGATTGAATGTATAGTTGACTTCCCCTGTAGTCAGAAACCATTCTGCTTGCTTGAAATTGGATTTAGGGCGGATGTCTTCTTCAAATAAAAAGGAAAACTTATGATAAATCTTTCCCGACAAACTGACCTTAAATGCCATACCGGCTCCGTCTATTGCATATAAGGAAGAATGAAACAGAAGTATCCAAAAAGTAGACAGAATAAAGAAACGATTTCTTCTGAAATAGTTTTTCATGAGAATATGACGTGTTTTTGATTTAGATTCTTTGCAAAGATAAAGATAAAAGCGTTATTTTTGTTTCTTCTGGAACTTAATAAAATCATATTATGAAGAACATTAAGAAATGTTTTATGCTGGCAGTATGTATATTCACTGCATCGTCTCTTTTCGGCCAGCAGAAAGATTGGGCACAGTTTGGTCGTTACGCAGAGGCTAACAAGACAGTGAAAACTCCCTCCAAAGTAGTTTTCATGGGAAACTCGATTACAGATGGGTGGTGGTCGACCGATTCGTTATTCTTTAAGACAAATGGCTTTATAGGCAGAGGCATCAGCGGGCAGACAACGGCAGAAATGCTGGTCAGATTCCGTGCAGATGTAATCAACCTGAAACCTAAGGCTGTCGTGATCCTGGCCGGTACGAATGATATCGCGCAGAATAACGGATATATAGCAATGGAGAATATCCTCGGAAATATAATCTCTATGGTTGAGTTGGCAAAGGCTAATAATATAGATGCGATCCTTTGTTCCGTATTACCCGCATACGAATTCGGATGGCGTAAAGGCTTGGAACCTGCCGGTAAGATTATCGAACTGAATAAAATGATCAAGGCTTATGCCGACCGTAACAAGCTGACTTATATCGATTATCATTCCCGACTGGCTGATGAAAGGGGAGGATTGCCCGAGAAATATTCAAAGGACGGTGTACATCCCACTTTGGATGGATATAAAATAATGGAAGAAATACTTCTTCCGGCACTGAAACGTTATTGACCGGATTATTTTATTATATTTGCTCCCGAATTATAAAAACAGTTTTTTGAAAACACTACATTCTACATCTATAAGTGCGTAATAACAGCCTATAACTCTTTATAGGCTGGCCACTTTTCTTTTTCGGATATATATCTTTATCCGAACTTTATTTTTATTTCCTTTTTTGTACGAATAAAGTGTTCCCATAAGGGAGCATAATAACCATTAATATAAATAATCATGAATTTGAATGACGTACATGTCAGGAAGGCTACTTCCGACGATTTCAGTGACGTAATGAACGTCGAACGGCTTGCTTTCGGCGAGGAAGACGAAGCTCGACTGGTGAAGGATCTGCTTGCAGATGCGAGTGCCGAACCATTTGTTTCGCTACTTGCCTGTTACCAGGGGGAAGCCATAGGGCATATTCTTTTCACCAAGGCCTTACTGGAGGGATCCAATCCTTCTCCTTCTGTGTATATCCTGGCTCCATTGGCTGTAAAACCAGCATATCAGAAGCAAGGAATTGGCGGTTTATTGATCCGCGAAGGGCATCGGATATTGAAGGAGATGGGTGTGGAGTTGGTATTTGTTCTGGGGCATAAAGAATATTATCCCCGTCACGGATTTAAAGGAAAGGCAGAAGAGGCCGGTTATCCGCCTCCTTATCCGATCGAAAGTATCTATGCAGACTGTTGGATGTATCAGTTCCTCATCCCGGAAACGAAAGATTTCCCCAAAGGGAAAGTTAAATGTGCCGAAGCGTTGGATAAGCCGGAGTATTGGCGGGAGTAGGTTTAAGTAGATATATCAAAACAAATAAACCGGACGCAGATATCTTAGAATTCTGCGTCCGGTAAATATCGTCTTTTGATACAATTTCTTCTTGTCTTTTATTTGATTTCCAACACCGCCGGGCAATGATCCGAGTGTATGGCATCGTTCAATATGTAGGCTTCTTTCAGTAACGGCTTTACCGGTTCGCTCACCATGCAGTAGTCGATACGCCAGCCTTTATTGTTTTTGCGCGCATTGAAGCGGTAGCTCCACCAGGTATATTGCTGCTTGTCGGGATTCAGGAAACGGAACGTGTCGATAAATCCGGCATCGAGAAACCGTGTCATCCATTCGCGTTCTTCAGGAAGGAAACCACTATTGGTCGCATTCCGTACAGGATCATGGATATCTATCGGTTCATGGCAGATATTATAGTCGCCGCAAAGGATCAGTTGCTTGCGTGTTTTCTGTAATTCCACTACATAGTTCCGGAAATCTTCCAGCCATTCCATCTTAAACGCCTGACGTTCATCGCCGCTGGTTCCTGAAGGGTGGTAGACGCTTACGACAGAGATATCGCCGTAATCTGCACGGATAAAGCGTCCTTCATTATCGTATTTCTCTATTCCCATGCCGGTTTCCACATGATCGGGTTCCTGCTTGGTCAGGATGGCGACACCGCTGTATCCTTTCTTTTGTGCACTGAATAAATAGGCTTTATAGCCCAGAGCCTCGAATGCTTCTGCCGGAAACTGGTCCGGTTGCAGTTTGGTTTCCTGCAGGCAAAGTACATCCGGTTGCTGCTCACCGAGCCATTCGGGCAATCCCTTTCCAACGGCTGCACGCAGACCGTTTACATTGTATGTGATGATCTTCATATGAACTGTTTGTTTGTCCGTTTTTATATGAATTCAAAGATACGATTTAACGTTTGGATCTGCTAATATTTGTTTGATAATTCTGTAAGATGCCTTATATCTACAGATAAATAATATCTATTTCCCGAGGAAGCGGGTTACTGTATCGACCGAATTGATCTCCCTCACTTCGGATTCATAATATACCTTGATGAGTGCCGCATCGTGCAGGAAATCGATATGCCCGATCTCAATCTTTTGTATATTCAGTCCGGTACGGTGGCGGAGGTCTGCTATCAGCTCTTCGCGTTTTTCCGGAACGATCAGCTGGATTTTATCATACAGGATCAGTTTGCAGGATACATGTTTTAGCCAGCGTTCGCTTTCCAGCAGCCAGGTGACAAGAATAAAGATACAGTTTGTCACAATCAGTTCGACATAACTGATCTGTGCAGACAAGGCATTGATAACGGATAGGGCGATAATGATGAAGAGATACGTCATTTCGCGGATAGGGACTGATGCTTTTATTGATAGGAAAAAATAATCAGTGAAGTGAGGATTTTATCCCATGAAAATATTTTTTGAGATATAAGTAGGAGAGAAAGATTCATTAGTAGAAAAATGCGAGCTATTTATTTTAGAGAACACAAATGACATAGATTCCCTAAAAACTCATTTAAAACGAACCCTCACTTCGTTTAAAACGAGATTTTTTTCGTTTTAAATGAGCTTACAGTCCGTTTAAAACAAGTTTTCACTCGTTTTAAACGAGATTTGGGCTCTCTAGTTGGCTATATTGTGTAAAGCAATTGATAATAAGTTAATTAACAACGATTCGGTATAAGAATTGGGCTATCCTATTTCCGTGCTTGATATGGGAACAAATTGGCATATTGGCTCATTATTGATAATAAATGAAATAATGCGATATAAAATTTATTTCATTGATAAAAAGCTCCCGTTTACAGATTCTTTTTTTACCGTTAGTTCGATGGTCACAACTGTCGGCTCTTATTCCAGCGGACCGGGCGGTGGAGGGAATATCGGTGGTGGCGGAAGACCGGGCGGATGGTAAAAAAAGCTCATTTTGTATACTTCGTATGTAAATGAATCATACATTTGTACAATGATATTGAACATGCTTTATCCCTAATCAGCTGATGCGAACACTGATCATAGCCGACAATCAGGATATTACGAAAGCCGGTATCTTATATCTCACTGATAGGATACCGGACTTCCCGCTTGTGACTGAAGCTGCCGATAAACAGGAACTGCTTCAGCTTCTGCAACGATATCCGCAGGCTGTCGTACTGCTCGACTATACGCTTTTCGACCTGGCAGGTGCCGACGAACTGCTTATCATACAGGAACGTTTCAAGCAAGTATCCTGGATACTTTTCAGCGACGAACTGAGCGAGGATTTCATCCGCCGGATACTTTTCAGCAGCGAAGCATTCAGCATCGTTTTGAAAGATGCTTCATCGGATGAGATACGGGCTGCCTTGCAATCGGCTCTGCGTTCCGAGCGCTTCATCTGCCAGCAAATTCACCACCTGCTTTCGAATAAGAATCTCATTCGCGAACCCAAAGAGCATCCTGTACTGACCTCTACCGAAAAAGAGATATTAAAAGCCATCGCCCTGGGAAAAACGACCAAAGAGATTGCCTCTGAACGTTTCTCCAGCATCCACACCATCACCACCCACCGAAAGAATATCTTCCGTAAACTGGAAGTCAATAATGTGCACGAAGCGACCAAGTATGCGTTGCGTGCCGGGATTGTCGATACGACGGAGTATTATATTTGAATCTACTTTTCCATCCCCAAATGGAATAACTCGTCGGGTGAAAGCATGTAAGCCTGTTGGGAATAAGTCGCAACAGGCTTACAAATAAACAGTAACAATAATAAACTATACCTTATCAAATATCTCATTCAGTTTTTTTAAATGCTTTATGCAGGCTTCCATGTGGCGGGTGTTCATCTGTTCACCTACCAGGGTGTACATGTCTTTCAGGATGGATTTTACCTTATCCGCCACGGTTATTCCTTCGGGGGTGAGGAAGATGAGTTTGTTGCGTCGGTCGCTGGTGTCTTCCCGGCGTACGACCCATCCTTTTTTCTCCAGGTTGTTGATCAGATTGGTAAGGCATGCTTTATCCTTCGCTGTCTTTTCCGCCAGTGTCTGTTGGCTGACTCCCTGTTCTTTCCACAGGCAGTGCATGACCTGTAGCATTTCGAAGGTCATATCGACATTGTTGCTTTTCAGCAGTCGTTGTATCGTTTGCCGGAATGTCATCCGGGTCTTTAAAATTAATAAGTTTAGTTCGTGGGCTGTTTCACTATCCGTCATACTTGCTGTTTTTGGGGACAAAGATATGGATTTCTTTGATGTTAGTTTAATGTTTGACTAATATGTTTTTTAAACACAGATGGATAAAGCAGATGAAATGGATAGTATATAAAATGGATGGAGTGTCTGAGAGTCCTGTAAGGACGTTTCAAAATAGCCCAAGGTTTTAACCTTGGGTATAAGTAAGTTAAGTGTATTTTTTAAGTCCTGTAAGGACGCCACAAGAAGATATATATCCTTGTGACGCCCTTACAGGGCTAGAGGGGGGAGAGTATGATTATTATTACCCAGGGTTAAAACCCTGAGCTAATTTGGGGTCAGGCTTACAGCCTTCAAGACAATGACGCAAACAAGATAAATAGTAAGCTTATTGCCACCTCTATTGACATCTCCATTAGCACATTACTTATAGCGGATATTCCTCAAATGCATACAAGACCGTTGACAGATACCGTTCTCCTGTATCGGGTAATAAAGCCACGATTGTCTTGCCCGCATTCTCTGGCAGTTCAGCCAGCTTCAACGCTGCATATACTGCTGCGCCGGAAGAGATTCCGACGAGTAAGCCTTCCGTCTGTGCCAACTCACGGCTGGTACGGATTGCATCGTCATTTTCTACCTGTATGATTTCATCTACAAACTTGCCATTATATGTTTTAGGGACGAAGCCGGCACCGATACCCTGTATCTTGTGCGCACCGGGTTTTCCTCCCGAAAGCACCGGCGAGTCGCTGGGTTCTACGGCAACGATCTTAACATTCGGGTTATGTGCTTTCAACCCTTCTCCGACACCACTGACCGTACCGCCTGTGCCTACGCCGGCAACGAAGATGTCGACTTTACCATCCGTATCCCGCCAAATTTCCTGCGCCGTTGTCTTTACGTGCACGGCTGGGTTTGCCGGATTTTCGAATTGTTGAAGGATAACAGATCCCGGCGTTTCATCACGCAAGGCTTCCGCTTTGGCAATAGCACCTTTCATACCTTCTGCTCCGGAGGTAAGGACAAGGTGTGCACCGAGCGCTTTCAGCAGGTTACGGCGTTCCAGGCTCATCGTCTCCGGCATGGTAAGTACCAGTTTGTATCCTTTAGCAGCTGAGACAAAGGCCAGGCCGACACCCGTATTGCCACTGGTCGGTTCGATAATGGTGGCTCCCGGTTTCAGGATACCTTTTTCTTCGGCGTCTTCAATCATTGCCAGGGCGATGCGGTCTTTCACACTGCCTGCCGGGTTGAAGTATTCCAGCTTTCCGATCAGTTTAGCTTTTAAACCTTTGCTTGCATTGAAATTGGAGAACTCTAACAAGGGAGTATTACCCACTAAGTCAGTTAGTTTTTGTGCTACGTTTGCCATATTCTTTTTAATTTTAGTTGTTCTTTATTTATACAACAAAGATAAGCATTGAATTGGTTGCCGGACATACCATAAAGAGGGTATATTTTATTTTTGTTTATTAACGATAAAAATAATTCTCTTATCTTTGTACTATTCTGAATGAAACAGATGGAAGAAAACGAACTTATTTTATTACTAAAACAGAGTAGCAAGGAGGCTTTCACGACTTTATATAAAAAGTACTGGAAGCAGGTGTACAATTTCAGCCGGCTTTACCTGACGAGTCAGAGTGTAGCGGAAGAAGTTGTACAGGAGGTTTTTATAAAGGTATGGGAATCGCGCGACTTCCTGCGTGAGGAGGAGAATTTCAAAGGATTATTATTCATTATCACCCGTAATCTTATCTTTAATATCCATCGAAAGAATGTAAATGAAGATTTCTATAAAATAACCGTCCTTTCCGCTATGGAAAGTTCGTATGATATAGAAGAAGAGATAGAAGCAAAGAACCTGAGCGAATATATCGATCTATTGATTGCCGAGTTGCCGCCACGTCGCCGTGAAATCTTTAATCTGAGCAGAAAAGAGAATAAAGCTTATAAGGAAATAGCGCTTTTATTGAATATATCGGAGAAGACCGTTGAGAATCAAATAAGCGAGGCACTCAAATATCTTAGGAAGAATATCGTTTTACTATCTCTGTTCGTATAAGACAAAACCATCCCCCTTTTTATTTTCTGAAAAAAGTTGTGACCGGATAGGGGGAACCTATCTGTTCGGGTGTATTTATTATAAAGCGAGTAATAGAGATGGATCAGAAGGATACAAAACATATATTGAAAAAACTGATGCAGGATGCATTGGCGGAGGAAGAGCAGGCTGCCCTGAACGATCGGAAGACCGTGAAGCGGCAAATGTTCAGCCAATGGGAGAATGCACCTGACGCTGTCAGCTCCGATCACGCCGACGGTAGACAGATATGGTACCATATCTGTCAGAGACTCTACTCCAGAGTCTCTGACAGAAGATATTTATATTATAAAATTTACAGTATAGCAGCTTCCTTGCTGTTATTGCTGGCAGCGGGAAGCATGGCTTTCTATATAGCCGGCAATAAAAAAGAAGTTGCAATGTATATCGTAACTTCCGGTATTCAGAATATGCAGTCGGTTTCTTTGCCCGATGGTACGTTTGTACAGCTGGGCCCCGGTAGCCGGTTGACTTATCCCGCCGACTTTACCGGAGAAACCCGCGAAATACAGTTAAACGGACAGGCTTTCTTTGATATCTACAGAAATCCCGCCAAGCCATTCATCGTACATACTTCTAATATGCAGATCGAGGCGCTGGGTACGGCCTTCGAAATTTTCGATTATGAAATAGAGAATAAATCGGAAACTGTTTTATTGAACGGTAGCGTCAAAATCAATTTAAATCATCCGAAAGGAGATATGAAGGACTTTATCCTCTCACCGGATGAAAAGATCGTACATGATAGATGGGCCGACTCGACTTACATCCAGCCTGTCGATGCCGATAAATATACCGCCTGGCGCAAGCAGAAAATACTCAGCTTTGAGAATGAAAAACTATCGATGATCATTCCGCGCCTTGAACAATGGTACGGGCGCAAGGTCATGTGCCAGCAGGATCTGGCAGATAAATACCGTTTTACATTCAAAGTGAGGGACGAATCGCTGGAACGTATCTTATTTATAATGGGAGAATCTTCTCCGCTTGGATATCAGAAGACCACTAATGGAAATTTTGTAATAAAGCTCAAATAATTAATAACTTAAATTTATAGCCTATGGACAAATAGAGGGGTTAACCTAAAAAAATTGGAAGATACCTGCAAGTACCTTCCAATCCGTGAGTTTTCGAAAAATGCATGTCACAAAGGAGTCGAAGCCAAGGACTTGCATTTAGTATTCATCAAAAACAATACAAAGTTATGAAAAAAAACAATGACAGGGATTGTTGTGTCCCGTTATTTAGAAAAACAATTCGTATTATGAAGATCACAACCTTATTTTCACTTGGTGTGGCCTGTTGTATTTCTGCCTCTACCTACGCGCAGAACTACAAAGTGTCGATCAACAAAAAGAACAGTAGTATCATTGAAATCCTGAAGGATATCGAGAAGAACAGTGAGTTCTCGTTTTTCTTTAACGACAATAATGTAAACGTCAACAGGAAAGCTAGTGTGAAAGCCAAGAACGCCTCTTTGGAAGAGGTGCTTGAGCAAGTATTCGAGAATACCGGATATAATTATCAGATCATAGACCGTCAGGTACTGGTAAAAGCAGACAATTCGGTGAAAGCGATGAATGGTGTTGCCGGTGTGGCACAGCAGAACAAGATGGTAAGCGGTGTCGTTACTGATGCCAGTGGAGACCCTATTATCGGAGCGAACGTCATTATCAAAGGAACTACGACCGGTAGTATCACCGACATCGACGGCAAATTTATGCTGGAAGCCAAAAACGGTGATGTGATCCAAGTTTCTTTCATCGGTTATCTGACGCAGGAAGTTCCTTACAGCGGACAAGCTACATTATCGGTTAATCTGGTGGAAGATACACAGAAACTGGAAGAAATTGTCGTTGTAGGTTACGGTGTACAGAAGAAAGTCAATATGTCGGGAGCCGTTGCAACAGTCGACAGCAAAGTATTGGAAAGCCGTCCCGTGCAGAACGTATCATCAGCCCTTCAGGGTATCATGCCCGGTGTGATGGTAACCTCCGGACAAGGACGTCCGGGACAGGACCAGGCAACGATCCGTGTGCGTGGTGTCGGTACATTGAATACCGCCGACCCGTATATCCTGGTGGACGGTGTCGAAACCGGTACGATGAACTCGGTCGATCCGAACGATATCGAAAGTATCTCCGTATTGAAGGATGCTGCTTCGGCTGCCATCTACGGATCGAAAGCCTCTAACGGGGTTATCCTGATCACGACAAAACGGGGTAAGACCGGTAAGCCGCGTATCTCTTATAACGGTTATGTAGGTGTTCAGAAAGCGACTGAAACGATCGACCGCATGAGCTCTTACGATTATGCCCGTCTTTACAATCAATCCTTGATTAACGAAGGCCTGAACCCGCGTTTCACAGATGCAGAGATCAATTTGTTCCAAAGCGGAACAGATCCTGATTATCCGAATACGGACTGGTATGACGAAGCATATCAAACAGGTGTTCAGCACTCTCATAACGTGAGCATAACAGGTGGTACGGAAACAGCCAAGTACATGGGCTCTGTCGGTTACCTGCATCAGACGGGTATCCTGCCGCATGCCGAACGGCAGTAGTTCAACGGTCGTACCAATATGGATATGAAGCTCAATTCGCGCCTGAATGTACGCCTCAATTTGGCTTATATCAAGAATGACTATACCGATCCGAACTCATCCTATGCGAGCGGTAGTTCCGACCAAATTATCCGTCAGTTGAACCGTATCGCTCCGTGGATCGTGAATCGTTACGATGATGGCACATACGGCACTATCTCCGATGGTAACCCGATTGCCTGGCTGGATGCAGATCAGACGGTCGACCGTAAGAATCAGAACTTCTCCGGAACGTTGGCTGCCGATTATAAGATTATCGACGGACTGGTTGCCACGCTGACAGGCTCGTATGTGAATAACCAGCAGTATTATAAGGCTTTCCAAAAGTTTATCCAGTATAACCCGAACAAAGCGACGGAGCCGAACAAGCTGAACGAAGAGTTTCGCGGCTGGCATCGTGCCTCTTTCGACGCTTTATTGAATTACGACAAACAGTTCGGTAAACATGGCTTGAAAGCAATGGCCGGATGGCATACTGAAAAGTACGACTATACGGAACATAAGATGGAACGTAAGAACTTCCCGACCAACGATCTGACCGACATGAATGCCGGTGATGCAGCTACTCAGAAGAATGAAGGTTTCTCACGCGAGCTGGCTATGATCTCCTGGTTCGGACGTATCAACTACGACTTTATGGGTAAATATATCCTGGAAGCCAATATCCGTGCAGACGCTTCTTCCCGCTTTGCCGACGGTAATCGTTGGGGCTATTTCCCCTCTTTCTCCGGTGCATGGCGTATCAGTGAAGAAGGTTTTATGGAAAACACGAAAGATTGGTTGAACAACCTGAAAGTTCGTGCTTCATGGGGTAAACTGGGTAACCAGGATGCATTGACGGATTATTATCCCTGGATGAATACCTATAATCTGGATGCAAAGTATCCGTTGGGCGGCTCTCTGCAATCGGGTTATTATCAGAAGTCTTATAAATTGTCTACCATCACCTGGGAAAAAGCACGTACATGGGGGCTAGGTCTAGATGCAACGATCAATAACAAGATCAACTTCACGATCGATTACTACGACCGCAAGACGACCGGTATCATTATGGACGTTCCTGTTCCGCAGGAATTTGGTTTGGAAGCCTATAAAGACAACGTAGGCGAAATGGTCAATAAAGGTATCGAAATCGTATTGAGCTACAATAATAAATGGGGTGACTGGTCATTCGGTGCAACCGGTAACTTTGCCTATAACAAGAACGAAGTATTGAACCTGGGAGGAGTGACTGACATGGTAGACCCGAATAATGAAAACAAACTTCGCCGTGTAGGTGAGCGTCTGAACTCTTACCGCGTCTATAAAGCCGACGGTTTCTTCCAATCGGATGACGCAGCTCAGGCCTGGATGGATAAGTATTCAAAACAGGACGGTTATCCGTTCGGTACCCGCAAGTTTAAAGCCGGTGATTTGATTTACCACGATACGAATAATGATGGTAAGATAACTGCCGACGACCGTATCCTGGGCGGATCGACAGACCCTTCCGTTACATTCGGTTTGAGTTTGAATGCCGGTTATAAAGGTTTCGACCTTTCCATGATGTTTGCCGGTGCCGCCGGTGTACACCGTTTGATTAACCAGGAAGTGACCGGTTACTTCAATGGCGACGACTCTCACCCTGCAACCGTATGGCTGGATGCCTGGACGCCGGATAATATGGATGCGAAAATGCCTCGTATCGCATATTCCACTACCTCTCCCAGCTTATCGTCAAATGTAATGTCGACTTTCTGGTTACAGAATTCAAGTTACCTGCGTCTGAAGAACCTTCAGTTCGGTTATACGATTCCGAAGAATATCCTGAAATCGGCCGGTATCGAGAACCTGCGCGTGTATTATTCTGTGGAAAACCTGTTTACGATCCATAACATGCTTGTCAGCGTTGATCCGGAAATCTCCAGCGAACGTGCTTCCAGCTTCCCGCTGACTCAGACACATGCTTTCGGTGTGAATATAACATTCTAATAGGAACGATTAGTTATGAATAAAATAAAAGAATATAACATGAAACGCTTATTTATATATATGCTGGCCGGAATGACATTGGCCGGAACGTCCTGTTCAGACTTTTTGGATACAGTACCCAAGGATGCACTCTCGCCCGCCACTACCTGGCAGACGGAAGCCGATGCAGAAAAGTTCCTGATCGGCTGTTACGACGGTTGGGGCGATGAGACCGGTATCATGTATTGGGACTGCGGTTCCGATTTCGGTTTCAACTACCATATCCATGAAAACTGGAAAAACATCGGTAACGGCAGTATGACAGCCAGTAACCAGGTGGCAGATTATTACGGCTTCTCATTGATCCGTCGTTGTAACGATTTTCTGAAGAACATCGAACCTCTTGAATTTGCCGATGCCGGTAAGAAGAGTAATATGATCGGCCAGGTAAAAACGATCCGTGCTTTCCAATATTTCTTGAAGAACTGGTGGTATGGCGGTGTGCCTATCATCGAGTCGTATGAGACAGCCGAGGAAGCTAAAGTAGCCCGCAATACGGAAGAAGAAGTAAAGAAATTTATTTACGACGAAATCGATGCGGCCATTCCTCTGTTAAACGATGCACCTGCGGCAAGAGGTTATATCGCCAAAGGAACAGCTATGGCTCTCAAGATGCGTTCGGCCTTGTATTATGGTGACTATCAGCGTGCGAAAGAGGCGGCAAAGGCGATTATGGACTTGGGACAATATGAATTGGATCCTGACTATAACAATCTTTTCACCGTAGCAGGACAAGGTTCGAAAGAAATTATCGCGGCCTTCCAGCGTGACGAGAACCTGTATGATAACTGGATGATCGGAACAATGTATAACAATGCAGACGGCGGTTGGTCGTCGATGGTTCCGACTCAAAACCTGGTAGATGCCTACGAAATGAGTAACGGTTTGACCAAGGAAGAAGCCGGAAGCGGTTACGACGCTACCCATCCGTATGCAAATCGTGACCCGCGTATGGCCATGACCGTTCTTTTTCCCGGTATGGATTGGGAAGGCGGTATCCTAAATACACTGGATGCTACGATCGACGGAAGTAAAAACCCGAATAACCCGGACGACGCCGATAATGCTTCCAAGACAGGATTAACCTGGGGAAAATATCTGTTGGATAAGTCACAATATGCTGATATGTGGGCTACGAATGCCTCCGTAATTATCTTCCGGTATGCCGAAGTATTACTAAGTTATGCCGAAGCGGAAAACGAATTGAATGGCCCGTCTGCCGAAATATACGGTATGTTGGATCAGGTTCGTAACCGTGTCGGTATGCCGGCAGTAGACCGTGGTAAATATGCTACGCAAGCAAAATTGCGTGAATTGATCCGCCGCGAGCGTTCTTCTGAACTGGCAGGTGAAGGTCTTCGCCGTGCCGATATCCTGCGTTGGAAAGACGATAGTGGTAAAATGTTGGCCGAAACTCTGATGAACGGCCCGTTGACCCGCGTAACAGGAACTGTGAATGCGAGCGAATCGAATCCTTTCATGCGTGCAACGATATCCGGAACTGCTCTGATCGAAAACCGTTCGTTTGCCGTTCATAACCGTTATCTACCTATCAAGCAGGATTACCTGGATAAGAATCCAAATCTGAAACAGAATACTGGCTATTAATTAGGTATTAACAACTATATTTGGATTAAGTAGAGGGATATATTGGATTATTTCTGATATATCCCTTCTTTTGTATCGAAAATGTATCGAAAAGACTTGAAGACATGAAATACATAAACATACTCTATTCCCTTTTCCTGCTTGCCGGTCTGCTTTCGGGATATGGCTGTAGCTCTGCCTCTTCCGGCCGTCAGGTATTGGATATGAACACTGACTGGGCTTTCTTCCGGGGCGATGTAAATGACGGCAGCAGGATGGATTTGGATGATTCCGGCTGGATGCCTGTCGTCCTGCCGCATATCATGCAACTGGAAACAAAGCATTGCGGAGGAAACTCAATATATGACGGTGTCGGTTGGTATCGCCGTTATTTTAAGCTCCCGGAAACAGATAAGGATAAACGAATCGTTGTTTCTTTTGAGGGAGTTATGACAAACTGTGATGTTTATTTGAATGGAAAAAAGATAACGGAACATCATGGCGGTTATATGGGATTTGTGGCTGATCTGACGGATCATGTCGACTGGAACGGTAATAATGTACTGGCAGTCCGTGTTTCTGCTGAACATGATCCGCTGACTCCTCCGGGAAAGCCGCAGGATAAGATGGACTTCTATTATTATAGCGGTATATACCGGGATGTCAGGATGGTTATTACCGATAAAATATATATAACCGATCCTTTGCAGGTAGAGATAGTTGCCGGTGGCGGCCAGTTCATCACTTTTCCGGAGGTGACGAAAGAAAGGGCAAGAGTCCATGTCTCCACACATATCCGTAATCAATCGGATAAGAATGAAACGTTGACCTTATTCTCTCAGTTAAAAGATTCTACGGGGTATGTGGTTGCCGAAGTGAAGACTCCGGTCGATTTGCAGCAGCAGTCGGACGAAACAGTAGCGCAGGATTTGATTGTCGACAATCCCGCCTTATGGCATCCTTACACGCCCCATCTTTATACCTTGCAGACACAAATCCTATCCGGTGAAAAAGTACTGGATGAGACAGAGGAAAAAGTCGGTATCCGTACAATCCGTTACACAGCGGAGGAGGGGTTCTTTATCAATGGAGAAAAACTGTATATGCGCGGAGCCAACCGTCACCAGGCTTTTGCCAATGTCGGTGATGCCGCTTCCAATTCGATGCAGGTACGGGATGCGATCGACCTGAAGCAGGGGGGCTACAATGCCGTCCGTGCCGCCCATTATCCGAGTGATCCGGCTTTTTTGGATGCCTGCGATAAGTATGGTCTGTTGGTTGTCGAATGTATTCCCGGCTGGCAGTTTTATAATCCCGATTCCACGTTTATCAAACGGCTTTATGATGTTGGACGCCGGATGATTCGCCGGGATCGGAATCACCCTTCCGTCGTACTTTGGGAAACGGCGCTGAATGAATCCCGTTATCCGGTCTCATTGGCAAAAGAAATCCAGGAACTGTCCCATGCGGAATATCCGGGTGACCAGATGTACACAGCTGGCGATTACTTCGGGCATGCCGATATGGAACCTTATTACGATGTCTTTTACAAACAGGTATCCAAATTCCCGAAGGATGGCGATGTGATGAGTAATTATCCCGAAGACTTCATCGTGGTCAAACCCTTGTTTACCCGCGAGTGGGGAGACGGTGTAGGAGAGAAGCCCCGTGTCAGTCTGAAAGAGAATGAAGAAGAACAGATGCGTCAGTGTCGCAGCCGTATCGAACAGTTGAATGGCAAAGGGTATTTCGACTGGTGCATGCTGGATGCCAATCCGCATATGGGAGGGCATTTTGTATGGAGTTACAACGATTATGCACGTGGAAGCCAGGATGAAACGATGTACAGCGGTGTGGTCGACATCAACCGTTATCCGAAGTTCAGTTATTTCATGTTGCAGAGTATGCGCGACAAGTCTGTCTCCCAGCCGGGATTGTACGATGGGCCGATGGTCTTTATCGCTTCCTATAATGCATCTGCCGGTTTTACCTCTTCTACAACAGATATTACGGTCTTCTCCAATTGCGATGAAGTAAAATTATACCGTAACGATCAATTAATCGGAAAACAGACACGCGAGGAAAGGACACCGCTGTATCGTCCGGTCGTTGAAAAAGGAGGCAGCCCCGTATTCATCTTCAATGCCGGAGAATATGAAGCCGGGACATTGAAAGCGGAAGCCCTTGTGGATGGAAAAGTAGTGGCTACACATCATGTGACGACACCCGAACAGCCGGATCATCTGGTAGTAGATATCAAAACGAATGGTATTATTCCCGTGGCAGACGGTTCAGATATGATCCCTGTCTATTTTAAGGTTTGCGATAAGAATGGCACTTTAGTCTACAACTCCCGGCAGGAGATCCGGATACAGGTATCGGGAGAAGGTACACTGATCGGAGATACGATCAGCCGTATCGGTATCAATCCGCAAAAAGTCGAAGGCGGTATCGGTTTTGCCTTTATACGTACGACGAAAAAGGCCGGTAAGATCGTTGTGGAAGTTACCGCGGACGGTTTATCAGCCGGTAGGGCAGAGGTTATGACGGAACCTTTCCGTAACTCTTATTTGCCGGATGGAGAACATGCGGCATTCAAAGGACAGGAAGAAGATAATGTAGTCGTGAAGCCCTCTTCCTGGCAGAAGCGTATATTGGAAAGACCCCGCCTGAAGATCGCTTCCGTCCAGGTAGGCAGCAGTCAGAGCGGGTATCCGTCCTCGAATATCATAGATAATGATGATCACACCTGGTGGATCGCAGGCGAAGATAAACTTCCGCAGGTAATCACGCTGACGTTGGATCGTCCGGGCTATGTGGCAGCCAGCCGTATTCTTTTCCAGAAAGACAGCTCTTCCTATAAGCACAAAGTAGAGACGTCGCAGGATGGCGAACGCTGGGAACTTTTGTATGAACGGGAATGTACAGGCTGGGAGTTCAAACCGATGACTGTCGACCGTGAAATAAAATATCTTCGTCTGACAATAGAAAATGTCTCCGAAGGACGTGCCGGTTTGGGAGAAATTTCTCTTTATTAGTAATGGTAACCGGCTGGCACTACTGTATCAGCCGGTTACCATTACTATGTCAAGCGACCGGTTTAACCATATCACCTCCATAGCTTTATAGTGCCGGACTATCAGAACTACGCAAACCTTTGCGTAGTTTTTTTTCATATAACCGGCTGTATCCAATCTGTAAATGTTATACATTTGAAGCATTAAAAGCTTAATTATTAATACTATGAAACTCTATTCTTTATTATTGTGTACCTCTGTCGCTTTCTGTATCGGAACGCAGAGTATGACTGCACAGATCACAGAAAGGCCGCGTCCCGCTGAGTGGGATAATCTTGTCGAAGGTGCCCGGTTCATAGACCGTTTTCTTCCTATGCCTGCCGGAAAACTGAGCTCCGATGTATGGGGAGCCAAAGAAGTTGTTCCGCGCTATGTGGATAACGGGATTGAAGACAATGTCCGTTCCTATTGGGGAGGAAATATCCTGAAAGATGAGGATAATAAATACCATCTGTATGTTTGCGGTTGGCCGGAAAATTCTCCGAAAGGACATATGTTCTGGCCCAACTCGACGGTCTATCATGCCGTATGCGATAATTCTATCGGCCCGTTCATAATCAAAGATACCATCGGTTCGGGACATAACCCGGAGGCTTTCCGCCTGAAAGACGGACGTGTGGTCGTTTATGTTATCGACGGCTATTACCTGGCGGACGACCTGAACGGTCCGTGGACCCGTAAGAAGTTTGACTTCGACAACCGCGACCGCCGCATTATCGAGGGCCTTTCAAATCTGACATTCGCACAGCGTGAGGACGGCTCTTACCTGATGGTATGCCGTGGAGGTGGCGTATGGATCAGCCAAACCGGACTTTCCCCTTACAATCAGATTACGGACAAACGGGTATATCCTCCGGTAAAAGGAGAATTTGAAGACCCTGTCGTTTGGCGAGATCATGTCCAGTATCACCTGATCGTAAATGACTGGTTGGGACGTATCGCCTTCTATCTCCGTTCAAAAGACGGCGTGAACTGGGTAACCGATCCGGGAGAGGCTTATCTGCCGGGTGTTTCCGTGCATGAGGACGGAAAGGTGGAAAACTGGTTCAAGTATGAGCGTATCAAGATTTTACAGGATGAATACGGTCGTGCTATCCAGGCTAATTTTGCCGTGATTGATACATTGAAAAATGAAGACCTTCCGAATGACAATCATAGCTCCAAGAATATAAGTATCCCGTTGAATCCGGGTCTGCTGCTGACCGTTCTCGATACTCAGCCTGTTACGGATAAAACAAAAGCGATCCGTGTAAAGATTGCTGCCGAGAAAGGATTTAACCCGCAGACGGATATCGATCTCAATTCCTTGCGTTTCGGTGCATCTACAGAGGTCAATTATGGCAGAGGCTGTAAAGTTCAAAGTACGGAGAATGACGGGAAAGACCTGATTGTTACTTTCGATGCAAAAGGTAACGGCATAACTGCCGAAGAGTTCGCCCCTAAATTAATAGGAAAAACGACTTCCGGTAAATTGCTCTACGGATATGCCCGTCTGCCTTGGATCAGCTATAACGATCCGATTCTTTCTGCCCGGATGCCGGTATTTGCATCAGACAGCCCGGATATAAGTGTCGTGGTAGAGAATTTCGGACAGATAGCTTCTGCACCTGCTGTTCTGACACTGGAGCAACTGCAGGATGGCAACAGGAAAGCAATAGGACAAGCTGAATTAACATCTCTGGCTCCTTATGGCAAAACAAATGTGACACTAACCAACAAAATAAAGTTTGAGAAAGGAAAAACATACGATTTTGTCCTGACCATCCGTACGTCGGATAACGTTGTATCCACTTACAGTTTTCAGACAACCTTATAGATTAGGTAAACGAGCCTGTTGATGCTTCTCTCTGTTCCCAAACGATTATTATATAGAGGTACGTCTTTTTATATTATCTTTGTGCATCTGATTCATCGTGAAAAGTATTTCAATTCAGGACAATGTTTAATATATAAATAGGAAGATGAATAAAGGAAAATTCTTACTCTTAATCGGTATGCTGTTAACCGCATGCTGTCTGAAAGCCCAGGTTTGGGTTGCCGATAACGGCGACGGAACCTATCGTAACCCGATCATACATGCCGATTACTCTGATCCGGATGTGATCCGTGTCGGTGATGATTATTATATGGTCGCATCCAGTTTTACCTGTGCACCCGGTATTCCGGTCCTGCATTCCAGAGATTTGGTGAACTGGAAGATCATCAACCATGTTTATCCGCGTCTGCCTTTAGATCGTTATGATTATCCGGCACACGGACAAGGGTCATGGGCTCCGGCAATCCGCTATCACGACGGAAAGTATTATGTCTATTTTTGCACTCCGCAGGAGGGTTTGTTCGCTGCCTATACGACCGATCCTGCTAAAGAATGGACCTTGAAGCATGTTTTGCATGTGTCGCAGTGGGAGGACCCTTGTCCTTTGTGGGATGAAGACGGAAAGGCTTATTTGGTGAGAAGCAAGCTCTGTGGTGGTCCGGTCTATCTGCACCGTATGTCGGAAGATGGTTTGAGCATCCTCGATAACGGGAAGATCATCTATTGGGACGAAAAAGAAAATCCGGTGCTCGAAGGATTGAAGACGATGAAGAGGAATGGCTGGTATTATATCCTGGCTCCGGCGGGCGGTGTTTCGACTGGCTGGCAAACAGTACTGCGTTCAAGGAATATCGAAGGACCGTATGAATCGAAGAAAGTTTTGCAGGAAGGCAACGGCATAAACGGACCTCACCAGGGAGGTTTTGTCGATACACAGACCGGTGAATGGTGGTTCATCCATTTTCAGGACAAAGGGGTGTATGGCCGTATTGTCCATCTTCAACCCGGTGACTGGAAAAACGACTGGCCTGTTATGGGTATAGATGAAAAAGGGGAAGGATGCGGGTTGCCTGTACTGTCTCACAAAAAGCCGAATGTCGGTAAAACATATCCGGTCGAATCGCCACAGACTTCCGATGAATTCAACGACAGCAAACTGGGTTTACAGTGGCAATGGCAGGCCGCAGGTCAGTCTAAATGGTATTCCCTGACCGCTTCGGAAGGGGCATTGAGATTGTATGCCGTTTCATCTCCGACAGAAGACGGGAATCTTTATTATTCCGGGAATCTGTTACTTCAGAAATTACCTGCTCCGGAGTTTACTTCGACGGTGAAGATGAATGTCAGTCATTTGCAGGAAGGCGAAAGGGCTGGTCTGGTCATGATGGGAAATAATTACTCTTATCTGTCTGTACAGCAAAAAGGCGGAAAGAAACAAATTGTCCTTAGCGAGGGAAAGGGAGAGAATTGTGGTTATATCCCTCATGAAATAAAGAATGCCGACTGTCCATCGAATGATGTTTGGCTGCAGGTAAAGGTCTATCCAGATGCGACTTGCCGGTATTCTTACAGCATGGACGGTATGCATTTTACGACATTGGATGACCGTTTCGAAATATCGAAAGGACAGTGGATCGGCGCTAAAGTCGGACTTTTCTGCATTAACCCGGACGTAACAGACGGCAAAGGCTTTGTCGATGTCGACTACTTTAAAGTCTTTTGAAAGAATATGGGATAATTCTTTTCTAAAAATAGGGTGGGTTCGTTTAAAACGAGGTGTAAATTCGTTTAAAACGGACCCTCACTTCGTTTAAAACGAGAAAAAACTCCTTTTAAACGAGATTTCGGTTCATTTAAAGGGAAATTTGTTAATACCTTTTCTTCAGATAAGCATGTATTTTCTTATAAGCCGTTGCAATATGAGCTTCTACTGTCTTTTGTGATATATTCAGTAAAGTGGCGATTTCTTTTTGCTTGAGTTTGTCGGAAAGGAACAATCTGAATACTTCCCTGCATTTTTCCGGCAAGGAGTTGATTGCTTTCTGTATCAGTTCCTGTTGCTCCTGGTCCAGTAAAACAGATTCTGGATTGGTATTGTCTGCTATCAACTCTATATTATATAAGTCTAAGGGTGAACACTCTGGAGTATTAGATCTTCTTATATAATGTAGAGCCTGGTTTTTGGTAGAAATGTAGAGATAACTTTCTATATTTTCTATTTCATGGAGTGTTTCTTTTCTATTCCAAATCGTGTAAAAAACATCAGATACAACTTCTTCAGCTGATTCTTTGGAGGATAGATAGTAGATAGCCACATGGTATAATCTGAGATAATACATATCAAAAAGTTGGCGAAAGGCTTTTTCGTCTCCTTGAATGATATTGAAAATCAGATCATCTTTTTTATTGTTTAGTGGAGTCCTTATCCTCATGTCACAACATATCACTGATAAATAATTAT
>NZ_QUKD01000008.1:0-27843 GCF_003480915.1 Parabacteroides sp. TM07-1AC | reverse complement strand
AAAACAGTCTTAACTTATATTAACCTTAACCACCAAGTTCCTGAAGAACTATGGTACTTGTATAGAATTAAAAGCTGTAAAATTTTCTTTTTTTGAGAAAACTGTTCAGATGGACTATAGATATAGTACACTAGAATCTATCAATACAGCTTTTTTATCATTATAATTTAGACTTTATGTGAATAAATACTATTTTTGTTATGAAAAAGACATTAGTTCTTCAGGAACTTGGTGGTTAAGGTTAATATAAGTTAAGACTGTTTTTTGTATTAGGGTTTTTCACTTTCGTTGTCATCTATAATAACAAAACAGGTAACAATGAATTTGAAAGAAGGAGATAAAATACAGTTTGAAGAATGTGTAAGCCGTATTCGTTTTAAGCCATTGGAGGTTGATACAGATGCTGTTTATAAGAGATTACGTGACCGTATTGAAACATCAAGACAGAGAATAGGTGTTTCTCCGATATGGAAATATACTTCTGTTGCGGCTTGTATAGCTTTATTATGTGTATCTTCTTTTCTTATTTGGAATATAACTGAATCAAAGCCTCTTTCTTATTTGGAGACAACAGCATTGGCTGGATCAAAAGCTTATATATTATTGCCGGATAGTACGGAGGTATGGTTGAATAGTGATTCGTGGATACGTTATCCGGAATCATTTGATGATGGAAATCGGTCAATAGAATTGATAGGTGAGGCCTTTTTTAAAGTAACTAAAGATCAACATTGTCCATTTCGTGTAAATATGGATGGTATGTCAGTGGAGGTGTTGGGTACTGAATTTAATGTATCGGCACACAAAAAATCAGCAGCTATTCAAACTACCTTATTGGAAGGTTCTGTCGCATTATATAAAAAAAACAATAAGAGTTCAACTCCTGATCGGGTTCTGATTCCGGGTGAACAGGCTGTTTACAATAGGGATAATGGAGATATAGAAGTTCATCCGGTTCAAACTTCTTTTTATGTTTCCTGGGCAACAGGTGATTATGTGTTTGAAAATAGTACATTCGGACAGATAATTCAGACGTTGGAACATTCATTTAATGTGAAATTTCATTTGAAAGATAGATCCTTGAAAGAAACTTGTCTGACAGCTCGATTTACACATAACGAGTCGTTAGATGAAATCTTGTCGATTCTTCAAATATCAATGAAATATGAGTATATGATTAAAAATAAGGATGTATTTATAAAGTAGATATTGTATAACCTTAAATAATAGACCATGAATAGTTCTTAGGATTTGAAAAAAAAATTGGGAATGCTACCAACATCCCCAATTTAATGCTTGCGCATAGATCATTTAATAAACATGGCAGCTACCAACTGCCTTAGTAAATAATCATTTAGAGTTTGCAAATGTATGAATAAACATTTAATCAGAGTGTTACAGAGCTATAAAAAGGCTTTGTCGGGGATTAATATTCCTCAAAAAACACATAATCGAATCTTTGTTGTTATGAGATTTTCCATATTGTTCTTTTTCCTTAGTATCTGGGGTGCGACTGCAGCCTCTTCGTATTCGCAGGTTACTAAATTGAATCTCGAAGTGAATGGCACAGTTTTAGAGGTGCTTAAAGCTATTGAAAGTCAGTCGGAGTTTACATTCGTTTATAAGCAGAATGAAATAAAACTGGACGATAATGTATCAATAGATTTACAGAATAAAACGATATCAGAAGTTTTGGATGTTTTATTGCATGATAAATCATTGGCATATAAAATCACAGATCGACATATTGTTCTGTTTAAAAAAGGTGAAATCCATCAAGAATCAACAACTGTGGTTACAGGAAGGATTATTGATGAATTCGGAGAGCCGGTCATTGGAGCAAATGTTTTGGTTAAAAATGAGAGTGGACTTGGTACTACGACTGACATGGATGGTAAATTCTCTTTGGATTTAAAAGATATAAAAGATCCGGTATTAGTTGTTTCATTTATCGGTTATACCTCACAAGAAATAGTTGTCGGTGGAAAGAAAATTTTTAATATTACATTGAAAGAGGATTCAAAAGCGTTGGAAGAGGTTGTAGTTATTGGTTATGGTACAAACTCTAAACGAAATCTTACTTCTGCCGTTTCTACAGTCGATGCTGATAAAATGAAGAATGTTCCAGTTTCTAATGTTACAGATGCATTGGCAGGACGTGCAGCAGGTTTGATCGTTACTCAAGCTGGTGGAGGTATTGGTAAAAAGTCAACGATTTCCATTCGTGGTGGAGGACAGCCTTTGGTCGTTATTGATGGGTTTGTGTCTGAGTATGATGATTTTGTAAACTTGAATTCTGACGATATTGAGTCGATGTCTGTTTTGAAAGACGCCGCAGCCGCAGCTGTATATGGTGCACGTGCTGGCGATGGTGTTTTGGTTGTTAAGACAAAAAATGGATTGAAGGGTTTACGTGTTGATTATAGTTTCAATCAGAGTTGGGCTGAACCTACTTTTCTGGAAAAGAAACTGGATTCTTATCAGAGAGCTTTGGTGGATAACACTGTTAGAGATTTATATAACTTGGAACCTCGTTGGACGGAAGAAGAAGTTGAAAAATATCGGACAGGATCAGATCCATATAATTATCCCAATGTGGATTGGCAGAAATTAATGTTGAGGAATTTTACACCGGATAGCCGGCATTCACTAGCTGTTCGTGGCGGATCAGATATTAATAAGTTTTACGTGTCTTTCCAGGCTTATGATCAAAGTTCTATGTATAAGGCTGACACAGAATGGTTCAAGCGTTATAATGCGCGTATTAATGAAGTGTCTGATTTTAAGGATCTAGGATTAAAGTTGACATTTGGGGTAGATGCTTATATTAATACGCAGCAGAGTCCACGTTCTACTTATTCTGATGGATATGGATATACATGGGGACATATTCAAAATAAAAGCCCTATGGAATTGGCTGTCAATCAAAATGGACAGTATTATGTAGGACCAGATAATCCGATGGTTGAAGTCTCTCCGGAATCAGGTTACAGCAAGTGGGATTATAAGATGTTTATGGGATTGTTTAATGCCGAATGGAGTGTAAAAGGTGTTGAAGGATTGAAGCTGAAAGTCGGCGGTAATTATCGTTATTTCATGAGTGACAGTAAACTTTGGAATAAAACAGCTCCTCAATATGATTTGAACGGAGTAAAAGGTCCTGATGCAACTGTTAGTTTGACCTATAATACGGGAAGTGCACGTATGTGGACAACTCAGTATTTTGCAGATTACAATCGTTCTTTCCTGGATGAAACACATAATGTCTCTGCAACGTTGGGTTTTGAACAAACCTATTCATTTTACAGAGGTTTCAATGCTTTGCGTAAAAATTATATATTCATGATCGATCAAATTGGGGCAGGACCTTCAGATTCAATGGAAAATGGAGGTAGTGAATCCGAATTCGGTCGTGCCGGTTTGGTTGCCAGAGCTTCTTATAATTATAAAAAGAAATATTTTGTAGAAGGTTCATTACGCCATGATGGTAGCGACTTGTTCCCGAAAGACCGCCGTTGGGGTAATTTCTATGCCGGGTCTTTGGCCTGGGCTATTTCTGAGGAATCATTTTTCCAGCCGCTGAAAGATCGTAATATTTTAAACTATTTCAAAGTAAGAGCTACTTATGGTGAAACCGGTCTTGATAATGGAGTTGGGTCTTTTAGCTATTTGACATCTTATAATTTGGCAGAACGTGGCTATGTATTGGGAGGAAGTATTGTTCCGACTTTTAGTGAAGGAAATCTGATTAGCCCGGATATTACCTGGTATACTCGTAGTACATTTGATATAGGTTTTGATTTTAACTCTTTGGGAGAACGTTTGGCTGGTAGTTTTGACTATTTCTATATGAAGACAACCGGGTATTTGACTTCTCCTTCTAACGTGAACTATACGGATCCTCTAGGGCTGAGTCTGCCAAAAGTAAAATCAGACGGAGAACATCGTCGTGCTGGTTATGAATTTGCTTTGTCATGGAAGGATCATGTCGGAGATTTCAATTATGAGGTCGGTGCTAATTTTACTTATTTCGATCAATTAGTCTCTACAGCTTGGGATGAAGACTTGGCTAGTCAGAAAAATCCGTATAAGAGACTGGTTCAACAGAAAGGGTTTTATACAAATGGTTATACTAACTTAGGATATTATCAAAATTCAGATCAGGTTTTAAATTCACCGCGTTTGGAAAGTTCCTCTAATTTGGTAGCTGGAGATATTCAATATAAGGATATGAATGGTGATGGATTTATTGATTCAAACGACCAGTGGCGTATTGGTAAAAATAGCTTTCCTCGTGGTAACTATGGTATTTATGCCAATTTGTCTTATAAAGGATTTTCTTTAAATATGTTATTCCAGGGAGCAACTTCACGTGATATGTATCTGGATGATGTTGTGCGTGGACAGAGTACAAGTGGATATTCGATCGTTTATCCATACCAGTTAGATTATTGGATGCCGGATAACCGAGATGCCAAATATCCGCGTATTGCAATGAATTCGAATGTGAATGGGAATAATAACTATCAGACTTCTGATTTTTGGTTGACCAATGGTCGTTATATCCGTTTGAAATCATTGCAATTGGGGTATGACTTCCGGAAGACATTATTGAAGGATGTAAAATGGCTTTACAAATGCCAGGTTGTATTAAGTGGTCAGAATTTGTTTACTATTTCACCGGCTACCAAATACGGATTTGACCCGGAAACAGGTAGTACGAACAATTATGACTACCCGGTACAGCGCGTATATGCAGTTAGTTTGAATCTAGGATTTTAATAAAAGAATATATTTATGAAACTAAGAAATATAATAACATTTTCACTGGCCTTATTGACGGGTATTACTTCTTGTAATGTACTGGATACAGAGCCTTTCACAACCTATGATGAAGCAACTGTTTGGGGATCTAAATCCACGGCAGATGCATTTGTGTTAGGTACTGTGAATGCGATTATGGATGGTTATGTGAATGGAAATCAAACAACGTGGGAAGAACGAACCAATAATGCCGTTCATTCCAATGGAGGTAATGGTATAGTGAAAGAACAGACTACCCGATATGAAGATGTCGGTTTTGGTGATTTCGGGAACATCCGCCGTTGTAATTTGATTATAGAGAAGGCAACGGAATATGTCGGAGCAGGGCTTTCTGAAGCAGAATCCAAAGAGTTGGTAGCTAAAGGTCGATTATTAAGAGCTTTACTTTATTACAAACAGGCCCGGACTATAGGGCGTTTTGTTTGGGTAGACCGTGTGTTGGCACCGGCCGATACGACTAATAACGGGCTGATGTATCCGACGACTAAGAGTACAACAGAAAGTTATACCTATATTTTGGATGATATAAAAGCAGCTATTCCGGATCTGCCGGTAGAAGCAAAGTCGGGTGACTTATCTCGAAATGTGGCTTATGCTTTTCAATCGGAAATAGCACTTCAGGCTGCAGCTTACGAAACCGATCCCGCACAGAAAAAAACGTGGTTGAAGGAAGCTGTTGCTGCAGCAGATGGAGTAGAGGGTAGTTCTTTGGCTTCAAATTATGGTAACATATTTAATGAACAAGATCGTTATTCAAGTGAAATTATCTTTGCTATTTATAAGGATAAAGCGACAACAAATACGGATCATATAGCTCCTTTACAAAATGTGATGCCGAATGTTAATAACGATGTTTTAGCAAAGAATGGTTGTGGACCTGAGTTTAAAACAAATGGAGGTCAACCTTTTATCGGTTGGTTATGGTGGGCACCGACACAGAATTTGGTAGACATGTATGATGTTCTTGATGAAGAAACTGGTAAAGGTGTAGCCTGGTACGAATCTTCTCAATTTAAGAACAATGTGAGTGTTACTGAAGGACAGGCTCCGGACTGGGCTGTTGAGTCTGAAAAGGCAGAAGTGCTCTATTATGGTAATGTAAAAGGAGATAGAACAGTTAGTGATATAATGTACACTAATAGGGATGCTCGTTTTTATGATAGTTTTGTATATGACAATTCTACGTGGTGGAGCGAAGAGATTCGGACAACTGTTAATGGTAATTTGTGGAGAAAAGTAAATGGAGGACTAGGTCCCCACATGGGATTGACAAATTATTATTGGCGTAAAGGTGTTTATGATGTTCAACCTCGTGTATATGCAGGAACCCCGACCGATTACCATTTCGTAGTAACGCGTTACGGACGTGTTCTTCTGAATAAGGCTGAAGCTATTTTGTGGTTGGCTGGTATGGGAGAAGGTAACTATTCAGAGGCTGTGGATATTTGTAACCAAACTCGTACAGTTCATGGAAAATTGCCTGCAAAACAAGTAAATAGTCTGGAAGAAGCCTGGGACTTCTACAAACAGGAACGTCGTTGCGAATTGCCGATGGAAAACGATTATTACTGGACTTTATTACGTTGGGGCAAACATGGCGGTTATGCTAATAATGGAGTTGCTCCGGGGGGTAAAATTGTAGAGTTTACAGAGGCTCCGACTTATGTGGAAATTACGAATGATCGTAAATCGTTCTATATAGGGGAAGTTACACACGGGGATAGCAACATTCGTGAGTTCCGTGCAGACCGTCGCTATCTATTCCCTATTCCTCAGGGACAGATTGACCGTAATGCAAATTTAGGCCCACAGAATCCGGGTTGGTAATAGATGATTAATCTTTAATACACTAAAAGTATGAAAAAGAATATAGTAAAATGGATGAATAATGCTTTGTTGTTAATGCTGCTCCTTGCTTGTTCCTCTTGTTTGGACGGAAACATGGATGATTTGCCAGCATTTGAGGAAGCAAATATCACAGATGTAAAGTTTGATTTTCGATATAAGGATCCTTCAGATGTATGGATTGACGGTGAACCGATTGTAAAGGTTGTAACACTGACTGTCGAAAATAAAGTAATCAATGCAGAAGCCGGAACAATTACCTGTACGATCACAGTTCCTCCGGCTGACGGTTCTTTTACGGAAGAGATTCGTAACACGGTTGCTCTGACAAACCTGGTCGGCAAGTTTAATCTTTCCACTGCAGCTGTTATTGCTCCCCAGGACGGTGCTCCGACATTAGGAGTACCGGGTGATTTTTCTACTACACGCAGGTATCTGGTGACAGCTGCTAACGGTACGAAAAAAGATTGGACAATTCAAGTTACTGCATTAAATAAGTAACTATATTTATATCCTTAGATCTGAAGTGCTGAGGCTGTCCGTCTCTATATAAGTTTCGGACAGCCTTTTTTTTATCAACTAATGTAAAATGAATATGAAGAAGATAGTTCTTTTTAGGTTATTGTGTTTAGCCTTTTTGTTGGTTTGTCACCCATTATTTTCTCAGGAAAATTTAGCGGAATCATGGCGGGCTATCTCCGGAGAGAAATATGACTGGACTAAAACGATGCGTCCCGAACAACCTTATATGCATGCCTATCACCAGATGCAACTGATGAAGATCATGCTGTCTTATCCGGATGAGAAAGGCAATCCGGTTATTTGCTATACTTTCGAACAGGTCTTGTCTTTGGTAAAACAGATGGATGCCGTCACACGGGGACTTCCAAAGACGCTCTACCTGGTAGGATGGCAATATAACGGGCACGACGATAAATATCCGGCCTGGTTTGAAGTGAATAACGCACTGAAGAGGGATTGTGATGCTACCGGTAGGGAGTCCCTGCTTTGGCTGGCTAAAGAGGCAAGGAAATATAATACCTATATCAGTGTTCATGTGAATATGACGGATGCCTACGACGACAGTCCCCTTTGGGATGAATACCTCTCCAAAGGATTTATCTCCCGTAATGCAGACGGAACCCCGATGCAGATCGGTGTGTGGAACAGCCGCAAAGCCTATCAGATTTGTTATAAGAACGAATGGGAGAGTGGTTATGCCGTTAAGCGGATCAATGCCTTACTGGATTTACTGCCTTGCATTGAGGAGGCAGGTTCGATAATGATCGATGCTTTCTTCGTGCGCGACAATCCGTATGAAAAGATCTCATGGGAGGAGGAAGAGAAATATCAACGAAAGATATTCCGCTATTTCAGGGGAAAAGGTATCGATGTCACTCACGAAAGTTTCAACCGCCTGCGGGAAGGCAAAGACCTGTTCATCGGTGTGAATCCCTGGTACCTGTGGTTTGAAGCGACCGAAGCGGACTATATGAAATACCCCGCTTATCTGACAACCGGCGGTGCATCTTATCTCTTTGCCAAACAATTTCCGGATCTGACGAAAGAACAGCTCCAGCTAGGCTTCCTCTTCGGTATGAGCGGACGCGGTGAAGATTGCTTCGGTAACCTGGAGAACGGCTCTTTGCCCGATGCCAACTGGATAGACAAATACCGTTACCAGTTCTATACAGGAACACTTCCTTACGTCTATCTGAACCGTTATAAACGGGAAAAGCTGACAGGGAAAGGCGAGAACCGTGTCGTTTACTATAACGATGGCCTGACCGCTTCACTAAAGGACTCGACCATCACTCATCATAAACGTTTGCTCAGGGACAAGGACGATCTCTTTATGCCGGTTCTCTGGCGTGCCGGTCGTGAGTATATGGCCTATTCAGTAAAAGGCTATTCCGGTAAGTCCTGGCAGTTGCCACCCGACTGGTCGGACGTACACAGCGTGGATATTTATAAGATAACGCCTTCCGGTATCTTTTATAAAACCAGCGAGGTCTGCACTGACGGATCTGTCCGCCTGTCGCTCGAACCGGATGAAGCTGTCTCCGTCTTTCCTGCTACCGGATGTAATAAATCAGGTCTTTAGTATCTTAAAATTCTAACTTCATGAAACATATATTATTGTATATATTATTTGCCTGCATAGGCATTGCTTGTAATCAAAATACCGTTCAGGCTCCATATCCTTATGCCGTAGCAGAGACTCCGTGGAACGAAGCTCTGGGTAACCATCGTGCCGTACTGGCGGTTAACGCTCCGGCTGAAGCTGTCAAACTATCCTTCGACTGGCGACGCCCCGACAAGGAGGTGGATAACCGTCGTTTTCTGATTGTCGATGCGGAGACAGGGGATACGATTCCCAATATCCAACGACTGAAAGTCAATAACGAACAATGTGAACTCTTATTTGGTCCAGTTAAAAAGAAAGGCATTTATTTCTTTTATTATCTGCCGTATCAAATTCAGGAAGGTTGTGGAAATTATCATCTCGGTTATTTCCCGAAAGAGGATGCTCCCGGTCAGCAATGGGTAGCTGCTGTTTCTGCCGATAAAAAGCTACCGGAGGCAACTATCAACCGTGTGGAGTCGCGTACGCAGTTCGATAGCTTCTATCCCATGGAAATTGCCGCTTCGGATAGTGAGAAAGAAAATTATAAGCAAGCGAATCCAGGACATTTCCTCGTCTTCCCGGAAGATCGTTCATTGCCTATACGTATGAAAGATGCCGTCCCTTATAAATGGTTACAAAGTCCGCTGCAAACGTCGTTTACCGGGAAAGCCCAACCGAACGAATACTACACCTTCCAGTTGGGTGTATGGGCTGCAACCGACGAATTGAACAGTGTGACTTATGAAACATCCGGCTTGAAAAGTGGAAACGATCTGATTCCGGCAGAAGCGATTACTTGCTTCAATATAAACGGAGTAAATCCGAAAGGAATACCGTTTACCAGACAGGTGAGTGTAGCTCCGGATGCCGTTCAACCCTTATGGTTTGGTGTGGATCTGAAAGCGGATCAACCAAGCGGAACTTATAAAGGCGTGGTTACTTTAAAGGATGAAACAGGATATACCGTTCCTGTAGAAATAGAACTGAAAGTATCCGGCAAAATGTTGGCAGACCGTGGTGATGGTGAGCTTTGGCGCCATAGCCGCCTACGCTGGCTTAATTCGACCCGCGGAATCAGCGACAAACCGACCGAAGGGTATGCCGACATGTCTCTCTCCGACAACCGTGTCTCCTGTTTAGGCCGTACGGTATCTCTCGATGAGCAGACCGCTCTGCCGTCTTCTATTGATTCCTGGGGGCATGAACTGCTGGCTTCTCCCGTTCGTTTTATCATCCGTACCTATTCGGGAGAAAAGAAACTGAACGGAACCGTCGACCTGACCGGACAGTCCGAAGGTAAAATGTCGGGAACCTGGAAGGCTGAAGATGATGACTTGACACTGACTTGCAACGCAACGATGGAGTTTGACGGCTGGATCAACTACGTTTATTCCATCGCTCCTAAAAAGGATTTACAGATCGAAGATATCCGGCTTGAGATACCGATGAAAAGCGAAGCTGCCCCTTATTTTATGGGGCTGGGTTTACCCGGACAAGAGACACCAGCCGACTATTCCGGAGGCTGGGAGACACAGGGAAAGACGGTACACGATTATGCCGTATCCATACCCACTAACAAAGGTGCTTCCTGGCTGTGGCCTTTCGACAGCTTCTGGTGTGGTTCAGAAAAAGCCGGTATCCATTGCGAATTACGTGGAGCGAGTTATACCGGTCCTTTGCTGAATCTTTATCGTCCTGCTTATCCCGAAAGTTGGTATAACAACGGCAAGGGCGGTTTCCGCATTCAGCGGAGCGGAAGTCAGACCATAGCAACGGCATATAGTGGTGAACGTGCTCTCAATGCTGTCGAAAGTCTGACGTTCGATTTTGCCTTGCTGATCACTCCGGTCAAGAAAGTGAATAGTCGTAGCCAGTTTACCGACCGGTACTACCATAACGGATTTGCACCGACACCGGAAGCGAAAGATGTGGAGACAGGCATAAAGATTATCAATGTGCACCATGCCAACGACTTGAATCCGTTCATCAATTATCCGTTCATAACAGCCGATTCCATCAAAGCGTTTGCAGATGAATGGCATAGTAAAGGCTGTAAGGTGAAACTGTATTATACCATCCGCGAGCTAACCAATGTCGTTCCGGAAATTTGGGCATTGCGCAGTTTGGGAGATGAAATATTGCAAGGCGGTAAAGGAGGAGGCTTCCCCTGGTGCCGGGAACATTATGTAACCGATTATACACCTCAATGGTATCAACATTTTGATAATGGCGAGAAAAGAGGTGTCATTGCCGATGCTTCCGTCTTGACGGCTACGGGCGATTCGCGCTGGTATAATTATTATGTGGAGGGACTGGCATGGCTGGTAAAATATACAGACATCGACGGCCTTTATCTGGATGATGTCGCTTTCGGCCGTGATATGTTGAAGCGCATGCGGCATGCCATGGAAGAGGTAAAACCGGGATGTATCATCGACCTGCATTCGAATACGGGCTTTTCACGTGGTCCGGCTACTCAATATGCAGAGTACTTCCCATACGTGGATAAGGTGTGGTTTGGTGAAAGTTTCATGTATAACGAAATGTCTCCGGCCAACTGGCTGGTAGAAGTCTCCGGTCTTCCTTTCGGCTTAATGGGAGATATGTTGCACGGTGGAGGCAACCAATGGCTGGGAATGCAATATGGCATGACGAACCGTTTGCCTTGGTATACGGAAGGAACTATTGGCAACCCGCGATATGTTTGGAAGCTGTGGGATGACTTCGGGATCATGGATGCGCAGATGATCGGCTTCTGGGAAGAGAATCCGGCTGTGACCACTTCGGACAAAGAGGTGAAAGTAACGGCGTACGTGAATAAAGGAGAGACGCTGCTGTCGATCGGTAATTATTCCAGTACGAAGAAGCAGGTTAAACTGAATATCGACTGGAAACAATTAGGTCTGAATCCGTCGTCTGTCCGTATGCAGGCTCCGGATATTACCGATTTTCAGAAAGCACGGGAGTTTACGCCAGCCGATCCGATTCCGGTCGATCCGAAACGCGGATGGCTGATCCTTTTGAGTGAATGATACCTTGATAATCTTTTATTTTGCACCCTATTTATAACGTTTGAATTTTATCATGAAAATATCTTTGTATATACTTACAATCCTGCTTTGTCTGTCTTGTAGTACACAGAACAAACTAGAGGAGATCTCTATCCAACTGGATAAAGAAACTCTGAATCCGGTACGTAATCCCGGAGAGAAGGGAACCCTTCGTGTTATCGGTCATTATTCCAATGGAAAGACATCCGATCTCTCCTTATCCGAGCTCGCTTTATCCGTACGTACAGTCAGTGCCAGCGGAAATGTCGAGGTTGTCGCTTTATCCGGTGATCAGTTAATCCCGAAGGATGGCGGACTGGCTGAAGTGACCGCCGTCTATCAGAAAGACGGTGCCACTTACCGGGCGAAAAAGAGAGTCGTTGTCGCCCCGTATTACCGTGATTATCACCAGACTCTGGTACTGAAACTCTTTATGGGGTATGATGGTGAACTGAACGAACCTGATCCGAACAACGTGATTTTCCAGCACGAAGACCCGTCGCGCCTGTGTACGTTCGGTCAGGCTCTGGATGTCGTGAAACGAGTGGACAACCTGACACGCGGTATCCCCAAGATCATCTACCTGGTCGGTTGGCAACGGGGTGGTCACGATCACCTGTATCCCGACTGGAGCATCGTCAATCCCAAATTGAAGCGGGAAGAAGATGCCACCGCCCTCGAAAGCCTCCGCTGGCTGATCCGCGAAGCCCGTGCTTACAACACGACCGTCAGCCTGCACATCAACATGGTCGATGCTTTCGAGGAAAGCCCCCTGTGGGATACCTACATCAAAAACGATATTATCGCCCGTGATGCCAATGGCAACCTGACATCTATCTGGGAATACGTCAAAGGCCATAAAGCTTATCACCTGAGCTATACGAAAGAATGGGAGAAAGGCTTTGCCAAACCGCGTATCGACCATCTGATCGACATGACCCCCGAGCTGAAAGACGGCCACACCATCCATATCGACGCTTTCATGGCCTACTGGCAACCGGAGAACCGTCCGTTAAGTCCCTGGCATGCCAAGCCGGAGAACGGAGGTATCGACATGTATAAGGAAGTGGAAACTCAACGAAAGATCTTCAAGTACTGGCGTGAGAAGGGTTTCGACGTAACGGGTGAAGGTATCTTCTGGGCTCACCCTGCAGGCGAGGGTTTTGTGGGGCTTCAGCCGATGTCGTGGTGGTTCCCGGACGATAAGAACTTCCAGATGGAGATCCCCGAACGTCTGTCGGCAAGGGGACGTACCCACCGTGAAGGACAGGGTGATTTCCGTTTTGGTTCCAGTATGCAGGGAGAGGAGATCTTCCAGAAAGACCTGGATAATCTGCCCGGCTTCCTGTCTCAGTTCTGTACCATGACATTGCCTTGGTATTACCTGAGCCGCCTGGAACGGGTTGCCTTCGTCGATGAAGCTCTGTATTACAGCGAGGGTGTCGTTGCCCGTGTGGAAGACGGAAGGAACATCATCCGTAAAGGAGATTTCATCTTGCGTGAGAATGACAACCTGTTCGTTCCCGCTCTTTGGAACGACAACGAGATCATCGCCTATTCCGGTGACGGATACGAAAACCGCAGCTGGCTGATGCCGGAAGGCTGGGAGAAGGTCGACGCCGTAGACGTTTATTCCATATCCATGAATGAACCGACTCTGAAATCATCGGCAATACCTGTGGTTAACGGACTTCTCAAGCTGACCTTAGGGAAAGGAGAGGCTGTTTCGATCGTTCCGGCAGGGCAGGTATTTACCCGATAAACGAATTCAAGTCCCTTTGAAGAATTCCTCCTCCCTGTAATACTGCAACCTCTCCTCGGCGGCTTCTTTCAGCTTTTGCATATAGCCGGATAGCTTTTCGCGACGGCTGATGCTGTTGAGGAAGAGTTTGTAGTATTTGACGGCATTCTTGTTGTCCTTCAGTAGATCGTAAGCATAGGCGATATGATTGAGGGTGACGGACGATTGCGGGCTATAAGACAGGGAGGTCTTCAATGCCACGATCTCTTCTTTCAACTCACGGCGCATGACGAACCCTTTTGCCAGTGTGTTATACAGGGAGAACATCAACGTGCTGTCCGGCAGGATCAGCTGGATCGCCTTCTCCGTAGCCTCGATCCCTTCGGTGGCATATCCCGGCATTTCAATCGCTGCGATACCCAGGTAAGTGAGTATCTGCGGATTCTTTTCCTTTGCTTTCTTATTGGCCTTATCCAGGCATTCGTAGGCTTTCTGCAGGCTGTCGTTCTTCAGGTAACAGAGACCCAGGTAATAGTTTGTATTGGCTGTGTTATCGCCCAGTTGCGAGAGGTTACGGTATTTTTCCAGGGCCTCCCGGAACTGTTCTTTCTGGAAATAGGCAAAAGCATTGACCCGGTTGACAGGCAGGTTCAGGGAATCCTGTCCGATGTACTTGTCGGTATAACGGATCGCTGCATCTACCGAATCCATTTCCAGATACAGGTTCGACAGGCGGAGCACTGCCGCATAGTCCGACGAATCCCTTTCCAGTGCCAGTTCATACAGATAGAGGGCGGAATCCGGTTGTTCCGTTTTTCCGTAGCAATCGCCCAACAGGCGCAGGGCATACTGGGTGGTGTCTGCGGAAAGCATCGTTTCGGCAAGGGCTTTCGCTTCTGTGTATTGTTCGTTGCGGAAATAGAGCTGTCCCATTTTTGTCCGGATATAAGTGTTTTCGGGAGATAGCTTCAACGCCTTTCCGTATTCTTCCAACGCTTTGTTGTCGCTGTTCTGCATCAGGTAACAGTTGGCCCGTTCGATGTAGAGATGTATGTTCAGCGAATCCGCTTCGATCATTTCGTCCAGCAGGCGGATTGCTTCACCGTATCGGTTCAGTTCCTTATAGGCTGCCAGCTTCTTCCGTTGCAGGTCGGGAGAGAGTGAATCCAGTCGGCCGATAAGGTCGATTGCCTGTTGGTAGTTGTAATTGCTTATCGCTTCCTCGACGGCATGCAGAGGGTCATCCTGCGCTTGTATCAGGGAACCGTATGTGCACAGCCAGCAAAGGATAACGAATAAATAAAGGTTTCTTTGTTTCATATTTTGTCAGATTTGCTTGTCTCAATTATTGTCAGATATGAATGTTACTTTTCTCTTGAAAGAAAAGTAACCAAAAGTTCAAGGCTGCACCGTCTTCGCTGCTCCGGTGAAAGACTACGCTGTCGTCTGCGAACTCGCTTCGCTCAAACAGCGCAGCCTCCTCCCGCTTCGTCTTTCCCCTTCGCGGACGCTCACCCGCTGAGGCCTTTCAGAGAACGCAGAGCGTTCTTTTGGGATGGCCGATACCGACACCTTTAAAACAGGCGGCATCGGCAATCCCAAGAGGAAGCGGAGCTTCCTTTGAAAGGCCTCAGCTGGCGAGCGTAAAGCGCAGCAGCCGCAGAGAGCGCCCGGAGCCTCCGCTGTTTGAGCGAAGCGAGTTCGGAGGCGACAGCGAACGTAGGATGCGGAGTAGCGAACCAGGTGCAGCCTTGATCTTTTGACTACTTTTGGATCAAGCCAAAAGTAGGTTCAAAACTTTCTACGTTCCGAACCGTGACGTATCTACCGCCTTTACCTTCTTCTCCTTGTAGCCGCCGAAGCTGTAACGGATCGTCAGCAAGACCGAACGGTTGTCCTGAAACAGTTCCATGCGGCTCTTCTGACCCTGCTGGTCGATGTGGGTGAGCGGCTTTTGACTGTTCAGCAGGTCATTGCCTTTGAGAGTCAGGCGGAGCTTCTGTTTGGGAAGCGTCCATACCAGGGCGGCATCCAGGCTGTAGAGCGGGTCGATATCGTAAAGGCCCTGTATCACCTTCGTACAGTAATCGCCGGTGAGGTCGAGGGAGAGGTTTTTGTCGCGGGTCAGGAAGATCGTGTTAGTCAGCATGGCCCGCCCGAAGAGCTTCTTCCGGTCGAAACGGACATCGACCAGCGTCCCTTTGTCGTGGATACCGAAGCCCATCAATGTCAGCCGCGAACTAAGCACCTCGCCGGCACGGAAAGGAACGACCGCCATCAGTCCGAACATATTGTGCGTATCCAGATTGATCGTATGGAAGACCGATTGCAGGCGGTCGGGCGACTGGTACGACATCTGTTGTATCTTATCCGGCTGGAAATTGGCGAAGGCTCCAAGCACATACTTGTTTTTGAGGATATAGGTCAGTTGCATCGAATAGTTCAGCTCCGGTTTCAGTTCCGGATTGCCTTTGATCACGCTGTAAACATTCATATAATAAGTATTCGGCGTAGTCGCCCAATAAGAAGGATACTTCCGGTTGCTCGATAAGGAGAACTGCAACATGTTGGAAGGATCGATCCGGTAAACGAGCGACAGGGCAGGGAAGAGGTCCGCCCTGTCCCATAATGTACTTTTCTTTCCCGCTGAGTCGATCGAAGCCTTGTAATACCGGACGGTCAGCGAAGCATCCAGTGTCAGCTTCTTCCCGAACGAACGCGAGAAACCGCCGAAAGCGCCGACCGAATGTTCCCTTTGCGTCAGGTCGAATGTCCCTTCGCGTTCTTCTGTGTTGTCGAGCAGCGCTTCCGCCTTGTTGTCCGTCCCCGACAACGAAGCCTCCAGCCCGTAGGACAGTTTCCACTTGCTCGCGGTAACGACGAAATGGTTCAGGTAGATATTGGCCCGTTGCGTCTGCTGGCGGCTTTCGTTGCGCCTGTCCTGGTCGGTGTCGTCTTCAAAATTGTTGACCAGCTCCTGCAACGATTTATCTTTGTAGAAGGTATAGTCGATACCTGCGTTCAGGTTCTTATGGCCGTTGTAATCGATCCGTGCACTGTGCAGGGAGGTCGGCCCGGTCGTCCGGCTGGCGGTGTTTACCGTTTCGATGCCTGTGAACTCCGTCCATCCGCCTCGGTGGGAAGCGGGGCCATCCTGTACATACCGTCCCGTGTAGGAGACCGAGAGCTTGTCCTTGTTGTCGAAGTCATATTCGAAAGCACCCCGCAGGTTGTGGGCGATACTTTTGTTCTCCGACCAGTTTTTTTGCAGGATATCGTACCTCTGTCCGTCGACGGTCGGTTCCGCATGCATATCTTCCGTAGAGCGGCTGTGTCGGTAACCCGCCGAGTAGGAGAAGTCCGTCGTATATTTCTTTCCCGTGTACGACAGGTTCATCCGTCCCGAAGGAGAGAAATAATACCCCTGTTCCCCCGTCAGCGACACTTCCCCTTTCAGGATATCCTTCAGGCTCTTGTCGTTTTCGATGACCAGGTTGATGGAGGCACCCTGTACACCGTATTGCGGCGGAGTACTGTACATCACCTCCACCTTTTTCACCTTATCGGAAGAGGTCGACTTCAGCATGTCGGCCAGCTGTTCCGGTGTCATGCTGCTTTTCCGGCCGTTGATGATGATCGTCGTGCCCGATGTGCCGAGCAGCGAGATATTGTCGCCTTTCTTTTCTACGCCCGGCAGTTCGCCCAGGACATCGAACGCATTGTCCACCGGTTTACTTTTCATCAGGTTGGGAATGTCGTACTGGAGTTTTCCTTCGGTCATCTTCACCAACGGGCGTTCGGCTTTGACGAATACCTCCGGCAGTTCCAGCGTGATGCTGTCGTTCACCAGGATCGTACCTTTACCGTCAGTCTGCTTTTGTGCCGATAACCGGGTGGGCAGCGGGAGCAAGTTGGCTATCAATAACAGGTAATAGATTCTTTTCATGTTCTTGTGCTTTTCGTGATTTTTATACGAAAGGTAGAAAGGGCGCTGAACAGTTCCAAAAAACGCCTGCATTTGGTAAGACTAAATAACATTCGTCCGAAACTGTGTTATTTTGGTTTAAAGCGGCAGGCGGCAAGCCGGAGAATCCCTATATTTGTTTGCATGAAATCATCCATGAAATATATCATTGCACTGGTGATCGTGTCGTTATCCGGGATATTCGCCTACCAGTTGTTTTGGATCGACCGGCTGTACCATTCCCGCCAGCAGCAGAACAGGGACTATATCATCGAAGCGATCCGCAATGCCGACCATATCGAATTGTTCAGCCGCGCCGACACCATCAGCCGGTTGTCGAACAAGCGTCGGGAGACTTTCTCGCAGGCCGACGACCGGGGAGGTATCGCCCTGGCTACCCGTTTCCGGAATAAGGATTCGATACCGGCGACCGTCCGGATCGTCGAGAAAGAAGCCGGACTCCCTCTTATGCCCGAAGTGAATGCCGAGATGAAGAAAGTACTCGAAAGCGGCAAGGTCAGGGTAGGCGATGATTTCAGTTCGCTGGGCCAGCTGGGGTTGCAGATGCAACGCAGCCTCCACGAGGTGATCGATACGATCTTTCCCGTCGACCTGGCGAAGTTCGACAGCCTGCTGACCGCCGGTCTCCGGGAGAAAAACCTGCACCTCCGCCATTTCACGGAGATACGGTCGCTTGCCGACAGTACGGTGGTCGCCTCTTCCGTCCCCACAGGGGAAGACCCGGCGCGTTACGACCGTTATACCTGGGAATATACCACCTATCATCCGAAAGCCTATTACGTCTATGTGGAACCGACCCGGCTGGCTTCGCTGGCGGGAATGACGGGTATCCTGGTCTCTTCGTTCCTGATCCTGCTGATCCTGGTATTGTCGTTCGCCTACATGATCTGGTTCCTGATCCATCAGAAGACGGTGGAGCAACTGAAAGACGACTTCACCCATAACGTGACGCACGAGTTGAAGACACCCATCGCCATATCCTATGCCGCCATCGAGTCGATCATCCATTATAACCTCCTGGGAAATAAGGAGAAGGCCGATAAATACCTCCACCTCTGCCACGAGGAACTGGAACGGCTGGGCGGAATGGTCGAACAAATCCTGACCCTTAGCCTGGAGAAACGGAAAGAGATTCGCCTGGTGATGGAGGATATTTCGTTGAATGCCCTGATCGGCAAGATACTGGAACAGCAGAAGATCAAGTCGTCACGCCCTTTCCGCATCCGTGTGGAGTCTGTCCCGGAGGAAATAAGCCTGAGAGCCGACCGCGTACATTTGTACAGTATCATCAGCAACCTGGTGGATAATGCCGTCAAATATGCAGACAAGGAACCGGAGATAACGATACAGGCGGAGGCTGCCGGAGGAAAGGTGCAGCTGCGTGTACAGGACAACGGCCCCGGTATTCCCGAAGAGTATCGCCGGCATCTTTTCGATAAGTTCTACCGGTTGCCTTCCAGCCGTCATTCGCAGGTGAAAGGCTACGGTATCGGACTCTTTTATGTGAAGACAATGGTGGAGAAGCATGGCGGGACGGTCACCGTAGAGAGCGTGTCCGGCCAGGGTTCCTGTTTTATAGTTACATTACCGCAATAACCCCAAGCTTATGGATATCTTATTAGTAGAAGACGAAGTCTCCCTGGCCATGATCGTCAAAGACGCATTGGAAGAGGAAGGCTACGAAGTGGCGGTAGCCCGCGACGGACTGGATGGGATAGAGCATTATTTCAAAGAGCATCCGGCACTGATTATTGCCGACGTGATGATGCCGGAGGTGGATGGTTTCGAGATGGTGCGCCGCATCCGCCGGATGGATAAGGAGGTGCCCGTCCTGTTCCTCAGTGCCCGCTCGTCCGTTGACGATATCGTGCAAGGGTTCGAGTTGGGGGCGAACGACTACCTGCGGAAACCTTTCAGCCTGCGTGAACTGATTGTCCGGGTGAAGGCATTGATCGTCAAGAGCAAAGCTGAGCCTGTCGCCGTCGCATATCACGAAATCGGGTTGTACACGTTTTATCCGTCTACACAGACGTTGGAGGCAGGCGGTGAGTCGGTCGAGCTTTCCTTTAAAGAGTCGGAGTTGCTCCGGTTGCTTTGCGAGAGCGGGAATCTTCCGGTCGACACCAAGGATATCCTATTGGAACTCTGGGGGAACGACAGCTTCTACAATGCCCGCAGCCTGCATGTGTTCGTCACGAAGCTCCGGCATAAACTGGAAAAAGACCCCCGGATCAAGATACTGAATGTCCGGGGGATCGGGTATAAGCTGATCAGATGACAGGGTGTACTACGCCGGATGTTTATGAGAGATACATCTTGTACAGGTAGCCGATAATAGCGGTGGCAATCATCGCATGACCCATTAGTCTGTCGGTGAAGTCGGCGGCATCTATGCATTCGTCCGGGGGGATTTCGGCAACATCGACAGGATGGCTCCCACTGCCGCCATCGCTACTTCCGTCTCCTTCAGGAGCAGGGCTGTCAGGGTGATGACGGTCAGGAACGGGGTGATCCGGATGGCAGTGCCTCCCATTGTTCTTTCCGGGAAAGATGATCTTGACGACGGAAAGGAGGAAATCGAAGATTACTTTGAGTGTTGACATACGCTTGGTGTATTTATGGGTTGATGAATAAGTTGTTTGCAAGCCTGCCGGCCGACTGTCGTTGGAGCGAACAGGTTGTTGTACCATTTGGCTTCGTTTATTTCGACCAGACGTTGAAGGCTGGCGGCGATGGTGCACAGCATTTTACGGTAGGCAGCCCGGTTGTCACCGTTCACCTCGCTGATGTAGCGGCTGTAGGCTATCTCGGAGGCGTAGGCGTTGGGCTTCCGGCTGACGTTGGCTGCTGCCGGGTAAGCGGTACGGATCAGGCGGGCGAAGTCGAAGATGCTTTCGCGTGTCGAACGGTATTTGCGGAAACAGAGTCCGCCCTCGCTGAGTTCCACCTTGCCGCCGTGCCAGTATTCGTTTTTAGGGCCGTAGCCGGTGATACCGAACAGGTTGTTATGTTCCCTGGCGAGTACGCTTTCGCCCCAGCCCGATTCGATGGCCGCCTGTGCCAGGATAACGATGGGGTTGATCTGGTATTTCCCGCCTGCCTCCGAAGCATCGGACAGATAGAGACGGATAAATTCTTGTTTTGTCATGATCGGATGAATTTGTTGTTAATAATTTATTGGTGATGAATGTTTCATTTATTGTCAGAATTGAGCTATCTCTCTTTACAAGGCAACGCCTTGTGCCGCAGGCTCTCTTTTGCCGTCGGTTTTTAACCGGCGGATATAAAAGACAGGAGGCAAAGCCTCTTCCTCTGTGGGCTTAAGCCCCTTTATTAACGGGGCTTCTTTCCTATATGAAAGGGGGTAAAACCCACAGAGGATCGGCAAAGCCGGAGCATTTAAATATCCGTTTGCTGAAGCAAACGGCAAAAGAGAGCCTACGGCATGAGGCTGAGCCTCATAAAAGACTCAGTTTTTTCTAGTTTCGAATCTATCTTTATAGCGACCGGTTGTATCTGTTTCCCCTCTCGAGAGGGGATAAGGGGTGTGTTATCTTACCCCGCAAACAAGCAAATTTCACACACCCCCTGCCCCCTCTCTAGAGGGGAAAGGTTACTCCCGACGCTGTAAATAGATAGCTCACATCTTTCTATACCTGAAAGGTTCGCCTTATAGATAAATAACCTCTTTTTTTCTTGTCTATTCGCTTGTAATTGAGTATCTTTATACATCTTGAACAAGTAAAACGAAGAGTTATGTCTGACGAAAAACAAAAGATCGAACGTGTGTGGGGATATCAGGAACTGGCCCTGTTGTATTTCCCCGACAGTAAGCCCGAATGTGCTTCCGTGCAGCTCCGGCGCTGGATCAAACTGAGTGACGAGTTGACTTCCCGGCTGACGGCTTGTGGCTGGAAACCGGGAAGGAAGGTGTTGACCCCCAAACAGGCGACATGTATTTTCGATCATTTGGGGGAACCCTGACTGCTCCTGGCTACTCGATCGTTGGTCTGACTACTCGATCACCGGCCTGTCGTCTTCATCATCCTTCGGCGGCGTTGTCGTGCTGCCGGAGGTGGCGTAACGCTCCGTCTTGAAGTTTTGTGCCAGCTGCACAAGCACTTTTCCTGGGCGGAACAGGATACGACGGCTTTTAATCAGGTTGGCACTGAAGTCCTTTTCAGTAGCCGCCCCTTTACTACCCAATACCACCTGGATATATCCCAGGTCACCCAATTGAACGGTTTGCCCGTCCGGGAGTTTCTGTTTCAGGACGTGAAGCACGCCGTCCAATACCAGTTTCACGTCACCCGGTGTGGCTGCCGAGCGGTCGGCTATGATATCACACATCTGGGCGGTGTCGCACATCCCGGTCGAACTGCTTACTGCATATACCAACTTAGCGTCCGGCGCTGCATCCTTACTCATGTCCTTTCTCTGAACTAAACGATATTTTACTGCCATGATTAGAAAGTTTTTAATGGTGAATAACTTTGTTGTCTGTTGTAATATTACAATACAAAGCTACGACATGCGGCAGGCGGGCAGTTCGCGATTGTTCGTGTGGGTTGGGGGAGGTTCGGGGTTGTTTGGATTCTTTATGCTTCTGACAATATAGATTCGATCAAGGCTATAAATTCGGCAGACTTGGGACGTAGTTCAGATAACATGTCTCTATCATAAAACAGGAAATCGTCATAGTCACCACTCATCCTGTCATTAAAGAGTTGACTATAAAAGCGGGAATATCTCCGGTCGATCTTTCCTGTGACGATGAAATGCAATCCAAACATTTGCTTCACTCCATCATGGGTTTGTGCAGCTATATGATTTTTTACAAGTAAAGCGATAACAGCGTAATAGCAGGCATAATAAAGCCTGTTGACTGCGGCATTGTAGCAACAGTCTTTCATCAGGATATCAGCTTCATGTAATGTTTCTTTAGCCCGCTTCAAGCGATATGAAACCAATGCTTTTATGCTTTCTTCATCCATTTGCTGTTTCATAATCTGATACCCTCATTGATTACATTTATATAAAATGGAGTTTTGAACGGTCGGTTTTGCCATTGTTTTTTGGTATATACCAATGGGCTGATACTCACTTGTTCTGTCAATTCTAAATCGTATAGGGGATAGGTGATAGCGGTGATATCATTATAGGATAAATGGTCTTTATCAACCAATATTAAAATGTCTATATCAGAACTCGGCCTGGCATCACCCCTCGCTTCCGAACCGTACAGAATAACTTCTGCACCAGGTGCTACCCGATGTAAAATCTCTTTTATTTTATGTACAATATCAGGTCTGTTCATATACTACCTTTTCCACAAAGTAACAATATCTTTTCCTAAAAAGCAAATTCTGTTAGCTTTTACAAATGCACCTTCAGACTAGCCGGATTTTGCCGGGTATCCCATACCATTGAGGACGCAGGTTAGGAATATCTTCATGATTGTGTATGCGTCCGGCTTTAATATCTTCCAGGGATATAGCCAGATGAGCCTTCAGTTCATCTAAGGAGTATTGGGCAGGCGATGTTTGTCCTATAACTTCACTTAACCCGTAAGAAACTATGGGTTCATTGACAGATGAACGGGAAGTCGTTTCATCCTGTTCGGAGTACTTTTTCTTTGTCATAGATTTGGTTCCTTTCTTTATAATATAACCTTTGTCACAAAGGAACAATATCTTTTCCTGATAAACAAATTATCTCCATTTTTTATGGCGTCAGCCCCCTAAAACCACCTCTCATCCACTGCCGCCGTCCGTTCCGCCTCGCGGGTGATCTGTGAGAGGTGACGGAGCTGACGATGAAGGTCGCGGAAGAGGGTAGGGCGGTCAGCCGGGTCGACGGACTGTATCTGCCGACGCAAACGGCGGCCTTCACCGATGATCTTTTCTTCGTAATACTCCGTGAGAAGTATCCGGAGCATGACCTCGTGCGATAGCGGGATCTGCTCATCCGTCATCCCCTCCGGTACGCCCGGCAATTCGGGGAGGGCCGGAAACAACTCCGGCAGCAACTCTTCCAGGTAACCGGCGAACACCTGCAACTCCTCCGGACACTCCTCCTGCAACGCCAGGCAATGCAGCAAGTCATTGTAATCGCTGTCGGCAAACCGCATATCGTCCGCTTCGAGCATCCCTTCGAGCAAAGGAGCGAGCGACGGCTGTCGCAGGCAATACCCCAGCAGACGGCGTGCCGAATAACAACCCTGTGCGGTCAGATGATGCAGATAGGTGCGAAAACCGGCCTTCCCCAGCCGGCGGAACAACTCGTCGGGATCCTCGCCGCCGGGGATAGAGGAAGTACGTACACTGAACTGACGCTGCCGTTCGGCGGCAATCTTTGCGGCAGCCTTCTGTCCGGGCCCGTCACCGTCGAGCAGCAGATGCAGGCAGGAGGTGTAGCGCGAGAGAATATCCGCCTGCCCGTCGGTCAGCGCTGTCCCACATAAAGCCACCGTGTGATAGAATCCGGCGGCATGCATGGCGAGGACATCCTTATATCCTTCCACCAGAAAAACGAAGCCCTCCTTGCGGATCGCCTCTGTTGCCCGGTGAATCCCGTAGAGCGTGCGGCTCTTGTCGAACAGTCCGTCGTTGGCGGTGTTGATGTATTTGGGGGAACTGTCGGCTGCTGCGTCCGGCAGGCCATTGTCGATACGGCGTGCACCGAAACCCGTCAGCACCTTTTCCGCATCGTAGATCGGGAAGACAATGCGGCTGCGCATCGCACGGAAAGCATCGGGCACGAAGGCCGGAGCCAATCCGACCCCGAAGTCGAGCCAGGTGGGAGAGAGTTCGCTGTGGCCGGAGGGACAGGGCTGGAGGGATTGCAGGAATTGTTGGTTGGCGGAGAGAAGATTACACACCCCCTGCCCCCTCTCAAGAGGGGAGGGAGTTACCCCCTGCTGATCCGGACTGATAGTAACTTTTCCCCTCTGGAGAGGGGGCAGGGGGTGTGTCACCGATGTAGATCCTGCCGTCGATCCTGCCGTCAAAATCCCTACCGCTTCGGCAAACGAGCAATGCTCCATCTCCATCACCAGCGTGATCACATCGCCTCCCGCCCCGCAGGCATGGCATTTGAAAAACTGTTTGCCCACATGCAGCATCAGTGACGGATGATGGTCGTCGTGAAACGGGCATAGCATCTTGTAGTTGGTGCCAGCCCGATGCAGGGTGGCATAACGCGCCGCCACCCGTTCGATGGGGTTGGCGTTTTTTAATTGTTGGATGTTCATGATAATTTGTTTTTGTAAGGATAAATCTGCGTCAGGCTGGCATTATACCGGAAACGCACTTCGCCCGTCGCCCCGTTGCGGTTCTTGGCGATGAACAACTGGCCCACGCCACGCATATCCTCCTTCGTATGCTTGTCGTAATACTCGCGGTACTGCTCCGGACGGTAGACAAACGCGATGCTGTCCGCTATCTGCTCGATCTCGCCCGAGTTACGCAGGTCGCTCATCACCGGGACATGATCCTGACGCGCCTCGCAGTTACGGTTCAATTGCGCCAGTACGATACCCGCCACATCCGCCTCCATGATCAGGTTCTTCAGCTTACGGCACACATCGCCCAACGCCAGATCCATCGTGTCCCTCACCTCGCCACGTCCGGCAGGATTCACCTGTATCAAGTTGAGGTAATCCACGATGATCAGGTCGAGCGGCATCCGACGGTGCAGCGCCATCGTCTTCGCCCGGATCTCCTCGAACGTGCAGCCGCTGCAATAGTTCAGGAAAAGCGGCAGGCGATCCAGTTCCTCGGCCGCCGCCTCCAGCTTCGCCCGGTCGTCTTCCGCCAGTTGCTTGAAACGCAGTTTGTCGGGCTCCACGCCGCTCAGCATACAAAGCAGGCGGCTCACCAGTTGCCGTTCCGTCATCTCCAGGCTGAAGAAGCAAACCCGCTTCCCTTTGCGTGCCACCGCCAACGCCATGTGGAGCGCCAGCGCCGTCTTCCCCATCGAAGGACGACCCGCCAGCACCAGCTGTTCGCCCCGGTAAAGACCGCCCAGATGACGGTCGAACTCCGCGATGCCCGTCGTCAGTTGCTGCATCTCTCCGGCGGCATGCAGGCTCTGTTCGCGGTAAATCGTATCGAGGATGCGGCGGCTCACCTCCCCGGCGGCATGTGTGGTACTGCTGACGGCAAAGAAATCCTCCAGCTTCTGAACGCCCTTGTGCACCTGTCCGAGCAGCGACACCACGTCGACCGCCGGTTCGTGCGCCTTGATCGCATGCTCTTTCATATCGGCACATAGCCGGCGCAACACCCAGCAACGCACCACGGCAGCAGCATACGTCCGGATATGCGACGCATTGCGCACCGTCAGCAGATGGTCGGCAATAAATCCCAACCCGTTCAGACGCGCCGCCTGCTCAGGTTCGAGCAAGCGCATTTCGCTTTCGATGCTCAGCATATCGATGTCCGCCTCGCGGTCGTGGAGCGCCGTCATGGCACGGTAGACCAGGCGGTAGTCGGGGTTGGTAAACATATCGGGCAGGAGACGCTCCGCCACGTCGGCAATGGCATTGCTTTGTGCGATAACGGCACGTTCCATCTCTTCCGTAGCCGGGAGGGGGAGCGGGAACTGTTGTTGTTTGTTTGCTTCTTTTGTCATGATCTGTCTGTTTTTATTTAGGTGAATCGTACGTAAACGGGGCGAAAACTCTCTCTCTGATAGGCTGGCGGGATGTGCCGGGCCGGTATGGCCGGCGGCAGGTTACCGATGGCGGGTACCTTCATCCAGTCGTCGTAACCCACGATCGTAATGATCGTGAAGCGGGGCAGCCGCTGCACAGCGATCACGCCGTCTGCCACCATATCGTCCAGCAATACACTCAATCGCGACCGCGAGATTTGTGTCTTGTCTTCGATAGTCCGGTAGGTTGTGATCCATTCGCCTCGTTGGCAGTAGACGGTTTGCGAGTGGATGGAGATCTCTTCGTCGCGCTTGTTGGCGTGAAACAAGAGGCAGAGGTATAGATTGCCGTACTGGCGGGTGTATGAGTCGTCGGCATACATCTTGCTTAGAATGGTGTTTGGCACTTTGAGGAATCCTCTCAGAAACAGGTCGGTTTTTTTGTTGTTCATGTTTTGCATAACGATACGGTTTTAAAGTTGCTGTTAACAAATATTAGTAGACGATCTTTAAGACAATCTCCGGACGGTCTTTTCTCTTTCTATCGGTTTATATATCAGTCTTTTACAAAGTCGAAAAACGGGCTTCGGAGACAATCGTGAGACGATCTTTGAGACGCTTTTCATTATTATATAAGAATATATATAAGAGAGCAAGATGTTTTTCTAAAATTTTTAACAAATATAACGTCGATATCCGAAAGGTCGTCTTCCCTGTTTTCAGGAGGTTAAACGCCTTGTTTTCAAAGCGATCCGTAAAAACCGGTCGAAAGGTTTCCTCTCTTCCCGGGATGAATGTTATTTATGTTCTTGTTGTTCGTTCTTCTTTTGCTTGATTTCTTTAGTCAGCGCATGGATGGTTCCGTCGACGTATTCCAGTTCCGGCAGGACGGTCTTGAGGCGGCTTCTCATGCCCGAGAGGCTGTATTTCGACAGAAGGATGCAGTTCAGGATTTTCGCCAGTTGTTTGATAGTCATATCTCCCAGCAATCCCCGTCGTCGCAGGGCGCTCATCAGTTCGATCAGTATCTGTGTTTTCTCCGGATTGTCGATGCGTAAATGGGCGGGCAAGACGTCGTGACATCCGCATGGCCCGGCCAGTTCGAGGGCGTAGGTGGCGAAGAAGTTTCTTTTGAAGGCTTCTTCCTGCTCGCTCAACGGTTGGGTTTTGAGCAGGAAGAGGGCGGTTTCGTGCAGCAGTGCGCCGCGGTCGGTGTATGTACTTAAAAAGCGTCGATAGGTTTTGAAGGACTGGATGAGTCTTCGGTTGCAAATACTTTTTTTTCTCATGATTTTTTATGTTGTGGGAAGAGAGGACTACCTATGGTTATTGTGTTTTTTATGAATTATCCCGATGGGTGGTTTTCCTTGCGTGGGCGGGGCTGACATGGTAGTATCACCAGGGTAGCTTGCCTGTGTCGTTACGGTGGGTTAAGCATGCCGTTCGGACGGGATAACCATGTCGGTATCGGGTGGTTGTTTGTTTTGTTAAGTAATAAATCTACGTGTTTGATCAATAAAAACGTGACGGCAAATATATACCGATTTTCCGGAGAGGAAAATCAAGGGGTAGGAGCCGGGGAGGGGGAAGGGGGGAAGTAGTCTTTAAAGGACTA
>NZ_QUKD01000007.1 GCF_003480915.1 Parabacteroides sp. TM07-1AC | reverse complement strand
GAAAGGAGTTCATTCGAAAGAGTGGACTCCTTTTTTTATTTATCATGGTTTCACTTTTTATCCGTTTTGATCCGCCTAATCCGTGTCATCCGCGTACTGGATGTTTAGTCGAAAGAGAGTTTTATAATTTCTCCGTAGGAAGGAACGTTCTTGAAAGCATCCTGGATATCATATTCTCCGGCATATACCCGGGCACAGGTTAAAACTCCTCCGTGGGCGAATATGCAGACATCTTGTAGCCCGCTCTTTCTTATTTCATCAAGAAATGAACTGACACGTTCATATTGGTCCTTTAAGGATTCCCCTCCCGGAGTTCTGGTTTCTATCCAGTCGGCAAACCAGGCTTCAGAACGTGGATCGGCTGATAACTCCTCCCATGACTTCATCTCCCATTCTCCGAAATGAAGCTCTTTTACCCGATCTTCTCGGGTAGCCTCCGGATAACCGCAGTAAGAGGCGAGCCGTACACAACGGGTTAACGGGCTGCACCAGACTTTATCGAACGTTAGTCCGGAGAGCGATTCTTTTACTTTTTCGGCCTCTTCTTCAAAAGACGGACGTAATGCTACATCTGTCTGCCCGTAAGCATAGCCTGCAGGAACATCGACAGAGGTGTGTCTGATCAAATAGATATTCATATAGTAACTTCTAAAGTGTTGTTGTATATATAACAGCAATCCCAAGGTAAAAGCTCAATTCGCAAAGCAAAAATGTGGCTCCGCAACAATCGCCGGTATACCCTTGTATCTTCTTTTTCATAAACGTTGTCAGCATATACCAGGTGGCAACCGGAAGAAGGCCTGCCAGAAAATAAACCGGTTCCGGCAACCAGCATAAAGGAACTAACAGGCAAATCAGACTGAACAGATATTCTCCTGTCGTCATGCGGCTGTATACCGTCTTGCTCTTGGCTTCTTCCTCTTTCCGGGCATACGGCAGGCGGTTGATGATCATACCCGCCACTCCCTTACTATAAGGATCGCCCGCCAGGATCGCGCAGCCTGCCAATTCAACAGGAAGGCTGCTGAGTAATAAATAATAAAGCCCAAAGTAACAGATCAAGCCGATTACCCCGTAGCTTCCTATGTGAGAATCCTTCATGATCGCCAATACCCGTTCCCGGCTCGTACCCCCTCCGAATCCATCGAAGAAATCCGCCAGTCCGTCTTCATGCAGGCAACCTGTAATCAGTAACCGGGTGACCATGGCCAGTGCCAAAGCCACCCCTGCCGGTAGAATAAGAGAACCAGCATACAATACAATTACCATCAATCCGGCAGTAAACCAGCCTACCAGTGCCCACCGGCTGACTATATTTTTGAAATATTCGGCAGGAACCTCTGCCAGTTTCCAGAAAGGCAGACGGGTAAAGAATATGAATGCAGCCAGTATACGTAACATCATATCTGTAAATGTTAGGAATGGAAAACCATCCGGTTAGAAATATTTCGTTACCGCTGCCTGACGGAAAGTATGCATTTCATTGATCATGCGTACGGCTGAGTCGATGATCGGGTATGCACATACAGAGCCGGAACCTTCCCCTAAACGTAATCCCAGGTTTAAGACCGGATTAGCCTGAAGGGCATCCAGTACTTTTCTGTGTCCGGCTTCATCTCCGCAATGTCCGAATATGCAATAAGGAAGCATTTCCGGATACAAGCGCGAAGCTGCCAACACACAATTGGTCATAATAAAACCGTCGACCAGGATAACCATTTTTAGTTCAGCCGCCCGGAGCATGCCACCTACTGCCATGACCATTTCATAACCTCCGAAATAACTGATCACATCCAATGGGCTGTTGTCACCTTTATAGTTTTCGAGCGCCGCTTTCAATACATTGTATTTATGTTGTACGCCACTGCTGTCCAGACCACTTCCGGCACCCACACATTCGATCAGCGGAATCCCCGTGAGACAAGTCATCCACATGCTGGATGCTGCCGTGTTGCCTATGCCCATCTCTCCGAAACTGATCACGTTGCAGCCTTCTTTGTGACAGTCTGAAACGATCCCGGCTCCGTACTGAAGTGCCAGCTCCATCTCTTCACGTGTCATAGCCGCCTCATGGAGGAAGTTACGGGTCCCTTTTCTGATTTTACGGTCTATTAACTGCGGTATCGAAGGAAAATCGAAATCGACTCCCCCATCGACAATCTTTATATCGAAACCATGCTGGCGTGCCAGGAAGCAGACGCCGGCCCCTCCGTTCAGGAAGTTGTGGATCACCTGGCGGGTGACTTCCTTGGGGGATTTACTTACACCTTCATCGGCAATGCCGTGATCGGAGGCGTATATAACATTGACCGGATGATTTAGAGCAGGAGTGAGTGTCTGCTGGATCAGTCCGACCTGAAGAGCTATTTCCTCCAGTCTGCCTAACGAACCTTTGGGTTTGGTCAGGTCATTTATTTTCTCTTGTAGTGCTTCCGCAATAGCAGTATCCGGTTTTTCAATATGAAAGGTAATCATTGTTTAATTATTTTGTTATTGTTTTATTTTCATGGGTATTCCGCTTATCATCAGTACGACTTCATCGGCGCGGGAGGCAATGTATTGGTTTAGCCATCCCTGCAGGTCAGTGAATTTTCGCTGTATCGGATCGGGGGAGACACCTCCTAATCCTATTTCATTGGTCACGAATATGAGATAAGCCTGCTGCTCAACCAACCGGTTGAATTCCTCTTTCAGTTCCTTGAGCGACAATTCGACATTGCTGTCGTTGTCAAAAAAGAAATTAGTGCCCCACAAGGTGACACAATCTATGATAACTACCCGTCCGTCCAGGTTGTGGCGGCTCAGGTATTTTTCTTCTTCGATATTGGTCCATTCCGGACCGCGGTCGGCCTGGTGACGGAGAACACGTTGGCGAAACTCTTCATCCCAGACACGGGACGTAGCCAAATAAACCGGGTTAGCGCTTAACGATAAGGCTAACTTTTGTGCGTATCCGCTTTTACCGGAGCGCTGTCCTCCTGTTACCAGTACGATATGTTTGTCAGGCATCGCTTTATTCTCCTTTCGGCTTGTTGCGGGTGGCAGCTCGTTTCGTTTTATTTATCGGGTTGTTCTTACTCGTTTTCCGTAAACTGGCAGATTTCGGAGAGGCGGCCAGACGTTGTGCAACGGCGGCTCTTCCCAAAGATTTACCGAACTTCGGACGCATAGCCTCTTTGAGCAGCGCCTTTTCTTCCTGGCTTAGTCTCTCTTTGGGCTTTTCTCCGCTTTTGGCTGCTTTTCTGGCTGCAGCATATTTGTTGTATTTGACATACTTGCCAGGTCTTAGCTTACTGCCGGAACCGGATGATTTCTTTTTTTCCGTAGCAGGAGCACTGGCGGCCGGCACATCGGCTTCTGCCGGTTTTGTTTTTTTCTCCACTTTGGCTGTTGCTTCGCCGAAGATGAGATTTTGAGTTTTACCGGCACCCGTACGGGCATGTTCCTGCGCCTGTTTGAAATTTACCTGGATATCATCAAGCATGATGATGTCGGACTTGCTTACTTTTTGTCCGACTTCCGGCAGGTTGCCATTGACGGTAACACGCCCCATTTCGATAAACTTGTCTGCCTCCCTGCGGGAGCAAAAACCTGCGTCACTGAGCAGTTTGTTTAGTCTTATTTCCATATTCATATAATTTTCTTTATTGTAATAATAATGATAGAAGACAAACAAGCAATCCCATAGCTAGTTCTGTATTGCTGTTTATTTTAGTTGCTATTAACATGTCCTCTGTTGTAAAAGGACGGTCGTTGACTCCGATGTGGGGCTTTTCTACCGCTTGTCCGAAATAGTCGTGCGTTCCTCCGAAACGGCAATCCAGAATAGCAGCCAGTGCCGCTTCGGGGTAGCCTGAGTTCGGGCTGAGATGTGCGCGACCGAAACGGGTCAGAAAGTCCCTTTTATGCCAGTTGCCGGAAACCAGCAACATCAGCCAGGCGGTCAACCGTGCGGGCAGGTAGTTGGCAACATCGTCCAACCGGGCAGCTGCCTGTCCGAAATCCTTATACCGTTCATTTTTGTAGCCGATCATTGAATCGAGCGTATTGATCATTTTATAAGCCATCATTCCGGGCAGCCCTAGAAAACCGAACCAAAACATCGGGGCGATCACTCCGTCGCTCAGGTTCTCAGCCAATGTTTCGAGGGCAGCAGCTCTGATCTCCTGCGGGGATAAGTTGGAGGTATCGCGTCCGACGATGCGTCCGACCTGTATACGGCCCTCCTCCACGCTGCGGTCTACGGCTTCGAAAACGGCTTTGACCTCTGTGATCAGGGTTTTTCCGGCCAGACAATAAAAAACACCGATCCCGACAAGGACAGCATACAATTGCGTATGGATGGCCCCTACCCAAAAAAGCAGCAAACGGGTCAGAGCATAAATACCGGCGACGAGGATCAGTGTCAGCAAACCTCCTTTATAAAAACGGTTCTCACCCCGGTTGAGCTTTTTTTCTCCGAAGGAAATCAATTTTCCGAACCATACAATGGGATGGGGCCAGCCTTCCGGGTCGCCTAGCAGACGATCTGCCAGCCATCCGCCCAGAAAAGGGATCACCTTGAGCAAATATATCGATTGAGTTGACCAGTACATATTATTTGTTTGAGATACAAAGGTAGAAAATTGTACCGTTTTTTGTTTTGTAAATTCACTAATAAATATCTACCTTTGTCTTATGCTTAGGATAATAACACATATAGAACGATTATTACTGGTACATGACTGCGTGATTGTGCCGGGTTGGGGTGGGTTTGTACTTCAGACAGTATCTGCTGTATGCAATGAAAAGGAACACTTGTTCAGCCCTCAACGAAAGGAAATCGTTTTTAATATTACATTGCAACATAACGACGGGCTGCTTTCGGAATCATACATGCAAATGTATGATGTCAATTACCGGAAAGCACAATTGATGCTGGAAGAAGATGTTGCGGATATGAAAGCTGCTTTGCAGGAAGAGAAGACATTGTCTTTAGGTGTGTTAGGTTCCTTTAGTCTGGGACAGGAGGGGCAGGTTATTTTCCATCCGGGAGAATCGGATGCATTCAGTGTCGGTTCTTATGGTCTGGTTTCTTTCAACTTCCCGTTGCTTCAGCCTGTTTTGGCAGAACGCGAAGAAGTGGCTCTGCTTACCCGTAAGAGAAAGAAAGATATCTTATATATTCCGGTTAGCCGGAAATTCCTTCGTGTCGCAGCGGCTTCGGCAGCAGCAGTCGCCTTGTTCCTGTTGATATCGACTCCGGTAAAGGATGTCAATCAGGCTGCTTATACGGCAAGTTTTGTTCCGACCGAGATGGTTGTAAAAAGTGCTCCTGAAATAAAGCCCGTAGAGGAAGTTGTTCCGGAAGAAAAGGCGGTGCCCGAAATCAAGGCAGTGAAAGCTGAAAAGAAAGTGGTTGCCGAGACTCCTGCTCCAAAAGTAAAGAAACAGGAAGCGGCTCCCAAACCGGTAGCTTCCAAGCCCAATCAGAAAATGTATCACATCGTGATCGCCAGTTTTCCGACCGAAGATCAGGCTGACAAATATATAGCAGAAGTCGACCGTAAGGATTGCAAGCATGTTAGTAAAGTCGTTCGTGATGGAAAGTACCGTATTTATGCCGATAAATTCGATAATCGCGAACAGGCGGAAAGTTACATGGCTACGTTACGTATGAATGATAAATACAAGGATGCGTGGTTGTTTATCAGCCGCTAAATACTTTTGTTTGTATTTGATCTCCCTTTCCATATCCGCGGTATAAAGTTTTTGCAAAGTAACTATCATACTATCATTATTGACTGTATCTGTTTGTAAACCAGTTGCATATCTTATGATAGTTGCTGCTTTTAACTATCATTCAACTATCATAACTATCATACAAAACGATCTTTTTCTTCGTTATATTGCTGATAAATAACAGTTTGAGCTTTTTGGAGCATTCGGGCGGATCGATGGAATGGTTGTCATTTTTTGCTTCTTCCTTGACTTTTTTTTGATAGCTTCTTTTTTATTTTCACGAAAATGCTTACTAATTGTATTCGAGACCCCGGTTTTACCCCTTTTTAGATCCGGATGTTGACGATGCTCACACCCGGGTGTCAGGTTGTTTTAGACTCGGGTCTCAAATAGTATAAATCGTTATGTTGCTGAAAATAAGTCATGTATCTGTCGAAAATAGAAGGTGGCTTATCGGGATTTTAAATAGGTCTATGATGGTTGATGATAGATGAATGATGGTTGAAAATACTAACTATCATAATATAAAATGTTGATTTATAAAATGATATGATGAATAATGATAGTATGATAGTTGTTTATGATATTGAAATAGTATCCATATTTATTCCTCCTCTTGTTTGGGTTGTCTTTTCTTTTTCAACCGGCCTGCTTTTCGTAGTGCCTGGTCCAGGATGTACTGGATCTGGCCATTGGTGCTGCGGAATTCATCCGCAGCCCAGGTTTCGATAGCATCCATCATCTCTGCATCTATCCGCAGAACAAAGTTTTTGGTTGCATTCTCTTTTTTGGCCATCACTTATATTAATATTAAAAATTTAGAATCATTGATATAATGTACCTGTGTTAATAACAGGCTGAGCAGATTCGTCAGCACAAAGCACAACGAGCAGGTTACTGACCATGGCTGCTTTTCTTTCTTCGTCGAGTTCGACTATGCTCTCTTTTTGGAGTTTTTCCAATGCGAGGTGAACCATACTGACCGCTCCTTCTACAATACGTTCCCGGGCAGCAATGATGGCATCAGCCTGTTGACGACGAAGCATAACGCCTGCAATTTCGGAAGCATAAGCCAGATAGTTGATACGTGCTTCTACGACTTCGATTCCGGCAAGTGTGAGACGGCTGTTCAGTTCGTCTTCGAGACGCAGAGTTACTTCCCCGTCATTGTCGGAACGCAATGTAACTTTATCGGTTGTTTCGTTCGTATCATACGCATACATTCCGGCAACCTGGCGTAAAGCGGCATCGCTTTGGATTTGGACGAATGATTTTACATCTCCTGAAATATCAAAGGTCGCTTTATAGGTGTCTTTGATTCTCCATACCACTACAGCACCGATCATTACCGGATTACCAACTTTGTCGTTTACTTTGATTGGCTCCAGGTTTAGATTGAAGATACGCAGGGTTACTTTGGTCTTCAAAAAAAGAGGGTTTACCCAGAAAAAGCCGTTTTCAATGATTGTGCCGACGTATTTTCCGAAGAATGTCATAACCCGTGAGTTATTCGGTTGAATAATGACTAATCCGTAACACATGAAAATAGCACATAGTGCACCGATAATGCCTATGGCAATACTCCAGGGTTGTTTCAGTGTGAACATGAAAATGGAAGCGCCCAGTATGATCAGGATAAATAATATAGCCAGGAAACCTGAAATCCTGATACCGTCAAATGCTTTTTCTTGTGCTTTCATAATAATTTATATTTGATATTATTTTGATATCACAAATTAAAGCAATAATCCGGATATAACCAAATAAAATATCCCCTTTTTATAAGAGGATATTTAAAATATTATTTAGCTTTGTCTACTCAAAAATTACACGATTGGAATTTCAACTCGACACGGACAATAGAGAGTTTCAGGATGCCCTGCAACTGATCACTCATACTCGTCAGTCTGTTTTCCTGACAGGGAAAGCAGGGACGGGCAAATCGACTTTTCTTAAATATATCTGTTCACATACCAAAAAGAAGCATGTCGTGCTGGCGCCTACCGGAATTGCTGCGATCAATGCGGAAGGGGTGACTTTGCATTCGTTCTTTAAGTTGCCGTTTCGTCCGATGCTTCCGGATGATCCCGACCTGAGTTTGAAAGATGGCCGGATTTTCGAGTTCTTCAAATATAGGAAAGAACACCGGAAGATCATTTCGGAGGTCGAACTGATCATTATCGATGAGATTTCGATGGTAAGGGCGGATATTATCGATTGTGTGGATCGTATTTTGCGGGTCTTTTCCGGGAATATGCGTTTGCCGTTCGGTGGGAAACAGTTGTTATTCGTGGGCGATGTGTTCCAGCTGGAGCCGGTTGTGCCGTCCGACCAGAAAGAGATATTGAGCCTGTTCTATGCCAGTCCGTTTTTCTTCTCGGCGAGAGTATTCCAGTCGATCAACCTGGTGCCGATAGAATTGCAGAAAGTGTACCGCCAGACCGATCCGGTGTTTATCAATGTATTGGACCGGATACGGAGCAATGCCGCGAGGAAGCAGGAGCTGGATGTTTTGAATGCCCGTTACTTCCCGGAGTTTGTGCCGAACAATGAGGATATGTATATCACGCTTGCCACTCGTCGTGATCAGGTCGATTTTATCAATGAGAAGAGACTGGCGGAGCTTCCCGGGGATGAGTTCATCTCTACCGGACGTATAGAAGGCGACTTTCCTGAATCTTCTTTGCCTACCCAGTTGAACCTGGCGATCAAGGAACAGGCACAGGTGATCTTTATCGATAATGATCACGAGCGCCGTTGGGTAAACGGAACGATCGGCATGGTTTCGGGTATCGATGAAAACGGAAATGTGTATGTCCTGCTGGAAAACGGAATCGAGCATTTGGTCGAACCTACCTCCTGGCGCAATTACAAATATAAATATAACGAAAAGGAAAAGAGGATAGAGGAGGAAATTGTCGGAACTTTCGAACAGTTGCCGATCCGCCTTGCCTGGGCGATCACGGTGCATAAGAGCCAGGGGCTTACCTTCAACCGGGTCGTTGTCGATCTGACGGGAGGCGTATTTGCCGGGGGACAGACATATGTGGCTCTGAGCCGTTCTACTTCGCTCGAAGGACTGGTGCTGAAAAGCCGGGTGACACCTCACGATATTTTTGTCCGCAAGGAGATCGTTCAGTTCAGCCAGATATTTAACAGTAAGGAACTGATCGAAAAGAGCCTTCGTGAAAGTGAAGCAGAACTTTTGTACGCCCGTGCCGCCCATGAATTCAATCGGGGGAATATGAAAGAGGCGGTGGAGTCGTTGGCACAGGCTGTCGGGAAACGCAATGAGCTGGATAAACCGTTGGTGCAACGTCTCCTCCGCTCCAAGCTCCAGCGAATCAATACGCAACGGGCGGAGATTAAGAAATTGAAAGACGAACTGCATGCCCAGCGTGAAATCCTCAAAGAGTACGCCCATGAGTATTATCTGATGGGAAATGAATGTGTCACGAAAGCCAATGATCCGAATGCGGCTCTCCGCTCGTTCGACAAAGCCTTGAAGCTATACCCCGAATATGTGGATGCCTGGGTGCGAAAGGGCGTTACCTTATTGGATATTGGTGAAACATACGATGCGCAGGTTGCTTTGAACGAAGCGGTCCGGCTGAGTCCCCTTTCATTCAAAGCCCGTTATAATCGTGGGAAATGTTACCTGCGCATGAAATATTATGAAGAAGCGGTTGCTGACCTTCAGAAGGCAGTATCCATCAAACCGAAACATGCATCGGCACACGAGTATTTGGCAGAAGCTTACCGGTTTGTCGGCGAAGAAGAGCTGGCGCAACAACATCAGGATATAGCAGATAGTTTGCGGGAAAATCGAAATATTTAAGAAAGTCTATAAAAATCAAACGTATTCGTAATGTTTGGGTAATATAGATTATATATCTTTGTGGCGTTATATAAAAAGTGTTTCGATTGTTTTATTTTAAATACCATCTAGTATGAAGAACTTATCTGTGTTTGTTCTTTTCCTTTTTTGTCTGACGTTTGCTGTGAATGCACAGGTTACAACTTCCGGGATCAGTGGTAAAGTAACGGCGGAAGGAGAGCTTCTGATCGGCGCGACCGTGCAGGCTGTTCATGAACCTTCCGGTACGACGTACGGTACTGTGACCAATGTGGACGGACGTTATAATTTGCAGGGCATGCGTATCGGCGGTCCTTATACCGTAGAAGTATCGTATGTTGGATTTCAGAAAGCCGTATATAAAAATATTACCCTTCAGTTGGGGGAAACGTATCAGTTGGATGTGAATCTGACGGAGTCGTTATCGCTGGATGAAGTGGTTGTCACAGCTTCGAAGGCGGCTTTGTTCAATTCCCAGAAGACAGGGGCTGCCCAGAACTTCAACCAGGAACAGATCATGTCGACCCCTTCCGTTAGCCGGAGTGTTTTCGATATTACGAAAATGAATCCTATGGGAGTGAATACGGGAAGCGGCATGTCGTTTGCCGGTTCCAGTAATAAATATAATTCATTCCAGATCGACGGAACCGTGAACAATGATGTATTCGGACTCTCTTCCAGCGGGACCAACGGTGACCAGGCGGGTGCCAATCCGATTTCTTTGGAAGCCATTGAAGAATTGCAGGTGGTTGTCGCTCCGTTTGACGTCCGTCAGAGTGGTTTTACGGGAGGCGGGATCAATGCGATCACCAAATCGGGAACCAACACTTTCCACGGTTCGGGTTACTGGTATTATAATAATGAAAACTTCTACGGGAAAACTCCGGGAAAGAATGTGACCAACCGAACTAAGCTGGATGATCAGAGCAGCGGTACTTACGGGTTGACACTGGGCGGACCGATCATCAAAAACAAACTGTTCTTTTTTGCAAATTATGAACGGGTGAAAGAAACCTATCCGTCTTCCAATAATATCGGGGAGGATGCTTCCAAGTTGAGTACCAGTGAAGTGGAACAGGTTATTAATAAAATATCGGAACTGACCGGCGGTTATGACGGCGGCGGTTATGGTCTGCAGGATATCGATACCCGTTCGGATAAAGTCCTGGCACGTATCGACTGGAATATTAATCAGAAAAATAAATTCACTTTGCGTTACAGCTGGCTGGATGCCCGCAGGATGGTTTTCACGAACGGAACGGCGGTTGCCAACCTGAATGATTACGGTTATTATATGAACAATACCACTCATTCGCTGGTCGCAGAATTGAATACGCAGTTTAATTCAGCCTGGTCCAATGAAGTTCGTTTCGGCTGGACAAGTGTGAGTGACAGTCGTGATCCGATAGGACGGGCATTGCCTGCCGTACAGATCGACAACATGACGAACGGGACGACGCTCAAATTCGGAATGGAACCTTTCTCTGCGGCTAATGGGCTGGACCAGCGTATCTTTACTTTGGAAGATAATGTAACATGGAACAAAGGAAATCATGCCCTGACCTTTGGTACACATAACGAGTTCTTCCATATGGAAAATCTGTTTATCGCTAATAATTACGGTTCGTATGTCTATAGTTCACTGGACGATTTCCTTTCTGTGGGTACGGCTAATGAAGCGATGCCGAAACGTTATACATATGCTTATTCACGTGAGGATATAACCGGGACGAATCGTTGGGCTCCGGCTTTTGGTGCTGCCCAGTTGGGTTTTTATGCACAGGACGAATGGAGGGTGACCAATGATTTCCGTCTGACATACGGTTTGCGTCTGGATATTCCTGTCTTTTTTGATACACCGAGGGCCAATGACCTGTTCAATAGTTCATCGGTCGCTTCTACTTTGGATTTGAAGACGAACCGGATGCCGGCAAGTAAAATATTATGGTCGCCGCGTATCGGTTTCCGATGGAATCTGAATGAGGATCATACGACTTTATTGCGTGGTGGTGCCGGTATATTCACGGGGCGTGTTCCTTTTGTCTGGCTTTCAAACAGTATTTCAAAAGCCGGTATCGAGTTAAGTGAAACATTCCTGTCCAGCAAGGAAAGCTTTGATGCGGCAAGAGCGGATGGATTCAAGTTCAATGCAGATCCTTCCAAACAATATTATAACCGTAATGCAGCTGTCCCGACGGCTGAGATCAATGTGGCGGATAAAAACTTTAAATTCCCCTCGGTTGCCCGTGTCAATTTAGCATTGGAACATACGTTCCCCTTTGGTGTGAAAGCTACTTTGGAAGGTATATATTCCAAGACGCTGAATAATATCCTGTATGAAAATGCGAATTATCAGTGGACCGGAAAGACCCTGAATAACGGCGGCGATAACCGTCCTGTTTATGAAAAACAGGATAAGAACTTTACCCAGATCATGTATCTGAAAAATACCAGCGAAGGGTATACATATAACCTGTCGGCTAAACTGGAAAAGAATTTCGATTTCGGTTTGAGTACGATGGTTGCCTATACCTACGGACAAGCCAAGTCGCTGACTGACGGTAATTCATCGCAGGCTTATTCCGGATGGAAATACAACCCGACCTATTACGGGGATATTAACCCTGAATTAACCTGGTCGAGCTTCGATGTCCGTAACCGTATTATTGCCTCTGTCTCTTACCGCAAGGAATATGCGAAACATTTTGCTACTACTGTCAGCCTGTTCTATAACGGACAAACCGGCGGCCGTTATTCCCTGCTCGATTATTCGGATCTCAATCATGACGGTTATAACAACGATCTGCTGTATGTTCCGACCGATGCCGAGTTCGATAAGATGACTTTTACCGAGTATACCAAGACGGTAGGAAAAGAAAAAGTCGTAGTTTCTCCTGCCGAGCAGAGAGAGGCAATGGCTAAATGGATAAACGACAACGAAGAACTGAAAGATTCTAAAGGTACGCATATGAAACGGTATCAGATGGTAATGCCTTTCGAACATCATTTCGATTTCCATATCGCACAGGATTTCTTTGTCGATATTGCCGGCAAGCGGAATACGATCCAGGTCAATTTCGACATTATAAATGTGGGTAACTTATTCAATAAGAGCTGGGGATTGTACAACCAGACTTCTACCGGACATGACCTGGCTCCTCTGACGACCAAGATTGTGGATGGTGAAGCATCTTATCAGTTCCATGATCCGGGCGAGATGGTAAAGAATGAGGAGATACTTTCCCGCTGGCATGCACAAGTCGGTTTGAAGTATATTTTCTAACGGGTATTTTGTGATTGGAATTAAATAATCGGGAGAGGTTCACTATCTTTGTGAACCTCTTTCTTTTTGAGGGAATATGGATATGAAAAGATATTTTAGTTTGATTATAGGATGTGTGATAGGACTCGGTATCCTTTTTTCCGGTTGTTCTTCGTCAAAACGTCATGACCGTTACGTCGTGGTCCTTTCCATGGATGGTTTCCGGTCCGATTATCCGGACCGCGCTTATACTCCGACATTAGATTCTCTGGCGAAAGCTGGGATACGTGCTGCTTTCCGTCCTTCTTTTCCCAGTGTTACCTTTCCCAACCATTATAGTATGGCGACCGGTTTACATCCGGATCATCATGGCTTGATTAATAATTTTTTCTATGCGCCGGACCTGGATAGTATTTATCGTATGGCGGATCCGACACCGGGCTTTTATGGAGGTGAACCGATTTGGAATACGGCAGAGAAGCAGGGTGTGCATGCGGCTTCTTTCTTTTGGGTAGGCAGTGAATATCCGATTCAGGGGCGGCAACCTTCTATTTGGAAACCTTTTGATAAGCAGGTCCCTTATTCGGATCGTGCCGACTCTGTCGTAGCCTGGTTGCGTCTGCCTGAAGATATACGTCCTCGTCTGATTATGTGGTATATAGAAGAGCCGGATGCGATCGGACATGTCTGTACGCCTGACTCTTCAGCTACCTTGCGGAAGGTAGAGGAGCTGGACCGGGTGCTGGCACATTTCTTTGAGGAAGCCCGCCGACTGGATATTTTTGATAAGATCGATTTCATTGTCCTTTCCGATCATGGAATGGCTACCTGTGTACCGGAGAAATATGTTAATCTGAATGACTACTTGCCCCGCGATAGTTTCGATTACATTTTTGACGGTGTCCCGACTTTACTTTATCCGAAGAAAAGTTATACGGAGACTGCTTACAATATTCTGAAAAAGGTCCCGAATGTCACGGTTTGGAAGAAAGACGAAATACCGGCGGAATATGTCTATGGAAGTAATCCCCGCATAGGCGACTTGGTGGTCTTGCCCCATATCGGAACCTATCTGCATTTTCGTGATAGGTCTTATCCTTATTTGGGGGCAACTCATGGCTATGATAATTTTACTCCGGAGATGGAGGCTATCTTTTATGCGGCAGGACCGTCCTTTAAAAAGAATGTGGAATTGCCGGTAATGGCTAATGTCAATTTATATCTGATCATTTGCCGCCTGCTGGGGCTGGAACCTGCGCCGAATGATGGTGACAGTGAGGTTGTAAACACCCTGTTTCGTTAAACAATAAAAAAAGCGATCTATATCAGATCGCTTTTTAATTTTATCAAAGGGCTTCTTTTAATAACTGAAATTCATCCCCGGACAAAAAGCGATCTGACTACTGGCACTTTTGATCTGAATCTTGTTTTCGCGGGCTAGCCAACCGATTGCAGACCATAAATCAGCTTCACACAAAGATGTTGCTTTCTTCAACTCCTCAAAACTCCAGCATCCACCATCCAGCAACAGATTCCAGATGGTACCTGCATTTAATCCAATTGTTCCTTTTGTCATGACAAACTCTCTTTTATGTTTATGGTATGTAGTATTTAAACTGAATTGGGAGGAGAAATGATATATTCCGGTTGTTATTTTAGTGTGTTTTATAAAAAGGACGGTCCTGCAAAAGATTTTTTTTGTAAATCAGGACAATGGATATCCAGGGGCTTAAAAAAAATGATTGTTTGTTTATAAGCGTTTTGGAGGAAAAAATTGTTGAAAAAGATTGTTATAAAGTACGGTAGTGTCAAATTTAATCTTACATTTGCGGTGTATTGAGATTGATTTAAACTTGTATTTGAAGTTTTACTCGCAATTTAGATTTGTAAAGTATATTCATTCAACTATTATTCTATTCATCCCTCAATAAACAATTAACTAAATAAGTTTTTATAAATGAATCTTTACATTTCAAATTTGAGTTACAACGTCACAGACGCTGACTTAAACGATTTATTTGCAGATTATGGTGAAATCCTTTCTGCTAGAGTTATTACAGACAGAGAAACAGGCCGTTCAAGAGGATTCGGTTTCGTAGAATTGAAGGATGACGAAATGGGCCGTAAGGCTATCGAAGAATTAAACCAGGCTACTTATGATGAAAAAGTAATCAACGTAACAGAAGCACGTCCGAGAGAAGATCGTGGTGGAAGCCGTGGCGGTTTCGGCGGCGGTAATCGTGGCGGTGGTTTCGGCGGTGGCAATCGTGGCGGTGGCTACGGTGGCGGTAATCGCGGAGGCTACGGTAACAACGGTGGCGGAAGAAGATATTAATCCGAATTTATAGCAAAAGGAAAGCGACTCGATAAGGGGCGCTTTTTTTGTTTAAGATAGATTTAGAAACATAGGATCCAAGCTAGTCCTATTTTGTAATTCCCCATTGTTCTTATCTGCAAGGGAAGTATTCCCCATCAAGGTGGGGGAAAAGGTCCACCCTGGTGGGGGAAAATCCCCTTGGGGATGGGGATAATATTTCTTTGCTGTGGAAATGTCTGTGGAGAATGAGGAAAACAAAAAAGCCAGCCGAAATGAATCAGCAGGCTTCTTCTGTAGTGCGTCCGGGGATCGAACCCGAGTTTCCGCCGTGAGAGGGCGGCGTCCTAGGCCACTAGACGAATGCACCGTTTCGTGTCATAGTTTTCATTGTTTGACGCTGCAAAATTAAGTATTATTTCTTTTCGATGTTCTCTTTATGCGGAAAAAATATAAATAAATTTCATCAGTCCTGTCAGAATGATACAGGAATGGCCCTTATACCACTAAAAGGCGTTAAAAGGACGAGCAATTTCGTTTATTTTTCATTGTTCTTCCTGTTTATTTATTCTACCTTTGCCTCCTGTTATTGAACAATATACTATTGAACAATTACTAATACCAGTATTAAAATAACTAATATTATGGCAGAACTAAAAGAAAAACTTTTCTCAGATTTCGCTCCGGTCTCTACAGAAGAATGGATGGCGAAGATTACGGCTGACCTGAAAGGTGCTCCGTTTGAGAAAAAGCTTGTTTGGAAGACAGGCGAAGGATTTAATGTAAATCCTTTCTATCGTGCAGAAGACATCGAAGGTTTGAAGACAACCGAGTCTCTTCCCGGTGAATTCCCTTATGTTCGCGGAACAAAGAAGGATAACGATTGGAAGGTACGCCAGAACATCGAAGTAACTTGTTTCAAAGAAGCTAACGAAAAAGCGCTTGACATTTTGAACAAAGGGGTTACTTCACTCGGTTTCATCATCAAGGGTGATGAAGTGAATGCCGAAAATATTGCAACATTACTGAATGGTATCTGTCCGGAATCTGTCGAGCTGAACTTCAACACTTGCAACTGCAAGGCTGAAAAGCTGATCGGTATTCTGGAATACTATCTGAAAGGTAAAGACGTGGATCTGGAGAAATGTTTCGGTTCTGTCAACTACGATCCTTTCAAGAAACCGTTAGTGAAAGGTAAAGAAAATGGAAATTGGGTGGAAGCTGCATCTGCTGTGCTCAAAGCAGGACAGGCTTTACCTGGTTATAAAGTATTAGCTGTAAACGGTTTCTACTTCAACAATGCCGGTGCTTATATCACTCAGGAACTGGGTTATTCATTGGCTTGGGGTAACGAACTGATGGCGAAGCTGACTGAAGCCGGTTTCAGCGCAGACGAAGTTGCCAAGAAGATCAAATTCAATCTGGGTATCAGCTCCAACTATTTCATGGAAATCGCTAAGTTCCGTGCTGCCCGTTGGTTGTGGGCTGAGATCGTTGCTGCTTACAATCCTGCATGCAACTGTGCCTGCAAGATGAATGTACATGCTCAGACTTCCGAATGGAACATGACTGTTTACGATGCTCACGTAAACCTGTTGCGTTCTCAGACTGAAGCGATGTCTGCCGCTTTGGCCGGTGTCGATTCTATCACTGTTCGTCCGTTCGATAAGACTTATCAGACTCCGGATGATTTCTCTGAACGTATCGCACGTAACCAGCAATTGCTGCTGAAAGAAGAATGTCACCTGGATAAGGTGGTCGATCCTTCTGCCGGTTCTTATTATGTAGAAGTACTGACTAACTCGTTGGCTGACGTTGCTTGGAAACTGTTCCTGGAAGTAGAAGACAAAGGCGGTTTCGGCGCTGAAGTGGCAAACGGTAACATACAGAATGCAGTAAATGCTTCTAACGTAGCCCGTAAGAAAGCGGTTGCTACCCGTCGTGAAATCCTGCTGGGTTCTAACCAGTTCCCGAACTTCACAGAAGTAGCTGCCGGTAAGATCAAAGAAACAGCTTCCTGCTGTTGTGGCGGTGGTCACTCTTGTGGTGAATCAACTGTTACTCCTCTTGATTTCTCTCGTGGTGCATCTGAATTTGAAGCATTGCGTCTGGCAACGGAAAATAGCGGTAAGACTCCGAAAGTGTTTATGTTGACTATCGGTAACCTGTCTATGCGTATTGCCCGTTCACAGTTCTCAAGTAACTTCTTTGCTTGTGCAGGATACAAGGTAATTGATAACTTAGGTTTCGAAACAGTAGAAGCCGGCGTTGATGCAGCGATGGAAGCAGGTGCTCAGATCGTTGTTCTTTGTTCTAGTGATGACGAATATGCAGAATATGCTCCTGCTGCTTATAAAGCATTGGCCGGACGTGCTGAGTTCGTTGTAGCCGGTGCTCCTGAATGTATGGAAGACCTGAAAGCTCAGGGTATCGATCAATTTATCAATGTAAAGAGCAACGTGCTCGAAACATTGAAGGCTTTCAACGCAAAATTAGGAATCGCTTAAGTAGAAACAATTATGAGACCAAATTTTAAAAACATAGATATCAAGAATGCCGGTTTTGCAGCTACCAATGCTGCCGAATGGGCAAAAGCCAATGGCATTGAAGCCGATTGGAAAACACCTGAGCATATCGAGGTGAAACCTGTTTATACGAAAGAAGACCTGGAGGGAATGGAGCATCTGAACTATGCTTCCGGTCTGCCTCCTTATCTGCGTGGTCCGTATAGCGGTATGTACGCTATGCGTCCCTGGACGATCCGTCAGTATGCCGGTTTCTCTACCGCAGAAGAATCAAATGCATTCTATCGTCGTAACCTGGCTTCCGGTCAGAAAGGTCTGTCTGTTGCATTCGACCTTCCGACACACCGCGGATACGATGCCGACAACGAACGTGTTGTAGGTGACGTTGGTAAAGCAGGTGTATCCATCTGTTCGCTGGAAAACATGAAAGTATTGTTCGCTGGTATTCCTTTGAACAAGATGTCTGTTTCCATGACCATGAACGGTGGCGTTCTTCCGGTATTGGCATTCTACATCAACGCAGGTCTGGAACAGGGCGCTAAGTTGGAAGAAATGGCCGGTACAATTCAGAACGATATCCTGAAAGAGTTCATGGTGCGTAACACCTATATCTATCCGCCTGAATTCTCCATGAAGATTATTGCTGACATCTTCGAATATACATCACAGAAGATGCCGAAGTTCAACTCTATCTCTATCTCCGGTTACCACATGCAGGAAGCAGGTGCTACGGCAGATATCGAAATGGCTTATACACTGTGCGACGGTATGGAATATCTTCGTGCCGGTGTGAACGCAGGAATCGATGTGGATGCATTCGCTCCGCGTCTGTCATTCTTCTGGGCTATCGGTGTGAACCACTTCATGGAAATCGCCAAGATGCGTGCTGCACGTATGTTGTGGGCGAAGATCGTGAAGAGCTTCGGAGCCAAGAACCCGAAATCACTCGCATTGCGTACTCACTGCCAGACTTCAGGATGGTCGTTGACGGAACAAGATCCGTTCAATAACGTAGGTCGTACTTGTATCGAGGCTATGGCTGCTGCACTGGGACATACACAGTCTCTGCACACCAACGCGCTGGACGAAGCTATCGCATTGCCGACAGACTTCTCTGCACGTATCGCTCGTAACACACAGATCTATATCCAGGAAGAAACAAAGATTTGTAAGGAAATCGACCCGTGGGCAGGTTCTTACTATGTAGAATCTTTGACAAACGAACTGGTACACAAAGGTTGGGCATTGATCCAGGAAATCGAAAGCATGGGCGGTATGGCAAAAGCCATCGAAACAGGTCTTCCGAAGATGCGTATCGAAGAAGCTGCTGCTCGTACACAGGCTCGTATCGACTCAGGTGTTCAGACAATCGTTGGTGTTAACAAATATCGTCTGCCGAAAGAAGATCCGATCGATATCCTTGAAATCGACAACACTGCCGTTCGTAACGAACAGATTGCCAATTTGAAGGTGTTGCGTGAAAACCGCGACGAAGAAGCTGTTCAGAAAGCATTGGCCGATATCACTGAATGTGTGAAAACTAAGAAAGGCAACTTGCTGGAACTGGCTGTTAAGGCTGCCGGCCTGCGTGCATCACTGGGAGAAATCTCGGATGCCTGCGAAGTTGTTGTGGGACGTTATAAAGCAATCATCAGAACTATATCAGGCGTGTATTCATCAGAAACAAAGAAAGATGCAGACTTCCTGAAGGCTTGCGAGCTGACAGAAAAGTTTGCTAAGAAAGAAGGTCGCCAGCCTCGTATCATGATCGCTAAAATGGGTCAGGACGGACACGACCGTGGTGCTAAGGTTGTTGCAACAGGTTATGCAGACTGTGGTTTCGACGTGGATATGGGACCGTTGTTCCAGACTCCGGCAGAAGCTGCCCGTCAGGCTGTTGAAAACGACGTTCACGTAATGGGTGTTTCTTCTCTGGCTGCCGGACACAAGACATTGATCCCGCAGGTTATCGATGAGCTGAAGAAGTTAGGCCGCGAAGACATCATCGTCATCGCCGGTGGTGTAATCCCTGCACAGGACTACGACTTCCTGTATAAAGCAGGTGTTGCTGCTATCTTCGGCCCGGGTACTTCAGTGGCTAAGGCTGCTGTTCAGATCCTGGAAATCCTGTTAGGAGAATAATAAGAAGAGATTCTTATGATTATATAAAGAGGGTTGTCTCGTGATGAGGCAACCCTTTTGTCGTTTATTCGACCGAAAATGACTTTCCTTTATCGTTTATCACATACTTTTTGTTTAAGTTTACAGTCTTAATAATGTAACACCATTTAATACCTATGGATAGAATAAACTGCTTTATACCTTATATATCTCCGGAACAGGTGAAGCCGACGGTCGACGAACTGAGAAGCACCGGACTGACTGACAAAATATATTTAATGACTTCCAACCCGGAAGCGGAACCTTACAAAGGTTGTGAGATTCTACAGATCGATACATTGACCAGTACGCAGACGATGAGGTCGATATATCAGCTGGCGGATAACCGCAATGTATTGTATTATACCCGTTATACTCCCTTAAAGTTCGGACAGAACGGATTGGAACGAATGATTTCCGTGTCTGAAAGTAAATTCTGTTACATGGTTTATGCCGATCATTATCTCCTGACCGGCGGAATCAGGCAGGAACATCCGGTAAACGATTACCAGCAGGGAAGCTTGCGTGACGATTTCGACTTTGGACCTTTGATGATAATAACTTATAGAGCTTTGGATAATTATTTCGGTGGCTTAAAGAAATCTTCGGTTTCATATAAATATGCAGGCTTTTATCATTTGCGTCTGCATATGTCCAAAATACTCGGGCTTGTTCACCTGAGAGAATATCTGTATACTTGCAAAGAAATAGACTTGCGTAAGAGTGGCGAAAAACAGTTCGATTATGTGGATCCAAAAAACCGGGAGGTGCAGCTTGAAATGGAGCAGGCATGCAAACCTTTATTGCATTTTTACGGAGCTTTATTGACGAAGAAGCCTAAAAAGGTGAAATTTCAATCAAGAGGATTTAAGTATGAAGCCTCGGTAATCATTCCGGTCCGTAACCGTGTGCGTACGATCGAAGACGCTATCCATTCGGTATTGGGGCAGGAGACGAACTTTAAATTTAATCTGATTATTGTAGATAACCATTCGACGGACGGGACGACCGAACTGATTGACCGTTATGTAACCGACGACCGTCTGATCCATTTGATTCCCGAACGGGATGATCTGGGTATCGGTGGTTGTTGGAATGAGGCGGCGGCACATCCGCTGTGCGGTAAATTCTCCGTGCAGCTTGACAGCGATGATGTTTATAGCGGTCCGGATACCTTGCAGAAGATAGTGGATGCTTTCTATGCGGAAGAATGTGCTATGGTGATCGGAACCTATAAGATGACCGATTTTGACTTGAATGAAATACCGCCCGGAATCATTGATCATCGCGAATGGACGGAAGAGAACGGTCGTAACAATGCGCTTCGGATCAATGGGTTGGGAGCGCCCCGTGCTTTTTATACCCCGATCCTGCGTGAGCTGAAAATGCCGAATGTGAGTTACGGGGAAGATTACGCGATCGGTCTGGCTATCTCCAGGACGTATCGGATCGGACGTATTTACGATGTTCTGTATCTGTGTCGGCGCTGGGAAGACAATACGGATGCGGCACTCGACATACGGAAGATGAATGAGCATAACGCTTATAAGGACAGCTTGCGTACGATAGAATTGTTAAAGAGAAGTGGTTTGGGCTAAGTCTGTTTAAAAGGAATCTGAATTATGAATGGAAGTATAACTCAGCAAGTCCGGGAACTGATAAGTTACCATCGCAGGAATTGGGAGCTGGCACGAACGAACTACGCAGCTCTTGACCGGGTGCAATCGCGAAAACTCATGGTAAACGGATATGAGGTGGAGTTGCAGTTCAATCCGGAACGTATCCGGTCGTCGGCAGCTAAGATAGATAAAGCTTCACTGGCTGCCCGTCCCTGTTTTCTTTGTGAAGCCAATCGTCCCGGCAATCAGCAATGGATCGACTTCGGCGATGAGTACCAGATCATCGTGAATCCTTATCCCATCTTTCCGGAACATCTGACGATTCCCATCCGGGCACATCAGGAGCAGTGTATCCGGGGACGTTATGCCGATATGCTGGCACTGGCGGAGGCGCTCGACGAATTTATAGTCTTCTATAACGGTCCGAAATGCGGTGCTTCGGCTCCCGACCATATGCATTTCCAGGCTGGAAGTAAAGGATTTTTACCTCTTGAGGTGAACTGGCTCCAGGCAGCCAAGGAGGAGGTGAAAGTAAAAGGACAGGCTGTACTATATGCTTTACGTGACTTCTTGCAGCCTGCGTTCGTGATTGTTTCCGGAAAGAGGGGAGATGCAGTTGCCCTGTTCGACCATCTGTATGAACTTATGGACTGTAAGATGGGCGAATATGAACCGATGATGAATGTGTTGTCGTGGAAAGAAGACGGCAAATGGATCACGTGTATCTATCCGAGAAAGAATTTGCATCCTTCCTGTTATTATGCTGAAGGAGACGCTAATATATTGATCAGTCCGGCAACCGTCGAGATGGCAGGTGTCTTTGTGACTCCTTTGGAAAAGGATTTCCGGAAAGTAACGGCAGACGACCTTCGGCAAATCCTTCGTGAAACCTGTCTCTCGGAAAAGGAGATGGATCTTTTAATCAGTAAATCTAAATTATACTCTTTATGAATCAGACAAAGCGAACTTCTCCCTGGAGTTGGATTCCCACACTCTATTTTGCTGAGGCATTGCCTTATGTAGCTGTGATGACGATCTCCGTCATTATGTACAAACGGATGGGAATCAGCAATACCGATATTGCCCTTTATACCAGTTGGCTGTATCTGCCGTGGGTTATTAAACCTTTTTGGAGTCCTTTTGTTGATTTATTGAAGACGAAACGATGGTGGGTAGTTACGATGCAGTTTCTGATCGGAGCAGGGCTTGCCGGGATCGCATTTACGTTGCCGATGGAGTATGCTTTCCAGTTATCGCTGGCTATCTTTTGGCTGGTGGCTTTCAGTTCGGCTACACATGATATTGCGGCAGACGGTTTTTATATGCTGGCGCTCGATCCGCATGAACAGGCTTTTTATGTGGGAATACGCAGTACTTTCTACCGGATTGCGACGATTGCAGGACAGGGATTGCTGGTTATGCTGGCAGGGGCGCTCGAAGTGGCTACCGGTAAGATTCCGCTGGCATGGTCGATTACTTTTCTGATTATGGCAGGTTTATTTATCGGCTTTTGCCTGTATCATAAATATATATTGCCGGTACCTGCTTCCGATAAGGCGGCTGTGACGGTGACGGCTTCCACCATCTTTAAGGAATTCTTTGCTACCTTTGTTTCTTTTTTCAAGAAGAAGCAAGCTTTGGTAGCTATTCTGTTTATGCTGTTGTATCGTTTTCCCGAAGCCCAGTTGGTGAAGCTGGTGACACCGTTCCTGATCGATTCGCGGGAAGTGGGCGGACTGGGCTTGACCACGTCGGAATTAGGTTTGGTATATGGCACGATCGGAATTATAGGTCTGACGCTGGGTGGTATAATCGGTGGTATTGTGGCTTCACAAGGAGGTCTGAAGAAATGGCTTTGGCCGATGGCGTTGGCTATTACATTGCCTGACTTGACTTTTATCTACCTGAGTACCGCATTGCCGGAAAGTTTGATCACGATCAATGTCTGTGTCTTCATAGAGCAGTTCGGATACGGGTTTGGTTTTACGGCCTATATGCTTTTCCTGATCTATTACTCCGAAGGAGAACATAAAACGGCACATTATGCAATCTGTACGGCTTTCATGGCATTAGGCATGATGCTTCCTGGCATGGTGGCCGGATGGTTACAGGAACAATTGGGGTACGTAAACTTCTTTTGGTGGGTGATGGGGTGCTGTTTGATCACATTAATTGTCACTGCTTTCCTAAAAATAGATCCGGTATTTGGCCGGAAAGAGGGCTAATAAAATTGTCTGCCGACAATTGTCGACAAGCTTGTTCATAATTATCGGCAGGCTTGTTCATAATTATCGACAGGCTTGTTCATAATTGTCGACAAGCAAATAGAAAGGGTTGTTAATACCGTTTTATGCTTGTAAAATAATAACTTAAAGCGTATAATATGATATTAATAGCCGATAGCGGTTCAACGAAGACGGATTGGTGTATGGTGGAGAAAGGAAAATCTGTTCTTCGTTTCCAGACACGGGGTATGAATCCTTTCTTTCAGACGGAAGAAGAGATGAGGAAGGAGATTGAAACCGGATTGCTACCTGCATTAAAAGACCTCATACCTTCCTCCGTCTGTTTTTACGGGGCGGGCTGTGCTTTCCCTGAAAAGAATGACATGATCCGGCGGTCTGTCAACCGGTATTTGTCTGTTCCTGTAGAGGTTGGGAGCGATCTCCTGGCTGCAGCCCGTGCCTTGTGTGGCGACGAGCCGGGGATAGCTTGTATCCTGGGTACCGGTTCGAACTCCTGCTATTACGATGGTAAAGAGATTGTAAAGAACGTTTCTCCCCTCGGATTTATTCTGGGCGATGAGGGAAGCGGTGCCGTATTGGGCAAACTATTGATCGGGGATGTATTGAAAGACCAGCTGCCTCCGGCTCTTAAAGACCTGTTTCTTTCACAATATGGGCTGACCCCGGCATCGATTATGGATAGGGTTTACCGGCAACCTTTTCCAAATCGTTTTCTGGCAGGTTTTTCTCCTTTTATACGGGAGCATTTGGATGAACCTGCCATTTGGGAATTGGTCACCCGTAGCTTTTTGGCATTTTTTACCCGTAACGTGAAGCAGTATGATTGTTTTGAATTACCTGTCCACCTGGTCGGTTCAGTTGCCTGGTATTATCAAGATATACTGAAAGATATTGCTTTTGACCTGGGGATACGTATTGGAACGGTTGCACAAAGTCCGATGGAGGGATTGATCGCGTATCATGGGAAGTAAACTTACATTTCGTTTTATGACCGGAAAAACTATTTATTATGTCATTTACTAAAATAACAGAACAAGATTCATTATATAATGACCTGGAAGATAAATCTGTCCGGGAGTTGCTGGAAGATATAAATACAGAAGACCAAAAGGTCGCACTAGCTGTGCAAAAAACAATTCCTCAGATAGAAAAACTGGTGGATCAGATTGTTCCCCGGATGAAACAGGGAGGGCGTATCTTTTATCTGGGTGCCGGAACAAGTGGCCGGCTGGGAGTGCTCGATGCTTCTGAAATACCTCCTACTTTCGGAATGCCTCCCACTTTGGTGATCGGTCTGATTGCCGGTGGCGATACAGCTCTTCGCAATCCGGTAGAGAATGCGGAAGATGATATGGAGCGTGGCTGGGAGGAATTGCAGGAGTATCAGGTTACAACCAAAGATACAGTGATCGGTATTGCTGCATCCGGTACGACTCCTTATGTGATCGGAGCTTTGCGTAAAGCCCGTGAGAGGGGGATACTGACAGCCTCTATCTCCAGTAATCCGGATTCACCTATGGCTGCCCAAGCTGATGTGGCGATCGAAATGATTGTCGGTCCGGAATTTGTAACCGGCAGTTCGCGTATGAAGTCCGGTACAGGGCAAAAGATGATTCTGAATATGATTTCAACATCTGTTATGATCCGGTTGGGGCGTGTAAAAGGCAACCGGATGGTCAATATGCAATTGACTAATCAGAAACTGGTCGACCGCGGAACACGGATGGTGGCAGAGGAGTTGGGTCTGAGTTATGGCCAGTCGCAGCGGCTCCTTCTGATGTATGGATCGGTAAAAGAGGCGGTGGATGCTTATCGAAAGGCTTCCATATAAAGTAGAGCTTTGAACAAACCCTACACAGACAAAAACTACTTATTAAGTAACCCCCTTGGCTACTTAGTAAGCAGAGGTTTGTTTACTTATTAAGCAGATGAAGGTTTACTTACTAAGTAGTTTTCTGTTTTCTTGATAAAAAGAAACGAACAAAGAAAGGTGAATAGAGTCTTGTCCTGATTTTGCGGTTTCTATTGTTTTCCGTAACTTTGTGGTAAAAGAAATAGGATTATGGATTTGCAACGACGACTTTATCCGATAGGTATACAGACTTTCTCCGAGATCAGAGAAAAGGACTATTTGTATATTGATAAAACGGAATATGTTTACCGCATGACACATGCTGATTCTAAATATGTATTCTTGAGCCGTCCACGCCGATTCGGTAAGTCGCTGCTTACTTCAACGCTCCATGCCTATTTCGAGGGACGCAAGGAATTGTTTGAAGGGTTGGCCATGGAAGGGCTGGAGGAAGAATGGATAGCCTATCCGGTGCTCCATTTTGATGTCAGCATGGCGAAGCATGTGGATGAAGCCCGTTTGAATCGGATGTTGGATTTCCTCCTATTGGGATATGAGGATCGGTATGATTGCCATATAGGGGAGAAAGATGTTAATATCCGGCTGGCGAATTTGATACAATGCGCTTACAAGCGGACAGGGCGGCAAGTGGTGGTGTTGATTGATGAATATGATGCGCCGCTTCTCGATGTGATGCATGAAGAAAAAAACTTGCCTGTGTTACGAAACGTGATGCGTAATTTCTATAGTCCACTGAAGGCTTGCGATCCTTATCTGCGCTATGTCTTCCTTACCGGTATTACGAAGTTTTCTCAATTGAGCATATTCAGTGAACTGAACAATATAAAGAATATCAGCATGGACGATTCCTATTCCGCCATTTGCGGTATCACGGAAGAGGAGATGTTGACGCAAATGAATCTTGATTTGGAATTGCTTGCGAAGAAGATGCAGATTACCTGTCCGAAACTTGTTGCACGTTTGAGGGAGAATTATGACGGCTATCATTTTACTTACCCCTCGCCTGACATCTATAATCCTTTCAGCTTGCTGAATGCTTTTGCGGACGGTAAAATCGGTTCTTATTGGTTCGGCAGTGGTACACCTACCTATTTGATCGAGATGCTGAACAAATACCATGTAAAGCCTCAGCAGATCGGAGGTCGGAAAGTTATTTCCGAATCGTTCGATGCGCCGACGGAACGGATGACGGACATCACCCCGCTACTCTACCAAAGCGGTTATATCACGATAAAAGATTACTCCGAACTGACGGAACTTTATACGCTCGACATTCCCAATAAGGAGGTACGTATGGGGCTGATGAAAAGTTTGTTGCCCGGTTATCTTCACCAACATACCGCCGATGGTCTTACAACGGTTGCGCTTCTTTTCGAGGCGATAGCCGGAGAGCGGATGGACGATGCCCTTTGTTTATTGCAGACTTTCCTTTCCACGATCCCTAAATGCGATAATACTGATTATGAGGGGCATTACCAGTCTTTGCTATATACCATATTCAGTTTGCTTGGTATGTATGTGGATGTGGAAGTACGTATCCCCCGTGGTCGTGTGGATATGGTGATGCGGACGAAAACGACGCTTTATGTCGTGGAGCTAAAACTCGATAAAACGGCGGATGCAGCCATGAACCAGATAGATTTGCGGAATTATCCCGAACGTTTTGCTTTGTGCGGGTTGCCTGTCGTGAAAGTTGCCATCGGTTTCGACCGGGAGCGACATACTATCAGCGATTGGCAGATAAGGTTCTAATCACCCCAACAAGAAAATAAAGATTTTGTACAAATCTAGTAAAAATGTATTATATTTGCGACATGCATTGTTCCGGACCTGTATCCGCAGGAAAGGATTAAAAGGGAATCGGGTGAAAATCCCGGACAGTCCCGCTGCTGTAAGCTTCATAACGGATTGGGCAACACTAGTGCCACTGACGGAGAAGTTGACAGATAACAGTGGACAGTGGACAGTTTAACTGTCAATTGTCAACTATCAACTGTCAACTGAAAAGTTGGGAAGGCGCTCAAACCGGAAGTAAGTCAGAAGACCTGCAAGGCATATTATTTCGACGGCTTCGAGGAAAGGCCGGAAGAGAACAGGAGACAGATTGTCGTCTCCACTATTCTTACTCCCGTTTCCCGTCTGGCTGTCTGAACGTTTTTGTTTTTAATTATTTTGCCATAATAATTAGGAAAAGAGGCATGGATCGGTTTGCGGGATGAGCTCCGTAACCGGTGCATGCTTTCCTTTTTAATGAATGAACAGGATGACAGTAATACTTGTTTATTATAGGAAAAGTGCGTTTATTTACAAACATAATTAATTAACAACAGGCAATATGAAGAAGGTTACAGGTTTAGTTTTGGTTATTTTGATGGTATTCATAGCCGTACCGGCAAAATCCCAGTTGAAGTTTGGGGTAAAAGGTGGTTTGAACATATCATCCGTTCATATGAATTCCGATATCCTGAAAGCGGATAATGTGACAGGATTCCAGATCGGTCCGATGATCGAGACTACTATTCCGTTGATAGGCATAGGCTTGGATGCGGCCATTCTCTATTCACAGAAAGGAGTCGACATGAAAACGGAGGGAACAGTTACCTCGACAAGTATGAAAACAGATTATCTGGATATCCCCGTCAATTTGAAGTGGAAGTTCGGTATTCCTTTGGTAAAAGCCTATCTTTCTGCAGGTCCGTATGTAGGTTTCCGTGTAGGAGGAGATAAAATTTGGAATGTTTTGGGTGAACAGATTAAAGCGAAAAACTTTAGCGCAGGCCTTAACTTCGGTGTAGGAGCGGAACTGATCAGCCATTTGCAGGTCGGCATCAATTATGGCTTGGGACTGACTGATAATTACAGCTCGGATAAGTTCGATATGAAGGCGAAGAATCGCGGCTGGTCCATTACTGCAGCGGTTTTGTTCTGATAACAGAAAGAAGATATGGAGGGCCGGGCTTTAACAGTCCGGCCTTTTTTGTTACTTTTGACTTCGTAAATGAAATATGCAGATGTCATACTACCCTTGCCGCTGGAAAATAGTTATACCTATAGTATCCCTGCGGATTTGGAGGCTGCCGTAACTCCCGGTTGCCGCGTCATTGTTCATTTCGGTAAGAAACGTTATTACACGGCTATTGTAATGGAGGTGCATGAGCGTAAACCGAATACGGACTTTGAAACGAAAGATATCTATGCCTTGCTGGATGCCAGTCCGGTATTGCGCAGGCCGCAGCTCCGTTTCTGGAGATGGATTGCCTCTTACTATATGTGTAAATTAGGGGATGTCTATAAGGCGGCTTTACCTTCCGGACTGAAGCTGGAAAGTGAGACAGCGGTGACTTATAATGCCGATTTTGTGGCTGACGGTCCTTTGCGTCCTAACGAGCAGGCTGTATTGGATGCCTTCAAAGGCGTACTCAAACTGACCGTATCCGAACTGGAGAAAAGAACCGGTTTGCGTAATGTCGTGCCGATTGTGGCTTCCTTGATGGCGCGTGGCGCTGTCGAGGTCAGCGAAGAGATGAAACGCGGATTTGTACCGAAGATGCAGACATTTATCCGGCTGTCGCAGGAATATGCCAGCGAGGAACGTTTGCAAGAGGTTTTTGCTGATTTTAAGCGGGCAAAGAAACAGGAACTTTTGCTGGTCTGTTTCTTGGATTTGAGTCATGCCTTAAATCCGTCGTTGAGTAAGGAAGTTTCAAGAAAGGAGCTGCTGGAACACAGTGGCTGTTCTGCTGCCATATTGGACGGGCTGCTGAAGCGGGGTGTTTTGGAAAGCTATGAAAAAGAAGTCGGACGCTTGCAGGTGCCGGTATGCCGGTTGCAATCGCTCAGTCCGCTCAGTCCGGCACAGGAAAAAGCGTACGGCGAAATACACGATGTATTTACATCTAAAGAGGTTTGTCTGCTTCACGGCGTTACTTCGAGCGGAAAAACGGAAATCTATGTCCGACTGATCGACGAGGTCCTGAAGATGGGCAGGCAGGTTTTATATATGCTTCCGGAGATAGCCATCACTACCCAGATCACGGAGCGGCTGGCTAAATTGTTTGGAAACAAACTGTTGGTATATCATTCTAAATTTTCTGATAATGAACGTGTGGAGGTTTGGAACAAACTTCTTCACGGGGGCGAGCCCATGGTCGTATTGGGTGTTCGTTCCTCTCTCTTTCTCCCGTTTAAGGATCTGGGACTAATTATCGTAGATGAGGAACACGAAAACACCTACAAACAGCAAGACCCGGCACCGCGCTATCATGCCCGTAATGCCGCGATCGTATTGGCTGGAATGCATGGGGCAAAGACTTTACTGGGATCGGCTACTCCTTCGATCGATTCCTATTTCAATGCAACGACCGGCAAATATGGACTGGTCGAACTGACTACCCGTTTCGGCGACTGTCTGATGCCGGAGATTATCACGGCGGATATAAAGGAGCTGAAGCGTAAAAAGATTATGAAGGATACGCTTTTCTCTCCTTTGTTGGTTGAAAAGGTGAATGCCGCTATCGCACGTGGTGAACAGGCTATCCTGTTTCAGAACCGACGTGGGTTTGCTCCGATGATCGAGTGTAAGAGTTGCGGATGGGTGCCTCATTGTGTGAATTGCGATGTCAGTCTGACTTACCATAAATATCATAATCAACTGGTTTGCCATTATTGCGGATATACGATCCAGTTGCCGCCCCATTGTCCGGAATGTCAGAGTTCGGAGTTGAAAATGATGGGATTCGGTACGGAGAAAGTGGAAGAGGAGATTGCCTCCCTGTTTCCGGCAGCCAAAGTAGAGCGGCTGGATTTTGATACCGCCCGTACCCGTACGGCTTACGAACGTATTATTTCGGATTTCGAGAAAGGAAAGACGCAGATACTGATCGGAACACAGATGTTGTCGAAAGGGTTGGACTTTGGAAATGTGAGTGTTGTCGGTATACTGAATGCCGATAACCTGATGAACTATCCGGACTTCCGGGCTCACGAACGTGCTTTCCAGTTGATGGTGCAGGTGAGTGGGCGTGCAGGCAGAAGGGATAAGCGGGGTACGGTTGTCTTGCAGACTTCCCAGCCGGAACACCCTTTGATACGGATGGTACAGCATTTTGCTTATCAGGAAATGGTCCGTCTGCAACTGAGCGAACGGAGTATGTTTCGGTATCCACCTTATTACCGGTTGATTGTCCTGGTGCTCCGGAGCCGTAATGAGACGGTCTTGCAGGAAATGTCAGCAATATATGCGGAAAAATTACGTGTTCGTCTGGGGGAAAGGGTATTGGGACCTGTCACTCCGCCTGTGACCCGTGTACAGACATTGCATATCAAAAAGATCGTTCTAAAGATTGAGATAGCTGCAGCGATAGCCCCTGTCAGGGAAATCCTGGACGCGATTCATTCGGAGATGCAGCGCTATCTTCCTTTTAAACAGTTGATAGTGCACTATGATGTGGACCCGGCGTAAACATTAAAAAAACAATTAAATAACCATTATAATGAAGCAGGAAAAGATAAGATTGTTATTTGTATGTCTCGGAAATATTTGTCGTTCTCCCTCGGCTGAGGCGGTGATGAAGAAGCTGGTAAAGGATGCCGGTCTTGAAGATTTTATCGAAATAGATTCGGCTGGTATCCTGGGTTATCATGAAGGAGAGCGTGCCGACCAGCGGATGCGTAGTCACGCTGCCCGACGAGGATATGTGCTCGATTCTATCTCCCGTCCTGTCCGTACTTCCGATTTCTACGATTTCGATTTGATCATCGGAATGGATGACCGCAATGTAGATGATCTGAAACAAAAAGCTCCCGACCTGGAATCTATTGCCAAAATACACCAGATGACGGAATATTCCTGTAATAAATTATACGATTATGTGCCCGACCCTTACTACGGAGGCGCTTCCGGCTTTGAGTTGGTTCTCGATTTACTGGAAGACGCCTGCGGGGGATTACTGGAGACTATTTCTTCAGATCTGGGTAACTGATACGGGTGTGGAACATCGTTTTCAGCTTGTCGACAAAAACACTTTTAATCGTTTCCACATCCCGGAAAGTCAGCGGAGCACTTTTCAGTAATCCGTCTGCGATCTGTCCGTCGATAATTTTATCCACCAGCTGTTTGATGCTTTCTTCCGTATGTTCTTTCAGACTGCGGGAGGCAGCTTCGACTGAGTCTGCCATCATCAACACGGCTGTCTCCTTAGAGAACGGGTTAGGTCCCGGATAGGTAAACACCTTTTCGTCGATCTCTTTATCCGGATACTGGTTTTTGAATGAGTTATAGAAATATTTGGCTTTACCCAGTCCGTGGTGCGTTCGGATGAAATCGACAACCGCTTTAGGCAACAACGCTTTTTCTGCAATTCTTACTCCGTCGGTGACATGGTTGATGATCACTTTGGCACTCTGGTCGAAAGTCAGTTGGCTATGTGGATTCACACTACTTTGGTTTTCGGTGAAGAAAGCCGGGTTTGCCATCTTTCCTATGTCATGATACATGGCTCCCGTACGTACCAGTTGCGCGTTTGCCCCGATCTTGGCAGCCGCTTCGGATGCCAGGATAGAAACCTGCAAAGAATGCTGGAACGTCCCCGGAGAGGTTTCCGATAACTTTTTAAGGATAGGCGTATTGATGTTGGATAATTCTACCAGCGTAATGCTCGATACATATCCGAATGTCTTTTCCAGCATGTAGACCAGGATATAGGTAAACATCAACAGGATGAAATTAATACCGAAATATAAGATCATCAGCCAGTTGATCTTGTTGAAATCGGCTTCCTGATAGAGAGCGAGACTGATGTAACATAGCGTATAGGACATAAAGATCAAGAATGCGCAACGGATCAGTTGTGAACGTTCTGACAAATCCCTCAGACTGAATGTGACCACCATCCCCGCAATGATCTGTAACAACAAGAATTCATGGGGGAAAGGAACCATCAGCGAACAGATCAGGACGATGACAAGATGTGTGAACAGGGCTGTCCGCGAATCGAAGAAGGTCCGCACAACAATGGGCACGATCGCATAAGGCAGAATGTAAATATTGAACAAGGCGTAGGTCACACACAGTTCCGTCAATATGCAACTGACAAATATGCACAGGACGAGAAACAGGGCGTTCCGTCGGTTATGCAATATCTTTAGCCGGAAAGACCACAGGTATAACCAGAAACAGAAGATAATACCGAATACCAGTACGAATTGCCCGCCGAGGATAATGCTCTGTCGCTGGGCGCCTCCCGACTTCGTTTCGTGTACGATCTTCAGGGAACGCAATACGTTGTAAGTGTGATTGTCTATAATTTCTCCCCTGTCTACAATACGTTCTCCCGCCTGCACCATGCCATTGGCCAATGCTACGCTCCGGAGCATATCGTCTTTGACCTTTTCCGACATAGCCTCGTCATACGCTATGTTTTCTTTCAGGTAGTTATTGATGTCACAAGACTGTAAGATCGATTTGTCCAGGCGCGACGGACAGTTATTGATGATGAACTCATAAGCTGTTTTCACCGTGAAGAAGTCGCTGGCATACCGTGAATGTGCGACATTATTTTCCAGGAGGTTGACACGTGCATAATTGTCTTTTTTCAGATTCTCCAGTTCCTGGGGAGCTATGATTCCGTTTTTATATAAACTGACGAGGCTGTTTTCGATATATTGCATATAAGCCGGAGTCGCTTTCTTGTTCAGCTCTTTGTTATAGGCTGTCCGCAATTTGTCCACTTCCGTATTCTCCACCGTTGCATCCATACGGAAATAAGGTTCGAAGTTTTTTAGTACACTGTCTTTTTCAGCTTCGACTTCAGCATCGGTTTTATAGATGGGGAAATCGCTTGGAGCGGTGAGTAATCCGTATCTCCAGGGTTTGCCTTCATAGAACTGATAACGGAATTTTCCTTCACGTGGAAAAAAGTAAGCAATCAACAGCGATGCTACTATGAAATATACGGCGGGATGTATGCTATAGTTTTTTAGTTTCATAAGTTTCTTATTTGAGGGCGAAATGTACATAAAAAAGTTTATTAAGAGAAAAAAAAGGGCTACTTTTGCCGCATTATTATAGAATGAAAGAATTATGACTCAAAGGAAAGTTAGAGTCCGCTTTGCACCCAGCCCGACAGGGGCGCTGCATATCGGAGGTGTTCGTACTGCATTATACAATTATTTGTTTGCCAAACAAAATGGCGGAGATTTGATTTTACGTATTGAAGATACCGATTCTCAACGGTTTGTTTCGGGAGCTGAGGGGTATATCATTGAAGCGCTTACCTGGTTGGGTATCAAGTTCGACGAAGGTGTGAACTTTGGAGGCGAACAGGGCCCTTATCGTCAGAGTGAGCGGAAAGCTATTTACAAACAATATGTCGATCAGTTGTTGAACGACGGTCTGGCTTATATCGCTTTCGATACACCGCAGGAACTGGATGCCAAACGTCAGGAAATAGCTAATTTCCAGTATGACGCATCTACCCGTCTTCAGATGCGCAATTCATTGACTCTTTCTGCTGAGGAAACAAAGGCTTTGATCGATGCGGGTCATCAGTATGTTGTCCGTGTCAAGATCGAACCGAACGAAGATATTCATGTAAACGATATTATCCGTGGCGAAGTGGTGATCAACTCTTCTATCTTGGATGATAAAGTATTATATAAATCGGCAGACCAATTGCCTACTTACCACCTGGCAAATATCGTGGATGACCATCTGATGGAAGTGACCCATGTGATCCGTGGTGAAGAATGGTTGCCGAGTGCCCCTCTTCATGTATTGTTATACCGTTATTTGGGTTGGGCGGATACAATGCCGCAGTTTGCCCACCTGGCCCTGTTGTTGAAACCGGAAGGAAATGGTAAACTGAGCAAACGTGACGGTGATCGTCTGGGATTCCCTGTCTTCCCGTTGGAATGGCATGATCCTAAAACCGGTGATGTCTCTTCGGGATATCGTGAAAGCGGTTACCTGCCGGAAGCAGTCGTGAACTTCCTTGCCCTGTTGGGATGGAATCCGGGTAACGACCAGGAGATCATGAGCATGGAGGAGCTGATCAAATATTTTGATCTGACCCGTTGCAGCAAGGCTGGTGCCAAGTTCGATTATGAAAAGGGGAAATGGTTCAACCATCAGTATATCCAGAAAAAAGACAATAAAGAAGTGGCAGCCTTGTTCATGCCTATCCTTGAAAGCCACGGCGTAAAAGCCGAACCGGCTTATGTGGAGAAAGTGGTAGGAATGATGAAAGACCGTGTTTCCTTCATTAAGGATTTATGGGATGCATGTGCTTTCTTCTTTGTTGCCCCGACCGAATATGACGAGAAGACAACGAAGAAACGTTGGAAAGCCGATTCTGCTGCCCAGTTGGCAGAATTGATCGAAGTGCTGCGCGTTCGTGAGCCGTTCGATATCGAAGGAACGGAAGAAGAAGTGAAAGCCTGGATCGAAAGCAAAGGATACCATTTGGGAAATATCATGAATGCTACCCGTCTGGCTTTGGTTGGTGAAGGAAAAGGTCCTCATATATTTGATATTACAGAAGCTTTAGGAAAAGAAGAATCTATTCGCCGCATCGAAAGAGCGATTGAAGTGCTTAAATAAGTTATGTATAGTCTGGCAATCCACTTTTACGCATTTATTATTGCGCTGATATCTCCATTCCATAAGAAGGCCCGGATCATGCGTCTGGGTCAGTGGAGGACCAATTCTATTCTTCGTGAGAAGATCGACCGGAATGCAAAGTATATCTGGTTTCATGCTTCCTCCCTGGGCGAGTTCGAACAGGGCCGTCCGATGATGGAGAAGATCAAGGCGGAACATCCGGAGTATAAAATACTGCTTACTTTCTTTTCCCCTTCGGGATATGAGGTTCGTAAAAATTATAATGGGGCGGATGTCATTTGTTATCTGCCCTTCGATACGCCTTACCGGGTTAAAAAGTTCTTGAATCTGGCAAACCCGGCTATTGCCATATTTATCAAATATGAGTTTTGGGGAAATTACCTGCATGAGTTGAAGCGCAGGGATGTTCCTGTTTATATTATTTCTGCCATCTTCCGTCGCGACCAGCTCTTTTTTCAATGGTTCGGCTATCCGTACCGGAAGATGCTTTATTGTTTCACGCATTTGTTTGTACAGGACGATCGGTCGGCTGCATTGCTGAATGAGTTCGGAATAAAGAATGTGACGGTTACCGGTGATACCCGTTTCGACCGGGTGCTGGATGTCCGTAATCAGGCACGCGAATTACCGAATGTAGAACGTTTTGTTTGTGAAGGAGGGGAAGAAAAACACCTTACTCTTATCGCCGGAAGTTCCTGGCCGCAGGATGAGGAAATTCTGATCCCTTATTTCAATGAACATCCGGAGATGAAGCTGATCATTGCTCCACATGAGATACACCGCGAACATCTGATGTATATCGAATCGCTGTTGAAGCGTCCTTCCGTCCGTCTATCGGATGTGAAACAGGATCCGTCTTTGCTGGAAGGTAAAGATTGCCTGATTATCGACAGTTTCGGACTATTGTCTTCGATCTATCGTTATGGCACGATCGCTTATATCGGTGGTGGTTTCGGTGCCGGTATACATAATACGTTGGAGGCGGCTGTTTATGGCATTCCGGTTCTGTTCGGTCCCAGATACCAGAAATTTAAGGAAGCCCGTGATCTGATCAAAGTCGGTGGCGGTTTTTCCGTATCGGATAAACAGGCTTTCTGCGATAAGATGGATGAACTGCTTACCTATCATGAAGTGTTGGAAGCTGCGGGAGATAGTGCGGGACGTTTTGTTAGCGGTAATGCGGGATCGACTGATAAAATATTAAAGGAGATTCCTTTGGGATAATAAAAGAATAATTTAACAGATAAATAATTCATAGAGAAAAGCTACCTCATTATGGGGTGGCTTTTTTTATGAAATGTTATCTTTGTTTCCGTTCTTAATTAATCAATGAATGTGTATGAAAAAAGTCTTTAGTTTGTGTTTTTTGGTTCTCGGTGCGCTCTTTTCCTGTGGATCAGTGAAAGACCAGCCGGAGGAGGCTTCTCTTTCTTCTTATGTAAATCCTTTTATCGGAGCATCGACCAGCATGGATGCTGGCGGTTCCTATCATGGTTTGGGTAAAACGTTTCCGGGGGCGACTGCTCCGTTTGGAATGGTGCAGGTGAGTCCTAATACGATAACAGGTGGTGATAATGGACCGGGTTATAGTGATGAACATACTTCTATTGAAGGTTTTGCTTTTACACAAATGAGTGGGATCGGCTGGTATGGCGATCTGGGGAATTTGTTGGTAATGCCGACAGTCGGTAAGTTGCATACTTTTTCGGGAACGTTGGAAGATCCGGATAATGGTTATCGTTCCCGGTATGATAAAGCATCGGAGAAGGCTTCTGCAGGTTATTATTCCGTGATGCTTACCGATTATCAGATAAAAGCGGAAGCGACGGCCCTTCCTCATAGCGGTATGTTGCGTTTTACATTCCCGGAGAGTAAAGAGGCTCGTATACAAATAGACTTGGCACGCAGGGTAGGAGGAACTTCTACCTGGCAGGCGATCGAAGTGATCAATGACCATACGATCAGAGGTGAAATGAAATGTCCTCCCGAAGGTGGCGGCTGGGGAAATGGTGCAGGAAAATCTGATTACACAGTCTATTTCTATGCTGAATTTTCCCGTCCTTTCCGATCGCATGGCGTATGGTCGGCCGACATACCGGACGGGTGGACACGAAAACGGGAAGATATCGAGAGCGAACGTTATCATGAAGTTGTTCGGAATGCCCGCATTATCCCTGATGTGAAGTCGTTGACCGGAAAGCATTTGGGCTTTTATGCGGAATTCGATACCGATGCAGGAGAACAGATCCTCATGAAAAGTGGGATCTCTTTTACCAGTATGAAGAATGCAGAAGAGAATCTGCATTCGGAAATGAATGCCTGGGAGTTTGACGCAACACTGGCTGACTGTCGCCGGTTATGGGACGATGCCCTGTCCAAAATAACTGTGACCGGAGGTACGGAGGATGAAAAACATATCTTTTATACTGCTCTTTACCATACTATGATCGACCCGAGGATTTGTAGTGATGTGAACGGGGAATATATGGGAGCGGACAAGAAGGCGCATATGACGGATCAGTTCACTAAACGAACTATTTTTAGCGGATGGGATGTTTTCCGTAGCCAGATGCCTTTGCAAACTATTATTAATCCAACCCTGATCAATGACCTGCTCAACTCGTTGGTGGAGATTGCCGATCAGAGTGGAAACGAATATCTGGAGCGATGGGAATTGTTGAATGCCTATTCCGGTTGTATGTTGGGTAATCCGGCTCTGTCTGTTTTGTGTGACGCTTATTCAAAAGGAATCCGTTCTTATGATATAGATAAGGCATACCGTTATGCTTTAAATACTTCCCGGTTGTTTGGTAATAATAAAGAAGGATATACGCCGGGGTCTATCTCTCATACATTGGAATATGCATACAATGATTGGTGTATGGCCCGTCTGGCTGAATGGTTGGGCAAGGATACCGATAAGGAATATTTTGACCGCCGGGCTATGACCTATTCAACAATTTATGATACCGATTATGGTTGGTTCAGGCCACGTAATGAAAAAGGTGAATTTCAACCTTTACCCGAAGCGGGAAGACTGGCGGAAGGATATGGTTGTACGGAGAGTAATGCATACCAGCAGGGTTGGTTCATTCCACACGATGTGGAAGGTATGGTTCAAATGATGGGTGGGCGTGAAAAAGTGCTGGCCGATCTGACGGATATGTTTGAACAGACTCCCGAAGGTTATCTCTGGAATCAATATTATAACCATGCTAATGAACCGGTTCATCATGTTCCGTTCCTGTTTAACCGTCTGGGTGCTCCCGAACTTACTCAAAAATGGACGCGGGATATCTGTCGGAATGCTTATAAAAATTCAGTCTTGGGTCTAGTCGGAAATGAAGATGTCGGGCAGATGTCTGCCTGGTATGTATTGGCAGCTAGTGGATTACATCCGGTATGTCCCGGTGACCAGCGTTATGAAATAACCAGTCCGGTATTTGAGAAGATCGTTTTCAATTTGGATCCGGACTATGCTGAGGGAAAAACATTTGTGATTGAAGCTCGCAATAATAGCCCTGAAAATATATATGTCCAGCAGGCTACTTTAAATGGAAATCCTTACAATAAATGTTATCTGACGCATGCCGACCTGATGAAGGGCGGAACGTTGGTATTGCAGATGGGGGCAAATCCTTCGGATTGGGGAAAATGAGACAAAGACTTATATATATTGAATATCTGATACATAATAAGAAATGATACATACTATTCAAAAATCCGAACGCTTGAGTGTAGTAGATGCGCTTCGCGGTTTTGCTTTGTTGGCGATTGTGTTGTTGCATAATCTTGAACATTATAATATTTATTTCATTCCGGAATTTCAGCCGGCTTGGTTGCAGGTTCTGGACAAATGGATGTGGGATAGCTTTTTCTTTCTGTTCAGTGGAAAGGCTTATGCTACTTTCTCCTTGCTTTTTGGTTTCAGTTTCTATATTCAGTTTCATCATGCGGAACAAAAAGGGATCGATTTTCGGGGACGTTTTGCCTGGCGGTTAGTTCTGTTGTTCTTGTTTGCCCAGCTTCATGCCTTATTTTATAATGGTGATATCCTGGTACTCTATGCCGTTGCTGGTTTTGTCCTTATTCCGGTATGTAAACTGAAAGATAAAATTGTTTTTTGGATCGCCGTCTGTCTGCTGCTTCAGCCTTTTGAATGGGGCAGAATGTTGTATGCGTTATTTGACCCGGATTATGTCGCTATCGGAAATAGATTCATGATCTATTCAGAACGGGTAGGAGGGGTAACTATGAATGGTTCTTTTTGGGAGGTCTTGCATAGTAATATATGGGATGGACAATTATATAGTAATTTCTGGCAAGTAGAAAATGGACGGTTGTTTCAGACATCGGCCTTGTTTATGTTTGGAATGTTATTAGGACGTAATGGATCTTTCATAAGGAGTGATCGTACAATTGGTTTCTGGAAACGTATCTTGGGTATAGGTGTATTGGCATTCATTCCACTTTATCTGCTTCGGGTTTTTGTCCCCGAACATATAGGCAATCCATCCGTATTGCTTCCATATAAGATAATAACACAATCTCTTAGCAATTTTGCTTTTATGCTAATTTTGGTTTCGATCTTTGTGCTGATTTGGTTTAAAAAGGAGAATGGGTGTAACTGGCAAAAGTTTATTATACCTTATGGGCGTATGAGCCTGACAAACTATATTTCTCAGTCTATTATAGGAGTATGTATTTATTATGGATTTGGCTTGGGATTGTATCGTGTTACCGGGGCTACAGCGACTTTGCTTATCGGATTGTTTATTTTCTCCGCTCAATGGCTATTCAGCCGTTATTGGTTGTCACGCCATAAACAAGGGCCCTTGGAGTATTTGTGGAAACAAGGAACTTGGATCGGAAGTAAATACAATAAAAAGAAGTAATTAGAGACATAAAAAACAAACCCGGCAGATTGGCCTGCCGGGTTTGTTTTTTAGTTTTCCAATACAACTATTAATTTTCGTCTGTAAACATCGGATCCCAGGCCGGAAGGCGGGTCGGTGTTTGTTTGAGAACGTCTTTCACTTTGTCGGTGATATATTTCTTTTCGACTACCAGACGGAACATATATTCGTTGAACCATTCGTCGGTCATGATCAGGTGGCCACTGTTGGCTCCCGGTCCCCAGCTGTTTTCTACCATCCATTTTCTAGGTGTACCGTTTGCATCGAGATCGACAGCCATCAAGGTCATGGCATGTGACGAACCGCTGGCGAATGTTTGGATACGCTGTTTCTTATCCATACCGAAAGTAGTTCCCATCAGTGAACCGTAGTCGTAATAGTTCACATCCAACAGACCCCGTTCACGATCGAAGAATTTACCTACGTCGCAAGAGAAATACATCATTGTACTGTCTTTGATAGAGGCGATAGCCATCTCTTTGATCTCTTCGATCGGCAGGTTTACGTAAGTCCAGTTCTTTCCGTCATAACGGTGACGGTCGAAATCGATCTCATATAACTTATAATATTCACGACTCGGATCGTTCATCAGCATAACATAATTGTTTGTCAGGTCTTTGCCGATATATTCGTCGAAGAATGATTTAGGAGTATATTCTTTTGTTTCAACCGGGTTGCCTTGTGCATCTTTGCGAGTCCAGGTAAATTTCGTAGGCGGTTCACCCAGGTTGAGGACCAGCATCCGGTAAATGGTTCCCAACATTTCTGTTTTGTCTTTTTCCAATGCAGCCACTTTGGCTCCTTTGGCAGACTGATCGCGCAATTGCAGGCCGAACTCTTTTAACTTAAGACCGATCAGGTTGGCCATTCTTCCCGTACTTTCACTACTATGGGTTTCCACCATTACGTCAGCGGGAACTACGCCATATTTACCCAGGATATCGGATATGCCGGTGAATTGTCCTCCGTCGCTAAGCGGATTTTTGAATAACCATTCCACCATTTTGTCATCCATCGGTTTCTCGCGTGTGTCGATGATCCCTTGCAGGAACAGATTGGCTTTTTCCAACTGGTCCCAGAAGAAGGAATAATTCTGTGAGAATTGGAAATCTCCCATATTATATTTCGCGATCGCCTGTGCCCGGAATACGTTCAAACCGGTAAACAACCAGCAACGGCCGGAAGACTTTTGATTGGTAATACCTTTACTGTTTACTTTATTAGAGAAGTAAGTATCGAAATTGTTTTTGCTGTCGGCATTTACTGCCAGCTTATTGATGTCGTTGTTACTGATGGCGTTATGGATAGCCTTGTCGGTAGGAGTTCCTTTGTACGATTGTTTGATCTGTTGCAGCATTTCCGGAGAGATTCCTTTGTCGGCCTGCTGTCCGAAGGCGGATAACGTAATACCCAATGCGAGGGCAGTTATCCATAGGTTGTTTTGTTTCATGATATATTTAGTTTGTAAGTTTATATTGGTTCACAAACTTACGATAAATAGCCGGAAAAAACGAAAGGAGATGTATTAAATGTTTGTATTACCGAACGCAGATGACGCAGAAAGCGCCGAATATCGCAGATAATTTAATAATAAAAGTCTGCGAGACTCTGCGTTTTTTGCGTCATCTGCGTTCGGTAATTCCTTTTATGCCTGTTTTCTGGCCAGGAACTTCTTACTTAACCATTTTCTTACCGGTTCGTCATATAGTTTCAGGCATAGGTAAGCCAAAACTATATTCAATGCACAAACACACAAAACTACCTGCCAGGTCTCGGCAAGCGTGTAAAGTTCCTTGTCGATCAACCAGGCATAGAACAGATACATCACAGGATAATGTATGATATAGAGTGGGAAGGAGATGTCTCCCAGGAATTTACATATCTTTGTCGACTTCGTATCGGTAGTGGTTCCCGATGCACCTATCCAGATAAGAATAGGGAAAATCAGGATGATACAAACGGATTCATAAAGTCCGTTCATGGAAATCGGGTCTGTCCCTTCCACGAAGGGTACAGAGAATAATCCCAGTAATATGATCGAACAGATCCAGAATGCGCCTCTCACTTTGATGGGTTTGAAGTTACGGGATAAAAGCATACCCATAGAAAAGGGGAAGAGCATGCGTAATAATCCGCCTACAAAATTCACGCCGTCCAATGTCCAGCCGACTCCGATGTTACCGTAGCCGGATACGTCGAGGGTGGCGAATGCTGCCAGTGCCGCGCCCATCAAAAAGACGACAACAGTCAATGCTTTGGTTGACAAACGGCGAATGAACAGAGCGTAAAGAATATTGCCGATATACTCGAAGAACAACGACCAGCTGGGACCGTTCAGTGGGAACATTTCACCGTTTCCTCTGACCTCATAATTGGCTCCCGGTATCGCGGGAATGAAGAACAATGAACAAAGTAGGGATAGCATGACCAGGGAGATAGAGACGTGTGTCCCGTCCCATTTTACACTGCCTTGAATCAGGAAAGAGATAACTCCCAGAACCGCTCCCATGATAACCATCGGGTGGAGACGGATCAAACGGCGTTTAAAGAAATCTTTCATAGTCAGCGTCTTCGACCAGCGGTCGTCATAGGCATAGCCGATAACGAAACCGGACAGGATAAAGAAGAAATCCACTGCCAGATAACCATGATTGATAGTGTCGATGGTAGTGCCTCCGGCGAAAGCGTAGCCTTCGAAGACGTGATACCATACGACTAAAAGTGCTGCTACTCCTCTTAATCCGTCGAGAAGATCGTAATGAGGTTTACTGTCTGTAAACGCAGCGGAAGAAATGTTTTGCATGATAAGAGTTTATTATTTAGATTATTACTACGTGTAACTAATGAAGCTCCAAAATTATAAAACTTATGCGTCCTAAAATTTGTCCTATATCAAATTTTACCGGATAATGATTATTTCTGTGCTCTGAGGCGGCTGAGTGTAGAGGGGGTAATTCCCAGATAGGATGCGACATATCCCAGTTGTACTCGTTGATAAACTTCTGGGAATTGTCGTTTGAATTCTTCGAATCTTTCTTTTGCTGATAACGTAAGACGTTCTTTATGTGAACGGTGCAAGCGTCTGTATTCGTTTTGATGAATAACTCTTCCCCAATTCGCCAATTCAATATTGGTTTGAAAAAGCTGAAGTAAATCGGTCAATGATATTTGATAGGCTACTACATCTTCGAGTGTTTCTACAAACTCTTCACTTACCTTATTATAATATAGTTCGTCCATACTAAAGACAATGCTTCCTTCATGGGCAAAGGAGGTCGTTATTTCCTCTCCGTTCACCAGCCAAAAGGAACGAGTCATGCCTTTCTCGATGAAGTAGGCCGATTTGCAAAACATATTTTCCTTTATCAACTGATACTTTTTAGGGAAATGGCATAAAGTAACATGTTCTTTTAATGTTTGTATCGTTGTATCGGAAATTGGGTATGAAGAGTTTATCTTGTCTATAATATTTACCATAAGAGATTCTTGATTGTTTTCCATCCTTTGCAAAAATAAGATGAATAACCCAACATTTCTCCTATCGGGAAGATATTTTCATAGAAAAGGTGATAAAGTAGATTAATCAATCTAAATAAGAGAAGCATTTATTCGAACCGGAGATTACATGTAATAGAATAGTGTTGTGTAATAATATTTATTTATATATGAATAATATTTATGTTATAATTGATAATATTGAATATGTTATTATCTTTGTTGCGTAAAGATTGAATAAAATGGATGAGAAAAAGAAACGATTACCCTTGCAATGTCCGGCCTGTGATTCTCCTCTGAGAGTGGGACGGTTGTTTTGTGAACAATGTGATACAGAGGTCTGTGGAAACTTTGAGCTGCCTCCTTTGGCAAGATTGACCGAGAAGGAGCAACTGTTTATCGTTGATTTTATCAAGTCGAGCGGCAGTTTGAAAGATATGGCGAAAAATATGGGGGTGAGTTATCCGACTGTCAGGAATATCCTGGATGATCTGATTGATAAATTAAATAAGATTGAATAGTTATGAAGAAACAATGGTTGAATTTTCTTGTTAATCCGTTTGAATGGATTGCCGGTTTTCAGGCGTTAGGGTGGGGGCTTTTAGGAATGGTTGTTTCCACTGTTATCAGTTATCTTTCCGGATGGCATTATCATGGTTTATTGCACTTTGGGCCGGCCCCGAATCCAGCCTGGTGGTGTTATGCTGTTGAACATTTGGTGGTTTGGATTGTACCGGCTACTCTGTTTTATTTGGGCGGATTGATCTTGTCGCGTTCCCGGATCAGAATGATCGATGTGTTGGGGACAGTCGCTTTTGCTCAGATTCCTTTCATTTTTATGAATTTGTTCAATATGTTGCCTCCGATGCAAAATCTGGCAAAAGTAGATATGAATGTGCCGCCGACAGAATTGTTGGCGCAACCAGGTTTTCTGGTAGGAATATGGCTTTCATTGATCGGTGTGATATTTCTGGTCTGGGTATTAGTCTGGATGTTTAAAGCGTTGAAGGTCTCCTGTAATCTGAAAGGGTATTCGTTGGGTATTCTCTATTGTGTGGCTGTGTTTGGTGGGGATATTCTTTGCCGTTATTTGATTGGTTTGTGTTATTAATATATAATCAAAGTTACTGAGGAGTGCAAATGTTATTTGATTTTGGGGTGGGGATAACTCTAATCATCATTGGACTTTTGGCGGTGCCATTTCCTATGTTGATAAGTGGTTATAATATATTGCCCAAGGAAAAGAAAGAGAAGGTGGATATAAAAGGCTTAAGCCATTTAATCCGTAGCTGGCTGGTTGGTATGGGAGTAAGCCTCATAATAGGATCGGTTTTATTGGAACTTTTCGGGCTTCAGGAAATAAAAGGACCTTTTATCGGTATCCTTCTTCTAGGGGGATGTTTTTTACTTTTGATAAAAACAAATCGATATATTCCGTAAATTACTCTTATAGCAGTAATTTACGGAGTGCCGGAATATCTTCTACGATATGGTCTGCTCCGGCTTTTAATAGTTCTTTATAATCACCGAAGCCGTATAAGACACCGATAGAGTCAATTCCTGTGTTTTTTGCTCCGATGATATCGTGTTTTCGATCGCCTATCATTACAACAGAACTCAGATCGGTTATATTGTTCGATTGTAAGATGTAATTGATAACATCTGTTTTAGTATGAAGAGAACCATCCAGTCCGCTACCGGCAACAAAGGAAAAATAGTTACTCAACCCGAAATGATCGAGGATACGTTTGGCAAAGACTTCCGGTTTGGAAGTGGCCAGTATCACTGTTCTGCCGTTTTTTTGAGCATCAGCGAGTAATTCTTTGATTCCCGGATATAATTCGTTTTCCAAAATACCTTTGTCGGCATATCTTTCTCTGTATTTGTCGGTGGCAATGATTGCTTGTTCATCGGTGAAGTTGTAAAAATCCTTGAACGAGTCAAGAAGGGGAGGGCCGATGAAAGGGGTTAATTCCCGTAAGTTATTTACCTGAATGCCGAAATGGTTTAGTGCGTATTCAACACAACGCGTGATTCCGGTTTCAGAGTCGGTGATTGTACCGTCGAGGTCGAAAAGGAGATATTTGTATTGTTTCATTTATTGTCAATTTTGAATCTATTTGTCACAATAAAAGAACCAGGAACTCGGATGACGCGGATTGAGCGGATTTGAACGGATCGGATCATTTAATCCGTTTTGATCCGCCTAATCCGCGTCATCCGAGTTCCTGGTTCTTATTAAAATAGTTCATATCTTTCTAAATCATTACTTATTTATTTCTTAGAAGCCCAAACCAAGCCATCCTGTCTGATATGCCAAATAGTACCGTCTGTGCCGGGTAATGTGATTTCATACATGGAAGGAGTATTGAACAGACTGATCTGCTTTGCTTGTTCAGCTGGACATAATTCTTCGGGTTTGAGAGCTGCTACAGATGGAGCATATTCGCCGAATGTCGCTGCATACTCGTTCTGACGGTAATACAGGTTACGTAGAAGCCATTTTACTTCATCATTCGGATCTGTAACAAATGGAGTTTCACCTGTTCCGGCAACCTTATCCGAGATCTGTACAAATCCCCAGTATTCAGGCATGTGGATATTGATAACACCGGTCGGAGCCCATACCCAGTTGTATTCGCGTATTTTGTCTTCCCCTTTGATGGGAACTTTTACATACTTGCCGTCCTGTACCTCTGTGGTCCATTCTACACGGGAGAAGTTTGTGCGGATATGTTCACCAGCAGTAGGAGCCTTTTTCCCTCTTGCTACCTGATAAATCGATGACCAGGGAATAAAGACCTCTACGCTCCACGATTTGTCGGTGTCTTTCGGATTATTCAGTGTGCCATCTACGTAAACTGCTGATTTCATACCTGCAAATTCCCAGTTATTCAGTACTTGTGGATTGTCGCGATACGGTTTGCTCAGATACAGGTCCCATTCCGTTCCCAAAGCATTTACCTCGTATTCGAGATAATTGTGTGTGTCGTTTGTCGGATTGAGGAATATCTCAAAATCGTTATCCTGATAGATTACGGCATCGTGTTCCGTGATCGTAGCCCATACGTGGGGCTCTTCCATCAGGACTGCGAAATACATGCCCTTGTCGTCGTAAGCCATTTTGGCCCGTGTCTGCAAGAGGGGTTTGGGGCGTTTGTCGCCTTCGATATCGACAAAGTCCGTAGTCCAGGGGATGGCATCCCATTCTTCGGGGGACATTTTTCCATCTATCTTGATCGGAGCCGGCGCTTTATAACATACATACGTCGGAGGATTGTAAGGAGCCTGCGGCGTGTAAGTAATCTCTTTTCCTTTCTCCTGTGGCGCTTGTGCACAAGAAAGGAGTAACAATGCTGCCATTGGCGCAGTAAAAACTGTTTTCTTCATTTGTTGTTTAATTTAGTATGTTTATTCTGATTTATTATTTGACTTTTGAATGATCTCCATAGCAGCTCCCAGCCATGTGTCGATATCGTCCGGGTAATGTTGGGAAGTGCGTGTGTCGCTGCGTTTATGCCCCAGGCGTACGACTACGGCATTCAGTTCCGGGATGGCAAAAATATACTGTCCCAGAATACCCCGCATATAAGGAATTTCCAGATTCTTATAAGTCAGATGCCAGAACTGAAAACCGTAACAATGGTTCTTTTCATTGTATTCTTTAAATACCAGACTGGTATCCGGTGTTGTAGCCTCTTTTATGTATGATTCGGAAACGAGCTGTTTTCCGTTCCAGCTTCCTTTGTTTAATATCAGTTGACCGAAACGGGCGAAGTCGCGGGCGTTGCTGTTGAAGCAGCAATATGCTTTTTCGATACCCTCTTTTTTATCCAGGCTCCAAAGGGCATCTTCTTCTGCGTTTATCGGAGTCCATAATTTTCTTGAAACATATGAACTTATATTTTCACCGGTCGCTTTTTCGACGATAAGGGACAGTAACTGCGTGACACCGCTCTGATAGATGAAGTTGACACCCGGTTCTTCTATTTCCTTCATACCTAAAGCGATCTTTTGCAGGTCATCCCCGTAATACAGCTTTGTAGTGGGAGAGAAGGGGGAAGAATAAGCCTCGTCAAAGTCGACACCCGCACTCATTGTCAGTAAGTGACGGAGTGTTAACGTCTTGCCGTTGTAACCTTTAAATTTCGGGTAGAAGTCGCTGACCGGCTGATCTACATTTTTAATAAAACCGTCGTCTATGGCACATCCGATGGCCAGCGATACGATACTTTTGGCCATAGAAAATGAGTTGCTGTGCGATTGAGGGGAATAACCTTCCCAGTACTGTTCAAAAAGTAAGGAACTGTCTTTGATGATGACAAAGGCTACGGTTCCCAGGTCTTCGAACACGGGCAGGTATTTTTCCGGAATGGATAATTTATTGTATGCTTCCGCCTCCGCCCAGGGATGTGGGTTACTAGCTTTCACTGTCCGGTTTTCAAAGATCGGATACTGGTCGATCTTCGGGAGCAGGTGAATAAGGGCACGCCGCAGATAATAATTGGAGGGCAATACCAGATAGCCTCCGATACAACATAGAGCCAGTAGTATTGCCCATCCTGTCTTTTTCATTTATTCTGAATCTTCTTTATACCAGCTTGCATACATGTGGTAGTTTTTTGCAATCTTTTGGTTGATCTCTTTGGCCTGTTCCGGGTCTACCTTCTTTACGAATTTAGCCGGTACGCCGGCGTAGATACTGCCCGGTTCAACGATTGTCTTGCTCAGAACGACTGATCCGGCAGCCACAATCGCCCCTTCACCGATCACTGCATGATCGAGCACGACAGACCCCATTCCAATCAGTGCACCGTTACAGATTTTGGCACCGTGGATAGTTACATTATGTCCTACCGAGACATCGTCGCCGATCTCGATGGTCGATTTCTCATACAGTGTATGCAGGACGGAACCATCCTGTATGTTCACTCCGTTGCCGATACGGATTGAATTTACGTCACCACGGAGTACGGTACCGAACCAGATGCTGCAACCGTCTCCTATTTCGACATCGCCGATGATGGCGGCGTTGTCTGCTAAAAATGTGTCTTTACCGATCTTGGGGGTAAAGCCTCTGACTGATTTTATTATTGCCATAATTATTCAATTGACAATTAACAATGGACAATTGACAATGAAAAGACAGCGACAACTAATTGTCAATTGTCAATTATCCATTGTCAACTGATTAGATTTCTGCTGTTTTCTCTTTTAACCAGGTCTTTTCATCTTCGTTCAGATGCGGACTTAACAAGTCGTACACCATTTGGTGATATTTGTTTATCCAGGCGCGTTCTCTAACGGACAACATCGGAACGATGATCAGTTTCGTATCGATGTAGCATAGGGTCAGCGTGTCGAATCCGTAGAATTTGCCATATTCCGTTTCGCTGTCTTCGCGAACGAGTACCATATTCTCTGTCCGGATACCGTATTCGCCGGTTCTGTACATGGCGGGCTCGTCACTGATTACCATACCCGGTTTTAGCGGGATAGGATTCAGTTCCATGCGGATGCTCTGCGGACCTTCGTGTACATTCAGGCAATGACCGATTCCGTGCCCTGTTCCGTGCAGGTAATTAATACCTGCATCCCATAATGCTTTCCGCGCGAGGATATCCAGTTGTACGCCTTTCGCTCCTGCCGGAAATTTACATTTGGCAATGCCGATTGTTCCTTTTAAAACACGGGTAAAATCTTTTTTCATTTGCTCGGTCGGTTCGCCTAAAGCAATTGTACGGGTGATGTCGGTGGTTCCGTCCAGATACTGGGCTCCGGAATCCATCAGGAGCATGTTGTCAGCTTTTATTTCCGAATCGGTTTCGGGTGTGGCTGCATAATGAACAATTGCTCCGTGGTCAGCATATCCGCAGATCGTTTCAAAACTGTCCATGATATACTGCGGTTGTTCTGCCCGTAAAGCCGTCAGGCGGGCTGAAGCGCTGAGTTCGGTTACTTTTTCTCCTGCTGCTAATTTCTTTTCCAGCCAAATGTAGAAACGGGTCAATGCAATACCGTCTTTCACTACGGCATTACGGAATCCTTTTATTTCAGTTTCATTCTTACTGCTTTTCAGATGATTGGCAGGTGTGATGTCTTCTACTATTTTACAACCTTTAGGTAATGCATTGTAAAGTGAGAGATTCGTTTTAGACGGATCGATGAATACGGAGCTTGTTTCCGGAAGCCGGGAAAGGTATTTCTGTATCATCGTATAATCAGCCAAAGTGACTCCCTCTTTTTTGAGATGCTCTGCTGCTTCCGCTGTGATCTTTCGGGGATCGATAAAAAGTACGCTCTCTTCTTCCGATACAAATGCGTAACTGATCACCACGGGGTTGTATGTGACATCTGTCCCGCGTATATTGAACGTCCAGGCAACTTCATCGAGGGCAGCAATGATAAGGCTGTCGGCTCCTTGCTTACGTAGCTGGTTATTGATTTCATCCAGTTTTTCGCGAACGGATTTACCGCTCAGTTCTACCGGCATTTCGAATAACGGATTGCCGGGGATGGCAGGCCGGTCTTTCCATACCTGATCGATCAGATCGTAGGATGCTTCCAGTTTGATTCCTTTCCGATTCAGTGTCCTTTCCAGTTGGGCGGCATCGGTCACGCTGTAGGTTTGTCCGTCCATTCCGACTGTTTGTCCGTTTTGTAGTTCGTGGAGCAGAAAGTCGGGAATAGTCGGCGTTTCCGGCAAAGCCATTTTATAAAGTTCGATACCAGTCCCTTCCAGTTGGATGCCGGCTTGCAGGAAATAGCGGGAGTCAGTCCATAATCCAGCCTTATCTGCGGTTATGACCACAGTTCCGGCTGAACCGTCAAAACCGGAAATCCATTCGCGTGATTTCCAGCGGTCGGCAGGATATTCGCTCAGATGAGGATCTGAACTGGGAATGATATAAGCATCTATATTTTTTTCTTTCATCGCTTCTCTAAGAGCGGCGATACGTTCCTGAATGTTTGTTTTCATCGCATTATTGTTTTAGTCAACGTTACTATTGGCAAAGTTAATAAAATATCGGAGAAATAGTTTTTTTAGTCTGGAAATCCCGATAAGGCATATCGGGAAGAGTTGTTCCGAAGAGTTAGTTCCGGAAGAGTTTCATATTATATGTAACTTTTGTTTCACAATATACGAAACTTTTATTTCATAATATATGGAACTTTAGTTTCACAATATATGGAACTATTCTTGCTGTAGTTTCACGATTTTAGTTGACTGCATTCTGTCTAATATATAAAATAGGTTGACTCGGTTTATGCTTAGTAATAAAAAAGGTTGTCCCTGACTGGAGATAGTTCAAATAAAAGTAGGGGTTTTGGACCTATATGCTGTCTATTAAATATAAAAATGATATATTTGTTGGATGTTACTTAATCGGATGGTCATGAAAAGAATGTTGTTGGCGTTAAGCGTTGTTGCTCTGTTTTGTATGAGCTCCTGTTCTTCGTACTATTATTCTGTTTTGGAATCGAATGATACGATAGGTGAGAAAAATGAAGACAAAGATTTTGTCATAGAAAATGACAGTGTATTCATCTCTTATTGTTTCTACGGTGAAAATGCACCGATCTCTATTACCGTATATAATAAGACGGATGAGCCTTTGTTTGTAGACTGGCAGCGTTCCGCTTTGATTATAGACGATGTGGCTACCAGTTATTATCAGGAAAAAGCACCTATCCAGGGGCAGACGGAGTCTTCTTATTCCGGAGATACGTATCGATGGAGCAGAAACTACAGCATTTCGGACGGTTATTCCGGCGGATCGTTTGCCGGTGAAATCGCATTGCCTAAGGGAGTGAGTTTTATTCCTCCTAAGTCGAAAGTGGAATCTACACCTTTAAGATTGTCGAATTTCCCGTTTGACCGTATACCGAAGGATCAGTACAGCAAGCAGAAATTTGCAAAATCGAACTCCAGTGTGGTAAATGTGAGAGTAAAGAAATTTACAGAAGAAAATACTCCGTTAGCTTTCAGAAGCTATTTGAGCCTTTATACTGCTGATCATGATGGTGGGAAAAGAAAATACTCTACTTTTGAAAGTAGTTTCTATGTATCCCAACTGATCAAGACCGGAAATGTGACACCTGCATCTTTTGATGCCGGAAAGAAACAAGCCGGTGACTTTTTTTATGTTCATAATGTGAAGGGTGCGAATGCCGGTCTGATTGTCGGTGCAGTAGCGATCGGAGCTGCCGGTATCGTCATAGAATCGACGTTAGCCCCCAATGGGTATTAAAACCATTATATATAAATGAAGAATATAACAGATTTGAAAACTGTCCGTCTCAGAGATGACCTGAATGCTGTCGTGATACTGGACCAAACCCGACTACCGGCTGAAGAATCTTATTTGGAGCTTTCTTCGGCGGAAGAGATATGGGATGCGATTTATAAATTGAAAGTACGCGGAGCACCGGCGATCGGTGTTGCAGCCGCTTATGGAATATATGTTTGCAGCAGGCAGATACAGGCTGCGTCCTTTGATGAGTTTTATACGGAGTTTCACCGTATAAAGGAGTATCTGGCAGGAGCCCGTCCTACAGCAGTTAATTTGGTGGCATCCCTGGAGCGGATGGAAAAGGTTGTACTTGACAATGTTTCGGCAACAGTCTCCACGTTGGTAGAGTTGTTACACGATGAGGCGATAACTATCCGTGAAGAAGATGCTGCTGCTTGCCGGCGTATCGGGGAATATGCCTTGTCGTTATTGCGTCCGGGTATGGGGATTCTGACCCATTGTAATGCAGGGCATCTGGCTGTTTCTGAGTATGGGACAGCATTGGCTCCGGTTTATTTGGGGGAGGAGAGAGGCTATGGTTTCAAGGTTTTTGCAGATGAAACACGTCCCTTATTGCAGGGTGCCCGGCTTACGGCTTACGAGTTGCACCGCGCCGGCGTGGATGTTACGCTTATTTGTGATAATATGGCTTCGTCTGTCATGCAGAAAGGATGGGTACAGGCGGTTGTTGTCGGCTGTGACCGGGTAGCGATGAACGGAGATGTGGCGAATAAGATCGGGACTTCGGGAGTGGCCGTACTTGCCCGTCATTATGGTATCCCTTTTTATGTATTGGGGCCTACATCTACAATAGATAAACAATGTCCGGACGGAAAGTCCATCATTATAGAAGAACGTGCTCCGGAAGAGGTGTCCGAGATGTGGTATACACACCGGATGGCTCCGGATGATATACATATATATAATCCGGCTTTTGATGTGACTTCTCATGAGCTGGTAACGGCTATTATTACGGAAAAAGGGATTGCCTATCCTCCGTTCGAAGAGAGTCTAAAGCTGTAGCCTGCAGAGCTTCTGTATGTTAAAGCATTCATAGAAAAAGAAAAAATACGAATTATTCTCCGAAAGTTTTGCTAATAACGAAAGAATCAGTAATTTTGCTGCCCATTTTGAGGATATAATTAAAAACAATAAATAATTAAATTATGATCGTAGTTCCATTGAAAGAAGGCGAAAACATCGAGAAAGCGCTTAAGAAATTTAAAAGAAAGTTCGAAAAAACAGGTGTGGTTAAAGAACTGAGAAGTCGTCAGGCTTTTATAAAACCTTCTGTTGAAAAGAGAAAACAAACAATGCGTGCGGTTTACGTACAGCAATTGCAGCAGGTAGAAGAATAAAATATCCTACCAGGCTTGTTTTATTGAATTCTTATTCCTATTTTCGTTGCATAAAAGTTGATGCAACGCAGATATGTTGATAGATTCATTTTTAGATTATCTTCGGTATGAAAGGAATTATTCCAATTATACGATAGAGGCTTATTCAAAAGATTTGCGTCAGTTTGAAGAGTATGTGAAAATGAATAAGGATAACAGATTTGTTCCGGAGGAAGTCGATGCAGATTTAGTCAGATGTTGGATTGTCTCTTTGATGGACGAGAAGATATCTCCTGTATCGGTCAATCGGAAATTAAGTTCTTTGAAGTCTTTTTTTAAATTCCTTATGAAGCAGGGAAGCATCTCTGTAAACCCGTTAAGGTTAATTACCGGGCCTAAAACAAAGAAGCCGTTGCCTTATTTCGTCAGAGATAAGGAAATGGAACTCTTGTTGGATGGAGATGGGTTTGATGAGGATTTTGAAGGTGTAAGGAATCGCCTGATACTTGAAATGTTATATGATACGGGTATTCGTCGTTCGGAATTGATCGGAATCCATGATTCCGATGTCGATTGTGAAACAATGCAGATACGCGTGACAGGTAAACGTAATAAGCAGCGGTTGATTCCATTTGCAGAAGGATTAAATGACTTAATACAGGCATACACTGAAGTTCGAAATCGTGAAGTTGGTTCGGAGAGCGGATGGTTTTTTGTAAGAAAAAACGGGGAACAATTATCGGCAGGTATCGTTTATAATATAGTAAAGAAGAAACTGTCGGAGATCCCAACATTGGCGAAACGTAGCCCTCATGTATTGAGACATTCGTTTGCAACAAGTATGTTGAATAATGGAGCAGAGCTGAATGCTGTGAAAGAATTGTTAGGACACAGCAGTTTGGCTTCAACCAGCGTTTACACACATACAACCTTTGAGGAATTAAAAAAAGTGTATCATGCTCATCCAAGAGCTAAAAAAGAAGGAGGTTAATTATGGACATTAGAATTCAAGCAATCCATTTTGACGCAACAGCTCAGTTAGAAGCGTTTATTCAGAAGAAAGTTAGTAAGTTGGAGCAATACTTCGACGGCATAATATTAGCAGAAGTAACGTTGAAGGTTGTGAAGCCTGAATCAGCTAAGAATAAAGAAGCTGCTGTGCGTTTGAAAATAAAGAATGGCGATTGCTTTGCGGAGAAGATAAACGACACTTTTGAAGCGTCTATTGACGAATGTGTTGAAGCTTTGGAAAAGCAATTAGTTAAATTCAAGGAAAAAATCAGAGCCAAATAAAAAAAACGGTAGATAAATTTGGTATGTAAGAAATAATATCTAAATTTGCAGCCGTTTCGCCTACCCGACGAAACGGCTTCTTTTAGAAAAGAAGGTTTGCCTCTTTAGCTCAGTTGGCCAGAGCACGTGATTTGTAATCTCGGGGTCGTTGGTTCGAATCCGACAAGAGGCTCAAAAGAAAAGTTTTTGACATATTGGGCAGTTACCAGAGTGGCCAAATGGGGCTGACTGTAACTCAGCTGTCTTTCGACTTCGGTGGTTCGAATCCATCACTGCCCACAACTAAGGAACAATCTAAAAAGCAGATTGGTTCGTGAAAGAATTAAAATTGCGGAAGTAGCTCAGTTGATAGAGCATTAGCCTTCCAAGCTGAGGGTCGCGGGTTTGAGCCCCGTCTTCCGCTCTTTTTATTTCGCCTGTGTAGCTCAGCGGTAGAGCACTTCCTTGGTAAGGAAGAGGTCCCGAGTTCAAGTCTCGGCACCGGCTCAAATGATGAATTTAGAACATGATCATTAATCAAATAAAGAACAATTAAGTTATGGCAAAAGAGAAATTTGACAGATCGAAACCACATGTGAACATTGGTACGATTGGTCACGTTGACCACGGTAAAACAACTTTGACAGCTGCTATCACAACAGTATTGGCAAAGAAAGGTCTTTCAGAACTGCGTTCATTCGATTCTATCGACAACGCTCCTGAAGAAAAAGAAAGAGGTATTACTATTAACACTTCTCACGTAGAGTATTCGACTGCAAACCGTCACTATGCTCACGTAGACTGTCCGGGTCACGCCGACTACGTAAAGAACATGGTTACTGGTGCTGCTCAGATGGACGGTGCTATCATCGTAGTTGCTGCAACTGATGGTCCTATGCCTCAGACTCGCGAACACATCCTGTTGGCTCGTCAGGTAAACGTACCGAGACTGGTTGTATTCATGAACAAATGCGACATGGTTGACGACGAAGAAATGTTGGAATTGGTTGAAATGGAAATGAGAGAATTACTTTCTTTCTATGATTTCGACGGCGACAACACTCCGATCATCCGTGGTTCTGCTTTGGGTGCATTGAACGGTGATGCAAAATGGGAAGATAAAGTAATGGAACTGATGGAAGCTTGCGATACTTGGATTCCGCTGCCTCCGCGTGAAGTTGACAAACCTTTCTTGATGCCGGTTGAAGACGTGTTCTCTATTACAGGTCGTGGTACTGTTGCTACAGGTCGTATCGAAACAGGTATCGTAAAAGTTGGTGAAGAAGTTCAGATCATCGGTTTGGGTGCTGACGGTAAGAAATCTGTTGTTACAGGTGTTGAAATGTTCCGCAAACTGTTGGATCAGGGTGAAGCTGGTGACAATGTAGGTCTGTTGCTGCGTGGTATCGACAAGAACGAAATCAAACGTGGTATGGTTATCTGCCACCCGGGTCAGGTTAAAGAACACTCTCGTTTCAAAGCTGAGGTTTATATCCTGAAGAAAGAAGAAGGTGGACGTCACACTCCGTTCCACAACAAATACCGTCCTCAGTTCTACATCCGTACATTGGACGTAACAGGTGAAATCACTCTTCCGGAAGGAACTGAAATGGTAATGCCTGGTGATAACGTAACAATCGACGTTGAGCTGATTTATCCGGTTGCTTGCAACGTTGGTCTTCGTTTCGCTATCCGCGAAGGTGGACGTACAGTAGGTGCTGGTCAGATCACAGAATTAGAAAACTAATTCAAAAAACAAATAATCGTAGCCAGTCTGTAACAAGACTGGCTATTTTACGGAACTAGCTCAGTTGGTAGAGCACTGGTCTCCAAAACCAGGTGTCGGGAGTTCGAGCCTCTCGTTCCGTGCTAAAAATCTATAGATTCGATGAAAAAGATAATTACTTATATTAAGGAATCTTATAACGAACTTGTTTATAAAGTTTCTTGGCCTACTAGAACAGAGCTTTCCAATAGTGCTGTGGTTGTTATGTTTGCTTCCCTTATAATCGCAGCAGTAATCTTTGTTGTAGACTTAGGCTTCGAAAGCGTAATGCGTTTCTTCTACGAGAAAATCTTTTAATCAGTTTTAGATATGTCTGATATCCAAAAGAAATTTTATGTTCTGCGTGCCATCAGTGGTAAGGAGAATAAAGTCAGGGAATATCTCGAGGCTGAGTTGAAGAATACGGATCTGGGTGAATATGTCAACCAGGTTTTGATTCCTACGGAGAAAACTTTTACTGTACGTAATGGTAAGAAAGTGATGAAAGAAAGAGCTTACTTACCGGGTTATGTTTTGGTAGAGGCTGCATTGGTTGGAGAAGTCGCTCATCGATTGAGAAACATTCCCAATGTAATTGGATTTTTGGGTGGGTCTGATAACCCTGTTCCGTTGCGTCCTTCAGAAGTAAGCCGTATTTTAGGTACGGTTGACGAATTGCAGGATCAGCAGGAAGAACTGGATATCCAATTTTATGTTGGTGAGAGTGTGAAGATCACTTTTGGACCGTTCAGCGGTTTCACGGGTGTAATCGAAGAAGTCAACGCCGAGAAAAAGAAACTCAAAGTGATGGTAAAAGTCTTCGGGCGTAAAACACCGCTTGAGTTGGGCTATATGCAAGTTGAGAAAGAGTAACGCTTTTGTTACGAGAAGTGTTTTCTTTCTGTTATTGATGTTATATATCTAAATTTTAGAAAAATGGCTAAAGAAGTTGCTGGACAAATCAAATTGCAGATTAAAGGAGGAGCAGCAAACCCTTCTCCCCCAGTAGGACCTGCCTTAGGTTCTAAGGGTATTAATATTATGGAGTTTTGCAAGCAATTTAATGCCAGAACCCAAGACAAGGCTGGTAAGATATTACCTGTGGTAATTACTTATTATGCTGATAAGTCTTTCGACTTTGTCGTTAAAACCCCTCCTGTTGCTATCCAGTTATTGGAAGCTTCCAAACAGAAGAGTGGTTCTGCTGAGCCGAATCGTAAGAAGATTGCTGAAATCTCTTGGGATCAGGTAAAAACTATTGCAGAGGACAAATTGGTCGACTTGAACTGTTTTACTGTTGAAGCTGCCATGCGAATGGTTGCCGGAACAGCTAGAAGTATGGGTATCACAGTTAAAGGGACATTCCCGGGTAATAATTAATAAACTTCAATTGAAATGAGTAAACTGACAAAAAATCAAAAGTTAGCTTTAGGCAAGATTGAAGCTGGGAAAGCATATACATTGAAGGAAGCATCAGCATTAGTAAAAGAAATTACTACTTCTAAGTTTGATGCATCAGTAGATGTGGATGTTCGTTTAGGTGTTGATCCTCGTAAGGCTAACCAAATGGTGAGAGGTGTTGTTTCACTGCCTCACGGAACTGGTAAGCAGGTTAGGGTTCTCGCATTATGTACGCCGGACAAGGAAGCTGAAGCAACTGCTGCTGGAGCTGACTATGTTGGCTTGGATGAGTATATCGATAAGATTAAAGGTGGTTGGACTGATATTGACGTTATCATCACTATGCCTTCAATCATGGGTAAGATCGGTGCTTTAGGTCGCGTATTAGGTCCTCGTGGTCTGATGCCTAACCCTAAGAGTGGTACGGTTACCAATGAGATCGGCAATGCAGTGAAGGAAGTTAAGCAAGGTAAGATCGACTTTAAAGTAGACAAATCCGGTATCGTTCATACATCAATCGGAAAGGTATCTTTCAATGCCGATCAGATTCGTGACAACGCTAAGGAATTTATTTCAACTCTTTTGAAGTTGAAACCGTCTGCAGCTAAAGGCACATATATAAAGAGCATTTATCTTTCAAGTACAATGAGCGCGGGTATTAAAATTGACCCGAAATCAGTTGAAGAAAACTAATTAAAATTATTGCACAATGAAAAAGGAAGATAAAGGCATAGTAATAAGCCAGCTTACAGAAACTGTAAAGGAATATCCTAATTTCTATTTGACTGATATCGAAGCATTGAATGCTGAGAAGACAAGCAAATTGAGAAGAGAATGTTTCAAACAGGACGTAAAGTTGGTTGTTGTAAAGAACAACTTGCTTAAAAAAGCACTGGAAAATGTAGAAGGTGATTTTTCACCGCTGCAGATTGCTTTGAAAGGCAATACAGCTGTTATGTTTTCACAAACAGCGAATGCTCCTGCTCGTCTGATCAAAGAATTTACTAAAGGTGCAAAGAAAGGCGAAATAGCTAAACCGGTATTGAAAGCTGCCTATGTACAGGAAAGTTTTTATGTCGGTGCTGAAAACCTGGAAGCCCTTGTAAATATCAAGAGCAAAAACGAACTTATCGGCGATGTTATTGCATTGTTGCAATCTCCGGCGAAGAACGTTATCTCTGCTCTTCAGTCATCAGGACAAACTATCCATGGTCTGTTGAAGACTTTGGAAGAAAGATAATTATTTAATATTTTACAGTAAACAATCATTTAAATCATACAAAAATGGCAGATTTGAAAGCTTTTGCAGAACAATTAGTAAACCTGACCGTAAAAGAAGTAAGCGAACTGGCTACAATCCTTAAAGAAGAATATGGTATCGAACCTGCTGCTGCAGCTGTTGCTGTTGCTGGTCCTGCTGCTGGTGGCGCTGCTGCTGCAGAAGAAGAAAAAACATCTTTCGATGTTGTATTGAAAGCAGCTGGTGCTAATAAATTGGCTGTTGTTAAGGCAGTAAAAGAATTAACTGGTCTTGGTTTGAAAGAAGCTAAAGATTTAGTTGATGGTGCTCCTAGCGCAATTAAAGAAGGAATCGCTAAAGCTGATGCTGAAGGATTAAAGAAACAGCTGGAAGAAGCTGGAGCTGAAGTTGAGCTTAAATAGTATTTATAACCTGGTTTCCAGGTGATTTGGTTAAGAGTCTCCCTAAAGGGGATTCTTAACCTTTTTGTGTCTATAATTTCAATAAGTTCAATAAATTCCTTACTAGATGTCTTCAACAGCTGAAAACCAAAGAGTTAATTTTGCTTCGATTAAGAATCAATTTCCGTATCCGGACTTTCTCGAAGTTCAATTGAAGTCATTCCAAGACTTTCTTCAACTTGACACACCTCCTGAAAAGAGAAAGAAGGAGGGATTGTATAAGGTGTTTGCAGAGAATTTCCCTATTGCAGATACCAGAAACAACTTTGTGTTGGAGTTCTTAGATTACTATATCGATCCGCCCCGTTATACAATCGATGAATGTATTGCGCGTGGATTAACCTATAGTGTGCCTTTAAAAGCAAAGTTAAAACTGTATTGTACAGACCCGGATCATGAAGATTTTGATACTGTTATCCAGGATGTATATTTAGGCCCGATTCCTTATATGACGGAACGTGGTACTTTTGTGATAAATGGTGCTGAACGCGTTGTAGTTTCACAGTTACACCGTTCTCCGGGTGTATTCTTTGGTCAGAGTACACATGCTAACGGTACAAAATTGTATTCAGCGCGTATCATTCCGTTCAAAGGCTCATGGATCGAATTTGCAACAGACATTAATAATGTGATGTATGCTTATATCGACCGTAAAAAGAAATTACCTGTAACTACCCTATTAAGAGCTATTGGTTTTGAAAGCGATAAAGATATTCTTGAAATCTTTAACCTGGCTGAAGAAGTAAAAGTTTCGAAAGCAAATCTGAAGAAACTGATCGGTCGTAAGCTGGCTGCACGTGTATTGAAAACATGGGTAGAGGATTTCGTGGATGAAGATACTGGCGAAGTTGTTTCTATTGAACGTAATGACGTTATCATCGACCGCGAGTCGGTTTTGGATAGCGACAGTATTGAAGCTATTTTGGAATCTGGTACGCAGAATGTATTATTACATCGCGAAGATCAGAATCTTTCAGATTATGCAATCATCTATAATACGCTTCAGAAAGATCCGAGTAACTCTGAGAAAGAGGCTGTACTATATATTTACCGTCAGTTGCGTAATGCAGAACCTGCAGATGAAGCAAGTGCCCGTGAAGTTATACAGAACCTGTTCTTCTCTGAAAAACGTTATGATTTAGGTGAAGTAGGCCGTTACAGAATCAATAAAAAGTTGAACCTTACTACCAGCAATGATGTAAAGGTTTTAACAAAAGAAGATATAATCGAGATCATCAAATATCTTATCGAGTTGATCAACTCGAAAGCTATTGTGGATGATATCGACCACTTGAGTAACCGTCGCGTACGTACTGTAGGCGAACAGTTATACAACCAGTTTGGTATCGGTCTGGCTCGTATGTCACGTACTGTACGTGAACGTATGAACGTTCGCGATAATGAAGTATTTACTCCGATCGATTTGATTAATGCGAAGACTATTTCTTCTGTCGTTAACTCATTCTTCGGTACAAATGCTTTGTCGCAGTTTATGGACCAGACAAACCCGTTGGCTGAGATTACTCACAAACGTCGTCTGTCTGCCCTTGGACCGGGTGGTTTGTCAAGAGAGCGTGCCGGATTCGAGGTTCGTGACGTTCACTATACACACTATGGTCGTCTTTGTCCTATTGAAACTCCTGAAGGACCGAATATCGGTTTGATCTCTTCTTTGTGTGTATATGCGAAGATCAATGATCTGGGGTTCATTTCGACTCCGTATCGTAAGGTTGTGAATGGTCAGGTTGACTTTGCTAACGAAAGCCTGCAATATTACACTGCGGAGGAAGAAGAGGAAATGACTATTGCACAGGGTAATGCTCCGCTGGATGAAAACGGCAAGTTTATTCTTGAAAGAGTAAAGGCCCGTTTCGAAGCAGACTTCCCTGTTGTGCCACCTTCTGAAATAGACTTGATGGACGTGGCTCCGCAGCAAATCGCTTCAATTGCTGCATCTTTGATTCCGTTCCTGGAACATGATGATGCGAACCGTGCATTGATGGGATCTAACATGATGCGCCAGGCAGTTCCTTTGTTGCGTACGGATGCTCCGATCGTCGGTACAGGTATCGAGGCACAGGTTGCCCGCGATTCACGTACACAGATCATGGCTGAACGTGACGGTGAAGTTGTATTTGTAGATGCAACTTGTATCAAGATTAAATACGACCGCACTGAAGATGAAGATTTCGTAAGTTTCGAAGATGCGGTTAAGACATATGTTATTCCGAAGTGGCGTAAGACTAACCAGAGTACGACCGTCGACCTTCGTCCGATCTGCCATCGAGGTCAGCGTGTAAAAGCTGGAGACATCCTTACTGAAGGTTATTCTACACAAAATGGTGAACTTGCTTTGGGACGTAACGTGAAAGTGGCTTATATGCCTTGGAAGGGTTACAACTATGAGGATGCTATCGTACTGAACGAACGTATGGTTCGTGAAGACTTCTTTACTTCTGTTCACGTGGATGAATATATTCTTGAAGTGCGTGAAACAAAACGTGGTATGGAAGAGCTGACATCTGATATTCCTAACGTAAGTGAAGAAGCTACTAAGGATTTGGATGAAAGAGGTATCGTTCGTGTAGGTGCTCGCATCGAACCGGGTGATATTCTGATCGGTAAGATTACTCCGAAAGGTGAATCAGATCCTTCTCCTGAAGAAAAATTGCTGCGTGCAATCTTCGGTGATAAGGCTGGTGATGTAAAGGATGCTTCACTGAAAGCTACTCCGTCTCTTCGTGGTGTTGTTATCGATACTGCTTTATTCTCTAAAGCTGTTAAGAAACGTAAGTCGAGATTGACAGATAAGGCTATTCTTCCGAAGTTGGATGAAGAATACGAAATGAAGATGGCCGACCTGAAAAATCTATTGGTAGAGAAATTATTAACTCTAACTAACGGTAAAGTTTCTCAGGGTGTCAAAGACTATATGAATACAGAAGTGATTGCGAAGGGAGCCAAGTTCTCTCGTAAAGCACTGGAAGATTTGGATTATAATGCTGTTCAGGTAAGTAAATGGACTGCCGATGCAGATAAGAACGAACTTATCAAGCAGGTTATCCTGAACTATCTGAAGAAATATAAAGAACTGGATGCTGAACTGAGACGTAAGAAATTCGACCTTACTATCGGTGATGAACTGCCTACTGGTATTGTTCAGATGGCTAAAGTTTATATTGCTAAGAAGCGTAAGATTCAGGTAGGTGATAAGATGGCCGGTCGTCACGGTAACAAGGGTATTGTTTCCAAGATCGTTCGTCAGGAAGATATGCCGTTCCTGGAAGACGGAACTCCGGTTGATATCTGTTTGAACCCACTGGGTGTGCCTTCTCGTATGAACCTGGGACAGATCTTTGAAGCTGTATTAGGTTGGGCAGGTAGAACAATGGATGTTAAGTTTGCGACTCCGATTTTCGACGGTGCTTCTTTGGATGACTTGAATGAAATGACTGACAAAGCCGGTATTCCCCGGTATGGTAAATCTTACCTGTATGATGGTGGAACCGGTGAGCGTTTCGACCAGCCGGCAACAGTAGGTGTTACTTACTTCCTGAAGCTGGGTCACATGGTTGACGATAAGATGCATGCCCGTTCAATCGGTCCGTACTCTCTGATTACTCAACAGCCTCTGGGTGGTAAAGCTCAGTTTGGTGGTCAGCGTTTCGGAGAGATGGAAGTTTGGGCACTGGAAGCCTTCGGTGCCGCACATGTTCTTCAGGAAATCCTTACTATTAAGTCTGATGACGTTGTAGGACGTTCTAAAGCTTACGAGGCTATTGTAAAAGGTGATCCGATGCCGCAACCGGGTATTCCGGAATCTCTGAATGTATTGCTTCACGAGCTGCGAGGTTTAGGTTTAAGCTTTACTCTGGATTAATTCAACAACAATATAAGTAGGTGGGTTTCGGCTCATCTACTTTATCTATTGATAACTCTTTATAAATAAACAATATGGCTTTTAGAAAAGAAAACAAGATAAAGAGTAACTTTTCAAAAATAACCATCGGTCTGGCTTCTCCTGAAGAGATTCTTGAAAACTCTAGCGGCGAAGTGTTGAAACCGGAAACGATTAACTATCGTACGTACAAACCTGAACGTGACGGTCTTTTCTGCGAACGTATTTTCGGTCCGATCAAGGATTACGAATGTCATTGCGGAAAATACAAACGTATCCGTTATAAAGGTATTGTCTGCGATCGTTGCGGGGTAGAAGTTACAGAGAAGAAAGTGCGTCGCGAACGTATGGGACATATTCATTTGGTTGTTCCTGTCGCTCATATCTGGTATTTCCGTTCTCTACCCAACAAAATCGGGTATCTGTTAGGCTTGCCTACCAAGAAACTGGATTCTATCATTTATTATGAACGTTATGTGGTTATTCAGCCGGGTTGTGTAGACACTGTTGCTGAATTAGACCTGCTTTCGGAAGAAGAATACCTGCAGATCCTGGATAACCTGCCAAAGGAAAACCAAATGCTGGAAGATACAGATCCTAACAAGTTCATCGCAAAGATCGGTGCTGAAGCCGTTTATGATTTGCTGGCTCGTCTGGACCTGGATTCTCTGTCTTACGAACTGCGTCACCGTGCAAGTACAGACGGTTCACAGCAACGTAAGAACGAAGCTTTGAAACGTTTGCAGGTGGTTGAATCTTTCCGTGCATCCAGAGGTCGTAACAAACCAGAATGGATGATCGTGAAGGTTGTTCCTGTTATTCCTCCCGAACTGCGTCCGTTGGTTCCGCTGGATGGTGGACGTTTCGCAACCTCCGACTTGAATGATTTGTATCGTCGTGTTATTATCCGTAATAACCGTCTGAAACGATTAATTGATATTAAGGCTCCGGAAGTGATCTTACGTAATGAAAAACGTATGCTTCAGGAAGCTGTGGACTCTCTGTTCGACAACTCTCGTAAATCGAGTGCTGTTAAGACAGATGCTAACCGTCCGCTGAAGTCACTGTCCGACAGTTTGAAAGGTAAACAAGGCCGTTTCCGTCAGAACTTGTTGGGTAAACGTGTTGACTACTCTGCCCGTTCGGTTATCGTTGTAGGTCCGGAATTAAAGATGCACGAGTGCGGTCTGCCGAAGAATATGGCAGCCGAACTTTATAAACCTTTCGTTATCCGTAAATTGATCGAACGCGGTATCGTAAAAACGGTTAAGTCTGCAAAGAAGATCGTTGACCGTAAAGAACCGGTTGTTTGGGATATCCTGGAATATGTAATGAAAGGTCACCCTGTGTTGCTGAACCGTGCACCGACACTGCACCGTTTGGGTATTCAGGCATTCCAGCCGAAACTGATCGAAGGTAAAGCTATCCAGTTGCACCCGTTGGCTTGTACGGCATTCAACGCCGACTTCGACGGTGACCAGATGGCTGTTCACTTGCCTTTAGGAAATGAGGCTGTATTGGAAGCACAGATGTTGATGCTTGCTTCTCACAATATTTTGAACCCGGCTAACGGTGCGCCTATTACCGTTCCTTCACAGGATATGGTGCTTGGTTTGTACTATATCACTAAAATGCGTAAGGGAACGCTGGGAGAAGGTCTCGTATTCTACGGTCCGGAAGAAGCGACTATCGCATACAATGAAAAGAAAGTAGATATACACGCACCCATCAAGGTTTACGTCGATAACGTAGAAGAAGACGGAAAACTTGTAAAGAAAATGATCGAAACTTCTGTCGGTCGTTTGATGGTGAACGAATTTGTTCCTTTCGAGGTCGGTTACATCAATGAAGTACTGGGAAAGAAGGCACTTCGTGATATCATTGGTAAGGTAATCAAGACTTGCGGTGTTGCTCGTACGGCTCAGTTCCTGGATGATATTAAGAACTTAGGATACTATATGGCATTTAAGGGAGGTCTGTCGTTTAATCTGGCCGACGTACTTATCCCGCCTGAAAAAGACGAACTGGTTAAAGAAGGTTACGATGAAGTGGAACAGATCCTGGCTAACTATAGCATGGGTTTCATTACCTTCAACGAACGTTACAACCAGATTATCGATACCTGGACACATGTCAACAGTAAGTTGTCTAATATCCTGATGAAGCAGTTGACTGCTGATAACGACGGATTCAACTCTGTATACATGATGATGGACTCCGGAGCCCGTGGTTCTAAGGAACAGATCCGTCAGCTGTCTGGTATGCGTGGTTTGATGGCAAAACCGCAGAAGAGTGGTGCTGAAGGTGGTCAGATTATTGAAAACCCGATCCTTTCAAACTTTAAAGAAGGTTTGTCTGTGTTGGAGTACTTTATCTCTACCCACGGTGCTCGTAAAGGTTTGGCCGATACCGCTTTGAAGACTGCCGATGCTGGTTACCTGACTCGTCGTCTGGTAGACGTATCGCATGATGTGATTATTAATGAAGAAGACTGTGGTACATTGCGTGGTCTGATTTGTACAGAATTGAAGAATAACGAAGAAGTGATTGCTTCTCTGTACGAACGTATCCTTGGCCGTGTATCAGTACATGATATTCAGCATCCGTTGACTGGTGAATTGATCGTAGCTGCCGGTGAAGAAATTCGCGAAGATGCCGCTAAGATGATTCAGGATTCTCCGATTGAAAGTGTGGAAATCCGTTCAGTACTTACCTGTGAATCGAAGAAAGGTGTTTGTGCTAAGTGTTACGGTCGTAACCTGGCAACAGGCCGCATGGTTCAGAAAGGTGAAGTTGTCGGAGTTATCGCTGCCCAGTCTATCGGTGAGCCGGGTACACAGTTGACACTGCGTACATTCCACGTCGGTGGTATCGCTTCTAACATTGCAACAGAAAACAGCATTACATCTAAATACGATGGTATCCTGGAAATTGACGAACTTCGTGCAGTAGATGCTGACGATGCAACTGCCGGAAAGAAGTATCAGGTTGTTGTAAGCCGTCTGGCTGAAATGCGTATCGTTGATCCGAATACGAAGATCGTATTGCTGACTCACAATATACCTTACGGTTCTAAGTTGTTCTTTAACAATGGAGACAAGATCAGTAAGGGTGACGTAATCATCGAATGGGATCCGTTCAATGCCGTTATCGTATCGGAAGTTTCCGGTAAGATCGAATTCGAAAGTGTAGTGGAAGGTGTTACTTACAAAGTGGAAAGTGACGAAACTACAGGTTTGAAGGAAAAGATCATTATCGAATCTAAAGATAAGACAAAAGCTCCGGCTGCTCATATCGTAGATGAAAACGGAAATTACCTGAAGAACTATTCATTGCCTTTGGGCGCTCACGTAGTTAAAGAGAACGGTGATTCGGTGAAAGCCGGTGAAGTTCTTGTTAAGATACCGCGTGCAGTTGGTAAGGCAGGTGATATCACCGGTGGTCTTCCCCGTGTTACCGAGTTGTTTGAAGCTCGTAACCCGTCTAACCCGGCTGTCGTTTCTGAAATCGACGGTGAGGTTGGCTTCGGTAAGATCAAACGTGGTAACCGCGAGATCACTGTAACCTCTAAGCTGGGTGAAGTGAAGAAGTACATGGTGCCTCTGTCAAAACAACTTTTGGTTCAGGAAAACGACTATATTCGTGCAGGTATGCCGTTGTCTGACGGTGCTACTACTCCTTCGGATATCCTTGCAATTAAGGGTCCGACGGCTGTTCAGGAATATATCGTGAACGAAGTACAGGATGTTTACCGTCTGCAGGGTGTGAAGATCAACGATAAGCACTTCGAAGTTATCGTTCGTCAGATGATGCGTAAGGTAGAAGTGGTTGATCCGGGAGATACTCGCTTCCTGGAACAGCAGATTGTTGATAAGCTGGAAGTAATGGATGAAAACGATCGTATCTGGGGCAAGAAAGTTGTTTTGGATCCGGGAGACTCTCAGACATTACAGGCTGGTCAGATTGTAACTGCCCGTAAGTTGAGAGATGAAAACAGTATGCTGAAACGTCGTGACATGAAACTTGTAGAAGTTCGTGATGCTGTTCCTGCTACTGCCAATCAGATCCTTCAGGGTATTACACGTGCTGCACTGCAAACAACTAGCTTCATGTCGGCTGCATCATTCCAGGAAACAACCAAGGTGTTGAACGAAGCTGCTATCAATGGAAAGGTAGACCGTTTGGAAGGTTTGAAAGAAAACGTTATCTGCGGTCACTTGATCCCGGCAGGTACAGGTCAGAGAGACTTCGACAAACTGGTTGTCGGTGCTAAAGATGAGTTCGAACGCATCTTCGCTAACCGTAAGAATGTTGTTGATTTCAATACAATGGATAAAGATGATGAGTAAAAAGCTCGTCTGATAATATAAAAAAAGGTTTCCGGTATTCCGGGAGCCTTTTTTTGTTTTTGTTCATTTGTTTAATCAGTATAGATAGTTTACTTTTGTCTGTCGCCTATAATAACTAAACATATAAATATCATGAAAAAGATTTTATTGAGTATTCTCTCTGTTTTATTGTTTGCCGGTTTCCTGTCGGCTAAGCAACCGGATGTACCATTGAAGGTAATGACGTTCAATATCCGAATGGATACAAAAGATGACGGAGATAATCAGTGGAGTAACCGGAAGGATCTGGCTGCTGATTTGGTAAAGTTCTATAACACGGATATATTCGGTGCACAGGAAGTGCTGAATCACCAGCTAAATGATCTTTTGAGCCGTTTACCCGAGTATGCTTATGTCGGTGTCGGCAGGGAAGACGGCAAGACAAAAGGCGAATATGCCCCGATCATCTATAAGAAAGACCGTTTTGTGCTAGAGGACAGCGGTAATTTCTGGTTGGCAGAAGATATGAATGCTGTAGGCAAGAAAGGTTGGGATGCCGCCTGTGAGCGTGTTGCTACCTGGGGTATCTTTAAAGATAAAGAATCCGGCAAACAGTTTTTCTTCCTGAATACCCATTTGGACCATATGGGGAAAGTGGCCCGCCATGAAGGTGCTTCACTGGTTCTGAAAGAAGCCCATAAGCTATCCAAGGGGCTGCCCGTTATTGTGACAGGTGATTTTAATGCAACTCCGGATGATGACCCTATCAAAGTGCTGACAGATGTAAATGATCCCCGGCACGTTACCCATACACGTGAGATTGCAGATTTGAAATACGGTCCGGAATGGACGTTCCATGATTACGGACGAATTTCCCTGGAAAGGCGGGAATGGATTGACTATATATTTGTAAAAGGTGACATAAAGGTCCTGAATAATGGTGTCTTAACCGATACGCTCAACCATCTTTATCCGTCCGATCATTGTCCGGTTATTGCCACTTTGCTAATTAAATAGAATATATTGGTCTATAAGTAAATGTACTTTGGAGTAATTCCATTTATATCTATTTTTATAGATGTTTTATTTTGTTAATTATCGGAGAAATATTAGTTAATAGCAACTTTGTGTTTGGAGGTTTTTTGTACAGTTTGTATCTTTGTTGCGTTCATGATGCAGATGTGCGTTTGAACTGAAAAACCTTAGCCTAAAAGTCAGGATAATAAATATTAAACACAATAAGGTATTTTTTTTACATTGGTCTAAAGAATTGAGAATTAAAAACACAACTGGAAAAGGGTCGCCTGTGAAGGTGGCCCTTTTTATTTGCAATATATTTCATGGATATTTCTTATATCTGTATATTTGTGCCCGAATTAGTTAAACTTAAAACATAAAGAAAATGGAGAACGATAAAAAAACGTCTAACGAGATACAGGTAGAACTGTCTGAAGAGATGGCACAAGGTACTTATGCTAATCTGGCAATTATCTCACATTCAACATCTGAGTTTATACTCGACTTTATCCGCGTGGTTCCGGGCGCTCCGAAAGCACAGGTGAAAAGCCGTGTCATCCTGACTCCGGATAATGCTAAACGATTGTTTTTTGCTTTGCAGGATAACCTGGCAAAATATGAAGAACAGTTGAAAGGTGGCAATAATAAGACTGCTAACTTCGAAGATTTTATGCCGCCGATGGGTGGTGTTCAGGGAGAAGCTTGATTTATAGTTTCTTCCCAAAAGAAAAGGGATCGTTTCTTGATAATAGAAACGATCCCTTTTTTAATTTTTGAGCTTGTGTGTTACTGCACTTTCTTGTTGATAACAATGTGACCGATGTAACCAATGATGATAATAGCCAAACCTGCAATAAGGATAGTGTTAGTTACACCTCCGGTAATAGCCGGTACAGCAAGAATGATTACACCGATTAAGAGCACGATTACCCCAAGATTTTTAACTAATTCGTTCATGGTTATAGATGTTTTTATAATTATTTTCTTTTCTACCGCAAATAAAGTAATAATAACCCGATTGCAAAAATATTTTAGAATAAAAATAATGAAACCATCGAATTTAGCTCCTATATTTGTAGTATCAATACAGTTATATATGCTACGAATACTTTACTTGGTTTATTTATGGCTGTTTTTCGTACCTGTCTTTGTGGTGCTTACTATCGTTACAGCCTTAACCGTTATTATTGGTTGTCTATTGGGAGGAGAAAAGATTTTCGCTTATTACCCGGGGATGATCTGGTCGCGACTGACATGTTATCTGGCACTTTGTCCGGTGAAAGTAAAGGGACGGGAGAATATAGACCGTAAGCAATCGTATGTATTCGTGGCGAACCATCAGGGAGCATTTGATATTTTTCTGATTTATGGTTTTTTGGGAGTTCCCATTAAATGGGTTATGAAAGCAGGCATTGGAAAGATTCCTTTTGTCGGGGCTGCCTGCCGGGCTGCCGGGTTTATTTTTGTGGATAACTCAACCCCTAAAGCCGCTATCCGTAGTGTACAGGAAGCCGAACGTTGTCTGAAGAACGGTGCTTCGGTGGTCGTATTTCCGGAAGGATCGCGTACGTATACCGGCAAAATGATCCGGTTTAAGAAAGGGGCCTATCAGATGGCGTTCGACCAGCATTTGCCTATCCTGCCGATCACGCTGAACGGACCTTTCGATGTCCTGCCGATCGGTTCACTGAATGTACACCGTCATAAGATGGAAATGGTGATCCATCCGGCTATTTCGACAAACGATATGGATTCATCCCATAAAAGCATGCAGCAGTTTGCGGATCATACGCAGGAGATTATTGCTTCCGCTTTATGGGATAAGTATAAATGAAATTACTTCCAGGCTTTCAGCAGGCCGGTTTTAGTCACGCCCAAACTGAAACCGACACCTTTCCCTATCATCGTTCCGGAATCAGCAGCGACAGAGCCGGTGAACAACCAGCCTTTTAACTGCGGGTGCGTGTAGTTGATATCTATCAGAGTGGAAGTGCCGTACTTTTTGTTCAAGAACGGTAAGTAGGAGGTGCCCCAACCGTTCATCGCCGTGAACAATACACGGTAGGAGAGAAGCGCATTAATAGAACCTTCAGCTCCTATATGCCAGCTTTTAACCCGGTTGTTCTTGAAACCGAGAATACCATCTTCGTTATATTCAGGCGCAGGGATCAACGGTGAACCTATTCCCCGGTTGAAATAGGAGAAACCTGTCAGATATTCCCCATTGTTATAATAATCATCGTTTCCGCCTCCGCGTCCGCCTTCCCATTTGTCGTGGTCAAAATCGATAAAATGCATAGGACCACTTTGGTTCATCGTAACCAGATATTCACCGACTATTTTGCTCAACCACGGAGTAGCCGGCAGATCTATTTGTATCCCCCATAGCCCGTCGCTTTTGTTGGCAAACTCTATGCCTGATTTGTCATTGAAGTAATGTTGGTAGTAAAAATGTCCTCCCCAATCTTTTGTCGTGTAACTTAATTTGAAATCGAAGGAACCGTAATGGCTTCCCAATACATTGATCTGATCCGACAGAGTGGCGTCCTCTCCTCCTTTTTGTCCGAAAATGACACGTATCATGTCTTTAAAAGACTGAGGCTGTTTACCTATCTTGGGATTGGTCGATGTCCCTCCCCACTGGGCGAAGTGTTGTGCACCCATCGTGAAAGACAACGGGAAATCATTTCTTGTATCCTTGATGCGGAGGAAAAAGGATTTATGATGCCATAACACATTCTTTACATACGTTTGTTTTACATTGGCAAAATCCTCCAGATAATCGGTATCGAACGATCTGCCCATGGCAAAATCCCCTCTGACCTGCAGCAAACCCTTTGTCCAGGGGACAACGGTAAACTCCGGCATGCTCAGGTTGACTTCCGGAATAGGGCGCGCATTGGGAGATTGTACCATATCGCCAGAGCTCAGATTGCGGTCCCATAACGAATTATAGCGTTCTTTGCTACCGACGCTAAGCAGTAAACTCCGGTATCCGATTTCCGCATAAGCCTGCTGAATAAACACATTGCGATGGCGCGGGACGGCAGCAATAACGTCCAGTCCGGCACCCCAGCGGAACTTATTCCCAAAATGCTGATTGTGGAACACTCCGGCATCTAAAAAAACGTTCCCTGCATCTAGAGGGACAACTCCGTACCGGTTGCTAACCATCCAGAACGGCGTGTTTGAACTGGTGGCGGCAGAACCGAACAGCTCTACTTTATAAATGGTGGAATCTTGCGTCTTGTTGATTTGGGAATAACCATGCGCTGAAATGCTGAGCAAAATTATTCCGGCTAATATGCTATGTAAGGCTTTCATTCTAATTAAATTTTGTCCGCAACAAAGGTAATGATAATTATAATGCTGCTACAGGCGCATTTAAAAAAGAAGCTTAAGCATTATAAAAATACAAATATAATTGTATCTTTGTTGTCACAGCTTGATTTACAACGTTTAATATGGATGATAAGCAACTATTTTTTGAATTTCTGGAACTTGAAAAGTATAGAATTTCATTATCTTTGGGAGAATGCCAGTTAGATTCCCTGCCTTTGGGAAAGGGGGAAACGGGCATAGTCTTCAAAGCCCGAATGAATGGAAACGACGTTGCCTTGAAATTCTTTTTATTCAAAGGAGATGATGAGGGAAAGGTTATATGGTTAAATAAGCTTAAAGCTCGATATCTGACACTCTCTCTTTTGGAAACAAGAAATAACATTGTACAGTATGCCGACTTTGATATTGTGACCATACACGGAGAGGAGATTCCCGTCCTGGTCATGAAGTTGTATAAATGTTCGCTGGAAGAATACAGGAATATTCTTTCAGTGGATACCTTTCTCAAGCTGTTCCGCTTTCTGACCAATACTGTGCATTTCCTACATAGTATGGGAATCTGCCACGGGGCGATCAGACCGCGCAATATCCTGGTGGACGATCATCATGAGTTTGTATTGACCGATGTCTCTATTGTTGAAAGCAGTGATTCCGGTTGTTCCGACATTACCGCGATAGGAGAGGTGCTGCAATGGTATGCCTTTGGCAATACCGGTAATGACGCAGCCGTAAGCAAGGTATTTCCGTCTTTGAAGATGTATGATGAGATTGTGGAACGCTGTCTGACCGAAGATAGCAGCCGGCGCTTCCGTTCGGTAGATGAGATCTTGTCTTTCGTCGAGATTCAGAAAGAGCGCGATCCGAACGAGTTGCTGAAAGAGTTCAGCCTGATATGCAGGAAGAACTTTCCTAAGGAACTGCCTGAGTTTGTCCATTGCTCCGACCAGACGAAGATCAACAAGCTCTTCTCCGAATTTGTATCCCGAAAAGACTTTTTCGGCAGCAATCTGATTTACTTTACGGATGTGGAGCGGAATATCTTTTCCCCGCAGATATGCAAGAACGGATATATCAAGTTCGATAACTCCGCCCAGTATAAAGTGCTGGATATTTGGATTCATAGCGACAATGACATGCGGAACGACTATATCCTGGTCCACCATTCGAACACCTTGCCGGAAAAGGTGAACGGCAAGGACGTATACCGCTGGGCCGTTTATAAAGACCATACGCAGATAACCTGGGAGGAAGCCATGAACGGTTTCGCGGAAAGTGACGGAGATATCATTGCCCTGGACCGCACCAAGATCGAATTTTACAACCGTATCCCTCGTGAGGGCTATACTTTCATCGCTTTGAACCACCTCCACAGCCTGGCTTCTCCTGCCAATACCGGAACGTTGCGCGATTATTTCTTCCGTTTCAGCTTTAGCTATGTCAACCGTTATATCCTGGAAGATATGAACAATCTGAGCAAGCAGCACATATCCGCTTTGCGAAGAAAATAATCAGAAGTTCTTTTCCGTCATCCAGCTGAATACCGTTAGGTAAGTATGATCACGGGAAGGTTTTTCCGAGAGGATCAGATCGTGTATGCCGCCCACGATCGTGTCGCGTGTGACATAGTTTCCCAGTTTAGGCGCATACTTCTGAATATCATGCACATTGAGCACGATATCGGACGACAGGTATTCGTTGTGCCACTCCTCTGTCTCCGGATAAGACCGGTTGGACGACATCACAAGGATCGGGCAATCCAGCTTCAGCCCTTTCCGGACTTTCTGCTGTCCTTCCTGGATCGCTTTTATCCACCCCGCCTTTTTAGGGTGTCCGTTGATCATTTTCCAGTTTGTATCATATTCCCATTCCCCTTTGAATTGTTTTAGGAGACTGTGTGCGTATGATGCGTCGCCTTCGCCCTGTACGGTCAGGTTAGGGAAGAACCGCCCGATAAATGCGACGGCCGGAATAGCCACCTTCTCCATAAACCAACCGAAGTTCCAGTCCAGGAAAGGACTGTTCAGTATCAGTCCGTCTACCGGGAGGTTTCCTTTTTTACTATCCAGATAGAGCGGGGTGATCAATCCGCCTGTTGAATGCGCCATCAGCAGTATCTTGTCGTTCCCTTCCGACCGTATGGTTGCCAGTGCCGTATCGATGTCGGCGAAATATTCCGTAAGGCTTTTGCAGAAAAAAGGATTTTGGTTCGGCAGGATCGAGCGCCCGTATTTCCTCAGATCCATCGCGTAGAAGTTGTAACCATGCGCATTCACGCTGTCTCCCAACTGCTTTTGGAAGAAATAGTCGTTATAACCGTGGATATATAATACTGCCTGTTTCACATCCGTCAGCCGGGGCTTTTTTACCAATGTGCAGACCACTTTCCCTTCATAATCGTCGGGCATCTGAAACGTACGCCGCAGGTATCCGTCTCCCAGCACATCGGGTACGTATTGTGCATAAATGCTGATAGCCAATGAAATAAGTAAGGTCGTAAAAAACAGTTTGCGTCTCATAATCGTTTTCCTTTTATAACCGTGATCGGTATGTCATTGTTCCGGACACAAAGGTAGGCAAACAATTAGAACGGAGATGCTGATATTTTAATCTTTTAGATACGACTAAGTAGTTCTTTCCTCCCGTATTTTTATTCGTTTTGGCATGCTTGAATTTAATTTTTAGCATGCTCGAAATTAAATTTATGCTAGCCCGAAATTAATTTTGAGCTAGCTCAAAAGCAAAAAAATAGAGGAGGAAAATTGTAAAAGTATACGATAAGCGAATTAAATAGTCGTATCCTGCCGGTTAGTTTGATAAGTCCTGCTCTTTATTTCATTAAACAAAAGAAATGTGTACTTTTAGGACTTCATTAGTAAACATTAAGGGGAGATAGTTATGAGACGTATTTATTATTTGTTGCTGGTATGCCTGTGTTGCACCAGTTTGTTTGCGAAAACCAAGAAAGCCGTGTATATAATCATTGACGGGGTTCCTGCCGATCAGATCGAGCGGCTTCACACGCCCGCCATATTCGATATCGCTTCCAGGGGAGCGTATGCGAGGGCTTATACGGGCGGTGAGATAGGACAATATTCTCAAACGGCAACGATTTCTGCTATCGGCTATACCAATTTGCTGACAGCCACTTGGTTTAACAAACATAATGTAGGCGGTAACTCCGACCTGCAGCCCAATTATAACTACTGGACTATCTTCCGGATTGCCAAAGAACAGCCGAAAGACTATAAAACAGCCATCTATTCCAGCTGGACGGACAATCGTACAGTCCTGATCGGAGAGGGAAAGAAGGAAACAAACCATCTGAAAATAGATTATGTGAAAGACGGCTACGACCTGGATACGATCCGTTTCCCGAAGAAGGAGAAGGACTTGCATATCTTCGACATCGACGAACAAATCTCGAAAGATGCCGCGGAAGGAATCCGTAAGGATGCACCCGATCTGAGCTGGGTGTATTTGTGGTACACCGACGATGCGGGACATATTGCCGGCAACGGCGCTTTCTTCGATGAATATGTGCGGAAGGCGGACGACCAGGTTGCCCGTATTTGGGAAGCCGTCAAGTATCGCGAAGCCAATTTCGATGAAGAATGGATGATCGTCGTAACGACCGATCACGGCCGTGGCGAGAACGGTCACGGACATGGTGGGCAGTCCTGGCGCGAACGTACTACCTGGATTTCGACGAATGTTCCGGTAAACAGCCATTTCACGGCAGGCGGATTGGCTATCACGGACATTGCCCCTTCCATTTGTCGTTACCTGGGCTTCGAAGTCCCGCAGGCTGTCCTTTGGGAACAGGATGGCATGCCGTTCATCGGTAAGGCGGATATTTACGATTTACAGACTATGCCTTATGACAATACGGTGGAACTATCCTGGAAGTCTTATTCCGGAAACGTCCCTGTTACGGTCTATGCCGCTGCCGGAAACAAATTTAAGGAGGGCGGCAAAGACGAGTGGATAAAGGTAGCCGAGCTTCCTGCCGGAGCGACGAAATATACGGTCGATCTGCAAACCTTGCCCTCTTCGAAGCTCTATAAGTTCGTCGTGGCGGCTCCCGGAAATCATTTGAATCGCTGGTTACAAAAATAGACATATAAATCAAATGGTATGAAAAAAACTCTTTGTGTATCAACTTTATTGCTTTTGGGCGCCCAGCCGATGATGGCTCAGGAGCGTCCGAACATCATTGTTTTCCTGGTCGATGATATGGGATTGATGGATACTTCGCTGCCTTTCTTGACAGATGCGGAGGGTAATCCGGTTCGTCATCCGTTGAACGACTGGTATCAGACACCCAACATGGAACGAATGGCGCGTCAGGGTATTCGTTTCTCGACTTTCTATGCTCAAAGCGTCAGTTCGCCGTCGCGTGCCTCTATTATGACCGGACAAAACTCGACCCGGCACGGTACGACCAACTGGATCAATTCGGAAAGTAACAACAAAACTCCGTTCGGACCGGAAGGTTGGAATTGGAAAGGGCTGACGAAAAGTGATGTTACTTTACCCCGTGTTCTGCATGATGCCGGATATAAGACGATCCATGTCGGCAAGGCTCATTTCGGCTGCCAGGCCAGTGAGGGGGAAAATCCCCGCAATATCGGCTTCGACGTGAATATCGCAGGCTCTTCAATCGGACAACCGGGAAGTTACTACGGAGAGAACGGTTACGGAAACATCAAAGGAAATAAAAGCCGTGCCGTGCCGGGACTGGAGAAATATCATGGCACGGATGTCTTTTTGAGTGAGGCGTTGACTTTGGAAGCTAACAAACAGATCAATGAAGCGGTAGGCGAGAAGAAACCTTTCTTCCTGTATATGTCTCATTACGCAGTACATGGTCCGTTTGAACCCGATAAGCGTTTTGCCGAACATTACCGGTATACGGGAAAACCGAAGGTGGCAGCCGATTTCGCTACGCTGATAGAAGGCATGGATAAATCGTTGGGCGATATTATGGATCACCTGGAAGAGCTGGGAATAGCAGAAAATACATTGATTCTGTTCCTGGGAGACAACGGTTCCGATGCTCCTCTCGGAGACGATAAAGGCTATACCTCTTCTGCTCCGTTGCGTGGAAAGAAAGGCACGGAGTATGAGGGCGGTGTCCGTGTTCCGTTCATTGCTTGCTGGGGAAAGCCGGATTCTCAAAATTCGAATCAAAAGAAACTACCGATTGAAATAGGCGGCATTCAACGCCAGCTGGGTACGGTGATGGATATCTATCCGACTGTTTTGTCCCTTGCCGGAGCTGATAATCCCAAAGGACATGCGGTTGACGGTGTGGACTTGCGCGTTCAGCTGGAAGGAAAAAAGAACAATATCCGTTCGGAAAAGGTATTGATGCATTTTCCCCACGAACATCGCGGAAGTTATTTCACGACCTACATCGATGGCGATTGGAAACTGATTTATTATTATAATCCGGAAAGGCCCGCCGAGCCCCGTTACCGTTTATATAACCTGAAGAAGGACCCGGGCGAAACGCTTGATCTCTCGCTTCGTGACAAAAGTCGTGTGAAGGCTATGGTGCAAGCCATGAGTGCCCAGCTTGAAGCTGAAGGGGCACTTTATCCGGAGGATGCAAAGGGTAATCCGCTGAAACCGTTCTTCTCTGATGTCTTCTAACAACTTTGATCGGTTTAGTAGTAATTGTCATAAAAATTGTTATTTTTGCATAGTGAGAAAACTAATACATCTTTGAGTACCTATAGACACATAATAAATCCTTTGGAAGTCAATTCTGAAATGAACTTTGCAACGTTTTACAATACGTATCATCAGCGTTTTGTACGGTATGCCTATTATTATGTGAATGATGAACCGACAGCTGAAGACATGACCCATGATGCATTGCTTTATTATTGGGAAAATCGGCATAAGCTGGCCGCAGACATGGATGTGTTAGGTTATATACTTCAGTCGGTAAAGAATAAATGCCTTAATTACCTGAAGCATGTGCAAGTAGAATGGGAGTATAGTAAGAATTACGCCAATCTGTACGACTGGGAGATCGATATGCGTATCCAGACGTTGGAGAGTGAAAGCTATGCAACTATTTTCACAAAAGATATTCTCAAAATAGTAGAAGACTCCCTGGCTGAGTTACCCGAACAAACCAGGGAGATCTTCTTGTTAAACAGGCTGAAAAATAAACCAAGGAAAGAAATAGCCCAACTGTTGGGTGTCTCCCAGCAGAAGATCGATTACCATATAAATAAGGCGAATGACCATCTTAAACATCGCCTGAAAGACTACGTCCCCTTTCTCCTTTTATTCTTTAATTGAATTTTTTTTGAAAAAAGTTCCATTGTCGTTTGGGATTTTTGCCCGGTCGGTTGCTCTATTATTGTACACACAAAAGAATATAGATGCAAATGGATCGACATATATTGACACGTTACTTTTTAGGACAAAGCCCGGAGGCTGAAAAAGAAGAGATACGACAATGGCTGGAAAGCGATGAAGCCAATCGTCAGGTTTTTATCAGCGAAAGGATTCGGTTCGATGCTTCTTTGTTGGTAGACGAACAGGCATTGACCCGTAAAAAGCATTTTCATCTTTCTCCGCGGGTCATCCGTTATGTGGGGATTGTTGCATCGGTGTTGTTTTTGCTGGGAGGTTTCTATGCTTATGACACCTATCGGAACGAACAATTGCTGCATGCAGTCCAGACAGTGCATGTTCCTGTCGGTAACCGGACAAACATTATATTGCCGGATGGTACGAGTGTTTGGTTGAATGCCAATACGACTTTGCGTTATCCCATCGCATTCTCTTCTAAAAACAGAGAAATCATATTGGATGGAGAGGCTTATTTTGAGGTGGTAAAAGACAAGAAACCTTTCATTGTAAAAACAGATAAATATAATGTAGAGGTGTTGGGTACGACTTTCAATGTAGAAGCCTATACCGATAAGCCGGCATTTAGGACAATGCTTTACAACGGAAAAGTGAAACTATATAATTCGACAGATCCCGAAACCGTTTTTCTCTCGCCCGGACAAACGGCTCAGTTGGTGGGAGGCCGCCTGGAAGTATCTTCTACAACCGACGGGAATAGTTGCCGTTGGAAAGACGGTCTGATTTATATTGAGAATAAATCGTTTGATGCTGTTATGGAATTGTTTGAGAAATTTTACGATGTCAGGATTGTGGTAAATAACCAGAAAGTCGGTGATCTCGGATATAATGGGAAGCTGCGTATTTCGGATGGAGTGGACCATGCCTTACGTGTGTTGCAGAACGATTTCCCATTCACCTATAAGCGCGATGAAGAAACTAACATTATATATATTAACTAATAAAAAAAGGATTTGCCTATGAGGAAAAGAACATGAAAAAACACGCTGAAAAAAAGGACCGGCAGTTGCGCCAACAACCACCGGTCAAGCAGTACATTTATAAATATACTTACTAATTTAAAATCGTAAACAAAGGTATGAAAAAACTTTTTTTATCTGGGTCTTTGGAAGAAAAAGATTCGGGAGGAAAACAAACGGGTAGAGTTATGAAGTTAACGACAGGTTTTTTGTTATTATGTTCAGCTTTTACGTTTGCTAATCCGGCAAACTCCCAAAATGCAAAAGTCAGTTTGAACAAGCAACAGGCTCATTTGAGCGAAGTTCTTGAAGCTATCGAAAGTCAAACAGACTATCTGTTTATTTCAAATCGAAACATCGATTTGAAACAGAATGTATCAGTGAATGTGTCGGATGTTTCTGTCCGTGAAGTCTTAGAAACTATTTTGAAAAATACAGGGTTGACCTTTAAGTTGGAGGGCGTGAATATCGTTTTATCCAAAAGAGATGAGGATGCTTCCGCACAGGCAGCCCAACAGGACCGTAAGATCACCGGAACAGTTGTCGACCAGACCGGATATCCTGTGATCGGGGCGAATGTAGTTGTAAAGGGAACAACGAACGGAACGGTAACGGATCTGGACGGGAAGTTTAGCCTTGAAGTTCCGGCCGGAGCTGTTTTATCCATTACTTATATAGGCTACGTAGAGCAGGAAATGAAAGTAGGCAATGAGTCTGTATTGGCCGTTGTTCTGAAGGAAGATTCCCAGGCATTGGATGAAGTCGTAGTTGTAGGATACGGTACACAGAAAAAGGTGAATGTGATCGGTTCTATTGCGATGGTAGGTGCTGAGAAACTGGAGAATCGTGCAACTTCTTCTGTCGTTTCCGCATTGACCGGTCAGATGCCGGGTGTAACGATTACCCAGCCGGGAGGACGTCCGGGCGATAATACAGGTACGATCCGTGTGCGTGGTGTCGGTTCTTTTGGTGCGACACCGGATGCATTGGTACTGATCGATGGTATTCCTGGTAATATGACAGACATCAATCCGAATGATATTGAATCGGTTTCTGTCCTGAAAGATGCTTCTACGGCTGCGATCTATGGAGCACGTGCGGCGAATGGCGTTGTGTTGGTGACGACTAAGCTGGGTAAAGAACAGAAAGTAGCGATTTCCTATAACGGTTATGTCGGTTTTAACCGGGCGACGGAACTGCCTCAATATGTAGATTCATGGGATTATGCCCGCTTGTTGAATCAGGCTGAAGGTATTACCCGCTTTACCGATGCAGATATCCAGGCCATGCGTGACGGCAGCCAACCGGACCGTTGGGCTAATGAGAAGTTTGTCGATGATATTTTCTCCGGAAACGGTATTCAAACCGGTCATGATATATCTGTTACGGGCGGTAACGATCGCAGCCAGTATTTTACCTCATTCGGCTATTTGAGTCAGGATGGTATTGTTCCGGGAAACAACTATTCCCGATATACGGCTCGTGTAAACCTGACTTCCAATTTGACTGACAATTTGAAAATGACGGTCCGCATGCGTGGTGATCATGCAACGACCAAAGAGCCGGGTACGGCAGGTGCTATCGATGGCGACGGAATGTTGTTGCTGATCCAGCAGGGATTACGTTTCCCTGGATATCGTCCCTCCATGCTTAGCGACGGGACCTGGGGGCCGGGTGTTAAAAACTTTGGTACTCCGAAAGCCTGGCTGGCTTCCGAATCTTTTTCGGAAAAACCCGTTAAACGCTTTAACGCTACTGTCAGTCTGGATTATGAACCGATAAAAGGTTTGAAGTTGACTGCTACCGGTGCATATAATTTTACGAATGCACAGGAGAAAGATTATAAAGCAACTCTTCCGGTGAATATTGATGGGACGATCAATACGTTAGGCCCATCTAAATTGAAGGAGAAGAATACAAATACGGAATATAAGTCATTCCAGGCGACAGCTAATTATGTGAAGACTTTTAATGAATTGCATAACCTGGATGTATTGGTCGGTTATTCCTGGGAAGACGAAAGAGAACGTGACCTGGAAGCTGGACGTCAGAACTTCCCGAACAACAACTATCCGTATCTGACGGTTGGTTCACCGGATGTACAGACGAATACCGGCGGTGGTAAAGATTGGGTGATCCAGTCTGTTTTCGGACGTGCTCAATATAACTATGCGGAACGCTATCTGGCAGAAGTAACCATGCGTTATGACGGTTCTTCCCGTTTCCCGTCGGATTCCCGTTATGCATTTTTCCCTTCGGGGGCTATTGGCTGGCGTATTTCGGAAGAAAATTTCATGAAGGAGAATGAAAAACTATCGTTCATTAGTAACCTGAAGTTGAAAGCTTCTGTTGGTATCCTGGGTAATAATAATATAGGTAATTATGCTTACCATTCTGTGTATGTGCTGGGTAATGAATATAACTATCCGCTTGGAGGTGTTATACAGCAAGGGGCACAGTTGGTCAACTATACGGATCCTAAACTGAAGTGGGAAACAACACGTACGGTCGATGCCGGTTTCGAGTCTATCTTGTGGAATGGCTTGCTAAGCGCCAATATCTCTTATTTCCATCGTTATACATACGATATTTTGTTTAAGCCGAATGCCAGTGCTTCTTCCATTTTCGGACTTAATATGAGCGAAGTCAATACAGGTGAAGCGCTCAATCATGGTTGGGAGTTTGAAGTAGGACACAGGAATACGATCGGTGAGTTCAGCTACGGCGTAAATGCTAATTTTAGTGTTATCAATAACGAAGTGAAATCACTGGGAGTGGGTAATGTGGATCAACCGAATGGCATGGTTGGTAACGGTTCTGATCTGTTCATCGGGTATCCGATGCAAATGTATTACGGTTATCTGACTGACGGCGTATTTACAGACCAGGCTGATATCGATGCATGGTTTGCTCATACAGACCAGTCTGCTTTCGGTAGAAACCAGGCAAATACGAAGCCGGGTGATATTCGTTACAAAGATATTTCCGGTCCGGACGGTGTTCCTGATGGAAAAGTGGATGCGACCTATGACCGTGTTTATCTGGGTTCCAGAATTCCGAAATATACATTTGGTGTTTCATTGAATGCAGCTTATAAAGGTTTTGACCTGAATATCTTCTTACAGGGTGTTGCCGGTGTGAAAGGTATGCTGAATAATTATTCTGCCTGGGCATTCTTCTCAGAAGGTAATGTACAGAAATGGCAGATGGAAGAAGCTTTCGATCCGGAAAATCCGAATCGTTATGCGAAGTACCCACGTCTGGAAAATATCGGAACTGCGGGTGGACATAATACACAGACTTCTGACTATTGGGTTCGTAATGCATCTTATCTGCGTATCAAAAATATACAGCTTGGATATACGCTCCCGAAGAAGTTGTTGCAAAATTCGGTGATTTCAAGTTTACGCATTTATGCGGCTGCAGAAAACCCATTTACATTCCATAGTTATCCGGATGGCTGGGATCCTGAAATTAACTCGGCTAAAGACGATGCTTATAGTGGTGGACAATTCTATCCTGTCTTGCGTAATTTTACATTTGGCGTGAATCTTAAATTTTAATGGAGGTTATGAGTATGTATACAATGATTAAATCAAATAAAATAATAAGAACGATTGGTCTGGCAGCAGTTTCTCTGTTATTGCTGGGTGGTTGTGACATGGATCGCTATCCGTTGACTAGTTTTAGTGAAGAGACTTTTTACCATGATGAGGCGAATGTAAAATTAGCTTTGAATGGTTTATATCGCGGAGGTATTACTTTGGGAGTTGATTACAATGTCTCTGACTGGTGGGCATATAGCGCAACGATTCTTTTGGATGGTATATCCGATATCGGTTATGATCGTCGCGGTTTTAATAATGCGATAGGACAGTTGACTGCCGGAACAATTACGGAAACCAATCTATGGGTTACCAATCTTTATCAGAAACCTTATAAGCGAATAAGTGCTTGTTGTCGTTTTATTGATGGTTTGGATGCACTAACCAATGAGAATGCAGAGATGGAACGAATGAAAGCTGAAGCTCGTTTCATCCGTGCGGTTCAGTATTTTTATCTGGCTTCTTTTTATCATGATGTTCCTCTTGTAACTAAAACAATGACCCTGGAGGAAGCAAATAGCGTGACAAAATCTGCACGGGCTGAGGTTCTGAAATATGCGGCAGATGAGCTGAAAGCTGTTTCTGAAATACTGCCCCGTCATAAAGATTTGCCTTCTTCGGAACAGGGACGGGCTACGGCTCAGGCTGCATTGGTCTATCTAGCACGTACCTATCTTGTGATGGAAGATTTTACGAATGCTGCGGCTGCTTGCGAACAGATTATCTCCTGGGGTGATAATGCGCTGGATTCGAATTATCAAACTTTGTTCTATCAGTCCGGAGAAGGTAGCAGCGAACATATTTTCGCGACTCAGTTTGTCGACGATCTTGCCGGAACGGGTTTGCCGCAGCATGCTTATCCGATCAAAGACGGTGGTTGGTGTTTGATAAATATCTCGAACCATTTGTTTGAAGCATACGATTTTCTGGATGGAACGCCTTTCAGCTACGAGGATGCACGTTTCAACAAGGCTAATTTCGGAGCGAATCGTGATCCTCGTCTGGATTATACGCTTTATTATGAAGGTGCTACTTTTAGAGGTACTGTGTATCATTGTAATCCGGAGAGCACGACTGCTGATAAAATCGGACCGGGACAGACAACGCAAACGGGATATCTTTTACGTAAATATCTGGACGAGTCCTGGAGTGGAAATGTAAACTCTTATGGTGTGAATGTTCCGTTGGCGCGTTATGCCGATGTCTTGTTAATGTATCTTGAAGCCAAAGTTCGTGGTGGTGAAGCGATCACGCAGCAGTTGTTGGATCAGACGATCAATGCAGTTCGGGGACGTCAGAGTGTAGGTATGCCGGCATTGACAGAAACGAATCCGGATAAGCTGTTTAAACTGATTCAGAAAGAAAGAATGGTTGAGCTGGCTTTCGAAGGATGGAGATTGTGGGATTTGTTCCGTTGGGGTATTGCTGAAGAGAAGTTGAATGCCGATATTTACGGTTCGCCGTTTTATGTGTCGGATCAGAGCTTGATGAAGATGAAAGACGGGCAACCGGATCCGTATAACCGTTGGTATGTAAACACACGTAGTTTCCAGAAAGGACAGGATATCTGGCCGATCCCATTGGCTGAAAAGAATATTAATCCGAATTTACGTTGACACCTTTGAAGACTGATTTTGGATGATGATAGGAATCAAAGGCTGTCTCATGAGAGTGGGACGGCCTTTTGATTATAAAGAAAAGAAATACGAATAAAAAAATAGAGATAGTATGAATATTAAATTGGAGTTAATATACGGATTAAGCTTGGTCTCTCTTGCAGGCTGTGGTGGTTCAGCTTCCAAATCCGGTGAAAGTAAGCAGGCGAAAACACAACCCAATGTGATCTTTATTGTGGCTGACGATTTAGGATATGGTGATATGAGTTGCTATGGTGCCCATCGTATCAGTACGCCGAATGTAGACCGGCTGGCTTCTGATGGGTTACGTTTTACAGATGCACATGCGGTCGCATCGACCAGTACTCCTTCCCGTTATTCTTTGTTTACAGGGCTTTATAGCTGGCGTCGCAACGATACCGGGATTGCGACAGGAGATGCGGGTATGGTCATTCGTCCGGAACAAACGACAGTTGCCGATATATTCAAGTCTGCCGGTTATACTACCGGTGCGATCGGTAAATGGCATTTAGGGATGGGAGCAGAAGCCGGTACGCAGGACTGGAACGGCACGGTGACACCCGGACCGGGTGATCTGGGCTTTGATTATTCTTATTTGATGGCTGCAACAGGCGACCGTGTCCCCTGTGTGTGGATGGAAAACCAGAAAGTCGCCAATTATGATCCGTCGGCTCCTATATCTGTCAGTTATAAAGAGCCTTTCCCCGGAGAACCTTTAGGTAAAGATCATCCGGAGCTTTTAACCAAGTTGAAACCTTCTCTTAACCATGGGCATGACATGGCGATAGTGAACGGTATCTCTCGTATAGGTTATATGAAGGGAGGCGGTACGGCTCTTTGGGAAGATGAAAATATTGCCGATTCGATTGCGACTAAGGCTGTCCGGTTTATCGACCTGCATAAGGATGCTCCTTTCTTCCTGTATGTCGGAACGAATGATGTCCATGTTCCGCGCTATCCGCATGAACGTTTTCGTGATAAAAGCGGCATGGGGTATCGGGGGGATGCAATCCTGCAATTCGACTGGACTGTCGGTGAAATTATAAAAGCACTTGAAGCTGCCGGTATTTATGAAAACACGATGATTGTACTAACGAGCGATAATGGTCCTGTTGTCGATGACGGATATGCGGATCGTGCAGTGGAACTATTGGGGGATCATCGTCCGTGGGGAGATTTTCGCGGTGGTAAATATAGTAACTTTGAAGCAGGAACACGTGTTCCATTTATCGTTTGCTGGCCCGAACAAGTGAAACCGGGTGTGTCCGATGCCTTGTTTTCTCATATCGATATGTTCGCATCGATGGAAAAGCTGACAGGTCAGGAGATGAGCGCGGAAGCTGGATCGGATAGCCATGACTACCTGACGGTATTGACCGGCAAGAGCCAGAAGGGACGTGAATATGTAATCGAATCTTCCGGTTCATTATCTATCAGTGACGGCGAATGGAAATACATTACCCCGAACAATGGGCCTGCATATAATAAGCTGACAAATACGGAACTTGGCAATTCAAAAGAAGATCAGCTTTATAATCTTCGTGAGGATATTGGTGAAAAGAACAACCTTTCGTCTCAGTATCCTGAAAAAGTCTCGGCTTTCAAAAAGATACTTGAGCAAGAAAAGCAAAAAGGATTTCAGGAAGCATGGAAAAATTAAGATATAAGCTGAGGTTTTAGTTATGCACCATAAAATTCAGGCAGATATGTACTAAATCATATCTGCCTGTAAAAATTATTACCATGAAAAAAAACATATTATACTATACGGCTATTGCCGGTTTAGTTCCTTCCGGTGTGTTATGTAATACTCTTGACCTAAAGGAAAGTGAACAAACTAAACCCAATATTATTTATATTCTTGCCGATGATCTGGGATATGCAGAGTTGGGGTGTTTTGGACAGGAAAAAATAGAAACTCCGAATATCGACCAACTGGCTGCTGAAGGCATGCGTTTTACGAACCATTATAGCGGACAGGCTGTATCAGGACCATCGCGTTGTTCCCTGTTTACAGGACTCCATTCCGGTCATGCTTATATTCGCGGCAATGATCCGGTCGCTTCACGCGGAGATGTCTGGAATTATAGAGCGATGGTCGCAGATTCGACTTTAGAAGGCCAACGGCCTGTTCCTGCAAACACAATCATGATCCCCCGCAAGTTGAAGGAAGCTGGTTATGCCACTGCTTGCATCGGCAAATGGGGGCTAGGCTGGCCCGGGTCGGAAAGTACACCCAATAAAATGGGATTCGATTTCTTTTATGGGTATAACTGTCAGCGGATGGCGCATACGTATTATCCTCCGTTCTTGTATCGGAATGAATCCAGGGAATATATAGATAACGAGTTAGTAGTTCCTGGTACTAAACTGGATGAAGGAGCAGATGTATTGAATGAAGAGAATTATCGTAAGTTTACGCAGTCGGAGTATACTCCGGATCTGATGTATCATGAGTTACTGAACTTTGTGGAACATTCGGCAAGTGAACCTTTCGCATTGTTTTGGACAACGCCGGTTCCGCATGTTCCTTTGCAGGCTCCGGAACGTTGGGTAAAGTATTATGTGGACAAATGGGGAGATGAGAAACCGTATTTGGGAGAGGCTGGTTATTATCCATGCCGTTACCCACATGCGACGTATGCAGCAATGATCAGCTATTGGGATGAACAGATTGGTGGTCTGGTCCGGCAGTTGAAGGAGTTGGGTATATATGAAAACACAGTAATTATCTTTACCAGTGATAATGGACCGACTTTTAATGGCGGAGCAGACTCTCCTTATTTCGATAGTGCCAAGCCTTTTAAAAGTGAAGCAGGCTGGGGTAAGGCTAATTTGCGGGAAGGTGGAATCCGTGTGCCGATGATAGCTGTATGGCCCGGACATATAGAATCGGGGGTAACTTCTGATCTGTTGTCTGCATTTTGGGATATGATGCCGACAATGTGTGAGATAGCCGGTGTCGACTGTCCGCCGACGGACGGCATTAGCATGTTACCGGAAATGACCGGAAAAACTGAACAACAGAAAAAGCATGAGTTTCTTTACTGGGAATTTCCGGAGTCCGGAGGTCAACGGGCTGTTCGTATGGGAGAATGGAAAGCTTTTGTTGGTGATATAAAGAAAGGAAATCGGAACATAGAATTATATAATTTGACGAAAGATCCCCGCGAACAGCAGGATGTTTCTTCTGAACATCCTGATTTGGTAGAAAAGGCGTTAAACATATTCCGTTCACAACATACCGAACCGGTTGTTGAGGGATTTAGAATGCCAGTTTGGTAAAGAGTCAACTATTATACAAATTAATATTATGGGAATAAATAATACTTTACACCCTTATTTGTACTTCTGGGTCTGTTCTTTAGCTGCGGTTCCTAGTCTCGCAGTAGCATCCGATCGTCCGAATATCATATTGATCAATATAGATGATTTGGGATGGACAGATATGAGTAATAACGGAAGCCAATATTATGAAACTCCAAATATCGACCGTCTTCGTGAAAAAGGTATCTGGATGAATGAAGCGTATGCTGGTGCAGCGAACAGTGCTCCCAGTCGTGCTTGTTTACTGACCGGAAGGTATACACCTCGGCATGGTATTTATACGGTCGGGGAACCTAACCGTGGTGATGCCAGTAAACGTAAATTGGTTGCAATTCCGAACCGGACATCATTGGAACCGGGTATCCGGCTTCTTCCGGAAGTATTAAAAGATTTCGGTTACCAGACTTGCCATATAGGGAAATGGCATGTAACTGAAAATCCGTTACTAAATAGTGTTGATATTAATATTGCAGGAAATCATGCCGGACATCCTAAAAGCTACTTTTCTCCTTATTATAATGAAGATTTGACAGATGGTCCGGAAGGGGAATATTTGATGGATCGGTTAGGTTTGGAAGCTGTTGATTATCTTCGGAAAGTAGATAAGAGTAAACCATTCTTTCTATATTATGCGACGTATGCAGTGCATACTCCTTTACAAGCAAAAGCTGACCTGATTGATAAATATAGAAAAAAGCCGTCGACATCGGCTCACGATAATCCAGTTTATGCCGCTATGGTGGAGAATATGGACTGGAATATCGGAAGAGTACTTGATGAGGTACAGGCTTTGGGAATAGAGGAAAATACTTTTATTGTATTTACTTCAGATAATGGAGGAGTATATGGAATATCACGTCAGTGGCCTTTAAGAGCAGGAAAAGGTTCTTTTTATGAAGGAGGAATTCGAATACCGATGGTTATTTATCAGAAAGGTAAATATGAGAAACGGGAAATTTGTAATATACCGGTCATGCAGCTCGATTTGTTTCCCACATTTTTGGAAATAGCCGGAGTAAGACAGTCTGATTTACTGTTGGATGGAGTCAGTCTTCTTTCGTTATTGGCGGGGAATGAAACAGGTTTTAAGGGGAGGCCGTTGTTCTGGCATTTTCCTGCTTATTTAGAAGGGAATGAAAAAGAAACGGTTGAGACTGGTAATGATGGTTTCCGCACACGACCGGTTTCTGTGATCCGAGTGGATGATTGGAAGCTAATTGAAAATTATGAGACTGGGAATGTTGAACTGTATAATGTCCGGACGGACGTGTCTGAAAAGGAGAATCTGGCTTTGCAGAATAAAGACAAGCGAGATGAATTGTTCGATTGGTTGCAGGTATGGAAACAAAAGGTAGAAGCTCCGATTCCTACAATGCTTAATCCTGAGTATGAATGTAGTTTTTTTGAAACAAAGTTTGCAGAATAAAAAAAACTCCTTACCTTTGCCCCGCAAATTTTTAAGTACTAACAATATAAAACAGCGTTTTATGAACAATTATGAAACCGTTTTCATTTTAACTCCCGTTTTGTCTGACGCACAGATGAAGGAAGCGGTAGAAAAATTCACGAACATTCTGAAAGAACAGGGTGCTGAAATCGTGAACGAAGAAAATTGGGGATTGCGCAAATTAGCTTATCCTATCGACAAGAAAACAACAGGCTTCTATCAGCTGGTTGAATTCAAGGCAAATCCGGAAACTATCGCTACACTGGAAGTTAACTTCCGTCGTGACGAACGTGTGATCCGTTTCTTGACATTCCGTCAGGACAAATATGCAGCAGAATATGCAGCTAAGAGAAGAAATCTGAAATCATCTAAAGAAACAGTAAAGGAGAATTAATCATGGCAGTAACTCAATCAGAAATCAGATATTTAACTCCGCCTTCAGTAGACGTTAAGAAAAAGAAATATTGCCGTTTCAAAAAGAACGGTATCAAGTATATCGATTACAAAGATCCTGAATTCCTGAAGAAATTCCTGAACGAACAAGGTAAAATTCTTCCGCGTCGTATCACTGGTACTTCTTTGAAGTTCCAGCGTCGTATCGCTCAGGCTGTAAAAAGAGCTCGTCACCTGGCGTTGCTTCCTTACGTAACCGATTTAATGAAATAATAAAAAGAGAGGAGACAGAATATGCAAGTTATTTTGAAAGAAGACGTAATCAACTTAGGTTACAAAGACGATATCGTAACAGTAAAAGACGGTTACGGACGTAACTTTCTAATCCCCCAGGGTAAGGCAGTAATCGCTTCTGAGTCTGCTAAGAAAGTATTAGCTGAAAACCTGAGACAGCGTGCTCACAAATTGGCTAAGATCAAAGAAGATGCTCAGGCATTGGCTGCTAAGTTGGAAGGCGTTGCATTGACTATCGGTGCAAAGACCAGTTCAACAGGTACAATCTTCGGTTCTGTTACAAATATTCAGGTTGCTGAAGCTTTGGCAAAGGCTGGTTTTGAAGTAGAACGTAAGATCATCTATATTAAGGATGCTGTTAAGGAAGTAGGTAACTACAAAGCAATCCTTAAACTTCACAAAGAAGTTTCTGTAGAAATTCCTTTCGAAGTAGTTTCTGAATAATTCAGTAAACGATATAAAGTGAAAAGGGCAGTCCTTCGGGATTTGCCCTTTTTTATTTTCCGTCATTTCTTTTTATAAAACTGATTTGTTGCTTTCATGTTATTGGGCTAAATTTGTTTTCTAATATTGGATTCTCTTTGTTGTAAACAAGAGACGACCAATTATTTATAGAAAAAGACTTCGCTTAATCAGCAAAAAAATACTACATTTGCCCCGAATTTGCATAAAAATACTGTAAAATGGCTAGGATATCTTTTCTATGTATTAATCTGCTGATGGTCTTGTTTTTGACCCAGCCTGTACTTCAGGCGAGGGAGAAAACGTTTACTGTCGTGATTGATGCTGGTCATGGCGGAAAGGACCCGGGAGCGAGAGGTACGGTTATCAATGAAAAAGAAATCAATCTTTCAGTAGCTTTGAAATTGGGAGATAAGATATCTGCGAGCCACGATGATGTAAAAGTTATTTATACCCGCAAGACAGATCGCTTTATTGAGTTGGATGAACGTGCAAATATCGCGAATCGGAATAAGGCGGATCTTTTTATTTCTATCCATACAAATTCAGTTAAAAAGGGTAGTACAGCTCGGGGAACGGAAACATATACGTTGGGTTTGGCTCGTACTGATGAAAATCTGGCGGTGGCTATGCGTGAGAATTCGGCTATTTTACTGGAGGATAACTATGAACAAAAGTATGAAGGCTTTGATCCGAATTCTTCTGAATCCTATATTATCTTTGAGTTTATGCAAAATAAGCATATGGAACAAAGTATAGGTTTTGCCTCGGAGATACAAAAGTGTTTTGTGTCTGCTAAACGGGCTGACAGAGGGGTAAGACAGGCTGGCTTTTTGGTTTTAAGGAAAACGAGTATGCCGAGTGTATTGGTAGAACTGGGATATATTTCGAATCGCGATGAGGAACATTTTATGAAATCATCAGATGGACAAAATAAACTGGCAAATGCTTTGTTCGATGCATTTACTCGATATAAAAAAGAATATGACCGAAAGCAAGGAGGAGTATCGGGAGGAAGTTCTTCTTCCGGAAGCGTAACGACATCGGTAGAAATTTCTTATTTTGCAGATGAGCAAGTAGAAGAAGGGGGAGCACCCGGTAGCGAACAGGATATTCTAAATAGAAAGAAGAAGTCTTCCGTCTCTTCACAAAAAAGGCAGAGTACAACTACCGCTGCGAGAACAAAATCAGTCACAACAGGTAAAATTGTCTATAAAGTGCAAATTCTTACCTCGGATAAAAAACTTTCTTCGGGGGCAAAAGTGTTTAAAGGATATAAGAATGTGGATTACTTCGTGGAGAAAGGAATCTATAAATATACTTGTGGTGAAACGACTGATTTTGATTCGATCAGGAAGTTGCGCAGGCAGGTAGCTAAAGATTTTAAAGATGCGTTTATCGTAGCTTTTAAAGATGGCAAAAAGGTGAAATATTAAAGAGAAACATATAATTTAAAGGGATGAAAAGTATATTGACCAAAGAGGCAAAGATCGGACTTGTGAGTATAGTCAGTCTGGCATTGCTTTATTTCGGGATTAATTATCTGAAAGGTATAAATTTATTTAAACCGGTAAATCATTATTTTGTCACATTTCATAATGTAAAAGATGTAACAGTCTCTAGTCCTGTTTTCATTGACGGTTTTAAAGTGGGGTTGGTGAGAAGTATTGTTTATGATTATGAGAATACTGATAAAATAACGGTTGAGATCAGCCTTGACGATGAGATGCGGTTGACTTCAGGGAGTTATATAACTATTATAAAGACGCTTTTAAGTGGTGGAGAGCTTCATATTCATCTAAATAAATATGTACAAGACTATTTGAAACCAGGTGCTACAATCGAGGGGCGCATGGAGGAGGATATGATGCAGGCCGTACAGGAAAAGATCTTGCCGGGGGTAGAAGTGCTTTTGCCTAAGCTGGATTCGATATTGGGCGGCTTACAGGCCTTGATCAATCATCCGGCAATATCTCAGTCCCTGGATCATATTGCGAAGACCACAGGGAATCTGGAGGTTTCCACCCGCCAACTGAATAGTTTGCTGAGTAAAGATGTTCCGGGTATCGTTTCTGACCTGAAAGTAATAACCGGTAATTTTAATGAAGTGAGTTCCGGATTGAAGGAGCTGGATTTGGCCACCACGGTCAATTCGATCAATGCAACTTTGGCGAACCTGCAACTAACTACAAACAAGCTGAATCAGAAGGATAATACATTGGGCTTATTGTTGAATGACAGGAGTTTATATAATAATTTGGATAGTACGATGCTGAATGCTTCCAGGTTGTTGCTGGATCTGAAGCAGAATCCGAAAAGATATGTTCATTTTTCTGTTTTTTGACCAAAAAGATGATTAAAGAGTCTAATCTTATTTAGAAATTTTCCAATTAAGGAAAAATATATATATACATAATTGTAGGCATGCATAAGGCCTTTAGATAGAGGAAAGTAACTTACTCTATAGGTCCTTTTGCATGGAAAACAGTGGGATAGCGTAGTTAATAAAAGTGCCCCAAAATAAAGGCTTCGTGAATAGATAAGTATGTAAGTGGCTGTAAATCAGTTTTATTTTTATAACTGCTTGAAAGTAAATGGGATATTAAACATTCAAAAGAACCAAATAATTCGGCACTTTTTTTTTACGAATTAATTTCTAAACTTTGTAGTCGGAAAAATAAAAAAGTATAGTTGGGAGAGTAATAAATCATGCAAACTGAATATCAGACATTGTGGAATAAATGCCTCGCTGTCATAAAAGACATCGTGCCGGAGGCCGCTTTTAACACATGGTTCATGCCGATCGTCCCGTTATCCTACGAGGATAATAAGTTCACGATCCAGGTGCCAAGCCAGTTCTTTTATGAATATCTAGAAGAGAAATACGTCAATGTACTGAAAGTTACATTGTATCGTGTGATTGGTCAGGGTACAATACTTAACTACCGTGTGATGGTAGATAAGACAACTGGTGGTACGGTGGATTATCCGGCAGAAAATGGTTCAGTAGCAGTAAAGAAAATAACTCCCAAAGATGCAAATAAGGCTCCTAATCCATTTATTCAAACTGCACCGCAGGATTTAGATCCTCAATTGAATCCCAAGTATAACTTTGATAACTATTTTGAAGGAACCAGTAATAAGTTGGTGCGTACAGCTGGTGAAGCCGTCGCTCAGAATCCCGGAAAAACAACATTTAATCCGCTGTTCATTTTCGGACCGTCTGGCGTTGGAAAGACACATTTGTGTCATGCTATAGGAACCCGTATCCGCGAACTCCATCCGGAAAAGAAGGTGTTATATGTTTCTTCCCACTTGTTTCGTGTACAGTTTACTGACGCGATCCGTAAAAATACGACGAATGACTTCTTGAATTTTTATCAAAATATCGACGTGTTGTTGCTGGATGATATCCAGGAATTGATCGGTATGGATAAGACTCAGAATACATTCTTTCATATATTCAATCACCTCCATCAGTTAGGTAAGCAGTTGATCCTTACTTCGGATAAGGCTCCTGTCGACCTGCAGGGTATGGAAGAGAGATTGATCACCCGTCTGAAATGGGGACTTACTGCTGAGTTAAGTCGTCCGGACTTGGATCTTAGAAAGAAAATCCTAAAGAATAAGATCAACCATGACGGTATCGTTATTCCGGATGAGGTATTTAACTTCATTGCAAATAATGTAACGGAAAATGTTCGTGACCTGGAAGGAATTCTTGTTTCGTTGATGGCAAATGCTGTTATCAATAATAAGGAAATAGATCTGCCTTTGACTAAGCGTGTCGTTAGTCAGGCTGTTCGCTTGGAAAAGAAGCAGCTTTCTGTTCAGATGATCCAGGAGATAGTTTGTAATTATTTCAATTTGGACCAGGCGGTTATTCAGACCCGTTCCAGAAAACGCGAAATAGTACAGGCTCGACAGATAACGATGTATCTTGCCAAAAAATATACGGATTGTTCATTCTCTCACATCGGTAAGATTGTCGGAAAGAAAGATCACGCAACTGTACTGCATGCATGTAAAACGATCAAAGATCAGATGGAAACGAGTAAATCTTTTCGTTCTTCAGTAGAAGAGATCGAAGTGAAGTTGAGAGGCTAATAAATCTCTACATATAAAGATTAAAAAGGATGTTATTTTTATAGCATCCTTTTCTGTTTTGGAAAACATAGGATTTGTCGATGTTTTCTTTTTGGAAAATAAATTTGATGATGTAAAAAGTTATTTTATTGATAATCATATGGTGTATAAAATGAAATGGAAAACCTTATATTTGTTTTGATTTTAGTTCTTGAATAATTTGGTCAATAAATAAAGTATTCTTAAACTTGCACTATTATTAATACAGTATTTATCGTGAACCATAAAACTTACACATTCGATGAAGCTTTTAAAGCTTCACTGGAGTACTTTACAGGCGATGAGCTTGCCGCTAAAGTATGGGTAAACAAGTATGCCTTGAAGGATGCATTCGGGAATATTTATGAGGAATCTCCCGTAGATATGCACCATAGGTTAGCTAATGAAATTGCTCGTGTTGAGAAAAAGTATCCTAATCCATTATCGGAGCAGGAACTTTATGACCTATTTGATCATTTCCGTTACATCGTTCCTCAGGGAAGTCCGATGACGGGAATTGGCAATGACTACCAGATTGCCTCACTCTCTAATTGTTTTGTTATAGGATTGGATGGATCAGCAGACTCATACGGGGCAATTATCCGTGTTGATGAAGAACAGGTTCAGTTAATGAAGCGCCGCGGAGGTGTAGGACATGACTTGTCTCATATCCGTCCGAAAGGCTCTCCTGTGAAGAACTCTGCATTGACATCGACAGGATTGGTGCCGTTTATGGAACGTTATTCCAATTCGACACGTGAGGTTGCACAGGATGGGCGTCGTGGTGCGTTAATGTTAAGTGTATCGATCAAACATCCGGATTCGGAGTCTTTCATCGATGCAAAAATGACAGAAGGCAAAGTCACAGGTGCCAATGTATCTGTAAAGATTGACGATGATTTTATGAATGCTGTGGTTAGCGGCAGTCCGTATAAACAACAATACCCGATCGATTCGAATGATCCGACAACGGTGAAAGAAATTGACGCACCGGCTTTGTGGAAGAAGATTATCCATAACGCATGGAAGTCTGCTGAACCCGGTGTATTATTCTGGGATACAATTCTTCGTGAATCAGTTCCGGATTCGTATGCAGATCTTGGTTTCCGTACGGTTTCTACGAACCCTTGTGGTGAAATACCTCTTTGTCCGTATGATAGCTGCCGTTTGCTGGCTATCAATCTTTATTCTTATGTTGTGAATCCGTTTACAAAAGATGCTTATTTTGACTATGATCTGTTTAAAAAGCATGTAGAACTGGCACAGCGTATTATGGATGACATTATCGATCTGGAATCAGAAAAGATCGAAAAGATCCTGGAAAAGATCGACTCTGATCCGGAATCGATGGAAGTGAAGGAAACTGAACGTCATTTGTGGGAAAAGATCCAGAAGAAGACATTGCAGGGACGTCGTACAGGTGTGGGTATCACAGCTGAGGGCGATATGATTGCCGCTTTAGGTCTGCGTTACGGAACAGAAGAGGCTACGGAATGTGCAGAGAAGATCCAAAAAACATTAGCTTTGGCAGCTTACCGTTCATCGGTAATGATGGCGAAAGAGCGTGGAGCTTTCGAAATTTACGATTCAAAACGTGAAGAGAAAAATCCGTTCATTAACCGTCTGCGTGAGGCTGATCCGGAACTGTACGCCGATATGCTGAAATACGGTCGTCGTAACATTGCCTGTCTGACGATTGCTCCGACTGGTACGACCAGTTTGATGACACAGACAACTTCCGGTATCGAACCTGTATTCCTTCCGGTATATAGACGCCGTCGGAAAGTAAATCCGAATGATGCGGAAGCCCGTGTCGATTTTGTGGATGAGACAGGAGATGCATTTGAAGAATATGTAGTATTCCATCATAAGTTTGTTACCTGGATGCAGGCCAACGGTTATTCCGTTACTAAGAAATATTCCCAGGAGGAAATTGATGAGCTGGTTGCTAAATCACCATACTATAAGGCTACATCGAATGATGTGGACTGGTTGCAGAAAGTCCGCATGCAGGGACGTATTCAGAAGTGGGTAGACCATTCTATCAGTGTAACCATCAACTTGCCGGCTGACGTGTCGGAAGAATTGGTGGATTCTCTGTATGTTGAAGCATGGAAGTGCGGCTGTAAAGGCTGTACGGTTTATCGTGACGGTTCACGTTCCGGTGTATTGCTGGCAACCGAAAAGAAGAAGAAAGACGATTGCAACTGTATGGAACCGCCGGTGATCGTTTCAACACGTCCGCGTGAACTGGAAGCCGATGTGGTTAAATTCCAGAATAATCGTGAGAAGTGGATCGCTTTCGTCGGTTTGCTGAACGGTCGTCCGTATGAGATCTTTACCGGGCTTGCAGATGATGATGAAGGTATTATGTTGCCGAAGAATGTTTCTAAAGGTACGATCATCAAGAGCTACGATGAAGATGGAAAGAAACATTATGACTTCCAGTTCAAGAATAAACGTGGTTATAAGATGACCATCGAAGGTTTGGACGGAAAGTTCGATCCTGAGTTTTGGAACTATGCAAAACTGATCTCCGGAGTATTACGTTACGGTATGCCTATCGACCAGGTTATCAAGCTGGTTCAGGGAATGGAACTGAATAATGAATCGATCAATACCTGGAAGAACGGTGTTGAACGTGCCTTGAAGAAATATCTGCCGAACGGTACGGAAGCAAAAGGACAGAAATGTCCGAACTGCGGTCTGGAAACCCTTATCTATCAGGAAGGGTGCCTGATCTGTACAAACTGCGGAGCTTCAAAGTGCGGATGATGGAAATGAGAATTGAAAATTGAAAATTGAAAATGAGAGAAGAAGGTGCTTTCTTCCTTTAATTTTCAATTTTCAATTCTCAATTTTCAATTAATTTCATATCTTCGTGGCCGGAACTAAATTTGATACACATGAAAGTCACCTTTAATATAAACTTCCATACCGTTTGGGGTCAGAAGTTATGTGTGGTTGGATCTATTCCCGAGCTTGGCTCATGGGAGCCTGCTTTGGCGAAAGAAATGAACTACAAAGGGGATGGAAACTGGCAGCTTGAGCTGGAACTTACATCGCCTCAGCAGACCATAGAATATCGCTACTTTTTAAGTATAAACGACAAACAGATATTTGAAGAATGGGAGAAAAATCATCAGGTAACATTTGAAGGACATGCCAATCATTATACGCTATATGATTACTGGCAGATACGTCCGGCTAATCTGGCCTTTTACTCTTCGGCTTTTACCAAAAGCCTGTTTGCACATCCCTGCAATACATATGAAAGAGTTGTAAAAAGCGGAAAGAAACTGACCATTAAGATATCTGCCCCTCGTGTTGAGAAATCGCAAAGTATTGCCATTACCGGGAATCAGGAATGTCTGGGAAACTGGCATCCGGATAAAGCGTTGATACTTAGTTGCGATACATTTCCTGACTGGCATATCGACCTGGATGCGAATGACATCACTTATCCGTTGGAATATAAATTCCTGGTATATGACAATGATAAACATCAACCTTTATACTGGGAGGAAGATGAGAACCGGAAACTCGACTTGCCTTCGCAGGATTTCGGAGAAACGGTAATGATCTCCGGATTGTATTTCCGTGATAATTTGCCTTTATGGCGGTGTGCGGGAACAGTTATCCCCGTATTTTCTTTACGTTCCGAACAAGGGTTCGGTGTCGGTGATCTGGGAGACTTGCGGATGCTGGTCGATTGGGCGAAGAAAACCCGCCAGCGTATTATTCAGGTATTGCCTATGAATGATACGACAATGAGTCATACCTGGATGGATTCTTATCCGTATAGTGCCATCTCCGTGTATGCCCTTCATCCGATGTATATCTGTCTGCCGCAGTTGGGAGAGCTGAAGGATGCAGGTCGTGTCGCTTTCTATAAAGCAAAACAAGAGGAACTGAATGCAAAAGACTTCGTAGATTATGAAGTTGCAGTAGGATATAAGCTGGCTTATTGCCGTGAGTTCTTCAGTCAGGAAGGACAGTCTGTTCTGTCGACTCCGGAATATCAGGAGTTCTTTGAACAGAACCAATCCTGGTTGGTCCCTTATGCTGCTTACAGCTATCTGCGTGAAAAGTATGGAACGTCCGACTTTAACAAATGGGATAAGAATGCGATCTATAATAAATCTCAGATACGTGAATTATGTTCGGAAGACAGTGGAGCATATCCGGAAATATCGTTCTATTATTTTCTGCAATATATACTCCATGTACAATTCAAGTCGGTGTCCGACTATGCTCGTAAAAACGGTATTGTCCTGAAAGGTGATCTTCCGATCGGAGTGAACCGGACCAGTATCGATGCCTGGACGGAGCCGCAGTATTTTAATATGAACGGTCAGGCCGGAGCACCTCCCGACGACTTCTCTATGGACGGACAGAACTGGGGATTCCCTACTTATAACTGGAATATCATGGAGAAAGACAATTTCTCCTGGTGGAAGAAACGTTTCCGTAAGTTGAGCGACTATTTCGATTGCTTCCGTATCGACCATATATTAGGTTTCTTCCGTATATGGGAAGTGCCGTTGGATTATATCCAGGGACTTTGCGGTCATTTTAATCCGGCTTTACCTCTTACCGAGGACGAGATAGAACAATATGGTATGGTATTCAACGAAGCCCGGTTTACGACACCGCATATTAACCGGAAGTTCCTGCCCGAACTATTTGGCGATTTAGCTGAAGAAGTGGAGGGAACCTATCTGGCCCAGTCTTCATCCAATCATTTTGTCTTGAAATCGTTCTGCGATACACAACGAAAGATTGAAACCCTGTTTTCCGGTAAAACAGACGGTGTTTCTTTGCGGATAAAACAGGGTTTGTTTGCCATAGCCAATGAAGTTCTGTTTTTGCGTGATCCGCAGGAAAAGGAAAAGTATCATCCCCGTATTTCCGCCAGTCATTCTTATATGTACGGTGAGTTGAATACTTCCGATAAGTATGCATTCGACCAGTTGTATTGGGACTTCTTCTATCACCGTCATAACGATTTTTGGAAAGCACAGGCATTTAAGCGTCTGACGCCATTGGTTGGAAGTACCAATATGTTGGTGTGCGGTGAGGATTTGGGAATGATACCTGATTCCGTACCCGATGTCATGAACAAACTTCAGATCCTTAGTCTCGAAATAGAACGGATGCCCAAGAGTCCGCAGAGTGAGTTCACCGATATGCATAATCTGCCTTATCATTCCGTTTGTACGACATCGACGCATGATATGTCGCCACTCCGGAACTGGTGGAAAGAAGACCGGGAAAAGATACAACGCTATTATAATAATGTATTACATTATGAGGGACAGGCACCGGAAGAATGTTCGTCGGAGATTGCTTCCCGTATTGTGGAAAATCATCTGGCGACAAACTCCATGCTGACCATTATCCCGTTACAGGATTGGTTTGCCATCGACGATACGGTAAAAAGGAAAGATATCGAATCGGAGCGGATCAATGTACCTGCCAATTCCAATCATTACTGGCGTTACCGGATGCATATCCCGTTGGAAAAACTAATCGAGGCAGACAGTCTGAACAACAAAATAGCGGAATTGATTAGAAAGTCTGAAAGGCGATAAACGTCGGAAAACATCTTACAGAGGACTGTATCGAAAAGTGCTAAATAACGCTTTCGACACAGTTCTTTTTTTATACTTTATGATATAAGATTTATGTTATAATTCATAGATCAATCTTCAATAGGTGTACCTTTCAAATAACCTTTACGTGCCATTTGATGGTTTGAAACCAGCCAAGACTTCCTCTTTCGTGTGGTGGTATCCACTAAATTTGATTTTTAGTAAAAATAGCTTAGTCCTGTATGAACTCTGGTTGTTTGGGGCAAAGATAAGAATTATCGACAAATACTACATTTATAATAGCGAATAATCAAGGTCCCTGTAAAAAAGAACAGTTATTTATCTGTTTTTTCCCTGTCGAAAGTACTGTTATGGTATCATGAAGTAAATCGTATCATACTTATATGAATTGGCCTTATTCATGTTCATAGGACTTTCAAAAGAAATTGATACTTCCTAAGCTTAATTTTCAAGGTAGACGCCAGAGTTCATACAGAACTCATTAAAACTAATAAAGCCTATGGCAACAAATGAACCCAGAAAACGAAGTATCGTTGCTACCTTGGTAGCTAACATGCTGACAGAGCGTGAAGACGACTTCACTGCCAACGTCACTTACGTGGCAAATCGCTCTATTGAAGATCTCTGCAATATTGCAGCAAGCGGAAAAAGTAAGTTTACAGCGTCCGAATTACTAGCCGCCCACAACGATCTGAAAGCGGTAGCCAAAGAAGAATTATACTCAGGTTCTACCGTAGAATTCGGTTTGACAAACAACTCGCTCGGAATAGACGGCCCCTTTATTGGTCCGAAAGCCAAATTCGATCCGGCAAAGAATAATGTAACCCTTCGCAGCACGCCTATTAAAGAAGTGAAAATGGATTTGAAAGGTATCAACGTGATCGTAGGTGAAGTAGTGGAAGGACTTCCGACCGTCACTAAACTGACTGATGTATTCTCCGGTTCTATAAATGCTAAAATCACCCCGGGCAACACTCTCAACGGTGAAGGTAAGCGCGTCAAGATAGTGGGAACTGAAGGTAACACCGTAGGTTTTTTCTTTATCAACTCAGAAACCGAAGCAGAAACAGCCGTTCCGATGACAGCCGTTTCGCGTAATGATCCTTCTTATTTCTCTTTCATTATCCCGGCATTGGCCGATGGTAAATACTATTTGGAAATAGCTTCCCAATATGGCGGCAACACCAAACAATTGTTGAAAGACGTACGCCGTAACCGTTTCCCTTACCTGCTGACAGTAGGGGATACCGGCGAGGATGACCGCCCTGTAATTGAATGACACTTTTTATGCGATCACCGTATGCGCTCGTATACGATGATCGTATCCTCTCACATACGACCGTCGTATACGGGAACATACGATGTCCGTATACGAGCGCATACGATGTCCGTATACGAGCGCATACGACAATCGTATATGCGCGGTACGAAACGGATCAATTTACGTAACCTGCGCAAATATCAAAGAACTTATACAATTTAAACAAGCATTTACTTATGAAACAAATAATACAGAAATACCGACTCTGGCTGCTTTGTCTGATGGGGGCGATGATGCTTTTGCCTGATAGGGCATGGGGCCAGCAGGTATTTGGCAACTGGGTATATGGTCAGGATGGAACATTTTCTTGTACGATCGATGGAGGCACGGTAACCATCAATTCCACTCGCCATACCGAAGAGACATTTGATACTGATGGTAATCTCATTCAGAGGTATGAAGGAACCATCAGCCATATCCAACTAAACAGTGGAACCCTGATCTTAAATGGTATTCTACAGTTGGCATCTGTTACGGCTACAGGTGGAATTATACAGATCCAAAACCCCCAAACTAATTATTTTAATCCTACCATTTCTAAGCTGGCAGTGAATGGGAATGTCGAAATAACAAGGCAAGGCGAAATCTTTTGTGATTATCTGTCTGATGATATGGTTATATCAGGCGGAAATGTCACCCTGTCGAACCTAACTATCAGCCCCAATAAAACAATATTAATGGAAGGTGGTACGGTGACAATGAAATCTGTCAGTTATTCGCACTCGTTGGATAAGGAAACAGTTTCTTGTGCTATCCTCCAAACTGGAGGGGAACTGACATTCAGAAATTGTAACTTCAGGCCGATCAATAGTTTGGAATCCTATTACCCGAAGAATATCGTCCAGACGGAAGGAGGGACATGCAACTTGAATAAAGATGCCGGGACACTAGAGGCAGGTGGATTCAATGTTACAAAAAGTGGTACATTGAAAATATCTGGCGGAACATTCGGGAAGACATTTTCCGGACTGGTTCCTTTCCCTTTTCATGTCTCGGAAGGTGGTAGCTTGATTATCGATGACGGAGTCTTTTTGGGTTCTATTCCAGTGGAAGGTAGTGAATTGACTATTAACGGGGGGACTTTCTATGGGCTTCAGTCGAAAAATGGGAAAATAACCATAAATGGCGGGAACTTTAACGCTACAGATTACTCTATAAGTGGACAGAAAATCAACAAGCCTATCATCATTGAAGGGGGCAATCTGACAATCACAGGTGGAGAATTTACGGCTGCCGAACATGAATCGGTCCGTGCGGCTATACAGATCCTGGCAGATGCGGAGGTTGAGCTTAGCGGAGGTGTTTATAATAATTGTGCTTTCCACATTGACCCGTCGGTCGGTCTCACACCAGAAAGCATGTTGGAGAAGGGATATGGCTACTTTACATTGACACAGGAGTTACAGCCGGACGTGCAATACAAAAACGATGCCATACAAAAATATGATAGGATACAAGTCAAGGCTCTTGATAGCGAATCCCCCGCGGATTATGGCAGGGAAGAGGCTTTGAAGGCCGACGTAGGACCGAATGGCAAAGATGTGACAGTCTTCGGGACGCAAATTCCATACAATTATGAGATCAATACGCCGGAAGGGCTGCTTTGGCTGATGACTGCGATTAATGGTTATTGGAATAAAGACTTCGAGGTCGAACTTCCCCAGACAGATTACTATAAAATAAACCAGGCTTCGGAAATCCAAATCACCGCCGACCTGGATATGGCCGGATATGAATGGGTTCCTATCTTTGTATTCTCTGCTGCGCTTTTGGATGGGCAGAACCACCGCATTTATAACCTGAAAGTGAATCAGACTTGTGCTACTTTCATGCAACAACTAGGCTCTTCGAGTAGACCGGCTTCTACTCTGGCTAATCTCGTGGTCAATGGTACATTCAACAGTAAAGACACAAAATATAATAGCAGGATAAACTCCGGTTCTTCCGGGCTTGTTTGCAACAATACGAATGGATATATCGTCAACTGCGGTGTGGAACAAAGCAAGTTGACCTCTAACTTCACAGATCCTTCCGTTGTCAGTAGTGCCGGATTGGTGGTGTTTAACGACAAGGTTATTCAAAACTGCTATTTTACCGGAGAGATAAGTATGAAGGAGACATATACGAAACCCAGTTGGGATGGAAGTAATAATGTCGGAGGAATTATCAGGGCAGGGGAGATTGCGGTTAATTGTCGCTCGGGTGCTTGCATCGAGAATACTTATTCTCATCTTTTCAAGCCTGTGTTTCATGAGGAGAAGTGCACTTCTCCTGAGTTGACAATCACAAAGGATCCGCTTATCGGCGAGCTGGTTGCCGAACCGGGAGATGGAACCATTGATGGTTTCAGAGCCACGGATTCGAAAGATGCATTGGATGCCTTGAATAATGGAGTTGAAGCGCACAAGTCTCTTCAAGGTGAGATCCCATGGAAATACTGGGTATGCAAAGACGAACGAAACGACGGTTTCCCGATCCTGGGAGAAAAGAACAAACCGTCCGTCATCGAATTTCCCCTCACCCTGAAAGCGGAAGGCCCCGGCACATTCGAAGGATATTATCTGACGGGAGAAGAGGAAGAGCAAGAAAAACATGATTTCCAGGCCGACACCACGATCATTTTTACAAATGCAAGAACTTTCCACGTTACGCCTAAGCCCGGCAAGGGGGCAACGTTGGTGGATGTCGTGAAAGTCGTGAAGAAATTGGAAGAGGGGGTAGAGAAGCTGGATTCCATTCCGCAGGTGGAGATAAAGACGAATGAAGAGTACAAGTTCCTGGCACAAGGATCCATTGAACTGGTTGCCCGGTTCCGTCTCGACACGTTGTATATCGAAAATGATACCACCGTATTGGGCGGATCGGATGAAATCACAAGCGTAGACAGGGTGGAAATCTCCGCATCCGGCTCGGAGGAAAATAAACCGGCAGTTGTGGAAATCGGCAACGTAACCGTCCAGTCGAAAGAGGATGGCGGAGACGGCGAAACCCCCGAGGGTAAAACGACCATCACCGAGGATGCGAACGTCATCCTCAAATTGTCGGGAACGAACGACCTCGGAACGCTCACCAATAATGGCTGTGTGACCATCGAAAAGGGTGATAATGCCGCAGAAGTGTCATTGGCAGCCAAGGTCATCAATACCGGTACATTAATCGACAACACCGGGTTGATCACGGAAGTTCTCGGTGAAGACGAAATTCCGCTTCTTTCCGTGCTAAAAGAAGAAGAAGCGGATAAAAACATCACATCGGGTGAAATCGCCTCTTTAAGTGCGAAAGCAACCGTTCCAGCCGATGCAACTGTCACTTTCCAATGGCAACGCGGAAGCGCTGGTACATGGACAGATATCGGAGAATCAACGACCTGCCCGGAACAGATTCCGGTGGTTATGCGAGCAATGACGCTTGATGCCGAACCGGAGGCCGTTTCCTATACGAATAATTACAGTGAGGCTTTGAACGCTCCGGGCACTTACGAGTATCGCTGCCTGATTAAACGGGAAGTAATTGGCGAAAAACCAGTCTCTACTACGCTAAGCGTTTATGGCACGGTGACGGTAGAACCGAAAACGGAGCCGGAACCTGATCCCACGCCGGATCCTGTACCTGATCCCACGCCCACGGTGGACAGTTACACGATCACCTTGCCGTCTGTGGTCGGTGCCACGACTGATCCGGTTGCCGGAGATTATACGGTAGAGGAGGGAAGCAGCTTCAGTTTCACTCTGACTTTGGATTCCGAATACAGCCAATCCGCCCCAGTTGTGAAAGCAGGCAACGAGACATTGCAGTCCGATGCCGATGGTCGCTACACGCTTGCGGATGTCTCTTGCGACCTGACGATCTCGATCACCGGCATCACGCCTGATCATCCGACTTCAAATGTCAATGTCGATATGCCCGTACGGGTTTGGAGTCATAAGGGCGTGTTGAGGTTGTATAGCGAAACGAAGGTAGTTGCGAGGATTATCACGTTTGACGGCCACCTCCATAAGACGTTGACCGTCTTAGGACACGTCACCGAAACGGATCTCCCGAAAGGCGTCTATTTTGTACTGATCAAAAGAGAAGTTTTCAAACTTATGAATTAGGTAGACTTCTAAACGAAGCAGCATGAAATAAGGAGGGTATGCCGGACACCGGAAGGTGTTTTGGGCATACCCTTTTATTTTTGTAGATGTGATCGGTTCAGGCTTTTTCCCCTGACATATTACAAACTCCGTTGAAACGGGCATTCGGTTCTATTTCAAGCGACTGTGCAAACACATCCCCTTTGATATTTGCCGTAGCTTTCAGGACTAATTTTTCACTGACACGTACGGAACCTTCTACTTCGCCCAGGATCTCGGCATTGGAAGAGACAATATTACCGATGACTTGTCCTTTCGGTCCGACAACGATCTTGCCGTTACAACTGATATCGCCTTCTACCTGGCCGTCTAATCTGAAATCGGTTTCTGTAATAATATTACCTTTTACGGTTGTTCCGGTGGCAAGGGTGTTATGTAGGCCACCAGCAGAGTTTTCGTCTTTTTGTTTTATTCCCATCATGATACTTTGTTGCTTGAATCGCAAATATAGACTATTTTTTTGCAGAAAGGTTTACTTTATCTACTTTTACAGATAAAATAACGAAAAATGACAGTACAAATAGAGCTGGAGGCCATGAATTTTTACGCTTACCATGGTGTCGCCCCACAGGAGACACGGGTTGGTAATACGTTCGTGGTGAACCTTGTTTTAACGGCACCTCTTGAAAAAGCGGTAGCCGACGATACCCTGGAAGATACGATAAATTATGCCGTTGTCTACGAGGTTGTTAAGAGAGAGATGGCAATTCCATCCAAGCTGATCGAACATGCTGCCGGACGTATCCTGGCGGCATTAAAGGAAACGTTCCCCCAACTTCTTATGATTGAACTGAAACTCTCCAAACTGAATCCCCCTTTTGGCGGAGATGTTTACAGTGCCTCTGTAATTCTTAGAGAGACCTACAGTTAGTTTTTGGAGAACTTTCTCTATCTTTGCATAATTAAAGCACAAATAAACAAAACACCATGGCATTTACCAACAACGTAATGATTGTGCGCCACGGATTGATGGCGAAGTTAGTGAAACTTTGGAAAGAGAATCGTCTCCTGGACGAGATTGACCGTTTGCCCATAGAATTAAGTCCCCGTAAATCGAAAGTGATAGGCCGTTGCTGTGTACATAAGGAGCGTGCTGTCTGGAAATACAAGACACTTCCTCTGCTGGGATTCGATATGCAGGATGAAATAGACGAACTGACTCCGTTGTCCGAGTATGCAAAACAGGCTCTGTTACGTCCGGAAAACAAGAAGGAAAACCTGATGTGCGTTGTCGATGAGGCATGTTCTTCCTGTGTACAGGTAAACTATGAAATTACAAACCTATGCCGTGGTTGTGTGGCACGTAGCTGTTATATGAACTGTCCGAAAGACGCCATCCAGTTCAAGAAGAACGGACAGGCGCGGATAGACCATGATACCTGTATCAGTTGCGGTAAATGTCATCAGAACTGTCCTTACCATGCCATCGTATATATTCCGATCCCTTGTGAAGAAGTTTGTCCGGTGAAGGCGATCAGTAAGGACGAATATGGCGTAGAGCATATCGACGAATCGAAATGTATCTATTGCGGTAAATGTGTGAATGCTTGTCCTTTCGGTGCCATCTTCGAGATATCGCAGGTGTTCGATGTCTTGCAGCGCCTGCGTAATAAGGAGCAGATGATCGCCATTGTAGCTCCTTCCATCCTGGCACAATTCAGTGCGCCGGTGGAAAATGTATATGGTGCGATCAAGGCGATGGGATTCACGGAGATTGTTGAAGTAGCCCAGGGAGCGATGGAAACGACCCGCCGGGAAGCAGAAGAGTTGAAGGAGAAACTGGAAGAAGGACAACCCTTTATGACGACCAGTTGCTGTCCTTCCTATGTGCAGTTGGCGGAGAAACATATTCCGGATCTGAAGAAATATATCTCTTCTACAGGTTCCCCCATGTATTATACCGCCCGCATCGTCAAAGAGAAATACCCCAATGCCCAGGTTGTCTTTATCGGTCCGTGCGTAGCCAAGCGTAAGGAGGTGAAGATGGACCCGGCAGTCGATTTCACACTGACATTCGAAGAGATTGGTTCTATTTTGGAAGGACTGGATATCAAGGTAGAAGAAGCAAAACCCTTCTCCGTTCTCTATAATTCTGTGCGTGAAGCGCATGGCTTTGCCCAGAGTGGCGGTGTTATCAATGCCGTAAAAGTGTATCTGAAAGAGGAACAGGTGAACGCCGTACAGGTAGCCAACCTGACGAAAAAGAATGTCGCTCTGCTTCGTGCCTATGCCAAAACAGGCAAAGCCCCGGCACAGTTTATCGAAGTCATGGCTTGCGAAGGCGGTTGTGTAACCGGTCCTTGCATTCATGCGGATAAGGTTGCGGGACAGAAACAGCTGATCAAAGAACTTACTAAATTCTAAACAACAATGACAAAGAAAATCTTATTCTCATTTTCATTGGCAGGTGCCCTGTTGCTGACGGCATGCGGGCACCGCGAACTACCGGCAATGGGTGACTATTCCGTGCAGGTATTCCATGACACGCCGGTGAAGTTCACACCGGATCAGTATGCCGGTTATAGTGAGCCGGGACCGGATAGTATCTATCATCTGGTAAACGGACGTATCATTCTGAAGAAGGTCACGTTGCCTGACTATAAGCGCAATGTTTCCGTCAACTTGAAAGTGACGATCGCATCCAACGGCGACCGTTGGGATAAGTCGGGTTCCTGCTTTATCCTGCCGAAAGAGTCAGCGATCAATTTGCTGAATATCGCCAAAGGAGAGAAACAATTTCCGGCTGTAGACAGTACGAAGCTGGAAAATATGATCGGTATCGTTTCCGGAGAAGATTATGAACCGACCGTCGAGCTGATGCGTTTCATGACTCCGTTCGGTGTAGGTCATTACAGCAGTGCGGACGACAGTCTGAGCAGCAAGCGTAAACCTGTTTATATCGACCAGTGGGCCGACAGCGTGAGCTGGGAGCAGAATATCACCGACCTGTATCCTTTGCTGGAAGGTGGCGCTTATGTCGGTGTTTTTATCGATACCTGGACGGCCGAGGGATATATTGCCAGCGTGACAATCGATGTGGACGAGTCGGATATCACTTGTGATGCTTTGACGAAGAGGCATGTAGAACCGTTAATGAATACGGTTTATTATATCGGCCAGTCTTATCCGGATATCTTTGCCCGTAAAGACGTCTCGACCGGTTTTACTATCCCGGAAGGTGCAAAGAACGTCCGCCTGAAATATATCGTAACTGGGCATGGCGGTCATAACGGTGGTGACGAGTTTGTCCAAAAGCAGAATGTTATCTCGGTAGATGGAGAGGAAGTTCTGAACTTCATCCCCTGGCGTAACGACTGTGCCTCTTTCCGCCGTTTTAATCCGGCGACAGGTGTTTGGCTGGAGAAACGTCTGGCTTCTTATATCGGTCCTAAAGGATATGCCGAAAAAGAGGTGGAAGAGCCGGTCGCTTCTTCCGATTTCTCCCGTTCCAACTGGTGTCCGGGTTCCGATGTCGTTCCCGAAGAAGTGGAACTGTCGGATATCCAACCGGGCGAACATACATTGACGGTCAGCATCCCCGAAGCTCAGGAGATAGACGGCAACAAGCTCAACCATTGGCTGGTTTCCGCTTATTTGGTGTGGGATGAATAAACATACGTAGGGCGGGCAAACCCCGCCCCTACATAAACCTATTAAATCATTGTTATTATGGATACCTTACTCCCTTTCGCCCTTTTGTGCTTCACCTCCTTTTTTACACTGACAAACCCGTTGGGCACTATGCCGGTCTTCCTGACCATGACGAACGGGATGAGTGACGACGAACGTAAAACCATCGTCCGCCGTGCCACGATCGTGTCGTTTATCACCCTGATGGTCTTTACCTTCTCCGGACAATTCCTCTTTAAATTCTTTGGTATTTCTACGAATGGTTTCCGTATTGCCGGAGGTATTATTATCTTTACCATCGGATTTGACATGCTTCAGGCACGTTATTCCAAGGCAAAACTCAAAGACGAGGAGGTGAAAACCTATGTAAACGATATCTCTATTACTCCGCTTGCCATCCCGATGCTTTGCGGTCCGGGCGCTATCGCCAACGGGATCATGCTGATGGAAGATGCGAATACATTGATAAAGAAGATACTGCTGGTCAGTGTGATCGCATCCGTCTACTTTATCACCTTCCTGATCCTCCGGGCATCCACCCGGCTGAATAAGTATATGGGAGAAACGGGCAACAACGTGATGATGCGTCTGATGGGCCTTATCCTGATGGTTATTGCCGTGGAATGCTTTGTAAGCGGTTTCAAACCCATAATGATCGATATACTGCAACAAGCTAATTTATGATTGAAGGAATACAGGTGATCGGCTTCGATGCCGACGACACGCTTTGGGTGAATGAAACTTATTTCCTGGAGACGGAGCAGAAACTCCGTCTTTTATTGGCTCCTTATGTGGATGGGGAAACTGTTTCGGCCGAACTTTTCAGGACGGAAAGCCGGAACATGCCTCTTTATGGTTATGGGGTGAAAGCTTATATCCTTTCTGTGCTGGAAACGGCGATCCGTATCACGGACGGGAAAGTCCCGGCAAACGTATTGGAGCAGATTCTTCTTTTGGGAAAAGAACAGCTGTCCAAACCGGTAGAACTTCTGGACGGAGTGGAGGAGACGTTGAATGCCCTTGTGGGCCGCTACCGCCTTATTGTGGTAACGAAAGGTGACCTGCTCGATCAGGAGCAAAAGTTACGCCGTTCGGGGATCGAACATCTTTTCCATCATGTAGAGATTATGAGTGACAAGACCGACAGGGAATATCGTCTGTTATTGAAACATCTCGACATACAACCCGAAGAGTTCTTGATGATAGGAAACTCTGTCCGTTCAGATATCCTTCCTCCGCTGGAACTGGGAAGCTATGCCATCCACGTACCTTATCAAACGACCTGGGCGCACGAAAAGGTAGATGAGCCCGTTGTCAGCCCTCGTTTTTTTACCGTCGATTCTTTATGGGATGTGATATCCTTGCTACCCTAAGCCTGGACTAAAGGTCGGTGAACTTCTTTTTCCCTTTCAGGTAGAAAGAGAGAATAAGGCTGTTGCGCATCAGTTCCGGGATAGTAGCTAGTGTTGTTTTAGCAAGGTTCTCTTTCCTTTTGACAACATAATCCGGCTTCATTTCGAAGAATGCTTTCCGGGCTTCATATACCGCTTTGGCATTCTGAATATGCCCGCATAGCAGGAATTTGGTGGCCGCAATATAATCCAGAAAGAAGCGCGCACGCATCACATGCTTCAGGTCTTTTTCGGAAAGATTCTTGTAAATCATCAGCAGGTTGTTTCGGAAATTGAGGAAGGTCTTCCGGGGACTTTCCACCTGTAAGGTAGCACCTCCAACATGATAAACAACCGATCCGGGCGTACATACCAGTCGATACCCGCGGGAACGCAGGCGCCAGCACATATCGATCTCTTCCTGATGGGCGAAGAAACCGGCATCCAGTCCGCCTACCTCCTTATAAATAGCTGTACGGATGAAAAGACAGGCACCCGTAGCCCAAAGGATATCGGCAGGTGTGTCGTATTGGCCATTATCTTTCTCTACAATATGCAGTACACGGCCCCGGCAGTAAGGATAGCCGTAAATGTCCATATAACCTCCGGCAGCTCCGGCATATTCGAAATATTCCTTATTACGCTGTGCCCTGATCTTTGGTTGAGCGGCTGCTATTGTCGGATCGGCTTCAAGAGTTGCCAGAGGGGCATCGAGCCAACTAGGCGTAACTTCGACATCACTGTTCAGTAGAACGGTGTATTCATTGTCTATCTGCTTGATTGCCTGATTGTATCCTTCGGCGAAGCCGTAATTCTTATCGAGCTGAATGATTCGTACGGACGGGAACTTTTCTTTCAGCATAACAATAGAGGCATCGGTAGAGCCATTGTCGGCAACGACTACTTCAGATAGTTCGGAAGGACTGTAATCGATGACGGACGGAAGGAATTTCTCCATCAGCTTGCAACCGTTCCAGTTCAATATAACAATAGCGACTTTTTTTGAATTACTATGCATCTTCTCGTTTGTATTTCCAACGTTTGTGAGTCCAGAGCCAATAAGCCGGATTACGAAGGATCATCTTCTCCGTCATGCGGGCATACGATTCGGTAATCTCGTTTTCGGCAGTTTGCTTGGCATGGGCTGTCATTAACTTCATTTCAACCGTGTAATATCCGCGCTTCACTTTTTGTACATCGAGGAAGATAACCGGCAGATCCAGTTTTCGTGCGATACGTTCGGCGCCGTTCAGCATCGGAGTGTCCTGGTTCAGGAAGTTTGTCCAGTAATGCAGGTTCGCCTTGCTTGGGGTCTGATCAGCAATGAAGATCACGATGTTCTTGTTGTTTTCGCGCTTCAATGCCATCATGTCGCGTACCGTGTCATTCTTTTTCATACCATACGAACCGAAGCGGGTGCGGAGAAAGATGAACAGGCGGTCGACTGCCTTATTGTTCAGGGGGCGGTAGATTTGCCATAGTCTGGATTCCGTATATACCAGGCTGGAGGCACTGAACCATTCCCAGTTTCCGTAATGTCCCATCAACATCATAACCGTATTTTGTCCTTCCGCCTGTAGCTTGGTTGCGACTTCGGGGTTCTTGATGTGGGCACGGCGTAACACTTCCTCCGGCGATATGTGCGCCAGTTTGATCGTCTCGACAATATAGTCGGAAAAGTGATGATAGAAGGCTTTCTCCAGCCTGCGAAGTTCTATTTTGGACTTTTCGGGAAAGGAGGCTTCCATATTGCGGCGGACTACCCTTATCCTGTAACGGATTACCCTATAGATAAGTACATACAGGATATCTGACAGTACATATAATACCGGCATGGGCAGGAAAGCATGAACTTTGGCCCATGAATAGATCAATCCGTATTGAATTTTATTCCACATATCAGCTGTTTGTTACTAATTCACAATTCAGTGCGGTACGGTCTTCATTCCAGCCGGTCAATGTTACCCGTCGGGTTTCGTTTACCAGCGAACTGTCGTAAGGTATCTCTACTTTGATATAATTTTCCGTGAAGCCATGCATCATGCCTCCTTTCCGGGTATGTTCGAACAGAACTTCCGCCTGACTGCCGGTATGGGCATCATAGAAAGCATGTAGTTTCCTGTCGGAAATGTCCAGCAGTTGCTGGCTGCGGGCATGTTTTACTTTCGGGTCTACCGAATGGGCGATCTTCAAAGCCTGTGTTCCCGGACGTTCCGAGTAACTGAACACATGCAGTTGACTGATGTCCAGGCTGTCGATAAAGCTGCGTGCCTCTTCGAACAACTCGTCCGTCTCTCCGCGGGTACCCACGATCACATCCACACCGATAAAGGCGTGCGGCATGATCTCCTTGATCTTCTCGATCTTATGGCGGAAAAGGGCCGTGTCATAACGGCGGCGCATCAGTTTCAGAACTTCATCGCTTCCGCTTTGCAGGGGAATATGGAAATGAGGGGCGAATCGTTTGCTGGAAGCGACGAAGTCGATCGCTTCATCTGTGATCAGGTTCGGTTCGATGGAAGAGATGCGGTAACGCACGATACCCTCCACTTCGTCGAGTGCACGGATCAGGTCGATGAATGTTTCACCGGTCGATTTACCGAAGTCACCGATGTTGACTCCCGTCAGTACAATCTCTTTACCTCCTTTGCGGGCTACTTCCTGTGCCTGTTCCACCATGCTGGCGATAGTACCGTTGCGGCTCCGTCCGCGAGCAAAGGGAATGGTACAGTAAGAACAGAAGTAATCACATCCGTCCTGCACCTTCAGGAAATGGCGTGTACGATCGTCTGCCGAGCAGGAAGGGGAGAATGTGCGTATATCTTTCGTTTGTGAGGCGATTACTGCACCGCCTTCTTCTTTTTTCTTCAGGTCGTCCAGATACATTAATATATCCAGTTTCTGTTCGGCACCGAGAACCAGGTCGACACCTTCTATATGAGAAACCTCTTCCGGCTTGAGCTGTGCGTAACAACCCGTTACAACGATAAAGGCTCCCGGATGTTGTTTACTGATCCGGCGGATGGCCTGGCGGCATTTCTTGTCGGCAAGCTCTGTCACGGAACAGGTATTAACAACACAGATGTCTGCTTTCTCACCCGTACGGACTTTGCGTACCCCCTGTTCGGCAAGGACCTTTCCTATCGTGGAGGTCTCTGCGAAGTTGAGCTTGCAGCCCAGGGTATAATAAGCAGCTATTTTATTTTCAAATACGGTTTTGTCTATCATTGCGATTGAATTATCGCGCAAATTTAGCGAAAATATTCGGATAAAGTTTCTTGCGTGAGGAGTGAGAGACTTCTTTATGATGTGATGAGGTAAGTCTAACAATAAAGATTGTTAAAGGTTGCGAGTGAAACAGGGATTAAGTTGTTTGTTTTTCGAATAGTACGTACATTTCGTACGAAATATCCGTATAAGTGTAAAGGTGTTCGTAGTATTTTATTATAACAAACAGAAAGAAATGAAAAAGTTAAATGCAAGTCTGGTAATGATTCTCTTTTCAATGGCAGGATTCACAGGATGCCAGCAGTCCGGTAGCCAACATGACGATCTTATCACAGTGGATGTCAGCGCCAGTTATCCCGAGAAGGAACTGGTTCTACAGGATTTTATGGATGTGGAATATGTTCCGTTGGAAACAAATGACGAATTTATTACGCAGGGCATTGTGGAAGCTATCGGTAAGAAGGTCATAGTAGTAAGGAATATGCGGGACGGGAATATTTTCGTTTATGACAGGGCGACCGGGAAAGGGATAAAGAAGATAAACCGCTTTGGACAAGGTGCCGAGGAATATTCAGGGATTAACTCTATTATATTGGATGAAGATAACAGTGAAATGTTTGTCTCTGACTATCCCGCACGAAAAATATCGGTGTATGACCTGTCCGGAAATTATAAGAGAAGTTTCAAGTATGCAGATACCGGCTATTATGACGATATCTTCAATTATGATCGTGATCATTTGATTTGTTACAAGAAATATTCGACACCGAAAGAAGATGAACAGGCATGCCATTTGCTTGTTTCCAAGCAAGACGGAAGTGTCACCCGTGAAATCCGAATTCCTTTTAAAGCGTATAAGACACCGGTCATTACGAAAGATGATATGACGGTTGTGCCTGAGTTTCACTTGATGTTCCCCAATCAGAATAATTGGATACTTGTGAACACCTCGTCCGATACGTTGTACAACTATTTGGCTGATGGCAATATGTATCCTATCATTGTGCGGACTCCCTCCATCAATACCATGGAAACCGAAGTCTTTCTTTTCCCGACCGTTATTACCGATCGTTATTATTTTATGCGGGCTATGAAGAAAGAACTTGACTTCAAAACGTTTAGAGGATTCCCTGGTACCGATTTGTTCTATGACAAACAGGAAAAGACTCTCTCTCAGTTTACCATGTATAATGGTGATTATTCAAATAAGAGATCGATTTCATTCCTTTTTAAACCCCGCAACTCCGAAATTGCAATCAGCCAGTCTTTGCAGGCTCCTGACCTCGTCGAGGCTTATGAGAAAGGACAGCTGAAAGGCAAACTGAAAGAAATTGCAGCGGGTTTGGATGAGGAAGCCAATCCGGTGATTATGTTGGCAAAGTACAAAAAATAAGAATATAAACCGGCAGATGAATGTAGCGGTTAAGGGTTAAACTCTCCCTATCTGTTGTGTATCTGCCGGATAGTCTGTATTTTTGCACGAAATTTAAGCATCTGTGCTATGATACAAGAGAACTTCATTAAGATATACGAAAACAGTTTCAAGGAAAACTGGTCGTTACCCGCCTTAACAGATTACAGCAAGAATGTCACTTTTACATTTGAAGATGTTGCGAAGGAGATTGCACGCATCCATATTCTGTTTGAGGAATGTCAGATACGTCGGGGGGATAAGATTGCCCTGATCGGAAAAGACAGTGCCCGCTGGTGTATTGTCTATATGGCGGCTGTAACCTATGGTGCGATCATAGTGCCGATCCTGCAGGATTTTAATCCGAATGACGTGCATCATATTATCAACCATTCCGAGTCGGTATTCCTGTTTGTCAGCGACCGTATCTGGGATTCGTTGGAAGAAGATAAGATCGAAGAGATACGCGGTGTATTCTCTCTTTCCGATTTCCGTTGCCTGCATCAGCGTGACGGGGAAAGTATTCAGAAGCTGATGAAGTCGATGGATGAAAAGATGGCAGAGAAATATCCGAACGGATTTTCCAAGAACGATATTAAATATGCGGAACTGGATAACGATAAGGTTGTCCTGCTGAACTATACTTCCGGTACGACCGGTTTCAGTAAAGGCGTTATGCTGACCGGCAACAACCTGGCCGGTAATGTTACTTATGCAAAGACGCTGGATCTTTTGTTCCGTGGCGACCGCGAATTGTGTTTCCTGCCGTTGGCGCATGCTTATAGCTGTGCGTTCAACTTCCTGGTACCGATGGCTGTCGGTGCACATGTATATATGTTAGGGAAAGTTCCTTCTCCGAAGATTTTGCTGAAAGCATTCGAAGAGGTGAAGCCGAACCTGATCCTGACCGTTCCGCTGATTTTGGAAAAGATCTATAAGAAAATGATTCTTCCTCAGTTGAGTAAGACGACGATGAAGCTGGCTTTGAATATCCCTTTGCTGGATTCCCGTATCTATGCACAGATCCGTAAACATCTGGTGGATGCTATGGGTGGCCGTTTCCGTGAAGTGATTGTTGGTGGAGCTGCCATGAACCAGGAAGTAAGTGATTTTCTGTATAAGATCAAGTTCCCGTTTACGATCGGTTACGGTATGACGGAATGCGGACCGCTGATCAGCTATGACAATAATCGCGAATATGTACCAGGTTCTTGCGGGCAGATACTGAAAGGTATTATGGAGGTACGTATCGATTCTGATGATCCGTATAATAAGGTAGGGGAGATTCAGGTTCGTGGTGAGAACGTCATGAAAGGCTATTATAAGAATGAAGAAGCGACTAAAAATGTTTTTACCGAAGATGGCTGGCTTCATACCGGCGACCTGGGAACGATCGACCACGATAATCGTATCTTTATCCGTGGCCGTAGTAAGACAATGATCCTAGGAGCAAGCGGACAAAATATTTATCCGGAAGAGATCGAATCGAAGATAAACAACCTGCCTTTTGTCATGGAAAGTATCGTTATCGAGAAAAACGGTAAGTTGGTGGCTTTGGTTTATCCTGATTATGATACGGTGGACGGAACCGGTATTTCTCATACCGATCTGCCGGTCATTATGGAACAGAACCGGATTGAGTTGAACAAGCAGCTGGCTTCCTATGAAGTGGTATCTGAAATACAGTTATACCCGACCGAGTTTGAGAAGACTCCGAAGAAAAGTATTAAAAGATATTTATACAGTAACTATTGATAAATATTCAGGATAATTGCATCTAATATATTCGTTTGGATTTTATAGAAAAGAGAGTATGCTTAAAAGTTCTTATTGATATAAATTTTTAAGATACTCTCTTTTTTATGTATTTACCTCTCAGTATTATCTGGGATTAGGTAAGACACCGGGATTGATCAGTGTCTCGTCTCCGGATATCTGATGTGGTATTCGTAAGTCGCTTGGCTGGATAACCTCCCAGGGATGTGTACCGGCGTAACGACGATCCATCGGTTTATTATTACGGAAAAGATCTTTCCAGCGGAACCCCTCATAAGCTAGTTCAAGGCGACGCTCGTCAAGAACCACATCCAATATATTCGTATATCCCCGAACCGTCATATTACTGGTTGTCATTAATTGCCCGCCGGAAAGACCGGCACGGCTACGAATTGCATTCACGTCAGCTAATGCAGCTGTGGAATTGTTCAATTTTGCATAAGCTTCTGCTCGGTTTAATATCACTTCTCCCCATCTGATCATTGGATAAGAACATAACATGGCGTCACCATCCTGATATGAGAACTTCGTGTTGAATATTTTTCTGTAGCTCATACGATTATTGGTTACAGGGGTAATCGTTACATTAATCTTATTCCCATTGTATGTGAAGAAATATTTGGGATAAGTATTTATTATTTCTTCCTCAATATATATTTTAGCACTAGTGTTAGTGAAATAATCATCAGGGACAGGATTGTTTAAACCGGGATTATTACTGAAGATAATATATTTTCCCTTGGCATCTTCTGCGAGATAACGATATTGAGACCCATAATACCAACTAGTGGGATTTGGAACCGGCCAATTGGCCATCCATTTGACGTTTTCACCATTGAAAGTAACTCCAGGAGTTGGGATCGGCTGGAAAAGATGGAAGTCTTTCCAACGTATATCATCGTCTGCATATCGGTTGAATAATTCGTACATAGGATCAGACGGGTAAATCTCACCCCAACCGGCACCACTTACCGGATCATTGAGATACATGGAGGCTACAGAACTGTTCCCTTGAGTTTCGTTGGCAAGATATCCAATGCACCAAAGTGTTTCCCGTGAGGTTTGTGTCCGTGTGAAGTAAGTGGCAAGATCAGGATCGAGAACGTCTTCCGGAGTTTTACCATTTAGCATTTCATTTACGATATTTACAACATCCTGATTTCGGCCCATATAGAGATATAATCTGGATAAAAGACCTTGAGCAGAACCTTTCCATGCGTAACTTGTATTGTCTGAACGACGATAATTACCCATTAGTTGAATTGCCTTATTAAGATCTTTTTCGATTTGGGCATAAACTTCTCTAATAGATGCTCTTGTAATTTCACCGGTTATAGGTTCTTCTGTACGAAGTACGACTGCGGGATTGTCTGCGCCTTGGGAATATGGACGAGCAAACAGGTCGCAAAGATTCATATATACTAGGGCGCGTAGAAAATAGTTTTCTCCAAGAATATGATCATTTTTTTCGGACAGTCCTTCTGTTCCTATTCTAATATTTGTATTTAAAATATTCAGTATAGAATAAGAAGAGTACCACATATAACGACATGTCGCTTCAGTATTCTGATCCGTATATTCATATGATTTCATAAAAGGGTCGGTGGTAACTCCGGCGATAAAAACGTTGTCACCACGGAATTCGTTCATTTGAAACCAATTTCTTGCATAAACGTCTCTACTGGATGAACCGCCGGCCATTCCCGAACGATTTGTTTTGAACCATCTGTAAGCACCTATAGTAGCATATTCGATACCTGTCGGATCATTCGCCAATTGGTCTGAAGTCATAGTTGACTCAGGAGTCAAATCCATATCCACACAAGATGACAAGGATATGCCTAAAATAGTGGTTGCTAGTATTAAAAATTTATTTTTCATGATAAATGATCATTTTAGTTTATATTAGAAATTTAATTCAACACCGAGTGAAAAGGTACGGTTAGACGGGTATATATAGTTAATAGAACCTGCGACATCGGAAATACCACTTGCTGTAAGATCTGTTTCCGGATCAGGACCTGAGAATTTGCTGAATGTTAGTAGATTATCACCACTGAGAAATACTCTGGCATTTTTGATATACAACTTGCTTAATACCTTTTCCGGTATATTGTACCCAATATTGATGTTACGTATACGTAAATAACTTCCATTTTCCAGGAAACGGGATGAGGGGTTTGTGGAATTTTTGTTACCTCCATAAACCGGTAGCGGGTGAGTGGCAATATCTCCGGTTTTTTCCCATCTGCTCCATCCTAAACCATTATCTAATGACATCTGATTATATTGGGCTTGACGACCGTCGTTATCCATGGAAGCGCGTGCTCCGTTATAAATCTTATTTCCATATACGAATAAAATGTTCATACCGAAAGTGAAGCCTTTATAAGATAAGTTATTTAGTAAACCTCCTGAAAATTTAGGAGTAGGAGAAGAGCCCAGCCAATCAATTTTAGCTTTTGAATAGTCATTGGTCACGCCTCCATCTTCTGCAGTCCAAAGGGGATCTCCGTTAGCTGGGTCTACTCCACGCCATTCCGGCATATACCAACCATATAATTCGTGTCCTTCTTCCAATCGTTGCCGTGCAGCGTCTGCCGCACCGACCATGATAGGTGTACCGGGTTTTCCTGGTTCACCTCCGGGTAATTTTTCCACTCGGTTTTTATTGAACCCGATATTGAATGAGCTTGTCCACTTTAGGTTTTTATTTTCAATATTTGTGCTGGTTAATTGAACTTCAATACCCTTGTTGCAGATCTTTCCTATATTTCTTAAGTAGCTGTAAAAACCAGTGCTGGGAGCTTCTGGAGCACTAAACAGAAGATCCGAATTGAGGTTTCTGTAAAGATCGATGCTACCTTCAAGCCAGTTGAAAAGTTTAAAATCTATACCTCCTGATGTCATTAAACATTTTTCCCATCCAAGGTCTGGGTTTGCAAGGCTCAAGGGTTGAGCTCCCGGATTACCTAGATAAGTAACACCTGAAAATGTGTAAGCGTCCATATAGGCAAAATCACCAATATCGGCATTACCTGTTAAACCAAAACTTCCGCGAATTTTGAGGAATGTCAAAATTTTGTTCCCTTTTAGAAATTTTTCGTTGGAGGCTAGCCATCCGACACTCATGGATGGAAAGAAACCGACACGATTATTGGGGGCAAAACGACTGCTTGCATCTGCACGAAATGATGCTGTTGCGATGTATTTGTCGGAATAAGAGTAGTTTAACTGTGCAAAGGCAGACCAGGTTGCTCTCGGAGTTGCATAACCTCCTGTTGCACGCATAGTGGTTGCCGCACCAGCAGATACAATTTCCATTCCTATTGGTTGTTGATCGGCAGTTGCTCCAAATCTATAATCCCCTTTGTCTTCACTGAACTCATATCCTACAAGACCTCCCAAATCATGGTTTCCTATGCGATGTGAAGCTTTGAGGAGCGTTGTGTTTTTATAACCACCTAGCGGATAGGAGGAGTTATCTTCTATGTGACTTCCTTGAGTGATACCGTTCCAAGTCTGGCTGGCATCTCGTGAATCATAATAAACTTTTTCCCAACGTTGTGCCCGTTCTAAACGTACGGTATTGGTCGCTGTTAACCATGGGAAAATATGCCAATTAAGCACAAGATCAAGGTTCATACGCGTGCCGCCTTCCTTGTTATAATTATATTGATAACCATGCCAGGGATTCTGGCGGTTCGCATAAAACCATCTTTGGTCTGCTGTCGGTATCCCTGCAATATTGACAGGATCGCCGTTTTCGTCAAATGGGTTATCCCAGGGAATACCGCGATAAGCCATTTCACTGAATGTGTTTGACCAAAGGTTGTTTTTTTTGTTTTCACGCATGTTCATGCGAACGCTTAGATCAAGAGTACTGGAAAGTTGTGCGTTGAAATTTAAACGTATGTTGCTTCGTTTATAGGATGTACCGGGCATTGTCCCTTTTTGATTGTAATGATTGAGACTGACCATATACGAGGTGTTTTTTGTTCCACCTGTAACTGAGGCATAGTAATCCTGGGCATTACCTGTTTTGAATGTGTTACCTAACCAATCATAATTCCGTTGTTTGAGAGTTTGTGGAAAGTCTGCTTCGAAATTAGGTATCCCCCATGATTCCCATAGATTGTAGAGTTCTTCTCCATCCATGGGCTTGAATCTGCCGAAAAGAGCTTGAGTAAGGGCAGCATTCACTCTTACTGTTATTTTGGGTGTCTGATTCCGTTTTCCTTGTTTGGTCGTAATTACGATAACACCGTTTGCTCCTTCTGCTCCATAGATGGCAGTAGAACCGACATCTTTTAAGACTGTTACTGTTTCTACGTCGTTGGGATCGTAGGTACCCCCCGGGATACCGTCGACTACGAATAAGGGACTTTTCCCCGCGGTAATAGTTCCCACACCGCGAATAACTAAATTGGCCTCCGAACCAGGGGCACCACTGCTGTTGGTTACCATCAATCCTGAGACTTTGCCTTGAAGCATTGAGCCGAAGTCTGATGTAACGTTGTCAGTTATGGCTTCGCTGTTCAATGTGGTTGCCGAACTTGTCATTATAGCCTTTCTTACGCTTGTATATCCGATAACGACAACTTCATCCAGAACTTCACTGGACCCCATGACTACATCGATTGTAGTCCTGTCTCCTACGATTTCTTCGACTGTAGTGTATCCGACATATGAAAAGACTAATGTCGCATCAGAAGGTACATCACTGAGTGTGTATCCTCCGTCAATATCTGTAACTGTTCCAGAAGAGGTTCCTTTAATTAAAATATTAACTCCGGGTAAGGTTTCGTTTCCATCGGACGAAGTTACCTTTCCTGTTACAGTTTTCTGGGCAAATGCAGTTCCGATTGTAAGGACAAGAATTCCTATACAAATTAAATGCACTTTTCTGAATAATTGTAGATCCATGGTATTAAATTTAGATGGTTTATAAATAAAGTAAATAATTGATTCTCGGATTTTATGATAAGGATGTATTGTATCAATATACTTCTATCAGGTAGTTTCTAGTGAAATTGGGGGTTATCACAGGATTTTCTCCGTCAATTTCGTAAGTTTTCTTTTCATCGGAAGTATATTCGCAAACGGTATATTTACGTTTTTCCAAACCACGTAATTCGATAGGCTCGCCATTCCATTGATCGGCATAAAATGCGTAATACATTTTCCCATCTTTATTAATTACATGGGTTTCCGGCTTATCATATGCAATATCATACAGGTTGATATAGTTTCCTGTAGAGATCATTTTGTCATTATAAATACTTACCCATTTTTTGTAAAACTTTTCTTTTTCTGGTGTCAGAACGTAACTTTTATGAACATTGGGGTTATCTTTGGGATAAGTAAATTTTGAACCGATAACACCTCCGATTCCGATCTGGGTACCAAAATCATCTCCATTGTCACTCAATTCGACATGATCGGCATAGTATGCCAGTTTATCAGAAATCGCTCTATAGGTCTTTGCTTTATGCCGTATTTGCCAACTGGATGTAGGATCTGATGATACTGCCTGATTCATAAATGGAATCATAAAGTAGTTGATTGCACAACCACACGGACAAAATTGTACGACTGCATTGGGTTTGTATGCTCGTGCTTTTTCGTAAATGTTTTGGAAATATGTAGGCATTAGCTCAGACGATTGTTCCGGATATTCCAGTTTGCTGGTGCGATTGTAATCCGGTAAACAACAATTCATGTGCTGTCCATCGAGTTTAAGACCGTCAAAGTTCCATGTAACAATAAAACGTTCTAACAGATTGTTTGTATATTTCTCCGTTATAGGATTAATAGGAGATAAATAATAACTATCCCACCATGTGATATATTGTGGAGATCCCCATTGGGTTTTAAGTTTTATTCCCGGGTTTTCTTGTAAAACCTTTGTTCCCGGGTCTGCCGCTAAGGGAGCCCACCATAATTTGGCTTTCATTCCATACTGATGTATTGCATCGGTAATTCGACGCATGTCTTTGTCACCTCCTGGGAAACGAGAATTTGTTTCCCAGTCTCCTTCTGCTATCTGAAATCCGTCATCTACATCAACCCATTTGAATCCTAATTCCTTAACTTTAGGAAGAGTCCCGATTATTTCCTCAATAGTAAATGTGCGTTCATATCCCCATGCGCACCAAACTGCTTCATAAGCTTCAGGTTCGGGCTTGGGAAAGACTATGCCTTGAGTTTCCATATAACGGGAAAAACGATCCAGAGGTTCGTAAAAATCTCCGGTGTGAATGCCGATAAATGAATTGTAAGTCTGTAGGGTATCACCAGTAGCAAGTATTTCACGTCCTTCTTTTGATTCGTAAGTTAACGCAATAGATGCATGATTATCATGAGTGAGCCATTGGACAGGCATTGATATCATTTTCAATGTTTTCTCAGTCAATCCTGTTACGATACCACCATCACGACGCCAGAGATCGATCATTGGTATACCACCTCCGTAATCAGAATCGTTCATTCCCAGGAAATTTTTTTTGTAATATCCGGGTTTTACTTCTAGAATCCAATCCATTCGACGACTGGTGGATGTCGGTTGGAATGACCAAACGGATGTATCGGCTACATCTATATGTAATTCATTCATTTTCCAGCCATTTACAGTAATATCTTTACTCCCTCTGTTTATGTAATAGGTTTCGATCAGGAGTATTTTTTCTAAATTTTCCGGAATAGTTATTTTTTGATGTTTTTCGATACAAAAGCCATCTTTGTTATAAGTTCCTGTTAATGAATAGCCGGACGTATTTCCTTCTTTAAATTCTGATACATTTGTTAATTTAAAGAGTGAGGCTGTAAACTCTGCGGCTATTAAAGCATCTGATTCGATGAATTTATTATGAAAAGATGAGGTCGAATTATTGAGAGATGTTAACCTGGCTCTCATCATCTCATCTATCTCCAGTTGCAAGTCGCCGTTTTTTATTATTACGCCTTTACTACAACCTGTACATAGCACTATTAATAATAAAAGCGATATAATGCTTCGTTGTTCTTTCATGATTTATTCTTTTTAATTTGTTTGCTTTATCTCTGTTTGTTCTCTTAAATACATCACCGGAGGACTAAAAAGCGCTTTATTCTATCGACATAGTAATCATCGCTAAAACAGCTAGCCCCATGCCAATCTGTGTGACGATATCCGGAACCACCGCATATATGATAAGTGACAATACCATGGTAAATAAAGGAGCCAAGCCTTCCATTGGAGAAACTAGAATGGCTTTTCCATATCGATAAGCATAAACTAGTGTTAACGCACCAATGGCATTGAGTAACTGGATTAAAAAACTTTTTATCGCCCATTCCCAACTGAGGTTGATCCCTTCTGCTTGCCAATTGGTCATATAATAAGCGACAGGAATTAGGCATATAGCGGTGAGGGCCATATAGACGAAGATACTTTCGGCCTGCATTTCGGTCTTATTCGCGAATTTCATTGTAAATCCCTGAATACCCCACATGATAAAGATCAATAAGGCAAAAAACAGCCATAGATAACCGGTTATGTGACTATCGGACTTCTCACCCTGCAACGAAAGGAAAAGAATTGCACAGAGTGCTGCTGCAATACCGAATAATTGTATACGGCCCGCTCGTTCTTTTAAGAAAACCATCGAAAGCGTGATCGTCACTACAGGAGCCATGGATATAAAAGGAAAGACAATATAAGCAGGGCCGAAACGGAGTGCCTCGAAAAGAAGTAATTGCCCACCCGCACCGAGGAAACCGATCATACAGCCGAGTAGAATTGACCGGGCATTAAAATCGAATTTCCATTTAGCTATACAAAGGGCACCAATGGCGCATGGGATCATGGCCAAAGCCCAGGCAATATAGGTAAAAGTGGCAGGAAATCCCACTTTTTCAGGAATTTCGCTGAATGCTCCCCAGATACCCCATGTTATCATTGTGATACAGATGAATAACAACCATTTACGATTCTTCATATTATTAAAACTCTTACTGTTGTTTTCGTTTTAATAGTTTAACCGCATTCTCCCAATAGATCTTTTTCAAGACATCGTCGGGCAGATAAAATCCACTCAAAGGCCAGTAATAGCTGTTTCCAGGGCGGATGATGTGTTCATCAGCCGTTTCCAGTATCCGATAGACGGAGCGATACATGTTTACGCTCATTCCGTTGTCGGTACCGAACAGGATCCGGTCGGCATATTTCAGGATAAATATGCGGGTTGCTCGCGGAGTGGCTGCCGATTCCGATACACGGGCCGCTAGATCGACATACAGGTTGGGATATTTATCGAGCAGTGCACTGAGGCGCGACAGATCGTGACTCATATTGAGATAATGGCAGGCAATAAAAGTCGTTTTCGGATTTGCTGCTACGGCACGTTCAAAACTTTGCATCAGTCCTTCGTATCCTAATTCTACCTGAGTCGTATCTACTTTCCACCGTGAAGCGTTCATTAAGCCGTCATTCGTTTTGTCGATTGGTAAGTACATCCAAATCGGATCAGCCATATGAATGCTGATTGGCATACCGAGCTCTCCACATTTTTCGAGCAAAGGTTTCAGCCGCGGATGGTCCAGATGAACGCCCTTCCCTTTTGTCGGAAAGGCATAAAGGTCGCCATCACCTTTGTCACCCATTTCTCCGATTCCGACAGCTCCCATACGATGGTTTCTTTCCAGTGCTTGTATAGCTCTTTTTTCCCAATCCGGTTCATCAAAACCTGTATAATCGAAACTGCACCATAATGCAAAGCGATCTTTGTAATCGCTATATTTTTCGACCAATACCTCGAATGCTTCCCCCTTGCTGTTATTGAGGATACTTGTAACTTGAACTCCCGCAGCATCCATGGATTTTACCCATTCCGCAACTTCTTTTTTATCTTTCGCATAATTGTGCGAATGCGCATCGAATACTGGATACTTGGCCTTTTGAGGAAAGGTTGCAGGAATATTGAATACGGAAACCGGTTTGTAGTCTTTCAACAACAAATGTTCCACATCCTGACCCGATATTTGGTTCAGGGACCCCCCTAATAGGGCACAGATAAATAACTTAATTGAAAGCATTCTCATAATGATTTAATTTTAAAAAGTTTTTCAGCATTACTTCTGTAAATTTTCTTCAGTACATCGTCGGGCAGCCCGAAACCACTCAACGGCCAGTAATGGCTGTTGCCGGGAGTGATGATATGTTCGTCGTTACTTTCCAGTATTCGAAATACTGATCGATACATCTGTGCACGTCGGCCGTTATCCGTACCGAAAAGAATGCGGTCGGCATATCGGATAATGAATTCGCGCGTGGCACGAGGGGTTGCTGCCGATTCCGATACACGGGCCGAAATATCGAGGTAGAGATTGGGGTACTGGTCGAGTAGTCGTCCCAAACGTGGCAGATCATGATTCATATTCAGGTAATGACAGGCGATAAAGGTTGTTTTCGGGTTTGCTTTCAATGCATTTTCGAAATGTAACATTAAGCCGTCATATCCCAAGCAATTTGTTTTAGTAGTATCGATCCGCCAATTGGCAGAGTTCATTAATCCGTCGTTGTTTGCATCTATCGGCAGGTACATCCATATCGGTTCGCCCACATGAATATTGACTGGCATACCAAGGCTGGCGCATTTTTCAAGCAATGGCTTCAATCGTGGATGGTCTATATGAATACCTCGCCCTTCTACAGGATAGCCATAAAGGTCGCCCTCTCCTTTATCTCCCATTTCTCCTACGCCGATCACTCCTAGTTTATGGTAGTGTACTAGTGAAGCTATTGCTCTTTTTTCCCAACCCGGCTCATCGAATCCTGTATAATCTAAACTACACCAAAAGCCGAAACGATCCGGATAATCACGATATCGTTCCATAAAAACATCGATCGGTTCACCTATCCAGTTGCAACTCATAATATGAGTAAATGCGATGCCTACCGAATCCATGGTATTGACCCATTCATCTACCTCTTCCTTACTCTTGGCATAATCATGCGAATGGGCATCTATCACCGGATATCGGGCTCTCTTTACTTCTACCTGTGGTATGCGGAATGCAGAAACCGGACGGTAATCTTTCAGTAGCAGGTTCTCCACATTCTGTGCCCTTACTACCCCCTGGTGCACTATAATCAGCAGGTAAAAAATCCAAATAGTTTTATTCATAAAAAATCTGTATTTCATTTCTTGTTAATTATCGAAGGTTTACCATTTCGTATTTCTTTTTCAACATTTCGACTACCGGTGCTACTGCTGCAGGAAATACTTTACGTAAATCTATTTCCTGACTGTCCGGTAAAATTCGCTTGAGTGCTTGCATGAAAAGGTCTTTTATTTCGGTAGCCAGGTTTACTTTGCATATTCCGTGACGAATAGCCTCTCTTACCTGTACAGAAGGGATGCCGGAACTTCCGTGTAAAACAAGTGGAACTTCTGTCGCCTCACGGATTTCGGCTAATCTGTCGATTGCAAGCTGTGGTGTTTCTTTATAAAATCCATGCGCTGAACCAATCGCAATCGCCAGTGCATCAACTTTTGTAAGTGCTGCAAATTTCCGGGCCTCTTCGGGGATAGTGAAGCCACCTTGTCGCGGTTGCCCGAGTTTAGCAATATACCCCAGTTCCGCCTCTACATTTGCACCATACGGCTGGGCCATTGCCACTACAGTCTTGGTAAGGGCTACATTTTCATCGAAATCTTTTTCACTGGCATCGATCATCACAGAATCGAATCCGGCATCAAGACATCTTTTTATAAAGGGAACGGAATTGGCATGGTCCAAATGTAACCATCCTTGCAAACCGAAATCGGCAAGTCCCTGGCGTCCCATCGTAACAGCCATCTCAAGTCCCATGTAGTCGATCGAGCTTTTAGTAAGTTGTAAAATAACAACCGACTGCATTTGGGATGCCGCTTGCAGAATAGCCCACAATGTTTCGTAATTATAGAAATTGGTAGCCAAAACAGCTGATCGGTTTTGCCGGCATGTTTTCAGTGTTTCCTGTATGCTGCTTTTCATGTTTCTTTGTGGAAAATAAAAGTTATAACTGAATGGTTTGACCGAAGATTTCCAAAGCTCTTTTTTCGATCTCATTTTTATCGGTAAAGGCTCCAATGCCACCGGCTGCGGTTGTATTGATCGCTCCGGTCAGATTTCCCAGCTGCTGACATTCTGCCAGAGAATATCCTTTTACATAACTGTAAACAAAGCCTGCATTGAAACTGTCGCCGGCACCGATCGTATCTATCACTTCTGTATTGAGGAAAGAAGATGCTTCTAGGGTTGTTCCCTCTTTTTGGAACAGAATGGAACCTTGACTACCACATTTTACAATACAGGCTTCTCCAATATATGGACGGATCTTTTCGATTGCTTCATGTAAGTTTGAAGTACCAGCCAAACCTTTCAATTCGGTTTCATTTGGCATAAAAAGTGTAACATAAGGCAAAATCTCAGTGTAATCAAGGTCCCATTTTTCCATTGGGTCCCATTGGGTATCGAGTGAAACAGTTATGCCGCGCTCTTTTGCTAGCTTGAGTATGCGAAGCAAATCGCGTTTGAGCCCTGATTGAATAAATATCGATGAGATATGGATATGTTTCGTGATTTCGAAAACCGATGGATCAATATCATTGAATCCCATTGTGTCCATACTACCTTGATAGGTAATATTGGCCCGGTCTTCTGCGTACGCCAAGACAATCGTCGCTCCGGTAGCGTATTGGTCTGTTTCGATTAAATAACGGGTGGAGACAGATCGTTTTTCTAGGCTTGTTTTTACCAGTTCGCCAAAGTTATCTTTCCCGATCATTCCCACAAAAGCTACTTTCATGCCTAGGGAAGCAGCATTGGCTGCAAAAATCGCAGTGGAACTGCCCAGCGTAAGGAGCATATCGTCTGCAAATATTTCTTTGCCAATAACTGGCATGCTTTGGATATGATTTAGAATCAGATCTACATTGAGTTCACCAATCGCTATTATATCAAACTTTTTCATAACAATGAGTTATTTAGGTTTACCAAATTAAAAGCTTGAAAATATTTATCCATATCATGTTCAATACGGCAGGAGAGGGTCGTATGTGGGTCCATGCCAAGACGTGTCAAGTTATCGAAAAGAATTTGACGGGCCATAAAGGCTTCAGGGTGTTGCCAGATATATCGACAACAGGTTTTTATGATCCACGCGCGGCGGTCTGCTTGGAGCTCTTTAAAACTGCAGAGTTTTTCCTCGGGCTGAAGCCATTTTTGCCAACGACCGGATTCTCCAACCAAACGCTCGAGTGTTGAAGTTATATTGGATAATTGAGCGATCTGTCCCTCCTTATCCCGTGCTCTCTCTATTTGTTCCAGCTCTGCCAACCCTTCATATTCACTGATTGTAAATTCGGGTCCGACATTTGCTGCTCCGACCCCGGCTAATGGGTATGCTTCCGGGTTTGAAACTCCATCAGTATAATGCCCCTTTATATAGCTACCCAGTGGTCTTACTTTTTTTGTGAGTTTACGGGCTACGGATGTGTCAAAGGTAGTGGTGTGCAGATCTGTACCGACTTTGCCGACAATAAAACAGGGCCATACATCAGAAAGACCACAAGAGTCCAGACCTGCTTTCAGATTTTCAAGAAAAGTATCGAAAACAGCTTCGTTTGCCAATCCTCCATGTACTTCTTCAGTTCCTACTTCGTACGATATTGCAGGTAAAGATCGGGCACGTCGGAATCGTTCCGTATGCTCAATAAGTTCCACTGTCCGTTCGACAACGACTTTTATATCGATCGCTTCTCCGTCCGGGAGAAAAATATCGACGGTAGGATCTACATGGATCAGATCGTAGCCGGCCAATATAGCATCCTCAAACGATTTTTTAACGCCATTCATCGCTTTTTCCAAACTCCAGTGTTCTTTGGATTGGATATCCTTCAACCATGGACCTCCATGATCGATCGCTATAATATAGGTACCGTCGTAATCGACAGCAGCGGCTTCCTGTGCGAGAAGTTTTACAAATTGCTTTTGGGTTAGACCGGTATAACCTCCGTCACTATCTACTTGATTTAGGGTTGCTGCAAAATAGATTGGAGCATTATTCCGTTTGGCCGAGCGAAAAGAAGCTTTAATAACTGCTGTTGAGTTTGGGCATACGGCGAAAATTGTTCGTTTAACTCCTGTCTGCTGTTCGAGTTCTGAAATCTGGTTTAATAAATGTTCTGTCTTTGTCATATTAGTTTTTATTATAGGTTGTCATACAAGATAACTCCTTCCACGATCCTTGAAATATTTCCGGAAACAGAGGGAGTGTCGGGGTTGAGGCCGATTTCAAGCGATTTGTAGAATCCCATCAGTTGTGCTACGATAACGTACGGAATACAGTCGTATATGGATGGACTATCGCCTTCACTGAAAATCACTTCGAGATCAGATTTTATACCTGTTGTCTTTACCGGTGTTTCCGAAACTATAATCTGTGCCGTCACTTTATTATTTGTGTTGATTTGTTTCACAAGGTCGGTTTCATACCGACGGATATGTTCATCTCCGGAAAATAGATAGACCAGGACCGTTTCTTTGTTAATAATAGCTTTTGGTCCATGACGGAAGCCAAGGAAAGAATCGAATTGGCAAACAATTTTTCCATCGGTTAATTCCTGTAGTTTCAGTCGTGATTCTTCTGCGATTCCTTTCAACTCTCCTGATCCTAAGAAGACTACACGTGAAAATTCACGTTTCATGATTTCCCGGATAATCGGAGCATAAGTGGACAGTACTTTTTGAGCTTTTAGGGTCAGTGACTGGATATAGGGCAATTGGGTATCTATATGTTGTATATTTGCGACTAGCAGGGCTGTGAGGAGCATACTTGAAAAGCTGCTGGTCATCGCTAAGCCCAAATCGTTTGTTTCGGGAGGTAACAACAGGAGCAAAGTATTCTCTTTGTCTGCATTTTTTGCAAGTTCCCCTTCTTTGTTGCATGTAATGTAAATATGTGCCGTATGTTTACAGTGTGTATTTACAATTTTGATCGCTCCTGCACTTTCCGGACTATTTCCTGATCTGGCAAATGAAATCAATAAAACAGGTTGATTTTCATTAATGTAAGCATGGTGGTTAGTGATAAGATCTGTGGTAGAAACTGATCTTGCTCCCCGAAAATTACTTTCCGACAAGACTATCTCTAAGATATTCCCGATATAGGCTGATGTTCCGGCACCAGTATAGATAATCTGGTAGTTCCGGTCGGTATATTGGGAAATAAAAGACTCGATCCCCACACGTTGTTGCAATACTAATTCATATACTTTCAACCACATTTTTGGTTGTTGCATAATTTCTTTGTAAGTAAAAAATTGATTGTCTTTCATCTTTTTATTATTGTTTTCTTTTGGGCAAAAATATTTCATTTCTTTACAGCAGAAGAGGCAAAACATTTGTTTTTTTATTTCGAAAAATTAAACAATCCCTTTTGTTTGTACGATAATGTGTTGCTAATGTGTGTGTTGGTCGTTTTTGTTCGATAAAATAAAAACATTTCGAAATGTTTCGAAATTAATATTGTATTTGTTCTTTTTGCTCGATAAAATTATTATTTTTGCAAATAAGTCTTATTTCTAACAACAAAAATTGTAATAATAATGAAATCAATAGGGTCGGCAAAAGAGCGTAGAGCTACTATTTTACAGGAATTGAATGAGAATCCAGAGATTTCTATCGAAAGTATGTGTAAGAAATTTAAGGTTTCGGAAGTTACCATTCGAAAGGATTTGAATATTCTTCATGAACGAAATCTTTTGTTACGTACTCGAGGCGGTGCGATCCGGTTACCAAATACCAACGGAAAAAATAATGAAACATCCTTAAAATTAAAGGGATTGTATAATTTTAAAGAGAAATTGGCCATTGGAAAATTTGCAGCTTCTTTGATTCGTGATGGCGAGACTATTTTGCTTGATTCAGGAACCACAACTTTCGAAATTGCTAAAAATCTTCATCATTTAAAACATTTGACAGTTATTACGAATGCTCTTGATACTGCAATTGAACTCTTAAAGTATAAAAGATTTAATGTAATCTTGCTCGGAGGTCATTTACGCGAAGTCTCGCATTCTACTGTCGGTCCTTTAGCTGAATCAAACCTGAAAGTTTTTTATTGTGACAAACTCTTTTTGGGAGTGGATAGTTTTAACATTGAATTTGGGTTATCTACACATGATATTGAAGAAGCTAATATTAACCAGACTATGTTTTCTATGTCAAAAGAGGTCATTGCTGTATTAGACTCAAGTAAATTCAATAAACGTAATTTTGTATTTATAGCTCCCGTAAACAAAATCCATACAGTTGTGACTGATAATAATATTCCATCAAATATCAAAACACAAATCAAGTCGATGAATATAGCCTTATATACAGTGGAGCCATTAAGTATTCCGTAGAATTTAGGTTAAGGTACATATGAATAAAATAGCTATGGAATTTGTATTGAAACACAGTTAATTGCGGCTATACTAAAAAATAGTTGAAAAAAAAGTCTCTTATGTTGTACAACATATTTGATTAATACATACATTTGCATCGTTTTAAGACAAGAAGATATTATAGACCGTTTAAATTAAAGACAAAATGAAAAAGTTAGTTGCATTTGCTGCTATCGTTGCAGCCGTTTCTTTCACATCTTGTGGTAACAAATCTGCAGAATCAAATGCTGAAGTTGCTGAAACAGAAACTACAGTAGAAGAAACTCCTGCAGTTGTTGAAGAAGAAACAGTAACAGAAGAAGTTGCTCCTGCTGAAGGTGATTCAACTGCTGTTGCTACTGAAACAGAAGCTGCTCCTGCTGAATAATATTCAGTAAACAGTTAGAAGGACAGTCTGTATGCTTACACATACAGACTTTTTTTGTTTATAACGGTATATCAATATGAAAAGAAATCTACTCATTATCCCAGTTGTCGCGTTGTTCAGCCATGCGATGTCAGCACAGAATCCGGTCGACATGAATCTGTTGTTACAAAATGTAGAAATACAGGGAAAGCGTTTTTCCGGCTTGAACGGGGGAGAGGTCAAACGTCTGCAGGTCGATAAGAACCTGAGTAGTGTGACGGGGACTGTCTCGGAAGCCTTTCGCCAGATGCCTTCGCTGGTCACTGATATTGAAGGGGGAGTGACTTATCGCGGTTCCAGTAAGGCGGGGATGCTGATCAACGGTATTCCTTACGGATTGCTGGAAGAATATAGCGGAGATGTCCTGATCCAGTTGCCTGCTTTGTTCTTCAACCGTATCTCCATGTCTGCCCTGCCCGACATCTCGCTGGTTCCCGACGGTGATGCCGGTGTACTGAATCTTTCTTCTGCCAACTATACGAAATCCGATTCTCCTTTGACGGTTACATTGGGGGCCGGGTTACAGGAACGGTATAATGTCGGTGCGGTCGTAAATCTGCATCCGGGTAAATTCCATATCGTCGGAAAATATAATTATCGTAAGGAGTACCGTGAACGTTCATTCGATAAGACTACATGGACGGAGGCGGGTACGACCTTGATGAACAACAATGCGAAGGCACGTCCCGATGTTCATCTGGCGGATTTGAGCGTTGGTTACGATCTGACTTCAAATGACTTGCTGACGGTATATGGACTGTATCATTTAATGGATTACAGCCGTTATGGCGGGATCAATAATAAGGTATTGAATCCGGACGGGACTGTGAAGAATCAGATGACGCGCCACCGTTACAACGACCAGCGGCAAGATGCTTATGCTGTGGAAGCGAGATGGAATCATCGTTTTGCCAATCCGCTGGACCAGTTAAGTGTGACATTCAATTACAATGATTTTAGTTACGACGAGGATAATCAGTATGAGAATGAAAAGCCGGGCACTGGAAATATCCTGAAGAAAGATAATATGTTCGCCAATCAGGACAAACATAATTATTATTTATCTGCCGCATTCAGTAAATTGTTTACAAACGACTGGTATTTCAAAGCCGGTTATATCGGACGTATAAAAGATGAAAAGTACAGGACTGAGACGAATGATATCAGTTTGGATGACGGTATCTGGACTCCGGTAGATAATAAGACATACGATTATTCTTTCAACCGGAATACTCATTTGTTGTATGCTTCTGTAGATAAGCGATGGAATCGTTTTTCTGCCGAGGCTGGTTTACAGGCGGAGATAAATGCACAGGAGTTTAAGACTTATGTCCCGGAAGTGGATAAGTCGGAGACTTCGGATTCGGAAAGAAGTCATACTCGTTTCCATCTCTATCCACGCGTGAAACTATCTTTGCAAACCAGTAAATCCAGTAGCCTGTCGTTGAGTTATCTGCAACGGGTGATCCGTCCTTACGGAGCGGATCTGAATCCTTTCATTCAGTATGGCGACCCGACGCATTTGACACAGGGAAATCCTGACCTGAAAGATGAGTTCATTCATTCTTTGGAGTTGTCTTATTTATTGGTGGCGGATCGTTTCCGTTTCTCTCCGGCTATTTATTACCGGAATAAATCGAACCGGATCATGGAAGTGGTGAATGATGAGTCTGTCTGGCAGAAAGAGAATATCGGACACAGCCAGTCATTCGGTTTTGAACTGTCCGGCAACTGGAATCCTATCCGTATACTGAATATCGGCTTTTCCGGAAATGTCTATAAAGATGAGATCGACGGGCGTACGGTCGGCTATGATGAAAAGAAATCGATGGTTTGCACGGATTGGAAGGGGAGTGTAAGCATTGCCATAACACCGACCACCGAGTTTCAGTTGGATGGTTTCTTTATTTCAGATCAGTTGACACCGCAGGGAAAAATAAAGAGCCATAGCAGTGTGAATGCCGGACTCTCACAGTATTTTATGAATCGTAAATTGCGTGCTAACTTAAGTATCAATAATATCTTCGACGGTTTGGAGGAGACAACGATTATCGATACGAGTAAAATGCATATGGAGCAAATCCGTAATCGGGATGCACGGGTTACATGGTTAACGCTTACCTATAGTTTATAATCGAAGATGTGTCAAAAGACGATATTTATCGTCTGCGAGATTTGCGTCTGGTAAATATCGTCTTTTGACACACTTTCTTGTCCTCATTTTATATCGTATCCTTTTTCTTTTTGGGTATATAAAGTATCAGGCGAATAGATTGGTCGTAAGTAAAGTAGCTCCATACCCATTCTATCAGTACCATCAACTTATTCTTGATCCCCAGGATAGAACGTAAATGAACCAGCATCCACACCATCCAGGCAATAAACCCTTGTAACTTCAGTTTTTTCAGATCGGCGACAGCTTTGTTGCGTCCTACGGTAGCCAGTGTTCCGAGATTTATGTAATGGAAGGCTTTCAATGTTTTCCCCGATTCCAGGCGTTTGAGGTTATCTGCAAGCAGACTTCCCTGTTGGATAGCTACCTGGGCTACTTGCGGATGGCCGTTCGGGTATTCTTCTTCTGTCTGGAAACAAACATCGCCGATAGCAAATACGTTTGTCATCCCTGGCATTTGGTTAAATTCATTGACTGTGATCCGGCCACCCCGGTTCAATGCTTCTTTATCGATATGATCAAAATGCGTGGCGGTTACACCACTGACCCAAACGAGGGTTTTGGTTGTGATAGTGGAGTTGTCGTCCAGTATGACTTTCCCATCCTGATAGTCTGTTACCCGTTTATTCAGTATGATGTTTACGCCCATCTCTTTCAGGAATTTCTCTGCGTTCTCGGATGCTTCGGTAGACATTACTCCGAGTAACCTGGGAGAACCTTCTATCAAATAGATATTCATATCCGACTGTTTCAGGTCCGGATAATCCTTCGGCATAACGAATCTTTTCATTTCAGCCAGTACTCCGGAAACCTCTACGCCAGTGGCTCCACCACCAACGATGACCACATTCATCAGTGCTTGTTTTTCTTCCGGATCGGTAGAGATTGTAGCCTTTTCAAAGTTTGAAAGCAGGGTGTTCCTTAGTTCGAGAGCTTCCTGGATCGTTTTCATCGGTAATGCTTTTTCTTCAATAGTCTTGTTACCGAAGAAGTTGGTGATGGTACCGGAGGCTATCACCAGATAGTCGTAGCTCAGTTCACCGATCGATGTCTCGATCAGGTTCCGTTCGGCGATAACGGCTTTCACTTCTGCCATTCGGAAGTAGAAGTCTTTCTGTTTTTGGAATATCTTTCGGAAAGGAAATATGATTGATCCCGGCTCCAGACCGGATGATGCTACCTGATACAATAAGGGCGGGAACTGATGGAAATTGTTCTTGTCTATCAAGACTACCTGGAAGTTGCTTCCTTTCAGTTTATTGGCCAGCTTTAATCCCCCAAAACCACCACCAATAATAACAACCCGTTTCTTATCTGTTTTTGCAATGTTGAAGCCCATGATGTTATTGTTTATGAATTCTTTTTATTATAAAACAATTCATAAACAGATAAGTTTGAAGGTAAGGCGTCATAATAAAGAGGTTTATGGAAGTTCGGTAGTAGCTCTTACTTTGAGTGTTTCTTATCCTATTGAAATAATTTAAAATATACTATCATACTATCATTATTCGCTCGTATAGCATGTATATCAATGTGTATGGCTATGATAGTTGACGTTTTGAACTCTGATAGTCTGTTACCCGTTTATTCAGTATGATGTTTACGCCCATCTCTTTCAGGAATTTCTCTGCGTTCTCGGATGCTTCGGTAGACATTACTCCGAGTAACCTGGGAGAACCTTCTATCAAATAGATATTCATATCCGACTGTTTCAGGTCCGGATAATCCTTCGGCATAACGAATCTTTTCATTTCAGCCAGTACTCCGGAAACCTCTACGCCAGTGGCTCCACCACCAACGATGACCACATTCATCAGTGCTTGTTTTTCTTCCGGATCGGTAGAGATTGTAGCCTTTTCAAAGTTTGAAAGCAGGGTGTTCCTTAGTTCGAGAGCTTCCTGGATCGTTTTCATCGGTAATGCTTTTTCTTCAATAGTCTTGTTACCGAAGAAGTTGGTGATGGTACCGGAGGCTATCACCAGATAGTCGTAGCTCAGTTCACCGATCGATGTCTCGATCAGGTTCCGTTCGGCGATAACGGCTTTCACTTCTGCCATTCGGAAGTAGAAGTCTTTCTGTTTTTGGAATATCTTTCGGAAAGGAAATATGATTGATCCCGGCTCCAGACCGGATGATGCTACCTGATACAATAAGGGCGGGAACTGATGGAAATTGTTCTTGTCTATCAAGACTACCTGGAAGTTGCTTCCTTTCAGTTTATTGGCCAGCTTTAATCCCCCAAAACCACCACCAATAATAACAACCCGTTTCTTATCTGTTTTTGCAATGTTGAAGCCCATGATGTTATTGTTTTATGAATCACTTTTCTTATAAAACAATTCATAAACAGATAAGTTTGAAGGTAAGGCGTCATAATAAAGAGGTTTATGGAAGTTCGGTAGTAGCTCTTACTTTGAGTGTTTCTTATCCTATTGAAATAATTTAAAATATACTATCATACTATCATTATTCGCTCGTATATCATGTATATCAATGTGTATGGCTATGATAGTTGACGTTTTGAACTATCATTCATCTATCATAGAACTATCATAAATCCTCATTTACCTCTTTTTTGAACGAAAATAGAACTGCTTTATCCGTTAAAAAGGGGCTGTAACCGATAGGTATCGCTCAATTTAATCGTTTCCTGCCTACCTTTTTTTCAGAAAACTATGACTTAACTTCGTGGGAATGCTTACTTTTTGTTGCCGACATGCCCGTATTGATCGGTTTTATACCCGGGTCCCGACGATACTCACACCCGGGTGTCGAGGTCTTCGAGACCCGGGTGGTAAACATCTTTATTCCTTATCTTCTTGAGTTTTAGTAATATACTTAGTGAGAAAAGGCAGTATATTTCCTGTTTTTATCGCAGGTTATGATAGTTCTATGATAGATGAATGATGGTTCAAAATAGTAACTGTCATAGTCTAACATATTGTATAAGTGATGTTTGTGTCGGTTTATGATGGTATGATAGTTGATATTGAAAATGAGTCTGGTAGAACCATAGATATTATAATCCCATCAATATCTTTTTCAGTACCGTCTGTGCCGAAATTTCACGATTGGCGGCTTCCGGGATCACGATGCTTTGCGGGCTTTCGATCACGTCGTCGGTAACGATCATGTTACGGCGAACCGGCAGACAGTGCATGAAATAAGCATTGTTGGTCAGTGCCATCTTTTCCGTATCGACAGTCCAGGCGCGATCTTTGCTTAATACCTGGCCGTAGTTCGGATCGGTATAAGCGGCCCAGTTTTTGGCATAGATAAAGTCTGCACCTTCGAAGGCTTTCTTCTGATCGTATTCCACACGGGCATTGCCTACGAATTTAGGATCCAGTTCATAGCCCTCCGGATGGGTAATCACAAATTCATAATCCGTGGCATTCATCCATTCGGCAAAACTGTTGGGAACTGCCTGCGGAAGAGACTTGGGATGCGGTGCCCAGGTCATAACCACCTTCGGGCGAGCTGTTTTCTTATATTCCTCGATTGTGATCAGGTCGGCGAAACTTTGCAGCGGATGGCGGGTAGCCGCTTCCATACTGAATACCGGACGACCGGAGTACTTGATAAATTCAGAGATGATCTTTTCGTTGTAATCGTCTTCCTTGTTTTCGAAGCGGGCGAAAGAACGTACACCGATGATGTCGCAGTAGCAACCCATGACCGGAATAGCTTCCAGCAGGTGTTCCGGTTTGTCTCCATCCATGATGACGCCGCGTTCGGTTTCCAGTTTCCATGCTCCCTGGTTCACGTCGAGAACCATCGTGTTCATCCCCAGGTTCATCGCGGCTTTCTGGGTAGAGAGGCGCGTACGCAGGCTGGAGTTGAAGAATATCATTAACAGCGTCTTGTTCTTGCCAAGTTCTGTGAACTGAAAGCGGTCTTTCTTGATCTCGAAAGCTTCGTTAAGCGCCTGTTTCAGGTCGCCTAAATCCTGTACACAAGTGAAATGTCTCATAATTGTCGCGTTATTGTTTGACCGGACAAAGATAGCGACTCGCGACGGATTTATACCTATTTCGGGAAGAGAATGTAACTGTTATGAATGAACTTTCCCTATCCGCTCTCCCTGTCGGATCGCTCCTGTAGGGCAGACCAAGCTACATAATAAACAACCTACACATTGTGCTTCATCGATAGCCGGACGGCGGGAGGGAGGAAAAACGATCGCCTGGTGTCCTCCGTCCTGGCAGGAAATGTAGCATCGGCCGCAACCAATGCAAAGTTCCCGGTCGATCACGGGACGGCAGATTGTCGTGCGGTCGAGCGATTCGGGTGGTACGATGTTCGATACCGCCAGCCCGGTCAGTTGTGACAGGTTGGTATAGCCTTTCCGTTGCATGTAGAGTTGTAATCCTTCACGTAGGTCGTCTATGATACGATAGCCGTATTGCATGACCGAAGTACATATTTGAAGGTTCGTGCAGCCCAGTAACAGAAAATCGAGCGCATCGCGCCATGTTTCGATTCCTCCGATCCCGCTTAAAGGTGCTTGTCCGATAATTGGGTCGGACGCAAGTTCGTGTATAAAGCGGAGGGCGATAGGGCGTATTGCTTTTCCTGAATAACCCGACACACTGCTTTTTCCATTGATAACGGGTAAGGCGGTCATCGCCTCTTCATCGATACGGGTAATACTTTTGATCGTGTTAATCGCGGCAATACCGGTTGCTCCACCTTCGCAGGCGGCCCGGGCTACCGGTACGATATGAGTCAGATTGGGTGTCATTTTGGCGATCACGGGTAAATGTGTTCCCCGACAGGCGGCGGCTGTGAAGCTGCGTACCAGCGACGGGTTTTGCCCCACGTCGCATCCCATCCCTTCGCTGGTCATTTGAGGACAGGAAAAGTTACACTCTATGATATCCGCTCCGGCCAATGTGGAGAAATGAGCCAGGTGAGTCCATTCTTCTTCCGTCCGTCCCATGATGGATGAGATGATCAGTTTGTCGGGATAGTGCTGCTTTAAACGATAGAGTATGTCGAAGTTTGTGCGGATTGGTGCTTCCGACAGTTGTTCCATATTCTTGAAGCCGATAAAAGGGACTCCTCCCTGTTGCACCTGGTCGAAGCGTGGTGAAACTTCTTCCACCGGATAATAGGATATGGTTTTGAAACAGATACCGCCCCAGCCTGCATCGAGCGCACGGGCACACATTTCGTAGTTGTGTGCTATTGGGGAGGAGGCGAGAATAAACGGATTCTCACAACGGATACCGCAGAAGTCGAGAGACAGATCGGGCAGAGAGTGTTTTCCGGTAGGAAGAGAGTCGGTCGCTTTTTGTTCGGATGAACTCTCTCCCTGTTTATACAGGTAACTGAATATATCGTGTATCTTCACCGCTTGCCCGTTACGTCCGCGCAGGCAGGCTTTTTCACAGGCACGGGCCGTGCAAGTCAGGCAGCCCTCCATCTGCCGGGCATGACGGGTGGCACCGGCTTCATTCTCCAGACGAAGGGAGCGGAGCATGCGTGCCGGTTGCATTCCGCTTTTGCAGGCAGCAGAGCAAACCGGAGCATGACACATCCAGCAACGGTTGGCTTCTTCCCGGATCATATTCTTCGTGATACAGTCTTTCATACTATTAGTCTTTCTGTTAATTACTGATTCGTCTCCCTATTTTCTTGAAGCTCAGGCATCGACTTCATCACCCATGTGCTGGTGAAATCCCAGCCTTTGAAGTTACTTTGCGTACCCAGGCCGGCATTGGAGTTTTTCGTGCAGTCCGAGTTATCCAGCTTGTCGGTGGTGGCACTTTCCTTTGAGTAATGGCATTTAACGAAGGTCACTTCCGAACCTACCATCGTGAAATAGCGTCCGGCAATACCCCAGCCGGTACGCTGTGTCCCGCCGCTGTAGCAGTATTCGATACGACTGTATGCATTGTTATCGATACATCCGACGATGCCGGCACAACTTGTGGATCCGTCGTGTCCGATTTCTCCCTTGTTATACGAATTTTTAACCGTGGCATGGCTCCAGCCAAAGAAGCGTCCGACAATCCCACCCACTTTATCCGGCGCATTTATCCGCCCGGTGTTGAAACATTCGTTGACGAGTCCGTTGGGATAATAAGATTCCGTACCGTATATACAACCGGAAATACCGCCTGCGCTACGAGTTCCGGTGATGGTTGCCTTGTTGGAACAGCGGTAAATCTGTCCCTGGATGAGGCTGCCGACGATACCACCCACCTCGTCTTTTCCGGTTATATTCGCGGTATTATGACAGTTGGCAACCTGGATATTCGAGTCTTTGTCGCTGCGGTGGCCTCCGATGATACCGCCTGTCTGGTCGCCGCCGGTTACTAATGCGTGATTGTTACAGCCGCTTATCTGCAGGTCGTCCGGCTGCTTGTCTACGTAACCGACAATGCCGCCTGTCAGGTGTGCTTGTTGGGTATTGGTCACGGTCGTATAGTTATTGCATCCGGTGATGGACGTATGGGTGATGCTGCCGGCTATGCCACCTACTTCTCCAGTTTCGTTACAGAGTATGCGGTTTTCCGAACGGGTTGTACAGTTCTCGATTTTGCCCCCTTTCTGATAACCGACGATGCCGCCTGTCTTTTCGCCTCCCTGTACGGAACCGGTGAAGGTACATTGACTGAATTCGCCATTGTCGAGCAAACCAATCAGACCACCCGTATATTTAGTCGTCGCAGCCGCTTCTCCTACGATATACCCTAGTTTTACGTCGCTCACCGAGGCCTTGACAGCATATCCGGTCAGTCCGCCTATCGCCTCGTTGCCGGATACGGTACCGGCAATGGTGGGCTGGTCAATTAGTTGGGCCGTCAGGTCAGCTGCATACCCGATGTATCCGCCACTGTATTTCTTACCGGCTGTCACGTTTGCCTGGCTACGTCCGCCTGACAACTTGATCTTGCTAGCCTGTCCGATGAAGCCGCCGGCATAGCTGCCGGTAGCCGTTACGTTCCCTTGGTTCACACAGCTGCTGTTGAAGCTGACGCTTTCGGTAGCCTGCCCGATCAATCCACCGGCACACATGCCCGATGCCTGAATATTACCGCCTTCATTCCTGCAGTTTTCAATGGTTACTTCAGATGCACAGAGACCGATCAGACCGCCTACCTGGTCGAAGCCATACGTGTTGGAAGTGAGACTGCAGTTGATTAGCTTGACACCTTGTCCGGCACGTACGTAGCCGATCAGTCCTCCCGTATGCGAGCCGCCGTCTATATATTTCTGCGATGGGTCGGGTTGGGTACCTGCTTTGTTTTTACCCGACTGGCAATTATCGAGAAGGACAGCCCCTGTGGTGGAGATGGCTCCCACGATACCTCCGAAATCCCTTCGGTCGTTTCCTTGTGTATCGATGATAGAGCGGTTACTTGAATTCTTCAATGTGAGTGGCAGGGTACATCCGCCGATGATACCGCCAACGCTTCTTTCTCCGGTTATATTCATCAGTCCCATCGCCAGATTTTCCAACGTCAGTGAATAGGAAGCATCGGAGGAACTGATGAAGCCGATCACACCTCCTATATTCTCATTCCCAATAACTTTGGAATTGCTTCGGATATCTTTTATATGTATCGTTGCTCCCTGGGGTACTTGTACGGCTCCGATCATACCGCCGATACAGTCGGTGTAAGGGTTGTTCTGCATGTTCGACATCACATCGCAATCGTCACTCTCACAGTTAGTCACAGTGCCGCTTTCCATCCGTCCGATCAGTCCGCCGACATTCTTAATGCCACTGATCCTGCCATTTGTGACGGAGCAGTTTGTAACAGAAGCATTGCCTCGCATTACAGCGACCAGGGCAGCTATATTCTCATGTGCTTTCTCTATAGTGACCGCATCTATCCGTAGACTGTCGATTGTTGCGTTGCCGTCGATTACACTGAACATTCCGATATTGTCTGTCGTGCCGGAAGCGATGAACTTGAGTTTGTTGATCGTGTAACCTTTCCCGTTGTAATGCCCTTTGAAAGAAGATGAGAACCCGATCGGTTTGATCCCTCCGTTCTTCTCATTATATGTTTTGTTTATGCCTTCGTCACATTTGATGTCACATATCTGGATAAACCAGGTGTCTTCCCATTTCGTATCATCACAGAAACCGGAGATTGTCGCTATGTCTTTCAGCGAACTGATCTTATAGGGCCACTCTTTGGTTCCTTTACCGAACAGTTCCAGATCTTCGTCCCATACATCTTCACAAGTGATGGTTCCGCTGGCATCCAGTGTGATAGTGAACCCCAGATCATAGCTTTCCGTCTGTTCCGGATTGGTGACGTACTTGACGGTATAGGTGATGCATTTGTCGCCTTCTGAAAAATCCAGGTGAAGGTAGGTACCGTCTTTTTTTTCACCGGCCGATCCGGGAATCAGATATTCGTTGTCATCCTCGTCAGCCAAGCAGAACAGCCAGTCGCCCGGAGGTGTCGCACTGGTTGCCGAGAAGAGTGGGATGGAGGCGGATACATTGCGGGTCAGCACAATCTCGTTTTTTTCGTTCGGTTGGCCGGGGATATCCGTATCGTCGTCGTCCTTGCTGCATCCGCTTAATAGCAGGCATCCTGAAAGGAGGGTAAAGGTGAGAAGTTTCTCTATATTGCTATTGATTACTTTCATATTTGATAGACTGTTTATGGGTTGAACATTTGTTATTTTCTCCGTTCATTCGAATTGCGATTTGTTTAAGAGGGGCAGTCGGACGCTGGTGTTCCAGGTCCAACGATTATTGAAGTCAAGCATATTGTATGTGCTTTGAGTGTTCAATTCTTTGTCGTTGCCGGAGATGTCGAGGTTGTTCTTTACCGTGTCATGGAAGATACATTCTTTATAGAAAGGGATACTCTGTGTTTGCAGATTGACGGAATGTTCTACGGCAGGGAGGTGTCCTCCTTTGCCGAAGAGGCTTCCGGCCTGTTTCCCTTTGATCGTACCCAAGTTTGCTGCATCGAGGATACGGGCGTAGTCGTGCAACTCGCCAGCGATACCTCCTGAGTAGTAACTGTCTCCTCCCTGCACTTCACCGTAATTGTATGACTGGAGGATGCCGACGCGGTTGTAGCTATAGTCCGTCAAGTTCATCACTAGGTTGTAGATGGCTACTATAGCGGTCACTACTATGCTTACTGGGTTGGGTACCTTGCAGAATCCGATGATATCACCGATGAAAGCGATCGTTTCACCGACATGTCCTGCCACTTCGCGCATTTCTTCACGGCTGTGCATCTTGTCTTCCACATCATTACGCCATTCGTTCAGATTATCCTGGTATGGGCTCTTTTCGCCGCTGATGCGTGTGAGGAAGTCTTTTTGTTGCCTCTGTTGTTGTTCCATGGTATTGAAGAGATTCAACGTTTCGCTTCGTCCCAACTGCATGGTCTGTATCCTGCTGTAGTGGTGGTTTTCGAGTGCTTGACTTGATTTATATTCCAACTGCTTTAATGCTTCCGGTGAGAGGTCGGCTTCTTTCATGACGCCATTGGCGATCGTCCAACTCAGGTCGTTGACCGAGACAAAAGTGTTGAGTACTTTGCTGGCATTGCCTATCCGCAAACTTTGGGCTTCCATCTTGGCTGTTTTTTTCTTTTTACCGGTTTCGCCGGGTATTTCAGAGGCCGACATGCCTATGGAAGCCACGCTTAAGGCTGTACCCAGTACCATGTCTGCAATCATCTTGTCTGTCATATTCTTCGGTTTACCGGCGCGACCGATAATACCACCAGCCGAACCTTCCTTCGCCTTGATGGTCCCGAAGTTACCGCAATAAGAAACGATACCCAGCAGGTCGCATCCGCCCAGGATACCGCCAACCGTACCTTTTCCGTTGGGGTTGCTGACAGTCCCGAAGTTGTTGGAACCGGTAATCACGTAGTCTTGAGCTGAACCCAGTACACCTCCCGTAAAACCATCTTTGTCCGATCCGGAGCATGTAACATCGCCATCGTTACTCGAACCGATGATGATTGCCATCGGACCCAGTCCTGCCAGTCCGCCGACATTCTTTTGAGACGCCTGTACGGTTGCAAAGTTGTAACTGCCTGAAATCAATATCTGGGCGGCTCCCGCCAGACCACCAACTTCGCTGTTCCCTGTTATCGTTCCATAATTACCGGACGCATAGATATGCGTGTCGCCATATACCTTTTGCGATGAGTTACGAGCGGTCGAGCCGATAATGCCTCCTACCTCGCGATCGCCTTCTACAATACCTCGGTTTTCACTGAAACTCGTTATGACATTCAGACCGCCGCCGACCAGTCCGCCGGTGCCGATAGAGCTGTATCCGCCGGTTATCTTTCCTGAGTTTTTACAGTCATTGATCAGAAGTGTGTCAGCCGATCCGACCAGTCCGCCTACGATTCCTGAAGTTCCACTGATGGCTGCCGTATTGGAACAACCGTCGAGTGTAACGGAAGAGGCAAAGAATGCGGCTCCGACCAGCCCGCCTACTCCCTGGTGAGCCGCTGATACCGGCATATTGTTCGTGCACTCGCTCATTACCAAACGCGCATTTTGGTTGACACCGCCTACTAGTCCGCCTACCAGGTAAGGTGCCTGTATCTTACAATCTTTCGATACGCTACAGTTTCTCAGTCCGGAGGTCAGGCGCATATCGCCTGTCGACACTACGGCACCGACCAGCATACCTGCTACGGCAAAATCGCTTTCGATCGTCGAGCTTTCCAACTTCACATTACAGATACTGCTGTTGATGATGATGCCGAACAATCCGGCCGGCTGGGGCACGATGTCGCCCGTACGTTTGACCGTCATATTCTTAATCTTGTAACCCTGCCCGTCATAATGCCCGGCAAAAGGTCGGGTGATATGGTTACCGATCGAGTTCCAGCCGTTGTTGAGGTTGGCACAAGGCACCTTCAACGAGAGGTTGGCTGTTTGTATATAGTATTTATCACCATACTTCTTATTATTTTCCTCTGTGGAGTTGATCATAGTCATCAGGTTCTCCAAATGCACATAAGAAGATATACGGTAAGGATCATCTTTTGTCCCTGAACCAAAACATTCCAGGTTTTCATCTACCGTCTCTTCCTTGAGGATGCAGGATTCATTGGTTATACTAACCTGGCATCCCAGGGGAACATCAAATCCAATTTCCGTTTCATTAGCCGGCAAGTCGCTTTTTACCAATACGGCTCGGTTGAAGTAATAATCGCCGGTACGTACAGGCGACTCGGGGATAAAGACCACTTCTCCTTCTTCGGAATAGACTATAGCAGCTACTACCAGTTCTGATTTATCTTCCTGGTTGGTGAAGTAACATTCATAGGCTCCCGGTGCCATCTTCCTGTGGAAATCTACGAATCGCAGCTCTCCGTCATAGTAAGACCCACTGGTAAGTTGTTCATCTTCTGCTTCATTTTTGTCTTGACATGCAGTTCCCATATATAGGAGAAAGCATAGGAACAGCCATAGCCATCCCGGTTGTGTCCGATTCTTCATTGTGCCTTGATTATGATTGTTTAAGTGGCAAATGTATCAATCCGTTGATAGTTCTGCAATGGGTGGACTCAAATATTGACGATTTGGTACTCTATTCGGACTTTATGAAACAAGGGCGATTCCGTTGTGTCTTGTATTGCCTGGGGGTAAGTCCGGTTACCAGGCGGAACTGGCGGAAAAAGGTGGTTCGTGAGGGGAAGCCGGAAAGCACGTATAGTTCATCCATACTTTTGTCCGGGAAAAGTTCAGTTTGTTGGATTAGGTCGTTCACACGGTATTCGGCTAACCAGTAGCTGAAACCGTTGGGTGTTTCCCGGTTGATTAAAGAGGATAGCTGGGAACGGTTTGTTGCGGCTAGTTGTGCCAGAGTTACCAGGTCGAATGACGGATCGCGGTAAGGTTTCCGGGTATCCATCAGATGGAGGATGCTGAGGAAGAGCTGGGATGGCTGCCTTACATCTATAACAGGTATTTCCGGTGCTTCCGGTTCTTTACTTTTCTCCGAGGTCGGTTCAACGGGTAGGGGTAGTATGCCGGGGGAGAGAATATCCTCGGTTTCATGCGCCTGCAACCAGATAGTATGCTGTTCCATCAATACCTCGTATAACTGGCGAAGCCGTCGCTGATGGCGCTGCCATGCCAGCAGACCGGCAATGATCACTATCAGCAGGCAACTTATGATAGCATAAAGCAGATATTGTATTTGCCGGGTATGGACGGCTGCCTTTTCCAGCTCTACCAGGTTACTGCTGAGCATGGTGTTTCGTCGTAATTCGTGCTTATAGTTTATAAAAGATATACTACCCCGTTTGATTTCTGTATGTTGAATAGAATCGAGTGTTTGTAGACAGCGGGTGGCAGCCTGCAATTGTCCTGTTGCCTCATAGCATTCGCTTAAGAGGTGTAAACAGTTTGGTAACAATAATGTATCGTTGTATAGATTGTTTTTAGAAGTATATAATATTGGGTACTTGTGCGGTTGTAACTCTTCCAGATGTCTGATCGCCCAGTCTGTTTGTCCTTGTTGATGATGCAAAAGAGCGGCATGGTAGATTGTCTGTATTTGTTGTTTGCTGTATGTTGCGGAGCCTTTTTGTTTATGGACGGTTTCTATTTGTTCAGTTGCTTTGGCATACCAGTCGAGTGCCTCCTTCTTGCGGTTGGTATGAATGAGTACCTGACCGTGGAAGTCGAAATAGGGCGTGTTACTTTTCGTTACTTTTTCAGGGAATACGATCCGGATACTGTCCGTGTATAGCTGCGCTTCGGAGTAGGCTTTCACCTTCAGAAGCGACTGGCACATCTGTAAATACCAGGCATATACCGACTTTACATGCGGGCGAGCTTTCTTGAGCCAGTAAAGAGCCTGTTGCCATTCGCCTTGTTTCTGGTAGTAGACAGCCATACCCATATAATAAAATCCCATATCTTTGAGGTGGTGGAGGGAAGGAGGCAATTGCTCTTGTTGCCTGATGACATGGAGCATGCGGGTCGTATCTCCGTTGCCCTGAGCCAGCAGGAAGATCTGTATCCGGGCAGTGCATAAAAGCGTATCATTACCTATACGGAGAGCTAAATCATCTACTTTGTCAGCTATTCGTGTTGCTTGCGGAATATTATATCCATTAAATAGATATAGTTGCAATAGTTTGAGCCGTAGTTGTTGAGTAGGAGTGAAGTTGTAAAGCTGTTCAGCTTCCAGAAGATTGGAATAACGGCTGATAAGGAAAGTATCTGCGGGATATTTATTACGGGAATTATAGTTTTCTTCTTTTTGAAGAAAACGTTCCCCTTCTTCTGCCGATCGTCGTGGGTGGCAGGCACAAAGAAGGCTTATAAGCAGCAGGAGTAATATGCAGTGACCGTATTTCATCATCGCAAATATAAGCATTATATCTAAATCAGCACGCCTGTGTTAACAGAGGGAACACAGGCGTGCTATATAACGTAACATTATAAAATGCCTGCCGCTTAAAACAGAATATCGACCTCCATATTACTGATCCATTCCACAGGACGCCCTGCTGCTTTGTTGCAGGTGACGGCGAATTTCAAAGGTAGAATGATCCCCAAAGGGATACGTAGCCATCCCGGCATATTGAATTCATGTAGTCCTATCAACGATCCTAACTGTATACCGGCAGAGGGCGCTACCAGAAAACGAGTTTCATTATTACGACGGTCGGCACCCATTTCCATATAGCCATATAGACCGAGGAAACGGCGGGGAGAAACAAATATATCAGCGGCATAGTTTACACCCGCCTTGATGTTCCAGTTTTTCATCATATAAGAGCCAGTGGGGGCATGCATATAATAGCCGGATATTGTTGGGTTGATCCATTGGGCGACATCGCCTGGTTTCATGACCATCGTTGTTCCGTTCCCGAATTTGTGCCAGTTGAACATACTGGCGTTCAGGCGTGCTCCGTACGCCATTACCCCCTGTCGGTTTACATGGATTGGCACACCGATAAGGAACATGAATGAGTTGGCTACCCTGGAGCGGATGAAGTTACGGGTGAAAGGCTCTTGTACTATCAGTTGCAATTCCTCTTTGCGTTGGTCTGTCAGATCGTTTATCGGAAGGCTGTTGATATCCGTACCGAACGGGAGTGGGAACTGGCGCACAACCGGGAAGTTGGTATATATAAAATCGGGCAGCTCTTTACCGTTTGCGGGTAGTTTTTCCAGTATGTTATAGCTATTCCCCGAAGATGCTTTATGATATGCCATCCATACTTCCGTCAACGACTGGCAGGTAGCGGTAACTACCTGATAGAACACTTGTGTTTCACGTTCATAGCTGTCACCCTTATCCAGCGTATAGGCATGCCGTTTGGTAACGCGGATATTCAGGTAGTCATCCGCATTCCTATAGTTCATAGGATTCTGGTTCAGTCGCTTATCACCGTAGGCCGACCAGGTTTCACCCTTCATATTGGCAGTTTGTACGGGAATTGTATTGTAGAAGTCGTGCAAGCTCTTATTATTGGAGACAGCCGATGCCGAGAAGCCGCGGCGCACCATCTGGTGGCCCGATGCGAACGAGTCCTGTAGGAAGTGTTCGGCAAAGGCTTCATAGAGGGTGGCATAGAACATAAGGTCGTTCGAGGCTGTTCGGTTGCCTGCGTATAACTGTTTGCCTGCTTCTTCTGCGAGGTAAGCGGCAAAGATATGTATGCAGAAGTACTTCGAGAGCGAAGGTAGATGGTTTAGCCTGGAGAAGACATCGTTCACCTCCGAAGGTTTCCGTAATCGGCGGATCAGTTCCGGGTCTATCATACGGAGGTGTTCGTTCAGCCCTTTCCCATACGCGTAGAAATGAGAGAGGTCTTTAATGGCAAGCAGGCCGTAAGCCAGGTTGATATCGAGTAATTCTTTGCTGGAAGCACCGGTCAGGAACTCGTTCATGGCCTTGAACTCAAGAGCCAATGTCCGGTTCGTCTTGGAGAAATGGGTTTGCAGACCGGTTTCGAGCAAGAGAGGGTTTTCAACATGGTCGCCTGCCAGTCCGCACAGCGTACCGTAGGTTACGATGTTGGGTAACTGTGTCAGCTCGTTCATGGCATAGGCATTCGTTCCTTCCATGTGCGACATGTTCAATATGGAAAGTATAGCCTTGTCTGCTTCCGCTTCATTGGCAAAAATACCTTCTTCGGCCAGTCGTGCGGGCAACAGGCTCATGGCACGGTCGCCTATCTTACGGTGTTCGGCGAAATCCCATGCGAAGCAGGGCATCTGAAGGAGTGAAAGGACGGTAATTGCCAGTAACGGTAATTTTCGGCGGATTTTGTCCGGGTAATGTGTATTCATACTAATGCTGGGTGTTTGTCTGATTTTGCAGTAAATGTATTACAGAAGAGATTGATAAGCAATAGAGGAGGTGAAGTTTGAACGATCTGGTACTTTGTTCGGATGATTTGGTATAGGGCGGTATTCGGTTGTCTTTTTCTTTAGTGGAATAGCTCCAGGGTGAACTTCACCCCTATACTGTGGTAGTGCCCCCGTTCGAATCCGGCAAAGAGACCTGCATTAAACAGGTCGCTGCCCACACCGTATCCCAGCTCGGTGTAGCAGGGAAGATCCGGTGTCCAGAGTTGACTGAAATAGAGGTGTTCGGAAACGACATACCGGACATGTCTGGTTTTTATCAGCTGAAACAGGAGCAACGGACTTTCGAACATCAGGTGACACTGGGCATAGCTGTCGGATATATTGTAGTGTATGCCTGGCAATTGATAGAATACACCACCGAAGCTATCGTTCCACGACTCGGGAAAATAATGCCGGGTGAAGTACCGGAAGTCCGCGAAATAGAGTGCTTTCCGGTTGAAGTATCCCCCGCCGCTCAGGTGATAGTTGAATCGTTGCGACAGGCCGATACGGATACTTTGGTGCATATCGGCTTCTACCCGTCCGTAATTACCCGCGTTGCGACCTGTCCCGGGGATGGCCTGCACCACCTCGATGGAGAAGGTCGGGTAACGAGAGTAGAGATACTCTTTCCGATAACCATCCATCCAGTAATATTGCCGGGGGGTATACGTCAGACCGACCGCCGGTGTGAAGTCGTGAAAGGCATGCTTATTTTTCTCCGCCGGTATTCTCCGGTGAAAGGAGAGACCGGCAGCCAGTTTCAGCCCGTTTGCCAGCTCGATATTATTCCTGAGCTCTATGTAATAATGCCTGAATTTGTTGTGTAGGTTTTCGGTGGTCAGAAAAGAGCTGTCCTGTAGTTGTTGCCCGATCCGTTGTATCACGCCGGCAGGGTAACTCGGGTTGTCGTTGGCGGCGGTCAGGCTGAGAATACCTTGCCGCTCGGGAAGGTACTCCCAATCCCCCGCCAGTTTGAAGAATAGCTGTCGTCGCTTGAACAGATAACCCAGTTCGGGACGGAAGCGCAGTTGGCGGTCACGGTCGAAGGTCTTGCTGATACGTAATCGTTGATGGTAGGTGAAGCCGTTGTTTCCCGAATACCCCAGCTGGAAAGGGTTGAGCAGACCCGAGTATTTGACACGAGTGGTTTTGTAGTCGAGGTTCATAGTATTTGTCAGCCGTTCGGTGATTTTCAGGTAAGGAGTGAAGTTGTTGGTGTTGGTCACAGGCTGTTGGGGTGTAAGGTGGTAGACCTGTAATTCATCGGGTGTAAGACCTGTATTGCGTTTGGCCTGCCAGTAAGCCGTATCGTGGATGACAGGTATCGTGTCGGACGACAGGCTGAAGTAGCGTGTTTGGTCAAGCGGTTTCCGCTGAGGTGGTTCGTTGTTCTCCTCTATCCAGGTGACCGATTTGTAACGGTAAGTCGCATGGTAGTAGTTTGCCAGCTTGTTACCCACTGCGTGGAAACGGACTTTCAGGTTCGCTTCTTCCGGTAGGAGGAAGTAGCGACGGTCACGGTTGAAACGCATCCGGAGGGTGAACTCCGAGAGGGTGGAGTGTCCGTTCATCTCCGCCCGGTCTATTGTCCAGCTTCCGTCTACGATGTAGAGATGTCCGTCCAGCAGTTTCTGACTCCACTGCTTCGGGGTGAAACGAATGGTATAAATGCGGATGCCGGCCGTATCCTCCACATTCTCCAGGCTGAAGTTGTAGTAACGGAAAGCTTCCCGGGCAACAGGCATGATGATCCCTTTATTATAAATGGTAGGCGAGTAAATGTTCATGTTGATGAACGACAGTACCTCCTTTTGTTTGGCAGTTCTGACCGGACGGTTACTGTTCATCGCCTCGATATTATGACGGTAATTATTGGGAGCATCGTACCGGAAGTTGCTCACCATTTCGAAAACTGTCTCTTTTGGGTTAGATTCGACCGGAAAGATCAGGTTGGAAAAGTGGATAAGGATATTCTTTTTTTGTACCGCTGTGTACCCTTTCACATATACTTCGGTTTCATAGGATGCCACCGCATTTTCGTAAGCGGTGGCATTGGCTATTACGAGATGCATAACGGAATCGGCACGGTTACTTTCTCTTATCTGTTTGGCCTGCGACGGTAGGGTAAGGAGGAGCAGACTACAATATATAGATATTCGGAGAAGAGTGCGTGGTGAAAAGAAACATATAAAAAGCAACAGGAAATGATATGTATACAATGTAGTATAGATTATAAATGATTTGGGGGCGTTCTTTCTTCTTGCATTTTGAGATATTCTCTAGGTGTCAGTCCGGTAACAAGATGAAATTGGCGATAAAAGGACGTTCGGGAGGTAAATCCTGACTTTGGATATAGTTCGTCAATACTTTTATCAGGGGTACAACGAATTGTTTCCAACAGGTGGTTTACCCGGTAAGTTGCTAGCCATTTATTGAAATTCATCTGCGATTGGCTATTCAGAGTCGTTGAGAGGAGCGTGCGGTTTGTTCCGATAAGACGTACCAGTTTCCTTAAGGTCAACCCAGGGTCGAGGTATGGCTTTTCATTTTCCATAACATTTAATATATGTGCATACAAGCGTTGCATCACAAAGAGTGAATTCGTCTTTTTGTCCATAGTTTATTAAGTGCTTATCAATGTATCATACAAATTTCACTCTTCAAAGGTATGAACACCCGAAGCAAGTTTCCTAAGGTGTCTGTGAGATACGGACGATATGGAACTAATTATGAACGATGTGGTACTTCTGTGCCGGGAGGGGAAGTGTCAGATCCAGACGATAAGCGAAAAAGTAATGCCTCCACCAGTTTTATCCGTCCGGTAATTGGTTTTATTTCGGATGATCTGTTCAATCTCCGCCTGTATGCGTAATCCTCCGTCTGTTTTGTCTATCAGTGGGCGACGGTATTCCATCAACATACCTAGTTGTAAACGTGTAGCGGTGAGGGCGGCGAAACGGGAACTGACACGTTCGTAATTGCGGAGGGTTCCCATTTCAACTTCGGCTTTATTTTCTTCTCGGGTGATGTGTTCTTCTGTACCGTAGCCTGTCTGTAAGGATACGGATGGGCGTACCATCAGATGTCTTGCATGCGGCAGGTCGAGATGGCGGAGGAAGGCTGTTTCGATCCGGATGGTGCCGGTAAGTTGGGCGATCGTGTAAGGATAACTGTAATATTTGTCACGGAGATCCATCAGGGAGGCTGTCAGTTGCCAGGCGCGGGAAGGACCGTCCGGAGTGTAATCGTGTGCCAGTTCATAACCGACCGATACTTTTGCCGTATGGCGTGCGGCGAAACGAAGCAGGGTCGATGATTGCAGGATACGATCAGATCGGGTACGTTGCAGGGAAAGAGCAGGGGTAAGGAGATGGATCCATCGTCCGTGAGGTATCGCCAGTCTGCTGTGGTAACCAAATGTAATGGCCTGCTCTTTCCAACCGTACAGGAAGGACGTATAATCAGGACTTATACTGCGGCATTCATATCCGGCATTCAGCTCGTTGAACCATTTCCGATTGGCTTGTATCCATTCCGCTTGTAAAGCAGCTTGCCCTCCATTGGTTATGCTGCGATATTGACCTGTGCTCTTTGTAGAACTTCCGGATGTTCCCTTGGTTCCGAAACTGAATTCTGTCATAGGAATGAAATAACCCGACGGGAAAGTGTAGAGGCGTTTATTGTTGTCACTACCGGAGCTGAATGATTCTGTCCGGTGTTCAAAAGAGGCTGAAAGACCGGTACGGACGGATTGCACGGTATAGATCAGGCCGATCGAGAAGGTGGTTATATATGCATTGCCGCTGTATCGTCCTTCCGGTGAGGCATCTTTGTTCTTGGTTGCAGTGTAGGCACCGCTCAGCCCAGCCAGGAGTCGGGAGGAGAAGGCATAAGCTGCCTTTCCGTAGATGCTGTATTGCTCGAAGTGGTGTGGAACACTCAAGGAGTCGCCTGCCGTAACCAAGCTGCCGGGGTATACGAGGTAGTTCCAGCTTTGTCCTTTCAGGCGATCTTGTTGCCAACCCATACCTCCACAGAGTTGTAACTTGCCTAATCGTTTGTAACCTTCTGCCGTTCCACCGTATTGCATGGTCTTGTCTGGTTGATCGACAGCTGCAAGTACATGATGTCGATTGCTGTATATGATCCGGGTTTCCAACAAACTGTCGATGGGTGTATACTGGATTCCTGCCGGGTTGAGAGAGCTTTCCCAGGAGTTGAAATGTTTGCGGTAGCTGATGCCTGTGCAAGTAATTTCAGATAATTCAGATTGTTCGGTCGAATTGTCCTGTCCTCTTGCCGTAAATAGTGAGGCTATAGTAAGCAGGCAATAAAATAGTAGTTTATGTAGTTGTCTGGTCGTCATCGTAAAAAGTTGTTACTTAGTTTGTACCGGAATTGTCTTTCATACTTGGTTGTTGCCGACTGAAGTCACGAGAGGTTCCTCTTCCCGTTTCCCAAACGGTACGGTTTCCCTCTTTCCGGTGCTCTCTTCGCCAGGCAAAACCGCTACCGGTAGGGCCGGCCAAGCCGGGGGACGGGTCCATCGTGAGGGGGATACGACTGTTGGCTGTCTGTACCGCAGAGGTGACGAAGTTGGCGACATCGATTACCCATTCGGCTGGGATATATAAATATTGTAACTTGGAGGTAGTCTCCGGCTCAGTTCCTATGTGACTGTTGTCGGCAACCCAGGCGGTCATATCACTTTGGGGCAGGAAGAGCAGTACGGTCGGACCACTGACTGTCAGGGCATATACTTTTGCACTGCCATGCCAGACTAGATTCAGAGGGCGTACACCGGCGGTGATTTGGCTCGAGGTCAAGGCAGCGTTCCAAAAGGCCCATTCTACATGCGAGAGGTCCAGTGATGCGGCAACACCTGCCGGACCGGAAGTATGGTCGACTGCATTTGTAGCGATAATTTGTCGCTGACCGGGTTCGAGCGGATTGTCGGTACCGTTGCCGGGGAACTGCCAGCACATCATCGCGAGAGGAATCTCCTTCATGTCAGTCAATTGCATCCAGCTTGACGGTTTTGCTGTCGTGTAAGGAGCGGCCTGAGCGATACAGAGGCCATCGAGGTAAACGGTCTGGTCGGAGTTATTTGCAATCGCCAGATACTGATCGGAAGTATAATGGGTTTTATCGTCAATTCGCATACAACCGCTGAAATAGAGTTCTTCTATCACCAGCTGTGGGGCGGTAGTCTGAGAAACTGGTAGTTCCAGATATAGATCCTGGTTTCCAGGCTCTACCGTGAGACTTGCCAATCCTCCACTGAGGTTATAGGTAGTCATGCCTTTTGTCAATCGGTGGGAGAAACTGACGGAACAGATTCCCGGAGAGATCTTAATATCTGCTTTCCCGTCAATGTCGGTCGCTTGCGTGTATGAGTTGCCGATGGTTTGGTTTTTTATGACGATCGGGATATTATTGAGCGGAAGTTCCGGAGTATTGTCCGTTGTCACGAGGCGGATGTGTATGACCCGGCTATCGAAAGGGACTTCCGAACATCCTGCTGTAAGCAGTAGGAAAAGCAGGCATAGTTTTATGTATTTGAGTTGTGTTGTCATATCTCTATATTTATAGTTTTATTTGCATTTCCAATCCGAAGAAAGGAGAAGGATTTTGGCGCAGATAATTTCCCGTGCTAGCAACGAGGCGCACCGGGCGCATATCCCCAAGGTTGTTGGAGAAGAAAGACAGGGTGACATAGCGGCTGAACTCTTTGCTGACACGGAGGTTGATCAAACCGTAGGGTTTGTATGTATCCTGTAAAAAATCATTGGGATTACCAATTATGAGTAATTTAGAGAAATCGGGATCGGCTTTCTCTGTTTCGGTGAACGGGTGGCGGATACCGTCCGCTCCGCACCAGTAGACGGGCCAGATTTCTGTTTCGTTTCCATCGTTGTAGTACCATCGGGAACGTTGCATCCAAACCATTTGCAGGGTAAGTGTCGTCACCAGCCCAATACGGGGTATGCGGGTAATGAAACGGCAATTGGTGCTGAGTTGTTCAGTGATCAACTTATTACCTTTGGAGTTGTATCCTTTATCATAATAGCCGACATATGCATAACTTTCTCCGTTAATCTCGCCTGATTCGGTATGGGCCGTCAACAGGTCGGTTTTGTTGCTGATACGGAGCCATTGCGCGTCTATAACCAGAGAGGTAAGCAGGGGATGGAACGTACCGAAGTCGGCGGTCATTTCGACACCATGCTTGGTTGTTGTCTCTGCATTTGCCGGGGTGCTGACGGCTGTAAAGCTGTGTCGGTTCCGGTAGGGAACCGGTTGCCCGTTTACCCATACCTGCCCGTTACGGTATTCGGGATGAAGTCCTGTTTCGCTTTGGTATTCATACGCCCGGTACGTATAAGGCCGGTAATCGGTCATAAAGGTGAAACCTCCTGTTTTCCGCTCATAGAAACCTGTCAGGTCGAGATTTACTAGGGGAGATCCGAGAATGAAACCGGTCTCGAATTTCCGGTTGATCGTGGGGCGGAGACTGGTGTTTTTTCTATCATCCGATACATGGGTATAGACAATGGCGAGTGAGTTGCCTTCCTTTGGATCGTTATAGTAAAAACTTGTACGGTCGTTGTAAACCGGCGAGGGATAGAGCATTTCGTTGGTTGGCATATATCCCATCAGTCCGGCGCCCCCTTTCAGTCGTAGTTGGTAGCGGGATGAAGAAAAGGCTGTCCACGATAGGTTGAGGCGGGGTTCGACACTTCCCAGCCAGCCGTAATCCTTGCACCCGAGGCCGTGGTAACGTATTCCGGCCTGTACCGTTGCATAAGGTCCGTGGAAGACTGCTTCAGCAAAAGCCGCACCGCTATGCAAGAAAGGTATTTCTTTATAGGAACGGGGACGGGGGGAGTCGCTCGGCGGGCGTTCGAAGTCGAATTGTAATCCGTTACCTCGGTTACCTTCGCTGCGCCAAGTGATTCCGGTGCTTAGCTCTATCCGGCTTCCGGATGAAGGCAAAGGACGTTGTGTGATGGCATGTATTTCCATTTCGGTATAGACCGGTAGCCCTTCGCGTAGTTCGCGACAGATGTAACGGGCAGGCAATACCTGTGCTACGCTTTCACCAGTGACGGTCGAGCGGGTGTAGACTTGCTGGGCAAACGGTACGTAATATTTGTCCTCCACCGTTTTAGAGGCAGAGAAGTCGGCACGGAATGAAAGACTTTCGAGTAATGGTTTACCGGGTTTCCATTCTCCGTTGAAGGTCAACCGGTGGTTTTGCAATTTTTGTCGGATATGGTTTTCTTCGCTGGCATAGCTTTTTAGATTACCTATTCTTACGTAATAATCGAATCGTGCTGTTAGCGGATGACCTCCCGGTTGCCAGTGGTAGGTATTAGCCAAACGAAGCCCTCCGGTGTGGAAATTACCTTGTGCAGTATAGTCGGCCAGCAGGTTCAACGTGTGTCCGGGAGGAGAAATGACGAAGCCTTTTCCTGCTGTGTATTGCTTCATGTTTGGGTTGTAGCGTATACCGGCAGTAAGAGGCATTTTACCACTACGGGTTTTTAGCAACAACATTCCATTGGTGAGATTTCCGTAACGGGCCGAGGGAATACCACGGACAACCTCTGCCTGCTCTACTTCATTCATGGAAAGGAAACGGGTATCTGCACCGCTGAACGGATTTCCAATGTCCGTATTGCTATGTAGTGGTGAACCGTCAAGCACGATCTGTACCTGTTCAGCATCCTGAGGGTACAGGTTATTCAGTCCATTGTTCAGTGTAATTTCCCTGATTGCAAAGTATTGAGGTTGACCAAAAGAAGAATTGATCGTCAGTCCTCCCGGTAGGAGCTGCATCAGGTCAGCGACGCTGAAAGGTTGTACATGTTCTATGGCAGAGGGAGGCAACAACGACACACTTCCCACTCCTTTCCCTTCAATGGCGGTCACTACAACGTCAGGTAGGTGGAAAGAGAGTGTGTCGACTGGTTGTGACAGACGAGATTCCTCACTATATCCCGGCGTATAAGAAATAAGTAATAATAAACCGGACAAGACGAACCGGTAGAATATCATGTGGGATGTCTGCATATAATAATCCATATCTTTACTAGTGCCTCGGGATAGCAAATATATGGATAGAAATTGAGATATGATGTTAGTCGTAAGATAAAAGTAAATCTCCCTTAGCTGGAAGAGGAAATAGTCCGGGTAAGGGAGAAGTTGTCGTATTGATCTGAGGAAAGGTATTTCTAGGTTCAGGATTTCCTTATCTGTCCGTCCCCTTCAATAATATACTTATAGGTAGTCAATTCCGGTAAAGCCATCGGTCCACGGGCATGTAACTTCTGCGTACTGATACCGATTTCGGCCCCGAAACCGAACTGCGCGCCGTCGGTGAAAGCGGTCGATACGTTGGCATAGACACAGGCTGCATCTACCTGTTGCTGGAACAGGCGGATAGCTTCGGATGACTCGCTGACGATACTTTCACTATGTTTGGAACTGTAACGGGCGATATGTTCCAGTGCTTCTTCAAGCGATGCTACGGTACGGATACTCATCTTGTAGTCGAGGAACTCGGTGCCGAAACTGTCTTTGTTGGCCGGTTGCAGCAGTGCTGACGGATATTGTCCCGACAAAGCGGTGAAAGCCTGCTCATCCGCATAGATCGTGACATTACTATCTCTCAGTTTGTCACAGATAAAGGGAAGATAGTTGAGCCGTTCCTGATGGATGATCAGACAATCCAATGCATTGCAAACGCTTACCCGGCGGGTCTTGGCGTTGTTTACGATGGCTTGTCCCTTTTCTTTATCTCCGTCCTTGTCAAAATAGGTATGACAGATACCGGCCCCTGTTTCGATAACCGGCACGCGGGCATTGTCGCGTACGAAATTGATCAGCGAACTGCTGCCACGGGGAATGATAAGGTCTACCAGGCCGACGGCATTCAACAATTCCGTAGTCGCTTCCCGTTCGGGAGGCAATAAAGTACAAACGGCTGGGTTGATACCGTGGCGTTCCAATACGGAATGGATGATAGCAACCAGTGCACGATTGGAGTCGTCGGCATCCGAACCACCTTTTAGTACACAGGCGTTTGCGCTTTTGAAACATAAAGAGAATACATCGAAAGTGACGTTCGGACGTGCTTCGTAGATAACGCCTATCACTCCGAATGGTACCGATACTTTACGGATCACCATGCCGTTCGGACGGGTAGCTTTACTAATCACTTTACCGAGCGGAGAGGGGAGTGAGGCTACATTCCGCATGTCTCCGGCAATGCCGGCCAGACGGTCGGCTGTCAGTTTCAGACGGTCGTATTTTGGGTTGGTGGGGTCCATACGGGCGAGGTCTTTCTCGTTTGCCGTAAGAACTTCTGCCTGCCTGTTCATCAGCTCGTCTGCTGTATCAGTCAGTATACGGTTTATCGCTTCGTCACTTAACGTGATAAGTTGACGGGATGCTGTAACGCTTTGCTTTAATAAGTGATTGATTACCATGTCATGTTTATTAACCGGTTGTAACTTTTCCCCTCTTGAGAGGGGAAAGGGGGTGTGTAATATTTGTTTGTTTGCCTGAAAATAACACACCCCCTACCCCCTCTCAAGAGGGGAAAGGTTACTTTCAGTCATAATCTGTTAATCCAGATATAAGTAATCGTAGTGAACAAGCGGTTTCAAATCGCGTTGACCGATCAGACCGGTAGCTTCCCGGCTATCGTATCCGGCACACCCGACACCGATCTGTACGCCTGCTTCATTGATGATCTTTACAATATCATTCTTCTCGAAGTCTCCGATGATAGCGGTGACACCTACCAGTAACAGGCTGGTGGCCTTGCTGCCGGTCAGGGCTTCTTCTGTTCCCCGATTGATATGTATCTCTCCTTTGGCAAAGCCTTCGGAGTGGGCGATCCATTTCTTAACACTGCTGACAGGTTTGGCTGCCGGTATGAAACGTGTGCATACTGTCTGACTACCTTTGGCCAGTAACGCAGGCAGGATATTCTCCTTTTTGCCGTTTGCAATGATCACAGTGATACCTTCGTCAGCTACTTTCTGTGCAATAGAACATTTGGTCAACATGCCGCCGCGTCCGAAAGAAGACTTGCTGGTCTGTACATATTCTGAAAGATCCTGTTTGCCACCGTCAATCTCCCGGATAACCGTTGCTGTCGGATCAGCCGGATTGCCATTGTAGATACCGTCGATATTACTCAGGATAATAAGCGCATCCATCCCCATCATAGTAGCGATCAGGCCGGACAATTCGTCATTATCGGTAAACATCAGTTCTGTAACGGATATTGTATCGTTTTCGTTTACAATGGGTATCACCTTATTGTCAAGCATTACCTCCATGCAATGTTTCTGGTTGAGGTAATGCGTGCGGCTGCCAAAGTTCTCCTTTGTCGTGAGAACCTGGCCGCAAGCGATCTTATGTTCGCGGAATAACTCGAAGTAACGATTGATCAATTTAGCCTGTCCTACTGCTGAATAGAGCTGGCGGGCAGAGACGGCATCGAGCTTCTTTCCGGGTTTCACTTCGCTTCTTCCGGAGGCTACTGCTCCGGAAGAAATCAAAACCACTTCTACCCCGTGTCGATGCAGTTCCGCAACCTGATCGACTAATGCCGACATGCGCGTGACATCGAGGGAACCGTCTTTTCTTGTCAGTACGTTACTTCCTATCTTTACTGCTATCCGTGTAAACTGATATGTCATTTTCGTGTAATCTTCTATTTCTTATCTTTATCCCTGATTTCCACACGACGGATCTTTCCGCTGATGGTTTTAGGCAATTCTTCGACAAATTCAACTACACGGGGATATTTATACGGAGCTGTAACACGTTTTACATGATCCTGTAACTCTTTGATCAATGCTTCGCCTGCCTTTTCCTTGTAATCCTTCGCCAGTACAATCGTCGCTTTTACCACCTGTCCGCGAATTTCGTCGGGTACCCCTGTAATCGCACATTCGACAACAGCCGGGTGTGTCATCAGTGCGCTTTCCACTTCGAACGGTCCGATACGGTAACCGGAACTTTTGATCACATCGTCGGCACGGCCGACAAACCACAGATAACCATCTTCATCACGCCAGGCAACGTCGCCTGTATAATACATGCCATCATGCCAGGCTTCGTGAGTCAGTTCGGCATCGCGGTAATATTCTTTGAACAGACCGATCGGTTTGCCCTGGGTCGTATGGATAACGATTTGTCCCTGCTCGCCGTCTTCTGCGCGACTTCCGTCCGGTCGGATCAGATCTACATCATATTGTGGATTAGGTACACCCATAGAACCGGGTTTCGGTTCCATCCATGGGAATGTAGCAACTGTCAATGTCGTTTCCGTCTGTCCGAATCCTTCCATCAATTTGATGCCTGTCAGTTTATAGAATGCTTCAAATACGGCAGGGTTCAGTGCTTCGCCGGCAATTGTACAATATTGCAGGGAAGACAGATCGTACTTCGTCATGTCTTCGCGGATCAGAAAGCGGAAGATCGTAGGAGGTGCACACAAAGAGGTGATCTTGTAATCCTGGATCATCTGCAACATATCGGCAGGAGTGAATTTCTCATGATCGTAAACGAATACGGTCGCTCCGGCAATCCATTGTCCGTATAGTTTTCCCCAAACGGCTTTTCCCCAACCGGTATCGGCGATAGTCAGATGGAGGCTGTCACGATGCAGGTTGTGCCAGAAACTACCGGTTACGATATGTCCCAGCGGATAAGTGAAATCGTGTGCTACCATTTTCGGATTACCTGTCGTTCCGGATGTAAAATACATCAATGAAATATCATCATTACTGTTCGGATGAGACGGGCGAACGAATGGCGCAGCATTCTCGATCCCTTTATGGAAATCTTCGAAACCTTCCGGTATTTCCGGACCTACGGAAACTAATTTCTCAATAGTCGGAGATTCCGGCAGTGCATCGATAATATGTTTGGTGATAATATCTTCGCCGGCACAAACGATCATTTTTATATCGGCTGCGTTATTGCGATAGACAATATCTTTTTTTGTTAACAAGTGAGTGGCCGGGATAACGACTGCCCCTAACTTGTGTAGTGCGATGATCGAAAACCAAAATTCGTAACGGCGTTTCAAGATCAGCATGACCATATCGCCATGTCCGATGCCTAAAGATTGAAAATAAGCAGCCGTCTGATCTGTATATTTTTTCAGGTCAGCGAAAGTGAAATCAATATGTTCGCCGTGGTCATTAGTCCAGCACAAAGCTTTTTTTCCTGGCTCTTCTGCGGCCCATGCATCTACAACGTCATATCCGAAATTGAAGTTTTCGGGTACTTTTATTTTGAAGTTATTTATAAAATCTTCCTGCGACGAAAAGCTCGTCTGATCTAAGAATCTTTCTAACATGACTTTTTGTATTTATAAAATGATAGCCAGGAAACTGACTTTTTCTCCGTCCAACGCTTTCATACCATGAGGTAGTTCGGAATTAAAATAGATACTGTCTCCTTCTTCCAGGATCAAATCTTTGTTATTGATCTGCAGGAGCATGCGGCCCTTTAATATCAGATTATATTCCTGCCCGGGATGCGAATTCAGATAGATAGGCTCATTTTCCGGTTTCGGATGAACGGTAACCATGAACGGGTCGGCTTTACGTCCGGCAAATCCGGCGGCCAGCGATTGGTATTTGTAGGCCTTGGTACGTTCAACAGCGATACCTTTTCCTTTGCGGGTAATAAAATAAGAACTCATTTTAGGTTCGTCACCAAACATCAAGGTAGTAAGTTCCACCCCGTATGCCTGTGAAATCTGATGTAAAAGGCTGACTGAAATATCGACTGTGCCGCTTTCCAGTTCCAGGTATTGCTCTGTGGTCAGGTTACAGACCTTGGCGATCTCTTCAGGAGTAATCTCCAGTGCGTCCCGCAATCCCGCCAGACGCTCAGCTATCTGTTTTATCTGTTCGTTCATCTCCGTAGATTATTAATATATTTATGTTGCCCCAAAGTTATAAATAAAAAGCAAAATGACTACGAAAATATGGGATAGAATGATATTTAGATATTTTCTTTGGAAATAAAGATGTTAAATATTATATTTGTTTTAGTCATAGGGTATGAATTTATTATCGCTAAACCTAAATCTAATATTAGTATGTAGTGTTTACTATAAGCTATACTGGGTCTGCCCTTAAAATTTTCTGATTAACATGGTGAACATATGAATGAAAAAATAGAATTTCGTTTTTGGGGAATTAAAGTCTCAGACAACTATTTTTGTGTACTAATATTGAACTGGCATATACCGCAATATAAAATATCTGAGCCTTCAGACAATACAGAATACGTAGAAATATATAATAAGATTCATCGATATGTGGTGACAGAAAAGCATTTTCTGGATAAAGATATAAATGTAAATATTATTGTTCGTCAATGCGATGTCAAAAAGAAGTCATTGAATAAAATTCTTCGACTAAAAGATGATGTAGCTTTTCATGGATACATAAATAGGCAGCGCGTTATTTATGCATCCACTCTTTTATTGGATCCCTCTAATAAGTTGATTGAAGTCGTAGCATCAGAAGCCAGCTTTAATAATTCCCGGACATTCGTGCGTAATTTCAAGGCTGTGTATAATATGACGCCAAGCGAATACCGTCGTCGTAACGGGTTAAAGAATATTTGATTGACTGGTAAATTGTTCTTGGAACGGACAAAAACGATTTTGTCTTATCGATGAAACGATTTTGTCGCTTGCACGCTTTGTTTTTCTTTGGCGGATGTCTTTTTTTGCTCTTTATTTGCATCAGAGAAATAGATGAAGCGAAAAAGGAGGTATAACGCATCTTAAATAGATAGGCATACCTTATCTATGAAGAAAGAAAGAAGAAGTGATTCTTCTTTCAGGTAGTCCGATAAAGACGTTTGTCGGACTACTTTTTCTAAGAGAGTGGGATCTATGGAAAGGTTTGCGTTTTGATAATGGTTGCTCAACTTGATTTTCGTATTTTTTCATAAGTATTTTGGTTAAATCGGAAAATCCCGGCTTGTGAAAGTCGGGATTTTTATATACAAAAAAAGGATAACCTTTCGATTATCCTTTTCTTGAGAGCGGAAGACGGGGCTCAAACCCGCGACCCTCAGCTTGGAAGGCTAATGCTCTATCAACTGAGCTACTTCCGCAATTTTAATTCTTTCACGAACCAATCTGCTTTTTAGATTGTTCCTTAGTTGTGGGCAGTGATGGATTCGAACCACCGAAGTCGAAAGACAGCTGAGTTACAGTCAGCCCCATTTGGCCACTCTGGTAACTGCCCCTATTATTTTCAATTGCGATGCAAAGGTACGATTATTTTTGAAACCTGCAAGCGTTTAGTCAGAAAAATGTATCATTTTTAATGCTGTCACTGCTGCTTCATCCCCTTTATTTCCGTACTTACCGCCTGCACGATCTTCCGATTGCTGCATGTTGTCGGTAGTTAACAGACCGAAAATGAATGGAATATCATACATCAGATTCAGTTCGGTAATACCTTGGGTAACGCCTGAGCAAACATAATCAAAATGCGGAGTGTCGCCTCTCACGACGCATCCTAAAACGATCACAGCGTTCACATCTTTTGTTTCAGCCATACGTTTTGCACCGAAAGTCAGTTCAAAACTACCCGGTACACGTTTAACATATATATTCTCCGGTTTCACACCATGTTTTTCCAGTGTGTTGCAGGCACCTTCCAGTAATTTCTCTGTGATGTGCTTATTCCACTCTGCGACTACAATACCGAAGGTCATTTCTGAGCCGTCCGGAACGCTGTTGAAGTCGTAATCTGATAAATTTTGATAAGCTGTAGCCATAACTCTATATTTAAAATAAAAGGATGCCTTTTTTGACGGGACATCCTTTTATATAGTTTATATCGTGTGAATTATATTATTTGGCAGCAGAAGCGCGGGCGATATATTTATCGATATCGGCTGCTTCCATTGAGTTGAAATATTTTTCCTTGATAGTCGTGTATGCTTTAACTGCATCGCTATACTGTTTTTGGTTTTCGTAAGCGATACCGGCTTTCTTCAGGTAAACCGGGCTGATCACTTCGTTGTCTGCTTTCTTGGCTGCTTTTTCGAAATAACTGATACCTTCTTTGATGTTACCCATGTTTACATAACAGTCACCGATCAGACCGATGATAGCCGGAGAAATCATGTTGTCGTCTCCGCTGAATGATTTCAGTTTGTCAAGAGCTTTTTCCGTATCACCCATTTTGAAATAGCAGATACCTGCATAAGCTTTTGCCAAATTGCCGGAAGTCGTGCTTCCATATTGGTCGATGATTCCTTCAAAACCGTCGAAGTCGGCGCCATTACCGTTCAATGCCAAATTGAAAGAGTCCTTAGCAAAATACTGTTCTCCTTTAAACATAGCAGCGGCTGCTTTCTTTTCCTGGGGAATCAAATAACCGTGTTTAATTCCTAAAACAGCTCCAACAACGAGTGCGATAGCTATAATTCCGTAAATGATCTTTTTTGAATTGTTTTCAATGAACTGTTCCGACTTCGAAACAATTTCTTCTACTTCTAACTCCGTGTTGGTGTTTTTTTCCTTAGTAGCCATAATGTGTTATAGTTATTTATTATTTTTATCTACTGATTTATGCCAATGGCAATTCAAAGCGCAAAAGTAGTTTTTTTTACTGATATAATCTATACTTAGAAGTATATTTTTTAATTTTGTACGATTAATACGGTACAGATGATACTCAAAAAGCTTTCTATTCTTAATTATAAAAATATTCTTCAGGCGGAAGTCGCTTTCTCACCCAAAATGAATTGTTTCTTTGGAAATAATGGGATGGGGAAGACGAACCTGCTGGATGTGGTCCATTATCTTTCGTTTTGCAAGAGCCATATAAATACGCCTGATACACAGATCATCAACAACGATCAGGATATGTGTGTCATTCAGGGAGCGTATGATTATGAGGGAAGGACGGAGGAAATCTTCTGTGCTATCCGTCGTCGGCAGCGGAAACAGTTCAAACGGAATAAAAAGGAATATGATAAACTGTCCGAACATATCGGCTTGCTGCCTTTGGTTATGGTTTCACCGGCGGATTCGGATTTGATCCGGGGTGGGAGTGATGAACGCCGCCGCTTTCTGGACCTGATCATTTCTCAACAGGACAAACAATACCTGCATGCCCTGATACAGTATAACAAAGCGTTGCTCCAACGGAATGTACTTCTCAAAAATCAAAGTATGGATGCCTCGTTGTATGAAGTGTTGGAAATGCAGATGGGAATGTACGGACGGATGGTTTTTGAAAAGAGGCAGTTGCTGGTCGAGAGTTTTATTCCTATCTTTAATGAATATTACCAGACGATCTGCCGTTCGACGGAACGGGTCGGTTTGCATTATATCTCGCAGTTGGAGGAGAAAGATTTGTCGGAATCGCTGGCTGCCAACAGGGAACGTGACCGGATTTTAGGATATACTTCCAATGGAATACACAAGGATGAGCTGGAAATGACTTTGGATGAGAACCTGATTCGCAGGGTCGGTTCTCAGGGACAGAATAAGACGTACCTGATCGCTTTGAAGTTGGCTCAGTTTGCTTTTCTGGCTCAGAAAGGGAATACGACTCCGATCTTGTTGCTGGATGATATCTTTGACAAACTGGATGCCTCACGTGTGGCGGAGATCATTAAGCTGGTGAGCGGCGATGGTTTCGGGCAAATATTTATTACGGATACGAACCGTAAATATCTGGATGAAATATTGCAGGCGATGAATCATGACTATGCTTTGTTCAAAGTAGAACAAGGTGAAGTGCAACCTATGGAGGAGGCGGAATGAAGCGGAAGAATACACAAGCAATCGGTGAAGTTCTGAGAGATTTCTTTGAAGATAATACGGAACTGTATGAAAAGATCCTGGAGATCAGGGTTGAACGTGCCTGGAAAGAGGTGCTCGGACCGATGGTTATGCAGTATACGCGCAATATATATGTACGCGATCATATATTATATGTATCGCTGACTTCTGCCGTATTGAGGAGTGAGCTTACTTTATGCCGTGAGCGGCTGGTGAAGAGCCTGAATGAATATGCCGGCGCAACTGTTATCCATGATATCATTATCCGGTAATAACTTCCTTTTCTGTAATGATCATGTCCATTTTCTTGTCGAAAGGTTCGATTGGAATCATGTCCTGTAGCTGAAAGTCGAAACAAATTCCAATTTTAGGCACTTGTAAAGTCGATAATAGCCGGTCGTAATATCCTTTGCCGCGTCCCATGCGGTTCAATTGGCGGTCGAATGCCACGCCGGGTACAATAATCAGATCGATATCCGTTTCCGGGACTGTCGTTTTCGGATCGATCGGTTCCAAAATGCCAAAAGCTCCGGGTTTTAAAGTATCGAGACCTTTGTAAGGTAATAAACGCAGATCGTTACCGACAACTAACGGCAGGAGAAGTTGTTTTTTATCAAACCATTTTTCGAGTAAACCGGCAGTCTGCACTTCTCCGGGAATGGCATTGTATAAAGCGATGCAGCGAGCCTGCCGGAAGAGTTCAGTCTCTTCCAGCCGCTTCTGTATTTTATCTGAAAAATCAAGCAGTGTAGTCTTCTCGTACGAGCTCTTTAGCGAGGCTATGTATTTTCGAAGGTGTTGCTTGGATTCTTGCAATTCCTTTGTCTGCATCTTTTTTCTCTAAAGTAGGAATGGATTTCCCTTCGTTTATGATTTGGATGGCACGAAGTAAGGTCGGATCGTCTTTCAGGAAGATCGGATAGAATCCGGCTTCGTCGAAGAAGTTCCGTACGATATAGGCCTGCAGTTGGTTTTCAATCAGTTTGCCGGAGATGTTGATCAGGTTCGGACGTTTCTTGATACCTTTGGATGCTGCAAAGTTCGTGAAGTCATACAACAAGGGTTGAGACTGTAAATATTTGTACAGATCCTGATAAGTCTTGAATGATGATAACTTTTCACGATTCTGATCAGAATATTCCAAAACATACAGGTAAAGTGTTCCGCTGTTCACAATGCTGGTGAAATAGGTTGTGATTCCACTTGTGTCACGCGGAATGAAAATATCCGGCATGATACCGCCGCCGCCGTATACAGTTCGTCCGATCATGGTGTGATACTTTTCTGTGTGCGTATTTTTAATACTGTCGGCAGAATCAAATTCACCATGAATGAAACGGTTATACAAATCCTGGTCATAGTCGGCAGAGTCTCCCAATTTATAATCTTTTTGGATGCTTCGTCCCGACGGTGTATAGTAACGGGCGATGGTCAGCCTGATCTCAGAGCCGTCGCTGAGTTTGATCGGCGATTGAACCAGGCCTTTTCCATAGGTACGGCGGCCGACGATCAGTCCACGGTCGTTATCCTGAATAGCTCCGGAGAAGATTTCGCTGGCGGAAGCCGAGAACTCGTCTGTCAGGACAACGATCGGAGCTTCCTTGCAGGTGCCGGTTCCATTGGTATATACGTCGTTTCTAGGGAAAGCTTTACCTTCCGTGTAAACGATGAGCCGTCCTTCCGGCATGAACTCGTTGACCATATTGATGGCAGCATCCATATAACCTCCGGTGTTTCCGCGCAAGTCGATAACGAAGGAGCTGCATCCTGCTTCTTTCAGCTTGGCAATTGCCGTGATAAACTCGTTATAGGTTGTCCGTCCGAATTTGCTGACTTTGATATACCCGATACCTTTGCTGACTTCGTAAGAAACATCCACGGAATTAACCGGAACATCGCCGCGTGTCACATCAAAATAAAGCAGGTCGGGAACGCCTCCACGCTTTACGCCTAACTTAACCGTGCTGTTCTTCGCACCGCGCAGGGTACGCATGATTTTCGCCTGGCTGGTATTGTTGCCGGAATAAATAGAGTCGTTAATCGTGATGATACGGTCAAACGGCAATAATCCGGCCTTTTCGGCTGGACCTTTAGGGATGACGCTGATCACCAGGATAGTATCTGTCTGCATATTGAATGAAACCCCGATACCGCTGAATGAACCTTCCAGGTCTTCGTTTACGATCGTTGCATCTTCGGCAGGAATATAAACGGAGTGAGGATCCAGTTCGCTGAATATTTTAGGTATTGTGCCTTCCACCAGCTTCCCCATATTGACTGTATCGACATATTGTTCGTCGATAATATCGAGTATGGCATTTATTTTATTTCCACTGGAAAACATCCGGCGTTTGCCATGTTGAGTAAGAGAAAGATAATTGTTCCCGATAAAGATACCGAGGGCAATACTTGCTGCAATGATAACAGGTAACCAAATGGTTAACCTTCTGTTTTTGTCCATAAAAACGTATATTTATTCGTTTATATCAATATAATCTATACTAATACCAGCGCGCTGCAATAAATTGCATCCGTCTTCCATCCGGTATTTTTCTGAATATACAACACGCTTAATGCCCGATTGGATGATCAGTTTGGCACATTCTATACAAGGTGCCGAAGTCACGTAGATCGTAGCTCCTTTGCTGCTGTTAGAAGATGCTGCCACTTTTGTAATGGCATTCGCTTCCGCATGTAACACATAGGGTTTGGTTACATTGTTTTCATCTTCACAGACATTTTCAAAACCGGCAGGTGTTCCGTTGTATCCATCGGAAATAATCATCTGGTCCTTAACTATCAGTGCACCGACCTGTCGCCGTTTGCAATATGAATTTTCGGCCCAGACTGCAGCCATTCTCAGATAACGTTTATCCAGTTCATATTGCTTCTCTGTTTTTTCGCACATGGTTTACCTGATTTTGTACTTATTATTTTAGCTGGCAAAGGTAAATATAATTGATTTAACTATTGTATGTTTAGCTATTTTTATATCAATTGCCATTCGCTTTCGGTTCAGCCTGTTTGATGCCGTTTCTGATAAGCAGTGCGTCGATGGTCGGTTCCTGTCCGCGGAAACGTTTATACAAGACTGCCGGGTCTTCCGTTCCTCCTTTGGAAAGGATATTTTCCCGGAATGACCGGGCTGTTTCGCGGTTGAATATCCCGTTTTTCTTGAAGACGGAGAATGCGTCGGCATCCAGTACTTCGGCCCATTTGTATCCGTAATACCCGGCAGCGTATCCTCCGGAGAAGATATGTCCGAAACTGCTGCTCATCAATGTACCCGGGACTTCAGGGACAATAACGGTGTGTGCCCATGCCTGTTTTTCGAAAGCGATCACATCTCCTTCAAACGGTTCCGTCTGTGTATGCCATGCCATATCGAGCATGCCGAAACTTAACTGGCGGCAACAGAAATACCCTGTGTTGAAATTAGAAGCATCGACCAGTTTACGGATAAGTTCCTGCGGTATCTTTTCTCCCGTTTCGTAATGTACGGCGATCTGATCCAGAAATTCTTTTTCCGTCAACCAGTTTTCCATCAACTGGGATGGGAGTTCGACAAAATCACGGTACACATTGGTTCCGGAAAGGCTGGCATATTTTCCTTTGGCCAGCATTCCGTGCAAGGCATGTCCGAATTCATGCAAAAGTGTATTTACTTCATCGAAAGTCAATAGAGACGGTTTGGTCTCCGTCGGGCGCGTGAAGTTCATCACGATGATGATCTGGGGACGGCTGTCATTACCGTCGGCCTCGCTATATTGTTCCTTGATGCTGTTCATCCAGGCTCCCGATTGTTTCCCGTCGCGCGGATGGAAGTCGGTATACAGGATGGAGAGAAACTTACCGTCGGCATCATATACTTCGTAGGCATCGACTTCCGGATGGTAAACGGGTATTTCCTTGTTTTCCTTGAAAGTGATACCGTATAACTGTGTGGCAAGTCCGAATACTCCGTTTTTAACATTGTTCAGTTCGAAGTACGGGCGCGTCATCTCATCGTTTACATTGAAACGGATATCTTTCAGTTTTTCGGAATAATAGCTCCAGTCCCAGGGCATAACGGTGATGTTTTCCTTTTCAGCTCCCATGGCAAAACCTTGAACGGCATTGTATTCGTTGACGGCAACCGGTTTATAGGCCTCCAGCAATTGTTCCAGTAAATGGTAAACATTGGCTGGCGTTTTAGCCATTGTTCTTTTAAGCGAATATTCGGCGTATGTGCTGTGTCCCATCAGCCGGGCTATTTCCAGCCGGATATTGACGATCCGGCGAATGATTTCTTTGTTGTCATATTCATCGCCTTTGTTTCCGACACTCATATATTCCCGGTACATCGTTTCGCGTAACGGGCGTAAAGCCGAGTAGCGCATGAATGGAACGTAGCTGGGAGCAGTCAGGTTAAACAGCCAACCTTCTTTCCCTTTCTCTTTTGCCCGGTGGGCCGCAGCTTCACGTATGCTTTCGGGCAGTCCTGCCAGGTCTTTTTCATCGGTAAGGAGTAATTCATACCTGTTTTTATCTTTTAGCGCGTTTTGATCGAAAGTCAGGGATAGTACGCTCAGGTCTGTACTGAGTTTGCGGTATTTCTCTTTATCATCCGCGCTCAGGTTGGCACCGCGAACAGAAAATGATTCGAAAGTATCTTCCAGTAATTTAGCATCTTCGGGCGAAAGAGCGAGTTGTTCTTTCTGTTCGTAAACAGTTTTTACCCGTGCGAATAATTTTTCATTGAGAAATATATTGTTGGAGCTTTCCGACAGCTTTGGGGATACTCTTTGTGAAATATCCATCATTTCGTCATCTGCTTCTGCATTGAGTATATTAAAAAAGGCCGAACTCACTTTTTCCAGTAGTTTGCCGCTACGTTCCAGGGCTACAATTGTATTTTCAAAAGTAGCAGGTTGGCTGTTATTGGCAATATCCTGTATTTCCTGATCCAGTTGCCGGATGCCTTCCTCAAAAGCCGGTTCGTAATGAGCCGTCTTTATTTCGTTGAAAGGCGGAGTTTCGAAAGGGGTATTATATCTTTGAAAGAATGGATTATTTACTGTCTGTGTCATATTTCTTATACATTATATATTATATAATCGTTTCTTCTTATGAATAGTTTATTTGTGGGTACAAAGATGGAAAAAAATACCTGTTTTGACGAAACAAACATCTATGGATTTATAGATTTATAATTCGATATAATTTGTTGTCGATAATTGTGGGCAGGCTTGTTGACAGTTGTCGACAGGCTTGCCCACAATTATCGACAACCAGTTATATCAGCAGAAAATATTGTTTAGATCCTTTATTTTGTATCCTTTCCAGGGGAATTGTTGCTCTTGAGTTCTCGTGCTCATTCGCGGGTTGTCTCTCTAATGCTTCTTTTTTTCGATACTCTAAGATATTCATTGAGTATAGCCTTTTCTTGTTTTAACATTTATTTATGTGTTTGATAACACATTCAGAGTCGTGGCTTGATTTCTAAATGGTTATTTATCAATGTTTCTAGATATTTTTTTAAAAGGAGTTTCTAAATAAATATGAAAGTGAGTTTGTTTTTTTAGTTTTTATGTGATACATTTGATCGGAATATCATGACATTTTAATTATATAAGCATAAACTTAAAACCAAATATAAAATTATGAGTTATCTTAAATTTGACAAGACTCTTATGACAAACCTGGAGGAGTCTCTACCCAGGGAGATTCTTCGTACGAATCGTTCGGGAGCCTATCACTGCACAACTATCGCGGATTGTAACACGCGAAAGTATCATGGATTACTTGTCATTCCGGTGCCAGAACTAGATGATGAAAACCATGTGTTGTTATCATCGTTGGATGAAACAGTTATACAACATGGGGCTGAATTTAATTTAGGTCTTCATAAGTATCAGGGTGATAATTATAGTCCGAACGGACATAAGTACATCCGTGAGTTTGAATGTGAGAAAGTGCCGACCACTATCTATAGGGTAGGTGGAGTTGTTTTGAAAAAAGAAAAGCTTTTTGTTCATCACGAAAACCGAATTTTGATTCGATATACGCTGCTGGATGCACATTCTGCTACAACGTTGCGCTTACGTCCGTTTTTGGCGTTTCGCAGTGTACGTCAGTATACGCACGAGAATGCCCAGGCCAGTCGTGAGTATCAGGTTGTCACAAACGGTATCAAGACATGTATGTATCCGGGATATCCCGAATTGTATATGCAGTTAAATAAAAAGAATGAGTTTCATTTTCAACCGGACTGGTATCGAGGTATCGAATATCCGAAAGAGCAGGAGAGAGGATATGATTTTAATGAAGATCTCTATGTGCCCGGATATTTTGAAGTAGATATAAAGAAAGGTGAAAGTGTCGTTTTCTCCGGCGGTGTTTCCGAGACGAATACACGTGCGTTGAAAAAGACATTTGAAGAAGAGATGGAAGAGCGTACTCCGCGCGACACATTCAAACATTGTCTGATCAATGCTGCCCACCAATTTTTGAATAAGCAAGGTGGTGAATATTATATCCTGGCCGGTTATCCCTGGTTCAAGTGCCGCGCTCGCGACATGTTTATATCTTTGCCGGGACTGACGCTGGCTATCGACGAAAAGTCTAAATATGAAGTCGTGATGGAAACAGCCCGTAAAGCTGTGTATGCTTTCATGAATAATGAGCCAAGCGACCTGAGAATCTATGAAATGGAGCATCCTGACATTTTGCTTTGGGCTGTGTGGTGTATCCAGCAGTATGCTAAAATGGTGTCGCGTGATGCATGTCGTGAGAAATATGGTGTATTGTTGGAAGATATCATGGCATTTATTCGCAGCAACAAACATCCTAATTTGTCTTTACTCGACAACGGTTTGCTGTATGCTCGCGGAACGGAGAAGGCCGTTACATGGATGAACTCTACCGTCAACGACCGGCCTGTAATACCGAGAACTGGTTTTGTCGTAGAAATAAATACTTTATGGTATAACGCCCTACGCTTTACCGGTGAATTACTGGGCGAAGCCGGAAATGAAAATTTAAGCACAGAATTGTCTGCTTTGGCAGAAAGAAGCGGCAAGTCGTTTGTGGAAACATTTTTGAACGAGTACGGTTATTTATTAGACTATGTGGATGGAAATATGATGGACTGGAGTGTACGTCCTAATATGATATTTGCCGTAGCTTTTGATTACTCTCCTTTGAATGCCAGTCAGAAAAAAGGAGTGCTTGATATTGTAACGAAGGAATTGCTTACGCCAAAAGGTCTTCGTTCGTTGAGCCCGAAGAGCGGAGGTTATAATCCGAATTATGTAGGTGCTCAGATTCAGCGCGATTATGCTTATCATCAGGGTACTGCATGGCCTTGGTTGGCAGGTTTTTATTTCGAAGCTTATCTTCGTATTTATAAAATGAGTGCCCTGGGCTTTATTGAACGCTATTTGATTGGTTATGAAGATGAAATGTCATCTCACTGTATCGGTTCTATTTCAGAACTGTTTGATGGTAATCCTCCTTTCAAAGGACGCGGTGCTGTTTCTTTTGCTATGAATGTGGCAGAAATATTGCGAGTGTTATATTTATTGAGTAAATACAATTATTAATAGGAGGAGCCAATATGAAAGTATTAATGTTTGGATGGGAATTTCCTCCCAAAATATATGGTGGTCTTGCAGTTGCATCTTATGGTATCACTAAAGGATTGAGTTTGCAGGGAGATGTGGAAACGACTTTCTGTCTTCCGAAGCCGACCGGAGAAGAAGAAGGCTTTTTGAACATCATAGGTATGAATCAGGTACCTGTTGTGTGGCGTGATGTTGATTATAATTATCTCAAGTCGCGACTGCCTCATTATATGACCCCGGAACAGTATTATGCTTTCCGCGACCATATTTATGCCGATTTCTCTCACATGCATGTCAATGATCTGGGGTGTATGGAGTTTGCCGGAGGTTATCCGGGGAATCTTCATGACGAGATCAATAATTTTTCTATCATAGCCGGTGTTATTGCGCGACAGCAGCAATTCGATATCATTCATGCACATGACTGGTTGACCTATCCGGCAGGCGTACACGCCAAATTAGTGAGCGGGAAACCTTTGTGTATCCATGTTCATGCTACCGATTTCGACCGTTCACGCGGAAAGGTGAATCCAACCGTATATGCGATGGAGAAGAACGGTATGGATCATGCAGATTGTATCATGTGTGTATCGGAACTGACTCGTCAGACGGTTATCCGTGAATATCACCAGGATCCTCGTAAATGTTTTGCTATGCACAATGCGGTTTATCCGCTTTCGCAGGAATTGCTGGATATACCTCGTCCGGAGCATCCGAAAGAAAAAGTGGTTACGTTCCTTGGACGTATTACCATGCAGAAAGGACCGGAATACTTTGTTGAAGCAGCGGCTTTAGTGTTGAAGCGTTCACGCAACATTCGCTTCGTAATGGCGGGTTCGGGTGATATGCTGAATGCCATGATCAATATGGCTGCCGAACGTGGTATTGCCGACCGTTTCCATTTCCCGGGTTTCCAGCGCGGACGCCAGGTGTATGAAGCGTATAAAAACAGTGATGTGTTCGTGATGCCTTCCGTTTCCGAACCTTTTGGTATTGCTCCATTGGAAGCTATGCAGTGCGGAACGCCTTCTATTATCTCAAAGCAGTCCGGATGCGGTGAAATTCTTGATAAAGTGATTAAAACGGATTATTGGGATATCAATGCAATGGCCGATGCTATTTATTCTATTTGTACGAACGAGTCTCTTTTCAAATATCTTCAGGAAGAAGGAAAGAAGGAGGTCGACAGCATTACATGGGAAAAAGTCGGTTTGCGAATCCGCGCACTTTACGAGGATGTTTTAAAGAATTACGGTAAATAATAAAACAATAACTAGATATGAAAACAATCTGTCTTTATTTTGAAATACATCAAATTATTCATCTGAAACGTTATCGCTGCTTTGATATAGGTACCGATCATTACTATTATGATGATTATGAAAACGAACGCAGTATCAGTGATATTGCAGAACGTTCGTATATTCCTGCTCTGACAACCTTGCTTGAAATGGCAAAAGAAAATAACGGAGCATTTAAAGTGGCATTTTCAATTTCAGGTGTGGCAATGGAACAGTTGGAAGTGTATGCTCCTAGAGTGATCGAATTGTTGCATCAGTTGAATGAAACCGGTTGCTGCGAATTTTTGTGTGAACCTTATTCACATGGTTTGTCTTCATTGGCTAACGAGGAGTGTTTCCGGGAGGAAGTAGACCGTATGAAGAAAAAGATCAAACAGGTATTCGGACAGACTCCGAAGGTATTCCGTAATTCAAGCTTGATTTATTCGAATGACATCGGTGCCTTGGTTGCCAGTATGGGATTTAAAGGTATGCTGACGGAAGGTGCTAAGCATGTATTAGGCTGGAAGAGCGCTCATTATTTATATCATTGCGCTTACAATCCTAATCTGAAGCTTCTGCTTCGTGATTTCAAGTTGTCGGATGATATCAGTCTGCGTTTCTCTAATTCTGACTGGAGTGAGTATCCGTTATTTGCTGATAAATATATGGATTGGGTTGCTGCATTTCCTGAAGAAGAGCAGGTGATCAATATTTTTATGGAGCTTGGTGCTTTGGGTATTGCACAACCGTTGTCTTCTAATATATTGAGCTTTATCAAAGCATTGCCGGCATGTGCGAAAGAAAGAGGTATTACATTCTCTACACCGACGGATATCATTACAAAGTTGAAATCAGTAGATCAGATCGATGTACCTTATCCAATGTCATGGATAGATGAAGAAAGAGATACTAGTTGCTGGTTAGGTAACGTGATGCAGCGTGAAGCATTCAATAAGCTGTATAGTGTAGCAGAACGTGTCCATCTGTCTGACGATCGTCGTATCAAGCAAGATTGGGATTATCTGCAGGCAAGTAATAATTTCCGTTTCATGACTACAAAGAATACGGGTATTTGGTTGAATCGCGGTATTTATGATTCTCCGTACGATGCATTTACGAACTATATGAATATCCTGGGTGATTTTATAAGTCGTGTCAATGCTCTGTATCCGATCGATGTGGACAATGAAGAATTAAACTCTCTGCTGACAACGATCAAGAATCAGGGAATAGAGATCGAAACGCTTCAGAAAGAAGTTGATAAGCTGAAGAAAAAGCTTGCTAAGAAGTCTGAAAAATAAAATTATGCTATAAAAAAACGGATAATCTTTTTAGATTATCCGTTTTTTTATGACTTTAAAATTACTACTTGTAATCTGTTGTTGTTATAATGATCCGTGTAGCATCCTCTGTTTTAAGCAACTTTACACCGGAAGGCAATAAATAGTTGTTTATTGCCGTTGTGTACGGTTGGGAATTTCCCCAGTAACTATCATTTTGAGCTGTAATGCGTTCAACAGGCACCAAAAGCAATACCATATCTTTATCCGGATTGTTCTTTATATGTTCCTGCATCAAATTAGAGACGTTTCCAAATGAATAAGAACGACTGCTGGAGTTATAGCTGGCACGGAATGCTGTTTTGCTGTCTTCTATTTTATTATTGACAAAGAAAGTTGCTAAAGAGTCTTTAGGCAACAATAATAAATTAGCCGGAGCACTCAATGCCCATTGCCAGTCTTCCTGAGGCAACGCTTTTATTGTCAAAGGTATATTATTGATAACGCGGTCTCCAATTCTCTCTACAATATCCTTAGCCGGAATAGTCAACTGCGTATATACACCGGCAGGAGTTTTCAGATAGGTGATCGAATCATTTGGCTGCAACAGCGGAGTCAAATCTGTATTCTTGAAACGATTCAACTGTAAAACTTCTTTGGTTACATTGAACGTTTCACTGGCACGTGCCGTGGAATCCTGTCCCTGGCTACCCTTCAATGAATATTTGTAATAGATAGAAATCGAAGAATAGCTGATCTGCAGAATATTTCCACTACCGTATGTGTTTGTTACATATAAGCCCTGGAAGAATTTATTGAAATTTTCCTGACTGGAGAATGTTCCGGGATTATTGACTGATTCATCATAGAACTTCTGACCAAAGTCCTTCGGCATTCGGATTGTAATGGTCGGAATATAAGTAGAATCACCTTGTGAATTCACAGCATAACGAACACTGTCGGGCACCGAGTTGTCGTATGCCGTATACGTCTGCATACCCAGTGACTTCTGCATATCGCAATATTCCAGCGGATCGAAGTTTGTATAAAAATCCCTTTCCGGTTCTTTGTTTATCTCATATATTTGAACGCGCATAGGAGCTAATGAATCACCCACCCAAGCTCCGTTTTGATAGATAATATTAAATTCGACAGAGTCAATCTGACCGTTGATTGGTTTCTGTTGGAATTTGAAATCATCCGGACAGTAGAACTGGCAGATGTAATCAGATTTCACATTACCATATAACGGATCATAAAACTCGCCGAGTAGTCCATTAGTAGTTCTTGCATATACCGAATCCATCAGCAAGGTTGTCGCTTGCATCTGAAAGGTATCTACATATACGGGCATTTGGTCTCCGTCAGGCTGAATTGTCGAGCCAACCAGATTCAAATCATCACTACACCCACTCAGGATTGTTATTCCCAAGCCCAGGCCAATTAATAAAGGCTTGATATTCATCATTTTTCTCTCACTTATTTAGAATCTAATACGACATCGTAAAATTCGTTGAATGCATCCATATAAGTTTCCGGCGATTGATAAGGAAGGAACGGAGTGTCCTTTTTAGTGGCGATATAATCCAGAATATCCTGGTTGATCGTTTCACTGCCTTGTATCACACCGTCTGCCATATCGATAGCTAGTTTAGTCAGGCCGACAAAGCTGGTATCAGCTTTGATGCCTTTCAGATCGCTGTCTTTTGCACCGTCAGTTTTCAGCTTGTGAGCCAGTTCTTTTCTTAACGGTGAATTAAAGTCATCATTATAAATAGAATAGACTATTTTTGCATTTTTAAGACATGGATCGTCTGCGTACATTCTTTTTATGTATAATGCAGTCAGCGCAGACATCCATCCGTGACAATGAATCACATCCGGGATCCAGCGAAGTTTTTTCACTGTTTCCAATACACCACGTACATAGAAGATAGAACGGTCGTCGTTATCCTCATAATCATTCCCATTTTCATCGCAAACAGTATGTTTACGCTGGAAGAAGTCTTCATTATCAATGAAGTACACTTGCATGCGTGCGGCCTGAATGGATGCTACCTTAATGATCAACGGATGGTCCGTATCATCAATGATAAGGTTCATACCCGACAGGCGGATCACTTCGTGCAACTGATTGCGTCGCTCGTTGATATTTCCGAATTTGGGCATGAAAGTTCTGATCTCGCGACCACGCTCCTGAATGCCTTGCGGCAGATTCCTGCATATCGTTGCAATCTCAGATTCGGGAAGGTAGGGTGTTATTTCTTGGGCTATAAACAAGATTTTTTTTGCATCCATTCTGTAAACTAGTTTTATAAAGACGGCACAAAGATAATAAATTTCTTTCATTTACGGTAATTATTTATTTGCTTTGCACCGTCAATAAGCATCTAAAAAAGATGAAAATAGTAAACAGCATCCAAGAATTGAAGCGTTATCTTGCCGAAGAAAGGCAACATAACAGGAAAATAGGCTTTGTTCCCACCATGGGAGCATTACATAACGGACACTTGAGCCTGGTTAAGCGTTGTGTAGAAGAAAACGATGTATGCGTTGTCAGCATCTTCGTGAATCCGACCCAGTTTAATGACAAAAATGACCTCGCCACTTATCCGCGTACGTTGGATAATGACTGTGCATTATTGGAACCGGCCGGTTGTAATTATGTATTTGCTCCGACGGAAGCGGAAATGTATCCTGAACCGGATACACGTACTTTTGACTTTGGAACCGTATCGGCAGTAATGGAAGGAGCTCGCCGTCCGGGACACTTTAACGGTGTTGCCCAAATCGTCAGCAAACTTTTTTATGCCGTAGAACCGGATAATGCTTATTTCGGGGAAAAGGATTTCCAGCAGATCGCCGTGATCCGTGCGATGGTGAAACAGTTGAACATTCCGGTAAAAATTAATGCCTGCCCGATCCTTCGTGAAGCCGACGGGCTGGCCCTGAGCAGCCGTAATGTCCGATTAACGCCGGAACAACGTCAAAAAGCGCCCCTGATTGCACGTACGTTAAAAGAAAGTACTAACTTTGCAGCCGGAAAAAGCGTGCAGGAGGTGATTGATTATGTAGTGAATACGATCAATGCGGATCCTGTTATGCGTGTTGAATACTACGAGATCGTAGACGGATACACGATGGAGTCGATTAAAAATTGGTCAGATACGACTTATCCGGTAGGATGTATCACTGTATATTGCGGGGATGTCCGTCTGATCGATAATATTAAATATTGAAAGTTGATATAGGATTTGTTTTGTTTCCTCCCGAAGAAACTATTGTTTTGTGCGGGAGAAAATATAGTTTCTTCTAGGAGAAAATATAGTTTTGTCCGGAGGAAACATTTGAAACAAGATGGCTCGTAGTTCTATATCTGTGGATTTGAAACAAAAAAAGTCATATCGTATGTTTATAGAGGTAGTTAAATCAAAGATTCACCGGGTGACGGTAACGGAAGCCAATCTGAATTATATCGGTAGTATCACTATCGATGAAGATCTGCTGGATGCCGCCAATCTGATTCCGAATGAAAAGGTGGCTATTGTGAACAACAATAACGGTGAACGTTTTGAAACGTATATCATTAAAGGCGAGCGAGGCTCAGGCGTGATTTGTCTGAACGGCGCAGCAGCCCGAAAGGCCCAGCCTGGGGATATCATTATTATCATGTCGTACGCCATGATGGATTTTGAAGAAGCCAAAACATTTAAACCGGCTGTTGTGTTTCCTGATACAGCAACCAACAGACTGATATAGAGCATCGGAGCAGCAATTGAAATGTTTTAGAAACAAGAATAAAAAAGCTCGCCGGATGCCGGCGGGCTTTTTTTGTGACCCTGTGTTTTCTTATTGAAATTATTATAGAGTATGTATACGAACAAACAAATCTGGAATGTCAGTTACCCTATCTTTCTAAGCTTATTGGCACAGAACATTATTAATGTGACCGATACGGCTTTCCTGGGAAGGGTAGGCGAAGTTGAGTTAGGAGCCTCCGCGATGGGAGGACTCTACTATATATGTGTGTTTACAATTGCATTCGGCTTTAGTACCGGATCGCAGATCGTGATGGCACGAAGGAATGGGGAACGACGGTATAAAGATGTGGGACCGGTCATGATACAAGGTGTATTTTTCCTTTTGTCACTGGCTGCCGTGATGTTTGCTTTGTCCCGTTTCTTTGCGGGTGATATTATGCGGGTGATGATCTCTTCCGATACGATCCTGATGGCAACGGAAGAGTTTCTCGACTGGCGTGTGTTCGGTTTCTTTTTCTCTTTTGTGAATGTGATGTTTCGTGCCTTGTTCATCGGTATTACCCGGACAAAGGTACTGACATTGAATGCCATTGTGATGGCTTTGACCAATGTGTTGCTCGACTACCTGTTGATATTCGGGAAGGGAGGTTTTCCGGAAATGGGCATTAAGGGAGCGGCTATCGCTTCGGTGGCGGCAGAAGGAGTGTCGATTGTTTTCTTTTTGGTCTATACCCGTTTGACGGTCGATATAAAGAAGTATGCACTGAATCAATTCCGGTCGTTCGATGTCAAATTGTTGAGACGTGTGTTGGATATATCCATATTCACTATGTTGCAGTATTTTATATCGTTAAGTACTTACTTTTTGCTTTTCGTAGCCGTAGAACACTTGGGGCAACGGGAACTGGCGGTCGCCAATATTGTCCGCAGTGTGTATATCGTCCTGCTAATTCCTGTCAATTCTTTATCTACGGCAACCAACTCTTTTGTGAGTAATAGTATCGGTGCCGGACATAAAGATCAGGTTATCCCGATCATTCGCAAGATTGCCGGTATATCATTAGGAATTGTAGCCGTCTGTGTTTTTATCGCCTGTATTTTCCCATCGGCTATATTGTCGATTTATACGAATGATGCCTCTTTGGTACAGGCGTCCATTCCTTCTCTTTATGTTATTTCCGGCGCCTTGTTGATCGCTGCCGTCGCCAATATCGTATTTAACGGGGTGACAGGTACGGGGAATACCCGTTCGGCTTTTGCGATGGAGGTGGTGACGCTTATCTTTTATACGCTCTTTATTTATGTGGCAGGGATGCGTTTACACCTTCCGGTGGCGATTTGTTTCCTGACCGAGGTGATTTATTATAGTGGTTTGTTATTGGCTAGTGTAATTTATTTGAAAAAAGCAGCGTGGCAGAATAAAAAGATTTAGAGGATTACATCCTTTTTCTTACCTTTGCACCCTATTACGTTAGAAATTAGAAAGAAAAAAATAAATACACATACAAATTATGTTTGAAAATTTAAGCGAAAGGTTAGACAGATCGTTTAAGCTGTTGAAAGGTGAAGGCAAGATCACCGAGATCAATGTGGCTGAAACGCTGAAAGATGTGCGTAAAGCCCTGCTTGATGCCGACGTAAACTACAAGGTGGCTAAGTCATTTACCGATACGGTAAAAGAAAAAGCGTTAGGACAGAACGTACTTACGTCCGTTAAACCCAGCCAGTTGATGGTTAAGATCGTACATGATGAACTGGCCAGCCTGATGGGGGGGACAGCTATCGACATCAACCTGACAGGCTCACCAGCCATCATCCTTATGTCTGGTTTGCAAGGTTCGGGTAAGACCACTTTCTCCGGAAAGTTGGCGAATATGCTGAAAACCAAAAGAAATAAGAAACCGTTGCTGGTAGCTTGTGACGTGTATCGTCCGGCCGCTATCGAACAGTTGCGTGTGGTAGGTGAGCAGGTAGGCGTTCCTGTTTATATGGAACTGGAAAATAAGAATCCGGTAGAGATCGCTATGAACGCGATCCGTGAAGCACGTGCAAAGGGTAACGATGTCGTGATAGTCGATACTGCCGGTCGTTTGGCTATCGATGAGCAGATGATGAAAGAGATCGCTGCCATCAAGAGCGCCATCCAACCGGACGAAACATTGTTCGTTGTGGACTCCATGACCGGACAGGATGCCGTTAATACAGCAAAAGAATTTAACGAACGCCTGAACTTTGACGGTGTTGTACTGACTAAGCTCGACGGTGATACCCGTGGTGGTGCCGCCCTTTCTATCCGCACGGTCGTTGACAAACCGATCAAGTTTGTCGGAACCGGTGAAAAGATGGATGCACTCGATACATTCCATCCGGAACGTATGGCCGACCGTATCCTCGGTATGGGTGATATCGTTTCTTTGGTGGAACGTGCACAGGAACAATACGACGAAGAAGAAGCCAAGCGCTTACAGAAGAAGATCGCCAAGAACCAGTTCGACTTCAATGACTTTATCGCTCAGATCCAGCAGATCAAGAAGATGGGTAACCTGAAAGAACTGGCATCCATGATTCCGGGTGTCGGTAAAGCCTTGAAAGATATCGATATCGACGACAATGCTTTCAAGAGCATCGAAGCGATCATCTATTCAATGACTCCGGACGAACGTGTCAATCCGGCTATCCTGAACGGATCACGTCGTACGCGTATTGCGAAAGGTAGCGGTACGACGGTGCAGGAAGTAAACAAACTGATTAAACAGTTTGATGAAACACGTAAGATGATGCGTATGCTTACTGCCGCTAAACCGGGAAGCAAGAAATTTCCTTCATTCAAGAGATAAACATTAAAGATATATAGTATGGAAGACAATAATTATCAATTACTGGACGGAAAAGCGGTCTCTGCTCAGATGAAAAAAGAGATGGCAGAAGAAGTCGCCCAGATCAAAGCGGCAGGAGGTAAGATCCCTCATTTGGCAGCCATTCTGGTAGGTCATGACGGAGGTAGTGAAACTTATGTGGCCAGTAAAGTGAAAACTTGCGAAGAGATCGGTTTCAAGTCTACATTGATCCGTTATGAAGATGATGTGACCGAAGAAGAATTGCTTCGTCGTGTGGATGAACTGAACAACGATCCGGATGTAGACGGTTTCATTGTGCAGCTTCCGCTTCCGAAACATATCTCAGAGCAAAAGATTATTGAGGCGATCGATTATCGTAAAGACGTTGACGGATTCCATCCGATCAATGTGGGACGCATGTCGATCGGTCTTCCTTGTTTTGTTTCCGCTACTCCTGCCGGTATCCTGGAATTGCTGAAACGCTACGAAATAGAAACAAGCGGTAAGCATTGTGTCGTGTTGGGACGCAGCAATATCGTAGGTAAGCCGATGGCTACCCTGATGATGCAGAAGTCATATCCGGGTAACTGTACGGTAACGGTTTGCCACAGTCGTTCAAACAACCTGAAAGAAATGTGCCTGAGTGCGGATATTATTATTGTCGCTTTAGGGGTTCCTGAATTTCTGAAAGCCGATATGGTGAAAGTAGGTGCAGTGATCGTCGACGTGGGTACTACCCGTATGCCGAGCAGTGTGACTAAGAGCGGATATAAGTTGACAGGCGATGTGAAGTTTGACGAAGTAGCGCCGAAATGTTCTTATATTACTCCGGTTCCGGGAGGTGTTGGTCCTATGACAATCATTTCTTTGATGCGTAACACGCTGTTAGCCGGGAAGAAAGCGATTTATAAGTAAAATATTTGTATTTTTTCTTTGAAAAACGCTTGCAGAATAATAAAAAACATCTATCTTTGCACCGTCTTAAAGAGAAATACTCAATGAGACTGAAATGGTGAGCGTAGCTCAGTTGGTTAGAGCATCGGATTGTGGTTCCGAGGGTCGTGGGTTCGAGTCCCATCGTTCACCCAAGATAGAATAAAAAAGCCATCCTGTTAAAGGATGGCTTTTTTATTTTTATTCAGTCCCGCCCGGATCCGGCTGAGTGATTGGGGAGTGACGCCTATATATCCTGCAATCTCTTTCAGCGGCACACTATTGAACAGTTCCGGCATCTTCTTAATAAAAGCCAGATACCGGTTTTCTGCTTTGGGGCTCGACAGGTCGATCAGCAAATCGTCTTCATTGATAAGTATATTCACTAAAAGCTCCTGCATCCATTTCAGAAAAGCCGGAGATGAATCCGACAGTTTTTGTATGGTACTGTTCCTCATTTCGATGGCAATGCTGTCGCTGGATGAACTGATGGTATAGCGGGATGGATGCCCGCGGAAATAACTCCAGGAAGAAAATACAGTTTCACCCGGAATGGAGAACCAAAGCGTTTGCTGTTCTCCGTCGCGTTCGATGTAAGCTCTCCACACACCTTTCTGTATAAAGTAGATCGAATCGTCTGTCTTTCCTTCTCCGATGACCGTGCTCCCTTTCGGGAAATGCAGCGTACGGAGTGCTTGGCGGAGCAATGTTATTTCCGTTTCCTTCAGTTCACACTGTTTGCTGATTCCTTCTATAAATGTTTCCATTGTCACGTACTTTATCCATGATTAATAAACATACAATTACCAGTGTCGTAGCTATATCGCCGGCGGCAACGGCCAGCCAGATACCTTTGACCTCCATCAACAAAGGTAATGTGAAAAAGAATACCACCGGCAATATCCCTCGCAGAATGGTCAGCGAGATAGCCCGTCTTAACCGTTCGATACTCGTATAATACCCGATCATGATGATGTTGATACCGAAAAACAGATAGTCCGTAGCGAATAACGGAAGACCGGTTACTGCATATCTCCATGCGTCGCTTGCCGTATCGGGTATGAAAAGCGATACGATGTTACGGGAAAAACAGGCGAACAAGCCGGTGATGACCAATGCGAATATCAACGTGAATGTCATCGATAAACGCAATGCATTGTCCGACCGTTTCATTTGTCCGCATCCGTAGTTGTAGCTGATAATAGGCTGTGCCGATTGTACCGTCGCATTGAACACCATGAAAATGATCGGGAACAGGTAGCAGATAACACTGTAAGCCGCTACACCGTCAGCTCCCAGGTGATCCATAAAGACATAATTGCCGGCAATGATCATGACCGATAATGTGATTTCGCTGATGAATACAGAGAAGCCGAGTTTGACCATATACCCCACATTCCGTAGTGTCAGCAATAAACTCTTGAAACTCATCTTCAGCCAGACGAATTTCACGGTTACCAAACGTGAACGTCCGAACAGATAAATAAGCATGATCGCTGCCCCTACGAACTCACCGATATCAGTGGCTATTGCCGCACCGAACAATCCCCATTTAAATACAAAAATGAACAGATAGTCCAGTATGATATTCACAATTGTTGCGGCGAGCATTGCCCACATGGATATTTTCGGATTGGCAAGCCGTGTAAAAAACGGCAAAGCAACAACGAGTACAGTGAATGGCAGGCTGATAGAGAACCAGAACAGGTATTCTACAACCATATCTTTCAGATATTCGTCGGAACCGAAAAGGGTCGCTATCCGATGCGGAAACAGGGTAAGCAGCAGTGTTATAATTAAACTGACAACTATCAAGGCTATGACCGATTGGGTCATATTGATATTGGCCACTTTGTATTTGCCCTGTGACAAGTTGATGGAAGTGAGTATCCCGCCACCCATTCCGAACATCAAACCGAGCCCGGCGATGAACATGAAAATAGGGGCTGAGATATTGACTGCCGCCATGGCATCACTCCCGATCCCGTTCCCTACGAATATGCCGTCGACTACAGTGAACAGTGCCGATGCGGCCATTCCTAAAATTGTAGGAAAGAGTAGTCTGGTGAATAACTTTCCTACATCCATTCTTTTAAAATCAAGGCTATCCCTCTGCATATCAATTTGTTTTTAATAATGACGGGCGCAAAGGTAGGACTTTAGATTTCGGCAAAACTTACCAATTGGTAATAAATGAAATATGAAATAAAGTTGTTTTTTCTATTAGAAAAACAGATTTTATAGATTCGGTTTTTTGCTTTAAAAAACAAGGAGTAACTGGAGCTGTGTTTGAGAAACGCTATCAAAAGGTGGCAAATATTTACTTATTTTATTATTTTCTGAATAAACCATTTCTTTTTGTTTTAGTCAAACTGAACAATTGATAAAACGGGAAAAAGATTGATTTAGACAATGATGAAAAAGAAGGTAAGTTTTTTGCTGGCCGGTATGCTTATGTGTATGGCACCGGCTGTGAGTGGAGCAACAATAGACGGAGGAATTAAAGGTACTGTAATAGATGGAGAACTGGGTGGTCCCCTGGAGTTTGTAACTGTCCAGGTAAAGGCAAAAGGTTCAGATAAAATTTTGCAAGGATCTGTCACCGGTAGTGACGGAAATTATACTATTGGCGGGCTGAAGAAAGGGGAATATGTCGTTACCTTTTCTTATATCGGTTATGGAGAAATATCCAGGAATATATCCATTGGGGATAATAGTCAGGTGCTTAATTTGGGGGAGTTGACACTGGAAGAAGATGCCAACCAGCTGAATGAAGTCGAGATTGTTGCCAAAAGACCTCAGATGCGTTTTGAGATCGACCGGAAAGTATTCGATGCTACGCAGGATATTGCTTCCGAAGGTGGTTCTGTCAGTGATCTTTTATCAAATATTCCTTCCGTGGAAGTTGATAATGAGGGGTCTGTTTCATTGCGGGGAAATTCCAGCGTAACGATTTGGATCAATGGTAAAGCATCCGGGCTGACATCTGATAACCAGGCAGATATTTTGGAAATGATGCCTGCAGGGGATATCAAACAGGTAGAAGTGATTACCAACCCTTCTGCTAAATACAGCCCGGAGGGTACGGCGGGTATTATCAATATCATTTTAAAAGATGACCGCAAGCCCGGTTATTATGGAAGTGTAAAGGCTGGAGCCGATACGGATGGTGGTTATCAGGCGAGTGGCAATATCAATTATAGCAGTAGCAAGGTTGATGCTTATGCAAACCTGAACTATCGGAATCGTGAATTTAAAGGGGGGGGTATCACTAGCCGGGAGAATACGACAAATAGTAGTTTTCTCGATCAGACGAACGATTCCAAGCGGCAGCATAATAACTGGTTCGGTCGTTTCGGTGCTACCTGGCATATGACTAAAAGCGATGATTTGTCGCTAAATGTGACTGGTATGACCGGAGGAGGCGATAATAGTGAAACGATCCATTATATTTCTACTGACAGCCAAAGGAATACGCTTTATACCAGCGACCGTACAACGAATGGAGACTCGGATATGAAGATGTATAACCTGGAATTGAATTACGTCCATAAGTTCTCAGATAAAAGCAATATTGACCTGACAGTCAGTAATAATCAATGGAAACGCGACGGAGTGGACATTTTCCAGCAATCGACAACATATACTGATCCCTCCCAGTCTGCGGATCCTATCTATCAGACCCAGGAGAATGACATAAAAGATAAAACCTGGGAAGTTCAGGCTGATTACAGCAATAAAATATCCGAAATGTCACGTATCGAAGCCGGTTATAAAGGAGCTTTCCAGCGTAATGCCAGTCCGGTAGATACCTATACCGGAACGACTGCCGGAAATATCCAGCAGGATCAGACATTATACAATCGTTTCTTGTATAATCAGGATGTACATGCCCTTTATATGACGTATGGTGGCAAGTGGGAGAATCTTAGCTATCAGGCTGGTCTGCGTGGAGAATACTGGCGTGTGGATACCCGTTCGCTGGATTTTGACCAGGAGTTTAACGGTAAACCCTCTGAGAGCTTTGAAAAGGATTATTTTAAACTGTTCCCAAGTGCTTTCATTTCTTATTCTTTACCTAAAAATAATGAATTACAAGTGAATTATACGCGTCGTTTGCGTCGTCCCTGGGGAGGACAGTTAAATTCGTTCCGGAATATCTCCGATGCTTCCAATATCTCTTTCGGTAATCCGGAACTGACTCCGGAATATTCCCACTCTTTTGAATTGAACTATATCAAGTCATGGGAATCAGGACATACGTTATCACTCTCCGGTTACTATCGTTCGACAGATGATGTAATCCAGCGTATCCGTTTCTTGAATACAGAAGATAATGTGATGTATACGACCAGTGAGAACGTAGCAAAATCGCAGGCAAGCGGTCTGGAGATCGTCGGTAAAGACAAATTGTTTAAGATACTCGATCTGACGACAACGGTCAATCTTTATTATTCTAAATTGGATGGCTTTACTTATCTTCCGGCAGGAGCATCGATACCGGTTACCGGAGAGACGGACGAGAGTTTTGCCTGGGATGTTCGTATGATCGCTAATTTGAGTTTGCCGTGGGGAGTGTCTTTGCAGGGGACAGGTAATTACAATTCCAAACGTCTGATGGCGCAAGGATATCGTAAACCGAATTACTCGGTTGATCTCGGCTTGCGCAAGTCGTTCCTGAACGATAAACTGACATTGAGTGTTAATGCCCGTGATCTTTTGGATTCCCGTAAATTCCGTACGATTACTTCCGGTGACGGTTTTTGGCAAGACTCTGAAAACTGGCGTGGTGGCAGACGTGTCGGCTTTACCCTGACTTACAATTTCGGAAATATGAACAAAAAGAAAGATAAGAGCAAGAGCAGGGATAGAAGCGACGATTCAGAAATGTTTGAGATGGAATAATTACAGTTCACCAATAGAAAGTGACCGTTTGTCAAAAAATAGCATAGGAATGTAAAGAGGAATAGCTTTGTACTGTATTTCTGAATCAGGGTTTAAAATTAAAATAACTCAAATATGCAAAGCACATTCAAAAATTTACTTTACATTCCTTTTCTCCGGATTGCGTTTGTTTGTTTTGTTATTTTTATCCCGGTCGTTTGGGGGAGTAAATGTTTTTAGTTTTTGCTTATTAATCGGTTATTGAGTATCAAATGAAAGATTTCATCTTTAAAATTTCGGGCCACGGGTATTTTATATGAATTTATGTTCAACTGATTTCCATCAATGGCATTTATCTGGTTGATATTTACAATATATGAACGATGGGTTTGATAAAAAATGTTCGAGGGTAATGATTCATAGATTTGTTTCAAAGTCGTATACACAACTTCTTTAGATGAGGTTGTCTGAATGATAACATAATTTTCCATGCTTTCAATGAAGAGAATATCTTTGAACATGATTTTCTTTAACTGCTTGTCGCTTTTCACAAATATATAATCATCGCCTTCCTTTTGTTCCGTTTGGAACAGGTCATGAACCCTATTGACGGATTTAAGGAAGCGGTCAAAAGATACAGGCTTCAGCAAATAATCCACTACATCAAATTCATATCCTTTGAGGGCATATTGTTCATAAGCTGATACAATAATCACTTTAGGAGAATTAGTGAGATTTGACAATAATTCTATTCCTGTCATCTCGGGCATTTCAATATCGAGAAAGATCAGGTCAACCTGTCTGGTCTTCAACATGGCGTTTAGCTGAATGGCATCTTCGCATTCCCCGATCAATGTGAGAAACTCTATTTTATCGATATAACCTCGTAAGCCTTTTCTAGCCATGGGCTCATCATCTGTAATAATACATTTTATTTTCATATCAATCTGTATTTATGGTCAATTTAGTGGTAAACTGATTTTCTGTTTGTGTAATATTTAAGTTATATCTGTTGGGATACAGGAGATCGAGCCGTCGCTTCAGATTCTCAATTCCTATCCCTTGACCCTTTTTATTGCTGGAGTTTTGGGATGGAGATATAGAATTTGTTATCTCGAACTGGATTTGATCTCCCTTTAATTTCATTTCAAGCTGTATTTTGTATTCACCCCTTACATATTTAAACGCATTTTCGATCAAAGGCTGAAACAAAAGAGGATGTATTTTCTGCCCTTTCAATCCCGGATCAAAATATAGATCTAAAACAAGCCTTTCACTCATTCGTAGCTGTTGAAAAGCGATGTACGACCTCAGGTAATTTATTTCCTGCTCCATGGTCACTTCCTGTTCTATACTATAGAGTTGATAACGCAACAGGTCTGATAACTGTTCGATACTGAGCTTTGCTTCCTCGTTTTTATCATCTACCTGAAAATAAATGGTGTTTAAAGCATTGAACAGAAAATGTGGGTGGTATTGCGATTTCAGGAATTTCAGCTCGGTTTCTAATTGATCTACTTTAACCTTTTCCAATTGATGGTTTTGTTCAATAAAACTTTTGAATAAAACCCCATTGCGTATTATCGTATAGTAAAGTAGTAAAAGGACAGATCCCATCACGTTGATCAAAGCAGATTCCCTCCATCTGAAAGAAGCCTCATCAAACATATGAGTGATATAAGCCATAATAAATATATGCATGATATTTAAGAGGATGATATTCATCAAAAAAACAAACACATACTCTTTCCAGTTTGCTCTTTTTTCATCTTTGCTCTTATTTATAAAAAAGTGAGCTATTCGCCGAAAAAGATAACTTCCCAGATAAAATGAGACCATCGTTACCCCAAAAGCCTGAACACGGGCTTTTAAAGTAAAAAAACTGAATTCCCATATTCTTTCATCATAGGTGATGTCCACAATAATAAATAAGCAGACTGAAAGCGTTAATGCTAAAAAGAAGGGAATGACCCATTCATGCTTTAAGTTCATGTGTTTTTATTTTTGATGTTACAAACCTATTCGTTTACTTTCTTCTATTCGATCTCCTGTTTGAGATTTTTTTATTTCCCTGCCTCGATTGAATCGATAACCGAGCGATATTCCTATCATTCTTGTGTCGCTTTTTTCTTTCGATGTATAATACAGATAGTTACTATCTACAGATACATGGGGACGATTAGAATGGAAGATGTCGTGTGCGTAAATATACAAACTTAATTTGTCATTCAACAGGTTCTTGCGAATACCGAGCGACATTGTCCATAAAGGTTTTACTTTGGTTTGTCCTTCAATCATCTTGCCGCTGTAAAATCCGAAAGCCTCAGCTCTCCATCCACAAGGTAATGTAAATTGGTTGTTGATATGGATCATGGGTGTTATTACCTCATTTTTAAAGGTTTTCCCAGACATCATCCAATCGAATTTTTTATAAGTTAAAGAACCGTTTATGTGAGCAGTCCACCAGTTGAAAAGGGGTATGCCATTTAATCCTAATCTTAATCCAAATGAATTGTTGCCCGATAAATTCAGCGGCATAACCAGGACACGGCTATTGTCCTCGACCATAAAACTTAATGAAATAGGATCGCTCCTATGTGAGTAGAAAACATTAAATGAACATATTTTTCTGAATATCAAAGAAATTTCCATATTGTCAATCAATTCGGGTTTCAATTCAGTGTTTCCTTGCTCATATAAGAACTGATCTCTGACCTCAACAAAAGGATTCATATTCCTGTAATTGGGGCGGATAATACGACGACCATATATCATGGACAAATCATAGTTTTCGGAGAGCTGATATTGCGTCATGAAAGTAGGAAAAAGGTGCAGGGTATTTTTACTGAAGGTTGTATCCTGAACAGTTGAGCTATAATGACTTTTTGTGTATGTGTTTTCCAGTCGTAGGCCAATTGCTGTTGAAAATCGAGGAGACCATTTGGCGTTTAATTGAAAATATCCTGCGTTAATGTTTTCTTTATATTTGAAATTGCTACTGAGATTATTGTCTCTTAACCAACTGCCGTTAATCAGTTTTTTATACAAAGCATTACTGCCGGTATTTACGAAAACGGATTTGAGTCCGGCTTCGACACCGAACTTCCCGGATATATCGAAACTCAGATTTGTTTGCCCACTGTATATTCTAATATCTCCCTTTGTTTTACCGGATAATGTATCTTCTTTTACCGGATTAACATGTGTCAGAAAAGAAGATTTTAACAGATGGTCATCTTTTTGGTCAAAAAGCTGGTAATCAAAAGCTGCATCCCATTTTCCTGTTTTCGCAAATTTGTATACAATTCCAGCTCCTCCTGTGATGTTGGTGTAATTGTGATCTATTGCACTTATAGCTGTCAAAGTGGAGTCGCTTTGAGGTTTGTTATTGTTGAAAAATTCCGATATGGTCACTTCATTTTTATCTCTGTTATACCAATTTGAAGAGAAGTAGGCTCCCATAGTGATCTTGTCCGATAAATCATAATCTATCCCTGTTTTTAGATTATGTCCTACGGATTGCCTGGCTATATTACTTACAAAATCTTTTCGAAGTTCAAGCGGTTCTGATGTTACCGGATCCAAATAATGTCCGGAGACTGATAGCACTATGAGATTTTCTCCCCAAACATTGGAGTAGTCGACATACATATTCAATTTGTTATGTCGAATGTTCAGGGATAAACTTTCGTTTCCTCTGGCATACTTTCCTCTTTCCACAGCGGTCGATACAGCTATATTGATACCTTGTTCTTTTATTTTCTTTTTTTGAATATTGATGATGCCTGAACTACCCGAGGCATCGTATTTGGATGACGGCTGGGCTATCAGTTCGATATTTTCTATTGAACTGGCAGGGATAGAACTCAGATAATTGATCAAGTTTTCTCCCGACAGGTAAGTTATTTTGTCATCGATTAACACATTTGCTCCTGATTTGCCGTTTAATATAATCGTCCCATCATTTTGAACGATGACTCCCGGTAATTTTCTTAACGCGTCGAGTATATTGCCATCTGTACTCAATAAGGCAGACGAGAGGTTGACAGTTATTTTTCCAGCTTCAATTTTAACAGGAGGTCTTTTTCCGGTAACGTATATAGTAGATAATCCGTAAGATTCTTCATCCAGGACTACATCGCCCAGGTCATTCTTTGTGTTTTGTCCGACTTGCTGTTGCCTGTAGATTTTTCTAAATCCTATCATAGAAAATGAAAGGATATAGTTGTCTGGTCTGATTTTCGGAATTTCAAACCGTCCGTCTTTATCTGATGCTGTGCCCGTAATATAGGTGGAATCTGCATTGTTCAGTAATAATACTGTTGTACTGGCTATAGGCTCACCGTTTTTGTCTATTATTTTACCTGATATAACTGATTGTGCTAATATACTGATCGATTGAATCAGCAATACAACCAAGGCATACATTTTGTTGTATTTCATAATTTTATCTTTTAGATTTCGGGTTCAAAACTAATCTGAAGCAATGGGGCTTTCAAATTAATCTGACGAACGGAGGGTTTTACTTGACGAAATGAGAAAAGCTTGATCTTGTATTAAGTGGAAGGTAACCTGATAGACATAAAAAAAGCAGTCATCTTTTGGATAACTGCTTGATTCTCAGTGGTACCACCAGGAATCGAACCGGGGACACAAGGATTTTCAGTCCTTTGCTCTACCAACTGAGCTATGGTACCGTTTGTTTTGTTTAACGGGTGCAAAGGTAGGGAAAAAATGATACACTCCAAACGTTTCATGAAAAAAATGTCGAAAAAAATGTATTAAAAGAATTTGAAGGGGCGAATGCACTTTTTTTTGAAAAAAAACAGCAAAAGTGTTTGTGGGTTCAAAAATTGTTGTACCTTTGCAGCCGTAATCAAAAACGGGATGTAGCACAGTTGGCTAGCGCGCCACGTTCGGGACGTGGAGGTCGGAAGTTCGAGTCTTCTCATCCCGACTACAAAAAAAGGAAAATCATTTCTGATTTTCCTTTTTTTGTATTTATGAATCTAGAGTAAAGAACTTACGCATTTTGAAATTACTCATTTCGATATTCTTTATTTTAACGACTTGTTCTTCTTCAACAATGAATCCGTGTTTTTCAAAGAAAGGGCGTGCCGTGAGGCTGACTTCTGCAAAAAGAGATGGGAGTTGGTTCCGGTGTGCGAAATCTTCTGCATAATCCAATAAGAATGTGGCGATCCCTTTCCTCTGGAATTGAGGTAAAAGAAACATACTGTGTAAATATCCCTGCTGATTGAATGACGTAAATCCTGTGATCCGAAATGAGTCTGTTTCTTCTGCAATGACGAACTGCAGATCGCTACTGAATAATTCCTTCCAACGTTCGGGGGATGCACGGTTTATCCAGACATCTATTTGTTCGGGAGAATAATTTTTACAGCAGGAGGTTCTGACACTTTCTTCGAATACACATTGCAGTTCCGGAAGATCTTCGGGTTCTGCTTTTCTTAACCGGACCGGTTTTAATTGCATATGCAGGATCGGATAAGGTTTCCCTTGACCGTCGATGGCATCTCGGGAAATAACCTCAAACCCTCGGTTCAGATAAAAATGCAAAGCCTGTTCATTCTGTTCGTTTACGTCTACTTGCCGGATATTCTTTTTCCGTACGGCAAATTCAACCAGTTTCTTTCCATATCCTTTGCCTTGTTGAGAAGGGTGGACAAAAAGCATTTCAATCAAATCTTCACTTAACCCCATAAACGCGGCGATATGCTGTGTTTGTTCGTCTCTGATGATGTGTAGTTCTACTGCCTGGAAATATTCGTTACGTATCAGAGGTTTGTAATATTGTATATCTTCCTCTGTCAGGAAGTGATGCGTGCTCCTTACGGAAGCTTCCCATAACTGTAGTAATTCGTCGTAATCTTTTGCTGAAATCATATTAGTTTTGAATATATATATGTGGAGAACAAAAGTACGAAATTAATCTATAGGTGACAGAAAGTCCATTGTAGCGGAAATTTTTCCCCATCCCAATGGGGAAAACTCCCCGTATACATGGGCGAAAATCCCCACCTATACGGGGGAAATTCCCCACTATCCCTGTGGATGTGGGGAATTACCGTTCTTGTCGAAATACAATAATAACTTAATGATTAAAAATCAGCTTTCTTTTCGATCCGGATTATTTCTCCGGAGATTGGATGCCGGAATTTCAGAAATTCAGCGTGCAGGTAGAGACGGTCGGCTCCTTTCCCGTATAGTTCATCACCGACAATAGGTGTATTAAGACCTTGCGGATGAGAAGCATGTACACGTAACTGGTGCGTACGGCCTGTAAGCGGGTAAAAAGCAATGCGTGTTTGATTCTTATTATAGGAAAGGACCTGGTATTCTGTTATGGCAGGTTTTCCGTATTCTTCGCTAACGATCTGGCGGGGACGATCTGACGGGTCGAGGCAAAGAGGTAAGTCGATAATTCCGTTATCAATTGCAATTACACCATCGAGTAATGCCGTATAACGCTTTTTCACTGTCCGGTTTTTGAACTGCGCCTGTAAATTCTGATGTACCTCTTTGGTTTTTGCAACTAATAAGATTCCGGATGTAGCCATATCGAGCCTGTGTACGATCATGGGGCCGGTAGCATCGGGATACCGTGTTTTTAATCGTTGATAAACTGAATCGGCATCGGTTTTACCGGGAACGGATAACATTCCTGCCGGTTTATTGATAGCCAGCAGCCAGTCGTCTTCAAACAATATTTCAAGTTCCGTATGGCGGTGTAAGTCTGTCAGTAACGGGTTATCCTCCACATCCAATCCCTGCAACATATGTTTCAGTATCGGCTCGCATTTTCCTTTACAGGCTGGATAGAAATATCCGTGATGACGAATTTCCATTTTGGGTGAATCGCCCCACCAAAATTCAGCCATGGCGATCGGTTTCAGTCGGTTCAGATAAGCATATTGTAAAAGCTTGGGAGCAGCACACTCTCCGGCCCCGGCAGGCGGAGTTTTCTGTGCCGTCTCTTTAAAAATGTCACATAAATCTCTTACCTCTCCTTTGGCATTGAGTATTTTGAACTGTTCAAAAAGTTGTTGTTGCAAAGCTGCCGAACGGGTTTTACGTTCCGTTTTCAGTCGTTCTATTTCAGATTTGAATGTCTCCGTTTCTGTCCGGATGGCAGCAATACGCTCATTCCATTGTTGTTTCAGTCGTTTTAGCTCCGCTTTCTGAAACTGGCTTTCATGTATCATAGCCGAAAGTTCGTGCTCGTCCGGATTGTTGAGGCGTCTTTCTTCACGTCTCTGCTGAGCTTTCTTTAGTTCCTCTTTGGCAACATTAATCTCTTTGGCAGCCAAAGCAACAGCTTCGTCCAGTTTCTGACAGGCAGCCAGGTGATCAGGGGAAGACTGAAGCTGTTCGATACGGCTATTTATGGCAGAGATCCGCTCTTCTCCGATACTGAAGAATCCTTGTGGCTGCTGCAGATCATAGATGGGGGGAACGAAATACTCATGCAGGTTTTTTCCAACCAGGATACCGGAAAAAGCAGCCAGGTACCCGACCTCCCCTGCAGATGTTTGTACGATCAGGACACCGAACATCTTGCCTTGCTTCAGATCGCTTTCCCAGTCTTTTTTACATTGCAGGTAATTTTGTACTTCTTCTGCAGCCATCCTGCATAATGGATGGGGCGTGTAATGAAACGGATAGGTGAACTTCTCCGGTAGCGGTACATGCGTGACCGCGGAAGAAAAAAGATGGAATTTATTCATTTTCTTGCCCGGCGTAGTATTTTTTCAGCTTTCTCTTCGCTGGAAATAAAACTCAGAGATTTGATGATTTCTTCCTGATTTTCGAAGTCGATGATTTGGGGAGCAACTATATTCAATACCTCCAGTTTGTCGTCATCGAATGTATAAATAGACATAAGACGTACACACTGCTTACAAGTAAAATATTTATTGGAAACTCCCATTTCGAGAAGTTCCAGCTGGTCGTCTTTAAAAGGTTTCTGTTTGACTTTATTGTATAGTTGCTGAAACTCTCTTTCATTTACGGCTCTCGAAGGTCTTCCGTGACCATTCGGGTGCGGAGGATATGGTTCTCCGTAATTGCCGTCATTGGGAGGGAAAACGGCTACAGGAGGAGTAGGATAGTTGTCACCATTGAAAGAGTTCATATTACTGACCCTTTCATTGATAAAGTCAACTATGACAATGGTTGTTTCCGACGTGAGTGCATTTATCTTTTTATACTCCCATTCTTCCATTTGTTCGTCGAAGCGCCGGAAATCCGGTTCTCCAAGTAAACTGACAACCTCCTTTTTGGTCATCCCCTTTTCTATCTTCATGATAGCACTTTTGCTGGTCATGTAACTTCCGCAACTACAAAAAGAAATGGAGCAAATGATCAGTGCCAGTGCTATGAATGTTTTCGTTTTCATGATCTTCGAACTTTATATATGATACATACTGTTTATTTACAGGAAACAAATATATAAAGGAATCTCAGATATCAGGTGATTTTCAGGGATAAACTTGCTTGGTTTTTGTAATCTTCAGTATAGCGTCGTCCATACGGTGGAGACTGATGTATCGGCTTTTGTTTTTCAGTTTAAGTATTACAACACGTTCGGTATATCCTATCTGGTCGATAAAAGATGTAAAAGTTTTTCCGGCAGCTTCGGCTTCGGCAAGGCGCAGGTCGTTCAGTCTATCGAATTCTTTGTGATTTTTTATTTTAGGACTCAGTTCGAAAGCAATGTCTATGTCTGAATAGTCTGTCTTTTCCGGATCGATATAACTGCCGAACAGGACTATTTTGGATACTTTATACAAATAATATTCATTTGTATTGACCTCTTCAACCCGCTCCATAAATTCCTTAAAAAGTTTGTCTGCTTTGGCTTTGTTAAGGGGAGAGGTATACCGGGCTACACAAAGGGCATGCCCTTTAATTGTCAGTTGGTATTTTCCTTCTGACGGCTCGATGTATTCGTTATTTAACAGTTCCTGTATCAATTCGTCAGTTTGTTCCTGGTTTAATTCAAAATGCTCGCGGATCATATCTGGTGAAATCTTGGCGGGTCTGATGTGATCGAAATAATCCCTGATCTTTAGAATGGGGATGTTACAGATTGTTTGTTTGCGTGTCAGTCTCATATGTACATAATATTTAGTGTTGGGGACAAAGGTACGATGTTTTAAATAATAAATCGTCAGATTTGTTGTTTTTCAATGTAACTCAATAGGTTTTGTTGTTTTTTTAAAAGTAGGTAAACTTTTTTGTCATGCCTCCGTCGATTGTAATGTTTTCCCCATTGATAAAGTCGTTTTCTTCCTGGCAGAGAGTTAAACATATACGTGCAATGTCTTCCGGCTTCCCGACCCTGCCGAAAGGATGCTGGGCTTGATCTTCAGGGCGAAGATCTTCATAACCGCACGTTTGTATCCAACCCGGCATAATAGAATTGACTGTAATATGATAGGGGGAAAGTGACAGGGCAAGTGTCTGGGTTAAAGAATAAATACCCCCTCTGGAGGCTGCATAACCTTCATTTCCGGATTCATTTTGGTTGCGTGGAGAGCAGATATTGATAATTCTTCCGTAAGGATTGGGAGTCGCCTGAGACTGACGATGGATTGCCAATAATCGCGATGTGAGGAAGGTCGAGCGTAGATTGATTGACAGAATCCGCTCAAAATCTTCCACACTGCTTTCTGTGATCGGTGAATATCCGATGGTGCCGGCATTGTTGATCAGGATATCCAGATCGCCCCATTCTTGCAGGATATGGCGCATGCAGTTGTCAAGTGCTTCTTTATCATAAATGTCGGCATGATAAAAGGTTGTCCCTGTTTTTTCGGCAGTCTCTTTTCCCAAAACCTCATTGGTATCGCAGAAAGCTACACGGTTACCCGCCATTCGGAATGCTTTGACAATTGCTTTACCGATGCCATCGGCTCCGCCGGTCACGAATACCCTCCGCATTTTGTGAATGGAATTTGTCTTTTTCTTACCAGCTCCGTTTTTTCTCGCCTGAAACTCTTCATACTTTTTCTCAAGATAATTATCTGCCATAATGTCTATCGTTTTTATCGGATAAGTTCATTGTTTTATAGGGCCTGTTTGCCCTTTCAAAGGTACGGATAAATTTCTTAAAAATGGTAAATGGAAGAAAATGGAACATTTATGAGGAACTATTCGTTGCTATGCCGGCATGTTTCCCCGTTATCTTTGTATCAGATTATAAAGACACACTAGGGGATTAATGCAGGGCACTATACTTTGTGAAGCATTTATTATTCATAATTAAACTGTAGGATTGTTTGGAAAGGGATTTTAGGACAATCCGGCTTTTATTTTAAGAGGTCGCACATTAACCAGGCGGCCTCTTTTCTTCATTTTCAATAAATGCCTATATCTTCCGGCACATCCCGATATTTGGTAGGCGATACACCTAAATGTTTCTTTACATATTTTCCGAAGAAAGATAAGTTGGAGAAATTGAAGTCGTCCGCTATCTCTTTGATCGATTTGTCGGAATGTTTCAATTGATACTTTATTTGTTCTATGGCAGAGTCGTTTATCCACTCCAGAGCGGTCCGTCCGCTGGCTTGCTTGACAACAAAGGATACGTATTTGGGCGAATAGCAGAGACGGTCGGCGTAATAGGAAACCGACCGGTGGAATCCGTTGTCTTTCGATACCTCCATAATGAAACATTTGAAAACATAAGAAGCCCTCTTTATACCCGTTTCCGGTTCCTCTTCATTCTCTAGTTCGGTGTCTGAATATTCATAGATTGCGGCCATCATCTCGCAGAATATGGCTGAAAATAAATAATGTAACACATCTTTCTTATAATGGATAGACGGATCGTTTATTTTCTTTATAATAAGGTCCTCATATAGTTTAACCGGCGATTTGTCTTTTTCTTCAATATGCCGCAGAGGATTTTTATGAATATGAGACAAGATATTGTTGGATATTTCTTCTCTTTTTACGACACGATGTAAAAAGTTGGTAGAAAATCCCATAATCCTGAGCTTATGGCCGGAACTGAATTTTGTCTGGCTCAGTATCGCGGTCGGCAGACAAATAATAATGTCATCTTTGTTAAGCAAATAGGTCTTATTGTTCATGTCTAGCTGGATACATCCTTCTACACAGGAAATAATAAGGAAGAAATTCAATCTGATGGTAATATTATTGTAAGAAATATCTTCCAGATTGCGGGCAGCTACAACATCCTCGTCTACATAATCTATCATGTGACTAAAGTCCTTGAAATCCTCAACGTCTATCGTTGTTATTACATTATTATCCATACTGTTTGCATTTATCGGTGTAAAGATGAGCATTAAATGAGTAACCGGGATATTCTATTTCTCATCTTTTTTATTCCAAAAGTCTACTGATTGACGTTTAGGCTATTAAAAAACTGTAATACAGAAAATGGGACAGTATTCGGGAATTTTGTGTTATTAAACATCTATCGGCATCGTCTACTTTTGATGCAATTTTTATAAAGAATAATATAGTATGCTAAAAGTAAATGGGAATTGGATACGACTGATAGGGATTGTCGGTTGTACGATGTGGATGACATCCTGTAAGCAAACACCGGATGTACAAGTGAAACCTTCTTATTCTGTGATGAAAGTGGCGTTGGCTGATAAAGAGCTTTCAACTTCCTACTCGGCGACTATCCGGGGGCGGCAGGATATCGATATCTATCCGCAAGTATCGGGAACTATTGAGAAGCTCTGTGTGTCGGAAGGGGAGAAAGTGCGTCGGGGCCAAGTACTTTTTATCATAGACCAGGTTCCTTATAAGGCAGCTTTGCAAACGGCTATAGCCAATATGGAAGCGGCAAAAGCCGGATTGGGGACAGCAGAATTGACGTATGACAGTTCGAAGGAACTATATGCGCAGAAGGTTGTTTCGGAGTTTAGCCTGAAAACGGCTGAAAATACGTTTCTCACAGCCAAGGCACAATTGGTGCAGGCGGAAGCACAGGTCGTGAATGCCCGCAATAATCTGTCTTATACGGAGGTGAAGAGCCCTACGAACGGTGTTGTAGGAGCTTTGCCATACCGTGCCGGAGCATTGGTCGGACCGACCCTCCAGCAGCCGTTGACGACGGTGTCTGATAATTCGGATATGTATGTCTATTTCTCCATGACCGAGAACCAGCTTCTGGCTCTGACCCGGCAGCACGGGACGATGGACGATGCTCTGGCGAATATGCCGGAAGTGGATCTTCAGTTGAATGATAACTCGTTGTACGGGATGAAAGGTAAAATAGAATCTATCAGTGGCGTGATCGACCGGCAGACCGGTACGGTTGTGGCCCGTGCGGTCTTCCCGAATGAGTCGCGCCTGCTTCACAGCGGGGCATCCGGTAGTGTGATCATGCCGAGCACCTATAAAGACTGCATCGTTATCCCGCAGGGGGCGACCGTTCAGATGCAGGATAAGACCCTTGTATATAAAGTTGTAGACGGAAAAGCAACTTCTACGTTAATTACCGTAGCCGGAATAAATGACGGACGCGAATACGTTGTGCTGACCGGTTTGAAGGCCGGTGATGAAATTGTATCTGAGGGTGCCGGGTTGGTACGTGAAGGAACACAAGTAAAATAAAAGTAATGCTATGAAAGGTAATATATTTATAAAACGGCCGGTGATGGCTATATCCATTTCCGTGCTGATCCTCGCTGTGGGGCTTATTTCGCTTTTTACACTGCCGGTGGAGCAGTATCCTGATATTGCACCGCCTACAGTCTATGTGTCGGCCAATTATACGGGAGCCGATGCGGAAGCGGTAATGAACAGCGTTATCATGCCGTTGGAGGAGAGTATCAACGGGGTGGAAGACATGATGTATATTACGTCTACTGCTACCAATGCCGGTTCGGCTACCATACAGGTTTATTTCAAGCAGGGAACGGACCCGGATATGGCGGCGGTCAATGTACAGAACCGCGTATCCAAAGCACAGGGATTGTTGCCCGCCGAAGTGACCAAGATCGGTGTGACTACCCAGAAGCGTCAGACCAGTTTCCTGCAGATCAACTCGTTTGTCTGTACGGATGGTAATTATGACCAGACATTCCTTGCCAATTATCTGGACATCAATGTGATCCCTCAGATCAAACGTATAGAAGGCGTGGGCGACGTCATGGAGCTGGGCGATACCTATAGTATGCGTATCTGGCTGAAACCGGAATTGATGGCACAATACGGGTTGGTTCCGTCGGATGTAACAGCCGTACTCGGTGAACAAAATATCGAAGCGCCGACAGGTTCGTTGGGCGAGAACTCGATGAATGTTTTCCAGTTCACGATGAAGTATCGCGGACGTTTGAAGAGTGTGGATGAATTCAGGAACACGGTTGTCCGTTCGCAGAGCGACGGTTCGGTGCTCCGTCTGAAAGATGTGGCTAACGTGGAACTGGGAACACTTTCCTATAGTTTCAAGAGTGAGATGGACGGTAAACCTGCCGTTATGTTCATGGTATTCCAGGTGGCAGGTTCCAATGCAACGGCTGTGAATGAGAAGATCACTGCTCAGATGAATATAATGGAGAAGGATCTTCCGAAGGGAACGGAGTTTGTGACGATGATGAGTTCGAACGACTTCCTGTTCGCCTCTATCCATAATGTGGTGGAAACGTTGGTCATTGCCATCTTACTGGTAATCCTCGTGGTTTATTTCTTCCTGCAGGATTTCAAGAGTACGCTGATTCCTTCCATATCTATCATAGTCTCGCTGGTCGGAACATTCGCTTGCCTGATGATTGCCGGGTTCAGTATCAATATCCTGACCTTATTTGCTCTTGTGCTTGCGATCGGAACCGTTGTGGATGATGCGATCGTGGTGGTGGAGGCGGTGCAGTCGAAGTTCGATGCCGGATATAAATCCTCCTATCTTGCCACTAAGGATGCGATGGGAGATGTAACGATGGCTATCGTTTCCTGTACCTGCGTGTTTATGGCAGTATTTATCCCTGTGACATTCATGGGAGGAACATCCGGTATTTTCTATACGCAGTTCGGTATTACGATGGCGACTTCAGTCGGTCTTTCCATGATTTCAGCCTTGACGTTGTGTCCGGCACTTTGTGCCATACTTATGCGTCCTTCGGATGGAAATAAGAGTGCGAAAAGTCTTAACGGACGAGTTCGTGCAGCCTATAACGCTTCATTCAACGCTGTATTGGGCAAATATAAGAAAGGTGTCATGTTCTTTATCCATCACCGCTGGATGGTATGGACGTTGACTGCAGCTGCTATTGTTTTGCTGGCATTTCTGATGTCGAGCACCAAGACAGGGCTCGTTCCGCAGGAAGACCAGGGTGTGATCATGGTAAATGTCAGCACTTCACCGGGTAGTACGTTAGGTGAAACGACAAAGGTCATGGACAAACTGGAGGATATATTGAAAAATACTCCTGAAATAGAACATTATGCAAAGGTGGCAGGATACGGACTTATGTCCGGACAAGGAACCTCTTACGGTACGATCGTTATTCGTTTAAAAGACTGGAGCGAACGAAAAGGGGAAGAGCATTCGTCGGATGCCGTGGTTGGCCGCCTGAATGCCCAGTTCTATGCGATAAAGGAAGCACAGATATTCAGTTTCCAACCGGCGATGATCCCCGGTTATGGTATGGGTAACTCCATCGAGTTGAACCTGCAGGACAAGACCGGTGGCGACATGACGGCTTTCTACAACTCGACTATGCAGTTCCTGGGAGCCTTGAATCAGCGTCCGGAAGTTGCGATGGCATATACCTCTTATGCGATGAACTTCCCGCAGGTGTCGGTCGATATCGATGCCGCCAAATGTAAGCGTGCAGGTATTTCGCCGGCTACCATACTCGATGCCTTGGGCAGTTATTGTGGTGGTGCATATATATCCAATTACAATCAGTTTGGAAAAGTATACCGTGTGATGATGCAGGCTTCCCCTGAATATCGTCTGGACGAACAGTCGCTGAATAATATGTTTGTTCGCAACGGAACGGAAATGGCGCCGATAAGCCAGTTTGTGACATTGAATAAGGTGCTTGGTCCGGAAGTATCTAACCGTTTCAACCTGTACAGCGCTATCACGGCAAATGTGAATCCGGCTGAAGGTTATTCTTCCGGTGAGGTGCAGAAGGTCATCGAAGAGGTGGCAGCCCAGACGCTGCCTACGGGATATGGTTATGAATATGGTGGTATGGCCCGTGAAGAATCGAATAGCGGTGGTGCGAAAACGCTGTTTATCTATGTGGTTTGTATTTTGCTTATTTATCTGATCCTGGCTTGTTTATATGAGAGCTTCCTGGTGCCGTTCGCCGTTATCCTCTCCGTGCCGTTCGGTTTGATGGGTAGTTTCCTGTTTGCTAAGATATTCGGACTGGAGAATAATATTTACCTGCAGACAGGGGTGATCATGTTGATCGGTTTGCTGGCGAAGACGGCCATTCTGATCACGGAATATGCGATAGAGCGCCGCCGTAAAGGAATGGGTATTGTCGAGTCGGCTTATTCTGCCGCCCAGGTCCGTCTGCGTCCGATCCTGATGACGGTGCTTACGATGATCTTCGGTATGCTTCCATTGATGTTCTCCTCCGGTGCCGGTGCCAACGGTAACAGTTCGTTGGGAACAGGTGTTGTCGGTGGTATGGCAGTCGGAACGCTGGCGTTGTTATTCGTAGTTCCGGTGTTCTATATTATCTTCGAGTTTTTACAAGAGAAGATCCGTAAGCCGATGGAAGAAGAAGCCGATGTGCAGGTGGCCCTGGAGCAGGAGAGAAGTAATGCGGAGCGTGGCACGTCTGATATAAACAACTAAAATAATAAAATATGAAGAAGATAATTCTGTTATCCGCAGTTACTGTTCTGTTGAGCAGTTGTGGTATATACAGTAAATATAAACCGGAAACGGCCGTACCCGACAATTTGTACGGAGAAGGGATAGAGACGGCCGACACTGCCGGAATAGGTGACAGAGACTGGCATGAGCTTTTCTCCGATCCGAAGTTGCAGGCCCTTATCGAACAGGGACTGCAGAACAATACTGACTATCAGTCGGCACAGCTCCGTGTGAAGGAGGCCGAAGCGGCTTTGATGTCCGCCCGTCTGGCATTCCTGCCTTCGTTTGCCTTGTCTCCGCAAGGTACCGTGAGCAGTTTTGATACCCGCAAGGCGACACAGACTTATTCGCTGCCTGTCACTGCCAGTTGGGAGCTTGATATATTCGGGCGTATGCACAACGCTAAACTGCAGGCAAAAGCGGTTTACGCACAAAGCGAGGATTACCGGCAGGCCGTGCGGACCCAGCTGGTAGCCGGAATCGCCAATTCCTATTATACGCTGTTGATGCTGGATGAACAGCTTGCCATCACGTGTGAGACGGAGGAGGCATGGCGTGAAACGGTTTCTTCTACCCGTGCACTGATGAATGCGGGCATGGCTGATGAGGCGGCCGTGTCACAGATGGAAGCTGCTTATTATCAGGTACAGGCATCCGCCCTCGATCTGAAAGAGCAGATCAATCAGGTGGAGAACAGTCTGGCTTTGCTGCTGGCCGAGACGCCCCGTTATTTTGAACGGGGCACATTGGATGAGCAACAGTTTCCGGAGGACTTGTCGGTAGGTGTTCCTGTTCAGATGTTATCCAACCGTCCTGACGTCCGTTCGGCAGAGCGTTCACTGGAAGCAGCGTTCTATGGAACCAATCAGGCCCGCGCCTCTTTTTATCCTTCCGTAGTGCTGAGCGGGAGTGCGGGTTGGACCAACTCGGCAGGGGCGATGATTGTCAATCCGGGTAAGTTCCTGGCTTCGGCAGTCGGCTCGTTGACACAGCCTTTGTTCAACCGTGGACAGGTCATTGCCCAATACCGCATCGCGCAGGCACAACAGGAAGAAGCCAGCCTGGCTTTTCAGCAGACTTTACTGAATGCCGGAAGCGAAGTGAACGATGCGTTGGTTGCTTATCAGACAAGCCGGGAGAAAACGATCTTGTTCGACAAGCAGATCGTTTCGCTGGAAAAGGCCTTGAAAAGCACCTCTCTGCTGATGGAGCACGGTACTTCTACTTATCTGGAAGTCCTGACCGCCCGCCAATCTTTACTGAGTGCGCAACTGTCACAAACGGCCAACCGTTTTTCTGAGATACAGAGTGTGGTAAACCTTTATCATGCACTGGGTGGCGGAAGAGAAAAGTAACCGTAAACCTTCTCTATTATTTATTCTAGATTTGAAGCGGGATTGTGTCTTGGGAAAGATGGCAGTCCCGTTTTTTTAGTTTTCTTTTACCTATTTTTTATTTGAATTAAACGTATTCTTATTCTTTGTTTCATAAAATGTTATATCCTTTTCTGCCACCATAGACGATTCTTCATCTTCATTAATAGGATAGCTCACTGTGTGATCTTTCAGAAAGATATGATTAAGAGTGAACAGTAATGAGGTAAGAGTCTGTTCGCGTATTTTGGGTTTTAGCTCGCATTCCCATATGGTAATACAATACCATCCCATTTTGATAAGTTCTTTCCGTACTTTTTTATCCCGCTCAATATTACGGTTGATTTTCTTGGTCCAGAATTCTGTATTCGATTTTGGGATAACAAAATATTTACAACCTTCGTGGCCGTGCCAAAAACAACCGTTTATAAAGATACAGGTGCGGTACTTGCGTAGAACGATGTCGGGGTGCCCTGGTAACCTAGGGTGATTCAAACGGTATCTGAATCCACGGGAAAACAGATACTTTCTTACTATTATTTCCGGCTTAGTATTGGTAGAATGTACGGCAGCCATGTTTTTGTGTCGTTGTTCTTTCGAAAGGGTATCCATATGAATATTCCGGTTTATATTAAAAGAAATATAGGGTTATCCGAATGGTTTCGTTTTTGTTGATTATTCTCCCCATCTTGCAGGTCAATCTTTGACTTTCTATGTTGAGTTATACGTTGTTCAAGTTTTGCAGCCATATTGTTCAATATTATTGGGTTAATACAAAGGTATGATTTTTCTCCCTGCCTGTAGGCTTTTATGCATAATTTTAGATAATTGTTGCTATAGATAAATAGTTCCTGATTTTATGAACAGTAATGTAACCCAATAAAATATATTCTTTGAATCACGGTTTACGTTATCATAAGCAATTCTCCTTCTTCCTCAATCACTTTGTCAAAAAACTCTTTCAAAAGAATCGCCATCGCTTGCTGTTTCACCAACACCTGCCGTTCACGCTCCACAACCGCACGGTAACGCAATTCGCTTGTCTGGTATGTTTTCAGCCAGCGAGTGATGGTGCGCAGGTTCAGTCCCATAAAGTCGCCGTACTCGCCTTTTGCACCCAGCTCAAAGCAGAGTTCCACTTCCTGCAAAGTCAGAGAAGGATAAGACTCTTGCTGGTCGGTGGCGACTTTGGCTATCAAAAGCCCCAGATCATGCTCGCTGGGAGGTTTGAAACCGACCAGGGCATATGTCTGCAGGAGAATACGATTCACGTAGGGCAGAATTTCCTGTAGCGGGTATGTCGATACCCGGCGTTCTTCGACGGCAAGCCGTAATCTGTTATCCAAACTCATACGGCTTGCGAATTACAGATTTTCAGGGCTATCTCGGTGACACGCTGACCGGTTTCAATCAGTTCCCGGATTCTTGAAGGACGTTCGGGGTGACCGGAATTTCCGGAAGAATACGGTGCCGGCAGCGTTGCCTGCCAGTCTTCGTCCGCCAGCAAGGCTTCTTTCCATTGTTCACGTTCTTCATTCAGATTCTCCGGTTCTTTTTCCGGCTCCTCGCACGCGTGTTGCTGCTGTTGTAAATTTATTTTCCTCTACTATACTTTCCTTTATTTTTCGGCGGCGGACTGTCGCTTCAAAGAAACGAATTTGGATGCTGCGGGAAGTCAATATACCAAATTTATGAAACAAATTTGTGTCAAAGAAATTTCTTTCTAGAAGAGATTGAAACAGAGTATCCATAAACTGAATATCGACCTCTATTCCGGCTTTCCGGCAAAAGAGCAGACAGATATCTTTATCCCAACGACAATAAAATCCTTCCTTGCTATTCTGCAAAGTAATTTTAATGTTATCAGCGAACCTTTCCAGCCATGCTCTGCCTCAATCAGAGCAATTTTTTCGATAACGAAAAAATCGATGTTCAACGAAAAAGAATCTACCCCCTTGTTTTGTAATGACATTCTGTATTGTTATTTTTTTTAGTTATGATTTTTATTGCCCGAATAACGAGCCGCACAGTCTTAAACGTCAGCAGTTCTGCCGGCAACACGCGTATTACGCACCAGCCGGAGATTGCCGCCTCATTGTATTTCTCCATGTCGCACAGGTAACAGCCTTCAGAATCTAATTTATCAATGTGAGACAACAATCGAGTAGATAAGCCAGCAAACAGCAAAAAAGAAAAAGTCAAGCAGAAGAGTCCGCTATATAGTAATATGGCTATTTCTATTTTGGTTATTGGCTTAATTACATATATACTGTTTAGAGCAAGTATATAAATGAATCTCTCTCTGAGTATAGAGTAGTTGTATACTAGCTTTTTTGAACATGAAAATACATACGTTAGAACAGATATCAACTTATAGATTCTACCAGTTTTGAAAACTTATTCCAAGCTTTACGTTGTGTTATCTTACTAAAATATATAAATATCGTATTAAACACACTATTCTATGAATAAATTAGCTATTTTTGTATAAGGTTTTAATGTCGTCAATCCAAAAGTTTATGAAACTGAATAGAATTAAGGTCGTTTTGGTTGAGAAAGAAATGTCTCAAACACTATTAGCTGAAAAAATAGGAAAAAGCTTTAGCACTGTTAATGGCTATTGTTGTAACCGTGTTCAACCTAGCCTTGACACGCTACAACGCATCAGTGAAGTGCTTGGAGTAAACATGAAGGAGCTGATAACTGATGAGAAAGAAAGATAGTAGAATGAATATTCAAAACACAATAGATAACATTGATTGGAATGGTCCAAATTGGTTGGATAAGATATTTGAATACCCCAACCGTATAATACGTATTGGAACCACCTTTAGTGGCATTGGTGCGATAGAACATGCATTTCAAAGGCTTAATTTAAATACAGATCTTTTATTTGCTGGAGACATTGAGCCAAATTGTAAAAAAGCATATTTTGCTAATTATGATTTAAGGGAGGAAGCTTGGCATACGGATATACACAATTTTGATGCAACACCATATAACGGAATAATAGACTTATTTGTCGGTGGTGCACCTTGTCAGGCATTTTCAATGGTAGGTTTTAGAAGAGGGTTTGAGGATACACGAGGAACTCTATTTAGAGAATTTGCACGTGTTGTTAAAGAATGCTGTCCTAAAATTTTTATTTTTGAAAATGTTCAAGGCATTCTAACTCATGATAATGGGAGAACATGGGAAGTTATAAAAAATACATTTGAAGAATATTGTGGTTATGATATTCATTACCAATTATTAAATAGTAAAAATTACGGTATTCCGCAGCATAGAGAACGTTTGTTTTGTATAGGATTTAGAGAAAAAACAGACTTTAAGTTTCCTGCACCAATTGAGTTGAAATATCGCATGTATGATTTTCTAGAAGATTGGTCGGACTCTTGTTTCTATAATGTACAAAGTAAATGTAAAGAATTAGGGGAACATGATTTTAATCGTTTTACTTTCCCTGTTAGCGAAGTCGAAGATAAATATTATTTATCTGAAAAAGTTGCCAAATATGTTTTAGCAGGTGGAACTAAGAATTTTAAGACTTCAACAAAAACAGATTTAGATGTAGCAAGACCTCTTTTGCATTCTATGCATAAAATGCACAGAGCAGGAGTTGATAATTATGTCACTTTTAATAAAAATAAGGGTATAAACGGAATTCGAAAATTGACACCTAGAGAATGTCATAGACTAATGGGATTTCGTGATACATTTAACATTGTCACTAGTAACACAGCCGCATATATGGAGGCTGGAAATAGTATCGTTGTGGACGTATTAATTTCTATACTAAAGCAATTGGATATTACTAAATATGGAGTAGATAATGACTAATAAATACGCGAATATACAAAACACCCAAGATAATATTGATAATGATTATACTTGGTTAAATCATGCATTTGAATTTCCTGAACGAACTATTCGTATCGGAACTTCATTTAGTGGCATTGGTGCTATTGAGCATGCTTTTCAAAGATTAGGATTGAATTATCAAATTCAATTTGCAGGAGATATTGATTCTGATTGTAAGAAAGCATACATGGCAAACTACAAACTACTAGAGGAACGTTGGCATGATGACATTCATGATTTTGATGCAAAGCCATTTAAAGATAAAGTAGATTTATTTGTTGGTGGCGCTCCATGTCAAGCATTCTCAATCAGAGGTAAAAGAGGTGGATTTGAAGATACTAGAGGTACTTTATTCAGTGAATTTGCTAGAATTGTGATTGAATGTCGACCGAAAGTTTTCATTTTTGAGAACGTCAAGGGTATGTTGAATCATGACAACGGTAGAACATGGAAAACTATTAGAAAAACATTTGAGGAAGATTGTGGCTATCAGATCTATTATCAAGTTCTGAATAGTAAAGAATACGGTATTCCGCAAAGTAGAGATAGAATTTTTTGTATAGGCTTTAAAACGGAATGTGATTTTAAATACCCTAAGCCTATCCCATTGACAAAAAGCATGTATGATTTTTTGGAATCATGCGTTGATACAAAATATTTCCTTAAGCAAAAAGGAGCATTCTTTGTAACAAGGACGATAAATCATATTAAAAGTTACACTCAAGTTAATGGTGATATAGCATTATGTCAGAAACGAAATCAGCAATTTAATTGGCATGGAGATTTCATATATCATCCAATAGGAAAATCGGAAAAGATTGATGCGACTGATAATCATGTATTCCATACTTCTGACTTTGAAGAACAATACTATCTGACGGATAATGTAAAAAAATACGCACTTACAAAAGATTGTGAGGGGGGATATAACATGAGTGAAAGTAATGAAATCATTCCTCATTTAGGTAGATATAGAAAATTATCTCCACGCGAATGTTTAAATTTAATGGGATTTGATGATTCTTTTAAAATAGTTGTGTCAGATGCGGCTTGTTACAAACAAGCGGGCAATAGCATTGTAGTGAATGTTTTAATGGCTATTTTGAGACAATTAGATATAACAAAATATGGTGTTTCAATAATTTAATTGACAAATAATTATGGCTGATCCAATTTGTAGGTGGCGAAATGTCACTATTAAACAAGTATGTGAATTTACAGCTATTCTTCCTTATTTTATAATGAAGAAAGATGCTGCGCGTGAATATGTCAATAACCACTGGAAAATGTGGGATGGAAGTCAGAACTTTTTTAGAACAGCGTATCAATTAGCATCTCAACTAGGATTATATTATGAAGATTCTGAAAACTTTTATCCTCGATTTGATCATGCTTTAAATTTTGATGAGGCTAAATCTTATATTGAAGGTTGGGTAAGAAGGTATTATATACCAAACCCATATACCGACAGTATTCAGGATAATAATGGGATTTTTGTTTTAAACTCTTTGTTAATGGATATAATTCAAGCGGGTAAAAAAACAACATTAAAGGATGCATTAGAAAGTACCTTTGATATCAAGCTTGGTAATGCAGATATAATTGCTAATATGCTAAATTTATTCTCTGATATATCTGTGGAGGCTGATGGAACTATTGCGCTAAAGGTGAATTATCAAAAAAAAACATTGCCTCCAGTTCCAACAGACAAGTTGGATAAAAAAGTGTTCTTTGATTATTTTAATGATATTGTTGTTCCTCAATGTAATATTGGTGAAAATCACTCTGAGAGTATAAAAGATTCTGCTGACTGTTTACAAGTAATTTACTATGGAGCGCCCGGTACGGGAAAATCCAATAAAATAGAAGAATACACAAACGGCACTAATCGTATCCGTACTACATTTCACCCTGATAGTGATTACTCCACATTTGTGGGAGCGTATAAGCCCACCATGGAGGGATATGAGGAAAAATTGTATACTAAAGATGAATTAATAAGTAAGCTTACTGAGTTTAAAGAACATGGTGTCCCTTATTCATCTCAGAAGTTTGGAGCGAAGTATTGGTATTCATTGAAACAACTGAGTATCGCAGATAAGAAGGCTATTTTGAGCGCTTGCGGTATGTCTGACAGCTACACAGTAGAGTTTGATAAAGGAATGGCCGTGGGAGAAGAATATCTTGCAAAATCAAATGAATCCCACATTGTTTATAAATATGTACCACAAGCTTTTCTTAAAGCATACGTTAATGCATGGAGATTGGTCAATGAAGGAGAGGCTTCGCCATATTATCTTATCATTGAAGAAATCAATAGAGGTAATTGTGCTCAGATTTTTGGTGATTTATTCCAGTTGTTAGACCGTGGAGATAACGGTGAGTCAAAGTTTGCCATTTGTCCAGATGATGATATAAAAAGGTTTTTGACTGGGGAATTTAAAGACTCTGTAAATCTTTCTGAAAAGATAAAGAATGGCGTTGAGATGCGTTTGCCAAGTAATCTATATATTTGGGCGACAATGAATACCAGCGACCAATCATTATTTCCTATTGATAGTGCATTTAAGCGTCGCTGGGATTGGGAATATATGCCAATCGAAAAAGGTAACAAAGATTTTATTATTGAAATAGGCTCAAGTAAATATGATTGGTGGCAATTTATCTCGGTTATCAATAATAAAATAGATGAAATAACAGGGTCGGAAGATAAAAAGATTGGCTATTGGTTTGCAAAACCTGCAGGAAACGGCACTTCAATCAGTTGTGACCAATTCGTTTCAAAGGTGTTGTTCTACCTATGGAATGATGTTTATAAAGATTATGCTGACGATAACAGAAGTATCTTCCGTATTAAGGAGGGAAATGGCACGAAGAAAGTTGTCTTTACGGAATTTTTTGGTTTACAGCGTGAAGCGATATTACATGCATTCATGGAGGCTAATGGAATAGTTCCATTAACAACGGAAGATACGGATTCTATTGCTGATGAAACAGAAATGGATGAAATAGCAGGGATACCTACATCACAACGAGACTATTCAAAGTATTCTATAAACGGAGATGGTGAATATGGTAAAGGAGAATTAGTAAAACGTACTATAGAATTATTCTGCAGAGATCATTCGGATATGAATGCAGATTCTGTGCGTAATCGATGGATGAGCTTAAATTGTACAATAAGGCATTTGGTTGAAACTCAGTCTGATTTTGAAGCAAGAATATTTGGCTCGTCTGACCCGAATCAAAGAGCTAAGCAGGTGATATTATCAAATGGAGAATCAATTTATGTATCGACTCAGATTGGCAGTGGAAATATTCAAGACTTTATTAATAAAGTAAATGCTGCAAACTTGGATATAACAATCGAAAAAATAAGATAATGAGAATTTTGATTGAAGGCTACCATTACCAAGCTTCGGATGTAAAAGATGCATTAAAGGGACTCGACTTCTTGGAAAATGTCAGCCATGAAGTCGTGGTAAATTATGTAGGCTATCTATATAACCCGCATATAAGGGATTGCGTCTTCTTTTTGCCGAAGGTACTTATTGATAGGAATGGGATGGTATTTTCTCATCTAGCCCCAGCTACAATCATTCATGTGGAAAAGGCAGAAGAACTAACAGAAGAGGAAAGAAAATTTATCTATGAGTTTGCAGTGTGGATATATCGCTCATTGTGTGTGTTTAATAAATACAACCCCAAGAACGATATAGTATACCATAAACAGATGGCACAGGCTGGTATAAGCCACCGTCATATGACTAATACCTATTTAGAGGTGCTATTAGCATTGGTTGAGTTTAACCGAAAGAATCAAAGCTTCTTTATGACTGTTTTGAAAAATATTCATTCAGGTCATAATAAAATAAATTGGACACGTACAATTGCTCATAGCACGACTATTGTACAAAATAATGTTCCTTTCTATTTGAATCCTGTAAATAAGAAACGACAAATAAATTTTGATGAAGAATTATTGGTTATCTTTTTCTCTATTCTTCGTTATATCAATGACAAATATGGTTTTCCTGTATCCATGAACGTAGGATTTGATTTGATAACGGGAGCAAAGTTTAATAATTATCTAAATGGTTTTGGTAAGGTTCGGCTCCGTCAAATTGAATATAAATATTTCTCTGATAAGTCTTTAGAGTTGTGGGGGCTATGTTATGCATTTTTCGATAAGTCACATAATATCTCTGTTGCCAGTGAGCTACAAGAGTATTTAATAGCTCAAAACTACAACATTGTGTTTGAGGCTATGATTGATGAATTGGTGGGTGATAAAAAGGAGATGCTTCCAAGAGGCCTTAAAGATCAAGAAGATGGAAAACGGGTAGACCATATCTATGCGGATGTTGGACTTACCAATACGAACGATAAAACCATATACTACATTGGCGATAGCAAGTATTATAAGCTTGGAAATTCCATTTCAGATGAGTCTGTCTACAAGCAATACACCTATGCACGAAATGTGATACAGTGGAATATGAATCTATTCCTAGATAATAAAGAAGAGGAAAAATGTTATCGCAGCCGGCTAACCGAGGGATATAACATTGTGCCCAACTTTTTTATCAGTGCAAGGATGGATAATGAACTTTCGTATGCCCAGGACATTTATACGACAGAGAATGAGCAGAAGTCGTTTATTTCACGTCACTTTGAAAACCGGTTGTTTGATCGTGATACTTTGCTTATCAGCCACTACGACGTAAATTTCTTATATGTTGTTTCGCTCTATGCACAAGACTGTGATAGTTCTAAGAACCTGTGGAAACAAAAGGTTCGTAAGAGGTTCCGAGAAGAAATTCAAGAAATGCTAAAAACACGTTTTGAGTTTTATGCGATGACAGCACGCCAAGGAGTAAATGGAGAAGAGTACATCAAAGTCAACTTCCAAATGGTATTAGGAAAACTTTATCAACCATACCACAGGGATGACTATTTTTCTTTGGCGCTAGATAAAGATTTAAAATATAAAAACGAAAATGAGACGTTGTTAACTGAGTTAAGGCAATATTTCTTTGTGGAAAAAGTAGCGATTGGAGATGATCCCGATACTATACTTACAGAAGTAGGCCAACGATCAAAACCATCATTATCGCTTTCGGGTAAATGTGGCGTTTTGATGGTTATGATGGAAAATTATAATATAAAGAGTTTAAATTTCATGCCTACTGGAAAAATAGCCATTGGAATAAAATATACAAAGGAGTCAATGGAGATAATAGAACATTTGAGTGAGTTGGGATATCTTCTCTTTCATCATAGGAATGATACTGACCAGCACTTGTTTTCTATAGGGGGTACTTGTTCTGTTGTATCAGCTGACGAAATAGAACAAAATGTGTATAAAAATGTAAACACATCCGAGATGTATATTCTCGTGAATTTCATAACTGAATATGAAATTGATAGTAATAGTCTTTGTTCTACCAAAAAAGGTTACACTTCAAAAACAAGATACGATGCTCAATATTCAACTTTGCATGATTTAATTAATAATGCTTTTAATCAATGAAACTTATTTGTTATGAAGATAGATAATTTGAAGCATTTTATTCGGTCAGCGAATATTTATTTTTTGATTTGTTGAGAATTATCTACTCCGTATCTTGAGACATTGAAAAATATAGTAATCTTAATCAAGTATAAAATGAACGTTACTTCCTTAAAATGCTCATATAAATGATGGCTATCGCTCATAAAACTAAAAAAAGGCGCTCAAAATATGAACTCCTGAATAAGTGTTGATTATATACCTTAATCATAAGTGATCACCTCTTACTTGCCGATGCAGCATATTAGACCAGTTGACTACCAATATTTTATAAATAAAATGGTAGAAAAGTCTGTTTTGCACTTCTTTTTCTTCGCTGAACGAGTACAAAATTAGTGCATTTTTCGGATTATGAAAGCAAGTGAAAAACTTTGTGCAAAATCATTTTTGAAGGGCTGATTGGGAGGTGTGTTTGTGGAAAGTATGGGATATATTGCATCGCATTTTGTTGGTGGTGATATTCGCGGTTATTTTGCTGGTTGTTTCTCCAAGGTTGAAGATGATGTAGTGTATTATAATGGTGCTGACCAAAAGAAAAATAAGGCAATCCTTTCTTTCTCCCTCTTTTTGACTTTACTTTAATGGACGTATACATGGATACAAAGGATAAAGTAAAGTCGTTTTTCTTTTGGCAAGCAGAATTGTTCTTTGATGTGATGTGTGATGAGGAGCAGATTGTATCTGTATAACAAATAATATTTTGTTCGTTAATAGGTATATATAGTGACAACAAACAATATAATAGCACTTGGTTTTGGGGATTTTTTTCTTGAAAATGGATTATATGCATGGTTAATTATGCAATGATGTGTGTTTTTTTATATGTAATATATCATTAAATAAAGAAAAAGCATTATCTTTGCATATTATATGATGAGTTGACTATGGCAAAGAATACAATGGGTACTAAATTGCCCCGAAAATTAGAGCAAAAAATGCAAATAGTGGGTGAGCAGATTAAATTGGCTCGCCTACGAAGGAATCTGAGTGTGGCTCAGGTGGCGGAACGTGCTACTTGTTCTCCGTTGACTGTAGCTAGAATAGAGAAAGGCGCACCGACTGTAGCGATTGGTATATATTTGCGTGTGCTGTATGCCTTACAGCTTGACGATGATATTTTGTGGCTGGCGAAAGAAGATAAATTGGGGAAAGCATTGCAGGATTTGAGTTTGAAGACAAGGGAACGTGCGTCAAAAAAGGAGTAGGCTATGAAGAAACTATATGTATATGCCGATTTTGACTGGCTGAAAGAGATAGAACTCATTGGCGAGTTGGGCTATGAGTCACTTCGTGGCTCGGACAGCTATTGTTTTGCGTTTAGCAATGAGTGGTTGAAAAAGCATGGCGATTTGTTTTTGAGCGATGATTTGAACAATTATCCGGGACAACAATATACACAGCCAGAGAAAGATATATTCGGATGTTTTTCTGATGCTTTGCCTGACCGCTGGGGACGGACACTGTTATTGCGACGTGAGCAGATTGCAGCAATGGAAGAAAAACGACCTGTGCAAAGGTTGTCTTCATTCGATTTCCTGACCGGTATTGATGACTTCTCCCGGATGGGTGCTTTCCGCTTCAAGGAAAACCTTGATGGAGAATTTATAAATGTGAGAGAGTTTTTGAAGATTCCACCTCTTACAGATATTAGAGAATTGAGAGCAGCCAGTGCGGAGATTGAGAGAAGCGAAGAAGACAATGTGTTACCAGACAGAAAGTGGATTACGCAACTTGTGCAGCCTGGTTCTTCATTGGGTGGAGCAAGACCGAAGGCAAGTGTGATAGATACAGATAAAACGCTGTACATTGCTAAGTTTCCATCACGTAAAGATGATTATGATGCCGGGCTTTGGGAATATTTTAGCCATCTGCTTGCAGTAAAAGCAGGTATCAATGCAGCGAAAACAAAAGTTCTTGCCACAGACGAAAAATATCATACATTGCTTTCGGTGCGTTTTGACAGAACCAAAGATGGAAAAAGGATTCATTTCGCTTCCGCAATGACTTTATTGGGACTGAATGACGGTGATAATGCGACTACAGGGCATGGTTATCTGGATATAGTTGATTTTATCATTCAGAACTGTACGGATGTAGAGCGCAATTTGCAGGAACTCTATCGTCGCGTGGCTTTCAATATCTGTATTGGCAACAGCGATGACCATTTCCGCAATCATGGTTTTCTTTTGGCTGCAAAAGGCTGGACGCTTTCTCCTGCATACGATATGAATCCTACTCAGAATGAATATCAAAGTCTGCTTATTTCTGCAACATCCAACAAGGCAGACCTCAGTATTTTGCTTGATGCTTGTGGAGATTATATGCTTAACCGAAAAACGACTGAACAGATTATTTCAGAGGTTACTAATGTTGTGAAAGGGTGGAGAGAACTGGCAACACGATTGGAGATTTCCAAGAGAGAAATGGATATGTTTAGTGGGGTGTTGGATAAGAGGTGTAATGTTAATTCTAAAGTAAATTGAAAAATTATAATTATGAGCGGAGGATATTTTGATAGGAATGTATATGCAATTGGTGAGATTGCGGATTCTATAGAGCGTGATATTGCAAGAGCTTTACGGCCAAAACCGGAGAAAATCCACAAGGATTATTGGACTATTTATGAGAAAGATAGCTTTGGTTCATTCCATAGTTATATGGGTTATTTGTCTTTTTTAAGCTATGAAGAAGCGGAATCTTTTCTTTTGTCAGATAAAACAATCATTAGGGCAGAACAAAAATATGTAGATCGACAATTCTTTGATGATAAAGTAATGTTCCAATCAACAAAGCGATATATGTCCGATATTCGTGATGGCGAACAGATTCCGGTATTATACTCAATCCATCATTGTTATTATGACCGTTATCCGGATGACGCTGATGTGTTGGAGTTATCAGATGAAACTATAGAGACTATGAAAGAGGCATACAAACAAATTCGCATTGCGGAGATATATGCAACTCGCATAGATTGGGTGATGAGTGGTGATGATGGGGAAGACGACCAGCATGAGAGACTTAAAGAGGATTTGGAAGCCTTTGAAAAAGAGTTTCAGGCTAAAGATTGGGCTTGTTTATACGAGGAAGGTAAAGATTGAAACAGTGAAAAGATGGAGTGATTTGGTGATGCGATTAGGTATGTGTGAGCGAGAATATAGTAATTTCAGGAATTTTGAGCAAAGAAATCATATCGAATCAGAAGCTAAAAATAAACACATAAATAGAAAATAATATGAACGGTGATGATAGACAGTTATTAGCGAAAGTGTTAGAAAGAAAAGATGAAAAATTACGAGAGGATTGGCAAGAAATCCAACGAATAGTAGATTCATGCGTTTTTCACTATACTAATGCAGGAACATTGGCTAGTATGCTTAATAATACATCAAAAGAAAAAATTCTTATGACATTTTGGGCTTCACATATTTCTTATATGAATGATCCAGAAGAAATAGAATATGGTGTTGGAAAAATGTGGGAAGTTTTACCCGATGTAGAAAAGGAATTGTCGATACCAATAGGGCAGAGAATCACAGAATTAGATAGGAAAGAATTAGATGAATTAATTTGGGATAGAAATATTGAGGAAAATAGTTTGACTAATATGTATTCTGTTTCTTTTTCAAAATCTTTTGATTCTTTGCCAATGTGGAATATGTATGGACAAAACGGCAGCGGTGTTTGTCTTGGTTTTGATTTAAATGAATTGAATGATTTCTTGAATTCAAATAATAAGGAACCACTAATGAAAATCACATATGGAGTGGGGGAATATATTGATAGTCTGCAAAAAGCAGATGAAGAAATGAACATATGGAAGGAGTACGTAAAACATGTATATAAAACAAATATGAATTTTATTGTTGGAAATTTTAAAATGGAAACAGAAGTTCAAGAGAATGTTGATACTAAAATTGCGCTTGATAATTATATGTTATTGCGAGCTTTTGTCCCAAGCAATATAAAGAACCCTGCTTATAAATATGAAGATGAATATAGGTTTTGTTGTAGAGAGTTTAATAATAAAGTTAATTATCGTAATCGAAATGGATTGCTATTGCCTTATATAGAGGTAAAATTACCCTTGACTGCGTTAAAGTTAGTAGCAATAGGGCCAACCGCAGATAAAAATAGGCAAATGATGTTGGTCGCAAAATTATTGAAAGAGAAAGCCTCAGACTTTAAGTCATTAACTTTTTATTCTTCAGAAATACCATATCGTCTTTGATAAGTAAGGTAAAATCATGTTTTTTTGTTAAAATGAATCCAAGATGGCAAAATAAATATTGAATTATATTTCAATATAAGGTTGTTTTTCGACATATATTTATTGAGAAATCATTATAATTTGAACAAGATTTCGATTATAATGATTATCTTTGCATTCAAAATATATCACAGAACGTATGAATAAAGATATAAATCGTTTGAAGGTGGTCTTAGCAGAAAAGAAACGCACCAATAAATGGCTGGCAGAACAGTTAGGAAAAGATCCGGGAACTGTTTCAAAATGGTGTACAAATACCATGCAACCAAACTTGGAAACATTAGTTGAAATTGCGAAAGTACTTGAAGTAGATATCAAAGACTTATTGTGGTCAATAAAAACATTTAATTAAATAGATACAAATGCCTAAAATAATAGCATCTCTGTTTTCTGGATGTGGTGGTCTTGATTTAGGATTTACAGGAGGATTTACATTCAGAGGACAGAATTACGATAGATTAAATACTGAGATTTTGTTTGCTAATGATTTTGATCAAGACGCACAATCTTGTTATAATGCCAATCCATTATTAACAAATGATGGAGTTAACTGTCTTTTGGCCGATATTAGAGACGTTAATGCCAACGAAATACCAGATTTTGATATTCTTTTAGCAGGTTTCCCATGTCAACCATTTTCCAACGCAGGCAAAAGACAAGGGGTCGATGATGAAAATGGAAGAGGTACTCTATTTGAAGAATGCCATAGAATAATTGCAGCCAAAATTGAAGCAGGACATCGTCCTCAAGCCTTTTTATTTGAAAATGTTAGAGGCATTCTTTCATCTCACGTTGCAAATGGCAATAGCGTGCCTGAAGAAATAGTTAGAATTATGGGAGATTTGGGGTATGACGTATCATACAAATTAGTTTGCGCTTCTGACTACGGAGTCCCCCAAAAACGTTATCGTGTTCTAATGGTTGGAATAGATCGAGAATTGAATCTTGGGCATTTCAATTTCAACTTATTGGAGACAGTTGTTCGGGAAAACAATATACCATCCGAACATTATGGAAACATTGAGGAACTGGTATTAGGTAGGATATTACAAGGTGTGGAGAATTTACCTGATAATGATGTATGGGAATATAGTCCAGGGACACAACAAACAGTAGATTTAATCGGAAGTTGTGCTCATGGTATTGAAGGATTTCAATATTTTCATGATGGATATTCTCATGCTCATTTACCAGCAATTTGTATGGAAGGGAGATCATGGAAAGATATACCTTATGAAATGCTGACTCCACGATTTAGAAATATCTATGATAATCCGAAGCGTTACCATGCTCCAAAATTCTTCAGACGATTTGCTTTTGGAGAAATTTGTGGCACAATTACAGCTTCTGCACAACCTGACAAATGTGGAATCACACACCCTATTGAAAACAGGAGATATTCTGTTAGGGAATGCGCAAGAATTCAGTCATTTCCAGATGACTATTTGTTCAACGCAATACCTTTAGCTGCTAGATATAAAGTTATTGGCAATGCTGTTCCTCCAATACTTGGTTGGATTACAGCAACAGCTTTGTTAAGATTTCTTCCAATTAATGAATAATAGATATGGCTTATATTGATAAAAAATCCCTATTGGCTGCTTATAAAGTATTGTCACACAATACAAGTAGTCCTTCGAGTCAAGGTGCTACTCAATTTATAAGTGCCATCAGATATTTATTTGCATTAGATCGTTTTGTCTTAAAAGGTAACAAGAATTGCGATACAAAAGAGAAAGAAGATAGAGAGCTATTTATTAATTATGTAGGAGATATTGTAAGTATAGACGGCTCTTATTATACATCGAACTTTTTCACAGATATAAAAAACGAAAAAGATTACAAAGTCGGAAGTAATTTCTTTTCAGTAAACGTTGTCAAAGAGTCTATTGCAAATCCTACGGTTTTACATGATTTTCCACGTAGAACTAAAGATGCGGCATTATTCAATGTTCAAAATGGAGTTTTGTCTATAAATAGAGCCTTTTATAAAAACATCAAGAAATATGTCACAAATAAAGATTGTAAAATAGCTCTTGCTATATGGCTGTGTAGAATGTATAATTTTAGTGTCTCAAAGATTGGGATTTCTGAAATTAAGAACAACTTGTCAAAATACTATTCTACTGAATTATTGAACGAACTATTGCCTACAAGTTCTGATTTCGCTGAATATGTTGTAAAATATGGGAGTTTGGAAATGTCCCAAGAAAAAGCAATAATTTCTCCTAAGGAAATTTTCAAAATGTTTGATAAAGAGAAAGATGACGATTCCAATCCTCAATACTACAAATATAGGGATATTATTACTGCCATCAAGACTAAGCCCTTTATTTTGCTTGCTGGTATTTCAGGAACAGGCAAGAGCCGCATCGTTCGTGAACTTGCTCGTGCATGTTGGGATGAAGATTCCACAGAATACAAAGCCCAAAAGCCTAAGAATTTTGAGATGATTCAAGTAAAACCTAATTGGCACGATTCGACCGAACTCATGGGATATGTTAGTCGTGTCAGTGGAAGCCCCATATATGTGATTGGCGATTTTTTAAGATTTATTACACAGGCTTGGGAAAACTTAGATGTACCTTATTTCCTTTGTCTGGATGAAATGAATCTTGCTCCTGTAGAACAATACTTTGCAGAATTTCTTAGCGTAATAGAATCTCGCAAAAGTAATGAAGATGGTACGATTACAACAGATCCCATCCTAAAGAAAAGTACGGAAGATTGGTATCGGGTATTGACCGCTGAACTGACAGAAGATAATGATGCATTAAGAACGCGTTTCTTGGAAGAAGGCATAACCATACCACAAAATCTAATCGTAGTTGGTACAGTAAATATGGATGAAACGACCTTTTCTTTTTCCCGAAAAGTACTTGACCGTGCCATGACCATAGAAATGAATGAAGTAGATTTGTATGCCGGATTGGACAGCAAATATGAACGCATTGGTAAGTTAAATAGTGATATGCTTATCGGCACAGCCGTAGAAGGAGTGGATGTCTATGCCGATAATGAGGAGGTTTGCAACAAGGTACTAACCTATTTGCAAGCAGTAAATGATGTCCTTAATGGTACACCGTTCAAGATTGCCTATCGTACAAGAAATGAATTTTTGCTTTATGTGGTAAACAACTTGCCATACAGTAAGGATGAAAACGGAAATGAGTTCAGTGAGGATGAAGTCATAGCAACTGCATTGGATGAAATAACAAGCATGAAAATATTGTCGCGTATTGAAGGAGACGATACAAAAGTCAAGCATTCATTTCTTGAAAAGTTGATTACCACTATCGAAACGCAGTTGTTGGCATTGACTGGAGAAGACAAGAAAATAGAATCTGTTTCCATAGCCAAACTGAAAGAAATGCAAGTACGATTGTCATCCGGTTATACAAGTTTCTGGAGCTAAAACTATCAGATATCTGCAAGAGACGATGGAACTGCTTACCATAAAACATCAGGATTTCGAAATGATTGTCGAATGTACAAAGTTCGATGACATTTGGCGTAAGGCCAAGAGCAATGTGGGAGAAGAAGGACTACACTCTATTTATTCTTGGTCGGAGGGAGTAGTATCTGTTTCTCTAAGCAACCATATTGGAGAAAGAGTTACGATTGAGAACAGCCAAAAAGCTCCTGCCGTATTTTTTGATAATGTCGATTATCCTATTTGGATTGAATTCAAGGACTATGTGAAAAAAGCACAGTTCGGTTCCATCCTTCAAAATGAAAATGAGAAATTTTCTTTTCGCAGACAGATATTAGCCGGTTTCCTGAATTATGGCAATGAGGTTGGGCACAGTGAAATACAATTCATATATCAAGTAGGGACAGAGACCCATAGGTTTGTTTTCTCATTTGAAGTGTTAAGCACAAAGCTCAACTATCACGAGCATTGGAAAACCATTATCGAGGATATTGAGCAAGAGTACAGAATGCTTTCACTTGATTATATGCGAAGAACCTTTCATGGCTTTTCGCCCGATACAAGCGGAAATACCCCAGAAATAATTTGGTGGAGCGTATTTGCCAATGAACAACAGAAATTCATAAAGGCTTGTAAAAATATCATTGACCGCCCACGGCATCGACTACATGGAAAGGATGCTTACAAACGTGCAGACAAGCTGACATTTATCCCCTCTTACATAGAAAACGAATTGGCAGAACACAGGAATGACTGTGCTCATTTATACCGTGTAGAGGAACATGTTTGGACAAATGATACACAAGAAAACAGGTTCCTGAAATTTGCACTTGGGCAAATTGCCGATAAGTATGAAGGCTTGAAGAAGCGTATAGAAGCTGTGAAGAATGCTTCCGATGTGATGAAGGACGATATGCAAGTCACGTTAACGACACTGAAGCACCTACAGCGAAATCCTTTTTTTCGCACTGTAGGAAACTACAAAGGAATGAATCAAGAAAGTTTGGTTCTGCAAAAGGCTACCGGATATAGTCAGGTATATCGCACGTGGAACCTACTCCAACGTTCCTATTCACTGAACGATGGTATATATCGCTTGCAGACCAAAGATATAGCAACGCTTTATGAAATTTGGTGTTTCATAGAAGTAAGCCATATAGTAAAAGAAAAGCTGCACTTATCTGATAAAGATATAGACCATAGAAACCGTATGGAAATGAATGGTCTGTTTACATGGGATTTGGGTAAGGGAGAACATTCGCGCATCCTTTTCAAGAAAGATAATGTAGAACTGGCGGAGTTAATCTATAATCCGAAGAGTTCTGAACATGAAAATAATTCAGTCGGTATAACTGACTTAGTAGTGCCAACTGTTCCTCAGAAACCGGACATTGTGTTGCAGCTTACCAAAAACGATTTGCAAGAAGGAATGAAAATGACTTACCTGTTTGATGCAAAATATCGCATTGATGGAAAGGATAAAAATGGAGTCGATGTTCCACCCGAAGATGCAATCAACCAGATGCACAGATACCGTGATGCCATCTATTATAAAGATTGCCAATCGGATGCTTTGAAAAAAGAAGTGATAGGCGGTTATATCCTGTTCCCGGGTGATGGTGAACCAACTGATGTTGCCGTATCTAAGTTCCGTAAGACTATAGATGAGGTAAATATTGGAGCATTCCCACTTCGTCCCAAGGATACTCATAACCGACTACTTTTAGAGCAATTCATAGAAGTACTTATTCAAAATAAATCGCATGAAACCATATCGAAAGTAATACCACAGAAAGGTTCTTTCGTTGGTGTCGGTAATCGCGTGTTGATAGGTCTTGTGACAAACAGCAGTCGTAAGGGTTATCTACAAAGTTTTATGGATGGTGAAGCCACACTCTACTATACAGGTAGCCACTTCCCGACAACTATTCCGTTGCAAGATCTTCATTATTTCATGCCATACTTCAAAGGCAAAGGAATACGTGATGTGTATGAAATAATAGGAATGCGCACCATTACAGCGAAAGATGCTAAGCAAATAGAGGGGGAAAGGGGGAAAGAGGCAAAGGATGATCTTAGACTTGCCTTTGACCTCCGTTTTGTACGTAAGCAATATAGTGAAATTCAGTCTATCAATACTAGTAAAATGGCAGATAACACATTTATTAATACTACGTTTGATGAGTTGAAAGATTTTATTGTAGGCAATGTTTAATTGGAGTGTGAATGATAAAGAATTACGATATTAAATAAGTAAGTGTATGAAATTAAGTAAATTGTGTATTAGAAATTTTCGCAAACTCAATAATGTTGAAATAAACTTTGCTGATGCAACCTTTTTAGTTGGAGCAAATAATTCAGGCAAATCATCAACACTGGATGCAATAGAAATTTTAACATCTGAAAAAAGTAAATTGGATAATAGTTGTAGATCTAGATTTATTACGGATGACGGTAATGAGGAAATTAATTACCAAGATGATGTTATTATAGAAGGATTGTTTATTGATGTGCCTAAAGAGATTGTGCAACAAAGAGGTTTTAATGCTTCACGATTAAAATATAATGAAGAAGATAATACCTATTCTTTCAAATATAGGGTACGTCTTTCAAGTGATGAAAAACAACATCGTGAAATTTTAATGCACACTGTAACTCTAAAGAATGAATATAATGATTGTCAAACTTATCAGGCATTGATAGATAAAGGGATAGATATGTCTTATTTTGCAGGCCGTGATTTGACAAAGAAAATTAACGCTTCACAGAAAAAAGAATTAGAAAGTATTTGTCCTGAGGCGTTTGATGTTAATGATGGAGAAGAATGGTTTGAAAATCCTGGGGGGATTGCAGGTAATGTGCTTTCAAAATTACCACGATTTTTGAAGATTAAGGCAGATGTTTTAAGTGATGAAATGGCTGCTGATAAATCTGGTACGCTTCATGATTTACTGGATATATTATTTAGTCAAGTAAGGGAAGCATCTCCAAATTATCAGAAAGCAGTTGATGCATTGTCTGAGTTGGAAAGGGAAATGGATACAACAGATCCTAATACTGAATTTGGGAAATTAATGTCTGAATTAAATAAGGTAGTCGATGGAGTTTTTCATAAAGCTTCAATCAATGTTGAAACAGAACTGACAAAACCTGAAAATCTAAAGGCCAAATTCTCAGCATCACTTACTAGTAATGTGAAAACGCCTATTGAACGTCAGGGTACAGGGTTAATAAGGGCTACAGTGTTTGCTCTTCTTCGTTATAACAAACAGAGAGAAGAGCAAAAAGCAGAAAATCAGTATAGAGGTATTATTATAGGTTTTGAAGAGCCAGAGTTGTTTTTGCATCCTAATGCAGCGGAAAAGATGAGAGACATAATATATGAATTGGCGTCTGATAGTAATCAAATTGTTTCTACAACACATTCTCCATATATGATAGACTTATCCAAAGGAAATCGACAAACGCTTAATAGTTTTAGAAATATTGATCATGATTTTGTTTCTGTTACTGCATTTAATTTGACTGAAGCTTTTAAAGAGATAGTGGAAGACGATTGTATGCGTGTAAAAATGATTCAAAAAATTGATAATTATGTTTCAAGAGTTTTCTTTGCTCAAAAAGTGATAATAGTCGAGGGGGATACAGAAGATATTGTATTCAAACATACCATAAATGTTATGCCTATGGAAGTCAAAAAAGCCATCAAAGAAAATTATCAAGTTGTAAAAGCTACAGGTAAGGCAACAATGATTTCGTTTATTAAATATTTAAAGGCATTAAATGTCAACCTATTTGTGGTCCATGACGAAGATTCAGATACCGTTGGTGCTGCAAAAATGAATGCTCCAATACTAAACGCTTTAGATAACGATGAGACTAAGAGAATAATGATGCATAATTGTGTTGAAGAAGAATTGGGTTATGATTCTCCAAATTCTGACAAACCATATTGCGCATATAAATTTGTAAAAGATTGGACAGATTGGAGTATGGTACCAGAAAATTGGAAAAAGATTATGAGGGTTATTTTTAGTGAGTATGCGGAATCTTTACAATAGTTGCAAATTCTAATGGCTTTAATAGATATTTATACAGAATAAGAAATTAGGTGTCAGAAAATCAGTTCTCTAACTTCTTGTTCTATATATTATCAATAGGAACAAACTGAAATTATGTCCCCTAAAAAAGATATACGAAATAGCACAGCTGAGTTTCTAACTTTTTAAATTAATGGAAAAGAAGGCAGTGTACAGGTAAATGTACCTAAATGAAACAATCTAAAGCGATATCACTGCTTTTTGATTGTTCCGTAGATAATATTAGATTGCACTTGGTTAGTAACACTTATCTCGGGATTTGTGTACCGCATTGGGTTATAGTACATATCAAAAATTCTCTCGGGTTATAGATATAGCCATTGCGATATTTAATACTATATTGCCTATAAACGAAATTATAACACACTAATATTATGACAGAACAACAATTAGAAGACTATTTTTATGATAGGAACTTGGGTTGTGATACTGCCAAGCAGTTTCAGAATATTGAAAAAGAGTATCTTGATATTGTAGGCTATTGTAAGAAGGTGAAACTTGGCATAGAGAATCTAACTATCAACAGCGGAGAACGTGCTCTTTGGGAGCTTGTTCAGAATGCTCGTGACATGAGTGAAGATTGTCATATTTGTATTGAACTCAATGAGGATAGCATTGTGTTCCGGCATTATGGTCAACCTTTCTCGTATTCCTCTTTGTTAGCGTTGGTTAAGCAGGATAGTTCGAAGGATGATCCTGCCAAGGATTTAGCTGGTCAGTATGGTACGGGTTTTATGACTACTCATGCCTTCAATCGTGTGGTGGATGTAAGTGGTCCTTACGAGGTGCGCAAAAGTAAGATTGAGGTTGAAAAATATATTAATATGCATATGGTTCTTGACCGAAGCAATACGGCATCTCTGGAAGCATACAAAGAGATGAATCGTGAGCTGATGCAGGTTGAGAATATGTGTGAATCTACGGAAGAATGCCAAGGTGATTCGCCTACCGTATTCAGATATAATCTGACAACCGAATTGGTTGATACTGTTTCTGATCAAATAAAGAAAGTATCTGGAATGTTGCCGTTTGTTTTGGTTATAAATGAACGTATAAAAGAGGTTGAAGTTTGCGATAATCATAGAAAGGAACATTATGTATTTCGAAAATCAACAACTCTCAATTTAGATAAACCTTTTGGTGAAAATGGATGGCATGAGATTGAGTCGGTTGTAAATCGTGTGGATATACTATCATCTGAGAATACAAGTGTATCTTATGGCTGTCACTACCTTTTGTCAAAAGATAAAGAAGATTTGGTAATAATACCGCCATATCCATTTATATGTGATGATGTCAATAAGATCCCTTCGTTATTCTTGTGGTTTCCTTTGTTGGGTACAGAACAGTTTGGTGTGAATTTTATTTTCCATTCCAAGAAGTTCTACCCTGTGGAGAAGCGTAACAATATTCAGCTCCCAGAGGATGTGCCATCCAAAAAGGAATCTGGGGAAAAGAATGAAAATACACTGAAATCCATGATGCATGCTTTGTTTGATTTCTATCAAATAGAAGGAAATGATTCCACTTTGATACGTGATTTGTGCAAAGTGGATTTCGTTAAAGAAACTGAGGACGAAGAGCAAAAACGATTCTACAACGAGATGCAGAAGATGTGGAATACGCAAGTTAGAAATTGGAAGGTGATTCCCACAGCAGAAGGAAGAAAAAGTATAACTGACAGCAGAGTGCGATTGCTGCATCATGACTTCTATGTAAATCTTGATTTGGAGAAACGTAAACTTTATGAAAGTACTTTGGCTAAGTATGCGGCTTTCGTAAAGGATGACAACAATCAAGGATACCTATTGCCATCAACAGATTTGATTAAGTGGTCGGAACTTGTTGACACTTGGGACTGTGAGAATACCGATGGTTTTTTTGTGACTCTCGATGATGTATGTATGGCTATCAAAGATAAATCTGACAATCTGCTTGAGTTTCTTCAGTTCCTTAAAGACAGTGGTAACGAAGCTTTGTATGACAAATATGCACTCATACCGAATCGTGACGGTAAATTATGCTTGCGACAAAATCTGAGGTATGGTGACTTTATGACTGACGAGTTATACAAACTGGCATCTCTTCTGATGGGTGATGATAAAGCAAAGATGCTGGATACAACCTATCTCTCGCTTGCAAATTTTACTCAATATACGGTTAACGATTTGCATAACGCGATTCTAGTCACAATGAATAAGTGGAGGTCAAGTACCCTCGTTCAACCCCAGAAACAAACATTGACGGATGATCAAATAACGGCTTTGATTGATTTCTGTTCGGCTACCTCCCAGGATGAATTCACAAATTTTAGAGGCAAGATAATGACAGTGTTACCGACTTATTACCACAAGACATTCTGCAAGAGTTTCTTGCAAAAGCAGGAGGAGAGAGAGGAGGATTTCTATAGTTCTCCATTCAACCTACTTCTTGAATATACTTTGTGCAGAATAAGTATGGAAGACGAAAATTGGGTGAAGAGTAATAAGTCATTCCTCTTGAGCTTCTTGACAGAATATGCCAAAAGTAATGAAACCAACAGAAAAGATAAACTGGATGACTACGGAGTGATACCTTGTCAGAAGGGATATTTATGCGTAAAGAAGGAACTATTGAAAAACGAAGGTGTCATTCCAGATTTGGCTAACATCTATAATTCAATCATCGGAAAAGACCTTCATGAAAAGTGGATTGATATTGATTTTGAAAACTTATATAAGGATTATGCTACACAAACGCCTGATGATATAGCTCCAGTTATTCAAACAGAATTGATAAAGTATATGAAAGAGGTGAACAACGGTGAACGTGCTAGGGACAAGACATGGGAAGGCATCATTCGACAAATCATCTTGAAACTGGATAATGGTGAAGGCTGGGATAAATGGTTTACAAGTATTGATGATAATAAAGCTAAATACACCTTTGATATGGCAAGTGGTGACGCTCAGAAAGGTATATTCTCAATTATGGATATGGAAGATGAGGATATTATCCGCCTTGCCGCCCTTAATGAGAATGGTGCTTTGCCGGCCCTCATCAGTCAGATGGAACGTCAGAAAGAATTGGATGATGAGCGTCAGAGTACATTCCATTTCTGTTACAGGATAGGCAAAGCTATTGAGGATAGAATACGTGAAAGACTTGGCCATGAGCTGCTAAAAGTTAAGACTCGTGAACACATTGATGACGACATGACCGTAAATGACATCCAAAATGGTCAAGACATTATCATCAGCTATAATGGTAAGGATGTGTATTATGTGGAAGTGAAAGCTAAGTGGAATTTTGAGTATGACAATTATGCGCACATGAGTACGAATCAGGTAAGAATGGCTGCAAGCAATCCTGAATGCTATGCACTCTGTTGCGTAGATTTATCAGATTCGGAAAAAGTGAATATTCCTGCTGATTCATCAATTGAGTATATCGAAGAACATGAGGCTGAAATCTTTGCTCAAACAAAGGTGCATTTGAAAATCGGTGAGGAACTAGAAGAGATAATGACACCAGTATTGAATGCAGAGAGCGATACGACTGGCAGACGAATAAAACTCGGAGATTATAGAGCCAATATATCAAAAACAGCTTTCATTACAGGCGTTGATTTTGATTCTTTGATTGAGGATATATTAAGTAAGTGTGATTAGTTATCTCAGATGGCTTAAAACTTGTCGAGGAACAATAAAATAAGTCGTAGAACGCTTGGCTTATTCTGCAGAAAATGTTTATCCCTACGTCAGAACGCTGCAAATAATTGCATAATTCAGAGCAAGCAGGGAACAGAACGGTAGTGTTTCCTTGAGAACATCCTTAAAGGCATTGCCTACGACAATTATTGTCCGTGTCAATGGTCGCCGTAACGGTTGGTGGCAGATAAAATGTGGTCAATAAGTTACATATCCTCCATTGTCCAAAGGCAAGTCTCGATGTCGTAATTTGAGAGAATGGCGTTTTTGAGATGCTCGACCTTTTCGGTGAAGAGTTTGTGGTCGTAGTTGCATCGTTGACGCTTAACCTCGGCTACCAATGCCTTTTTCCCTTCGGCCCGTATGCCTATAATGTCTATTTCGTTGGCTTCTTTACCTTTCTTGCGTTCCCACCACGAGCCGATGGCTGAATATTGATGGCTCTCTATCATCTTCAAACGGAAATACCGTTCGAGCATTAGTCCTGAGAATGTAGGGTAATCCGATTCTATTATCTGCCGAAGAAGCACGAAATTCCGTATTTCGACAATGGATTGATTTTTGTCGTAATACCTGAACCTGAATTTTAGGAAATTGTCGTTGATTTCGTAGCGGATGGCTTGTGTGCGCTCTTTCGACATTATCGGTCGCTGACGAGTGATAAGAGAGTAGTCATCAATCAGACGACGGAGTTGTCCGCCGATACTTATTCCTCCCAACGTAACTTCAATATCAGACTGATTGTTTATGCCAGAGGCAATGCAACTGAGTATTGAGAAGTAGATACCATAGTCTTTGCCAAACTCTTCAATCAGAATATTCTTGCCTTCATCTGTGAATGGAGAGTTATCACGCACGATGTAGTCAAACATTCCGGAGATGGACAAGTCGGTATTCTCACACAACAATTCTATGTATTTCGGGACACCGCCAGTAATTGAATATAGTGCAAGCAGTTCATCGTTATCATAGTCGGGACGGTAGTCGTTCATTATTTCTTTAAGGGTATCAGTACCAAATCCGGTAAGACGGATGATGTTATCAGCCCTGCCGAATAGCGGTTCTTTTGCTCCTTCAAAAATACGGTGCATCATCGAAAACACCGAACCCATCAGAATCAAATTTACATGAGTTCCCTTACGATATTGGTCCCAAATATTCTGCACATCGCTGAAAACAGATGGATTTATTTTTTCGAATTCTTGAAATTCATCGATTATGAGATTGAATTTTTGTGCCTTTGCCAGTTCCATAATCATCTGGAAAAGTGAGCGGAAACTCTTTATCTCTGCAGGTATATAACAGCCTAAAACAGAGACAATCAGTTGTGAGAACTCCGCACACAGAGCAGCCTCATTCTTGCGGCTTACAAACAGATACACAGTAGGGTAGTCTCCTTTTGTGGCTTCCACTGCAAGCGATGTCTTGCCAATTCGACGCCGACCTGTAATCACTGTCATGCGTGAATGACTGTCAAATGAGAGCTTTTGAATGCGATGCAGCTCCTGCAATTCAGATGTACGATTATAAAACTTCATAGTAAATTCCCTGCTATTTATAGTAACCACCGTAACTGTTACGGTGGTTACAAAATTACAAATAATCTCTGATATGACCAAACAAACGCCAATGATAATTGCGTTCTAAAGATTCGCTAGCGTCCAATTACGTCCATTTATCCAAAATCTTCGGTACGACTATAGCCATGACAGTTCCCGAAATTGCAATAAGGGCACAGATGGCAACTGCTTTCCAAATCAGGTTTGAATACAAAATTTCTGCATTGGCCACAATCATGCTGACGAAAAAAGAAGATAAGGCTACCAGTATTACAATAGTGATGTAAAATGTGGTAGCCGGAATATTGATGGCATTGCCGGATTTCTTCATTCTTCGCTCGGCTTCTTTGCATTTGCTCTCAATCTGACTGAGAAAATCACATAGAAGCCTTGCTCCAAATTCTACTGCCAACTTCCGCATTTCTTCAGAAATGATAGGCTTACACTCTCGGATAGAGCCGGACAGACTTTCGACCTCTGTTCTCAACTTGAACACGTTGTTATTCAGCTTGGCAAGTCCTTGTACATTGATATCGAGTAGGTGGTTTTCTTCCTCCAAAGACTCATTCTTTGGGTTGGATTTTATGGCTTCCGCTTCAGCCATTTCTGCGGAAAAGTCGAATTTCTTTTTCATACTATCAAAAAAAATTATGGTTTATAAAATTTTTATGAGAGTCTGATAGCCGTTCACTATCGTTCTCTCTCACGATGAAAATCGTTTGATATATTTTCACCCAAGTGAAATATCAAACGATTTTCATGTTCGGCTTCATTGGCTTATCGTTTTAATCCTGATTTTGGTTTCTTTCCGAGCAGGCGACCAGCGGCACGAGCGCATCTGCGTGCCCATTGCAAATCGTCTTCGTCCTTATCTCTCCAAGGCAAATCGCTTTGAGAACCTCCACCACCGTTTCCGGTGGCAACATTTGGCGTTTCAAGCAGTCCGACAAAAATAGCTACAGCCATATCGGTAAGTTCCTGACAGTTCTCAGTATCTCTGTAGTCAAACTCATCGTTGAAACAGTCAAGCACTTTTTCCGGAATATAGAACCAATGTTCCTTATCGTTATGATTAAGTGTATAGGGAATAGTATCGGGATGATAAGTGCTATATCTGGTATGTTCTGCGGATGCTGACGGCTTGAGATTTTGCTCCGTTTGAGTTTCCTTAGGCTGATTGCTAACAGCGGCAACTTGCGGCTTATGATGCAGTTTATCCCATGTTTTAGGAAGTTTTGAAATCATCAGATTCCGGGCAACTCCCAATTCGGAAGCCTTGTATTTGGTATTACCGTTTACAAGTGCGTAACTCCTGATAACGTGTTGTGCATCCTTTCTTTCATGTACAGAGTAACCTTTTCTTGTGAGGGCATTTTTATACTCTTCCCAAGACCATTCAGACATTGATCTCAGCGCATCCATGCAATCACGATTCACCAGATGGATATTGGTGTATCGGATTTGTATAGCAGTAGTCCAACCCCGCTTCTTTGCTACTCGCTCGGCAGCACGCTGCGCACGAAGATGAATGTTGTGGTCGTTGTTGATGTTGCCGTCTTCATCCAAACGGCAGACAGCAGCATGAAGGTGGGGAACTTTGCCATCGGATTCCTTATGCAGCCAAACTGTGTATTTGCTGTTAGCCAGATTGGTCTGGTAGGAACGTACTTTTCCGTCCTTGCCGGTAAACACTTGTTTGTCAAACTCCGCAGCGAAATCCTGCCAGAGCTTTTGCCAGTCTTCGATGTCGAAGAAACGGGTGTGTTCGGCAGAGGGGCTTAGCTCGATTCTGATGACCGAGTTCTTGATGGGTTTGAAACGTGATAAGGTCAGTTGCATGGAGTTCCATATCCCCAGAGTGTCCGGTTGCGACGGCATTAGGTTGTCCAATACCCGATAGATTTTCTCCGGGTGTTTTTTGTTCAGAGATTCGCCGGTAATATAACGGATGGCGTTTATGCCGTGCGATATTGCTTTAGCTTTTGCTATCATACTTCTTCGGATTTTTCGTTAGACGGAATCTTATTTCTCTCTTTTACGGCATTGAGAAATTGGCAGACGCTTTCAGCAATATAGCCAAGCTCTTTGAGCCAGCCGACCATGAACGGCACCTGATTGAACAATATCATTCGTTGCTTTGTGGACATTCCACGAAGTGCAGAAGTGTATTTTACAAGATCTGACCGACAGTTGTCCAGATTCTGCAACAGGTATGTTTCTTCTTTTGTGAGCCTCGGTCTGGGTCGATAGTTGTATGCACAGGCAAGCAAGTAATCGCTTACCGTCATACCGCATTGCTCAGCCTGTGATTTTATATACTCTTTCTGACCGGGAGTTACTTTTGCTCCGATAAAGACGGATCTTGTTTCTTTTTTCTCCTCTGGAGATTGTGTTTGTTCCTCAATATTTTGTTCCATATAAATCGTTATTATAATAGTGAATAGGTGCGAGCTTGCGAGTACCGCACCGGCGAAGTATCTGAGCAGGCAAGGGTACCAATGTACAACCGTAACGCAGTGAGGTTATACATTGGCATATCTCGCAACAGTTACCTGTTGATGCTTCCCGGCAAGCTGTATAGGATGTACACACAGAATCGGCAAATGGATTGGAATCAGGATTTGGCATATCCTACTATAAAAGGGTAGGGAATGAATACTGCATATTGCAATCCTTGGCTACTTTGCTTTATTCCTATATGTACGCCCCGACACTAAAGTAAAGTTGAACTTAATAATGGTAATCAGGATTAAATTGGTATTCTTTCCCTTCTTTTATCACCATCCGTTTATTGCCGAGAAAGGTAGCTACTTTGACCGCTTTGTTATGACCGAGTTTTACACCCTGTAACCCGTAGCCGTTTTTCAGTCGCTCTAGATAGTTGTCGTAACCGGTAATATTGCCATCGGCGAAAGTGGCATCCAACGCAGCACGATGTACGCTCTCCGGGATTTCCTTGTATGGCTCAAAAGGTTCTTTGGTCGGTCGTCCGAGTTTCTTTTCTTTGGATATATAGGATTCCACTAGTTCAGGCAAGGCACATTCGTTTATGCGGAAAGCGAAAGGTTCAAACTCCCGGTCTCGGATATGAATGGCTTCGACACAACTGATAGTTTTATCATCTTTATCCACTTCTACCTGCATGATGGTTTCCGCTTTGTTGTTGAGTTCCGTGCCAATGTGACCACGGGCATGTTCATCATTCTTGTTCTGATGCAGGATGGTGTGGATGTGAATCTGACGGTCGTCAGTCCACTGCATGAATTTGGAGATTATATTGGTGGCTTCATTCGGAGAATTGATGTCATACATAAAATCCCTGATGCCATCTATAATGACCAGTCCCAAATTCGGAATTGTGCCAATGGCCTGTTCGACTATTGCAAGTCTCATTTCGGGAGAATATTTCCGCAGACCTAACATAATCAGATTGTCAGAATCGGCATCCTTTGGTAATCCCGCCAAACATAGAATGCGTTGTAGCACCTTTTGGCAATGAGGTTCTCCCTGTTCGGTGTCGATATACAATATCGTCCGTTTATTTTCCGGAAACGATGAACGGTAATGGAGTACTGTGCCATTGGTCAATGCGGAAGCGGCAATGGCAGAAACATTGAAAGTCTTCTTGCTCTTGGCTTTACCGATGGATGCACTGAAGTTGCCCAATGTTCCGATAATGGAGTCATCCACCATCAGAATCACAGGCGACTGTTCGTATTTGGTATTTACGCTCACGGTAGCCTCCTTTATGTAAATAGCCAGTTCCTCAGCTGTCGGAATGTTATTGTTCGTTTTCTCCATAGCCTACCAGTTTTTAGAGTTTGGTTTACGGCGATGGGAAGCGAGCAACGCATCATTCTCTTCCTCGAAACTTTGCGGAACGGTGGTCTTACGGGATGATTCCAACCATTTATCCAGCTCATCACGATAGATGTAGAGGTGCTTGCCTTGTTTTATAACAGGAATATCGTCCTTTTTAACCTTGTAATAAAAGGTCGATAGCGGCATTTTGAGATAGGTGCAAGCCTCCTGCACGGTCATGGGAACGTGCGTGTTCTCCTTGACTTCGTTCTGCTTGGAAAGTTTCTCTGTCAGCAGACTTTCCATACTTGCGATTCGGTCGCATAACTCTCCCATCACTTCGGGAAGGTCATTGAATGTGAATTGATTCTTAGACATGATTCAAATAGTTTATTTGTTAAACATGTTACAAACCAACACAATGATACTATGCAGACCTTCGTCATCAGGGAGTAATTTTTCTGTCTGCGACGGAATCATTTCAGTCGGTCAAAACCACTGTCTCATCGTCTGCTTTTTTGAGGCAATTGAAATAATACTCTCCTTTTAAGGGAATGTCAAGTGGAATTTTACAAATACCTGTAGTCCGTAGATTTTTTGATAGATAAAACAGAGTGGCATTTTTCAATTCGTGTGGGAATATGGTTTTTATGAATTCTGCGCATTTTTCCACCGAGATATTCAACCTTATACCGATATTCCATACAAAATGCCGTATATCGAGAGTGTTTAATGGATTGTCGAATTTGGAACGTATGGGCTTGTATAAATCACATTGCCCATGGGCAAAGCACTCTATGTTTTCGTGAAGTGTAATAAGGTCGTTTTTTGAAAGAAATTCAGCCATACTATATGTGGTATATTCGTGCATGACACGCATAATGTCAGCTTGCTGCTCTGCCTTTTCCCGTTCTATTTCAGCTATGCGTTCGTCATAACCATCTGTATAATCATTCTTTGCAATCGGCATTTCTATAACTTCTACTTCCGGGGTAATGGTATCAGCTGGCTGCTTGATTTCAAGTGGGATGGATTCTTTTTGCTTGCCAAAAGAAATACATGCGTTATTCTTGATAAGGTAGCGATAGAAAAATCTTTGAGAGAACGCGCATGAAAGAGTTAAGAGTACGATACTCAATATAATAGGTGTGGTGTATTCCATCAGGTTTATTTGATGGCAGTTGTAAAGATAAGTGGCGATTACCGAGTATGAAGTAACGCTTACCGCAAGTATGAAACTTGCCTTTTTCCTGTGAATTTGAATACTATCTGTCATAATCTATTGTTGTTTGGATGAAATGATGGAGCAAAGTTATAAGCACATTTCCAGATAGTTATAAATAAGTGCAGTAAATCGGTTAATTTTTAAGAAAATATAGGCTTAGAGTATGATAATCCATCGGAAATCATATTCTAAGCCTATGTAATGGGGCAAAATAGGGGAGTTCAGCCTTTGCGTGTCAAAGTGATTTTCTTGCTGGCTTCACGCTTGTTGCTGTCAACGACTTTCATGTAACGCATCGTGGTGGTGATGCTTTTGTGCGCCATCAAGCTTTGTATGGTACGGATGTCTGTACCGGCAGCACCCTGGAGGGTTGCGAATGTTCTCCGATATGAATGGAATGTTATGTTCTTGGTTATTCCGGCAGAACGAATCCACTCTTTCATTGGTACTTGTGTCCAACTACGCATAAGTCCCTTGAATACCAGACCTTTCTTCTCAGAACTGTATCCTATCAGCCCTAATGCCTCCTCGCTGATGGGAATGATGTCTTCCGCTTTGTTTTTCTGTGTGATGATATGTACACATTTCCCTCCGGCAGAGTAGTCCACTATGTCTTCCCAACGTAGGGCGAGGATGTCGCTGATGCGCAAGCTGGTCATACAGGAAAACAGCGATGCGATTTTCACAATAGGCTTTTTACATGGCGTCTCAGCTAACTGGTACAATTCTTCAACAGATAAAGCTTCTTTCATAGTGTCTTCTGTTTCAATCTTTTCCAAGAAGTCATTGACATTGGCCTTTATCATCCCATTACGATATAGTATTTTCAAGAATCCTCTGAAAGTAGACCAGTATCCTGATGCAGAGTTTCGTGTGATACGTCCGTTGCGTCTTAGTTTCTTGGCGTTCAGAAGGTATTCCCGAAACTTGTTGCACAGGTCGATGTCTATCTCCTCAAAAGTACATTTGCCGTGTACGAAGTTCTTGAAATGGAGATAGACGAACTCCCATTTCTGGTCGTGCTTGCGGAGTTGCTGACGATAGTATTCCAAGAAATCACCCTTTAGTTTGTACCGGTCGAAGAAGTCATACCGTTCATTTACGACAGATTCAAATCTGCGGCAACGGATGGCTTCGGCTTTCTCGGTCATTACATCGTTGAAATTCTGCTCACGTTTGTTCTTCGGGTTGGCATAGATATAAATGCCAAGCGATTCGTGACGGATTACTTTCATTGTTTCCTTGTCTCTATATCCCGGATAATAATCCAGATAGAACGACAACATTTTGTTCTTTAGAGGTCTTGTCCTCAATGTTACAGTTTTACATTCGTGCATACTCTACTATATTATATTGTTGTTAATAATTTGCTGCAAACCAACGAAATGGTTCAATGCAGACCTATAATCGTCAGGAGTAATTTTCCTGTCTGTATGGAATAATTTTTCAGGTGACGGATTTTTCAGCCATCACCTTATTAAAATCCTCTTTCAACAGGAACATGGATTTGCCGTGGTGCATCTTTCGGATGTTGTTATACCGGGCATAGTTATAGACATCCTCCCTACGCAAACCATATCTTTCCATCGCTTCAGCTACGCTGTAATACTTTTCCCGTTGGTCGAAACCACCGTTCTTGATAATGTCGATGTGGTCTTTGGAGTATTGAGCCTTGCCATAGACTACACGTGAGGGGATTTTGTGGCGATGCACAAACGAGCATCTGGCATCTTTGCTCATACCGTATATTTCTTCCATCTGCTCTGCGCCAATCCATTCTTTGATATTATCAGCAGCTTTGTATTTGGCGAAGAAACGGTTTACTGCCAGTTGTTCGTAGTAGTTAAATCCTCCGTGACTGATTTTAGGAATGTCGTTTTCACGGCACAGCCTGCAAATGGTTTTCTTGGTCATCTGATATGTGACGGCAATTTGTTCAGACGAGTAGTAGCCATCGGGAATTGTAAAGGGTTCTTTCTGTTCCTGCTGACCGGATTTGCTTTCGCGCTTCTTGGGGATGTATGTGCCGTCCCGGTGCTCACGATATACCTTGTCAAATTCGGTGCGCAATACCATGGTCCGGCTTCCTTGCTTGAACCTAGTTATATCGTATTTATTGACATAATAGCTGATGTTAATTTTGGTAAGCCCGTATTTCTCGGTGATTTCCGAATAGGTATAATAGTCGGGATTCAGTTTGTCCTGCTTTTCTTTGATAGCGTCTATATGGGCACGGGAATAATACACCTCGTGGTGGCGGTTGATTCGGGGAATGTTGTGCCGCAGGGCAAAGGTGACAACGGCATTACGGCTCATACCGTATTTTTCCATGACCTGTTCCGGCGTGTAATAACAGTCCGGATTGATTTCTTCGGCAAGGTCGGCAAAATACTTGTCTATGAGGGTGCGGTTGTAGAATACACGGCTACCTTCTTCAACCTTTGGGATGTTGTATAGTTTGCAACGACGATACAGGGTTTTCTTCTGGATTTGGTATTTTTCCAGAATCTCATTCGTGGTGTAATAGAGGACGGTCTGTTTCCGTCCATAGCTGCGTTTCTTGTAGTCGGGCGCATTGTTGAACATCTTTTCAATGTCGGATTTACGTATGATGGTGCGCCCGCGAAGTTGCAATGCCCGAATGATACCGGCAGCCATGTGTCGGTAGATGGTGGCACGGCTGATGCCTAAAAGGGTAGCGGCTTCGGCAGGGGAGAGGAACGATTTGCTTCCAACAATGCCGACTTCCTGCATTGGTCGCTCGCTTTGCCTCACTTCGTACTCCTGCAATTTCTGCTTGCGCTTCTTGTCCTTGTACGCTTTTTCTGTACACGATTTGCTGCAAAACCGTGTTATCATCGTGTGTGCTATAAATGGTTTGCCGCACCACTGGCATTTTCTCTGTACCTCCATATATTGGTCGCCTTTAATTTCGTCGATTTCGTCTCAACGCATCTCACAATTTCTCACAGCGTTTCACGCTGTGTCTTCTATAGCGGTTCCGCTCATTCTCATAGCGTCTCACATCGTGCCCAAGATGTCGCTATGATGAGTGCGAGAAGCCCGCTTATTTGTTCGGCGGTAGAATTATGGTACAAAAAGATGCTGAAAATCGGCACTCTGTCAGAATTGACAGGAATGAGTATAAAAATAAAAGTCGCTGGATTTCAGCGACTTTATTCTAAATGGTTATGGTTGCTTATGGCTGTTTACAAGCCATCATTTGCCGATGCAAAACTTCTCGAAAATATTTCCCAATATCTCATCATTACTAATCTGCCCCGTAATTTCGCCCAGATAATGCATGCATTCCCTGATATCCTGACTCAGGAAATCTCCCGAAATATTCATTTCCAGTCCATTAATTACACGGAGTATAGCTTCATGGGCTTTTGTTAAGGCCCCGTAATGGCGGACGTTGGTGACGATTACGTCGTTTTGGGATACTTCGGGTAAGGCAGCTGCCTGGATCAGATGCTGTTTTAATGTTTCAGTATTTGCTTGCTGTTTGGCTGAAATATATAACCGGTCAGCAGGAACTTTGCCAAGCAACTTTTGCTTGATAGCAAGTTCTTCCGGTGAGAGTAAGTCGGATTTATTGAATACCAGAATCACTTTTTTACCCTCTGTCTGAGGAATGATTGTTTGAGCTAATTCCTCGATCTGCTCTGACGGACTGGTCAGGTCAATCACCCAAAGGACGATAGAAGCCTGGCGGAGTTTTTGGAAAGTACGTTCGATTCCCAGACTTTCGATCGTATCACTGGTTTCTCGGATACCTGCCGTGTCGATAAAACGGAAGGTGATGCCTGATAGATTGATTGTGTCCTCTATCACATCGCGGGTGGTTCCGTGGATGTCGGAAACGATGGCACGCTCTTCACCGACCAACAGGTTGAGTAAAGTGGACTTACCGGCATTCGTCTCGCCGATGATGGCAACCGGAATACCGTTCTTAATGGCATTTCCTACACTGAATGAATCGGCCAGTTTGTGTATCAACTGTTCGATGTTTGTTGCCAGCTGCTTCAGATTGGTACGGTCGGCAAACTCGACATCTTCTTCGCTGAAATCGAGTTCCAGTTCGATCAAAGAGGTGAAATCGAGCAGTTGGCTGCGTAGTTTAGTCAATTCATTACTGAAGCCCCCACGCATCTGATTAATAGCCAGTTTGTGCATTCCGGCAGAAGTGGATGCGATCAGGTCGGCTACAGCTTCGGCCTGGCTCAGGTCCATCTTCCCATTTAGGAAGGCACGCTGCGTATATTCGCCAGGAAGAGCGGAACGACAACCCTTTTCGATCAGTAACTGGAGGATCTGTTGCTGGATGTAAACCGAACCGTGGCAAGTGATTTCGACGGTATCTTCTCCTGTAAACGAATGAGGGGCGCGGAAGAGGGCGACAAGTACATCGTCGATCAACTCTTCCCCGCGACGGATACTACCGTAGCGTAAAGTGTAAGCTTTCTGGCTCTGAAGATTCTTACCTTCGATTTTAGGAACGAAGATAGTGTCACAAATTCTGATGGCGTCAGTGCCGGATACACGGATGACAGCTACGCCTCCGGCTCCGGGGGCTGTCGATACGGCACAGATAGTATCCTGATTGATCATAAATTTTATATCCTTATACAGTTATTAGTTCATATTCCTGAGTTCCGATTCCAACTTTTTCAGCATGTTCCAGTCCGGCTTGCCAGTTGGTTTCCGGGTGCATGATATGGAATTTGTCACAACCTTCCAAATGATCATGATGAGGCGTTTCTGAAAGACGGTTGCCTGTTTCAAGGATCGGGGCTTTGATAACTATATCGGCACAAGCCTTGTCGAGTGCGACCGGATCGAATGAAGCTGCAATACCCAGGTCTGGGACGATAGCCGCATCATTATGATTCCAACAGTCACATTCGGGAGATACATTCATAATGAAACTGATATGGAAATGAGGTTTATCCTGCAATACGGCTTGTGTGTATTCTGCTATTTTACAATTTAAGTTTACCGAAGTATCCCATGAACCGAGTACGGCACCGTCATATTGGCAAAGAGCCACACATTGTCCGCAACCGACACATTTGTCATAATCGATTACTGCTTTCCTGTTTTCATCCAGGCGGATAGCTTCGTGGCGGCAATGTTTTACACAGATATTGCAACCTTTACACTTTTCCGGATCGATACGTGGTTGGGAGGCTCCGTGCAGTTCCAACTTACCGGCAACACTGGCACATCCCATTCCGAGGTTCTTCAGTGCACCTCCAAATCCGGTCTGTTCATGTCCCTTGAAGTGATTCATACTGATAATAATATCAGCGTCGGCAATAGCCGATCCGATCTTAGGTGCTTTGCAATATTCTCCGTTTATTTCTATTTCACGACACTCCGTTCCTTTCAGACCGTCGGCAATGATCACGTCACATTTGGCGGAGATAGGGTTGAAACCGTTTTCCATGGCACTTTCCAAATGGTCTACGGCATTGGAACGACGTCCGGAATACAAAGTGTTACAATCAGTAAGAAAAGGTTTCGCTCCTAAAGTACGAAGCAATGTAGCCATACGGGCTGCATAATTAGGACGGATATAAGCCAGGTTTCCAGGCTCTCCGAAGTGAATTTTAATCGCTGTGAATTGATTCTTGAAATCAATGTTTGTAATGCCTGCACGTTTTACAAGACGTTCCATTTTGTCCAGCAAATTACTGGATGGAGTCGTGCGAAGATTGGTAAAGTAAACTTTCGATTTGTCCATTCTCTTATTGGTTTTTGTCATGCAAATTTACGTGATTATTGCTATAAAGTGTTACATTTGTATCAAATAGTTTAGTTTATGGACATATACCAAGTAAACCATCAGCAATTGCTGAAGGGGATAAGATGCAATTTTCAGCGATATCTTTATAAACAGATACAGTGGGATGATCGTCTGATTGGAATTTTGGGCTCACAAGGGGTCGGTAAAACAACCTTGTTATTGCAACGGATCAAACAAGCTTTTGATGATTCCGATAAAGCATTGTATCTGGATCTGGACAGCATTCTTTTTCAACGGGAAAAGATGGTCAATGTGGCTATGCAGTTTTATAAAGAAGGAGGGACGCATCTGTTCCTCGATAGTGTACACCGTTATTCAGATTGGATGAGCGAAACCAGGAAGTTACTGGAGCGTTGTCCGGATTTACATATCGTTTTTGCCGCTTCTTCGTTACTTCCGGTCTCGAAAGTAATGAGAGGATTTAAAAACCAGGTGTCTTGCTATACGCTGAGTACCATGTCTTTCCGGGAGTATCTATCATATGAGTGTGTGCTGGATTTGCCTCCGATGTCGCTGGACGATCTGTTGGAGAACCATGCAGATGTATCGAGGAATGTTAACGACCAGATTGTCGTGGCTCCTATTTTCCGTAACTATCTGGAGCATGGCTGCTATCCGTTCTACTGGGATGATCCGGATGCTTATCCGTTCCGTTTGCAAGATCGGGTGAGGGATGCGATTGAGATAGATCTGCCGGCTATTTATCCTACCGGCTATCAGGAACTGAATGATATCAAGCGGTTGATGATGTTGGTTTCCGGTCAGCTTCCGGAGCTGTCAGATATGGCGGATTTGGCGAAACGCCTGAAACTGGAACAAGCGGATGTAAAACGATATTTGGAGTATTTGAAAGATGCGGTATGCATAAGGCATTATCAATCGGGCAGGGGACCGGTGCAAAACCGTTGCCGGAAAACTTATTCGGGGAATACCAATTTATTGATGGCTTTTGAAGAAGATGTCAACGACCGTGTCCTGATGGGAGAGACTTTCTTTGTCGATCAGTTGTCGAACTTTGCTACATTGGAATTGCTCGATAATAATGACTTTTTGGTGAATGACAAATATACGTTCATGGTGGGCGATCCTTTAATGGATTACGAACGGATCAGGGATGCTGAAAATACCTTTGCAGCCATTTACGGTCAGCCGAAAAGCCAGAACAACAAGCTTCCGATCTGGTTGTTGGGACTTTGTTATTGATTGATACGTTATAAAAAAATAGATATGATAGATATAATGAAGAACCGGAGGACTATCCGTAAATATACAGAGCAGGATATCCCCGAGGAGTTGTTGAATGAACTGCTGGAAGTTGCTGCTCGTGCATCCAACACAGGAAATATGCAGTTGTACAGTGTCGTTGTTACCCGTGACCGGGCGAATAAGGAGAAACTGTCTCCGGCTCACTTTAATCAGCCGATGATCATGACGGCTCCGGTTGTGCTGACTTTCTGTGCTGATGCTAACCGTTTTGTGAAATGGGCTGAACAGCGTAAGGCTGATGCCGGTTTTGATAATCTGCAAACGTTCATTGCTTCGACCATCGATGCGATGTTATTTGCCCAGGCTTTCTGTGATGCAGCAGAAGAAAAGGGACTGGGAATCTGTTATCTGGGAACGACGGCTTATAATGCCGATAAAATTATCGAAGCGTTGTCGCTGCCGCGTTTAGTCGTTCCTATTGTTACGGTGACAGTCGGTTATCCGGCTCAACCGCTGCCGGAACAGGTAGAACGGTTGCCTTTGGCCGCAGTGGTTCATCAGGAGAGCTATGTCGATTATACTCCGGAATCGATCGATGAACTGTACAGTGAAAAGGAAGCGCTTGAAGTCAATAAACAGTTTGTAAAAGAGAATAACAAAGAAACGTTGGCACAGGTCTTTACTGATGTTCGTTACACAAAGAAGAATAATGAATATTTTTCGGAAGTGTTGTTGAAAGTATTGAAAGACCAGGGATTTATGAAGTAATTTATACTTTATCTGATAAAGGAAGCCTCTTGCTGACGAATGGTTCGAAAAGCAAGAGGCTTTCTCTTTTATAAAATAATCAAAGGTAAATAGAGCCCGGTATTAGTCTGTCTTTAAGCTTTTCACAGGATTTTCGTTTGCCACCCAGTAATTCTGGAATGTTACGGTCATGATTGTAATCACCGATACTATAACGAACGTGATGAGAAATACCCACCAGTACATCGGTGTTTTGTAGGCAAAGTTATCCAGCCAGCGGACAACTACATGATAAGCAATAGGAACCGCCAGGATAAAGCAAAGGCAAAGGATATGCAGATACGTTTTGTTGAACATGATTATTATCTGCAATGCGCTGGAACCTAGAACCCTTCTTACTCCTATCTCTTTACGGCAATATTCACTGTCGAAAACAACCAGACCGAATACGCCGACAATGGATATAAAGATTGCCAGCATGCTGAAGAGGGTTATCAAAGCCGTTGTCTTTTGTTCTTTCTCGTAAAGCAGGTTCAATACCTCGTTGAAGAAACGGATATTAAAAGGATAAGCCGGATCGAAGGATTGAGCGGTCTCTTTTATATGTTCCATCGATTCCTTCAGGTTTGCGCCGCTTTTTACTTTAATATAAGCATATAGAGGTGTTATGCCCCAATTCTCTGTACCCCAGATATAAAAAGCCATCGGTGCTATTTCAGAGCGGAAAGAAGCAAACTTGATGTCGGGAATAAACCCTACAATCTCTCCATTCTCCACTTTTTCGCCAATCTCCAATTCGTATTGTCCGCGGGCTTTTTCATTGAATATATAAACACCGTTTACCGTGTTCTTGTCTTCTTCTCGGAAGTTACGTCCTTCCGAAACGTCAATACCCATTACTTTAAGAAAAGATACATCGACTGGCAGGCATTGAAATCCAATATTCTTATTTTTATATGTACGTGTCCAGCCCATGTATTGGTCGGAACTGGATAACAATACTTCTGCATACGTTACGTCTTCTATACCTGAGAACGTTTTTAATTGGTTCGTAAAAGCATCACGGCTTTTCTGCACCGTATTATTCAGATTCATAACGATTAATTCGTCTTTTTCATATCCTAACGGAGTATTCATCATATAATGGTTTTGCAGATACATGAATAAAGCCGCGATAATCAAAGCAAACGATGTGATAAACTGTACACTGATAAGTGCATTGCGTAACTTTCTTCCTTTAGGCGACAATCCGAAGCTACCTTTCAACACGAGTGCAGGAGGGAACGAGGTCACATAAAACGATGGATATACCCCCGCGAGGAGTCCTGTACCAACAGCTATCAGCGCGGTAACTCCCAATAAAGGAAGGTGAGCATTCAATGATAAGTCGGCATCCATCAATGCGGTTATGGATGTAAGTGACAAAATATATACCCAGATTAAGGACAACAGATAAGCAATAAAACTAACGGAAATAGCTTCTGTCAATAACGACAGGCGTAGAGCGTTTTCTTCGGCGCCTAATACTTTCCGCGTGTTTATGCTTTTGATACGGGTGGGTGTTAAGGCCATAGTGAAGTTGGTGAAATTGATTGCCGCAATAGCAATAATGATGATGGCTATGGCAAATAAAACCGCCAGGGTATTCTTGCTCGCCTTAGGCGTGGTATCGTATGTCGTATCTGTCGTAAAGTGAATCTCTCTGAGAGGGGTTAGCCGTAATCCGACGGAGCTGATCCAGGCATTATTATTGTCCAGTGTGGATAGGTCGAAATTCTTTTTAAAGTTTTCTATCAGATCCTTGCTATTTTCCGGGGCATCCACTCTTATGAATAACTCATAGTTGTTATTATTCCATCCATGTACATTTTCATCTTTGGGAATAGGGAAATAAATATTGTTCGCCACCACAGTGTTGGAAGGAAAATCTTTGTATACGCCGCCAATCGTGTAATTGATGTCGTTAGCGCGCAATTGCTTGTTTATAGCCGATTCGTTTCCGAACAATTTCTTCGCTATGCTTTGCGGTATTAACACATGCTCCGGTTCTGACAAAGCATTGGCTTTTCCTTCAACCATCTCAAACTCGAACACGTCGGTGTATTCGGGATAAACCCTGACCATCGGTTCCAGATAGCTGACCTTCTCTCCATTCTTGTCGATAGTAAAATAGATTTCCTTTTGCCAGGGAGAAACCAATGCACCCGCTTTAATATGTGGAGACGATTGAAAAAAGATATCGGCCAGCGGACGGTTCGTAGGAACGGTTGCTCCGTCACCCGACGTTCTTTCCACACGGTAGATGCAATCGGCGTTTTTGTGAGACTTGTCGAAACTCCAGTCATAATTCAATTGCATCAGGATAATCATAAAAGCGGCAAAGGCTATCGATAACCCTAATATATTAAGTGTAGTCGCCATCTTGAAACGGCGTAATACGCTAAAAAAGTTTCTTATTAAAGTTCTCATCTTTTTCTTGTTTTTGCTTGTTAAATGAAATGATTGAATATTGATTACGATGCAAATGTATTTAAGTCTTTGACATAAAAAAAACAGGAGTGTTTATGATATATGCCTTGGCGCAAATAGTAACACAAATGTCACTCCCTGTTACATTTTGTAGTCTGATATTTATATACATTTGCAGAAAATATGATGCGTAGAAAATATGATACTCAACTTTATGCCTGATATACGGAAATGGATTTTACCGGCTCTTTTGGCTATTGTTTGTCAGCAATCGATACATTGGGTGATTGACTTCTCATTGGGTAATATGGAGGTGATACCGATTCAACACCTGAAGGAACTGATCATTGCTATTCCATTATTCTATTATGGAAACTGGCGGATGCATGCCTACATAGAGAAGGAAATATATTATGATAAATTTTACAGCGGTCTTTTGAAAGAGTATCTTTTGTGGACATTCTATTTCGTATTAGGCATAATCGTCTATGTTTTCTATACACATCGGCTGTTAAATGCACCGGATTATTTTATGAACTATCTGGTTTCCGTGATAGCTTGTCTTCCTATCCTGTTGTTTTATTATACACTTATACGTGCTGAGTATAATAAGAGGAAATTTGAGTCTTTGATCCTGGAGTTGAAAAAAGTAAATACGGCAAAGGCTGAAGCCGAACTGAGAGAACGCTTATATGAGTCCAAACTTGACTTCTTTACGGATATCGCTCATGAGTTCAGTACACCTCTGACGCTTATTTCAGGACCTTGTAAACTGATCCTGGAACAGAAGAATGTAAATCCTCAGACAATAAAATACGTTCATGTCATTAACCGGAATGCAAAACGTATGAATTTACTGATCAGTGATTTGATGGATTTTAAGCAGATGGAATCTGGTTATAAACGGCCAGAGGTAACCAGCTTGAGTGTTTCAGAGATTGCAGACCGGGTGATCGAAGCCTTTAAGGTCGACACGTCAGGCTCGGAAATCAGTCTGATAAGGCAGTATGAACCGGATATCTTTTGGAATTCCGATGAGAAATTTTTGACTACAATTCTGATTAATCTGGTATCGAATGCTGTAAAATACAGTAATGAAGAACCGGTAACAGTCGACATTTCAACGGAGAACGGAAGTCTTAGGATCTTAGTAGTAAACAAAGGGAAAGGCATCAGCAAAGAGGATATCGGGCATATCTTTAACCGATTTACGGTTCTGGATAACTATGGGAAACAAAAAGGATGGAAGCGGAACGGCTTAGGGTTAGCCATTACTGCCGGTATGGTGAAACTTCTCTCAGGAAAGATTAACGCCCGGAGCATTCCCGGTGAGACAACGACTTTTACGGTTGATTTGCCTCCGTTGCAAGTTACTAAAACAGAAAAAGATAATGCGATGGGTACGATTAGTAACTCTCTTATTCCTGAATTTGTTTTACCTCCGATAAAATACAAATATATCGAGGACCGGCCTACTGTCACTGTAATCGATGATGATCCGGAAATGCTTTGGTATATATGTGATCTCTTGTCTTCTGATTTTAATGTATTGCCGATAAACAACTCTTCTAAGGCGATTGATATCCTGTCTAATAACCATACTGATATCATATTATGTGATATAATGATGGAAGAAATTGACGGAATTACGCTGGCTGCCTTGTTGAAATCCGATAAAAGTACCTCCCATATCCCTTTGATCATAATCTCTGCCGTACACGATATTAAGATACAGACAGAAGCGATTCAGGCGGGAGCAGAGTTCTATATCACGAAGCCTTTTGACAGTGAATATCTTAAGACGACGATAAGAGGCCATCTGAATCGTAAGGAAGATTTGAAAGATTACTTTGCTTCTCCGTTAAGCGCTTATGAATTGGATATGGGTAAACTGCAACATGCGGAAGACCGGAAGTTTTTAAAGAAAATACATGCGATTATCAATAAGAACATACAGAACGAGAAGCTATCTCCTGATTTTATCGCCAATGAATTAGGAATGAGCGTGCGTAGCCTATATCGTAAATTAAAAGAGGTAACCGATAAAGGCCTACAGGAAATTATATATGACGGAAAACTCGCGGTGGCAGAAAACTTACTATTGAAGTCTAAATGCACGATTCATGAGATTGTCTTCAAATCAGGCTTTTCTAACCGTACGAGCTTTTACCGTGCTTTTCTGAAAAAGAATGGTTGCACTCCGAAAGAGTTCATCGAGGCGAATAAAGGAAGATGATCACTCTGGCTTATAGTTTCTCGCTACTTAATATCTGAACTTCATAATGCATGAAAAGCCCGCTTTCTATCACGCCGGTAATGGATTTGATCGCATTTTCCAGGTTGTCCGGGATATTGTCGAAGCGGACATCGAGTATTAGATTGCCGTTTTCGGTGATGACCGGACCGTCTTTGCCTTGTGCCATCCGGAGTTTTATTTCTACCGGGCTTAACGACCGTAATGCCTGATCTACATGGATCAATGCATCCGGAAATATCTCTACCGGTACCGGGAAGCGGGAGCCTAATTTCGAAACCATCTTGGAGGAGTCTGCAATAATAAATGTCCGTGGACTGGAACTGATCAGCAGTTTTTCTTTGAACATGGCTCCACCGCGTCCTTTTATCATATTGTGATTGAAGTCTATTTCGTCTGCCCCGTCGAAAGTCCAGTTCGGTTTGTGCTCCAGAAGGCTAGTCAAAGGTATGCCGAGTTTAGCACAGGTCATTTTTATTTCTTGGGAAGTCGGGATTGCCCGGATATGAAGTCGCTCGTTCCGGATACGTTCGGCAATCTTCAACAGGGCCAGATAAGCAGTCGACCCTGAGCCTATGCCGATAATATCATTGTCTGTTACCATAGAGGCTATCTTATCGGCAACCTTTTCTTTCTCCTCCCGGTTGGAAATCTCTTTACCCCATTCCAACGTATCAATGATTGTTCTCTCCCGTTCCATGATATTCTTTACATTATATTATATAAACAGTCGTAAGCTGTTTTATGTTTGTTACAAATAAAGAAAGCGAAAGAAACGGAATTATACCGTTCGTCTTTCGCTTAGATAAATAGTTGTGACTGATGGATCAAATACGTTCCAATACCGTTTCTATCAGTCCGGTTAAAGAACCTTTATAGTTTGTATTCATATTCTTATCCACACGGCCTGCTATGATACAGCAGACTGTCATAGCGCGGTGTCCCATTAGGGCGGCGAGGCCGGCAAGGGAAGAACTTTCCATTTCAAAATTGGTGATTTGCCGTCCGTTGTAATTGAAAGCTTCAATCTTTTCATTCAACCTGGGATCGGCAAGCGGCAGACGCAACTCACGTCCCTGCGGACCGTAAAAGCCGTTGGCTGCAATTGTAACACCACGAATGATATCGTCGCGGGTGATCTGTTCTATCAGCGAATGATCGGCTGAAACGACATAAGGGGAAAGACCGGACAGCTTCCAGTCCAGCTGTTCTTTCAATGCTGCTTCAAAGGCTGTATCCCTGACACGTTCGGTATCTGCATAGAAATAAATAACCCCGTCGAAACCGACAGACTTCTCCGCTGCCACATAAGTACCCACAGGAACGAATGGCTGAAGACCTCCCGACGTTCCGACGCGTACCAGGGTTAATTGTTTGAATGCCGGCTTTACCGTGCGTGTTGCAAAGTCGATGTTTGCCAGTGCATCCAGTTCGTTCAGTACGATATCTATATTGTCTGTACCGATACCGTGGGAAACAACGGTAAGACGTTTCCCTTTATAGGTTCCTGTGATGGTATGAAACTCCCGGCTGGAAACCTCGCACTCTTGTGTGTCGAAGTAAGAAGCAACGGTTGAAACCCTGTCAGGATCACCGACCAGGATCACTTTGTCTGCCAGCTGTTCCGGCTTAAGATGCAGATGGAAAGCGCTTCCATCTGCATTTATGATTAATTCGGATTCGGGAATAACTCTCATTTTTTAGTCTTTAAGCGGTTTTGAAGGAGCATTGGCAGGCTTTGCTATGGCTTCGCGCATAGAAGTGTCCGCGTCGATGTTCTTCATTTTATAATAATCCATAATACCCAGATTTCCTGAACGGAAAGCTTCAGCCATAGCTTTTGGTACTTCTGCTTCTGCTTCGATCACCTTCGCACGGGCTTCCTGGGCTTTGGCTTTCATTTCCTGTTCAAGGGCAACAGCCATTGCACGACGTTCCTCTGCCTTAGCCTGGGCGATATTTTTATCAGCCTGTGCCTGGTCCATCTGCAGGAAGGCACCGATATTCTTACCTATATCGATATCCGCGATGTCGATAGACAAGATTTCGAATGCTGTACCGGCATCCAATCCTTTACGCAATACCAGTTTAGAGATAGAATCCGGATTTTCCAATACGGTCTTATGACTTTCCGACGAACCGATCGATGATACGATACCTTCACCGACACGGGCCAGGATCGTTTCTTCACCGGCACCACCCACCAACTGCTTGATATTGGCGCGAACGGTAACACGGGCTTTGGCTATCAGCTGGATACCATCTTTCGCAACGGCAGTCACAGGAGGCGTGTCGATCACTTTCGGGTTAACCGACATCTGAACGGCTTCGAATACATCACGACCGGCCAGGTCGATAGCAGTAGCCATCTGGAAAGGCAGGTCGATGTTTGCTTTAGAAGCAGACACCAGCGCGTGAACCACTTTCTCAACATGTCCACCTGCCAGATAATGCGCTTCCAGTTCATCACGAGTCAACGTTTTAAGACCAGCTTTGTGCGCTTCGATCATAGCACGGGCGATAACATAAGGAGGTACATTACGGATACGCATCAGGAACAGCTGTATCAGTGAAATGTTTACACCCGAAACTTTGGCCGAGATCCACAGCAGGAACGGCACATAGTAAAAGAAAATTGCCAGCAGCAAGACCGCTGCACCCAGTAGGATAAAAGGCAAATAGTTCAATTCTTCCATATAAATATAATTAAGCGTGAATATCTGTTTGTTCTACTTTCTTAACCAAAACATTATAACCGTCGACACGGACAACTTCAACCGGTGTATTCTCGTCTATCAGTTCGTCCATTGACTTAGCTTCGACGGTAATACCTTTGAAACGGGCCTTTCCGATAGGAGCGAGACGGGAAAGTGTGACTCCTTCGTCACCGGGTTCGATACCCAGGTCGCGGCTGGAAGTCAGCTTCGAGTCAACATCCGTTTTCAGGGCTACCCTGTGAAACGATCGGGAACGTAATAACCATACAAATGCACCACCGAAAGTCACTAATGACAGGAATAAAGTGATGTGTCCTGCCATTTCTCCCACCGAATAAGCGTAAATGACACCTGCGGCAGCAAAAAGGAATCCTCCGATTCCGGCAATCGTTATACCCGGCAGTAAAAATATTTCCAGCAGGATAAGCACGATGGCTACCAGCATTAAGAAAACAATAATGGTTATTTCCCAGATCATAATAGTTGTGGTTGTGTTATCTGTTACTCTTTAAATAATTAATCTCCGTGTTACGGGCTTTCTTTTCCAATTCGTCAGGTTGACTGAGCAGATTGTTCAATTGCTCTTCAGCCTCGAGAATTGTAGGTTTAAGCTGTTCCTTTTTTGCACTATTCCCGGAAGAATAAGAAGCTCTGAGGTCAGCCAGCTTTTCATTCAGTTCTTTTATCTGTTTGTTCAGCGAAACAACTTTTTCGTAATAGCTTTTCGCTTCGGGACTTTTTATTTCATCTAGCTTATAATAAACCAAACTGTTGTTTATCACGAATTCGAAGTCTTTTTCGATTTTTGCTTCACCGTAAGGAATTTCTTTATGTGCCAGTTCGATCAGGCTGGTGTAATCGCTTCCCGGTTTCCAGGACTCCTGAATGGAGGTAATGGCGGCACGGGCACGTTTCACTTCGATGTCTTCATTTTCCACGCGGCTGTGTTCGTTGTTAGGAATGAACAGGTAGACGCAAACTTTGTCTTCCGGCTGGAAGCGGTCTGAAGCGAACCATCCCAATTCTTTCGTTTCATCATACACCATCATGTAATCGTTGAACGGTGAGTTGAAAGGCATGCTCAACTGTTCCGGAGCCAGATAAGTGTCAGAGTTGATGTTATAACGGGTCACGAATAAGTCATACCCTCCGAGCGATCCGTTCCCTTTGGAAGCATAATAGATCGTAACGCCATCCGACAGGACAAAAGGATAGTTGTCGTCTTCGTTGCTGTTGATGTTCATAGGCAACTGTTTCTCGTCTCCCCATTTGTCGATCAGTTTGGACTGGGTGAAAAGACAGTAGCGGTCGTTGTCCGTAGCATGGGCATAATAGATCTTGTCGCCTTTCTGGTTCATATACACAGAGGAGGTGACAGGCTCGTTTGTTTGAAAGAAGTCTTTGAAAGATGCCAGTGTTCCGCTTTCTTCGCTTAACGTATAGGCTGTCAGGAAATCCTCTTTGTCGACAACAATGCTGTCTATGATTTGAACATTTTCTGTTTTTTCCATCATTCGGTGGGCATTCTCAGCCAGGCTGAGTTTGTCTTCGAATGCTTGTGTATCTTGTTTCTTTTTCGTCAGCAGGTCGATGTAATCTTCCAGCATTTCGGCTGCTTCATCGAAACGGTAAGTCTGATAATAAACGTCTGCCAGGTAACGGTAAGCATCCTGCACTTTACGTTTGACTGCTACTTTCAGATATTTTTCCGCACCGGTAATATCTCCGGTCTCATAGCAACAGACACCATACCAAAGATTATAGGAGGAGTTACTGGGAGCTTGTTTCACCAGTTTCTCAAAGGCAGGCTTCGCTTCGGCGTATTGACCTTCATTATATAGTTTTTTTGCCTGGTCCAGGCTCTGTGCTTGCAGGCTGCAGCAAAGTAATGTAATTCCAATTGTGTAAAACAGTTTCTTAGATAACCGGCTCATGTCTCTTATTATAATATAATTATACTGATTCAAAGATAATAATATTTTTAGTTAAGCATACAATTCATTGGATAAATATCTATTTTTGTGCCCGATTTAAGAATAGAGATGGCAAAGTTGACTGCAGAAGAGCTCCTGTTCAGGAAAGTGGAAGAGAAGGTGAAAAAGGCTATTTACGAATATGGCCTGATAGCCAACGGCGATCGTATCCTGATCGGATTGTCGGGCGGAAAGGATTCGTTGGCTCTTGTCGATCTGTTGGGACGGCGTTCCAAGATATATCATCCTCGTTTTGAGGTGGTTGTGGCGCATATTGTCATGACGAACATTCCTTACAGCTCGGATATGGAGTATCTGAAAAGTTGTGCCGACGAACATGAATTGCCTTTTGTCGTTCATGAAACGAGTTTCGATGCTTCTACCGATACGCGCAAATCTCCTTGTTTCCTTTGTTCCTGGACACGCCGGAAAGCTTTGTTCGATATTGCGAAAAAGCACAATTGTAACAAGATTGCTTTGGGACATCATCAGGATGATATCATCGAAACGTTGCTGATGAACATGACGCATCAGGGGGCGATCGGGACGATGCCTCCGCGTTTGAAGATGGATAAATTCGATATGGAGATCATTCGTCCGATGTGCCTGGTTGAAGAAAAAGAGCTGATCCGTATTGCGGAGTGGCAGGGATATCGTAAACAGATCAAGAACTGTCCTTATGAATCGGGTTCCAGCCGTTCGGATATGAAAGAGGTGCTGGCACGGTTGGAGGCTATCAACCCGGAGGCGCGTTACAGCATTTGGAACAGCATGTCGAATATACAAACGGATTATCTACCTCAAAAAACAAATAAGAAATGAAAGGGTTATATACAATACTATTATTGATCGGTTCCAATATTTTTATGATTTGTGCCTGGTACGGTCATTTGAAGATGAAGCAGCAATTCAGTTGGTTTGCTCATTTGCCTCTTATCGGTGTGATCTTATTTAGCTGGATATTGGCTTTGGCAGAATATTGCCTGCAGGTACCGGCGAACAGGATCGGTTTCAGAGACAATGGTGGTCCGTTTACTTTGATGCAATTAAAAGTAATTCAGGAGATTATAACTCTGATTGTCTTCGTCATCTTTAGTGCCACTGCATTTAAAGGAGAGTCTTTTCACTGGAACCATCTGGCGGCTTGTGTCTGTCTGGTACTGGCGGTGTATTTTGTGTTTATGAAATAGTATATAATGTATAGACTATGAGCTATAGAAAAAAGCAGCCTGTATGTTTTTGATCGTAAACATACAGGCTGCTTTTTTTATTAGAGAGATTAGAAAAATTATAAGCTATAGAATGATTTTGGTCGATTTATTTTCCACTCGTACAAAATAAATACCTCTACCTGGTAAATCGATTCTTTCCATGTTATTGCGTATTGTTATTTGTTTAATCATACGTCCGCTGGCATCAAACACAATGGCATGAGTACCGATTTTGAAATCGGAAAATACCAGTTGGTTAGAACCGGAAAGATAAATACGCTTATTGATATGTATAGTTTCTGTGCCAGTTGGATCTTCTTCTTTTTTGAATTTGACCTCCAGGTGAGAATCAACCATTAGATTTGGAATGATGAATTTATTATTGTTATCCAGTGTATTTGTAATATCTTCTCCGTTTAGGATAATGGATTCGATAGAATATCCTTTGTCTATTTCAACTATAAACTCTACACGTGAAGATGTTGGGTATGAAATAGAATTGTAACTACCAGTATCAAAAGTGTTATTAGGATACATATCCTCTTCCGCTTTTGACAAAACATGTCCTCCCTCCGAAATAGTTGCACTAATTTGCCTATGGGAATCATTCCCTAAATGTTTTATCTCAGTGAACTTACTCCAAACTGCATGGTGGCGATAGAAATACATGTAGTCAGTCGGTACTATGAGTGCAGCATTAATATAACAGAATTCACTAAAACTATTTGTGAAAATTTCCGGTGTGTTATTTACGGGAACATATAAATAAGAAATACCGTTACTATCGCAAAAAGCATTTTCTGCGATACGTTCTATTTTATTATTCATATACACCTCTTGTAAAGAGGTACAACCTTTAAATGTATTGGCAGGAACTTCTTTTACGTTCGGTGGGAATGTTATGTGGTTTAAATTAGAACTTCCCTCGAAATTTGGTAGTTCTTGTAAATATGGGTAGTTACTAAAGTCAAAACGGTTACTTTGAGTTCCTTTAAAAGCATCTGTACCTATATATGATAACTTTGCTTCACCTTGAAAAACGGGAAGTGTATTTATTTCTTTCACATTTTCAAAAGCATAGTTACCTATACGCTCTAAAGATGATCCTAAATCTACAGACAGGCTCTTACAATTTCTAAATGCCGATTCTTTCACCTCTATTAAATTGTATAAAGAAGGTAAAGCCGATAAACTAGAGCAATTCTCAAAAGTACTTTTTTCTATAACAGGGACATTATAAGTAGAAGGTATAGTAATGAGATACTGGCAATCTTTAAATGCTTCTTCTCCTATTTTTGTCAAGTTTTCATCGTGTTTTTTAATATGAGATATTGCTGAACCCCAAAATGCTTGTTTTCCTATTGCTTCTATTGAATTAGAAAGATCAATCATTTTTATGGTTTTATTATTATGAAAAGCATTTTCAGGTATTGTGTTAGCTGGATAATTATTGTATTCTCTTATTGTTACTATCAAATTCAATTTATATAAAGATTGCATTTGGTTCAATACAAGAAAATCTCTTTGATCTATTTCTCCACTTATATTGAGATCTGTCACCATTTTCATGTCTTCCTCAGAAAGATGTGATGCCAATGTCCCTGGCTCTTCTGATGTCAGAGAGACTTCTCTTTTTTCTCGTAGTTCTGCAATAATAGTTAATTTCTTATCACTATCCATGCTTATTTCTATATAACCACTAGGTCCTTTTTCTATAATTTCATTATCTAGCAAAACTTGTTTTATTAAATAATATTCAGAAGATATATCAATGCGATTATATCCGGAGTTTGTGGTGATTGAGCTTCCATTTGTTATATCTTCTCCATTTATTTGAATTTTATCTGCACCTTGAATGTTTACAGATAATGTGTATTGCTTTCGGATATATTCAATTTTTAGCGTAAGGTCAGACATTATTGATTTTATTTCATAAACATCGTCTTTTATTTGATTTGTAATATCTTGATCTCCAATAGTAACACTTTTTATAACATAATATTTACTAGATAGAAAATCTATAAGAATAGAATTCCCTTTTTTTATATCCGAAATATAAGTAGATTGTGTTATAACTTTATCCCCAATCTTGATGCTACCCCCTCCTGATATAGAAATGTTTAATTTGTAGGTCGGAATTTTTTCAAACGTAACAGATATTGATGTGTTTGATGAAACTGTAGGAATGATATAGCTGTTGTTTACTATCTGATCTGTTATATTGGTAGTTCCAAGTTGTACTTCTTTCAAATAATATCCTTCTTCAGGAATAAAAAGAAACTTTACGTCTGTAGTAGGAACGGTAATTGATTCTCCATTCCTACAGATTTTATCATTCATTTTAACTGATCCAACTCCTGAATAGTATACTTTAAAAGTATAGTTTGTCGGTATATCTTTTTCGAAAGTGATTTTAATATCCTTATTTTCAGATATAGCAGGAAGTAGTAATAGATTTTCTTTGACTTTTTCAGTCATATCGGTATTTCCTACTGTTACTTGCTTTAAATGATAACCTTTATTCGGGATAATTGAAATTTGTACGTCTATTGATTCTTCAAAGATGTTTATTGATGTATTATTTGTGATTTCCTTATTATTAACTTTTACAATCCCTTCTCCTGAATAAGAAACTTTGACAGAATAGGTTATTAAATCATCCTTTTCAAAAATAACATTCATTATTTTATTTTCTGATATCGAGTGAATAATAAAGTTTCCTTCTTCTATTTGATTTGTCACATCTTCTCTTTTGTCCCAATGTGGACCTAATTCAAAAAGTTTTATGTGATAACCTTCATTTGGAATTATAGATATTAGGACATTAGTTGATGGAGAAATAACGGTAGCAGAACTATTTTTTACTATGTTTCCATTTATTTTTATTGTTCCACCTTCTGAATAACGAGCTATTACATTGTAGTTTTGACCAAATGAAACAGTAACCTCTTTATCTTCAGATATTGAGTGGATCGTTAAGAGATTATCCTTTACTTGATCTGTCACATCCGTTGTTCCAATTTTAACTTCTTTCAAATAGCCATTATTTATCTGTTTTGGAATGATTGATATTGACAGATCTGTCAATGCTTCAACAGTAAAAGTTTCTTGGTCGATTATTTGGGTATCGTTTACTATAACATCTCCCCAAAGACTGTTACTAAGGCAAGAGACTTTGACCGTGTAAGTAACAGGAGGATCTTTTTCAAATGAAACACTAAGTTCTTTATTCGAAAATTTAGAAAGAATTGTTAATATACCATCTTTAACTTGATTTGTCACATCAATATTATCCAATCTGACATTTATTAAATGATATCCTTCATTTGGAGTTATATAAACTTTTACATCTTTAAGAGGTTCTATTTTTACTGAAGTTCCTGCATTTATGAGGTTGTCGTTTATTTTGACTATTCCACCATCTGAATAATTAATTTTAAAAGGAACCAAATCATCTTCTTCAAAAGTGATGGTGCTTTCACTGTTTTCATACAAATTGCCAAATAAATATATACCTCCACCACGAGATGCCATATTGGATATATTTTTTATATGATAACCAATGTTGGGTTCTATGTAAGCATAGAATAGACTACCATCTTCAACACTGATATTTTCTCCGGATTGATATATTTTATTTCGAACTTTTACAATTCCTCCTTCATTGTACTTTAATTTAACATTTGTTATTTTGGATTGATCATATCCTTTAACACCACGTCCCCATTTTGAAAAATAATTGGATTCTGTACCTGACGGAACATAAATTACAGGAGATATATTATCACTATTTGTAGAATAGGAAGGTGGTGTTGATGACTTTATTTTTACTTGTGGAGAAAAACGTTGGTTATTGTTTCCATAAAAATAAATATTTTCTATAGAGGAAGGTATTTCTATATATTCGAGATTGCTGGAAGTTGGAATTTGAAATCGGATATCTTTGATATTTGGTGGAAAAATTAATATCTTTAACTGGTTGCAATTTGCAAAAGCTTCACTTATTATTTCATCTAGTGAAATACACTCACTAAAATCAATAACACCTAAACGAGAACAGTTGTTAAATGCCCACGCTCTTACAGACGTTAAATTAGAGCATAAAGAAAGATCTATATCGATTAAATTATTAGTAGCAAAGGCATAATCATATATTGTTTTTACAGTTTTGGGTAGTTTGACCTTCCGTAAGCCTGATCCGGCAAAAGCACTGGATGGTATTTCGTCAACTATTGTTTCCGACAAATCAAGATCATATAATTTTTTGCAAATATCATTTGGATCATACCATCCCCATGTTCTTAAATAATTGAAATCTTGATCATTTAAATTACCTATAATCTTTAGTTGGGTAACATAGCTGTCATCACGTTCTGGTAACTTTTCTGATAATGTACCAGGTTGGTTAACTCTTATTTCTAAAGTACTTTGGCTATACCCTGTGAAATTGTAAACCGTAAAAAATAAAAATAGAATAATAGCTCTTACCATATCACTAATAGCTGCCTTTGAGCTCCCTTTGCTAGGCATAAATTTAAGTTTAATAATAAGAAAAGCGCGGGAACTGTCATTCAATTATCCAATTCAGAGGTATCGCCAAACACCCACAACTCTGATAATAAAACAACAGCCCGCGCTCTATAATGTATAAATCTTATCCTATAACAAATAAGTATACAAACAGAGCGCAAGCATTTATTGTTTATTATTCCAGAGTTGTTGAAAATTGGCGATTTTCTGAATTAGGAATAATATCGTAAACGCTTTTCGCTTTCTAATATGTCCTTCCGTTCGAAGCCACGCTTGGTTGCTACTTGGAATTATTACAAAAGTAAAGAAAAATATTTAAGTATTAAGGATGTACTGTATCAAAATCTTTCTTTTCAAAGAAATTGATTGTTAAACCTACTTACTAAGTAAACTCTGACTTACTCGATAAGTAAATCAAAGTCTACTTAGTAAGTAGCTCAGAGGTTACTCGGTAAGTAAGTTGAGGCTTACTTAATAAGTAGTTTTGGAGTGCTTAGTGAAGTCTTCTGACTTTTACAAATTATGAGACGAAGATATTGTCTCTTCAATGAAGTTTATAATCTCTGTTTCCTGTTCCGGATGGAACCATTCAATCTCTTCGTCGCGCTTGAACCAGGTCATTTGCTTGCGGGCATAGACGCGGGAGTTGCGTTTGATTTTTTCGATGGCCAGGTCAAGCGACCATTCGCCGTCAAAATAATTGAATAATTCTTTGTAACCGACGGTATTAAGAGAATTTAAATGACGGAAAGGATATACTTTACGGGCCTCTTCCAGTAAACCGTCTGCCATCATTTGGTCGACACGGTAGTTAATGCGGTCGTATAACTCTTCACGATCACGTGTCAATCCTATTTTGATGATCCGGAACGGACGTTCTTTTTTGCTGTTTGTGCGGAAAGAAGAATACGGCTTTCCCGTCATACGGCAAATCTCGACCGCATGGATAACCCGTTTGTAGTTCATCCGGTCTACTTCTCCATAATGCACTGGGTCTGCTTCTTTTAATTCCTGCAGAATATTTTCCAATCCTTCACGCTCGAACTGGGTATAAATTTCTTCCCGTATCGCGGGAGTGACAGTCGGAATATCATCGATCCCTTTACATACGGCATCGATGTACATCATGGAACCACCGGTCATAACCACTGTCGGGGTTGTCTGGTGAAGTGTATTTAAAAGGGAAATAACGTCTTCTTCAAAGTTGCTGGCACTGTAATAATCAGTCAGGTTCAACGTTCCGACCATGTAATGTCTGACTCTTGCCATTTGCTCCGGAGTAGGAGCGGCAGTACCGATAGGCAGGTCTTTATAGAGCTGACGGGAGTCGGATGAAATAATAGGTGAACCGAAATGTTCTGCCACACGCAGGCTCAATTCGGTTTTTCCGACTCCTGTCGGCCCGAGTAATATGACAAGGGAGTTCATCTATTAAAAACGCTCGTCGTCGTACGGGTTATCCATCGGTCCGTCGCCTAAGCCTTCGAAACCTTCCTTATCCAGTTCATCGATGTCGTATTCTGAATCTCCGTAGAAATCTTCTCCGATTTCTGTACTCGTGTTCTTGGCTTCGAACTGGTCGAAGTCGACTGTCTGAGCAGGAGGGAGGCCGATCGATTTGCTGATGACAGCTTTATCGAGATCCTTACCCGGCTCGATCTCACGGAGTTCCATGAAGAAAGCGCGTTCGGTCATGTAGTCGAAAACGAACATAAGTTTTTGGTGTTCGTCTTCAAGCAACTCTTCCAGGCGAGTTTCCTCCATTATATAGTTATCCACTTCCGAAGTGGTGTCCATTTCTACTAATGTAATTTCTGTATTTTTACTCCAATCGTCGTCACAAATAAAGAAAGAGCACATTTGATCTTTTGTGTAGCCAACCGAGTTCAGGATGGCATCGTGCAGGTCAAGGAAAGTTGCTTCCGCATCAATCTTGATTTCGCGTTTGAAGTCATCTACTTCATCTGATAGAATGAGGAATCTGAATACCATAGTCTTTTTAGTTTTTTGTTGGTTCAAAAGTAGTAAAAAATATCAATACCCATATATAACAGTCTAAAAAAAGAGGCGTATTACATGAAGTAAATAAATACAAAAGGCTGTCAGTCCTGAAAGAAGCTGACAGCCTTTTGAAATAGTTTGTATTTCTTACCGTTTACTCATCGATGGAACCTCTGACGATACCACGTTCGGAGGTTTTTATAAAGTTGAGTATCAAGTCTCTTTCCACGCTGGGTTCGTATTCGGTTTCGATCGCTTTCAGCGCTTCCGTATTGTTCAGACCGCGGGTGTATAATGTGCGGTAAATATCTTGGATCAGGAACACTTGTTGATTGGTGAATCCGCGACGGCGTAATCCTACGATATTGATACCGCAGTAAACGATCGGATCGCGGCCGATCAGTGTATAAGGAGGAATATCTTTACCGATACGTGAACCACCCTGAACCATCACATGTTTCGATATGCGGGTAAACTGGTGAACCAGGCTGCCGCCGCTGACAATAGCAAAATCGTCAATCTCCACTTCTCCGGCTATCTGGGAAGCATTCCCGATGATGATATGATCTTTCAGTACGCAGTCGTGTGCAATATGGGAATATGCCATGATCAGGCAATCGTTTCCGACAACGGTTTTTCCCTTTGAAGCTGTTCCGCGGTTGATCGTAACACATTCGCGGATCGTCGTATTGTTTCCGACTTCTGCGGTTGTCTGTTCTCCGTTGAACTTCAAGTCTTGTGGAATACCGGCAATTACAGCTCCCGGGAAAATGGAACAGTTGTTTCCGATCCGTGCCCCGTTGAGAATGACTGCATGTGAATATATATGACAATTGTCGCCTATTACTACATCCTTTTCAATTACTGCAAAAGGATCTATCGTTACATTCTCACCGATCTTTGCTTCGGGATGAACGACTGCTAAAGGGGATTGATTCATTGCCTTCTTTATATTATTTGTTTTTAATGATCTGAGCCATAAATTCGGCTTCGCAAACCAGCTTGTCGCCTACGAAGATGTAACCTTTCATCGTTGAAATACCGCGACGGATAGGAGCCAGCAGTTCCAGACGCAGGATCAGCGTATCTCCGGGAACTACTTTCTGACGGAATTTCACGCCGTCGATCTTCATGAAGTAAGTCGAATAACGTTCCGGCTCGTCTACTGAATTCAGAACGAGCAAACCTCCTGTCTGCGCCATCGCTTCAACCAGCAATACACCCGGTGTAACAGGTTCCTGCGGGAAGTGTCCGGTAAAGAACGGTTCGTTTGTAGTGATATTTTTTACTCCGACAATGTAGTTGCCGCCGATCTCGATGATCTTGTCGACCAGCAGGAACGGGTAACGGTGGGGAAGTAGTTCGCGGATGCGGTTGATATCCATAATCGGTTCCGCGTTCGGATCGTAAACCGGAGCCTGTACCTCGTTCAGCTTGATGTCCTTGCGGATCATGCGGGCCAGTTGGTTGTTGATCTTGTGACCCGGACGGGTTGCGATGATACGTCCGCGGATAGGTTTGCCGATCAGTGCCAGGTCGCCGAGTACGTCGATCAGTTTGTGACGGGCAGGCTCGTTGTCGAACACCAGCGGTTTATTGTTGATATAACCCAGTTCGTGTACATCTTTGTGAGGAATACCTACTTCGTCTGCCAGCTTGTCCAGTGTTTCCTGCGGCATCTTCTGGTCATAGATAACAATCGCGTTGTCCAGGTCACCTCCTTTGATAAGGTTGTTCTGGCGAAGCATTTCCACTTCGCGTACAAATACGAATGTGCGGGAAGCTGCAATTTCTTCCGGAAATTCGCTCAGATCGTTCAATGTAGCGAACTGGTTTGACAATACCGGAGAATTGAAAGAGATCAGAACATTTACGCTGAACTTTTCATCCGGAAGGATGATCAGCGAAGAACCAGTTTCTTCGTCTTTTACTTCGATTTTATGCTTTACAATATAGAAGTCTTTCGGAGCGTTTTGTTCAACGATTCCTGCTGTCCGGATTTCTTCTGAGAAGAAGCGTGAGCTGCCGTCCAGGATCGGAAATTCCGGAGCGTTCACTTCAATCAGGCAGTTGTCGATCTCATAGGCATATAAGGCTGCCATAGCATGTTCAACAGTGCTGATCTGAATGCCGTTCTTTGACAGAACGGTACCTCTTTGTGTGCTGGCCACGTTTTCTGCCAATGCATCGATAACAGGTTCTCCTTCCAGGTCAACACGTTTAATTTTGTATCCGTGGTTTTCTGGTGCCGGGTTGAACGTAATCTGAATGTCCAGTCCGGTATGCAAGCCTTTGCCTTGCATCGAGAAACTCTTGGCTAGCGTCTTTTGTTTCTGCATACGTATATAATTATTTATTAATTTCTTTCTTTAATTGTTCGATCTCGCGTTGTAACTGTCCCATGGTGCGATACATATCCGGCAGACGGTTGAATATGGCACTCGAACGCATGAAGTTTTTCGCATCGATGGCAGGAGCACCCAGTACGGTCTTTGCTTCCTTAATGTCGCTGATCACACCCGCCTGTGCACCGAATACCACATGGTCGGCGATATGGATATGTCCTGCCAGGCCTACCTGCCCGCCGAACATACAATGACTGCCGATCTTGACAGAACCGGCGATGCCGACCTGGGCTGCCATTACCGTATTTTCTCCGACTTCCACATTGTGGGCGATCTGTACCAGGTTATCCAGCTTCACGCCTTTGTGAATGATGGTAGAACCCATTACGGCACGGTCGATCGTCGTGTTGGCACCAACTTCAACATTGTCTTCCAGCACGACATTTCCCAACTGCGGGATCTTCTTGTAATTTTCTCCTTCGGGAGCAAACCCGAATCCGTCCGAACCAATTACCGAACCGGCATGCAGGATACAGTTATTACCGATCTTACATCCGTTGTAGATGGTCGTGTGCGGATAAAGAATGCAGTTATCTCCGATAGTCACGTTATCACCGATATATGTGTTAGGATATATCAGGCAGTTCTTCCCCAGCCGGACATTTTCGCCGATATAGGCAAAATTGCCGACAAAGCAATCGTCTCCCAGTGTGGCAGAGGCTGCGATGAACGCGGTTGAAGAAACTCCGGTCTTTTTAGGTTTGGACTGTTCTACCAGGTTGAGTAACATGGCAAGAGCAGAATAAGCATTTTCTACTTTTACTAAAGTAGCGGTAACTTGTTCAGCCGGAGAAAAGTCGTTATTCACCAGAACAATGCTCGCTTCTGTATTATAGATATAATGTTCGTACTTAGGATTTGCCAGGAACGTCAGTGTTCCGGGTTGTCCTTCTTCTATTTTTGAGAAGTTGCTGACTTTCACTTCAGGGTTGCCATCAACGGTTCCGCCAAGAAAGTCCGCTATTTGTTGGGCTGATAACTCCATTACTTATTTTGTTATATTGTATTTGAATTGAGACTGCTCCACTAAGAACAAAGCAGTTTGCAAAAATGGTGAAAATTATTGGGATAGCCTATGCTTTGCAGGGAATAATTCCCTTATCATGCAGATATCCTGCCATTTCACGCTGTACAGTCTGTGCTGCTTCACGGGCAAATGATGCGAATTTTTCTGATTTATCTACGTAAATGATCGCACGTGAAGAATTAACAAGCAAACCGCACTGATCGTTCATTCCGTACTGGGCAACTTCCTGCAGACTGCCTCCCTGTGCACCGACACCCGGTACTAAAAGGAAATGGTTGGGGGCATGTTTGCGGATATCCAGGAACATTTTTCCCTGTGTCGCGCCGACAACGTACATCATCTGTTCGTCGGTAGCCCAATCCTGCGATTTCTTCAATACTTTTTCAAACAGACGTTCGCCGTTGGCATCTTCTGTCATTTGGAAATCCAGTGACCCCTTGTTGGATGTCAGAGCCAGCAGGATCACCCATGCTTCCGGATAGATCAGGAACGGTTTCACGCTGTCTTCACCCATATAAGGTGCTACTGTTACGGCATCAACTTTGATATGATCGAAGAAAGAGCGGGCATACATCTCGGAAGTGTTACCGATGTCGCCACGTTTCGCGTCAGCAATAATGAACTGGTCCGGATAATTCTCACGCAGGTAAGTGACTGTCTTTTCAAATGCAAGCATTCCTTTCACGCCCAGACTTTCGTAGAAAGCCAAATTGGGTTTGTAAGCTACGCAATAGTCGGCTGTAGCATCTATAATCGCTTTGTTGAAAGCGAAGATGGGATCTTCTTCAGAAAGTAAATGCTGCGGGATTTTCTTTATATCGGTATCCAATCCAACGCAAAGGAAAGATTGTTTCTTTTTGATGTTCTCGAATAATTGTTGCTTGTTCATCTTGTCTTGTGTCAAATAGTGAAACTGTTATAGTTCGGCCTCTTTCAGACGTTCTGCATTTTCGGCAACGGTCAGTTGGTCGATGCAGGATTGTATATCGCCATCCATGAAAGCAGATAAGTTATAAATTGTGTAGTTGATACGATGATCGGTGATACGTCCTTGCGGATAGTTGTATGTCCGGATCTTCGCGGATCTATCGCCCGACGAAACCATTGTCTTGCGTTTGTTGGCAATGTCGTCCAGGTATTTCTGATGTTCTTTGTCATAGATAAAAGAACGCAGGCGGGTGAGCGCGCGTTCCTTGTTTTTCGGCTGGTCACGCGTCTCCGTACATTCGATCAGGATCTCTTCGCTCACGCCGGTGTTCGGGTTTTTCCAGACATAACGCAAGCGCACGCCTGATTCAACCTTATTCACATTTTGGCCGCCGGCACCTCCCGAGCGGAAAGTATCCCATTTAATTTCACCTTCATTAATTTCAACATCAAACTCGTCTGCTTCGGGGAGCACAGCCACGGTGGCTGCTGAAGTGTGTACACGTCCCTGTGTCTCTGTGCTGGGCACGCGCTGAACGCGGTGTACACCCGATTCATATTTAAGCGTACCGTATGCTTTTTCACCGCTGACGGTAAAGATAATTTCCTTATATCCGCCCGATGAACCTTCGCTGCAACTCGACAGGGCGACTTTCCATCCTTTGGTTTCGCAGTACTTCATATACATACGATACAAGTCGCCGGCAAACAGGGCTGCTTCATCGCCTCCTGTTCCGCCGCGTATTTCAACGATGGCATTCTTGTCGTCTTCCGGATCGCTGGGGACAAGCAGTAACTTGATCTCCTCTTCCAGCTCCGGAATACGGGCATTGCACGTATCCAGTTCTTCACGGGCAATCTCCCTCATTTCGGGGTCCTGCTCCGTTTCCAGTAATTGGCGTGCTTCTTTTATTCCATTTAATGTATTGACATATTCGCTACGGGTAGCCACGATCTTCTCCAGATCGCGGTACTCTTTATTGAGCTTTACAAACCGTTTCATATCGGCAATCACTGCCGGGTCGGTGATCAGAGTCCCGACTTCTTCAAAACGGCTCACTAATCCGTCCAGTCTTCCTAATAAACTATTATCGGCCATTTATCAGATTAATATACGAAGCGACCTTTTTCGCTTTCAATGATCAATTCGTTTTTATCTGCTTCTTCCACGAAGCCAACTACCTGTGCATCGATGTTGAAGCTCTTGGCAATGCTGATCACTTCTTCAGCATGTTCAGGTGACAGGTAAACTTCCATACGGTGACCCATGTTGAACACTTTATACATTTCGCTCCAATCCGTTCCGCTCTGTTCCTGAATGATACGGAAAAGAGGAGGGACAGGGAACAGGTTGTTCTTTGTCACACGTTTGTTTTCTACAAAGTGCATCACTTTGGTTTGTGCTCCGCCGGAGCAGTGTACCATACCGTGGATCTGCGGACGCAGTTTGTCCAGCAACACTTTGATCACAGGAGCGTATGTGCGGGTAGGAGAGAGCACCAGTTTACCGGCATCGATACCCAGTTCTTCGATCTGGTCGGTCAGTTTCAGTCCGCCCGAATAAACCAGTTCGCCGGGAACGGCTGCATCATAACTTTCCGGATATTTTGTTGCCAAATATTTGGCAAATACGTCGTGGCGTGCAGAGGTCAGACCGTTGCTGCCGGTTCCGCCGTTATATTCTTTTTCGTAGGTGGCTTGTCCGTAAGAAGCCATGCCGACAATTACGTCTCCACCTTGTATATTACTGTTGTCAACCACATTCGCACGTTTCATGCGGCAGGTTACGGTGCTGTCTACAATGATGGTGCGAACCAGATCGCCCACATCGGCAGTCTCGCCTCCGGTTGCATAGCAGCCTACGCCCATTTCGCGCAGTTCGGCCAGCAGTTCGTCCGTTCCGTTGATGATGGCGGAGATTACTTCTCCCGGGATCAACAGTTTATTACGTCCGATGGTGGAAGAAACAAGTATATTGTCTACTGCGCCTACACACAGCAAGTCGTCGATGTTCATGATCAATGCATCCTGGGCAATACCTTTCCATACAGACAGGTCACCGGTTTCTTTCCAGTACATGTAAGCCAGGGATGATTTCGTTCCGGCTCCGTCAGCATGCATAATGTTGCAATATTCAGGATCACCGCCTAATATATCGGGGATGATCTTACAAAATGCTTTAGGGAATATACCCTTGTCGATGTTCTTTATTGCATTGTGAACATCTTCTTTTGAAGCGGATACACCGCGCAGGTTGTAACGTTGGTCACTCATTGTTTTTACATATTTGGCTGCAAAGATACTATTTTTTTATGTTACTTATCTAAGTTTAAGCACATCTCCTTCTTCGGGAACGTAATCTTTGTCTTTTTTATTCATCTTATACAGGCTCTTGATCTGTATTCCGTATTTCTGTGCGATGCTGTGCATGGATTCTCCGATTTGTACAACATGGTCGTAATGAGGTTTGTCTGCCTTTTTCTTCTTCTTTTCCAGATAGACGATATCACCTTTGTCCAGCGGGAAGTCTTCCGGCACTTCGTTGAACTTTTTCAGGTCTTTCACCGGAAAGTCCAGGTTTTGTGCGATTTGGTCGAAGCTGTCATTGTCTTTGGCATAAACATATAGCAGGCCGAACGTCTTGTAGATTGTGTATTTGACAACCGGGAATTTGAGTTTCTTCCTTTCCTTACGTGTTAGTTTGTGTACTTTGCCACTGTCGTAGCGGTACAGTTCGTAGTCCTCGATGACTTTGATTAATTTGTTTGCATAGGCACGGTCGGTGGCATAACCACATTTCTGAAGACCTTTAGCCCAGCCTTTGTAATTGGTTATTTTCAGGCGGAACAATGATTCATAACGCGAGCGTTTCAGAAATTTGGAATGATCTTCATACGAATCTTCCACCCGTTTGTATTTCCGGAAACATTCTCCGCGCAGGTCGTCGTCATGATAGACACGTCCGCCACGCCAGTCTGAGTGGCATTTGATGCCGAAATGGTTGTTCGAGCGGCGTGCCAGACTGCTTTGTCCGGCGCCCGATTCGAGCAAGCCCTGTGCGAGCGTGATGCTGGCCGGGATTTTATATTTTTTCTGTTGTTCTACAGCCAGGGTGCTGTATGTCTTTATGTATTTCTCGTAGGAAGGTATTTTCCTCTGAGTTGCTGCTCCCGCAAAGGCTGTAATGAAGAATAGCAGACAAATAATTCGTATCACTGATTTCATAAGAAGATTCCTCTTAAAGTATTTATTTTCGCAAAGATAATGAAGCTGGATATATTATTCTTCTAAATAATCTATAAAATACTGGTTTATATGCTGCTAATTTTAGCCAGATAATCATAGTGTTCCCCTTCCTGTATCTTTTCAGCTTTAAACCCGTTATTGGCGGCATGCAGGCTGAGCGTTTGAAAATCTATGTATAACCAATCGAACCGATCGCCTTTGATGTTCTTATATTGCATGCGAAAATCTACTTCGCCGTAATAATCGTCTTCCATATCTATTTCGAGATTGCCATCTTCGTCTTCAAACAGGTAACGCAGGTCGGAAGAATCCATTAACAGGCAGCCTCCCGGTGCCAGCAGGCGTTTCAGTGTATGAAAGAAAGCCGGAAGATTACTGATCTTACCTACAATTCCCGAACCGTTCATCAATAATAGGATCGTGTCGAACGAACCTGTGAACTGCTCGCTGAAGAAGTTCTGCAAGCTGGCATCTTTCACTCCTCTCTTCTGCATGATGTCGACCGAGAGTGGAGAGATGTCGATGGCCTTCACCTCTTTCCCCATTTCCTGCAAGGCAAGTGAGTGGCATCCGCTGCCGGCACCGACGTCGAGTATCTTTCCGCTACTCAGACGAAGGGCTTCCTGTTCCGTCGCCGGCATTTCTTCAAAGCAACGAAACAGCTGCTTGACCGGTATTTCATCTTCGTCAAACATAGAAGAGAATACACGAAGTTTAGTCGCTTTCCCATTTGCATAATAATCGGCGATTGCCGCGCCCATCGGGTCTTTATCGGGTGTGAGTAGTGATGTTTGCATCTACTGAAATTGATTTATGGATAAATTATCTGGCAAAGATACAAATTTACTATCTTTGTTTCCAGTAATATTTTGATTGTATGAAGGAAATCAGACTGGAAACAAAAATAGCAGTTTATCCGTTAAACGAAGTTTCGGATGAAGAACAGCCATTGGTGCGTGCTGCCTTGAAAGCGACGGAACATTCGTATGCTCCTTATTCAAAGTTTCATGTCGGTGCGGCGGTCTTGTTGGCGGACGGAACGATTGTGACGGGAAGTAATCAGGAGAATGCGGCTTATCCATCCGGTTTGTGTGCCGAACGGGTAGCCTTATTTCATGCCGGGCATCAGTATCCGGATATCCCTGTTGTGGCTTTGGCGATTGCTGCGGCAACAGGCGGAAAGCAGGTGGAGAGCATTTCGCCTTGCGGTGCCTGTCGGCAAGTGTTGCTGGAAACGGAGCAGCGATATGGCCGGCCTGTCAAGGTGTTGCTTTGCGGAACGAAGGAAGTGATGGTGGCAGAGAGTGCGGCTTCGTTGTTGCCGCTTTGTTTTGGGAAAGAGAGTCTTTTGTGAAATATGGCAAAGAATCATATTTGTATTGGATGCACAATTTCGTATTGAAGAAACTGGTTAAAGACATTCGTGCCCGTTATTGGTAAATGAATAAAATATTCACACTGATTTTTTTAAAACATCTACCACATCTACTACAATTTTCTGTACGCCTTGTAAATAAACGCCTCCAAGGGTAGTGGTGGATACTTTTTTATCTACCATCACCCTTGGAGGCTTTTATTTACAAAGCGAGTGGGAGAGGGTGGTAGATATGGTAGATGTTTTTGAAAAATAGAAGTTGGGGAGATGTATAGGAATGATGATAGGAAGAGAAGTTGCATAAATACAAATCTTTTTCTAAATTTGTACCAATTCTTCAGACTCATAGCGTTGAGGAAATGAAGAGGACATATGAAAGGTGTTATTGAAATTATCTTCGATATTCAAACTTCGCAACTTTGATTAATCCAATGAAGGTGGTAGCAATAGCACTCAACCTGTTTGTTATAGCATTATCAGGATTGGTAAACTATGATAAAATGGGTGTGGGTAGCTATTGCTTTGTCTATTGGATGGGTGTGCGAAGACCTGAATATCGGATAAAGCTATATAGTTCCCACACCTTATTTTTTTACAAGCCTAAAGAGGGAACCACAGGCACAAGTTTTGCATTATGAAAAACAAACTCTTTTTTTTATTACTATTATTTGTTGGATTGTCGTATGCGGAAGACTCGTATGCTATGCAAATCTTTGTAAAGACATTGACAGGAAAGCATATCACTTTGGAAGTAGAGCCTACAGATCGTATTGAAGATATTAAGGCTAAAATACAGGATAAAGAAGGAATTCCGCCAGATCAACAACGATTGATTTTTGCAGGAAAACAGTTGGAGGATGGGAATACTTTACAGGATTATAGTATCCAAAAGGATAGTACATTGCATTTGGTACTTATGTTTAGTATAGAAGGAGATGAAGATAATTATAAATTTGAAGATGATGTACTTGTCGTTCTGAAAGGACAAATCACTATAAAAGGAGAAGTTAATCTAGTATTTCCATATAAAATTGTAGTAAACACAACCGATGCAGTTTCTATCCATTTAATTAATGTAAATATAAACTCTGATTTACCATTGGAAATACAATCAGCATCCCAAGTTCATCTTTCGTGGGAGGGAATAAATCAATGGAGTTCTTCAACTGATGATGATGCTAAAATACTTATTGCAAATGGTGCGACTTTAATTGCGGATGGAGAAAGTTCAGGTTCATTAATGCTAGCAGGTTCTATCGAAGGAAAAGAGGATGAAGCTGAAGAATCTCATTCTTTTGAATTGAACAATAACGCACTATTATCCGTAAATTCCATCGATAAAGTAACCTCAACATTAACAAAAGGAATTCTTTTTGAAGGAAATAAGGGTAATGTATATGGAAAAGTCTCTTTGTCTTCCAATATGACTCTTCAACCGGATCAATCATTGGAGATTAAAGAAGGATGTAGTCTTACTATTCAGGGGGAATTTCAATTGGATAATCAACAAGGTTCTATTTTTGTGGATGGAACTTTGACAGGAAATGTAACCGGTAATCAGCCTTTCTACCCTGTTGTTTCTACCCTGACATTGGATGGTGAAGAGTGGGAGGAAGAAGAGCCTGTTTCATTAATGGCTGAAGGTGGAACGGCAATGCCGATAAATGAGATAAACTATCTGCAAGAGTCTACATATACAATTAAATATGGAGAAGAAGAGATGGGAAATGTTACATTTAAAAAAGGAGAAGAGCTTTCTCTTGCTTTCTTTACAGTATCTTTTTTATTGTCTGAAGATCCGGAAGAAATTTGTAATCAGCAAATCATTTTAAAAGATGAACTCGCAGTCAAGCCCGAAGATCCGACGAAAGAATTCTTTGACTTTACAGGTTGGAGTAATGCCGAAAATATAGAAAAACCTATAACCCAAACAACTACGTTTGTTGCTCAGTGGACACCTAAATTAGTCCATTATACAGTTCGTTTACCTCAATCAATTAGAGGAGCTGTTCTTTCCAATTCGGGAGATACGGAGGTACAGGAAGGGGATGATTTCTGTTTTTCATTGAGATTATTGTCAGATTATAATCAATCTACTCCCCGAGTAAAGGCATCGGCAGGAGATGTGTCGTTTACGAAAGAAGGGAATACTTATTATTATGTTGTTTCTGATATTGATAAAGATATAAGGATTCGTATTTCAGGAATAGTTAAAAACCCGGTCCCTGACCCTGAGCCCGAACCTGACCCTGACCCCGTTTATTATACTGTATCCATTCCGGAGTTGGAAGGTGCTACTATTTCCTGTGATCAATCTGAGCCTATCGTTCGGGTAAATGGCGATGTTGTAGAATTGCATTTTGTGAATGCAGCCGGTAGGCGTTCGTATCGTATACGATCGGTAAGTCGGGATATTACAATAACAGTCGAAGGTATTCAAAAGAATGAAGAGAGTGTTGATAATAGACCTGTATTCAAAGACGATTGGCAGATTCGTGTGGCTTCTCAACTATTGTATATTTCAGTCTCCACAAAATCCTCAGTCTTGATTGTTGATTATAATGGGAAAGTCTATTCTTATCAACAGCTTCAACCGGGTGACTATACTTATTCGCTTCCGTCTGGTATATATATAGTATGGCGGGAAGGAAGGGGACAGTCAGTGTACATTCCTAGATAACAAAAAACGGGGCGAGAAGTTAAATCTCTTGCCCCGTTTCTTATTTTGCTTTAGTTATTCGATCAAATACCCAAAGAAGCCTTAATCTGATTGATCTTTTCTTCACCAGCCTTTTCTGCAGCAGGCAGATCTTCCAAGCTGTTTACCTTAGAATGAACTTCACAGTAGAACTTGATCTTCGGTTCCGTACCTGAAGGACGGATAGAGATCTTTGTGCCGTCTTCTGTGAAATACTGAAGAACGTTGGAAGTGGTCGGCATGTCCAAAGTGATAGCTTCGTTGTCGATGTAGCTGAATCCTTTCAGAGAAGCATAATCGTAGAACAATGTAACTTTTGAACCGGCAATTTCCTGTAACGGGTTTTCGCGGAAGTTCTTCATCATGGCTTCGATTTCTTCGGCACCACTCTTGCCTTTCTTCACAACAGAGATACCTTTTTCTTTTGAGAAACCATATTCTACATAGATGTTCTGCAACAACTGATACATGGTGATGCCTTGATCTTTTGCCCATGCTGCGATTTCAGCCAGGATAGCACATGCAGAAACTGCATCTTTGTCGCGCACGAAGTCTTCGCAAAGGAATCCGTAGCTTTCTTCGCCACCACCGATGTAGTTCTTCTTGCCTTCGTTCTTCTTCATTACGTCGGCAATCCATTTGAAGCCGGTGTAAACGTCGTACATTTCAACACCGTTGCGTTCAGCGATTGTGCGGATCAGTTCGGTTGTAACGATTGTCTTTACGATATATTCTTTGCCGTTCACCTTACCCAGTTCTTTCCAGCGAGTAATCAGGTAATAAACGAACATCAAGGCTGTCTGGTTACCGTTCAGCAACACCCATTCACCGTCGTTGTTTTTAACGGCAGCACCTACACGGTCAGCATCCGGGTCGGAAGCCAGTACCAGTTCGGCATCTGTTTCTTTTGCTTTCTCGACAGCCATAGCCAATGCAGCCGGTTCTTCCGGGTTGGGAGAGATAACTGTCGGGAAGTCGCCGCTTACCACATCCTGTTCGGGAACGTGGATGATATTGGTGAATCCGAATGCTTTCAATGCAGCCGGGATAATCTTAACACCTGTTCCGTGGATCGGAGTGTAAACGATCTTCATATCGTGATGACGTTTGATAGCTTCCGGAGAAAGGGTAATAGTTGTCAAAGCGTCGATATACAGATTATCGATTTCTTCACCGATGATTTCGATCAGTTCCTTATTGCCTTTGAATTTGATATCGCTGGCATTACGGATCTTGTTTACTTCGGCAATTGTATTCTTGTCGTGCGGAGCGATCATTTGTGCACCGTCGTCCCAGTAAGCCTTGTAGCCGTTGTATTCTTTCGGATTATGCGATGCTGTCAGGATGATACCGCTCTGACATCCCAGTTTACGGATGGCGAAAGACATTTCCGGTGTCGGACGAAGGTCTTCGAACATGTAAACTTTGATACCGTTGGCAGAGAAGATGTCGGCCGAAATTTCAGCAAACTTACGGCTGTTGTTACGGCAGTCATGTCCGATAACAACTTTGATCTGATCCAGGTTCGCAAATTCTTTTTTCAGATAATTTGATAAACCTTGTGTAGCTGCACCGACTGTATAAATATTCATACGGTTGGTTCCTACTCCCATGATACCTCTTAAACCTCCTGTACCAAATTCAAGGTCTTTGTAGAATGATTCGATCAGTTCTGTCGGATCTTCGTTGTCCAGTAATTCCTGTACTTTTGCTTTTGTTTCGGCATCATAACTTTTGGTAAGCCAGCTTTGGGCTTTACTTCTTACCATTTCTAACAGTTCGTTGTTTTCCATACCTAGATATCTTGCATTTATATATGTGTAATCTCTTAGTTTATGAGATAACAAAGATACAAATTAATTGTTGTAAACAATGGCTTGCAGCCTTATTTTGAAGAAAAAAGCAAAGTTCTTTTTTACCATGTAAACGGATAAGTATAAGAGGATTGATTTCCACAGGCGTCTGTTACGACTAGTTTTAATGTATGTTTTCCTCTTGCCAGCCGTTCTTTGTCGAAATGGTAGGTGATAACAGACTTGCTGTTCATCTCGAATAAGACGAATTGGCCGTCGATTTCCCCCCGGTAAGTTTGTACACCGCTCAGATTATCCGATAACCGGAATGAAATAGCCTGTTTGCTGACCCATGTAGCCGGGTTGAGTGGTGTAATGGTCGGAGGAACAAGGTCTTGCCCCGGGGTGTAAGTCCCCATTTCTTTTATGTCGGCATCGATCCAACCGTTACGGTAAACGCCTCCTGTCCATGACCTGCGCCCGTTTTGCAGACGGACGATTCCGTATTGCTGCTTGTTTTCCAGTGTGTCTGTCTGCAGCCGGAGGGAAAGTTTAGCCGATTTATGCAAGGCAACCGGTTTATTATGTAGTGTGTGTACGGCTCCCAGCGCTGTACTGTCTTCTTTTACTGAATAACGGAAATACAGGTCGTCGTAGAGATTTCCTTTCGGAATAGTCAGACGGATTCCTTTGGCTCCGAAGCGGTTGTCGCTCCACCAATGAAACAGTTCGGTATTATCCGTGTCGATTTCCGGAATAGGTTGTTCTTTCCCTTCAATCCGGACAGTCAGCTGAGTTGCATTGCCGAAGGCATCTGCCAAGCGGTAGGTCAGATGATACGTACGAGGCTCATCGATCGTCAGGATACCGCGGTCGATACTTTCAATGAAGCGGAGACGGTTACCGGGATCGACGAAGCTTTTCATATAAAAGGAACGGTGTTCTTTCCATTCTTCAAAGTCGGTGAAGCTGTTCAGGTAACGTGTCTCGTCGAAAGCGAAACGGGTCAGGTCGCTGTGATAGATGACCTGGCTGTCGGCTGTCAGTGTGATCTCCTTGACTCCGTAGATATTGGAGGTGTTATCCATATAGTCATAGCCTTTTACCGCCAGTCCTATTTCTCCCCAGGCTTCGATCTTGCCGGTCAGTGTCTGTTTGCTGTTTTGGGTGGTGACAGGCTTTAGTTCCAGTTTTCGGCGGCTACCGTTCACGACTCCTTTTCCTTGTACCGGACAGATCATGATACCCTGTATTTTAGGAGGCTTTGTGTCTTGTATCAATTCTTTGTACGCTTCGATCGGGTCCAGCGGTTCTTCTGTTTCCGTATCGCGAATCTCGAAATGGAGATGAGGACCGCCTGAACTTCCGGTGTTCCCGCTCAGGGCAACGAGTTCACCTTCCTTAACCGGTAGTTCTTCCGGTGTGAGTGTCAGGTTTACGTTGAAACTCTCCAGTTCATACTGCTTGTTTTTTACGTAGTTGGCGATCTTTTGGGAGAATTTCTGAAGATGTCCGTAAACGGTGGTCGTTCCGTCCGGATGGGTGATGTATAATCCGTTGCCATATCCCCACGGGCTGACTGATATACGTGAGACGTATCCGTCCTGTACAGAGTGGATCGGTTTCCCTTCCACACCTTGTGTCTTGAAGTCTATTCCCGAGTGAAAATGATTGCTTCTTAACTCTCCGAAGTTGCCGCTAAGCAAGATGGGATGGTCCATCGGTTTGCGCAGTTGCTGTGCTTCGGCTGTAATGCTTGTAATTCCGGCGAAGAAGAGAAATCCTGCCAGTATATGATGTATTCGCATGTTTATTTTTATTCAATCTTTGTCAGGCAAAGATAATAAAAAGTCGGTAATGAGCGGTAAATGATCGCTGTAACCGCCCTCATATTTAAAGCCGTAATAGGTGCGGAAAGGACGTTTCCCCTGCCAGGTCTTATCGTTGGTGAGCAGGAAAGGCGGTGCGAAAATCCGGTTACTTCCCGGGAGAAGGTGCATGGAGGATGTAGTATCGATCAGGTTTCCGGAGACGATGATATGATCCAGTTGATTCCATTCGCCCTGATACTTATGGGTTCCCGGATAATGCAGAACGTGCGGATCGGCAAAAAGGTTGTACAACTTTTTCGCTTCGATCCTTTTGCCGATTTTTCCGGCTGCCAGTATTTGTGTGATGCTAGCATTCTCTGCCGTATCGTTGAAATCGCCCATAATCAGTATTTGAGGGTTTGTACGAGTTCCGAGCAGGGAGTCGCAAAGGTTCCGCAATGTCCGGGCGGCATCGAATCGGGCGGCTTCGCTCTCTTTTTCACCTCCGTAACGGGACGGGAGATGGCAGACAAATACATCCAGTGTATCTGCGGTTATGACTTTTCCCCATACATGGAGGAGATTGCGGGTGTGTTTATGATTTTTACGGGTGAAAACAACCGAATGTTCCCGGTGACCGATGTAGCCGAACTGATCCCGTTGATAGAGGAGGGCTGTATTTATGCCCCTTGTATCTGAACCGTGTGTCATACAATATCGGTATTGTTGTTGTTTCAGGGGTGTCCGGTTGAGCAGATGGATCAGGACGGAATCATTTTCCACTTCGCAAAGGGCTACCAAAGCCGGGGTATTCCATTCACCGGCGGCACTGATCACTTTAGCTATCTGCTGAAGTTTATGATAATAACGTCCGCGGGTCCAGTGATGGTTACCCGACGGGAGGAAATCGTTGTCGTTCTTATCCGGATTATCATCGGTGTCGAACAGATTCTCTACGTTATAACTCATGATCCTGAATCCGGACTGGGCATTCGCCGGGCAGGAGAGAAAGGCTAGAACGCAAATAAATATAGTTAAGGTCCTGGTCATATCTATTGTTTTTATTTTTCATCCTCTTCTTTTGGAACAAACTCGTAAGCTCCGATATCGGGTCCGTTGTTCGTTAATCGGTTGACACCGTTCCGGTCGACCGGGTATTTCTGAGAGACGAACAGGTCTGCCTTGCCGACACCCGGAGTTGTTTCTTTGTCGGGGCGGAAGTCGTACATATATTTATTCGTTTTTCCACCGTTCATCCGATATTCCATTTTACTGTCGTCTTTTCCTTTTACGAAAATGACATCGGTAAAGTTTTCACTGTCGATCTGATCTGCCATTACTACACAGTGGTTAAAATGATATTTCAAATTATCGTTTCTTAATGGGGTCGCTTTGGTTCCCATTGAAATTTCAATTTCCTTTCCTGCTCCCAGGCTACCGTCGATTATGCAATTGTCGAAGTTGGCCTGCAATAAATCGTACGGACCGATTTCACTGTATTTATCGGCTGTATTGTCTAATAAACGTAAAGTGAAGCTGGGTTCCGGATTTTGGGCCAGTGAATGACGGGGTTTAGCAGATATATAGTTCGCCAGTGTACAATGAGTAAAGCTATATTTACCGCCACTTAGCTGAACGATATTGATCGTGGCATTTGTAAATTCACTGTTCGTCGCTTCGATATTACTATTGATTGCTGTCAGGACACTTCCGTCCATATTGGTGATCTGTGAATTGTTGATCTTCAATTTGGATTTTTCCGGATCGGACGCTTCACAGGTAATACCATTATTCCCGTTTCGTACTATTACATTATTAAATAGGTTGTTGAAACTTTCTTTTTTGAAAACAATACCTTCCCATTGTCCCGGGGTACGGTCGTAAGGTAACTGGTCGTCCAGGATAAAATCGAGACGGTCGCCACGGAAGACAATCGGTTTATCTTTTGTGCCCTCGGCGATCAGTGTGCCGTCGACAATGATCTTGGCCTTGTTGTGCATATAGAGGGTTGTTCCTTCTTCTATCTGTACGGTTACGCCCTTGTCGATCATCAAACTGTCGTATATCAGATAGGGACGTTCAGCCGTCAGCCTGGTATCTTCGCTTAATGTCTGTCCGCCTTTGATCAGCTTGACATCCTGTCCGCATGCTTCCAGTAAAACAGTTTGTGTTATATTATTACAACTGAACAGAATGGAATCCTGAACTAATAACGGTTGATCTTTTCCGGTCGGATTGACGGTCACTTCTACAAATATATACATGCTGTCTTTTGCGGCAATCCGGACATTTTCAAAATTATCTCCTTTGCGTCCGTCTACATTGATGTGAAAACCGCTGGTAGCAGGCGATGCCTGAATAATCCGTTCGATATTCAAAGGTTCGTCATTTCTGTTGTAAACCATAAATTGTTTTGTGGCGGAACCGATTGTTGTAAAGACAGTATCAAAAGATAAGGTATCTGTCGAGAAACTCAACCGGTGGTTTGGATTGGTCGAGTAATTTTCGTCCAGCCCGTCGCATCCAGCCAACAGGTTGAGTAAAATTGTACTTATGATCAGCAACGGCGCTGTAATTCTTTTCATTTTCGCTAAATGTTAAAATGTATGCCTTTGTGTTCTTGTTTCTTTATAAACAAACGATTTATAAAGAATGTTTTCAGGCCTTAACATAAAAAAAGAGGAAAAACACGATTAAAGTGTTAATCCTCTTTCTATAACGTAGAATATTTAAATTTATTTTGCCGGTACGCTTTTTAATAATTCCAGAAGATGTGCCCACCACAAGCCGACGGTCTTAATTTCGATCCGTTCGTTGGGAGAGTGAACATCTCTTAATGTCGGTCCGAAAGAAATCATATCCAGATTAGGATATTTTTCGAGGAATAATCCACATTCCAGTCCGGCATGGATTGCCATGATCTTGGCATCCTTATTAAATAAATGTTTGTAAGTATCCTGTGCCACTTTCAGGATTTTAGAATCCGGATTCGGAGCCCATCCCGGATAACCGTCACCGTGAGTAACGACAGCACCCGCCAGTTTGAATACGGAAGCGACCTGGTTGGCGATCATATTCTTGCAGGATTCGATGGAACTGCGTTGGCTGGTTCCTACTGTGATGATGAATGATTGGGTTTCTGCATCCTGTCTGATTTTTACGGAAGCCAGGTTGGTTGAAGTTTCTACCAGTCCTTCGATATCGTGGCTCATGCCGATCACGCCATGAGGACAGGCTTGTAAAGCCCAGATAACTTTTTCCATGTCGAAGTTGCTGATACAAAATTCCGGACGATCGGTCGATTCCATAGTGATCTGTACATTCGGATCGACATGTTTCAGTTCATTCTCTATATCGGCAGTATAGTTGTTAAGCAGGACGCGTACCTGTTCTTTGTCTTCCGGATAAAGACCGATAACTGCATGTGCTTCACGGGCAATCGCATTGCGTAGATTACCGCCCTCGATAGAGCACAGCGTGAAGTCTACTTCATTGTTCAGTAAATACAGGAAGCGAACCAGTACTTTATTGGCATTTCCCAATCCTTTGTGAATTTCACCGCCGGAATGTCCGCCGTTCAATCCTTTAATATTGATTTTGAAATATAACATATTGGGATTGGTTGCGCGCTGTTCGCAATGGAACACGGCTTGCGTGTCTTTTCCGCCGGCGCAGCCCATGAAAATCTCACCTTCGTCTTCGCTGTCCAGATTCAACAGGATGTCACCGGTCATGAATCCTTTTTCAAGTGCTTTAGCTCCGGTCAGACCGGTTTCTTCGTCCACAGTAAACAGACATTCTATCGGTCCGTGTTCGATATCGTCGGATGCCAGGATAGCCAGTTCGGCAGCAACACCTATACCGTTGTCGGCTCCGAGTGTCGTTCCGTTGGCACGCAGCCAGTCGCCGTCGACGATCGTTTCGATCGGGTCGTTATCAAAATCATGAACTGTCCCGTTATTCTTTTCGCAAACCATATCCATGTGAGACTGCAGGATGACAACCGGCCGGTTTTCATATCCGGGGGTTGCAGGCTTCGACATCAGGATATTTCCGGCTGCATCTTTTTTTATAGCGATTTTATACTCTTTTGCAAACGATTCCAGATACTGGATCATTTTGCCTTCCTTCTTTGAAGGACGGGGCACTTGGGTTACCTGATGGAAGAATTTCCAAACGATTTCAGGCTTTAAGTCAGTAATCTTCATAATGTTACAATATATTATAGATGTTACTCTATAGTTAATAATGTGATCGTTTTTCGAGTTGTGTATGAAAAAAAGTAGAATTAAATACCAAAAAGATACTTTGTAATCACTTAAACTCTTATATTTGCGTCCACAAATATAGAGAAAATGCTTACAACGATATTGCTTACGGTCATAATTCTTGTTATTTGTGTTGTGTTGCTTGCCATAAAAGTGATATTCAAGAAAGGGGGACGTTTCCCGAATACGCATGTGGGTGGTAACAGAGCACTGGGTAAAAAAGGGATACATTGTGCGAAAACGCAAGACCGGGAACAGGCCAAGCAAAAGAATCTATATGATCGGTTGAAAGAAATAGAAGAATAAAATAAGGATTTAATTTACACTTTATGAAGAACATTAACTACGTAATTAATGGTGTGCTCGCGGTGGCTGTCGTGATATTGTTCATAATGCAATTTTCCGACAAGAAAGAATCGACTGTAACAAAAACATTTGCATCCGGAGAAGGCGATACAACGAATCTGCTTCCTATCGCTTATGTCAATGTCGATTCACTTTTGCTTAATTATAATTATTTCAAGGATCTGAATGAACAGCTCCTGAAAAAAGAAGAAAATTCGCGTGCGAATGTAACTCAGCAGGCACGTACCTTGCAGACCGAAGTGCAGGAGTTCTATCGTAAAATGGAAAATAACGCCTTCCTTACTCGTGAAAGAGCTCAACAGGAACAGGAACGTTTGATGAAAAAAGAACAGGAACTGAAAGACCTGGATGCTAAATTGTCACAAGATCTGTTGGTAGAACGCCAGAAGTTGAACGAACAGCTTCGTGATACAGTTGTTTCAAAACTGAAAGTATATAATAAGGATAAAGGATATCAGGTAATTTTCAGCAATACGGCAGAAGACAATATTTTGCTGGCAGGCGATGCTTACGATATCACAAACGAATTGATCGACTTATTAAACAAGAGCTATTCCAGCGGAAAGTAAGCAAAGATTAAAAGTAATATATAGAAAAAGCTGTTGCAGTATTGTAACAGCTTTTTTTATGTCATTATGTATAATTTCTATTACAGTAAAAAAAAATCCCCACTCTAGTGGGTGAAAATCCCCATATACGTGGGACTTTATCCCCACAGTGATGGGTGAAATTCCCCACAGGAAAAAATATTTTGGGGAAAACATAGAATGTATTTATTTCTTTTTACCTGAAACGAATGAGGAGTAGAGCAGCAGGATGGCTGCAATTGTCAGGCAGATCACCCATTCTTTCATATCCTTGAACATGAGTCCGGAGGCACAGATCATCAGAATGGAAGCGATCACGTTGAAACGGTGCAGACGACGTTCGCGAAACTCCATCTCCTGGGTAGGTAATGTGAGGAAACAGACCGCCATTCCGGCAGCACCTACGGCAAATAGATAGGGTGCCAGAAACCATTTGGTAAGGAACAGTACAGCACCCGCCAGTATCAGTAAACCGGCCGTATTAAAAATGATAGTTCTTGCTTTTTGATTCATTATTTCTTTTTGATGATATAGACGTCTTCATTCGGCTTCTTCATGAAATACTCTTCACGGGCGAATCGTTCCAGACCTTCCTTGTCGGTGCGAAGATCGTTCAGTTTCTTACTGTTTATCTCAATCTCTTTCTGATAATGTTTGATCTCTTTTTCCAGGCTGCGGATTTTTTCGTCGTACGTATACCGCTTATACAAATTGCTGTCGCCCACCGTAAAAGTGAGGATCAGAAATCCGATGATAACCAGCCAATAGGCATTTATCTTGGATAGATACTTGTTGTAAAAGTCTTTTATGCGTGACATGGAACTTCGTTTTTGCAAAGGTAAATGAATTATTTTGTATATCTTTGTGTTGTTAATAAAAAAGCAAAGAATGGACAATTATATTGTATCGGCAAGAAAATATCGCCCCTCTACTTTTCGTAGTGTCGTAGGGCAAAAGTCTCTTACCACTACACTAAAAAATGCAATACAAAGTAACAAGCTCGCTCATGCCTATCTTTTTTGTGGACCGCGTGGTGTCGGGAAAACTTCGTGTGCACGTATCTTTGCTAAAACGATCAACTGCCTGAACCCGACAGCCGATGGTGAAGCTTGCAACGAATGCGAATCGTGCCAGGCTTTCAATGAGCAGCGTTCTTATAATATCCATGAACTGGATGCCGCCTCCAACAACTCGGTGGACGATATCCGTTCGCTGATCGACCAGGTACGTATTCCGCCTGCTATCGGGAAATACAAAGTATTTATTATCGATGAGGTGCATATGCTGAGTTCGGCGGCTTTCAATGCCTTTTTGAAAACGTTGGAAGAACCTCCTCATCATGCCCTGTTTATTCTGGCTACTACTGAAAAGCATAAAGTGCTGCCGACTATCCTGTCGCGTTGTCAGATTTATGATTTTTCCCGTATTTCAATAACGGATATGGTGGAGCACCTCGAATACGTCTCTTCGCAGGAAAATGTAACGGCGGAACCGGAAGCTTTGAACGTAATCGCTCAGAAAGCTGACGGAGGTATGCGTGACGCTTTGTCTATTTTCGATCAGGTAGTCAGCTTTACCAACGGAAATATCACCTATCAGGCTGTTATCGACAACTTGAATGTGCTTGACTACGAATATTATTTCCGTCTTACGGATGCTATTTTGGCAGGAAATGTCCGCTCTTCTATCCTCATACTGAATGAAATATTAAGTAAAGGTTTTGACGGGCAGAACATCATCACTGGTCTGGCAGCTCATTTCCGCGATCTGTTGGTCTGCAAGGATGAGGCGACGCTGATACTCTTTGAAGTCGGTGCTTCCATCCGCGAACGTTATAAAGAGATGGCGAAACGTTGTCCGGATCAGTTGCTTTTTAAAGCGATCGAACTGGCTAATTCCTGCGATCTGAACTATCGTGCCAGCCGCAATAAACGTTTGTTGCTCGAACTGACGCTTATCCAGCTTTGCCAGTTGACTACGGGCGGACAGGCTGTCGATGATAAAAAAAAAGGAGTAATTGAACCGATTGCTTCCGGTACTTCCGGACAGCCTGTATCTCAAGGTGTGCAGCCTGTCCCTCAAGGGCAACCGGTACGTCAGCAGGTTCAATCCGGACAAATACCCAACCATATGCCCCAGCAACCCGTCGGAATGAATGGTGGTAATGGGCAAGTGATAACGACAAATATGCCTTCATCGGCAACGAAAATTCCGCAAGGACCTCCGGATTCAGTCCCGAAAAGGAGTTCACGTCCGCCTCATTTGGGTACTTCCTTAAAAGAAATAGGGGTTGAAAAACCGAAAAACCAAATGACGCAACAAGAGAGCCGGACTGTGCAGGAAATGGTCACCCCTTTTTCTCAGGAGGATCTGGTTCGTTGTTGGGATGCTTACGCGGCAAGCGGTATGATTGAAAAGAAGGTGTATCTGAAAAATACAATGATCAACTGTAAACCCGTTTTGCAGGAGAATTATTTCTTTGAAGTGGGCGTTCATAATCCGGGTCAGCAGGATGAGTTGAGCAACGGGTGCGTGGACTTGCTGAATTACCTGCGTGTCCAGTTAAAAAACACCCGTATACAGATGCGTGTGCGGATTGTGGAAACCAATGAAAAACATCTGGCTTATACTTCTACCGAAAAGTTCGAGCATCTGTTAAGCGTGAATCCGGTTCTTGCCAAGTTGAAGGATGAGTTTAACCTGACGCTGGATTGATTGAGGCGATACAGAACAAAATGACTGTTTCAGACGTTTTATCTATATAGTAATCGGAGGACCGTTTTCTGTTTAGACGAATATTATCGTGTTTTTGATTAGACTTTATTCGCTGAATAGATGTATTTTAGCGGATAAATAAAACGTTGATTGGTATGGGCATGAAGAATTATATCCTATTATTGATGGCTTCCGTACTTTGTACGGGATGTGCGACAATGGATCCGACATCGAGGACGATTGTGGGTTCGCAGGTCGGGATGCTGGCAGGTACGGTTACCGGTGCGGTGATCGGACATTCTGTCGGAGGATACCGGGGCGAGGCGATAGGGTCGTTTGTCGGTTCGGTAGGCGGGACAGTGGTCGGTGCTGCGGCTGCTTCATCTCAAAACCAGCGTAATAATAATAGGGTACGGAATGATAACAGAAGTTACGATCGCCCTTATGTGGTTATTGAAGATATTTATTTGGAAGACCGTAATGGAAATCAGATGATTGATGCCGGAGAGACTTGTCGTATTTCTTTTATTTTGCGTAACGAGAGCCGCCAGCCGGCTTATAGTATTGAACCGATCATAAAAACGGAAAGCGGAACTAAATATCTAAAACTATCCAAACCGGCCATAATCCGTGAAATCCGTCCGCACGGACGAGTGAGTTATACCATTACTGTACATGCAGAACCCAAATTGAAAAGCGGTGAAGCATCTTTTTCCATCCGTCTTAAAGATTCGGATGGCTATCTGACGGAAAAGGAGACTTTCCAGGTGCCGACACGGGCTAACTATAGATGATTGCAAGCAAAGGAACTCTTTCTTATAATATAATAACGCGATAAAGTTAGTATTTGTTGGTAAAGAAACAGCTAAAAGATATTTGACTAGTGTTTCTGGATCTGATATAGTTATTTATAGCTATATGGTATCTTTGGGCTTTTTTCTACTTTTGCATACTCACTTTAAAAGATTGGAAGATGAATATTCTTGATATGGCATGGCAGAACCAGCAGGAAGCCTGGAAAGTAGTGGAAAACAGTGGTATTATCCCAGCCTGGAAAAGTATCGGGTCAGAAGTAAATATGGTGGGGTCTTTGCGTACAGGTCTGCTGATGAAACATCGGGATATCGATTTTCATATTTATTCTTCTCCATTGAGTTTGTCCGATAGCTTTCAGGCGATGGCAAGGTTGGCTGAAAATCCGTTTATCAGAAAAATAGAATGTGCAAATCTGCTGCATACGGTTGAGGAGTGTGTGGAGTGGCATGCCTGGTATCAGGAACCAGCCGGTGAACTTTGGCAGATCGATATGATCCATATTCGGAAAGGCTCTCGTTATGACGGTTATTTTGAGAAAGTAGCCGATAGGATCGAAGCACTCCTGACGGATGAAACCAGACAGGCTATCTTACAATTGAAATATGAAACTCCTGAGACGGAAAAGATAATAGGAGTGGAGTATTATCAGGCGGTTATTCAGGATGGAATCAGAAATTATGCTGATTTTTCAGAGTGGAGAAAACGGCATCCGGTGACAGGTGTTGTTGAATGGATGCCATAGACTATCATCCGTTTAGAGACTCCGGTTATGCTGTTTTAGCTAAGTAATCCGGCTGCTAATCCTGCTTTTATTGCTTCAATAGAATTTTGTACTCCTAATTTGCGCAATAGATTTTGTCGATGAATATTTACTGTATGGATACTGATACAAAGTCGATGGGCTATCTCCTTACTCAAAAGTCCCTGTTGGATAAGACGTAGTATTTCTGTCTCCCGTGGAGTAAGGTTTGTTTGCGAATGAGGGGATGGGAAGAATATTTCTCCGTTTCTGCGGTTGACAACTGTGCAATCGACTAGTCCGGATTCTTTTTGATTTGGAGATATATCCATATTGCCTAGTATGAGCCATGCTTTTCCGTTAATGCTCTGTTCCAACACTTGTTGTTTGCTGATGACACGTATATATTGTTGTCGGGCATCACGGACACGAAAACTGTATATATTGCAATAATCGTTCCGTTTTTCGGCGGGAAGACTGTAAATAAACTGTCCCAGTCGGATCTGAAGGTCTGCCAGTTGTTGGCGGTCGTCAGGATGAATACGCGATTCCAGGTAATCCCCTTGTTTCTCCAGAGTGGCGATCTTATGGCTGTCATATCCTAATAAGTCTGTGAAGTTGGGAGAGGCAAAGGCATATCTGCATTTATACACGTCCACGACAAATGTACAGGTATGGCTTATCTTTGAGATTTGATGGAGCATAGACCTGTCGCGTTCCCATATCGAGTAGTCGATCTCGGCAGCAGATAAGTTTTGTTGTGCCCACAATTCTTCCCGGGTGATATCTGTTGATTTCATAGGATATGATTCTTAATGTAATAATTAACGAAGCCGGATGGCTGATATTACAGTTGTTTTATTTAGCTTTGCAAACATAACTAATTTGATTTAATTATTCTACATTTGTAGAAAGAAGAACTCAAAAACAAAGATTGTTCAACAATGAAAAATCAGCTTTGTATATAGCTACGCTCAACGAATAGCCTTCTTCAATAAAGCTATTCAGCTATTTGACAAATAATATGATTTTATTTGCCACAGAGTTTTATTCCCTTTTATTTATGAATTTGTGGAATGGCGGACTGTCTTGAATACAGTGTGCTGTAACGTGTTATTACAGTTGAGCAATGAATTATACATATAAACAGATATGGCTCATCAATTTTCCGGTGATGATGAGCATTTTAATGGAACAATTAATTAATATTACCGATGCGGTCTTTTTAGGGCATGTCGGAGAAATAGAGTTGGGAGCATCGGCTATTGCGGGGATCTACTATCTGGCAGTTTATATGCTGGGGTTTGGGTTTAGTATCGGGTTGCAGGTGATGGTGGCCCGAAGAAATGGAGAGCGGAGATATAAAGAAACAGGAAAAACATTTATTCAGGGAATCTATTTCCTTTCAGGATTGGCTATCCTTCTTTGTTTGTTACTTCGTATTGTATCTCCGTGTCTCTTGGGACGATTGATTTCTTCTCCGGAAATTTATCAGGCAGTGATTCGGTATCTGGATTGGCGTAGTTTCGGATTGTTATTCTCGTTTCCTTTCCTGGCAATCCGCTCTTTCTTTGTCGGGATAACACTGACCAAAGCATTGTCATGGGCTGCTATGGTGGCTGTTTTGATCAATATACCTTTCAATTACTTGCTGATATTTGTTTGGGGATTAGGTATTTCCGGTGCGGCAATAGCTTCATCGTTGGCTGAGATGGGGTCTTTTGTCATACTTTGTATCTATATGTGGAAGAAAATAGATAAGCAGAAGTATGGATTGAAGTTTGTCTATGATGGACGGGTACTTGTTGCTGTGTTGAAATTGTCGGTATGGAGTATGTTGCATGCTTTTATCAGCGTGGCTCCGTGGTTTTTGTTTTTTATCGCTATAGAGCATCTGGGAGAGATGGAATTGGCTATTTCTAATATTACCAGAAGTGTATCTGCCATATTTTTTGTCATAGCAAATTCTTTTGCTGTTACTACCGGATCGCTGGTCAGTAATATGATAGGAGCCGGAGATAGAAATGCCGCTTTTCCTATCTGCCGGAAGATACTCAAATTGGGCTATGCTATCGGTTTTCCGTTGGTTGGAGTTGCCTTGTTGTGTAATCAATGGATTATAGGTTTTTATACGGATAACCAACAATTGGTGGAATTAGCGTTTACACCTTTTGTAGTAATGTTGTTGAATTATACCTTTGCTCTACCTGGTTATGTATATCTAAATGCTGTTGGAGGAACCGGTAAGACAATAATTACATTTATATTTCAGGTGACGACAACTGTTATTTACCTGATTTATCTTTATTGGTTAAGCCATTGTACAAATACTTCTTTAGCTATCTATCTGACTGCAGAATATCTTTTTGTGATTCTGTTGGCAGTTCAATCCATTATTTATTTGAAGAGAAAACATTATTAATATCAGAAAGTTATGATGACGAAAATATATCCGCGTACGGGAGATAAACAGACGGTGTATTTGAATGCCGTAGTAAAAGATCCGCAAATAGAGATTGGTGATTATACAATTTATAATGATTTTGTTTCCGATCCGTTATTTTTTGAAAAGAACAATGTGCTCTATCATTATCCCATCCATCAGGAGAAGTTGGTGATCGGTAAATTCTGTTCTATCGCTTGTGGTGTGAAGTTCTTATTTAATTGCGCTAATCACGCATTGAAATCATTATCAACGTATACTTTTCCGTTGTTTTATGAGGAATGGGAATTAGACAAGGCTGACATAACCTCCGCATGGGATAATAAAGGAGATATTGTGATTGGTAACGATGTGTGGATCGGTTATGAAGCTGTGATTATGGCGGGAGTACATATTGGTGACGGGGCAATTATCGGAACGCGTGCTGTTGTAACTAAAGATGTACCTCCTTATACTATTGTAGGCGGAGTTCCTGCCAGGGAAATTCGCAAACGTTTTGATGCTGATGTAATAGAACGATTACTGAAGTTGGAATGGTGGAATTGGCCTGTCAGTAAGATCCGGAGTTGTCTGCCGGGGCTAATAAAGGCATTGCCTACCACATTAACATGAGTGACATCCATTATAAACACTTATCTTTGTATGCGTAAAATAAAGAGAATAAGGACAAAGAAACGTATGTAATAGTTATAAAACCGAAGTTGTACAAATATTATATAAAATGGAATGAACAAGAAAGAAGTAATTTTTATTCTGCTAAATAATTTTGCAGATTGGGAAGGAGCCTATATCTCCACCTGCTTGAATATTGGGGTTAAGCCCGGAAATCCAATTAAATATAGTGTTAAGACTTTGTCTATAAGCAAAGACCCGGTTCGTTCCATAGGAGGTTTTAAGGTTTTGCCGGATTATGGAATTAATGATATGCCGGAAGATTATGCAGGATTGGTGTTGGTTGGTGGAATGAGTTGGTTCTCGCCTGAAGCTGGGCAGATTGTTCCATTGATAGAGAAAGCAATCGCAGACAAGAAGCTGGTTGCCGGAATATGCAATGCTTCGGTTTTTCTCGGAGCTCATGGCTTCCTCAATAATGTGAAGCACACGAGCAACGGACTTGAATATATCAAGCAATATGCCGGAGATAAATATGCAGGCGAAGCTAATTATATCAACAAACAGGCAGTAAGAGATGTGAACATTGTTACCGCCAACGGAACAGCGCCATTGGACTTTTGTCGGGAAATACTGTACGCTTTGGATGCCGATACACCGGAGATTATAGAGGAAAGTTATCAATATTACATCAATGGCCTTAGCCCTAAGTAATAAAGTCTAGCAATCCCTTTGGATTTCGGTATGATCCGGTTTTAAGATAAAAACACTGTAAAGACATAAAAAAACAGTTATCTTTTAGATAACTGTTTTTTTATGTGGTACCACAAGGAATTGAACGGGGACACAAGGATTTTCAGTCCTTTGTTATTTTCTCATTATCCTTTGTCTGGTTTAAACAGATGTTTGATTAATAAATTAGTTAATTATTTCTGTTATAATATTATACCATATAAATGAAGAAAGCAACGTACGAATTAGAATAAAACGTATCCTATTTTGTTATTCCTGATATATAATATTGACTGTAAATGATTCATCACTATTTTCGTCATATTGACCATCCTCATCAAAATCTTTACTGATAATCTTTACAGGATAACCATCTTTGTCAAGCTCATATTCAAAGCGGCAACTTCCTACTTTTTCCTCTAAATATTTAGAAGTCTTTCCATACCATCCACTATAATAAGCAAAGAAAAGCCCGAACGTATAATAATCTGATTCTATATCCATATCTATGAAACGATAATCTTCTGTCAGAAAAAGAGGTGAAATTCCTAATTTGTTCTCATATTTTGTATATGAAATATAATTAGTTTCACTATTACCATCAGAATAATTATAAATGAAGCTAATTAGATTATTATTCGCATAAATGTATTTGACATTATCACCATTAAAATCAGAGTAATCTAAATATCCATCTTTATAATTAAATTTACCTTTATCAGCCTGATCTTGTTCATTATTGGTTATGTCTTTGTAAAAATATGTAACATCTAAAATGAATCCTTGATTATTCATTGTACTTTGTATATTATAAGAACAAGAAAGTCCTCCATAGTCACAATTCAAATCTGTTGGGTTTGAATGTTTACAATGATTTTTAGTAATACTTGTTATCTGATTATTATCATAACTGATTGAAGTAATAAAATTATCACGATACCTATCACTTATATAGGTTTCAATCTTGTTGATTCTGTCTTTATCATCATACGATAATGTCTGCTCTGTTAGATAATCTTTACCTGGATAATAAACAGTCATTGACTTTATCCGTTTAGTTTGAATGTCTGGTTTATCTGGTTGTTCCGGTTTAATCGGATCATCAGTTACAGGATCATCACCTCCACAACTGAACAAAGTACATGCAGCAATAAGCATAAAAAGTAATTTTCTAATCATAGCAATTAAATTTCCCCCTCCCTGCTCCCTCCGGTTGGATTATAAAATAAAAGGTGTGGGAACTGTATTTGCTTTATCCTATTGACCGGCTTCTCGCATTGCCTGTAGTATGGATAAAGCAACAGCAACCCACACCAGTTTCGTATATAATTTACCCTCTCAGGTAAGTTTAATACAAATGATGCGGGTGCTATTGCTATCACCTTCATACTACATTCAAATTTTGCGAGAATTTGTCAATAGAAGATAATCTCAATAACACCTTTCGTTAAACGTATGTCCTCTCATACTATGTTCTATCGCTTTAGGTGTATGAGATTGCTGCAAATGTACGAAAAGTGTTTAGTATTCCTATCGTTACAAGTAAAATATTAAACATCGATTTTTTATATCTTGCATTAGTAGGTAGTGGAGAAACTGTGCCTTGCAACGTATGTTGTCAATTCAATGGGCAAGTTAAACTCTTTGCCAATAGCTTTCAAACGCTCATTCACTTTAGTGATTACCTTGTGAATCCTGTTCCGTTGCTGTTGTTCCGTTTTATGGAAGGTAGACAGGATAGGGAATAGGTAAGGATTATCCGGATCAGCGTATTTCTGGATCAGTTAAATGGCTTTCGGCTGTAATGGCAGTTTTATCAACTTACTTGTTTTGCGTCTGGAATCTTTGATATTGTTTGAACGTAGCCATGTTTCGTATTTGCATAGCCATGCAATATCAATATCAGGAAAACATATATTTATGTCTATAATAAAAGTGACATAGCTAATTTAATTGATAAATATCCATTAAATGATAAAGAAGCAGAGCTGTTGCTCTCTTGTACTATTGCTGAATCATGGTTTACTAATCCTACAGAAGTCTATGTTAATCTATCTTGAATCAGTTGCAGTTATTAAAGTGATAATAATACGGTATAATATCCTCCTGTTTTGGGTGCACCTCTAAATTCTACTATACCTTTTTCTTGTAAGGATTTAATATATCGCATTGTTGTTCTTACACTTTTGCCTATATGATTTGCTATTTCGGAAGCATTTAAGCCGGGAGTTACTATCAGTAAATTGATTACAGCTTGTTCATTCTCATTTATAGCATTATTTACTATGTCATTTACTCTGCCATTTACTGTGTCATAGTTGGCAGAGTTGGAGATTTGACGTTTGAACACTGCTGTAAACATTCCCTCCGTGTGAAATTTTGGTTCAGGTAGATTCGCCTCCCTCATAGCCTCTTGCATACGAGGAATGCCGGATGCAACCCTTTCAACCAAGTGCATACGGGTAAATAAACCGAAGATTAGCGGGTTACGTGTCATACTTTTATGTCCGAAATCTTTAGCCACAACGGGCAGAAGTCCTCCGGGATTGGAAATCTCTACCCGGTCGTCAAACATTTCTATCATAATGTTTGCGCCTTGTTCATAGTAGTCACGGTGTGATAGGGCGTTTATAATGGCCTCTTTAAATACGGTTAGAGGTATTTCCCAAATTTCCTCTCTGGGTCCTGTGCCTTCTATTTTATAGGCTACTTGCAATTTACTTTCCAGCCAAGACATAGCTTGTAAATAGTTCTTAGTGTTCTGAAACGTATTCCAATAGTATTTTCTTTGATATTGTTTGAATGTAGTCATGTTTCGTATTTGCGTAGCCATGCTGTATCAATATCGGGAAAATAGATATTCAGATGTTTGTTGAACCTTATAAGCGAGTTATGAACTTGTTTGACAGAAAGCATGTAGCCTGTGCGTTTCTTAAATGGCTTTCTTTGTTTTTCAATACTTCGGATTTGTAACATACGACATTTGCAGTTGTACTCATGGTTTAAACAAAGCACTCGAAACACAGAAAGTAACAGGATTTTGAAGTAAAAACCATCGAAAAGACATAAAAAAAACAGTTACAAATAAATGTAACTGCTTGATTTTTAGTGGTGCCACCAGCAACCGGAAACGGTTTGATATGGCACTATCTCTCAGTAAGTTATATCTTTGCTACGATGTAAGTCCCTTGAATAAGGTTTTCACAGCTTTGCACCGTTCAACACAAGTTTGTATCTTGGGTACGATTTCTGAATGCGAAGATAGTACATTTTCTGATATTAAATTCTTTAATTTAGATTTTTGTTAGTAAGTCGATGAAATTATTTATTTAGAATATCTATACATCTATCTAACATGACTTCATTGTCAATTATTACAATATGCAGTTTTTTTCTTGTCCTAGTGATTATTTGATATAACATTTGTTTTTGCGAATAATAAGTATTATCAGCAATTAAATCTCCTTGAGAATTATATTTAAAAGAGTCATCTATGACTATCACAACGTTGTCGAACTCTTGACCAACTACAGAATGTGCGCTTTCTGTATCACCGGATAAGTATGCTTCATAATGGAAGGTTGAGCGCGTTCCCGGTGTGTAATTAGGTACTTTCCAGTTTTTCTTCGATAATTCTTGCAGCAATGATTTTGCAGAAAAATAATTTTTGCAATATGTAAGTTCAATGTTGGGATAGTCTATGTTGGATATATTCTTTTTGAGATTGAAAAGTTGTTTTATAAAATATGCAATTTCTTTATTTGTTCTAATTTTATCTGTTAGCTTATAGGGGGTACATGATAATTCTTTTTCAATCCTTTCTTTGGTATGGTAATTTTTCTCATTATCACGCAAGTATTGGTTTTCATCGTATGAGAATATGCATTTTTTATTGAAAGTGCGTACTTCCTCTATATATTTATCAAATTGATATGGATACATTCGTTGGGCTTCGTCAATTATAATTAAGTCAAAATCTGTCGTATTCGGAGCATATTTAGGCATATGTATGCTCCAACCATATTCTTCCATTAAGATTTTGTGACCACTATTTAGTGGAGCACAATGTAAAATAAGTACTTTTTCGCCTTTCCGAATACTTTCTTTAGCTATATGATAAGTCAATAATGTTTTGCCTGTTCCTGCACTACCTGTTAAAGCTATGAATTTTGTTGTTGCGTCAGATAACTTTGTTCGGATTTCATTATATATTTGTTCTTGTTGGACTGTAAGAAAATATCCTTCTGCCATAAATTTTTCAGGAGAATTGAAAGGAGAAACTAAATAGTCGGATGGATTAAATAAATCATCAATATTGTTGAATGTTACTACTTCTTGAAGAAACAGCTTGTTGCACAACTCATTAAAAGTCGCTTCTTTTATTTCATTATTACTATCTTTTATTATGAGTTTATAAAGCTTATTTTCATTTAAAATATAGGTATAGATATAAACTTCCTTATCCAAGAACTCGAGGTAGTATCTATTCTTTTGCTGTTGTTTGAATATCTTGTCTATTGAACTCTCCGTTTTTATTTCTATGTTGATAATATAATTATCACCAAATCTAAGTAAATCAAATTCTTTTCCAATTTGTGGTATTGAATATCCTAAATAATAGTTGTTAACAATGGTGATGTTATTTTTTATTTTTAATAATTCATTCACAAAAGACTCTATACCATTAAGCTCGTAATCTTTTATTCCACTGATTATTCCGTAACTATTCATAAGTTTTTGGAATAGTGTATTACTTAGTTTTCGATAAGCTTCTATGATAGATAGAATATTGACACTTTTCATAGGGCAAATTTGTAAATACTAATTTTAAATATGATGATAATTTTTACTTGGTGTTTTATCTCTTTTGGCTATTCCAATAATATCCTCCATTTTTCTGTGCCCCTCTAAACTCTATCAAATCTAATCTAACCAAAGAATTTAAGTAGCGTTTAGCAGTCGGAACACTTTTGCCTATTAATCCTGCAATCTTAGACGAATTAAGTCCCGGATATTGCTTGATGATATTTAGCACTTCTTGTTCTTTTGAGTTTACAGTATCATTTACAGTATCATTTACAGTATCATTTACAGTATCATTTACAGTATCATTTACAGTATCATTCTTGATACTGATACCTCTTTTGAATATAACCGTAAACATCCCGTCCGTATGAAATTCCGGTTCAGGAAGATTTGCTTCTCTCATAGCTTCTTGCATACGTGGAATACCGGATGCAACTCTTTCTACCAAGTGCATACGGGTAAATAATCCGAATATTAGTGGATTACGTGTCATGCTTTTGTGTCCAAAGTCTTTAGCTACAACAGGTAAAAGTCCTCCGGGATTGGAAATCTCTACCCGGTCTTCAAACATTTCTATCATAATGCTTGCGCCTTGTTCGTAGTAATCACGGTGCGACAGGGCGTTTATAATAGCTTCTTTAAATACGGTCAGAGGGATTTCCCAAATTTCCTCTCTTGGTCCTGTTCCCTCTATTTTATAAGCTACTTGCAGTTTGCTTTCCAGCCAAGACATAGCCTGTAAATACTGTTGGTACAATGAACCTCCGAAAGTTTTGTCATCTATAATATAGACTTTATTCGTTCCCTTGAAAAGAACACATCTTGTAACAGCGTGTGGAAACTTTCGTTCAGGTTGTTTGCCGAAGAACATTGCTGCACCGTTTTTTGCCGTACCATTTTCGGTAAACAATTCCAAGTTTTCAAAGATTTGTTTGTCGGGTGTGGACGGGCTTAGTTTTGCTTCTGTTCGAAAGTCTTTAATCATTTGTTCGTCTGCATCCGTGTAAATATTGAACCAATGGCAGGGTATATGGTCAAAAAAGATTTTGTTACACTCCTGAAAGAAGCTGCGCATTTCTTCGGCTGTGCGAAGTTTCTGTGAGTTTGCCCCCTCACGCACATAGATAGAACCGGAAAATATATAAGGTTTATCCTTGCCGGACGGAACATCAATCACCCAAACAGTTTTATCTCCAATATTTATGGAATACAATTCACAGTGGAGTGCAGGAGATATTTCGCTGATAGAACCTTGAATGGCAGAACGCTTATCGTTTTCTAAGTTAGTATCTACCACTTGTCCGTTATCATCTACTCCAATAAGCAAATATCCTCCGTCTGCATTGGCAAAAGCACATATTTCTTCTGTCAGTTCACGAACCTTTGAAGGAACACGAACCTTAAATTCCACATTGTAGCCTTCTCCACTATCAATGAGTGATTGTATGTTTTCTGTGTTTAACATGAACTTTTATAATAGTGCCACAAAAATAGTTATTTGTTACGATTGTAAGTTGTTAGTTTCATTTTATTTATGGCAAAACATTCCTCTTTTCGCTTTTATCAATACTGCATTTATTGAACAAACCCAGTCTTTGAGCGAAGTTGACAGCTTCAATCGAATTGTTAGCTTTTAATTTTTGTAATATATTCTGTCTATGACTATTCACTGTATTGATACTAACTTTCAATGTTTCTGCTATCTCTTTACTTAATAAGCCTTTCTTCATAAATCGTAAAACTTCTAATTCCCGGTTTGTCAAAGGTTCATCCAGTGTATCAGATAAATCTATAAATATCTGTTCTCCAGTTTTAAAGTTATATAGGTGGCTTTTAATAATTTCCGATTCATGGCTTGCATCAACATCAATAACCGATAGCATAAGCCAAATATTTCCTGATTTATCTAACTCAAGAACTTGTTCTTGCTCTATTATGCGTATATATTCACCCCGTATATTTCTTATCCTCATTTCATGAATGGCTTTGTAGCTCTTTTTTTCTTCATTGGAGAATGAACGCAATATCGAATAGATTTTTTTTCTTACAAGTAACCCATAATCTATATCGTCCGGATGTATAACCTCAGTAACCGGCTGGTGTCCGTGAATAAACAACCTACGGGAGTCAAGTCCATATAGTTTGGGAATATTATCAGAAACAAAAATGAATTTATTAGTGTAGCAATCAAATACCAATACGATACTATGTGTAACTTCTGAAAGTTTAATCCAGTCATTTTTCCTCTTTTCAAGAATGGAATAATCAATTTCATCAAACTCTATGCTTGATGTTGGCAGTATATTTATGACTTTCTTTTCTATTTCACTAATTATCATGCTTGCTATGACGTTTATTGTTAAATAGTTAGGTTACATCTCATTATAAATGACTATTGTCTTTAGAGTATCTTACATCTAACTTTGCACAAAGTTAATAAAAAGAGCATAAGTGTAAGATAAATAGATGTTTAATGTTTTAATTATTCCTGTATGATAAAAAAGATTTGTTTAGTGACACGGAGAGGTAAAAGAGTTATGGGGCGCAAAGTTGTAGTGACGTCAGTATTTGAAACTGACATTGAAAATATTTGGCGCAAGATTCAAGATATTGAAACGCTAAGGGATATTTGTAAACCCAAAGCAAGTTTTATATCTTATGGCAATATTCCTCCTGTTTGGAAAGAGGGGGAAACATTTTATTTTAAGATGTTTCTTCATCGATTTATTTCTATTGGAAAACATACAATAAACATAATTAAGATAGATAAAGAAGCAAGAGAAATAGTTTCAAATGAGTATAATAAAAGAGTAACTATATGGAATCATTATATTCAAATGGAAAAGATTACCGAAAATGTTACAAGATATACCGATAGTGTTGAATTGTATGCTGGTTATCTAACCCCACTTGTTGCTTGGTGGACTCTTAAATTTTATAAACACAGACAAAAGAAATGGCAGAAAATTGCAAAGAACTTATAAAATGCTCACGATAGCTACTTAAGTTAATTATGGCAAACTGGAATTTAGCAGAAAAACAGATATATAAGTTATTAAAACACCCTTGCCAAAAGGAAAAATCTGAGATAGAAGCTATTACTGCTGCATATCTTGAATTTGTAGAAGAATTATTCGATTACCTTAATAAAGAAAATGATAACAAAACACGTATTAGGCAATTAAATATGAGTTATATAGATTTTGGAACAATTAAGGCTTTAGAAGAAACTTCACCTACGGAAAATAGTAAGTTAAAAATTATATATCTTGACAAACTGTTATCTTTAATAAATATGGAGCAAGAACTAATCTATCGGCAAATGGAATACCCCAAATTTTTCATTAACATTGAATCAGATTGGAAATCTCCCTTTTATTTAAACAGTGAGGTAATTAAAATTATAGATATAATGGAATTAGTTTGTGGCATTTTCTATATCAAAGATGGTATTATTCGCATTGATAACAAGGATGTTTTTCTAAGTGATATATCACGTATTTTTAAGAAAATGTTTAATATAAATTTTGGTGATATATACAAAAAGGAAATTGCAGTTATTAAACGAAAACCTACTAAAATTACAGACTTTTTAGATAGGCTGAAATCTGCTATTATCAAAAAGAGTAAAGATAATGGATACGATTATTTTTAAATATTTTTATTTGATAATCAATTAGATGTGGATGATTTATAGGGGAGTGGATGTACCATTCCCTTATTTTCTTTGCTCTCGTTTTCTGAACTTTGCTTCATCAATCGATTGACAAACCATAATGTATAATCAGAAAAATGAAGCAATCATGTATATAGACAATGACGATTTCAGCGTATGGATGCAGAAGCTGTACGCCAAACTGGAAGAACTCTGCAAGGATGTACGGGTACTGCGCAATGCCGACAGGGTACTGCCCGAAGATGACAACCTGCTGGATAATCAGGACTTGTGCCTGTTGTTCAAAGTGAGTATCAAGACCCTGCAACGCTACCGGGCTATCGGTGCGCTGCCATACTTCACAATCAGCGGAAAAGTGTATTACAAGGCTTCCGATGTCCGGGAGTTCATCAAGGAGCGGTTTAGTGTTACCACCATGCGCCAGTTCGAGAAAGAACACTGCACGAAGAAAAAGAAGTGAATTAAAAAGCCGGGGCGGTTCTGCTCCGGCTTTGCTTTGGTTTATGGCTTGCCCAACTTGTTGGCTTGCTCCTTTAGCTGCTCGGCTTGTTCGTTCAACAGCCTTGCCCGTTCCAACGCTTCCGCCTGTTTCCTGCTACGGTATTCAAAGCCTTTCACCGAATCGGTCAGGCTTCGGATGAAAGCGTTATCCCGTTCCCGGCTGAACTTCGTTTCCAGCAAATCAAGGCTGCTGCCGTCTGCTTTTCCTTTCATCAGGATATAGCGGTATTTTATATCGTTGTCCTGTAACCGCTGCATCCGTTCCGTAAAACGAACATTCAGGATTAGCGAAGTGATACAGATAATAAACCCTGTTGAAAGAAGAAAGAACTTAGGTTTCAGATAGGGAGTTACTCGGTATGTCAGTTTGCCGTACCATGAAACGGGCGTTACTTCTCCGGTCGGTGTTGTATCATCAACCGGGAATAATACTTTTAACCGCTCCTTGAAATATCGGTGCGAGGTCACGATAAGCCCCTTAATATCTTCAAGGTCTTGTTTTTGGTTCTCGGACTGCCCTTTTCTGATACTGCCGATTTGGTTCAGAATCTCCTGCACCGTGTTTTCAGGAATGCCGGATTTACTTTGCATATCCGAAATGCGCTGTTCGATAACGTCCAGTCGGTTAATCGTTTCCTCCCGGCTGGCAGGCGTGACCTGCTTCTCCTGCCGTTCTTTCAGTTCCGTAACCATAGAGAGAAGCCCCTCCAAAATTAAATTTTCTTCCATGTTCCTATAATTTTAAGTGTCGTTTCTTTTTCCTCTTTTTTCTTTCACCGGGATTGTCGGGCGCATCATCAGCCAGAGAGGATGAAGCGGAGAACAGACCGCCCAAGCCTGCCAGTAACGGACTGTCGGCTTTGCCCGGTGTCTGCGCTGGCTCCTGAACAGGTGCGGAAACTATCTGTCTATTGTTTCCGGTAGTGTTCAGCCCTACATCCTCGAAACATTTGTCCAGTTTGGAGAAACTGAAACTGCGGTCTATCTTCGAACCTTTGAACGTGTATTCACCTTTGGAAAAGGATATGCCCTGCACTTCGCCAGTCTGTCCCCTGTACTTGAAATGAATCCCGATACCCTTTTCTGCCAGCCGGGTTTGTAACTGCTGCCAGTTCTTGGACTTCCCGATTTCATTCTTTACAGCGTTGTAAATCTCGTATTTGGATTTGTCCGGTTCTCTCAAGCGGTGCTGCTTTACATGCTCCTTACCTTTAGCAAAATAAAGCCCGTGTTTGGCTTTCAGCTTCTTGCATACCTGTTCGTTGCGGTACATGTCGTTCCTGTCCGAAATGGTCTTGCCGTTGTTGTCTATACGGTTGAACACGATATGCACGTGCGGATGTTCCCAGTCTTGGTGGCGCACGATGATGTACTGCGTATCGGTGATTTTCATTTCACGCATGTACTCCTGCGCAAGCTGTATCATTTTCCCGTTTGTCAGCTTGGGTGCGTCCACCGGGGAATAGTTTAGCGCAATATGTCCGACAGGCTTTTTCAGGCTGGGATTCATCCCGGCTTGCAGTATGAAACTGCGTATGATGTCCCGATTGCTTTCCGCCAACACTCCCTCCGCATGAAGCAAAGCAGCCCGTTCCTTGCCGAGTACATAGTTCACGCAGCCTTTAAATCCGCTTCCCTTTTTTATTTTTCCAATCATCCGACAACTGGTTTATGATTTCGACAATCCTGTTTTTGAGTTTCACCAGTTCCACCGCCACCAGTGCGAAACCTCTGGCATTCGCCCGGTGTGCCAGTTGGTTGATGTTGTTGGCTTCGCCTGCCAGTTTGCGGATGGTGTCCGCATCCTGCCTGTTCAGCTGGGGCGTCATCTCTGCCGAAACAACCGCCTGCCGGACGTACTCGCTGACACGCAGCCCGGCTTCGGTGGCTCGCTTCCTGATTGCGTAGAACTGTAACTCGGTCAGCTTCGTGCTGACTACTCGGTTCTGCTTGTCTATCCGGCTTTTTGCCGGGCGACCTCCTGGTTTGTTCCTTATTTCTGTCATACGTTTTTGCTTTTAGGTGGTATCTTAAAAATTGCGACCAACGGGAGAAATTTTCTTTGCTGTCAAGCAAAGAAAGGTGTTTCGGTAAACCGAAACATAACCTTGCTCTCCCTAATCATATAGCCTGCCGTCTGTTCATGCCGCCAGTCTTGCAGGTCACATCCTTAGCCCTTTTTTTCTTTTTTCACCCGGATTTTGTCTGTTATCCTGCTCCAACTGGGGCTTGTCGGCAACTGTCAAGTCTTGGGATTGTTTCACTTTAAGGCTACGCAGATAGTCGTTCAGGTCATTGTGACCGCTGTACAGGTGTGATACGTCACGTACACGCCATTTGTATTCCTGCCTTATGGCTTCAACCGCTTTCCTGCCTGCCTCGTCATTGTCAAGCATACAATGTATATGCCCGTAACCAGCCAACGGATATAAGGCTTTATCCGTGTTGGCGGTGGAGTTCAGAATAACGTAGTCCTGCCAGTCGGTACAGGGCATATCCGGGCTTTTCTGTTGCCGGAAAGTGAGGAACGAGAGGAAATCCCAAAAGCCCTCGAACACGAAACAGGTATCTCTCGGCTCTCCCTGTTGCCTTATATGGGTGATGTCTTTCGATGTGCTGCCCTTGAAACGGGGATTGCGAAGCTCGTAACCTCCTGAATCATTCCTGAATGCCAGTGCAAAATAAGGCTTGCCAGCGATGCGGTAATACATTTCCTGCACGTATGGGGATGCCGTTCCGGGAGAAATCCCCCTTTCCTGTAAGTAGCGCATGAGTGCCGGATTCTGTAACGACTGTATTCTGCGTATCTCTATCGGGCTGGCAGCTTGCCTTTTCGTTCCCCTTTCGGGCAGGTCTTTCCCGTGAAAGGAAAAAGAGGTGGTGTCACCCTGTTCCAGCCGGCAGATAGCACCGTAGGCGTTGCACCCGTTCCGCTTCATCACAAGGTCGATGAGCGTCCCACCCTCACCAGTTCCGTAGTCACACCATAGATTGGCGTTATAATCCACCTTGAAACTTGGCGTATTGTCCTCCCGTAAGGGGCTGCGGTACATCCCGTAACTTCCTTTTTCCGTGACGGGCTGGATTCCCAAAGAGTTCAGGTAATCCTTGATACTGATATTGTTGGCTTCCTTGTAGGTCATAATCTTTATTTTTTGGGTGTTGATAAATTGCAGTAGCACAGTAAGAAGTCAGTAAGAAGAAAAACGACCATGTTTCTGCGCATAATTCTTTTTCTTTCAGCGGATTATCTCTTATGCAGTAAGATAAGTAAGTTATTTCTTAAAAAGAAGATAGAAATATACCCCTGATAATTCCTGCGTTTTTTCTTTTTCCAAACTTTTCCAAAAGTTTGCGGTTTTATCTTACTGCTTACTGCATCATTGTTAAATATCTGATATACAGTATGTAAAATAGAAATATATCTTACTATGGCAGTTACTGCATTGCAGTAATAACCAATCGTAAAATGACCGTGCTAACCGTAATCGTGGTTTGTACAGGATGCCGGAACAGGCTTTATCCTGTACCCATATACCGAATAGGTCTGTTTGTCGATACGTTTCTGTATCCGTTTGAACCCGGCTTTTCGCAAAGCTTCCCCCAGCCGTTTTTCAGATAGCTGCATGGCGCATATATCCCGTAAACGTGCCAGTATTTGCGCTGTTGTCATAAAAAACTGGGGTTCTTCTTCCTCTGTCGGCTTCTCAAAATATTGTGTCAGTATTTCAAACTCAATTGTCTGCACCTCAAATTCCGCATTGTTCAGGTGTAGTTCTCCAATCTCGGCATCATTGAACCAGTAGCGCACGTCCTGACGGTACAGGTACATGATTTCGGAATAGACGTTATCCATGTGGATATTTTCTGCCGTGGGCTTGTCTATGTGCAGCACTTCGAACGGTAGAAAACGCCTGCTGCCTGTCGGGTCGGTCAGGAACTCGTTGCCGTTCACCGAAGCCATGAGGCTGGCAAGGTGGGGGTATTCCTCTATGTAAACATCATACGGTCTGCGGTACTTCACCGCCGGGGTGGTGATAAGGTTCTTCAAGGCGTTCTCGTTCTGCTTGTTGAGTTCCTTTAGCTGGTCGTCAATGTTGATGAACAGGTATTCGGCTATCAGTGTCAGGATGTCTTTGCCCTGCGGGTCTATCTTTCCGGTGAACAGGTAGTTCTTAAGCGGTGTTGGGCAAAGGTTGTCCAGCCACCACGATTTGAACTGTCCCTGCTTGTCCCCTGTCAATACCAGACAGGTATGGTTCTGACATCCCGTGTCATTCATGGCGTTGGCTACCACACCGATAAGCCATTTCGTGAAATATTCCTCCCATTTGCCGGGGTTGGCTACCTGTACCGTGTTCAGGAGCCTGCCGATATGCCCGTGTTCGGCTGGATTCAGTAAGGGCAGGGCATTGAAGTATTCCCGTATGGGATGTACCTTTCTTGCGAAATCGCTTTCCAGTATGGTACGGATGTTCTCGGCAGAGGTGACAATACCAGCGGTCGCATCCAGCCTGCGCCTGAACGAGTTCAGAACAAATTTCGTAACGGGCTGGTACAAGCCCGAAGAACTTGCAGCCCGGTATTCCGTCCGGCTCTTTACGGTATTGAACCGGAAATCGTACAGGATGTTCAACAGGCTTTCGATGCGCTCGTTCTTTGACTGCCAGCCCTCGATGTGCCGTGTATCATCACTTCTTTTCTTTTTCATCGGGAAGTCTGTTAGAAGCCGGGACATACTGCTGCTGCATCCACTTTTTGAGTTCCTCCATGTCGAAACGCAGGGTACGCCCACGCTTGACACACGGTATCAGCCCCTTGCTGGCTAAGTGGTACAGGTAATTGACCGAATACCCGGTTATGCCGCTGGCAACGGATATTTTGACTAACACAGGCTCTTTTCCGTCCTGCCGTTCTTCGGGTTGTACGCCCATGACCGGGGCAATCATCTTTTCGATGTTCTCCAGCCGTTTGAAAATTTCTTCGAAAGGATTATTCATAGGTGCTTGTTTTTTGAATTAGCACCACAAATAAAATAAGAAAAATCGGTAAAAAACAAAGCGTCAGCCGTTTGGAATCGCTTTGCTGCGCTCTGCACCAAATTAATGTCGGCAAATAGAAAACGGCTTTGTGTTCATTACCTTACTTATTTAAGGAGTGGAGAAAAAACAGTTTTTTTGTTATCGGTTCGTTTCTTTCGTGTTGTTCTTGGGGTGGCGGTGGACATTTTCGGACACGCAAGGTCATTTGAGGACAGAAAGAAACAACCTGTCATTCAGCCTTATATATTTGCACCAGTGAAGAAAAACGGAGTATTGACAAGAATAAATATATCGGTTATGGAAATAGTGACGATTGAAAAGAGAACCTTTGAACTTTGGAAACAGAGGTTTGAAAACTTTGTGGGGCGTGTGGATGCGCTCTGCGTGCCTTTACGCAGGAAGCGTGACAAGTGGCTGGATAACTGCGAAACCTGCCGTTTGCTGAATGTTTCAGCCCGGACGATGCAGACCTACCGTGATACGGGGAAACTGCCTTATTCGCAGATTAACAATAAGATTTATTACAAGGCTTCGGACGTGGAAACATTTCTGCTCAACCAAGTAAGGGAGAATTCTAAAAAGTAGGCGTATGGATTTGATAACGAAAGATTCCGAAACCACGCTGGTACTGTTTTCCTCCCTTGACAGGGTGCTGGAAAATGTGGAGTACGTGGTAATGAACTATCGTCCGGTATTGAACGGTGAACACTACCTGACGGGCGAGGAAGTGTGCGAGCGGCTTTGCATCAGCAAACGGACGTTGCAGGATTACAGGGACACGGGACTGCTGGGATATGTGCAGCTTCCGGGAAAAATCATCTACCGGGAAAGCGAGATTTTAGACCTGCTGGAAAGGCATTACAGAAAATGAAATCTTGAAAACATTGAATTTTGTTTTCTTGGAATATTGCTTTCTTGAAATATTTCAATCTTGTTTTCTGCATTTATTGATTTATTGTTTGATTAAAAGCCGGCAATCACGTTTTCTTGAAAACTGTGTTGCTGGCTTTTTATTTACTTACTTTTTATTTTCAATCTTTTAAAAATAATAATCAAGGCTCCTATTACCATTAGTAAAACTCCAGGAGAAGCATTTATTAATTTTGACGTAAAATCTGTTCCTTCAATAATCCAATTGATGTTTCCAGTAAACCCTAAAATGGTAAGTATAATACCTCCAATAATGCAGAAGATGCCACTGCATAAACTTAAAATCATTATTATATATTCGTATTTTATAGCTGTAAGCCCAAAGGCTGTATTAGCTATTTTAGGGTCAATATCCACAGCGCAACTGTGTAAGCAAAGAAAGGCTAAAATAGAGATTATGAGTATATATATAGTTCTATTCATTTTATTTTGACTGTGGAGCACCATATCCTTTAGAAATGTTCAAATCCCTAATTTGAGTATATAAATCAAACATTGTTCCTTTGTTCGAAATCCATTCAGTGATAATGTTAACAAGCTCATTTATATCTGAAATATAGGACATTCTTCCGTCTGCTCCTCTTATACCTTGTGCATCTTTTCTGTGTCCACGAGTTAAAAATGTGTTCTTTTCTTCATAAATCAAATCTCTTGCATCTTTATATGTATCGCCTTTTGGAAGATATTTTCTTAATAGACGATTGACAACATTATAATATAAATTATATTTAGCTTCAGGGTCATCGATTTGTTCTAAAACCATATCTGCCAACTCATTTTTGAGTTCGATTTGACCGTTTACATCAAAATCAAATGTTTCTTCTTTGATTTCATCAGCTTTCATTAAAATTGCTGCACGCTCTAAATCTTGTTCTTGCTTTCTTTGGAGTTCTTCTAATTCCTCCTGAGATTTTTTTTTCTTTTTTTCTTCCATAATTAATTGTATAAAAATTCTTTGATTTGTTGTACTGATTCCATTAACGTTTCTTTTTCAAATGGGTGAGTATTTATAAGCTCTAAGGCTTCATTCATTTTAGGTATATATTTATTATAAAAAGCCCATTCGTTGGTTTTATAACAATACATTGCATATATAATAGAGGAGTGTACCCCCCATTCTTTAGCTAGTTTTTCAATATTGTAATGTGATGTAATATACCCTGATGCAAATTTTAATCGAGATTCATTTAATAAATATTCACAAGCAAAATTATCTGCTTGTTCTTCATTCATTAAAAATATGTCTCCCTCATTATTGCTAATATGATACGTCTGTTTTTTGATTTCTTCAAAATCAAAAAGTACATGATGTAGTTCATGTAAAAGAGTAAACCATAATGTAGGATAATTATTTTGTAAATTAGAAAGTACAATACATGGTTTATCATTTATTATCATAGTAGCTCCTCTAACTTGTATTTTTTCTAAACTTGGTTGATATATAACTGTGACCCCAATACGAAATAGTGCTTTCAGAACTCTAATTAGACCATTTTTTATATCTCTTGTGTATGGTCTAATTTTGGGTATTAATTCAACTAATTCTTTTCTTATGTATGGATTGGGATTTGCAATAGATTTAAATTGGATAAACGCAGATTGTATCCAAAAATTACGCATTAAATCATTCGAGTTTCTTTTAGAGCGACTAAAAACGGGAAGCAAAGAATTTTCCGAGTAACTGTAAATATTATCAATGTCAAAAAAGCGTTTGATTTTATCACTCATATCTTTAGATGAAGCATTGGAATTAAAAAACTTCATCTTAACAAGGATAGATACATCAAAATTTTCAACGATATATCCTGCTTCTCTTGCTCGTTGGATTTCTCCTATTTGTTTAGGAGCTAATTCTGGTACGTAAACTTTTATTAGGTCATTAACAGACAGACCTAAAAAATGAGCCAATTTTACTACATTTATGAAATTGATTTGTTTAGCAGTTCCATTTAATATAGGATTTATAGTTTTAGAATCCATTCCTAAAATTTTCTGAATCTGTCTATCTGATAAGTTTAGTGAATTTTTCTTTTCTTTGTATAAATCCTTTAAGGATGCAACCTGACCTATATCGATTGAAGATTGAACAGCTGCATCAATTACTTTACTAAGTTCTATGTCTATATTGTTCATATTTGCAGAAAATTTTCTGCAAATATAAAGAAATAGCTCAATACCCCCTAAAATTATGAAGAAAATTTTCTTCATAATTTTAGGGGGTATTACTTTTATAAGTATGTATTAAGTAATCTTTTGTTATACAAATAGTTGTTTTTCAACGGCTTGCATATCCCTTAGTATCGTTTGGTCTAATACCTTTGCGTAGTGCTGTGTCATTCGGGTGGATGAATGCCCCAGCATTTTAGCCACGTTCGGTAGTGACACGTTGTTAGCCAGTGCGATAACCGATGCAAAACTGTGGCGGGCTGTGTGCGTGGTCAGGTTCTTTTTGATACCGCACAGGTCGGCAATCTCTTTCAGGTAGCTGTTCATCTTCTGATTGCAGGGAACGGGCAACAAAGTTCCTTTATCCATGCAGTAGGGGTTATCCTTATACTTGCCAAGTATCTGTTTGGGAATGCTCAAAAGCGGGATGTTACAGAGGTTGTTTGTCTTTTCACGGGGTTTCACTATCCACAGGTTGCCGTTGCTGTCCTCTGAAACGTGTTCGGGGCGCAGATTATACACGTCTATGAATGCCAACCCCGTATATACGCAAAAGATAAAAACATCCCGTACCAGTTCCAGCCGTTCAATCCTGAACTCTTTCTGCCATATCCGGTTTATCTCGGCTTGGCTTAAGAACTGTTTGTTTACTTCCACCTCGTGAAACTTGATTCCGGCAAACGGGTTCTTTGTCAGCCACTCGTTGGCAATGGCAAGGTTTATCACTTTCTTAAAACATTTCATGTACCGGATAACGGTATTCTGTGCGCAATGCTTCTCCGTCTTTAGGTATAAATCGAATTTGCGTACCAGTTCCCCGTTTACCTCACGCAGCAACATATCATCTACCTTGTAATCCCGTTTAACCAGTTCCATGAGGTATTTAAGGCAATTGTCGTAGCGTCTTACGGTGATGTCGGCATAGTCTGTCCCGATTAGCTTCCGACAGTTGTCGTTATGCTCCTTGAATACATTATATAATGTCTTGAAAGTCTCGTCCTTTCCCTGATAGCGGTTCACTATGGCACGTGCGGAGATAATCTTTCCCTCCAGTTCCAAGTCTTGGTAAATCTGATAGAATTTCACACGCAGGGCGTCAATGTAATGGTTAAGTTCCACGGAATTTCGGTCTTTGCCTGTCGATTTCTCTTTTTCCTGCGACCAAAGTGGGACTTTTACGCTCCGTTTTAGTTGAAGTTCCACGTATAGGCGGTCATAAGTGACACGCACACGCACGGGTGCTTCCCCGTTTTTTAACAGTTTGCTACGCTTGATGAAGAACAACACGCTGAATCTTTTTCTTTCCATACGGCTCAATTTTTAATGATACAAAGTTAGGAAATCGAACCGGGAACCCTGTTATGTAAAATAGTGCAACATGCTGTAAAAGAATGAAGTAAATACCTCGCGGTGGAACATTTCGGGCTTTTAAAACCAGTCCCTTGAATAAGGACGTATAGTTTGCTCTAATCCCACTTATTTTGCCTATTCTTGGAAATGAAAAATCCCTGAACTTCTTTGAAATTCAGGGATTTACATCGTTTTTCTTTCTTAAAAAGTGGTGCCACCAGGAATCGAACCGGGGACACAAGGATTTTCAGTCCTTTGCTCTACCAACTGAGCTATGGCACCGTTGTTTTGTTTAACGGGTGCAAAGATACGGACTTTTTTTTAATGTGCAAGAGTTTGTGGAGAAAAATATCAAAAATTATTCATTGAGTGAATTCCAGCCCTGAGCTTTCAGTTCAACTTCTCCACCGTCACGGCCCACCAGATATTTGCCCAGTTCGGGACGGGTAATATGACCGATGACTTTAACACCTTTCATATCAGACACTTTATCGTGGTCGGTAAGAGGAACTGTGAACAAAAGTTCATAATCCTCACCGCCATTCAGGGCGGCAGTCACTAAATTCATGTTGAATTGCTCTGCCATAGCTGCAGTCTGATAATCTATAGGAATACGGTCTTCGTAAATACGACAACCGACATTGCTTTCTTTTGAAATATGGAGTAACTCGGATGAAAGTCCGTCGGAAACGTCCATCATGGAAGTAGGGACGATACCGGCTTTATCCAGTGATTCGATAATATCCTTGCGGGCTTCCGGCTTTAACTGACGTTCCAATAAATATTCTTTGCCGGTAAAGTCCGGTGTAAATTCTTTTTCTCCCTTAAATACTCTCTTTTCCCTTTCAAGGAGTTGTAAACCCATATAAGCGGCTCCCAGATCGCCGGATACGCATACCAGGTCAGTGTCTTTGGCTCCGCTACGGGTAACGATTTTGCCTTTCTCGCCTTCACCGATGCAGGTAATGCTGATGCACAGACCTGTCAATGATGCGGAAGTGTCGCCTCCGACAATATCAACTCCATAAATGTCGCATGCCAGTTGAAGTCCTGCATAGAACTCTTCCAAATCTTCTACTGAGAAACGTTTGGATATACCGAGTGAAACGGTCATTTGTTTCGGTTTTCCGTTCATTGCATAGATGTCGGAAAAGTTAACGACAGCTGATTTATATCCCAGATGTTTTAATGGAACATAAGTCAGGTCGAAATGAATACCTTCAAGCAGGAGATCGGTTGTCACCAGTACTTGCTTTTCTTTGTAATCGAGTATTGCGGCATCATCACCAACGCCTTTTACCGTACTTTCGTTTTTTAACTCTATTTTCTCTGTAAGGTGACGGATTAATCCAAACTCACCTAATGTTCCTATTTCTGTTCGTTTGTTCATCTTTTATTTATCGTAACAATTTATCTTTGTGGAAAGTTGTTATATGTTTTTTGATTTCATCGTCGAATTTCTTATCCAGACAAAACTCTATTGTGATCGGCAGATAATACATACAAGTTTTCCATTCTTCAGGAATATACGGATTATCTATTAACCGGGCAGCATCCTTTTCTGTGACCAAAATGTATCTGCCGGTTGAACTCATTTTATCGAATACGTTTTTAATATGGCGGATATCGGATTTCTCGAAAGCGTGATGGTCGGGAAATATCAGTGGGGTTACTTTATCCGATAGCTTCCTGGCTTCTTTGATAAAACCGTCAGGAGAAGCAATTCCCGATAACACCAGAAGCTCATCCTCTTTACGGATCTCATGCCGGGAAAGAGTCTTTGCATGAGTGGTAAACACCGGTCTGATATCTGCATATGCAATATGGGTGAAATGAATCGACTGATGAGCCAGCAACTTCATGTTTTCCTCAATAATACGGTATTCGATCGGCTTCATATCTTCTTCACATTTTGTGACGATCACCATGTCGGCACGCCGTATTCCGCAGATCGGTTCGCGTAACCTGCCTGCCGGAAGAAGTTTGTCATTATAGAATAGGCGGTGATAATCAGTTAGTACGATCGAAAAAGAAGGGGTGACATAACGGTGTTGAAAAGCATCGTCAAGCAGGATCACTTCCGGTCGTAACTCGGAGGGAAGCGCCAGTAATTTACCGATACCTTCACGCCGGTCGGCATCTACTGCAACGAGAATATCAGGAAACTTGTGTTTCATCTGATAAGGCTCATCTCCAATCTCCAGGCTGGTACTTTGTTCGTTTGCCAGGATGAAACCGGTTGTCTTTCGTTTATATCCCCGGCTGAGCACTGCTATTCTGTAAGTATCTTTCAGTAGACGGATAATGTATTCGGTATGAGGTGTTTTACCTGTTCCTCCCACAGCCAGGTTCCCGATACAGATAACAGGTATGGGGTATGATTCCGATTTTAAGCATTTCCAGTCGAAAAGCTGATTACGGAATCTTACCCCCAATCCGTACAGGAAGGAGAGGGGGGAAAGCAGAGTATGTATTTTTATGTTGTTTTCTGTCGGCATCTCGGATTATAAAGGTTTAACATCATAAGGAAGTCTAGCCTGGATTCCTGTTGTCGATTTTATATTATTCAGAGTTTTGAAATATTCATATTCATTACCCAGTACATTTTTTACGATGGATACTTTTACTTCTCCCAGTTGTTTTTCAATAAATTCTTTCCAGAAATCTTTTGAACCGGAAACATATGTCAGGCTGTAGTCACTGAGGTCGGCTAATGTGGCTGCTGTTTCGATCGCTTTGTCGATTCCCCCTAGCTCATCTACCAATCCACGTTCTTTAGCCTGTTCACCGGTCCAGACACGACCTTGTCCGATCTCATTGATAGCCTCTTTGCTCATGTCACGGCCATCGGCACAACGGGTAAGGAACGTATCATAACCTCTTTCTACGAACGACTGGATCAGAACTTTCTCGTCTTCACGCATCGGGCGGCTCATATCTCCCAGATCGGCATATGTATTGGTTTTTACAATATCTGTTGTAAGAGATAATTTATTGAATAAACCGGTTACATTCGGGAAAATACCAAAGATGCCGATCGATCCTGTCAGCGTGTTGGGTTCAGCAACTATTTTGCTTGCGGCACATGAAATATAATATCCCCCTGAGGCGGCAACGTCACCCATGGAGACTACGATTGGTTTTACCTTTTTCAGTTCTACTACCTGACGCCAGATCTGTTCGGAGACAAAAGCACTGCCGCCCGGAGAGTTCACGCGAAAAACAACAGCTTTTACATTTTCATCATTTTTGAGTTTGATCAGTTCGTTGGCAACCTTTTCCGTGATAGCCTGTTCTGCGTTGTATGGAGAAGAAGGTTGTTCCGGTTTGATTTCTCCTTCTGCATATAAGATTGCAATGCGGTCTGTTTTTTCGCGATCGATTGTTTTAATACTTTTAATTTTGGATATATCCGCAGTCTGCAGGCGTTTGTCACTTTGACCAGCCAGCTCTTTAATGTATTCTTCGGCTTCAGTACGATACTTTAATTCGTCTATTAGACCGCATTCAACAGCTTTTTCCGCAGCAGCGAAAGCATAACCCTCGTTGGCGAAATTATTAATATCAATTACCGGTATATTTCTGGCTTCTGCAATGCCTGTTGTTACATTTTCCCAAATACTGCCCATGTATGACTGAATCTGTTCGCGGTTGGCATCACTCAATTTGTCGAGCATAAAAGGTTCTACAGCTCCTTTGTAGGTGCCGACTTTGAAGATCATCATATCTACGCCGACTTTTTTGAGTAGTTCTTTGTAGAACATCGTTTGTGATGCCATTCCGATTAATCCTAAAGTACCCTGGGGATTCAGAAATACTTTATCGGCAACAGAACAAAGATAATAACACCCTTGTGTATAATTGTCGGAATAAGCGACAATGAATTTACCGCTATCTTTAAAGTCCACTAAAGCTCTACGGATGGCTTCAAGGCTGGCTGTACCTGTGCTCAGTGATTTTGCTTCTATATATATACCTTTAATGTTCTTATTCTCTTTCGCGGTTTGAATTGTAGATAATATATCTTTTAAAGAAAGAGCTTTTTCTGTTTCTCCCATCAGCATAGCGATAGGATTCTCCTGAATATTGTCAGACAAACTACCGTCAAGTGTTAGTTTATAAACGGTATTACTTTTAGGAGTATAGTCAGGTGTGCTGCTCATACTGGTGGCGATGCCAATCAAAGTAAATACAAATACAATGGAAATCAGGCCAACAGCAACGAAAACTCCTAATGCTGAGGCGAACATCATTTTAAAAAACTGTTTCATATCTGTGTCGCGTTATTTTTATCAGACAGCAAATATAGTTAACTTATTGATACTAATTGTTGTTTTCCGCTTGTTTATTTGGCCTTCTGATAATATCTTAACGAAGAACGGTGCTGAATACCAGGGAGTCGTAAACTTCCTATGCGAAGTGTAAAAGAATATATAATGATGAATGCTTATTAGTCTCTCGAACAATTTGCCTTTCGACAGCTGTGGTAAGATATTTCGATAGCTGTCGAAAGGCTTTCCCATAGCTATCGAAAGGCCTTCCCACAGCTGTCGAAAGGCAAACCGTTTGGAATGTAAATGCACAATGAACGGCATCCTTGTTCTTCTTCCTGCCTATGGATTGTACCGGTTTAGACTTAGCGACAGAATGAGCGAGGTTAATTTCAGCTGATTTATCCGTGTCGGTTTCGTTTATGCCCGTATTTCTTTTCTCTTTCGTACGTACATTATATTACAACGTCTTTGAAGGAAAAATAATTACAAAATAATCTCCGAAATATTTGGAGCGTATGTTGTAAAGCACTACTTTTGCACC
>NZ_QUKD01000006.1:316943-317328 GCF_003480915.1 Parabacteroides sp. TM07-1AC | reverse complement strand
CAGTTGCGATAGCGTCGTTGGCTGTAGGATCACCCTGTTCGTCTTCGTTCATGTTGAAAACGTCACCATCTTCGATCTTATCTACAACAACTACAACACCATTCATCCATTTAACATAGCCTAACTCATTTTCTTCATTGACTTCAGCTTCTTTTACACCCGGCAATCTCTTATAGTTTGCTGTTTCAATACGGAATGACTTAGCATCTGTATCTACATAACGGAATGCAAACTTAGCCTGGTTATAATCTTCAGTACCTACCATCAATGTATCGTTTGTGCTAGCGATAATCAAAGAATCTTCGATATGTTTAGCCTGAACGAAACCTAAACGATAGAACTTTTCAGTGTTGATATACGGGTTATTGTCTTTATGCTTGTTAGC
>NZ_QUKD01000006.1:316291-316780 GCF_003480915.1 Parabacteroides sp. TM07-1AC | reverse complement strand
ACCAGGTAACGACCTTCTACCCAACCCTTAGTCGGAACAGCATGCTCACAAGTTGCAGACTGATGTTCTTCACACCACATGCCAGCCGGAGTGATATCCGGGTTAACAACCAACATATACTGAGGACGATAAGTATTATCACGTACATAAGCAGTATCAGCAACCATTGCCGGAGCAATTGAAGGATATTGAGCCAGATTTTCCATTCCTAAGAAACCTTTGTCTTCGAACAGGATAGATTTCGGATTATCGTTGCGGAAGATAGAGATTGTATCTAACGGATTGATTACTGTACGATACATCGGTTTTTCTGTAGGTTCTACTGTGAACAGGTCATTTTCTGTACGGTTGTACATCCATGTCTGAGATAAGATGCCTTCTTCGTCTGCATCACCAGCATAAGCTTTATTCGTAGTACCGAAATACTGATGTGTCAAGTATGACTCATTATCACCTGCTGAAATCCAACTAGTATAATGCTTTCCTTGA
>NZ_QUKD01000006.1:314805-316084 GCF_003480915.1 Parabacteroides sp. TM07-1AC | reverse complement strand
ATAACGGTTTCCATTCCAAATCAGCGGTTCACCATACTGGTTGACGAATGAATAAGATACCACTTTCAAAGTATCATCTTTAGAATCAAACTTCTTTGCATCTTTATCGTAGAAACCTAACTTACTAATTACATAGATAGAGTCTGTCGGCACATACTTATTTGTATGAGCATCTTCATCATGTTTGATGGCACGTTCTTTTGCATATTCTGTAGCAGTAAATACCAAAGCTGTTTCCTTATCTGTACTCAAACCGATAGTATGATTGTCTACACCCTGATGGTTTTCTGTAAACCAAGCGTTACCAAAGATACCTGAAGAGTAAGCGATATGGAATTTCGTATTCTTCACATCAGACAACTGGCTATAACCGTCTTTTGCTTCATGGTTTTCAACTGTTTCAATCAGGTAAGTATCACCACCGTATACATACTCGTTATCCTTTTCACCATAATACAAACGGTTTGCATCGATTGTCCAGCGGTAGTTAAGGGTTTCACGGTTTGTAAATACGAATTTACCATCACCGCTTCTGTAAGTCAAGGCAAACTGTTTTTCCAAGTCGTTACCACAAGCAGAAACGAATTCACAATCATAGTAATCTGCACCTTCATATTTGTCACCAGCAACAGCCAGCATACCGCCATCTTTACCTAATTTAGTTACAGTAAAGAACTTAGCTTGTACGAATTTCTGAGGATCAACGACCTTGTTGCTACCCAAATTCACCTGAATATCAAACAACTTTGTATCGATAGAAGCAGCCAAAGTAGGTACTTCTTTTGTACCCAGATCCAGACGACCTACAGGTGCCCAGCCATTACCAATGTTAACGCTCAATAAATCGATAACCTTCAAGCCGTGGTAAGTATCTTGTTTGTACTTAGCAGAAACTTCAGCCTGGAACTCTCCGTAGTATTCACGTTTATCTTTATTGGCAATGATATCATGTGCCAATGCTTTAGCTGTTACAGTAGTGAATGTATATGCTTCCTGATCTTTACTTGCACCATTAAATATATACTTTTCAGCTACGATAAAGTTGCCATCGGCATTCATCAAATAGAAGTCATAATCAAGATTATCTGTACTTTCAGATTCAGCTTCAACAAACTTACTACCGTTCCAATTCATCAGCGCCAAGTGACCTGCGAACGGATTACCTGCGATATCTTCTTTCTTGAATTCACCCTTGTCATTCTTGTATTTGATAGTAACTGAGAAACCATCTTTTTCAAACCATTTCAGATCTTCAACAGATAATTTGTTGTAACCAGCA
>NZ_QUKD01000006.1:0-314795 GCF_003480915.1 Parabacteroides sp. TM07-1AC | reverse complement strand
TCAAACCATTTCAGATCTTCAACAGATAATTTGTTGTAACCAGCATTGTAAAGACCGTAGCTGTATTCGTTATCATCTGCAATATTGGACAATACAACTCCATTTTCACTATAAGCAACCTTATTCTTTGCAAAGAAAATACCATCTGTAGCATTATTACCTCCTGTAGCTTTCAACAGCTTACCTTCTTGGTTTTCAAACTTGTACCACAGAGAACCATCAGCATTCTTACCAGAAGTCATCTTCCACAAAGAAGCGGGATTCGTTTCATATTCCTCAAGTACAGAGGCACTCGTTACTTGTTTAATTTTAGAATCTGCACCTTCTTGGTATACAACAAATTGATTTTCACCTGCAGTCAAAATCAACATAGCATACTCACTTGGATTACCCGGATTTTCGATCAAATTATATCCGTATACTTCCTTAACAGCCGGAGCAATACCGTTAATAACAGCATCCTTGCCATTATTCGGATTTTCAGCGTCACCATAAAGAATGTTTACATCAGAACATGCTACGGCTACGTTGGCACCAGTCAATGTCACACCTTCCAACAATTTTGCCAATTCTTCCGCACTTCCACCAAAACTGATACTTGCATCTTCAGTAGCTTTTGTAATAGCTTCCGTCAAGGCAACTTTCTGAGCTTCGGCTTTTGTTGCATCTTTCGGCATAGTAATGACAGCAGCAGTAGTCTTATAGTTTTGTGTATCAGTTTCACGTCCGCTACGAACTACGATGTCAGCGTCATTACCTACAAACGTATTATCACCTTGAATGGCAGCCGCATTGAATCCTCCTTTGATTGTTGCAGAAACATTGTCGCCAATACCTTTTAAATTAGCCAATGCGGCAGGAATTGATTCTCCCGATTCATCTGAAATAACAGCAGCACCCTCATAAACTTGGAAAGCAGAAGAATACCATTGGTTACCAATCAAAGTAGCAAAACCTTTCAATGTATTACCTTTGATAGTATAAGATGTATTTTCAGTTTGAGGATAGATCTTAATACCATTTATGCAATTGTTTGTATTACCTTCTGCTATCGAACCGGTAATCTCATTATTTGTAACAGTTGCATCATCAGCAAAAATAGTAAGAGCAGTATTATTCCAAAAACCACCCTGTACGCCGCCACCTGTTCCAAGCTGAACAGTGTTATTCAGTTTCATACCACTGATTGTCACACCATTGGCTGCAACAATAACACGACCAGTCAATGTCACAGGTTTTCCTGCTTCTAGACTCGTCAATGTAATATTAGGAGTGTTGATGATAACATACTGTCCTGGAGTATTAGAATCAGCTGTAACTTTCAACTCAATGTCTTCTGACAACTCGATTGCATTGTCTGATAATTTCAAACTATTTACATCCAATACTTTTGTCGACTCATTAATAGCCCCTAAGAACTGATCCTTAGTGATCTTGGTCGCACTTGCGGTACTGAACGCGCTTCCAGCCAGCATGAGACCGGCCATAAGTGTGTAAAACCTTTTGTTCATAATCTTTAATTTAATATTAATAATAGTGTTACTTAAAAAGCCTTTTAACCTTAGATTAGGAACGTTTCCAAGAGTGAATGACTAGTTTAAACGTTCCTTTTTTCTCGCCATTTTTTAGGGGTTCGTGAGTTGAAGTGGCTATTTCGTACAAACTTTGCTATTCGGTTGATAAGAAAGGATATAGGAAAGGTGAAATTATTAGGGAAAGTATTGTCGATTTGAAAAAATGAAGTAACTTTGCTGGCGAGAAAAAAGGAACGTTAAAATTAGTCATTCCGAGCAGTTCGTACTTCCCTATATATCTAGTCATTATACCATCTTTTCTACTAGCAACTATTCATATAAATATGTACGCATGTACATCTCTTAATAAGCTGTGTATCAGTATACCTTTTTCCATGATTTCAGTATGCAAATGTTAAAAGGGCTATTTTGGGCCATTTTAGCCGTCCAAAAGGGGGAGTTTTAGTCAATTATTTCGTGCTCGTATATCCGAAGTTCAATAAGAAATTGTTATTTATCACATAAATAACTATCTTTGTTCTTATATCAAAATAGAGAGGAGCTGAATATGACGACTTTTGAATTAGAAGCACGTAAAACCGAACTCATTCAGGAAATATTAAATATAAATAATTCCGAAATATTGGATAAAGTTCGTTCTGAGCTTCGTAAATGGTTATCCGTTAACGAAAAGAGTCCTTGTACTTATACACTTGAAGAAGTAAAACAACGTCTAACCATTACAGAAGCCGACGCTATCGCAGGAAAAGGTATCTCAGAAGAAGAAGCCAATGCTATAATGGATAAATGGGTATGAGACTTATATGGCATCCATTGGCATTAGATGATTTATCACAAATCACTCAGTATTGTAGGCATAATTTTGGTATCCACATTGCCAAAAAGGTTAAAGACAGGTATCAGAATGATGTCAGTCTTCTAAAAAATCATCCTTTACTAGGTTTTATAGACCCATTTCTTATCGATTTCGGAACACTAGAATATCGTTCCTTGGTTGTAGAAAACACAAAAATCATTTACACAGCCCATACTGATTATATCTATATACATCTAATATGGGATTGCCGACGTCAACCCGAATCTCTTCGCACAGAAATAAGTAAAAGAGTTTCCCATATTTAAATACTAATACATCTCTATTGTTAAAAGGGCTATTTCGGATCATTTTAGCCGTCCAAAAGGGGGAGTTTTAGTCAATCATTTCGTGATCGTATATCCGAAGTTCAGAAACAAAAAAAGGCCATCGCTCAAAACGACAGCCTTCATTCATTATTTCTATAAAGAGGTATCTACAAAGTATTACAAAACAAACATCTCTTCCAGCACTTCGACCAAACGATCTATTTCATCCTCATTCAATGCTCCTGCCTGTTTTCCTATCCGCTGTTTGTCAACAGTCCGAATCTGGTCGGTAGCTATCATCCCGCTTTTCCCATTTAGCGTACAGCTTACTCGCCAGGGATAAGGAGTAAGTGTCGATGTCAAAGGAATAATTATAACAGTATTCAGATGGCGGTTCAACTCGTCAGGTGATACGACAACCGCCGGTCTTATCTTATTTATCTCACTCCCCTTGGTCGGATTAAGGTCTACCCAATAAATTCCATATCTTTCTACCATTCCAGCCCCTCCAGCTTTTCATCCTCCAGGACATCAGGTATAATCAAATTATCATCCCCGGCTGCATGCATCTGTGAAGCTGCAGCTTCCCAATTCCTACGCGGTACAGGCTTAATCACAATACTGTTATTTTTCTGCGAGATGATTACCGGATCTTTAGCCGATAGATTCAACCGCTTCAAAAGACGGGCAGGTAATATAACCCCCATACTATTTCCTATTTGCACTATATTTCTTTCCATACTCACACAATGTTATAACGTTTACACTATACAAATATAGCAAACAAGATATCAAGTTATAACATTCTCATGTTAAAGGTTGTTATATTGATAAAAGAAACCCTCACTACCGAAAACCGGCAATGAGGGTTTCTATGTATAATAGGTAATGTATATTACAACTTATGTATCACTTTCATCAACTGTTCACCCAAACCGATCGTGTATCCCTGGGATACGAATACGATACGGTTGAAGGTATCGGCGATGATGAAGATCGGGAGCTGGCTGGCATTTGCCAGTTTCATGGCTGATGCGATCTCTTTCTGGATATGGTTGTCGGCATCGATACCGTAAGTGATTGTGTTAGGCAGGTCGCCGAACTCTTTCGGATCGAAATTCTGATAACCCTTTTCATCCGGGAACAGAAGCACCATGCTACGGCCCCATTCTTCCAGGTCCTTCTTCACGGCAGCGATGTCGCGCATAGCGTGGTTAGTCGGTTCCTGGCGAGAACCCAGGATAGCTACCACATAATAACCGCGGCCCGTTGTTGCCAGTACGCTGGTTTCTTCGCCGTTGTCGGCACGTTTGAACTTGTTTTCAGAGTTGAAGTTACCAATCACCTGAACTTCGTCCGTGTTTTCACGCATTTCCAGTTTTGTCGGGGTTGTCTTGCCCGGCTCTACATTGAAGAAAGAAACTTCTGCCAATACACTGCCGTTAGCCATACGGGTTCCGGTTACCATCATATAGTTACCTTCGTCCATGCTCAGCGGAGTCTTCAACATACTGCTCCAGGTATCGCCTACACCCATATCCACATTACCGGTACGTTCAAAGTTCAGTGTCTGCAACTTAGCACTCGGCAATATCTTGGCGATCGTGAAATGACTGTAATATTTCGGGTCCTGCAAAGCCTTGATCGGAGCATAGGAAGCAACGACCTTACCCTGTTTAGCGGTTGTCTGAACAGCAGCTTCAAAGTCCACGTCCATCCAGTTGCCGTCTTTCATATATTGTACCTTGCGGGCTACCGGCTCGATACGTGCCGGGATACCCAGGCTACGGCAGGCAGCCACAAAGAAAATATTACGTGATCCGGTATCGGCTACGCGCGATTTGAATACGCCCATCGGCATAACCGGGATACGCTGTGAGTTGAGTTCATTCTTGATTGTGATATTCTTCTTTACCCAGTCTACCAAAGCCATCGGGTCTTCTTTTGCTTGTTTTGCCAGTTCGGCATCCACGTTCTTTTGGAAATAACTGCGGTACGGAGTGAGGAACTCGTTCGCTACACGCGGATTCAGGACATAATCATTGAAGAAGTCGCCTTTAACCACTTCCGAGTTGTTCAAGTGATCAGCCAACACAGATGCAGGCGTGTCACGAAGGTCTTTAGCAGAGATCACATCCAGTAAAGCCATTGCTACCGGACGTTTGTCAGCCGGAGTCTCACGCAGGAACTTTTCGATCTCCATCCAGTTACCACGGCTGCCGATCAGATAGTCGGATGTTTTCAACGGGTCGATACCCAATTCTTTTGCCAGTGCTTCCGCTTTTTCTTCCGTATAGAAAGTAGCGACGTATTTGTTACGGATCGCATCTTCTTCCAACAGGCGGGCTGCGTTTGCTTCCTTCTGTTCGGGAGTTACTTCCACGGCAATAGAACCTTCTACCGGCGGAATAACGTCGAGGGCTACAGCTTCGATAGCATCACCCGGTTTCTTATCCAGCTTGATGGTAGCGTCGCCTTTACCGAAAGAGACCTTATCGAAACCGAACTTGCCGTCTTTGGTTGCCCAAACGAACATGTCGCCTTTACCGGCTGTCAGGAATGTCTTTCCTTCCGCATCCGTTTTCTTGTTGGCTACGGTATAGAACTCGGCATAGTTATAAATCTTAAATTCCACGTCTGCTCCGGAAACCGGCTTACCGTCCGCATCGACTACAGTGACAACTGCTTTTCCTGTCGGTGCATAGTTGTCGATCACATTGATCTCCGTATAACCGTCTGTTTCGAGCATGACTTCTTCCGGACCATGATATTTACCGAATACCTTCGTATGCATCAGCATACCACGGTAAGCGGGACCGTTAAACCATCCCAGGTTCAGAACCGGTTCCGGTTCGCAAGCACCCAGGAAGTACCATTTGCCGTTTACCCAGGCTTCTACCCAGGCATGGTTGTCGTCGGTATGTGCCCAACGCGGCGTATATACCTGACGGGCAGGGATACCTACCGAGCGAAGTGCTGCTACCGTAAAGGTAGATTCCTCACCGCAACGTCCGTAAGCAGTCTTTACAGAAGCCAGCGGAGAACTTGTGCGGGCATCGGACGGCGTATAAATTACTTTTTCATGACACCAGTGGTTCACTTCCAGCACGGCATCGTATAATGACAAGCCTTTCACACGATCTTTCAGTTCGTCGAAAAAGACCATACGACTTTCATCCAGGTTCTCGTTGTTCACGCGGATAGGCAGAACGAAATGGCGAAAGATCTCCTCAGGAATACTGTCGCCCCAGGGCATTTCTTCTTTTGCCTTGAAAGAACTACGGATATTATCCAGATAAAGTTTTCCATCATAATCGGTAATGTCGCCGATCGGCATATAGGCATACAGGAATGTAAGTGCCTCTCTTTCTTCCGGCGTCATTTGCTGATTGAAAACTGTGAACAGATCTCCGTCAGGCAAAGCCGCCTGTTTGGCCTGGAAATCTTTCTCTACTTCGGCTCTGAATGCATCGTCAGAGATAAAATGCTGCTGTTTGTTGCATGCTGCCCCTATCAGGAGGATGAACAATAGTGAGAATAAATGTGTTTTATGCATAGTGTTTATTTTATGTCGACAAAGATACGTATTATATTCATTAGTCAGTATATGAGCCATATATTTCGACATTCATTCCATTGTAGTTTCAGCTTTTTTTTGTTATTTTGAAGGATAATTGAGTAAACCGTTTCCGCTTATGTTCCATAATTTAGAACTCTTACACAATGCGGAGGGAATCTTGTTGATTGCTTCCGTCATTCTTTTTTTCAGTATTTTTGCCGGTAAGGCAGGTTATCGTTTCGGACTCCCCGCGCTGTTGCTTTTCCTGGGAGTCGGTATGTTATTCGGTAGTGACGGACTGGGAATCCAGTTCAGTAATCCGAATATTGCGCAGTTCATCGGTATGCTGGCGTTGAGTATCATCCTGTTCTCAGGCGGTATGGACACGAAGATATCCGAGGTAAAACCCATTGCGTCGCAAGGGGTCATTTTGGCGACAGTCGGTGTACTGGCGACTACGTTCATTACGGGTGGATTCATTTATTATCTGTCCAAGCTCGTGACCGGTTATGAAACACTCACGCTCCCCGAATCCCTGCTGATGGCAGCCGTTATGTCGTCAACCGATTCGGCTTCTGTATTTTCCATCCTTCGAAGTAAAGGCGTGTATCTGAAAGAACGGCTCCGACCGACCCTGGAGCTGGAAAGTGGTAGTAACGACCCGATGGCGTATATGCTTACCTTGCTGCTGATCGCTTATATCCAAACTGCCGGGATGAATCTTGGCGATGCAATCTTGTCGCTGGTGATCCAGTTATCGGTAGGTGCCCTGGCCGGTTACCTGTTCGGGAAACTGGCGGTACTCATTATCAATAAGATCGATATCGATAATGAGTCGCTGTATCCGATCTTGCTACTGGCTACTGCATTCTTTACCTTCGCTGCGACCTCGCTCTGCAAAGGGAACGGCTACCTGGCCGTATATATCGCCGGATTGGTAGTCGGGAATGCCAAGATCGTCCACAAGAAGAGTATCGGTACTTTCTTCGACGGTTTTGCCTGGTTGTGGCAGATCGTGATGTTCCTTACGTTGGGACTACTTGTCAATCCGCACGAACTGTTGCCGGTAGCTCCCATCGGTCTGACGGTCGGTATCTTTATGATCATTTTCGCCCGTCCGATCAGTGTTTTTCTCTGCCTGCTCCCCTATAAGAACTTCTCTTTCAAAGGGAAACTGTATATTTCGTGGGTAGGGCTTCGCGGAGCCGTACCAATTATCTTTGCCACTTATCCGCTGATTGCGGGGGTCGAGCATGCCGGACTGATATTCAATGTGGTATTCTTTATCACAATCCTGTCTCTGCTGATACAGGGTACGACGGTGACGCAGGCTGCCAAATGGCTGGATATGATCGATGAACCGGAACGGAAGGATGTATTCGGTATCGAATTGCCGGAAGGTATTAAGAGCGCGATGAGCGAGATCGATGTTACTCCCGAAGTGCTTACACATGGGAACAAGCTGATGGAGCTTACGCTGCCCGACCATACGCTGGCGGTAATGGTCATGCGTGACGGACGTTATTTCATTCCTAAAGGAAATACGGTCCTGATGGAAAATGATAAGTTACTGATGATTTCCGATAATGACGAGGCACTGCTTCAGGCTTATGAAGCGCTGGGGATTACGGATTATACGCTGAAGAAGAATTAAAAAGGAAAAGAGGTGTGTTAAAGACTGCTGTACGGCGAGACTTTAACACACCCCTGTCCCCTCCTCTCCGGAGAGGGAAAATTACTACTGAATTTCGATAGACATATCAGACTTTATATTTTCTGCGGAAGTAGCCAGATACAAGATAAAAGTACCCGGTTCTACAACGAATTGCTTCTGTGCTTCGCTGTAAAAAGCCAAAGAACTTACTGGGATATCTATTTCTACCTGTTTACTTTCACCTGCTTTCAAAAAAACTTTCCTGAAACCTTTCAGTTCTTTTACCGGACGCATGACTGAACATTCCGGATCGCTTACGTAGAGTTGGGCAACTTCGGCACCATCTCTTTTTCCGGTATTCGTCAATGTGAAAGTGGCTTTGATCGTTTCCCCCTGGCCATACGTTTTCTTGTCGGTAGCCAGATTTCCAAAAGAGAAGTCAGTATAAGACAGACCATAGCCGAACGGATAGACCACCGGTAACCGTTTCGTGTCATACCAGCGATAACCTACCAGGATATCTTCTTCATATTTTACTTTCAGATCTCTTCCGGGGAAATTACCTAAAGCCATATCCGGAGATTGTTCCAGTGTAACAGGGGTGGTAAAAGGCATTTTGCCACTGGGATTCACCTTCCCGGTAATGGCATCCACCAAGGCATTTCCACCTTCCATTCCGTTATACCATCCCCAAAGGATTGCCGGGGCACAGATATCCAAAGCAACCATATTCACCGGCGAACCGGCAACGATCACCACGATCGTTCTGGGATTGGCTTTGATCACTTCCTGGATCAATTGCACCTGACCGTAAGGCAATTCCATATATTGACGATCTGCCGATTCCGTATCATAATCATGATTTAACCCTCCGACAACGATCGCCACATCGCTGTTGCGGGCTGCGTCGACTGCTTCCTTCAATAACTTCTCGTTTACCTGATTTCCATCGGTAAAACTGCCAGCATTCTGCCCGTTATTACTTCCTTCGATAAAAGTGGATAGTTTTTCATATCCCTGTGCAAAATTGACTTTCACACGGTCACCCAGTTTCATACGGATTGCTTCCAGCGGAGTGACTTCATACAAAGACTTGATCTCGGAACTCAGTCCACCATCCGAATGCCGGCGGGTGGCATTGTCGCCGATCACTGCAATGCTTTTCACCGACGAGATATCCAACGGCAACAGGTTTTCCTTATTTTTCAATAACACAATCGCTTCGGCTGCTGCCTGATAAGCTGCCTGCTGATGCTCCGGCGTATTGATAGAACTCTGGTTAAAGCGTTTCTTGGGATCTAGTACTTTCGTTTTGATCATGACGCGGAGTACGTTACCCACTTTTTCGTCTACCAGGCTTTCGGGGATTTCACCCTTTTTTACCGCCTCTATCAGAGGGTTGGCAAAATACCAGTCATCATAATTTTCTATATTGGTCCCCATTTCCAGATCCAGACCGGCAATAGCAGATTTTACCGTACTATGGGCTGCCCCCCAGTCGGTCACATATACGCCTTTAAAACCCCATTCGTCACGAAGGATATCGCGTGCCAGGTATTTGTTTTCTGCACACCAATCGCCTTTGTATTTGTTATAGGCAGCCATCACGGTCAGGGCACCGCCTTCCTGTACAGCGGCTTTGAATGCGGGCAGATAGATTTCGCGGAGGGCACGTTCGCTACATTCCACCTCGACGGTGGTACGGTTCGTTTCCTGGTTGTTCAGAGCAAAATGCTTCACGCTGCATGCGACATCACGGCTTTGCAATCCCTGAATATACCGGACGGCCAATACAGAGTTCAGATAAGGGTCCTCACTCATATATTCGAAGTTACGTCCGCACAACGGGCTACGGATAATATTCACACCGGGGCCCAGCAACACGTCTTTTTTACGCCAGCGGGCTTCTTCACCCAGTACTTCCCCACGGTAATAGGCAAGCTCCGGATTCCAGGCTGCAGCGAAAGCCGTACCTGTCGGAAAATAGGTCGATGAATCGGTAGTCCAGTTGGCATATCCCCAGTCATGCCGGTTGATCTCCGCACGAACCCCGTGAGGACCGTCGCTCAAGCTCCATTCCGGAATACCCAAACGTTTGATTTCCGACACATAAAACTTGGAATTTCCATGCAACAAACTTACTTTTTCTTCCAGTGTCATCCGACAGATCAGTGTCTCAATACGTTTTTCCATTTGCTGATCCTCTTTATTTACGGGCTGTGCTACCGATACCGCAACGGTCATACAAAAGGAAAGCACAATCATAGTTATTAATTTCTTCATATTTACTTCTTTATTGAACTTCTATTTCAGTTACAGCATCCGGCAAACCGTCGGCTGTTGCTCTTACACGGATAATCCCTTTCTTGCCGGTATTTTGAACAACGACAAGGGCTTTCCCGTAAAATGCATTTCGTTCCGGTTTCTTCAGACTGTTGGGATCATTCTGATCGCCATTGTCCGTTCCGGCAATAAAGCCGTCTCCTTCCACCGAGAAACGAATCAAGTTATCGGCACGGGGGACCAGGTTACCGGCTTTGTCTTTTACCTCAACGGTTATAAAAGAGAGATCCGTACCATCTGCCTGAATAACCCGACGGTCAGGGAGTAATGCTAGCTCGGCAGCCTCGCCTGCAGTATGGATTTCCTGCGCCAGCACTTCTTTTCCGGCTTTACGGGATACGGCTTTCAACGTACCCGGTGTAAATGGAACACGCCAGGATACATGGTAGGTACTGTCATTCTTACTTTTCGTGCCGAGACTCTTACCATTCAAGAATAGTTCCACCTCATCCGCCTGGTTGTAATAGGCCCAGACATCTACTTCTTCACCCTCTTTCCAGTTCCAATGCGGGAATAGATGCAGGGTCGGCTGGTCGGTCCATTCACTCAGGTACATATAATACACGTCTTTCGGGAATCCTGCCAGGTCGACGACACCAAAGAAACTGCTGCGACTCGGCCACCAGTAAGGTGTCGGCTCACCCAGATAATCAAAACCGGTCCAGATAAACATTCCGGAAGCATACGGCAAACGTTTTACCTCGTGCCAGGTTACTTCATGGGTCGATCCCCAGGGAACATGGCAGTTGTCGTAAGAAGAACAAAGGTGTTCAGGACGATCGAAAGGCTTGTCCCATGATTCGGGCCAGATATACATTTCGTCGGATGGCATCTGGTAATAACCGCGTGTCATCAAAGCCGATGTAGATTCACTGACGATCAGCTTCTTGCCCGGATAGACCTGTGGGAAAGGGGCATAGTCTTTCTCATGGTAGTTGAAACCATACACATCGAGTGCACCGGAACGGAACAGATGGTTGGCCGGATCTACACCGTTATTTCCGGCAGTTACCGGACGGGTAGTATCCAACTTTCTGACAATATCAGCCAAAGCGATCGTGATCAACGACTGGACACTCATTGTGCTATCCTCCAGCAAAGCCGGATCTATCTTATGACCGGCATTCAGGATCAGGTTCGCTTCCTGCAGGCTCAGTGTATCGGCATCCGCATGCGACCATTGTTCAAGTACCTCATTTCCGATACTCCACATGAAAACGGAGGCATGGTTACGGTCACGCTTGATCTGGTCGGTCAGGTCCCGTTCATGCCATTCGTCAAAGTATTGTGCATAATCGTAAGGCGATTTTCGTTTTCTCCACATATCGAACGATTCATCCTGTACCAGCAGTCCCATCCGGTCGCATAGTTCCAGTAATTCGGGAGCCGGTGGATTATGGCTGGTACGGATCGCATTGACACCCATATCTTTCATTATCTGCAACTGACGCTCGATCGCACGTTTATTAACGGCCGTACCCAGGCATCCCAGGTCATGATGCAGACAAACACCCAACACCTTTGTCGGTTCTCCGTTCAGATAAAAACCGGTTGCCTCATCCCACCGGAAAGTACGGATACCGAAGGTTGTTTCATATCGGTCGGTCAGTTGATTTCCGGATCTTACTTCAGTTACAGCAGTATATAATGCGGGATTTTTTATTCCCCACAATTCAGGGGCTTTTACCTCAAGAGTCTGTTTAATAATATCACTACCGTTCTCCGGTAGTTCGACCGGAAGAGAGGTATGTGCAATAACTTTTCCGGAAGGGGCTTTAATGATTGTCGTCAACTCGGCAGTAACTGCAGCTGCATAAGTATTCTTCAGTGTCGTTTCAATCACTACCATCGCCCTCTCCTGTGCGACATCCGGAGTTGTAATATTCGTTCCGTACTGATCCACATGAACCTGACCGGTTTTAACCAACCAGACATTCCGGTAGATACCTGATCCCGAATACCAGCGTGAGTTAGGTTGCTGCGAGTTGTCAGCCTGTACAACCAGTACATTCTCTTCCTGACCGTATTTCAGATAAGGAGTCATATCATAACGGAACGAGATATATCCGTTCGGACGGAATCCCAGCAGATGACCGTTCAGCCATACCTTACTGCAACGGTAAACACCGTCGAAGTCGATATAGACCAGCTTTCCCCGGTCACTTTCCGGTATCTTGAAATGCTTCCTGTACCAGCCCATACCACCGGGCAAGGCTCCACCCCCGGGTGTCGCCGGATTCTCTTTGGAGAAATCTGCTTCGATGCTCCAGTCATGCGGAAGGTTCAGTTGCCTCCAGCCGGTATCGTCGGCATCCGGAGCGGAAAGATCCGCCTGGTTGTCTGTCAGCGAGAATAGCCAGTCGTTGTTAAAGGAGGTTCTCTCACGTCCCTGCCGGTCGGCCGAACAGGCCGCCAACAAGAGACTAAAGAATACAATTGCTAATTGTTTCATACATGTTAGTTTATCAGGATAACGAAATGGTTAACTGTTCGCCTTTATATACAGCAGAGACTTCCTTTCCCGCCGGATATTCAGGTGTAACAAAGATAACTTTTATATTCCGTTCCATAGCCATTTCAGGGAAAGAACCGGAACGGGTTCCGATAGTCAGTTCCTTTCCTGATTCTTCATAAGAAAACGGAATCGTACTGTACTCACCTTTTTCATAGGCATAAGTCACCCCATTATCCTCATACAAAGAGAAAGAGGCATCGGCACCGGCATACACGTAGACCGTCAGGTCCTTTTGTTCTTCGGCAGTCGACTGGATCAGTTTACCTGCAGGGATAATAGAGCCGCCGCGTACAAATAACGGCATTTGTTCATACGGAGCAGCAACAGTGCGGGAAGTTCCTCCAGTCATACTTTTACCGGTATAGTAATCGTACCAGACTCCGGCAGGGAAATAGACCTCCCGGTCCCGTTTCTTGTACTGATGAACCGGACAAGCCATAAAGGCCGGACCGAACATAAACTGGTCATCAATAGTATAGGTCTTCTTATCTTCCGCATAATCCATCACCAGGGCACGCATGATCGTATAGTCATTGAAATAGGTCATACCTGCCAAGCTATAGATATAAGGCATCAGGCGATATCGCAATTCGGTATAATATTTCATTGACTTGTAGGTAGGCGTTCCTTCCGGTGCGATATTATAGATTTCCCGGCACGGATACTGACCATGGCTACGGAACAACGGACAGAATGCACCGAACTGATACCAACGGGTATTCAATTCGCGCCATTCGTTCAGGTCTTCGCTTCCTTCTTCCGCCTGCTCATAACGTTTCTCCACACAGAATCCGCCGATATCCATCGTCCAGTAAGGGACACCCGACATCGCAAAGTTCAAACCGGCACTTATCTGAGCTTTCATATCTTCCCAACGGGTACCAATATCACCGCTCCAGGTAGCTGTCGAATACCGCTGTTGTCCGGCAAAACCGGAACGGGTTAACAGGAAAACACGGTTATCCGGGTTTACGCCACGCTGTCCGTCATAGATTGCCTCCGCATTCATCAGGGCATAGGCATTGAAATATTTGGTAGAAGGACCCAGATAAGTCGGTCCGCACAACTTCTTCCGGTAATTCATATCCGTATTGTCCTGTACGTTCGGTTCGGAGGCATCCATCCACCAGGCATCGACACCCAGGCTGTAGAGATGTTCATTCATCTGATTCCAGAACAATTTACGTGCTTCCGGATTGTAGGCGTCATAGAATGAGCCGATATATCCCGGATAGATCCAGTCGCGGATGCTGTCTTTAATCGCTTGCTGATACATAGCTCCCAGTTGGTCCAGTTCCTTGTAATGCTCTGTCGTCATATAAAATTTAGGCCATACGGAGATCATGAAACGGGCATCCTTCTCGTGTATCTCCCTGATCATTCCGGCAGGGTCCGGGAAACGTTCCTTGTCGAATTCATGGCTTCCCCAGGCATCTACCGGCCAATAACTCCAGTCCTGAACGATCACATCCAATGGGACCTGGCGTTTCCGGTATTCATTCAATGCTGTCAGCAATTCATCCTGTGTTTTATAACGCTCACGACTTAACCAATACCCCATGGCCCATTTAGGCATCACCTGGCTTTTACCGGTTACGGAACGATATCCACTGATCACCTCATCCATATTTTTGCCGTTGATAAAGTAATAGTCGATCTGATCACCCATCTCGCTCCAGAATGCCAAACGGTTCTGTTCGGCTTCGGGTAACGGACTCAGCACCTTCAATCCCAAATAAGAGACACCACCATCCGGAAGCCATTCGACCCGGATCGGATAACGCTTTCCTTTTTCCAGACGAACTTTGGTTTTATAATCGTTCGGGTTCCAGGCAGTACGCCAGCGTTCGGCGACCACTTCTTTCCCATCGATAAAGACTTTCGTATATCCGGCATAATGTAGTTTGAAATGATGTACACCGCTTTCTGTTGGTTCTATCTCTCCTTCCCAGGTGGCATAAGCCTCATTGGAAGGAAATTTCTCCGGGAAATTCTTGATCGTTACCAGATCTTCATAATTGATTTTGTCCTCTTTTCGGATCAAAGGTTGTACCGAAGAGGTCCGATCCTTATAATAAGTAGCGGTCAATGCACCGGCCTGCCCTTCCTTATCATACAGTTTAAAGACATCGCCCAGTTCAGCATAGGGGCGTTTATCCCCGAAACGGCTCAGGGAATAGTTATGCCAGAGTATTCCATACCCTTTGGTGGAAACGATAAAAGGAACGCTTACTTTCGTATTGTACTGGAACAGTTCTTCGTTTTTTCCTTTATAATTGAACTCGTCGCTCTGATGTTGTCCCAGACCATACAATCCTTCCTCTTCGTCATTTTCAAAAACCTGACGAAACGAATAACCATTGGTTCCTTCCACCCGCACCGGGGTGAATTCTTTCCCACCTCCATTCTGTTCACGGAGGATCAGGTTCCCTACCTTATCCGTGAACCAAACTTCGCCTGTTCTCTGTAATAGACGGGCCTGTAAAGTAGCTGTTCCAAGCGTGATGGTATCCCCGTTCCGGGTGATCTCAAAAGCCGGGACAGGTAATTGGTGCGTGTCTTTGATCAGATTTACACTTTCTTCAAATATGCCTGTTGGCGATGCCATCACCCGGATTACATCATCAGTAATCACTTCCAGTTTAACGGCTTTTGTCTCGTCGGAAGTAATAGGGACGATTATTCCATTCTCTGTCTGCCGGACAGCATCCGAATGGCAGGCAGAGAACAACAGCGTTCCGAAGGTAAGACATACAATCGCTTGTTTCATATTCTATCTTATTAGTCTGTCACTTTAAATTTCACTTTTCCTTCCAGGCCGTCGGCTTTCACCTGATGCCCTTTTACAGAGACTGTCAACGGATGAAGCTGATTGTCTAACGGCAGGCAAACCAGTCCGGTTGCTTCGATTGCATCGGAAGCATAGACTTTCAGTTCGAGCTGGCTCCAATCCATCTCACCTGTATTCTGTGCCAGTTTGATATGTGGCAATACGGAACCGTCACGAACCAGGATTACAGCAGGTATTGTTCCTGTCTGAATAGTATGCCAACCTCCGGCATACGTTTTTCCGGTCTGGTAATCGATCCATTTACCTTCCGGCAGATAGACATCGCGTTCGGAACCGCTTTCCATCATCGGGGCGACCAACATCTGGCTACCGAACAAGTATTCATCTTCAACCAGCCATGCACCGGCATCATGCGGGTATTCCACAAAGAGAGCACGCATCATCGGAAGACCTTTCTCCGTACATTCCTTTGCCTGTGCATAGACATACGGCATCAGTTTATATTTCAATTCCGCATTCTGACGGAAAGCTTTCAGGAATCCTTCATTATACAACCAGGGTTCTGTAGGAGGTGCACCGTGTGCACGGGTGTGAGAGCATAGGAATCCCATCGGCAACCAGCGGCGATAGAGTTCCTCCGGAGTAGATGTTACAAAGCCTCCGATATCATGGCTCCAGAAAGAGAATCCGCTCAAACCGAAGGACAGACCGCCACGCAATGTTCCCAACATACCCATATCTGTATTCTCGGCATCACCACCCCAATGTAACGGGTAACGCTGTGAGCCTGCCCAGGCACTACGCGCCCAGATAATATTTTCGCCATGTACTTCCTTGATAATATCGGCAACAGCCTTATTATATCTCAACGGATAAAGATTATGCTCATAAAACCCGCTTTTACCGGAAGCATAGATGCCATTGAACGGAGCGGCTTCACCGAAATCGACCTTGATAGCGCCTACCCCCATCTTGATCAGGTTGGCCAATTTGTCCTGGTACCACTTAACCGTATTCGGATTGGAGAAATCCAATACAACATCTTCATAAGGAAGTTCTCCTTTACCATTCTTCACATACAGGTCCTTTTCAATCAGCTCGCTAAAGAAACGGTTCTTCGGCGTGAAATAAGGCAACTGCCACAAACAAGTATGGAAGCCTTTCTTTTTCAGATCATCCAACATCAGTTGCGGATCGGAGAAGCGGTTCGGAGCAAACTGGTAATCGCACTGCCAGTCGGTTTCAAACCAGCCGGTATCAAAGTGAATCACATCAGAGGGGATCTTATGTTTACGCAGGTTTTCTGCTACGTCGTATCCGTCTTTTTGTGAGAAATAAGTGATGCGGCTCATCCAGGTTCCGAACGACCACAGAGGCGGCATTCCCGGCTTACCCACAATCTCCGTATATTCATTCAGAATATCTTTCGGTTCTCCGAAGAAAACGAAAAAGTCCATTGTCTCATCACCCATGAATAGCTTATTGACATTGATATTGGTCGCACCAAAGTCGCAAGTCACCGGGGCGGAGGTATGCATGAACATACCATAGCCGCGGTTACTCATAAAGAAGGGAATAGGTTTATATTGCTGGTCGGTTTCAGGTCCTTGGGGGTCGGTTACAAACAGGTGTACTCTCTGTCCCACTTTATTCAGAGGACCGAAAGACTCACCGCAACCGAAAATCTTTTCGTTCGGAGCCAGAGAGAATACCGGATTAATGCTCCGGCTGTTATCCGATCCGCGTTTGATAAAATTGAACGGGACAATCTTAGCCTGGGTCGAGTCGTTATCATGCAATGTACGGGTCTGCGTCATGATCTTGCCATTCGCATCACGCAAAACGATACGCCAGGGGTTCTTTTCAATGGTTATACTGCCGTTGGCATTTGCATATGTCACGGCATTCCCCGTTTCTGTTCCCTTCCAGGAGCTGTCTTTGCCTGGTTCTTTGGCAAGCATCAGGGAGGTTTCATCCTTCGGTTCCACCGGTGTCGTTAACATCCGAACACGGACCGTACGGGGAGAGACAAAGTCGATAGAAAATCTTAATTCGGGATCATTTACATAAGCTGTAAAGGGGAAATCCTGCATTTTCAGGGGTACAGGCAATACTGTATTTGTATTGAACGCCTGGCGGCTTTCCAGCGTGTACCGTTTCCATCGAACGGTACCGCTGGCTTTTGCTACATCAAATGATGACAATTCATCTGCAAAGAAAAAGATGTTGGTGAAATCACCGAAATCGGTGCTCATATCTTTCGCCTGGTTCATCAGATACTGTGAACCCGAATTAATCTGAAGCTGTGCCTGTGACTGCAAAGGTAATCCACCCAAAGCAGCCAAAGTTAATGACAGAAATAATTTCTTATTTTTCATGATCTATCTGTTTTAATATTTGAATACACGGTACGAATGAGGCATAAGTGTCAAGCGGAATCCTTTGAACGAAGTTTCTTCACTCACCGGAACCACAACGGAATCGTCGACAATATCAGTCAGTTGCTTTACTCCCTCATCTGTGATCACCCGGATCGTGACAGGCTCATCATTGAATGATTCCACAATGAATGTCCCGTTATCATAAAGAAACAGGCTCACTTTGGACGGAGCCTCGATACGCACAGGCAGATCCTGGCTCATCACCCGGCGGAATATATTCAGTACGCCTTCGGGAAGATCGTATAGACTTCCCATATCATCCGGAATAGTGATCACGTACAAACTACCTTTCGAATAAAGAGCCCGAAGCAACATCGGATATCCACTGACACCTCCTTTGAGAGGACGCCCGGCACTTGCCAGCTCCCAGGCGTCGTTTGTCTGGTAACGAACCTGAGGAATCAACAGGTCACGACCGGATTTACCCAAAGACCCGAAATCATTCACCAATGCTTTCAGATCTGAACAACGCAATTCAGCAATCTCGGCAATTTGTTCCGGTATAGCTTTCAACAGGTTACTGGTAATCACTATATCTCCGCCTTTCTGTAACTGGGCCTTCATCTTTGGAAGCAGTACCGGATCATATTTAGCCTGTTCAGTCAGCAAAACGACTTGCTGATCTGTCGGAAATTCGGGATACATATCCATCGGCAGACCGATCATTCCCAGATAATTCGGAAGAAAGTCATCCCCCAGCGAATGATAAGGTTTGTAAGACTTAATCCCGACCGGCTTCCCGAGCTTATGGACAAACTTATCTATTTGTTCGAAAGTCACACCGGCTGGACGGGCAATCGTAGTTGGCTGCACCTGTTGTCCGTCGGCTGATCTGACCGGCTTCATCATGTCATCGTAACTGAAACTGGTTCCTTGTCCCTGCCAGGGAGTACGGTGCTCCGGTCTGATCTTTACATCCAACAGTTGGTTATAGGCAAAAAGGATCATTTCAGGGGCTTTGGCGAACATGGTTAGCCAAAGTTGTTCAGCATAACGGTCCATTCCCAGTTCGGAACCACCGGCATCCACCCAACCACCTCCGTTATGACCGGGGCGCAGATTCTCATAATACCGAACCACGTTATAGCTCAGGTAATTTTGCAAATGCTGGGCATTACCCGGATCACGGGTTTCCGTTCCGGTCCATACACCGTCAAACAACCGGGGACCGTTCTTCAGATCGAATCCCAATCCCTGGAAATGATCGTACCAGTTCGGATATTTGATAATCACCTTTACATTCGGATTAACTTTCTTTGCCGGTTGCAGAACCAACGTCTGACCGGCTTCAGTCATCAGTTTAGTGCGGTAATCGCTCCAGCTCTGACTGCCTTTGGCCTTTATTTCTATATCCGATTTACAGCTGGTGAAGAAGAAATCATCCAGGATAAAGTCATCGAAATGTCTGGCTGTATGTTCAGCTATCTCCTGTACCATCTTCCGATGTTCGGGATCGGAATAACAGAAGGTTTCAAAGTTATTCGCTTCATTGATCGTATAGGTGATGCCGCCACCCACTTCGATTCCTCGGTCGAGGAAGTACTTCTTTGCCTGTTCCAGGGTTTCATCGGGAACGATCAACAGGTCACGGTGCGTCTCCAAATAGATTTTATCGACCTTTACCTGTTGAGAGATTATATTCCAGGTGGAATCCAGCCACGCAAGATCTTTCATCTTCTCTACCTCATATGCGCGGGTATAAACCGAGACTTTGAAGCTCCGGTAATTACCGGCAAAAATGGAAGAGGAGATCAGCAATGCTGACAGAAGATAATATATTCGTTTCATATTCATTGAAATAAATGCGTTTTACAATCCTATTTTTCATTTAGTATCTTCCGGGCAGCCAACACCATATACATAAAGTAAGAAGCCTCGCCCCCCATACAATACTCACCTTCCTGCCAGATGAACGGATACGGCACCAGTTCCGGCAAGTCGGGACGAATCAGGACTGTTCCCGGAGTAACTCCACCCGGTATATAAGAACCATCGGCGCGATTCACTCCATAAGCCACTGTTGCCGAATTCGCTCCGATACCGGAAGCAAAAGAGACCGTGTTACTTCCCGGATGGCAGCCCAGGATAAAGTTAATTGCATTGAAAATATAGTCTGGTGTGAACAGATCAGGATAAGCATCCTGCAGGAAGCAGTAATAATAGCCTAACGTCTGCACATCCCAGGAACCAGAACTCAGGTTTCCACGATCTTCGGGTACGCCGTATGGAGTTTGCAACTTCATTTTCTCATACTGATCACGAACGGTAACCAATGCTTTACGGATAGACTGCGAGAATTTCTTATCATTCACCGCTTTATCGAAACGACCGATAAACCAGCCGAGACGATCGATGTGCTGAACGATATAATCCTGTTCGGCCAGCACATATTCCTTATAGGAATTATCGCCGGTTGTCAGATACAGTTCGACTGCCGCATGTATTTTAGCTCCTTTAGTCCGCTCATCAGTCCGGGTGATCCGGTACAGTTCTTTCGCTGCATCCAATGCCTGTGTACTCAATGTATCGTTAAAGTTTTTCAAAACCCGGGAGATTGCTGACAACTGGGCAGCAGTCGTCAGTTCTCGATACGGGTTATCCTCTGTGAATACCCAACGATCGTCTTCATTTCCAGTCACATTGTCGGTGTGGGCACTGGCATCTCCCAGATGGACATACTGGCGGACACTGTTACAGATAATCCCGCGGTAAAGACGTCCGAGAGCACGATAACCTGCCACAACGGTCAATGCACCGTTCTCCACCTGCTGCAACAAGTCCGGTTTGCCGTCCGGCTGATGAATCTCGGTAACCCTTTTATGATGGTCGATCGTTGTCGCGTCGTAATCGATACCGAAATGTTCATACGCCAATGCCAGGATATAAGCCTCTCCTGCCTGCGATTCCACGCGGAGGTCATAGTCACCGGCATCATGCCAGCCGCCGATGGTCAGACCGGGTACAATATCACCCGGCTGGTATTGTGTCAGTGTAGACGGCCCTGAAGAATATCCGTCGATATGGCTCAGATTCACAGGAGCCATACGGGCATCATCCATATGACAAAGGTCATGCCAGACACGGTATTTTTCGTTTACCCGCATATGACACATCTGGATCGGCAGGAAGTACTCCAGTTCCGGCTGCCAGACGCCGCGTTCATAAATGTCTTCGGCAATACGGAATACAGGAGAAACGGATTCACCGTAACGAACCTGATACAAGCCTTCTTCCCGGATAGACGAAAAGTCGAAACGGAGATAGTTGTACCGCAAGAATTTACCCCATTCCTGTACCGGTCCGTCCAGGATAAGCTCTTCACCTGCATCCGTAATTTTATAAAGAGCCGGTTCACCGATCTGCTTATCACGGCTATCCAGTTCGATCACAGCCATCTTCGGCTGATCCGGATGGTAACCGACCTGCGAGGTCTGTACTACCGGCGTATACATCCAGTCTTTTACTACATTCGGAGTGATCACCCACTTGATCGCATTCTTGGAAACGCCCGCCGGTATCTCTGTCCGCAGAACGAACCAGCCGTTGTTATGATTCATACGTCCGTCATAGAGGATCAGGTCTCCGATTTCTGAACGGACCGTCACTTTGTTGTAAGGATCAGCCGGATTCATGGTGAATTTCTTACCGCGGGCATAAGGGGCGGCTATGATATCGTCGGCAATCATCGGGTTGTAGGTGCCGTCACCCAAAAGATGTTTCAGGTCGACCTTTCCTTCCGGATTAAAGTTACCGAGCCATTGGGTATTCGATTCGCAGGAGATTGTCGGACCATTCGCCTGTGCAGGAAAAATACCGGCCTTATGATCCATGATCCAGGGTTTTCCCAGAAGGGAACCCGGGTAAAGCTCGAGGTTAAAACCTATTTTTCCTTCATATTTCTGAGGGACGGGGGTATCCAGATCGACTGTTACGATGACATCGTCACCCTCTCCTGCTACACGGATCGTGTACCGGAATACAAAATCCGGATAAAGGGTCGGGTTAAAACCTGTCATGTGCCTGGACGAATCGGGATAACTTAACGTAACAGTTATACTGTTATCCGCCTCATTCACCTGGCGGCTCCGCAGAACGGGAAGCGGTTGCCATTGCCCCTGAGAGGTCTCCAGACGGATATCGCCACTGGCAGCCACACGATTGTTGTTCATAATAATAGTTACGCCGGTTTGTTTGCCCTCCGGATAGACATCGCTGAAAGCCATTATATCTACACCTTCATTACGAAGATAACCGGCAGGATCGAGTTTGAATTCCTGCGCCTGAAGAGGCTGGAATTGTATCAAAGCCAATAAGCCGATGCTTGTCAATATGTTCTTCATGATATGTATTCTTTTATATGTTGGTATCTGTTTGTAAGCCTTTATTTGCTTTCCAATAATTGACGGACGGCGAGTACCAGGAACATATAGTGCGAGGAACCTCCTCCCATCACATATTCTGTCTGTTGCCAGAGGAATGGGAAAGTCAGCAGTTCGGGGAAATCCGGACGGATCATGGCAGTCCCGGAGATCACACCACCGGGGATATAAGACCAATCTGCACGGTTCAAGCCATAGGCTACCGTTGCCGAATTGGCTCCCACCCCCGAAGCGAAGGAGGCGGTATTGCTACCCGGATGACAGCCCAGCACGAAGTTGAGCGCGCTGTAAAGCAACTCCGGCCCGAACAGGTCAGGGTAAGCCTGCACGAGAAAATACTGTTGATAGCCGAACGACTGGATATCCCAGCCTGCTCCCCAAATGCTCGGCTTATAAGGGACGCCATACGGGGTTTCCTTTTTCTGTTCTTCCAGTTCGCGGCGGAAAGCGGCGAGTGCCTTGCGTATGTTCTCTGTAAATTTTTTATCCTTGATGGCCTGATCGGCGCGTCCGATAAACCAGCCTGTACGGGCGATGTTATCAACGATCAGTTTCTGTTGGCCGAGGATATATTTTTTGTATCCATCCTCGTGAGTTGCCAGATAAAGTTCTACGGCAGCCTGTAACTTATTTATTTCCGAACGATCGGTCACACGAGTCCGATCAAACAATTCGCGGGCGGCCTGCAAAGATTGTACGCTCAGGGTATCGTTGAAGCCTTTCAACACACGGGAGACGGTAGCCAGGGCGGCGGCAGTGCTTAATTCGCGGGAAGGGTTATCTTCGGTGAATACCCAGCGGTCGTCGGCATTACCGATCACATTGTCGGTCATGGCACCGGCATCGCCCAGCATGACATACTGGCGCAGGTCGTTGCAAATAATTCCACGATACAGGCGGCCCAGAGCACGATAGCCTCCCACTACGGTTAAGGCACCATTCTCGACCTGTTGTAACAGGTCCGGTTTACCATCCGGCTGATGGATCTCGGTGATCCGGTTATGATGATCGATGGAGGTGACATCATAATCCTCGCAAAAAGCCTCATAAGCCAATGCCAGGATATAAGATTCACCGGCTTGCGATTCTACGCGCAGGTCGAAATCACCCGCGTCATGCCATCCGCCGATATTTAATCCCGGAACGATATCCCCCGGGGCATACTTTGTCAAAGTAGAAGCATTCTGCGTATATCCGTCGATATGATTCAGGGCGGGAGCCATACGGGCATCGTCCAAATGACAATAGTCGTGCCATACCCGATATTTTTCGTTCACCCGCATGTGGCACATTTGTACCGGAAGAAAATATTCCAGGACCGGCTGCCATACGCCCCGTTCATAGATATTCCGGGCGATGCGAAAAACAGAAGAGACCGAGTTTCCGTAACGAATCCGGTAAAGTCCTTCCTCCTTCACGTCCGTGAAATCAAATTTAAGATAGTTGTAACGCAGGAAGTTTCCCCACGGCTGTGGGGCTACGGCATGGATTTTCTCCTCTCCTTTTGCCGTAAGACGGTATAATATAGCTTCAGGACGTGCGCTATCGCGGCTATCCAACTCGATTATCGCTTCTTTCGGCTGCGCCGGGTGATAACCGACCTGTGAAGTCTGGATAACAGGCGTATACAGCCAATCTTTTACTACATTCGGAGTGATAGTCCAGCAGACAGCGCCTTTCGTCACTCCGGCGGGGATTTCGCTGCGGACGACAAACCAACCGTTATTATGGTTCATACGTCCGTCGTATAATTTTAATTCTGTGTTTTCCGATAAGATGGTAAATTTGTTGTAAGCGTCGTCAGGGCGAACGGTGTAACAATGTCCAACCGCATAAGGTTCGGCTATCAGATCGTCGGCGACGATGGGATTATAAGATGAACCGTCTCCCGCCAGCTGTTTCCGGTCAGCCAAGAGGCCGCTTTCTTTCGTAAAAGAACAGTAATTACCTGTATGCTGATGATTGGAACGTACATTTAAAGTAGGTCCGTTAGGCTGTTGTGGAAAAATACCGTCCTGTTCATCCATGATCCAAGGTTTGCCGAAAAGATCGCCCGGAAAAAGTTCGAGATTAAAACCGACCTTACCTGCGAAGTCTGCCGGGATAGGTCGGTCGAGGTCGACTGTCACTACGATATTCCCGCCTTTCCCTTCTACACGGACCGTATAATTGAATTGGAGGTCAGGGTAGATCATCGGATTAAAACCTGTCATATGACGGGAAGAATCGGGATAGGAAAGTCGCGTGATGATCGTGTTGGAAGTATTATCTACAATGCGATCCAGTTGTTTTGGCACCGGCTGCCATTGTCCCGGTGTTGCTTCGAGACGGATATCACCGTTGGTAGCGATCCGGTTACCATGCATGATAAGGCTGACGCCCCCCTGATGGCCTTCGGGATAGAAATCGTTGAACGACATTACATCTACTCCCCCGTTGTTGAAGTATCCGGATGAATTGAGCTTGAACTCCTGAGCCGTCAAGGAGAAGACAGAAGCCAGTAAATATATGCCGATAAGTGTTCGTTTCATGTGAATAAGATTTAATAAAGACCTATCAATCCCAAATAGCATAATGAAATGCAACAAGTTATTTTACCGTCTTTTTGATACGTTAAAAAATATTACCCGGTGAGGTAATCTGAAATACATGGTATAGTAATCTGATTTACCCGATAGGGCAATGTCATTTTGATAGTAACGTTTTTCCTCCGCAAAAGGAAATAGAGGGGGTGTTATAGGTCTTTCCTACAACAGACTTTAACACCCCTGCCTCCTCTCCAAAGGGAAGAGTTACTACCAAACTACAATAAACACTTACAATCAATAACCTGGATTCTGATCTTCCGGTCCGATCTCCGCATTCGTTAAGATTTCCTGATAAGGAATCGGATAAAGCATCTTATCCTTGTTATAATCGAATGTACGATAAGTACGCCAGTCCTGATAAGCAGCATCCGATCCCGGAGCAGTACCTACTCCCTTCGGATATTCCAGGTTGATAAACTCCTCGATCATTCCGGTACGCTTCAAATCATAAAACAGGCTAAATTCCGCATTGAACTCATGGCGACGTTCCATATTGACGGCAACCATCCAGGTTTCGGAAGAGTAACCTTTTTCCGCTTTGTATTTCGTGTAATAGGTTTTAGCGTCAGGCACTGCCACTGTTTCAGTCTGCATCGGAATCGGATATTCGGCATCGCTCAGACTGACCTCATGGTTGCCCCAGGCACGTTCGCGTATCTGGCGGATCGCATCCCAGCCACTTGTTTCATCGCCGGTCTGGAAGCTACATTCTGCATAATTCAGCAAGATGGCGGCATAACGCAGCAGGTGCATGGTAAACGGCTGGTTGATCGTCGTCCAATAGTCGCAGTTGGCGCGCCAGTATTTCAAACTGGAGATATTCGGCATATATTCGGAACCAGTCTTCACATTCGGGGCACCGTTTGCACCGATCGTTTGCCCTGTCCAGGGGTTTGTTTCTCCCAAAGCCACCATAGAGGCAGCACGGCGGCGGTCGCCATCCTCAAACGAGTTGTAACATTCCCAGGAAACAAATAAGGAACCCCAACCGTTATACTCCATCGAAGCGGCACAATAGCATGCTGTCATATAATGATCTTCCGTTGGCGACCACCCTTGCACACCCGACATGTTATTACCATTGTCTGTCCACATCACTGTGGCAAAGACGTCTTCTGTTTGCCATGCTTTTTCAGGATCATACAAATAACTGAAGCATGGAACCAGTGAATAGGTGTTGCTGTCGATTATTTCTTTCAGCAAAGTCTTAGCTTCGGCATATTTTTCCTGATACATCAGGGCCTCGGCCTGATAACCTAAACAGAAACCTTTTGTTATACGTCCGTATTCGCCATTGATCGGTGTCCAGTCGAGAACGGAAGCACCAAATGCGAGGTCGTCGATAATCACCTGCCATGTTTCATCTTCCGTATCCGGGCGCGGCTTGGAAGGTGTATTTACATACGTCTCGCCAGCCATCAGCATGGGCACACGTCCGAAGTTTTTCGCCAGAGCCAGGTAGTTGTAAGCACGGATAGCACGTGCCTGCGCTTCGATCTTCTTCTTGCCGGCTTCGCCTTCGCTGAAAAGATCGTTGTCCATACTTTCCAGGCCGTCGAGCAAGGTGTTACAACGGGAAATCGCCTTATAACAGCCTACCCATAAAGAGAGGAACTCGGAACTGGAAGAGGTCCAGTCTTCCGTACAATAGGCTTTATCCCAACCGCTTGCCTGTGTGTCGAGGGTCGGATGGTTCGACAGCATATATTGTGGCTTAAAGCCCCACATGGAACCGTCGGCACCGGCCTCGTTGTCTTCTTTGGAGGGATAGAAGGTATCGTAACAACCGATCAGGCCACCTTCCACATTGTCTTCACTTTGAAACATGAAGTCGCCCGGCAAAATATCGTAATGGTCTACTTCCAGATAATCCTTACAGCTGTTTGTCGTAAGCAAAAGGAGTAACGATAAGGCAGATATAACTATTTTTTTCATAAGACTCGAATTATAAGATTAAACAATTAGAATTGTACGCTCAAACCAAATGTGAATGTACGCGGATAGGGGTAACGGCCACCGTCGAAACCGGTTTGCAGGACTGCTGCATTGCCGACTTCCGGATCGCCGAATTTATTATAGCCGGAGAAGCATGCGAGGTTCTCTACAGAGGCGAAGATGCGTGCATTGTCCATGCGAAGCGGCTGCAACCAACGTTTCGGGAAGGTATAACCGATCTGGATGTTCGCTATTTTCAGGAAATCACCTTTCTTCACGTAGGCATCGGAAGCTTTCATGTTTGTGTTGTTATCGTTGATCGTCATACGCGGATACATCGTATTCGTGTTCGTTTCGCTCCAGGCATTGTTGATATATTCCTTCAACGTATTTTGGATACCGCCACCGGTCTTATACAACTGCGTCATTTTCATAGCTGCATATGAATTGATTTTCATACCGGCAACACCGTACATGTAGATCATGGCGTCCCAGTTCTTCCAACTGGCATTCAGGGTGAGGCCATAGTTCAGCTTCGGGAAACCGTTCCCCAATACTTTCTGGTCGTCACCATCGATATGGCCATCGCCGTTCAGGTCTTTGTATTTAAAATCGCCCACAGTGGTAGCATTTACCTGGTAAGCGTCGTATCCGTTCTCCTTTGCCAGGGCATTCGCAGCATCTACTTCGGCCTGGTTCTGGAAGATACCTTCCACTACATAACCGTAATAGGAACCTACTGCGTGACCTTCCATCGTTACGGAGTGGTTGGTCCAGTTATCGCCGTCGTCGGTGATCAAATCGCCGTTCGCATCGAGGTTGTTGTAGATAGGGTCGCCCACTTCGATTACTTTGTTCTTCAACGTAGAGCCGGTCAGTGTAGCACCGAGGTTCCAGTCGCCGAAACGTTTGTTATAGGACACACTGAACTCGAATCCTTTGTTCTGGATATGTCCGGCGTTGGTATAAACCTGTCCGTGTCCGGTAGACGGGCGCATGTTGCGGTAAAGCAGAAGGTCTTTGGAGTCACGGATGAAATAATCCATCGTAATGTTCAGGTCGTTGTTAAGCAGACCCAGGTCGAGACCGATATTTGTCTGTGTATTCGTTTCCCATTTCAGGTTAGTGTCGATTTCTTTCAGTTGAGCGAAGCCGACTACCTTGTTATAGTTGGAAGATGAACCGCCTAACTGTCCCCAGTCGTAAGCAATGCGGTTGGAAGAGAGTTGGGCAACGGAAAGGCTGGTCGCACTGCCTGCATTACCGGTTTGTCCCCAACCGAAACGTAGCTTCATGTTGCTGAACAGATCCAGGTTCTTAATAAAATCTTCTTCCGACAAACGCCATGCAAAAGCAGCTGAGGGGAAAGTCCCCCAACGGTTGCCCGAACCGAAGTTGGAAGAGCCGTCACGACGTACGGTAGCAGTAACGATATAACGGTCCATCAAAGTGTACATGGCACGGCCGTACCAGGAGATGTAACGCGTCTTCAGATTATAACCGCCGTCGCCGATGCGTGAAGTCTGGTCACTGGTCAACGACATCTGGCGATAAGTGTCTGCCAGGAAATTGCTTGCATTGGAAGAGACCCAATGGCCCCAGTAATTGGTGACCGAATTCCCCGCCATGACCGTCAGGTTATGGATATCGTTCTTCCAGTTATAGGTGAAATAGCTTTCGATCTCGATATTATTATCCTGCGACTGGTTCATCCAGAAGGAGTTGGTCTGTGCTGCGGTGATGCTTCGCGGATTGACGACATTGAAACCGCTTCCGTCTACTGTCGAAAGCGTATAGGAGCCGATCGTACGGAATTGTAATCCCTTGAACAGATTCAGGTTCAGATAGGCACTGCCGACAAATTTGTTTTCATAGGTAGGGGTCTTATCTTCTTCCATCTTGGCGGCATAGGGGTTATCCTGACCTTTCTGGATATCGCCTTCACCGCTGATCTGCATGAAAGCGTTGTAAGTTCCGTCTGCATTGGCGCACCAGTCGTTGCTGATGAACTGGCCGGTGGTTTCATCCACATAATCCATAGTCGGAGTCAATGTCGCATAGCTGCGGAGGTTTCCGCCTCCCACCTTTTCAGAATGAACGAAAGCGACGTTACCGCCTACTTCGATAAAGTCTTTTACCTTGTGAGTTACATTGGCACGGGCCGTCAGACGGGAGAAGTTGGAATCCAGTATCACGCCGTCGTTATTCAGGTAACCGACCGAGAAAGTCGATTGTGTCTTATCGTTGCCACCGGAAACGGATAGCATGTAATTCTGCTGCAAAGCGGTACGGGTCATAACGTCTTGCCAGTCGATGGTGCGCAGGCGGCCTGCATAGTCTGCACCAAAGGCTTTGTTCTGGATAGAGGCGGCATCGTTGGCACGTCCCTGGCGAACAGAGTAGGCAAAAAGGTCGGCATCGGCTACGTCCAGCTTACCGGTCATGTTCTGGATACCGAAGTTTGCAGAGAAGTTGAGCTGGGTTGCCCCTTTCACCCCTTTCTTCGTCGTGATCATAACGACACCGTTCGCACCACGGGCACCGTAGATAGCGGTGGCGGAAGCGTCTTTCAGAACTTCGATACTTTCCACATCGGCAGGGTTTACAAAATTGGCATTACTGCCGACCTGTACTCCGTCGACTACATACAACGGATCGGCCGAGCCGTTCACCGTCGCGACACCACGGATACGGATTGTCGCCGTCCCTTCCGGGTCACCCGAGTTCTTGGAAACCATCACACCGGCGGCAGAGCCCTGCAACCCTTGCGCGAGGTTCAGCGGATTACGTTTCATCATCTGTTCCTTGTCGACCGAAACAACGGAACCGGAAATGTCGCTTTTCTTGATCGTACCGTAACCGACAACGACTACTTCGTCGATCATCTCGGAGTCTTCTTTTAATACTATATTATAAGAAGTCTTCTGGGTTACTTTAAAACTTTGAGGATTATAACCGATATAGGAGACTTTCACCTCAGCGCCTTCCGGAACTTCCAGTTCATACTTGCCATCCATATCACTGATTATACCGATCGTTGTACCGACTACAGCAATGTTCGCCCCGATAATTGGTTCGCCCTTCTCATCTGTAATGATACCAGAGATTTTTTTCGACTGCTGCATAGCAGTTGTGCTTGCCGGATTCACATCACCGTTATCTACTGCCGCATGGGCAACAAGACCGGTACTAAATAAGAATGCAAATCCCAAAGACTTCAGCGTCAACAAAATTTTAACGTGTTTATTCATACTGAATTGATTTAAAGTAAAAAATAAATTTTTAACTGAAACAAAATTAGTTCATGTACCTCTAACACGAAGGAAATAATGTTTCACGATGCGGGTAAAACGGTAAATGAAGAGGGATAAATTGTGTTTTTTATGGGGGAATTTTGTTCATTCCCCTGTTTTTACCTCCATCATTAGTGGAAAAACACATAGATTTATCGATCTGATATATAGCTAATAAGGGTCGGCATAAACAATTCCGCGCCCATGCGAACCGACGTATACTCTCCCATATCTTTTCGGATCTCCGGAGATGTGCAGCACCAATCCGTATTGGTGGTCATCATCATTGATACGTACCCAGCTGTGGGCCGCATCATCGGAACGGAAAAAGCCGGATACCCCGTTCACGATCCCTGCCAGATATAACGACGGATAATCCGAACCGGGCGCGGCTTTTCCAAAACCGAAAGCGTAGATGCGACGCACCTTATCCAGGGGTACGAATGCTTCTCCGGAAAGACCATGATATAGGCCGTCAAAAGCGGCAATCCATAAGTCGCCTTCCTTTCCCGGCGTAGCATACACACGGTCCTGTCCTCCCCGGCGATCACCACGGGCATTGCGTGCCTTACTGTCGAATGGGGCAAAAGGCAATGGGTGGGACCGGAAACTGACACCGCCATCCATACTTTCATATAAAACAGCAGCAGAAAGATCGAGAGCGTAAAAATGTTTCGGATTGACACGGTCGGCAATCACACGGAGATTCTCAAGGATTCCCTCTGCAGTCGACCAGGTTACCCCCCGGTCATTCGTATAATAGACAGGCATGCGGTCGGGTGTCCATATCCAGGTTCGTCCGTCAGAAGAAACAGCGACATGTCCATTTTGAGCTTTTTCCTGAGGCAGGGAAACCGGCTCCAGCCAACTCTTTCCCCCATCCATCGAATAGGCTAACGGCTTGCCTTCAGGGTGATGATGCGAAACAGTCCCCACACGGACAACCAGATCCGGTTGATCTTCTGCCCCAGTAATATCGGTCGTATTGGAATAATAGGGATCGGCATGGCTACCAGACGGAACGGGACGATCCAAATCCAAATGGGTAAAGCCGCCATAGTCACCTATCGCACTGATCAGTTGCGCACCCTGTTTCGGGCTGTATAATTCCAAAGGAACAGTTTCCTCTATCCCCGTACTCATCACTTGCCACTGTGTTGGTTCTTTTTTATCCATATTGCCGAGATTGAATGTCTCCCAACCGCCATATCCGGTTGTAAACAGGGCATGATCGGGATCAAACGGGTCTATTTCAATATCGAACATCCAATGTAATGGGGTAAACTCCACATAAGGAGCTTTGCTATAATCGAAGCGGGCACCTCCTGCAAAAACTGGTTTCCAGGTTTTACCGCCATCGGTAGTCCGGTAAATATCATCTTCCGCATACGAGCCGGCGACCGGACGGTTGAAGGTACTGACAATAAGATGCTTCGGATTCTGCCGGTCGACAGACACTGCGGCATATCCAAAAGCAGCCCCTTTATCCGGATCAGCCTTTACCGGAGAAATATCCTGCCATTTTTCAGTGCGAGGATCATATTTCCAGACCGCCCCGTCATTCATCCGCATCGGACCGGGGTTACTGCCATACGTAATATACAGATAGCCGTCTTCTGAAAGGGCTGCCTGAGTGGGACGGTATTGTACCGGCTGTCCCGCAAGCGGTTGCCAGCTTTCCCCATAATCATGGCTGACAAAGAAATTATCACGATCTTTCAGTGAAACACCGATATACAAAGTCGAACAACCTTTACCGGCTGTGCCGCCCGATGGATCAAACAAAACTAAATTAATACCGCAACCACGATCCTGCATCCACGGATTACCTCCCTCAGGAATAACTTCCGCCACATCCGGGAACGAACGGACCTGTTGCCAGCTTCTTCCCCGGTCTGCTGAACGCCAAAGACCATCCAGACGGGTACCCAGATAGATTATATCGCTATTCAAAGGGTCTACCATCATGCGTTCGCCATTACCACGGCCATTTTCATTTCCTCCCATAGTAAAAGGCATGTCGGTGCGGATAAAAGTACGTCCTCCGTCATTTGAACAAAGGACAGCACCATTCGTACTACGGGTATAGGTTCCGCATGAAAGATAAACGGTTTGAGGATCATTGGGATCGACCGCAATACTCTCCACACCGACCAGATTGTTATCGTCATAAGTGATCCAGTCGAGCATAGAAACCCACTGTTGCGTTTCCTTATCCCAACGATAGGCGCCACCCATATCGGTACGGCAATAGCGTACATCTTTTTCCTTCGGATGAAAAACAATCCCGTCTACAAATCCTCCGCCTACGATCTGAACACTTTTCCAGCGATAGTGTTCCACAGGAACGGAAGGGTGAAGCGATTGGGCAATAATTCCCTGGCTGCCCATTGACAAAAGAATCAGAAATCCTGTAATGGTCATTGAAATGGCTTTCATGGTAATTGTATATTAATGGTTACTCTCTTTTCATGTAGTCGGACGGCAACGTCCCGAATTCATCTTTGAAATATTTACGGAATAATTTGATGTCGTTGAAACCGACCTCACTGGCAACCTCGTTGATACGCATCTGACTTTTCTCCAGCAATTGCGCTGCCCGTTTCATACGGATTGCACGAATCAGTTCGACCGGCGTTTTACCCGTTATCGAAAGTGTTTTCTTATAAAAGTTCACACGGCTCATCCCCATCTCCCGGCTCAACCGCTCGACAGAAAGTTCCGGATTAGCTATTTGTTCTTCGATATAGGCTATCGCTTTCCGCATCAGCTGCTCATCCATCGAACTGATCGGGATATCGGCCAATTGAATACCTGTTTGCGATGATTGCATGAACTGCTTCTGCAACCGTTTCTTCATTTCTACCAGATGCTGTATCTTCAGAATCAACATATCCATATTGAACGGTTTGCCGATATAATCGTCGGCTCCTGCTTCCAGACCGGTCATTTTACTCTCTTCTGCCGATTTCGCCGTCAAAAGAATTACTGGAATATGAGATGTACGGATATCCTGTTTGATTCGTTTACACAAAACGATCCCATCCGTTACCGGCATCATCACATCACTGACTACCATATCCGGAAGTTCTGCCAGAATAACTTTCCAGGCCTGTTCACCGTCATCAGCCGTAAATACATGGTACAAGCCACTCAAACTCAACTTCATGAATTCACGGAAATCTGCATTATCATCGACAATGAGTAAAGTCGGTTTATTCGGCTCCGTACGCATCTCCGTATTTTCTTGCTGTGTCTGTCCGAATATTTCGTTTTCTTCTGATATCCCTGTCCTTTCCCCGACTCCGGCCGTATCCGATTTATCCGGTGAAGAGATAATCTCCTGTATCTCCGGAAGTTCGATCGGAAGCGATACCGTAAACGTACTTCCTTTTCCAACCTGGCTTTTGACGGAGATCGCTCCGTTATGCAACTTGACAAACTCACGGCATAAATGTAATCCGATGCCTGTTCCAACCACCGTTCCGGATTTATCTTCCGACGGTATCTGATAGAAGCGATTGAAGATCAGATCATATTTATCTTCTTCAATCCCTATTCCCGTATCAATGACCTGGATCAATAACATGCTTTTTCCTTCCTCATCCTGTTGCATGCTCAGGTTAACAGATATCTCCCCTCCTTCAGGTGTGAACTTGAAAGCGTTACTTAATAAATTGGATACGATCTTAAAAACCTTATCCGTATCGAATTTCATGACCAACGAAGGGAAGGAAGTCGTATACGAAAAACGAATATTCTTTTTCTCCGACAGTTCCTTAAATGAATAAGTAATATTCCTGACAAACAACACGATATCTCCGGAGGACAAAAGTAACTGGACACCCTGCACATCGATCTTCCTGAAATCGAGTAACTGGTTTACCAAACGTAACAACTGGTTCGCATTCTGGTAGATCAACTTCAGTATCATCTGATTCTCCGGGTTACTTTCGCTCTTCATCAGCTTCTCTATCGGTGTAATGATCAGGGATAAAGGCGTACGAAACTCATGGCTGACATTGGTGAAGAAGCGTAATTTCATCTCATCCATCTCATGAAGCTGGTTGGCCCGTATCCGTTCCTGCTCTTTCTCAAATTTTCGCTTTTGAATATGAAGGATACCTCGGATAATGGCGAATACGATAATGGCAGCCAGGATACAATATAAAAAGATCGCCCAGTTGGTCGCCCAGAAAGGAGGCATGATCGTTATCTTTAGTTTTATCGGCTCCTGCCCCCAAACACCGTCATTATTTTCTGCTTTCAACAGAAAGGTATAGGTTCCGGGAGAAAGATTGGTATAAGTAATATTTCGGTTTACCGCATCGATGGTAGCCCATTTTTTGTCGAAGCCTTCCATTATATACGAAAAGCGGTTCTTCTCCGGAAGAAAATAGCTAAGAGCCGCGATATTCAAAGAAAAACTACGTTCATCATATTGCAACGACAACTCGTTGCAATAGCTGATATCATCCTGCAGGATGATACGCCCGTTATATGGCTGTCCGGGCAAAATCTGATCATTCTGTACCAGGAAACCCGTAACGGCAACTGCCGGAGGATAGAAATTATATTTTATCCGGGAAGGATTAAAAACAGTCAGTCCGTTCGTTCCTCCGAAGATCAGTTCTCCTGAAGCAGAGCGGCATACACTGTTCCGGTTAAAAACACGACCTTGCACACCCTCATTCTCATAATAAGTGACACAATTAAACCGATATGTTCCGTCCTTCTTATAATGTGGGGTTAGCTGGAGTAAACCGTTCTTCGTCCCAAGCCACAAAACATAAGTATCATCTTCCCGGATAGACATAATATCGTTGTCAGGCAAACCATTCGTTTTATCCAGTTGATATAGTTTATCGTGGGAAGGGTCATAAACGGTCAGTCCGTTATTACTGCCGATCCACAACAGATTACGGCTATCCCGGTAAACTGTATTGATCGCTTTATCATTGAACACTTTCCCCCTGTTCATCTCCCCTTTAAAAGAAGATACACGCCCGCTTTTCGTATCGAGCATATTCACACCCAACGAGGTACCTATCAGTAATTCATCCTTATTACCTTTGGATATGGAATAAATATAATCGGAGCCCAATGGATTCTCCGGGTCACCCGAATGGAAATGTGACCATTCCCCCGTCTTCAGCTCCAGACAATCCATACCTCCTCCCAGCGTGCCGATCCAAAGATTGCCGACCTCATCTGCATAAAGACTGTATACACTGTTGTTCGATAACTCTTTCAAACTGTCGGTCTGAGGACGGTAATGTTTAAAACGGTTCCCGTCAAAACAATCCAGTCCACCGACATAAGTACCGATCCAGAGATTACCGCTGGCATCATTTTCCAGACAAACAACAATGTTACTGCTGATACTCGACGGATCAGCCGGATCATGGCGATACTTCCGGTATTGTCCGGTTGTCCGGTTATAATATAACAATCCGTTCCCGTTAGTCCCGATCCACAAATTCCCGGAACGATCTTCCAGGACGCAATTACAGTCATTGATCTCCGCATCCTCAGCCTCCATAACCGGATAACGGAGCGAACGGAACTTAAAGATACTTTCATGATAATAGTTAATACCGTTCTTGTAAGTACCTGTCCAGATAATTCCCGTATCATCCTTATATAAACTGATCACACTGTTTTGACTGATACTCCGCAGGTCGAACGGATTATTCTTCAGGTAACGGATCGTTTCCGTCTTCTTGTCCAGCAGATTCAGGCCACCATGATCGGCAGCAATCCAGATCACGCCTTCCGAATCTTCCTCCACTCCCCGTATCAGCGAAGAATTCAGGGGAAGAGGAGAAGAAGTATTATATTGTTTCCACCTGCCATTCCGCGGAGTGAAACGGTACAATCCCCCATAACTTTCCGGATCCGGATAAACCCAGATCTCGTTATCACTATCTACGAACAGCATGAATCGTCTGGCTTTACACGCCTTTTTCAGATGGTCGTTCTTCAAGATGGACTTTCCCTGCTGCAAATCGATCATCTCGATCACACCGGACGTATGGATCACATACAATATCTCTCCCTTCTGATATACATCGCACACCTGCCCTTCCGACGGATCAACCGGATAAACAACCGCTTTTCCGGTAGAATAATCATAGGCATACAATTGATTATCTGAAGTACTGAAAATCAATTGCAGGTCTTTCCCTTGAAAGACACCTGATATATTAGCAGGCAAACCCAATTCTTTCCGGGCCTCTTCCAATGTCAGAAATATATTTTTAACCGGATTATAGACTCCAACCTTTCCGTCTTCATAAGAGATCCACAGATTTCTGTCTGCCGTTTCCGTGATCTGGGTCACATAAGCTTCCGAAAATAGCGCACCGTCCACTTCATGCCGGAAGGCGCGGAACTCATAGCCGTCGAAACGGCTCAGTCCCGAACTCGAACCAAACCACATAAATCCTTTCCGGTTTTTATAGATACAGGTCACTTCATTAGACGATAACCCGTTGTTTACATCCAGACGGTTAAACAGGATTTTATTCTCTACCCCTTGTACGAGAGTAACCGTACAGAGTAAACAAACAATAATATATATAAATCGCGTTCTATTCATACAACAGTAATAGACTAATCGGTTTCATATCCTTTATCCCTGATAACAGGTTTACAAACTTATCATTTTTTGTCTGTACAGACAGGGGATATTTGTAACTTTTTACAGGTTATTTTGTTATTGTAATCAGAATATCAGGGATAATAAGTATTATTATTCACCTATTATCATGATATTTACAAAATAAAACACAAGGATATAAAAGACCGTAAAAAAACAGGGATCAATATACAAAACCGGAACAAGCATCGTTATTATGTAAACTATTCCGATTAAATTTGTAAGAAATAATTTAGGAAACATATGGCAGTAAAGAAAGACAGAGTACTTTGGGCAGATGATGAGATCGATTTGTTGAAACCTCACATTTTGTTTCTACAGGATAAAGGGTATGAAGTGATTCCGGTGATCAGCGGGCAGGATGCTATCGACTGTTGCCGGGAGCAATCGTTCGATATCATATTCCTGGACGAGAACATGCCGGGTCTGACCGGTTTGGAGACACTGGCACAGATCAAAGAGATCAATCCCAACGTTCCGGTCGTCATGGTTACCAAAAGCGAGGAAGAGAGCATCATGAACCAGGCTATCGGGAATAAGATTGCCGATTACCTGATCAAGCCGGTCAACCCGAATCAACTGCTTCTTTCCATCAAAAAGAACGTTCATAAAAATGTGATTATTTCGGAAACGACGACAGTCGGCTACCAGCAGGAATTCAACCGTATCGGCATGCAGATCAACGATTCGCTAACCACCGACGATTGGATGGAGCTATACAAAAAACTGGTCTACTGGGAACTGGAACTGGAAAGCAGCCAGGTACAAATGACCGATATGCTCCGGATGCAGAAAGAAGAAGCGAATAAAGCTTTCGGCAAATTCGTAAAAAAGAATTACGTAAACTGGATACAGAACCCAGCCGAGCGTCCTTTGATGAGTCCGGACCTGTTCAAGAAAAAAGTATTCCCGTTGCTGGATAACGACGAGAAGGTCTTTTTCATCCTGATCGATAACTTCCGTCTAGACCAGTGGCGCGTGGTAAAAGACCTGCTGGCTGAATATTTCACTTTCGATGAAGGATTATATTACAGTATTCTGCCTACTGCTACCCAATATGCACGCAATTCCATCTTCTCCGGCCTGATGCCTTTGCAGATAGAGAAAATGTTCCCGGATTTATGGGTGGACGAGGAAAGCGAGGAAGGCAAAAACCTGAACGAAGAACCTTTGATCCAGACACAGATCGACCGCTTCCGTAAGAAATATAGCTTCTCTTACAACAAAGTACACGATTCGCAATACGGAGAAAAGCTACTGAATATGATCTCTTCTCTGACACATAACCAGTTGAATGTCGTTGTCCTCAACTTCGTGGATATGTTGTCGCATGCCCGTACGGAAATGAAAATGATCCGTGAACTGGCGCAGAGCGAAGCGGCTTACCGCAGCCTGACCCGTTCCTGGTTCCAGCATTCCACCACTTTGGAGCTGTTCAAACGTATCTCCGACAAAGGTTATAAAGTAATTGTGACCACCGACCACGGGACCATTCGTGTCGACAACCCGATCAAAGTGATCGGTGACCGGAACACGAATACAAATCTCCGTTATAAAGTCGGTAAGAATTTGAATTACAACCCGAAGGAGGTACTGGAAATACGTGACCCGGAAAAAGTGGGCCTGCCCTCTCCCAACCTGAGCAGTAAATACATTTTTGCGATGAACGATGACTTCTTCGCCTATCCGAACAACTACAATTATTATGTTTCTTATTACAAGAATACATTCCAGCATGGCGGGATTTCGATGGAGGAAATGATGGTACCGTTTATCACCATGATACCAAAATAATTGAAAATTGAGAATTGAGAATTGAAAATTAATATACCTTTGCAGGTAGATTACAAATGATCAATAATCAACAGACATCATGAGTATTATCAAGATTGAGAATTTAGATACCATCCGCCAGGCTGCCAAAGAGTTCATTGCCGGAATGGATGACCGTACCGTTTTTGCTTTCCATGGTAATATGGGAGCAGGTAAAACGACTTTCATCAAAGCGATTTGCGAAGAGTTAGGAGTAGAAGATGTTATCAACAGTCCGACATTTGCTATCATCAACGAATACCGTAGTGATACGACCGGCGAACTGATTTATCATTTCGACTTCTACCGCATCAACAAACTGAGCGAAGCAGAAGACATCGGTACAGAAGATTATTTCTACAGCGGTGCCCTTTGCTTTATCGAATGGCCGGAAAAGATCGAAGATTTACTTCCCGGCGATGTGGTGGATGTAACGATCAGTGAAAATCCTGACGGCTCACGGACCGTAGAAGTAAAATAACCGATGGAACCGACCGATTATTTCCTGTTAGCTATCTTTATCGCTCTGGGAGCCTTCTCTCTGATCGCCGCTATCTTTAATTTCGACTGGTATTTTGAAACCAGCGGAGCAACTACCTTTGTCAACAAATTCGGCAGGAAAGGAGCACGTATCTTTTATGCCTTGTTGGGATCGGCATTGATCGGATGCGGCGTACTTGGTCTGATTTATTGGTAATAGAAGATATTAGTGAGATTTCCGAAAAGAAACAAAAATACCTTTCCTACAAATAAAAAAGAGACAACTAATCCGTAGTACATTAGTTGTCTCTTTTATTTTATAGTTATCCGGTTCTTACTCCATCAACATAAAGTCCAGCTGCTTACGTTCCAGATTAGCATTTGCGATCTTCACAGTCACCGGGTCACCCAGACGGAAGCGACGTTTCTTGCGACGACCGATCAGGCTGTATGTTTCTTCATCCATGTCGTAGAAATCGTCACCGAGGTCACGGATAGGCACAAGCCCTTCACATTTATTCTCGTTCAGCTCCACGTATAACCCCCATTCCGTAACGCCGGAGATCACGCCATCGAACACCATGCCCAGTTTATCCTGCATGAACTCGACCTGCTTGTATTTGATAGAAGCGCGTTCGGCATTTGCCGCCACCTGCTCCATCGTCGAGCAATGGTCACACTTCTCCTCGTACTTCGCTTTTACCACACTACGTCCGCCATCCAGATAGCGCTCCAGTAAACGATGCACCATCATATCCGGATAACGACGGATAGGAGAAGTAAAATGCGTATAATATTCAAATGCCAGACCATAATGACCAATATTCTCTGTCGTATAACGGGCTTTCTGCATCGAACGGATAGCTAACGTCTCGATCAGGTTCTCTTCCGGTTTATCATGCACCTCGTCTAGCAAACGGTTCAAATTGCGTGAAATATCTATCTTACTGCTTCCTTCCGTTTTCATCTTATAACCAAAACGGCGGATAAAGGCGGCAAAGTTCTCCAGTTTGTCCGGATCGGGCAGATCGTGGATACGGTAAACAAAGGTCTTCTTCGTCTTCCCTTTAGGTACTTTACCGACAAATTCAGCCACCGTACGGTTCGCCAGCAACATAAACTCTTCAATCAGTTTGTTGGCATCTTTCGATTCCTTAATATAGGTGCTGATCGGCTTTCCGGTCTCATCGATCTCGAAGCGAACTTCGAAGCGGTCGAAATTAACGGCTCCGTTTTGGAAACGTTTCTCCCGCAATTTTTTAGCCAACCGGTCCAATACCAGTATTTCATCTTTATAGTCACCTTCTCCCGTCTCGATCACCTGCTGTGCCTCCTCATACGTAAAACGGCGGTCACTCTTGATCACGGTACGTCCGATATGCGATTTCTTTACATTCGCCTCATCGTCCAGCTCAAAGATAGCAGAGAAACATAACTTCTCTTCATCCGGACGCAACGAACAGATCTGATTACACAAGCGTTCCGGCAACATCGGGATGGTACGGTCTACCAGATAAACGGATGTCGCCCGGCTTTCCGCCTCACGGTCGATCAGGCTTTCCGGTTTCACATAATGCGTTACATCAGCAATATGTACGCCCACTTCCCAAGAGCCGTTATCCAAATGGCGGATAGACAAGGCATCGTCGAAGTCCTTCGCATCTTTCGGGTCGATGGTGAAAGTCAGAATCTGACGGAAATCCTCACGCTTGGCGATCTCTTCCTCAGGAATGGCATCGGATATTTTATTTGCCGCTTTCTCCACATTTTCCGGATAGGTATACGGCAAACCGAACTCAGCCAGTATCGCATGCATCTCTGCCGTATTCTGACCGGCTACACCCAAAATGTCGACTACTTCACCCAGCGGATTCTTTGCCTCATCGGGCCATTCCACGATACGGACAATAGCCTTATCGCCGTTCTTTCCGCCTTTCAGTTTGTCTTTCGGGATAAATATATCGTTGGCAAGTGTCTTGTTCTCGGTGATCAGGAAGGCAAAGCCTTTCGTCACCTGCAACTTACCGACAAATGTCTTTTTCTGGCTTTCCAGTACCTCGATCACTTCGGCTTCCGGTTCAGCTCCCTTGCGTTTAGCAAACAACTGCACCTTCACCTTGTCTCCGTCCATCGCATGTCCGGAATTTCGTTCTGCCACGAAAACCGGCGCACCACCGTCTTCCGGTATAAACGAGTTCTTCCCGTTGCTCCGACGTCCGAATGTTCCGATTGCAGTCGTACCGAGACCGTTATAGCGATAACGTCCGCGGTCTATTTCTGTAATAAAGTTCTCGGCCGAAAGATCATACAGCAGGTCTACCACCTGTAGTTTCTGTACCTGGCTTTCCACGCCGATCAGTTTGCTTATTTGTTTATAGTTAAATGGTTCCTTGGGAGAGGATTGAAAGACAGACATCACAGAATGAAGCATAGCTTCTTTCTTCATACGTTTTGCCTTATTCTTTTTCGGTTTATTTTCTTTATTATCCTTCTTCCCGGATTTGTTTTTCGTCATATATATCTTGTTATTTAATGAGAGAATCTCTTCCCTCCTGCAAAATAAACAATTATAACCTGTATTTTGTTTACTAACAGATTAAATGATTGCTTATTCTGTCTGTTACTTAAATTTGTAAGGCTTCGGTCCGCTTGTTCCGGGTTTACAAACAAAAAGACTGCCGCTAAGAGGGTATTCTTCCAATTGTTCCTTCGAAAGTCCGGCCCGTGCCGTTGTAATGTAGAGCGTATCCATATCCTTGCCCCCGAATGCACAGGAAGCGACGTTAGGAGCCGGAACTTCTACTTTTGCCAGTAGCTCACCCGTGTAAGGGCAATAGCAGTACACACCAAAACCGCCCCATTGAGCCACCCATAAATTATCGTTGCCATCGATTGTCATTCCGTCAGGAGCACCCGAACCCGCCGGCAATGTGACAGCAATACCATCGAACAGGATCTCTCCCGACTTTTCATCATACCGGTAACGAGCCACCTTACCGGTCGGAGTATCATTATAATACATATACTTTTTATTCGCCGACCAAACAATCCCGTTAGAAATAGTCACCGCCTTCAACTTGGTCGTCACCGTGCCGTCAGAATCAACTGTGTATAATGTCCCTGCACCTTTAGGAGCACCAAAACCCATTGTCCCTATCCACAAACGGCCAGCCGGATCACATTTGCCGTCGTTGCATCTGACTTTCCCCTCATGGTCGGGAATCGGAGCTACCGACGACAGACTTCCGTCATTCAGATTCACCCGTACAATCTCATCTTGAAGAGAAACGACAACCGTACTGTCTGTCTCCGGCACGACAGTCGAAACCATGCGATCAAATTCCCATGTTTTACAATCCTGCTTATCCGGATAATATTCATACAACGTCTGCCCTTCAATGTCTACCCAGAATAACGTATTCCTGTCCGGATGCCAGATAGAGCCTTCGCCGGTTGTTGCTTCTGCTTTAAATGCCAGTTCCGAATGAAGTTCTTTCGGAGTAAATTTACATGATGAACCCGTGATAAGAGGTACTGTCAACATAATTATTTTGATTAAGTTTTTCATGGTGAATAATCTATTTCGCGCCTGTTATACATGCAAATATAATGGTAATTTAACAATCCTAGCTAAGAACAGTCAATTAATTACCCAAAAGAGGAGACTATTTATCCATATCGCATCCGGACAGGACACCGGGCCGGTTGGAGGTAGCTGCCGGAGTTGCTGGAATTTCCTGCTTAGGAAACTCCGGTTTCCCAGGCAGGAAACTCTAGTTCCCTCCGCAGGAAATTACAGTTCCCCGCGCAGGGAACTGGAGTTTCCAAAGCAAGGAACTACGAGGAAACTGTAATAAACTGGGAATCTGCCCACTAAGCATTTCCACAAAGTCCCTGTTGTAAAGGGCTAAATCCGGCATATTTAAAAGTCGGAAAACAGGTCTCACCGAGACCTAAACGACTAATTAACAAATTAACTAAGTAGCGGATTATTAAGTAACAAATTAATTGTGTAAATTTGCCGTTCTAATTAAATGAACCAATGAGCGTAGTAATTAAAGAAGTTACCAGCAAAAAGGAACTGAAGAAATTTGTTAAGTTCAATATTGATTTATACAAAGGTAACCCCTATCATATACCGGGATTGATCGAAGAGGAGATGGTTACACTGGATAAGAAAAAGAATCCGGCATTCGAAGTTTGCGATGCCGTCTATTTTCTTGCCTATAAGGATGATAAGATTGTCGGCCGTATTGCCGGAATGATCAATCGTCGCAGTAACGAAGTGTGGAACCAGGAACGTGCCCGCTTCGGTTTCCTTGATTTCATCGATGATGCCGAGGTAGTCGATGCCCTGTTCGGTGCTGTTGAAAAATGGGCGAAAGAACAAGGGATGAAGGAGATACACGGACCGATGGGATTTACCGATATGGATCATGAAGGGATGCTGATCGAAGGATTCGACCAACTCGGGACGATGGCTGCGATCTACAATTATCCTTATTACCCGAAACATATGGAACGTATCGGATATGAGAAAGATCAGGACTGGCACGAGTTCAAGATATATATACCGGAAGGTATTCCCGAAAAACATCAACGTATCGGAGAGATCGTTAAAAAGAAATACGGCTTGAAAACCATGAAGTTCAAAAACACAAAGGAGATATGGCCGTATGCACAGAAGATATTCGAAACTTTGAATGCTGCTTACGCTCCATTGTACGGTTTTGCTCCGCTGACACAGAAGCAGATCGATTATTATGTGAAGCAGTATATCCCGATGATCCGTCTGGATCTGGTGACTCTTATTATCAGGGAAGAAGACGATACGGTAGTAGGCTTCGGAATTTCACTGCCCAGTCTCTCGCATGCTATGCAGAAGGCAAAAGGACATTTGTTTCCTTTCGGATGGATACATCTGCTGAAAGCATTGAAGACAAAGCCCAAAGTGATCGACCTGTATCTGACAGGTGTATTGCCGGAGTACCAGAACAAGGGAGTCAACGCATTATTATTCAACGACCTTATCCCTGTATATATCGGCTTGGGAGTTGAATATGCCGAGAGTAACCCGGAGCTGGCAAGCAACAATGCCGTACAGGCCCAATGGGATTATTTCAAACGTGAACATCATAAAACGAGAAGAGCATTCATTAAAAAATTGAAAGTTGAGAATTGAAAGTTGAAAATTCACTAATTTCACTCTCAAATAATTTTCAATTTTCAATTATCAATTTTCAATTAATCAGACATGGAAGAACTGAATTCAACAATGCAACAACCGACAGCGTATAATGACGACGATATCAAGACGCTGGACTGGATGGAACATATCCGCCGACGTCCTGGTATGTATATCGGTAAACTGGGAGATGGTAGTTATGCGGACGATGGAATCTATGTATTGCTGAAAGAAGTACTCGACAACTCCATCGACGAATATATGATGGGGTATGGTAAAACCATAGAAGTCACCGTAGAAGAAGGTACGGTTTCTGTCAGAGACTACGGCCGCGGTGTTCCTCTGGGAAAGGTAGTCGACGTTTCCAGCAAGATGAATACAGGTGCCAAGTACGACAGTAAGGCTTTTAAAAAGTCTGTCGGACTGAACGGTGTCGGTATCAAAGCCGTGAACGCCCTAAGCAGTTATTTCCTGATCACCAGTTTCCGTGACGGAGAATGCAAGCGGGTCGAATACAACAAGGCAATCATCACCGAAGAATCCGGTATCCAGCCGACTACCGAAGCAAACGGGACGCTAACCTATTTCATTCCCGACAAAGAGATTTTCAAGGAATACCAGTATAAGGATGAGTTCATCGAGAGCCTTCTGAAGAATTATGTCTTTCTGAACTCGGGTCTGACCATTATGTACAACGGGAAAAAGTTCCACTCACGTAACGGACTGGTCGACCTGCTGAATGAAAATATGACCACCGAACCTCTCTATCCGATCATCCACCTGAACGGAGAAGACATCGAGGTGGTTATCACCCATAGCAACCAATACGGCGAAGAATATTACTCTTTCGTGAACGGTCAGTACACGACACAGGGAGGAACGCATCTTTCCGCTTTCCGTGAAACGCTGGGACGTGTCATTAAAGAGTATTACAACAAGAACTTCGAATATTCGGATATCCGTGCGGGTATCGTTGCCGCCATCAGCATCAAGGTAGAAGAGCCGGTGTTCGAGAGCCAGACAAAAACCAAGCTGGGTTCCAAAGATATAGGTCCCGAAGGTCCGACTGTGGCTAAATTTGTCGGCGACTTTATCAAGAAAGAGCTGGATAACTATCTCCATAAGAACACCGATACTTCAGAAGCGTTGCTGCGTAAGATACTGGAGTCGGAAAAAGAACGCAAGGCCATTGCCGGCGTAACCAAACTGGCACGCGAAAGAGCCAAAAAGGCGAACCTGCATAATAAGAAACTGCGTGACTGCCGTATCCACCTGAATGATGCCAAAGGCGACCGTACGGAAGAAAGTTGCATCTTCATCACCGAGGGTGACTCGGCGAGCGGATCCATCACGAAGAGCCGCGATCCGAACCTGCAGGCTGTTTTCAGTTTGCGCGGTAAGCCACTGAACAGTTTCGGCCTGACTAAAAAGATCGTTTACGAAAATGAAGAGTTCAACCTGCTGCAAGCCGCTCTGAATATTGAAGACGGCCTGGAAGGTCTGAGATATAACAAAGTCATTATTGCTACCGATGCCGATGTCGACGGTATGCACATCCGCCTGTTGCTGATCACTTTCTTTTTGCAGTTCTTCCCCGACCTGATCAAACGGAATCATGTCTATATCCTGCAAACTCCGCTTTTCCGTGTACGTAACAAGCAAAAGACGTATTATTGCTATTCGGAAGAAGAACGGCTGGCAGCCATCCAGGCTGTCGGAAAGAATCCGGAGATTACCCGATTCAAAGGTTTGGGAGAAATCTCACCGGACGAGTTCCGCAACTTTATCGGCAAAGACATGCGTCTCGACCCAGTAACAATGAAAAAAGAAGACCTGGTGAAAGATATGCTTGAATTTTATATGGGTAAGAACACCATGGAAAGACAGAACTTTATCATCGATAACCTGGTTGTAGAAGAAGACGTTGTTAATTGACAATTGACAATGAAATATAAATAATGGAAAAGAATATAACAGACAAGAATATGGATACCTCTCCCGATAATTGTCAATTGTCAATTGTCAATTGTCAATTAAATAAGCGTATCGCCTTGTTCCCCGGAACATTTGATCCTTTTACGATCGGACATCAGTCACTGGTAAGCCGCGGGCTGGCACTGGTCGACGAGATCATTATTTCTATCGGTATCAACGACAAGAAACAGACATACTTCTCACTCGAAAAACGGGTCGAAGCCATCCGCAGTCTCTATAAAGACGAACCGCGGGTAAAAGTAATGTCGTACGATTCGTTGACCGTCGATTTTGCCAAAGAAGTCGGTGCCGGTTTTATCATGCGCGGCATCCGTACCGTCAACGATTTCGAATACGAGAAGAGCATCGCCGATGTCAACCGTAAACTGAGCGGCATCGAAACGTTCATTCTCTTTACAGAGCCTGAACATACGCACATCAGTTCCAGCATTGTACGCGAACTGTTGCGGTATGGCAAAGATATTTCACTGTTCGTTCCGAAGGGAACCAACTTATATTGACTATTTACGAAACAAAAATTAAAATGAAACGAATCGTAGTATCCCTGCTTGTCCTGATGGTCGCCATCACGACGGCAGTGGCCCAGAAACCGAATCCCGATGCCCGTAAATTATCCATGGCGTTATATGCCATCTCGAATCTCTATGTAGATCCGGTGGATGATTCCAAGCTGGTGGAAGATGCGATCATCGGCATGCTGGAAAAACTGGACCCGCATTCCAACTATATGGATCCGGAAGAGACAAAAGAGATGACTGAACCGTTGCAAGGCAACTTTGACGGTATCGGTATCCAGTTCAATATGCTGACAGATACATTATATGTTATCCAGGTAATCCCCGGCGGTCCTTCCGAAAAGGTTGGTCTGGTAGCCGGCGACCGTATCATCATGGTCGACGATACATTGATCGCCGGTGTTAAAATGAAAACGACTGACATCATGAAACGCCTGCGCGGACCGAAAGGGACCGAGGTCAGCATAAAGGTGTTGCGTAATAAGAACCCGGAGCTGATCGAGTTTAAGATTATCCGTGGTAAGATACCTGTAACCAGCCTGGATGCCGCCTATATGGCAGACAAGCAGACCGGCTATATCAAGCTGAACCGTTTTGCCGCCTCCTCAGCAGACGAGTTCCGTGACGCTCTTGCCAAGCTGAAGAAACAGGGAATGAAGAACCTGATCCTCGACCTGCAAGGAAATGGCGGAGGCTATCTCAATATAGCTATCGAACTGGCGGATGAATTTCTGGATAAAGACAAACTGATCGTTTATACGGAAGGAAACAAACAGCCGCGCGATGAAGCAAAGTCAACGGTAAAAGGAAACTTTGAAGAAGGCCGCCTGGTCATTATGGTAGACGAATCGTCGGCTTCTGCCAGCGAGATCCTGTCCGGTGCCGTACAAGACTGGGACCGTGGTGTAGTTGTCGGTCGCCGCACATTCGGTAAAGGACTGGTTCAGAAACCGATCCCTATGCCGGATGGTTCAATGATCCGTCTGACAGTAGCCCGTTATTACACACCTACCGGACGAAGTATCCAAAAACATTATGAGAACGGTAAACTGGAGGACTACCAGCACGACCTGATCGACCGCTATAATCGTGGCGAACTGATGAGTGCCGACAGCATCCATTTCCCTGATTCAATGAAATATAATACACTGGAGACTAAACGTATCGTTTACGGCGGCGGCGGTATCATGCCCGACGTATTTATCCCTGTAGACACAACCCGCTATACCGATTACCACCGTAATTTGGTAGCCAGCGGACTGGTGAACCGTGTTTCCATGAGTTATCTGGACCGCAACCGTGCCGCGATGACCAAGAATTATCCGAAGTTCAGCCAGTACAAGAAAGATTTCGTTGTTCCTGAAGAGACATTACAGGAATTGATCGAACTGGGCAAAGGTGAGAAGATCGAGTTCAACGAAGAACAATACAATCGTTCCAAGCCACTTATCACTCTTCAGATAAAGGCTCTGATCGCCCGCGACCTGTACGATATGGCCGAATATTTCCAGATCATCAACGACGATAATCCCAGTTTCAAGGAAGCTCTCCGCATCATCAATGACGAGGCTGTTTATAATAAGGAGCTGGGAAGGTAAAAGTCAAGTTTTCAAAACACAAAAGAAGGAAGAAGGTATGTCATGGCTGACTAAGTTCGCTCTGACACACCTTTTTCTTTTTATTTATTTCTCGAAAACAGACGTAATTGGACGAGCAATCCATACCTGAGGCTGTTCGATATTAAACATATATCCGATGGTTCCGGCAATGTCGAATACCATCGTACTTTCAGGAATCACAAAACCTTTCTTAATACCTTTTCCATAAAATACAATCGGAGTCTGCATTTCATTCATAGTAATACCTCCGTGACCAGTGTCAATACCCCCATGATCGGCTGTTACCATAATTATTGTTTCATCCATTATCCCGGCATCTTCCACAGCTTTAACAATTGCATCCAGTCCTTTGTCCAAATGAGTAAGCATCTTGATGTATTCAGGAGTATCCCAACCGATGCCATGTCCAGTCCCATCGGGTTCAGCAAAAATAACAGCACACAGATTCGGCTTCTTTTCTTTAATATAGTTTACAGCCAAGGCGGTAGATTCTTCTACATTCTCTCCTGACAACGGAGCCGGTTGCACATAGTTGATAGAAAGCGTATCTGCCAAATAACGCATGCCGCCCCATTCATAAACATATCCGATCTCGGCAGTCGGCTGAGTTTTACGAACCATAGCAAATATATCCGGGAAGATTCCGTTTTCAGTCAATTCTCTTGAAGGAAGATCGGGTGTCTGGCTTCCCCATGTGGTATAGCCATGAAGTTCAGGACCTGCTCCCATCCACATAGAGGCCCAGTTTACTGCACTGGAAGAAGGGAGGACTGAGCGGTTCTTCAGCGTATAAGAACCTTTCTCCATCAAGCTTCTCAAAGTTGGCATATGCTTCATATCCGGCAAAGTTTTACCATCATTAATACTAGATGCGCTAAAACCGTCGAAACCGACTACAATTACATGTTTAGGAGCATTAGCCAATTGATTTGATTTTTGGGCCTCTACCTGAACGTTCCCTCCGCATGCACTTAAAACAAACAAGACTGCCGAAAGGCAGATGTACAAAATGTGTTTCATGTTGATTTATTGATATTTAGTTATTTAATATGTAAAGAAAAATCTTTGATCCAGGGAACTAACGGAAAAGAATACAGAGCATCCGGTATTCCCATATCCATGGGGGTAGGCGCAATGAATGTGCTCTCGCGCCCTTTCATCTTCAAGCAGTTCGGAGTTAACGTTACAATCGCAAAAAGAGAATCGGTATAAGGAACAGTATACTTTAAAGAAGGATGCTGTTTGTTTATCTCCTCACTGAAGCGTTCCGGACAGGCATATTCCTCACCGACCCATTGGTTGGAGGCACTGTTGATCTGAATATAAGTGATGCCGTTGATCTCTTTTGTATAATTTGTATGATCGTGCCCGCTGAAAGCGACAATTACCTTCTTAAAGCCACACCGCTTGTTTTCTGCCTCCAGGATACTGCGTACCAATTCCCTGTTCTGAACCGTATTTTCAAAGCATTCATGCGAGAAAAGAATACAACGTTTATTAGTAGCAGCCAGATCCTTTTTCAGCCATTCAATCTGTTCCGGATCTAGATGTTCGCGTTGGGACATATCTACATAGAAATTCCCGTTTTTATAAGGAATATATTCCCCATCAACAAATAAGTTATTCGGATCAAGCACGATAAAATGAAAATCACCTTTATCGAAAGAATAGTAACGGCTCTTCATTCCGACAAATTTCATATATTCTTCCTTGGTGCAGATATCCATATCATGATTACCTAAAACATGATACTTATCACCAGGGAACTTATCCCATAAATTCAGGAAAGGGATATTCGCCTCTTTGGCAAAACAGAAATCACCCAACTCAATAATAAAATCAACTTTATTTTTAGCTGCAGCCTCCAGGAAGACCTGTAACCGATGTTTTCCATCGTGGACTATATCCGGATGGATATCCGAGATAATACCAAACTTCAGTCGGCTGGATCTTGATGTTTCCATCTCAAGGCTGACACCTTTGGCTTTTGCTGCTGCCGCTACCAAGGAAAGCATGCAGCATTCAAGAAAATTACGACGTTTCATACTATATTTATTGTTGATATTCTAATCGAGTGAGAATGTAGTCATCACAAAACCATGATCGGAGGCATAGAAAAACTTCTCGCCATAAAAATCAAGATAACCTGGCAAATCTGTATTATATGATTCAGATTTGACAGCTTTCAGCTTATTACCTTTATAATAAATAAAATCAATACGGTCTTGACGATTTTTTTCATCTCCTGTCCAATACCAGGTAGGTCCAAGCTCCTTGACAGGGTCAGGGTGCAGTTCACGAAAGCTATCCTTAAAGCTATTCTCTTCCATAATTCTCGATACGGTCCAGTTTACAACAGCCCCACCATGATTATACATATTTTTAGTAGCTTCAGTCCAATCTAAATGAGAGTGATCATTAAAATCGCCCCCCATAATAATAGGTACACTGTCTGCCTCTGCCATTACCGGTTGTAGGACCGACAGAATCCTCAAAATCTCTTCATCCCGTGTTCCTTCATCATCCCAAGCCAGTATTTCAGCTTCTGTCTTTTCAGTCGGAACCAACCTCATATCAGGAAGATAATGCAGCCAGGTGTTGAACACACGTATCCGTTTACCATTTATATCCAACTCTACTCCACCGAAATTAAACGTTGCGATTGAGTCAGGGAAAGTATATGTTTTCAGAATCGGATAACGACTGTAAATAGAAAGATTATTCGATAGCAAACGATGATAATAACCCAAATGATCAGCCACTTGATCAGAACAACCATAGGTTTCAATCATCAAAATAACATCCGCATCACTCTTTTTCAATATCCCCATAGTCCCTTCACAACTCTTACCGGGATAAGCTTCCGAATGTCCGCCATGCCAGACATTCCATGATAAGACTTTTAACTCTTTTGCCGATTTTGATTGCCGGGACTGAGGAACACAAGCGAAAAATATAGTCAGTGTCACCAACACTCCCAATATTGTTTTTTTCATCATTTTATATTTTTATGGCAAAGGGAGAACAAAGTCTCCCTTTACTGTTTAAAATTTATTTACTTTGAAGTATTTTCATACCTACCAACCAGGATTCTGCTTCAGTGACGGATTTAAAGTCAATTCTACGGTTGGTATCGGAGACAAATAATCTCTATCCAGTTTAAACCGGAAGCCATTATCCATCGTCGCATAGTTCTTATACGGATCGATATATCCATTCTCATCCACTGACAAATTCTCCCATGCAGCGATAAAAGCAGGAGAAACTCCAGGATAATTGTTCCATTGTTCTTTCACAGCACCTTTAGGTCTGTAGCCGACAATAACTTCGTCTGCTGCGGCCCATCTGAAAATATCGTCTACTCTGAAACCTTCGCATGCCAATTCTACTTTACGTTCACGACGAATCTCATTCAATAACGGACTAATATTTTTAAATTGCCAGTTAGGATCGACCGGTATATTATTCATATCCAACAAACCGTCATTCATACCGACTCTTCGCCTCAAAGCATTGATTGTTTTATCTATATCCAACTGGTTGATCACTCCCAATTCGGCTTTTGCTTCCGCATTGATCAATAATGCCTCTGCATATCGAAAATAAATAACCGCAATGGTAGCCATTCCAGTATTATACTCTTCGTAGCTGGTATTAAACCCTTTATACAGTTGATAGCCAGTCGGACAAGTATTTTCTGCCGCTCCTTCAAAAACTGGAGTTTTGAAAAAACTATTATTTTCGACATACTGAATATGAGCCTCGTCATCCACAATGATAGTCTGATTAAGACGGGGATCCCTGTTGGCTACAACCTCTTTTAATGTAGCATCTCCCTTATATTGATCTGATAAAGTAATCGGCTTTCCGTCAAGGCACAGATAAGAATCTATCATACTCTTGGTCAAGCCACGGCCACCACCATTATATCCAGCCCAATGAGTATATAAATTATCCTCTTTCGAGAATTTACGCCATAACATAATCTCAGCATTAGAACTATAGTCTCTTTGATTGAATAAATTAGTATATCCATAATTTGTACCGTCCAGTAAAGCAGTTTTCCCATTAGTTGCAGCTAAAGCCATTAATGCATCCGATACATCAGCTGCTTTTTTAATGAACTTTTGTCCGTCGGCTCCATCTACTCTGAATGGAGTATTTTTTATTGCATGATATTTCTCCCAGGTTCCTTCATACAAGGCTATTCTGGCCTGTAATAACATGGCTACTTCCTTCGTAATCCGCCCAGTATAACTGCCTCGTTCCGGTAAATATTCTATCGCTCTATCCAAATCAACCATAATAGAGTCTACCACTTGATTTCTAGGCATCCGGGAACCATACAAAACACTCGATGTATTATCCAGCGTCCCGCTTATCCAAGGAAGGTCACCAAAACTACGTAATTTCCCAAAATAGAATATAGATCTGAAAAATAGAGTTTCTCCGACGTATTCTTTTACCTGATCCCAAGGCTCATTCACTTTCTCGTAATTACTCATAAAATAATTAATGTCCCGTAAAGCGGACCAATCAGATACACTCCAGCCTCCACCTGAAGCCGGCAGCGTATTTTCACCATTCATACCTGTATGATAGTTATATTTGATTTGCGTATCACTTCCGCTATCAGCATCATCTCCATACGGACCGATTGTCCCCCAATCAGTATAAGGCTTTAACAAATCTTTCCGGCTGTAGAAATTATTCACATACAATTTCAAATCATTGGATGTTTTCCAATAACTGGCATCACTCATGTTGACAATAGGAGTTCGTTCCAGAAAATCATCGTTACATGAACACAACAATCCAATCAAAACGATTATATATAAGCTGAATTTATATCTTCTCATTGTTTTTATATTCAAAAGGTTATACAATTAGAAAGTAACATTTAAACCTACAGACCAAGTTCTTTGTAATGGATATAGTTTACCGTTTGAAGCCGAGAACTCCGGATCAATGGTATTGAACATGCTGGAGAATGTCGCCAAATTATCTCCACTTACATAAATCCTCAGTCTTTCAAAATTGATCTTATTTATCAAAGATTTAGGGAATGAATATCCTATCTGCATATTTTTAATACGCATATACGCTGCGTTTTGTAAATAACGTGTTTGTGTCTGCGTATTCTTATTATTCTGCGAAGTCAGGTAAAACTTAGGAAAATATCCGTTAGGATTATCCTTTGTCCAACGATCGGAATGAACAGTAAATACAGAACTTTGCCATTGATCGCCGACAATACCCCAGAAATAATTTGAATCGACCCAGGCATCACGTTTCGCTACCCCCTGTAGAAAAAGAGAGAAATCAAATCCCTTATAGTCCGCACTCAGATTCACACCATAAGAAAAACGAGGGGTAGTATTTCCTATTACTTTCTTATCTCCGGGATTATCCAATGTATTATCTCCCCAATCTATCTTTTTATCACCATTCTGATCCACATAGCGAATATCTCCAGGGGTCCATTGCGCATAAATCTTTTCCTGGGAAGGAGCTGACGCTATTTCATCTTCAGAAGCAAAAACACCGTATGTTTCATATCCCCAGATGTCACCGACCTTACGTCCCTTGTACCAGGTTGTATTTAAACCGGTAGGATTAGGATATGAGGTAATTTCACTCATATAGTCACTTAATACAAAGTTCACCCCATAATTAACCTCCCCTATACGGTCTCGCCATGAAACAGACAAATCAAAACCTTTCGTATCCATAGAAGAATTATTCATTTGCGGAGAGTCAATTCCGATAATAGACGGCAATACTTCCGCTGGCCCTACAAAATCTTTAGAAGAACGCTTATACCAGTCGAAGGTAGCATTCAGACGATTGTTCAGGAATGTCATATCGACACCAAAATCAATAGTGGAAGTTGTTACCCAAGTCAAATTAGGATTAACCAAACCGGGATAACTTACGTAAGCTTGCCGCCCATCTGCAAAAATCCATTTACTATCACTTGGAGAAGAGGTTGACATCGACGGATAGAACGGGTAATAACTATCAATAAATCCCTGATCACCCAACGAACCATAAGAAGCTCTGAATTTGAATGTATTTACATAATCTTCTACCGGCTTCCAGAAATTCTCTTTTGATATCACCCATGCCACAGAAGCACCGGGATAGAATTTATATCTGACATCACTAAGGAAACGGGATGTACCATCATATCTGCCATTCAATTCAAATAAATATTTTTCCTTATAATTATAATTGATCCGCCCAAAACCACCCCGGACAGCCAATTGATTTGCTTTGTCTTCAATAAAAGGCGATTTACCATAAGTCAATGATAAAGAAGGTAGATTGTCTGAATACAAATCTGTATTCTTTGCCGAGGTTTTCAAATCATCATACAACTCCTGTGTATAACCGACCATTGCTTTAAAATAATGATCGCCTAACTGTTTTTCATAAGAAGAGAACAGATTGATTATATGATGCTGGTTCTTACTATTTATTCGTTTAAAAGAATTAGGAGTCGTTCCTGAATAAATAGCAGATGCGCCACTCGGATTTGTTACATATAATGTTTTAACATGCTCCGTTTCTTCCACAAACAATCCATCAAATGTATAATTTGCAGTTATATTCCATCCTGTCAATGGAGTTATGACAAATTCACCGGTCAATACAGCCTGGTCCGATGTAGATTTATCACGACCACCATCCAAATGTAAAGGAATCTCGCTGGGATAAGAATAGGCACCATCGGGATTCATTAACGGAGCTGTCGGCCATTTTCTTGCAATTTGATGCATATAATCTTTTGAACCGTTATATGTATTGGGAGAATCAGTCGTCCATCTGGCATAAGACGATCTCATATTAAAACTAAGCCATTTTACCAGATCGACGGATAAGTTTGTACGGACATTATAACGTTTATAGGAATCATCGCCATAATTATACATACCATCCTTCTGGTTATAACCAAGCCCTACATAATAATTAGTCTTATCCGTACCTCCTGATACACCGACATTATGCTGTTGGCTAAAAGAGAGATTCTTAAAATAAATATCAAACCAATCATTGTTCCCATTACCGGTCCATGTCTGCCATTCATCAATGCCCGGCGTCGGATCCGGTATTGTTTCATCTTTCATAATTCCGGATTGATAATCCTTTATTCGCTGTATATTTTCATCTGAAAAAACAGGAGCAATATTACCGTTCCTGGCTGCTTCATTATAGATATTTGCAAAATCCAGGGAATTCATCATCTTAGGTAAATTGATAGGCTGCGCAAAACCGAAATTATTGTTGTAAGTAATCTGAGCTTTAGAACCTTTCTTCCCTTTTTTGGTATTAATAATGATCACGCCGTATGGAGCGCTCGAACCATAGATAGCTGTGGAAGCTGCATCCTTTAGTACAGAGATACTTTCAACATCCTGCATATTGATAGAGTTGATATCCCCTCCCTGTACTCCATCAATAACAATCAACGGAGATTGTGATTTCGACTCCATCTTTCCATCGGCATCCAAACCGAAGCCGGTATAACCACGAATGTTGATCGTTTGATTTGCTCCCGGTGCACCTCCCGATGTAGACGATATATTCAGGTTAGCAACAGATCCTTGCAGGGCTTGAGTTATATTTGTTACAGGACGATTTTCCAGAACTTCCCCTTTTATTTGGGCAACAGCACCTGTTAAATTAACTTTCCTCTGCGTACCATAACCAACAACAACTACTTCCTCAAGGTTCTGTGTATCTTCTTCCATAACAATATCGAGCTTTGTTTTGCCCTGAACGGATAATTCCCTGGTCTTATAACCCAGATAAGTAAAAACCAATATGGCATGCTCGTTCGGTACTTCTATCGAATAATTACCATCTATATCCGTAACTGTTCCTGTAGATGTACCTTTAAGAACAATAGATACTCCTAACAGAAATTCCCCATAATTGTCTTTTACATTCCCGGTAATTATTTTCTTATCTTCTTTTTCTACTCTGGGTGCTTTAAATATAGTAATATGCCGGTCATTGATGGAAAAGGACAGATCCGTATTACTCAACACTTGTGTGAGAACCTCCTTTATATCTCCATTTTTTATGTTCACTTTTGCTTTAATATGGCTGACATCACTATCCCGGTAGTTGAACAGAAACTCACTCCGGCTTTCTATTTCGCTAAAAATATCCATCAGCGCAGTTTCCTCTGTTTCAATAGAAAGAGTAGTAGTCTGACTGTAAGAGGTCACAGCCTGCAATTGAAAAATGCATATAAATAAGATGATTAGTGTGATTTTCATAAGAAGCAATAGTCTTTTAACCTCTTTTTTGAAAGAGGCTTCGTTGATCCATATATTTTTCATATTTTTGTAAATGAATTAAGTTAACTAAATGCCGATTCATGTTATTACCAGTAACATGAATTGAGCGGTTAATTTCTCGAATCCAAGCCGGCTGCTTCCTCCAAGAATGGCCGGTTTGTTTTTTCCTAATAGTATATGTTTATCTTTTCTGCGTTTTCATACTCCTTTCTTTTTTAATCGGTTAATACTTTATTTATTGATCACATATTTATCACCCTCCTTCTTCCATCTGAAAGAAAGGTTCTTTTTCATCAGGTCGAGTATCTGATCGACTGTCAGGCTTTCATCGAAAGAACCTGTTACTTTCTGCTCACCCGAGATTTCATTTGACAACACGATATCCACAGTGTACCGGTCTTTCAGCATATCCAGAAATTCCCTAAAAGATATCGACTTATATTTTATCAGATGACTCTTCCAGGCTGTAATCAGATCGGTAGAAACATTTTCTATGCCGATCTGATTCTCGGATTTATTGAAAACAAGCTGCTGGTCGGGTTTCAACAGAATTTGTTGTTCAGGGGTCTCAAAACGGATCGAACCTTCCACTAAAGTGGCAGTCGTGACATTTTCTTTGCTATAGTTCTTTACATTGAAAACTGTACCCAATACGGATATTTTGGAACCGTTCAGATCCACGACAAAGGCTTTTGTCTTATCTTTCATCACAGAGAAGTAACCTTCCCCCTCCAAAGAAACTTCACGGACCTTTTCTCCATATGAACTCGAATAAGATAACGTACTGTTTTTATTTAAAGATATCTCGGTGCCGTCCGGCAACTCGAATGAAGAAACAGAATTTCCTGTGATATAAGAATAATATTGTACGGGCGTAACGTTTCTCTGCCCTCCTATCCAATAACCGGTAATACCTACAATAATAGCAACAGCGGCAGCTCCGGCATATCTGATCCATAATCTACGAACAGTCTCCTTTCGTTCCGCTTTTCGTATCCTGTCTAATAGTTTGTTATAAGTAGCTTCCGGATTTTGAAGTTTTGCACCGGCAACCTCCGCATCCCAATATTTTTTGATTTTCAGGAAACTCTCTTTATTCCGGGCAGACGATGCCAACCACTCTGAAAAGGTGATGACATCATCGCAAGATGCTTCTCCCGAAAGATTCCGTAATATGATTTGTTCTATTTCCTGATTCATACAATTTTGATACTTTCTATTATAAGTACCGAAAATTGAATTTCACCCTTAACCGATATTGAATATTTTCGTAATTTTTTTCATAGCGAATGTCAGTTGAGCTTCTAACGTCTTGACTGATATACCTAAATGCTCTGCTGCATCTTTATATTTCATGCCGTCTTCGCGGACTAACTTAAAAGCCAGTTTGGATTTTGTCGGGAGTTGTTCGATTACATCATTAACCGCATCGATCAATTCACGGGAAATATAATCGTCTTCAGGAGTCGTCTCCGTAAAGGCAAAAAGATCGATCGGCACTTCATCCAGATCGACAGTCAGGGATCTGTTATCACGCAGATAGTTCAGAACCCTGAATTTAGCGATCCGGTAAATATAGGCATCAAAATTATTTATTTCGAGTAACTGTTTTCTATTTTCCCAAAGAGCGAAAAAGACGTCGGATAGCAATTCTTCTGCTATCTGCGGCGATTTCACGTACATGGTAAGATATCTCATTATGCGGTCACAATAAGTAACATACAAAGATTTAAAAGCGGACTCTGAACTTCTTTCCGCTAAATCTTCCAACACAGACCGCATATGATTATCTCCCTTTTTCAATTATGCTCTCTCATTACTTATTAGGAAGTCAAATGTAAATATTTTTTTTCAATAGTCACAACATCTCCATAATATCCTTCCACCCTGTCACTCTCTGATACATTTGATCCTGTACACACATATTGTGCGGCTGACTGAACAGCACCTTCCGGCCTTCAAAATACCGAAGGTTCTTCAGATGATCGTCGATCATAATATCTCCTTTTATACTATCCTTACGTCCGCAAAAGATCATTTGCTCCCAGGTGATGAACGGGAAATGTTCGTTCAGCCATTGTTGCTTTTCGATCAGGCTACCGGGAAATTCGGTTGCGGAGGAAACGATCAAGACATTATACTTATCATTCAACAACTTCAGTCCTTCCACACTATCTTCCATAAGAGGGGCTGTCCTGAAAAAGCCTACTTCCCTCACATGTCTGTTAAAGGAAGGGAAAGCCTCTTCTTCTGATTTTCCACACAAATCTTCCCAGTTTAACCGGATACCGGAATCTCTATATTCCATTTTGATAAACTGGCCATACACATCCACTAGAACTCCATCCATGTCTACTAATACCTGTGACTTCATACTTTTTAGAATTATTAATAATTAAACAATCATATTTTCCAAAATGTAACCAGCCAGCTTCTAAAATCCGATTGCGGAGTTTCCTGCAAATTTGCAGAAATTCAAAAGAAGAATCATACAATACGCAAAAGTCCGCAAATAGAAATGAAACATCTCATAGCCGATGCTTGTTACTACGAAATATATGTATATTTGCGGTAATATGCAATATATAATTCTCAGATATATGCTAAAAGAAGAAAGACATCAGTACATATTAAACCGCATAAATCAGAATTACAGGATTTATATTACCGCACTAAGTGCAGAACTGGGTGTGTCGGACGACACCTTACGTCGCGACCTGACAGAATTGGACGAACGGGGTTTACTGACCAAGGTACACGGAGGAGCAATCGCCAAATCCGGTATCCCTATCGAATTTACAGACCGGCTGAACACGGGAATAGCCGCCAAGCAGCAGATGGCAACCAAAGTTATCCCGTTATTCCATGCCGGAGATATCCTACTGATAGACGGGGGAACCTCCAACCTGGAAGTCGCCAAGCAACTCCCGACCGATATTCCTCTATCGGTTTATACGAACAGTTTCCCGATAGTCAACACGCTATTCAACCATCCCAAGCTCGACCTGATATTTTTGGGAGGGAAAGTGTTCCCTTCTTCCCAGGTCACGCTCGGAGTTTCCGTCTTCCAGGCATTACAAACGATAAGACCGGACTGGCTGATCCTGGGAATCAGTGATGTGCATCCCCAACAAGGACTAACCTGCCCGGACCGGGAAGAGGCCATGATAAAACGATGTATGATAGAACGGGCACGGAAACGGATCGTCCTGGCAGACAGTTATAAACTGAATACGGCAGAAGCCTACCATGTTGCTTCGCTGGGAGATATAGATTATCTGGTCACAGAAGATAACAAGAAAGAGTATATCAGGGAGAATTGGCCGGCTTATTCATATAAGGTTTTATAAAAAACAATACGTCCGTTTTCCCTATAGATGCAACTATTCTATTTATTGCAGCATCATACTGATAAAGACATTAACACTAATCAGTATGAAACTATTCAATCGTATTCTTGTATCAATAGCTTTGATAGCTGCAGGCATCTGCCTGTTTTCATGTGATAATGACAGCGAAGGTTTCGGTTTTACCGAAAAAAACGGCCTTCCCAGTACATTTAAGACAGATAATCAAACAATTTACCTGTCGTATTCCGGTAATCAACTACTAAAGATGATGAAAAAAGACGGCTCCACCACCTCATTCAACTATGAAGGGAATGAACTTCGCAGTGTCTCTTTCGCCCCTCCGGCAGATCCCAATATCGCAGATGGACATGGATCGAGTGATTTCGAAAGGGAAGGAAACAAAATTTTAGTAAAAAGTTGCGGAGAACCCAGCCTGGATGTTTCTTATAATCAGGAAATTGAACTGGATGAAAACGGATTACCGATCAAAATAACAGACCTGGGTGCATTTCAAATGACGAGTGAAGGATATAACAAAATAGGAGATGGAAAAAACTATTTGATATTATCCTTTGACTCATCAACAAAGAACCTGTTAAAACTCGAAATATTCAGTCTTGAAGATTCAAGACTTATTACAACCCACACTTTTACATACAATAATCAACCAGGATCAATGAGTCAAGTTGAATTACCATTATGGTTCTTCAGTTTTTGGTTCCAAAAGAGTTCATACTCGACAGGAACATATCCCCGTCAGTTTCTCAACCATCAAAACACACTGACAGAGGAAACGATCACGGATGGTGAGACCGGTAACACCCAAACCATACATTATAAATATACTTATAATAAGAGCTCATATCCGGTATCGGTCGACACTGAAGAAGAGAGCATGGAAATAAGGTACTAAGGAACAGCCTTTAATATAGAAAATTTCTGTAACTTCGTATATTCTTCCACATAAGGAAGATACGAAGTTCGCATGAAAACACTCCGAAGAGTTACCGGTTATATTTTCCTTCTGCTATTTTGCCTGCAGGCAGCAGGACAGGAAGCAGACAGCGTGATCAATAAGCTCACCCGCTATATTCGTGCTACGGACCGGTTTTCGCAATATATACCACGGGAAAAAGTGTATCTGCACTTCGACAATACCAGTTATTACCAGGGCGACAACATCTGGTTCAACTGTTATGTGGTCACTTCCGAGCTGCACGAAGCAACCGTATTAAGCAAAACTTTATATGTGGAACTATTGAATCCCGGTGGTGAAATTATAGATAAACGAATACTGAAGATAGAGAACGGACAGTGTCACGGTGATTTCACCCTCGGACAACTCCCTTTTTATTCCGGTTTCTATGAAGTACGCGCCTATACAAAATATATGCTGAACTTTGGCGAAGACGTTATCTTCTCCCGCCTGCTCCCCGTATTCAATAAGCCGAAAGAAGAAGGGAACTATGAAGAGAAAAATATGCTGAAATACGGATACGGTAAATATCCGAAGAAACGGGAGAAGCCCCAAAAGGGGAAAAAGGTAAATCTGAAATTCTATCCGGAAGGAGGAAACCTGATCCAGGACATTCCCTCCCGGATCGCCTTTGAAATAACAGATGCTTTTGGCAACCCACTGGATGCGACCGGAAAAATCATAAATGAAGAGAAAGAGGAAATTGCCGATTTTATCGTGACACACGACGGAAAAGGCCTCTTCAATTATACCCCCGGCGGGGACAAACGAAAAGCTGTAGTCGACTATAACGGGAAAAAGTACCAGTTCGACATGCCCCAACCATTACCTCAAGGATTTACCTTGCAGGTAGACAACCTTTCATCCGCTGACAGTCTCGAAATATCTTTACAGAAAAACAAACAGACACCCGCCGAAATGTTGGGCATGGTCATTACCTGCAGAGGTAAATTATATAACTATTGCCTTGCCAACATACTCCATAATGAACCGGTTCGTTTCAAAGTCGATAAAACAATATTACCTGCAGGTGTTTCACAAATTACTGTATTCGACAGCAATGGTGAAATCCGTTGCGACCGGTTGATATTCACAAACAAAGAAGAGCTGTTAACAATCAAAGCCAAAAGCGACAAAGAGACATACGAACCCTATGAAGCAGTTCACATGGAACTTTCAGTAACCGACCGGGAGGATAATCCGGTACAAGCACCTTTCTCTTTATCGATAAGAGACGGCATGAATGAAGTAAAGTCGGATTGTAATATCCTGACAGACTTGCTGCTTATGTCTGATATAAAAGGGTATGTCCATAATCCGTCTTATTATTTTGAATCCAGTGACTCCTTCCACCGTTCAGCCCTCGACCTGCTGATGATGGTACAGGGATGGCACCGCTATTCCTGGAAACAGATGGCAGGAACAGCACCTTTCGAACTGAAATACAGACCGGAGCAAGGCATCGAGATGCATGGGCAGGTGGTTTCCCTTGTCCGGAAAATCCCGAAACCCAACGTTACCGTTTCTTCTTTCCTGCTCAAAAGAGGTGAGGAAGAAAAGGCAACCAGCGCATTCGATGTATTTGTAACCGACAGTCTGGGACGTTTCGCTTTCCAGGCTGATATAACCGGAAAATGGAATATGATCTTGTCAGTCAGCGAGAAAGGGAAAAAGAAAGACCACCGAATCATACTGGACCGGCTTTTTACCCCGGAACCTAAAAGATACCGTTATCCGGATATGCAGGTCACTCTTACCGATAAAGAACAAGAAAAAACAGAAACAATCGATCCGGAAGAAACACCGGATACCCAAGAGTCTGAAGAAGACATCAACGCTTTTCTGACAGCCTACGAAGACTCGCTGTCGAAAGCCGGCAACAAAGAGAAAGTTCTCCGACTGGACGAAGTCACCGTAACCGCCAAAAAGAGATCGAGAGAAAAGGATATATTCAACAACCGTTCCAAATCAATCGCTTATTATGACGTTCAATCGGAATGGGACGACATCACAGACCAGGGAAAATATATCGGGAAGGACATACATGAGTTGATGATAAACATGAATAACAACTTCCGAAAAACCTTCTCCAGACAGGACGAATACCTGCAATATAAAGGGAAAACACCTCTTTTCGTAATCAACTACGAACGGACTATGGCTACTGAAATGGATTACAACAAATACAAGCTGATACGCCTCGAAGCCATCAAATCCATTTATATCAACGAGGATCTTTCTATCATGTGTAAGTATGCAGACTACAGAATGTCACCTTTGGAAGTAGATAAGTTCTATGGTTGTGCCGTTTTTATCGAAACATTCCCGGAAGATAAGATCCCGACGGATGCCGGTAAAGGAGTACGAAAAACCTGGCTGGAAGGCTACAGCCAGGTTAAAGAATTTTACAATCCGGATTATTCCATCCTTCCGCCGGAACCCGATTATCGCCGCACACTCTACTGGAATCCTTCAGTGACACCCGATGAAAAGGGTAAAGCTGATATCAGGTTTTATAATAACAGTAGTTGCAAAAAGTTCAGCATCAGTGCCGAAACAATTACTTCAGACGGAATAATCGGTATTTATAAATGATCAATATAAGTATAGCTGTTTCATTTTATCAAGATCCACACCTAATGTTTCAGTAAGGAACTTAGTCATGGAACCGTACTTTTCGTCTATTTTATCATAGGCGGCATTCAGGTATTTTTCATCGACGGTTACCAACGGGGCAATCTGAGGATAATATTTCAGATAGGAATCATACTTACCTGCGATATATTGCTTGCTAAGCATATAATCTTGCATGATCGTCGCCTTATCTACACCGAGAGCTGACAAAATAAGCATAGTAGCCACTCCGGTACGGTCCTTACCTGCCGAACAATGATAGCTTAACGGCAAAGAGTTCTCATCCTGAACATATTTAAAAAACTCTTTATACTTAGCTACATAGTCGTCATAGCTTACCATTTCGATATAACCATCTATCATGATCTGAGCAGTTTCCTCCTCACTAAGACCTTTCGAGATGCTTCCTATGATCTCATCAGAGAATATATTACCAGCATTGATCTCTAAATTATAAGGATTCTTTACCGTAGAAGGTAATTTGTCCGGTGCTGCCGGCAGCATACCGCCCAGCCCGCCTTCTTTTTCTGTAGAAGTACGGAAATCGACCACTGTCTTCAATCCTGTACTGGCTAGATAAGTAAGATCGGCATTATCCAGTTTATTCATTTCATCCGTACGGAACAATCTACCCCAACGAACATATTTACCCTCACTATTCTTTATACCACCCAGGTCTCTGAAGTTATACCCATGTACAGGTAAAAGTCTTTCAGCCAGCAAAGCCTGACCTTCCGAGTTCTTGAATAAGAAAAGTTGTCTCTTCGTAGCATCCCCACTTAAATCGAAAGAACCTTTACCATCACCTGCCAGACAAGGTGTATTCATATCGATATCTTCTGCTGTTGAACCGGCATATAACTCCCATGCTTTATCGGAGGTCACACTCAGCACAGCTTTCTTCGTTTCTTTATCGCGGGTAATCCCGGCATCCCCGCTTACGTCTTTACCAGAATAGCCAATTGTTGGTTTTTCATCATCATCGTCTCCACAAGAAACAAACAGTCCGGAGACACAAAACAGCAGCAATAAATAGTAAGATAAATTCTTTCTCATAACGCTTTTTACTCATTAATAAATGTTTTAAAGGCGCGCAAGGTACAGATTTAAAACTAATTACACAAAGACGACAAAGCTTTTAGCCTCATAAATGAAATATAGAATATCGTTTATTTATTTTAGAATATAAAATGTGATCGGATCACATAAAACGATTCTGCAAGACGAAACCGCAGCTCTGCAACTATCCTTATGCGAATCAATTCTTTCCTCTTTACTTTACAGAAAAAAGAGAAACTTATGAAAGCAATCTTCCGAAATTTCCTGGTCACACTCCAACGGTTCAGACTGGCTTCCATACTAAACCTACTTGGATTGAGTGTTGCATTTGCCGCCTTTATCATTATTCTGATTCAAGTGCGGTATGAACGTACTTTCGATACCTCTTATAAGAAGTCCGGCCGCATCTATCGCATCGAGTCAACATTGATACCTACCGAATCGAATCTTTCCTCCCGGGAAGCATATTCCTCCTTTTTAGCACGACCGCTGATTGAGATGTTACTTCCCTCCGCTCCCCGGATAGAGGCTTATTCCATCATGTACGGAGCATCATCCGAAATATATGCTAAATACAAAACGGCAGAGGGAGAAGAACGAGGAATGATCCTTCCGATACGCAAAGTATCAGCGGGTATTACAGATGTATTTGATATGGAAATACTTGAAGGCACAGCCGGTTCCCTGTCTGAACCGGGTAAAGCATTGTTACCTGAAAGCCTGGCACAAAAAATGTACGGACAAGCCTCTCCTGTCGGCAGGCAAATCTTCTTACCGGATGGTACTTTCTTCACGATAGGTGCCGTCTACAAAGATTTTCCGGAAAACACCAGCATAGTGAACGATATAAAGATCAACCTGGCAGACGCATATAAAAACGACTGGACAGACTGGGCGTTAACCCTTTTCGTAGCGCTGTCACCGGAAGCATCTCCGGAAGAAGCAGCCGGACAACTGACAGATTTCTTCGAGAAAACAGGATTGGGGAAACAGATGGGATTTACCCAACCGGTAACTTTCCGGCTTGACCCGATAGAAAGTATTTACTACCGGCACGATATAAACCTTGATATTACGCCCAAAGGAAACCGCATGATAACATATATCCTGTTATCCATCGCATTACTGGTTGTCGCTATCGCCACCGTCAATTTTCTGAATTTCTCTGCGGCACTCACTCCGGCACGGATAAGAAGCATAAACATACGGAAAGTGTTGGGAGAATCGACCACGTCACTCCGCTTCGCTCTTATTTTCGAAGCTCTGGGTATCTATCTGCTCGCATTTTTTCTGGCTTTATGCTGGGTATGGCTTTTCCATAAGGCTGGTCTTTCATCCATACTTCTCGCACCAGCTGAACTTCTAAAGAATACGGGAGTACTTTGGCACACGTTTCTTCTGGCAGGAACCGCAGGTATAGTAACAGGGATATATCCGGCATTCTACATGACTTCCTTCCACCCGGCACTGATCCTGAAAGGTACATTCGGCATGAGTCCGACCGGTCGTACAATCCGGATAGCGTTAACTGGGTTCCAGTTTCTGATATCAACCGGGCTCATTATATCTTCCCTTTTTATATGGCTGCAAAACAGGTACATGTATCATATGGAAGGGATAATCAACAACAGCCGGATCGCAACGGTCACACTGGATAAAGAGATCATGTCCGGACATGGAGATATGTTGATCGGGAAACTGAAGTCAACTCCGTCGATAGCAGATGTAGCCACTTCGGACTGGCCTGTCGGTTTTTTGGATTATTATCTTTATACGTATAGTAAATCTCCGCAGGATGAAGATATCATGTATTACTTCATTCCTGTCTCTTATAACTTCACAGAGATGATGGGCATTGAAATCATTGAAGGCCGCAACTTCGACAAAACAGATCAGACTGCTCCCGGAGAGAAACTGCTGCTGAACGAATTGGCAGCCCGGCAGTTTAATGTAAAACCCGGCGACAAGCTTGCAAACGGCAGTCAGGTTATCGGTATTATCAAAGACTTCCACTTTATGAATCTCCGGAAGAAGATCGAACCGATGGCACTTACATCCGGACAGTCTCAGAATCCGATTTTACAGCCAACCCTATATATACGCACAACGGGAAATGCTTACACCGCTGTCAAAAAGATCAAAGACTGTATCGCAGAAATCGATCCGCTATACCCGGTTGAAATCAAGTTTTACGACCAACTATTCGAGCAGGCCTACCAAAAAGAACGGAACACGTCTGTTCAGATAAGCATGTTCAGCTTGCTGACGATCATCATCTCGCTCATGGGAGTATTCGGACTGGTTACATTTGAAACTCAATACCGGCAGAAAGAAATAGGCATCCGAAAGATTATGGGGGCTACGGTAACGGAAATCCTTGTCATATTCTATAAAAAGTTTGCCTGGATAATATTTGTCAGCTTTCTCCTTGCAGCACCGGTTACCTGGTATGGACTGAATAAATGGTTACAGGCATTTGCTTACCGGACCACACTACAAGGCTGGATATTCATCTTATCATTGCTTATCGTTCTGATAATTACATTTGTTACAGTAACTTTACAGAGTTGGCAGGTGGCAACAAGCGATCCTGTACATTCGCTGAAAAGTGAATAAAAAAGATTAAGTTTGTATGGATATGGAAAAGAACAAGAAACTAAAAGTATTTATCGGAACGCTGATATTCAGTATTCTATTTGCATTGCTTTTTAAATGGTGGACTACCGGCAATCCGTTCCATTCAACTACTATACTTTTCGGCACCATCATATTTACCATTATCCTGATCTCACTGAGCATCAGCAACACTTTTTTCGGCTACTTCCTCGCGATGCCGATAAAAAAGGTAAAGATGGTTATTATACCAGCCTTCCTCCTTTTTATGGTCATTATCTTACTGATATCTCTTATGGTCATCGGCGTGCAGATCTACCTGTTTCATCTGATCATGGGACTGGATACCACTCATTTTATAAACAACTTGTTTGAAGTGGAGTTTCCCCAAACCATCAAATATTATTCAGTCTGCGCTTTGATTGCTTCCGCTTTCTTCTTTTACAGTATCTGGCAGCAAGCGGTCGACCGTGAACAGCAACTAAGAGAAGAAAACCTGAAATATAAATACCGGACACTTAAAACACAGGTCAATCCTCATTTTCTGTTCAACAGCCTGAATACATTATCGGAAATTATTTATGAAGATACCAGGAAAGCAGACAATTACATTCAACAGCTTGCCTCCATCTACCGGTATATCCTGGATAACGAAGAGACCGACCTTATCCCGCTGAAAGAAGAGATAAGATTTGTCAACCGGTATTTCAGCCTTCAGAAAGAACGCGACGGAGAGAAAATCCAGTTAGAAATAAATATCCAGCAAGTCGAAAGATACAGCATCGTCCCCATATCCTTACAGATATTAGTCGAGAATGCCCTCAAACACAATTCGGCATCCGAAAAGAATCCTCTGCGAATCATTATTCAGAATGAAAACGATCCGTTTATTGTAATTTCCAACAACATACAAAAGCGAAGCACATGGAGTAACTCTCCCGGAACAGGATTATCCAATCTGAAAGAAAGGGTCAGACTGATCATGGGGAAAGAAATGACGATAGAGACTGAACAGAATCAATTTACAGTAAAATTACCAATCAACATTATATAATATGAGAGTATTGATCATTGAAGACGAACAACCTGCAGCACATAAGCTGATCCGTTTATTGCAGGAGGCAGATAAACAGACAGAAGTCCTCGACGTGCTCGGCTCAATAGAACTGGCAATAAACTGGCTCACCAATCATCCGGCTCCCGAGCTGATCTTTATGGATATCCAACTGGAAGACGGGATCAGTTTCGAAATTTTTGAGACTTGCCGGATACAAACACCTGTGATCTTTACGACAGCCTACGACGCTTATGCCTTGAAAGCATTCAAAGTCAATAGTGTCGATTATCTTCTGAAACCAATAGCCCCGGAAGATCTGAAAGCCGCATTGGAAAAGTTCAACACGTTCCACAGGCAGCCGGTAAATTATTCCAGACTGGAATCCATCATAAACCAGCTACAGCCCAAAACAAAGGAGCGTTTCCTTATTAAAGTCGGTGACCATTACCGGTCGATACCAACCTCTTCCATCGATAGCTTTTTCATCCTGGAAAGAAGCACTTTTATCCAAACCGCTACCGGAAAGAATTATGCCATCGATCATTCCCTCGATAAAATAGAGCAACTGGTCGACCCCGGAATTTTCTTCCGCATCAACCGGAATTGCATTGTAAATTATTCTGCTATCCGGGACATTATAGCTTATTCTTCAAGCAGACTCAAACTCATTCTCAACAATCAGACAGAGAAAGAGGACATGCTCGTCAGCCGGGAACGGGTAACGGAGTTTAAGGGGTGGATGGATAGGTAAGGAAGACAAGTTAAATCATGTCAGGAGACGTTACTTCAGTTTTGCTATCAACTTCATTTCCGGCTAAGATTTTCTGCGTACAGGCAGATCCGGTCATTTCTTTATATTGTTCGCTATTCTCAGAATCAATATCTTTACCGTCAGTACTAATTATGGCTGTCATCGCAAAAGGTATTCTGTTTAATTCCCCAAAGATAACTTTTAGAACTCAAATATCATTCAGTATAGGCTTTTTATAAAGTAACGTGCACCTGATTTTCTTATCAAATATCAAGAGTAATATTCAAAACCAACTATCATTCTATCATCCACAAGTTCAAACATTTTGTAATTCAATGCATATAAGCAATGATAGTTCGTATGATAGTTCCATTTTCAACTATCATACTATCACAAAACAGCTAGACAAAAATGGCAAGATATAGGACTTATTTTCAATCATATAGCTACATTTTCTTCTTGACATCCGGGTCTCAGGCACCTTCACACCCGGGTCTTAGCATCGTTTACATCCGGATGTAAAATGGCCCCAAATGGGGGTTTCAAGAGGAAGAAGTCACTACTTCCATGAAAAAAAGTGCTATAGTTGGGCAAAAAACATAGGATGCTATAGAGAAATTGTCGGTGTCTGACTTTTTGATTAATAGCGATTGGATAAATATTAAGATACACTAATGCATTGCATTTCTAAACAAATTTGTTTATTTTTGTAGTGATATGAAAGATCTGTTAGAAATATTGAAAGGCGTTCATCCCGGCTTATTATTGAGTAGGGAGCAACTTATCAAACTTGATTTTATTGATTGGTTAAAACCTACCCGATAAAAAAGATACCGGCTTCTTTTCCAATTATCCACAAACCAAAACAGCACAAAACAAAAAATCCCTCCGAACGAATTCAGAAGGATTTTGCATTTTGTGCGGCTGAAGGGACTCGAACCCCCACGCCGTGAAGCACCAGATCCTAAGTCTGGCGTGGCTACCAATTACACCACAGCCGCATTTGGTTTGCGGTGCAAAGGTAAGTATTTTTTATTAATTTGCAATATTCAGAAGAATTTTTTTCGTAATGTCAGGCTATTCGTCAAAAAGCTTCATCTGCCCCGTTATCTCGTCTATAATATCCGAATCGCTTTCATTCTGTCCGGTATCATTCGTATCGGAGTCTTCTCCATCATCCCTTGACGGTTGTTCCACCGGGGCAAAACGGGTTGGTTCCAGTTCGTTGACCGTTTCTACCTCGAATGTAGAGATGCGTTTACCTTTCGCTTTGAAACCTTTCACGCCGATAAACTCTTCGGCATCCAACACCAGCGGTTCACGGAAAGCATCATGGCCGCCGAACACCACTTCAATGCGCGGATAAGTCTCGTCGGTAAGCAACAACAAACGGCTCTTCGGGTTATCACCCAGGAAGTTCTGCTTCTTGCTTCCAGCCTCCAGCACAAAACGTTTCAGGTAAGGATATTTCTGGTCGGCATCATACAAGGCCGCCGTCCAGACTTTATTTGAATTGAACTTCTCAATAACCTGTATATTATCGTCGTAATGGTTACTCAAATCGAAGTTCGTCGTATAGAAATCACCGTTACGCAAGATGACCAGGATCAGATCGTCACTCTGAAATTCACCCAGTTCATCTCCACGTCCGTCATAATTCAGACGCAGCACATCCCAGTCGAACCAAACCTGGCGTCCTCCGAGAGTGGAACTACCTTTCTGTTTCAGGCTGATCTTATGTACATCCGCTTTGGTCAGGATATTACCCATCGAGCCGCGTCCCTTAATGGCAATCTCGCTGAAGTCCTTTTCAAAGACAAGCAACTTCTGGCGGGGCTTCGGCTTCAGGATTACTTTGACCGTTTCAGCTTCTCCATTCGGATTCGCGCTGAAATACAGCACACGCGAACCTTCCGTTCCTTTCGTCACGTCATATTCCTTATCACGCGTCACTCCGGTCACGGCAAAACGCTTGATATAGTTATAGCCGACTTTTCCGTCACGATAAATAACATTATATATAGTACGGGTATCGTTCCGTTTGAAGACATTCACATACAAAACGTCTTTTCCGACAAACATCTTGTCGCTGACTTTCACGATCTTATATGTTCCGTTCCGGTAGAACAGGATGATATCGTCTATATCCGAGCAGTTACAAACATACTCATCCTTTTTAAGGCTCATACCCATAAAGCCTTCTGCACGGTTGATGTATAGCTTTTCGTTCGCTTCCACCACCTTCGTTGCTTCGATCGTATCGAAATTACGGACCTCGGTCATACGCGGATGGTTCTTGCCATACTTTTCTTTCAACATAGCAAACCAGTTGATCGTATAATCGACAATATTATCCAAATGATGATTGATACGCTCTATCTCCTCACGAATCTGTGCGATCAACGCATTGCTCTTTTCCGAATTGAACTTTAGGATACGTCCCATCTTGATCTCCATCAGCTTGAGGATATCATCGCGGGTCACTTCACGGATAAAATCAGGTTTGAACGGGGTCAGGCGCATGTCGATATGAGCGACCGCCTCATCCATATCCTTTGAGTTTTCGAACTCGGCATCTTTATAGATGCGTTCTTCGATGAATATTTTTTCAAGAGAAGCAAAGAACAAGGTTTCTTCCTGTTCCGCCTTCTGGATCTGAAGTTCCGTACGCAACAGATGCAGCGTATCGTCCGTTGAATGGCGCAACACATCACTCACTTTCAGGAAGTGAGGTTTGTTGTCCATGATCACACAACAGTTGGGTGAAATACTGATCTCACAATCCGTAAAGGCATACAGCGCATCGATCGTTTTATCCGAAGACACGCCCGGAGCCAGGTGCACAAGGATCTCTACATCCTTAGCCGTATTATCATCCACTTTCCGGATCTTGATCTTCCCCTTGTCGTTCGCTTTCAGGATCGACTCGATCAGGGAAGAGGTTGTTCTTCCGTAAGGGATCTCACTAATAACCAAAGTCTTGTTATCCAGCTTGGTTATTTTAGCACGGACCTTTACTGAACCACCACGTTCACCATCGTTATATTTTGAAACATCGATAAAACCACCTGTCTGGAAATCCGGATATAAAGTAAATTCTTCTCCCCGCAGATAGGCTATCGAAGCATCCAGCAATTCATTGAAATTATGCGGAAGTATTTTGGAAGAAAGACCGACCGCAATACCCTCCACCCCCTGAGCCAGCAACAAGGGGAATTTCACCGGTAAAGTGACCGGTTCTTTATTACGTCCGTCATAAGAGAGTTGCCAAAGGGTCGTCTTGGGATTGAATACCGTTTCAAGAGCAAATTTAGAGAGACGAGCTTCGATATAACGCGGAGCCGCCGCACCGTCACCGGTTAGAATATTCCCCCAGTTTCCCTGGCAGTCAATCAGAAGATCTTTCTGTCCTAACTGCACAAGTGCATCTCCAATAGATGCATCACCGTGAGGGTGGAACTGCATAGTATGCCCGACAATATTTGCGACCTTATTATACCGACCATCATCTAAACGCCTCATCGAATGAAGAATACGACGCTGAACCGGTTTCAGTCCGTCATTGATATGCGGTACAGCACGTTCCAGGATCACGTAAGAAGCGTAATCCAAAAACCAATCCTGATACATCCCTGACAGATGATAGGATACACGGCCTTCGCCCTTCCCGGGTATTTTATATTCCGAATGCGTAGCAGCATCAGATTGCTCATTCGATTGAGAATCCGTATTTGTTTGCTCTATTTCCTCGTTTTCGTTTTCCTCTGTGAAATCTTCAATATCCTCTGGTTTCATATACTTATATGGTGCTCTTTCTTCTTTTTCAGCCTCTGACCGGAAAACAATTTCCAGCGTGTAAATATACGAAATATTGGCGAGATAATAAAAAAGCAACCCAGTTTCAGTGAGATATGTGAATTCTGGCTATATTTGCTCCCTCAAAATTACATTCATGCTCACACTCGATAAGATTTATCAGGCATCTTTTGCCCTGAAAACGGTTATCCGTCGCACGGACTTGATCAGTGCGCCCAATATCAATCCGGAGTCACATATCTATCTGAAACCGGAGAACTTACAGATCACAGGATCATTTAAAGTCCGTGGTGCCTGCTTCAAAATCTCACAACTTACGGAAGAAGAGAAAGCAAAAGGTGTTGTTGCCTGTTCTGCCGGCAACCATGCTCAGGGAGTTGCACTGGCAGCAACCACTCATGGCATCAAATCTCTTATCTGTTTGCCGGATAATGCTCCGATCTCTAAAATAGAAGCCACCAAATGGTATGGAGCAGATGTCTGCCTGGTAGAAGGCGTGTACGACGACGCTTACCAGAAAGCCTTAAAATTACGAGATGAAAAGGGATATACCTTTGTTCATCCTTTCGACGATGAAGATGTCATTGCCGGACAAGGAACCATAGGATTGGAACTATTGGAACAATTACCCGACCTGGATGCCGTGATCGTTCCGATCGGCGGTGGCGGACTGATCTCCGGGATTGCTTTTGCCATCAAGCATTTGAATCCGAATGTAAAAATATATGGCGTACAGGCCAGTGGTGCCCCGAGCATGCTGAACTCGATCGAACATAACAAGATAGAACGGATGGGATTCGTTCGCACCATCGCCGACGGTATTGCCGTAAAAGAGCCGGGCGAACATACCTTCGAGTACTGCCGTAAGTATGTGGATGAAATCGTTACGGTCAATGATGACGAGATATCGACAGCTATCCTGGCATTGATCGAACAGCACAAACTCATTGCCGAAGGTGCCGGCGCCGTAGCCGTTGCAGCTGCGATGTTCAACAAAGTACCTATCAAAGGGAAAAAGGCGATCTGCCTGGTATCGGGCGGTAACATCGACGTAACGATTCTGTCACGTGTGATCGGACGAGGTTTGCAGAAATCCGGCCGTTCTTACACCATGACGATTGAATTGGTAGACAAGCCCGGACAATTACAACACGTTTCTGAAATCATAGCCTCCACAGGGGCAAATGTAGTATCTGTCCACCATGAACGGGTAAGCCACACCGCAGATATTAACGGCTGTTACCTCCGCCTGGAAATGGAAACCCGCAACCAGGATCATATCGACCAGATACAATATACGCTGACGGCGGCAGGATACAAAATCATTCCAGGATAAAAACTAAACGACAAACAAGTATGAAAATATTAATCTTATGTACCGGTAATAGTTGCCGCAGTCAGATGGCACAGGGTTGGCTACAATCTTTTGACAAGAACTTGATTGTTTGTTCAGCAGGAACAAATCCTGCCGATGAAGTAAATCCTCTTGCCATCAAAACGATGGAAAATTCAGGAATAGATATCAGTGGCCATACTCCCAAACCGGCCGATCAATATCTGGATGAACCTTGGGATTATGTGATTACGGTTTGTGGAGATGCAAACGAGAACTGTCCGGTATTCAGGGGAAAAGTTCGCCACAAATTACATATCGGCTTCTATGATCCTTCACGTGCCACAGGCACACCCGAATTTATAGAAAGCGAGTTCCGCCGGATATGCATACAGATTAAAACAAAGATGTACGACTTTTACACCGATGAAATACTCAATGGCGATGGAGGACCGACTTGTACCTGCGGGGCAAACAGATTCTGCAAGTGCAATTAGTTTCCAACAAAAGACTATAAAACTTCTTTCTTCTTAAAACAATCTTTTCTCTGACAGATTGAGCATCCATAAGGCTTTCTTTCAATATTTCTACCTATTCCTATTAAGGAACTAACAGATTTGATAGGAAGCATCAGACTGGAATCTGTCAGTGAAATGCCGCAAAAAGCGTGGGGTAACAATGAGAAAAGAAGTTGTTGTTCACGTACGTTCCAGCCACAATAGCCCGGACTATAAGAGTTACTGGTATTCAATTGGTAGAATTTCATTTTTTCGGTTAACGATGACAGACCATAGGAAACGATTGCTTCAACAATAAGTGAACCCAATGCATCGGCAATAAAAGCTTCCATTATATCATTTGCCAAACGTTTTTCTTGAATCCAGGCATCTAGCTCTGCACCGACAGAAGCAACCAGTATTGCATATATATCAGCATCCTGAAGATACTTTGTAATAGTATAATCAGGCTTGAAAATATAATTGCCTACAACCAAATGTTGTTTATCCAGTTTGCTTCCGGTTAGAAAGCGATATCCTAAGCGAGGCTGACAAATTTCCAAAGCCTCTTTTTTTAAAGTTTGTATTATCTCATAGGTATATGCATCAGGCGTGCTTCCTTTGAATCCCATGTATAGAAACAACTCCTCATCTGAGATTATCAGATCATCGATGGAGCAGCGTTGTTCTTCTGCATTTAGAAAGGGGGAAATCCAGCCTAAAGGACTGAGACCTTCTTTATCTTTCCACCAGACAGAAATAGTACTTTTCTCTTCTCTTTCTAAATCGGGGATTGGTTTTTCCGAATAATCACTTCCGGTAACATCAAATCTGGACCATGTTCCATCCTGCTGTTGAAGTAAACCTTTTGTACGAACAATCTGATTGCCAAACAGGGTATTCATCCTGGAAAACTCCGTCTTGAAAAAAGTCCTGTCTATCGGAGACTCCAATACGATAGTTTCTGTAGAAAATAGAGGAGGTGCAGCCTTTGATGTAAATGGCAAGAATACTCTTTTCTGAAGACTACTTTTCTCCCATATGGTTATCCATTCAGCTTCATCCAGCAAACGATAATCTTCAATAATTTGCAGCTGAGGCTGAATGGATAATAGCTTATCAACAATTTGTTTGACTTCTTCTGAACTTATCGATTCCGTCTTCGTCAGAAACAAAACAGAAGATAAGTAAAACTGACGACGATAAAAATCGGGATTTAGTTTCATCAGAAAATCATACATCTTTACATCCAGCAAAGTAATAGCACCATCGATACAGAGATTGGGAATCTGCAACAAATCTTCCAGCGATGCCAAGCCGGAAGGTTCCATTAATACCCAGTCCGGCTTGAGTGACTGCTTGATTTCTTCCAATACCTCTGCCAGCTTTAAACGAAGCGTACAACAAACACATCCGGATTTTAAATCCACAACGGAATAATGTCGGTTCTGCAACTCTATCCCATCTATAGATTCTTTTCCGGATTCATTTTCAATGATTACAACATTTTTATCTTTTAAATGGGTAAGTAAAAGATGATTGATCAGCGTTGTCTTTCCGCTTCCTAAAAAGCCCCATAGTACATACACTTTCTTCATACTTCTATGATAATTGATCCTTGATTTTAGAATATAAGATTTGTTTCTGAGATTCTGTCAGTTTGGAATATGAACAATCTTGCTTATGGGTATTCGCCCGTTCTACAATAATAATTTCTGCATCCCGGTCCATGGCTATTTCATGCCAGGTGCCAGCTGGAATATTATAGGTCACTCCCGGTTTCATGTATTGGCAATTGAAATGAATATCCTCTTGTTCAATCTGCACTTCAACCAATACCGCTTTCCCTTTAAACAAAATGAATGCTTCATCTGACTGGTTATGAACTTCTATCTGGTCAATATCATCCAGACCATGCTTCTCTACATAATTAAGTTGGGCGACCTGCCATCCCTCTCTGATGAGGAAAGGATGGTAACCTTTACCTTCATAGTTATATGTTTCTATCATTTTAACGTTGAGTTGTAGTCATTTAATGCCTGGTAAAACATCTCTATATTCGCAAAAGGGATCTCAGGCGGAGTATCACATCCCGATGATAATACAAAATTCGGGTATGCAGCCGTGTCTGTCAACAATTGCATAGTCTGCTCATACACCTGCTGAGAAGATGCCATTTTCAAAACTGAAACAGGATCAATATTACCCATAACTAATGCATCTTTCGGACAATCATTCAAAGCAGAGATCATATCGATTCCATTTCCAAAATGATAGCCTGCAGCACCTGTATAAACCATTGCTTCAGTACATTGTCCCGTATTTCCACAGTTATGCAAAATGACGGAGAAGAAATCATCCTGAACTTTATCAACGATCTGTTTTACATACAAGGAAGAGAACTCCATACATGCATCATTCGACAATAAGCCTGCTGCCGGTTCTGCAATTAACACCCCGTTTGCCCCAGCCTCTTTTAAAGCCTGGCAATATTTTGTTATAAACTCCGTACATTTAGATAACAACAACTTAATACTATCCGGATCAATATACATAGCCATCATAATCTCAGACATATCATATAGTCTTCCGGCTAAAGAATAGGGTCCGATACATCCAGCCAAGACGGGCTTGGTTACTTCTGCTGCCACTAGCCGATTGGCCTTGATATATTCCGGCAGACGAGCTGTATCTAATGAAGGAATTTCCAACTTCTCTATTTCTTCCGGAGTTGACACCAAGCGCCCTACAACACTCGGAACTTCATTTTCCGAAAAATAGATTTCAGCACCAAAAGCCTCAGCCTCAACTGTCAGATCCATTATAACGGAAGATGCTTCTGAGGGGTATTTCTCTGATAAAACTTTAATCGCCTGATAATGTACTTCACCGTTTGTAACTGCATCATTAACAGTATGTCCTAGCAATTCAATACCGGAATGAGTCATTATAGGGACAGCCACCCGTTGTGGAGAAGCAATAACGGATGCTATCCAGTTTTTCATGTCTATTTTCATAAGATTATATTTTTATGCGATGGCTAATAATTCTTTTGCTTTGATTACAGCGGCATTGGCATTACTACTATATCCGTCTGCTCCAATTTCTTTGGCAAATGTTTCATTGACAGGTGCTCCTCCGACCATCACTTTCACCTGGTCCCGAAGTCTGGCTTTATCCAATGCTTCAATTACTCCTTTCATATTGGTCATCGTTGTTGTCAACAAAGCAGACAAGCATAAAATATCCGGTTTCTCTTGTTTGACTGTTTCTATAAATTTGCTGTCAGGTATATTAACTCCCAAATTGATTACCTCAAAGCCACAACCTTCAAACATGGAAGCAACCAAATTTTTTCCGATGTCATGCAAGTCTCCAAATACAGTTCCAATCACGATCTTTCCGACAGTTTGTATGCTTTCATCCTTCATGTGTGGCTTCAAAAGATCCAAAGAACCTTTCATGGCGCGGGCAGCCATCAATAATTCAGGAACATAAGCCTTATGGTTCTGGAAACGATCGCCTATCTCTTCCATTGCCTTGATCATATAATCATTGATAATAGACTGTATGTCTAACTTTTCTTCGATGATTTGCTCTGTTACCTCGACAGCCGGTTCCATTTTTCCGGCAACAATTGAATCAAATAATTTATTTAAATCTGCCATGATATTTTATAGATTTTGTAATTTCATAATTTCTTCATAAGACCCATAACGATGTGCTGCTTCAATAAAAGCCTTGAAGTTTTCAGGAGGCGTATTACGTCCCATTGCACATCCGGAACTAATAATATGACGTTTGCCCTTTGTTGCTTCTATCAATCTTTTGACAGCGGCATCTACGTCGGAAGGTGTCCCAATAACGAGCGGACTACTGGGATCGATATTTCCCATTAAGACAGTATCTTCCGGTACTAATCTTCTGGCTTCTTTGATATCAAGCATCCAGTCAACCTCCAGTATCTTGGCTCCTGTCGTTCCCATATCTTGAATAATTCCATTAGTATTACCACAAATATGGATAGAGAAAGGAATACCGTAATCCTGCACCTCTTTAGCCAGTTTCTGTTCCGGGATCAAGGCAAATTGGCGGTACATGTCCGGGGAAATCAGATTTGGACCGGCAAAAGCATCCCCGATAGATGTTACATGAGCTCCTGCGTCTTTTTGTGCTTTGGCAAATACGGCACTGATTTTCCGGCAATACTCCAATACATCATCTATAAGTTGTTTGTCTTCAGTCAATAAATCCATCATGAATTGAGTCGTTCCTCTTAACAGGCAAGCAATACTGAAAGGACCCTGATCGGCACGTCCCATGATAAATACATGATCCCCAATAGCTTCAGACAACGTACGTGTCGCTTCCAACCACTCGTTCAGACGACCGGAACTCGCCGGATCAGGGATCGGCATATCATAGACATCCCGTAAGTCTTTCAATACAGGCTGTTCTTCATCAACAATAGCCGGTTCATCCTCTCGAAAAATAACCTTGGCCCCAACAGCCTCTGCAATGGTGGCATCATCAAAATCGATAACGCATCCATCATAACCATACTTTTCTTGCGAAATGATGTGGGCTTGTGCCATCTTGCGGCCATTCTTATTTACATCACCAATTTTCATTCCAGCTGTCTCAACAGCTAGCATGAAGCATTGAGGGACAATCGGTAATCTGTCAGGGGTTTCCCCGTTTAGAACGGCCATGCAGCGTTCCAATGAATTCATACTTTTCATATTTGAATATTTTTATGTGTTTTATTCTGTTGTATAGATACGATCAGGATGTAAATTAAGGCACCGAAAGGAATCAACAGACTGACTAACTGGCTACTGTTATCTGCAACCAATCCCATAATAACCGGTAAGATTGCACCTCCTGCCACACCCATTATCATCAAAGCAGATATCTCATTTGCTTTATCCGGTTCCGATTGGATAGCTTGTGAGAATATGATAGGAAAAACATTTGCACAACTTAAGCCTATCAGGAATAAAGCAATCAATAAAATTGTTGTATCGGAAACCAACATGAAAACTGCAAATACAACAATTGCCAATATCATGTTTATTGTCAAAAATTTACCGGCAGAATACCGAGCCAAGATGAATGTCCCTAAAAATGTTCCCAATGTACGAGCAGCAAAATACAAACTGCAACCTAGACTTCCCTTTTCTATGGGAAGACCACATTGTTCTGATAAATATTTAGGAACTGCTGTCATCAACCCTATCTCAAAACCGACTATCAATAGAATCACAGAGAAAGCAATTATCAACTTTGAGTTGTGGAATAAAGAGAAAATATGTCCAATATTCTGACCAGCTTGCGTATTTGGCATTTCTGTTATCGGAGTCATAGCCAGCCACAAACAAGACAAACAAGATGTAATAGCATATACTACAAAAATCAAATGCCAATTTCCCCAAATACCAACCATTGCGCTGGCAATAACCGGTCCCAAAGTAGACGATATTGCTTTGATAAATTGCCCCAGTGTCAATGTGCTGGTAAACTTGTCTTTAGCTACAACATTCAACAATAAAGGATTCAGAGAGACCTGCAATACCGTATTTCCAATTCCCAATAAAGTAAAAGCTAAAAGAACCGTAGCAAAAGAATAATAAACCAATGGAATCAACAACGATATACTTGTTATACTTAAACTGCATAATACTGTTTTTTTCCTTCCGATTCGCCCCATTAGTAAACTGGTCGGTAAAGAACATACTGCAAACCAAATAAAAACCAACATAGGCAATAGGTTTGCCAACGTATCGTTCAATTCGAAATCTTGTTTTACATAGCTTGTGGAAACACCAACAATATCTACAAAACCCATTATAAAGAAGGCAAACAAGACGGGTATTAGTTTAAAGATGATTGTGTTCATTTTTTATTATAGTACTAATTTATATGTTTCAATAGCATGATGACCTAAAGGCAAAGCAAACTGATTACCGGATACCGGAAGTACCTTTTGCTCCTCTTCAATCAAATTGGTTCGGATCACTTTTTTAACGGATACTGGTAATGTTATCATAACCTCTTTATCCTTCCCTTCCATTTCTGTCAAACGGATAATCAGGTTGTTATCATTATCTGCCTTTTTAATTAAAGAAAGTGCAGTAAAAGGATCTGAAAGTTTGAAAAAGCTATTGCTTCCTTCAAGTTTTCCCTCTTTATTGTTTTTCTGTTGTACGAATAAAGGATGATTATTCGCGATGGCAGAATTATATCCGTTTTTCCATCCTTCCGGATGAGAAGTTATAGAGAAATGGAAATTGTGGGTTCCTTTTTGATGATACCAGTTACCTTCACCATGACAACTTTTGTGTGATGAGAGAAGAATTCCCTGCAAAACCGGATAAACAGCTTGTTCACGGGAAGGATCGATCCAATCTGCTACAGCAACACAGGATGACATAGTCAATCCAAAGCCATTACCATTCGCTGATATAAAATTCTGTATTTCACGAGGGTGGGAATCTTCCGGATGATGTACATAGGTTCCTCCCCATGCCCAACCACCGGGTTGCTTCTTCAATTCATCTTTCCCGACTTCGGCTACAGCCATTGGTATCTCATAGTTTATAGTACGTTCTCCCATCATATTGGCAGGAAATGCAATACGATATTGCCGGTTATGCGTACCGTCAAAATCCTGTAAGGTAATGCCAAAGTCTATTTTCTTACTGGTATGATAGAATGTTATATTTTGTACTATAGTTGCATGTTTTGTCGGTTGTAAGCTTTTGAAACGTGTATACAGTGCCCCCGATTCTTCAACTTCCCATTTTGAAACGAAAGAGCTTAACGAAGTGATATCTCCGGGAACTACATCCGTGATACGGGTAAACTCACCGGCTCCGTTTCCTGTATATCCTAACTCGATGACATCCCCACATGCAAATTTAGAAGTATGAATGAGTTCTTTGCCCAATTGTTTGTCGTACAAATAAACGATACCGCCATTTCCTAATACTGCCTTATAGTAGTCATTTTCTATTTGATTGGAAGAATGATTTACCGAATTGGATGCTTTCGGAGTCTTTCCACGCTGAATCGAATAACTGCGATATCCCATAGATGGTATATCCTGTGCTTCAAATGTCACATATTGTTTTCCATCCTTATCTTTCTTAATCTGTGTATTGACAGTATTTCCTTGTTCATCTTTGACTGAGATCTTTTCGTTGGGGACTTCAACAGTTACCAGCCCATTTCTTTCCCATGTCAAATCGTTAAATACAACATAATTATTTTCTTTTGTCTTTACCTGTTCGGTGAGTTGTTTCAACGCCTCAGACAACAGTTCCTTACCCAATGTATAACCTACTCTTAAACTATCTTCGAAAATAGAATCTGTAATTTCTCCATTTTTCCCACCTAAGCCATGATCCGGATATATAGAAGCCATCCAGGCACGGTCAAAAGACTTTCGCGGATACTTTTGTAAGTCTCCTGTTTGTAGTTTTGAGAAAGTAGTAAATGACTCTGCTGCCGGTAATAATACACCAGCTTCACGCTTATATTTTGTAGCCTCATAATGGGCCGGACCATGAATATAGAGCCATAAATCAGGACGTTCTCCGGATATTTTCTCAAATTGAGTTGTTTTTCCGCGAACCAAATCAAAATACTCTTCACTCGTAGAAGCCTTTAAACGTGGTAAAGGCACCTCTGACTCTTCTGCAATCTTATTCCATTCATCGATTACATTCTGGAAATCCACCGGTTTAGTCGCGTCACAACTTATTAAAATAGCATAATGCGGCGGAATCTGATGTTTTTCATAATAATTGCTCCATAATTGTGTACGATGGTGCAATTTATGAAATGCCGTAGCAGCATCTTTATCGAAAAACTTCCAAATAAGAGAAGGCCAACCATAATTCCCAGGAGTGAAAGTTAAAACCTTAGAACCATCCGGACTATACCAATCGTATAAACCTTCAGCCATTCTACTGACAAATAAATTAGGAATACCACTTTTAGCCAATATTTGAGACATCTGCAGCGTACGACCAGGTACATCCATATTATTCGCAACCAAATCATCGCACCCCGGCATATTTTCATGAACCCACTTCCGTCCGTAATAAGACTGACGTATCAGTTGTTCGCCACTGGATAAACCTTCGTATGGTTGGTTATAGGTGGCTCCCCACGTAAATCTTTTCTCTTTATATAATTGTATCAATTCATCTTTCCGCTCCGGATGTTCTTCCAAAAACTCCATCAAATACATAGTCTGCTCCATTTCAAAAGTGAAGTCTTTATTCTGCTTCATCATATCAAGAGCAGGCAAAATGATGTTATTGATACGATCTTCTCGGCAGTACTCCGGTGTATCCATCCAGGCAATATCTTGATGGGATGATTGAATAATATGGATCACACCATTCTTAAAATAGCCCCAATCAGCCGGAATAAACGTTTGAAACGTCTGATCCAAAATAATCTTTTTACCAGCGACGACCTTCAACTGTTCTTCTCCTCCAATCATTGGTAACCAAACCAATACGCTATCACTTCGTTCTGTCTTAACAAGATCAACAGATTGATCGTTTACATAACATTTCAGGGAAGTTTGGGATAGACAGTCCTCTTGGATATAAGATAGAATTTGGAACTTACCGTTCTCATTTTTATACTGTACGGGCTCTATTGGATTTATGACAGCAGTTGTTGTCTGCGCCATAGTTCCAACTGCAACATATAGCATGCTCGTTATAATTAATTCTTTCATGATATATAAATTATATATGTTAACACAACTACTTAACCGGTTCAAATATTCTCCAAAAAAAAGATCATGGATCTTTTGAATATCCGGAAGGAAGCAATTCATTATCAAGAACAACAGCCTTGTAATCAGCTTCTTTATCCTGAATATTTTCCAACAATATCTTAACCGACTCTACGCCCATTTCATGAATAGGCATTCTAGAGATACTCATTCGAGGTGCCAAAATATCCAAAGAAGTAGTTTCATGGAAACAACCCATTTGGAATTTAGTCTTATAATCGATATTCCGTTCTATAAAATAGCGAATAGCCTCCAAAGCTAAATAGTGAGTAGAAAAGAAAAAGCCATCCACATTCGGAAGTTCACTGAACAAATAATCTAGTTTGTCAACTATGTCCATTTTGTAATTTTGTCTATCAACAAACACCTCCAAAGATAAGTCATTCGACAAATTCAAATCTCTCAATGCTTTACGATAACCCTCTATACGTTGTTTCATCACATATAGATGAACATCCGTAGTTAACAATGCTATATTCTTGGCTCCTTTTTTACCTATATGGTAAACAAGGTCATAACAACTCTGACTATTGTTAACAATGACATAATTAGTCGGAACATTCGGATAATAACGGTCCACCAACACAAATGGTAAAGAATCTTTAGTCAAAAGGTCAATCCCTTTTCTGGAAACTTTAGTCGGAGCAACAATAATGCCATCAACCTGCTTTGACTTCAACATCTGTATCAATTTATATTCTTTATCTCCATCCCCTTCCGAGCTACACACAAACAATGCATAGTTATTACGTGCTGCCTCTGTTTCAACAGCTTGAGCCAATTGAGCGTAGAATGTATCCCCAATGAACGGTATTATCAACCCCAATGTATTAGATGTTCCCAAAGATAAGCTACGAGCCACCTGATTCGGTCGATAATTAACCGAATCGGCATATTCTTTTACACGTTTGATTGTCGCTTCACTAAAACCTTTGGCCTCACCCTGTCCGGACAAAATCCATGAGATAGTAGCTTTTGATAAATTCAGTGCCTGAGCAATATCTTTAAGAGAAACTTTCATTGTTTACAAAGTTATTTAATCGGTTCAAATATACTAAATCAACTCTATAAATAGAATTATAGTAAAGCGATTTAGTATATTTTATGAATCTCTAAATTATTTATACTCTAATTTATAAGTCTCAATCGAATGATGTCCGATTTTAACAGGTAAGATATCCCCCTTGTTATCAATAAGTTTCTGAGGTTCTTCAATGATATTGGTTTGACAGCTTTTCTTTATAGGCTTGAAAGACCACAAAGAGACATCGCTATCCATGCCCTCTATATCAAATAATCGAACAACCACATTGTCATCATCCTCACACTTCTTAATCGTACTGACCATTACATTCTTCTTATCCACACTAAAGAACGACTGTAAAGGTGACAATATTTTATTATTCCCGTTTTTCACCCCCACTGCAGTTAATAGAGGTTGAGCAGATTGTGTACCTAACTGATGAGTTTTTTTCCAGTCACCATCAGACGAATGCAAGGAGAAACGATACGAATGGTTTCCCTGCTGAAGATACCAATTTCCTTTCCAATGGCAGCTCTTACGGGATGCCAACAAAACAGGTTGTAAAACCGGATAATCAACAGGATTGGATGTAGCATCCTTATATCCGAATACGCCAACACTAGATGAGAGCATAACGTTTGACAAATCATCGGAAGAGGCAAACCAATTTTGGCATTCACGAAGTGGTGTTTCATTTAGTGGGGTAGTATAATGTAATCCACCTGCATGTCCTGCAGAAATAGATAGATCGTTCTTTCCTATTTCTACAACCCCCATCGGAACTTCATAACTGATTAATGACGATGACTGATTCAATGGCATAGTCATCCGGAACTCCTGGTAGGCTTCTCCGGTAAATCCTTCCAAGTCAATCTCTATATCAATTTTAGGGAAATTTTGGTATGCAATGATTCGTTGAATGACAGTCGCATGCTTGAATTTCGAACGACATTCTCTAACCTCTCTCACCCTTCCACTTTCAATAATACTCCAGGACGGAGAATAATCCGAACTCTTTTCAAATCCTTCCATGGTGATAGGCTGAATTTCTTTAAATTCACCAGCGCCATTACCTACTGATCGGGTACAGAAGACTTCTCCTCCCAGGAATTTATCCGTACGCAGTAATTCGCGATTCAATCGTTTGTCAAAAATACTTTTTATACCTCCTGCAGCAAATGAAATACGATAATAAGGATTATCAATATCTATTTTATTAGAAGCTGTTACAGCATCTTCAAAAATTTCATCTTTTACATGTTTCAAATAATAGGATCTATAGCCTATGGATGGTATAGAATCTGCCTGAAATGCAATCTGTATATCGCCATCTTTTGTTTGCCCCTTTATGGGTAAATATTGGAATGGAATATGCTGACCTTTATCGTCTGTTAAGACAAAATGCCCCCGACCTAAACCATAAACGTTTACTTTAGTAATCACAATATCATTACGAAGCCAGCTTTCCGGATTAAATACAACGATTGGTAAACCTTCTTGTTTATGTTCGATCATACCACCAATCTCACCCAATACATCTTCCAACATTTCATTTGCAGACGCTTGAGACTGACGGAACTTTTCTTTATAAATCTCATCGGTAATATAACCTCCGTTTCCACCCCAGCCATGATCCGGATAAATGGCACATTTCCATGCCTCATTCAGTTTGTCCTGCGGGTATGATGCAAAAGAACCTGTCAACAAACCTCTAACTGCCCCGAATTTCTCAACATTGACCAAATTCCTCTGTGCATCTCTCATCATGGAAACTGCCTCATGATGTGTCGGATTATGTATATAAAGCCATAAATCAGGCCATTCACCTTCCAAACGGGTAGGTTTAGACTTCTTGCTGACTAATTTATCCATAGCCGTTGAAATGGTTGTATATCCAAACTCCGGCATATCCTTCTCTGCAGATAATTCTTTAAATATTTGCTGATAATCATAAGGTTCTTCATTGTCATCCGTGTGTAGGAAAAACAATTCAGATGGCATTTTATTTTCCTTATAATATGGATCCCAAAAATGAACGATCGAGCGTATATACTCTTTCTTCTCTTCTTTTTCTTTTTTCCCTGCCAGCGTTCTTGCGTAATCACAATAGATACCATTTGATTTACAAAGGATACTACTACCATCCGGGGAAAACCACTGATAAATTCCGGGTTCGAAACGAGAGATTATACCATATTTGATACCCGCTTTTGCATGAATCTGTGAGGTCTGTAAAGAACGTCCGGGCACATCCGGATTAAAAGCCGTAACAAATTCACATCCGGGGAACTGTTTCTGTAACCAACGTTTTCCTAAATAAGTTTCACGAATTAATGATTCTCCGGACAACATACCTTCATATGGTTGATTAAACGTAGCTCCCCAGTCCAAACGCTTTTTAGCAGTCAGCTGCATTAATTCATCTTTACGTTCCGGATATTTGTTTAAAAACTCTTCCAAAGTCAAAGCATATTCCATTGTAAAACAATAAGAACTATCTTTTTCCAACATGCGCAAACTAGGCATTAAAAGCTTCTCTATACGAAATTCCGTACATTTATCCGGAACATCCATCCAGGCCATATCCTGATGGCTGGATAAAGCAAAATTCACATGCCCTTCTTTCAGATAATTACTTTGTGCAGTCGTACAAAATGAGACGACACAGAATGCTATTAGCAATGAATATTTCATATTCGTATTTATTTTAAGTTATTATAATTTATATGTCGTATTCTTATTCTTGCGGTATTCGGTTCGCCTGGCATTGTCATATAAGTTTACACATAGAACATTTTTTTTTCATGATAGGATTAATGCTCAAAGGTCAGCAATACAGTAAGCTCCATACTTCTCGACTAATTCACCCACCCTCTTCACCCTATATTCCAAACCATCCGGTGGAACCTGGTCTGCCACGCCCAAAGCAAATCTAGGGATAGAACGCATTATTTCAAGTACCGCTATAACATGACGATCAAACTCTTCGTCAGAGATATGAGCCGTAAAATAAACTCCGGGAATACCTCCCCAAAAAATACTTTTGGAATCCTCCAATAAAGGAATCATTTCTTCAATAGACATATCCCCTACCGGATAAGGAGTAAGTGCCTCCAAAACGGAAAATCCGACCAAAGACTCCTGCTTCAGCAGTCCTTGCAACGTACCATCCATGTGAATAAATGAATATTTACCTGCTTCTCGGATCTTGGTAGTCCATTCTGTCTGATATTCTTTCATATACATTTCAAAAAATGTTCCCCCTACCATCTCGGAAGAAAGATTTTCCGGGATCATCAATAATTCCGCAGGACTGTCTACTGATATTTGTGCAGCCTGATCAAAAGCACGTTTCATGCTTTTCAGCAAAGCCTCAAACTGCTCGGGAACCGAATAAGCCAACATCGTTACCGTTACGATCCCAGCCTCCAGTGCAACCAAATGCATAAAAGGACTTTTCGGCAGATAGCATAACAGGGCTCCTTGGTCTCCCACTTGCTGTTTCCTTTGCAGAGCATAGACATAATCCGGTTCATAACTCAGATGATCGTACAGATAAATCATAGCCGGTATATCCTCTTCCGACTTCAACAGATATTCGACCGGTGCTTCCGAAAAAGTTTCATCACAATATTCCCAGCACTCCCTCAATTCGCCATAAGGTGTCACCACCTTACGATACCTGCAATTGCCTTCCGTCCACGAAGAAACCTCACAATCATGATATATCTCTTTAAACGGAAAATGTCCTTGAAGATAATAGCCAACTCCTAATGAACGATGCCAATCCAGATAGGCATCGGTAGTAATAAAATCATTTGGCTTAAGGCCTCTCTTTATTAATGAATTAGCCCAATAATCCAAATCGCCAAACCAAGGCACTTTATCTAGCTGCTTGCCTTGTAATAAAGCAAACATTCTTTCTCTTGGTGTCATAATTTCATATTTTATTTATTGCTAAACATATATCATCTGATTTCATTCAAATGCTTATAAGAATGCTTATCTACGCGAGTAGCCGGATTGACGAAAATAACCGGTTCCATCAAATAGCCACGAACAGCATCTGAAAGTTGCTGAGGAGTCTTCTCCTCTTCATTATTCCATTGAATATCGAACTTAAATTCCATTTCACCGATACAATCGTCCAATACATTCACTTCCCACATATTGTTATAAACCATTGCGCACAACTCATTCGGTTTCTCTGGTAACGTACGGCTCTTTACACCAAACTGATTGCCTCCGAAACAAACCATAGCCACGTCGCGACTCGACCACAGCCAGGAGCCTTTTCCTGCGCCTGCCGGATACTTAATCCAATCATCAACTGCAAAGAAATCTGTGCAAGTTCCCGGAATCTGATCCGTATAGGGTGCAAACTGCATTCCTCCAATACTGGTCAAAGGAGCACCGCAACTTTCAGCAAACGGGAAACGGATATACATAATCTCCGGGTCTGCATTCGAGAGACGATCGATCTTGACATCCACACCGACACGAGGTTCTTCCTTATAAACTTCTAAAATACGAACACCGCTCTTTAACGAATTATGCTCAAATGCTTGTTTATAGATGAAAGAATGAGGAGTTTCCACACACTCTACCCCCTTAAACGAAGCATGTCGTTCAATTGAATGCATAGCAATCTGTTGCCTACGAGCCAAAGAGTCCGGATTGCGCCAATCACGTGCCAGGCTTCTGCCTACCAATGAATTGAACGAATAGAACTCACCGATACCATCGCCTTGCAACGGTTCCGGACTGTTTGCCCATTTGATATAGATAGGCCATCCGTTTTTATCAGTACGAATTTCTGGTTTCCGACTGGCTTCTTTCTGTTGGCTGATACTATCAAGGGCTAACACATAACGATATACTCGGTCGGGCTGAAGGTCTTTCACCCATATCATCGCTTTACCATCATGAAATACCAGGTTCTGTTTTTCACCTGTCTCCGGATTTAATACAGACTTGTAGGCTGTCCGAACAAAAGACAGTGGATCGAGCTTAGCCCAACCTGTATAAGGCTTTTTACCCGAATTGGCCAGATAAACACCTTCTTTTTCATTACTCAGTTTCGCACGAACCCTCTGTGCCAACAGCCATTTAGCTCTTTCGAAAGGACGAAAGGCATAACCGTATGTCACATTAAAATGTCCTTGCGACCATAAGCTATAGGTATCCCAAGTAGAATCCCAGGTTCCTAACGTGTGTTCATAGAAGAAACAAATATCTTTCAAAACAGCATCTTCGTGACGCCCCATCGCCGAAGGGCAAGCTCCCCATGCTGGAGATTTAGCTATCTTCAAATACATATCTGCCTGACGGGAAGCTGAAAGAGCACGAGGTTCAGCAGCCAATCCAAACGACCACCAATCGGGCCATTCTCCTTCATAAGTATCCACCTTGTCACCAATTCTAGCTTCCATCTTTTTCATTGACTTAGTAGCAGTGGTCAAATTCAAACGGGGAGAAAATCCCATCTCGTTCCATTTAGCAACAAACTCTGCCAGTGCAGGGAAAGGAGCGTCGTTGTCGCACCGATATTCGTTAGTAAAAGACAAAGCGATAAAATCGTACGGATAGCCCTCTTTCACCATCTGATTGATTCGGTCGAGACACACTTTATGCGCCTTGTGCATGGAAGCTTCATCTGTTTTCAATATATCATCCGGACGCGGAGTGCGGAATTGCGTATTGCTGGCAGGACGCTGGGCATAGCGCCATCCAGTTTCACTGAAAAAGCCATAACCCGTCCAATAAGGCATTCCTAACCAAACAAAAGCCTTCCTCCCGTCCGGCATTTTCCACCAAAAAGCATGAGGAGGGTTATGGAAAATACCACCCCAATGCAAGTTCAAGCCTGACCAGAAATAACGGACACCTTTCTCCATCAATCCGGATACCAACGCTCTAGGAAAGCCGTTTACATCGTTTTGCATAGCGACTTCCGGATGAAAAGTCTTCCATAAATCCTCAGGAACCCAGTTCAATAACTTCGTCACTTGCGTACCATTATGCAACGGATTTACATTGAACGGAGCAGCCGTTATTTCAAATTGTCCACTTTTTATCGCTTTCAACAAGTCTTTCTGTCGGGAAGGTGAAGCATGCTGCCACCATTCATAGACACTGGCCAAAGCCTCTGCCGTCCAACAGAATGTTGGTTTGGATTTATCGTTGATACTTTCCAATACGGCATCGATACCGATGTCGATATATCTTTCGTGGAGTTCATGTGCGATCTCCGGATTGTCCGTATATCCGTAATCTGTATGCGACAAATGCACTAAATCAATATATTCAATCTGTTTGGTCGCGTCTATCGACTCTTGAGCATACAAAGTACAACAGCTTACACAAGCTACTACTAATAATTTGATTTTATTCATTGTAATGATTATTTAAAAGAGTTGTGACAAAGTTCACAACTCTTTTATTTTAGAAACTATTTCCTTAAATCCGGATTAATTTGAACTTCTCTCAATGGAACCGGGAAATAAGTATGTTCTGCCGTTTTGAATACAGCCCCTGAAGGTTCTACGAATCCTTCCAGATTTACCCAACTCTTCGTTTTCGTATTATATGCTTTCTGTGTACGAATCATATCAAAGAAAGTGACATTTTCGAAACAGAGTTCATGTACGCGTTCTGTCATTACAGCATCAATAAAGGCTTCTTTATTGCTTGTAACAGCAGTCGATAAAGGCTCCAACCCTGCACGAGAACGAATCTGATTGACCGCATCAATCGCTTTATCCGTAATCGCACCAGAGCGTGCTGTTGCTTCTGCATAAGTCAATAGCATTTCTGCATAACGAATCAGAGGGAGGCTTTTTCCGCAATAACCACCCTGTCCCACTAATGTCGGTTCGAAAAATTTATAGACAGCCGGTTCAAAATTAAGTGTACCACTATTATCCCAGCTATTATAAGAGGTAAAAAAGAATCCTTTTTCTTCTGCACGCAAATCACCCTCTTCAAATGAATCGATAAAATCCGGAGTTGGCATCATCGAACCGAATCCGACAAAACCTGTTAGTTTCACAGCCGCAGCCGGAACAAAGAATTGAGAGTAATGCTGTCTTGGGGCAGGAGATTCTCCGTAATTAGCCATAAAAATATACTCACCCGTATTGTCAAACTCTTTTCTTCTGAACTTTTCAAACCAATTCATATTTGTATCCGATTGAAGCAAAGACAGATGCGAAGAATTTACAACCAGTTCCGCTTTTTGAGCTGCCAATTGATATTTATCGGTTTCATTCAACGGACTTCCAGCCATTGTCAAATAGACTTGTGCATATAAGGCATTAACAGCTTCCATCGACACTCTACCGGAAGATGGTGTATAAGAAATAGGAGACGAAGAGGCAGCTTCCAAATCTGGTAAAATTGCCTGTTCGTATATCTCTTTTATAGATGTAGGAATCAGCATACCATCTGCCGGTGCATCTGTTGGAGTCAATTTCAAAGGAACATCACCAAATATACGCACTAGATGAAAATAATAGTAAGCACGTAAGAAATGGGCTTCTCCCAGCATTTGGTCGATAGCATTGCTTTCCGGAAGTTGAGGAACTGCTGCCAAAAACATATTGCAAGCCTCAATTCCGTAATAACAAGACTGCCACCAATAATCCACATAATTACGATCCCAATAATTCAGCTTTTCCAAATCTGGATTAATCAACGATTGTTGTCCAGCCGTATAATAGCAATAACCAGTCGGATATTCCAGCATAAAAGCAGGAGCCTCACCGTATCCGGCATAGGTAAAACGTGTACCTAACCTGGAATATAAACCATTAACAGCCACTTGAGCCTCTTCCTCATTCTGATAATATTGATCCAATGTTTGAGTAGACTTAGGAGGTGTATCCAAAAAGTCATTACAAGAACCCAATAAAGCCGCACTCAAAACTAGAAACGAAGATATAACTATATTTTTCATGATTGTTCAATTATTTATTAAAAAGTAACATTCAAACCGAAATTAAAATTCATTGTCTTAGGATAAGAAAAGAATTCAACTCCTTGTCCTGACATATTCGCAGTTTCAGGATCATAACCGGAATAACCGGTAATCAACAAAAAGTTTTCCAAATTTGCATATACCCGAAGGTTTCTAGCCCCCAATTTATTGGCAAAAGAAGCAGGAACTGTATAACCGACCATTAAATTCTTAAAACGAATGTAAGAAGCATCTTCAATCAGGTCGTCGTCAATCTGCAATTCCTGAGCATTTCCACCGATGGTAGTACGTGGACGTTCTATCATCGTATTTTGATTATCCGGTGTCCAATAATTCAAGATACTCGCATAACTGTTCGCATACCAACCTCTTTGTTCACATACCATACGGGCCAAATTGATTGCCTTATTTCCACTTTTACCTTGAATATCCAAAGTCAAATCAAAATTTTTATACGAGAACGTATTACTAAGACTCATTTCAAAATCCGGATACAGATTTCCTAAAGTAAATCCATCATTCTCATAATCGATCTTTCCGTCATTATTCCGATCTATATACTTCTTATCGCCCGGTTTTTTCCCATAACGAGCTGCCTCTTCTGCCTCATTGGTACCCCATGTTCCAGAACCGTCACGCTTCAAACCATAAACTGTACGCAATGCCTCACCTTCACGAATCAGATTATAATTGATACCGATAAAGCCACCATCCCAAATATCGGAATGGTCATCCGTCAATTTGACTACCTTATTTCGGTTCATACTAAACAACAACGTTGAATACCAATTGAAGTCTTTCCCTTTAATATTATGAGTATTCAATGTAAATTCAAAACCGCGATTTCTGATTTGTCCAATATTAGCCATAACCGAACCATAACCGGTTATATAAGAAACAGGTTTGCCCAGCAACAAATCCTTTGTATCTCTCCAATACCAATCCAATTCAGCCATAATACGGTTATCCAGGAAACCTACATCTACCCCGAAATCATACTGTGTGGTAGTTTCCCATTTCAAATCGGCATTCGGCATTCCTGATTGTACCATACCCTTGCTTATCTCTTTATCTCCAAAAACAACATTGGTATTAGCGATTGTGGCTAATGTAGAATAAGCGCCAATTCCGGCATTACCGGTCTGTCCTATACTTGCACGCAATTTCAAATTAGAGATTGCATTCACACTTTGTAAAAAATCTTCATTTTTTACCACCCACGCCAACGCCATAGACGGGAAGAATGCATAACGATTATTTTTACCAAAAACAGAAGACCCGTCATAACGTCCAGTAGCAGTCAACAAGTACTTACTATCAAATGAATAATTTCCTCTTACATAATAAGAATTCATTCTCCACTCGGTAAAGCTGGAACTCGGTATACCCGCTTTCTCTGCCACTCCCAAATTATTCCATTTGTAGAAATCTGTAACAAAGCCGGTACCGGAACCACCTAAATATTCAGAATAGGCACCATTCCAGGAAGCACCACCCATCAAATTTAATTTATGTTTTCCCCACTGTTTATCCCATGTCAAGAAATTTTCCGACTGCCAATACACATAATGAGTCATTCCAATACTGGCATTTGCTCCGGAAGAGGAAAATTCAATCAAATCCTTCCCTGAATAAAAACGGTCTCTCGCCATTTTGACTTCGGCAGCAACTGTCGACTTAAGAGTCAAACCATCAATAATTTTGATGGAAAGATCTGCATTCCCTAATAAATGTGAGTTGGTATGACGACGATCTATCTCTTTAGCAACTTGTATCGGACCATCTGAACTTGCCCAAAACGGATTCAGATTATCATAATCCAGCACACGTTTACCGGCTGCATTCAAAGCATAGTCTCCATTTTCTTTTTTTGCCGCAGGGAATAAAAAGTCACCAAAGTTTCCATAACTACCATCTGCATAATAATCAGGAACAACTGGGAACATTTCGATCATAGAACGATTCGGAGTTACGCCGCCCACAGCATAGTTATCGATCTGATTCTCTTCTGAATAATTATAATTCAATGAAGTCGACAATGATATATGATCATTTATCTTCGTATCATTCGTCAATTTTGCATTGAAACGAGTATAAAAGTTTTCCAACATAATACCCTGCTCATTCTGATATCCCAGAGACACTGTCGTACGAGATTTCTCAGAACCCGTATTTAATGTCACATGATGACGATGCGAAAAAGCAGTACGTGTAGCAGCATCCTGCCAATCTGTATCATAAAGCGGGTTCCCATTTGTATCAAATAAATTGGGGTTCACCTTATGCCAATCAACCGGTTCGAAACCATCATTCTCAAAAGATTTATTCAATAAAGACATAAACTCTGAAGAGTTCAACAAATCCAGTTTATTCGCCATATGGGCAACCCCCAGATTCATATTATAAGATACAGTCGTACCGCTACTAAACTTACCACGCTTCGTCGTCACAAGGATTACCCCAGCTGCACCACGGGCACCATAGATAGCAATGGAAGAAGCATCTTTTAAAACGTTCATCGACTCTATATCATTCGGGTTTATCAAAGAAATATCTGCCCCCACAACTCCATCGATAACATACAAGGGATCTATTGACGCTTTAATAGATCCTATACCTCTGACAACCACAGATAAATATCCACCCGGACGACTGGAATTGTTATTAACAACCACACCCGCAATCTTTCCACTCAAAGCATCTATAGGATTTACAACTTGCCGCTCAGCTATCTTTTCAGAAGACACATTCCCAACTGAACCGGTTAAATCAGACTTTCTGGCAACACCATATCCAATAACAACAACCTCATCCAAGGCTTCCGCATCTTCCTTTAAGGTGATTTTCAAATTATCACTAGCCTTAATTTCAATCGTTTTGTAACCTATATACGAAATAACTAATGTCGCATTAGGACTAACATCCAAATTAAATTTACCATCCATATCAGTTATGGTTCCTGAAGTGGTACCTTTCACTCCGATATTAACACCAATCAGAGGCTGTCCGCTTTCATCAAGAACAGAACCTCTGATCTGCTTCTTGTTCTGATGAACAACCATGCTACTATTTTCAGCATGTGTACCTTCCAGACAGAAAGGCGACAAAGTAGCTATCAGCATAGCCACACTCATAATTCTTCTTATCATAATTATAGAATTTAAGGAGGTTGCCCCAGTTTTGAGGCAACCTGTATTGTTAAAATTTATACTTTTACCACTCTATATTCAAAGCCATAATTCCTTTAGCAGGAACAGTTATCTGATTTTCTTTATTGGGCAATTTGACCTTTTTACCATTTTCATAGTAATAAATAGATTTAGGCTGTCTTATAGCCCATTGCAAAACAACTTGTTCTTCTTTGTCAGAAAGAGACAACAAACGAATCGTATTGGACTTTCCTTTATTGATTACCTGATAATTAGACAATACAATTTTATCACTACCGCTAATAGAGAAAGCATTTTTAGACCTAAACTCTTTTTGAGTCTGCACAGCAATCAACGGACGATATTGTTCCATCGCAAACCGATTCGAACGAACTACATCATACGCACCGATATGAGGTAAAACACGATATTTATAGCTGATCTTACCATCCTGGCTTAAACGGAAATTCGTATGCCAATGATTATTTAAAGCCCATGAATAAATTACTGAACTGGGTTGGATTTCCCGGATCCATTTCGGAGAACCATCAGCTCCACCAATAATGTTAGCCGTGATGTCTCCGCTTTCAAATGCACATGCATTCATTGAACACCAAGTTATACCTTTATTCTCATTGGATATGTTCAGCCAACGCTGCAAAGTAATCCAGTTTCGGTTTCCAGCCTTCAGCTGGTCTTTTTCCAACTCCATAACTCCCCAAGGAATATTGACTCTGACCTTGCTTTGAGGAACATCAAACGCAAAACCGAAATGAATACCCTCTTTCTCTAAAACGGCCTGCTTGTCAACTACATTATTAAACTCAACACTTGCAGAACCTTTTGTCAGCCGGATCTCACGTATCAGGCTATTACAACCTTTCGCTTTGGATGTAACAATCAATGAATTGACCAGCTCACCTCTTTCCCCGACGGAAACCTTTATCTCCGTATCTTTTAATGCGCGAGCAGAAGTATTACCTCCTTCCAAATACCGAAAACTATTCAGGGCCGAAAGAGCCTGCGAATCAACAAATTCTTCTCCTTTATATACCAGGTTAATCACGTCTCCTGTTATGGGATCGACAATAACTTTTACAATGCCATTATCCAATGTTGTACCAGACGATTCTGATAAACGATTAGAGTGCGATTCTTTTTTCAATTTGAATGTTTTATTACCCAAGGCCGGAACTTCCTCTGCCATGAATACCAATTCTCCAGTAGATAGCTTTTGAGATACAACATACTTACCATTCGCATCCTGCAACGACTGAAAAGAGTTTGCAATCTCTTTTGATAATGTAACCAATCCGCTTTGTGTCCATGTATTGGTATTGAATACGGTAACAATATCCGAGCTTTTATCTTCTATATTATTATAAGCCATCTCCATTACCTGATCGGTCAACTCTTTTGCTTTATCGAAATAACCCAATTTGGTAGCCAAGATATTATCACTGATCGGCTGTTGAGCCGGTGCCATATACGCCCAGGTATGTTCCGTGCTTAAAATAATATTGCGCCATGCTTCCTGAATTAAATCAGTAGGTTCTTCTTTGCCTGGTTGTAACATGCCCCATAAAATTTCGGCCTGTACCAACTTGTCTTTTACCTCACGACTTTCTCCTGTCTTTTCCGCACTAGTACCCAGACCGTCCGTCCAGTATTCCGTGTAATCCCCCTGTAAAGTAGGCAATTGGTCTGCATACTTTTCAAAAGCTTGCATCATTTCCGTTGCCGTACAGATTTTCACATGTGGAAAAGCATATTCTTCATTCCAGCTTTTGACGGCATCGGGAAGATCCACATCAATAGGCGTGTTATCGGCCATACACCAAGTCATCGGGAAAACATCATACGGATAATCTTTATCTTTCTCCAGCTTAGGCAACATATCTGCCAAATAAGAATCGATGAAGTTTTCTCTTGGATTATCTGTCTTAACAACAGGAATCAGTTTAGACCGATCGGTTTGCCCTGCCAGTTTAGGCCAGAAATATTTACCCTTAGCCAAAGCTCCTGGAGTATAAGCACCTGGTTGTAAAAATAATACTTTCGACTTTCCATCCGGACCTATCCACCAAAAAGGTTTGAAATTCATTTCCGGAGAAAGCCCTGTCCGGTCATAACCGTTAAATAGGGATAAGCAATAGGAAATACCCAATTGATTAGCTGCAGAGACAACTCCCCAGGATACACCGGGTATATCCACCTGAACCATTGTTTTTACCTCTTTACCCGTCTCTTTCTCCATTTTTTTACCGAAAGAGAAGAGTTGCAACAATTCCTCATCACTACTGGCACTTGTATTTGTACTGACATAACCGGCATCGACAGATATATAGCCTTTCTTTATTGCCTCAATCAGCTTCTTTTTCTTTTCCGGTGATTCGCTATTCAGGTAACGTTCGATCGGCCAGGTGACTTCCGGATTCCAACGGAAACGGGCATCTTCCGGATAATTAGCCGTCTTTTCAGCTAAATCCATCGCTACATCCAGATTTCGTTTATGAATGAACTCCACATTTTCCTGCGTATTTGTATAGCCTATGTCTACATGAGAATGAGGATAAATATAAACAGTCCAATGTCTCATTGCCGGAATGACTACTTCTCGGGATACTTTTTCCCCTTCGATTTGCAAACTGGCAATAATCGTATCGGTTTTCGCCAAACCGATCTGAGGTAATAATAGAACCGGAATAGAATCAGGCCGGGATGCCCGTAACACAGTTGTTTCATTACCTTTCTTTGAGAATATTTCAACTTTTGCACCGGTTATATTCTTATTTCCCCGATAAGTCAAAACGATTTCACGACCAGCCTCTTTATCAGACCGGTATTTATAATGGTTACACACTCGAACATCCAGTAAATCCGGCTGAACAGTTCCTAACGCTGCTGTGCTCCATAAAAGCAACCCTGCAATAAATTGATGTTTCATGGTATTTAATCGGTTAAATTATTTATTATAATTAGAATCCATAAACCATCTGTGCCTAATTGATTTCAATTGGGCTTGTACTCTACCATCATACAAAATGATGTAATCTCCTAATACTTCTTGTGAAAATTCCTGACTGAATAAACATACTGTAATAGGAACACGATCTGGCTTTCCAACCAGCATCGTTGTTAAAAATTGTTCTTTTAAAGCCATAATGTATATAGTTTTACTATTTAACCGATTAAAACAATGCAAAGCAAGCAATATTCTTAACTATTATTATTATACTATCATACTATTTTCTTACACAATCTTACGATTACGTTTTTTTATCTCAGAATACAACTTTAATGATATTGTATTCTATCATCAAAAAAGAGCCATATCAAACTCTATATTGAGTAATGATATAGCTCTTCTAAACTTGTTAATTATAATCTGTAAGAATATACCTATTGGTTTTAGTCACTCTTTTGTAAAAAATTTTATTGTTTGGCTTCTTTCCCCATTTCGATCACAATCTTCCCTCCTTTCAATACCTCTTCCTGCGAAATCCGGAAACCATTTACCGGTTTACCGTTCAAGGTAACCGATTGAATATATTTATTCTCTTTGGATGCGTCGGGAGCTTCTATCACGAAAGTCTCGCCGCGATTATATTTTCCATCCAGCCGGATCGTGATTTTGGGATAACGCGGAGAAGCCAATTCATAGTACGGCTTTTCAGAACATCCGCCATCCATCTGGAACAAACCGAGAGCACTCATGACAAACCAACTACTCATCTGTCCCAGATCCTCATCCCCCGGATAAGCATCGTAAGGAGTGGTTCCGTAATACTGCTCCTGTATTGCCCGTACCCATTTCTGCGTCAGCCAGGGAGCACCTGCCCAGTTAAAGAGATAGGCAACTTCCATAGAGGTTTCATTTCCGTGGTTGATCGGGAAAGCAGAAAAGTTATCACCTGCCGCATTAAAATTGGCATGCGCCGACTGCTCCATCGCTTTATCCAAACGGCTTATAAAACGGTCTTTACCGACCATACCGATCAATTTATCCGGATTATGAGGTACGAACCAGGAATAATTGAAGGCATTTCCTTCGGTAAACCCGGGTGTATGATACGGATCGAAAGGCTCTACCCAATTGCCGTGTTCGTCCTTAGGACGTATAAAGCCGGACTTCGGATCAAACAAATTAGACCAATTGTTCGAACGTTCATCAAACAGTTTAAAGTCATCGGTCTTTCCCAACACTTTAGCCATCTGTCCCAGACACCAGTCGTCGTAAGCATACTCCATCGTATTGGAGACAGTTCCTTTCCCTGCGGGAATATACCCATACTTCATATAAGGAACCAGGTTCTCTACTCCGACAGTTCCACCACCTTCATACTTCTGAGGAGGTGTTGTCATCATCTTTTTCAAACCGTCATACGCTATATTCAAGTCAAAGTCACGTATACCGCTTTGCCAGGCTCCCAGTATCTGGGAAATCGGATGCATGGCAACCATCACACCGGTATGTTCTATCCCGGCAGGATCCGTATTGAACCACCCACTATTCTGATAAAGCTGAATGGCCGAACGTGCCCATTTGCTGGATATTTCCGGAGCCATCAGATTGAATAACTGCTGATTATTCCAGAATGTATTCCAATATTCACCGCTTACGATACAATCGTCCGGTTTCTCCAACTGCCTGATCCTTTCATCTTCATCCACAAAACGACCGTCGACATCGCTCCAGGTTGCTTTGGCTGCTAACGCGCGGTAAAGGTTGGTATAGAACTTCTTCTTTTGCAGATAATCGTCCGTTTCAATCGCTATTCTTCCCAGGTATTCATCCCAAACGGCACGGGCATTGTTCACTACTTTCTCAAAATCCCATCCAAAAGGATCAGCCAGTTCCTGCTTCAGGTTGTTGCGTGCCCCTGCCATATCTACCAGAGAAACACCGGAACGGACTAAGATTTCTTCGTTCTCTTTCGTCTTATAATTCAGGAATATACCGACATCGCCTTTGCCTTCTATCATGGTGATATTCTGCCTGATTTCCGCAGGGGTTTCAAACTCGTGATTCCTGTTCCATCCGGGGATATAACCGGTTACCGGCTGAACACCTTCATTCACCCATCCGCCCATCGAATCGAAAGGTTTGCTGAACTGGAGGACGAAATACAATGTATAACTCTGCTCCAATGTATATCCGGTAAATGCATTATAATAAGTGGCATAACCTTCTATTTCCGTATCGCTGACTTTCGTTACACGGGTATTGACCAGATTATGCGGATACTCGTTAGGAGTGAACATATCGATCAGGATACGCGCATCTTCCCTGGCAGGGAAAATATATCGTTGTAAAGCTGCACGGCGGGTTGCCGTTATGTCCGCTTGTATCTTCGTATCCGTCATATACACGGAATATTTACCTATTTCTGCCTTTTCCGACGATTTGTCAATCCGCGAACGATAACCCTCATCCGGAAAATCTTCCCTGCCGGGATTAACTTTCAGTTCGCCGCAGGTCGGTTGCATCAGAAAGCCGGTCATCGTCCAGTCGCTGAAATGGTTGAAGCCCATGATGTTTTCTATGGTATATTCGTATCCGGCTTTCCATATCTCGTCCTGGTTATCGGGAGCGATCTGCACCATGCTCAAAGGGAGACTTGGTCCGGGTTTGAACATCCAACGGGAATTACCCGTACCCATTAGCAAGTCTACATCGTCTGAATAGGTATGCAGCGGTTGCGGGCTACGAATCACTTCACCTTTATAAATAACATCTTTGCCATCCCGAATTGTAAATTGCAGCTTTTCTTGTTTGCCTTTAGCCTGTGCAGCCGGCATCAATATTTCCTGGATACTCTCCCCTACTTCGATCGTACGTGAAACAGGAGCACATCCCTCTACTGCAAAAGTCAACTCCCGGGGTGCATCAAACTGGCTCATATCCACCAAAACCGGCAACATACGTTCTCCATTCTCTTTTTGATATTCAAAAGGTGCAGCTTTTACGGAACGTATCAACGAAGAAAACGCTTTCCCAAGTTGTACAGAAACCGGTGTTTCCAACCGGATACAATCGAAAATAGCCCATGTGCCTTTTATGGTTCCCAATTGGATCTTATTCATACCGGGAGTAAGCCATGAAGAGGGGAATTGTATATGTATCTCTTTCGCTTTTCCTGTCCCCTTATTTTCCAGAAACTCCGCAGCATTCTCCCCGTTCAGTTCTTCTTCGAACCGATGACCGTTGATCTCGACCCGTATTTTGATCGGCTTACTATTATGTGCCCCGGTGAAAAAGAAAGTAAGAGAACATTCCCCTTTTCCGGAAACTTTATCCAAATTAAAATAGATAGAAGGGAAATGTCTCGGATGAAATCCGGCCCAGTACCCACCGCCAGCCCAACCATCCAACGGTCCCGGCAAAACATACGACCAGTGTTTTCCAGGAGTAGAATATCCTACATAAAAAGATTTCTCTCCCCCGAAGTTCGCCAGAAAACTTTTGTAATTATCGGGATAGAGGGCAAACTCCGCAGCGGAATTGTCCTGCTTTCCTATTTCGAAAAGGACTTTATTTCCTCCGTATATACCGGGAGGCGATAGAAGAATAAAAAGAATTAAGAATAGATGTTTCATGATCTTTAGCTTTATTTCAAATTAACACTCATGGTTTCCTGGCAATATTAACCGGAGCCATCCAGTCTAACAGATTACAAAATAAAAACAACCATCAGTACCACGCAATAGCAAATAGCTGTTTATTCCGTGGATTATTAATGTTTTCTGTATACAATAGTTAATCTATCCGTTCGATCGTGAAACGATAAGTTAACGATCCCTCATTCCACATACGGAAATTTGTATTCCAAAGATTATTACTCAGATTAAAATGAATACCGCCCTTTTTGTCGGGGTATTCCAATGAGTAGTTTATACCTCTCGCCTCACCTACATTAACCAGGAAAGCGGCTTCACTCCATATGCGGATGGTTCCGGATGAAGTCACCAAATCCACATAACGGTCGATACCGTGCTGCTGACGATTCCCTTTTTCTACCACATCGAACAGATCGACACGCTCACCGACTTTCTCTGCTACGATCGAAAGAATATCATCCGTATTAAAAGACAACCAATAGGCCTCCGGCAAGCGGACCGCAGGTTTATCTTTTATAGTCAAAGTGACTTCCGCTTTCTTTCCATTCTTATATTCCAACACATCCACATACATCTTTTCAGGATATACCCGCCGGTCAACTTCAGGACGCTCCGGGAAAACAAGCTCATTCACCGTCCGTATTCCTTTCTTCTCTTTACGAACCTCCTGCCTGATGGTCTGTGCAGGGAGAGAGACACTTATGGCTTTCGATTTATCCAGTTCCGGTTTACCTATATCAGCCAAAGCCCATCCATAATGAGCACGCAAGTAGTTATCCAGATAATGCTGATAATCAGCGGCATCATACATTTGATATGATAATCCTTCTATCTTCAAAATGTCATTTTTCAATACAGCAGCTTGCCAAGGCGTTGAAGCCACCGATTGGGATTTCTCCGTAAATGAAGGAACAACCGGCTCGTCAATCTCTTTCATTTTGGCCAACGCCTCTACCTGCAAATTCTGAGGCAGGTATTGAATCGCATTATAAATATAATCATCCAATTCCTTCCACGATGCTTCCGCTTTCCGGAAAGGTGCGGTAGAACGAGCCGGTAAGAAAAGATCCGTATCATATTTGTCCCAATTATGAAGATGTGTTTTCACATCAACACCCTGTGTATGTTCGGCTATCAATCCTAGTTCCAAAGCAAAATCAAGTGCCGCATCGCTGTTCTTGTCGATTTTCTTTTCACGCAACCACTGAGAATAGAGTTCGGACAACGCCCTGAATTTTGCCATTCGTATCGGAGCACTTCCATAACCGTAAATCCAGGTATCCCCTATTTCTGATGTAACTATCGGCAACTGGTCCTGCATAGCAATCAGCTCTTCCGCTATTTCATTGAAAGAAGAGGCTATCAAACGGGCTTTCGGATAACGTTTATGTAAATCGGCATAAATTGCCTTCACTTTTTCATAGGGGTGAGGTCCATGATTATCTCCAGTAAAATTAATCGAGATTACCACTTTTCCTCCCGGAAGTATATTCTCAGAGCCATAATCCTGCTGATAGACCAAAATCAATTCACTGCCATCCGTATCTCTCCAACAGCAAAACTCAGGTACGGAAGGAATGGGACAAGCCGGATTCACGCCTATATGCAGAAAACGAATACCGGCACGGCTCATCGGAGCCACAATACTGCGTGTATGCCCCGGTACATCTGTCATCTTTGCTGCAATCGTTTTCTTTCCGTATTTTTCATCCAGCTTATGTGACAAAAGCAAGCAAGTCTCAAACAAATCCCGATTCATCGATTCCGACTCGACGGTATAGGGCACTGAATTCCAAACAATGTCCCCTCGCCGGATAGCCGTTTCCAAACGTTCCACTTCTTTGGGCGATGCCGTATGGAGGTATTTCCAGATCAACCATGCTCCCGTTGTCCAAACATATTTTTCACTAGCATTCTCGGCACGTAACTTTTCCGATACATCCAATGCCTTCGGTATAAATTCCGTTATATAACGCTGGGTTACCACGGAACTCAAATCGGTAAAACCGACATCCAGATGCGTTTTGAAAACAACATACACTTTCTCGACAGATGTATTTATTTCCTGTCCATTGAGCTGGACTATTCCCAAAGATATAATTAAGAGAGAAATTAAAATTCGTTTCATGTGTAAATGATAATTATATTCATAAAAAAAACAGCATACAGAAACTATTAATAGCAGAATATATTTTCTGAGATCTATCGATGTACCCTGTATGCTGTTCCGATTTCTACAATCAATCTCTAAAATACCAATTCATATTAGTATCCGGGATTTTGCTTAATTTTCCCCTGAGATTCATCTATGATATTCTGTGGAATAGGGAATAACACCATATGTGGTTGAGCAGTCGTATATCCTTCTTCATGAGCTGTAGAAATTAACTTGTCATGACGAATCAAATCCCGACGGCGATGCCCTTCACAGAATAACTCCCTGCCTCTTTCATCCAAAATGAAATCACGGAATGCCTCTTTACTCGCAGTAGCAGCTGCCGGTATGGAGTTAGACAAACCTACCCGGGCACGAATTTGTTCTACATAAGAAATTGCTTCTGCCGTAGGACCATTTTGTTCATTTATAGCCTCTGCCAACTCCAGTAAGACATCCGCATAACGATGAACAACGACATCGTTTCCTGAATACTCGGTTGTTTGCTTTGGATCTTCGGGATATTTTATTGGAAGAGCACCTTTCTTCAAGTGTTCGAAATTATCACGAGTAGCCAACACAGAGTCCGTAGCCCCTTCAGGCAAATATTTAAACTCTCCGACCAGAGAATTCAAACGGTCATCTCCCTTTTCATATTTATCGTAAAAACTCCATGGAGTATTATGAACATACCACCGCTGAATTTTATTGTTTGCCAAAGGATATCCCGGAGGAACAATATGTGTTAACCACATATTACCCTCTCCTCCTTCTGCAAGACAAGGTATAGCCCATATAATCTCATTATTCTTTGCATTCTCAACTGAGAAAACAGAAGAATAGCTCGGCTGCAAAGCGTATCCCAGCTTCGTAATTTCCCGGCAAGCGGCTTCAGCATCCTGCCAACGCTTTTCCTGCATGTACAATTTCACCAATATGGCATAGGCTGCCCCTTTCGTAAAACGCCCCCAGTCGTTTGCAGCATAAGTTGACGGTAAAACAGACGCTGCACTCTTCAAATCACTTTCTATCAATTTAACAAATTCCTCTTTAGAAAGACGTTCAAGAATAACTTCATTTTCCGGATTTCGAAGTATTTCCGGATCGGTGACCACTCCTGCTGTACCATAAAAATCGTACAACATGAACATATACTGCCCCCTAGCACATTGTACTTGGGCTATCAGTTCATTTTTACGATCCTCATTCATCGGAGTACGTTGCAAATCATCCATTAAAAGAGTAGCCCGACTCACATGTTTAATGAAGTTTGTATAATGCTTCGTTACATTACTCTCTGTTGATGACCATAAAAAACGTTCAACGACCTCCAGGTCATTTCTTGTTAATCCCATCTCATCCGTAACCAAATTGGATTCCATAAAATAACTAGCCACATGAGCACTAAATATACTACCGCTCCAACCGGCTATAAACGGACGATATATAGCTGTTACTGCCGCACGGGCATCGTCTTCGTTCTGGAAATAGTTTTCCGGAATAATTTTATCATTCACAACTGGATCCAAATCCAAACAAGATGTTAGTCCTAAAGAACAAACAGCCAATAATGATATCGCATTTTTTTTAATAAGTCTTTTCATATTCTATAATTATCAGAAAGTTATATCTACACCAAATGAAACTGTCAATTGAGTCGGATAAGCAGCCATACCGTCCATTTCAGGATCCACACCGCTATACTTTGTAATAACGAATGGATTTTGAACATCTCCGTAAACACGAAGATTCTGTATAACTTTATCCAAATTTTTAATCTTAGGCAATGTATATCCTAATGTGATATTCTTACAACGCAGGAAGTTTGCGTTCTCCAGCCAAAAATCAGAACTCCGATCGTACGGATTCATTATACTGGTCGGATATTTACCAGTCTGATTATCATGAGCCCAACGATCTCTTACGGCCGTAGCCATATTCACGCCGTTCTTCAGGAACCAGGAACGTTTCAGATACCAGTCGTAAGCCGGGTTTTCCAATTGTCTGCCAAAATAACCATAGAAGAATATATTCAGGTCAAAACCTTTATAAGCAAAGGTATTACCAAAGCCCAGATAGAACTTGGATGTTTTTGTTCCCAGGTAAATAACATCCGCATCGTCCAGCTTACCGTCCGGTCCTTCCACTAAGTTTCCGTCTTCATCACGTCCGTTCAAATCCTTATACTTGATCATACCAGGCTTGGCATTCGGCATATGAGGCAATTTGCATGTACCGTCCGGATTCATATCGCCCGGCTGTACCAAACCATCAGAAATATACAGATAGTAGGAATTCAACATATCCTTTTCATTCTCATAAATCGCTTTTTTCCATTGGGGATTTCTTTCCAGCCAACGGTCACGATACAAAGAGAACACGACATCTGTCGACCAGGAAAACTCACCGATCAGATTACGGGAAGTAATACCCAATTCAAAACCTTTACTGCCCTTCGCTCCGATATTTGCCATCACTTTACTGATCGGATTATACTGCATAAGGACCTTTTCGTCCAACAAGTCAGAAACACGGCGGGTAAAGAATTCCATAGAACCGGTAATCCTATTCTGGAGAAATCCGAAATCAAGACCCACATTCAATTCAGTCGTAGTCTCCCATTTCAAATTAGGATTTGCCAGCTGGCTTTGTGCCACACCGACAGACTGTTGGTCGCCAAAATTGTAATTATCACCTGTAGAATAAAGAGCCAATGCATTATTTCCAATATTCGAGTTACCGGTTTGTCCCAAGCTGACACGCCATTTCAAATCAGAAACAATCTGTTGTTCCGACATAAATTGTTCATTGATCATACGCCATGCCAAAGCGACAGAAGGGAAATATCCCCATTTATGGTTTTCCGCGAATTTAGAAGATGCATCACCACGCATAGTGGCAGAGATCAGATAACGGTCAGCGTAGTTATAATTCAAACGAGCAAAAACAGATCCCAGCACTTCTTCATTATCAAACGAACCGACAGACGGTTTCGTATTTTCACCGGCAGCCAGGTTATTCCATTTAAAAGCATCCGTAATAAAACGGCTGTTACCCGCATTGAAACCATTTGAATTAAAATGCTGATAAGAATAGCCGGCCATTGCAGAAAAATTATGTACTTCATTAAACGTTTTTGTATAAGAAGCTGTCAAATCAAATAATTTACTTGAACGGTTCGAATACGATTTAGAAGCCTCACCACCAGCCTTTTGTCCATACAATGTAGTTTTAGGCACGTATGTATTACGTTCACCTTTCTCTTGCTGGAAACCGGCATTCATTTTCAGATCCAGCCCTTCGAACGGAGTAACGATCAGATAGAAGTTTCCTAATAGCTGGTTAACCGTACTTTCATCCGCCATATCCAACAGAGAAACGGCATTTGCCAAATACGGCTGATCCGGGTCCAAGGTATAATTACCCTCCTCGTCATAAATCGGAAGAGACGGGTTTGCATTCATCGCAGCTCTGATAACTCCGGCATTCTCATTTTGCCCACTACCTAATGCCACGTTATCACTCTTCACCTGACTAACATTGAAGTTAATACCGGTTTTAATATATTTACCTAACTTCTGATCGAAATTTGCACGACCGGAATAACGCTGAATACCATTATTCTTAACTACTCCCTGATGATCATAATAATTTCCGGAAATATAATAAGAAGTCTTGTCCGTACCTCCGGTCAACGACAAATTGTGCTGTGTAATGACACCGTTTCTTTCCACGGCTCCCAGCCAATCCGTTGTCTGGGCATTTGCTATCTGATCATTCGAGTATTTCGGACTAAAAGGAGCCACCGCAGACGGATCGGTGTTGCCATAAACTCCTAATTTGTTTTCTGACAAATAATCTTCATAAAGAACCCGGTTTGTCTCTGTCATAAAGCCTTGTGCATCCAGCATATCAATCTGTTTGACTCTCTTTTGAAAAGAGACGGAACCGGAATACTGTACTTTCGGCTTTTCACCTTGTTTTCCCCGTTTTGTTGTGATCAATACAACACCATTGGCAGCCCGGGCTCCATAGATAGCAGTTGCAGATGCATCTTTCAGAATTTCAATGGAAGCTATATCTGCCGGATTCAAATTATTCAGAGGTGATTTACTCCCTGATTCATATCTGTTACCACTTCCCGGCTCCATGTTTTCCGTAGATATAGGGAAACCGTCGATTACATAAAGAGGTCCGCTATTCCCGGCACCACCGGACGCATTACCACGGATCTGCATCCAAACACCTCCACCGGGTTGTGCACTTTGTAAAGAGACTTGCATACCGGCAGCCTTCCCAGTCAGCATCTGTCCTAAAGACATATTCCCGGCCTGGGGTAAATCGTCTGCTTTAACCTGAGTGATTGCGCCGGTCAGGTTACTTTTCTTAACCGTACCGTAACCGATCACCACAACTTCCTCAAGACTCTTTGTATCTTCTTTCATACTTACATTAATGACAGCCTTGTCTTTAACGGTCACTTCCTGAGTCAAATATCCGATATAAGAGAACTGAAGGACTGCATTAGACGGAACTTCCAACGTATAGTTACCATCCAGATCTGTCGTAGTTCCCTGTACGGTGCCTTTAACCAGGATATTAGCACCGATGATCGGCTCACCATTCATATCGGTAATAACCCCCGAAACTTTTCTGGTCTGTTGTGGTCCGGTCAGGCTAGTTTTATCCGTATCTACCCTGCGAAGAGAAATATAGTTTTTTGAGAACTCATACGTAATACCTAAATTTCTCAACGTTTTATCAAGTACTTCGGATATTGGTTTATTACGAGCATCGACTTTCACTTTCTGTTGCAAATCAATGTCACTCTCCCCATATACAAAAAGATAATTTGTTTGTTGCTCGATCTCATTGATCAGTTTATCCAATGAGATTGTTTTCTCTGTAATTGTGATCCGAATATTCTGCGAATTAGAGATCGTTGCGTGAGTACTAAGGATACCCACAAGAATTAAAAAGACGGATAATCTCATAATACGAATAAGATGCTTAATTTCAATATCTTTAATAAAGTCAACGAATAGCAATAAGTTTTTTTTCATAACTTTGCTTCTAATTTAAAGTTAATACTGTTTTTATCTGAGTGCAAAAAAGAAAGAATAGTACGACTTTGGGGACAGGTGTACCACCACTTGTCCCTGTTTTTTTACTATTCCCAGGTTGATTTTTAATACGTCATAGGCAATAGATTTAAGTGAAACATTATTTAGTAAATCTCTATGAGACTCTCATTCTCTATCTTATAATTAAAACGATGTACTCCCTGAAGCGCTTTCAAAATATCTTTTACTTCATCGTTCTGCCGGAACTTTCCTGAAACTTTATGATTCAATGAGGTTGCATCCTTCAGCTCAAACTTTACATTGTACCACAATGAAAGATAATTAAGTATTTCAGAGAAAGGAACACCTGTAAAACTGAATATCCCGTTTTTCAGATACTCCTCATTGTCAAAAACACAACCGGTCTTTATAAGCCGGTTATTCTCCAAATAGGCTTTTTCATTGGGAGAAAGGATCACATTATTTTCCTGGTTCTCCCTGTCATATACCTGAACCGATCCCTCTACCAGATCCGTTTCGAACCGAGGTGATTCCGAATAGGCAAAAACATTGAACTTCGTACCCAGTACTTTTACATCATACTTTTTCGTCTGGACTATAAAAGGATGTTTTGCATCTTTTGCCACCGAGAAATATCCTTCTCCGTCAAGTTTTATCACACGGTTCTTTTTATTAAACTGGTTCGGAACTTTTACTTTCGTCCGCGGACTAAGCCACGCTTCTGTTCCGTCAGCCAACGTTATATAAACACGTTGTCCTTTGGGAACATCGATCAATGTACCCGTTGTATCTTCCAATCCGCTATATTGCGTAAATGCAAACCATGTACCGATGATGGCTATAGCTGCAACAGCCGCGTATCTTAACGCATATATGGAAAAAGAGCGGAATCTCTTCCTTCTTATTCGGGTCTGCAATTCCTCCATTTTCCGGGAACTCCACACTTCATCCCCTTTCTGACGAGCCATAGAAGACAACGCCACCGATATTTGCATACGAGCGTACTCCTTCTTTTCTTCCTCGCTGGCATTAATCTGGTCAAGAAGCTGATCCTTCTCCTTCAGAGAAAGTTCATCTGTGAAATATTTATTTATTTGTTCATCCATGAACTCCAGAATATTATTGATTTCATAAATACGACGAAATAAATAAAAAACACCCCTAGATGAAAACTAACTTTTTTTGAAAAAAAGTAACTGCTAAATAATAAAGATAAATAAAGGAAGGTAATCTTTCAGTTCGACACGAAGTTTTTTTAGTGCTGTAATTATCTGATTTTCTACGGTTTTAGTCGATATATTCAGTCGCTCGGCGATCTCCCTGTATTTTAGTCCCTCCATCCGGCTCAGGATAAAAACTTCACGACATTTCTCCGGCAGACTATTGATGGCATTATTTAAAATGACTTCAATATCATCTGTAGAAAGAGCATTTTCATCAAATTGCTGGAGGGCATACATTTTCAGTTGTAACTCTTTATCCATCACCATTTCGAACTCTTCCCTCTTCCGTTCCACCAATTTCTTCTGTCTGATAAAATCAATACATCTGTTTTTCACCAGCACAAAAAGAAAAGCGTTCAGATTGGAAAGGTTTCCCAATACCTCCTGATGCTCCCACAAGTAGATAAAGATATCCTGAATTATATTTTCAGCATTTTCCGTCGACAAAACAAACTCACGGGCAAAGCGGACCAGTTTCGGAAAGTATATCGAATATACTTTTGAAAAATCAGGGGCATTTCTATATATGGCATCCTTTTGCATGTGAAGTCTATGATATTTGTTAGAAAGTTGATCTCATCCAGACAAAAGTATAGAATTATTCTATAAGATACGTTTTTTGCATAAAAAAAGACAAGCCTGCTCCTACAGGCTTGTCTCTTCAATCAATATCAATAAAAAGTTTTTTACTAAATAGTATAATATTCTTCCCATCCTTTACGCGGAGGCTGGCCGGAAAGCATCCGGTTAGCAAAATCGTCATTGACGATCTCTTTCGTCTCACGATCGAGCACCAGCTTACGATTCAAGCGCTGAGCCAATACTCCGAGACAGAAGACCTGGCTTAACGGACCGGCAATGGAGAACGGTGAACGTGTCTTTTCCTTTCCCTGGCAAGCCAGCAGGAAGTTGGCATAATGATTCGACGGGCTTTTCTGATATTCAGGAAGAGCCGGATTCAAATCCTTCGCAATCTTATCCGGAATGACAGACAAGGTACTGCCATGAGAACCACCTTTGAACGTCAACGTTTTCGTATAAATCTCCTTACCCGGGTTCAACTTCATCAATTGAAGTTTACCTCCGGCTACAGTCGGTATATTCGGGTCGACATCAGAGGAACCGAAGTTTTCCGGTACAGGAGGAATATTATCCAAACCATCATACCAGGTCACATCTATTGCCGGCATATTTCCCCTTTCAGGGAATTTGAACAGGATCGTGGAAGACATCGGGAAGAAGAATGGATTATGATCTTTCAGATATAAAGGATTCACTTCCGAGGGCAATCCCATATCCAGAAATTCATGAGCCGTATCGAGGATATGTGCTCCCCAATCTCCCAGCGCGCCCATACCGAAATCATACCAGCAACGCCACTGTCCCATATGATAATCATGATTATAATCATGGTGCTGCACTACACCCAGCCAGGTATCCCAATCCATTGTTTCAGGAATCGGTTCACCCATCGGCATATGTTTGATATTCGGATTCCAGCCATGCCAACGGCGCGGAGAGTTCATATGAGCTGTGATAGCTGTCACATCCTTGATCAATCCGGCTTCTTTCCAGGCTTTGAACTGGAAGTAATTTGCTTCCGAGTGTCCCTGGTTACCCATTTGTGTAACAACACCATATTTCTTTTCACCCCGCATCATCAGTTCTATTTCCTGGAAAGTACGGGCCATCGGCTTTTCTACATATACATGTTTGCCATGAGCCATTGCTTCCATCGTAATCGGGAAATGAGCATGGTCGGGAACGCCTACCGTTACAGCATCGATCTTATCCGCCATTTGGTCGAACATCTTACGGAAATCCTGGTAACGGGGCACTTTGGGGAACATAGAGATCAGTTCCTGTGTATGCGCCGCACCCATGTCTACATCACAAAGGGCTACGACATTACACAATCCGGTTTTATACAATTCTTTGGCAATCTCACCTCCCCGGTTACCAATGCCAATAAATGCAATATTTACTTTTTCGTTCGCACTTACGAACGGTACGCCCGGCATTGCACCCGCCTTCGAAGGGATCCAAAACGAAGGAACTGCAGTTGCTGCCGATAAAGCCAATGCCCGCTTCAGAAACGAGCGGCGTGAGATGTCTTCTGATTTCATGGTATTTTATATTAGATAATTAATTGTTTGCGCAAACATTAAAAACATCAACTTCGCAAAAATAGATATTTTTTACTGATATAAAAGGGTTTGTAGAAGAAAGTTCTTAAATTAATCCAATACAATTGCCTTCATCCAATAATTTCGTCCGCACAATAAGATTGAAAACTCCTGTCTTTTTTACCTGTCGATAATTATGAACAAGCCTGTTGACAATTGTGGGCAGGTTTGCTGACAATTATCAACAGGCTTGCCCACAATTATCGACAGGCGATTAGATTGGCAACTGATTCTGGTTGCCACGTATAGTTATTCAAGTCACATTACATTATAATCACCAGATATTCTGCGTTGTATGACTGGTCAATACTTCTTCTACCCGCTGCTTATAGGCTTCAGCTCCTGCCACTATATTTCTGGAAGCATCTCCACTACCCATTCCATAGACAACCAACGGTGTATTCCAGACCATTCCGGCATGTATCGCACATCCCTGATAAGGACGCAAAAGTTCATCCATTGTAAAACAATTTCGTCCGCCACTGCGGTAAGCTGCATATTCCGACCCAGTTGTCGTGACGATCTGCAACGGTTTACCGGCTACGGCAGGTGTCTTCGCCAACGAAGTGAAAACTTCATCCAACCACCTTTTCAAAAGCGAAGGAGCCGACATCCAATGAAAAGGGAACTGAAAAATAACCATTGAAGCATCAGAGATGATCGTACTCCACCGATTTACATCAAAAGACTGATCCTGATATTCATACAGATCGTATACCATCACACCGTCAATATCCTTTACTGCATCGGCTAAAGCTTTGTTTGCCTGTGATTCTTTCAGGTTAGGATGAGCCAGAAGAATTACTACTTTTTTCGAACCGTCATTCATATTATTGCTTTTTTATAATGTAAAGTTGTATTCCTGTTATGTTTTCACCTTATTACTTAAATAACAACTAATTACAAAGAAAGGATTTTTGAGGATCAAGAAAAAATAGCGAGACGCCATATTTTAACATATAAAAACAATTATAGAAAAAGAGTGTCTTTCGATTAAATTCAAATACAACATAGTGATTTTTAAATATATAGTTACATTATAATGTTTTTTATTATGATATTGTTCTAGTAGAACTATGGAATTCTGTCAAAAAGAAAGCTGATATACAGGCTTAAAATAGACTAAATTTAATTTAGGAAGATTAATAAGATGAGTGTGTGCGCTAAAAAGGTTAATTTTGTCTCAAATTAGTTGTAATTAGTTATTAAATAATATAATCAAAAAGTGAAATGTTAACTGCTAATCTGGTTTTTGAAGAAATTATGAAAGAGTTCTACTAGAACTACGATTAATTCAATCATACTTAAACAAATTATACACACATCTATTTTTACTTATAAATCAAACGCTTATGTCTAAAAGATTGAAATTTCCGAGCTTAATTTTGCTTGCCGGCGCATTAGCTTCTCCAGTAGGAGCCTACGCTGACTTATTGCCCGACAAGCAAAGTGTAAACATTTCCCAACAGAGTGGGAAACTTACAGGAATCGTAGAGGACGCATTGGGTCCTGTAATCGGAGCCTCCGTAGTAATCAAAGGCACCACTAATGGTATTATGACTGACCTCGATGGCAAATTCACACTGGAAAATGTCAAAAAAGGACAGGTATTACAAATTTCTTTTGTCGGATATAAAACAAAGGAAGTTGCTTACAACGGACAGGCAACGCTGAAAATCTTTCTGGAAGAAGACTCACAGGCTTTGGATGAAGTTGTAGTAACTGCCTTGGGTATGTCACGTGACAAAAAATCACTGGGTTACTCCATGACCGAACTGAAAGGAGATGAAATCGCCAAAGTAAACTCTCCTAACCCGATCAACGGTTTGCAAGGTAAAGTGGCCGGTGTACAAATCAACATGGGTAACTCCGGTCCGCAATCTTCACAACGTATCATCATCCGTGGTAACACTTCTTTAGGAGGTAATAACCAGCCGATTTTCGTGATCGACGGTATTATCATCGACAATGAAGTAACAAAAACCGGTCAAGGTCAAGACTGGGGTAACGATTTGAAGAACTTGAACTCCGATGACTTCGAGTCTATGTCTGTCTTGAAAGGTGCTGCCGCTACCGCCTTGTACGGTTCGCGTGCTGCCAATGGTGTAATCTTGATTACTACTAAGAAAGGGCGCAAAGGTGAAGGTATCGGTATTTCCGTTTCTCACACACAACAATGGGAAAAGATTTATGCAACCCCCGATTTACAAAATGAATTCGGTTCGGGTTCATCACCTGTGTGGGCATTGAACGAGGATGGCACAGAAAACCGTTATACCTCAGCCGGACGTAGTTTCGGACCGCGTTTCGACGGCAAGCCGTTCTATGTAGACGGTCAGGAAATGAACTATTCTGCCAAAACAAACAACTTGCAAAATTTGTATAAGACCGGTCGTTACATGAACACGAACGTGGCATTGCAAGGTGGTTCTGAAAAAAGTGCATTCCGCTTTTCTTATTCTAATCTGAATTCCGATGGTTTGACTTTCAACAACGAGTTTAAACGTAATTCATTCAGCTTAAACGCGTCACACGATATTAGTTCTCGTTTGAAAGCAGAAGGTGGTTTCTCTTATATTGAATCAACGGCACAAAACCCGACTCGGCAGGGTGGCTCAGGATCTCCGATCTACGACTTCATGTACAGCATCGCCCGTGAATATGATACAGACTATTGGCTGAAAGACAAACGTTATATCAGTCCGGCAGGCGACGGTTACAACTCAATGGACCCGTACGGTTACTCTAAAACCATCTACGATTACCTGGAAAACATCTACACACAAGATGAAATGAGTGTACGCGGATACTTGAATCTGGATCTGAAATTATTGGATTGGTTGTCTGTAAAGGTAAAAGGTGACATCTATAAATTGTACACTACCAACGAGTCAAAAGTAATGGCAACAGGCGCCAGTAAATATGACGGGGCAGCTTACAAAATTCATGAAAATAAGAAAGACCAGTACAAGATTACTGGTATGTTGACTGCCAACCATTCGTTCGACGACTTCAACATTAGTGGTAGTGTGGCTGTTGAGCAGTGGGACACAAAGAGTGGTTATCATAAAACCGATTCAAAGAACGGTTTGCGTGTGCCTGGTCTGTTTGACATGACCAACTCTGTACAACGAGCTGAAACAGAAGTAAGATACAACACCAATCGGAAACGTATCAATTCTATCTATGCTTTCGCCAATATGGACTATAAAGGCGTTTACTTCCTGGATATCACCGGACGTAACGACTGGTCGTCTGCATTGATCTACGAAAACGGTACAGGTAATACTTCTTACTTCTATCCGTCGGTAGGTGCCTCTTGGTTATTTGTTGAAGGCCTGCGCGAACACATGCCGGAGTTCATCTCTTTCGGTAAGTTAAGAGCTTCTTACGCCATTGTAGGTAATGACTGTTCACCGTATTTAACGACCGGTACTGGTTACTATGCTTTCGACAACACATTCGATAATCAATTGAATAGCGGAACCTATCCGTATTACAAATTCGATAAGGATGAATTACCTAATTTAAATTTGAAACCAGAAAAACAGCACTCCATCGAAGTTGGTTTGGATATGCGTTTCTTAAAGAACCGTTTAGGTTTCGACTTTGCTTGGTATAAGACCAATACAAAGAACCAAATCTTAGGTTTGCCAATCGCATCTGAATCGGGTGTAGGCAAGCGTTGGATCAATGCCGGTGACATCCAGAACAAAGGTATCGAATTATTGATCACCGGTACTCCGATTGAAACGAAAGATTGGCGTTGGGACTTGTCATTCAACTTGACACGCAATACAAATAAAATCGTTTCCCTGTTTGAAGGTGTTGACAAATATCAGTTGTTAGGTGGTGGTACAGATACACAAGGATGGGCTACCGTAGGTGGTTCTTACGGTGATATCTATACTTCGTATGGTTACACACGCAACGAAAAGGGTGAAAAATTACTGAATGCAGACGGTTCTTATCCTCGTTCAAACAAGAGTGTAAAAATCGGTTCTCTGCAACCCAAGTTCTTGTGGGGTGCCAATACTTCCGTAAGCTGGAAAGGTGTTACAGTAAATGCAGTAATCGATGCCCGCTTCGGTGGTGATATCTTCTCTGCTAGTTATTACTATGGTATGAATTCCGGTAATATCAAGTCTTCACTGGCCGGTCGCGATACGCAATATGGCGGTCTACCTCGTACATTGGCCGATGGAAGAACAGTGAACGACGGTGTCATTCCGGAAGGCGTATTCATGCCTGGCACAGAAATCAAAGGTGTGGACGTTTCCGGTATGAGCTATCAGGCTGCTTACGAAAAAGGATTGGTTGAACCGCTGTCGGCTTACAAGTATTACGACAATGTATATAGTTGGTCAAGCGGTATCCGTGAAGAAGGTATCCACAAATGCTCATGGATTGCTTTGCGTGAAGTTTCCGTACATTGGCAATTACCTAAAAAATGGGTAGAAAAAGCATATATGCAGAATGTAAGCGTCGGTTTGATGGCACGTAACTTAGGCTTCCTGTACAACAGTCTGCCCGACAACATTCATCCGGAAGGTTTGAACACAACTTACAGTTCCGAATATATGGAAAGTGGTGGTGCGGTATTCTCTCGCAACATCGGTTTCAGTGTTAATGTTTCATTCTAATCAAACGTATAGTCAAATGAAAAAGATTAAATATTATATTTTCGGTGCTTTAGCATCTATAACTGCATTGACCTCCTGCGATGCAGATTTTACCGAAATCAACAAGAATCCCGATACGGTGTATGAGGTCGATCCGGAAGTATACCTCTATCAGGTAGAAAACGCCATGCTCAATGCCGGAGAAACTTGGGCAGATTCTTATGCCTGCCGCTTACGCTGGATGCAGTATTGTACAGGTATCTGGGGCTATGGAACGGTAAACTTTACAGAGTGTGCCGGATGGGGAGGTACAGTCTACAGTAACTACAATACTGCAGGAAAGTACGCAACACATATCCCTTATTACATCCAGGCAAATTTACCGGAACAGGAAGCAGCTTACAGCAACTTGATAGAAGTAGCCCGTGTCCTGCTGATCACCAAAGGTATCCAAACCTCCGACGTATACGGTTCATTGGCTTATACAGACGCCTGGGGAACACGTAACGGACGTCCGGAAATCCTCGAACCGGCATTTCAAACACAAGAAGAGTTGTACACCATCTGGAATCAGGAGCTGAAAGAAGCGGCCAATAAACTAGCGACCGCTACAAGCCAGATTTCTTTCAAAAATTACGACTTGGCATATGGTGGCGACATGTCCAAATGGGTGAAAGCGACTAATGCTGTCCGCCTACGCCTGGCTTTGCGCCTGTTGAACCGGAAACCGGAAGAAGCTAAAGCCATTGCACGAGAAGTATTGTCATCCGGTAATATATTCGACAACATCGATGATAGCTTCGTCCTTTATTTCGATAATCACTGGACTACATTGGGTGACTGGCATTCGGTCATAGACATGGACCGTGCCTCTGTTTGCTTCATGAATTATCTGAAAAAGTACAACGACCCGCGTAAACGTCTGTTCTTCCAGATCAACAACTTGACTCCGGAAAATGTCGCTGCATTCAATGCACTGGAAACAACAACTCCTAAACAAATCATTCCGACTGATTTGAGCCGTTGGGAAGGTGGTCATGTAAGTTATGATTTGCAGGCAGAAGACGTTTGCCGTACTTCGCGTTATCTGGATGATATCGACATGCGTCCGATGAATCGTCCGCAGACCCGTCTGTGGAAGGGAGCACAAGACGAAGGTACAGCAGGCGGTTGGGTACCATTGGTAACATACGCAGACTTCTGTTTCATGGCTGCCGAATTTACATTGGAAGGTGTTGCCAGTGGCAAGACTGCCCAGGAATGGTATGAAGAAGGAGTAAAAGCTTCTTTGAAATTCTGGAGCAAGATAGCTGACTATTGCAAAATCAACAATTACGAAGCTATTACAGATGCTGAAATCGAGGAGTACATGGCACAAGAAGGTATCGCTTGGAACCCGTCTATGGCGAAAGAACAGATTTATTGCCAGACTTGGATAGAACACTTCAAGAACAACAATGAATCGTGGGCGATGTACAAACGCGTAGGCTATCCGAGTACAACCTCTACTCTGGTCACTTGGGAACCGATCCATGTATACGGCGAATTACAGCAAGTTCCACGCCGCAAAAAATTCACTATGCCGGCAGATGGTTCTCCTAACTATGCTAACCAGGTAAAACGCTTGGAAGATATGCAAAAGGAATCTAACTTCGGTCGTTTGGATAGCGAACATGGCCGTGTTTGGTGGGAAAACTAAAGAAACCCAAAACTAAGTATTCAACATAATTGATGAAAGAAGAGAGGTGACCGCAATGGTCACCTCTCTTAATAAATTACTTAAAATACATAAAAATCCAACAAGACAAGATAAAACAAGAGAGTGATCGATTTTATCATCGATCAAAAATTAAAAGAGATTAGAATTATTGTATTTCTCATCTTCAAATTTCTTTATTGCAAACAAATAAAATAAATATAATATGAATAAAAAAATCGCCTATTTAGTTATTACAATAGCTACATGTTCCTTTATCAAATGGAATTTTAATCAACAAGTAAATGCAACTCCCATATCTGACCTTACTAAAAGTAATATAGAAGCCTTATCATGGGATACAGAAAAAGAACCTGAAGGAAATTCTTGGTTATATCCTTGTTATACATATATAGAGAAACATACAGAATTTGAAACCACAACAAACATTAGACAATGTGGTAGTTGTAGTTATATGCCAGCAACATTTTGGGCTTATGAAGGTGAATGTAAGGGTTCTTTATAATCAAATATCATTTATTCTTTGTGCATCAATATTATATTCATGCACAGAGTTTAATGTACTAACATTATCAGACCACTTCGAGGAAGAAAGGAATCTTTTTGCACAAAAAGATTCCTTAAATAGTATTATTAGTCCTATCTTCTTAAAGATAAAAAAAAATTCATTATTTATATCATGCAATGATGTCAATTCTAATATGCTATATCAGTACAAAATTCCAGAACTAAAATGTATTGATAGCACAGATACAAAAGGCTATGGACATGATGAATTTCAACTATACCCTGTATTTTGTAATACACAAACGGACAATTTGTATATTTGGGGATATACCCCTTTTGAAATTAGAGAATTCGACATAAACAATTTCAAATTACAGCAAAAAAGAAGACTATTTTTAGAAGAATACGAATCTTTTAATCAAATGCATATCATAAAAGACTCTATTCTAATATATAGTGCTATACCCGATGAATTTGCAATTAAAAAATATGATTTAATAAATAAAAAACAATTAGGAAAAATAAAAATAAAAAGAGACCGTCATAAAGAAACTTATTTTTATAAAAACAGGGGATGGGTTGCTGCTAATGATTCGTGTATCATATATGCATATGTATATAAAAAGCAAATAGATATATATTCTGTTAATAAATTTAAAAAGTAAAATAGTAAGTAATATTCCCAAAAACGATATTGTTATTGGTGATATAGAAAACAATGTCAAACATTATATAAATATAGTGGCTGGGGGAAAATATTTTTACGCTTTATACATGGGATTCTCACGAAGTAATCCCAAATCTTATTATACACTAGAAAAATATGACTACAATGGTAATCCCATAGCGAAATACAAGTTAGATATTGCTCCTATTTTGTTTGATATTGATGAAGAAAATAATTATATGTATGGTTACAATTTTCAACACGAGGACTTTATTATAAAATATAATTTATCTCTATAAAATTATGAAATTCTATTTTTTCATACCAATATTTTTCTTATTCACATCAAAACAGGATGTGAATAAGAAATCAATCGAATATTATTTCAAACAAAAAGGAGATTCTCTAAATATTAAATCTTATCAATTCATCAAGTCAAATTCTACACAATTTGAATTAGATAAATGTTACGCTTCAAAAAATATATTTATATCTGATATTGAATTAGCTTGCAATACTTACAAAAAAGTTCTAAAAACAAATAAAATCCCTTTGGATATTTTTTTTGAATACCTATTACCACCAATCATTTATAATGAACCTATAGAAGAGTGGAGAGAAGAAAGCTCAAATGAATTAGCTTATTTATCAGATAAATCCTTTCAAGAAATATGTGACACTCTAAATTATCAAATAAAAGACGACTATAAGTTTGGAGAAGATAATTTTTCATATTTAACAATCGGATGGAACGCCTTAAAAAATTCAAAAATAGGTGATTGCTTTCACATTGCAAAATTACTCGTTTATCAATATAGATCACTAGGAATTCCTGCAAGTATTGATTTCATATATGGATGGGGAAACTCTACAGGAAGTCATTGTTGGGGAGTTGGCTATATAAATGGAAAAATGAGACCATTGATGGAAACCCAAGACAATGTAACCATATACAGTCCTTTCATTCTTTTTGAAAATAGACAAGACATAAAAAAATCCATCTATAGATATCCTGCAAAAGTTTTTCGAAAAACCTTCTCTTTCAATAATGAATTACTAAAATTGAAAGAAGGACTTAAAGTAGAAGACATTCCTCCTATTTTAGAAGACTGTAAAGTTACAGATGTAAGTACAGAGTATTTTTTAACAGTAACTATTGAAATACCAAATACAACGCCTAATAAATTAATTTATTTATCAACATATTCTAATAAATGGAAAACCTCCGTAGTTCCTTGTTACTTAAAAGAAGGATTTGTTACTTTTAGAAATATAAAAAGTGATATGCTATATATGCCAACATATTACACTAAACATAAAAATATTCCCTGCGGGAATCCTTTTATTGTTAATTCCAATGGTTATTGCAAAGAACTTGTTCCAAATGAAAAAGTATTAGAAGATATTGTCATCCACTATTTATATTCTCTATCTATTGAATATACTTATGGTCTGCAACATAGAACTGAATTACCTGATAATTTCATATCAGATTTGTTTAATAACAAATCAAGAAGAAGACCAATAAATGGGGATAAATATATTTTATGCAGTTGGATTCAAGGAAAATGGAGAGCTATATCTCAATGTATTGCTACGAATAATACACTACATTTTCATCATATTCCAACTAATTCTTTACTTATTTTACAAGACAAATCAGGGACAACTATTGGTAGATGTTTTACGTATGAGAAAGGAGAACTTTCCTGGTGGTAAGTTTTCAAACAAATAATGTTTGTAACATCAATTTTATAATCATGCATAGACATAGCCTCAAACAGTTACTTCATATAGCCTTCATACTTCTTACAATATCTCTGGCACATTCTCAAACCATAAAAGAGGGAAACGCCTTGATGTTCTTCCCTGAAGGAGGTTTTTTACTTCCCGACGAACCTTGCAAGGTCGCTTGTAAAGTATTGACAGAAGACAGCGTTTCCGGATTTATTGTTGATGAAAACAAAGATTCTATTGCTCCGCTGTTATTTCATACAACGAAATATGCGTTGGCACAATTTGCTCCTCAAAAGGGAATGAGATATTATGCCTATTACCGGGGAAACGACCGGCAATGGATGTATACGGAACTACCGCCGGTAGAGGAGAATGCGTATGCCCTATCCGTCAACCAGACTCCTAACAAACTGATTGTAGCCGTACACGGAAAATCAAATCATCCTCAAGCACCTTATCGGTTAACACTTCGCTCTGGTGAACAGATTTATTATCAAGCAGCATGGAATCCGCAATCGCAAGACTTGATATTCGATAAATCCAAGTTCCTTTCTGGCATTCTACGCATCGAACTAACCGATAAACAAGGGGAAAGAATCAGTGAACGTCCTGTATTCTTATTGAATAATAATCAAATAGCTATTTCCAATACGGTCAACAAACAGAAAGAACATTTGGAGCTGATATTAAAACTGACTTTTCAAGATCAACCTTTAACCGGTTCTTATAGCGTATATGTGACAGAAAGTACAGGAAACCATTCATCAAACCAATTGTTTGCCTTATACCCGACAGACGATATGCAACAAAATCTTGAATATATATCTTCTGCTTTTCAGGAAAAGATACAACAAAACATACGCTTATACGATCTTTATATGTTATGCAAAACTGTCCCTCAAGATATGCAAACCATCCAGTTGGAAGAAGTTTCCATCAAAGGGACTGCCTCCCAAAAGGAAGAACCGGCAAACGTGTACGAGCAGTTTGTCGATTATACTCTTTCACAAAAACAGATTGAAAGAACGATGCCAACTCACATTTTCGACCTGATACGTCGTCTGCCTGGCGTATATATCAGCAACAAGCGGGTACTTCTGCATCGGACGAACAAGCCGGTCGGATTGGTAATCGATGGCATCATCATTGAAACTGGCAACGAATACAATGCCGAAAATTTTTTAAGCTACTACGACAATATTGAACTGGCAGAGGTAGAAGAGGTCAGCGTAATCAAAGGTGGCAGAAGGTCAGTCTTAGGTCCAACAGCATTCAACGGCTTGATCTATATAAAGACTAAGAAAGGAAAACGTGTAAAGAAAACCATTGCCCGACAAACCGAAGAGATCATCCAACAAACTGAATACGCAGACACTTCCAATGAAAAAATCCTATATACCCATCCACTACAGCCGCTTTCTCCCCAAGGAGAATTATCCATACGGATGCCCATCAAACAGCTACATAGCGAAACATTAACTGTCTCCATTCAGGGAAATACAGAAGAGGGAATCATGATACAAGGAGGCGTTCAAATCAAGATACCACGTTAATAAACCATCAGACATGCCGTAACTTACAGAAAAAATCATTTACTTTGCAGGTCGATAATAATTAATTATATTTATGGCACAAGAAGATGTTTTCAAGAAATTAGTTTCACACTGCAAAGAATACGGATTTGTATTTCCTTCTTCGGAAATATATGACGGCTTAGGAGCAGTGTATGATTACGGACAGTATGGCGTAGAGCTGAAAAACAATATAAAGAAATACTGGTGGGACAGCATGACCCTGCTTCACGAAAATGTAGTAGGCATCGACTCCGCTATTTTTATGCACCCGACTATCTGGAAAGCATCCGGCCATGTGGACGCATTCAACGACCCTTTGATCGACAATAAAGATTCAAAGAAACGGTATCGTGCCGACGTGCTGATCGAAGATTACCTGGCTAAGATCGACGAAAAAATACAGAAAGAGGTAGACAAGGCGGCTAAAAAGTTCGGTGAAGCATTCGATGAAGCTCAATTCCGTGCTACCAACGGCCGTGTGCTGGAACATCAGGCTAAACGCGACGAGATACACACTCGCTTTGCAAAGGCGCTGAATGATTCTAACTTCGAAGATCTCCGCCAAATCATTATTGACTGCGAAATAGCCTGTCCTATCTCCGGAACACGCAACTGGACAGAAGTACGCCAGTTCAACCTGATGTTCTCTACAGAAATGGGGTCTACAGCCGACGGCGCATCTAAGATTTACCTGCGTCCGGAAACTGCACAGGGAATTTTCGTGAACTTCCTGAACGTACAGAAGACAGGCCGTATGAAGGTGCCTTTCGGTATCGCTCAGATCGGTAAAGCGTTCCGTAACGAAATCGTTGCCCGTCAGTTCATCTTCCGTATGCGCGAGTTCGAACAGATGGAAATGCAGTTCTTCGTTCGTCCGGGAGAAGAAATGGAATGGTTCAAGATGTGGAAATCGACCCGTCTGAAATGGCATAAAGCCATGGGACTGGGCGATCAGAAATATCGTTACCACGATCATGAGAAGTTGGCTCACTACGCGAATGCTGCTACCGATATCGAATATGAAATGCCGTTCGGTTTCAAGGAAGTGGAAGGTATCCACAGCCGTACAGACTTCGACCTGAGCCAGCATGAGAAATTCTCTGGCAAGAAGATCCAGTATTTTGATCCGGAATTAAATAAAAGCTATACCCCGTACGTTATTGAAACATCTATCGGTGTCGACCGTGTATTCCTGAGTGTTATGGCGGGATCCTACTGCGAAGAGACACTCGAAAACGGTGAAACACGCGTCGTATTGAAATTACCGGCAGCGCTGGCCCCTATCAAGCTGGCCGTATTGCCGTTGGTAAAGAAAGACGGGCTTCCTGAAAAAGCGGAAGAGATCATTAACATGCTGAAATTCGATTTCCGTTGCCAGTATGATGAAAAAGATTCTATCGGTAAGCGTTACCGTCGTCAGGATGCCATTGGAACTCCGTACTGTATAACAGTTGACCACGATACTTTGAAAGATAATTGTGTAACGATCCGTTTCCGTGATACAATGGAACAGGAACGCGTAAGCATCGACAAGCTGCACGAGATTATCTCTGAAAAGGTAAGTATGAAGTCATTATTAAAAAAGATAACTGAATAAATTAAATGAAGAAGTACCTGCAAATCGCGTTGATGATTTTTTGTGTGTCCGTAGTTTTTACATCCTGTAAAGATGACGACAATAATGATGATGCAATTGTTGAAGCATATAAGTTGGAAAACGAACAAGCATTCCAGGCAAAAGGCAATGATCCGGATTTCTTAAAAATGAGTATACAAGGAGCGGGAGACAATTTTGTTTATGCCAAAAAGCTGAAAGAAGGAAACGAACCTCAAATCCCCATCTATTACAACAGCCGTGTCACGGTCTATTATAAAGGATGGTTGATTGACAGCAAGAAAGATGAGCCTTTCGATCAATGTGTTCCTTATGCCGAACCAGTTAAATTCGCTGTAAGTGCTGCATCTTCCAATTATAATAGTTATACTGGACAAGGTATTCCTAAGCCTATACTTGGCTGGACTATTGCATTGCAACATATGAAAGTAGGAGAAATATGGGAAGTATGGATTCCCCAGCAGTTGGCATACGGTTCAGCAGAACAAGACAATATCCCTGCTTATTCTACACTAATCTTTGAAATAGAAGTCGTAGAACGCACATCTGAAGTAGCTGGTACTGATGATAAAGAAGGGTATTGATAATACAAACAAATCGTTTTATCAATTCTCGACATCACCATTCAAAATACAAGACATATCAATTGATATTCAAACAACAAACGGGTGAAGCCGGAAATAATTTCCGGCTTCACCTTATTTTATAAGTAGCAAAACTTAAAAAAGAGTGCCTACCCGTTCGAAAAAAACTGCCGAGAGATTATAGAAAACACTTACGTATTTAAGAGGAAAAACATACGTTTCCGAGTCAGAAAACCATGTTTTGTCAGTGTAGGATCTGATCCCGAATCAAACTAAGATTGTATAGGCAACTACAATGTATATCCCTATAAACAATTAAAGCCTGTCTCACGACAAGCCCTAACCAAACTTTGTTAACCTTAAATCTAATACTATTATGAAAAAACCACAGTACAAAGATACGCCTGCAGCAAGCTTTTGTCAAGTCTTTTCAGACTAATAAAAGTTAAGCATAACACTTGTTCCAGTCAAATTTTGTTACCGAACACAAAACTATATAGATTACAATCAAATTCTACTAAAATTAACAGCCCGAAGCCCCAATTTCAGTAGATTTGATTGAATCGACATGGATCTTATTTTATGAACTTCAAACATTCGGAATCCTGTACGGAAGTGACCGCCTGCACCAGGAATACACCTTTGGGCAGATCAGCAATATTGATGTCATAGCGGGTTTGAGGATACAAAGCCGGAAGCCTTTTCAGTAATGTACCCTGTGGTGAGTAGATAAGAATATCTTTCAACTCCTTTTCGGTCTGTATGAATAAATGATCATCCTTCACCCAACCAGATACTTTCTTATCCGGCGTAGTAAGTTCGGACACACCCGTCCCGGAACCTTTCTTATCTATTCTGTACAACCTCACGCCGCAACCAGGCAAAGAAAAAGGAATCTCCTCCCCTTTTAATGACACATCCTGACCGGTCCACAGCTCTTTGATCCCTTTCACATCGGAAGAAGCGATTCCCAAGCGGGACAGCTTTATATCCTCCGATACCGACTGAGCATTATAATTAAATGCAGCCACATACATATAATCATCCGTATCCAGCATAAAGAGATTCTCCCCCCGATTTCTTCCCCAGCTATTCTTACCTGAAGCTTTCGCACCTTCTACCGGATAAAAAGATTTACCGATACGGGCTATATCATTCACATCGGCATTCGTCGTAAACTTCTCTGCCTTCTGACGGGCAGCAAGATCACCGATACAAGTTCCTTTCTGGCTGAAATTATCCCCCAGAATATATGTTCCGGTTATGACTCCGGAAGTGATGCGCATACGGTTCTCATCTTCGTTATAAGCATCTTTATGAAGTACCAGATGGTCGGCATCATTAAAATTATAGACTTTGTCGAGCCACCAGCCATAAGAAAGTCCGTTCATTACATATTCGGTATCTTCTTTCGCTCCCCAGGCATCGCAACTGATACGACGGGAATTTCCGTATTGCGCCGGGAAAGCAGGGGCAATCGATAAAGCCATAAACATATCATCCCCGCACAGCTCCGTCAGATACTTCATGCCGCTGTTATACGCCTGTACACCGGTCGTAACATTCTTATCATAATAAGAGTCCGCTTCAAGGATCGCATTGTTCAGGAAGTCAAATTTGATATATTTATACCCCAGTTCCTTAAAACGGTTGATAAAGTAGCTCATCCGTTCACGGGTTCCGGGATGTGTCGGATCCAAAGCCCTGGAAGCTATCTTTTTAGGTTTTCCGTTCACATACAGGTAAGCCTCTCCGTATCTGTATTGGCTGCCATCCATCGTGCGGCTACCGTCTTCTCCCCAGTCGGAGAACGGTGCCCAATAGATACCCGGAACCTGCCCGTTATCGACACATTGTTTGGCAAATGCTTTCAACTGGTAATCATTCAGGTTATCCCAGTAAGAATCGAGGATCACATAAGCCGTACCGTCATTATTGAAATGATTCGGTTGTAGGTTCGTGCTGATATAGTCGGAGACATCGAGAGCACCGGTAAAATTCAGTTTCTCGGCCATTGCACCCCAACTGTTCCATCCGAAAATATTTCCTTTTGCCCATTTACGGGGAGGAGCAACCAACGCATTCGCTTCACCGTATGCTTCGAGCCCTTTGCGCCAGTCGTCGAACATACCGACCAAGAGCTTCGGAGATTTCAGTTTCGTACCGGAAATGCTGCCATGAGGTTTTGAACCTGTGGCATCGATATCGTGAGTAAGACGATGGCTGATCCCGCCAAAACATTCCAGGCGGTTCAACTGCTGGTTGTTGGAAGTTGAATAGCGTACGCCGGTCTTCCACGTATCATGTTCAACGGAACCGAGCACCAATCCTTCACGTGTATCGCCAGAATAGATGGAAGTGACCTCGAAGGAGACAGAGTCTACCGACAATGCCAATGAGGAATAACCGATCCAGGCATCATTGTCGAACGGTACGGATAAAACACGATTGGAGGTACTTGCATTCAGGAAAGAACTGGCAGTCTCAGTAACGATCGGAGCAATATAATTACTCGACGTTGAAGTCTCCGAAACGATATAAGCTTCTGTCAGAAAGTAACTTTTATCCGGATAGAAATAGAACGACTGTTGCAGAGCCGGCTTTCCATCGTGTGCAGCATAGGTAAATGTGTACTTATGCCCGGCACCGAAGACATCATCGACAGTTTCTTCCGAAAAAGCAGGCTGTCCGTATTCCGTGCTTCGCAACCATGTTTCTTTTTCTTTCGCCTGAACAAAAACGCCTGCCAGTATAGTCTTTTCTTTATGGATAAAGTCGCATGTCTTTGTGCCTTCGTTATAAACGATCTTCCAGTTACCGGAAGTAATCACTTGCTGTTCACCTGCAAAAGCCTTTGCGCCTAACAAGAGATATACAAGACCCAAAAACAGGGATGTCCCTTTTAAATAATTTCTCATAACCTATTATATATTAGTTTGATTCGGTTTTCATTAAACAAAACACCGGGCAAAGACATACCTTCCCGGTGTTTTTCCTTTACAATCCTTTTGCCTTTAGCATACTAATCTTCAATTGATTACAGTTTCCTCGTAGTTTCTCTGTTTGGAAACTGTAGTTCCCTGCGGAGGGAACTGTAATTTCCTGCCTGGGAAACTCTAGTTTCCTAAGGAGGAAACCGAAGTTTCTTCCTTAGGAAACGGAAGCAACTTTATAGTTATCTGTATCCAGGGTTCTGATCTTCCTGAGTCATATCCGGATTCTGTTCGATCTCTTCGTTAGGGATCGGATAACGAACATTATAATCCTGGATCGTACCAGAGCGTTTCGCCCATTTGTTGCGTTCCTTGATATACTCAACGAATTTGCCTGTACGAATCAGATCGGCACGACGCCAGTTCTCACCCAAGAACTCACGCATACGTTCATCCAATATCTTCACACGGAAATTATCCTGTGACATACCTGCATCCCATTTCTTATCAGCCGGGATACTGAACCCCCATGCACGGTTACGAACTTCGTTCACCTTTTCCACAGCCTGTGCTGTCTGTCCCAGTTCATTCAGACATTCTGCATAGCTAAGAAGAACATCCGCATAACGAAGAGCCGGGATATTCTTTCCTGAGTTCCACATATTGTTGATACCCAATCCTGAATATTGGTCAGTACGATAGTCTTCGTATTTTTTTACGTGCGGTTTCAATTCGTCATGATCTTCACCAAGATCTTCCCAAGCTACGCATTCATAGTTAGGAACTTCACCATTATAGGTAAAATCGTAACGGATACTTTCTTCTTTACGGACATCACCGTCTTCCCATATACCGCCGTTTTCTACTGTTTCATATCCATACTCGGTAACAACCACATGATCATAACCTGCAAAATAACAACCATCAGTCCACCAGTTCTGTGCTACACGCGAGCCGATCTGGAACTGAATCTGATTACGGTTCGGATTGTTGTTAAACTGGAATTCATAAATAGATTCTGCTGTATTGGGTGTTTCATAATTCCACAAATTTGCATAAGGAACCAGCTGATATCCCATACCCATTACCTGTTCAAAAGCTTCTTTTGCCTTGTTGAAATCACGCAAACCAGTTTCTACCGGAGCAGACATATAAGCCTTACCCAACATGGTATAACCAGCTCCACTGGTAGCCCGGCCTGCTTCATTACTTTTCGGTGCGTATTTAGCTGCTTTTTCAAGGTCATTAATAATGAACTGCCATACGTCGGCGAGTGGCTGACGTCCATATCCGGTTTCTTCAATCTTGTCCAGGTCAATAATTGGAATTTCTCCCCAATACATTGCCAGTTCGTAATTGACAAACCCACGTATAAAACAAGCTTCACCAAGTAAAGTCGCTTCTTTTGTTCCTTCCACCAAATCCGGAGTATCCAATGCACGGACAATTTTGGCAGCAGCAGTTACAACCGGGAAGCGTTTGTTCCACTGGTCTTTCACCTTACTGTGTAACGAGTTCATATTCGCATCGTAACGGTCCATCGCCGCACCTTCGCCACCACCTTTGTTCTGAAGAGCTCCACGCTGAATTTCATCCGTACCGGTCATCAAAAACCAGGCTCTTTCATCTTGACGGGTATTATCCCGCCAAGTGTTGTATATACCTTTCAGATTCAGTTCAATAAACTCGGCATCCGAATAGATTTGTTCTTCCGTTAATGCTTTCTTGTTCTCCTGTGTCAGGAAATCGGAACAAGACGTGGTAATCCCGGCACTTAGCGCCAATGCCAGTAGTCCGATCAAATTATATCTCTTTTTCATAATTGTAATCCTTTTAAATCATTAAAAACTAAAGTTCAAACCAAATACATACATCTTTGTCGGAGGATATCCGTAATCGCCTGTCTCAGGATCAAACCCTTTATAACCTGTCAAACAAAACAGATTGGAGGCTGTAAAATAAACACGCAGATTTTCTACCTTAAGTTGGCTCAATAATGGTTTCGGGAATGAATAAGCCAATGTCAAAGTAGATAAACGCAGATAAGACGCATCCTGAATCGTATAATCCATATCTGACGGATTATAACGGTTATAACCACTGGTTGTATTGGCAATCACACGCGGAACAGAAGCTCCCGTATTATCCGGTGTCCAACGATCCAACAGGTCAACTGAAGCCATGCTTGTTCCTGTACTGTTAATCAAAGTCTCATAGTAAGAGCTGATCTTTTCTGCACCATATGAATAATTGAACACTGCATTCAAAGAAATACCCTTATAGCTGAAATCTGTAGCAAATCCACCGTAGAACTTCGGATCTTTCTTACCTACCACTACGCGGTCAAGCTGGTCAATCACACCGTCAGGTACACCATCGGGGCCGGAAATATCTAAAGGATACAAATCACCTAAACTTACGTGTTTTCCATTGAAATCCAGATTTTCCCATTCACTACGATTCGATTCGTTAGCGATACCGCCTGTCTTATAGGTATAAATGTTATTCAAAGATTCGCCCAGGAAGATATTCTTTTCACGATCAGACCCATTCAATATTTCTGTCACATTACCATACAGTTTTGAAACCTCGTTCTTATCGAAAGAGATATTGGCATTCACATTCCATGTGAAATCTTTTGTCTGTATCGGAGTTGCACTAATTGTAGCCTCAAAGCCTTTATTCTTCACAGAACCGATATTTTCCCATGTTTCGCTGTAACCAGAAGTTAACGGCAAAGAGTGTTTCATCAACAAGTTATCATTCTTGATAAAGAATCCGTCCAAAGAAACATTCAAACGGTCATTAAAGAATGCCATGTCCACACCGATATTGGTTTGTTTCTGTTTCTCCCAGGTAATACCAGGTGTACCTCTCAAACCGCTGGTTGCATAAGAAGCCTGTCCGTTACTTACAGAAGAGAAATACAGTGTCCGGTAAGCATAATTTTCAATATCCTGATTACCAACCACACCATAACCTACACGCAACTTCAAACGATCAAAAATATTCTGATCTTCCATAAATGCTTCATTCGTTATATCCCATGCAGCCGAGAAAGATGGCAAAACACCCCAACGATGTCCTTCTGCAAATTTAGAAGAACCGTCGTAACGTGCTGTAGCCGTCAAATAATAACGCATGTCATAGTTGTAATTCACTCTACCTAACACAGAAACCAGGGTATTTCCTTTGAAATCAGAATCGAGTTCCTTTTTGTCATTTGCTGCCGCACCTTTCAGGTCGTTCCACAGCAAATCGTCACTGGCAAAACGGTCACCTTGTGCTTTGGTATAGTTTTCTGTATTTTTGGTTGTACTTGTACCAAACAGGAAATTCATACGATGTTTGTTGATCGTCTTGTCGTATGTGATTGTATTATCCCACTGCCAATTCAACTGTGACCATCTTTCGTGTTTTGCGCGTGCATCTCCATTATAGTGGCGGATTGCTTCCTGAATATAAGAAGGCGTATATTCGAACCAAGTCTGTGAAGAAACATCCAGTGCAAATGTTGAACGGATATTCAATCCTTCAATCGGGTTGATATTGATGTAATTGGAAGAAAGGAAACGATTACGGGCACGTTCGCGAGCTACTTCCTGTGAGTTGAACGGGTTATAATCATTATTATTTCCTTCATTGTGCACACGATAATACAGTGTCAAATAGTCCCAAGTATAACGAGTTGAAGGGTCACGGAACGGTTCCGGGCTCAATAACGGGTTTGCATTCAACGCCTTGTCGTACACATCATCTGTCGGCAAATTGTTTTCCGTACGAGAGAAAGAAGAGTTTGTACCAATCTTTAACCACGGTTTAATCATAGTTTCCGCATTAATACGGCCAGAATATTTCTTTTCTTTTGAATCGCCAATCAATCCGTCGATATTAGCATAGTCGAAGCTAATATAAATATTGTTCTTTTCCGTTGCATTAGAGAAACTTACGGAATGGTTCTGCTGGAAACCGTTGCTGATTACCTCATCCAACCAGTTATAGCTCTTACCTGCACGATAAGTTGCGAACTCATCATCAGAGAAAGCCGTATTAGTATTCATCAATGTACTGTTTATATAATCCTGACGGTTTGCAGTTGGATTATCATGCATATACCCATTGGCAAAAGCATCTATACGCAAATCAAACAACTGCTGTGCATCCATTGTCTTCGGGCGCTGGGTAATTTTTGAGAAACCAACCCAACCGTCGTAAGTAACGCGTCCCTCACCTATTTTACCTTTCTTGGTTGTGATAAGAACTACACCGTTGGCACCACGTGATCCGTAAAGGGCCGTAGCCGAAGCATCTTTCAAGACCTGTACGGAAGCCACATCATTCACGTTGATGGCGTTAAAACCACCGTAACCGTTACCCATAACCAAACCGTCAACAACGTAGATCGGGTCTGAACCGGAATTGATCGTATTCACACCACGGATCTTGATACTTGAATCGTCACCCGGACGAGTTCCTTTGGTGATCAAAACACCGGCTACACGTCCCTGAAGGGCTTCATTGACGGTCGTTACCGGTCTTTCTTCCAACACTTTGGAATCAACATGTGCAATAGCACCTGTCAGGTCGCTTTTCTTCATGGAAGCACCAACGATAACTACCTCATCGATCGATTGTGAATCTTCCGAAAGCGATACATTGATAACCGGCTGGTTACCAACTTTCACTTCTTTCGTGTCATATCCTATATAACTGATCACCAACGTGGCGCCGGGCGATGCAGTCAAAGAATATTTTCCATCCATATCCGATATAGTCCCTTGCGTTGTTCCCTTGAGAACAACGCTCGCTCCCGGGAGCGACTCCGACGTTTTCGCGTCGGTGATTGTACCTGTAATCGTTATGCCTTGTGCAAAAGCAGTACCGCAGCATAACACAAGCATCATCAAAATACTAAAAAGCTTGATCTGTTTCATAATTGATAATTTAAGAACATTAGTTGTTTTCAATTTTATAAAGTAACGCATCCTTGGCAGGGATTGTCACTGTTATTATTTCCTTGACAGGTTGTTCATATCCGCTCCAAAGCTCTTTCGCCCGGTAAGTAACGGTTGGCTCCAGTCCGAGACGTTCAAGCGAAACTGTAGTGTTCATTTCTTCTTCCGAGTAATTAAAGATAGCGAAATAAGACGTTCCGTCTGCATCATGATGAATAAATTGATTTTCAGAACGTTCGCCATTCCCTTCCACCGGAGTAAACGAAATGCCTTTGGCGACAGCATTCACCCTCTGATTGGTCATGAATTTCATAGCACGATCTTTATCGACCTGTTTTCCGCCTTTACTGAAATCATCTCCAACGATATACAAACCGGTAATGGCACCGGAAGTCATACGGGCACGGTTCTCACCTTCGGTCGCTTCACGCAACACCAGATGGTCGGCATCATTATACTGATACACTTCATCCTGCCACCAACCGTAAGAAAGGGCATTCAGCGTATATTCCGTATCCTTGATCTTATTCCAGGCATCGCAGGCGATACGGCGTGAATTTGCATAATGAGCCGGGAATACAGGAGAAATCGACAAATTAATGTACATATCGCCGAAGTACTTATTCAACAACTGCATACCGTAGTTGTAAGCCTGGATACCTGTCTGAATTTCCGGATTATACCATTTGTCGGCTTCCATAGCTCCATGTGTCATAAAGTCCATCTTCACATATTTGAAACCGCAACGGTAGAACAAGTCGGAAGTCTTCTTCATCATCTCCTCGATGGCCGGATGAGTCGGGTCGATCGCATAAGCGCCGTCCAGTTCCTGCGGCTGACCGTTTGCATACAGATAGACATCTTTATACTTATAATCAGGAGCATCCTTGATGGTCCGTTCCGGATGTTTACCCCAATCCGTAAAAGGCGTCCAGTACACACCGGCAATCTGTCCGTTAGTCGCACAATGATCTACGAAATCTTTCAGTTCCTCATCTTTAAAGCTGTTCCAGCCGGAATCGAGACCGATCGTCACATTGCCGTCCGCATTTACAAAATGATTGTTTTGCAAATTATTCTTGAAGAAATCGGATACTTCCAACGCCTTCTGGTAAGTAAGATTGAACTGAAGTGCTCCCCAACTGTTCCAGCCGAAAGTAACGGCACCCGGCCATTTCTTTACAGGAGCCACCACCGCATTCGCTTTTCCGTATTCTTCCAGTCCGGCACGCCAGTCGTTGAAGAAGCCGACAAATACTTTCGGGGATTTTACTTCTTTACCTTTCAGTGCACCATGTGCTTTCGAATCGCGTGTCAACGTATCGGCTACACCACCGAAACAAACCAGCGAACCGATATTATTACGGTCACCCTGAGTCATATCGATACCGGTTTTCCAGTCGAAATGTTCCACCGAACCGATCACAAGTCCTTTGCGATCATTATTATTAAATACGGTAGCCACCTCATAACTACGTAACTTATCGAAAGTCAGCGGATGAGACTGATAACGGATCCAGCAATCGTTATCGAAAGGCTGGAACAACGCACGGTTATCCCCTTCGGCAAGTAAAGCAGGCATACGGTCGATGTTGACCGGAGCCATATAATTCGATTCGACATCGGCATCCCCTCCCTGAAGAGTAAATTCCGTCAACAGATAATCTTTCTCCGGATAGATGTAGAAAGATTGCACCAGTGTAGGCAGGTTACTGTCGGTATAAGTGACCTGCAATAATGACCCTTCGCCGAAAGCGTCGCTGATAGCGGTTGCTTTCGACTGGCTACTCTTGTAGTCACGGGTGGTGACCAATCTGTCGCCCAGTTTGTACGAAGCGTAGACCCCATCGGAAAGAAGCTGATTCTCTTTCTCGATACGATGGCCTTTCTGCGCCTGATCGTAGCTGACCGTCCATTTCCCCGACGAGACGGATGGTTCACCACAGGACACAAACAGGGCGAGCAATAATAGCAGATTTAAATTGATGAGTTTCATGTATTGATAATTAAATGTGTGTTTTCAAATGTGGTCCGGCCGTATTCCGGACAGTGTCATTGCTCTGTGATCAACAGGACAGTGCTTTCATACGTATTCCCGATCTTCAGGCTGATACCGGCATTCATCAGATAATCGCCGGGGAAAACCTGGCCGTCTCCATAAAAGGTACTGTCTCCGGCTTTGTTCAATTCAGTAATCTTATACATTTTAGCCGGATCCAGTCCTTTTAGCTTGGTCTCAAAGAATGTTGTACGTCCGTGGTATTTCAGGCTGTAAGCAAAAAATACCGATTCCTTCTTATCTTTCGATATATACATATGCGAAGCCCATCCGTTTCCGTCGTAAGGAGATTTGAGACGATAGAGGTCGCCCAGCTGTACGATCGGACGGATACGTTTATAGTTCCTGATTGCCTGTTCCGCAAAAGGCAGTTCATCGCCGGTCAGATCCTTCGGCTGCAACTCCATTCCCAAACGGCCTGTCATGGCGACATCGAAGCGGAACTTCAGCGGAGCCATCATACCTGTCTGATGGTTCGGAGTGGTCGACACGTGTGATGCAGTGGCTTTTGCCGGAAAGAAAAGGTTCGTGCTGTATTGGATAAATATACGGTCGAGCGAGTTGGTATTATCGCTGGCCCAGAACTCATCGTGATATTTCAAAGCACCGAAGTCCAGACGACCGCCACCGGAAGAACACAACTGAATCATAACATCCGGATGTTTTTCACGAATCCGTTCATAAGCACTGTACAATCCTTTTGTATACTCGATCCAAAAGTGGGTCTGATTTTCTTTCGACAAATATTCGGAACCGAAGTTATCGACATGACGGTTTGCGTCCCATTTAATATAGGAAATATGGGGAGACAGGGCAATCACATCGTCGAAAGTCTTTACCACAAAGTCCTGTACAGCCGGATTGCTCAGGTCGAGCAACCATTGGTTACGCATCGGGATAATATCCCGCTTGCCGCTCTTCACGATCCATTCCGGATGCTTTTCCGCCAATTCGCTCTTCGGGCTTACCATTTCCGGCTCAATCCATATACCGAATTTCAGACCTTTATTGACAGCGTATTTCGCCAGGTAGTCGATACCACGCGGCAATTTCTTCTTATTCACCTGCCAGTCACCCAAGCCGACTTTATCCGAGTTGCGCGGATACTTATTGGCAAACCAGCCATCGTCTAATACGAACATCTCGACACCGAACCCGGCAGCATCATCGATCATATCCGTGATCGTCTTCTCTGTAAAGTCAAAATAGGCACCTTCCCAACTGTTCAGCACGATCGGCAATTCCTGATTGCCATGAGCCAGTGCATAGTTACGCGACCAGTCATGCAGGTTTCTGGAAACTTGCCCTTTACCGGCAGAGCTGTAAGTCCATACCATCTCCGGAGTTTGCAAGACTTTACCCGGTTCCAGGTTATAAGTAGAGGCAAAATTATTCATGCCGGTCAGTATATGCAGCATGCCGCATTCATCTATTTCAAAAGAATTCAGATAATTTCCCGACCAGGCGAGGGAACCGCCATAGACTTCACCCATATCTTCATAAGCCGGTCCGTTCAGAGAAAGCAAGAAAGAAGAGTTTTCAGACTGTGTAGTCCGTACCCCTTTCTTAGACTCTATCCGTTTGACACCGGGAGTCAGTTGTTCTTCCACCAACTGCATTTCGGAAGCCCATGCACCATGGAAATGCGTCAGATAATAGGAATCTGCATGTAAAGGGAGATAAGCGGAAGATATATTTTCGACTGCCAGACGGCTATTTTCCTGATGGGAGACCGAAACAGACTGGCAGATCACATTCTCTTTCTGATAAGCAACGAAGTTCAGATTGACAAAAACCGGATACAAAGGATCTTTCAGCCGGATCACTGTTTCGACTCTGTTAGCATCGACATTCTTTACCGAATGGTCTGCATATATTAATTCGGTAGTCTGAACACCGTCGGTATGTGTCAGCTTCAGTGCCGGATTCAGGAAAAGACGTCCTCCGTAAGCAGGATAGATTGCCGGAGCATAACCTATACCATTATCCGGTTGTTCTTTATACTTCTTAGTAAGGAAAGGGGAAACATGCTGGAACTTATCTCCAAAATAGTTATATACTACCTTTTTATCCGGAGAGATAGAAAAGACCATATTTAAGTCGTTCGTAGAGACGGATATGATATCCGCTTCTTTCTCCTGGGAAGAAACATTCATACACCCCAGTAAGAGGGCTACAGTTAACAATAGTGCTTTCATGTCTATCTGTTTTATTTTATTTATTCAAGGTTGATGGTGCAAACTAAGCCAATAAACAGATGTACGGAAAGCACGGATTCGCCAATTATTTGTATTTATGCACTTAATTCATAGAGAATTAACAGGAATGCAACATTTACGTCATTTTTTGACGCATTTATTACAAACGGAAAACAGATAAAAGAGAACACTACCCACAAGCTACCTGTACTGATGGCAACTGCAGTAGTCTCCACTGCTAACTGAAATTTGTTTATAATAACAATACCCATTATTATAACTGCGGCAATTAGCACATCTTGCACTACCGGAAGAAGAAAAAAAGCATAAGATAGCATATCCTATGAGAACAACTATCAGCAAAGGCAGGAAATGGAAAAGCGTTATAAGTGTAGCTATTGAACCTACTACGTATAAAACAATGGTGTATATCAGATTAATCCAACTGCCGTCGTCCCGAATATTATTGTACACAAGCAAAGCGATTTGAATAAACTGAATACCTAAAACACACCATAAAACAATGTGCAGATATTCTTTAAAGAAGATGACAGATATAATTGCTGCAATAATACCAATTGCCCATCCGTACACACCCAAACGAAAATCTATATTACGTTTGCCATGATAACAACTGGCATAATTCAGACACACAAAAGAAATGACCTGATGGAACAACAGGATGGCAAACAGTATAAAGTTAATGATAGTCCAAATCCATCCGACCTTATCCGGTGAACAAAACCATGTCTTATCTCCTTTATATGTTACAAAATAAATCACCTCACTAATACAGAGTGCTAGAAATATGGCTGAAGAAATATAAAATCCCGCCGCACTGTCTTTAAAATTATCCGAATCAGATTTGTATAGCCATCCTATACATGCCATAACCAATCCCAAAGCACAAGAGATATAAAACCATATCAAGGAGTCGGTTTTCGAAGCCATATCGATCAGTTCCTGCCAATCAAACGAAGAGAAAGAACTTTGTTTCTCAATCTTTTGTTGCACAAGAGCAGCCTTAATGTATTGTTCAGATACGTAGCCGGTCTTCCCATTATATGAAATTTTAGCCCATCCATTCTTTATAGTGTAAACATTTACCGTTTCCCCACTTTTCAACTGACCAAGCTGGTTATAGGATTTGCCGGGTCCTGTTCGTACCAACAAGGTTGTTTTTGTATCGACTACATATTGAGTTTGTGCGTTTGCACTAACTGCAACCAACAGCAGGAGAAGAAGAATAGAAATAATGCATCTGATCATAGTTGTCATAATACTAGAGTTTAGGCTTCACATTCACAAATGTAAATAATTTATTACATACAACACCCAAAATACATGACTTCATTTATATTATAACTGCAGAAAAAGAAAAAAGGCCTGCATCTATCTTAGATGCAAACCCCTATAAAACATTAAAGGCTGTCTCACGACAACCCCTAACCAACTTTGTTAACCTTAAATCTAATACTATTATGAAAAAACCACAATGCAAAGATAATCCCTAAACAAGGGTTTGTCAAGTCTTTTACAGACAATATATGTTAAGCCTTGCGAGCTTTGTAGCTAAAAATTGTTTCCGAACACAAATCTTTATACAATACAGACAAAAACTGCTAAATTTAACAGTTAAGCGAGACAATTCATAAAGAAAGCCGCTCTTTAAGCAACCTGTATACAAACAAAAAACGCAATACAACTATCATACTATCATTTTCAGACTTAGATGCCATATTATTAATACATTACATTATGATAGTTACTGTTTTCAACTATCATTCAACCATCATGCATCTATCATCATCCATTAAAAAAACAGAAAAGACTATAGTCTTTTTAGATAAAGTATATAACTAAAAATCAGCAAAGTAGTAGATAATTTCGTTTGCCACCCGGGTCTCAATGATCCCGACACCCGGATGTGAGCATCGTCGAGATGGGGGTGTGAAAAGAGGTGAGACCGGCATCTCAGCAAGTAAGAGTAAGTACTTTCATGAAAATATACTATAGCTTTGATGAAAATATACTATAGCTTTTGGAGAAAAAGCAGGAGGGACGCGAAGAATGCACCCCCCTATAAACAATTAAAGCCTGTCTCACGACAAGCCCTAACCAACTTTGTTAACCTTAAATCTAATACTATTATGAAAAAACCACGATGCAAATATACAGCTTAATCCAAATTTGTCAAGGGGTTTTATGCTAAATCATGTTTCGCGTCGCATAAGAAAAGCTAACAAGTTTCAATATGTTTGTTTTTTGCTTCCAAAGTGTTAAAATAAACACTTTTTGTTCCTATTTCTTCCTTAATATGCGTTGCGCACAGTCGGATAATACAACGATCGCTCCCGCAATAATAGCCGTGTCTTTGATCACCAGACGACCTGCTCCTGTAAGCAACGGGAAACCATGTTCGCCACTTCCCAGGTCCGGTACCCATACCTCCGGCGTAGTGACGAGAAACGACAAGGTACCTATTGTCATTATAATGGCCAATAAGGAACCCACCAGTCCAATTTTCGGAGAAAAGATACCCAGGAAGGTTAAGATACCAATTGCCATGATCATAATACCCAGTCCATGAGAGAAACCATACGTATTATTTTCTACATGCCACTGATGTTTAGCTTCGTTGAATTCACCTTCTTTCAGTTTATACTCTTTGTATTCCGGTGCACTTTTGGTATAGAAAAAGCTCATAAACGGGCTGTTTGCCACGAAAGGAACAATTCCTTCTGCTTCATAGTTCCAGAACTTCAGTCCGCCGATCCATACGAAGATGATCAGGATAGCTATGCGGATCAGGTTAATACCCAGTTTCTGTGAAGAAGCTGCCAGGTTCAGAAATGTGTCGAATAAATCTTTTAGTTTAGTAGTCATGTCTTTCTTTGTTTATCAGTTTAACTTATGATGCAAAGGTCTGACATTTCTACCCTATGGGAAATGGCAATTCTGCCGGATAATTTGACAATTATTCCCTAAGACACAATAAAGCCGGTTAACAGAGGCACATTTCCTCGCTAACCGGCCTTATTACAACGAATTATTTTTAATTGCGGATGCCCAGTTCTACCAGTTTCTGTTCGTCCAGGGCATACTTCCGTTCGATGCTCTGCAACAAATCTTCATTGATATTCAACGGGCGGTTCAGCTTTTTCATTTCACGGTATCCTTTATATACCTGGGTAATCATCTTACGTGGATTGAAAACCAGTGATGAAGTGATCCAACAGCCATGCGTACACCAGCAGTTGGCCGTGTCGCCATGACCGATAGCAGCAATCTCCTGCTTCATGGCATCACTCTGCATGATCTTACTGATATTGCAATCGTAATCCTTCACATTGCCGAGCGGCTCACGAAGCTCACAGGCACGGAAACGACCGTCGTAGTCGATAACCAATGTTGTTTCCCCCGCCGTACAGTCCATCCCCCAGGGTGTCGGATGATCGATATTGGTAGCACGTACATTATATAATGTACGGATGAAACCCAGATAGAAAAAACGGGCGATCGGTTTCCTGAAACCACCGGTTTCTTCTGCCATCCGTTCGCCATATACATTATAGATAGGTGCCACCTGATCCTGCAAAGCACGCAAAGTAGGCTCGGTAAGTACTTTCACTCCGTCGTCGCGTGTCATTCCGCGTGCCGCTTCAATGATATGGTTGGATAAATGGAATCGACCTAACACCCAAAGCATTAGATCCTGCACCTCTTCCAGGTTATATTTTGTAATTACGGTAGCAAGATTCTTCAATACCCTGCCGTCGTCGGCAAAGTTCTCTTCAATCATCTTCAAGGTTCCCATCGCTTTGTAGAAGTTGCCGGGAACGCCACGTTGTATATCGTGCGTATCGCCAAAGCCATCCATAGAGAGGCTCAGATTGATATTCAGTTCCGGACAATTCCGGCGGATTTGTTTTACCCAGGCAATGATCCGGTCGGGCTTCAAGCCGTTGGTAGGAATGTTGACATCTTTTATCTCATTGTTCTTATAGAACATTTCTATGATCTCGGGAAGCTCCTCGCGTAGAGTCGGTTCACCGCCGGAAACCCATAAGCGGTTAAATTGTCCGGCCGTTTCAGATATTTTCTTTATCTCATCAAAGGTCAGGTCTTTTTCCTTTTTATCCATGTCTTCCGCATAGAAGCACATTTTGCATTTTGCATTACATCGTCCTGTGACAAACAGGAAAACAGATTCTAATTTTCTGTTTGTACTCATTGTTCTGAAAGAGCTCTTTGTTCGTTTTGTACCCATCGTTATTTTCTATTAGAATTCTCTATTAGTATTAGCTTTCATTTCTTATTGAGCAGATAGACAAATATATACCTTCGCAGCTAAAGCTACCGGCCAGACTTGAAAACATTCGCAAATTTCAACTATTATACAGCACCAAACAATCTCCATTTGTGGGATTCGATGTTCTATATTTAAGATTATCGCACGACAAGTCTAAATAGTTTTATATTTGCACAATCAAATAGTGGAGATAACAACATGGAAGACAACATTCCTAAATTCGACATTCCTCTGGATTTTATTGTCGGAGACAGCATTACGGGTGAAATATTAAATCAGTACGGTCGCTTCCCCTGCAAGATCAAAGCCGGCGTTTTTGTGCTTTGTGTACAGGGCAGTGTACAGGCCACCGTCAACCTGACAAAATTTATTATCAAACCCAATGATTTCATTACGCTTCCTCCGGGATGTTTTATCCAGATACACGAAGTATCCGACGATGTCAAACTGTGTTTTGCCGGATTCTCTTCTACGTTTGTGAGTCATATCAACTATATCAAAACTATCACGAACTATCTGCCCGTTATCTTCGACAGTCCGGTCATGCCTTTACCGGAGCAGGTTTCCCTGCTATACCAGGAGGCTTTTTCCTTGCTGATCAAGGCGTATTCTTTGCCTAAGACCATCGAGAATAAAGAGATTATCAAGGCGATCTTCACCATTTTCATGCAGGGAGTGATCGAACTGTATAAACATCATACACCTTACAGCAATGCTCCGATGACACGCAACATGGAGATATGCCGTGAGTTCGTGCAGCTGGCAATGGAAAACTACACGAAAGAGCATAGCGTTTCTTATTATGCCAAGAGGCTTAACATTACCTTGCAACATTTCTGTTATGTGATAAAGAAAGTCAGCGGTCGGACGGCGTTGGATATCCTGAGCAATATCATCATCATGGATGCGAAGGCACAGCTTAAATCGACCGATATGCCAGTTAAGAAGATCGCATTCGCCCTGGGGTTCGACAACCTGTCGTTCTTCAATAAATATTTCAGACAACACGTGGGAATGACTCCCCAGGAATACAGGGAGAGCTAAAAAAGGGATATGCCGAATGCAACCCCCTATAAACAATTAAAGCCTGTCTCACGACAAGCCCTAACCAACTTTGTTAACCTTAAATCTAATACTATTATGAAAAAACCACAGTACAAAGATACGGGTATTCTCCAACTTGTCAATAGTTAAAATGCTAATTAGTGTTGTACAGCACATAAGAAAGACTAACAAGATTCAAGATATTTATTATTAGATTTCGAAATGTTAAAATGAAGGCAAAAAGAGAGAGGCGCTGCATAAAGCAACGCCTCTCAAGCTATACATTATATATATGTATATTAGTCTTGTAATTTAGCAGCAATAAATTCGCGGTTCAGGCGAGCGATGTTGCTGACAGAGATATTCTTCGGACATTCCATTTCGCAAGCACGCGTGTTGGTACAGTTACCGAAGCCCAGTTCGTCCATCTTGGCAACCATCGCTTTTGCACGGCGAGCAGCTTCCACCTTACCTTGAGGCAACAAAGCCAGCTGGCTAACCTTTGCAGAAACGAACAGCATAGCCGAACCGTTCTTACAAGCAGCAGCACAAGCACCACAACCGATACATGCAGCAGCATCCATAGCCATTTCAGCGTCTGCACGAGGGATAGCGATTGAGTTGGCATCAGGTACACCACCAGTGTTCACTGAAACGAAACCACCTGCCTGGATGATTTTATCGTAAGCATAACGGTCTACCATCAAGTCGCGGATTACCGGGAAACCGGCAGAACGCCACGGTTCGATCGTGATTGTTTCGCCATCGTTAAAACGACGCATGTACAACTGGCAAGTAGTAGCACCTGTTGCCGGTCCGTGCGGATGTCCGTTTACATACAATGAACACATACCGCAGATACCTTCACGACAGTCGTGGTCGAATACGATCGGCTCTTTACCTTCACTGACCAAACGTTCATTCAAAATGTCTAACATTTCCAGGAAAGAAACACTCTGATTGATTTTGTCTATTTGGTAAGTCTCAAATTGTCCTTTATCTTTCGGACTTTTCTGACGCCAAACTTTAAGTGTTACTTTTATATCTTTATCCATGATTCTAATTTTTGTGATTGATGATTATTACTTCTTGTAGTTACGTGTTTGAGGAACAACGAACTGATAGTTCAAATCTTCCTTCAGCATAACCGGGTCTTTGTCTTCACCCTGGTATTCCCAACAAGATACGTACATGAACTTATCGTCATGACGCAGGGCTTCGCCTTCCTCGGTCTGATGCTCTGTACGGAAGTGTCCTCCACAAGATTCGGCACGATCCAACGCATCGTGTGCCATCAATGTACCAATCTCAATAAAGTCAGCCAAACGCAATGCTTTATCCAACTCTACGTTCAGGTTATCGGCTTCACCCGGGATATATACATTACTCCAAAACTCTTTCTTCAGATCTTTCAACATCTGGATCGCTTCCTGCAAACCTTTTGCATCACGTGCCATACCTACGTGTTCCCACATAATATGACCCAGTTTCTTATGGATAGAATCTACCGACTCTTTACCCTTTATACTCATCAATTTCTTGATACGGTCTTTGATACCCTTTTCAGCTTCTGCAAACTCAGGCAGGTCGGTGCTGAAACGCGGAACCTGGATCTGATCTGACAGATAGTTTTGGATTGTATAAGGCAATACAAAGTAGCCATCGGCCAATCCCTGCATCAACGCAGAGGCACCCAGACGGTTAGCTCCGTGGTCAGAGAAGTTAGCTTCACCGATAGCGAACAGCCCCGGAATAGAAGTCATCAATTCATAGTCAACCCACAGACCACCCATCGAGTAGTGCAATGCAGGATAAATCATCATTGGAGTTTCATATGGATCGTCGTTGGTAATTTCTTCGTACATGTCGAACAAGTTACCATATTTAGCTTTCACAACATCCTTACCCAAACGGTTGATAGCGTCGGAGAAATCAAGGAATACGGCCAAACCTGTGTTGTTCACACCGAAGCCGGCGTCGCAACGTTCTTTAGCAGCACGTGAAGCCACGTCACGCGGAACCAGGTTACCGAATGCCGGGTAACGGCGTTCCAGATAGTAGTCGCGGTCTGCTTCAGGAATATCTTTACCTTTCTTAGTTCCGGCCTGTAATGCTTTTGCATCTTCCAGTTTCTTCGGAACCCAGATACGACCGTCGTTACGCAAAGATTCAGACATCAAAGTCAACTTAGACTGATAGTCACCTTTCACCGGTACGCAAGTCGGGTGGATCTGCACCATACAAGGGTTAGCGAAGTAAGCACCTTTCTTGTAGCACTGCCATGCAGCAGAACCGTTGGAAGCCATTGCGTTAGTAGACAAGAAGAATGTATTTACATAACCACCTGTTGCAACCACTACGGCATGAGCAGAGAAACGTTCGATCTTACCGGTGATCAGGTTACGGGCAATGATACCGCGAGCGCGGCCATCCACCTTAACAACGTCCAGCATTTCGTGACGAGTGTACATCTTTACTTTGTTCAAACCGATCATACGGCTCAAAGCAGAGTAAGCACCCAGCAACAACTGCTGTCCGGTCTGACCGCGGGCATAGAACGTACGGGATACCTGAGCACCACCGAATGAACGGTTATCCAGCAGACCACCGTATTCGCGAGCGAAAGGTACACCCTGTGCCACGCACTGGTCGATAATAGAGTTTGACACTTCAGCCAGACGATAAACGTTTGCTTCGCGGGCACGGTAGTCACCACCTTTAATTGTATCGTAGAACAGACGGTAAACCGAGTCACCATCATTCTGATAATTCTTTGCAGCATTGATACCACCCTGTGCAGCGATAGAGTGTGCACGACGGGGAGAATCCTGGATACAGAAATTCAATACATTGAATCCCATTTCAGCCAGAGAGGCAGCAGCAGAAGCACCGGCCAGACCAGTACCAACTACAATTACGTCCAGGCGACGTTTGTTTGCGGGATTCACCAGTTTCTGATGATCTTTATAATTTTTCCACTTCTCAGCCAACGGGCCCTGAGGGATTTTAGAATCTATCTGAGTCATAATGATTTATTTTCAATTGTTACACCTTAAATTAATGTCCTGCACAAACAGCTACATAATCACCGCCTACACCATTCAGGTAGAATACGATAGTAATAATAGCAAAGATCACGCAAATAGCAGTTGCTACGATCTTTGAAATGCAGATCCAACGGTTCATCCAGATTGTGTTGTTCCAACCGATTGTCTGGATTGCGCTCCAGAATCCGTGAGTCAGGTGGAACCACAAAGCTACATACCATACCAGGTAAAGAACTGTGTTCAGGATATTACCCTGGAAGTAGTAGTTGATAAACGCTGCACCGTCCTGAGGAGATACGGTAGTCGTTCCATCGCAAAGAGTTACTGTGTGATTGCCCAAAAGTTCAGCGAACATCATCTTATACCAGAACTGGCTGAAGTGCAACACCAGGAACAGGACAATAATAATACCCAGTACCAGCATGTTCTGAGATGCCCATTCTACCCCTTTCGGACGAGCGTTGATTGCATAACGGTCGTTACCGCGAGCCTTACGGTTCTGGAGTGTAAGAAGAACTGCATACACAAAGTGAATCACAACGCCTGCTGCCAACACCAATGTTGCTGCAACGGCATACCAATTAGCTCCCAACAATGAGCAAATCATGTTATAGGCTTCTCCCGAGAAAGCAGCCGCCACATTCATTGACAAGTGGAACAATAAGAACAAAACAAGAAAAAGCCCTGTAATACTCATTATCAGCTTTTTCCCGATAGAAGAATTAAGTAACCACATAAGATAATAATTTAAGTTATTTAATTGTTTTTAAAGATTCGTTTCAACTAGCTTAATTGTCACGCAAAGGTATGCTAAATACACGTATCACGCAAACGATTAAAGAAATATTTCGCCAATTCAAGCCATACATATCGGGAGTAGTAAAACACGGCATTTAATCAAGACAGAATTTAACTAAAATGTAATCTGTGCGCACCTGCTTTTTCATATCTTCGTAAAATAATTAGAGGATTGCATGTTACAACGTAAAACACTAAGCATCTTATTGATAATGCTTATAACATCAGCTGTTCACGCCCTGCAGAAAGACAGTTTGATATTCATAAATTCGGAGAATGAGTTTGAAACCGCTTACAACAAAATATCAGAGAATAAAGTATACCGGATGCTGTGCGTCCCGGTACCTCTTTTCGCCATATCGGCCATCACTTATGACCAGGGAGATAAGTTCCGGACACTGCGTAACACACATGTTCCCAATTTCCATTACAGATATGACGACTTCCTGCAATATGCCCCGCTGGCAGCCGTAATCGGGTTGAAACTGGGAGGTGTGGAAAGTCGCAGCTCATGGCCTCGCCTGCTTGTGTCGGATATATTAGCCGCCGGTATCATGGCAACGGCTGTCAACAGCATGAAATACACGATCAAACGGGAACGACCGGACGGCTCGAAAAACAACTCATTTCCTTCGGGACATACGGCCACCGCTTTCATGGCGGCTACGATCATGCACCGGGAGTATGGACTGACACGCAGTCCTTTATATAGTATAGGCGGATACACGGTCGCGACTGCCACCGCTTTCAGCCGTCAACTGAACAACCGGCATTGGCTGAGTGATGTACTGGCAGGAGCAGGTATCGGTGTCCTGTCCGCCGAACTGGGCTATTTCCTTGCCGACCTTATTTTCAAGGATAAGGGGCTGAACCTCCCGAATAAGCTACGGGAATCTGCCCCCAAAGGAGGGAGACCGTCTTTTCTTGAGTTCTCCGTCGGATACAGCATCATTAACGGGAGCATCGAGATCGGCAAGAACATACGGTTGAGTTCGCCGGGAGCAACCAATATGAGTGTGAAAGGCGGTTATTTCTTCAATCCCTATTTCGGTGTGGGAGGTGAAATTACGGCACTGGCAAGCCCGATGGCTTTTGACATGTCGTTATACACCGGAACAACCCCTTCAGCCAAATATGATATTGCACGTGTCCATGCAGACCCTACCGGTATCTTTTCTTTCACGGCAGGACCTTACTTTTCCTTACCGGTAGCCGGCAAACTGCTTTTGGGAACAAAGTTTCAGGCAGGCTATTCCCATCTGGTGAAAAATGAAGTGGAAATGGATTTCGTTGAAAAAAAGGCTCCCTACACAACCCTCAACAATGTAGTATTCATGAAAGGCGAAAATAGCAGTAACTATATCCTGCGTACCGGCCTTTCAGCTATCGGAATCGTGAATCGCAACCTCGGGATCCGTATGTTCGTGGATTACGATTATACTTTTCTGAAAGCTCCCTACCAGTTATTGACCAGCCTCGCCGACGAAAAGCCGATCTATGGCGAATCCCATTTAAGTAAACATAAAATGCACTATTTCACGATCGGGGCAACAGTGACTGCCTTGTTCTGGTAATTCATCCCAAAGTAACATTATTAAGGAATAAAAAGATGAAATACTAATAAATACGAAATTACACAAAGTTTTACGACTTATTCGTATTTCGTGTTACGAACATTTCGTATGTTTGCTTTATCAATATAAAAAGTGAATGCCATGAAAGCAAATGTATTAATGAAATGTACCCTGTTTTTAGTATTAGCAGGTTTACTCCAATCAGTCAGAGCCCAGCTACCCGCTGCTGAATATCAGCCGGGAACAGCCATCCTGACAGGGGATATAAAGAATTTCAATCCCGATCAGAACCTGGACATCCGCTGCGCTGCTCCCAACCTGATAATGATGCGGACAGATCCTATTTTCATACAGCCGGACAGTTCCGGTCATTTCCGTCAGTCCGTCGTACTAAAATACACGACCCAGGTAAGGGTTAAAATAGGAAAAGACTATCTGTACCTGCTGATGTCGCCCGATAATCAGGAATATCACCTTTCTATCGAAGCAAACGAAAAAAGGTCAAAAATGCCTATCCATATTTCCGGACCATACGCAGAGATCAACAATAGTTTCAATTTCAAACTGAAACGCCTGGCAGTAAACATGTTCGTTCCAACCACCTGCGACCTCACTCCCGACCAATACAAAGGGAAATGCCTGCAAGACCTGAATAAAATAAACACAGAAAACAACAGCCTTCCGGATATATGCCCGGAGGCTAAAAAGCTGATGGAATTGACCAATGCCTTCGAGTGTCTCGATAATTTATGCAGCTGCAAATATGCGATTATTTATTCCCGCATGCAAAAAGACAGTCTGCAACGTATGGAAGCATTCGGATTATACAAAGACTTCCGCTTACCCGACAATTATTTCGACTTTTTGAAAGAGATACCTTTGAATGAGCCGGATGCCTTGTTATGCTATAACTTCAGTTCGGCTATTCCTTTCCCAGGTTATTACGACACATATGTAGATGAAGATGAGTATAATAAATACATACTGGCAAATGCTCCGATGAGCCAGGAAGAAAAAGAGATGATCAAAGACTTTATCGCTAAAAAATATACTACTGACAATTACCCTAAAGTAAACGAAGTAATGGCTATCAGCATGAAATACCAGTATATTTACCAAAAGAAACGGGAAAAGGACCTGGCAGAACTAAAAAAACAGCTCCCATTATTGACCGGAGAGGAACATCCGATAATCATGGAACTCGCCGACATCCGGTTTGCCCGTTTCCTCTTCATGGATTTCAAACCGTTAACCCCTGAATATGAAGCATATTACAAACAGTCTCTCACCAACCCACTATGTATCGCCTTACTGAACGATGCCAACGATAGCATGAAACCCAAAAAGAAAACCCAACCCAAAGCCGGCTTCATCTTACGTGAAAATCCCGATTGCGCAGCCGATCAGGTGTTGAATGCCATCATCGAAAAGAATAAAGGGAAAATACAACTAATCGATATGTGGGCTACCTGGTGTGGCGGCTGCCGACAAACGATCAAAGAGTACGAACCTTTGAAGAAAGATTTTCCAAACGTCGCATTCGTCTATCTGACCAACGAGACTTCACCACTTGAATTATGGAAAACGCTGATCCCCGACATTGCAGGCGAACATTACCGGCTGGGTGCCGAACAATGGGGCTATTTGTGGAATCGCTTCAAACTGCAAGGTGTTCCTTATTATCTGATCATCGATGAAAAAGGAGAGATCAAAGACCAATTCATCTACACGAACAAGAAAGAGGTTCAAAAGAAATTAAGCGAATTAGTCAACCGTTAAGCCAGTAGAATTGAACTTTTTTAGCTATGTTTGCAAAAGTATAATTAAAAAAGTAATGAAAACACTGGTACACACAGAGAAAGAACATATCGAGGAGATCATCCGTAGCTGTGATGTCTGCTATGTCGGACTGGCAGATACGGATGGTACCCCTTACGTCATTCCTATGAACTTTGGCTATCAGAATGGTGTTATTTATTTACATTCAGCGCAGGAAGGCAGAAGTATCTCTATCCTGGAACGGAATCCGAAGGTGTGCGTCACCTTCAGCACCGACCACGACCTGGTATTCCAGCATCCCGAAGTTGCCTGCAGTTACCGCATGCGCTCCAAAAGTGTCATAGGCTGGGGGAAAGTACGGTTCGAAGAGGATTTCGACAAGAAAACAGAAGCGTTGAATATCATTATGAAGCAATACTCGGACAAAGAATTCCGTTATTCAGATCCGGCAGTAAAGAACGTAAAAATATGGCTGGTTGACCTCGATGAAGTAACATGTAAAGAGTTCGGGGCTCCACACGATAAATACAAAGCATAACAAAATAGAATTTATGAAGAATCTGTTAGCAATATTTTTAATGGTATTCCTGTTCGCTTCTTGTGAAGGCCCCGCAGGAAAAGACGGAGAAGGCATTTGGTGGCATGTGAGCGATCCAATAAAAGTGAACAGCAGTCAATGGGAATTAGGAGAGAATGCGGAAGGCGTACCCTTTTACTTCTATGAATATAATATTAATAACCTGGATAAAGATGTCTATGACGGAGGAAAAGTTCAGGTTAGAATGTTCCTGGACTTTGATACCAATATAGAAGCCCTTACTCCTTTGGAACATACGGAACAACGGCAGGATAAAGACGGCAACCAGTATAATGAAATATATGGTTACGAATATTACCCCGGAGGTATTATGATTACGGTTAAATTCGGAGATTTCATTGTCGACCAACGTCCGCCGACGCAGTATTTCCAAGTTGTTTTAAACTATTAAAAAGTACGCATATATCAGATATTTAATGTACTTTTGCCCAAAATAAGACTTTCAAAATAATGGGATTGCAAAAGCATAGCAAGGTACTGAATGAAACAGTAGAGAAGCTTTCGGACGAGAGCTCATACAAACAACTGTTCCATGCATACCGTGACGAAGAGGCATTACCTTCGGGAGAAGTACTGAAGGACATCATAGACCTGTGCCGCGCAATCCTGTTTCCGGGTTACTACGGGAATGCGCGGATCAGCAAACAAACGATCCGCTTCCATACCGGAGTGAACGTAGAAACCCTGCATACCTTACTCTGCCGGCAAATCTATGCCGGACTTTGCCTGGCCGATACCAGCTGTACTTCCTGCCCGGAAGAAAAAATACAAGCCCGCGCAGAAGCACTTACCGAAGCATTCATCGCAACCCTCCCGGAGATGCGAAGCCTGCTCGCAACCGATGCCGAAGCCGCCTACAACGGCGATCCCGCCGCACAGAACATCAGTGAAGTGATATTCTGCTATCCCGGGTTCCGTGCCATCTGCAACTACCGTATCGCACACCAGCTCTATAAGCTCCATGTCCCTTTCATCCCCCGTATGATCACCGAAATGGCTCATTCCGAGACAGGTATCGACATCCATCCAGGAGCTGAGATCGGACACTATTTCTCTATCGACCACGGAACAGGAACCGTAATAGGCGAAACCAGTATCATCGGGAACCGCGTACGTATCTTCCAGGGCGTCAGCCTTGCCGGAGAGAAATTGCCCCCCGACGAAAACGGGAATGCTATCCGCGGCGTAGCCCGTCACCCGATCCTGGAAGACGACGTAACCGTCTATTCCAATGCCACTTTGCTGGGTAGGATACGGATCGGCAAAGGTGCGACAGTCTGTGGTAACGTATGGATCACCGGAGATATTCCTTCCGGTGCTGTCATAACACAAAATAAAGTAACTAAATAATATCTTTTCTTACAACGCACACAAATGAACAACGAGACATTTGAAATGGTGGCCAAAACCCTGTACGGGTTAGAAGAAATACTGGCCGGTGAGTTATTAGCTGTAGGTGCCAACGACATAGAGATTGGCCGTCGAATGGTATCCTTCACAGGAGATAAAGAAGTCCTCTACAGAGCGAACTTCTGCTGCCGCACCGCCTTACGCATCCTGAAACCTATCTATCATTTTAAAGCAAAAGATGCCGACACGGTTTATAAGGAAGTGAAAAAGGTCGCATGGGAAAACTACATGTCACTGGATAAGACCTTCGCGATCGACTCCGTGATCTACTCGGAAGATTTCAATCACTCCAAATTCGTGGCTTACCGTACAAAAGATGCGATTGTCGACTACTTCATGGAGAAGCACAACAAACGCCCGTCCGTACGTGTAAATAATCCTGATTTATACATCAATATACATATCTCCCATAACGATTGTACCCTGTCTATCGACAGTTCGGGTGAGAGCCTCCACAAACGCGGTTACCGTGTGGAACAGACGGAAGCCCCGCTGAACGAAGTACTGGCTGCCGGTATGATCCTGAAGACAGGCTGGAAAGGCGAGTCGAACTTCGTCGACCCGATGTGCGGCTCCGGTACATTGCTGATAGAAGCCGCCATGATCGCCCTGAACATCGCTCCGGGCATCCACCGCAAAGAGTTCGCTTTCGAGAAATGGATCGACTTCGACCAGGAGCTGTTCGACCGTATCTATAACGATGAAAGCAATGAACGCGAGTTCACTTTCAAATGCTACGGATCGGATATCAACCCGGCAGCCATCGAGATTGCCCAAAAGAATATCCGCAGTGCCGGACTTGCTAAATACATCGACCTGAAAGTATTGCCTTTCCAGCAATATTCGGAAGCCCCGCAACCGGGTATCATGGTTACCAACCCGCCTTATGGAGAACGTATTTCCACACGCGACCTGTTGGGACTGTATAACATGATCGGCGAACGTATCAAGCATGTATTCACTGGCTATAACGTATGGATACTCAGCTATAAAGACGAGTGTTTCGACAAAATAGGTCTACGCCCGAGCGAACGAATGAAGCTGATCAACGGCTCGCTCGACTGCGAATACCGTCGCTACGAAATATTTGAAGGTAAAAACAAAGATTACAAAAAAGCCCTAAACGAAGAGGGTACTGCAGAAACAACAACTCCGCAATCCAGGCCGACATTTCCGGAAAAGAAATATGACACTCGTCCTGCCGGTCGCCCGAACTTCAAAATGGATCGTTTAGACCGTCCGGAACGTCGTTTCGCTGCTGCCCATAGCGATAATGAAGACGAACGTATCGCAGCAATACCGGGAAAACGATTCTTTGGTGATGAACGCGGAGACGGACGTCCTGCCCGCAAACAATTCGGCGGTGATCGTCAATCGTTCAGCAAACCAGGCGAGAAACGTCCGGTTAAGATGCGCTACCGGGATGAAGACGACCGCCGCTCTGGCAACAGAAAGAGTTTCGGAGACAGAAAACGCGGAGAAGGTCGCCCATTCAAGAAACCGTTTAAAAGAGATAAAGATGAATTTGAAGATTAAGATTTTCCTGGTTCTTTGTGTGTTCGCTTTATCTACTCCTTTAAAAATGATGGCGCAAGACAAACAGTTTACCTTACACGACCTGATCCCGGGAGGAAAAACATACAGTCGTTTTGTTCCAGAGAACCGATCGGGATTGCAATGGGCCGGCGACATGTATATATATGTTGAAAAAAACAGCGTAATAGGTGCCAAGCCGAAGCATTATCCGGAAATACGCGTCAGCCGTTCCGGACTGAACCAGGCGCTGCAGGCTGCCGGACTCGATTCAGTTGCCCGTATGCCGGTATTCTCTGTGCCTTACAAGGGACAACAGATATTGGCTTTTACCCATAAACAGCATCGTATTCATTACGATATGCAGGAACGGAAAGTTGTCGCCGATTATCAGCTGGATAAAGCGGGCAGCAACTATGAGTTCTGTCCGGCAAACAGTTACCTGGCATTTACGGACGGAAACAATATCAAAATCCTTTCACCTGACAACCAGACCCGCATTGTTACACGTGAAACAATGGACGGTGTTGTCTGCGGACAGGCTGTTCACCAGCGGGAATTTGGGATCAACAAAGGTCTGTTCTGGTCACCGAAAGGTTCTGCCCTGGCTTTTTACCGGATGGACGAAAGCATGGTTACCGATTATCCGATCGTGAATATCGATGCGCGTTGTGCCAAAGCAGAACCGCAAAAGTATCCGATGGCAGGCATGAAAAGCCATGAAGTAACGGTCGGCATCTATAACCTGTCAAACGGAGAAACAGTCTGGCTGCAAACCGGAACACCTAAAGAGAAGTATCTGACAAACATAGCTTGGAGCCCGGACGAAAAAAGCATCTACATTGCCGAGCTGAACCGCGACCAAAACGAAATGCACCTGGTCCGTTATTCTGCCCTGACCGGTGAAAAGGAAGCCGATCTGTTTACTGAAAAGAACGATCGGTACGTAGAGCCGCAACACCCGGTTCTCTTTCTCCCGAATGATCCGGAGAAGTTTATCTGGCAAAGTCAGCGCGACGGCTACAACCACCTCTATCTGTATGACACCAGTGGTAAGCTGCTCAAACAGCTGACCAAAGGAGACTGGATCGTAATGAATGTTTTGGGCTTCGACCCGAAAGGTGAAAACCTGTTCATCACGTCCACACAACCGCATCCGCTGAGTTCGTTTAGTTACGGGACACCGCTAAATATCAACGGCTGGCGATTGGATATGAAGAAAGGAGAGACTCATCTGATATCCGGAGGCACAGGCTTACAGGGGGTACACAACCTCTCGATCAGCCCGGACGGGAAATATGCCATCGACAATTATTCCGCTCCCGATATTCCCCGAAAGATAGAGATCGTACAGACGAAAAATAGGAAAACAGTAGAAACCCTGCTGACAGCGAAAAACCCGTACGAAGGCTATGCCCTACCCGAGATAGAAGTCGGTACAATCAAAGCTGCCGACGGTGTAACGGATCTGAACTACCGCCTGGTCAAGCCGGTCGGACTGGATGAAAGCAAGAAATACCCCGCCATTATCTATGTGTACGGAGGTCCGCATGCCCAATTGATTACCGGCGACTTTATGAACGGCGGACGGGGATGGGATATCTATATGGCACAACGCGGATACGTCATGCTGACGGTAGACAGCCGGGGATCAGCCAACCGCGGGTTTGAATTTGAAAGCGTTATCCACCGCAACCTGGGTGTCAACGAGATGGCGGACCAGGTCAAAGGGGCAGACTTCCTCAAATCACTTCCTTACGTGGATGCCGACCGCATCGGCGTACATGGCTGGAGCTACGGCGGTTTCATGACTACCAATCTGATGCTCTCCTATCCGGAAATATTCAAGGTTGGCGTAGCCGGCGGTCCGGTAATCGACTGGAGCAATTACGAGATCATGTACGGAGAACGGTATATGGACCGTCCGCAGGATAACCCTGAAGGATATAAGAATGCCAACATGAAGCTAAAAGCCGGTAATCTGAAAGGACATCTCCTGATGATTCATGGCGACATTGACCCTGTGGTCGTATGGCAGCACAGTTTGGGCTTTCTGAAAGCCTGTGTGGAGGCTGATACATATCCGGATTATTTCGTCTATCCACGCCATCAGCACAACGTGATCGGCAAAGACCGTCCGCATCTGTATGAAAAGATTACACGGTACTTTGACGACTACCTTAAATAGTTGACAGTTGACAAGTGACAGTTGACAGTTAAAATGCTTATTGTATCAAAACTATCAACTGTCAACTGTCAACTGTCAACTAAATACATAAATTGTCAACTAAAAAACAACTATAAAATATGAACATTCTGTTATTAGGCTCCGGCGGCCGCGAACACGCAATAGCCTGGAAAATCGCCCAAAGTCCGAAAACGGACAAGTTATTTATTGCCCCCGGTAACGCAGGCACAGCCCAGGTAGGAACCAATGTTAATATCAAGGCAGACGATTTCCAGACCATCAAAGAATTCGTATTGGCCAACAACGTCAACATGGTAGTTGTAGGTCCGGAAGACCCACTGGTAAAAGGTGTTTACGACTTCTTCAAGAACGATGCTTCACTGGCAGGTATTCCTGTGATAGGTCCGTCGAAAGAAGGTGCACAGCTGGAAGGCAGCAAGGACTTCGCCAAAGCATTTATGATGCGCCACAACATCCCGACTGCCCGCTATAAAAGTATTTCTGCTGAAAACCTGGAAGAAGGATATGTTTTCCTTGAATCGCTAAAAGCTCCTTACGTGCTGAAAGCCGACGGTTTGGCGGCGGGTAAAGGCGTGCTGATCCTCGATACACTGGAAGAAGCGAAAAAGGAATTGGGCGATATGCTGAACGGAATGTTCGGCGACGCCAGCAAGACAGTCCTTATCGAAGAGTTCATGACAGGTATCGAATGCTCTGTATTCGTCATGACCGACGGGACAAACTACAAAGTGCTCCCGGTAGCCAAAGACTATAAACGTATCGGCGAAGGCAACACAGGTCTCAACACAGGTGGTATGGGTGCCGTTTCTCCCGTCCCGTTTGCCGATGAAGCCTATATGGCAAAGGTGGATGAACAGATCATCCGTCCGACCATCGAAGGACTGAAAGCGGAAGGTATCGACTATAAAGGTTTCATCTTCCTCGGCCTGATCAACGAGAACGATCCGAAGGTGATCGAATACAACTGCCGCATGGGCGACCCGGAAACAGAAGTAGTCATGCTCCGTATCCAAAGCGACCTGGTAGACCTGCTGGAAGGTATAGCCGAAGGCAACCTTGACAGCCGCACCCTGGTTCACGACCCGCGTGCAGCCGTTACAGTTATGCTGGTAAGCGGCGGATATCCCGAAGCGTATGAAAAAGGCAAAATAATCTACGGACTGGATGACGTGCCATCCGACAATATCCTTTTCCACGCCGGTACCGTTGCAGCCAGCGGTCGCATCCTGACTAATGGCGGACGCGTCATTGCCGTCAGCTCTTACGGAGCCAACAAAGAAGAAGCTCTGGCCCGCTCTTTTGCCGGTGCGAAGAAGATCTTATTCGACAAGAAATATTTCCGGAGCGATATCGGGTTCGATTTGTAAAAACAATCAAGAGTCCTGTAAGGACGAGCCAAATCTAGCCCAAGGTTTTAACCTTGGGCTAGATTTGTGATCAGGCTTACAGCCTTCAGAATCAGTAAGAATGAACAATACATACAGTTACTCCCGCAGGCACAGCATTTCCGGCACAGGCACTTTTGTGGTCGTGCTGATAGCTTGTATTGCCTGCTGGGTCGTAAGCTACTTCAATTCGATCGGTTATCCGGTATACGGAGAGGTGACAGCCCCTCCCCTGTGGAACGCCATCTGCCAGGTTCTGCCTGGCAAGGCTTTTACGTATACCATAGGTATGCTGTTGATGTTCGGGGGAGCTTTCCTGCTCCACCGGGCCAACTATATCCTGGTGCTGATCCGCGAAAAGACGCTGCTTCCTTTTCTGTTTTATGTACTGTTCATTAGTACCAATCCGGACTTCCTACCGTTGAAGTCCACCTCACTCGGCGTATTCTGCCTGATCCTGGCTATTTACCAACTATTCACATCCTACCATGATCCCTATGCCAAAAGCAACGCCTATAATGCCGCCTTGCTGATCGGGATAGGTAGTTTGTTATGGGTACATATCCTCTGGTTCATTCCGATCTTCTGGATAGGGATGTATAATTTCAGGACCCTGAATATCCGGACATTTATCGCATCCTTATTGGGTGTAGGCACTGTTTACTGGTTCCTGCTGGGCTGGTGTGTCTGGTTTCGCGATTTCACGCCATTCACCGTTCCGTTCGCAGGATTGTTCAAAATACGTTTCCTGATTGCTACCGGAATCGGACTGCTCGACTGGATAGCGATTGCTGCCGTGGCTCTTTTAACGGCGGTTTCCGCCATCAATATCATTACGCACGAATATGAGGATGTTTTACGTACACGCCAATTCTTATCCTTCCTTATCGTCCTGTCCGTATGGGCGTTTGCGCTCTATTTCATTTACGAACAGGCTTCGGAAGAGTTTCTTGAAACAGCCTGTGTCCCGGCTTCGATACTGATCGCCCATTTCTTCACCGTTATGCGCGGCAGGATCATCTTCTGGACATTCTATTCGACCATCGTGCTTTATTTTGCCCTCTTATTCTTACGTATATGGAATTTCTTATAGAATATGGATACATCGGGGTGTTTATTGCCTCTTTCCTTGCTGCAACCATTCTGCCTTTCAGCAGCGAAGTCGTACTGACAGGCGTACTGCTAGCCGGTTCAGCCTATTGGCCTTGCATGATTGCCGCCACACTGGGGAACTTCCTGGGTGGCATGAGCTGTTACTGGCTTGGTATGTTGGGGAAAGTGGAATGGATCGAAAAATACCTCAAACTGGATGCCAAAAAGCTCCAAAAGGTACAGGACTGGATCGCAGGAAAAGGATCATGGATGGGCTTCTTCGTCTTCCTCCCCGGTATCGGTGACTTCATAGCGGTAGCATTGGGCTTCCTCCGCGCCAATATCTGGATCGTTGCCATTTCGATGTTCCTGGGCAAGGCCATCCGCTATTGGGTGTGGATGGAGTTTGTTTATAAGGTGCAGGGGATGTTATAATCCTATCAGAGACACTTCTTATTATCCCAAAGATAACTACACAAATTAATTGCCATCCGGGTCTCAGCCATCTCGACATCCAGGTGTGCATATTGCTAAGACCCGGGTGTTAAAAGACGTCAAAAGGGGATCTCTAGAGAATGTATTGCTTGACCAGACAAAAAACAGCCACTATCTTTACGAACAATTCATAATAACCTAATAAAGACTATAGTTCATGGAAACGCGATTACTTATTTACCTTTTATTTCTCCCATTGCTTTTATCTTGCGGGGGAAAACAGGAAAGTAAAAACTATACACTAGTACCAAGCGATAAAAAGATAACCTTTCCCCTTGATACGAAAACGTTTCCTTTCATGATGTGCGTATTACCCTATACTGATGCGGGCGGGAAAGAATATTTCACCCTTCAATGCCGTGATAGCAACACCATCCATTTTTACGATATGGATTCGGGCAGACATGAGTTTGAGATCAAGGTTGAGTCCGATGGACCGAACGGAGCTGGAAGGATTTGCGGCTATTATATCCATACCCTTGATAGCATCTACCTTACTTCCCATTATGCAAATAAACTCACTCTGATAAACCGGAAAGCAGAGATCATCAAACGCATTCCTATAAAAAAGAGCCGGGAAGGTATCCCTCTACAAGCTGCAAACTTTTTCGTACAAGGTGGAGAGGCGCTATTGCAGGGCGACTCCCTCTATTTCATAGCCACAGCAAACAGATGGATAGACCACGACCCTATTGCAGCCGTCATCAACATACAAACGGAAGAGATACATACCTATCCTCCTGAATATGACACCTTTCCGAATCAAAACAATCAGAAAAGAGCGAGTTGGGAAGAGTCCATGCAACGCTGCTTCAATGGGACAAACTTCGTCTATTCCTTCTACTACATTGAAGATCTGCTGGTAGCCTCTCCTTCACAGATGGAAATGACACGCGTATCGGCTAAAAGCCAATACATCAGCCAGCCCAAGCTATTAGACGACTATGGCAATCTGACTTTCCAGGATGGAGCGGAGAATCCGAACTATGGCGGTATCCTATACGATCCTTACCGCGAAGTCTACTACCGCATCGCCTACCCTGCCACGGAGATTGGTCGTAAGCTGAAAGACCGGGAAGCAATGGAACTGCTTCAATTCGGTAGAAAGAATTTCTCAATCATGATACTCGATAAGGACTTCCGTCTGCTCGGCGAAACGATGATGCCGGACTATACTTATAACTCAAACCTCCTGTTCGTACGTGAGGATGGATTATATATCTCAGCCTCGCATACTTTCAATGAGAATTATAGTGATGAAGAGCTCTGCTTCCAGCGGTTTGAGCTGAAAGCAGAGTAAGCGTTATTCCGCCAGCCACTGGCGTAGCTGCGTCAGAATCTTTTCCTTGATGTCTTCGGGCATATTGCTGATGCGTGAACGGTGGCTGCCGCGGGGCTGGAAATAGACTTGTTCGTTTTTCTTTCCTTTGAAAACCGGAGCATGTGCAGCTGTCCACGGATCGATCTCGCCATAGATAAAGATCATCTTCGGGTCGTTATCCTTCAGGAAGTTATATATCTTATGATAAAGAGCCGGACGAAATTCCACCTTGTCTACCAATTCTTTCGGAAGCATGATACGGTTTAAGTATCCTTTACTGCTTTCTATAGTCAGATACTTTTTAAAGGGCTTTGTGTCGTAGCCATAGTAACCCAGTTCACGGGCTGCCTGCACAAAGAATGAGATATTCGGCTGGTTTTCGGCAAAATAATCAGGACTGCTGATATCCATCAGATGATCGAATAGCACTTTCGTTTCAGCATGTAGAGAAGGGATAACGGAAACAGATGTTCCCCACTGCCACAAGGCGAAAGGATATTCCAACACGCAATAATCCAGCACCTCCGCTATCGGAATACGGTATTCCAAGCCTTTCTCTTTAGAGAACGATTCGAGCAAAGGGAGCATATCGGCCTTACGTTTCAGTACTTCCAGCTGAAAGCTTTCTATCTTCTTACGCTCTTTTTTCGTACCTACCTTACGGAGAAACGGTTCGTGCCGACCGTCTTCCACCCCCTTGCACAGCGGACCTACATACGGTACTGAAATATCTACATCGTCCGGGAAAAATGCACGGTAAAGCATAGTAGTCTGTCCGCCCTTGCTGATGCCGGTGCTGATCCATTTGCCGGTATAAAGCTGTTTAAATGTCTGATTGACGTTATGCAGGTCGTAAGCGGAGTTCTCGGCAGTCAGATAATCCCAGTTGCAGGGTTCGGGAGTGGATTCCAGAAAATAGCGGTATTCCACGAAGACGAGGTTGGCATCGAGCAGCTTCGTCAGTTCTTCCTGATATTTGGGATTCATGGCATACGCACCTCCGTAGCCTTCTGTTACGATAACGGTCGGACGGTCGAAGCCGACATGTCCGATAACGACACGCTGGGTAAAAGTTCCCACTTCCGGATGCTTCGGGTCGATAGGTTGGGTGATACGCACCAGGTACTTTTCCGGATAGACATCCGATTCGAGTTGTTCGATATTAGTGATTCCCTTCAGGGAGGCAAGCTTCTCTTTCAAATCTCCCGGTGCAGCAAAGGCAGCCAGGGTACAAAGAAAAGAGAGGAGCAGAAGATTGAATGTTCTTCTCATGGTTTATCTTTCTTGTTGTTTATAATTTTTCGTTTGTTAGCGATCGTCCGGATCAAGCCTTCATATTTTGCCCGTTTGACAGCTGACTTGGCAAAGATACGATTATAATCTTCACGGGTAAAGTCCGTCAGGTCTTCTTTTTTAAAGGAAAGGAAGGCGGGTGAGGGGATAAAAGTCTCTTCACGGGTAGGAACAGCAAAGCGGTTCCAGGGGCAGACCTCCTGACAGGTGTCGCAGCCGTAGAGGCGGTTGCCCAGGCGGGAGGCAAGCTCGGAAGGGATATCTTCTTTATGCTCGATAGTGAGGTAAGAGATACATTTGTTTGCATTCAAATGCCTGGCGGACTCCAAAGCCCCCGTCGGACAGGCATCGAGACAACGACGGCAATTGCCGCAACGGTTCTCCTGGGGGCTGTCGTAGTCGAGTTCCAGCGTAGTGACAATCTCACCGAGGAAGAAGAAAGAGCCTTTACCGGGGATGATAAGGTTGGTATTCTTGCCAATCCAGCCAAGGCCGGCTTTCCAGGCCCAATAACGTTCGAGAAGAGGTGCGGAGTCGGTGAAAACCCGAGCTTCAAGGTTTTCCGGAGCAGATGGATTACCTCCCTCCTGCCCCCTCTCAAGAGGGGAAAAGTTACTCCCAGTCACTACCTGTTGTCCGAAAGAATCGAGTGCCTGAGGGAAGGTTGGAAGAAGTTCTTCCGTGATGTATTGCCAGAGTTGACGGAGCTTGTCTTTCAGGACGAGGTGGTAATCCTTGCCATAAGCATAGTAAGAGATGCGGGGGGCATCGGGAGATTGCTTCTGTGCCGGATAATAATTAAGGGCGACAGAGATAACCGAACGGGCACCTTCGACCAAGCCGGCAGGGTTCAGACGGATATCCCGGTAGTTCTCCATATATTTCATCCCAGCATGACATCCTTCTGCTATCCAACGGTCAAAAAACAAAGCTTCGGTGTCTGCAGATGCCACTTCAGCTATTCCGCAGGCATCGAAGCCTAATTCTTTTGTTTTGTTCTTTATTTGGGCAGACAGGTTCATTGCATATTGGCACATTACCCCATTGACACATTATTCAAACACCTTAAACGTATACCCTTCCTGCTGCAACCATTCAATGGCACGAGGCATGGCTTCACGCATGTTCATCTCGGCTTTGAGAGAGTCATGGAAGACGATGACAGAGCCGTTGCGGGTATAATTTTTCACCACATTGAAAACACCGTTCGGAGTCATATGCGGACTGTAATCGCGGGTCACCACATCCCACATGATAATCTTGTATTTCCTTCTGAGGGCCACTACCTGCGGGAAACGCATATGTCCGTGCGGTGGTCTATACAGGTCGCTGTGGATATATCCGGCAGCCTGCTCAATGTCATCCAGGTAGTTCTTCGTCCAATATTGAAGCCCCTGAATATGATGGAAAGTGTGATTGCCTACCCGGTGTCCGCGATCGAGCACCATCTGATAAACTTCAGGATGCTTGCGGACATTATCTCCTACACAGAAGAAGGTCGCCTTCACACCATATTTGTCGAGTATATCCAAAACCCAAGGGGTAACCTCGGGAATAGGGCCGTCGTCGAAGGTGAGATATACACACTTCTCCTTGGCCGGTATCCGCCAGATTACCCCTGGGAACAGGACCCTGTAGAACCAGGGCGGTTGTTCTATAAACATATGTTACTTATTTCCGCGAACCGAACCGTAAGCCATCCGGTAGTTGTCAAACTCTTCCTGATACTTCTTAGCAAATTCGGGGTTATAATGTTTGCTGACGGCCAGCACTTGCTGCATGACGGCCAGGTTATGTTCCAACTCTCTTGTCACAGAAGCCAGCTGAGACGGTTTCAGACGGAAGAACCAGTCGATATTACGCATAGCATTCTCTGCAATTCCGGTAAATACCTCTTCAGCCTTTTCATCCTGGTCGAGTGCATAATAAAGCTCACCCGTAGAAAGTGCCGTGTAATCCAACGGAACGTTTTCCGGTGGCAATACTTCCATACTCTTGTTCAACACGTTCAATGCTTTCTCATTCTTACCTTCTTTCAGCAAGTCTTCAGCCAGTTTATTGAACAACGCCATACGGTAGCTCTTACACATACGCATCACATTCTCATCCAGGTAAATACCAGGTTTATCCACGCCACCCCACTTGAATTTGTTCATCACGTTATCGTACATCTTCTCTGTGTTGGTACCTTTGTTCGCCTGCTTCGGAACGATCTGATATGCCAGACCTGTCTGTTCGAAATAGCCGTCCAGACCGACAAACTGATCAGGATTTACAGTGATCGCATAGTAAATAGGACGTTCCCAGTTGTTGGTCTGCAACATATCCAGGATGATCAACTCTTGTTTACCCAGTGCAGTCTTACCTTTCAGGTTGATAGTCATTTCTTTCAGCATGTCGGTAGAGTCGGCAAGACCCTTCGCCATAGCTGTAGCCGAATCGACTTTATAGATCAATGTCTCTGAAGGAATATAATCGAGTTCCTGGTTGAATCCCGGTATCTTCTTGAATTTCGGGTCATTGCTGCGTACGAAATTCAAACCGGTGTTCAGGTCGATAGGCTTATCCATCATCGGAACGATATAGGCTGCATCGCGTGTACCCTGTATATAATCCGCACGATCCCACGAAATAGGCAGCGGTGCCGATTCGTAAGCCTGCTTCTTCATCTGGTCGATATACCAGTCTGTCTGCAGATAGCTGGTGTTACATACACGGACATCAGTACGGATACCTTCCACTTCCTGCGCATACCACAACGGGAATGTATCGTTATCGCCATTGGTAAAGATTACTGCATTCGGTTCACAGGATTCCAAATAGTTAGCACCGAAATCACGGCAAACATAACGTCCTGAACGGTCGTGGTCGTCCCAGTTTTGTCCTGCCATCTGAATAGGAACGAACAGGCATAATACGGTAGCGATGGAACCGGCAGCTACAGCAGGTAACTTTCCATACTTCTCGATCAGTTTGGCAAGCGCCGCGACACCGAATCCGATCCAGATACAGAACGCATAGAAGGAGCCTGCATACGCATAATCTCGTTCACGCGGCTGGTACGGTGTCTGATTCAGATAAAGCACGATAGCGATACCAGTCATAAAGAACAGGAAGAAAGTGATCCAAAAACTCTGGATACCACGCTGGCCGGAATAAGCCTGATACAACAGTCCCAAGATACCGAGCAGAAGCGGCAGCATATAATAGACATTATGTCCTTTATTGTTCGCGATATCGGACGGCATGTTATCCTGCGGACCGACAAGCACCTCGTCGATCGCCTTGATACCGGTGATCCAGTTACCGTTCATCACCTCGCCATTTCCCTGGATATCGTTCTGACGTCCGGAGAAGTTCCACATAAAGTAACGCCAGTACATGAAGTTCAGCTGATAAGCGAAGAAATAACGCAGATTTTCGGCAAACGTCGGTTTCATCACCGTCACATTCTCACCACAACGGTTGAACTTCACAGGTTCTCCCTTAAACTGCGACCATTCCTTATAAGCTCCCACATGGGCATCGACATTACTGTACATACGCGGGAAAAGCATATTCAGCTCATCCACATATTCATAATCGACATCATGACGGGAAACGAAATATTTATCCTTTTCATTCGGATCTTTCTTGATCACACGGCTCCATACAGCTTCACCTTCCTTAGTGACAGGTGCACAGTTTCCTCCCTGGTTCTCACGTTTTACCTCCGAAGCAAATGTCTGTCCGTAGATCAGCGGTGTCTTACCGTACTGTTCGCGTGCCAAATAAGAACGCAATGTGAAGATATCGCTCGGTGCATTTTGGTTCATCGGAGTATCCGCCGTTGCACGGATCATCGTCAGTGCATAAGATGAATAACCGACAACGATCACCATCAGGCAAACCAAAACCGTGTTAAGCAATTTGATATTCACCTTTTTGCTCATGAACAGGTAAGCTGTCAGTGCAGCCGTCAGGATCACAGCGATCACATAACCGCTACCGATGAACGGAACACCTACCAGCACGATCGATACGATAAAAGCGATCTTCATGCGCACCGGATTTATCTCATCGCGCATCGTTTCCCAAATAGCCCAGATCAATACGCCGGCCAATGCGATCACATAAGCAAAGACACCCGAGTTGTAAGGCATACCCAGTACATTCACGAACAAGAGTTCGAAATAACCGCAAACCTCGACCAGTCCCTGAACGACACCATACATCATCAATCCGACGATCGCAAAAGAAACCAGCAACGCATAGATGGTCCCTTTCATCGTAGGATTCGGGAATTTCTTATAATAATAAACCAGCACGATAGCCGGGATACAAAGCAAGTTCAACAGGTGGACACCGATACTCAACCCCATCAGGTAAGCGATCAGCACGATCCAACGGTCGGCATGCGGACGGTCTGCCGCCTCTTCCCATTTAAGAATCAGCCAGAAAACCAATGCCGTGAACAGAGAAGAGTAAGCATATACTTCACCTTCTACCGCACTGAACCAAAATGTATCGCTAAAGGTATAAGCCAACGCACCTACCAGACCGCTACCCATGATCGTAATCATTTTGCCTAATGAGATTTCGTTCTCATCGTTCACCATGATCTTACGTGCCAGGTGCGTAATACTCCAGAACAGGAATAAAATGGTCAGCCCGCTAAACAGTGCCGACATCGAATTCACCATTTTAGCCACCATGGATGTATCCGAGGCAAGTTGCGTGAACAGGTTAGCCGTCAACATAAAGAACGGTGCTCCGGGCGGGTGCCCTACTTCCAGTTTAAAAGCTGAAGAAATGAACTCACCACAATCCCAGAAGCTGGCAGTGGGTTCCATAGTCATCAAATAAACGGTAGAGGCGATCAGAAAAACAACCCACCCCAACACGTTGTTGATTAGTTTATACTTTCTCATGTTTGTATAAAGTGTGATAATTAATTGTCAAAATAAGCTATCCTCACACGGACAGTCGGCCGCAAAGGTAAGCATTTACGTTTAATACCAACGCCTTAATACCTCATAAATTGTATTGAAGAGATTAGAATTATATTAAAAAAAGTCTGATTTTTAAGTGACTGAAGATGACATTTGTATGACAGGAATGTCAGATAGCAAAAACCGCCATTTCATCAAGCGCAACTTACAAACACACTCGTTTTCTCCCGTTTGTAAGTTATGATTAAAAGTAAGGATGTAAAATTTCCGAGTATGGAAGAATAGATTAATGCCGAAACATACTTAGACTAAATCGTGTTTTTACCGAATGGGAATGATAAATATTCAATAATTATCCCTACGTGGAGAACAATTCCCTGCATTGTGTTGTATATTTGTCTCTATCCTTATTGGTTGCCGATAATTATCGACAGGCCTGCTCACAATTGTCGACAGGCTTGTTCATAATTATCGACAGGCTTGCCCACAATTGTCGACAAGCAATTATGTCGGCAGGAAACCAGAGTGACATCACATTGTTTTTACAGACACATTAGTATAAAACAAGAATAAGAATGGGAATAAAATTCAAAGTGCATGAGACACCGCAGCCGAAGAATCGGCCAGGGAAGAAATTAAGTCATGCACGGGCAGTATCCGACGGTACAGCAAAAATGGACTATCTATGCAAAATGATCTGCTCCCGGTCTACAATCTCCTCGGCAGACGTAAAAGCGGTGCTCGACTCTTTTGCATGGGCCATCACCCTATGCCTAAAAAGCGGGCAGCATGTGGAACTGGAGGAACTGGGATATTTCTCACCTTCACTTCGTACCCAGCCGTCGGCCGACGGAAAGAAAATGACGGTTATGGTGGACGGAGTAAATTTCCGTTGCTCGGAAAAGCTGAAAGAAGGATTAAGAGATGCAGAACTCGAACATGTTAAAACTTCGGCTAAGCTGACACTCGACGAACGGAAAAAGAAGATGCTGGATTTCCTGCAACGAAACAAGCGGATTTCAACACTCGACTATGCAGAATTGAACGGCTGTTCACGTTATCGTGCCACTGCCGATATAAAACTATTTGTCGAAAAAGGTGTTCTTTCTAAAATAGGAGGCGGAACGCATGTCATGTATGTATTACCGAATTAATAATGAATAAAATAATTAATAACCGAATGAAACAAAAACGATTTTTAATCTATTCCCTGTTAAGTTTCTTCTGCCTCTTCCAACTGGCAGCACAACAGGAAATGCAACCACTGCCTATCGATCCGCAGGTTCGCTACGGTAAACTGTCGAACGGATTGACGTATTATATCCGTCACAACGAACTTCCCAAAGAACGGGCCGACTTCTATATTGCGCAAAACGTAGGCTCCATGTTGGAAGAAGAGAACCAGCGCGGACTGGCTCACTTCCTGGAACACATGGCTTTCAACGGATCAAAAAACTTCCCGGATAAAGGAATGGACGAATTCACCGAGAGTGTAGGTATGCGCGGCGGCGAAAATTTCAATGCTTATACCAGCTTCGATGAGACAGTGTATATGATCATGAACGCTCCGGTCACCCGTGAAAGTGTAGTAGACTCCTGCCTGTTGATCCTGCATGACTGGTCGGGCTTCATCATACTGGCCGATTCCGCCATAGAGAAAGAACGCGGCGTGATCCGTGAAGAATGGCGTACACGCCAAGATGCGCAGGCACGTCTCTGGGAACAGCAACTACCGAAGATGTATCCGGACAGCCGTTATGCCCACCGCATGCCGATCGGAACGATCGATGTGATCAACAACTTCAAACCGAACGAACTACGCGACTACTACCACAAATGGTATCGCCCCGACCTACAGGCCATTATCATCGTTGGCGACATCGATGTCGATAAAGTGGAAGCAGCCGTTAAAAAGATTTTTGCCGATATCCCGGCTCCGGTAAACCCGGCTCCCCGCGAAATGTTCGAAGTGGCAGACAACGATATGCCGCTGATCTCCATTGCCACCGATAAGGAGGCTTCAAACACGATCCTGTCTATCTTCTACAAACATGAAAAGATGCCGCAGGATATGTATAGTACGATCGCCGGAGTGGTAAAAGATTATATCCAGAGCGTAGCAGCCACGATGATGAACGAACGTTTCAACGAAATGGTGCAGAAAGCCAATCCCCCGTTCGTTGCAGCACAAGCTTCAGACGGCGATTATATGATATCGAAAACAAAAGGTGCCTGGTCGGTAGCCGCATTGGTTAAAGACAATGAAGTGGACTCTGCCATGAATGCGCTGGTCACAGAGACAGAACGCGTAAAACGTTTCGGTTTCACTCCTTCTGAATATGATCGGGCACGCATTAATGTACTCAAACAATACGAATCGCTCTACAACGACCGCGACAAACAACGTAACAGTGCCTTCACCAACGAATATGTACGCCACTTTACCGAAGGTGGATATATTCCGGGTATTGAAACGGAATACGCGTTGATCGGGCAGATCGCCCAGGCTGTTCCGGTTGAACAGGTCAACAAATATATCCAGGATATGATCGGCGACCGGAATATCGTTATCAGCCTGACCGGCCCGGAAAAAGAAGGTGTCACCTATCCTACCGACGAACAGCTGCTCCGCGATTTTATGAAAGCGCAACGCATTCCGGTAGAACCTTATAAGGAAACACTTTCGAACGAACCTTTGATCTCGGAACTACCAGCCCCGGGTAAAATCACGGATAGCAAAGAAGATCCGTTGTTCGGTGCCACCGTATTGACCTTAAATAACGGCATTAAAGTAGTATTGAAACATACCGATTTCAAAAAGGACGAGATCATTATGACGGCAACAAGTCCAGGTGGAAGTACCTTATTCGGAAATAAGGATATCGACAACCTGAAAGTATTCAACGAAGTCATCGACCTCGGCGGTTTGGGAAATTTCTCGGCAATCGACCTCAACAAGATGCTGGCCGGCAAGAAAGTATCCTGTTCTACTTCGCTCGGAATGGATAGCGAAAACGTAAACGGCTCCTCCACTCCTTCCGACCTGAAGACATTATTCGAATTGATCTACCTCAATTTCACGGCTCCGCGTATGGATGAAGAAGCGTACAAATCTTTTGAAAACCGTATGATTGCCCAGCTGAAAAATGTGGAACTGAATCCGATGGTAGCCTTCAGCGACTCACTGACGAAAGCGATTTATAATAATAACCCGCGTGCCATGCGTATCGATCCGGCCGATTTCAAGAATATCAGCTATCCGCGTATCATGGAAATGTACAAGGAACGCTTCGGCGATGCCTCCGGTTTTGTCTTTACTTTCGTAGGAAACATCAATACCGACAGTATCCGTCCATTGGTAGAACAATATCTGGCAACTCTGCCCGCCAACGGTAAAATAGAACAGGGAAATATAAAAGAGGTTCCGGCCATCCGTAAAGGTGAATACGTAAATCGTTTCAAACGTCAGATGGAAACCCCGAAAGCTTCCGTCGTAAACTTCTATTCCGGAGAAATGGATTACAACCTGGAAAACATCATCACGGCCACCATGTTGAAACAGGTGCTCGACCTGGTGTATATGGAAAAGGTACGTGAAGAAGAAGGCGGCACATACGGTGTACAGACCTCTGCCCGTATCTCTTCTTTCCCCAAAGGACAAACCTTCCTGCAGGCTTATTTCGACACCGATCCTGACAAACGGGAACAGATGAACACAATCGTACGCAACGAACTGAAACGTATCTCCGATATCGGTCCGCGTCCGGAAGATTTCAAAAAGACGCAGGACAATATCCTGAAACGTCATGCAGAGAACCAACAGGAAAATGGTTACTGGCTGAATACGCTGGATAATTATTACTACAAAGGATTCGACGCCGCAACGAAATATGTCGAAACAGTCAACAGCATCACTCCTGCCAAAATACAGGCCTTCACCAAAAAGCTACTTGCCCAGGGAAATAGTATCGAGGTGGTGATGGAGCCGTAATACGATATAACATTCGCCAAATTTAAAATAGGACGGAACTCGTATGAGATACTGTCTTATTTCAAATTTGGCGATTTTAACCTTCTGTTATGATATCCCACTTCCGTACCATCTACCACCAAAAAAAACTATCGGAAACATCCTTTATCTGGTCAAACGTTTTTGTTCGCCCACCGACTGTCTTTTTCTTCCATTTTATTGTCTTCTTGTTCTAGCATAAATATCGAAAATAAATCTCGTAAAGTCTTTTTTTAGCAAAAAAACAATCTTGCAAAGTTCTTTCTGAAGCAAATATCCCAGAAATTTTAAAGAATTACTCTATCTCTGTTCTTAAAAAATGATATGCAGGAATCATTTTTATCCGCTTACCATCTTTCTCGAAAGAGTCACTTTGGCTCATTGTAACGATTATTCCTTCCGAAAGATGCAGAGTGGTCATTGCCTCCGTTAATCCGTTCAGTTCACGTTCAAAATTCAAATCATCAATATGGTAGCACACCTGAACGGCCAGTTTTATTGTAGAACGGTCGAAGACTACAAAATCACACTCCCCTTTATTGGCAAAAAAGAATATCTCTTTGTACTTACGGCGCAGATGCAGATAAACAAGGTTTTCTAAACGCCGTCCAAAATCATCTGTAAACGACATCGACAGTGCCGTAACCAATCCCGTATCTATCGCATAAACTTTTTTAGGATTGCGGCTCTGCGTTTTTAATGAATAAGAGAACTGTGGGACAAATTCAACCAAATAGGCATCCGATAGATACGAAAAATATTCTAAAATGGTAGACGGTGCTTTTACCCCGAACAACCCCGTAAGTTTATTTGCTGCTACCGGTTTCCCTATGTTTGAAAGCAAATAAAGAGCCAGTTGTTTGAGAGATGACACATCCCGGATCGATTGTCTTATGGCAATGTCCCTTACCAGTATATCATCCATCATCGTTGTCAGGATCATCTGCATGTCGGTTTTTACATATTCCGGTACACCACCGATACTTAAATATTGTTTCATCGAATCCTCTGAGGCTTCCAGTTTTTTGTACTCCAAAAATTCATTATAGGAGAATGGGAATAGCTCCATCGGGATATGGCGACCTGTCAAATGTGTACCCAACTCCTTACTGAGCAATGAAGCATTCGAGCCGGTAATGAAAACCTTGAAACTTTCACGTAATAACTGATGAACAAACACATCCCACCCCTTGGCAAGCTGTATCTCATCGAAAAACAATACGTCCACCTCTCTTTTCTTTATCTCTGCATGCAAGCGTACAAAGTCAGAAGTATCAAAAGAGACCAGACGAATATCCTCAAAGTTGCAATAGATACTCTTTTTATACTTCTGATTCAGCAGTTGAAGCAGTATGGTGCTCTTGCCACAACGTCTCACTCCGGTTATAATGGTAGCAAAATTATCTACAATAGGTATCTGAGACAGAGCTTCACGAGGAAGTTTATCATCAATTTTAAGAAAGTCTACCTGTTGAGCGTCTATGACCTCTGCGATTTGCTCTTGTCTTAACATAGTGTGAACGAATTAGTTTCCACAAATATATGTGTTTATTTCGATAACAACAAAAGAAGTCTTTTGCTGTCATCAAAAAATGAACAAGTTTTCTCATATTTTAAATTAGTGATTTTATTGGAATATCGTTCTCCTTATTTTACTTTTGTAGTGAAAACTAAAATAACGAGTGCATAAAACAATTAGGAAATCGATCAACCAACGTTTTAAAAGAGATTACAGGTGGAAAACATGGACGGATCTATATCTTAAAAAAATATGTAGAGATATTCAAATAATATAAAACTACGAATATGAGAACTTTATCTTATTTATTTTCTATCCTTATTACTTTTTTGTGTATCAGTTTTAATGGATATTCGCAAGAATTGACAACCGAACTAAACACTGGTTATAAAGTGGGAGATTATGAAGTGTTTGTATTTACCGAAGGTTCAGGAGATGCGGAGACGGACTTATTGATAGACGCGCCGGCAGATATAACAGCTAAATATGCTCCAAACGGAACCTTCCCGATCGCAACAAACGTTGTATTGATAAAAGGGAAAGGCAAAGTATGGCTCATAGATACCGGCTACGGATGGAAAATTTTCGAGCAAATGAAGAACCTTGGTGTTGAATACCAGGATGTAGACCAAATACTATTGACACATATGCATGGAGACCATGTAGGAGGAATGCTGTTGGATGGAAATCCTATTTTCGTAAACTCATCGATAGCCGTAGGCGACAAAGAACTGGCTTATTGGAGCAGTAATGTAGAAATGAACAAATTCCCGCCCGACCAGCGCAAAAATTTCCATACAGTGCAGAAGATAAAGGAGCAATACGGTACGAAAGTCAAAACAGTACAAGCTCTTGCGCTCGACGGGGATTACGGTGACGGCATCTTCCCGATAGAGGCCTACGGACATACCCCGGGACACATAATGTATCTCATCTCCGACGGCGGCGAAAAGCTACTGGTATGGGGAGACCTGACACATGCCCTAGCTATACAGATGCCACACCCCGAGATATCTATCACCTATGACGTCGATCCCGACATGGCACGGGAAACACGCCTCAAAGTGTTGGAATACCTAGCCGACAAGGACATCACTGTAATAGGGATGCATGTTCCGGTTCCACAGCCGGGAAAGATTGTGAAAGATGAAATTTCCGGAGGATACAGGTTTTTATCAAAACTAAAATAGCGTATCCATCTGTTTCATGGGAGTACACATATAATCTAACGAAAAAGTAACTAAAAAACAAATAAAGAGGATAAAGTCATCCTCTTTTTTTATCTTTGATCCGTAAACCTTAAATCAGACAACAATGTATATCAGGATAATACTATTATTTATCATTCCTTCATTCGTTTGTTCAGGATATGCCAACGGGCAATCAGTATCCGAAAACATCGAAAAAATGCTGCAAAGCCTTGACTCGCTTCTTGCTGAAAAAGAGACTTTTGTCGTTGCCAAAGAGAAACGGATCGAAGAACTGAGAAAAATGGAACAGAAAGTTCAGACGGAAGAAGAGCAATACTGGATGAATAAACTGTTCTATGAAGAATTTATGGTATACGACAGCGATTCGGCATTAAGTTACATACATAAAAACCTGAATATCGCCCGAAAACTGAACAATCCACAGTGGATCGCACAATGGAATATCGAACAATCTTTTATATTATCGGCTACCGGATTCCTGAAAGAAGCACTGGATGCTTTGAATGAGATAAATGTAGATAATCTGTCATCTTATGCCAAAACGGATTATTACGGACAGATGATGTATCTTTATTCGCATTACGGCCAATATTCCGGGGAAGATTCCCAGCAAAGTATACTTTATTATGCCCAGGAAAAGATATACCGGGATTCTATTTTTTCCAGTATACCGGATAATCATCCCTATTATTTATGGTACAAAGGATGGCAGTATAACGGAACTCCTATGGCAGAAGAGGCAAAAGAACAGTTGAGATTATCGCTTGCTTCTGCTTCGTTCGATTCCAGAAAGGAGGCCATGAATGCATATATTTTAGCAATAATGAATAGAGACGAAGGTAACGAAGAGGAATATCTTCGTTACCTCATCTTATCAGCCATGGCTGATATCCGGTCGGCAAATCATGATATCGCATCATTGGAAGAACTGGGAAAAACCCTTTTAGAAAGAGGTGCCATAGACCGCGCCTATTCTTATCTCAATTATTGCCTCGGATGTGCACAGCTATATAAAAACAGGATACGTATGATCGGTATTTCCTCTGCATTGGACGCCATCCATAAAACCTATGAACAAAGAAATAAAAAACAGGAAGCCGATTTACGCCGCTATCTATTCATTGTAAGTACGTTATTGTTGGTTCTGCTTGCAGCCATATTCTTCATCGGATTACAAATGAAACGGCTGAAAGAGTCACGAAAGAAACTGAACAAAGCCAACCAGAGCCTGAATAAACATGTCGAAGAACTGGAGCAGGCTCATGAACAACTGGCTGAAGTGAATAATCAGCTCCAATCATTGAACGAACAATTATTGGAAACCAACAATAAACTGACGGAATCAAACTATGTCAAAGAAGAATATATCGGTTATGTATTCAATATATGTTCAAACTATATCAGTAAACTCGATGAATACAGGAAAAATATAAACCGGAAGATCAAAACCGGTATGATAGACGAAGTGAAAAAGATGACGGATAGTTCTTCAATGGCTTCCAATGAACTAAAAGAATTTTACCGCAATTTCGACGCCATCTTCCTGCATATCTATCCGGACTTTGTTTCCGACTTTAATGCATTGCTCGAACCGGATAAACAGATCATACCTAAAGAAGGAGAATTATTAAATACCGAACTACGTATCTATGCATTGGTCCGTCTGGGAATCAGCGACAGTGTAAAAATAGCCGAATTCCTCCATTGCTCTGCCCAGACAGTCTATAACAACCGGCTGAAAACACGCAGCAAAGCAATCGTACCCAAAGAACATTTTGCAGAAATTGTAAAATCTTTAGGAAAAATAGAGCGCTAAAACAAACTTGAAAGCCTCCTTAACCTGATAAAATAACTTACTTTTTACAGGCTCATAAAATCCATAAAATGCTATTTATCAATAATATAATAAATACCACGACTTACTTCTGCTGTTTACCAGACTATTGAAGCCCACGAACCACACTTTACTTTTGCAAATACAATAAAAGTAAAAAACGATTAGTATGTTAACTTTAAAATGTATTTATCTTATGAAGAACATTTTATTTAAACGGAGGTATTATGGAGGTATCATCCCCATCTTATGCCTGTTATTATTATTCCCGACACTTGCATTCGCCCAGAAGTTCACGATCAGTGGACAAGTAAAAGACACTCAGGGCGAACCAGTCATCGGTGCAAATGTTATTATAAAAGGAACGACCAACGGGACCATTACAGACCTGGATGGTATGTTCTCTATTCCTGACGTTGAGCAAAGCTCCGTCCTGGAAATCTCTTTTATCGGTTATACACCCCAACTGGTGAAAATTTCTGATAACAAACCGTTAATCATAACACTGGCAGAAGACAGCCAGGCACTGGACGAAATTGTCGTTGTGGGTTATGGTGTTCAGAAAAAGAGTGTGGTAACAGCGGCTATCAGCCGTGTAACAGCCGACGAACTGAATGCAGCCAAACCTTCCCGTGTGGAAGATGCGCTGAAAGGAAAAGTTTCCGGCGTACAGATCACACAAAGTTCCGGCCAGCCGGGATCAGACTCTAAAGTGCGCATCCGCGGTATCGGAACGGTCAACAACAGCGATCCGTTATATATCGTAGACGGTATGCCGGTAGACGGTGGTATCAACTACCTGAACCCGGTGGATATCCAATCTGTCGAGATCCTGAAGGATGCTGCATCGGCAGCTATTTACGGAGCCCGCGCAGCCAATGGTGTTGTACTTGTAACGACCAAGAGCGGTAAAAGCGGTAAAGCGACGATCAACTACGATTTCAGCTACGGATGGCAGAATCCCTGGAAAAAGAAAGCAGTCCTGAACGCACGCGAATACATGACTATTATGAACGAAGCACAGGTGAACGACGGAAACGCCCCTCTTTACTCGCAGGAAGAAATTGCTTCCGCAGGTAACGGAACCGACTGGCAGGATGCCACTTTCAACTATGACGCTCCGGTTCAGCAACATCAGGTAAGTATTAACGGCGGTAGCGACAAAATGCAATATTTCCTTTCTTTAGGTTACTTCAATCAGGAAGGTATCGTCGGCGGTGACTACGGTAAATCAAACTACGACCGCTGGAGCCTTCGTTCTAACTCTACCTACGAAGTGTTTGAAGCACAAGACCGTAAATTCCTCAACAAACTGAAGGTAGGTGTCAATATCGGTTACTCGAGAGGTACGAATTCTACTGTCGAATCCAACTCGGAATACGGTTCTATCCTGGGTAGTGCCATCACGTTCTCTCCCCTGGTTCCTGTTTATGCTAATGAAAAAGAATCGGCTGAAATCCTGGCAAAATATCCGACAGCTGTCGTAGACAAAAACGGACGTGTATTTTCTTTGCCGCCTTCCGGTTATCAGGAATTGGCCAACCCGGTTGCCCAGTTGAATGCTCCTTCCGTAACAAAAAATAATGAAGACAAGTTCGTCGGCTCTTTCTGGGCTGAACTGGATGTACTTCCCGGACTGAAGTTCAAAAGCAGCTATGGTGCCGACCTGGCATTCTGGGGTGCCGACGGATATGGTTTCGAATATTATATGGGCTCCATGAAGAAAAACGAACAGAGCTGGGTACAAAGCGAAATGAACCGTGGCTACAGATGGCAGGTAGAAAACGTATTGACCTACAATAAAACATTCTTTGAAAAGAACAACCTGACAGTCGTTTTAGGACAGTCTGCACAAAAATACTCAGTTCGTAAACTGGGTGGCAGCGACTACGACCTGCTTGAAACAGACCCGAACAAGGCTAATATCAACTCTGCTACCGGCAGCCGCGACGACGAACGTACATGGGGTGGCACGGATGGTTACAACTTTACTGCCCTGGCTTCTTATTTCGGCCGTATCGATTATAACTACGACGAACGTTATATGTTGCAATTCACAATGCGCCGCGACGGTTCTTCCCGCTTCGGACCCAATCATAAATGGGCTACATTCCCGGCATTGTCTGTCGGTTGGAATGTGTTGAACGAACCTTATATGCGACAATTCCAGAGCGACGTATTCAATTCTATGAAGGTACGTTTCAGCTGGGGTAAGAACGGTAACGAAAATATCGGTAACTTCCGTTATACAGCCCTAATGGATGGCGGACAAAACTACTATTTCGGTGGAGGTTACAGCGTAAAAGATAACGGTAAAACCGGAACAATGCAATACGGTTCTTCACCGGCAGCTATTGCCAATCCTAATATCAAATGGGAAGAGTCGGAACAGATCGACCTCGGTTTCGATGCCCGCTTCTTCAATAACGGTTTGAATTTCGGTTTCGACTATTTCAAGAAGAAAACAAACGGAATGTTAATGGACAAACCGATCCCAAGCTACGTAGGACAAAGTGCTCCGATGAGTAATGCCGGAAAAATGCAGAACTGGGGACTTGAATTCGAACTGGGCTGGAAGTCTTCTGTCAAAGATTTCAACTATTCAATCAGCGCCAACGCTTCTTACCTGAAAAACAAGCTGATCGACCTGGGTAATGCTTCCGGTCTGGCAACTTACGAAAGTGCCGGTGCATCCGGAGTAGGTGAATATGTACGGGCAACCAACGGGGATGTCTGGCCTTATTTCTACGGGATGAAAACGGATGGTATCTTCCAGACCTGGGACGAAGTAAATACTTATACGAACGATAAAGGCGAACTCTTACAGCCGAAGGCACAACCCGGTGACGTTCGCTTCGTGGATACGAATAAAGACGGAGTGGTAGACGATACCGACAGAACAAAGATCGGTAAAGGGATGCCCGACTGGACATTCGGTTTGACACTGGGCGCAGACTGGAAAGGATTCGACCTGAATCTCTTCTTCCAGGGAACTTTCGGAAACGATATATTCGACTTCGCACAACGTGGCGATATCCCGGCAATGAACCGTCCGACATGGATACTCGACAGATGGATGGGTGAAGGTTCTTCCAACTCTATCCCCCGCATGACAGCCCAGAACCCGAACGGAAACTGGCGTTCTTCCGACCTGTATGTAAAGAACGGATCTTATGTTCGCCTGAAAACAGCCCAGCTGGGATATACCCTGCCTACTATATGGACTAAGAAAGCGTCCATACAAAGACTAAGAGTATATGTATCGGCAGAGAACCTGTTCACATTCACCGGTTACGACGGTTTCGACCCGGAACTGGCCTCCGGCAATTATACTACGATCGGCGTGGATAAAGGTATCTATCCGCAATCAAGAACGATCTCTTTAGGAGCTAATATCACTTTCTAACATTTAAACGTATTTATCATTATGAAAAGATATAAATTATTCGCTTTTGCATCTCTTTTGGCAACTGCCGTCATGACCACTTCCTGTGGAGACGATTTCCTGACAGCCGGGCCGACAGAAAAGCCGGAAGCCGGTGCAGCCGCAACCGAAGGAACGATCCTGTCCAGTTTGGGTTCGGCTTATCAGATCCTGATGTTTGACAGCTATGCAAACAACAATTATAATGCTGTGTTACTTATGTCCGACCTGCGTTCCGACGACTTGTTCAAAGGGGGAGGCGATGCCGGCGACCAGCATCAATTATATGTACTGTCGCAATTCAGTTCCAGTGCGGCAGAAACTCTCGACGGATTGTGGAGTATCTATTTTACCGGCCTGGCACGCGCGAACAATGCAGTTATTGCCTGTAAGAATGCAGTGAATGTGACGGAAGAAAAAGTAGCCCAGTATACGGCAGAATCCCATTTCCTGCGTGCTTATTATACGCATCTGTTATGGAAATTCTGGGGAAATATTCCTTACTTCGAAGCTCCGCTGGACGATCCTTACCTGGCTCCTCAGATGAGTGCGGACGAAATATACCAAAAAATAATGGCCGACCTGGAAATAGCCTGCGGAGAAGGTATGCCGATGAAAGTCAGCGGAGCCAACCTGGGACGTGCCAACAGAGCTGCCGCCCTGATGTTGAAAGCACGCGTAGTGATGTATCAGAAAGATCAGTCTAAATATGCCGAAGTAGCCAACGATATGGCCACGATCATCAAAAGCGGCGATTACGAACTGATGGACGATTTCGATGCCATGTGGTTGGACGAAAATGAATTCTGCAAAGAATCCATCTTTGAAAGCAACCAGTTGCCGGAAGGTAAAACCTGGGATACAGGCTGGCAGGGATATGGTACGAACTTACCGGCATTTATCTCTCCGAATGAACTGAAAGATCCTGACGGAGTGTTCAAAGGAGGCTGGGGATTTGCTCCTGTCCGTTTGTCCGCTTACCAGATGTACGAAGAAGGTGACCTGCGTCGTGATGCCTCTATCAACGACTGGCGCGAAGGCAGTTATTCAAAACGTTTCCAGGATACAGGCCTGTTCCAGCGTAAATATGCTGCCCGAGAAGGATATAACCCTCCTCCAGGCGACCAGGATCTGAATTACTGTAATAACCTGCGTATTTTCCGTTATGCCGAAACACTGTTGAACTATGTGGAATTGGTGAAGATGGGAGGTGCTCCCGAAGCTCAGGGTGTAAGTGCAGATGAATGTTTCAACCAGATACGTCGCCGTGCCTTCGGAACCGACAAACCGATCGCTATCACAGCACAGAATATCAAGAACGAACGTCGTAAAGAATTTCTGGGTGAAGGAATGCGCTTCTGGGATCTGGTTCGCTGGGGAGATGCTCCGAGTGTGCTGACAGAAAACAATTCCGAGTTCAACTCTGTCCGTACCTTTGAAGAATGGATGAAATATCTTCCTATTCCTCAGGGAGAAATGACAAAGACGCTGGGAACCGAATTCGAATTGAAACAAAACGGTAACTGGAAATAACCGAATGGCTAATACGATAAAACAGACAATAATATGATAAGAAATATATTCAAATCAGGAATCATCGTCCTAATGGCCATTTTGGCCATGACCTCTTGCGACCCGCAAGACAATGACGACCATTCATTGGGTGCAATGCCCGAAGAAAGCCAGCTCGCTTTCTCCGCCACACCGAAAAGTGAACAACCGAACGTGATCGCACTGAAAAATGAATCGAGCATAAAAGGTGTCGTCACCTGGGATATGGGAGACGGATCGACCGCCAAAGGAGAAACGGCAGATGCGAAATATCCGTTTAAAGGAACTTATGTGATCTCGATGACCATGTATACTACCGGAGGATCGGCAACGATCACAAAGGAAGTCACGGTTGCACAGGACGATATGTCCCTATTGAACACTCCTATGTACAACGCCCTGACAGGAGGTGCCGAAAATCTGCAAGGTAAAACCTGGGTATTCGACCAATATCATAGCGGACACTTCGGAGTCGGACCGAGTACGGACGAAGCGCCTTCATGGTGGTCATGCCCGGCCAACGGCAAACTGGAATCGAGTCTTTATACCCAGGAGTTTACATTTATCCAGGTGGGAGTAAAAATGATCTGGAAAAACAATGGGTATATCTATACGAACGAAGCGGGTAAAAACGCATTGGGAGGTACAGCTGTTGTTCCCCCCGCCGGAGACTTTGACGTAAAGTATGAACCTAAAGACGCATATACTTTTACATTGAATGAAACGGGTAAGACAATCACACTGAACAACGGTGCTTTCTTCGGCCATTATGCAGGAACATCCACTTACGAGATCCTGAGCCTGACAGACGACGAACTGTATCTGAAATGCACCAGTACCGTTGAAAGCGGTAATGGTTGGTGGTATCGTTTCATTCCGAAAGAAAAGAACGTAAAACCCGAAGTGGAAATTAAACCTGTTACATTGGTTGAAGATTTTGAGAAAGATAAATTATCCGTAGAATTCATCCCTGAAAAGATGGGAGATATGGGCCCTGTCTACTCGAATCCGGCACCGGTCGGCATCAATACGTCTAAAAAAGTATATCTCTATCAGAAATCGGAAGAGTTCTACTCCAATATCTCATGGGTATCGGAAGATACTAAGTTCGACCTGTCGGAAAATAACAAGATCCGTATGAAAGTATATATTCCGTCTTACAACGATTATACGACTGCCGCAGCTGTTGCAGGCGATTGGATCACAGTCAATAAGCTGCAGAAACAGGTTACTGTCAAATTGCAGAACACCGAAGCTGGCGATAATGCATGGGAAAGCCAGACTGAAATTGTAAAAGCAAATCTGGAGACCGATAAATGGATCGAACTCGAATTTGATTTCAGCACGGTAAAAGACCGTACCGATTATAACAAGATTGTTATCCAGTTCGGTGCAGAAGGCCATGCCGCCCCGGGAATCTTCTTCTTCGATGATTTCTCTTTCAATAAATAAGAAACAAACAACAGATAGAGAGTTGGCAATACAGCAGCTCTCTATCTACTCATTCAAAACGGGAAGATGAAACACTCAATCACATAATAACCACCATGAAAACATACAAATTAAATATCTTCTATGCCGGATTACTGGCTCTCTCCATGATGGCATGTAGCCAGCCTGCCGGATCAGGGAAAGGAGACGCTGTTGAAAAACAAGTGGAAGCATTGCTCGGGAAAATGACTTTGCAGGAGAAAATCGGACAGATGAACCAACTGAGCCCGTTCGGCCCCCCGGAAGAGATTGCCGGACAAATCCGCAACGGAGAAGTAGGCTCCTTACTGAACATTACAGATCCGGCCATTGTCAATCAAATCCAAAAAGTAGCGGTGGAAGAATCCCGGCTGGGTATCCCCCTGTTGATGTCGCGTGATGTCATTCACGGATATAAAACAATATTCCCAATACCCCTGGGACAGGCCGCTACTTTCAATCCTCAGATCGTGCAGGACGGTGCCCGCGTAGCCGCTATCGAAGCATCTGCCGACGGTATCCGCTGGACGTTTGCCCCGATGATCGATATCTCACGCGATCCCCGCTGGGGACGAATCGCAGAGAGTTGTGGTGAAGATCCGTATCTAAGTTCCGTCATGGGTGTAGCCATGGTAAAAGGGTTTCAGGGCGATTCCCTGAACGATCCGACCTCCATTGCAGCCTGTGCCAAACACTTTATCGGCTACGGAGCAGCAGAAGGAGGACGCGATTACAATTCGACATTCATCCCCGAACGCCAGCTACGTAACGTCTATTTTCCTCCGTTCGAAGCGGCGGCAAAAGCCGGATGTGCCACCTTTATGACCTCTTTCAACGATAATGACGGTATTCCTTCGACAGGGAATAGCTTTATCCTGAAAGATGTATTGCGCGATGAATGGAAATACGATGGTATGGTCGTTACCGACTGGGCTTCGACAGCCGAAATGATTTCCCACGGCTTCTGCAAAGACGAAAAGGAAGCTGCCTTGAAATCGGTTGATGCCGGCATCGATATGGAAATGGTCAGCGGTACCTTTATCCGCCACCTGGAAGAACTTGTAAAAGAAGGGAAGATATCGGAAGCGGCTATCAACAATGCGGTACGCAACATCCTTCGTCTTAAGTTCCGTCTGGGACTGTTCGATAATCCTTATGTAAACACAGACCAACATGTAAAATATGCACCTGAACACCTCGCCAAAGCCAAAGAAGCAGCAGAGCAATCGGTTATCCTGTTAAAGAACGACCGGGAGACCTTACCTTTCACCGATAAGATCCGTACCATTGCGGTCGTAGGTCCGTTGGCGGATGCCCCTCACGACCAGATGGGAACCTGGGTATTCGACGGAGAAAAAGCACATACCCAAACCGTACTGGCAGCCTTGAAAGAGATGTATGGCGACAAGGTACAGTTTATCTACGAACCCGGATTAGGTTACAGCCGCGACAAGAACACAGGCAATATCACCAAAGCCGTAAGTGCCGCCACACGTGCGGACGCCGTACTGGTATGCGTCGGGGAAGAGTCTATCCTCTCGGGGGAAGCCCATTCTTTAGCAGATTTACACCTGCAGGGAGCGCAAAGCGAACTGATTACCGCCCTGACAAAGACAGGGAAACCCCTCGTAACGGTTATCATGGCAGGTCGTCCGCTGACGATCGAGCAGGAAGTAAACCAGTCGGATGCCGTTCTCTACGCTTTCCATCCGGGAACTATGGGTGGTCCGGCTATTGCCGACCTGCTTTTCGGTAAAGTGGCTCCGAGCGGTAAAACGCCGGTTACCTTCCCGAAGATGGTAGGACAAATACCCGTTTACTATGCCCATAACAATACAGGCCGCCCCGCTTCCCGCCAGGAAACACTGATCGACGCTATTCCGCTGGAAGCCGGACAGACCTCACTGGGCTGTACCTCTTTCTATATGGATGCCGGTTTCGATCCTCTGTTCCCCTTCGGTTACGGATTGTCGTACACCACATTCGGATACGACAACCTGCAACTGCCAACCGATAAGTTGGCTGCCAACGGAACACTGGAAATCAGTTTCGACCTGACTAACACCGGTAAATACGACGGAACAGAAGTAGTACAATTGTACGTACAGGACATCTTCGGCTCTGTTACCCGTCCGGTCAAAGAACTGAAAGGTTTCCAACGCGTTTCCCTGAAGCAGGGTGAAAAGAAAACCGTCACCTTTTCTCTCCCGGTCAAAGAACTGGCATTCTGGAACATAGATATGCAGAAAGTAGTAGAGCCGGGCGAGTTCAACCTCTGGGTCGGCCCCAACAGTGCAGAAGGATTACAAACAACATTCACAGTAGAATAACAGATATGAAAAAGAATATATATTTAATGATCCTGCTTCTGCTGGTATCCTTTACCGGATGCCGGCAGGACGCAGCAACAGCAGGTACGGATACGACCGATATGCCCCCGGAAGCATTTATGCGTATCTCCGGTACCGGCCTGGTCACTCCCAAAGGACAGAAATTCTTCATCCAGGGAACCAATCTCGGGAACTGGCTGAACCCCGAAGGTTATATGTTCGGCTTCAGCAAAACGAACTCACCGGGACGTATCAACCAAATGCTGTGTGAAATGGTCGGCCCCGACTTTACCGCTGAGTTCTGGAAGGCTTTCAAAGACAATTACATCACCCGCGACGACGTACGGTTCATTGCCGGGACAGGAGCCAACACCATCCGTCTACCTTTCCATTACAAACTCTTCACCGATGAAGATTATATGGGACTGACTTCCAACCAGGATGGATTCGCCCGCATAGATAGTGTGGTCAGCTGGTGTCGGGAGACCGGGTTATACCTGATCCTCGATATGCACGATGCACCGGGCGGACAGACCGGCGATAACATCGACGACAGCTACGGTTATCCCTGGCTCTTTGAAAGCGAAGCCAGCCAGCAACAGTTCTGCGACATCTGGAAGAAGATCGCAACGTATTATAAGAATGAACCCGTAATCCTGGGTTACGAATTGATTAACGAGCCTATCGCCCCCTATTTCAGTAATATGGAAGAACTAAACGGCAAATTGGAACCGTTATACAAACGGGCTACAGCCGCTATCCGTGAAGTGGATACCAACCATATCATCTTGCTGGGCGGTGCCCAGTGGAACGGCAATTTCCGCCCGTTCACCGATTCCACCTTCGACGATAAGATCATGTACACCTGCCACCGTTACGGCGGAGAAGCGACAAAAGCCGCTATCCAGGAGATCATCGATTTCCGCGACCGCGTGAACCTGCCCATGTACATGGGAGAGATCGGACACAACACGACAGCCTGGCAAAATGCTTTCTGCCACGTCATGCAGGAAAACAATATCGGCTGGACCTTCTGGCCTTATAAAAAGATCGATGAGTCCTCTTTCGCCGGTATTAAAACTCCTGAGAATTGGGACCGTATCGTTGCTTTCTCGGAAGCTCCCCGGGGTACTTATCAGGAGATACGCGAAGCTCGTCCGGATCAGGAAGAGGCTAAAGCGGCCCTGATGGAATTTATAGAGAACAGCCGGTTACAAAACTGTATCATTCAGAAAGAATATATCCGCTCACTAAGTTTAAAAGCACAATAAAACGATATGAAACTGATTAAGTATATTGCTTGCTCCCTGTTGATGCTTCCTACATTTGCCCAGGCACAACAAAGCGATCCGGTGGAAGACGCCTTATCGCGCCTGACACTCGAAGAGAAAGTGGCATTGACACACGCGCAATCCAAGTTTTGTTCGCCGGGAGTGGCTCGTCTGGGTATTCCTGAATTTTGGATGACCGATGGCCCTCACGGTATTCGTCCCGAAGTTTTATGGGATGAATGGGAGCAAGCCGGATGGACCAACGACTCTTGCGTGGCTTTCCCGGCACTGACCTGCCTGGCTGCTACCTGGAATCCGAAAATAGCTTTATTGTATGGAAAGAGTATCGGGGAAGAAGCCCGCTACCGTAACAAAACAGTATTATTGGGCCCCGGCGTAAACATCTATCGCTCACCCTTGAACGGACGTAACTTCGAATATATGGGCGAAGACCCTTATCTGGCCGGAAAAATGGTAGTTCCCTATGTACAAGGCGTTCAACAAAATGGCGTGGCTGCCTGTGTAAAACATTATGCACTGAATAACCAGGAAGTAAACCGCCATACAACCAACGTCATTGTAGACGACCGTGCCCTGTATGAAATCTATCTGCCCGCTTTCAAAGCCGCTGTCCAGGAAGGGAAAGCCTGGGCAATCATGGGTTCTTACAACCTATACAAAGACCAGCACGGTTGCCATAATCAGTATCTGTTGAATGATATCCTGAAAGGCGAATGGGGTTTCGACGGCGTTGTCATTTCCGACTGGGGAGGCGTTTATAATACACAACAAGCCATAACCAACGGACTCGATATGGAGTTCGGTAGCTGGACCAACGGATTATCCAACGGGGCAAGTAACGCTTACGATAATTATTACCTGGCAGACCCCTATCTTCAGTTGATCCGGGAAGGTAAAGTCGGCACAAAAGAACTGGATGATAAGGTTAGACGTATCCTTCGCTTGGCTTATCGCACGAATATGGATAGAAACCGTCCTTACGGCTCACTTTGCTCGGATGCACATTTTGCCGCAGCCCGCCAAATCGGCGAAGAAGGTATCGTCTTATTGCAGAACAAGAATAATGTACTTCCTATCGACCTGAACCGCGCAAAGAAAATAGCCGTTATCGGTGAAAATGCCGTCAAGATGATGACCGTAGGCGGTGGTTCTTCTTCCCTGAAAGTGAAATACGAACTCTCTCCGCTGGATGGTATCCGCAGGCGAGTGGGCGACAAAGCCGAAGTCGTTTATGCACGTGGTTATGTAGGCGATCCGAGTGGTGAATACAATGGAGTAAAGTCCGGACAGGATCTGGAAGACAGCCGTTCGCCGGAGGAATTGATAGCCGAAGCCGTGGCTGTAGCCAGGGAGGCCGACTATGTGATCTTTATCGGCGGTCTGAACAAGAGTGCGCATCAGGACTGTGAGGATGCAGACCGCAAGGAACTGGGTCTATCTTACGGGCAGGATCAGGTAATAGCTGCCCTGGCTCAGGCGAACAAAAATCTGATCATGGTTAATATTTCCGGGAATGCCATCGCCATGCCATGGGTGAAAGAAGTTCCGGCCATCGTACAGGCGTGGTATCTGGGCTCGGAAGCGGGGAATGCTATTGCTTCGGTATTGCTGGGAGATGTAAATCCATCCGGTAAGCTGCCGTTCACTTTCCCTGTCTCTTTACAGGATGTAGGTGCACACCAGTTGGGCGAATATCCGGGTACTCCCAGAAACGACGGCAGCAACCTGGTAGACGAGAAGTACAACGAAAGTATCTTCGTCGGCTACCGTTGGGCGGACAAACAGAAAACCCGGCCGCTTTTCAGCTTTGGCCATGGCCTGAGTTACACGACATTCGAATACGGAAAAGTAACAGCCGATAAGAAAGCGATTGTAAAAGACGAACCTATCACGTTCACCCTGACCGTAAAAAATACAGGTGACCGCGAAGGGGCGGAAGTCGTACAGCTTTATATCAGCGACAAGAAATCATCGCTCCCCCGCCCCATTAAGGAGCTGAAAGGTTTCCAAAAGGTTTACCTACAGCCGGGAGAAGTAAAACAGGTATCTTTCACCATCGGTACGGATGCACTGAGTTTCTTTGACGACGGTAAGCACGAATGGATTGCCGAACCGGGACAGTTCGAGACATTAGTGGGAGCTTCCTCGACCGATATTCGGGGAAAAGTTGTGTTTGAATTAAAATAGACAAGAAGAGGGAAGTTTGTTAAGCTTCCCTCTTCTTATTTTATCAAAGATATAATATCAATTTCCTGCCACAAAAGTATACACATTGCCACCGAAGTCGACAGCAATCAGTGCATTGCCTGAAACAGTTACCGAGCCGAATACCGGAGCACCTGTCGCATGTTTCCACACCAGTTTCCCGTCTTCTTTATTCACTCCGTAGATAGTTCCGTCGGAAGCACCTGCATAGACTGTATTTCCTGCCAGTACCGGACTGGTTTCAATGGTGGCAGCCGGTTTACGGGAATAAGGAGAAGTGAAGACTAATGCGTCGCCGGTTGCAAACTTCCATTTCAGTTCCAGTGTCTCGTTATCCAAAGCGATCAGACCGTCTTTAGCAGAGCCGAAGATGATCTCTTTATCCGTCAATAAAGGAGTAGAGGTAACATCCACACTGAAAGGTAACTCCTTACGTACAACCACCCGGCCGGTATTAGCTTCCAGGATAAAGAAAGACTTATCTGAAATCAAATACAATAAATTACCATGAACAGCAGCCGAGGCACCACGATTACGCAGACCGTTGGTGTTAGCAGTCCATTTTAATGCTCCGGTCTTCAGGTCGTTGCCATAAAGGGCATTCCATTGGGATGAGCCGATCAGCTTGTCACCTGCAACAGAGAAAGTTGTAGTTGTTCCTTCTCCCTGTCCCCAATCCTTATTCTGCCAAAGCACTTTACCGTCTTTCGTTTCGATAGCACATAGACCTTTACCTGTGCCGGCATAAACAATACCATCGGAGGCAACCAGACCTTCGATCAGAGCGGGCAGACCGTTTACAGGCAACTGTTTTTCCCAGCTAAGTTTACCGCTCTCGGCATTAATAGCATACAAATAACCCTGTGCATCCTGTGCCAAAACCTGGCCGTTATCTATAACGATCGTATTCTTAATGGAGTTGCGCACCGGATATTTCCAGATCAGTTCACCGGTCTTACCGTCGAGGGCATATACATGAGCCTCCCCTTTCAGGTTCTCATCCACAGAAGCGATATAGATCTTTCCATTATAAACCAGAGGCGATGTCATATAAATATTTGCTCCTACATTCTTGATCCAGGCCATCTGTAAAGGCTGGTTCAATGCAGGCCCGGCAGGTGCGGCATGTTGAGGATTCTCCAACAGGTTCAGCCAGTTACCACCCAGTTTCACCTCCGCAGGAGCAGCATGATATGTAAAGGCACTTTCTGTTTCTGCCGTTTCCCCGTTATTGAAACGGGCTTTTATCTTTAAGGTAACAGCCTTTCCCTCCTGTTTGGCAGTCAAAGGGACTTCGGCATTCCAGCACCAATCGGTAGCTTGTTGCAGTTTCTTGTTATTGAACAGGGCTTTACCATCTACAAGACAGGTATAAGTTATCTCTTTTACCGGAGTTACCGATGAATAAGCATTCACAGCCAAAGGCACGGCACCCGAAGCCAATACAGGAACCTGTCCCTCTACCGGGGAAGCGATCTGAATCTGTTTATCCAGATAAGTATAACGAAGTTCAGAGGTGAAATCACCTTTCTTATCGACATGCAGCACACGGAAAGCACTGGTCGAGTGATCGATACCACCTTTATCTAATGTTGCCGTAGAAATAGAATATACATCTCCCTGCTTCTTCATATAGTTGATATGCCAGTGACCGTATACCCAGGCCTTCAGATTATGTTCGTTCAGGTTGATCTGTTCCTGGTCGTTGATACCGAAAATGAACTGGTCGCCATACGTCAACAGGTCATGGTTGAAAACAACGATCGGCTTACCTTGCGGAACCTGTGCCAGGTCGTTCTTCAGCCAGCGATAGACATCTTCCTTCGTATAACCGGGTTGATGATCGCCTCCTGCCATCGGAGTCACGATATAGTGCGTACTACCGGCATCGAAAGAATAATAAACAGGACCGTAGATATTTTCAAAAAGCTCCTCACCATATTTCCCTTTCACCAGATCATGGTTACCGATAGCATAAAACATCGGGCAGTCCATATTGGCAGTATTCATTATTTGGATATGTGCCTTCAAGCCTTTTTCATAGCAGATATCGCCTGTGTGCATAATAAAAGCAACCTGTTCATTGGCTGCATAGTCACGTACGTTATTTACCCAGTCGCCATGATTCTCCGTATTGAAAATCTCGGTATCGGCGATATGGACATATTTATGGCTACCGTCTTTTTTAATACCGCCGCTATAAGGCTGCAAACCGAACTCGTACGTCCGCTGTTCGCCGTCGATACGGATATAATGCTTGTTATCCGTCTTATATCCTGAAGGAGTGGTAATAAAGATAAACCGTTCGCGGGGATGTCCCGGTAAAGAAAACGAACCGTCGGAAGCCGTTTTCACGACATTCAGTCCGTCGGAAACAGCAACACCAGCCATCGGTTTCTCTCCCTTATCAAAAACTCCGTTATTGTTCTTATCTACAAAGACTCGTCCAGTATAGGCTGCGCTGGCAGAGAATGCCACGCAGCTTAACAGGGCGATGTTCAGAAATGTTTTTTTCATGTGATTAATGTGTTATTTTGAAAGTTGTCAATACGAATCCGTGATCGGAAGCATAAAAGAAATCATCTCCTTTGAAAGAGAATGTTTCGCCCAGGATATTATCATAGCATTGGGACTCTACTGCCTGTATCGTCTTACCCTGATAATAGATAAAGTCGATACGGTCCTGACGGTTCACTGTTTCCAAAGAATCAGCATCTGTCAGCCAGGTCGTTCCGATGTTCTTCACCGGATCGGGATTGATCTCGCGGAAGCTGTCTTTAAAATTAGCGGCTTCCATTTCTTTGGATACCGTCCAGTTGACAACAGCGCCCCCATGATTATACATATCCTTGGTCGCTTCGGTCCAGTCCAAGTGAGAATGACTGTTGAAATCGCCTCCCATAATGACCGGAATGCTATCAGCCTCGGCTATCACTGGTTTCAGGACACCCAATATTTTGCGTATCTCGTCGTCACGTGTACCGGCATCGTCCCAGGCCAGTATTTCTTCTTCCGACTTGTCGGTAGGTGTCAGACGCATATCAGGTAGATAATGTATCCAGGTGTCAAACAGGCGGACTGGTGTTCCGTCCATATCTATTTCCACTCCTCCGAAATTGAATGTACCGATCACGTCTGGATAAGTATATTTCTTTACAATCGGATAACGGCTGTAGATACAAAGATTATCGGAAATCAGATAATGTTCATATCCGAGCGAATCGGCAACCATAGGTGCTGCCCCATATGTTTCAACCATCAGGACAACATCAGCCTGACTTTTCTTCAATACGCCAATAATGCCGTCACAGGCTTTTTGACCATAGGTTTTTGAATGGCCGCCATGCCAGATATTCCAGGCAAGGACAGTGAGTTCTTGTTCTTTTTCCTGTTCGGAGCAGGAAGTAAACAGATTGAGAAGCAATATTGCCGACACAATACAAGCGAGGATCTGTGTTTTCATGTGTATAACTTATCGATATTAATGTAATTCTACCACAAAGATAAAAAGATAAAAGCGATTCAAAAATATATCTCAAAAGTCTGTATCCGTTACAATGTCAGATACAGCTTTTGAGATATAAGAATAATTTATTTTACCTACAAATAAAAGCGTGATGAATTATTGCTTCCAATATTGGTTCTGAACCAGATTCGGATTATAAGTCAAGTCCTCTGTCGCAATCGGAGTATAGTAATATTTAGGTTCTATAAAATTCCAACGACCAACCTGTGATATCATACGGACATATCCCTTATTCCCATTGGTCAGCGAATAAGTATTGCCTTCCAATATTTCAACTTGCAGATTGTATTTATCCTTATCTTCCTGCGGAATAGCATCTGCATCAGCCTTTGTAGCAACAATGGCATAATCCGGTTGTCCATCGCCGGTTACATCCAAATAACCAGGTTCCAAATAAACGCCTTCCGGCACATTAGCCAGCAGTTTACCACAACCCCAACGTCTTAAATCACCATAGCGGAAACCTTCACATGCCAGTTCAATACGGCGTTCGCGACGTATTTCATAAACAGCACCCTTCTGTGAAGAAGCGACATTCGAATAACGGTTAGCCTGTACCGGATCGATGTTACTCAACCAGTCAGCCAACGAAGCACGCGGCATACCGACACGTTCACGCAACAGATTGATTGTCCGATCCACGTCGTCCTGTGTCAACTCGCCCAGTTCAGCTTTCGCTTCAGCATACATCAACAAAACTTCGGCATAACGAATCAGAGGAAGGTCTGTATAAGAATTACTCCAAGTGATTTGATCAGCCGTGCGAGGTGAGAACTTCACCTGCGGATAACCACCCATTGTCAGCTTCGGACGATAGGCATCTACTTTGTCTGCCCGAACAAAGCCTGGTGTCATAAAAGTCTGTCGCATACGCGGGTCACGATTTTCAAACACTTCTGTGAACTTCTTAGTCGCATACCCCGGCACATCCTGGAAACGTTTTGTCTTTCCATCTTCCACCACCAAATAATCCTCCATCAAATCACGTGACATACTGGAGTTGAAGTCGAACAATGATCCTCCGGCATTATGAGTACGACCCAACGCCTTATCATAATCTTCGAAGATAATCATCTCTTTATTGCCACTCAAATCCTGGCTGCAGAACATTGCTTCATAAGCATCTATATCGCCAGACTTAGCAGTCGACAATTCGTACATACCCGAATCCATAATCTTTTGACAAGCATCTATCACCACCCGCAAGAAACGTTCGGAGTCATTCAGATTCAATTCCGGATGATATTTACGCCAGCAACCTTCATCCAGGGCAATACGAGCCTGCATGGCCAAAGCGCCATTCTTAAACCAACGAGTCCGGCTGGTTCCGGCTGTCATATTATTAACGGCAAACTCCAAATCCGCCATGATAGAGTCTACAACCAAGGCGCGAGGATCTTGTGTCTTATAGAGCAAATCCTTGTCTGTTGTCTGCAAATCACGACTATACCAAGGCACATCCGAGAAGGACAAAACCTTGTCATAATACAATTTCGCACGGAACATACGAGCTAATCCAATATAATGGTTGATTTCCGTAGGATCGCCCTGTGCCTTACCGGCTCTGGCCAACATAAAATTGACATCCCGAATATCTTCCCAATCCCAGGTGCTCCGGTTATCTGGATTCACCTCGCCACGCATCATGCTGTAAATATCCTTACTTTCCGTATAAATCATATTATCGGAAGGAGCATCCGAGTAGCCGGAAGTAATCTTTTCATACAAACCGTTTGTATAGGCTTCCAAATCGCTTGTGTTGTTGAAAAATCCGTCTTCCGTGATTGAAGTTTCCGGATGTTTTTCCAAAAAAGAGTCGTTACATCCGCTTAAACCTAAAAGACCGATGCACCCGAACATCCATATTTTTATATTATTCTTGATCATAACTTATGTCTTGCTAAAATTAGAATGTAACATTTAAACCGAAAGAATAGGAGCGCTGCAACGGATAAATCTGTCCGCCCAAACATTCCGGATCCATCTTATAGTATTTGTAGAGACCAGTGATTTCACACAGGTTATCGCCGGAGAAGAAAACACGAAGGCGGCTGATATTAACCTTTTCCACCCACTTCTGAGGAAGCGTATAACCAAACGTCAAGTTCTTCAGACGGGCATAGGCCGCATTTTGCAAATAACGTGTCTGCGGAATAGCCAATCCTCTGTTAGCGACATAGGCCTGGTAAGACTTGACACGCGGGAAGAATCCATTCGGATTTTCTGTTGTCCAATGGTCGTTATAGTTACCATACGTAAGATTTGTCCACGGATCATAATACATACCCCAGAAATACGGGTCACGGGTCGGATAGTAATCCTTTTTCATAATACCCTGTATAAATATGCTGAAGTCGAATCCGTTCCAATCACCATTGGCTGTGAAACCGAAAGCATAACGGGCCTGATCATTACCGATGACCTTATAGTCACCATGGTCAGCCAATGTGTTGGCACCTTTATTGATCTTGCCGTCGCCGTTCAAGTCCTTATATTTGACATCACCCGGAGCCATAGGCGGCGTACCGGGATACGGATCGACTTCTGTATGGTCGGCACTGTTGTCAATATCTTCCTGAGAAGTAAAGAAACCATCATTCACCAATCCCCAGATTTCACCCCATTCTTTACCTACATAATGATCGCCTAAACTACCTGTTTCATTGGCATATTTTGTGATCTTAGAACGACTGTCGCCGATATTAAAGCTCGCGCCATAGTTGAACGGCTTGCCTGCCAGTTTAAACTGGTCACGCCAGCTGATTGTCAAATCCCAACCGGTAGTCTTCAAGTCGGCCGCATTTTCCAGCGGAACAGCCGTACCCAATACTGACGGCAGTTTCGCACCGCTTCTCAACATATCTTTCGTACGGCGGATATAACCATCGACAGTAGCCGTCAAGCGATTATTAAAGAAGTTGACATCCATACCCCAGTCGGAAGTCGTCACCGTTTCCCAAGTCAAATCGCCGGCTACCAACCCCGGAGAAGAAACATAGACAGGCTGTTTGCCATCCAATATGACTTTCGACTTATCGGAACCCATTGTTGCCAAATAGGGATAATAGTTGTCTTTCAGATATTGATTACCCAAACTACCGTAAGAAAAACGTAATTTCAGGAAGTTAACCACATCTCTAAGAGGCTCAAAGAAACCTTCCTGTGAAATGACCCATGCAGCAGATCCGGACGGGTTGAAAACAAAGCGGGAATCTGTCGGGAAACGTGAAGTGCCGTCATAACGGGCATTCACCGCCAGGATATAACGATTATCATACGTATAATTCAAACGGCCGAAAACACTTCGGAAAGACAATTCTCTGATACGTTGAGTAACAGTCATGTCGCCCGTAGCCAAATTAGGTGTAGGCAGTCCGTCTGTAATTAGCTCCTTTCGCTGGGCATACTCATAAGATTCACTCCAGCTTTCCTGGTTGTAACCCACCATAGCCGTGAAATCGTGCTTATCATTAAACAACTTATGGAAAGTTGCATACGCATCGAAAGTAACCGTTGACGCTTCAGTATTATCGAAGAAAGCAGAAGAAACCGAGTTCTGATACAGAATAGGAGTTTCCGGACCTTTCCGGTAAGGAACAGACAATTGCGCACCGTCCTTATTGTTCCGGTTAGCGACATAGGCAAACGAACCGTTTACAAAAAGAACATCTTTAATAATGTCCAGCTTAGTCGTAAACTGCGTTGTCAAAGTAGTTTTGTTTTCTTTCTTACGTCCGCCTTCCGCAAAACGTCCCATGATAGCGGCGCCGTCTTCAGTATAAGAACCATCCGGATTCTTTATAGGCACCAGCGCATTACGACGGTTTACAGCCCAATAATAATCATCCCCCAAAAAGTAAGGAGCATCATAATCGGAAATTACCAAACTGGTATTATTACCCAACGTCCACCAATCAGTCAGTTTGAAATCCAGCTTGGAACGCAAATTGTATCGGTTAAACTTATCCGTCCCTTGCGAAACCATACCATCCTGGAAGTTATAACCAGCAGAGAAATAGTAATTCAGACGATCGGTCTTTCCGGAGACATCGACAGTGTGATTCGTTGAGAATGCCAGGTTCTTATAGGCTTCACCAAACCAATCGGTCTGACCGAAATAAGCATAAGTTCCATCCGGCTTCAGGAAATAAGGGGATACGCTCGGATCAGATGAAACACGCTTCGCATATTCCAATTCTTCCTGGTTGTGATTCACACCCCACGGATAATAGAAATCATTACGCGCCGTTGCCACCGTATAAGGATCTGTAATCACCTCTGCCATACTACTCAACTTACGCATGGCAAAATTGTTACTATAATTTACGGTCAGTTTTTCCTGTCCCGCCGTCTTCGTTGTTACCAAAATTACACCAAATGCAGCACGTGAACCATAGATAGCTGCCGAAGCAGCATCTTTCAAAACAGAAATACTTCCGATATCAGAAGGGTTCATACGGTTCAGCTCCTCTCCCGTAGAGACAACACCGTCAATAACAATCAGCGGATCACCCCCATTGATAGAAGTCGTACCACGTATATTAAATGTAGGTGAATCCGTTGCCTGGCCACTACCGATAGAAACGGTCATATTAGCAACTGAACCCTGCAAGGCCTGTCCGACTGTCAAGACCGGACGGTTTTCCAACACCTTAGTTGAAACAGTTGCTACTGCTCCGGACAAATCCACTTTCTTCTGTGTACCGTAACCGATAACAACCACTTCTTCCAACGCCTCGCTGTCTTCACTCAAAGTAATATTCAATGCACTTTTCCCTTTTAACGCAATATCCTGTGTTCTATAACCAATATAAGAAATACTGATTGTCGCATTCGGATCCACATCCGACAAAGAGAAATTACCATCCATATCCGTAATCCCACCGATAGTTGTCCCCTTCACCAGCACGTTCACACCGATCAACGGCTCGCCAGTTGCATCTTTCACATTACCAGTAATAGTTATCTTCTTTTGCTGCTGAAGTTCAGCAGCAAAACTAACAGATCTGTTAGTTTTTTCATTGCGGCGAATGATAATCTGACGATCGTTGATGATATACTCGATGTCTGTTCCTTCGAACATATTCTTCAGTATCATTTCAACCGTCTGGTTGTGAACGTCCACACTTACTTTCCTGTTCAAATTGATATTTGAACCGTGATACACAAAAATAAATTCACTGTTCTTTTCGATGTAATTAAATACATCTTTTACGGTCCGGTTGTTCATACGAACGGTCAATGTGGTTTGCTCCGCATAGGCCGATGCTGCGTAGATGGCAGATCCTCCATAACTAACCAGACATAAGGCTAAACATGCACTTTTAAGAAAATGAGCCGGTTTTCGGCTGAATTCTTCATTCTTTTTCATACATTTGTAATGTTTTTTCTTTGATACATAAATTAATAGATTAAACAAGAGACTTTAGAACCGAGTGATATGGCCGTATCGTTCGGTTCTTTTTTAATTAAATGTCTTCCCCATAGGCATTCTATTTTGATATTATTATATTATTATTCGCATCTGTTTTATACTGAAGGAATAGGGACTGGCAGAGGATACTGATCACATCCTCCATATTTTCTCGCAAGTCCAGCTTCCCGGAAATGGGGATATTCCCAATCTCTTCATTATACCAAATCTTACGTCCGTAATAACGAGACAACCGGTCCAGCGTCTCTCCTACTTTCCGGTCACTTAACATCATCATGTTATCCTTCCAACAGATATATTCAAAAACATCTACCTCCTTTACATCCGTCCCTTTATCATTTATTTCAATCATTTGATTAGGAGAGAGTATAGATTTAGTATTCTTACCGGAGCTAACTTCTACCCGTCCATCGACCAAGACTACGGAAGCCGACGCATCTTCCTTATAAGCACAAACATTAAACTGTGTACCAAGCACTTTGACATCGAAACCGTTCGCTTTGACAATAAATGGGCGCGAAGGGTCTTTCGCCACATCCAAATAAACCTCGCCTTCGACGACAATCTCCCTTTTATCTTTTTTGAATACAGCAGGATAGAAAACACGTGTACCGGCATTTACATACATCCGCGTTCCATCCGAAAAAGTAATGTCCGCCCTTCTGCCTTTTGGTACAATAATCTGGTTTATTTCTTCTTTTTTCTCTTTTCTATCTTCCGCCGTTTCTTTCTTTACAACGTGTTCTTCCACGTTCGACTTTCCTTCTGCATCGTATGTAATAGACGATTCGTCTTTCAGCTGCAACTTCTCTTTACTTTCAATCAGAACAATTTCATTACCGGACAAGGAAGATGTGTTATTTTCAAGCAAAGCTAGCGACATGGAAGAATCTTTTTTTCCGTCTGTCCAAAAATAAAGACCGACAGAAAGAAGTACGGCTATTGAGGCAGCAACAGACCATATAAAGCGGGAGCGCAACCGGAATGAAGTATGTGGCCGACTCAAGCCAGCCTCTATCTCCTGCCAGGACGCCAATGCTTCCTGCCGACGATCGGGCTCTGCTTCATGTATTTTCCGGAGCAAGTCCTTACCGGCCTGTTCGAACGATTTCTTATCTGATATTTTTTGTTTTCTATTCACGAGTAACCTCTTTTTACTCCTATTACGGGAAAGAGTTCATTTGGTACTCACTTTTTTTGAATAAAATCAATTATTTTTTTGATATAATTTCCGAAGACTAGATAATGACCTGAATAGCAGATTTTTACTAGATTGATAATTTATTCCCATAATCTCGGCTATTTCATCATGCTTTAACTCATTCACATAATATAAGTAAATAACCTCTTGTTGATGGGAAGATAATTGTGAAAAGGCCTGCATCAGAAGTTTTGCTTGATTATCAGCTTCCGATTCATCAAAAGAAAGCAACGGCATCAGTTCATCGGTCACGAACACTTCTTCATACAGGGAGATATCGTCGGTGGCTTTCTCTTTTTCGAGTGTATCATATAATTTATTACGTAAGGCTTTGATCAAGTACCCTTTCACGTTCGGGGTAGCAGAAAGAGACTGGTAGTTCTGAATTAGCTTTATGAAAATATCCTGGATGCAATCCTTTACTAAATCCTTATCCGAGACCAATTTGGAGCCATAATTATACAATAAAGAATAGAAGCGGCAATAGATTTCTCTAAAAGCCTCTCTATCCCCTGTCAAACATAATCCCCATAATTTTTCATCGGATATTTGCATATAAATATCTACTTATATAATTATTGTAACAGTCTTTCAACAACAATTAGGGCGCAAAAATAAAAATGCATTATTACACTCATATTACATCAAAATTAAGTAAATATTAGTATCCGGATCATATAATTTCATAAGCTCATAAATAGTATTACACTCTTAACGCATCTACCTCTTTAAAAATAAAAGGTCGGAAATAATCCTGCTAGAATTAACAACCTCACGGATGCAAATATAGCTCATTTTATATTACAATAGGTTAAATCGGGAAGAAGAATGTACGTCTTAAATTGTCATTAAAATTCCCCACTTATTTTCTTAAGCGGGGAATTTCCCCCATACCAGTGGGGGTTTATCCCCATTATAGTGGGTTCTTTTCCCCATTGCAGTGGGGAGAACTAAGTATAAAAGCCTTTTCTACAAACTATTCAGGCACGGAATATATAAATCCCGTGCCTGAATAGAAGTAATTATAAAGAGTTATTTATTTTACTTTGATATGATCGAACCCTTCTCCATACACACCGATAACGGCACTCTGTGAAACAAAGGCTTCCGGATCTATATCTTTGATCAAACGGAAAATAGTAGTCGACTCCCGCTTTTTTGCCAATACGAACATCATCTTCACTCCGAGCCCTGTATACAAGCCGGTTCCGTCTATAACCGTTACACCCCGATGAAGATCTTTATTGATACGACGTCCTATCTCTTCATGTTTCTTGGAGATTATAAAAAATTGCACGGATTGACGGGCGCTGTTCACAACCTGGTCGAGTACAAAGCTGGAAATATACAATGTTGCAAAACCATAAACCACCTTTTCCCAATCATGCAGGACAAAATAACTGGAAGAAATAATGATCATATCCGTCATCAGAATGACACGTCCCAGAGTAATATCCCTGTATTTGTTGATAATGGCAGCAATAATATCCGTACCACCGGAACTACCGTTAGCAGAAAATGCAATGCCGATACCGCTACCACAGAAGGAAGCACCGATAACACAGGCCATGAACGGTTGATTACCCAGTAAATGCAAACCAGCTGTTGCACTCTGGATGATCGGCAGAATAGTCGTCATGACCAATACGGCAAAAATGGTCTTTACACTGAATTTCCAACCCAAGACAATCAGGGAAGCGATCAATAACCCGCCATTAATTGCAAAATACGTGTACTGGACATTCAGTCCGGTAGCCCAATACACAATAGAAGCAATACCCGGCACCCCTCCGGTAGTAATGTCGTTGGGCAAAAGAAAAACTGTCCACCCAATAGCATAAAAAAGCATGCCCAGAGCGATCATCAGATAATCGTGCAGCTCTCTCAGCATTAACTGCCTTGAGGTAATCGATAAAGTTGATTTCATTTCAAATGTTTATTTTAATATCGTTATAATGATCACCATGCCTAAAAACAAATTTTGCAGCCTCACCAAAACGAAGCTGCAAAATTAATGAAGATTAAATCAATTTATCGGTATGATCCGATGAATTTATAAAAAAGGGATTGTTAAATTTCTATTACAATGGACCAACCGGTCAGTAACTCCATTTATCATGCCATTCTATGATCGGTTGATCGCCCTCGAAACGGATAGGCAGCCAGATATAACGACCATCTATTGCATTGTCGGGAGTCCAGCGGTCACCCATATAAATGAATTGTCCCGGTTTACCGGGAGTCGGCAAAACATAGGTGCTTTGGGAATGGAAGGAGAGATCGGCATCAGCCCCCACAAACGGATTTTGCAGTTCTTCCCAGGGTCCCCAGATAGACGATGCCACAGCCGAGCGTCCGGCATTCGGAGCCCATCCTGTACAACCGGACATGATCAGATAGTATTTCCCGTCACGTTTGAACATAGCCGGTGCTTCCATAAAACGACCCGGAAAGAAACGGACATAGGTTCCGGAATAATTCGTATAGTCATCTGTCAACTGAGAAATATGTAAAGTACTGTTCTCTTCAGAAGAATAGATATGGTACGCTTTACCATCGTCATCTACAAAAAGATTCATATCACGCGCCATCTGTCCGCCTTCCATATCACGTCCGAGCAGATTCAGACTGTCCGGATGAGCAGGTAAACTACCACCGGTGAACTGGCTTCTATCCGATTCAGGAACGCCCTGTTTATGAATCTCCTGTACATTGATCGGCCAATGACCCGCATTAGGACGTACGGCACGAAGAAATTGATAAGGGCCTGTCACCTTATCACTTACAGCAATACCGCTAAGTGCACCGGAGTACCCCGCTCCTTTCGGTTCCAGGTGAAACCACATTACATAATTGTTATTCTTCTTGTTATAGATCACTTTCGGACGTTCCAGGATACACCCCTCTGCAATGCTATGCGAAGGATCGTCTTTCACAACAGATAAAGCAACACCTTCGTCTTTCCAGTTATACAGGTCTTTGGAAGAATAACAATGAACACCGACCAGGGCATTATTACCGGCGGTTCCTTCCGTCTTATGTTCGCCAAACCAGTAATAAGTATCTCCGGCATGAAGGATACCTCCTCCATGGGCGTTAATATGCACACCTTGATTATCCTGCCATAGTTCTCCCGGAGTAAAAACTCCTCCTGACTGCTCCGTACCTGTTTTACTTTTACAACTCACAAAAGTAAAAGCAAACAACAATGCACATATCTGTATGAACCGAACTTTCTTCATACGGCTATACATCACAGATACGAATACATTTTTCAAGAGAAGCAATCTTATCCTCCTGGCGAGGCACAAATTCCTGACCGACAAATCCTTTATAGCCGGTTTCCACTATCGCCTTCATGATAGCCGGATAATAAAGTTCCTGTGTTTCATCGATCTCTGCACGTCCGGGGTTTCCTCCGGTATGGATATGGGAGAAATATTCGTGGTACTTCTGAATATTTTCAATGATATTGCCTTCCATAATCTGCATATGATAGATATCATACAGAAGCTTAAAGTTAGGAGAACCGATACGGCGGCACAGTTCCACCCCCCAAATAGTATGATCGCACTGATAGTCCTTATGTCCTACGCTATTCAGCAGCTCCATTGTCAGGACGACATTATGTTTCTCTGCCAACGGCATCAGGCGTTTCAATCCTTTCTCACAGTTTTCCCATCCCTGAAGATCTGTCAGTCCGTTCCGTTTGCCGGAGAAACAGATCAGATTAGTCAATCCCGCCTCAGCGACCATAGGAATAACCTGTTCGTAGCTGGCTACCAGTTCATCATGCAACTTAGGATCATTGAACCCGCGGTCGATACCCAGTCCGGCCCCCTGGCACATAGCCACAGTCAACCCGTGTTTTTGTACGACCGGCCAGTCCTTCGGATCAAGTAGCTCGATCGATTCAATCCCTATATTCTTGCATATTCCGCAAAACTCATCCAACGGATAGCTGCCGAAGCACCATTTACTAACGGAATGGCGGATATTACCTTTCAACGGTTCCTTTGTTTCTACTTTTTTCTTTTTCGCAGGATTGGCGGCATCCAGTCCGGATACGGCTAATGCAGCACCACCTACCAACGCGGTCTTAATGGCTGTTCTTCTTGAGATGTTTTCCATGTTATTCAGAATTGATAATTAATTTAGATGGTACAAATATAAGAAAAGAATCTATTTCAGCACCTTATCGATCCACGGTAACACCCATTCTTCTTTAAAATAATGATTCTTCGGATCGACATTGACCAGATCGAAATAGGTATCCCGATCGATACCCTCCGGAACTTCTTCTATTTGCTTCCGGTCTTTCGGATCGGCAAACTTCTTATAATGATAGAACGTGAAGTTATCCGGTTTACCTGCTATCCGATAGGCTTTACCGATCAGGTCGAAATCGCGGTCGAGGCCACCTTCCGTACAAATAACCGGACGGGGAGCCAAAGCCGCAACCAGATCGGGGAAGTCAAATTGCGTCAGAAAGCCAGGTATCAAATGCTCAATAGAATTCGGGAAAGGACGTGACCCTTTCGGATCCGGTTTCGTCATAACCAAAATCCTTTCGAGCGTACGACACAGGAAATCATTATAAACAAATGCATAGATGGACGGATCCAAAGCACCCAATACCATTAACGGTTCGGTCCCCAAAGAGAAACCGCTGACGATGATCCGCTCTTTATTCACAAAATCCTGTTCTTTCATCCAGTTCAGGACATTCCAATCCTGATAAGCGGTAAGTCCCAGATAACTCCATCCCATTTCCAGTAAAATACGGGATGTATTCAAATAATCAAAATAGCCGTTGTCTGAAAGCTCGGCGCAGGAGGTATTATCCACTGCAACAGCCACCAATCCTTTCTTCACATAATGTAAAGCCATTGCCCCCTTCTTTACGGGCTCGACAGGGAGTGAAGTCAATTCATAATCCCCTTCGGTTTCACCCGCCAGCCCTTCTTTGCTACCTCCAAATCCGGGTATGCAAAGCACAGCCGGAGCTTTATGACCGGCATCGACACCATCCGGAATCAAGACAAGATAAGGAACGACACTGCCCGGCAACGGATAGGACTCCCATTTCTCAACCCGATAGCCATCCCGCTGAACCGTTTTGATGCAAACCGGAGCCGGTACATCCGACTGTTCCGGAAAATGCATCAACTCTTTCATTGCTGTACACAGACCGGATTGCCATTCCTTAAACTCAGCAGGTGTAAAGGACGGATCAAAGGCATAAGCCGGTTTCATTTGCTTCAACATATATTGAACAGAACCTCTGGAACTCAGGAAACGTCCGTCCTTACGACCGGTAGTTATTCCTGAAAGAGCATCCGGATTGGAAGTTTGTCCCACTACCGGCAAAACCAGCAGCAGAGTAAATAAAGTAGTAATTATTTTGTACATGATATTATTCAGTTTAGTCTTTTTATATGATTACCGTATGCGCTCGTATACGATGACCGTATCCCTCCACATACGACGGCCATATACGGGAGCATACGATGGTCGTATACGAGAACATACGGCCATCGTATAAAGATTATTGTACAGTTGAAAACAGACGAACGATCAGACCAAAATTAGAATCACGGAAAGATGCCTCCCAGGGCGTCGTATCCGTTTGGTCATTTCGCGACTGAAGCATTCCCGCAGCCTTTTCTTTGTCTCCCCGATAAATAGCCGTACACCATTGTGCTACACGATTTTCAGGGAAATCCGTACTCCAGGCAGCTACCATACGATCTGCTTCCTGTACTTTCCCCGACTCACGCAGAGCCAATGCACTTAGCAGGTTACCGGAACCAAAATGAGAACGGGATGTTTTATATCCGGCTACGGCAGATAATAAAGCGGATGCTTTCCGGCTATCTCCCTGTCCTGCCGCCGCTTTTGCTTCCAAATAATCCTCCAGACGGCTGTCGATCATATCGTCATAAGGTTTTCCGACACCCAGATTCTCCGGCCACTCTTTAGAGGCTTCCACGCTCTTCATCACCTGTTTATAATTCTTATGGCTCAATTGTTCCATCGCCCGGTACAAATTTGCCTCACGGTAAACAGCGCGTCCCGCATACGAACCTTCATTCGGAAGAACCTGCATCCGGCTTAACAGAGAGATACAAGGTTGATACTGGCCTGTCTCACACAAAGCCTTCGCATATTTCAGACCGATATAGTAGTTTGACGGATATTTCTTCGTATACTTCTTTCCTGTCTCAACAGCTTTCTGCCACTGGTTATTGGCAACATAGTGGTTGATCAAAGCAAATCCGGTACGCCATGACATCTCTATCTGCTCTGCTTTCAACAGGTCAGCCAACCGGGATTCGCCCTCTTTTAAAGAGGCACGGCTTAAATAGAATGGTGAATAGTCGGCTTCACCACAATTCTCCAACAGCTCCAACGCCTTTGCCTTATCCTGGTTAGCCCACCGGATCAAAGCTTCATAATAATCGATCTTCCAGTCCGGCTGTACCGTCTTCGCCCATTCCAACGCTTTCAAAGAAGAAGGACGGAAAGGAAATACCATTGCCGGAGAGAGAGCTCCGGCGCGTTGCAACATTCCGCGGCTTTCATCGTCGTTGCCTGCCTGATGTAATAAATACGCCTGTTTGTAAAGAGCAATCGGATAGCTACCTGCGCACGACAGGAGAGACAATGCTTCTTCTGTGCAACCGACCGATTCATACCATTCAGCCAGCTCCATATAGGTTTCAAAAGGCAGCTCGTTGCGAATCAACGACTGAAGATCATCGATAGGATGACCGGAGCCTTCACCCTGGTAGAGCTGTTCAAAACGTGCCGCATGATACAGCGGAAGGTCTTCCAGCAGCGGATCGATAAGCGCTTTGGCTTTCTCCGGCTGGTTCGTCTTCCGATAAACCACCATTAAAACATGGTCAGCACTCAGATTCATTTGATTGAACTCTTTACTTTTCAAGGCATAATGTTCAGCCTTTGTCCAGTTTTTATCGAGCAGGAACATTTCAGCTAATTTCTCATAGGCTGCACTACGGACTCCCGGAGAATAGGAAGCTACAGAAAAGCCGTCTTTGGCATCCGTATGATTTCCCAATGCCATGTTGCATAATCCATACAGATAGTTGACATCTCCATCGTACGTATTAATGCTTAACGCTGTTTTACAACGGGCAAGCGCTTCGTCATAACGCCCCTGGCGATAATAGAGGGAAGCCAGATCAGTCAGTGCAGGCACGAAATAAGGATCTTTTTCGAGGGAAGCCTGTAAAAACTTTTCTGCCTTGTCGAGTACTTTCTGGTTCATCCATTGCTCGCCCTGCGTATAAAGACCATATACCGAGTTCCAGTCAAAATCGGCAGGCAGTTGTTTCGGGCGATTGGTGATGTTATCCGAAGGTACTTCCGAATACACCAGCAAGTCCTCGCCTACCACGACTTTCAGCCGACCGGCGGCAACAGCCTTATTCAATGGGATAGAATCTTTCCACGTTTCCAGTACACCGCAGTTCAACGGGATGGAGTTCACTTCCTTTTCTCCTTCATAGAGCTTTATGCTTGTAGATAATTTCTGCAAAGGAGAGAAATACAACTTCAGAAAACCGTCTTCCCTCAACACGTTAAGCGCTCCGATACGGCTCGCCTTTGAGACTCCTTTGATTCCTTTTACCGGGAACCAGTACTCAGTCCATTGATCGGTCGCCTGCGGACCGAATGCTGTATGTTTATAAGGAGTTAAACTGCTATTGGAAGCCGGCTGGTTATACATGCGACCCGATTGCAGTTCGATATACTGGCCGTCCGTATCCGTCAGCAAATCTTCCCAGATACCTCCCTCCCGGGAAAGACCCCAAAGGAAAATCTTCATTCCCAGCTTCTCGTCATAATCAGCATGATGGATGGAGCCGAAATCGTTGTCATGCCAGTAAGCACCGTAGAAATCGTTGTACTTCCCTACGATATGATAGGATTTGGAATTGCCGAAGTCGTTCTTTTCATACCAGGAGATATCCCGGCCCTGTTCATCCAAAGGAAACGAATGGAGTTCGCCTCCGTGTCCGATATAATTGGTTCCGGGATAGCAGAACTCGGCATTTCCCGCTGCCGGATAGCCTGCGTTCATCCACTGATAGTAAGGCTGGTCGATGGATGAACTGTTATGCCAGGTCGTTGTCGTCGTAAAGTAAGCCTTATCTTTCGGAAGATTCACCTCCACGGTCCACAGTGTCCGGGTAACCAGTTCATAGGAAGAGACATAACAACTCACGCTTCCGTCCGGTTTCTGCCGGGTCACATAGTCGACCGGCGTACTGGAAGTCGGTGCATGACCAATGATACCGAAGTTGAACTCGATACCGCCCGATGTCCAGGGACCACGCATAGCTATATCGCGGAACTTCACGACATGGTTGTTGTAGATAAACTCCTTACCGGTCGTTTTATCTACGGCTCCCCATATTTTTCCACCTATCTCGGGGAAGAGAGCCAGTTTGATATAATCATTTTCAAGAGAGACTACTTTCCATTGCTTGTCGGTTCCTTTAGCAGAAAAACCATCGAAACGGAAATAAGGATAGAACAGATCGGAAGGATCAGCCACCGGATCAGGATCAGAGAACGGATAGGTTTTAACTGTCTCTACTGTCTCGGTTACAGTCGCTTGCTGTGCAAACAAGGGTTGCAACAAAGAGGTTGCACAAAGAAGGATGAGCATCTTTTTCATGGTAATTCATTTATATGGACAATAATGTATATAAGGAGTTTAATCCTCCTTATATACGATTAAAGAGTACATTTCCGGTAAATTATACTATATCGGAAGAGGTTATTTTGCAATAATTAACAAGCCCTTCCCTTTCGGAACAACAATCTCATCGCCGGGTTTCCAGGTTACTTCCTGTTGGAAATTCTCGATAGCCGGGGCATGCAATGTCACTTTCGAAGGATCGAGACCCAGTTTAGCCCAGTCGATGGAAAGCTTCACTTTGGCATCCGCATTTTCCCAGGTAGCCAATGAGATCAGTGCTTTATCACCCATGTGACTGTAAACAGTCGCCAACGTCTTTTCGCTGCCCGTCTTCACCGGATTGTCTTTCACCCAGTAACCGATCATTTCACTGTTCTGCATACCGAAAGAATCCCACAGTTTCCACAGCGGTCCGTTATCCACACGGGGACTGCGCCCTGTCATACCGAACAGCATGCCGCGCCACGGATTACCGCCTCCTTCCAGCATCTCACCCATCAGGCCATACGGAATACCGGAAACTTCAACCAGCCAGAACTCCGGCGGAAAATCATAATTGAAATATTCACCGAACCACAGACGGTCGAGATAAGGGAAATGTTCCAAATACAGATTGGCACTATTGGCAAAACCGTCTTTCGGGTTATACTGATTGGCAGAATGCAGGTCGATCATAGCACCCGGATTCGTACGGTTCATCACTTTGCGGATACGCTTCATCGTCATCCGGTCGAAAGCCAGGTCATCGATATACAGCCCATCGATACCGACGTTCTTCATCAGCCAGTCGAGACCTTCCAGATAATAATTATGCCAGCGGGAAACACCACTGTTCACAATCGCCGCATCTTTCAGTCCGGGTACAAACCAGGCACCGATATAATTCTGATCCAAATGTTCCTGTAACCAGGAGAAGCCGCCACCGGGACCTTCCGAAAATATCTCATTCCCCAGACTACGCAAAGCAAACATTTCCACACAGCTGTTGGACAACTCACGAACGGTATTGTAAATTTTCACCTTCATATCGCGGGCATGAGCACCGTCGATGTACGCTTTCATCTCTTTGGTCCGCAGGAACGGATAGTTAATGAACGGATTGATAGCATTCGCATGATGGATATTGATGACATTGGCACCTCGCTTTTGTATGCCATCCAAAAACTCATAGTTATGATGATAACGTTCGCGCCATTGTTTATCCGTATCGATCGGACGGAACGGAGTCAACGCCAGGTTGAAATAATAATACAGCCTGTCTCCTTTTTTCACGCTGCGCTTACCGGAATAAGCATTAATACGTGTTCCATCGGCTGCATTATGAATATCGATACCTCCATTTCCGGCATTACACCAGGATACCGGCATGTGCAACGGTTTTTGATGATAGAAATTGGTATTCAGCGGACGTTCGTATTTATTATCATACAGGCGGATCTGGATACCGGCATTGACATCACCTACCCAAACAGCATCCTGGTTTTTCTCTACATCCCATTTCCAGCGAAGATCATTCGGACAATAACCGCCTTTCTCTCCCAGCCCCATCATATAACGTCCGATGCCGGATGCTAAATGTGTCCGCAACGCAACATCCTCCACAGAAGCATCTTCACGGGCGACCAATGTCACTTTATATGCTATGTTTCCATCCGATTCCATCTCTCCTTCCAGGTCCATCAGGAAACGGCTGTTCTGGTTAAGGGCTTTCCAGGCGATTGCACCTTGTTTATGTTTGGTGATTTCGAAGTTCAGGTTTTCCCATGCACCGCCATCGGCAGCCAGTTCCATAGGAGCAGCCAATACACTACGGCCATTCGTACCGATGCCCGTCATAGTCTCTTTGAAATAACTGGTAATATGCTCCGGCAAACCTAAGTCAGAGAGTTTAACCTCGCGTCCCAGGCAGCTGATCGTTTTATCCTTCATCACCAGCGGCGTATAAGGGGCAATCACCTCATCATCAAAACCGATCTGCGAGTTCAGCCAACGCAGACGGGAATGACGCCAAGGTTCATTATCTCCATGATTGGCAATTACATTTTCCGAAACATTCAGAGAAACTTGTACGGCTTTGCTTTCGGCATTGGCGGCAGAGACAGTCACTGTTCCCTGATAAGTGCCTGCAGAAAGATGCTCCGGCAACTGGGTTCCAACCCATAATGCCTGTACCTTACCCTTATCCACAGAGCAATTCTTTTCAAAAACGGTACCGGTCACATCTGTCCCTTCCGTATTGAAACAGGTAAATGAGGAGGCCGGTATCTGCTCGCCGGTCGCTTTATTCGTAAGGGCAGAGAAATCGACATGCAGATTCTCTACATTCGAACGTGCCGCCCAAACACCTAACTGAAAGACATAATACTCTCCCTTATCCGCCTGCCCGTTAAAGAAATCATGACGGTTGTCGGCAATCCATTTATAAGGAATATCCGTTGTCATACGGATGGGGAATTTGCGATCTTCCGTAAAGAGAATATATTTTTCCCCAGGACGTTCTTTTAATAAGCGGGCAGTCTCGTTCGATGTAGCGATCACTTCCATCGGATAGAAGCTGTTCAGCTCATTGATTGCCTGGAACTGTACGACTTTAGCCGCCGGAAGGGCAGGTGCTTTCTTCCCGGACAGTTTATTTTTCTTTACCCAGTCAGCCGAAGCCGTATTCTCGAAAGCCGGGTAATTGACGGTAGGATAATAAGGGCTGCCGCTCATTACATTCTTCAGATAATAAATATAATATTCTCCCGGAACAGTCTGCGGCTGGAAAGCCACCTCTCCTCGCTCCCGGTCGATAGTAAAGCGGCATACATTCGTAATACGTTCACCGGTTGCAGCATCCACAACGATCAGATTTTTTGCTTCCGGGTTCAGATCACGGCGACGCCAGTCGATCGTTGCCAATACGGCATCGGCCGGTTTATCTACAGCGACAACTACCCGATGGTTTCCCAATGAATCGGCATTCCATGTACCCACCCCATAAAGTTCGTCTGTGGGTACAGCCTGTGCCTGCAAACTACTATAGGTAAACAGGCAAAAAAGTGTAAATAGCAATTGTTTCATGTGTACTAGTATTTATCTTTAATATTGCTTTATACGATTGATCAATTCATCCTGCGGACGTCTTTTCGCCAGATCGGCCGGATCAGCCTCACGAATAAAATCATTCTTCAGACGAATATTCTCTTCATTAAAATAAGTGATCTCCTTGTCAGAAAAGCTATCTCTCAGTAAATCAGCCGGTGTACATAAAGAATACCCCAGTTGCTGCAATAGATCTCCGGCTACGGATTCAAAGATAGCAATATCTTCGGAAGATAATTCACGCAGAAACTTTTTTGTATTGTCTTTCAGGATCGGTTTGGTTACATTTGCCCACATTTTGCCTGCAACCGCTGTATTTTCAGACTCGCGGCTCTTATAATAATCCATCACCCTATCAGAATAAGTAAGATGCAGGAAATCGCAAAGCTGCCGCATCACTTTTTCCGGACTGGCAATAAGTGTTTCGTAATTCAGCATAAAGAAATGATCGGCCGCCGTCCTGTCTTTCAAACGGAGAGCAGCTTCCTGATCCTTTTTCCAATTTTCAGCCAGTGCATAAATATGTTTCTCTCCGACAATAGCCTTTTTAAACGAAAGAGCGACATCACGACCGTCCCGGTATAGATAGATATAATAAGGAGAAATCCCGGTAGATTCAATGCCTTCTGCATACAGCATATTTTTCATGCTTTTACATAGCCAGAAAGATGCTCCGGTCTGACGGGCCGCCGATTCATAAATCACCCGGAACAACTCATACAACGTTTGTTGCCTGCAGGCTGCTACCACTTCATCTGCACGAATCGTAATACCTTCCCAGGGAACCGGATTCACTGTGACTAACTCGCACACATCCTGTGCCAACCGATAAAAATTAGACTGATCCGTCAAATCGCCATATTTGGGAAGCAACGGTAAGAAACGCTGAAGAATATGCGGAGGATGGGGAGCAGCAATCTCCCGGATTCCGTCCAGCATGACACGTAACAGATTGGATCCGGATCGCTGGGTTCCAATCATTTGTATACCTTGTATTGTATTCATAGAATTAGAATAAGATAAAGCCCGCCACGCCTGCTCCGATGATCAGGTAAACCGGACTGATTGTGTATTTTAGTGAAATAAAAAATGTAACCAGGAAAATAATAACCGAAACAACCGACAGCGTAATCGTCTGTCCGATCGTAACGGCTGAAGCAAAGATCATTCCGATAACAGCCGCCCGTATCCCTTTCATGGCTGCTTTTACAACGGATGACTGATTCAGAATCTTTACAAAACGGGATAATAAGACGGTTAATACAGCCGGTGGAGTAAACATCGCCAACGTTGCCAGCAACGCCCCCATGATACCTGCCACTTTATACCCGATGAAGGTCGCTGTAATAAATATCGGTCCGGGAGTGATCTGCCCTATCGCTATCCCGTCGGCAAACTCTGCCGAGGTCAGCCAGTTCAAGTTCTCCACGAACAACTCATGCAAAGCCGGAATAACAACATATCCCCCTCCGAACAAAGTCAGGCTGATACCGGAAAAGGTCGATACGATCTGAATACTTTCCGGAGCACCCGGATATTGTCCTCCCCAAAGTAAGATACAGAGTAAAAGCAAAAGAACAATCCCGGAAGTCATCAGCTGCCTGCTACCCGTCCGCTTCTCCCCATCTGATATCAACCCTTGTCCCACAGGCTGGCGAAACAGGAAACCGCCGGCTATCCCGCTACCGATAATCAACAGAAAAGTAACCGTAAAACCACCGATAAAAATCAGCAACAAAGCCGCCAGCAGGCAAAGAACCCATTGGGCAGGTAATTTGATCGTCTTACGTGCCATCCCGATAGCCACCGTAACGATCAAAGCGGTAATAGCCGGAGTGATTCCGCTGAACACATTCTTTACCGCAGGTATATTTCCATAGGAGAAATACAACCACGAAAGAAATATAACCAGTAAAAACGAGGGAATAATGATCCCGGCAAAAGCTACAACCGCCCCCGGTATCCCCCTTAAATGGTACCCGACATAGGCAATCGTATTTACGGCTACGGGTCCCGGCAGTACGGAGGTCAGGGAAATCCCATCCAGCAAATCTTCTTCTTTCAGTTTCTTGTCTACTTCCACTAACTGCTTCTGTACGATAGCCACTAGCGACATATAACCGCCAAATGCCGTAGCTCCCAATTTCAGGAATGTAAAGAAGATATAGGATAGCGATGCACGTTCCATATTACTTGATTTCTTTAAAATATTGATCCCAGGTTTCTACCGGAACATACACTGCCCGATAAGGGGCAAAATGCAGGATACTTTCCCAAAGAACCTTTCCTTCCTTGTCCGTCACCATCACCGAACCGGTCTTCGAGCTACATTGTAACAGATTCCCATTCGGCAACATAGATACATTTCCCATACGGGAAGTATATTTATCGGCAGGCAATAAGGCATTTATCGTTGTCTCGGCCGTACGGTTCTCTTCATCCAACCGGAATGCTTTGCCTCCGGAACGCTGATTGTGTAAGCCGTTGTCGAAAAGCATCAGATCGCCATTCTCCATAATATAAGGTGAATGTTGGAAAGAGAAATAAGCCGTTGTATCCATCTGGAAATCACCGTCCCGTCCAAAACGCCAGACCAGTTCACCACTTTCGGCATCCACTTTCCAAATCTGGTCTTCGATAGGAGCCGACAATAAATAATTGCCATCTTTATCAAAGCAAAGCCCGTTGATATGGAAACGGTCATAGCAGTATTCTGCGATATACGGGTCCTTCTCAATATCCCATACATCCCAGGCAGACCATTTTTTCAATACATTCCCCAATGTGTCGATGACCATAATGCCATCTCCTCCCAGCGTATCTGTCTCCATTTTACCATTGACCGGAATCGTTGCCACTTTCTTCGGGCGGTACAATGTATGTATATGATGATCCTCATCCATTAATATATCATGATGAATCACTTGATAATCTTTCTCCTTTTCTACCTTATCCAAGTCAAGGCGCCACATCGTTTCGCCCGTCAACGACACTTCCGCCAATCCGGTTCCACCGGCAAACCCGATCGAACCGCGCCGCATCGGTTTTTTATGTTCGTCGTTGCGTACTTGTTCCGGAGTCATCACATAATCATCTACAAAGTCTTTTACAAAGGGACGCAGCATCGCTAGAAAAGTCCCTCGAGGCGTCAGAGAAACAGCACGCACGCCAATATCATCCACTTGCCAGTACCAACGAACTTCGCCTTCATTGTCAATCAGCATCATATAGCCGGGCAAGCGTCCAAAACACAGTAATATCATTCCATCACCTAAAGCGGTTTTATCATGAGGTCGTTTATCTGTAAACCAACGGTTGACCAACCAGGACGATTGTTCACGGGTTTTAAAGGTCAGCTCTTTAGAATGCTGTTTAAATAGGTTATCTATGATTACCTGATAAGCATATTCTGTATTTGCTTTCAGAAGCAACAAATCAATATGATGAAGCGTATCGGCAGGAGAAGTACGTGTACGATACGATTTTCCGGTGCCTTTATCAGTATATTCCACATACACCGGTGCAGGTTTGGCCAACGATACATCCACTCTATTATACATAGCCGTATTACGCGGCGAAGTCAACGTAACAGCAAGTAAGCTATTCCGTGTGTTCCAATAGAGAAATGCGGACACTCCGCATACTAAGACAATTACAAAACTTATCAAACACCTCATATCAACACAGATTAATTTAGTAAAAAAGAAGGGAGTGCCACCTATTCGACGGCACACCCTCTCCAGTGTTTTATTATGGTAAACGAGAAGCGTTCTCGGCTGCCATTTTTGAATTTAATTGCGCATCATTCAACGGATACGGGAAATAGCGCAAGCTAGGTGTCACATTCGTCGGCTGGGCAATACCCAGTTTTTTCAGATGTGCATTAACCACCTCTTCATACTTACCGAAACGGATCAAGTCTGCACGACGCTGAAATTCGAACACCAGTTCATAACCACGTTCCTTCAAGATAGCCTCATTCATCGCTTCTTTACTTGCCGGAGTCTGAAAACGATCGTGCTTGCCATATTCCGGAGCACCGGCACGGGCACGGATCTGATTCAAATATGGAAGGGCTGCAGCCGGACCATTCAAATTGTTTTCGATTTCAGCCTTACACAAAATAACATCCGACAGACGGAAAAGACAGATGGTACGACCATCATAGTAAGCTTCCGAAAGCATATCGTACGTATATTTCATTGTAGAAACATTCTGCATGTATTTTGTCGTATCATTCGGAACCACGGTCACACCCTCTTCCGGTACCATATAACGGAAACCATATTCAGACTGGTCATCACGAGCAGCAACACCCGTATAGTCATAATAAAAGAATTCACGACGCGGGTCTTCTTTATCATAGCTACGCCAGAACGGGAGAGATACGCCATAATATTGCCAACGTCCCGGTACATCCGGATGGTCACTCGGACCAAAGTGGTTGGCAATCTCACCTCCGTTTTGAGAAGATTCATGCAAAATAGCAAAGATCATCTCTTTACCATACTTATTATTCTCAGACCATACATATTTAAAATCACTTTCCAACTCATACTGGCCACTGTTCAGCACCATATCAATATAAGTCTTCGCATTAGTATAGTCATGATTACGTAAATAGATCTTACCCAGCAATGTAGCAGCTGCTCCACTGGTAGCACGTGCCAAATCCTGACCTTCCCAACTTGCGGGCAACAAATTGATACATTCCTTCAAATCGGCAATTATTTTTTCTTCAATCTGTGCAACCGGTGTCAGATCAACATCATTCATTGAAAAAGGATCATCCACCAAAGAGGTAAAGAAAGGTACCGCACCAAAAGCATCTGTCAGGTCACGGTAACAAAAAGCACGTAAAAACATAGCCTGCCCCTTTACCAGATCTTTTTTCTCTTCTGACATGTCTACGGCATCCACCTTATCCAAAATAACATTGGCATTAGAAATGACATTATACAAATCACGCCAGTTATTACTGAAATAACGGTTGTTGGCATCATACGTCATATTACTCAACTTCGCCGGATCGCCAGCGGCAGTCGAATACCCCATATCAGTTGCATAATCAGTCATCATGATCATATAACCGCCATACAGCAACCAGGCATCTCCCGGATAAGGAGTCATGTCTGAATACAATCCGACAACGGCCGCTTCAATATCCGACTCCGTGCCATACGCATTCGCACTCGTCAGGTTGCTATATATTTCCGGATCCAGATCGGTACAAGCAGAAAACAACCCTGCTGCCGCTAAGCCTAACAAATATCTTTTTATTTTCATATTTAAAATCTCCTCTTTTTATTAGAATGTAATATTCAAACCGACCGTATAAGTACGTGTAGACGGATACGCATTGAAGTCAAGACCGGCACCGGCATTTGCAGTCTGCTGGCTACCACCAGACTGAGTCGCTTCGTTAGCCTTAGTATCCACTTCAGGATCCCAGCCGGAATATCCCGTGATAGTGAATAAGTTTTCAGCAGAGAAATACACACGGCAGGAACTTACCACCTTCTTAAACGGAATCGTGTAGCCCAATGTCAAATTTTTCAAACGCAGGAAAGAAGCGTCTTCGATAAAATGATCATTGATATAACCTCCGTACTGAGAATAGTAGAAACCATTACGCGGAATATCTGTATTGGTATTCGTCGGAGTCCAACGGTTCAGTGCATCCGGTGTACGTTTCCATTCCAGATTCATACGAGTCATATTCAACAAGTCGTTACCGATTGATCCCTGGAAGAAGATAGAGAGATCAAAACCTTTCCAGGCAAAGTTATTCGTCAAACCGAAAATCACATCCGGATTTGCATTACCAATGATTGTACGATCGTCAGAATCAATCTTACCATCCTTATTCACATCTTCGAACTTCGGATCACCCGGTTTGGAGTTAGGTTGCGGAGCGTATGTTTCACCTTCTTGCAATACACCTATATATTTATAACCGAACAAAGAACCTAATGATTCACCTTCGCGAACAACGGCATAAGCCTCTTCCGACACAGTACCCATCGGCTTGGAAGATGTGATATAAATATCTGTGCTGCTACCTAAATCCAACACTTTGTTACGGTTAACGGCCAAGTTAAACTTCGTATCCCAAGTAAAATCACCTGTCAGGTTATGAGAGGTAATGTCGATTTCGAAACCACGGTTCTGTATAGCACCGATATTACGCTGCCCGGAAGTAAAACCTGTATAATAGGGTAAAGATACTTTCAGCAGCAAGTCTTCTGTTTTTTTCCAATAACCATCCAATGTCACAGACAAGCGGTTGTCAAAGAATCCCATATCCACACCGACATTATACTGAGAAGTTGTCTCCCATTTCAAACTGGCATTCTCCGGACTGCTTTGGTTCAGATGCGTACCCGGCTTGTTGCTTGAACCGTCCAGGGTGATCCGGTTGGTTGAAATCAATGCATAAGATGCGTAATCACCAATACGTTCATTACCCGTCACACCATAACCGGCACGAACCTTCAAGTTGCTGAAAAGATTCAAATTCTTAATAAAATCTTCCTCACTGGCACGCCAAGCCAACGATCCGGAAGGGAAAGTACCCCAATGGTTGTTTACACCGAAACGGGAAGAACCGTCGCGACGAACCGTCACCGTTGCCAAATACTTATCCTTGAATGTATAATTCACACGTCCAAAGAAAGAAGCCAAAATATTCTCTGTCTTATTAGACATAATATCTTTCGTAGAAGCAGCACTCAAATTGTTCCACTGGAACAAGTCGGTTGAGAATCCTTTTGCTTCAGTCTGACGATATTCTGAATTGTATTTTTCATAAGAATATCCCAACATCACATTCAGGTCGTGCATATTATTGAAGGTCTTCATATAATTCAAGATACCTTCAAATACCTGACGGGTAGCTCTGAAATCGTATGTTGTTGCCACACCACCTTCAATTTCTCCTTGATAAGTCGATTTCGGCAGATAAGTCCCTTTGAAATTATTCAACAACTCCACACCGGCAGTCGCCTTGGCAGTGAAACCTTCGAACGGGTGCACTTCAAGGAAAGCAGTACCGTTAAACTTATCGTTGGTCATATCATTCTTACGTTCCAACAAATTAGCCAATGGGTTATCGCCACGACCACCCGGTACACGACCATAAGAACCATCTTCATTATAAGGCTTCACTGTCGGATCATAGTCCATAATACTCAACAATACGTTTGAGTTGACAATACTTCCGCTATACATCTGATAGTTTGACTGTTCGCGATGTGCATACATCGTAGCTCCCGCCTTGATGTAATCGTTGATTGTCTGATCGACATTGATACGTCCGGAAATACGATTAAAGTCAGTATTCTTCAAGACACCTTCCTGCTGATAGAAGCCCAGGCTGGTCAATACCTTTGTTTTCTCCGTACCACCACGGAATTGAATATTATGGTCATGTACCAAACCGACACGCGTTGTTTCTTTCAACCAATCCGTATCTACGTCAGACTGCAACTGAGAAGGGGTATAGGCTCCATTCGGATTACCTTCCTGTCCTTCAATTTCCTGATACAACGCATTCTGTAAATTCATATAATCCTTCGCATTTATAAATGTAAATGGATTATCAATCTTTTGAGCCCCCATATAACCGCTGTAAGAAATCTTATTCTCACCGGCTTTACCCCGTTTAGTCGTAATCAATACGACACCATTGGCACCACGGGCTCCATAGATAGCTGTTGCGGAAGCATCTTTCAAAATCTGCATAGATTCAATATCATTCGGATTGATGTTCAAACCTTCAGAAGATGGGAAACCGTCCACTACATACAACGGTTCGTTGGTAGACGAAATAGAGTTGCTACCACGAACACGTACCGAAATAGTACCGCCCGGAGCTTTAGAACTCTGTGAAACCTGCACACCAGCAGTCTTACCCTGCAAAGCCTGAGCTGCATTACTTACCGTACCGCCCATTACCATATCATCAGCCGATACAGTAGAAACAGCACCTGTCAAGTCTTTCTTCTTTACATAACCATAACCAATGGCTACAACCTCATTCAGACCAATTGCCTCTTCAGCCAAACTGACATTCAGCACTGACTGACTACCTACCTTTACTTCTTGCGTAGTATAACCAATAAAAGAAACAACCAGAGTTGCATTATTAGGTACATCCAGGGTATACTTACCGTCCAGATCGGTAACTGTACCATTTGTGGTTCCTTTCTGCACAACATTAGCACCTGGTATAGGCTCTCCGGCACTGTCCGTTACTACACCCGACACCTTTTTAGCCTGTTGAGTGATCATAACACTTTCATTCTTTGCTTTCGCTGCATCCACTCCGCCCGGAATAGCATACGAAGAAACGAGGGAAGATATACATAATCCAGCTATAAGACCGGACCTGGATAACACCTTCCGCGTCTGAGAATCCACTGCTCTTGCAGCAAGATTGTCTTTCAGTAAAGCGTTGTTCATAAACTTGAATTATTAGATTTATATCTGCATTACAATTGTATCACCCTTTACAGTAAACTTGTCAGAATACCAATAATTGACCTGAGTTCGATAAGAACTCACTCAATTTTTTGCCAAATATATAAAAAATACACTAATATCGGTTTCTCATATTAAAAAAAATAAGAATTTAACACTCTCCCCACTCAAATCTTTATGAATGGAACTCCTCTAAAGCCTTTTTTACATATTTCCTTTTTTAAGATTTATCTGTTTTGAATGAGTTCTTATCGGACTAAATCAGTTGCTTAAGAAAGGTTATAACGTGTTCTTATCTTGATATTCAAATAACAGACTGATATAAAGTACGTTTTACACAAATAGAATATTTACCTATTTAACCTTAAAATGCGTTTATTGATCTATTTTACATAAAACAAAATGTTCCCGATTAAGACAAATCATCATTCAACTATCATAAAACGATCTATTTAAGGTAAAGCATCGTAAAAATAGACATAAAAAACTATCAGACACAGACCATTTTTTCCATAGCACCCTATATTTTTTACTCAACTATACCTACTTTTTTCACGAAAACAACTAATTTTTCTCCTTCAGCCCCCCATTTTATATCCTTTTACACCCGGGTTTGAACGATGCTAAGACCCGGGTCCCGACACCCTTTACACCTGGGTCTCAAAAAAGATAATTAGTTACTTTGCTGAAAATAAGTCCTATAGACAGGAAGTTTTGTCAGGCAGTTTTATGATAGTATGATAGTAGAAAATGGAACTATCACACTAACTATCATAGCCTTTACATATTGATATTCAACATATATAAAGCCATAAATGATAGTATGATAGTTATATTAAACAATATTGATGTAAAAGAGCCTATTTATTTCTCTATCACCAGCCAGGTATTTCCACGGGCAGGAATAGTCACCGTAATATCTACCGTATAATCGCGATTCAGCTTATAAGTAACCAGAGCATTCTCTTTTTCCCTGATCTTCGCTACATCGGAGATACCGGTGTAATAAAGTGGAAGCCGGATCGTACGGGTGATAACCTGGTCGGTCGGGTTGAACAACAGGGCAAAGCCTTTTTCCTTGCCTTGTGGGTCCACATGCATGAAACCATCCCAGTCACGTCCGTCGGCACGGCGCAAGTGGATCAGTTCGCTGTTGAGGATAGTCCGGTATTTCTTGTACCAGTCGATCACCTCCACCACGGCAGCTTTCGTTTCGGGGGTATCGTATAAACGGGGACCACGATAACAAGCCTGTACACCGGCTCCATAGTTCTGGATCATGTGCGCTTTATAGTCGGGGATGTGATCTTTCAAAGGTTCGAGGGTAGCAGCGGCACCACCACCATGATATTGGGTGAGCGGAACGAATGTCCAACACATACCCGGCAGACGTTCCCACAGGCCGTCATACATTACCTGACGTCCCAACACAAGCTGGCGTTCACGGGGAAGCGACCAGTTCACTTCACGATAACCGATACCGACCTTCGTTCCGCCATTCAGCATGTAACCGAAGTCGGGGATATTGGTATAAATGCCATTTTCACACATCCACTGATAAAGGTTTACAATCTGTTGGCGTTGTTTCCACTGGGAGTCTTTCAAACCTTTATGATAGGCATGACTGGTCGAGGCACAAACGTTGCCCGGATAAGAGCCGTCGTTCTCAAAAACCGTCATTCCTGTCTTCTCGTAGAAAGAGCGTATCTTACGGAAGTAGTCATATCCCCACTCGCTGGAAAGACAAGGCGAACTGCCGAAAATCATGCCTCCGCGCTTCCCTGTTTCCGGGTTAATAACATCCACTTCGTCGCTGATCCAGCGGCTCGACAACAGGGAATAACCTCCCAGTTCGATACCTTTGGAGTTGGCATATTCGGTAAATTCCTTGAACTTGGCGATGTTCGCTTCACTCTCATCTTCCATATTCAATCCCGAACCGAAGCTGAGGATAACCATCTCATAACCGGTTTCTGCACATTGGTCGATAGCTGTCTTCACCACCTTCGGGTCTGACGATACGCAATGCAGGAAAATCGGGTTTTCAGTAGTCCACGGAGCGATCTTACGGTACATCCGTTTCAGGAAAAGACCTTTCCGGTCACGGTCATCGCTGTCGAAAGGCATCAGCCAGGTACGGAAACTCCGGAACTTGCCACCGGCAGCAATATCTTCATCCGGTCCCATCGGGAGCTTTACCTCCAGCAGGCAGGGGGTGAGCAAGGGGTAGTTACACTGGGAAGTATAACGCGGATCGGTATTCCAAAACTCAGTACGGTCGGCTTCCCGTTCAGTGAATCCCAGGAACGCCCAGTCGCTTTCGACATGGATATTGGGTTTCAGGAATTGTTCGGGGCGTTTGGCTTCCACCGGAGATTCGGGTTCCGCCATAGCCAACTGCTCCAGGGTGAACTCGTCGAGCGTAATGTTCATGTCACTCTCGTTTTCTATCTCCATCCATTTACTGATACAGGGGATACCGTCATACAAAGCATAATTCAGTTTTACCTTTACGCCTTTCAGGTAATCCGGTCCTTCGAGATAGAAAGAGAGCACCTTACCCGTCGTTTCACCCGGCTTTACCAGCGACCAGCGTTTATTCGCCCAATCGATACGGGGAGTCAACTCAGTGATATCGAATCCTGTCACCCGGAACGAGTTCGGCAGGATGGTCAGACTGTCGACCCATTTGTATTGCGTATATCCGTATTCAAACTGCCCGTCGAGGCCGCCTAACGTATATACTTTATCGTCTATCTTTAGAATACCTTCATTGCTGACGGCACGCAGCATACTTTCTCCGGTCATCTGATTGATCAGATCGACAGTCGCCAGGTTCGGGTACACACGGAAAATACGGCTTATCAGACCGTTGGATAGCACAATATCTTTCCCGTTATGCGCCTGGTATATACCTGCTTTCACGCCTTTGGCATCAAGCAGCCAATCCTTCTCAGGACGTGCCACCGGCAGATCGATAACAGGCAATGCTGCGATCTTATTCCTTAATTTCTTTTCTATTGCTGCCGGCATAGTTTCAATAGCCCCTTTATAGTCGGCATTCACCAGCGAAGGCTTGATCTCGTTATAAGAGAAGACCGGCTCGATCCAGTCGGCATGGTCGCCACTGACACCATCCGCCCCATCTTCTACGATCAGTTCCAGAACGTCCACACCGGATACGTCCAAAGAAATATCACGGGCTTTCTCGCCTCCACGTACCATTCCGCTGTTATACATTTCTTTCCCGTCGCCTACCAGGCGGAAAACGACACTTCCTTTTCCCAGGGAGCCGTCACCGGAACCCACTCCGACAAACTGTTTCTTTCCTCCGGTTCCATCCGTCCGGTAAAACAACATCGTCCCGTCCGTCATCGGTATCTTACTGAAATCTTCTTTTTTATAATCCAGCGAATGGTCGTTCACCCCCACCTTACAGGTAAACTGCGAAGTGTTGTTACGCAGGCTCAATTTGATCTTGCTGTTTGCCTGTACACCGATTCCCTGCTTAAACTGTTCACCGGCTATCGTCAGCGTCTCGCCGGTAACCGCCATATTCTTCATAGGCGAACCATACTGCTGATAGGCTAAAGATAAATCCATCTCCGGCAAAGAGAGCGTATTCTGGGCATTTGCAGTCAGCCCGGACAAGAAAAATCCTCCCAAAAGGAGAAATAAAGAAATTGTCTTTTTCATGGTAAAATAAGAATATGTATAAGTCCCCAAAGATACTCAAATATATCTCCGGGGAGATTATGATTTATCGATTGTTTTTATTTCCCTGCAACTCTCTTCAGCGGAATCTGTACGTTAAAACATCCTCCGTCCGTACGAGGGTTGACATTGATAACAGAGCAGGCAGCATATAATATCAAAGGATTTCCTTTCTCATCCAACAAAAGCTGCGGACGCTCCAGGCGATCTACCCGAATGGTATCGCCGGAGTTCAGTATCAGTTCTTTTTTGAGGAATTGAGAATGTTCAGGCAGCAGCCAGTCGATACCGTCTTTCGAATACATAAGGGCCAGCGAGGGTTCTCCTTTCGTAAACTTCCCGGTAAAGTCTTTGAATATGGCATAAAAGAGCTGATCATCCTGACTATACCATACATAAGGATCTTCGGCAGATAACTTCCCGCCGTCCGTCGTCTCTATAGTAAATATCTCACGGTCGAGAGGAACGAACGGTCCCGTCGGTGAGTCGCTGATAGCCACTCCGTGCACCCCCCGCCAAGTAGGGTCATAAATATTCCCCTTAAAATAAAGCAGATACTTCCGGTCGGACGGACGGTAGACGACGGAAGGATTCACTACGATAATATTATCCGGCAACGGTTGCGTACCCTCCGGAGAAGGATCTACGATAGCATCCTCCTTCACCCGGGTGCGGGGAGTCAGTAAGGGCTGAGTGGAATGTGTATAATCTCCTTTCAACAGCTGGTCGAATGAGTCGAACACAATCACGCCGATTTTCAAACTCTGCTGAATACGGCTACGTCGGTCAAGCTCACCGGAAGAGCAGCGGATAGGAACCAGTCCGATAGGATCTGCCCCACCTATATAATACAGATAATATTTGCCATCAAACTTACGAATATGCGGATTATGCACGGTCTGCGCATCCCAGGAAGAGGTATCGGGGGCATATCCGTCCTGATTCAAAAAAAATCCGAGGAAATGATACCCTCCGTCGGGGTTGTCAGATACGGCCAGCCCCAACTTGGAGCCTAGCACCCAAGCATCGGAAAAACGATACGTTCCCGTCTCAAACCCGGCAAAAACCAGATAATATTTACCATCTTCCCCTTGAATAGGAGAAGCCCCCCAAACGAAATGATTATCTACCTGAAAACAAGAATGTCCGGCTACTCGCGAACTATCAGCCGATACGATCTGTAAGTCAACTGCCTCCGACCGATACCGGCAGTCCTCTTCCGGAGACAAAGACCGGCAACTGCTGCCCAGTAGCAGGCCGGTCCATGCTATTATGAATAAACTCCCTTTTTTCATTTTCCCCAATCCTTATTCGGCGTATCTCCCAGCCATAGCTCCAACAGTCCTCCGTTTGCGAAAGCTGTGTGAGGTATCCGGAAAGAATTATACTCTTTCCCGTTCAGACGGGCACGCTGGATATAACAATTTGTCTTCGAGTTATTATACGTCTTTATTTTAAAGGTTCCTCCCTGATAATAATCCGGATCCAGCGAAATAGTCACCTCATCGAATACAGGGCTTGTCAGATCATATTGCGGATCGCGGGAAGAACCGCCGTCCAGTGCAAATAATCCGATCGCCATCAGAGAGCTTACTCCGCCCATCTGTCCCTGGTCCTCATCATGTCCGCCATACCCTCTGTCGGGAGTTACCGCCCCATAAGCCTGCTCTTTCACACGGCGTACCCAGTATTGGGTCAGCCAGGGTTTTCCGGCATGCGAGAAGACATGAGCATTCGAGCATCCCGGCTGGTTCGCATAACTCACATACCCGCTGCCGTATCCATAGACAAAATCCGTCGACTCCGACTCCCTGAAAGCAAAATCCAGCTTACTGCAAAGACTGTCGTTCCCTCCCATCAGCTTTGCCAATACAGGGATATCATGCGAAAGTCCGAACGTTGCCTGCCAGGCGTTAGCCTCCACATATCCGTTTCCGCTCAAAGGATCGGTATGCAGCCATTCACCGTTGGCTTTCTTCGGCAGGATCAGTCCCAGTTCCTTATTGAAAGAAGCCGGCCAGCCTGTAGCCCGTTTATGGAAGTAGTTATAATCTCCTTTCTTTCCCATTTTAGCGGCCATTTCAGCCAAAGCCCAGTCCTCGAAAGCCCACTGGATGGTCAGACCGGCATTACCGGGACAATAGCCGTTACGGACATAGAAGTCCAGCTCCTTATCCATTCCCAATGCCAGCATTCCTCCTTTGGAATGATTTCGTTTCATAGCCTTGAAAGCCTTTTGCGGATCCCATTTCCGGACAAGTCCTTTCTGGAAAGCACTCGTGATAAGAGAGGTAGCAGGACATCCGGACATGATATACGAATATCCGCCGGCACAAGGTCCGCGGGGAAGCAGGTTTCCATTCACATCATACTCCAGCAGAGAAGCCGCAAAGTCATCCAATACGGACGGATAAGCCAGTCCCCAAAGCGTATTCAGATTCCACTGTGTCAACCAGAATGCATCCGAGTTGTACATATGATGTTTCACTTTTCCCTGTCCGTCTTTCTCCAGCTGACGCACATGGAAACGGATATTCTTCGTATGCGCCCCTTCCCGGCTTCCATCCGTATAATCCGGATATTCACCGTTGGCATCGTCCAGTTTATGCCTTCCCAGTAAAGAGTGCCATAAGTCTGTATAGAACTTCATCCGCTGATCATGACTGCCTCCTTTCACGTCGATCCGGCCTAACCATTCATTCCATTCCTGCTGGGATGCCTGCCGTACCCGGTCAAAATCCCAATGGTCGCAATCCTGCTTCAGGTTATCCCAGGCATTCTCCGTGCTTACGTAAGAGATAGCCACCTTCATCTGCAACTGTTCTCCCGGCTGTACGCTGTAATTTGCTTTCACACCGGAAACAGGTGCATCATGGTAACTCATTCCCGGATTTCTCGGCGTACTCTCTTTTGCTCCCTGCAATTCATCGATGTCTTTGAACTGCTTCGGACCTACCCAGCCATCCAGTGACTGAAAAGGCGTATCGAATGTAACGGCAAAATAGATCCTGACCACATCGGGCCCTCCCCACAAGCGTCCGGTCGTATCAAAATAACCATCTACAGCATGAGTTCCTTTTTTATTGACGTGAGCATTGACCATGGTCGAAGTCCCGACATAACCGCCGAGGTTCAGCAATATATCCGCCACGTCTTCTTCCGTATAAGTGAACCGGTAGAAGCTGACACGATCGGTAGCCGTCTGTTCCACCCATACGTTATATTTATCCAGAAAAAGTCTGTGATAACCAGGTTGAACGATCTCCCCCTCATGCAGGAAAGGAGATTTCCAGGCTTGTTCACCACCTGTCGGGTCTACCTCTCCCGTCACCGGCATCACCGTCAGCCCGGAAAGCATCCAGCAATGGATCTGCGGAAAGCCCAGCACTTCCGAAGAGTTGTAATTGTAACCGCCGCCGTACTGATTTTTATTTCTCGTCAGCGGTGCAGCTCCTATCATCCCATACGGCTGATTGCCTGTGATAAAGAAGAAATAGCGCCCCCGGGCAGTCTCGATATACGGATTGACCCAGGATACATGATCCGTATAATCTTCAGGAGAAGGAAAGACCTCGATCTCCGAAAGACCGACCTGCGTACCGGCAGCATCCGTCACTTCGAACCGTATCCATTCCACTTTCCGCGATTCGAACTCGATCTCTTTGGGAGCTCCGTCATTCGCCATTCCCCAGACGTTGAGCTTACTACCGTCACTGAAATGCAACACGCCTCCGGCAATATGTGCCTCCATAGACGGCCGGTCATATAAAATAACTTTATTGATATTCACGGGACGTTCCCAGTCCAGCTGTATCCAGGGATAATCGATCTGTCCCCAGAATGTTTCGGTACTGGCAGACACCCATTCGCCTTTTCCCTGTACGCGTATCACTCCGTCGGTCGCCTTTGCCGCATCATGACCGGCATCGATCGAAGAAGAGGCCGATGCCCGTGCCTGCGGGGCGATATTATAGGGCGTTGCCCGGCATATAGCCGGACAACAACCTAACAACATAATAAATAGTGATAAGAAACATATCTTTTTTCCCATATGGTAGTGCATGATATTTAATACAAAAATAGACTTTCATATTCCTTCCGGAAATAGCAAAAAATTGCCTATTCCGTGGATTATTATTGTTTACCGCTTACAGATATACGCGCAACAAAGCCTCCTCCCGACATTAGTTCTTCCTTTATTCGCTGTCCGGAGCGTATTTTACTCTTTTTCACTTCGATCTGTTTCCGGTTACCGGGGACATCCGAAGCTATTTCCATCTGATATTTTCCTTTAGACAGGAAATCCAGCTTCGCATCAAACGTGCGGGCTGTCTCTCCGTTGAGAACGGTCAGATACCACACATCTCCCTTTCTCCGTGCCAAAGCAGCCAACTGACCGATCTCGCTTTCCGGCAAAACGATCGTTTCATCCCAGGTTACCGGTACACTTTCTATGAATGACCGACCCGGACACGACAGCATATCTTCCATGTCTGCCGCAAAGATTAACATCGGGGAAGTGAACATATAGATCGATGACAACTGATGTCCAAAGGTCACAGACGGATGACAAAAGCCGCGGAAGTTCAAAGGTGTATAATCGGCAGCTCCTACCAGCCAGCGGGTAAACGGCAATACCGTATTATGATAAGGCCAGGGCGGACCCGGAGCCCAGCTATCCTCTCCGCCAACACATTCCAGTCCTCTTACAGCTTCTTTCGCCAGTAGGTTCGGATAGGTATACGAATCGCCGGTCGGTTTATTCACACCATGAAAGATAACCATGAGTTTCTCTTTGGCAGCAGCTTTCAGAATATTCTCCATCAGATTGACCGTAAAAGCATTCTCCGTATGGAAAAAGTCGATTTTCAAACCTTTCACTCCTACTTCCGCACATTTCTTCATAAAATCGGCACGCTCTTCCGCATCTACCAGCCCCACATCTGATTTATTTCCAAAGCGTGGAGACGAAGAACGCCATACCCAGATATCCACATTCTTTGCTTTGGCATAATCGACCAGGTCTTTCAACATCTCCCACTTGGTCCGTCCGTTTGCCTCTTTTTCCGTTTGTTGCCACAACTCCCAGCCGTCGTCTACCACTACAGACTCAATACCCAGTTCGGCACACCCGTCTACATATTTTTTATGATTGGCAACACTCAGCCGGTCATTGCCTTCCACCAACCAGGTAAACGTCGCTCTGCCCGGTTTGATCCAGTCGGTCTTCACCCCATCCGGGAAAAGCGTTTTATCCGGCTGGTCGGATACCTGAGCGATAATCCGGTTATTCACCAGGCCATTTAGATCTTTAGCCAGCATAAGAACACGCCAGGGAGTTACGATTTCCTGACTCCGCTCTTTCGGAGATACAATCCACGGGACATTACGAACTTCTTCATGCCAGAATTTTGTAGGTGGAAGACCGGTTATTATCCCCGTTTCCATATGTCCTTTATTTTCCACATAACCGAATTGTACCCTGTTCGGAGCTGTTCCAAACAGTACCGCTCCATGAAAATTGAACAGATTCGCTTCCGTGACCGCTGCATAAATCCCGTTCGGCAGATGGAAAGTGGCAGGAGGAGCCAGTAATTCACCTTCTATACGGTCGGTCTCCCACTCCTGGTACTCTTGTAACCAGCCATATTGGAAAGGGCCGCTGGCATACCAGACTTTCGTCTGTGACGGAAAGATAAATGATGTTTCCTCTCCGTAAATACAGACTGGTCCCTCTGCCGGGATACGATACCGCAAGGCAATCCCGTCCGGGAATATTCGGATATCCATATAAAAACGACTTCCATCGGCTTGCTGTAACTCATAGACAAGTGTATTGTTTTCCTTTTTTTCCTTGTTAAGCAGCTGAACGTCTTTCCCCAGCTGACGGTGGTCGACATTCAAACCCAAAGGGGCTTCCCGGATAACTGAGTTTTCCTCATAAGAGACATCCAGCACCAATTGTTTATCGGCATTCGCCTCTACTTTCAACTTTACAGGGGTAGCACCAGACATGGCATCAACTCCCTCTGCATTTTTTCCTTTTACGAGCTGATTAACACTTAGTAAAAGTAGTGCTATCACTAGAATTTTCGATACATGATTATTCATCTTCAGTTATATTAGGGTTCCCAACTTTGAAATGGTAAAAATAGGAAACAAATCCGGTTGAGATTTTTATAAAATACGAGATTTATTTTGCATAATCCGAGATTAGAGATACTAATTACATTTTCACTCTAATCCCGAATGTATGATATTTTAGATTTACATCTTGATCACCGAAGAACTATTATTTCTATCAATATTTATTGAGATGTCATAAAACGGAAATTATAATCACTGAATGACCAGACTTTAGCCCCTTCTGGAATGACGGCTTTTCCCGTTTTATTTCCATCCGCATCTACATCTACTTTCAGAACAATACGGGAAAAATCACCTTTTTCATAGTCAAAACTTTTGCCGTCATCATCATACAAATTATAAGAAGAAGAAGTTTTACCATAATGACGTACTTCCAGCGGTAGCTTTTCATCCTTCACCTTTGTCACAGCAGGCCACAAAGGGATAATCCCTCCTTCTTTCACATACACCGGAATTTTTGACAAACCGGGAGAAACAGTTATCACCTCACCTTCTCCAGCAAATTCTCCTGTATAAAAATCATACCATTTACCTTGTGGCAGGATTACCTGGCGTTCTTTTTCTCCTGCAAATAAAGGAGCGATAAGCAGGCTCGGACCTACCATAAACTGGTCCTTCACCTCTTTCCTTACAGCCATCGCATACGGATTAGCAGTTGCATCCAACACCCCTTTTTCTGTTTGCGAATCCGCCTGATAACCTTCTTCCAGATTCATAGCACGAATAGGAGGAGTCCCTTCAAAGGCATAATCAGCAAAAGCAGTATAGAGGTAAGGGATTAGTTGCATACGTAATTGTGCGATCGCACGCACCTCTTTTTCCACTTCCGGAAAACTCCAGGGCTTCGTTCCATCTGCCCAGGCATCCAATTGAGCCACAGGAGAAAAACAAACTGTCTGCATCCGTCTTAACCACTCTTCCCCCGTCGCGGAAGATCTTACCTCCGGCGTCCAAAGAACACCGATAAAGGAACTGTTTATCAATGCTGTTATAAAATCACGATGGGCATAATAGTCGTTATAAATAACATAAGGATACGAGCTGGTCCCTGCATTCCCGGCACGAACCAATCCATACGTTCGTGTATTGCGTTTACGGAACATGTCCATCGTAACACTCTGCATCATCGAACCATATATCTGACGCATCTGCTCCGCCGATATTCCGGAAGGGAAAGATGCGACATCCGGCCAAAGCCATGAATCATAGCCATCATTTTCATCCATCTTATATCCACTGACACCTTTATCCAGCTGATGCTTTTCAAAATGCTTCACCATAATCTTCTGCGCCGCTGGCATCGAATAATCGGGAACAATCCCACACCATACCGTATGCGACCCGGTATAGGGTTCGATTTTACTATACAGCTCGCCATCCGGTGAGATATAAGGATTAATCCATACATTCGTTTTTATATGCTGGTCATTCAAGCCTTTCACAAAATTATCCGGATCCGGGAAACGGGTGTTGTCCCATTCGTAGGTACACGGATAAGAACGGCTCATCCAGCCGGGTTCAAGTCCCACCACACTTAACGGAAAACCCCGCTTTTCAAACTGAGATACTTCTTCATTGACTTCTTTATCGGAGAACAAGGAAGGCACACGATGCCAGAAACCAAGCCCCCACCTCGGAGGTAATGCCCCGCCGCCATTATACAAATTAAAACGACGTACGACATCCAGCATAGTCGGCCCGGCAAACAGGACAACCTCAACCCCTTCTGCAGGAACCAGGAACTCCAGATTATCCGAATAAGGTTGGGCTTCCCAATGCTTATCCGTATTCCTATCCCTAATGACCGGTGGATTTTTACTGTCTTTCCGCACACTCGTACCCACCCAGGTATCAATATAACGGGCTGAATTTATAAATGCACCATACCCTCTCGACGAAACAAAGAAAGGAACCGGTGTATGCGTACGCCCATCATCTTTTCCAGTATAATGATCGACATGCAGCCGCATAATACGTCCTCTTTGTTCAACCGTCTTGAAATTCAGTCCCAGACCGAATATCTTTTCCTCTTTTTCAAGCGGGAAACGGATATAGGTTTTTCCGTCTACTACTTCAAAAGTGATATCTTCCCGAGATATAGGTAAGGAAGCTTCCCCCATTTTTCCGATAGCATCAAGTTTGGGAGTTATATTCAATTCACTCAGCAAGTTCACCTTCTCAGGAGTACCTACAGATACGTTCCATACCCCTGCAGTCTCTTCTTTCCACTCGACTCCCCCTTTTCGTTGAGGAGAATTATTACATGCACTCAAAATACAAAGAGTACAGATTACTACAAAATATTTTCTCATATATCCTATTTAAAAGAAGGCAGAAACACAGGTCCCTGCCTTCTATAATTATAAAATCAATCTAACGGGTTGAATGTACCACCGCTCCAGCCTTGTGTCTGCTCCATCTTGGAGTTCGTTTCCAAATACTTGTTAGGTATCGCATAGAAATAGTAGTTATCTTTAAAATCAATAGCAAAGTTCTTATCCAGAATAACTAGCGAGTCTCTGAAGTACGTAGCATAATTGTTATCAAAATCAGCCGTATCCTTTATCTTATTGAATTCTTCCTCCGGTATATTCAGCTTGGGCAGAACCCCATGACGGACTTTCCCGTTCAATTCTGCCTCAAACAAACATCGGCGGCGCAAATCCCAATAACGTTTACCCTCGAAAGACAATTCCAGCTTTCTCTCCAGCATGATCGCATCGATCATTTGCCCTGATGACAGGCCAGTCTTGAGCCCATACATGCCATTATCCCCCGCGAGTATACCAGCTCTTGCCCTGATCGCTTTCAATAGATCATAAGCCTCCTCTGTTTTACCCATCATAGCTGCACATTCCGCATAATTCAGCAAAACTTCTGCATGCCGAATCTCAATCCAGTCGGTACTACTTCTTTCCGTATAATAAGATGTATAACTCGGATCAACAGCCTTTCTACAATAAAAACCTGTTGCCGTAGGAGCATTCAACTCAGCCCCCACATACGTCCACTGCTTTCTTCCGGCTTTACCGCTCAACTCCCATGTACAGCTGTTATAAGCGATAGTCACATTAAATCGAGGATCTCTGTTTTTCCAATACAAAACAGGATCGTACTCCTTAGATTCAGTAATAGGAACACCTGTTACCATCGGGTATGACTCAACCATTTCCAATGTCGGATGATTAGCCCCTGTATAATTCTGTGCCTCGGACAAAGGACGAGTCGCTGCATTCCATTTGTTTGTAGCTCCCGGTTCCTGGTATCTGCGCCCCCAAATAACTTCCCGGTTCATCTCATCATACCATATCTTTTCATAACTGGCATACAATCCATAGCCGTTTGCTTCCAACTCTTCTTTTGCCTGTTTATTCACTTTATATGCAGCTTCCCAGCGGTCCATCCGGTTATCCGGATTAAACTGAGGACTAGCATAATACAGTAGAACACGCCCTTTCAAAGCCAATGCAGCAGCTTTAGTTGCCCGTCCCAGATCATCACCAGTCCAGCTCCAAGGAAGATTTTCATAGGCATAATCAAGATCTTTAATAATAATATCAATACACTCAGACGTTTTATTACGTGACACCAACAAATCATCCGTAAGTTTCTGAGGCAATAATATCATCGGAACACCACCATAGACGCGTACCATGCAAAAATATCTCCAAGCACGAAGGATAGAAGCCTGAGCCTTTAAACTTGTACAAGTTTCTGTGTCTATCGCCTCATTATTCTCCAACTTTTCAAATAACATGTTTATATTACGAATATCTTCATAATACCAATAATCGCAGGAAGCCGTCGTCAACTGACCATACATCACACCACCACCGCCATCGGCTTCATCCGAGTAAGAGGAATAAAAAATAGAATTCGCACCATCTCCATCCCTGTCTTGTTCTCCCTCCCATTTGGGCAGGTTCTTTTCATACAGTCTGTTTAGGTAAGCTGTCGCATACTTGGCATCTCCCCAAACCTGGTCATCTGTTACAGCTGATAAATCCTTCTTATTCAGGATATCCGAACAACTCACACTCATAGCCAACAGTGAGCCGTATAATAAATATTTGATAGTCATAATACTTTAATTTTATTATTAGAAACTAAGGTTCACACCAAAAGAATAACTCTTCATCATAGGATAATCGAATATTGTCGAACTTTCCGGATCATAATATTTTACCTTATTCTGAAGCAAACATAAGTTATTTCCTGTCAAGAAGAATTTCAACTGGGCAACCCCCAACTTTGTCAATACAGATTTAGGCAATGCATACGAAAGATTCACATTTTTCAGACGTAAGAAAGAACCGTTACGCATCCAAAATGTCGATTCCTCATCAGCAGCATTACGGGATGCACGTGGAAAAGCTGCATTCACATTCTCCGGTGTCCAGTGATCAGTCCAAAAATCGAAGTTTGTTTCTTGCGGACGTGCCTGAGCACCTCTCATAGCGATCATCACATCATGCCCAGCTACTCCCTGCAAGAAAATATCCAAAGAAATGCCTTTCCATGAACCGCCTAAAGAAATACCGTAATTCAAAGGAGGTGTCGTATGATTTATAATCCAGTCTTTATCATTATCATCAATCACACCATCCGGTTCATCACTGTTCGCACCACGCAAATCTTTATAGTTCAGCATTCCCAGTTCAGGCTTCTGCCCAAAGATAGTATAACCTTCCGGCAGTGCATCCAGATCTGCTTGCGTACGGATAATACCTGTTGCGATATATCCCATTTTACGATCCGTGCTATAACCGATCTCGGACTTATAGGGGCGAAGATTCTCTGCTTCATCTTTCGTGACCACTTTATTCACTGCATATCCCAAATTTCCTTTTACATAATACTTGAAATCGTCACCGATCTTATCATTATAGCCTAACTCCACTTCAAACCCTTTGGCATCGATCACACCATAGTTTTCAGAAGGCATCTTCGCGCCGAAAGTGGCAGGAATACTGGCTGCTCGGTCTCCTAGAATATCATATGTATGCCGATAGAAAGCATCCACATTCATCGACAGCCTGTTATTCAGGAAAGTAGCATCAAGACCGAAGTTATATGTCAAAGACTTTTCCCAGGTTATATCGACATTGGGAATAACATCTGCTGCAACACCGCTGCTCAACGAGCCAAAATAAGCACCATTTACCAGATTATATCGCTGCATCCATTGCCATCCACTGATCGCATTTTTATCCTTCAACACGATACCGTCATTCCCCAGCAATCCAATGGAAGTTCTTAATTTCAAATAGTTGATAAACTTAACATTTTCTTTGAAGAACTTTTCTTCCGACACTCTCCACGCCAATGAAGCAGACGGGAAGAATCCCCAACGGTTCTTGGGAGCAAAATTGACAGATCCGTCATAACGGAAAGAGGCTTCTACCAGGTACCTGTCATCGTAACCATAATTCAAACGACCTATATAAGAGATACGTCCTGTCTCTTCCCCTTTTCCATCCACGGTAGAGTTCTTCGAATCGGAACTACCGGCAAATAATTGGTCGACTGCGGAAGATATGAAGTAATTTCTCACTCCGTTGAACCAATCGACCGTTCCTTCCGATTGCTCGTAAACAAACAGGGCACCCACATCATGTTTTCCGAACTTATTGGCATATGTAATATATCCGTTCAACTGATAACTGTCTCTGGTATCATATTTTTCCTCCAGAAAATCACCGTCAGATCTTACTTTGACACGGTCTACCACATCTGTTATAATATGATTGTGGCCGCCTGTCATTTTATATTCATACAACGAATAAGGACGATTGAACTGTTTAATAAATGTGTGCCTGTCGTATTTATTAAATAATAATTTAAGACTCAATCCCTTGATAAACGGAACATTATATTGTAAAGAAATATTCGCTTCATAATTGGAATACTTCTTTCTGTTATAACCGGTATTCCCTCCCAACAATTCTATCGGGTGCCATTCTACAAAACTTCCCGTCGGCTTCCCGTTAATATACGGAGGTACCTGCCCTGTCCGGAAAAGTAACCCTCTGTACAGGTTATCCATCTTATCAGAATCGTTGTCATATCTCCAATACGGTTTATCGTCGTTTCTCGTATCCATATTCAGATTCAGGGAGACGATCAGGTCTTTCGTAATGTTTGCCTCCAGGTTACTTCTCAGATTATATTTCTTGAAGCTCAGATTATCGAAAGAACCTGTTTCATAATAGTAGTTACCTCCAATAAAATAGCGGACACGTTCGTTACCTCCGCTGACATTCAAAGAATGTCTCGTAAGCAGCGGTTGTTTCCATGCCTCATCCAGCCAATTATAATTGTTCTTTTTGAAATACTCTAACTCATCGTCCGTATAATAACTCAAATCTGTCGGATCGACATTTTCCACAATTCTATTGTCATTGATAAAGACTGCCTGGTTGTAAGCATTCTGTGTCTCAGGAATCATAGTTGCATCAGATATACCGATAGAGCCGGTATAAGCGATCGTCGGCTTTCCTACTTTTCCTTTCTTGGTAGTAACCAACACAACGCCGTTGGCCGCACGTGCTCCATAGATGGCAGCAGATGCTCCGTCTTTCAGTACAGACAGGTTTTCCACTTCACTTGCATCCAAACCGTCAAATGCAAATTTATCTCTGACAATCCCGTCAATCACATACAAAGGAGCTGAATCATTCCAGGTACCTTTGGAGCGCACCGTCATATCGGCACCAGCACCGGGTTTACCTCCGGATTGCGTCAGCAATACCCCTGCCATTTTACCGACAAGCGCACTGGACAAACTACCCGCCGGAGAATCCTGAATATCTTCTGCACTGACAGAAGAAACCGATCCGGTCAGGTTTACTTTTTTCTGGATACCGTACCCTACAACTACCACTTCTTCGAGCTTCTGAGTATCTTCCAGCAACTTTACATTAACGGGAGAACCGTCACGTACAGGTACTTCCTGGCTGATATAACCGATATAAGAGATTAGGAGTGTTTTTCCGGAAACATTATTCAAAGTATATTTACCATCGATATCTGTAATGGTTCCGTTCGTAGTTCCTTTCTCCACAACGTTAGCACCGATAATCGGCTCACCGCCAGCATCAGTAACTATACCCGTCACATTTCCTTTCTTTCCCTGTGCCACAACCGGCTTTCCCGAACTGTCACTCTTTTCCGCCGGATTGATTAGAATAAGATTATTCTCTGTGATCTCATACTTGATCCCTTCCTTTGCAAACAGACGGTTCAAAATAGTTTCGACACTCTGATCTTTCTCACGGACGGACACTTTCTTATCCAAATTAATTTTTCCACTCTCATAAATAAACCGGAACTCAGACTGGTTCTCTATCAAATAAAGGATCTCCTTGATGGACTGATTATTGACATCCAACGACAGCTTCGTCTTTTGGGAATAAACGGTAGCCGAAATATTGAGCGAGAAAGCAATTAAAGCTAATGTTGTCAATCTCATAATAGCGTATACCTTTTTAAGGACCGGATACGATTCCAGCCTTGACATATTAAAAAAATTCATATATTTGTAATTTGATTGTTTGTTAACAATAGTGCTGAACACACTGTAAATTAATGATCAAAAAATAAGACGGGAAGTGGTTGCAACATTTCCCGTTTTTCGTGTTTCATGGTTGTTACTTCATAGGCAAATTTATTTAGAGGTTATACTTATATTTTTCCCTTTCACGTGATAGGCTATATTACTTAAATAGGATAAGGCCTCCAACACATCCGCAATTGTTTCTTCCTGTATTACACCATTGTAATGTATGTTTTTACCTAAATCCCCCTGAATATGGATATCGACATTATACCATCTTTCCAAATATTTACAGACATCCTCCAATGACATATCATCCATGTAAAGCTTATTATTCAGCCATCCATAAGAATGAGACAAATCACCGCTAAGTTGTTTCAATGTATTAGTTCGTTTATCGAACTCAGCCATATCACCCGCTTTCATCTTCAGTTTGTCGTTATTATGTCCCAGTTCAATATCTCCCTCCACCAATGATGCTTGTACAGTTGGGTCATCGGCATAAGCTTTCAGGTTAAAAGATGTGCCTAATACTTTCACCTCTACTCCATCAGCCATTTTCACAATAAAAGGGGTTTTACTTTTTGATACATCAAAATATCCTTCCCCCTGAAAACGGACTTCCCGAATTTTCTTCTTCGAATTATATACATAAGTAATATCCGACCCTGAATTCAACTTTACGACCGACCCGTCAGGCAACGCTATTTCCGAACGGTTCCCGTAATCGGCAGTCAAGCTGACAGAGATATCCTGCTCCTTATCAAATACTCCGGTAACAGAAAGAACGACCATCAATAAGACAGAGGCAGCAATACCCGATAAAGTATAATAAATATTATTCATACGTTTCCGAAGAAGAGTCTTCTGTCTGTTCGACGTATCCACTTTCTCCCAGGCACGATCCACATTGAAAATACCAGGATCCATATAATGTCCGGATTCCTCCCAGATCCTGCGGTACCGCTCCATTTCCTGCCGATTCTCCTCTTTTCGATCCAGCCATTCCTGTAGTACCGAATCGGTGATATCTTTTTCACCACTGAGCAGGTAATCTATTATATGATCACTTATATGTTCTTTTTCTTCCATGAATCTTCCTTTTATAATTAAGACACCCTAAAACAAAAAAGGTCCTATACGGACCTAAAAAAAATTATATACCTTTTACCTCCAGGCACTTTTTCAACCTCTGAAGGGATGCCCATATCTGATTTTTAATTGTTTTGACTGAAATGGATAACTGGTCTGCAATCTCTTTCTGCTTCAGTCCTTTTACGCGGTGAAGGAGTAACACCTCTTTACACCTGCCAGGCAACAGGTTGATACAATCGTAAAGGGCCATGCGGAATTCTTCAGTCTCAAGCGGATTTTCTTCGTAATAAGAAAGTTGCTCTTCCCGGTTCTCTAAAACTGTTTTGTAATTCGTTTGCGTACGGATATGATTCAATGCCAAATTTCTAGCCATCTTATAAAGGTATCCGGAAACATTTTCGCCAATCGCTATTTTCTTCCGATTGTTCCAAAGCGTAAAGAATAAGTCCTGCACAACATCCTCAGCATCCTCCTTCTCTCCTAACAGACGATAGACATAACAACACAAGCGGCTGTAATATCGTACAAACAGCTTATTGTAACTGGTGTAATCATCATTTCCGATTGCAGCAATTAGTTTTTCATCTGTAATAGAGGCATTCAATATATATTAAGTTAAATATTCAACAAGTATTATTCTGTAATTATCATAACTATTTCTTAATGACATGGCTGTATGAGCTAATTAAAATCATTTTCTATATAATTGCACGCTATAATCCAATGCAAATGTAAACTTATTTTTGTTATAAAAAATAGTATAAAACTACTTATTTGATGGATTATCCTCTGATTCACCAATCATCTTCTTACCGGAAGCTGTCACATATCGTAAAAATTCGCAATGCACGTCGATATCCATTATTCCTTTTTTATCAATTCATTTTCACGATACCTTTACAAAGAAAAGCAGTATATCTTCATGCCCCAATATTCATGCTTAGGTAAAATACACAAAACGGCTAGGTTTTTTACATCGTATGCAGGAAAAGAAAAAAGCAAGGTAGATTGTTATTTCCCATATGACAAGCAAAGACTTTATCGTTTTGTCCTTATATTTGTCTCAAATAAAATAAGTTCGATATGGAAAAAGAAATAGAAGAGAAAGCCCCCAAAAACGTTCACCAGGGTTCGAACGTCCGCAAATTACGTAATATAATGGGTATCAAACAGAGCTCATTGGCGGAAAGGCTCGGTACTACGCAACAAAAGGTTTCACGTATCGAAAGCCAACGGGTAATCGAAAAAGATACGTTGATCCAAATCGCGAACATCCTAAATGTTTCTCCCAAGATCATTGAAGAACTGGATGAAAACCCGCTGTCAGTTATTATTGAAAATAACAATTTTGAAAGTGGAAGTTATAATACAGGAGTTGATAACTCGAATGTTGGAGAAGAAAATCATCACAATACAATCCATCATCCCCTAGATAAAATCATGGAATTGAACAAACAAGCCACCGACCTTTTTGAACGCATGCTGGCCGTTGAAAAAGAGAAGTCCGCTTTGTTGGAACAATTATTGAAGGAGAAAGAGTAATATTCATAGTTACAACCCGATATAACCTGAAGTTCATCCCAAAGAAAAGATAAGGTCCCGTCGTAGTAATTGCTTGTCGACAATTATAAATCAATTCGCCGATAACAGTGAGCATTCAGCGTAGTATACACCTCCTGAATGCTCACTATTCACGATCAATCATTTCATCCAGTAAACCTACCTCGATAACAAATAGATGTTGCAAAAACAGTTAATCAGGTCTTTTTGCAAAGAAACAACAGCATATCCCGCTCATATGGAAGGATAAGGAGCCACCTCCATCGCCTTTATAGTTGCACCGTTAGCTGTCTGACGTAATCCCAAAACAAGGACATTTTTCTTTTTCCCGAAGTTCAACCAACATTCCGGCAAGTAAAACTCACGTTGCGGACCAGCCTCCCAATGACGACCGATATTATGTCCGTTCAGCCACATATAGCCGTTACCGGAAGCATTGATCCGTAGCAACCAAGGAATCCAAACGGAAGGATCAGCCGACGGTAATTCAAACTCGACCCGATACCAGGAGAAAAGACCGTCGGGATCACTTGTAGGCTGTATATCGTTTCCTTTACGGGGGATATCGCCGGTTGTATCCAAAGCGACTGATTGCCAACCTTGCGGAGTGAACTGCGGCAGGTTCCAACCGACAGTTATTCCGGCTGCATCTTTTGCACACTCCCATTCAAGCGGATGCGTCATGGCCGTTTCCGTGACAGACAAACCACCCTGGCGAATACCAGCTAACTCTTCCATCGGTACATACCCATGAGCATGTCCAAGGTTCTCATATACGGCAATGATCTCATTTTCGCCTTCTTTCAACAAACCGGATACGTCAAAACGGTTGTCGTATTCATCCGATCGGATACGATCGAAACAGTTACGGGTAGTCCAGGTCTGTGCATCTGCCTTGTCGGGGAACAACCGTTTTGCCTGCTTGCCATTGACCTGTACCGACACGATATCGCGGGTAAACATATTGAACAACAGGAAACGCTCATCCGCCGCCTGCTGAGATGTCAGATTTACATGCGTACGATACAGACTATAACGGAAATCATTCACATCCAGGTCGGAAAGTGATACCAGCTGCGGTAACAGCTGCCATTTAGCCTGTGAGAAATCATCCTCTTTCTTCAATACGGAAGTGATACGGACAGGGTCAGGCAAACGGGAAGGACGTAACGGACGCATTTGTTCTTTAGGCCACCACTCTCCCTGTGAAGGTTTCTTTCCTGCCGGAACAACCAATACCTTACAACCTAGTGCAGGCAAATCATAACGAACCTCTATCGGTTCAACTGTCAGGGAATCGGTATTTTTTATATCCGCCGAAGAGATCAGGACTTTCTCACCGTTCTGGTTGATATTATACATAGGTTCGCCCGGTTTACTCATTTTACCGGGAATCAGTGTCACCTTTCCTTTCACCGGATGATCCGGATCAGTGTTATGGAGGAAGATGAAGCGGGTTCCGTCTACAGCGATACGTACACCACCGAACAATTCCTTCGGGGCACCTTCCAACTCACAGGGACCACCTTCCGAGCGGACCAGTTGCGGTTCGAAAGCTTTTATGAAACTACCGATTCCTTTGGCTTCATAATATTTAGGACCTAACGCCCCGTTTTCATGTATAGCGGCATTATAATCGTAGGTGGTAGTCATCCCCCTGGCTCCCCACCCTGCAAAATGGGTTCCGCCGAAAAACATATAATAATTGATGCCGGTAGCTCCGCCTAATATGGACATCAAACCGATAGCTTTGAAATGACGGTTGTCGGAATAATGATCTTCGCTCAACTTTCCGGTAACCAGTGAAAACCATCCTCCCTGTAACTCAGTAACAAACCCGGGAGCATCCGGCTGTACCCTACGTAGGGCAGCCATCCGGTGTGCACAACTGGGAGCGGCAGACAGACCCACGTAATAGTTATCGCAGTCAAATACCTGCGACAGTTCGGCATCTTCACTTTCACGGCATTCACGAGTCAGGCAGGTAAACACCGGGACATCGAAACCGTTCCTGCGTACGGAACGATACAACTCTTTCAGGAATTTATCTTTTCCGTCGCAACCATGGGCATCGTATTCATTTTCTATCTGGATCATGATAATCCCTTTTTCTCCTTTCGGTTTACGGGTGACCTGCTCATCTGCCAATGCCTTACATACAGCATCAAACCAATGCACCGACCAACGGATATGCTCCGGATCGGCACTGCGCAACCAAAAACCTTCCACTCCTTCCGGACGGAATCTGGCCAGCCAGCGGGGATAACCTCCACCGGAATATTCGGCACAGATAAACGGACCCGGACGGACAATGGTATAAAGCCCAAACTCTTCCTGCGCCATCTTCAACCAGCGTTTCAGGTCGGAAAAGTCAAAGTTTGTCGTATCTTTCAGACTCTTCGGCATACTTCTTTCATGCCAGTTCCAGGGAACGTAAGTCTCCACCACATTAAATCCTGCCTCCTTGATTTGCTTGAACCGGTCGCGCCATAATTCTTCCGGACAACGGAAATAATGAAAGGCTGCACTGTAAACAAAGATATCTTTCCCGTCTATAGTCATACAGGAACCGTCATAACGAATCCGGTCGGGATGGGTAAATTGTTTACCGATGTTTACTTCCTGTTTTACAGGATTTTCATTCTTTGCTTGCACAAGCGGATTACTCAGAGACAGAGTAAAAGCAATACAAGCAGTTTTCATCAAAATTGTATTTATCATATTTTTTAAGGAAATACTTTTATCAGACATACACCTTCTTCTTCGGTAAATTCTATCGGACCAGGATAAGCGTGTTGCTTCCTTTTATTACCAAAATAATCGGAATCAAAAACAATCGGATGATTACCCTCCCGATCGAATGACTGGTGAGGTATGACTGCCTCCCGGATATCTCTGGTACTAACAGGTTTCTTTTTTGAATTACCTTTCCATTCCTTTGATACTTTCATCTGCAGGTACCACCCATCCGGCTTCTCCATAACCTGAATTTCAGGATCAAAACCGGTATTTACATAAGCTCCCTTTTCCTTCTCTGCGGGAATAGCACCCGACAGATATATATTTCCATCCAGGCTCACAGGTAACAAACATTCATCATAAGGAGTCATATCCACCCGGGTAAATATGTTATTATAATATGTTGCGTCACCGCACGGACAATTATGAAGTCCAGCGATCGACGTTCCATGAGGGACCAGATAAGGGGTTTCCCTTTCATCCGTCAATAACGTTTCCCAAACTTTCCAAGCAATCAAATTATTAACAAAAGCAACTCCTTGTGAAAGTTTGATCTGCGCCAGTTCTTTCGATAAAAACAGATTATTATCGACCAGCACAGGTCCGTGATTGACTTCCAGGGAGAAATCCTGAACTTTATTATCGTGCAGGAAATTCCGGGTAATACGGGCTCCTTGTGTCATCCAGTCGAGCCAGATACCACCTTCGGTCCTGTAAATATGGTTGTTACTAATGACAGCATCGACAGCGGCATGAAATTTGATACCAGCCAGTTCATATCCCCAAAACGACTGGTGCATCCCGATCTCAAAGATACTGTTCCCTTCGATCAGGCTGAATATCGCTCCCAGGCTTCCAACAATACCGGCCTGTCCGCAATAGGATATCTGATTATTCCGAACGATATGGCTTCCTATATGCTCCTTGTCCCAGTTGTTTTCCAGAGCACGTTCCGTCGTCCTCACAAAAGCTTCCGCCGATTCGGACTTATTATCCCATTCGTCACCATATTTACCCAAGGTAATCCCCACACATTTCGAATGGCTGACCTTATTATTTTCAATAACCCATCCTTTACTCCAATGGGTACCGATCAGGCCGATCTGTTCCGCTGTCGGCGGCGCCCACGGGGTTGCGGCATGACTCATGACAAAACCACGGACATGGATATAATTCACAAACGGCTTACTGGGGTAAAATACGGATTGCCGGACATTTATCTCGACAGTCTCCCTATTGGGGTCACAATCAAAGTTCGCCCAAATGGTCGTTGTATCCTCGTTTACCCGGCAATACCAAAAAGCCGTATCGCTTTTCCCGGAAAGTAACCGGTCCAGTTCCGGAGTTTCCGACAAGGCTTTGTTATTCAGGTAAACTTCACCGGTATGGCACCATCTGCCTTTTTCCAGCCAATCTCCATATATCATATCGGCATAAGGATTGAAATCACCCCAAAATATATTGGGAATCTTAACAAACCAGGTTCGGTCGTCTTGTTTTTCCCAACCTTTGATTACTTCCGATCCTTTTATTTCAACCTTCTCTCCTTTCGCTGCCTGATAAATAATCGGCTTATTTTTCTCTCCCCCACGTAGCGGATCAATTCTTTCCCGGTACGTTCCTTCGTGCACAGTAATTATGTCACCAGGATAAGCAACCCGAGCTGCTTTATTAATCGTTTTAAAGGGAGCTTTCAGAGTTCCGCTATTATTGTCATTTCCTTGTACGGATACATGATATTCTCTGGCTGACAAAGAAGACCAGCTAATACACAAACAAAATATATAAATGATATAAAATACTCTTTTCATGGCATAGTTATTTGATATGTTTCTCCTTTATGGAGTTCCAGCTGTTTGATTTTATCCCGGTAAAGAACCTCGTATGGTCCGTCTTGTGCCGCATGCAAAACAGCATCGACCAGTTCCCCGTCTTTCCAGGATATGTCGAGCGTATGCCCGCCGAAGACCCGGACACCTTTCAGTTGTCCGTCGGCATACTCTTTCGGCCATGCCGGTAACAATTCTATTTTCCCCGGTTCTGTATATACCAGCATCTCCATAAACAAACGAGGCAAGCTTAATATAGCATCCAAATTATAGATCTGATGATTCGGGTCATGAGAAGTTACCAGCCCGTCGTATACATAATAACGGCGGCTGAAACGATCCAGATTTTTCACGACTTTGTCCATATCTCCGATACGTACGGCCTGAAGGGCCAAATGAAGCAAACCGTGTGCCGAACTGGTATCGAACTCAAAACGTTTATCCAAAGCGACCTTAGCTGCTTGTCTCAATAGCTTGTCCCCTTTATTTTTGCTAAGCTGGGACCCTGGGAATACAGGGTATAAATGAGATAAATGCCGATGGTTGTATACATCAGGATAACCGGGATCTATCCATTCTGCCAAAGCACCGTCTTCATTGATCCGATATTCAGGTAGTCTCTCCAGATAAAAATTCCATTTATCCATCTCTTCCTGCGGCAAACCGAACTGTTTTCCCATATCCAACAAGATTTCGAAAACTTCACGGGCTATCGCCACATCCATCGTAGCATCTTTACTCAACCAGGTATCATTCCCGTTCGGTGCATTTTCCGGTGATACGCTCGGAGTGAAGTGAAACAGGCTATCACTGCCCAGTACCAAAAAATCTTCATAGAAATCCGCTATCTCACGATACAAAGGCAGCACTCTTTTTTCCAATGCTTCATTATTCCCTGTCAGCATGGCATATTCGTAGAACGGACGTAGATTCCAGCCCGCTCCTCCCGGCCAGCACATCCAGGGGAAAGAAGGTCCGAAATGAGTCAGATAGCCGTTCTCCGGATCATTATAATGAGCTACGATGAAGCCCCGGCATCCCAAATAGTTCCTGGCGTTCAAACGCCATCCGGGTAACAGCCGTTCAACATAGCTGCAATAAGATTCCGCACATTCCGGCAGGTTGCTCATCGAAGCAGCTGAGATTGCCAGGTTGATATTGGAGTCCCAGACAAACCCGCCGATCCAGTTCGGTTTCCATCCTCCTCCCCAGATACCTTGCAAGGGAGGCGGATATTTTCCACACGAAGAGATCAACAAATAACGACCCATTGCATGCATTTGTTCCATAAACAAAGGAGTCACTCCCTGTTTGTTTACTGTTTCTAACATTTGTTCCGTAGGGATTTCTTTCCACTCTGAAGCACATCCCAGATCCAACTGCATCCGGCAGAACATCTCTTTATGTTCCTTGCTGTGTAAAGACAGTAACTCTTCATAACTGTCCGATAAGCCTGACAACTCCTGTCGTACATTCATTTCTTCTGATGTTTTGCCATCCGCCAACGGAGTAATACGCACCAAAACAAGTATTTCGTCTGCACCTTCAATCTTCAGACATGAACCTTCCTGTTGCATATTTCCGCCTTTCTGAGTAACCCGCGCCAAGCCATCGTATCCCCCGGGATCATTCGCATAGGCTGCATGATAAGTCAGCCAACCAGGGATAGCCCCTGGCTCAACCGAAAGAAAAGCACTGTCCAGGTTATGTTCAAAGTGCATACCCTGTCGCCCGGGAGTTTCTTCAAAACTCAGGATTGTATTGATTTTTCCCTGTTTACCAGCCTTCAGCCGAATGACATTGATATCATGTTTCCTGGAAGAGAAAACCGATTCCGTCATCCCGTTCTCTTCATCATAAAAAACAGAAGCAACTCCTGTTTCCAGATCGAGCTGGCGGCGATATTTCCCATTAACAGAAGCAGGCCGATCCGGATATTGTATCCGCAAATCGAAAGCCGGATGAGGGATCAAAGGCCATCGTTGTTTGGCTCCCATCCCGACCAGCTGACGATCAGCCTCATCAGCAATCAGACTAGATGCCTGATTATTTTTATCTTCATCGATCAGACGGCGTACTTCCGGCAACAGATCAGCGGTGACAGGTACCGTCTCTTTATTATGATCCCATCCACGGATAAACAGTTCTTCATGTACACAGATGATCCGTTCATCGCCAGGCTGCCCTAAAACCATTGTTCCATGACTGCCATTTCCAGTCACAAATGCATCTTCCCATATTGCAGACGGCTTCTCCGACCAGACCACCCACCGCCCGGAAGATTGCACTTCCGGGCCGGATATCTTACTTTGTAAACTACAACCAGATAAACCGATTATCAGAAAACAAAGGATGTATTTCATATCAAATAACTTCATAAACATTTAAAAAACATCTGAAAAATGATAACTCTTACCTGTTTGAAGTTTTATCTGTTTCATCTTACCCCGGTAAGATATTTCATACAAACCATCCTGTGCTGCATACAAAACTGCATCAACCAGTTCCCCTTCTTTCCAAGATATGTCAAGCGTATGCCCACCAAAGACCCTGACACCTTTTAGTTGCCCGTCGGCATATTCTCTCGGCCACGCTGGCAACAGTTCCATTTTCCCCGGTTCGGTATATACCAGCATCTCCATAAATAAACGAGGCAGACTCAATATTGCATCCAAATTATAAATCTGATGGTTGGGATCATGGGATGTTACCAGCCCATTATATACATAATGACGACGGCTGAAACGATCCAAATTCTTTACGACTTTGTCCATATCTCCCAAACGAGCAGCCTGAAGAGCTACATGAAGCAAACCATGAGCCGAGCTCGTATCAAATTCAAAACGTTTATCCAAAGCTACTTTTGCTGCTTGTATCAATCGCTCACTCCCCTTACTCTTCCCTAATTGAGAACTAGGGAAAACAGGATACAAATGAGACTGACATCTGTGATCATATATATCCGGATAGGTGGCATCTACCCATTCAGCTAAAGCACCATCTTCATTAATCCGATATTCAGGCAGTCTATCCAAATAAAATTTCCATTTTAATCTTTCTTCCTGCGGTAAATCAAATTGTTTTCCCATATCCAGCAAGATACTAAATACCTCACGGGCTATAGCTACATCCATCGTAGCGTCTTTACTCAACCAGGTATTACTCCCTACCGGTGTATTTTCTGGTGAGACACTCGGAGTAATATGAAACAAACTATCACTCCCCAATACCAAAAAGTCTTCATAGAAATCCGCCATCTCACGATATAAGGGCAGCACTCTTTTTTCCAATGCTTCATTATCTCCCATCAACATGGCATATTCATAAAACGGACGCAAATTCCAACCAGCCCCTCCCGGCCAACACATCCAAGGGAAAGAAGCACCAAAATGAGTCAGATAGCCATTTTCCGGGTCGTTATAATGAGCAACGATAAAGCCCCGGCATCCCAGATAGTTCTTGGCGTTCAAACGCCATCCGGGTAACAGCCGTTCAACATAGCTGCAATAAGATTCCGCACATTCCGGCAGGTTGCTCATCGAAGCAGCTGAGATTGCCAGGTTGATATTGGAGTCCCAGACAAACCCGCCGATCCAATCCGGTTTCCATCCTCCTCCCCAAATTCCTTGCAAAGGAGGTGGATATTTACCACACGAAGAGATCAATAAATAACGGCCCATTGCATGTATCTGTTCTAAAAACAACGGAGTTACACCTTTCTCTTCAATTGTTGCAAGCATTTGCTCTGTAGGTATCTCTTTCCATTCTGAAGCGCTTCCAAGATCCAATTGCATACGGCGGAACATTTCTCCATGTTCTTTACTATGTGAAGACAATAACTCTTCGTAACTATCCGATAATTCGGATAACTCTTGTCGCACATTTGTTTCTTTCGATATTTTTCCATCCGCTAACGGAGTAATACGAACTAAAATGAGGATTTCATCCGCATCTTCGATTTTCAGAGATGAGCCTTCCTGTTCCATTTTACCACCTTTCAAGGTAACCCGTGCCAATCCATCATATCCTCCGGGATCGTTCGCATAGGCCGCATGATAGGTCAGCCAACCAGGGACAGCACCTGATTTAACAGAAAGAAAAGCACTATCCAAATTATGTTCAAAATGTATACCATGTCGTCCTGGAGTTTCTTCCAAGCTCAATAGTGTATTGATTTTTCCCTGTTTACCAGCTTTCAATCGAATAACGTTTACATTGTGCGTTCTGGATGAGAAAATCGATTCACACACATCTTCTTCCCCATTTCTATAAACAGTGGCCACTCCTGTTTCCAAGTCCAACTGGCGCCGATACTTTTCATTTGCCAAAGCCAACGTATCCACATATTGTATTCGCAAATCAAAAGCCGGATGAGGGATCAAAGGCCATCGTTGTCTGGCTCCCATTTCTATCAGCTGACGGTCTGCCTCACCCGCTATCAATTCTGCAGCTCGATCACTCTTTTCTTCATCTATAAATCTGCGAGCTTCCGGAAGAAGGTCAGCAGTGACAGGTACCGTCTCTTTATTATGATCCCATCCACGGATAAACAGTTCTTCATGTACACAGATGATCCGTTCATCGCCAGGCTGCCCTAAAACCATTGTTCCATGGCTACCATTTCCAGTCACAAAAGCATCTTCCCATATTGCAGACGGCTTCTCCGACCAGACTACCCATCGCCCGGAAGATTGCAAATCAGAATTATAATTATTTGTCTGTAAGCCACAACCGGACAAACAGAATATTAAAAAGCAAATAATGTATTTCATCGATAAATATCTTTTATTATTTTCCTGTAAAATGGAACCAGTCGAAATCAGCATAACCGCCAACTCCATTTGCTTTCGTTGAATAATTAAACAAGGCAAAACGGTTTGCAGTCCAATCCAGACCTAACCCCATTTTCAGTTCATTTCCTATCGGAGAATAAGTCTTTCCATCGAGACTGTAATAGAAACGAGCTGTAAAGTCTTTGTCCATAACCCGGGCACGAATCCAGATCTTATTACCTTTTAAAGCATCTACCGTCTCTACGATCTCCCCGTCATTACACATAACAATCTTCCGGTCAGCTCCCTCCTGTTGTACAGCTACATAAGCATACGGAAACTGGAATACTCCGAATCCTGCCACATTTCCATCTTTCAGACCGGTAATATCCACCAATACAGAACCTTCTGATGACGGTCCCTGTACACGTTGAGTTAAAGTATTACGAGCCTCTTTCAGACTTTTTGCCTGCGATGCCTTCAGACGCATATATCCCGGACGTTCAGTCAATGTCCATTTCGTATCATCCGGATTATGGTTCCACTGCCATTGTAGTCCCAGCTTCTTCCCTTTAAACTCATCCGATGTCGCCGGTACCATAACCGGATATGTCTTACCGACATTCGGTTTTGGATAAGTAATAACATCTTTTCCTTCAGTACCCAGCATCGGCCAGCCATCGACCCATTTAACAGGCATTAAACAGGGAACACGACCGATAGGACCCCGGTCCTGCATGATAATAAACCACCAATCACCATTCTTCAACTGAACCATCCCTCCCTGATGTAAACCGTTAGGAGGATAAGAACTGTTGTCGTCCACGATTATTTTATGTTCGTACGGACCATAAATACTATCGGAACGAAGACAAACCTGCCAGCCTTCCGTGCCACCAGCCGGACAAGTGATATAATATTTTCCGTTAATCTTATACATATGGGCACCTTCCATTCCAAAACGTTTACCGAATGTCTGGCTGTTCTCAAATCGTTTATTCCAGATTTCAACAGGTTTTCCTTTAACAGACCTCACGTCGGAATTCAATTCCGTAATGAGTAACTTTCCCTGCCCGTGAACCACATATACCTTGCCGTTATCATCGAAAAACAGCCCCGGATCGTAAAGATATTCCGGGAATATAGTACGTTTCCAGGGACCCTCCGGTTTATCTGCCTCACAAATGGAAAAATGTCCGGTTTCCGTGCCCAACCCATAAGGGGTACAGAAACCTACATAAAATTTACCGTTATTATAGCGGATCGTATTTGCCCAGGATCCATTCAGATATAACTGTCCGTTCTGCATATCATAACGTTCATCTTCATCATATCGGTCAACGGCATATCCCACCATTTTCCAATTAACCAAATCTTTAGAGGTTGCGATCGGGCTTCCCGGTACATAATGCATACTGGTCGATATAAAATAGAAATCATCGTCGACGCGAATAATATCGGGGTCAGGCCAGTCTCCCCACATAAGAGGATTCGTAAATGTTCCGTCTCCGTTATCAGGAGTCCATACTTGTTGTGCCTCAACCAGGAAAGAGGCTAAACACAATAATGCTATATTGAAAAGGTTGTGTAATTTCATTCTAATTATTTTTAGCAAGTACAACACTGGTCTTTATTAAAAAAGAGGAATATCTCCGAAACACAGAAGACATCGGAGATATTCCTCGCTTTCAACCAAATACAAAATTAATAACCCGGAGTCTGGTCCAGATTCGGATTCTTATCCATTGCATCCTGTTTAATCGGTAAATAACGATTATGAGATGCATACTGACGAGGCTCGATCAATTCCGTTCCTGTTACTACCGCACGTTTATAAGGATTACTTTCCTTATAGTCGATAGTTCCTGTTATACGATTCAACGGGCCATTCAAAACTGTTTCTGCCACCAGTTTACCACTATCGTCTTTCCAGCGAAGAATATCCGCCCGGCGAAGACCTTCACCAGCCAGTTCGACAGAACGTTCACGGCGGATCAATTTACGCAGTTCTGCCTGTGTATTATACTTCGTCTGATCGACATCAGGCATCCCGACACGATTGCGAATACGGTTCAGTATGTTATAAATTTCAGCAGAAGGACCATTCAGTTCATTTTCTGCTTCTGCATAACTTAATAAGACTTCTGCATAGCGGAAAACGATAATATTAGCATTCGCAGACCACATATCAGCATAATAATTCACACTTTTACCTAAATACTTAGCCCAGGTCAAAACGGTTTTGGAAGAGTTATCCGCCCCGTTCGGATCATTCGGATTGGCAACCCCGTTAACGGTCTTATCCAGCGTATTCAATATTCCGCCCCCCCAGTCCTGTCCGGGAAAAAGCACTGTCATAGCCATACGCGGGTCGCGATTGGCAAACGGATGAACCGGATCATAACCGCTACCGGCTTCCTCCTTTGTTAAACCATTATCCATTTCATAAAAATCAACAAGATTCTGGGTAGGAACCATTGACGACCAACCACCATCTGCATTATTATACATAGTAGCTATTACCCAGGTAGAAGTCAAATTCGTATCATGCTGAGTGGCCATGATAATCTCTTTGGAATCCTGACCTTCTACCAGGAACAGTCTGGAATAATCAGACTCCAGATCGTACATTCCCATATCAATAATAGCTTTTGCAGCCTCTTTTGCACGTGCATAATCACCATAATATAAAGCGGAACGCATCTTCAAAGCCAAAGCTGTCCCTTTAGCAATATACCCCCTGGCTGAAGGCGTTTCTTTTAATAGAGGAATGGCAGCATCCAATTCATCATAAACATATTGTTTTACTTCTTCCTCCGTATTACGTTTCACCTTTGCTTCATCTGCAGTAGAATAAGAATCGATAATAGGGATACCACCATACCACCAGTTCTTATCAAAATACTGGAAAGCACGGATAGTCTTTACCTGACCGATCATATCATTTTTTTCTGCTTCATCTTCAAATTCAACATTTTCTATATTAGTCAGAAAATCATTACAACGACGAATCATACTAAAACTATACAAATTGGCCACCTGATTTCCCGGAGACATACCACCGTTACCTATAAGTCTCCAACCTTCATGTATAAAATTATTATAGCCGAAATCAGAGCCACAATCCCAATAGAGAATCGCACTGTCATCCACCCATCCGTCATAACAACCAACCAAAAACTTTTGAGCATCTTCTTCAGTCTGCCAGGTCGTACTTGGAGATAAAGCATCCCGGGGAATCGTATCTAAAAAATCGGAACAGGATGTGCCCATTAACGATGCACCTGTCAGCATATATATTAATAGTCGTTTCATAAAACTTTCTTTTAAATTGTAGATAATAAATAGATTAGAATGTCAGATTTACCCCAAAAGAATGGGTCTGAAGCAAAGGATATTCATTTGTTCCTGAGTTTTCCGGATCAATATCAAAAAACATATTGTCAAGCGTAAATAAGTTCTCTGCAGAATAATAAACGCGCAAGTTCTCGATACCGATCGGTTTCAATATTTTAGCAGGAATCGTATATCCCAACTGAAGGTTCTTCATGCGTAGATAACTGGTATTTTGTATCCAGAACGTCGACATGACATTATAAGACGCACTTGGAGAATTTTGCATATAATATATACGAGGCATCGTTGCATCCTGATTATCCGGAGTCCAGGCATCGAGCCATATAGATGCAGGATGAGAAATATCACCGGAAAAAGTACCGACAGAACCTCCATCAACCATACGATGTACACCTGCAGCACCCGAAAATAGCATCGACAAGTCAAAGCCTTTATAACCGGCATTCAGATTCAGTGCAAATGTAACAGTCGGATCAGTCGATCCAGCCAAAACACGGTCATCAGCCGTAATTTTACCATCGCCATTAGCATCTTTATAAATCAAATCTCCAGCCTTAAACTTTTGCGAACCAAACGGATACCCATCCTTCCCTGCATATTTATCCATATAAGCCTGTGCGTCAGCATCAGAACTAAAAAAACCATCAGCTTTATATACATAGTAGGAATTAAACCGTTTACCTATTTCACGACGTTTATACTCATTTTTCGGATCAGTCATATAATCGACTCCACCTAAATCCAGCAGTTCGTTCTTATTATAAGCCATATTTGCCGTTGCACCAAACTTCCAGTCGCCCCAGGAGTTATTATAACTTACCATCAGCTCGACTCCACGATTGGCCATTGCACCGACATTATCTTTATAAGCATCCAGACCAAATTCCGCAGGAACCGGTACGTCCATAATGATCCCTGTTGTTTTACGGTCATAATAATCGAAAGATATATTGATCTTATTATTAATCGTTGCATCCAGACCAATACCCCAGGTACGAGCTTTCTCCCATCCAATAGTAGAAAGTTTATAAGATTTCTGATAATACCCAGTGTTCACCTCTCCTCCAAACAGATATTTGGCATCCAGATTATAAGTACTCATCCACGGATAATATTCGTCCAAAGCATCCTGATTTCCCAACAATCCCCAGGAAGCACGAATTTTCAGATTATTCAACCAGTCTTTTGTACTTTCCATAAAGCTTTCTTCACTCAAACGCCATGCTCCTGAAAACGATGGAAAATATCCCCAGCGATTTCCATCAGCAAAACGGGACGAAGCATCAGAACGGATATTCGCTTCCAATAAATATTTTCCGGCGTAATCATAATTAATACGACCAAACCAGGAAACCATTGCCAACTCTCTGGTGTATCCTTCATTGGTTTGGGAAGCTGCATCCCCTGCACCAATGTCCGTCAAATCGTTTGTAGGAAAATTTTTACGATAAGCTTTAGTATAGGAATAATCATACTTTTCCGTATGCCATCCTGCCATCGCCTTTAAATTGTGCAGCCCAAATTGTTTATCATAATTCAATAAGGCATCAAACGTTGCCCGATGCCAACCATAATAACGTTCATCCAAATGGTTAGGCTCCGACTCTTTATTCTCATTGTACCGGATATATTTCTGAAAATCACGATAATGTTGTTGATCGTTCACATAAGAACCTGTTACTGTAGCCGTCAAACCATCCATTACCTTATAATCTACAGCCAGGACTCCCGAAAAATTTTGATTTTTACGGTCAACAGTCTGATCCAAATCCAGCCATGCTAAAGGGTTACCATCAGAAACAGTACCATAAGTTCCGTCCGGATAACGTCCGACAATCCAAGGAGCCATTCCTTGTAATGAACGGAAGATCTGACCGGATCCACCTCCTGCATAACAAGATGTAGGATCTGAATAATCATTCTTAATATAGGCCAGATTCATACGAACTGCCAATCTCGGATTCAGCTGCACATCCAAATTCGTACGGCCATTAAACTGCTGTCTTTCTGCATTCGGTAAAATACCACTCTGATTCAGATAACCGACAGACCCCATATATTTCACATTTTCCGTACCTCCGCTCATGCTGACGTTATGAGAATGCTGGATACCGGTTCTATAAGCCTCTCCGTACCAATCCGTATTCGGATAATTCGGATCTGTTCCATCTTTAAATTTCTGTATCTCTTCTTCTGAGAAACGAGGCGTTAAACCTTCAGCAACCATTACCTGGCTATAAAGGCGTGCATAATCATAAGAGTTCAGACGTTCAGTCAGATTCGTAGGATTCTGAATACCGACGTATCCATTATAGGAAATACGAGGCTTACCGGTCTTACCACGCTTGGTAGTAATCAAAATAACACCATTGGAAGCTTTCGAACCATAAATTGCGGCAGAAGCAGCGTCTTTCAGGACCGAGATACTTTCAACATCATTCGGATCGACCGAGTTCATTGTTCCTGTTTCAATACCATCCACCAGGATATAAGGGTCTGCTGTGTTCAAAGTCCCGACACCACGGATACGGATCGATCCGCCATCCTGTCCCGGACGTCCTCCCTGTGAAGTAACTGTTACACCCGGCATCAATCCCTGGATACCGGAAGACAGGTTTTGAATAGGCCGGCTCTCCAGATCCTTATTGTCAATCTGGGCAACAGCTCCGGTCATATTTATCTTTTTCTGTGTTCCGTATCCGACAACAACAATTTCTTCCAATGTCTGGGTATCTTCTTCTAAAGTAACAGCTACAATTTCCTTACTCCCTACTTTTATTTCTTTAGGACGATAACCTATATAAGAAATTTCAAGAGTCGAACCTTCCGGTACATCCATGCTGAAATTACCATCGACATCGGAAATGACTCCGTTGGTTGTACCTTTCTGAATAATATTTGCCCCAATAACCGGTTCACCGTTTGTATCCGTTACAGTTCCCTTCAACGACTTTTTTTGATTGGTAGCCTTCTTTTGATACTCCGGCTCAGTCAATACAACCTGTGTTTCTCCTTTTATAGTATAAGACACAGAAATCTGTTTAGCGATCTGTCCCATCACCGTTTCAATACTCTGATCGTTTGCATCAACAGAGATAGCTGTATTCATACCGGGAAGACCTTTTTTATAGAAAAAGCGATATTTACTTACTTTTTCAATTTGCTTCACCACTTCTGAAGCGGGTTTGTCTTTCATATGTATGGTTATCTGAGCGTGGATTTCCAACAGTGGAAAGGTTAACAATAATGTCAGAATAACCGTCTGTTTAAATAAATGCTTCATGTTACTCAATTTTCTTTTAATTAGAAATAAGATGTAGATAAAATAAATGTTTGTAACTTTGTAAGCAGAGGAGTCCCGTTAACAACAGTCGGTCTCCTACATCGACTGTATCAACTTATGGGATATCTGCTAAAATTGTACTTGTGAGGTAGCTCTATCAAGGGTTACCTCGCTTTTTTTATTCTTTCATTCCTTCCTCATAGGCATATTTGTTTGAGTTCTTCTTTTCAGGAAAACAGTGTCTCCTTTATATTCATACACAACCGGAGTTGTCAGGTTAATAATATCGATAAAGTTTTCAAGGCTGTTATTCCGGATAGTTCCTACATAGCATTCTTTCTTCAACGATTCGTCCTCTATATATATGGTCGTATTATACAGGCGATTCATTATACGGGTAATCTCTTCTAAAGACTCACCGTCGAATGTGATCTCATTCTCCCTCCAAAGAGCTATATCCTGCATGTTTTCATCTTTATATTGTAAAAATCCCCGTGTCAACAGATCGACCTTAACAGACTCATGCGGTTTAAGAATCGCCACATGATCTTCATAGCTGACTCTCACAGAGCCAGAAAACAGTGATGCAATCATTTTATTATCATCCCTGTAGGCATTAATATTGAATGCAGTACCCAAAGCTTCCACTTGCATGCCTTTCGCTTCCACGACAAAGCGTTTTGCCGGATTCTTTGCCACTTCAAAATAAGCCTCTCCTACCAATGTTACATTCCGTTCTTTCATACCATAGTCTGCCGGATAACTGATCTTTGTATCGGAGTTCAACCAGACCTTCGTACTGTCAGGCAAAGTAACAAAGGCTCGTTGTCCTTTTTCCGCAGAGACCATGAAATTCTGTGTCGACAATTGTTTTTGCTTATGGTTCATATTATAATTGAACAGACTCAATACAATGATTATACAAGCCACAGCAATCCGTTGTCCTATTTTCCATGAAAAACGAGAACGCAACGGAACGATTTTCACTTCTTTCTCCTTTTCATCCAGACGAAGACTTAACCGGCGATACATACGCTCTTGAACATCTTTGGGCATCTCATCCGAACTGTCTTTCCAGGCAGTTTCAAACAGTGCAAAAAATTCTTCTTTGGATGTACACTGCCGGAACCATTCCATCAACTGCCGGTTTTCTTCTTCGGTAGTCGTACCTGCTATCAGACGGTGAAGTAATTCTATTCTCATCATTGATTCGTTTATATATAGTAGTCCAATAAATACAGCTACTACTTAGTCTAAATATAAAATATGCTGTTTTTTAACTTTAGTTCACAAAATAAATTTTCAAGCACCAGGGAATATGGAGAGAAACAGAAACGTATCTTACAGAGAAAGATAGATAAGAAAGAAAGCGACAGCTTTATTTCCCAGCACTTTACGAAGCTCTTTCAATGCCTGGTAGATATGGGCTTCCACCGTACGTTCAGACAGGGATAGTCTGTTTGCTATTTCTGCATGCGAAAGATTTTCAAACCGACTCATAATAAATACTTTCCGCCGCATTTCCGGGAATGAGGAGATTACATTGAAAATATAGTCACGCAGGGAGTCGGCTTCAATCTCATCTTCTTCTGAACTGGAGGTAAGTTTGATGTCATTGAGTTCCTCTACCGGTTGATTTTTATGAAAGGCTTCTTCTATGTATCTATAAGCTAAGTTACGGGCTATGGTTGAGATATAAGCTTCGAAGTTAAGTTCCGGTTGAATGTTAGCCCGCTTTTCCCAAATCGTAAGGAAGAGCTCCTGCACAACGTCTTCCGCTATATCGGAATCGTTCAGCAAATACAAAACGGTATTGTATACTTTCGGACTATACCGCCAGTAAACGGTATTAAAAGCATCCCTGTCTCCCTCTTTAAGACGATATAAAAGTTTACTATCCATGATTATGCTGCTACTCCCCTGAATTAAAGCAACAAAGGTAGTAATTTTTCCATCCAAAATAAAAATAATCAGTCCCATGAGATTATTCACACAAGACTGATTATTGATCAGAATCAAATGACCACCGTCACCACTGACCTAGGAGCTATTTTCAAATTTGATAATTTATATTCTCCTATATACTCCAGGTTCTTATCTTCCGACGTAACATACATTTTTCCTTTATCGGAATCACTACATTTGATTTTTATCTCTTTCTGCTTATCCTCATAATTGATAAAAACCAATATAACTTTCTCGCCATCCGTATAAGCAGATCCCATTAAAGAGGTAGCCGCTTCCAACTCGGAAATATCCGGCTCCCTATCGAGAGATATCCTCCACATACCAGGACGGATAAATCGGCTAAAATTCCCTGTAGTCCAAAGCATTTTAGTAGGACTGATCACTCCGTCATATTTCAGACTTTCACCTGTTGAACCTGTTTTCGGCTTTAGCTGAATTGGGACATCTTCACCCATTGAAACTGCCGTCCACCACTGCCAGGCAGAGGCATTTGCGACAGCTAGATCGGTATGGATAATCCGGGCAACATACAAACCCAGATTCATACTTTTTGCAGGAGAAGGTTCACCGGATATCTCTTCATTCTTTTCCAAAATACAATATTCGGATGCCCAGAATTTAGTTTTATTGCCAGTTTTCTCTAAAGATTTACTGATCCGTTGTCTTAATCCTACCAAAGTTTCCGCTGGATAAGCACTCCAGTAATCATGGGCTGATACACAGTTATAAACATTTTGCATTCCCATAATATTATATCGTCCTTTACGGGTAAAAAACTCTTCGATAATGTTATCCGGCATCGTCAGGCTGGTATCGCAATCGAACAGATATTTCATATCTGCCGCCTCGCCAAACACAATTTTCGTTGAAACCTTATGACGGGTCACTGCTTTATCCAACTCACCAAGAAGTTTGTAAGCATCTTCATTGGTAGCAAAGCTACCTTCCTGCCATTTATTGGCGCCCCAGTCTATCTGAGGCTCATTAATAGGACTTATATACCTGACATTATAACCTTCGTCCGTAAAGTGCTTAGCTGTCAACGCCAGAAAATCAGCAAAGTCTGCAAACTTATCCTCCTGCAAGTTGATCTTCTCTTTGTCGGGTGCAAGGGTCGAACCACTCCTTGTCATAAAATAGGGGGCAGAATTAGTAAAAAACAAAAAGTCATCGACTCCCCTTTTCTTTGCAGCTTTCATAAACCACTGTTGCCCTGCTTGTTTGGTAAAATCGTACGAACCGTCCGGTGATAAAAAACATTCCGTACGATTCCATACACTCGTTACCTCATTATTTTCACGGTTCTCAAAGCTACCGGCACCAATATTAACCCTCCAATTACTCAATCCAATACCAACCGGATTCCCGTTCGCATCCATTTTTGTACTGAACAACAGGTCAGCAATCTTTTCACGCTTTTCTACCGGCCAATATTTACCGATAAATGCAATCCTCCATGCATCCGACGCACCAAAATTGTCAATCACCTGATGCTTCACCTCCTTCCTGACACGGAAGGAGGTCGTTTCCCCGTTCTTCAATGCTGTTTCAGCCCGAAGTAAGGGAAAAGTAAGCAGTAATGATGAAATCAGGAAGTTTCTCAATAACTGATATTTCATACGATCATTGTTTATTCAAAATTTGTTTGAATCAGATTCGGATTCCTGTCCAGTTCTGACTGTGGAATAGGAAGATAAGTATTCTTAAAAGAACGTATTTCCAGTACAACTTTATTCGATTCTCCTGTCTGAATAACAGCTCTTTCTTCCTGAGGAATATTCGTATCCATAATCACGGTACCATAGTTGGTTGCATAGACCGGTCCGTTAAGCACTTCTTTCGCTATTCCCCAACGGACAATATCACTACGACGCAAACCTTCAAAAGCGAACTCAACCCGTCTTTCACGACGTAATAATTCACGTAAAGACGCTTGAGTCGAATACTTTATTCTGTCAACCAACGGCATACCCGCACGCAAACGTATCTGATCAATCAGATTGGTTGCTTCATCCAAATCCCTGTTAAGCTCAATCAGTGCCTCTGCCTTCGACAAAAGTACTTCCGCATAACGAAAGACGATGAAATCAAGACCGGTGTTCGTTATATCGGAGTACTGCGTGAGAGGTGACATATATTTACAGCAGGTATATCCCGATTGGGAAGCATTACGCGAATCGTTCGCATTGTCTTTATTGGGTTTTCCATCAATAGTCCGGTCAAGCGTATTGTATATCCTGTATACCCCATTACTATTTACCCAGTCAGCTCCGGAATACAGGATCGTCGCATAAAAACGAGGATCTCTGTTTTTATACGGATGAACCGGATTATATTCACCAGTTTTTTCGGCTTCCTCAATTGTCAGGCCGGAAGAAGTCTCATAAGCATCTACCAGACTTTGCACAGGGACAAAAGCTGACCATCCGCCATCATTCGCATTACAGAACTCGATAATTGTTTGATTCCTGTAATCGTTCTCTACCTTCTTACCTGCCAGAATAATCTCACAGTTATCTTCATTTGCTTCTTTAAAAACATCTGCATAAGGATTCGTTCCTGCTAAATACAAACTGTAAACACCCAGTTTTTCTATTTCATTAGCAGCGGTAATTGCTTCTTCATATTGCTTATAATAAAGGCAAATACGCATTTTAAGTGCTAATGCAGCTCCTCTGGTCACACGACCGGATTCTTTTGGAGTAACATCCAGTCCTCCTTCAGCCGAAAGTTCATTCAGCTCATCCTGAATAAATTTAACGACTTCTGTTTCCGGTGAAGCCGGAATCTTAGACTCGTCAAGGGTAGAAACAACCTCTGTTACCAGTGGAATATCACCATACGCTGTCGCCATCATATAATATCTCCAGGCACGTATAAAACGAACTTCATTCCTGAGTTGTTTCAGTCTGTTCGGATCTTTAAATGGTATCTCCGTATTTTCAGTCAATGCCAGGAAATTATTACAACGGGTAATCAATGAATAATCAAACCATCCGATTCCCGGATTCGAATGAGTCGCTTTCCCATTGGCATAGGCAGACCAGTTTGTATTGATTGCACAATAACCGTTATCGCTAAATACATCATTATAAACTGTAAACGTCTGATCCACATAACCATCGTAACAACCGATCACTAACATTTCAATATCTTTCTCTGTTTTTGGGAAAGTTGCAGTTGACAAAGAATCTTTGGGCGCACGATCCAGAGAACAGGATGTTGCCAGAAGACCTATAATGAATATATATAATATCTTTTTCATACGATTAATCTTTATAATGTAATAGAAATTCCAACAGAATTAGTTGTTATATGTGGGTAATACGCACCCCAGCCGCTCGGAGCTTCCGGATCGATACCTTTTGGACATTTCTTGATAGTCAACATATTTTGTCCACTGTAATAAACACGGACCGAGGTGATCTTCATGTTGTTACACCATGTTTTAGGAAATGTGAAACCAACCTGCACATCTTTCAGGCGCAAATAATTCGTATTCACCAACCAGAAATCGGAAGTGGTTACTTCCGGCATATTATATGTTCTGAATTTGGAAGCACGCGGCATCTTGTTCGTTGGATTTTCAGGTGTCCACCTATCCAGCCATAACTTAGATGGATGCCCTGAATCACCATTAAATTCACCGTACATTTCATCCGTAAAATAACGGGCAACACTGGCTGCTCCCTGGAAAAATAAAGATGCATCGAACCATTTCCATTTAGCTCCCAAATTGATTCCAAATGTAAATTTAGGATTTTCGGAGTTCAGGATGATCTTATCCTTTTCATCGATGATATTGTCATTATTCCGATCGACAAGTTTGATATCCCCAGGGATCAAACGGGCATTGTCGATCATCGTATATTTAGGAGCTTTTTCTATTTCTTCCTTTGTCTGGAAGATTCCATCAGACTGATAACCGTAAAAAGCCTGGTACGGATGACCTACCATGGTGATGGTGCGGCTACCTTTCTGGTCATCGAGATCTCCCAACGACAATACTTCATTTTTATTCCAGGCAAAGTTAACCCCGGCATTAAAAGCAACCTGATCAATCTGCTTATTATAATTCAAAGAAGCTTCAAGACCTTTATTACTCATCTCTCCAATATTGTCATAATACCCTCCGTAACCAAACGTAGTAGGAACATTAACCTGCATCAAAATACCGGTTGTCTTACGGTTATACCAATCAAGGGTCACCGACAGTGAATTCAAGAGGGTCATATCCAAACCTATCCCCCAAGTATAAGTTGTTTCCCATGACAGGTCGTTGATCTTATTAGCTGTCTGTGCTGCTCCTGTATTGATCACATTGCCAAAAGGATATTTGGGAGAAGTAGAATAGGTATTGATGTACGGATAATAATCGTTTGGGATTTCCTGATTCCCAAGTACTCCCCAGGAGGCTCTGATCTTCATATCATCAACAAAGTTTCGTACACCAACCATAAAGTCCTCATTAGACAAACGCCATGCTCCGGAGAAAGATGGAAACCAGCCCCATCTATATCCTTCGGCAAAACGGGAAGAACCGTCACCTCTGATATTCCCTTCGAACAAATATTTATTATCAAAATTATATTTGGCTCTTGCAAAGAACGAATTCATAGCAAGTTCACGGGTATATCCGCTATTAGTCATTCCGACAACCGAACCACCGTTCAGATCAGTTACATCCGTAGAAGGAAAATCTTTTCTGTAGGCTTTTGTTTCTTTGTATTTATACAATTCAGAATGGAAACCTGCCAACAAATTAACCGTATGTTTTTCTATAAACGTCTTGTCGTAAGTCAACATAGCATCCATCTGTGTACGATTATTCGTGTAGTAAGACTGTGTATATTGTGTTGGACCATCATACTTGGCTTCATTATACTGAAGTTCTTTTCTATATAAGTTATAATCTTGATTTTGTGTATAATATGAGCCATTAACCCTCGCAACGAGTCCATCCAGAATATCATAAGAGAACTCAGCAAAAGCTGTTACATAATCGTTTTGTTTTTCACCTTTTGCCCCTAGATCCTGGAAAGCAATCGGATTACCGTCGCTGATCGTCCCATAGGTACCATCTTCATTTTTATAAGGGACCATAGGCGATATTCTATTTACCTGCCGATAAGTCTGTTCACTTGTTCCTGAATCCCAGGAAATCGGGTTTGTCGGTTCCTGGATCAACGAATTGACATAATCCAAATTGATTCTGGATTTTAATCTTTCCGTGATCTTCATATCCAAATTCACACGCAAATTAAACTGCCTGTTGGACGCATTTTTCACTATGCCCTCTTGTTTAGTATATCCCAGCGAAGTCCGGTAGTTTACCCATTCCGTTCCCCCTCCGACACTTACATTATGACGGTTGGTAAATCCGGAACCGACAAAGAACAGCTTATTCCAGTCTGTATTAGGATGTCCGTACGGATCACTCCCGTTAGCATACAGTTCAATGTCGTTCTGTGAATACGGCATACGCTTTGTAGCCTGTTCGGAGGTGGCACCTTCAGAAATAGCAGTCCAATACTCTGCTTCGTTAGTCAGCTGTGCCAATTCTGCAGAACTGGTACGAGGCATCAATTCGGAAGGAGACGACCATCCGAAAAGACCGTTATAATTAATCTTCGGAGCTCCCTGCTTCCCTCGTTTTGTAGTAATAAGTATAACCCCATTAGCTGCTTTTGAGCCATATATAGCTGCTGAAGCGGCATCTTTCAAAACGGATATACTTTCTATATCCTGCGCATCCACGATATTCATGTCACCTTCGATTCCATCAATCAATACCATCGGAGTAGAAACATTAAAGGAACCGACACCACGAATAAGAATCTTACCAGCATCCATACCCGGTTGACCACCACTATTCGTAACAGTCATACCCGGAACCAAACCTTGTAGGCCCTGAGAGACATTCGAAATGGCACGGTTGGACAAAGACTCGGAGTTGACTGTTGCAACCGATCCTGTCAGATTTACTTTTTTCTGACTACCATATCCCACAACAACTACTTCATCCAGCTTCTGTGTATCTTCTTGTAATTTAATAGAGAAAGAGGTTTCAGATCCTACGGTTATGCTCTGTTCTACATAACCGATAAAAGATATCTGCAGAACAGAAGACGGGGATACTTGTAATGTAAAACGTCCATCAATATCTGTTACCGTTCCATTCGTTGTCCCTTTCTCCACTATATTTACTCCAATAACAGGCTCTCCATTCATGTCGGTTACAACTCCTGTTATCGTTTTCGTATTTTGATTCTGTATAGGTTGAGTATTGGTTTCCGCCTTATACAAAACAATATGTTTTCCATTAATGACATATTTTATACCTTCACTGGCAAACAGTTTGTCAAGAATATCAGTAACCGATTCATCCTTCGCTGTAACGGACACTTTCCGATCCGCCTGGATCTGTTTCAAATTATAAGTAAAATAAAAGGCACTTTTCTGCTCAATAATTGAAAGAACTTCCTGCACGGAAGAGTTTTCAATATTCAAAGAAAGTTTTACTGACTGTGAATAAGTAACACTTGCTGTGATTTGCAATGTACCTAATAATAAAAAGAATAAGATACATCTCATAATAAATAGACTTTTTCGGAGCCATGAGGATTTCCACCCATCGCATGGCGTGCTTTTCTTAATAAAATTCATACATTTGTAAATGATTAGTTAGTAATAAATTTAGGTAGTCTCTAATACGTTACTTGCTTAATCCGAACCGGGGATGTTTGCCGCATCTTCGGTTCTTCATTCTTACATTTGTGTTTATCCCATAGGCTTCTTATTTTATAGGTTTATAAATTTGTATCTGATCACCTTTAATGATATAATCTAAATCGCGTGTTTCCTTCAACAGAGTCAGTACCTGCTCTATAGTTGCCCCCTCTTTAAAACGACAGGTAAATATTTCCGAGGCTAACGATTTGTCCTTTATATGAATACGCACATTGAACTTCCGCTCAAGATCACTGGTAATCTCATCCAGTCTCTTATTTATATAAGCGGCCTCTCCCAACGTCCATGACCGAGCTACTTCTGCATTCAGAACCTGAGCTTTCACAAATCCGGCTTCTTTCGTATAAGTTGCCTGCTCATTCGGCTTCAATATCATTTGATGGGTATTATCATTAGTCACCACCTCAACCTTACCCTCGGACAAAGTAACAGAAGACGGTTCATCCAGGTATGCTTTCATATTAAATTTCGTACCCAACACACGCACAAAAACCAAATCAGACTGTACGATGAAAGGTTTTTTTTTATTATGAGCAACTTCAAAGAAACCTTCTCCTTCCAGTTTTACATTACGGCTTTTTGCAGCAAAAACAGACGGATAAGTAAATTTACTGCGGGAATTGAGCCAAACTCGTGTTCCGTCGGATAAGACTAAGGATACTCGTTGCCCGTTTGGCACTTCTATCTCGTTCATGCGTACCTCTTCTTCATCAAACATCAGATACAAATTCATACTCAACAGCCCAATAAGGAAAATAGCCACAGCATATTTCAACCAAGAGAATGACAACGATCGTTTTGGGGGATAATCCTTTTTGTAGGAAGAGCTCTTTTGCAGGGAAAATAAAAACAGTTTATATGCATCCTCTATCTCTCTCTTATGGGAAAAACGCAATTCGTTCTTCAAACTCCAAATACGCTCCATTTCAAACAACCAATCGGCATTCGCCTGATCAGTTGCAACCCATTTATTAACATCCTTTATTTCAACAGGGGTACAACGATGAGTTAAATAACGTATTAATAAATCTTCATTCATATATCTTGCGCTTTATATAAAGAAGACAACTGAAGAGAGTAAAACTACGTAGTCTATTTCAAAAAAAATCAGATTAATTAAAAAATAAAATAGAAAGTAGTAATAGATCTTTCAAATCCTTCCGAAGAAAAAGAACTGCATTACGTATATGAGTCTCCACCGTACGCACAGATATATCCATCACTTTTGCTATATCTTTATGAGGCAGATCATGATAATAACATAAACGAAATGCTTCTGCAGTTTTAGGAGGGAGTTTATTCACGGAAATTTCGATCAATTCACGAAGGTCCTGATTAATTACTTGTTTCAATACATCATTAGAGTCGACTCTGTTATTAAGAAAAGCTATCCGTGCTTCTGCAAGCTGCACACGTGCTTCATATTCTTCCACAACCATCTGGTGCTTGATATGATTCAAACATTTATTTTGTACCCATTTATAGAGAAACGATTGTATATTCTCCGCATCAATCATCTGCTTTTGTTCCCAATAAAGGGCAAATACGTCCTGCACCAAATCTTTCGCAACGTGTTCATCCACAAAACGGCAAGCCAAAGCCATTAATTTCGGATAGAAACATTCAAAAAAAGATCTGAAAACGACGTGATCCCCCTCTCTTACTTTTTGTATATCTACTGGATACATATACGCAAAGATAATAAGAACACATATACAAATTAGACAGATTGAAATAAAAAAAGCTCCGAATCAAAAGATTCGGAGCTTAATCTGTTGTCTCACGAGGATTCGAACCTCGACAGACAGAACCAAAAACTGTAGTGCTACCATTACACCATGAGACAATCCGGCGCTTTATTTAAAGCGATGCAAAGGTAAGAATAAATTCTTACCCTGCAAGCATTTTTTCTATTTTTTCTTCCTTATAGGAATATAGCTATCGCCATTCCAATCTCCAGCATCTTACACTAATTTGTATTCGAACACTTTTGCGTTTGATATATATCAAACGAATAAAGCACATATATGCTTCTTTCATTTGATAATTGTGTTCCTTTCGTTTAATATTGCTGGAACGATTGTTTGTTCAGTATTATTTTGCGATCAACAAATAATAATTCTTTTTACCTCTCTGAACCAACAGATACTTTTCATCCAATAGAGAAGAACAGTCGATAACAGTTTCAGCATCAGCCAATTTCTCTTTGTTGATACTGATACCACCACTCTGTACCAGCTTACGCATTTCACCTTTAGATGCAAAAACGGCTGCTTTCTCAGTGAACAGGTCGATTGCCTTTACGCCGGCACTCAACTCATCACGACTGATCTCAAACTGCGGAACACCATCAAATACGGCCAACAAAGTATCTTCATCGAGCTTCTTCAAAGCTTCAGAAGTAGAGTTACCGAACAAGATATTGGAAGCTTCAACAGCAGCTTCGTAATCTTCCAGAGAGTGAACCATCACCGTGATCTCTTTCGCCAAACGTTTCTGCAAAGGACGAAGATGAGCAGCAGCTGCCTGTTCTTCTTCCAGGGCAGCGATCTCTTCTTTACTCAGATCCGTAAATATCTTGATATATCTTGCCGCATCCGCATCACTTACATTCAACCAGAACTGGTAGAATTTATAAGGAGAGGTATAACGACGGTCCAACCACACGTTACCCGATTCTGTCTTACCGAACTTACCACCGTCTGCTTTCGTGATCAACGGACAAGTAAGGGCAAATGCTTCACCACCTGTTTTACGACGGATTAATTCCGTACCGGTAGTAATGTTACCCCACTGATCGGAACCACCCATCTGCAAACGGCAACCTTCATTCTGATACAGGAACAGATAATCGTATCCCTGCAATAATTGATAAGAGAACTCAGTGAAGGACATACCTACGCTTGATTCGGAGCTAAGACGCTTCTTTACAGAATCCTTAGCCATCATATAATTAACAGTCAGGTGTTTACCGATATCACGGATAAAGTTCAGGAATGAATAATCCTTCATCCAGTCATAGTTGTTTACCAACTTGGCTGCATTAGGAGCATCCGAATCGAAATCCAGGAATTTAGCTAACTGCTTTTTAATACTTTCCTGATTGTGACGAAGTGTTACTTCATCCAGCAGATTACGCTCTGCCGACTTCATTGAAGGGTCTCCGATCATACCGGTGGCACCACCGACCAGAGCGATAGGACGGTGTCCGGCACGCTGCAAATGCTTCAGCATCATGACACTAACAAGGTGTCCGATATGTAATGAATCGGCCGTCGGGTCAATGCCTACGTACGCAGAAGTCATTTCTTTCTGTAACTGCTCTTCTGTTCCGGGCATCATATCATGAATCATGCCCCTCCATCTTAATTCTTCAACAAAATTCATCGTTTTAATTATAGGTTTATATTGAATGCGGGCAAAGGTACGACTTAAAATTGAGAATTGATAATTGACAATTGACAATTATTTGATACAGCAAGGGTTAGTATACCTTGTTCCGGGAATTAACGGATAAAAGAAATACATTCTGTACATTCTTTTCCAATGTAGCTGTAAGCTCTTCAAGGGATATACACAAAGAGGATGCTATTTTCCGATAAACCGAACGAATATCGATTGCCGCATCATCTGTTTCTGCAAACAAACGATCCGGCCATGCTGCCTGTAATGCCTGTTGATTGAAATACTCTCTGAAAGACAGGAAAAAGCCTTGTTTAAGCAGTTGTTGAGCCAATATGCCATTTCCACGGAAACCATGAATAATCCAGGGGACACGGGGTTTCATCGATTTCCTCTGCATAATCAATTCATCCCATGCTTTTACACAATGAATAATAAGCGGTTTACCGCTCCTTTCCGCCAAAGCAGCCTGCTTTGCAAATACATCCGACTGAATATCCAATGGTGTTTCTGACAATTTATCCAATCCGGCCTCACCGACAGCTACTACAGAGGGACACAAGACTGCTGACTCCAAACGGAGGAATTGTCCTTGTACATTATTATATATATACCACGGATGGATACCTACCGAACACCATTGCCCGGAAAAAGAGTTTTCTTCCTTTTCATTTCCTATAATCCTGTTGATGATTGTAACATCCTCGGGATCGATAGCCGGATGATGCGCATGTATATCGTAATAATTCATAATCTACGGTACGGGATCATATCCGCTTCCCCCCCAGGGATGGCATCGGAGTATACGTTTTACAGCCAAGTAAAGGCCTTTTATTGGACCATGCTTTTTGAGGGCCTGCACAGCATATTCGGAACAGGTAGGAGTATACCTGCACGAAGCCGGTGTCATAGGTGAGATGCAATATTTATAGAAATAGACCGGCAACAGGAGCAGTGCAGTAAAGAATTTCTTCATTATTCTTTTTCGCGCAATATCCGGATCGCTTTCGTCATCGCTTTCTCCATATCCGTAAAAGGATGAATCTCTTTATCCACATAAAGGAAAGCAATCAGCATGCGCTTGTTTTTTTCTGTCAACGGATCGATCAGATCGTATTTACGTACCCGGTAGGCTTCACGTACCTGACGTTTGATCAGGTTTCGTTTTACGGCACGTTTGAATTTTTTCTTGGGGACGCTGATCAGGATAGAGACAGGAGCAGACATCTCTTCCTCCAGCGGTAAATAAACGACCCGTAGTGGAAACGCCACAAATGATTGTCCTTTTTCAAATAACAGGTCAATGTAACGTTTCCACGACAGGCGTTCTTCTTTTGAAAGGGTATACCTTCTATTTTCCATTCTTTTTGTTTCCACCCAACTCTTTCTTCAGATATAAATCCAAAGCAGCTGTCATTGAAGGAGCTTCAGGTGTAGGCGCTTCCACATCCAATCGAAGACCGGCATCCTTAACAGCTTTTGCCGTCGTAGGTCCGAAGCACCCGATTTTGATATCCTCCTGCTTAAAATCCGGGAAATTTTTCAACAAAGAAGAAATACCTGAAGGACTAAAAAATACCAACATATCGTAATCGAATTTCTCATCTTTAGCAAATTCGTTACTAACAGTTCTATACATAACCGCCTTTACATAGCTGATTTTTTTAGCTTCAAGCAAACTCAACAAATCATCCTTATGCACGTCAGAAACCGGCACCAGATATTTTTCCTTTGCATGTTTTGCAATAACAGTCACCAAATCTTCAGGCTTTCCAGTCTGACCGAAAAATATTTTACGCTTCCTGTATACAATATACTTCTGAAGGTAAACTGCAATAGCTTCCGTCATACAGAAATATTTCATTGTTTCCGGAATAGTGACACGTAGTTCTTCACATAAATGGAAAAAGTGGTCAATAGCTGTACGCGCAGTAAAAATTACCGCCGAATAGTCCAGAATAGAAATTCTCTGCTGTCTGAACTCTTTGGAAGAAAGAGCTTCAACTTTGATAAAAGGACGGAAGTCGATCTCGACCCCATATTTCTCTGCAATGTCGAAATACGGTGACTTCTCGGATGCAGGCTTCGGTTGTGATACCAGCAACTTTTTGATGTTCAATGCCATAGAGTACTCGTCTCAATAAAGTTATACAAAAAAATCATACCTTCGTACAAAAATATGAGGGGTAAGATTTCTTGGGTGCAAAGGTACAAACTAATATACAAAAGTCCGATATTATTCTTGTGAAATATACGTATTGTCTTATAAATTATTACAAAACGGCACAAAAAATAGAAAATACAAAACATTATCACGGGAGCCAATGTTTTACTTCCTACGAACATCAACCAAACGACCGGAATATATAACAAAATGCCCCACGCTCCCATAATGGCATTATAATTTTTCTTCCAGAACTTGTACTTCTCTGGCACTGCAAAAACGAATCCCAACAGATAATAACTCAGTTGTTTGAACTGATAGAACAGGAACAGCACACCCAAAATGGCCGTAATTGCCAGCAAAACCTCTTTCCCGTCCACGTAACTGACCATTTCCCTTGTCCGGGCTATTGAAAACAGGGCGATACTACAAAGTAACAACGCCTGGAATGTCATGAAATTACGAAAGAAAGAACCACGCTTCCCGGCCGTTTCATCAAACAGGTTCTGCCGTTCTTTCAGATATACCACATCTTTCATCATCTTTACAAAATGCTGAAAATTAGACCGGAATATTATGGCAAAGGCAATCAACAAGGATAGCAGCAGCGTGAATATGACATCATCCACCAGCTGTCCGTCCCACAAACGAATGCCTACATATCCTTCAAACAGATCCATCTACTTTTTATTTCGCGCAAAGGTAGGGATTTTTTTCAGTTGACAGGTGACAGATGACAGTTGACAGATTTTTTAGCGGATTTTCCTAACTGTCAACTGTCACTTGTCAACTATCAACTAAAAAGGCTTTCCTTTATAATCTCCCCGACTGTCGGATGCGGGAATACGATCGACTTCAGTTCCTCAGCCGTCATACCTTTTTCAATGGCAATACCTGCAATAACGATCAGCTCGGAAGCCGGATTACCCAGCAGGTGCGCTCCTATCACTGTCTCGTCTTCCGACAGGATCAGTTTACATACACCGTTACCCTGCTCATTTTCCGCCACAAAACGACCGGAGAAAGCCATCGGCAGTTTCTTTACGGTATAAGGGATTCCGTCCGCCTGCAATTCCTCTTCCGTCTTACCTACGCCGGCTATTTCAGGATTGGTATAGACTACACCCGGAATTGCTTTATAGCTCATACCGGCTCCCGCCTTGCCCAGGATATGTTTAATCGCCACTTCCGCCTCACTGACTGCCGTATGAGCCAGCAGGGAGAATGCCGTGATATCGCCACAGGCATAGACATTCGGAAGAGATGTCTGCATATATTCATTGACTTTTATGCCATTGCGGAAAGGTTCAAGCGATAAAGTCTCCAGTCCGAACCCTTTCGTCACCGGCCGGCGGCCTACACTCAGCAAGACCTTTTCACCCTTGATCACAAAACTTTCTCCATCTTTCTCAACAGTCACTTCACCTTCGTGGACAGCCGTCACTTTATGGCTCAGATAAAATTGAATGCCTCTCTTGGCATATTCAGCCTGAAGCATTTCAGAAAGCTCCTTATCCATCGGACCTAGTATCTTATCCAGCATTTCGACTACATGAACTTCGGTTCCCATGCTATTAAAGAAAGAGGCAAACTCCATACCGATCACACCGCCTCCGATGATAACTAGAGAAGCAGGAAGCTCTTTTGTTTGCAGGGCTTCACGGCTGGTCCAGTAATCGGTTTCCGCCAGACCGGGGATAGGAGGAATAACCGTTTCCGATCCCGTACACAACAGCAGGTTTGCTGCTTCATACGTTTCTTCACCACAGGCGATAGAGATTGTACCGTCAGCTGCACGTCCTTTTATCTCCGCTTCCCCAACAACAACTACGACACCATGTTCCGTCATCTTCATACGGATACCGGCGGTCAGTTTCTTTACAACCTTATTTTTACGGGCAATAATCTTAGGGAAGTCGAAAGTCGGATTCTCTGCCTTAACAGCATATTTCTGTGCATGTTTTATGGTATCATACACTTTAGCAGAATAAAGAAGTGTTTTCGTAGGAACACAGCCTTCATTAAGGCAAACACCGCCTAACGCGTTCTTTTCAAACAACACAGTGGACAGTCCACTCGCTGCCGCTTTTTCAGCAGCCGTATAACCGGCAGGTCCCCCGCCAATTATAGCAACATCGTATTTCATGTTATCAGATTTAATTAAGTTTTATATTTGGATTCCTTCATTGCGCCTGATCTCAATATCCGGATTGAATTTCTTCAGCAGCTTTACAAATTCTTTTTCATTCTGCGGGGATATCAGCATCCACATTTTGCCTTCTTTCCAGATCACAATCCGATCCAGGGATAAAGAATAGCTAAAAACAGGGAGAATAGACGGTTGTAGCGCCTCTATATCGGCAATGGCGATTTCCTTTTTAGGAAAGAAACCACAACGGAGCAACAACATACCGTCTGCCGTAACCACATAGTACGTATTGAAAAACACATGCAAGGTCAATGCACTGGCAACCAATGTAGTAACAATTGCCGCCACATTCTGATGCAGCAGGGATACGACGCACAAAACTGCCAACACAATGATCATCAGGTGGTACCACCACCCGATCTTAGATTTAAAGACTCTATCCATTTCACGAATTTTCGCGCAAGATAGTCATTTCTTCATTTACTTGTTGTAAAGCGGCCACAAAACCTTCGGTATCGACCGGGTGGACCGTGTTGGTATACTCCTTGTCTTTATAAGGCTTCGCATAATAGATCACTACACTACCCGACTGCTTGACAAAAAGCTTTTCCATATCTTTTATCGGGATCGCCACAAAATTACCTTGTGTCAGATAGCCTTTATCTATCTTATAAGGATATAATGCAGGCACAATAAGAACAAGGATCAGAATATAAGCAGCCGGCTGCCATATCTCATTCAAATACAGTAATCCAAAAAGGATAAGCATACTAACCGCTATCGCGACATGTTTTGGAGTCACTATTCTCTTTCTAAACGTCTGCTTTTCCATAACCTTACCTATTAAAGTTAGTAATAAGCAATATTACAAAATTCTACCCACATTTAAAAGCTTATTGGGATATATATTCTCTACAATCCCGAAGAACCCGTAAAACTCGTTTTAAACGAGGCAAATTTCGTTTTAAACAAGATTTTTCTCGTTTTAAACGAACTGGAGACTCGTTTTAAACGAATTTTAGGTCCGTTTAAAACGAGAAAATGCGCTGTCAAGAAAAGACTACCGCTTTTTAAAGTACAGCTGTAAAGACAAATTGCTCTATAATAGTATTATAGTTCATATTAATCAATGATAATAACTTTAATATTCTATCTTTGGAATATAAACAGATCTGTAAGACTGATGTAAGCCTAAAATCGTACGTAACACCGTTCCTTTTTTATCCGTAAAGACCACAGTGCTCGTTTGTGTCGAGCCGAACATCAGTAAGTTTTCGTTCAATATCTGGACATTGCTCATATACGGGGAACTGTATTCCGGCAAGGTCACTTCCATAGTAACATCTGCTTTCCGGGATTTTTCATCGACAGCATAGATCAATGCACGGGAAAGATGTGCGCTGATGCCATTATCAAAAACCAGCACCTCGTCCGGTTTCAAAGGTTCCACACAGTGCATGCCATTGGCATATCCCATTTCAGGCATATCCACATTCCCGTCTTTACCCACCCGGTACAAGACCTTTCCTGTCGATCTTTCTATCTTCCACAACTCGCTTCTCCAGTTGAAAGACATATAAATATTCCCTTCCGAGTCAAAGTTAACGGAATTGGCATGCAACCAGTCGTCTTTATACCAGATCGGATTTTCCAATACGCTGGTGACCGGCACCATCTCCATAATATTAGGATCGTCTGCCGGGTGCAACTCGCCGAAACAATCCCATTCCTCCAGCTTGTTACCTTCCATATCAAAGATGGTATAACCGTCTCCCCATACAGTTTCCTCCTTACTTCCTCCACGCTCGGTAAGGTCGAATGTCTTAGGTGTATAATTGACCAATATCAGGTTTCCGTCCGGCATGCGGCGAATATCATGGTGGGCATAGAACTTATCGAATACCTTATCCAGTAATTTCTTGCCCGTCAGATCCATGACGACCATCTCATTCCCAGTATAATCCTTTTCGGCATAAGCCCCGATGATGCAACAGATCGTATTTGTCTTTTCATCGAAATTCGCCACACGTACAGCTTTCTCCATATTCTGATACCATACCACATTCCCTTCAGTATCGACCATCGTAATATACCCGGGCCGGTCTGTCTTCATCAACAGAATATATCCGGGAAGGCTTTCTTCCAATTTATTAATCGGCATCGAATAGACGGGGACACCTGCAGGCAACGAGGCTGTCGTAAATTTATACTCGTCGGAAACAGTCGACGCACTGCCTGTAGAGGCCTGTACCTTAAATGTATATTGAGTTTCCGGCTCCAGCAAGACCAATGTCGAAGTTGCAGAACCGTCAGACTCTGCCAAAACGGTCGTCTTTTTCGATGTTTCGTCGTCGTTCTTCCAATATTCGATCTGATAGTTTACTCCCTGTTTAAATTCTATATTGACATCCATCCTCAATACATTATCCGATTGAGGAGAAACCTGTATCGACCGGATCAATTCTGTCGGAGCCACTTCTCCTTCCGGTTCATCACTACACGCTACGAAAGCGAGCAATAACATCATACACAAATACTTCGTAAAATTCATACTATTAAATTTATTGATTAACGAATGGCTATTTCATCCAGCATGGTCCATACATCGCTTTTGGCATCCCGATGCCACATAGGACAGACCGGCACTACTTTAACCTTAACTTTTATATAACGGGCCTCACAAGGTGCAAACCTTACCCCGAACACTTTTGTTTTATAATTCTTCTTCCGGTCCATATCATTCTCCGTCCGTCCGACCGGCTTATACGTCCGGTTGTCGGAAGAAACAGATACCTCCATGCCTTCCGGAAGAAACAGGCGGTCAAGAATAGATTGAATGAAACGGGCGTCTACTTCCGAAACGGTTTCGTTCTTTTCCAGATCGACCGTTATTTCAAAATCATCATGTTTAAAACCCAGCCAGTTCTCATCGTAATTCCGCCCCCCCAGCATGCCGTCCGTCAGTGAAAGGGCTCCCTTCGCACGGTATTGGGTAAGCGGCAGGTTTACTGTTACCGGTTTACCCAGCGCCTTGTTTCCTTTCGCCAAAAATTTCAGATATTGTTGGGGAATATCCGTCATTTCCTCTTTATATTCATCGACAGGCGTCATCCATTCACACAGACGGCGCGTGTGGTTCTCTTTACAGCAAACGATAAAATGATCCAATTTATGAAGGAACTCTCCGTTTACAGACAAGCTTCCGTCTTCTCCCTCTACAAGGAATCCATGTTTGCCGACAGGCATCAGGTTTGCTTGTTCCAACTCGGTAAAAATAACAGGCAGACGGGCAAACTGCACACGGGCAGTCAATTCTTTATCCCCTGAAACTGCAGCTTCCGCCCTGTCAAAACACTTGTTATAAGCATCCAGATTTTCCGGAGACAAATAACCGTTGATGGGTGTCAGGGCATTTCCGAAAATACTCAATTCTTCTCCGCTTTTCTCCAGATTATCGTGCAACAGGGTCATATACTCTTTGATATATTGACCGGCTTTGCCGTAATACCCGGTGAGGAAGTCGTCTATCACGGCATCCAGATCACAGTCCGGGTTCCACAACAGTTTAGCAGCGACATACGCCCGCAGGTAACACATCTCTCCCGCCGGTTCCGGATTTCCCTGCGAGAAAACGGAGGTCACATGGTTGCCCGCGAAATATTGCATATTAGGCTGCAACGTTCTGAAATTAGGAAAAGGAGTGTATAAATTACTGAATTGAACAATATAATCCCATAGCAGGATATTCCGGGAAATCTTCGCCCAGTCGTCCATGTCTTTCCTGAAACCGGCACTCAATGTGTCCTGCGGTATAGGCTTGCTGCGGTTACATTCGATATTACAAAACATAATATTCACATTAGCTGCCGGTTTTGCCAGTTTAGGCGCCTTGCGGGTAAACTGATATGCCAAAGTCGAGATTATCTTATCCGGATAACGTCCCGCCACTTTATTGATGAACCGAATCAGTAAACCGGAAGGACTTTCCTCCTCTTCATAGGCCTTTTGGCAAGCATCGCATTTACAGTAATTGTAATTGTCATTCTGGCTCACTGACCAATACAAGGCTTCCGGTTTTTCAGACATGCAGAAATCCAGTTCTTTACAAAGAACATCGAGTAACTCCGGATTGCTCAGGCAAAGCTGTGAAGGGACCCGCTCTCCCTTTTCATTCATCGCAAAATATTCAGGATGACGGTTAAAATACTTTTCCGGTGGAACCAACGTACCGAATGTATGTACCCAAAGCCCCCATTTGCCCCTATCGACCCAACTGGTAGGGGTTTGTGTCAAACGCAGCCAATCAAAAAAAGCATTGTCGTTGGCACAGACATACAACATATTCCTGGAGGTAATGGCCGGAACCTGCCAATCGTCTATATCTACTGGTAGCGTAACAGTAGTACGTTGTGGAACGACTTCCACTGTCGGCGTATATTTTCTGCATCCCAGATATTTCTCCAACAATTCATAAACACCGTAAAGGGTACCGTAGCTGTTCCCACCCATTATATAGAGTTTACGCCCATTCGTTTTAATATAAAAACCATCCTGCTCCAATTTATCCGACGAAATAGCTAACGGAATGATCCTGTTGGTATTTCCGATCGAAATCTCACACTCTGCAGGAGCCGCATTGTCTTCCACGACCGGCAGCATGACACCTGCCATTTTATCCAGGTATTCGTTCAGTTCCTTTGCCGCCCTCTGCTCTGTCATTGTCGGAGACTGGGGAATCACAATCACATAATCACTCTTTCCGGCACTTATCAACTCCAGATCATGACTACAGGCACCCAGCCCCATAGTATAAAGAATGACAATCAAGATAGTTACTATATTTCTCACGGGATTATATTTATATTAGACGGATGGATACGCAATCATTCATGATAGCGGTATTTCACATAATCAAAAAGACCGTAGTTGTCCTGTGTCGGCTGATGGTCTCCTATGAATTTCAAATTCTCTACACTACAAAAAATATAAAAAGCATACTCTTTACCGAAGGTTTGTTGTACCGTACTGACAATCTTTTTATCTATCAGCCAGTCCACCTTATAGTTGCCGTCTACCAAGGTAAGATCGATTTCAAAAATATGCCACCCTGTTTTTATCTTCACGGGAACAGATTTGAACGGATGGTCCTGCGTGGTCATGTAAGCGATCATTTCATCCGGACCAGCCCCCAATTCATCCCGGACTTCCTGTTTTCCGTATCCTACTTCAAAATCTATTTCATGGTGATCATCACAATAGATCCAGGAGCCGACACTAGCCTGGTCTCCTTTACCCATTTGCGGAATATACGTTTTCCAGGTATAACGTCCGGTTGTATATATTTTATCTGCCGTACGTACCTTTTTCCTATCCCACGAACCGGCTCTCGTGAAGATACGCAGTTTCCCCTTCTCCAATAGGCACTGCTCGTCTGGGTTATCGTCCTGGTGTGCATAAACCCATCCCTCCAAATCTTTAAAGTTCCAGACTTTTTTCTTAGGAGATTGTGCATATACGTTCATTGTACATACAATGAACATCAAACAAATAAGTAGGCATATATCCTTCTTCATATTCGGTCTGTTTTATCGTTATGGTATTAAACTGACAGATAGGCTACCCGCAAAAACAGGCGCCTATCCGTATATCAATTATCATTTAGAAAAACTTCTGCAATTAGCTAGGTCCGGATTCAGGTCCAACTCCCTTTTAGGAACCGGGAAATAGCGCCTGATATCGTTATCCGTCAAATCCTGCGGGTATACTTTCCATTCAGAGGTATAATCAGCGTTCGGATCTTTCGAATTCTTCTGCCGCCATTCGGATTTCAACTTTATGGCTGCTATATATTTATTCAGGCGGTCTTTCCATAATCCCATACGGATCAGGTCGGGACGGCGTACGCCTTCATTGTTCAGTTCCAACAGACGTTCATCACAAATCGCATCGCGTAATGCCTCTTTCGAAGAATAAGAAGCCAGCGACAAATTATGGGCGTCATCCTGGAATGCACGGCTTCTGATCTGGTTAATCAGGTCGACAGCTTCTTGTGTCGGACCGTTCAGTTCGTTCAGGATCTCCGCTTTACACAGAATAATATCGGCAAGACGAAGCATCGGCATATTATTCTTGGTATTATAATTATAGGTACCCGGGCGAAGATATTTATACTTTTTAGTATAGGAAGCACCCAGCTCGTTAATTGTCTGCGTTTCTGAGTCTGCATATACTGTACCTACCTTTTCTATCGATTCTGGGATCTGATAATATCTGGGCTTCGGAGTTGCATCGTTATCATATACATTCCTGAACTGAGTCACCAGTAATTCAGAATAACGTTCATCTGCCTTATCGAACTTCCAGGTCAGTTCCAAAGGAACGCTGAACAGGTTCCATCCCATATCGTAATCCCACGGAGTAAAGTTCATACCGATGTCGGAACTACCGGAAGGTATATCCTGACTGGAACGTACGGTAAAAATCAGTTCATTATTATACAAAGTAGCATCTGTTTCCGGGTTGAACACATCCCATACTTTGGCCTGAAGTGAATAAACACTTCCGTTCAAAGCCAGTACTTCATTCGCATATTCAAGTGCTTTTCTCCATTCGGAAGCATCGTCACCGCCGGATAAACGGGCACGACCGGCTGCCCGCATATGCAGACGGCATAAGAAACCTGCCGCAGCTCCGTAAGTGGCTCTTCCGGCATCCAGCTTATCACTGTAACTCTGGGGTAATGCAGCCTTTGCAGCATTCAGGTCTTTATCGATCTGTGTTTCTATCTCTTCTATCGAAGCCGGAGGCAGAATAGCATCTACGGCCACGTCACTGCTAATAATCAGCGGAACAGTATAATACAAATCTGTCAGTTGATAATAGGCAAAGCCGCGCATGAAATAAGCTTCTGCCAATAATCTGTTCTTCAATTGTGCAGCGGCGGCCTCATCATCCCCAAATTCAGCATCAGGAATCTCAGGGATCTTATCGAGTGCGATATTAGCACGGCTAACAATCTTATAATAACCGTTCCAGGAAGATGCAACATCCTGATTCGTACTCATTTTCAGTTCATTCAACAATTCACAGTCCATTTCTTTCATAAAACAGGCATCTGTCGTCATGTCATTCAGATAGAAAATCGCCCTGTTGGATACTCCGTGGAGAGGTTCATACATCGAGTTAACAGCAGCCGTTGCATCGTCTTTCGTTTTAAAAGCATTCTCCGACGTCAGTTCCGAATAAACGACCTCTTCCAACGTGCTTTCACAGGAAGTCATGATGCCTGCCGAAAGAAATGCTGCAGTATATACCAATCCTTTTTTCAATATGTTATTCATAACCGTATTCATTTAAAAAATTATTTTTGCACCAAAGTTAAACGTCCTGTAAGCAGGATAAGAACTAAAATCGAGCCCCTGTGAAACAGCCTTACCGCCATTCGTACTTACTTCCGGGTTAAAGCCTGTATAACCGGTTATTGTGAACAGGTTTTGTGCTCCGACAAATACACGCAGATTCTTCACGTATTTATACATATCGCCCCATTTCTTCAAAGGCAGAGAATAACCGACCTCGACATTCTGCAAACGCAGGTAACTGGCGTTTTCTACAAAACGAGAATTAATATAAGAACCGTATTTAACACCAGAGTTTTTCTTGTATCCGTTACGTGGTATCTCATTTGAAGGATTATTCTGTGTCCATCTGTCTTTCGAATCGATCAACCGATCATTATCTTCCAGGACAACTCGTGACAAGTTCAACAGGTCGTTCCCGACAGAAGCATCAAAGAAGAACGAGAAGTCAAAATCACGGATTTTAAAGTTATTACCCAAACCTAAAATAACATCGGGATTACCGTCACCAATCACTTCACGGTCGTCGATCGTAATCTGTCCGTCACCGTCCAGGTCTTTAAACTTCGGGTCGCCGGGAACAGATCCGGGTTGTGCGGCATATGTCTCGCCTGTCTGGATAATACCGTCAAATACATAACCGTAAAGTGAACTTAACGGATAACCTTCCTTCAACATGGCATATTCTTCCCAGTTATACCATCCCTGCGGACTTACCGACTCGAAACGAGCTTCTCCCTGATTCAGTTCCAATACTTTATTCTTATTCCGTGAAATATTGAATGTCGTATTCCAGCTAAAGTTATTATTTACGATATTGTTAGACTTGATAAACAATTCAAATCCTCTGTTCTGTATCTTACCATTATTACCAGTCATAGTCTGGAAACCACCCGTAGAACTGGATACGGAAATCGGATTCAACAGGTCTTTTGTACGCTTATCGTAATAGTCGAAATTCACCTCAATACGTTTATCCAATAAAGAGAAGTCAATACCCAAGTCAAGTTGCGATGTCGATTCCCATTTCAGATCTTTATTCTCCGGGTTGGAAGGATACATACCTTTCACAATTGATCCGCCTCCCAAATACACGTCTGTCATGGCAAATTTACGCTGTGAAAGGTAATTACCGATCCCGTCATTACCGGTAACACCATAGCTGGCTCTCAGTTTAAAATCATAGAACAACGGTTTGATGAAGTTCATAAAAGGTTCGTCACCCAACTGCCATGCAACAGAAGCAGAAGGGAAATATCCCCATTTATTACCCGGTCCGAAGTTTGAAGCACCGTCTGCACGAACAGAAGCATTGACAATATATTTCTGATTCAATACATATTCTGCCCTTGCGAAGAAAGATGTTGTTGTATTATCCGATCTGGAAGAGTTGATCCATTGTACTGTCTGGGCTGCTCCCATATTATTGAAAGAGAATTCGTCCGTAGAGAAACCGAATCCCTGCATTCCATTCTGTTCGTAAATATGTTTGGTATATGTCGTACCGGCAACTACTTTCACATCATGTTTTTCCGTGAATAACTGGTGCCAGGTCAAAACAGCGTCCATCTGCTGCTTGTCATTCTTATAATTCCAGATAGTAGCCAAACCGTCATTGGCTTTACCAACGTTAGTACTTTTCGGATAATACTTCTGATATTTTTCATTGTCATTGCTATATGTATATTGAACACGTGCCGTCAATGATTTCAGAATATCAGCCTCACCATAAAGAGTTATGTACATATTGTTGGTGATATCTTCAAAGTCCACATCGTTCAACTCACTGAAAATACCTGGTTTTTTCCCTTTTTTCCCAAATACGTCGTCACCGGTAACAGTTGTCAGGGGAGACATCATAAAGATGTTATAAATAACGTTATCGGTCGTTGTATTGGTTCCCATATTCAGGAAATTCTTATTGGAGCGGGCCATATAAAGATTCGAACCGAAACGGACTCTGTCATTCAATTTATAATCCATATTCATACGGCCGCTGAAACGATTGAAATTCGTATTTTGCAATACTCCCAGGTCATCCAGATAATTACCCGAAATAGACATGGTCATCTTGTCGCTACCTCCGGTAATAGAGAACTGATGGGTCTGTGTCATAGCCGTTCTTGTAGTTGCGTCGATCCAGTCAGTTCCTGCTCCCTTATATTGCAGTTCTTCCTGTGTATAAGGAGGGTTGCCGGTACTGCCGTTGTCTTCCCACACTTTCATGTTATATCCCATCACATCCTGCGCATCCATCAGCTTCCAGGGATTCTGCAGGTTCTTTACAGAGGCATTATACGAGTAAGTCACATTGAATGCTCCCTTCGTTCCTTTCTTGGTCGTAATAAGTACAACACCGTTGGCACCGCGTGCACCATAGATGGCTGTAGCAGCGGCATCTTTCAGGATCTCGATAGACTGGATATCTTCGGGGTTAATCTGGTTTCCGATCTCTGTCTGGAAACCGTCGATAACATACAGCGGTTCGTTATTCGAACTAATGGACGAGGCTCCCCTGACACGGATAGAAATACCTCCGCCCGGCTCGGTCGAGTTTTGTTTTACCTGGACACCGGCCGCACGTCCTTTTAATAATTGGGCTGTACTGGTCACAACACCCGCTTTTATCTCATCTGTCTTTAATGAAGTAATAGCACCTGCCAAGTCACGTTTACGGGTGACACCATATCCTACGACTACCACTTCATCGATATTCATGGCATCTTTCACCAATTTAACGGTCAGATCCGACATACCGCTTTTTACCGGTATGTCCTGCGTCACCATTCCCAAATAAGAAATGGAGAGAGTTTCACCCACAGAAGCCATAATAGAAAACTTACCGTCCAAATCGGTCGTTTGTCCGGTCGTTGTACCTTTTACCATTACTGCCGCCCCGATCAATGGCTCCATTGTTTCAGCCTCGAAGACGACTCCGTTTATCTTTTGCTGTGCAAAACCGGCACACCAAACTAAACATAGTAAATACAGAATAACAATTTTCCTCATAAGAATTTCAATTTAAGATTTATACCAAGGAACATTTCCTACACAGATCTAAGATTGTAAAATTTAATTATTTTATGTATATAATCTACACACCGGCAAAAGTATCGGGTCTTGTACAAAAAGACATCAAATCCTGTCTAAATCTAATCCTCTATTGTCTATTTCCACAGACGAAGCCTAATAATAAGGGTTTACACAAAATATTTCCGGATATTTATATAGGAGAAACTTATTTGAAAATTAATATTAAAATATATCTTTGCATTAAATAGGAGACGATGAGTAAACATTTTATTACACTTATATTTTGTTTATTCTCTATATGCGGATATATCAATAGGGGTTGGTGCAACAACACGAATTACTATTTTAAACAGATCGCTATAGAGAACGGGCTATCACAGTCCAGTATCAACAGTATCCTATGCGATCGGAAAGGCATGTTGTGGATCGGAACCAAAGCCGGGCTGAATTGTTTCGACCAATATGAACTAAAAAATTATTTTAACGACAAAGAGAATCCACGCTCTTTACCGGGTAATTTTATCAATTTCATCGCAGAAGACCAGGATGGTCATATATGGGTATCGACGAATAACGGCGTCGCACTTTATAATCCAGAGAACAATTCTTTCGATCTGCTTATAAAAGAAAAAGCGTTTTGTTATCTGAATGTCCCGGACCAGCTTCTCATAGGGACAACAAACGCGATCTACAAATATGACCAGAATAGCAAACAGATCGGAAAGGTCGATTTCCAGCCGGACCATCAATCCTATTACGAAATCATCAAATTACTATCCCTGAGTGACCATACGGTTCTTGTTGCGACTAAAAACTACGGCCTGTTTACTTATGACCTGCAGACCGACAAGATTGAGAAACTCCCTTATGCCGACTATACAGCCATGCTGGACGTTTATATGGGATCAGACGGATACATTTATTTGTCTACTTACAATCAGGGGTTGTTCTGCTTCAGCCTCAACGGAAAACAGATCGCCCATTATACCACTCAGAACTCCCGGTTAAGTAATAACATTATCCTTTGTATTCTGGAAAAAGAAGGGAATATCTGGTTGGGCACCGACGGCGGAGGTATCAATATCCTTAATCCGGAGACCCAGGAGATCAGTTGTATCAAACACATACCGGGAGATGCCGGTTCATTACCGGTCAATTCGATCACGGTCCTTTACAAAGACAGCGAAAACAACCTGTGGGCAGGCAGTGTCAGAGGTGGTATCTTCGGAATAAAAGAGACATATATAAAAACATATAAAGATGTAGCGCTAAACAATACAAACGGATTGAGTGAAAAAGCTATTATCAGTCTGCATGAAGATGAGGACAGCATTTTATGGATCGGCACCGACGGCGGAGGCATAAACCAGTACAATCCTTTCACCGGACAGTTTAAACATTATCCTTCCACCTATGGAGACAAAGTGGCCTCGATAACCTCTTTGTCTTCCTCTGAATTGTTGGTTTCCTTGTACAGCAAAGAAGTCTTCCGATTCGACAAGAAAACTGGAGAATACAAGCCTTTTACGATCATCGACAGAGAGACCAATCTGGAAGAATGTTATTCCGGATATATGGCACTCACCCATCAGATCTCGCCAAATAAGATCTATATACTATCACAAAATGCACGTATATACAACCCGGAAACAAAACAGTTCTCTCAGTTAAAGATGGATGAGAAAAGGATAAACCAAGGAGCTCTTAACCTGGTTTACGCGGACGACTCTCTGGCTTATTTGATCAAAGAACATTATGTACTGGAAGCCCTGCAGGAAAATGACAGCATACGGATCATATTCAGCGTAGACCCTTCCGAAACAATCCATTCACTTTCGTATGACCAAAAAGGGACTTTCTGGATAGGGAGCGACCAAGGACTCAGTTATTACAATAAAAAAGAAAAGGTTTTGCATAGAGTGGAAACCAAACTGTTCAACAATATAACGCAGCTGTTCCTCGACAATCAGGGGAGACTTTGGATATGTGCTCAAAATATGCTTTTCTCTTATGTGATAAATGAGAACAGATTCGTTGTCTGGAGTGAATCGGACGGTTTCTCTCCCAACGAAATATTGTTCATGTACCAAAAACCTTCAAAAACAAATAATATCTATTTGGCCGGGACGAACGGACTAGTGAAAATAGACAAGAATATTTCCTACAGTGATAAGTTCCAGCCTCAGATAGAACTGACAGATATCATCTTTAACGGCCGTTCATATATGAACCAGTTCGATGAAAAAGAAAAGAAGATATATATTCCCTGGGACTATACTTCCTTATCCATCACCATCAATCTGAACGAGAAAGACGTATTCCGTAAAGCACTGTTCCGGTACAGCATAGCCGGGCTTAATAACCAGTATATCGAATCGTACAACCATAAACTGGAATTACCAGCACTGAACCCAGGCAGTTACTCCGTTCTGGTATCATGCAATACGAAAAGCGGTATCTGGAGCCAGCCGGTAAAAGTGGCAACACTACATATAACTCCTCCCTGGTATAAAAGCAACTGGTTTATTTTCAGTATGATCCTTTTGTTTTTCTCTTTGCTGTCCGCCACTGTCCATTTGATCATCAGGAAAAAAGAAAACAAACTGAAATGGGAAATGAAGGAGCATGAGCAAACAGTCAATGAGGAAAAAATACGTTTCCTGGTTAATATCAGCCATGAACTAAGGACTCCGTTAACCTTGATCTATGCTCCTTTGAAGCGGCTTATCGACAAGAGTAATGACAAATTAAAACCGGAGTTGATCAGGGAACAGTTAAACAACATATACAAACAGACCCGCCAAATGAAGAATATCATCAATATGGTACTCGACTTGAACCGGATCAAAACAGGAGAAGAACCCCTGCAAAAGCTGCCTCATCTTCTGAATGAATGGGTACGTTCGGTCTGCGAAGATTTCAGGAACGAATGTGAAGAAAAGAAGATCGACCTGCAATATCAACTGGACAATGCGATCGAATATATTTGGTTCGACGAATGGAAATGCCAGATCATCCTTTCCAACCTGCTTATGAATGCCTTAAAATTCAGTGATACCCAAACAGAGATAATAATATCTACCCGATTGATAAACAACGTTGTCAGAATATCCGTCAAAGATCAGGGCATCGGTTTGCAGAATGTCGATTCCAATAAACTATTCAGCCGCTTCTACCAGGGAGAACATAATAAAAGCGGTAGTGGTATCGGCCTTTCCTACGCGAAGATACTAATAGAAATGCACGGAGGAAATATCAGTGCTTACAATAATACTGACAAAGGGGCTACATTCTATTATGAGCTGCCGGTTTTAACAGATACATCTTTACCTGAGGATATAATGAATAAAAATAACAGTGAGAATATATCTATACCGGTAGATATATCGTCCGTCGATATATCTTGTTCAAATTATTCCATACTGATCGTCGAAGATAAGCAAGAGCTTCGTTCTTTCCTCAAAGATTCTTTCAAAAACCTGTTCAAGCATATTTATACAGCCGAAGATGGTGTAATAGCATTGGAGATCACAAAATTCAAACAGCCGGATATCATCGTAAGTGACGTAATGATGCCGCGTATGGATGGTTATCAACTCTGTAAAAACATCAAAAGTAATGTCGAAATCAGCCATATCCCTATTATCCTGCTTACAGCCAAATGTGATCAGGACAGTACCTCTACCGGTTATAAACTAGGAGCTGATTTTTATCTGTCAAAGCCATTCGAACTGGACTTCCTGCTTACCCTCATTGTTAATTTACTCAAAGGCAGAGAAGCTATCAAACAGAAATACAAAGAAAAAACAACTACCATCCTACCCCAAGATTCGACCATCAGCAATGCAGATGAAACTTTCATGGTCAAATTAAATAACTTAATCAATAACAATCTTTCAAATCCCGATCTGGATGTAAAATTCTTGATAGCGAATATGGCTATGAGTCGCGCTTCATTATATAACAAAGTAAAAGTTCTTACGGATATGGGAGTAAATGATTACATCAACCAGCTACGAATAGAAAAGGCATCGTCTTTGCTAATTCACTCCGATCTGAGTATTTCCGAGATATCGTTTGAAGTAGGTTTTACCTATCAACGGTATTTCAGTACTATTTTCAAACAGATAAAAGGGGTAACTCCCAGCCAGTTTAAAGAAGAGAATAGAAAAAATAACATAGTCCAACAAGATCTATGGTAAAAACAACAAATACCCACATAGAAAATGCGCTGTCACTCCTTTCAGCGACAGCGCATCCACTTAAACCGGTCAAACAATTCCAAAAAGGAATATATCTTATTTCACTTCTTCAAGGACAGAATATGACTGCAATACATTGTTATTATTGTATTGTTCTGTACGAACGACCCCGATATTAGGCGCATACCATTCATAGCCGTAACCTTCGATCGTTTCTTTCAGAGAACGTGATTTGATTTTAAATTTTACTTTCGTACAATCGAATGTACCTGCCGGAGTAGTAATCTCTTCTGTCTTCACATATTCACGATCGTAAATAGAAACGTTCTTTCTGTCTTTCCGATTCTTCTTTGAATAAATGTTGATCACTGCATCATCGAAATATACATCATCCGAAGAAGCTCCTTTCGATACACTCGGATAATTGATCACGGCATCGGTAGCTGCCACTGCGGTATTCGTTGTAGAGACAAAAGACGGATTTGTAAGGACCTCCTTCATATCCATAAAAAATTCACCATCCTGGCAAAAAGCCTCCAACTCACCTTTGTCGACAACCGTACCGCTATTGTTTGTGAATACGTAATCGGCTTCGACTTCCAGCCCGCCTTGTTTGTTTTCTACCTCATCCACAACATAAGTCATCACTCCTGACAGGTTGCCTTTGCCATCATAACTCTTTTTTACCAGTTTAGTACCTTTTGTCGTAGGAAAAAAGAAGGTACAATCTTGTGCCATCGCCCCGCCTGCCAACATGGAGGCTAAAGCTAACAGTAAAACTTTAGATTTCATTTTTATAACGTTTAAGTATTAATAATAAGCCGGATATCCAATGCGTAGTTAAAACAGGGGAAGCCTTCGAATGTTTATGGCTTTTCTTTTAAAAATAATAAAAGAATAAGTATTTCGGGAGTTTTTAACCGAAAGGCTGCCGGGAATGGTACAACCATAAAAGTTAATTCCTAACTTTGGCACTCTAAACAGTAATGTCTTATGGTACAAAGATTCGATTTCTTAGTGATAGGTTCCGGTATTGCAGGAATGAGTTTCGCTCTTAAAGTAGCCAATAAAGGGAAAGTAGCCCTTGTATGCAAAACTAATCTGGAAGAAGCCAACACCTATTTCGCACAGGGCGGTATCGCCTCGGTTACCAACCTGATTGTTGACAATTTCGACAAGCATATTGAAGATACAATGATTGCCGGCGACTGGCTCAGCGACCGCGGCGCAGTTGAAAAGGTCGTGCGTAACGCTCCTCAGCAAATCAAAGAACTGATCAGTTGGGGGGTTGATTTTGATAAAGATGAAAAAGGGAACTTCGATCTGCATCGTGAAGGCGGCCACTCCGAGTTCCGTATCCTACACCATAAAGACAACACAGGTGCAGAAATACAGGACAGCTTGATTCAAGCCATCCAGAAACATCCCAATATCACTGTATTTGAAAATCATTTCGCCATTGAAATACTGACACAACACCACCTGGGTGTTACCGTCACCCGTCAGACACCGGATATAGAATGTTATGGTGCCTATATCATGGATCCGGACGGAAGGATCGATACTTTCCTGTCGAAAGTAACCCTTATCGCAACAGGAGGTGTCGGCGCCGTCTATCAGACAACTACCAACCCGTTGGTGGCTACCGGCGACGGTATTGCTATGGTTTACCGTGCCAAAGGGACTGTAAAAGATATGGAATTTGTACAATTCCACCCGACCGCCTTGTTCCATCCGGGCGACCGTCCCTCTTTCCTGATCACAGAGGCCATGCGCGGTTATGGCGGCGTGCTCCGTACAAAAGACGGCAAAGAATTCATGCAGAAATACGACAAACGTCTCTCACTGGCTCCGCGTGATATCGTGGCACGTGCCATTAAGAACGAAATGGATACCCGGGGCGATGATCATGTTTACCTGGATGTCACTCACAAAGATCCGGAAGAAACAAAGAAACATTTCCCGAACATTTACGAGAAATGTCTGAGCCTGGGAATCGATATTACTAAAGATTATATCCCGGTAGCACCTGCCGCCCATTATCTTTGCGGAGGTATCCAGGTCGACCTGGATGCACGTTCGTCTATCGACCGCCTATATGCCGTCGGCGAGTGTTCATGTACCGGCCTGCATGGTGGAAACCGCCTGGCATCCAACTCGCTGATCGAAGCGGTTGTTTATGCCGATGCTGCCGCCAAGCATAGCCTGAGCATTATCGATTCGTTGAAATACCAGGAGAATATCCCGGAATGGAATGACGAAGGTACCACTTCCCTGGAAGAAATGGTATTGATCACCCAGAGTGTCAAAGAAGTAGGGCAGATTATGAGTACGTATGTCGGTATCGTCCGTTCCGACCTGCGCCTGAAACGTGCCTGGGACCGCCTGGATATCATTTACGAAGAAACAGAAAGCCTCTTCAAACGGTCGGTAGCCTCCAAAGATATTTGTGAACTGCGTAATATGATCAATGTGGGTTACCTGATCATGCGACAGGCTATCGAACGAAAGGAAAGCCGGGGATTACATTATACGCTGGATTATCCGCCGGTAAAGAAATAAAACCAACAGAATTTTCACTTATACATGCTATAATCACAAAATACACAGAGTTTGCAGACCATTTAATTTTATCTGCATTTCTCTGTGTATTCTGTTTCATCTGCAGTCTTCTATACAGACTCTATCAGACTGTTTTCTATCAATTATATCCCGGATTTTCAACCAGGTTCGGATTCGCTCCGGTCCGGGTTGTCGTGATCGGGAAATAGTAATAATGCGATCTGAACAGCGGCAATGTACCTCCATCCCCGAAAGATATCTCCACATTTTCTATTAACCCTATTTTATACTTTCTCGTTGCATAATCCAAATAATAACGGATACCGGTTCTTCCTCCTGTCAGCACCTCTTCCGCTATTCTCCATCTGCGCAAATCCCAATACCGATGCCCTTCGAAAGCCAGCTCAACTTTTCTTTCAGCCCGGATTGCCTCCATATCTATACTTGCTTTAGACGGCATTCCGGACCTGTTACGGATGGTATTGACCGCTTCAAGTGCTTCACCCGGTTTCCCTAATTCAAAAGCAGATTCAGCCAGATTCAGGAAGATCTCTCCATAACGAAACACCAAATAATCAGTTTTCGAGTTTTCTATACCTTCCATATTATTAGCATCTGGATCCAGGTATTTCATCACTCCGAAACCTGTTCCGAAACGTCCGTCTACACTTTGCTCACCCTGTACCAGTATACCATTGTAAGAACCTTCGGACTGAATTTCCCCGTTTTCTTTTATCAACCCGTTATAAAAAGTGATCGTGCCCCCCTTCCAGGGTGTCCCTTCGGTATAGAAAGTAGCATGAAACCGGGGATCACGTTTTCCCCAAAGTTCATCTATCGAATAAAGACCAAAGGTTAACTCCTGTCTGTCAATGATACCCGGAGTTCCATCTATCTTTTCAAATGATTCGATCATTTCCAGGTAAGGGGCATTTTTATTCCCCGCATTCCAGGCCTGAGGCTTGGGAGATTGGGCAAAATCATATTTCCAGGCAATACCGCCGTCAGAAACACCGTTGTATTTCCGGGCTAGGATTACTTCCGGATTATCTTTTACTAAAAAGATATTCTTAAAGTTCTCCGTCTTATCCGTATCTTTATCATATAAAGCATAACGACCGGAATTTATGATTGCTTTAGAGGCATCATACGACTTTTGGAAATACGAATCAGCCATATTGCCCGGTATCCCCAGCAAGCCGTCCAGTTGAACATTGCCGTAACGGGCAATACTGCCGGCATATAAAGCAGCCCTCGATTTGAGCGCATAGGCGGCATATCTGCTGACACGTCCCAAATTGGCAGCATCGACCGTTTCCGGCAAATCCTTGACAATCTCATCCATTTCTGACAGGATAAAATCATAAATCTCCTGTTCCGAATTTCGTTTAGGATACAACTCTTCTTTCGGATCGTTCAACTCCTGTACTTTAGAGATCAACGGGACACCTCCGTATCGTTTCACCATGGCAAAGTAATTGAAAGCTCTCAGGAAACGGGCCTCGGCAGAACGGATTCTGATATACTCTTCAGTAGCATTTGCCGTTTGCATCTTATCAAGGAAAATATTAATATTCCTGATCGTCTTGTAAGGTAACTCCCAATACTCCAGCAATCCGCCCCTTATCGTCCAGTTACCTCCTTTATACCGGATGATATCGCCCCGGTTTTGAAGTCCCCAGTTATAGGTACATTCATCGGAAAGCTCGTTTACATAAAACATTCCGACCTGGATGGCACTGTATTTATCCCACTCGGTGCTCGTCGCATCATTGGTGAATACCGGTGTCTGAGCATATAATTCGGCCAGATAGCTGTCCATTAGGTTCGGGTCAGCCCACACATCCGAATCTGAAATATATCCCAACGGCTTTTTATCTAGAATATCACAGGATGTGAGAATAAAGGCTGATATAATTGCAAATAGAATTGTCTTTTTCATTTTCGTATTCGTTTACGTGATTAGTACTAAAATGTTACATTTAATCCCAGACTGATCGTTCTTTGTTGCGGATAATAGTGACCGATATTCGGAGCTTCAGGGTCTATACCGTATTTGCCCAGATTACTTAACGTAAAGACATTCGTTCCGGACAAGTACACCCTAACCATTTCGATATTCATGGCCGTTATCAAGCTTTTAGGCAAATTGTATCCCAGTGAAGCCGTTTTCAGACGGATATAACGGGCTCTTTTATAGAAATAATCGGAGCCGTAATTGGCTGTCGGAGCGATACTGCCGACACGCGGGATAATGGCATAGGGATCGTTGTTCTCTTCCGTCCATCTTTTGTCGAATGTTTCGCGGGTGACATCGAGAGACAAATTCGAATAATAATCGAATGCGCCCTGGAACAAAAGGGACAAGTCGAAACCTTTATACTTCAAGTTGAAGTTCGCACCGAACATCCAGTTAGGTATACTTCCTTTTCCGATCTCCACCTGGTCGCGCCAGTCGAGTACCTTATCGCCGTTGGTATCTACCAGGCGGACATCACCGGGTCGGAGATTCTTGTTACCGCTGCCGTCCTGATCGAAATCGAGTGCATCGATCTCCGCCTGGCTGGTGAACAATCCGTTCGACCGATAACCGAACACCCGGTCTACCCACTGGCCGGATCTTTTTTCAATACGGATCTGGTCCGGATCTGTGTACTCGGGTTCTTCATAATGCCCGTATTTAGCCCTCGACCAGGAGATGTTGGCACTGATGTCATAGATAAGGTCCTTTACATTCCCCGATGTACCCAGCATCCATTCAAACCCTCTGTTATTGATACTGTTGAGGTTTTCTTCCGGAAGGACAGCCCCGAAAGAGGAAGGTAACGACGATTGCCGTTTAGCCGGGATATCTTTCCTGTTCCGGTAGAAAACTTCGGCAACACCGTACAACGCCCGGTTGAAAAAAGAGAAGTCGATCCCTACATTATATATATCCATCGTTTCCCAGGTCAGGAAAGGATTGGCAAGTCCGGTAGAGGTAAGTCCCTTGATTATATTATTCCCATACATATATAATTTATTGAAATTATAACCGGTCAGATATTGGAAGCTGCCGACAGCGTCATTACCTGAACGGCCGTAGCTGGCTCTCAGCTTCAGGTTGTCCAACGCTTTTATATTTTTCATGAAACGTTCCTGGGACATGACCCAACCTAAAGAGACACTCGGAAAATAGCCCCATCTATGTGCCGAAGCGAACTTAGCCGAAGCATCCGCACGGATGATCGTTTCGATCAGATATCTCCGGTCATAGGCATAGTTGAACCTTCCTACAAAACTCATACGTCCCATTTCATAAGCATCGCCGTCATTATACATACCGATTGTGCTTCCCCCGAACAGGTAATCGATCTCCGTCGAAAGGAAATTGGTCCTTCCTGCCGACAGATTGTCGGTCCGGTAATCGATACATTCGAAAATACCCGCTGCCGTCAGGTGATGTTTCTCATTAAATATGCGATCGTAATTGACCATTCCCTGAAGTGTCAGCGTATGGCTTTTCGAAACGGTATGGGTCAACCGGGAAACATCGCCGAAAGCTCCAGCCAATGTATAGGTATCGCTCTGCGGATCCCAGGTATAGAGGTCGACCGGCTTGGTAAAGTTCTTGCCGAACTTGTAGTCCATCACATAGTTCATCATGAATTTAGCCGACAAGCCCTCAACCTGCAATACTTTATAATTCAATGAACCTGTTGCCTGGAACTTTTGGTTACGGCCTTGATAATAACCGGACAGTTCGCTGTTGGAAGTAATGTGCAACCCTCCCATTCCGCCTCCATGGGCAAACGGTATTTTTGTCGGGTCAGGGAAACTGGAGTGATAGATAGGCAGGGTAGACCAGTAATCTTCCCACATATATCCACCGACTCCCATATCACGGGCTGGTGTATTTTGGTCTTCAAAAATACCGACTACATCCAACTGGAATGACAGACTGTTATTGATCTTCGCATCGATATTCGACTGGAGATTATAACGACGATAATTACCGCCGTTTTTCTTTATCATCGTTTGCTGGTCCATGAAACCGAGAAATCCATAATATTTGATTTTATCGGAACCTCCTCTGACGGAAAGATTGTATTGTTGCTGCGGCGACCAGTTTCGCATCAGCACATCGTACCAGTCAGTGTTCGGATAAAGCGGGTTCGTCCCTTTATAATACTCCTCCATCGCCTCTTTGGTGTAAGGAGCATTCTCTTCCGTACCGCCGCCATTGAAATGCGATTCACGTTTTATTTCCACATATTGACCACTGGACAACGGTTTCAGGATCTTGGTGACTCCCTGGAAGGTTCCCGAAGCATTCAATGTGAACATCGGCTTCGAATCGATACCCCGCTTGGTTGTTACCAAAATAACGCCGTTACCAGCTCTTGCTCCGTAGATGGAAGCGGAACCGTCTTTCAGGATGGAAATCGATTCGATCTGGTTGGCATCTATATTATTGAAGTCGGACTCTATACCGTCTACAATGACCAATGCATCTCCAAACCCGCGTATTTTCAGGGCAGCCGCATCGGCTCCGGGTTGCCCGCTGGACTGTACGGCAACCAATCCGGGAAGTCGCCCAGCCAGTGCATTAGAGGTGCTGGCTATCGGAGAGACAGTCAGTTCTGCAGATTTAATGTTCGAGATCGCTCCGGTCATATTTCCTTTCCGCTGGGTTCCGTAACCCACCACAACTACTTCGTCCAATGCCTGCATGTCTTCCCTGAGCAGAACAGATATCTGATCTTTTCCGGCCACTTTCACCTCCTGTTCGTTATATCCGATATAAGAGATTTGTAGGGTTGCATCGATCGCCACTTCCAGCGAAAAGGCACCGTTCACGTCGGTCACCGTACCATTGCCGGTTCCTTTTTCTATTATGTTGGCACCGATCACCGGTTCTCCGTTCTGATCCTCCACAGTTCCCCGAATCCGTTTTTTCGATTGTTGAGGAAGTGATTCCCGCTTCATCAGCATGATATTATGTCCTTCCATCGCATAAACGATATCTGAATTTTCAAATATCCTGCGTAAGACTTCAGACACAGGCGTGTCAGATACTTTTAAAGAGATTTGCCGGCTCAAATCCACCTTCTGATAGTTATAAACAAAAAGATAATCGGTCTGCTCCTCTATTTGTTTAATAACATCCCGTACCTGTATGTCCCTTGCATCAATGTGGACACGCGTATTCTGCGAGTTGGCATTGGTGGCAAGAACCGTTGATATACAAAGTAGTACAAAAACAAAGGTTAACTTCATAACTCTATAAATGTGTTTAAATTCACTTAATAACAGGACATAACATGTCCTTGTACATTTTTTTTTCATAAATTTGTAATGATCTAAAATGTTGGTACTTGATTTTAATTCGCTAATTAATTTGTGGCTAACATTTGGCCGGATTATGGCCTCAACATAATCCGGTTTTTTATGCCCTTCTTCATCTTTTATCCATAGGCTTTCTATTTAATGGTTATCAGATTTAATTCACTGTCTACTTTATAGGAGAACCTGTGCTCCAACTGCAATACCTTCAGCACATGCTCCACCCCGTCTCTTATACGGAACTTACCCGAATAGGATTCTTTCAGAAAAGGTAGTTCTGCTACTTCTATTTTTACATCGTAATAAAGGCATAGCTTACTGAAGATATCTTCTATCGGCGAGTTGGTGAAACAAAGCAGCCCTTCTTTCCATTTGAAATAATCCATGTCCTTTATTCTGGCGGATACATATTTTCCGGAGACCAACCGGATCTGTTCTCCCGGTTTCATCCGGTAGGTCCCGGAAGAGTTCTCCGATCCCAGCTCCACTACCCCTTTCAGCAGGGATACCTCGAACTCCGGCGTACCGGAATAGGCGGAAACGTTGAACTCCGTACCCAATACTTTTATATTCATCTTCTCTGTTTTCACGATGAAAGGAGACTGTTCGTCATGCCTGACTTCAAAGTAAGCTTCGCCATCGAGCTCTACCCGGCGGCTGTTTTTCTGAAAAGTGACAGGATAAACTAATCTGGATTGCGCATTCAGCCAAACTTTCGTACTGTCCGGAAGCGTCAATTCGGCACGTTGTCCGGAAGGGACGTACAAAGTCTGGTAGAGAGGAGGAGCCTCTTCCGTTCCCTCCCGCTCCAGCAACGATCTTCCTCCGATCAGTAAAAGAGCAATGGCAGCAACCTTCAGCAATTCAATCGTTACCCGTTTCATGAATACAGGGACACTCATCTTCTTTTGGCTTTGCGACTGTTTCGATTGGTTCATGACGGAAATATCGTATAGTTTATGCAAAGACATAAATTCCTTCACATGCTTCTCATCCTGATCCAGCCAGTCGACAACAGATTCTATCTCTTCCGTCGTAACATTACCTTCAATATACCGTTGTAATACTCTTTTATCCATCTGCATGTTTTTATCGGCTTCTTGTTAATATAGACAACACAGCGATAAGAATCCCTAAAACGAGAAATCCTTTTTCTACGATTTTTATACCCCGAACAGGAAATAAAATACAGGCAAGTAATCTTTTAAAGCAATTCTTAAAGCCTTTAACGATTTCGTTATATGATATTCAATACTTTTGGGAGAGATAGCCAATTCCTCTGCTATCTCTTTCACGGAAAGGGATTCATAACGGCTCATCTCAAAAACACGGCGGGTCTGTTCGGGTAAGGATTGCAATGTTTCCTGGATAATACGGGTTATTTCAGAGGAAAAAATCTCTTGCGGATCACAAGCTTCCAGGGTGGTGATGCGGTAATCCAAATCTCTTACCATCCTGGACGACATTGTATCGATGGCCTTTTGCCGAACTTCCCGGTGTTTAAGATAATTCAGTGTGTTATTTCTCAAAATAGTCAAAAGCAATGACTGGGGATGCTGTATGGTTTCCTGCTTCGATGTTTCCCAAAATTTGATCAGGGATTCGGATACAATGTCTTCAGCCATCATATCGTCTCTGATATATGACTTGACAAACAAAAATGAACGCTTGTAGTAATTTGTATATATTTCACTAAAGCTGATTGCACTCATTATATACGATCTCTCTCTCTTCCGGGTTGATTTACAATATTCAACAAAAGTAATTTTTATTCGATAAACACAAAGTTAAATTACAAAATATATCCATCGAGGTTATCACTTTCCAAAGAAACCGTCTGCCAACCATGGAAATATGGCCGATAGACGGTCGCCTGCATACGGAAGATTTTTCTAAATTATTTGAATGTTCTGGCTTTATACAGATCGAGGTCTTCGATCGTCAGGGTTTTCTCCGGATTCTCTATGTAGATGTTATGCGTCCAAAAATTAACTTCTCCCTGTGTATATACCATGTAGCCTGCTTCTTTGTCGTAATTGACCGACTTGATGTTCTTCCGCCCCGATAACGGTTCAAACGGAGTAAAAGATTCTTTTACCATATCGAACCAGTAAACGCCATTATGTCCGGTGAAGATCAGTTCATTATCCGTAACCTGTATCAGGTCGTGTCCTCTCTTTACCGGCGTTTTCCATACTTTCTCCAACTGGAGAGAAGGTGTAGATGTGTTCCAGTCTTTCAACGAATAAGCACGCAGTTCATCGAAGCCTAATGCATACAGAGTCTTATTGGCTTCTACCCATACGGCACCGTGACCGGAATACAGGCTATCAGTGAAGAGTACCTGGTCCGGTTTTCGGATATCGTACAAATTCAGACAATTCCCTTCCGTACTGGTAGATAAAGCTACGACAAGCCGTCCGTCGGGTAATAAATCAGCAGAATGCGCCATAATTACACGGGCATAGAATAGGATCTTTTTACTTTCCCTCTCCAGTAATAATACGCCTCCGCTGGAAGAGGTCAACAGAATTTTTGACCCGTTATCCACCGGCTTACATTCATCCAGCGATTGCATATACTCTTTATATTCAGCCGGAACCTGAGCATCCATATCTTCCGAAGCTTTCCAGCTCCACGTGACGGCGATGTTACTGCCTTCCGACTTATCGACATCGATGATCAATGCCTGTTCTTCACCGCAAACAATAATTTCTCTTGCTTTCTGTCTTTTACATCCCGATGATACCAGTAACAATACAAGTGTCAAACAACAGATCAGTCTTTCCATACCTTATAATCTTAAATTTATGAATTAAAAAAGTTATGTCCATATCTCATAGACAAGACAAAACCGCCATTCCCTAAATGAAAAAGAGATGTTTTTTCTCAAAGGTTAAGTATGCATTCTTATTGCATATCACAAAGGCTATAAAGCATTATACCGTGACGGCGACACGCCGAACTGCTTCGTGAAGTGTTTACGGAAGGTCGTTATATCATTATAACCCACCATTTCGGCAACTTCCTGGACGGAGTATTTCTTCTGCATAATCAGTGAGGCGGCTTTACTGATACGTATGCTGCGGATCACTTCGATGATAGACAAGTTACTTTGTTGCTTCATCTTCCGGTATAAAGTCGGTTGGCTAAGGTTCAACAGGCTAGCCAGACTCTTCGCACTAAAATCCGGATTAGTCAGGTTGGCTTCGACAATACCGATCACCTGTTGCATGAAAGGATCGGCAGCCTCTTCATCGTCCGGCCTCTCTTCCGTATGTTTCAACATCAATGTCTTTGTATAAATACGCTTCAGTTGTTCACGCAGATGGATCAGGTTCTCCACCTTCGCTTTGAGGATTTCGGGGTTGAAAGGTTTCATGATATAATCGTCCACACCAATCCGGGTACTCTTCAATAAATCTTCTTCTTCCGCCTTTGCCGTAAGCATGATGACCGGGATATGGGCTGTCGCCAACTGCTGCCTGATCTCCTGTATGCAAGCAAAGCCGTCTTTTACAGGCATCATAATATCTGAAATGATCAGGTCTGGGATTTCTTCGGTGGCAATTTTTACTCCTTCTTCTCCATCATGGGCTTCCAACACCTGGTAATCTTTACAGAACAAAGAATAAATATAACTTCTGATCTCATCGTTATCTTCTATGATCAACAACTTCTTTCCTGAAGTAACCTTCGTATCTTCTTCTTTCCGCGTTCTATAGAAAGTCTTTTCTTCCTTTGTTTCCCGGACATCTTCAATCCACTCATATTCATCCTCTCTGAAATGTTCCTTACCCAGTGGCAGGTAAAGCGTAAATCTCGAACCTTTCCCCGGAGAGCTATCTAACAATACCTGCCCATGATGAAGATCCATCGTATTTTTTACAATACGTAAACCGATACCCATCCGGGTAGAAAATGAGGGATCATTTTTACCCGTAATAAACGAATCGAAGATACGTTCCTGCAAATCTTCCGCTATACCGGGACCATTATCCGAGACGGAAAGCAAGCAGAACATTTTCCCGTCGACCTCTTTCTCTTCGAGCGAAACCCTTATTATTCCGTTGTTTGGAGTATATTTAAATGCATTCGACAGTAAATTCTTTAATGCCGACTCTATCTTCCCGGCATCTATCCAAAGCTCTAAAGAAGAGATACCAGAGTCCAGGACATACTTAGTACTTTTTATCTCCGCCATCTGCAGGAAAGAGGCCATCACCTTCCTCACAAGCGCTACAATCTCTACTTTCGACAAATGAAGCTGAACCATGCCGGCCTCTATTTTTTGGACATACAACAATTGGTTCACCAGGGTAGATAATGAAGTGGCATTATTATACACCAGAGAGAGCTTATTCTGTAAAGTCTGAGACAAACGTTCAGTCTGCAACAACTCCTGTAAAGGAGAAAGAATCAACGTTAACGGTGTACGTAATTCGTGCGATACGTTCGTAAAGAAATTTTCCCGCTCACGGCTGATTTGTTTCTCTTTCTCACGTTCCAGATTGGAAACAAAAAGCTCATGTTTCAGGCGTTCTTCCTGGGTGAGCCGGACCTGCTCCTTCTTGATACGACGCATCAGATAATATACAATACATACTGCAAAAGCCAATACAAGTAAACGAAACCAGACTGTTTCATACCAATAAGGCAGAATAGTTATTGCTAACGAAGTAGTATCACCATTCGAACCATCAGGGAAAATGCTTCTTACTTCGAAAAGATATTCTCCTGCGGGTAGGTTGGCATACGAAATTCGTTCGCCATCACCGGCTATCAGCCATTCAGACTGCCCGGGAGTAAGTCGGTAACTGTATTTCTGAAGTTCTTCCGAATAGGTCAGGTTGCTAAACATCAGGGAGAAATTATTATTGGAAGCATTCAGTGTCAATTCGTTCGTATAAGGGATCCCTTCTTGCAAGATAACCTGATCATTGATTTTCTGACCGATCAAAACAGTTTTATTATCGACATCCAACTGGGTGATAACAACTTTATTCTGTTCAGGTTGATCGTTCATAACCTCTTCCGGCAGGAAATAGGTTATATTCTTGTTATTTCCCCAAAACAGGAAATCCTTATAATGTAATACAGAACGGTTATTTCCTGAGATATAATAATTATAAAACAATTTCTGATGTTTACTGTACCGACAGATACTTGAATTGGAACCAATCCATAAATGACCTTGTGAATCTTCACTGATACAACCGATAAAATTATTGCTTAATCCGTTATGTGTCGTATAAAAACTCCCTATCGAGTCAGTTCCGATCTCCATGACACCGAAGCCATCCGCATAACCTATATACAAATTTCCATCCGCTGAGGCAAAAAGAGAACGGGCATCTTTCGCCGGAATATTAGCCTCTTGTTCAAAACCGGAACGTAGCATTTCATTTTGAAAAATAAACTTTTTCAAACCATCAGTCGTACCTAACCATAAACATTCACCGGGAACTTCAGCAATAACCCGGATTGTACCCGGAGATACAGGATAATGGAAAAAATGTTTGGTCACAGGATTAAAAAGAAGCAAACCATTTGTTGTTCCCAACCATAACCGATCCTGCCCATCACATAAGATATACCAGACACTGCCTATCCAGTCCGGTTTTCCGGGAATACGGATAGGATAAACCGTAAAGGAGTCATTATCCGAATTATACCAGATCAGTTCGGAGTGATTATTTCCAAACCACAGATCACCGTTCCGATCGGTTGCTACACACAACACGGTATTTCCTGTTCCGACAGAGACAGATTCAAAAGAAAGTCTGCCCTGGGGATCGAATGCTTCCGTGCTTTTCAATATTCCTTTATGGAAAGAAGCCAGCCAGATATGATCTTTTTTATCTGTTGCCATCCCGCATATTTCGTTGTGTGTTTCCTGATGGAAACGTTGATAGAACTGTTTTCGCAGGTCGGAAGCATACACGCCTCCTCCTTGTGTCCCGATCCACATGATCCCTTCCGGATCATAATACGCAGAGATCATACGGGTTTCCAGATTGCGATGTAATTGTGAAGCCGTATTGTTATATATTTCGGTTGTATACTTTGTAGAGTCTTCTTTTTCAGGTATAAAGATGGTATATCCGTTCCAGGTGGCAGCCAGTAAACGACCGTTTCCCATAGGAACCATTTGATAGACATCCCAATGAGACAATATCTTATCTTTATCTTCAGGTTTATACGTATATTGATCGTAAGCCCCCGACTCCGGATTATAACGGATCGCCCCATTGGCCCAGGTTGAAAGCCAGACATATCCGTCTGCATATAAGAGCCTGTGGACATGTACTTTATTAACCTTCGGCAAATCCCCTTTGTCTATAACCTGGTAAGAGACCGGATCGAACGTTACTATATTCCCCCAATCTGTTGCGATATAAATCATACCTTCCGGTGACTGACATATAGCTGTATAATTGATATTACCTCCGGCCAGATTGGCAAACTCCTTTTCTACCCGGAGATTAACCCCGGTCATATTCTCATCCGGATTCTTCCTGTAATCAATGGAAATAAGATAAAGAGTTTCATTCGATATAGCCCATAAAGAGTTGTCTTTTTGCAATAGTATGTCCTGAACTCCGGTACATTTTTCGGTCAGGTTGACAGGGATATATCGTTCCATCCGCCGGTCAAAACAATATATCTGTCCGTTAGCGATCAGCCAAAGCAGGTTATCTGCTGATTCACGAATATGATTCACTTTCATATACCGTTCATCCAAACCGAAATTCCTGATATTTTTCCCATCATAGCGGCTTAATCCATTATCTGTTCCGAACCACATAAACCCGTCTCTATCTTTATGGATACAGGAAACGGTATTATCGGCCAACCCATTCTGCATAGTAAGTACCCGAATGTCTTTTTCAAAAAAACTATATCCGGACAGGTAGCAAAGAATAAATAATATTATAAATAAAGATCTCCTCATATTCCTCCTTAACAAAGTCCAGTATGTAAACACAAAGAACATTATTACAAAGAAACAAAAAAAGAGGAAGAATACACCAACGCTAACAAAATAAAAAGTCTGCAAAAATAAAGTATGAATAAAACACCCACTATTTTTGAATAAAACACCCGCTACACTGATACACAGGTTACAAAATAAAGAAAACACCCGTTGTTAATGAAGAAAACGCCTGTTATCCTTTCCAGGTATACCACATACTTTTGCTTACAAACATTTAAAAATTTTAGTATTTACACCTTAAACTAAAAGAGAATGAAGAAGAGAGTCACGTTATTAATTGCGCTGCTGTTAACCAGTATATCTTATATATACGCACAGCAGCTTACCATTACTGGTACTGTTATCGACAAAAGCCTCGGTGACCCCGTTATCGGAGCTTCCGTATTGGTAGAAGGAACCACAAACGGAACCGTCACAGACATCGACGGTAAGTTTTCAATCAACGCCTCCAAAGGCAATGTATTAAACATTTCTTACATCGGTTACCAGACACAAACGATCAAGTTGGACGGAAATCAAACCGTCCTGACCATCCAACTGGGAGAAGATACTCAAGCGCTGGATGAAGTCGTTGTCGTAGGTTTCGGTTCACAAAAGAAAGTAAACCTGACAGGTGCCGTTTCCACTGTCGACAACAAAGCGTTGTTATCCCGCCCTGTTGCTCAGGTAGGACAAGCTTTGCAGGGTGTCGTTCCCGGGTTGAACATGTCACTCAACAATCAGGGAGGTGCACTGGGTAACGCTTTAAAAGTAAACATTCGTGGTACAGGAACCATCGGCGAAGGCTCGACGGACTCTCCGCTGATCCTGATAGACGGTATCGAAGGAGATATGAATGCTTTGAATCCGGACGATATCGAAAGCATCTCTGTATTGAAAGATGCCGCTGCGTCCAGTATTTATGGTTCACGTGCACCGTTCGGCGTTATTTTGATTACCACTAAAAGCGGTAAAAGCGGTAAAGCTCAAGTAAATTATAGCAACAGCTTCCGTTGGTCAACGGCTACAAACCTGCCGGATATGATGGATTCTTACACGTTTGCCATGTTTTTTAATACTGCTGCATTAAACAGTGGTCAGAATGTACCTTTCAATGATGAAACCATTGGAAGAATCCTGGCGTACCAGCGAGGAGAAATCACGACAACGACCGTACCCAATCCGGGAAACGGAATGTATGAATTCCACCAAAAAGCAAACGATAACCAGAATTGGGCACGTAACCATTTTAAAACAGGTTTTACACAAGAACACAATGTAAATGTGAGCGGAGGTACGGAAAAGCTTACCTATTTCATGTCCGGTGCTTTCATGGACCAAGGCGGTAACATGCGTTATGGAGATGATGATTTCAAACGCATGAATGCCTCTGCTAAAATCAATTCACAGGTAAACGACTGGCTGCAAATAGGAATCAACACTCGCTTCATCCGTGAAGAACTCGATCGTCCGACATATGCAAATGACGATCCGGATAACACAGCCAACGGGGTTAGTGTCGGCTTGTATTATCATGATATTTCAAGAACATGGCCTACTATGCCTTTCAAAGATCCGAACGGTCATTATATGCGTAATTCCAAAATCATCCAGATAGAGGATGGCGGACGCTACAAACGCAGAAAAGACATTATCTATACACAGGCTAATTTTACGATCACTCCTGTCAAAGACTGGAACATCCGCGGAGATGTAAGCCTGAAAGCAGAACATATAAACAAAGACGAAAACCTGGCTAAAATTTATGAATACAACTCAGACAACGAGCCTGTTGCCCTGGCATTTGCCGGTTCATACGGACCAGGCGCTACCTATGCCTGGTCCTCGGCACAGGACAACAATCTACTGACCACCAGTTTATACACCGATTACTTCAAGTCTGTCCAAAAAAACAACTTCAAGGTAATGGTCGGATTCAACTCCGAGTTGTATAAACAAAATTACGTCTATGCCAGACGCGACGATGTCATCAGCGATGAAGTACCCAGTATCGATGCCAGTATGGGTAAAGACTATACAGCAGCCAACAAAAAAGAATGGGCAACCGCCGGTTTCTTCGGACGTCTGAACTATGACTATGACGGACGCTACCTGGCTGAAATCAATGTTCGTTACGACGGTTCATCCCGCTTCCTGAAAGATAAACGCTGGAATGTATTCCCTTCTTTCTCTTTAGGATACAACATTGCACGTGAAGCCTTCTGGGAATCGATTGCCGATTATGTAGGCACACTGAAACCTCGTTTCTCATGGGGTAAATTAGGCAACCAGAATACAAAAGATTTTTACCCCTTCTACCCGGCTCAGCCACTAGGAATGAAGAATGGTAAATGGTTGATCGCCGGACAAATGCCGACCACGGCAACAGCCCCCCTGATGGTCAGCGACCTGATGACCTGGGAAAAGATCACGACGACCAACGTAGGTGTCGACTTCGGTGCCTTCAGCAACCGTCTGTCAGGTTCTATCGAATGGTTTAAACGTAACACGGATGACATGGTTGGTCCTCCGGAAGAAAAATCATCCATTATCGGTATAGACAATGACAAACTACCGCGTATCAACAACGCAGCCATGACGACCAACGGATGGGAGTTAGCCCTGAACTGGAACGACCGTATCGGCAAAGTTGGATATACAATCGGGTTTACCTTGGCGGATGCAAGAAGCAAAATCACTAAATATCCAAACGAGGCACAGATCATCGACCGGAAAAATTCGGACGGTAACATAGAATATGTACCTTATAACGGAAGGTATATGGGTGATATCTGGGGATTCGAAACCATCGGAATTGCTAAGACTGACGAAGAAATGCAGGCTCATCTGGCTACAACAGACCAGTCTGAGATCGGTAGCAAATGGGGAGCAGGCGACATCATGTATAAAGACCTGAACAATGACGGTAAAATCTCGACCGGTTCAAATACAGTAGGCGATCCGGGCGACCGCAAGATTATCGGAAATGAAACACCACGTTACCAGGTGGGTATCACATTAGGTGCCGATTGGAACGGATTTGACTTCCGCGCATTCTTCCAGGGTGTTTGCAAACGTGATATCTGGCTGAATGGAAACTTCTTCTGGGGTGCAACCGGTGGATTATGGCAATCTATCGGCTATAAAGAGCATTTTGACTACTTCCGTCCGGAAGGCGATGCAATGGGAGCAAATCTGAATTCTTATTTCCCGAAGCCTTATTTCGACAGCAACGCGGATAAGAACCAGAAGACGCAAACAGGCTATTTACAAAGTGCAGCCTATCTGCGCCTGAAGAACCTGCAGGTCGGTTACACCGTACCGACTTATTTAGTCAATAAGATTGGCCTTAGCAAAGTACGTGTATATTTCTCCGGTGACAATTTGTTTACCATCTCTTCTATCTTCGGAGTATTCGATCCTGAAGCTGTTGGCGGTTCCTGGGGTAACGGTAAGATTTATCCCCTTTCCAGAACGCTTTCATGCGGAGTAAATGTTTCATTCTAAAATTAAAGACATCATGAAAAGACAATCAATCATTATATTATCTCTTGCTGCAGGAGCTTTCTGTTTTACTGCATGTAACGATTTCCTGGACAGAGAACCGCTATCCTCCGTCACATCGGAACACTATCTGAATACGGAAACCGAGTTGGCCAGCTTCGGTGCCGCTCAATATGACGCCCTTCCCGCCCATAAGCCGGGAGAATACAACATCGGTGTTTTCAAAACAGACAACAACAGCGACAATCAATGTGCGGCTAAAGAAGAAGATAACTTCGTCCCCGGTGAACGTCGTGTCCCGACCAGTGGCGAATGGGATTTCAAAAAGATCCGTGACTGTAATTATTTCCTTGAAACCGTGTTACCTAAATACGAAGAAGGTAAGATCAGCGGTACGGATGCCAATATCCGCCATTACATCGGTGAAATGTATTTTTTCCGTGCTTTCCAATATTTCACTTTCATGAAGAAATACGGCGATTTTCCAATAGTAGACAAAGTACTTTCGGATGATTATACAGAACTGGCCGAAGCAAACCAGCGTCGGCCGCAAAATGAGGTTGCCCGTTTCATTCTGAAAGATCTGGACACAGCCGCCGAAATGATGAAAGCAACAGCCCCCGAATCAAACCGTCTGACAAAATACGTAGCGCTACTGCTTAAATCGAGAGTAGCTCTCTACGAAGGAACCTGGTTAAAATATCATGCAGGAACCGACCGTGTCCCCGGCGGACCGGGGTGGCCGGGAGCGAATGCCAGCTACCTGAAAGACTTCAACATCGACCTGAATTCGGAAATAAACTTCTTCCTCTCGGAAGCAAAAAGCTCCGCACAAATCGTAGCCGACGCATTCCCTCTGGAAGACTATTCAAGTATGTTTAATAGTGTCGACCTGTCAGACAAGAAAGAAGTATTACTTTGGAGACGCTATGACATCGACCTGAAAGTATTCCATTATGTAGTATCCTACCTGCAGACAGTAGACGTAGGCGGTAATGGTAGCGGCAATAGCGGATACACCCGTTCACTGGTTGAAAGTGTATTAATGAAAAACGGTTTACCTATTTATGCCTCCGGATCCGGCTACAAAGGCGATAAAACGCTGGAAGATGTTACAGCAAATCGTGACAACCGTTTCCGCGAATCTATCAGTATCCCGGGTGACCCGATCAATAATCGTAACAACTTTATCCGTCCGGGGCTCACGATCAATACAGAAACTAAAAATACAACCGGCTATTGCATCCGTAAAGGATTGAATCAGGATGCCAGCATGGGGCCGACGTTACCGGGTAACACAGGATGCGTAATCTTCCGTGCCGCAGAAGCTTACCTGAATTATATCGAAGCTAATTATGTACTCGATCATAACCTGGATGCTAAAAGTACTGCTTACTGGAAAGCTTTGCGCGACCGCGCCCAGGTAGATAACGATTTCCAGAAAACGATCTCGGCAACCGACCTGTCAAAAGAGAATGACCTTGCTGTTTATTCCGGTGATAATACGGTAGACGCTACTTTATATAATATCCGCCGTGAAAGACGCATCGAATTCATTGCAGAAGGTCTGCGCCTGGACGACTTATACCGCTGGAGGTCACTCGATAAGATGAAAAATTACCAGGTAGAAGGCTTCAATCTTTGGGATGAAAACTACAAACTGTACGATGCAGGAGAGCTGAAACCCGAAGGCGAAGCCGACGAACCGAACGTATCCAGCCGGGCAAATAAATATATCCGCCCGTACCAAATACACAAGAACAACAAGGCATTCAACGGATATACTTTCATGCAGGCTCATTACCTGGCCCCTATTGCTTACGACGTGATCCGTCTGAGTACGCCGGATAAGGGTGGCGATATCGGTACTGCGTACATTTATCAGAACCCGGGTTGGGATGTGCAAGCAGGATCAAGCGCGTTGAAGTAAGCAGAAGCTGAGAAGCATTTGCCGAACGATTAATTTTGAGAGGGTGTGTCAAATCAAACGAACAACCAGCCGGCACACCCTCCAAAATACCATATATTTGTTACGATCATCGTAACACTACTGTTATGCTCACCGTAACACCGTTGTGACGACCATCGTAATAACACTGTTACGGTTATCGTATCTAATATATTCAAGATTGAAAAATATGAAACATCTCCCTGAACAGATATTATTAATTACTTCCTGCCTGTTTTGCAACCAGTTGCAGGCAAAGGAAAAGGCTGATACACCCAATCTCGTCTTCATCATGGCCGACCAATGGCGCGGCCAGGCAATCGGTTATCTGGGTGTAGAACCCGTACAGACTCCCAATCTGGATAAGTTAGCTGCCGAAGGCGTACATTTTACGGATGCGATCAGCAGCTATCCTGTATCTTCGCCCGCCCGTGGAATGCTGATGACAGGCAGGTATCCGATCGGCAGCAAGGTTACGGGTAACTGTAATTCGGATAATACACCTTATCATGTCGAATTGCCCACCTCGGCTCGTTGCTGGTCAGACGTCCTGAAAGATCAGGGATATGAATTGGGATACATCGGCAAATGGCATCTGGATGCCCCTTACCAACCTTACATCGAAACAAATAACAACAAAGGAAAAATAGCCTGGAACGAATGGTGTCCCAAGGACCGTCGTCACGGCTTCAGCCATTGGATCGCCTACGGCACCTACGATTATCATCTGAAGCCTATGTACTGGGATACGGATGCCGGCCGTGAGGAATTCTATTTCGTAGACCAATGGGGACCGGAATATGAAACCGACCGGGCCATCGACTATATCGCCAATCAAGATAATAAACTCCGCGACGGGGATAAACCCTTCGCCCTGGTCGTATCCATGAACCCGCCTCACACTGGTTACGACCTGGTTCCCGACAAATACAAAAAGGTATACCAGAATGTAGATGTCGAATCACTATGCAATTCTCCCATCATCGCACCGAAAGGAACGGAATACGGTGATTTCTACCGGCAAAGCGTATTGGATTATTATGCCTGCATGACCGGCGTTGACGACCAGGTGGGCCGCATTATCCGCGCACTGAAAGAGCGGGGACTTTTCGAGAATACCATCGTGGTATTCACCTCCGATCATGGCGACAGCATGGGGATGCACGATCATATCGGAAAGAATATTTATTACGAGGAAGCCATGCGCGTCCCGATGATACTAACCTGGCCGGAGAAGATCGCACCGCGCCGGGACTCGACACTGATGATCGGTTTTGCCGATCTCTATCCTTCGCTATTGTCGTTAATGGGCTTCAAGAAAGAGATACCTGCCGAAGTAGAGACGTTCGACCTGTCTGCTTCCATCCTTTCTCCCGACAACGTCCAGGAGGTAATACAGCCTTATTATCAAGTCTCCTCTGAAAATTTAACGACTGGTTACAGAGGTTTCCGGACAAAAAAATATACATTTGCAGTACACGCCACAAACGGCCAGACTGACGAGTGGATACTGTTCGACCGCGAGCAAGACCCGTACCAACTAAACAATATTGCATCCGATCAGCCGGAATTGATTAAACAGTTTGCCAGCCGGTTAAAAGACTGGTTGAAAAAGACAAACGATCCTTTTATGAACTGTCTGTAAATAATATACACATGAATACACGTTTTTATCTGGTAATCTTATTGATAGCAAGTTTTCTCCCGGCAATGGGACAACAAACGGAGATACCGCGCCCGGCACCTCACCAGTTGAAGTGGCACGAATCGGAAATAGGCGTCGTCTTCCATTATGACCTCCATGTCTTCGACGGCATTAAATACGGTCAGGGTAATAACCGCGTCCAGCCGATAGAGGATTATAATATCTTCAATCCGACCCAACTGAATACCGATCAATGGGTACAGGCCGCCAAAGCGGCGGGAGCCAAGTTCGCCGTACTGACGGCAACACACGAGACAGGCTTTGCCATTTACCAGAGCGATGTCAATCCGTATTGTCTGAAAGCGTTGAAATGGCGCGATGGCAAAGGGGATATCATCCGCGACTTCGTCAATTCATGTAGAAAATACGATATAATGCCCGGCATCTATGTCGGCATCCGATGGAATTCACTTTTTGGCGTTCATAATTTCAAGGTACAGGGAGAAGGAGAGTTTGCCACCCACCGTCAACAATGGTATAAACATTTCTGCGAGCGCATGGTGGAAGAACTGTGCAGCCGCTACGGTGATTTGTTTATGATCTGGTTTGACGGTGGCGCAGACGATCCGAAAGGCGACGGGCCGGATGTATTGCCCATCGTCACCAAGTACCAGCCTGAATGCCTTTTCTATCATAATGTAGACCGGGCAGACTTCCGTTGGGGCGGTTCCGAGTCGGGTACGGTCGGTTACCCCTGCTGGTCCTCTTTCCCCTACCCTTACTCACACAGTAACAACACGGAAGGAAGCCGTAATCATAACGATCTATTGAAACATGGTGACCAGGATGGTAAATACTGGGTCCCGGCTATGGCAGACACTCCGCTGCGTGGCATGAACGGGCGGCATGAATGGTTCTGGGAGCCGGACGACGAGAATACCGTCTATCCGGTAGACAGCCTGATGAATATGTATTACAAGTCGGTCGGAAGGAATGCCACATTGATCGTCGGCTTGACTCCCGATACGACCGGACTGATCCCTGCCGGCGATGTGCAACGGTTGAAAGAATGGGGCGACGAGATCAACCGCCGTTTCTCCTCTCCTATAGCCTCTGCATCGGGACAAAAGAAAAGCCTGACACTGAAACTGGGCAAACCTCAGGCTATCAACCATTGCATTATCCAGGAGAATATCGCTAATGGCGAACGTATCCGCCGGTATAAAGTAGAAGCCAAAGTAAACGGTAAATGGCAAACCGTATGCGAGGGCGAGTCGGTCGGACATAAACGTATCGAGCAATTCCCGGCAGTCGAAGCATCAGCTCTACGCCTGACGGTCTCTCAATCGGTAGCACAACCGGATATACGCAACTTCAGTGTCTATAATGTTAAATAGAAATCTATGAAAAACAACAAAGCATATCTACTTTCCATATTACTTGGAAGTGCAATCATCAGTACCAGTATGAAAGGACAAACTTCTTTTACTTACGAAAAAGGAAAGATGTTCAACGATATAACTGCCGTACAGATGGATAAAGCAGTAAATATAGAAGAACTGCAATCCCCCGTATTCTACGAAAAGAACATACCGGCAAAACAACAAACCATTGCCTACCGAGTAACGATCCCGGCATATAAACAAGGTATCTTCTTCAGCCGTGACTCCCGTCCGGGCGATTATCAATGGCCAAATAACACCAACCGGTTGTTACCGTGGGTGTTCAACCGATTGGAAGACCTGACAAAAGATGATTATCCTGGTATTCCTTCCAACGGGGCACCTTCCGTATCAGGCGATGCATTACTACTGAAATTATCCGACGGACAATTCCTGTATGCCAAAGCGGTAGCCGCCGAAAACAGTATCAGCTGGTTTCAGGTAAATAAAGACGGTTCACTCACCGTCTATCTTTCTACTTTGGGAACAGACTGTCTACCATCAAAAGCACCTGTTTTACTGGTCGAAAAAGGTCCGACGACTTATGAAGCCATCCGGAAAGCTTACGCCGCATTAATAGATAATAAAAAGGTATCTGCACTCCGGAAAAGAACAGACAAAGACTATTTCGAGGCCTTTAAATATCTGGGATGGTGCTCATGGGAACACTACCATTATGATATAGACGAAACCAAAATGCTGAACGACCTCGATGGCATCGAAGCGTCCGGTCTTCCCATCCGTTACGTATTGATAGACGACGGTCATTTGGCTAATAAAGACCGTCAACTTACCAGTTTTATTCCGGATAAGGAGAGATTTCCTAACGGATGGAAGAATATCATGGCACGGAAAAAAGACAACAAGGTCAAATGGATAGGACTATGGTATAATTTCTGCGGTTATTGGTTAGGCATATCTCCGGAAAATAACTTTCCGGAAAAGGTAAAACAATCACTCTATCTTTACAACGGCAGTATGCTTCCGGGGACAAGTAAAAAGAATATAGATACATTCTACCAATATTATGTCGGGACATTGAAAGACTATGGCTTCGACTTCCTTAAAATAGATAACCAGTCGTTCCTGCTGCCCCTTTACATGGGAAATACGGAAGTTATACGACAGGCCAAAGCGTGTAACCTGGCATTGGAAGAGCAGACACACAACCAACAGGTCGGCCTGATGAACTGTATGGCACAGAATATTTTGAACATCGACCATACATTATATAGTGGTGTAACCCGTGTCAGCATCGATTACAAGAAATATGACGAGAACATGGCGAAATCGCATCTGTTCCAGTCTTATACCAATACGTTATTGCAAGGGCAAACTGTATGGCCCGACCATGATATGTTCCATTCCTGCGATACCGTCTGCGGAAGTCTGATGGCCCGGTCGAAAGCCCTGTCCGGCGGTCCGGTTTATCTGTCGGACTCTCCTGCTGATTTTATCAAAGAAAACATATTACCGCTGATTGATGAGGAAGGAAAGCTGTTCCGTCCCGAGGCTCCTGCCATCCCGACACCCGAATCGGTTATCACGAACCCGCTGCAAGACGGCAAAGCTTACCGGGTATTTGCCCCTACCGGTGATGAAGCCGTATCGCTGATATGCTATAACCTGAACACCTCTCCCCGGTATCATAACGTGCAAGCGATGATCAGTAAAGCTGATTATCTGCTGCGTGAGACGATGACGGAGAAAGCAAGCCCCAATGATCAACGGATCATCCTTTATGACTGGGCTAAACAGGCTGCCACCGAACTGACTACGGATAAACAAATCACATTGGAAGGTTTCACCGACCAACTGTACCATCTCTGCCCTGTTGCCAACGGTTGGGCGGTCATCGGTGTACAGGAAAAATTCCTTTCGCCGTCGACAGTCCGTATCCTTACCCGTAATGACAAACAACTCACCCTGGATGTTCTCTGTCCGGGTACCGTCAAAGTATGGGTAGAATCAGGAAATAAACAGGAACTGCGGAGCATCCCGGTATCTGCTCCGGGAAAAATAACAATCAACAAATAACATTCAAAAAATACGAATATGAACAAGAGACTATTCTTTTCCCTGGCTGCAATACCCTTACTGGGAACGACAGGACAAGCCGAAGCAGCAAAGCCGCAGGACCGGCCGAATATTATTCTCTTTTTGGTAGATGATATGGGCTGGCAGGATACTTCCCTCCCCTTCTGGAAGGAAAAAACCCATTACAACGAAGTATATGAAACGCCCAATATGGAACGTCTCGCCCGCCAGGGAATGATGTTCACCCAGGCGTATGCTTCCAGTATCAGTTCGCCGAGCCGTTGCAGCCTCTATACCGGTATGAATGCCGGCCGTCACCGGGTAACGAACTGGACCTATCCGAAGAATGCCTCCACCGACCGTAAAAGCGATGTACTGGAATTACCGGATTGGAATGTGAACGGTATCTGCGAAGTTCCCGGCATCGAACATACCTATCAGGTCACTTCTATGGCTCAAATACTGAAAGATAACGGCTATCATACCATCCACTGCGGGAAGGCACATTGGGGAGCTCTCGATACACCGGGAGAGAACCCGTATCATTTTGGCTTTGAAGTGAATATTGCAGGACATGCCGGCGGCGGACTGGCAAGCTATTTGGGAGAAGCCAATTTCGGTAACCGGACAGACGGCAAACCGAATCCCTGGTTCGCCGTTCCGGGACTGGATGAGTATTGGGGAAAAGATATTTTCATCACGGAAGCCTTAACCCGGAAAGCCATGAAAGCCTTGGATAAGGCACAACAATACGACCAGCCGTTCTTCCTATATATGTCGCATTACGCCATCCACGTCCCGATCGACAAGGATATGCGTTTCTACCAGAAGTATATCGACAAGGGATTGGGAGAGAAAGAGGCCGCTTATGCCGCCCTGATCGAAGGAATGGATAAGAGCCTGGGAGATATCATGGATTACCTGGAGAAGAATAACCTGGCAGATAATACCATCATCCTTTTCATGTCTGATAACGGCGGACTTGCTGCCGAACCGGAATGGCGTGACGGTGTTCCCCATACTCAGAACTCTCCGCTGAACAGCGGTAAAGGTTCTGCCTATGAAGGCGGTGTCCGCGAACCGATGATCGTCAGCTGGCCGGGAAAAGTACAGCCGCAAACCAAGACAGACAAATATCTCATCATCGAAGACTTCTTTCCTACCATCCTTGAAATGGCAGGCATAAAGAAATACAAAACGATCCAGCCTGTCGACGGTGTCAGCTTCATGCCGTTACTGACCAACACCGGCGATCCTTCGAAAGGCCGCAGCCTCTACTGGAACTTCCCGAACCTTTGGGGAAACACCGGTCCGGGTATCGGAGCGACCTGCACGATCCGCCAGGGGGACTGGAAACTGATCTATTATTATGAAACCGGAAAAAAGGAATTGTTCAACATCCCCGACGATATAGGAGAAAAGAACGATCTGTCCGCTACCCATCCCAAGCTGGTAAAGAAGCTATCCAAAGACCTGGGCAAGCAATTACGTAAAATGGATGCCCAACGTCCTTCATTCAAAGCAACAGGTAAACCTTGTCCCTGGCCGGACGAGATATAAATAATAAAGTTTAAGCCATGAAAAGACGTACCTTTTTAGCATCAATAGGTTTTGGCTGTGCCGTCCCTTCTTCCTTTCTGAATGCAGAGGCTTTGAATAATGCTATTTCCAACAGGGATCTGCATTATATCGATCCTCGTCTCGAAAAGATTTATGAAAAAGAGTTCGGAGGAAAAACAGTACTGGAAAAGAACTGCCTGACCGATCGTAATATTCTATTGATTACGAGTGATCAGCATCACTATATGTGTATGGGATATAATAACCCTCAGATAAAGACACCCAATCTGGACAGGTTAGCTAAAATGGGTATCATCTTCGACAGGGCTTATTGTAACAACCCGACCAGTACACCGACCCGTGCCAGTATTATTACAGGTAAATATGCCAGTCAGCACGGTGCCTGGTCACTGGGAACCAAGCTTCCTGAAAATGAGCTTACCGTCGGCGATTGTTTCCAAAAGGCCGGATACCGTACAGCCCTGATCGGCAAAGCCCATTTCCAACCGTTGAAAGGAAGTGAAGAATATCCTTCCTGCGAAGCATACCCAATATTACAGGAATTCGACTTCTGGCGTAAGTTCAACGGTCCTTTCTATGGATTCGAGCACGTAGAACTTACCCGTAATCATACCGACGAACCGCATGTAGGACAACATTACGGTATCTGGCTGGAAGACAACGGCTGTACGAACTGGCGTGACTGGTTCCGTAAACCGACAGGAACCAGCGACCCTCAATACCATGTCTGGAACATTCCCGAAAAGTACCATTACGATACCTGGATCGCAGAACGTACCAATAAGATGCTGGAAGGGTATAAAGAAAAAAATGAAAAGTTCTTCCTTTGGGCGAGCTTCTTCGACCCACATCCCAGCTATCTGGTACCTGAGCCATGGGCTTCCATGTACAAACCGGAAGATATGGATGTGCCGGAATTTACACCCGGAGAATTCGATGATAAACCAGTTCATTTTAAATTGACGCAAACACGCAATCCTGATTTCTCTTATCTGAAAGAAGAGGGCGAAGACAGACCGTCATGGGTTCACGGAGCTCATTCGCAGCTCTCTACAAAAGAGTCGAGAGCCCGGAATATGGCCACTTATTATGGCATGATCTCCATGATGGACCATTACATAGGCAAGATACTGGATAAACTGGATGAATTGGATTTGACAAAGAATACAGTTATCGTTTTCACCTCCGACCATGGTCATTTCTACGGTCAACACGGATTGATAGCGAAAGCGATCCATCATTATGAAGACCTGCTCCGCGTCCCCTGTATCGTAGCCGTCCCGGGAGGGGAAAAGGCAGGCGGGCGTTCATCGGCGATGTTATCGACAGTCGATCTGGCACAGACATTCCTGAGCCTCGCGGGCATCACTCAACCGCTAACGATGACAGGTATAGATCAGAGTGAAGTATGGTGCGGTAAAAAAGAAAAGGCCAGGACACACGTTCTTGTTGAAAACCATTTCCAACCGACCAAATTTTATGCTAAAAGCTATATAGATGAGCAATATAAGCTCACAATTTATATGAATCAAACGTATGGCGAGTTGTTCGATCTGATTAACGACCCTAAAGAGTTAAAAAACCTGTGGGACGTCCCGGAAGCAAAAGAACTGAAATCAAATCTGTTATTAAAAATGCTCCATGCCGAACTGGAAAAGGAGCCTTTGTTCATGCCTCGTATCGCTCCGGCATAATGCTTGCTACCGCAAGCTCTACACAAAGTTTTTAGAAAAGTATCTGTCATCTGTCATTTGCTGATGTAACACGTAGTCATTCAGCGGATAAGGGCATGGCAGATACTTTTTTCAGTTGACAGATGACAGATGGGCTTCGCGTTCGAAGATAGGAAATATTGAACCCCGCCCCTACGGTCGAACCTGCCTGTTCCATTGTGACGGCGCCTGTAAGGGCGGTTCGCGAACCGCCCCTACCAACGACACTACATTCAAAACTGATAAATATTGAACAAACGATGCCTATTCATCTATTAATTATGTATATTTGTGCAGTTACTAACATAAAACACTTAATTATGAAAGAATTAGATCAGAAAGACATGGCAGAGAATGAAAGACAAGAGTTGCAGGATCGGTATATCCGTTTCGACTGGGCAATCAAGCGCTTGTTGCGCCAGAAGGCCAACTTCGGTGTGCTCAACGGTTTCCTGACCGTGATGTTGCGTGAGGAGGTTAATATTCTCGAAATCCTTGAAAGTGAAAGCAACCAGGAAAGTGCCGACGATAAATTCAACCGTGTCGACATCAAGGCCAGGAACAGCAAAGGCGAAATTATCATCGTCGAAATCCAAAACACCCGTGAGGTGCATTATCTCGAACGTATCCTCTACGG
>NZ_QUKD01000005.1:430161-430483 GCF_003480915.1 Parabacteroides sp. TM07-1AC | reverse complement strand
GACGTACTCGATACTGCCAAATGGGAAGGCCGTCTTGAAGGACTTGCCGAGGGAGAAGCCAAAGGGAAAGCGGAAGGGCTTGTGGAAGGCAAAGCCGATGCTTTGCGTCAAACAGCAGCCAAAATGAAACGTATGGGAATGCCGACAGCCGACATTGCAACCTGCACAGGGTTGTCGGCGGAAGAGATAGAGAAGTTATAGAAATAATTGAACTATTCTGTATCTATCTAACAGATAACCCTTCACCTGTCACAGCTTGTATCTATCTGTATATCTGATTTTTCCGGTGACACGTCTTTGTAAAGGCTAAAAATCACAAATT
>NZ_QUKD01000005.1:0-430151 GCF_003480915.1 Parabacteroides sp. TM07-1AC | reverse complement strand
TTTGTAAAGGCTAAAAATCACAAATTAAAGTAGGGTCTTTTGAAATGTTAAGACAAGACTTTTGAAATCAAAAGAAGGGACTTTTATCTTCAAAAGAGCTATCTTTTTTTCGGAAAGACTTAAGTCTTTTCTTCAATGGGTAGGCACCCGTTCGTATTGGCTCCGGCACCCATTTGAAATGGCTCCGGCAGCCACTGGTAATGACTCCGGCAGCCACAGATATTGGCTCCGGCAGCTATTAAAAAAGACTTACAATACAAAGTGAAGTGTTGTCGGTGAAACGTGACGTTTCACCACAATCAGCTGTTTAATAGCTCTATACAACACCGGTGACAGGTGAAGGCCATGGTCAAAATTCTCTCTGTAGGTATGAAAAAGCAGAGATACGAATATAGAAAGATATGAACCTGCCTGTTCCATTGTGACGGCGCCTGTAAGGGCGGTTCGCGAACCGCCCCTACCAACGACACTACATTCAAAACTGACAATATTTGAAACAAACAATAAATTCAAAACAGCGTCTAAGTTCCTATGTTTTCTTGAAATAATTATATGATCTCAGTGCGTTAAACAGGGGTGTATGTTGCATAAATCGTGTTGTTTCGTTCTATAATCCTCCTATTTCGGAAAATTAGGAGCGTTTTTTCTTGTTGATTCGGAAAACCTCTTTACCTTTGCAACGAATCCGTAGTGGGCAGCGGCTCACGATAAAGCGGTTTCAAATACATATTGCAAGCATTTTACGAAGATTGTTCTAGTCTTTAAAATCGGCAAAATTTTAATCTAGAGGAATGATGGACATAAAATGCTTGCGCTGATTACGTATAAGTTTTCTACCATTTTATATGGGAGAATTATTTTATATCGTATAAGCGCGAGCTATTGTTCTATTATCTCTAGATGGGCGTTTGCCGATGCCTAAAGACTGATGATAGACAACGCCCGCGCTTTATTTATGCCCGTTCGTAACCAAAGCCGGGGTTGTTCTCCCCTTCGTAAAATTAATTGTTAGACGTTTTTTTACTCTATTTTATAAACAATTAATTTTAAGATTATGAACAAAAAGTTTTCTACTTTATTGACAGCAAGCCTATTGATGGTGGGAGCGTTGTTTAGTAGTGCAAAGGCAGACGCAACCTACATTCCTGTGGGGCCAAAAGCCACAACAATCACTTCAGGTGACATGTATTACATTGTACAGCAGGCAGGTGAGGATGTTGCTCAAACTTCCGACTATCTGATGGGTATGGAAAAAACAGCTGCAGCCACTCCAGCTTTAGCCGGATTGAATATTGCATCTGCAAGTACAACCTTGGCTGAAGCTTTTGAGTTATCATCCGGAGAAATTAGTAACTACTTATGGACGGTGACTGAAGTTAAAGACGCCGGTAAAATCTATTACACATTGAAAAATGTGAAAACACAGAGTTTTCTTGCCGTAGACGGAAGTTTCGCTATGGTTACAGCTGTTGCTGATGCAACTCAGGCTAAAAATAATATTTTCTTTAGCTTCGGAGATGGAACTAAAGCATATAGCGGGAAAACAAGTGAAACTACTTACCTGTTGCCTAAAGGAGGAACGAATAGTGCCAACTCTCTTTTAATAGCTGGAACAAGTGCTATTGCCTTTGGTGATGGATCTAGTAATCATGTAGTTCTCTACTCCGTTAAAACCCAACCCGTTGCGGCAACAGATTTGAATGCTGCATTTGGTGGTGCCGGTTTCTCTTTTGCTCCTGACGGCGTAGAAGTAGAAGACAATATCTTCGATCAGAGTATTAAGGCTTTTGATGTTGAAGCTGATATTGTATTGGAAGCAGGTGTCCGTGCTATTAAAAAAGGTACTTACTTTGCAACCAGCTATCCGGATGAATTGGCTGAAAAATCTGAAATCAAACAAGCGGATGTTGAAGCCGGCTACTTCGATGCATGTACATTTATTGTTGTATCTCCGACAGAGAACTTCAAAACCAGCAAATTACCCCAGTCTAACGGTGAAGGTTTCAAGTTCACTACTGTAAAAGGTGAAGATCTGAATACTTATATTGCAGGTGATAATGTTTCCAGCAAAGAAGAAGTATCTGTATTTAATGCCGCATTCACTGTGACAGAACCTAACGAGTTCGCTTCTGCAGGTAAATACAAAATGGCTTTGACTGCTCGTGTACTGGCAGATCCGAAAGCATCTTCTAATAAAGATCAGAAGCATGCTGCTAAAAACATCCAGGTTATTGCAACCGCTATCCAGGATGTAAACTACATCACAACAAGCAGCGAAGGTTCTCTTTTCAAAGTAGCTTCCAGCAAATTGGTAAAAGCTGTTTCTTTATTGAAAGAAGAAAAAGCTCCGTCTGTATTCAATATCCAGTTTGTAAGCGGTAAGGGAACAAAAGATTCTGAATACAATAAGTATATGGGAGTTGCCATCGCTAGTGGAACTGATTTACAGTTAGTAGCTCAGGGTTCTGCTTTGGCTGCATTGAATACTCCGCAGTATCAGTTTGTAATCTCTGCTATTGACACAAAAACGCAGACTATTACTTTCAAGAATCTTGAAACAGCTGTTACTTTCAAATCGACTTTGTTTGAAACAGAAAATGACGGTGAATATAAGTTGGTTGGTGTTGCTACTGAAGCTTCAACAAATTTAGCAACGATCGAAGTTGCAAAAGACGACAAGAGTGATTACACTGCAAATGTAAGTCTAGAAGGTAAAGTGATCACCCTGAACGCTGTAACAGTTGATCCGTTCGCAGGCTTCGCTGTTAAAGACCAGACTTCTGAAACTGTTATCTTGAAATTTGCTAAGAGTGCTGCTTTGAATGCTGAAAAGCTGTATATCGGTGTAGATGAAAAGACTAAGACTAATACCGCTCTTTTCGATAAAGAATCAAAGGCTATCAAAGTGAAATTCATCCCGGTAGAAGAAGCTGACAAACCTAATGGAACTGCTCAGACTTATTGCTATAATAAGGATGGAAAAGTATACACTGCCAACCAAAAGATGGTAACTTATTATTCTTATTCTGCTCAGATTATCGACGGTGAAGATAATAATAGTTATTTGAAGATCAATTCTTCAGACTTGGAAATAGAACAGAACGTTAGTGACGCTGCTTCAGCTGCTACAAAATTCCTTATCAAAGAAAACAAAGACGGTTCTGTTTCTCTGTTTGTTTCAACAGCATTTGCTAATGCAACAAATGCAAAAGCGGTAAAAAGCGATGACGGTACTGCTATCTCTGTTGACGGTATCGCTTATGCAGTAGAAGATGCCGACGCAATCAAATTGTACCTTGTAGGTGAAGAACTGGGTGTAAGCCTGGAAGCAAAACCTCGTCATGCAGCATTCAAGTCTACAACAGGTGGTTATATCTCATTGAGTGAAAAGAACGAAGGTGTTGTAGCTATCAAGACAGCTGCTGATGCTGATCTGACATTCTGCCTGGATACTGCCGATTCAAAAGCAACTGTTCCTTCATTCTATATCTCTCGCCGCGGTGCTACTCCTGATGCTCAGAGATTGTATATGTTCAATGTGGCTGACTCTGTTGACAATGCTATTTCTGATGCAAAGAAAGCAGAATATCAATGGTATGCAGACATCAACAAAGTGATCTTCAAAGCTGCAACATTAGTTAATTCCGACACATTGTCTACAACCGTAAACGGTAAAGAGGCATTGGTTGCAACCAGTGCAGATCAGAACAAAGGTATTCTGGGTGGTTTGAATAACTTCAAATATCAGATTCTTAAAGTGGCTGATACAGACGACGAATACTATATCCGCAACATGGTTGAAGGTGACTATCTGGTTAGCTACAACGGTTTACTGACACTGGGTGAAAAAGATAAAGCGATCAGGGTTACTATCGAAAAGGGTGAATCACCTGTTGCCAATGATGCAATCAGTGCAGATGCAGTATCGGTAACCGCTGGTAACGGTTTCGTAACAGTTAAGGGTGCTGAAGGCAAGAACGTAGTTATCACTAACGTACTTGGTCAGATAATTGCTAACACAGTTGTTTCTTCTAGCGAAGCTACGATCGCGGTGTCTGCAGGCGTTGTATTCGTAAGCGTAGAAGGCGAAGCTGCTGTAAAAGCAATCGTAAAATAAGAAATTATTTATAATCAATAAATTTAAATTGACTGCGTGGGGGGAACGGTTCACGAACCGCCCCTACCAATTACCCTGCGACAGGCGAACAAGCAGTCGGTATTAATACTAAAGTAATGAAATAAAGTTCTTCTGTTCGATCTCTGTGAAGAGCAAAAACAGGCAAAAAAGCCCGACCGGTTCATTCCGGCCGGGCTTTCAGCATATCAGATATAAATATTTATGAAAGCGATTACTCTCTTTCAATATTATATCCTATCTTTGCCTGTAACAAAATTATTTAACTATGAAGAAGAGACGAAAGACAACGTTTGTATCAGTTTCTTTCAAGAAACAAAGTACAAGTATTGATGTAGCAAAAGAACTTGGTAAATATCTTTTGGATATTTCAAAACTGGTCATCGGAGGAGCTGTTATCACAATAGCATTACAACTTAATGATGACAAATATGGGTTATTGCTTTATTCTATTATATTGACGTTAACCCTTGCTGTAATCGGTTTTATTGTATTAACTTATAAAAAGAAATGATATGAGTCTCGGATTCTTTTTTTACAGTATTATGATGGTAATTGCCATTGGAGTCTTGATTTTTATCAAATCTCCAGCAGGAAAACGTTGGTTAGATAAATACAGTGAATAAATAGTTAGGCACAGATTGCAGTAGTATTCATGCAACCTGTGCCTATTTCCTTATATAAACTTCTCCCTCTTCTGCAAATTCAGTAACCCTATCATCATCCAGACGATCCCTCCTATTAAAAGGAAAATACGATTCTTTACAATCAGTCCTTCCCAGATCACCGGGAGGAAGTTATCGGGCACTTTAAACGGATTCAGCAGGATATTCCAAAAAGAGCGTTCTATGAAATCCATATTACCGGTAATCAGCAGAATAATAGCCAGGATGATCGTCAACACAGCCGTACCGTTCCCGCTATGCGTTATCGTAGAGAACATAAAAGCCAGGTTCCCGAAGAAAACAAGCGGAAACATCAACTGGATAGACATCTCAAACGGATTGACCGGATACAACAGGAATGTAGCCAAATAAGAAAAAGCCACCAATATAAAGAAAATAGCCACATAGATCATCAGCAAACGGACTCCCCATACCTTATATTTATAATCGGGAATACCAAAGAGTATCTCCAGTATCCGGCTGTCTTCATCGTTCTGAATCCCGAATACGGCAGGATAGAAAACCAATAAGACACAAGGAAACATCAACAGGTTATAGATCACTCCGTCATTAATCACCTGCCGGTTCCAAGCTATTTGAAACGAGAAATAGGCAAAGAATACGAATGCCGCCAGCAAAAACCAGATGAATTTGCCGGCAAAGATGATCTTCAGATTGTATTTTACTATCTTGGGCAGTAATAATATAAGTTGTTTTGTTGTCATACGCTTTATCATTCAATTCCTTACTTTATCCATATTCTTTAAGAGGCAGAGGTAAGCATCTTCCAGGTTCGGTTCCACCTGTACTGCTCCTTCGTAAGGAGAATCGACAGAGAGATAACGGACCTGTATCGTATCGCCATCTTGTATATGATGGATCACCATCGCTTTATCCAGTACCTGCTCGAAAGATTCCCGGTCGATATGGAACTGCCAGACTTTGCCGGCTGCCATATCCACCATATCCGTCGGATCACCGAAGTATTTCAGTTCGCCTTTATTGATTACGACCACCTGGCTGCAGGAACTGGATATATCTTCAATGATATGGGTCGAGAAGATCACAATGCGATCCTTACTCAATTCGACCAGCAAATTACGGAAACGAATGCGTTCACGCGGATCGAGACCGGCAGTAGGTTCATCCACCACCAGGATACGGGGCAGATGAAGCAGGATCAAAGCTATCCCGATACGCTGCTTCATACCACCGGAGAAGGAGCCTATCTTATCATCTTTCCGTTCATACATGTGGACGGCTTTCAACACATATTCCAGACGTTCATTCCGCTGCCCGTTATCGGTCAATCCTTTCAGGATAGCCTGGTAATCGAGGAACTCCCAGGACGACATATTCTCGTACGTACCGAATTCCTGCGGCAGGAAACCAATCAGGCTCTGCAATTCCTCCCGATAGACACGGGTATCCAACCCGTTGATCCATATACTGCCGTAACTCTGCTCCAAAATACCGCAGACAATACGCATCAAGGTAGACTTACCGGCCCCGTTAGGTCCCAACAGACCGAACATGCCCGTACGAATCTCGAAAGAGACACCCCGCAACGCCTTGAACGGCTTCCGTTGTTTTCCTATCAACGGGATACTTTTCACCATACGGAACCAGGAACGGCGCAATCCGGCAAACCGTCCTTTTATACGTTCAATATTGATCTCCCGCTCATACAGATACCGGGAAGAGATATAAACAGCCATACAGAACGCCCACAAAAGCCCGAGAACGGAAATCAGCCCCGTATTATCCATCTTCCGGAACAGGATGAACAGAATGACGGGAGGGATACTCCAAAAGATCGCACGGTTTATATATTTCACCCACTTATTCTCTCCGAAACGGAAGAACAGGTATTGCCGTACCTTCCGCCACAGGTAAAGCAGGGTTGCATAGATAGCAAATGACAACAAGAATATCCATAACTTGCTATGAATAAAGAACCAGGTAAAATAGATACCAAAGAGCAGGATACCGAATTGCCATATCACATTCACAAAATCTTTCAGAGAATGATACTCGTTGTTTAGTCCTAGATGCCGGCGAATAAGCAACCCACTGTTCCACTGGCGGCTGATACGTCCGGGCCAGTCATAAATCTTCACCAGGTTACGGACAGAGATATGTATCTCTTCTCCCGGATCGATCACTTTCGATTTAGCCCGCCGCAAGCTGGTCTGTGCAAAATAAGTAACACCCGGAATACCGAAAATCAGAATGACCAGATAAATGGATTGCCACAACATGCCGTTGCCATACAACCAGATACAGGTTACACCCAACACGAACAAAACCAAATGGAGTGCCCACACCTTACGGGACAAACTGCGATACCACTCCAATGTATTTTCCAGCCCCATACAAACGGTAGGGATCAGGATCAATGTCAGCAAAGCGGAGAAAGTCAAACCACCGATAACCGTAATGGCGAACGGGGCACCGATCGCACCGGCATATTCCGAATCTCCCATTGCCAGCGGAAACATAGCCACGATGGTCGTGATCGAAGTGATCAGGATCGGACGGATACGCGACAGGCCTGCCGTCATCAACGCCCTGTTCCGCCTGTACCCTTGCTTACGGAGAATATTGGAATAATCGATCAGAATGATACCGTTATTCACTACCACTCCCAGCAAGATCAGGAATCCTGTCAACGTATTCGCATTCAACAGACTGTTATTGGTCAGCAACAGAGCCAGCAAGGAACCGATGGCTGCCAGCGGAATAGAGAAAAGCAATACAAAAGGTGTTACAAGCGATTCGAAGACAGAAGCCAGTATCATAAAGATCAGAATAAAAGCTGCCAATATCAGGAACTTGAAATCGGCAAACTCATCCTCTTCATGGAAGACCTCTACGGCAACCCCTGCAGGCAGGTTATAATTGGAAACCAGTTGGTCGATATCCGAACGGTATCCTTCCAGCAGGTCTTTCGACGATTCCACATCTTTGGAGAAGTTATAGAAAACTTCGATCTGCTTGTCCTGATTGACACGCATGATACGGGAGCGTCCCCGTCCATAATTGACAGATGCCAGATCCTGCAAGTTATGCAGGCCACCGTTGGCATTCTGTATCTGCACACGGCGCAAGTCGTCGACCGTCTTTTCTTTCCGGGCAGTATCGGTATTTTCCTCTTCTGCCTCTTCCAGCTCCTGCTCTTCTTCGGGGATATCGTTACGGATGATGATATCATAGGTATCCTCTCCTATCTTGAAAGAAGTACCGGAAGAATATTCGGGATTGAGCGCAGCCAACCCGGATGAGATATTGGTACGGGTGATTTCATAAGAAGTCAGCAGGATAGGATCGAAATCCAAATGTATTTCCGGCTGGCGACGGTTATAGGAGACACGCGAATGGCGGATAAACTCCTGTTCGTCCAGATAATAACGGAGATCTTCCGCCACCAATTGCATCACATCGAAATCGGCTCCCTTTATCACGATCCGCTCCCGGTTATCCCCGATCCCCAGCAAACGCATAAAGTTACCCAAACCGGCCATGGCCGATCCGCCACCACCTCCTCCACTGCCGCCTACAGCTTCGTCGACGGAAATCTCAGCTCCCTGTATATTCGACAAAGTACTCTGGATAGACGCTTTCTGTTCAGCCATCTTATCGCCTCCCTTTTTCACAAAATCGTCGGTAAAGGTGAGTGTTAGAACGGCGTTTTTCTCATTGATACGGCTGATCAGTTCTTTCCTGCCGGGGAAACTATCGAGCCGCTCTTCAATCACCCGTACCAGTTTATCCGCATTATCCAGCGTACTGCCTGTCTGCATGGTCACATAGACATTGATGCGGTCGGTATTGACTTCCTTCATTCCCTGCACATTCAATGTGATGGAAAGAATCAGGGTGACAAACAAAAGGATAATCGCACCGAAAATCGTCACGCCCGGATTACGCATACAGGTTTTCAGGAAAACCAGATAAATCTGGACAGGACGCTGGGTGATAGAGACCTTTTGGTAAAAGACATTGTCGGCCGTAGGGGCGGTTCGCGAACCGCCCTTACCATCCCTCCGATTCCCCCTACAGAGCAATACATAGGTCGCCATCGGAATGAAAAGCAAGGCGACAAACAGGGATATCGTCAGGGTAGAGATGATCGACACACCGATATGATGACCGATCAGCTTGATCATAAAGTTATCGGAAAAGACGAACGGCAGGAAGACTGTGACCGTCGTCAACGTTGCCGCCACAATTGAACGCCATACCTCCTTCGTTCCTTGCGTTACAGAACGTTCAGGCGTACAACCGGATGCCGACAGGCGATAGATATTTTCCAGCACGACGACACTATTATCCAGCAGCATGCCGATCGCGAGTGCCATACCGACCAGCGTCAGGCTGTTGATCGTTATCCCGAACGCATAAAAGAAATTGAATGCCGTATACACCGAGATAGGTATCGAAAGAGCGATAAAGAATACCAGCCTCAAGTTCTTCAGGAACAGCCACAGAATCAGTACCGCCAGCAAACCGCCCACCAGGGCGAGGTTGATGATCTGGTTGATATTGTTCTCCATGGTTTCCGCCGTATTCTCCTGCACCACGACCTCCACGTCCAGATAAGCCAACTTCTCGTTCAGCCGGTCGATTGCTTCGATGGCACGGTGAGACAAGTCGATCAGGTTCGCCTGCGAATCGTTCATCAAGGCGACAGAGACGGCATCTTTCCCGTTCACACGACTATAGGAAGTCTCCTCTTTCAGGTCGAAGAAAACGGTAGCAACATCTTTCAACAGCACCGGACCGGGAGCAACCACGATATTCTCCAGATCGGATACTTTCGTATAAAGTGCGTTGACATGGATAAAATACTTGCTGTCCGACTCATTCGCAAAACCGACAAAGGCTTTATCCTGTGTATTTTGTGTCAGCAGGCTACTGATGGAAGACGGTGTAAGGTTGAGGGCTTTGCAGGCTTCCGGATTCAACCGTATCTCGATCGCTTTCTCCCGTCCGCCGTAGATATTTACGGATGCCACCCCGTCGACATTCTCCAGATCGGTACGAATCTCTTTATCCACGATATTCCTCACCCGGTCGATGCCTCCCGAACCGCGTACCTGCAGAACCATGAAGTTGTTCGCCAATTGGCTGATATCCACCTTCTGCAACTGCACCGTAAAACCTTCGGGGAAAGTAGCAGCCAGCTCATTCACCTTCTCCTGCAAACGAAGGGAAGTGATCTTGAAGTTCACCGTATTCTTAAAATCGACCTGTATGGAAGACTGGCGACTGTCGACGTTCGATTCTATCTTATTCACACCACCGATCGAACTGATCGCCCCTTCCAGCGGGATGATTACTTCCGACTCCACATACGAAGGATCCATATCCTGCTGTGAGGATACCTGGACAAACAGGGTCGGCAGTTCCGCGTTGGGCAATAACTCTACCGGCAGTTGTTTATACGACACGTAACCGAGCATGGTCAGTGCTATAAACAACATGCAGATCGTTATTCTTCTATGTAGTAAAAAGTTCATGCTCTTCTATTCATTAAGCCCGTTTTCACCTTCTCCAAAATATAATATACACATGGAATGACCATCAAACTCATTAAAGTAGACGTCAGCAACCCGCCGATCACGGCTATTGCCATCGGCGAACGGAGCGAAGCCCCTTCACCGAAACTGAACGTCATCGGGAACAATGCCAGGATAGTGGTCAGCGTTGTCATGATGATCGGCCGGATACGTTGCTGGCCTGCTTCGACAATCGCATCGGTCAGGTCGCGATCCGTCTTCAGCTGGTTGATACGGTCCACCAGGATGATCGAGTTGTTCACGGCAATACCGACCAGCATCACGACACCGATCACACCCATCATATTGATCGTTGTCCCTGTCAGGAAAAACAGCAGGATAGCACCGACTACCGCCAAGGGAATGGTTAACAGGATCGTGAACGGATGCAAGAGCGATTCGAACTGCGATGCCAGCACCATATAAACCAGGATAACCGACAAGGCAAGGGCGAACAGCAGGCTGTTCATCGACTCCTGTCGTTTTTCCTCTTCTCCCGTTACGGTGATGGAATAATTGTTAGGCAATTCAATATCCTTGACCGACCGGCGGATCTCTTCCGCCAGCTTATCGAGCGATTTACCTGTATCCATATTCGCCATCACTTTACTGATGCGGTTCTGGTTGCGCCGGTAGATCTCTTTCGGAGCCTGCGATTCTTCCAGGGTCGCTATCTCACGCAGACGGAATTGCTGCTCGCCATTCCTGATGACCAGGTCGCCCAAGGCACCGAGAGGGATATCAGGTACTTTAATAATGATATCGCGCATCTCTCCGCGGTATTCCATCTTTCCCGCCTCCTTCCCACCCAGCTGCTGTTTCAACTGTTCGATTACAGTCGATACGCTCAGGTTATTGATACCTGCCATCGTCCGGTCGATGGAGACGGTGATCTCAGGGGCACCGTCTTCGATAGACGATAGGATATTATAAAGGCCGGAAACATCCTGCATCCGGTTCTTCACTTCTTCTGTAATAGCGGCTATCTCGTCCAGCTCCTCTCCTCTCACCTCGACAACGATAGGGGCTCCTTCGCTGCCCAGCAACGAACTCAGTGAGTTTTCTTCCTGCTTGATAGTCAGCTCCAGTCCGTCCGGATTCTCCGCCGTACGTACCAGCTGTTCGATCACCGCTTCCGGTGATACCGGACAGGCGGGAGAAAGGATCACTTTCATCATTGCCGTATTCTCGCCTTCGAAAATAGCATTTTCCGAACCGCTTCCTTCACCTATATGGCTGTAAACGGTCGACAGGCTATCTCCCGTAATGGCATAAAGCAGCTGTTCCAGATTGTCGACAGCCGAGGCAGTACGTTCCAGCCGCGTTCCTTCCGGCATTTTCACCAGGACGGTAAACGCCTTGCTTTCCGTCCGCGGCATAAACTCCGTCCCAATAAACGGCAACAGGAAAACCGTTACGACCATCAGCCCGACAGCCGCTCCGATAACCAGCCAGCGATGACTGATCAGCTTGCGCAAGAGGCGACTATATCCTGTCATCTGAAGGCCTTTCGATGAGGCTGCCACAGTCGGAAGAGCAGCCCCTTCCGTAAGGGCGGTTCGCGAACCGCCCTTACCGACCAACCGATCATACAACATCGGTATCACCAATATCGCCACAAACAGCGACGATACCAGCGAGAACGTCACCGTCCATGCCTGGTCCTTGAACAATTCGCCCGAAGCCCCGTGCAGATAGACGATCGGCAGGAACACCACGATCGTAGTCAGCGTCGAAGCGATCACCGCCCCCGCCACCTCGGAAGTTCCTGTAATGGTCGCTTCCCTCACAGGTACGCCTCTCTCCTGGTTCCGGAAGATGCTTTCGATAACCACAATGGCATTATCCACCAACATCCCGGCTCCCAGTGCCAATCCTCCGAGCGTCATTATATTCAGCGTAAGTCCGTTGAAGAACATCAGATTGAAAGTCGCCACGATCGAGATCGGAATAGCCATACTGACAATCAATGTAGTTCCGAACCGGCGAAGGAAAACAAACAGGATGATGACAGCCAGGATAATACCCAGGACTGCACTCTCCTTCACCTCTCCGATCGCATTCTTGATAAACGTCCCCTGATTGGTTATCACCTTAAAATGATATCCGGGCAACGCCTGTTCGATAACAGCCAGCTGACGGGATACGCCATCCACCACCTTGACCGTATTATAACGCATTTCCTTATAGATGGAAAGCCCGATACTCCGTTGTCCGTTGATGCGGACGATATTATCGGGACGCGCATTCTCAAATTGAACGGTAGCGACTTCCCGCAGGAAAAGCGGAGCCTTGTCTGCCGCAGCATCCGTCCCTGTATTCTGAGAGGCATTTGCTGCCGTCTCCTGCTTCGTCACAGGCTTATAGCCGACGATCAGATTTTCAAAATCAGCCTCCGAGCCGAACAGACTGGAGCTTTTTACCAAATACTGCAACCCCAGCTCGCTGACACGGCCGCCGGATATACTTTGGTTGTTCGCCTCGATACGGGAGGCAATATCTTCTATCTTCAATCCGAAAGCATCCAGTTTATACGGATCGGTCTGTATGATCAGGGTATTTTCCTCCTGACCGGACAAAGTAACTTCAGCAACGCCTTCCAACCGGATCAGTTCGTTCCGGATATAACTCTCAGCCACTTTCCGCAGCTCCGCCATATCTGTTATCGTCTGATGGGACAAACCGATCAGGATAACCGGCGACTGGTTGGGATCGTGTTGCGTGATCTTCAGCTCGGTAATATCTTTATTCTGGGAAAACGGATTCATCGCTTTCTGCAAATCGAGGAAAGCCTCATCCATGTCTTTCGTCCAGGTATATTCCACGGTGATACGGGCCGAACCGGCCTTGACTACCGACGAAACCTGTGTCACATCGCTTTGCCGGATCGCCATCGACTCCATATTTTTGACGAACTGCTTCTCTATCTCTTCCGGCGGACGTTCGCCGGCTTTCAGCTCGATAAACAGCCGGGGATTATTCAGGTCGGGCAGCAGGTCCACACTCAACTGATCGTACGATATCTTTCCCAGCAACAGAATTGCCAGTACGACCATACAGATTGTGACCGGATTGCTTACTGCAAATTTGACAATGTTCTTCATATATTCATTATTTATCAAAAGTGAGCCATTTCAAAAGTTGACAGTTGACAAGTGACAGTTGACAGTTATGTCGGCTTCCAGCCGATTTATTTACCGAACGCGAAGCCCAACTGTCACTTGTCAACTGTCATCTGTCAACTGAAAAATGTTTCACATTTTTCTATTTTTGTACCTTCACTTTGCTATTCTCCTTCAATGTCTCGAAGCCTTTGACAACAAGATTGTCGTTTTCCTTTAATCCTTCCAGTACTTCGATATTATCTTCATCTTCCAATCCGGTCTTGATATTCCGCAGAATGGCCGTGTTCTTGTCTACAATGAACACATATTTGCGGCGACGGTTGGATTGTACGACATCTTTCGGTATGATAATGGCACTATCGGCACGGTCTACCACAATATCCGCCTTGACAAACATACCCGGACGCAGTTTCATGCCACTGTTCTGGATCAATATCTTCCCTTTGAAGGTACGGGTTTCCGTGCTGATAGCCGGAGACAGCTCACTGATCACGGCTTTCAACGTATCTTCCGGCAACGTGTAATGTGTGATAAACACCGGCTGATCGGCTTTCACATAGCTGATAGCACTCTCCGGCAGATTGACATCCATATACATCCGAGCATAATCCATCAACCCGACCATCGGTTTTCCCTGCTCTACCCTTACATCTGTCGTATAATGAGGCAGATTGACGATAACCCCGTCGAAAGGCGCTTTCACATTCATCTTCTCCAGGTTGAGTTTGGCATTCTCCAGGTCATAGCGGGCATTGGTCACCTTCACTTCGGTGTTACGCATTTCACTCAGTGTCACACCGCCTTTTTCATAAAGAGCCTTTTGTTTCGTCTGTTCCTGCTCGGCTATCTCCAGACTCAGTTCTTTCGCATCTATGGCGATACCATTTTCATATTCCTTATCTTCCAGACGGATGATCAACTGTCCTTTTGCAACCAGGTCACCCAACTTAAACGGTTTTCCCGTCTTGGGATTCACCTGCAATTTATACAAACCGCTCATCTCTGAATTGAGATCGACACCATAAGTTGGCTGTGCCGTTCCGGTCGTGTTGATCAGTTTGCTGATAGAACCTTTTTTCAACTCCTTCACGGATACCGGCGTGGCGATATCGCTGGGAGCATTTTGCGGCTGGTTGTTACAACCGGTTGTTATTACGGCAAGTAATAAAAGAGATACAAGGGTATGATTATATTGTTTCATGGCTGATTATTTTTCTGATATTAAGTCTTTCATCGGAACGATCGGAGTATTCTGCTCGAAATCGTACAAAGAGAGTATTTTAAGATTCAATAATTCAATCTTATAATTGATAAGCGCCTGGGTATAAGAAATCTTCTTATTCGACAGCTGTGTCTGGAACTGGCTCATTTCCATACCGGTCAGATCGCCTTCCCGGTAACGGGTCAGGTTCAGGTCGTACGTCAACTGGGCATTCGTCACGTTCTGTTCAGCTATTTTTATCTGCGTACGAAGATTTTCCAGGTTACGCCATACCTGGCGGATATTCAGTTCGATATCCACCTTGTCTTCGTGGAAGTCGAGTTTATTGATATTCTGCGCTACTTTCTGCGCACGAATACGGGCTTTCTTTTCTCCCCAGTCAAAGATAGGTACCGTAAAGCTGATAGCTACCCGCGGATTCTGCGTCGGGTTCTCATAGATCTTATCAAAACGTTTATTATCGCCGATCAGACCAAAAGAGACGGATATATCTCCTTTAAACTCATTCAATGCTTTTGTCTTGATCATATCAAAACCGAGTTCGTCGCTCTCGATTTCCCGCTGGCGAAGTTCCAGGCGCGATTGCAGACCGTGGGAGATTGCCTGTTGCAGGTTGACATCGATCGGTCTGACCTCTATCTCTGCAAAGACCATCAGGTCCTCATCCAAACTCATTCCCAAAGTTTGTTTCAACTTATCCTTGGCATTTTCAAGGGATACCTGCTGTTCTTCGACTGAAGACCGGGCAGTAGCCAGGTTCAGCTCCGCCTGGAACAGTTCATCTTTGGCTGCCAGGTCTGCCTCTACCTTATTTTTGATGATATCATAGCTTTGCTGGGCATTTACCAACTCTTCGCGGGTAATAGCCAGCTGGCTCTGAGCCATATACACATTATAGAACTGATTCGTGATATCTTTTTCCGTATTCAGGCGCTGCAAGGCATAACTGATATTGGCATTCTCATAATCGTATTCTATCTGCTTCAGTTCCATCTTCCGCTTGTTATAAGTGAAGATCGGTTGGGACAGTTGCAGATACAGATTATTATTGAACGCCTTATTACTATTCTTATCACCGTCGATATTGGAGTTATTATCCTGCCAGCCGAACGTATTGATCAAAGAAATCTCTCCATCCGTCCATAAGATAGGCTGGTCGACCCGGAAAGTTCCGCTTGATGTAAATGACTCATTGGTATACCATTGTGACAAACGATTATCAAAACGGCGGTTCTTCTCATATCCCACCGGATTCAGGTTCAGGGAAAACTTGGATTTGAGGGAAGCCCGCTGAGCCACCAGCGTCTCCTGATACCGTTCCAGGTTCATATGCGAACGGCGCAAAGTAGGACTGTTCTCTTCCGCAATATCCAACGCTTTCTCGATGGTCAGCGACAACTGCCCGTGAGATGCCAACGGCACTCCCAACAGGACCAGGACCGTAAGAACCATCTTTTTCATCCATAATAACTCTCTTTGCATATAAGTAGACTTTTAATGATTAACGTTTTACCAGTTTGACGGCATCCGCCGTTACACTTCTTAATTTGCATTCGTTTGACAGGACAATGTAAGCAGTATCGGCTACAAAATAATAGACGCCCAACTGTTCCCATCCCTCATTCGCTTTGCGGAGGTCGATATAAGCATCCTCCGTTTCTTCTCCCTGTCTTACCTTGAAACGGTACTCACCCTGGGCACGGTCGTTATACCGCATTTCGTTGTTCTTGCTGACATAATAATAAGCATCATACTGTCCTTCGGCAGGTACAGGGATCTTCCAGGTTGCTGTCTGGCTGCCGTTACCGCTTTTTATCACATAAGCCGAACGGATGTATTTTCCGTAATAATTAGCATTCGTCGTAGCCGTCCATTGCAAGGGCGGACGCCAGTCGGAGACACCGGAATACTTAAACGAGGTATCTTCCACCTTATCCAGCCATTTAGGCAGCATACCTACCACATCCGGTTCGGACAAGACAAACAAAGTCGTATCTTCATTATCGACAATAATCTCCCCTCCGATATCCTGCGAAGAAGCTGAAACAATGAAATCACCTTCCGTATCTATAGTCTGCCTCCTCTCCTGTTTGATATTCCCTACAGGCTGATTGATCACACTCGGCAGATTGCCGGATATCAAGGTATTGACAGCGACATCACGCGGAGCCTCTTCCCATACGGACACCAACTCTTTCGTCTGATGGGCCGCCAAAGGGATCTTCCGGCTGGTTCGCGGATCGATGTTATTCTGATCACGCCTGCCCACTCCTTGTATATCTATATGAACAATTCCGTCGTGATCAGAATTATTGCTGACCTGCATTCTGAGGACAAAGACCTCCTGTCCCCGATTCGTAATCCGTGTCACATCGGGCCGTCCCAGACTATAATAAGGCAAAGGTGTCGGATGCAACCACTCCGACAATCCCGAACGGATATCCGTATGGCTGATATTCCCTAATGTATCCAACAGACTCTCAAACTGGATATTCCGAAATGTATTCTGTTCCAGCAAGGCATATACGGAATCTCTGAATGCGTTCACCCCGATACTGATCTCCGGATCGGCAAACAGTCGGTAGATCTTCAGGCTGACGATATTTTCCAGTAAATCACGGTATTCCACATTAGCCAAAAGTTCCTTAAATCCCTGCTTTTCCATCAGCAAGCTTGCCTTTTCATTGTTACTGATACCGTTTATATCCCGTTCCCAACCATAGTTATCCGATTTCTTCTGCAGGTAAAGTTCGATGGCTGTATTAGCAACCGGCCAATCGGGAGAAAAGATATTATACCGGTAGTTATATAACTGGGGAAACAGGAAATAGGGATTTGACTGCGAAGAAATATTGTAATTACCGCGTCCAGCAGAAGAGAAATTATAGTTTCCCTCGGAGCGCTGGAAAATCCAGAAGAAATTATTCAATGCACGTATTTTCGCCTCTTCTTCCGTAATCTCACGTCCTCCCCTCTTCGACCATTTCATCTGGTTACGCCAGGCTTTATCCACATCGAGTTGTCCGAATACACATCCCTTTTCCGGGAAAAGGACCATCTCGGGCTGAACAGTTTCCTGGGCTTGCGACCAGGCACGGGTATAGGTAGAGAATTGTACCGGTACTTCGATCACAGAGAAACGGTTGAACGGATAACTCAACCGATAGGTACGCTCCAGGTTCTCCCGCATATTACGGACAAAACTCGGTATCGTATCGAGGATAGAATCGAATGTAGCCGTATAGTAATCATTCCCTTCGATATGCCAAATACTATATAATGTACTGTCCGACTCCAGACTTTGTTGTTTATATTTCCCCACGATCAGGGAAATAGCCTGTACCGGATATTCAGGAGCAAACGAATAAGACCCGTCTTCCTCCTTTACCCCTTCCCCCTGTGAAAGCGGGGTCAATCCCGGAAGCGGCTTCACCTGCAAACCGAATTTACTGAAATAAGTCTGTTGCCAGTCCGGACTTACATTGCTGTAAGCCGTTCCCGGACGTGGATACCAATAGGTTTCCGGAGTGAACAACAAGTAATCTTCCGTTTGAAATACATATTGCTTATCTATATTGAACAGGAAATCCCTGTATTCTTTCTGTAAAACCTCTGCCGGAATATCCAGGTAACAGAATTTACTATCGATCTTCCCTCCGTATTTAACGGAAAAAGTGACCGTGTCACCCGGGATGATCTCCTGACCGAAATCAACCAATAGGATCTGATTATCCCTTTTAAAATCGAGGTTGTTCCCTCCCCTCTTTATCTCCTGCACCTGTAAACCCGGATTCAGGCAGAAAGTAAATACCGTAGCCGGTTCCAATGCCAACCCCTTCATCGTTACTTCCGAAACGAATGTTTCCGGTTGTTGCTCCAGTGAAATATCATATTGCTCGATGATCATTTTAGGCGTATGCACATATTTATTATTGATTTCCGTATACAACGCCCGCGTTTCTCCTTGTCCCAAAATAGAATGAACATGTTTGTATCCCGCCGCGCCACTTATCGACAACATACAGAGTGATAGGAATAACCACGGATAATTGCTGCGCGACGAATTAGGCAACCGCCGGAACAGAAAGATCGTAAAGAATATAAAAGCCAGTCCGGCAAAAAAATAGATAGCCCGGTGATTCAATACAGTTTCCCAATTCGTAAAACCGACGATAGTCGACTTTACCAACGGCAGGCTATAGGCCATATAATCGAACAGGTAATAGAACTTATCGCTGATATAAAACAAGGTCAGTCCGATATATCCCAATAAGATAATAAAGGTAAGCGCCTGGTTCTTTAACACCAGCATCAGGAAAATAGACAGGCCGATAATAAAAACCAGTGTCGGGATACTTATCAGGAAGAAATACAGAAGATACGCTCCCCAATCTACCGCCATCCCCGAAGTAATCAGATTAAAAATCAAAGCCATCCCCATCACAATCAGGTTCAGTATCAGGAATACCCGCAGGTTTCCCCAAATCTTCCCGATCACATACTCGGCATTACTCAACGGACGGACATAAAAGACCTCCGAAGTATCCAGCTTCTTATCCCTTTTCAAAAACTCCGAAGCAAGAAAGATACAAATCACCGCCTGGCCGGTATTGAGCAGTAACAGATTGAGATAAGGCAAATTGGAAGGGAGTGCTTTCAGCATCCACATACCTCCGCCGTTATCCGCCACGAGCATGCCGAAGTCAAAGAATCCGAGTATCAGTATCGCCAGCACCGTAAATACTTTAAAGAACCAACTTCGGATCAATATTTTGCTTTCGTACTTCGCTACCGATTGTATATTGTTGATAAACGACATAAAGGGTCAATTAAGAGGTTGTTAATCGTTAGTCCAGAGATTCAACTTATTCTCCATATAATACACATAAGCATGTTCCAAATTAGGAGGATACGACTCTGCTTCATATCCTTCGATTTCATCCGCCACCACTTGCACTTCCCAGCCGGAACCGGAAGGAATGGTAGAAATAACAGGATATTTCTTATCCACTTCATGCAGTTCATCACTCGTCACTTTAATACGCCATACTTTCCCTTCCGCCTGTTTCATCATATCCTGCGGGGAACCGTAAAAAGAAACCTGTCCTTTATTCATCAGTGCCATGCAGTTACAGGTACTGGATATATCTCCTACAATATGAGTGGAAAGGATGATCGTCACATCATTCTCGCTCACCTCCGACAGCAGGTTACGGAAACGGATACGTTCTTCGGGGTCAAGCCCCGTTGTCGGCTCATCCACAATAATTACTTTCGGATGATGGATCAGTGCCTGGGCAATCCCCAGACGACGTTTCATACCCCCCGACAGCTTATTCGCATACCGTTCACGCACATCGAACAACCCCACATTTTCAAGCATGGCATCCACTGCCTGCTTGCGCTGCCTGTTATTGGTCATCCCCGACAAACGGGCGGCATAATCCAAAAACTCATGTGTTTTATACTTGGCGAAGAAACGGAAATCCTGTGGAAGATAACCCAATATGCTTCTAATCTCTTTACGCTGTTTCAGTAAATCGTATCCACAGATATCCACTTGCCCCGAGGTAGGTTCCATCAAAGCGACCAGAATGCGCATCAACGTAGATTTTCCGGCACCGTTCGGTCCGAGCAAGCCAAACATGCCTGTCGGTATCTCCAGATTCACATCTTTCAAGGCGTGGTTTCCGTTCGGATACACCTTATTCAGGTTCTTTATCGATATACTCATTCAGTCAACTATTCAGGAAAAATTAGAATTAAGTCGTAATAGACTGGTAAAGATATATTTTATTCGCATGAATACAAATAAAAAACGTCCCTATCCAAAATATATTGGACAGGGACGTTCTAATTTTTAATCCGGAACAGATATTAATAGTTCTGTTTCATCGGTTCGAAGTAAGCCTGCGGATGTTCACATGCCGGACATTTCATCGGAGCTTTCTTTGCTTCGATCACGAAACCACAGTTGCGGCACTGCCAGAAGATAGCTTCGTCTTTTTCGAAGACTTTACCTTCAGTCAGGTTAGCCAGTAATTTACGATAACGTTTTTCGTGTTCAGCTTCTACCTTGGCAATCATTCTGAAAGCGACAGCGATTTGTTTGAAGCCTTCTTCTTCTGCGATATCGGCAAAAGCAGGATATAAGTCAGCCCATTCTTCATTTTCACCGTCAGCTGCAGCCGCCAGATTCTCCATAGTCGTGCCGATCACGCCTGCAGGATAAGAAGCAGTAATTTCCACCATACCGCCTTCCAAGAATTTGAAGAAACGCTTTGCATGTTCTTTTTCCTGTTCAGCTGTTTCCATAAATACACCAGCAATTTGTTCGTAACCTTCTTTCTTAGCTACGCTTGCAAAAAATGTGTAACGACTTCTTGCCTGAGATTCTCCGGCAAATGATTTAAGCAGATTTTGTTCGGTACGTGTACCTTTAATACTTTTTTCCATAATGCTAATTATATATGTAGTATAAAATGAGTTTGTCTAATCGCCCTATTCAAATAACCCTCAAAAGTATGAAAATGTTTAAAACTTTAATTCATTCTTTTACTTAAAATATATCTATCGAACCATAAATATCATCTATTACTTGTCGGGGCAACTGCATCCCTCAGACTTTATTTCAGTCTGATTGTTTCTGATTTTGCAATGTCGACATTGCAAAATATCCTACATATTAGGTTTTACGATAAATATTATTGTACCTTTGCATCAAAATTTAACATACTAGGCAGCAAGATGGAGAGTAAATTTGATTTTCAGCCCAAATTGATATCGGCGCTGAAAAATTATTCTAAAGAAAAATTCATGGCAGACCTGATGGCAGGGATCATTGTGGGTATTGTAGCCCTTCCGCTGGCCATCGCATTCGGTATTGCTTCGGGAGTAAGCCCGGAAAAAGGACTAATCACTGCTATCATCGGCGGTTTCATTGTCTCTTTACTGGGAGGCAGCAATGTGCAGATCGGCGGACCGACAGGCGCATTTATCGTGATCGTCTATGGTATCATACAGAATTTCGGTATCGAAGGACTGGCCATTGCTACGGTCATTGCCGGTATCATACTGGTAATCATGGGAGCATTAAAATTAGGGACAGTCATCAAGTTCATCCCTTATCCGATCGTTGTAGGATTTACCAGCGGTATCGCACTGACAATCTTTACCACGCAGATGAAAGATTTATTCGGACTGACGATGGAAAAAGTACCCGCTGACTTTATCTCCAAATGGATCGCTTACTTCGAACATTTCGATACGATCAATATCTGGTCGTTTGTAATCGGAATTGTCAGTATCTTTATTATTGCGGTTTCTCCCCGGTTCTCTAAAAAGATACCCGGTTCACTGATCGCCATTATCGTTATGACCGTTATTGTATACGTCATGCGTTACCACCTGGGTATTACCGGCATAGAAACGATCGGCGACCGATTTACCATCAACGCCTCCCTCCCGCAGCCGGAAGCGATCTCGTTCAATATGGAAACGATCAATCTTCTGCTTCCTTCGGCTTTTACCATTGCCATGCTGGGAGCTATAGAATCACTTCTTTCAGCGACCGTTGCCGATGGTGTAACGGGCGATAAACACAATTCGAATACGGAACTGATCGCACAGGGAGCAGCCAATATCGTTGTTCCTATCTTCGGTGGTATTCCTGTAACCGGAGCAATTGCCCGTACCATGACCAACATCAATAACGGTGGCCGCACACCTGTTGCCGGTATCATCCATGCAATCGTATTACTGTTGATCCTGTTATTCCTCGGACCGCTTACCAAGCATATCCCAATGGCTTGCCTGGCAGGTGTCCTGATCATTGTATCTTATAATATGAGCGAATGGCGTACATTCCGTTCACTGATGAAGAATCCGAAAAGCGACGTGTCCGTCCTGCTGGTAACTTTCTTCCTGACTGTTATCTTCGACCTGACAATCGCCATCGAGATAGGTCTATTAATTGCCATGTTCCTGTTTATGAAGCGGGTGGCCGAAACGACTCATGTATCAGTGACAAAAGATGAAATCGACTTGTCCGACGAAGGTGAAATTCACCACGATGAAGAAGTACTTACCTTACCGCAAGGAGTGGAAGTGTATGAGATAGACGGTCCGTTCTTCTTCGGTATTGCCAACAAATTCGACGGTATCATGAAAAGTATGGGTGACAAACCGAAAGTACGTATCATCCGTATGCGCAAAGTTCCGTTCATGGATTCAACAGGACTTCATAACCTGGAAAGCCTGTTCCGGTTATCCCAGTCAGAACATATTCACATGATCTTATCCGGTGTGAATGAACACGTGCGGAAGGTGCTGAAAAAATCAGGGTTCGAGCAGAAAATAGGTGCTGAAAATATTTGCTCCAATATCAATGAAGCAGTAAAGAAAGCAAAAGAAGCGGTTGAATAACCGCTTCTTTTAAAACTGAATGCCGATTCCTCTACTCTGTTAAGTGCTAATCGTTATAATTTATAAGTCAGCATCAGACGTCCTTCCGAAGTATGGGAAAAAACCTCTTCAAAATATTTGTAGTCTGTATGACGGGAATAATTCATAAATGAGCCGGTCAGATACCAGCCTTTCCGCAATTTGACATCCAGACGCAAACCGACTGCATGCAAGATTGCCTTTGAACGGTCTCCCTGTGCATTCAATGTTTTCGGATTAAAATCATTCCAGTCAATATCTTTAGGATATCCTTTCCAGGTAAACATATGATAGACCTCATAGGTGGTAGATGCGGAGAATTTATCTTTCTTATAGATGAAGTTGAAACCGACTTTTGTGCTGTACCCGCTTGCCAGGTTATAATTGCGTTCGTCCACCCGGTAATAATCGCTCAACGCTCCACCTAAAAGTATTGCGTTCAAATGGCCGTACGCATCTATGTCCCAGCGCTTGAATCGCTTATTTTTATATATCAGTCCGCCGCCGAACGATGCCGGAGTACAAAATTTATAAGGAGTTTTGGAAGATACATCAGAAATAGTATCCGAATCATAATAGTCGAAATGCTGGTAAAGCCCCAGGCTCAGATAGTCTTTTTTATTATCTATCAGCTCCTTTCCTGCCAGACGGCCAATAATATTCAATTGTCCCAATACCGGTTGTGAAGCCTGTACATTCAGCGCAGCCTTCACAGAGAAGTAATCGTAAGGTTTTCGGTTTTCCGCATCGAAACGGTCGCCATATTCGATATTGATTTCGGAAGCTAAGCCGACCCCTTTATCAAAAATATCGTCCTTCAGTTCGAGTGCCCGTATTCCCACTGAAATATCCACACTCACATCAGGTACTCCGAATTGTCTGCCCGACGTAGGTCTCCGCTTCCAGGCATCTCCGTTGATAATACGCGTAAGACCGCGCATCGGCGAAACTACAAACGAAGCCAATTCACGCCCGAAACGGGCAGACCCGGTTTTCCTGTCATCCAGGATCAGATCGGATGCCCTGTAGAACACTTCTCCCAGCGCCATCCCTCCTATCGGGGTCGCTATGATATCATTAGTGGAAGGATATTCACATTCCATGAACATCTCCCACATAAAACTCCCGCCAAATGCATACACCCCCGATAACCAGTAGTTATATCCGTTCGAACGGGCTGCATTATAATACAAACTGCCATGATAAGGATGCAGGAACATATTCGTTCCCATCCGGTCATTATCCCAGATAAAACCGTGCCGGAAATTCTCTTTGATCGTATGCCCGTTGATATAGGCAAAATTCCCTTTCTGTATATACCGGTCGAAGATCCACACGCCCATATTGATACCGAAAACAGTCGCCCCTGCCTGAATCCCTCTCTGCTTTGAATAATAAGACAGATCAAGGGAATCAGGCGGTTTAGGTATTGCCAGCTGACGTCTGATTGCCAGCTGAGAATAAGCAGAACAAACTGATAATAAGTATATAAACAGAGCTGCCACTAACTTTTTCATGCTTCAAAGATAATAGAATAAACAGTCCTGTTCCTCTTATTTTAAAAAGTCACCAATGATGTTGGAATATGAACGAATAAGACATGACAGACTGAACATTTCAGTCTCAGATATTTTTATAAACTAAACTTATAACCGATAGAAACGGTTGCTGTTCTGTTCTTCATTTTATGAGTATCTGTCTTGTAGCTTTCCGTATCGAAACCGGACCAGACCTTTTTCAATCCCAAATCATAGGCAAAAGAGACAACAAAACGGGATATTTCTCCGGACAATCCGAAACGAAGTCCGGAATCAAACCGATCAAAAGCATTTATCTTCGTGTCTGCCAACCACTCCATTCGAAAGTCTTTATAAGGATTCCAATTATCAGGATATCGCCCAGTTCCGTTTTCATTCGAAACAATTACATCTACCTCTGCATAACCACCTGCTCCACAGGCAAAATAAGCACCGACAACAGGTACTATATATACATTATTCATCACCGGAATGCGATAACCTAGCATTAGAGGAATTTCGACATACCCCAAATGAAAATCACCCTGTCTTAATGCACAGGAATAATTGTACTGATCCCACAACCCGGAAGCCCCTTTCCTGGAATAAAATAATCCCGATTGCAACACTGTCCCATTCTTAAACAAATAATCCACAGACAATCCCCCACTCACATCCACATTATGCGAATTAGAAATAATAGCCAAAGAAGAAACATTCATTCCTACCTCAGCGCCCAAACGAAACTGGGCATTCAACTTCACTACACTCATACAAATGAGTATACTTAAAATACATAATTTGATTTTCATACTAGTGATTATTTAATTGTATCTACCTTAAAGACAGATTCTGACAAAATTCCCCTACTCAAAAATAATTATTTTGTCAGAATCTACTTGAAGATTCATTCCGGCAACTAGTAAAAAACGTAATTGTTAATATTAATAAGCAGAGTATATTTTTCATACAGCATAACGTTTAAGTACCGCAATATTAGTCAATAAAAAAGGAAGAACAAAAGAATACACGATATAAGTACGTCATCATCTGATTCAATCAAACCTATTTACACAAACTACCCGAAGTATTTAGAAATACCCTACGTACTAATTTTAATTACCTCGCCAGGTAATCAGCGGTTGATGGTTATCAACCGTATGGCTCACAATTATCGACCGCTAAAGAGTATCGTATAAATATAGGAAAATATAAGGTACATTCTACCTGATGTTCATGTTTTATTTTATAAATTATATAAGCCTATTGATTTTTACTTACATTTGTATTTTACAACCCAAAAATCTAAGTTATGGCACAATCAGGAAGGCTACTCTCATTGGATGTAATGAGAGGTATTACTATTGCAGGAATGATCATGGTAAACAATCCGGGAACCTGGGAGTATGTATATGCCCCACTTCGCCACGCATCATGGAACGGTTTGACACCGACCGATTTGGTATTTCCGTTCTTTATGTTCATTATGGGAGTTTCCATGTTCTTCTCCTTACGCAAATACAACTTCAAACTCTCCAAAGAAAGCATTACAAAAATACTGAAACGGACCGTGCTTATCTTCCTGGTCGGATTCGGACTGAATATCTTCTCACATATCTGTTACAACGGATTCTCCCATTTCGAAAATCTACGCATCCTGGGAGTGATGCAACGCCTTGCACTGGCTTATGGTATCGGTTCACTGATCGGGCTTGCTATCAATCATAAATACATTCTGCAAACGGCAACCGGTATTCTGATCGTTTACTGGATGCTCCTCGCCTTTACCGGAAGCACGACGCTGTCGGAAGATAATATCATTGCCGTTGTCGATCGCTTCTTGTTCGGCAATACACATATGTATCACGATTACCTGGCAGACGGAACGCGTATCTCGTTCGATCCGGAAGGATTTTTAAGTTGCCTGGGAAGTATCGGGCACGTCCTCCTGGGATTCTATGCCGGTAAAATCATTCTGGACAGCAAAAAAAATAACGAACTCATCATCCGTAACCTATTCCTGTTCGGATCGATTATCCTATTCCTGGGATTCCTGCTCAGTTACGGTTGTCCGATCAATAAAAAATTATGGAGCAGCACATTCGTATTAACCACCTGCGGATTCGGATCGCTGTTTCTTGCCTTGCTGATCTGGATTATCGATATCAACGGAAAAAAGAAATGGTCGTTATTTTTTGAATCTTTCGGGATCAATCCGTTATACCTTTATGTACAGGGAGATGTCTTTGCTGTCGTACTCGATAAATGCGGAGTGACTTCTTATGTTTATTCGGATGTACTGGCACCGTTGTTCGGTAACTTCGGAGGTTCATTGGCATGGGCAATCCTCTTTGTCATACTGAACTGGATACCGGGATATTGGTTATATAAAAAACGTATTTACATCAAACTATAATGAATCGGAACAAGCTATTCAGAGATTGCATTTATATATTTCTTTTTCTCTTCCTGCTGCATGCCGGTGAAGTGAAATCGCAGATAAGCGAAGGAGGAAAACCGGTCAGCTTCAACTATACAAACCGATTGAAAAGCGATCTGCCGGTTGTCCGGATACCTGTAAATTTCAGTGTGGAAGATTTGATTGCTGTCGACGAATGGCGGGTAAGTCAGGGAGCTCCTCTGACAGTTTCCACTTTGATAGATACGAATTTAGATATGGACAATGCCGGACAATGGGTAACCTTGCCCGACGACGGAAAAATATGGCAATTACGCCTGCAGGCAAAAGATGCTATTGCATTAATGTTATATTATGATGCGTTTTACATTCCGGAAGGTGGCAAACTGTTTATATACAATGCCGAAAAGACCCATTTGCTGGGAGCTTATACTTCACAGACCAATCCGAAAGGAGAAGCGTTTGCCACAGAATTTGTGGCAGGCGACGATATTACGCTTGAATACGAACCGGCTGCTTCCGGTGAAAAAGCCAGGATAACAATTAGCCAGGTGGGATACGGATATAATCATCTGACAGTATCCGGTAATTTGCGAAGCACAGGACCGGGAACTTCCAGTTCCTGTATGGTAAATATCAATTGTGAAGAAGGAGAGGAATGGCAGAATGAAAAGAACGGGGTCTGCCAAATGATTGAAAAGGTAGGTGATGCCGGACTTCTCTGTTCCGGTTCGCTGATAAACAATACGGCTAAGGATATGAAACCTTATATCTTATCCGCTTACCATTGCACGAAAGATTATGACAACGATCAAATAGCATCGGAAGAAGACTTCAAGCAATGGGTGTTTTATTTTCATTTTGAACAGATCGGATGCGAGACTTCTTCCCCCGTTGCCGGGTATAAAACGATGTCCGGTTGCAGCCGCATCGTCAGTATTCCGATAGAAGGTGGTTCCGACGGATTATTATTATTGCTGAACGATAAAATCCCGGAAAGCTATAACGTTTATTTTAACGGGTGGAACAGGAGTGAGGTCGCTCCCTCATCGGGAGTTAATATCCATCATCCTTCAGGCGATTACATGAAAATATCCACATACGGAGACCGTCCGGTAAGGACAACGACCTGGATAGACAATACGTTCACGACCGGAGCTGCCAACGGGCACTGGAATGTGATCTTCGACAAAACCTCAAATGGACATGGTGTCACGGAAGGCGGTTCCTCCGGTTCACCTCTTTTCAACGAGAATAAACAGATAGTCGGAACATTGAGCGGAGGCAATTCTACCTGTCGCCTGACAAATGGCAATAACTTGTACGGCAAGTTTTCTTATCACTGGAACCAATACAGCAAAGCCGATACCGGCCGTATGGATATCTGGCTGGATCCGTTGAATACTGGTACCACCGAGCTCCCCGGCTTGTCACAAACCGGAGAGGAGGGAAGTTTGATTACTTACAAATCGCCGACAGACGTTACCGCTGAAGTTTCTTCTTCCAACCATGTCCTGATACAATGGAATGCTCCTTTATATACAAAAACGATCGGATGGGGAACACAAAATGCCTATGCACATTTGGGATATCAGGGTACTCCTTTCTATTTCGGCCAGCGTTGGGAGCCTGAGGAGCTGATCAATATCCACAATAAGCTCCTGACGAATGTGAAATTCATTCCTGCTGTTAATGTAAATTATGCTATATATATCAAACAAGGAGAGCGTACTTATCAACAGGAGATTGGTTCTGTGACGGCTAACAGGTCGAATACGATTGAATTAAAAACTCCGTACGAAATCAATGCAGGTCAGGATCTGATCATTTCCATCTATGCAAGGAAATATAGCAGAAGCAACGGACCGGCTTACGTAGACAACGGACCGGCTGTTCATGGAAAAGGAAATCTAATATCGTTCGACGGAAATCAGTGGGAGTATTTGAAAGATGAAGAAAATGATAATAATTTTATCATATCTGCTACTGTCACTTCAAAGGATGGCAAATTAGCGGATCTCCGTTCTGCATCAACAGAACCCATTGCAGCTTTCCCTGTCATTACAGGATATAACATTTATAAAAATCAGAAAAAACTCGTTACCGTTTCAGCTTCTACACGCCAGTTTACAGACAGGGATGTCACTGCAGGCACACATAGTTATAGTGTTTCAGCGCTTTATGATTTAAATGAGAGTAATGCGACCAAGGCTGTATCAGAAGTAACAGTAAGTTCTGAAAACATATCGGTAGAAGAGGATATCAATGTTTATCCAACCCTATTCAAAGACCGGATACAGGTAAAGAACCATCGGAGAATAAAAAACATAGAGATTTATTCAGCCGATGGAAAAATGGTTCGGAAAGTAAATGATCCGACAGAATGGATAAATACTGGAACGATGCCACAAGGAGTTTATTTCTTTAAACTGATTACCGGCAAGGTTGTTAAAACGGTTCGGGGTATCAAGCAATAGTCTCAGTAAGAAACCGTTACGTCAAAGCCTTCTTTCCGTGCCCGGTCGGCTATTGCATCCAATGCTTCTTTGGAAACCTTCTGAAGACCTTTCAAAGGCGTTTCACGGTCGATGGTATAGATCATGACCTGTTTCGGCTTTATTTTCTTCAATGCTTCGAGCCAGCCGCTGATTTCTGCTTCCGTTGTGTTATCGACCGATTCACCATTCAGTTCACCCCTCAGAAACATGGTTTGGATAATCAGGTTTCCTTTGAAACGACATAACTGTTCCAGTAGTTTATCGAATGTAAAAGAAGGAGAATTCGGAACATTCAGTTGCCGGATCCGGCTATCGAGCACGGAATCGAGTTTCATTATATTATCCTCGATCTTATTCAATGCCCGGAACACACCCTCTTTATGGAGCATTGTCGAATTAGATAGGACAGCGATCTTGGCATTCGGGAAGAAACGGTTGCGGGTAGCGATCGTATCTTCAATGATACCTTCAAACTCCGGATGCATGGTCGGTTCACCGTTACCGGCAAAAGTGATTACATCAGGAGCAATACCTTCCTGTTGCATAGCCGATAACTTTTCTTCCAAGGCCTTTTTTACTTCTTCACGGACCGGTAGTTTGGTATGTGTACGACGTTCACCATTCAGACCGCATTCGCAATAAATACAGTCGAAAGAACAAAGTTTACCATCCACAGGAAGCAGGTTCATACCCAAAGAAACACCCAGACGCCGACTGTGTATCGGACCGAATACTATTTTATCAAAAAGAATTGTTGACATAGCTATATCTATTTTATCTGTTCGGTTTAATCCTAAAGAATATTGTTACAAAGCTACAAAAGCTCTTATAATAGCCCTATTTATTTCGACAGCTTTAGGACTATTTAGCACACTTAAAAGCATGACAGCCTATCACTATAATCTTGAGGTCGCAAACTATGACCTCAAGATTTAAAACTTATACCGCAAAAGTACATATATATCCGTTTTATTATGCCCTTCTATCTCTTCCTGCTCCGTACCGATTATATTCCGGTCAGCATAATAGGTATGTCCCAGTTTGGCGGAAAGGGATAATTTGTCCAGTATATTCCATCGGAAGGAAAGGGACAGGCGGATTCCTTTTCCGTAAAAAGAAGGCATACTGAATGCATAAAGGATATTTTTCTCGTACGAACTGATACGGCTGGAATAATCGTCCGTATGAAAATAAGCAATATAAATATCCGACTGAAAGGGAAAAGAAGATGGTTTCCAACCTGCTCCCTGAGATATCATCCAACCGAGGCTGTGATTTCCTTTTTGTTCATCATTATAAACACCGTCAGCTGCCGTTTTCAACATCCATGCCGATCCGATCCCATACAGTAGCTGTAGTCTGAGACGTTGCTGGGAGTAAGGCAGGATACTTACTGTCGACTCATTATCCACAGTTTGGTTCTTCTCTTTTTTCCTGTACTTGTAACGTATATATCCAGACAAATTCTTTCCCTGATTATAATCCAACCGAACCATATATTCCTGCCCCGAAGAAGGAGAATCGACACCATATTTCAACCAGGGGAAACGAAACAGATCGGCATACATGGATAGTTTGAAACGGGCAAAAGGTGTCCATTGCATACCGGCATAAACACCTTGTTCATTCTGTGCAGAAGAGTTCTGACCGAACGCATTTCCGAAAAATGCCTGATACCGCTTGTCATAATAACGGTGCAATAATAACAAAGACAGATAGGAAACAGGCGTTAACTGAAAAGCATTCAATGTGGCAATTGCTTTGTTGGAAGATATCGCCGTTTCGCCGTAAAACTTCACTTTCTTAGTTTTCAACATATAATCAACGCTCATGTTCATATTATTACTTCCACTGAAATAGAACAAGTTATAAGGTTTCGGGTCAGGCTGTATCCTGTATTTCCCGAAAGAGTAGGAGAGCGCTGTAATCCCGACTGAAAGATTGGAAGTCGCATAGCGCACATTTCCTCCAAACGTCTGCATAGAAACCGTATGTTTCTTTTCCCAATCACGTTCCAGCCGATGTAAACCATCTGTTTTAAATGAGCTTACTTCCCGGTTATTAACACCGGCATCCAACTTTCTGTAAGAATATAACATACTGATATTGAACTGTTTCAGAGCAATGGTCGATGCTATTCCACGAAAGTAATCCTGTTCGTTTGTTGAAAAGTGGCGACGAAAACCGTTCGTTCGCCTTTCCGCCTGTGCTACTATTGCACTGCGTCCCGGTGTAAAGTCATTACTGATAACCAAGCCCTGCCCAAAAGATACTTTATAATCGCCTATTGCCAGACTTTTCAACCATTTATTCATATCCCTGAAAAAGAGATGTACCGAATAGAAATCATATCCTTTATGATAAGCGTTCCAGAAAGGTTCACCGGCATCTTTCTCTGCTACAAGTCCCAATTGCAACCTGTCGTCGAAAGTATATGAATAACGCAATGAATGGTAGAACGGTTCGCCCCGATATTTCCGGTTAGGATATTGCTCCAGAATACTGTCCGGATATGAACGATATCCCTTTTTCTGTTGAAAACATCGATCATATCTGATTTGCAATTCATTAGAATTATACTTCAACAGGTTCTTAACAGTAAATGGACGTTTATCAACCGATATATCCCCGATATAAACAAATGGAAGTAGTAGGGAAATCGTCTCAAAATCCATTCCTTCCATATTCTTTAATTCATAAAGAGTAACCAGTTTTCCATATTTTACACGGTAAGTCAACAGGCTGTTTATTTGTTGATCGGAGAGGAAAGGCAGACGTTTCAGCTCGTTTTCAGTGACGGTATTCAATTCAAAAGGATGTTCCGCCAGGTAAGAAAGGTCAGAATACAGATTTTCGATCCGAGCCTCATCTTCCGTTTGTGAAGCCATTTCTTCCATATATTCCATCCACTTATCAACAGAATATATAGTCTGACTACTAAGGTTATAACTGCTTATTAACAGGTATACTAACAGGGTTGTCAACAATCTTTTCATAGTTACAATTTTATTAGAAACAATACTTTAAACCAATACCTGTACTTATTCCCAACACCGGATGATAATGGACAGCTACATCGACTACAAAACCGGATAACCGGTATCCGACTCCCAAAGTAGGTAGGAGAGGAGTTGTCCTTATTCCCGTGCGTACATAAAAATGATCGATCAATTGATACTCTATCCCGATACGTCCCGACACAGCAGTCTGTTTATCCGTTTCCGCATTTCCTACTATCAACAGGTTGTTAATTACTTCCCATTGAAAACCTATTTGCAATGAATAATAGATAATAGATTCTATATCAGCATTCTTTTTTAGAATTTCGACAGAGGGAAAATCCTGTATCAACATTCCAATCAACAGCTTTTCAACCGGAGTAAACAGGATACCGACATCGGCGGACAAGTACTGAGGACTTTCCTCCATCAGTTTTGTCTGCAGAAGTGTATACTGCAAACTGATACCGATACTCCATCTTTCACCAAGTGGTTTACCCAGGAACAACCGGAACATACTTTCACGATACTGGTCATAACCGAAAGAAGAGATATCAACACCGGCAGAAAGGAAGTCATTCGGATAGCTGAACGCCACATTTACAGTTCCCAGTTCTTTTAACCCATAATAATTAAAGTAATTGATATCAACCGATTTAGAATTTTCCCGACTAACCAGAGCCGGATTGAACAAGGAAGAATTCGTTACGCCGCACATTCCCATCCCCATGCAACGGATATCCGGCAAACGGAGATTATTAACAGCATGCAAACAGGGAGAAATCCCCAGCAGGAAGCAGACAAAAAAGAATTGTTTCATAGATAAGAATATTTGGTTGTTAATTAAAATGCTATTCTGATGCAAAAAGGATATACACTATTCACAGCTACCGGTTTTGTACCTATCAGAATCGAAGCAAATATAATGATTCTTATTGAGTTCACAACTTATTAACAACTAAATTATCATTTTAGCCTGATTAGTCAAATTCTGTAAAAGCAGCACAGGCTATTGGGAAATCACCTACTTTTGTAAACTATGACAAAGAAGAGATGGTATAAAATCCTCATTTTATTTCTCTTCTGTGCAATTGGAAGCCAGGCACAGAAGCTGAGAATAAATACACTTCCCGAAGGTGTGCAGCGGGCATACGTCGACGGGAAAGATACCATTCCTGTCGTTAACTTGCAGGAAGTCTTTGTCTTTCCGCAAATGCGTTTTAAAAATAAACGTGAACAGGAGAAATATAATAAACTAGTACGGGATGTCAAACGCACACTACCTTACGCCAAGATGGTGTATGAAACCTTGATCGAAACCTATGAATATATGGAAACGCTTCCCGATGACAAAGCCCGGCAAGCTCATTTGAAACGGATGGAAAAAGACCTGTTCAAAGAATATAAACCAGAGTTGAAAAAGCTGACTTTCTCGCAGGGCAAACTACTTATCAAACTGATCGACAGAGAATGTAATCAATCCAGTTATAATCTGCTGAAAGCTTACCTGGGAGGTTTCAGGGCAGGCTTCTGGAATTTGTTTGCCGGTATGTTCGGAGCCAGCCTGAAATCGGAATACGACCCGAAAGGGAAAGATGCCATGACGGAACGGGTCGTTATCCTGGTTGAAAGAGGATTACTCTGACAACTGTTTAAAGAAATCCCAGATAATAATACCGGTCGTTACCGACACGTTCAATGAATGTTTGGTACCGTATTGGGGGATTTCAATACACATATCACAGTTATCAACAATGGATTGTTGAACACCTTTCACTTCGTTTCCCATGATTATGGCATACTTTTTATCCTTGTTTAACAGCAGTTTATCCAACATTATACTACCTACTGTCTGTTCAACAGCACAAACGATATACCCTTGTTGCTTCAGTTTATCAACAGCTTCCTGTGTATCTTTAAAATATTCCCAATCTACAGTTTCTTCAGCCCCCAAAGCTGTCTTATGGATCTCCGCATGGGGAGGACAAGCCGTGATGCCACATAAATAAATAGCTTCTACCCGAAACGCATCGGACGTACGAAAAACAGAACCTACGTTGTTCAGACTCCTAACATGGTCAAGCACAACAATTAAAGGTATCTTCTTACTCTCTTTAAAAGCCTCCGGGGTGAGGCGGTTCATTTCTGTTATTTTCAGTTTACGCATAGCTCTTTTCTTTGTCTGCAAAAGTAGCTAATTAATGTGGATATGCCGTTGAAAAGGTATTGATAAGTAGTGAACACAAAATGAAAAAAAGTTCTTGCTTTATTCAAATACTTACTTATACTCCTCCCCATTTCAAACATGCAACATTTATAACCCATTATTTATTACGAGCTATTAACAGCAGTTATACACGTATCAACACCCATCAACAGGAACAAACTTTTTCACACAACCAGTTATCAACATAAAACTAATAAAGTCTATAAACAAAAGGAAAACAGAAGTAAAGCTATATTTTATACTGTTAGTATCGTCTTGATAAGCGGTTCATATACTTTAATAACTCCTCAAACAAATATTGTAACGAAAATGTATTAACTGTTTCAACAGGATATCATATACATCATATTTTATTTTTAAATTAAAGATTAATATTAATATAATATATAATTGTGGATAACTAAGAAGGGGGATTAGGGAAGGATACGGTTACAAAGGATTATCTTTGCAATAACGTTTCACCTGTCACAGCTTTCACCTACTTGAATATAATTCCTTTATGGTGACACGTCTTTACAAAGGTTCCATAAGCACCGGGCGGTAAACCGATAGGCACTGCTTTTAGATTCGGTAAGCACCGGCTGAAAAAGACAGGTCTTTTGTTTTTAAATCTCCTGTCTTTTAAAGACAAAAGTCCTGTCTTAACATTTGAAAAGACCTGTCTTTTAAATGTGAAACGTCTGCCGTCACAACAACTGTCTGTGTGCCAATGTGCTGCACGTCTGTGACAGGTGAAACGTATGTGTGTGAATCTCGTGTGGATATCCTGTGAACAGGTGGTTGGTAAGTGCTGATAAAAAACACTTGCTTTTTTCGATTGAGATATCGGATAGGAGAATTATTATGACGGCCAATAAATAGGGAAGCTTCTTTCCCCTTTCTTTTAAAGATTGTTTTGCACTGCTTTAGATGGCTGAAATAAATAAAGTTTTTACCTTTGCACATTATCAACATAGAGTTGATAAGTATAGTAAAATAAAGATTATCAGCTATAAAAGTAGATGATAACTTTGTTGATATACTATTTATATCCTCATAAGGAGGAAAGGACGATTAAAATATGAACCATTTTAACAGGATATTATATACATCCTATAATCTTTAGAATTAAAAAATAAGAATAATATAATAGATAAACTATGTTGACAAATCAATCGATCGGATATATGGATGCACCGGTACCTAAAGACATAGATCTGAAGGAAGCCATTGATAAACTCCGTAAGGAAAAGAATGCCGTTATCCTTGCGCATTATTATCAGACCGGCGATATACAGGATATAGCAGATTTCGTAGGAGACAGTCTGGCGTTGGCTCAATGGGCTGCTAAAACAACAGCGGATATTATTGTTCTCTGTGGTGTTCATTTTATGGGTGAAACGGCTAAGATCCTATGTCCGGACAAGAAAGTATTGGTTCCTGATCTGAATGCCGGTTGTTCACTGGCCGATAGTTGTCCGGCTCCTGAGTTTGCCGAATTTGTAAAACAACATCCGGATCATGTGGTTATTTCTTATGTCAATACAACAGCTGCGGTAAAAGCGGTAACAGATGTGGTGGTGACTTCCACCAATGCCCGTCAGATCGTTGAAAGTTTTCCGGAAGGAACAAAAATGATCTTCGGTCCGGACCGGAACCTGGGTAATTACATAAACAGTATTACCGGACGTAATATGTTACTCTGGAATGGTGCCTGCCACGTGCATGAACAATTTTCACTGGAAAAGATACTGGATTTAAAGAAACAGTATCCGGATGCGGAAGTGATCACTCACCCGGAGTGTAAACAACCCGTTATACAGGTATCAGACTTCGTAGGTTCGACTGCCGCTCTTTTGAAACACACTATCAAGTCAGACAAGAAACAGTTCATTGTAGCGACGGAAAGCGGCGTTATTCACGAAATGCGGAAAAAGAGCCCGGAGAAAGAGTTTATTCCGGCTCCTCCCAACGACAGTACATGTGCTTGCAACGAATGTAATTTCATGCGGCTGAATACGATGGAAAAGTTATATAACTGTTTGAAATTTGAAATGCCGGAGATATTTGTCGACGAGGAAGTACAGAAGAAGGCTATTAAACCGATTCGTAAGATGTTGGAAATATCTGAAAAGTTAGGTTTATAAAAATAAAAGAGGCTGCGATTACAGCCTCTTTTATTTTATTTCACTACCATGATTTTGGTTACAACACTTTCTTTGGCTTCCGGGGTAGCAGATAATACCAGATAGATTCCGGTTGCTACACGTCCTCCGCCTCTCTTGCGGCAATCCCAGGTGAATGTCCCGCCGGCGGATTTTCCCTGATAAACGATATTGCCTTTCATATCCGTTATTTTGACATTTGAATCGGCCATAAGTCCGACGATAGTTACACGGTCATTGTGTTCGGGACGGACGGGATTAGGATAGGCGTATATGTCCGAATAGTCTTCACTTCCTTCGGTAGCATCTCCCATATAAGATACCAGTCCTTTCTCTGTACCTATGAATACTTCTCCGGTGATCTGGTTAATAGCTAATGAATTAATCTGATTAGACGGAAGAGGGGAGTTGGCTGTTGTAAAGTTTGCTATTGTTTCCATGCCATCCTCACTGACCAGGAATACGCCGGAACTGTTTGTAGCAATCCATTTGCGGTTACCTCCGTCGACAGCGATAGCGTTGATTTGCTCTCCGTCCAACAGATAGTACGGTTCTCCGTCTTCGTTTGTCCGAATGATACGGGTACATCTTAGGTTATTGATATCCCGATAGTTTGTACAGATGATAGGTCCTCTGTTCGTACCGATCCAGACTTGTCCGTTTTTGTCCTCAGTTACACAGAAATAACCGCTAACATCTATATTGCCGTTTGAGTCGACAAATATATCATAGTAACGATATTCGTCATCACTAGTATCATCAATGGTGCCTTTGTCATCGAAAACTAAAATGCCTCGTATCGAACCGTAAGGACTATTGATCCATTTGTATCCGTTTGATGTAATGGTTACCTTATCGACCATAGATACGTTTTTATAATTATCGAATTGGAAACTTTTCCAGCTTCCATCTGCTTTTAGTACTTTTAGTACGGATTCAACTTCACAATTGGTCATCCATAAATTTCCTTCTTTATCAAAAGTTACACCGCCTACACGTATATAATCATAGGGATTAATATCTTTTTTTACATAATCCAGTAAACTATTTGTATGGTTATATAATTGTATAGGTTCTTTATTTTTCAGTTCGACTATACCTTCTCCATAAGATGAAATAAAATAACGATCAGGATCTTTAGGGTCGATAGCAATTCCTGTATAATCCCAGAAATACCTGAATTGATTTTCTTTATTTGCATTTTTGTTTTGGTTTATAGTATTCTCATCGAAGTTGAACCATTTATTGTCTTCATATTCCATAAATGTACCGGGTCTATTCCAACGATCTGCCCAACGTCCTCCTCCAATAACAAGTAATTTATTATTGTAGGTCGTCATATAATAGTTGAAATTCCGTTTGGGATATTCAGTATCGTTATTGGTATTTTCTAAAGTTGTTTCGTATTTATTATTTTTCTTCTGTATGCCTTTTATTCCGTTTATACCTGCAGCTATCCAATAAGCATTGGGATCTTTTAGTGAAGAAACATTATTAATGATTCCTACGTTAACAACGTCTTTATCAGTTAGAGATGAGTAAATATATAATTCAGAATCAGTATAAGGCATTAATTTATTGTTCTGAAGAACCATATTCTTTAATTTATTGTTTTTCAATAAATTTCTTATTGTTCCGTCTGTAGTTTGATAATAAATACCTTTTTCATCATTATTGACAAACAGGCAAAGATTCTGTTGGAAAAAACATATTTGAGTAATATTATCCGTATCAAATTCAGATGAAGATAACGAATAAGTTTCCCATTCGTTATAATCAAGTAAATTACTATCCAATGAGGCATATAGTAAACCGGTAGAAGTTGCAGCATAAATATATTCGTTATCCATGGTAACGGAATATACTTTTTTATTTAGTTTGTAGGTGTCTTTAATTTCTTTTTTATCCATATTCAGAAGGATAATGCCAAAGTCGGTAGATAAATAGGCAAACTCTTTATATAGATAAATATTATTAATAGTCTTATTCGTTATATTGGAATTGTCTAGCAGATAAGACAAATTATAAATACCATTTTCTCCTAATAAGTCAATATTTCCGTTACTATAAGTGATAAGTAATGTATTGACTTCCGGATTAAAGCTTATATAGCTTATATCACTGTCACTTAATCCGGTTTGCCTGGAATAATGAGTGATACTTTTATCTTCTTTATTATAACTGTAAAGAGAACCGTCGGCTACGGCATACACATGATTATTAGCTTCGGCTATCTGGCTTGTCGTATAATAAGCTAGATAACTACTCCATTCCCCTACACTTTTCTGTGCAGTCGTGTAGGATATTGCCATGCATAAAAACAGAAGAGTATATAGTATTCTTTTCATAATTTATTCTGATAATGTAGATAAGAAAGCACTCAATTTCTTTACAGCTTCAGCCCGGTGGCTGATCGTATTCTTTATATCATTACCCATTTCGGCGAATGTTTCCGCATAGTTATCCGGCATAAAGATTGGATCGTATCCGAATCCGCTGGCTCCGCGCTTTTCCTTCGTTATCTGACCGTTGACGATGCCTTCGAACAGATACTCCTTGCCGTTCAGGATAAGTGCTATGACGGTACGGAAACGGGCTTTCCGGTTTTCCTTATCGTTCATTTCCAAAAGAAGCTTTTGCATGTTTGCTTCCGAATTGTGTCCCGGACCGGCATAACGTGCAGAATATACACCGGGAGCATTGTTTAGGGCTTCCACTTCAAGACCGGTATCGTCGGCAAAACAGTCATAACCGAATTTTTCTTTGATATAGCGGGCTTTCTGAAGAGCATTTCCTTCCAGGGTATCGGCTGTTTCCGGTATATCGTCATGGCAATCGATGGCAGCCAGGCTTACTATCTCTGTATGACCGGCTGTTATTTTTTGTACTTCATCCAACTTATGTTGGTTATTTGTAGCGAATACGAGTTTCATATGCGTGAATATCTAAATAAAAAAGCACTTCTGTACGAAATATATAACGTATGGAAGTGCTTTTAATTGTTTGAATAATATTTTAAGTTTTTATCTGGTCAAATCCTTCTCCGTAAACTCCACGGACAATACTTTGGGAAATAAAAGCCTGGTGGTCTATCTGTTTTACCAGACGGAAGATGGATACTGATTCCGATTTTTTAGCCAGTAGTACAACCACTTTGACCGGTTTACGGGAATAACCTCCTACACCGTCCAGTATGGTACATCCTCTGTCCAGGTCGTGAATGATCCGCTCGGCTATTTCATCATACTTCTGCGAGAAGATGAGGAACTGCACCGATTGGCGGTTTCCGTTCAGCACCATGTCGAGGACATAGTTACTGATGATCATTTCAACAAAACCAAAGACGATCTTATCCACGTTATGGAAGAGGAAAAAAGAGGAACTGATAATGAAGAAGTCACAAAATAACAGTGCGCGTCCGATAGATATATTCTTATATTTATTGACAATCGCTCCGATAATATCTGTTCCACCCGTACTTCCGTTCGCTGAAAATACCAATCCTAACCCGGCTCCGCAAAGGAGTGCACCGATCATGATCGCCATAAATGGCTGATCGTGTAATATGGGATTACCTTTCAGCAGCCATTCAAAGAATGACAGGGATGCGGAAAGTGAGAATACTCCAAAGATTGTTTTTATAAGGAATTTGAATCCCAAAATCTTCAGAGCGGCTAATAGTAAGACTACATTGATAACAAAGTATGAAACCGACACCGGTATTGCACCGCCGGTGGCAAAGAATATCAGTGCGCAGATACCGCTTACACCACCGGTGACAATTTCATTAGACAGGATAAAAGCGTTGAACCCGAAACCATATAGTATGGTTCCCAGGAAAATCGTCAGATAATCCTTTATAAAATAATAAATAGCATAAGATTTACTTGTTTTCATCAGATTACGATATTAACGATCTTACCCGGAACGACAATGATCTTTTTAGGAGTCTTGCCTTCCGTCCACTTAGCAGAGCTTTCATGACTAAGAGCGGCTTTTTCAACCTCTTCACGGGGCATGTCAGCCGGAAACTCCATACTGAAACGGGCTTTTCCGTTGAATGAGATAGCGTAAGTAACTGAATTTTCTTTCAGGTACTCTTCGTTGTGCTGAGGCCATTGAGCATCGCAGACCGTAGTCGTATGACCACATTCATGCCATAACTCTTCTGCAGTATGAGGTGCGAACGGAGCCAACAGGATAACCAGTTGCTCCAGGATAGCACGCTTATTACATTTCAGGCTGCCTAATTCGTTAATACAGATCATGAAAGCACTGATAGAAGTATTAAAAGAGAAATGCTCGATATCGAATGTTACTTTCTTGATCAGTTTATGTAATGATTTTAATTCTTCAGCTGTAGGTTCAGCGTCTGTGATCTGCAAACTTTCAGTGTTACCATAGAACAAAGCCCACAGTTTCTTCAGGAAGCGATGAACACCGTCAATACCATTTGTATCCCAGGGTTTAGATTGTTCCAACGGGCCTAAGAACATTTCATACAGACGTAAAGTGTCCGCACCGTATTTGTCTACGATCATATCCGGATTTACAACGTTGAACATCGATTTAGACATCTTTTCAACAGCCCATCCGCAGATATATTTACCGTCTTCCAGTATAAATTCTGCATTATGATATTCCGGACGCCAGTTTTTGAAAGCTTCGATATCCAGTATATCATTGGATACGATGTTAACGTCTACGTGAATAGGAGTTACTTCATACTGGTCTTTCAGGTTCAGGGATACGAATGTATTTGTATCTTTAATACGATACACGAAGTTTGAACGTCCCTGAATCATACCTTGGTTGATCAGCTTGCGGAACGGTTCTTCTTCGCAGATTGTTCCCATATCATACAGGAATTTATTCCAGAAGCGGCTGTAAATGAGGTGACCGGTAGCATGTTCCGTTCCACCGATATACAGGTCTACATTACGCCAGTATTCATTCACTTGTTTATCTACCAGGCCTTCATTATTATGAGGATCCATGTAACGCAGATAATAAGCGGAAGAACCGGCAAAGCCAGGCATAGTACAAAGTTCCAGCGGGAAGATTGTTTTATTGTCTATTTTGGATGTTTCTACAACCTTTTTGTTTACAGAATCCCAAGCCCATTTAGTTGCATGTCCCAATGGAGGTTCGCCTGTGGCTGTCGGCAGGAATTTATCCACTTCCGGCAGTTGTAACGGTAATGCTTCGAATGGTAACATCTGAGGCATTCCGTCGGCATTGTAATAAACAGGGAACGGTTCGCCCCAATAACGTTGGCGGCTGAAGATGGCATCGCGCAGACGATAGTTAATCTTTACACGTCCCAGTTGATGTTCGGATACATATTTTTTGGTAGCAGCGATTGCTTCTTTTACAGTTAAGCCGTTTAATGACAAGTCGCAATAAGGAGTTACATCCGGTCTCGGTGAATTGCAGACAATACCTTCTTTGGCATCGAAGCTTTCTTCGCTTATATCGCAGCCTTCGATCAACGGAATGATAGGCAGGTTGAAATGTTTTGCAAATGCATAGTCGCGACTATCGTGTGCCGGAACTGCCATGATAGCACCTGTTCCATAGCCGGCCAATACATAGTCGCTGATCCAAACGGGTACTGCATCACCCGTGAACGGATTGATAGCATACGAACCACTGAATACACCGGTTACAGAACGATCGGCAATACGTTCACGTTCCGTACGTTTCTTGGTACGATCCAGATAAGCATCTACTTCCTGCTTTTGTTCAGCTGTCGTCAACTGAGCAACCAGTTCGCTTTCGGGAGCCAATACCATGAAAGTTACACCGAACATAGTATCTGCACGGGTTGTAAAGATGGTAAATTCTATATCACTATCTTTCACTTTGAATTGGATTTCGGCACCTTCGCTACGACCTATCCAGTTACGCTGTGTTTCTTTCAGTGAATCCGTCCAGTCGATCGTATCCAGTCCGTCCAGCAAACGTTGTGCATAAGCAGATACACGCAAACACCACTGGCGCATCATTTTCTGTTCAACAGGGAAACCACCGCGTTCGGAAACACCATTCACGACTTCATCGTTAGCCAGTACGGTTCCTAGTTCGGAACACCAGTTAACCATTGTATCACCCAGGTAAGCGATACGGTAGTTCAGCAATATAGCTTGTTTTTCTTTATCGCTTTTAGATTTCCATTCTTCAGCGGTAAATTGCATTTCTTCACCACAAGCAACATTCAGGCCTTCCGTACCTACTGTTTCAAATGCTTTGATCAGGCTTTCGATAGGTAATGCTTTCTTTGCGTCGTTACAGTAATAGCTGTTGAACATTTTAATAAATGCCCATTGTGTCCAGTGATAATACTCCTTATCACATGTGCGGATTTCACGGCTCCAGTCGTAGCTGAAACCTATTTTGTCCATTTGCTCGCGATAACGGGCAATGTTTTGTTTGGTTGTTACTTCGGGATGTTGTCCGGTTTGGATAGCATATTGTTCTGCAGGCAGACCGTAAGCATCATATCCCATTGGGTGTAATACGTTAAATCCCTGTAACCGTTTGAAACGGGAATAAATATCAGAAGCGATATAACCGAGCGGATGTCCAACATGTAGTCCTGCACCGGATGGGTAAGGGAACATATCCAACACGTAGTATTTGGGTTTATCTTTGTTTTCTTTCACTTTATAAACCCCGTTGGCAATCCAGTATTCTTGCCATTTTTTCTCGATTTCTCTGAAATTGTACTCCATAATATCTAATCGTTTTTTATCGTTTTCAGTTTAAAGCCACAAAGTTAGTCAATTTATTTTGTTTTACTTCACATAACCTATTTTCGGTCTGGAGTTACCAGGCTTTTCTTTATTTTTAGAGGCAAGTTCTGCCAGGGCAAGATAGATATCGTCAAAATGTTGCTCATAGTTTTCATGATCTTTACTGAGACTTTCAATGTCTTCCTGAAGAAATTTGACTTGCTGCTCCAGTTCTGATAGCTTCTTATTAGTAGACAGTTTATCACAATTTGAGATAAACTGTTTTCTCATTTGAACAAAGGCACGCATGATGTTAATATTTACTTCAATAGCAATGTCACTATTAAGTATTCCGGAAAGCATGGCAAGTCCGGGTTCAGAAAAAGCGTAAGGAAGTAGTCTCCTTCCACCTCTACCATTTTTTGGTATCACAAATTGTGATACCAAAGAAAATTCTTCTTCATTAAGTTGGAACATGAAATCTGGAGGAAAACGTTTTATATTACGTTTGACAGACTGATTAAGTATTCTGGTTTCTACTTGATAAAGTTCAGCTAAGTCAAAATCCAACATAACTTGTATACCTCTGATCTCATAAATCTTGTTTTGTATTACCTGTAAATTCATAGTTTATAAATTTTGGTGATTAATAAGTGGCTAAATGTATGAATAATATTTATTTGTCAGAAGATTTCGATATACTTATTTTAATGATCTATGCATTCTCACTCAAATAAAGTGGCAAGTGAAACTATTTTTCTCCTTTCTTTGTTATAAGAACATCTTTATTAATGAATTAAGTAAAAACGCCATTAATACCCTTCAACCAAACCTCTGATAAGCGCAAACTAAGTTTAAACTAAAAAATGACGAGTATGAGAAGATGTACTTTTATTTTCTTTATCGCCTTGTTGACAATGTCGATAAGTGCTGCACCTATTGATGTAAAACAGGCAAAGAGCGTAGCCCTCAGTTTCCTGAAAAGTAATTCTCCGCAGACAAAAGCTTCGGAGTCGGGAGTGACACTGGTCTGGTCGGATGCCGGAGCGGCTACCAAATCAGCCGGTTCCGTACAGGATGCTACCTTTTACGTATTTAACCGCGAAGATACCGACGGCTTTGTCGTTGTGGCCGGTGATGATGCCGTATATCCTATTCTAGGTTACGGTATGCAGCAACTGTTTGAAAAAGACTCCATGCCGTCCAACCTGCGTGGATGGTTTGAAAGTTACCAGCGCCAGATCAACTGGATACGTGAAAACAAACCGGAGGTTTCGAAGGATGTCACAGCCGCCTGGAACGAAGTTCGCCAGGGCAAGATGCAGTTGAAATCGACCGGAACGTTGTTAAAAACTGTCCTTTGGGATCAGATGACACCTTATAATAACTTGTGCCCGGTAGTAAACAGCCAGCGTACGCCGACCGGATGTGTTGCCACCTCGACAGCTATCGCCATGCAATATCATAAATGGCCGGACGTAGGACAGGGGAGTCATTCTTATACTTCGCAGACTTATAATCTGTCTCTTTCCGCTACTTTCGACACTCCATACCAGTGGGATAACATGCCTTCTACCTACACGGCAGGGCAATATACTACTGAGCAGGCCCAAAACATAGCCACTCTGATGTACGATTGCGGTGTTTTCTCAGAAATGAATTATGCTCCCGGTAACAGCGGTGCCTTAACATTGACAGCAGCCCAGGGGCTTGTCAATTATATGAAATACGATAAATCTCTCCATGTCCTGCAACGCGATAATTATCAGAAAGACGAATGGGAAGCTATTATCAAAGGTGAACTGGATGATAACCGTCCTGTTGTCTATGGTGGTGAGAATGATCAGAAAGAAGGTCATCAATTTATCATCGACGGTTACAACGATGCCGATTATTATCATGTGAACTGGGGATGGAGCGGACTGGCTAACGGGTATTACCTGTTATCTGTCCTCGAACCCGAAGTGCAGGGAACCGGTGGTAATAGCGGAGGTGGTTTCTCGCTTGGTCAGGATGCTATTATCAGTATGAAAAAGCCGGTGGAAGGTTCTACCTATCAGGATGTATTAGCCTTTTTCTATGGGGAAAATCAGGGAACAGTCTTTGCCGGCCTTGAAGCCACCACAGAAGATTTTGAAGAAAATCAGCTTTTCGGTGTTCAGTATGGTTATGTAGGCAACATGAGTATCCGTGATTTTTCAGGTAACCTGGTTGTCGCTCTTGTAGACAAAAACGGGAATACAAAAGAATTTATCTCCAGTGAAGAGCCTGTTACTATCCAGATCGAACGTGGAGTAGGACAGGAAGTTCCTTGTACGATCACAAAAACGATTGCTCCCGGTGACCGTATCCGTTTGTTATATAAAAGTAGTGACGGGAGTGAATGGAAATGGGTGAGAGGCAATAATAATACGACCGGTGAGATCGTGGTAGCTGCCGATCCTTCTACTTCAACGGAAAATATAACAGCCGAAACAGGTGTTTCCGTTTCTTATGACGTAGCCGGAACGGTTCAGATAACTGCCCCTATTGCAATTAAAGAAGTGGTCTTGTATGATATGAACGGACGATTGATGAAAAAACAATCAGCCAGTAATAATACTCAATTATCACTTTCTTATGATAGCTATCCGGACGGAGTTTATGTATTGGAAGTTATGACTGTGGAAGGACGAAGTAGCCATAAACTGGTAAAGAAATAATTAGGTATTATAAATAAAAGCAGGCTGGATTATTTTATTAATTAATCCAGCCTGCTTTTATATTTATCTTCAATCATATCGTTGAAGCCAACGAAATGGTTTTTACTTTTTCAGCAATGGCCAGTTAGGATCTTCAATATGTTCGCGTACCATGATCTCTTTCAGCTCGGCCACCTTTTCCGGATATTTATCCAACAGGTTGTATTTTTCCGAAGGATCGGCTGCTAAGTTATAAAGTTCATAATACGGTTTATCTCCACGGATATTCATGTGTACCAGTTTCCATGAACCCTGGCGTACAGCCTGACGGCCATTCATTTCCTGAAATTCGAAGTACAGAAATTCATGTTCCTTCTGTCCTTTGCGGTTTTGCAACAACGGCAGCATGCTTACGCCGTCCATTTCTTTCTGTTTCGCTTTCGGATGGATGATCTCTTCGAAAGTAGGCAATACGTCCCAGAAAGAACACATGAAATTCGTTTCTGTTCCCGGCTGTATGTGTCCCGGCCATGAAATGATCATCGGCACACGGATACCGCCTTCATACAGGTCACGTTTGTAACCACGGTAGATGCCATTGCTGTTGAAGAAATCAGGATCGGCGCCACCTTCCATGTGAGGGCCGTTATCGCTGGCGAATATAATAATCGTGTTATCATATAATCCTTTGTCTTTCAGTTTCTGTACGATCTGTCCCACATATACGTCCAGGCGATAGATCATCGCTGCGAATGTAGCATGCGGATAAAGCTGTGTGCAGTAACCCCCTTTACGGAATCCCGGATTGCCCGGTTCTGTTCCTTTATAAGCTTTTTCCGGATACATACCACGGAACTTTTTGATGATGCTGTCTTCCGGCACGATCAGTTCGGCGTGAGGTAGAATAGTCGGATACCACATGAAGAACGGTTCGTCTTCTTTTAGATTATCCAGGTAATCGAGTGCTTTGGAGTGGATCAGGTCTTGCGAATAGGTTCCTTTTCCATATTCAACATCCAATACGTTATCTTTCAGTTCGACACGTTGGTCGTTATCCCACAGATGGTCAGGATAATAGCTGTGAGCCAATAGCTGGCAGTTATATCCGAAGAATGTTTCGCAACCCTGGTTTTTAGGATCACCGGTAGTGCCAATGTAACCTAATCCCCATTTACCGAAGGCAGAAGTCTTGTATCCTGCATCCTGCATGACATGGAAGATAGTACGTGCATCAGCAGGTAATGGGAATTGTCCTTCCGGATCCAGTTCCTTGTTTCCACGGATAGGAGTATGTCCGCTGTGTGTACCTGTCAACAGGCAGGAGCGGGAAGGGGCACTGACAGTTGTTCCTGAGTAACACTGGGTGAAACGCATACCGTTTTGTGCCAGTTGGTCGATGTTGGGAGTGCTGAACTTTTCCTGTCCGTAACAACTCAAATCGCCGTATCCCAGGTCATCTGCCAGGATGAATACGACATTCGGTTTTTTGTCTTTGTTTTTTTGTGCATGCACAAAAGGGATGGCCGCAATCAGGCCGGAAGCGAGTAAAATAGTTTTTTTCATGAATCTAAGATGTTTCTTATCAGACATGCTGGCAAAGTTATATTTTTTTTCTGAAATAAATAGAGAAGGGGACACGTTTCAAATATAACTTTGACGTATCCCCTCTGACTAGTAAACTCTATCGGTTTTGGCTATTTTTTTATCCCTTTGACTAAGGAAGCATTATTTACTAAATAATTACTTTAAACTGTTCATTATTAATACGAATTATGTAGAATCCTTCCGGTAGCGGGATGGTTACCGTTTCGCCTGTTATAACAGGTTGCTTCTTTTGCAGTTTGCCCTCAACCGTATAGATGTACAGTTGTCCGGTGGTTGCAGATATAATATGTAGACATCCTCCCTCCGTCCATACTTTCGATTGGTCGGTTTTAATCGTTTCATTAGCTACCGGGTCGGGGTTCTTAACGATATTATCTATATAGATTTCAACCGGCTGGCGAATGTATTTTATTATATATGCTCCGTCGCTATTTCGGGGAGTGATGGTTTCACCGCGATCGGTGGTCACAACAGGTTCGGACAGATCATATTCTTTATCAAGCGTAAGATAGAAACGGAAACTACTCCATGCCTCCACTTCATAAATACCGGCTATCGGATCGGTTGTTGCACCTTCCACTTGTGGTAGTGTAACCGAATGGAAAACCGTGGGTGTAGGATCTGGATCAGGTATTACAGGGTCGGGATCGGGTGGAGTCGGTTTGACATCGAAAGAGGCACTGATTTTAACATCACCAGTTACAATATAAGTATCGCCGGATTTAAAAGGGTTATCGTTTACATTGAGACTGGTCAGTTCATACCCATCGTTAGGTGTTGCGGAAATGATTAATTCGGTTCCTCCGGCAATAGGTGCACCGGATTGTATGGAATTTTCGGTAGAAGAGGATACAGTTATCGTACCGTTCTGTGGTATGTCATACTTGACGGTAAAAGTAAGGAAGTCGGACTTCGGAATGTTCGGTTGTACTGGTTTACCTGCAGAATTTTCACCAAATACTTTTAATATTGGCAGATTTATACCGTCAGGGTCGAACGACCAGACATCCGTGTCGTCCCATCCGTCAAAGGCGTTTCCGTTACCTTGTGTGAAATTAGTGGAAGTAAGGTCGTCACCGTCTTTGCCGGAGGCTTCATCTGTCCAATCTCCGGGAATAAGTGGACTGGCAAAATTCGAGGTGAGCGTACCCTGTTTATCTGCTGTTATGCGACCCAAGGATACTTCGGGAGAGGCTTTCAGAGAAAGTTTGTCTTTAGCAATTTCGCTTATTCCCTCTATGTTTAGTGCAACGCAATGGGTTATACTTCCAGCATCACTCCGGTTTAGGCCGGCGATACCTCCTGCTGCGTAATTTGAACTTATTTTGCCTGTAGCATAACAGTTTTGGATGGATGTTCCTTGGTAACTGCTATATTTGAGACCCACTCCGACAATCCCTCCGGCAAAAGAGTCTTCCTCTTCTTCGCTTTCTGCTACTACATTTGCCGTCGAAGAACAATTTTTGATGATTTCTGATCCAGCATATGCGGCAATTCCTCCGGCATAATTTCCCGTTATATTTCCGGATGTATAGCATTCTTCAATAGAGCCAAAACCTATATAGCCAGCTATGCCACCAACTACGGGAGCAGTAATGTCACCTGAACTCCAGCATTTTGATATAGTAAAAAGAGAAGTGGTATATTCATATCCGACAATTCCTCCGGCAGCCTCTGAAGCAGTAACAGAAGCCCAATTATAACATTCTGTAACTTTTCCTCCATATTTATTGTGTCCTACGATACCCCCAGCCTGACCTTCAGTTTCTTTTGTAGAGATAACACCTTTGACCCAGCACTTTTCTATAGTCCCTTCTGAAAAATCTCCTACAATGCCTCCGGCATAAGCACCTGCAGATATATTTACACAGGCGGTACATTGGGATATTGTACTGGCTTTAGACTCAAGACCAACAGGTGATAAATCGCTTGTACCGGTAATTCCTCCGGCATAACTGTTAGGAGAAGCATCCTTTCGTTCATCGACTGCCATAACAGAACCCGAATAGTGGCAGTTTGTGAAAGATGAATGTGCATTGATTCCGGTAATACCTCCAACCATAAGGCCTGATCCACCTGTAAGAGTAGCTTTCACGTTCACAGAACTACGGCAATCAGTTATGTAGCTAGTTATTATGTGTCTGATCAAGCCACCTACGGTTAGTTGGCTAGAGAGTTTAATGTCTACTTCGCTTGTTATATCTCCTCCTTTTACACTGCAATTTGTTATTGGGCTATCCTCAACATAACCAGCTAGTGCTCCAACATATCCTGCACTAGTTGTATGCAGCCCTGCTTCTGCGATTTCAATATGTAAATTCTGTATGGAACCGTTCTCTATGTATCCGAATAAACCTGCATAATTAATATCATCAGATTCAGTTATATTAGCCAGGTTGCTTATCGTTTTATTATTGCCATCAAAATAGCCTTTGAATGGAACATCGGCACTGCAACCTATCAGTACTTTTTATTATTCAAATCTATATCCTCTGTTAGCTGGAAATACAGGTCTTGAAAGTTTGTATATTCACTTATTTTATCTCCGTTTGTCAACTCTAGTTCCTTTCCGCCGGCATTTGTTTGTTGCGCTAGATAAGCCAGTTCTTCAGCCGTAGCTATTAGAATAGGTTGATTGACATCCTGTCCATTCCCCCCTTCTTCATTAGCGATGGCTTTGGCTATTCCTCCATCCCAGGGAGTATTTTCTGCATGAACTAGCCCACAAATAAGACAGAAAAACACGAATATAGGCAGTCTCTTAATTGATAGATGTAGTGAATTATTTATTTCCATGTTCATTAATGTAATTTTTAAGTATTTCGACGATGATCATCGATGATAAGGTTATTCGATTACTGGGCGATCTACGGTAGAAACTGAGTATAATTCTTCCTTGGCTACCTCCTTTAAATCGGTATAAGCACTCAATAATTCGGATGCCGAGAATTTACTTTTTCCATTTGCTGCGATTTTACACAGGTCTTCAATCGATCGGTTTGCTACGTAAGTTACATTAAAAGTGAAGTCGTCTTCACGCTCTGTCAGCATGTTAGCAACAAGATTGCCGGTAATGCTGCGCTTTTTGGGTTCATTTGAGGCCATAGTGAGTAGATTTTAATTTAGTTCAGTAAGAACTTTGTCTGATATGCTGATTTATAGCTACTCTCTTTTGCGAATGCTTTTATTAATTAGGATAAATCATTTTTTTGAGGGGATGATATCATGACGGTTAATTCCCGTATTGGTACTTAATCAGTATTTTTTTATTGGCATAAATAATATCAAATACAGTTGTATTTAGGAGAAGCATTGATTATTAAACTTAGATATAAGGTGTGGAAAGTAATATTTACTATATTTGCATCCAGTATTAACAAAGTTCTTACTGGACTATGTTATTTTTCCTACCTTCATACTTTCGTAAAAAATTGTACCTTTGTACGGTTTAAATTTAATGACAAAAGCATATATCCCGTGGCAAAAATAGTTGAAACCCCATTGATGAAGCAGTATTTCGATATTAAAGCGAAACATCCGGATGCTGTTCTTCTGTTCCGTGTAGGAGACTTTTACGAAATGTATGGCGAAGATGCCGTAGTAGGTGCCGAAATACTGGGGATCGTACAGACTAAGAAAGCCAACGGACCGGGACAGTTTATCGAAATGGCAGGTTTTCCGCATCATGCACTCGATACTTACTTGCCAAAACTGGTCCGTGCCGGTAAGCGTGTTGCCATCTGTGATCAGCTGGAAGATCCGAAAATGACCAAGAAACTGGTGAAGCGTGGGGTTACGGAGTTGGTCACACCGGGAGTTTCCATCAATGACAATATTCTGAATCATAAGGAAAATAACTTCCTCGCTGCCGTTCATTTCGGGAAGGAGGTTTGCGGTGTCGCTTTCCTGGATATTTCGACCGGTGAGTTTCTGACTGCTGAGGGAACGATCGACTATATCGACAAGCTGCTCAATAATTTCTCTCCGAAAGAGGTACTTATCGAACGTAATAATCGCAAGAAATTTGAGGAAGTGTTCGGTCCCCGTTTCTTTACTTTCGAGATGGAAGACTGGGTTTTTTCGGCTGATGCCGCCAACGACCGCCTGCTGAGACATTTTGAGACAAAGAACCTGAAAGGTTTCGGTGTGGAACATCTGAAGCTGGGAGTGGTTGCTTCGGGTGCTATCCTGTATTATCTGGATCAGACACAACATACACATATTTCACATATCACGGCACTGTCACGTATCGAGGAAGACCGTTATGTACGACTCGATAAATTTACGGTACGCAGCCTGGAGCTGGTCGGTACGATGAACGATGAGGGCACCAGCCTGCTGGACGTAATCGACAAAACCGTTTCTCCTATGGGATCGCGCATGTTGCGCCGCTGGGTTCTGTTCCCCTTGAAAGATGTCAAACCGATTCAGGAACGCCAGAATGTGGTGGATTATTTCTTCCGTCATCCGGAAGTAAAAGAGATACTGGACGAACAGATCGAACAGATCGGTGACCTGGAACGTATTATTTCCAAAGTGGCTGTGGGACGTGTTTCTCCTCGTGAGGTGGTACAGTTGAAAGTCGCTCTCCGGGCGATCGAGCCTATTAAAGAGGCTTGTATGGCAAGTGACGAGCCGAGCCTTTCCCGTATCGGTGAACAGTTGAATGCCTGTACGGAGATACGCGACCGGATCGAGAAAGAGATCAATAACGATCCGCCCGCTTTACTGAATAAGGGCGGTGTCATAGCCAAAGGAGTCAATGCGGAATTGGATGAATTGCGTGCTATTGCTTATTCCGGTAAGGATTACCTGATACAGGTACAACAACGGGAAAGTGAGAAGACCGGGATTCCGAGCTTGAAGATTGCGTTTAATAATGTGTTCGGTTATTATATAGAAGTGCGCAACGCACATAAAGATAAAGTTCCGGCTGAATGGATACGCAAGCAGACACTGGTGAATGCCGAACGTTATATTACGGAGGAGCTGAAAGAGTACGAAGAAAAGATATTGGGAGCGGAGGAAAAGATACTTTCCCTTGAAGGCCGCCTGTTTACCGAGCTGGTAACCTGTCTTGCCGAATTTATACCTCCTATCCAGGTGGATGCTAACCTGATCGGTCGCCTGGACTGCCTGTTATCGTTTGCTAAGGTAGCGGAGGGTAACCGTTATATCCGTCCGAATGTAGATGATTCGGATGTGATCGATATAAAGTCGGGCCGCCATCCGGTGATTGAGAAGCAGTTGCCGTTGGGTGAGGCCTATATTGCCAACGATGTGTATCTAGATAGCGAGCAGCAGCAGATCATTATTATCACAGGTCCGAATATGGCGGGTAAATCAGCATTGCTGCGCCAGACGGCATTGATCACGCTGATGGCACAGATCGGTTGTTTCGTTCCTGCCGAGTCTGCCCGTATCGGTATGGTAGATAAGATATTTACCCGTGTCGGGGCTTCCGATAATATATCCGTCGGTGAATCTACTTTTATGGTGGAGATGAACGAGGCTTCGAACATCTTGAATAATATGTCTTCACGCAGTTTGGTTCTTTTCGATGAACTGGGGCGGGGAACAAGTACCTACGACGGTATTTCGATTGCCTGGGCGATTGTCGAATATATCCATGAGCATCCGAATGCCCGTGCCAAGACGCTTTTCGCTACCCATTATCATGAACTGAACGAGATGGAACGTTCTTTCAAACGAATCAAGAATTATAATGTATCGGTAAAAGAGGTTTCCAATAAGGTGATATTCCTGCGTAAACTGGTTCCCGGTGGTAGTGAACATAGCTTCGGTATCCATGTGGCGAAGATGGCGGGTATGCCGAAAAGTATCGTGAAACGTTCCAACGAGATATTGAAACAACTGGAAACGGATAATCGACAGGAAAGTATCGATTGTAAAGAGAAAGCAAAAGGTAAAGGAAAAGTAAAAGCAAAGCCCGTCCGGGAAATCGCTTCTGCTGCCGAAGGTTATCAACTCAGCTTCTTCCAACTGGATGATCCCGTACTAAGCCAGGTACGCGACGAAATCAAGAATCTCGATGTCAACAATCTTACTCCGATAGAAGCTCTCAACAAACTAAGCGAGATAAGGAAGATTATAACAGGGAAGTAAGACAGTTTCATGCTGAGAAAACAAAAGTTTCTTCCCTGTCTCCTTCGGTGGAGAAAAGGCAATTTAAATTTACTTTCAGGGATATGACAAATTATTTTTATCGGTGGAATGTCGGATACTTGTTATGGAACCGGTATCCGATACCTAGCATTAAGTAATTGGGAGTATGGAAGTTTTGCAGGTTGTATCCGATATGTATAAATGAACTACGGGTAACTTCGATTTTAAGTGCTAGAACCTGATATAAACCTTTCAGATCCCCTCCGCGGTGTATTACATTTCCTCCCAAGCCTATTCCGACTGTAAAGTAAGGCATCACATATTCGGCACGGGCAGAAAGTCCCAGTGCCAGTTGGTAGCTGAGCGGCGGACGGTAAAACTGTTCGGTAGAAGAAGAGGAGTAGGGATCGGCATAGATATTGGCACTCTCGTCATAAACTCCATCCACCGATACACCTGCCCGAAAATTATATCCGAAGTTATACATCGGGTTAATGTTGAATCCTGCTACCGCAAATGCTCCCGGGGCAGCAACCTGTCCTTCTCCCACATAGACACCTTTCCGACGCCATGAACCGAACAGGACGACATCATAGCTGATATGGCGAGGGAAACGGGGTACAGGAGGCTGGAAGAACGGTTTGGAAAATAAATCGCCGTTCCTGTTAAAGTTATATACCAGTCCCACTTTCAGTCCGACCGTATTCAGTCCCGCATTCGGAAACCGGGTATTCCCATTCGAGAAATGCGTTAAATCCACTCCGGCTGTCAGATCCAGTTCTTTTGAAAGAATATAGTTCAGGTAGAAATTAGCATTGATATAAGCGTTGATTTTCGAACCGATCACTTTGTTGTACGGATTATCATATTCTTCATAAGGCTTCCAGCCGAAAGAAGCTCCGAAGTTCCATTCATAGTTGAACGACAGACGGGGATTGAGCTGGGCAATACGTGCACCCTGAAAGAGGTAAAGGGCAAAGGGAGTTCCTATTTCCTCTTTATTATCAAACGAATACATAGCCAGTCCAAGTCCTTGGTAGGAACCTCTGTAAATTCGGTCCGTGTAACTGTTCGGATAATATTGAAAGGAATATTTCAAATGGGCAGAGATGGATTTACGGATAGGTTTCATATCCATATTGTCTCCTCGCAGGAAAGAGTTGGTTGGGAAAATATAAGTAGGCCGTCCGTCGATACCTAACCTATGGATCAAATGACGTGAATAGGATATGGAATCTGTCATATCCCTCGGTACGTTTTTATATGTCCCATCATCAGCAAAAGCAATGCCGGATAAAAAGCACATTGCAATCAGGATAATCAGGACATTCAACCTCTCTGTTCCACTTTTCATACGTTGCTCTACTCGTTTGTTATTTGATAGATAATCAGGGTCAAATACCTAATGTCTCGCAAATATAACATTTTAGAGCGTTTACTATAGCTTATAATGGTTTCATTTTTACTCTTGTACCCTAAAGTTATAGATTTATGATCTTATTTCTATTTCAGATTCGTTCGTTTGTCGGGATATAAAGCAGTATTCCCGATATCAAAGATTGTTGAAAACCGGGATACTTTCTGCTTCTATTTATTCATTTCTTTTGTAATTTCCTGGATGTCCTGCAAGGTGAAGTTACCCAATAGCTGGATCACATTGAAACTATTGTCGGCATTGGCGAGCATAATCAGTTCGCTGATCAGGTCTCCTTTCTGCTTTACGTAGAAAGTGGCACGCGTCTTACCGTCCTTCACCCTCATCAGTTCTTCGTGATTTTTACCGATCAGACTTTCGAAATCGTTACGCATAGTTTCTTTTATACTATTGTTTTGGGTGGTAAGAATCTGCAGGCCTTCTATCTTCCCTTTCAGATTCGTCAGGTTGAGACCGTTTGTCTTCATGTCGGGTATCATCTGGAACATGGCTTTCGAAATATATACGGAAGTGACGTTGTCCATTTCGGAATATTTGTCGAACAGTTTGTTCTGTGCAAAGCAAATGCTCGTGCAGCACAGGAAGAGGATGAGTAGTATATTTTTAGTTTTCATCTTGTCAGTCATTTAAATGTTTATTCAAAATACGGTTTACATTATTTATTTCCTGTTGGGCATCGTTCATCTGATCGATTCCCTTGTTGAGGTTAGAAGACATGAAAGCCAGCGCTTTTCCAGCGGCTATGGCGGCTTCCTGCGGATTGGTGTAGGTATCTGCCAAATGCTGTTTACCTGTCTCCAGGTCTTTCAGTCCGGCAATACCGACGCAAAGCAGTAAGATTGCTGCGGCAGTTCCGCTAATCCAGTAGAGTGAACGGCGGCGGAAAGATGAACGGAGCGTCTTTTTCTTTTCAGCGGCAGCCCAGGTGTCGATCTGTTGCTCCAGCCGTTCGGAAAGCCCTTCCGGCAACATCTGATCCTCCCGGAGGACTTTGTTGATTAATTCATCTATCTGTTTATCGTTCATATTCGTATATTTTATCAAATTGTTCCCGGATTACTTTGCGTGCCCGGGAGAGTAACACGCGTATGTTTACGGCATTGAGGCCGGTGATCTGTTCTATCTCGTCCATCGAGCAATCGTCTATTCCCCGAAGGCGGATGACTTGCCGCTGGTTTTCGGGCAGACGGCTGATCAGTTGCCGGATTTGCCGTTCCTTATCCTTCGTTTCCAGCTCTTTTTCCGGAGAAGAGTCGGTCGCCAGCATGAAAACTTCTTCTATCTTTTCTTCCCGGCGATTGGCACGGGGGGAACGGAGGAAGTCGAGACAGAGGTTTTTGACCAGCGTGACGCAGAATGCTTCAGGATTGTCGATGTCGGGCAGATCATCCCGTTTATTCCATAGTTTGAAGTAAGCATCCTGGAGGATATCTTCTGCGTCTGCTTTGTTTTCAACAAGGGCGTATGCGATCCGGAAGAGCTTGGGGTGGAAGGGGAGGAACTTTCGTTTAAAGTTCTCAGCATCCATTCCCATGATCTTTCACTACTTTATCTATGTCGGACGGTTTGATCTTACCTTTGATGCGGATCAGCGCGTTGCTGTTGCCGGTCGTGAGAACTACCAGTTCGCGGATCATATCTTTTTCAATGCGTACCATTACTTTTGTACGGCTGCCCTTATCGTTGGAAGTGACCATTGTTTCGAAGTCAGGGTCTTTCAATTCCTTGATCGCTTTGGTAAAGCGTTCTTTTATCTCGTTCTTGCAGCTGCTAAATTCAATGACTTCTATACCGTTCACTCCCATGGTTTCTGTAAACATGCTGGCAAGCTTCATGGTGATATTGCCTATCTTGACATGGTTGATCTGTTCTATTTTAGAAAATTCTTTGAACAGGTCGTTCATTGTCTGGCTATTTCCTGCCTGGCAGATCAAAATCAGTGCCAGGATAACAAAGTATCGTTTCATCTTTCTGTTGTATTAAATGATTACTAATCCGGTTTGTTTCCGTCTTCCTTTTGCGCGCTTTGGAAGAGCTTCATAAGAGAGACGGGATCAACGGATAAGTTGTTACAAAGAAAGAGAAAAAAATAATATGCCAATGGGGTAATGTGCCAATATGCCAATTATTTTGAAGCAGTGGCTTTGTCTTTACTTTCCGCTATTTCAACAAAATAGACACTGGAGCAGATCAGTGCAATGGCGATCATCTGGTACCAGCTGAAGCGGTCCTGACCGATGGAAAGGGAGACGATGGTGGCAACGATCAGTATCAGGTAGCCGTAGAGAGCGACCAGTGTCGTGCTCAGGTATTTCAGTCCGATTGGGATCAGCAGGTAACTGATCGTTGTGGGGAAGATGAGGACGAACATCAGGACCAGGAAAGGAGTCCATTCGAAATGGCTGAAAAGATGTGCATCGAAGCCGGTGAATGCCATGACAACCAGCGAAGAAAAAGCGGCTCCAAGAAAACTGTAACGCAACATATTGAGCGAACTGACCCTGCCCAGTACGACATTGCTTATGATCAGGTAAGCAGCATAAGCAATTGAGCTGAGCATACAAAGCATATTTCCGGTAAAGGCATCCGAGGCCAGGTCATCGCTTTTCTGTGTCAGGATACAGAGTAGTGCGCCCCCCAATCCGATGGTAATACCGATGATCTTCATTGCCGTGATCCGTTCTTTCAGGAAGAGAACGGACAGGATGAATACCCAGATCGGTTGGAGGCTGCTGAACAGCGAACTGGAAACCGGGGTCGTTTTGCTGACACCTATCAGATAAAAGAACATGAAGCCGAACAGCCCGATCGCCCCCAAAAGAAACAGGGTGACTTTTTCCCTCAGGGTTGTCTTGTCCTGTTTCCAAAACAGGCTGATGATCCAAAACATAAGGGCTCCGAAAACACATCGGAACATGACACCCGTCAGTGGTGCGATCCATAAAGGGAGTAAATACCGAAGTGCATTCGCATTCAAACCGCTGAAGGTTTTCGATACGATCATACTCAGGTTGGCTTCTGTCTTTTTATTCTTCATAAGCTTAGCGTTTATATGCACCTTTAATTACTTTTGAAACTGTCGTTGAACAGGAACGAATCCTGTTTGATATAAGCCCAGACGGCGGCAGCCAGGGCAATAATCATGTTGAACAGGAAAGCAAACTGTTGTGTTTCTATATGGAGCATATCTTTGAATACATTTATAATGAACGGGCATAGCAGGATTGCCAGATAATTCATAGCCATGACGAAAGCCAGTGCCAGCGTCACTTTCGACGGGATAGCCGTGCGGGTGGTCTTGTCGTAAGCGATCGGCTGGATAACGCCATAGGCTAGCCCGGTGAAGATACAGCCCAGTCCGATCAGCCATTCCGTTCTTGAAACCAGGATCAGCAGCATCCCCAGTGCGATCGAGAGCAGGCAATAGAATTTCGTTTTCTTACCCAGGAAGTCTACAATCTGGTTCAGTACGAATCCCGGAGCCATGATAGCCAGGAAAAACAGGGAGATCATGATACCCGAATTGCCGCTGGTGAAATGATATTCTTTCATCAGGAAGGGGAGGTTGAAGCTGACAATGATAACGAGGTAAGTCGCCAGCCCGTAAAACCCCATGATCTGTACGAGGTGTCTGACCTGTATGCCGAACTTACCGAATGCCGGGTCGCTTTCTTTCCCTTTCTCTTGGGTTGAAACGGTAGCGGAAGCGGGCAGGGGACTGATATTCTTTTTCAGGTAGAACGACAGGACGATTGAAATAAGCGGGAAGAGATAGACCAGGAACGGCAGATGCCAGTTGATCTCCGCCAGGTATCCTGTCAGCACGGTTGCCAGTACCAGTGTCACATTGGTAATGGCCGAACTCAGACCGAATTGCTTTGTCCGGTAGGCGCCGATGAAGAATCGTGAAATAAGTCCGGTAGAAAGAGGAACGATCAGTCCTGAACCGATTCCCAGCAGGGCGCTGACAGCGATCAGTTGCCACATCTTGGTCGAGAGCAGATACAGGATACCGCTTACGGCAAAGATGCTTAACCCTATCTGTAATAACCAGATATTATTGATCTTCTCAGTCAGTTTTCCGGACAGGATAATAAACGGTATGATCAACAGGGAAGGCAGCGACGACAACATCTGTATATCCAGTTCCGTCGAATGCGGAAATATCGCCGAAAGCTTCCCCAGGATAGGAGAAACAGCCAGTCCCGGCAGCGCGTTCAGTGCCGAGATCGACCATATACCTATTAATGTGATGAGGGGAATCGTCCCCTGTCCTGTCTGTATTCTCATACTTAAATAGCTGTTTTATAAGACAGGAAACAATTCTTATGACTGAATGTTCATTTGAAAGGTTATTTCCGTTACTAAAAAACTATCGGTATCGGCAATCCTTAGAGGAAGCAGAGCTTCCTTGGAAAGGCCTCAGCGGGCGAGCGTTAAGCGCAGCAGCCGGAGTGAGCGCCCGGAGGCTGCGTTGTTTGAGCGAAGCGAGTTTCGCAGACGACAGCGAACGTAGGATGCGGAGTAGCGAGATCAAGCCAAAAGTAATTAAATATTGCAGGATTAACCAAAATCGAAGAACAATTGCCGTTGGAGGCTGTTTTTGCACTACAAATCGACGCACGAATGTCGGTTGCGCCAATTCTTAAATAATTAAAAACAAAAAGACATGAAAGATTCAAGTTTTAGAGAAGGTGATGCCAAAACTGCGATTTTTGGCTCGAATGCGATGTTGCATCCAGCTCCAGTAGACGTAATTCCTGATGGTCCTACCACTCCGGAGATTGCGTATCAGATGGTAAAAGACGAAACTTTCGCCCAGACACAACCCCGTTTGAACCTGGCTACGTTCGTCACTACCTGGATGGATGATTATGCAACGAAGTTGATGAACGAAGCAATCAACATCAACTATATCGACGAAACTGAGTATCCGCGTATCGCTGTGATGAATGCAAAATGTATCAATATCATGGCTAACCTGTGGAACAGCCCCGAACAGGCACAGTGGAAATCCGGTGCATTGGCGATCGGTTCTTCCGAAGCATGTATGTTGGGTGGTGTTGCCGCCTGGTTGCGTTGGCGTGAAAGAAGATTGGCTCAGGGTAAACCGGTCGACAAACCTAACTTCGTCATCTCTGCCGGTTTCCAGGTTGTATGGGAAAAGTTCGCTCAGTTGTGGCAGATCGAAATGCGTCAGGTACCGTTGACGCAGGAACATATCACACTCGACCCGCAGGATGCCCTGAATATGTGTGATGAAAATACAATCTGTATTGTTCCTATCCAGGGTGTTACATGGACAGGATTGAACGACGATGTGGAAGCGTTGGATACCGCTCTCGATGCATACAATGCAAAGACCGGTTATGATATTCCTATCCATGTGGATGCAGCTTCCGGTGGTTTCATCCTGCCGTTCCTGAAACCGGAGGTTAAATGGGACTTCCGCCTGAAATGGGTACTTTCCATCAGTACTTCCGGACATAAGTTCGGATTGGTATATCCGGGTTTAGGCTGGGTAGTATGGAAAGACAAGAAATACCTGCCGGGTTCCATGTCTTTCAGTGTAAATTATTTAGGTGCAAACATCACTCAGGTCGGTTTGAACTTCTCTCGTCCTGCAGCTCAGATCCTGGGACAATACTATCAGTTCATCCGTTTAGGATTCCAGGGTTACAAGGAAGTACAGCAGAACAGTATGGCTGTAGCCGATTACCTGCATGCTGAAATCGGCAAGATGGCTCCGTTCCAGAACTACAGCAAAGAAGTGGTGAACCCATTGTTTATCTGGTATCTGAAACCGGAATATGCTAAATCTGCTAAATGGACATTATACGATTTGCAGGATAAACTGAAACAGAGCGGTTGGATGGTTCCGGCATATACATTGCCTGAAAACCTTGAAAACTGGGTTGTTATGCGTATCGTTGTCCGTCAGGGATTCAGCCGCGATATGGCAGATCAATTACTGGGCGATATCAGCAATGCTATTGCCGACCTGGAAAAACTGGAATATCCTACTCCAACCCGTATTGCACAGGACAGAAACCAGAAAGTAAAAGGTTCTGTATTCACTCACACAGGTATTCCCAAATCAACAAAGTAAACTATTTGAGTATGGATAAAAAGATTTCCGTTTCACAAATAAAGGAAGCGGCTCAGGAAGCCTACCAGATGTTTAAGAACAACACAGACGGAAAGAATGCCGATTACATACCTTATCTGGCCAATATCGATAAGAACCTGTTCGGTATAAGTGTCTGTCTGATGGACGGGACGATCATCCAGCTAGGCGATTCCGAATACCGCTTCGGTATAGAATCCGTATCGAAAGTACACACAGCCGTGTTGGCTCTGCGTCAGTACGGAGCACAGAAATTGCTTGAAATGATCGGTGCTGATGCAACCGGACTGCCTTTCAACTCTATCATGGCTATCTTGCTGGAGAAGGATCATCCTTCTACTCCGCTGGTCAATGCCGGTGCGATCACTGCTTGTAGTATGGTACAGCCGATAGGTGATTCTGCTAAAAAATGGGATGCCATTGTTTCTAACATTACCGATCTTTGCGGTAGCGCTCCCCAGTTGATCGACGAACTGTATAAGTCGGAATCGGCCACCAACTTCAACAACCGCTCTATTGCCTGGTTATTGAAGAACTACAACCGTATCTACGACGATCCGGATATGTCGCTCGACCTCTATACCCGTCAGTGTTCATTGGGAATCACAGCAGCTCAATTATCTGTCTGCGGAGCTACTATTGCCAATGACGGTCTGAACCCGGTATCTAAAAAGCAGATATTCGACAGTTCATTGTCACCGAAGATCACATCCCTGATCGCAACCGTAGGTTTCTACGAACATACCGGTGACTGGTTATATACCTCCGGTATCCCAGCAAAAACGGGTGTAGGTGGTGGTGTAATGGGTGTAATGCCCGGCCTGTTCGGTATCGCTGCTTTCGCTCCACCAATTGACAGCGCAGGAAACTCTGTGAAAGCTCAGTTGGCGATCAAATATATAATGAATAAACTGGGTCTGTCCATTTTTAATGGCGACCGGGTAACAATTACTGAATAGAACAGTTTATTCTTTTAATTGGCAAGCCTCTTTGTTCCTCGTTCAGAGGACGGGAGGCTTGTTTTGTTTATTTCTAAATTATATATAGTATGACAACCTTTTTCTTCACTTATGCCGACACTTTGGTGAAGCGTAAACGTAAGGCCGGGCATTTTTCGACTGCCGACCTTTACCGAGCTTCCTCCAACTGGCTCCGGCAGTTTTGGGGTGATGATCGTCTGTCGTTTGACGATATCACTTCCGGTTTGATCGATCGCTTCCGTGACTGGCTTCAGTCATTGGGACATCTGAAAACAAATTCGATAAACAGCTATCTGAGTAGCTTTCGTGCCATCTTTCATAGGGCTGTGCGCGAAGGGTTGGCACCGTCGAACTGCCTTTCGCCTTTTGCACACCTTAACTTACGGCAAGGAGAAACTGCCAAACGTGCCCTTCGTAGGGAAACGATCGAAGAGATTGTGCAGATGGATTTGTCGGATAGTCATGAGCTGGAGATGGCAAAAGACTTTGCCCTTTTCTCCTTTTTGGCTTGCGGATTGCCTTTTGTCGACCTGGCGCATCTGACAGCCGACAATATTATCGCCGGTGAATTAGTCTACAACCGCTGTAAGACTGGTACCCTGGTACGTGTCTGCATCACCCCCGGCATGCAACGACTGCTCGATAAATACATGCAACCCGGTAGCTGTTATCTCTTCCCCGTTCTGTCCGAAGACAGTAACGGGGAACAGCAATATGAAGCCTATAAGAAAGCCCTTCATCATTACAACAGTTGTTTGAAAGAAATCGGTCAACGTCTGGTCATCCCTATCCATCTAACTTCGTATGTTTTCCGTCACACCTGGGCGACAGAGGCATTGCGTAACGACACTCCGATAGCTGTTATCAGCCAGGCACTCGGCCATACGTCGGAAAGGACAACACGCCTCTATCTGAAAGCACTCGACCAGTCGAGGCTCAATGCTGCCAACAAGATTATTATAAAGGGACTGGATAGTTTGGTAGGAGTGAGGGCTTAAGAGACCTTATTTGTGAAATAAGGGTGTTTGTCCCATTTGATGCAGGCCATGATAAAAAGGACCTGTACTAGTGTGGAAACGGGGCAAAGATATATATTTTATTTAAACAAGAACAAACTTATCTGCTTATAATTAGATGGGTAGGGGATGATTTGTGCTTTTATGAAAAATTTAGGAGGCTTAGGTTAATGTATGGGCATAGAGGTACTAAGGGTAACCTTTTCCCTCTTGAAAAGGAGTAGGGAGTGTATCATTAGCAGCCTGTTTTACTCACATTGATACACACACTATTCTTCTCAAAAGGAGAAAAGACTACTCTCAGCCGCAAAAAATCCAATATAAAGAACTACCCTTATTTCACAAATAAGGTCAAAACAAGGAAACGCCTGGTTAACCGCGGGCACTAAACATTCATTATCATGGCTGAAAAGATCATTCTAACTGCCGACCTCTACGACAACGCCGTCACAGAGAAAAAAGGAGACTACACTGCAAAAGCCGCCATCACAGGGACTTTACGTAACGAACAAATCGCTGACCGCATCGTGGCCAAACGAACCGAGTATCGCAAGGAAACCATCGTCAACATCCTTGACATGGCCGATCAGGAAAAGATAGAGGCTATTGCCGAAAACAAAAGCGTTATCGATGGTGTAGGACAGTATTTGTTAAATATTTTGGGAGCTTTCGATGGAGAAAAGGCTCCGTTCGATCCCGTAAAACATAAACTTTCAGCCACTTTCATCCCCAGTAAAAAACTGCGTGACAGATTGTCTGACGTACAGGTACAGACACGACCGGCTATCACCGGTCCGGTTATTAACTCGATTACGGATTCTACGACCGGCGAATTAAACGGACTATTGACTTCAGGCAGTGCTGCAGTGATTAATGGCTCGAATATCAAGGTTGCAGGAGATGCTGAAAATGTAGGCGTATTCTTGGTTCCGACCGGCGGCGATCCGCTGAAATGCCCGTTACTTATTCATAACAATCCTTCGCAACTGACCGTTATGCTTCCGACATTGACCGACGGAGAGTATACATTAAGTATTACCACCCAGTCCGGTGCAGGTAATAAACTGGTCAAAGATCCGCGAACTTATACATTCCCTGTTTTACTGTATGTAGGTGAAAAACCAGGTGGAGACGATGAGGATGATCGTCCGGTAATCGAATAATCCCTCCCTGGTTAGCCTCTCTGACCAACTGTTGGTTAATGAAGCTGAGAGCCGTTGGTTACACCATCAAACCAATGTTGGTTAAGCAAGCTGACCAATGGCTCTTATTCGAACTAACCAACGTTGGTTAGACGGTGCGCCTAAAAAATGTTAACGCTGAAAATATATCTAACTTTAATAATTAGTCTAACTTAAATTAAAATGAGTATGAAGAAAATTTTTACTTTGGCAGTAGCCTTTATGGCTGTTGCGTGTGGTGTGCAAGCACAAGTGGATGCGAGTGTATCAGCATCGATGAAGATTGATAAACCGATCGAGTCGTTCGATTATGTCGCACCGATTCAAACCAAAGCGGATGCTGCCACGTTTGTCGGTGGTACGGGTACAGAAGCTGATCCATATCAGATTGCGACAAAGGAAGATTTGCAGAAATTAGCTGAGTTGACTTCAAAAGCAGAGAATGAGTCTTTAGAAAACTTGAAAGGGGTATTCTTTAAGCAGACAGCTGATATTGTATTTGAAGAAGGTGATAAAATGCCTGTAATTGGAGCTGGAGCCTATTTTTGCGGGACATATGATGGCGACGGATATATGATCAAGAACTTTACAATAACAGGAAAAAAACAAGATTCTAAAAGTCAAGTTCGAGCTCTTTTTATATATTGCAAAGGTGCAACTCTCAAAAATATACATATGGTCGGCACTAAAGTTGAGTATGATTTGGAAGGTGCCGATTATAGTGTACTGATAGGTGGGCTAGCTTTTCAGGTTGTAGAAGGAAAAATGATCAATTGTACGACAGAAGGTACCTATACGGTGCGTGCTAAAGGGGAAGTAAGCAGTTCTGCCATTGGTGGGTTAGCTGTTAGTTTAACTAATAGTACGGTTGAGAATTGCCGCACGTATGGAACATATCTGAATGAAGTCGCAGTAAATGGTGGAGAACAATGTTACGTTCAGATCGGAGGTATTGCAGCTGAGATGTATAATTCAAATATTATTGATTGTTTTACTGGTAGTACCATGGAGGATAAAGCTACTGGGAATGTTGCAGATTTGATACTTCGTACAGCAGGAATAGCTGCTTTTGCTCAATCTTGTCAGGTTGAGCATGTGGCAAGCGTAGGAGAATCTTTCACATCTATCGCAGACAATAAGCAGGAAGGTGGTAAAACAACTATATATACAGCAGGTCTTGTAGCCGTTGCGAATTATAAAAGCATGCTGTCAAACTCTTGGAGCGCTGTAACCACGTTAAAGAGTGAAGAGGCTACTGGTTCTATCGAGCCTGCTTATACAGCTTTCTTATTTGGAGACTCTAAATCAGAAAACACTTTCTATGCAAATAGTGCTGAAGTAATAAAAGAAGAGGAGTTCATCAACGAAATTAATGGAAAATTCCCTGCAAGTGCTAAACCTTGGTTATTCAGAGAAAACGATTATCCATCTCTCTTACCTTTGTATACTGTAACCCTACCTACTTTGACAGGTGCAACAACCACTCCGGGCGAAGGTGTTGCCCAGATAGAAGAAGGCGAACGTTTCCGTTTCTCTTTGGTATTGGAAGAAGAATATAATCAATCCAAACCGGTTGTAACCGTTGGTGATAAAACACTGGAACCGGATGCCAACATGAATTACGTGACAGAACCGGTAACAGCTGATATGGTTGTTAAAATCGATGGTATTGTCAAGAATACGGAAACAGCCAATGAAGAGATCAACGCTTCTGTTCAGAAAGTATATGTAGCAGACGGTATTCTGTATATCCAGCCGGAAGCAACTGCCCAGGTGAACGTATTCAATATGCAAGGCCAGCTGGTGAAATCAACCCTGGTTTCCAGCGAAGCCCAAATACAATTGCCGCAAGGTCTTTACATTGTCCGTTTGAATGACCAAAGCTATAAAGTTCGCATAAGCGAATAAACAGCTGTCATGGCATAAATAAGGCTGTGCTATCCCTTTCATGGGGAATTAGGCACAGCCTTTTTTTATTAGAAATCATGCCATTTCTTTAACATGATCTTTGCGCAGTTTGAGTATACCTGATCGAACAGTTCTTTGCACTTTTTACGGGGAAGGCGGATTCGGGTACCGGCTTCGATCATATCGTTGTAGTCGGGGAGACCTTTTCCGTTGATCAAGGTGGTATGTTCGCCGCCATAACCTTCGTCTGAGCGGGTGAGGTCGTAGGCTGGCGATAATTGCCAACCGTTATTGATATATAAAAAGGCAAAGTTCTTGGCATGGTCGTCTTTATTGCCGGTCAATACGTTGAATACCATCCGGCGAAACATTTCTTCCACCTGCGGTTGCTGCTTGGTTAAATAGCCGGTTGCCTGCATTAAAGCGATATAATCGAGAGAAGGGTAACGAAAGTCTACGTCCAGTAATCCGGCTGCGGTGATAGTGTGAATACGTTGTCCGTTGTCGATGTCGAAGCGTTTTACACCAAAGTATTTCCCTTCGAACAATCTTGTTTCCGGCATATTGATACCGCAGGCTTTGGCTGTAAGTGAATATTGATATTCTTTCTGTCCCATATCCGACGGATCATAGGTATGCCTGAATTTGATTAGCCAGGATTCACCATCTACATTGAGCAAGCATTTGGGACGACATCCACCTGAGTTTCCGCTGTTGTGATATAAAATGTCGATGTTATCCAACGACTTTTCATTTAAGACATCATCAGCCAGTTGCTGTAAGGAGTCGAGGCTGGGAAGCTCCTTGGATATACCGACTGCTGTTTCCGGCAAATAACATAAGGCTCCCATACCACTTGAGCCTACAATACTCAGGCGTTGTAGTGGATTTAAAGTAAAATCGTCAATGCCTTCTTTCAAAAGCATCTTATGGAGTAAATATCTACCGTAGCCATCCGGCAGGCTGTCGGCAAATACACCGAAGTTGCCGTAGAACGGTGTTGAAGGCGCTTCAAATAATTGGTTTGTGAGAGGTAGTTTTAGAGGAGATATTGAGAAACCGTCAGTAAGCCATTCTTTGTCATATTGAAATACACAGTTACCTTTGGGAGAAATGGCTATCATACCTACAAGTCTGTCATGGTAATATACGCTTAGTTTGGATATTTCACGTATCATATTCTCCCTCTCTTTCTGGATTTATTGGTATTGATGTCATTCAGTTCCTCGATAGTTGTATACCGGGGTGTTTCCATTAATTTAAGCAACTCTTCGGAGTATCCGAGGGCGACAGCAATAGCAATGAAAGATTCTAGAGATATCTTACCTTCATCTTCGAATTTACGCAATGTGGCAGCGCTGACTCCGGATAACTCTGCCAGTTTATTTCTGGAAAGATTCTTTTCGAGCCTGCGCTGTTTAATGCGGGCGGCATATTCTGTTATTATATCTTCGCTACGGGTAATTCCCGGTATGAATTTAATATACATCATTGTATCAAATAAGTTGCTATATATGATATTAATGCTATAATGATATCAATAATATGCAAATATAGGCAACTTATCTGAAACAATACCGGATTTGGTATCATTTTCCTTATTTATTCTTTCTCTTCAGCAGGTTTTGATGCCACTGCCTGTTGTGGGGCAGGTGTATCATCTATCTTGTAAAAGTCTGCTTTCCTTTTGTTTGCATTTTGGACCAGGCTGGTTACATAAACAGTGAATATCGGGAACATCATCATCCCTAATGCTGCCAGGAGGACCGATAATATCCTTCCTGTCGGAGTAACGGCATATATATTCGAACCGACCGTTGTCACGTCCATAAAAGCCCACCATAACGCATCATCGTAGCCGGTTACCTGCGGGTTGACCTTATGTTCGATCACGAAGAATATCAGGCTGGAGAAATAGACTGTTGCCAACAGCATCGTCAGATAGGAGACGAACAGGCCGGATGCTTTGTTTGATGACAGCCATCCCACTACGATAGCCAGTGCGTAACCGCTGCGTGCCAACGGGATAAAACGGAGGAAATAGGTGATCTCCGGAGAGAATTCGATTCCGTAATAATTAATAATATTCAGATAAGGAATAGATACGATCAGGAAGATAAAATGGGTTTGCAGATAATATAATTTACGTTTTGATAAGAAAAACTCCAAAACGAAATCGGCAATGAAGAACATACATATCCAGAACTGTATTTTCAGATACGAGCCCTGCGTCATGAAAGGAATGTTCTTAAATGTATCAATTGAAATGACTACAATAAGGAATAGCGAAAGTAACAAAATGATAACATGCAATACCCCGTATATTCCTCTTTTCTCATAAATAATATCGCTAAAAGCAGACTTCATTGTGTTTAATATTTAGGCGTTTAGATAAAAATATTTTAGGCTATCTAACAGTGGAAAGCCCCATTTTGTTTTTAACACTATTCTGTTAATTAACCTAGTTTGACATCTTGTTGACAAACTAACACAATACCGATTTGTTTTACTGACATATTTAAAGCGAAACTAAACAAAACAAAATTCACATTTAAACAGTAAATTCATGGCAAATGTAGGAAAAGCAGTAAAACTAGGAGTTTTTACTCTTGCAATTATGAATGTTACGGCGGTAGTGTCTCTCCGCGGACTACCAGCCGAGGCTGTATACGGATTAAGTTCAGCCTTTTATTATCTATTTGCGGCAATTGTCTTTTTGATCCCTACGTCGTTGGTGGCAGCCGAACTGGCAGCGATGTTTCAGGACAAACAAGGTGGGGTTTTCCGATGGGTAGGGGAAGCCTACGGAAAGAAATGGGGTTTTCTCGCTATCTGGGTACAATGGATTGAAAGTACGATCTGGTATCCTACCGTATTGACTTTCGGTGCCGTTTCCATCGCCTTTATCGGGATGAATGACGTACACGACATGACATTGGCTTCCAATAAAATGTATACGCTGGCAGTGGTGTTGATCATTTACTGGTTGGCTACCTTTATTTCACTGAAGGGAATGAGCTGGGTAGGTAAGGTTGCTAAAGTCGGTGGTATTGTGGGAACTATTCTTCCGGCCGGTCTACTGATTCTTCTTGGTATTGTTTACCTGGCTATGGGTGGTCATTCAAACATGGACTTCCATGGCGATTTCTTTCCTGACTTTTCTAAGTTCGATAACCTGGTGCTTGCTTCCAGTATCTTCCTGTTTTATGCCGGTATGGAAATGGGCGGTATCCACGTGAAAGATGTGGAAAATCCATCCAAGAACTATCCGAAGGCTGTATTTATCGGTGCGTTGATCACTGTTCTTATCTTCGTGCTCGGTACTTTCTCTTTGGGTGTTATCATTCCGCAGAAAGACATTAACCTGACACAGAGTTTGCTGGTAGGTTTCGATAACTACTTTAAATTTATCCATGCTTCCTGGTTATCTCCGATCATTGCTATTGCATTGGCATTCGGTGTGCTGGCAGGTGTATTGACATGGGTTGCCGGTCCGTCAAAAGGTATCTTTACGGTTGGTAAAGCCGGTTACCTGCCTCCTTTCTTCCAGAAAACAAACAAGATAGGTGTTCAGAAAAATATTCTGTTGATTCAGGGATGTGCTGTTACTTTATTGAGCTTGCTGTTCGTAGTAATGCCTTCCGTACAGAGTTTCTACCAGATTTTGTCACAGCTGACCGTGATTCTTTATCTGATCATGTACCTGTTGATGTTCTCAGGAGCTATCGCATTACGTTACCGGATGAAGAAAGCCAACCGTCCGTTCCGTATCGGTAAACACGGTAACGGTTTGATGTGGTTTATCGGTGGTCTTGGCTTCTGTGGTTCATTACTGGCATTTATCTTGAGTTTTATTCCGCCTAGCCAGATCTCAGTCGGTAGTAATACCGTTTGGTTTGCTGTATTGATCATCGGTGCAATAATTGTAGTTGCCGCCCCGTTCATTATCTATGCTTCCAAAAAGGCATCCTGGGTCGATCCGAATGCACAGTTCGAACCGTTCCATTGGGAAACAGTTAAAGTACAGGCTCCTGCTGCAGGAACTGCTGCTACTCAGACTGCCAATACAAATAGCACAAGCGGAACAACGAATACGACCAGTACTACAAATACACCCACATAATCATACTTATGTAATTTCTATTCTACGTACTAAAGAGAAGAGGGACGGAACCTGGGAAGGTTTCGCCCCTTTATTAATTTCTGTACAAGGTTGGATTAACGGACTATTTCGATTGTTTTGCGTCAGCTATCCGTCCGTTGAGTATGGATTGTTTACTATTGTCCCAGTATTTACAATCAAGCTCGAAGAAGGTAGAGGTGTAGGGTTTTGTCAATCCTGTTTTTATAATAACGACTTCGAACAGATTACTAATGCTGTCCAGCCGGGCAATCAGCTGATCGTGTTCGATATTGATTATTTCGGAGGATGATAAAACCTGCTTCATTTCTGCTTTCAGACCGGCTATTCCCGGACAGAAGTCTTCTTCCAGGAAAGACAGTTCTTTATCCTGATAGGTATGGGCATAGACATGCATGGAGTTATCCAGCATGTTTTTGACTGTACCCAGCACTTCCGTATAAGGCTCGCTGGCGTATAAGGTCGTAATACCTTCCTTTGCTTGCAACGGATAGGCCATATCTGTTATGACTATCCAGTTGCGGTGGCCTAATAGCGGGAGCTTTTCTTGCAGGACGGTTTGCCAGTTGTCAGGACGGGAAGCCTGTCCTGTTACTACCGGATCTTTCTGAAGACAACTGCTTAGAAATAAGTTAGCAAACAAGCAGTATAGTACAATCAGTTTATTCATAACCCTTACAGTTTTATTGTTTGTTTATTTCCTTCTTTCAGATCGAAGTGTTTTAGTTTCATTTCTTTTTTATTGCCGACGGTAAGCGATTTCAATAGGAGTGAGCCGTTGATGACTTCGATGGTTACATCATTATCGGTGACCTGGATAGTTCCCCATGCGTAACCGTTACTCCAGAAATAGTTGCCGGGACGATCTGTAATTTTCATGCTTTTATCGACACCCGAGTATTGGAAATCGCTTAAAGCGATGATAGCAGACCAGCTTGCCATCGAACGGGCATAATGGTGTCCGCATTCCGGTTCGCTGAAAGGATTCCGTTTAGCACCGTCGTGACGGTCGCGTACGGATTGGATACAGGTGAGGGCTTCTTTTTCCATACCTTCGTAGATCATACCAACGGCCGCACAGTATTCGAATCCGGTCATCACTTCGGCAAAATAGGGGAATGGAACTTCCAGGCGGCCTTTAGGCCAGGAGGCCATAAGCAGTCCGGATTCATTGCCCATTACATAAGAACGCATATTGTTGAAATGGCGGCTGAAGTCCGTGACATAGTTGTATTTCATGATGCTGTTCATGCTTGTCCGGATGTGATCTTTATTACCCAAATAACCTAATCCACATAAATGGGACATATATTGGCCGACTAACTGGTCTACCAGGCAGCCAGGACCTAATTGGAAAGCGGGGATTTTGACATTCGGGTCATTCATGTCCAGGTATTCAAATGTTTTCGGATCAGTGATTTTATGTTCATAATATTCACCGTTGAACAGGTTTTTGTCCATCCAGCTACTTCCTTTTTCGAACAGAGTATGACATTTCTTTGCAAAATCTTTATCTTTCATGGCTGTAGCCATCTTTTCCGCAGCCTTTAATGCTCCCATATACCAGAAGCCCATTTGCGGGTTGGGCCCGTAATAATCCACATCCATAGTATTATGCTGGGCGCCTTCCATAACACCGTCCTGGTTACCATCCCATCCTTTGTCTGCCCAGGCGTAGGCGAGGACTTTCTTTACCTGTTCCCAGTTGTTTCTCAGGAAATCAGTATCTCCGGAAAGCTGCCATTCGCGGTATATTTTCATGATGCAACCCATTTGTCCGTCAGCTGCAGCACTGTTACCTTTATTTGCTTCCGAGAGTGGGAGAGAGGCTCTGAAGTTCATCAAACCGTTTTCTTTAGTAGCATAATTGAATTCTACGTCACGCATGGTTTTTGCCAGTTCCCCGAAAAGGTAAGGAGTTGCTACTTCATAGTTCCATACATGAGTACATGAACCTGCACATGAGCCGAAACGGTCCATGACACCTTCCCAACCCATCATATGCCCGCTAGGTAAACGGAATACGGTCTGTGAACGTAAAGTGGCAAGGTTAAACAGGGCAGCTTCTTTTACGACATCCGGATAAGAAGTATTGAGCAAGGCATTTACGAAAGATAATGTCTTCTTTTCCAGTTCGGGTATTTGTGGGATAATCATTTCTGCAGCTTTCCAGGCATCCGGATATTGATTGCTGTAATAGTTTCCGACTACAGTGGAAGACCAGGCTTTTCGATTCGGGAAATTCCAGGTGATATAGAATGTAAATGTTTCTGTGCTTTGAGGAGCTACCATTTTTTTTACGGATAGGGAAGCCATCGGGTCTTCGTCTTCCTGTTTGTTCCGTTCTGTCAGCAGGCCGTCTGCACTGAAATCGTCCCAGAAATTTAGTATGCCGTTGTTCCAACTGTCGGCTTTGGATGAGGTACGATAGGTTACTTTTCCGGCTGCCCGGGTCGTAAGGGCAACGGTTCCCCATGCCGGGTCGTTTTTGTCTACACCGTCCGAGTAAAGGTAGATCCCCTTTATTCCGTTACTTTCGATGTATTTGTTTTTGTTGTCTTTTACTCCGGTAGGAATGTAATCTCCTTTCCAGTCCGTACGAAATTTGTTTCCGTCTTTACCTATGAAATTGCGCATAGAACCACAGATAGCAACGTCCATCGGTTGGTCGGTCGTGTTGGTCACCTCATAAGAGAGGACAGCGACAGGCAATCCGCTGGCATCGGCATCGCTCGGAATAAATGGATTAAAACCTTTTATTTTGACTTTTACGGGTAAATCTTTATCTGATAAAGAGACTTGTCCGAAAGGATAGGCTGCGTCGAATGAGGCTTCGGCAAAACGCGGAAGTCCGTGATGATTGACAGGTCGTCCTTCATAATGGAGATATTCCTGTGGATATAAAGGACCGGCCAGTAGGGTTGTGGTAGCTTCCTGGTTTTGCGGTTTGGCATAGATTGCAAAGAAGGGAGCATTGTTTCCGGTTGTTACCGTACTGTATTTCTTTGCCGGGACATTCATGATTTCCCAGTCCCGGAGTTCTCCGCGACCACCTAGTGATACAGTACCTGTCCCGATCCCTCCCAACGGCAATGCTATCTGATAAAGATGTTCTTGATCGTATTTTTTTAGTACCGGCCACTGTTGTGGCTTCCATTCCTGGGCTTGGACCGCTATGATACTGGAAAGTACTGTTCCGGCCACGATTAAATATAGTTTATTCATGTGTAAAATATAGTTTATTTGAAAGACCGGCTCTATAACCGGTCTTTCAGTTTCACTTAGATTACCAATTCGGGTTTTGTCCTAAATTGGGATTATTGTCTCGTACAGATTGTGGAACAGGCCACAAATAGTGTTTTGCAGGATCAAAGGTACGGTTTTGTCCTAAGAATTGTTTCACCGTATAGTCTCCGATAGGTGCATTTTCATCTTCATTAATACCATATCCCGGTTCGTTCAATACTTTTTCGGCAATTTTCCAACGTAGGATATCGAAATAGCGTTTATGCTCGGTAACAAATTCATGCCGTCTTTCTTCCCGAATCTTTTCACGCATGGCTTCTTGATTGCCGACTAACTGATCTACACCCGGCAGTTCAGCACGTTTTCGTACTTGATTGACTGCCCATGCTATTTGTGAATTATTCGGATCATATTCATTGAGTGCTTCTGCATAAATCAGAAGAACTTCCGCATATCTGTACAAGCTGAAGTTAGTCCATGAGGCATCCGGTTTAATTAACTCCTGATCATTATATTTCAAATACATATAGCCTGTGATACCACCACCTTCATGGTTGATTCTTTCGTCTTTGTTATAAGCCGGATGAGGCATGTAAGGTTCATGAGATCCATTTGGGCGCAAGCATTCATAACCTGGTAAGAAGAAAGTCTTTTTTAAACGAGCATCTCTGTTTTCCCAGGGGTTGTTTTTGTCATAAGAATCTGACTCATAAATACTCTTTCCATCTGTCATTTCGTATGAATCTACTAACTGACGAGTCGGGCAGAAACTGGCCCATCCCTGTCCGGTTATTCCTGTCCCGGCCGGAGAAGCCAGGATTGGTAACATGTGAGTGATTTCATTTTCTTTGTACTGGTAGGCCAATATAACTTCTTTATTGTTATTATTGGCTTCAGCTTTGAAAATATACGCGAAATCGTCTTCCAGATCGTACAGATTTAAGTCTATAACCTGCTTGGCTGCATTGGCCGCTTCTTTCCATAAATCGGTCGCTTCTTGTCCATTGTGAAATTTGGCATAGCTAGCCATATCCAAATACATATCTGCTTTTAATGTGAGGGCAGCTCCTTTGGTGATACGGCCAATGTTGTCACCTGAATATGTTTCCGGCAGATATTCGATTGCTTTGTTGATATTTTCCAGTGCATAATCCAAAACGTCCTGCTTAGGTGAACGTGGTAGTGCTGCTTCCTCCAGGTCTATCGGTTTTTCCTTGATTAAAGGGATGTCGCCGAAATGACGTGTCATGCGGTAGTAGCGCAGAGCCAGGATAAAGCGGGCTTCTCCTTCATACTGTTGCTTTTTAGCTTCATCTATATCCATGCCTTCCAGGCGGTCCAGGAAATACAATATTCTGCGGATATGATCGTATTTCCATTCCTCTGTCAGATAACCGGTACCGGCATTGTGGGATCCTTGGCAAATGTATCCTAAACCACTTTCTCCCCAAGCATTTGTCATTAATGAGTTGTCGCTTTGGCAATCTCTCCAGAAGTCGCGTGAATTGGGTAATAATGGATACAGAGCGTTTACCCCGGCCAAAGCATCCGCTTCGGTTTGCCAGAATGTATTTTCGGATGCCTGTGAAAGAGGATCACGATCCAGAAAATCAGAACAACTGCCCAATGTCATAGCCGATGCTAATAAAAATACTAAACTATATTTTTTCATGATTCTTAAAATTGAAGATTAAAACCAAATGAGAATGTTCTTGCCAGCGGATACCAGCCGCCTTCCGGGTCGAAACCGTCATAACCGGTGATGGTTGCCAGGTTTTGTCCGGAAAGATACAATCTCAGATATTGAATATTGACATGTTCCAATGCGCTTTTCGGGACTGTATAGCCGATCTGTATATTTTGTATTTTCAGGTAATCGGCTGTACGCAACCAGAAACTATTGTATCTGGAATCGTAGTCGTTGGCTGTATTCGACAAAGTCAGACGCGGATAGGAAGCATCCCTGTTTGTTTCACTCCATGCATCCAGATGCATAGGACGTGCGTTGTCCGTCAGGTAGAAAGCCCAGCCTTCATAACCTTGAAGATATTTTTTGAAGTTCAATTTTCCATACATATTCATAGAGAAGTCAAAATCTTTATAGCCGAACGAAAGATTCATACCGAAGTTTACAGGAATCTTACGGTTTAGTACGACACGGTCTTTTTCGTCGATTACATTGTCATTGTTTTGATCTTTGAACTTGATGTTACCGGGTAACACATTTCCTTGATCGGGTGAGCTGGCAATCTCTTCTTCGCTTTGAAACAGACCAATAGCCTCGTATCCGTATGGTAGCTGATAGCGGTCGTTCAGATAAGTTACTTTGTTGTTGTCTTCAATCCATCTTTCCGAGTCACCCATTTCCAGTACTTTGTTTTTAGAATAACTGAGGTTTACATCGACACCCCAGCGGAAATCCCCCTTCGAATCCTGATAACTGGCCATGATATCCATACCCTGATTCTTCATCTTCAACATATTTGAATAAGGGGCATTCAAACCGAACTCGCTTGGTACGGGTGGACGATATAGAATATTGTCTCTTAGGTTGATAAAATAGTCGGCTGACAGTTTTATACGCTGATCCAATATTCCGAAATCTAAACCGAAGTTTGTATATTTGGATTCTTCCCAAGTGATGTTAGGGTTTACGGCTATATTATTATAGGCACCACCTACAAGTTTGTCGTTGAAAGCGTAGATTTTAGGATCGTAAGATAAAATCTGTGCAGTTGGATAATAACCAACCTTTTCTGCATCTCCCAATATACCCCAGGAAGCTCTCACCTTCAACTCAGACAACCAATTGCTTGCAGACATCATAAAAGCCTCACGATGCATATTCCAACCTCCGGAAAAAGATGGGAATATACCCCAGCGATGTCCTTTGGCAAAACGAGAGGAACCGTCAGCACGCAAACTGGCTTCAAACAGATATTTACCTTGATAGTCATAGTTTATACGACCAAACCAGGACTGTACGGCTACATCGTTGCTATATTCGTTACCGTCGCTGTCAGCGCTACCGTTCTGTTTATTGTCGCTACCGGTGTTCAGTACATCTATGCCGTCAAACGGCAATTTGTCACGAGAAGCCCAGAAACCGTCAGACTTGTAATATTCTTGTGAATAACCAGCCAATACTTTAAAGTTGTGATCAGTTGCGATTTTGAAAGAATAGTCACTTGTAAACTGTAATTGCGTACGGAAATTGTAAGTATTTGTTTCTTTCAATGAGGAAACCTGATTTTCTGTTTTTGCTATGTTCCCATCATTATCATACAGATAATAAGTATTTTTACGGTCTTTGTATGTTGTGTTATGGGAGTAAGTTGCAATATTTCCTTTGATATTCCAGTCTTTTAACGGAGAATAGCTTACGTCGAAAATAGCCATCATCTCTTTATGTCTTTCTTTGGAATATCCGGATTCATTGACGCCGGCAATAGGATTGCCCCCCATAGCACCGCCTGTGGCATACGAACCGTCTGTCGTATAGATAGGAGTGACCGGTGAGATACGTGCTGCCTGTGTCTGCCAAATCGTGGTTCCGCCATTCGGATTCTTGATGTTGGTTTGTGTATATTGCAGGCTGGCACGGGCCTCCAGGTTCTTTAAAATCTGAAAACGCATATCGGGTTTGAAGATCAATCGGTTATAGTTATTGTTCGGTAAGTTGCCGTCTTGATAGTCATTAGATATAGAGAAACGGTAAGAGATTGATTTTTCTTTTCCGGATAATGCCACATGGGTATTGTTAATAACGGTATTCTTCTTGTAGATTTCTTTATACCATTTATTATCTACGTATTTGCCCGTATGCAAATCCTGGATACCTTGTTCGCCGTAGACAGCCTGTTTTCCGTCGTTTATCATGGCTTGGTCATACAAGCGCATAAAATCTTCAGCACCTACGAAGTCGAGTTTAAACTGTGGATTCTGTATACCGATATTACTTGAAAATTCAACGGTAGGGCGTTCTGTTGCTTTCGCTCCCTTGGTTGTTACCAAAATGACACCGTTGGCAGCACGTGAACCGTAGATAGCTGCAGAAGCGGCATCCTTCAAGATGGATACACTTTCTATATCGTTAGGATTCAGTGTATAAATATTGCCAGGTATACCGTCAATAAGTACCAGTACACCGGAGCTACTGCCGATAGTAGATGTTCCACGAATATTGATACTTGCCCCTGAACCGGCTGCACCACTTCCCTTAGTGACTACCATACCCGGTACAGATCCTGCCAGCAACTCTTGTACATTTGTTACAGGGCGGGCTTTTAAAACCTCGTCTGCTTTTACAGTTCCGATCGATCCGGTCAGGTTTACTTTCTTTTGTGTACCGAATCCGACAACGACAACTTCATCAATAGCTTGTGTATCTTCTTTTAGAATGACTTTTATGCTGGTTTGTTTTCCGGCTCTGATCTCTTGTGGAGTATAACCGATGTATGAAATGACAATAATGTCATTATCCGATATATTTTCCAGGCTGAAATTACCGTCGACGTCAGTGATCGTTCCGTTAGTAGTACCTTTTATGGAAACATTTGCACCGATCACAGGCTCTCCGTTATTATCTTTCACTGAACCTGTAATCTTTTTATTTGACTGCAGGCTGTTGTTTACGGCATCCGAATGACTGTTTTTAGATAACAAAATGTATTTGTTGGTGAATTCGTAACTGATGTCTGTACCTTCGAATGCATCCTTTAGATACGAGATAACTTTTCCTGACTTATTTTGGACTTTTATTGTTCGTTCAGTATCTACTTCCCGGTTACGAAATACCACCAGATAGTCTGTTTGTTTCTCTATCTGATTGATGAGTTGCCCAATGGATATCACATTTGTTTCCAGTTTCATAATGGCATTTTGTGCTTCTGTATTTGTTGCCATAAGTTGAAAAATACAGACGAATAGCATGAATAACGATATTCTCATGATTCTAAAATATTCTTTAAAGTGTTGATCATGTACAATAAAGAGTGGTAACAAAGTTTTTATTTTCATATCTTTGCTAATAATTAAGTGAATACTAAAAATTTTTGACTTGATGTGTTTACTTGATTGCCAACGGCGGATGTTACAGCATCTGCCGTTTTCGCTTCTAAAAGTGTTTCTTCATAGGCATATTGTTTTAATGATTAGACATATTATCTGCTTAATGTGAAAATATTATTTTCATCATCTCTGCTGATTTTGAATTTGTGTATTCGTTGTATCATATGTAGGATTTCATCGATACCATCCCTCTGACGAAATTTACCGGTGTATTCCCAGCTGTATATCGATTGATCCTTAACGATGATCTTTACATCATAATAGAGTTCCAGCTTCTTCAATATATCGATAAGCGGCTCATTGATGAAGCTATATATTCCGTCTCTCCATAAAAAATAATCTGCATGGGGTAAGGAACCTATTTTCATTTGATTTCCTTTTATCGTCACTTGCTCTTCAGGTTTAAGGGTAACTCCTTTGGATTCTGCATCCGGAAAATATACTTTTAATCCTCCTTCGAGGAGGCTTGTTTGAATAGTCTCTTTTCCCGGATAACTGTAAACATTGAATTTTGTACCCAAAACTTTCATTTCTACTCCCTGCGAAGATACAATAAACGGCTTTTCCGGATTTTTAGCGACATCGAAAAAGGCTTCTCCTTCTACGGTTACTCTTCTTTCTTTTCCGGAGAATAGAGCAGGGTAAGTCAATTTGGTCTGAGAATTTAACCAAACTTCCGTACCGTCCTGTAGCGTCAATCGTACTCGTTGTCCGGCGGGTACATAAAGGGTATTCTCGATACTCGCCACAGGTTGCTGGATATCGGAATGACTGGAAGCAACCCAGTAAGTCGATAAAATCAGCAATGCAGCAGCTGCTGCATAACCAGTTGCATGCGATATGATTCTGCGTATCTTTTTTGTCCGGATGATTTTGTTAAACAGTATATAACCTTGCCTGTTCTCCTCTTTATCATTAGCCTGGTCGGAAAAATGCAATAGAGCATGCATGTTTTTATATTCGATGAATTGTCTTTTTAATTCATCATCAGCTTCTACCTGTCTTAAAAACTGCAATCTTTCTGTAGCATTAAGCTCTCCCTGAAAATATTTTATTATTTGTTCATCCATAATTTTGTCCTTGTATATAGTAGACACCTGAACAAAAGAAAATCGTTAAACAAAAAAGTAATTTTTTTCTGATTTCCTATAAAGAGAGGAGAAACAGCATTATCGGAAGGTAGTCTTTGAGCTCAGTTCTTAGTTTTTTATAGGCGATACCTATTTGAGTTCCAACGGTATTGATAGAAATATTCAGCTCCTGGGCTATCTCTTTCTGTTTTTTGCCTTCAATTTTACTCATGAAGAATATTGTCCTGCATTTTTCAGGAAGGGAGTCTAGTGCACGATTTATAATTTTTTCAATATCCTGATCAGAAAAAAGTTTATTGTCAAATGCTTCTAATGAGTCTAAATTCATTCGTAAAGAAATAAGGTATTCTTCCTGCATTTTTGTAGCTGTGTTCTGCACAACTATTTTATGGCGCATATGATTCAGGCATTTGTTTTTGATGGTAGTAAACAGATAAGCAATAAGATTCATATGCATATTGAGCATTTCTTTATTTTCCCAAAGTTCAACGAAGACATCCTGTACAATATTTTCGGCATCTTCATCCGAAATAACGTACTCTGTAGCAAAATGCTTCATTTTTGAGAAATAAGAGAGATAAATATCTTCGAATTTGATATTCTCCCTTTGTTCACCCAATGCCTTTATTTCCATTGATTAATAACTTTGTTCTAGAAGAACTGACTCTATTTTTTTAATGCAAATATAAGTCATTTATGAGATAAGTTCCTAATAGTGTGAGATAAATCATTTTATTCACGTAATAAAATACAAAGCCTTTTTTATTTTGGACCAATATACATATTTCAGGATATCAATAATATAGCTACTTTTATGGATATAGTTCTTCTAGAACTAAGTCCGTTTTTGAATGTATAGTAGGATAGTTATATTTTGATAAATAGAAAATATCCGATTCATGTGAAAAATGAACCGGATATTGAATTATAGGAATAATATCTATTATCTTTAGAAGGATAGTTGTATAATACTATGTATACGAACCGGAGGAACAGATATAACATATTTTCCGTTTGCCTCTTTTACAGAAAGTTTCTTTCCTTCTGGCTGTAATGTTGCTTTTTTTATATTTTTATCCGTATTTATTGTTAGTTCAACAGGGCCTGTAGGAAGAACAGAATCATAAACAGATACCTGGCTATTGTTATGTTCTCCATCGATATTGATGATATTCACTATCCAGTCATTCTTTTTTTGATTTAAGACAAGGTGCATGCGACCGTTACCGCTGATTGTTGCCAATGGTTTGGAATGGAGCGTAGTTACAAGAGAATTAAATATTTGAGCCATATTTGCGGAACGGTTCTGTTGATAAGGATCAGACAGATCACAGTATATGGCGGCTATTTTTCCTCTCCCATAAGGACTGATAGTAGCCATTGGATAAGTCTCTTCCTGATTGTAGTAAGGATCATCACATGTTTTCATTATGCCGAAAGTTTTGGTCTGATTGCCGGGAATGACTTTTTGCCACCTGGTATTTAATGCTGCTTTCTGACCATCTGCAAACAAGAATACATGACCGTTTTGTGTGAATTCTTCAGGCCTTACATCTGTTTCATTGCTGAAAGCCAAACTGGCATCTACTCCGGTAATCAGAAGATTGCCGCCGTTTTTCACATAATTCAAAACGATTTCTTTCATTTCTGCCCCGACATCCGACCATTCAGGTAAGACAACCAGTGAATAATCGGTAATGTGATCTTTTAGATAATGATCCATTAATACTTCGACAGTCTGACGTCCGTCGAGTAACATATTGAGTGTTTCTGCCATCCGTTTGCTTTCTCCGCTGGTATATAAGCTCTTTTGTGCCTTTTTCCATGCGTGGGTGGAATACCACAGGGCTATTTGCGGAATGGCTTTACTGTGATGACAATATGCTTGTCTTGCACGGCACCAGGCAGCCAGTTCTTTCATCTGGTCGAAATAAATTGTTTTTAAAGAACCATCCCTGTTCTGTTGATAGTAAGTTTGAAAACCTCCTCCCATGGCAATTACTTCGGCGGCTTCTTGCTGTAGCATGACCAATGATTTATTGGAAGGAAGAGTTTGGTTAAAATTAAATCCCCATGACATTAAATCCCATGGTTTTCCCTGTAATGCCAGGCAACGGGCTTCCCAAGCTGCGCTATAGACACCATTTTTTCCGGCGACATCACCCGAAAGAAAGTCGACAGGTGTGTCTATCTTCTCGGGCATCATAGAAGAATAAGACCAGTTGCTTGTTATCTGAAATCCGGGATAGGCTTCATGAATGGCATCCATGTATTTTTTCATATACAAACGGAATGCTTTCCGGTTGAGTTCCAGAAATTCAGGATAACCCTCTTCTCCGTTTTTGGGCATTATCTTTTTGCCGGTTTCTTTTGTGTAGAACTGCTGCATATAGAGGGAATAGTCGGGTATGGCACTCCAGCAATCTCCGTCAATCCATGCCCCGTCAATACCTTTGGCTGCTATCTCTTTTAGTTGAGGAATTAGTAATTTGTCGGAATAAGGACCAAAATAAGCTGCTTTGTCCTGGTCATATGTGCCATCTTGATGTACAATGCCCCATTCCGGGTGTATTTGCATGGCGCGTGTGTCCCAAATCCCCGAGTAATGTACATACAAAGCAACGTTATGTTTCCGGGTTACTTTCCTGAATATGTCCAAAATGTCTTTTTCAAAACCAGGGGCCTGATTCCCTACTTGCGTTGGATAGCTGGAATAGCCTGCATGACCTTTACAGTCAACTTGGATATAATCAGGTTTGGTGAGTAAAAGCAGAGAATCGATCATTTCTTCCGTGAGTCTTTTACCTATCTCATTGCAATCCATACCTGCATGAAAATCAAAATGAAAACCCAGAAAACTTTCGCTTCTTTTTAATGTTTTCGAGGAACTATCCGGATGCTTTTCCGGTGAAAGGTCACGTGCCGACGTATTTATTCCTGCCGAAGACAGAATAAAGATACATAATAGAAAGAATAATTTTGTCTTCATGATATTCTGTTTTAAGGAGTTCTTTTATTCTTATTTCGTATATCCAGATAAAAAATTACCTGCCCTATACGAAGAAAAGGCAGGTAATTCAGATCTTTTTATTCAATTATGAATGTGAGATAGAGTACATCTTTATCTTTCAAAATATTGAAAGGAGATGAGTTTGTCAATTTTAAAGGCAATACATATTTGCCTGCACTGAGAGTAGAAGTCTGAATAGGGATATTGAATGTTCCTAACTGTTCCTTTTTAGGTATATCTATTACCCAGGAAGAAGCAGTATAAAAACTTTCAGGAACCAATTGGTATTCACTTTTCTGTTCAAAAGAATCGTATAATAACCTGTCTATTTCGGCTGAGACAGAAACTGCTGCTCTGTCCGGATTACCACTACAATAGACGGATACCGGAATTTCACTACCAGATATATTGGTTTCCTGAATACCGGCTCTTGAGAAATATACGACCGGGTCTTTATACCCGTAACCTGGTTCCTCATTGTTACAGCCTGTCAGCATAAGCAGGCATACAAATATAGCATATATAAAATGTTTCATCGTCGTTTAATTTTATTATTCTGTGAAATCGATTACCAACCCGTGTTTTGCTCCAGATTCGGATTTGTTTCCATGTCATTACGCGGTATAGGCATAAAATACATCTTTTCGTCGAAAACATAAGGTGCTTCGTCAACTATATAGCGTTCGTAGGTCCATGTTTTTCTTAACATATCCAGCTGCTCGCTGAAAGATGCCTTTTTGTAAGCATCCGAAGCTATGATATCCGAATTGTTCAGCAGGTTTAAATATATTTTCATACCGGAGAACTTCTGCCCCCCCAAACGAGTCGTCGCAATTTTCCATCTGCGTAAATCCCAGTATCTTTTTTGCTCGAAACAAAGTTCGATATAGCGTTCATTTTGGATGAATTTGCGAAGTTCATCTTTATTGGCTCTGTTTTTGGCTGGGACTTCGGGATTCAATATACCTGCTCTCTGGCGGATTATCTTCAATTGTTCGCAAGCGCCGTTGATATCTCCCTGTTCATTTAATGCTTCCGCATAATTCAGATACACTTCTCCTAAACGGATTTCGATAAACGGGGTTTCGCTTCCCCAGCCATAGGAATAACCGTCTTTGGGGAGGTCTTCTTTAATCACTTTACGACACAGATAAGAGGTCAGAGAGTTATGGGCTGAACCGGCTGCATCCTGGAATTCTCCCTTGGCTTCCCATGATTTGTATCTGTCTGCTTCTTCTTTTGGAAAAGAAGGATCGATAGTACCCAGATCGAAATAACTGTACTGTGTACGGCCGCAATATTGTGTTTCATTGACAACAACGAAAGCATTCAGTCGTGGGTCTCTGTTGGCATATGGATTGGCAGGATCATAAGCACTGTCATCTGTTATATCCAGACCGTTGATAGTCGGGAATGCATCAACCAGTTCCTGTAGCGGTCCCCAATGGGCGGCATCTCCGTTAGCTATGCCAAGAGGTTTACACATGGCATCTACTCCATTATATCGTTCGGGCATTTTATAGTAGATTGCAAAAATATTTTCCGGTGACTGATAATCCAGGAACAGATCACGTACGTTCTGTTTCAATTCATAGAGATTACTTTCTATAACCTCTTTACTTAACTTGCCGGCATTTTCCCAACGAGACATATCCTGTGAAGTATTATACAGAGGGCTTGCCCAAAATAAGAAGGCACGTGCTTCCATTGCTTTACAGGCTCCCCAGGTAACACGTCCGAAATTGTTGCTATCCTGTGTTTTAAACTCTGTAAGGAGTTCTGCTGCTTTTTGGTATTCTTTTGTAACGAAGTCGAATACTTCATCGATACTGGCCCGTTTCGGGTAAAGGTCTTCCGATTCAAATGTCTGAGGTTCCAGGATAAGAGGTACGCCGCCATAGCGGGTTACCATTTTAAAATAAGCAGTAGCTCTGAAAAAGGTTGTTTCGCCTTTCATCCGGTCTTTTAACTTGGCATCCATTGTTACGTCGTCTATGTTCTGTAAGATTTCGTTACATTTACGGATATAGCCATAAGCCCAATATGCCATCGGATTATTTTCCAATCCCCATTCTCCTTTCACTACTTTCCATGCATTATGTGTCCGGTAGCCGTTTCTGGCTTCATCACTAAAGTCGTTTTCCTCGCGGCTCCAGCTGGGATATTTGGCATAGAGATTGTTTACATATGTTTCAACCAGGAGAGGGTCCTGCCATACAATGTCCGACCCCATTGATTCCAGATTTGTTTTGTCGAACAGATCATTGCATGAAAACATACAAACAGCACTAAATAATAGAATATATTTTTTCATGATTTCTTTTTTTAATAGGTGAAGTTAAGACCAAAGTTTACGGATTTCATTTGCGGATAATACTGAGCCGAACCACCTGTCATTTCAGGGTCCATAATGTCCAGTTTGTCGAATGTCAGCAAATTCGTTCCGTTGATATATAAACGCAAACCGTTAATTACTTTTGTTTTTCCGAGTAATGATTTGGGGAATGTGTAAGATAGTTCAATATTTTTCAGACGCAGGTAGTTGCCATTCTTTACCCATATATTGGAGGCTCTGTTGTTATTGGAGTTTCCTCCAACGTAAGCTCTCGGATATTGAGCATCTCTGTTTTCCGGAGACCATGAATTTTCAGATAGATAGCTGTAATAATTGCTGGACCCATCTAAAAACATGGTTGTTCCATATCCATCCAGCATAATCGATTTATGGGCAGCTCCCTGGAATAGGGCACTAAATTCAAATCCTTTCCATCCGCAGGAAATATTAAAACCATAAATAATTTCGGGGATCGATCCGTAACGGTCTACAACGATCAGGTCATTTTCATTGATCATCCCGTCGCCGTTCACGTCTGCATATTTCACATCACCCGGTTTCTGACCGCCGTTGAACTGTTTAGGCCATGCATCGATCTCTTCTTGTGACTGGAATATGCCTAGTGCTTTCATCCCGACAAGTCCGGCATAAGGGCGACCTATCTTTTCTGTCGTGTTATCCATTAATGAAACTTTTGTTCCGCTTGTACTTAACGTATGGGTGAAAGGACGGCCTACTACTTTATAGTAATCAGGAGTTGTTTCGCTTTCATCGAACTGGATAACCTTATTACGGACAAAACTGAAGTTTCCTCCGATTCTGTATGTGAAATCACCGATCTGATGAGAATGGGTAAGTGATATTTCCAATCCTTTGTTATCCAATATTCCGTAGTTTACGTCAGGTAATGTGGCTCCGAATGTTTCCGGAATAGTTCTGATCTGCGGGGCAAGGATATCTTTGGTTCTTTTTGCAAAGAAGTCAATTTCAAATCCCAGTAGACCCTGCCATAACAAACCTTCCAGTCCGACATCGAATGTAGATGACTTTTCCCAGGTAATGTTAGGATTAGGGAACAGATCTTTATAAACGGCGATACTGTTGACATTACCTCCTCCTATGGTAGCTACGTCAGAATACACAAATTCCGACATGTACTGCCATAATTTAACCTGGTCATTACCTAATGTTCCGTAGGATGCTCTTAATTTCAGGTTATCGATAAATGAGTAATTGTCTTTGATGAAAGACTCGTTAGATATCCTCCAGGCTCCGGAAACAGAGGGGAAGAATCCGTATCTGTGTCCTTTCGGGAATGTGATTGAACCGTCATAGCGGAATGATGCTTCAAACATATATCTGGAATCATAAGCATAATTGATACGTCCGACTAAACCGTTACGTGCCCATTCGTTTGCTTTGCCCGCATTGGTTTTATCGGTATCGCCTCCGGCAGAGAGTTGAGGTACTGAATTTGATACGAAGTTTGTGCGGAAAGCCGAGAACTCGTTCCCTTTGGAAGATTCTTCTTCATATAGGAAAAGTAAACCGACATCATGTTTGCCAAATGTACGATTGTAGTTTAAAGAAAGGTTATAAGTATAACCGTCTCCCTGATCGAATTTTTCGTCCAGCTTGGTTTTTTCTCCTACAACTTTGGTATTTATAATATCACCGTTTTCATTTATATCATACATTTTGTACGGAATAAAGAACTTCTTATTATACATATAATTTTTTCCGTAAGAGAACATACCTTTGGCTATCAGCCCTTCGATTCCGGGTATTTTGTAATCAGCTTTGAATGTTACCCGGAAATCATTGTACGTTTGCTTGTTATTTCCTGAATTGTGTACCATTTCCGGCAAATGTTCCCCGTTGGTATTAGCTGGCAAGCCATTAGGGTGATAAGCTGGGAGAGTCGGATTTTGACGGGCTACATAATGGTATAAATCTTCAGGGTTCCACCCTGGAGTATCGTAGGTTCTTGTACTTGCATCCACATCAGCCGAGATATTCAGTCTTTCGGTTACCTTCGCATCAATATTGGAACGGAAATTGTATTTCTTATAATCAAAATTGTCGATTAATCCGTCTTCATTATGGTGACCTAGTGAAACGAAATATTTTACCCGTTCCGAACCTCCGGAAAGATTGAGGTTGGCATAATACTGGGAAGCTGTTTTATTGAATGTTTCTTTATACCAGTCGGTTCCCTGTTCGCCATTTCTGAATTTATCCAGTTGTTCCTGCGAAAATATACGGGTATCGTTAGGATCAACACCATCCATCAGATAAGCTTTATTACGGGTTGTCGCCCATTCGTACGGACTTGCCAGATCCGGATAACGTGTTACGCTTTTTAAACCGTAATAGGTATCCAGTTTGACAGACGGTTTGCCGTCTTTACCGCGTTTGGTAGTTACCAGGATAACTCCATTGGCAGCTCTTGCACCATAAACGGCTGCGGCGGCTGCATCTTTCAGTACGGAGATATTTTCGATTTCGTTCGGGTCGAGATTACTGAAATCACGTTCGATACCGTCCACGATTACTAATGGGTCACTGTTATTCCAGGTTCCTTGTCCTCGGATTAACAGTTTAGAACCCGATCCGGGTTTTCCCGATTCGTTAACGGCAATCAAACCCGGCATACGTCCTACCAATGATTCGCTCAGATTGGATGTGGAAGATTTCTTGATATCCTCCTGTGCAATGGTTGCGATAGAGCCGGAAATACTTGTTTTCTTTTGTACACCGTATCCGACAACAACGACTTCTTCCAGATTCTGTGTGTCTTCTGCAAGTTGGATATCCAGTGATGTTTTGTTTCCTACTGTTATATCCTGAGTTAAATAACCTATATAGGAAACTTGTAACTGAGCTTTATCAGGAACTTCCAGAGAGAATTTACCATCTATATCTGTAATAGTACCGATGGTTGTACCTTTGACTGAGACATTCGCTCCGATAATTGTTTCTCCCTTGGTATCGGTAACGACACCATTGATAATACGTCCTTTCTGTTGTGCAACTGCAGAAGGGTAGTTCTCTTCCCCTTTCTTCATTAGCATAATGTTTGAACCTTCTACTGCATAGACGATATCGGTCCGTCCAAATGCCTGGTTTAATACTTCTGCAACTGTTTTATCGGTTGCATTTACGGTTACTTTACGTTGCAGGTTTATTTCGTCTTTTTTATATACGAACAGATAATCGGTTTGTTTCTCTATCTCCTGCATGAGATCTCGTGTTGAGATGTTTTTCGCTACAATAGAAACTTTCATAGTCTGAGAAGCAGCTTCCGTTGCAAATATCCCAGATATGAAGATAAAGAGATACACAAAAGCAAATTTCATAATGCGAAATATGTGTTTAAAATGTGGTTTAAATGGGACAAGAGAATCCCCGTACAAAATATTTTTCATACTTTTGTAAACTGTGTTAGTTAATACTTAGATATTTAAGGAAAGAAGTCGGGTATTGACTTACTTTGAACCGGAAAGTGTTGGAGCATTTTCCGGTTTTTGTTTTTTCATGTGTTCTATTTCATAGGCAGACTGTTTTTGTGATTAATTATTTAATGGTTATCAGATTCAAGTCATTATCTTTTGTGTAAGTAAATCTGTGTCTTAGCTGGAGTACTTTTAATACATGTTCCACGCCGTCTTTCGTCCGGAATTTCCCGGAGTAACGGTTTTTAAGTAATTCTGTATTCCGTACATCTATTTTCACATCGTAATATAACTCCAGTTTCTCGATCATTTTACCGACCGGTTCATCGAAGAAGCAGATCAACCCTTCTTTCCACAGAAAATAAGACTGGTGTTCTATTATACCTGTCCTTAATTCCCCGTTCCTTTCGTAAGTACGCGTGTTGGGTTTTAAGTAAACTTTGGAATATGTTGCCGGTGAAGATACTTCAACAGCTCCTTTTAATAAGGCGGTTTCAAAGACTGGCGAACCGGAATAGGCGGTTACGTTAAATTCGGTACCAAGTACTTTGATGTTGTATTTTTCTGTCTGTACAAGAAACGGTTTTTCCGTATCTCTGGTTACATTAAAATACCCTTCACCGTCTAAAGTTACATTACGGGTATTAGCTGTGAATTTATTGGGGAATGTAAATGTTGTTTTTGCATTTAGCCAGACTTTGGTTCCGTCGGTTAACGTGAGTTCTGCACGTTGTCCGGGTGGAACGAAGATTGTTTGCATAATAGCTGGATCTGAGCTGTCTTTGTTCATCAGAAATGAATAAAGTACGGTAAAAGCCAGAATGAAGATGGCAGCTATTTTTGTAAGTTCGATGGATATCGTTCGGAGTGTCCATTGCTTTTGCTTTGTTGCCGAGGGGATAGTTAATTCCTGTTGCCAGATAGATATATCATATAGTTTTCGCTGTGCAAGAAACTCCTTCATGTTTTTCTTGTCAGCATCCAGCCAGCGGGTAACTTCCTCTTTTTCTTCCGGAGTCGCATCGCCTGCTATATATCTATGTAGCATTTCCAGATTCATTCTTCTCTTCAATATTTTGAGGCATATTTTACCTCACTACTATTAAAACGATTTATTCCCCGGTAACCCTAGTGGAATATGAAAAATTAATGGAAAAAAAAGAAGAAATAGAAGAGAGGCAGGTAATCTTTGAGATTCTCCCGCAGTGGTTTTAAAGCTTTTGTGATGTGATACTCAACACCTTTGACAGTGATTTCCAGTTCTTCTGCTATCTCTTTGTTTGTTTTATTTTCGAAGCGGCTCATTTCAAAAACACGACGGGTTTGTTCCGGCAGGAGAGCTAAGGTAGTGGTGATGATCTGCTGTACTTCTGCAGAGAATATATCTTCCGGGTTACAAGCCTCCAAGGTAGAAATGCGGATATCCAGCTCCCTTTGTTTCATATCCGTTAAGGTGCTGATCGCTTCCGTTTTAATCGCTTCATGTTTCAGGTGGTCGAGCGATTTATTTTTCAATGTGGTTAAGAGTAAGGCTTCGATATGTTCAATCTCCTTCTCTTTTAGTATCTCCCATAATTTTATCAGAACGTCCGACACAATGTCTTCGGCAATACATTCGTCATGCACATACGATTTAGTGAACAGAAAGGATTTTCTGTAGAATTTGGTGTATAACGTATTGAAATTGTGTATCTCAGTCCCGATCATTTCCTTTCTTTGTTTTCAATGCTAGTCGCAATGGAGCAAATGTAAGGAAAATATACAGAATGTGAATCTTTTTGTGTAAAAAGCTGAATGTTTACATTTCAAAATAAAAAGTGTTTCACCCTAATGGAACAAGTGTTTCATCTAGGAGAAACAACTGTTCCATTAGGGTGAAACACCTTTTCGGATAGTATAAATGAAACCGGCCCCGTCAAGGTTTATAGTCAAATAAAAGAGTGTTGTCGGCGATAAGTTGAGAGGGAATATGCGTCCTGTTGAGTGCAGGGCGCGGTATTCGGGGCCGGCTCATTATTACTATTTTAGTATTAATTAAATGTATACGTAACTCTCACGAGTTAGTTCGTTAATTCTTTTTTGAAGGACTGACCGCTGTCAGCTCCCGGATGGTCGGATCGGTGTAGTGGCCGGTGGCAAGAAGTATGGAACGACTTGCCACGGCGTTTACACTTATAGAATCCTGTTGAAAGGATGTTCTTCGGCCCTTTGCCGGATGTCGTGGCAGGGATGGAGGCCTTATTTCCTTTTTACGGTAAACCCTATTTCTTCTTGCAATGCCGGGCTGTCTGTCCAATCAGACTTATCGTCCGTACATCCGGACAGCAGATCATCGGCATTCCAACAAAATACGGTTACCCAGAGATTCTAAACCATAACCAAAACATAAAATAAAACTTACATAATGCTGCTTGTAGCATCTTTGCCGTTACCCTGTATCCAGTCCGTAACGGATACCTCTTTCAATGTAAGAGCCTCTCCGCTGAGAGTTAATTTGTAGAGGTATTTATGTCCTTTTTCCCATACAGTCTTTGCGGGAATTTTATATTTGTACGAAGTTCCGTTGATCGTAAAGAGTGCCTCGATGTCACCCTCCGCCGTGGTGCCCGATGCTGTCGGGATCACCATGATCTGCTGCGGATCACAGAACTCTTTTGTCAGTGTGACAGGTTCCTCCAGGTTGAGCCGGCTAGCGATGCTGCAACAAGCCGTTCCGGTGATTTGTCCGGTCCTGATATCCATCATACCTTTGCATATCAGTGCCGTACCTCCGGCTTTGTTTCCCAGTTGGACAGCGCTTAACTCATAAATTTCTTCTTCTGTTTTTTCCAGGTTGACCTGAAAAGATATGAGCGACAGGGCATGTTCCATATTCAGCAAGACCATCGGGGAGATGCTGTTTACTGCTTTCTGGCCGAGAGCGTGTGTGCCGTACATATAGTCGCGTGTCTGAGTGGCATCCGGCGATATCTTTACAGGGATACTTGCCGTGCTCAGTCTCATTTGCGACTGATATGGATAATAGGCATACACGATGGCCGGGTCAAAGTTAAGCGTGACTTCCGGCGTTTGCCGCCAGGAGATTTTATTACTAATTAAATTTGCTTTCGCTTTTACATTTATATAATCACTATCCTCGTCATAAAGACCACCGTCGTCTTCGCGTGTGATCAGCAGTCCTATTTCCGATCCGTCTTTGAATTCCTGGACGAAATTCGCCGATTTTGTAGTTAAAATACGTGTAATAATTTTTAATGGTTTTTCTTTCGCGCTAATACTCTCAATGGCTGCGAAATTGCTATCGTGAGAGCAAGCTGCCAAACTGGAAATCAGTGTAATAAATAGTAATAAATTTCTCATACTTTTATGCTATTTTTGTATCAAATTTCATATTGCAAATATCCGGCAGTTTGAGGAAAAAGGGAGATCATACGGTATAAAACCACGATGAAATGGTATAAAAACGCATGGTGCAAATAATCCAGAAGCGTCAAATTGTCTAAATAGGGTGCAAATCAACCATTTGAAGATTCAAATTGTTTATACTAAAATGAGGCGATAACATATGCTGGACAAAATACAGTTTTTATTGAGTATGCAGATAATAGGCCTGTGCGTATTGGGTGGCATTATGATGCTATTGAGGTCATTTGGCAACCGGGCACGACTTATTTTAGCATGGAGTATGATTATGTGGGCATTGATGGCTGTAATCAGAATTTCTGTTAATTCTTACGTGGATGAGGCAAAGGAAGCGTTCCATCCTGACATACTTATTGCGAGCTGTCTGGTGACCGCTTGTCTGGCTTGTTATGTGATCGAAAAGCTACGTCCCGGTTTTCTTACTTTAAGGCGTTTTGCCGTTTTCCTTTCGCCTGTCGTGATAGGTGGTTTTTCTTATCTTGCTTATCGTTTATCGGGTGGGGAAATACATGTTTTTTATTCGATAAAAGATGTCTTTACGCATTTTAATCTGGATGTCTTTTTGCGTTTATTGGTGCTGGTACTTACTCTTTTTTATATGATTCTGCCGATATATTTGGTTGTAAAGTATGCCGATGAATATACCGCTTATCTGAGTGAGAATGTTTCAGACCCTGAAAGCTATGATTTGCGTTGGTTGAAGCGAACGATGATCATATTGTCAATTCTCTATTTTCTTTATGTGGTCTTATTATTGACCGATCGGACAATCCTGTATGTCGTTATTAAGGCCGTCATGCTGGTTGTTTGGTTTTATTTTTTTTATAAGGCCTTATTTCTCAAGAATATCCGGCTGGAGCATTCTTTTAAGAACGGATGGGATCTTCCGTCGAACGATGACGAGGAGGAAGATGATGACGATGAAGAGCAGCGGGGAGCGCTTTTCAAACGCTATGCGGAAGAGGTGAATGCCTGGTTTGAACGCGAAAAACCTTATCTGAACGATGACCTGCGCTTGACTGATCTGCAGCGGGTTTTTCCTATCAGCCGTTCTTATCTGTCACAATTATTCAATAAAGAGCTGGGTATGTCTTTCTCCGATTATGTGAACCAGTTCCGTGTAGAGGAGAGCAAGCGTCTGATGGATGCCGAACCGCTGGCAAGTATCCAGGAGATTGCGGAACGTTCCGGTTTTCACTCCATGAGTACTTTCCGCCGTGCTTTTATCAAGCAGACGGGAATTGTACCTTCCGAATATAAAAGAGGATAACAATAGTTTCGTAATATACAGAACTATGCTTACTTTTACGGCTGTTTGAAAATAAACTTGTCATGAATAACACTACTACTGCCCGTCCGCATATAGTCTGGCTGGACGCTCTTCGTTTCGTTGCTATCCTGATGGTGATTGCCTGTCATTGTACGGACCCGTTTAACGCCTCTCCGGAGTCGCGTGCCAATCCTGAAATTAATTTCTGGGGATCGGCCTACGGATCTATGTTGAGAGCCTGTGTGCCTCTGTTTGTCATGATGACCGGTTTTTTATTACTTCCGCTGAAGCAGGAGGCTTCTCTCTTTTATAAGAAACGCATTCCGCGGGTCTTTTTCCCTTTCCTGATCTGGTCGATACTGTTTAATCTGGCTCCGTGGTTTATCCAATGGGTAGGCGGAAGTCCTGAACTGGTTACCGATTTCTTTCCCTGGGCACCCGATCCTTCGGCTTCCCTGGCTGACGGATTGAAAGATATAGCCATGATACCGCTTACGTTTACCGTTTATGCAACGCCGATGTGGTATATCTATGCTTTGATCGGTCTGTATCTCTATATGCCGGTCTTCTCTGCCTGGGTAGAAAAAGCTTCCGATAAGGCAAAACGGTGGTTTCTGCTGATTTGGGGCGTTTCGTTGTTTATTCCTTATCTGATGGAGTTTGTGTCCCATTATCTGTTCGGAACCTGTTCATGGAACGCTTACGGATTGTTCTATTATTTTGCAGGCTTCAACGGGTATTTGTTGCTGGGGCATTATTTAGGGAAAGGCAATGACTGGTCGATAAGAAAAACACTGGCTATCGTTGTGCCTTTGTTCCTGATCGGATATTTGGCTACTTTTGTAGGTTTCAGGTATATGACCTCGGATCCGAATGTAAGTGAAGAGGGTATGGAGTTGTTTTTCACCTATTGCTCCCCGAATGCGATGCTGATGACGGCTGCCATATTCCTTTTGATGCAAAAGGTCCGTATCACTTCTCCTTTGATTTGCCGTGCATTGGCTAATCTGACCAAACTCGGGTTCGGCATTTATTGTGTACATTATTTCTTTGTGGGACCGTCTTATTTGCTGACGCTTTGGCTGCATATTCCTATACCTGCCATTGTTCCCGTATCGGCTGTCTTTACACTGGCTGCGACGTGGCTGTTTGTTTATTTGCTGAGTAAATTGCCTTATTCGAAATATGTTATAGGGTAAGGGCTTTCGAAAAGTGGCTGTCTGTTTTGTGCAAATGATGTTAAAAGCCGAAGAGGCTGGTATAACGTATGTATATTACTACTACTTTTGTGTTGTAAAACATATCTGAATGACATGTTTTATGATACAAATCGTTTTAAATAATAAGAGAAGCGCTATGAAAAAAGTAGTTAGTAAGTGTCTGCATTACCTGGAAGTTTTGGGAGAATATGCGATACAAAAGTATGGATTAGAATAAAAACAAATCTTTTCAGTGTTAGGGGGTATCCGTGTGCGGGTATCCCTTTTCTATTTACGGTTGATAGTAACCGTAAGGATTTTTTTTAATAAAGCATAAAAGAGGGAGAAACGAAGAGGACCGGACAGTATTTACCATCCGGCCCTCGACTTGTATATATCACTCATTTGCTACTTTACGACGAATGTATCTTTCAACTTGATGTCGGTAGATGAGGTACCGATTCTGACTTCAAACTCACCCGGTTCGACGGTCCATTCCATGTGTCTGTCCAGGATCTGGAGATCTTCGGGAAGAAGGACGAAAGTGACGGTTTTCGTTTCGCCCGGTTGCAGGGAGATACGTTCGAAGCCGCGCAGAACAGATTCGTAAGCGATGACGCTGCTGACTTTATCGCGGATATACAACTGTACCACCTCGTCACCGGTACGTTTACCCGTATTGGTTACATCTACAGTCACGGTTACAGGGCTTTGTGAGTACGGTGTTTCCTGTTTAACCGACAGTTTTGAGTAAGCAAAAGTCGTATAACTCAATCCATGGCCGAACGGGTAAAGGGCACCGTTTACGCGGGTATTTCCCGAGCCGTTGGGACCTGCAAAGTATTGTCCGTCCTGTGAACCCGGCTTGAACGGGAAGTTGAACTCGATCTGTCCGATCGATTTCGGGAAGGTAACGGATAAACGTCCGCCCGGATTATAATCGCCGAATAATGTTCGGGCAATCGCTTCTCCGCCTAACTGGCCGGGGAACCAGGCTTCCAGGATAGAAGGAATGTTGCGGTCTGCCCAGTTGATGGTCAGCGGCTGACCGTTGATCAGAACGAGTACGACCGGTTTGCCGGTGGCATGCAACGCTTCCAGGAGTTGTTGCTGACGACCCGGAAGATCGAGTCCGGTACGCGATTTACTTTCGCCAGTGCAGGATTCGTCTTCTCCCAATACGGCGATGATCACGTCACAATCGGCAGCAGCGCTTGTCGCTTCGGCAATGCTTTTCTTTTCTTCATCCGTCAGTGCGGTGGGGACGATTTCGCTGTCGGGCCAGTTGGCATCTTTTATTTCGCACCCTTTGGCATAGGCTACTTCAACCTGGTTGCCCAAATAATCCTTGATGCCGTCGTAAACCGTGATATTATCCAATCCCTGCGGACCGTAACGGCTGATCATATAGTTGGTTTCCTTTGCCAGCGGACCAGCGATAAGCACTTTCTTTGTCTGGTTCTTATCCAGCGGCAGCAGGTTATTTTCGTTCTTCAGCAGGACGAGAGACTGTTGCTGCATATCCAGTACGAAGTCGCGGTGTTTGTCTGCACCTACGATCTTGTCGGCTGCTTTCGGGTCTTTTACGTACGGGGAATCGAATAGTCCCAGTTCGAACTTGACACGTAATACGTCGGCTACCATACGGTCGACTGACTTCATGGATAATTTACCCTCCTTAACCAGCTTGCGTACCGGAAGGATATAATCTTTCGGGTGGGTGAAGTTGGTACGGACGTTCAATCCGGCTTCTACCACCTGACGTACGGCTTCCTCATACGAATCGGCCACGTGATGCTTGGTCTGTACAAATTCTACCGCCTCACTGTCACTTACCACGTATCCTCTGAAACCATATTCCTGACGTAATAATTCTGTAAGGAAGTAATGGCTGGCTGTTACAGGTACGCCGTCCCAGTCGTTATAGCTGCTCATGACGCCTTTGGGGTGTGCTTCCTGGATTACTTTTTTGAACGGATAGAGATGTATTTCATGCAGTTCGCGGGGAGCCACATGCGGGTCGGTACGGACAGCCGCGTCGCGTCCGCCTTTCGGGATGCTGTAAACGGCAAAGTGCTTCAAGGTAGAAGCGACACCGTTCTGCTGGATACCTTTGACCATCTGTGTGCCCAGTTCGCCAACTAGATAAGGATCTTCTCCGTACGTTTCCAGTACGCGTCCCCAGCGAGGATCGCGGGCTACGTCGAGGATAGGGGCATACACGTTGTTGTAGCCTAACGCTTTTGCCTCTTTACCGGCTATGTCTCCCGCCTGATGAACCAGGTCGCGGTTCCAGGTGCTGCCGATGCTGATAGGAGCGGGCAGGGGAGTCGCTTTGGTATGATTCAACCCGTGGATACCTTCGTTGGAGAAGTCGACAGGAATACCCAGGCGAGTTTCTTCAATGAACCAGCGTTGCGTCTTGTTGATCGCTTCGGCGTGGTTGCTGAACGGATAGATCATCTCCGGTGTCCTGCGGCGGGCACTTCCTACGCCATTCAACTGTTCATCGATATTGGCAATACCGTCTTTCCAGATTTCATTCTTCCATCCTTCGGTAGGGAGAGAATCTTTCAGGACACGTCCGAAACCGTAGAGCGTAGCCATTTGGCAGCTCTTTTCTTCCAGCGTCATTTGGTTGAGCAGATCCTGTACGCGTGCTTCGACAGGAGCTTCCGGATCTTCATAGACGTCTTTCACGCCGTTTTTGTTGAGATCTATCCACCCTTTTTTGTAGATCGAGTCTTTGGCTTGTATAGCTCCGGTTCCCAGGCAGGCGGCAGCTAATAACAAATACTTAAAATTCATGCTTTTCTTCGGGTATTTATTCTGTTTGTTATTGAATATATCCATAATATAAAACCGTATGGCCGGTAATCATTAGCGCAAAGGTAACAATTATCAACCATACGGTCAATGCTTAAAGTTCAGGGAGTGAGACTTATTTTACATCCCACCACAAACGAGCACCAATCTTATTGTATTCCGATTGTGCGTTGTAGTTTTCCGTGTTCATGGATGCTTCTTTTGAAGGATATAAAAAGCGTACCGGGGCATTCTCTTTGTTCAATAGAACACCGTTTTCACGGTCGTCATCGAAAACAGGCAAATCCGTACGACGGTATTCAGCCCAGTTTTCGTAGATCTGCAGGAAGCCGAGGTGCAGCCATTTTTGGGTTGCGATCTGTTCCAAAGCCTTTGCCGGGTTGAATTTGAATGTTGAAGTCGCCAGCCAGCTACCCAAAGTACCGTCGGATACGTCTCTGTTGGCAATGTCCATATCTTTACCCTTTTCCGCATCGCTGTTCTTATAATATTCGTAGTAGTTCTGAATAGATAAGATAACCCCTTTGTTATAGAACTCTTCAGCGTTTCCGCTGAATAAACCGCGTTGTGCAGCTTCTGCCAGGCAGAAATAAACTTCGGCAGCCGTCATGCCGATACCTACCGGCAACTGATAGTTCTTACGGAAAGTAACCGTATTCAGACATCCGTAGATCTTGAAAAGCTCTGTTCCGTTCGGACCGTTCACCAAAGCGATGGCTTTATCTGCCGACGAAGGATAGCCGATGATCTCTTTGCTGTCTTCATAAACATCCCCTTCGTCATCCGTTGCCGGCTGATAGAATACTACCAAACGTGGGTCGGTGGCTTCTTTCAATAAGTTGACGGTAAATTCCGGTGGATACATGTAATAGCTGTGAGCTTTCGAATGACTCTCTCTCATGGCGCGCCAGATACCGTCAGGTGCAGTACTCTGGTTGTCAACCATGATATAAGTATTATCAGCGTTTTTGGTGATCAGCTGATCCAGTGAAAGCTCTGCCAATACCTGTTTCGCTTTATCAGGATCGACATTTGAAATACGCATGGCGTAGCGCAGGCGCAGTGAGTTGGCAAACTTGTACCAGCCGTCGCAGTTACCCTTGTAGATAATATCCTGCTGCTTGAACGTATTGCTGGTAGTAGCTGTCTTGAAATAAGCAGCTGCAGATTTCAGATCTTCCAGGATAGAATAGTAAATATCTTTCTGAGTATCGTATTTCGGTTTGAAGATTACGCTTCCGCCATAGACTACATTACGTGCAGTGAAAGCTTCCGTGTAAGGCATATTTCCGAAAAAGTCGGTGGCGATAGCCGTGTTGTATGCTTTCAGAACCTTACCGGCTTCGACAAAAATCTGATATTTAGCTTGTTCATCCGGTGACAGAGTAGCATACATTTTATCTATCTCGGTCAGAGTGCTCATACGTGTTACATAATAGTTTTCCCAACGTGCCTTATCGTCCTGAATATTCTGGTACAGGTTGACACGGTCTTTTCCTGCCTGGCGAGCAGTTGTCTGGATATAGTTTCCGATCAGGCGAAAGTTATAATTCCAGGTATCGGCGTAATCGATTTCGATCGTTTTTAATGCACCTTTGGTAAAAAGGTATTCGATCTCTGCCGTGGTAAATCCATCCGGATTATCATGCTTGTCATCCAGTTTGCTTTCACAGGAAGAGAAGGCTACGGCAGTACCTAAAAGCAGGCTATATATTAAATGTTTCATAAAAGTTTACTGTTTTTATTATGAATAAGTTACTTGGTTTAGAAACTGGTGTTGATAGCAAAACCGAAGCTTCTGGCTGACGGGTAAGAAGTGTATTCCACATACGGGTTCGTACCGCCTGTACCTAATGTTGCTTCCGGATTCACGTTAGGAACATTCTTGTAAATGAAGAACAGGTTGCTACCGATCAATGAAACATTCAGGTTCTGCAGACCGATCTTAGAAACGATATTGTTCGGAACGCGGTACGATAATTTCATTTCACGCAGTTTGATATAGGTGTTGTCATATAGGTTGTCTTCAGAACCGTTACGGTTGTAGCGTGAGTTGTAATAGTCGGCTGCCGATACGATGATATCGTTCTTTTCTCCTTTTTCGTTTACACCGTCAACAATGATACCGTCGTGGCGTACACGACCGTCGAGGGCATTTGCCGGAGCTGAAGCACTGTGACTGTCCAGGCGTATCTTTTGATTTGTGTTCTTATCGATGTAATAAGCCAGACCGCCGTATTCTTCATCACGTCCCCATAAGGATTCCTTACCTGCTCCCGATGCTTTCAGGAAATTATTGGTGAATGAAAGCAGTTTACCGCCGAATGAACCGTCGATATGTACGCTTAAAGAAAAGTCTCTGTAACGGAATGTATTCGTGAAACCTGCCGTAAACTTCGGGGCTGCACTGCCTGCATAAGTAAATTCAGATTCCTGCTGATAGTTTCCGTTCTTATCCACAACGATTCTTCCCTGGTCATCGCGTATCCATTTACGGATAAATACACTCGGTGTAGCATATCCCGGAACAGCCTTGAAGATTGCGGCGCTCCACGGGTTGCTGATCTGGCGGTCTTCCATGCCGTCGATCAATGAAAGCAGTTCATTATGCGTATAGGCGAAGTTCAGAATACCTTCCCAGCTGAAGTTCTTTGTTTCAACAGGAGTACCGGTAAGCTGAAGTTCCACACCGCGGTTTCCGATTTCACCGGCATTCATTCTCATGCCTGTAGCACCAGTAGAAGGAGCCACCGGAACGGTGATGATCTGGTTCTTGGTTTTGTTGGTATAGAAAGCGAGGTCTAATCCTAAACGGCCGTTCAGCACGCGGCTTTCCAGACCGACTTCCCATGAATAGGTCTTTTCCGGAACGATATTGGTAGGAGGAACGTCTGCTTTGAACTCATTCGTAATGATTGAACTGTTGAATGATCCGTACTGATATTCAGAGTTGGTAAAGTAGATAGACGGTGTCGTGTTACCCACGATTGCATATGATCCTCTGATCTTACCATAGTTATACCAATCCGGCAGATCCAATGCTTCCGTGAACACGAAGCTCAGACCCGCAGACGGATAGAAGAAGCTGCGGTTACCAGCTGTCAGACGGGAAGACCAGTCATTACGGGCGGTCAAATCCAAATATAGGAAGCGTTTGTAAGCAACCTGTGCAGAGGCGAAGACGGCTCCCAGGAACTCACCCTGGTTAACGACTTTGTCTCTGCCGGCACCCTTCGGGTCTCTCTTGTTATTGTTGGAAGAGAACATACCGTTGTATTTCAATCCGTGAGATTCCCAGATTACTTTCGATTCCGTGATATCTTCACCGGAAACACCCAGGTTGGCAGACACGTCGAAATCTTCATTGATTGCCTTGTTGAACATCAACAAACCTTCCACATAGTTTTTTTGGTAGTGCGCATCTTCCTTACGGTAGGTGCCTTCCAGGCTGTTCATGTCTGAAGGATCCGAATATTTAGTAAAGTATTCTTTGTTTTCCTTGTCGTCACGGTAACGGTCCGTACCACCGCGCAGACGGAAAGTCAGGAAGTCGAATATCTTGAGGTTGGCAGATAATGAAGCGATCAGGCGTTCGCGTTTTTGCGTATATTCGTTTTCGTTCTGCTGCCACATCAGGTATTTGATGATGTTGTCGCGGTTTCCGGAGTTGATGCTCGATATTTGGTCTGTCAGGAAATAACCTTCATCATTCTTGTAGTGGTCTTTCCATAACTGGGTGATTTCGTTACGAGGCATCGGGTAGTTGGATACACGGTCGATACGTGTAGGCGGATTCTTCGTATCCGAGATATTGAATGAGACGGAAGCATCGAACGTAAGACGTTCGTGCACCTTGAAGTTACCGGAGAAGCTGAAGTTATGCTTGTTCTGCTTGAAGTTTTCCAGGTAACCGCCGTAGTTCATATTCGTATAGGCCAGACGGATACTGTTCTTATCGGTACCGTTGGTTATAGAGATACTGTTGTTGTTGCTGAAACCGTCTTTAAATACATCCCGGTAGTTGTTCGGTTGCGGGGAATACGGACGTTTTACACCATCCCACCAAATCACTTCCGTTCCGTCCATACGCGGACCGAAACTACGGTAAGTATCACCGTTATAAATGTTTTGACCGTCTGCGTTTGTCGTGAAATAGGGTTTGTCACCGCCACCGAATACGTTTTGGAGTTCCGGCATGAAAGCACGTTGGTCATACGTATAGGAAGTTCCTACCTGAATGCCCAGTCCTTTGCCTTCGCCGCCACGTTTGGTAGTGATCACGATTACCCCGTTGGTCGCACGTGAACCATACAGGGCGGCAGCGTTTGCACCTTTCAAGATAGACATCGATTCGATGTCGTCCGGGTTGATGTCGTTAAGGGCAGAACCTTGTTGTGTTTCGCTACGTTCGCGACCGGCCCAGTTAGAATCTACGTCGTTGATAGGTATACCGTCGACAACGATCAGCGGACGGGTGTTACCTTCCACCGAGTTGATACCACGGATCTGGATCTTGGTACCTCCCGTAGGTCCCATGGCTGTCTGCTGTATCTGTACACCGGCAGCCTTACCATATAAAGAGGTGGCTACGTTCTGTACGGGAACAGTCTGGATCTGTTCTGCCTTCAGTTCGCTCATGGCGTAAGGGAGGGCTCTTTTTTCTTTCTTGATACCCATGGCGGTAACAACCACTTCATCGATTGTCTGGGTATCTTCTTTCAATGTTACGTTCAGGGATGTCTGTCCCGTGTACTTGATTTCATGTGTAACATAGCCGATGAAAGAGATAGAAAGTGTACTTCCTGGCGCTACGGAAATGGAGAAATTTCCGTCCATGTCTGTAATAGTTCCTTCACTGGTTCCTTTTACGGAAACGGAAGCTCCGGCTACAGGGCCGAATGCGTCGGTAACTGTACCTGTTACTTGCTTCTTTTGTTGAGCGATGTTGGCGACAGTTTCCGGTGTGCCGTCTGCTGCAAATACCTGTCCGGTAGAGCAGAGAGCGCCGGACAGTAAAATAAGTCCGATAGGTCTCAATACTTTTTTCATAAACAAATCTTTAATTAGATTCAAGAAAATTTATTTTCAATGCTGCAAAGCTATAAGGTGCTGAAAGAAAGGCGTATTAGAATCTGTTGATAGAATGGTAAATGCCGTTAGTGACGGATATTGCTATTTTTTTGACGGATATTACTATTTGGCTTTTAGTTAATGTCCGCGATTGTTGTTGCTTGCCGCTAAAAATGAGTTAATTTTGCATTAAATATCTATGTTTATGGGGGTTAAATACTTATATCTACTACTCTGTTTATGCACATTATTACCGCTGTCGGCGAAAGAGCTTTATTTTAGACATGTCGATCTGAACGACGGTTTTACACAGCCTTCAGCCATTTCTATTTATCAGGATGCTAAAGGAGCTATCTGGTTCGGGAATGATAATTTTAATGTGTATGACGGAAGAATTGTCCGCTCTTTCCGCCTCTCTAACTATCTGGATGAGGTCGAGGACAATAACATCCACGGAATTTGTGGAGACGGGGATTCATGTATTTATATGCTGGCCAACAGACGGCTGGTCCTTTTCAATATGCGGACGGAAGAGTTCCGGCTGACAACGGTGCAGGCACATGCTCTGGAATACCATCATGGAGCCTTGTTTTATGCTAACAGGAACGAATTGTATCGTTATAAATCCAATGGCGTATCGGAAAAGATCTGTGCTTTGCCTGATTCTACACTGATCATCCGGGATCTGCATTTTATGGATGACGGCTGGCTATTGGCTACGACGAAAGGATTGTATAACTATTCAAACGGGACTTTTCAGAATCTGCTGGAAGATGAATCGATCACTTCTTTGTTTATAGATAATTGGAGGAGATTGTGGGTAGGTACATTATCCAATGGTGCCAAAGTGTTCAGTGAAGGAGAGTGGATTTCCATGCGGGAGAACGATACCGCCCATCCGCTTGTCAATAATCAGGTACGTACTATCGATCAGGATATCAAGGGGAACATTTGGATCGGTACTTATGCCGGTATCACTGTGGTAAACTCGTCTCTTCGGGATTGTTATCATCTGTCGCATAAGGAACAGGTTTCCTGGTCGTTGAAGCATTCATCGGTGTATGCGATCTTCAGGGACAGGCAGGGGGGCATGTGGGTCGGAACCTATTATGGCGGGTTGAGTTACTTCAATCCGAATACCGAAGATTATACATTCTACGGTATTTCTCCCGACGATCCGGAGAGCCTGGATGGTTTCCTGTTCGGTAAGATGGCTGAGGACACGAAAGGCAATCTGTATATTGCGACTGAACATGGACGGTTGAACTGCCTGGACCGTACAACACAGAAGGTCAAATATTTCGACCCGGGCCTTTTGCGTATCCCTTGCCGTACGACCAAGTCCGTCTGGTATGATGCTGAAAACGACCGGTTGTATATCGGTACTTTCCGCCACGGCTTGTATTGTTATTCCTCTTCCGGTCATCTGAAACAGCTGGGAACAGATATACTGCAGGATGACGGGCAACGGATCATTACGGACCTGATACCCTGGCAGGGTAATCTGATCGTTATAACCCAGACAGGATTATACCTTTTGGATTTGACAACCCAGCAGCTGTCTCATTTATTCTCCGATCCCGAACTGCTTAATCAGACCGATGGAACCATCCGTTCCGCCTGGCTGGATAACGAAAACAGGCTGTGGCTTACTCCTGCCAATAAGGACATTCTTTGTATCCGGATGGATACCCGGACTGCCGAAGAGATACCGTCGGTGAAAAGTATGATTGGAAAGAAGCCGGTTCCGCACATTACGGAAGACAGTAGGGGGAATCTCTATTTCGTCGTGACGGGAGTGGGGGTCTTACGCTATGATCCGATGAATGATTTTTGGACATGCTATAACCAGGAACAAGGTCAGTTGCTGACAAACGAGCCTTTCCGGGCTTTGATCACTCCTACGGGACGGCTGCTGGTTACTTCTATCCGGGGAATTACCTTGCTGGATATGAAAACAGGAAAAAGTACGCATACCTTGCTGGGAACTTCCTCTCCGCTGCACCGGCTAAATTCCAATTGCGGAGTGTATCTGTCTCCCAAAGACAGCATGATCTTTATCGGAGGTGTGGAAGGGATGATTGCTACGAAAGAGTTCGGACTGGCTCCTGTAGAGGTCTCTTATTCCATCTCGTTTAACAGTCTTTCCGTGAATAATATGCCGGTCTATCCGTCGCCTTCATCGAATATCCTGCGGGAAGCTGTTTCGTATACCTCCCGTCTTACTCTTCCCTACGACCGGAATAACATCACGCTGGGATTTACTTCGACCAACTACCGGTATGCCGATAAGAATCTGTTCGAATATAAGCTGGAAGGACTGGATAAGCAGTGGACGCGTACCCGTCATCAACAGATAGTGTACACTTCCATCCCTCCGGGGAATTATAATTTATTGCTGAGGGAGGTGGGAGACGGCAAGCAGATCGTCATGCCTATCCGCGTCCGTCCTCCTTTCTATGCTTCAGTTTACGCTTTTACCCTGTATGGTTTGCTGGTCCTTTTGTTCCTGGTCTGGCTGATCCGTTTTAACCGGAGCCGGGCGTTCCTGAAGGCATCTTTAGAGCTCGAACAGCGGGAGAAATTACGTATAGAGAAGCTGAACCAGATGAAGCTGAAATTCTATATCAACATATCGCATGAACTGCGTACTCCGCTTACGCTGATGATCAGCCAGGTCGACCTGATCCTGCAGAACTACGACCTGGGAGGTACGTTCCGGAGCAAGCTGCTGAAGGTGAGGCAATATACGGCGCAGATGCAGCAGCTTATTACGGAGGTGCTCGATTTCCGGCGGTTGGAACAGGGAAAAATGCCTTTCCATGCAAGCCAGCAGAACCTGGTTGCTTTTATGCGCCGGATATTCGATTCATTCAAGGATTATGCCGTGACGAACCGGATTCAGTACAGGCTCGAAACGATGGATGAAGAGATACCTGTCTGGTTCGATCCGGTACAGATACGTAAAGTGTTTAACAACCTGCTTTCGAATGCGTTTAAGTTTACCCCGAAAGAGGGAACCATCACCGTAAGCATACTTCGTAAAAAAGAAGTTGTGGAGATACGTATCTCCGACACTGGCTCTGGTATTCCCCAAAGCCAGCAGGTTCATATATTCGAACGGTTTTACCAGGCGGATAATGCGACCGGCATATCCTTATCGGGAAGTGGTATCGGACTGGCACTGACTCAGGAGATAATCATGCAGCATAAAGGACAGATCGAGGTGAAGAGTGAACTGGGAGAAGGTACGACTTTCACGGTTACGCTGCGGCTGGGGGACGAGCATCTGACTTCCGAGCAGAAATCGACGGAGACGCAACCGGTCGACGTCCTGCCTATACAGGAAGTAAAACGGGAAGAAGTGATCGGGATGCCCGATTTACCAGATGTCGTATCTATGGACAAGCTGCCGGATACGAAAGAAACGGAGAAGTCGCTTTCCGTACTGCTTGTGGAAGACAATGAAGATTTGCTGCAAGTTCTGGAGGAGGCTTTCTCTATCCGGTATAAAGTATATAAGGCGTGCGATGGGGAAGAAGGTATTCGTATGGCAGAGGAGATGCAGCCGGACCTTATCATCAGCGACGTGATGATGCCGGGTATCAGCGGGACAGTGATGTGTCAGCGCCTGAAGCGGAAGCTCGAAACATCGCATATTCCGATCATCTTACTGACTGCCCGTATCGATCTGGAGAGTGCTTTGGAGGGGCTTAAATGCGGTGCAAGCGATTATATAATGAAACCGTTCAACATCGAGTTATTATTGCTGAAATGTAATAACATCATCGCTACTCTGAAGCGGCAGCAGGCTCGTTTCCGTACGGAGGCGGAGACGACTCCAACTGAGCTGGCTACGAACCGTTTGGACCAGCAGCTCCTGGAAGATTCTGTCCGGATCATTGAAGAGAATATGGAGAATAAGGAATTTAATATCGATATGTGGTGCCGTGAGATCGCGGTGGGACGTACGCGTCTGGGGGCTAAAATAAAAGGTATCACCGGACTGACACTGAATGACTTTATCCTGCAGATAAAGTTGCGGAGATGTGCCTGGTTCCTGGAAAACAGCGATCTGACCATCTCGGAAATAACTTGGAAAGCCGGCTTTTCCAGTCCGGGATATATGGGAAAATGCTTTAAGGAGTATTTTGGTGTCACACCGTTGCAGTACAGGAATTCAAAAAATAAAAGCCGTTCCTGATAACGGGAACGGCTTCTTATCTGATGACGTAATGTCTTTTTATACGTTGAAGCGGAAATGCATGATGTCGCCGTCCTGTACGACATATTCTTTTCCTTCCACGCTCATCTTTCCGGCTTCTTTCACGGCTGCTTCCGAACCGTATTTGATATAGTCGTCGTATTTGATCACTTCCGCACGGATGAATCCTTTCTCGAAGTCAGTATGGATCACACCGGCACATTGCGGAGCTTTCCAGCCTTTTTCAAATGTCCAGGCACGTACTTCCTGTACACCGGCAGTCAGATAGGTCTGCAGGTTCAGCAGATTGTAGGCGGATTTGATCAGGCGGCTTACCCCCGATTCTTCCAGTCCGATTTCCTGAAGGAACATCTGGCGTTCTTCGTAAGTCTCGAACTCGGCAATCTCGCTCTCGATCTTGGCTGCTACGACCAGGATTTCTGCGTTTTCGTCTTTCACAGCTTCACGTACTGCATCGACATATTTATTACCGCTTACGGCACTCGCTTCGTCTACGTTACAAACATACATGACGGGCTTGCTGGTCAGCAGGAAGAGTTCGTGGGCAATCTTCTGTTCGTCTTTCGTTTCGAACGTAACTGTGCGGGCACTTTTTCCCTGTTCCAGTGCTTCCTTATATTTTATCAATACTTCGTAGGCTTGTTTAGCTTGCTTGTCACCGCCAGTCTGGGCTTGTTTCTGCACTTTGGCAATACGGCTTTCGATCGTTTCCAGGTCTTTGATCTGGAGTTCCGCATCGATGATCTCCTTATCGCGTACAGGGTCTACCTTACCGTCTACGTGTACGATATTTTCATCATCGAAGCAGCGTAACACATGCAGGATAGCATCTGTTTCGCGGATGTTGGCAAGGAATTTATTCCCTAATCCTTCTCCCTTACTGGCTCCTTTTACCAGGCCGGCGATATCGACGATCTCTACCGTAGTAGGAACGATCTGTTTCGGGTTGATCAGCTCTGCCAGCTTGTTCAGACGTTCGTCGGGAACGGTGATAACACCTACGTTCGGTTCGATCGTACAGAACGGGAAATTTGCAGACTGTGCTTTTGCATTCGATAAGCAGTTGAAAAGAGTAGATTTCCCTACGTTCGGAAGACCTACGATGCCACATTGTAATGCCATATTGTTATAGTATTTTTTTTATTGTCAATTATATTCCTTTCACCTCGTTTTGGTGTGCAAAGGTAATCAATTTTTTGCATGAATGATTATCTTTGCCTATCGAATGATATATAGAAGGTTATGCAAGAAAAGCAGGAAGAGATGAATGAGCTTATAGAAACGGAACGCCTTATTTTACGCCAGTTTGTCGAAGAAGATGCAGAAGCTTTATTTCTTATCCTGAGTGATAAGGAAGTGAATACTTTCTTACCTATGTTTCCTCTTACAGATATAGAGGAAGCAAAAGTGTATCTTCAAAAGAAGTACCTGGATAGCTATGTCCGGAAAGAAGGATTTCAGTATGCTGTTTGTTTGAAAGAAGACAATGTCCCGATCGGATATGTCCATGTAAGCGGTGATGATAGCCATGATTTGGGGTATGGGCTCAGAAAAGAATTTTGGCATAAAGGGTTTATTTCAGAGGCTTGCCGGGCGGTGGTGGATATGCTGAAACAGACAGATATCCGGTATATTACCGCTACGCACGATGTAAACAATCCTCGAAGTGGGAAGGTCATGCAGAGTATAGGCATGAAGTATCAATATTCTTATGAAGAGCAATGGCAACCTAAAGATTTCCTGGTTACATTCAGAATGTACCAATTGAACTTTGACGGGAATGACGAGCGGGTTTACAGGAAGTACTGGGAACAATATCCCGTTCATTTTGTAGAAGACATTTAAGCGCTATATACTATAAGTATAATTTATAAAATAACTATCATACTATCATTTTCTGATTTAATGCCTTGAATGATAGCTATTTGTATTATGATAGTTGCCAGAAATAACTATCATTCCATCTATCATAACTATCATTCATTGTGTGTAGACTTATGACTTTTTTGACTAAGTATATGACTTAAGATCAGAAAGATAATGATATAAGTTTACCGAGACCCGGGTCTCGTCCCCTTTTACACCCGGGTGTGCGGAATGCCAAGATGGGGGTGTAAATGAGGGCGAAACGGGGCTGTTATCTACTTTTTGTAGCTATATTGCTCAATTTAAGTCACCTGTTTCAGGTAAATATCTATAGGGAGATGAGAAAACAGATCTATAGGATGGTTCTATTTCGGACTTTCCGGGAGATTGTACTTCCCAATGTATAGTTTCTCTTCTTTCAAATTGTAGGAAACGGCATACAAGTTTTTTTCCTGGCTGTCTACGGTAAGAAAAACCATCGGATTCTTTATTATCAAATGGGAAACTAGTTTGCCATCCCTGTTGAAGATGAGTATTCCGTTTCCTTTCTGATGTTTTTCAGACAGGTATTGGCTGAAAGCATAAATATGTTCTTTCCCCATCGTGACGCACCCGAATCCCTCGTGGTGCAGACTATCGAACCGGATGCGGTCGGGTGTCTTGTGAAACAAAAAATCGGATGTTTGCTTTTCCCATTGTTTGACTAATCGTTTGTTTTTATAGATATAGGATGAAAGATAGCCGAAGTAGGTACTGGCATATACAAACTGATTGTCATATCTGGCCAGATGTCCTTGAAAAAAATCGAGATATTCTTTGTATTGATACTCGGAACCAATCACGGGATAGTTTCCGAAAAAGAGCATTTCTTTACTCCGTTTGTCACTGTTATATACGCTCAGCAGACCTTTGATGAAAGGACCCAGGCAGACAAATCGTTTATCTTCGGTTTGGTATGCTTCACTGGGAGAAAAGTCTCCTAACCGCAGGCGGATGAAATTGGCGATCGACATTTGTCCGTTGTTGACGACCAGTTCATAGTAGACATTGTTTGCCCGGTTGAGATAGTCGAGTTTAGTATTTAAATGACTGTCCGGGGATATAACGATTGAAGTGTCTTTCCTTTTCAGCGTATATTGGTCCATCTCTTTGCTTTGCGTCCGGAAGATGCGGATGGAAGATGCATCCTGCGGATTCAACAGGCAAAGCAGTGTATCGTTCAGTAGATGAAGGGGAGGGGCAAAGAGGTCCGGAAGGTCTGTCAATGCTTCCTCTTCTATTGAGGTTTGAGAAACAGTTTGTATGTCTATTTTTTCTACTGTGACTTCAGGTTTTGAACAGCTGCAGGCCAATATGCATGGAGTCAGGATTAAGAATATGTAATTTCTGATCATTTTTCAGTTTTTATTAAATATGAATGTTTCATTATGATCAAATGTGAGCTTGTTTGTGCCGAAAAAACGACTTAACTTACTTATACCCAAGGTTAAAACCTTGGGCTAGTCTGTCCCGTCCTTACAGGACTATTAATCATTATATCCGGAATGGTTGCTACAATGTAAATTGTATTTAATGTGCTTCCAGCCAGTTTACCCCTTCGCCGCAATCGGCGATCAGTGGGACCTGTAGCTTGATGGCACCTTCCATCTCTTCCAGGACGATCTGTTTTACTTTCTCCAATTCGTCGTTGCAGACATTGAAGTTCAATTCATCGTGTACCTGGAGGATCATTTTGCTCTTCAAGCCTTCGGATTCGAAACGATTGAAGATACGTACCATGGCTACTTTGATGATGTCGGCAGCACTACCCTGGATGGGGGCGTTGATCGCATTTCGCTCGGCATAACCGCGGACGATAGCGTTATGTGAATTGATATCCGGCAGATACCGCTTGCGTTTGAAGATCGTTTCCACATACCCTTTTTCTTTGGCGATGCGGATACTTTCGTCCATATAATCACGGATACCCGGATAGTTTTTGAAATATCCTTCTATAAGTTCTTTTGATTCCGCCCTGGGGATGTTCAGCCGTTCTGCAAGGCCGAATACCGAAATACCGTAGATGATTCCGAAATTGGCTGTCTTCGCTTTACGGCGCATATCGCTGCTGACTTCTTCTACCGGAATACCGTATATTTTGGCAGCCGTGGCGGCATGGATATCCGCTCCGCTGCGGAAAGCTTCGATCATATGCTCGTCGTTGCTGAGATGCGCCATGATGCGCAGTTCGATCTGCGAATAGTCGGCAGAGAAGAAAGTACAGTCCGCATTGTCGGGAATGAAGGCTTTACGGATTTCACGTCCCAGTGCATCCCGGATAGGGATATTCTGCAGGTTCGGGTTGGTCGAACTCAGACGGCCGGTGGCGGTGACTGTCTGGTTGTACGATGTGTGGACCTTACCTGTTACCGGGCTGATCAGTTCGGGCAGCGCATCGATATAGGTGCTCAGTAACTTTTTCAGTCCCCGGTATTCGAGCAGCTTGTCTACGACCGGATGTTTCGACCGGAGTTTTTCCAGGATATCCTCGCTGGTACTGTAGCTGCCGGTTTTTGTCTTCTTTGCTTTTTCCTCTATCTTCAGCCGTTCGAAAAGGATCTCGCCGACCTGCTTGCTGGAATTGATGTTGAATTTTACTCCTGCCAGTTCATGGATTTCTTTTTCCAGTTTGAGCAAAGTTTCGGTCAGTTCTTCCGATGACTGTTTTAAAGCGACCGTGTCGAGCTTGACTCCTGTCTGCTCCATTTCTGCCAGTACATATATTAATGGCATTTCGATGTCGAAGAAAAGAGATTCGATCCCTGCCTTCTTCAGTTCGGGGGCAAAGAAGTTTTTCAACTTTAATGTGACATCGGCATCTTCGGCGGCATACTCCGCAATCTGGTCGAGCGGCACGTCGCGCATGCATAACTGGTTCTTTCCTTTCGGGCCGATCAGTTCCGTAATGGGAACCGGTTTATATTTGAGATAAGTCTCCGCGAGGTAGTCCATCCCATGACGCAGCTCCGGGTTGAGCAGGTAATGGGCGATCATGGTGTCGAACAGCGGGCCCGCTACCCGGACATCGTACTTGCGGAGGACCATGATATCGAATTTGATGTTCTGTCCTATTTTTTGTGATTTCGGGTTTTGCAGGGCAGGGGAGAAGTGGGCGACAATTTTTGCTGCCTCTTCCTTGTCGGCAGGAACCGGGACGTACCATGCCTCATTTTCCTTGACTGCGAACGACATTCCGACCAATCCGGCTGTCAGCGGATCGATGCCGTCGGTTTCTGTGTCAAAAGCGAAAAAATCCTGATCCAGTAAAAAACGCCCTAATTTAGCTCTATTCTCTTCAGAATCAACGATATTGTAATTATGAGGGATAGTTTTTAAGCTCGCGAGAGTCGAATATTTGGGAACACTCGGCTCTTCGGTCGCAAATAAGTCAAAGAGATTGCCTTGAACAGGGCCTTTGGCTGCTTTAGGGGCAGGAGCAGGGGCAGGCTTTTTCTCCTCTCCGGACATTTTGTTAATAAATGTTCTAAACTCTAATTCAGTGTAAATCTCGGTCAGACGCACTTCGTTCGGTTTTTCCCGGATACATTGCGCGGCATCGAACTGAATGGGGACATCCGTCTTGATCGTTGCCAGGAATTTGGAGAAACGGATCTGTTCGGCATTCTCCGTTACTTTCTTCTGAAGGGAGCCTTTCAGCTTGTCGGTATTCTCCAGCAGGTTTTCGATGGAACCGAACTCGTCGAGTAATTTCTGTGCTGTCTTTTCTCCGACACCCGGACATCCCGGAATGTTATCGGAGCTGTCGCCCATCAGTCCCAGTAGATCGATCACCTGGTCGACCGAAGTCAGCGAGTATTTATTCAATACTTCCTGTACACCCATCACTTCGTAGTCGCCTCCGAATTTAGGGCGGTACATAAATATATGTTCGGACACCAGCTGGCCATAGTCTTTGTCCGGTGTCATCATATAGACTTCGAATCCTTCTTTCTCCGCTTGCTTGGAGACGGTGCCTATCACGTCGTCGGCTTCGAAACGGGGAACTTCCAGGATTGGGATATTGTAGGCTTCGATAATATTTTTGATAATAGGTACGGACTGCCGGATCACTTCCGGCGTTTCTTCCCGCTGTGCCTTATATAATTCGTAAGCTTCGTGACGGAATGTCGGGCCTTTCGGGTCGAAAGCAACGGCAATATGCGTTGGATTCTCACGTTTCAACACATCTTCCAGACTGTTGATGAACCCGAAAATGGCAGAAGTGTTCATGCCTTTCGAGTTGATCCGCGGATTTTTAAGAAATGCGTAGTACGACCGGTAGATCAGTGCATACGCGTCTATAAGGAATAGCTTCATCTCTTTTAACACGTTTTAGGGTGACAATAGACGGTAAATGTACGAAAAAACTCGCTTACTCAATACTTTTTGTTACTTTTGCGAATCTTTGAAACATTATGAATGACAGAAAGAAAATAGAACAACCGGTTGCGGAAGAGTTTAAACGCTTTAACGATGAGTTTGCGGATTCGCTTCGTAGCGAGACGCATCGGCTGCAATCGGCTATCGACCAGATCTTGCATGCCAGCGGTAAGCATGTTCGTCCGTTACTGGTATTGCTCACAGCAAAAGCTTGTGGAAAAGTAACCGATCATACGATCAATTCGGCTGTTTTTCTCGAATTGTTGCATACGGCTACCCTGATACATGACGATGTAATAGATGAAACGAAAGAACGCCGGGGAGTCCCTTCCCTGAATGCTATTTTCGATAATCGTATATCCGTTCTGGTGGGAGATTATGTCCTTTCTACCGCATTGATCCGTTCTATCCAGACGGGTAATCTGCAAATCATAAATATCGTATCCAACCTGGGACGCGACCTGTCGGAAGGCGAGATCAAACAGTTGGAGACAGCCGAGGAAAGTATTCTCGACGAGGCTTGCTATATGCAGGTGATTAAGAAAAAGACGGCTACTCTGCTTTCTTCCTGTACGGAGATCGGTGCTATATCGGCAGACGCTTCACCGGAGCTGGTGCGTAAATGCCGCAAGTTCGGTGAGTACCTGGGATACTGTTTTCAGATCAAGGATGATATTTTCGATTATTATAAGGAAATGAATATCGGAAAGCCTACCGGCAATGACATACGGGAAGGGAAAGTGACCTTGCCTCTGTTGCATGCGCTGGAGCAGGGCAGGAGAGAGGAAGTGGCTTCTTTCCTTAAAATGATTCACGATAAAGATTTCTCTGCTGCAAATATTGATGCTTTGATCGAGTTTGCCAAGGCGAATGGAGGTATCGAATATGCCGAATCGCGAATGAAAGAGTTTCATGATAAGGCAGTGAAAGTGCTTATGGAGTTTCCGGAATCGGATGCCCGCGAGGGATTGCTTGCACTGGCTGATTATATTATGGAACGACAGAAATAGATTGTATATTAGATAGGGGACGCAGATTGCGCAATCTGCGTCCCTTTTTTAGGTTATAACTTTACCCTTATTTTCCCAATCGGTGTTCAATATCTTCTACCAGGCTGCTGGCGCCGATACGGAACAAATTCTTGTTCAGCCAGTCATTCCCCAGTACTTCTTTAACGATCGTGTAGTACTTAACGGCATCTTCTGCTGTGCGAACGCCACCGGATACTTTAATGCCGATCTGTTTACCTGTGATGGAATGGTACTTTTTGAGCACTTTACACATCGTATAAACGGCTTCCAGGGTTGCACCGGGATAACCCTTTCCTGTCGATGTTTTAATGAAATCAGCACCCGAATATAGGGCAAGGATGGCAGCTTTTTGGATATTCTCCGGAGTTAGCAGGGCACCGGTTTCCAGAATGACTTTCAGCTTGCCTTCGCGACAACTGTCTTTGATCTCCTGTATCTCTTCTGCCAATTCATCGTAATTTTCTTCCAGGAAGTATCCGAGATTCATAACCACGTCTATTTCGTCGGCTCCCGACATGATAGCCATGGCTGTTTCTGCTATTTTCACTTCCGTGAATGTCTGAGAAGAAGGGAATCCTCCGGCTACCGAAGCTATCTTTACGTCCTGTGCGGCCAATGCTTGCTTGACCGTTTCCACAAAGAGGGGATAGGTACAGATCGCTGCGACATTCGGTACGTCGGGACGAGTGCCCTCGAAATCATTTACGCGGTCTACCAGCTTCCATATACTTTCCTTTGTATCGATGCTGGTCAGCGAGGTCAGGTCGATGAATCCGTGGATTTGCTTCAGAACGTCGGGAGTGAAGTTCTCCTTTTCATGCTTGTCAAGGATCGAAGCAACGTGTTTCCCTACTATCTCTTCCGTTCCGGCGGGATCGAATTTAGCGAACGCTTCATGGTATTTGTCCATGTGCTCATGTTCGTGATCGTGATGGTGTTCATGATCATGTTCGTGACCGCAACTGCAATTGTGTTCGTGTGTCATACATCTAATTTTTTATTGTTTATATGTCTTTCTTTATCCCGGCTGGTCTTCTTCTGCAGGTTCTTTTCGAAGGCTGCTGTCAGGTCTACGCTGGTCTGGTTTGCCAGGCAGATCAATACCCATAGTACATCCGCCATTTCATCGCCTAAATCGCGGTTTTTATCGCTTTCTTTGAACGATTGTTCACCGTAGGTACGTGCCATGATACGCGCCAGTTCACCTACTTCTTCGGTCAGGATCGTCATATTCGTCAGTTCGTTGAAGTAACGGACACCGTATGTTTTGATCCATTGGTCCACTTTCTCCTGGGCCTGTTGCAGGGTAATATCTGCCATCTTATTCTTTGTTTTGCGAGTCGATCAGGATCGTGACCGGCCCATCGTTCAACAATTCGATCTTCATGTCTGCCCCAAATTCGCCGGTGGCTACGGGCTTGCCTATTTGCAGTCCCATCTCGTCACAGAACGTTTGGTACATCGGAATGGCAAAGTCGGGTTTGGATGCCTTGATGTAAGAAGGGCGGTTTCCTTTCTTTGTAGAGGCATGGAGGGTGAACTGGCTGACCACCATTACCTCGCCTCCCGATTCGATCACAGAACGGTTCATAACGCCGTTTTCATCGTCGAATATGCGCAGGTTGGCAATCTTCTTGCACAACCACTCGATGTCTTCCTGTGTATCGCGGTCTTCGATACCGACCAATACCAGCATTCCGTTCCCTATCCGGGATTTGAGTTCTCCGTCGATTGTGACGGAGCAATGCTGTACACGTTGTATAACTGTTCTCATTCTATCTAATTACTTTAAACCATTTATTAATGCTTTTGTTTTCGCTTCACCGATCAATTCTTTCAATTCTTCAAAGCTGGCTTCCCGGATTCTTTTTACGCTCTTGTACTGGCGTAAAAGTAATACTTTTGTTTTATCCCCGATCCCTTTGATGGTGTCCAGTTCGGAACGCGTCTGGCTTTTACTTCGTTTGTCTTTGTGGAACGTGATGGCAAAGCGATGCACTTCGTCCTGTATCTGGGTGAAGAAGCGGAACATCTGGCTTTGTATCGGCATACCTACCGTGACAGGAGGGAAGCCGAAAAGCAATTCCGAAGTCCGGTGCTTTCCGTCTTTAGCCAGACCGGCTATTGGTATGTCCAGATGGAGCTCGTCCTGGATCACTTCGCGGACCACTTCCATTTGCCCCTTTCCACCGTCAGTCAGTATCAGGTCGGGCAGGGGAGAATCTTCGTTAATCGCCCGCTGGTAACGGCGTCGTACCACCTCTTTCATGGAGGCGTAATCGTCGGGACCGACTACTGTTTTTATGATGTATTTGCGGTAGTCTTTCTTCGATGGTTTCGCCATTTTGAAGACAACACAACCGGCAACGGCATCGCTACCCTGTATATTCGAGTTATCGAAACATTCGATGTGTATCGGTAATTTGGGGAGGTGTAAAGCGTCCTGTACTTCTTTCAGGATACGTGTGCTCCGTTGCTCCGGATTGAGTTTTTCTGCCTGTTTCAAACGGTCTACCTTGAATTGCTTTACATTCATTTCCGAAAGCTCCAGCAGTTTCTTTTTATCTCCGCGTTGCGGCACCGTGAAAGAAACATTCCCCAGTTCCATCTCCACTTCAAAGGGAATGATGATCTCGCGTGCCGTACTTTTAAACCGGTCACGCATCTCTACGATGCCCAGGCTAAGCAGTTCCTCTTTCGTTTCATCCAAACGTTTCTTGTATTCGAATGTATAAGCCTGAACGATGGCTCCGTTACCGATATGCATGAAATTAATATAGGCGGACTTCTCGTTTTCTGCAAAAGAGAATACATCTATATTATGTAACAAAGGAGTAACAACTGTCGATTTGGAACGGTAGTTCTCGATCACTTCGTACTTTTCTTTTACTTTCTGCGCTTCTTCAAATTTTAGCTCGGCAGCCAAAGCCTGCATCTCTTCATACAGGTGCTTGCTGATCTGTGAAATATTTCCGCGAAGTATCTCCTTTATCTCGGAAATGTTTTTCTGATATTCTTCCTGTGATTGCAATCCGACACAAGGTCCTTTGCAACGTTTGATATGGTATTCCAGGCAAACATCGTATTTTCCGGCTGCAATCGATTCGGGTGTCAGCGGATATTTGCAGGTGCGCAACGGATAAAGTTCTTTCAACATCTGCAACATGACCTTGGCTGTATATACAGACGGATAGGGACCGTAGTACTGCGAACCGTCTTTTACTATATTCCGGGTTTGGAATACGCGCGGAAAATATTCGTTTTTGACCGTGATGGAAGGATAGGTCTTGTCATCCTTCAGCAATACATTGTAGCGAGGGCGGTACTGTTTGATCAGATTATTTTCGAGTAGGAGGGCGTCTTCTTCTGTGTTTACGACAATGTATTTGATGTCGCGAATTTGCTTTACCAATACACGCGTCTTGTTGTTGTCGTGTTCCTTGTTGAAATAGGAGGATACACGACGCTTCAGGTTCTTCGCTTTGCCTACATAAATGATGGTTCCTTTCTCGTCGAAGTACTGGTAGCAACCAGGCTTGTCCGGCAGGATCGAAAGGATCATTTTAATATGTTTCTCAGTTTCCGCACTCATTTTGTTTTACTCTTTCTGTCCTATTCCCAGTGTTTTACCTTCTTTTACCTAAAGTAAATGTTTCACGTGGAACAATTCGCGTTTTATCTTCCGAGCAGTACCAGCAGGATGTTGATGTCGCTCGGGGAGATGCCTGGAATACGGCTTGCCTGGGCAATCGTGTCCGGGTCTATTCGTGTTAGTTTCTGCCGTGCCTCTGTCGATAAAGACTGGATCGAATTGTAATCGAACTTGCCTTTGATATGGATATTTTCGAGGCGGTTTATTTTGTCTGCGATGATTTGTTCGCGACGGATATAACCGCTGTATTTAATCAGTATCTCTGCCGCTTCGATAATCTCTTCCCTTCGTGCAACGGATACTTTATCCAACTCTGTACGGAAGGCCGGAACGAGTTCGGCAATATTCTCCAGTGTAACCTGAGGGCGGGGAATCAGGTCGATTAGTTTGCAACCGTGAGAGAGTGGGGTTGTCCCCAGGTTTTCCAATCCGCTGTTTATGTATTGCGGCTTTACCGAGTAATTCTCTGCAAAACGGATGATTGCATCCCGTTGCTCTTTCTTTTCGGTGAGCAGCTCGTAACGATCCTGTTTGGCTAAACCTAGCTGATAGGATTTTTCCGTCAGTCGCATATCGGCATCGTCTTGCCGGAGCAGGATGCGGTATTCGGCACGGGAGGTGAACATACGGTAAGGTTCGTCTACACCTTTCGTCACGAGGTCGTCGATCAGCACGCCGATATAGGCTTCGTCGCGTCCCAGGATGAATGGTTCTCCGCCGTGGCAATTGATGTGAGCATTGATACCAGCCATGAGACCTTGTCCGCCTGCCTCTTCGTATCCCGTGGTTCCGTTGATCTGTCCGGCAAAGAACAGGTTGCGGATTCGTTTTGTTTCCAGATTATGATGTAACTGCGTCGGATCGAAGAAGTCGTATTCGATGGCATATCCCGGACGGTAGATATGGATATCCCTGAATGCCGGAATAGCTTGTAGGGCACGTAGCTGAATGTCGAGTGGGAGAGAAGAGGAGAAACCGTTCAGGTAATACTCCTGTGTCGTCTCACCTTCGGGCTCTAAGAACAGCTGGTGCTGGTTCTTGTCGGCAAACGTGACAATCTTCGTTTCAATGCTCGGGCAGTAACGCGGTCCGATACTCTGGATCTGTCCGTTGTATAACGGAGAGTCGGGGAGACCTTCGCGCAAAATATCGTGACAGGCTTCGTTGGTGAAAGTCGTCCAGCAACTGAGCTGTTTCAACGGACGCGGCTGGATATCGAGATAGGAGAACTTATGGAAATCGTTCTCTCCCGGCTGTTCGCCCATTTCATCGAAATGTACGCTTCTTCCGTCAATACGAACCGGGGTTCCGGTCTTCATCCGTTCCGATTTGATGCCTAATGAAATCAGCTGTTCCGTCAATCCGGTGGCTGCCGGTTCGGAGATGCGTCCGCCGCGTATTTGCGTCCGTCCGATATGCATCAGACCGTTCAGGAAAGTGCCGTTGGTCAGAACGACGCTTTTCGCACGGAATTCTACATTCATATTCGTCTTAACGCCGCAAACGGTATCACCATCCAGGAGGATTTCGCGGACGGTATCCTGCCACATGTATAAATTGGGAAGATTTTCCAGTATTCCCCGCCAGCAATCTATAAAACGGGCACGGTCGCTTTGTGAGCGCGGACTCCACATAGCAGGTCCTTTACTCCGGTTCAACATACGGAACTGAATAGCGGTACGGTCTGTAACAATACCCATATACCCTCCCAGTGCATCAATCTCACGAACGATCTGTCCTTTGGCGATACCGCCTACGGCCGGATTGCAACTCATCTGTGCAATCTTGTTCATGTCCATTGTGATAAGAAGCGTTTTCGAACCCAGGTTGGCGGCAGCTGCTGCGGCTTCACAGCCTGCATGACCGGCACCTACCACGATCACATCGTAATTGAAAGTCATTGTCGTAATTATCTTTGTTTCTTCTGCAAAGATAGTCATACTCCGCCTTTTAGTCATCATCCCAAAGGATATTTTGCTTATGCTTTGTTTCGTTAAAGGTTTCGGTTATAATTCCTTTAAAACATCCATCACGTAGTTTCGCCGTTGCCGGGAGATAGGGATGGATGATCCGTCTTTCATGCGGATATATCCTCCGTCGCTTTTGATGAAACTTTTGATCTCATCCAGGTTGATCAGATGCGATTGGTGTACGCGCAGGAAATGATAAGGGGTTAATAGCTCGTCGAATTCTTTTAATGTTTTGGAGACAACCAGTTTCTCACCTGTCTTTAGATAGAAAGTCGTATAGTTGCTCTCCGATTCGCAACGGATGATGGAGCCGATCTCTACAAACTCTATCTTATCGGCGACAGACAGTGCTATTTTCTTTTGTTTGTCTATCGCCCGTGTGTTCTGCAGGAGGTTCTGCATCCGTTTGTTTTCCTGTTTTCGCAAGACTACCTGGATGGCTTTGTCTACGGCATGTGTTAGCTCTTCCGGGTCGATCGGTTTCAATAGATAGTCGAGTGCACTGAAACGGATTGCCTGGATCGCATAGCTGTCGTAGGCGGTTACAAAGATCACCTCGAAAGGAATATCCGGAAGACTTTCCAGAAGGGAAAAACCGGTATCGTCACCCAGCCGGATATCCAAAAAGAGGATATCCGGTTTTGCTTCGGGTAGGACGGTACGAGCTTCCGTAACGGAACTGCAGATGGCCGATATACTGATCTGCGGGCAATAGGTCCCGATCATACGGAGCAGGTTCTCTCGGTTACCTTGCTCGTCATCTACAATTGTTGCGGTTATTTTCGTATTCATATTTTGTGTTATAAAGGAATGGATAACCGGACATGGCAACCGGAGACGACTTCTTTTTCCTGCCTGTTTTCGATTGTAACACCGATTTCCGTATTGTACAAAGTCTTTAATATTTCGAACTCGTTGGTGACGGCACGGATACCGAAACCTCCGTTCTCTTTTGTTTTCAGTCCGGGGCCATCGTCGGTAATGTCGATTATCAACAACTGGTTTTGCAAAGATAATCGAATTGTAATCTCTCCGGTACCACGCGGGGCGATTCCGTGTTTAACTGCATTTTCAACGAAAGGTTGTATCAGCATTCCCGGTATCTCGATCGTATCCGGCTGGATGTTTTCGTCTACTGTCAGGGAGTAGGAGAAGGGGAAACGAAGTTGTTCGAGTTTCAAATATAACTGTAGCTGTTCGATTTCGTCGGAGAGGGGAACAAGCTTCTTTTCGGATGTGGCCAGTACCTTCCGCAGTAAGCGGGAGAAGTCGATCAGATACTTATTCGCCTCCTGATTGGCGGAGCGATTGATCAGATTCTGGATCGAACTGAGTGCGTTAAAGATGAAATGCGGATTCATCTGGGAACGGATCGCACGGAGTTCGAGTTCACGGATACGGCGGCGGTTAAGCTCCTGCTTTTGTTTGTTTTTGGTTCGGAAATAGTAAATAAGACCGATGATCGCAGCGAGTAAAAGCGCACCTATGACACCTTCTTTGAATCCTTTTATGAAATCGTTGAAGGATTTGTCTTCTCTGCTCAGGTCTTTTTTTACTAAATCAATGATTGTGTCTATGTCAAAATCCCAAAGTCTCCGATAGAGAATAGTTCCGTCTTCGCGCATCAGAATGGTGAGTGGGTAGATACCCTTAGACTTTAAATCTTGTGCTTGCTGGCTGGGTATAGCTTTGTATGGCTTTACCTTCTCCGCATTATGAGAGGAGAAATTTGAGTATAGTTCGAGTTGTATGGTGGAAGTTAGTCCTTCCGCTTCAATACGCTGTTTCAAGTCGAGTGCGTTTTGGAGAATATTGGCGGGAAGACCATCCCATGTCAATAGTTGTAACAGGATGTATTTCCGGTCGTTTCCTTTCGCCAGGTGCAGGCTGTCGGTTATAATCAGACTGGTTTCTTTAATATTCTTTCCGGCTTCAAAAGGTAACAGCTTGTTGTATGTCTTTTTTAGATCGTTTGTCAGGCTGGTATCCGGGCAGGAACTGATAAAATCGTTGTAATCCGCTTCTAATTCGGATAGCATTTTTTCACCCATTAAAGCCTTTAGATTAACTTTGTTTACTTGATATTTTGGATAACCGGAAAGGATTTGTTTAGTTAATAGATAGTCTTCCTGTGGGGTTAATTCTTTCTGTTTGTTTAGACGCAGATTATCCGACTTGAGTTCCTGTTTTTTATAGATAGTATACTCATACAGAAAATAGTCATAATTTGCAGCATCCGGTTTTTTCAGGTTGTATGCATAATCGATAAGTGGATTGACCGATGCAAAGTGGGGGGCTTGCCAGTTGAGCAAACCGCTTTTATGCCAGGCCTCTTTGTCGGTGTAATACATATAGCGTTGTAGGATAATAGCTCCTTTGAGATACTGTTCCGAGCGTTCGAATACCTTTCGCCAATAGGGATCCATCTTTCCAAAATCTTTCTCTAAGACAGTTTGAAAAAGAGCATTACGGGACTGGAAGGCTTTTTCCAGCTGGTCGGGTTGGCTGAGGTTAAAAGCATATATGTCAGACTCATAGAGATTGGCGAACCGTCGATAGCCATATTGGAAGTTGTTTTGCTCGTTTCCTCGTCCTTCGTAACGGATGCGATGTGTATCTATATATAGTTTTTTGTCCTGAACAATGGAATCTCCGGGAGTTAGTAGTAGCGTTTTTTGTGCTCCGACTTTGTATTCTGTCGGGTAGGGGATAAATATTTTTTTATGAACGGTTGAATCTCCGGATGTGTCGAGATCTAAATTGCAGCAGGTAAATTCCGTATTTGGAGGAAGAGGGAAGGAGGCTTCGATAATTCGTGTATTCGGTGTCGGAAAGTTAGGTAGGCCCTCACTCCATCCGGTCAGAAGATCGTTGGCTGTCGAGGTGACAAGCTTGTCCAGATTTAAAGAATCCTGAACAGATACATCCGTATTGGCTGATAATCCCTCTTGTCTTACTCCGAAAGGAATATACGTTTTCGAATAGGAGTAGAGTGAGTTCGTTCTGTCGAAAGTGAGTGCTTTTCCACTCTTCCGATCGTATGTGACATGTAGAATCTGTTTGTCAGAGGTACTGTCTTTAAAACCGAAATCCTGCTGGTAACGATTGTCGAAATAATAAAATCCCTGTTTCTCTTTATCATTGTGACAATCATACAGGTTATCCAGCGTATAATCGATAGAAATGGATTTATCTGATCTATCTGTCACTGTTGCCCGGACAATGACCCTTCGGATATTCTCTGCCCTCCAGGGAATCTCTTCCTGGATTCCCGGCGCCACATAAGGATAATAATGAACACACTCAAAAGTGAACCAATCCCCTTTTTTAAGAGAATCGCGACTATAAGGAGTGAATGATTCCGCCCATCCGTTCCATGCCAGACATACGAATAAAAATAAGAGCCTTACTTTCATATCTGTAAATTTAAGATGAAAAATTAGATTACAGACCAAATGTAGAGAGAAAGACTCCTGTTTGGGCGGGAAATGAGTAAATGGCAGTTACGGGTGAGTATCAGGATTGGTTTATCTTAACTGTTCCGATAACAAAGAAATGAAATTCACTTTTTTGTGAATCAGTATAAAAGTACTATATTTGCATATTATACGAGGACAATATGGTTGTTACATTTGAAGAAACATATTTGCGGGAACTGTACGAGATAGGTAGAGCGGAAGATAAAAATCATCGATATCAACCTGACATTGTAAAGCGCTATCAAAGATGTATACAATTGATGAAAAGTGTACCGGATATTAACTCTTTAGTAAAATACAATTCATTGAATTATGAAATACTGAAAGGTGATAAAAAAGGTATTTCGTCTATAAGGGTGAACAACAAATACCGGATAGAATTTACGGTGAATGAATCTTCTGAAGAACCAATTGTGATTGTTTGTAATATACTTGATTTGTCAAACCATTATAAATGAATAGTAGTAATGATAACATTGAAAGGAATTGATTCCAACATGATAGCTAATAATCTGACTCCATCTGAGCCGATACATCCGGGTAGTATAATAAAAGATGAAATTGAATATCGTAATATCTCTCAAAAAAGACTTGCTGAGCAGATGGGAGTTTCTCCGACATTACTTAATGAAATATTAAACGGTAAACGCCCTATTTCTGCAGAATATGCGCTTTTATTTGAAGCTGCTCTTGGTCTTGATGCTGATCCTCTGCTTAAAATGCAGGCTGAGTACAATATGCAAAAGGTAAAGTCAGATAAGACATTCTTAGAAAGACTCGCTAGTGTCAGAAAGTTTTCTGCGGCATTGTAATAATGCCGGGATCACCCCTCCCGGCATTCCTCCGGCAAAATAGCCAAAGCCTTATTTTCGTTTTCTTCCATGATCTCCCTCTCCCCCGGGCCTTTGTCGTTGATGCCGCATAGATGAAGAATTCCGTGGATGATCGTGCGGTGCAATTCTTCGTTGTAAGGTGTTTCGAACTTTTCTGAATTTGTTTTCACTGTATCCAGGCTGATGAAGAGGTCACCTGATATTTTGTTGCCGCTGGTGTAATCGAATGTGATGATATCGGTGTAATAATCGTGTTGCAGATACTGGCGGTTTACCTCCAGGATCTTTTCGTCGGAACAAAAGATATAGCTGATATCCCCTGTCTTTTTCCCGTATGTTTCTGTCACCGCTTTGATCCAGCTGCTGACAGCTCTCTTTTTGATAGCCGGAAGTTCGATGTCTTCCGCGTAAAATGATATTGCCATAATGCTATTATTAATCTTGTTTCTTTATCAGAATGATTTGTTAAAAAATATTACCCGGTATACTAATTCCAATTACCTGCACTAGTAATCCGATTTACCCGGTATAGTAGTGACATTTTGATAATACGGAATTTACTGGGCAAAGAATAAATAAGTGAGTGCTATTGCTGCAATAGCCCCCGCCAGGTCAGCCAGTAAAGAACACTGTACCGTGTACCGTGTGTTACGGATTCCTACACTGCCATAATAAAGGGCCACCACATAAAAAGTAGTATCGGCAGAACCCTGTACGATCGACGAAAGGCGTCCGACAAACGAATCTGCTCCATATGTTCGCATCGCATCCAGCATCATGCCACGGGCACCGCTACCACTCAACGGCTTCATCAGTATGGTTGGCAACCCGCCGACAAAATCGGCATTCAGCCCTACCGCCTCTACTCCTGTCCGGATACCTCCTATCACAAAATCCATTGCACCCGATGCACGGAATACACCGATGGCTACCAGTACCGCTATCAGGTATGGAATGATTGTTATGGCTGTCTTGAAGCCCTCTTTGGCCCCTTCGATAAAAGTGTCGTAGACATTGATCTTTTTGCGTACGCCGCTTACGATGAATCCGCAGATAATGGTAAACAACAACGTATTGGCGAAGACTGTCGAATAAAGCGATACCTGTTCCTGCTCCAGCGAGTTGAATAACCAAACGAGCCCTCCGATAAAAGCTGCTACTCCTCCGAAGAATAACAGCAGGTTTTTCTGAAGGATATTGATACGCTGTTTAATACAAACAGCCAGGATAGCTATCAATGTAGAAGTAAATGTCGCCAACATGATCGGCAGAAATACATCCGATGGATTGGCCGCTCCCAGCTGTGCCCTGTACATCATGATCGTGATAGGGATCAGTGTCAGTCCGGAGGCATTGATACATAAGAACATGATCATCGGGTTGCTGGCTGATTCCTTGTCCGTGTTGAATTCCTGTAATTGCTGCATCGCTTTTAATCCCATCGGAGTCGCAGCATTATCCAGTCCCAGCAAGTTGGCGGAGAAGTTCATAAAGATAGAACCTGTTGCCGGATGGCCTTTGGGGATATCGGGAAAGAGTTTGCTGAACACCGGAGCAGCCAACCGGGCAAACGACTGAATCACCCCTCCCTTTTCACCGATCTTCATAATGCCTAGCCAAAGCGACAAGATACCTGTTAAGCCTAATGATATTTCAAATCCACTTTTGGCTGAATCGAATGTGGCATTAATGATATCGGTAAATACCACTGTATCGCCTGCAAAGATCAGTTTACCCAGTGCGACAACGAATGCGATAAGAAAGAAAGCAATCCAAATGTAGTTTAGAACCATACTGTTTTAATATTATGCTCACAAAAATAGGAATTTATTAACGATAGATTTGTATTTTTGCCCGAATAATAATCGTAATGACTTATGACAAAGATATTAGTAACCTACGACATGTTCCGTGAAGGCTTCACGGAACTGGAAAGCAAGTATGATGTGACTTTTCCCGACGGAAGAGATTTCACCTATGAGGAAGTGTTCGAAATGATTCCGGAGTATGATGTATTATGCTCCATGTTCGACTTTCCGGTAAACAAGGAATTGATAGACCATGCACCCAATCTGAAAATGGTGGCCAATTATGCAGTGGGTTACAATAATATCGATGTGGCTTACTGCCTGGAAAAAGGTATTACGGTAGCCAATACCCCTGACCCGGTGACCGCCCCTACCGCCAACCTGGCACTCGGTCTGATGATCGACACCGCCCGCCGCATTACCGAATGCGACCGTAAGTTGCGCACTTTAGGCAAGGAAATGAAAATAGGCGTACTCGAAAATCTGGGTGTGAATATTACCGGACAAACATTGGGTATTATCGGTATGGGACGCATTGGAAAGGCGCTTGCCAAACGTGCGAACGCCTGTGGCATGGAAGTGATCTACCATAATCGCCGCCAATTATATGTGGATGAAGAAACGAAACTGAACGTGACTTACGCCTCTATGGAGGAACTCTTGGCACAATCCGATTTCGTTTCTTTGAATGCTCCTTATACCCCCGACACCTATCATATCATCGGTGAAGAAGAGTTGAAGCAGATGAAGCCGTCCGCTATCCTGATTAACACCGCCCGCGGCCCGTTGGTAGACGAACAGGCGCTGGTGAAGGCTTTGCAGGACGGAACGATTCATGGTGCCGGTCTGGATGTATTTGAATTCGGCGATTATCCGCTGCCGGAATTATTGGAAATGGATAATGTCGTATTGACCCCGCATATCGGAACGCAGACACTGGATGTACGTATCGTCATGGCCCGTACGGTTTGTAATAACGTCATCGGATTTTTGGAAGGCGACCGTCCCGTATCACGTGTCATGCGTCCATGACGGCGGAGTTTGTATTGAGCGAACTTCTCTCGATGGCGAATCCGGAGAAGGCTGTTTTCCTGCAACGTTTCTTTAAAACGGGGCCGGGACAGTATGCCGAAGGCGATGTATTCCTCGGACTGGTCGTTCCCCTCACCCGCAGCATCGCAAAGGCGAACAAGCAAACACCTTTGGCGGAATTGCAGAAACTGATGGATAGCGAATATCACGAAGCACGCCTTTGTGCCCTTTTGATCGCGGTCGAGCAATTCAAAAAGGCTTCGGAAGCCGACCGGAAGAAACTGTACGATTTCTACCTCGGCAATGCCCGCCGGATCAATAACTGGGATCTGGTGGATGTAACTTGTCCGCATCTGGTGGGGCTTTATTTGCTGGATAAAGACCGTTCCCGGTTGTATGAACTGGCGGAAAGCGATTGCCTGTGGGAACAACGCATCGCGATGGTTTCGACAGTGACCTTTATTCGTAACCGTGAATATACCGATACGCTGGCATTGGCGGAAAAACTGATGTCGCATAAACATGACCTGATGCATAAGGCTGTGGGCTGGATGCTTCGTGAGGTCGGCAAGAAAGACCGGGAGACGCTGACCGCCTTCCTGGAAGAGTACGCCACCCGTCTCCCCCGCACAGCGCTCCGCTATGCCATCGAGCATTACCCGGAGGATCAGCGTCAGTATTTCCTGAAGAAGAAATAACAGATGGATGAACAGATAAAAGAAAAGCTCCGTCGTTGGGCAAAAGAATATAACGTAGATACCTTTATTCCGGACGATCCGGTGCAGTTTCCGCACCGGTACACCGAAAAGAAAGACATAGAAGTCTCCGCCTTTCTCACCTCCTGGATCTCTTACGGACGACGGGAACTGATCTTGCGGAAGGCAAACGAACTGCATGCGGCGATGGGTGTCAGTCCGTACCGCTGGATTATGGAGGAAGGTTATAAATACTTGCCGGGAAATGCGGTGGAACCGGGCAAAAGGGATACTTTTTACCGTTTCTACACCTACTCCCATCTCCGGCAATTGTGCGAGCGGTTGAAATGTATCTATGAAGAACATGAATCGCTGGAAGATGCCTTGGCTGCCAGTCCATACCCCAATCCGATTACGAAAATACAGGATGTCTTTTCGGGTATCGAAGGTATTCCGGTATTGACCGGTACATCCGCCTGTAAACGTCTGGCTATGTTCCTTCGTTGGATGGTCCGGAAAGACGGTATTGTCGATTTCGGAATCTGGGGAACATCGATACGCCCCCATGAACTGATCATTCCTTTAGATACACATGTCCATCAGATATCCTTGGAACTGGGACTGACCGCTCAAAAGAATGCCACCTTAAAAACAGCCATCGAGATAACCGAAGCTTTGAAAGAGGTCTTTCCCGATGATCCGTGTCTGGGGGATTTTGCGCTGTTTGGGTATGATATAAAACGGTTGAAAGGCAAGAATACAGAAAAGCCCGGCACTAATTGATAACGGGTATTTCCGCATTCTATAAAAGAGTGAAGCGAGCTATCGATGTTTCTTTTGAACATAGCTGTATATGTGACTGATTTACAATTGAAAATATAAGTATTTGTTTCAAACCGGAGGCAAGTTGAAGCTGTTTTTGTTCTAAAAAGGAGGCAAGTTGTGACTGATTTTGTTCCAAACCGGAGGCAAGTAGGTAGTTATTATGTCTTGCGTCGGGGGCAACTGGTACCAGGTCCTGCACCTTTTAATCGTTAATAAGGGAGGAACTACCTGTTAAGTCCTGACTCACTATTCCTACCCTCTACACCCTAGTCGATTACACTGTACACCCTGCGTAGCTACCCTCTACACCCTGGCTGGCTACCCTGTACAGGGTAGTTTTACTGAGTAACGACTTTTGTATTAGTTTCTCCCGACTTAACAGGTAGTTGCCTGACTATTAACAGATAAACTTTCCCTTGCAATACTGGTGACAGATGGCAGATGCAGTTGCAGATAAAAAGAAAGGTCTGCCATATTTTACTATCTGTAAACCTGCTTGTTACATCGTGATGTGACAGATGGCAGATACTTTTTAAAAACTTTGTGTATCTCATGACAGATGACAAACGCCATTGCAAATAAAAAAAGTATTTGCCATGCCTTTATCCCTTGAATAATTGTGTGTTATATCGGGATATTGCAAATGACAAATACTTTTCTGAAACTTTATGTAGAAAGCGTTTATTCTATGATGGCCAGGTTGACCTGTGGGGTACGGATACCCGGTTTTAACTCGCCGTTGACGATAATGAGGCTGTCGCCTTTGAGTATGGCTCCTGCTCCGGCACGGGCTAATGGTTCGTAATCGCCCAGATCGGTCCATTCTTTAGTGAATGTGTTGTATTGCAACAAAGCCGTGTTGAATTTGTACCATTCCACCGGATGGTGCATATAAGTTTTGCCTTCCTCCTGTAACGTCTTGACCAAAGTTGTGTCTCCCTGGGCTTCGGCTGCCTCGATCAGTTTCGGACGGTTGACGGCGGCAAGGAAACGGTCGTAGTTGACACCACCCATCAGCAGGATTGAACTGTCGCCATAAGAGACGGCACAACCTCCGGTGAAGGTGCGATGTTTTCCATCTTTGAATAAAGGCAGTTCTGATTCCGTTCTCCACGTTTTTGTTGCGGGATGGTATGAGAGCATATCGTGAGGCACGATCGCTTCCGTATCGTTCTGAATGGGCTGGAAACCTCCGGCCAGGTAGATACGTACACCGTCTGCTGACTTTTGGGCTACCAGAACAGGCTGGACGCGTGCTGCTCCCGGGAAGTCGGGCTGGTTTACCCAATTGCTTTTTGTTGTTAAGTTCATGGAGAGGAAACTATTGCATGGAAGCATATTTTCGTTTCCTCCGGCCACATACACCGTGTGGTCTGTATAGGTTGCAGAAAGATTGTCCATGGGGGCCGGAAGAGATGGCAGTGTATTGATTTCCGCCTTTTCATCGGTCGTATTCCAGGATAACAGGCATACATCCGGGAAGAAGGTGTCGCTATTGTTTCCTCCGATGCAGATAATACCTTCGGGGGTAGTAACTGCTGCGCCGTAGGCTACCGGAAAAGGTAGATTGCCTGCTTTTTTCCATCCGCCGGCCGGGTTGGAAAGGTCGAGGGCGAATATGTCGCTGTAGTATTTTTTTGCACCGCCTTCTGTGACAGGTTTGTCGGGGAAGTTGCAACCACCGGCTACCAGTAGCATTCCGTTACTTATGCCGGTAAACGGAGCCGATACTCCCAGTGATGCGGTGTCTGCCATGCCCGGCAGGTCGGGTAATTTATTCCAGTTGATCATGATGTTTGCTGTTTTTTCAGATGTAGAATGGTTACATCCTGCCAATGAAAAAAGCAGGAGGATCAACCATCCGGTTATTATTGATTTGTCGTACATCTTGGTATTACTATAAAGTTACTCTTTGGATCTGAATGTGGAAGCCGGAAGTTCGTCCCCGTTCACCAGATTGGCACGGGTGAAAGGTTGCCATCCGTAGCGGACTAATTGGGGACGGTCGATCTTATCGCTCCGGACTTTGACCTTTCCATCGACAATTTCAGCCTCTGCCGGAACAAATAACCCGTCGTATTCGGCTATTTCAAAGGTCCGTATCGGCTGTCCGTCGGAAGTATGCAAGCCCTCTGCATAATCGAAGGTGATATAGGCGGCATCGTCCTTGAACTCAACCGAACGGAAGAGCGGGCCTGATGGAGTGAGCCGATGTCCGTAGGTTTGGTTTAAAGCCCAACGTGCGAGCCGCTCTCCTATTTCACGTTTGTATCTCGGGTGTACGTCCAACGAATCTCCCCGGTCGCTGCTTACCGCCATTCCGCAATTGGGAATTTCCTGCATCATCCGGCGCTGGCTGTCACGGAACCAGGTCCAGCTCGGACGGTCGATACTCGACAGTTGAACATAGTAGAACGGTAGTTCCTCTTGCCAGTTCTCCCGCCAGCTATTCACCAGCAATGGGAACAGACGCTCGTGTGTCTCTATATTCTGTGCATTCGATTCACCCTGATACCAGATGATTCCTCTGATCGGATATTGCTGCAACGGCTCGATGCCTGTTTCATACAGGTAACAGGGTTCGTACGGATGCCGTTGTTGTTTGTTGGTCGATTTCTTTATGTTGAGGGCGGCACGGCCGCGTACCCAATCCTGGATGAAATCGTTCTCTGTCCAGTTATACAGGATATCGGTGAAGTCGAACTCCAGTGTTTTCCGGTCTATCCATGCTTCGGTTCCCGAACCTCCGACAGCATTCAGTATGAGTCCGACCGGAACCTGCAGGCTGTCCGACAACATTCGTCCGAAGGAGAAAGCTACGGCGGAGAACTTATCGGCTGTTTGTTCGTTGCATACCGTCCATTGTGTGTCGTGATAATATTGCAGTCGGTTGAGCGAATCCATTACCGCTTCATCCCATTCCACCGCATTCGTGAACCAGCGTGGCTCCATATTGAACAGGCGTATTTGCGGTTGTTTACCGGCATATTCAGTCAGTTCCTTGTGTTGCAAAGAGACCAGTTCATTCACCCGGAAAGCCATATTTGACTGGCCGGAACAGAGCCATACTTCGCCGATTAAGACATTTTTGTAGACGATCTTTTGTGAATCGCCCGCTTTCTTTTTGCCCTTTTTATCGGAAGAAGCCTCTATCGTCAGCTCATAAGGACCTCCGGCCCGGAGCGGTTCGAGGGTAACAGACCATTTACCGTTCGGGGCTGTCACCGCTTCCTTTTTCTGACCGGCTATTTGAACTGTTACCTTTTGACCGGCATTGGCAATACCGGTTACGGATAACGGCTTTTCCCGCTGCAGGACCATATTGTCTGAGTAAGTGACGGGCATTTGCAACCCTCCGTAATTACCAGTCAGTTCCCGGCAGATCGTCTTTGCCAGGATACCTGCCCCTTCGGCTGTCGGGTGCAGGGCATCGGGCAAGAGATCCGGACGGTTATAAAGTCCTGCCTGGAGATCGATCAATCCGGTATTTCCCAGGCTGGCTATCTCTTCGATTGTCGCCTGTTCCTGCCAGTACCAGTCGCGTGTACCCGACTTGAAACGCGGATGGCGATGAGAGATCGGTGTCATCCGGCAAATCCATATTTTGCATGCCGGGTTTACTTTCCGGAACGATTCGATCAGGGAAAGATAATCCGCGACGAAGTTATCCCGGTAATTCGGCCAGTTGCGCGGATCGGTGTCGTTGAGTCCGAGATGGATGACAACCAGGTCGCCGGCAAAGTCGAGAGCGGCTTTATATTCTTCTTGTTCGCAGTACGGACGATGGCCTTTGTTCAGTAAGGTGGCACCGCTTTTTCCAAAGTTCATTACTTCGTAATCCTCTCCCAGCATACGCTGTAATTGTGCCGGATACGAGTTTACTTCCCGGTTGTCTATGCCTGCACCGTAGGTTACACTGTTACCTACACAAGCCACCTTGATCTTTTTCTGAGCATAGGCGGTCGTGCAGAGTAACAAGCATAGTAATAAAAGAGTTTTTTTCATTGTATGATGATCTGTTTATCTTTTCTTATCCGGCGAGTAGGTCAGTCCGTCCACTGCTTTTTCTCCGTCCAGCGTAACGAGTGCGAAGGTGAACATCCACTTGACGAGCCGTACTTCCGGCAGACGAAATTCCCCTACAGGCAGTTTCATAAACACTTTGTTCCATCCTTTTTGCAGATGGACTTTCGTCGGTTCACGGCCTACACAGTTCTCGTTCCCCAGCGGAACTTCATTCGATTTCTCCTTATGGGTAGCTGCCCATATAGGAGGCAGTATCTCTTCGTCGTTCAGCCATATGCGGCTTCCTTTATAGTCCCATTGTCCCTGTGGCGGGGCGAGGTCCATTTCCGAGCGTCCGTAGTTCTGGAACTCGATCCAGGCACCGGCTTCCTGGTCTTTGGGAGAGTAAACCCAGGTCCAGGCATAAGCGGTATGGTTTTCCTGCGGATCTTTATAGAAGCAGGGAATTGTGTTGCCCCATACATGGCGCAGATAGATTCCGGCTCCTTCGGTGTCGTTGGTGCCGTAGGTCTTTCCTTCGTATGTATAACTGTCTTTCAATTCGGTTTCCGGAGGGAATATGCTGCCCTTGTTTCCGTTATTCGGGAAAGCATCGGTGATGCGCCAGTGGATGCCTGTCTGTTTAACGTACGGGAACGGATAGCCTTTGAAATGATGTTCTTTATGCCAGAGCAGACGCTGCTCGAATTCTGCAAATGCTTTGTATTCCTCGCTGCTTTCCGGAGGCATATTCGTGCCGTATTTATCGAAGTATTCATAGCCGCCCCCTCTCCAGGAACGTTCGGCAATGGTCAGCATGTTCGGATACAGATAATTCTCGTTGATGATTTTCTCTTCCGGTTGTACCAGGCGGTCGTTCCAGACAGCCAGGATCACACCTGCCATATCGTCGCTGCCTTCGGTATGACGGTAGATATTGCTCATGAACAATCCGCGCAGATCGGCAAAAGTATCGAAATGGTTCAGATAATGGAAACGTGAGTCTATGGTGGGGATTCCTTCCTGTAGCTTACCCCGGTAACTCCACATATGGATCATGTCGATCTCTCCCGGCTGATAGTGCCATCCCGGATTCCAGGAGATCACTTTTTTGCCTTTTGACCGTACGAAAGCAACCATTTCGGGAACGAATTGCGGGTTGGTGAATTTCACTTCGTCGGTTCCGATATGCAGGTACGGCACATCGAATGTCTCGCACACTTCTTCGATCAGCTGTTTCAGTATTTTCATGCCTTCCGGACTTTGCATGTCGTGGCGGAAGGTGCTGATGAAAGCGGCACTGTGTCCCGGCATATCAAATTCGGGAATGAGTAATACCTGATGTTGCTTACAGAACTCGACCAGTTCTTTGGCTTCTTCCAATGTGTAGTATTTGCCCGGCATACGAGTCGTATGGACACTGTCGTTGAGCATCGGGAAGATTTTACTTTCCAGGCGCCAGGACTGATTCTCCGTGAGGTGCCAGTGGAATACGTTGATCTTATATTGTGCCAGTTTGGCTATCTCGCGTTTCAGTTCTTCCATCGAGATATACGAACGGCCTACGTCCTGCATAAATCCGCGGATACGGAAAGCGGGCCAGTCTGTAATGGTGCATCCTGTGACATAGGATTTGTCACCCTTTTTCTCCGTCAGCTGGCGGAGCGTCTGGATAGCCCAATACACTCCCTGTTCGGTGGTTGCTTTGATGGAGATTCCCTGCGATGAAACCTGTAGTTTGTAGGCTTCCTCCGGATTTATTTTCGCTTCCGGAAAGTTGTCGGTAAGAGTTACCCGGAACACTTTCCTGCTGGCAGGATTTATGCCGATATTGCTTTCCTGCAGCCAGTCGGTAACCATTTGTTCGGTGTTGCCGTCCAGCGAGAGGGAAATTTCCTTGCCGGAGAAGGTCTGCTTTGTCCAATCCACCTGCTGCGGCCGGGGAAGTAAGTTCAGGCTACCGTCAGCATAGACCGCCGGTAGCCATAAACATAGTATAAATGTTATGAGCAGTTTTTGCTTCATCCGTTTACTTAATAAGGTCAGTGATCCTGATCGCCTGGAAAGTCATGTGTGCAACACTCGACTCATAGAAGATACCGACTGTTTCCTTATCGATCATCGACAGGCAGGAATACCCCCATCCTTCAGCTTCATCCAACAATACCTGATGCTCTGCCGGCCAGGTCAGACCGCCGTCGAGACTGGCTTTGATCGTAATATGGTTACGTCCCTTTGTTGTGTTCGGGTTGGAGAACAATAATAGTTTCTTACCGGTGATATTGTCTTTAGCATCTACCTTGATGAGGCTGGCCATACATACCGGTTCCTGAAGTGCACTGCGATTGGATGGATGTTCCGTCCATGTCTTACCCAGGTCTTTGGTGATGGCTACTGCACGGCTACCGCCACGGTTGTCACGCATGTTCAGCATCAATACACCCGGTTCTACTTCTGCTACCTGTGCTTCGGTAGTATTGGTGCGTGCCAGGTTGTGCAGATGCCATGTTTTACCACGGTCTTTACTGTACATCACACCTGCATTCGGTATGCGTGTTGCATCGATGAACTGAATAGGAAATACAAGAGTTCCGTCCTGCATGGTGATACCACGTCCCGGGCCTTGCAACAGGAAGTACCAGGAAGGATCTTTTACCTGTGAGGTGATATTGATCGGTTCGCTCCAGGTCTTGCCGTCATCTTCACTCTTTACCAGCATTAATTGGGCGGTTTCATCGGGAGTCATGCCCGGCATGGAGTTCCACCAGGCACGTCCGTTACCCATGCCATGCGTCCAGGCGGCAACGATCCAGATCGTGTTTGTCTTTTCATCTACCAGGATGGAAGGATCGCCTACGCCGTTCTGTGCATGAGGCAAACCGCCGGTTTCACCGAAGGTCATGGCAACACGCATCGGTTCCCAGGTCTGTCCTTTGTCGGTACTACGGCTTACACCTATGTCGACCATCTCCTGCAAGTCTACGCTGCTGTTGTAGCGGATATCATAAACACCCAGAAGAGTGCCGTTATTTGTTGTCACCAGTCCTGGGATACGGAATGCTGCGGAACCGTCATCACCTCCCTGACGTACGCCTACACCTACACGACGGGGAGATTCTGCTTTGCCGCTCCAGGTGATTTCCATCGGTTTATTGTTGATGACTGCTTCCGGAAGTGTGAAAGACACTTTTGACAGCAGAGAGGTTTCCGGCTTCATCTCGATACTCACCCAGTAATAGTTTGTACCTTTTACCATCGGCTGTTTGGATGTCAGTGTAATGGTATTGCCCGGAGCGGTTACTTCATCCTGTTTAACGGAATAGGACGGATTGGCTGCCTGGCTATTTCTTCGGGTAAATCCGGTTATGTAAGTGATTGGACTGAAATGAGTCCCTTCCCTTGAAGGTGCTTCGACTCCGCTATAGAACAACCGGACTGCTTTTATGTCGGATGTATTTGTTTCATTACCGAATTGAAGAGTCAGTTTATTTAAGATATCCCCTTTTTGTGCAGGAATACGCATTTCCAACAGCACATTGTCTGTACGATCGATCAGAATCGGGATTTGCTGCTCCCTGACATACAGGCTGTCTGCAGCAATGGCGGTTTGCACGATGAATAGAAGACAGAGATAAAAGATGCTTTTTTTCATGATATTTGTTCTGTGAATTAGTTAATGCTGATTCCAAAGGTAATAAATTCAGGACATGAATACGATTACCTTTGGAGCTTTTTATTGATATTCTTATTGTTAATCCGTCATATTTGCCACTTTCGGACGAAGGAAACATATCTGGATCAGCAAAGCAATGGCTACAAGACCTGCCAGCATGGCAAAATCATGTCCCAGATTTCCGGCATCCGTCGACCTGCCCAGTAGATCCGTGATGGCAGCTCCGGCAAATACTCCTGTCATGTTCATGATACCGTAAGCTGTGGCACGATAGCGGGGAGAAATGAACTGGCAGAGGATCGGCATGTTGTTTGCATCGAAGATACCGAAACCGACGCCGAAGCAAAGTCCGCCTCCTACAATCATCAGGAAGTTATGACCGAAACCGAGCAATAATAGCGATGGAATGGTCAAAGCCAGTCCGATTGCTCCGGTATAGACACGACCGCGTACATTCGTCTGTATCCATTTGTCTGACAGGATGCCACCGACGATAACACCGATAAACGATGACAAAGCGATCGTGATGGTCGACAGTGGTCCGGCTTCCGACATATCTATGGATAAGTTTTCCGAGAACAGGGTCGGCAGCCAGTTTTTCGTTGCCCAACCCGGCAAGCTGGGAGTTGCAAAATAAAGCAGGATGATCCAGAATGATATATTGGTAAACAGCATCCCCATCCCTTTGAGGGCTCCTTTGACCGGATTCTCGACGGCTGCACCGACTTCTTTGATCTTATGAACGATATGGTCTTTCTTGTCTTTCAGAAACAGGATCAGGATGACACTGTAGGCGATTCCGACAATACCGAACCAGTGGAAAGTCGTTTCCCAGGTGAAAGCGCTTGCTACCGTGGCTCCGAAGCCTCCGAGAGCCTGGCCGGTGTAAAGACCGGTCATGTGGATACCCACTGCCAATGAACGGGTTTTTCCCTGGTGATAGTCGGTAATCAAAGATAATCCGGCAGGGATATACAAAGCTTCACTTACCCCCATCAAGGCGCGCAGGAAATAAATTTGGTTGAATGTGGTACAGTAGCCCATCATCAAAGTTACAAACGACCAGACGAATAAACTACCAACGATCAGCCATTTGCGGTTTACCCTGTCGGCAATCATACCTGCTACAGGGCTCATGAATCCGTAAATCCAAAGGAATACGGCCATCAGGCGACCGAAGTTGGCTGCCGATTCCAGTTCGGTGATGTCGATCATCATTGCATCTTTCATGGTGGAGAGCATCTGCCGGTCCATATAGTTCAGTAGGGCTACTCCCCATAACAGACCGACAACGACCCAGGGATATATCTTTTTATTATTCATTTCGTTCTATTTTATAAGGTGAAAACAAAGTTTGGTTAGGCTGTTCATATTATTTTGAAAGAATTTCTTGGCAAAGCAAGTTACATTTCAGAAGCATCCGGGGGATGTGGAACGGGCCTTTGTACATATTGCCTTTGGCAGGCTGGGAGAGAGTTCCGTCGTAGTGGAAATAGCCGTACCATTCACCATACTCCCTGTCCGGGAAGCGGGCATAGGTATATTCGTTGATCATCCGGTGCATTTCCAGATATTTACTGTCGCCGGTGGCTTCATAGGCATACAATGTGGCAATAATGGCTTCGCATTGAGGCCACCAGAATTTCATATCGTGCCAGTATTCCTGCTGAGGCAGGTTCTTGCAGTCTCTGAAATAGGTAATGCCGCCGTAGGTTTTATCCCATCCCCATTCCCAGGCCCAGTCGAGGATAGTCAGCCCCATCTCTTTCAGTTCGGGGTCCCAGTTCCGGTATTTGGCTTCTTCCAGAATGAACCAGGCAGTTTCGATGGAATGGCCCGGATTGATTGTACGACCGGGTATCGAATCGATGAATTCACCATTAGGTCCTACTGTTTCGAGGATGGTCTTGAACTCCGGTTTCATGAAATCCCGGCGTAGCTCGTCGATGGATTCGTCTATCTGTTTGGTGAGGATCTCGTCATCGATCGCCTCGCGGATACGGGCAGCCGTATCGATCAGGATCATGCATAAAGAGTGCCCTTTGGCAACGAATCCTTCACGGAATTTCGGTTCCAGCAATCCCGGTGTATTTTTATAATAAAGAATCTGTTTGAATAACCGGACGGCTTTCTTCGCATAGCTTTTGTCTCCCGATGCAATGGAATACTGAGCCATGGCAATGGCAGCAAAAGTTTCAGAGAACACATATCTTCTTTTACGTACCGGAATGCCGGTTGCCGTCACTTCATAAAACATACGTCCGTCTTCATCAAAACAGTGTTTTTCGATGAAGTCAATGCCGTTTTTACATGCCTCCAGCCATTCGGGATTTTTTTCGATATGATTATATGCGTAAGCCAGGATGAAAGCGAAACGTCCCTGGAACCATACGGATTTGTTGGAATCCATTAATGAACCATCCCTGTTTAGGCAGGTAAAATAACCGCCGTTTTCCTTGTCGATGCCATATTTCAACCAAAATGGCATGACATCGTTCAGGAAATCATTTTTGTAAACGTCGCCCCAATAGCCTAGATATTCGGTAGGCTGGGCTATATTTGCTTTTGTATCCATAATGATTAGAATTTGTTACATCTTTCAAAGAAGTTGATGGCTTCCAGCTCTGCTTTCATGGCAGCTTCTTCGGCATCGGTCATGTTCTGGAACGGCGTACGGTTCTTGCCGAGGTTCAGACCGATCAGTTTCATGATACGCTTGCCGCCTACGATATTTCCGCGATAATGGCAGATCACGTTGATCACTTCCTGTGAGAAGTTTTGTTTTTCGCGGGCTGTTTCCAGGTCACCTGCTTTCCAGGCTTCGATGATACCGACCAATTCCTTGCCGTTGTAGTTGGTTGTTCCGCCGATACCACCTTGTGCACCGCCCATGGCCAGGCAAGGCAGAATCGTTTCGTCTTGTCCGTGCAGCATGTCGAACTTGCCGTCTTTGTACAATCGGCACTGATTATATTCATACAGGCTCTCGTACGTATATTTGATACCGGCAAAATTAGGAATACGCCCGTCTACTGCTTTCAGGAAATCTACCATAGAAAGGAAAGCGCCGTTGAAGGCCGGAATGTGATAGTAATAGAAAGGCAGTTCCGGTGCTCCGCAAGCAATCTCTTCGCAATATTTCACCAATTCTTCCACACGATTTACCTTGGGGAAAGGAGAAGCCATGGCACCGATTCCCCATGCGCCGATCTTTTGAGCATGAGCAGCCAGGTTCCGGCTTGTTTTTACACAGGTGCTTCCGACATGTACGATCACTTTGAATCCTTCCGGGGCAACTTCCACCCATCTTTCGGCCAGTTTCATGCGCTCTTCTTCGTTCAGCATGTATCCTTCGCCGGATGATCCGTTGATGAATACACCTTTTAATCCGTTGTTGACTAGAAGCTTGGCATAAGCTTCAATGGGTTCGTAATTCACTTCTCCATTTTCATAAAACGGAGTAAAAGGGGCATCGATCAGACCTTTAATTCTTTCCATGGTACTTCGTATTTAATAGTTATTGTTGCTGTTGTTTTAAATATGCGGCAAATATAAATAAAATATTTTAATAATATGGCTTTTGTTTAAGGATATTATTTATTAATAAGCGCATAACAAACCAAATACCAAAGACCTGCCAGTTTGGTAAAAACATAAACAACAGGAAATGTAAAGTTGTGAATTGTAAGGTTTTGGCAATGCACTTCAGGATGATCAATAGCGAATCATACCGAGTATCTTACTTCGGGACAATAAACATGCTCCCAGCACTCCGGCACGTTCACCTAATTTGGATACTTTAATCTCTGTATCCTGACTGACCAGATTCAGTGAATATTTACGGATGGCACTCTTGACCGGCAGACTGAGGTATTCACCTGTCAGGGATAATGTACCGCCTAATACAACCAGTTCCGGATTAAAGATATTCATTAGTCCGGCAATACTTCTTCCCAGGTTGACGCCCATTTCTTCCAGTATTTCGATACATAGTACATCCTCTTTTTGTATGGCTTCGATCATATCCTCCATGGTGATCTCCTCGTTTTGGTCTATTTTCTTGGCCAGGATGGTGCTGCTTCCTTCTTTGTATTTTTCGAGCAGTTTGCGATGAAGTGCAGAACCGGAAGCTTCGGTTTCAATGCAACCTTTTTTGCCGCAATGGCATAATATTTCATTATCAAAGAAACAGAAGTGTCCGAATTCACCGGAAAAACCGGATTTACCATAATAAAGTTCCCCGTTTATAAGGATGGCAAGTCCCAGTCCCCAGCTCATATTTATATATAGTATGTTTTTTTCTCCTTTGACGATTCCCTGCATATATTCGCCGTACAGCATGGCCCGACTATCATTCTCAATATATATTTTTATCTTGATACGTTCTTCCAGTATTTGTGAAAGAGGTTTTTCGTCGAAATAGAATCTACTGTAACTGTATCCCGATACTGGTTTGACACGCCCTGAGATGTTTACTCCGACAGCCAATATCTTTTCTCTTTCTATCGGGAGCGAATCGATGAATGTATTGATTAACCGGCATAGAGATTCAAGTGCGGCCGGTGTATTTTCCATTAAATAAGGGATGTTTTCTTCTATTCTAACTTTTTCCCCTTTAAAATCAACGGCTGCCAGATTTATTTTATTCTTGTATATGTCTACACCCACAAAGTAGCCGGATGTCGGATTCAGTCCGTAGATATTCGGTTTTCGTCCTCCGCTGGTATCTTGTTTCCCGAAGTCCAGTATATAACCATCTTCTTGTAGTTCACCGATCAGTTTGGTGACGGTCGGGATACTTAAATCCATTTCTTTACATAGCTCAGCAATTGTAGCATCACCATTGGCAATGTAGAAATGTATGATTTTCTTTTTAAGAAGCTCACTACGTGTGCAGTCATTTGTAATGAGGAATTTTGTATTCATGGCTATATTATTTACAGTTATATGATTATATGGCAAAAATAGATAAATAAATTTCAAATCTCTCTCTTCTTCTTAAATAAGTTTTCTTATCTGATCGGAAGCCCGGTTTTCTATAGTAGAATAGAGTAACTTCTGTAGCATTCCGAATTGCTCTTTGGAATAGCTATGGTCGATGATGCCGTGATCGATATGGTGGATCTGGTCGCAGCTGGAAGTCAATGTTTCGAAAACATGTGATGTAACCAACACCGTTTTGCCTCCTTCCCGGAGTTGTTGCAGGATAAGAGTGAGGATGTGTGCACTTTCCAGGTCCAATCCGTTGAAAGGCTCGTCCAGGATCAGAATCGGCTTATCCGGTTTGAGGACGGCCAGCAAGGCGAGTTTCTTTCTCATCCCTGTGGAATAGTTTTCTGTGATATCATCCAGTGGAATATGGAAAAGCTGTTGCCAGCTCTCTGTGTCAAATCCGTTTTCGCCTGCCGGAAAAAGATTCAGGTATTCCCGTCCTGTCATATAAGGGTAAAAATAGTTTTCGGCTTCCAGATACGCTATATCTTTTCTTTTCAGAGCTGTGTCCTTGTAAAGGACCGAACCTTCGGACGGGCGGATGAAAGCATAAAGCGTATTCAGCAAGGTGGTCTTTCCTGCACCGTTCAAGCCGACCAAACCATGTATTTTACCCGGTTCCATCGAGAGGTTGATCCCTTTCAGGACAGGAGATTCTTTTTTATATTCTACTTGCAGATTCCGGATTGTAAGCATATAAATAGGTTGTTAGAGTCCGGCGTGCCGCCAGATAGTTTTTGATCAGGAAAAACAGGATAACCGGTAAAAGAACCGGAAGGAAAATGCTTATTACAGCAACAGTAAGGGGCACTTGTCCTCCTGTTATCTTAGTGCCAGGCAGATAATGGGTATATTTGTTTACAATGAATAACGATATATTAAGGGATACTGCGGCTAGAAAGGTGAGGATAAGCCACCAGTGTTCCGGATATAAAAACGTATATATCACGCAAACGGGAATTATCGCGCAGAAGAATAATTTAAGATACAGGAACAGTTTCCTGTGCAGAAACTTATTGGCAGGGAGTTCCTGTGCACAGAGTATCTGTACCGGCTCTGAAAATCGGAATAGATCGGATAATATAACCGTAAAGAACCAAAATGATGCCAAAGAGGCGAAAGGCAGCAACAGACCTACCCATGCACTGATATAAAGAACCAATAGCAAGCCACCGTATTTTCGTATTCCTGACCGTAGTTCAAAGGCTTCTGCCGGTATCCATTCAGGAGAATCTATCCCTTTCTTTGTCCGGTGAAAAGGCTGTTTTATGAAACTGACTCCCAGGCATCCTATTATAATTGCCAGCGATATATACCAAAATGAATTTATTAGTATAATAATAAAGAACGGTAAGGATAATAAGATGTAATCTATGCAAAATACTTTCCAGGCATTCCTTTCCGCAAGAAAGATGAAATGGTAGTCTTTTCTTCCTAACTGAAACAAAGACAGAAGTGTCTGCAAGAGGGCTGCTATGATCAGGCATCCTGTTAATTCCTTTGTAAATTGGTACAGTGCAATTCCGGGGATAAGCAAAATGCCTGTTATCGCAATCAGATAGATCACAGGAATTTCACGGATAAACTTTCCCGACTGCCGGAGCCTGAAACGAAGGAATGCACTGTTCATGGGTGTTCAATTAACGTTCCCGACAAATGTAGGGAATTTTATCTATTTCAGATTAGTATACATGGTAATTGTATTTTGCATCGGGAAGAAATTTGTATTTGCTAATAGGCGGCTATCCGGTGTAAAGCGAATATATTTACTATCTTTGCGAGGCAATGAGCAAAAATATGGAAGACGATTTTGATATAAGAGATACCCGTATGCCGGAAAGTGAACGAGAGTACGAGAATGCACTCCGTCCCCTTTCTTTTCACGATTTCAGCGGACAGGCCAAAGTAGTCGAGAACCTGAAAATCTTTGTAATGGCTGCCCGTATGCGTAAAGAAGCATTGGATCATGTATTGCTGCATGGACCTCCCGGACTGGGAAAAACGACATTATCGAATATTATCGCCAATGAACTGGGAGTAGGTTTTAAAGTGACTTCCGGGCCGGTGTTGGATAAGCCCGGCGATCTGGCGGGTGTGCTGACTTCGCTGGAAAAGGATGATGTCCTTTTTATCGATGAGATTCACCGTCTGAGTCCGATCGTGGAAGAATATTTGTATTCGGCTATGGAGGATTACCGGATCGACATTATGATCGATAAAGGACCGAGCGCCCGTTCCATCCAAATAGACTTGGCGCCTTTTACGTTGGTGGGGGCAACTACCCGTAGCGGTTTGCTGACCAGTCCGTTGCGTGCCCGTTTCGGGATCAATATGCACCTCGAATATTATGAGATGGAGACATTGACGAAGATCATTCTTCGTAGTGCGGATATCCTGAATGTAAAATGCGAACTGAGTGCAGCCAAGGAAATAGCTTCCCGCAGCCGTGGAACTCCTCGTATTGCCAATGCGTTGTTGCGTCGTGTGCGTGACTTTGCACAGGTGAAAGGTTCCGGCGAAATAGACAAGGCTATATCCTGCTATGCGTTGGAGGCGTTAAATATTGACCGATACGGTCTGGATCAGATAGATAATAAGTTACTGACAACAATTATAGACAAATTTGGCGGAGGTCCGGTCGGCCTGACGACTATTGCTACGGCTTTAGGTGAAGATCCCGGAACGCTGGAAGAAGTATATGAACCTTTCCTGATCAAAGAAGGATTTATCAAACGCACACCGCGGGGCCGCGAGGTAACGGAACTGGCTTATACCCATTTGGGACGGACGCGGGGTGACGGAGTGATAGGTTCTTTATTTTAATTGTCAATTGTCAATTATCAATTGTTTAGTTATGGCTGGAGGAATGAAGCGGCTCGCAGGAGAGACTGCGATTTATGGCGTTAGCAGTATTGTAGGGAAATTCCTGAACTGGATGCTCGTGCCGATGTATACGCGTGTACTGGCAACGGAGAGTGATTTTGGGATCGTTACGAATTTATATGCCTGGACGGCGTTGTTGATGGTTATACTTACTTATGGGATGGAAACGGGATTTTTCCGTTTTATGAATAAGAAGGAAATAACGCTTCCGATGCGGGTATATGCTACCACTTTGTTTAGTATAGCTTCCACTTCCGTTCTGTTCCTGGTGATCATTTTTAATGCCTTGCATCCTATCAGTAATTCTTTGGGATATGCTTCGAATCCGGAATTTGTCGGAATGATGGCGGCTATTGTAGCGATAGATGCCTTTTGCTGTATCCCGTTTGCTTTTCTGAGATATCAGGGAAAAGCGGTTCGTTTTGCCTCTATAAAGCTGTTCAATATTTTTTTAAATATTATCCTGGTTCTTTTCTTTTTAATAGTTTGTCCGTGGTTATCCGATCATCTTCCGGCTTTGGTTAATTGGTTTTATATGCCCGATTACCAGGTCGGTTATATCTTTATTGCTAATGTGATAACTTCGGTGGTAACCTTTGTTTTGCTTATTCCGGATATGGTTCCGGGGTTGCGTGAAAAAGCCAGTTTCGTTTTGCTCCGTCAAATGCTCAAATACTCTTTCCCAATATTGATCTTGGGAATAGCCGGTATCTTTAACCAGACGGCAGATAAGATATTATTTCCTTTTCTGTTTGAAGATAAGGAGTTGGCAAATACACAGCTGGGAATATATGGTGCCTGCTTTAAAATAGCTGTTGTACTGGTGATGTTTACCCAGGCGTTCCGCTATGCTTATGAGCCATTCATCTTTGCGAAGAATAAGGATGATGACAGCAAGAAGTCCTATTCGGAAGCGATGAAGTATTTCATTATTTTTTCATTGATCATATTCCTGGGAGTCATGTTCTATATCGATATATTAAAGCATTTTGTGGCAGAAGCTTATTATCCGGGATTACGTGTGGTACCTATCGTTATGTTGGGTGAATTATTTTTCGGTATTTATTTCAATCTTTCGTTTTGGTATAAATTGATTGATCAAACCCAGTGGGGAGCTTATTTCTCAACGATCGGGTGTATAGCTACGATTCTGATTATTGTATTCTTTGCTCCAACATACGGATATATGGCTTGTGCATGGGCCTCTTTTGCCAGTAATCTGATCATGATGCTTCTTTCATATCTTATCGGCCAAAAGAAATTCCCGATACAATACGATCTTAAATCCGCAGCTATCTATTCTGTTTTAGCCGTCGCTTTCTATCTCGCCGGCATGTTGCCGACGATAGAATCGGAGTTTTTGCGTTTAGGATACCGTACTTTGCTGCTTTGTCTGTTTGTCGGTATCGTGGTGAAACGTGATTTGCCGTTACAGGAATTACCCTATGTCGGACGTTATTTTGGGAAAAAGAAATAGTTCCCGAATATTTATTCCGGTTTGAGGGGGAGCGTCAGGATGATACGTAGGCCGGTTGTATAATCGGGGTCTACGTAAATCTTACCTTTCATACGGTGTGCAATCTGCCGGCAGAGGTATAATCCCAATCCGGAACCCGGAACGAAATCGTCTGCTTTGGTGAACCGCTCGAATATCCATTCACGTTGGTCAGGGGAAATGCCACAACCGGTGTCTGTGATCTCAACTACCATCCGGTTCTGTTCCTCTTCTGCTTTGTAAGCAAGGGTAATGTGTCCCTTGTCGGTGAATTTATTCGCATTGTTCAACAGGTGGGACAGGATGAGGCTGAAATGGTTTGCATTGGTGTAAGCCATATCTTTTTGCCGGTCGCCTTCGATCTGGTATTCAATATCCTCTTTTCCGTTAAGCCTCTTCAATTGTTCCATTTCACAAGAGCAAAGCAGGTGGATATTGACCGGTGATAATGATAATTCTTCCTTATTACTGTCCAGTTGGGCAATTTCCAGAACACTGTTCATCATGGAAGTGATGTGGTTGCAATTCTCGAAAATGATTTTGCTGAATTCCTGTTTTTCTTCGGCTGTAATATCTTCTTCCGTGATCAGGTCGGCAAATCCGTTGATCGCATTCAATGGTGTCCGGACCTCATGACACATGTTTTTAATGAAAGCATTTTTCATCCGCTCACTTTCCTGGGCTTTCTCGCTGGCAAGGATTACTTGTAGGTTAGATTCTTGCAGTTTTATATATAAAGCTTTAATTTTCCATAAGCGAAATGCGACAAAAATGGCAAAACTGACGGCCAGGATGAATAAAGACAGGAACATATAGAGTTGATTTCTGCTCTTTTGCAGATCGATTTCCAATGCTTTCTTTTCAATGACCAGTTCATCTACCCGTTTTTTGATTTCCAGGTCTTCCAGCTTCTCGTTCATGTTCCTGATCCGTGTAGAGTCCAGCAACAGGGTATATTCTTTTTGAGCCTGATAAGCATCCTTATAAAGATGAAGGCTGTCGAGCATATCTATTTTATCCTTCAGAGTCGATATGATATGATCGGACAGGTCAATTTTGAAGTCAGCTGTACGGAAATAATGCATGACGGAATCGCAATATTGTGTGGCTTTCAAGAGTTGATCTGTTGTCCGGTAATAATTAAGCGATGTGAAAAGTCGATCGTAATCTGCAGAAAAGGGGGCATCTTCAGGATATTGCCTGTTCAAGTCCATAAAATGCTGATAATAGGAAGTTGCCATATCTTTACCGAATGTTTTAGCGGTACAAGCCAGACAGGAATAGGCATTGAGCAGATGTCGTTTGGTTACATAAGGACGCTTTTTCATCTCTTTTGTTTCTGCATATTCTTTTTGCATGTAAAGATACTGAAAGGCGTATTTGGCCTGGTCTGTCGGATCAAGTGAATAGAGCGTCAGGAGGTTAAACGTGTTCAGGCGGAACAGATAAGAATATTGCAGCGGGATATTTTCAGAAAGTGTTATAACCTCTTTAAAGCGTGTACAGATATCGTTATGCAATTTTTCTTCATTACCCGGTTCTTCGCGGTTGCTGTATGCCATTCCCAACAGGTAATTGATGGACATTTTTTCCAGTGGTGACAAATCTTTGTCTGTTTCCAGTTTAAGCTGGTATTGTTCTATCAACTTTTTTCTGCTTTCCCCTTCTGTATAAAAGACGACACGTACATCGATGATCGTTTGCATATAAGTAACCAAAAAATCGCGTGCTTTCCCTTTCAGTTCGCGTTTTGCCTCGTCCATGTAGACATCGGTACTGTCTTTGATGTCGTTGTTGACGTAGAAACGAAGAATTTCAGTAAGAGCTGCTTCTTTATAGTAATCGTCGTTCTCGGCAATAGCTTCTTTATAAAGTTCTTTGGCATAGTTGACTTGTTCCTCTTGACGGGAGATATCCATTAGGTTAGTCAGTATTTCCAGCTTTTCCCGGGCGGAGGTTACTGATTTTAAACCAGCGTTTAAGATTTCTTTAGTCGCAGAATTATTAGCTACGACAGACAGGACGTAACTAAGCAGATATATAAGAATTAAGTAGCGTTTCATTATTTATATAGATATTAAAATGAACTCTTGTCGTAAAATGTGATTGCTCATTCGCAAAGTTAATTGAAAATCAACAATTCTTTTAATTTTGAACAACTTATTCTTGTTCACACTTCTTATTTTTTATTTCGATATACAATTTCTATCTTTGCACGATTAAGGTGAGGCTATTAGTCGGAGTATTTATAAATACAAGTTAGTGGGATGGAAAAAGGAGTGTTACACAAGCAAATACGCGACTTCTTTGTTCGTAATTTTGACGTTCGCCAAGAGAAAGAAAATGAACTGGAAACAGTTGAATCTATAAAGAAAGGTATTGAGTTTAAAGGTACTAATCTTTGGGTTTTGATCTTTGCAACATTTGTCGCTTCATTGGGGTTGAATACCAACTCTACTGCGGTGATTATCGGTGCGATGTTAATCTCTCCGTTGATGGGACCTATTATGGGATTCGGTCTTGGATTGGGTATCTATGACTTTGAACTGATCAAGCGCTCTTTCCGTAATTTTCTGACAGCAACTGTCTTTAGTGTAATCACTTCAACCTTGTTTTTTCTGATCTCACCAATCAGTGAGGCACAAAGTGAATTGTTGGCGCGTACGCAACCGACCGTGTATGATGTCCTGATCGCTTTCTTCGGTGGATTGGCGGGAATTGTTGCCAGTTCTACCAAAAGTAAGGGAAATGTGATTCCGGGTGTGGCTATCGCAACGGCGTTGATGCCTCCGCTTTGTACGGCGGGTTTCGGATTGGCAAGTGGTAATCTGTATTATTTCTTCGGAGCTTTTTATCTCTATTTCATCAATACGGTATTTATCAGCCTGGCTACTTTCGTGGTTGTCCGGCTTTTGAAATACCCTAAAAAGGTGTTCCTGGATAAGCAACGTGAGAAAGTGGTGACGCGCTATGTCGGTGTGATCGTATTTTTCACGATCGTTCCCAGTCTTTTCTTAAGTTATAACCTGATCCGTTCCAGTTATTTCAATGACCGGGTTACCAATTTCGTATCGGAAGAGCTGGCGTTCCCGAATACGCAGATATTAAGCAAAACGGTGACAAATACCAGTGAGAAGCAGGAGGTGAAGGTCGTATTGATCGGTGAAAACGTGCCGGACCCGATGATCGAAATAGCACGGAGCCGGCTTCGCAAATATGGACTGAAAGATGTTTCATTAGTTGTCCAGCAAGGTTTTGGACAGGAAGCCACAGATATAAATGAACTGAAAAGCATGTTGATGCAGGATCTTTATAAGAATAGTGAAGAAGTTTTACGTGTACAGTCCATACAGATCGATTCGTTGAAAAAGACGGTCGACCGTTATAAAAATGCTTCACGTATCACATCCGAACTGATCCCGGAAATGAAAGTATTATTTCCGGCCGTTCTCGAAGCCTCCTGTTCGAATACCTATATTATGACTACCGACAGCATGAAGCAGGATACGGTTATGTTGGTTTACCTGAAAAGTAAAGAACGTATCAATGAAAAAGAACAACAAAAAATACGGGAGTGGTTGGAGGCCCGTGTGAATGCAAAGAATATCAAATTACTAATCGAATAAATATAAAGAATGAATTTTATGAAGAAGGTATGGGCAGTTTTACTGCTTCTGATTGCTGCAGGCCAGGTATATGCCGATGAGGGTATGTGGGTTCTGAAGGAATTAAACAAACAGAACCTGGCGAGGATCAAGGAACTTGGATTTGTTCCGTCCTACAAGCAGCTCTACAGTGAAACTGACCCGTGTGTGGCCAATGCTGTTGTGATTTTTGGTGGCGGATGTACCGGTATTACCGTATCGGAAGAGGGATTGGTCTTTACCAATCATCACTGTGGTTTCGGCTCGATCCAGCAGTTGAGTAGTGTTGAACATGATTATCTGAAAGATGGTTTTGTTTCGCAGAGTAAGGAAGAAGAGTTGCCCGTTCCGGGTTTGAGTGTCCGATACCTGCGTGAGACAGTGGATGTCAGTGACCGTATCAACGGTGAAATCGCGAATATTGAAGAAGAATATCTGCGTTTGGCTGCTGCCGATTCTATCGGACAGGTAATCTGCGACTCTATCGGCAATACGGAATTTCAGTCGGCAGACGTGATCCCTTTCTACAATAATAACAAGTATTTCCTGGTTGTTTACGATGTATTCAACGATGTTCGTATGGTGTTTGCTCCGCCCAGTTCTGTCGGAAAGTTCGGTGGCGATACGGATAACTGGATGTGGCCGCGTCATACGGGTGATTTCTCTGTATTCCGTGTGTATGCCGATGGCAATAATAAACCGGCAGAATACAGCAAAGACAACAAGCCGTACAGTCCTAAATATGTAGCGGAAGTATCTCTGCAGGGCTATCAGGATAAAGACTATGCGATGACGATCGGTTTTCCGGGAAGTACGGACCGCTATCTGAGTTCATGGGGCGTAAAACAGCGTATCGAAGACAGCAATAAACCGCGTATCGAGGTGCGTGGCGTGAAGCAGGCTATTTGGAAAGAAGCTATGTTGGCCAGCGATGAAGTTCGCATTAAATATGCATCTAAATATGCAGGAAGTTCCAACTATTGGAAGAACTCGATCGGTATGAACCGCGGTTTGGCTAACCTGAACGTGATAGACCGTAAGAAGGAAGAAGAAGCTGCTTTTGCAGCCTGGGTTGCTCAGACACCGGAGCGTAAAGAAAAATATGGAGAAGTACTGGAATTATTGGAAAAAGGATATACTTCGACAGATGAATACAGAAATGTTTCCACTTATTTGTCTGAAGCATTTGTGAGCGGTACTGAAATAGTGCGTCTGGCACGTATGGTTCAGGGAGTGGATGTAAATGGTTCTACTCCGGAAGAGATAGACAGCATTCTGCAGGATAAGATCCAGCCGTTCTTTAAGGATTATGATGCTACGCTCGATCAGAAAGTACTGGCAGCCATGATGCAGGTAGTGAAAGAACGTGTTCCTGCCCAGTATCTGCCGGATATCTATCAGAAGATCGATAAAAAGTATAAGGGCAATTATGCTAAATATGCAGCAGATGTCTTTAAAAAGACTTCCTTGCTATCATACGACAAGATCGAGAAGATGCTGAAAGATCCTAAACTGTATGCGAAACTGAAAAAAGATCCGGCAGCCGAACTGAGCTTGTCTACGCTGATTTCTTTATTCGAATTGCAGCAGTTTATGGGTGATGCCCATTTCGAAATCGCTAAAGGCGAGCGTCTGTATTTTGCCGGACTGAAAGAGATGTATCCGGAAAAGGCCCTTTCTTCGGATGCGAACTTCACTATGCGTTTGAGCTACGGTTCCATCGGCGGTTACCGTCCGTATGATGCTGCCTGGTATGATTATTACTCTACAGAAAAAGGTATTCTTGAAAAAGAGAATCCGGAAGATGACGAATTTTGGGTTCAGCCGGAAATCCTGGATCTGATCCGCAGCAAAGACTTCGGTCAGTATGCCAATGAAAACGGCGAATTACAGCTTTGCTTCTTAACGAACAACGATATTACCGGTGGAAACTCAGGAAGCCCTGTATTCGATAAAAACGCCCGTTTGATCGGTCTTGCTTTCGATGGAAACTGGGAAGCGATGAGTGGCGATATCGCATTCGAACCGGACTTGCAGCGTTGTATCGCAGTAGATATCCGTTATGTCCTTTACATGATCGACAAATGGGGAAAATGCCCGCGCTTGATCAAGGAATTGCAGCTGGTTAGATAACGAGTAATAGTATTCAACAAGAAGGCTGCGCCATCTCTTCACAGGGAATTAGACGCAGCCTTTTCTGTTAACATTTTTTAGGCGCACCATCTAACCAACGTTGGTTACGCCCCTTGCCTAACGTTGGTTAGGAGGGTTAACCAACGTTGGTGAGCTATCCTGCCTAACGTTGGGCAGGGAGGCTGACTAAAGGTGGTTATTTTACAGCCCGTTTGGTCCGGACTGTTACATTACCTTTCAGGCCTACGGCACTGTCTGTTGTTCCGTTCAGTAATACTCGCAGGTCACATCTTTCGTTTACTGCAGGGAACTCGACTGTAAAGTCTTCTTCCTTATCTGATGCCTTGGAGCCTATCTGTTTTCCGTTCAACCAAATTTCTGCTTTCCCCGTCAACTGTTTGAAGAGGATACTTCCACCTTCTGTCTTATGTGCTTCATAGGGATTGAACGTGGAACGTAATATAACGAAGTTGGCATTTTCCAGTTTGATCAGTTCATTACCTGCTACCGGTTGCCAGCTGTTCATGTCGTTGTCTGCTATCTGGCGGGTTGCATCAGGCTTCTCGGTCGAAAGGGGAGAAGCAACCCATTTATTCAGCAACATAGGCGGAAATTCAGGAGCAATGGATGGAATAGGAGCGACCTGGTCGGCATTGATTGTAATCGCAGCCGGTTTTAATCCGGGAGTGGAGGCTGTCAGTGTAATTGTTCCTGCGCCTTCTTTACTTTGGATGATCACTTGTGCAAGGCCATTAAACAGGCTGCGTTTATTCCCTTTTTCCGGTTCGTGACAATTGGGGTCACCATTTCCCAAACCGATGATTTCTGCCGGACCGGTTACGGTGAATTCGATCATATGGTTGGCTGTCGGGACGTGGCGGCCTTTGGAATCGACGACCTCTACGGTTATAGGCATAGCATCTCTTCCGTCGCCTGCCAGGTTGTTACGATCCGGAGTCAGGCGGACCTGGACAGGTTCTTTAGTCGTTTCCACCTTCGTTCGCGAAACGATCTTGCCGTTTTTGTAGCCGATCGCTTCCAGTTTGCCCGGCTTGTAAGGAACGAACCAGGTATTCATTTCATAGGGATCTACCTGTTGTTCGGATATTTCTTTGCCGTTCAGCAACAGTTTCACTTTGTCTGCATTGCTTAAAGCCATTACTTTGATCGGTTTTCCGATGGAATCGGCAGGCCAGTTCCAGTGTGGGACCAGTTCCAGGATTGGCTTATCCTTTACCCATTGTGCCTGATGCAGATAATAAGCCATTTTGGGGAAACCACATAAGTCCATGATGCCGAAGAAGGAACTGACTGTTGGCCAGCGATGCGGAGTCGGCTCGCCATGATAATCGAATCCGGTCCAGTAGAAGCAACCGGCCATCCAGGGACGTTCGTTCACAGCTTTCCAGGCTCTGCGATGCGTAGCACCCCAGCCGGCACATTCAGTGTCATAGGAATCCATCACGTGCGTTTCGTAGTCTGTCTTATATTCTCCTCGGGTCATAAAGGCCGAACCATCTTCCGAACTGGTCAGAGGAAGTTCCGGATTCTCTTCATGGAAGCGGTCGTAACTTTCGATCTGGTAATTGAATCCTCCGACATCTACAGCTTGTGATACATTGTATTTGGAGAAGAATCCTCCGTTCATGGCTGCCGTAATAGGGCGAGTCGGATCCATCTTTTTAACGACATCATACATACGTCGAACCATTTCAACCCCGTTTTCCGTGCCCTGCATCGGTTCTTCATTGAAAACAGACCAAAGGATGACACTTGGACAATTACGGTCGCGGCGTACTTGCCACTCCAGTTGACGCACATATTCGGGTGAAGTGTTGAACAATCTGTTTTCATCTAAAACCATGATACCCATGCTGTCGCAAGCAGCCATAAACTCTTTGGCAACCGGATTATGAGCTACACGATAGGCATTGACTCCCATCTCTTTCAATTTGCGGAGGCGGAATTCCCAAAAGGCATCGGGAACGGCAACACCGACTCCGGCGTGATCCTGGTGGTTACAAACACCTTTTATCTTGATGTTCTCTCCATTCAGCCAAAAACCTGTATTGTTATCGAAACGGATGGTACGGAAGCCGCATTTGGTTTCGACCTCATCGGTTACAATGCCGTTTTGTTTCACTGTAGTCTTTACTTTATAGAGGCTAGGACTGTCGGGTGACCAAAGTTTCGGGTCTGATACGGTCAGCGGGAGATGGGTAATGCCTTCTCTTAATGCAGTGACAGAGACTGCTTTTGACTGTGTTGTCATTTGTTTGCCATCGGGAGCGAACAGGGTGACTTCGACTTCTCCGTCAGCCGGTAACTTGCCCGAGTTATATAAAGTAACTTCCACAGGTATTTCCCATTGGCTGTCGTTCTTCTTTACCGGATGAGCAAATACACCGTCGGTAATGATATGCAGCGGCGAACGTTTGACCAGCCATGTATGACGGTAGATTCCCGCTCCTTCATACCACCAGCCTTCCTGTGCTTCTGCATCCACGCGTACGGCGATCGTATTGATCTCATCTCCGTAAGTCGCATACGGAGTGATGTCGATATACATGGAGGTGTATCCGCACCAGTTGCGATGCAGTACAGTTCCGTTTACCCAAATGGTTGCATGGGTTGAAATACCGTCGAATTGTATCTCAAGATGTTTCCCCTTGTCTTCGGGATCGAGTTTGAATTTGCGGCGATACCAGCCAAAACCGCGGTCGTAGTATCCCTGGGAGAGGTTGGCATCCGGATTCACATTCCCTTCGATGGCCCAGTCATGAGGTAGATTGACTATACGCCAGGAAGAGTCGTCATAGTTTGGAGAGGCGACTCCGCTTACATATCCGGCTTTGGCGTTCCGGTAAGTTGCATTATGGCCTTTGATGACCGGATAAGGGATATCCCCTTTGTGGAAGCTCCAGCCTTTATCGAGGGACAGGACTTCGCGCTTGGTTACTTTTTCCTGTGCATGTGCCTGCAGAGAGAAGCTTATGCACAAAAGAAGTAGAAAACTTTTGAATGTTGTCATTGTAATATTATTGGATTATTTGAATATCGATTTTATTACCTCTCCAGTCCAGGATAAAGGTTGATCGACCTTGAACAGATGCAGGATAGTTGCTGCAGTATTTACCGTATTATTGGCTTCTGTGATCTTGAATCCTTTTTTTATTCCGGGACCAGTGATTCCCCACGGCACGATCATTTCGTCTGTGCTGACTCCGCCATGTCCGTAATTAATACCGCCATGGTCTGTGAGAAACATGAAATGAGTATCTTTATACATTCCTTCCTGTTTCATTTTATTGATGAACTTGCCGATCTCGATGTCTGCTTCTTCAATCGATCGGATATATTCCGGAGACATCCATTTATATTTATGTCCGGCATGATCGGTATGCACAGAGTAGAGAAAGACTAAAGTCGGATTTGTCCGATTTGCCATCAGGAAGGACAATGCTTTTTCATAATTCGGTATGTAAGCATCCTGTTCAAGATAACTTACTTCGTCGAAATATTGTTTGTTATATGGATAGAACAGATTGATCCAGTTATAGTAAAATGCCGTTTTCATCGTAGGAATAGCATCTTTCAATATTTTGAATACCGAAGGATAATATCCTGCATTGTCTTTTTCTATAGCGGGTAATGTGAATTTGGTTATTTCCCAGCTGTTGTCCACTACACCGTGCTGTTCCGGACCGCTCCCGGTTAGATGGCTGGTCCAGTTGGGTAATGTGACCGAAGGCATGACCACACGTGTCTCTAGTGAAAGCGAACCCTCGGCCATCAGTGCATCCAGATTGGGTGTTTTTGCTTTCAGATATCCGTCTACGCAAATGCCGTCGAGAGAGATTAAAACAATGCGTTTTGCACGGGAGGCGCTTGCCTTTGTTGATAAAGCCGTTGTGGGACTGGCAAGGGAGACAGTACCTAATGTCAATGCTCCGGCAAGTCCTTTCTTAAAAAAGTTTCTTCTTGAGTTTTCCATAGGAGTTTATATTTTATATTGTTTTGTCAATGGTTTAGCAGTGCTCAAAAATAATGGAATATATTGTTTTACACTTAATTTTCACAAAAAAAGTACGCAAACGTTTGCGTACTTTTCTTTTGCCCTGTTTACATGAGTTTAAATAGAATCCATTTCTATTTTGAAACGATATTCCTGTTTTACCTGAATACCGGAAATAGTAGGATTTACACAATCGGCAGGATCAACATTTTTTTCAAAATAAATAGGAGCGTCAGCCGATTTTAATCCGTTGATGCGGATTTCCATCGGGTTGACATCAATGGCTTCTTTTAACCGACTTAAGCTAAGAATCCAGTCTGTACCGTCATAGAATGAATCTCCTATTAACCGACCGTTCTGGTATGCGTTGGCTATATCCCCTTTGTAGGAGATATACATGCGTGTTTCTTCTTCTCCGGAAGATACCCTCGGAGCTTTTATTTCGTAGAGGGCAATGTGTTCTTTCGGATCGTAAGTGACAACCTTTTTTTCTTCTTTTGCGATAATTACCGGTTGATTGTCTTTTGCCGATAGCCAGGTTGCATCTGTATTCCATATAATACGTTCGCCGTTCTTCAAGAGAATTTCAATCTCGGCCATGACACTTTTATTTGTCGGTAAAGAGAACTCTATCGTATTGTCTTCTTTTTGAAGTAAAGAAGTTACGTCAGCATACGAATAATGGTCCATCGTAGTCGTTTTAGCCTCTTTACCGTTTAGAATACAACGGACAGAAGTTGGAGAGACGTAGCGTAAATAGGCCTGTTCTATCGTAGAGAATGTATTCAGAACAAATGAGCGTTTTACTTTATCTCCTTCTGTCGGTCGGATCCACTGACTTTTTTCCATAGGTGTGATTGAACGGAAAGTGGCTTGCAGATTGCGTGGGGCTGCCTGATACTTTTGTTGTTTGAAGGAACCATTCCGGTACATCCATATTTCTGTTGCAGGCCGATCATCGATAAGCGTGATCTTGTCCTTGTCGTAGATCAATGCCGAATGAGTGATAGCAACAAATTCTTTTCCTTTTAGAGTTCCTTTCCATATATGGTCAGATTCCTCTTCCGTCAATGTCACGAAACGTACCGTCGAACCGTCCTTTTTAGTGATTTCGATTACGCATTCTTTACCAGGAGTTAACTGATTGATAAAATATCCGTTTTTCTCTTTTTTACAACTGCCGTTTTTTACTTTAACATCCAGTATTTCTTTGTCTGCTATTAGATATTCACTTTGAATATAATCGTCTTCAAAAAAGAAATAGGTATCGTTGTTATCTTCTTTTAAAGAGCAAATAGGTTGTGCGGTTGCATATTTCAATAAGACATTGCTCAATTCTTGATTGAACGGCCAAAGGAAATAAGTTCCATCTTTTATTGTCACTTTTTTACGCGGCATACGGATGGTTTCATCTTTCAGCTTTATGGAAAACTGAACATTTTTATAATCTTTCTTACCGTTTCTGTATAAATAGTTCGAACAAAATAAGTATCCTGTAGCCCCATTGTTACGAACAGCCCATTGTAAATTATCACGATTTTGATTTTCTTTGGGAAGATAAGCGATGGATGGTGCCAATGTCGTTCCAAAATCATTCATGAAATAATTATATTTTTTAGTTTCCTGCATAACAGTACCTAATGTTCCAAATTCACGGATCGGTGCTTGATAATCGTAACTGATCCGTGGTCCGGAAGATTGGAAGGTTCTCTTTTCTCCTACGGGGTTGGAGCCACCTACATACATGTAATATCCCATTAGATTAGCCCCACATCCCAGGCGTAAATTAATCATTTCTCCCGCCAGTTCTTCAGGGACAACTGCGCGGCGGTGATAAAATGTGGTTGACCCGACACCGACTTCACAGGTAAAGAAAGGAGAATCGTTGTTCTCTCCACTCAATGATTCTACGTCTCCTTCGATTTTGATGATATCTGTGCCGATGTTATCGGATAAACGATTGTAAGTAAAGAACTCAAAGTTAGAAGTTGGCATTTCTTCTTTTCCGGTGGTAGTCCACGGTGCTTCAATATAGAAGCCGGCGTAAGGCACGATTTCTCCTTTAGGATATTCACTGTCCATCCAGTGAGTCATGGTATAAAGAGGTACATCGAAACCAATTTCGACAGCCATTTTCTTCAAGTTCATTAAATGAGAGACGATCATTCCTCTTGTTACATATTCATTTTCTAGTTGAAGAGCCATGATCGGACCGCCATCTTTCCATAGCAAGCCATTGATCTGTTCATATAAACCTTGATACCATCGACGCGTATATTCAAGGTATAGAGGGTCATTCGAGCGAACTTTGAGGTGTTTGTTTTCGACAATCCAGTCAGGAAGTCCTCCGTTCTTGATTTCTGCATTGCAATAGGGGCCGACGCGGAGATGTACTTTCAACCCTAACTCTTTACATAATTCAACAAAACGCCGGAGATTGAGATGACCTTCCCAGGATAATTCGCCTTCCGTCTCTTCATGTAATGACCAAAGACAGTAGGTCGCAACGATATTAATGCCGGAAGCTTTCATTTTCAATAGAGCGTCTCGCCAATAGTCCGGCTGCATCCGGCTGTAGTGAAATTCCCCCATGACAGGTAGTTTTGGAATTCCTCCTTCATCCATGTACAGGTTATTTATACGGATTTCTTTTCCGGCCGGACCTGGATTACCTAGTGTCAGGTATTTGACGGAAGGAAGGGAGACTTTACTTAGGTCTATCGTATGCTGGGCGGAGATTGTTCCCGCGATAAGAGAAAAAACGGATAATAAGCGTATTTTATTCATTCCCGATAATATTGAATTTAGTTAAGAGGCTGGGTTAAAAAGGATAAAAAATCCTTCTTAACCCAACTTTCAGAAAAAAGTTAAAAGAGTATGTTTTACGAAATTTCCTTATTTTACGAAATTCGTAATCTTGATTGTCCAGTTTGCATCATCCCCGTTTCCGGCTGTAACTTTATATACAAATTCTTTTGTTGAAAAGTCGGAGGGGAATGTTCCCATTGCCGGAGCACCACCAACCGGGCTGATACGGGCAGAAGAGGATGCATCTACATTGATTGCCAAGGTGCTTAATGAAACCTGATTTCTGATTTCGGTTGTAAAAGTTTGTGTGGCATCAGGTACTTTAATCGAACAGACTATTTCTTTTGCATTATTGTCGATTGTCTTCTCCGTACCCATTTCTATCACCCGGAGTCTTTTACCACTCTCATCCCACCATCTGTATTCAAAACGAATATTTGTAATATCATTCTGATTGTACGTTTCCAAGTCATCCAAACCGGCCTTCAGACAAGATGTGTTTATGACGATCAATAAAAGTAGAACTAAATAATTATACAGTGCTTTCATTTTTCTTGTTGTTTTATAAGATATTTATGATTTGTTACCATCCTTCGTTTTGATCGAGAGACGGGTTATTTACTCTTTCTCCTTCAGGAACCGGGAACAAATATCTTTTCTTTGTAAAGATACGTTCGTTGGAAGAGCTCTGATAGGGTAAAGGAATAATTTCAAAGCTTTTTCCGTCTTCGGAAATACTGATAGCGTGATGAGCTTTTGTCAATTCTTCCACTTTATCTTTTTTGTCGGCTTTTCCCCATCGCAATAGACTCCAATATCTGTCACCTTCATGCACTAACTCGATACGGCGTTCGCGTTTATAGGCTTTCCAGGCAAGTTCTGAAGACAAGTTCAAAGGTAGTTCGGGCATCCCACCATGTACTGTGCGGGTTTTGTTAATATATTCAATTGCCGTAGAGATGTTGCCCAAGCGTAACATTGCCTCAGCATAGTTCAGATAAGAGCGTCCCAATCGCAGAACTACGTAATGATAGTAAGTCGGGTCCGAATTCAATAACGGTTTTGCCGTGTATATGCCTTTGCGATAAACATATCCGTTTAGAGCCATTCCCCAATCACCTCCGGCCTTACTATCCCAATGCATGTTACCTTTTGCGCGCATCGTTACGAGGCTGTTGAAAAAATGGCTTGAGTCTTGTACGACAGTTGCATAGAAGCGATTGTCCCGGTTCTTATAAATAGCGTCCGAAACATATCCGCCATTTTGTTGCCAGCTTTTGTAAAAACTACTTTGATCCCAGTCTTTGGCTGTTCCGTCCGTGTCTCTGACTTCGTAATCGTTTACCAGGTCAACGGAAGGAAATGTACCGATCCATCCTTCAAAGCTATCATTCAGTTTAGGATTGGCAAACTCTTTCAGTTTATCATTGTTCACATTCGGAACAAGATTCTGCATCCAGGTATCTGCGAACGTTGTGTTATTTTCATGCCTGAACTGGGCTAGAATAATCTCTTTTGAATTGAGTGCATAATCGAACTCGTTGAACATTTTTTCGTAATCGGTATCCAAACTATATTCTCCGAGGGCAAAAAGGTCTTCACTGGCTTTCTTTGCAATGTTGTAGTACTCATCTTGGCCGGATTCGATATAGGCTGCACCGTGAAGTGCTACTTCCGCCATTAATGCATAGGCTGCACCTTGAGTAAGCATACCTGTCTCGGAGCCTTTAATGGAGGAGGGCAGTTCGGCAGCTGCATCCTGCAAATCTTTCAGTATGAAATCATACGTGTCCTTGATTGTTTCCGTTCTGGGCAGTTCCATCTTTTCTTCCGGATCGAGTACACGATCTACAATCATCAGTTTTCCGAACAAACGAGCACGGCTGAAGTAGATCATGGCACGCTGCATCTTAGCCTGTGCAATCAGGTAATTTTTATCTTGTTCCAGGAAGGTCGTGTTTTCTTCCATTTTTTGGAGCATGAGATTACATTTGCGGATGTTGGTATAAATATCCCCGGCTTTATCTTTATCTGCCCCAGGGTTCCAGCCGGCATCAAAATATCGGTCGATCTGTTCTTTATTTACGTTCGAAGCGTCTCCGTCATCCTGGATGACATCATTGTCCGTCCATTTATCATTCCACACCAACTGTCCGGTGGCATAATTGAGTGAGGGATACAAGAAGGCTTGTGCCAATTCCGCACTTTCCCATACATCGTTTTCCGAGAATTTGTCTAACGGGCCTTTGTCTAGAATGTCACTACAAGCCGTACACCCTATTAGTAAGGCCACTGATATTGTTTTAATATTCATATTTTTCATATTATTAAAATTCAATTGTTATACCTTTATTAAAATCCGACTGTTACACCGATAGAGTAAACACGCTGTACCGGATAACCTCCGTTTGTGGAAGTCGTTTCCGGATCGAAATAGTCTGAAACTCCGGAAATGGTAAATAGGTTGCTTCCCGTCAGGTTTACCCGGCACATGCTGAGCCAGTCTGCATTCTTCAACAGCTTGTATTTGAAATCATAAGATAGTGACAAGTTTTTCAAACGAAGGAATGAAGCATTTTTCACCCAGAAGCTCGATTCTACTTGATTGTTACCTCCGTTAACGCTTGCTGATAACGATTTTCTAGGGAAAAGTGCATCCCTGTTATCTTCTCTCCAATAATCCAGTTGATATTCGTTTTTTACATGGACGGATTCGTCTTTTTTGGTATTGACACCGAATTCCATGTTGCGTTTACCTGTTCCGTAGAGCAGGCCGGATAGAGAAAATCCTTTGTAAGAAAATGCAAAATCCACGCCATAGGTAAAATGAGGAGCGGTAGGCATACCGTAACGTATCTGGTCTTCAGCATCTATCTTTCCGTCACCGTTGAGATCCTGATAAACGATATCTCCTAACTTTGTTTCGGAAGATGCTAACCTGCGCGGTACACCCAATATTTGTTCCGGGGACTGATACAAACCGTTGTCGATAAGTATGACTTTGTAATAATCCGTTTGGTGTGTACTGCGTTTATACGGGTTCATCAGCGTAGATAACGCTTCTTCTTGCTTTACCACATACAAATTGTTGTAATAGGTCATGTTTGTTCCGATCTCATAATGGAAATCCGAACCTATATTATCATTCCATCTCATGGATAACTCAAAGCCTTCGCGACGATGTTCATTGTTCGACTTGATCTGTGGCAATTTGGTCCCCAGCGGAGTCGTGTAACGGTCTTCCGGACTAACCAATCCCCCCTTGGTTATATAAAAGAAATAGTCGACGGAACCTTTTAACCGATAGTTGAAAAAGGCCGCATCAATACCGTAGTTTAGAGAATTACGTGTGTACCAGCTTAATAATTCGGGGGATGTCAGTCCTCCTTCATTAAATCCGGATAATAAATCTCCACCGATACAGATTGCATTTTCAACCATATTGTAAGTGGACAGATAACCGAATCGGTTTACTCCGGACTCTGTCCCCATCTGTCCGTAAGAACCACGTAGCTTTATGAGATCGACGTTCTTCGGATTGAGTTTTTTGAAGAAAGGTTCTTCCGTAATATCCCATCCCAAAGCGACAGATGGGAAGAATCCCCAACGATGTCCCGGAGCAAAATTATCCGAACCATCGTAGCGGAAGCTACCTTCTATATAATAACGGTTCGCGAAGTCATATTTCAAGCGACCAACCAATCCCATTCGACCGCCTTCTTCCGAATTTCCTGCATTTTGCATGGTCGTGCTGGAGCCGGCAAACAACTGATCGACGGTAGTCGACAGATAGTCTCTGCGGGAAGCCCAGAAATTATGTCCGGTATTTTCAGCCAGGGTAAATACCGCCTTGGCATCAATTGAATGCACACTGGCAAATGTACGCTGGAAAGCTGCATTTAATTCAAATTGGTAAGATTCACCGGTATAGGATTCTTCTCTTAGTGATGGTTTTGTTACTTCCAACAATGTACCATCTTTACCATATTGGGGAGCACGGGCTGAAAGCTTTTTTATATGACTGGAATTGACGCGGTAATAAAGCATAGAACCAAGTGACAAACCTTCCACCCAAGGCAATGCCCAGTCGGCTGCAAATTGTGTGTTTAAGTACATTCCGTCGTTCTTATCATATCCGGAGCGTTCATCCATTTCCATCAACGGGTTATCAGATACTGTACTTAAAGTGCCGTCTTCATTGAAGGCAAGATCTAAAGGTGATTTGGCATTCAGATGATCCCAGATTTTATCAGCAGAAAATGAAGGGTATTTTTTCTTTTCCATGGCAGCATTGATGTTGAAAGATACTTTCAGACCAATTTCTTCAAAAGTCGTATTCACATTGCTTCGGAGATTGTATCTTGAATAATTCAAAGCATCGGAAGTGTACAAACTACCTTGGTCGAAAAGACCTAATGAAAGATAATAGTTGACATCTTTCTGATTGCCAGTCATAGATAGAGAATGTCTGTATTCCGGAGCGAAGTTTTTCAATCCTAACGAATACCAGTCTGTATTCGGATACAGGTAAGGATCGGACTGGTTTCGGATGGCATCCATTTCTTCCTTGCTGAATTGATGGTATTCTCCGTATCCGTCTGCTATTGCTGCCTGGTTCTGAACATCTGCATATGTGTAAGCATCCAGTTTCTTTGGTAAAACAGTTGGCTGGCTGTACTGTGCATTGAAAGAGTAGACTATTGACCGTTTGCCTTTTCGACCTTCTTTTGTTTTAACCAAAACAATACCGTCTGCTGCGCGTGAACCGTAAACAGCCAGTGAGGCAGCATCTTTTAAGATGGAGATGCTTTCAATGTCTTCAGAGTTCAATGTTTTGAACTCCCAGTCTGTGGTAATGATACCATCGATAACATATAACGGGTCACCACCGCCACGAATGGATATTTTAGGTTCACTACCCGGTTCTCCGCCTTGGTTCTGGATGATTACGCCGGAAGCCCGTCCCTGCAGGGTGGATGCGACGTTCGGAAAAGGTAAGTCCTGTAATGTTTCTCCTTTTACGGATGTGACGGCAGAAACCATTTTTTTAGCAGAAGTGGTACCATAACCGATAATGATAATTTCATCCAATGTTTCGCTATCTTCTTTTAGCAGGATAGAGAAATCCGATTTGTTTCCGACCGCGATTTCCTGTGCCAGATAGCCTATATAAGAAATAGTAAGGGTTGCGTTTGCCGGAACATCCAGTGTGAAACGACCGTCTATATCTGTGACACTACCAATAGTAGTCCCTTTCACTACGACATTAGCTCCGATAATAGGAGTACCGGTTGTTTCTTTAACAATACCGGATATTTTTCGTTTTTCCTGATTGATTGATCCTTTTTCTGCTTTTCGTAGGGAAATATATCCTTCATTGAAGTTATATTTGATTTGGCTGTCGGCAAATACCTCTTCCAGTACTTCTGAAACAGGTTTGTTTTTTGCTTTGACTTGTACCTGTTCTTGCAGATCGATCTCTTTTTCGCTATACATAAAAAGATAATCGGTCTGTTTCTCTATCTCATGGATAAATTCCCTGAGTGGCAGATTATTCTTGCTGATGCTCACTTTGGCATTTTGGGAATGCAAAGAAGTGGCACTTAGCTGGAAAATTGCAATTAATGTGAGAACTGTCGTTATTTTCATAATACGAATTGTATGCTTTAATTCAATATAATTGACACGATTGAACAATAGCAATAAGTTTTTTTTCATAACTTTGCTCATAGCTTTAAAAGTTAATACTGTTTTTAAATGTTTGTGGAATACATGAAAAAAGGAAGGTATTGACTTAGGGGGTAGGTGCTGGTAACACTTGCCCCTTTTTTTATACCATGTCCTGTGGAATGATCTGGTTCTATTTCATAGGCATTATAATTTTAGGTGAATATTTGTTTTATTAAAATATTTCGATTTCTTCATTGTTGACTATTTTGTACCGGAAATGGTGAACGCCCTGAAGTGCTTTCAATATCCTTTCAATATCATCACTTTGGCGGAATTTTCCAGATACATACTGATCAATCTGGGCTGTATTTTTGATATCAAATTTTACCTTATACCATAAGGTCAGATAATCCAGTATTTCAGAAAATTTCTTATTACTAAAATAGAATATTCCACTTTCCAAATACTCTTCATTGTTGAATGAAGCGGTGGATTTTATTAGGTTACCATTAAAAAGGGAGACCATTTCATTTGGTTTCAGAATAACATTTTCCTGTGGTCTGTTATTGTTGATAACCTGTACACTACCTTCTACCAGATTTGTTTCAAACCGGTTGCTTTCTGAATAAGCGAATATATTGAATTTGGTACCGAGTACTTTTATATCATATTGTTTAGTTTTAACGATAAAAGGACGTTCCGTATCTTTTGTTACTGAAAAGAAACCTTCTCCATCCAGTTCAACCGAACGTTCTTTATTGCTAAACTCATTCGGGATTTTAATAACCGACCGGGGACTTAACCATGCTTTCGTCCCGTCCAGAAGTGTCATATAGATACGTTGACCTTTGGGAACTTCTATTTTTGTATAGAGTACGGTTTTTTCTTTGGGTATGAATTTATCGGTGAGTAACCAGATATTGACGAGAAGAATAGCTGCCACAGCCGCATATTTAGCCAGATTGAGATAAAGGTTACGGGTCTTTTTGTGGTTGATCCGGCTTCCCAGTTCTTCCATTTTTTGTGTGGCCCATTCATTATCTCCACTTTGCTCTCCGAGTTTGGATATCGTAACTGTGTTCTGCATCCGGATAAATTCTGCTTTATTAGCCGGATCAGATTCTATCTGATCGAAGAGTGCTCTCTTTTCTATGTTTGAAAGTTCTCCGAGGAAATATTTATCTAGTTGTTCATTCATGTTATTAGTGCTTGTTCTGTTTATATGACGGATAAGTTCCGGCCATCTACTAGTCGGAAACAGAAAAAAGTAAATTTTTTTTGAAAAAGATTTTAGATGATGAAAACAAAGAGAGGGAGATAGTCCTTTAGCTCAACTTTCAGTTTACGTATAGCGGTTACAATGTGGTTTTGCACAGTATGGACGGAAATATCCATTTGTGTGGCTATCTCTTCATATTTTAAACCATTCATTCTGCTCAGAATGAACACCTGCCGGCATTTCTCCGGCAGGTGTTCGATTGCTTTAGCCAGTAAGTCTTCTATTTCCTTCTCCGTAAAAATGTTTTCATCGAATTGCATCAATGCCTCCATTTTTAATTTTAGTTCTCTTTCCGGAAGGTTATCCAGCGATTCATTCTTGCTGTCTATGAATGTTTTGTGACGATAGAAATCAATACATCTGTTTTTTGTCAGAGTAAACAGAAAGGCATTCGGATTGGTCAGGGAATCCAGCATATCCCGGTGTTCCCAAAGATACATGAAAATATCCTGTACGATGTTTTCCGCATCTTCAATAGATATTACATATTCCCGTGCAAAACGTACAAGCTTAGGAAAATAGATCAGATAGATTTTTGAGAATGTAGCATTCTCTATTCCTGAGAGTTGTGTCATACCTTCTCCTTTCCCTTTACAGATACATATAATACAGTTTTTCCATGACCGAGTTTTTTTATTTTCTCATCTTCGATCAACTCGTTCAGATCGCGTATGGTAGTGGAACGGTTACATCCGTTCAAACGCATATATTGTGCAGCCGTAAAGTATTCTTTCCCTTCCATAGAGTTCAGCATCCGGCCTTTACGTTGTTCCGGAGAATAACGAGTAGCTCCGGCTTGAGAATCACGTTCCAGGTCTAGGGGTTTCAACTGTTCTTTCAACTTTTTGCTTCCTTTAAAATGGACATTATTGAAATGTACTGACCAGGAACGTAATTCCTTCTTGTCCATTACCGGACGGCATTTCAGCGAGATAGAGAATGAGCCGAGATCATCCAGTTCCACAGTATATCCTCTGCGTAGGTTCTTGGAAATCACTTTTGCTAGAGCATCCAGCATTCCTTTGGTCGTAGCCGTGGAATAACCACAGCTATCGGCTATCTCTTCTGCAATTTCCGGTGTACGGATTGTCCCTTTAGGCACGATTCGAGCATGTAGAGGCTGTTTCTTCCCATCTTTTCTGGGATTAGGATTCTCATATAAAGCGTATTTAGCTCCCATAATAATTTCTGATAAAAGGTTATTTAACAGTTTTATTGCATATCACAGCTGTGTTTCTTTCATATCACAGTTGGATTCCGTTTGTATCACAGTTGAGTTTCTTTTGTATCACAGCTGTGATATGAATAGGGAATCAATACAAATGTACAATATATTCCAGTAAACCTATACAGTCTGCGAGGTAATTTAATCTTGCTGGAGGATAATTCATGCTATCTGTCTATTATATTTGATTACGTTTGTATTGCAGTTTGGGATATTTATGTAAGTTTGTATTGTCTATACTATTATAACAATGTCAGAGATCGAACGATTTAACAATATATATGTGAAGCATTATGATAAGACATACCGCTTTGCCCGGTTGTATGTTCGTAATGACCAGGTGGCTGAAGATATAGCAACGGAATCTCTTATCAAGCTGTGGGAAACGATGAAAAAGGAGCCTGTTGAGAAGCCTCTTGCTCTGTTATTGACCATACTCAAACATAAATCACTTGACTATTTGAAAAAGCAGATCAGTATAGAAGAAGCCTTTGAAGCCATGGCGGCATGGCAACAACGGGAATTATCTATCCGTATTTCGACGCTTGAAGCCTGTAACCCGAATGATATTTTCTCAGAAGAGATCCAACAGATCTTAACCAGGACTTTAGAAGAACTGCCTTCGCAGACCCGCAAGGTTTTTATGATGAGTCGTTTCGAGCAGAAATCCGGCAAGGAAATTGCCGAAGCACTGGGTATCACGGTAAAAGGAGTCGATTATCATATAGCAAAAGCATTGAAAGCGTTACGCATTTCTTTAAAAGATTATCTGCCTTTGATTTATTTCCTGCTTAATTGAATTGGGTTTCATTCGGACGAAAAAATAGTTTCATTCGAATGAAATTTTTTTTTCGTCCGGTACTAGTGAACTTTCTCCAGCTGTCGTCTTATATATGTAAAGCAAAAGAATATGGACGATAAACTATTACAATTATATTTTGAAGGTCGTACAACGGAAGGACAGTCCCGCCTGATCACGGAATGGCTGGATGCTGATGCGGCAAATATGAAACATTATCAGCAGCTGTGCCGTTTGTATGAAATTGGTTTCTGGCACGAAGAACCGGAAACTGTCACACTGTCGCTGAAAGGAAAGTTCAGGTGGCGGAGTATTATGCGGGAGGCGGTGAAGATTGCTGCTGTTTTTGTTTTGGGATTTACGTTGAATTACTGGTTCAATCCGGGCACGGAAGAAGATATTGCCATGCAGACCGTACATGTGCCGGCCGGACAGAATGCACAGTTGATACTGGCCGATGGCTCTAAAGTCTGGCTGAATGCCGGAAGTACACTGAATTTTCCTACTCGCTTCGTTGAGGGAAAACGGCAGGTAACCCTGGAAGGTGAAGGTTTTTTTGAAGTAAAGGCCAATAAGGAAAAACCATTTATTGTTTCGACATCTATATATGATATTAAGGCATTGGGTACCTCCTTTAATGTAAATGCCTATAAGCAATCGAAGGAATTTGAGACAGCCCTGTTAACAGGAAAAGTCGAAATATCGGATCGTATAACAGCCCGTGTCCTGTCTCTTGCTCCCAACAATCGTGCCGTGCTTGGGAATAACGGGCTATCGGTTGTTCCCATAGAAAGTAAGGATTATTACCTCTGGCGCGAAGGTATTCTCTATTTTGATGAGCCGCTTACCGAAGTACTGGATAAACTGAAATTATATTTTGATGTAAACATCGATGTAAAAAATAAATCCGTACTGGAGAACAAACGGCATTGTACGGGTAAGTTCCGGACGAGGGATGGTTTGGATCATATCCTGAGAGTTCTGCAATTGACAAATCATTTCACTTATAAGAAAGATGAGGAGAAGAATCTGATTACTATTAATTGACTTTATTGTGTAACCTTTAAAATCTGATCGCCTATGACACAAACGTAAAAAGTATATGAAAAACCGGCAAGCGCGCCAACGCTTACCGGTTATGGGTTAGAACCCCGAACTGGGATATTTATCGAAGTACTAACAACTTATTAACTACAAAATTATGAATTATATTTTGTACAGACAATCTATACGTGAAATTAAACATACATTTCGTATTATGAAGATCACTATTGTAGCTTTGTTTACTTGCATTTATACACTTTTTGCAGTAGAAGCCAACTCACAGAATACAAAAGTCTCAATACAAGCTAACGATTTTTCTATTCAGAAAGTGATTAGTGAAATAGAAAAACAGACCGATTATTTGTTTGTGTATGACAAGAATGACGTAAACGTAAGCAGAAAAGTTTCTCTGACTGCTAATAACGAATCCGTCTCTGAAGTGTTAAACAAGATATTTGAGGGTACAGGTGTGACCTATAAAATGGTGGGTAAGAATATAACTCTTATTAAAAGGGAGGCGCTTACTGATAATAACCAGCAGGTGTCTAAAAAGGTAACAGGTAAAGTTTTGGATCAGAATGGTGACCCTGTTATTGGAGCCAATGTGGTAGAAAAGGGAACTACTAACGGTAGTATAACTGATATCGACGGGCATTTCACTTTATCGGTTGCTCCGAATTCAACATTGATATTCTCCTTTATTGGTTATGCGACTGCGGAACTGCCTGTTTCCGGTAAAACAAATTTGACTGTAACATTACGGGAAGATACCGAAATACTGGATGAGGTTGTAGTAGTAGGTTATGGAACCATGAAAAAGAAGGATCTGACAGGAGCAGTAGCAGCTGTTAAAGGGGATGCCTTGGCTTCTCGTAAGACAACCCAATTGTCGACTGCATTACAAGGTGCTGTTGCCGGAGTAACGGTGACACGTGATAATAGTGCTCCGGGTGCGGCTGCAGGAAGTATTAAAGTACGTGGTGTCACAACGATTGGCGACACCAGCCCATTGGTTATTATAGATGGTGTCCCGGGAAGTATTAACGATGTGAACCCGAATGATGTCGAAAGTATGTCTGTGTTGAAGGATGCTGCATCAGCTTCTATTTATGGCTCTCGCGCTGCTGCTGGTGTTATTTTGATTACAACGAAGCGAGCTCAAGAAAAAAGTCTTTCAATTGATTATAATTTTGAGTATGGTTTGGAAATTCCGACAAAGCAACCCAAATATGTAGGTGTTAAGCGTTTCTTGGAAACGACTAACGAACTGCGCTACAATGATAATAAATCAGGAGGATGGAATCAGGCCTATTCTGAAGATGATGTCAATAATTGGGAGAAATATAATCAGACAGATCCTGACAAATATCCGATGACGGATTGGGTTGGTATGATTTTAGACGGATCAGCTCCTCGACAGACACATACGATTAGTTTGGCAGGAGGTTCAAAAGCCGTTAAGTCGAATGCCTCATTTGTATATGATAAAGTAGATGGATTGTATGCAGACCGTTACTATGAACGGTTTATGATCCGTGCAAATAATGATTTTACGGTGAATAAGTATTTAGGGGCAACTTTAGACTTCAATTTCAAGCGGACAAAAAATCATCAGCCCTATTATTCTCCATTTTCAGATATGCGTTTGGCCCCGATGATTTACCCGGCTGTTTGGGCAAACGGAGAGTATGCCAGCGGTAAAAATGGTTGTAATCCTTATGCTATGGTAAACTCGGGAGGTTCTAAAGACGAATGGTATAACAAAGTGGGTGGACGTGCAGCCATAAATATCACACCTCTTGAAGGATTAAAAATTTCCGGAGTGATCGCTCCTAACTATACATTTACTAAGAATAAGGATTTTCGCAAAACTGTCTCTTATTCTTTGGAAGATGATCCGAATACAATCGGCGGCTACATGGAAGGTTATAATACGACCAAGTTGTCTGAAAAAAGAAATGATAGTTATGATGTAACGATCCAGGGAATTGCAAATTATATGAAAACATTCGGCAAACACGATTTAAATGTGATGGCTGGTTATGAAACGTATCGTTATTTTGGTGAAAACTTAGGGGCTTCACGTGATCAGTATGAACTTAACAATTTCCCTTATTTGGATATCGGCCCTTTGGATCTTAGGGATAATAGTGGAAGTGCCGTACAGTTAGCTTATCAATCCTGGTTCGGTCGTGTTGTTTATAATTATGATAATCGATATCTGTTGCAGGCGAATGTGCGTTATGACGGATCTTCCCGTTTTCATTCAGACTATCGTTGGGGTGTTTTTCCTTCTTTTTCTGCCGGTTGGGTAATGAGCGAAGAAGCTTTTATGAAAAATGCGGATATAGACTGGCTGTCTTTCCTGAAATTAAGAGCTTCTTATGGTACTTTGGGTAATGAGAGAATTACGGATAATGATGGTAATGCGTTGTATTATCCATATCAGGCATTTATTAATTTTAGTGATGTCTTGTTTTATCAGAATGGAACGATAGTACCCGAATTATCTGCTGCACAGTGGGCATACGCGGTTGAAAATATATCTTGGGAGACGACAAGCTCTGTCGATGTCGGTTTGGACGCTACGTTCTTTAATAATCGTTTGCGTTTTACTGCCGATTATTATAAGAAGCAGACCAAGGACATGTTGTTGGCTTTGGAGATTCCGGATTATGTCGGATTTGACAATCCTCAGCGGAATACGGGTAAAATGTATACCAATGGATATGACATTGAACTTGCTTGGAATGATCAGATCGGCGATTTGACGTATGGCATTTCTGCCAATTTCTCTGATTTTGTTTCTAAAATGGGAGACTTAGGAGGTACGGAATTTTTAGGAGACCAAGTGAAGATGGAAGACAGTGAATTTAATGAATGGTATGGTTATTTGAGTGACGGCCTGATATTGACAGAAGAAGATCTGAATGGTCCTAAATTAAATAATAACGTACAACTTGGCGATGTGAAATATAAAGATATTTCCGGACCGGACGGTGTTCCGGATGGTAAGATTTCACCGGAATATGACCGTGTATTGTTGGGCGGTTCTCTTCCGAGATTCCAATATGGTGGTTCATTGAACTTAGGTTATAAGGGTTTTGATTTTTCATTGGCATTTCAAGGGGTTGGACGACGCAATGCACGTTTGTCTTCTGCAATGGTACAGCCGTTGCAGGCTAACTGGGGAAATACTCCTGCCATTATAGATGGCAATTATTGGAGTGAAAAGAATACGGAAACCCAGAATGCAGCTGCTTTTTATCCCCGTTTGACGTATGCTAATGCAAGTAACAATTATGCAATGTCGGACTACTGGATGTTTAAAGGCCGTTATTTTCGTTTGAAGAATCTTACGTTCGGGTATACATTACCAACTGCATGGACTGAAAAAGTGACAATTAAGCAGGTTCGTGTTTATATTGCCGCCAATGATCTGTTTTGCATCAGTAAATATCCGAGCGGTTGGGACCCGGAAATGGGAAGTTCTTCTTATCCGATCACAACATCTTTGTTGTTTGGTTTATCTGTTAAATTTTAAAAGAGCGAAAAGATGAAACGTACATTAGTTATATTATTGGGATGCTGTTTAGGATTGAATTCATGTTATGAATTGGATTTGAATCCACTGTCACAGGCATCTAGCGAGAACTGGTACTCCAGTGAAACGGAAATAGAAATGTCTGTCAAAGATTTTTATAGAGATTCTTTTTGGCCGTTGGACAATGAAGATAAAACTGATAATTTTATCTACCGGGAAACTCCTTCGGAAATCATAAAAGGAACTTTTAACGGTCAAAGTGGTGATGTTACTACATTATGGGCTAACCAATATAAATCCATAGCCCGTGCAAATACGATCTTGGCTAATATGGATAAGGCAGCAAGCATGGGAATATCGGAGGTGAAATTGAAACAATATGAATCCGAAGCCTTGTTCCAGCGGGCTTCTTGTTATGCGAGGCTGGTCACTTATTTCGGAGATGTTGTTTATGTGACGGAAGTGGTCGACATAGAGGAAGCATTTAAACTCGGACGTACTCCGAAATCTGAAATTATACCAAAGATCTATGCCGATTATGATAAGGCAATCGAGGGGTTACCTGAAAAATATTCAGGAGTCTCTTCCCAACGCGCTACAAAAGGAGCTGCATTAGCATTGAAAGCTCGCTTTGCTTTGTATATGGGAGATTGGGAAATCGTAGCAGAGGCCGCTAAGAAATGTATGGATTTAAATATTTACAAATTGTATCCGGATTATGCGGGCCTTTTCCTGTCCTCTACAAAGAATGCAGAGGAATCCATATTCTTACTACCCCGTTCTATCGAATATAAAGTAACATTAGGCAACTGGACGGTGATGAATGAAGTATCAAGAAATACCGGAGGTTGGGGAGCTTTTGCTCCTTCATGGGATTTGCTTGCTGCCTATGAGTGTACGGATGGGTTACCTATTGATGAATCTCCTTTATTCGATCCGCATGATCCGTTCAAGAACCGTGATCCCCGTTGTACGGCTACTATTGTTGAATTTGGAACTCCGCATCTGGGGTTTGAATATAACCCTCATCCGGATGCCGTAGAAGTAATGAACTATAATACTGGCAAAATGCAAAAGAACAATGATGCCCGTGTGAATGCCCAGTTCGCATCTTTTAACGGATTATTATGGAAAAAAGGGATTGATGAAACATGGCTGGAAAACGGGAAGGATGTGGCCCCGGATAAGATCATAATCCGTTATGCGGACGTTCTGTTAATGTATGCGGAGGCAAAGATCGAATTGAATCAGATCGATCAGTCGGTTCTGGATGCGATCAACCAAGTACGTGCAAGAGCGTATGGTGTCGACTATACCAATGTAAGTGCCTATCCGGCAGTAACTACGACTAACCAGCAGCAACTACGGACGATCCTGCGCACGGAACGGCGTGTAGAGTTTGCAAAAGAAGGATTGCGTTATATGGACCTGGTCAGATGGAAGATTGCAGGCAAGGCCTTGACACGACCGAATTATGGTATGTTGTATCCTGTTAATCTGTTACAGGAGAAAGTGGTGAATAAAGGTTTGTGGTTCTGGCCCGGCATTCCACAGGTTGACGAAGATGGAATCCCTGATTTTTCTGCTATGGAGAAAGCCGGATTGATAGCCTCGATGTCTCAGCGTATGTGGAACGACCGCCAGTATCTCTGGCCGATCCCGACGAAAGAGGTTCTGATCAATGAAAACCTGAAACAGAATCCGGGATATTGATAAGATTAGGTTAGCACTATTAAATACCAGAGGCTCTTCTCTGATTTTTAAATGAAAACCTGACCGGAGAGCCTCTGTATAAACATTATTTTCAGAAATAATCAAAAAAGAAGATGAAGATGAAATTAAACAGTACGATAGGTCTGATGGCTGTACTATCGGTGATGAGTTGTTCAGTGCAGAAAGAAACTAAGAGAATCCCGGATTCCGTTTCCGGTATTTATCCCCATTTGGCATATTATAACAATGAAGGAGAGTGTGGAACCGGGGCGGTTGTTCCCTGGGTAGACCGGCTGTGGGTCATAACCTATGGACCGCATTTGCCGAACGGGTCATCTGACAAATTGTATGAAGTAACACCGGATTTTCGGCAGATCGTACGTGACGAGAGTATAGGAGGAACCCCGGCGAATCGTATGATACATAAAGAAAGCGATCAATTATTTATCGGTCCGTATGCCATTGATAAAACCGGAAAAGTCCGCGTGATACCTTACCAGACGATGCCGGGACGTCATACCGGGAATGCTCGTCATCTAACGGACCCGGCAGGTAAAATCTATTACGGGACGATGGAAGAAGGTTTTTATGAAGTAGACGTCAATACGTTGGAGGTAAAAGAACTGTATCAGGACGGAAATAACAAGAAACAGAAAAAGAGTGATACGGATGCAGGTCCAATTAACGCCTTATTGCCCGGCGTACATGGGAAAGGACTTTATTCCGGTCAGGGAGTTATGTTATTTACCAACAATGGTGAAGGGACTCAGGAAGCATTGAAGAAGTTCGATGTGGAAGCCGGTGTTTTGGCAGAATGGGATGGAAAAGACTGGAAAGTGGTTCGTCGGAATCAGTTTGTGGAAGTGACGGGACCTGGAGGAATTTATGGTAATACCAATCCGGAAACGGATCCGTTATGGGCAACCGGATGGGATCATAAGTCAGTGATATTAGGAGTTCGTGATGCGAAGGATGGTTGGTCGTTTTATCGTCTTCCGAAAGCGAGCCATAGCTATGACGGTGCACATGGTTGGAATACGGAATGGCCGCGTATCCGGAATGTAGGGACAGGGGCTGCCCCGGATTATCTGATGACGATGCATGGGATGTTTTGGCGTTTCCCCGGACAGTTCACGGCAAAAAACAATGTCGGTATCCGACCTCGTTCTGCTTATCTGAAAGTGATAGGTGATTTTACCCGTTGGAATGATCAGCTGGTTTTTGGTTGTGATGATTCTGCTCAAAAAGAGTTCCTGAATAAACGAAAGGCGAAAGGAGATATAGAAGGACCAGGACAGTCCAATTCCAATCTGTGGTTTACCTCTTTCACTAAACCGGATGAATTGGGACCGGCTACAGCTGAAGGTGCAGTTTGGGCGAAAGAAAGTGTAAAAGCGAATGAAGCCTCCGAACCATTTTTGTTTGCCGGTTGGGCTGACCGTATAGGTTGGGTTAAGAATGAAGGGGTTCAACCTGTAACGTTTACCTATGAAGTGGATGAAACCGGTACTAACGATTGGAAGCAACTGAAGTCTGTCACAGTGGAACCGGGTAAAGCCGCTTGTGTAATGTTTTCTGCAGGTGATAAAGGAGAATGGATCCGTGTGAAAGCAGATAAAAACACATTGGCAACGGCAAGTTTCTCTTATACGACATCGGATGTGCGTTCATCACAGCCTTCGGCCATGTATAAAGGTTTAGCTTTTGTAGCAGAAACAGACTTAACAGGAGGCTTATTATATGGACTTGGAGACAATCGTCGGGCTTTAGGACTATTGGCCAGTACTGTTGTAGATGGAGAGGTTACAGAAACTGGTTATTATGAAATGGGTGATAAGTTGGAACTGGTTCGCAAAGATGATACTGCAACAGCTGATTTTATTCGGTCTAAATTTGCTATTCCGCAACAAGTTGTTTCCATAGAAAGTAGTTCGGTGTTGGTTGTGGATGATTTAGGACGAAGGTGGCGCTTACCTTTAGGAAATGAAGAATATACATCATTGACCGATCAGGGAAAACTTCGTATTTGTCGTGAAGTCGCAACAGAACGTGATTTATTCTCTTGTATGGGAACATTTTATGAACTTCCTGCAGAAAATGCAGATGGTTATGCTAAAATTCGCCCGGTCTCAACTCATAATTATCGTATTAATGATTATGCCTCTTATCGTGGAATGCTTGTTCTCACAGGTGTAAAACCGGAAGAGGGAAAAGAAAATGAACATATTATTGTTTCCAATGATGGTAAAGCTGCTGTATGGGTAGGAGTTATTGATGATCTGTGGCAATTGGGTAAACCGGTTGGTAAAGGAGGTCCGTGGAAAGATACGGAAGTAAAGGCGAATACTCCGTCTGACCCTTATCTGATAGGTTTTTATGATAAAAAAGAATTGACATTATCACATCAGTCGGCAAGTGATATTTCTTTTACAATTGAGGTAGATCCTACAGGAAACGGAGATTGGATGGAGTATCTTGTGCAGAAGGTGAAAGCAGGAGAAAAGTGGACGTATGAATTCCCTAAAGAATTTCAGGCCCGCTGGATCCGTTTTTCTACTGATGCAGATACAAAAGCTACGGCATGGTTGACGTATAAATAAACTGGTAAAAATGGATTTGCTTATGAAAAGATATAGTATATTAATAGTTTGTTTACTTCTTGGATTGGACCTGTTTGGGCAGGAACAGACGTGGAGGAGTATTCCTTATTATCTGAAAGGGTATGAGGCTGAATATGAGAGATCACCCAAAGAAGCTGCTTTGGCATGGTTTAAAGATGCCCGTTTTGGTCTGTTTATCCATTGGGGACCAGCTTCTTTGTATGGAAAAGGGGAATGGGTTATGTATAACGAGACAATTCCTTATGATGAATATGAACAGACTGCCAGGAAGTTCAAAGGAGATAGATTTAATGCCCAGGATTATGTCGATTTGGCTGTTAGTGCTAAAATGAAATATATAACATTTGTAGCAAAACATCATGACGGTTATACTTTATGGGATACGAAGGCCACCGATTATAATAGTATGGACTATCCGGCTCAACGTGATTTCGTAAAGGAGTTAGCAGTTGCCTGCCAAAAAGCCGGATTAGGTCTATTTATTTATTATTCGATAGGCATAGATTGGCATCATCCTTATTTTTTACCGAGCTCTATGTATAATCCGGCCCGTCCTCATTATAAGAAGATCCCTGATGCCTATAAATTTAAAGAGGTCGAGGACTTTAAACATTATCTGAATTTTGCAAAAACACAGATAATGGAATTATGTACGCAATATGGTCCGATTGCAGGGCTTTGGTTTGATACGGTCGGTGGTGTATATCAGTACTCTGAACTTTTTAATATTCAGGAAATTTATGATATGATCCATGCTATTCAGCCTCATGCACTGGTTGTTTTTAAAACCGGAGCTAATGGCAATGAGGATTTCATTACAGGTGAAAGGGAAATGGGTTCTCTGGCTTCAGTATTTAAAAGTGCAGGTCTTCCTCAAAAGGTACAGGATGCTGCAGACCATTCCTGGGAAAGTAATAAGGAAAAGCCGGCAGAATTGAATATTCCTATTCAAACGTTGGGTTGGGCCTATCATAGTTCTCCGCGCCAAAGGCAAAAGTCAAAAGAGGAAGTCATAGACTTGCTTAATTATTGTGCTCAGATAAATGCAAACTTACTATTGAATATAGGACCGCGTCCGGATGGTACAATTTTAGAAGAGAATGTAGTGACTTTGAAAGAAGTGGGTGATTATCTTGAAAGTAATGGTTTTCCTGTTTTGAATACAAACGACTATATGTATTATAGAACAAAAGCCGTCCAACAAACTGATAAAGAGAAAGAGAATCAGACGGCCAGATAAATAAACTATTGTAAAACCAGAATGTTTTCCTCTGAAAGGAAGGCATTTTGGTTTTTTCATATTAAACATGAAAAAGCCTGTTTACCCTTTCTTCTGTTTCTTATATTCCCGCGGTGACATCCCCATTACCTTACTAAACAATCGGGAGAAATAATAGGTGTCTTCTATCCCTATCTTATAGCAGATTTGGTTTACTTTCATATCCGTGAAGTCCAGGAGCTGGCAAGCCTGCTGTATTTTCAGTTGGTTGAAGTAAGTCAGTGGGGCATATCCGGTACGTTTACTGAACAGAACAGAGAAATGGGATGGTGAGTAACCGATATGAGTTGCCAGGTCGGCCAATGTCAGTTTCTTTTCCAGGTTTTCTTTCATATAATGGATGGCCGCTGTTACGATATCATTTGCATCCGATTCGTTGCGGGCCGCTTCGCGGTATTGTTGCAGGTAGCGTAAAGACCCCAGGTAATAATGGAAGGCGGAGCAGGCATACAACAGGTTCTCATGGCTGTATCCCATTTCCAGTGTGCGGAATATCTCTTCGAAAAGATCGTTCCGGTTACTGATACGGGACTGTACGCTCGGTTTGATCTCTATCGGACGACTGGCCTGCCCGGCAAAGTAAGAGGCTAGTTTCCCTTTGAAATGTATCCAGTAAATTGTCCAGGGATTATTCTCGTCCGAACCGTAAGCGTGAGGAACTCCCGCTGGCAGTATGAAATATTGATTTGCTCTTACCGTACATTCCTGTTCGCCGACGCGAAACCAGCCGGCTCCTTCTATACAATAAATGAAAACGAACTGGCTGACCGGTTCCGTACGTTCCCGGAAATGATGCAGGGCTTTCGGATAATAACCTATGTCTGTAATATGCAGGATCGATGAAAGAGCATCTTTCTCCATCTCCTGCACAACCGATTGGGGAAGCACAAGTGCACGTTCGCCGCTAAAACCGTCTTTTAGTTTGATCATGGTACCAGATTTATAGATATTTGCAAAGATATGATTAAATCGGAATATTGTCCATCTTTAAGCTGATTTTATCTATTTCGTTGTTGAAGAAAAGACCGTTTCTTTGCACCATAACTTTAATTCTATTGTCATGAAGCGAACAACAGCTTATTTATTACTTATCTGTCTCGTCTCTGCCATGGGAGGATTGCTATTCGGTTACGACTGGGTGGTGATCGGTGGTGCAAAGATATTTTATGAACCGTTCTTTGGGTTGGAAGGCTCTGCCGCTCTTCGCGGATGGGCTATGAGTAGTGCTTTGATCGGTTGCCTGGTGGGTGCATTACTGTCCGGCGAATGGAGTGATAAATACGGGCGCAAGAAAATGTTGATCATCGCTTCTTTTCTTTTTGTATGGTCGGCCTATGGGACAGGGGCGGTCGACAGTTTTACCTGGTTTGTTATTTATCGTATAATCGGTGGGTTTGGTATCGGGATTGCTTCGAACGTATCGCCGGTATATATCGCTGAGGTAGCTCCGGCTTCAGTCCGTGGAAAATTTGTTTCCCTCAATCAGTTAACGATTGTATTAGGTATCCTGTTTGCACAGTTGGCAAACTGGCAGATCGGAGAATACTTTACACAAGGAGGCGAAACGCTGACGGCAAACAGTATCGAATGGGCGTGGCGTTGGATGTTCTGGGCGGAGCTGGTTCCGGCAGGATTGTTTTTTGTCCTTTCTTTTATTATTCCTGAAAGTCCTCGCTGGCTGGCAACCGTACAAAAGACCACACAGGCACGAGGCATTCTTCTGCGTATCGGTGGCGATGAGTATGCCGATCAGACTTTGAACGAATTAGCCCAATTGACCGATAAAAAGGAGGAAAAAGTAAACTGGAGTGCACTCTTGAAGCCAGGAGTCCGGAATGTATTGGTAATCGGGATCGTACTGGCTATCTTCCAGCAGTGGTGTGGTATCAATGTGATCTTCAATTATGCACATGAGATATTTTCAGAGGCAGGCTATGCCGTATCTGATGTCTTGATGAATATTGTAGTGACAGGGGTGACTAATGTGATCTTTACTTTCGTCGCTATCTATACGGTGGATAAATGGGGCAGACGTACCCTGATGTTTGTCGGTTCTGTTGGGCTGGCCATTATTTACGCGGTATTAGGTACCTGCTACTTCCTGGAAATGAGCGGCTGGCCGATGCTTCTATTGGTAGTGATGGCTATTGCCTGCTATGCCATGTCGCTGGCACCGGTGGTTTGGGTGGTTCTTTCCGAAATATTCCCGGTACGGATACGCGGGATGGCAATGGCGATCTCTACCTTCTTCCTTTGGGTGGCCTGTTTCCTGTTGACCTATACCTTCCCGATACTGAATGAAGCGGTGGGCGCTTCGGGAACCTTCTGGCTGTATGGTCTTATCTGTCTGGGCGGATTCCTGTTTATCCGTGCGAAACTTCCTGAAACAAAAGGTAAAACTTTAGAGGAACTGGAAAAAGAATTAACGAAATAAATATACTGAAATGACTGAAAATGTGAAAGTTTGGGAAGAAGATATCCTTCTTCCTACCTACGGTATTGGCAAAGCTGAAAAGAATCCGATGTTCCTGGAGAAGCGTGTTTACCAGGGAAGCAGTGGTGTGGTTTACCCTTATCCGGTGGTTGAAAAGATAGAGGATACCTGCGAGGAAAAGAGTTACCATGCTGTCTGGCTGGAAAACGAATATATAAAAGTGATGATCCTTCCCGAGCTGGGCGGACGGGTACAAATGGCGTACGATAAGATCAAAAACCGCCATTTCATCTACTATAACCATGTTATCAAACCCGCTTTGGTCGGACTGACCGGACCGTGGATCTCCGGCGGTATCGAGTTTAACTGGCCGCAACATCACCGTCCGAGTACGTTCCTGCCGATCGACTATACGATCGAACGTTGTGCCGATGGAAGTGCCATCGTTTGGGTAAGCGAACGCGAACGGATGTTCCATCAGAAAGGGATGGCAGGTTTTACCTTGCGTCCGGGACGTGCAGTATTGGAGATACAGGGGAAATTGTATAATCCGACTCCGGTTCCACAGACCTTCCTTTGGTGGGCCAACCCGGCAGTTGCCGTAAATGATGCCTATCAATCGGTATTTCCTGCCGATGTAAACGCCGTTTTCGATCATGGAAAACGGGATGTTTCGCGTTACCCGATTGCTACGGGCACTTATTATAAGATGGACTATTCGGCAGGCGTAGATATTTCCCGTTACAAGAATATCCCGGTTCCAACCTCTTATATGGCGATCCGTTCCAAATATAACTTTGTGGGAGGCTATGAGAACGATACCCGTGCCGGTGTCCTGCATGTGGCGAACCATCATATCTCACCGGGTAAAAAGCAGTGGACCTGGGGGAACGGTGATTTCGGGCAGGCCTGGGACCGCAACCTGACGGATACCGACGGCCCTTATATCGAACTGATGACCGGTGTCTACACCGACAACCAGCCTGATTTCACCTGGCTGCAACCTTACGAAGAAAAAACATTCACCCAGTACTTCATGCCTTACCGTGAACTGGGTGTCGTGAAGAACGCCTCTTCCGATCTTCTGATGAACATAGAACCCGATGGAAAGGGCGCTTTATTAAAGATATTTGCCACTTCGGTACAGAAGGAGCTGCATATTACCATCGAAAAAGCAGGGGAGACCTGTCTCGATATTACCCGTGATATCACCCCCGAAAATGTACTGGAGGAGTTTGTTCCTGTCGACAGTTTGTGTGATGTGAAGGTTTGTATCTGTAATGCAAAAGGCAAACAGGTATTGACATGGGAACCTGAACCGGATGTGATCAAAGAAGTTCCCGAACCTGCGAAAGCAGCACTCGATCCGGAATATGTACGGACTACCGAACAACTCTACCTGACCGGTCTGCATCTGGAACAGTATCGCCATGCCACCTATTCGGCTACGGATTATTATCGGGAGGCCATCCGCCGCGATCCGACCGATGTACGCAATAATAATGCAATGGGTTTGTGGCTGATCCGCAAAGGACAGTTTGCCCAGGCAGAACCTTATCTGCGTCAGGCGGTGAAGACATTGACCGAGCGGAATCCAAATCCGTATGACGGCGAACCGTTATACAACCTGGGTCTCTCCCTGAAATATCAGGGAAAGAATGAAGAAGCATACGACTTTTTCTATAAAGCCTGTTGGAATGCAGCCTGGCAGGATGCCGGTTATTATTCTCTCACCCAATTATCAGTCGCAAAAGGAGAGTGGGAAGAAGCTCTTTATGAAATAGATAAATCCCTGCTCCGCAACTGGCATAACCTGCGGGGACGTCATTTGAAGGCTATTATTCTTCGTCACTTGGGACGAAACGATGAGGCGATTGCGTTGATCGACGAATCGTTGCGTATCGACCGTTTCAATTTTGGTTGCGGCTTTGAAAAGTATCTGATAACCGGGAACGATTCCGATCTGAAAGCACTGGTCGCTTTGATGCGTCCGGAAGGACATAATTATAGCGAGCTGGCACTCGATTACGCATCGGCAGGTTGCTGGGAAGAAGCATTGAAGGTGGCTGAGACGGCCATCGATTTGCAGGTTGCCGATCAGACGATGTTACATTATTATAAGAGTTGGTTCCTGATCCGCTTGGATCGGAAAGAGGAGGCTTTGGCGGCAATCCGTGAGGCTGAACAGCAAATACCTGACTGCTGTTTCCCGAATACGTTGGAAGCTATTTTGGCTCTTCAGGCAGTGATTGATTTTGCAGCCGAGGCTCCGAAAGCATTGTATTATCTGGGCAATTTGTGGTACGACAAACGTCAGTATCCGGAAGCGATTGCCTGTTGGGAAGCTTCGAAGAAACAGGATGAAACATTCCCGACCGTATTGCGTAACCTTTCGCTCGCTTATTTCAATAAACTGAATAAGCAGGAAGAAGCAGTTGTTTTATTGGAGAAGGCTTTTGCCCTCGATCCGACAGACGCCCGTATTCTGATGGAGCTCGACCAACTGTATAAACGCTTGAACCGTCCGCATGCCGATCGGCTGGCTTTCTTGGATAAACACAAAGAAGTCGCTTTCGAGCGCGATGACCTGTATCTGGAATATGTCACTTTACTCAACCAGCTTGGACAGTATGAAGAAGCCATCCGCAGGATCGATGCCCGCCAGTTCCATCCGTGGGAAGGGGGAGAAGGTAAAGTTCCTGCCCAATATCAGCTTGCCCGCGTAGAGCTGGTGAAGCAATTGCTGTCAGAAGGGAAATATCAGGATGCATTGAACTTGATAGAAGAATGTTTCGTCTATCCGCATAACTTTGGAGAAGGGAAACTGTACGGTGCCCAGGAGAATGATTTCAATTATTATAAAGCTTGTGCTTTGCAGGGATTGGGACGCAATGAAGAAGCAACCGGATTATTCCTCAAAGCCAGTGTCGGAAACAGTCAGCCTGCTGCTGCCATGTATTACAACGACCAGAAGCCGGATAAAATATTCTATCAAGGATTGGCCTTGCGTAAACTGGGGCGTGAAGACGAGGCACGCGGTCGCTTCAACAATCTGATCTCCTATGGTGAAAAGCATGTGTATGATATCTTTAAGATGGATTACTTCGCCGTCTCCCTGCCGGACTTGCAGATTTGGGAAGATGATATGAACAAAAAGAACCGTATCCACTGCAATTACCTGATGGCATTAGGCCACCTGGGATTGGGAGATACCGAAAAAGCAATGAAGTATTTCGATATTGCTGCCGAAATGGATAATAACCATCAAGGAGTACAGATACATCGGGAAATGATCTGACTATAGGAGGTCTTGGTTGTTACAGGTTCCTTTGCCGTCTGCTTTAGCTGACGGATTACAAATTGTTTCTTTTTGGGCTTTAGCCACATTTCTCTTAACATAGAGAGTGTGTTTAAAATGGGACTAAAGTCCAGAGATTGATCATTTATCAATCCGTCAGCTAAAGCAGACGGCAAAGGAACCTGTAAGGGCTAAGTCACTTTGATGAGGGGATAGCTTACTAACAATAACCAAGCAACTAGAACAACAAAATATGATGAAGCAACTTCTATTTGTATGCATATCTCTGATGATATTTTCTTCTTGCAGGGAAAGATCATCTGAACTCTCTTTAGCCGGAGAGTGGCAGTTTGCTTTGGACAGTACTGATGTCGGAGTAACGGAGAAGTGGTTTGAACATTCGTTTACCGATAAAATAGAGTTACCGGGGACTACCGATGAGGCAGGCTACGGCACTCCGAACAGTTTGCCTCCTTCAGTCGGCAAGCCGCAGATACTTCACCTGACCCGTCGGAACAGCTATGTCGGCCCCGCCTGGTATTCGCGTGAAATCACGATTCCATCGGACTGGAAAGACAAATCTATCGAACTGAAACTGGAACGCGTTATTTGGCAGACGAAAGTCTGGATAGACGGACAATCTGTGCCGGGAACTTGTGAAAGCCTGATCAGTCCGCATCGTTTCGACCTGACGGACTATCTGACACCCGGTAAACACAAGCTGGCGATCCGTGTCGATAACCGGAAACAACACGATATTTCTGTCAATGATATGGCACATGCCTACACCAACGAAACGCAGATCATGTGGAACGGTATCATCGGAGAAATATCTCTGACTGCAAAAGAGGCCCTTTCCATCGACAATCTGCAGGTGTATCCGGATATCACCCGTAAGCAAATCCGCATACAAGGTAAGGTCTTTAATGCAGGTGAACGAATAGAAGGTATGTTGTCAGCGAAGGTGGAAAACTCAACAAGCAGATTGCAAATAGCTTCTTTCGAGCAGCAGATGGATTTTCAGCCAGGTGAAAACCTGGTGAACATCACCTGTCCGATGGGTGATTCGATAGAAGTGTGGAGTGAATTTAACCCTACTCTATATACAATGGATCTGAAGGTGGAAGCTGGTTCACAGAAGGCAAAAGGGAGTGTTAGGTTTGGTATGCGTGAATTTAGCCGAAACCAGTCAGATCTGTTATTGAACGGGAAAAAGGTATTTCTGCGGGGAACGCTCGAATGCTGTATTTTCCCCCTTACCGGTCGTCCGCCGATGGAACCGGAAGGATGGAAGAAAGTATTCCTCACTGCCCGCGAATGGGGATTGAACCATCTCCGTTTCCATTCCTGGTGCCCACCGGAAGCCGCTTTTCAAGTGGCGGATTCTTTGGGCTTTTATCTGCAGGTGGAGCTGCCTCTCTGGTCTTTGAAAGTGGGTGAAGAAGCCCGGACAAACAAATTCCTGTATGCTGAAGCCGACCGTATCCTGTCGGAATATGGAAATCATCCCTCTTTCTGTTTCTTTAGTTTGGGTAATGAGTTGCAACCCGATTTTGATTTCCTGACCGGATTACTGAAACATGTCAAATCGCAGGACCCGCGCCATCTCTATACAACTACCTCCTTTACCTTTGAAGGAGGTCATGGTGACTGGCCCGAACCGGACGATGATTTCTTTATCACGCAATGGACAAAGAAAGGCTGGGTACGTGGTCAGGGTGTGTTTGATACCCAGTCACCTTCGTTTGACAAAGATTATGTTGCATCCGTCGAGGGCATGACCGTTCCGTTGATCACCCACGAGATCGGACAGTATTCCGTTTTCCCGAACCTGAAGGAGATAGATAAATATACAGGTGTACTCGACCCTCTGAACTTTAAAGGTGTCAGACAGGAACTGGAACAGAAAGGTCTTTTGGATAAAGCCGGTGATTACCTGAAAGCATCCGGTTATCTGGCATCTATTCTCTATAAGGAAGAGATAGAACGTGCGATGAAAACGGCTGGTTGCAGTGGTTTCCAGTTGCTGGACCTGCACGACTTTCCCGGACAGGGAACGGCTTTGGTCGGTCTGTTGGATGCCTTTTGGGACAGTAAGGGGGTAACCGATGCGGAGACTTTCCGTCAGGCATGTGCTCCGGTAACTCCTTTGGCACGTTTTCCGAAAGCTGTTTATACAAACGATGAGACTTTTACGGCATCTGTGGAGATTGCGAACTTTACCGATCGCGAGCTGAGCGGGCAATCTCTTTCCTGGGTATTGAAAGATGAGGCGGGAAAAGAGATGAATCAGGGAAAGATCGCTTGTCCTCCCCTTTCCATCGGATTGAACAAATTGCCTGTAGCGATCAGTTGTCCTTTGAATCGGAAGGAAGCAGGCCGCCTGACTTTATCGCTTTCATTGGAGGATACGCCTTACCGGAATGAATGGTCTGTTTGGGTATATCCGGCAGAGTTGACAACTGAAAAGGGCGAAATCATCGTTACTCGTGACCAACGGGAGGCTCAAAAGGCGTTAGCCGACGGAAAGAAAGTATTGTATAACCCCGATTATAAGAAGGTGGAAGGACTGGAAGGCAAATTCGTTCCGGTGTTCTGGAGTCCGGTTCATTTCCCGAAGCAGGCAGGTTCGATGGGTATCTTATGTGATGCCACGCATCCGGCATTCCGCCATTTCCCGACAGGCAACTATACCGACTGGCAATGGTGGTCATTGCTGAAACAGTCCCGGACGGTCGTGACAGACAGTTTGCCTGCTGTAACGCCTTTGGTGGAGGTTGTCGATAACTTTGCCAATAACCGCCGCTTGTCGAATCTGTTTGAGGTGAAAGTCGGAGCGGGCAAACTCCTGTTCTGTTCTATGGATTTGCTGTCTGACTGGAAGCAACGCCCGGAAGCGCGTCAGTTATATTTCAGTCTGCTTGAATATATGAAAAGCAATGCATTTAACCCGTCAAACACGATGGAATCGGGAGTTTTGTCCCGATTGCTTATGGGCGGAACCTCTGCGGAAACAAGCAAACCGGAAGATATTTATTGATTAATGTAAAAAGAAAGTAACTTATGAAGAAGCTGTTTATTGTGTTATTTGCACTGGTGACAGGAATGGGTTGGGCACAACAGTCTGCTGTTACAACGGGTAATGACGGAAAGTCGTGGACATTGTCTACGCGCTCTTTTATTTATCAGATACGTGTGTCTGAACAGGGAGTCGTGAATATGTTTTATTTCGGTGATAAAAGCCAGGATCCGGACATGCTTCGTCATCCGTTAGGCGAGGAAGTAACGGTTCGCGGCGGCTATTCGGCTACCACTCCGATGCTGGAAGCTGTCTTTAAAGACCGGGTGAGGGATATAGAGCTGACTTATGCCGGTTCGGAGCTTTTGACACAGGATGGATACACGACGTTGGCTATCCATCAGAAAGATAAGTTTTATCCGCTGGCGGTAACGGAATATATCCGTGTCCTTCCGGAATACGACCTGATGGAAAAGTGGATAGAGATAAAGAATACGGGAAAGAAAGGCAGTATCGATATCGAAAATGCCCAGTCCGGAACCTTCTTTCTGCCGAAGAATGCCTATGAACTGACGCATCTGTCCGGCAGGTGGGGCTACGAATATCAGATGAACGTGACCAAACTGACCCAGGGACTGAAAACAATTCAGACAAAAGACCTGCGCTCATACGGTTCTTCCTTCTTTGCGATAAGACCGGAAGGCGAGCAGGAAGAGACCTGCGGGGAAGTCTGGTTCGGCACTTTGCAGTATAGCGGCAACTGGCGGATGGATTTCGAAAAGTATGCTCCCGGCGAGGTACAGGTGACCGGAGGTATCAGTTTTTGGGATCAACTCCTGGTTCTTCAGCCCGGAAAAAGTTTTACTACCCCCAAAATGATGATAGGATATACCAATCGGGGGATGGAGGGGGTCTCACAGAACCTGGCCTCTTTTACCCGTGAAAAAGTGCTGTATCCTTCCCATCACGACCAGGTACGCCCGGTTTTGTATAATAGCTGGTATGCGACCACTTTTGATGTGAATGAAGAGCATCAGCTGGCATTGGCAAAGATTGCTAAAGAGCTGGGTGTCGAGGTTTTCGTAATCGACGATGGCTGGTTTAAAGGCCGTGTGAACGATAAAGGCGGTCTGGGCGACTGGACGGTCGATAAGAATAAATTCCCCAACGGCCTGCAGCCGATGATCGATAAGATCAATGCTATGGGGCTGGATTTCGGTATCTGGATAGAGCCGGAGATGGTGAATCCGAACAGCGACCTCTACCGTCAGCATCCTGACTGGGTGTTCCATTATCCCAACCGTACCCGTCATGAGACACGTAACCAGCTGATGCTGAATCTTGCTCGTGAGGATGTCTATCAGTATCTGTATACCAGCTTCTCTACTCTGTTGCGTGAAAACAATATCAAATTCATCAAATGGGATATGAACCGCGGGGTGACTGAACCGGGCTTCCTGTCTGCACCGACTGACGAGCAACGGGCTGTGCGTATCAAATATATCGAAAACCTGTACCGCCTGTTTGAGACGCTACGTGCCGAATTTCCGGATGTGTGGTTCGAGAACTGTGCCGGTGGCGGGGGAAGAGTGGACCTGGGTATGATGGCACGTACCGATTTCTGCTGGGCAAGCGATAATACCGATCCGGTGGAACGTACTTTCATCCAGTATTCTTTCCTGAACGCTTTCCCGTCCAATTCCATGATCAGTTGGGTGACGCAGGAGGACTGGCATAACCAAAAGCATCCGCTGGAATTTAAATTCGACGTATCCATGTGCGGTGTGCTGGGTGTCGGCTATGACATAACAAAGTGGACCGATAAGGAGAAAGAAACGGCTCGTGAGAAGATAGCCCTGTATAAAGAGATCCGTGAAACGGTTCATAAAGGCGATCATTACCGTCTCGTTTCCCCCTATGAAAATAACCGGAGCGTGCTCCAGTTTGTCAATAAGCCGAAAACGGAATCTGTAGTATTTGTATATAACCTGGCAGAATATCCTGACAACGCCATTCCGGAGACCAAATGCCCCAAAAAGGTGAAACTACGCGGACTGGAAGCGGATGCTTCTTATCGGATCGACGGCATGGAAGGTATTTATAAAGGCCGCCAGTTAATGAATATAGGTGTCGAGTTTCCGTTGTACGGAGCTTTCAAAAGCCGTATCTTCAAGATCGTAAAACAATAATAAAGCATAGCTTCTTATATGAAACTTCTATCTGCATCGACATTCAGCGGCGGGGGATTGATCCCTGCCGCTGAATTGATCACATTAAGGAACCGTAACGGTCTTGTCGCCCAGTTCACCGATTACGGTGCACGTTGGGTAAGTATGTGGGTACCCGACCGGGAGGGTCGCTTGTCGGATATCGTGCTTGGGTTCGATACGATAGACGGTTACCGGACGGCAGGGGAGAGATACCACGGTGCTATCGTCGGTTGTGTCTGCGGACGGATCAGTAATGCCTGTTTCCGGATAGGAGGGCAGGAGTATCTGTTAGCTTCCAACGATGTGTACGGTACACCTGTTCGTAACCATTTACACGGTGGAATCGATGCTTTTCACAACCGTTACTGGAAATTCCGTACATATATTTCTCCTTCCGGAGAGGAAGCTGTCGAGTTCACAAATAATTCACAAAGCGGTGAAGAGGGCTATCCGGGCAACCTGCAAGTGAAGGTTACGTACCTGCTGAAAGCGGACAATACCCTGCGGATGGAATGTGAAGCAACGACCGACCATCCGACTCCTGTTAATATGACCAATCATGCTTTCTTCAACCTGCAATCTCCTTCCGCTCCGGCAGAGAGGAAAAATGTCTTATCCCATAACCTGACACTGAACGCTTCTGCTATCATAGAATGCGACGGTGAATTAATTCCTACAGGCCGATTGTTACCGGTAGACGGAACCTCGCTCGACTTTCGTTCGCCCCGTACCATTGTCTCGTCATTGGTTGAGGAACATCCGCAGATACAAAAGGACAAAGGTTTCTCCCTGGCCTATGCCTTGGATACCGAAGAATCCGAAGCATCGGACGAATTGCACTTTGCCGCCCGCCTGTCTGATGCTCTTTCCGGAAGAATGTTGGAAATATATACCAACCAGCCCTCCGTTCAGGTATATAACGGTTACTTTATGGATGGTACGGACATCGGGAAAGATAATACCCCTTACTATGCCAGTGCAGGTATAGCCATTGAAACACAGGGCTATCCGGATGCGCCTAACCAACCGGCTTTCCCCTCTATCCTGATAGATGAGGCAAAGAAGTATCGCCATATCACCGAATACTGCTTCACGAACGTGAGCCGGTAGCCACAAGAAAAATAACTTTCTACACAAAGTTTTTAGAAAAGTATCTGTCATCTGTCATTCGCTGATGTAACACGTAGTCATTCAGTGGATAAGAGCATGACAGATACTTTTTTTATTTGCAATGGAGTTTGTCATCTGTCATCTATACCGCTAACAGACTATCTGTTAAAAGACAGACAACTACGTGTTAAATACCGACAAACTACGTGTTAAGTCCTTATTTAGTAAAACTACCCTGTACAGGGTAGCTGATTGAGGTGTACAGGCTGCCCGCGCAGGGTGTACAGGGTAATATCCCAGGGTGTACAGGGTAGCAACAAAATATAAGGACTTAACACATAGTTCCTCCTTTCTTAACAGATAGTATCTCCCTTATCAACGATTAAAAGGAGTAGGGAGGGCTGTTATATTGGTTCATCTCTAAGCATAGCCACTCATATTCTACACAAGCTTCGGATTTGTCGCAAATAATTTGTATATTTGCGACAAACAGAATGTAATGGCAAGCATAGAAGACAGTATTTTGACAGCTATTAAAGCCAAAGGAAGAGGAAGCATCTTCTTTCCTTCTGATTTTACGTCATACGGAGAGGTCAAGGCAGTTGGAAAAAGTCTTGAACGACTGACCGCAAAAGCTGACATCATCCGTTTGGCGAGAGGAATATATTCATATCCTGAGATTGATACAGTCTTAGGACTTGGTATATTGATGCCATCCATAGAACAGATAGCTGAAACCATAGCTCGTAGGGATAAAGCTCGTATCGTTCCAACTGGTATTTATGCCATGAATAAATTGGGCATATCTACACAAGTGCCAATGAACGTCGTTTATCTGACAGATGGCGCACCCCGTAAGGTAAGCCTAGGAAATGGCCGCTCAATACAGTTCAAATATACAACCCCCAAAAATCTCTCATTCACAAATCCACTCGCAATGCTTGTTACATTTGCCCTGAAAGAAGTAGGGAAAGATAATGTAACTGGTGATATAGCCAAGCAAATTAAGAACGTGCTTCAGAAAGAACAAAAGGAAAATGTATTGGCAGACGAAGCACTCATGCCTGCATGGATAAGAACCTTCATTAGACAAGCGTATGAATAATTACTTTGAATTATCGAAGGAACAACAGCAAATGGTGCTTATCCAAGCTGCCAATAAAACTGGCTTGCCAGTACAAGCTGTTGAGAAAGACTTATGGGTAACTGTGGTTCTACAAATGGTTTTCACATTACCTGTAGCTAATCATCTACCGAAACAGACATGGAGAAATGGCTTCAAGTAGAAGCCGATCCTGACGGCGAGGGTGATGGAACATACCCAGAACCAAGAGTGATACACATTCGCTACAAATCTCTTTTCGATGAAGACTTACCTTATTTGCATTCAGAGGTAAAACTAGAGGTTGGTGCTCGTTCCTTACTCGAACCCACAGCAGAAGCTGCGATAACAAGTGTTTTAGAAGATGTGTTACCTGTTAGTACAACAATTAAGCAAGTTATGATACCTACAGCCTTAGCAGAGAAGACATTTCTTGAAAAGGTATTTTTGTTGCATGAGCTGTTTTCGTCTCAATGTTCAAGAGAGGCTAATCGTAAATCTCGTCATCTGTATGACTTAATGCAGATGATGAGCACCGACATTGCAGCAAGGGCTATCGCCAACGATGAACTTTGGAATACAATACACCATCATCGTGAATTGTTCACAAGTATGAGTGGGGTAGATTATACTCCTGACATTCGCAAACGCATAAGGTTATTACCTCCCAATGATGTCATTGACGATTGGCGTAACGATTACAAGGATATGCTATCGTCTATGATATATGGGGAAAAACCTACATTCGCTGTGCTGATGGAGAAAATGAGAGAATTAGAAAATATATTTCATAATGCTAAACATTAAGAATATTGATAAAATGAGATATTGTTTTTCTGGTCACGAGTCATTTAATACTGATCGCTTGTTCGCCGGTGGCTGTTCGTTTATATGCAGGACCGTATCATAAGGAAGATATTCAAACACCGGAAGGAAAGAGCTTTACATTGATAAATCTACCTTATTGCCTGACTGGCAAGTTGACTTCCTACCTTGAACTACATTTCAACCCGTAATATGACGGGATGAATGCAAAAACACAACAAATGAATGCAGTTTTACTTCGTGCATTCATCTGTTGTGCTTTTGATTTACAAGGAATAGGGCTACTAAATGAACCCAGTGAATGATATTTCCTTATAAACTTAATTTTGTCCGGATCGCTTTCGGGATTGCGTCCTTGTGTACCATTACATAAATGGTCTTGGCGCGGACGAAGCTTTCTGACATATTCAGATAACCACCGAACTTATTGCGGTCTGTGCCCCAGGAGTTTTTGGTGATGTAATATTTTGTGCCGTTCTGGTCTTTGGCGATACCGGTCAGATGCATCAGATGGTCGTCGGTAGTGACGAATGCTTCGAAACCTTCTTGACGAATCTCAGGAGTTACTTTGATTTCGGGGTAAGGCTGCTCGAATTTATACACTTCTTCCAGACGTTCTTTCTCGTCCATCTTCTCGAAACGAGCACGGTCGGTATTGGAGAAGTCTTCCACCTTCTTTACTTCCGGGTTGATGGCTACACCATTCTTGAAAGAGAAGCCTTTTTCACTTACGTCGCCGTCCCAACATACGGTGAAACCGTTGTTTAAGGCATAATCTACCGTTTCGATCATCTCGTCGAGCGGCAGGTTGTACATCAGGGAATGTTCCCAGTTGTCCGGTACTTCCACATCGAACTTTACATAATACGGATGGTGTGTGAAACTGGTCAGCTCGATATAATCATCCATATTCAGACCCAAAGATTCAGCGAACGATTTGGGAGTGTATTCTTTGCCTTTATAAGTGAATTGGGCAGGCAGTTCTCCCAGATACGTATCAAACAGGTTCCGGATCAGCTTATCGTATTCCGGACTGCGTTTTTTGTTCTTGACAGCGACATTGGCTATTGCTTCCATATACTGAGCCATCTCGTAGTGGTTGTGGCGTTCGGAGTCGTAGTTGATTCCTTTATAGACCTCTTCGGGGACGATCCCAACCTGGCGATACGCATTCATGAAGGTATGAGACAAGCTGCCTTGTCCGATGTTACCTTCTCCGCGACGCAGGTAGTTGTCCTGCAGCTGATTCATATATTTCTGGCGGACAATGAACATTTCGGACAGGTCGTATTCGCCTTTACCCATACGTAATAGCTCCGACTCCATGAATGAGGTAGTGGCGAAACACCAGCAAGTACCGGTAGCAGCCTGGTTCTTTACCGGGGTAGCCGGAACGGTCACCACTTCGGTAAACTGATAACCTTGTGCAAACGCGCTGAAAGTGGAAAGCAGCAAGGCACAAGAGATAAATAGTGCTTTCATAAGATATGATTTAATGATATGTATATAATTCAGTATTTAAAACCCTCTTGCGAACATATTCCAGAACTCGTCTGCCATATCTTCCCAGCGCTGCATGGTTGCTCCGGCAAAGTCGGAAGTATAGCCGGTCAGGAAAGTATTGGCGGCTTCGCTGCCTTTTGCCTGCTGTATCTCTTTGTATTGGCTCTCGACAAAAGGTAATTCCCGCTGTCCCTTCTCCTCGAAATGGGTGATGGCTGCCTGCATTTTCTCTTTTGTCAGTCCCCAGCGGACAGTTGCCAGTTTGTTGGCTTCACGGAACGACCAGATGGCTGCATCTTTCCGGTGACGGTGCTGCCCGCAGATACCGAAGCTGGGCGGAAGTGCGGTGGAACCGGAGAAAATAGGAATACGGGGACTCTGTCCCGGATTATCGAAAGACAACCAGGCAACACCACCTACAGCATCAGGTAGCCAGCTGCGCAACTGGATCACATGCGAATAAGAACATTGCGGAACAGCTACCAGGCGGTTACGGTCCACAGTACCGTCTTTGACACCGTTCAGCATATTGATCATGTCTGTCGTCATCCAGGGATTGGCTGCCGGACTTGTTATCGTGTCTTTCTCCGTACTGTCTTTCTTTTTGGCGAGGATTTTCAGATTCTTCGTCGTATCCCAGTCCGTCCCTTCGTAGGTAGCACGCAAAAGCGCCATTACATCGGTGGCGGCAACCGGTTTATCCGGCTTGACGCTCAACGGAAGCTCTTCCGAATCGTAAGCCAGTTTCAGGGAAGGAGCCAGGCTGTTCAGGATAAAGAACTCACGCAGGCTGAAAGATTTCGGTTCACCGAAATAATTTCCGCCACTGTAAGCCTTCCAGAAGCGGAACGGCTCTTTTCCATCCCATAATTCCATCTTTTTAGCGACTTCGAACACGTTATCCGAAGCCATATAATTGTCTTTATCCTTTAAATCGAGCGTGGAGATGCGGGAAATATTCGCCGAAACGCTGACATGGTCGTCCGGTATACGAACTGCAGCCCACACACCGCCGATCTTGTCGGGGCCTTCTCCGAATATCTCGAATATCCATACTTCGTTCGGGTCGGCGATGGTCAGGCATTCGCCGGAATCACCGTAACCGTATTCTTTCACCAGTTTACCCATCAGGCGGATGGCGTCGCGGGCTGTCGAACAACGTTGCAGGACGATCTTTTCCAGTTCTTCGATCATGAACATACCGTTCTTGTTTACCAGCTCTTTCCGTCCGGAAATCGTGGTTTCACCGATACCCAGCTGCTTTTCGTTCAGACAAGGGTAAGAGGTATTCAGGAACTGATAGGTGGAACGTGCCTGGGGAATATTCCCTTTCAGTTCCACATTTGTCTGGTCGTTCGGATATTCGGTGTGCATCCGTCCGTTGTAGATGGCAACGGTTGTGTCGCGGTCGTAAGTGGCTGCCGGGACGATTTCCATCCAGGTGCGGTAGTTTCCGTCACAGGTGTGGCTCGTCATGACCGAACCGTCCGTCGACGCTTTTTTGCCGACCATAATACTTGTACAGCTCTCCGGTGTATTGACCGGCCGGGCATATTCTATTTCCTGCGCAGTGGTGATGAGACAGTGGCAGATAAGTGTAAGAATAAGGATAAACAATCTGTTCATGTGTTTGTCATTTGATTTAGTGCCTAAAGATACAAACTGTATCGGAATAAATCCATATATTTGCCCAAATCTAAGATGTGTACGATAACATAACAATTATAATCCATGAGAAAACTATTTTCTATCGTCGCATTGCTGGTATTCCTGACCTTACCGGCATTGGCTCAGCTTGCCTTGTTTCCCACTCCCGCGAAGGTGTCGGGGGGAAAAGGTTCTTTTACAGTAGGTATTGCATCCCCGGTAACCGGAAACGGAGGATATGCCGATCAACTGGCTAAAAAACTTCCGTCCGAACTGAAAGGACTGGGATTGTCGGGCACTCCTTCACAGGGAACGATTCGCCTGGTACTGGATGAGAAACTGCGTATGCCGGACGAGGCGTATGCATTGACTGTTACTCCCGAGTCGGTTTTATTGGAAGCCTCTTCCGAATCCGGCCTGTTTTATGCGAAAGAAGCTTTGAAACAACTGGCACGTTTCGGCAAAGGAACAGTGCGGGCCTGTAAGATCACCGATCAGCCGCGTTATGGCTGGCGGGGTTTCATGCTGGACGAAAGCCGCCATTTCTTCGGAAAAGAGAAGGTGAAACAGTATCTGGATATCATGGCTTCCCTTCGTATGAACGTCTTTCACTGGCATCTGACCGACGAGCCGGGCTGGCGTATCGAGATCAAGAAATATCCGAAACTGACCTCTGTCGGTGCTATCGGCAACTGGCATGATCCGAAAGCTCCCGCTACATTCTATACCCAGGAAGAGATTAAGGAAATCGTAGCCTATGCGGCAGAACGTCATATTATGGTCGTTCCCGAATTTGATATGCCCGGACATGCGACTGCTGTCAGCCGTTCCTACCCGGAATTATCCGGTGGCGGTGAAGGCAAATGGGACGGTTTCACCTTCCATCCCTGCAAGGAAACGACTTACCGGTTCATCAGCGATGTGCTCGATGAAATCGTTTCTTTATTTCCTTCTCCTTATATTCATATCGGTGGAGATGAGGTCCATTACGGCAATCAGAGCTGGTTTACCGATCCGGAAATCCAGCAATTCATCAAGGATAAGAAGTTACAGAATGAAACGGGGCTGGAACATTATTTCGTGAACCGTGCCGCTGATATCGTAGCTTCCAAAGGAAAGACGATGATCGGCTGGGACGAAATCATCGATGCCGGTGTTTCTCCGGGCAAGGCAGTGGTTATGTGGTGGCGTCATGATCGCAAACATCAGCTGGTAAAGGCTCTTGAGAATGGCTACCAGGTGATTATGACTCCGCGCCGTCCGTTCTATGCGGATTTCGTTCAATACGGAGAACACAATGTCGGTCGTCTGTGGAATGGTTACAATACGATCGAAGATGTGTACCGTTTCCCCGAACCTATTATCCATCTGACAAAAGATTATGAAGACCAGGTGATGGGTTTGCAGTTCTCTTTGTGGACGGAACGTGTGGCGGATACGAAACGTCTGGACTTTATGACTTTCCCGCGCTTAGTTGCTGTGGCGGAAGACGGTTGGACACCTGCCAAAGAAAAGGAATGCAGTCTGTTCATGAAGAAATTACCGTATTTCCTGGATTACCTGAAGACATTAGGTATCTATTACTTCGATCCGTTCAATCCGGCATCTACTCCCGAACCGGATGCTCCGGCTAAAGAAGATGTATTGCAGAATGGTTGATGTGAAATAAAAAAAGGGCGGAATCGATAACGGTTCCGCCCTTTTTGATTGATATATAAAAGGTTAATATTTTTTCTTACGTGCGTTACGGTCTGAAGTTTCGCGTCTCCAGGGTTTCTCGCTGTTACGTCTGTCAGTAGTGCTGCCGCTGAAACCACCGTCACGTCTGCCTTTGTAGCCTCCGCCGCCTTTATAACCGCCTCTTGAACCGCTGCCTCCGCCGCGTGTGTTACCTCCGCCACGGCTGAAGCCGCCACGACCGCCTCTGCTGCCACCGCCTTCGCCTTTGCCCTGGGCAGGTTCTACGGAAATACGTTTGCCGTCAACTTCGAAACCGTTCATGCTGTCCATGACACGCTGTGCTTCGCCTTCTTCTACTTCGAAGAATGAGAAGTTGTCGCGCAGGTCGATCTTACCGATGCGAACCTTGCCCGGAACACATTTGTTGACCAGTTCGATCAGCTGGTTCGGATACAGGCCGTCTGTTTTACCGAAGTTGAGGAAGAAGCGTGAGAAACCTTCTTCAGCCGCATGGCTGCGACGTTCTCCGCGCTCTCCACGTTCACTGCGGGCTGCGCGTTCGTCTACTTCCTGAATTTCGTCAGCATCCTTATAATAGTCGATCATACGGTTAAATTCCAGCGAAACAACACGTTTGATGATGTCTTCCTTGTCCAGCCATTCCAGTTTACGGTAAATCTGCGGCATCAGTGTGGCAATCTCTTCTTCGTCTACCTTTACTTTTTCGATCTGGTCTACGAGGTTGAAAAGCTGCTTTTCACAGATATCGTGTCCGCTGGGCATTTCACCCTTCTCGAATTTCTTCTTGATGATATTCTCGATCAGGCGGATTTTTCCTTTTTCCTTTACGTGGCAGATAGAGATGGAAATACCCGTCTTTCCGGCACGTCCCGTACGTCCGCGGCGATGGGTATACGATTCTACTTCATCGGGCAGACCGTAGTTGATCACGTGCGTCAGGTCGTCCACGTCCAGTCCACGTGCAGCTACGTCGGTAGCAACTAACAGCTGGATGTTTTTTACTCGGAATTTCTGCATCACGTAGTCACGCTGTGCCTGGCTCAGTTCGCCGTGCAGCGAGTCTGCATTGTAGCCGTCCTGTATCAGTTTGTCGGCAATCTCCTGCGTTTCCTTACGGGTACGGCAGAAAACGATACCGTAGATATTCGGATAATAGTCGGCAATACGTTTCAGTGCCAGGTATTTGTCCTGCGCACGAACCATATAATAAATATCCTTGATATTCTTGTTACCTTCGTTCTTGTTCCCGATAACGATTTCTTTCGGGTTCTTCATGTACTTCTTCATGATGCTGGCAATGCCCTGCGGCATGGTAGCGGAGAAAAGTAACATGTTACGAGCGGGCGGTACTTCAGCCAGGATCGCGTTGATACTGTCGGTGAAACCCATGTTCAGCATTTCGTCCGCTTCGTCGAGGATCACGTTCTTTACCGTACTCAGATCGACTGTCTTACGGTTCATCAAGTCCAACAGACGGCCCGGTGTAGCGACTACTACGTGTACACCGCGTTTCAGTGTCTTGATCTGACTTTCAATGCTCGAACCTCCGTATACCGGCAGCACCTTCAGGTTGTCGATATATTTGGAGTAATCATTCAGGTCGTCTGCAATTTGCAGGCAAAGTTCCCTGGTGGGACAAAGTATGAGTGCTTGAGGCTGATATCTTGTCACATCGATCTTCTGCAGGATGGGCAACCCGAAAGCGGCTGTTTTTCCTGTTCCTGTTTGTGCCAATGCAATTACGTCGTTGTCTTCTCCCAGTAAGAAAGGAATCACTTCTTCCTGTACCGGCATGGGCGATTCGTAACCCATTTCCTGGATTGCCTTCAATATGGGGGCGGCAACTCCTAATTCTTCAAATGTTTTCAAAATGTGATATGTGTATATATAATAAATTCAGAGGGTACAAAGGTAGATAAATAATTCGGATTCACATTAATATAACAAAATATCTTTTAACGCGTTCCGTTTCTTTTCTGTCAGTCCTAAGCCTTTTGACAGATATTTGTCTACCGAGCCGTAATCTTTCCGGATCCGTTTCAGAACCAGGTCGATCAACCCTTCGTTGACAGTGACCAGCGTGGTGATCGTTTCCTGTGCATTCGTGCTCAGGTCGCGCGCCATATAGGCCAGGTGTCCGATATTGATGTTTTCATTGGAAGCCATGTAATCTCTTACAATAGTTTCTTCCGGTATGCCGAGAGCAAACAACAGCATGGCTGTCAGATAACCTGTACGGTCTTTTCCCATCGAGCAGTTGATCAGGATCGGATAGTTATCTTCTTCCAGAAAAACATCGAGCGCTTTGGCAAACTGTTCGCTGTAATCGGTCACGTATTGCAGATAGGTATCCTGCATGAACAGGAGTCCGTCTCCTTTGCGCATCCGGTCTTCCTGTATCCGGGCGACTACATTGTCCATATTCTTGATCGGAATAGGGATATGTATAATATTTGCATTGGAATAACGTAGCGGACTAACTGCCAGTTCATCATTCCCGCGCAGGTCTATAACTGTTTTGATATGCAGATTGTTCAGGCGGATCGAATCCCATTCGCTCAGCGAACTGAGTTGTCCGGAGCGGAATACCTTTCCCCAGCGGGTGGTCTGATGGTTATGGGAAGTGCCGTAGCCCCCGATTTCACGTACGTTCTGTATGCTGTCCATGGCAACGGAGCGGGCTCCGAGCGTCTTAAAATATTTATCGTTGAAAGACAACAAAAAATATTTACGCGACATGTTGTCGTTGGTGATATAAGTCGTCACGCCGTCTTTGATGTTGGCGTATCCTGCGGGCAGGGATTTGTTGAATGTTTCGGGATTGTCGGAAACATACATTTTAAGTATACCTTCTATTTGTGGTTCCGTCTCCCATTTCAGGATATAATTACCTATATCATCGCGCAGACATATCGCCCGTATTTCAGGATTGTTGGAAGAACAACCCGTGAATAGTGCAACACAAGCAAACAGAGAGAAAATCTTTACTAACATTGTTTTTCTAGCATACATACATCACAAAGATAATAAATCCTGTTCTTTATCGTACGGGAGTTAATGATATTTAAGACTACTTGCGATATGAAGCCGCAAATTCTTTAGAAATGTAATTATCATAGCTTTGGCATACCTCAGATGCCAGATCCATGCCGCAACGGATGATCTTTTCCCATGTCTCTTTGCTTAAGGTAGGAAGATCATGATATCCGATATTGTATTTAAGCAGTCCGTAAATGATGCCGGCATTGAAATTGTCGCCGGCCCCGATGGTGCTGACGGGATCGATCGGGTCCGTATCGAAATGTTCGGATAATTTATTTGTGTATAGATTGACTCCGTTTGCTCCGTGTGTGGAGATGAACCGTTCGCAATAGAACTTGATATGATCGGAATAGACCCTGTTTACGTCTGTCTTTCCAAAGATATTGAGAAAATCTTCGTCCGATCCGCGTACGATATCTGCATATTCCAGGTTCTCCAGGATCGTGGGAGTGAGGTATATCGCCTCGTGTGCGTGTGCTTTCCGGAAATTAGGGTCATAATAGATGATCGCTTTCCGTTCTTTGGCATACTCCAGGAACTCGACCATTCGTTCCCGCAAGGCTGGGTTCAGTGAATAATAGGAACCGAATATGAGGATATCGTCCTGATTGATGACCGGCATCGGCACTTCCAGCCGTTGTTTGGGGTAATCTTTATAAAAGATGTAATTGGCATTGTTCTCATTGTCGAGGAAAGCCAGCGATATGGGACTTTTCCCATCGGGGAAACGGTCTACCAGTTCCGTGGAAATATGATTCTCTTCCATGAATTTGCGGATAATATCGCCTACGCGGTCGTTTCCAACCTCGCTGATGAAAGAAACCGGGACGTCCAGACGGCCGAGCGACACCAATCCGTTGAATACTGATCCGCCCGGTACGGCTGCATGGGGCTGGTTGTCCTTAAAGATGATGTCGAGAATGGTTTCTCCGATGCCAATAACTTTTCTCATATATAAATGGTCTGTTTATAATCTATTCGTTCTTGCTCTGCTCGCGGCTTTTTGATCCGAGATAACCGCCATGATGCCGTTTGGCATAGTCTTTATTGTTGAAATTGATCCTTTTCATCGTACCGACAACCAGGATATCTCCGATAACGGTCATCACCGTAGTGGATGTAGTCGGTGTGAGACCGAGCGGACAGACCTCGTTCGGTGCTCCGGTAAGCAGGCATACATCAGCATCTTTAGCCAATGAGCTTTTCGAATTGCTGGTGATAACGATAAATTTCATATCGGGCACCAGTCCGCGTGTCAGGTCGACCAGTTCCAGCAGTTCACGGGTCTTTCCTGAATTGGAGATCAGGAGCATGATATCGTTGTCACGTACGATACCCAAGTCGCCGTGTTGTGCTTCGCTGGGATGCAGGAAGAAAGCAGGCGTTCCGGTAGAACTGAATGTGGTAGCAATATTCATCGCGATCTGGCCGGCTTTCCCCATTCCGCTGGTGATCAGCTTTCCGCCGAGTTCATGGACATATTTGACAATAAGAGTTACTGCATCTTCATAGCCGGAGGTTACCGGGATATTCAGGACTGCTTCAGCTTCCTGTTGCAGGATGCTCGCGATTACTTCGTGTGACATAGCTACTTTATTATTTATACAATTATCTCTAACAGTTTGCAAAAATACTATTTTAATCGGTTGGTTAGATAGGTATTCCTATTAATATATTGTTTTCCTGGTCTTCTCCCATCCAACACCCAGTATAGAAATCTAAAATACGGGGTAGGGTAATTATATTTTGATAGTTGGAGATTCTATTTTTCTCCCATACAAAGTATCGTTTTATTGTTATCGAATGAAAGAAGCATAATTATCAAATGAAAAGAACACACATATGCTTTATTCGTTTGATATATGTCAAACGAATGAATGATCGAATGGAAATATTATACAGAGGCAGTGTTTTGGAAAAGGTTCGCCATAAATTTCAGTTCCAAAACACGGAATATGGAAGGGTGGAAGGTTGTTTGATTTATACTTTATAATGAGAGTGATGGTTCTCTGTTGTAGAATTTTGTTTTACCTTTGTGCGTTTGTAACGTAAAAAGAAAACAATGCATTACTTCTCACATATTTTACCCAATGGTCTTCGTATGGTACACTTGCCGATGGAATCACCGGTTTCGTACTGTGGTTTTGCGGTGAATGCCGGAACGCGTGATGAAGAGGCGAACGAGTTCGGCCTGGCACATTTCGTGGAGCACATGATGTTTAAAGGTACAGAAAAACGGAAAGCATGGCATATACTGAACCGGATGGAGAATGTTGGTGGCGAGTTGAATGCCTATACGACCAAAGAAGAGACATTTGTTTATTCCATCTTCATGGAAGAGCACTATCAGCGTGCCCTGGAATTGTTGACTGACCTAATCTTCCATTCTCAATTTCCGCAGCAGGAAATAGAGAAAGAAGTGGATGTCATTCTGGATGAAATCAATTCGTATGAGGATAGTCCATCTGAACTTATCTTCGATGAATTCGAGAATTTACTTTATGACGGGCACGCTTTGGGACATAATATCTTGGGGGATGAAGCCTCTCTTTTGACATTTAACTCTGAGTCTGGTCGTTCTTTCATGCGTCGTTTTTATGCACCGGAGAATATGGTATTCTTTTCGATGGGGCGGATTGATTTTAATAAGATCGTGAAGATGGCCGATGGTTTTTTGTCGGATATTGCTTTTCCGGTAGCTCTGCGTAACCGTATTGTTCCCAGTGCAATTGAACCTTGTGTTAGGAAGGTTCATAAGGATACACATCAGGCACATGTATTGATTGGTAGCCGTGCTTATAGTATGCATGATGAAAAACGAATACCTTTGTTCCTGCTTAATAATATGTTGGGCGGACCGGGTATGAACAACCGTTTGAATGTCTCGCTTCGGGAAAAGCACGGGTTGGTCTATAATGTCGAATCGAATGTCACTTCTTATACGGATACCGGATTGGCCAGTATTTATTTCGGAACAGACCCGAAAAATATGGAGAAAGCTTTACGCCTGGTTTATAAAGAGCTGGATAAATTGCGGGATAATAGTTTATCTGCAACGCAGCTGGCAGCAGCCAAGAAACAGGTGATCGGGCAGTTGGGTGTTTCCGGTGATAATAAGGAAGGGCTTTTCCTGGGATTGGGGAAGAGCTTCCTGCATTATAACCGCTATGACACGCTTCCGGAGGTTTTTGCCCGTATTGAAGCCCTTACCATAAAAGATATTCAGGAAGTAGCAAACGAGGTTTTTGCTCCGGAACGGTTGTTTAGTTTGATTTATCAATAACAGTTTTCGGGCTATTTAATATTTTCATCATACATTTTGTATCATACAAAATGTATGATGCTTTTACCAACATTCCGCTTTGTCGGTAAGTTCCGGGATACTGTTTTTATCGAAAACAGGACTTATTATTCCTTTTTGCTTTTGGGCAATATAATCTTTCAGTAAAAGGAATGCCTGGCGACTGAGCAGGGAGATGGCAATCAGATTGCAAATGGTCATCAGTCCCATGGTTATATCAGCCAGGCTCCATGTCAGGTCAAGGCTTGCCAATGCACCGAACATCACCATTCCACCGACTAACAGGCGGTATGTAAACAATACGCTCCTCTTTTGGGTAACAAACCGTATGTTTGCTTCACCATAATAATAGTTACCGATGATACTGCTGAAAGCAAACAACAGAATTGCTATGGCGACAAAGATGCTTCCAACGCTTCCTACTTCATTGGTCAGTGCATGCTGCGTTAGCTGTACGCCGTTAACTGATCCGTCGAGCGGTGCACCACTAAAAAGAATAATGAAAGCTGTACAGGTACATATAATCAATGTATCGGTGAAAACGCCTAGTGTCTGGATCAAACCTTGTTTTACCGGGTGAGAAACATCAGCCGTGGCGGCTACATTCGGAGCGGAACCCATACCGGCCTCATTGCTGAACAATCCTCGCTTAATACCTTGCATCAGAGCTGCGCCGATGCTGCCGCCAATGGCTTGTTCCCATCCGAAGGCATTATTAATGATCAACTCCAATACGGCAGGAAGTTTCCCGATATTGAAAAGTACGATGCCCAATGCCAGTGCTACATATCCGAGAGCCATGACCGGAACAATGATACTACTTACTTTGGCGATCCGCTGAATGCCTCCGAAAATGATCAGAATGGTCAATACGGTCAATATCCCGCCAATAATCCTGTGATCGAATCTGAATGCCCCTTCCCACGCAGCACAAATCGTATTACTTTGTACGGAATTGAAAGCAAAACCGAAGGTAATAGAGATCAATACGGCAAAAAATACTCCCATCCACCGTAATCCAAGTCCACGTTCCATGTAATAGGCAGGACCTCCGATAAAAGAGTCTTTCCCTCTTCTTTTATATAATTGCGCCAATGTGGATTCTACAAAGGCACTGGAAGCTCCCAGCAGAGCAATTATCCACATCCAGAATACGGCACCCGGACCACCGACTGCGATGGCAGTAGCTACTCCGGCCAGATTACCCGTTCCTACGCGACTGGCCAATGATACGGCAAAAGCCTGAAAGGAAGAGATATGTTTTTCACCGTTTTTAGTTTTTTCGGTGGAGTCGCCAAGCAATTTTATCATTTCTTTAATCATACGGAACTGTACGAAGCGGGTTTTGAAGGTAAACCATATCGCACAACCCAATAGCATGATTATTAATATATAAGACCATAAAACATCGTTGATGGCGCTGATCCAGGAGTTTAATATATCCATGTGTTTTGTTCGTTTTGTTTCAAAGATACGGGTTTTCTTGAATTTTCGTGTGGGATATGTTTATAAACGAAAAAACGAGATTTGGGCTCTCTGCCGAGTTTTTATTTTTTTGCTTCTTCTGTGTAACCTTTTTTCGAGTTGCTTCGTCTTACTAACAGAAACAAACAAGAAAGCGGGGAAGGCCACCCTGCAGATTGAAATAAACAATAAACTTATGAAACGGATAATATTCGGGATCATGCTGCTTGGCTGCATGGTACAGGGAGTTTTTGCTCAAAATTTAGGGATAAAAGGTTTGGTGAAAGATGGTCGGAACAAAGAACCTCTTGAGTTTGCCAATGTCGTTCTGCAAACGATGGATTCTACGTTTATTACTGGAACAACTACCGATGGAAAGGGACATTTTGTTTTAGATAAAGTGAAATCCGGTGATTACCTGCTGGCTATCTCCAGCTTGGGATATGAGACGCAGTATGTTTCTTTAAAAGGATTTAATAAAAGTGTGACGTTGGGTGATATTCCGATGGAGGATGCAGCGGTCTCTTTGGATGGTGTTACAGTCAGTGCATCCAATACGAGCAGCCGTTCCGACCGGAAACTGGTTTTTCCGTCCGAGCGGCAGGTAAAGGCTTCAACCAACGGTATGGATCTGTTGCAACAACTGATGCTGCCGAAGATACAGGTGAATCCGTTGTCAAGCGAAATTAAAGTGCCGGGAAACGGTGAAGTTCAACTTCGTATAAACGGGGTGAAAGTGGAACTGGATGAAATCAAATCGTTGTTGCCTTCTGATATTATCCGTATTGAATATCATGATAATCCCGGATTACGTTATGGTAATGCGGAAGTGGTACTCGATTATATCGTTCGTCGTCCGGAGACGGGGGGAAGTTTCAGCGTGGATATGAGTCAGGGAGTAAATGCTCTATGGGGAGAACATCGGGTTTCCGGAAAGATCAATCATAAGAAATCAGAGTTCGGTGCTTCCTATCGGATCGGTCCGCGCGATTTTTATGGACTTTCCAGGGATAATGAAGAAATCTTTCATTTGGGTGACGGGACGGTTTTGCACCGGAAAGAGGAAGGTGAACCGGCTCATGGCCGTATGTTCATGCATAATCTGAACCTGAATTATAGCGTACAGGATCCCGAGAAGTATTTGTTCAATGCTACATTCCGTTATTGGAATAACCATCAACCGCATTGGGATTACCGCGGTATTTTATCCAATCAGGAAAATTTGTCGGACTATGTAAATATGGTCGACCTGAATAGTTCAGATAATCAGGTTCCTGCATTAGACTTATATTATCAGCGTAATTTGAAAAATGATCAGACGCTGGTTTTTAATGTGGTTGGAACCTACAACCGTACTTCTTCCCATCGTTTTTATCAGGAAAGTCGTGGTGAGGATTTACTGACGGATATCAATAACCGTGTTTCAGGAAATAAATATTCAGTGATCGGTGAAGGTATTTATGAAAAGAAGTTGGAGAATGGGAACCGTTTGAGTACCGGTATTCGCCATACACAGTCGTTTTCCAATAATGAATATCGCAACGGGCACGATTATAATACTCGTATGAATCAGTCAGAAAGTTATCTCTACGGGGAATTCAAAGGAAAAGCCCGGAAGCTGGATTATACGCTAGGGGTTGGTGTGTCGCGTTCCTATTACAAACAGGATGGAACAGATGATTCTTACCAATATTATACGTTCAATCCGCGTTTTACATTACAATATGCTTTACCCGGACAATCGTTTATCCGTTTGAGAGGTTTTGTCGGTAATTCTTCTCCTTCATTGGGGAATTTGAGTGCTATCGAGCAGGTAATCGATTCTTTGCAGCTGCAACGCGGTAATCCGCAACTGGAGGCTTATATGCGTTATCGCCTGGCACTAACTTATGAATATCAGAAAGGTATCTTTTATACCAATTTAGACGGAGCCTACGAGTATCTTCCCAATCCTATTATGGACGAGAAATATCAGGAAGGCAATAAGATCATCCAGACCTGGAATAACCAAAAGAACTGGCAACGCCTGACCGGTTCGGCTATGTTCCGTATCGGACCGATCAAAGACATTCTGCAGTTCTCGTTTACTGGTGGTGTGAATCATTATATCAGCAACGGAAACACCTATTCCCACCGCTATACGAACTGGTATTGTGAAGCACAGGCATCTCTCACCTGGAAAAAGTTCATGCTGATGTATCAGATGAATACGAACTGGAACTGGTTTTGGGGTGAAACCTTGGAAGGCGGCGAGAATATTCAGATGTTAATGGTGCGCTACAGTCATAAGAATCTGTCGCTGGGAGTAGGGGCACTTAACCCGTTCTCTGATAATTATAAGGTGAAGACAGAAAATTGGAACCAGTATGCATCTTATAAAAAAGCGATGTATATCAAAGAAAGCTCGCGTCTGTTCGTTGTCTCATTGACTTATAATTTCTCATTCGGTCGAACTTATAAAGCAGGTCAGAAACGTCTGAACAATGCCGATAACGACTCCGGTGTAATGAGTACGGGTAAATGATATTCTTTGTACCTTTGAAAAAAATTAAAGCGTATAATGTATGAAAGCAATTGAACCCAGTCTGATCAAGGACAACTTTATTGAGATGATCGGTAAAGAGTGGATGCTGGTAAGTGCCGGCGACAATGAAAAGTTTAACATGATGACGGCCAGTTGGGGAGGCATAGGTTTTCTTTGGAATAAACCTGTCGTATTCGTATTCATCCGTCCGGAGCGATATACCCGTGAATTTGTCGATGAAAAGGGATGTTTTACACTCTCTTTCCTGGGAGAAGAACACAAAGCGGCACATAAAATCTGTGGTTCTAAATCCGGACGTGATATTGACAAAGTTGCCGCAACCGGGTTGACTCCCTATTTTACTGAGCAAGGAAACCCCTGTTTTGAGGAGTCCCGGTTGACACTTGAGTGTAAGACGCTCTATGTGACAAAGATGGATAAGAATAGCTTTGTCGATCCGGCTTTGTATGAAAAATGGTATAGCGCGATGGCAGGTAATCCGCATAATGTATATGTGGCGGAAATACTGAATGCCTGGGAAAAGTGATTTTACCTTAATCCGAGTTCCCTAAGCATTTGCTCCGTATGAGTTAAGAAATACTTCGTCAATTGATAATGTTGTGTTTCCTCATACGGAGTAATTTTTGCTCCGTCTTGGTCGATCGAGTAGATGTCTGCATCCGGATAGGCCATGATGATCGGCGAGTGGGTAGAAATGATCAACTGACAGCCTTGTGCGACGAGTTCATGGATGCGTACCAGCAAAGCCAGTTGGCGTTGAGGGGAGAGGGCCGCCTCCGGTTCATCGAGGATAAAGAGAGTGTTTCTTCCTGCGTAATTCAGGAAAGTGCTGAGAAAGCTTTCCCCGTGCGATTGTTCCAGTAAGCGTCGTCCGCCGTAGGCTCCCATCGAATAATCGCGTCCATACTTCAGAATGTCTTTCATCGACTTGGCATCGATTTCGGCAGCATGATCGAAAAAGGATTCAGCGCGGAAAAAGAAGTGGTCGAAAGGTTTCCGCTCTTCAATCAGGCGAATGCACTGTGGCAGAACGTTTGAGTATGATTTCCATGCTTCAACACCGTCATAAAGCATTCCTTGTTGATCTTCGTCGCGCTCCTCATATTTGAACATGATACCTTCCAGCAGGGTCGATTTGCCTGCACCGTTTTCACCGACCAGAAAAGTAACCGGTTTACGGAAAACGATTGATTCGATATAGCGTACGGCTGCAGCGCGGAACGGGTATTTTAAGTCTTCTACCGGTCCTTCCACTTCTGCCGGATTGGTCAGTTTTACTTGTTTGAGGTAAATCATAGCTTTCTTTTTTTACAAATGTATATAAACTTCTTTGCTTATTCAAACGACAGATAGGGTGTCAGTCTTTCCTTGTCGGTATGGGTAAATTCTTCCAGTAGCTGAAAATTCTCCCAACCGGTCAGTTTCCCCTTTTGTTTTCGTAATTGTTCGATAATGCGGGCTTGCTGCTTGTTTATATAAGGATGTCTGTAGAGGTCTTGGATGTAAACTCGGTTTACAAATAATTTACAAATAGCTGATGTGTCTACCGAAAACCACGATTTCATCGCATTATATCGTTCCTCGTCGATTCCATATACTTCACAAAGTTGGGATACGGAATAGAAGCCTCCTAACAATTCTCTGTATTTAACAATCCGGCGGGCGAATGTGCTTCCGATGCCGGGTACTTTTTTTAGAATTGTCGTATCGGCGGTATTGAGCTCGACGATAGTTCCGACGGGGTATTTTTCTGTTGGGGGAAAATACTTCCTTGCGGATGTATTTTTAGTTTCTCTCGAATGAAATTCTTTTTTCTCTCGGGAGAAATTATTTTTGCTATCGGATGAGGGTATTTGTCGCTTCCCGGAATTAGGTCTGTTCACAGTTGTATCTGCAGTTATCGGAACCGGTTCCGCTGCCTTTTTATTTTCATCGGCAAAATATGCCGGTTTGTTGTCTGTCAGCAACAAAATGATCCAGGATATAGAGATCAGGCAGAGTAGGAGAGTAAGGGCCTTGCGTTCCCCTTTTGAAAAATAAAGTAAATCCCGCCAGTTCATAGTTTATAAAGATTATGGTTTGATATTTCGTTTGTTTCTGATGTGTGAGATGCTTTCCCGATAGGAAATGATGTCAAGTACTTTAATCCGTTTGTTTTCTCCTTGCTTCCCTCCATTTTCTCATCATTTCGAAACCTTCATCCAATGTATAAAAAGGTCCTTCTTCCGCTTTGCGGACACGTGCGATTAGTTCTTCTTGGGTCATGTTTAATCCCGGAAGTAATTTCTGTTCCTTGGAAACAGTTTCAATTTCAAGTGAGACGGTTTTGATTTCCATGTTGTTGTTTTGTTAAAGATGAATACTCTGTTACAAAGATATAAGTTACTGCCAATAAACAAGTAACTTATATCGTTTATTTTTCAAAACAAAGCGGTTATCTTTTTGACCAGTCCCAATTCGTTCAGGAAAATAAGTCCGATCGCTGCCGGAGCGATGTATTTGATAAAGAAAGCATATGTGTTGAAGAAATAAAAAGTGATTGTCCCTTTGTTTGTCAATTCCTCTTTCAGAACTTTCTTTTCAATCCGCAGGCCGACGAAGATACAGATCATCATACCTCCGATAGGCATCATTATTTTGGCTGTCAGATAATCCAGTGCATCGAAAAGGATCATGCCTCCGATCGTGTATTCTTTAAGCAGGCCGAAAGATAATGAACTCAAAGCGCCGATGACGGCAACCCCTATGGAGACAATCCAGGCGGCTTTTTTTCGGGTCATGTGATATTCTTCATGTACATAAGCGGTAGCGACCTCGTGTAAAGAAATCGTAGAGGTTAATGCTGCCAAAGCCAGTAAAATAAAGAAAATGAGTGACCAGATATTTCCAAACGGCAGTTGTTCGAAAATATTGGGCAGAGTGATGAATACCAGTTCCGGACCTGCAGTCGGTTCGATACCGAAACTGAACACGGCAGGAAATACCATAATACCTGCCAGCAATGCTACGAAAGTATTCAGAACAGTTACTTGCACCGCCGTTAATTGCAGATTGGTCTCTTTCCCGAAATAAGAAGAATAGGTAATCAGACACCCCATACCGATACTCAGTGAAAAGAAAGTTTGTCCCATCGCACTTAGAACGACGGAAGAGGTGATCTTGTCGAAGTCAGGCTTGAACAGGAATGCCAATCCTTCATCCACTCCCGGTAAGGTGACAGAACGGATACACAAGACCAATAATATGATAAACAAGGCTGGCATCATAATTTTGGAAGCCCTTTCAATCCCTTTTTCTACACCCGAAACAATGATGAAATGCGTCAGTCCGATAAAGACAATCGTCCACATAATAGGTCGCAGGGCACTTGACGAAAACGCCTCGAAGTCTGATGTAAACTCTGCCGTTGTCTTTCCTGACAGCGAACCGGTCATCGCCTGCCATATATATTCCAGCGTCCAGCCGGAAACCACCGCATAAAAACCTAATATAAGAAAAGCCGCCAGGACACCGTTATAACCGATCAGCGACCATTTTGTACCCGGTGCCAGCTCCTTGAAAGCTCCGGCTGCATTTCTGCGTGAATGCCGGCCGATAAAAAATTCAGTAATCATGATGGGAAGTCCGAGCAAGACAGTACATATCATGAAAACCAACAGGAAAGCACCTCCGCCATTCGATCCTACCATATAAGGGAAACGCCAGATGCTCCCTAAACCTACTGCGCATCCGACGGTTGCTAATATTACTCCGATTTTGCTACCAAAAGTGACTCTCTCTTTATTTGCCATAACTGATTTATACTCTTTCTTTTTATTGTAAAACGACCCCGTCTTTGATATGTATCACGCGGTCTGTGTTTGCCGCCAGTTGTTCGTCGTGAGTTACAATGACGAATGTCTGATGCATCTGGTCACGTAACTCAAAGAAAAGGCTGTGTAATTCTTCTTTATTTTTGGTATCCAAACTACCGGAAGGTTCGTCTGCCAGGATCACTGACGGGTTATTGATCAGCGCACGTGCTACGGCAACCCGCTGTTTTTCTCCTCCGGATAATTCTGCCGGCTTGTGAGTCATGCGGTCTGATAGTTTCATGAAATCAAGAATCTCTTTCGCCCTTCTTTCTGCATCGGAAGCCTTTTCATGTGCAATCAGAGCAGGGATCATGACATTTTCCAGAGCCGTGAACTCCGGTAATAGCTGATGGAACTGAAAAACAAAACCGATATTCTTATTGCGGAAAGAAGCCAGTTCTTTTTCAGATAACTTGCCGGTTTCGGTCCCGTTGATGAACAATTGTCCGTTATCCGGTGCATCCAGTGTACCGATAATCTGAAGCAGCGTTGTTTTTCCCGCTCCGCTGGGACCGACAATCGCTACAACCTCACTCTTATTAATGGTCAGGTCAATGCCTTTCAGCACCTGTAAATTCCCGAAACTTTTGGTAATGCCTTGTGTCTGTATCATATTAGATATTTCTTATTACATAGGAAGCCAGATAACAACCGAAAATGGCGGGCATATACGCGACCGTTCCGGTGGTTGTCCGCTTGCATTGTTCGTTTTCCACCTCTACGATTGCATCCGGATCGGCGAACTCGGTAGAGAAGACGACCGGAATGCCTTTGTTCACACCCAAATGGTGAAGACGTTTGCGTACCGCCCTTGCCAATGTGCAGTTGTAGCTCTTGGAAATATCGGCTATCTTCACCTGCGACGGATCGAGCTTGGCACCGGCTCCCATAGAGGATACAATTGGAATATCATGTTTGTAGGCATAAGCCAACAGGTATACTTTCGGACTGAGCGAATCGATGGCATCCACGATGAAATCGTATTTTTGGGAAGAAAGAACTTCATCCGTCCGTTCGTCGCGCAGGAATTCATTGAGTATTGTCAGCTTTAACCTGGGATTGATATCGAGCAGACGTCGGCCGACGACTTCAGCTTTCTGCATCCCCAATGTAGAATGCAAAGCAGGCAATTGCCGGTTGATATTGCTTTCATTTACCGTATCCGCATCGACAATGGTCATATGTCCGATTCCGGCCCGGCAGATCTGCTCGGCTGCATACGCTCCGACACCTCCCAATCCTACAACCAGCACATGGCAATGTGATAAGTACTCCATCCGTTCGGCACCGAGTAAAAGTTCCGTCCGTGTGTTCCAATTGTAACTCATTAATATGTTTTTGAGCACAAAAGTAATAAATCAATCAGAAACCGCCTTTTTATTAGTCATCTTTTAACTATTCCTTTATTTTAGGCTTGTCCGGATGATTAAAAAGCAGTAATATTGTGCGCTTAAATTTAAAATACGATGAAGATAAGACGCTATTTGATGCTTTTTGCAGTATGTACTCTCTTTTTAGGGAAAAGTTTTGCTGCCAATAATGAGAAACCGTTCGTGATACCGGAATTACAGGAATGGAGAGGTGCTCAGGGAATGTTTACACCCTCGGCAACTTCCCGTATCGTTTGGCAAGGGAAAGATTCGGCTGTAGCCCGTGTTGCCAATCAGTTTGCAGAAGATTATGAGACGATGTTCGGGCGTAAACTGACTGTTGTACAGGGCAGAGCTTCTGCCGGTGATTTTGTTTTTTCTTTGTCCGGCGACCGGCAATTGGGTGAAGAAGGATATGCTGTCCGGATTGCAGACCGTGTAAACGTATCTGCTCCTAAAGCAAAAGGTTTATACTGGGCGACCCGTACACTCCTGCAAATGACCGAACAAAACAGTGATCAGGCATTGCCGAAAGGTTCGATGCGCGATTATCCCGACTATGCGATCCGTGGCTTTATGATGGATTGCGGGCGAAAATTCATTCCGATGGATTTTCTGCGCGATTATGTAAAGATGATGGCTTATTATAAGATGAATACTTTTCAGATCCATCTGAACGACAATGCATTTAAACAGTATTTCGAACATGACTGGAATAAAACCTATGCCGCATTCCGCCTGGAAAGTGAATTTTTCCCTGGACTGACAGCCCGTGACGGTTATTATACAAAGAAAGAATTTATTGATTTTCAGTTGATGGCGGATAGCCTCGGAGTCGAGATCATTCCGGAAATAGATGTTCCCGCCCATTCATTGGCACTGACGCAGTATCGTCCGGAGATCGGTAGCGAAGAATATGGCATGGATCACCTGGATTTGTTCAAACCGGAAACCTACCAGTTTGTCGATAGCCTGTTCCGTGAATATCTGGAAGGACGAAATCCGGTGTTCAGAGGTAAAAGGGTCCATATCGGTACCGATGAATATTCGAATAAAAAGAAAGATGTAGTAGAGAAATTCCGTGAATTTACCGATCATTATATCCGTTTTGTAGAAGGCTTCGGCAAGCAGGCTTGTGTCTGGGGAGCTTTGACCCATGCAAACGGCGATACTCCCGTTAAGTCTGAAAACGTGTTGATGAATGCCTGGTACAACGGCTATGCAGATCCGAAGGAGATGATCAAACAGGGATATGACCTGGTCAGTGTTCCCGACGGTTATTTGTATATCGTTCCGGCTGCCGGTTATTATTACGATTATCTGAATACGGAGAAATTATATAAAGACTGGACACCGGCACATATCGGTAAAGAGGTTTTCCCTGAGAAACATAAACAGATCAAAGGTGGAATGTTTGCCGTGTGGAATGACCATGCAGGCAACGGAATCAGTACGAAAGATATTCACTACCGTGTATTCCCGGCGATGCAGACATTGGCTGTTAAGATGTGGACGGGCAAAGACTGTAAGGTTCCTTACGAGACCTTCAATACGATGCGTACCGTATTGGGTGAAGGTCCTGGTGTAAATATTGCCGGACGTATGGGAAGCAAGCCTCGTGCTGTCTACAACCAGGATGTTTTAAAACCGAATACAAAGACGGGGCTGAAAGAGATCGGTTATCATTATACAGTTTCATTTGATGTCCAGTCCGTTAAAGAAGAACCCGGAACAGAACTATTCCGTTCTCCCGATGCCGTATTTTATTTGTCCGATCCAGTCAGCGGTAAATTAGGTTTTGCCCGTGACGGTTATCTGAATACATTCAATTATCAGTTCTATCCCGAAGAGGAAGCATCCGTAGCAATCAGCGGTGATGAAAAAACAACACGTTTGTATATTAACGGAGACCTGAAAGAAGAACTGAATATTCAGAAACGTTTCTTTAATGGCGGAAAAGACTCTATGAGTTATGTACGGACACTGGTCTTCCCATTAGAGAAAACCGGTGATTTCAAGAGTACGATTAAGAATGTGGAAGTGCTGAATTATTGCAAGTAAGCCGTCGAAGAACGGTTTATATTTTATAAAGTAAGGGGTGTGTTATTGTTCGCTTAAAGCAAACGATAACATACCCTTTTTTAGTTGATCTTTCGGAGATAATCCTTATACCTTTTAATCGTAATAAGGAAAGAATTATGTGTTAATTCAGGAGGAACTATCTGTTAAGTCTTTACTTTTTGTTGCTACCCTCTACACCCTGCCGGATTACCCTGTACACCCTGCGCGGGCAGCCTCTACACCCTGGTCGGCTACCCTGTACAGGGTGGTTTTAGCAGGTCGGGACTTTTGTGTTAGTTTGTCGGGACTTAACACGTAGTTGTCTGCCTTTTAACAGATAGTTTGTTAGGGTTACTGTGACAGATGACAGACTCTGTTGCAGATAAAAAAAGTATCTGCAACGCCTTTATCTGCTGGATGTCTGATTATTACAAAGGCTGGTGACAGATGGCAGATACTTTTCTAAAACTTTATGTAGGATTGCGATGTAAAAGACGTATTTGCCTTGCAATAGGAGGAAGTAATCAATCAGAACCGGACCTGTAGCCGCAGTTGCATCATGTTAATTTCGCATTTTCCTAATGCCGAGTATTTATCCATCCAGAGATGTGCGTAATTCAGGCGGGAGGAAATATACTTGTTGAAATAGTAATTGATGCCGATCGACAGGTCGTGCTGGCTTCCTCCTGTCATGTTGCTGCTGAAGTCATTCAGATTGGTGTAATTATAGCGGCAGGCGAGCAGGATCGAGTGGGGCTCTTCCGGCATGACCGGTACGGCATCGAGGGTGTCGTAAGCGTACTTTGTGCCTTTCAGCAGGAAACCTCCCATAATATAGCCGCCATGAGCGGAATAGGAGGGCTTATGGTTCTTACGGTGGATATTCGTATATAAAAACTCGGTCTGAAGCAGCCATTTATGGCGGAAGAACAGGCATTCCACGTTAGACTGGACCTGGTTTCTCGCCTCTCCGACAGTCAGCTCTAACGTCCGCGGGGAAGGGATATAGGTGACACCTTTACTTTTTAACCGGATTTGTTGAGCCTGTGTTTCCGTATCTTCGTCCGGTACTTTGAATAAGGCACCGGTTCCGATATGAAATAATTGTCCGGACGAATTGATCGGCCGCCATACGATACGCCCTGAGAAGTTGTAACCGGGTTTGGTTGTTTCGGTGAAGCTGAGTCCGTCGCCGCAGAATGCGCCTGCGGATAAATAATATGAAGGGAGGGAACGCGTATAGGATACACCGATCCGGCGGTCCGGGTAGAACGTTTCAGATACGTTGGAGGCTGTGTTGAAGATAAGATCGTTCGTGCTGGTCGATTGGTCTATGCTGTAATAACCGAGCATATAGCCGGCACGAAAGTAGTTTCCGTCTTTCCCGTATTCGGTAAACGCATCTTTCAAGGTGACCTTATTGTTAGCAAAACCGACATCGATCTTGGTATACCAGCAGGAATAGATACGGACTTTTGCCGCTAGTCGTACATCCGAAATATGTGCACCTGCGTGCAATGCTTCAGGCGAATGAATATAGGCACCGCCATCTAGAAATAAACGTCCGGATAGCTTCCAGTTGATAGGAGAGGAGTCGGGCGTTGCGAAAACAGGTAAAGTTATAAGTAGAATCAGAAATAAGGTTGCTATATGTTTCATGAAAAATGTACCTTTACAGTATGAAACCGTAAAGGTACAAAAAAATGGAAAAAATTGAAGTGATATTGTAAAGATATTGGTTATAGACCGAGCTTACATTCTTTACTAAATAAGTAACTAAAAAGACCAGTGCTGTTGTATGATTGCTAGTCTCGACCTTTTTTAAGTATCTTTGGAGTCAGTTTTTATTATGTTGCTTTGTATTTGAGATATTTTATAGATTGATTTTTTTAATTATTTGTCCTTTAGTATCTAAAACAGTAAGAAGCATTTCTTTCCCTTTTTTAGCCAGGATCATGATTGTTGCATTTTCCGGTTTGTTTCCTCCACCGATAATTACCGGGAAATTATTCTCCTTACTATTTTTAGGGTAATATGCAAAGCGATGTATATGTGCATTGATACATATATCAAAAGATGCATTTGAAAGAAGATTTCCCCATAACTCCCGACAAGGAAGATAGGCTTTTTCGGGCATTCCATATAATGGTATATGATGGATCAGAACTTTTTTTGAGGCTTTCTTGAACTCTTTTCCTTTTAGTTCGTTTTTTAGGAAATTGATTTGTTCAGAGCGTAACTTATCAAAATTATTCAGATTATAATATACCCATGTTGTGTCAGGTTTATCTTCACCGCAGTCCAACATTATGAAACGTGTATCTCCCCAGTTGAAGGCTCCATAAGTTTTATCTCCCACATAGTCGAATAGTTCGCGTAGTTGTATGGAATAGGCATTACGTATTTCGTGATTACCTCGTAAATAAAAGACCGGAGTATTTTCTGCGCCCACCTTTTCATTTAAATAGGACAAAAAACGAACCGCTTGTTCTTCGTTATACGGATCATCAATGCAGTCTCCGTTAAATAGAACGAAGTCATAGTTTATATCTTTTACTTGTTCTGTTAGCATTTCTAAAACTTGGTTGTTTTTGTGAAGATCATTTAAGATGATTGCCGTGAAATCAGATGTATCTTTTGCAGGAACAGTGAAAGAGTAAATATCAGAATAAGCAGTATTGCCAAATTCTTTTTTGTAAGCTTCATATAAAGTGATTTCTTGCGAACATACACGATAATAGTAGGTTTTTCCAGGCTGTAAATTAGCCAGCCTTATTTTATGATGCTTATTATTGCATATAATCTGTCCGTCAACAATGTTTTCTTCCCGGTTTCTCAGATTCAGATCTGTACCATATTCGACCCAACTGTGAACCGGAACATGGGTCAGCCAGGAAACGGTGATACCGTTTCCTGTTGGGTTCTGTAAATATGGTTTTGTCCGAAAAATGTCAATAACATTTGCTTTTAGACGTACATCGACGAATAAAGGCAGATGATCGGAAGCTGTTTGTTCTTCCTGAAGTACTTGACGCTGTAAAACACTGTATGAGTTCCCATTATTATATCCATATATAAAATCAATACATCTGTTTGGATTAACCACCGGAATAGTGTTTACCTTATAATTATTCAACGGTATAAACTTTTCTTGCAAGGCGACTTGCGTCGGTGATCCCTGGACAGAATTCATATCTCCCGCAAGAAATAATGGTTTTGTTATACCTTTTAATTCTTCAAAGATTATAGGGACTGACAAGATTTGATCTTCCTTGGTCAAAGAGAAATGGCTGCAACAAAGAATATATTTTTCAAATTCTGTTATTAGTAGCAACCGATTTTCTTCACGTCCGGGTAGTTTTACTGTTTTGTAATTTAAAGGTTTTTCTTTAGAAAGAATACCAATACCATATTTCCCCCCTTGATAGTCTATGGAAGCACCATAAACGTAATGCATGAGTGTCCTTTCTGACAACTCTTTTAATGCAAATACACCTTGGTTCCTCTCCGTTACACTATCGAGTTCCTGTACAGCTACCACATCCGGATTTACTCGATTGATAATATCGGCAACTCTTTGGTAATTTATAATATCATCCATCCCTCGGCAGTTTCGTACATTGTAACTCATTATACGTAACGAGTTTTCTTCTTTCGGTTCTATGTCATTTCGAGCATGAACGGCTAGCCCCAGCAACAAGCCGGTGATTAGTAAAAAATATTTCTTCATGGCTGTATGAAAATAATTATAACCCATCGTTCCAACCTGGATTTTGAGTCAGATTCGTATTTAATAAGCGTTCCTGAATTGGTATAGGATATAAATAGTCTTTATTTTCATCCCATACTTTTTGGAGATGGGGATTAACAACAATACATCCACTTTCTCCGTTTTCCAACGTAATATCACTATTCAGTTTTAGATATTGAATTGATTTACCATCTAATGATGGTTTTGAGTCTTTGTAAATATGTATATCGATATTCCCATCTCCATCCAGATCGAAAGAACCTATGCTTGGAAAATACATTCCTTTAAACTGTTCTGTGAATGTAGCCCCTTCTTTCCAGCGCATCATATCATCCCAGCGGAAACTTTCCATAACAAGTTCTATACGTCTCTCTCTTCTTATTTCCAGAATGACACCTTTATTGGAACCTGATACATGTGGGTATTGCTTTTCCAAGTATGGATCCGGATTTGAGTTGGCTTTTGTCAGATCTATATTAGGCATTCCAACCCGGTCTCTGATTGGTTTGATGGAGATATCAAGATCATTTTGAGTAAGAATCCCTAATTCGGCTTTTGCTTCAGCATAGATTAAAAGTGCTTCTGCAAAACGGAAAATGGGCATGTCGTTAATATCCTTCTGATTTGTATCCCACTTTCTCTCTGTTACAAATTTTATCAATTGGTAACCTGTTACTGTAGAGCCGAATTCCTGTACAAGAGTTTCTGTCTCATCAATACGAGTATACCCCGGTGTACGTATGGTTTGGCTTAGGCGAGGATCTCTGTTTTTAGTTTCATCGGTAAAAAACATGGTTTCATGCCCTGGTATATCTGTAAAACGTTTTCCATCTCTCATCAGATAGCTGTTTACCAATCTTTTTTCAAGTCCCGGGCGTCCGTAGGAAGCTGTCATTGTATAATAATTCAGGTTGTGATATACCTGAAATTCATCACTATACCCTCTTGCAAGTATCACCTCGGCAGGAATGGCTTCATGGGATGCAAAGAAATTGAGATAATCTTTATCCGGGTTACCCGTAGAATAAATTTTATATCCGCTTTGCGAGATTAATTCTTCAGAAGCATTTACTGCCTCTTTTAAGAATTTATCGGCATCCGGCAAGTTAAATTCTGTATGATATTTGCGGAAAGTACCTTCATGAAGACATATACGTGCTTTTAAAGCCAATGCTGTCCATTTAGACAATTCGTTCACTGTTTTTTCTGTTGGTAAATGTTCAATAGCTTTGTTGATGTCTTCCAATATATGTTCCATGATTTCCGTACGGGGACTCCTGGCTTTTTCCAATGCTTCCGTATCCTGATCATTAATGACTTTATCATACCAAGGAACATCTCCAAAACGCTTTACTTTATCAAAATAGAAGAAAGCACGGAAGAAATAAGCAATAGCATCATAACGTAACCGCGATTTCTCATCACTACATTTAACAGAGTTCTCCAGATAGAAATTAATGTTTCTCAAATCTTCCCAAACCCAGTTTCCACCGCTGGTCGGAACGATGCGTGTACCTCTTAATTCATCGGCTAAGTCCATCTTTATAATATTGTCTACCGCTTCATTATATACACCTTCTGCATTAGGTAGTGTTTTATAGAAAGAATTTGTGTAAAGCCTGAGGTCGTTTCCTGTATTAAAGAATGTGTTTGGAGAGATAGCATCCAATGGATATTTTTCCATTTCACAAGCAGAAAAACAGCAACTTGCGATTAATATGTAAATGATATTTTTCATAACGATAATTCCTTTAAATGATTAATTAGAATGTGATATCCAATCCAATAGAGAAAGTTTTTGATAACGGATAACTTCGTCCGTTGGAATCGGCTACAGGTTGTTCCGGATCGATATAATCCGTTACAAAAGGTGTCCATGTTATTAGGTTTTCTCCACTAAGATAGAGACGACAGTGTTGAACTGCAATCTTTTTCATCCATTTTTCCGGAAGAGTATATCCTATTACCAGATTTTTGAGTCGTAAATAACCTATATTCTGTATATACTTATCATTGGGGTCTCTTAAACAACCGCCGCTGTTTAAGGCTGTGTAACCTCGTAATACCGGAAAATAGGCATTTGGGTTATCTTCTGTCCAGACTAGGTCATTGAAATTCTTTGGAGTAAAAGAGAAATATGGACGTGAATAAGGTCCCCAAAACTTGTCTGCATTATTACTAGGATACCAGTCTCTGCGACCAATTCCCTGAAAGAATACAGATAAGTCAAGACCATTCCAGTTAGCATTCAAATTTATGCCGTAATTGTAACGGGGTTCGGAGTTTCCTATGATTTCCATATCTCCGGGATCATCAGCGGTCTTTTTCCCTGGACTGATTATTCCGTCATTATTCAGATCTCTGAATTTCAGGTCTCCAGCACGTAGTTTTCCCCATTCACCGGGTGCTTTTTGGATTTGAGTATTCACCAGCTTTTGGTCTATTTTCCAGTTGGCAGCCTCTTCGTCTGTTTGAAAGAATCCATCTAGTCTGTAACCCCATATTTCTCCGAAACGTTCACCTACATAATGGTTTGCAAGTAATTTATTAGGATTGTCATATCTGGTTATTTCGGATACGGCATCTCCGAAAACGAAAGATACTCCATAATTAAAAGGCTTTCCTTTCAAAGAAAATTCATCTTTCCAGTTTATTACGATTTCATAACCTTTGGTTCTTAAGTCTCCTGCATTTTGCTGTGGAGAAGCGGCTCCGAATACGGCAGGTAATGTTTTTCCTGGCACAAGCATATCTGTAGTATTACGTACATATGCATCAGCAGATATATTTAATCTGTTATCTAGGAATCCCAGGTCAATACCAGCATTGATTGTTGTTGCTTTTTCCCATGTCAGGTTATCTATGATCGGGTTGGGAGAACTTACATTCTGAGTTTTTTGTCCATCGATCAACCAATTAGAAAGTTCCATTCCCATCGTAGAGATATATGGATAATAATTAGGACTTTTACTGTTGACTGCCTGATTCCCCAGTGAACCATAAGATGCACGGATCTTCAGATTGTTTACTACTTCTTTTGCTTTATCGAAAAAGGCTTCTTCGCTTAATCTCCATCCTCCCGATACGGAAGGAAAGAAACCATAACGCATTCCTTTTTTGAAACGTGATGTTCCATCGTATCGGCCGTTCACTTCAATGAGATATCTGTCGTTGAAATCGTAGTTTGCACGGAAAAATGCTCCAAATAAAGCATAATCATAAGCTCCGCCCTCAACCAACATGTCTCCTGTGCCCAAATTCAAGTCATTTAGAGATTCTGATATAAGATTTTTACGGGAAGCCATCATCCGTGAATGTTTTTTATTTTCATAATTTATACCGGCCGTTAATCCGACGGTATGTTTGCTAAATGTTTGATTATAATTAGCATAAATGTTTGCTACATGCATCGGATCGAACCACATTGTCTTTTTAAACTGGTCTGTATTGTAGTTGGGGACTTCTTGTATAATGCCTGGTTCAATAGAATAATGTGCTACTGTCGAACGGTACCAGTCATCTGCAATGTAAAATGAATAAGTATAATCTGCATTTAATTTTATATTCTTGGTTATATCTAATGCCATACTGGTTGTTGTCGTGAATTCATGTATCCCTTTTTGACCACGCGAACCTCCATCAAGTAACATGGCATAAAGTCCATCTCCGATTGAGTAGTTATTTTTTAGAGTATTGTAAGTTGCAGTTCCGTCTGGATTGATAGGGGCATAACATGGTAATGCATGTACGGTTACATATACGAAGTTTGGATTTCCTCCTCCTTCTCTTCCATAGTATTTGTAACTTTTATCATAATAAGAAGTGTTGTTGGAGACCTTCAGGAATGGGAATAACTGGGCATTGATTTTACTGCGGAAATTGAAAGATGTAAATTTATCCGTATTAATTTTCATGATGCCATCTTTAGTATAAAAATTACCGGATAGAAGGAAATTTACTTTTTCGGTTCCTCCCGATAAATTAATACTATGTGATTGTGATGGCTGGTGGTCGTTAAATACGGTCTTCCACCAGTCGTAGTTTCCGTAATAGTTATAAATGTCTTTTCCGTTCACGTTTTTAACAACAACCCAAGGGCGTTCCGGATTTTCAGTTTTGTCGTAGCGGCGTGCTTTCAGTTCTTCCATATCCTCATCTGTATATCGGGTGTAGGTGTTTCCTGTTGCTCTGCGGAATGCTTCGTCGTTCAACATGACGGCATCGTATCCGGTGGTCATGAAATCAGTTCGTACAGTAGGTTTCGAAGATGCGAAGAAGGTCCCGTATGTGATACTCATTTTCCCAGCCTTTGCATTTTTAGTGGTTACCAAAATTACCCCGAATGCACCTCGTGCTCCATAGATGGCAGATGCTGCAGCATCTTTTAAAACGGATACAGATTCAATATCTCTGGGGTTTACGCGGTTTATATCTCCCGGAACTCCGTCGATGAGAACCAGTGGTTCCCCTCCGTTTATGGAAGCTTGTCCACGCACATTAATAGAACCTCCGGCTCCTGGTTCACCAGTGGAGAAGGTGATATTAACGTTTGGCATTGTTCCTTGCAGGATCTGAGTTGCGTTTGATACCGGACGGTTTTCTAATTCTTTGGCAGTGACTTGTGCTACAGCCCCTGTCAAGTTTACCTTTTTCTGTACTCCATATCCGACTACTACAACTTCATCCAGAGCTTGAGTATCTTCTAATAGTTTAATATCAATATTGTTTTTATTTGCGACTGGTATTTCCTGTGAGTTATAGCCGATAAATGAAATGACGATTATGGCTGACTCCGCGACATCCAGGCTGTATTTTCCATCTATATCTGTAATTGTACCATTACCGGTTCCTTTTTCAAGAACATTGGCTCCAATTACGGGTTGTCCACTCTGATCTGTAATTGTCCCACGTACTCGTTTTGTTTTTGGGGAAGTTTGTGGTTTTTTCATTATGTTTATGTGGCGGTCATTGATGGTGTAAGTCAGATCTGTCTCTTTTAGTGCCTGATTTAACACATCACTGATTTGTTTATTCTGAGCATTGACATTGACATAAATGCCATTAATATCAGAGTCAACATAAAAGAAAAGGAATTCACTTTGTTTCTCAATTGTAGAAAAAACTTCGGAAAGTTTGATTTGTCCAGCATTAACTGAAACCTTCGTATTCTGCGAATAAGAATCCATTGCAACAGCCTGAAACAGGGTCACAAATAGTAGAACGACTGTGATCTTCATAATCTGAATGATTTTTTTTAGATCTTTAGATAAAAAAGATCTGTAGTAAGAAACATTTTCCATAATTTTGCGTAGATAAAAGATTTATAATAGCTTCAGTCACAATGTTTGGTCGCGGAGCGACTGAAGCGGATTAAATTTTTGCGATAAACCGGTTATATCAGTATAGCCGGTTTTTGTAGGTTAACATTATTAATACTCCATAGGCTTTCTGTTTTCGTTAATAAAGATTTATCTGATGTAATATGTATTATTCTTTTTTTTCCATTTTATAGGGAGGCTTCGTGAAATTATTTCTAATATTTTATCTAGCGTTTGTTCTTCGCTAAAACTACCGGATATGGTAATGGATGGTTTCATTAATTGCTTGTTTTCGATAATAATTTGTACATTGTATTTCTTCTCAAGTTCTTTTATTAATTTGCTGAACGAGATCATTTTATATTTTATCAAGCCATCTTTCCAGGAAATTTCTTTTTCTATATCTACTTCATATACATCGATGTTACTGGTTGAATAGTCGAATGCCAGTTGTTGGTTGGGATATAATTTAACTTTTTGTCCGGATCCTTCGAAAGATATCCCCCCTTCTATTAATGTGGCAATGATTTTTTCTGATTCAGTATCAATTTTAGCATTGAACACCGTACCTAAAACTTTAATAGTACCTTTGTGTTGATTACCTACCTCAAAGGAAACTTTAAATGGGTTATCAGAGTTTTTGGTAACTTCAAAAAGGGCTTCTCCTTCCAGTTTAACCGATCGGTTAACTTTACCATAAGCGTCTGTATAAGTGAGTGTACTATTTTTATTTAATGTGACTTTTGTACCATCATTGAGGGTGAACTCTGATTTATTGTTATTGGTAAGATAAGTATAATATTTCGTATTTTTCTCATTTGTATGGGTTATAATAAAAAAAGACGAAATGCCAATAATCAAAATAATAGAAGCTACAATTGGGAGAAGGATTGATAGTAAATACTGTTTCCTGGGAATTGGATGTATATTTATTTTATCTTGCAACTTCTCTAATGAAATAGAAGGATTTACATATAGATTAGATGAAATATCTGCATTCCAATAACTTTTCAGCAGATAGAATGTTTGACGATTCTCCTCTTTTTCATTTATCCAATTACTGATGACTAGAATATCTTCAGCTGAAGCATTTTCTGTCAGAACCTTTGTTATAATATGATCTATTTTGTTATCCATCTTTGTTGCTTCTATTAAAATAGTCGCAACCTTGGAGAAAAACCCTTAGTTACAGATGGAAAAATATTATGCGAATAGTAAAAAATTGTATCTGATTCTGCATTTTCCTGATAATGGATACTTGTTCATCGTTGATCCGGATTATGTATTATGAAAATCGTACCTTTACAGTATAAAACTATAAAGGTACGAAAAAATGGAAAAAATTGAAGTGATATTGTAAAGATATTGGTTATAGACCAAGTATGTATTTTTATTAATAAGACATGAATTCCGTGAATACCCCTATTGGAGAAAGGAAAATATTCTAGTTCTGATAAATATAAAAAATGAAAGGGAAAGTCTGGGTTTAATTCCAGCTCTTCCCCTCTCTTACTTAACCGACCCCCTTATTTCCCAATAAGTTTTATGTAACAAATGTATATGATTTGTTAGGATGATTTGTTTCGTAAATCAAGCAAATTAATTCTGTGTTCAGTCAAATTTCATTCTAGATTACGATATGTAGTTCTATGACCGATACAAAATAGACTCTGTATTGCTGCTCGTTTTAAAAAGAGTGCCAATTGGAATAATAAGTTTCGGTCTGAGACTATTTTTGAGAAGTTAGTAACTTATTTATCCTGTTTGAGTGATTCGCGTAGTTTTTTGATGGCAGTAGAGAGATGGGCTTCTAGTGTTTTTACGGATATGTCTAATATAGTTGCTACTTCTTTATATTTAAGTTTATCTTCACGAACCAGTTTGAAAGCTGCTTTGCATTTAGCAGGAAGGGCATCGATGGCTTTATTTAGTTGGTTGATTCTCTCTTTAGAGATAAGGTCATCCTCTGGAGTTGTTTCTGTATATGTGAAAAGATCGATTGAGATTTCATTTAGTTCTATCTGTTCCATATGTATAGTACGGTAATAACTAATAGCTTTGTGTCTGGCTATAGAATAAATGTAAGCATCAAAGTTGGCTATTTTCAATAAAGATTTCCTGTTGTTCCATACAGCGAGAAAAGTATCTGATACTATTTCTTCGGCTTCTACCGCAGAGGAGACATAAAGAGTTGTAAATCGCATCATCCTTCGAAAATAAGTGAAGTATAACGATTTAAAGGCCATTTGTGAATCGTGCAAAGCCATTTCACATATCCATTTTGCTATGTCTTCTTTATAGTCGTTCAATAGTTGAAAGTTAACAACTTTATTAATATAGTCGTATTTGAAAGGAAAAACCCTTAGTGTGATAACTTTATTTTCTTACGGTTTTTAATAATACGAGGGTGTTTTAACGATTGTAACATGTTTGTAACATCTGTGTAACACATGTGAAATATTTGTTTCAGAACTTTGCCGTCGAATATGTAACACTCATTTATGGAAACATTTTATCTGTTCCTCGTAATTTTCCTCTTTGTGCTGGCGGTGTTCGACCTGTCGGTCGGAGTCAGTAATGACGCAGTAAACTTCCTTAATTCTGCAATCGGTTCGAGGGCCGCATCATTTAAAGTAATTATGGTCATCGCCGCAATCGGTATTTTTGTCGGCGCTTCATTGTCAAACGGAATGATGGATATTGCCCGGCATGGGATCTATCAGCCCCAGCACTTCTATTTTTCGGAAATAATGTGCATTCTGTTTGCCGTTATGCTTACGGATGTTGTTCTGTTGGATGTATTTAACTCGTTAGGTATGCCGACTTCTACAACTGTTTCTCTTGTATTTGAACTCTTAGGAGGTACTGTTGCACTTGCTCTGATTAAAATAGCCCATTCTGACGGGGCTTTGCAATTGGGAGACCTGCTGAATACGGATAAGGCATTTACCGTTATTCTGGCGATATTCCTGTCCGTTGCGATCGCCTTTTTCTTCGGTTCCGTAGTGCAGTACATCTCTCGTCTGATCTTTACCTTTAATTATAAGAAACATACCAAATACTTTATCGCTCTGTTCGGCGGTCTGGCTGCTACTTCCATTTTATATTTTATGCTGATAAAAGGATTGAAAGAAAGTTCTTTCATGACAAGTGGATTGAAAGAAGCTGTATATGGTAATACGGAGACGATTGTCTGGTGTGCCTTTATCGGTTTCACGATCCTGATGCAGATTCTTCACTGGCTGAAAGTGAATGTGTTCAAAGTAGTGGTGTTGATGGGTACGTTTGCCCTGGCGCTGGCTTTTGCGGGCAATGATCTGGTGAACTTTATCGGTGTTCCTTTGGCTGGCTATTCTTCTTATATAGATTTGATGGCACAGGGGGGAACGACTACGACGGATACGTTCCTGATGTCTTCCTTGCTCGAACCGGCACAGACACCCTGGTATTTCCTGGTAGGATCGGGGCTGGTGATGGTGATTGCATTGGCTACATCCAAAAAGGCACAGAGCGTAATCAAGACTTCGCTGGATTTGTCCCGTCAGACGGAAGGAAATGAAAATTTCGGAACTTCACCTGTTGCCCGTGTGCTGGTCCGGACATGCAACAACACAGCCAGTACGCTGCTGAGTGTGGTTCCTCCCCGCGTAAAAGACTGGATAGACAGCCGTTTCAATAATGACGAGATCATCCTGGAAAATAAAGCCAGCTTTGACCTGGTCAGAGCTTCGGTCAATGTTGTGTTGTCCGGTTTGCTGATTGCACTGGGTACTTCTTTGAAATTGCCTCTGTCTACTACTTATGTTGCGTTCATGGTGGCGATGGGTAGTTCGCTGGCCGACCGTGCCTGGGGACGTGAGAGTGCCGTTTACCGTATTACCGGTGTGTTGTCCGTGATCGGAGGATGGTTCATCACGGCGGGTGCAGCATTTACCATTTGTTTCCTGGTTGCTTTGCTGATTTATTTCGGCGGTATTGCCGCCATGGTTGCCATGGTCGGTGTAGCGGTTTATATGCTGATCCGTAATCAGATTGCCTATAAGAAGAAACTGAAGAAAGAGGCTTTGAAAGAAGAAGTCAATACGACGGTTGCGAAACTGCGTGAAACAACCGACGGACGCGAAGCACTTTCTTTGTTCCGCGAACATAGCCGCGAAGAATTGGAATCTGTCCTGCTCTTCACTGCGGATATGCTGGATAGATCGGTCCACGGATTTATGAATGAGAATCTCCGTGAACTGCGTAAGGTCCTGAGTGCCGTGGAAGAAAAGAAAATCCACCTGAAGCAGGTAAAACGAGTCGGAACTCTTGGTGTCACTCATTTGGATCATGATATAGCCGTTGAAAAGGGGTTATATTATTACCAGGGAAATGATTTCGCCAGTGAGATCATATTCAGTGTCCGCCGTATGACGGAGCCGAGCAAGGAGCATGTGGATAATAACTTCAGTCCGCTCAACGATATCCAAAAAGAAGATTTCAGTAAGATGACGGAAAGTATCGTTACTTATCTGAAACGCTGTGCGACTATGGTCGAGAAGAACGACTATCATCGTTTGGACGATGTGATCGCCGAATCGGTGGATTTGACAAACCAGCTTACAGCTTTGAAGAAAGGCGAGCTGAAACGTATCCAGGGACAAAGCGGTAGCACCAAGGTGAGTATGGTTTACCTGAACATGGTACAGGAGGCGCAGAATATCGTATCCTTTACCGCGAATCTGATCAAAGTAAGCCGTAAGTTCCAAAAAGAATGAAATACAATCGTCGGCTGAAACATATTTGTAACAAAATCTAAACAGATTGGTCACATCATAGAAATACCCTCGTCATATCGCGAGGGTATTTTTGTTGCCGGAAATAAAACGACAACAAAGATGAACAATTTGTTACAGATAAATGAAACGACCCGGAAACGCCTTTCCGACTTCCTTTTTATCCTTTGGGCGGGAGGAGCCGCTTTGCTCTCTTATTCCTTGGTTTATGCACTCCGTAAACCGTTCACCGCAGCCTCTTTCGAGAATGCGGAATTTTTCGACCTGGATTATAAGGTGGTGGTGACGATCTCCCAGATACTGGGATATGTGATCTCCAAGTTTATCGGTATCAAACTGATCTCTGAGTTGAAGGCGGAGGAGCGGTTTAAGTTTATTCTGACATCCGTCTTGCTGGCGGAAGCGTCGTTGATCCTTTTCGGATTGCTTTCAACGCCGTTCAATGTGGCTGCGATGTTCCTCAACGGTCTTTCTTTGGGATGTATGTGGGGAGTGATTTTCAGCTTTATCGAAGGACGGCGGGTAACGGATATTCTGGCGAGTCTGCTGGGTGTCAGTATGGTGGTCAGTTCGGGGACGGCGAAGTCGGTCGGATTGTATGTCATGAATCATCTGCATGTAAGCGAGTTTTGGATGCCTGCACTGATCGGTGCAGTGGCACTTCCCCTGTTGCTCCTGCTGGGTTGGGCACTTAACAGGCTTCCCAAGCCGACCCAAGAGGATATCGCCATGAAGTCCGAACGCGAAACACTGAACGGAAGACAGCGGCGGGAGCTCTTCAAAAGCTATATGCCTTTTCTGAGTATGCTTTTCGTGGCCAATATCGCGATTGTCGTTTTGCGAGATATAAAGGAAGACTTCCTGGTGAATATAATAGATGTATCCAGTTACTCGCCGTGGCTCTTTGCCCAGATAGACAGCATCGTGACATTGATTATCCTGGGGATATTCGGTCTGATGGTCTTCGTGAAAGACAATTTGAAGGCACTGTCTGTATTGTTTGTTCTGATCATGTCGGGAATGGTGGTGATGTCGGTCGTCTCTTTCGGGCAGGAACAGTTCCGGCTTTCGCCTGTTGCATGGTTGTTTATCCAGAGTTTGTGCCTGTATATCACCTACCTGACATTCCAGACTATCTTTTTCGACCGTTTCATCGCTTGCTTCAGGATTCGCGGGAATGTCGGTTTCTTTATTGTGACGACAGACTTTCTGGGATATACCGGAACCGTCGTTGTGCTTGTCCTGAAGGAGTTTTGCAACCCCAATATCGATTGGGCTTTGTTTTATAACCAGCTGGCAGGTTATGTCGGTATCTTTTGTTGCATCCTTTTTGCTTGTTCTTTTGTATATTTGCACCAGCGTTTCCGTAGAGAAACAGGTGTGACAGCCGCCAGGGAAGAGACACTAGAAGCCGTTCCGCAGAATGCCATCACCGTTGCCTGAATTTGATATATCGGAATATAAAGAATAATCAGTATATAAATGAAGTTATGAAGAAGATTTCGTGTGTAATTATGGACTGGGCGGGAACAGCTGTCGATTTCGGTTGTTTTGCCCCATTGAACGCTTTCCTGAAAGTTTTCTCGGAAGAAAAAGGGATCGATATTACGTACCGCCAGGCACGTGAGCCGATGGGACTCCTCAAGATCGATCATATCAAGGCTATTCTGAATATGCCGGAAGTCAGTGATAAGTTCCGTGCCCGTTATGGCCGCGACTGGAACATGGATGATGTGAACGAGATGTATCAGAGTTTTGAGAAACATCTGTTCGCCTCGCTGAAAAACTTTACTACTCCAATACCCGGCGTATTAGAAACAATGAAACTGCTACGTGAGGACGGTATAAAGATCGGTTCTACAACCGGCTATACACAGGCTATGATGGACGTGGTCCGTCCCGATGCCGCTGCCAAAGGCTATGAGGTCGACAATTTGGTCACTCCCGACGATGTTCCTGCCGGTCGTCCTGCTCCTTATATGATCTATAAAAATATGATCGATCTGGCTATTCCGTCTGTAGATAATGTTGTGAAAGTAGGCGATACGATTGCCGACATCAAAGAAGGCCTGAATGCGAAAGTTTGGAGCATCGGTATCGTAACGGGAAGTAACGAGATGGGAATTACTGAAGAAGAATACAACCATCGCTCTGCCGACGAACTGGCTGAACTGAAGCGCGAAGTACGCGAACGTATGCTGGCTGCAGGTGCTCATTTCGTATTGGATAACATTACCGAACTGCCTGCTTGCATTGAGAAAATTAACCGATAAAATAAAGACATAACATATCCATTGAAATGAGAAATTATCTTTTACTGACTCCCGGCCCGTTAAGTACTTCACAGACAGTACGCGAAGCCATGCTCCAGGATTGGTGCACCTGGGATAAAGATTATAACGAAGGAATTGTAACTCCGATCCGTAAAGGCTTGCTGGCCATTGCCGGACTGGATGAGAACGAATATACCGACGTACTTTTGCAGGGAAGCGGTACTTACTGCGTGGAAGCAACGATCGGAGCAGCCGTGAAACCGACCGATAAACTGCTTATCCTTGCCAATGGCGCATACGGTAAGCGTATGGCGCAGATTGCTGAATATTATCATATCGATTATGTGCTGGTCTCTCTGCATGAAACGGAGCTGATCACAGGAGAAGTTGCCCGCAAGGCACTGGAAGCGAATCCGGGCATCACCCATCTCTCTATGGTGCACAGTGAAACAACGACCGGTCTGCTGAATCCGATTGAAGAAGTGGCGGAAGTGATCCGCGGTAAGGGAATCACGTTTATCGTAGATGCCATGAGCAGCTTCGGAGGCGTGCCTATCGATGTGAAGAAGCTGAATATCGATTTTTTAGTGAGCAGTGCCAATAAATGTATTCAGGGAGTTCCCGGTTTTGGCTTCGTCATCGCCAGGAAGGAAAAGCTGATGGCCTGTAAAGGAGTTGCCCGTTCGTTGTCCCTGGATATCTATGCACAATGGGAAACGATGGAAAAAGGCGGAGGTAAATGGCGTTTTACGTCACCTACGCATGTGGTCCGCGCTTTCTACCAGGCAATGAAGGAACTGAATGAAGAAGGTGGCATCGCAGCCCGCTACGAACGCTATAAGAAGAATCACCGTACATTGGTAGACGGCATGCGTGCATTGGGATTCAAGACGTTATTGCCGGATGCTTCGCAGGGGCCGATCATCACATCTTTCCTGTATCCTCATGCTGATTTTGATTTCCATGCTTTTTATGAAGCACTGAAACAAAAAGGTTTTGTGATTTATCCCGGAAAGATCTCGGATGCCGACACTTTCCGTATCGGGAATATCGGGGATGTTTTCCCTCAGGATATGGAGAATTTGCTGGAAGCGATCAAACAGACATCTATCCGTTGACGGCATTGTCTGACTCACAAGGATGAATGAATACAAAGCGGGCTCCGGCAGTATATGATGTATCCAGGAATATGCTGTCCGGCCCGCTTAAATGTTCTGCTATATAACTGCATATATGGAGACCGAGACCTGTGCCTGATTGGTAGTTGTCCGACTTTTCGAAACGTTTAAATATTTCTTCCTGCTTTTCTTTTGGAATACCCGTTCCGGTATCGGTGACCGTTATCCGTACGTGCTTTTTATCTGCTTCCAACGTATAAGCCAGGTTGATTTCTCCTTTTTCCGTAAATTTGGCCGCATTGGTTAGCAGGTTGGTTAGTAATTGTTGCAGGCGTATGGTATCTGTATTGATAATCACTTGTTCTGAGGTAGGGGAAAAAGTTAATACCACTCCTTCACGTACATGTTGCCGGATGCTGTTGAGAGCTTTTCGGCAGCAATCTTTCAATAATACTTTTTGCAAATTGAAGCTCATGTCACCCGTTTTCATCATTGACAGGTTGAGTACATCATTTATTAACGTCAGCATCAAATCGGTATTATTCTGAATGATTCCGGAATATTCTCTTTTCTCTTCTGGAGTTGTTCCCTTTTCTGTCAGCAACTCGGAAAAACCGACAATTGCATTCAGAGGAGTACGTATTTCATGACTCATATCTGCAATGAAAGAACTTTGCAGGCGATTGGCTTCATCTGCTCGTATCGTTTCGAGTATCAGTTTTTCTTTTGATTTTAGTAAAGCCTCTTTTTCCTGCTGTAAATAATTCTTCAACCGTTGTGTCCTGCTACTGTAAATATATAGGATATAGAGTGTTATTAGTAATATGATAATTACAGACAGGAAGAATAGCAACTGATTTTGTTTCTGTATAATTTGCTTTTGGTTATTCTTCATCTGGTCTTTTTGCATGATATCGAAATTGATATCATGTAATGTACGCAGTTGGTTCACTTGACGCAGAAACATTTCGTTGTTACTTTTGTCATTATAGGCGCTGATCTCTTCATAAAGCTTCAGGACTTCGTTTTCTTTCCCTTGTTTTTTCAGTATATCGGCTTTTAATTGTAAATCTTCCGGTAAACGCTGTTTTTCTAAAAGTTTGTCAATGTAATGTAAAGCGAGTGTAAAATTACCTGTTCGGGCATAATAATGGGATTTGACAGCCAGATATACTTTTCCTGCATAGTCTCCCTCTACAAATTCACTTCCTTCGAAGCGACTGGCCATTTCGATGGATTCCCTGGCTTTGTCCAATTCATTCTCTTTCAGATACAGATCGGTATAGAAACAATATAAAAGCCAGTATTCCCGGTTGACGGGGAATAAACCGTTTTGTGTTTTATTCAATCCATCTAATTTGTCTATCAACTGCTTATAATCCGCGAGCATTTCCAAGGTCTTTTTATATGAATCGGTCCGCAGGCTCGACTCTATTTGGTAAGCGATCAGACGTAATTCGGTGTCATTGTCGTCTCCCTGTTGTTTCAGACGGTCGAGTCCGTCCTGGAAAGCGATCACGGCATCGCTATCACGACGGATGGCTTGATAAATCTGACCCAGGCATTCCGAACTGCGCAAGAGTCCGTAACTTTGTTTCGTGTTTATAGCCAATTGGTATAGATTATGAGTATTGTTCAATGCTTCTTCATAATTCCTGTGCCATAACAGATCCTGGCAGTATAATGCTCTTGCCCTGAATAAGGCATCCGGATATTCATTACGTTCACGGGCGATAGAGTCGATCGTGTGCATCCAGTAAGCCAGACTGTCACTTTTATCCAAATTATAATAGTAGGTGGCAATGTCCGACAATGCTGTATAAACAGCTTGGACAGAATCGATCTTTTCAGCTTCTTTTATTGATCTTTTCAGGTATTCGATCTGTTCTGGTTTTTGTTCATGGAGAAGAGAAAGACGGTATAATACCGGAATTTTTTCCTGTGGTTCGGATTGCTCCGGCAAAATGGCTTTCAGACTATCGATTTCTGCCATATGTGAGTTGATGGCCAGTGCCGATAGGGGAAAAAGCAGGAGTAACCTTATCATAAGTGCCCAAATCCTGACATGATATGTAAAAGATAGAAGCTGTCTTTTCATGATTGTTTGTTGTTTATCAGCTCCGTTGAATGCGTAAAAATAAAACGGGCTCCTGTTGTATAAGCAGAATCTATAAATAAACTCCCTTTAAATTGTTCGGAGATATGTGAGCTGATAGCTAATCCAAGACCTACACCCTGGACAAACTCGTTTACCTTTTCAAACCGATGGAATATATGTGATTGTTTTTCAGGGGAGATCCCACATCCTGTATCAGTGACCGACACTCGGATTAGATGTTCTTCTTCTTCGAATGTAAGATTTATTTCTCCTTCCCGTGTAAATTTAGCTGCATTTTCCAATAGATTCCTCAGGACTTGCATGAAGCGGTTCCGGTCTGTATTTAGCATGTATTTTTCTACCGGAGGTTCAAAAACTAGTCTGACATTTGGCTGCATAAGGGAGTTGATTTCGCTGATGACTTCCCGGCAACAGGCTATCACATCGTAGGCTTTTATATTCAGGCTGAACCTACCGGCATCGACCAGGGCAAGATCGAGTATGTTGTTTACGATATTCATCAGCAATTTGGAGTTTTCTTTAATTAAGTCTGTAAATTCTTTTTTCTCTTCGTCAGAGAATGAATCCTCATCCTCACTTAATAGTTTGGAAAAACCGACAATGGCATTTAATGGAGTACGTATTTCATGACTGATCTTTGCGATAAAATCAGTCTTTTGTCGGTTGGCCTCTTCTGCTTTCTCTTTGGCCAGCCGTGATTCTTTTTCTGATTTAACCAATGCTTCCTTTTCACACTCCAAAGCATTTTTCAGTTTATTGGAGCGTAAATAATAACGGATTCGTATAAATAACAATATGAGTAATAACAGAGAGATTCCTAATCCCATCCTTACCCATTGTGTCCGTAAGGCCAGTTGATCGTTTTGACGCTGCAGTTCGTAAGTCTGCCGTTCCTGATCGTTCAGATCATTCAGTAACCGGAGTTGTTGTATCTGACGTTCGAAGGCTTCTTTTTTCATACGGCTATTCAATGCAAACAATTCTTCATAGGTTGCAATGGCTTTTGCTTTTTGTCCGTCGGCTGTCAGGATATCTATTTTCAGCTTTAAATAATGGGGTTGAACTTCGATATCCAGTCCTCTATTAATGGCTTTGAGGGCATTAGTGTAGTCTTTATTTTTATAGCAGTACAGGGCTTTTATACGGTAATATGGATATTTCATATTCTCTTCTGTCGACTGATCGATATATTTATCAGCCTCTTTAATATATTTTCCAGCTTTATCGAGTTGTCCTTTTTTCATGTACAATTCCGCATAATAACTGTTGAATAGCCATTTATGCCATATCGACTGATAAGAAACTCCTTTATCTGCGTAAATTTTATATACAATCTGATACAGCTCTTTATATCTGTTTATTAATTGGAGAGATTCATCTAACAGGTTCTCGTCCAGGAATGACGGAATAATTTCCGATACATATTGTATTTCATAAACCGGGTTGGAGTTTAGCTTTTTCAGATAGATTAAACCTTCCTTATAAGCAGTGGTCGCTTCTTTATTTCGCCCCATACCTTGGTATGCAAATCCGATACATTGGTTGGCCAGCATCAGGCCATAGTCATCCTGTGCCTTTTTAGCGTCGTTCAACAGTTTGAAAGCTTCACTGATGGCTAGTTCATAATTCAATATTCCCTGATAATATTTGCATAGCAATAGTCTTGTCTGGAAAAAAGCCGGTGGTGTTATTGCATGTCGGCGGTAGATCGAATCCAGTTGATTTTTCCAGTAAATCAAACTATCCAATTGAGATTCATTATAATAGTACCGGCATAATCTTGAGTAACTTTCACCGATATAATTTAGAGTATCGAGTTGTACGGATAAATCGATAAGTTCTTTCAACAACGTAGCTTCTTCGGGTTGTTGCCAATAACTACGGGATAATTCGAGTAAGACCGGCAGCTTTTCTGATGGCTCTTTGGTATTCTTCAAAATAGTATGCAAGCTGTCTTTCCGGCTATCGTCTGTTTGTGCCTGCAAATGTGGGCGGGAAGATAAACCGGTTATTACAATAAGTAATAATATTGAAATAAATTTAGGCATACTAGTGTTCGGTAAATGCTATTGGGTCCTAAAATACACTTTTGCAAAGATACTCTTTACTAAATAAAAAAAACGGTTTATATCAATAAAAGCGTTGTTTTATACACACTTTGGTTATTTTTTACCATTAAGGCTGGAATAAGTCTACTTTTTTGTGTCCGGAGAGTAAAATAAGTAAATAAAAGCTGCGTATAATAAATTATTTTGATTACGTTTGTATCCGTTAATTTTCAACTAATCTGAAATTTTTATCAGAGAGATTTTTTTACAAAGTTGTACTTTAATTAATAAAAACAAATGAAACGGTCAGATTTAATTGCAGCTATAGCTGCTGAAAGTGGTTGTAGTAAGAAAGATGTAGATGCAATGCTCGAAGCATTTTGTTCTGTTGCGACTGACGCACTTCGTCAGAGAGATCCGATAGTCCTGAAAGGATTTGGTACTCTTTCTCCCAGAGAGCAAAATAGTCGTCCGGCCCGCAACCCCAAGACAGGAGAGGTTGTTATTATTCCGAAGCGTCTGAGTGTGAAATTCAGCGTCGGTAAATTCCTTTTTGAAGATCTGAACAAGTAACTGCTATGCAGGGCGGATGGAGTCGCGCAGAACAAGTATTCCTTCCGGTCCCGTGTTGAATAGCAAGTCTACAATACTTAAGTTGGGGAGGAATCCGAATTTATCCCGGAATACCTGGTAATAGGGTTGCGGGATGAAGTCAGGATCTTCCCCTTCGTGTTTCGGGCGGATGATCTCCCGGAAATCGTTTTCTACCTCCGGTGTATAAGTTTCTGTATAGGCAATGTTCGGCTGCAAGTCCAGTAACCGGCAAACCAACATGCGTAGCTCCTCATTAAAATCGAACAGGAACTCAAATTTCTTTTCATAGAACGGAGCGAAGTCTTCCTCGTAATATTCAAAGAACGGACTCATATTATAAGCCGAGACCAGCGCATTCCAATGAAGATGGCGCCAGTTCCCGTGGTCGGATATACGGATATCTTTTGTCGGGCATTTCAATGTGTCCGGTTTGACGATGGGGACGGAGAGGGATAACGGACCGTTGGCGGCTGCGATCGTACAGCGGTTGCGGTAGGTTTGTTTCAGATAGTTCTCTGCTGTCTCTATCCATACTTTCTCAAATTGGAAAAGTTTACAGTACTGTTGTACCGGACCCAGATAGGCCGATGATATATATACAGATTGCATGATCAGTTTATGGGTTTAAAGATTCGTTGCCTGTCCGGACTGTACCAGCTGAACCAGGCGTTTCCTATGATATGGTCGCGCGGAATGAATCCGAGATGGCGGGAGTCTACCGCATCGTTGGTATTATCTGAAAGCATCCAGTAATAATCCTGGTTGAAGAAAAAAAACGTAGTTTCCCTTCCGTCTAAATATAGCTTTCCGTTACGGAAAACAGCCTTTTCTCCAGCCTCGGCCAAGATCGCTTCACGGCAGGCGGTCAATGCGGCAGCATCGAGCCGATGAGCTCTTCCTTTTTGGGGAACGATCAGCTCATAACTGTCTGTCCGGTCTTTTATAAAACGGATATCGGCTTCTTCCGATAATTCCTCCCTGATCTGATACTCTTCAAAAGAGGTGAGATAGAGAGAGAGCCCAAATTCCTCCTCTTTCATTTCCCTGACGGGGATGTTCAGCTTCTTCTGTATAGCCGAAAATTCGTCCTGCCCTGCCTTTGTCACCATATACCGGTTAAGTGATTGCGGCGAATGGGGGATGAGCTTTCCGTTGACCAGATAGCCGTCGCTTGCGACACGGATCGTATCGCCCGGCATACCGATACAACGACTCAGGAATAAAGGAGTCGAAACGGAATCTTTCAGCAACGGACTGGTAAATAAAACCACCCTGTTGCGCCCGGGATTATCTTTCAGAGGTAACTTGTTGACCAGGATATAATCGCCTTTATGCAACGCCGTCTCCATAGAATTGGTCGAAACATGGAAAGACTCCACACAAAAGTGGCGGACTGCCATAACGCCTCCTGCCAGCAACACGATCGTTGCCAGCCATCTTACTGCAGATATAAAGGAGCGTTTTGCCATATTATTCAAGTTGACAGATGACAGTTGACAGGGGACAGATGAGCTTCGAATTTATCAAACTTTCAACTGTCCCTTGTCAACTGTCAACTTTTAATCAGGGTGTACCATGCGGAACAGGCGGTTCCAGCGGATACCACCGTCAAACAGACTGCGGTCTTTATCCAGTGACAACCAGATCAGGATCGGTTTTCCGACGATATGATCTTCCGGAACGAATCCCCACGAACGACTGTCGGCACTGTTGTGACGGTTGTCCCCCATCATCCAATAGTAATCATATTTGAATGTATAGTCTGTTTCCGGCTTGCCGTTGATATAATAGGTTCCGTCTTTTACTTCCAGTGTGTTGTTCTCGTAGTTTTTGATGCAACGGCCATACAAGGCGATGTTACGTTCGTTCAGCGGGATGGTCGCTCCTTTTTTCGGAATCCACAGCGGACCGAAATTATCGCGTGACCAGCCTGTTTCGTACCATGCCGGATACGTATTTCCAGCCCAGGCATCCGGTTCGATAACGATCTTTTTCACAGACGGTAGTTTCTCGGCAATGGCAAGCGCTTTCTTGGTCAGAGGCATGTGGTAAACCGGGTTGAACTGTCCGCTTTCATTCGGCTTAAAGCCGAGGAAAGACATCAGGTCCTGATAAAATCCACTGTTCGTAGCCAGTATGCGATCATCTTTACTTACCTCCATCAGGCGGAACTGTTCCTCCGTGATGGGAGAACCGTCCGTTTCAACAAAGTAGTTGAACTGCAGGTTTTCCGGATTCTTGGCAGGTTTGCCGTCGATGTATACCTGGTTATTTCGTAATTCGATCGTGTCGCCGGGTAAACCGATACAGCGTTTTACATAATTCTCGCGTTTGTCTACGGGACGGTAGATCACCTCTCCGAATGTGTTTTTATCCATCCAGATCCGGTCGCGTCCGTACATGGCGACCAGTTCGTCGTAACTCGGATTCTGTTGTTTCAGGGCAACCGTGTCGCCTGCCGGGAAGTTGAACACGACGATATCGTCACGTTTCACATGACCGAATCCTTTGACACGCTTGTAACCCCATTCAGGCCAGTCCAGATACGATTTGCAGTTGAAGAAGGGCAAGGTGTTTTGTACCAGCGGAAATGACAGCGGCGTGTTCGGTACGCGCGGACCATAGCTCAGTTTGCTCACAAACAGATAATCGCCAACCAGCAATGATTTCTCCAGCGAAGAACTCGGTATCTGATAGTTTTGGAAGATGAACAGGTTAATGAAATAAACGGCAATCAGCGCGAACAGGATATCGTCCACCCATTCCAGTGCATTCCGCACACTTGGGTTCTTCGACTGTTTCCAGGCTCCCCAGGGAATGTATTTTGTCAGGAAAATATCCACCAGCACGATCAATCCGAGCAACAACCAAAGGTTCTGCATCCAGATTGAAAAGAGTATATACAATACGGCCGAGATGCCGAACTTGATCCATTGTTTCTTGGAAAACTTTTTCATTTGTAGACTAATCTGTGGAATTAAAATTGAAGCATATCATCCATACCGAGGAAGCCTTTCTTCCCGGCTGTAAATTCGGCGGCAACGACAGCGCCGAGGGCAAAGCCGGCACGGCTCTTGGCATCATGTTTGATGCTGATATAGTCGACATCCGACTCGTAGGTCACTTCATGGATACCCGGCACTTCTCCTTCGCGGATGGCGTGGATCGGCAGGTCGGTCGGCTGTTCGGCTGTTTCCAGCGTCCAGCGTTCTTTCCGGTCTACATTTTCAAGAATGCCTTCAGCCAGTGTGATGGCCGTTCCGCTCGGAGCATCCAGCTTATGGATATGATGCGTTTCCGTCATGCTGATATTGTAGGAGGGGAAGTTATTCATGATCTTCGCCAGGTATTTGTTGAGGGCGAAAAAGATGTTTACCCCGATGCTGAAATTGGAGGCATAGAAGAATGTCTTGCCTTCCTTTTCACATTTCTCTTTGATTTCGCCGATGCGGTCCAACCAGCCTGTCGTCCCGGAGACAACGGGAACGCCGGCAGCGAAACTTTTCATATAATTGTCGAAAGCCGTGGCAGGAGTCGTAAACTCGATGGCAACGTCTGCGCTCTTGAAATTAGCTGACTGAAATTCTTCCGGGTTGTTTATATCTACGATAGAGACGATCTGGTGTCCTCTGCTGAGTGCGATTTGTTCGATGGTTTTCCCCATCTTTCCGTAACCGATAAGTGCAATCTTCATATCTTTAAAAATTGAGAATTGAGAATTGAAAATTGAGAATTAGAGAATGAAATAAGGTTTATTGTTCATTTTCAACTTTCAATTTTCAATTTTCAATTAGTTATAGGGTGCAAATATAAAGAAAATGAATTAGATTTGTGGCATAAATCTTAACTCTGAAAAGAATATGGAACGTTTATTACATTATGTTTGGAAATACAAACTGTATCCGGCACTGCCGCTTCTTACCACCGATGGTCGTCTTGTCTCCGTAATCGATCCCGGAATACTCAATTCCGATGCCGGACCGGACTTCTTCAATGCAAAGATAAAAATAGCCGATACTCTGTGGGTCGGCGGTGTGGAAATCCATACCAAAGCGTCTGACTGGCTGCTTCATCGGCACGATCTGGATAAGGCCTACGATGCTGTGGTGCTGCATGTCGTGGAGTGTTCGGACTGTGAGGTGTGCCGGACGAACGGCGAACCGATCCCGCAGCTGAAACTGGCTGTTCCGGAGGCTGTGGTCAGGAATATGGACTGGCTGTTGTACCGTGAAGTTTCCATGCCGTGCCTGGGCTATATCCGGGAAATAGAATCGTTGTACATTTCCTCTTGGCTGGATGCCCTGCTAGGTGAACGGCTGGAGCGGAAGACGGCTGATATTTTCCGTCTGCTGGACCTGTATGGCGGCGATTGGAACGAGGTCTTTTATATTACTTTAACCCGTAATTTCGGCTTTGGAGTGAATAACGATATTTTCGAACGTCTAGCGAAAAGCCTGCCGTTGCGCTGTATTCAGAAACAACGCGGCAGCTATTCGCAGGTGGAGGCGATGCTGTTCGGGCAGGCGGGAATGCTGGACGAAGCGCTCGACTGTCCTTACTACCGTTTGCTGCAACGCGAATACCGGTTCCTTCGTCATAAGTTCGGGTTGACACCGCTCGATCCTTCCCTGTTTAAGAATCTGCGTATCCGTCCGGTCAATTTTCCCTGTCTGAAACTGGCACAACTGACTGCCGTCTGGACGCAGCACGATACCTTGTTTTCCGAAATACTGACAGCCGGCAGTATCGGCCAGATCAAACAATACCTCCGTGTTTCTCCATCCGAGTATTGGGCGACACATTATAATTTCCGTTCTGTTTCCCTCCGGAAAGAAAAGCCGGTGGGAGAAAATTCCTTATGTATCCTGCTGATAAATACGGTGGTTCCGATACTTTTTGCTTATGGTGTCCGGAATAAACAACCGGAATATTGCGACCGTGCTATCCGTATCCTTGAAAGCCTTCCGCCGGAAAAGAATGCGATCGTTTCCGCTTTTGGGCAAGCAGGAATCAAAGCCTGCCATGCCGGAGACAGCCAGGCTCTTATCCAACTGAAGCGGGAGTACTGCGAGAAAAAGAAATGTTTGTATTGCCGGATCGGGTTCAGGTATCTGAAACAGGATGTTTTGAAATATTAATCTCGTAGAAGTTGTAATATGTTTAAACTTTATATACTTTTGTCCTATGGATGATGAACGAGAAATAGTAGCATATAAAAGTTACTTTTGGGACTTCATGGATACTCTTACCGAAAATGAGTCTAAAAATATACTATATACTTGATATACTGAAAGTCAGATATCTATCGAGTGTTTTTTTGTTTTGATAAAGGGAAGATCGTTATTCTGTTTAATGGGTTTCAGAAAAAAACGCAAAAGACACCAGTTAAGGAAATAAATAAAGCATTAAAAATCAAAGAAGAATATTATGGAAGCAAATCTGAGAAGCGTTGATGCAATAATGGATCAAAAATTCGGCAAAGTAGGAACTTCCGAGCGCGATAATTTTAGACGTGAAGCCTATTCTTATTGTATGGGTCAAATTATTCATGATGCGCGTAAAAAAGAAAAGGTGACGCAGGAAGAACTGGCAAAGCGTATTGGGGCAAGTAAGTCATATATTTCGCGTATTGAAAAGGGGGTTATAGAACCAGGTGTAAGTACGTTTTATAGAATTATTGAAGCACTGGGATTACGTATTGAAATTGTGAAGCCTGTGATATAAAAGACCTGCCGGCTGTTCGATTTTGTTTATAAATCAAACAAAATCGAACAGATAACTGTTATGAGATTCATCGAGAATGCCATTCTTATATAAAACTTCATATACGTTTTGGAGTGCTTTCGAGCCAAAACTTCTGTAGCATTTCAAATGATATGCTTTGTGCTCTTTAAGCTCGACCAATATATCTTTCACCGTACATATATCTAACGCATGGAATGTCAGCCTGACCCGCGTACTGAAATCAAACTTGTAAAGAGACTGTTGAAGCACAGCCATCACCTCTTCCAGAAGCATGGGGGCAAGTTCGTATTTATAGATTTCTTCCAGGGGAATATAACTTTTATTACGCCATGAGTTATAGAGTAACAACCGAAACCGTTTGTTCTCAAACTCCAGCGCATGACATCTTATAGTCATCTGATTGATAAGATATTCCTGTTTTGCCACTTTCTCCCGCAGCAAAGCTTCCGATTCGTTATTTGTATTGTGTTCTGCCATAATATATAATGTTTAAAATAAACTGCCATATCCTCACGGACGGGCAGTCTCAACTTAACCGATATATAAATCGTTTCAGGCTATCACGCCACGATCTATATACACCCTATAGTATAGTTAGTAATGTCCGAAAGTATCAGGAAGTAACTGGCTGTTTATTTTATAGAGGAAGTCGCTGCTGATACTAGTGTGATTAAAATCAGCAGTTTCATGACACAAAAAAAGTGTGGAACTGCTGCTATTATTCGAATACTAGGTTTTTCCCGACCCACTCCATAAATAATAGACAACAGCCCACACTAATATATTATATACATAAGTATATACAACTAACATGGGCATTTTGTTGCTATTATTCCGAATAGAGTATAAATCGGGAAAATTTAGTATTCTCAGAATAATCTCTTAAAATGCTTAACTTATAAATTATATTGCCGTAAGCCGGTCACCGCTGTAACCAACTTTGATACGACATGACAAATGTAGTCTTTATTTATAGAAAAACCATGTTTATCCAAGGTTATTTCTGCATCGAAGTCTTATTTTTGAAAGCCGGATAAAAAGAATAAGGTTTATACATTATCTATACCATCGCCTTTTACCCCATTCGAATGACTTTTCAATTTCTTCCGAATGAAATTCGATTTTCTTCCGAAAGAAATTATTTTTTCTCCCGAATGGTCTATTTTATTATAGAAAACAACGCCTTTCGCCAAATACGGAAAATATACAGTAAGCCTTTTTGGCTGTAGTAAATATTCCCCGTAGGAATTTAGCAATAATATATGGAGATGAATGTTTCTTCAACAAATATCGTATGTGCTTGTCAGCGAAGATGTGCGGCTGGTTTTGCTGAAACAGCAGGCAATGGCCGTTTTGCTGAAACGCTTTTTCGACCGGCTGATAGCGGAAGAAAGGGAATTGTCCGGGCAGATGGTGGCATGAATGACGTTTCAATTTCTGATTTGTTATAGTGAACTTACGTTATTTAGCGTATATATCACTGTTTGTCACCGGATTTTTCCCTATTTTTGCCCTCTGATTAAAAAGAGATTGAATGGGTAACAGATATATAAACAATTTATTGCTGGCGGTGTGCGGGCTGTTTCTGTTGGTAACCATGTATTCATGTGCCAATATGGCTTCTCCGAACGGAGGACCTTATGATGAGACGCCGCCTAAATTTGTCAGCAGCCTTCCGGCTCCAAACCAGAAGAACTATAAGGGGAAGAAGGTGGAAATCCTGTTTGATGAGCTGGTGCAGCTGGATAAGCCGTCGGAGAATGTGATCATCACACCGCCGCAAATGCAGTTGCCGGTAATCCGTGCTGCCGGAAAGAAGGTGGTGGTCGAGCTGAAAGATACACTGAAAGAGAATACGACCTATACGATCGACTTTACCAATTCGATCTCCGATAATAACGAGAAGAATGTGTTCGAGAATTTCTCTTTTGCCTTCTCTACCGGTGATGTGATCGATACGCTGGAAGTTTCCGGTATCCTGCTGAATGCGGAAAACCTGGAACCGATGCCCGGTATCACGATCGGTCTGCATAAGAACCTGGAAGATTCGGCTTTTGTGAAACTGCCTTTCGACCGTACTTCGCGTACAAACGATAAAGGAGAGTTCACCATCCGTAATATCTCTCCGGGCAGCTATCGTATATTCGGTCTGAATGATGTCAATCGCGATTATAAGTTCGACCAGCCGGGCGAAGAGATTGCTTTCAACGACTCTATCATCATCCCGTCGCTGGAACAGACTACCCGGCAGGATACGCTTTGGAAAGACAGCCTGACCATCGATACGATCCGGACGGTTGGCTATACTCGTTATTTTCCGGATGATATCCAGTTGCGCCTGTTCAAGGAAAACTTCGTGCGGCAATATCTCCTGAAACCGGAACGCCAGCAGGAAAACCTGTTGACGATACGTTTCAACGCTCCGCTGGATACCATCCCGTTGCCGAAGCCGCTCAATTTCGATCCGGCGGATTCCGACTGGTTTTTTACCCAGGAAACGGATGAGGGGAAAGGGGTCAATTTCTGGCTGACCGATTCGCTGGTGTGGCAGCAGGATACGTTGCAGGTGGAATTGTCTTATCCGAAGAGTGATTCTCTAAATATTCTCCGTCCGCAAACGGATACGCTTCAGTTTGTGATGCGTCGCCGTCCGGAAAAGAAGAAAAAGAAGAAAGATGACGAACCGGAACCGATCGTCTTCCTCGGCATGCAGATAGATGCGCCAAGCTCGATGGACCTGTTCGATACCGTTTCGGTGACGTTCAATGAGCCGGTACTCGACTTGCCGAAAGAGGTCTTTTATCTGGACCAGAAGGTGGATACGGTCTGGACTCCGGTCGATTTCGACTTTTTCAGGGATTCCGTCAATACGTTGAACTATTTCATCCGCCGTCCGTGGAAATACGGTGAAGAGTATCGGTTGTCGGTGGATTCGGCGACGATATTCAGCCTGTATGACAAATGGAATGAACCGTATTCGGGCGAATTTAAGATCAAGAAAGAAGATGAATACGGCCATTTATATCTGAATATAGAAGGAATAGATACGACGGCTTATGTCGAATTGTTGAACAGTAGCGATACACCGGTACGGAAAGTAAAGGTGAAGAACGGGGGAGCCCTGTTTATGGACCTGAAGCCGGACAAATATTATGTGCGTCTGGTGGTCGACCTGAACGACAACGGCAAATGGGATACCGGTAATTACGCCGACAAGCGGCAGCCGGAAGAAGTCTTCTATTCGCCGGTGAAGTACAATGTGATGCAGAACTGGCAGGTGGAAGAGACCTGGAATGTGAAAGCAACCCCGCTGGCTAAACAGAAACCTATCGAAATTACAAAGAATAAGCCTAAAGAGGCTACCAAGAAGAAAAGAAATTACAAAGATGAAGGACAACAGAAGTCTTCTTCGCGCAACAGCAGTGGAAATATGGGAATGCCGTTCTAAAGGGATCGGCTTCTTCCTGTTTGTTTGGTTGTTGCTTCTTCCGGGAGTGACCGGGGCGCAGACCATTCCGGTGAAAGAGCGGTTCAGTGCCGGTGAGGTGGTGCAATACGAATTGTATTTCAAATGGGGCATTCTGATGCCTCGTGCGGGGCAGGCTACGCTTTCTGTCAAGGACGCTCGTTATGAAGGAGATCCGGCTTATCATTACCGCCTGCTGTTCCGCACGTCCGGCATGTTCGAGAAGGTATACGCTATGCGCGATACGATCGACTGCTATTTCTCGCCTGAGATGTTGTTGCTCCGGAGCGAGAAGCGCGTGAATGAGAATGATTATTATCTGATAGATGATCTGAAATTCTCTTATGAGCCTGGAAAGATATCCGCCCGTTCCCACCGGTATACGCCTTCGCGGACCAAGATAGATACGATGATCGTCTCGGAACAACGCATGTTCGATATGCTGGGCGCCACGATGTATCTCCGGTCGCTGGACTGGGATAAGATGCAGTATGGGGATGAGTTTCCTTTCCATGTAGCGATCGGGCGCGACCGTATCAATATCAGTTTCCGCTATACCGGGCAGCAGATTGTCGAACGTAACGAGACGCTGAAATATCGCACCCGTCATTTCTTTATAGATATCTACGACGATGCTTTCACTCAGAGCAAGGCAGCTGCCGAAATATGGATCGGGGATGACGAAAATCATATCCCGGTCAAGATACGCGCCAAACTGAAGATCGGGGCTGCCGAGGTCTATTACAAATCGTCGAAAGGATTACGTTATCCGCTTACTTCACGCGTGGAAATTCCCCGTCGTTGAGGGCAGGGAGATGGTGAAACGCGTTTCGGTATAAGGCTGCGAATATACCTGCAGTTCGCCGCCGTGCATACGTATGATTTGGCGCGAAAGACTCAGGCCGATGCCGCTTCCCCTGTTTTTGGTCGTAAAGAAAGGAATAAATATATCTTCCTGCAGATTGTGCGGAATGCCCGGGCCGTTGTCCGTGATCTCGATCAGGGTCGTGTTGCCGGGTTGCTGTACGGTGAGGGAGATTTCTCCGTTATCCTGCTCTTCCAATGCTTCCATGGCGTTTTTCAGTAGATTGATTAGTACCTGCGAGAGCAATTCTTCGTCTGCATTCACTGTTATTTCTTCCTGGCAGAGACGGATATCCAGTCCGATCTGTAACCGTTGGAGGTCCGACTGGAACAACAGCTCGATGTTGCGGACCTGATTGGATAAGGAGAAGGGTTTGGGATTGGGTGTCTGCAAATGAGCGAGCTGGCGGTAAGAGTGGGTGAAGTTCATGAGGCTTTGTCCCTGGCTCTTGATTGTGTCCAGTCCGCGGATCGTTTTACGGATCGTGGCATCGGTGATCTCGTCGCAGCTTTTGGTGGTCTCTTTATTCCGGTAGTAGGAAAGGAGCGTCCCCGAAAGGGAAACGATCGGGGCGATCGAGTTCATGATTTCGTGGGTCAGGACGTGCATCAGCTTATCGTATGACTCATATTCTTTCCGTAGCAGTTCGCGTTCGAATTCTTTCTGCTTGCTTTCCGTCATCAGGCTGTGAATACGGTTAAATGCCGTGTGCAGTTGCCGTTGTTCTTCGGGACCGGTGTTTTCGGGAAAGTAGAGCATCGATTCATTGTCTTCGATGGCATCCAAAAAGAGCTGGATACGGCGGTTCGAGGCGTTCAGGAAATAGACGAGAACGCCGGTCAGCCATAAAGCGATCAGCAGGGTGACGCATCCCAGGATGATGGCTTTGCCGCTGACAATGCCTGCCAGTCCCAGGCCGGCAACGATCACGATAATCGCCACCTGGAAGACTATCTTCAGATAGATGCGTGTGCTGAACATCCGTTTCACAGGTTGAACCGTTTTAGTTTGTTATATAAGGTTTGCCGGCTTACGCCCAGTTGTTCGGCGGCTGCGGTCAGATTCCCGTCATGCTGGGTGATGGCTGCTTCGATGGCCTTGCGTTCCACTTCTCCCAGCTTGGGAGCTTCGGAGAACGAGACGGCTTTGCCGGGACGGATAAAGAGGTCGGTGGCTCGGATCACATTCTTCTCGGCAAGGATCACAGCCTTTTCGATGGTATGTTGCAGTTCGCGTATGTTGCCCGGCCAGTCGTACCGTTCCAGTTTGCTCATTGCTTGCGGATGGAGCGTCAGACCGGTTTGTTTATATTGGGTGGTGTATTTTTTCAGGAAATAATCGATGAACAGGGGAATATCCTCCCGCCGGCTTCGCAGGGGCGGGATTTCTATCTGAATGGTATTGATCCGGTAAAACAGGTCTTCGCGGAAGAGCGATTGTTTCACCATTTCCGGCAGATTCCGGTTGGTGGCAGCAATCAGGCGTATGTCGACCGGTATTTTACGGTTGCTTCCCAGGCGTGTGACTTCGCGGTTCTGAAGGGCGGCGAGCAGTTTGGACTGCAGGCTGACAGGCAGGTTACCGATTTCATCTAGAAACAGGGTGCTTCCGCTGGCAGCTTCGAACTTGCCCGGACGGCTTTCGCGGGCATCGGTAAAAGCGCCTTTCTCGTGTCCGAACAGTTCGCTTTCGAAGAGCGATTCGCTGACGGCTCCCATGTCGACGTTGATCATTTCCCGACGACTGCGGAGAGACAGGCGGTGTATCTCGCGGGCGAGCATTTCTTTGCCTGTACCGTTCTCGCCGGTGATCAATATGTTGGCATCCGTTTTGGCGACCTTGGTCACGACTTTGATCAGCTTCATCATGACGGGAGAGTGGCCGATGATCATGGCGGGCTCGGAGGGACGGCTGGTCTTGCTGCTTTTGCCGGCATTCTGTTTCATCCGTTCTTGCTCGGCGGCTTGTAATGCGGTATGTATCTTTTCCAGCAGAACATCGTTGTCCCAGGGTTTGAGGATGAAATCTACTGCTCCGCTTTTCAGTGCCTTGACTGCCAGTTCCACGTCTCCGTAAGCGGTAAGCATGATAACGGGCAGTTCGGGAGCAATTTCCCGGATACGGCGTAACCAAAATAAGCCTTCGTTGCCGGTATTGACTCCGGCGGAGAAATTCATGTCGAGAAGAACGAGATCGACCGGCATTGTATCCAGAACAGACAGGATCCGGTTCGGATTCGAAGCTGTTTCAATTCGTTCGAATTCGTCTTCCAGTAATAATTCGAGTGAGGTCAACACACTTTTATTATCGTCTACTATAAGAACTATTCCGCTTTGCATACGTCAATTTTTCTGTAAAGGTATCGGCTTCCGGGGTACTTTGCAAATGAGCGTCAAAATATTTGACAGTTGAGAGAATGTTATTTTGTTAAGTGTTGCTTTGCCGGCTTTCGCAATCCTGTGTCAAGCACGGAAACGGGGTAGCTCTATTTCTTTTATATTAAATCGCGGCTAATCATATGATTATTAATGATCTAATACCGGTAGGTTAATTAGGGCGCCCAAATCTCGTTTTAAACGAGCGAAAACTTGTTTTAAACGAGCTTAACATCCGTTTTAAACGAAAAAAAACTCATTTAAAACGAAATATGGGTTCGTTTAAAACGAGTTTTTGGGGAATCTATGTCATCTGTGTTCTCTCTATATATAGCTCACCTTTTTCTAAATAGGAACATATTCCCTTGTCTATTCTGTGTGCGTTCTGTAACGTCAAAATATTTGACAATTGCGTGTCAATATATTTTACACTTTACAGATGATATCTTTCTGTGGTATTTGATAATCAGCTGATGAAAAATATGGCATGCCATTTGTCCTTGTATTGGTATGATGAAAATACAAATAACAACCAAATACGGATTACTGGTTATGGGGCTGTTGCTGTTGGGCTCAGCGGTCACTGCACATGCCCAGGATTCCTGGACGGTCGATTCCTGTATGCGTTATGCTATAGAGAAGAATTTGACGCTGAGAAATAGCCGTTTGGATACCCGTATTGCCTGTGAAGACTTTACGGCGGCAATCGGTGACTTTCTGCCTACGGTCAGTACCAGCGGAGCGTTCGGAAAACGGATGGGACGTTCGGTAGATCCGAAAACGAATCTGTACACCACTTCTTCTTTTCTGGAAAGCACGGTGGGAGTGGATATCTCCTTACCTGTTTTTGACGGTTTCAAACGTATCAACCGGGCGCAGTTCACCCGTTTGAACCGGCAATTGAGCGGCGTAACGGAAAAAGCGGAAGAGAATCGGGTGGCTTTTGAGGTGATGGATGCCTATTATGTGTATATCTTTGACCGGAAGATGAGTGCTTTGGCTGCCGAACAACGTAAACTGAGTGAACGGTATCATGAACAGATGCTTGAATATGTGGACCTGGGACTTCGTTCACCGTCGGATCTGCAGGAGGTGAAAGCCCGTTTACAGAGTGATATTTATCAGGAGACAGTGAAGAAGAAGACTGAACGTCTGTCTTTTTTGGCGTTGAAGGAGTTGCTGCAGATGCGTGATTCGGATACGTTGTCCATTGCCGACCAGGATGCTGGCGGAGAAGAACCGCCGCTTCTCAGCAGCTATTCGGCTCCGGATATCTATGCCGAGTCGGAGACTGCACTTCCCGAATTTCGGATGATGGACTTGCGGGAACGCGCATCACGGAAATCGTTGGCGATTGCATCCGGAGCTTTTTCTCCCACGATCCGGGCAGACTTCAGCCTTTATTCGGGCTATTACGATACGGAACGCAATGCCGACGGACATATCGTCTCTTTCGGGCAGCAGATGAAAAATAACTGGAATAAATATATCGGTTTACGAGTATCATTCCCTATTTTCAGTGGCTTATCCCGCTTTACGGCAGTCCGGAAAGAACGTTTCCGCCTGCAGCAGATCAGAAATAATAACGACCGGCAACGTATATCCTTATATAAGGAAATAGAAGATGCCTGCCTTACCCTCCAGGCTTCGGCGGAAGAGTATCATCAGGCTGTCCTGCAGTTGAAAGCACTGACCACCACGCTGAAAGAGAATGAGGAAAAGTGGGAGGAAGGCATGATCTCCGTTTTTGAACTGATGGAGAAACGTAACCTGTATATTTCCGCTAAGGCAGAACTGGTGCGCACCCGACTGCAGTACGATCTGAAGCATCGGATGGTCGAATTTTACCGGACCGGGTCGTTTTTATAAATAATAATTGAATAAACATATAGATATATGAATAACAACACCATGGACACCCCTATCGAACGGAAATCCCGTTTGAAAAAGAAACATATTTACGCTGTAGCAGGAGGCGTTTTCCTGCTTGTCTGCGTGTTTTACTTTATCTTTCGTGATACTTCTTCTTCCATGAAGGTCGAGAAAGAGCGGCTGACGATTTCCACTATCATTCAGGGTGAATTTAACGACTATATCCGTGTGATCGGACAGGTCTTGCCGGACCGTATCATTTATTTGGATGCCGTCGAAGGCGGTCGTGTGGAAGAACGTCTGATTGAAGAAGGAGCGCAAGTCAAAGCCGGCGATGTGATCCTCCGCCTGAGTAACCCGTTATTGAATATCGGCATCCTTCAAAGTGAAGCCGACCTTGCCTATCAGGAAAACGAACTCCGTAACACCCGTATCAGCATGGAGCAGGAACATCTGAGTCTGAAACAGGAACGCATCAACCTGAATAAGGAGCTGGTACAAAAAGAGCGTCGCTACAAACAATACGAACGCTTGTACAACAAACAACTCCTTGCCCGTGAAGAGTATCTTCTGGCAAAAGAAGATTACGAAAGCGCCCGTGACCAGCTTGTCGTACTGGACCAGCGTATCAGTCAGGACGACCTTTTCCGCAGTAGCCAGCTGGAGAGCCTGGATGAAAATATCCGGAATATGAAACGAAGTCTGGCACTTGTCCGAGAACGTTTGGAGAACCTGAAAGTGAAGGCTCCCGTAAGTGGACAGCTAGGTAACCTGGAAGCACAGATCGGTCAGTCTATTGCCCAGGGAGAACGCATCGGCCAGGTGATCACTCCCGAACTGAAGGTAGAAGCCAGGATTGACGAACATTATGTAGAGCGTGTCATGCCCGGCCTTCCTGCTAACTTCGAACGTGAAGGAAAGACCTATGAGATGGAAATGACGAAAGTCTATCCTGAAGTACGCGACGGCCAGTTCCGTACGGACCTTCATTTTACCGGTGGCCGTCCCGAAAATATACGTGCCGGACAGACCTATCATCTGAACCTGCAACTGGGTGATCCGGTACAGGCCATCCTGATTCCCCGCGGCAGCTTCTACCAGGGAAGCGGCGGACAGTATGTATATGTAGTAGATGAAGACGAGACAACCGCCCGTCGCCGTCCGGTGAAGATCGGTCGTCAGAACCCTCAATACTATGAAGTGACCGAAGGATTGAAACCCGGAGAGAAAGTGATCATTTCAGGCTATGAACTGTTTGGCGAAAACGAGCGTCTTATAATCAGATAATAAAAAAGAAAAATATGGATTACCTGTCCCAAGTCATTAAAAGTCAGCGGGCCCGTAAGTCACTATCGGTGATCAATATCCTCGGTCTGTCCGTATGTATCTCAGCAGCACTGCTGATCCTGCTCTATGTCCGATTCGAGCTGAGTTACGACTCCTTTCATGACGGTGATCGCATCTACCGTGTCGAAAGCCGCTTGTACGAAGGGAAAGCGCTGACCGATAACTGGGCCACTACCGCTTTCGGACACGGACCAGTCATGAGCCGCGAGATCCCGGGAATCGAGAAGTTCGTCCGCCTCACCGCACAGGATAGGGAACAGGTCGTTACCTATCAGGATAAGCAATTTGCCGAAGAACGCTATTGCTTTACCGAACCTGCTTTCTTCGAACTGTTCAACTTCCCTATAAAAAGAGGAGAGAAGACAGGCCAGCTGGTCCGTCCCAACACAGTCGTATTGACGGAAAATGCTGCCCACCGTTATTTCGGCGAGGCAGAACCGTTGGGAAAAATCCTGACATTCCGGACAGCGACTGCCGAGCAGCATTTTGAGGTCACTGGCGTTATCGACCGGATGCCGACAAACTCACATTTGCAGTACGATTTCCTCCTTTCCTATTCCACGATACCGAAAGAACGGCAGGATATTTGGTATGTCCACGGCGTGTACACCTACGTTCGCCTGGAGCCGGGAAAGAATCCGCAGGAGATAGCGGATGCCTTTGCCGCCATCTCAGATAAATACAAGACAGCCGCTTTGAAGCATAAAGACTGGCGGGTGGAGTTGATCCCGTTGAAAGAGATCCATCTTACCCCGCAGAAATCGTATGAGAAAGAGACGAAGGGCAGCCGTACCGCCGTCTATATCCTGTCGGTGATGGCGGTCGCCCTGTTGCTTATCGGCTGGGTGAATGCGCTGAACCTGATGGTCGCCCGTTTTTTGGAACGGGGAAAAGAGTTTGGTGTACGCAAGGCTTTCGGAGCTTCCCGTAAGCAGATGCTTTTCCAGGGATTACTGGAAGCTGGCATTGTCAATACTCTGGCTGCCGGAATTGCATTAGGCTGGCTGGAAGTGCTCCTGCCCGTCGTCTATTCACGGGCTGCCTACGATTTTGGAGCGAATACCCTTTTACTGCCGGGATTTTGGGTGGCGGTATTGAGTATTATCGCTTTAGGAACTTTCTTTACCGGTTTATACCCTTCCTTTCTTCTGACGCGCATCCGTCCTGCCGACATTATGCGCGGTAAGCTCTTGCACAGCCGGAAAGGAAATAAGATGCGGAAAGTCTTGATTGTCGTGCAGTTCGTCGCGTCCTTTATTTTGATAACAGGTACTTTCGTTGTTGTCGCACAGGTTCGTTATATGGAGAATGAAACGGCTTCAGCTGCGATGAAACAGATTGTTGTTCTGAAATATCCTTCTTTTACGGATGAGTTGTCTGCAAAAATGGAGAGCTTTAAGAAGCAGTTGAAACAAAAGACATATATCCGGCAGGTCACTGTCTCCGGGGCAGTTCCGGGCGTGGAGGTTGCCAATTATTTTACCAATCGTCCGTATGGCAGCGACCAGTCGGAAGTGAAACTGATCCAAATGTTCGCTGTCGATTATGATTATCTCCCCACTTATTCCCCCGATATGGTTTGTGGCAGGGCTTTCTCGGAAGAATACGGGGATGAGCTGAATAAGGTGGTATTGAACGAGGAAGCTGTCCGTTTGTTAGGCTTTCCTTCCAATGAGGCTGCTTTGGGCAGGCAGTTGGCGATGGAGGTGGTGGAAGAGCCTCTCCAAGTGATCGGTGTGGTCCGTAATTATCATCAGCAGTCGCTTGCCGTGCCTTACAAGCCGATCATTTTTTTCATCAAAGAACGCGTGCCGTTTATCGGGACACCTTATATCTCCATCCGTATGGACGGTACAGCCGATGCAGCGCGTCTGGCGGAGATCGAGCAAGTTTACCGGGATTTCTTCCCGACTTCGCTGTTCTCTTATTTCTATCTTGATGATTTCAACAGGAACCAGTATAAGGAAGACCGGAATTTCGGATGGATGTTTGCCGGTTCGGCGTTGCTTGCCGTCTTTGTTGCTTGCCTGGGATTGTGGACTGTCACGCTTTTCTCCACCCTGTCGAGAGTGAAAGAAATAGGGATACGGAAAGTTTTGGGAGCAGGAAAAGCCAGTCTTTTTGTAGTTTTGACACGTGAGTTATTACTCCTGACGGTGATTGCTTCCGTGATCGGTGTCCCTGTCTCCGCTTTCCTGATGAACAACTGGCTCGAAGGCTATGCGTTCCATATCGGGTTGCCCTGGTGGAGTTATGCAGTAGCGTTCGTCTTGTTGATGTGTATCGCTTTCGGGACTGTTGCGCGGCAGGTATGGCGTATCATCCGCTTGAAACCGATGTATATTTTGAGGAGTGAATAATTTATAAACAAAGAAATATGATTAAAACAGAAAAACTGTCTATGCTCTTCACAACGGAAGATGTACAGACCAAAGCATTGAATGAAGTAAGTCTGGAGATAAAGAAAGGCGAGTTTGTCGCTATCATGGGGCCTTCGGGCTGCGGCAAATCCACCCTGCTGAATATCCTGGGAACACTCGATTCATCGACTTCCGGCAAATATTACTTTGAAGGGAAAGAGATAGACAAGATGAGCGAAAGCCAGCTGACTTCTTTCCGGAAAGGAAACATCGGCTTTGTCTTCCAAAACTTCAACCTGATTGACGAGTTGACGGTTTTCGAGAATGTAGAACTGCCGCTGGTCTATTTGAACGGGAAAAAGTCGGACCGTCGGAAGAAGGTGATGGAGGTCCTGGACCGTATGAACATAGCCCATCGCGCCGGACATTTCCCGCAACAGTTGTCCGGTGGTCAGCAGCAGCGTGTCGCCATTGCCCGTGCCGTGGTGACGGACTGTAACCTGATCCTGGCGGATGAGCCGACAGGTAACCTGGATTCTACCAATGGCGTTGAAGTCATGGAGCTGCTTAGCGAACTGAACCGGCAGGGAACGACGATTGTGATCGTTACCCACTCCGAGCGGGATGCGAAATATGCCCATCGGGTGATCCATTTACTGGATGGAAAGATAGTATCGGAAGAAAGGCACTAAATAATCAGACAACAACGAATATGATCTTATCAAATTATTGGAACAGCGCCTTGCGCAGCCTGGCGAAGAAGAAAGGCTTCAGCGCAATCAATATAACCGGTCTGGCAATCGGCATGGCGGCAGCCCTGCTGATCCTGACTTACGTGGCTTTCGAATACAGCTACGATAATATGCACACCCGTGCCGACCGCATTTTCCGTGTGGAAGCACGCTTTTTCGAGAACGGCGAGATGACTGACAACTGGGCTTCCAGCTCGGCGGGTTATGCAACTGCCATGAAACGCAATCTCGCCGGTGTAGAGGATTATACCCGCGTGGGTAGCCAGTATTACCCCGAACAGATCGTTAAATACAATGAGCTTCTCTATCGTGAAACGAATATAGGTTATGCCGAAAAGAATTATTTTAACTTCTTCGATTTCGAATTGCTGAAAGGAGATAAGAGCACCTGCCTGGATGGTCCGAAAAAGGTGGTTATTACCGAACGCATCGCCCGTAAATATTTCAAGGGAGCCGATCCGATCGGGAAGATATTGATCTTCCGTAGTAATATCGGCGAGGAGGCATGCGAAGTGACGGGTATCATGAAGGATATGCCTGTCAACTCACATGTGCGTTACAGTATGCTGATCTCTTATGAAACACTTCCGAAATGGATGGATGAATACTGGTACCGGCATGAGGTGTATTCGTATGTTCTTCTGAAATCTGCCGGAATGAGGAAGCAGGTGGAAGATGCTTTCCCTGCGATGGCAGAGAAATACAAGACGGATGAGGCATTGAAGAATAAAACATGGGCCATTCAGCTGACTAAATTGAGAGATATCCATCTGACTCCGCAGAAAGCCTATGAGCCGGAGACGAAAGGAAACCGTTCATCCATGCTGGTCCTGATCTGTACGGCTTTGGCGATCCTGTGCATTGCCTGGATCAATTATATCAATATGACGGTAGCCCGCTCGATGGAACGTGCCAAAGAGATCGGGATACGTCGGGCTTCAGGAGCTAGCCGACGGCAGATCGTTACGCAGTTCCTGTTTGAATCGTTGGTGACGAACGGGATTGCCTTTATCCTGGCGCTCGGGTTGATGGAGGCGCTGATGCCTGCATTCAATAACCTGACATCGCGCGATCTGGGCTTCTCCGTGTGGGTGACGACCTCTTTGGGGTGGATGTTGCTGCTGATATTTGCACTGGGTGTCTTCCTGTCCGGTTTCTATCCGGCGACGATCCTCTCCGGCATTAAGCCGATCAAAATGCTGAAAGGTAAATTTACGCATACGAAAAATGCGACGCTGACCCGCAAGGTGCTGGTCGTACTGCAATATACGGCCTCTTTGGCGTTGTTGTGCGGCACGCTGATCGTTTATGCACAGCTGCAGTATATGCGTCAGGCTTCCCTGGGAGTGCGTGTCGATCAGACATTGGTGCTGAAATTTCCTGCCCATTGCGAGGATATGGCTACGAGGCTGACTGCCATGAAACGGGAGTTGAAGGCATTGCCGTCTGTGAAGAACGTGACGGTTTCAGGTGCCGTCCCAGGGACGGAGGTGACCGACTTCCTGTCGATCGTCCGCCTGAGCGACGTGACGAAGCAGACCCGTTTATTGGAAATGCTTAACTGTGATGTGTATTATTTGGATGCGTATGACCTGGAATTTGTTGCCGGGCGTGGCTTTGCCGAGGATTTCGGAGGAGATGTCTATAATATCGTCCTGAACGAAACGGCTGTCCGCACATTGGGTTTTGCTTCGCCGGAGGCTGCTTTGGGCGAGCGTCTTTCCGTGGAGACTGTCGATCAGCCGATGCAGATTATCGGGGTGGTAAAAGACTATCACCAGCAGTCGCTGAATAAGGGTTATACGCCTCTTCTGTTCGCCTTGCACGATAAGTTGAGCTGGATGAAACAACGTTATATTTCTGTCGTTATGGAGAATGCCAATCCCCGCGAGCTGGTGAAACAGTCGGAAGAGATATGGGACCGTTATTTCCCTGATTCCAGCTACGACTATTTCTTCCTGGATCAGTTCTTCGACCAGCAATACCGCCAGGATGAGGTCTTCGGTTTGATCGTTGCCCTCTTTGCCATACTGGCGATTTTCATTTCCTGTATGGGGCTTTGGGTGCTGGTGATGTTCTCCTGCTCGACGAGGGTGCGTGAGATGGGAATACGCAAAGTGTTGGGCGCATCGAAAATGCAGTTGTTCTACGAGTTGGGCCGCGAATTCTTTGTTCTGATCGGCATAGCGGTCGTCATCGCGCTTCCTTTGTCGTGGTGGATCATGGACGGCTGGCTGGATCATTATTCGTTCCGCACCGCCTGGAAAGCCTGGTTCTTCCTTGTTCCGGTGATTTTATTGTGTGTGATCTCCCTGTTGACCATAGGCTGGCAGACTGCTAAAACAATCCTTAGCAAACCTGCCCGGTCGTTGCGGTATGAATAAAAAGTAATGTGCCAATTGAACATTGGCACATTATTGATAAATAAAAGAACAATAGTTTTTTATTCTATCGGGGCGAACGGCAGCTCCGTATCTTTCCGGTATCCGGAACCGCTGAATGTGGCGATCAGTTCGCCCGCTTCGTTTGTGATGTTTACTTCACAATTGGCCAGCCTTTTGTGGCTGAATACTTCGCGTGCTTCGGCATACAGGAATCCTTTGCTTTCGGCTTTGAAGAAGTTGATATTGGAAGTAATCGACAGCGTGAGCCGGGCATGGCTGTTGGTTGCCGCTGCGAAAGCCAGGTCGGCAAGTGTAAAGATAGCACCTCCCTGACAAACACCGCCGCCATTCAAATGCATCGGCTTTATTTCCATACGGGCTTTGGCATAGCCGTTGCCCGTTTCCAGTAATTCTACTCCGGCAAATAATGCAAATTTGTCGCCCTGAAGAAATTCGTTGATCGTCATGATTATAAATTATCAAGAGGCGAACGTTTCATCAAAAGCGGATAACGCTCGGGATGTTTTAAACTTTCTATCTCCAAATCCACGTCCAGTGCCGGCCACGCTATTGCCGAACGTCCTGATACTTCTATATTCAGGACATCACTGATTCGTGCATCTTTCAACCAGGGAACCCGGTTGTAAGAAAGGAAGTAATCATGTCCTAATACAGATATCATAATTCCCTGGGAATTAATCATCAATACGCTTGCCAATGTGTTCTGCGAATTTGTGTTTAAACTCGTCTCCATATTGTTCTATTATTTGGGTTATATTCCTAATCTCTTTGTTGTTGAATCCGTAGTTCTCTGCTATTTCAATAACAGGCTCCAACCAGAATTTAGCTTCATTTTCCGCTTTTATCACATGGATATGTTTGCGTTCTTCCTCGTTAGAATATATTTTAAAGAGATAGCCATTTTCTCTTTTGAATATCGGACTCATATTATTTACTCAGCTTCCATTCTGCCCCGTCCTTGGTATCCTTGATCTCGAAGCCCATGGCGGTAAGTTCGTTACGGATCTTGTCGGAAGTAGCCCAATCCTTGTTGGCTTTTGCCTGCTGGCGGATTGTCAGCAACAAGTCTACTGCCTTGCCGAATGTCTCGTAGTTGTTTCCACCGGCGGAAGCCTCGTCTTTCATACCCAGGATATCGAATATGAATGTATGGAATACGTCCTGCAGCTCTTTCAGATCCTCGGCGGAGATGGTCGCGTTGCCGTCCTTTACCGAGTTGATGGCGCGGGCTGCATCGAACAAATGAGAGATAACGATCGGAGAATTTAGGTCGTCATTCAGAGCGTCGTAGCATTTCTTACGAAGATCTTTCACATCAACAGTCGAGGCATCCGAAGCGCTCAGTTTCTGCAGATGATTATAAGCGTCCATCAGACGGCTCAATCCTTTTTCTGCCGCTTGCAATGCTTCGTTACTGAAGTCTACCGTACTGCGGTAATGCGCCTGCAGGATAAAGAAACGGATCGTCATGGCGGAATAAGCCTGGCTTAACATCTTATGGTCGCCGGTAAAAAATTCGTCCAGCGTGATGAAATTGCCTAATGACTTGCCCATCTTCTGACCGTTGACGGTGATCATGTTATTGTGCATCCAGTAGTGAACCATATCCTCGCCCTGTGAAGCAACAGCCTGTGCAATCTCACATTCGTGGTGCGGGAAGATCAGGTCCATGCCGCCCCCGTGGATATCGAAATGCTGTCCCAGGTATTTCTTACCCATAGCCGTACATTCGCAGTGCCATCCGGGAAAGCCGTCGCTCCACGGAGAAGGCCAGCGCATGATATGTTCCGGCTGTGCGCATTTCCAGAGGGCGAAGTCGATCGGGTTATGTTTCTCGTCCTGTCCGTCCAGTGCACGGGTCGTATTCAGCATATCCTCGATATTACGACCGGAAAGGACACCGTAGTTATGATCTTTGTTGTATTTCTCTACATCGAAATAAACGGAACCTTCGCTTTCGTAAGCGTATCCGTTGTCGAGAATCTTCTTCACCAGTTCGATCTGTTCGATGATATGTCCCGAAGCATGCGGTTCGATACTGGGAGGAAGTACATTGAGGGCGTCCATTGCCTTGTGGTAACGGTTCAGATAGAACTGTACCACTTCCATCGGCTCCAGCTGTTCCAGACGAGCTTTCTTGGCGATTTTATCTTCGCCTTCGTCCGCATCATGTTCCAGGTGGCCGACGTCGGTTATGTTGCGTACGTAACGTACCTTATATCCTATATGTGTAAGATAACGGAACAACAGGTCGAATGTAATCGCCGGACGGGCATGTCCCAGGTGCGCATCTCCGTAGACCGTCGGTCCACAGACATACATGCCTACGTGGGGTTCATGCAACGGAATAAATTGTTCCTTCTTTCTTGTGAGCGTGTTGTAAATACTTAATGGATGTTCCATATCTGTTTATACTTTAAAGGTTGCTTAGTTTCCTTCCGTATTTTCGTAACCGGTAGGAAGACAGACCGCAAAGATAGTGTCTTTGTCTATTTTGAGCAATCTTCGCAGCAACCTTTTAATACGTAGTTGATACTTTCCAGCGTAAAATTACGCGGTAATTCCACCATCGGGACCGGAATATTGCGCAGACAAAACGTCCGGTGGCATTTTAAACAATAAAAATGCGCATGAAGTTCTTCCACGGAACAATTACATTCGTTTCCGCAAACCGAATACTTCAACGAGCCTGAACCATCGTCGATACAATGTATCAGGTGATGCTCCAAAAAAAGGTTGATCGTCCTCGATACCGTCGATTTATCCACTGTCTCCAGATAATTTTCCAGGTCGAGCGAACTGAAGGCGCGCTCGAATTGCATCATCGCTTTCAGGATAAGCAGACGGATGGCGGTCGGCTTTATCTTTCTTCTGTTCAGTATGTCTAAATAAACTTCCATATCAGTCGGGGTTGTTTGTCTTTAAAATTCTTACTGCGTTGAGGATCGCCAGCAGGGCAACGCCTACATCTGCAAATACGGCTTCCCACATGGTTGCTACACCACCGGCTCCAAGGATCAGGACGATCAGTTTGACGCCGAACGCCAACGCAATGTTCTGCCATACGATCGTACGTGTGAACTTTCCGATGCGAATCGCCGTAGCCACTTTGCTCGGCTGGTCGGTCTGTATCACCACGTCTGCCGTTTCAATCGCCGCATCGCTGCCCAATCCGCCCATCGCAATACCGATGTCGCTCAGGGCGAGCACGGGAGCGTCGTTGATACCGTCGCCCACAAAGGCTATCCGATTCTCCGGATTCCGCTTCAGTTCTTCCAGGTGAGCGACTTTGCCTTCCGGCAGGAGGTCGCCGTATCCGTGCGGGATTCCTAAACGGGTAGCTAAGTTAGTCACAATTATTTGTTTATCTCCGGATAATATCTCTATATTATTAACATATAAGCCTTTTAATTGTTCAACGGCTGCGGCAGCGTCTTCTTTGGGTTCGTCAGTCAACAACAGGTGACCGGCATATTGTCCGTTTATTGCACAAATAACGACAGTCTCCGGAATCTGTTTCACCTCGGAGAAACAGTTGTTCCATCTTGGAGAAACACTTGTTTCACTAGGGTGAAACAAAATTCCTTCCTTAGCCATCATCTTGTCATTCCCTACTGCTATTTCTTTGTCTCCGATAATCGCCTTTAATCCGAAGCCTGCCAGTTCGGTTGTCTCCACGGATGAGTCGATTTCCACCTGCTGTTCGTGGGCGTATGCCAGGATCGCCTTGGCGATCGGGTGGTTGCTGCGGCTTTCAACGGAAGCAATGACGCGGAGTAATTCCTTTTCCGACAGATGACCGGCTGTTGATAAGGATTGTACTTCGAATATCCCTTTGGTCAGCGTCCCGGTTTTATCGAAAACGACCGTATTGATTTTGGTGATGGCATCCAGATAATTGCCTCCTTTAAATAAGATACCTTGCCGGGAAGCCGCCCCGATCCCTCCGAAATAACCCAGCGGGATGCTGATAACCAGTGCGCAAGGGCAGGAGATAACGAGGAATACCAATGCCCGGTACAGCCAGTCGTTGAAAATGAACAGGAAGTCCGGCTGTATCAAGGAATAGACATAAGGCAGCAGGACGATCAGGAAAGCCAGTCCAGTCACGATCGGCGTATAAATGCGTGCGAATTTGCGGATGAACAATTCTGCCGGAGCTTTCCGTTCCGATGCGTTCTGAACCAGTTCAAGGATACGTGCCAGGGTGCTCTGGCTATAAGGTTTCGTTACCTCCAGGCGGATTACTTTGTCGGTTACGATCATTCCGGCGAGCACTTCTTCATCTTGGCTGATCGTACGCGGCACGCTTTCTCCGGTAAGGGCTGCCGTGTTGAAGTCGGCGGTCTCGCTCAGTAACTTTCCGTCGAGAGGAACACGTTCTCCGGCCTTCACCTCGATGATCTCTCCCGGGGTGACATCGGTGGGAGCTGTCCGGAAATATTCGTTATTGCGTACGACGGTTGCCGTTTCAGGACGGACATCCAGCAGCGTACGGATGTTTTTTCGGGCTTTCGCCAGGGCATTTCCCTGGAATAGTTCGCCGATAGAGTAGAACAGCATGACGGCCACTCCTTCCGGATATTCACCGATATAAAAAGCACCGAGTGTCGCAATACACATCAATGTAAATTCACTGAATATATCTTTTTCGCGGATGCTCTCAACCGCTTCTTTCATGACCGGTAGTCCGACCGGCAGATAAGCCAGTGCGTACCATATAAATCGTATCGTTTGATTGAAGAATCCTGCTTCTGCCACCTGCATGGCGATCCCTCCCAGTAACATAAGAAAAGAGATTGCCGGGAGAAGATAAGGTGAAATTTTACTTTTGGGTTCACTATGGCAGTGGCTACAATTACAATGTCCCATATCTTTTATTCTTTTATTTGTTTTTCTGATACAAAGGTAAGGGAAACAAGGTGCAACAAAGTTGCAAAGAATCCGTATATTTGTCAGGTTAATAGTTAGAAAATAAGTAATATGAAAAACTCTCAAACTTTTATTGGTATTTTAGTATGTCTGGCAATGCTGTGTTCCTGTACACAGACGAAGAGTCCCTATGACTTGTCGAACTTCGGCCTTGTCCCTGACCGGAAAGGCAATGCTTCCCCTCTGATGGCAAAGGCGTTGGAACAGATTGCCGTTTCCCATACCGGGAACGATACGATCACGATCGTACTGCCTCCGGGACGTTATGATTTTTATCCTGAAGGAGCCGCACAAAAGGAGTATTTTATCTCCAACCACGATCAGGACAATCCGAAACTGGTGGGACTTCCTTTCGAGAACATGAAGAACATTGTTTTCGACGGGCAAGGTTCGGAACTGATCTTCCACGGGCGTATGTTGCCGGTTTCACTGGTCAACTCGGAAAACTGTACATTGAAGAACTTCAGTATCGATTTTGAAAATCCGCATATCGCTCAGGTGAAAGTCCTGGAAAACGATGCGGAAACAGGGACTATCACCTATGAAGTGGCTCCCTGGGTACAATATGAAATTCGTGACAGTGCACTTATCGTGAAGGGCGAAGGATGGGAACATTCTCCTGCCTGGGGAATTGCATTCGAAGGCGACACGAAACGGTTGGTTTATCGGACGAGCGACATTGCTGTCGGTTCGAAAGGCGTTTCAGAGGTTTCTCCCCGCGTGGTCAAATCTACAAAATGGAAAAACGAAAAACTGATCCCCGGAACGGTTGTCGCCATGCGCGGTTACGGTCGTCCTACACCGGGTATCTTTGTCTCTTATGATACGAATACGACGCTCGAAAATATCCAGGTCCATTATGCAGAAGGAATGGGCTTGCTGGCTCAGATGAGCGAAAATATTACGCTGGATAAATTCTCGGTATGCCTTCGCGGTGACAGCGATCCCCGTTATTTTACAACGCAGGCAGATGCTACCCATTTTTCCGGTTGTAAGGGAAAGATCATTTCCGTTGGCGGTTTATATGAAGGGATGATGGATGATGCGATCAATGTGCACGGCACGTATCTGAAAGTGCAGAAACGTGTGGACGACAAGACATTGGTCGGTGAATACATGCATGGACAGAGTTATGGCTTTGAATGGGGATTTTCGGGAGATGCCGTACAGTTTATCGATTCAAAGACTATGGAGATCCTGGGCGACCAGAACAAAGTCGTTGCTATCAAATCCGTGGACAAACCGAGTGCACATGGCGCCAAACAGTTTGAGATCGTTTTTGAAAAAGCCATCGATCCTGCTATCAGCGAAGCCGGTACGTTCGGTATTGAAAACCTGGAGTGGACTCCGGAGGTTTATTTTGCAGACAATACGATCCGCAATAATCGTGCCCGCGGCTCTTTGTTCAGTACCCCGAAAAAGACTGTTGTCGAAAAGAATATCTTCGACCATACTTCCGGTACGGCCATCCTGCTGTGCGGCGATTGCAACGGTTGGTTTGAGACGGGTGCCTGCCACGATGTCCTGATCCGTGATAACAAGTTCATTAACTCGTTGACGAATATGTTCCAGTTCACGAATGCCGTTATTTCTATTTATCCCGAAATACCTGACCTGAAAGATCAGAAGAAATATTTCCATAGCGGTATCGTGATCGAGAATAACGAATTTGAAACATTCGACGCTCCGATCCTGTATGCGAAGTCGGTAGACGGACTGGTCTTCCGTAACAATGTAATCAAACAGAACAACCAATATCCGGCTTTCCACTGGAACAACCATCGTTTCTTTTTCCAGCGTGTGACCAATTATGATATCAAGGATAATCAGTTTGACGGCGGACTGGATGAAAAGAAGGATCTGAAAGTTGAAAATTGATTTACCTTTTCAATAAAATTATCGGGAAGGTGTGTCGAAGTTCATTCTACGATACACCTTCTTGTTTTATGGCAGTGTCCTTTTCCAAATGGATAAGACAAGGGACTTTCTATAATTCCTTTTATTAGCTTGTTACTTTTGGATTTTCTTCAGACTATAATTCAATTCTGTTTCCGCTTTCTTGAAATCATCGCCGATCAGGGTGATTGTCGAATCGTTCTCGCAAAGGAAGTTCATCACTTCATCGCCGTTGTCGGAAACCAGCTGCCATACGGTCACATTCTTTTCTCCCGGTATTCCCTGCAAAGTGATACATTTGCCGTTTGTGACAAATGTGGCATCTTTGCCGTCTTCTGCTTCCAGGTATGTTTGTGAGAGAGAGAAAGTGCCTTCTCCGCTTTTTTCATGGCTGCGGATGGTCAGGTCGTAACGGATACCCGGACAGTCAGCACAAGGTAACACACCTTCATACGTCTGTGTCAGAACTTCACCTGATGAATTGTCGACATCTTTTTGATTTTGCCGGTAGATTTCTTTACCTCGCTGGCTGATCGTCCATACCCCGTCGATCCTGCGTACATTTTTGGTATCATCATCTTCTACATTCCAGGCATAATCGCCGGCAGGGAGTGAACGGCGGTCGAGTATTTCGCTCGGCGTATCGTTTGAGAAGAATAATTCTGCTTTCAGCGAATCGGGACTGAACACCAGATAAGAGGATGATTTTCCGTCGACAGCTTCCAGGCGTGTTCCGGATTCGAATAAACGGATGCAGTTCTGTTGTACTTCCGACCAGATATAACCCGCCGAGGCGATACAGCCATGTTCGTCTTTGTCATTACCGACCATTTCGGTGGAGTCTTGTTCGGTGCCCGAATCTTGTTTTGCTTTTTGTTGTCCGCAGGAAGAAAGTAGGCTTACGCTCATGATCAGAGCCGATAGGATAAGCCCGTTACTCGTTTTTTTCATCAGAATGAATGATTTTAATTGTTTATAAACGGATATCAATATACCATATAGAAGAAACAAAGATAGGTTATTTTTTGTTTCTTTGTGGCTTAATAAAATAAAGTCTGTAAGAATGAAAGTATCCTTTTATATTTCCATCTTTCTGATAATAGCCTGTCTGTCACCTGTCAGTGCACAGGGCGAGACCTTACAGCGGGACAGCCTGAAACAGAAAATGCCTGTTGTCGAATATAAATTTAATGCCAAACATCTGATACTTCCGGCTTCCCTGATTACAGTCGGGGCTGTGGGAACGGCTATCGACGGGATGAACGATTTCCATCTTTTCTCCCGAAAAAGCGATGTGAAAAAAATACGGGTGGACGATTATCTGGAATGGGGAATGCTCGGATGGGTATTTGTTTGCGACCTGATGGGGAAGGAGAAGCATAACTGGGTGGACCAGCTGATGCTTGTCACCCTGGCGGAAGGGATGAATGCGGCTATGACACGTACCTTGAAATATACGGTGAAAGAGACGCGTCCGGATGGCGGTCCGTATTCTTTTCCTTCGGGGCATACGGCGAATGCTTTCCTGGGGGCACATATGGCTTATAAGGAATTTAAAGACAGCAGCCCGGTTTTGGCTTATTCGGGATATGCGATAGCGCTGTTTGTCGCGGGCTCCCGGTTGTATAATAACCGGCATTGGGTGGCGGATGTGGTGGCGGGTGCCGGATTCGGTATCCTTTCCGTCGAATTGGCTTATCTTACTTATTTCCCCATCCGCAACGCTATTGCCCGCAAGCTAAACCGTCGGGCTGCCCGGAATATGGTGGTTGCTCCGACATTCAATGAACAGGGCGGGGGTATTTATTTTTCCTATGCGTTTTGAGAATCCAACCTGTTGTCGATAGCGAGTAGTTCTTCGATATGCGTCCGGTCATTGCTGAGACGTGGTATCTTATGCTGTCCGCCTAACTTGCCTTTTTCTTTAAGCCATTCGTAGAAGGAACCTTCGTGGGCTACAATGATTTCCAAAGGTTGAAGCGATATCTCTTTATAACGTTTGGCTTCATAGTCGGAATTCAATTCCTGTAATGTTTTATCCAGCAACGTGGCAAATTCTTCTATGGAAGGAGGCATCTTTTCAAATTCGACAAACCATTGATGACGGCCTTTCGCCTTGTCGAGCATGAAAAGCGGGGCGGCTGTATATTCTTTAACGACAGCTCCTGTCTGACGGCTTACTTTGCTGATTGCCTTGTCTGCATTGTCGACCATCAGTTCTTCTCCGAAGGCGTTGATATAATGCTTGGTTCTTCCCGAAATAACGAATTTATGCGGGAAAAGTGAAGTGAAACGCACCGTATCACCGATTTGGTAACGCCATAATCCGCCGGAGGTTGTTATGACCATCGCATAGTTCTTTCCTGTTTCCACGGCTTCCAGCGGCAGGACGGTCGGATTGGGAGCGCCTACTTCCGACATAGGGATAAACTCGTAGAAAACGCCGTAATCCTGCATCAGCAGCAAACTCTGGTCCGAAGGATCATCCTGTATCCCGAAAAAGCCTTCCGATGCGTTATAAGTTTCCATATAATGCATCTTATCCGAAGGGATCAGTGCTTTATATTGTTCCCGGTAAGGTTCGAAACTGATTCCCCCGTGGAAAAAGACCTCCATATTCGGCCAGACGTCGGTCAGGTATTCCCGTCCGGTCTTTTTCAGTATCGATTTGATCAGAACCAGCATCCAGGAAGGAACGCCGGAAAGACTGTTGACATCTTCATTCCATGTGCTGTCGACGATCGCTTTTATTTTGCTTTCCCATTCGTCCATCAGGATAATCCGTTTGGCAGGAACACGCATCAGGTTTACCAGCGGACTCAGGTTTTGCAATAATACGGCTGAAAGGTCACCGCAATGGGATTTTTGATTGATTGGGGAAGGACTGTGGCTGCCACCGAGGATTAATCCTTTTTTAGAGAAAAAGTGGCTTTCCGGATTATTACGGAGATAAAGGGCTACCGTATCGAAGCCTCCCTGGTAATGACAACCGTGGAGAACTTCCGGAGTGACGGGAAGAAATTTACTCTTATCATTCGTGGTGCCGCTACTTTTGGCATACCACTTGACGACCGAAGGCCAGAGTATGTTCCTCTCTCCATTGATCATCCGGGTCACATACGGCTTGATATCGTCGTATAGTTGCAACGGAACCCGCTGACAGAAATCTTCGTATCTCCGGATGCTTCTGTAATCGTGTTTTAACCCCCATTCAGTGTTGCGGGCTGTAGATAATAATGACCGTAACTGCTTGCGTTGCAGTTGGTCAGTCTCCTGCCCATATTTTTCGATCTCCTTTTGACGGGGGCGGAAGAGTAGTGATATTGTATTTGTTAAAATATCCATGCTCTTTTTATTTGTATCGGCTGCAAATGTAGGCATTCTCTTTTTATTTATATCTTTGTTGCATACATAATTAACAAAACAATGAAAATAGGTATCCTTTCTTCCGGAGGTGATTGTCCCGGTATAAACGCAACGATTCGTGGTGTAGGTAAAACTGCCATAATGCATTATGGCATGGAAGTGATCGGAATTCATAGTGGTTTTGTTGGACTGCTGAACAAGGATATTCAATCGTTTGATGAACGCAGCCTGTCAGGCATCCTGAACCTGGGAGGAACTATTTTGGGAACTTCGCGCGAAAAACCTTTCCGCAAATTACTCGCTTCCGGCGAAAGTGAAAAGCCGCAGGTCATTATACAGAATTATGAAGAATTAGGATTAGATTGCCTGGTCTGTATCGGAGGAAACGGCACACAGAAGACTGCCGGTATGCTGTCGGCACTGGGTCTGAATATCATCGGTGTGCCCAAGACTATCGATAACGACGTTTGGGGAACGGATATAACTTTTGGTTTCGATACGGCTGTCAATATTGCGACAGATGCTATCGACCGCCTGCATTCAACAGCCAGTTCACATAAACGGGTGATGGTGGTGGAAGTGATGGGGCATCATGCCGGATGGATTGCTCTGTATGCCGGAATGGCGGGTGGGGCAGATGTGATCTTATTGCCGGAACTGGGATATGATATGGATAAGGTGAACCAGACCATTCTCGACCGTGCCCGCCGCGGCAAACCTTATTCGATCGTGGTTGTTGCCGAAGGAGTGGAAACGCCGGAAAAGAAACGTCCTTCCGACTACATAACACGTACGATAGAGGCGGCTACGGGCATAGAATCACGCGATACGGTACTGGGATATATCCAGCGTGGCGGTAATCCTTCGCCTTTCGACCGTAATCTGGCTACCCGTTTAGGCGGCCATGCTACGGAATTGATCGCCAACCGTCAGTTCGGACGTATGGTCTGCATGAAAGGAGATAAAGTGGAGTCGATCGCCTTGTCTGAAGTAGCAGGCAAATTGAAACTGGTCACTCCTGAAAATGACCTGATCATTCAGGGGGAAAGAATGGGGATTTCGTTCGGTAAGTAATTACCGGACTTCTTCATTGATCGTAGCGTCGATACATTCGGGTATATTGCTGCTCTTCATTTGTTCTGCAGGTTTCGACGCATGCTCCGTCGTCGCATCCTCCTCCGGAAGATCCTCAAACTCATGATCGGCAGTGCTTTCGCCGGTCTGCTTCTTCAGTTCGGAAATGACTTGCTGAAAAGCTTTGTCGGTACGCAGTTTCTTGATCGCCATCTTGGCAGCGTTCTGCTGTGATTCTTTTTTGGAATAGCCGATGCCGACACCGATTTGCATATCGGCCAGGGTGACACCTGTCTGGAAGACCGGGTTCCCGTCGTTATCGGCAAATGATTCTATCAGGTCGAACGTGATCTCCAGCTTGTTCTTCTGGCTCCATTCGATCAGGCTGGATTTGAAGTTGACCTCTTTGCGGGCTATATTATCCAGGTCGATGTATTTTTTGATAATTACGTTCTCGACGAAATTGTAACAGATGCGGTAGCCCTGATCCAGGTAGATTGCCCCGATCAATGCCTCCAGTGCATTTCCGTACATGTGATTGTTGTGTGAGCTCAGCTTGGCGGAATAAACGACCATTTTGTCGAGGCCCAACTCGACTGCCACGCGGTTGAGTGTCTCGCGTTGAACGATTTTGGAACGGGTATTGGTCAGGAAACCTTCCCGTTTGTTTTGGAAATGTTTATACACAATGTCTGCCACGACGGCATCCAATATGGCATCGCCCAAGAACTCCAGTCGTTCGTTATTCAGCCATTTCCCGTCGCTGGCTTCCACTGAGGAAGATTTATGCAGGAAGGCCTGTTCATAAACGTGGATGTTATCGGGGTAAAATCCCAGTATCTTATATAAAGAAGAATAAGGCTCCTTATTCTTGTGTTTAAGAAGCCTTATCTTTTTGTATAGTTGTGTAAACACGTTACTTCACAAATTTTTTAACAATAGCACAAGCATTATGGCCGCCGAATCCAAATGTGTTGGATAATGCTGCCCGTATTTCTCGTTTTTCAGCTTTATTGAATGTGAAATTCAGTTTATAATCTATTTCAGGATCATCGTCGCCATCTGCATGGTTGATCGTCGGAGGAATGATTCCCTCTTTGATTGCCATGATACAGAACATAGCTTCGATAGCTCCGGCTGCACCCAATAAATGGCCGGTCATAGACTTCGTTGAACTGATATTCAGTTTGTAAGCATGATCTCCGAATACTTCTTTGATCGCTTTTACTTCTGAAACATCCCCAACAGGAGTCGATGTTCCGTGAACATTGATATAATCGATATCCTCCGGAGCCATTTCTGCGTCTTCCAGTGCATTACGCATCACCAACTTTGCACCTAATCCTTCCGGATGAGAGGCTGTCAGGTGGTATGCATCGGCAGACAATCCTGTTCCGGCGATCTCGGCATATATTTTAGCTCCACGTGCCAAAGCGTGTTCCATCTCTTCCAGGATCAAACATGCTCCACCTTCTCCCATGACGAAACCGTCGCGACTTGCGCTGAATGGACGAGAAGCTGTTTCGGGTGAATCGTTACGGGTTGACAGCGCATTCATTGAGTTGAACCCACCGACACCGGAATCTGCAATAGCTGCTTCCGCACCACCTGTCACGATTACATTGGCTTTACCCAAACGGATATAGTTGTATGCATCAGCGATCGCGTTGGTAGAAGAGGCACAAGCCGACACTGTTGCAAAGTTAGGACCACGGAATCCATAAAGCATGGAGATATGTCCGGCTGCGATATCCGAAATCATCTTTGGGATGAAAAACGGGTTGAATTTCGGTCCGATCGTATCTTTTATCTTCGCATATCCTAATACTTCTTCGTCAAATGTCTTGATACCGCCGATACCTGAAGCAAAAATAACGCCGATACGGTCCTTGTCCTCTTTGTCCAGGTCCATAGCAGCATCTTCAATTGCTTGTTTTGCGGCACTTATTGCAAATAAACTATAACGGTCACATTTACGGGCTTCCTTACGATCCATTACTGATAACGGATCGAAGCCTTTAACTTCGCATGCAAATTGTGTCTTGAATTTGGATGCATCAAACTGCGTAATAGGACCGGCTCCACTCTTCCCATTGATAATACCCTCCCATGTTTCTGCGAGGGTATTACCAAGAGGAGTAATGGCACCAAGACCTGTTACTACAACTCTTTTTAATTCCATACCTTTAATTAAAAGGATTGATTACTTCGCGTTAGCTTCGATATAAGCAACTGCGTCGCCTACTGTTGTAATCTTTTCTGCCTGATCATCAGGAATTGAAATACCGAATTCCTTTTCGAATTCCATAATCAACTCTACAGTGTCAAGAGAGTCTGCTCCTAAATCATTAGTAAAGCTTGCTTCGTTTGTAACTTCTGTTTCTTCAACACTTAACTTATCAACGATGATAGCTTTTACTCTAGATGCAACTTCAGACATAACTTTTTCAATTTAGATTAATAAATACGAATATACTTTTTAAATTTGCAGTGCAAAGAAAAGAATTTTTTATGTTACAAAACAAATTTAATGCACTAAAAATGCGGAAAACTGCACATTTTATCTTTTCGTGTGCACTAAAACATAGGAAAATATGAAAAACGTAGCAATTTTTGCCTCGGGATCGGGAACAAATGCCGAAAATATAGCCCGGTACTTCTCTAAAAGTGAAACTGTTAAAGTAGCAGTTGTTTTGTCCAATAATAAAAATGTGGGCGTGCATGACCGTGTCAATAAATTGGGAATTCCTTCTTTTGTGTTTTCCCGCGACGAATTTGTGGAAGGAACGCCTATACTGGCGAAACTGGCAGAATATCAGATAGATTTGATAGTCCTGGCCGGTTTTATGAATAAGATATCGGATACATTGCTGAATGCCTATCCGGGTAAGATCATTAATATCCATCCGGCTTTGTTGCCGAAACATGGCGGAAAGGGTATGTATGGCATGCATGTGCATGAGGCTGTCGTGGCTGCCGGAGAGAAGGAATCGGGCATTACAATCCATTATATTAATGAGAATTACGACGAAGGCGATATCATTTTCCAGGCTACATGTGAAGTGTTGCCTGCCGATACTGCCGAAGAGGTCGCAACGAAAGTGCATGCGCTGGAATATGCGCATTATCCGCATGTGATAGAGGAAGTTTTGGGGAATTGAAAATTGAAAATTGAGAATTGAAAATTACGGATACATGTATTAATTTTCAATTCTCAATTTTCAATTAGAACGACATATTCAGTTGCATCACGTAAGTACGCGGTGCGGAGACTAGCATCGGACGTGTGCAGTACTCTTTGTTGAACAGATTATTGATCATGAACTGGAACGATACGTCTTTGGTTATTTTCACGCCTGCACGCAGGTCGACAACACAATAGTCCGTATTCTTTTCTTTCCAGTACGTATTAAGCGTTTCCCCGCCGATATTTCCATACAGGAGCTGGCGGATATATTCCATGGCATCCGGCTGGTCTTTTTCGCGTTCGTCCACCATCAGATAGTCGACAGCCAGCATTTTACTCTTCCAGGTAACGTTTATACCCAGGTTCAGACGTTTCCATTGCAGGTCGACAACACCTTTCACCGTGTGTTTCTGACGGTATTTCAGATATTTGGAGTCGTTGGATTTTTCTTTTGCACGGAGAGGATCGTTGTACTGGGCTTCGATTTCGTTCTTTTCCTTGTAATCGGCATCTTCCGGTTCGATGAAAACATATCCCAGGTTGTAGGACAGTTTGGTATCGGCATTGAAGTCATAGAAGCCGTTTGTACTTATCTCTGCCCCGTAGATACGTGCTTTGGAGACATTGTAGAACTGGGCTCCTATACCCGGCATCTGACCCTGTGCAATGATTCCCAGGATTTCCTTCGTACTGTTGGCATAGGCATATGAATTCGGGTCGAAGAAGCCGAAGCGAAATTCGATCATGTCTGTATACTGCGTATAGAAACCGGCTACATCGAAGAACCCCATCAGGTTGCCGAATTTATATCCCTGTTTGATACCCAGTTCGGCATTCACTCCCTTCTCTGCTTTTACTTCATTATTCGGGAATACACCGACCCCGCCGATGTCCTTACGGGCATATTTCTCTGTCAGGGACGGATAACGGTAACCTTGTCCGAAGCTGGCGCGGATAAAGCTGTAGTCTGCCAGCTGGTAATTCAGTCCGGCACGGAAGATCGGTTTTACAGGTACTTTGGCTCCGAATATCTTTGTGTCGGCTTCACGCAGGAAGTCGTCGACGCGATAATATTCGGCACGCATCCCGGCAGATACACTCAGCCGGTCGAAAAAGCGTTGGTCATACTGGAAGAACATGGCGGCATTATCACTGTCATGGTTACCGGTCGTTACCGAAGTACTGCGCATATGTTCGTAGGTGGCTCCGGCTGTGATCTGTGTACCGTTGTCCCATTTTTTGTTGAACTGATAATCGAGATAATAAGTATAGTTTTTGTCGATGCTGACCGGATCGGATTTCGGATTGATCGCATTCGACAGCCACGGAACCAGGTCGGACGTACTGCTTGGAATGCCACGTTTCATTACCCATGAAAGCAGGTCGCAGTAATCGGCCGTAGTGGCAGTCGGGAAGATCTGACCCAGGATATTCGTCGTACCGTTCACCAATCCGTTCAGGTCGCCCTGTAAAGCCGGCTGGATGATCGGATAGAGCATGCTGTAATCGCCGTTCTGTACATTTTGTACGATCCCGGTGATAGCATTGACATCCGTCCCCATATTTCCGAGGATATCCGTAATGGAGGCATCGTTATTCGATCCGTCGGCAATATTGTCGCCGCGATAATAGAAGCGGGCTTTGATTTTATGGGATGTATTGTTGTTCGGGTTTGTGAAATTGAAGAACGGATCGATATAGAATGTATTTGCTTCACGTCCCATATTAGCGATAGGAGACGGTTCGTACACATCTTTCGGCGAACGCCACAGGAAGAAGTCGGCATACTTGTCGCTCATGTAGTTGACATTGAAACCGTAGTTGAGCAGATTCCCGTCATTCATCGGCTGGTGGTAAGTCAGGTTGCCTCCGGCACGGAAACGTTTGTTATATCCCTGCTTTTTATATCCTTCATCGGTGAACATGTTTAATCCGGCGGAAAGGTCGAAGTTACCGACACGGCGGGCATGAGAGAAATCGACACCTTCATAAATCGGGTTACGGATACCCGATAATACGTTCTTACGCAGGAATGGTTCTACCTCGTATTTGCCCTCTTTCCAGAAAGATTTGTCGCTCCATTGGTAGTCTTCGTTATCCGGATCGCCATAGATACCCAGATAGGTACGTAAAGTCGTAACAGGCGTGAGACCCGGACGTTTTGTGCGGATATTGATTACTCCGTTGAGGGCGGACGATCCGTAAAGCACGGACGAAGCACCTTTCATCACTTCCACCTGTTCGATATTTTCCAATGGTACAATGTTCCAGTTGATAATACCGGTTCCGGAAGTCAGTGCACTCATCCCGTCGATCAATACCATGCTTCGTGATCCGACACCATATGTCCAGCCGTTTCCTCCTCGGATAGAAGGCTGTTTGTCGTTGATGTCCACGCCGGGCATTGTGTTCAGTGTCGCACTCAGGTCGGTAGGAGCCTGCTTGGTGATATCTTCCGCTTTCAGCAAGTCCATAGATACCGTTACATTACTCAGTTTCTGTTCGAAACGTCCGGCGCTGACTACTACGTCGCCCAGCAGATTGGCCTTGATACGCATAAATATATTTTGCGTCTTCGTTTCATTGCGGTTGATCACAACCGGAACCTGCTCATTTTCATAACCTATATAACTGAACAGCAGATCCACGCCGCCTTCCGGCAGTCTGATCTCATAGGAGCCGTCGGCTTCCGAAATGGTTCCGTTTGTCTCGCCGCTGATTCTTTTATAGGTGATATTGACACCCGCCAGCGGCTCATTGTTCTCTTTATCGTACACGAATCCTTTCATGACCTGCCCGAAAGAGGGTAGAGTCAGGAGGGTCAGTAAAAATAATATAGTATATTTTTTCATGTTTGTACTCTTTATTTGTTGTTGTATCTCCTTTTATTTGGTCAGCATCATGCCCATTTCCAGCGTCTTCGCTTGTTGCAGGCTATTGGCAAGCATATCCAGTAAAGGGCCTATCATCGATCCCATCGGGCCGTTGAGTATATCTTCCGGAAGCAGGTCTTTAACCAGTGACAATAAAGGGAGGAAAGCCGCCACTTCTTCTTTGTCGAGGAACAAAAAGATATCGCCTTTGTAAGCGATCAGTTTACCCATATTATTATAGGGTGCTTCCGAGTTTTTGCGAATGTTCATCCGGATGCCTGTCGTGCTCCATTTGTTGAGTTGCTGGTAGACAGCGGCAATAACGGCAGCATCCAGACCACCGTCAGCTTTAGTTTTGTTCTGCTCGATCTGGTAAAGGATCATGTCAATATTGGGAATGATATACAGTTCCGAATCGTCTTTTACATAATAAGATGCCAGGTTGATCGGAGAGGAGAGCCATTCACTGTCCTTCCTGTCGGGAGGTATGTTTATCAGGTCGCCGATTGCTTTGCCTTCCGGCATAGTAGCGTAGCGGGCTGTGATATTGCCGTCCGGATTGAAAGTGACTTCGTTGATGAACCAGGTAATCAGATTTCCGAGTATGGCTTCCAGTTGAGGGGCGGCCTGTCCCAGGATCAGATTGTCGGTTACCAGGTGGAAAGCATAGTGATAGCAGGTGTATTCTCCCTTTATCGGATCAGTCTCCGTCGTTACAGCGGTCTGTACCGGATGCCATTTCGCATTCGAAGTCAGTTGGTTGGAGGCGACTTTTACGTCTGTCAGGGCGAGTGTCATTTTTCCGGTTTCCACTTTTCCCTGGTAGGAAAATGCAGTTCCGTTGTTCCCTGTACTACTTCCTGAAAAGGAATATCCGTTCCCATCGGCGGAGATAGGAATATTTTCCAATACAGTAGCGGTTTCACCGGGGAGGATGCCGTGCAGGGTGATGTTAGCTGTATTTCCGTTAACCTGTTTGAAGGTAACGTCCTTACCGATGAACTCACGTCCACTGTAAGTCAGGGTCAATGTGTTGTCACCCTCGGGTGTGCTCAACTTGTTGGAGTAGATTCCGCTGATTCCGGAACCATCCTGATCATCATTGTCATCGCAGGCAAACAACAAGGTGGCCATACAAATGGCATAAAGAAAGTTGCGCAATAAATACTTGTTCATTTACTTTTCTTTTTATTGTTTATTTGATGTTACAAAGTACTGATATAACTTTGTACCAAACAATAGCTATATTTCAGAATCAATATTCTATTATTAAGAATTGACTTTTATAGGGTGTGTAACTGCTTGTATATGAATATGCGGTAAAGAGAGATTATTAATAATGGAATATCGAATGTGAAAAATAGACATTGACGGATATGTTTATATATACGTTCTTTGTTCTCATTATGTTAATGAGTCTATTATTAGGATTTTTGGCCTTTCTGGTCCGGATGCTTTTTAAGCGGAAGGCCGCAGGTAAAAAGGTGAGCGAGGCATGTGAAGTAAAAGAACAGTGCCAGGAAAAAACTACGTATAATAATATAGAGTAAATGAAAATACTACTTGTAACAAGAGGATCACAAGGTGACGTGCTGCCCTATCTGGCGGTGGCACGCGAGTTAGTCAAGCGCGGTCATGAAGTAACAATGAATGTTCCCCAGGTCTTTGAGGAAATGGTCAGAAAATACCCGGTGAAGGTCGTTTTGCAGGATTTCGATAATATCGGCGGAATGATGGCGGATGCAGCCGAGAACAAACAGAGCTTCAAAAGGATCGTGGAATGGACGCGTGATGCGATCGACAAACAGTTTGTGCAGGTGATCCCGCTCCTCGAACAGAATGATGTCCTGGTGGCAGCCAATACGGAGTTTGCGGCGACCGGCATTGCCGAATATTGCAAGAAGCCTTTTGTGCGTACGGCTTTCGCTCCTTTCCTGCCGGGCACAAAGATGCCGCCTCCCGCTTTCCCGTACCCGAAGCCCAATCCGGTCATTACGCCAAAATTGCTTTGGCTGATGATGAACAAGGTTTCCAACTATATGGTGAAAGATACGATCAACAAGAACCGGGTGAAATATGGCCTGTCACCGATCGATAACTTTGGTCAGGATGCGGCGAAGAATAGCGACAACTTCCTGCTGTACAGCCGTTACCTGGGACATACCGATCCGGTGTGGGACGAACGTTTCCGTTGGAATATCGGAGGCTATTGTTTTAATGATACGTTTGAATATGACGAAGAGGCTTATCAGGAACTGATGGCATTTATCCAAAGAGACCGGACACCGGTCATCTTCTTTACTTTGGGCAGTTGCACATCGAATGACCGGGAGCGTTTTTGTGGCATGCTGGCGCGTATCAGTGACCGGAAAAAATACCGGTTGGTTGTCGGTTCCGGTTGGGCAAAGACAGGAGAAACCTTGCAGGGAAGCGAACAACTGTACCTGATGAAGAAGCCGATTCCCCATCATCTTATTTTCCCTCACTGCGATGCCGTTATCCACCACGGAGGAAGCGGTACGACCCATAGTGTGGCGCGTGCAGGTGTTCCCCAGCTGATCACTCCTTTACTGCTTGACCAGCCTTATTGGGCGTATCGGGTACAAGTACTGGGATTAGGTCCGGAACGGGTGAAGATCGCCAAGGTGTCCGAGAATGAACTGGAACATAAAATAGCGGATTTGGTCGGTAACCCGGATTATAAAAAGAATGCAGCCGCAGTAAGTGAGCAGATCAAAAGTGAGAAGGGTATCGAAAACCTGTGTGATTATATTGAATCTTTAGGGTAAGATTGCAGGCTAAGAGAATTGTCTTTATTTTTGCTGTCGAATTATTCGGGTAAAAATTAAATTCCGGGAAATATGGGAATATCTCTTAAAGACATAGCTACTGCATTGAACGTCTCGAAAACAACCGTTTCATGGGTGTTGTCCGGACGTGGAGATGAGAATAAGATCAGTATGGCTATGCAGAAAAAGATAAAAGACTATGCCCGTCAGCATAATTATCAGCCCAATTTATTGGCAAAGAGCCTGAATTCAGGGAAGACGAATACAATTGGGCTGATCATACCGACCATTGCGGATACTTTCTTTGCGCAGATAGCCCGTGAGATAGAACTGGAAGCCGAGAAGTTAGGATATACCGTTACTTTCTGCAGTTCGGAATCGGACCCGGTCCGTGAAAGCAAACTGATTCGGATGCTGAAAGCCAAGCAGGTGGACGGATTGGTCATCGCTGTGACCGAGCATTCGAAGAAAGAGATTGAAAACCTGATGCAGGAGTCGTTCCCTTTCGTATTGATAGATCGCTACTTTTCGGATTTATCAACCAATTATGTGATCATAAATAATGAGGACAGTGTCCGTTGTGTCATGGATCGACTGATCGCAAACGGAAAGAAAAAGATAGCATTCGTAACCACAGAAACACGCCTGGGAGTTATGCAACAGCGTTTTAAAGGCTATTTGAGTGCTTTGCAGGATGCCTCTATAGATACTGATCCGAGGTTGGTGCTGGATATTGAGTACGATGAATATGAAAGTGATATAATCAAGAAACTGGATAAATTGTTTACAACATGTCCCGATGTGGACGGATTCTTTTTTGCCACTCACTTTTTGGCGTTGGAAGCATTGCGTTATTTCTACAGACATTCGGTCGACATTACGGAAAAAGTCGGATTGGGATGTCTGCACAGAATGCCTTCCTTCAGCATCCTGGCTCCCGGGATGATCGTGGTCGACCAACCGGTATCGATGATCGGAAAACAATCCGTGGATATTTTAATACAACATGTAAAAAATAAGGATATGCCCGTAGTCCGGACAGTCTTACCTATAGCCTTAGATCCGAATAGTAAGATAGTATAAGCAGATCGTAAGAATTGCTATTATTTATTTCCTCCAAGTTCTCGTCCTTTGGCAAATAATAAAATCAGTGATCTTATATCTTTCTACTTGACCGGTAAAGTAGGGTGATTTGAAGATTAGACAGACCAGTTAATGGCTGTTTTATATTGTTGGCTTTAAAATTAAAGAATATTCATATGGACACATTTGAACCGGATTACAGGAATATATTGAAAGTCCTGTATAATCAACGGCCAGATTATTTGCCCTTGTACGAGCATAATATAGATGCGCCTTTCATTTCCAAATGTACGGGAGAGGAGCTTTCGCTGGCTGCTTGTAAAAGTCAGTCCGACCTGGACTGTTACTTTGGGAAATATATCTCTTTTTGGAAGAAAAACACATACGATGCTTTCAGTTATGAAGCGGCTATTTGTGAGATACTTCCCGAACACGGTGCTATATTGGGAGGAAAGTTAGGTCCCATTCAAACCCGTGATGACTTTAACAAATACCCTTTTGAAGATATACCGCGTATTTTTTGGGAAACCTATGAGCCTCGCCTGCAGTCTATCCGGCGGATGATGCCGGCTGGAATGAAAGCGTACGGCGGTTGCGGTTATGGTATTTTTGAGACAGCACAGGATCTGGTAGGATATGAGAGCCTTTGTACGATGCAGTATCTCGATCCTGAATTATTTGCCGATTTGTTCCAAAAGATAGGCGAGTTGTATGAAACTCTCTGGAGCAGAATGGTCGACGAGTTTGACGACCTGTTTGTTTTTTACCGGATGGGAGATGATCTGGGACATCGCACCTCTACTATGCTTGAACCGGATACGATTCGTCACTTTATTCTTCCGCAACAGCAGAAAGTAATAGATATCGTTCACAGGAAGAATAAGAAATTCCTTCTGCATTCCTGTGGTAATATCATGTCGATTATGCCTGATATTCTGAAAATGGGGATCGATGCAAAGCATTCCAATGAAGATCAGATATGTCTTTTTGATGTATGGATTGATAATTATGCCGACAAGATAGGTTTGTTTGGTGGTTTCGATATGAATTATCTGATACTGAATCCGTATGACCAGGTGTATAATAAAGTCCTGGAAGAAGGCACCCGCTTTCGGGAAAAAGCGAATGGATATGGTTTGGGTTCAGGTAATTCTATTCCTGACTATATGCAGGTGGAGGGCTTCTATGCAATGGTAGATGCTGTAAAAGAGATCAGAAGAAGAGAAAAATAAACATACTAAATTGATACATTATGGAAACTATTTTTGAAAAAATAGCGTATTGTGTAGAAGTCGGCAAGATCAATGCCGCCACTCCTTATCCGCCGACGATGAAAGGAGAGGACGGTGCCGACGAGTTGACAGCTGCCGCTCTGGCAGAAGGATATTCACCGAATGAGGTGCTGACCGAAGGACTGATTGCCGGAATGAATCGCACAGGCGTTAAGTTTAAGGAAAACAAGGTATTTGTACCGCAGGTACTGATGAGTGCCAAAGCGATGAGCAGCGGTATGAACCATTTGAAAAAATACTTTGCAGACGGTTCTGTTAAGCGGAAAGGGAAGTTTATCGTTGGTACGGTACAAGGGGATTTGCATGATATCGGCAAAAACCTGGTCTGTATGATGGTCGAAGGAAACGGTTATGAGGTTATCGATCTGGGAGTGGACGTTTCGAAAGAGACTTTTGTGGAAGCTGTCCGGAAAAATCCGGATGCTTTTGTCGGTATGTCTGCCTTGCTGACGACAACGATGGTCAATATGGGGCCGATCAATGAGGCTATTAAGGCAGAATTTCCAAAGGTAAAAACATTTGTAGGAGGTGCACCCGTGAACGGTGATTTCGCCCAAAAGATAGGCGTGGATTATTATACGGAAGAACCTCAAAAGTTAGTTGAAATTTTAAACCGGTTAGCAGCCAATTGATATGACACCAAGAGAACGTTTTCTGACCGCTTTGAATGGCGGCGTTCCTGATAGAATACCTATTACGGAACATCTTTTCAGCCAAAAGCTTTTAAAGGAAGTTTTAGGATATAACACAATCCTTTATGAAGGAAAGGCGCAGGCCGAACTGGCTGCGAAACTGGGTATAGATGCCATATGGACTCCCATTAACGGTTTCTGTGGCATTGAAGAAACACCTCATGAAAAGGATGAGATTTATAAAGATGAATGGGGAGTTACGTATCGTAAAAACGGCTGGCCGATCATAGCCCAGATCGATACGCCTGTAAAAAGCCGGGAAGATTGGGAAAAGTATAATTTTCCGCCGGTGGATACGCCATACAGGCTCCGGATTTTTAAAGATACAAAAGGGGCCAATTCCGGTGATCTGGCTATAGTCCTGGGTGCCCTCGGTCCGTTCACGATGTTATCGTGGTATATCATGGATTTTGAAACTTTGTCGATCACGATGTATACAGATCCGGAAATGATCCATGAAATGAATGAAGCCGTGCTGAAATGGACGTTGGACGTTATTCGCCTGGCGATAGCGGATGGCGGTGTCGATTGTGTACAGATTTCGGACGACTGGGGAGGTACGAATTCGTTATTAATCTCTCCGGATGATTTCCGTACATTTTTTGTCCCGTATTTCAGACGGTTGGTAGAAGGCATAAAGGAGACGGGCGTTCCGGTGATCATGCATAATGACGGAAGAATATGGGACGTATTGGACGATCTGGTCGATTGTGGAATAGACGGACTGCATCCTGTAGAACGTGCCGCCGGTATGGACCTGAAAAAGGTGAAGGAAAAATATAAGGGAAAGCTGACTCCTGTCGGTAATATCAATAATAAAATAACAATGGCATCTGCAGACCCTGAAGATGTAAGGAAAGAAGTTTTGGAATGTATAAAGGAAGCCGGAGCCGACGGAGGTTATATTATTGCGACGGATCATAGCATACACGATCTGATCCCGTATGAGAATGTCAAATGTTTGATTGAGACCGTGAAGGAATACGGAACTTATCCGATTCAGCTTTGAACCGGCAAATAGCGGAGGTGAACGGATCGTTCATCTACCGCAATTTGTTTCTGTTGAAATGGGGGCCTGCTTTGAGAATGAAAAAGAAGGTCGACAATACCGTCAGGCAGGCCCCGAACAGATAGGCATAATTGAACCCGCCGAACTCCTGTGCAATGCTTCCGCCGATCATCAAACCGATGCCGATACCAACATCCCAGCTGGTCAGATAGGTCGAGGTTGCTGTTCCGCGCTGACTGTTGGGTGCCAGATTTACGAACAGGGTATTGAATGCCGGAAACATCGTACCGAAAGCCACTCCTTGCGACAGGGCAATGACAATGTATAAATAAGAGGTGAATACCGGATTCCATTTCATCAGTGTTTCCAATGATGCCAGGGCAAAGAAACTGGCACAGGCCAGATACATACCCAAAGTGATAACCAACGTGATACGCCCTTTGTCGACCTGCCGTCCGGAGAACAACCGTGATATGGCGAGACCTATTGCCATAAAGGTAAAGTAAAGCCCCGAATTAACGGAAATCCCTATCTCATCCGCATACATGGCGACATAGGTGGTCGTCATTCCGTAAGGAATGGATAGCATCAGCAGAGAGATGCCTGCCCAACCTCCTTTCATCAGGAAGAAGCGGTCGAGCGAGATCGGTTCTTTCTTTACCGGTTGCTTGTAGGGCGTTTTGACCAAGTATGCCATGATAAATCCCAGGAAACAAGAGACCAGTGAACAACCGAAGATCACTTCGTAGCTGAAGCTGGTATGCATGAACAGCCCGATCATCGGACCGAAACTCATCGCCAGGTTGTTCGCCAGTCCATAATAGCCGATCCCTTCACCGCGCCTGGAAGAGGGCAGAATATCGATCACGATCGTATTACCCGAAACCGTCACCATCCCGAAAGCGAACCCATGCAGGATACGCAGCACGATGAATATACTCAACAGGCTGGCAACCATATATCCGGCAAAAATGATCATGAACAGGACGTAAGCCAGCAAATACAGCGGACGGCGCGCAAACGTATCCAGCAGATATCCCGAAAACGGACGGATACAAAGAGCCGCTATCGTGTAGCAGGACAGGATAATTCCGATCATCGACTTGTCTGCCATGAACCGCTCCTGCAGGTAGAACGGTAGGATGGGCAAAATGAGGTAGAAGGCAAAAAACAGCAGGAAGTTTGCTGCCAATATATAACAAAAACCGGGTGATACTAATTTATCTTTTGCCATTGCAGTGAGTTGTTAGGATAACTTCTTGTCATTTTGTAAATAAGTAGCGTATATACAATATTTTCGCCGTTATGTCTGCCTGTTTGGTTGCCAATGTTTTTGCTTGTCGATAATTATGAACAAGCCTGTCGACAATTATCGGCAAGCTTGTTCATAATTGTCAACAGGCTTGCCGACAGTTGTCGACAGGCAAGAATGTCGCTGACAAATTTCATTGAATCCGTGTATAAAAAGAAATGTGTTCATTTGCTTTTTCCTTTATTATCGGAACCCTAGCTTGTTCAGAAGCATTCTTTCCTTATCTGTCGTATTCTTGACCTTATAGGCGGCAAACTCCCGCGGATGACTGTAGTTTGCACGAAACCATTCGAACCTTTCGGGCGTATCCCGTAAAGCCTTGTCGACAACAAGCGGATCGAAGCTCCGGAAGATTGCCTGTTCGATACGATGTTCCGTTACTTCGGCCAAATCGATTACCGGATCGACCGGATCGGGAGGTACGACTTCATTCAGCTTTTCTATGTGTAGACCGAAAAAGCGTTCGATATTTTCCAGGCAGGTGCGGGTCCCGTTGGCTTTGCCATCGGCAGAGAATCCGGCAATATGAGGAGTGGCTATGGCTGCCAAACTTAACAATTCGCGGTCGATCGCCGGTTCGTTTTCCCAGCAGTCGATCACTGCTTCGCTGATTTTTCCTGATTTCAGGGCTTCTATCAATGCCATCGTATCGTGTACAGCTCCTCTTGAAGCATTTACAATCCAGGGCTTTTTACATGTTTTGTTGAAAAAATCTTCGTCTGCCAGGTGACGGGTTGCATAAGGCCCTTCCTTTGTCAGCGGCGTATGGAAGGAGATAATATCAGCTTCTTCGGCGATCGTCTTCAGCGAAACAAATCCGGTCTCGCCCTCTGCTTCAGCCCGCGGCGGGTCATTGCGTAAAATGCGCATGCCGTAGGCTGTGCAAAGCTTCTCCAGTTCTTTCCCTACATGCCCTACGCCGATTATCCCGATTGTTTTCCCCTGTAACGGTTCGTTCCTGCGAAGTCCGATGACGATCAGTGAAGATAAAACGTATTGAGCGACTGAAACGGCATTGCATCCCGGAGCATTTTTCCAGGTGATGCCCGCTTCATCACAATACTTTATATCGATGTGGTCAAAGCCGATAGTTGCTGTCGTGATCAGCTTGACACGGCTTCCTTCCAATAATTCGCGGGTACATTTGTCGATGCTTCGTACAATCAGGGCGTCGGCATCATGAATGGTTGAAGGAGAAAACTCGTTTGAGTTGAGGTATTTTATATCTGCAATCGGTTCGGCTATACCTTTCAGGTAGGGAACCGTATTATCTGCTACTATTTTCATTTTGCCCGTATGTTACTGTATACACGGACAAAGGTAATGCTTTCTATGCGATTGATAACATTGCCCATATAAAAAGATTTTCTACCTTTGTCAACAGTATTTACAGAAAGCAAAACGATTATTTATGAATTTCAGCGAACAGTGTTACCGGATATTTGAACAGGCTACGAAAGCGTATCATGTTTCTGATGATGTGGATGCAACTATGCATAATCCGTATGAGGTGAAAAGTATCGAGTTTTATCTTTATTTGAAGAACTGGATTGATGCAGTGCAATGGCATCTGGAAGATATCATCCGTAATCCGGCGATCGACCCGGTCGAAGCAATTGCGATCAAGCGGCGTATAGACAAATCCAATCAGGACCGTACTGATCTGGTGGAACTGATCGATAGTTTCTTTCTGGATAAATACAAAGAAGTAAAGGTATTGCCGGACGCAACGATCAATACGGAGAGTCCGGCATGGGCGGTAGACCGTCTGTCTATCCTGACACTCAAGATCTACCATATGGCCGAAGAGGTGAATCGCCCCGATGCGACTGCTGAGCATAAAGCCAAATGTGAAGAAAAACTGAAAGTATTGCTGGAACAAAAAAACGACCTTTCAACAGCTTTGGATCAATTACTGACCGATATCAAGGAAGGACGCAAGTACATGAAAGTGTACAAACAGATGAAAATGTATAATGATCCGGCCTTGAATCCTGTATTATACGGTAAAAAATAATGGCAAAAATACTTGTTATACGACTTTCAGCTATAGGCGATGTCGCTATGACGGTTCCGGTGATTTACTCTGCCGCCAAAGCGAATCCGCAGGATACGTTTACTGTTCTTACGCAGGCTTTCCTGATACCCGTCTTCATGAACCGACCGGCGAATGTAGACGTGATAGGTATCAATACAAAGGCTGCGGAAAAGACCTTACCTGGACTGCTCCGGTTTGCTTCTGCTTTAGTTAAGTTTGAGTATGATATGGTATTGGATCTGCATAATGTGATCCGTACGATCATCATCCGTAGCTTATTCCGGATAAAAGGGAAAAAGGTCTATGTCGTAGACAAGGCTAGGAAGGAACGGAAAAACTTGACAGATCGCAATCATAAGAAACTGAAACCTTTGCGTCCGGTAATTGAACGTTATGCCGATGTGTTTCGGGCTGCCGGATTGAACTATACGGAAACGTTTACTTCCCTTTATGAATCGCATCCCGCTGACCTCTCGGCTATGGAAGCGGTGGCCGGTACGAAAAACGGCAAATGGATCGGGATTGCTCCTTTTGCCAAGCACCGGGGAAAAATATATCCGATAGATGATATGGAGCAGGTGGTTGCCCGTCTCTCCGAAAATGAAGATTACACGATCTTTCTGTTGGGAGGACGTGGTTACGAGGAAGCTGTCCTGGAACAATGGGCATTCCAGTATCCGCGTGTGAAAAGTCTTGTCGGACGCTATTCACTGGATAACGAACTGGCTTTGATCAGCCGGCTGGATGTATTGCTCTGCATGGATTCCGCCAATATGCATTTTGCCTCTTTGGTCGGAACGAAAGTGGTCTCTATTTGGGGAGCGACTCATCCGTATGCGGGATTCTATGGTTATCACCAGGATCCGAAGAATGCTGTTCAGCTGGATCTGCCGTGCCGTCCTTGTTCCGTATTCGGACAGAAACCCTGTTTTCGGGGCGATTGGGCCTGTATGATGCAGATAACACCGGAGAGGATAGTAGGAAAGATAAAAGAAATAATATGAAAATCGTAATAAATCCTTTATATAAAGAGTTTCAAACATTTATCGCTACATTGCCTGAAGTTTTTGAACAGGAAGGCGAAATAATTTTTCAAGGAAGAAATGTTTTAAAACGTTTTCAGATAAAAGGTATTTCCTTTATTGTTAAAAGATTTAAAAGACCGAATTGGATAAACCGATTTATTTATGTTTCCTTTCGTTCGTCTAAGGCAACACGTTCTTACCTAAATGGATTGAGGCTGGTAGAGTTTGGAATAAATACGCCATATCCGGTTGCTTATATAGAAGAATATTACTGGGGATTGTCTTATTCCTATTATATTACTTTAGAAGAAAAAGGGATGAAAGAAATCCGTTGTTTTTGTTCGGGTTTCGGGAATGGTGAACCTGTTGGGGTATTGGATGCATTCGGTAAGTTTACAGCTGATATGCATAAGAAAGGAGTGTTGCATAAAGACTATTCTCCAGGGAATATATTGTTCGCTTATCGTAATGGTGAAATATATTTTTCATTAGTAGATATAAACCGGATGAAATTTGGTGTTATTTCAGAAGAAGAAGGATATAAAAGTTTGAATCGGCTTTGGTTTGATGATAATGGATATAAGAGAGTAGCTTTGGCTTATGCCAAAGAAGCGGGCTATAATATGGAACATGCTTGGGAAAGGATTCGTTTTTATAAAGATAAGTTTATGAATTGAGACTTATCTTTTTGATCTTCTTCAGTATGGGGGTTTTGGGAAAGTTTTGATGAATATAACTGACTTGTTTGTGGGTAAGGCGTTTCATTTCATGATTTCTCATAAAGCTATCGACTCTTTTTTCAAATAATTCTCCACCATATACAGGATATCTGCTGGACTCTTCATTGTATTCATTATAAATGGGTTGTTTGAATATGTCGTTTTTAACTAGGTAGCATTGGTCTGAAAAACCATATCCAATGTAAAAGTTTTCTGTTTCATCAATGGATTCGTGTGCAGCTTCTTTATATTTATGGTTCCACACAGGATTGGCAACGGCAAAGTCCGTATGTTCATTCATTAGTTTGATTGCTTCTGAAATCCAATCAGTAGAAGGTGCTTTCTCCATTCTTGCGTCACTCGAAAAATGCAGATGATAAGTTGTTTTACTTAGATAAATCCCAACAAGTTCAGCTATCGAATAGTAATATCCTTTCCCAAATGATTTTTTGTCTATCTGAAAGAAATCAAGAGCTTCCTGGGCGTAATTTTCAGCAACATAGTAGGCGTCGATAACTCCTTTTCTTATTTTCTCATCTGCGAATTTGCATACTAAAGGAAGGTCGTTGACATTATTAATAATTAATTGTTTATGTTGAAATGTCGTATTACATCTTTGTATCATTTGATCCAAATAGGGAGTTTGTAAAAGGAACTCCCAGTCATTCTCATAACATTTGGTTTCGAAAGTAATTGTATCCATTTTCTATTTTATTTTAATTCCGGGTCTATCTCGTTTTCAGAAATTCTGGATTCCCATATTTTGGCAATAGTTGCAAATTTATAAAATGCATTTAATCCGCAATAAGTTAATCCTGCTTTGCCATCTCGAAAACCACCTTTTAATATATAAAGTTTGAAAAAGCGAAAAGTCGTTTCTCCGATTAATGACCAAAAAGGATATTTATTGTTTTTGCGCTTATCCAATTCATTGTCAGTATATTGGTTGGTTTTTCGTATATTTGTTGAAACAGAATCATTTGCCAGGTGTATAAAAGCCAGGTCTTTTCTATTTGAAGGGATGACTTCTATTTTCCCTTTAATTTGTGGCTGAGAATGTATAGAAGAAGGCCAATAAGTATTTTCCTTTTTTACAAAACGCAGCAAGTAACTTGGATAAACACAATGCATAAAGCGTCCCATGAAATAATTTTTCATAGGGATGCGAATACCGGAAGGACAGTTTTCTTCTTGAATCCGTTTGTATAAGAAATCTTTTAATGCGGGAGGAACTATTTCGTCTGCATCAATGACCAATACCCAAGGATATTTGGCAGATTGTATGGCGTAATTACGTGCAGGCTCAACATATCCGGTATTCTCGTGATAGATGATTGTGCAATTATATTTTTGTGCAATTGGAATAGTATTATCTGTACTATACATATCACAGATAAGTATTTCGTCGAATCCTTTTACAGCTTCTAATACTCTTTCGAGATACTTTTCTGCATTATAAGTATTTATGACAACGGAGATTTTCATATTTGATCAAAACTGTATAATCGGTTTCCAAAACTTCTTCATTTTTCTTTTGTACCATGAATGACATCCGAAGGGGAGTTGATGGTTATTTAATTTGTAGCAATATCCCGGATATTTATCGAAAGCAAAGCGAAGGGCTTCTTTTACTTCCGGATAAATAAAGCCGTCTGCTTCAGTTGCCCAGAATACATCTTCATTATAAAGATGATATCGTTCCTTCGATAGGTAAAATCCTATTAGGTCCGCTTGTTTTTTAGTAACTCGGTAATGGCTATCTACTTTACGTAAAGATAGGCCACCATTACCTATTTTATTGTATAAATCTTGTTTGGATGGTTTGCCTGTTGATTTTTGGTACTGATGTATTAAAGACATAATGGATGAAATAACCGGCAATCGGTAGACCGGTTTTTGAAGCCAGGGAGCACCGATATAATCATATCCTTTATTACACCAATCCGCCAGCTCGTCGCGGAAGACAAACGCATCTAATTGATAAATCAGTATGTATTGGCTGTCAAGAAAACGTTCATAAAACTCGGATGTGAGCATCAAATGGTTGTAACCGCTGATTCCTTTGAAATAGTTATCATCGAATGAAGTGACTATCAATTTCGGAAATTCAACTTGTAATTCAGACAGGTCCAGGGATAAAGGTTTGATTACAACTAATGGATAAGAATGCAAAACTTCGTATGCCTGCGTTAATGAACGCATTTCCATTTTGGAAAACGTATTCTTATAAATGGGTATGACAACTTTTACTAAATCCACTTTTGTTCTTGTTAAATAACTTGTTATTGAGGACAAAGATATAGTTTTTCTTTGTTTTAATTATCTTTGTGCAATTTTGATATGAAAGTTTCATATATAATGGACAAAATGAGAATAGCAATTATCGGTCTCGGGTATGTAGGTTTGCCATTAGCGCGTTTGTTTGCTACTAAATATTCGGTTGTTGGCTTCGATGTGAAACAAGAACGGGTTTCAGCGTTGAGTTTAGGGGAAGATACCACAAAGGAGGTGTCGGAAGAGTCGTTGAAATCGGTTTTATCAGACCATTTGCCGGAAGAAGGGGAAACAGGACTTTATTTTACTTCTGATCCGGAAGATCTGGCTTCCTGTAATTATTATATAGTGGCTGTTCCTACGCCGGTCGATACGCATCATAGTCCGGATCTGACCCCTTTGTACCGTGCCAGTGAAACGGTTGGCAAGGTGTTGAAGAAAGGTGATATTGTTATCTATGAATCAACGGTTTGTCCGGGTATTACGGAAGAGGAATGTGTGCCGATTCTGGCAAAAACATCCGGACTGAAATATAATGAAGATTTCTTTGCCGGCTATTCTCCCGAACGCATCAATCCGGGAGATAAGGAGCATACGGTCGAGAAAATCATGAAAGTAACTTCGGGTTCTACCCCTGAAACAGCAGCGAAGGTAGATGCGCTATACCGTTCTGTGATCGTTGCCGGAACATTTCCGGTTTCAAGTATCCGTGTGGCAGAGGCTTCCAAAGTCATTGAAAATACGCAGAGGGATATAAATATCGCTTTTGTGAACGAACTGTCTAAAATATTTCATTTGCTGGACATAGATACGAATGAAGTGCTGGCTGCTGCTGAGACAAAATGGAATTTCCTTCCGTTTAAACCGGGGTTGGTCGGAGGACATTGTATTGGTGTCGATCCTTATTATCTGATTCGTAAGGCGCAGGATTATGGATATCATCCGGGTTTGATTTTGTATGGCCGTCGTATCAATGACACGATGGGTGAATATATTGCTAACCGGGTAGTGAAATGTATGATCAAAAAGGACGTCCCGGTTAAGAAAGCGGAAGTCCTGGTTCTCGGTTTTACCTTTAAGGAGAACTGTCCGGATGTCCGTAACACGAAAGTGGGAGATGTTGTCCGTGTGTTGAAAGACTATGGCATGAATGTCTCTGTCTACGATCCCTGGGCACGTACGGAAGAAGTTCGGAATGAATACGGGCTTGAGCTGTCTGATTCTTTGTCTTCCGGAAAGAAATACGATGCTATTGTGCTGGCAGTCGCTCATGCAGTCTTTGGGGAGCTCGATATTCCGTCTCTTGTCAAAGAAAACCATGTCGTATATGATGTAAAAGGTTGTTTGAATCCGGCTTGGGTGGACGATCGTCTGTAAATATAAATTCACATACGTATAGAATGAAAACGAATACGCTTTTTTTACTCCTTGTCTTTTGTTGCAGTCTTTTTACCGTGTTGCCGGCTAATGCCGACGATTGGCGGGATAAGATGCCTTTTCTAAAATATACTCCCCGGTATTTCGGACCGAATGCGTTTCCTCTTCCTGAGTTGATGGGAGGAAAGTTGTCTTCACGGTGGGAAGTGGAGTTAAGAGGTGAATACCATAAAATGACGGGGGACAAGACGAAGGATGTTTTTGCACGTTTGTATATTCCTATAGCCAAAGGACGTGCCGGCATATCGCTTTACGGGGTGATCCAGGAGTGGTATGAGACATCTCCCGAGGTGCGCGACGAACGTAATGCGGTCGAAGTCAAGTCTCCTATTCCCTGTCATGGCGATTTTATCCTAAGTTGTCATTATCAGGTGCTGACCAGTGAGAAATGGGTGGATATCGTAGCAAATGCGAGCTTGAAAACAGCCAGTGGCGGTCGCCTATGTGATGCCCGCTATACGGATGCGGCGGCTTATTGGTTCGATTGTAATATCGGACGTACGTTATGGCAGGATCCGGAAACGGCAGCTTCAATTCGTGTACAGGGAATGGCTGGTTTTTACTGCTGGATGACAAATGACCTGATACATCGCCAGAATGATGCTTTAACATATGCTATCGGGGCACAGGCGACTTTTCGCGGTTTCACCCTGAACTGTGACTATACCGGTATAAAGGGGTACAGGGGAGAAGGAGATAAGCCGATGGTACTTCGTACAAAGCTGAATTATGAAATTAAGAAGAATATTATCTCTTTCGGTTATAAGCATGGCATACAGAACTATCTGTACGATAGTTTTTCATTAGCCTATATCCGTTGTTTCTAAAATTTATTTCCTCCCGAAATCGGCAGGAATCTCTCCCCATTCGGATGTTTCCCACTTCAGGATCGTAGTGGTATATGTATTGTTGTTCAGCCATTTTTCAGCACGTTCGATCAGATCGAAGATCGGTTCATTGACCGGTTCCCGCTCCAGCAGCGTTTTACATTTCTTCTTTTTTACCCAACTAATCGCATTGCGACTGTCCGAATAGATAGGCAGGCTGCTCTCTTTCTGTTTCAGCAAGGCCAGACCGTGCACGAGTGCCAGGAACTCACCTACATTATTGGTACCTTTTTTCAGAGGACCGATATGGAATATCTCCTGTCCGGTAGCCGTGTAAACACCCCGGTATTCCATATCCCCCGGATTACCGCTGCAGGCAGCATCGACAGCCAGGCTTTCGTTGATCGGCTTGCCGACAGGCGCTTTGGGAGCCAGACTGGCGGCGGCTTTCGACGATGAAGCCGTTTTCAGGTAATGCGTATATCCTTTTTCAAAGGCCTCGAAAGCTTCTTCGCGGGTCTCGAACGATTTGTATTTCGCTCCTTCCTGTCCTTCTACCTGCATTTTACACTCCGCCCAGTTGTCGTAAACACCTGGGTTCAGCCCTTTCCATACTACGTACTGTTTATTCTTCGCCATTTTCTGTATTCTTCGGATATGAGATGCAAAGGTAATATTTTGTTACTTTTCTATTGAAAGAAAAGTAATGAAGAAAAAAAACTTTACATTTGCGGTAAACAATCATATACGAAATGAAGCGTATTTTTCTGATAGGTTATATGGGAGCCGGAAAGACGACAGTCGGTAAAGACCTCGCCAAGCTGATGGACCTTTATTTTATTGACCTGGACTGTTACATCGAAGGCCGTTATCATAAAACGGTCGGACAGATATTTGCTGAAAAAGGGGAAGATGCATTCCGCGATATTGAACGGCGGATGCTGCATGAAGTGGCTATGTTTGAAAACGTGCTGATCTCTACAGGTGGCGGCGCTCCCTGCTTTTTTGACAATATGGAGTTTATGAACGAAATGGGGACTACGGTCTATCTGAAAGTTTCGGTGGAAGAACTGGCTAAACGTCTTGAAGTTTGCAAATCGACCCGTCCTGTGCTGAAAGGACGCTCCGGCGACGAACTGGTTGCTTTTATTGCAGAAAACCTGAAGAAAAGAACTCCTCATTATATGCAAGCATCCATCGTATTTGATGCCGAAGTGATGTTGACGGAAACAGATGTGCACAAAATTTCGGAAGCATTGAAAGAAATAGTATAATATATAATGTAAGGCAGTTGTCATACTTGCCGACCGTAAAATCGTATTATGGAAGCAACAGGAGGCAGACAACCCCAGGGTGCATATATCACCCAGGAGTTGTTGAAGGAATTGAACAAGATAGGAAATCGTTTACTGATTGGTGTCCCTTGTGAGCGGAAAGAAGGGGAAAAGCGTCTGGCGCTTACTCCCGAGGCTGTTGACATGCTGACCGACCGCGGGCATCACGTATTGGTGGAGTCGGGTGCCGGTCTGGGGATCAATTACTCTGACAATCATTACTCTGAGGCCGGTGCCGAGATCGTAACTACTCCGGCTGAAGTCTTCCAGGCGGATATCATCCTGAAGATACTTCCTCCGTTACCGCAGGAAATCTTGCTGATGAAGCCCCGTTCGACCGTTTTTTCCATGGTGCAGCTGAATCTTTTCTCGCAGGAGGCGTTTGAGCTGATGATGGCGAAACGAATTACAGCCATTGCCTATGAACTGATGTCGGACGATCAGCGCAGGTGTCCTGTCCTGAATGTTATTTCAGAGATAGAAGGGACTGCTTCCATCACCATTGCTTCCGAATTGCTGAGTAATACCCAGGGAGGGAAAGGAATCCTGTTGGGAGGCATCCCCGGTGTATCGCCTACCGAAATCGTGATCGTGGGAGCCGGAAATGCCGGAACGGTTGCCGCCCGTGCTGCTTTGGCATTGGGTGCTTCAGTCAAGGTGTTCGACGACGATATCAATAAACTGCGTACCATCCAGCAAGTTTTGGGACAGGGATTGTTTACTTCCAATTTTCACCCGAACGTATTGCATAATGCTTTCCGTACCGCTGATGTCGTGATCGGGGCAATGCGTTATATCAATACGCGTTACCGGTATGTGATTGCAGAGGAACTGGTGCGGACCATGAAGCGAGGATCGTTGGTGATCGACCTGCGTATCAGCCAAGGCGGTTGTTTTGAAACGACTTGCTGCCTGGCAAACTCCGATCCGAGCGTGTTCGAACAATACGGTGTATTGCATTATTGTATACCTAATATAAGTAACCGGGTGGCACGAACCACTTCGATGGCTTTTAGTAATATATTCGTCCCGGTCTTCCTCTCTTTGGGAGATGCCGGAACAGTCCAGAATATGATAAAGACCGATGATGGCTTTCGTTCAGGAGTTTACATGTATTGTGGGAAACCTGTAAACAGTTATGTGTCTAATCATTTTAATTTATCATCGAATAATCTGGATCTATATCTATCTGCTTTTTAAGGAGCAAAAGTTTTGAACTGGTAAAGTTTATTCTTTACTTTGCGGAAATCTAACTACAAACAAGCGATTAAGCTAATATAAATAATTATGGCAGAACAAACAAAAGTAACAACGTTGGAAAAGGTTGTCATCCGTTTTTCGGGAGATTCCGGAGATGGTATGCAGTTAACCGGAACAATCTTTTCTAATCTGTCGGCTATCTTCGGAAATGAGATATCTACATTTCCCGATTATCCGGCGGAAGTACGTGCTCCTCAGGGAACACTGAGTGGTGTATCAGGATTTCAGGTGCATTTGGGATCACGTAAAATCTTTACTCCCGGCGATAAGGCGGATGTCCTGGTTGCTATGAACCCAGCCGCTTTAAAGGTGAACGTGAAGAATATCAAACCCAATGCAATAGTTATCATAGATACCGATTCATTCAAGAAGAGTGATTTGGACAAGGCTTTGTTTACAACTGACGATCCGTTCAAAGAACTGGGTCTGAACAGTGTGCAGGTTGTTGCTGCCCCGATCTCTACCATGGTAAAAGACGGGTTGGCTGAGTTCGGGCTGGATAACAAATCGGCTCTCCGCTCAAAGAATATGTTTGCCCTGGGACTTGTTTGCTGGTTGTTCGACCGTCCTTTGGAAGAAGCCATGCATATGCTTCAGAATAAGTTCGCCAAAAAGCCGGTGATCGCACAGGCCAACATCAAGGCGTTGACAGACGGTTATAACTACGGTCATAATATCCATGCGTCGGTTTCTACTTATCGTATCGAAAGCAAGAAAGCCGAACCGGGATTCTATACAGACGTAAACGGAAACAAGGCTACTTCCTACGGGTTGATCGCTGCAGCGGAAAAGGCAGGCTTACAGCTCTTCCTGGGTAGTTATCCGATTACTCCGGCTACTGATATTTTGCATGAATTGTCTAAACGGAAAGATCTGGGTGTGATCACGGTACAGGCAGAAGATGAAATAGCCGGTATCTGTACGGCTATCGGCGGTAGCTTCGCTGGTTGCCTGGCTGCTACCTCTACTTCCGGTCCGGGACTGGCACTGAAGAGTGAAGCGATCGGTCTGGCTGTAATAGCTGAGTTGCCGTTGGTTGTCATCGACGTGCAGCGTGGCGGTCCTTCAACCGGTATGCCGACCAAGAGTGAACAGACTGACTTGATGCAGGCTTTGTATGGGCGTAACGGTGAAAGTCCGGCTGTCGTAGTTGCCGCATCTACTCCGACAGACTGTTTCGATGCTGCTTACTGGGCTGGTAAACTGGCTGTAGAACATATGACTCCGGTAATCCTTCTGACAGATGCCTTTATCGCAAACGGCTCTTCTGCCTGGAAATTGCCTGATCTGGACAACTATCCGGCAATCCAACCGAATTATGTTTCCAACTACCACGACGAAAAACCGTGGAAAGCCTATCGTCGTGATAAGGAAAGCCATGTCCGTTGTTGGGCTATTCCGGGAATGGAAGGTTTCGCACATCGTTTGGGAGGTCTGGAAAAAGACTACGAAACGAGTGCTATCTCTACCGATCCGGTCAACCACCAGAAGATGGTTACTACCCGTCAGGCAAAGATCGACAAGATTGCCGACTTTATCCCTGAACAGGAAGTGATCGGTGATCCCGATGCCGACCTGTTGCTGGTAGGCTGGGGCGGAACATACGGTCATCTGTATGAAGCAATGGAAACGATGCAGGAACAAGGTAAAAAAGTGGCTTTGGCTCACTTCAAGTTCATCAGCCCGCTTCCGAAGAATACGGCAGAGATACTTTCCAAATATAAGAAAGTGGTTGTTGCCGAACAGAATAACGGACAGTTTGCCAACTATCTGCGTGGCAAAGTTCCCGGATTCAATCCGTACAGATTCAATCGCGTGAAAGGCCAGCCTTTCGTTGTTGCGAGATTAGTTGAGGAATTTACTAAAATATTGGAGGCGTAAGAAATGACAGATATAAAATTCGAACCGAAAGATTATAAGAGCGACCAGTATGTTCGCTGGTGTCCGGGTTGTGGAGACCATGCCGTATTGAACTGTTTGCACAAAGCAATGGCGGAAGTAGGAGTAGCTCCTCATAATATGGCCGTTATCTCGGGTATCGGGTGTTCTTCCCGTTTACCTTATTATATGAATACATACGGTTTCCATACCATCCACGGACGTGGTGCTGCGATTGCAACAGGTGTGAAAACTGCTCGTCCCGACTTGAGTGTCTGGCTGATCACGGGTGATGGCGACTGTCTGGCTATTGGCGGTAACCATTTTATCCATGCCGTACGCCGTAATGTCGACCTGAACATTGTCCTGTTCAATAATAAGATTTATGGTTTGACCAAGGGACAGTATTCACCGACTTCCGACCGTGGATTCGTTTCCAAGAGTTCTCCTTACGGAACGGTGGAAGACCCGTTTATTCCGGCTGAACTGGCTTTGGGAGCACGCGGGAACTTCTTTGCTCGTGTGATCGATGTAGACTTGAAGAATACGACGGAAGTACTGGCTGCTTCTGCCCGTCATAAAGGGGCTTCCGTTACGGAGGTGCTGGTAAACTGTGTGATCTTCAACGACGGTATCCACAAAAGCATTGTCGATAAGGAATACCGTGCTGACCGTACGATCTTCCTGCGCCACGGCGAAAAGATGATCTTCGGTAAGGAAGGCAACAAAGGTCTTGTGTTGGACGGACTGAAGCTGAAAGCAGTTACGATCGGTGAGGACGGTTATACGATGGATGATATCCTGGTTCATGACGCTCACGAAAAAGACAATACGCTTCACCTGATGTTGGCGATGATGTCGGACGATATGCCGATTGCCCTGGGTGTGATCCGTGATGTGGACGCTCCGGTATACGATGAAGCCGTTCATCAGCAGATCGAAGAAGTGCAGGCGAAGAACCCTACCCGCAAACTGAAAGATTTCTTGATGCAAGGGGAAGTTTGGGAAGTGAAATAAACGATATGAGATAAGTAAACAGGCTTCTGTTTTTAATTGACAGGCTGTTATAAAAGCTTCATTACATGAATCTATGTAATAAAGGCTTTTGTAACAGCTTTATTTTTTGCCTGGCTAATGCTTTATTCATTGAAAGAATGTGATGGGGCTTATTTTGATCAATTTCACTCATGTGTAGATCTCGATGATTATTTATTCCTAACTCAAAAATCATATACTTAATATATAAGGATCGTATGGTAGGAACTTTTGGAGGTACTTAAAAGTCTGTTAGAAAAAAGATATTTTATTAATGGCTGAAATTGATTGAATATCAACCGTTGATGAATGTACTAAAGTTTTGAACGTAGTTCTATGAGAACTATGTTACTCCTTTCTAAATTTACTTCTGCAAATATATTATTATTTTTCAAAATAAAGCATCTATTATTAAAATATTTTTATTTATATCTGTATTTGGTTGAATTATTAGATTAATAGCTCCGTATATTGTAAAATATTAGTTTGGTTTTGAATTTTTGTGATTAGTACTTACGCCTCCTGAATTTTTGTAGGAAAATGATGTTACGGGTAGAAAGTAAAAATGTAACATGCTTTATTTAGCAAGTATATCGTCCCTGATATTGTCTGTAAAGTATGAGTATAGGTAGTAACATAGTTCTCATAGGACTTTGTTCAAATCCATAAAAACTTTTTTTTACCTTTTAAAAGTAACACTTTATGAAAAGAATCTGTTTGTTTTTTTTGCTTTTGCTGTGTACAGTGGGAGCAATGGGCCAAAAAAGGTCAATCACGGGTGTAGTTGTCGATATGACAGGCGAACCGATTATTGGTGCTAGTATAGTAGAAATAGGGACAACAAATGGCACTGTTACCGACATTGATGGGAAGTTTTCTCTTTCCGTACCTACGAATGGAAAGATTCAGATCTCCTATGTTGGGTATAAACCAGAGACACTGACTATTAAAAATCAGACTGTTTTACAGATTAAAATGGCAGAAGATTCTGAAATGCTGGGAGAAGTGGTTGTCACAGGTTATGGTGGAACCCAACTTCGTTCTAAATTAACGAATTCGATTTCAAAAGTGAAAGAAGAGCATTTGGCTGTTGGTCTTTTTTCTAATCCTGCACAGGCTCTTTCCGGATCTGTTGCCGGTCTGAAAGTGACCCAGTCTACCGGTAATCCGGCTGCATCTCCTGTTATCGTACTTCGTGGTGGCACTAATTTGGACGGAACAGGTTCACCTTTGATTCTTGTTGACGGACAGCAACGAGATGATCTGAGCGATATCAACCCGGCGGATATTGAATCGATGGAAGTGTTGAAAGATGCCGGCGCAACAGCACTGTATGGAGCTCGGGCTAATAATGGAGTAATTCTTGTTTCGACAAAACGTGGAAAAGCCGGGCATACCTCTATTAATGTAAAGGCGCAGGTTGGATTGAATTATATGAGAAATCCCTATGACTTTATGGACGGAGGCGACTATTTATATTGGATGAGAAAATCATATCAGAATGCAGGTCAGGTTTTTAAATCTGTATCCGGAAATTGGGTGGGATGGAATGATATGAGTACGCTAAAGGGAAATCAGCCTTACGGTACCGGAAATATTTATTGGGCTGATGCTGCTAAGACTATTCCTGCTGATGGAAATGTGAATTCAAGTGCAGTATGGAGTACAATGAAATATACAGATGACCTGGCCTTTCTTTTGAACCAGGGATGGAAGACTATGACCGATCCTGTATATGGGGACAAATTAATTTATAGAGATTGGGATATGGCTGAGAACAATTTGAATCATCCGGCTATTTCACAGGATTATAATATCAATATTTCCGGAGGAAATGATAAAGGAAATTATTATGCAAGTGTCGGCTATAATCGTACGGAAGGTATTCCATTGGATAACTTCTATCAACGTGTAAATGCAACCTTAAATGCCGATTATAAAATTCGTGAGTGGTTAACCTCTTCAACGAACTTTTCTTTCTCCGATTCTAAATGGAATGGTCTTCCCAATGGATTGGAAAGAAAGGAAGATTTGACGGAGTATGATGAGACTGAACATAATTTCTTTGTTCGTATGTTGAGTGCACCTCCTACATTGCGTGGATATAATGCAAATGGCGAATTACTTCTCGGACGTGACTATAAGGATGGTAATCAGGCTGTGAATTCCAGTAAATTCGGTCGTGATTATACTGCTAACAAATTCAATTTCGGTGAAAGTTTGAATTTTCAAATATTGAAAGACCTTTCTTTGAAAGTTGGGGCTATATGGATGTATGATGAAAAGCTGAAAGAAAAATATAACCAGGACTTTTTACAATCTCCGGGTAATATCAATAAGACTAGAAGTGCTTCCGGCTATTTTAACCGTGTATTTAAACAGACTTATAATGCGGTTGCTAATTATAGCTTGAATATAAAACAGGAACATAGCCTCAATGCTTTGGTTGGATTCGAATATTACAATGAAGCCAAAAAAGGATTCAGTGCAGAAGGCGCAGGTGCTCCTACCGATGGTTTGACGGACCTGGGATTAACTGCTTCCGGAGCTAATCAGCGGACAATTGATTCCTGGCATGAAAGAAAAGCCATAATGTCTTATTTCGGACGTGTTAATTATGACTACCAAGGCAAGTATCTTTTGTCTGCAACTTTGCGTCATGACGGATATTCTGTTTTGTTAGGTGATAACCGTTGGGGTACTTTTCCCGGTGTTTCTGTAGGTTGGATTTTCGGTAAGGAAAAATTTATGGAAAATCTTCAGAATGTTGTATCATTTGCTAAATTACGCGCCAGCTATGGTCTGAATGGTAATGTTTCAAAGATTGGAGCTTATGAGTTACAAGGCGATTATTCGACAGTTTCATACGGAGGTCTGTCAGGCTTCGAGATCGGTAAGTTACCTAATCCTTCATTAAGATGGGAAAAATCTCATACTTTTGAAGCTGGGCTTGATTTTGGATTCCTGGAGAATAAGATCAATGCAAACTTTACATTCTATAATCGTCGTACGCAGGATAAATATGCTAATATTCCGCTCCCGGGTTCATCCGGTTTTGACTCTTTTAAGACAAATAACGGTGAAATACAAAACCGCGGACTTGAAATTGAGCTGGCATTCAAAGTAATAAATACGAATGACTTTAAATGGAATATTGGTGTTAATGCTGCATATAATAAAAATAAGATCCTTAAATTACCGGATAATGGTCTGGAACGGAACAGACAAAATGCCTTTCAGGTGTATGATCCTAAAACAAAAGAACTTATTTGGGTAGGCGGATATCAGGAAGGGCAAGAGCCCGGTGCTTTGTATGCATTTAAATATGAAGGTGTATATAAAAGTTATGATGAAATACCGGGTAATCTGAAAGATATTGCTTATAAAAGTAGTGGCTTGACGCTGTATGGGCCTGATGCCTGGGCAGCACTTCCCGAATCGGAAAAAGTAGGTAGTAATGGGAAACCGTTGGCGTTGCCTATTCAACCGGGAGATGCAAAGTTTAAAGATGTCAATGGTGACGGTGTGATTGATGATTATGATATGGTGAAAGTCGGTAATACTGTCCCTCATTGGACGGGTGGTATTAATACGGACTTAACCTGGAAAGATTTTTCTTTGTATGTTCGTATGGACTATGCGTTGGATTATAAATTGCATGACTTCTCTTCTTCCTGGATAATGGGTAACCTGCAGGGAACATTCAATACCCTGGAAAAGACAAAAGACTCCTGGACACCCGAAAATCCGAATGCGAAATATCCGACTTATGTTTGGGCAGATCAGTTGGGAAAAGGTAATTATCAGCGTCGCTCGACTATGTTCACTCATGAAGGCAGTTACTTGGCATTCCGTGAAATCGCCTTTACGTATACAATGCCTAAAAAGTTGATTTCCAAATGGAATATTGAAAGATTAGCTTTCACTGTAACAGGACAAAATTTGGGTTACCTGACTGCTGCAAAAGATTTATTCTCTCCGGAACCGACGGAGATCTTGAATGAGGACGATCTGCATTTGGGTGGTTATCCATTGCCACGTTCTGTGATATTTGGAATTAATCTTACATTCTAATTTTTTAAACTTACAATATTATGAAATACTTAAAACATATTTTTGTTTCATGTCTGATGACGGGAATGTTATTATCCTGTGATGCATTGGATTATAAGCCTGAAGATTATTACGGAAGTTCTACATTTTGGGATAATGAAGCACAGGTGGATGGCTTCATGGTTGGGATTCATAAGAATTTGCGTGATATAAATGAGTATATATTCCTATTTGGGGAAGCACGCGGAGGTACTCAGAGAACGGGTTCGGGTACTCAGGGAGTAAGCTATGATTATAGTTCTCCGATTAAAGACAACAACTTTACATATTATAATACGGGGGTTAGTAACTGGGCTAAGTTTTATCCCAAAATATTGAATATAAACGAGTTTATTTATGAGGTAGAAAACAATTGTGATTTTTTGGATACTGCGGCAAGAAATTATTATTTGGGGCAGGCTTATGGTGTTCGTGCATATCTTTATTTCCATTTGTATCGTACATTCGGTGGCGTTCCTGTAGTGAAAGACCCGGACGTAATGAACGGAATTACTAATGCCGGGGATCTATACCAGGCTCGTGCTACAGCAAAACAAACTCTTGATTTTATTAAAGAGGATATTACCAAATCGGAAACAGCTTTTGGGGATGATGAAACCGTAAATTTAAATAAGGGCATGTGGTCGAAAGCTGCTACTATGGCCTTGAAGGGAGAAGTATATCTATGGTCTGCCAAAGTAACGACTGATGATCAGTCTCCTGCAAGCGGTGATATTGCGACTGCAAAGAATGCTCTTTCCGGTTTGATTGGAAAATATCGGTTACTGGATGATTACGCAGATGTGTTCGCTTATGAGAATAAAGGAAATGATGAGGTTATCATGGCTTTGAGATTTGTGGACGGAGAAAAATCCAATTGGATCTATAATTTTACCTATACCGATGCGGATTTTCTGAATAAATTCTATGGAGTAAATGGACTGTTGATTACTTCTGATACTTTGGTGCTGAATAATCAGGGTAAACAGCGCCATGAATGGAAAGAAGGATTTTTCAAATCATACGATGATAAGGATATGAGAAAGCGTGAAATCTTCCTCGATTATTATGATCAGGAGGGAAATTATTCCGGAACGGTTTTACGTAAATGCCTGGGTACGATAAATGCTGCGACCAATAAACGTGTGTTCAGTGATGATTATGTAATTTACCGTTATGCAGATGTCTTGTTAATGATGGCCGAAGTAGTCAATATGGAAGGAGGAGACGTCGCTTCTTATCTGAATCAGGTTCGTAAACGCGCTTATGGTAGTAATTATGATGAAAGTGTATATGGATATACAAACGGGACATTCGAGAAAAACGAACTGGCTATTTTGTATGAGCGCGATAAAGAATTTGTATGGGAAGGTAAACGTTGGTATGATATCCGTCGTATGTGGGATGCCAACCATAAACCACTGGTTTTCTCTTCTGAGGTGAATTACGATACGCAGGAACCGGTCGTAAAGGAAAGCGATGCGTATAAACTCTTGTGGCCGATCGATATTGAAACATTGAATAAAGATCCGGAACTGGTAAATAATCCGGGTTATATGAAATAATATAATCTGATTAACAAGAAGAGGTTATTGACATAGAATGAAAGTAACCTCTTCTTTTTCTATTGCAAACCATAAAAACTATTATATCATGAAATTTATTAAAAACATAATGCTTTTGGCTTTCCTGGCTTTTTCTACCTCTTTAATGGCACAGGAAACAACGTTTGTCCCTTCCGAACATGGTTTTATTAAGTCTGATAGGGAAGACGGACGCTTTATCAGTTCGAGAAGAATCGTACATGCCATGCTTAAAAATACGCATCCTAAATATACATTCAATCCGGATATGAACTTGTCTGAGTTCAAAATTTGGCAAACAGGTTTGAGAGAAGCGATGAAAGATATCATGTGTCATCCTGATATCAAAGGACAGCCTGCTCCTAAATTACTGAAAAGTGAACCGCGCGAAGGATATGTTCTTGAGAAATGGGAATTCTATCCTTTACCGGAGTGTGTATCTACATTTTTGGTATTGATACCCGAAAATGTAAAAAAAACGTCTCCGGCAGTAATGTGTATTCCGGGGTCAGGAGGAACAAAAGAACGCCTGGCGGGTGAACCGCCATTGGAACCCAAATTTGAGGAAGATTATCATAATGATAAAGCGGCAATGGCACTCCGTTATGTAGAGATGGGGATAATTGCAGTTGTTGTAGATAATGCTGCAGCCGGCGAAGCTTCCGATCTGGAGAAATATACGGTAGGTACCAGTTTCCATTATGATGGAACTGCCCGTTATCTGTTGGAACTGGGCTGGAGTTATCTGGGTTATACCTCTTTCCTGGATATGCAGGTTATCGACTGGATGAAACAGGATAAACGTATCGATAAAGACCGTTTAATCGTTAGCGGTTTTTCTTTAGGCACGGAGCCTTTAATGGTGTTGGCTTCACTGGACCCTTCCATCTATGCATTTGTTTATAATGATTTTCTGTGTAATACGTTGGAACGTGCTGTCGTGATGACAGAACCTGACAAGAATGGCATTCGTCCCTTTCCGAATACAATCCGCCATTTGATCCCCAGATTCTGGAATAATTTTAATTTTCCGGACATTGTGTCGGCTATTGCTCCGCGTCCTTTGATATTGACCGAAGGCGGACTCGATCGTGACTTGAATCTGGTTCGCAAGGCTTATGAAATAACCGGACATCCGGAGAACTTGGAAATACATCATTATCCTAAATTCTCTGATCCGAAATCACGTATTGATTTGAAGACATTGCCTGAAGGTATTAACCGCGATCAGTATTATGATCTGGTCAATGTGGACCGTACCAGCCATTATTTTAAAGCTATAACTGTGATCCCCTGGCTGACGAAACTGTTGCAACGCGATTCCAAATAGATGGCTTATGAAAAGGAATTTGTTATGTATGATTTTTATGCTGGTCGTCACGATAGTGAAAGGAGCTGCAACGGATGTAACAGTTCTGTTTTATGATGCGGAATTACCTGTTTTGGTGAACAAACAGGAAAATATCGTTTGTGAAATACTTATTAACAGCAAATTCGGAGGTGAAATAGTAAATGAAGTCTTTTTAACCCAGGAAGGTATTCTTCCTGGGGATGGAATAGGGTGCTCTTTGTTTTTTAGCGGGACTTCTTCTGTCTTGACTTCCCGTACTCCTTCTCAGGCTATACATGAGGGAGTGAGAAATACCGGAGGTAGTCAATCTTTTTATTGTCATCCGGCATATTCCATTAGAAAAAGTGCTTTGGACGGGATTCCTGACAGAATCTTTTTCCCGGTAAATACCCGTTTGGTTAAAGGAGATAATTATTTCTGGATCAGTTTTAAATTGAATCCTTCTGCTTCATTGGATACCCGCTTTGCAGTTGCATTAGAGGCTGTGAAAATAAACGGAGAGAATATTCGGGTACGGAATGTGAAAGAGAGAAATATTATTCATCGTACCGGATATGCTTTACGGCAATCGGATGATGATAACGTGGATTCATACCGTATTCCGGGTTTGGTTACGACGAATAAAGGAACATTGATCGCTGTATATGATGCCCGTCACCAGACAAATATAGATCTACAGGAAGATATCGATATAGGAATGAGTCGTAGTACTGACGGAGGAAAAAGCTGGGAACCGATGAAGATCATTATGGATATGGGAGAATACAACGGATTGCCCCAGAGTCAGAATGGCATAGGAGATCCGGCTGTGTTGGTGGACGAGCGGACGAACACAATCTGGGTTTCTGCTGTTTGGGTACACGGTTTGGCTAATGCCCGTGCCTGGAGAAGTGTCCGGCCGGGAATGAAACCAGAAGACGGTACTGGTCAGATCATGTTAGCTAACAGTACAGATGATGGTTTGACATGGTCTGATCCAATAAATATTACTTCTATGGTAAAAACAAGAGATATGACAATGCTTCTTCAAGGACCAGGCAGAGGTATAACGATGCGGGACGGGACACTTGTTTTTCCGGTTCAGTATAAGAGTGTCGAAAATGATCTTAGAGGTGAAATTTCAGTCATATATAGCAAAGATCATGGTCTTACCTGGCATCGTGCAAATCCGGTACCGACGGATGGTGGCATTTCCGAACCACAGATTGCAGAAATTGATTCCGGTATTTTAATGATCAATGCACGCTCTTCTGCTCCTTATCGTTTTATCGCTACTACTTCTGATTTGGGAGAAAGCTGGAGAATACATGAATCATCAGATAAGATACTGGTAGAATCCGGTTGTATGGGAAGTTTGTTGCATATAAGAAAAGAAGATAATGTTTTAAAAAAAGATATATTGCTTTTTTCTAATCCGGACTTTAAAGCCTCCCGACCGGCAATGTCTTCACGAAGAAATATTACGGTCAAGGCGAGTCTGGACGGAGGGGAGACCTGGCCGACTGAATATCAGATAAATCTGGATGAAGAGCAAGGGTGGGGATATTCTTGTCTGACCCGGATTGACAGCGAAACGATAGGTATTCTTTATGAAGGGAGTACAGCTCAGATGGTCTTTCAAAGGATAAAATTGGATGATTTGATGAAGAAATAAAATCTTTACCCGAAACAACTGAACACTCTGTTTGACACTTTTGTTCTATATTGTAAAGTTCAGTTTGCAAATTGATTACCCCATTTGTTAATTGCATGGAAAAGAGCAATTATTACTGAAAAATTTCCTTAATAGAGTGTTTGCAATAAAAAAAAATATTACTTTTGTACCGGTCTTAACAAGGCGGGGGAACAGCAAGTAATAAATAGGTATTAGACCCCTGCTAATTTTATTTCGAGAGAGAGAAAAGTTATATAAAGTCAATCATTTAAATTATTATCAAGAATGGCTAATTTAGATTTAAGCAAGTACGGAATCACTGGTGTAACAGAAATCTTACACAATCCGTCTTATGATGTTCTGTTCGCAGAAGAAACAAAACCGTCTTTGGAAGGTTTTGAAAAAGGTCAGGTAACAGAACTGGGTGCTGTAAACGTAATGACTGGTGTTTACACAGGTCGTTCACCTAAGGATAAATTCTTTGTAAAGAATGAAGCCAGCGAAGACTCTGTATGGTGGACTTCTGAAGAATATAAAAACGATAACAAGCCTTGTACTGAAGAAGCATGGGCTGATCTGAAAGCTAAAGCTGTTAAGGAATTGTCTAACAAACGTTTGTTCGTTGTCGATACATTCTGCGGTGCAAACGAAGCGACTCGTATGAAAGTTCGTTTCATCATGGAAGTAGCTTGGCAGGCACATTTCGTAACTAACATGTTCATCCGTCCGACAGCTGAAGAACTGGCTAACTACGGTGAACCTGATTTCGTTTGTTTCAACGCTTCTAAAGCTAAAGTTGACAACTACAAAGAACTGGGTCTGAACTCTGAAACTGCTACAGTTTTCAACCTGAAGACTAAAGAACAGGTTATCCTGAACACTTGGTACGGTGGTGAAATGAAGAAAGGTATGTTCTCTATCATGAACTACATGAACCCGCTTCGTGGTATCGCTTCTATGCACTGCTCTGCTAACACAGATAAAGAAGGAACTAGCTCAGCTATCTTCTTCGGTCTGTCCGGTACAGGTAAGACTACTTTGTCTACTGACCCGAAACGTCTGTTGATCGGTGATGACGAACACGGATGGGATAACGAAGGTGTATTCAACTACGAAGGTGGTTGCTATGCTAAGGTTATCAACCTGGATAAGGAAAGCGAACCGGATATCTACAACGCTATCAAACGCGACGCTCTGTTGGAAAACGTAACAGTTGCTGCTGACGGTACAATCGATTTCGCTGATAAGAGCGTAACAGAAAACACTCGTGTTTCTTATCCGATCTATCATATCGAAAACATCGTTAAGCCGGTATCTAAAGGCCCGCACGCAAAACAGGTTATCTTCCTGTCTGCTGATGCATTCGGTGTATTGCCTCCGGTATCTATCCTGAACCCGGAACAGACTCAGTATTACTTCCTTTCTGGTTTCACAGCTAAATTGGCTGGTACAGAACGTGGTATCACTGAACCGACTCCTACATTCTCTGCTTGTTTCGGTGCTGCTTTCTTGTCATTGCACCCGACTAAATACGGCGAAGAATTGGTTAAGAAAATGGAAATGACCGGTGCTAAGGCTTATCTGGTTAACACTGGATGGAATGGTTCTGGCAAACGTATCTCTATCAAAGATACAAGAGGTATCATCGACGCTATCCTGGATGGTTCTATCGACAAAGCTCCGACTAAGGTTATTCCTTACTTCGACTTCGTTGTTCCGACAGAATTGCCGAACGTTGATCCGAAGATCCTTGATCCTCGCGATACTTACGCTGACGCTGCTCAGTGGGATGAAAAAGCAAAAGACCTGGCTGGTCGTTTCATCAAGAACTTTGCTAAGTTCACTGGAAACGAAGCAGGTAAGGCTTTGGTTGCTGCTGGTCCGAAATTGTAATTTACAGATTCAGGGCTATATAACCTGGATTAAGTATAAAAAATCAAAAAGCGTAGAACATTTTGTTCTGCGCTTTTTTTATATATCTATATTAATTTTATCATAAATGTTAGTTTGTTTTAAAATCTATTATTATCTTTACCCCAAATTATCCGTTATTGTGGGGTTTAAAGGTAGAATGATAAAGCATTTATTATTGATTTTCGGAGTCGCATTGTTTTTGTCGTCATGCGGCAAGGACGTCTCTTACCGAATAGAAGGCAAATTGTCTAATTTGGAAGATGAGACGTTGTATGCTGTTTTTGAAAATGACAATTACAAGGTCGTCGATACCATCACGTGTGAAAAACCCGGACAATTCTCTTTGAAACGCAATGAAGGTGATTTCAATACGGTCACAATCTTCTTCGATAACAAGAAAAGCTGGACTACGGCTTACCTGATCAAAGGTGAAAAAATAACCATTAGCGGTGATGCTCTTTATCCGTCTCTGTTGCAGGTAAAAGGCGGACGGATCAACGATCAGTTGAACTCCTACAAGAAGAGTATCAGTCCCTTGCTGAAGGAACAAGCGGATCTGTTCAAGATTTTGACGAATAAGGGAAGCTATACGAATACAACGGAGGAAACCGATATCCCGTCTCGTCTGACCAATGTGAATCATACGTTGTCGGAACGGGCCATGGAATACATACAGGCGCATCCCGATGAGGAGGCTTCGGCTGTTTTACTGCAATATTACTTCATGAATCCGGATGACACCCGAAAGCTGGATGAGTTACTGGCGGTGCTGAGTCCGAAGTTGAACAATTTCTATCTGATACGTAAACTGCAGGAATATAGTGCCAAGGCACAACGTACCTTGTTGGGTGCGGAAGCCCCCGGCTTTCATGTAAAGAACGTATACGGACAAACTGTGAGTCTGGATTCATTCCCGCAACGTTATTTGCTGCTTGCTTTTACGGCTCCCTGGTGCGATATGTGCCAGACGGAAGACCTGTTTTTGGATAAAGTCGCAATGAAATATCCGAAAGAGAAAGTGGATATGCTGCTGATCAGCCTGGACGACGACCCGAAGGAAGTCCGCAAGCTGCTGGCTAAAGACAGTATCGACTGGAACCTGGTGACCGACTCTGCCGGACAGGCAACGATGTTGGTCGACCTCTATAATGTAAACGCACTTCCCCGCTGTTTCCTGATCGATGAAGAAGGAAAGATCGTCATGAAGACGGACAACGGTGTGGAAATAGAACAAACACTTGAAAAACTGATAGAGTGATGAAATAACGAATTATAAACTTTCAACCAAAATCATTAATTATGTTAGTCAAATCGTATGCCGCCGCGGTGCAGGGCATCTCTGCAACCATTGTCACCATTGAAGTCAATTGTACGAAGGGAATCCAGTTCTTTCTGGTCGGTCTCCCCGATGTTGCCGTACGCGAAAGTCACGAACGTATCATCTCTGCCCTTCAGGTAAGCGGATATAAATTCCCCCGTAATCGTATTGTGATTAATATGGCGCCTGCCGATATCCGGAAAGAAGGTTCTGCCTATGATCTGCCGCTGGCTGTCGGCATATTGGCTGCGGCTGAAGAGCTGGATGCTTCCCGGCTGGATCAATTCATCCTGATGGGAGAACTTTCGCTCGACGGGAGCCTGCAGCCGGTGAAAGGGGTGTTGCCTATCGCCATCAAAGCGAGGGAAGAGGACTTCAAGGGCTTTATTCTTCCTAAACAGAATGCACGAGAAGCTGCGGTAGTCAATAATCTGGAGGTGTACGGGGCTTCGACCATCAAAGAGGTAATCGAGTTCATGAGTGGAAAGCGTGAACTGCAGCCGACTGTCGTGAACACGAGGGAAGAATTTTATGCCCGCCAGGAGCAGTTTGAGTTCGATTTCTCCGATGTACGCGGGCAGGAGAGTGTCAAGCGTGCCTTGGAAGTGGCTGCTGCCGGTGGTCATAACCTGCTGATGATAGGTGCACCGGGAAGCGGCAAGTCGATGCTGGCAAAACGGTTGCCGACTATTCTTCCGCCGTTCACCTTGCATGAATCGCTGGAGACAACGAAGATCCATTCTGTAGCAGGAAAGATAGGGGTGGAGACTTCCCTGATGGTACAGCGTCCGTTCCGTTCGCCGCATCATACCATTTCGAATGTGGCGATGGTAGGCGGGGGAGCTTATCCGCAACCGGGAGAGGTCAGTCTGGCTCATAATGGGGTACTGTTTCTCGATGAGTTGCCGGAGTTCAACCGAAGTGTGCTCGAAGTGATGCGTCAGCCGCTGGAGGATCGCAAGATCACGGTTTCGCGTGCCCGTTTCTCGGTCGATTATCCTGCCAGCTTTATGCTGGTCGCTTCGATGAATCCTTGCCCGTGCGGTTATTACAACCATCCCGACCGGCCTTGTCTTTGTCCTCCGGGAGCGGTGCAGAAATACATGAACCGTGTTTCGGGACCGTTGCTCGACCGTATCGACATACAGGTGGAGATCGTTCCCGTGCCTTTTGAGAAGATTTCCGAACAACGTCCGTCCGAACCCAGTCTGGCTGTCCGTGAACGGGTTATCAAGGCGCGTGCTATCCAGGAAAAGCGTTTTTCCGATTATGAAGGTATCTATTGCAACGCCCAGATGACTACGCCGCTTCTGCATAAATATGCCGTGCCCGATGCCGCCTGTCTGGCCTTGCTCAAAACCGCCATGCAGCGTCTGAGCCTGTCCGCCCGTGCCTACGACCGTATCCTGAAAGTCTCCCGCACCATTGCCGACCTTGATGCCTCCGAAAACATCGAGACCCGCCATCTCGCCGAAGCCATCAATTACCGAAACCTCGACAGGGAGAGTTGGGGACTGTAGAAATTTAAGGAAGACTATTTCTACCAGGATGATACTATTGCGTCGCTTCCTAAGTAAATTGGGTAATATACCATTCACCTATCACCTTTTCATACTCGCTTTTTGATTATCATGGGCTTATGGGTGAATGGATGGGGTGAACGGTTCTATAAAAAGGTGAATGGTTGGTTTGAACCCTTCACCTTTTTAAAATGAACCCTTCCGGCAATTAAAAAGTATCTTGCTTCTGGTTACTTGTTGCTATCAAACACGTTACTAATTAACTCTTTAGATATTACTTTCGGTCTTTAGAACCTCCGTCGTTAAGCTTTGCGACCTTTGTCGTTAAGCTTTGTGACCATGCTCGTTAAGCTTGCCGACCTTGGTCGGTAAGAATAGAGGTTATGACGTTTGACTTAATCGTTCCTGACTTTCTGTTTGGTGAGCAATACTATGAGTAATAAAAATAAGTAATCTAAAAAATGAGAGTGAACGGTTTATGCGAACCATTCACTTTTTTGAGCAACCGTTCACCTGTTAAAATGATATGTTATATGTTGATATTTAGTTGAATATGTTTGTTATGGTGAACGGTGAACGGTTTAATCCTGTTTTATCATGTAGAGGCGGTAGTTCTCACAGAACTTCAACTATTCCGGTATTCCAACGGGCTGATACCCACATGTCGTTTAAAATATTTGCCGAAGAAGGACATGTTTGTGAAGTTCAGCGAATAGGCGATATCCTGCACCGAAGTCTCGGTCGATTTCAACTGGGCTTTGGCATCCATGATGACCATCGATGCGATGATATCGATGCAGGTTTTTCCTGTGGCTTGCCGGATCGTTGTACTTAAATGAGCCTGTGTAATTCCCAGTTTATCAGCATAGAAGGATACGTTTCGTTCCTGACTGTAATGTTGCATGACCAGTTGTGTAAACTCGTGTGCGATCTGTTCACTTTTTCCTAAAACTGTTTTTTTAGTTCGTAAATCCTTATACAAATCGCCTAGTCCGTGGATCAAGGTGAAGAACATATGTTTGGTAACCTCTCTGCTGATTTTTCCGTAACAAGTGATATAGGTCCTGGCCAGCAGATCCATATGGTCGCGGAAGATTTGGGCGACTTCTTCTTTCAATGGGAAAACCGGTGAGGTCTTTATCGTATAGAAGATGTCGAGAGTCGATTTGATAATATTGGTTGATGTAATGAACTGGGAGGAATAGCCTATGAAATAGATCTTTAGCTCTCCTGTTACTTTCAGTATCTGGAGAATACTTCCCGGCAGGATGGTCACGAAGTCGTTTGCTTTTACCTGGTAGGTCGTTGCATCGATTGAAGCCTCGATTTCTCCTGCCATGCAGAGCACGAAGATACCAGCTTTCAACCGGCAGGGGAAATTCGTGTACATATTCAGTATTTCGGGGCTGATATCTTTCCCGACAATCCAGTCTTCGGGGATGTCGAGTTTGGGTAGCTCCTTAGCTGTATTTGTGTCCATTTGCTTGTTTTTATATAGCTGCAAATGTATTCATTATTTTTCAAAGGCTGATCTGTTTTCTTATAAATAGAACACTGGAATATCTCCTTTCTGTACCATATCATATATAATAAAGAAAGTTAGTTAATATGTTTTAAGACATGTCTAAAAAAAAGGACAGCAAATCGTATAAATAGACCTTGTGAGGTTCCGAAATTCGGAGTTAATTTGTCCCCGATAAAAAATGCATAGATACTAGTATATAATATTAAGGTTAGCAAATAACCGTAAAATTGGCATAAGAGGGAAATGGAAATGAAGAGAAGACATAGTTCTGCGAGAGCTATGGCGTTGTTTACGTATATTTCTGTATTAATATTAAGTCTGTCTGCTTGTGATGAGGAAGGTCATTCTTCCAAATCGGGAAAACTACGTTTAAGTCTGACCGCCGATACCACTTCCCTGAAGAAAGGTATCGATTCGGGCATCACCAAAGCGGTTTCGGACGAGTTCACGCAATTCCTTACTACAGAAGATTATCGGATATTGATTGTCTCTGACAAAGACACCACAAAATCATACGACCGTTTCGACCAGATGCCGTCTGAGATCGAACTGCCCGAAGGTGCTTACACCCTGGTTGCCTCCAAAGGGAACAATCTCCCTGCTGAATTTGAGAATCCTTATTTCGAGGGGAGTACTGCCTTTACCGTAAAAGAGGGGATGAGTACGCCGCTGGAGGTGACGGCGACATTGGGGAATGCACGGATCACGGCTGAATATACCGACGATTTTAAGGAAGCGTATTCAGAGTATACGGTTTTGCTGAGTTCTTCGTATACGACTGCCGATTTAGAGATTGTCAAAGGCGAAACGCGTCCGGCATATATGCAGGTGGACAAGGACGGAACGAATATCGCTATCGGTATCAAACTGAAGAAAATAACTGAAGAGACGGAGAAAACATATTACGTACCGACTGCATTAAAGCTGGAACGCCGACAGAATGTCCGCCTGGTGTTCAAGACGGATGGAGAAGCGTTGGATGGAATCGGGCTGGATATTGTATTGGATGATACGATGGAGGAAGTGACGATGACGACGGAGATTCCGGATTTTATGTGGCAACAGGTGACGAAGCCGACACTGAGTGCCGGAGGCTTTAAAGATGGTGTTTCTTTGGAAGTAAAAACTTCGGTATTTGATGAAGAACTGCAAGTGGGATTCAATATTCCTGGTGGTCTGAAGTCTTTGTCCGTAAAACGTTGGATAGGTGATGCGGATGAAGAAGAGGCCGAAGAAATCGATTTTGTGACGCAAGCGGATGAGGCAAAGTTACAGGGATATCGCTGGATGGTCGGTGATACTGAAGACGGAGATTTGTCTAAAGCTCGGGCCGGTTATGTGAGTTTGTTGACGGCAATCCGGAGCTTGCAAGCAGACCCGGATGTTCCTGTGGTTTATCATTTTTCATTCCATGCTATTGATGCGACAGGGAAGGCGTATGAGAGTAATACAGTTCGTCTGACTGTAACAGTATTACCAGCGGGTAATCCATTTATCGATAAACAGGCGTTGGCTTTACCTTCGGAAGTGGTAGAAGGAGATGAGTTGGAAGATGTGTTACAAGCATCTTTGATAGCAGAAGGCTTGATTGATCAAGAGAATACGACATTGATATTAACTGGTACAGACGGATTGAAAAAGGCCTTTAAATTGAGTGATGATACAGATCGGAATGCATTATATACAATGTATGGTATCGGTGTGGAGAAAATAGCTGATTCACGTTTAGATCTGTATATATTTAAGCCATTCACAACATTTTTGTCTGCCCCAAAAGAGGGAGGAAGCCATACATATACATTGAAGTTACATCTGCAAGATAAAAACGGAAAGACGGATGAAATGATGAAAGAGATTGTAGTGAAAGCTCCGAAATTCGATTTTGTGACAAGTGAGGGAGACGCTTTTGCTAAACGAATTGTCCTACGTACTGATTTCTTGGGTGATGAGAACAAGAATAAACTGACTTATCAATATTTGAATGGAAATGATTGGACGGATATACCGAATCAATCGTTGAGAAAAGATGCTGAAGGAAACCAGTGGGTAGACACTTTGCGTAATTTGACTCCGGAAACGAAATATTCAGTTCGTGCGATATATAACAAGGGTAAAGAGTATGAACGTGTCAGTAAAGAGGTAATGGTTACAACTGAGACGACTGGCACGATTCCGAATGGAGGGTTCGAAGAATGGAGTTTTGAGAAAATAGGTTATTGGGAAAAGTATTTCCCTTGGAAAAATGAAGAAACAAAAGGATGGAACACTGTTAATTTGAAAACTACTCAAGATGGTGGTGATAGGTGGAGTATAAGTTTTCGTTATATAGCTAATTCTAGTACAATGTCTACAACAGATAAAGGTGAAGATGATATCGCAGCTTTAATTAGAACAGTAGGGTGGGGAGCCGGAAATTCAGCAGGAGGGAATGCTTCTGTAATCAAACATTTAACTCCTGGAGAGTTATTCTTAGGAGAAATTGATAATAATACACTTGAACCTATATATGGCTATAAGTTTAATTCACGTCCCACGGGTTTCTCTTTTGATTATAAATACGAAACGAAATCTGGTAGTGATGATAAGTTTGTTGCCAAGATTGTTGTGTTGGACGTTAATGGTGAAATTATAGCTGAACAACAGTTGCCATCGATAAGTTCTGGGACGACTTCTTCTTGGATTACAGGTCAAGATGTTCGATTACAATATATGGGGAAAAATGGTAGATTGAAAGCAGATAAGATTTATATTTTATTTAAATCAAGTTCTTCTGATAATTATGATTATTTGAGAAATAATTTAGTGAAAATTCCGCCAGTGGCAAATTTGAGTGATGGAGAATCTGTTGGTAGCCAACTTTATATTGACAACGTCGAATTAATATACGAATAAGGAAAAGATGAAAAGAAATATACTATACTGTTGTCTGTGTACTGTATTGCTGGGTTTGTCGGCTTGTGGAGACGGGTCGGTTGATAAGAACGAATACTTTGAGGAGGGTATGGGAGGTTTGCGACTGATGGCCGGTTATTCAACTGAAATAAAGGTGCCGATTATTACCCGAAGTGCGGATTTCAGTGATTTGGTAGTTGAAGATCTGCATATAGTGATTACTGATAACAAGGATAATTTAGTGAAGCTGGATAAGGTTTATGGGGATTTGTTGAACGAGGAAGAAGGAGGTCTGCCTATCGTCCTTCCGTTGGGTGAATATACCGTGAAAGCTTGTACAACCACGGACACGGCTGACGGTATAACTGAAATTCCTTATTTTATGGCTGAAAATAACAAGGTCATGGTGGTGGAAAAACAAATTTCTAATGTAGCCCTTTCTTGTACGTTCGAAAGTATAGGGGTTGAATTGGAGATTTCAGATCAGTTTAAGCAGCTGATGAAAGAACACCCGAATAACTATTCTTATCAAGTAACAGTTTCTAATGGTGTGGCTTCTTGGGAGTTTACGCCGGAAAAAATGACGACTGCTTATTTTTTGGATGCATGTAAAGCATTAGTTGTAAAAGTGAAGGTTCGACTGGGTAGTTCTAATAAGTGGTATCCGGAGCGGACGTATTACGTAAAGAATAGTTTGAATACACCTGCTACTTCTCCGCAGTTGGGAGAGTATTATGTAATACGACTGGATGCGGGTCTGGAATCGGAAAAGGTCTTGTCGTTGAAATCAGTTACACAGAACATAACAGAATAAACACATGAATAACAGAATATATTGGAGCCTTTTATTGCTTATCTCTTTTTTGTTCTCTTGTGAAATGAAGAAAGATCTGTTCGGTGAAAAAGAAGGACAGACAGGAGATGGCATGTCGATAGAGAATGTCGGTTTGCTCGATTTGGAAGTAAATGCAGAGAAAGAGACCCCAGTACCGGGTACTAAAGGTGATAGCGATATAGATGAGACATTGAACTCGGATGATTTTGCCGTTTCTATTTTGGATAGTTTAGGACAACTTGTAAAGTCGTATGAGTCGTTTGCTGCGATAAAAGAGGAAGGTGAGTTGTTGTTGCCTCCCGGACTTTACCAAGTATCGGCAAGTTTAGGTGATAATGTGAATGCGGGATTCGATCAACCGTATTATGCAGGTGATACCACTTGTATAATCTCAGCTAAAGAAGTAGCGAAAGTTGTGGCTAAATGTCGGTTACAGAATAAAAAACTGCAGTTTGGCTTTTCTGATAAATTCCTGCAGCAGTTTAAGGGTGATTATACGATCGTGGCAGACAATGGTGTAGGTGTGTTGACTATTCCAGCTAATGAAGAACGTGTTGCTTATCTGAAGAACAGCGGAACCTTGCGTTTTACTGTTTATGCTACGACAAAGGATGAGAAGGCTTGTACCTATTCAGTAGACCTATCTAAAGAAGATACGATATTGGAACATAATAATGTATATATCGAATTAGATACCGAATCGATTAACCCTATTCCCCCTGATACACCTGATGGTGGAGATGAGGGGGAAGAGCCGGAAGAACCAGTTGATCCTGATGAACCGGAAGTACCTGACGAACCGGGAGATTCAGAACAGACTGTTGCTCGTCCTTTGCTGAAAGTGGATATATCTTTGGTGGAGAAGGACTATGTGATTGAAATACCGTCTGTCTTTGAAGAGTCGGAAAAACCGGATACACCGGGAGGAGATCCGGATACGCCCGGAGGTGGGGATGAGCCGGGAGGAGATACACAGCAAAAGATTGGTATAACCGGAACGATCGATGGACGTTCTTTTGATGTTAATCAGGTGCAGACAATTACATCTACAACCAAAAGCGTGGTAATTAATTTGTATTTGCCAACAGGTTTATCTCAGTTAGATGTGGATGTGTCGATCGGAGCAGATATAAAGTTATCGCTTGATTTGCTCAATAAGTCTTCTGTGGATGAAGTAAACGGTATCCTGGCTAATTTGGGCAAGAAACTGGTAGTTCCTTCGAAAGGTGATAAAGGTAATTTGAAGTTTGATATATCGGGTTTTCTAGGGCTGATGGATACGAGCAACTCGTTTAAAATCTCTTTGGGAGACAAGAATGGAGAGAAAACGAATGCGACTATAAAGTTGAATAAGAAATAAGCGATAGATATGGACTATAAAAGGATAATAGGATACATTCTTTGCCTGTTAATGACTTTTTGTCTTTCATGTAAGGACGATACGGAGGGACTTCCAACCGGTATGCTTTATTTGAATGTGGAGGAAGATGCATCTTTGCAGACCCGGGCTACATCGGCAGTAACTTATGAATCGCTCCGGGTAGCGATCATTAAAGGAGAAGAAGATACGTTGAAAGTTTATAATGATTATCTGGAGGAGGTAAAAGGTGAACGATTGATATTGCCGGTCGGAACATATACGGTTGCCGTTAGTTCTAATCATGATGGTGCTGCTGCATGGGAAGCTCCTTTCTATGCTGGGCAGGAAACAGTGGAAGTGAAGCAAGGCGAGATAACAAATGCAAAAGTGACTTGTACTATCCATAATACAAAGGTTTCGGTTGAAGCTTCTCAACTGAAAGAATATTTCACTGATTATCAAACGGAAGTGAGTAACTCTTCCGGTTCGCTGACTTATACCCGCGATGAGTACCGTGCCGGATATTTTGCACCTGAAAAGTTGGCGCTTAAGCTAAGGTTGGTGAATCGGGACGGCAACGAGTTTGTCATTAAACGAGTATATCCGAATATTGAGCCGAAATATCATTATACTTTTAAGTTTGAGATAGATAACCAGGGACCGGGAGATACGGATGCCGGTATCGATTTCGATATCACTATTGATGAAGAGCATAAAGAAATAACCTGTCCGATCTTTATCCGTGAAGAGGATTTGACACAAATGGGAGAACCTTCTTTGCGACTTCAAGGTTTTACGGATGAAGGGATTTATCAGCATCCGGAGATCGTGGACGGTATGGATGTACCCGTGGCAGGGACAGTAGGTTTGGTTTATCGTATAGGTAAGAAAAACAGTGTTCAATCATTTAAGGTGACAACCGACTCTCCGGTGTTCGGTACTTTCGGATTGGCGGAATTTGAAATGACCGATGAAGTGATTGCAGAGCGGGCTGCCCAATTGGGATTCCCTCGTTTGCCGGGTAAGTCTATTGAAGAGGAAGAACTTTATGTGAACTATGAGTTGGATCTTTCGACTATGTTATCTTATCTGAAAACTATAGATCGCAAACCAACCATACATACCTTTACAGTCACCTTACTCGACAATATCAATCAGGAAACATCCATTGATTTCTCCTTCAAGATAATGCCGGATGTGGATGCATATGTAGAAGAGCCTATCAAATGGACGCACTTTGCTGTATTGAAAGGTGTTTGTCTGGATGAATCCAGTTATTTCATGTTGAAGGCAGCAGACGGAGAACCGAAGAAGGTTGATGTTGTTCAGCGAGATGTGGAAGGAAATTTGTCAGCTTTGGTGATTGGATTAACTCCTGATACAGAATATTCGTATTGGATTGAATCGGCGGATAATAGTGCGATGAAGTGTGAACCTGTCGTTTTTAGTTTAACTAAGCCATTTGAGGTGCCGAACTTGAATTTTGACCAATGGGGTAAACGTAATGATCAGGGAGCTTTAGGGAAGGTCGATTATATTTATGCCGTGGGGGTAAATTCTACTGGAGGTATTTTTTGGGAATCCGGGAACCGGGGTGCTGCATCCGGGGGGGAAGTCCTGTTGCAGGGAGAAGACTCGGATGTCAAACAAGGGAAAGCTGCCAGATTAACTTCTCGTTGGGCCGGAGCTATTGGTATCGGTGCGTTCTCTGCAGGTAGTATATTCTCTGGTTCTGTACAGGAAGTTTCTACTGCAGGTGCTAAGCTGAAGTACGGACAATTGCACAATGGTTATCCGACTGCTTTACAGGGATGGTATAAATATCACCCGGGTAAGATTAATTGGGTGGATAATAAAGAGACATCAACAAGCGAGACGGATGAGGCCGTTATTTATATAGCTTTGGCTACTAAGCAATATATCTTGGTGTCGTTACGGACAGATATAAAAGGTGTCGTGACTTTCGATCCTACAGATAGCGGTGTGATCGCTTATGGTGAAATGAAGACTCAGCAGGAAGTTGCAAATTATGAACAGTTCAATATACCGTTGATATATTCTCGATTGCCGAAAGCAGATGAGAAAGTATACCTTATTATTATGGCTGCATCAAGCAGTAAAGGAGAGTTTTTTAAAGGTTCAACGGACAGTTACTTGCTTTTGGATGAGTTCGAATTGAATTATGACTACAATGATTCTGCCATTCCCGCTTCTATGGCTGGAGATATGACACCGGTAAATATAAACGAATTAAACTAGAATATGAAACAACTCTTATCCCTTACCATATTGTTGATATGTTGTTCTGTATTGCCGGCGAAGGCAAAGGAGAACAAGTATGACCGGGGTATTCTGATGAAAACTTTTATCCCGAAAGGGCAATGGATGGTTGGTACTACGTTTTCCTATAGCGAACATGTGGACGAAAACTTTGAGTTTTTATCTGTGTTGAAGGATATTAATAGCGAAGGGTATACCTTTAAGGTGACTCCGTTGGTGAGTTATTTTATTCGCGACAATATTAGTATCGGCGGTCGTTTCTCCTATTCACGTACCAATACGGATATAGGTAATATATCTCTGGAACTGGGTGACGATCTGAGCTTTGATGTCGATAATTTTAAGTCTGTATCCAATACATATACGGCGGCGATCTTTCTCCGTACCTATTTGAATCTGGGAGACAGCAAGCGTTTCGGATTGTTTAATGAGGCGCGTGTGTCGTATGGTTATTCAGAAAGTAACAGTAGCTCAGGTACAGGAATCGATCTTTCCGGTATGTATCAGTTAAAGCATAACCTGAATATCGGTGTGGCTCCCGGTCTGACTGTCTTTATTAACGATTATGTGGCAGCTGAGGCTTCGGTTAGTGTGGCAGGTTTGAACTTCAACTGGTATGATCAGACAAAAGATCAGGTATATAAAGGGAAACGCACGGCAAGTTCCGCTAATTTCAAGATCAATCTGTTGTCGATCGATTTAGGTATTGTCTTTTATTTGTAAAAACAGGGCATGAAGGGAAGAAATAGTATCTGGTGTTTTTTAGTAGGTCTGCTGCTGACAGGCTGTGTGGAAAACGATCTGCCTTATCCTACCATCGAAGGGATTATCGAAGAGCTTGCCGTTGAAGGACAGACTTCGGTAAAGATCGATAAGACTTCGGCTTCCGTCTCTGTAAAGGTGGCGGATACATTGGACCTGAGGGACCTGAGAGTGGAAAAGCTGGTCGTTACTTCGGGTATGACCGTTATACCGGATTCTGTAGCTTGCAAAGACTTCCGCCATTTCCCGGATACCGGATTTGTGTCGGTTGACAGTTTGCCCGAGACGGTCAATACGCGAATGAACTTTAAGAAACCGGTTTCTTTTCTGCTTCGTTTGTATCAGGATTATCCCTGGAAAGTGACGGTGGTACATGATATACTGCGTAAAGTAACTGTTGCAAACCAGCTGGGGGCTTCCCTGATCGATGCTGATACGCATAATGTAATTATATATGTGGATTCAACAGCCCAGCCTTCTTTGCGTAATGTGAAAATAGAGACCTTCCAGTTAGGTAGCAGCATCGCAAAAACGACACCCGAACCGTCGGAGGTAACCGATTTTACCCGTCCTCGCATCTTCCAGGTATCCGCTTTTGATGAAACGGAAGAATGGACCGTGAGTGTGGCGTATCCGCCTGCCGGAATGTCGTTTACCTCTTTGTCGGCATGGGCAAAGCGGGCGGTTGTGACGGGTAAGACATTGACCGGACAGGTTTCGGCTTGCTATCGCGGTAAACCGCAGGCGGAGACAAAGGCTGATTCGGAAGAAGGCTGGGAGGAAGTGCTTTCCAGCGAAATAGAGATAGATGAAGAAGGAAACTTCACGTTGGTCTTTACGCATCTTAAACCGGGCATGGAGTATGAATATCAGTTAACGGTGGATGGTGCATCCGAGGATATCAAAACATTTACGACGGAGGCGGTGGAGTTGGTGCCAAACCTCTCATTGGACGATTGGTTCAAAGACGGCAAAAGCTGGTATGCCGACCTTGATCTGACTCCGGAGAATTATTTCTGGGATTCAGGAAACAAAGGCTCGAATGCCGTAGGTGAAGCGAATCCGACTTCTCCGGAAACCAGTGATGTCGTAAAGGGGAAAGCTGCTCGTCTGGAAAGTAAAACGGTAGCCGGTGTGTTTGCTGCCGGTAGTTTGTATACCGGGACTTTTGGTAAGGTTGAAGGACTGAGTGGTGCTTCGTTGAACTTCGGTCGTCCGTATACGGGTCGTCCATCTGCTTTGCGTGGCTATTATAAATACAATTCCGGTACCATTGATAAAGCGAAAGATCCGTATAAGGAGCTGGAAGGGCGTAAGGATTCTTGTCATATCTATATGGCTTTGTTTTCCGGCTGGACATCTCCGTTCCCTGTCAATACGAATACCGGAACATTTGTCGACCTGACCTGGAACAATGAGAATCTGCTCGCCTTCGGTCAGCTGGTTCAGGGGGAAACTGTCAAAGATTACACCCAGTTCCGTATCGACATGGAATATCGTGATCAAACAACAAAACCGACTTATATATTGATCGTCGCTTCCGCCAGTAAGTATGGTGATTACTTTACGGGCAGTACGAGTAGCGTGTTGTTGCTGGATGAGTTGGAGTTGGTGTTTGAGTAGGTGGAGAATTATCCATCGAATTGTTCTTTGAAGTAATGGGATTTGGAATGCAGGAAGATTCTGGAATAAAAATAGTCAGAAATGTTTCCTAAAAGGGAACGTTTTGCTATCTTTGTAGCATAAACTTAAGACTATGAAAGCAAAAGCGAAGTTTAAAATCATATATTCGGATGAAGCTATTGATTTTTTAGATAGCATTGATGTCAAAGCGAGAGCTAAGATCATGTATAATGTAAACAAAAGTAAGTTTGTTCTTGACAAAGAATTATTTAAAAAATTGGATGGTACGGACATTTGGGAATTTAGATCTGTGTATAACGGAATTGCTTATAGGTTATTAGCATTTTGGGATACAGAAAAAGATACTTTGGTAATCGCTACTCATGGTTTTATTAAGAAAACTCAAAAAACTCCACTAAAGGAGATTGTTAAGGCAAAAGAAATTAGGAAACAATATTTCGATTCTAAATAATTAGAAATATGGAAAAAATGAAATTTTATACAGAAGAGGAAGCTTTAGACAGGCTATTAGGTGTAAGAGGCACTCCGGAACGGGAAAAGTATGAAGATGATATTAACAATTTCCTAATCGGCGAGGCTATCAAGCAAATTCGTGAAGCCAAGAATCTCACCCAAGAGCAATTGGGGGAATTGATGGGTGTCAAGAGGGCGCAAATATCCAAAATAGAAAGTGGAAAAAGCGTCAATTTCTCAACGATTGTCCGAGCTTTCAGAGCTATGGGCGTAAAATCGGCAAACCTTGATTTAGGCTCATTGGGCAAGGTCGCTCTTTGGTAAATACCTTCTCGATAAAAAATATTTCCTTCCTTTCTGATTCCAAATTCAGAAGAAAACCTGCTTATCAAGTAAGATCAAGCTTACTCGATAAGTAGATAGAAACTTACTTACTAAGTAGCTGGCGGTTTACTTACCGAGTAACCGGAGGCATACTTACTAAGTAAGTTTTTGCTTGCTTCAGTACTTCATAGAACGGTTGATTAAGAATAAAATAATGGGATTGTGTCAAAACAGAGGTTCTGTCATGGCGGACTTGATCCGCCTTTCATATTAAACCTTGAGTTTGACATATTTTTCATTCGATATAAAATGAGAACTCAAATACATTCGGAAGAAATGAAAAAACTTCCGGATGGAAATATAGGAAAAGATATGGAAAGAAAGATAATGATGATAAGAAGTTTGTTACTTGTATTAGTATTGATGCAGGTATCGAATGAAGGATGGACGAAGGATATATCTGATGCTAAGGGATTTGCAAGAGCATGTAATGGTTTGGGAAGTTCTTATGCGTCGTATAGCGGTGATATTGTCACTCTGAAAAAAAATACGGAATTTACTTCAAATAACTTGAATTTAACAGGAGGTAATATTACTCTTAATTTGAATGGTTCTAGTTTATATAGGAATAACGGTGATTTATTAATGATTAGAAAAGGTGCTATTTTTACAGTAAAAGGGAGTGGTTCAATTTATTGTGGAAGTTCAACTTCTTCTACAATCTGGGTAGATGGAGGTACTTTGAATATTAGTTCTACCGTTTATAGTACAAGCTATGAATCTATAACAATAACAAATGGTGGTGTTGTAAACATTTTGGATGGAGCTGATATTTATACAAACAGTTCATCTGCATCTTTAAGATTAGCAAGTGGTACAGTTAATTTTAAAGGTGGACAGGTTAGTAATGAAGGAGGAGGTGTTTCTATAAAGATTGAAAATGGACAAAAACTGGAAGATCTCTGTGAAACAGGTTATAAACCATATCGGGATAATAAACATTTAGGAAGTCCTGATCTTATAGCTAATTCCATATCTGGTGTTATTACAATTAAGCCGGTTTATACACTTTCAACTACCGTTACGGGGAAAGGTTCTTGTGTATTAAAGATTGATGATCAGATAGCATCTTGGGCTGCAAGTGGAGAAAAAGTAGTGGTGGAGCCTACAGCAGAGAAAGGATATAAATTAATAGAACCTTCTGTTTTATCTTTTGATATGCCTGCTAGTAGTAAAAATGTAGCAATTGTTTTTCAGCGCGAAGATTATAGTATAACTTACAACAATATAAAAGCTGGAGATACAAATAATAATCCGAAAACTTATCATGTGGAATCAGGTACGATCTCATTAAAAGATCCGCTTCGTGAAGGCTATCGTTTTTTAGGTTGGTATAATGATGATCAGTATACAACTCAGGTAACACAAGTTGAGGCAGGAGATACTGGAAATAAAATATTCTATGCTTATTGGTCTCAGATATACACTGTGCAATATGATTTGAATAATGGTGTTTTAGATGGAGATTATGTTTCAAACTTTATAATAGAAGATTATAAAAATAAGGATTTGATCTTGCCTACTCCTAAGCGTACAGGTTTTAAATTTGCCGGATGGTATGAAGACGAATCTTGCATTGAGAATCCTGTTTCAAAAATCGTAACTCCCGGAAATAAAAAATATTATGCTAAATGGCTGGAAGCTTATTCTATAACATGTAAATGGAATGATGGGATAACTGCAGATTGGGCAACAGCCTATGATGAATCGGATAAGACCATAAAATTACCGGTAGGTATTACTCGTTCAGGCTATACTTTTGTTGGTTGGTTTGATAATGCTTCATGTACAGGATCTTCGATTGCAGAAGTACCGCAGGGTTCTACAGGAGATAAAGTATTTTATGCAAAGTGGAATATTATTCAATATAAACTGAATTTCTATTTGTATGATGGAAATTCGGAAAGTCTTCCTAAATCTTATACAGTGGAAGATGAAGTAAAACTACCGATTCCTCAAAAAGCAAACTTTACATTTAAAGGCTGGTATCTGTCTGGTTCTTTTGATGGAATGCCTATTTCTACAATTGCAAAGAATACAACAGGAGATATGGAGTTGCATGCAAAATGGTCTTTATTTGAGTATACAATAACATTGAATACAGGGATGAATATAGAATTGAGTCCAATACCATATACTGTTGAAACGGATGGTTATGTTCTTCCTAAAAATCTTAAACGTAATGGTTATGCCTTTGCTGGTTGGTATAAAGACAAGGACTGTACTTTGGCTTTTGGAACGACTATACCAAAGGGAACTAATGGCGATTTTATGTTGTATGCTAAATGGGAGTCTGCAAAATATACAATCACTTACAATACTTATTCCGATGTAAAAGTCCCATCATCCACCTATACCATTGAAGAAGATGTTACTTTGCCGGTACCGCAACGTACTGCCTATAGTTTTGCCGGTTGGTATGAATCGGATCGTTTAGAGGGTGAACCTATCATGGCTATAGAGAAAGGTTCGACTGGGAATAGAACGCTTTATGCGAAATGGTCTTCTGGTTCTGTTGTGAATATCGTAAAGGCAGCTAATGGTACGTTTACTGTGAAAAATGGTGATACGGAAGTGAAGTCTGGTGACTATGTGGGACAGGGGACTAAACTGACATTGACTGCTACCCCAACTGCTCCTTATACATTGAGTAAATGGGTTGTTAATGGTAAGGATGTTACTGGTAATCCGGTAACAGTGGAGATGCCGGCTTCCGGAGGACTAGCTATTTCGGCTGTATTTGCAGATAATCGTGTGGCTGCTTCTGCTCCGGAAATTGTTACAAATCCGGTAAATACGGATAAAATAGCAAAAGGGGAGACGGTGAAAGTTCAGTTACAGAAAACGGATGAATCTACATCTTTATATTATAGTGTGGATGGTGCTCCCGATAAGGCATATACAGGGGAGTTTATGGTATCCAGTTCGAAAGACACACTGGTCTTTAAGGCGATAGCACGGAAAACGGACTATAAAGATGGAGTAACCACACGTTTGTTTATTTTTGATAATAGTAGAATTACCCTGACCTTCGATCTCCCTTTAGGTGTGAAAGCGACTAATCCCACCGGTGGCGATGTGGTGACGGCTACCACGACCGGAGGTTCTTTTGAGTTTAAGCTGACGGTGGATAAAGACTATTATACGAATCTCGACTCAATGGTTGTCTCGGCGAATGATTCGACGATTACGGGGAATGCTTCCGGGCTTTATACGTTAACGAACTGCTCGTCCGATATTACAGTGACTGTCTCCGGTCTGAAAGCTAAAACCTGTACGGTTACATTGCAGCAGACAGAGAACGGACAGATCAAGTTTACCGATGGTGCGGACGAAACGGCCTCGGAAGTTGGATACGGATCATCGGTATCGATTACGGCAGTTGCTGATGAGGACTTTAAGTTCCTGCAATGGAATACCGGCAGCCAAAGCAACCCGCTGAACCTGACGGTTAGCAGGGATACGACTATTTCTGCCCGTTTCATCTCTGATTATAAGTCGTATATGATGACTTTGCCGCAGATGGAAGGAGTGACCGTGAAACCGTTCTCCGGTTATTCTACCGAAGTGAAGAAAGACGGAACGTTTAAGTTTTACCTGGTTCTCGCTAAAGGATACCGTGAAGGAAATCTGGTTGTTCGTGCCAATGGTGAAGAGTTGACGAAGAATAAAGGAGGATATGCGATCTACCATATAAATAAGAACATCAGCATTTCGGTCGATGGTATTGTCCGGGATTCCATAAAGCTGACATTGCCGGATCATGTGACGGCGAAAGTTGTTGAAACGATGTCCGACGTAGCCGGTCAAGGGCTATTTGAAGAAACGATGCTTTTGCTTCAGGCGAAAGCGCCCGAAGGCAAAATCTTTAGTAAATGGACGGACGGAAAGACGGATAATCCCCGAATGGCAACGGCAGTGGATGCAGCCCAGCTCATACCTCTGTTTACAGATAAGGAAGATGCTGCGTATGCAAAGGTGATCCTGAATCAATCACCGGGAGCTGGTATTACGGGAGCCAATTCGAATATGGATGCAGTGAAGAGTGGTGATGTTGTGCAATTGAAAGTTGTTTTGCTTCCTGCTTATAGCCAGAGCGAAGTCGTTTTGACAGCCGATGACAAGGTGCTGATTCCTGAAACTTCTTTACGCGCAGCATCTGAGACGAAGACCTATGTATATAATTTGCCGGTGGATAAAGACGGTATAACGGTGAAAGTATCGGGACTGAAACTAAATAGCTACGAGGTTGCAGTGAGCCAGACTAACGGTGGTACGGTATCTGCTGTTCCGGCAGGAAAGGTTATTCATGGGGATAAAGTTCAGTTGAAGGCAGAGGCGGCTTCCGGCATGTTGTTTGTCAAATGGTGGGATGGCAACACCCTGAATCCTTATCCGTATACGGTCACCTCCGATACGGAAGTAAAAGCCTGTTTCGTTGGAACAGAATCGACTGTCGATAATGAATCCATCCGCAAAGACGATAAGGTTTCGGTTTCAGTAACCGGACGGGTATTATCTGTCGCAGTCGCTGAAAAGTCAGCGCTATACATCTGGGATTACAAAGGCTCTTTGTTCCGTAACCAAACAATACCGGCAGGAGAATATACAATGTCATTACCCTCCGGAGTTTATCTGGTTAAGGTGGGAGATATGATAGTTCGAAAGGTTGTAGTTCGATAATAGGAATTTGTTAGTAAGTATTTGAAATACGATTTATTAAGAATATTCTTGCAAATGAGAACGGAATTTCTTTCCTTTGTGAGATAGTAAGTGTTTGTTTATGAAGACAAAAAAAGAATATATAGAATTGTTACGTAGCTACTTTTTGAATAATGCCAGATATTATGGTGTTGTCCGGATGGCTCTGTTTGGCTCTATTGTTCGAGGTGAACAAACTGAAAATAGCGATGTCGATGTAGCTTATGAAGGTGAGGCAAATCTTCTGCTAAGAAGTCGCATGAAACAGGAATTAGAATTATTATTTGGATGTAGAGTTGATCTGGTCCGTTTGAGAGAACAATTATCTGGCTCTACTTTTGGAAAGAGTATATCAAAAGATTTGATATATGTTTGATAAAGAAAGAATTCAGTCTTTGCTTAATCGAATAGAAGACTCTATTTTGTTAATTCAAACGAAGTCGGAGCAAATATCCACTCCGGAAGATTTTTTGTTGACTCCCGACGGCATGTTTATTTTAAGTGGTATCTGTATGCAGTTGATTTTTATAGGAGAAAGCGTCAAGACTATTGATAATAAAACAGAACATTCTTATTTGAAACGTTACCCGGCTGTTCCTTGGACTGGAATTATGGGATTACGGGATATTATTGCACATGAATACCATCGGATAGACGAAGAAGAAATATTTAATGTAATAAAGCAAGATTTAGCTCCTTTGTTAATGACTATCCGTCAGATGAGGACTGACTTATAAGTATAATTGATTTTACCTAATCATATTTCGCAAATATTTCCGTACCTTTGCCCCTCAAAAAGAGAACACAAGGTATGGAAAAACAGTTTAAGAGAACGCTGATTACTACGGCGTTGCCGTATGCGAACGGGCCGGTACATATCGGACATCTGGCCGGGGTGTATGTGCCGGCCGATATTTATGCCCGCTACCTTCGTCTGAAGGGGGAAGAGGTTTTGATGATCGGGGGATCGGATGAGCACGGTGTGCCTATTACGCTTCGGGCTAAGAAAGAAGGAGTTACACCGCAGGATGTGGTGGACCGTTTTCATGGTATCATCAAGAAGTCTTTCGAGGAGTTCGGTATCACGTTCGATATTTATTCCCGTACTACTTCGTCTACCCATCGTCAGGTGGCTTCGGATTTCTTCCGGACACTCTACGAAAAAGGTGAATTCATCGAGAAGACCAGCGAACAATATTACGACGAGGAAGCCAAACAATTCCTTGCCGACCGCTATATAACCGGTACATGCCCGCATTGCGGAAATGAAAAGGCCTATGGCGACCAGTGCGAAGCCTGCGGTACTTCGTTAAGCCCGACAGACCTGATCAATCCGAAGTCTGCCATCAGTGGCAGCGAGCCGGTGATGAAGGAAACCAAACACTGGTACCTGCCGTTGGATAAACATGAACCGTTCCTGCGCAAATGGATCCTCGAAGATCATAAGGAGTGGAAGCCGAACGTATACGGACAGTGCAAGAGCTGGTTGGATATGGGATTGCAGCCACGCGCCGTAAGCCGCGACCTGGACTGGGGTATCCCTGTGCCGGTGGAAGGTGCTGAAGGCAAAGTACTTTATGTGTGGTTCGATGCCCCGATCGGTTATATCTCCAATACCAAAGAATTGCTGCCGGATAGCTGGGAGACCTGGTGGAAAGATCCTGAAACCAAGATGGTACATTTCATCGGTAAGGACAACATCGTGTTCCACTGCATCGTATTCCCCTCTATGCTGAAGGCGGAAGGTTCTTTCAACCTGCCGGAGAACGTACCTGCCAATGAGTTTCTGAACTTGGAAGGTGATAAGATCTCAACTTCACGTAACTGGGCTGTTTGGCTGAACGAATATCTGCTGGATATGCCAGGTAAACAGGATGTGTTGCGTTATGTCTTGACAGCTAATGCTCCTGAAACAAAAGATAACGATTTTACCTGGAAAGATTTCCAGGCTCGTAATAATAATGAGCTGGTGGCTATCCTGGGTAACTTCGTGAATCGGGCACTGGTACTGACTGAGAAGTATTTTGAAGGAAAAGTGCCTGCAGCCGGTGAGTTGACCGATTATGACTGTCAGACATTGAAGGATTTTGAAGATGTAAAAGTAAATGTAGAACGTTTGCTGGATACATATCATTTCCGTGATGCTCAGAAGGAAGTGATGAATCTGGCACGTATCGGAAACAAATACCTGGCGGATACAGAACCCTGGAAGCTGGCGAAGACGGATATGGCACGTGTGGCTACGATCATGAATATCGCTTTGCAGATCACGGCTAACCTGGCCATTGCTTTCGAACCGTTCCTGCCGTTCAGTATGGAAAAACTCAACAAGATGCTGAATGTGGAACCGTTAGGCTGGGATCGTCTGGGGGCTACCGATTTATTGGAAGCCGGTCATCAGCTGGGTAAATCGGAATTGTTGTTTGAAAAGATCGAAGACAGCGTGATCGAAGCGCAGGTTCAGAAGTTGCTGGATACAAAGAAAGCAAACGAAGAGGCCAGCTATAAAGCGAAACCGGTACGTGAGAACATCGAGTTCGACGATTTCACGAAACTGGATATCCGTGTAGGTACTATCCTGGAATGTACGAAAGTACCGAAAGCCGACAAGCTGTTGCAGTTCCGCATCGATGACGGTCTGGAGAAACGTACGATCGTTTCGGGTATCGCCCAGCATTATGCTCCGGAAGACCTGGTGGGTAAACAAGTTTGCTTTATCGCTAACCTGGCTCCGCGCAAACTGAAAGGTATTGTGTCGGAAGGAATGATCCTGTCTGCCGAAAACTTCGACGGCAAGCTGGCGGTTATCACTCCGGAGAAGGAAGTGAAGCCGGGTAGCGAAGTGAAATAAGAAAAATAAACCTTCAAATGAAGGTGTCAGGGTGTGTCATCTTGTTTACGCATGAATGGCACACCTTTTTTATAATAATATAGCTGTTGCTACGTTATTAAAAGCAAAGAAAAACAAAACGGACACAGACGGTAAAGATGTTTGAAAAACATATACAAATGGTCGATCTGCAAGGACAGTATCATCGCCTGAAAGAGGAGATAGATGCGGCGATGCAGGCAGTGATTGAAAGTAGCGCTTTTATCAATGGACCGCAGGTGAAAGCTTTTAGTGATCATCTGGCTGAATATCTGGATATTCCTCATGTCATCCCTTGTGGAAACGGGACGGATGCGCTTCAGATTGCTTTGATGGCATTGGGGTTGCAGCCGGGGGATGAGGTGATCGTTCCTGCATTTACGTATGTGGCGGCAGCCGAGGTCATTGCTTTGCTGGGGCTGACACCTGTCCTGGTGGATGTGGATCCGCACACTTATAATATCGATCCCCGTAAGATAGAAGAATCGATCTCCCGGAATACAAAGGCGATCATTGCCGTTCATCTGTTCGGGCAGTCCTGTGATATGGACCCGATTCTGAAGATTGCCGCGATGTATCATCTGTATGTGGTGGAGGATAATGCCCAGTCGATAGGGGCGGAATATACTTTTCCGGATGGGCGTGTGAAGAAAACCGGAACGATGGGGATTATCGGGACGACTTCATTTTTCCCGTCCAAGCCGTTGGCATGTTATGGGGACGGGGGGGCTTTGACGACTTCGGATGAGAACCTGGCAAAGCGTATCCGGATGATTGCCAATCATGGTCAGGAACGTAAGTATCATCATCAGCTGATTGGCTGTAACTCACGACTGGATACGTTACAGGCGGCTGTTTTGGATGTGAAACTGAAACACATAGATGAGTTTACAGCCTCCCGCCAGGCTGTTGCTGCCAGATATGACGAAGCTTTGGCTTCGTGCGAGCAGTTGCTTCTTCCGCGGAAAAGTACTTTTTCTACGCATGTATATCACCAGTATACGGTCCGGTTAAAACCGGCAGGTGATGTTGCGGATACGGCAAAATACAGGGAGTCTTTGCAAGCGTCACTGAAAGAAAAAGGGATTCCGACCATGGTGTATTATCCATTGCCTTTACAGGCGCAGGAGGCTTATAAATGGATGGCACGTACACCTGGAGCTATGGATGAAGCAGCCCGTTTGAGTACATCTGTTTTATCGTTGCCCATCCATACGGAAATGACGGAAGAAGAACAAGAATATATAATAGATACATTGTTAAAGGAAATAACTCATATTTGACTAAATATGAAAGAGAATAAAATAAAATTTGCCGTTGTCGGCTGTGGTCATATCGGGAAACGTCATGCAGAGATGGTTACCCGTGATTCGGATGCCGAACTGGTTGCCTTGTGTGATATTCGTCTTCGCGAGGAGTTGGGAATAGAGGGGTATGCTGTTCCTTTTTTTGCCGGTTTGCAGGAGCTGTTGCAGAGTGGTATTCATATAGATGTCGTTAATATCTGTACGCCGAACGGACTGCATGCGGCTATGGCGGTGCAGGCGATAGAAGCCGGATGTAATGTGGTGATTGAAAAGCCGATGGCATTGACGCTGGCTGATGCGGAAAAGGTGGTATATGCCTCCCTGAAGTATCGTAAACAGGTATTCTGTGTGATGCAAAACAGATATTCTCCTCCATCGGTATGGATCAAGGATATGATCGATTCCGGTAAATTGGGAAAGATCTATATGGTTCAGTTGAACTGTTATTGGAATCGTGACGAGCGTTATTATAAGCCGGGCGGTTGGCATGGTGATGCAGCACTGGACGGTGGAACACTTTTCACACAGTTCTCCCATTTTATCGACATTATGTATTGGCTGTTTGGCGATATTTGCAATATACAGGCCCGTTTTGCCGATTTCAATCATGAGAAGCTGACGGCTTTCGAGGATTCCGGCTTTGTGAATTTTAACTTTGTGAACGGTGGAATGGGGAGCCTGAGTTATTCGACTGCTGTTTGGAACAGGAATATGGAAAGCAGTATGCTGATCGTTGCCGAGAATGGCAGCGTCAAGATCGGCGGACAATATATGAATGAAGTGGAGTATTGCCATGTGAAAGATTATGAGATGCCGGAACTGGCTCCGACGAATCCCGGGAATGATTATGGTCCTTATAAAGGATCTGCCCAGAATCATAATTTTGTCATTCGTAATGTTGTGCGTGTGCTTTCCGGAACAGGTACCGAATGTATTACGACGAATGTTCTGGAAGGTATGAAGGTGGTAGATATTATTCAACGTATCTATGCTCAGAAAGAACAATGATGTTTCATAGAGGGATGGATAAGGGCTGATTTGCATAGTCTCCCTTTCGTACAAATAACCATTTTTATAGAGGTTGTATCCCTGCAAATTCCTATCTTTGTGCAAGTTTAGTCATTCTCGACATGGGACTGACCAACATTGTTGCGTTCTCGTTTTTGTGAAAACAGCTGAAGTGTATAGGAAAACACAAATTGAATAAATAGCATGAAACAGATTTTGGTTACCGGTGGAGCCGGGTTTATCGGCTCTCATCTTTGCGAACGCCTACTGAAAGACGGGAACAATGTGATTTGTATGGACAACTATTTTACAGGTTGTAAACAGAATATTGTTCATTTATTGAACAATCCTTACTTTGAGTTGGTTCGCCACGATGTGACATTCCCGTATTATGTAGAGGTAGACGAAATCTATAATCTGGCATGCCCGGCGTCTCCGATACACTATCAGTTCGATCCGGTGAGTACTATCAAAACATCTGTTATCGGTGCGATCAATATGCTTGGGTTGGCTAAACGTACGAAAGCGAGTATCCTTCAGGCTTCTACCAGTGAAGTGTATGGCGATCCGGCTGTTCACCCTCAGGAAGAAAGTTATTGGGGTAATGTGAATCCTATAGGTTTGCGGAGTTGTTATGACGAAGGGAAACGTTGCGCAGAGACTTTGTTCATGGACTATCATCGTCAGAACAAGCTAGATGTCAAGATTATCCGTATCTTTAATACATATGGACCACGTATGCGTCCGGACGATGGCAGGGTGGTATCGAACTTTATCATGCAGGCATTGAAAGGGGAAGATATCACTATTTATGGCGATGGAATGCAGACTCGTAGTTTCCAGTATGTAGACGATTTGGTCGAAGGTATGGTGCGTATGATGGCAACGGAGAATTTTACGGGACCTGTCAATTTAGGAAATCCCGGTGAATTTACAATGATTGAATTGGCGGAGATCATATTGAAAATGACGAACTCGAAATCAAAGATTGTATTTAAGCCTCTTCCTTCCGATGATCCGAAACAACGCAAACCGGATATTTCTTTAGCCAAAGAAAAACTGAATGGCTGGGAACCGACAATCCGCCTGGAAGAGGGATTGGTAGAGACTATTAAATATTTCAAGAGCCTTTAATTTGCATTTTGATTATAAATTATGAAAATAGCGATAGTAGGAACAGGCTATGTGGGCCTGGTTACCGGAACCTGTTTTGCAGAAATGGGAACCGAAGTCTTTTGCGTCGATGTAAATACTGAAAAAATTGAAAACCTTAAACAAGGTATAATCCCTATATATGAACCGGGCCTGGAAGATATGGTTCACCGTAACCAGCAGGCCGGAAGATTACATTTTACAACTGATTTGGCAGAGTGCCTGGATGAGGTAGAAGTCTTGTTCAGTGCCGTAGGTACACCTCCCGACGAAGATGGCAGTGCAGACTTGAAGTATGTGCTTGAAGTGGCACGTACTGTCGGTCGCAATATCAAAAAGCACATTTTGGTAGTAACGAAAAGTACAGTGCCTGTCGGTACTGCTAAAAAAGTACGCCAGGCTATCCAGGAAGAGTTGGATAAGCGTGGGGTACAAATTGAATTTGATGTTGCTTCCAATCCGGAATTCCTGAAAGAAGGTGCTGCGATCAGTGATTTTATGAGTCCGGACCGTGTAGTCGTAGGTATTGAGTCGGAGCGTGCAGAAGAGCTGATGACTCGTTTGTACCGTCCTTTCCTTTTGAACAATTTCCGTGTTATTTTTATGGATGTGCCCTCTGCGGAGATGACCAAGTATGCTGCGAATGCCATGCTGGCTACCCGCATCAGCTTTATGAATGATATCGCGAATTTGTGTGAGATTGTTGGTGCTGATGTGAATATGGTGCGCAAGGGGATCGGATCGGATAGTCGTATCGGTAACCGTTTCCTGTATGCAGGTATCGGATATGGTGGTTCTTGTTTTCCAAAGGATGTGAAAGCCTTGATTAATACGGCTAGACAGAATAAATACCCGATGCGTATCCTGCAGGCTGTAGAGGAAGTGAATAATGAACAGAAATCTCTTTTGTTCCATAAGCTTGAAAAACATTTCAAGGGCGACTTGAAAGGAAAACGTGTTGCTATCTGGGGATTGGCTTTTAAACCTGAAACAGATGATATGCGCGAAGCTCCCTCTTTGGTCTTGATAGATAAGTTATTGGCTGCCGGTTGTGAGGTGTATGCGTATGACCCGGTGGCTGTGGAAGAAGCCAAACGTCGTATTGGTGATGCGGTTCATTATGCAAAAGACATTTATGATGCTGTTGTAGATGCTGATGCCTTGATGCTTGTGACGGAATGGAAAGAATTTCGTATGCCTTCCTGGTCTGCCATTAAGAAACTGATGGCTACCCCGCTGGTACTTGACGGTCGTAATATTTATGACATCAAGGAGATGGAAGAGAATGGGTTTGTTTATCATTGCATAGGGAGGTAGAATAATCTATTTGAACTGGTTAAAACTTTTGACCAGTTCTGCTTTTTCAAGTATATTCGTTGAAGCTTTTGAGAGAATCGACATACAGTAAAAAGGAAATCAGAGTGAGCTTGAAAAGGTTAATAATAAATAAAGACCAAAACAATGACGAAGAAAGAAGCAATTAAAATTTTTGAAGAAAAGAAAGTGCGTACCCTTTGGGACGACGAAACGGAAGAATGGTATTTCTCTATAGTAGATGTGGTGAGTGTACTGACGGATAGTGAGAACCCACGTAGATATTGGAGTGATTTGAAACGGAAGTTATCTGTAGAAGGAAGTCAGTTGTACGCTCAAATCGTACAACTGAAATTACCATCAGCAGACGGTAAATATTATAAAACCGATGTTGCCACAACTGAGCAGTTGTTCCGTTTGATCCAATCTATCCCATCTCCGAAAGCTGAACCGTTCAAGCTTTGGATGGCTCAAGTCGCTAAAGAGCGATTAGACGAAATGCAGGATCCGGAACGGACAATCGATCGGGCGATGATGGAGTATAAAAACTTGGGTTATTCGGACCATTGGATCAACCAACGGCTCAAAAGCATCGAGATTCGTAAAGATCTGACCGATGAATGGAGAAGTCACGGCTTACAAGAGGGTGTACAGTTCGCCACTCTCACGGATATTATTTATCAAACATGGTCTGGTAAAACATCAAAAGAGTATAAACGTTTTAAAGGGTTGAAAAAAGAGAGTCTTCGTGATAACATGACGAATACCGAACTCGCCCTCAATATGCTGGCAGAAGCTGCAACTACGGAATTATCCAAAGAAAAGGATCCACAATATTTTGAAGAGCATGTACAAGTAGCCCAACAAGGAGGAAAAGCTGCCGAAGCTGCCCGAAAACAATTGGAAAGTGATTTGGGACATTCGGTTATTTCTCCGCTTAATGCGAAAACGGGGTTGAGGTTGGATAAAGGAAATGATAAGAAAGAATAAATGGCAGAGCAAACGCTGAAAGAAAAGACGGCAAAAGGACTCTTTTGGGGAGGATTGAGTAATGGTGTGCAGCAGTTGCTAGGCATGTGCTTTGGTATTGTTTTAGCTCGTATTTTGGATGCAGAAGATTATGGATTGGTAGGTATGCTCGCTGTCTTTTCCGGGATTGCAGGAACGATTATTAATAGTGGGTTTACTGTTGCATTAACGAATAAAAAGAAAATATTGCATAGTGATTATAATGCCGTATTTTGGTTCACAGTTATTGTTGGTTTGATTTGTTATCTAGTTCTTTTTCTTTTAGCTCCAATGATTGCGGAGTTTTACCATCATCCTGAATTGATTTGGCTTTCGAGAGTTCTGTTCTTGGGCTTTTTCTTTTCTGGATGTGCTTCTGTATCCTATACAGTCCTATTTAAACAGTTGATGGTGAAGCAACAGGCTCAAATTGATATTTCAGCAATGGCTCTATCTGGAACTGTAGGAGTTGTATTGGCAATAAAAGGATATGCCTATTGGGCTTTAGCTCTGCAAAGTCTTACATATGCAATTAGTGGGGCAGTTCTGAGATTCATATTTGCACCTTGGAAACCAACATTTGAATTTAACTTTGCTCCATTAAAAGGTATATTGGGGTTTAGTAGTAAAATGTTTCTAACAAATATATTTCAGCAGATTAATGTAAATGTATTTTCTATATTGTTGGGGCGTTTTTATAATGCAAATCAGGTAGGATACTATTCTCAAGGGAATAAATGGATGACTATGGGGTATGGTCTGGTTACAGGAATGGTTCTAAGTGTGGCTCAGCCTGTATTTGCCCAGGTAACAGATGATACGGAAAGGGAAACTATGATTTTACGAAAAATGCTTCGTTTTGGCGCTTTTGTCTCTTTCCCTTTATTATTAGGATTAGCATTTATAGCTAAAGAATTCATTATTATTACAGTTGGAGAGAAATGGTTAGCTAGTGTGCCTTTTCTGCAATTGTTTTGCTTGTGGGGAGCTTTTGGCTATATATGGTTTTTATATACTAATCTCTTGATAGCACATGGAAAATCTGATATTTATTTAAAAGGTGTAGTGGGAACTGCCATTGTTCAGTTATCTGTGGTGGCTCTATGTTTCCCTTTAGGCATTTATACGATGGTGTGCGCTTATATCTTTGTTTTTTTAATTAGTATTATATGGTGGCATACCCGCGTTTCTAAAATATTGAATTTGAAATTTGTTTTAGTACTTAAAGATATTTCCCCTTATCTACTGTCTGTATTGTTTTCTTTCTTTGTAGCGTGGGTATTGTGTCTTTATATATCAAATATTTATTTGTTGTTATTCTCAAAGATATTAATCACTGGCGTTGTATACTTTGCTATTCTTTGGGGTGCTGATTCAAAGATATTAAAAGAGTCGTTGAATTTTGTATTAAGAAAAAGATGAAACAAAATGGAAGATATAAATATATTCATATAATGCCTATGGGGGCATCTTCGTTTTGTATAAATTTCATATTGTTCATTGATAAATATTTGTCTGCACGTGAACATTTGTTTGTACTCTTGTCAAAGAATATTATAGATAAATTAGTTGATTTAGACAATGTTATTTACGAAGATAAAAGTCGAGCAGAGGTTTTATATAAATATTTGCCTTTAGGTGATTCGATAATTCTGCATAGTCTTCCATATCCTATTTGGACTTTTTTATTTATGAAGAAAAGTTTGTTAAGAAAAATAACTTGGTGGGTTTGGGGACATGATTTATATAGAACTCATAGAGTCAAGCGTGATATTTCTTCTTTGAAAAAGCGGTTAGTGTATTGTTTGAAGTTTACACTGAATTTAATGTATTCATTTGTGTATGAGCTGATTTGGAGCTGTTTGTACTTCTCTAAAGTAAAAAAAATGAAATCGATCATAGTCTGTTGCCGCGCAGATCAAGATGAAGTTAGAAGAAGGTTCGGATCTGATATGAAAATATTTAGATCTTACTATACTTCTGGGTATTACTATCCTGAACTTGTTCAATTAGAGGAAAAACGGATGGATGATAGTATAAATATAATGATAGGTCATTGTGCCTTTGATTTTTTAAAGCATAGGGAATATCTGGATAAATTGTTAGTATATAAAAATGAAGATATAAAAATAGTATTACCACTTTCTTATGGTGATATCTCATATGCTGAGACGATTGAAACTTATGCAAGAACTCTTTATGGTGATAAGGTGCTGATTTTACGAGAGAATTTAGGCTTTTTGGATTATGTTAAACTAATAAAGACTATAGATATCGCTATTTTTGACTATAAACATCAATCAGCATTAGGAAATATAATGTTGTTACTACTTTGGGGTAAAAAAGTTTATCTATCTTCTAAAGGTATTTTATTCAAAGGATTTAAAGATGATGGTGTGAATGTTTATGATTGTGATGAGATAGGAAATATACCTTTAAAAGAATTGTCTTTGCATTTATATCCGAATACTTTGGGTATCGAATATGCCAAAGAGGCATTTGATGAGAAGTTCTTAAAAAAGAACTATGAAAATATATTTGAGTATTTAGCAAAAAAATAAGATATATGGAAGAAATAAAAGTAACCTCTCCATTGCTTCCTTCATTGGATGAGTTTATCGTATCATTAAAAGATATTTGGGATAGGCAATGGCTTACCAATAATGGGTTATATCATCAGAAATTGGAGAAGGCTCTTTGTGAATACTTAGGGGTACCATATATTAGTTTATTTACTAATGGAACATTACCTTTGATCTGTGCATTGCAAGCAATGAGAATTACAGGAGAAGTCATTACCACTCCATATAGTTTTGTTGCTACTACCCATGCTTTGTGGTGGAATGGCATTAAACCAGTATTTGTTGATATAGATCCTGAGACGGGTAATATAGATCCTGAGAAAATAGAAGCAGCAATAACACCTAAGACAACAGCAATTATGCCTGTTCATGTTTATGGGCAACCTTGTAAAATCAGGCGTATTCAGGAAATTGCGGATACTTATGGATTGAAAATAATTTATGATGCAGCTCACGCTTTCGGGGTTCAGGAAAATGGACAATCTATTATTAATGCTGGAGATATGGCTACATTGAGTTTTCATGCTACGAAGGTTTATAGTACAATAGAGGGAGGAGCTTTGATTTGTCATGATGAGCAAACAAAACAACGGATTGACTATATTAAAAATTTTGGATTTGCGAATGAAACAACTGTTGTTGCTCCTGGTATTAATGGAAAAATGGATGAAGTGCGTGCTGCATATGGTTTATTGAGCCTTAAACATGTGGATCAAGCTATAGAAAAACGTTGTCGGGTGGCAAAACAATATCGGGAAGCCTTGAATGATGTTGAAGGGATACGTTGTTTTGATGATAAACCGAATGTTAAACATAATTACTCTTATTTTCCTATCTTTGTGGATGAAAAGAAATATGGTATGAGTAGAGATGACTTATACGAGAAAATGAAGTCTGTAGGTGTCTTTGGGCGTCGCTACTTTTATCCTTTAATAAGTACTTTTTCTACATACCGTGGTTTGGAGTCGGCTTCCAAAATGAATTTGCCAGAAGCTTATAAAATGGCTGAAGAGGTAATTTGTCTACCGATGCATCATGGCTTGAATGAAAATGATATTGAGCGAGTAATAAAGTCTATTATACAATGAAGCATTTAATAATCATCGGAGCACGTGGATTTGGTCGTGAAATATACAATTTAGCGATTGAATGTGATGGATATGGTAGAGACTTTATTGTCACAGGATTCCTGGATGATAAAAGTGATGCTTTAGATGGATATGAAGGTTATCCTTCTATATTGGGAGCTGTTGAGGATTATAATATCCAGGAAAATGATATTTTTGTGTGTGCTTTAGGAGATGTTTTCTATAAGAAAAAGTATGTACAAATGGTGTTGGATAAAAATGGAAAATTTATGACTTTAATTCATCCTAATGCTTATATTTCAAAAAATGTCAAAGTAGGAACAGGATGTATTATTTGTCGTAATGCCTTAATTTCATGTGATATCACTATAGGTGATTTTGTGACTATACAACCTTTCTCTGATTTGGGACATGATGTTAGAGTGGGTGATTATTGTCATTTGAATACTTATGCTTTTTTAGGTGGATATGCCGAATTAGGTGAAATGGTGACCATTCACACGGGTGGAATTGTTTTGCCGCATAAGAAAATTAACGATAAAGCAACAGTTGGGGCTGGTAGTGTTGTTATTAGAAATGTGAAAGAAGAAATGACAGTGTTTGGTTTGCCAGCCGTAAAAATATAATAAATTAGAATATATATATGGATTTGAATCTTTTTCTTGAAAATTTTGCAGCTCAGTTCGATGATACTGATATTGACGAAATAAAAGCGGAGACTGCATTTAAAGAGTTGGAAGAATGGTCTTCTTTAACTGCTTTATCTATTATCGCAATGGTTGATGAAGAATACGAAGTTAGTATAAAAGGAGACGATATACGTAATGCTATTACTGTGGAAGATTTGTATAATATAGTTGTATCTAAGTTGGGATGAGCCAGTTAGAAGGGAAACGTATATTAATAACAGGAGCTTCTTCCGGTATTGGTCGAGTTGTCGCTCAATATGTAGCTCGCGAGAAAGGACAAGTTGTCTTAGTTGCCAGAAACGAAGAACGTCTGAATGAAACATTAGTTACTTTGGAAAACGGGGATCATAATTATTTCTGTTGTGATCTAACGAAAGAAGAGGAATTAAAGTCTATTGTAGATTCTATAGGGCATTTAGATGGTGTAGTTTTTTGTGCTGGAGTAAATGAGTTTGTTCCTGTGAAATTTATTAATCAGGAGAAAATTAATTCCATGTTTCAAATCAATTATTTTTCACAGATAATACTGATTCAGAAACTTCTCAAAAAGAAATTGATTAATAAAGGTGCTTCTTTAGTTTTTATATCTTCTATTTCTTCATTATTAGGTACACCTGGAACGACTTTATATGCTGCGTCTAAAGGAGCTATCAATTCAACGGTAAAAGTTCTTGCTGTAGAGTTATCTGGAATGAGAATTAGAGTTAATGCAATATGCCCTGGAATAGTCAGGACCCAAATGATAGGAAATACAAATATTTCAGAAGAACAGTTTTTAGAACAGGAAAAATTATATCCTTTAGGGTTAGGATCGCCAGAGGATGTCGCTAATGCTGTCATATATCATTTGTCGGAAGGAAGTCGTTGGTTAACAGGGAATATAATGGTTTTAGATGGTGGTTTTTCATTAAAATAGTCATGGCAACAATAACATATCATAACGTTGGAATAAAGGCAATGAGTGCATGTGTCCCTTCAAAGATTGCTTATAATAGGAATTTGAATGCTATTATGGAACAAGAAGAGGTTGATAAAGTGATCAATTCGGTGGGTATTCATGAGAGGCGTATTTGTGAATCAGATGTTTGTGCATCTGATTTATGTTATAAGGCAGCAAAACGGCTGATTGAAGATAACAATATAGATATTGCATCAATTGATATGTTGTTATTTACCAGCCAAACAGCAGACTATAGAATACCTGCTACATCTTGTATTCTCCAACATCGATTAAATTTACCTAAGTCCTGTGCCTGTTTAGACTTGTCTTTGGGATGTTCTGGGTATGTATATGCGCTTTCAACAGCATTTGCATATGCCTCTTTGGAGGGCATTAATAGGGTTTTATTATTGGATGGAGAAACTTTCTCTAAGATAGTGAATCCCAAGGATAAAGTGAACGCACCTCTTTATGGGGATGCAGGAACTGCTACTCTGATAGAGAAAGGGGAATATAAGGATTCCACATTTGTTTTGAATACAGATGGTTCTGGAGAAGATTCTGTTAAAATTCCAGCCGGTATGCGTAATCCTGTCATGATTGACTCGTTAGAGGAAAAGGAAAGAGAGAATAATAATATTCGTACTGAGATGGAAATTTATATGGACGGTATGGATGTTTTTAACTTTGCTATAAGCGTAGTACCTAAGAGCATTAAAGAAGTTGCCAAAATAACTCAAATAGAGTTGAATGATATAGACTATCTTGTTTTTCATCAGTCAAATAAATTTATGACAGATTTCTTTATCAAAAGGTTAAAGTTTGATGAAAAGAAAGTTCCCTATTGTATTGCCAAGTACGGTAATACCAGTTCTGCTTCTATTCCTCTGACTATTGTTTCAGAGTTAGAGCAAAAATTGAAAGGAGAAAAACAAGTAATAATGTGCGGATTTGGAGCTGGTTTATCGTGGGCTACAGCACTTATTCATTATAGAGATTGCCATATATCACCAATTATAACATATTGACATGTTACCAGATTTTAAATTTCATCACATAGGAATTGCTGTTTTTGACATTGATGCAACGGCTAGGTATTATGTAGAAGCTGGATATAAAAAATCAGAAACGATTGTTGATCCGATCCAAAATATCCGGATTTGTTTTTTGTCAAAGGAAGGGATGCCTATGTTGGAACTTTTAGCTCCTGTGGATGATAAGTCTCCGGTAGTCAAAACTTTGGAAAAAGTTGGGGTGACTCCTTATCATTCTTGCTATTTAGTTCGAAATATTGAAGAGGCGATAGTTCTGTTAAAAAAGAAACATTTCATTCTGCTGGGAAAACCTGTAGAAGCTTGTGCTATAAATAATAAGAAAGTTTGTTTTTTGTTTAATAGAGAAGTTGGATTAATAGAATTACTGGAGGAATAAGTTTTATCTATGGAATATTTTGTTTTTCGAAATAATACAATTGAAATCTTCTTCGGAGCATCCGAATTTGAATATAGTGGTTATGGTGATATATCATTTATTCCGACTGATGCTACTTCCTATATTTGGTTTTATCAAGTTCCGTTTAAATCGGATATAGCTTCTTTAGTAGGTGAAATATCTGAGTATTTTGATAAATTAAGACTTGTCTATCAACAATTACCAGAGAACAGACAATTGATTGTTTTTACGTTAGAGAATTTATTTCCTCTTAAATATAGTAGTGAAAACTATGAACTAACTCAAGAAATAGAAAGATTCAATTCCAATATATATTCTTTTTCAAAAGAACATCAAAATGTGAAATTTATAGATTTTTCGGAATTTATACGAAATTATTCTTTAGAAGAAGTTGTTGATTGGAAATATTATTTTATTTCTCAGATTGGATTAAATCCTAAACTGGCTGTATCTTTTCGAAAATGGTTTACTCAGAAAATTAATGAAATCCAATTGAAGCGTAAAAAATGTTTGGTTTTGGATTTAGATAATACGCTTTGGGGAGGTATCTTGGGAGAAGATGGTATAAGTGGAATAAAGATTGGGGGGGATTATCCGGGTAATGCTTTTTTATATTTCCAGGAAGCATTAGCAGAATTGACTCGAAAAGGTATCATTCTCACTGTCTGCAGTAAAAATAATGAGCAGGATGTATTGGATGTTTGGAATAAGAATCCATATATAGTCTTGAAAAATGATTATATAACGACTTATAGGATCAACTGGAAGAATAAAGCAGATAATATTCAGGATATAGCTACAGAGTTAAATATAGGATTAGATAGTTTTGTTTTCATAGATGATAATCCTGCGGAAAGAGAATTAGTAAGACAGTTATTACCGATGGTTGCTGTTCCTGATTTTCCAGATAAACCATATGATCTGCCAAGCTTTTTTAAATTATTATTAAATGATTACTTCCGGATTTATACATTAACAGATGAGGATAAGCAAAAAGCTGCTCAGTACAAAGCGAATGCAAATAGACAAAAAGAATTATGTAAATTTACGAATTTGGATGAATATCTGGGGAGTCTGAATATAGAGGTAGAGGTTCAATCTCTTAATGAATATAATTTATCTCGTATTGCTCAAATGACTCAAAAGACAAATCAGTTTAATTTGACGACTAAGCGTTATAATGATTCTGATTTGTTAGCATTTGCGAAAGATGGATGGAAGATCTATTGTATTAAAGTAAAAGATAAATTTGGTGACAGTGGTATAACTGGAACAATGTTTTTGAAGCCGAATGGAAAGTCTTGGATAATTGATACTTTGTTACTAAGTTGCCGAATTTTAGGAAAAGGAATAGAAGAGGTATTTGTTCAATCTGTTTTACAAAAGTTACGATCAGAAGGTATTGAATTTGTAGAGGCTGTCTATATTCCTACAATGAAGAATGCTCAAGTCGCTAATTTCTATGAAAAAATGGGCTTTACAATCGTTGATAATAAGGAGTCTCTTAAAACGTATTCTTTAGATTTAAAAGAATATGGTGTAAAAATTAAAACATTCTATAAAATACAATTTAAGTAAATATGGAAGAGCGTATATTAAATGTGCTAAAACAAACTTTTGGTTTAGATCAAGTTGATACAACAATTTCACAACAGACATGTGCTAAATGGGATTCAATGAATCATCTTAATTTAATAATTTCAATCGAATCAGAGTTTGATATATCTTTGGAACCAGAAGAAATTGCAGAATTGAAAAGTTATTATTCAATTAAGAGTCTTTTAGAAGCAAAGTTGAAATAATGATGTATGCACCTATCATTGTATCCGTTTATGATCGATTGGAACATTTACGGAGGTGTGTAGAGTCTTTGAAAGCCAATAAATTGGCAATCGAGTCTATATTGTATGTAGTTTCAGATGCAGCATATAAAGAGGAGCATGTTGACAAAATACGGAAAGTACGTGATTATATTTCTTCAATAAACGGTTTTAAGGAAGTACGACCTGTTTTTAGGGAAAAGAATTTAGGAGCCCAGAAATCTATAGGTTTAGTTTTGGATGATGTATTGTCTACGAATGATTCTTTTATCTTCCTGGAAGATGATATTGTTGTTTCTAATGACTTTTTGCAATATTTAAATGATGGTTTGGCTTACTATAGAGAGCAAAAAAACATTTTTGCAATTTGTGGTTTTAAAGCACCGTTCGATTTACCCTCTGATTATAAAGAAGACGTTTTTTTCTATCCCTGTAATTCTCCATGGGGATTTGCGACATGGAAAGATCGATGGGAGTCTGTAAATCATGATTATTATGATCGTTATTCAGAACTGAAGAAGGACAAAAAAAAGTTTAAGGAGTTTCTTTCTATTGGTTTTTATATAAAAGGGATTTTACAAGCTGATTCACGAAAAGAAATTGTGGCTGGAGACCTACGAGTTTACTACCATATGTTCCAGCACAATATGTGTTCTGTCTTTCCTGTTAAATCTAAAACTCAAAACTGGGGATTTGATGGTACTGGAGAACATTGTGGAGATAAAAACGTTTGGTGGGCAAAACCTAATTTAGGTCAATCAGATTCATCCGTTCGGTTTATTTCTTATAAAGGATATAATGATGATATATTAAAAAAATCCAGATCTTTTCAAGATGAGATAAATGGAGGATTTTTGGCTAAATATTTAAAATATACTTGGCTTCATGATATATATAAGAAATTAAAGAGAATTTCAGATAAAATCTTATTGCTAAAAAATGTAGAGAAATGAAGATTAATTTGATATCTACAGATGTAGAAATATTTAAGAAACAATTATCTTCTAACTGGAAAACAGATGGATATGAATTTTTTTTCAATTCGCAAGAAGATATTGTTTGGGATTCTGTGATTGTTTATGAAAATATAAATCAATACTATCATTTAAAATGTAGAAAAGGAGGATTTTTTTTCATATCAGGAGAACCTCCAATTGTAAAGGTTTATTCTCGATCTTTTTTAACTTTATTTGATCATGTTATATCTGCTCATAAACTAAAGCATTTGAATAACCATAGAGATCAACAAGCTTTACCATGGTATTTTGGTTATAATTTTCGTGAAAAAAGTCCATCATTTTCTTATGAAGAGATTGAACAAATGGATGTTCCTTTAAAAAGGAAGAAAATATCATTTATTACTTCTACACGAACATTTCTTCCGGGACATAAAGAACGGTTGAGATTTCTAAAAAGAATACAGTCTGAGTTTGGTGATGATGTAGACTTTTATGGTAGAGGAATTAATATTGTTGATGATAAAGCAGATGCTTTATTACAATACAAATTTTCAATTTGTATTGAGAATTCATGTATAAATGATTATTGGACAGAGAAAATAGCAGATCCATTTTTAGCATACACGGTTCCTATATATTACGGATGTAAAAATATTAAACGATATTTTCCGGAGAATTCAGTTAGACTAATTGATATTCAGGATGTGAAAGAAGCAATTGATGAAATTGGAGCAATAATAGCTAATGCAGATTCTATTTATAATGAAATGTTACCCTCTATAAAAGAGTCAAGAAATAGATTATTATTCGTATATAATATATTTCCATTTGTAATAGCATATATCAATAAGTATATTGACATCTCTTCTAAAGAGATAGTTGAAAAGGAGATTACTCCTTATGTTATGTATCCTGTAAATATAGTAGATGATATGTTGTTAAGAATGAAAAGAATACTTTTAAAACGTTTTTAACTTCAAGTATATTATGAAGATATTATATGACCATCAAATGTTTTCCATGCAAAAATATGGAGGTGTAACTCGCTATTTTTGTAATCTAATGCAAAATCTGCCGCAGAATATGGAATATGAATTACCTATTGTCTATTCTGAGAATCATTATTTGAAAGAGATGATGGGGTTGGAACTTAAGCAGATTTCGTTGATATCTTCCTTTCGTATAAAGAGACGTGTATATTATTTTTTTAATGATAGAGTATCCTGCAAACATATAAAGAAAGGTGAGTTTGATCTGTTTCATCCGTCATACTATTCTACTTATTTCTTAAAATCTATCAAGAAGCCTTTCGTATTAACGGTGCATGATATGATTCATGAGAAATTTCATGATTTGTTCTCTCCCTATGATAAAACTACTGAATATAAAAAGAACTTGATCAATAAGGCAGAGCATGTTATTGCTGTTAGTCAATGTACTAAAAATGATATAGTAGACTTGTTCGACATAAATCCCGACAAGATATCAGTCGTTCATCATGGTTATGAATCTTTTGCGACCCCGGTGGATCGCCTTTTTGATTCTTATATTCTATATGTTGGCGATAGGAAGAATTATAAGAACTTCAATTTTTTCATAAAATCCGTAGCTCCTTTACTTGCGCAAAACAGAGAACTGAAAATTGTTTGTACCGGAATGCCGTTTAGTAAGGAGGAATTACTGTTATTCTCGGAAGAGAAAATACAAAATCAATTAATCCAGTTATCTGTAAATGACAGACAATTGGCTTCATTGTATAAATATGCATTGTTGTTTGTATATCCATCTTTGTATGAAGGTTTTGGAATACCTATTTTGGAAGCTTTTAAAAACAAATGTCCTGTTTGTTTAAGTGATGCTAGTTGTTTTCCTGAAGTGGCAGGGGAAGCTGCTTGCTATTTTGATCCGTATGATAGTGATTCTATCTTGGATGCTGTATCCAAAGTTATAAACGATGAAGAATATGCTGATACGTTGCGAAATAGAGGGGAAATGAAGGTTGAAGAGTATTCAATAAAAAGGATGGTTGATTCAACATGCGATATTTATTATAAGTGTGTATGAAAATAGAAAATTATGGATAATAAGATTCCGGTTATATTAGTACATAAGGGAAATACATTTTATTTAAAACCAGTTTTAGAGCATATCCGTTTATTTAATCCGGATACTCGGATTTGTTTGCTTAGTGATGCTTCTACTAAAGGTAAATTTGATTTTGTAGAACATTATAATCTGGAAGATTATTCGGCTGGGGCAAAGTCTTTTGAAGCTGTTTATGATCATATGTCATCTAATCCTTATGAGTTTGAGCTTATCTGTTTTCAACGATGGTTCTATGCTTGGGATTTTGCAAAAGCTCAGGGCTTAGACTATTTTTTCTGTATGGACTCGGACGTATTATTATATTGTAATATAGATACCGTTTTATCAAAATATAAGTCCTATGATTTTACAATCTGTAATAGATATGGACCTGGCTGTTCCCTGTTTAATATATCATCTATTACGAGATTTTGCGAATATATGATGTCTATGTATACGAAAGAATCTCTTATAAGCAGAATGAAAACCATGTATCAGGGGTTTATTGACAATAAGCAATTAGGTGGTGTTTGTGATATGACAGCTTTTACCTGGTTTCAGGATGATGAGGATTGTAACGTGGCGGATATTGCAATTCCGGAAAATGGCGTATGTTTTGATGGATGTATTACATGGGATCTGGGATTTGAGTATGAAAATGGAAAGAAGAAAGTGTATTGGGTCGATAATCTTCCATACGGGAGATTGAAAGGAGATCCTTCTCTGATCCGTTTCTATTGTTTACATCTTCAGGGAAGAGCTAAATATTCCATATTCAAATACGTCTTGGATAAAAACAAAGTGCATCGTTCCGGATTTCTGTATACATTAAAGTGGATGCTATCGAAAGAAATAGTGAAAGCCAGGCTTAGAGGAGTAAAAAAGGCCATTCATAATCCTCAGCTATTTGTGAACTTTATAAAAGCAAAATTGAAATAAAGAATGCACAACCCTGTTTTTTCAATTATAACAATCACTTACAACGCCTCCCGTTGGTTGGAACAGACTATTTTGAATATTCTGAGCCAGTCTTATTCCAATATTGAATATATCATCATAGATGGAGGCTCGACTGATGGAACGGTCGATATTATCGAGCGGTATGCTTCCGGTATTTCTTACTGGGTAAGTGAACCGGATAAAGGAATCTATGATGCGATGAACAAAGGACTCCAAAAAGTAACCGGTGATTATGTATGGTTTATTAATGCCGGTGATTCCTTATATACATCGGATACGGTTCAGCGGGTAGCGTCATTAATCCAAAAGAAAAAAGTTTTGCCGGATATTATTTATGGTGAAACCTCAATCATTGATGAGAATGGAAATTCTTTGGGAAGACGTAGATTGAAGGCTCCGGATAAATTGTCATGGAAAAGTTTCCGGATGGGGATGTTAGTTTGTCACCAGTCGTTTATAACAAAACGCACTATTGTTCCGTTATATGATTTAACATATCGTTATTCTGCTGATTTTGACTGGTGTATCCGTTGTATGAAGCAGGCAAATAAGATATATAATACGCGTATGACACTCTCTAACTTTCTGGAGGGAGGAGTTAGTACAACTCAACATAAAGCCTCTTTAAAAGAAAGATACGAGATCATGTGTAAGTATTATGGAACTGTATCGACCTCCTTGTTACATGTATGGTTCGCCATACGGTTTTATACGGCGAAATGCCTGGGAAAGAAAGTTTAAAAGATAATCATAGAATAGTTATATATGCATAGTTTAATTAAAAATGTAGGAAAGCATGTAGCAGCCCTTGTCCTGTTTCTGGGGTTAGTAATGGCCTATTTCTCTCCCGCTGTGTTTGAAGGGAAAGTTATACGGCAAGGAGATAATATAAAAGCTGCCGGGCAGGGTGGTAGTCAGGTCGAAAAATATGCGAAGACAGCTGAGCCAGGTGAGTTTAGTATTTGGTCTGATGCGATGTTTTCCGGGATGCCTTACGGACCGGGATATGGTAATCCGGCTCTGGAGTTACCGTCTTACTCCGTAGTAGATAACTTGTTAAAAATGCCCGGTTATTTTCATGCCGCTATGGTCTTTACAGGACTGGTCTGTTTTTACCTGCTGATGTGCGTGATGGGGGTAAACTGGTGGTTGGCGATTGCCGGGGCTATAGCCTTTGCTTTTGCCTCTTATAATATCATTATTATTGAGGCCGGACATATTGTCAAGGCTTATGTAATAGCCTATATGCCGATTACGCTGGCAGGTATGTTCTTGTTGTTTAAGCGCAAATGGCTATGGGGAGCGGTGTTGTTCCTGCTGGGAGTTGCGTTCTCATTATCAAACGGGCATGTGCAGATCACTTATTACCTGGTATTACTCTGCCTGTTTATTTATATAGGATATACGGTAATGAAGATCAGAGAGAAAGCTTATGGAGAATGGATGAAGACATCTCTGATCATGGCGGGCTGTGTGATTCTGTCTGTTTTACCCAATGCCAAACATATGTATGCCAACTGGGATTTGGGAGAACATTCCATCCGTGGCGCTACCGAGTTGACACCTAAGGCTGATGAAAGCGGAAACGTAGAGAAGGTCTCTTCCGGTCTGGATAAAGATTATGCTTTCCAGTGGAGTTATGGCTGGAAAGAATTGTTGACAGTAATGGTTCCGGATGTATACGGAGGTGGTTCGGGAGGAACTTTGGACAGTTCATCCGAATTGTATAAAGAACTGAAGAAGAATGGGGCACAAGTAGGAAAAGAAGTACAGACTTATACATACTGGGGCGATAAACCTTTCACTTCAGGGCCGGTTTACTTTGGAGCATTGGTTTGCTTCCTGTTTGTACTGGGTATGTTTGTGATTAAGAATCCGATGAAATGGTGGTTACTGGGCGGATCTGTCTTTCTGACATTCCTGGCACTGGGACGTAATTTCGATGCATTCAATGATTTCATGTTCCATTATCTGCCATTATACAATAAATTCCGTACGGTAGAGATGGCGCTGGTAATTCCTGGTCTGGTATTCCCGATTATAGGTATCTGGGGATTAAAGGAAATTTTGGCGGAAAAGGTGGAAGAAGCCCGTTTGAAAAAAGGTTTCTTTTGGTCTTTGGGACTGACCGGAGGTCTCTGTTTGATACTTTGGTTAATGCCGACGCTATTACTGAACTTCCAGTCTGCTTATGATGCACAGTTTCAGAATCAGGTACCGGAATGGTATTACACAGCTCTGTTGATGGACCGCGCATCTTTGGCTTCAGCCGATGCATTGCGCTCGTTGATCTTTATCCTCTTAGGGGCTGCACTCCTTGTTTGGTTCTGGAAATCCGGGAACAAGAAAACAACAGGCATGTTTGTGAGTGCAGGCATTGCGGTACTGATACTGGTCGATTTATGGACTGTAGACCATCGTTATCTGAATGATAGTAATTATGTCAAGGATAAACCGCAGGAGACCTATAAGGAGACAGTTGCGGATAAGGAGATATTGAAGGATACGGATGAGTCCTTCCGCGTGTTCGGTTTGAATAATCCGTGGCAGGATACCAATGTCTCTTACTTCCATCATTCTATCGGAGGATATCATGCCGTTAAACTACGTAGATATCAGGAACTGATCGATCATCGTTTAGATCCTGAATACAGGAATATAGTTGGTGCTTTACAAAAAGCCCAGTCGGTAGATGATATTTATGCTGTGTTAGCAGCTTCTCCATCTCTGAATATGCTGAATACCCGCTATATCATCTATAATCCGGATCAGGCTCCGATCCGTAACCCGTATGCTTTTGGCAATGCCTGGTTTGTGGATAAGGTGGAAATTGTGGAGAATGCGGATGCTGAGATAGATGCGTTGAATACGATCAATCCGTTGGAAACGGCTGTTGTGGATAAACGTTTTGCGAAAGATCTGGAAGGTTTTACTCCTCAAAAAGATTCGACAGCTTCGATTGTATTGGAAAAATATCGTCCGAGCCGTTTGACCTATAAAACGAAAGCCGCTTCCGATCAGTTGGCTGTATTTTCCGAAGTCTATTACCAACCGGGTTGGAAAGCTTATGTGGATGGAAAAGAAGTTCCGCATTTCCGGGTCGATTGGATCTTGCGCGGAATGGTAGTTCCGGCAGGTGAACATACGGTTGTTTTCGAATTTTATCCGGACACATATGTTTTGGCAGCCAATGTATCGGCTTATAGCTCATTCCTGATCCTGTTATTGCTGTTGGCTGCTATAGGATGGTCGTATTGGACATACAGGAAAGAAAGTAAGACCAAGGAATAGAAGAAAAAAGCTAAATCATAAAAAAGCCGGGATTCAAATTGAAGTGAATCCCGGCTTTTTTTATTTATAAAAGTTCTTTTGGAATGCTGAGTATTTCTCTTTTTTCAATATCAACAGATTCCATACAGCTGCCAGGAAGCCACTGCCGTAACCGATGAGCTGTACAAAAGAGGCTATGATAGATAAGAATCCTATCTTGCAGTTTTTATTCTGGTAAGATGAATCCAGGAATATCAGCACGCAATAGATCAACAGAGGCAATAAACTCCATTTGCAGAAAAACGCTCCGATAAGAAAAAACAATGTTCCCAACGTGAAAACAGCAGGTAGTAGATGTACTATCTTCAAAGAATCCGGATACTTCTTGAATAAAGAGATACGTGCAATACCTGAATTATATACCTGACGGAAGAATTTCTTCCAGTCTGTCCGGCGCTTGTGGAATACCCAGGCAGACGGGAACAGGCATACTTTATAACCGTTTTTGTAAAGACGTATACTAAAATCTATATCCTCTCCGAAGCGCATGGCAGAAAAGCCTTCTAATGCTTCATAAGCACTTCTCCGGATCCCCATGTTAAAACTGCGGGGATAAAACTTGTCCATTTTCTTTTTTCCGCCGCGAATACCTCCGGTGGTAAAGAAAGAGGTCATCGAATAATTGATGGCTTTCTGCACATCGGTAAAGCTGTCCGATGCTTTATCCGGACCGCCGAACGCATCGGCCCCGGTTTTCTGAAGTTCTTTATGTACAGCCTCGATATAAGCCGGTGGCAGAATACAATCGGAATCCAGAACGATCAGGTAATCGCTGTTGGCTTTGGTTGCACCGTGATTGCGGGCATTCCCCGGACCACCATTCGGGATAAAATAATAATATACAGCCAGTCTGTCCGCATACTTGTCTGTAATATGTTTACAGGTATCCTTTGAACCGTCTTCGACAATGATTACCTCGAAGTCTGTCCTTGTTTGTTTGGTAAGACTATCCAGTAACTCATCAACCTCGTTCGGACGGTTATATACGGGTATAATAAGTGATAATGTTGCTGTATCCATTAAAATTGACAATTAACAATTGACAATTGACAATTGATGATTAACAATTAGGTTTTAAATTTGAAATTCAATAGGCTGGAAGCCGGAATAATTGTCAACTGTCAATTGTCAACTGTCAATTGAATTAGTATCTGTAATGATCAGCCTTATACGGACCTTCTACCGGAACCCCGATATACTCGGCCTGTTTAGGACTCAGTTTAGACAGTTTCACGCCAATCCGTTCGAGATGCAGGCGGGCAACTTCTTCGTCCAGACGTTTCGGCAGGCGGTAAACACCTACTTCATAAGCCATCTGCCACAAATCCATCTGTGCCAGTACCTGATTGGTGAACGAGTTGCTCATCACGAATGACGGGTGGCCGGTTGCACAACCTAAGTTAACCAGACGGCCTTCTGCCAGCAGGAAGATAGAGTTTCCGGTCGGGAAAGTATATTTGTCGACCTGCGGCTTGATGTTGGTGTGCTGGATATTGGGGTAGTTCACCAGTTTTTCAACTTGTATTTCATTGTCGAAATGACCGATATTACAAACGATTGCCTGGTCTTTCATCTGTGTCATGTGCTCGATCGTGATGATGTCGCAGTTACCGGTTGTCGTAACGAAGATATTACCTTCTTTTACGGCATCTTCCATCGTTGTTACTTCGAAGCCTTCCATTGCAGCCTGCAAAGCACAGATCGGGTCGATTTCCGTCACCAGTACACGAGCTCCGTAAGAACGCATGGAATGGGCGCAACCTTTACCTACATCGCCATAGCCGGCAACGACAACGACTTTACCGGCTATCATTACGTCAGTAGCACGTTTGATGCCGTCAGCCAATGATTCGCGGCAGCCGTACAGGTTATCGAATTTGGATTTCGTTACCGAGTCGTTTACGTTGATGGCCGGAACCAGCAGTTCACCTTTTTCCATCATCTGATACAGGCGGTGTACGCCGGTAGTTGTCTCTTCCGAAACACCTTTCATCTCGGCGATTGTACGATGCCAGCGCTGGTTATCTTCTTCCAGGATACGGTGTAAAGTATCCAGAATGACCTGTTCCTCGTGATTACCGCCCTTACGATTGATCGTTTCGGCGTTATCTTCGGCACGGTATCCCATGTGAACCAGTAAAGAGGCATCTCCGCCATCGTCAACAATCATATGAGGACCTTTTCCGTCAGGAAAACGGAGTGCCATGTCAGTACACCACCAGTATTCCTCCAGCGTTTCACCTTTCCAGGCAAAAACGGGAACGCCATCGGCTGCGATAGCCGCTGCGGCATGGTCCTGTGTAGAGAAGATGTTACAGCTTGCCCAGCGTACATCTGCTCCCAACGCAACTAATGTTTCGATTAACACTGCAGTCTGAATGGTCATGTGCAGTGAGCCGGTGATACGGGCACCTTTCAGAGGTTTCTGATCGGCATATTTCTGGCGCAGAGCCATCAGTCCCGGCATTTCGTGTTCGGCGATCTCGATCTCTTTGCGACCAAAGTCAGCCAAACTCATATCCGCCACTTTATAAGGCAGATTAGTTGGAAATAATTGTGACATAAATAATACTTATTTTGAATGTGTGGCAAAGATAAGAAATTATTAGGTTGTTCAGATAATTCCCGGGGACAAACATAATCATCCCCTGGTGTCTTCAAAATTTCCTGCTTAGGAAACTACAGTTTCCAAGGCAGGAAACGCTAGTTCCCTCGGCAGGAAATTGCAGTTCCCCGCGCAGGAAACTGGAGTTTCCTAAGCACGGAATTACGAGGAAACTGTAATCGGTTGGTTGATAGGTCTATGTCTGTTTTTTATACCGGCGTAATACCTTGTTCGGCAAGTAACTTCAGACTCAGGTCTTTCAGTTTGAATTTTTGGATCTTGCCGCTACCTGTCATCGGGAATGTATCGATGAAGAAAATATATTTCGGTATCTTATGGCGAGCGATCTTGCCGCGGCAAAAGTCCTTTACTATATCTTCTGTCATTGTTACACCCTCGTGCAGGATGATGAAAGCGCCCACTTCCTCTCCGTACTTCTTGGACGGAACGGCGGCTACCTGTACGTCTTTCACACCTTCCAGGTGATACAGGAACTCTTCTATTTCGCGCGGATATACGTTTTCTCCACCGCGGATAATCATATCCTTGATACGGCCGGTAATACGGTAATATCCGTTTTCATCTTTTATACCGAGGTCGCCGCTGTGAAGGAAACCGTCTTTATCGATTACTTCGGCTGTGGCGGCAGGGTTGTTGTAATAACCTTTCATGTTGTTGTAACCGCGGTTACACATTTCCCCTTGTACGCCGACAGGACATTCTTCGCCGGTTTCCGGGTCGATAACGCGGACTTCCGTAAATTCGAAGTCACGTCCTACCGTGTTATGCCGTGCCTCTGCCGGATCGTCGATACGGGAGTGGGTCATGCCCGGAGATGTTTCCGTCAAGCCGTATACACTGGTTACCTTCATATACATTTTCTCTTCCACCTGGCGCATCAGTTCGACCGGACAAAGTGAACCCGCCATAATACCGGTGCGGAGTGAGGTAAGGTCGAACATCGGGAACATCGGATGATTCAGTTCGGCAATGAACATGGTCGGTACGCCGTAAAGAGCCGTGCAACGTTCTTTGTGGATGGAAGCCAGTACAACCAGCGGGTCGAATTTCTCGACCATCACCTGTGTACAGCCGTGTGTCAGCACGTTCATGGAAGCCAACACCACGCCGAAGCAGTGGAAGAGGGGAACGCAGCAACAAAGTTTGTCGTCGGCAGTAAATTTCATATGTTCGCCGGTCAACAAACCGTTGTTGGCAATGTTATAATGCGTCAGCATGACCCCTTTCGGGAAACCGGTCGTACCGGAGGTGTATTGCATGTTGACAACATCATGGCAGTTGACGAGCTTTTTAGCTTCCTCCAGTCTGTCATCGCTGATATTTTCACCCAGCAGCAATAATTCCGGTGTATTGTACATGCCGCGGTATTTCTCCTGGCCGATATAAACCACATTCTTCAGTCGCGGGAAACGCTTGCTTTTCAGGTATCCGCGTTGTGACTCCCTTAGCTCGGGAAGCATGGAGTACATCATATCTACATAACTTCCGTCGAATACGCCGTCGGTGATACACATTGTATGTATGTCGGCATTCTCAACGAGAAATTCCAGTTCGTTCTGCTTATAGTTTGTATTTACCGTAACGGCAACGGCGCCGATCTTGGCGGCTGCATAAAGGAATGTCAGCCAGTCGGGCACATTGGTCGCCCAGATACCTACGTGTGTACCATGTTCGATTCCGATGGACAACATACCTTTTGCCATCCGGTCTACGCGTTCGTTAAACTCTTTCCATGTGAAACGCAGGTCGCGATCGGAATAAACCACGTATTCCTTGTCCGGCGTAGTAGTGGCCCAATGTTCCAGCCATTGACCTAAAGTCTTATCCTGTAATTGTATTTCCATATCCTTCGGTCAATTAGTACGGGGTATAAACAACTCCAAGTATTTTAGCAGTGCTGTCGGCTGCAGCATGAACATGGTGTGCAACGATAGAATCATAATAGATGCTGTCGCCTTCTTCCAGTAAATAGGTATTCTTCCCGTAGTTTATTTCAACCACGCCCGCCAATACATAAATAAATTCTTCGCCTTCGTGTGTGGAAAGAACGAAATCAACGCCTTCTTCTGATGGAGAAACATCAATCAGGAACGGTTCCATATGTCGTCCGGACTTATCCTGTGACAGAGAGTGATATTCCATATGCTTGCGGTTTTCCATCGAGTTGTTGGTAAAGCCGATGCTGTTGGAGTCGTTGCTGTCTTTCTTACGGCAAATGACCGGACCCAGTTCTGACTGGTCGTCGAGGAATGTTCCCAGACGGACACCGAGTACCCGTGCTATTTTGATAAGTGGTGCCAGTGACGGAAAGTCTACATTACTTTCTATGCGTTCGATCTGTTCGATACCCAGGCCGGAACGTTCGGCTACTTCTTCAACGGAAATTTGTTTTGATTCACGGATACTTTTAATTTTGGCTCCGATGATTTTGTTGTTTCCCATAAGTATGTTTATTTTAGATTCTCTTTTAATTTGTAACTAAACGCCGCAAATTTACATTAATATTTTATTTTACCATGTAATTTGCTGAAAGAAAAAAAGGGCAACCCTTGTTTGAGTTGCCCTTTTGTAACTTCCGGAGAAGTAGTTTCTTATTTTCTGATACCAAGCTCTTTGATGATAGCACGATATCTTTCGATATCAACTTTGATCAGATAGTCCAATAAACGACGACGTTTACCAACCAACATCTTCAATGCTCTTTCTGTACTGTAATCTTTGTGATTACTTTTCAGGTGCTCTGTCAAGTGTGCGATACGAACTGTGAACAAAGCGATCTGGCTTTCTGCCGAACCTGTGTCAGTAGCAGATTTACCATACTTTTCGAAAATTTCTTTTTTCTTTTCTGAATCTAAAAACATGATTCTTTTTACTTTAATAAATTGATACTATATTATCTAAGCGGATGCAAAGGTAGGCATTCCTTTGAGATATACAATACTTTTCATCTTATTTTTTGTATTTTGAGACATGAATGACATATATATATCGTAAAAATGTCGTATTTTTGCAGCCAATAAATTAGTCTTCGATGCAAAAACTCAGAAACATCGCGATTATCGCGCACGTAGACCACGGCAAAACGACGCTTGTGGATAAGATGTTATTAGCCGGTAAGCTTTTCCGTGAAGGACAGGCAGAACCGGATCAGTTCATGGACAACAATGATTTGGAACGTGAACGAGGAATTACGATTTTGGCCAAGAATGTCTCTATTAATTATAAAGATTACAAAATCAATATTATTGATACTCCGGGTCACGCTGACTTCGGAGGTGAAGTAGAGCGTGTATTGAACATGGCCGATGGTTGCTTGCTGCTGGTCGACGCGTTTGAAGGACCGATGCCTCAGACCCGCTTCGTATTACAAAAAGCAATTCAGCTGGGACTGAAACCGATTGTGGTTATCAATAAGGTAGACAAACCGAACTGTCGTCCGTCGGAAGTGCAGGAAATGGTTTTCGAATTGATGTTCAGCCTGGATGCTACGGAAGAACAGTTGGACTTCCCGACAATCTATGGTTCTGCCAAGCAGGGATGGATGTCGACCGACTGGAAAGAGCCGAAAGAGGATATTCTGGCATTGCTGGATGCCATCATTGAATATATTCCGGAACCGAAAGTGCTGGAAGGAACTCCTCAGATGTTGATCACATCACTGGATTATTCTAAATATGTCGGACGTATCGCTGTCGGACGTGTTCACCGGGGTGAGCTGAAAGAAGGACAGGACGTTATGCTGTGCAAGCGTGACGGATCGATGGTCAAATCCAAGATTAAGGAAGTCGATGTCTTTGAAGGTTTAGGCCGTACAAAAGTATCTTCTGTTCAATCAGGTGATATCTGTGCTTTGATCGGAATCGAAGGTTTTGAGATCGGTGAAACGATTGCCGATGTTAATGAACCGGAACCGCTGCCTACGATCGCTATTGATGAGCCTACCATGTCTATGCTCTTCACGATCAATAACTCTCCGTTCTTCGGTAAAGACGGTAAGTTCGTGACATCACGTCATATCTTCGAACGTTTGCAGAAAGAGTTGGACAAGAACCTTGCCTTGCGTGTGGTCCCGACAGACTCTGCCGATTCATGGCTGGTATATGGTCGTGGCGTACTTCATTTGTCCGTATTGATCGAAACAATGCGTCGTGAAGGTTACGAATTGCAGGTAGGACAGCCTCAGGTTATCATCAAAGAGATAGACGGCGTAAAATGTGAGCCGGTTGAACAGCTGACTATCAATCTCCCGGAAGAATCTTCCAGCCGTATCATTGATATGGTGACCAAGCGTAAGGGGGAAATGACGATGATGGAAAGTAAGAACGACCGTATGCATCTTGAATTTAATATTCCTTCACGTGGTATCATCGGTTTGAACAATGCTGTTCTGACCGCTTCTGCCGGTGAAGCAATCATGGCACATCGTTTCCTGGAATATCAGCCTTGGAAGGGTGATATCGAACGTCGTAACAATGGTTCTATCATTGCCATGGAAACAGGCACAGCGTTTGCTTATGCCTTGAATAACCTGCAGTCACGCGGACGTTTCTTCATCTCTCCGCAGGAAGAAGTTTATGCCGGGCAGGTCGTAGGTGAGCATACAAAAGAAGGTGACCTGGTTGTGAATGTTACGAAGTCGAAGAAGCTGACCAATATGCGTGCTTCGGGTTCTGATGATAAAGTATCATTGGCTCCTCCTTTGGTATTCAGCCTGGAAGATGCGCTGGAATATATCAAGGCAGACGAATATGTGGAGATCACTCCGAATTATATGCGTATGCGTAAGATCATTTTGGATGAAACAGAACGTAAACGTCAGGGTAGATAATAGTACATATATAATATGAGTAAAGCCGGATGCACTGTTGATGTGTATCCGGCTTTTATTTTATAATGTCGATGCGTAATTATAGATTTGCAGGACGTTTTCGATATCGTTAAAGTCTATCTTGTTGTCATCCGCATATTTCTTCAGTTTCTCTTTTTGATCCGGGAATGCTTTGAGGAATTGTTTTTCATTAATGAAACGGTATTGTTTTCCTTTGCGCTCTATCCGGAAAATCTTGTCGATGCGGGTTAGGATCAGCTTTTCTGTTTCCAGTTTATGTGTAGTGCTTCCGGACTGGAATGTCGAATAAGTTTCGACTGCCGATGTTTCCGAGCGGCCTCCGTAGCCAACCCGTTTACCTTCCCATTTTAACGAGCCTCTGTATTGAACGAAGATAGGAGGATCTTTCTGAAGCACTTCCGTTGCACCGTCTTTGGTAGGAAGGAATGTCCTTTCTCCGATCTTGATGGTGGCTACCATTTCAGGTTCCGAGAACTCTTTGATTGCATTATCGTCATGTTGGTCGATAAACAGGAATTTCTTGATCAGCAAACTGTAGTTCAGGGGGACGGTGAATGTTCGTCCGTCCTTATAATACACATACCCGTTTTCAAAGCTTCGTAACAGAAACTGTGAACTGTCGACCGGGGCTTCCTGTGCCGTCCCATTGAATCCTGGCAGGTTTCCGATGCAGATAATCAGAAAAATAACAAGTCGCTTCATAATGCCTCAGATTAGTTAGTGCAAGATACAACTTTCTGATTAATAATAAAATATCCGGCGAGTTTTTTTTCTTGTTGGCAGTAAGGCAATAAAAAAGGCCATCTCCGGAAGGAGACAGCCTTTTATATAGGATTGTGTAATATACTAATTACTTAACCAAGTTAGCGAATTCGCTGTTAGTTGCATATTTAGCAAATTCCAGGTCGATAGCAGCTTCTTTAGCCAGAGCTTTGTCTTTTGCGATAGCAGCTTTCAAGTTGCTTACAACGCCGTTAGCGTCGTTTGTACGAGCAGCTACAACAGCTTTCAAGTAAGAAGTGGTTGCGTCAGGATTAGCAACAGCATTCAGAGTCTGAGAAGCTTTGCTGTAATCTTTTACTAACAACTGAGCCAAAGCAGCGTTGTTTGTCTTAACAGAACCGAAAGAGTTAACAGCCTTAGCATATTCGCCTTGTTCCAGATAAAGAACACCCAGAGCTTCGCCTAATTCAGCTACACCTGCAGCGTTACCGAACAATTGCTGAGCTTTAGCCTGGTCACCCTTAGTCAGAGCGATAAGACCTAAGTTCATGTTAGCTTCGTTGTTAGCTTTAACAGAGTTAGATTTGTTGAACATCTGTTCAGCCTTTGCCAAGTCGCCAGCCTTGAATGCCATCATACCGATGTTGTTCCAAGTGCGGTAGCAGTTAGGATATAGTTCAGAAGCTTTTGTATAGATAGCCATCTTTTCAGCATCGTTGTTAGTCAGAGTAGCAGCATACAGAATTTCTTCAATGTTCAGTTCAGAAGGATTGCTCTTAGCCAATGCGCTGATTTCGTCGTCAGACTTACCGATGATTTCGATATTAGCAGTCAAACGAGAACGACGCAACTGAGGTAAGATAGTTTCTGCCAAATCAGAATATACAGCAGAGATATTTTTGATTTCTTTTTCTCTTGTTTCAGGATCCTGGTACATAGAGATAACTCTTAATACGAGGTCTTTATCCTGCAGGTTAGAAGCAGATACCAATTCTTTGAAGCCTTCCCAGTCCTGAGCAGTGTAACGTGCATCAACCGGAGCATCCACCTTCATTTTCTTCAATTCTTTAGCCAGATATTTAGAAGTATTACCTTCACGTCTTTCAGCCAAACCTGTGTTCAGTTTAACACCACCATCAGGAGAAGCATAAGCAGAGATTTCGATTGCTACATTCTGGTTAGGAGCTTCGTCAGCATTTTTTACCAGGTCTTTCCAATCTTTGATAGCTGTAGAGTTCAGTTCTTTTGAACGAAGTTCAGCCTGCTGGATCAAGAACATGATGTTAGCATCGTGAGCTTCTTTGATGATACGCTGGAATTTGTCAGCAGCGATAGCAGCAGTTGCAGTAGCAGCGTCAGCCAGTTCAGAAGTTGCGATTACTCCTTCACCGATCTTTACGTCCGGTAATTTAACTGTTTTGTTTTTGATTTTTGCATCGAAAGTCAGATACAATTCTGATTTTTTCATTTCAGGTTTGTAAGTGAAAGCAGATTTCATGGTTACGTTAGCACCTTCTTTCTGCGGGATAACCTGATTGTTACCTTTTACTTTCTCACCCTGATAAGTGTAAGATGTTCCCCATGCTTCACCACCGGCATAACGAAGAACCGGAGTTACTGTTACTGTAGCTTTTTTGTTGAACCATTTTGCAGGGAAAGTCGCGTTGATAGTCACGGGTACTTTGCCTCCGATAGCCTCAAGCGGCTGCGGCTCAGCTTTGATGTACTCTTCAGCTAGCGGTTTCAACTTGTTTGAACAAGAAGAAAGGGTTAAAATTGCTGCCATTACAAAGAATGACAATAAAAACTTTTTGTTCATAATTTGATGTAAGTTTAAAATGTTACTATGTTTATATATTCACTTTCAATTGTCCCTTAGCCATCAAAGTGCAAAACTAAAGCATTTTTTTGTTATGAATAGCAAAGATACGATAAAATCTTTCTAATTAATACTTATTAATGAATCCATGTCTCTTTTTTCCTTAAAAAGTACATAAGATACAGAATTTACGGACGTTTTAATAGCATTCGTCCGATTGTATTTTAGTTAAATTTTCGTGTTTCGTTTCTCTTTGTATGTCTTGTTATGCTTTGTTTGATGTACTCTTATTGTTTATTTTTGACTAAAATAAAATCTTTTGCGTAAAACTGTCCTTGTTGGAGGTGATCTGTACCAGATAAATGCCCGGCCCGGCACCTGTTACTACGATCGTATTTTCTCCGCTATGGACAATCCCGTTTTGCAACCTGGTCCCATTCATGGATATGATTGAATATCGGGCTTCTCGGATAGTGGCAGGTAACAGGATATGGACTGTTTTGGATGCTGCTTCCGTGAATATGCGGATGGGATTGTTGTTGTCGATGGATGTGTTGGCTGATGCCGTATTGTATTGGATGACAGGATCGATGAACAGGGACGTGCTCATTGGTGAAGCCGGATGGGCGGAAGCCTCTGTCCATTGGCCTTGATAACTGATCCATGCCGTGTTTTTGCTTGTTTCTCCTTTCGGGAGGTTATAGGCAGAGAAAGAAGTGCCGGCGGTAGCTGTCCTGATCTTATATCCGACAAAGAAACTGCCGGATACATCTACCGGTTCGGAAAAAGTGATAAACGATTCCTGATCACGGCTCAATGGCTTGATGGAGTCGATAAAATCTATTTTGTTATTGGTGGTTACGAACGACGGTCTGAATGATTCGGTATGCAACAGTGTTTCCGGTTTGCCGGAGCCGCTGTAGACGGTGATCTCTACGTCTATTTCTTTATCCTGGGTGATGGCCGGATTCACGATATATGTGCCGTATACTTTTGCTTCTCCGGTTATTTTATAAGCCTCGGCAAACTCGTTCATGTTCAATGAATTGTTTCCGAATGCCGGACCGGTCCCGGGAGAGGGCAGAGGAGTGGCTTCTATTTTCTTCGCTTTTCCGCTTTCCTTTATGTTGCTTAGACGAATGCAGGGGGTTGCACTGTAAGGATCGAGACCTTTGCAGGTGCGTCCTGTGTTTGTTCCGGCGGGGTCGAGCCATGTTTTCAGTTGTTTGTCGGCATCGGTAGATGCTTCCCAGCTTTGGCTTAGGGCAAAATAGAAATCGTTATAAGGTGCCGGGCAGCTGGATTCGCCTCCCGACAATCCCCCGATAAGCTGGTTGTTGCTGTCAAACAGTCCGGAGCCGGAAGAACCGCCGGCTGTGCTGCCGCTTGTCCATTCTTTCACATGCCAGTGTCCGTTCTTTATAAAGTCCATTCCGGGATAGGTCGCCGATTCAACTAGCTTAGTCGTGTTGACCCGCTTTACGGAACCTCCCGGATGGTGTATTCCTGCGTAAGGGGCGGTTCCCTCGTCTTTTGCATTCCATCCGGCATAATAAGGTTGATAATAGGCCGGAGGTGTCTCTTTTAGTTCCAGCAATGCCATGTCTGTACTTTCATTGGTTGCCCTGAAACGGGCGGAAGCCATCGACATCTCTTCCGTTCCCCTCATGACCGGGTCGCAAAGAGGACTTTCGTAATTGAAGAATGTGACGATATTTCCGGCGATCGTTTCATAGTCCGGATTGGTAATTGTGAATTGATTGTTCAGGCAATGTGACGCTGTTAACAGATAGGGTTTACCATCATTTAATGTATTATTAATTAACGTACCCGAACAGGCATTTTCGCCATTGATGATGATCAGCACGACACTGCGGCCAATGTCATTATATTTGTCTGTAGTGTCCTGATAGCATACCAACGGCTTCATACACCAATGGTAGATGGTGCTGTGCCCTTTGGGTTCGTATCCTCTGAGATTGCGGTAGTCATGGTTTACTTCACCTACTTTCAGTCTGCCGTGGAACGGGACGTTGGCAGGTTCCTGGTATTCGATAATCAGTTCGTCACCCTGGACCGGCGAGACGGGAAGCTTGTTTAATTCGGAGTTATTCAAATGGTTAAATGCTCCCAGAATATGGGTCTGGTCCGGGTTGTAGAGGAATAGCTGGGCACCTTCCGGTATCTCGTATTCGGAGAATAAGACATTGATAGAGTAGGCTCCTTCCGACCGTATCCCCAGCCGCCATACGTGGGTACCGTCTGCTCCTGTGAACCAGTTACCCGAATTTTCCGGAGTAAAGTCTGTCATGAATTTATAAGCGAAATGGAATCCGCTGCGCAAGTCACTTTCATTCAGCGAGTCGATCCGTAATTGTTCGGCAACATCGAAAGGCGGCATTTCCTTGAATTGTGTTCCTGACCGGGTGTTGAGAGTCGACAACGGAAGAGGTTTGCCTCCGTGGCTGACCTGGCTTATCATGTGGTTGGCTGACAATAAACACAGGATGAAAAGGGTGACTAGCTTTTTCATATACCTGCAAATATATGTTTTTCTTTTAACAATTTAATTGTTTCCGGTGAACAAATTTGTGAAAGCACTCCCGTATTTCGTGATTTTTATCTAAGTTTGCCAAGCGAAAAGAATGATTCTGAATTTGTAAAACCAATATTACATAATTAAATAATAAAGATATGGCAACACCTCCTTTCAAGTATCAGGCACCGTTCCCACTCGGACCGGATACAACAGAGTATTATCTGCTTACAAAAGATTATGTATCGGTATCCGAATTTGAAGGACAGCCGATGCTGAAAATTGCAAAAGAAGGACTTACAGCGATGGCTAACGCTGCTTTCCGTGATGTGGCTTTCATGCTTCGTCCTGAGCACAACGAACAGGTGGCTAAGATCCTGAGCGATCCGGAAGCCAGCGACAACGACAAGTTCGTGGCATTGACTTTCCTGCGTAATGCGGAAGTATCTGCAAAAGGGCAGCTTCCTTTCTGCCAGGATACCGGTACGGCTATTATCCACGGTGAAAAAGGCCAGCATGTATGGACTGGATATTGTGATGAAGAAGCGCTTTCTCTGGGTGTTTACAAAACTTATACGGAAGAAAACCTGCGTTATTCGCAGAATGCTCCTTTAAATATGTACGACGAGGTAAATACGAAATGTAACTTACCTGCACAGATCGACATCGAAGCTACTGAAGGTATGGAATATAAATTCCTTTGTGTAGCTAAAGGCGGTGGTTCTGCCAACAAGACTTATCTGTTCCAGGAGACAAAAGCGATCCTGAACCCGGCTACCCTGGTCCCGTTCCTGGTAGAAAAAATGAAGACATTAGGTACGGCTGCTTGCCCTCCTTATCATATTGCGTTCGTTATCGGCGGTACTTCTGCTGAAAAGAACCTGTTGACAGTGAAACTGGCTTCTACTCATTATTACGACAACCTGCCTACAAGCGGTAACGAAGGCGGACAGGCTTTCCGTGATATCGAATTGGAAAAACAGGTACTGGAAGCCGCTCACAACATCGGTTTGGGTGCTCAGTTCGGCGGTAAGTATTATGCTCACGATGTACGTATCGTTCGTCTGCCCCGTCACGGTGCTTCTTGCCCGGTAGGTATGGGTGTTTCCTGTTCTGCCGACCGTAACATCAAATGTAAGATCAATAAAGACGGTATCTGGATCGAAAAGATGGATTCAAATCCTGGCCGTCTGATCCCAGAGGAATTGCGTAAGGCAGGTGAAGGTAATGCTGTAAAGATCAATCTGAACCAGCCGATGGCTGATATCCTGAAAGAACTGACTAAATATCCGGTATCGACTCGCCTTTCTCTGAGTGGAACGATCGTGGTAGGTCGCGACATTGCGCACGCTAAACTGAAAGAACGTATCGATAAAGGAGAAGGTCTGCCTCAATACATCAAAGATCATCCTATTTATTATGCAGGTCCTGCCAAGACTCCGGCTGGAATGGCTTCCGGTTCTTTCGGCCCGACAACTGCCGGTCGTATGGACTCGTATGTCGACCTGTTCCAGGACAATGGCGGTAGCATGATCATGATTGCCAAGGGTAACCGTAGCCAGCAGGTAACAGATGCTTGTCAGAAGCATGGTGGTTTCTACCTCGGAAGTATCGGTGGTCCGGCTGCTATCCTTGCACAGGAAAGCATCAAGAAAGTAGAATGTCTGGAATATCCTGAACTGGGAATGGAAGCAATCTGGAAGATCGAAGTGGAAGACTTCCCTGCATTTATCCTGGTTGACGATAAAGGCAACGATTTCTTCAAACAGCTGAAGCCACGTTGCTCTTGCAGTAAATAAGACTAATTCATTATAAGAGGTGAAAGCTGCTCCATTCTGTGGGGCAGCTTTTTTTCATGCTGAAGAATTATCGGTGTCCTGTTTTCTTTCCTCTTGATAACGATAACAAAAAAAGAGCCATCCTGTCGCAGGATAGCTCTTTTATATATAATGTATAAGAAAGTCGTTTATTAATAACGATCGTTACGACGGTCTCCGCGATCTCCACGGTCACCACGATCCTGACGAGGACCACGGTCTCCGCGATCACCACGTTCCGGTCTCGGACCTCTTTCGGGTCTCGGCGGACGTTCTTCGTAACCTTCCGGTTTCGGCAGCAATACCTTGCGTGAAAGTTTGAACTTACCGGTCTTTGCATCGATGTCTACCAGTTTCACCTGAATAGTATCACCTTCTTTCAAACCAGCCTGTTCAACTGTTTCCAGACGAGCCCAGTCGATTTCAGAGATGTGCAGCAAACCGTCTTTGCCCGGCATAAATTCAACGAATGCACCGTAAGGCATGATAGAAGAGATCTTTCCTTCATATACTTCGCCGATTTCAGGAACGGCAACGATACCCTTGATCGCTCTGATAGCAGCATCGATCGTATCTTTGTTTGTTCCGGAGATTTCGATCTTACCAAAACCGTCCACTTCTTCGATTGTGATAACAGCACCTGTCTTTTCCTGGATACCCTGGATAATCTTTCCACCCGGGCCGATCACTGCGCCGATGAACTCTTTGCCGATCGTCATCGATTCGATGCGCGGAGCATGCGGTTTCAGTTCAGCACGTGTCTCCGGCTGAGCTTCCATGATCTTTCCTAAGATGTGCATACGGCCTTCTCTTGCCTGAGCCAGTGCGTTTTCAAGGATTTCGTATGACAAACCGTCAACCTTGATGTCCATCTGAGTGGCAGTGATACCGTCTGCTGTACCTGTTACCTTGAAGTCCATATCTCCCAGGTGGTCTTCGTCTCCCAGGATATCCGACAGGATAGCGTAGTTTTGACCTTTGTTCTCAGAGATAAGCCCCATTGCGATGCCTGATACCGGTTTCTTCATCGGAACGCCGGCATCTCTCAATGCCAGTGTACCGGCGCAAACAGTTGCCATAGAAGAAGAACCGTTTGATTCGAGGATATCGGAGATTACGCGTACAACGTAAGGATAATTATCCGGGATCATGCGCTTCAAAGCACGGTGAGCCAGGTTACCATGACCTACTTCGCGACGTCCTACACCACGTGATGCTTTTGCTTCACCGGTAGAGAACGGAGGGAAATTATAATGTAATAAGAAACGTTCCTTGCTGTGGTTCAGTACGTCGTCAATCATTTTCTCGTCGGCTTTGGTACCGAGTGTAACAGTTGTCAACGACTGAGTTTCACCACGTGTGAAGACTGCAGATCCGTGAGGTCCCGGAAGATAATCCGTTTCGATCCAAATCGGACGAATTTCTGTTGTCTTACGACCGTCCAGACGCTTTCCTTCGTCGAGGATAGCACGGCGCATGGCCTCTTTTTCTACATCGTGGTAGTAACGGCCGATCATTTCAGCCTTGGCTTCCAGCTCTTCTTCAGAGAAGTTTGCTTTATATTCGTCTACGACAGCCTGGAAAGCTTCAGCGCGTTGGTGCTTGTCTGTGCCGGATGTAGCGACAGCGTATGCTTTTGCAAAACATTTATCGTGTACATCTTTGCGCAGTTCTTCGTCATTTTCTTCGTGGCAGTATTCGCGTTTAACGAGTTTGCCGCAAGCTTCCGACAGTTCAAGCTGAGCCTGGCACTGTGCTTTGATCGCTTCGTGAGCCACCTTGATTGCTTCCAGCATTTCGGATTCCTGAACTTCTGCCATTTCACCTTCCACCATCATGATGTTGTCGATAGTAGCAGCAACCATCATGTCGATATCAGCTTTTTCCAATTCAGAGAATGTCGGGTTGATGATAAATTTACCGTCGACACGTGCTACGCGAACTTCAGAAATCGGTCCGTTGAAAGGTATATCGGATACTGCCAAAGCAGCAGATGCTGCTAAACCAGCCAGAGCATCCGGCATATCTTCGCCGTCAGCAGAGAATAATATAACGTTTACATATACTTCTGCGTGGTAATTGTCCGGGAATAACGGACGCAACGCGCGGTCTACGAGGCGCGATGTCAGGATTTCGTAATCCGAAGCCTTTCCTTCTCTTTTTGTAAAACCTCCGGGAAAACGGCCAAATGCGGAGTACTTTTCTTTGTATTCAACTTGCAGCGGCATGAAGTCAACACCGGGATTTGCATCTTTAGCGGCACAAACAGTAGCCAGCAACACTGTGTTGCCCATACGAACAGTAACCGCACCGTCCGCCTGTTTTGCCAACTTCCCGGTCTCGATGGTGATGGTTCTTCCATCAGCCAACTCGATCGTCTTGTTAATTGGATTAAGCATAATCTTCTTTCTTATTTTTCTATCTGTAAAAATTGGTGCAAATGTAATGAAAGTTTGCCTGTAAACACGTGAAAATGAAAATAAAAAACATCAGAAAAGCCCTTTTTTATAAAAATAAAGGGAAGATTTCACGAATAATAGTGCCACAATTGTAAAATAATGTATATTTGCATCGGAATTACGAACATTGTAAAGAAAAAATGATGAAACAAATATCTGCAAAGTCACAGTCCGTTATCGGAGTATGGTTACTGTTTGTTGTCGGGATATGTATATTGCTATTCACGGCCTGTAACAACACGTCCGATTTTACAGTGAAAGGAGTTGTATCCGGAGCTGATGGTCAGACCATGTATTTGGAAAACGTCGGCATATCGAATGTCGAACTGATAGATTCTGTTAAGCTCACGGCGGCAGGTAAGTTTAAATTTACGCATAAGCGTCCGGATTTTCCGGATTTCTATCGTCTGCGTCTGAACAATCAGAAGATTAATTTCTCGATCGATTCGGTGGAGACGATTACGATTGCAGCCGATGCCGGAACGTTCGCCACCTCTTATTCGGTGGAAGGTTCTGAAAACTGTAAGGCTATTAAGGCGATTACATTGGCGCAGCTGGATGCCAATCAGGCTATCGGTAAGTTACGTAAAGAATATGAAGATAAGCATATTGCAGATACGACATACCGTGCGAGAATTATAGAAACAGCTGAAGCTTACAAAGAGGTTGCCCGCAAATATATTTATTCGGCTCCGATGTCTACTGCTGCTTATTATGCTTTGTTTCAGCAAATCGACGGTCTGTTATTCTTTGATTTATACGATCGGAATGATGTGAAAGCTTATGGCGCGGTTGCTACCAGCTACGACCATTTTTATCCGGGCAGTCCGCGTTCAAAACATCTGTATAACCTGACGCTGCAGTCTATGAAGGTACTTCGTGCCCAGCGTCCGGTAAATTTGGATGATGTCAAAACGACTGAAATCAGTTTCTTGGATATCGAATTGCCGAATCTGAAAGGGGAGGTGGTTAAACTCTCTTCTGTTGCAGAAGGAAAGCCCGTGATCATTAATTTTACGGCTTACCAGGCAGAATGGTCTCCGGCACTGAATATGGCTTTGGGTGAAATCTATACAAAGTATCATGGTCAGGGACTGGATATCTATCAGGTCTCTTTGGATTCTGATGCCCATTTCTGGAAGAATGCCGCTTCAAATCTTCCCTGGGTGGCTGTGCGTGATCCGCAGTCGGTTTATTCTCAGATCGCAGGACTGTATAATGTAAAGCAACTGCCTGCTATCTTTATCCTGGATCGTAAAGGTAATTTGGTGAAACGGGTAGACGATGTGAAAAACCTGGAAGCGGATGTAAAAGCGGTACTTTAATGTAGTACGCTAGTAATCAGATTTATATGTTGTAAAGCACTTACGACGGTTTGTGCATCTTGAAAAGATGTCTTATCTTTGCAATGTTTAAAATAGATAGAAAGAGGAGTTCCGGCCATGTTCTGGTCGGGATTCTTTTTTTATTATGTGGTATAAATATTAATTTAATAATCAATAATTAGGAGGATTTAGTATGGCTGTTAGTTATATGACAGAAGACGGCTACAACAAGATTTTAGCTGAAATCAACTATTTGGAAACCGTGAAGCGTCCTGAAATTTCTGCCCAGATTGCTGAAGCCAGGGATAAGGGTGACCTGTCTGAAAATGCAGAATATGATGCTGCTAAGGAAGCTCAGGGCATTATGGAAGCTAAGCTTGCCCAGTTGAAAGGGCTGATATCTAATGCACGTCTGATAGATGAATCACGTGTTCAGACTGACGAGGTTCAGATTCTGAACAAGGTGAAGATCAAGAACACAAAAAATAATGCTGTGATGACATATACGTTGGTTTCTGACTCTGAAGCAAATCTGAAAGAGGGTAAGATTGCTGTCAGCACTCCGATCGCCAAAGGGCTGATGGGAAAGAAAGTCGGTGACGTGGTGGAAATCAAAGTGCCGTCGGGTTTGATGACTTTTGAAGTGATGGAAATTTCAATTTAATACAATAAGATATGGCAACAATATTCAGTAGAATAGTGGCAGGAGAAATACCTTGCCATAAGGTTGCGGAAGACGAAGAATTCTTTGCCTTCCTGGATATTAATCCGGTAGCGAAAGGGCATACTTTGGTTATTCCAAAGCAGGAAACAGACTATCTTTTTGATTTGGAAGACGCATTGTTAGGGCGAATGATGGCTTTTGCCAAGCGTGTGGCACGTGCTCAGGAAGCTGCTATTCCCTGTAAGCGTATAGGCATGGCAGTGATGGGACTGGAAGTACCTCATGCACATATCCATTTAATCCCTATAACCAAGGAGTCGGATATGTATTTCGGAGGCGATAAAATGACAATAACCCAGGAGGAGTTGGCAGAGGTTGCTGCCTTGATAAGAAAAGCGTACAAATAATTGACGAAAGTCTTTTTTTATTAAAAATAATACCTATATTTGTAACCACTATTACTGCGAGTTTTAAAACGGCAGTGATAGTGGTTTTTTAAATGATTCATTAGTGGTTTTTACTCATAAATTTGTTAACCTTAGAAGAAAGGCCCTCCTGAGACAGGACGGCCTTCTTTTTTAAACACACAAATTATAAACCTATTTCTTATCCAGTCTTTTATATATGTATTGAGTAGTTGTTATGCCAGAGGTATGGACTAAGTGCCGGCAACCCTACGTTTACAAAATAGATAATGCATCCTGCCACTGCGATTAGCCATAAAACCAACAATGTCCATTTAGCTGGTGTGGGTAATGGTTTTAAATTGAATAATTGCCCGCATACAGCGTAAAGTAATGCGATTGCAGGAATGCCGATTAATAAAATGACACCGATACAGCCGATCACAGCCATGTAAACGGGAACTCCGCTATACAGGTCCCATCCGAATGGCGAAAGCTGGTACAACATGCTTGCTCCGCCTCCGACTAAAGCTACAGTCACAATGAACAATACGAAAACGATAAGCAAAAGCGGAGGGAGCAGGATGATTCCGGCTAAGACAGCCCCGAATTTTAGCAGGAAGCCGAATACTGTTACAAACAGATCAGCCAGTTTCTGAAAAAAACTTCTGGGCTTGTCGGAACTGATATAGTCGTTCACATTATGGGATACCTTCTCGAAGCCGTCTGTAACGGTTTGTCCGATTGTCTCAAGTGTAACGCTTTTCCCTCGCATGATCAAGCGGTCGGCAGCCGTTCTTGCTACCGGCATAACCATCCATAAAATGATATATAATAAAGCCATCCAGTGTACGACTGGGATAAACAGCAGTAAAATCATGGCTAATCTGACGGCTGTTGCGTCCCAGCCCATATAAGCGGCAATACCTGCGGCAACGCCTCCGATCACACGGTTGTCCGGATCACGCATCAGTTTCTTCTTGCCTGTGGTAACCTGTTCCTGGAAAACACGTTTTTTAGCGTTCTCTTTTTCCTCTTCCGTTTCTTCTTCCTCGAAAATCTCCTCCGGTTTGCCCATGCGGTTGATCACTTCTTCCACATGTTCGATCGTGATTACTTCGTGTCCTAGACGAATTCTTTCACCGAACAATTCGGAAATACGCATTTCAAAATCATTCATGATCTCTTCCGATCCTTCCTCTTTACGGAAATGTATGCGTAAATTAGAAAGATATTTATCCAGCAGCTGGTATGCATCTTCGTCAATGTGGAAAACTGTTCCTCCCAAATTAACTGTAAGCGTCTTCTTCATTGTCTTCTAATTTTAATTGTTTCTAATGTGGTTTATTGTATCATTTAGTTCCTGCCAGGAGTTTTCCAGTTCTCCGAGGAATTCTTCGCCCTTCGGAGTGAGTTGGTAATACTTGCGGGGCGGGCCCTGAGTCGATTCTATCCACTGATAACTTAACAGTTCACTGTTCTTTAACCGGGTTAAGAGAGGATATAGCGTACCTTCTACTACAATCAGTTTAGCTTCCTGTAACTTCTGAATAATGTCAGAGGTGTAAGCCGGTTCTTTCTTGAGAAGTAAGAGGATGCAGTATTCCAGCGTCCCCTTTCTCATCTGTGATTTTACGTTCTCTGCATTCATCTTTTATAGTTTTATGATGCAAATATATGTATTGCCTATGTACTATGCAATACATGCTACTATGTTTATCCTATTTTAACATCTTTCGGATGTATGCCGGACTGCATTCCCATATCCACTTTTTGCACAAAAAGTGCGATTGTGTGTAAAAAAAGAAAGGAATGTGTTGCTATTCAGTAGGAAAGCCGTACTTTTGTTGTATCAATTCAAAACGAAGAATTATGGTATATTACCACTATGCCGAGTTAATTCACCGGCAGGCTGAAAAGTATGGCTCACGTACAGCTTTGAAATACCGCGATGACGAAAGCGGGAAATGGTTAAAGATCTCATGGAGAGAGTTCTCTGAGAAGGTAATGCTTACTGCTAAAGCAATGGCTGAGTTTGGAATAGAAGTACAGGAGAAGATCGGTATCTATTCTCAGAATATGCCTCAGTGTTTATTTACTGATTTCGGGGCTTATGGAAACCGGGTGATATCGATCCCGATGTATGCTACGAATTCTCCGGCACAGATAGAGTATATCATTAATGATGCGGAGATCCACACCTTATTTGTCGGCGAACAGCTTCAGTACAACAATGCTTTTAAAGTGCAGAAAGAGTCGACTGTATTAAAACGGTTGGTTGTTTTTGATCCTGCCGTTAAACTGAATCCGGACGACAAGACTTCCATCTATTTTGATGATTTCCTGCGCCTGGGCGATAATGCACATGCGGAAACGACTGTAAAGATCCGTACCAATGAGGCGAATCCTGAGGATATTGCTACTATAATGTATACATCCGGTACGACCGGTGAATCGAAAGGGGTAATTCTTCACCATTTTAATTACCTGGAGGCAATGCGTATCCATGATATCCGTTTGCCGATGGTGAATGATAAAGACCTGTCGATGTGTTTTCTTCCTTTGACTCACATTTTTGAGAAGGCATGGACTTATTATTGCCTTCATAAAGGAGTGAAGATCGCTATCAACCAGGACCCGAAGATGATACAAAAGACATTGCCGGAGGTTCATCCGACTTTGATGTGTAATGTGCCGCGTTTCTGGGAGAAGGTCTATGTCGGAGTTCATGAGAAAATAAACTCTTCGTCGCCTTTCCTGAAGAAAGTATTCCTGAATGCGATAGAAACAGGACGTTTATATAATCTGGAGTACAAGAACAAAGGTATCAAGGCTCCATTCTGTCTGAAAACCAAATTTGAATTTTATGATAAAACGGTATTTACGCTTCTGAAAAAGGTGCTGGGTATCGAAAGAGGCCGTTTATTCCCGGTTGCAGGTGCGCCGTTATCCGATACGGTCAATGAGTTTTTGCAATCTGTCAATATTCCTATCGTATATGGATATGGTCTGAGTGAAACGACGGCTACCGTTTGTTTCTATCCGGAAATAGGTTTCCAGTTCGGTTCCATCGGTGAGACGATGCCGGGTGTCGAAGTGAAGATCGATGAAAGTAACGGGGAGATCCTCGTGAAAGGAAAGACTGTCACCACCGGTTACTATAACAAGCCGGAAGAAAATGCCCGTTCCTTTACGGCAGACGGTTTTTTCCGCACAGGAGATGCCGGACGTTTGGAAGGAAATGTATTATTCTTTACGGAGCGTATCAAGGATTTATATAAGACTTCGAATGGGAAATATATAGCTCCGCAAGCGATCGAGATGGAAATGAGCAGTGATAAATATATCGAACAGATTGCCGTTATCGGTGACCAGCGCAAGTTTGTCAGTGCCTTGATCGTTCCGTCTTATCCACTTTTGGAAGCGTATGCAGAGAAAAAGGGTATTTCTTATAATAGCCGCGAGGAGCTCGTTGCCAATCATGAAATAATCCGTCTGATAGAATCGCATATCGAAGAACATCAGAAAAATCTGGCTTCATATGAAAAGATCAAGCGGTTCACTTTGCTTCCCCAACCGTTTACGATGGAGGGACGTGAGCTGACAGACACATTGAAGTTGCGTCGTCCGGTCGTTTTGCAGAAATATGCAAATGAGATTGAAGCGATGTATGCTGAGTGAGCGGACGATTAATTTCTTATCTTTGCACGAATTTTAAAACAAAAACAAGATTATGATAACATCAGACCAGCTACAGAACGTGTTGGAGCGCGAGCAAGCGCTGAGGGGGTATCTTTGACATAGATGGTAAGACCATCCAGTTAGAAGAAGAAGAATTGCGTACGCAGGATCCCGGATTCTGGGAGGATGCCAAACGGGCGGAGACTCAGATGAAGAAAGTAAGAGAGCTGAAAAAGTGGATCGAGCTTTATAACGAGGTGAATGCTGCGGCAGAGGAATTGCAGTTGTCTTATGAATATGTAAAGGAAGAGGTTATCACTGAAGAAGAGGTTGATGCGGCTTATGCCAAGGCTTTGGAGCTGGTGGAGAATCTGGAATTCCGGAACATGCTTCGTGACGAGGCGGATCAGATGAGTTGCGTGCTCAAGATAAATTCCGGGGCAGGTGGTACCGAAAGCCAGGACTGGGCTTCTATGCTGATGCGTATGTATCTGCGTTATGCTGAATCTCACAATTATAAGGTTTCTATCGCCAACATACAGGATGGTGATGAAGCGGGTATCAAGACTGTCACTATTAATATTGAAGGCGACTATGCTTTCGGTTATTTGAAAAGTGAGAATGGCGTGCATCGTCTGGTTCGTGTTTCCCCATATAATGCGCAGGGAAAACGAATGACTTCTTTTGCTTCCGTGTTTGTTACTCCGTTGGTGGACGATACGATTGAAGTGAAGATTGAAACAGCTGCTATTTCATGGGATACTTTCCGTTCAGGCGGTGCCGGTGGGCAGAACGTAAATAAAGTAGAATCAGGAGTACGCTTGCGTTATCAGTTTAAGGATCCTTATACGGGTGAGGAAGAAGAGATCCTGATTGAAAATACCGAGACGCGTGACCAGCCGAAGAACCGTGAGAATGCGATGCGTCAGTTGCGCTCTATCCTGTATGATAAGGAGTTGAAACATCGTTTGGCAGAGCAGGCTAAGATTGAAGCCGGTAAGAAGAAGATCGAATGGGGATCACAGATCCGTAGTTACGTTTTCGACGATCGCCGTGTGAAAGACCACCGTACCAACTATCAGACCTCTGATGTAAATGGTGTAATGGATGGTAAGATCGACGAATTTATCAAGGCTTATCTGATGGAGTTTGGCGGTGAGGAAGCTGCTGAAAAGTAAAGTTTTTAATGGAAAACTTGCAAAACTCGATTAAAAGTCGTAATATTGCACCCGATTTCAGAGTAACCCTCTGAAATACCGGTCCTATAGCTCAGTTGGTTAGAGCACCTGACTCATAATCAGGGAGTCCTTGGTTCAAGCCCAAGTGGGACCACCTTCGGAAAAAGGCTTTGCGGGTGACTGCAAAGCCTTTTTTGTTTTGTTGTACTGGGAAAAGCATCAACATTAAAGTCGAATAATCATGATTGAAGATCTAAGTATCGTATTGCAAGAAGTGGATTCTCTTAAAGCGGAACTAGCTACTTTGCGTCCATTGCCCCCGGAAGCCTTAAAAAAGATAGCGGATGCTCTCGAAATGGAGTATACCTATGAAAGTAACCGAATAGAAGGAAATACGCTTACATTGCAGGAGACGGCCCTTGTTGTGAATGAGGGTGTAACCATATCCGGTAAATCTATGCGGGAGCACTTGGAAGCTATCAACCATGCGCAGGCCATCGATTTTATCAAAGATATTGCCCAGCAAAAAATAGAGATAAGCGAACGGACAATTAAGGAAATCCACGCTATCGTGCTGCATGGCATTAACCGGGAGAATGCCGGTCGTTATCGGACTGTGCCGGTACTGATAACGGGGAGTACTCACATACCGCCTCAACCCTATCTCATTGAGAAACAAATGGAAGATTTTATTTTAAAGTTTCAGCAAATGGAGAAGGAGGGCATCCACCCGGTAATAATAGCAGGGTACTTACATGACGAACTTGTCAGGATCCATCCGTTTATCGACGGAAACGGGCGAACATGTCGTCTTTTGATGAACCTTTACCTTTTACTGCATGGTTATATCCTTGTTACGCTGAAAGGTGATAATGACAAGAAACTGCAATATTATAAGGCTTTGGAAAAGTCACATACAGAGCATGAACCGAATGCTTTTTATCTCTTGGTAGCCGAGGCTGAAAAAGAAGCATTGCAGCGGTATATTCAGATTATAAAATGAAATAGATTTCTTCTAAACTTTATTTTTTTAATATCTACCGCATCAAGCCAATCCTTTGTATATTGATAACGAAAGCCCGACCAGTTCATTCCAGTCGGGCTTGTTTTTGTCTGTCTTTGCTCTTCACAGAGATCGAACAGAAGAACTTTATTTTATTACTTTTTTTATAATCTGCGAAAGCGGAAATTCATGACGTGAAGTTTAAAAGGTGTGTCTATTAAGCTGTATCCCAATTGCTTATTAAATTAAAAATAAACTTAACGAGTCTGTTTTATTAAATAAATATAGCGATATTTGTCTTGAGTATAATGAGTTAAAAACCAGTTTGTTGTTGAATGTCCGCTTTTTAGTATGGACAAAGATATGAGCGCTTAAAAAAAGGGGTATACACAAATTATGAAGAAAAATATTTTCACAAGGATAGCCACTATTGTATGTTTATTAACCGGAATGGCCGGAGTATTTGGGCAGAGTGCGCAGGCTGAAACGATTCCAGCTGCAAATGATCCGGGACTTAATAAAGAAAGTCATGGGGTAAAAACTATTTATAGTAATTACTATGGGAAGCGTACTGATTTACAATATGATTCGTGGGGGGCAACTCAAACGACTATAAAGTCCACAGAAAACAATAGTAATGGTCAAGAAATGATCGAGTTTTCGTCGTTTGATAATCAGGTTATTGCGTTTTATGATGAAAATGTAGAACCTAATGTTAAGATAGAAACATCTTCTATTAGCCATATCAATATTGATATTTATCTAAGCGAAAAGATAGACGGTCTTTATATAAAGTTGTATGCACCTCTTTCTGAGGCGGTTTATGGCTATACGGCTTCAAAAAATGATACAGACGGAGAATTGTCATCAGGTGTTTGGCATACCCTCAGTATCCCTTTGAGTGAATTTAGATCTGTATCATATGAGGGAAATGAACTGAAACAAATAAACGCTATTGAATTAACGGTTGTAGACGGGACGGGGAAACCTGTCAAGGGGAGCGCAACGGCTTATTTGGATAACATCTTTTTCTATAAAAACGCGGATGTTTCTACTACTTTATTAGAAGCCGCACCTATTCCAAAATACCAGCGTTCTAATATCAAAAACTTCTACAGTACGGAATATGGGACAGATATCAGTATAGAATATTTACAATGGGGATCATCGACTCTAAACTCAACAGCAAAGGATGAAAATCAAAAAGATATTCTCAAATTCTCAACATTTGGATGGATGGCAATGCAATATAACCCTACTAATCAGGTTTTGAATATAGAGGGGAAAGACTATTTGCATTTGGAAGTTTATCCTGAGACTGCAATATTATTTGCCGTAGAGTTAATTCTTTATGAAGACAGAATAGAAGGGGTTGATGAATCCCAAAAAGTAAAAACCAACTTCTATAGCCTTACTGCCAATAGCTGGAATTCTATTGATATAAATCTTTCTGATTTTTACGAGAAAACAGGTGGAAATAAGTATATCAGTGTTATAAATCTTTCTTCCAATAGTGAGCTTACTACCGTATACATGGATCATGTCTATTTCTATGATAGCAAACAAACGGTTGTTGAAGGGACGCCCGATTTTACCGCTTATCTTCCTCCGGTACGCAATGCGGATGATGTGATTTCTTTATTTGGCGATTCATATACAGATGTAAGTTCTAAGAGAAAGGTTGATTTTCTTGCAACATCAAGTCATCAAACCACTGTACCACAACCTACGTCCATTGCTAATCGTGAAGTGATGGCTTTGATCGATATGAATCATTGCCCGATACAGATTCTCGATGAGAATAAAGATGTCAGTGGGATGGATTTTTTCCATATCGATATCTATTCACCGGTAGCAATAAGAAGCTTTAATGTTAAACTAAATGGTAATGAAAAAACTCATGATATTAATTTACCCCTTGAAGCTGGTAAATGGAATCGTTTTGATATTGATTTGAGTACGCTCAAATTAGGAGAAAATAGAAGTATATTAACCCGATTAGATTATGTATGGCCTGAAAATGGAGGATCGAATACCCTCTTTGTCGATAACATATACTTCTATAACAAGCAAGATCATTTCGATCCAACTCCGATTTCCACCTTTAACAATCAGTTAGGTCGTGGTGTCAACATCGGTGCCACTTTCGAGCAGGAAGCTGACTATCTGTGGGATGATTATTATATCCAAAAGATAAAAGAAAAAGGCTTTAAGCATGTACGTTTACCTGTTCGTTGGGATAATTTCCCGACAAGCGATTATAGAAGTCTCAAAGAGGCACCTTATAATATAAAGCCGGAATTTCTGACAGAAATACAAACAGTTGTAGATAAACTTTTGGCTGCCGATCTGAAAGTCATTCTTAATATACACCATTATGATCCGTTGATGGATCTGACGGGTGATACACAGGAGGCTGAAATAAAACGATTCCTGGCTCTTTGGGGACAACTGTCCGAGTATTTCCAAAATTACGATGAGCGTCTGATTTTCGAAATATTGAATGAACCAAGAGATGCGATGGATAGCAAATGGAACAGAGTTTTCAAAGATGCTATTGGCGTGATAAGAAAAGAAAACAAATTCGGAAACGCCAACAACCAAAATCGTGTCCTTATGGTTGGTACAACGGATTGGGGAACGATCAACGGCTTGGAAGGCAGCAATGCCTTAATATTACCAGAGGATGATAAACGTTTGATCGTAACGATTCACTATTACAACCCATTGCCTTTTACTCACCAGGGAGCGAGTTGGGTAAAGCCAGGCTATCCTATCGGATTGAGATGGAACGATACACAAAAAGAGCGGGATGCTGTCACTGCTGATTTTGAAAAGATAAAAAAATTTAGCGAAGACAATAAGAATGTCCCTATTCATATCGGAGAGTTCGGTGTCCATTTTGAGGCAGATATCGATTCACGCCTCCTTTGGACAAATCATATAGCACGGACAATCGATAAACATGGATTTAGTTCTGCTTACTGGCATCTGACGTCAAGCATATACAATAAGTCAAAAGGAGATTTCCCTTATCTGCCCGATGCATTGCTTACTCATTCGATGCCCGCTAAAGTGTCTGGTATAGAGTATCGTGAAAAAGAGTCTGTTTATGATATAAAAAATCCTGGTGGAAAGAGTTGGTCAGGACATGGATATGTGGGTGAACTTAATTCTGTCAAAGATGCTTTAACGGTACAAATAGAAAATGGAGGTGAGTATACTTACTCGGTTCAGGCACTATTAAGAGGGTTACCTATAGAAAACAATGCGACCTATGAGGTCTCTTTTACTGCTATGTCAACAGGTGAGGGGGATAGCTATTATACTTATGTCGGTTCAGAAGGTGAAGGTCATACTCCATACGGCAATTTCTCTTTTGCGCCGGGAAATGAAGAACAAGTATTTTCTTATGCCTTTACCATGCATTATGATACGGATGCCGAAGCTCGTATGGCTTTTGACTTAGGAAAAGGAAGTCCGGCTACAATTACTTTAAAGGATATTACAGTAAAGAAGGTTGTCGAAGTCATTCCGCAGGCTCCTGTTCCATCCAAAAATGCAGAAGAAACAACATGTATATTCAGTTCAAAATATACCGGAGATTTGTATATTCCGGCAGCGAATGATTTAGCCATGAACATGCAAGAACAGAAGATTATTCTATTCTCAGACTTTGACTCACGGGAAATTTCTTTTGCAACAACGTCTCCGGGAGATAAGAAAATGCTTCACCTGGAAGTATATCCAGGGAGTTGGTTTGATGTAAAGATAGCTGTTACCGGAAATGGAGATACTTCAGCAGAAGAAAGCTATACATTGAAACCCCATGAATGGAACGGCATCGATATAGACTTAACCGGTTTCCTATCCCAGACAGGTGGAAAACTGAAGAGTATCCAGCTATCCGGAGGAACCGGAGAAGAACGCAGAATTTATCTGGATCATATCTATCTATACCAAAAGACGGTGGTAAAACCGGACCCAGAGGATCCGGACCCTGAAGATCCCGATCCGGAAGATGAATCTGCCCCCCTTTGGCCGGCATCAACGCCGACTCTCCTGCAGGAAAATGTGATCTCTGTATTCAGCAATGTTTACGAAAATATTTATTCCAGCTTTGAGAGCTTGGAAGGGCAGGATACTAAAGTGGAAACTATTACAGTTAAAGGTATTCCTGTATGGAAACTGACCAATACGAATATACTGGCAGTCAACATTAAATTACAGGATGTATCTTCGATGGAGTTCCTTCACTTGGATGTATGGAGTCCTAATGCCGGAACATTGAAAGTATATTTGTCGGACGGCATAAGTGAAACGGAGCTTACCGCACTCTCGATCCCGAAAGAAAACTGGCTGACATCCAAATTGACTTTGCCGGATTGGAGTATCGTCAAGTATATCCGGTTTGAGAGTGATACGAAAGGCACTTTCTATCTGGATAATCTCTATTTCTCTAAAAGTCCGGCAACAGGAAATGAAGAAATCAATGCTGATGCAATCGTTTGCCAGGTATCCAATAGCCGCTTGACCGTTGAGGCTACCGATCCGGTTGTAGTTATAGAGATCATTGATATTACAGGACGTCTTATTTCCAGAGAATCACCGATGACTAATATTGCGACTGTCGATATTCATTCGATAAGTAAAGGAGTTTATATTGCACAAGTGGTATGTACGAATGGAAACAGGGAGACTTTTAAGTTTGTAAAGAAATAAAGTCAAAAACTCCTTTTAAACGAACCTCAACTTCGTTTAAAAGGAGTTTTTTTTCGTTTTAAACGAGGTTATAGTCCGTTTAAAACGAATTTTATCTCGTTTAAAACGAGATTTTGGAATGTCCTTGACAAAATACTCTAGCTCAACAAAGTAGACCGAGAATTTATTTTGAAAGCCTGTACGAATTTAATCCTTCTCCATACTCGTTTAAATAGGATTCTGCCGGATATGTTTTTAAATAATCAGCGTCTATATACACTGCAAAAGAAGTGATATTCTTAATTCCTAATTTTGCATATGTATCTATGTCTGATTTAAAAACATCTTTATGCCATGGTAAATCTACAGCTGGTTTCTTCCAGTTGCTGAAAAGGGAAACGTCCAGCCAATATTCCAAAATTACTGCTGTTTCCGCAGGAAAAACTTTTAAATTATCATGTAAATATTTTAGATTTTCCGAATGCTTCATACCTCTCCCTTCAGCAGATAAGTCAGACAAAGGCTTTTCCCATGTCCGAAGGAAAGGTGCAAATTCAAGAAAAATACCTTCTTCCGGTTTTATTTTCTGCGGAGCATCTAATGTGTTGAAATAGGCTAAATGAGCTAACTGAGCCTGAGGGTCAAATGTTCTCAAAGCTTTGATCATCCTGTTTTCTATAATTAAAGCTTGTTCACTAGCTGTATATTTTGAACATGAAGGACATTGGCATGTGGGTGCTCCGTCATCCAGCCAAAAATAGTATCGATGATTGGAAGGAGGTAGAAGTTTGGCATATTCCAAAGCCTTACTTGCTATAATATCCAATGCTTTATCAGAACTCGTACAGCAATTAAAATCGGTGACTCTTCTTCCTTCTTCGTTCATCCTGAACATTGTAGAATCTTCCGAATATAATTCTCTCGGTAACAACTCTTTCATTGCATGTAACTGATGCTCTACTGCTATTCCGTGTTTTTGACAGGACTGCAGAAAAGCTTTTCCTTTATCTGTTTGTAAAAATGATGAAACTTGATCGGGAAACATATGTGTACCAATTGTGTTTATACCATTTTTAGATGCTAATGCGGGCCAGTCCGTTGTTTCCAGATCTTGAACGCTCAGGATGATACCTTTCATTTCAAAAAACTGTTTTGATTCTGTTTTTGTACAAGAATAAAATGAACAACAGACCAAACATATGAGTGATAAAATTAATTGATTCTTCATGTTTTATATTTTAATGTGATTCTTAAGGAGTTGTCCAGCCTGGATTCTGTTTAAGATTCGTATTTAACATCAATTCTTCTAAAGTCAATGGAGACAGATAGTCTCTTTCCGGGTTGAATTGCCAACCGTTAGGTAATGAGGTCGCATATGGGTCTACGTAGCCATCTGCAGACAAATAGACATTTTTCCCAATTACAAGTTCGGGATAATCATTCTGGTTATATTTAATACCCAATGGTTTTACTCCTGTAATCAGACGATCTCCTTTCCAACGGCGTAGGTCGTTCCAGCGGAAACCTTCACAAGCAAGTTCAATCCTTCTTTCCCTTCTGATTTCATTAATAATAGGGGAGAGTTCCGGAAAATCCCAAGCCGGATCTTCTGCTATATTATCAAGTGAGAGATGAGCCATACCAATACGATCCCGTATGGTGTTAATAGTCAGATCTATATCCTCTTGTGTCAGAGTTCCTAATTCAGCTTTTGCTTCTACGTAATTTAATAGAACCTCGGCATATCTGAATAGGATATAGGCTGTTATGGATGTTTGATCGGTTGTCTGAACTTTATTTGTGTTCTCAGGGGAAGAGCCTTTTTTTAGCTGATAACCAGTCGTACAAAAATTCTCTCCGGCCAGATGTAAAGGAGCTCTTTCAAAAATTTTGATTGTATCTCCGTTTTCAATAGTGATAGGATCACCTTTTACGAAAGTGAGTTGTCTTAAGCGCAGATCCCTATTTTCGAATACGGAATAGGGCAGATCATCTCCCTTATATAAGCCGTCACTATTGTGTATAGGTCTTCCATTTGAACACAAATAACTGTCTATTAATGCTTTTGAAATACCGAAATCTCCAGCCAGGATACCAACATAACGTTGACAGTTATGTGTAAATTTCAGATCGGCACTGTATTTTCTCCAAAACATAATTTCAGGATTATTCTGTAAATCATCCTGATTAAATAGATTCATATAATCTTTTTCAATATCCCCCGTTGAATAAATCTGATATGAAGTTCCATATTTACCATCCATTATGGCTTTTGCAGCCTGCATTGCCTCATCCAAAAAATAGTCGGAGCGATTATTGGATGCTGCGAATTTACTACCGTTATGATATTTCTCCCATGTCCCTTCAAATAGTGCAACTCTCGATTTGAAAGCTAAGGCTATTTCTTTATTCAAACGAAATGCTACCGCTTCATTTGCTGGTTTCAGGTATTCAATCGCTTTATCCAAATCTTCTAAAATATGCGCTGCAATCTCAGATCGGTCAGCCCGTGATGAATATAATTCAGGTGAACTGGTTGTCAGCACCTTGTCAATCCAAGGGACTCCTCCATATTCTTTTAATAAATCCCAATAATACCATGCCCTGAAAAAAAGTCCTTCTCCAATGTAAGGGTTCTTCTCATTATCCGGAAGGTCCATTTCTTCTGATTTTTCCAGAAAATAATTGACGGAACGAATATTCACATAATATAAATTACTGCCTGATGTCGGAGTAACAGTTAATCCGGCCAGACGTGCATTATAAGTTGTGGGTATCAGATTATCGGTCGAACGATCTAACCAATATGCTCCGGCATCATACGTTCCATATGTTGGGAACATTGCATAATATTGATTTAGAAAAGTTTCCATATCTTGCGTATTCTGCCAGAATGATTCTTCTGTGATATTAATCTGAGGGGGCCTGTCCAAAAAATTGTCTCCACATGAAAATGAGAAAAATATCAGACCGGATAAAAGTGTATTTACTATAGCTTTCATAATTCTATTTTTTATAATGTGACTTTATAATACGACTGTTAACCCAAAAGAGAAGCTTTTTGACAATGGATATATTTTCCCGGCTCCAAAAGAACCATATAAAGCTTCCGGATCGAATGTAGAGGGCAAACTGGAAAAAGTGATCAGGTTTTCTCCGCTGACATATAATCGGGCATATTTCAGGAATATTTTTTCTACCCATTCTTTTGGAAGTTCATATCCTATCTGCAGGTTTTTCAATCGGAAATAAGCTCCATTTTGTAAATAACGAGATGAAACCTGTCTGTTTTTAGCATCATCAAAGGCTAAACGAGGAAAATAAGCCCCTCTGTTTTCTGTTGTCCAGTAATCTAAGTGGGGTTTAAATCCTGAACTAGCCCAAATGTTACCACTCCAAACTTGTCCCCAAAACATATTATATCCGCTGTCAAACCAAACACCATATTTCCCAACGCCACTCCAAAACATAGATAGGTCTATGTTTTTCCATTTTAGATTCGTTTTCAAATTATAATAAACCGAAGGGATTGAGTTTCCTATGACCTTTAAATCTCCGTGTTCTTTCAAGGTATTTTGTCCGACACTAATTATATTATCTCCATTCAGGTCGGCATAACGAACATCTCCGGGATACCATGCTCCATATATTGAGGACTGAGAAGGAGCCTGGTTTATTTCCTCTTCCGACTGAAATAAGCCGTTAGATTCATATCCCCATATTTCTCCAACTCTCTTTCCTACATAATCAGAACTTAATATTTGTTCGGGATTATCTGTTTTAGTAATAAAAGACAAGTGTCTTTCAAGGTTCACTCCAATGCTGTAGCTCCAATCTTTTCCTATATGATCTGCCCAGTTCAGGCTCAATTCCCATCCACGGGTTTTCATTGCATCACTGTTTATAGAAGGTGCTGAAGTCCCAAGTAAGGAAGGAAGAGGTTCTCCCGTTGTAATAATGTCTGTCCGGCTTTTTTTGTAAATATCAAAAGATGCATTCAATCGGTTGTTGAGTGTTGCGATATCAAGTCCGAAATTCAGAGTGGACAAGGTCTCCCAGGTTAACGATTCACTGAGTAATGCTGGTATATATACCGTTGCGGGTCTACCGTCATTATTAATCCAGTTGATTTGTGGAGTCGTACCCATTATTGCAAGATAATTGTAATCAAGTCCATTCTGATCTCCTAGAGAACCATATGAGAATCTCAGTTTTGTATATGGGAGAATTGACTTAAGTGATTTCCAGTAGGGTTCTTCTGATAATCTGTATGCCAATGATATAGATGGAAAGAATCCCCATCTGTCCTCTTTCCGATATTTGTAGGAACCATCTAGTCTTCCATTCAGTTCGAGAAGGTATTTTTCCTTGTAATTGTAATTTATTCTGGCAAAATATCCCATAGTGGCCCATGAGGATGCATTATCTCCGTTCAACATTTGTCCGATTGCCGTATTGAATGAAGGGACAGCATCTGTAATCAGGTTTTGTTTAGTCGCATTTAATGAATTTAACGATTTTGTTTCCTGGTTATATCCCAACATTACTTTGAATGCATGATCTTCAAATGATTTATTATAAGTTGAATAGACATCCAAGCGCTGATAGGTATCTCCGTCAGCCTGTTTATAAACCTGACTTGGCGGAACTATATCATAAGCGATAAAAGGATTACCATTGAGGTCGTTCAGATAAATAACAGGTTGATGGATAAAGCGATTATATCCTCTGTAATTGAAAGTATAGCTTCCTTTGATAATCCAGTTTTTTAATGGTTCCAGTTCAAGTTCTCCGGTCAGCCATAGTTGATTATCATTATATTTATCACGTGCCCCACTTTCATAAATATGAATTCTGGACATTTCACCCCATTGTCCGTCAGGGGTTTTCACAGGATCTGTCGGCCAACGACGAGCTATATCATGAAATAGAACTGATCGTCCCAGCCCATTGCCTCCATAACCATCTTGTGGCCAGTCTGATTCTGCCCTTGAAAATTTGGTTTTTGTATTTAAGCGTAACCAACTTGTTATATTTGAATTGAAATTGGCAGATGTTGTGTACCGTTTGTATTTGTCATCGCCATAGGCCATTTGTCCTGCATTTGTATATAAACCTGCAGAGACATAATATTTAGAGTTTTTTGTATTTCCGGATATACTGATATTATGTTGCTGTGTCTTTACAAAGTCTTTGAAAAATACTTTATACCAATTGGTATTGGCATTCGCATACATCATTTTCCCCCATTTGTTGGGAATGGTTGGATCCGGATAGGTAGAAGGTGTGTTTGTAGGATCTACCATATAATTTTTTATTCTTCCAATGACTTCATCTGAGAAAATTTGACCTGCACCTGAGTTTGATGCTGCTTCATTCCACCAGGTAGCATATTCCAAACTATTCATCGGATCTGGTAATGAAGTAGGCTTAGACCATGCGATATTATTCGTGTAGGTAATCTCAGGTTTTTCTTTATTGGAAGTTCCTTCCTTTGTTGTGATTAAAACAACTCCATAAGCTGCCCGTGCTCCATAAATAGCCGCACTTGCTGCATCTTTCAAAACAGAAATATTTTCTATATCATTGGGGTTTACCATGTTGATATCCATAGGAACACCATCCACTAACACATAGGGTGACCCTTGACCTCTGATCTGCCAGGTAAGAGCAGCATCCGGATCTCCTCCGGTAGTGTTCGTGATGACTAATCCCGGAACTTGTCCTTGTAATATTTGTGATACCTGAGAGACGGCTCTGTTCTCCAGATCTTTATTGTCTACTACACTCAATGCTCCTGTTAGATTTATCTTTTTTTGGGTACCGTATCCGACAACAACGACTTCTTCCAATTTTTGAGAATCTTCCTGCAATTCTATATTGATTATTGAATTGTTCTCTGTTTTTACTTCCTGAGTATTATAGCCTATATAGGAAATAACAAGAATTGCATTTGCGGCTGTTTCTAGTTGGAAACGACCGTCTATATCGGTGATAATGCCGTTGGTTGTTCCTTTTTCCACGATGTTAGCTCCTATGATAGGTAGACCGTCGGAATCGGTGACCGTTCCTGTTATTTTCTTTTTCTCAGTTTTCGATTGATTAGAAAGTAAGTCTTTCTGAATGATGATATTCTTATTCTTGATCTCATATGAAACTTTTTGACCATGTAGTATTTGTTTTATAACCTGATCTACTGTTCCATTCTGTACATCTACCTGAATGACTTTCTGTGTGTCTACATCCCCGGAAGCAAAAACAAAGGAATAACCGTTTCCTTCCTTCAATGTTTCCATGGCTTTTTTCACTGTTACATTATTTAATTTGAGGTTGATATTCTGCGCAAATGCAGTCAAATTAATGCATAATATTGCCAGGACCATATATATGGCCTTCTTTTTAATTTTCATAAGTAATTAGAATTAATTGTTTTAAACAAGAAATCTTAATACCGGAAGTAAAGTTTTATTATATTTGTCATTACTTTCGGAAACTCGCAGAGATAGAGTCCGGAAACTTGAATCGGGAGATTGTGCAGATCTTCCGGTTCTTTTTTATTTTGGACTCTGTTCCTTTTACTAACCAGGGTCTTTTCTTTTCATATAAATTCAATTTTAAAGTTAATAATACAGTTATCAATAAAAGCTTTTATTTAGTATATAGTTGTATTTCTTTACCATTTACTTTGTATTCAAGTTTGCCGGTTGAGGCTAACATATCCAGTATTTCTTGGATCGTTTGTTCTTTCCGTAAGAAATTCCCGTAAAAACGGAATGTTTTTAAAGACTCGTCTTTTATATAGATTTTTACGTTGTAACTTCTTTCCAACTCTTTGATGATATCCGGCAATAATTCTTCATCGAAGAAAAGAAAGTCGTTAGTCCATTCTGCAGCATAGCGTACTTCTGCCATGGAGACTTTTAATTGACCGTCTTTTTTATTCAGTATAGCTTTCTGATCGGGTTCCAGATAACACAGGTCATTGTTTTTCAGATAATTTGTCAGGCGGACTTTCCCTTCTAGCAAACTGACTGAAATCTCCTCATCTTCCGGATAGTTCCTAAAATTGAATTTGGTTCCCAACACCCGTAGCTCCAACTCTTTTGTTTTGATCTCGAAAGGTATTTGCTCATTTTTAGTGACTTCAAAATATCCTTCACCTGCCAGTTGCAGTTTTCGTTCGGCAACACCGAAGCCTTGTGAATAGGTGATTTTCGAGCCGGCATTCAACCATACCAATGTGCCGTCCGGGAGGTATAATTTTGTTTTCGAGCCTAAAGGAGCTTCTATCACCATCTCGGCAAATTGTTTCTTGACCTGTTCGGAGCCACTCCAATAAGAGGCGAAAGAAATGAGACATAAAAGAGCAATTGCTGCTGCCGCATACATATATTTGTGCAGAGGATGTTTTTTGATCACTTTTTTCTCTGCTGCTACCTGGGTTTTGGAAAGGAACCGTTGGAATGCTGCTTCTTTATCGTATCGTGTCTCTTCATTAGCTCCGATCGTAGAGAACCAAACTTCCCGTATCTGTCGGAAATATTTTTGGTTTTCCGGAGAAGCCTTGAGCCAATCTTCGAGCTCAGTTAATTCCTCTGTTCCCAAACCTCCTGAAAGGTAATTTGTGATCAGTTCGTCTATTCTGGTATGTATGTTTGTTGCTTTCATTTTTCGTTCTCTTGTATATATGACAGTTAGAAAAGGGGAGAGGGTAGTGCGTTCGGATAATTTTTTCAATTAAATCCAAAAACAGCATATGAGCAGGAGCAAATACTTACTTAGATCAGCACTTAGGCGAGATATCGCATTTTTTATATGATATTTTACCGTATTGACGGAAATGCCGAGTTCTTCAGCTATTTGTTCATATCGTTTTTCTTCGAAGCGGCTTTTTTTGAATACAACTTTACATTCTTCAGGAAGTCTGTCTATGGCATTCCTGATCTCTTGTTCGAGCTCATTCTCCAGCAATCGTGCCAGTGGGTAATCGTCGGATGGGAAGACAGAATTTATCCACTCATTTTGCTGGTCGATGACTGAAAAGCGGACTTCTCTTTTTTCTCTTTCCAGGTTCAGATAATTTATACAACGGTTACGGACAGCCTGAACCAAATAACTGCGCAGGGAGGTGGTAATTTCAAGGGTATCTCTTTTCTCCCAAAGATGAAAAATAATATCGTCGACAATACTTTCAGCCAGAAAATCGTCTTTCAGGAATTCATAGGCAATCTTACATAACAGTACATAATGATGATCATATATGTATTTGTATGCTTGATTATTTCCTGATTTCAGGGAATGAATCAAATGTAGTTCTTCCTTTTTTTCCATATAATTATCCGTTCTCCCTGTTTCTGAAAGATGTATTGTCGCAAATATACACGATTTATATAAATCTCAGTTAGTATTTGGAGAAAAGAGGTAGGTCTTTTTCTAATTAAAAAAGGAGACTATCTAACATTTGGTTGTTAGACGGTTCCTTTTTTATCAGCTTATCTTACATTTTAATCAGTCCTTATTTTCGGAAACTCGAACATATTCCATTATAGTTTTAAAGGCTTTTGCCGCTTTGCTATCCCGCTTAGCCGGTCGACCATAATAGGTATTTATAAAGTTTTCGGCGGGTTCCCAGGAAGTCGTAAATATTCCTTGCATCCTAGAAGACAGGATAGGAGAATAACTTTCTTTAGCTCCGTTTCTTCGTACCATTTCCAACATTTTCAGTTGGTCTATGGCAACATCAGATTTCCAAAATGTACTGACCAATACATTAAATCCTTTTATAGCAAAATATTCAGGTGTAGGCGGAGCATCTTCATATTTCCAATCACAAATCATTATATCTTTCGGGATCAAATCAATAGCCCTATGTGTATCAGACAAACTGGCTTGCCATGCTCCTAGCCCCGTCGTTTTTCCATCGATCAGTCTATCCCCCCACATCCACATCTCACAACTTTTACTCTTAAGGTGGTTATAAAGATTTCTTACATGTTCGGCATAAATTGCAGACCGATCTCCTCCGAAACATCTGGGGCATTTCTCATGAGCAATGATCCAAACTTCATCCAAACCTACGTGAAAAGCATCTGCCTCACAAACATCGATTAACTCATCCATTAGAGGGAATAAAATTTTATATATATCCGGATGTTGAGGACATAAGCTTTTACAAAGGAATCCGCCCTGAGGGTAAGCGTCTACCCATGGGACAGGAGGATTGACCCCTGGAGACTCGTCAAACTCTGGATATTTGATAAGTAATGGCTCCACATGTGTTCCTTCCGATTGATGTCCCAACAGATTCATTTTGGGAATTAAACGTATACCCACATCCTTACAGGCTTGTACTATCTGTTTCACTTCACTTTTAGACAGAGCCAATGTATCTGCCAATTCCGGATGAGACTCAAATTTATATCTATATTTAAATCGAACAACCAAGGTATTAATTCCTTCTTTAGGCAAAGCGTCTTTGATAAAATGACAAAATGATTCTACCTGTCCTGGTTCAGGAGGAGCTAACAAAAGGGCTTTAATCGGTAATTTATTCCACTCTTTAGCGTCTTTTTGTGAATATATCTCCTGAACCCCCATGAAAAACATGAATAAAAATAAACATGCCTGATAACAAATTTTCTTGTTCATAATGCACTTAGGATTTCGGTTGTTCTACAACATTCGTATTTCCACCTCCACGAAGAGAAAGATCCACCGGACGATTCTTTTTCCAAGATCCTCCTGTAAAATCCGGAACATCAATTGAATTGGAACGATTTGCTACCGACCAATAACTTAATGGCGTAATACTACACCATGCTGCCGCATCATATACATCCATATCCAAAGGCAAGCCGTTACGTAAGCAATCGATCATTCTCCAATCCATAATAAAATCCATACCTCCATGACCTCCTATAATTTTGGCAACTTCAGAAATGTGTTTAACAACCTCTGGAGTATATTGTTCTTCCAGTTCTGTCATCTTCTCTTGCGAAATATAATCGTGCCCAAATGCAACTTTACCTGGTTCGGGATATTTGCGGCAAGAACCTTTTGTTCCAGTCAGTACATGCAAACGATCGTATGGATGAGGAGTACTTACATCATGTTGGATCATAATTGTTTTACCTTTCGCCGTACGAACAGTTGTTGTATTCATATTACCTCTATATTTCATTGCCGCCATTGGTTTATAATAATCATTTTTAGCCGCCAACTCTTTCGCTTTTGCTTCCATCATGAAATCATCGGTTGATATGGAGGTCAGATATTCCATTTTGTCGCCACGATTGATATCCATAGCCCAGCATACCGGTCCTAGACCATGTGTCGGATAAGGATTTCCACTTTTATGATTTTCATCCCATCTCCATGCCGGCCATTCCGGTTCTCCGAACATGCCACTTAGTAATTCGTGGATATAGGCACCCTCTCCGTGAATTACTTCTCCGAACAATCCTTTTTGAACCATGTTTACCGTTAAAATCTCAAAAAAGTCATAACAGCAATTCTCCAGTTGCATACAGTGTTTTTGGGTGCGTTCAGATGTTTCAACAAGCTGCCAGCATTCTTCCAATGTTTTTGCAGCCGGAACTTCTACCGCCACATGCTTTCCGCATTCCATTGCATACACAGCTATGGGAGTATGCCACTTCCAAGGAGTAGCGATGTAAATCAAATCAATGTCTTCCTGCTCACATAACTTTTTCCAAGCATACTCATCTCCAAAATACTCCTTTGCCGGATGTTTATTAAATTTTTTAAGTGTCTCCTGGTTCTTCTTCACTGCCTCTTCCCGTAGATCACACAAGCCCCTGACCTCTATTTCTTTGATATTGAGGATACGAGTTACGGCCCAGCTTCCCCGGCTCCCTATTCCTACATAACCGATCCGGACAACCGGAATAGGATCGGCGGCATAACCGCACATATTAAACAGTTGTTTTCTATTTTTCCCTTTTTCTACGCATTCTCTTACAATGGCTTCTGCCTCTGATTTATCTACGGAAGAACAACTAGTAAAGCCGGTCAGAGCCATCCCTGCTCCGAAAAGAGAACCTTTTAAAAAGTTACGACGATTTATACTCATGATAATAATATTTTACAGATTGATAAAAATAATCCTGAATGATTTCGACCACTCAGGATTATACGGTCTAAAGAATTAATCCCAACCTGGATTTTGTTTCATAATATCTTTACCGATCAGGTCGATTTCATCTTGGGGAATCGGGAAGAGATAATGATAAGAAGGGTTAAAACGACGCTCCATCACTAAAATATGGTCTTTACTGCCCTTTTTCACAGGAATTCCATAACAAGCGCCGTTCAATGCTTTTTCGGCTGTTTTCCAACGAATAATATCGTCTCTGCGCTGTCCTTCAAAACAAAGTTCGGTCATACGTTCACGGCGTATTATCTCTCTCAACTCGGTTTGAGAACCTCCTGTAACAGCAGGATATTTATCAGTTTCACTAATATTAACCCCATAGGCTCTTGCTCTCAATAAATTGATGGCATCATACACAGACTGATCGATTGAGCCGGATTCAATCTTAGCCTCTGCATAAGTTAGAAGTACTTCTGCATAACGCAATATGACTACATTACTTTCCATAGGTATCAAAGCATATCTGACAGCTCCATCATCCAGGAATTTACGAGTATAATATCCGGACTGGGAAGAATTTCCTGTTGCTCCCGGATAGTCTACATCGCCATAAACCGGAATTTCGACATCCCTATAAGTCGCTCCCGGATATATGATGGACATATAAAAACGAGGGTCTCTATTCTCATATGGTTTTTCGGGATTATATACGGCAGACTCATAAGACGGCTTTCCATCTGTACAAGGAAATTCATCAATAAAGCCCTGTAAAGGATTTGTTCCACCCCAACCGCCATAACTAGGGAAATGCATATAGATTTGCGTATAGTTTGCCATATTTTGTCCTACAAATTGCCAAGCATATAATATTTCATCATTATACTTATTATTTATTTCAAATAACTCTTCATAGTTAGGATACAGCGAATGTACTCCTAAATCCATTACAGCTTTTGCGGCAACGGCAGCTTCTTCCCAACGTCCGGCATATAACAATGCACGTGCTTTCATTCCTAAAGCTGCTCCTTTCGTAATACGTCCGGCATATTCAGACGACCATGTTTCCGGGAGGACCTTGATTGCATCGTCCAAATCTTTTAAAATAAAATCCAACACTTCTTCTGCTGTGTTTCTTGGGCGTTTCAGATCCTCCAGATTCAGAGGTTCTTCAATAATGGGAACTCCTCCCCAGTTATTCAACAGAAAATGATAAGCAAAAGCACGCAGGAATTTAACTTCCCCTTTCATTTGTTCACGCTTTGTATTATCCATTTCCGGTTTGTCAATATTAGTCAGAAACACATTGCAAGTACGAATAATACGATAGCGGATAGACCATAACTCTTTCGTATACCACATGGAAGGGCTGTTATTTCCTGCTCCCAGGTTATTATAATCATTACCTTTCCACACATTGACAGCTTCGTCCGTCCGGGCCGGCAAACCTAATATATGATCATAATACATCCAAACATTATCACCGTCCGTATAACGGGAATAAACGCCGACCAACGCATTAAAAGCATCCGTTTCCGTGGCCCAAAATGTTTGCTCCGATAATTGATCTCTCGGATTCAGATCCAGAAAGCTATCATTACAAGCTGTAAATAAGGGGAATATGATCCCTATCATCCATATAAAAATATACTTTTTCATGTTTATCATCATTAACGATTAGAAGACAAGATTTAAACCAAATGTATAAGAAGTAACCATTGGATAGATATTACCTCCACCCCACGGAGTTTCCGGGTCGAAACCTCTGAAACTTGTAATTGTGAACAGGTTATCCGCACTTACATAAAAACGGCATTTTTCAACGAACAGGTTACTTAACACAGATTTGGGTAAGGAATAGCCGATTTGTAAATTTCTCATTTTTATATAGCTGGCATTCTCCATAAAGAAAGAGTTCGTCTGCGTATAATTCCTTGATGCGTTGTTCAACGAAAGGCGAGGATAAGAAGCATTCAAATTATCTGGTGTCCAACGATCCTTTTGTGCTTCCAGAGCACTTGCTCCATTAGAAAAAGCTTGGGCGGCTGTTCCCGTCAAGTAACCCTGGACATCAGCTACCGCCTGAATCGTAGTTGCTATATCAAAACCTTTATAACTTGCACCGAGCTGTAAACCAAAAGTTACGCCAGGAAAAGAGTTACCGATGTTGACACGGTCTTCTGCTGTAATTTTCTTATCTCCATTCTGGTCTTTATATCTGATATCTCCGGGGGAAGCACCTCCTGTATAATCTTGATTCGGAGCATTTTTAATTTCCTCTTCAGAAGCAAACAAACCGATGGCTTCCAAACCAAATATATTATTAATCGGATCGCCAACTGAACGTCCTGGAGTATCAGCTCCTTTCAGATCCGTAATCTTATCCTTTACTCTGGATACACTCAGATTAGCATAATAATTAAAGTCCTTTACTTGATCATTCCATCCTAACTGCATTTCAAAACCATTGTTCCGTACTGCACCGGCGTTGATTACCGGAGCGTAAGCTCCCAAAATGGAAGGCTGAGGCAAACTCATTAAGATATCACGAGTGTTTCTAACGAAATAATCAAATGTAAACGACAGTCTGTTGTTAAACATATTCAAGTCCAACCCGGCATTCACCATTTCGGTATTTTCCCAGCCAATAGTTGCATTGGACATACTATAATTCTCTGCGATACCAGAATACATTATATTTCCGAAACCATATAAACGCCCTAAAGAATATTTATTCTGATAGGCATAATTACCAATTTCCTGATTTCCTAAATGTCCCCATGAAGCTCTTAATTTCAGGTTTGAGACAGGATCGAAATGGAAGAACTCTTCTTCAGATATGCGCCAACCTGCCGATACGGAAGGGAATAATTCAAAACGATTATCTTTAGGGAAGCGGGAGGAGCCGTCATAACGCAATGTAACTTCCAATAGATAGCGTTCTGCAAAATTATAGTTTACCCTGCCAAACACGGAACGGATACTATTTTCATCCATTCCTCCGTCGTTTCGCTGGTCGGAAGCATCGCCGGCATTTATTTGATCCAACATGTTGTTTTCCGGAAGATCATAACGGGATGCGGCGATGGAAGAGTTTGTGTATTTACGTTGTTCGTAACCAAGGACCGCAGCCACATTATGTTTCCCGAATGTTTTATCATAATTAAGAAACGCCTGTAAATTTATATCAGAAGATTCTCCTCTGTTCTCATATAAATAAGGTCTGAACTTCATACCGACAACATCAGGTGCATTATAAAGCAACAGGTTGTATTGCTGTCTTTTGGTATGGGTGAAATTACCATTTAAGGCAGCAACACCTTTTACAGATAAGCCCTCCATGAGCTTTACTTCGAGTGTTCCAATAGCAGTCAGGAAATTATCTGTATAATGATCATAGCCTCCGTCTTGTGCTTCTGCTACTGAATTATGTTCATTCATGAAAGCAGCCCAGTTTCCGTTCGACCATTTGATCGGAGTAACAGGTGTTTCACGATAAGAACGGTGAACCAACTCATTGATACTCTGATAAGGTTGTGATTTTTCCTGTCTGATGTATGAGAAATTCATACCAAAATTCACTCGTTTACTAATGTCGAAATCAAAATTACCTCTGATTGAATATCTCTCCAAACCAGTTTGAGCAATTAATCCTTCTCTGTTCAGATACCCTAAAGAGAAATTATATCTTGTCTTTTCCGTTCCTCCATCCAACTGTACATGGTGGCTATGCTGGAATCCGCTTTTTGAAAATAACTCGTCGGTTTGATTCGAATTAGGATACAGATCCGGATCTGTTCCTTTTCGGTAATTTTCGATGTCCGTATCTGAATACTTGGGAGCCAATCCGTCATTAGTCAACGCTTCATTATACAAGGTCGCATAATCGGTAGAGTTCACCCATTTAGGTAGACGGGTTGGGTTTTGAAAGCCGATATACCCATTATAAGATACTTTCATGCGACCTTCCTTCCCTTTCTTGGTTGTAACCAAAATTACTCCATTACCAGCACGCACACCGTAAATAGCAGCGGAGGCAGCATCTTTCAGAACACTGATGCTTTCTATGTCATTCGGATCAATGGCATTCATACTACCCGGAATTCCATCGACAATGATCAAGGGAGATGTAGAATTCAGTGTTCCGGGACCACGAATAATAAATTCTGCACCGTCGGCTCCCGGCTGACCGGAACGTTGAATAGCTGTCAATCCCGGAGCGATACCGGTCAACAAGTTCGTAGCATCTGATGCTGCTCTATTGGCAATTTGTTCCGATCGTACACTGGCGACAGCACCGGTCAAAGTAGCTTTCTTTTGTGTACCATAACCTACCACCACCACTTCATTCAATGTTTGGGAATCTTCTTTTAGGATAACAGATATGACAGATTTATTACCGATAGGAATACTTTGTTCGATATAACCAATATAAGAGATTTTCAATGTAGCTCCGTTAGGTACTTCCAATGTAAAATTACCATCTGTATCTGTAATTGTACCAATCGCTGTTCCGGCAACTACTACATTTGCTCCGATAACGAATTCTCCATTTTGATCTACAATTTTTCCTGAAATCTGTTTTTTTTGTTGCTGAATAGCTGGTTTTGTAGTCACAGTCTGTTTTTCGAACAAATAGATCTTATTGTTTTTGATCTCGTAATTCAGATTGGTATCGGCAACCAGTTTTTCCAGAACCGAGGCAACATCTGCATTTTCAACCTGGATACTCACTTTTCTGTCCAGATTGACAATTTGCTTGCTGTATGCAACGCTAAGTCCCGTCTGTTTGGTGATGGCTGATAACACTTTTTCAACCTTGACGTTGTTGAGTGACATAGAAACCCGCTGGGCTGAGGCTTCTGCTGTAAAGGTTAACAAGGAGATAACCAAAAATAAAAATGTCAGTTTCATTGCATTCGGGATTTTCTCAATTAATATTAAAAGGTGCCTGGGGATAAGGCACGAATCATTTTTTTTCATACTTTTGAAATGAATTTATGTATTAGAAATTAATTTGAATTTCGGTACGCGGATAATCGGGAATGTGGGGACATTTCCGGTTATTTTTTTGAGTTTATTATGTTGTGTTGTTCATGTGTGTCTTTTTTATAGGTTAAACAATTTGATGCTTTCTATATAGTAGACACACGGTGGTAGAAAAAGTATGAGTAGAAAATGAAAAAAGTTTTATTTTTTTAGTTCTATGCTGATAATACCTTCTTTTTCAATGAATTTCACTGGTGTTATTTTCTCAATATCTTTCAGAATTTGTTCAATGCTCTGGTTTGTTGAGGTAAGCGTGTAGTTATAGTGGAGAACCGATGAGTCAGCTATGATAAATTCTACATTATACCAGCGTGACAAGGTTGTTATCACTTCAGACAGAGGCGTATTATCGAATACAATCTGATTCTTTTTCCAGGCAGAAAGGAGATTGATGTTCTCTGGACGGGATATTTTGCAAACGCCGCTTTTCCGGTTGTAAGTCGCTTTTTCTCCTGGTTTCATGTAGGCTAATGAACTGTGTTGGTTTGCCAGTTGTACTTTTCCGCTTTCCAGGGAAACAAAAATATCCGGATCGGTTGCATATGCCTTTACATCAAATGTCGTACCCAGTACCTTTACATTGATATCTTTCATATCAACGATGAATGGGCGGTCCTTGTTCGGCGAGACCTCGAAGAATGCTTCTCCTTCCAGTTCGACCTTGCGTTCGGAGAAACCGAATTTTCGGGGATATTTGATACGGGTTTCGGCATTGAGTGTGGCGCGTGAACCATCCTGGAAGATCAGTTGCATGCGCTCTCCTTTAGGTACATATATTTCTTCGTAACCGGAATCAGCGAAAAGGTCGATGCGTTTATCTATATACCAGAATTGCCCGAGGAACAACAGTAACGGAATAAGGATGGCGGCTGCACGAAAAATGAACCGCTTCCTTTGTTGCAGGTGGATCTTCTTCATGATGTACTTGTACATCTCGTCTGTTGGGATGGATCGTTCTGCATATAATTCTTCGCAGCCGGGCTGTATCTTTTCCATATCTTCATCCATTAGCGATGACAAATATCGGGAACCTTCGGGAGTGGAGAACCAGCGGATTACCTGGCGTGCTTCTTCCGGAGTGGCGGTATTGTCGAGCGTTCTGTCGATGATATGTTTATCTGGTGTTTTCATTTTTTTATTCCTGTTTTCTTAATTGACACATAACTGGACTGTTGGTATGAGTGTTTGTTACTCTTTTTCCCTTTTTTAGAGGAAAAAAGAAGAGAGTAGCAGGATTAGCAACTTATCGAAATGTTCCCTGAGCAGTTTGATGGCCTGCGAATAATGAGTTTTGACTGTCGGTATCGATATCTGCATCTTTTCTGCAATTTCTTGATTGGACAATCCTTTCTCCAGTTTGTACAGGCAGACGGTTTTCTTCTGTTCCGGCAGGTCGCCGATAGCCCGATATAACTGTTCGTTCATTTCCTTCTCTTCCAGCTTTTCCAATATTTCGTTTTCATACTCGATTGTTTCTTGTGCCAGTTCATAATTCTTCTCCAATGCGGTATAGTTATTCCTGATCTCGTTCAGCAGGTGATTTTTCAACATGGTGTACAGATAATTTCTCAGGTTGATCTGGATGCTGAGGAGTGTGCGCGACTCCCACAGCTTCAGGAATACTTGCTGGACGGCATCTTTGGCGGTATCGTTGTCCTTTAAATATTTGAAAGCAACAACATAAAGTAATTTATGATACCGCTCATAAATAGTAGTAAAAGCCCTCTCATTTCCTTTTTGCAAAAGAATAAGTAACTCATCATCGGTTTGCCCGGATATGGAGAGGAACCGCTTGTGCATATAATAGTATTCCTTTTAGATTTTTTGCAAATATAACTTTAATACGAAACTTTCCAATCACTAAACTCCAAACTTAACTGTTCCCACCGTTCTTTTTTTACAGTTTCTTCCCGTTCTTCCTGTGGGTTTGAAACAGAAAGGCCAAGCAGTCGGATCGGGTTCGTTTCATAATCGACCTCTTTCAGCAGTTGTTTGGCAAGGGGGAGGATCTCGTTTAAGGAGGTCAGTTCGTGCGGTTGGGTAATACTTTTTGTTTTTAAGGTGAAATCGTGGAATTTGATCTTTAATGTCAATGTATTTCCTTTGAATCCGGTTCGTTGCAGGCGGCCGATTAGTTCGGTCGCTACATGATAAAGTTCGATGATGACGGACGATTGGCGGGAAATATCTTTTTCCAGCGTATGTTCGCAGCCGACGGATTTGCGGATACGTACGGCTTCTACCGGGCGCAGGTCTATTCCGCGGGAACATTCATAATAAAGGAAGCCGGCTTTCCCGAACTGGCGGGTAAGCATTTCCAGTGAGCATTCCCTTAGCTTTTCTCCGTTGTGGATACCTAACGTATGCATCTTTTTGGCGGTGACAGGGCCGACACCCCAGAATGATTCGATGGGCAGGCGGGCAATAAAATCGAGAGCCTGTGCCGGATGGATCGTACAAAGACCGTCCGGTTTCCGGTAGTCGGAAGCTATTTTTGCCAGGAACTTATTATAGGATACGCCAGCTGAGGCGACCAGGTTCAGTTCCTGCCGTATCCGCTGCTTGATCTCTTTGGCAATATCGACGGCAAGAGGTATCTGTTTTTTATTTTCTGTGACATCGAGAAAGGCTTCATCCAACGAGAGCGGCTCGATGATATCCGTATACTCATGGAATATCTCATGAATGTGGTTGGAGACTTCTTTGTATACACTCATCCTGCCCGGAACAAAGATCAGATTGGGACATAACCGCTTTGCTTTCTGCGACGACATGGCAGAACGGACACCATATTTTCGCGCCTCGTAACTGGCTGCTGCAACCACACCGCGTTCTTCCGAATAACCCACCGCCAAAGGTTTCCCCCTCAGTTCCGGATTATCCCGTTGCTCGACCGATGCATAGAATGCATCCATATCTATATGTATGATTTTGCGTTCCGTATAGCCTCCTTTTCTTTATCAAAGATAATCAAAAAGAGGGAGAAAGTGCGTTTGTCGTTAGATTTATAGCGTTACCCCGGACTTAAATATAGCAATCTCCCGATATCCTTTCCGTTCATTGTTGGTCTGTTTTCCTCCGGCAATATCCTGTATGAACCGGATAAACTGTTCGGCGAGGGGTTCCATTGCTTCACCTTCCGCCAAAGTTCCGGCGTTAAAGTCGATCCAGCCGGGTTTGTTTTCTGATAAAGCAGTGTTGGTTGAAATCTTGACAGTGGGGATAAATGTTCCGAAAGGCGTTCCCCGTCCGGTGGTGAAAAGTACCATGTGGCAACCCGAGGCGGCTAATGCCGTGCTGGCTACCAGGTCGTTTCCCGGGGCGCTCAACAGGTTTAAACCTTTAGCGGATAAACGCTCTCCGTACGTAAGGACATCCTTGACTCCTGATTTACCTGACTTCTGTGTACAGCCGAGTGATTTTTCTTCCAGTGTAGAGATACCTCCGGCTTTGTTTCCGGGAGAAGGATTTTCATAGACCGGTTGTTTGTTTTCCAGGAAATAGGCTTTGAAGTCGTTGATAAGGCGGACGGTCTTGTTGAATAAATCTTCTGTACCGCAACGATTCATTAATAATGTTTCGGCACCGAACATTTCGGGGACTTCCGTCAAAACAGTCGTTCCTCCCTGTGCAACCAGAAAATCGGAAAATACACCCAATAGCGGATTGGCGGTAATACCGGAGAAACCATCCGAACCGCCGCATTTCAAACCGATACGCAGTTCGCTGAAAGGAACCGGCGTACGTTGGTCGGTTGAGGCTATGGCATATAATTCGCGCAGTAGCTTCATACCTTCTTCCTGCTCGTCTTTCACTTTTTGGCAGACCATAAAGCGAACACGTTCCGTATCGTATTCTCCCAGAAACTCACGGAAAGTATCCGGCTGATTGTTTTCACAGCCTAGTCCGACCACCAGTACTGCACCGGCGTTCGGATGTTTCACCATGTCCCGGAGAATTTTACGGGTATTCTCATGGTCGTCACCTAACTGGGAACAGCCGTAATTATGGGGAAAAGCCACGATCGCATCCACACCTTTTCCATCCGTTTCCCGTCGGAGAGTTTCTGCTAGTTGGTTGACGATACCGTTTACACAACCGACTGTCGGCAGGATCCATATCTCATTACGTATGCCGACTTCTCCGTTTTTACGTCGATAGCCGTTAAAGGTCAATCCTCGGTCGGGAATATGCAATGTTGTGTCCTGTGGTTGCCAGGTGTAATCCTGTAACCCGTCCAGGTTTGTTTTTATATTTTTCTCGTTTACCCAGGCTCCGGCAGGGATATCGTTCCGCGCGTGGCCGATGGGAAAACCATATTTGATAACAAAATCACCGGTGGTGAAATATTTCAAAGCCACTTTATGCCCGGTTGGGATCTCTTCCCGGATAGTGATCGTCAGATCACCAAGCTCAATCTGATCTCCGGCTGATAACGGGTCTATGGCAACGATGACATTATCAGCCGGATTTATTTGGATATACTTTTTCATCAGAGAATCTCTTTTACTACCTCTCTCATACCTTTTTCCTGAATCGCATCCAGGTAATAAATAACCCGCTCTGTTAACCCGGAAATCCGGTTGAGGTCTTCGCCCCAAATCTCATCCACAGCCAGGATATTTTCAGCCACGGTCCGTGTAGAGTTGGTTGCCCAAAGTTCTTTCATCAGGCATATTGTCTTCGGATCATCGTTGGGTACGATCTCGGTTCCGTCCTCACGTTTGCCTCCTTTATAATAGGTAAGGATCGCTGCCAGTCCCAATACTAGTCCTTCCGGCAAAACACCTTTGCGTTTCAGGTATTCTTTCAGCCCCGGCAGGTCGCGTGTCTGGTATTTGGGGAAAGAGTTCAGCATGATGGAAGTGACCTGGTGATCGACAAACGGGTTGTTGAAGCGGTCCAGTACATCATTTGCAAACTGTTCCAGTTCTGCTTTAGGCAGGTTCAACGTTTCCATCAGTTCTTCGAACATCACTTTGCGGATATATTTTCCGATCACTTCATCCTGGCAGGCATCCCGTACGATGTCGATTCCGGAAAGGAAAGCAACGGGTGAAAGGACGGTGTGAGGGCCGTTCAGTAAAGTAACCTTTCTTTCGTGGTAAGGAGCTTCGGAAGGAACGAACAATACATTCAGGTCGGCTTTATCGGCGGGAAATTCCCTGGATATTTCCTGTGGTGCTTCGATCACCCATAAATGAAATATCTCAGCCTGTACCACCAGGTTATCGTTATATTGGAGTTTTTCTTTGATGGTATCGATCTCCTTTCGTGGAAAACCGGGAACGATACGGTCTACCAGCGTGGCATAAACACCACAGGCCTCTTCGAACCAGGTTTTGAATGCTTCGCCCAGTTGCCAGAGATCGATGTATTGGTAAATAGTCTCCTTCAGTTTGTGTCCGTTCAGGAAGATCAGTTCGCAGGGGAAAATGATTAATCCTTTGTTCTTATCCCCGTCGAATGTTTTGAAACGGTGGTAAAGTAACTGTGTCAGTTTACCGGGGTAAGAGGAGGCTGGTGCATCATTTAGTTTGCAGGACGGATCGAAAACGATGCCTGCTTCGGTCGTGTTGGAGATCACGAAACGCATTTCCGGCTGTTCCGCCAATTGAATGAATGCTTCGAAATCGGTGTAAGGATTCAGTGAACGGCTGATTACGTCGATCAGTTCGATACTGTTGACTGTTTTCCCTTTGTCCAAACCTTGCAGGTTGACATGATACAGGTTATCCTGCTTCTTGAGCATGTCGACCATCCCTTTCTCAATGGGTTGAACAACTACAACACTGCTATTGAAGTCCGTTTGGGCATTCATATTCCAGATGATCCAGTCCACAAATGCCCGAAGGAAATTACCTTCTCCAAACTGTATGATACGTTCCGGGCGGATGGTGACCGGAGCGTTCTGCCTGTTTAATTCTTTCATTTTATTTTATTTGTTTACAACGAAGTTTCGTATCTGACATTCCGTACCTAAAGAATCGGGATTCTTTTCTTTCGAGATACGAAGTACCAGCTTATGGGCAGTGTCGTCTAATTCTGTTTCCAGCATATATACCCAGGGAATATAAAGGTATTTACTCCATTCGGTGAACGTATCGAGCTTTTTGAATGGGGTACCGTCGATGCTGTATTCAAGGATTCCGGCTGTCGGACCCGGTGTACAGAAGATACCGATCGCTTTTCCCGTGAAGTCGAGTGTCAATTTGTCGCCCGGACGAGTAGCTTCCAATATGGGAACATCAACGAAACCTCTTCTCTTTTCATACGTATTATCCGCACGCCAGGAAGGAACGTATTTCCAGCCTTTGTTCAGTTTAGCCTCTTTCAGGTCGATAAAGTCGCCGCCATAATAACTGTATGCATCGAGTGGTTGTGCAGGTATTTCGTGGGCAACGACCGGACTGTCGGGAGTGATTCCTTTCCACATCGTATCGAAGAGGTGGTTGATGGCTGCGGCATAGAATTTATGTCCGAACGGTAGCGGATGGGTTCCGCCGAACTGTTCCCAGGTGAACTCGCCGTCCTGCATCCGTTCGCCTATTTCCTGAACCAGGTTGACAGAAGGGATCAGATAATGGTTTGCCACCCGTTCGTGGTTCAGTATGACGTCCGGTTGCTGTTTTTTAGCAACCATCGGGATAAACGGATCGTAGATGAAGTGTAACATCACGATATCCATTTCCGGATTACTCAGTAATGCATGGCGTACTTCCCCTTCCATGCCACGAACCTGTTCCAATGGAGTGAAATGGTTTGTATGGTCGTTCACGGCTGCTTCCACAAAAAGCAGGTCTATTTTTCCTTTCGAGAGAATATCATTTTTCATTCGGAAGGAACCCGGAGTCGTTCCGGTAGAACCGATGCCGGCTTCTACAAATTCGAAAGTCGTATAAGGGAAACGTTGTTGCAGTTGTTTTTCGATCATGTTCTTCCAGCCGTTCATCTCTGTGATAGAACCGCCCAGAAAGGCGACACGTGCTTTACGTTCTTTCTCGAACTTGACAAACGAGTTTTGCAGGCTGCCGCGCACGTTGTAATGCAGGTATTTCTCATATTCCGGTTGGTGGCGAAGGATGAAGTCCACAACCGGTTCCGGATTTTCCAAACTGTGGGGATGATGGTCTACGCCCGGTTTGATAATTACCTCTACCGGACCACCCAGAGCCAGGTAGCGGGAACGTACTATATCCATATTCTCCTTGAACGGAACGACTTTGTCGGCATCTCCGCAAACGCTGATGATCGGGATTCCGGCTTTTGCCAACGGTTCCAGATTGTCGATCGGATTACCTTTGAACGAATTCATCTCTTCGTCTGTCAGGTCCCATTCTTTCAACAAGTCGTTCCACAACTCTGCATTCTTTCTTCCCGGCCAGCTGAATACATTGCAAACCGGGGCGTCGATATAGATGCAGGCGATCTTGTCTGTGTTTTTGGCAGCCCAGTTCAAAGCATATAAACCACCGCGGCTGAATCCTTCCAGGGTCACTTTCGGGGAAAGTCCGTACCAATCTTTCATATAATGGTAGAACTCCGTACCTAGTGCTACTGCACGCGGGTTCCCATAACAATGTGTCACATCATAATAAACCACATGAAATCCTTTTTCCAGTAAGGCCTTGTCTACGCTGGGGAAAGCATTGAAGAAAGCCGGTCGCCATATCCACGGATTTCCTTTGGCCGCCTGTTTAGGGACAACCACGATCGCATCGCGTCCCTTGAACTGGAAATCGTAACGGTCGCATCCGTTCCATTCGCTTTTCAGACCGGGAAAAGCCTGCATCCGGTGAGAAGTTTCTTTGCCTGTGATTGCTTTGTAAACGGTCTCGGCGAGCTTATGTGCACCGACCGGATCGGGATGGACATTATCCGGAAAATGTTCCTGCATGCCGCTCAATGCCGTATGTAAATCAATGATTGGTAATTTATTCCTTTTCGCTACCTGTTCAATCACTGGAATAACACCGGCTGCAATGATACTGTCGTTAATACTGGCATCGCTGACATAGGCTTTGGGCGGATAACAAAGATAGATCTTTGGTTTTGACGGGATTGCCTTAAACGCGTTGATCATCGTCTGAATATCTCCGGGAAGTCCGGCTTTGTATTTCCAGTTGAACGATTTGGAATCATTTGTCCCCAGCTTGATTATAACGATGTCGGGATTATAGCTGAGAGCATCTTTAAACATTTGTTCCTTCATGTAAGGACGATCCCCTTTCATGAGCATAGTACGGGCACTAAAGCCGAAGTTCCGTACTTCATACTTCTTTCCGAGCATTTGTCCGAGAACCGAAGGGTAACTGTCGCGGTCGCGGTTGGCAATCCCGGCCCCAAATGTAATACTGTTTCCTACACATGCCACCCGGATTACTTCAGCGGCTTCCTGCGCCCAGCCATTCAGACTGACGATCAGAAAAAATACGATTAGATTGATTAGCTTTTTCATGATAACTTATCTCGATTCTTGATTCTCTATTCTCTATTCAGAGTCTGCTAAATGGCACGCAGATAACACAGATTAAGCTGATTATCGCAGATATATTATTAAAAAAGATCTGTGGTCATCTGCTTAATCTGTGTTATCAGTGTGCCATCTTGTAGCCTTGCGAAGATAATTAAATTTTTTATATGTCAGAACTTTACAAGAATACGAAATACTTTACCGGGAGCAGCGCTCCATGCCTGCATGGCGGCAAATGCTTCTTCGGGGGTGACAATCCGAGATATCAGTTCTTCCCGCGGACAACTGTCCTGCTGAAGATAACGTACTACAGCCCTGAAATCTTCCGGCAGTGCGTTGCGTGAACCCCGGATATCCAACTCTTTCTGTACGAAATATTTGGTCTGAAAGGTTACTTCGCTTTTCGCATAGCCGATGCATACTACCCGTCCGGTGAAAGCGACTTCGTTTACCGCCGTTACATAAGTTGCCGGACTTCCTACCGCTTCGATGACAACATCCGGTCCCAGGCCGTCCGTCATTTCCTGTAAACGTTCATGTACATTTTCGGTCTGTGAGTTGATGGTGTAACGGGCACCGATGCGTTTGGCCAGTTCCAGTTTTTCATCATCCAGATCCATGGCGATCACTGTTGCACCTCTTAATGCAGCACGTACAATCGCTCCGCAACCGATCATACCGCAGCCGATAACTAGAACGGTGTCGATGTCGGTGACTTGTCCGCGGGAGACAGCATGAAATCCTACGCTCATCGGTTCGATCAGGGCACAGTCACGGGGAGAAATGCCGGGAGCCGGAATGACTTTCTGCCAGGGCAGAGCGAGATATTCTCCCATTGCACCGTTACGCTGTACGCCGAATGTTTCATTATGTTCGCAGGCATTTACCCGTCCGTTGCGGCAGGCGGCACATTTACCGCAGTTTGTGTAAGGATTTACGGTAACACTCATGCCCGGTTCGAATCCGCCAGGACCCCCGGGACCTACGGCTTCAATCACAGCTCCGACCTCATGACCGGGGATAACGGGAAGCTTGACCATTGGATTACGCCCCAGAAATGTGTTCAGGTCGGAGCCGCAAAAACCGACAAACTTAATTTTCAGAAGAACTTCGCCGTTTTTTACTTCCGGCTTTGCTATGTCGACTACCTGCAGTGTTGCAGGAACGGGAATTTGTATTGCTTTCATATACATTATATATATTATAAATTAATCGACCACTTTATAGCCTTTCCACCCGTAGTAAGCACAGAAAAGGAAGCAAACCAACGGGATCAGATAAGCGATATAATAAACAGCTTCGAAATGATGCATCACGTAAGCCGTCAGCTGGGGCAGACAGGCATTTCCGACGATTGCCATCACCAGGAAAGCCGAGCCGCTCTTGGTATTGTCGCCCAGTCCTTTTAACGCCAACGAGAACTGTGTCGGATACATGATCGACATGAAAAACGATACAGCCAGCATCGCATATAACCCGACCATTCCGCCGCATAAGGCGATCACTCCGCAAAGTACGACATTGAGCAGTGCATAAACCAGCAACATGTCCTGCGGACGGAAGCGGACCATCAGCAGGGTGCCGATCCATCGTCCCAGCAGGAAAGCCAGCATATACAGACCGAAGAAAGTGGTCGCGACCGATTCCGATAACCCGGCATAACTGCAACAGTATACCAGGAAAAGGCTGTTGATCGCTGTCTGCCCTCCATTATAAAAGAACTGTGCGATCACTCCCCAGCGCAGATGCGAACGTTTCAGCACACCGAAGTCGATCAGCTTTCCCTCTTTCTCTCCTGTATGTTCTTCGTCCTGGATACGGGGTAGTCTGGAAACAATGAAAACAACTGCGATAATGATTAATAAAAGTGCTAATAGAAGGTATGGCTGTTTCATTGAATCCGTTTCAAACTGGATGTACGCATCCCAACCTCCGGGATAATCGACGGGCAGACTTTCACGTGTATAGTGGTTCCCGCTTAATACCAGTTTACTGAGGAACATGGCCGAGATAAAGGCTCCTAATCCGTTGAACGACTGTGCCAGGTTCAGCCGTCGGGGAGCCGTTTCCGGATTACCCAATACGGTTACGTAAGGATTGGCTGCCGTTTCCAGAAAACACATACCTGTCGCGATAATGAAAAAGATACTGAGATATGCCCAGTACTCTTTTAACAGGGCAGCTGGGAAGAACAATAAACCTCCGAAAGCAGCCAGGAACAGTCCGAAAACGATACCAGCCTTGTAACTATACCGTTTCATGAACATGGCGATCGGGATCGGGAAGATGAAGTAAGCCAGCCAGTAGGCCGTTTCGGTAAATGATGCCTCGAACGGATTCAGTTCGCAGGTTTTCATCAGCTGCCGGATCATGGTCGGCAACAGGTTGCTGCTGATCGCCCATAGGAAGAAAAGGCTGAATATCAGTGCCAGCGGTAGCATGTAGTTTTTCTGTTTCATGGTATGATTGTATTAGGTCGTGTTTATTCGGACATGTTTTTGATATAAGGTAATTCGATCAGCTTTTTGAATCCATAGAAAGTGGCTGCATTTTCTCCCAGGAAGAGGTCCTTTTCCTGTTCTGTCAGTTCCTCGGTCTTCAGGATGAAATCGTATGACATCCTGTAGGTGATAGCCGTAATCGTACGGGGATAATCCGATCCCCACATCAGCTTCTCCATGCCTACCCGGTCTGCTGCTTCGCGTATCGCTTTAACGGCACCGGGGAAAGGATAAAATTCGTCGTTGAACAACCAGGTGATACCTCCGGATTCGATGCGGACGTTCGGGTAACGTGCCAGGCTGATCTGCGCCAACCAGTTCGGTCGGGTAACCATACCGAAATGTCCGATCGCAATTTTTAATCCGGGGCATTCCTGAATCACCTCTTCCAGTTCACCGGTCTGGCTGTCGCCATCAGCCAGGTCGACGGAGAGGATCATATCTTTGTTTTCCATAAAATGGAACATTTCCATCATTTCGTCACCATTCAGACAGACCCGCCCTTCCTGGAGTAAAAGGCGTTGTGCCGGAACCTTGATAGCCTTGAATCCGCGGGCAGCCAGTTCGCGTGCCTGTGCCGCATAGCCGGGACGGCGAAATTCGCAGAGACCGCAGACAAAGAAGCGATCCGGATAGCGGTTGGCGACCTCCAGCAAATAATCGTTTTGCATGCCGTCGATAAACTCTTGGGTGACGACGGCTGCCGAAACCTGTGCATAATCCATGTTCGACAGGAATATCTCTGCCGTGTTCCTGCCGTCGATGATAAACGGAGGAACCATCTGCCGGATTTCACCCATAAAGAGTGAACGTCCGTTAGTGAGTGTCCGTATCGGCAATCCGTCGACTACCGTATCCTGCCTGAGCCAAAGATGGGAATGGGCATCTATAATCTTTCTGTTCATGGTACTTTCTTTAAAGGATATTTGTTTTCCGGTCAGGAGTTCGACCAGCTGACCCGCTTTTGGTCGCCGATAATCTCCTGTACTTCACGAACCAGGTCCCAGTCGATCGGGTCTTCTATATATTGGATGTTTTTCCGGACATTCTCCGGATTTGCCGAACTGAACAGGGTGGTTGCGATTCTCGGGTTACTTACTGAGTATTGCATAGCCAGTTTTTCTATCGGGTAACCTTTGGAAGCGCAGTGTTGCACTGCTTTTTGGCAGGCTTCTACCAGTGCTGCCGGTGCCGGATGCCAGTCGGGAACACCCCGTTGCGACAATAATCCCATCGAAAGGGGAGAAGCATTGATGATACCGATCTGTTTGGATTCGAAATAATCGAAATAGTCGGCCAGCTTATCGTCGTTCAGGCAGTAGTGGCAGAAATTGAGAATGGTTTCTACCGTTCCTTCGGGGACGCGGTCGATTACCCATTGCAGGTTTTCCAGTTGAAGGTCGGTAATGCCGACATGCTTTACGATTCCTTTTTCGCGTAATTCCACCAATGCCGGCAATGTTTCGTTCACCACCTGGTTGAGGTCGGCAAATTCGATATCGTGTACATTGATCAGGTCGATGTAGTCCAAATGCAGCCGTTCCATGCTTTCATATACGCTTTCGGTAGCCCGTTTGCCGGAATAGTCCCAGGTATTAACGCCGTCTTTTCCGTAGCGGCCGACTTTTGTTGAAAGCATAAAAGCGTCGCGGGGAATTTCTTTCAGTGCCTTTCCCAATACCGTTTCCGCCTTGTAATGTCCGTAGTAAGGGGAGACGTCGATAAAGTTCATCCCGTTTTCGACGGCAGTAAATACTGCCTGGATGCTTTCCGCTTCCCGTGTTTCATGAAAGACACTGCCCAACGAAGAGGCTCCAAAGCTCAGAACGGGTACTTTCATCCCTGTTTTTCCACAATATGAGTAGTTCATGGTATGTATGATTTGAGTTATCGATTGCTCAAATGTATAGCTTTTATGGTTTGCTTATAGCCGTTTTGTGCTGAAAAATCTACGCAAAGGTTTGCACTATGCTGCGGTGGTCGAAACTGTTTCACCCCGATGGAACAACTGTTTCACCTAGGAGAAACAAGTGTTTCATCGGGGTGAAACAAATTGAAACAGCCGGAGGATCTGTTGGAAATCGGTTGAGAGTTTGAACGGATGTGATGAAGAAAAGCCGGTTTTCTGCCGGAAATAAGTATATTTGCCGGAAGTAATCGGAATTGTAATGCCTAAGAAAAGACACATATCGCTGAAAGACCTGGCCAAAGAACTGGGTGTTTCCGTTTCTACTGTATCGCGTGCGCTGAATGACAGCTACGAGATCAGTCCCGAAATGCGGGAACGGGTGAAGGCGCTTGCCGAAGAATGGAATTACCGGCCGAACCCGTTTGCGTTGAGTCTGTTGAAAAATACACCGCGTATTATCGGCATCATCGTGCCGGATATCGTTACTCATTTCTATTCATCGATTATCAGCGGTATCAATGACGTGGCGCGTAAGAACGAGTATTCCGTTATTATCACTTCTTCCTATGAACAGTACGAACAGGAACTGCATTGTGTGGAAGACCTGGTAAACATGCGGGTGGAGGGTATATTGGCCTGTCTTTCACAGGAAACGACCGATTATTCCCATTTTCTTTCTCTGGAGGATATGGATATTCCGCTGGTCTTTTTTGACCGTGTCTGCCTGACAGGTACGATCCCTTCGGTGGTGGCCGATAATAAGGAGTCGGCCCGGGTGGCTACCAGGCATCTGTTGGAGACGGGATCGAAACGGGTGGCTTTCTTGGGTGGTTCGGATCATTTGGCGATCGTGCAGCAGCGTCGTGACGGATATATGGAAGCATTGAAAGAGGAAGGTTTGCCAGTCGTAGAAGAGTTGATTGTCTGTAAGAAGATGACCTATGAAGAGGGGCGGGAAGGTTGTTGCCGGTTGCTCTCATTGCCGGAACCGCCGGATGCCATCCTGGCAATGAATGACACACTGGCTTTTGCTGCCATGAAAGAGATTAAAAAGCATCAGTTCCGCATCCCTGCTGATATTGCCCTGATCGGTTATACCGACGAGCTTCATTCCAACTATGTGGAACCAGCCCTGACAGCTGTCACTCATCAGACCTATAAGATGGGAGAGGAATGCTGTAACCTCCTTCTTAAGCAGATAAAAAAACGGGAAAAGCCCCGGCAGATCGTTGTACCTACCCATTTGTCAGTGCGGGAAACTTCCCGGAAAAGATGAATTTTTTTTCATTCCTCATTGGGGATACCTTGATTCTGCTTTTCAAAATCTTTAGGTGTCACACCAAACTGTTTTTGGAATATCTTACTGAAATAAGAAGGAGAGTTGATACCTACCAGGTAACATATTTCCCCGATCCGGTGCTGGCCGTCGAGTATCAGTTCTGCTGCTTTCTTCAGGCGGATGAGACGGATAAAGTCATTCGGAGACAATCCGGATAACACCTTTATCTTGCGCAACAGGCTGGAGCGGCTCAGGAAAAGTATTTCTGCCAGTCTCTCTACACCGAAGTTTTCATCCGTAATATTTTCGTGGATGATTGCAATGATCCGATCCATAAACTCCTTGTCTGCCTTGTTCATCTGCATATTATTGACCGGGAAGAACGGACGTTTGGAGAATGCTTCGCGTTCTTTCTGCCGGTTGTTTAGCAGCGAGAATATCTGTGTCGCCAGGTAATTGAAAGAGAAAGGCTTTTCTACATATGCTTCCGCTCCCAGGCGCAGACCATTGATCTTGCTGTCGAGATCGTTCTTGGCTGTCAGGAAAATAACCGGAATATGGCTGAGTTCGATATCTGCTTTTATTTCTTTACATAGTTCGAGGCCGTTCATCACAGGCATCATAATGTCGCTGACAACAATATCTACGTGATGTTCACGCAGAATCTCCAGTGCCACTTTGCCGTCGGGAGCTGTTTCCGTGATGAAGAGTTCCTGAAGTTTTTCCGCCAGGAACGAGCGCATAGTCTCATTATCTTCTACGAGCAGAAGCGTATAGTTCCGGCCTTCGGCATTAACTGTGGTCCCTTCTTCCGGGAAAATGAATTCTTCCTGGATAATGGCACTTTCCTGTTGCCGGACTTTTTCCTGGACAAGAGGTAATGTCAGTACAAATGAATTGTCGGTGGCCTTGGTATCCAGCCAGAGCTGACCGGAATGGAGCATGGCGAGCGAACGGGCGAGCGGCAGACCGATACCGGCTCCTGCCGATGCTCCCTCTTTCTTGTTGATTTGGTAGAAAGGTTCGAATATCTGTTGGCTGAGTTCTGCCGGTATTCGTTTTCCGTCGCTGATCACGCGGATACTGAAGGTGGTCTCCTCCTGACGCAGTTCGATCCGTATCGTCTGTGCCGAATATTTCAGTGCATTGTTCAGCAGATTACTCAATATCTTGGTAACGGCTTCCTGGTCGATGGCAGCCGTGATCTCTTCTTTCGGAATGTCGACGGACAGTACTTTCTCTTGTTGCAGGATGGTCGGCTCGAAGCGCAGGATCGTATCTTTAAGCAAGGTGGTGACATTCACCCAAGCAAAGTCCATCTTGAATTTATTGGCTCCGACTTTCCGGAAATCAAGCAACTGCCCGGTCAGTTCGAGCAGGCGTTTGGTGTTTTGGGCGATCACGGTCAGGTTACGCGTGATCTTGCTGTCCTGGATATGCATATCGAGGATCGTTTCCAGCGGACCGTTGATCAGTGTCAGGGGCGTACGTACCTCATGGGCGATCTCGGTAAAAAATTCCACCTTAGCTTCGTAGAGTTCCTTTTCTTTGGCTATTTCGAAAAGTTTCTGTTTTTCTTCCATCTGCCGTTCCTTACGCCGTTTGTACCAGCGGAACCATCCGTATATCAGGCATAGCACCAGTAACGTATAAGCAATGTAGGCCCAGGTCGACAACCACCAGGGAGGGAGAATGGTGATGCGGAGCGATGTAGCCGATTGATCGTCTGTATCCTCTTCCTGTGTTGCTTTTACGTGGAATATATAATTGCCGGGAGGTAATTTGGCATAGGATATGTTCTGATTGCTGTTTGACTTTACCCAGTTATGGTCCAGCGGTTCCATTTTATAGAAACATTCTTTGCTGCGTGCAGACGAATAAGAAGGTATAGCTACATCAAAACTGATGTTCGACTGGTCGTAAGGCAATACGATCCGGTTTGTATGCAAGATGCTTTTACTTAACGGCGAATTGGGCGTATGTACCGTTACTTCCTTATTATAGATGCTGAATTTGGTGATATAAACCGGAGGAATGGAATCACTTTGCTGGTCGTCATTCGGATTAAAGGCGATCAGTCCGTCGATCGTCCCGAAATAAAATTTTCCGTCGCTCGCCTTAATTCCTGAATTGTAGTTGAACTGGTTGCCGATCAATCCGTCCTGAACGGTGAATACACGGACATCCCCGGTCTCCGGTTTAAACTTTACAAGTCCCTGGTTCGTGCCGAACCAGAAATTATGTTTGTTATCCTCCAATATTTTATAGGCGACATCATCGGGTAATCCCTGCTCTTTGGAGAAAGTGGTGAAATTATCATCCGTCTCATTATACCGGCAGATACCGCCCCGGTCTGTAGAGAACCATATCTGTCCTTTGCTGTCTTCCAGAATGGAACTGACAGAGTTTGAACTCAGGCTGCCGGGATCTTTTTCGTCATTAAAATATTTCCTGAAAGTGTTATCTTCCTGTGTATATTTCCAGACACCGCTTCCCATCGAGGCGAACCATATCCGTCCTTTTTTATCTTCCAGCATGCACACGATCCAGTCGAGCCCAACCTCAGGAATCCGGGTAAAGTTGGAAGAATTAGCTTCTGCCCGGGATAGTCCCCACGCATTTCCAACCCATAAACGACCCCGACTGTCGATTAGCTGGGAATAAACGCTTTCTTCGTCGAGGTTTAACTGTTGGTGGGTGAGGTGCCTGATCGAATGGTCGGATATGTTGATAATATCCAACCCGTATTTGAACAGCCCGCAGTATATTTTCCCGTCATGGAAGCTCATGGATTGGGTCATGAGGTGGTTTTTCCTGTCGGAAGCCGGATAGTTTATCTGTGTCACTTCGCCGGTTGAGGGATTCAGTATATTGATGCCGTTATCTTCTGTCCCGATCCATATATTGCCGTCGGGAGCTTCCACGATTTCACGGATGCGTCGCGTGTTGAGCGATTTTTCCGAACTGGAAGGAACATACTTTTCAAACAGCAGCTTATGGTTCGGCAGGTAGTTGACACCCCCGAATTTTGTGCCGAGCCAGATCCCGCCTTCCCGGTCTTTATGGATGCAAAAGATGATATTATCCGAAAGATTGTACGAATGCATCGGGTCTTCTTCCAGATGGGTTACTTTATTGTGGGCTTCATCGACAATGAATAACCCGGCATGCGTGCAGACCCAAAGTCTTTCTTTGTCCAGGCATACCACATCCCGTAGGATCGTATGGTGCACGCCCGGGGCTTTCACTGTCTGCAGGACGTTGGTCACCGGATTGTATTTTTTCAGTTCGCCGTCATGAATGGCGAGGGCGATCCAGTCGCCATATTCACACATGGCAAAGATATGCTCGCCCATCAGGCTGTTGCCATTCTTATCGGTATGGTATTGAGTGAATGAATCTGTTTCGGGGTTGTAACGGAAGATACCGACTCCTGCCGTGCCGATCCACACCTCGCCGTTTTCTTTTACACAGATGGCTTCCGTACTTTCCCGTTTGATATTATCCTTGTTGGTGATGGCATAATAATATAACTTCTCGTCTTTATAACGGAAAGCGCCCTGGTCAGGGATCAGCACCCATATATTTCCATCATGGTCGGACGTTATTCTGGCTACCCAGTTGAACATTCTTTCCCCATTCTCAGCCTCCAGGTTGATGAAAGAAAATTTGTCGTAAACCGGATCATAGATATACACGCCCCGGTCCGTACCTACCCACAACTTTTTATTTTCATCTTCAAAAAGGGCGGATATATTGTGATTGCTTGTTCCGGTGATATAATCGTCGCAATTGAATGTCTGGATAGAGGTCCCGTCATAGCGGTTCAACCCGTTTTTAGTCCCGAACCACATAAAGCCATAACTATCCTGTAGGATTACTTTGACTTGACTTTCAGATAAGCCGTCTTCACTTGAGATATGTGAAAAGTAATAATTGAATGGTTTTCTGTTGGCGGCATATAGCCCGGATAGACAGAAAATCATCAGCAAAAGGTATAGAATAGATTTTCTCATAAAGACAGCTTGTAATGTGTTGTGTGTTTTCTTTATACAAAGATGATAAAAAAAACGTAGAACCCAACTCTACACAGAATCATTTCTTGATTATAACCCGGTTCTACTGTGAGTTCCCAATTAAATGAAAATAATTGTGTATTCGCACACACAATATGCTTTGTATTTAAAAAAAATGATATATATTTGCCGCAAATCATGAAAAACCAGTAAGAAATGAGCACATTAGGCAATGTAGGTCAGAAAATGACCCAGTACAGATGGACAATCTGTGCGATGTTGTTTTTCGCAACGACAGTAAATTATCTCGACCGTCAGGTCTTATCACTAACCTGGGATGAATTTATCAAACCCGAATTTCATTGGAATGAATCCCATTACGGAACGATCACTTCTGTATTCTCTATTGTATATGCTATTTGTATGTTGTTTGCCGGTCGCTTTATCGACTGGATGGGTACGAAGAAAGGATATCTTTGGTCGATTGGTGTCTGGTCGGCTGGTGCTTGTTTGCATGCTTTGTGTGGTGTTGTAACAGAGCATTATGTAGGTATGAACAGTGCTGCCGAATTGATTGCTGCAACAGGTGATGTAGTGGTTGTTTTGGCTACTGTCAGTATGTATTGCTTCCTGGTTGCCCGCTGTGTGCTGGCATTAGGAGAGGCAGGAAACTTCCCGGCAGCTATTAAGGTAACAGCCGAGTATTTTCCGAAAAAAGACCGTGCCTATGCGACGTCTATATTTAATGCCGGTGCCTCTATCGGTGCTTTGATCGCTCCGCTGACTATTCCGCCGTTGGCTAAATGGCTGGGTTGGGAGATGGCGTTTATCGTAATTGGTGCGTTGGGCTTTGTTTGGATGGGGATGTGGGTATTTATGTACACTTCGCCAGCCAAGAGTAAACATGTAAATGCTGCTGAACTCGCTTATATTGAGCAGGATAAACACGAAGAGGGTGTAGCTCCGGAATTGCCGGAAGACCAGCAGAAGAAAATAGGTTTTTGGCAGTGTTTTACTTTTAAACAGACTTGGGCATTCGTTGTCGGTAAATTCATGACAGACGGTGTATGGTGGTTCTTCTTGTTCTGGACTCCTTCTTATTTGAATACACAATTCGGGATCAAAACTTCAGATCCGTTGGGCATGGCACTTATCTTTACTTTATATGCCGTGACAATGCTCTCTATTTACGGTGGTAAACTGCCGACTATATTTATCAACCGTACAGGTATGAACCCGTATGCAGCCCGTATGAAAGCGATGTTGATCTTTGCTTTCTTCCCGCTCGTTGTATTGCTGGCGCAACCGCTGGGTACGATCTCTCCCTGGTTCCCGGTTATATTGATCGGTATCGGTGGTGCAGCTCACCAGTCCTGGTCTGCTAACATTTTCTCTACGGTAGGCGATATGTTCCCGAAATCAGCGATTGCTAGTATTACCGGTATCGGTGGTATGGCTGGCGGTGTAGGTTCGATGATCCTGCAAAAAGTGGCAGGTAACCTGTTTGTTTATGCGGATGAGACTCATATGACGTTTATGGGATTCGAAGGGAAACCAGCGGGATATTTCATTATCTTCTGCGTATGTTCGGTCGCTTATCTGATCGGATGGGTAGCAATGAAGGCTTTGGTACCGAAATATAAAGTGATTACATTGGACTAATTGATAGTTAAGTATAATAAAACCGGAGTATTAAAAGCTCTGTATGAAATGAAAAAGCCCTGGGTGATCCCGGGGCTTTTTTGATATTCATTCTGTTTTTACAGGAATGCCGCCGCTTTGCTGAATATACTGTTGAATTCCTGGTTTACGAGTGTCTGGTCGGTCTTTGACCGGAACGGGAACGGTATCTGATGTGAATAGGGGAAAGGAAAATCCAGTTCTTCCAGTATCTTGCCGGATGCTTTGCCCAATGCTTTGATCACTCCGCCGGTCGGCATGACGACATCTTTCTTCAGTGAGATCGCCTGGATCCGGTGACATGCTTTTTGGAAAAAGGATTCGCGGTATTCCTGTAGCACATCCGGACGGATCATAGCCTTGAAAGCCTGTTCGAGGAAATCATTCTTAAACGAAGTCGGTAAAGAACGGTTTTCCAGGAAGTCATGGCGGTAAAAACGCTGCAGGCTGTCGAATGCCTCCTTATCCATAATGTCGCGTGCATTTCCATCCATCTCGCTGAATATGGAACCGCCGCAGAACATGAACAGGCGGGTGTCGTTGAACATTTTCTCCGGATTACTCAATAATAATACCTGCGACAGCAATGCTCCGATCGAGTAGGCAAACAGATTGATGGACGTATCTTCTTTGAACAGAGGATGTCTGCCGCTTTTGATTTCGTATACCAGTTGCCAGAGGTTATACACCGATTCCCGTCCCGAGGCATAGAAGCGCAACGGGTTTATTGACAGCCGACTGCTTAATGCCACATTGGCAAAGGTGGAGTTGACCAGGTTGTTTATTTCCTGTTTCCGTTTGCCGACCCAGGGTAATACAGTTCGCGGATTGCACCAGCTGCCCGGTGTCCGGTTCATATGGAAAGCGATCGGGAAAAGTATGACCGGCTTTCCGGTCGACTCGGTCAGGTATTCGGCCCACGTCAGGTATTTTTCCCAGGTCCGCTCGTTCAGTCCGTGCAGGAGAATGATGGCTTTGTCGCGCTTCTCTTTTCCGGAAGGGGCAAAAACCGTATAATTAAATATTTTATTTTCCTGGATATGGTCGTCGGTGACGGAACAGAATTCGGTCGTGGCAAGCTCCTTTTGGAATTCGTTTATTTCGCTGGCACCTATTGTCTGCGTAAAACGAAAGGGAGTTATTTCCAGACGGCTCTCTTCCAGGCGTGCCTTTTTATCGTACGAAAAAAGGCTGTTTAGTTGTTGTGTGCGAAGTGAGATATCCATAACAATCGATTTTTGATGCAAACAAACATTATTAAAACAATCCTTGCAAATAAATGGTTCCGGTGAACTCCGGCAGGGGCATAAATCCGAATAGCGGGGTGAAATTTTTGTATACGGGGTGAATGTTTCGGGATTTACTAGTACATTTGTTACCAAATAAGAGGCAAAAGATATGGGAATGCTCGGTCATAAAATACCCGCTTATATTTATGAGAAGTCGAACATCGTTCGCCTGGTTCTGCTGACGGCACTTTTCGCTTTGGTGTTTATCAATATTTATAAGCCGTTCAGTTCGTCTAACTGGTATCCGGTTTCAGAGTTTAAATTTTTTGTTTTTTCCAGCCTGATAATCCTTACCGGTGTACTGGTGGTGGTAATCAGCCGGATCGTAATGTATTATTGGGGGAGGAAACATGTTGTTTCGGTAGGCGGATATTCGCTGTGGATCCTGCTGGAGATATTTTTTATGTCTCTGTTTTATACGATTTATACGCTGGTATTGAATCCGGAACGTGAATATTTGAGTGTATTCAAAGAGTCGGCTATCAATACGAGTCTGGTATTGCTGTTGCCTTATTCGGCTTTGCATCTTTATTTTTCTTATCAGGAGAAAGAACGGCAATTGAGGTTGCTGGAAGAAGACAGGGCGGAAGCTGCCAACAAATTATCTGTATTCTCTTTCTATGACGAGAAGCACGAATTGCGTTTGTCGGTGAAGCGGACAAATCTTTTATATATTGAATCTGCTGATAACTATGTCTGTATCTGGTACCTGAATAAAGGAGTGTTGACAAAGTTCATGCTTCGCAATTCGTTGAAGGCGATCGAGGAGAGCCTGGCGGAAACAAATGTGTTACGCTGCCATCGTTCCTATATGGTCAATTTCGACCAGGTTAAAGTGATCCGTCGTGAAAAAGATGGCGTTTATCTGGAATTAGGGGTAGAGAAAGTCCCGGATATCCCGATCTCGAAGACCTATAGCGAGAAAGTTACGCATTGGTTTATGACCTATTCCTCATGATCCTGTTTTGTACGAATAAGAGCGTTCTTTTGTCGTATAAAAAAACCGGAGCTGGTATCACTACTAACTCCGGTCAGGTGTGTCTAGTAAGATTTTAGGTTAATATGTATGTTTTATAAATAGATTTTATAAATTAATCGTCAACAGCAAGTCCTGTATAGCGATATCCGGAAACTTTATACTTCATACCAGGTTCATCGTCGCTGAATGAGATATAATAGACAATACTGTCTGCCGGTGTTCCATGGGGTGTCGTTGCAGCTCCCAATAAGATTTTACCGCCGTCAATCGTCACATCACATTCGTAGGCTTCATTGGAAGCAGCGCCATTAGTCGCAAATGTCAACGCACCGACATCCGATTTAACCCGTACTTTATATTCCCAAAAGTTACCTATATCGTCTACATACATTTCAGAGGGTGTGTTTGCTGCCGTGTTATAGGTATTCATTAGGATATACCCCATTTCATAACAATCTTCGGCAATGACGTTACCTCCTTCATCTACTGCATCTACCGTCACTTTCCATTCACCGGCAAGTGCTTCGGTTGCTGTGTTTCCTATTTCGTCTTTTTCGCAACCTGCCAATACGAATACCAGCAGGGTAAATAACCAAATAATATGTTTGTTCATAATTTCTATCCGTTTATTTGTTCATTATTACATAGAATGTCATCGTTCCTGCATAGTCGATATACCAGGAAATCTGTCCCGTTTCCGGGTCGTATTTCCCATCTTTCATATTGTCCATAGAGTCTCCCCAACCTGCAACTAAGCTACTGAGTGGTTCGATTGTATTGTCTGCATTCAGTTTGAAATAGCCTTTCATGGCATAAGTTGAACCGTAAGCGGCTCCTTGATCATACCAACCTCCCAAAAAATCGGATACAGCAAATATGCCTGGTGCTACCAAAGTAACAGATACGCTGAAATCTCCTTTGAACGGAACTTGCTCACCACTCATATTTCGATAACTAACACTTGAATCTACTGTATAATTACCAGAAGCATCTGTTGTAATCTCCGGATCATAAACAATCACCGTACGTTTAATTGAACTGGAGAATCCATCCGCATTTGCTGCTGAATAAGATACGGAATACAGACCGATCTGATCAGCATTCACATCACTATTGACAGCAACCGAAGCGGTCACGTCTTCTTCTCCCTCCATAGCAATTACACCGGGATCAGAAAATGTACTACCCATCGATACCAGCATGGGATCATCACCATTTAGTTCGAAGTTCACATAATAGGTCACTTTAGTCAGACCTTCTGTCGTTTTCTCGCAGCCCCATAAACCGAAAAGACCGCAAAAAAGCAATAAGATATAAATTACTTTTTTCATAAATCTCTCTTTTAAATTAAATTATTTACCCCAGAACACCGGTGACGTATATCCCGGGAATGCCGGTGTGTTCTCATTACGGGAAGAAGAACTTTCTGCATACGGATAACGTTCCAGCAATTTATTTGCACCCACTTCGCCAAATACCTGAATCGGCGTGTACAACGTACCGGGAACATATTTGGATGTATTGTATGATTCCTGATCGCCTTCGGTATAAAAGTCGCTACCTTTGGCTGTACCGAATGTGGGGTAATCCAAACGACGCATCTCACACCAGGCTTCGAACGGGTTGACACCGGAAAGAGCGACCCATTTAGCTATACCGATACTCTTCTTATAGTTGGAAGTATCGAACGGATAACGGGCTACATAGTCGGCAGCTCCGCTTACGTTAGCAGAAGCAAAAGAAGCCTCGATGGCGGCCGCATAATGAGTGGCGGCATCGGCTGCAGATCCATAACGTGCATAATATTCAGCCTTGAAGAATTCAACTTCCGATACGGTGATCAGGTAAACCGGCATATCGAATGTGGCCACCGGACGACACCAATCCTGCAATTTGCTGGTCGATTTCGGATAGTTGGTTCCTGAAATACCGCCAATATATTCGCCGGCTTTGTTTTTTTGGAAGAATACAGCCAATCGTGGGTCTTCATATTCAATTCCTCCTTCGCTGTTTTTTATCTGCATAGTACTAATGACAGCTAGGTTTGCCGCGATATTGGTTTGTGTAGATCCCCAAGTTGTAGCGAACTCTTCTGAATAGAATGGATTCATTTGACCCGGTTCGTTTTTCCAACAACCTTTATAAGCGACATCGGAAGTCGGAAAGTTATTTTCTGCAATCAAAGCTCCCACCTCTGCTTTTACATCTTTAACGTCTGCCATACGCATCAACATCTTTAGCTTTAGAGCATTGGCGAACTGGATCCATTTATTGGCAGTTTCAGAGGGATACAGGAAATTAGTACATACGATATTTACCGGTGAGACTTTTTCCAATGCCGTATTAATCTCTGTAATTACGCCTTCATAAATAGTCTGGCCATCATCGTATTTTGGAGTCGGGAAATTCTCCAAGTCCAATGCTTCTGTATAAGGAGCTTCGCCATAACAGTCTACCAAAGCTTGGTAAATGAATGCACGCAAAACCGTACCTGCAAGGTGAGTACCCCAATCTTCTTGCTCAACAGACTTGTTCAGTAACGTTTTTAAGTTCTGTAATGCCTTTTGATTGAACTGCGTATAGGTACTGCTGCTACGGGTAGCCGACATATTAAATTTTGAATAGTCCAAATAGTTGCTCGTACCGAACAGATGAGCATACTGTTGAGCATGGAAACCGCCTGCGATACGTAAGAAATTGCCATAACTTGAAGCTGTATTCATTTCGATGGCAGGCATCAACATAAAAGTTTCTATATTTTCCTCTGCGGGCGAGTTCGGATCGGTATTGATATCCAAATAACTGTCGCAAGAAGTGAAACCTACACCTAAAAAGAGTGCTGATGCTAATAATATCTTTTTCATACTTATATTCTCCTTGTTTTTTAGAATTTAACACTTAGGTTACATCCGAATACGCGGCAAGACGGGTTGGTATAAAGTTCACCAAATTGTGTTGCCAAGTCACCATAAGAATCCTGTGATACGGTTGTTGATTCCGGATCGACATAACGGTTGTCGGAAGCGGTCCAAGTAAATACATTATTACAAAATGCTGTGATAGCCAAATTACTTAATGACATTTTGCGTACCCATTGTTTCGGAACATTCCAAGTCAAGCTGATGTTACGCAATTTCACAAATGAACGATCGAGCAGGTAAGCTTCACCGCCGTCACCATATCCATAATCATTAAAATAAGTTTGATAACTACCATTACCCAAATAGATAGGAGTTGTATTTTCGGAATAACTACCATCGCCATTATCTACGACTGAATTCGGGATAATGAACGGACGGCGGTCGTTGTAGGTCGTAACCACACCATTACCAGTAAACTGCATCAGGTTCTTCGTACGTGAGAACATGTAGCCACCGCTACGAATATCCAAAGCTGCGCTCAAGGTAAAATCTTTATAAGTAAAAGCTGTATTGATACCGCCGGTCCAATCGTGATTCATATTTTTTCCGGAATCTTCAACAGAGGTACTTAATATAGGATAACCATTTGCATCCACGATAGGTTTTCCGTCTGCTGTCTTCTTAGGTAAATAGGTATAGAACTGTCCCATCGGCTTGCCTTCTTCTGCATACATGTAAATAGCATCATTTCCGGCGGAGAAGTTGTAAATGGAAACTTTCCCACCTTCTAGGCTTTCTGGCAATGAAAGAACTTTGTTGTTATTCTTTGAAAAATTGAAACTCAAATCCCATCGGAAATCTTTAGTTTGTACGGGGATTGTATTGATTACTAATTCTACCCCCTTGTTACTAACTTCTCCGAAATTGGTCACCATATAGCTGAAGCCGGTTGACGGATCGGTTGGAAGAGTAAAGATCTGGTCTTTTGTCTTACGATTGTAATAAGCGGCATCAAAACCTAAACGTCCGTTGAAGAATTGTAGATTCATTCCAACTTCAAATTCAGATGTCATTTCCGGGCGCAACGTGTTACTTCCTTTGGTATTGGAAGCCATAAAAGCGTTCACTCCGTTCATTGGAAATTTAGACACATCACTGCCATAATAACCATGTGCCGTACCTTGTACATACGTCAAACCTGTTTGGTATGGACTGGCATCGTTACCGGTTTTACCATAAGCCAAGCGGGCCTTACCAAAAGTAAGGATCTCATTTTCCGGAATCAAGCGGGTGAAGATCCAGCTCAATGTAGCTCCTGGATAGAAAAAGCTGTTGTTGTTAAGCGGTAATGTAGACGACCAGTCATTTCGAGCAGTTAAGTTCAAATAAATCATATCGTCCCAACCTACAGTCACATCTCCAAAGAGGCCGACTAAACGACGTTTATTTTGGCTTTCCGATAGCGTTGTCTTTGTAGAACCATTACTCAGATCCCAAAATCCGGAATAGAAAGACAGGTCGTCGGTCTGTCCGGTCATGCGTGTATACCCGCGTTCATTCATGTTTACTCCGGCATTTACATTAATGTCCAATTTGTTGTCTAAGAAGCGTTTGGCGTAATTGGCAAGGAAGTCGTGATTTAATTCGTAATGACGGCCGTACCTGGTATATACAGATCCACTTTGGTTCATGTTAGAAGGTGCATATCCATAGTCTTCGTCAATCAGCGCATCGTCCAGATTAATTTGCGGAGTACCGACCTTATGGTCGTAGTCTGTATAGTCGAATCCCATGCGATAAGAAAGTTTCAGTTCTTTAATTGGGTTGACATCTAATTGTACTTTACCGTAAATTTGCTTTGAAGCCATATGGTTGTAGTTGTTTTCCAATGCCCAATATGGGTTAGTGATACCATAAGGGGTGAAATAAGCCTCCGGTGTATTAAATGGAGAACTGGTATCTTTCATGTCCACGATAGAAATATCACGTGGTAATTCGAGTACACCGTCTATTACGGATGTTCCTTGGTAACTACCTACAGCATCTGTTTGGCTACGTGCAAAGTTGACTGAAGAAGAGACTTTCAACCAGTCGGTTGCCTGGTAACCGCCACGGAAAGCGACTGTATTACGTTCATACGTGTCATAATCATACGGCATAATACCATCATCACCAGTGAATGAATAAGATAAGTAATAATCCATTTTATTGTCATTGGAAACGCCACTCAACGAAATTGTATGATTATGTGACCAGCCTGCATCAAAGAAATCTTTCAGATTATCTTTTTTGGCGCTGTATTCATGAATCAACTGCTGGTTATTCCAAATCGGACCATACACTTGCATGGATCCATCTAACCGGGGACCCCAGGAACCATTTTCGATATAAGTCTGAGCACCATTCCAACCTTGCCCGAATGAGTTTTGTAATTCCGGCAAAAAAGAGACCATACGTGCTTGCACATTACCGCTGTAACTGATTGAGAAATTCCGTCCGTCGCCTCTCTTTCCTGACTTTGTAGTGATCACGATCACACCATTGGCAGCACGGCTACCATATAAAGCGGTTGCAGCTGCACCTTTCAATACGGTCATGGAAGCGATATCTTCGGCAGAAACACTAGATATACCACCTGTTGAGACGTTTTTACCATCTTTGGAAACCATATTGTTCTGTAAAGGTACACCGTCAACCACATAAAGTGGTTGATTACTTCCGTTGATAGAACTGAAACCACGGATGATAATGTTACTAACTGAACCTGGATCGGAAGAGGTAGAGCTAACCGATAATCCGGCTACCTTACCGGAGAGGGCATCGGCAACATTGGTCGTACGTGAGCTGATAATTTCATCGGCCTTAACGGTCGTTGCTGAATACCCCAGGGTCTTTTCGGAACGGGTAATACCCATTGCCGTAACGACAACTTCTTCCAATTTCTGGGTGTCTGATTGCAGGAGCACTTTAATAACTGGTTTTACAGCTACTTCCTGCGTGTTCATACCGACATACGAGATTTGCAAAATCTTTCCTTCAGGTGGTACATCCAAAGAGAAACGACCTTCTATATCCGTTACTGTACCAATCGTTGTCCCTTTAACAAGAATTGATGCTCCAATAATCGGTAGACCGTCATCTGCGGCGGTAACAGAACCTGTCACCTTCACATTTTGAGCTACTACTGTACACATGCAGATCACAAGGCACAGTAAAGTAAAAGTTAACTTTTTCATTTCACACACATTAAATTATATAATATAACTACAATTTTCACTAAGGTTAAATAAGGTATATCTAAGTCCTTGGAGGACTATGTCTTTTAGTTAGAAGAAAAGCTTAATGATTTTATTTTGAACAGTCGTTATTCTGTTCTTGCTTTGAATTTAAGTCAATTGAGTATCATGTTCTTTGTGGATATAGTAGAAGGGAAATTGGCTATAAAATGAAGATTTGATGTCTATTGTTATTTAAAAGATGTAAAAAAGTGGCTTTCATTGGTTCGTTTTCAGTGGCTCCTGCTGCTAAATATTTAGTATGGCTGGATATTTTATGTAAAAAAAGTTGTAGTTGTGATATTTTTATATAACTTGCCAGCGTTTTTTAATAATTTGAAAAAAACGACCACAAGCACCAATAAGTTTATCGTCTTAAGTCTAAAAATATTTTTATAAAAAGCTTTTGCTATTACTATAAAGATATTCCAAATGAACATAGTTCTCCAAGAACTAAGTAAATAAGATTGTATTATCAAAGAAATGCTATTATATATAAAGAAGGAGTGTCAAACATACGTTTCGACACTCCTTCTTATTTGAATCGTATTGGTTTTGTACTACTGGCTTTATTCAGTAATAACTGAAAACTCCCCAATCCCAGCTTGCGGCAAATCATCCACAATCCGTGTTGCTACAAACCGGATCTTATCCCCTTTTACAGCCGGGAAACGTATTTCCTGTTCGATCGGATTATGTTTGATGTTTGAGAACTCTCCTTCAGCAATTTTTTTGTTGTTCACAAATAACTGATAATTGGAAATATGTCCTCCTGCATCACGTCCCTGGTTAGGCACATAACGGAATCCGGCGATCGGAAGTTCTTTAGCCAATTGTATCTCAATCTCTTGCTTTCCTTTCGGTAAATAAAAAGTTGTATATCCGTTACCGTCGAACATGGCAATAGCCTTTTCGTTCTTTGGAGAAATAACCGTGTAGTCTGAAGCTGGAATATCCAGTTCTTTTACAGATACCGGACTGGCTTTGTCAAATGTACGGTCGTATGAAATAGCTTTGATCGTACCTTTTTGAGCAAACGCAAACGGTTCTGTGTAACGAGGAGAGTCTTTTGTCGGTTCAGAACCGTCGGTTGTGTAATGAAGTTCTGAATTTTTATCTTCCACCTGGATTGTAATGATATTCTTCGAGTCACGTCTGATTGCAGGTTCTGTCAGCAATGCAGGTGCAAGGAATGCTTCTACATTATTAATACATAGCGGACCGCGTGCATCCAGGAAGTTGATGCGTATCTTATCAGCGTTGACGGTCTGGAAGCGGACAATTCGTTTATAACCGACAGTTGTCGTAGAGTCGGCTGCTTCGACGGGAGTCCATTGTCCGTCTTTTTCCGTTTCGATGGTAAATGCTTTTACGCGCTGCCCCAATGGAATGTATTCCTGGATCATCAGGCGGTTTACATCTGTCGGTTTATTAAATGTAAAGGTAAGTGTTGCATTTGTGACGTCATCATCTGTAGCCCAGTAAGAATCCCAATCCCCGTCATTGACTTTGTCGGCTTTGAACTGACCGCCGCGGGAATTGCTGGCTTTTACAGAGGTACCTTTCAATAAATCTGTTTTAAGATCGTTCTGTATGGTCTGATGCCATTCGATAGCGCGGATCGAATCGGTCGGGCTGATCTTTCCGTTCAGTGCGACAGGGAAATTCAACAGGAAGTTCGCATTATGTCCCACACTCCGGTAATACAGATCTACCAGATGTGACAACGACTTCACCTGGTGGTCTTCGCGTGCATGATAGAACCAGCCCGGACGGATGGATACATCGCATTCGCCGCCCAGCCACTGCTCGCCATCTTCCAGTCCCCATTGGCTCTGACGGTAATGTATGCCGTCTTTTTTGGTAAACATACTCCATTGTGTATCACCTGCCCAGCCTTCTTCGTTCCCGATCCAGCGGATAGTAGGTTCGGTTCCGCCGAAGATCATGACTGACGGATTGTATTTTTTGATGGTGTCGACGGCCTGTTCGTATTTATAATAACTGTTCGGGTCGATCGAACGTGTTTCATCGGCACCGCCGTACCAGCCGTTTCCTCCGTTTGCGCCGTCGAACCAGTATTCGAACAACGGGCCATAGTTGCACACCAGTTCATGCAATTGGGCATGAAACTTCTCTACGTATCCCGGTTGTCCGTAATTTTCACTGTTGCGATCCCAGGGAGAAAGATAGATTCCGAATTTCAGTCCGTGTTTATGGCAGGCATCGGAAAGCTCTTTCACCATATCTCCTTTCCCATCTTCCCAAGGGGAGTTTTTCACGCTGTATTCTGTAGTAGCAGTCTGCCACAGACAAAAACCGTCGTGATGTTTGGCGGTGAGGATCACCCCTTTTAATCCGGCTGCCTGGATCGTGCGGACCCATTGTTCGCAATCCAGATCAGTAGGATTGAAAGTTGAAGCCGGCGTATTTCCGTATCCCCATTCAAGATCGTTGAATGTGTTCAAACCAAAATGGACGAATGCATAGGTTTCCATTTTATGCCATTCCACCTGCTCCGGTGTCGGAATAGGATAGACAGGGTCAGGGGCACTTACTTCCTTACAGGAAAATAACGTACTGAGTCCGACCCCAAGGAGGAAAAGATAATTTGTGCTTTTCATCTCGTGTTTATGTTATTGTTTATGCTTCCAAAGGTACGAAAAATCTGGTTTGCCGATGTTTTTCCAGTCTGTTTTGATATTTTTACTTATTGTATAACAGGGAAAAAGCTATCCGATAGGATCTTGGCGTATTTAGTACAATATTCTTTGTCTTATTGTATTAAATACATGTGGTATTTCTCTATCTGCTTAATAATGTGATGTATAAAATGTATTCTAAGTTTGTTTTGTTGATAATGAATTCATATATTTGGGCATCTAATAACTATATTATTTATAATAGATACCATGAAAAGAAGAGATTTCTTAACAAACACAGCATTGTTGGGTGCCGGAATACCACTGGGTATGTCGTCGGCTGTAATGACTTCATGTACGCAAGAAAAACAAGGTGCAGGTGCCGCTGCGAAGAATTATTCTCCGGAAGAATTGGGAATGTTTTCTTTTGTAGAAGTGGCTCCTGACGGAAAACCGTTAAAAGCGGCGTTGGTCGGTTGCGGTGACCGTGGAACAGGTGCAGCTACTCAGTTTCTTAAATCCGGTCCGAATGTTTCCATCATCGCTTTGGCTGATCTGTTTCCGGATAGAATGGCTACTTGCCGGAAAGTATTATCGGAACAATTTAAAAACGAGGTTTCTGATGCAAACTGCTTCCTGGGATTCGATGCGTATAAAAAGGTATTGGCGATGAACGATATAGACGTCGTTCTGCTGTGTACTCCGACACATTTCCGTCCGGAACAGTTTAAAGCTGCCGTTGAAGCCGGTAAACATATCTTTATGGAAAAGCCTTGTGCTGTCGACCCTACGGGTATACGTACAGTGATTGCTGCGGCAAAAGTGGCAACTTCAAAAGGTTTGACTGTAGTAACGGGAAATCAGCGTCGTCATCGTAAAGACTATTGGGAAGCTTATGTTCAGGTAAAAAATGGATTGATTGGTGATGTGGTGTCATCTTCAGCTCATTGGGATCAGGGTGCCTGGTGGAATAAACGGAAACGGCCGGAATGGAGCGATATGGAATATTGTATCCGTAACTGGTTTAATATTAAATGGCTAAGCGGTGACCATCTGCTGGATCAGGCTATTCATAATATTGATGTTGTTACTTGGTTTATGGAAGATCGTCCGGTTCGTGCAGTAGGTTTCGGCGGTCGTGCACAGCGTCTGACTGGCGATATTTATGACTTCTTCAGTGTAGACTATTATTACAATAATAATAAACGGATGTTGGCAACTGCTCGTCAGATTGACGGTTGTGACGGAAATGTATCCGAACAGGTATATGGCACCAAAGGCGTTGCCCTGTTGAACGACAGAGGTGAAATTAAGCTTGTAGATTACAATGGGAATACCCTTTGGGAGTATGACTATCAGAATAAACCGGTGAAAAATCCGTATGATCAGGAACATGTCCATTTGGTTGAATCAATTCGTTTAGATAAAAAAATAAATCAGGCAGAAGCACTGGCCTATTCAACCCAGGTTGCTATTCTTGGACGTGAAGCGGCTTATACCGGTAAACCGATTACATGGGATGAGATTATGGCATCGACTCTCCGTTATGGTCCGGAAGAATATAAGATGGGACCGTTACCATTCTATAAAGAAGGGGAAGCTCCAAAGCCGGGTAAAGCTCCGGATGCTCCGGTTATGTAAATTTGAAATTGCGTCAATAGCGAAACTCCGTATTCTTATATCGAAGAATACGGAGTTTTGTTTAATATATGGTGAACAGATAAAGTTGATTTCTCAAACAATTTGCCTTTCGACAGCTGTGGTAAGATATTTCGATAGCTGTCGAAAGGTTTTCCCATAGCTGTCGAAAGGCCTTCCCACAGCTGTCGAAAGGCAAACCCTTTGGAATGTAAATACACAATGAACGGCATCCTTGTTCTTCTTCCTGCTTATGGATTGTACCGGTTTAGACTTAGCGACAGAATGAGCGA
>NZ_QUKD01000004.1:468286-468550 GCF_003480915.1 Parabacteroides sp. TM07-1AC | reverse complement strand
CGTCGGCAATTGCCGACGGTTCAGTCCCGGGACTGAACGGAAGCTGTCGAGCAGGCGGCCTTCGGGCGTAAAGATGCGGACGGGCGATGTCGGCATGCCTTCCGGCAGGCGGATGCAGAGGCAAGCGTCTTCGCTCCATATCTCCGGCTCGGGGGCAGCGGCGCGGATCGGCTCGTTGGCTACGGGCGGCAGGTTCTTCACAATGCCGTCGATGAAGATTTCCACGTCGGTGCGCACGTATTTCACCAGGTAGGCGCCGTCGGA
>NZ_QUKD01000004.1:153229-468276 GCF_003480915.1 Parabacteroides sp. TM07-1AC | reverse complement strand
GTCGGTGCGCACGTATTTCACCAGGTAGGCGCCGTCGGAAGTGCGGGGCTGAAGGGTCTCGCCGCGGCTGGTGGTGACTACGGGTTGCGACTCGCTGTAATCCGCATCCAATGTGAGGTAGAAGCGGAAAGTGCTCCACGACTCCGCCTCGTAATCACCTGCCACGGGGTCGGTCGCGGCGCCCTCGACAAAGGGCAAGGTGACTGTGTAGTAGACCGGGGTCGGTTCGGGCTCAGGCTCGGGTTCGGGTTCAGGCTCAGGCTCGGGCACCGCCTTCCACCGGGCATAGAGGGTTTGCGGCTTGTCGATGGTTTCTACTTTGGCTCCGCCACCGGAAGCGTCGTACCAACCCTGGAAGGTGTAGTCCGGACGGGTGAAGATATCGTTCGGGAGTGCATCGCCTTGAAGGATATATTTTTCAACAGCAGGGAGTGACGAATAGTTGGCATTAAAGGTGATGTTATGGTACGGCAAATTACCCGTGATGGGGTTGCCTGTAAGGGTTCCTTTGTCGTAGATAGTGCCGCTATTCGTAAAGGTGCCGCTATTCGTAAGGGTGACATTCGGGTCAATGGTAAAGGTTTGCCCGTCGCCGATAGTGACCGTTGCCCAAGCGGGGATTTCGGCGTTGCTCTTCAATGTGACGTTGCCTACCAGAGCGGAAGAGGTCTGCTCGATGGTGCCGCCGGGCAGTTGCTTGCCCCGGATAAACAGGCCGTTCTGATGTTCCTTTATCTTGGTAGTCGCAGGGTTTTCGCCCTCATCATCCGTCCCGTCGATGGCTATGACAAAGGCGTTTAATTCGATGGAAGAATAATCGAAGGAGATACCACCATCTATGCCGGGAGCCGGATTTTCGCCGCCACCGCCGATGGCGGTTACCGTGCCTCCGTTGATCTGAATCGTCATGCCCATTCCAGGATCGCTTACACCGATACCGGGCGCACCTGCCCCGCCTTCGGCATGGATGATGCCACCCCCTATGCTCAGGTATGTTTCACCACCGATCCCTGCTCCTCCGCCAGTACCGTCGGCTCCTTTTGCCCCTATGGCAGTCAGGGAACCGCTTCCTCGTAAGTTGAGCATGTTTCCGACCTCTATTCCGGCAGTTCCCGACGAGCCTGTCGAAACAAACCGGTTCGTTCCTTCTATTATGATAGTAACGAGATCCCCCCCCCTATTTTCAGAGGTACCCCTTCTCTTTCGATATTCAGGTCTTTTATTGTCACCCGGAGAGAGAGGCCTAAAGATTTTATTTCAATTCCCCAGTCGGTAGGATTTCCGTTTCCTGTAATGGTTACGTTATCACTACTTCTAATGGAAAGTACTTTATTTTCGTAGGAAATAGCAGTATTATTCCCATCAACGGTAACCTTAAAAGGACAGTCTTGCTCTTGTGCCGCCGCCCCGTTTACTCCGAACAGCAGGAGAGCCATAATCAGAAATATATAAGATGTAACATGTTTCATAAGTGATATCATTTTAGCTTGTTTGTGAATACCGGAAGAGCCGTTTGCCTGCCGGGTGAAATCGAAGCGGCTTGTTCGATGCCATCGAAACGGGCGGTTCGACGGCATCGAAAGGGACGTCTCAACGCCGTCGAGAGGAAGCGCCCGACGCGGGTGAGAGGGAGCCCTCGACGCCGTCGAGCCGATCCATGCCCGGGGATAGGGTTTATTCGATCACCGGACGATCGTCTTCACCGCCGCCACCGGGGTTGCCTACCACCAGCGGAATGGCATAGACCAGGGTACGCGACTGCTTGAGCTGCAAGCTGTTGGTGCTGAACCAGGTTTCGAGCGTGAGCTGGTAGCTGCCCTCCGCCAGATCGGCAGGAATGTTAAACATCAAACGTTTCGGATCGTTGATAGCCAACAGGGTGATGGTGGCAGCCACCGTCTGGTCGGCCATGTTGACCAGGGTAAGCGTACCCAGCCCGCTGCCGTCGGCATTGACGCTGCGTATCTTCACGCCTGAAACGTCGAGGATTCCGCCCGGGGTGACGGTGCCGTCGGTCTTGCCGGTGGTCACGTCTTTCACCAGCCCGAAGCCGGCGCCGCCCATGTCGCGCACGTTGCCCGAAAATTCGAGGGTTACGAGATCGGCCTCGGCACGCATGGCGGCGGTGCCGATCATGTTGATAACGGCTTTATTCTTCGCCGGGTCCACCAGGCCTTTTTTCCCGAGGAAAAGGCCGCTGACGGCGGGCGAATACTGCACGTTGTCGGTCACTACAATGTTGTTTCCGCAAACCAACTGGCGGATTTTCTCCTCCACCAGCTTGGTGATGTTCACGATCGTATCGACACGGTATTCGGTACGTTCTTCCGAGATGAGACGTGCCACGTCGGCCATGTAGAACGTCTGGATAGGTTTCACCTTGGCCGCGAAGTCTTCCTTCACGTCCTTTGTCATCAGATACTCTTCGAGATCGAATTTCCATACATACTTTTTTGTTGCCATGGTAATCAGTGTTTAATATTATTACTAGCGATAATTATGTTTGTTTATTCCTTTTCGTGTTCGTCGAGGATGCGTTGCGCTTCTTTCATCTCGAAATAGAGCCGGCACGCCAGCACGATCAATACGACCATCAGCAGGCTCAGCACCGCCACACCTACCCAAAAATACCCGGAATCATAATAAGCGACGAACCAATCGGGTACGGCGGTATTCCTATCATCGATGTGTTGCATTCCTATCATGTGCTTTATTTTTATGCCGCAAGGTGAAGAAAAAGGGGGAGAATGTTGTAACATTTTGCAAAATGTTACAAAATAGTGGGGGAATTTGCCGAATAATCAGATGTGTTTGTTGAGTCAACCACTGGTAAGCGAATGAATGTTTCTCCGGAAAAGGCTTTCGACATCTTTAAAGACGGGGTTATTCAATAACTCCCATATTTCATCCTACCCCCTATTCTTCCTGAAAGTAGCCGGGTTGAGCCCTGTTTGTGCCTTGAAGGCACGGTAGAAGGTTTGGCGGTTGGAGAAGCCGGAGTCGAAGGCGATGGTTTCGAGCGAAAGGTTGTCGTTGGCCGGATCGGAAAGCAGCAGGATGGCCTGACGAACGCGGCATTCGTTGATATATGCGGAGAATGGTTTGCCGTGGACGGTATTTACAGCTTTCGAGATCATGTTACGGTGAACACCCATGCGTTGCGACAGGGTTTCGAGATCGAGGTCCGGGTCGAGGTAAATCTGCTCTTCATCGGTCAGGCGGCCGAGATTTTCCATCAGGGTCCTGTCGATAGCATCTGCCTCTGCCGGAGGCACGACAGCCGGGACCTGCTCCGCCCATTCACGGCTACGGGCGGCCAGCCTGCGATAAGCCTGATGCTTTTTCCTGTAAAGGACGGAGATGACGAGCAGGACGACAAAGATTACCCCCGCCGTCACACTCATGATGACCGAGACGTGACGGAAGGTAACGAGCTGCGCCTCCTTACGGGCACGCTCCGACTCGAACAGTTCCTGTTTGGCACGGAGAACCAGAAGGCCGCTGTATTTTTCGTCCTGCCGGCGGTTTGCCACCGTAGTCGAGTCCATATAAGCAATCGAATGCTCCCGGTCGCCGATGCGGGCATAATAGCGGGCCATCACCGGATAGAGGTCGCACGAACGGTACGACATCACCCAGGGCCATTGTTCGATATGGTAAAGGGCGCTGTCGATCATGGCCTTGCAGCTATCCGGACGGCCCAGTTCCAGGTAACAGTCCGCCAGCCCGACGTAGATACCCGAGGTGAAGCTATGATCACCCTCTGCCTGTGAGGCGGGCAAAGCCGCAGCATGCAAGACGAGTGCTTCGCGGTACCGGCCGCGCAGGCGGTAGTTGGAGGCCAGGTTGCTCAAGGCGATGCAGTCGAACATGGGACGCTGCTTGACACGGTCTTTACATTCGAGCATGGAGCGAAAATAGTAGTCGGAAGTATCCGTTTCGCCGATAGTACGGTAATAAAGCCCCAGTGCATTGCGTGCCTGAAGGTTATAGAGATTGTAATAACGGAGAACAGGGGTATCCTGTAAAGCGGCTTTCAGGTAAGTGACAGCGATCTCATAATCGCGAAAGTCGAAATAAAGACGGCCCAGGTCGTAGCGGATGTTTTTCTCTTCCGCAGGATCGATATCACTACCGACCTCTTCCAGGCGTTTGGTGATATGTTCGGCACAAAGAAAAGCCCCGTAATATTGTTCATGTAAATACAGCCGGCGAAAAATATAGATAAGCGCCCTCATTTCCATAGAGGCATCCCCGCGGGCGACACATTTATCGGCAAGGGCGTAGAATACGGCTATTTTCTTATCGCGCTTTTCCGGCGTATTATCGGGCAGGGCGATGGCTTCGCCATATTCCAGTTCACGCTTGAGGATGCTCCCTCCGATCCGTCCGACTGTTTCACGCATCCGGCGGACGGCTTCGCGGCGGTCGGCATCTTCGGGGACGGCGTCGATGGCTTCTTCGTAATAACGTTGCATCTGATCCTCTATCGCTTCGTATCCGACTTGTGCGCAAAGGGCCAGGAGGCTGTCGCGATCGGGGATCCGGGTTTCGTTGTTTCCCGGAAGGTAGATACTGTCGGCTGCACGGGCCTGCATCTCGGGTATGTAACGCAGGTCGGATGCGAAATCAGGCAGAAAAAGGGTATCGGCCCTACTCTCTGTTGCCCCGAGGGCGGCAGAGAGTAAAAGGCCGATACCAATTAGTATATGTATTGTTTTGCTTGTTTGCATTCCGTTCCCTTTAATATTCACCGGAGATGCAAATATAAGCTTTTCAGGCTTAAGTATGACTCGAAAGGCTGAAAAATCAACAAATACGTATCAAACAGGCTATTTCTTGTTACCGTTTCCAGTATTGCTCCATCTGCTCCAACGTCTTCCCTTTGGTTTCAGGGACGAACTTCCAGATGAAAGCGGCAGCCAGGATACCCATCAGACCGTAAATCCAGTAGGCCATACCATGGTTGAATGTTTCGGTCAGGTACTGGTTCTTGTCGAGCATCGGGAAAGTCCAAGATACGAGGAAGTTGGCTATCCACTGTCCGGCTACGGCAATACTCATTACGGTAGAACGGATAGAGTTCGGGAATATTTCAGCCAGTAATACCCAGCAAACCGGTCCCCATGACATGGCGAAACCTGCTGTATAAACCAGCATGCAGACCAGCGAACCGATGCCTACCGAGTGCGTATAGAAGGTAGTCCCCAGTATTATCATAGAAACAGCCATAATCAAAGCACCGATAATCATCAACGGACGGCGGCCGAACTTATCGACGGTAAAGATTGCCAATACGGTAAACGACAGGTTCACGGCACCTACCACGATCTGCTGCAACAATGCGGCATCGGTAGCGGCACCCATCGTCTTAAATATCTCCGGTGCGTAATATAATACTACGTTAATACCGACAAACTGCTGGAAGCCGGACAACAGGATACCTACCATAATGATAAGTACGCCATACGAACGGATCGGGAACACCAACGATACAAAGAAACTGCCGATCAAAGCAATCTCCAACGCACTTGTATTACCGGCCAGTTCCAATGCCCCGTAAGCCAACAGGAACAAAACCAGCCACGCTCCCATAAAACGGAAGTACGGACGCATGGAGGGGGCCTTTTCTTTGAAACTTTCCTTTATATCGACCAGCTCTTTCGCCGCTTCGTCTTTCCCCATCAGACGGTCGAGGATGGTCAATGCTTTCTCCGTCTTTCCACGCATCACCAGGTAACGGGGCGTTTCGGGCACGAACATCAACAAGGTAAAAAAGAATACCGCCGGAATGATTTCGGAAGCAAACATCCACCGCCAACCCACGGTATGCAGCCATGAGGCGTCCCCTTGCAAGGCGATCGTGTAATTCACAAAATAAACGACCAGCATACCGAAGATGATAGCAAACTGGTTCCACGAAACCAGGTTACCGCGACGGTCAGCCGGGGCAACCTCAGCGATATACATCGGTGATACCATCGAAGCCAGACCGACCCCTATTCCTCCCAGGATACGGTAAGCTACAAACAAATACATATAAGTATGATCTCCGCTTCCGGGCAATCCCAATCCGAATTCGGGCCATGCCGAACCGATCGCCGAGAGCAGGAAAAGAATAGACGCCACAATCAATGTCGGCTTACGACCGTACCGCTGGCTGACCCAGCCGGCAAAAGAGGCTCCGAGGATACAACCGATCAGCGCACTGCTGACCACAAATCCTTCCAGCGAGTTAGCCTGGTCGAGAGGTAATCCGTAGGGCTCGATAAAGAATTTTCTTAGTGATTCTACAGTTCCGGAGATAACAGCCGTATCATATCCGAATAGTAACCCTCCAAGGGTAGCAACGAGGGTGATGCCAAAAATGTAACTATTGTTGTTTTTCATATCTATCAGACTAAGAAACAAAAAGTAACCTCTCTGATCCGGAGATGGGTCCGGAGGTGTGCTTTCATTTGGAAACACATAAATCACACACCTCCTACCCACTTCCCGGAAGGGAAAAAGTCACTCTTTGTAACTAATTTTATATATATAAATTGAGAATCATTTCATACAACTCCTGCTTGCCGCTGATCTGTTTCGGCTCGCCGTCGCGAAGAGCGATCGTACGCAGGTCTTCCAATGTCAGCTTGCCGTCTTCGAAAGCCTTACCTTCGCCATTATCGAAGCTGGCATAACGTTCGGCACGCATTTTCTTGTAATCGGAGTTTTCAAGGATAGCTGCAGCTGTCATCAAAGCACGGGCAAAAGCGTCCATACCACCGATATGAGCCAGGAATATATCGTCCAGGTCAGTCGAGTTACGACGAGTCTTCGCATCAAAGTTTGTTCCTCCTGTAGTCAGACCGCCACCTTGAAGGATCACCAGCCATGCCTGAGTCAGTTCGTAGATATCCATCGGGAACTGGTCAGTATCCCAACCGTTCTGGTAGTCACCGCGGTTCGCATCGATACTGCACAACATACCAGCATCAACAGCTGCCTGCAATTCGTGTTCAAATGTATGTCCTGCCAAAGTAGCGTGGTTCACTTCGATGTTCAGGGCGAAGTCTTTATCCAAGCCGTAATGACGCAGGAAGCCGATCACCGTTTCAGAATCCACATCATACTGGTGTTTAGTCGGTTCCATCGGTTTCGGTTCGATCAGGAAAGTTCCTTTGAAACCATTCTTTCTGCCATAGTCACGTGCCATGGTCAACATCATGGCCAGGTGATCTTTTTCACGTTTCATATCGGTGTTCAGCAGGCTCATATATCCTTCACGGCCACCCCAGAATACATAATTCTCACCGCCCAAAGCGATACAAGCGTCGATAGCGTTCTTGATTTGCGTACCGGCACAAGCGACAGCCGGGAAATACGGATTGGTAGCTGCACCGTTCATATAACGTTTGTTACCGAATACGTTGGCAGTAGACCATAACAGCTTCTTGCCTGTTGCCTGCTGTAAACCTTTGGCATGTTCTACCATTGTCTGCAGGTCTTTTTCAAACTCAACCATTGTAGGAGCCTCGTCTACAACATCCACATCGTGGAAACAATAGTAAGGAATGCTACATTTGGTCATGAATTCGAAAGCAGCATCCATTTTATATTTTGCACGGCTGATACGGTCGGCATCTGTATTCCAGGGGAATGTTTTTGTTCCGCCGCCAAACTGATCACCGCCTTCGGCACACAGTGTATGCCAGTAAGCCATAGCAAAACGCAGATGGTCTTTCAACGTTTTACCCATCACAACCTTGTTTTCATCATAATAATGAAATGCCATCGGATTCTTAGAATCACTTCCTTCAAACTGAATCTTTCCTATTCCGGGAAAGAATTCTTTTTCACCTTTATAAAAGTCCATGAAATTAAATGTTTTAATGATTTATATTACATTGGTATATTATTACATGCCCATCAACGTATCCAGACGTTCTTTCCAGATACTGTATGCTGCGCAGTATTTATCTGCTTTCAATCCGTCAGGTTCGATCACATCGATCTTCTTCAAAGAGGCGAATGCTTCTTCTGCCGACTGATAGATACCGGCACCGATACCGGCTCCCTTAGCGGCTCCGACGGCTCCGTTCGTATCGAACAGCTCGATCACCGCTCCCGTCACACCTGACAGGGTATCACGGAAAATCGGACTCAGGAACATATTGGCATTACCGGCACGGATCACACCGATGTCGATACCCATTTCGTTCATAATATCCATACCGTACTTGAAGGAGAACACGATTCCCTCCTGGGCGGCACGGGCAATATGCGCCTTATTATGAATATTAAAATTCAGTCCGTGTATAGAGCAGTCTATCTGTTTATTCTGCAGCATGCGCTCTGCACCGTTTCCAAACGGCAGGATAGACAACCCCTCCGAACCAACCGGCACAGTGGCAGCCAGATCATTCAGCTGCGGATAATTGATACCTTCCGGAGCCACGTTCTTCTTCACCCATGAGTTCAGGATACCGACCCCGTTGATACAAAGCAGTACACCCAAACGGGTCTGTTCGGATGAATGGTTCACATGGGCAAATGTATTTACTCTTGACAACGTGTCGAAGTTTACTTTCCCGTTTACACCATACACAACACCGGAAGTACCTCCTGTGGCAGCGATCTCCCCCGGATTCAGTACGTTAAGTGATAGAGCATTATTAGGCTGGTCGCCTGCACGATAGGTAACAGGAGTTCCTTTTTTCAATCCCAGCTCCGTTGCAACGGAGCCCAGCAGCTCGCCCTGCAAGCCGAAAGTCGGACGGATCTCCGGTATCAGATCGTTGCTGAATCCGAAGAAGTTCATCAGATCTTCGGAAACCGTCTCATTCTTGAAATCCCAAAAGATACCTTCCGATAAACCGGAAACCGTAGTAACGATATCTCCCGTCATCCGCATGGCTATAAAGTCACCCGGCAACATAAACTTATGGACGGAACGGAACAGCTCGGGTTCAAATTCTTTTACCCAGGCAAGTTTCGCCGCGGTAAAGTTTCCCGGAGAGTTCAACAGATGAGACAAACATTTCTTCTCCCCTATATTTTTAAAAGCACGATCGCCATAAGGAACGGCACGGCTGTCGCACCAGATAATAGAGGGACGCAACACCTCCATCTTCTTATCTACCAGCACAAGTCCGTGCATTTGGTAAGAGATACCGATTGCCCGGATATCCGTTCCCTGAATACCGGCTTGAGCAATGGCTCCTTTTATGGCTTCTTTCAGATATTTCCACCAGTCATCCGGTTCCTGTTCTGCCCAACCGGGTTTTACAGCTTTAATAGGAGCTTCTTCTTTCGGATAGAAATCGGCACCGACCGTCAGCCCTGAATGGGCATCCACAATAGATGCTTTTACAGAAGAACTACCTATGTCACAACCTAATAAATACATATTCTTACGTGATTAATTCTTATTAAATTTTGAATGTAACTTATTATATTTCACTTTATCGAAACGATAATAGCGGGCGGCACGATGGGCAACTCCGGTTTCAATCTCGTCGGTAGGCACTATGTATTCCAGTGAACTCATTTTCTTATGGAAGTTACGGACGTCCATTTCCTTATTATATATGATCTCATAAGTACGTCTTAACTGGAAAGCCGTGAACTTCATCGGCAGGTAGTCGAAGATGATAGACGGTTCTTTTTCCACCCATTCCCGTATTTCTTCCACAGCAGCTCCGATGATCTCCCGATGGTCGAAAGGCAGAGGCGGTAGTGAATCGACCGGGAACCAGGCCAATGAGGTATATTTATTGGTTGGATTCGACTTCCGCCCAATCTTGCTCAGTGCCAAATAAGCTACCGTGACGATCCGTTCGATCTTCAGCTTCATCGCATTTTCCAGCCATTGCATATCGTCGGCATTTTTTGTACGTGAAGGAGACCCGAAACTACGGAACTGTTTCAGAGGAACGCGTTTTAAACCGGTGGCCTCATTAAATACCCGGTATGCAGCCGTATCCAAATCTTCATTTTCATAAATAAGACTTCCGGGTAATTTGTAATGTTTCTCATCGCTCTTATCCACCTTCCGTTCTACCAGCAATACGCAAAGCTTGTCTTCATTTACTCCCAGTAGCACGCAATCAACAGATACGTGCGAATAAAGCATTTTCTTGTTTTCCATATGTGTTTCCATGATATTACGTTAAACAGTTGCAAATATAATCATTAATCCAATATACAAAACAGACAAAACATTTTTTTCAATATTTATAACAGCTTATTTATCTGTGATTTTACTATCTTACCTCATACAATAACATTTATCCCCCATAATGTAAACAAAACAATATTGCAGTAAAGCTCTGATATTTTTCTCTTTAACATGCTTTATCAAAACTTTCTGAACTATTCCCAGTCCAGAATACTTTTATTAATACATTTGTTACAGATTTTACTTGATCATGGACATAAAACATATACAGTTTACGTGCCGGATGTACTGGGCCAACGCAAAAGGACTGCTGAATATAGGGGCAGAAGGCATCATACTACTGGCTTCCATCGCTTCCCTGTTTGTTCTGGTGTATCAGTTCGGTTTTCAGCAGACCAGCGAAACCATACATCATTTATATCTGAGCCGCATCTATATTTTACTGGGATTCTTTATTGGGATCACATTAAGGTATATAGTCCGGTTTAACGAGATCATACAGGAAAAGTTACTGTATCTGGATATCGGCATCTATTTTCTTTTGTTTGCCGTTCTTTCAGCGAAGGTCTTTTTCAAAGATATTATCGAACAGTCGTTGCCTTATCTCGCTTTTCTCTCGAAACCACTGTTCGTATATATGCTGATGTTGCTGCTCAGTGTCATCCATCTGTCGCGGCAGACATTTACGCTGATGCAGACCCGCATCAAACCGTCTCTGCTGTTCCTGCTCAGTTTCATTTTCGTGATCCTGATCGGAGCGGGATTATTAATGTTACCGAACGCCACTACCCGACCGATTCATTTCGTGGATGCCTTGTTTACGGCTACGACTTCAGTTTGTGTAACGGGACTTACCACAGTGGATGTGGCAACCACTTTCACCCATATCGGGCATGTGATCATTATGATCCTGATACAGATCGGAGGGATCGGCGTGATGACTTTCACGAGTTTCTTTGCGCTTTCCTTTATGGGACATTCTTCTTTTACCAGCAAACTGATGCTGAAAGATATGCTGAACGAGGAGCGGATCGGAGGATTGTTCCGGGTGATACTGAATATCCTGTTCGTCACGTTCTTTATTGAAGGGATCGGGGCGTATTTCATTTATATGGATATAAGAGGGACATTACCGGGTGCCACGTTACAGGATGACATATTCTTTGCCATCTTTCACGCGGTGTCTGCTTTCTGTAATGCCGGTATATCTACGCTGAGCGGCAATATGTGTGATCCGTTGGTTGCCCACAATTATAATCTGCATGTGTGGATTTCTCTGCTGATTATCTTTGGCGGACTGGGATTTCCGATTGTATTCAACTACCTGAAATTGTTAAGGCATTTTATTGTAAATACGTTTATGGTAGCTACAAAGATGCAGAAGCGGTATATCCATACCCCCCGCATCATCAACATACATACTTATATTGTAGTGATAAGTACGCTGGTGCTGATCATCGGCGGTACGATCCTTTACTTTATTTTTGAAACGGACAACACGCTGGCAGGACTGCCGATGAAAGGAAAACTGGCAGATTCTTTGCTGGGGGCAGTCACTCCGCGAACAGCAGGGTTTACGGTTGCCGACATGGGAACGCTTCGTCCGGTAACACTGATGCTGACGCTTATCCTGATGGTGATCGGTGCCGCACCGATGTCTACCGGTGGTGGACTGAAAGTAACGACTGTTTTTGTAGCAATCGTAACGGCATTGAATGTGGCCCGTGAAAAAGAAAAGGTAGAAGTACGTAAAAGGGAAATATCTCCTTCTACGATCCGCCGGGCTTTCGCGACGATTGTCCTTTATTTTATCTTTGCTTCGGTTGCAGTCTGGATGTTGTCCTACACGGAAGAAGGGACACCGGTCTTTACGCTTACCTTCGAAGTTGTCTCTGCGCTGAGTACGGTAGGATCGAGCCTGAATTTTACTCCTTTGCTTTCCATGTCGGGAAAGCTGATCATTATCTGTGCGATGCTGATCGGGCGTATCGGGGTACTGACTTTTATGGTCAGCTTTATAAGAGAATACAAAAAGAGGGATTACACATACCCTCAGGAAAATATATTAATGTAATAAGAAATGCCTTATGAAATTTCTGGTTATAGGATTAGGAAATCTGGGACGTGCCATCGCGGAAAATTTGACCCGCATCGGCGATGAAGTGATAGGTGTCGATTTGAATCTGCATAAAGTGGAAGCTGTCAAACAGACTATCTCCGGTTCAGTCAGCCTCGATACGACCGACAGGGATGCGCTGAACACGCTCCCTCTAAGCGAGATGGATGCCATTTTTGTGACTTACGGCAAGAATTTCGGAACTTCGGTACAGACAGTCGCCTTATTAAAGAGCCTGGATGCCGGCAGGCTGATCGTCCGCTCGATCTCTCCTATCCATGAAACGGTGATCCGTTCCATCGGAGTGTCGGAGATCATTCGTCCGGAACAGGATTATGCGGCTACATATGCCTCACAAAGCTTACTGGGCGATCTGTTCCAGCGTTGGTATCAGGTAACGGAAACGCATCATCTGTATAAAATAAAAACACCCGGCGCTCTGATCGGGCAATCTTTAAAGACAATCGATTTTCAAACGAATTTCGGTATTCGCCTGGTGGGGGTTGAACGGGCAAAAGAAATACGCAACCTGATCGGACTGAAGCAAACTCAATATTATGTAATAGATCCGCTGAGCGACGATCTGGTCCTGGAAGCGGAAGACAGGCTAATACTCTTCGGGAAGATGGAGGTGCTTCATAAAATAAAAGAACTATAAGGAAGAAAAAAAGCGCTAGTCTTTTTCCTTAAAGACTTACGCTTTTCCCGAAATAAGCAGGCATCACCATAGGGAAAGGTGATGCCTACTTTATAACGATAGACACTAGTCGATCTTCTTAACGAGCACTTTATCAATACGTGCCCCATCCATGTCTACAATCTCGAATTCGAAATTCAGCCAGGTTAATGTTTCACCGGTTTTCGGAACACGTTCCAAAATTTCCAGGATCAAACCGCTCAACGTATTATAATCATGTTCGGCATACAGGTCTTCCAGGTCGAAATATTCCAGAAAATCGTAGAAGTTATACTGTCCGTCCACCAACCAGGAACCATCGGCGCGCTGAGTAATCTCTGCCTCCTCACCGATTTCCGGAACCTGGCCGATCAAACCTTCCATGATATCTTTCAAAGTAACGATACCCTGGATACCTCCGAACTCATCCGTCACGATACCATATTTGACACGAGCCTGCTTGAACTGCTCCAACGCATTATAAACACTCTGATTCTCCGGCAGATACTGAGCCGGACGTATTACCTGCTCCAAAGAGAAATCAGGTTCATCGATCCGTCCAAACAGATCTTTCAGGTAAACGACACCTTTGATATTATCGAACTTTTCGGAAGCTACCGGATATATATTAAATAGGTTTTCCTGTACTTTCTCACGAATCTTTTCGATACTGTCCGTTACATCCAGCCAAACCAAGTCACTCCGGTGTGTCATGATCGAACCGACATTCCGGTCTCCCAGGTTGAACACACGTTCCACAATGTCTTGTTCAACTTCCTGCACTTCACCTCCGTCAAAGCCCTCTTTGACGATCGCCTTGATCTCTTCTTCTGTTACTTTATTTTCTTCATTTGCTTTAATTCCGGTAATTTTAATAACAAAGGAAGTACTTTTCGACAATAGCCATACAAAGGGTAAAGCCAACTTTGATAGCAGAAACATGGGTCTGGCAACCAGCATCGAAACCCGTTCGGCATATCCCATGCCGATACGTTTCGGCACAAGCTCACCCATGATCAAAGTAAGATAAGTAACGATTATAACGATTACAGTCTTTGATAATCCAAGAGCATAAGGTTCGAGTACGGGAACATGACGAACCACTTCTGCCAGGTTATAGGCGAAAGCCTCTCCTGAATACAAACCGGTCAGGATTCCGATTAGCGTAATACCGATCTGGATAGTAGATAAGAAACGATCGGGTTCACCAGCCAACTTCAGGGCTGTTTGCGCAGATTTATTACCTCTTTTTGCCTCTAGTTCCAACCGGGCCTTACGGGCAGACACTAAAGCGATCTCAGACATCGACAAAATACCATTCAACAAAATAAGGCCGACAATAATAAAAATTTCCATTTGCTATATATACAGCGATTGATTAGGGAGCGAAGATATGAATTATATCGAAATTAATACTACATTTAGAACCTTAATTAATATATGATATAAAACATGAAACATCAGATCATATTACTTGGCAAAGATATCACCTCTGTTTATCACGGGATCAAAGAGTTTGCACCCGACCATGTGCATCTTCTTTGCACGAACGAGACAAAAGATGTAGCTACCCCTTTATTTCCGCTACTCCCCGCCAGCATCCGCCGGACCTTATACCGGACCGAACCGTACGACGGAGAAAACGTTCGCAACGTATGCCGCAAGATACACCAGGCCTACCCTACCGACGAGTTTGCCTATAATCTTTCGGAAGGAACCAAGCTGATGGCATTCGCCGCATTTACAATAGCCAAAGAATATAACGCCCCGGCCTTCTACCTGACTCAACTGGGCGACCTGATCCGGTTGGAAAACTTTGAAAAGCATCCGATGCAAAGCCAGTTGGATAATAAAGAGATATTGGGCCTGAGCGGAAATATCCTGACAGAATACCAGGACGCCAAACAATTGAGCGATGCCGACATACAGGCTTCCGTCTCCATCAAGCAGTTTATCGAACAATACCCGAAAGAACATACCATGATCCAGAAGTTCTTCAATATATTCTGCAATAAGGAACTATCTCGCTTACCGTCATCACGGGTTTTCAAGAGCGGATTGCGCTTCAAGCAAAGACAGGATACTTTCCTCATTGCACAGCAAAACCGTGTATTGCTCAGGTTAACGACTCCCAACGCAGGTATGTTATTTTTCAAAGGACGCTGGTGGGAAACACTCGTTGCCCATAAAGTCAGGACATGGAGCCAGAGACATCCCAACCGTCCCGAGGTATGGCAGAGCGTTCTATTCAGGACAGAAAACAACAGTTCCAGGACAAAAAACGAAGTGGATGTCTTGTTGAACAACCAACAGAAACTGATATTCATCGAATGTAAATCAGGAAATGTAACGCAGAATGATATATATAAGGTAGATGCGGTACGTGAAACCTATGGCGGAGATATCTCGCTGGCTGTATTAGCCAGTTATTACCCGGTGGAAGACAGTTTACAGGAAAAATGCAAGGATCTGCAGATCAATTTATTTGCCCCTGCCTATATCGACGATCGTATCCATCATCTGGATACCCTTCCCGACTGGTTGGAAAAGCTGTCCAACTCCCTGCAGTTATAAAAAAATGAAGCCGTTCTACCTTCTCAGGCGGAACGGCCTTTATCAATCGATAAGTTTTTGCTAATCTAATACATATTAGAAAACAATATCGGGAGATAGATACTTACACTTATTCTAAATTCTAAACTTCATCATCATATTCATAGAGGGGAACTCACTTATTCCCCAACACCTTTATTTATGCAAATGACGTGCCAAAAGAATATAAAGTCGGGATATACCTATCTAATATACTAACTATCAACAGATAAAAACATTTTATATCACATCTTGTATTTCCGCACATCTCACAACTGTGGTGTGGAATCGATGTGGAAGTGTGGATTTTTTCCACACCACACTAAAAAAGCCGGTCTATTCCTAGACCGGCTTTCACACGTACCTTTATATATTATACTTTACTTATTTTACAAACTTGGCTTTCAAAAGATAATCGGCACAACCTTTTATCCCGTCAAACTGGGTACGGCCATCCGGCATACCTTCCAGTTCGACATAATATTCCTTTACACCGATCTGATAGGCCTGTTTGAAGATCATCTCAAAGTTCATAAAGCCAGATTGTCCAAGGATTGCACGATCTTTGATATGCAACAGTTTAATACGATTCGGATATTTCTTCATGTATTCCACCGGATCATTCTGCCCGATCACCGTCCAATATACATCCATTTCAAAGAATACCAGATCAGGATCCGTATCTTTCAGGAAAAGATCATAGATTTTTTCGCCTTTGTTATGGCGGCCGAATATAGCTTCTTTACCTCCGGGAAGTACTTTGGCAAACTCAAAGTCATGGTTATGGTAGCCAAAAGGAATACCTGCCGCTTTTACAATTTTTCCGGCTTCGTTGAAAACATCGCAAACATAGCCTACCTCTTCCACACTGCGGGTACGGGGTTGTCCGGGCTGAACCAGATATTTCACACCTAACTTGGCATGATCGTCTGCCGTCTTTTTCCAATATTCCATAATCATATTGCGGGTATCCGGCGTGTACTCGCCTGTCGGAGGATTCACGTGAGAACTGGTGATCTTCAATCCGGCATCTTCTGCCATCTTCTTGAATTCCATCATATCGACACCATTGATCTTGCCGTTATTGTAACCCGCCAGTTCAAGAGTGGAATAACCCATCTTTTTAAGGTTCTTCATTCCACCGGGAACGTCCTTCATCAGTTCACCTCCCAAAGAATAAATCTGTAAACCGATACTTTTGGCAGCAGTCGTTTCCGATACGACGGGAGTGGCTGCATGTAATGATTCAGCCTTTCCGGCTACCAGCCCCCCTAAAGTCAGGACAGAGGCACTTTTTAGAAAATTTCGTCTATTTACCATGGTCTATTAAAATTTAAGTCTTCAAAGGTATTGTTTTTAATCTGAAAAATAATTCTATATTTGTTCTAAAATAAGAGGCTTATAAATAAATTTAAGAGTATGGAACCTATTTATTGTCAAAGTTGCGGTATGCCGCTGATATCCGATACGGATTATGGAACAAACCAGGACGGGAGTAAAAACAAAGAGTATTGCGCGTTCTGTTTTAAAGACGGGAAATTTGTACAGGATGTAACGATGGATGAAATGATCCAAATCTGTCTTCAGTATTCAGATTCTTTCAAACACGACAACGGCGAAAGCTACACAAAAGAAGAAGCGCTTGCCGGCATGCAGTATTATTTTCCTCAACTGAAACGCTGGAAAAAAGAGTGAACCTCTACGAATCCAATCAAACTGTGTAATACGCCATTATGTACCAGGAATATCCTCCATGCCCGTCACTGGCTCCCTATATCGACAAATATTGGGAGGTGAAAGGCGAGACTGAATACGACATGCGTTATAAGATATTGCCTGACGGATGCGCGGATTTCATCTTTTCCATCCAGGAACCGTCGCAACCTCTGAACGGTGAAATGCTGATGCAGCCTTACCGTTTTTATTTCGTCGGTCCCATGCGGGTTTATTCCGAACTGGTCACACGTTCGACCAACCTTCATATGATGGGTGTACGCTTCTCTCCTTGCGGACTGGCGGCATTCACAAAGGTTCCTTTGGGAGAATTTACCGACATGCGAATCGATGCTTCCGAATTGGATATGCTTTTCGACAATAGTTTTGCAGAAATGTTATGCGAAAGAGAATCTTTGCAGGAACGCATACAAATCATAGAAAGGTTCCTCCTTTCCCGCCTGTCCGCTATCATTCCCATAGACCGGCAGATGTTGCAGGCAACCGATCTGATCATCCGGTCGAACGGGATGCTCCCCATCCGTCAACTGACCGATAAATTATATCTCGGCCAACGTCATTTCGAGCGCAAGTTCAAACACGTCACTGGTTATACACCGAAAGAATTCAGCAGGATCATCAAATTCAGGAACGCAACCCGAGTTTTAAGGGGCATAAAAGATACAGACATGCAGCAGTTAGCCATCGACTGTGGCTACTACGACCAATCTCATTTTATCAAAGAGTTCAGAAGATTATCTGGAAGCAATCCATCCGCATTCATGTCTTTACCGATACCGGAAGACGATCCGCTTACCTATATATAATAGAAGAAAGTCGATTTTTTACAACAGCAACCGCGAAGTTTCCCTTATGTTTGCCTCCGAAACAAAAAAATAGTTTTATGGAAAAGATCAAACAAGAGGCAATCGAATTGCTGAATAACTGCGAGGTGTTGACATTAGCCTCCATCGACGAGCAGGGTTATCCCCGTCCTATAGTCATTTCGAAGATCAAGACAGACGGGATCGATACGATTTGGTTCTCAACGGGAACGAGTTCTGAAAAAACAAAGAATTTTATCGAAAACCCGAAAGCAGGCGTCGCTTTCTTCAAGGAAGGCGACAGTGTGACGCTGACAGGCACCATCGAAGTAGTCGAAGACGCTGCGGAAAAGAAAGCATTATGGGTAGACTGGTTTTATGAGCATTTCCCCAAAGGTGTGGAAGACCCGGAATATTGTATCCTGAAGTTCACCGCCGAACATGCAACCTACTGGATTGGCCATAAGTTCGTGAAGGGGAAAGTGTAAACATCATATACGTTTTAAATAAATATTCGTTCGATAACCGTTCTTTATTCGTTCGACAACCATCGAATAAATAAAGAACAGTTATCGAACGAATAGAGAACAACTGTCGAATGAATACTTATTTTAAACCCAACGGTAGTTTACATTCAGACATTAATCATCCAACTCTCCCTGATTCCGCATATGTTTGCCATCGCAGAAGGGTTTGTTCTGTGAAAGACCGCAACGGCATAATGTAACGCGGTTGCGCACCGGATAGACACGTCCGTTTTCGTCTTCTATAGGAATACCGCCTTTCACCCAGATAGGACCGTGTACGCTGGCAGGGACATCTTCCAGGATACTGATACCTTCGGGCAGTTCGGGTTCAATCCGTTTGCCATCTTTCGTAACGGCTGTCAGACGACCGCTGGGGCAGTTGGCGCACTGCTCTTTCACTATTTCAATCGTATCCTTCGAGTCACCCTCCTCCACCTGTTGCCAGGCAGTACCGTGCGTATCGCAGAAACGGGCTACCGCACAGAGGCTTTCGGCATCCAGCATATCGATGACTTTACCTTCATAAAGGACAGACATTTCATCATACGAATCGTGACTGGCCGTCGTATCTCCTTTAAAGCCAATCTTTTTATGCGTTCCGTCGCAGAAAGGTTTGTTGTGCGAGCCACCGCAGCGGCACAGATGATATACGCCTTCAACGGAATACTTTTGTATTTCCTTATAACCGGTGGAAGCTCCTTTCCGGTCGCCGATATAACGTAACTGATTCACCGGGACATCCCCGATCACTTCGTAAGGTCCGTTTGGGAGAACCTTGATTTTCTTTTCACTATTAGATTCCATCACCTAAGTTGTTTTAATTTTATGTACTATTTATTAAACAACCTGGATTTCAGTTTGCTTAGTCAAACCTTCCGGAAAATCAAGCCATCCGCTAAAATCCCAGTCCAAGCTCGAACATGAAACGGAAACTATCGGTCGAACCGAACCATGAATACTTCGTCGTGACCTTGTTGATCAACGTCAGCCATACCCCTCCTCCGTACGAGGTATGCCATCTTTTCGATTCTTCACCCGGAAACCAGACACGGCCGTAGTCGAACCCGGCAAACACTCCGTACTTCAAAGGGGTGAACGGATTCTTAAGTTTCCCCATATCCAACCGGATATCCGAATATTGGTAAAAAGCCTGTTTCCCGATAAAACGGTTATCCCGGTAACCGCGTAGTTCGGTGGATGCCGCCTGGTAGAATTCATATTTATTATTGAAGAGCAGTTTACACTTCGCCATCGTCGCCCAAGTCAGACGATCGGTAATCCGTACGTCCAGTTCCATAGAAGCACCGGCATAAGGGAAATTACGTCCGGCATCCCTCAGATTCATCATCCAACCGGCTGTTACAGCTCCACCGATCCGGGGGATAAAAGAAGAAAGCTCTTTCTCCGTCTCCAGCGTAGCCCCCAGGTCGAAGAAGTAGTTATTCTTGAAAATCCGGTGATCTTCGGGATAATATTGGTTGATGAAACGGTCGCTCGTTTCCTTCGCCTTGAACATTTCCAACGAAGTTCGAACAGTCAGCTTTTCATTCTTTCCGAAATTGAGCAGAAAAGAAGGCGACAGTTTGAACTCGCGGATATGGACACGGTTGTAATTTTTCTTCGCTTCCTTATATCCGTCCGTATTATTCCCGAAACCGAAAAAGTTATAGAAATTCCTCTTCGAACTGATTGTCGCCTCTATATTGAACGATTTCTTTCCGTCGTAAGAAGGAAAAATCCCTTGGTACATGAACCCTTGCAGGTAATTATAGCCGACACGGTGCTGGTAAGTAAACGGCGAACGTTTAAAGCCATACATCGTATAGGTAAAGAATGTACCGAGACTGAATCCTTTATCCGAGTCGTAAATCCCCCAGGGTGTGAGCGACATTTTATGATATTTGATCTTATTGTAGTCATACTGATGTATTTCCGGTATATCCGAAAAAACTTTACGGGCATGAAGAATGGAGTCTAACCGGGCCTTTTCCGACTTATACTCGTAAATCCGTATATGATGACCCGGGTCCAGCCGGTAGCTATTCTCACCACGGCCGGCAATCAGGAAGACGGGCATTTCTTTCTTTGCTTCTCCGTTCACTTCAAAACGGTCGTCACCTTCAAGACCGTATAGCCAAAGTTCCTTGGTCTTTTTACGGCTATATTTCCGGTCGAACACCAGTCGGTCTGTCTCTTTATCGTAGATGCGGATAAACAAACTGTCGGGATTAGTACGATCGATGACGAAACGGTCAGAGCGGTTGCTTCCCGTCAGAACCGGGGTTCGCTGCAACTGATCGAAATAAGCCGTTGCTATCTCTTCCAGCCTATCCCGTCTCTGTTTCACGATCGCGCCGATCCGTCCGATCTCCTTATCCTCTATTCCCTTCGGCAAACGCGAGAAAGCATCGTCTATCACCGAATCGGTCAGTGTCCGGCGGATGAATCGGGCCTGCTGCATCCATACATCGGCATCACTTTGGGAAGCCAACGCCATATCCAAAGAAAAACCCAAGGCGTTCTCTTTGCGGACGCTTTTCAGCGAAGGATCGTAATTAACAATGAAACCCAGGCCCAACACCCGGAGCATTTGTTTGAACAAAACGCCGTCAACCTTCGTAAAAGCATGGTTACGGTCGATGACGATCGGGTCGAAGGTTAGGCTGTCGCCCCGCTGACGCGCTATCCAGTTCCAGTTTTCGGGTATCTTATTCCAGTCACCTATCACCATATCCAACAGACGTTCGCGGATATAAAGTTCCTGATTCACCTGATAATTCTTATCCGTCCGGATAGTATCCAGCAAATCTTCTGTCAGGAGAATATTCGGGCGGGTATTAAAATCGGGCACATCGATGACACTGACCAGCTTATTTCCGATAGGCGTTCCATCCGCCACTGTATCGGTTGTGGAATACTCGGGCAAGTAAAAGATCCGCGAATTATTTGAGTTCAGGCCCGACGAACGCGCCAGATAATCGGCAGAGATAAAGGTAAACGGATTGATAATAGTATAGGCATCGCCGATGAACTGGTCCAGATATGTATTTCTGAATACTTGTTTGCTATAGACTTCCTGGAAGAATTTCGATTCGAGGAAGGTAGTATATCCGCCTAGCGGCTTCAAAAGACATAACTGTGCCTGATCGTTTTCCAGAAGTAATCCCTGGAAATCAGTAGCCTGCTCCACCACCTTCATCCCACCCCAAAGCGTTTGCAGGGTGACGGCAGGCACGGTGATCGGGATAGAATATAATTTCCGGTAATGTTCTCCCCAAAGCATCTTATAAAAATCACTTTTCTCAGTGGCCGACGACGGGTAGATCGATTTTCGGACCAGCGAATCGCCTTCGGTCATACCGGCACTGTCGACCGGCAACAATAGATCCGCTGCCGCCTCCGGAGACGGAAAAAACAGCAGGACCAACAATAATATATAGTAACAGACAGTATAAACATGTAATTTCATCATCTGCAAACTGAATCACAATTATATTCAAACAAGTAACACCTGTATATTTACATAACAGAGCAGACATTCAACTTGTTTTACTCATAACGCCTGGCAGCCTGATCCGGTTTTTTTTCGTATTTTAGCAGACAATAAACGAATCCTTTAAAAAGAAAAGCTTATGAGTTTTGCTGGCCATGTTTTCGATATGATACGAAGGAACAAAGAGGATCGGGAGATGCTCAGACAACTCCGTGACCGGGGAAAAGACACCCGTGCAAAGTACGCTTCCCAACTCCCGGACATCAGTGCCGAAGAGTTCGACCGGATCAACCGGCAGGTGAAAGAACGCGAACAAGATGAACAAAAGTACTTCTCACAAATAAAATATGTGATTTTACTGGCTGCCCTTGCTGCCTTTGTCTTATTATGGATCATATTAAAAGTATTCTCTTTCTGAAATTCTCATAAAAATATGGCAAAGAATAATCTGACTTACTGGTATCATCTGATCGCAATCATCACGGTTATTATTTGGGGTACGACTTTCGTTTCGACAAAAATCCTGATTCATAACGGGTTGTCTCCCGTCGACATTCTTTTCTACCGTTTCGCGCTGGCTTATGTCTGCATCTGGTTTATTTCGCCTAAGGTGCTGTTCGCCCGGAGCAAACGGGATGAGCTTATGTTCGTAGCCGCCGGGCTTTGCGGGGGATCGATCTATTTTATTACAGAAAATACGGCGCTGGGGATCACGCTGGCTTCAAACGTGTCGCTCATCATCTGCACCGCTCCTATCCTGACGGCGTTTCTTTCGCTCCTGTTTTACCGCGGGGAGAAGATCAAACCGAACCTGATCTACGGCTCCGTCATGGCGCTGATCGGGGTGGCGTTTGTCGTGTTCAACGGTAGTTTTCTATTGAAGATCAATCCACTGGGGGATATGTTGACGCTGATCGCAGCGTTGATGTGGGCGTTTTACTGTCTGATACTGAAACAGATGGGGAACCGGTATCCGACATTGCTGATTACCCGAAAGGTGTTTTTCTACGGGCTTGTCACATTAACCCCGATGTTCCTGCTCCATCCGCTGAATACGGATACGGCGATACTCTTCCGCCCGGTCGTTGCAGCTAACCTGCTGTTCCTGGGTGTGGTAGCATCGATGCTTTGTTACATCATGTGGAACACGGCAGTCAAAGAGCTGGGTCCGTTCCGCACGGCCAACTATATCTATATTGTCCCGCTGGTGACGCTGATCACTTCCGCCATCGTGATCGACGAAATCATCACGGTGATCGCCCTGATCGGATCGGTCTTTATCCTGAGTGGGGTTTATATTGCGGAGAGGGGGGTTCATTTGAAAAGAAACAAGGGATATATGTTTTAAACAATATCGAGATCATGGAACGATTACCTAAAGAACTCAACAACCAAATTTTCCGCAAACTGAAAAGCATTGTGGAAGTAGCGAGTATGACTCCCGACCAACGGCTTGAATACGAATTGAGCCTCTCCGTCGAACGTGACCTCTCCGCTGCCCTCGATACCAGCTTCGAAGACGGGATGGAAAAAGGCAAGGCAGAAGAACAACGCCTTATCGCTGCCAACTTAAAAAAACAGGGAATAAATATCGACACGATTGCGCAATGTACCGGATTGTCGGTAGAAGAAATAAGTAAATTGTAATCTATAATTGCTTATAAATCGAATCAGCCAGGTTGCTATACATGAAAAGCCGCCTGGCTGATTTTATTTTAGCTCATCTTTTTGAACTTTTCCCCTCTTTTCTCTTATTTATTTACTATTCATCTCCCGTGTGCCGAGTAAAATAATCGAGGGTGGTAAACCTCTCACCGCAGTGGTATTCCTATCAATCGTCTCAAAACCTCTCCGAAAACCCCAATTATTTTGTCTCATTTTGCAAATTGTTACAGATTCCTTGTTGCGTCCGACTACATTTAGGCAAAAATCAGTCATCACCATAACAACACTATTATTAATAATAAAGAAAGGAATCTGTTTATGCCTACAACAATTCATCTAAGGAAAAGTATCCGGGCGATGCTACTATCGCCCGGATACGGAACTGATATCAGTTCCGCCCGTTTACCGTACGGCAACGCAGCGCTGATCCGTCACCTGCCCGCCGCAGCCTTTTCACCCCGTACCCAAGACGCCCGTTCAACCCCCTTCCGTCCCCGTACCCCGAAGGCAAGCGTCTCCCCTGCCGTCCTGGCAATCCTGCTTTTAATCCTGCTCCTTCCCGCCGGTTGCGACAAGAAAGAGGGCCACAAGACCTCGCACCCCGACAAAGGTGCCGTAGCAGGCACCACGGAATGGTCGCAGCGCGGCGAAGACGTGGCAATCCCTGCCCGGTACCGTGTAGAAGCAGCCGGCAACACCGCCACGGCAAACAGTGCGGCATTCGTCGTACCCGGACTTTTCGAGCCGGGCACCGTGGAAGTGCTCGCCTATAACCTCCCGGCAGGCGTCAGCGTGAACGACGGTATCGCCACGATAAACACAATGCCGGACGCTGCGGCAAATGCTGCGGCAGACGATACACCGCCCACCCTGCTCATCCCCGATGCAGGCGTCTTCTTTTCCGGTACGGCAACCGCCGACGCGATTGCCGACGACACCGTACGGATCACGCTGCCCATGCACCAACGGATGCGCCGGATACACTTCACCCTCACCGTCACGGAGGGCGACCCGGAACGCATCGCCTCCGTCGAATCCCGCCTGGAAGGCGTAGCGGCGGCAATAGACCTGCGGACAGGTGAAGTGACAGGCGATTCCATCGCCGTACGGATACCGTTCGCCCGTACCGCCGACCGGCTCACTGCCGATGTATGGACCGCAGGTATCGTCGCGGAAGCAACACACCGCATCGTAACGACGCTCACCTTCTCCGACGGCCACCATATCACGACCATCGCCGACGTAACCGATCTCCTCCGCGACTTCAACGCAGACAAGCTCACCCCGCTCGACGTCACGGGCAGCCTCTTCGCCCCCGTGGGGGCCGGGCCGAACGGAACGATCATCGACTGGACCTCGGGCAACGGCAAGGGCGACGACGTGGATGCGAATATGTAACCGAATAACAGCATATAAAAATAAATACAAGTAGAAGCATGAAAACAATCAATCAAATCCGATTCGTTGCCCTCGTGGCAACAGCAGCCACCCTCTTCGGAGGATGTGAGAAAGAGAATACAAGCCCGGCAGACCATCCCTTCGTGGAGGCACGGATCACCTCCGTCATCGACGCGATGGCTACCCGTGCAGCAGGTACGGTATGGGCGCATGGCGACGCCATCGGCATAACCGGAAAGTCGGGAACGACGGAGTACAGGAATGTGAAATTCACCACCATGGCAGCCGACGGCATATTCACCCCGGACGGCGGAGCAACGGGCGGCATCTACTTCCAAAACACCGACCCCGTCGATTTCACCGCCTACTATCCCTATGCAGGCAGTAAAGGCACCCCGGCAGGCAAGGTCACCGCAAACGCCGATGACCAGACAGCCGCGGGGCAGGCGAAATACGACTTCCTCTTCGCCCGGGCCACCGGCAGCGCGGCGAAACCCGACGTGCAGTTCCGGTTCCGTCATTGCATGAGCCTCATCGTATTGAATTTCCTGCCGGGCAAAGGCATTCCGACGCTCGGTGACCTTCAATACGCCATCGACGCACTCGCATTGGAGGGAACATTCGATACCGCAACGGGGAAAACGGAAGGGACAAAAGCGAAGAAGCTGACCCGGAAGGTTCCCTCCAATGCAAGCGGAATGTCCTCCTCGCTGATTGTTTTCCCGCAACAGCAGAATAGCGCAAAGATCGAAGTCACCCTGGGCGACGCGGTTTATTCCGCGACGATCGACTACCCGGAGAACCCGGAAAACAGCCGCAAACGCGAATTTGCAGCCGGTTATTCCTATACCTATAATATAAAGGTGAACAAATCCGCGCTCACCATCAGCCCGGCCACGATAAAACCGTGGGAGAAAGGGAACGGCGAGAATGGAGAAGATGTCCCGGTGTGGAACTGAGCAGTTGACAGATGACAGATGAGAGAGAAGAGAGAAGAGAGAATAAAGAGAGGATAAATTAAATAAGAGATAAGTTATGAAAGCATACATTATATATATGATAGCTGCGCCGGCACTGCTGATACCGGCAGGAGGATGCAGCGACGGGCTGACCGAAGGCGGCGCAGCAGCAGACGGCGACATCGTGACCTTCAGCGCTACGGTCGCCCCGATGACAGGCGACACACAGACCCGCGCCACCGTGGACGGAACGTTCGAGGAAGGCAACACGATAGGCGTCCTCTCTAAGGGCGACACGAAGGCAAAGACTTACGTCTACCGCAGCGGACAGTTCGTCCCCGCCACCGATGCCGACGCCATCCGCTGGCAGGGCACCGCCAACGAGCAAAAAACCCTCACCGCCTGGTATCCCAACGTGAAGACGGACAAATTAACCGACCTATCCGCCGACCAGAGATCCGACGAGAATTTTGACGCCGCAAACTTTCTTGGTGCCGAGGAAATCACGATAACACGTACGCAGACGAGCCTTCTATTCGAACATTACTATAACGTCCGCATCACGGTGAATCTCCGTGCGGGAACAGGCATAAGCGAGGCAGCCCTGCGTCAAGCGACAGTGATGCTTCCCGCATTCAATATGAATAATTATATGCCGAATTCGGACGGGACTATTTCTATAGATGACGGAAACGTATCAGGCCCGGTTTTCCCCCACGAACGCACCCCGGCCACCGCCGGCTATATCCGAACGTTCGATGCGGTCGTGGGGGTAATAAAGTTTCAATACGACGTCATACAGTCCACCCCCATCGAACTCATCCGGATAACCATCGACGGCAACAAGGACTATTCGTATCGGAAGATACTGCAGCAAGGTGATCTCACGTTTCAAGATAACTGCCACTACACCTACAACGTGACGGTAAACGACGACGGTCTCACCCTCGCGCCCCCCACCGGCGGGACATGGGAGCAGGGCGGCAAGGACGATAACATCGAGAGCGAGGATGCCAATAGCACCCCAAGTAATAACCCATAAATCCATTCCCCATGAAACGAACAGAACAATTATACCGAACAGCGGTACTGCTGACGCTCCTGATGCTGGCAGCAGCCTGCACCCCCGACGACGCATTCGATAACGCTGCCCCCGGCAACGGCACCGACCCTGCCGCCGTGCTCACCATCACCGTTACCGACGGAGCCTATGCCGCCGCCCCGGAAGCCTCCGCCGCCAATGCCGCGACGAACAACGGCGCACCCGTGACCCGCGCCGTGGAAAGAGGCTTTGCCACCGAGTTTACCAAAGGCGACGCGATAGGCATCTATGTGGTGAAGAAGACGAAGGAGGCGCGAGAGGCAATTCTCGAAAACGGGAAATTCACCTATGATGGCCAAACATGGAAAGCTGAAACAAACCAGGCACTCCCGTCCATCCCCCACGACGACGAATACCTTTACTTTGCCTATTATCCCTACCAGAAAGACATGTCGTCCAAATATACAGTAACTATCAAAGAAGACGACGTGAAATATTTCTTCTGGAATCTTATCAACAAGTGGGATGTCAAAGATGACCAGAGCACCTACGCCAAGTACACCGCCAACGACCTGATGGTGGCGCGTGGCGTAGTCGCTCCCCTTCCGGACGGCAGCCCGGCTTCCCCCTCCGGCTCTACCCTCACCTTCACGATGGAGCATCAGATGGTGCTGTTAGTCATTCGCCTGCCGCACACCATCTGCACCTATACCGAAACCATCGACGGCAAGAATATGTCGAAAAGCTACAACCTTTATACAGGCGGCCATGTGAACAAGTGGTGGCAGGAAAATCATTACACGGCACGCCACATAATACGTATCAATGAAAATTGGGACGCCGGCACTGCTTCTTCTTACTATGATTCCGACTTTAAGAAGCACAAGTTCACACCGAATATAACGGAAAATGACGCATCAGGTGGCACATACCAAATCTACACCGTCGACAAGGGCACGGAGACCACCACAGAACGTCCGCTCGCGAAAGGCGACTTCTACATGAAGGACGGCACCGTCCTGCCGCAGGAGGCTTTCAGCAACGGAAAACTGCCCGACAACGTGAAAAAGGACTGCATCGGCGTCATCTTCTGGGTGGGCGAGAAGGAAGGGACACACTGGACGCAGACCAAAAATCGGCAAGGCGACCACCTCCTGATGGACGAGCATCCCACGTGCATCCACGGCATGGTGGTGGCACTTCAGGATGTCTCTGATTCCCCCGTCGCATGGGCTACGAAGCCGGAGGACGAAAAAACCCTTTGGGAGTGGGCTTATGCTTTCGACGGATTCACGGACAACGAGAAATCCCTTTGGGAGATGGTTTTCGCTTCAAACCCCTCCTACGGTTATGCCTACAACGCCCTTTTCGGGCTGTACACCGCTCACAATAAAGATGCTGATTTTCCGGCCTACGACGCGGTGAAGACCTATGCCGGCAGTCATCCCACGCCGGAGGGGTGCAGCGGGTGGTTTTTCCCGGGCAAGTTTGAGCTGGCAACGATATGGTTCGGCATACCTGATAATATCACTGGGAAATCGATTATATTAAATGAAATGAATCAGCAGATTGAAAAAGCCGGTGGAACCAAACTTAAAGGAAAGTATTGGAGTGGTTACAACTTTCAGGAATCGTACTCGTGGTTTATCTCCGACTCAGAACCTCATTATGGAATAGAAGTCCAAACCAAGGAGTGCAATGTCCGCGCCGTATTGGCCTTCTGAGGCCGGGCAGCCGGAAACGAAGTCAGCCATTTAGGTTCAGCCCCCGGCTGAAACGACAGCAATAAACCGGATAATTCACCCCCGCCCCGTCAAAGAAAGGAGGGCAACGCAAACGGGCGGGTATGTATTGAACAAGATTATAAACTTTCTAAAAAGAAACAAGTATGAAAACAAGAGAAGACAAAAACGAACCCACGGTTGAGGAACAGGACACATCGAAATACTTCGAGGACATCAAAAACGACCGTGCAGCCTTGCGCCAGTTCTTCACCGCCATGCCCAAAGGCGGCGACCTTCACAATCATCTTACCGGCTCGGCGTATGCCGAAACCTACTTCGAGATGGCAGCGAAAAAAGAAATGTACGTCGATATGACAACAGGCAAACTTTATAAGGACAAACCGGAAGGTATAAAGGTCGTCCGGCTCTCCAAAGATATGGACGACCTCCACAACCATCGCATGGAGCTTATCGACAAATGGAGCATCCGCAACTTCCAGCCCTACAAGTATCCCCTCGGCCCGGACGAATATTTCTTCGGTACCTTCGGCCTCCTTTCGGCACTGACTTCGGATATCGACGACCTCGCCCATCTGATGCGCGAACTGAAAAAACGCGCCGTCAAGGAGAATGTGCAATACCTCGAAGTGATGGCATCTTCTCCCCACGTCCCGGAATACTGTTTCCTCGACGAAGCCGACTACAAGAAATATGACACAGACCTGAAATATTATGTAAAGAAAGGGGATGATGATAAAGCGAAGGCACTGCTGGGCGAAATCTATGATCTTATCGACACGAAAGCTACTGAAGCCGCTGCCGACTACCTCGAATTTATAAAGCAGTTGGACGAGAAAAGCAGAATCAACGAAGAGGCTTGGGAAACCACGACCGACAACGGCAAAAGAAAGCTTCTGTGCCGCTATCAAGGATACTCTTCGCGTGGTGGGGAACCTCTGAAAGTATTCGTCCAGCTCTACGTTGTACATAAGGCATGCCTGCTTTCGTCCGATGAGAAAGAGAACTTGCTGGTGGGATGCAATATTGTCGCCGCCGAAAATGGGGAAAAGTCGATGCTCTATTACCACCTGCACATGCAAATGTTTGCCGTGCTTGCCGATAAACAAAACGAAAACAAAGACGAAGTCAAAGTCAACACCTCGCTCCATGCCGGCGAACTGACGCTCGGCCTGACACGCCCCGAACATCTGACTTATCATATCGACCAGGCTGTAAACATTGCCGGAGCAAACCGCATCGGCCACGGCGTAGACCTGCCTTTCGAGCCGAACAGCAATGAGATTTTAAAGACAATGAAGAAAGAGCCTGAGGGAGAACCAGAGGATAAGCCTACGGGAATCCCTGTGGAAATCAACCTTACCAGCAACGAATTCATCCTCGGTGTGAAGGACAGCGAACACCCCATCCTGCTTTATCATAAGGCCGGTGTCCCCATCATTATCTCCACCGACGATCCCGGTATCCTGCGCACCTCGCTCACCGAGCAATATACGTTGGCGACATTGCGCTACGGATTCTCGTATCCGGAAATCAAGGAGTTTGTCAATAACAGCATCCTATACGGTTTCCTCAATGACAAGGACAAGGGGCAGTTAAAGAGTGAATTGGAGAAACTGTTCCTGGATTTTGAAGCAACAATCCGGGAAAATCACCCCCAGCCCACCCTCATATAGCAAACGGAGGTTGTGTCAAAATGCACTGAGTTTTGACACAACCCCTGCTAACCGGCAAACACAGTATTAATAACCTAAAACAAAAAGCTTTATGGCAACAAAAAAGTATGTATGGAAATTCGACCTCGAAGAGTACTTAATGACCAAAGACGTATTGGAAGACTACAAAGCCATCCTTAAACCGATCCAGTCGCTGGACATCACCGACGTGGCACGCGCCATCGTCGAGGAAAGAACCGAATACCGCGTCGACACCCTGGTGAACACCGCCAACCTCATCGACGAGAAAATCCGCCAGTTGGTTTGCCAGAACAACATCGTCAAGACCGGCACGGCCATGTTCACCCCCGCCATCGAAGGCCTCTTCCTGGGTAAAACCGGTACGGTAGACCCTGCCAAAAACAAATGCACCGTCAACATCATCCCCACCGCCGCCATGCGCAGCGAGCTCGACAAGGTGACGATGGAGTTCTCGGGCACGGTCAAAGAATCGGGCGGCGCACGCATCGGCCTGGTGAAGGACGTCACCACGGGCAAGACCGACGGCACCATCACCCCGGGCGGCATGATCGACGTGACCGGCTCGAAGATACGCTGCATCAACGCCGACGGTACGGGTATCGGTTCGCTCACCCTGCTGAAAAGCACCGACCGCAGTGTGGCAACCTCCATCACCCTCTTCGGTATCAACGACCCGAGCCGCCTGATGTTCACCCTCCCCGCCAACCTGGAAGCCGGCACCTACGAATTGACCCTCGAAACCTACTTCAGCACCAACAAAACGCAGCTGAAACAGCCGCGCACCCTGGTCTACTCCATCCCCCTCGTCGTAGGCGGTGGCAGCAGCGGTGGTGGCGACGATCGGCCCGAAATCGAATAAGTTTCCTTAAAAAGCATGAGGAGGGGGTCACCCCTCCTCGATTATCCAACGCTCGATATTACGCTCCGCGCTGCTGAAATTCACCCCGATGCGGAACACACGCCGGGGATCGGCGGCAAACGGGTCAGCATAACGGCGTTCGGCAATCTGGCGAAGCGCCTCTTCGGCGGTGCCGTCCAGCTTAAATTCCATCACGTAGACGAAGCGGTCGGTCTGAAGCACCAGGTCTATCCGACCGCGGGAAGTGTGATATTCCACCCGGGTGTAGAAACCCACGAGGCGGAAAACGATGAAAAGTACATTCTGATAATGCAGCTCCAGGTCGCGGATCAACTCGTAAGGCGTACCGGCCATAAAGCTCCGCAGGCGGCTGAAGAAAGACTCGGGGTCGCCGGATTCCACCTCGCGGACAAACTTCTTGATCTCGAACTCTGCCTCCCGCTTCGGCTTGCCGGTGTAGTAAGGAGCGAGGAAACGGACAAAACCCTCCTCCACCTCGCGGTTGGGAAAACCCAGCAGATAGGTTTCAAACCGGGAATCGTAACCGTGAATCGTCAGGTAGCCGCTTTGGTAAAGCACCGGGATCGGATCGCTATCGTCGGTATAGATGCTGTCGAGCACCTCGGCGGTAGCCTGTTCTTTTTCCAGGTGAGGCAGGTTATAGTTATGTTCCTTCAACAGTTCCACCAGGTAGGTAGGCGTGCCGGTCTCGAACCAATAGCTGCCCATCTCCTCCTTGTCCAATGCATTGAGCAGGCTGAAAGGATTGTAAATGCCTTCGGAGTTGGGGGCGAAATGATAACCGTCGTAATAGGTCTTCAGCCGGGCGCACATCGCGTCGTACTCCATTCCTTGCGCCGCGGCAAGCGCACGGATGCCCGGCCGGAAATAAGCGTGAAGCTCCGATTCGGTAATGCCGCAAAGATTAAGGAACCTTTTATCCATCGAGATGTCTTTCAGGTTGTTCAGGTCGCTGAATATACTCACTTTGCTGAACTTGGTAACGCCGGTGAGCAAGGCAAACTTGATGTCGCCGTCCCTCGATTTGAGCACGCCGTAGAAGGCTTTCAGCGTCAGGCGGTAGGCGTCTTGCAACTCTTCGTCGCCGATCGCTTGCAGCATCGGCTTGTCATACTCATCCACGAGAACCGCTACCCGCTGTCCGGTCTGCTGATGGGCGCGCCGGATGATACCATCGAAACGGAGGGCAAGGGTCGTTTCGCCTTCACCCGCACCATAAACTGCCTCCCAGTCGAGCAAAGCCTTGTTGAGGACAGCTTCCAGTTCCCCGGGTGTGTTATACTTCCCGATATTCAGATCGAGGTGCAATACGGGATAGACGGTCCACTCCTTCTCCAGTTCCTCCATCGCCAGACCGTCGAACAACTCGCGCTTCCCCCGGAAATAAGCTTCGAGGGTAGACACCAGCAGGCTTTTACCGAAACGGCGCGGGCGGCTGAGGAAATAGTAGGTACCCGTACGAACCAGGCGGTGGATCAATGCCGTCTTATCTACATAGAGATACCCGTCTTTGCGAAGACTCTCAAAGTTCTGAATCCCGATGGGATAAAGTATTTCATTCATAATCGGTTCTCCTATCCTATGGATTAATGATTCAATTTACACCGGGCGGTAACCGTCAGGCAAAGACAAAGATAGCGATTGTTTTCCATATACAGCCAGCACACGGGGCGAAATATACCGAACCGAACGGCTCCATCCGGTCGAATCGCTCGGTTCCGACACATCGAATCGGACGACTCCACCCTGTCGAACCGTTCGGTTCTGACACATCGAACCGGACGGCTCCGGCAAAGGATACCGCCCGGTTCGATCGTTTCGATATACCGGATAAGAAAACTATTCGTTCCGGTGCACAAAGCTGAATCTTTTTATTTCAGTGCTTCGACCACCTGCGGCATCATCGTCCACACGGTATGTTCGCACTGGGCGGTGAAGAAGTTTCCGTCGATCTCCGATTTCTCGTCGGTGGCATGGCCCAGCTTGATAGCCGGTTTTGCCAACGGGTGAACCGCCACTTTCTTGCCTGCGGTGATCCCTGCGATGTCGAACATCATGGCTGCCGCGCAATGGCCGATCATGATCTTGCCTTTGTCGCCGAATACTTTGATGACCGCCAGCATATCCTGGTTGTAAGGCTTGCCTACATTTTCACCGAACTGGGGAACAGCGTCGCCACAACCGAATACCAACGCATCGTACTCGTCCTCATGCCCTTTCAGGTTGGCAATCACATCGTCCACGATCAGCGTAACGCCGGAATTGCTTTTTATCTCCGTCGAATCTGCCACCGCAAACACCTTGTAAGGTATCTTATTCTCAAAAAATGTTTCCAGATACTGGAACAAACCGAATCCGTTCACCGGATTCACTGCCAAAACTGCTACTTTCTTTGCCATGATCTTAATTATTAAATGAAACAATAGTTATTTTTCGTAAGTTTATTACTTTTGTTCGTCAAATGTAGATTATCCGGTTCGTCCAAACAAGAACGCACCTCGGAATAAGCAACTTACATAGAGATAACAATTGTTGAGCTTCAATAGAATATCAGAATATTAAAAATATGAAAAACTTTCATCCTACGGGAAACTGCCCGGTACGTGACGTCCTCAGCCGTCTTGGCGACAAATGGTCGATGCTGGTCCTGACTACACTGAGCGCGAACGGCACGATGCGTTTCAGCGACATCCACAAGACCATCGACGATATCTCGCAACGGATGCTGACCGTTACGCTCCGTACCCTCGAATCCGACGGCCTTGTGCACCGCAAAGTCTATCCCGAAGTGCCGCCCCGCGTGGAATATTGCCTCACGGAAATGGGCACGACACTCATGCCTCATATCCAGAGCCTGGTAGATTGGGCACTCGGACATATGGACGAGATTCTGACCAGCCGAGAGACGGCCAAGGGATAAAGAATACAGGGGGATGAAGTCGGCCGCTTTCAGATGCGAATCTTGCCGATCAACTCCCGGACAACCGTTTTCAAGGCTTCCGGCGCGATGATCTCCGCCCAGTCGGCAAACGACAGGTACCAGTGGCCGAACTTGTCGAGCGAATAGGTCCGGTATTTCTGGACGAAGTACTCCCCGTCCGCTACCTCCTCATAAAGTCCGTAGGTGTATTTGGAGACTTCCGTATCGCGTGCCACGTCGCGGTGGACACGGAGCATCACTTCGACCTCATCCTCTACATGATAGATCCGGGGGATCAGTTCGTCGAGCGGAAGATGCTCCTCCTCGAAACCGTTTTCGCCCAGACAGAGGTGGACGATTCTGCCGAGGTGGAAGGTACGGTAATCCCTCCTCAACTTGCACCAGGCGAGGACATACCAGATGCCGCCCATGAAGAACATACCCTGGGGTTCGATCGTACGGTGGGTGACCTGGTAGTTGTAGCCCGCCTTGTAGGTCATGACGAGCTGTTTCTTGTTCAGCAACGCCTTTATAAGGGTTTGCAGGACATTGGCAGAGGCGGTGCGCGTATTCTGGTGGATGCCCGAGATACGGATATAGGGGTCGAAATGATGGAGGATATCCTTGTCGGCCGTCCGCAACACGGCGCGTATCTTGTCCATCCCGCTGCGGAATACATCGTAGGTATCGCCGTCGGTCTGATGGCGGACAAGTTTCTCTGCCACGAGGAAAGAGAGGGCCTCGTCGATCGTGAACATCAGGGGCGGCAGCTTGAAACCGTCCACTAGCGAATAACCCAGCCCTGCCTCACCACCGACAGGGATCCCCGACTCTTCCAACGAACGGATGTCGCGATAAACCGTCCGGAGACTTACACCGAACTGATCCGCTATCTCACGTGCGGTGACGATCGGGCGGGATTGCAGCTTGACCAGTATAGCGGATATTCGTTCCAGGCGGTTCATTGTGTGCGTTTGTCTGATTGATTGGTGACAAAGATACAACTTTTACGTTACCGGCAGCGGGATCAGCAGATCATCGCCCGGATAGAAGCCGGGATAAGGCGGATGATACAGATGCCCTCTCCCGTCGGTCCTTCGGGTGAGTATTCGTTCATCCAGTCTTGCCAGAGTTCGCGTTTCAATGCTTCGTCGGTGATGATCTCGGCTTTGCCTGCGATCTGGACCTGCCCGCTCTCCATCGTAGCGTACATCACTTCACAGCGCGGATCCAGGCGGAGGTTCGCTAATTTCTGACAGCTGGCTTCTGTCGCAAAATGGAGTTGCTGCAAGGTCTGGCCTGCCAGGTTGTTGAGTCCCGAAAGGCGCGGTCCCGTCTCCGGATTGTTGGTGGCAACGATACCATATTCAAATCCCCGGATGAACTTTTCCGCTTCTTCCACCTGCTCTTTCGTCATCCCCGCAACTTCCCCTAAATAAAACAATTTCATTTCCATCTTCGTAGTTTTTTAATGTTAATATTCGAACTGTGAAGCAAAGGTATGGGGAGGGGGTGACAACAGTATGTCAGCAGGGAAGAGATTATTTCGTACTAATTACGAAAATATATTCTCGAACGCACCGCCTGTCTTCATAGAATTTTTTCTTTACTTTTGTCCATGAATATTTTTGGACAATCTCTATTTCTTTTTCATACATTTGCGAATCGACATAACCATATACATAAATCATCTTATTATGAACGACAAATTAAACATTCTCTGGACAACCGACAATAAAGACACCATATTCAATATGTTATCGATGTACACCCTCAACTCCAAAAAGAGAGGCTGGTGGAAAGAAGTGAACGTGATCCTTTGGGGAGCCTCCGTTAAACTCGCCGCCCGGGACACGCAGGTGCAGACGGAAATCCTGGAAATGCTTCAAGCAGGCGTCACCGTCGAAGCCTGCCAGGACTGCTGCGAAAGGTTCGAAGTGAAGCCAATCATCGAGAAACTGGGTGTTACCGTCAGATACATGGGAGCCCCGCTAACCGAATATCTCAAGAACGGAGAAAAAATATTGACCCTTTAACGGGCAACATATCCTTATATAATTCTCTTTATTTTATACACCGAAATACACAACATTATGGAACCTCTGATTTTAAAAGACAAAAACGTTTTCCCCACTAATGAAGTCATCGCCGACGTTCTGAAGGCTAGTTTTCCCGCATTCGAAGAATTCAGCGCATCGGCCGCAGCCGCCGACCTGACACTCGAGTGGAACTATTACAACGACGGGAAGGCCTGGTTATGCAAAGTCCTGTCAAAGAAGAAAAACCTTGCCTGGCTGGTTGTCTACCAGAGCTTTTTCAAAGTCACTTCCTACTTCACGGAAAAACACCTGGACCGTATCGCCGGAATGGAAATTACGGAAAGCATCAAAGAAGAATTCTACCGGGCCAAACCCAGCGGAAAACTCATCCCTATGACCGTTGCCATCACCGAAAAAGAGCAGGTGAAGGATGCCTTATCGATGATACTTTTCAAAAAAGGATTAAAATAGACGCATATGCAACCCTACGAGATCATAAAGAAACATATCGCCCCCTGCGGACTTCACTGCGGAGGCTGCTTTGCCTTCGCATATTCGCCAGTCCCGTTTGGGAAATCAGATTAAAATCGAGTACCTTTGCCTGCATGGAAAAGTTAGTAATTGTCGGATGCGGACGGCTCGGAGGTATCGTGGCCGACGCTGTAATCAAAGGCATTTTGCCCGAATATGAGTTAGTGGGGGTCTACTCCCGCACAGTCTCCAAAGCAGAAAACCTGGCTGCCCGGATGCAACAACACGGGAAACCTTGCCGGGTATGTGCGACCATCGAAGAATTGCTTGCCCTGAAACCGGACTATCTGGTGGAAGCCGCCTCGCCTGCCGCCATGAAAGAGCTGGCGTTGCCTGCACTGAAAAACGGCACTTCCATTGTCACCCTTTCGATCGGGGCGCTGGCCGACGACCTCTTTTATCGCGAGGTAGCGGAGACAGCCAAGGCAAACGGCACCCGTGTCTACCTGGCCTCCGGGGCTACCGGCGGCTTCGATGTGCTGCGGACTGCCGCCCTGATGGGAAACGCCACCGCCCGTTTTTTCAACGAGAAAGGCCCTAACGCCCTGAAAGGAACCGCCGTCTACGATGAATCGCTGCAAACGGAACAGCGCGTCGTCTTCTCCGGAAATGCGGTGGAAGCCATCCGGCTCTTCCCGACGAAAGTCAATGTTACGGTAGCGGCTTCGCGCGCCTCGGTAGGACCAGCGAACATGGAGGTGACAATGCAGTCCACCCCCGGATTTACGGGCGATACCCAGCGGGTAGAGATCAGGAACGATCAGGTGCATGCCGTCATCGACGTCTACAGCGCAACGGCAGAGATAGCAGGATGGTCGGTAGTGAACACCCTGCTTAATATCACCTCACCCATCGTATTCTGAGAGGTTGGCCAGTACTTTTTCGCTCAGGCGGTCGAACGCCTGGCGTGTACGGCCGGTCGACACCTGCATGCAACGTACGTGCGGATGGCTCAACAACTGGACGTTGCCCAAAGCACCTGCAGTATCACAGAAACAAAGGTTGTCGCCTTCCAGCCACTTCACAAACGGAGTCTCGTCCCAGGCGGGAGACAACCCCGTATTGAACAATATCTTTTTATTACCGAGCTGCTTAAATTCCGCTTCATGCAGCAAGACCGTGTTCTTATTCAGGCAGCAGCAAACCACTTCGCTTTGTGCCAGCAGCTCACCCAGTGGCAGGAAACGGTAACCTTTCCTACGTGCCTCTTCCTTCTCGCTCCGGGCGAAATAGGAGACATCGGCACCGAAGAACTTCAAGGCATCGGCAATCATCCCACCGGACTTACCCAGCCCGACGATCCCCACTTTCAATCCGGTGATCTCGCGAGGCATCTCATCCCATGCCTCCTGTCCGAAGCCGTGCAGGCAACGAACCAGCTCGCTGATAACATACTCCACCACCCCTTCGTCGCCATAATCGCGGATACCGGTCACAACAATCCCCCGTTCGTTGGCATAGCGGATATCGACATTGGCGCTCTCCGGCGAGTAAAGGGAACAGCACATCCCGATATAGCGGACATTCGGGCATTTCTCCAGTGCCGCCCGTTCGATCCGGGAGGTGTAACTCAAAAGGACAGCGTCCGCATCCCCGATACGGGCAGCCACCTCTTCATCCCCCGCGGGTATGTCATCGTACATAACTACTTCTTTCGCAAAATCTTGCAATTTCTTTTCTGCTGACGGAATCAGGCTTACAGGCTCTATCGCCACTAATTTATTGAACATGAATATTTCTGCTTATTTGTTTCCTCACAAAATTAATCCTTTTCGGTAAGAAACAAAAGACTATTTCCATCCATTCTTCCTTTCTCTCCCCTATTTGCGCATCTGTTATGCTGCCGGGAAGCATCTGTTATGCCATCGAATAGCATCTCTTTCCCGGAAATTCCATATCTCGAAAACTTATCTTATCTTTGGAAACATGGAAACAAAGCAAGCAACAATCAACCGGATCAACATCGTGATCGACTGTAAGGACGCGGGCCTCATGGCTTCCTTTTACAGCCGCCTCCTCAACTGGCAGTGGACACACCCGCAGGCAAACGGCTGGTCGGCCATCACCTCGCCCACAGGCATGGTCATCGCCTTCCAGGAGATAGAAGAATACGAACCACCCGTCTGGCCCTGGCAAGAAGGGAGACAGGGACAAATGCTCCACCTCGACTTCTACGTCGACGACCTGGAGGAAGCCGTCCGCCACGCCCTCAGCCTGGGAGCCAGCTTGGCCGGCGAGCAATACTTCAAAACTTCCCGTACACTGCTCGACCCCTCCGGCCATCCTTTCTGCCTGGATACGGACGAACCGGAATAACCTTTCCAACCCTACCGCCATGAAAAATAAGAATTTGAACGAAATGAGTAACGAAGAACTCTGGCAGCTGTTCCCGATCATCCTCTCGGCACACGACCGGGACTGGCCCAAGCGTTACGAAACAGAAAAAGACCGCCTCGTGAAAGCCATAGGAGCGGAAAACATCGTCCGCATCAGCCATATCGGAAGCACATCCGTACCGGGACTGACAGCCAAACCGACGATCGACATATTGCTAGAAATACAACAGGAAACCGACCTTGCCCGCCTCATCCCGACCATCGAAGCGGAAGGCTACATCTATTCCCCCCAACCCGGGAATCCGCCTCCCCATATGATGTTTATGAAAGGCTATACCCCCGAAGGCTTTAAAGGTCAGGCCTTCCACCTCCACATAAGATACTCCGGCGACTGGGACGAACTCTATTTCCGCGACTACCTTCTCTCCCATCCCGACACGGCGCAAGCCTACGGAGAATTGAAAGTCAAACTACAAAAAGAGTATGAACATGACCGCGACGGCTACACCGATGCGAAAACCGGTTTCATCCGCGAAATAACGAACCGGGCAAAAGAACAGATTACCCATCCTTCAAAAACAGAATAAATTATGAAAACCAGAGAGATTATATGGTGGACACTCCTGCTGATCCTCATCGATCAGGCGACAAAGATCGTGATCTATCATTTTTATATGGACACCCATTTCGATATTATCCCTTCGCTCTTCGAGTTCAGGCCGGTATTCAACGACAAACACAGCTACGTCAACTATCTTCTGAACCAAAAACTGAATATCAATATAGGCTTTTGGATACACATGGTCATCTTCGCCGTTGCCGAATGTATCATACTGGTATTATACGTATTCTTGAGAAGCCTGTCAAAAAAGACAAAGCTCCTCGACATTGCCATCATCTTCCAAACATCGGGGATTATCTGTGCTTTGCTCAGCAATATAGTCTGGGAAAAGGGGGTATTGGATTTCATCTATCTCAAACCCTTGTTTATTTTCGACCTGAAAGATATATACTTAAATACTTTTATTGTTTTCTTTCTTATATATGTACACAAGCACAGGGAAAAAATAAGGACGGCAAAAATAAAAGACGTTTTCAACCATCTCCGTAACAGATAGAAGAGACGGATGCACAGAGGCAATCGAAACGAAAACGAATTTGGCCGGATTGGACAACTCCCGGTCAGTATAGATTGCCTACTTTTGTCGCTAAAGAATCAGAAGCATGCGAAGCAGTACCGAAAATATCTATCAGGAAAAGGTGAACCAGGTAATCGATTACATCAGCGCTAACCTGCACCAGCCGTTACAACTGGACGTTATAGCCGGAAGGATCTGTGTATCCCGGCGGCAGTTGCTCCGCATCATGCGCTCCGCCCTCGACGAATCCCTCTATGCCTACATGGCCAGGCAGCGGATGGAACGGGCCATCATGTATATGCAGACGGAGGAGATGACGCTGGCCGAACTGGCCGCGCGGGTAGGCTACGACAATCCGCAATCGTTCTCGAAAGCCTTCAGGAAGCTGTTCGGAATCTCGCCGAAAGCCTATATCAACGGGTTGAACGCCCGCTTGCAGGAATATGTGAAAAGCAGCGGTGGCAAATACGAAACCGTCCCTTCGGAAATCTGCGAGGAGGAAGACCTGAATCTTATTTATATCCGCATCGTGGGACAGTACGGGGAGGAAAAGCCTTACGAAATGGCCTGGAACAAGCTGATAAAGTTCCTGGAAGAAAAGCAGGCACTATCCGCCGCCACCCGCTTCATCGGCCTGAGCTTCGACGATCCGAATGTCACCACAGCCGGACAATGCCGCTTCTACGCCTGTGCAACGGTGGATAAGCCGGTCGAAGCGGCAGGCGTCTTCGGCACACTCCGGCTGCGGAAAGGGAAATATGCCGTTTATACGTTGAAGGGCAGTTATTCCAGCCTGCAGGAGTTTTACAACAACATCAGCGTCAGCTTCAACCACACCATCCGCCACGGGATGCCTTTCGAGGAATACATCCATTACACCGGGACGGACAGCGAAGCGGCTCTAACCAAGATTTACATACCCATAAAATAAAATCATCATGGAAACGAAATACATCACCCTGACGAAGGAAAACATCGCAACCGAACATATCTGCTGCGCCTTCTCCGACAAGAAATGCAAGGAAAGTTACGAGCTGAAAAAGGAATGGCTCAGGAAAGAGTTCGATAACGGATACGTATTCCGCCGTCTCGACGAACGCGCCAAGGTATTTATCGAATATGTTCCCGCCGAAAAGGCATGGGTTCCCGTCGATGCCCCCGGTTATCTGATGATAAACTGCTTCTGGGTTTCAGGGCAGTACAAAGGATACGGGCACGGAAAGGCCCTGTTGCAATCCGCCATCGACGATGCCAGGGCACAGGGGAAGGCGGGGCTGGTCACCGTAGCGGGCACCTCCAAGTTCCATTTTATGAGCGACACCAAATGGCTTTTGCGCCAGGGTTTCCAAACGGTGGAGAAGCTGCCTGACGGTTTCAGCCTACTGGCTTTGAAAATCGACTCCGAAGCCCCTGACCCATCGTTCAGGGCAAGCGTGCGAAGCGGGGAATGCGAGGAGAAGAACGGCGCGGTCGTCTATTACACCAACCGTTGCCCGTTCACAGAATTTCATGTACGCGGTACGCTGGCAGAGATGGCCGAAAGGAAAGGTATACCGCTGAAAATCATCAAACTGGAGACGATGGAACAGGCACAGGACGCTCCTACCCCGGCTACCCTGTTCACTCTTTTTTACAACGGGAAATTCGTTACGACCGACGTCAGCGTATGTATGGAGAAGCGGTTCGAGAAGATTGTCGGGATTTAGCCATCGGTCTACCAACTATCCAAACAAGCTTGCAGGCGATTCCAGTTCGAGCAATAACTTTTTCGCCTCAAGCCCTCCGGCATAACCTGTCAGCTGATGATTGCTGCCAATAATACGATGACAAGGAACGAATATCGAAATGGCATTCGCACCGTTGGCAGCAGCTACTGCACGTACGGCTTTGGGATTACCCAAACGCTGTGATAGCCCGGCATACGACTCTGTCATCCCATAAGGTATTTTCAGCAGTTCATTCCAAACCTTCTTCTGAAAATCTGTTCCGGCGAAAAGCAAAGGAATATTGAAAACATTGCGTTTTTGGTCGAAATATTCATCAAGTTGAGTCATTGCCTCTTCAATGATAGCAGACGTACCTTCCTCATATACGGCATGCAGTTCTTTCTGAAGCCGGGCATCTATCAGCTTTCTACGCTCCTCATTCAGCCAGTCACATAAACATAATTTACCTCCATATGAACCGATAATCAATTTTCCGCAAGGGGACTGATAATACTGTATCCAAATAGTTTCTTCCATTTAGGGTATCATTTTTATTTGTTCACAACAAATCTACGAATTTAATAGGAAGAAAGCAATAAGGTAAATCTCTAATTAAAATTAGATAGATTCTCGGCGTCACTAAAAAAAATACAGAACATACGTTCTGATATTCAACGAATAATGTGGTGACACCGGAGCTCTTTTCCAGCGTCACCACGCTAAAACTGAAAGGTGACGCCGCTTTTTAAGGTGGCGTCAGCAAGTTACTCTATAAATATCAATACCTAAACCACAAATACAGATCAGGTGAATCCTGATTTAAGAAAAAAAATCTCGAAAAGTACGAAGCCTGAAAATGAATGCCTACCCGTTTACAAAGCGCTGCCTACCCATCTGTTAAACACTGCCTATCTTTTTGAAAAAAGCTGCCGGACAGTTATGAAAAATACTTACGTATTCAAAAAACAAAACACCTATGTTTTTTAAGATTGCTCCTTTTTCATACCTTTATACCATAATATATATCTTAAATCGGGATTCAAAATAATGAAAGAAATAAACAACTACCAACGTTTTTTGTCCGGAGAATATTGCAACTATTTGGATGCAGAAGTTTTAGAAATGATAGTCAAAACCCAAAAGTGTCTATCTGTGTTGAATGATATAACGACCACAGAAAAGGAAAGAAAAGAAATCCTTTCCAAGATGTTAGGAAGCATCGGGATTCATTCGAGCATAGGCTATAACTTCACTTGTCAATGCGGTAAGCATATTTTTATCGGAGAAAAGACGATCATCAATAATAACTGTACGATGATGGATGAAAATCATATTCATATTGGTGACAGAGTAAGGCTATTGGCTAAAAAACATAAAAATACACGACCTTATATTGAATGCAAAAAGGGTGTAAATCTCATAAATGACTGATTTACACCCTTATATCGCGGAGAGACAGGGATTCGAACCCCGGGAACCTCGCAGTTCAACGGTTTTCAAGACCGCCGCAATCGACCACTCTGCCACCTCTCCAATATGTTTTGCTATCGTTTTCTCTCGATTGCGGTGCAAAGGTAGTGATTATTTTTTTATATCCAAATATCAAAGGCGCTTTTTTCTTTTTAGGCTAATATTTTTCTTTTAACTCTGCCAGATAAGCGTTGTATCCGTTTTATTGCTATTTTTGTATTCTATAATTATCAATGAAGTAATAAGTTTTATATGAGAAAGTTGAAAGATTTATTCCTGATTTCAGTCGTGTTGCTGCTCGTCAGTTGCTCCATGTCTGCCAAATCGGATAAAAACGAAACGGGAGGTGTCGCTGCTCAGGGCGAAGTGGTCGTTCTAAACAAGGCAGATTTCCTGACCAAAGTATATAATTACGAAAAAAATCAATCGGAATGGGTGTACGAAGGCACCAAACCTTGCATCGTGGATTTCTATGCCGACTGGTGCGGACCCTGCAAGAAAGTGTCGCCGATCCTGAAGGAACTGGCCGGAGAGTATAAGAACGACATCATCATCTATAAGATCAATGTCGACAACGAGAAGGAACTGGCTGCCGCTTTCGGCATACAGAGCATCCCTACCCTGCTGTTCATCCCGGCAAAAGGTAAACCGCAGATCGCACAGGGCGCACTTTCAAAGGAACAGTTCGTTGAACAGATCAACGGATTCCTACTGGGTAAAAAGTAATTTTCAGCCACGTGGTTATATCATTCCACGTGGTTTCAACCATAAAAAAAGAGGGCACCTCAACGAGATGTCCTCTTTTTTATTTGGCATTGAGCGAATTATTCAGCGCTTTCTGCTGCGGGAGCTTCTTCTGCAGGAGCGTTGGCTGCTGCTTCTTCAGCTGCCTTTGCTGCAGCAGCTGCTGCTAATTCTGCTTTCTTTTTAGCTACTTCTTCAGCTTTTGCCTTGTTTGCTTCTTTTTCTGCTTCAAGACGAGCTTTTTCTGCTGCCTTAGCTGCTTCGCTGTCTTTTGTCTTTACTGCTTCAACAGAAGCCTGTTTGTTTTTCAACCAAGCCTGGAACTTTGATTCCGCTGCTGCTTCGTCGAATGCACCTTTCTTTACACCTTCCAGTAAATGCTTTTTCATGCATACACCTTCGCGTGACAGAATGTTGCGAGTTGTGTCTGTAGGCTGTGCACCTACCTGTAACCAATACAAAGCTCTTTCGAAGTTCAAATCTACTGTAGCAGGATTAGTGTTCGGATTATAAGAACCTATCCTTTCAATAAACTTTCCATCACGTGGAGCCCTGCTGTCTGCGACTACGATCTGATAAAAAGCGTAGCTTTTGCGACCGTGTCTCTGCAATCTAATTTTTGTTGCCATGTTTGAATAATTAATTTAAGCTGTTTGTATTAGCGGGTGCAAAGATAAGTTGTTTCGATTCATAAAACAAATCTTCGGAGAGAAAATATCCGGGAAATCCGGACTTTTTATGCGACAAATTGGATCGCCGGTTGCTTTTACAGACATTTTTCCTACCTTTGCGCCTTCTTTTTACACATATATATAATGTACGTATGATTTCTATAGACGGACTTACAGTAGAGTTTGGCGGAAGCACCCTCTTTTCTGATATATCTTTCGTGATTAACGAGAAGGACCGGATCGCCCTGATGGGGAAAAACGGTGCGGGCAAATCGACTTTGCTCAAAATACTTGCCGGGACACGCGAACCGACACGCGGAAAAGTGTCGGCTCCCAAAGATACGGTGATCGCTTACCTGCCCCAGCACTTGATGACGGAAGACGGCCGGACGGTTTTTGAAGAAACGGCACAGGCCTTCGCCCACCTGCATGAGATGGAAGCGGAGATCGAGGCGATCAACAAGGAACTGGAGACACGGACCGACTACGAATCGGACAGTTATATGGAACTGATCGAGCGTGTCTCGACACTCAGCGAGAAGTTTTATTCGATCGAAGAGATCAACTATGACGCCGATATCGAGAAAACATTGCTCGGACTGGGATTCAAGCGCGACGACTTCGGGCGGCAGACCAGCGAGTTCAGCGGCGGATGGCGCATGCGTATCGAGCTGGCAAAGTTGCTGTTGAAGAAACCCGACGTGCTGCTGCTGGACGAGCCGACCAACCATCTGGACATCGAATCGATCCAGTGGCTCGAAGACTTCCTGATCGACAACGGACAGGCGGTGGTTGTGATCAGCCACGACCGCGCGTTTGTCGACCATATCACCACCCGTACGATCGAGGTCACGATGGGCCGCATCTACGACTACAAGGTGAATTACAGCAGTTACCTGCAACTCCGCCAGGAACGCCGCGTACAGCAGCAGAAAGCCTTCGACGAGCAGCAGAAGATGATTGCCGAAACAAGGGAATTTATCGAACGTTTCAAAGGTACATACTCCAAGACCCTGCAGGTGCAGAGCCGCGTCAAGATGCTTGAAAAGCTTGAGATACTGGAGGTGGACGAGGAAGACACTTCGGCACTTCGCCTGAAATTCCCGCCCTCTCCCCGCTCCGGCAACTATCCGGTGATCGTGGAGGACGTGGCAAAGGCGTATGGCGACCATGTGGTGTTCCGCAACGCCAACCTGACCATCGAACGGGGCGACAAGATCGCTTTCGTAGGGAAAAACGGTGAAGGAAAGTCCACCCTCGTGAAATGTATCATGAAAGAGATCGAACACGACGGTACGCTGACGATCGGGCATAACGTGATGATCGGCTATTTTGCGCAGAACCAGGCTTCGATGCTGGACGAGAACCTGACGGTTTTCCAGACCATCGACGACGTGGCGGTGGGCGATATCCGCAACAAGATCAAGGACTTGCTGGGCGCGTTCATGTTCGGCGGCGAAAATTCAGCCAAGAAGGTGAAGGTTTTGTCGGGAGGCGAGCGCACACGTCTGGCGATGATCAAGCTGCTGCTCGAACCGGTCAACCTGCTGATCCTCGATGAGCCGACGAATCACCTGGACATGAAAACGAAAGACATCCTGAAACAGGCGTTGCTCGACTTCGACGGTACGCTGATCGTGGTGTCGCACGACCGTGACTTCCTCGACGGCTTGGTAACCAAAGTCTACGAGTTCGGCAACCAGCGAGTGACGGAACATCTGGAAGGCATCTACGAATTCCTGCAACGGAAGAAGATGGAAAACCTGAACGAGTTGGAACGAAGCAAGGGGAAATAAAACTCCATCACCCGTTAATTTCGCTTATTTCCCTACTAGCCCAAAAGTGTTTCACCCTAATGAAACAGTTGTTCCATTACTTAGAAACAGTTGTTTCATTAGAGTGAAACACTTTTGACATAACAAAGATACTAAATGCGTATACCGAACGTCAGCATCACATCATAGGTAGACCGGCTGACATCTTCATGATACTTATAATGCGTCCTCCGCGAGAAGTAGCGGTTCGACAACGCTATATGCCATTTCTTATTGGAAGAATAAACCAATTTAAGCCCCATCACCGTCAGGCGTGAATGCCCTTTGTCGCCCTGTACGCTGAAGGTATTCGGGTCGACCGTACTCAGATCGATGTCCGGATTGTAACCTTTCCAGGTAAAGATATGGTAGTTCTCCATATTCAGCAGAAACGACCAGTGCCTGTTGTAAGTCAACCCCGTGAAAGCCTTCACGCTGTAACCGCTTCCCATATTATAATCGCGTTCGTCGAGGCGGAAATAATCGGACGAGCCACCGCCCAGGGCGACACCGTTCACATAAAATTCGCCGTAAGCATCCACCTTGTCACTCGGTTCCGACCGTTTGTAATAGATCAGGCCGCCACCCACCGCTGCCGCTTCCGAGATGCGGTAAGGGGAAACCTTGTCGCCCTCGCTGTCGCGCAGCTGCGAGTCATAATAGTCAAAATGCTGGAAGATACCTGCCGTCAACGTGCGCGGTCCTTTCTCCCACACCCGCTTTCCCCACAGGGCGCCGATGGCATTCACCTGGGTGATGACGGGCTGACTGGAGAAGAAATCGAAACCGGCACGCAGTTGAAACCACTCGTAGGGCGAATAGAACTCATCTTCAAACGGGTCGCCATAATCCAGCCGCAGCGACAGGTGCATACTGGTCGTGCCATGCTTCGAATGCTCCTGCTCAGCCAGGAAACGGGGACCGGCACTCACGATAAAGTTCACGGGCACAAACGAATAGGTACGGCCTTTGTGCGGACGATGACGCCACGCCTCACCTGTTATCAGACGGTTGATGCCGCGCACGGGCGATATCAGTCCCGAAAGGATCTCGCGCCCGACACGCTCGGCTCCCGAGGTACGGTCGTCGATGAAAAGATCGGACAGACGGTAGGTGATCTCGCCCAGTTCCACCCCGCCGAACGTAGTGGCCATCAGGTCGTTGATGGAGGGCGGCTCCGCCTCCATGAAGAACTCCCACATCAGACTTCCTCCGGCGGCGAAGGGAATGGATTGCCAGAAGTTCATCCCATTACTACGGGCAGCATTGAAATACAACGACCCATGATAAGGATGCGCCACCAGGTTGGTAGAGAATTTATCCGTGTCCCAGACGGGACCTGTCTTGAAATTGTTCTTGATCGTACGGCCATTGATGCGGGCGAAGTCTTCGTTCATCGCAAAACGGTCGAAGGCCCAGATCGCCATGTTCAGGCCAAACACCTCACCGGCTGCCAGCCAAGGCTTCTTAGGCATAAAGGTGGTCGAGTCACTCACGTAATTTCTTGTATCCATTTTTGGGAAGTGCTGCGCCCGAATCCATTGGGTCGAAAACAGAGCCAGCACCCCTATCCAAATAAACTTTTTCATTTTTTTCAATCTTGTGCCTTAAAGACTAATCAACTAACTCATGCAAACTTATACATAATTAACAGTATGGAACTCGTTTGGTTTAAATTATTCTTAGGTTGTGTTGCTAGAAACAGACACAATTCAAAGGAAATACTTACTTTTGCAGAAAAAAACAAAATGATAGATTTCATTACCTTTTGCGACTACACTGGAACGTTCGCCTTCGCAATTAGTGGGATCAGACTAGCTTCTGCCAAACAATTTGATTGGTTTGGCGCCTATGTGGTCGGGCTGGTGACGGCCGTCGGAGGCGGTACGATACGCGATATCCTGCTGAACGCGACTCCTTTCTGGATGGAGCAGACTTCTTATTTAACAGTTTCGGCTCTCGCCTTATTATTTGTTATCATCTTCCGGAAATATGTGATCCGGCTGAATAATACCTTTTTCATATTCGACGCCATCGGCCTGGGGCTGTTCGGCGTGGTCGGGATCGCCAAAACACTCGAATTCGGCTTCCCCATGTGGGTGGCAATCGTGATGGGAACGATCACAGGGTCGTTCGGAGGTATGATGCGTGACATATTGATCAACGAGGAACCGCTGATCTTCCGGAAAGATATCTATGCCCTGGCGTGCGTGTTCGGCGGAGGCGTATATTATTTATGTATGCTTGCCGGGCTGAATCCCTCCATCACCCAGTTCGCGGCGGCGCTGGGCATATTCCTGGCACGTATTATAGCCGTAAAATATCACATAAGCGTTCCCGTATTGAAGGGAGAAGAATAAATTTATTACCTTTGCATTATGACAGTAAATATGAACGATCAGCGAGATAAGGCCTCCATCCTGCTCATCTACACAGGCGGAACAATCGGTATGATTGAAAACCCCGAAACCGGAGTATTAGAATCATTTAATTTCCAGCATCTTAGAGATAATATGCCGGAATTGAAGAAGCTCGGTTACGCGGTTTCGACCTATCAGTTCGACCCGGTGCTCGACTCGTCGGAGATGGGCCCCGACTCCTGGATGAAGATCGTGAAGATCATCGCAGACAATTATGCGAAATACGACGGCTTCGTGGTGCTGCATGGCACAGATACGATGTCGTTTACCGCCTCTGCCTTGAGTTTCATGCTCGAAAACCTGAGCAAGCCGGTCATCTTCACCGGTTCGCAGTTGCCCATCGGCATGTTGCGGACGGACGGGAAGGAAAACCTGATCACGGCGATCGAAATAGCTGCTGCCAAGGAAAACGGCGTACCGATCGTACCCGAAGTCTGCATCTTCTTTGAAAACGACCTGTTGCGCGGCAACCGGACAAGCAAGATCAATGCGGACAATTTCAACGCATTCCGTTCATACAATTACCCGGCGTTGGCGCATGCCGGCATCTATATCAAATATGACACAGGCCAGATTTATCACCCTGTTTCGCGCAAACCGCTGAAACCCCACTATCTGCTCGACCGCAACATAGCGATCCTGAAGCTGTTTCCCGGCATCTCGCCGCAAGTGGTGGAAAGCATCCTCAATATTCCCGACCTGAAAGGGGTCGTGATGGAAACCTTCGGCAGCGGAAACGCTCCGAGCTACGACTGGTTCCTGAAGATGCTCAAAGAGGCGGTCGACCGTGGCATCGTGATCGTAAATGTAACCCAGTGTTGCGCCGGAAGCGTTGAGATGCACCGATACGAAACGGGCCATAAATTACTGGAAGCCGGCGTTATAAGCGGGTTCGACAGCACAACGGAAAGTGCCGTCGCCAAGCTGATGTTCCTTTTCGGCCACGGACTTTCTCCGGAGGAAGTGAAGGACCACATGAACTGCTCGCTGATCGGGGAAGTGACAATCCCTGATACGTTCCGTTCCTGAATATACTATGTAAAACAGAATGAGCCGCGAGGCGGAATAGAAAAACATGAAACTATCATTTCTTAGCTTAGCAAGTGGAAGCAGTGGTAACTGCTATTATCTGGGTACTCCCGAGTTCGGGATACTGATTGATGCTGGTATCGGAATACGTACCATAAAGAAGGTGTTGAAAGATAAGGCGATCGACTTTTCTAAAATCGTGGCTGTCCTGATAACCCATGACCACGCCGATCATATAAAGACGGTAGGTTGCCTGGGAGAGAAAATGAACATTCCGGTATATTCTACCGCCGCCGTCCACCGGGGGATCGAAAAGAGCCGCTATGTGGAGGAAACCTTGATCGGTTCGCGCCGGATCATCGAGAAGGAAGTGCCTTTCTCGATACGCGATTTCCTGATCACCGCCTTTGAAGTTCCGCACGACAGCACCGACAACGTCGGCTATTATATCGAGTATGGCGATCATAAGTTCACCTTCGCTACCGACGTGGGCCATATCACGGATACGGTCAGCCATTACATGCGGCTAGCGACCCATCTCATCATCGAAGCGAACTATGACGAGGAAATGTTGAAGTTCGGCACCTACCCCGCTTTCCTGAAAGAGCGTGTAGCAAGCCCGACCGGCCACCTGAGCAACCGCGAAGCTGCCGAATTCCTGGCCGCCAACTACGACCCCAAACTGAAGGATATCTGGTTGTGCCACCTCAGCCGCGACAATAATCATCCGGAGCTAGCCTATAAAACCGTCGATATCCGCCTTTTCCAGGAGGGTGTCCGTGTCGGTAAAGATGTCTCACTTATAGCACTTAAGCGTACGACTCCGTCTGATATATTTGAATTCGAGTAAAATTTAGTCAGAAAAAAGCGACAAAAAAATTTGCAAAGAAAAATTAAACCCCTATCTTTGCACCCGCAATCGAGAAACAAAGATCACGATCAGGAAACGAAGATAGCAACAGATTGACTTGGTAGCTCAGTTGGTAGAGCAAATGACTCTTAATCATTGGGTCGAGGGTTCGAGCCCCTCCCAGGTCACTCCAAGATACCAACATCGACTTGGTAGCTCAGTTGGTAGAGCAAATGACTCTTAATCATTGGGTCGAGGGTTCGAGCCCCTCCCAGGTCACTTAAAGGAAGATATTACGAAAGTGGTATCTTCCTTTTTTATTTCCCCATTATATATACATTCCTGATCAATCGTTAATCATTCTAATTTATTCCTTTCTGTCACATATGTTACAATTTTAAATGGATAAACAGTGTATTTTTGTTCCAACTAATTAATAAGATAAATTTATGGAACAGTTACATGCACACGAAGTTCTTTTCATGATGGAAGGAAATAGTTATTCGGAAGCCAGCCTGCGGGAAGCAATCATTGGGAAATTTGGCAAGGAACAACGTTTTTATGCTTGTTCGGCTGAAAATATGAATGTGGATGAGTTGATTGAATTTCTGAAACAAAAAGGGAAATTCATGCCGAAAGATGACGGATTCACTGTGGATATCACTAAAGTTTGCAACCATTAGGCTATACAACACCATCCTGTATATTTGTTGTCAGCATCATAAATAAAAACCGCCCTATTCTCACGAACAGGGCGGATGTTTGCCCACTAAAGGGCTTGGGATACAACGTTATTAGATATGAGGATTAACGTTATAGAGTAAAAAGTATGATTTCACCAATTACATTGAATTCATAAAAAAATTAGTTAGTCCAATCAACTACAAAATCAACGCCGGGGTCATCTCTTGTACCCTGCGGCTCCATAGGGATTTCCCAATCCGTAATAAAAGCACCCGTATAATCAGATCTGTAACCCACTTCCTGGGGATTATCCTCGCCGTTCGGCGAGTTTTTACAATTCCATACCGGTGAAGCACCACGTCTGCGCCTTGCGAAACAGACGGCATACACTGATCTCAGTCTTCTTTTGTTCCCTCCACCCTTCCGGGGGAAGAAATTAGTTTCAGCTCCAAAATATTCAACTACAATCATCTATATATAAATTTTCTCTAGTTACCCTAGCAAGAGCCTTAAAAACTCAGATGTAAAGGTATTCCTCCGGAAACACTGTTTTGCACCCATCTTCAACTATTTTATTTACGAAATTTATAAATGTAGGTCGTAGCAGAGACCAAATACTCCAAATATGCCAAAACGAGAGAACCGGAAGAAAAAATCCTCCTTTTCTGTCAAAACAGATTGTTTGTTGATAAAATCAGCTTATTTTGCAACGGCTGGCAGAAACGGAGGAAATACGCCTCCAACATTTCCCGCATGCCTGCTGTTGTATTGATATAAAAATAAAGAAAATGAAGAATAAGACACATCAAAAAAGAGTCGCAGCCATACACGACATTTCCGGCTTCGGAAAATGCTCGCTGACAGTCGCATTACCCATTTTATCAGCTGCAGGAATCGAAACCTCGGCGCTTCCCACAGCTATTCTCTCCACCCATACCGGAGGAATCAGCGGATACACATACAGGGACCTGACAGAGGACATGCGTCCGATCATGCAGCACTGGAAATCGCTCGACATACAATTTGACGCCATATACACCGGTTATCTCGGATCATTCGAGCAACTGGACATCGTAAAAGAGTTCTTCGACACGTTCAGGAGAGATGACAACCTGATCCTCGTCGACCCGGTGATGGGCGACAACGGTGAGCTGTATACCAGTTTCACCCGCAAGTTTGCCGCCGGAATGAGATCACTCTGCCAAAAAGCGGATATCATCGTCCCCAACCTTACCGAAGCCGCTTTATTGTTGGACGAACCTTATCGTCCGGGCCCCTATACACATGCCTACATCGAAAGCCTGCTGCGAAAACTAAGCGAACTGGGACCGAAACAGGTAGTCCTGACAGGTGTTTTCTTCAAAGACGACGAACTGGGAGCAGCCACCTACGACCGGACGACGGATGCAATCGATTATGTCTTTACCAGGAAAGTGCCCGGCTACTACCACGGGACAGGCGACGTATTCGCAAGCGCATTACTGGCAGCTTTGCTGAATGACTTCACCCTGATCGGATCGGCCGCCATCGCCGTGCATTTCACCGCCGAAAGCATCCGACGAACCTATGAAGCCAAGACGGACTATCGTTTCGGTGTTAATTTTGAACAAAGTTTCCCCGACTTTCTAAAAGAACTGAAACTCATATAAATGGTTTCGATTTTATTTTTCATCTTTGCGTTATTATATAAAGTATTAACTTGAAACTGCCTATATTACGACATGAGTAAAATAAAAATTGCTATTTCCGGAATAGGGGCTGTAGGGGGATATTACGGTGGGTTGCTGGCAGCGTACTACCAAAACTCAGAAGAAGTGGAAATCTTTTTCATTTCACGGGGTGAAAACCTGCAGGCTATCAGAAAAGACGGATTAGAAATAAAAAAATCATTTAAGAAAATAACCGCCATTCCAACGCTGGCTACTGACGATCCGACAGAAATCGGACCGGTGGACTATCTGTTCTGCTGCACCAAAAGCTATGATCTGGAAGATAATATCCGGGATCTTGCGCCGGTAATCGGCCCGGACACCATCATCATCCCGTTGCTCAACGGTGCGGATATATCCGAACGGATACAGCAAATAGTGCCCGACAACAAGGTATGGAAAGGCTGCGTTTACATCGGATCACGCCTTGTCTCACCCGGCCATGTACAAAAATTCACGTTGAAAGACCGTCTCTTCTTCGGCCACAACAGCAAGGATAAAGAAAAGCAGGTCGAGTTACAGAAGTTACTCAGCAGCGCCCGTATCCTGTCGACCAATCCTGCCGACATAGACTTCGAGATCTGGAAAAAGTTTTTTATGATCTCCACTGCGGCAACGATCACCTCTTATTTCAACGAGACGATCAACGAAGTGATAGATAAGCATATCGACCTGTTCATCACCCTGGGATACGAACTGCAGAGCGTAGCGGAAGCCAAAGGTATCAAATTGCCGGAGGATATCGTTTTCTCATCGATCAAGTCGCAACAAATGATGCCAAACGGCTCAACCACTTCGATGCACACCGACTTCAGACGGGGAAGCAAGACCGAAATAGAGACACTGACCGGTTACGTGATACGCGAAGCAGAGGCGTTGAAGCTGGAAGTTCCTACCTACCAATTTATGTACAAGGGACTGACTCAATTCCCCTACCCCCGGTAAGAAACAAATAAAGAGGAACGCTGATTTTCATTTTTGATGAATTTCAGCATTCCTCTCTTTATTTTATGCCGCTTGCAGGCGGCTTCAAGATTCCGGAAAACTATCCGATTATCCGATATAAGTCTCCATGAACTTTGCATTCGGAGCCGGTGAGATTGTCACCACTTCCGTATCGGCCGGGATCAGAACAGTCTGTCCCTGATGGATGAAGATCTCGTTTCCTTTATTGTCACGGATAGAAGCCTTACCCTCCATACATATATATACGACAAACGAATCGAGTTCAGAGAAGTCGCGCACCATCATCGTATCCAGGTCGAGCAGGTTGGTGGTGAAATATTTGCAATTGGCAAGTTCAACCGTGGCATTGGTATGTGCCTTATAATGCGTACGGTAGTCGGGGAGCGTCGTATAGTCGATCGCATCCTTTGCCAGTTCGGTATGCAGCTCACGTCCGTTGCCGCTGGCATCCTTACGGTCGTAATCGTAGATACGGTAAGTAATGTTGCTGGTCTGCTGTATCTCAGCGATAAAGCATCCCGCACCGATAGCATGTACGCGTCCGGCAGGCAGGAAGAAAACATCGCCCGGAGAAACTTCATAGCGCTGCAAAACGTCCATGATCGTGTTATCACCTACACGTTTCACATATTCGTCCGCGTCGATCTGCTGTGAGAAGCCGGAGTACAGCCCCGCCCCTTTCTCTGCCTTTATCACATACCACATTTCTGTCTTACCGAAAGAGTTATGGCGTTTCATAGCCAGTGCGTCGTCAGGATGCACCTGAATGGAAAGGTCATCGCGAGCATCGATAAACTTGATAAGCAGGGGAAATGTAGAACCGAATTGCTCCATTACCTTTTCTCCCAGCAACTGTTTGCCGTATGTACGGATCAGTTCATCGAGTGACTTACCTTCCAAATCACCATTATCGACGATAGAATAGTTTCCTTCTACATGAGAAAGTTCCCAGCTTTCGCCGATCCCTTCTTCTACTGGCGTAATGCCCTTAAACGGGCAGATGTCTGAGCCTCCCCAAATGATCTTCTTGAGGATAGGCTTAAATGTCATTGGATATAACATAACTGTGTTTTGTTGTTTGGTTATTTTTTTACTTTTACTTTTCTGAGTACAACAGCACTACGTGCCGGAATGTACAGCTTCAACCATTCTTTTTTCTCTTTTTTATATAATGGGTCGAGTAATGTGAAATGATGTATCGAATCGTCCGCGATACCAAAACCGCCGAAACGGGTAGCATCCGTATTCAATACCACCTCATACTCACCTTTAGGCACGAGGAAGCCGTAGTCGGTGTACGATTTCGTAGGACTGAAGTTGAAGACGAACACCAGGTCTTTACGCATATACGCCAGAACCTGGTCGCCATCGCTGTCCCACACCTTCTGTATCGGAGTAGACTGAAAATTCTTCACGCTGCGGATCAGTTCGACCATCTCGCGATCGAAATCGCCCAAATAATGATACTTCAAATCCATATTGTCTACCAGATCCCACTGGCGTCGGGCATATTTATGTGACCAGCCGTTACCTTCGCGCGGAAAATCGATCCATTCCGGATGTCCGAACTCATTACCCATAAAGTTTAGGTAACCGCCGTTGATAGTCGAAGCCGTCACAAGACGTATCATCTTATGGAGTGCCACCCCGCGTTCAACCATAAAGTTATGGTCGTCTTTCTGCATATGCCAGTACATATCCGCATCTATCAGGCGGAAAATGATAGTCTTATCTCCTACCAGCGCCTGGTCGTGACTTTCAGCATAACTGATTGTTTTTTCGTCAGCACGACGGTTGGTCGTTTCCCACCAGATAGAAGAAGGATGCCAGTCCTCGTCTTTCTTTTCCTTGATTGTCTTGATCCAGTAATCGGGAATATTCATCGCCATACGGTAATCGAAGCCATAACCGCCGTCTTCATATTTAGCTGCCAGGCCGGGCATACCGCTCACTTCTTCAGCAATAGTGATGGCATTTTTATTGACCTCATGTATCAGTTTGTTGGCAAGGGTGAGATAAGCGATCGCATCGCCATCCTGATGCCCGTTAAAATAATCACCATAATTGCAGAAAGCCTCGCCCAACCCATGACTGTAGTAAAGCATGGAGGTCACGCCGTCGAAGCGGAAACCGTCGAACTTATACTCTTCGAGCCAGAATTTGCAGTTGGACAGGAGAAAATGCAGCACCTCGTTCTTTCCGTAATCAAAGCAAAGCGAATCCCATGCCGGATGTTCGCGGCGGGAACCACTAAGGAAATACTGGTTGTAAGAACCGTCGAAACGTCCGAGACCTTCCACTTCATTCTTAACAGCATGGCTGTGTACAATATCCATGATCACGGCAATACCCATCCCGTGAGCGTCGTCGATCAAGTGTTTCAGTTCTTCGGGCGTACCGAAGCGTGATGAAGCTGCGAAGAAACTGCTGACATGATAACCGAAAGATCCGTAATAAGGATGCTCCTGGATAGCCATGATTTGAATGGCGTTGTAACCTTCACGTGCAATGCGGGGCAGAACGTTGAGGCGAAATTCATCGTATGAGCCGACCTTTTCCTCGTTCGTTGACATACCTATATGGCATTCGTAAATGAGCAGCGGGGAAGTATCCGGTTTGAAACGCTTATTTTTAAATGTATATGGCGTAGCAGGATTCCATACCTGAGCACTGAATATCTTCGTCACAGGATCCTGGACGACACGGCGTATCCATGCCGGGATGCGTTCACCGCTTCCTCCGTCCCATTCGACCAGCAACTTGAACAGGTCTTCGTGGTGCAACAGATCTTCTTCGAGAGCGATCTCCCACACGCCATAGCCCTGGCGCTTCATTTTATATTGTTCTTCTTTTTTCCAGTCGTTGAATGTACCGATCAGGTAGATGGCCGTGGCGTTCGGGGCCCATTCGCGAAATACCCACCCCTTGTTGGTTTTGTGTAAACCGAAGTACAGATATCCGGAAGCCATTTCCGACAAGGTTTGTTTCCCCTTGTTAGTCAAGCTCTTTTCCTTATCAATCACGTATTGATACCGTCCTTCTATCGCCTCTTTATAAGGGGCAAGCCAAGGGTCATTCTTTATTAGATTCAGAGACTCCATGATTTATTTGAGATTGGTTTAGCGCAAAGATAAAAGAAAAAAACATACCGTATTGATATTCCGTAGATATTTCTTAATTTTGCGTCAAACCCATATAACATATGAGTAAAGGAACAAAGAGTATTGCCTTTTATTTTATAATGATCCTGGTTTTTGGTTCATTAATGTATCTGATCGCCAAAGAAGGAGAAAGACAACAGATTGAAAGCGCCATCACTGCTGCCTACGACGCCCCGAAAGACCTTGGTGAAGGTTTTTCTTTGTTTTGGGAGCTGATGACGCACCATATACAGTCGCCTATCGGAATATTATTGCTGCAGATCATCACGATCCTGCTGACCTGCCGCCTGTTCGGGTGGCTGTTCCAGAAGATAGGGCAACCGACCGTTATCGGCGAGATCGTGGCGGGTATCGTACTGGGACCGTCGGTGCTGGGACATCTGTCGCCCGAAGTCTCGGGATTCCTCTTCCCGGTCGAGTCGCTCGCCAATATCACGATCCTGAGCCAGTTCGGGCTGATCCTGTTCATGTTCGCCATCGGTATGGAGTTGGATATTACCGAAGTACGAAAGAAATTAAAGGAAACCATCCTGATAAGCCATACGAGTACGATCGTACCTTTCTTCTGCGGTATGCTTACTGCCTATTTCGTTTATGACACCTATGCAGATAAAAGTACCCCTTTCCTGTCGTTTGCCCTATTTGTCGGTATCGCGATGAGTATCACTGCTTTTCCTGTGCTGGCACGTATCATACAGGAGAAAGGGTTGACGCGAACGCACCTGGGAACGATCTCGCTCGCCAGTGCTGCCAACGGTGATATTACAGCCTGGTGCCTATTGGCTGTCGTGATCGCCATCGCACAGGCGGGAACGATGCTGAGTGCGATCTACAACATTCTTTTCTCCGTACTTTATATCGCTTTCATGTTTTTTGCCGTGCGTCCGTTCCTCCGGATGATCGGGCACGTATATCATAATAAGGAAGTGATCGACAAAGGGCTGGTAGCTTTTATGTTCCTCCTCCTGATAATTTCCTCCTATCTGACGGAAATGCTGGGGCTGCATGCGTTGTTCGGAGCATTCATCGCAGGCGTGGTGATGCCGAGTAATGTGAAGTTTCGTAAGATCATGACCGAGAAGGTGGAAGATGTCTCACTGGCATTGTTTCTGCCGTTGTTTTTCGTCTCGACAGGGTTACGCACCGAGATCGGTCTGCTGAACAGCCCGGAGCTGTGGTGGATGTGCGGGGTATTTATCGTGGTTGCCATCGTCGGTAAATTCGGTGGAGCGATGTTCTCCGCCCGTTTCGTAGGCGAAAGTTGGAAAGACAGTCTATATATCGGTGCGCTGATGAATACGCGCGGGCTGATGGAGCTTGTAGTGCTTACCATCGGTTACGAAATGCATATCCTCCCTCCTTCTATTTTCGTCATGCTGGTGCTGATGACATTGGTGACGACATTCATGACGATCCCGTTGGTTTCGTTCATCAAGTTCTGCTTCCAGGCACGGGAGAAAATCAAAGAATACAAGACTGTGGACGTAGCAGACGGTACTTACAAGGTGTTGCTCTCATTCGGACGGGCTGCCAACGGACAGATCATGCTTGATGTGGCATACCAGATGTTTGCCCATAAACGGCATCAGGTGGATCTCACGGCACTTCACCTTACTGTCGGTTCGGACGTGAACCCGTTGCATACGGACAACTTCGAAGAGGTAAGTTTCGGTCCCATCCTGTACGGAGCCAAAAAGCTGGGGATTAATATAGATACACGCTACGAGGTATCGAACAACGCCGGACAGGACATCACCGACATTGTCAACACAGAAGGTTTCGACTTTCTGCTGGTAGGTTCGGGTATCTCGATGAGTAACCAGCCGGATGATATCGAAGCGAACCGTTACCGTACGTCGTTCTACAATCGTTTCTTCCGCCGTTTCAAGGCACCTGAATCATGGTTTTACCCGGGTGCATTATTGAAAGACAAAACGAAGATGTTTATCGGGAAAAGTAATTGTGACGTAGGTGTATTCGTAAACCGGGGATTCGTCAAGGCTAGTAATGTGATTGTAGTAATCGATTCGGAAAAAGATTTGTTTATCCTGGAATATGCCTCCACGCTACTCAAGACGACGCATGGTTCGGTAAGCATTCTCGACCGGAGCAGTTCAACGACACCGGGCAGCGAGAAGATACAATATGCCATCCGCCAGTTTGTCGAATCGACCAAGCAGGCGAACCTGCTGGCAGAGAAGGATATGACGGCTTCACTTTTCAACGGTTACACTTTCATGCTGATCAGTTATGATAGCTGGAATGACGTTTCCGAACATCGTCGCGAGGCGTTGCAGAAGATGCCGTCGACTCTGATTCTGAATCATAAGGAGAAAACAGAAGAATAAGCAGGATAAATAACAAGTCCCTCTATTTGTAATTACAAGTTCCCATTATTATCTACAACATCTACAAGTTCATCCTGTATATGTTGTAAATAAATGGTTTTAGCAGTGGTGGCAGATGTTTTTTTATCTACCACTTCAAGATTGTATCTACCACTATTATGCCGCTTTTGACTTGCAGATGGCTATTATTCCTTCCCTACTTACCATTCTTCACCCGCTATGATTCTTTAGTTTTAGTGCCTGAAAAACTTTTGTTTTCCAAACACTAAACAAGAGTTTTCCAGGCACTAAACAAAAGTTTCCTCGGCAAGAAACTTTTGTTTATTCGAGAAGAAACTGTATACTAGAACGTCACATCGATCCCGCCCATAAACACAGCTTTCGGCATCGGGTAACCTTCGTTGATGGAATAACGGGTTGCCGTCAGGTTCTCTCCTTTGACAAACAGCTTCAGTCCCTTATTCTGCGAGCCAAAACGGTAAGAAGCACGGGCATTCAGCACTGTATAGTCCTCTTTTTTATTATCTTCCGGCTTATTTCCTACATTCGTATACAGGTCAAATATGGACTGTACGCTCAGATTAAAGGTAAAGCGTCCGGGCATATAAGTTGCGCTGGCATAGAATTTATGAGCTGGGGCAGCTACTATATCCTTATTCATATGCAGATAGCTGTAGTTCATATCCAGATTCAGGTTGTTCAGAATCTGATAACCGGCTTCAAATTCGACCCCTTTATTATAAAAACGTCCGATATTCGACATCTGTCGGTTTACTACAGAGATCATATCTTTTCCTTCAATATAAAAAGCAGTCAGCTCGGCGTGCAAACGATTATCCAACAGATATTGTCCGACAGATAATTCATAACTCAGCATACTTTCCGGCTTCAGGTCCGGATTCGCTTTTGAATAAGGAAGATAAGAGATATACAATTCGCGCAACGTCGGACTTCTGTATCCCTTAGAGAAAGAACCTTTGATCGTATTTCCTTCGAACGGGCGAAGGGCAAATCCCGCCTGCGGAACCCACTCGCCGCCATACGCGCTGCTATGTTCGTAACGCACACCGGCATTCAGGCTCAGGATATCAAAGAGATCCTGCTGCATGATCGCATAACCAGCCACCTCGTTTACCGATTTCTTGACGATCTCACCGATCGGTCCGTTAATCGTATCGTTCCAGGCATGACCTCCCCAATTCTTATAATCGATACCGGCAGTAAACGTATTTCCTTCTACCAAACGAAAAGACTGATACAACTGAACACCCGTATTATGGTCGTCAGAATAGAACAGGAACGAACGGGGATCGGCATTTACCGCATGTCCGTCATTGATTTTATGATGACCCCAGTTATAAAAAACACGCAGGGCGCCGCTTGTCTTTTCATGGTGATTCTCCAAAGCAAACGAAGTTGTACCACGAAGAATATGCATGTCATGGTCCAGCAATGGGCTGGTGATTGTTCCCGGATCTTCGGTATTATATTTTGCCAAACTCAAATTGCCGGTTACCTTATATTGATTGTTGATCCGGTATCCGAGGTTGGCAAAGCCGTTAGTGATATCAAATTTGGAATCCGGCCTGTGACCATCCGAACGGTCATGGTTCACCGATATGAAACTGCTGAAATTTCCTATATTATAGCCGTTATTAATCATATACTTCTGTGTGTTATAAGAACCGAACATCACACGAGCCTGTGTACGACGCCCCTGTTGCTTGTGCTGGCGGGTAATAATATTGACTACGCCGCCCATCGCATTCGATCCATACAATAACGAACCCGGTCCGCGGATCACCTCTACCCTTTCAATATCAGATGCGACATACGTATCCGGCAAGGAATGCCCGAAAACACCTGCCCATTGTGGCTGGCCGTCAAACAACATAAGAACTTTATTTCCTTGTCCCACCCCACGGATGTTCACAGTCCCTGCCGATCCCGAGGAAACGCCAAAGCCGGTCACGCCTTTTTCCGTCACAAACAACCCGGGAACGCGCTCCGACAACACCGGCAGCAAAGCCGACTCGCTACTCGCTTCTATCTGATCCCTGTCTATCACCGAGACAGTAAGGGGAACACTGTTACGGTTCACCTGTATCTTATTCGCAGATACAACGACCCCCTGCAGATTGATCAGACTGTCTATTTCCATTGGTTCGACAGGTTCAGTTGCATAAGCTGCCGCTCCTGCCAATAATCCCGAAATAAGTAAAAATCCTTTCTTCATAATTTATTCTTGTATAACATTAATCGTTAACCACGGTAACACAAAATAATAAAAACGTGTTACCATTCAGGCAAAAAAATATATTCAATCCGCCCGGCTCATCACCAACTTTCCATGCTTAATACCCTTGATAGCAGTCAGTTTATCTGACAATTCAGTCAATCGGTGGGCTGTACCCATCACTGTAACGATGTGCAGACAAAAGTGCTGATTGACATAATACTGGGAAGAGGAAAGGATCACGTTCTGATAATCCTGCTCGATACCGGCAATCTTTGCAGAAATAGCCTTTTTCTCCTGGTCGTACATAATGATAATAGTACCTGCCACGATGTGATTACATTGCCATTTCTTCTCTGCCACGTTCTTTTCTATCAGAAAGCGGATGGCCTGTGAGCGGTTGGCAAAGCCATTCTCGTCCACATACTGATCCAATGATTCTAACAGGTTGTCTTCCAGGGAGACACCAAAACGTTTTATCGACATATAATGCTTCATTTATTTTGAGCGGTAAATATACAATTTTATTACCGGTACAAAGGTAATTTGTCTAAAAAGAAATAATGTAATATAAATTACAGATATTATTACCTATATTACTGATTACACAAAAAACGGGAGCCACATCCCTGCAACTCCCGTTTCCATCACCTAATACTCAAAACCTTAATCTAATAACTCTGTGTTATCAATCTAAATAACGTCGTATCCCTTAGAAGTTCCTTCCGGTATCCCACCACAGACGGGTTCCGCAATTGTCTGCACCACCCAAAGCCGTTACCAAAGCTGAATATTGCTCAGGATTAGCTGTTTTGATGCCGACAAAGAAATTCAATCTACGCGGTCCCAGGTTCGAATCGATCGTGCCCTGGCTGTCGTTCACCAAAACCGGGAACAACTTAGGATAACCGGTACGTCTTTGTTCTGTCCATGCTTCGCAGCCTTCCGGATAACAGGCAATCCATTTCTGAGTAATAATTTTTTCCAACTTTTCTTCATTGGTTGCTGCGTTATCCCATGCCGGCGTTACTTTGCCTACAGCTTTTGCATTGAAGGAAGCATCAAAAGCATCCTGATAATCTTTCGGAGTCTTCGTACTTTCCAGGTATGCAGCTACATCTTTAGCACCCCACTGGGCAAAAGAGGCTTTGACACCATTTTCATAACAAGAACCCGGATCTTCGGAAGACCAGCCTCTCAAGGCAGCTTCCGCACGCAGGAACCATACTTCGGCAGCCGTCATTAGAACTGCATTGGATGTCTGCGCAATCGTACTTTTCGAATGTTTACTGTAATTTTTATGATTGAAGCCTGTTCCCTGACGGATACCTTTGTAAGTACCCTTTACCGGAATGATCTCAGTACCTTCGCCGCCGGCAGCCTTATCAAAATACTTCGACAAACGGGGATCGTCATAACCACCCATATAAGACTCCATATTTGCATTCAGGAAAACTTCTCCCCATCCCTTATTGATCTCGCCAAACGGGTTATTATAACCGGTACCATCCGTAGAAACAGCAACGATATCGTTATCTTCTTCCAATAAACCTCCTGCATCCGTCAAGGCTTTTTTCGCTTCTGCTGCAGCCAGTACGGGATCGGCCATAGCGATACGGACAGCCAGGCGGAGGCGTAACGAGTTACCGAATCTGATCCATTCGGCATAGGTCCGTTTGCCCTGCGGCATCAGGATATCGAACTTCGCGAAGTTCTCCACGTCTGGATTCGCTTCCATATAGGCACGGATCAAACCGATTCCCGTATCGAGGTCTTCAAAGAAAGCCTTATAGGCAACCGGCTGTGTATCCGGCATGGAACCGGTTTTCGAACCGAACTGCGTATAAACAACAGGACCGTATAAATCGGATACGCGATGTATCAATTCCACTTTCAATATTTTGGTAATCCCATAGAATGAAGGATAATCCTTTTCCGTCAGATCTTCGGATTTCTGAATCTCCGTCATGATATATCCGTAGGTATTCTCCCAAAACGATCCGTTCCATCCGTCCTGCATGTTATAGGTCGTGTTCGCACGTCCTTCGTTGAACGGGTTGAAATCGTGTACATAACCTGAAAACATATCGGCGCTCAGATTCTGCATGACCTGGAACGGCCAGTTTTTACCGCCACCCCAATCGTAGTTGAAGTAAATACCCTGCTGAACGACTCCCAGAGGAATACCATATTTATTAAATTCCTGCTCCTTCGACTTATCCGGGAAACCAGCCTCGTTCGTATTAAAAGATTCAAAATCATCCGTACAAGCTGAAAAACCTATCAATCCGCCCAAAAAGATTGCGGCTATATATTTATAATTCTTTTTCATAATATACTGTCTTTATTAGAATGTAAATTTAACATTGAAACCTAAGCTTCTAGTTGTCGGCATACCGAATACATCGATACCCTGGTTGTCGTTGCCTGTCGAAAGGACTGCATCCGGATCGAAAGGAGCCGATTTGTGGAAGAAGAATAAGTTACGACCTACAAATGACAACTGTACATCCTGGAAAACCTTTGTTTTCTCCAGCAATCTCCTCGGGAATGTATATCCTAAAGAAAGTTCGCGCAGGCGGATATTGGTTGCACTATACATATAATATTCCGTACATCCGTTACGGCCACTGACAGCCGTATAGAATTTTGACGGGTTGACATGCGTACCTTCCAGGTCTACGAATCCGGCATTACGGGCTTCGGCTGATTCAATGCTCACACCTTTCTGGTCCATATCGGCCTGTGTCTGTGACAATACATCGCCACCAAAACGGCCATCGATCAGGAAGTAAAGGCTGAATCCTTTATAAGTCAGCGTATTGCCCCAACCCAACATAAAGTCAGGATTGCTGTTACCTACTTTGACCGTATTACCTGAACCGACTACGTTAGGGATCAGATCACCGTCTTCATCTTTTGTAAAAGCGATCTCTCCAGTCTTATCGTCGCGTTCGAACGCCTTACCATAGATATCACCCAGTGCACCACCTTCAACAAGGCGCATAGAGTAAGAAGAAGAGAAACCTTCGTCACCATAAACAAATGTCTTCAGGTCAGGATGAAGCTCAATCACCTTGTTCTTGTTTGTCGAGAAGTTAAAAGAGGTCTTCCAACGGAAATCTTCCGTCATCACCGGAGTGACACCCAAGCTGATTTCAACACCCTGGTTCTGGATATTACCGGCATTTACATAGTAATATTTATAAGCTGCACCGGCAGAAGAAGGCAACGTAAACAACTGGTTCTTCGTGTTTGTCTTATAGTAAGTAAAATCGAAGTCCAGACGGTAGTCGAAGAATTTCCATTCCGTACCCACTTCCCATGAAGTACTCATTTCAGGTTTCAGTTCGTCGAACGGAGCCTTTGAATTGGTCTGGATAGCTCCGCCAGCCACGATCAGGTCGTTGCTTCCCGCAATCGGGTTACTGATGAAAAGAGGCAGGTCATTACCTACTTTACTCCATGAACCTCTTACCTTACCGAAGTTAATCCATTCCGGCATCGTCAGCGAATTATTGATGATCCATGACAAACCTACCGACGGATAGAAGAAACTGCTGTGTTTCGTATAAGCCAGAGTCGACGACCAGTCGTTACGGGCAGTCAGGTCCAAGTACAGGCTTTCTTTCCATCCCAGCTGGGCAGTTGCAAAGAGAGACTGCATCACACGTTTCTGATCGATCTGCTGGTCGATATAAGAAGCTGTTGACATCACGATGTTGGCAACCGAGAACTGGTTCGGATAATACAAGGAAGCTGTCTTCGAGTCCAGTCTCAGCGAGTTGAGAGTCGTACTGTTGATGCTACCACCGATTGCGCCCGTCAAAGCGAAATCACCCCATTTCTTATTGAACATAGCCATAAAATCACCATAATACAATGTCTCTGTATGATTCAGGTCGATATAACGACCGTTTGAACCAGCGATAGCCGGTGCGGTTGAAGCATACATCTTTTGATTATATGTATCGTGTGTATAATCGACTGTTCCACGAGCTTGCAGGCTCAGCCAATCCGTAATCTTCAGGCTGGCAGTCAAAGAAGCGATGGCACGTGCACGCTTGTCGTTACTCTTGATACGGTTCGTGATCCAGTACGGGTTCTGTTCCATGTCGCGTTCGGCATCCGTATACCAGTTTTGTTCCATCAGGTTGCGGGTATCATTAAATGTTTCAAAGTTCGTGCGATATTCACCGATATTCTCACCACGCGGGAAACGGTAAAGACCAACCAACGGGTTCATATAATAACCACCGGAAGCCGGACGGTTCTTGATACTCTGCGACATCAGGTTCACGTTTGCATCTAGTTTCAGGTAATCATCGAAGAAACTGGCGGTTTCGCGGAAGTTCAGGTTATGCTTCTGCAACTTGTTATGCTCCACGATTCCCTTGGCACTGGTGTTGGCATAGGAGAAGTAAGTCTGCATCTTTTCGTTACCGGTTGTCAAAGACAGGGAGTTGATAGCGGTTACGCCGTTCTGGAAGAAATCGCCTGCATTATCATAAGCAGTCAGATTACCTTTCGGTCCCCAGCTGGTCTTCGTTTCCTTATCCATACCATATTCGTTCTGAAATTCCGGCAAACTCATTGCATGATCGACTGTCAGGTTGGAAGAGAAAGTTACTTTCTGCACACCAGCCTTTCCTTTCTTCGTTGTGATCAGGATAACACCGTTGGCAGCTTGCGAACCATACAATGCAGCAGCCGAAGCACCTTTCAGGATACTCATACTTTCGATGTCGTCCGGATTCAGGTTGGAAATACCATCGCCACCGTCACGGTTACCGGCATCCGCCGTACCACCGATCGCACTGACAGCCTGTTCATTGCTGCTGTTCAGCATCGGCACACCGTCGATTACATATAATGGCTGGTTATTACCGCTTACCGAGCGGTTACCACGGATAGAAACCTTGGCAGATCCACCTAAACCGGAAGAACTCTTACTGATCTGTACACCGGCAGTCTTACCAGCCAGGGCATTGATCATGTTCGGGTCCTTGGCACGAGTCAGCTCGTCGCCGCCGACCTGCTGGGTCGAATAAGTCAGGGAGGATTCTTTTTTCTTGATACCCAAAGCGGTTACCACCACTTCTTCGATATTCTGGGAATCTTCTTCCAACAACACTTTTAAAGATGATTGTCCTGCATATTTGATTTCCTGTGGGTTATATCCGATATAAGATATAACGATGATGGAATTATCGGGCACGGTCAATGTGAAATTACCGTCGACATCGGTTATCGTACCGTTCGTTGTCCCTTTCTGCAACACGTTCGCACCGATGATCGGTTCGCCGGATTTATCCGTAACAACTCCTTTGACAGTCTTGGCTGCCTGCTGCATAATCGCCTCTTTCTTATTGAGGATAATTTTGGTGTTTACTACCGTGTAGGCGACATCGGATTCACCGAACAATTTGTTCAGCACATCGAAAATGTTCTTTTCGTCCACTTTCACCGACACTTTACGGCTGGTGTTCACGATACTGGCATCATAGATGAAAGAGAAATCCGTTTGGTTCTCAACGGCTTCCAGCACGTTGGCTATCGTACTGTTCGACATATCCAGCGAGAGCGTAGCATTCTGTGCATACGTATTACCCGCTACTGCGATACCAAGACTAAGGAAAAAGAATACAACGCTCAATCTCATAACTAATGGTATTTTTCGGAAAAGATGAAAACTTTTCTTCCCGATAATTTCTAAGGTTACAATTTTATTCATAATTTTGTGATGCTTATTATTTAATATAAAGTTAACTATAGCTGCGTCAACAGCTTGGACTTTTACATGCGGGGAGATGCGTCAACATCTTTCCGTATGTTTTTTGGACTTTTTTCTCTACTTCCACATAGGCAATTCTGATTTAAAAAGGTTCTACACTCTATTTTACTCTTTTGATATTTCTATGACTGACATTTCCAGCCGGTTGTCGGCGGTTATCGCCGGTTTGCTGATCTTGAACTTGACGTTCGATGCCAGTTTGAGATATTCCATCACCTGCGGCAACTGTTCGTCTTTAAACCTGGCAGTGATGATGGCTTCAAGCACTTCCTTGTCTTTCACGTCGAAGCGTACATTATAATGGCGCGTCAACGCCTTAAGTACCCGCGACATGGGCTGATTCTTGAAAATAATCTCGCCGTTCCGCCAGGCTGTATTGTTGGCGGCGTTGACCGGAGTGATGTACAATTTACCGCCCACCCGCGTAAACTCCGCCCGCTCATCGGGCTTCAGGAGCTGGTGGGTGATGTGACCGCTTGCCTGCGAGATGTTCAGCTGTACCGAACCTTCCACAAGGGTGGTCGAGACAAAATCGTCATCTTTATAGGCGGAAACATCGAAACGGGTTCCCAAAACTTCTACCGAATAAACCGGATCGACTTTCACGATGAAAGGTTTTTCCGGATTCTTCGTCACTTCGAAATACCCTTGCCCGGTCAGTTCGACCTGACGGCATTCGGGCCAGAAATTAGCCGGATACTTCAAAGAACTCCCTGCGTTCAACCAAACTTTCGAACCGTCCGGCAGGTCGAACGTCGAAACTACCCCGGGATTGGTGCGCACTTCGACCATGCGCACCTTCTCCTGCCCCATCTGCATAAAGAAATAGGCAGACATAATTAACACCGGGATAAAAAGTACGGCTGCAACTCTTTGCAGCATCTGTAGGGAACGGTGTAAACTAACTTTTTTATTTTGTTTACGAACTTTCGATTTGAAACGGACCAGGGCCATTTCGGGATCTACCGACTCCATCACCCGTACGCGGTCTGTCACCTGCAGGGTAAAATAGACCTGCTCCAGTAACTTCGCATTTTCCGGCGAGGCTGCCACCCAGTCGTCAACCTGGGAGCGTTCGTCGTCGGGCAGTGTGCCGTCGATGTATCTTATCAGTATATATTCGTCTACTATCATCGTTTTTTTCCTGTTTCTATTATTAATACAATTCAGGAAAAGGATGTACTAAACGGAAATGTGATTTTTTTAAGAAAAAATTCAAAATCTTTTTCCTGTCTCCGGTTGTTATCTAAAATACAGACAGTTATCATAAATAAAAAAGAACATGAAAAAGATAGTTTTGCTCCGTCACGGCGAAAGTGCCTGGAACAAGGAGAACCGGTTTACCGGATGGACCGATGTCGATCTTACCGAAAAAGGTATTGAGGAAGCCCGTAAAGCGGGCGATTTGCTGCGGAAAGAAGGGTATGTTTTCGATAAAGCCTATACATCTTATTTAAAGCGTGCTGTTAAGACATTAAATAATGTACTCGACCGGATGGACCAGGACTGGATCCCGGTGGAAAAAAGCTGGCGGCTGAACGAAAAGCATTACGGCGCACTGCAGGGTCTCAATAAAAGCGAGACGGCAGAAAAGTACGGCGACGAACAGGTGCTGATCTGGCGCAGAAGTTACGACGTGGCACCGCATGCCCTGAGCGAGGACGATCCGCGTAACCCACGTTTCGAGATCCGTTATAAAGATGTACCCGACGAGGAGCTGCCGCGCACGGAATCGCTGAAAGATACCGTCGACCGTATCCTGCCTTACTGGAAAGAGGTGATTTTTCCGTCGCTCGAAACAGCCGACCAGATTCTGGTGACGGCTCACGGGAACAGCCTGAGAGGTATCATTAAATATGTACGCAACATTCCGGATGAGGATATCGTACATTTGAACCTGCCTACCGCCGTTCCTTACGTACTCGAATTCGATGACGACCTGAACCTTGTAAAAGATTATTTCCTGGGTGACCCGGAAGAAATCAAGAAATTGATGGAAGCCGTTGCTAACCAGGGGAAAAAAGATAAAAAATAGTTGTTTTTCATAACTCACGCCCGGGATTTTTTTGGAAATTTTCCGGGCGTTGATTCTTTTTTCACCAAATATTTGTTTAAGTTTGCATTAAATCAAAGTAACTATCAGTGATTACAAGCAACGAAGAGACCTTAAATAGACTAAAAACCGGCGACGAAAGCGTATTTGATACGGTCTACAAACAATATTACAGGGGGCTATGCGCATTTGCATCCCAATATGTGGCCGAAACAGAAACTGAAGAAATCGTGCAGGAAGTAATGATGTGGCTTTGGGAAAACCGTTCTGCGCTGATTCCCGAAATGTCCCTGAAATCCTTGCTGTTCACTATGGTGAAAAACAAATGCCTGAACAATATCACCCACAACCAGATCAAACAACGGGTACACGAGGCGTTATACGCCAAGTTCGAGAACCAGTTTGAAGATCCCGACTTTTATATGGAAGGCGAGCTGATCGCATTGGCGACCAAGGCTATCCATGCACTACCGGAAGAATACCGAAAAGCGTTCGAGATGAACCGCTTCGGACACCTTACCTACAACGAGATAGCCGAACGCACCGGAGTCTCTCCCAAAACCATCGCCTACCGCATTTCCCAATCATTGAAAATACTCCGCACGGAACTGAAAGATTACATGCCGCTGCTGACCGCTTTATTACATTAACCTATATCTTCCTGACACCCCATTCGGAACAAAAAATAATTTCTTTCGAATGAAATTTGATTTTCTTCCGAAAGAAATTATTTTTTCTCTCGGACAGAATGTTTTACCCCACAAATTCACTTTTACAAATAAAATACAATAAGTCACTTTTATGGATATAAATGAACAAAAATTAATCAATCCTGTTTAAATAATGAGGGCCTTCAAAGATTACTGAATTAAATTATAAAGAAAATATGAAACGTACATACTTAATGATATTGTTCGTCGCACTGGCAACTATCGCATACGGTCAGACTGACGATAAAGGATATGAAGAAGGAAAATTTGTGTTAAAAGGCGTATCGGGTCTTAACCTGTCGCAGACAGCCATGACCAACTGGTCGGCAGGTGGCGAAAACTCCGTTGCCGGAAACGCCTACCTGAACGGATCGCTGACACATAAAAGCGGCAACTGGCTCTGGGTGACCAACCTCGTTCTCGACTACGGACTGACGAAAACCAAATCGCAGGGCATGCGCAAGAGCACCGATAAGATCGGACTCTCCACCCAGCTGGGCTACTCGACCAACAATGTCTGGTTCTACACGCTGATGGGTGATCTGAACACGCAGTTCGCTAAAGGATACAATTATCCGGACAAGGAACATTACATTTCCAACTTCTTTGCTCCTGCTTATTCCAACATCTCTTTGGGTATGGAATACCGCCCTAAAAGCAATTATTCGATCTTCCTCTCTCCTGTTTCCGCCAAGATGACTTGGGTGGCAGACGATTACCTCTCCGACCTGGGCGCATTCGGCGTCGATCCGGGCGACCGTTTCAAGATCGAATGCGGCGCTTACCTGAAAGCCCGTGCGGAAATGCCGTTGATGGAAAACGTGAGCCTGATCACGACCGCCGACTTCTTCACCCCGTACGACAGCCAGTTCGGAAACATCGACGTCAACTGGGATATGCTGATCAGCATGAAGATCAACAAATTCCTCTCAGCTACGCTCAACACGACGCTGAAATACGATAACGACGTGAAAACCTTCGACGACAACGGAGAAAGACACGGCGCAAAAGTACAGTTCAAAGAGATACTCGGTGTAGGGCTTGCTTACAATTTCTGACAATATTAGGGGACGCAGATGACGCAGAAAACGCAGAATTTCGCAGATATTTTATTTAAAAGAAAAAATAAGTCTGCGAGCGTCTGCGTTCTCTGCGTCCCCTAATCCCGACAATTCCTTTTTAATAAAGCAACCAACCTATAGAAAAACGTTTTTCGGAAAAAACCTGCTGCAATCGGTTGCAGTATCCAAAAGAAAGGAGTAAATTTGCACGTCGAAAACAAATATGATTAGAAATGATCGATAAAATTAAGGCTCTGCTTCAGGAAGTAGAGAATATGAAGGCTGCAAATGCCGAAGAACTGGAAGCTTTACGTATCAAATATCTCAGCAAGAAAGGTGAGATATCTTCCCTGATGAACGATTTCCGCAATGTTGCGGCAGATCAGAAACGTGAAGTGGGACAGTTTCTGAACCAGCTGAAAGAAGCTACTCAAAATAAGATCAACGAACTGAAAGCAGGTTTTGACAACGTACAGACAGGCGATGATGACATTGACCTGACCCGTACCGCTTATCCGGTGCAACTGGGTACGCGCCATCCTCTTTCCATCGTTAAAAAAGAAATCTGTGATATTTTCGGACGACTGGGATTCAGCATCGCTGAAGGACCGGAGATCGAAGATGACTGGCATGTGTTTTCTTCTTTGAATTTTGCTGAAGATCACCCTGCACGTGATATGCAGGATACATTCTTCATACAACATAATCCGGATGTTTTACTGCGTACGCACACTTCGTCGGTACAGACCCGCGTGATGGAGAATCAAGAACCTCCTATCCGTATCATCTGTCCGGGACGCGTATATCGTAATGAAGCCATCTCTTACCGCGCTCACTGTTTCTTCCACCAGGTGGAAGCGCTTTACGTCGATAAGAATGTCTCATTCGCCGACTTAAAACAGGCATTGCTTTTCTTTGCAAAAGAAATGTTCGGTCCGGAAACGAAAATTCGTTTGCGCCCCTCCTACTTCCCCTTCACGGAACCTTCTGCGGAAATGGATATTTCCTGCAACCTCTGTGGCGGTAAAGGATGTGCATTCTGTAAACATACCGGCTGGGTAGAAATCCTCGGTTGTGGTATGGTAGACCCGAATGTGCTCGAAAATTGCGGTATCGACAGCAAAGTCTATACCGGCTACGCTCTGGGAATGGGTATCGAACGTATAACCAACCTGAAATACCAAGTAAAAGACCTTCGAATGTTCTCGGAAAACGATGTCCGTTTCCTGAAACAATTCGAATCAGCCAATTAAATTGAAAACCTAAATCATGTACCATCATCCCCGGGCCTTTAACCAGCCCGGGGAAAACACATTGGAGGATGAAATATGATAAAGGTTTTGATTTTAATTACAGGAGGAGCTATCGGATCGGCACTACGCTATTGGGTTTCCATGTGGGTGCAACGGTCGATGCTTTACTCCTTTCCTTTTGGGATACTTTCCGTGAATGTTATCGGCTCTTTTCTGATCGGCTTCTGCTGGAGCCTTGCCGAAGACTATAATTTCTCTGTCAACACAAGAGCTTTCCTGTTCACCGGACTTTTCGGCGGATTTACCACTTTCTCTTCATTTGCATTGGATACGATGTCGCTCATGAAAACGGGCGATTATAAATTAGCATTTATAAATATACTGGCCAGCAATATCTTAGGACTTATTGCCGTATTTTTTGGTTTGTTACTCGGAAAAAATGTCTTATCTTTATTGAAATAACGATATGAGAAAGGAAGAACGATATAAAGGTGTATTGAACTGGTTCGAAGAAAACGTACCGGTTGCGGAAACGGAGCTTCATTATGACGATCCGTATCAACTGCTTATTGCCGTCATCCTGTCGGCTCAGTGTACAGACAAGCGTGTGAATATGATCACTCCTGCCCTGTTCAGGGATTTCCCTACAGCGGAAGTGCTGGCGGCATCGACACCGGAAGTGGTATTCGAATATATCCGCAGCGTTTCTTACCCGAACAATAAATCAAAACACCTGGTCGGAATGGCAAAGATGCTGGTCTCCGATTTCGGCGGCGTGGTGCCGTCCGACATCGACGAACTGCAGAAACTGCCCGGTGTAGGACGTAAAACAGCGAATGTCATCGCTTCCGTTGTCTACAACAAACCGACAATGGCAGTAGATACGCATGTATTCCGTGTAGCCAACCGCATCGGTCTGACCAACAACAGCAAGACACCGCTCGAAACGGAAAAGGAATTGGTGAAGAATATTCCGGAAAAACAGATACCGATTGCCCACCATTGGCTGATCCTGCACGGACGATACGTCTGCGTGGCACGAAAGCCCAAATGTGAATCCTGCGGCCTGACGCCCTGGTGCAAACATTTCCTGAAGGTAAAACTATAACACATGAGAATATACAGGCGGGAAATAGTGATCATCCTCTTAACTGCTCTCGCTACCCTGTCAGCAGTCTACTACTTTTTCGGCGACATGAAAAAGAGTAAGGAGCTGGCACAAACCGACCTGTACACATTGACTGCCCCGGCTTCGGAAGCTATACTCGCTGTCAATCGCCCTGCCGTCTTCGCCAAAGTCATACTGACGAAAGAGTTTGTTTACGAGGCGTTCGCCTCCGAAATACCGGATATATACCTGAACATTATCCGGAAGAATCCGGAGATAGCTTCGCTGCATTTCTCGTTTCACCCGCAAGGGGTTGTCATGTACGCTAAAGCGGACAACAGCATCGTCCGGCAAATCGAGGAGAATGTGCAGAAGCACTTCTTCAAATCGTTCGCTCCCCAGCAACAGTCCAAAGGGGGAATTACATTCACCTATTGCCCGGATGCGGGGAACAGATTCTTCGGATATTACCAGTACAACGGCATTTGGGTGGCAAGTTACAGCAAGAAGTTGCTGGAAGAAGTGGCATCCATACAAAGGAAACAGCAGAACAGTCTGTCGAAAGAACAGATGCAGCTCCGCAAAACACTCGACAACAACGCTCCGCTCAACCTGATGATCCAGTCGAAATTGTTGGATTTATACGTAAAAAGCAACGATTCGACCTTGTGGAGGGTCAGTGACAGATGGCTGGCAGCCGACTTGTTCGAAAGCGAAGGAAATATCTGTTATTTCAGCAGCCTGCCTTATCTCGAACCTGCTGACACACTTTTCCGTACGATAGCCGATACTTTATCCCTCAGGCTGGAACAACATTTCCCCCAGCTACATATCTCCAACCAAATCTACGAAGAAGACGGAAAGTTCTTTTACACGGGATGCACCAACCCGTCATACGCCAGATGAACATGCTCAGGCAGCATCTTTTCCACCTCGGCATGCAATCCGATCCGGTGACTCATATGGATAAGGAAAGCTTCTTTCGGATGCAAGCGTTCGATCAAGGCAAGCGCCTCATCCAGGCTCTCATGTGCCGGATGTTCCCCTTTCCGGAGAGCGGTCAGGATAAGCACATCCAATCCCTGTAACTTGGCAAACTCTTCCTCCGGCAGCGACTTCAGATCAGTCAGATAGGCCATATTCCCAATCCGATACCCCAGGATAGGCAAGCGCCCGTGCATCACGCGGACCGGCACGATCGGCAAACCGGCGGCAACGAAAGGTGTATTATCTATATCGTGAAGTTCCAGCTTCGGAACACCGGGATATTTATGTTCGCGGAAGACATAAGGAATGCGGGTACGGATCGCTTCAGCCACATTCTCCTCCGCGTAGATATCCACACTCTTGTCGCGGGTAAAGGGACGCAGGTCGTCCAGCCCTCCGACATGGTCATAATGCTCGTGCGAGATCAGAACTGCATCCAGCTGATACGTTTTGCTTTGTATCATCTGCCAGCGGAAATCCGGTCCGCAGTCCAACAAAATACGTTTGCCCTCTGTTTCTACTAATACCGATGTGCGCAAACGCCAGTCGCGGGGGTCTTTGCTTGTACATACTTCACACTGACAACCTATTTCGGGAACTCCGGTCGAAGTCCCCGTTCCCAAAAATGTAATTTTCATTATCCTACATATTTAACCTCAGGCATTATCTCGATGCCAAAACGATCTTTTACAGCGGTACGGATACTTTCAGCCACCAAAGCGATCTCGTGCCCCTTCGCCTCTCCCAGATTGACGAGGACCAACGCCTGCTTTTCGTATACTCCGACCTGCCCATGCGACTTTCCTTTGAAACCGCATTGCTCGATCAGCCAGCCGGCGGGCACTTTCACTTTTCCCTCGCCTGCCGGATAAGAAGGTATTGCCGGATACTGCTCCTTCAGCTTGTCGAACTGAGCCGACGGAATAACCGGATTCATAAAGAAACTGCCGGCATTTCCCAGCTTTTCCGGATCGGGCAGCTTCTCCTCACGGATCGTGATCACCGCCTGGCGAACAGCATCCAAAGTAACCTCCGGATAAGCAGACAACGCCTCCTTCAGGTTTCCGTAATTTATGGAGAAAACAGGTTTCTTATCCAACCGCAATAATATATATGTAACAATGTACGGATCGTTATGTTCGTTTTTGAAATAGCTGGAGCGGTAACCGTACTGGCATTCTTCGTTCGTGAAAATCCGTTTCTCGAAAGTCAGCTGGTTGTATGTTTCGACACTTTCTATCACATCTTTTATCTCCGCTCCGTAGGCTCCGATATTCTGGATAGCGGCAGCACCTGCCTCACCGGGGATCAGAGACAGGTTCTCGATCCCTCCCCAGCCGTTGGCAACGGCATGCGCAACAACGTCGTCCCACTTCTCAGCGGCTCCGACACGCAGCCAGATATGCTCGTCGGTTTCCTTCTCCACGCTGATACCTTTGATGTCAGAGTGTAGAATGATACCGTTAAAGTCATTTATAAATAACAGATTGCTTCCGCATCCGATATGTAATGACAAACATTCCTGAAAATACTCGTCCCGTAAGATCCGTCCTAATTCTTCTTCGTTCGTATATTCCATGAACCACCGTGTTTTCACCGGCAGATGAAATGTATTATGCTTCTCCAGGGAGTAATTTTCTTCTATCCTCATAATATCTGTTTATTTATTGCAGGACAAAAGTAGCCAGAAAATTGAAAATGGAGAATTGAAAATTGAAAATTATTTCCATCAAACTCTTAATCGGTCATTTTCAATTTTCCATTTTCAATTATCACAGGGTATCGACAATTTCACGCTGTTTCGTAAAAAAGATCATTCGCTGTATCTCTCCGCTCTGCGAGATCAAAGTGGAATAACGCTTCAACGACTGGATCCATTCTTTCTGGGCACGGCATACTTCCGGATGCTGCGAATCCATATAGTTGATTGCATACAGGCGGAACATGCACAACTGGAAACTTCCTTTCTCCAGGAACGTGTAAGTCGCTTCGAAATTGATATTCGACAGATACATATATGCTTTGTTGCCGTTCGGATATTCTCCCCGCGCCGCGATCTGTTCCATTTCGTCCAGCAAACGGTGAAGTTCCTGCTTCATCACGTCGATATCGTCGTCGGTCAGCATATTCAACCCGGCAAAGTATTTGATCTCCCTGACCAGCGACTGGAAAATGTTGCTATCTAATATTGTATAGGACGACGGTACCTGACGGACTTCCTGCATCAACCGGCGCTGTGACTCCAGCACCTTCTCAGGCACCACTATATCAGACATGCTCGCTGTTATCTTCATCCCGTTGTTCTGATGCATCCAGCGGCAGAGACGGAATTTCGTCAAACGCTCAAAAGGCGAATATAAAGTAAACGGCACAATGTTGCACGCCGTGCTGAGGACTGATTTCGGATCGTCCTTGAGGAAGGCAAATTGCTTCTGGTACCGTTTGAGAATATCATGGTAATTATCCATCTGGCTCATGGTATTGGAAACGTTCAGATTAAAAACGGCTCCTTCCGCCCGGTTGGTTCCCACGATCTGATCCAGCGAGATACCCAGGCTCTGAGACAACAATGATACTTCAAAAAAAGTAAACGGAACTTCTCCGCGCAACCGGCGATAGACAGCCTCTTTTCCTATGGATATGACATCCATAATATAATTGGCCAGATTCGTCTCCTCCGGGAGATGTTCTCTCATGGCTTTTATAAGCCCGTTATTCAATGCATCTTTCATAATTATTAGCGTGTTATTTTACTGTTTCTACTCATACATTTTCATAGCGTTTGTTTCGATTACCGCAACCGGGTGTGAATTAACGTTTTTTGTTTCTCAAATCGTAACAAAAGCCCGGAGCTATTGTTTAATAAGAAATGAAAGCCAATTTGCTTAGTTGGAAAAAGACACCATATAAAAAAAGCAATGGCTTACATTTGCAATGTATATAATCATTAAAAAGAAACACTCATGAACAAAGCAGAACTTATCGAAGCCTTAGCAGATAAGGCAGGGTTACAAAAACAGAAAGCAAAAAAAGTATTAGATGCTTACATCGAGATCGTAACCGAAAAAATGTCACAGAAAGAGGAAATCACTCTTATTGGTTTTGGTACTTTAATACCTAGACCTCAAACAAGTCGCCTGGCTCGTAATCCAAAAACTGGTACTCCGGTACAAATTCCAGCCAGAACAACGGTAAAGTTCAAACCCGGTAAATTCTTGCTGGAAGCTATGAACGGTACTGGAGAGAAAAAATAATATGATTTTTTTCTATAACTTCCTTCTTGCCTCTGCAGGAAGGAAGTTTTTTATACCTCCTTTTCTTTTATCTGATCATATCTGCAAAAGTACACACAGATTCTTAGTAAAATGAGGTATTTTTTACGAATAACAGAACGCTCCGGTTCTAATTAAACAACCCACAGCATGCCCCCAACTCAATTATCGCAATTTCAGAATCCGGACAACCCTCCCTGTTTCGGAATATGAAACTTTTGTCCCTAATTTAGAATTTTACAGAGAAACATTTGTGTGGTGCTCTAATTATATATAATTTCGGCTCCGAAAAAATTAGTCTGCATAACACAATTGAATACAAATGAAAATAGTTAATCTTGGGGAATCAAACTCCGTCCTGAACAGGTTCGTATCCGAACTCAGAGATGTAAATATCCAAAAAGACAGCCTCCGTTTCCGCAGAAACATCGAACGTATCGGTGAAATCATGGCTTACGAGATCAGCAAAGATTTTGCTTACAGCCGGAAAGAAATTCAGACACCACTGGGCATCGCGCCGATGGACACACCCGACGACCGGATCGTGATCAGCACTATCTTACGTGCAGGACTGCCTTATCATCAGGGCTTTTTGAGTTATCTCGATTATGCAGAAAACGCCTTTGTCTCTGCTTACCGCAAATACAAAGACCGCTTGAATTTCGACATCCACATCGAATATATAGCCTCTCCAAGACTGACCGAAAAAACTTTGATCATTACCGATCCGATGCTTGCAACCGGAAGTTCGATGGAACTCGCCTACGAAGCGTTACTGACCAAAGGTCATCCGTCTCACATCCACGTAGCCTCCATCATCGCCAGCAAACAGGCTATCGAATACCTGCAACGAAAAATGCCGGACGACAAGACAACAATCTGGATCGCCGCACTCGACGATGAACTGGATGATCATTCATACATCATCCCCGGATTAGGTGATGCCGGTGATCTGGCTTACGGGGAAAAGGAATAATTGAGATATAAAAAAGCTATGGTTCTTTAACCCATAGCTTTTTTCTTATATATGCAGAACTAACAAAAGGTTTTTCATTCTATCAGACTTTCACTATCATCTGAATACCGTGTCATATTCCTTTTCACGCACTCTCTGTTTGTATTAGCATAGCAATATACGCAAAAATGGTGGCAAGTATTATACATTCCGATGTCTTTACTCACCATACAACCGCAAATCTTTCGTTGTCCTTTATCTTTCAAATTCTTTTGTTTGTCAGGAATAGCTGGTAAAAAACCAAACAGATCAGGTTCTGGAAATTTACCTGTCCGAAGATAATAAACCAATTCGTAATCATCCCCAAAGACACGCTCCATCAGTTCACCGTCAATGCAACGATTGTGTTCAATACCATAAACAACAAGATCAATATCCTCAGCACAAGTAGCAAGCGTAACATGCCAACCTTCAGAAGCCCAGACTTCTCTCAACTTTACCAAACCCTCTACAACCTCTTGACGTTGCATCGCATTCATCTCTGCTGTTTCCACACCCTCTTTCGTAAAACAATTCGTTTCCTTTACCAGGTTGTTCTGCACCTTATGGTATGCCTTTACATCCACAAAACTGAATACGAGTTTGTCAGTATATCCTTTCAAACGATTTCCAATTTTCCATATCCGGCTAAGTAACATGCGTGGTGTAATAGTCGGCATGATAATCAACGGATCGAATCGCCATATCATTCGCTCGTGACCGATTTGATCAGACAATTGCCGAAAAGTGTCTATTCGTTGTTCCACACTTGGTACATTCGGTTCAAGACCTTCATTCACATAATCATTCAATGTCACTTGAAAATAATAATGAATGCCACGTTTATCCAGTTCTTTCAGATAAGGCAATATCGGTTTCGGATTCTTTGTCCAAAACACAATGACTTTACACCGCCCAAACGATACATACATTTTCTGTCGGTTAAACGGATTATACCACACACAATATCCTTTATCCAAACGATTAAAGAACCACCTGGCATAAAAAGCAGGAATGTCTGTCGACCGACTGGCAGAAATTATGATCGGAGCTGTTGCTTCAACTCTGATACCAGAATCAGTAGTGATAAGTAGTTTATCAGTTACCATAACAATCACGAAGATATCGAATTATTCGTTGATTTTATAATAAATGATAGTATGATAGTTGTTTTCAAAAGATTATCGGGGTAAGATAAACCAAAAACGCGAACCTTTGCCGATTTCTGAGCTTACTCCGATCTTTCCTTTTTGTTGTTCTACGATACTCTTACAGATAGAAAGTCCCAAGCCCGTTCCCTGTTTGAAGTCATTTCCTTTATAGAAACGGTCGAAAACATGCAACTGGACCTCTTCACTCATTCCCTCACCCGTATCCGTTACCGAAAACTCGATTTCATCCGGACGAAGTTCATAAGCCAGCGTGATGGAACCTTCTGCGGTATGCTTGATCGCATTATTGACAAAATTAGAAAAGAGCTGGCTCAGCCGTACATGATCGAACCGGAAGACACAAGGCTCCAAACCCGGCCGACAACGAAGTTCCACATCACCGTGAATTTTAATTTTCATGGATTTCACCAAATCATCCAGGAATCCTTTCAACTCGATATCCATAGGCTTGAACTCAATCGTGTTCGCTTCTATCTTCGCCAGGTCCAGCACATCGGAAATCAACTGTAATAGAAGCTCATTGTTCTTTTGGATTATTTCGACGAACTGCAATTGTTCTTCCCTGTCTTCCGCATCGACCAACAAGGTCGAGAAACCGACAATCGCGTTTAACGGAGTCCGTATCTCATGGCTCATATTCGCCAGGAAAGCTGATTTCAACCGGTCCAGTTCTTCCGCCTTTTCCCGCTGCTGTTCTGTTTCCTTCAGTTCTGTGATATCATAATTCACGCAGATCATCTCGATCTTGTCCTGTTCTTTCTCTTGCGAAGTACACATCACATTCACACGTATCCATTTCCAGCCGTCTTCATGTTTGATACGCAATTCCTTGCGGATACTGGTCGCTTCTCTCCGCTCCACCTTATCGAAAAACTCCAGCATCACAGCCCGGTCTTCCGGATGTACGCTTTTATAAGTACCTATAATCTCAGTCAGAGGCGTCCCATCCTTTTCACCCAGATTCTGATACCATTGGCTGATTGCAAACCCTTCACGAGTCAGCAGGTCGAATTTGGCATAGCCGACTTTCGCATAGCGGCTAACCAGGGTAAAGAAATATTCAAACTCTTCAATACGGTTGTAAGCAATTGTCTTATCAGTATTATCCAGATTAATAAAAAGATAGTTTATCAGCTCCCCTTTATTGTCATAAAGCATGCTGACCTTCGTTATCAAATCAATAGCCCCTCCTTTGTTTGTCGAAAAATAACCGTTGGAACTAACTCTAGTAAAATCATAACTCAGACGGAATGAAACCGGTTTCTTCTTCCGCATTTTATCTAGTATATCTTCCGGGATAACCGGATTATCAAAAATATTGATCCCCAACACATCTCTCTTGGAAGCCAAACCAAATATCTCCACATCCTTATTATTGATATCTACCAGGAAACCATCCTTGTCATACAGTTCGATTCCGACCGGTATGTTCGTATAAATATTGCGCAACAACTTTTCACCACGGTCGAGGGCTTCATTGATACGTGCCATCTTTGTAATGATACTGATGATATTGGCTATGGAAGAAAGCCACTGATAATCTTCCAGATTCCACATACGATACTTATCGACGATATCGATACCGATATAACCCCATGCTTTTTTCTTAATGATCAGAGGAATCAGAATAAAAGAAAGAACACCTCTCCGCTTCAGATACTTTTTCTCTTCGGCGGCTTCTTCCGGCAGTTCATCCAGATTATTGATCATCACCGGATAAAGATTCCGTATCCGGCGGGTCGACCAGGACAAGGTAGAAACCGGAATATTCTGCAAGGATGAACGGACAGCAAAAACGCCATCACTGCAAACCTCATACGTACAACTGATCGTTTGTTTGTCATCACTATACTCCATTATACAGGCACGTCCTCTCGTATCGATAGAAAACAGGATCTCCGTCAGGACCAACTGGATAGAGGTCAACAAGTCGTTTGTCTGGATGAAAGAATGCAGAGCACGGGATATCGTATTCAGATGGCGAAGCAGGCTGTCCACCTGATTATCCACAGCCGGTTTATTCCCATCCACTTCACAAAAAGGTACTAACTGCAGGATGCCCAACACATAAATATTCCCATCAGCATCGACCTCTCGTTTACATATTTTTGTCCGGACAAACTTTGTGCCGTAACAGGTCTCGATCGGAAATGTCTGCTCATAAATGCCCACTTCCTTGAAATAAGCAAACTCATTGGCTATCCTCGCCCTGTAATCCTCACGGATCAGACCTAGAAAATCTTCTGCCGGAATTGTCTTACCATCCAAATCCAACAGACTCACCAAATAATCGGAACAGATGTAACATTTCTTTTCAAAGTCAATCTCCCACCAACCAACCTGTGCCGCATCCAACAATAACTTATATTGAGCTGTATCCATTTTACCTTGATTCATACTAGTATGGATACAAAATACGGTATTAAAAAGCATTTTCCCAAATTAAAATTCATTTATATTCAAAGCTTTCCAAAGTTTCTGCATGAAAACAAAAAAAACGGAGACCGGTAAAACCGACCTCCGCTTTCCTTGCCAGATAAAAATCTGTTATTTCAATTCCTTGATACGGATATTGCGGAACTTCACAGGTGAGCCGTGGCCCAGGAATCCGATATGTCCCTTCTTATTGAACAAGCCCGGATGTTCCTTACCGTCAGGTGTGCCGTTCTTAACTGCGTCGCGGATATTTCCTTCCAGGATCACTACGCCGTTCACAGTTACACGGATATTATCACCGTTGGCAACGATCTCTTCTTCATTCCATTCACCCACCGGCTTAAAGGCCTTGTGGTGATCGGCATTCGTAGGGATAATGCCATAAACGGAACCGTGGTGCTGATATTTGGTAATATCCTTATAAATAGGATGTTCGCAATCCAAAATCTGAATTTCCATACCTACATAAGCAGCATCGCCTTCCATCGGAGTACGGATACCCACACCGTTGTTTGCACCCGGAGTCAGCTGGAACTCAAAGCGATAAACGAAGTTTCCGAATTCATCTTTCGTATACAGGTTTCCACCGTAACTTTTACTCGGGATCATAGAGATGCAGCCGTCTTCAATCGTATAATCGACCGTGTTACCTGTCCACTGATGCATATTCGTACCGTCGAACAACACCTTGAAACCTTCTTTCTGTTCTTCTGCAGACAGTTTGAACGGTTCTTTGCGTTCCAACTCTTTCACATAGATATCACGGTAATATACCTTGCTGCCATGTGCCTGCAATTCGATCTGTTCGATCGGGAAGATCGGTTGCTTGCGATCCCAATAGTTTTCAAGGATCACGTCGTCCACCACTTTTTCTCCGTTCAGGATAACCGTTACGCGGTCGCCCACCATCTTGATGTAGAAGCTGTTCCATTCGCCCAGCTTGTTATCTGCCACCTTAGACGGCTTGCTCGGATTCACCTGGTTATTATACAGACCGCCGGAACCAACCTGGGCACCCACATTCACACGGGAAGTATCCCAAATCTGTACCTGAGGCGTTCCGCGCAGATAGATACCTGCATCAGCTTCAGGACCTGCCGGATCGAGCATCCAGTCTACATACATTTCAAAGTCACCGTATTGCTTTTCCGTACACAGGTTGTCCCCTTTTCCATTAAAGACAAGAACTCCGTTTTCAACGCTCCAGCCGCTACGCATAACCTCGTCAGCTTTTGCCTGTTCTTTCGCCAACTCGGCCGGTTTCATCTTCGCGCGGGCAATCGGATTCTTTACCAAGCCTTTCCAGCCTGTCAGGTCTTTGCCGTTGAAGATAGAAACGAAGCCCACTTCATCCGGCATTTCAGCCAGATGCTTTTTCAATGCATCGATATCGTAACGGGCATCTTCTCCATCGAGCATAGGCAATATGCGGTTCAGGATCGCTTTCACATTTTCACCTCTGTATTCCGGATGATTGCGTGCAATATTCCAAATGGCATACACGGCAGCCGAGCGAACTTTCGCATCTTTCGCATCCAAAAACTCAGAAGCATACATCATAGACAAGAACGTATCCGCCCGCTGGATCTGACGCAGAATCAGTACTTTCTGTTCAGCCGTCTTGGCAATATCCATCATCTTACGCAAACTCAGCAAACGATTTTCAGCAGTAAAAGAAGGATTGGAAACCAACTGCACATAACGCTTCAACGCCCGGTCGAACTGTTGTTCGGAAGAAGCAGACTGGCAAACTGCAAATAATTCATCCACAGCCTCCATACCTTTCCATGCCAGCAAAGCATCGAATGCCGCCTCTTTGGTTGCCCCCGAGCCTTCATGCAATCCTTTCACGATCGTAGCCAGTGCATCCTTCTCGCCGGTCGTAGCCAGTACGATATAATACAAATGCTTCTTGCTGTCGCCTGCCTGCAACATACGGCGGCTGATCGTTTCCATCTGTTTCGCGGGAGACATGGAAGAGATGGCAGAGATCACAGCCTGCTGGAGCGGAGCTACGGCAGACGCATCGGCAGTCTCCAGCATTCCGCAGAGATTCACCAGGTCGCCTTCCGAAACGACATCCTTCAAAGCCGTATAAGCCGCTTTCTTCACTTCCGGTGAGCCGGACTTGATCAGTTCGAGCACCGTCGTCAGGTTAGCCGTCGCCTTACGCATAGCCAGCAACTCAGCACCGGCAATCTTTCCTGCATCCGTAGCAGACGGAATCACGCGTGCCACAGCCTGGTCGATATCGCCGCCGAAAGCAGCCAGCGCATCCTGTCCCAGCAGGATTATATCTTTATTATCGCTTGTCAGCAAATCGGCCAATGCCGGGATTGCCTGCTTGTCACCGATCTTCACCAGCGTCCAGGCAGTAGCCTGCTTCACATCGAAATTCGCGTCTTTCAGCTGAGCCAGCAGCACCTGCATAGCCGTCAGGTCGAAACGGAGTTCGAGATTCTTAACCACATCGTGTTTAGACGGACATTTGGCTTCGCGGCCGATCCAGTTGGTGACATCCACCTTCACCTCCGGTTTTGCCTTCTGCATCGCCTTCATCACTTCGATATAGACTTCCTTATTAGCAAAATCAGATGCATAATTCAAAGCCGCATTACGATATTCCTTGTTACCGTCTTTCAAAGCAGAAAGCAGTAATTTGGTACTTTTTTCCTTATTCAGCGATAACAATATCTGCAGGGCAGCGTCGCGAGTCTGCGTCTGTCCGGCTTTGGTCGCTTTCTTCAACAGGTCGTTGGCAGCCTTTTCCACTTCCTTCACATCACCCTGTGCAGCCACCCGCTTCAACAACGCGATATATGCTTCGTTCGCATTCGTCTTCGTCATTGTATATCCGGAAGCCGCCGCAGCATCAGCCAGTTCCTTGATGGAAGCCTTGCTACCCACACGGCTTAATGCGTGAAGGACAGCCTTCTGCATATTTTCATCCCCCGAACCCAGCAAAGCCTTCAGAAGGTCTTCCGCACCTTCCACCTGTGCTTCACCGATCGCCACGATGATATCTTTTTGTGTCTTCGGAGTACCCATACGACGCATCAAAGCCGCTTTCAGCGCTTTGCCTGCATTCTCGCTGCCATTCGCAGCCAGCGCACGTGCAGCCGGTCCGCTCAGGCTCTCATCGCCCAGATAAGCCGACAGCGCATCGATACACTCATCCTGTCCGATGATCTGAAGCTGGCGGATGATGAACGCCTTTGTTTCCCGTTCAGTCACCAGGTCGAGCGCTTTCAGATAGGCATTCGCAGTTGCCAGGCGGGCACTTTCTTCGCCTTTCGCCATCACATAATGCGTCAGGCCGCTCAAGGCGTAATCCACCTGCGCATTGCTTCCCTTTCCGGGAGCGTTTATCATGTTGACCAACATCAGGACACCCTCTTCGCCGGTCCCTTTCAGGTCATTGATCAGTTTATTATATTCAGCCTGTTTCTCAGCAGGCATCTGGGCCAGTACATCTGCCGCAGTTGTTTTAGCTGTACGGTTTGCCGGAGACTGAGCCATCAGTACGCTGCCGAATAATAGCAAGCTGGCAATCGATATATATGCTTTTCTCATTTTATTCTCTTTTATGTAATTCCCTTAATTTTCAATTGTCAATTCTCAATTTTCAATTAACTAAATGTTCCAGGGCGCACGCATCGGCTGATCGAGCAGACGGTTGGCGGCCTCATCGTTCACAAACTCCAGTTTCACAGGATCGAATTCCAGCGTACGGTTCAGACGCAGTGCCACCGCACCCATATTCACGATCGTAGACGAGCGGAATCCGTTTCGTTCATTCAAGGCAAAAGGCTGGCGTGTCTTTACACATTCGATAAAGTCGGTCACCTGTGGTTCAGGTTCCGGGAAATCTGCCAGTTTCTTTTCCCAATCAGGGATATCACATACAAAATTCTTATATACATTACCGTTCGGACCGGAGATATACGGCGTGTTCGGATCACCGAAGTCGCCACCCCAAAGGACGATCTGACAACCGTCGTCATAAGTATAGGTAATAGAGCGCCATGTCCCTACGGCATCCGGATGCTGTTGCGGAGCATCCACTTCCACTTTCACAGGGCTGGTGTTATCTTTTCCGAGGAAATACTGTACAGGGTCGATATAATGCTGTCCCATGTCACCCAATCCGCCGCCGTCATAGTCCCAGTATCCGCGGAAAGTCTGGTGAACGCGGTGCGCGTTATAAGGTTTATAAGGAGCCGGGCCTAACCACATGTCATAATCCAGTTCGGAAGGAACCGTCTGCGGTTCGAGATATTCTTTGCCCACCCAGTAGAATTTCCAGTCGAAACCGGTATGCTTGCTGATCGTCACCTTCAACGGCCAGCCCAGCAGACCGCTCTGAACCAATTTCTTCAACGGCTTCACCGGCGTGCCCAGTCCGTAGAACGGATCGGCGAAACGGAACCAGGTATTCAATCGGAACATACGTCCGTTCTGTTTCACCGCTTCCATCACCCGCTTGCCTTCACCGATGGTACGTGTCATCGGCTTTTCGCACCAGATATCTTTTCCGGCTTTAGCGGCTTCGACCGACATGATGCCATGCCAGTGCGGCGGTGTCGCGATGTGTACGATATCTACGTTCGGATCGAGTATCAGATCACGGAAATCGTGATAAGCGGCAATTTTATCTTTCACCAGTTGTTTGCCCAGTTCAAGATGCTTCTTGTCGACGTCGCAAACGGCCACCAGGCGTGTTCCGGCATAGTCCACATGACCGCGTCCCATCCCGCCTGTACCGATAATACCTTTCGTCAACTGGTCGCTCGGAGCGATAAATCCATTCCCAAGCACGTGGCGCGGCACAATCGTAAAGGCCGCAATTCCTCCAAGGGTTTTAAGGAAGTCCCTTCTGTTTGTTCTCATAGTACAAATTAATGTATAATATTGATTAGCAATTGTAATTTTTTCCGTATTAAAAAAGACGTTAGAAAGCAAAATGTCCCTCTAACGTCTCACAAAGATATTATTTATCCAATAACTCTTGCAAATATTTACGAGTTTTTATGACATAATCATGCTGTGAACCGTTCAGTTCGCATTCGATAGTGACCGCTCCCTGAAAACCCTGTTTCTTCAATTCGGCGATGACTGCCGGGAAATTAACCTCTCCGGTCGGGATCGGCACTTCCGCCCCCAGTTCATAAGGGTTGTTGGGGTCCGGATATTTCCCGTCTTTGGCATGAAACTCCTTGATAAGGGGACCAAACAGCTTCACGGCATCCAGGGAGTTAGACTTTCCGTACATCAGCAGGTTAGCCAGGTCACAATTAATGAAGACATTCCCGGTTCCTATATCCTTTATCGCACGGATCAAGGTGGTCGGCGTCTCCTGCCCTGTTTCAAAATAGATCAGGACATTGCGTTCTTTCGCATAATTCGCCAGGTCCTGCATGACCTTGATAAAATCTTTATATTGTTCAGAGGAGGGATCTTCCGGGATAAACCCGAAATGGGAATGCATCGCCGGGATATCCGCCATTGCACAGAAATCAATCATTTCATGGTATACTCTGATCTTTTCAGCCCGTTCTTCGGTAGGCACCAGCCCGATCGTTGCCGGTCCTTTCCGGAAGTTCCACGTACTTTTGCTACCCGGTACACCGACCAAGGTTGTCACTTTGATATCATACTTCTTCGAAGCTTCTTTCACCTTTTCGGCAAAATCTTTCGTCAGCGTATTTTTCCGGTAATTGATCTCGCACGAACCGAATCCCTGCTCATGCAAGTCTTTGAAACTTTTATCGATATCAGTCAGGTCATACTGGATGACACCGATCGTGATTTTATCAGCGGCGTGTGCCGTTGTAAGGGCAAACAACAAAGCTGCTGCCACCAAACAATGCTTTACTTTCATAATGTAGAAATTTATTTTAGTCCGTACAAAGATAAGACGGAAAATCCTTTTCGTATTTTCCGTCTTAAATATTATTAGGATTAATTATTCCATGGTCGGATTAAACATTCCACCCCAGTTATTATTCTGTTCCAAATTTGGATTTTCATCCAAATTAACTTTCTGAATCGGGAAAAAGTAAAAAGATTCTTCAATCACAAACTCTCTTTCAGCCGATTCTGTATAAGGAACCTGATGAATTACATAACGGAAGTCGCCCGTAGTCAGTTCATTTTTGCTGATCTTTTCTCTCGCTTCATTCAAACTCATATCTGTTCCATCCGGATTAATCGCAATAGCCTCAAGACCATGCTTTGTCCAGCCATTCAGATGCATCATATTACGCGTACGACGCAAATCCCAAAAACGATGACCTTCAAAGCACAACTCAATGTTACGCTCATTCAGAATAGCCTGACGGATTTCTTCACGATTATTAACCTTCAAACCATACAATCCATCGCTACCAGCTTCGATACCAGCACGCTGACGGATCTGTTTCAGCATCTCTACTGCCACATCCGAATGTCCAGTTTCATTAGCAGCCTCAGCATAAATAAACATGACCTCAGCAAAACGCATCAGAATATAATCTATATCATACGTCATTACCTTTTCCTGTGTTAATGTCAGATCTGCCCCTTTATAAATATAAAAACCGGAGAAAATATCATTATTCACAGCATTTGTATGAGCGGCCGGATTCACACCATACTGATCATCCGGACTACTTACGCCCAGTGCATTATATTGTCTATAATCCGCAGATTTTCCAGCCACCGGATATTCACGACCATTATATAAACACACATTGTTAAAACGCGGATCTCTATTCTGCCAAAAAGATTTTAGAAAAGCCTCTTCATTCTCTACATAATATTTACCAGTCGGATCATCGTAGCGCTTACCGTCCATCATCGGAAATTCCTTTACAAATTCCCAAGTCGGGTTATAATAAGACTTATCGCGACTAACTGATGCCGGACGAGTCGTATATTCCCAAGATGATATTTTATTCGGATTTGAGTTTACTACAGGAAATACAACTTCTGGTCCCTGCTCCTCTATCCATATATTTCCATACTCAGGAGTTAGAGCAATTCCTTTAGCTATACAGAAATCGTACGCCTCTTTAGCGGCAATATAGGCTTCATCCCAATAAGCGTTTCCATAAGGATTGCTAGGATTAAACTGCGGAGAAGCTTTCAACAATAAAGTTTTTGCTTTCCATGCCTTAGCAAAACACTGATCAATACGACCGTAATCAGCAGAACTGCCAGCAATCTTTTCAGGCAGCAACGTAATAGCGTGATCCAAATCCTCAATCATGAACTGGAAACACTCCGGTGTAGAGTTACGCTTTACAAACAAATCATCCTGATCTTTATCCTGAGGAACTTTAATATAAGGAACACCGCCATGATGCAGAACCATCCAATAATAGGTATAAGCACGCATAAAATAGGCTTGGCCCAGCAGCCCAGCTGCTGTTTTGCTATCCAGTAAACCTTCCTCCAAGCGCTTGATGGCTTCATTGATATGACGGACCTTTGTATAATCCCATTTCTTATAAGCACTTCCGGTCTCAGTTATAGTACCTAAATACCAAGGCATACCTGTCACCTGCTCTGAATTATTATCCGCAGCCGAACTCCAATTAGTAAAGCATTCTGAATAAAGATTGTTTACATAAGCTGTGGCCAGATTGACATCGTGCCATACCATAGATTCGTCATAGCTGTCTAGGTTATCGATATCCAGTGTATTACAACTGGTCGTTATTCCACCTAAAACGAAAGCAGCACCTATAATTGTATATTTTATTTTATTCATTTTCATAATTCTTTCAGATTTAAAATTTAGAATGAGAAATTAAGACCAAAAGAGAATGTTTTCATCAATGGATATGAATCATAATATTCTTGTTCAGGATCCAAGAACTCTGTTACTGCTGAAAGACAGAACAGGTTGGTCGCATTAGCAAATACTTGTGCATGAGAAATACCCAGCGGACGAAGAATTGCTTTTGGCAAATCATAACCGATATTCAGATTCTTCAAACGAAGATAAGCTCCGTTACGCAGCCAGTAGCTCGTATTTCCTGTTCCCGATTCATACCAGTTTGAACCTGTGATACGCGGATAAACACCATCCGGATTATATTCTGGATCATATACTTTGTCGCTTGTCCAGATCGGGAAATAAGGACGAACAGCACCACCATGCTGGTTAAAACCACCATCTACACCACCAACAAAGCGATCATATTTACCTACACCTTGGAAATGAACATCCACGGTGATACCCTTCCACTTAATGCTTCCACCAAAGCCATAATTGATACGCGGAGTGCTATTTTCACTCAACAAATTATATGCGTCATTCGAATCAATACGTCCATCCGGACCTTCTGAATAACCGTCGCCACGTGTATCTTTATACAAAATACCACCCAAATACGGATCACGTCCATATTGCTTAAATCCCTGTGCTTTCAGCGCATCTACCTCAGCCTGGTCTGTCAACAAATGATCTGCAATCAGACCTGTCAAAATACCCTCAGGCTTTCCTACAGGAGACAACGCATAGAGAGCTCCACCCTCTTTATAAGTAGCAGCCACATCCAACACATCCCATCTATCACGTGCAAAACCTAAATTGACATACGCAGAATAATCAATGGATCCATTAGCAGCCTTATCCATCCAGGTAAGAGCCAACTCGCCACCTCTCCATGAACGTTCTGCATAATTCTCAGGAGCCAATGTCTGTCCATAAGTGCTCGGGATGGTCACCGTACGTGGTCCCAGAATATCTACCTCTTTACGATAGAAAGCATCAAAAGTACCTGATAAACGGTTATTGAAGAAACCAAAGTCAATACCACCATTATAAGTCGTAGAAGTAGCCCAAGTCAATGTCGGGTTAGGCGTAGCACCCGGTGTAATCGTACTACCCAAATTGCTGCCAAAGATATAGGCTTCACCCGTATTATACTTTTGTAAATAAGAAAAAGCAGTAATCTTATCAATCGGATCTTTACTCAAATCCAAGTCATTACCTGTTGTACCATAAGAGGCACGCAACTTCAAATTGCTCAACCAGCTGGAAGCTTTTTCCATAAACGGTTCCTGGCTGATTCTCCATGCAGCAGATACAGACGGGAAGAATCCCCAACGATGTCCATCCGGGAACAGCGTATTTCCATCATAACGGAAAGAGAATTCTGCTATATACTTCTGGTCGAACGTATAATTGAAACGACCAATCCATGACAGACGTCCTCCCGTATATTCTTCAGCATCTCCAAAACAACGTTCGGCATCTTGTGAATAATTGAACATCTGATCAAGATTACTCAACGGCTGTTCGGCTTTAGCCTGTGTCCATTCTCCTCCATTGGCAGCTTGTTCAAATACAATCATACCGCCTACGTCATGTTTTCCAAATGTATTTGCATAGTTTACAAACCAGTTAAACTGTTCTGTCCACAACTGCTTCATACGATAATCCAAATTCTCATAATTCTGAGAAAAGTTGAATGTATTATATTCATTCAGGTTCAGCGGAGCCGGTAAAAAGCGGTTTCCTTCAGGATCAGCCTGCTGAAACTTATAGTTCTTCTGGAAAGTCATAAATCTTTTACGAGAATAATCGTGACCAATATAGCTACCCATGATTTTCGTACTCAAACCTTTCGTGATAAAATCAAGATTAAAATCAAACGAAACAATGCCATTCATATTACGACGACGCGTTTTCAAATAACGATTGCCCACTACTTGATCTACCGGGTTCCATCCCTGCCATGATCCATAATCCTGATAAATAGGATAATCTGTAATAGTAGCAGAAGGAGTTCCATCCAAGTTAGAATAAAACGGGGTCGTCTTCATCGCATTGAATGTACAACGATACAAATCATATACAGCCTGGTCATCATCATCAGAGAACGGCCAATAGAAACGTCTGTCGTTAGACTGATTTGCATCCAGGTTTACATTCATTTTGATATATTTACTCAACTCGACGGTCAAGTTCGAACGCAAAGAGAACTTCTTGTTTTCCAAAGAGACATAAGAACCTTCTTCTGCCAGGAAAGATCCCATCACATAATATTGTACCTTTTCGCTACCTCCTGTTACACTCAAAGAATGTTTCGTATTCCAAGGATTCTGCCAAATATAATCGTTTACATTATAATTGATGTTGTTGTCGCGGAAATACGCATATTCAGCTTCGCCATTAGGTTCTTTCGTTCCCTGGAAACGGGCTACGGCATTCTGATAGTTCAAGTCATCAATCGCTGTCCATCGGTCGGCAAACAACTCCTGAGTCGATTTACTAAATGCGTAAGATCCTTGATAGTTGAACACCGGCTTCGAGTTCTTTGTACCACCTTTCGTGGTTACCAGCACAACCCCGTTACCGGCAGCCGATCCGTAAATAGAAGCCGAAGCGGCATCTTTCAGAAAACTCAACTGGTCAATTTCGTAGGGTTCCAAATTATCAAATGCCTCTTTATCGCGGATCACTCCATCGATAACAAACAAAGGATCGCCAAAACCACCACGCAGGCGGATTTCAGAAGAAGCTCCCATCAACCCTGAGTTACCTCTGATCGTAGCTCCTGGAGCACGTCCAGCCAGGGAGTTGGATAAGTTGGTATTCGGAATAACCGACAATTCATCAGCCTTCACATTGGAGATTGAACCGGTCATATTCACCTTCTTTTGTACACCATATCCTACCACCACCACTTCGTCCAGCTTTTGTGTATCTTCATGTAATGTGATCTGATAGGCCTTTTTATCATTTGTTATCAAAACCGATTGTTCAATATAACCGATATAAGTAACCAACAAAGTAGCTCCATCGGGGACATTATCCAACTGAAAATTCCCATCTATATCTGTTATCGTTCCTATATCTGTGCTACCTTTCACCACAATATTTGCACCAATAACGGGCAAACCTGTATTGTCGATAACAACACCTGTTACTGATTTTTTCTGTTGAGAAACTTCACCCCCAACAGCCCCAACAGGCTGAGCCGATTTTCTCGTTTCATCCTTCAGAAAAACACGATTGTTGACAATCTTATATGAAATACCTGTATTCCTGAAAACCTCTTTCAACACATTCTCGATATGTGTATTTTCCATGTTGACAGAAACTTTAGAGATCTTCCTCCCTAATAAACTTTCATCATAAGAAAACTCATATCCAGTTTGTTTACTAATACTTTGTATAACAGCACCGACCGTAGTCCGATTAAGCGTCAATGCCAAATTCACATACAAAGATTCAGCATCGTTTGTTGCCGTCATGGACGATGCAGCCAAAAACATTGCTAATGTAGCAATAGAAACTTTTTTAATCATACACGTGATTTGATAATGTTAGTATTTTTTTCTCAGTTAAAAAATTGCATTGTATAGTCTTTTTTTCACTCCCAATTATTTTATCATAGGCATTCTTTTATTTAGTTCGTTCATATATAAAAACTTCCTTACCTTCCACCTTATAACGGATCGGAGCCAGATATTCCAACAGATTCAGAATATCGACCAGCTCCTCGTCTTCATTGATCACACAGCGAAATTTACGTTGTGCAAGAGCTGAAGATTCGATATTAATGTTTACATTAAATTTTACGGATAACTTATTTACGATTTCGCGCAGAGTCGTATTCTCAAAAACAAACTGCCTTAACCTCCAAGCCGTCTGGATATTTATATCTACCGCCTCTGTCGTATATTCATTTTCATTGTAACTATACGTTACTTTTTCACCCGGAGAGACATCCATCACTTTATTCCGTTCCATATCCAACATTTCTATTCGTCCACTAACTAGAATCGTTTCAACTGTCTTATTTTTTTCATCCACCTTGACATCAAATGAAGTTCCTCTTACCTGAATCGTATTATAATCGGTAAAAACATTAAACAACGCCTGGGTTTTCATATTCTTCGTCACTTCAAAGAAAGCTTCTCCCTGCAAAGAAACTTGACGACTTTCGTTTGAAAAGGATTTCGGATATTTCAACGTTGATCCGCCTTTCAGCCAAACAGATGTTCCATCAGCAAGTACAACTTTTTTGATGTCAATACCCGGCTTAACGACGATGCTTATAGGTGTCTCAGACTTGAAATATTTATAACCTCCATAAGAGGAGAAAAACAAAAACAAAAGTACTGCTGCATATTGCATAACCTTATGCAGAAGCCGTTTACGACTTAAACCATCAATCTTTTTGTTAACTTCCATCAAAGCCTGATCGACAAAGGCTGTATCTTTATAACGGATTGTATCCCATGAAACATGCAAGCGCATCACTTCCGAAAATATCTTTTTATTTTCAGAAGACAAATTGCTCCAATCGATCACCTCTTCCATTTCATCGGAAGAGATATCACCTGCTAAATATTTTGCCAAAAGTCCGTAATCAAATGTCATTCGTCAATTTCTCTTTTTATAAGCGAAACGAACGAACGGGAAAAACTACGGAGATAATCAGGAAATATTTTTCAGAATCATTCCTTCTGTAAGTAGTAAAATATACAACAGGTAAAAGTCTTTTTTAGACATCTTTCCCTTCAAATATTTAAGAGTCAGATAAATGTGACTTTCCACTGTTCTTTGTGGTATTTGAGTTTGTGTAGCAACATCTTTTGTTTTCATTCCATTTATATAAGTCAGAATAAAGACTTTACGTCGCTGAGCAGGCAGTTGATCTAACAAATCATACAACCGTTTATAAAAATCTTTCGAATATAAATCTTCCATAACAGAAGATTCTACCTTAAATAATTCGTTATACTCCTTCAAATAAGCCTCTTCTACATGTAGACTGTATTTTCCTACCGATTGTTGTTTCTTTAGATGATCCAGACAACGCGTATAAGCCGATTGAAATAAGTAGGAATGAAAACCCTCTCCCGCATATAACTTCCTGCGATTTTCCCATACATATAAAAAAACATCCTGAACGATATCTTCAGCAACCTCTTGTTCCACCATAGCAGCAGTATACGCCATAACACGGGGATAATAATAACGAAAAAGACTATTAAAAGCTTCCCGGTTTCCTTCTTTTATCTGGTCTAACAAAGAAACATCAAACATAAGTGTATAATTTAGAGAGAAAGCGTAGGAGCTATTGATATTATTACATTTGAGGCTCTGGACGGCCCATCACACTATAATATACAATAGCCCCACGCTTATGATTGTATATAGATTCCTTCTTGAGGTAAGTATATAACAACATAGGCGTAGGAGCATCTTGGATATTATCCAGTGTGATGAAATTGTCCAGATTTCAAATATAGGATAATATTTAACGCTTCTACGTTTTTTCAGTATGTATGGCAAAGATACGTATCAAAAAATATAAATACAAAAATTACAGAAAAATATACTTATTGATACTGGCAATTATTTTTCTTACAGTGGAGTTTTCACGAAGACCGATCGCCCTATTCTCACGTTTTTGTGTATTTTTGTAATATTAAGCACGGAAACGGGGTAGCTCTATTTTTTATATCAAATCGAAGCTAATTCGATAATTATCAACAATATAATACATACAGGTCAATCAGGGAACCCAAATCTCGTTTTAAACGAGCGAAAACTTGTTTTAAACGAGCTTAAAATCCGTTTTAAACGAAAAAAAACTCGTTTTAAACGAAATGCGGGTTCGTTTTAAACGAGTTTTTGGAGAAACAATATAACCAACCTCGTAGGAGTAGGTTCCAAACCTGCTCTTATAACAGAATTGATCCGGCGAACAACCAACGATTTAAATATATTCGATACCTTTGTCCCCGCAAATGATTAAAGAATAGAAATATGAACTATTACGAACTGAGATTTACATACGAATCGCCTATCGAAACGACGGTCATCAGCGATGTGCTGGCATCCGAACTGGGAGAGATCGGTTTTGAAAGTTTCACTGAAAACGAAGACGGCCTGCAGGCTTATATCTCCGATCAATTATATAATGTAAAGGCATTGGACGACAAACTGAAAGAGTTCCCTCTGGAAAACGTGACGATCCGTTACACCGAACAACTTATCGAAAGCAAGGACTGGAACGAGGAATGGGAAAAGAATTACTTCAAGCCCATCCGCATCGGCAACGAATGCATCATCCGCGCCTCTTTCCACGAACCGGAACCAGGCTATACATATAATATTATAATAGACCCCAAAATGGCTTTCGGGACAGGTAACCACGAGACGACTTTCCTGATGATCAGTGAAATGCTGAAGCTGGACCTCGAAGGTAAAGACCTGCTCGATATGGGTTGCGGAACGGCTGTTCTCGCCATCCTTGCCAAAATGAAAAAAGCCGGCAAGGTGGTCGGTATCGATATCGACGAATGGGCTTACAACAATGCGCTGGAGAATGTCCGCCTGAACAATACCGAAAACATACAGGTCGCATTGGGCGGAGCCGAACAAATCCCGGCTTTCGGAACATTCGATATCGTCTTTGCCAACATAAACCGCAATATACTTTTGAACGATATACAACACTATACCAGCTGTATGAAGCCTGGAGCACTACTTTTTATGAGCGGGTTCTACACACAGGACATTCCCGCCATCGAAGACGAATGCAAACGAAACGGATTGAATCTCATCTCCCATACAGAAAAAAACAACTGGGTGGCAGTCAAAACGCAGAAACAGTAACTTTATTTAACATTAAAAGTTAATGCTGAAGTAAACTATCATCCAAAGAAAAGCGTTACTTTAGTAGACACATTTAAATGTAAGAGTTATGAAAAATGTAGATTCTAAATTATTACTAGGTTTGGTAGTTGGAGCTGCAGTAGGTGCAGCAGTCGGATATCTGGCAGCTACCGATAAGAGAGAACAGTTACTGGAAGAATTGAACGGTGTAGTTGGAAAAGTAAAAGAAGGCTTTAATTCCGCTCTCGCCAAGTACAAAGAAGGTAAGACTGAAGTTGTAAAGGCTACAGAAGAAATCGTAGCTGAATAATCATTTATGGAAAAAGATTCAGGAAAAATCTTTCGTGAGCTGAAAGAAGACGTTTCAACTTACGTAGAGTTAAAGCTTGAACTTTTAAAGTTAAGCACATACGAGAGAAGCGGGCAGTTGATCGCGGTTCTTTCGTATGGCTTAATCTTATTGTTTCTGGCTTTCTTTGCCATCCTGTTCATATTCCTGGCACTAGGGTTCTTCATGGGAGACGTTTTCGGTTCGATGGGAACCGGGTTTGCTTTCGTAGCAGTGCTGTATCTTCTCCTGATCGGACTCATTATAATGAACAAACAAAGAATCTGCAACACCGTTCTCAACGTTGTGATTGCAGCATTAAACGGTAACGACGAAAAAGACGATGCAACAACAGAGACAAAACAAGCCGCTGACACCGCTGGAGAAGCTGATTTTTGACAAAGAACAGATCCGGAGGCAATGTGTCGTACAGGAACAAAAACTGAATGACGATTTTTTGTATATCCAGGAAAATGCAGGCAGTCTGTTGATTTCCGGCTTTACCGGCTTACTCTTTCCAAACACTAAATCGAAAAAAACAGAATCGTCCGACGCTATTGCCGCCACAAACGACCAGCCGGCAACCCCGATCGGTTTCGCCGATTATCTGAGCATAGCACAAGGACTGCTCCCGGTTGCCTGGGATGTTGTCAGACCCTTTTTGCTGACATGGGGAATCCGAAAGGCCCAAAGCTGGTTCACGAATCTTCTGTTTAAGAAAAAGAAATAACTCCTAACATTTAATTTATGTTAGAGGACATATTTTTCTCCTTTTTATAAAGGAAGAATAAAAAAATAGGACTAAATTTGCAGTCGTTAAAAACAAGGATAAAAATGAAACATAATTTGATTCTCTTTATGGCATTCACCGCAATGCTGACGATATTGGCTTCATGTGCAACTCCTTGTGGCTGTTAATTGGATTTTATGTAATATTTTTAATAAACCCATAAAAGTTTTATTACAATGATTAAAGTAGGTATTAACGGTTTCGGCCGTATCGGACGTATGGTGTTCCGCGCTGCAGTTAAGAACTTCGGCAATGATATTCAGATCGTAGGTATCAACGACTTGTTGGATGCTGATTACTTGGCATACATGCTGAAATATGACTCAGTACACGGTCGTTTCGATGGTACAGTTGCTGTAGAAGGTAACAACCTGGTAGTAAACGGTAACAAAATCCGTTTGACTGCAGAAATGGATCCTGCTAACCTGAAATGGGACGAAGTTGGTGCTGAAGTTGTTGTTGAATCAACAGGTTTCTTCCTGACTGACGAAACAGCTCGCAAACATATCCAGGCTGGTGCTAAGAAAGTTATCATGTCTGCTCCTTCTAAGGATGCTACTCCTATGTTCGTTTATGGTGTTAACCACACAACTTACGCAGGTCAGGACATCATCTCTAACGCTTCTTGTACTACTAACTGCTTGGCTCCTATCGCTAAAGTATTGAACGACAAGTTCGGTATCGTTAAAGGTTTGATGACTACAGTTCACGCTGCTACTGCTACTCAGAAAACAGTAGACGGTCCTTCTAAGAAAGACTGGAGAGGTGGCCGTGGTATCCTTGAAAATATCATCCCTTCTTCTACAGGTGCTGCTAAGGCTGTAGGTAAAGTTCTGCCGGTATTGAACGGTAAACTGACTGGTATGGCTTTCCGCGTTCCGACTTCTGACGTTTCTGTTGTTGACCTGACAGTAGTTCTGGAAAAGGCTGCTACAATGGACGACATCAAGGCTGCTATGAAGGAAGCTTCTGAAGGCGAATTGAAAGGTGTACTGGGTTACACAGAAGATGCAGTTGTTTCAACTGACTTCCGTGGCTGCTCTAACACTTCTATCTTCGACGCTAAAGCTGGTATCTCTTTGGATGACAACTTCGCTAAGATCGTTTCTTGGTATGACAACGAATGGGGTTATTCAAACAAAGTTTGTGAAATGGCTCGCGTTATCGCTGGTAAGTAATCAAATACAAATCAGTATATGGAAGCCGTCCTCTGCAAAGGGGACGGCTTTTTTTGTATCTTTGTTCCCATGAGAACAACATATCAACTTATAACGATACTTGGACCGACGGCTTCCGGCAAAACACCTTTTGCAGCAGCATTGGCCGACCGACTGGATACGGAGATTATCAGCGCCGATTCCCGTCAGATTTATCGCGGCATGGATATCGGAACGGGTAAAGACCTGGCTGATTATACCGTAAACGGCAAACTAATCCCCTATCACTTAATCGACATCTGTGATCCGGGATATAAATATAATGTATTCGAATATCAGCATGATTTTTTCCGCGCTTATCAGGCGATACAGGAAAAAGGGAAACTGCCGATCCTTTGCGGAGGAACAGGGATGTATATCGAAGCGGTATTGAAAGGATACAAACTGCTGGATGTTCCGCAGAATCCGGAGTTAAGGGAATCGTTGAAGAATAAATCGCTGGCTGAACTGGAAGAGATTCTGGCGACTTACAAGGTGTTGCACAACAAGACGGATGTCGATTCGGCACAGAGGGCGATCCGTGCCATCGAGATTGAAGAATATTACAAAACACAGGCTCCGGATGCGAACGAGTATGATCCGATAGACAGTCTGATCATCGGCATAGATATCGACAGGGAGCTGCGGAGGGAGAAAATATCCAGGCGACTGCGTGCCCGCCTCGACGAGGGCATGGTGGATGAAGTGAAAGGTATCATTGCTTCGGGTGTCAAGCCGGAAGACCTTATTTATTACGGTCTGGAATATAAATACCTTACATTATATATTATAGGTGAACTTTCTTACGAAGAAATGGTTTCTCAGTTAGAGATAGCTATTCATCAGTTTGCCAAACGGCAAATGACCTGGTTCCGGGGAATGGAACGCCGGGGATGCACCATCCATTGGATCGATGCGACCCTGCCGACAGAAGAGAAAATCGAAAGGACATTGGAGTTATTAAAACAACATAACAATTATGATAACAGTTAACGATTTTAAGAATAAAGACAACTTCTTCCTGATGGCCGGTCCGTGTGTGATCGAAGGGGAAGATATGGCTCTGCGCATTGCAGAAAAGGTTGTGGGCATCACCGAAAAGCTGAATATCCCTTACATCTTTAAAGGTTCATACCGCAAGGCTAACCGCTCCCGCCTGGACTCATTTACCGGGATCGGCGATGAGAAAGCCTTGAAGATCTTACGCAAGGTCAGCGAAACTTTCAACGTTCCGACCGTTACGGATATCCATGAAACACACGAAGCAGCCATGGCTGCCGAATATGTCGATGTCCTTCAGATCCCGGCTTTCCTCTGCCGTCAGACCGACCTGTTGGTTGCCGCAGCGAAGACCGGAAAGATTGTCAATATCAAAAAAGGCCAGTTCCTTTCTCCGGGAGCCATGCAGTTTGCCGTACAGAAAGTGGCCGATGCAGGAAATGACAACGTTATGATCACCGAACGAGGCACAACATTCGGCTACACAGACCTGGTTGTCGACTATCGCGGAATCCCTCAGATGCAGGAATTCGGTTATCCGGTCATCATGGATGTCACCCATTCCTTACAACAACCCAACCAGACATCGGGTGTCACAGGAGGTCTGCCCGCCCTGATCGAGACAATAGCGAAAGCAGCCATTGCCGTAGGAACCGACGGACTATTCATCGAAACTCACCCGGAGCCTGCTAAAGCAAAATCCGACGGAGCGAACATGTTACAGTTAGACTTGCTGGAAGGTCTGTTAACCCGGTTAGTACGTATCCGGGAAGCGGTTAGATAATTGAAAATCGAGAGTTGAAAATTGAAAATTAATAGAAAATAAAAATGGATAATTGAAAAACAGAGACTACAATCTCTTCATTTTCAATTATCCATTTTCAATTTTCAATTATTCTATTATCCCATTTTACTGATCTTCCTCAGCTTATCCTCATCTATCAGCTTGATCTTCCGACCGTCGATAGCGATGATACGCTCAGCCACAAAAGTAGATAAAGTACGGATCGCATTGGAAGTGGTCATATTCGACAAATTTGCCAAATCTTCACGCGACAGGTAAATACTCAAAGTAGCCCCGTCCTCTTCCAATCCATAACTATCTTTCAGGAATAACAAAGATTCTGCCAGACGCCCCCGGATATGCTTCTGCGTCAGGTTAACGGTACGTTCGTCCGCAACCCCCAGGTCAAACGATAACTGGCGAATAAAGAACATGGCCAAGTTCGGGTTACCCATCAACAGCTCAGTAACAACCGTCATTGGTATCAGACAAACAACAGATGCCTCAAATGCAGATGCATTCGTCAGATAGTTTTCCTGAGCAAAGTTAGCACGATAACCAAAATACTGTACAGGCTTGATCATCCGGATGATCTGGCTACGACCGCCGACACCTTCCTTAAAGATTTTCACTTTGCCTTTCAGTAAGCACATCATGTCCCTTGGTTCGTCGCCCTCGCAATAGATCAACTCGTTACGTTTGAAATGCTGGATCGTCGAATTATTACGGAGAATGTCCCGTTCCTTTTCGGTCAGAACTCTCCATACTTCTGCTAAACTGGCCGACAGATCGACCTCTTCTTTTTGTTGCTTAACCACGACTGTTTTATAACATACTTATGAAGCACAAATGTACAACTTTTCTTTTGAAATAGTAAAATATTTGATACTATAAATTGTGTTACCGGATACATTTTACTTTCTTTTGCTACTCATTTCAATTTTATTCGTTACGTTTGCATCAAAAGGGGTGATAATTTGTTGAAAAGATACGTTTTGATATTTACTCTGATTTTACTGACTATAGATGCTCTCGCCAAAGTTGAAAGCAATTATAGGAATAAGGTATTGCCCGACTTGAAGGAGAAAAAAGAATCGTCGATAAAAGCCGATTCCATTATGGAAGAGGTCATTAAAAACGCTGAAAAATACCAGCATGTCCTTTCCCGGTACGAAGCGGAAATATATATAAAGGGACGGACGGAAATACTCAAGCAAAACTTTCTGATGCGTTTTGCCCATCATATTTTCCCCGTAGACCGGAAAAACAAGGATATGATCTTCGAAATGATCAGCGATTCCAAATTCAATGCCCCCAACAATTTCCTCCATAACTTCCGGGCAGTAAACGGGAATAGCATTCCCAACAACAAGAAACAGCAGGAAGCCCTGGGCTTCCTCAACATGAATGTATATTCTTCCACTATTTATAATGAAGGGATCATCACGCCCATGACCAACCAGGCATTTAAATTCTATACTTTCGACCTGGAAAGCGTGAGTGACAGCAGCGGACTAAAGATTTATAAAATACGTTTCATGCCGAAGTTATGGAGCCAAAAACTAATCTGCGGTGACCTGTATATCCGTGACCAGTCCTGGATCATCGACAAGATAGACGTGAACGGCCGCTTCGACTTTGCCGAATTCAACCTGATCATGACGTTCGGGCGCGACTACCGCCGTTTTATCCTTCCGGATAAAGCCAGCCTGTATTTGCGCTATCATGTTTTGGGGAATGCCATTGCCACCAGCTACCATTCCTCTTTCACCTATAAAGCAGTGGAATGGGTAGAAGAAGACAATGAAACGAAGCAAAAGAGATCGCTGGACCTGACCGGATATTATAAGTTATCTTCAGACACAGTCCCTATCATCACAGACACCGCTTTCTGGAACAAAGAGCGGGATCTTCCCTTAACGAAGGAAGAAGAATCACTATATCATGTAGACAACGACAACAATGAACAGAAAATAGATTCAACGAATATCACCAAATATCTGAAGTTGACGGAGAAGTTCACGAATACGATCAGCATGGACTACAAGACGACCCGTCTCAAATATTCGGGCATATTCAACCCTTTCCAGTTAGGATATTCGGGGCATAACGGAATCACATATCGCCAGCGCCTGCGTATCAGCAAGACTTTCGACAAGGACCGGCAGATCCGTTTCCGTCCGGATATCGGTTTCGTATTCAAGCGAAAGGAGATATTCTTCACCCTGTCAGGCGACTGGGAGTACCTGCCGGAGAAAAAAGGAATAGTGAGTCTCTCGATCGGTAACGGGAACCAAAGTTATTCTTCGACTATCATGAAAGAGATCAATGAACAGCTGAAAGACTCCACGTTCAATTTCGATGATTTGAATCTGGAATACTTCAAACACTATTATGCGGAAATACGTAATAATATAGAACTGTTCAACGGCTTCCAGGTGTGGGGAGGAGTTTCTTACCACCGCCGCATTCCGGTAAAGAAAAAGAGTGAGATATCGAATCCGGGAGAAGGAGTCGAAGAGATCATCAATGAGAACTATCATGATTTTACTCCTGTCATCGGTTTTTCATATACGCCGCGCCAATATTACTGGATGGACGGATATCGTAAAGAGTATCTGTATTCTTATTATCCGACTATTTCAGTCGAATTTGCCCGGGCAATTCCGGGAGTAGGCAAAAGTTCCGGTGACTACGGACGGATCGAGGCGGATATTCACCAAAGCATTGCGCTCGGTTTGTCCAGGAAACTCAATTATCATCTCAGCGGAGGTGTGTATCTGAATCCCAAGTCTATCTACTTTGCCGATTTCCGTTATTTTTCACGACGTCAGTTCCCGGAATCATGGGGAGATGAATTTGGCGGAGTGTTCAATCAGCTAAAAAGTTTCTGGTACAATGCGTCCGACAAATATGTGCAGGGACATATCATGTATGAAAGTCCCTTCATCCTGTCACAGCTTTTCAAGAAAAAAACATCCAAGTATATTTTGTCCGAGCGGTTTTACTTCAGCCAGCTATGGACTCCGGTTCTGCCGAGTTATACAGAAGTAGGATATGGTTTCGGTAACCATATTTTCAATATAGCCGCCTTTGCCGGATTCGACAGATGGAAATATCAGAACATCGGCATCAAGTTCGCCTTCGAGTTATTTCAATGATGCATTTGCGGGCGGACGATCATTATACCGCTATTCCGCTTGATACTTTCTACGTATTCCTGTAAAGGAGCTTCGTTGACTATCACTTTCTTTTGTGTAGTAGAAGCATGGATAAAGGTCAGCTCATCCCCTACCCGGCAAACGACACCGACATGAGAAATATCCAGTCCTTTGATGGTTGTAACGAAGCAGACAATATCCCCCTCCTTTATTCCTTCCGCCAGTTGGTCGATCTCCGATTCAGGAATATAGTAATAGGGACGGGCGTTGATCTCTTTTTCTTTGGCTGCGATCCGGGCGACCCGTTCCGGATGGTCTTTCAAAGGTTTGTAGCTGTCCGGATGCGCAGACATAAAAGATACATCGACCGGCAGGGAGATCCCTCCTATTTCGTGGGTAACGTCTTTTACGATTCCTTTTCGCTGGTTCTCAAAAATCCAGTCGGTCGTATAATGCAGACGGTCGGTATAATCATGGATTTCCCCGTTACGATAACGAATTGTTTGCAGGTTCTTACAAAACTCGTCAAAAGAGGGGGTGGCAGACTGCATCGTTCTCGTTAAAGCAACGACGTTCTCGACCAATGTCATACAATCCATTTCCCGAAGATTGATCACCAAGCCTTCAGGCTCTTTCTCCAAAGTGGCTGCCACATAAGGCGCATTCAGAAAGAAGCGGGCAGTTTGAACCATCAGTTCTCCGGTTGGCAACGACTTCTTCGGAATCATTTCGGAAAGATAACGGTCAAAGATGGCACGGTCGGCATCAGTATAGTATAGTTTATCTGCAGCCTGTCCCTGGAAAAAAACCAGACAGGTAAAAAGCAGGATCCAAAAGCTCTTCCTATTGTTCATCGTTTTTTTGTTTTAAATCGTTTGTCTTCCCTATCCTTTCCGGTTCAAACCGGTTAATAAGGAGAGGATTCATGCCATGCTAACGGGACTGCCATCCTATTGGCAGAGTCTTGCCATGCCTGTGGCAGAGTTCTGCCATAACCGTGGCAAAGCTCTGCCACAAGCATGGCACTAGTCTGTCATCGTCATGACATTCCTGTACTATAAGCAGATAATACAAGTTTCTTTATACCTTTGTTTTCAGTAACTCCTCCAACTTAATCAATTCGTCCCTAAACTGGGCCGCTTCGATAAAGTCGAGTTTCTTAGCAGCTTCCGTCATTTGCTTCTTCGTACGGTCGATCGCTTTTTCAAGCTGCGGACGAGTCATATACTTCACCACCGGATCGGCAACCAGGTTTGGTTCCGGTTCGACATACGCATAAGGTTCGGCTGTTGCCGGTTGCTTTTCACCCAACAAAGAAACAGAGGTCTTGATAACCTGTCTCGGGGTAATGCCATGCTTTTCATTGTAGGCAAGCTGTTTCTCCCTGCGACGGGTCGTCTCATCCATGGTCAGTTGCATACTGGCTGTTATCTTATCTGCATAAAAGATTACTTTTCCGTTCACATTACGGGCGGCACGTCCGGCTGTCTGTGTCAGGGACCGGTGGGAACGAAGGAAACCTTCCTTATCCGCATCCAGGATAGCGACCAAAGAGACTTCCGGCAAATCCAGCCCTTCACGAAGCAAGTTCACCCCGATCAGCACATCGAACAACCCCTTCCGCAGATCGTCCATGATCTGGATACGCTCCAGGGTGTCTACATCGCTATGGATATAATTACAACGTATTCCCATCCGGGTCAGATAAGCGGTCAGTTCTTCCGCCATGCGTTTGGTCAGGGTCGTTACCAAAACGCGTTCATCTTTGGCTGAACGCTGCGTGATCTCTTCCATCAGGTCGTCGATCTGATTCAATGTCGGACGAACCTCAATGACCGGATCGAGCAATCCGGTCGGACGGATCACCTGGTCGACAACAATTCCCTCACTCTTCTCCAACTCATAATCAGCCGGTGTCGCACTGACATAAATGGCCAGCGGAGTCAGCGATTCGAACTCATCGAACATAAGCGGACGGTTATCCATCGCCGCCGGCAAGCGGAAACCATATTCCACCAAATTCTTCTTTCGGGAATAATCACCTCCGTACATAGCACGTATCTGAGGTATCGTCACATGGCTTTCATCGACCACCAACAGAAAGTCTTTCGGGAAATAATCGAGCAGGCAATAAGGGCGCTCACCAGCCATACGTCCGTCGAAATAGCGGGAGTAATTCTCGATACCCGAACAATGCCCCAGTTCGCGGATCATCTCCAGGTCGAAAGTGACACGTTCGTACAAGCGCTTCGCTTCATAGTGCTTGCCGATCTCTTTCAGGAAATTCACCTGCGTACCGAGGTCGACATCGATCTGCCCGATCGCCGCATTGATGCGCTCCTGTGTAGTAACAAACAGATTGGTCGGATAGATATTCAGTTCATCCTGTTCATCTATCTCCTGCCCTGTCTTCGGGTCGAAAGAAGACAAACGGTCAATCTCATCTCCCCAAAACTCGATGCGATAAGCCACACCGTCAAACGATTCGATGGCGGGGAAAATATCGACCGTATCGCCGTTCACACGAAAACAACCGCTGTTAAACTCCAGTTTGTTGTTCACATATAAAGCGTCCACAAACCGGCGCAACAGTTTGTCGCGGTCGATCTGCATCCCCTTTTCCAGATGCGTCACCTTCTCGGCAAATGCTGTCGGGTCCGCCATACCGTACAGGCAGGAGACAGAAGAGACCACGATCACATCTTTCCGTCCCGACAACAAAGAAGCGGTGGTACGGAGACGCAGTTTGTCTATCTCTTCGTTGATCTGCAAATCCTTTTCGATATAGGTATCCGTAGAAGGCAGGTAGGCCTCCGGTTGGTAATAATCGTAATAGGAAACGAAATACTCTACGGCATTATTCGGAAAAAAGGCTTTGAACTCGCTATATAGCTGCGCGGCAAGTGTTTTGTTATGACTTAGGATCAGAGTCGGTTTCTGCACCTCCTTGATCACATTGGCAATAGTAAATGTCTTTCCCGAACCTGTCACTCCAAGCAGTGTCTGGAAAGGCACACCACTCTGAATGCCTTCCGAAAGAGCCGCTATTGCTTCCGGCTGATCCCCCGTCGGGCTGAATGGTGAAGATAACTCGAAATTCATTATTCGTATAGTCCTTTTTTAGGTATAACTATCCAAAGTATCAGATAAGCGATTACCCCGGAAAACACAGTAAATATACTCAACAGGATATAACCGACACGTACCAGTGTCGGATCCCAGCCAAAGTAATCGGCTATGCCACCGCATACTCCGGCAATCATTCCGTTATTCGAACGATAAAGTCTTCTTGGTGCTTCTTCCATGATGCTCTATTTTATTTTGTTTTTGTAAAGATACTATTTAATCTGTATAGCTGAAAAAATCGGGTTATAAATTGAACCAGTAATTCATCTTCAGCATAAATGTATTGGTAGCCGGAAGTCCGAACATACGATCCAGGTTATTCCCCCAGCCTCCTATCCTACGGCTCTCCTGATTGGACATGCGGTGTTCCCAGACAAAATACAAGGTAGAACCCGGCAAGTATTCCCAGCGCGCCACCAGGTTGGAACGGAATTCGTTAAAGCTGAAATCGGGATTTTTAAAGGAAGCCTCACGACCTTCTCTCTTTATATGATAGGTTCCGTCAGCAAAACTAAGTTCATCTCCTGAAAAGACATGGAAACGTTTGTCATAAGTAGAAGACTTCGTATCGGCAGCCTCTTTAAAATCACTGAACTTCGCTGTCGAAGTAAACGGCGAACCGTAGAACTGAATAGATATATCCGGTGTCACGTTCACCTGTAAACGCATCGTTACCCCGTATGTCTTCTGATCCATATGCCCCATCAGATAGACCGGTGAAGAATTATGCCGGTCAGATGAAGCAGCCGACGATTTCAATGTACCGACATACTGCATATCGTCCGTATTCCAGGCATAATCCACCTGTCCCGACAAATAGACATGGTTGCCTAAACGGAAAGTAAGGCTCGGCATCAGTGTATTAAAACGATTATAGCCGTCCAGGTTGTGATTTCCTTCATATTTCAGCATGAACATCATCCGCTGGGCTTTGTCCGTATTCACTTTGACCGAAGTCTGAAAATAAGGGTTCAGCCGCATGTCGGGACCACCACGAAGCAGACGGCTGTCCAGGCGGTTCCAGACGAATGTTTCCTTCATATCCACCTCATAACGTTTCATCGTCATGCTTTGCCAACGGAGGGCCACATCATTACTGAAAGGCGTTCCGCCATAATTCCACTGATTCTTCTGCGTCAGCGTAAACGCATTATACCGAAAATGTTTCCAAATATCCGTCTGCCGGAAAACGATCTCGGTTTCATTCGTCCGGTTATCGGCTTCCTTCATATATCCCATATCATTCAGGTCGAAACCGGGAGACGACCAGCTGAATGTTTCGGAAAAAGCCCATTTGGCATTTCCTTTACGACCGGCTTTCACATAGCCGCCCGTACCGTTCAGGGAGCGGCGGTTCGGATCTACTCCCAAATAATCTGAGGCGGATTCCCGCTGATAATAATGAACAGGGTTCATTTGCAGAATGGAGATCGCCTCCTTGCTGCCGTTCAGAGAACTGAACATTCCCTTTACATCTATATAATAAAGACGGTTATTGAAATACTGCGTAAAATCGATCCCGGCTGTAAACGCATTGCGAACCATAAAATCTTCCAAATAAGGTTGATCGAGCGCACGATTGACTGAAGTCAGCATTCCGCCCAGCAAGCTATTGCCTTTCCAGTTCTTCTGGACACGTGCCACCGTATAATTGGTCAGGGGCTCCACGACTTCGACATCCTCCAGTCCGTTACGGGTCACTTTCGCAGAAGAGCGGGCTGTTACACTTTGGACGACACCCAAAGTCACTCCATGCCTGTTCGTTCCCGTCAGTTTCAAAGCACCTATAATCGGCACATTGTCTTTAGTGTCAGCGAAACTGTTTATATTATCAATTCCTTGCGGAGTATAAGACGGTGCGGCACCGATACGACGGGTATAGAACATCATATCGCTTCCGTTGGCGAAATCCAGGATATGTTTTCCCTCCAGGAAGAAAGGACGCTTTTCGTCATAAAAGGTTTCATAAGCGGTCAGATTCATCACTGACGGGTCCAGTTCCACCTGTCCGTAATCAGGATTGATCGTCAGGTCCAACGTGAAATCGGAAAGGGCAAATTTGGCATCCAACCCGACGTTTCCTCCCCAACTATGTCCTTTCTGATAAGGACTGCCGGGGATCTTCGGTTCATTCCGGTATTTGCCCATGACATAAGGAAGAAATTCTATTCCGCGCGGTTTCGGCAGATCAGTCATTCCGTGCATTTCGCCGAAAGAGAAGACATGACCGTTATTCTTCAACGGGATCATACTCCAGTTCTGCACTTCGTTGTTCCGGCGGATGATACGACGGACATGAAGTCCCCATATCCCATCGTCCGAAAGCTGGTTATAACGCAACTGGCTGAACGGGATACGCAACTCAGCCGTCCAGCTCGAATCCGGCAGGTTGATATGTGTCTTTCCTTCCCATACGGCATTCCAGCTCAGATTGACATTCAGTTTATCGGTAACGACCAGGTCAGTCTTGTTTCCACCCAGGTTGATATTAAATTCCGGGGCTGCCCGATAATCATGATAAGTATCGAAAGCCACACTGATAAGGTCTCCCATGCTATTATCGTCGCGGTTGCCGATAAAACGGATCATCTTTTCCGGATGGATATCTTTACAATAGACACCGACATAGATGTATTTATTATCGTAAAACAGTTTTACCCGGGTGGGAGAATCCGGTATTTTCCGTTCATAAGGAATGATCTGGACGAAACAATCGGACCATTCTCCCTGTTTCATCCAGAAATCTTCATCCAGGCGTCCGTCCATGACCGGCTTTGTCCCGGTCACCTTCGTTATATTGTAAACCCGTTTATAAGCCTTATCAAAGGGGACGATAGAATCCTGCTGTGCCTTACAAAAAGCACAGGAAAACAACATGAAGGCAACAAAGGACAATCGGTATTTCATTCTTCTATTTACAGGTAAGCTGATACTTTTTTACGATCCGTCTCCACTGTTTCAAATTCCGAAGAAACGATGCTGCTGCCCATCGGGACATTTTCATTCCGGTACTCCATCTTGCTATAGACAATGCTGCGGGCAGATGTATGAAATTCCTTCGCTCCGGTTTCCGCTTCAATCTGTGCGATGTTATTTTCACGCACACCGCAACCAGGCATAATAATTATACGTCCGTCGGCACGTTTTACCAGTTCGGCGATCAGAGGAATGCCTCTCACTGCATCCGACTGCTGGCCGGAAGTAAGGATACGGTCGCAGCCCAGTTCTATCAGTTGTTCCAAAGCGGCAAACGGATCACGGCATACATCAAAAGCACGGTGACAGGTTACAGACAACGGTTTGGCTGCTTCTATCAGTTTCCGCATCAGAGGGACATCGATATCTCCTTCTTTCGTCAGACACCCGAAAACAACGCCATGTACTTTCAGTTGTTTACACAGTTCGATATCCAGCAACATAGAGTCTATCTCTGCCGGAGTATACAGAAAGTCACCGCCACGCGGACGAATGATCACATTTATATCGATAGAAGAAGTTAATGCCTGTGCTGTCTTGATCTCACCATAGCTGGGAGTCGTTCCCCCTTCAGGTATTCCTGCACAAAGTTCCACACGTTTAGCGCCTCCGGCTTCTGCCTCTACACAACTTTGTGCCGAGTTGGCACAGATCTCGATTATTCGGGTCGGTTTCATATATATTCTTTATTATGTTTGTTTTTTATCAAACACAAAGATAAGGATTATATTTGAATCAAGATTTACAAATCATACGGACATGAGACAGTTGTGTAAGTATTATGACTACATTTGCGTTCACTAAAGCAGCAAGACGATGAACTCAGAAAAACTAAAAGGACATATACTGATTCTGATAGCGAATATATTGTTCGCTATCAATATGCCCATTTCAAAATATCTGTTACCGGCACATGTGCAGCCCGAAGCGCTCACCATCATGCGAATGGGGTCTGCCTGTCTGCTGTTTTGGGCAGCTTCCTTGTTTATGAAACGGGAGAAAGTCACGATGAAAGACCTCGGTATGCTTTTCGTCTGCGCTCTTTGCGGCGTAGGTTTCAATCAGGGATTATTTATTGTGGGACTGAACCGGACCTCTCCGGTCGATGCGTCCATCATTGCGACAGCCGTTCCGATCTTCGTCATGCTCCTAGCTGCCGTTATCCTAAAGGAACCGATCACGAAAATGAAGGCATTCGGCGTATTATTAGGATGTACAGGTGGCATCTCGCTGATCCTGGCTTCCACCCATGCAACCGGACAGGTCAGTAGTCTGGATGGTAACCTGATGATAATCACGAGTGGCATTATCTATTCTATCTATCTGGTTTTGTCGAAACCATTGAGTCTACGCTATTCCGCCGTGACCATGATGAAATGGATGTTCCTCTTCTCTACACTCGTTTTACTGCCTTTCACGTATCAGCATGTACTCGACACACCGGCTTTTCAGCGGGAAGTGTTCGACCTAAAAGAACTGGGAGCTATCAGTTTCGTACTGATCGGGGCTACGTTTATTCCTTATTTACTCATTCCCATGTCATTGAAACGCATCCGCCCTACCACGGTGAGTATGTATAATTATGTGCAACCGATCATCGCTTCGCTGATCGCCGTCATGGTGGGACAAGACACTTTCTCATTACAAAAAGGAGTATCGGCAGTCCTTGTTTTTGTCGGGGTTTACCTGGTTACACAAAGTAAAAGCCGGGCTGATTTGGAAAAAGTAGAATTCGTTAATAACAAAAATCTCAATCAAATTAACAACATTTGAAAATGAATACATACGGCTTATATCTAAAAATATTTTTACTGGGATGTATGTTGACCTTTTTACCCGATTGTTATGCTGACACAATTAGAGTAAGCAAGAAATTACATCTGATAGAATTAAACAAACACGTATATATACATACCGAGAATGGTAATAATGGCATTGTGTATGTAAACGACAAAAAGGCCGTAATTATCTCTACTCCTGAAAATGATGAAGAAACGAATAACCTAATAAACTATATCCGTAAAGATTTAAAAGCACAGATTATTGGTTGTATTGTCGACCGTTGGCATCCGGATGCTATGGGCGGATTAAAGACAATTAAAAAAGCGGGTATTCCTTCATATGCATACGAAGGAACCAGAACAATAGCACAACATAGAAATCTACCGATTCCTGAAAAAGGATTTAACCCCAGAATGGAACTGATAGTAGGAAAAGGTAAACTAATTTGTCATTATCTGGGAGAAGCACACACAAGCGATGGTATTGTCGTGTGGATACCGAACGAAAAAATTCTTTTTGGAGGTAATGAAGTACGAAGCAAAGGATGGTATGGAAACATAGAAGATGCCAACCTGCGAGAATGGTCTAATACTATCAAACGGGTAAAAGAATTATATGGAAGTGCCGAAATTGTTATCCCGGGACATGGAGAATCCAGCAATGCGGAATTACTGGATTACACCATTAATCTATACGAGCCTTCTTTATGGGGACGAATTTTAAAATGGAATAATGAACAGGTAAAACCGATATTCAATAATTGTGGTTCTCTATTTGAAATAGCCGAAAGCGATTTTACCGATAATAATGATAGACACTTGAATAATGCCACTGTATATGTACTTCAAGAGAAAAAGAATAGATATCTGAAAATACAATCTCCCGGGATCAGACATGATAACACAGAAAGTAAGATCATATCTTCAAAAAGTGGTCGATTGCAAATATATGATATAGAAACAAATATATTGACAGAAGATTTATATTTCAAAGATTTGACTATCATATTAGAAAATGACTATGTCGATGCATTAATCATATTGAAAGAAGCTATACGATAAGAATACCCCACGTTCAGAAAAAAGCCTAAAACATTTACGCATGAACAAACTATTCCACGGGACAGCAGATGATATGATCCCGATAAATGAAACAGAAAGGGTTGTAAGCAAACTCGAAACGTATGGCCATATCCAGTTCACCCGCTTACCCGGTGAAGGACATGGCATCCAATACCTTTATAAGGATAATAATATCTTTGACTGGCTGTTACAGCATCAGAAGAAAGAGTAGTCCACACGGCAAACCCTGAACCTTTGTATATTTTATTTGTTTTATGCAATAAATATACGTCAAAACTATGGATACAGTAAGTCCCTCTAAAAAAACATCGGGCAATAGTATGGTATGGCTTATCGTCATACTGATTGTTGCTGTTGGCATTGCTTTCCTTTGGTGGTGGAACTACCGCAAATATATCTCGACCGACGATGCAAACCTCGACAGTTTCCGGGTTAGCGTTGCGGCGCAAGTTATGGCTCCGATGCTTAAACAGTATGCCTGGGAAGGCGATACGGTGAAAGCCGGTACGATCCTGGCCGAACTGGATAGCAGCACGGTTGTTGCCCAATTGCAGGAAGCCGTTGCACGCCGGGAGGAAATGGTTGCCAACCTGAAACTGGATAAAGAGAATCTCAACACGGCGATCAAGAACCTGAGCCTGGCAGAGATCGACTATCATCAGGCTGAAGTAAACTACCGCCGCGACAAAAAGTTATACGGAAGTGATGCTGTTTCGCAAGAGACATTCCAAAATACGGAAGATACCTATAAAAGTGCCGCCATAAAAGTGGATGTTGCCAAAGATCAAATCAAGATATCGCAAGCACGGATCGCCGCCGGAGAAGCAGCTATCGTTTCGGCAAATGCCGCTATCGAGTCCACCCGCGTATCCCTGGGATATTACCGGATCACGGCTCCGGTCGACGGGGTGATAGCGAAACGCTGGTCGCTGCCCGGCGATATCATCCAACCGGGACAAACGCTTTTCACCATCAACGAAGGTAAAGACCTGTGGGTTGCCGTCTATCTCGAAGAGACTAAATTCGACCACATCAGGATGGGACAACCGGCAATCTTCACGCTCGATGCCTTCCCCGACCTGACCTTCTCCGGAAAGATCTTCTATATAGGTACGAATACGGCCTCGGAGTTTTCGCTTATCCCTCCCAACAATGCTTCGGGCAATTATACGAAAGTGGCACAACGTATCCCTCTGAAAATATCCATCGACAAGACCGTAGGGAAAAAAGACAAAGTAGAAAAGCCGAAACTTGTCTCCGGAATGTCTGCAACCGTTAAGATCGAAAAGGAAAAGTCAAAATGATGGACAAGACGGATAACACAAGCAACAGTTCGTATAAATGGCTGGTACTGGGCAATATTATGATCGGTACATTCATGGCTGTGCTCGACTCGACCGTTGTCAATACCGGACTGCCTGCCATTATGGGTACGCTCGGGGCAAGTATCAATACGGCCGAATGGGTGCTTACCGGTTATATGCTGGCAATCGCCAGTATCCTTCCGGCAGCTGCCTGGTTATCCGACCGCTTCGGATATAAAAAGATTTATTTCCTCTCCCTGTTGGTCTTCACTTTCGGCTCGTTCATGTGCGGCAACTCCACCTCTATCGAGGAATTAATCTTCTGGCGCGTGATCGAAGGACTCGGCTGCGGGGCTATCATGCCGGTGGGTATGGCTATCGTGAGCAATGTATTCCCTCCCGAACAACGAGGGATGGCACTGGGGTTTTGGGCGATCGCTTCGGCAGCATCGGTATCGTTCGGCCCGTCTATCGGGGGTAACCTGGTAGATAATATGAACTGGAACTATATATTTTATGTAAACGTTCCGGTCGGGGCACTGGCCTTGTTCTTTACGGCTATTTTGCAGAAAGAGTATAAAGCGCAGACGGTACAGCCTTTCGACATACCGGGATTTATTACATCAGCTATCTTCCTTCCTTTATTTATGTATGGCCTGTCGGAAGTCAACTCGTCGACCAACACACAGGGGTGGAACAGTCCGACAGTATTAGGTTCCATGTGGGTATCGGCTATCATGTTTATTCTGTTCATCTACTTCGAACTGACTGTGAAATACCCGCTTATCAACCTGCGTATATTTAAAGATCGTAATTTCGCACTCTCCAACCTGATGATGTTCATATTCGGTATCGGAATGTTCGGAAGTACGTTCCTGATCCCTCTTTATCTGCAAAACAACCTGGGATATTCGGCGTTTCAGGCCGGAATGTTCTTTATCCCAGTGGGGATCATCCAGGGTTTCTGTTCGCCCGCCGCCGGCGCCTTAGGACAGAAGATCAACCCGAAGATACTGATTGCCGCCGGACTGATCCTAATGTCACTCAGCTTCTATCTCAACTTTTACCTGTCTTTTCTTACGGAGAAATGGTATATCATGCTGAGTCTTTACCTGCGCGGCATCGGCATGGGAATACTTTTCACCCCATTATTAACCTTGTCGCTGGCCAAAATCGGAGTGGATATGATGGCACAGGCATCCAGCATCACCAATATCGTCCGCCAAATGGGTGGCAGCTTCGGCGTTGCAATCTTCAGCCACATGCTTACCGGGCGTACCAGTTATCATACCCAGCGCTACAGCGAAGCCTTGAACTATACCGGAAAAGTCTACCAGCAGACTATCGACAAGCTAAGTGCCTTCGCCTCACAAACCGCCGGAGCCACCGAACAGTCCGCCCGCTCCCTGGCCGAACAACTTATAACCAAACGACTCGAACTCGAAGCATACATCGGCGGTATCAACGACGATTTCTACATCGCATTCATCGTCACAATGATTTGTATCCTCCCGGTTTTCTGGCTTCGCAGGGTGAGAAAAACAAAGTGACTCTACTTGCTTTTATCCAAACTAAAACATATCTTTGTTTCCATATAAAGTAATAAAGAATATAGCCAAATGGAAACTACCCAGGAAATCCTCAATAAATTGCGCGACTATAAAGCCGCTTTTGCTGAGAAATACGGGATTGAACGTCTCGGCTTGTTCGGTAGTTGTGCCCGTGGAGAGCAGGATGACCGCAGTGATATTGATGTGGTTATAAAAATGCAGCAGCCTAGTTATTTCACACATTTCTATATCCGGGAAGACCTGGAGAATTTATTCAGAAACAAAGTCGATGTTATAACTTTACATGAAAACCAAACCGCCGCTTTTCGCCAAAATGTAGAACGAGATATAATCTATATCTGATATCTATTTAGTAATCCCTTACACCCTTTTTCCTGTCAACTTTCCACTATTTTATCACTTTCTACTGAAAAAATGCTTGCATTTGAAAAATAATGTGTAATATTGCCCCTGCAATAAGATATGAAAACTAGAAAAAGAAAAGAATGATTGCAGGTATAGCATATTATACATGGGCATTGATGACCCCTTGGGGGGTTAGAATTTACAAATAAACAAGCGCAGCGGCCACGTCCTGCATTGTTGCAATCATTTGTATTGCATCCTTTATGCCGGTTCCATCCGGTTCTTATTATCAATTAATTTAGTTACAAATAAATTGTCAATTGTCAACCGTCAATTGTCAACTAAAATAATACATACCGATGAAAGTATTGAAATTCGGCGGAACGTCCGTAGGTTCCGTGAATAGTATTCTGAGTGTAAAGAAGATAGTAGAGGCTATTGAAGAGCCTGTAATCGTTGTCGTTTCTGCTTTGGGCGGCATTACCGACAAACTGCTGGCAACATCTGCCATGGCAGCCAAAGGAGATGTTGGATACGAGAGAGAATTCTCCGAAATCATAACACGTCACCTGGACGTGATCCAGGGAGTTATTCCGGACAAGATGAAACGCATCGAGGTACAGAAGAAAGTGATGAGCCTGCTGGACGAACTGGGAAATATCTTCAAAGGTGTGTACCTGATCAATGATCTGTCGGTCAAGACATCCGATACGATCGTCAGCTATGGGGAACGCATCTCTTCTTTGATCGTATCCAATGTGATCGAAGATGCCAAATTGTTCGATTCACGGAAGTTCATTAAAACAGTCAAACAGTTCAACAAGCATACTGTAGATTTTGAGAAAACCAACCAATTGATCAAAGAGACATTCAATCCGCTGCCGAAAGTTTCGCTCGTACCCGGATTTATCTCTTCGAGCACGGAAAACGGAGAAGTAACAAATCTGGGACGCGGAGGTTCCGATTATACCGCTTCTATTCTGGCTACTGCCCTCGATGCTTCCGTCCTGGAAATCTGGACGGATGTGGACGGCTTTATGACAGCCGACCCGCGTGTGATCAGTTCGGCATACGTTATCGACCGGCTGACATTTACCGAAGCCATGGAGTTGTGTAACTTCGGTGCCAAAGTGATCTATCCGCCGACGATCTATCCGGTTTATCATAAAAATATACCTATCCGCATCCTGAATACATTTAATCCGGAAGCACCGGGTACTTATATTTCCAAAGAAAAAGTAAAGGAAGAAGGAAAAGCCATTATCAAAGGTATTTCTTCTATCAATGATACCTGTCTGATTACCGTACAAGGTTTGGGTATGGTCGGTGTGATCGGTGTCAACTACCGTATCTTTAAAACACTGGCTAAAAACGGTATCAGTGTATTTATGGTATCACAGGCTAGTTCTGAGAACAATACGACTTTCGCTGTCCGTAATGCGGATGCAGACCTGGCAGTAGAGGTTCTGAATGAGGAGTTTGCCCTCGAACGTGCCCAGGGAGATATGAATGATACGGTTGCCGAGAAAGACCTGGCAACAGTCGCTATCGTCGGAGAAAACATGAAACGTACACCTGGTATCGCCGGCAGACTGTTCGGTACACTGGGTAGTGCAGGTATCAGCGTAATCGCTTGTGCGCAGGGAGCTTCCGAAACAAATATATCTTTCGTTATCAAGCTCAAATATCTGCGTAAGGCGTTAAACTCTATCCACGACTCCTTTTTTCTGTCACAGTATAAGGTTTTGAACCTGTTTATTGCAGGAGTAGGAACAGTCGGTGGCAATCTGCTGGAACAGATACGTATCCAGCAACCTAAGCTAATGGAGCAAAACGGTCTAAAGCTGAATGTCGTAGGTATCGCCAACAGTAAACGGGCCCTTTTCCTGCGCGAAGGTCTGAATCTGGAAAACTGTATCGAAGAACTGAAAAAGAACGGCGAAGAAAGTTCACCCGAACATCTGAGAGACGAGATCGTAAAGATGAATATCTTTAACTCCGTATTCGTGGATTGTACGGCAACTCCGGCTGTATCCGACTTATATGAAACTTTGCTATATAATAACGTTTCAGTAGTCGCAGCCAATAAGATCGCAGCTTCTTCTTCTTATAGCAATTATATCAAACTAAAAGAAACAGCCCGTCATCGCGGTATCAAGTTCTTGTTTGAAACAAATGTGGGAGCCGGACTTCCTATCATTAACACGATGAACGACCTGAGAAACAGCGGTGACCATATCCTGAAGCTGGAAGCCGTGCTTTCGGGTACATTAAATTATATATTCAATACACTCAGTGCGGATATACCTTTCAGTAAAGCGATCCAGATGGCAAAAGAAGAAGGTTATTCGGAGCCGGATCCTCGCATCGACCTGAGTGGCAAGGATGTATTACGTAAATTGGTTATCCTGGCTCGTGAAGCCGGTTATAAAGTAGAACAGGAAGATGTAAAACGCAACCTGTTCGTTCCGGATAAATATTTCGCAGGTTCGCTTGACGATTTCTGGTGCAATGTAAAGGAACTGGATGCCGGATTTGAAAGTAAACGTCAGCAACTGGAAGCCGAAGGGAAACGTTTCCGTTTCGTTGCAAAGATGGAAAAAGGAGCCTGCGAAATCGGTTTGCAGGAAGTGAACAGCCACCATCCGTTCTATGAACTGGAAGGCAGCAACAACATTATTATGATCTCTACCGAAAGATACCACGAGTATCCTATGATAATAAAAGGCTATGGAGCCGGAGCCGATGTGACGGCGGCAGGCGTTTTCGCCGATATCATTTCCATAGCTAACATTCGATAAATCCGAAGATGATTAAATTATAGCCACATTCCGGTAACCTTATTAAACAAAGGTTATCGGAATAGGTTATTGTTTTTCCACACCTTCTTTAATTCTCAATAAAGATGAAAAGTATTATTATTTTAGGAGACGGAATGGCAGATGAGCCAATCGAGGCATTAGGAGGCAAAACCCCTATGCAATATGCAGACACTCCCTATATGGACAAACTGGCTGCCCTGGGAGTAACCGGACAAATGAAAACCGTCGCCGACGGATTCCACCCGGGAAGCGAAGTTGCCAATATGGCCGTACTCGGATACGACCTGCCTAAAGTATATGAAGGACGCGGCGTACTGGAAGCAGCAAGCATCGGCGTTACCTTACAACCGGGTGAGATGGCCATGCGTTGTAACCTTATTTGTGTTGAAGGAGAGATCCTGAAGAATCATTCCGCCGGACATATCTCTACAGAAGAAGCCGACGAACTAATCCAATGCCTCAACGAAAAGCTGGGTTCCGATAGAGTTAAGTTCTATACCGGCGTTTCATACCGTCACCTGCTGGTCATCAAGAATGGTGACAAACGATTGGATTGTACACCTCCTCATGATGTTCCCCTCCACCCTTTCCGTCCACTAATGATCCAGCCGGAAGTGCCGGAAGCAAAAGAGACAGCCGACCTGTTGAATGACCTGATTCTGAAATCGCAGGAGATACTGAAAGATCATCCGGTCAACCTGAAGCGTATAGCGGCAGGAAAAGATCCGGCAAACAGCATCTGGCCCTGGTCTCCCGGTTACCGCCCTGCCATGCAGACCATGCAGGAAATGTACGGATTCGGAAAAGGCTCCGTAATTTCGGCAGTGGACTTAATACGAGGTATCGGAGTTTATGCAGGTCTGGAAGTTATCACCGTAGAAGGTGCAACCGGTCTGTACGACACCAACTATGAAGGGAAAGCATATGCTGCCCTCGAAGCATTAAAAACAAATGATTTCGTTTATCTCCACGTGGAAGCGAGCGACGAAGCAGGCCACGAAGGAGATGTCGAACTGAAAATAAAAACAATCGAATATCTGGATAAACGGGCGATCCGCATCATCTACGAAGAACTACAGAAGTGGGATGAACCGGTAGCTATCGCCATACTCCCCGATCACCCGACTCCTTGTTCGATCCGTACCCATACCAATACTCCTGTCCCTTTCCTGATCTATAAACCCGGACAGGAACCGGATACTGTCACTCGTTTCGATGAGTTCAGCGTTCTGAACGGAAAATATGGCGTACTTGAAAAAGATGAATTTATAAGAGAATTATTATGAAATATTACAGCACAAACAAACAAGCTCCCCTGGCTACTCTCGAAGAAGCCGTTGTAAAAGGTCTCGCAGGAGACAAAGGGTTATATATGCCCGAGCGTATTGTCCGTCTGGATGAAGCGACAATCGACAATATGAAGAATCAGTCTTTTCACGAAATAGCCTGTACGGTAGCACAAGCTTTCTTCGGAGAAGATATCGAAACAGAAACATTGAACGAGATCGTAAAAGACACACTGGCATTCGATACACCGGTGGTAAACGTCTGTGAAAACATTTATAGCCTTGAACTGTTCCATGGTCCAACACTGGCCTTCAAAGATGTCGGCGGTCGTTTCATGGCACGTCTGCTGGGATATTTCATTAAGAAAGAGGGACTGAAGCAGGTCAATGTGTTGGTTGCCACTTCGGGAGATACCGGCAGTGCTGTAGCCAACGGATTCCTGGGCGTACCGGGTATCCATGTGTATGTGCTCTATCCGAAAGGAAAAGTAAGCCCGATCCAGGAATGCCAGTTCACAACTCTCGGGCAGAACATTACGGCACAGGAAATAGACGGTACTTTCGACGATTGCCAGGCATTGGTAAAATCAGCTTTTATGGATGATGAACTGAACCGCCACATGAAGCTGACCTCTGCCAATTCGATCAATGTGGCCCGCTTCCTTCCGCAATCATTTTACTATTTTAATGCGTATGCACAATTAGATAAAATAGGCAAAGCGGATAATCTAGTGATTTCCGTTCCCAGCGGAAACTTCGGGAATATCACTGCAGGTCTTTTTGCCAATTGGATGGGATTACCGGTAAAGCGCTTTATCGCAGCTAATAACCGCAACGACGTATTCCTCGAATACCTGAAAACCGGCGTTTACACTCCGCGTCCTTCTGTTGCAACCATAGCCAATGCTATGGATGTCGGCGATCCGAGTAATTTTGCCCGTATCATGGATCTATTCGATATCTATGGCGATAAACATCATGAAATATGCCAGCGTATCAGCGGATACCGTTTCACAGACGAAGAGATCGAACATACGATCCAGTATGTCTATAAAAACGATGGATATCTGCTCGACCCTCACGGAGCCTGTGGTTTCCAGGCTTTGATACAATATGCACTCGACACAGACGAGACCGGTCTTTTCCTGGAGACAGCTCATCCGGCAAAATTCAAAGGAACGGTTGACCGTATTCTCGGTGCAGATATAGAGATCCCGAAAAAGTTGCAAGCCTTCATGCAGGGAACGAAGCAAAGCATCGAGCTAAGCAGTGATTTTGAGACATTTAAGTCTTATCTATTGGCCCAATAAAAGCATGTAAAAAAAGACCGGTCTTTTGAAATCAAAAGTCCCTTATTTTGATTTCAAAAGTCAGGACTTAACATTTCAAAAGACCTATCTTTTTTTCTACATCTACCGGATGCCTACATTACATGCTCCAAATACGCTTTTAATACCAAAGCATGATTATGGTCCGGACTCTTCGCTGCATAAAGTAATGTCACTACCGGATACTTCTTTATCTCTTCAACAAACTTTTTTACCGCATCCGAACCACTCAGTTCTTTCTTATATAATGCGGCAAACTCTTCCCATCTTTCATCGGGTGACTGATGAAACCATCCGCGTAGTTCAGGAGAAGGTGTTATGTCTTTTTCCCACACATCGTAATGAACAGCTTCTTTTTTCATGCCTCTCGGCCATAAACGATCGACAAAGATTCTATAGCCGTCCGTACTTTCCGGATCTTCATATATCCGTTTTAATCTTATTTGCGTCATACTCATTTATTCATTACATCTTCTATAATAAACAATGTTTATCGACGTATTGTTAGCATAAATTACATTCCATATTTTCTGCATTTTTTCTAAACTTTACTGCGGTTCATGGTGTTTATTAAATGCAAAACATAAAACTAAAGCATTATGAGTACAACAGTAAAATCGGAACAAAAAGCAGCCCATACTTCAAATAAAGAGCTCGCAGCATTTATCGGAGAACTTTTCTCATTTAACAGCAGTCTCAAACTTTTCCATTGGAGCGTAACCGGAACAGGTAGTTATGCTAAACACATGGCATTGGATGAAGCGGTTGCTTCAGTACTCGATGTGATCGACCGAATTACAGAAACAACATACGCAATGGTAGGTGATCTGCAAATTACAATACCCGAAACAAAAACTCCGAAGGACATTGTGAAACATGCATCAGACTTCTACAACTACGTAGAAAAACACAGAGACTTATTCCCTGAAGCTTTCTCACAGTCTATCATCGACGACTATCAGGAAGCAATCCAACAGTTACTTTACAGATTGGTTAGATTGCAGTAAACTGAATTTGATCCTCTACAGTTATATTAAAGTTTATATAGAAAAAGGCCGTCTTCTTTAAAGGAGACAGCCTTTTCATATTTTATAGAATAACATTTACGCAATTAATCTAACGCCCACTGTTTCATCTCGTACATATCCAGATATTCTTCCCACTCCGGATCGACTTCCGTATAAATAGATATCGGAAGCAGTTCGAATGATGCCAGTGCTTCGTTCAACCGTTCACCGAAAACACGAACCGTACGGGTATAATAAACCCACACCCTCTCTCCTCCTCCGGTATAGACACCTGTCTGAATGGCTAATTTATCCTTTTCCATCGCTTTCTGCAATGTTTCCTGAACAGTTTCCATTTTCTCTGCCAGCTCTTCAGCCGGCATACCTTTATCATCCCCTTCATACTTCCAGGTAATCTCGACACGTTCTTTGAATTTACCCGACTGAATAAACTCCGTCAACTCATCACGCCCGCTAACTGTAACCAAATGACCGGCCTCGTCTTCCGAAAGCGCAGTAAACCATTCATTGCTTAATCGCATATATGTTCTTTTTATTGTTTACTAATCAAAAAAATCTAAAGCAGAACTTCACATACAAAGATAATAAAAGACTATCAACCACAAAGAAAGTTTAAAGGCTCTTTCCTTATAGTTTTATAGCATTTCTTCTTTCTTCCGCTTCTTCCACAACTGCCAGCTATTAAAAATATTCTGCCACAGAACATAGGAGCCCGGACCCACCGAGGAAACAGGATCCAGATAAGTATAAGCCATCCAAATAGCCAATACTGTATTCTTTTGTCCCAAAGCCTGACCGGCACTGATACGGTCTTTATAAATCGTTCCGATTCGTTTGCCCAGGTAGAACTGAAGGGCACAAGTAATAAAACCGGCTAAAGCAATCAGTATTTGTACACTTCCCGAAACGTCACTGGTCATTAAAGACTTCACCGTCTGTCCGGTAACAATAGCCAACGCCATACCCCACAAATAAAAAGCCAGATCATGAAAACCTAACAGGAAATGATGGACTTTCGGAAGAACATACCGGAAAAACAAGGCCAGGAAAAATGGAAACAGCAGTAAAGGGAATACTTTACCCAATATTTTCAGGAAAGCAGTAAAGAAAGTGATGTCCGCATGCGGTTCCACCAACGGAAATATTAAGGGGACGGCTATTGCCGCCAATATATTAGATAATAATGTATAGGTAGTCAGACTGGAAGCACTTCCGCCCAGTTTACCCGTAATGACAGCGGCAGCCGTTGCCGTCGGACAAATAAGACATACCATAGCCGCTTCAAACACCTCCCGATAAGAACCATCCATAGGAATAAAGATCAGTAAAGCTGCTAAAGCCGATGCCGATACGACCTGAAAAAGCAATAGCCATCCATGCCAGGGGGAAGGCATCAACTCGCGCCAGTCCACTTTACAGAAAGTAAGCAGCAGTTGTGCAAAGATCAGAAAAGGGGTAATATATGCAATGAACGTATTTACAAACGGTTTTGTCGGCTCCAGAAATGTGAAGTTGGCAAATACAAAATAACCTAACGCACCGGCAAGCATTGCAATAGGCAATGTCCAGTTTTTCAGAAAATTCAGCATGAGAACTATTCTATTTTATTCCGCTGCAAACTTACAAAACATCTGTTACTTTCAGACTATAATGTCGTCGAAATCCAACAAATGCATTCCGGAATAAACTAAAAACACATAACGATCCCTTTTAAATCCCTCGCAAACTGTTTATATTCATCCGGCGTTATTCCTCCCCCTGTTGTCAGGACAACCAGATCATGCCCGTGGAATCCTTTACGATACGGTGGATGGATATGAGGATATGGATTTGCAGAAAAGCCGTTCAATTTATAAAAATGAAGTCGTTTAGCCGAAACATCATCCGTGACCGGGTCTATTTCCAACAAAAGCCTTTTAGCACAACTATCCCGCAAAGTTTTCAGGACAACACTGCCATATCCTTTTCCTCTCAGATCCGGATGGATAGCAAAATGTTCGATATATAAATAATGGGTAAATACCCAATAGGCTATGAAACCGACAAACGTTCCATCCTCTACATAAATAGCTAAATGATAAGAAGACGAAGAGAAAGCCTGCATCTGCTGTTCCTCCGTCCGCTGTTCGAAGATTGGAAAACTAATCCGATATAACTGTTCAAAATCTGTATATAAGGGAGATTGCTTATTTGTTATTCTAATCTGTTTCATCAGTCCGGCTCATTTCTTTGATAAAAAATTAGCCGAATAATTCTATCCGGCTAACTTCTATGATTTATGATAGTCTTTTTATTTGCGGAACGGAGCTTTTACCACCTGCGCTTTCAGATTACGATTACGAACCTTTACAAAAAATTCAGAACCGACCTTCGCGTATTCAGGTTTCACATATCCCATACCGACACCTTTCTTCAAGACAGGAGACATGGTTCCGGATGTTACCACACCGATCACATTATCTTCTGCATCAACGATTTCATAGCCGTGACGAGGAATGCCTTTGTCTACCAATTCAAATGCACACAGTTTACGTGTCACGCCCTCTTTCTTCTGACGTTCCAGTTCTGCACGGTTGGTAAAGTCCTTGCCATCTACAAATTTAGTGATCCAACCCAAACCGGCTTCGATCGGAGATGTCGTATCATCCAGGTCATTACCATACAGGCAGAATCCCATTTCCAGACGAAGCGTATCGCGTGCACCCAGACCGATCGGTTTGATACCTTCCGGCTTACCGGCTTCAAAGATAGCATTCCAGATAGTCATGGCATCATCCAGGTAGAAATACAATTCGAAACCACCCGCACCGGTATAACCCGTATTGGAAATAATCACATTCTTACAACCGGCAAATTCACCTGTTACAAAAGAATAATAAGGGATAGAAGAAAGATCGACCGGAGTCAGACGCTGAAGTACTTCAACTGCTTTCGGTCCCTGTATAGCGAGCTGGGCGGTACGGTCGGAAGAGTTTTCCAGTTCTGCTCCTACTGTGTTATGGCTAACGCACCAATCCCAGTCTTTTGCGATATTACCGGCATTTACTACCAGTAAATACTTTTCCGGTTCAAAGTGGTAAACCAACAGGTCATCCACAATACCTCCTTTATCGTTCGGGAAGCAAGTATACTGTGCTTTGCCTAAAGGTAAAACAGATGCGTCGTTGGAAGTAATACTCTGGATAAAAGCCAAAGCGTTCGGACCTTTCACCCAAAATTCGCCCATGTGAGATACGTCGAATACACCTACGCCATTCACAACGGTCATGTGTTCATCAATGATGCCGGTATACTCGATTGGCATGTTATAGCCGGCAAATTCGTGCATTTTTGCTCCCAATGCGATATGCACATCGGTAAACGGAGTCGTCTTCATGTTATTAATTTCGTTTAAGATTTTTGAGCTGACAGCTCGGTTATTTTTATGATTGTTTGCATACTTTTTTCCAGCGAGTTGACCGGAAGGAACTCATAACGTCCGTGGAAATTCAGACCGCCCGCAAATATATTCGGACAAGGCAATCCCATAAACGACAGACGTGCTCCGTCCGTACCGCCACGAATCGGTTTAACCAACGGTTTGACACCGACTGCTTCCATCGCTTCGAATGCCAGGTCCACGATATGCTTCTTCGGTTCAACCACTTCACGCATATTATAATACTGGTCACGCAGTTCCAGACTCGTACTGCCCGGATGAATTTCGTTCATACGTTTCACCCACATTTCCAGCTGTTTTTTCTTCTCTTCGAACAAGGTACGTACGTGATCACGGATAATATAAGATAAAGAAGCCTCTTCTACCGTGCCCGACATATTGGTCAGATGATAGAAACCTTCATATCCTTGTGTATGTTCTGGACGTTGTGAAGCAGGCAACCAGGAAGCGAACTCAATAGCCAGCAGTGAAGCATTCAGCATCTTGTTCTTTGCATAACCCGGATGGACATTCAGCCCTTTGAAAGTGATTTTGGCAACAGCAGCATTGAAGTTTTCATATTCCAGTTCACCGATCTGTCCGCCGTCAATCGTATAGGCCCATTCGCAACCGAACTTCTCTACATCAAAATGATTGGCACCCTCTCCTATCTCTTCATCGGGAGTAAAGCCGATGCGAATCTTTCCGTGCTCAATCTCCGGATGTTCTTTCAGATACTGGATTGCTCCGATAATGGCTGCTACTCCAGCTTTATCGTCTGCTCCCAACAGGGTTTTACCGTTGGTTACAATAATATCCTGGTCCTTATAATCATTCAGTTCAGGGAACATAAGCGGAGAAAGAACGACATTTTCTTCGGCACACAATACAATATCGCCGCCTTTATAATTAACGATACGCGGAGTCACATCCTTTCCCGACATATCCGGACTGGTATCCAAATGGGCTATAAAACCGATGGTCGGTATTTTTTTATCCGTATTGGCAGGAAGGGTGGCCATCAGATAACTATTGTCATCCAAAGAAATATCTTCCAGACCTAACTCTTCCAGTTCTTTTACTAATGCTTCTGCAAATACTCGCTGTCCCGGAGTACTCGGTGTTGTACGTGTCTCTTCGTCCGATTGGGTTTCGAACGTGACATACTTCAGAAATCTATCTAATACTGTCATAAGTTATACTTTTATATTTAAAGCATAAAAGTAGATAAAGAGCAACGAATAACAAAATAAATTGAATGTTACTTTTGGCTTGATCCAAAAGTAACCAAAAGATCAAGGCTACACCCGCGGAGGAAAAAGACGAAGCGGTAAAAAAAATCCGTTGTCTGAGCGCAGCGAGTTTCGGATTTTTCAGCATAGTCTTTCACCGTAGCAGCGAAGCCGGTGCAGCCTTGATCTTTTGCCTACTTTTCCATCAAGGGAAAAGTAGTTAAAAACAACCATTACCATTATAGCAATGTGTACAAACACATTCCTTCGGCAAGCCGATCGAGGCGATCAAGTCTTCAACCGTATTGAATTTCAATGTTGTAATATTCAGCTTTTCACGGATACGTTCTACCAGCTGGTTATACTGTTCGGTTCCGGTTGTTGCATATTTATCCAAATCCTTTGCATCATCCCCTTCCAGTTCTTTGACAATCCGGCGGGCAATCAGTTCGAGATGTGACTTGGAAGCAGAGAAACCGACAAACGGACAAGCGTGCAGGATTGGAGGACATCCGATTCTCATATGTACCTCTTTCGCACCATATCCATACAGTATATTCACATTATCGCGAAGCTGCGTCCCACGAACAATCGAGTCATCACAGAAAATAACACGCTTGCCATTCAAAAGATGACGATTCGGGATCAACTTCATCTTAGCTACCAAATCACGGACAGCCTGGTTAGCCGGAGTAAAACTACGTGGCCAGGTCGGTGTATATTTAACGATAGCACGACGGTAAGGAATGCCTTTTCCTTCAGCATATCCCAAAGCCATACCGATACCGGAATCAGGAATGCCAGAAACAAAATCAGCATCCACCTCATCCTTTTTTGCCATAGCCAAACCGCTTGCATAACGGGATGCATCTACATTTACTCCCTCATACTCAGACACCGGATAACCGTAATAAACCCACAGGAACGAACAAACCTGCATCTTATCGTTCGGTTTACGCAACTGTGTCATCTTATCGGCAGTAAGCATTACGATCTCACCCGGTCCTACATTATATTCTATCTCGTAACCCAGGTTCGGGAAACTACAAGGTTCGCTCGATGCGGCATATGCCCCTTCCTTCTTTCCGATCAGCACCGGAGTACGTCCCCATTTATCACGTGCTGCAATAATACCTTCCTCTGTCAGGATCAGCATCGAACAGGAGCCTTTTATTTTTTCGAATACAATTTCTATACCTTCAACAAATGTCTTTCCCTGGGAAACAAGTAAGGATATCAACTCTGTCTGATTGATCTGTCCGGAACTCATTTCAGAGAAGTGACAACCTTTATCCAACAGTTCATTCTGCAGTTCTTCGAGGTTATTCACCTTAGCGACCGTTACAACTGCATATTTACCTAAATGAGAATTAATGAAGATAGGTTGAGGATCAGTATCACTAATGATACCTATACCGGAATTTCCCAAAAATTTTTCCAGTTCACTTTCAAAACGAGTACGGAAATAAGAATTTTCGAGGTTATGGATCGAACGTTTGAATACGCCTTCGTGAAGAGTTGCCATACCGCCTCGGCGGGTTCCCAAATGGGAATTATAGTCTGTGCCGTAAAATAAATCGGTGGCACAGGCTGAGTTAGAAATAGTTCCGAAAAAACCACCCATTGTCCTTAGTGTTTTTGATTTTTGAATTTGGGCACAAAGTTACAAGAATATTTATACATATACCAGAGTAGATCATAATCTATCAAAAAATATGACTGCCCCACGCTTTTTCGCAAGCCGACAACCTTATCCTTTGCTCTCACTTGGACAGTCTAAACAGTACAACCTAAATACAGTTTCACAAATTACGAAACTTTAATTCCATATATTGTGAAACATTAGTTCCATATATTATGAAACTCTATCTAATTGTAGTTTAACGATTTTAGTTGACTACTTCCAGTCTATATATAAAAGAGGTTGACTTAGGTTCATGCTTAGTAATAAAAAGGGTTATCCCTTCTGTTGTGCTTTGATAAACCAGGTTTACTCTCAAATTTATTTGCAGACAAAAAACAGCGAGGAACTACTTAAACATTTTTTAACCACACAGAAAACAAAAGGATTACAGTCACTTAGAAACAAATATCACTTACCAGAGAGGAAAACGCTTGTTTTGTAAAAAATAATATCTACTTTTGCACCCGGGTAAGTCCTACACGGCATGCTCCCTCGGAATCCCCCAGGGCTTGACCGCAGCAAGGGTACTTGGTTGTAGCGGCGCGATGTAGTAAGCTTACCCACTTGCCTCTTTAGCTCAGTTGGCCAGAGCACGTGATTTGTAATCTCGGGGTCGTTGGTTCGAATCCGACAAGAGGCTCAGAAATGAGGAAGTTTATTCAAATAAGCTTCCTCTTTTTTTATTGTTATACATTGTATATTATAACAAAAGGATTAATTTTGCTGATAGAAACTTTAAAACAGCAATATAATGGAAGAAAATAAAGGTCTACTATTAAAAAGCGCGATGACTTATGGATTAGCCATGGGAATTTTCTGGGTGATAAAATACTTGTTCTTTATTTTCAGTAACACGGTTCCTGCGCTAAACATTATATATATAGTGCTTACTCTGACAGTACCATTCATCGCTTACTATCTGACAAAACGATACAAACAGGATATCGGCGGAAAGATCAGTTTCTTTCATGCCTGGCGTTTCGGAACAATGCTGTATTTTTTCGCAGCCCTGATCGTAGCTTTGGAACATTTCGTATTTTTCCAGTTCATCGCACCTGCTGATTTTCTGGCAAACTCCGTGAGTCAGATGATGGATATCCTGAAAGATTCGCAGGTCAGTACCGAAGTAATGGAAACGATCGGAAAAACCAACTTCACTCCTATCCACATGGCTATTCAAGGTATTTTCAATAATATATTCTATGGAATCATACTATCGATACCGGTAGCAGCCATTTTGTGCAGGAACAATGAAACCGGTGCAATCAGACAAGAACAATAAGGAGAAACAATACAATAATGGATATATCAGTAGTTATTCCGTTGTACAACGAAGCCGAGTCTCTACCAGAATTGGAAGCATGGATAGAGCGGGTAATGAAAGAACATAACTTTACTTACGAAATTATATTTGTAAACGACGGCAGCACAGACAATTCATGGGAAGTGATCCAGGAGTTACAACAAAAGAACTCTTGTATCAGAGCGATCAAATTCCGCCGGAATTACGGCAAATCTCCCGGATTGCATTGCGGTTTCCAACGTGCAAAAGGAGATGTCGTCATCACCATGGATGCCGATCTGCAGGACAGTCCGGACGAGATACCCGAACTATACCGCATGATCAAGGAAGATGGATACGATCTTGTTTCCGGATGGAAGAAGAAACGCTACGACCCGCTATCCAAGACAATCCCGACCAAACTGTTCAATGCGACTGCGCGCAAATTCTCTGGCATAAACAACCTGCACGATTTCAACTGCGGACTGAAAGCCTACAAGAGTGTCGTAATAAAAAATATCGAGGTGTATAATGATATGCACCGGTATATTCCCTATCTAGCGAAGATTGCCGGATTCCATAAGATAGGCGAAAAAGTAGTACAGCACCAGGCACGCAAATACGGAACAACCAAATTCGGGCTGAACCGTTTTGTGAATGGTTATCTCGACCTGATCACCTTATGGTTCACTTCCAAATTCGGAAAGAAACCGATGCATTTCTTCGGACTATGGGGGAGCGTGATGTTCTTTATCGGTTTCATCGCGCTGGTTTTCGTATTGACCATGAAACTTATATCCATGTTCTCCGGTGATCTGCGCCCATTGGTAACTAATTCCCCGTATTTCTATATTTCGCTTACTGCAATGATCCTGGGAACCCAGATGTTCCTGGCAGGATTCATCGGTGAACTGATTTCCCGAAATTCGTCAAACAGAAACAATTATAAGATAGAATCAGAAATATGAACACACTACTCTTTTAATTTATGTCAATTATAGAAATAGTGTTACTAGCCATCGGACTGTCGATGGATAGTTTAGCCGTGTCTGTAACCGGAGGTGCCGTTATCCGAAACTGCACTGTTTGCAATATGGTGAAGATCGGTTCTTTTATGGGTATCACACAGGCCACAATGACGGTTTTAGGGTATTTAGCGGGTGTCGGATTCCAGAAATACATCACAGCCTTCGACCACTGGATCGCATTTATCCTGTTACTTTATCTGGGCGGTAAAATGATTTACGACAGCACGCAGGAAGAAGATGAAGATTGCAAAACGAATCCGCTTTGTAACAAGACACTGTTCGGACTATCCATAGCCACCAGCATCGATGCGTTGGCTATCGGTATCTCGCTGGCAATTCTGAAATCAGATATCATCATCCAGGCTTCACTGATCGGGATCGTCACATTCCTGATGTCGGTTTCCGGCGTTTATTTCGGGAGTCGCTTCGGGCGCAAAGTGGATTTAAAACTCGACCTGATCGGCGGATTGATCCTGATCGGTATCGGAGCAAAAATACTAATAGAACATCTGTTCTTCGGTTAATAAAGAAATATATGAAAAGTCAGGAATTACGTAAGCTGGCACCGGAGCTCGATTCACTTCGTCTCGGTAGCGGCTGGAGCATCGAAGAGCTCAGCAAACCACAGGTCATCGTTGAAAGCAGTTATGGACAGAGCCATCCAGGAAGTGCCCATCTGAACAAGCTGGTAGACGAAGTCGGTAAAGGCATCAACGATGCCGGCGGACGGCCTGCCAATTATTACGTTACTGACATTTGTGACGGTGAAGCGCAAGGGCATGACGGCATGAATTATTCACTGGTATCGCGCGACCTGATGACAGCCATGATGGAGATACACGTCAAAGCAACCCCTTTCGATGCAGGAGTATTCATTACTAGTTGCGACAAATCGGTTCCTGCTCATCTGATGGCTATCGCACGCTTGAATATGCCGGCACTTCTCCTGCCCGGAGGTATAATGAAAGCCGGCCCCAACCTGCTGACATTGGAACAAATCGGAACATACAGTGCCCGGTATGAGCGAAAAGAAATTAGCGAAGAGCAATTCTTCGCCTACAAAAAAGACGCTTGCCCGACTTGCGGAGCCTGCTCGTTTATGGGAACCGCCTCTACCATGCAGGTCATGGCGGAAGCATTAGGTCTCGCATTGCCGGGCTCTGCTTTGATCCCCACGCATATACATTATTTAAAAGAGATATCCCGAAATGCCGGTCAACGTTCCGTCGAACTGGCAAAAGAGGAATTAATGCCATCCGACATTCTGACAATCGACGCTTTCAGAAATGCAATTATGGTACATGCCGCCATTGCCGGTTCCAGTAACAGCCTGTTGCATTTACCGGCTGTTGCACATGAATTAGGCATCGAACTTCCTGCCGAACTATTCGACGAGATCCACAGAGAGATTCCATTTTTATTGAATATTCGCCCCAGCGGTTTCTGGCCCGGCGAATATTTTTGGTATGCCGGAGGTGTTCCAGCTATTATGGAGAAACTGAAAGGTGTACTAAACCTGGATGTCCGGACGGTAACCGGCAAATGCCTGGGAGAGAATCTGGAAACACTACAAAGAAATGGCTTTTACGAAGGATGTCACAAATACCTGTCCCCGTTGGGCGTAAAAGTCGGAGATATCATCAAGCCCTTTGATAAGCCGATCCGGAAACAGGGAGCGATCGCCATATTAAAAGGGAATCTCGCACCGGAAGGGGCCGTAGTAAAACATGCAGCCATCTCTCCCAACCTGATGCAGGCAACTCTGACAGCTCGCGTATTCAACAGCGAAGAAGAGGCCTTACAAGCCGTATTACAAAAAAACATCCATCCGGGAGATGCCGTATTTATTCGTTATGAGGGTCCGAAAGGCAGTGGCATGCCCGAAATGTTCTATACGACGGAAGCCATCGCCTCCGATCCCGAACTGGCGGAAAGCATCGCCCTTATTACCGACGGACGTTTTTCCGGAGCTACACGCGGCCCTGCCATCGGACATGTCTCGCCGGAAGCCTATGAAGGCGGACCTATTGCACTGGTTGAAGACAACGACCTGATCCGTATCGATATACCCGCCCGCAAGCTTGAAATTATAGGAATAAACGGACAGCCATTGCTTCCGGAAGAAATCGACCGTGTTCTGTCTGAACGCCGCAAACGGTGGAAACAACCGGCATCCCGTCATACTCGCGGCATTTTGGATATTTTCACTCATAACTGCGCATCTCCCATGAAAGGCGCTTATATGGAAAACAAAAAAGGCTTAACCATTGACTTTAGTTGAATTACAATAAAATTTCGTATCTTTGCAGCGCTAAAAATTAAAGAGATGTGCAAGAAGATAAGTTTAGTGGCTTGCTTATGGATACTCATTTTCACAGCCTGTACAAAACAGAAACAATATTTTGAAGAAAGTGGTTCCGTTTTCCATACAATCTATCATATCAAATATGAAGGTTCTGAATTATTAACAGAGAAGATCGATGCTGAATTTCAAAAATTCAATCTTTCGTTGAATCCGTTCAACCCGAACTCTATCATTTCGAAAGTAAACCAAAATGAGCCTGTCGAGGTTGACGACTGGTTCATGGAGGTATTCAACAAAGCGAAAGACGTATCCGACCATTCGGAAGGAGTCTTCGATATCACCTGTGCCCCGCTCGTTAATCTTTGGGGATTCGGTTTCAGCAAAATGGACAGCGTAACACCTCAGATGATCGACAGCATCAAACAATTTGTCGGCTACCAGAAGGTCAGGCTGGACGGACGCAAGATCGTAAAAGATGATCCCCGTATCCTGTTGAACTGTTCAGCCATCGCCAAAGGCTACGCCAGCGATGTGATAGCACGTTTGCTTGAACGCGAAGGCATCGAAAACTATATGGTCGAAATTGGCGGCGAAGTCACAATGAAAGGCGTTAATCAAAATGGGAAATGTTGGCGTATAGGCATTAACAAACCGGAAGACGATTCAACCGGTATAAAGAATGATGTAGGAGAAGTGGTCGAATTATGCAAAAAAGGAGGTGTAGCGACTTCCGGTAATTATCGTAATTTTTATATCAAAGACGGTAAGAAGTATGCACACACCATTGATCCGCGAACCGGATATCCATCCGAACAAAGCATATTAAGCGCAACGATCGTAGCGGAAGACTGTATTACTGCAGATGCCTATGCTACAGCTTTTATGGCCATGGGACTTGAAAAGGCCCGCGAAGCCGCTAAAAACATTCCCGGAATCGAATACTATGTTATCTACACCGATGAAAACGGTAAACATCAGATAGAATACTCTGACGGCATGCTCCAATACCTTCCCAACAGGAAGATTGAGGCAATGCTCAATGAGTAGCAATTTTTTATGAAGAATTTTATTAATCAATTTGAGTGTAAAGAAGTAAAAGCCGGCGAAGTTGTATATGACACAGAACAAATGGGAAACATATTACTTTTTGTTACAGCCGGTAAACTTCTTATCTGTTCGATAGCAACAACTCCGGTAGTAGAAGTAAATGAAGGTTATTTCGTCTTGTTGCCGGCTGAAAAACGTCATATAATAACCGCTATCACAGATGCGCAAACGGTACTTATGCATGCAGGAACTTTATCTACGATGATTACAGAAGATCCGGAATGGAATCCGGAAAACCCGGTAGTCCTTCCTACCTTTCCATCATTGGCAAAAACACTTTTCCTGCTTGAATCCTATCAGAAAGAAAGAAGGTCTAATTTAAATTAGACCTTTATTTACTTTCCATATTATTTATCAGAAACTTTTTATCAGGAATGACGGATTGATTCGGAAATAAATTCCTGCAGAGAAACTGGTCGCGCTACCGGATTTGCTCACCTCTCCTATGTCCGGTCCGAACTTATCCACAGATAAATGATGATACACATCCACATCTACCCCCATAGAAAATCCTTTCCCGAAGCTTTTTGAATATTCCAGCCCCAGATAAACCATATTTTGCCCGTCGAAAGTGATCCCGTCGTTGGACGTAGACACTGCTCCGTAAAACGGACTTCCAAACATAGAGATGAATTTATCACTATTCCAGTAAGATGTTTTCACCCTAAAGTCATAAATATCGGCAGAAGCCCGAACATAGAAACCGGAACCGCTGTCATAAGGCCACAACTTGCCAGCCTGCTGATAATACCCTGTCACGTCAAACTCCAGATTCACATTCCGAAAGATCGGATTACCTGTATTCCAGACTGTACCAACACCCACAGAACCATTCATCAACGTTTGTACCGAATTAGTATATATCGTATCAATTTCTCCGCCCCGATGTTGAGCCAGGCCTTGTACCGGCGCATAGAAATGGAAACGGGCTTCCGGATCATTCAATTTATAACGTCCCGACAGACCAACAGTAAAAGCTTCCTGATGCGTATCTTCATGAAAAATAAAACTTTCCCAGTTCACCCATACATCCAGATCAAACCGGCGGGAATCATATAATAGCTGAAGTCCGGCTTCCGGATCGGCAGTCAGGTTCAGTTCCGGATTATACAACGGCTCGATCAAATTATGATTTGCTCCGCCGTAAATGTCCCCCAGCACAATATTCACATGATCGGACAAGGCTATCTGTGCACGAAAAAAAGGAAGCACATGAAAGCCATGCTGAAACTGGTCACCTTTCCATTTGGCAATATCCTGATAGGCAAAAGCCGGATATTTTTTAGCTCCCCAATAACGCAACATATGCGCTCCCAGTTCAAGCTTGATATTACTTAAAGGATAAAAAACAGCTTTGGGCTGTATCCAAAAACCCGGTAATGAATATCCTTTCATGATAGAACCCGAATACTCATTATCTTTAAAAAAACTTATATTGTCCAGTTCGACAAACAACTGTCCTTTCTTTTCCGGATCGATATGATGATCCGACTTAAAAACCTGATCGGATATCTGGGCCCGTACCGGAGATAGAACAAACAAATTGACAAACAGAAAGCAGATGCCTGACAGAAGGAGGCGTGCAGGTTTCACAAGAAAAGTTTTCATTTATTTCAAAATTTGCAGCAAACGTAAGAAATTATCAGTAATAAAAAAAGGGACACAGATGTTTAATTCCTGTATCCCTTTCTTATGCTATTCGTTAAAACTATCTCAACGTCTCGGAGTAGCTTCTTTAACAACCATCTGACGACCTTCGTATTCAGCACCGTTCAGTTCGTTGATAGCATTTCTTCCTTCACTTTCGTTAGTAAATTCAGCAAATGCAAATCCTTTAGATCTGTTTGTGTCGCGATCAATGATCAACTTAACTGATTCTACAACGCCATACTCTTCCAAAACCTGCTGTAAGTCAGATTCTCTAACCCGATAGTTCAGGTTACCAATGTAAATATTCATACAAAAAATGATATAAAATAATTAATAAAAAAAACTGTAACAAATAATCTTGGAAAGGTCGATTACTACAAAATAAATTCATTGTTGAATATTACATCGGAGATAAAAGAACTATTTCTGAAAACTATGTTGTTCACATGGCACAAAGGAAACTCTTTTTATTCGATAATCAACTATATTCATCCAAATTATTTGTCAATCGAATCTATTTTTATATTTTTGTAACAAATAACCGAAGCAAGAAATATTTTTTCATCCCTCAGAAGGCTCAAAAAACAAGCCTTTAGGACTAAATACGGAGGCTATTTACTTTAAAAATTGGCGAGTTATTGAAAATTATAGTATTTTTGACCAATTATATCGCATATTTCTCCTTTTTAATCTAATTAAGAAGGGCTAAATTTGCACAATTATTTTTTGAACTTAAATTGACATGGAAAAAATCGAAGTAAAAGAAGCTAAAGGTAAACTTGGCATTCTCGTTGTGGGTGTAGGTGGTGCAGTATCAACCACCATGATTACAGGTACTCTGGCAGCTCGTAAAGGGGTAGCGAAACCAATCGGCTCGATCGCACAGATGGCGACAATGCGTTTGGAGAACGGGGAAGAGAAAGCAATCAAAGACATTGTGCCTTTGGCTGATCTGAACGATATTGTATTCGGCGGCTGGGATATATTCCCCGATAATGCATACGAGGCTGCCATGTATGCTGAAGTACTGAAAGAAAAAGATTTGAACAACGTGAAAGAGGAATTGCAGGCTATCAAACCGATGCCGGCCGCATTCGATCACAATTGGGCAAAACGCTTAAACGGAACGCACGTCAAACAAGCTGCCACCCGTTGGGAAATGGTAGAACAACTGCGTCAGGACATCCGCGACTTTAAAGCCGCAAACAACTGCGAACGTATGGCAGTTCTGTGGGCTGCAAGCACGGAAATTTATATTCCGCTGTCAGAAGAACACATGTCGCTTGCAGCATTGGAAAAAGCAATGAAGGAAAACAACACCGAAGCTGTTTCTCCAAGTATGTGTTATGCTTACGCTGCTATCGCAGAAGGTGCTCCGTTCATCATGGGTGCTCCTAACCTGTGCGTAGATACGCCTGCTATGTGGGAATTCTCCAAACAGATGAACGTTCCTATCTCCGGTAAGGACTTCAAGAGCGGACAGACATTGATGAAGACCGTACTGGCTCCGATGTTCAAAACACGTATGCTGGGTGTAAGCGGTTGGTTCTCTACCAACATCTTAGGTAACCGCGACGGTGAAGTATTGGATGATCCTGCAAACTTCAAGACAAAAGAAGTTAGTAAACTGTCAGTGATCGACAACATCTTCGAACCTGAAAAATACCCGGATCTGTATGGTGACGTATATCATAAGGTACGTATCAACTACTATCCGCCCCGTAAAGACAATAAAGAAGCATGGGATAACATCGATATCTTCGGATGGATGGGTTATCCGATGGAAATCAAGGTAAACTTCCTTTGCCGCGACTCTATCCTTGCTGCTCCTATCGCTCTTGACCTGGTATTGTTCAGTGATCTTGCTATGCGTGCCGGTATGTCCGGTATCCAAACCTGGTTGTCATTCTTCTGCAAGAGCCCGATGCATGACTTCGAACACCAGCCTGTTCACGACCTGTTCCAGCAGTGGAGAATGGTTAAACAGACACTGCGTGATATGATCGGAGAAAAAGCACCTAGCTATCTGGATTGATACACACATATAAAAGAAAGATTTCTTCTATCCGTTCAAATACAATTTCCACGGATAGAAGAAATTCTTGTTCATATATCAATCTTCTTTATTCAAATAGTTTCTGATAAAATATGGATTATGCAATCATTGCAGCAGGCGAAGGTTCCCGATTGGTGCAAGAAGGAGTAAAATGCCCCAAACCGCTGGTGCAATTAAACGGTATGACGCTAATAGACCGGTTGATCAATGTTTTTCTGAAAAACAATGCCACATCTATCAGCATTATCGTCAATGAAGAAATGACGGAAGTGCAGGAACACCTGCGAAAAATGGAACTACCGGTTCCTTTCTATCTGCTGGTTAAATCCACTCCCAGTTCGATGCATAGTTTTTACGAGCTAAGTCACCATCTGGATAGCGACAATATCTGCCTTACCACCGTCGACACCATCTTCAGGGAAGAAGAATTCGGCGGATACATCCAGGAGTTCCTGAAAGACAGCCGGCTGGACGGCTTGATGGCTGTAACAGATTTCATCGATGATGAAAAGCCGTTATATGTAGATACAGACAAAGATTTAATGATCCGCGGCTTTCTGGACAAACAGGGAGAACCGGCATGCACCTACATCTCCGGCGGAATATATTGCTTACGACGCTCCGGATTGAAAGTGCTGAACAATGCCATCGAACAAGGAATGTCGCGCATGCGTAATTACCAACGTCAGCTTATAGTCGAAGGATTAACGTTAAGGGCTTATCCGTTCAGTAAGATCGTAGACGTAGATCATGCAGAAGATATCAAAAAAGCCGAAGAGTTTTTAAAACAATAAGTAATGAGCAAACTAACTATAGCAGGTATTCGTCGGGAAAATCAGTTTTCCCCTAATCATATCGGAAACGATGCCGCCATCTTTTCCCTCACAGTTCAGCATTTGCGCAATTTGGGATGCGAAGTAAACGAATACATAGAATCAGACCTGATAGTCCGTGATTTTACCGAACCGGCTATTTTTAACATGGTAAGAAACTGGACTTCCATTCATAAGCTACAACAAATGGAAGACCAGGGTTATACGGTTATCAACTCCGGCTATGGAATTGAAAATTGTACACGCGAGAAAATGACTCGCCTGTTAATGTCAAACAATATCTCACATCCGGCCAGCCTGATCCTTCCGACCGATGAAGACCCGACCGAAGCGCTTGAAAAGGCCGGATTTTTTAATAGCTGGATCAAACGGGGTGACTTTCACGCTATCCACAGGGAAGACGTCACCTACGTCAGAAATCCGGAAGAAGCCAAAACGATACTGAAAGAATATGCTATCCGTGGCATCAAAACAGCCGTGATTAATGAACACCTCGTTGGTGACCTGGTTAAGTTTTACGGTGTGACCGGTACCGATTTCTTTTATTGGTTCTACCCGTCAAACCAACATCACAGTAAGTTCGGTTTAGAGCAAATAAACGGAACGGCCAAAGGCATTCCGTTTGACAGTCCAAAGCTGCAACAGCTTTGCAGCCAGGCCGCGGAAGTACTGAATATACATATTTACGGAGGCGACTGTATTATCTCCGACGACGGTTCGATCCGTCTGATAGACTTTAATGACTGGCCAAGCTTTGCTCCCTGTCGGGACGATGCTGCTCCCCACATTGCCCGCCGTATATATAATTTAATCAGCAAATAATGGAAGAAACAACAAAGAGACCCAATATAGAATCTACTCTCAAATCTTTGGACACCGAAGAGTTCATCGATATTCATTTCTATCGCCCGATCGGTTACCGTTGGGCATTATTCTTTAATAAACTGGGAGTATCACCCAATGCGATCACAGTCGCCAGCATCTTTATCGGTATTGCAGCCGGTATCTGTTTTTATTATCAGAGCCTGACTATTAATATCATAGGAATGCTGCTGCTTATTTGGGCAAACTCATACGACAGTGCTGACGGACAGCTGGCACGCATGACCGGCAAAAAGACTCCCCTGGGACGTATCCTGGATGGGACAGCCGGTGACTGTTGGTTTATCGCCATCTACGCAGCCATCTGTCTTCGACTGACACCGGAATGGGGTATCTGGATCTGGATACTGGCAGCCACCACGGGTTTTTTCCATAGCAAACAAGCAGCGATGGCGGATTATTACCGGAACATCCATCTGCTCTTTCTGAAAGGAAAGGCTGGCAGCGAACTCTCCCACTCCCCTGTCCTGAAAGAGAAATACAAAACAATGAGCTGGAAAAAGGATTTCATCTACAAGCTTTTTGAAACATTTTATATCAACTATACAGTCGGACAGGAATCGCTGTCACCGAAGTTTCAGAAGATGATGCATGTGATCCGGACCAAATATCACGACGAAGCACCGGAATGGTTCCGGAAAGCTTTCCGTGAAAAGAGCCTCCCGTTGATGAAGTATACCAATATGCTGTCATTCAATACACGTGTCATTGCTTTATTTGTCAGTCTTTTTATCGACATGCCGTGGTTATATTTCGTATTCGAAATGACGGTACTGAATATCATGCTGGCATATATGATCGTTACACACGAGCGCATCTGCACAGTATTCACCCAAGAGCTTGAATCAAAATAATAAATATATGTTCGAACCAGACAAGATAAAAGGAATCATATTCGATTACGGCGGCACCATCGACAGCAATGGCATGCATTGGGCCGAAGTAATCTGGATGGCTTACCAGGCGGAAGAAGTTCCGGTCAGTAAAGAAACCTTCCGGAATGCCTATGTGCACGGCGAACGAACGTTAGGTAAAAACCCTATCGTAAAGCCTCACCACACTTTCCTCGACATGCTGCGCCTGAAGACAGACATACAAATTGAATGGCTCAAAGCCGGCGACTTTATTCCGGAAGCTTACGCAACCTCCGGATTAAAACAACGGCTTGCCGACTGGTGTTATGCTTATGCACGAAAATCCATCGACACGGCACGTCCTATACTTGAAGCTTTATCACAAAAGTACCCGTTAATACTGGTTTCAAACTTCTATGGCAACATCGAATCGGTATTGAAGGACTTCCACCTGGACAGCTATTTCCAGTCGATTGTCGAATCGGCCGTAGTCGGTATCCGCAAACCCGATCCTGCCATATTCGGATTAGGAGTCAAAGAGTTATCGCTTCCGGCTGAAGAGATCGTCGTTATCGGCGATTCCTACGACAAAGATATTGTACCGGCCACTACTATCGGATGCAAAACAATCTGGTTGAAAAGCATCGGCTGGAGCGATTACGCGGGAAATGAGACAGCAGATATTGTTATTTCTGACTTCAAAGAACTGGAACAAGTATTCGCCCTATAGGTATTCTGACCATCAAAGGTTCAATCAGAACCTTTCAGAAAATAAAAGTCGCCCTATCTTTGCATATAAAAAAGATAGGGCTTTTATTATGTTAAAAAAATACGTATTATTACTGTTCGCTGTACTCACTTCGTGTAACCTGATAGACTACCATCCCTACGATGGCAGGTTGACCATTCCCGAACGTAACATCAATAATCAAAATATATCGCTAATCGAGACAACTACAAAAGAGAAAGACACCATACGTTTCGTATTGACAGGTGATACACAACGCAATTACGATGAAACTGAAGATTTTGTAAAACATATCAATGCCCAAAAAGATTACATTGATTTTATCATTCACGGAGGAGACTATACCGAATTCGGGATGAAAAAGGAATATGAATGGACTATTGATATCCTATCCAAACTCAATACCCCTTATGTCGGATTGATTGGAAACCATGATGTAATAGGCAATGGAGACCAGGTTTTCCATAAATTATTCGGGGAAGAAAACTTTTCCTTCATCGTAAGGGATGTCAAATTCGTTTGTCTCAACACCAATGCTATCGAATACGACTACTCCCATCCTGTCCCCGATTTCAAATTTCTTAAAAAAGAGCTACAGGATAGTTCGCGTCCGTATCGTCGTACAGTCGTAGCCATGCATGCGCGTCCAGGAAGTGAACAATTTGACAATAACGTAAAAGATGTATTCCAATTATACATCCGTGAATTTCCATCGTTAATGTTTTGCTTAAATGCACATGACCATAACCTACAAATAGAAGACCTGTTTAACGATGGAATTATCTATTATGGTTGCAGTAATATAGCTAAACGAAACTACCTATTATTTACCCTAACTCCTGACAACTACACGTATGAAGTTATCAATTTTTAAATGGATGATCCTGTTTCTCTCTTTGACAAGTACCCTACAAGCTCAAACGGAAAGAGAAATAGATGAGGTGCGATATAAAAAACGTGTAGAAAAATACATTTCCCGATGGAATAAGCTGATTCCACGCTACAGCAAACTCCAATATGCCGGTTCCATGGGAATGCTTTCACTCGGAACCGGTTGGAATTATTATCGCAATCACTGGGAAACAGATGTATATTTGGGAATAGTTCCCCGTAATTCAGACCGCCATGCAATGGCAACCCTTACGCTCAAACAGAATTATTACCCCTGGAATATCCATATCACCGACAAGTTGTCTTTCGAACCTCTTGCCTGCGGTATCTACATCAATACACTTTTGGATCAAGACTTTTGGGGTAAGCAACCGGACAAGTATCCACAAGGTTATTACTGGTTTTCGACACGCATCCGTACGCATGTGTTCATAGGAGAACGATTCACTTTAAAATTGAATACACAAAAGAGCTGGCATAAATCCATTTCGTTCTTTTACGAACTCAGCACTTGCGACCTATACCTGATAAACAAAATCGGGAATCGTTATCTGAAACCCAAAGACTACCTGAGTCTTTCGTTCGGCCTCAAACTGCAAATTCTATAAAGCGCAAAACAGGAGGTATATTCAAGATAACCTCCTGTTTTCTAATAAACTACATAAAACACTTAAAAGAACAAACTTCTATTTTAGAATGCAACACCGAAGCGTACGCCCCAGTTATTTATTCCGTCCATGGAATAAGTCAGGACTTTGCTTTTGTTTGTTGCATAGTTGTAATAAGCGGCTACGTGCAAACCGAATTTCTTTTCCGGAGTAAAGAAAATATTCATACCGATTTCAGGAGCTACATAGAAACCCCACTGGCGGTCGTATACTTTCATTACATTCATATAAGTCGACATTTCGCTGTATTCAGTACCCAATTTAGCTGATACATAAGGTTCGAACTGACCTTCACGTGTAAAGCTATAACGGAATGCTGCACCAAAAGGCAACTGGAATAAGGAATGTTGCTGATCGGATGTGATAGCAGAAGTTTCGCCTACATTGAGTGTCTGACGGTCGATGTATTTATTATTCGTGTGATAAGAAATAAATGCACCTACTGCAAAATTAGGAACTACATAATAACCGGCTTCACCGTGAGCACCCCAACCGCTTGTTTTATCAGCGAAGTTGTTTCCGAACGGAGTGTTAATATCCCAGTCGATATTGAAATACATATTGTTTACAACCTGGGCGCCAGCCAGTGAGGGCATCGCTAAACAGGCGATAAGTAAAGCGACTAATTTTATTGATTTATTTATCTTTTTCATAAGACTCAAATTTTACTGATTCGCGTTTAATTATTTCCTGAGGTAGGGTGATTGAACAAATGCCTGATCGATTGCACGGATTGACAACTGAGTGTCGACCTTATCAGAACCGGACAATAATCCAGCCATGTAAGCAGTCCAAACAACCGGCAGTTTAGTATCTGCTTTTGGAGTCGGAGCTTTCAGATCAACCATTTCAGCAAGCAGTGAACCTACGCTATAGCTGTAAACCACTGGGTACGGATAATACCAATCGTGCCAGTCATATCCCCATGTCGGACCCCATCCTGGTCTCCAATAATTCGGTGTCCAATAACCTGGGTAACCCCACCACCAGTAGTTGTTATTATAATCATTATACCAGTTTGTAAAATAATTTACATTTTCTACAAAAGAAACCTGCAGACCCAGATCTGCGTCTTCTTTATCCATTGTGCGTGTATAACCACGACTTTCCATATTGCCGATCACTGTAGAAATAATATTGTCAGCTTCTGATGCTGTCCAGTACTGAGGTTTTTCACTACTACCGATTACCAACACGCTGTCAGGTACATAGAATGTAGTGAACGATTTAAAATCCGTTTTGCTATCATGGTTTGTGTACACCACGAAATCATTATCCAGCTTTGACATATCCGGATCTTTCTGACAGGATGCCAGTAAAAGGATCAACAAGAAAAAAGGAATAATCTTTTTCATCTCATTTTAACGTTTAAAACAGTTTATACTATTATTTGTGCTTATATATAAGTTATCCATGAAACAGCAAATACTAAAAAAAGGTTCTCTTTGATGTTATTTTGGCTGTGTTAATTAACTTCTTGTAAGACTTCAAAATGCTTATAAACGATAGTTAAACGAGATAGGTTTTTACGGAAAAGAAAAGATCAGGTAAGGAACGCAGACGACGCAGAAAACGCAGACTTTCGCAGACTTTTTAATTATTTATCTGCGTGAATCTGCGTTATCTGCGTCGTCTGCGTACGGTAATAGCGTGTTTCAGCTTACCTTAAAGTACCCTGCTGTGCATCCTGTATCATCTTTTCGTTGGCAAGGATCAGGATTTCTACGCGACGGTTCAGTGCACGTCCTTCCGGCGTATCGTTGCTGGCAACAGGATCATGAACGCCTTTACCTTCATATTCCATACGACGTCCGCTTACACCCTGGTCGACCATCATATAGTCGTATACGCTTTTGGCACGTTTTTCAGACAAGGTCTGATTATAGTCTACCTTACCCGTATTGTCGGTATAGCCAACGATCTTGATGTCGGTATCCGGATTTTCATTCAAGCTGACAGCCAGTTTACGCAATGCACTGCGTGAAGCGTCACTCAATGTACTTGAGTTGGTTGCAAACAAAATACCTGAATCGAAAGTCACTTTCAGAGCCTCACCGTTATTGATTGTTTCAACAGTGGTTTCGGGTGGCAAAGTAGCTTCCAGTTCTTTCTTCTGTTTGTCCATCTTCTTACCGATCAAGGCTCCGGCTGTACCGCCTACGGCAGCTCCGATAACAGCACCTAATGCCGTGTTACCTGCCAACGCACCGATACCGGCTCCGGCAGCAGCACCGCCACCTACACCTATCGCAGTTCCCTTTGCTGTGTTATTCCATGTTCCACAACTCGTAAATACTACCGCCATACATAACAGTATGGATAATAACTTAAAATGTTTCATCTTTTTGCTCTTTTATAAACTTTATATGAATATAACAGTTTATCAATCGAACATGTTGATAGAATCGCAATATTCAAGTTCTCCCTGCACAATAAAACCGATTGCTTCGGGATCGAATTTACCGACACCATCCTTTTGCGCATTCTTCACTACATATTCAATCAATTCATCTTCATCTATTTCCACATCGACATCATCGTCTGCATCATCGTTCAGATAACCGCGTGATTCATAGAAATCGTAGATCAGGTCTACAATATAGTTAATATCGTCATTACTGAATTTGCCTTTCAATTCCTGGGGAAGATAGTTCTGAATAAATTTTACAGATTCGTCTTCATCGTAAATTAAATCGTCTTTGTCGCTCATAACTTTTTCAGTTTAATTGGTTACATACTCATGCAAAGATAAGTATCTTTTATTTATTTGTAAAACGAATAAATTATTTAAATACAGATCTTACCGCATTATCTCCTTCTTTCAGGATGTTGTCGATGATGCCGTGCTTTGTCTGGATCGTCAGATAAATGGCTTTCAACTTCGTAATGCCGATCATCTCATCCGTAGATAGTTCGGAACTGTACTTCTCATATTTTGTTTCTGCGAATTCGACATACTTCTTTTCCAACTCTTTCCAGTCATCTTTCGAATACTTATCTTCATTCGCCTGTACTTTCTCTACGAATTTTGTAAAGTCCTTTATATATGAATCTTTCGATTCCCCACAACTGCTCATGACAAAAAGAGCCGTCGCTGCAAACATCATCATTAAAAACCTTTTCATATCTTTTCCTCTTTAGATTAATTCCAACAAAAGTAAACAAAAAAAGAGGATCTGCACTGTCCGGCAGAATGAAACTGCCGGGCAGGTATTAATCGGCTGTAGCTACGATCCGGTCTGCCGTCCAACTATCAGCTACTATCTGTATCCGGTCTGCGGGTAAAGAAGAGGTAAAACTGATCGTTAAAGTACAATGGTCACCCGGCATAAGCGTGATATAGTTATCCGAATAATGTACAGGAAGGATACGCTTGCCGGTTTCCTTATCCAGTACTTTGATACGGTTGAAAAAAGAAATATTCGTTTTCGAATGGAGCGATACCATACCGGAATAGTTTGTTCCTTCCCTTTGCAGAGAAACTTTCACCTCCGGCTTTGCTTTGGGCAAACGGGATAAGCCGGAATAATCTTTTGGAAGTGTGGTCAGCCAATAGATATTCGGGGCATCCGGTAATGCGACGGCTACGTTGGAAGGCCGGGCAGGATCAGCCGGTTGCATAGACAGGCGGAGGAAGTAGACTCCTTGTACCTCTTCCGGAACGGGAACATCAAACAAGGGCGCTACCGTATTGGCTTTGGCATCCGACTTTATTTCTTTTTCCCAACGGATCTTACCGCTGGTGTCGTAGATACGGGCATTTACAATCAGATCCGGGTAATCGGACAGGGATGTATTCAACAGTTCTACCTGCCGAGTGACGGGATTGTAAAACGGATGCAGAGGTTCGCATCCTTTACGTGTACCGTACAGGGAAGCATTTACATCGAGGAACCAATCGTACATCTGTCCGCGCAGGGAAGTCCACGGGTTCTGGGTTTTCCAGATCAGTATGCCTGTGTACCAGTCCCAAAGATGCGAGCCCCAGCCCTCCATAAAACTACGGTATTGATCGTAATTCACGACCTGAGCATATTTACAATAGGTTTCGATATCCTTAACCTCTCCATAACGTTCCAAATGATCCTGATATCCCAGATCTCGATGATAACGCCAGGTGGCATTACGGGTAAAACCTTTTCTCGGAAATTCTGCCAGGTCTTTCTCCGTCATCATTTCCCGCATACTTTCCACCTCCGGCGAACCGACAGAGCCTGCCTCCGGATTAAACGGATGCGAACGGAAAGTAAAGAACCATTCCGGCTCCTGAATACCGTAAGGGCCGTCGCCATTATCGCCCAGCAGGTTGCGGGTAAAGAGGGAGTCGGTCGAATAACTGACGAACAGGCGTTCGGGATCAAGCTCGGGGAAGATTTTTTCCTTCAGTTGCTTGTCGATGTTTTTTGCCAACGGCCATTCGTTAGCTCCACACCAAAGACAAAGGCTCGGATGGTTACGTATCATTTTGACCTGGTCTTTTACCGAGGCGATAAAAAGATCGTGGTTATCGGGATATTCCCAACGACGTTCGCGGGAGTCCATTTTCATCGGGTCTTCCCAAGCACCGTTACAATCGCCGCTACCCCATAAGTCCTGGAAGACCAGTATTCCGTATTCATCACAGGCATTATAAAACTCCGGACGTTCGAGCAGGGCACCTCCCCATACGCGGATCATACGCAAATTCATTTCGGCATGGAAGCGGACTTCATCGCGGTAACGTTCAGGGGAAAGACGCAGTAACCAGTCAGAAGAGATATAATTACCTCCGGTTACATAAATCTTCTGGCCGTTCACGTAGAAGCGACGGCCTCCGTTGTCCGGACATTTATCTGTTGTGATCTCACGGATTCCGTATTTGAGTTGCTGGCTGTCGCTGATCCGGTTATCTGCTTCAAAGTAAATATGCATATCGTATAGAGGTTGTTCCCCTACTCCGTTGGGCCACCACAACTGCGGATTTTTTATTTTCATCGGGTCGAAATGAACTTCCCTTTTTTCGTATGGAGACAAGGTGAGACGTTGCGTTAAACGGATACCGTTTGTTTCGCAGACTAACAGACCTTTGCGTGGTGTATCGGTGACATTCTCTACCTCAACAGAGGTCTTTACCAAAGCATCCTCCTGCGTTTTCTTTTCCGGAGAGCGGACACCCGGTACTTTCGTTACGATATATGGCGACTGGACGGTAACAGCACCGGTAGTAGTAACCGACACCTCATCCCAAATACCGGTATTACGATCCCTGATGGGTTGAACCCAGTCCCAGCCGGGCGTATATTGCATAGTGTTATTACGGGCGATCTGTCCGTCACCGCCTTGGCCGCCATTCGGATCACCGGGGTATGTCGGAGGATATACGAGGACAGCCAAAACATTCGTTCCTTTCTTTTGAAGATGTTCCGTTATATTAAACGATTTCCGCAGGAACATTCCTTCATGGGTGGTATTATTAAGCCGTTTGCCGTTCAGGAACAGTTCTGCTTTATAGTTTATTCCCCAGAAGTTCAGCCAGACAATCCGACCGTCCGGTACTGTCGGAGTTTCAAACTGGCAAACGAACCAAAATGTATAAAAATCATTGCCGGCTTCATAAATATCGGGGATCAGGTTATTGTTCATTCCGAACTCCGGTGCAGGATACAGGCCGTTTTCCAATAAAGTGGTCAGTACTGTCCCGGGAACACGGGCAGGCATCCAGCCTGTTGTTTCCAGGGGTGTAAAGCTTAAAAGGTTTCCGTCTGTCTTTATCTCACCGGCTCTCCGTGCCATCCAGCCGGAATTAAGCAAAGCTTTTTCTCCGGGTTCAGGGATTGTTATTATATTTTCCTGTGCAAATGCAGAGAATACTCCGCTTGCTATCAACAGCAAAACAATAAAAGAAAGAGTTGTATGTTTCATAATGTATTCTATTTAATAGGCGTAATATACAATAAAAAGATAAAAGGCCTCCCCCGAAAATGGGAGAAGCCTTCCTCTTTAAATATTATTAATGTTGCCGGGATAGATTCGGACTATTTAGAATCAATTCTTAAATACCAGCCCATCCCCTTCCCGATCGATAATGATCGGACGGTTCTTATCGATCTTCATACCCAGTATCTCCTTCGACAGTTCGTTAAGGACATATTTCTGGATAGCACGCTTCACCGGACGGGCACCGAACTGGGAATCGTAACCTGCATCTGAGATAAAATCGACGGCAGCATCTGTAAAGTTCAAGGCGACACCGTTGTTTGCCAGCATCTTCTTCACGCTGTTCAACTGCAAGGTAACGATCTTACGGATCTCTTCCTCATTCAGCGGGGTGAACATGATGATCTCGTCGATACGGTTTAGGAATTCCGGACGAATGGATTTCTTCAGTAATTCCAGTACCTGTATACGGGTTTCATCGATCACTTTTTCGCGGTTGTCGGGCGTGATCTTCTCGAAGCTTTCACGAATCAGGGATGACCCCATATTGCTGGTCATGATGATGATCGAGTTCTTGAAATTCACAACGCGTCCCTTGTTGTCCGTCAGACGACCGTCGTCCAATACCTGCAACAGGATATTGAATACGTCTGGATGCGCCTTTTCGATCTCGTCGAACAGGACGACAGAATAAGGTTTACGGCGAATTGCTTCCGTCAACTGTCCACCTTCATCGTAACCGACATATCCCGGAGGTGCACCGATCAGACGAGTCGCACTGAATTTCTCCTGATACTCGCTCATATCGATACGGGTCATGCTGTTCTCATCGTCAAACAGGTATTCAGCCAACGCTTTGGCAAGCTCGGTCTTACCTACACCGGTCGTACCGAGGAAGATGAACGAACCGATCGGACGTTTCGGATCCTGCAATCCGGCACGGCTACGACGCACGGCATCCGCAATGGCTGTAATAGCCTCTTCCTGACCGATCACACGGGTATGTAATTCGTCTTCCAGGCGGAGTAGTTTGTCGCGTTCGCTCTGCATCATCTTGTTGACGGGAATACCGGTCCAACGGGATACCACATCGGCAATGTCTTCGCTGTCGACTTCCTCTTTGATCATGGCGGCAGCCCCCTGCATAGTATGTAGCTTGGCTTGTATTTCCTTGATCTCTTCTTCTTTCGCCTGCAGTTTGCCGTAACGGATCTCGGCAACCTTGCCGTAATCGCCTTCACGTTCTGCCTTATCGGCTTCAAACTTCAGGTTCTCGATGTCGATCTTATTTTGCTGTATCTTGTTGATCTGTTCCTTTTCGCTCTCCCACTGGGCTTTCTGTTTCTTTTCTTCTTCCTTGAGGTTGGCGATTTCTTTGTTCAACTGTTCCAGTTTCGTCTTATCGTTTTCACGTTTGATGGCTTCGCGTTCGATCTCCAACTGTTTGATACGGCGGGAAACTTCATCCAATGATTCGGGCACTGAATCCACCTGCAAACGTAGACGGGCAGCAGCCTCATCCATCAGGTCGATCGCCTTATCCGGTAGAAAACGGTCGGTAATATACCGTGTCGAAAGCTGGACGGCAGCGATAATGGCATCGTCTTTGATACGTACCTTATGATGGTTTTCGTACTTCTCTTTCAGACCACGCAGGATCGAAATAGTATCCAGTTCATCCGGTTCTTCGACCATCACAACCTGGAAACGACGTTCCAGCGCCTTATCTTTTTCAAAGTATTTCTGATATTCATCCAATGTCGTTGCACCGATAGAGCGCAATTCACCACGTGCCAACGCCGGTTTCAGGATATTGGCGGCATCCATAGCCCCGTCGCTCTTACCGGCTCCTACCAATGTATGGATCTCATCGATGAAAAGGATGATCTCGCCTTCCGACTTGGTCACCTCGTTGACTACGGATTTCAACCGTTCCTCAAATTCTCCTTTATATTTGGCACCGGCAATCAATGCCCCCATATCCAGAGAGTAAATCTGTTTTGATTTCAGATTCTCCGGAACGTCACCACGAACAATACGATGCGCCAATCCTTCAGCGATAGCAGTTTTACCGACACCCGGTTCACCGATCAGGATCGGGTTGTTCTTTGTACGACGGCTCAGGATCTGAAGTACACGACGGATCTCGTCATCACGGCCGATCACCGGGTCGAGCTTGCCGCTACGGGCACGTTCGTTCAGGTTGATGGCGTATTTATTCAGAGAGTCGTATGTGTCTTCAGCCGACTGGCTCGTTACTTTATTTCCCTTACGCAATTCCTCGATCGCTTTCTCCAGTTCTTTTTCCGTAACACCGGCATCTTTCAAGATCTGCGAAGCCGTACTTTTTACGGTGAACAAAGCGAGAATGATATGTTCCAAAGAAACATACTGGTCACCCATCTTACCGGAATAATCGATTGCTTTCTGCAAAACGGCATTCGATTCGCTCGACAGGTAAGGTTCGCCACCGGATACTTTCGGATAGGATTCTATCTGACGATCCAGCACCATGTTCAGATTCTGGATATTCACACCCAGTTTCTGGAAGAGGAAGTTCGTGATGCTTTCGCCCGTCATAATGACAGCCTTCAGCAAATGAACAGGTTCGATCACCTGTTGGTTATTCTTCTGAACCAACTGTACCGCCTGCTGAACAGCCTCTTGTGATTTAATTGTAAAATTGTTTAAATTCATACCTTATATTACTTTCTTGTTATCTTCTTTATTTTAAACTTTCACTGATAACTCTACAAAACAAATACCAGATCAAAAACAAGTCATTTTGTCAGTATTATTTAATTATAAGAGAAAGATGTTATGCCGATCAGTCGGGATTAACGACATATTTTGCACTTTCGGTAAGAAAACAACAAGAAAGCAAAAAAGGTTTACTTTTGCAGAAGATGTGTGACTTTTTCACACACCGGGGTACTAATCCAATACAAACTAAAAGAGAAATGAATATGACAAAAGGTGAAGCAGACTTCCTTTCTGCGCTGGAATCGAACATAAGCATACTGATCAAGATCGCCCGGGTGTATGCTTATACCACGCACGACAGGAAAGACCTGATCAATGACATCATCCTCGAATTGTGGAAGTCGTACCCGAAGTTTAAAGGCGACTCCAAAATATCGACCTGGATCTATCGCGTCTCGCTCAACGTGGCGTTGAATGTCAAACGAAAGCGAGACAACAACAAAGTATTGTTTTTCGATGAGTTGAAGGTAACGGACGGCAGTGATATCCTCGAAGTCCCGACCGACAACTCCTCTGAAATCGGCCAACTCTATCGGTGCATCGAAAGTTTATCGGAACAGAACAAGGCGATTATCCTATTGTATCTGGATGATAAATCGTACGAAGAGATCTCTCAAATCCTCGGTCTGTCCAGGACGAACGTCAGTACACGTTTGAACCGGATAAAAGAACAATTAAGAAAACAAATGAACCCCAATAAATGAATCGTTATGGAACTCGATAATATAAAAAACAGCTGGAAACAGGAAAACCAGCAAATTGTAGCGAATGTACATCTGAATAGAACAGCCCTGATGAAAAAGATCTCGGCAGAAACAAACCGGATGAAAAGAAAGAATCTGTTACTCTTGTTGTTCAGAATACCTTTTCCGGTAGTTATCCTTGCCATATTATTTTCACACCTTCATATACAAAACATGGTTAATTTCTATATTGGAATAGTGTTGTTTCTGGCTTTTGCCTGCTTTGCCTCATGGGGACTGATAAAATATTATCTGAATCTGAGAAAGCTGGATATAACAGATTCATATCTTGAAAATAAAAAGACTATACGGGAACTGGAGTTATATAAACTGAATGTGACGAAAAGGAATTACTATTGCAGCCCGGTGGGAATAGCCGGTATTTTCCTGATGATCAATGCGCCTCTGTTTACTACTACCGAAGGGGCTGTCATGTTGTTACTTATCATGGCTGTCATGGTTGCCTCCATATTCATAAATCTGAAATATGTCTTACCGGCACAGTTCAAACGGTTGAATAAGGAGATGGAGGAGATTCGGAGGATGGAAGAGGAATAGGCAAACTCAAAATCATTTGTGTGTTCGAATATAGCGGCAGATCATATCTGTCGCTATATAACTTATATCGAATTAACGATGTATAATCCTGTTGGTTTTTGAAATAAAAGAATATCTTTGTGCATCAAGGTTTTCACATTGAAAAGCTTAGTCTAATATCGGCAGCATGACCAGAAAAAACATATTCGGTTTATTATTTGCTATTCTCTGTATATCAGGATGTATATCGTGTAATAAATATCTCCTGAGTGAGAAAGACAAAGTGAAAGAGAAGGAGGATGTTCCTATTGAAACATTTGAAGCTATTTCAAATATTGACCTGTCTGCCCGAAAGAATTGGATACTGATAATGAACTTCGATTGTATATACAATTATACCATAGATAAAAATATAATTAAAGCTACTCCTAAAGATACCCTCAGCTATATATATGGTCCATACATAACAGAAAATGAGGATGGGCAGGATTGGATTATCTCGGGATTAGGTCCGTATTTTCACTTTGCATCTCATAGTTTCTACTCTAATTTCATATCCGGAACCGACACTACATTACAAATGAACTTTGATCAAACAACTGAAGAGAAGTTATTTGCCGCCGACTGTTTGTCTTGCCAATATTCAGGAAAAGTATCGACCTATCTTTCCGGTATTTTAGTTCATTACAATTCTTTTTTGGATTTTAAGTTAAAGAATGTTCCCGAATCTGCAACCGTCATGATAAAAAGCCGGATGCCTATCCAACCATTCAGAGAGAAGACGAATCCGCAGCATTATAAGGCGATCGTCTTTTCTTATTGTGGAGATGGTTATGCAGACCTTTATATTACTATGACTAATAAAATTTATTGTATCAAATTAACCCCTAAAATAAACGTCTCTGAGCCCAATAGTGATCTATACCTAAACTCACGTCACTACACAAACCCAGATACTTACTACAAATTCACTTTGTCTTATGACAAAGAAATAGACAACTTTTCAATCGAAGATATAGAGAACAAGGTGTGGAGTCAGATGCCATAAAGGTATCGATATTTGTCGTGTCATAATGTTTACTATAAAAAAGTTAGCCTACTAATAATTGCTTCACTATCTCCTGAAATTTCCGTGGTATCCGTTTAAATACTTCCGACCGGATTCCGTCCGGCACCCCATAAAAAGCCTCGGCTATCCCTCCAGTGATACAAGCTAGCGTATCGCTATCGCCACCTAAAGAGACAGCCAGGCGGATGGCGTTTTCAAAATCTGTACTATCCAGAAAGGCGATGATTGCTTCGGGAACGGTGCCCTGGCAACTTTCATTGAAATGATAAGTCGGACGTATATCGTCACAGGTACGGTTCAGATCATAGGAAAAAGTAGTTTCTATATATTGTTTGATTTCTTGCTTGCTTTTTCCGGTTCGTGCCAGATAAATCGCAGCTGCGGTAGCCTGAGCTCCTTTTATTCCTTCGAGATGGTTATGAGAGACAATAGCTGTTTCCCTGGCGACATCCAAAGTCTCCTCCAACGAATCGAATTTCCATCCGACAGCACTTACCCGCATCGCCGAACCATTTCCCCAGCTGTTATACGGTTGCGGATCCTTTTCCCGAAGCCAACCGCTGAAACGACCGCCGTAACCTCCCATCGGACATGGATATTTACGTCCGTATTCCTGCATGACACGGGTCAGATCTCCCCCATTAAGCAGCCAGTCTACAACGGCAATTGTCATGATCGTGTCATCCGTATAATCACTTTCACTTGTAAACAGCGGAAAGTCCGTCGTCTTTATATTATCGAATTCATAAACGGAGCCGATAATGTCTCCTGCTATTGCACCTATCATAGTATGTTAATTAATATTCTTCGGTTGCATAAATATAATAAATATATTCAAACCTTACTCGCTTGTACTAAAAAAACTATATAAATCATCGGATTCCTATATCCTTCAGATATATTTGTGTACTTATTCAAATTCAAAACAGTATTTAATATGAAAAAGACGATTACGTGTGGCCTCTTATTACCTATCGCCACACTGGCATTGATTGCTTGCAGCGGAAATAATAATCTTACAAACCAATTAAAAGGTTCCTGGGTCGCTCCTATCAACGGTATGCCCGAACAGATGGAAGGTTTCGAACTGAAAGACGATGGACTTGCCTCTTCTATCAATATGGCAACACTGGTTTATGAGAAGTGGGAAACTATAAAACTGGACAATACAGATGTCTTGGTACTTCAGGGAAAAAGTATCGGCAACGGACAAACACTCTCATTCTCCGACACACTAAAGATTGACAAGATATCTGAAAACTCACTGACGCTCACCCAAGACAGTTACACCAGAACATATACAAAAAAGTAAAAGAAAGCCACTGTCTGTAATACGGATTCCGTCTTACAGACAGTGCTGATCTTCAATCATGTAATCCTGTCCGAGCAATACTTCTTCCGCTTACATGTCTTGCAAGGAATTCCCATCCAAAGCTCATCGAACTGTTCGACGGCTTCCGTCACCAACTCTTCTACGGAGGTGAAGATTCCCGCTTCGAAGTTACGGTTGTCTTTTCCTTTCATGCCTAACGCGGCTCCCGTCAAGTTTGCCGATCCGATATAGACCTGCTTCAGGTCGAATATCAATAACTTGAAATGGACACGCGGACAAAGTACGCGCTCCATCCGACTCCAAAGCAAAGGATACTTATCAAAATCATCGCGGAAGTTCTGTCCCGGTTCTTTAGCATGGATCAGACGTACTTCGACACCTTCCTTCACCTTTTGCTCCAACAGCTTCAGGAGGGGCACAGCGTCTTTTCCTTCTTTGATATAAAGGTCTTTTATATCAGCCGTACCGATCCATACCGTCCGCTTCGCCTGCCGGATAGCCTCGATAAGGGAAGAGTAATGTTGTTCGTTTTTAATGTATTGGAGCATAATTCAACTTTAATCCTTCTTTAACAGCATTCAATAGTTTATTATATAAAAGTTCTTTTGAATATCTTCTTTGTTGTGGATGATAAAAGCTAACTAACAAAGGCCCATTCTTTATCTGATATGTCCAAACTCCACCAAATTTATGGCCTTGGCCAGGTTGATATTTATAACCATATAAATCCTCAAATAAAGTAACAAACAATGGAGTTATAACACTACCACAACAGATTATTATCTCGACACCTTCATACAAACTCAACTGCATTGGCAAGTATTTTCTATCTTTTTCATGAAAGGTCTCTTTCAACTTTCTATTTTTAGACACTGAACCACCAGGCTCTTTGTTGATGTTGACAATACATAAGTTCCTCAATATATCTTTACGGTCAATTTTTCCAAACACCTCAACAACCTCTCTAAACGACAGATTCTCTTCTAAATGTAACAGACCATACGCCCATTCTGATAAAACTTGCCAAGTTTCTTGTCTGCCACCTTTGTTCAACTCATGTCTTAAATCAAAACGATTTCCAGCATTCGCTTCTTTCAGCACAAACAAGATCTTTCGGTTTACAGCATTCCAGCATTCTTCATTAACCAATCCGTCCATAACAAAAGGAGCAATATACGAAGAGCTCCAGTCATCAAACAACTTATTTTCCAAATCCCTTATCGACATATTTAATGCATTTATTTTATTCTTCCTTCAAATCTTCATTACGCATCCCCTTCAACCAGTTCTCGCGCAACACATAATACTTCTGCTTCCCTCTCCCCAGCCAGGTCAGCTTGCCCTGCTCGTTCAGCTTTTTCAAATCCTTCAGTGCCTGGTAGCGGCTGCAATGGTTGAACAACATACAATCGGTGGAAGAGACCAGTCGCTCCTTTTTTAATTTGGACAGGATGTTATCCAGCCGTTCTTTTTCTGCGATCTCTTTGCGTTTCGGAAGGACGGCACGGACAAGAGGCATCACTTTCAACTTATGTTTCAAGTCTGGAGAAGTACGGTAGACAACATTGTTGAAACTGATCGATTCGGCACGGATTTGTTTAGGGTCAGTGATACCTTTCGGGGTCTTTAGTGTCACAGAGAAGTTACCGACGCCTTCGATATCAACCGTCTCACCCTCACGCAGATGGTAATGCAACTGTTCGGACAAAGCCCTGATAACCCCTTTTACGTCACCTGAAGTGAATGTCGACCGTCCGGCTATCTCTTCAGCCAACTGGTCGGTCGTGATCTTACCACCGGAAACGACTTTGGCATACAGCGAACCTGTTTCTCCCGTTTCCCGGTTCGGTGGATTCTTATAAAACGTATATTTAGCACACATATACAGTAGATTTAAGTTTTAAGTCCTTATTATTTAGTTCGAAAGATAGCAATAATTTTTCTTTTTCACAAGCATAAAATCAATTTTGAGCTAGCTAAAAATCAAATTCGAGCATGCTGAAAATTAATTTTGAGCTTGCTCAAAAGTAAAAAAATAAGGGAGAAAAATAATAGTTATTCGTATGTTTTGAGTTAGAATATAGGGAAGAAAACACTAAATTTACCCGGTAAACCAGAAACAATATATAAATATGCTAATTATATTAACCTCGGCCAAGACAATGACCGGCACTTCCAAGATAAAAGCGCCCGCAGGGACAACACCCCGTTTCACACAGGAAGCGACGGAAATAGCCCTGAATATGGCACAGTTCTCTGCCGATGAACTGAAAAAGATATTGAAACTCAACCCCAAGCTGGCGCTGGAGAATTACAACCGGTTCCAGGAGTTCCATACGGAAGAAGTGCATCCGCTACAGGCGTTGCTGGCATACACGGGCGTTGTTTTCAAGAATATCAACCCGAAGGACTTTTCGGAAGAAGATTTTCTGTACGCCAACGACCATCTGCGGATCGCTTCCATCTGCTACGGCCTGCTCCGTCCGCTCGACCTGATCAAGCCTTACCGGATGGAATATGAAGTGAAACTGCCGGAACTGGGCGAAGGGAATATGTATAATTACTGGCGTCCGCGTCAGACCCAGCTACTGATCGATGAAGTGAAAAAGAACGGTAATATCCTGATGAACCTTGCCAGCCAGGAGATACAGGGAGCCTACAACTGGAAAGAGGTGGAAAAAGCGGTACGCATCATCACGCCGGAGTTCAAGGTATGGAAAGACGGAAAAGCACAGACAATTGTCATTTACACGAAAATGGCCCGCGGACAAATGACCCGGTATATGCTGAAAAACCGGATCACTGACCCTGAAGAGCTCAAACAATTCTCCTGGGAAGGGTTTACTTATGACGAGAGCATGTCAGAAGGGGATAATTGGGTTTTCCTGCAAAGCTAAATACAAAAGATCGCCCTTCCACTCAATAATTCAGGAAGAGAAACGTTATATTTACGTTCCTTTTTAAACGAATCATGAAATGAAAAAGACCTGTTTACTATTACTCTTGCTCGTCGGGATAATCTATATAAATGAAGGTTACCGGATTATCAGCGACGATATGCCGGTGAAAAGTACCACCAAAGGTTCCCTCTCGGACATTGCCGACGAGGTGATAGCCATTCCGCTGGAAACGAAATCGGACTGCCGGCTGAAATATGCCACACAGATCAAACGCGACAGGAATGAATTGTTCCTGGTTAGCAACGGGCAGCTTTATCATTTCGACTGCTCCGGCAAGTTCGTCAACCGCATTACCAGCAACCAGCATTTCCCCGTTGCCGATTACGTCATCAATCCGCTCGAAAGACAACTGATCGTCATGGATAACGAGGAAAATGTTTATTACTACGATTACGACGGAACGTTGCTGGAAAGGAAAAGCCTTGCCGGAATCAATCCGCTGAAAGCCCCTACCCGCCTGATGTATTACGACCGCCATATCTGGCTGACGGCACAAGCATTGTCACCCTCCAAAGAAGATGCCGGCACACAATGTATGGACCAGTGGCTTTACAAATTCGATACGACACTCAACCTGCAGGACGCACGTAAACTGACGGCTGCCGACCTGGGACGTTTCTATCTCGGAGCCTGCTTCTCCACGGAGCTTTCTGTTGCCGACGGTAATGTGTATGCCTATTCACCCTCCACGCAACCGGACGAATTACTGGCCGATACACTTTATCTGATCAGCCGGAACCAGCTGAATATCCATAATGATTATTCCTCCATCCTGCCGTTGTGCATTGCCGGACGTTACCTGGTTTCCACTTATTCGAATGCAGCTGACGAAGAGGAGAATTACACGTTCTGTTACGACCGTCGCGAAGAATATGCTTATAATGTAACAGGCGGTTTCGAAGATAATTTCTATCATACGGGAAGAGTACCCGATTTGAAGGCGTTGGATGTTTACAACAGTTCTTTCTGTTACTGCCGATCGGGGGAAGAAGTGAAAAACGCATTTCCGGATCGTACGGAAGAAGATAATCCGGTTCTGTTTATCGTCCGGATGAAGGCATAATGAAAGACCAGGCATTTACCTTCCTAAAATGAATGATGAAGGCAAATACCTGGTCAAAATTTATTCAGGATCAGAATAATCTGCCACAGAAGCGTACTTTCATTACCGGATAAACAGTCAGTTTATCCATAATCTTTGTAAAGCTATCATCTCCATCCGTAAAAGCGTCACCCAAGTCACCGGCACTTGAATAAAGTTTAGGTGAACCATGGAACTGTACACCCAGTTCAAACTGCACACCGATACGATTTTTAGGTACAGCACGCCCGAAGCCCACACCGACATAAGGACGGAATCCATTCACTTTCAGACCACCGGATACATTACCATTCTTATCCACCGGAATAGTCTGGTCGCCGATAACGATTCCGGCAAAACCTTCATGCTGCACGTACTCAGCCAGTTCATCACTATGTCCGTCTATCTTCAGCAACTTAGAACCACCGAAATAAGCACCGGCAGTCACAAAGAAAGAGGAAGCATTAGGGAACGGATAAAAATTGACCAGCAATTCACCGGAAGCACGCTTTGTACTTCCTGTCATATCAAGAGAACGCACCTCAGGTTTCGAATTAACACCTTCATCCACAGCAACCAGGTCTACATCCACATCTGTATTAATGTGAATACCCGGCATGATTGAAACACCTCCGCGAATAGCAAAATAAGGCGTGACAGGAGTTGCCACATCGACACCGATACCTGTCGTACCGGCACTTACACCTACCGAAAGAGAGTTGAAAATTCCCAGTTCCTTCTGAGCGGAAACGGGATTAAACAATACGTTCAGGCATACGAATGCCCAAAGGAAAATCACCTTTTTCATACTAATAGAGTTTAATATTGTATACTAGTTCTGAGTTTACTGCTATATACCAGTCAGTCCGCGAAAGTACGAAAAAAGGAAATGACATAAAAAAAGTGGTGCATGAATTACTCCTGCACCACTTCCTTTTAACATATCGGATAGAATTTTATTCTTCGTCTTCGCTCAGATCTTCCTTCATATTATGGAAAACATTCTGAACGTCATCGTCTTCTTCCAGTTTTTCGATCAGCTTATCCAGTGCTTCACGCTGTTCGGCAGTCACTTCTTTCAAGTCGTTCGGGATACGGACAAACTCGCTGCTTGTGATCTCAAAACCGTTCTCCTCCAGATATTTCTGAATAGCCGAGTTCTGTGCAAACTCGCCGTAGATAACCACTTCTTCTTCGTCCTCATCCACTTCATCCACACCATAGTCGATCAGTTCGAGTTCCAGGTCTTCCAGTGAAATGCCTTCCTTCTTCGCAATATGGAATACGCACTTATGGTCGAACAGAAATTCAAGGCTACCGCTTGTACCCAGCGAACCACCATGTTTGTTGAAATAGCTACGCACGTTTGCAACCGTACGGGTAGTGTTGTCAGTCGCTGTTTCCACGAAGATAGCGATACCATACGGGCCGTATCCTTCATAGTTCATTTCCTTATAACCGGTGAAGTCTTTTTCTACAGCACGTTTAATGGCACGTTCAACATTGTCCTTCGGCATGTTCTCCTTCTTCGCGTTCTGCATCAATGCACGCAAGTGGGGATTGTTTTCCGGATCAGGACCGCCCGCTTTCGCTGCAATAGTGATTTCCTTACCCAGTTTCGTGAATACGCGGGCCATATTGCCCCAACGTTTAAATTTTCTTGCTTTACGGAACTCAAACGCTCTTCCCATATTATATGAATGTTTTTATTGTTATAAATGAATCATTATCTCAATGATGCGCCCAGTTTGTCTTCCAGGTTCTTCCGGATCTTCTGCATGATCGCATCGATTTGTTTGTCGTTCAATGTCTTTGTCTCATCCTGCAGGAAGAAACTTACAGCATACGATTTCTTTCCTGCCGGCAGGTTCTTGCCTTCGTAAACGTCGAACAGGGAGATATCCTTCAGAAGCTTACGCTCACTGTCGCGGGCAATCTTCTCGATTTCGGCAAATTGTACCGACTTGTCAAGCAACAACGCCAGGTCACGTTTTACTGCCGGGAACTTAGATATCTCAGAGAAAGTAACCTTGCTCTTCTTCGTTTCTTTCATCAGCAGTGTCCAGGATAATTCGGCAAAATATACGTCGAAGTCAATATCCATAGACTTGCATATCTTACGGCTGACAATACCGAAAGTACCCAGCTCGCGTCCTGAACCGGTCGTGATGCTGATACCTGACGAATAGATATCGTTGCTCAGGTTTCCAAAGATCACTTTCTTTCTGTCGACACCCAGGCGTGCCAGGATGTTTTCAACGTAAGCCTTCAGTTCGTATACGCTGGATTTCTCGTCGGCATGTGCCCAACTATTCTCTACACGGTTACCGCAGACCCATAATCCCAGACGATAGTCTTCCGAGAACTCAGCTAAAGTTGCGTCTTCGCGTTTCTTTTCAACATTATAATCGTAGCAGTTTCCGAATTCGAAGAAACGGATATTGCCGTTCTTACGTTTCGCATTGTGTTCGATACTTTCCAGACCGCCGAACAACAACGTCTGACGCATACCGTTCAGGTCTGCACTTAACGGGTTCATCAGCATGACGCAATGAGAAACCGGATAAGTAGTCAGTTCGTCGTAATAAGCGGAACGAGTCAACGAATTGTTCAGAATCTCATTGAAGCCCGAACCGCAAAGCTGTTCAGAGATCAGATTCTGCAACTGGTAACCACGGTCGGTAGCTGTCTTGTAGCTCAGATTCGATTTTACATTTTCACTGAACTCTACATTATTATATCCGTAGATACGGAGAATATCTTCAATGACATCGACATCACGCTGTACGTCGATACGGTAAACCGGTACATGGATAGTCAGACCTTCTTCAGTCTCTGAAACGATTTCCATTTCCAGACTTTCCAGAATGCTCTTAACCGTTTCCACCGGAATATCCTTACCGATCAGGGCATTGATCTTATTATAAGTCAGTTCTACCGTATAAGGCAGCATCGGACTCGGATAGACATCCTGAATAGCACCGGTGATCTTACCGCCAGCTACTTCCTGGATCAACAGAGCGGCACGCTTCAATACATAAATGGTATTGTTAGCATCCAGCCCACGTTCGAAACGGAAAGAGGCATCGGTATTCAAGCCGAAACGACGAGCTGTCTTACGGATCCATGTCGGATGGAAACAAGCTGATTCCAGGAACACATCCGTAGTCTGTTCCGTCACACCTGAATCGAGACCACCGAACACACCACCGATACACATCGCTTCTTCCGTGTTGCAGATCATCAGGTCGCGATCGGTCAACGTACGTTCAACACCGTCCAAAGTAACGAATTTAGTTCCTTCCGGCTGTGTCTTTACGATCACTTTGTTTCCTTTCACTTTACCTGCATCGAACGAGTGCAGAGGCTGCCCCATTTCGTGCAACACATAGTTAGTCACGTCCACTACATTATTAATAGGACGCAGACCGATTATAGTCAAACGGTTCTTCAACCATTCCGGACTTTCTTTTACCGTTACACCTTTGATCGTCACGCCGGAGTAACGCGGGCAGGCTTCCGTATTTTCAACAATCACTTCGATAGCCGGAGTTTCATCGTCGATCTTGAACGCGTCTACAGACGGGCGTTTCAAAGCTGCCGGCTTACCGTTTTGTTTCAGATAAGCAGCCAGGTCGCGGGCTACACCGAAATGAGAGGTTCCGTCCACACGGTTCGGAGTGATATCCACTTCGAGTACGTAGTCGCTCTTTACATTATAATACTCCTTCGCCGGAGTTCCTACAACTGCGTCAGCCGGCAGTACGATAATACCCGCATGATCTGTTCCGATACCGATCTCGTCTTCCGCACAGATCATACCGTTCGATTCAACACCACGAATCTTCGAGCGTTTGATCGTAAAGACTTCATCACCGTCATAAAGTTTCGTACCGTTCACAGCAACGACCACTTTCTGGCCTGCTGCCACATTAGGTGCGCCACAAACGATCTGTAAAGGTTCTTCACCGCCTACATTCACAGTGGTAATATGCAGGTGATCAGAGTTCGGGTGTTCCACACAGGTAAGAACTTCTCCGATAACCAATCCTTCCAGTCCACCTTTAATTGTTTGAACTTCTTCTACTCCGCCGGTTTCCAAACCGATAGAGGTTAGTGCTGCTGATACTTCTTCAGGCTGCAAGTCGAAATCAAGATACTCTTTCAGCCAGTTGTAAGATATATTCATTGTTCTAAAATTTATTCAATCAAGTTACTATGCGTCTGCGGTATTTCCCGCTTACGGCAATTTGACTGGCAAAAGTACAAATAATAGAACTATTATTCAAAACGTGTACTGACTTTATTCTCACATTGCCGGAAAAATCTTATAAATCAATGAATAATATCGGCAATTCATTTCGATATTCCTTGCCTAATACAAAAAATCACTCTACCTTAGATGCGTATTTTCAACCGATAAGATTAGCTTGAATACTAAGAAAGCGTTTTGAAAATCAAATCTAACATTCTAAAACACTAGTATTCTTTATTATAACGATATGTCTGGCAAATATTTATCGGTACAATTCATACTTTTCCCGTTGTTGGCTCTCCTGCTTTTCAACTCCTGTTCGCAGGCCGCAAAGAAAAAACATATATTGATCATTCAATCGTATGAATCCAGTTTTCCTGCCTATAAGGAAATGAAAAAGATCCTGGCATCCCGATTACAGAAAAAAGACATACAAGCAGAAGTCTATTCCTACTATCTGGACTGTGAACAGAATCTGGAGAAAAAGCAAAAAATAAATCTTTTCGGGAAGCTGAACGAACTGTGCCCCTGGAAGCCTGACATCATCCTGACTTTCGACGACCAGGCATTGAATATTTTACTAAGTTGCGGCCATCCGTGCATAGCCACGATTCCGGTTGTTTTCACCGGAGTGAATTATCCCAATGCTTCTTTTATTCAAAAATATCCCAATATTACCGGCTTCCACGACAAGCCGGATTATAAAACAAATATCAAACTGATCGAACAGCTGATCGGAAAATGTATCGTAGTCAGGGTTACCGACGGAGAGTACATCGATCAACTTATCTTAAAAGACATGAACGAGCAGATCAAAAACATCTGCAAAATGAACGACCTTTACTCGCCTGACAGGATACGCATCTCCGGAAAGAACGGTATTTCGCTGAACGGAGAAAAGAAAATAGAACCGGATACCATGTATGTCAGTACGATCAACGGCAAGTCCACGCGATCGCTGGTCAAAGGATTAGGCGAAAATTATTACAATAAAGCCTACCTTGCTACCAAAAGGGATTATCTGACTCTTTCATTGGGACGTTTCAGTTCGTTTCCGGGCTTTTCCGTCATTTATGAAATGATCGGAAGCAACAATGGAGTGGTTGGCGGTTTCGTTTCGCCACTCGAAGATTTGACGATTCTTGCAGCAAACCGTATTGCCCAAATATTGAAAGGAGCTTCTCCCTGTGATTTTTCACAGATCACAGAGACCAGCAAAGCCTATATCTTCGATTATAAAGTACTGGAGCAATGGGGTATCAGCAGAAGCAAATTACCCGCCGGTTCCCTGTTCGTAAACATGCCTTTTTATATACAGTATAAAATATATATCATATTCCTGCTTATTCTGGTCGGGATCTCATTCATCATCATTATCACTTATCAACGGATACTCTATAAGAGAGAGAATGCGCGTAAAATAGAAATACAGGAGAACCTAAGGCAGGAAAAGGAATTTCTCTCATTCGCCCTGGAAAGCGGTAACATTTTTACTTTCCGTTACAAAAACGGTACATTCCTATTCGACAAAGAGTTTTATCATTATCTGGATATGCCGGAAGAGCCAATCAGCGCAGACCGTTTCCAACAGGCCATTCATCCAAGCGAACAGGCTGACTTTCTATTAAACCGCTATAAGCTGGATCATGGCTTCACTTCCCGTCAGATTACCAGAAGACGATACGACTTTAACAAAAAGGGATACCTTTGGTGGGAATTTCGTTATGCACAAAACACCAATCTAAACAGTCAGAGCGCAGACAATCAGGTCGAGGTAAACGGTCTATGCTTGAATATCCAGCATACAAAAGATACAGAACAGGAACTGATCGATGCCCGCAAAAAAGCAGAAGAATCGGATCAGATGAAATCTGTGTTCCTGGCTAATATGAGCCATGAAATACGTACGCCGCTGAATGCGATAGTCGGTTTCTCCCAGCTGATAGCTTCCGAAGAGATGCAGCTGGAAGACGAAGAAAAAAAAGAGTTTATCAGTCTGATCAACAAGAACAGCGATCAATTGCTTAAACTGATCAACGACATACTCGATTTGTCACGTATAGAATCCGGTCATATTTCATTCGCCTACGAAATATGTAATCTGAGCGAACTGATGGATGATGTCTATAATACGCACCGGCTACTGATGCCTGACGGAGTGGAGTTACGAAAGAAAGTACCTGAAAAACCAGCGATCATTAATACCGACCGCATCCGCTTAACCCAGGTTCTTACAAACTTCATCAATAATGCCACAAAATTTACGGAAGAAGGATATATCGAAATCAAGTATGAATACAGCGACGATAACCGGTTCATCCTGCTTTCTGTCAAAGATACGGGGAAAGGTATTCCCCAGGAAAAGATAAAGCAAGTATTCGAACGTTTTCAGAAACTGGATGAGTTTGCCAAAGGTACGGGTTTGGGACTTGCGATCAGCCAAAGTATCATCAGGACTTTCAAAGGGACGATCCAGCTGGAATCCGAAGAAGGGAAAGGCAGCAAATTTATAGTATCACTGCCTTATGAACCATCCTCACTCGGTCAGTAATTTATTCGCTTTGGCTTCTTCACTCCACTGAGGTACTACTGTTTTCAGGAATATCTCCTTGGCTTCATTTTCGGCTTTCATATCAAGGCCGATATATCTTTGGGCTTTCTCTTTCGTGGAGATATCCGGCATAGGAACATCGCCTGAATATCCCAGTTTGAAAAGAACTTTCATTATATCCATCTGTGCCTGCAGGGTTTTATCGATACCGTTTCCCATTATACGCAACACTTCCTGCGATGCATGAAAAGACGCTCCGTGAGATGCAACACAAAAGTCCCAACGCCATTGTGCCTGCCGGATTAATTTCAATATATTTTTCATTTGCTCTTCCGTTGCTCCCCGATCCCATGCAAACTTAGCCTCGATATGGGTTTTCGCTAATTCTGTTTCCAACCGTTCACGTATTTCAGCCACTCTGATCTGACGGGTATATACATCCTGCCGTAAAGTTTCTTCCGTCTCACGATGGCAGGTCTGACAGGTCCGGTCGATCATAGCCAGAGGACTTTGTATATGGTGATCGTTATAGCCTTCCTGATTTTCGCCCACATACGGCATGTGGCATTCTCCGCAAGAGACTCCCCGGCGGGCATGAATACCCATCTGTGCCAGTTCGTAATCGGGATGCTGTGCTTTCAACAAAGGGGCTCTGCTCAATTTATGAATATAATCGGAGAAGTCCATCCGGTCATAATATTCCTCGATATCTTCTACCGAATATCCATTATCCCAAGGTATGACTACCCGTTTATCTTCCTTTGAAAAATAATATTCACAATGACACTGAGCACAGACCAGCGAACGCATTTCCTGTTCCGAGACATTATCGATGTTCATTCCTTTCCGCGTACAGGCTTCCGTCAGAAATAAACGAGGTATGTGCAACTCCATACTCTCCGGATCATGGCAATCTGCACAAGCGACCGGATTCACGATCTCACTGCCCCAGCCAGCCCATTTCCTTTTATAAAAAGCTTCCCGGCCTACTTGCTCGATCAGGCGTGGAGCATCCGAGCTTTTACAAGCCCAACAAGCAGCCGGTTGAGGGCCATCCTCTTTTCCTTTTGGAGCACCGGTCCTTAAACTGAGATCCATATCTTCGATTGCATACATATGCCCTCTCGGTGTATTATAACTTTTAGAAAATGCATATCCGGCCCACAGAATAACCAGGTTTGGACGTTCAGCCAAAAGGTCTACCGCTTGATTTCCATTAAACAGACTGGTAAAACTCGTATCCGTCGTATTTTTCCAGCTCCGGTATTCATTTGAATTACGTAGTTCGAGCTTATCCGTTGATAAATTCTCATTTATTCCCTGATTTCCTGTATTTACATCATCGATAAAAGTAATGTTATCCTCCCCGGTAAAACAATATACGACAGACGCAACCAAGCTTCCCAGTATGATTCCTCCTAATAGTAAATAATGATATTTTATATTTAGTTTTTTATTCATCCAAATCAATTTGTTCATTCAACCCTACGCCATTCAAAAAGCTTTGATTTTCCAAAGTTTCAGACCACGACACAAATTTAGTAAAAAGATATAACGAGCCAAGATTTATCACCTATTTATAACAGAAAAAGATTAAATGCCACTCTGCATATCCTCCGTTCCCGAACGATTCTTATACCTATTTGCATACGCATCCCAAATAATATCGTATTTTTGCATCGTTTTATCAGATAAAAATATCCAACGAGAGATTCCTATTATGCGTATCGACATACTTACCGTACTTCCTGAGATGATTGATGGAATGATTAATTGCTCCATCGTAAAGCGGGCACAGGACAAGGGCCTGGCTGAAATCCATTTACATAACCTGCGTGACTACACCACTAACAAATGGAGACGCGTCGACGATTATCCTTTTGGCGGCGAAGCCGGAATGGTGATGCAGATCGAACCCATCGACCGGGCTATCTCTGCCTTAAAAAGCGAACGGGAGTACGACGAAGTGATTTATACTTCGCCCGATGGTGAGACATTCAACCAACCGATGGCGAACAGTATGTCATTATTAAATAATATGATCATCTTATGCGGTCATTATAAGGGTATAGACTATCGCATCCGGGAACATCTGATCACCAAAGAGATATCGGTAGGCGATTATGTACTGACGGGCGGCGAACTGGCGGCTGCCATCATTACCGATGCGGTCGTACGGCTGATACCCGGTGCCATCGGTGACGAACAAAGTGCCCTTTCCGATTCTTTCCAGGATGATTTGCTGGCTCCGCCGGTTTATTCACGACCGGCAGAATATAAGGGATGGAAAGTTCCTGATGTCCTCCTTTCCGGACACCAGCGGAAAATAGACGAATGGCGTTTGCAGCAGGCACACGAACGGACTGCACGATTACGTCCGGACTTATTGAAAGAGAAATGATTATATACGAAAGGCGCAGAATGAATATCGTTCTACGCCTTTTCTCTGTTAACTACCTATTTTATTAAAATACACAAATGACTCTTTTTCTGTCGTGCCATCAATTGGGCTATATATAATGAACGGGGGAATATATTGATCTCATTCTGTCCCTCCCAGATGCCATACGGGCGGTCCGTAAAATGACCGGGATACTTCTCCCCTTTCAGTCCGATACAATAATTCTTCCCGGAAGTCCACGGATTCTGTACAGCAGCACGTTTTACCCGGCAATTCCATAATACCTGTGTCACGCCTGCCCAACCATGTCCGCTCCCCATCTGACCGCGATCTTGCACATTTATTTCCCCATCGGTTACAATATTATCATACAAAGTTCCGACAGACCAGCGATGATGGGGGCCTATATCAGCAAATGTCTGGGAAGCTGTACAATTATAGAACACATTCGGCCCGCATACCTGAGCACCGGTCACATAATCATGACGACCTTCCGTAGCCTGGCAGTTCATAAAAAGATTCTGCTGTCCCCAGTTATTGAAAGAATAGCGGTATCCGCCAGTTATCAGAGATTTCGATTCCAGGCAACGACAGTCTATCACAGAAACATTTTTGGCAAAACGTTCGCAACTGACAGCGGAGTAACCGAAATAACGGGCAGTAATATTCTTTACCCAGCAGTTCTCCACCTTATCCAGTTCCACAGCGATCCAGCCATGCTCCAAATCTTCGTAATCTTCAAACTCTGATTCGAAACAGATATCAGATACACCGACTTCACCGATACGACCGTCAAAACGGTATTTATAGATTTCACCCCCGCCATACTTTTTATCCATTTGCATAACGACAGGATTATCGATGAAAATACGGTTCCCTTCTATTTGGGTAATTTCCCGTTCAAACGCCAGATTATATTCCTGCGGTGTCCATTGGCGCGTACCTTTTCGCTCTACGATCTGATCCATCTTTATATCATGTATCCACTCCTGCGTTCCGGGGCGGTAAACGATCACACGGTCACCCACTTTAAACCCTTCGGTTGAAGAGACACGGAAAGAATGGCTGCCAACCGGTACAAAATCATCTGTGATCTTCACTCTTGTACCCGGAACTTCCTCCATAGTACCGTTACCTTTCACCTGTATCAGTGAACGTCTTTCTTTTCCGGTAGCGATTAAGCAGGTTTCATTGACGTTATCCCCCTCTCCTTTCAGGATAATACCGCCTGTACGAATCGTAATCGTACCGCCAATCTCGTAAACTCCGCGCTTCAATAAAATGGTACCCCGATGTCCGTTCTCATCCGGACTTCTGCGTGAAACTTCATCGATAGCCTGCTGTATCAATGCTCCGCTATCTCCCTCTTTTGCAGGAAGAACCTCTTTCACAACCGGATATGCAGGAATGCTTCTATCTCCATGATGATAACCGACCCGGCTGAAATCCGGAATCGTATTTCCTTCTTCATCCGGGATATATGTCAAAGTGCCCATATCACTGATCCTGACAAAAGAAGATTGCCATGCCGGAGGTAACTTCGTTTGTGCATTACAAACGAATGTTACCCCGACTGCCAATCCAATTATTACATATTTAAATGCGCCCACTTTATACTCAATCTTCTATGATCACACGGAAACCTACATTATGTACTTTCTGCCAAGGCAGATAAGATTTACGATAGTATGCTGTCGATGTTTTCGGATGGTCGGTCCATGAACCGCCACGAACCACTTTCTCCACTCCGTTACCCTGTACTTTCTCGTTGTACGGGTAAGGCAGATAATCCGAGCGGGTCCATTCGGCAATGTTACCCTGCATATCATACAATCCCCATGGGTTTGCCTGATAACCGCCACCTTTTACCATCAGCATATTGCCGTCGTCTACATTATTATCCTTCGGCTGATAAGTATAATATTTATACCAGGAGTCATTAGGACTCATCGGCTGGGGATTTACACCTCTTACCGCCAGTTTATTCAACTGTTTGTCACCCATATTTTCAAACCGGGAGAAATCGGTATTCAATGCACCGTACCAGAAATCGTCTCCGCTACCGGCACGACATGCCCATTCCCATTGTACCTCTGTCGGTAATGTCACTTTCAGCCCTGTTTTTTCGCTTAACTTCTCACAGAATGCCATTGCTTCTTCCCAGCTGACACGGATAGCAGGCTGTTCCGGATTATTTGCCGGATAACCTTCATGCACATGGTCTTTCCAAAGTTGGTTGACGAAACGGCTGTTATGATCCGGGAAGATCGTACGGAACTGCTCGTTACTTACTTCGATCTCAGCCATCCAAAAACCTTTTTTCACTTCCTGCTTGTTTGCCGGTGAATAATCGGAATGCTTCCGGTTAGTCCCCATGACGAATTTACCTGCCGGGATACGGACAAAGTTCATGACGATACCCGGAGCCAGCTCGATACTTTTCTTCGTTTCCTGTTCTTTTGCCAACATCGCTTTTGCAGCATCCGCATCAAACGGCCAGCCTTTTACTTTCACGTCTTTATCCTTATATTCCTGACGTTCAGGTTTTACGGGAGACGGCTTCGGCTGCTTGCTCAGATAGTCTGCATAGCTGCGAATCTCTGTCTGCCAGTCAACGCCCGAACCTGCATATTTATCGGTCAGTTCTATACGACGGCTGATCTGTTCGATGCCATTAAACAGGTTGGCTTTAAACGTACCGTGATAAGGAGCATTAAAGTCAATCCAGTTATAAAGTGTTTTCCATTCCTTATCTGTCAACTCCACACCATGATGACCGGTCTTCAACATCTTGACCAACTGGCTGGTAGATACATGATATTCGTAAGGATTCAGAACTTCAATCTCAGCTTCCGGTCCCTGACGGTGAACATACGGATGCAGGTTCAGATAGCTTTTACCATATCCGGAAAATTCATCGATAGTACCACCGGTGAAATCAGCTAATTTATTGGAACCGTCATGACAAGCGATACAAGCACGGTCCAGGATCGGCTGAACCTCCAGATCAAATGTAAACGGACGTTGTCCTCCTTCCGGCAAGGTGATTGCATGCGGTTTAATCGTCGAAGCGACCACACGTTTCGGAATAGGTATCTGATTCTGATCCTCATGGCAGCCGATGCAGGAAACGGTTTCACCCGGCATACCGGTCAGCCAGCTTCTCATCCATTGCACGGCACGCCCGCATGAATCGAGCGGCTGAAGCGAGATAGGCGTATTCGCCGGTATGGAGAACAAAGCCGAACCGTCTTCTTCTACCGGAACAGTACCCAGCAGGCGTTTTATATCCCATCCGCTTTGTATGCCCTGTGCCCAATGGTCGGACGGTGTTTTGTTATAAGCATATTCGTAAGCAAGTACACGGAAAGCTTTCACCGTACCGCGTGGTACACCTTTCAAACCCTCACCTTCATAAATATCCTGAATAAAGACAGTTGCTTCTTTCGTTCCGGGTTTTGTACGATCCGGAATAACAGGAGGAACCGGCGTTTTCCGTACCGGTATCGGATGGATCAATCCTTCACCCTCGTATTCTGCAATCAACGTCAGGTTGTCGAATACGTCTACCAGATAGATACCCCACAATGCATTCGGATTCAATTTGGCTGTTACCAGGAAATATTTATCGTTCAGAGGATAAGGTTTGATGAACTGGGGCCATACATCATCCACCAAACGGTCTTTTACAATCGGTTCGATCTTCCGGTCACGGAAAGGTAACTCCTGAACCATTCCCAATGTCGATTTACGTCCTTTGGACGGATCGAACAGGATCAGACGGCCTGAACGGGCAACGCCATGATGTCCGGAGATAATTCCGATAAAGCCGGATGCCTGGCCCGGGATCGGTTTCGCATCGAAAGTACTGTTCGGGAAATAGGCGCCGCTGCCGTAAAGGGCTTTCTGTTCCGTTCCGTCGGGATTCATATGCATGACGAAGCGGGAGAAATAATGGGTAAGGTCGGTATATTCCCAGCGGGTATACATCACCTTTCCGTTATTCATCACTACCGGCGACCAGTTTGCGTCCTGGTCGAATGTCAGACGGCGCAAGGATTTATCTTCCGGATTATATAAAACCATATTACCGACTTCGGAGTTCCCGTTCACGCAGGGCACACCGTTGTAACCGATATTAGATACAGCCATGATCTTTCCGGAAGGTAACCAGGTCGCATCAAAAAACTCCAAATCTTTCTCGGGAGATTCGATCAGATTCTTCAATCCTTTTCCATCCATCCCGACTTCGAAAACCTGCCAGCGGTTATCGGTATCGACCATCGAAAACATCACACGGTCTGCATTCCAATGCAATTTCAGGTCAGGTACGGACGATCCGTTATCCGGTTTGAAAATGGTACGCGACTGAACATCACCACGCAGATTCGACAATTCGACGATTTCTGCATTAAACCCACGACGAGATGCGTTACTTTGATTCGACCAGTTATTATTTTGTGTTCCTAATGCCGGCGGATTGATTTTCCGTGCAGCCGTCCCTATATGATAACGGCCGACGATCAATTTATCCATATCCAGTTCCGGATTTGCCAGCAGGATATCACGTTTCAACTGCAAGGCTTGTTTTGCCTCCTTTATAGTAGTCGCATCATTTGAGTAGATACCGTCAAATCCTTTATTTACCAATGCTTTCAATGTAGAAAGCCTGGATTGGTTGGCAGTCTGGTCAAATGACTTGTTACGTTTCATATCATTAAAAGCCTCTTCGATGGCCCGCACATTCAGCCAGCTCAAAGACTCCTGCAATTCGTATACCTGCATAGCATCCCGTGCTATGTCCAGATAAGCGATCACCTGTTTATCCAACTCTTTTTCCTGATCGGCGGCAGCAATACGAGTTGCAAAATAGCTTTTATCCGCCAGCAAGTCTGCGACCGATTGAGCTATATGTTTTTCTATGTCAGCTGTGTAGGTTGTGACCAGTGCTTTCATGTCACCTCCGGCAAACGGAAGAAATTGTGCCGATTCACCCGGAAATCCGGCAATAATCTCTTCGGATAACTCTTTTCCGGTTATCCCCTGTAAGCGGAAAATAACTGTTCCTGTAGAAGAACGGCTTTCCAGTCCGATCTCAGCTTCAAAGCGGACATATTTCTTATCCAAAGGCACGACGATCTGTGCATTAGCATTCGCCATGATCGTCCGCTCATAGGTTTTCCCAGCCATAACGACCGGGACATCTTTCGCATTGGCATTAAAGACCAGACGGCCTGTGCCGGTATCTTTAAATGTATCTTTCAGGTCATTCAGCCAAACTGATGATCCGTCGGCTGCAATCAGCCGGGCATTTGCCCATACTGCCTGGTCGTCGGCTGCACCGTCGACAGTCCCCCAGGTGTAAAGAACCATTTCATCCAGCCCTGTTACATCGGCTGTAAACTTTTCAGCAGCTTTCCTAGCCTTGATCACTTTGGATGCGACCGGAAGAGAGCTTTTCTTCATTTGCTCATAGGCATTCTGTTTGGCTACGGCAATTCTTTCCGGCCAGGAAGCAGGTGTATTCACTTGCTTTTTCTGCTTTTGGGAAAAGGCAGAAAGTGAAAAAGCCATGCAGGCTGATAAAATAATTAATCTCTTTTCCATGATATCTATCTCCTATATTCAGCGAAGGAAGCCCCGCCAATAACAGCGAGGCTCCTCACCCATATTAATTATTAGCGAACGATTAATAGTTCGGATTCTGGATCAAGACTCCGTTAGAGAAGTCGATCTGACTCTGTGGCAACGGGAAATATTCGTGGGCTTTCGACCAAGCCGTTACATGTCCGGCCAATAACGGATCGAGTTCAAGACCATTCAGCTTATCCATGATCTTCCAACGTTTCATATCATAATAACGAATCAACTCAAATGGTGTCTCAACGCGGCGTTCATGTCGGATGGCCTCACGCATCTGATCCTGAGTCAGATTAGCTGCCAAATCGTCTAATCCGGCACGCTTACGTACCTGATTTACCATATCGGCGGCACCAGTAATACCCAGTTCATTAGCTGCTTCAGCTTTCAACAATAACAATTCACCCCAACGCAAGAAAACCCAATCTTGTTCACTACGAGTACTAGCCTGCCACATATCGCCATCTTTCATCAATGGGGTCAACCATTTCACCATAGCTTTCTTTAAGTCACTTCTATTCAAAGAAACAACTTCACCGCCCGGCCATTGGTACTTATCATCGAAAGCAACGATCTGTCCTAAACGATTATCACCTTCTTCATACTCATTCGTCAGGTTTGCAACCGGACGAACTCCGGAATAATTACCATATATATGGTCAAAATTATTATAGTTATTCGGAGCCAAGAACTTAATAGAGAAAAGGATTTCCGGACTAGATTCTTGTGTATCATAAGTGAAGTTATCAGCATAACGATCAGCCAAAGAGTACCCTTTGATTTCGTCCAACAAATTATAAGCTTCCTGAACCTCATCACGATTAGCCACTTTTCCGTCTTCTCCAAAAGCATGGAACATAAGTACACGAGCTTTCAGTGCTTTTGCTGCACCTTTTGTTACATGTCCGCCGGATCCCTTATAAGTTTTATCATCCAATTTATCAATCGCAGTCTGTAAATCGGCAATCAAATTCTTATATACATTATCAAGCGTTTCTTTCGGCATATTTTGTGTCGTAAGATCCAACGGCATCGTTGGATACGGAACTTCACCATAACACAGATAAAGCAGATAGTAGCAATAAGAGCGCAGGAACATAATTTCACCTTCATATTGGTTACGAACATTACTCATGTCCCCACCTTGATAATTTTTCAACTGATATAAAAAGATATTCATACGAGTAATAGCCTCATATGCTTCCTTATAAAGATCCGGAACAAATCCCTGCATGGATGGGTCTATATTATCAGCCTGAATCAAGTCCGTTTTATATACATAACTGGAACCGGAGCTACCATAACCATTGTCTGTCAAACAATCATAAACAACCATTCCATAAGATAATGTTTTAGCTTGCATACCTTGATAACAGCCGGTCAAAGCCGAATCAAAATCAGATTTTGATTGCCAGAAAATACTTTCTGACGGAGAAGTTGTCGGAGGAGTATCCAAAATATCAGAACAGGAAGACACTGTCATCATACCGGCAACCAATAGTGAAATATATGATAGTTTATTCATTTTCATAATTATTTTACATTTTAATTAGAATTCAAGATTTACACCGAATGAGATAATACGGTTCTGAGGATAATAAACCAAACGTGTCCCCTTCGTAGAGTTATAATTACGTTCCGGGTCACCACCCTGCGGGAATTTGGTAATCGTTAACAAGTTATCACCCGAGAAATAGAAACGCAGACGTTCAATTTTCGCATTACTTGTCAATGCTTTCGGCAATGTATAACCGAATGTCAAGTTCTTCAAACGGAAATAAGAAGCATTATACAACCAGTAAGTACTTTCACGCTGGTTCTTTGCTCCGCCTAAATCTGCAAAATATAAACGTGGATATTTAGCGTCTTTGTGATCTTCTGTCCACATATTATCAATATAATCCTGTGAAATTGGCGTTCCTTGATAGAACGGACGCAATCCCCAACCGCTGGCATAATGTTTGGCACCCTGTACGCCTTGTCCCATTAAAGAGAGGTCGAAACCTTTCCAGTTGGCACCCAGATTAATTGTATATTCGAAATTCGGTAAACGCCCGTCAAGAACTTTACGGTCATTTTCATCAACAATACCATCCGGAACTCCGTTCGGACCACTGATATCTGCATACTTGATATCCCCCGGCAACGTTTTGTCATTAAACTGTTTAGGAGAATTAGCCACATCCTCTTCATCTCTGAAAATACCAATTGCTTCATAACCATAATATGACTCATAAGGCAAACCTTCCTTATAGATCAAGCCTTTAGAAGAGTCTATAAAATCTGCACCGTATTTCGTCAATTCGTTTCTCGTACGATCAAAAAATACACCGGCATTATAATTTAACCCCTTAAATACACCTTCTTTGATATATCCATTATAAGCTAACGAAACTTCAATACCTTTATTTACCATTTCACCGGCATTGATATACGGAGACTTCAAACCTAACAATGAATTACTCTGTGCTTCACGAAGAATATCGTATGTTCTCTTCTTATACCAGTCAAAAGTAATATTGAAACCGTTGAAAGCAGTAATATCGATACCAAAGTCACCTATAGAAGTTGATTCCCATTTCAGATCACGGTTAGTAAGAGCTGTCTGTGCCACACCTGCATCCAAATTTGAGTTGTCAAAGCTATAATCTTTACCTGTTGTAACTAAAGCATAGTAAGAATAAAGATCAATATTCTGATTACCCAAAATACCCCATGAACCACGTAATTTCAGGCTATTCAACCATTCCCAGTTCAGTTCTTTCATCCACTCTTCTTCGCTTACACGCCATCCCAAAGAGAAAGATGGGAAGATACCCCAGCGAGAATCCGAAGAAATGCGGGAAGAACCATCGTACCGAGCATTCACTTCTAACAGATAACGTTGTTTGAATGCATAGTTAGCACGGAAAAAAGCAGACATAATACCCCATTCTTCTGAATACCCCTTATTGGTCTGTACCGAAGAAATACCAGTATTCAGTTCATGCAACGGGAAGTCAAAATTTTGGCGATAACCTTCCAAATTATCTAATTTATAATATTCCAGGTTATAACCAGCCATTACAGAGAAATCATGTTCTTGATTAGGAGTTGCCCAATCATATTTCAAATAAGTATATAAGTTGTAGTAAGAGCTATTATCCATTTTACTAGTTAAACCCGTACCATTTGTATTCAAAGTACCATTCTGAACACCGTCATGATAATAATAAACTGGTGTAGGCAATGCACCCCAATCTTTTGTATGCTGTTGTTTATAACGCATAGCACCCTTAGTATACCAGCTTAGACCTTTGATAGGACTAACTTCCAACCAAGCCTGCGCATTGACATCTGTATTTATATAGTTTTTAAAGTTCTCTGTTTCAGTGATAGCAACCATGTTTTTATTATTACTTTCAAAAGTAAAAGCTTTCATTGTGTAACGCTTAACACCCGTTCCATCATCCGGCAACCAAGGCATATAAGTCGGGGCCTGTGAAATAGTAGACAAATAAGCATCGGTATCACCCTGGCGTGTTTCCTGACGATCACTGCGGCTACCCGTAAAATACATACCGAATCTGATCCAATCATTTACCTGTGAAGTCAGGTCCAATGTTGCATTGTAACGTTTGAACTTCTGTCCTTTCATTGTACCAGGCTGATTGACCATACTTAAAGAAGCATTATAAGAAGTTTTACCAGTCGTACCGGCAACACTCAAGTTGTGTTGCTGAACGAAAGCAGGATCAAACATATAATCCAGCCAGTTGAAACTCGGATACTTAGTCGGATCGGATGGATTCGTGTAATTCGCAATCATTTCATCTGAGTAACGGTCTGTTGCCGGAGCACCGGAATTGTCTTTTGCCATATTGAAATATTTCATATATGTAGGAGAATCCCAAATCACATCCAGCAAGTTTGTCGGATTGTGAACAGCAAAGTTTCCATTGTAACGAACTGAAATACGGTCTTTTGTTTCCGAACCATTTTTAGTAGTAATCAAAATTACACCGTTTGCGGCACGCGAACCATAGATAGACGCCGAAGCTGCATCCTTCAATACTGAAACACTTTCAATAATGTTTGGATCGAGGGAGGCCAAGTCTCCCTCGACTCCATTAATCAGGATTAATGGGTTGGAGCCTGTTCCCGAGTATGTACCCTGTCCACGCACACGGATCTGAACATTTTCATTACCCGGCTGCCCTTTGTCGGAAGTGATGCGCAGACCCGGCATCTGTCCTTGTAACATTGTCGAAGTGTTTGCTACCGGTCGTTTAGCTATTTCTTCACCCGTCACAGCAGCAACGGCACCTGTCAGGTTTACTTTCTTCTGCGTACCGTAACCTACTACAACTACTTCATCCAAATTCTGAGTATCTTCCTGGAGAGTAATTTTCAGACGACCATTACCGGTAATTTTTATTTCCTGGTCTTTGTAACCAAGATACTTTACCAATAAGACATCGCCATTTTTTGCCGACACGGTAAAGTTACCGTCTACATCTGTAATGATACCTGTGGTTGTTCCTTTTACTAGTACAGACACTCCGATCATCGGTTCCCCGAATTCATCCAGAACGATTCCGGAGACAGACTGTGTTTGCGCGAACAAACTTAGACTTGAGTTAAATGCCACCATTAATAATAATAATCGCCAAAACGATACAGTGACCTTCTTAATTCTCTTTTTCATTTAATCATGGATTTAATTAGACTTAAAATTTCAACAAATTCAATAACACAAAGAAACATATTCTCTTTTTCACAAAAGAAAACATACTTCCCAATTTAGTATTAAATTATTCTATATAAATAGTTTGAGACAAAAGTAACAGGAAACTGATACAAATTTATCAGTTTCCCTGTTCCAACTTTCCTTTAGATTGCACAAACTCGGTCGGAGTACAACCATAAAAAGTCTTAAAAGAGTTGGAGAAATAAGAGTGGCTATTAAAACCAAGGTGTGAGGCAATTTCAGATACATTCATTTCCGAATCTTGTAATAGTTTCGCCGCCATCTCCAATCGTTTATTACGGATCAGCTCCATAGGCGAAAGTTCGGTAATAGATTTGAGTTTGCGGTAGAGGTTGGCACGACTGATACCAATCTCCGTACATAAGAGTTCCACATCCAGTTTATCGTTGGAGATGTTCTGCTCAATTACGGCAAATAATTTCTGAGAGAAACGTTCATCCGCCGATTTAACTTCTATTCCCAGTACATCCGGAGAGAAACGCTTTCCATATAACTTTTTTAACTGTTCCCTCGAAGCCAGCAGGCTACGGATACGGGTTTGCAACACGTCCATATTGAACGGCTTGACGATATAATCGTCAGCTCCCGCCTGGAACCCTTCTTTTATGTGCACAACCATAGAACGTGCCGTCATCAAAATCACAGGGATATGTCCTATTCGCAGATCGTTTTTAATCATTGTACAAAGTTCCAGTCCGTCACGCTTCGGCATCATGATATCGCTAAGCACCAAATCCGGGAAATCCTGAATTGCTTTTTCGTAGGCCCGTACTCCGTCACCCGCTTCAATAACGGTATATTCAGCTTCCAGACTCTTTTTCAAATAACTACGCACATCCTTGTCATCCTCAACCAGCAGAATTTTATATTTCGTTCCTTCAGCCTTTTCCGGTGCAGGAAGTGAAGCTGAAATATCATCAGTATTGGCTACTTCCGAAATTTTATCTAATTCTACACTTTCAATCTGATCGTCAGAGAACGCAGATCGGGAAATCGGAAGGATGACAACAAAACAAGCACCTGCCTGTTCTGTATTATCCACATCGCAATAAATAACACCGCGATGAAGCTGAACAATCGTATAGACAAGACTCAGCCCAATACCTGTTCCCGACAAGTTGATACCGGATGTCTCCGGAATCTGATAGAAAGGAGTGAATATTTTATCCACCTCTCCCTCTTCTATACCCTTACCGGAATCTTTTACACGCAATACAAGATAATTCGCATTCTCATCTTTATATAGTCTGTCTATATGTTTCGGATTCAGTCCGTTCCATGAGGTTTCCGAAACCTCCATGGTGATGGATTCTCCGGAGGGTGTATATTTGAAAGCATTTGACAAGAGATTGAATACAACTTTTTCTAAAAGTGACTTATCAAACCAGGCATCGATCGTTTTAGGCGTACAGTTCAATGAAAACTTAATCTCATTAGTGAGAGCAATCTGATTAAAGGCATAATATATTTCCTTTATATATTCGCAAATATCCCCTTCACTGACTTTCAGTTCCAAACTACCCGCCTGGTTCTTATGCAAATCCATCAGCTGATTGACCAAAAGCAGTAGTTTTTGGGCATTCTTATAAATAATAGAAAGTTTATCATGCAATTCAGCAGGAATGTCTACCCGCTTGACCAACTCTTCGAACGGGGTTATGATCAGCATCAAAGGTGTACGCAACTCGTGGGAGAAGTTGGTGAACAGACGGATCTTTGCTTCGTGAAACTCCTCCTGTTTCTGTTTTTCCATTTGCTTAAGTTTTAGCCCGGCTTCCAGATTTCGCTTAATTGTCACGTAATGAAGAATCGCATAACTGATGGCAGCCAATGCAATTATATAGAATAAATAAGCGTACCAGGTTCTCCATAAAGGCGGTTGTACGATAATGACCAGCGAACGACCCTGTTCATTCCATACACCGTCATTGTTGGAACCTTTTACATGGAAAATATATTTACCCGGACTCAGATTCGTATAGAAAGCCGAGTTTCGTCCGCCGACCTGGTTCCAGTTGTCATCGTAGCCCTCCAGTTTGTAGGCATACTGATTCTGCGTAGAATAAATATAATTCAATGCCTGATAGGTAATTGAGAAATTATTCTCATTATAGAGCAGGCGAATCGTATCCGTGCTGTCCAATACTTTATCCAAAATACCCGACTGGTCTCCTACTTCAATCGGCTGGTTGTTGACGGATAATTGTTCCAGTACTACCGACGGTATATTTTCGTTCTTATCCATCTCGGCGGCCTGGAAAGTGACAAAACCGTTACTACCGGAAAAACAAAGAGCCCCGTCCGGAAGAGCAATCCCGCTATGCAACGTAAACTCCCGGATATCAATTCCGTTATGACGATGATAGTTCCTAACTTCACCTCCTACGGGATCAACCATAATCAACCCGTTCACCGTACTCATCCACAACTTCTGATCGCTGCTTTCTACCAACGAACAAATATTATTGTCCAGCAATCCTTCACGGGTGGTCATCACCCGCTTTACATGCTCCGTTTTATCAAACTGAAATATACCGCCTCCGTAGGTCGATACCCATATTTCACCTGATTTCGTACGGATAATGGAAGAGATATAGTTATTAGGAATACGGTAACTATCAACTGTTGCCTCATTGGAATATTTTGTCATCCGTTTTTTATTCGTGTCGAAACGAAGCAATCCATCAGACGTACTACCCAACAATAATATACCGTCTTCTTCTTCCAGAATAGAACGGACGTTCGAAATTATAAAAGGTTCATCCACGTTATTGGTAAAGTTCATGACCAACTGGTCATGAACAAAACAAGTCAGACCGAATTCCGTCGATGCCCCTCCTATCCATAACCGGCCTTTATTGTCACGCAAAATAGAATAGATGGAATATTCCTGCGGATATTTATGATAAAGAGTAAACCTTTTTGTCCGGATATCAAATTTATATATTTCCCCCTTCGTCGTTCCACACCAGACAGTTCCGTCTTCATAAAAAACAGACTTGATAATATTCGTATTAAAAGTAAAACGCGTGGACGGATCGATCAGATAATAGCGTGATTCATTAGTTTGATTATTGTAATTCAACAATCCGTAACCCTCTGTCGCGATCCATAAATTGGAAGGGGATTCATAGGTTATTGCACCGTAAATACCCGTTCGGATATTCAGTTCGTCTTCCGGACGATGAAGCACAAATCGGTTGGTAAATTTATTCAGATAATTGATACCGCCTGCAAATGTCCCGACCCACAATGTATGATCCTTGTCCACGCAAAATGAATAAACGGAATAATGGCTTAAAGAATGATTTATATCGTCATATCCAGCTACTTTCGTTATCTTTCCGGATTCCGGAGTCAAAGCAAATATACCGTCAAAAGTTCCAATCAATAGCTTTCCCTGCCATTCGATCAAACAACGGATGGTATTATTACTCAACTGACTATTTTTACTTGTAAATGACTGAACCTCATTATCACGCAAATTAATCTTATTCAATCCATATTTACTACCGATCCATATCTGTTTATGCGAATCTTCATATATACTGGTAATATTATTATTATTCAATGGCATATTTCTAGATTGACTTGTAAAATGGCTTATAATATTCAGTTGTTTATCACACAAATAAACACCTTTTGCCACTGTTCCGATCCACAACCGGTCTGCGCTATCTTCAAATAAAACGGATACGGAAGTATCTTTCAATTCATTATCCAAAAGAATCTGTTCAAAGCAATCTTCTTCCCTGTTATAACGATTTAATCCACCCCATGTTCCAACCCAGAGACAACCGGAAGCATCGGTATATACTTTAGTAATTCCCCCAGGCATCAAGCCATGCAGTCCTGAACCATATCGCTTAACCTGATTCGTATTTAAATTGATCCGGTTCAATCCGTTATAGGTCCCGACCCACAAATAGCCTTCATGATCTTCAGTGACGGAGGAGATCGAATTACTAGACAAACTCTGTTCATTTCCATCCTCGTGGCGATAGATTACATATTCCTTGCCGTTAAAACGATTCAGCCCGTTCTTGGTGGCAAACCAAAGGTAACCTTTCGAATCCTGATATATATCCATGACAGACAGCTGAGAGATACCTTCGTTCAGGTCAGAGTTAAAGGAATACAGATAGTTAGCCTTCTCTGCATGTAGAGCAGATAAAAAAAGGGCTAGAAACAATATAAACGAAAATCTCCTTTCCATGGCAGTCGAATCTGATTAGATAAAGCAAAAATAGTAAAAGTTTCGGTTAGTGGTAACAGATATGTATTTATCCGTTACCACCTGTCGCTATTTTCATCATTATTTCAATTCAATAAAAGCAGTCGGTATGCCTTTCGCCTTAACAGCAACAAGACTCTTGCCTTTATTCAGATTCACTTTGATGCATGCCCGTCCATTATATGCCTGGACCTTCCGGCTACCGGTAGATGTTCCCTGATTTTGTATCAGTGATCCGTCACCGGCTATTTCAAATTCAATATATTTCTTCGAATCAAGACAACGGATACCGTCCTTATCCAAAAGCTGGACTTCCAGTAAAACAGTATCGCCTTCACGCGAAACGATTGATACAGCAGCAGCTGATTCTTTGCCCCACTTGGCAGTCTGATATTCCTGGCTGATTTCATCTGTCACCTTTGTTTTTCCCTGTATGGCAACGGCACGTATCTCGTTCTTTCCTTCCTCGTACACACAGTTCCAGCGCAATCCGGCAGCCGGATAATCCTGGCTGTTACGCTTCTTTACTCCCTGGCTGATGCCGTTGACGAACAGTTCTACGGTTTCGCAGTTCGAGTAGACCAAAACTTCCTTACGGTCGCCTTTGTTTCCCCAGCGTACAGGCCAGCTATGACCATAAATATGTACCATCGGCTCAGTCGTCCAGTAAGATTGGAAGACATAATAGCTTTCCTTGGGAGTGAAATCACGTTCGATAACGCCTTTTTGGTTTACGTAGGGAACCGGATTTTCAGGACGGACAGGTGTTGAGAAGTCCTTGAATGGCCAATAGGCGGCACCTGTCAGCCAAGGCATCGTTTCCTGTTCTTTCAGATGCCAGTCGATCAGGCGGACAATATAACTTTCCGACCAGTCGCCATCTTTGGATGCACGGGCGGCACCTCCGTAAAGGGAAGCATCCCCGTCGCGCTCATCAGCACCTTTTCCCGATTCAATTCCTTTCAGATTGGCAAAAACATTCTCCGAATGACGACGGGCATGGCTGTCGCCTCCCCATTCCACATGCAGGAAATGTTTGACTTTCTTCATCTCTTCTTCGGATACGGATTTATAATCAGTGAATACACCACGATACCAGCCTGCCCAGATGGAGGGGGAATAGACATCGACGATGTCGCTGCAAAATTCACAACGGCGGATAGCGGTCATACGGGTATCGTCCAGGCGATGTGCCAGATCATGTTGTTCTTTCATAAAAGCACGGATGGCACCTTTATCGAACGTACTGAAATCGTTCGGCCAGTCGTTTTCATTTCCTAATCCCCAAATAATAATGGAAGGATGGTTATGATGTTGATTGATCATATTTGTCAGCATACGGCGTGCTTGATTCTTGTAGGTCTCTCCACCCAAACCACCACGACACCAAGGGATTTCCTCCCATACAAGAATACCTAGCTCGTCACATAATTGGAGGATGATATCCGATTGCTGATAATGTCCGAGACGGATAAAGTTGACACCCATGTCTTTCATCATCTGCATCTCGGTACGCATCATCTCTTCCGTCATAGCCTGTGCTACGCCTGCATGGTCTTCATGACGATGTGTTCCGCGAAGCAGAAGGCGGCGGCCATTCAGATAAAACGGGCCTTTTTCCTTAAATTCTGCCTGGCGGAAACCGAAGCGCTCACTGGCTGTCAGGGTTTGACCGTCAGCTTTGATAGTCAGCTCGCAGGTATATAGATTCGGAGAATCGACATCCCACAAGGCTGGATTCTTGATCTTGGTTTCTACCAGGAACTGGTCACCCAAAGGGAGGATATTCTCTACTGTCTGAGAATATATTTGCTGATGCCCGGCATCATAGATAGTGACAGTCACGTCGGCCTTACGGATATCTTCCGGATTATAGAAAGAGGCTTTTACTTTGACTGTCCCCTCTTTCCGGTTGGCAGAAAGCTCCGGTTCCAAACGTATCTGTTCAAAAGAAGCTTTCGGCAAATAGACCAAATTCAGATAACGGTAAAGGCCGCCATAAAGATTGAAGTCGGACAGGTCGGACGGGATCATCTCTACATCGCGCGAGTTGTCACAACGGATAGACAAAGGGACTTTACCTTTGAAGCGTTTCATTAACTTATCATCAGCCATAAAGTTCTTTACAGCTTCGGTTATATCGACACTCCACTCATCGTAACCTCCTACGTGTTCACCGACCAGTGTTGTGTAGATATAGACTTTCGTCTTCTGTCCGGCACCTTCAAAGTCAAGTACGACACGACCGCCGGCGTACGGATTGTCGATCGTCAACTGCGTTTTGTACCAGCCCGGTCCTTGATAATAATTGATATCCGGATCTACTGCGTCTTCAGCATTAAAGCAATGAGGTAAAGTGACTTTCTGCCAGATGGGGACAGATTCCGGATTTCCTGGCGAGAATGGACGTACGGCTTCCCAGATTCCTCCCAGGTCACCTTTCAGGTATTCCCAGTTTTCTGTTAACCGTTGTTTTTGTTTTGTCGGTACTTTTCCCGCCATCGAAAAACAACAGAACAGGAAAAGACAGGTGTAAAGAATGTTTTTCATTATGTTTGTTTTTATATTTATAATATGGCTGTTCCTTCGTTCTCTAGTTTTTGTTTTCGAAGGAGGGCTTCCAAATAATAATAATCGGCATAGACGATAGGTACATCTACTTCTACATTATGCATTTTAGAACCTGTGCTGTGTAATAACAGAAAACCTCTGTCCTTGCCGGGTGTTGTACGGTAGCTTTTGGATAGATTCTCCAAAATGGTATTTGCTTTCGTTATATAATCCTTGCCGTTGACAGGGTCGTACATGCTCAGTTCATACAAAGCAGAAGCCGTTACCGTTGCAGCCGACACGTCACGAGGTTCGGCTGGTATCCCCGGCGCATTGAAATCCCAGTAAGGAATCAGATCTTCAGGCAGATTCGGATGAGTAAAGATATAATTCTCTATATGTTCAGCTTGTTCCAGAAATTCAGGTAAACCAGTTTCACGATAACACAGGGTGTATCCATAAAGTCCCCATGCCTGACCACGTGCCCATGCCGACTCATGTGAATACCCCTGATGTGTCTGTTTCTTTAGCACAGCTCCGGTAATCGTATCATAATCGATCACATGATAAGAACTATAATCTTTACGAAAATGATTCTTCATCGTAGTACGGGCGTGATTCACAGCTACATCATAGAACAAAGAATCACCACTCGTCCTGAATGCCCAAAAAAGAAGCTCCAGATTCATCATATTATCGATAATGACCGGGCAATCCCATTTGTCACGACTGTGATCCCATGAACGGATCACTCCTGCTTTCTCCTTGTAACGCGTAGTCAAAGTATAAGCAGCCTGCAGCAATACATCTTTATAGGCAGCATCACCCGTCAGACGATAACCGTTCCCAAAACTACAATAAACCTTGAAGCCCATATCATGTGTCCCGCCATTCATCTTCTCACGCTCAATCAAAGCCGTTTGTTTCTGAGCCTTTTCTTTCCAAAAATCATCCTTGGTATATTCATACATATACCAAAGTTCGCCCGGGAAGAATCCGCTGGTCCAGTCACGGGAAATGACCATATGCAACGTACCGTCGGCTTCCACATTACGCGGACTGGCTAATGGCCCGAGATTCTGTTTATCGCGCAAAGCCTGCTTTTCTCTGGGTTCTGCGGAACGTACAGCATCCATTTCAACAAAAGCCTGCTTCAATTGCGTCGAAGCAAAAGAGAAATTATCCTGAACAAGATCAGGCTGATCGGTTCCGCAAGAAGTGAAGGCAACCAATAAAAGTAAAAGAGGTGTTTTAAAATCCATAGTTTTTTAACGAATAAAATATAGTTTATTGTCCTATAAAACATTGTTTTTTTACAACCATAACAACGGATGACGGATAGGCAAATTCCTTACCACTTCATCATTGACAGGAAAATGTTCCAGCATTGTCCAAAGAGATACATAGTCTCCGTTAGGTGTATCACAGGCACTGAACAGCAAAGCCGGATGGGCAACAGGCCATTCATCCCAATACATCACGTCTTTATTAAACGGCCATACGGATTTATCCTTTATATAAGGATACAACCATGCAACTCCTTTCTGCATATTCCGTCCGTCTTCCGTTGTATATTGCCATAAATTATGATTTTCATCCGAAAGGATATGGCAGACTGTTGCCATTGCATCCAGGTTAAAAAGAGAATATCCATACGGCTTTGTCCGGTTCAATTCCAATGGAAAGCTGCCGTCCGTATCCATCTGATCCGGCAATAATACATTCCGGTAACGTTCTCTGCAAAACTCCAGTACTTCGGTATTCCCTGTATATTTAGCAAACAAAGCTGCCTGCATCACCCAACAGGTCCCGTGGTTATTCTTCGCATTCATTTCATCTTTCCCATACGGATGATTGGTCAGCCAATGCAGATATTTCGAAAACCAGTCTTTTGTCGCAACCGCCTCTTCCGCTGATAGCAAACCATTCTGTTCCATTACGATCAGAGACTGCACGACTTCCATCAGATGGATCGTATCGATAATCCCTATTCCCCGCCCTGTCACAATACCTTTGATAGCCTGGGCATACTGAAGGTCCGGATTCATACTTGTTTCAGGGTCAATGAACCAGGCATGAACATGTTTCAGGGCTTGTTCGATGTATTTGGTATCTTTAGTAACGATCCAGGCAGAAGTAAGATCGCCTACGACGGTGCTGAAACGGATCATTGCATGGCGATGGGCCACAAAATTATCGGGATTCGTTTCGCCGTCACGACGGATATAGGCACTATCCGGACTTAGCGGATTCGGCCACCAGTAATCGCCTTCAGAATAAAAATCATGAATTCCCCCGGCACTCCGTTCTGCCACAAAAGAGGTTATTGTAACAGGTTCCTCTCCTAATGCATCATCTCCCCGGAGGATAATTTCGGGGCGTAGCAAGTCTGACACTTGTTGCTTTAATTCTGTTTTGACAGAACAAGAACAAAAAATAAATGCTGTTATTGAAATTAATAATAAAAACTTCGTATTCATGGCATAGACAGATTTTTCTTGCTCAAAAATACAGTTTGTCCCCCTTTCTCGTTTTTAATATTATCGCAAAAGCTTGTAGATTTATTGCAAAAGAGGAAATTTGTGAGATATTTATACAATACCGACAGATAGTCATATCCTAAAAAGAAAAGAATCATCCTATTGACTTGTGGATAGTTATCGGCAGGCCTGCTCACAATTGTCGACAAGCAAAAAGTTCGTTTTTCGGAAAAGAAGTTACTATATATAGTATAATGTATTCTTATTTTGAATAAATAAACGTATATTCATACGTATTCACCTCTGCTATTTTATCGGTAGAACTAATCTGTTCCCGAATTGTCAAACCTGTAATATAATCGCCGGTAGTAGTAAAATGATACGTATAACTTGCAGTCGTATCATCATCTCCAGACAGGCTGTAGGAATTGGCTGATTCAGGCAAATTTCTGCTCTGATTTCCATAAAGCAGATTTATAGGAGAAAAAGCGTCGAATCCCACCGGATTAAAAGATGGGATTACACGCCACGGGAAGTTACGCGGAGTCAGAGCCGTGCTGCTATATTTATATTCTATTCTTTTCTTATCCCGGGTAAACAGAGTGACATTACCATTCTCCCATATATAAGCTTCTTCCTTATCAAACTTCTGCGATTCATAGCCGCTCTCACCTTCTTTCGGCCACTTCATTGTCAGAGATGCACTAGTCAGACTGGCTCCGTTATACAGGTAGTTATATTCATCGCTCGTATATACTTCCTTGTTAAAAGGATTATTTTTATTAACGGATTTCTTAATAATAACATTTCCATTCATAAGATATTCAATACGTTCGATATCTTCATCCGGATTAACCATCGTGATTTTATCTCCTACATATATGAAAGGAACATTCTTACCATTAACAAAATCCATAGAAGCGATCTTACCGTCATCGGTATAATTGATATATGCAAAATAGAGCACATCCGTACCTTTAGCACAAACGACTTTAGTTAACTTGTCCAATTCCGGTATAACAGGTTTATCATCATCCCCACATGATAATAAACCTAAAGTCATTACCACTAATAAAAAAACATACTTCTTCATTTTCATCTCTCCTATATTAACTATTCAACGTCACAAAAGTAGAACATTTGGCAAAATAAAGAACGAAGTAACTTATTTTAAGTAATAACTAAATTTTAATAACACCTTTTTTATTCTACACAAACCTCGTCTACAAACAAGAAAGCATCAGCTCCCGGCCACATATGCCATGCAGGAAGTTTCGGAGTCACCTTTGCCACTATACGTACATAACGAGATTCCGTTTCCGGAAAACTTAGTGAATAAGGATAAATACCATCTTTATCATCTTTGTTCAGTATCGGATAAGACTGGGAAGCAACAGTATGAAAATCCGTACCATTATCGGAAAGCCGGATTTCAAATCCGACAGGGCCCATCACTGCCGCCCCTTTGGATATATTCGCAGTAAACGATACGATCCTGACCGGAGTCTTTTCCTTCAGATCAATTATCAAGTCCATATCCGTAAGAAAACCGAGCCAGCGTCCAGTATTATAATTCGTATTTCCTGTGAGACCATCAATCAAAGTAGAGACTCCACTAAACGTATAGTTAGAATGAGGAGGAGTTACTAATCGACAAGGCTTAAATGTAGCTTTATTTACCCGGATAGTTTCAGAAAACAGTTCGCTTGTATCCTTATCCAAAATGACCCGCGCTTGCAAAACCGCATCTTTATCGATTCGGACAGGTTCTGTATAGAGAGACGAATGTGTATCCGGTATACTTCCATCCATCGTATAATAAACCGGACGATTCCCTATGGTAGACAGTGAAACTGCTAAATTACCCTTTACCGTATCCGGATCAAATGATTCCGTTATTTGAAAAACATGTTTCGAATAGACATAACCTTTCTGATCATACAACTTGATCAGACGATAAAGTCTTGTCATAAAATCATCAAAATCATGTGTTTCAGGAGCAGACCATGCTAACTCACTCAAAGCGGCAATACGGGGAAGAATCAGATACTCTGCCCGTTCCGGCTTTTCAATACGTTCCGACCAAAGGCAACCTTGAACACCGATAATATGCTTCTGCACATCTGCCGGCAATGAATCCGGAGTAGGGTCGAAATCATAGACTCGTTTGACACCACGATTTCCGCCAAGTTCCAGCAGTTGCTTACTACTAAAATAAAGGATTCCGGCTGGTGTCATAATCACATCATGATGTTGTTGTGCCGCTTTAATTCCATTTTCCGTGCCACGCCATGACATGACAGTTGCATTCGGGGCAAGACCACCTTCCAATATTTCATCCCAACCGATTATCCGGCGACCTTTGCTGTTCACAAACTCTTCGATACGGGTCATGAAATAGCTTTGTAGCTTATCTTCCACTTTATGTTCTTTCGTTTCTTTCCAGCCCATCTTACGAATTAACTGCTGGCATTTAGGACAAACACTCCAGCGGTCTCGGGGACATTCATCACCACCAACATGGATATAATGTGACGGGAACAGGTCAATAATTTCCGATAAAACATCCTCCACAAAATGAAGAGACTGTTCATTTCCAATACATAAAACGTCTTTATGAACACCATACGTCGTAGCGACCTCGTACGGTCCTCCTGTACACCCTAGTTCCGAATAAGCTGCCAGTGCTGATGTTATATGGCCCGGCAGATCAATTTCCGGAATAACCGTTATATAACGGTCTGCTGCATATTTTACAATTTCACGAACTTCATCCTGTGTATAAAACCCACCGTAAGGAGTTCCGTCAAACTTACCGGAACCATCGTTCAGTAGCGACTCTTTACGCAGTGAACCGATCTCCGTCAGGCGGGGATATTTCTTAATCTCAATCCGCCATCCCTGATCTTCCGTCAAATGCCAGTGAAAGGTATTAAAGTTATGTAAAGCTAGAATATCAATATATTGTTTGATAAAATCTGTTGAAAAAAAATGCCGTCCTACATCCAGGTGCATCCCTCTGTATGGAAACCGGGGACGATCTTTTATCTGAACTGCCGGAAGAATTATTTTTTTATTCCCAACTTCTGACACTAACGATTTACGCAGGGTTTGTATTCCATAAAAAAGTCCGGCTTCACTTTTAGCTGTAATGGAAACTGTTTTATCATTCACTTCTAACCAATAAGCTTCCGGAGAGTTTTCAGAAATATCCTCTAACAACAGATTTATTCCGTTAGAAAATACTGCTCCTTCCACTATTTCCGGTTGAAATCCGGTTGCCTCTTTTATATATCCGGAAAGGAAAGAAGCCAACTGTTTCGCTTTTTCATTACCAGTGAAATATCCGATACGCGTTGTTCCGGAAAGAATGAATGAGGAAGTTCCGGCTTCTTCTATTTTTACCGGTTGAGGTATGACATGATAATCAGCCGACAGTTTTTTATCACCGTTTGTACATGACAAAAACAAAACTGCCAGCATTACTGTTACTATCTGTTTGAATGTTCTTTTCATTGTACTTATAATTTAGCTTGTGAAGAACGGAAAACAGTTCCCAGATTTATTTTTGATTGTTGACGGATAGTTCCTTTCAAACGGATATCTTTGCAGGAGCGTCCTATCATAATACGAAAATCGCCGGGTTCTACTACACGGTTTAAATCTTTATCCAACATCGACAAGTCTTCTTCTGTTATCAGAAAGCTCACTTTCCGGGCTTCGTTCGGAGCCAACGACACCGGTTTAAAATGGATCAACCGGGTAATAGGCTGTGTGACAGAGACAACCTTATCAAGTAAATAAAGCTGTACGACTTCATTTGCCGGATACTTTCCCGTATTCTTTACCCAAAATGAGACTGTATAAGAAGAGGTATTCCCCGGAGCAGGTTCTATATTTAGATCTTTGTAATCAAATTCCGAATAACTCAATCCGTAACCAAACGGAAATAAAGGTTCTCCTGTCAAATTCAGATAATCATCGCTACGCCCAGTCGGTTTATGGCTATAGTTCAATGGCAGCTGGGCTTCATCGATAGGATATGTAATCGGAAGCTTTCCGGATGGATTATAATCGCCAAATAAGACATCGGCAACTGCATTTCCTCCTTCTTCACCTGGATACCAAGCATTTAATATGGACTGTACATTGTCTATCCATTCCGACATCACAACAGCACTTCCTCCTATCAGTACAACAACTGTCGGCTTTCCGGTTGCAGCCACCCGATTGATCAATTCCTCCTGCCTTCCTGGTAAAGTCAGATAACCTCTATCGCGAAACTCTCCCTCTTCCAGGCCGACCACCACAACCGCCACATCCGACTGACGAGCCGCCTGTACCGCACGTTCAATACTATCATCTTCACTTTTAACTCCATAATCCCAAACCAAACGAATACGAGCATTACGAGTGTTCTCATAGAAACGGATCTTTATATCATAGACCTTTCCTTTTTCAAAACAGAATGGTACGAGAGAAGTTCCGAATGATGTTTTATAAGGTTTATCTATCAACTTGTTCCCGTCTATCCAAAGTTGGTAACCGTCATTGCCTTCCAGGCCGAATTGATACGTTCCGGAAACAGGTGACTGCATCTTTCCATTCCATTCGACGGAAAACCAGTCAACTGCCAAACAAGTATCCGGAGCAAAAAGCGTCCAGGAAAATTGGATCTGTTTATCGATCCGTTTCAGATCCGGTTGTCCGTCACAGGTTATATTATTAAAATAAGTTCCTTCCAATCCCGGTTTTCCATCCGGAGTGAAAAGAGAGCTACCTGGTACTGTTACGTAAGCAGGATTAACCCGTTTACACCCCATTTCACAAAAGATCTCTGTCTGATCGCCCAATTTATTCTTCAATCCCTCCAATATACTAACTTTCTTTACTCCAGGACCACTGTATCCTCCTAAGCGTGCAGCGGTAGCATCCTCACCTATTAGTGCAATACGACCGATCTGTTTGGATAAAGGCAATACCTGATCGTTGTTTTTCAGCAGGACCATCGATTTACAGGCAGCCTCACGAGTTAAAGCCCTGTGTTCTGCACAAGCATTCCACCGATCTGCTTCGGTTTCATCGGCATAAGGATGTTCGAATAGTCCCAGACAGAACTTAGCTTTCAATACTTGTCCGGCAGCCCGGTCGAGAGCCTCCTTTGTAACCCGACCATCCAAACAAGCCTGTAAAAAAGGAAGATGCTCATCGTAAGTCGTCTGAAAAATAACATCCAGTCCACCATTAACAGCATCAGCACCGGCCTCTGCAAAATTATTAACAGTATGATGTAATTTATGAATGATACCGACCGCATCGGCATCGGCTATTGTAAAGCCGTCAAAGCCCCACTCACCCCGAAGTTTATCTATCAACAACCAGGGATTGGCCGTGCAGGGTGTTCCGTCCAGCATATTATAAGCAGTCATTACCGATTGTGAACCACCTTCCATAAAACAGGCTTTAAACGGTACGAAATGTGTTTCCTCCAAATAACGTTCGGTAAAATGGATTGGATTGCTGTCACGCCCGCCATCACCGGAATTGGCAACAAAATGCTTGGGAGTAGTTATCACACCCAATTCTTCAAAACTTTTCACAAAGTTTACCCCCATACAAGCCGATAAATAAGGATCTTCCCCATACGTCTCTTCCACACGTCCCCAACGTACATCCGTTGCCAGGTTGACAACTGGTGACAAAATCTGCCGAATACCACGTGTCTTTGTTTCCATAGCGATTGCATGAGATACTTTTTTCATTAAAGTAGTATCGAAACTGGCTGCCAACGCTATCGCCTGCGGGAAAGCAGTAGCTCCGCCACGCACCAATCCGTGTAAAGCCTCATCAAAAGCAATAATAGGAATTCCCAACCTGGTTTTTTCTACAAAAAAACGCTGAATTTCATTTATTTTCTTAACCGTCTCACGCGCTGTCAAAGTCGGATTATACTGTAAAAGTTGTTTCAGTTCAGGATTATCCGCCCCGACAGTCGACACCTGAAAACCAAAAATCCCATGGGAGAACTTTTCCTTTCCCAAATCCAGATCGCCCGGCATCATATAGATCTGCCAAAATTTTTCTTCAACCGTCATCCGATTTAACAAATCTTTCACCCGTTCTTCAACCGGCAATGTCGGATCCTTATAAGGCAAACGTTTTTCCGACTGGGTAAAGGAACACAGAAACAAAATCAAAATACAACAATAACCAAGTATTTTCATACATAATAATATAAGAGATGATTACACAATAATAAACAAAAAGTGGTCGTGCACATATAGCTTAGTATATATGTCACAACCACTTCCATGTGCAATATTCAAAAAAAATAACGAATAAAACAAATGGAAAAGAAGAAAAAAAGGGATATATTTGACCTCTGAAAACGAGTCTAAAGGAATATTTGATGAAAGACATCTCGCCAACAGAAAGAATCAAAAATGGAGATCGAAATGCTTTTGATGATCTTTATAAACAGCATTATTTTTCTGTCCGTTCATACGCCAGGTTATTGCTGGATGAAAGTGAAGCTGAGGATGTCGTTCAAGATGTCTTCTTCAATTTGTGGCTACATCGGGATACGTTGAATGAAACCCTTTCTTTACGTGGGTATTTACTCCGTTCTACTTACAACACTGCCTTAAATATACTGAAACGCAAAGGTTTACTAGACAATTATAGTAATATATATAAACAAGAGATTGAAGAAATCGGATATCAGTACTATAATCCCGATACGAATGATACATTACGGAATTTATATAATCAAGATCTCAGAATTGAATTGAATGCAGCTATTGAAAGCCTCCCACCCCGTTGTAGAGAAGCTTTCTCTTTAAGTTTCTTATATGATATGTCTGCTAAAGAGATCAGTACAAAGTTAGGAGTATCCCAAAGCACCGTAGAAAATCATATCTACAACGCTCTTAAAATTCTCCGGACAAAACTGAAATCCTATAAAGGAGGCTTACTGTTCATTCCGGTCTTGTTTAAAATTATAGAAATTATTTATAAAACGAATTAGGTATTTTTTCTTATAAAGTTGTATATAACAATAAGAGAGTTAGCAAATGGAAGAGGATATTATATACAGATATTTCACCTGTCAGACTACAGAAGAAGAGGATAAAGCTGTTTTGAACTGGATAAAGGCTTCAAAAGAGAATGAAGTTCTGTTCTTTGAATTAAAGACAATATGGCATACTTACTCCGAACAAAAAAAAGAAGATCCATGGTTTTTGAAGCATTCATTGAACAATTTAAACCAGCGCATCGACAATGTGGAAAAACAAGCAAACAAGCGTCTATTCTCCAGGAAATATCTGTATCTATGGAGTAGTGCCGCCGCTATCATAGCCATCTTCCTTATCTTCTCGGTTTTCTATACGATGAAACGACCAGTATCCTTGGCGATGCATACAATCACCAATGTCTTCACCGACTCAGTCATGCAAATAAAATTAACAGACGGCAGTACTGTCTGGCTAAATTCCGGAGCATCTCTAAGCTATCCTGATGAGTTTACAGCCGACACCAGATCTGTCAATCTGAAAGGAAATGCTTTCTTTGAAATAGCCAAAGACACACTGCATCCTTTTATCGTTTCCACCGAACTATACCGTATCAAAGTACTGGGTACTATATTTAGCATCAACACCAGCAATACAGAAGATATGGGGGAAGCGGTATTGCTGGAAGGATCCATCCAATTGGAAAAAGCCAACGGAGAAAATCTGGTTGTTCTTCAACCGGGCCAGCAAGTGTTATTTACCAACGACTATTCGTCTGTCAAAGTAAACAAAATAGATGCACGTCAGCATACCTTATGGCGATTCGGACTGGTTTGTCTCTCCGACGTCTCTTTAGATGAAATACTTTCCAGCCTGGAAGAGATCTATCATGTAAAAATACAGATGGACATCCATCAATTATCTGATCGCCGTTATAACTTCTCATTCAAACAAACAAACAGCCTGGAAGACGCGCTACGGCACCTGTTCTATCTCACTGGTGTGCAAGCGACTGTCCTATCCGAATAAAAAAATAATTTTCCTTTAGGTATTTCTTTAAACAAAATTGTATTTATAATGTAACGAGTGGTAAAAGCGTAATGCTAACGCCATTCCTACATAATAAATACACCCGTTCGCCATATCATAAAGCGGGATTTCATGAGAACACGCATTATCAATATAATGTACTATAAATCAATTATGTTAAACTAAAAAGAGAAGCCTATGTGAAACACAAAAAAGAACCTCGGTTTTTTAACCCTGGACAGAAAAAGAGTAAATTGTTACCAGTTAATCTTAAGAAAACAAATAAAAAGAATGTATGAAAAGAAAAAGTAAAAACTTTATTGCAGTCAAAAGCCTCTGCATAGGACTTTCCTTATGCTGTATGGCAAGCGGAGCGCAAGCTGCATCTAACAGCGCATTTGAAAAGAAGTTTGATGTTCAGTTCTCTCTTAATCAAGTAACATTGAAGAATGTAGTAGATATGCTACAGGAGCAAACTGATATCGTATTCAGCTACGATCATGCGTTGGAATCAATCAAAGTAAACAACGTATCAGTTAAAGCTAAAAATGAAAGTATTGAATCTATACTAAAACAAGCCCTGAAAAATACGGGCGTTAACTACAAAATAGAAAATCACATCGTTGTACTTTATGCCGCAAACACTTCCAAAAATAATGCAAGAACAAGTATAACACAACAAACCAAAAAAGTAACAGGTATAGTTAAAGATGCAACCGGCGAACCTATCATCGGAGCTAATGTCATCGAGAAAGGAACGACTAACGGTGTCATGACCGGGCTGGACGGAGATTTCACACTGGAAGTACCAGCCAATGCCATACTGGAATTCAGTTATATCGGATACGCACCAGTCAGTATTCCCGTTAACGGACAGACTATTTTTAATGTTATTCTAAAAGAGGACACACAGACTCTGGATGAAGTTGTCGTAACAGCTTTAGGTATCAAACGTCAGAAAAGAGCACTAGGTTACTCTACCACAACCGTAGGAGGTGATGACTTTACGGTTGCCCGTGATCCAAACCTGGGTAATGCCTTGTCCGGAAAAATTGCCGGTGTTACAGTTGCCGGAAACTCTACAGGTAGCGGTGGTAGTAGCCGTGTTGTTATTCGTGGTAATGCTTCTTTAACAGGTAATAACCAGCCTTTGTATGTGGTGGATGGCGTACCTTTCGACAATTCGAATATGGGTAATGCCGGAACCTGGGGCGGTCTCGACCTCGGTGACGGTCTGTCAAACATCAACCCCGACGATATTGCAGATATTCAGGTTCTAAAAGGAGCTGCAGCGTCCGCATTATATGGTTATCGCGGAGGTAATGGAGCTATTCTGATCACAACAAAATCCGGTCAGAAAGGAAAACCCGTTAGCATCGATTTCAACAACAACCTGACATTCAATACCATCTATGACTACAGAGATTTCCAGAACGTATTCGGTCAAGGTTCGGAAGGACAACGTCCTCTAACTGCCGATGCAGCGAAAGCAACCGAAGTCTTGAGCTGGGGTGAACGTATGGATGGAGGCAAAGCAGTCAACTTTCTTGGAAGAGAATATGCTTATTCTCCGGTCGACAACTGGTCTAACTTCTATCGTACAGGCGTTAATAATGCGACTTCGCTAGCTATCAGCGGTGCCGGTGATAAAATCACCTATCGTTTTGGCGTTTCCAATACGTACGAAAAAGGTATCCTTCCTAATGCCAGCATCAGTCAGCAGGGTATCAACATGAATACCACTTATGATATCCTCAAAAACCTGCATTTGAGTGTAAATGCGAACTATGTATTTGAGAAAAACCAGGGCCGTTCCAACCTATCTGACGGAAATGGCAGTACCAACGCATCTTTGTTATATCGTGCCAACACATTCGATATTCGTTGGATGGAACGTGAAAACGAAGACTGTGACTGGGGTACAACGGCCAGTGGAAAAGAAATGATCGGCGGTACGAATGAATATTTCAATAACCCGTATTGGCTACAATACCGGAAAGTAAACACAACCAATAAGAACCGTCTGACAGGTGGTATCACATTGAAATATGATATCTTTGACTGGTTATATGCTCAGGGAGGCATAACCCGTGACGGTTTTAGCTTTGAATTCAGAAATGTGCAGCCTTATGGTGCAGCAGCTGATGCTGCCGGTTATTTGCAAGAATATGAAAAAAACTATTCTGAAATGAACCTGAACTACCTGATCGGTTTTAATAAAGAATTCGGAGATTGGAATATAGGCGCAACTATCGGAGGTAACCGTCAGCGTAATATAACCAAACAGTGGGGTACTGACGGCAACATCAAGAGCTTCCTGGTTCCAGGATTCGAATCTGCCAACAACATCAGCAATCGTACCTATTTAAAAGACTATACGGAATATCGCGTTAATTCGGTTTATGCAACTGCCGATATCGGATGGAAGAATCAGGTATTCTTAAACCTGACCGGACGTAACGACTGGTTCTCCACATTGAACCCGGATGATAATCATTATTTCTATCCTTCTGTAAGTTTATCCTGGGTGTTCAGTGATACTTTTGAAATGCCGGAATGGTTTACTTTCGGTAAGGTACGTGCTTCTTATGCTTCTGCATCAAACGGAACAAACCCTTATCAGAATTATCTGACCTACAAACTTCAGAACTATAAGATAAACGGTCAATCTGTAGCAACAGTCAATAACAGTACAGTTCCTAACAGTATGTTGAAACCGGTACGTATCTCAGAATGGGAAGCTGGTTTGAACTTATCGTTCCTTAATAATCGCCTGACTTTAGACGCTGCTTATTATGTGAAAAATACGAAAGATGATATTGCTCAGGTAACCACCAGTAATGCATCCGGCTTTTCATCTGCTATCCAGAATATCGGTGAGATCCAAAACAACGGTATAGAAATTATGGTGAATGCCGTACCGGTACAAACCAGTAAATTTCAATGGAGCACAACTTTCAATATCGCTCATAACAATAGCGAAGTTAAATATCTTGGAGAAGGTGTAAGCAGTCTGAGTATTGATGGTGCGAGCGCACGAAGTGGAAATGTGACCGTTAAGAATATCGTAGGAATGCCTTATGGTGAACTAGTGGGTTTCAAATATTTGAGAGACGACAAAGGTAACATTGTATTCAAAGATGGTATTGCACAAGCAACTTCAAAAACAGAAAATCTGGGAAGTGGTGTTTATAACCTGACCGGAGGCTGGCGTAATGAATTCACATATAAAGATTGGACATTGTCTTTCTTGATCGATTTCAAGGCTGGTGCTAAACTATTCTCGGGAACAAATTATGGTTTGTATAACGATGGTTTACATAAAAACACACTGGAAGGTCGTGGGGACAACGGTAAAGGTACTATCATAGGTCAAGGTGTTAAACTTGACGGTAACGGAAATTATGTAACTAATGATGTTGCTGTTTCTGCTCAAACATACTGGCAAGGTATCGTAAGTAACAACATAGCAGAAGAGTTTATTTACAATGCGAGCTTCATCAAGTTACGCGAATTATCCCTTGGTTATACATTCCCGAAATCATTGTTAGGCAGACAAAATATAGTGAAAGGGGCATCCATTTCATTAGTTGGACGTAACCTTTGGACTATTCTGAAACATACCGACAACATCGATCCTGAATCAGCGTATAACAATACAAACGGTCAAGGGTTAGAGTTGAACGGCTATCCGGCAACAAGAAGCATTGGTTTCAATGTGAATGTCAAATTTTAATTTAATGCATTGGTAATATGAAAAAAGCAATATTATATGCTGCGGCGGCATTTTCTTTAATGACAGGCGCAACAAGTTGTAGCGATTTTGGAGACGTAAACAACGATCCTGAACAGATGACCCCGTCTATCCTGGATTTTAAACTGGTATTTACACAAGTCATGTCACAAGCTTGCGGTTCAGACTGGGATGTCTGGCGTAACGGTATGATCTATAGTGCAAGTATGTTACAACATACTACCTCTGTAGACTGGGATTATGGTACATTCTATGCTTATTCGGATGGATATAATGCCGCTTACTGGGATGGATATTACAGCGGCGATAGAGCTGCTATCCGCAATGTCTATCTGGTAATGCAGGAATGGAAAGAAAGGCCTGAATATCAGAATGAATATCAAATGTGCCGTATCATACGTGCATTTATGTTCCATCGCATGACTGACTTGTATGGTGATGTTCCTTATTTCGATGCCTCCAAAGGAATAGAAGGTGTCGGATATCCTAAATACGATACACAGCAGGCGATTTACAATGATTTATTTAAAGAGTTAGACGAAGCCCAGGCAGCCTTAAGTACATCCGCAGCCACAACAGTAAAAAATGAAGATCTAGTTTATGGTGGAGATGTTACTAAATGGAAAAAATTTGCCAACTCTTTGATGTTACGTCTGGCCATGCGCTTAACAAAGGTAGACCCGGGGACAGCCGAAACATGGGTAAAAAAAGCTATTGCCAACGGCTTGTTTGAGAGTGCAGCTGATAATGCAATGGTAAAACATTCAGACGGCCTGGTTACTGACGATTCAGCCGAACCTTATGGAAAAGTGCTGAGTCATGAAGATCCACAAGCATTTTATCTGAGCGAATTCTTTATCAACATGTTGAAAAACTCTAATGACCCTCGTTTGCCGTTAATCGCAACAGTTTGTACTACTCCGTCTGAAAAATGGCAGGGTGATTTTGATTTCGGAGATAATGACCCGTCCAAACAGGTCGGTTTGCCGATTGGCTATGATGTAAAAGGAGAAAAATGGGATTTGTCTAATGCTCCTGGCTATCCGGGCACAAACTGGAGATCCTACTATTCTTTACCGAATCGTCAGACCTATGCACGGCCAGATGCTCCGACAATGTTGCTGACTTATACCGAAAATCTGCTATTACTGGCCGAAGCAGCTTACCGAGGCTGGATTTCTGGGAGTGCTAAAGATTATTATGAAGCAGGTGTAAGATCTGCCATGCAACAGTTCTCTTTCTACTCCGCTGCTGAAAGTTCTTACAATCGATATCTGAATGCCGAGGCTATCGATAAATATTTGGCTGATAATCCTTTTGATCAGTCCAAAGCTCTTGAGCAAATCAACACACAATATTATATCACGACTTTTTGTGATGAATATGAAACATTTGCTAATTGGCGTCGTTCGGGTTACCCGGTATTAACCCCAGTAAATAAAGGCTACTCAACCTGTGTAACGAACGGAACCATTCCGCGTCGTTTCCAGTACCCTGTAACAGAAAGCCAAAACAACGAGGCTAACTATCAGGAGGCTATCAGCCGTATGAATGGTGGAGACAAAATGACTTCACGCGTATGGTGGGATAAAGAATAAATAAAGTTCTTACAAATATTGAGGGGCAACCTGCTTTACGCTGGCTGCCCCTTTTCTTTCTTTTGGTATTCGTTATTCTCCTTTTATCATTTCCTCTATCTTACTCTTGTCGCCCACAACCCATACCAAATCATCCATTTCGAAAACCGTATCGTTATCCGGTGTTATCAGTGAGTCACCGTTACGTTCAAGACCTACGATCAGGCAATTATATCGACGTCCCACATTCGACTGTGTAATGCTTTGTCCGAGGAAAGGGAAACTCTCATCAACAATAAAGGAATTGACGGTAATCTCTTCCGGTTGATTGCCGCAACTATGCCCATTCTCCTGATCTTCCAGCTTCGCCTGAAACGCTTTCAGCTGTTCATCCGTTCCAACCACAACAACCTTATCTTGCGGATAGATATGATCTGTACCTCCGGGAATATAAATTTTATAATCACCCCGAATGATCTCGACAATACTCACTCCAAAGTCTTTTCTGAGAGGTAATTCCGCCAACGATTTTCCGGCATAGGGAGAACAAGGTGAAACCGGTACCACTGCCAAATGAATATCCTTATCACTCAACTGCTTATTAAAGCTGTTCTTCAAAGGGTTCCGTTTCCGGTCCACCTCTTCCCGACGATTCAGATTAGTCAGGAAATGGGCTTCCAGTTTTGCATATTGATTCAAATCGCGGCGGAACAGAACAATCAAGATCAGGACTCCCACCGCAATGATCGCACCGATACCATACTGCACATGATAATATTTGATCAATACAATCGAAACAAACAGAATAGCGACAAACACTCTAAACAGAACAAGCGCCACCAACTTCCCGTGGTTATATTTGTTATCTTTCCACAAACTCATAAACAACTTCGGAGAGTTGTTTTTATTGGCTACTAACCCGGAGAGAAAAGGAGTCATCAGGAGAAGCGTCAATACACTCATAATAATACTCCCCCACATCTCCATAGCCGGAAACTTTTCTACCAGCAACGGATGAATAACCTGGGTAGACAACAACAGAATAGCTGTCAATAAAACAGAATGGATCAATATCTTTCCGACATACAGCTTCAGTAGCTTCCGCCAATCACTCTCATGATTGATCGTCTTCGATCCGGAAGAATACCGGTCCAGAAAATCACGTGCCTTATCCGGTAATACCCTATACAACCATTCTGCAAACGGTCCCGACAGGCGGATAAAATAAGGAGTAGTAAAAGTTGTTATCACCGATACTGCAACAATGATGGGATATACAAAATCGTCGAGAACCTTCAGCGAGACACCCAAAGCTGCAATAATAAAAGCAAACTCGCCAATCTGTGCCAAACTAAACCCCGATTGTATGGATGTTTTCAACGGTTGACCGGACAATAAAACTCCAAATGAAGAAAAGAAAGCCTTTCCGACAATAGTAACCAGCGTTATCAGAATAACCGGCCAAGCATACTGCACCAGGATAGCCGGATCGACCAGCATGCCCACCGATACGAAAAAGATAGCTCCGAACAGGTCTTTGACCGGTTTGATAATATGCTCGATACGTTCCGCTTCAATTGTTTCTGCCAGGATAGATCCCATAATGAACGCACCAAGAGCTGCGGAGAAACCGGTTTTTGTTGCTACCACCACCATTCCCAGACACAAGCCCAATGCAATTACCAGCAATGTCTCATCATTCATCAGTTTTCTCACCTTTTTCAACAAAGCCGGAATAACGAAGATTCCTACCAAAAACCAAAGGATCAGGAAGAAAGCGACCTTCAGGATACTGCCAACCATCTCCTCTCCGGCAAACTCCTGGCTCACAGCCATAGTCGACAGCAGCACCATCATGATAATAGCTACCAGATCCTCCACCACCAACGTTCCAAATACAATCCCCGTAAATCGTTGATTTCGCAATCCCAGGTCATCGAAAGCCTTTATAATAATAGTCGTAGACGACATCGACAACATTCCGCCCAGAAATATAGAGTTCATAGTAGACCATCCCAATAAATGTCCGACCAGATACCCCACGATCAGCATCGTTATTACCTCTGTCATCGCTGTAATAAATGCCGTCGAACCCACATTCATCAGTTTTTTAAAACTAAACTCAAGCCCCAGGGCAAACAGTAAAAAGACAACTCCCATCTCCGCCCAAAGATTGATATTCTCCACATCGACAACAGTAGGAAATATATGAACGTATGGCCCGGCCAACAATCCGGCAACGATGTATCCTAATACGAGCGGTTGTTTCAGCCATTTAAATAATAAAGTTATTACACCTGCGGATATGAGTATTAAAGCGAGATCTGAAATTAAATCTGGTAAATGCGACATATATACAATTTGGATTAATCAGTTAGCTAACAAAAATAATATTTTTTCAGATTTTATCCGGTATAGACAATGCTTTTTCCTAACTTTGCTAGAAATAAACAAAAACATCTATCTATTTACTTAAATCTGTTTGCATATGAAAAACAAGATTATCCTCTTCCTTGTTTTATGTTTCTGCATTAATTTTGCAGGAATAGCTCAAAGTACAGTTCATGAATCTGTGAAGTTCCAGAGTAAAAAGTTGGGAAAAGAAGTCTCCTACTCCATTTACCTGCCTGATGGTTATGCCACTTCAGACCGCCATTATCCGGTACTTTACCTGTTACACGGCTATACCGATGATGAGACTATGTGGATACAAACCGGTCAAATGCAGGAAATAACCGATCGCGCCATCAAAAGCGATCAGGCTGTGCCTATGATCGTTGTCATGCCGAACGCCTGGGATACCTGGTATATCAATCAATATGACGGGAAAGCTCCTTATGAGGATATGTTTTTTGAAGAGTTAATCCCTTATATCGAAAAGACTTACCGTGCCCGAAGCAACAAAGAATTCCGTGCTATTGCCGGTCTTTCCATGGGCGGATACGGTTCATTCCTCTATTCTTTACATCATCCGGATATGTTCAGTGCCTGCGCACCACTTAGTGCAGCCATTTTCGATGACAGCGTTATGGAGCAACGCCAGGCCAAGTCACACAAAGACCTGTTCAACCGCCTGTTTGGTCCGGGACTCGACTACTGGCATAAAAACAGCGTATTGAAAATGCTTTCCGATCTGGATAAGGAGAATCTTCCGCGTATCCGTTATTATATCGACTGTGGTGACCAGGACGGTTTACTGGAAGGGAATTTCCAGGCTCACCAGATTATGCGCGAGAAAGGTATGAAACATGAATTTCGTGTTCGTGGCGGTGGCCATACATGGTTGTACTGGCGTACAGCTTTGCCGGAAGTACTGGAATTCGTAAGCGGAGCCTTCCGCAGAAATAACTAATATAATAAAAACTGCGTTCCCAACCGTATCACAACGGAAAAGAACGCAGTTTTTAAATATAAAGATAAACCAAAACAGTCTAACGATCCGGAGTGATCATATTCTCACCAATGCCGATCCTTTTCTCTATCGCCGATTTTCCTTTTTCCTTATACAAATAGCCTCGGAACATTCCGGTCGTATTGAACGGCATAGCGATATTCCCGTTTTTATCGACAGCTATAAGACCACCCTCACCAGCATTCACATTCAATTCCGTATGGATGATATAGTCTGCCGCCTGTTCAACAGGTTCCTTCAGGTATTTATAGCGTGCACAAAGATTGAAAGCCACGGCATGACGGATAAAATACTCGCCATGTCCGGTACAGGAAACGGCACAACTGTTATTATCAGCATAAGTGCCGGCTCCGATGACAGGTGAATCACCGATACGCCCCCATTTCTTTTTGAACGTTCCTCCGGTACTGGTCCCGGCAGTCAGATTCCCTTGTTTATCGAGAACAACACAACCGACAGTACCATTCTTACGACTTTCCTTCTTCAACTTTTCGATCCATTCCATGGTCTTCGGAGTTGCAAAATACATATTATCTACCAATTCTAACCCCTGGCTGGCAGCAAAAGCATCTGCTCCGGTTCCGGATAACATGACATGCGGAGTCTGTGTTTTAACGGCATATGCGGCATTGATCGGATTTTTAACAGTCTTTACTCCGGCAACGGCTCCGGCAGAAAGATCCTTACCTTCCATTATGGAAGCATCGAGTTCAAATGTACCTTCAGCCGTACAGGTCGCTCCTTTACCGGCATTGAATAACGGATTGTTTTCAAAATAATTGATTACCGCCATAACAGCCTGCGGACCTTCCCCTCCGGCAGAAAGGATTTGGTCGCCAATAGTCAGAGCCGAATCGAGCGCCGCATAATACTGAGCGGAACGTCCCGGATCGTTTTCCAGCTTGCCAACGTTTCCGGCACCACCGTGCACTACAATCACATATTCACGTTCTTCAGCCTGTAAGCTAGTGGCTGCACTAAATAGCAAAATAATCAAATAAGATAAATTCTTAAACATATCGTACAATAGATTAAATGATAGTTTCCGACAAAAATACAAATAAGCTGTAATCCGCACAATCGAATCATCATTTCCATAAAACAATAGCCCCCGAATCGCAGGACTCAGGGGCTATTTTCTTTCTATAAAAGATATTTATTTCTTATACCAAACCGGTCCCGGCTGGCTGCCCATTTCAAATTCAAGCGTTGCACCGCTCATGATCTGTTCGTGGGTGATATAACTCTTATCATAAGGTTTGCCGTTCAACTGAACCGATTGGATATAAATATTTTCTGCATCCACACCCGGAGCCAGGATTGTAAACACTTTACCATCTGCCAAATTCATTTTCACTTCCGGGAATAAAGGTGTACCGATCTCATACTGGCCGCTCACCGGATCGACCGGATAGAAGCCCATTGCGCTGAATACAAACCAGGCAGACATCTGTCCGCAATCTTCGTTACCACAGATACCATCCGGGGCATTCAGATACAGGTCGTGCAATACCTGAGCTACATATTTCTGAGTCTTCCAGGGCTGGTCTACCTTGTTATAGAGATAGATTACATGATGGCTCGGCTCATTACCATGTGCATACTGCCCGATCATACCCGTACTGAAGATTGGCAAATCTTCTTTTGCATCCGGTGCATAAGTGAACATGCTATCCAGCTTTTCTGTAAAACGTTCCTTGCTCCCCAGCAGGCCGATCAGACCATCCAAATCCTGCGGCACATACCAAAAATACTGCCAGGCATTACTCTCACAAATATCTTCCGTATATTCCTTGGCATCGAACGGAGTGACAAAGTTTCCTTTTTCATCACGAGGCTGCATAAAGGTCGTTTCCTTATTATAGACATTCCGGTAATTCTGCGCACGTTTGTAAAACTCATCGGCAATATCCTTCTTGCCCATCTTTTCTGCCATACGGGCGATACAATAATCGTCATAAGCATATTCAAGCGTTTTGGACAACGACCAGTTTTCCCATTTCTCCGGATCACTGAATGCCGGAACATAACCTAATTTCTTATACAATCCGATACCGCGGTAATCGTCCCGGTTCGCCGTTGCTATACAAGCCTGCAATGCCTTTTCCGGATTAAAATTACCGATTCCTTTCAGATAAGCATCCACGATAACAGGTACCGCATGGTAACCGATCATCATATTTGTTTCATGTCCATACAAATTCCACAAGGGAAGCGCACCGTTCTGATCAAAGAAATTCAGGAAACCCTGAACCATATCATTTACCCGTTCCGGGTCCGTATACGTATAAAGCGGATGAGCAGCACGGAAAGTATCCCATAAAGAGAATGTAGAGTAATTGTCGCCACCATTCGTCTTATGAATCTGGTTATCCGGTCCATAATAAGAGCCGTCCACATCACTGAAAATGGTCGGAGCAATCATAGTATGGTACATAGCCGTATAAAATTTAACCAAATCGTCCGTATTATTCCCATTGACTTCGATCTTCGACAGTTCCTTGTTCCAACGGGCAACCGCCTCTTTATGATACTTATCGAAATCATTCAGAGGAGCTTCTGCCTGCAGATTCTTAGCAGCACCTTCCATACTGACACCGGAAATGGCCGTATTCACCAGAATCTCTTCATCTTTCTCCGTATTAAAATCAAAACGTGCTATATACGCTGTGCCGATACGTCCCTTATCTTTGGTTATAATAGCCGTCGTATCCATATGATACCCTGCAAAAGGTTTAGAGAAACGGGTCTGGAAATAGACATGCTGGTCAGGCGACCAGCCCTGTGAAAAACGATATCCGCGGATCGTCACCGAGTCGACTACTTCTATATAAGAATCGAGTGTGAAATCCCAGTTCATCGCTTTTTTCAGATTCAGGAAAACGGAGGCTTCCGCCTTCGGAAAAGTATAACGCTGGATACCACATCGTTCGGTAGCTGTCAGCTCTACATTAATATTATAGTCTTTCAACAATACCCGGTAATACCCAGCAGAAGCAGCCTCATCATTATGAGAAAAAGTAGAATAAATGCCTAACGGCGCTTCAGCTTCTTTATACGGACGTGTCACCGGCATAAAAGAGATATCATACAAATCACCAGCTCCTGTACCGGAAAGATGCGTGTGACTAAAACCGGCTATGGTCGTATCCGGATAAAAATAACCGGAGATACGGTCCCATCCGGGTAATCCGTTATCAGGACTTAACTGCACCATACCGAAAGGAGCCTGTGCTCCCGGATAAGTATTTCCGGTAAAATCCGTACCGATCATAGGATTTACATACTGCGCATAATCAATCTCCTGTTGTTTCTCTGACGTGCAGGCCATTAAAGCCAGCAAGGAGACCGCCAATAAAGAAAAGTGCCTCATTGTTTATAAATTGTTTAAGTCCTGACAAATATACAAAAAAAGAGACGTAACATTTAAACATGTACGTCTCTTTCTATAACTAATTTCTAATGTCTATGGTTTATTAACCTTCGTTTTCTTCTTCGTCTTCTTCATCCGGCTGCTCTACCGGGGCTTTTCTTACAAAGAATGCACTTAATTCATACAATCCGTATAATGGGAAGAATACGACACTCAGTGTAAACGGATCGCTACTCGGAGTAATGAATGCTGCAGCAACAAGCAATCCGACAATAGCATGTCGTCTGTACTTATGGAAAAATCCTCTGTGCAACAATCCCAGCTTCGACAGCAACCACGAAACCAACGGCATTTCAAAAACAATTCCCATCACGAAGATCAGCATAAGGAAGTTATCCATATACGAATCCAAAGAGACCTGTTCTGTAATATTAGCACTCAATTGGTACGTTGCCAGGAAACGGAGTGTCATCGGGAATACCATAAAATAACCTACGGCACATCCCAGGAAAAACATGATCGTTCCGAAAAAGAATACCCATCTGATATTTTTCTTCTCGTTTTCATATAAAGCCGGACTGATGAATCTCCACACCTCATACATCAGATAAGGGAAAGTCAATACAAGGGCCAGCCAGAATGAAGTAGTCATGTGAGTGAAGAACTGAGATGCCAGTTTGATATTCACGATATCTACGTGAAAAGTATCATTACAGAAATCAGGCAGCACATCAAACCAAGGACTTATATCGATAAGCCACTTGTTCAATTCACACAACCAACGGTAAAGAATAAAATCAGCATAGCATGGAGCCATGATAACGTGATCGAAAAGATCACGCATAAAGGCAAAACTACCGATAGCAAAAACAAAGAGCGCTAGAATAGAACGGAATAAAGTCCAACGAAGTTCCTCCAGGTGGTCCCAGAATGACATTTCATCTTGTTCCAATTCTTCTTCCATTTCCTATTTCTTATCGTTGTCGTCCAGCTTAATGTCGTCTTCCAAACCTTTTACACCGTCTTTAAAGTTCTTTACTCCTTTACCAATACCTTTCATCAGTTCAGGAATTTTCTTACCACCGAAAAGTAACAACACAACAATGGCAATAATAACAATTTCGCCTGTACCTAAATTTCCTAAAAATAGTAATTCGTTCATGATATTATAATAATTAGTCGTTAATATTCGCCTTTTATATGCGGCAAAGATACTATTTGTAACGAATAGTCACTCCATTATTCTAAATTTATTACCTTTGCACCGTCTTAAAAAACTGAAATTAGAAAAAGATTAGAAAGATGAAAGCTTATGTATTTCCCGGTCAGGGTGCACAGTTTGTCGGAATGGGAAAAGACCTTTACGATAACAATCCCCTTGCAAAAGAGATGTTTGAGAAAGCAAACGAAATTCTCGGTTTCCGCATCACAGACCTTATGTTCGCAGGGACAGACGAAGATCTGAGACAAACAAAGGTTACGCAACCTGCCATATTCTTACACTCGGTTATCCTCGCCAAAACATTAGGCGACCAGTTTAAACCGGATATGACGGCCGGTCACTCCCTGGGTGAGTTCTCTGCCCTTGTTGCAGCCGGAGCATTGTCGTTTGAAGATGGCCTGGTATTAGTTTCCAAACGTGCCATGGCTATGCAGAAAGCTTGCGAAGCCACTCCTTCTACCATGGCAGCTGTTTTGGCTTTGCCGGATGCTACTGTTGAAGAAATCTGTGCAAGTATTAATGATGAAGTAGTTGTTTGTGCAAACTACAACTGCCCGGGCCAGCTGGTTATCTCCGGTTCAATTCCCGGAATCGATGCTGCCTGCGAAAAGATGCTGGCTGCCGGAGCTAAACGTGCTTTGAAGCTGAAAGTAGGCGGTGCATTCCACTCTCCGCTAATGGAACCGGCACGTACCGAACTGGCTGCTGCTATTGAAGCGACTCCGATCCATACACCGGTTTGCCCTGTTTATCAGAATGTAAGCACGAAAGGTGAAACTGATCCTGAAACGATTAAGGCTAACCTGATCGCACAGCTGACTGCTCCTGTCCGCTGGACTCAGAGCGTTCAGAACATGATCGCTGACGGTGCCGACCATTTCATCGAATTAGGTCCGGGTGCAGTTCTCCAGGGATTGGTTAAGAAGATCAATAAGGAAATGACGACTGAAGGCATGCAATAAAGTCACTCCACTATAAAGAAAATGGGGGAAAAGGATGGTAAGACATTCTTCTTCCCCATTTTTATTTTTATCCTCTCCTATTATTTCCGATATTCCTCCTTTTCTCAAAACCGAAACACGCCAAAACATACTAACAAATCGTAATGCACTAAAAAACATATAAAATACGATTATATCGTAATAAATAATTCATATATTTGGAGACTTAAACTTAAATAACAAGCTATATGAAGGCAACATATTACAATGTCCCGACCCAACGCCCCCTTTCCGGCGTTCACGCCATGAAAACAAAAGTGTTCTTTATCCTCTTCGCTTTTGTCTTGTTTGCTTACGATGGGAAATGCGCAGACACCTATCCTTCAGACAAAAACATCATTCAAATGGATATGAACAAATATCAAACCATCAGCTTCGACAGCCTGGTAACCGATATTTCATGTACCCGATTAGAGAAAAACATATTTGACGGATGCATAAACATGATACAGTATAAAGACTATTTCTATCTCATGGGTTATTCCATAGCCGGAAGAAATTTGGTCATTTACAACACTGCTGGAAAATTTATCAAAGAAATCACCTTCTCGGACGCATTAATAGTCAATTCCATGTGCATTGTACCGGAATTAGAAGAACTATGGGTTGTCAGTCGTTTCAAAATAATCAACAAATTCAAACTGGACGGTACCCCCCTAACGAAAGTGTCCTTGCCTTTCCCCTGTACCCATATCATTCCGACAAAAGATAGAGAGTTTCTTGTCTATTCGGGAGGAGCCAACCATGAACGCGGCAGCATCGAAGGTCATTTTATGGCACTGACAGACTTTAAAGCCATACACAACCTCTTCATTCCCATGTGGGGAGAACAAAAAAGGCCTTATGCATCTTATAATATCTACACAACAGATAGGAACAAAAACATCTTTATCTTCCCGGCAAGGATAGACACTATTTATTCCTACAATTATCAGAAAAAGGAACTGTTCCCGCTCTATGCACTCGACTTTCACGGCGACTTTCTAACACTGGACAAATATTCGGAAAATGATCAGAAAATGCATCAGATCATCACTCAACGCCAATATATCTACAGTCATTACAGCTTCTACGAAGCCTCCGACAAACTATTCTTTAAACTCAAAGGTAAACAGGAAAACTTTTGCATGATTGACCGGAAAACCAATGCCCTTTACCGGTTCGACCGATTGTTTGACAATTTCCAATCTATACATATAAATCCTTTTATCGGATCTGAGGGAGGAAAACTCTATGTACTGGCACGTGAAAGCGAACTGATGGAACATTATGCAAACATAAGATGCTCCTACCCTGCCATAAAGAAAATAACATCGTCTTTCTCAGCAGACAGGAACGACTGGATTTTACTGACTATCAATATTAAATAATCGTCTTATTATGAAACATATATTAGCTTTATTCATCGTCCTGTTGTGTCTCCTCACCCTGTTCTCATGCGACACAACAAAGCAGCAACCCCTGTTGGAAGATCTTTCTCTTCCGCAAGAAGATCACCTAGAATGGTCAGAACTCTTCTCCAGCAATTACACCGCCACCCCATTGGAGACCGATTCAACCTGCATGATCGGAGTCATCGACAAAATAAAGAAGTTTAATAACGAATATTACATAGCCTCATCCGGCTCCTCCATCCACCGCTTCAACAACGAGGGAAAACACGTCATGTCTTTGAACAAGAAAGGACAAGGCCCCGAAGAATACATCCATGTGGAAGACTTTGACATATACAGCATCAACGGCCAAACAGAAATATGGATCTCCGACTACGAGAACCTGAAAATATACGATGCCAACAACGGCTCCTTCCTCCGGAAAATCAGTTTTCCTTTCACCATATACAAGTTCAAACGAATGGAAAACGGACATCTTCTATTGGTCACCGGACAAAATGACCATTTCTTAACACTGACGGACGAACAAGGAAACATTCTTTCCGAATACTTGGAAAAAGAGGCCCCCTTCCTCCTATTCAGAGCCGTCCAATTCGTCAAATACAAGAATGAATATTTGTTCCAACTGGGAATGTCCAACTCCTACGTCTCCTTCAATCCGGAAACGGAGACTTTCAGCAGAGGCGTATATACCCCTCAAAACGATTACCTGACCGACCAACAATTAATTGAATTATACAGTACATTCGGAATTGATTTTATCCGCGAAGCAAACAACGGCACGCATCTGTCAAACATAATACCTCTTGGAAATACGCTTTGGCTACAAATCCGTCACGCCGATAAGAACTACTTATCCAAGCTAGATAACGGAAAAATGACTTCCACCGAATTTACCTACGGCTCATTCCTGTCAACCATCAGCGTAGGCGACAGCGAAAACAGTCTGCTGCTCTATCTGCAACCGGACCAATTACAGGAAATCCCCCAAAAACTAACTGACAAGCAAGGTCAAGAAATCCAGTGCCAAATAGATGATAATCCGGTTATTGTCGAGTTTTTCAATAATTACGTATGAGAATGGGAAACAGATTTGGTGGTAAAAATGGTAGTATAACCGACAAAACAGAATGTGCTACAGATGCCATTCGACTATCGAAAACCGAATAGAGTAGATAAAGATAGAAATAACCTGAATAAACAATTAAACATATACGAATATGAAAAAGTAATTATTTTAATAAATATTTTTATCATGTAATGTAAAAAGAAGAGTATCTCCTTGTTTCTTTTCTCCAAAACAAAAGGTTATTTTAAACACTTTATCCGGATATTTTATTTACATTTGTATACACTTATTCATCAGTTATTTGGTTATGAAAACATTAAGGGAGTTACACGCATTCTATTTCATTTTATGCTTTGTCCTTTGCTCCTGTCATACCCAGGATAAATATCACTGGAAGGATCAGGATAACAGAATGATTCTCATGTCCGGAAAAACCATTGTAGGAGAACTGAATCCATCTGTCACCAAAGGAATGAACCGTACGGATCAGATTGAAAAACTCGATTCCTGTACTTTTAAGATTACCAGCCAGTTTACTGCACTGGAAAATATCGAACAAGCCAGGATTTACCTGGATTTTGTACATCAATCGACCTCAGACTACTGGATGATTCCTTCTGTGTCTTACAACGGAAATAATTGGGGACGAGGAAAAGAGCCAAAAGGAGCACAACAAAACGGGAAATGGCGAACTTATTCTTATCGCAGTACTCCTATACCCGGGGCAACTTATTCGGAAGGAACAAAATTCGCCGTTGCCATGTGGAGCGATGTTCCCCAAAATGAAAAAGAAAGTTTCTCCTGCTCTCTCATTCCGGAGAAGCAAACCACTACCCATCGGCTGATATGGCCGGAAGAAGAAATGCCTGTTATGTACGCAGCCAGAGACCGTTACAAACCAGGATATCAGAAACAGGAAAAACTTTCTGAAGGAGAAACAGTCACACTGACTGCTTACCTTACTATCAGCGAGCAGGAACCTCACCATCACGCGATGCGCCACTTTTTGCGCGAAGCATGGGACCGGGCAGACAAACAGGATACAGATATTTACCCCCCTGAAAAAATATGGAACTTAGGTCTTCGGTATGCCAAAGAATACCTATGGGTAGAAGACGGTGCTTTCAGAGGTTTCACAATCGGTTTCTCACCGGAGAAAAACGGAAAATGGAGTAAACGCAAAGGGTATGAAATCGGATGGTGCGGACAGAATGCTTCTTTTGCCAATTCCCTCCTTTTCGATTACATCAAATACAAGAATAAAGAATCTTTAGAAAAAGGACTGGCCACTCTCGACGCATGGGCTAAACTCTGCCAATTGCCCAACGGCTTGTTCATCACGAATTATGATCGTGTCTCCAACCAGAAAAACCTGAACGATAACATTGTTTTGGATGCTTGTAACCTGGGAACGGCTGCTCTCAATTATTTTGAAGCAGCAGAACTGGTGAAAGCATGCGGATTATACAGACCAGAATATGAACGCCTGGCTTTCGGCATTTGTAACTTTGTCAAAAGTGATCAGCAGGCCAACGGCGTATATGCCCGTGGATGGTATCCGAATGGACAATGTTTCTATCGGGAAGGAACGATCGGCTGTTTTCTGGTTCCTCCGATGCTGGAGGCTTTCAGCAGATCTAAAGACAGTACTTATTTTGTTTCTGCTGCCAGGGCCTATGATCATTATGTCAGCGAACTGAAAACAAAAGGATATTCTACAGCGGGTGCTCTGGATACCTGGTGTATCGATAAAGAGTCATCCATCTCCCTTCTGCGTTCGGCTTTGAAATTATTTAAACTGACAAATGACAGGCAATATCTGGACGATGCCGTTGCCGTATCTTATTATTTATCTACCTGGTTATGGCATTACAATGGTATTTATCCTGAAAATGATAATTTTACCCAATACAATTATAAGACATTCGGCGCCACTTCGGTTTCCGTTCAGCATCATCATCTGGATCCATACGCCTTATTCTGGATTCCGGAATGGTTTGAACTGGCAAAACTTACCGGTGATAACCAATGGAAAGAAAAAGCTGTTGCCATATGGAATAACGGATGTCAATTAATTTCCGACGGGACGCTGGTAATTAACGGACGTGTCCGCCCTGCCGGTTCACAAAATGAAGCCTATCTGCAAAGTCTCTGGAATTGGGATGCCGCTCCCCGTTTTGACCGGATCAACTCATGGCTGGTCGCCTGGCCCGGAGCTTTCAGACTGGAAACATTAAGGAAGTTGGATGCTATCGATCTGCCACAAATAGAGTAGAATATTTGTAGAAGGAACATAACAGATCAGTAAACATATTTACGGGCAGTTTGCCGAACATCTGGGAACCTGTATATATGGTGGACTTTGGGTCGGTCCGGATTCTGACATTCCGAACACACAAGGATACCGTAATGATGTTCTCAGTGCGTTGAAGAATTTGCAAATCCCCAATCTACGCTGGCCAGGCGGTTGCTTTGCCGACGAATACCACTGTATCGGTCCGAAAGAGAACCGTCCCAAAATGGTAAACAACAACTGGGGTGGAGCGATCGAAGACAATAGCTTCGGAACCCACGAGTTCCTCAACCTTTGCGAATTGTTGGGATGTGAACCCTATATCAGTGCCAATGTAGGTAGCGGTACAGTGGAAGAAATGGCGAAATGGGTTGAATATATGACTTCGGAAGGTGACAGTCCGATGGCCCGTTTACGTCGCCAGAATGGTCGTGACAAGGCATGGAACCATCAATGACCACAATACTTTTGAGAAACCCGAACTGGTAAAGCCGACAGTATTTAATGGGGCAAAAGTTGAGAAAGGTCAATTAAAAATCACTCTCCCGGCTCAATCGATTGTCGTACTTGAAGTAAAATAAGCGTTAAATGTATAACCAGGGATATTTTATCGTTACCGATAATCTCAAAGCCGGAGAATATTGCCTGGCAGTTCGGGTTTTAAAGAGAAATTAATCACAAATCACAATTGTGTATTATTAATTGTTTCCTACCTTTGTCGGCAGTAATGAAAAATACACTATCTAATTAAAATAAAAGAATTATGAAACCTACATTATTTCTATTGGCAGCCGGTATGGGCAGCCGCTACGGAGGTTTGAAGCAGTTGGACGGACTGGGTCCTAACGGAGAAACAATCATGGATTATTCCATCTACGATGCTATTCAAGCCGGTTTCGGAAAGCTTGTCTTTGTTATCCGTAAAGATTTTGAACAAGATTTTCGTGATAAGATCATTTCTAAATATGAAGGTCATATACCTTGTGAATTAGTATTCCAGGCTATCGACAACCTGCCCGAAGGATTCACTTGCCCGGCTGAACGTACTAAACCATGGGGAACAAACCATGCCGTTATGATGGGTGCCGACGTTATCAAAGAACCGTTCGCTGTAATCAACTGCGACGATTTCTACGGTCGCGACTCTTTCCAGGTAATGGGTAAATTCCTGTCTGAACTGCCTGAAGGTTCTAAAAACACATATGCAATGGTAGGTTTCCGCGTAGGAAATACATTGAGCGAAAGTGGAACTGTTTCCCGTGGTATTTGCAGCACAGACGACAACCAGCTGCTGACATCTGTTGTTGAACGTACTAAGATCCAGCGTTTGGACGGTGAAGTAAAATACATCGACGACGATGGCGAATGGGTAGCAACCCCCGATACGACTCCGGTAAGTATGAACTTCTGGGGCTTCACTCCCGATTATTTTGCTTACAGCAAGGAGTTCTTCAAAGTGTTCCTGAGTGATCCGAAGAACATGGAAAATTTGAAAAGCGAATTCTTCATCCCGCTGATGGTAGACAAACTGATTAGTGACGATACAGCTACTGTAAAAGTATTGGATACAAACAGTAAATGGTTCGGTGTCACTTATCCGGAAGACCGCCAGGAAGTGGTTGATAAGATCCAGGCATTAGTGAATGCTGGTGAATATCCTGATAAATTGTTTTAATAGGCAAAACATATCATAAAATCCCGGTAGACTCATTAAAATCGGTAATCTACCGGGATTTTTTATCTTGATGAAAAAAGTCATAATAATTGTCATACATTTATGGAATGCTGATGAGATTAAAAGAAAAAACAGATGTAGACCTTGTAACACGACTCACACAAAATGACGAAGCTGCATTTAGTGAGTTATATATACGTTACAAAGACAAATTATTCTATTTCTGTTCCTATCTGCTTAAATCAAATGAAGAAGCCAACGACATTGTACAAGATATTTTTATCCGTATCTGGGAATCACGTTCTTTCATAAACCCTCAACTATCTTTTTCTTCTTTCCTTTACACCATGGCACGAAATCGCATCATGAATTATTTTCGTGATATGGACATTGATATAAAAGTGAAAGAAATACTGACTACACAAAAAATTACTGTTGAAGAAACCACTGAATCACAACTTATTTACACCGAATATCAGGAGATCCTTCAGGCTGCAATAGACCTCTTACCTGCACAAAGAAAAAAAATATTCAATATGAGCCGTGTCGAGAACATGTCGCATAAGGAAATCGCTATGAAATTAGGTATTTCAGTCAATACAGTACAGGAACATATCTCTGAAGCTTTAAAGTTTATCAAGTTATATTTCAATAAACATGCTGACCTTACGATGACTCTGTTATTTCCTTTATTCACTTTCCTCAATTAAAAGAATCCCGACCTCACCATAAAGATGAAGCCGGGATAATAAAACTCTCAGGAGATAAACATTAATCCCAATTCGGGTTCTGTTTTATTTCAGTATTCTTACCGATCACATTTACAGGTATCGGATGTAAATAATGCTTGTCTTCATCAAATACTCGATTTTCCCAGTCTGTTCCGGCAAATACATCAATATAATGCTTTCCGTTCACTTCCACCAACTTGACACGGTTTGGATCGGCCTTACCCTCTTCCGGTGTAAAGCGTGGCAGATCGAAGTAAGAGGGTTCAAAGCGCATACCCAAAACTCGCTGCGCCAGTCGCTTGCCTTGTTTCCATCTCATAAGATCCTGGTAACGGGTGTCTTCAAAACAAAGTTCAACACGACGTTCACGACGTATTTCAACCAATAAGGAAGAAATACCCAGATCGGTATACTTCGGATCCATAACCGGATTCAATGTCAAATGAGGCATACCGGCACGGTCACGCAAAACATTGACAGTCTGATCCAAGTCCGTTTGTGAAATCGTTCCCAGTTCGGCTTTTGCTTCCGCCAGGTTCAGCAGTACTTCTGCGTAACGGAACAAGGGGGCATCATGAGTTTCATTGCCATATCCTTTCTGATCCTGCTCAGCAGCATAGTGCTTAATAACATGATATCCGGTAGCAGACTCCCAGCCGGTCATACCTGCAACACGTGGAAATATATATTGATCCTTATTGTACAGAATCTCTTTGGAGTGACGCGGATCCAACACAATCTGAGTCAGACGCGGATCGCGGTTGTCCAATTCGTTTTCTATGCTTTCATCGTTATAAGACTGACTCAACGAAACAGGCTTTACGCTGCCATCAGATTCTTTGCACAAAAAATCTTCCACAAAATCTTTTGTAGCACCATTTCCAGACTGTACCAAATAACCACACAAACGGTGTCCCAGCAGACCTAGTACATATTTTCTGTACATAATGACTTCCGGATTACCTTCGAGATCTTCACTATTGAATAAAGTTGCATATTCAGAATCCGGATTTCCAGTATTATAAATGCTGTACTTTTTCATGTTCATCAATTCCTGAGAAGCGTTTACAGTTTCTTCCAGATATTTCTGCTCATCACCCAGGTTATGATATTTGCGATAAGTGCCTTCAAACAGACAGATACGTGATTTCAGGGCCAGGGCTGCACCTTTCGAAACACGACTGCCTTTATCCGAACTCCAACTTTCCGGCAAGAGTTCGCAAGCCTTGTTGATATCATCGAGCACATGGTCCATTACCTCCTTACGCGGGGTTCTCGGACCATACAATTCTTCAGACTCCGTTGTCAGCGGTTCAGTGATGTAAGGAACGTCACCGTACATCTGCACCTTGTCAAAGTAGAACCAGGCACGGAAGAAATAAGCTTCGCCTGCATATTTGCTCTTAACGCTTTCCGGAACGTCAACCTTGTCGTAATTAGCAAAAAAGACATTTATGCGGCGCAGCAGTGTCCAATACCATCCGCCCGCAGTGGGGTCGTTAGGAACTGTTTCCTTTCCGGCAGCAATCCGGGTATAGCTCGTATGGTTTGAATTACTTTTCGACACGAAGTTATCACTCTGTACATCTTTCCAAAAGTAATCGGCATAACTGCTACTCCATGCGTCACCAGTATGTCCTACCATAAAACGATAGTAAGACGCATCTGCGGCCTCGTTGTAGATTCCGTTGTTATATACTTCCAGATCCGTTTCTGTATTCCAGTAGCTATTATCATTCAAATCGTGTGTCGGATTCCTATCTAAAAAAGAATCATTACAGGACACCACCAGCAGGGATGACACAGCCAATGCTGCTATATTTAATTTTATATTTTTCATCTTATCGGTTTATTTAGAATGTAACATTAAGTCCGAATGAATAAGTACGCTGGAACGGATATACCATTGTACCGTTTTTACCGGCTGCTTCCGGGTCGTATGCTCCCTTTACATTGGTAAATTCAAACAAATTTTCCGCACTAAAGTAAATACTGGCTTTCGAGAGATGTAGAAAATTGGTCCAGTTTGTCGGGAAGTCATAACCGACAGAAAGGTTTTTCAGGCGGCAGTAAGATGCATCCTGCAAATACTTGGTCTGCTTCTGCTGATTCTTGGTTTCACGGGCAATCGGACGGGCAAAATAAGCATCACGGTTATCTTCCGACCATGAATCGGTAACAAACCATTTCTGCGTATTATAGTACTGAGTAGCGACAGGCCAGAACGGCTGACTACTAGGCCAGTAATCGCGCTTGCCGATCCCCTGGAAGAAGATATTCATATATATGTTTTTATATCCCAGATTGGCGGTAATACCATATTGGTAACGCGGAGTCGTATTACCGATCACTTTCAAGTCACCGTGATCAGCCAGTGTGTTCGAACCATTATCGATCTTGCCGTCGTTATTTAAGTCCTTATACATGATGTCACCTAAATCCCAGTTGGAGCCTAGCTTTGCCTGATCGGCATGACTGGTCAAATCGCTTTCTGTCTGATAAAAACCTTCTGTTTCATATCCCCAGATTTCACCGATCTTCTCTCCTACATAATGATCACTCAATGAACCGTTTTTATTGGTATATTTTGTGATCTCAGCCTGGGAGTCTGACAAAATAAGTCCTAAGCTATAGGTAAAGTCCTTACCGATACGGTCGTTCCAGTTGATTGAAAGTTCCCATCCGCGTGTACGAAGTGCAGCCATATTGGCAGGAGGAGCCGTCGTTCCCAGCACTTCCGGATATTCAACCTTGACCAGCATATCAGATGTTGTACGCTGATACCAGTCGAATGACACATCCAGTTTTTGCTGCAAGAAAGTCATATCCAGACCCACATTCACTGTAGAGGCCTTCTCCCATGTCAAGCTATTAGACACCAGACCGGCCGGATTAATATACAAAGATTTCTCTGTGTTCGTAAACAGCCATTTATCTGCCGAACCGGAAGACATAAATGGAATGTACGGATAATATTTGGTATTACCTTTCCAGTCCTCAGCCGTCAGCAGCTGGTTACCCAATATACCATAAGAGGCACGTACTTTCATATTATCCAGCCAGGTGCGGGTTGACTCCATAAAGGCTTCTTCCGAAATACGCCATGCAGCTGAGAAAGAAGGCAGGAATACGAAACGGTTATCTGAAGGGAATCGTGAGGTTCCGTCGTAACGTCCGTTCACTTCCAGCAAATAGCGGTCGTCATAGATATAATTCAAACGGAAGAAACCACCGCGCAAAGCCCATTCGTAACCATCTTCAACCACAGTCTGCATACCCGTACCCAAGCTTAATGACGGCAACGTTTGAGAAATCAGATCCTGACGAGTTGCCGTGCTGGTAATATACTTTGTCAGCTCCTGGTTGAAGCCCAACATACCTTTTACGTAATGCTTTTCAGCGAAAGTGTGTTCATATTCCGTATAGGCATTGAATGAATAATAATCCTTATTATTATTTTTCCAGGCATAACTATTGTTATTCGTATTACCTTCGGTTTCAACAAAACTGTTGGTAATCATATCTACTCTTTTACGGTGTTCCGAATTGTGATCATAACTCAAGTTATAGGTAAAGTCGACACGTGCACGCCAGTCTTTCGTAAATGTAAAGTCTGCACTACCAGTCAACCATACATCATGCGTCTTATTCTTATCGCGTCCCCCCATCTCCAACAGAGAAATCGGATTCTGATCATCGAAATATTTTCCGGCATACTGATCCAGTTCCGGGTAACGCGAATCGACACCCCAAGGTCTGGCCATACGTGTAGGCGTAGAGAACACCATCTGCTGCCAAACATCATCCTTATATTTATGAGGCTTATCAGCAGAAGTATAGTTATACAAAACCTTTGCTCCTAATTTCAACCACGGCGTTGTCTGGTTTTCAACTGACAGACGGGTATTCAAGCGTTGGTAATCGTCATTTCCGATCTTATACATACCCGACTGATTTAAATATCCTACGGAAGAATAGAACTTCGTTTTTTCATTTCCACCCGAAATATTTACATTATGGCGATGAGAAGGCGTCAATTTCTTCAACATCAAGTCCACCCAATCCGAATGACCGTAATAATACATCGAACCGTTCAATACTTCATATTCCGGATTATTCTGAGGATCGGCAGCATAATCTTTCATTTTTTGCACAGTCTCCGGACTATACATCAGATCGAGTCCGGCATTTGTCATTGCCCTGTTTACAAATTCGGCATGTTCCCAACTCGACTCGACCATATCGGGCAAAACCGTGGGTTTTGAAAACGCCACGTTTCCGGAATAAGAAACGGTAGTCTTCATGTCAGTACCCGCATTCTTGGTTGTTACCAAAATAACACCGTAGGCAGCACGCACACCGTAAATAGCCGATGCGGCAGCATCCTTCAAAACCGTCACATTAGCGATATCGCTCGGGTTGATCATATCCAGGTTCATTTCAACTCCGTCGACCAACACCAATGGGCTACCGCCATTGATAGAAGTCGTACCGCGAATGTTCAGCGTTGCACTTGTTCCAGGTTCTCCACTATTCGATGTGATCTGCAAGTTAGGGATTGTTCCCTGCAAAGCACTTGTCGAATTCATAATAGGACGGGATTCCAGCACTTTTGAATCGATCGTACCAACCGCACCGGTTAGATTGACTTTCTTCTGAGCGCCATATCCGACTACAACTACTTCATCAAGCGCCTGTGTATCTTCAAGTAATGTTATTTTCAAATTATTCTGTTTCCCGATCGGCATTTCCTTTGTCAGATAACCAATATAGGAAACAATCAGTGTACCGCTCTGAGGAACTTCCAGCGAGAAGTTTCCGTCAATATCTGTAATCGTACCGCTGGTGGTGCCCTTTACGATTACATTGGCACCGATAACAGGCTCACCATGATTGTCCAAAATCTGACCGGTCAACTTTTTCGAATCCTGGGCAATACTTTGAGGAACCATGTTTACTTGTGGCTTACTTACCGAAATAGTATTATTTATTTTTTTGAAAGACAGACCTGTCTGACGTGACAATTCGTTTAAGATAGTATCTATCGAAGCATCATTTACCTTTACAGATACACTTTTCAGTCCTTTCAATACCGATTCGTCGTAAAAGAAGTTAAAGCCAGTCATTTTACTAAGCTGTTCAAATACTTCGCTCACAGAAGTCTGCTTTACGACATAAGTAATATCATTCTCTTTCAGACTTTGTCCGAAAGCACCTTCTGCACAAAGCAACTGAGATGATAAAGCTATAGTACATACGGTTAACGAAGTTCGCATAACAGTCTTGTTTAATTTTAGATTATAATTCATACATTTGTAATGTTTTAATGAATGATGTTTGTTAAAACAGGCAGAGAAACCTTACAACCCAGTGGCTCAATACTGTTTCCTAGGACTCTGCAAAATTTTTAAAGGCAGTAGTGTAACAGCGCTACTGCTTTTTTATAGTGTCTCATTTTCCGGTATTTGTCATAGGCAGTATATTTATGTTAGACTTAAAGTTTATCATATATAATAATATTATCCCCTTCCAGGCGGCTACACAAGCCGGTTGTAAAACAAATAGCTTCGATAACAGCTTCTATATTTTTATTGTCATGAGTCCCTGTAATTTTATAATCGCAGCTGCCTTTACATTGCAAAACAACTTTACGATTATAAGTACGATTGATGGTTTTTATAACTTCACGTATCGGTTCCTTATTAAAATATAAAGAACCTTGTATCCATTTAATATAGTTGTTTTCTCTGATCGCCTCTTTGCTGACAGTACCATCTACCTTATTGACAGATAAATGTTCATTCGGAGAGACTGATAATTGCATATCCTGATTAACCACGTTCACACGAACCTTGCCGGTCGATACAGTCAGTTTAATAAAATCATCTTCCTTATATGACTTAAAATCGAATGAGGTTCCCAATACCTTGACCTGCGCTTCACCGCTCTTTATGATAAATGGTTTGTCCGGATTCGGAGTGACATCGAAAAAGCCCTCTCCTTCCATTTCGATAATACGTTCTTCCTGATTAAAATCACTGGGGATGGTCAATTTTGTGTCCGAGTTCAGGATCACTTTTGTCCCGTCTGCCAGGAAAATACTTTTAGTTTCCCCTTTGTTCGATATCTTTTCTGTATATGTAACCGCTTCCTGTGTATGCTCGGTAACTTTCAGAAAGCCCAACGTAACACTGAATACCAAAACAACAACGGCAGCAACACGATAAAAAGCATTCAAATATTTTTTCCTTCTGACTTTCAGTATGGAATTGGAAGATGTACCCTCTTTCCGCTTTATATTGGACAACAGCAAAGAGACTTCTTTCTGCAACTCATTTTCCCGCTCACAATCAGGCAATACCATATTCTTATCGATCGTATCCCATAAAGGTTTTATAACCAAATCGAGACTAACCGAATCATCCGGCTTTTTCAGCCACTGAAGCAATGTACGCAATTCATCTTCCGTACATTGGTTCTTTATATACTTCTGTAAAAGAGATATAACGCTTGTATCCTGCATATGTTTCCTTATAATAGCACCTTTTTCTGGTCCGTTTATAAAGTATACACACAATACATGTTCATCTAGGGGTCGGAATTATTTATTTAACACATATTAGCAAATAACACAAACACGGGATCTATTTGCCCAGCAAATAAACCCCGTGTCGCTATCTGTTTAATTTTTCGGTTTACTCTTAGAAACTATACTGAACCGCCAGGTTCATCCGGTTGGCATGACGTGTCTGATCGTTGAAATCCGTGCGCCATCCTCTCAGGTATTCGGCTCCTACCTGCAGATCGGGTGTTATATTCCAGAACAGGTTTGCCACCAGATACTGACCATAACGATATTGTTCCGACGGAGTTGCAGGGTAATCGTTGTCACTGTACAAACGGGATTGGCTGTAAGTACTTGAAACAAATACTTTCGGTGTAATATTATACTGCAAACCGGCATACCATCCCATCATCGGAAGTACCTGCATACGGCCGGCTTTGGCCGGATCGGGAACAATATCCACGTTCAGGTTACTCAAATCGTTCATGTACTGGCTGATACCTTTACCGTAGACACCTTGTCCGTACACCTGTACTTTACTACAAAGATTGAAGGTCGTAGAAAGTAAAACACCCCAGCCGGTTTCCGATTCGGCTTTATTGGCCACCAGGTTATCATACGTCATGCTTCTTACGATAGCGGCGGCACGCAGATGGCTTTTAGAGTTCCACCCATATTGCAGATAAGCCGGGAAGTTAGGCATACGCTGGGAACCGATACTTAAATTATCATTGGTAATTCCGTCTACTACCGGCATTTCCACACCGATACCGGCTTTCCATCCTTTTCCGAAGGCACGTTCGTAACGGAACTGGGTAGCGTGATAGATAGCCATCCCGTTCGGTCCGGCGAAATCGATCGTCGGTGGAATAGCAGCCAGATCCATAAATGAACCGTAGTCGTACCCGAGTGTGAAGCCCAATAAAGAGGCATACGCATTTCTCAACTCAAACCCTTTACCGTCACCACGGAAGTTTCCGGCAGTATAAACCACAAAGTCTCCCAGATGCTTGGTATGTCCTACCAATTTCAGGAATACCGTACTGGTCGTAGCATCCATCTGAAACTGGTTTCTAACATGTGAAGCGCCTTTGTTGGGAATCAGCGCCGGGTAGAAATCAATATCCTTGGAAATACCGCCAAAGTCATACTCGGCTGTTGCTTTTACATATCCGCCGATACCTAAAGCGAATCGCCCCTTACGATCGGTCAGCAGGAAACGAGGGATACCCGGTTCATGGAAACGCGGACTCTGTGTTTCGTTCAGTATCCGGATAATTTCATCTCCCGCTTTGTCGCGGGATATAAACATGATGGAATTAGGCTCCTCATCCTTAATGATCACTTTCTGAGCCTGCGCATGGGAGGAGAAAATTCCTAACCCGAGCAAAAAGACTGCTCCTTTAACAAATGCTTTCATAAATGTGTTTTGTTTAGACGTTTTACCAGTAAGGAACAAGCGTTGGTTGAAAAGGTTGTGTTAAAAGGTTGCGTTAACGACTAAAAGTAACTATTTTTGTTGCCTTAATAACAAAATAAAACGAAGATGAAAAAGCTGTTTGCTATATGTTTATTAGTTGCCGGATTATTGACATCCGTTCATTCGCAAGCGCAGGATGTTGAGACACTCGTTCAGATCGATACCGACATGGGAAAGATTAAGGTGAAGTTGTTCAACGACACCCCCCAACACCGGGATAATTTTATCAAAAATGTAAAAGAAAAACGTTACGACGGTCTACTGTTCCACCGTGTGATCAAACAGTTTATGATACAAGGCGGCGACATCAATTCGAAAGATGCACCTATCGAACAACATCTAGGCGACGGCGATCCGGGTTATACGATTCCGGCAGAGATCGTTTATCCGAAATATTTCCACAAACGCGGCATGCTATGTGCAGCCCGTACCAGCGACGACGAAAATCCGGAACGCGCCTCATCAGGCACACAGTTCTATATCGTAACCGGAAAGTTCTACACAGAAATGGAACTGGATAAGATGGAGAAAAGCGACAATAAAACCTTTACCCCCGAAGAACGCCAGGCCTATATGCTTGAAGGCGGGGCTCCCCATCTGGATAACAAATATACCGTCTTCGGTGAAGTTGTTAAAGGAATGAAAGTTGTAGATAAAATCCAGTTTGTCGAAACAAATGAGGACGACAGGCCGTTAAAGAATATAAAGATCAAGACAATGACTATTGTCGATAAATAATCATTAAACAAAATAAGAATGGAAACGCAAGCAAAAGAGACACAGGTGCTGATGAAAACCAGCCTGGGTAACATTAAACTGAAACTATACAACGAAACACCGAAACATCGCGATAACTTTATCAAACTGGTTGAGGACGGAACTTACAACGGCCTGCTTTTCCACCGTGTGATCAAGGACTTCATGGTGCAAGGTGGTGATGTAACCTCAAAAGATGCTCCTATGAATAAACAGCTAGGTGCCGGCGATCTGGGATATACCGTACCGGCCGAATTTGTTTATCCGAAATATTTCCATAAAAAAGGGGCTCTCTCTGCCGCCCGTACCAGTGACGAGGTTAATCCGGAGAAAGAATCTTCTGCTTCCCAGTTCTATATCGTCACCGGAAAGGTTTACAAAGACGCCGAACTGGACCAGATGGAGAAACAAAAAGAAGGTCGTCTGAAACAAGCGATCTTTGCACGCTTGCAAAAAGAAAACAGTGCCAAGATCAAAGCGGCTTACCAAAGTGGCGACAAAGCCGAACTGGCTGTTATCCGCGATACGCTGATCGGCAAGACCGAACTCGAAGCCGAAAAGCGTAAGGATGAAGCCAAGCTGACTCCCGAACAGCGTGAGGCTTACAAAACAATCGGAGGTGTTCCTTTCCTGGATAATGAATATACGGTTTATGGCGAAGTGGTAGAAGGATTGAACATTGTGGATGCCATCCAAGATGTCAAGACCAACCGACAGGACCGTCCGTTGGAAAATGTGGTTATCGAATCAGTGGAAATAATATAAGTAAGCGGTATTCCAATCCGTAGCATATAGTAACACGCCGGTTTCCTTGGGAGGATATTACAGTTTCCTGCTGAAGAAACCGGCGTTTCCTTAGGAGGAAACTACAATTTCCTGCCGAGGGAACTAGAGTTTCCTGCGCAGGGAACTGGAGTTTCCAAAGCAAGAAACTACGAGGAAACTGTAATCAATTATGTCTTAGCCGCATAACCTATTTTCACCAATTCACTAATCTGACATTAAACAGACTAATATTCGACAGAATTTACATGATACAATTCTCTGCTTACAAAGAGCATTATAAAGAAACAATCCGACTGGGTGTCCCGATCATGTTGGGACAGTTGGGCATTATTATTGTCGGGTTTGCCGACAACATCATGGTGGGACATCACAGCACCAACGAACTGGCTGCCGCCTCGTTCGTCAATAATTTCTTCAATCTGGCTTTTATCTTCGGGATGGGTTTCTCGTACGGTCTCACTCCTATTATCGGCGGACTTCATGCCAACAAGGAATATCACCAAGCCGGCGAGACACTGAAGAACAGTCTTTTTATTAACTTCATCGTCGGTGTCCTGTTGAGTTGTCTGATGCTTCTTCTCTTACTGAATATCGATATACTGAAACAGCCGGAAGAGTTGATGCCGTATATCGTTCCTTACTACATCCTGCAACTATTCTCGGTGATATTTGCCATGTTGTTCAATTCCTTCAAGCAGTTCAGCGACGGTACGACCGATACGGTTACGCCGATGTGGATCATGCTGGGGGCGAATGTGCTGAATATCATAGGCAATTATTTCCTTATTTATGGTAAATGCGGTGTGCCCGAACTGGGGCTGACAGGGGCCGGTATTTCTACGCTCGTCAGCCGTATCCTGACTTTTGTTGTTTTCTTTATTTTATTTACCCGGAGGGAAAAATACAAAGAATATCTGAAAGGTTTCAAAGAGGGTCTTGTCAACCGGCTGAATCTCTCTAAGCTGATACGTTTAGGCTTTCCGGTCGGGTTGTTGATGGGAGTTGAAACAGGGTCGTTCAGCCTAAGTGTTATTATGATGGGCTGGATAGGAAGTACGGCGTTGGCAGCGCATCAGGTATTGGGGGTTATTACGACGCTGGGATTTATGGTTTACTATGGGATAGCGGCAGCTGTTACGATACGGGTCAGCGTATTTAAAGGGTATAGCGATTGGCTGAATATTCGTCAGGCTTCTTTTGCCGGACTGCATCTGATCATGGGGGTTGCCGTCCTGTTCGTTTCATTTATTATGTTATTCCATAAGAATATGGGGTATTTGTTTACGCCGGAGCATGATGTGGTGGCGATGGTGGCATTGTTGTCGTGGTCGGTTGTTCTTTATCAGTTCGGCGACGGACTACAGATATTGTTCGCCAATGCTTTGCGTGGTATTTCGGATGTGAAATACATGGCTTACTGCGCTTTCGTCTGCCACTTCGGGCTGGCGTTGCCGATCGGGTATATTTGCGGATTTGTTTTCGATTGGGGAGCGATCGGTATCTGGTGCGGGTTCCCAATTAGCTTAACAACGTTGGGAGTATTATTATGGAGACGGTTTAATAGGCTTACTCTGAAACCTATAAAGTTATAATCAAAAATCCCTTTTGTAATCAATGTTGTATAGTATACAAACAATTACAAAAGGGATTTTTTATATCTATCCACTTTACTACCTCACAATCACCTTACCACCTTTCACTTCTCCCTTTTCTGTTGAAGCCTTTACTATGTAGACTCCGCCTGTCAGGTAGAGGCGTTTGACCGATTCGTTGATTGACTGGAGGCTGAGCTGCAAACGACCGGCAAGGTCATATACACGGATTGTCTTCAGCAGGTCGGAAGCAGAGGTGGCCACTATGATTTCACCGGCTACCGGTGAATAGATAGCAATATCACTTTCTGCATCCAGCCCTTCTTTTCCTCCATTCAGGAAATAACGGCCGTGTGTAGAACCAGGCACAGTCACCTTCGTGTTCAAGGCATCCAGCCGGATACTTTCATCCAGCAGGGCGTCGTAGAGATAGAGCGGGCTGTCAAACTGCTCAATACCCTCAAAGGTGAGGGTTACATCTTCTGCATCATCGCTATAGATACCCAATGGGATGTTGCTGATGTCCGACGTTTGGTTAATGGCCACCGCCTGGCTTCCGGCTACACTGTAAAGAGCCGGATGCTGTTTCTCGTCCGTATCCAACAAGACGGCGGCATCCTCACCGACGCGGTAGGCGGCATCCGCCCCTTCCCGCTTGATGATGGAAATAGCACTGCGCTCCCCTTTCCGCTCCGTCGAGATGTAAAGAGTCGGGAAGGCTTCTTCTTCCGACGAACGGGTCTCCAACGTAGAGGCATAATCTGCCGCCATCATTTCCGGAGTGAAAGTGACGGTAAGGGATGGATTCTCCCCTTCTTTCTGAGTACTATTCTTCTGCACAAAGAAACCTTGCATAGTCTTCAGGAAACCGCCGGTAGTACCGCCGGTACTTACTACTGTTCCATCTTCTTTTAATACAAATGCGTCGTATTCCGTCCAATAAGTACGAGACAATCCAGGATTTCCATTAAAGAAAGCATCCATATTCAGATAAGTCATAAACGGATTACCGACAAAGAAGAAGGTACCGTTGGTAGCATTGGTAACTGTTGCTTTTAATTCTTGCTCCGGTGTGTCAGCATCAAAACTTAGTTTATCACGTAAAGATATAATTCCCTGATTAATAGAATATTTATCACTTTCCTCTGTCTTACCTTCTGTATCATAATAATTATACCATGTATCACCTTTAGGCAAACGCACCAAAGCCCTATCATTACTAAAGTTTTCCACACTGCTGTAGAAGCCGGTACCCGGTTTATAAGGAACTGACACATCATTATATTCTACGTTCCAGTTGGAAGCGACAGCAGCATATGTTTCATCTGCCGTTCCATTTTTTAAATACATCTTTGCACTATTATCCCATATCTTCTGGTAGAAAGCAGGATTAAAACGGTTATTGCTTTTTTCATCAAATTTTATTGTATACTCCCCTCCAGTAGAACTCGACACTATAAATACTGGAGATTCCTGTCGTCCGGTACCTCCTGTGGAATACATATCACCCGCTATCACCTCTTGCAAAGGAGAAGACAAGAAATACTTTTTATTCTTATCCATTTCAAACTCAACTTTTGCCTTATTGTAATGCAGCAAATCCTGTCGCATCAAGGTAGCTCTAGGTTTAAAGTAAATAAAATTGCACGTATTTCCATAATAATGAGTTACCGAATATACGTTATCAGAGGGAGAACTCTTTATCACCATATCATATTCTATACGCTCAGTGGCATCGCCGATTTGCTGAATTTCCTGAATATTCGGTTTCATATCCAAAGATTGATCATCATTCTTCTGATCCAGTTTATATAACCAGGAACTATTTTCCGGTCTAAGAACCGTTACATACGAGAAATCCATCGGAGCAAAGGCAAACTCCAGGTCTGTTCGTATTGGTCCATCTGTCTTATTTGCATCCACACTTTCCAGTTTTCCATCCACATATAGCTCTGCCTGATTCGAACGACGCCACAAACCATCGTTGTTCCAGTTACGCGAAGATCCATCGCTGACCCATGTCAGATATTTAGGAACAATCTTCAGAGGCAGATAAACTATACCATGGCAACTATTGGTTGGCTCACCACTTATTTGCTGTTCCTCTAACTCAATTTTTAAAGTATAAATAAAACCCTCCAACGGCTTGAAGTCTGGCAGAAACTGAAGTTGGATATAATTATTATTGGCTAATGATGTTTTTATATCTGCTCCAGTAAGTACAGCCCTGGCTGGCTCTCCCTCCACATAATTACCATTCAAACTATACAATCTGATTGTATCGGAGACTCCTTTTGAAAAACCTAAATGATCAGCATTTTCAGCTTGTGAGAGTTTAAAATGCCGTACGGGTATCCGTAATGACTTGCCCGCATTAGCTTCCATAGAACTCTTTCTGCATTCTTTTACGTAATGAGTCCCAATACGCAAAGGTACTTGCAACATATCATCCGGATACTTTATATCAGGCAGCCCCAACTGTACTACAGGGGCTGTCTCTGTCGCTTCAAGTATCATTTGACGGGGATTCATACAAAGCAATGCACCGGCTCGATTCGTCTTATTTTCTATCTCCTCCAGCAACTTATCCATATCTACCGAAAAAGGCAGGGAGTAGAAAGTTAGACGCTCTTTATCCAATATAAATTCCGGATCATGAACAGACAATAGTAATTGGCCGTCATCTACCATTTCTATCAGCCTCTGCTGTATCTCTTTCAATGTCTGAGAACTTGGCTGCCATTTCCTCAAATCCTTTTCCGTACCTTCTTTCCGGTCATTGGGCGACAAGCCCTTATTCAGTTCCTTTCTGAAAGTTTGTAGATCATCAAACAACTCCCATATATACGACGGTACTTCACCCTCGCCCTCCACTTCCGGATCGTTGGGCGAGAAATACCAGTCGAAACAGTAATAGGTTGGTGCAAACGTGATAACATTACCATCGGGATCAACCGCCTGCAAAGCAGCATTCACATTCACCGGATTATTCATACACAACCCATGTGGGTCATATTCCGCCTGTCCGTTAATCACCAACCGGATCGGATCCATCACATGAAACGGGGCAATCAACGCACATTTGGAGTGCGGGTCGGCACTACCGCCATCAGACACATCTTTCTGATTACCATTGAGCAACATCACATAATACTCTACTCCCGGAAGCAACTCATCTGGCTTTTTGTCATCCGATTCTCTCACAGCCTGCCTGGCCTTCATTCCCGTCTGTATATCCGCCAAAAAGATAAATCCCTTATCAGGATTGGCATCGCCTTCTGTAGGGAAACCTCCCTCATCCACATTTTCAGGCATAAACCAGGCACAGTTGATAGGGGCTATCCCCAAATCGTGAAAGAGCTGATAAGCAGAGCTCAAATCATCTGACTCATATTGGCTCGGCTCCTTAGCATCTTCCGGTAAAATGTTTTTATCCTTCAAATCATTAAACCGTTCCTGATATTCCTTCAAAGCCCGAAGGTTCAATTTTTTAGACAACTCATTTGCATCCTCTTGATTCGTCGGTATATCCTCTATTCTCGTCGATATGATTACACGTCCGAATTGACTAATAAATCCATCCCCGTTATAATCCATCTGCAACCATTCATGCACTTCATCATAAATATCCCTCGTAGGCGGCTGCACGTGAAAGTCTCTTAGGAAGGAATAATACAAATTCTTGAAGTAGTCACTTTTCTGATCTTTATCTTCCCCATTACTAGTATCATCCAAACCTTCGAGTCCCAGGCGAAGCAAAGCGTACTTCTTTTTATCTTCATCAGAAAGCTGACTCCATACCTTATCACCAGGCTTCAAGTTCATATTCTCCAGCAAGGTCTGATAATTAGAGCGCAGCAACACCGAGTTCAAATCGCAAGTTGCTTTACGGCGCACATAGATATTGGGAGTAGAGCGATACACTTTAATCTCATCAACAGCATAGTCCGCACCGTCGGAGTGCTGACAATTGTTGAATAAATCCAAACGATACGACTGAAAGCTCAGCGTATTAGGAACTGAAAATTCATAACAAATCTGCTGCCACCTCATAAGATCCGGATTATTTGCATTGTCCGCCCTGGCCGGAGTACGCCGCATGGAACCGCTATAGAAGGTATGTAAATCCACCTCCTCACCTTCTTCCGTAATACCTTTGAATGTCAAACCGATATCTCCGGCAACAGCATCAGTAGCGGAAGTAGACTCCATATTGCAGACCCACGCCGTCACCAACAGCTTGGTATCCGAACACAGCTCTGTATTTACCGGCAGAGAAACGATACGCCCCGGCTCATCAATAGCATCCAGATACAAAAAATATCCCATCTTATCCGGGGTGGTTTTGCCACTCAATAACTGCCGTTCGTACAGCCGGTCATACGTTTTTACATAATATCCACCGGGTTTATAGTAGTAGTTATTGTAGCTACTAAGACCATATACTTCCAATGTTTTAAAAAAGGCATATTCGGAACGGGATAAAGAACGCTGCATCGGAGTTCTCTGCCCCTTATCTACTGCCCTCAAATCAGCAAAAGCATAATCGGACGACCCCTTATTCAAGCGTGTCAACCTATAATTTTCCGCAGACTTTTCAGGTACCTTATTCCCATCTGCCTCCGGATCATCGAAGTTGATTTCGGCAATCAGGTCATAGTTCACATCCTCATCCAAGCGATCCTGTTCGCGCTTAACATAGTTGTAATCGTTTGCGCCTTTCAACTCTTCTGCCGTTTTAGGGTCTGAATAAGGATCTAAATAGACTGTGATAAGGGCTACCGGATACCAATCATTTTCATCAAGAGAGACTTCAGCCGTAATATATCTAGTCAGATCCTCCTCACTCGAATTAGCTGTAGCATCTCCTTCCAAACCGACACAATAAAAGACCGAAGCATTGTTAATAAATTTTCCCGGCAGATCAGTACCTTTCACATAATCAGCATACGTAGCACCCAAAGTAGCAAATAAATGCTCCATAACATACCCTTGTTTGGGTACTAGATGCTCCTTATTACTATCCCCCTGCTTCTTTTTATGTACTGTTGTACACTCCATAGGCTCTTTACTCCCATTAAACACTCGCCAACGAACATATCTAGCTGCACCAGAATGAATACTATCTATCTTAATGTCCTCAGAGCTCTTGAGATAATAATTCGACAACACTTCCTTCAAACGGAAATTAACCCCCGTCTGCCACTCTTTAGTTCCATGATTCTTTTTGAGACGAAGAGGTGTATGTACAGTATATTTTTCAAAGAAACCAGCCTCGACCAAGGTGTTTACCCCCAGCTTTTTAGCTGCCTCTTCGTATTCTTCCTTCGCTTTTTTCAACTGCTCATATCTACTCTTTGCATTTTTGATAATGAACTTACGGCGGAGATTGATAGCTGTGGGTAATTGATTAATATTAGTACTATCTCCATTCCACTCCCAATCGTTCCAGGCACTTGCATCCCATGCCAGTGAATCGAGGATACCGGTAACACCTCCTACGTTATCTTTATCTGCAACATATTCCACATAGCTATAATGAGGCTGAGACACTGCTGATTGCTGAGTTTTTGCCACATAACATTTTAGCTTTTCATCATATTTAAAAGCTATAGTATCACTTTGCTTTTTCCACAGCAAATGTTTTTCATACCAACCCTCATCTATATCTTTATTATCCCCTAATTGTAGCCAACGTGAAAATCCATGAATGTTTGCAGCTGAGGAGTTGGACTGTACAAACATACGCGTATGCTCACCCGGATATACATAGATTGTATCCGTTCTTTCATGCCAGATATGTCCTCGTTCATACTGTTCCCCCTCTACTTCCTGGGCAGAAACTAAACGGCTTGCTGCCAGCAAGAAAAGAAAGAAAAGATAAGCCGGTCGGCGTAATATGTTATTATATTGAAATCTTTTCATACTTTCTATCTGTTTAGTAAATAAGCTTTATCTCGTAGTCGATATTTGTTTTGCTATCATTAGCAATCTCTACCGTAAATGATAAGGTAGCCGTTCCCTTTCTATGAACCATTAATTTAACTTCCTTAACCTCAGTAAGGTCTTCCGGTTCACTTCCGTTCAACCAAGTAATAGCCCCATCCTCTGATATTAGTTTACAATCTTTTATTGTAAAGTTAACCTCAGTGTCAGTTGACCCAAGAGCCTTTTTCACAGCCTCCAAATGAATCGTCAGTACACCGGTATTCTTAATCTGATACTCACGGCTGGAGATAAGATCCAGTTGAAACGCAAACGGGTAGCCACCGATAGGAGCACGCTGCTCGCTAACCGATACATTCAAGGCATATTCGCTCAATACTAATGGTATTATTAAATAGTCATTGCGATGCACATAGGTGAAGTTGGTTACACCGGTCTTCGTTTCATTCTTTGGTTTCGTAATCTTAACATCCACTTTAATACTATCTTTACCTAACGAAGTTTCATGTACATAAAAGACTTTTTCCACCGGGGCACCCCCACCTACAACTACAGCATTATTTAATATCCCCCAAACAGGATTCAACGACGTAGTACCATTAGGGAATAACGGTAACTCTATTTTCCCTATATCATTCAACAACGATTTATAAGGTAGGGTATAAATAGAGTCTCTATTTCGAAATTTGCTTACATCCACTGTGGTTGTAAAATTATCTTCCATTTTATTGCTTATGCTCACCTTCACCTTGGCAACCATACGATATAAAGGAATACTTATCTCCTTTTCTCTTAGTTCATGAAAATGACTGGACATGGGAATAGGAGGAGTTTTAGGTTCAGTACCCTCTTTCCCATTGTCTATCACTAAATCTTCCTTTATCCTGACATGTGGCATCCCAACTAATGCCCCTTCAACATTAAACGTCACCGGCAACTTCTTCCCCACCTCCAACGCTGCCAGAATCTCATCACTATTCTTCAGCAACTCGCTTGTCAAATTAGAAAACGCATACACATAAGCCGCCTCCTTAGGCACATCCTCCAAACGGATGGTTTTCTCAAAGACGGTCATGTTGTTGCTCTCTTCCTTTAACACTTCGCTATGGGTTTGCAAAATCACGCCTTCACTGTCCGTAATCACTAAAAGCACATCCTCCATTCCCTCATACTGCGTCGAATTGCTATCCTCTCCGTTTCCTTTAAGCAGCAAATGAAAATCCACCGTCTTAAAATCTCCCGGCAGCGGGCCGACAGGCTCCTCGTCTGCACAGGTGCAGAGGAAGAAGGGCAGCAAGAACAGCAGCAAAGGCAAGAAGCCGATATTTATGAATTGATATTTCATACACATTTACTTATATCCATTTACAAATCCGTTTCATTCAACCGTATCACCCAATCCTTTACCTGGATAGTGTAACAAGCATAGCCGATGATCGGATCTTCGGGATTGGGATCAGGGTCTGGGTCGGGATTGGGATCAGGGTCAGGGTCAGGATCAGGATCAGGATCGGGATCCGGGCAAGTGATTGGGGTCAGGAAGAAGATGATGGAATATTCGTCCTGACGGTCCAGGTATTCCTGGGCACTGATGTCGTGACCCTCCATTTTTGTGAGCAAAAGGTAATTGTTGAGGTTAATATTCAACACATCTTTTTCCCAGCCCCTATGCTGTACGATCAGACGGAAGTTCTCGCCCGCCATCAGACGCATGGTGTTCATTTCGGCAACGGCTACCAGCTGGCCGGAGACCGTAGACTCAGGGTCGGGGTCGGCAGCTATCTCCACGTTTTCGGTGTAGTAAGGGAGGTAGCTGATGGCCGGGTCGGGCAGCAGACTGTTGTCGTAGTCCATATAGCCGTTGTCGGCCACGATGCGGAAGGTGAAGTCGTTCACGTCCATATTGTCGCCTTTCACGTTTTGGAGTACGAAACGCAGTTTGTTGGTGTCTTTGGCCAGACTGATGGTGTCGCTCTCGTGGGCAAGGCCGGAGACGACGATGGTGTCGAGGCTGTGCCAAAGGGGGTGCAGTTCGCGGGGTTGCGTGCCGTCCGACTGGCGGAGGGTGCGCACGCGTATGTCTTCCACCGGCGAAGTGCCGGGGGTGAGTTGCGGCAGTTGGTAGGTGCCTTCGTCGAGGCCTGCCCACGAAACCAGGTAGTAGGTGCCGGGAGGAAGGTCGAGACGGATGTCGTTGGCCTTCAGTTCGTCGCCTTCAATCTGCCGCTGCCGGAGGAAGGTACCCTGGTCGTCGCAGATAAAGAGGGAGACCTGGTCGACTTCGTGTTGGAAAGCGTCGGCAAACTTCATATTATAATCGTACACATAATGCAGACGAAATTCGCACGGCGGCAAGGTGTCGTCGTGGATATAGTCGCAGGCAGACGCTCCCAATAAAAGGAGTGAAGAGACTAATCGGATGTACGTAATTAATCGTTTCATATGCTATATTTTTTTGTCCCAATTTGGGTTCACCTTTCACTTTTTGCCTTTTACGCCTTGTTATACAAGGAATAATGAGATGAAGGGTTGTCTTTTTCCGGCGTCACCTGGTGACGCCACTCGTTCAGCGAGGTGACGCCGGAAAGACAACTGCATTCACCCTTCTATTGATTGATTATCAAGAAACAGCTTATAAGGGTGATGGAAGTGACGCTGTTTTTGTAAAAACTTTTTCAGAAGCAGTGTTTCGGAAACAGGTTCCGCCGGTCTGCTTCGCCCGGCTATCGGTTTTGAACGGGTCGGCAGCCGGTTGAAATGGGTGCTGACCCGTTTGGTAATGAATAGGCAGCCATTTGGAATGGGTGCCTATCCGTTTGGATAGTGCTGCCGACGTTTTTGGAAAAAGCCGCCGACGTTTGCGAAAAAAAGCGGGCGGTTTTTGCAAAAAAGTCGTATTTCTTGTTGCGCCCTTACAGGGCTTCCGGTCGTAACAACCAAAGGTCTCTGTCGTTATGAGCAGAGTTCGCGGTCGCTATGACTAGGTGCTGTTTGTAGCACTATAGTGCTAAGGGTGTTAGGACTATAGTGCCAGCCCCTGTAGGACTATAGTGCTACCACACCTGGATGGTTAGAGTTCAATTTGCCCGTTATCGCGGATTACCCAGTCTTTAACGTAAACCATAACCGTGATATAATACTGCGTTTTATCGTCTTCATTCGGATTTTTAGGATCGTCTACTCCCGGAGTAAACGGTAGTGGATCACCTAACTTTTTAATCGCTGTTACATCCAACTTATAAAGGTTGTTACGGACAATACCGTATTCCATGATACCCAGGTTAGGATTATCGGGGGGATTCAGTCCGTTGTTTGCGTGACGGATCCAGTATTTGTAGTAGCAGGTACCGTCTTTATAATAGTGAATGTCGTATTTTTCAGCTAGAACTTCGGCATCATTGGGTTTGATAGTCTGTGCAAAAGCTTCATAATTTATATCACTAATATTAACAGACTCCTGTATGTTTTTTCCTACAAACGCCGCATATGCCTCACCAAACTTTCCTTGAAGTGTATTAACTACTGCTTCTACTTCTTCTTTTGTTACAGTAGTAGTAGTACTGCCTGCTCCTCCAAATAAGAGTTTAACAATATCACCATTAACATCATCACTAAATGATCCAACCAGCAATGATTTCAAATCTGCATATAGAACCGTTTTCGTTGTTGTTCCAGTACTACCATCGTCGTCTTGTGTGGACTGTGTTGTTGTTACTTTAGTTGTGTAAAAATATTGATCCTCTTTCTCAAGGTTGGCATACTCAACTGATTCATTTTTATTTTCTTCTATACTATATTTTATTACATATTTAGGAGTATATGTCCCCTTAAAGATCACCCCAGTAGAAAAGCCGTTAAGTTGTTGTTCCCAGCCTGTTGTGTTTTCTAAGGTATAAGCGATAAGCTTGTAACCTTTCTCACCATAATTTCCTTCGTTCTCCCCTATTCCTGCGTTTGGTAAGTTGTCACCATAAATCACAAAAGTTTCTTTTTCATTAAGTTCTTTATTAAAATGATTAATATACAGATCATCAAAGGAAGTAGAACCAGTTTTAGCTTCTCCATTATCCACATAATGTGAAGCTAAAGAAACTGGAGTATATCCATCTGCTGTAAACAAATCCACCTTCTTTCCACGTGTCCAGGGATCAATTACATAATTATAATAACCTTCTGTATTCCAATATTCATCACCTAAATAGATATCTCCATCACTTTCTGTTCTAATCGGTTGTTTATCCATATCGTTTCCAAGTTCAGGGACAGTCACTCTCTTAAACATATAAGAACCTGCTTTTAATCGGTTGACAACAGAAAAAGCAGTAAGTTGTACTTTATCTGTTGCAACATCATAGCTCCCATTTTCGTCCCCTAATTTCAGATCAATTCTAGCCGCCAAACGCTCAACATAAACAGTTACAGATGGTGCATCTGCAGGATTATTATTAGCTTGGCTCAATCCTACAACCGACTTATCATTGCCTAAGGTCATCGTATGAGTAGACATCACGAAGTGAGTTGTAACTATCTCCCCATCCTCTCTTTCCACACCATGCTCCCAAGCATCCTGCTTTTCAAATAAATAATCACGTAACTGCTTGACTGTACTAAAAGTCAACTTCTCACCAGCATTAGTTATAGTCAAGATATTGTAATATTCAATTTTCTCTCCTAGCTTTGGAATATTAATTTCAACAGTAGCTTGTGGCGTATGATTATTAGAAGGAGTCTTAGGGTCATTATCTACCTGCTCTGAAAATCCACTTCCTACTATTGGTGTTTCTAAAGACAAATATTTATCAGGTTCAGCACCTTCTTGTTGCTGTTCTGTCTTATATAAGAATATATTCACATCCCTAATGTAATTCTCATCCACTGTTCCTTGCACAAATCCATCACCACCTTCTCCACCTTCAGGCTTATCACCCGCCTTTGTCCTCGCCCCAGTTGACGGAGAAGAAATACGGACGGTTACATACGCCTTATCGCCAGTGCCATCGCCACCGCCATTCGAGTCATCTCCCTCTCCCAACTCTTCGGAACAACCTCCCGCCATCATCAATAGCGCGGCTGCCCATAAGCTATAAAAGTTTTTCTTTTTCATTATGTATAGAATTTACGTTATTAATATTAATATCTAGTTTTGTTCTTCTGTCCAAACTATTCAGCCCGCTTCATCGCTATCTGCTCCAAGTTATTGGCAACATCTTCAGCCAGACCAAGGTTATCTTTCAACGGGAGCAACAAAGTCTCTGCCCTATCCAGATCACCCTCCAGCATGGCAATACCCGCTTCAGCCAGCTGCTTCTCCGGAGAGGTTTCGGCTTTCGCCAAATAACGTTTGGCCTGCTCCACTTTGCCCTCGCTGATAGCAATGTTGGCAGCGTTGAGGTTGGAAACCGGGTCGTCCGGATACATGCGGACAGCTATTTCGAATACCTCCTTGAAGCGGTCGCCACCCGGCTCGTAGGTTTGTGCCACTCGGAACATTTCCTCCACACTCAGCCGGCTCGGGTCGGTGTAGAGCAATTCCTTCGCCTCCTCGACGGTGAAGTTGCGGATGGTGTATTTTACCACATAGTCCGAATGCCGCAAGGCCGGATATACCTCGCGCAGCAAGGTCTGATAAGGCACACCACCGGCAAGCGTTTTCAGTCGCCATTCGCGCTGATCCCAGTCGGCCGGCTCGTCGGCGCGGATGATGGCCAAGAGCTCTTCCTTTTCGGGGAGGTCAGAGTTTTCGACATACTCTTCCAGCCCTTTCCAGTCCTCCGGCTCAAAGTTGACCTGCATCGAGGCACAGCCGAAATCGTAGAGTTCGTTTACATATCCCATCAAGGCCTTGGCGCGATATTCCGCCAGGTAGGCATTGTTGGCATAGCTTCCTTCGGGCGAAGCATACCCTTTGATATCTATGTCTGTGATGGTTGCATAGGCGTCGTTGCGCACCGACTCGATGCTTTCGCGTATGCGGCAAAGCTCCTGCGGGTTGTTGCGATATTCCGGATAAATCTCTGTCTTATTGACCGGGAAGTCCAGAAAAGCACGTCCTTCCAAGGCACGTTGTTTCACGGGTTCGGGTTGCGGAACGGCATAGGCCAGTTGGGGCACCAGCAAGATCGGGTCGGCCATATTGATGGAGAACAAGACAGAGCTGTCGTTTTGCAAGGCCTCCCAGCCGCAACCGCAAAGGTCGGTCACCAAAGAGAGTTCCGACTTCTCCATCCATTTGCTGAACGGGAAGTGGGCATGATAGTCGATCCGCTGCTCTTTCTTATTCTGGCGGCGCACCACGAAGCTTAATCCCGGTTCGGCTTTGCGCTCCTGTCTTTCATACAAGATATGACGATCACGTCCGTTGATAACAATAGGAGGCAACGGACGCAAACTATCACCATGGTGAATCAGCGGAGTGCATACGACCGAACGGTTGCGGTCTACCTCTATCCCACTGATATTGACAGTCATATCCACTACCAGAAAAGAATCGGCCTTCTCCACCATTTTTCGTTCTATCAGGATAGTGCCTTCTTGCACGGCTCCGGGAGCGGTATCCTGGGCTGTGAGGAGTGTTGTGGCACCGAATAGCATGATTGTTATAGTTAGTAAGCGTTTCATAAGGGAGTTCTTTTAGAATAAATAGATAAAACTTACAGCGGCCTGCGTGGGACCGAAATAGTGTTTCTTTACCTTCTCGATCTTACTACCGCAGTTGGAACAAGGGTATTTATCCGATTCGAGATAGAGATAGCCCACGCCGACCGTGGCCTCCAGGTTCCAATGCTTCGAAAGCAGCCACTGATAGCCGTAGCTGATGCCGACTCCTGTCCCCCAACCCTGATGACGTTCACCTTCGGTACCCAGCCATTTAATGTCGGATACATTATATATAATATAAGGTACGTGTAAGCCAATAAAACTCTTGTAGAAGCTCTCGCAAAACCAGTAACTAACTTCCGGGTGCAAACGCAAATGCTTCAGCGACTTGTCGTAGCTGCCATCATCGTTTTTGCCGGAGAAGGGGTTGAGTCCGGCTTCTAGGTCGAGCGTCCATTTACGGGCCAGACGGAATTCGAGCCCGGCATTAAAAGTCCTGGTTGCCCAATAAGGGATGTTGCTCTTCAGTGCAACTACAGGACCTTTTCCCGGTTGTATGCCCTCTTTCGCAGACATAAGGCTGGTATAGCAGATTAGAATTAGTATTAAAACGTTTCTCATAGATACTGTACTTTTAGTTCTCTTTATATACCTGTGTTTCAGCATAAGTAAACCTACAACAACTACTTTTTCGAAATAACATGTAAATCAAGTCATTTCACGTTTTGCAAAAATAAATATTCCAGTAATAGACTGATGTCCGTACACGACATATGGTATCAAATTAGAGAAGTTTAGTACCAATTTAAGTTGGTTTTAACATTGTTATTCGAAACATTATGTATTTCATGTTATTTCGAATAAGACAAAAAAAGATTGCTTCGGCCGTCTGCTTTTGTTGCAGAAGACCGAAGCAATCTTAATACAGTATTTGGAGAGTCCCTATCTTATTTCTTCAACCACTGATCCAGCCATTCGAAGAAAGTACGTTGCCACAACACGCCGTTCTGCGGTTTCAAAACCCAATGGTTTTCATCCGGGTAGATCAACAGTTCGGCAGGAACACCGCGAAGTACGGCGGCATTGAAAGCAGCCATTCCCTGACCGGCAAGGATACGGTAATCCTTTTCCCCGTGAATACACAGGATAGGAGTATCCCATTTGTCTACAAACAGGTGCGGAGAGTTAGCAAATGTACGTTGAGCTACCGGATTGTTCTTTTCCCAGTAAGCACCGCCCATATCCCAGTTGGCGAACCACATTTCTTCTGTTTCCAGATATTGCATTTCCATATTGAAGATACCGTCATGAGCAATAAAAGCTTTGAAGCGTTTATCATGATGACCGGCCAACCAGTAAACGGAGAAGCCGCCGAAGCTGGCACCCACACATCCCAGACGATCTTTATCTACATAGGGTTCTTTTGCCATCTCGTCAATTGCTGTAAAATAATCTTTCATACACTGACCACCATAATCGCCGCTGATAGCTTCGTTCCATTCTTTACCGAAGCCCGGCAAGCCACGACGGTTAGGTGCCACGATAATATAATCGTTAGCAGCCATGATCTGGAAGTTCCAACGGTAAGACCAGAACTGGCTGACCGGACTCTGAGGACCACCCTGGCAGAATAATAAGGTAGGATATTTCTTGTTCGGATCGAAGTTTGCCGGGTAAATTACCCAGGTAAGCATTTCTTTTCCATCGGTCGTCTTCATCCAACGTTCTTCCACCTTACCCATCTTCAACTGGTCGTAGATCTGTTTATTCTCGAAGGTAAGCTGATTTACAGTATGATCTCCATCCAAAGCAATTGAATAGATTTCGTCTCCCATACTCATAGAATGACGTTTAACAAGTAGTTTGTCAGCACCACACAGGGTAACTCCTTCGTAGTCGTACATACCACTCGTCAAAGGAGTGATGGTGTTGTTTGCAGCAAGATCGATCTGATAAACCTGTGATTCACCATGCCATACACCAGTGAAATAGATTGTCCGGGCATCATTACTCCAGCAAAATCCATCGACACTGGAGTCGAAAGCCTTACTAACAAAAGTCTTCTCACCTGTCTCAAGGTTCATCACCATCAAACGGTTCTGATCTGATTCGTAACCATCGTGCTCCATACTCAACCAGGCAATACTTTTGCCATCAGGCGAATACTGCGGATTAGTGTCGTATCCCATCATCCCTTCGCTGATATTTACCGTCTGCTTCGTATTCAGATCATATACATAAATATCCGAGTTAGTAGAAAGACTGTATGCTTTTCCTGTTTTCTTACGGCTGGTATAAGCCACCTTGTCGGAAGTAGTGTTCCATGCCAGTTGTTCGATACCGCCAAAAGGCTTCAACGGAGATTCGAACAGTTCACCTTCCATCACATCGACAGGATTACTTATTTTGCTTCCATCGAAGTCGGCAACGAAAGGATGCGGAGCGGTTGTCACCCATTCATCCCAATGCTTATACATCAGGTCTGTAACAATTATACCGGTTGCCTTATCCAGATCCGGGTACTTGTCGGCAGTACTCGGAACAGTCTTTACTTGCGAAATAAAAAGAACTTTCTTTTCGTCCGGCGAGAAAGCAAATCCTTCGATACCACCGTCATAGTCAGACAGTCGCTTACGATCCGTTCCGTCAGGATTCATTTCCCAAAGTTGGCTGCTCCCGCTTTCACCCGAAAGGAAAGCGATCTTTGTTCCTCCTTTAATCCAGGTTGCTTCATTTTCCGAGAAAGGAGTGTGAGTGATCTGTTTGTTGTCAGATCCGTCGGCGTTCATTACAAATACTTCCCGGTTACTAGTGTTCAACGGAACACTGTAATAGGCAACCGTATAAACGACTTTTTGTCCGTCCGGAGATACGTTCATCCCTCCGATACGGCCCATAGCCCAAAGAGCCTCAGGCGTCATTCGTCCGTCGGTAATTTTGATTTCCGAGCGTCCGATAACGGGTCTTGTGTCCTCTGCTTTTTTAGCATCTTGGTTACAAGCACCTAGTAATACGGATGTTGCCATAACCATTGTTGCAATAGATTTATTCATGTACATTATAATATATTATATTCTGTGTGCGAAATTAGTAAATATAATTTATATCTTTGCACAAGTAATTTAAGAACTGAACAGTATGAATAAGATTTGGTTATTTGGAGCCGCTATAAGTATGGTTTTAGCATTCGGCTCATGTAAACCTAAACAGAGTGCTTATAAGGCTGCTTACGAACAAGCCAAAGAAAAAGAATCTACAGCTCCTGTTGAGGTAGTAGAACAAGAAGAAGAGATTGTTGAAGAGGTTGCACCGGTTTCTAAACCCAGAACTTCTACGGCAACGACTCGCTCGGAAAGAATCAACGCTGCACAAGGCGAAGACGCCAGCCGTCTGAAACGTTACAGTGTTGTTATCGGTAGCTTCAAGAACAAGACAAACGCTTACTCTTTGAAAGAGCGTATGCAGAATGCAGGCTACAATGCGGTATTAGGTGAAAACGAACAAGGCATGTTGCGCGTAATCGTTGCCAGCTTCGATGATAAAGCTGATGCAGCCGACAGCCGCGATGCTATCAAAGCTAAATATGCTCCTGATTTCCAGGATGCATGGTTACTTGAAAGACAGTACTAATATACTTTTTATAAAATAACATGGAAAGGGATCGATCATATAGTCGGTCCTTTTTTTATTCTATCCAAGATACTATAAACCAAAAGGTCCGGAGATACCGGACCTTTCAACCAACCTAAACTAAAAACCTAAAACTAACCATCTTTTTGCCTTAAACAATAAAAAACCTATACATACATGAATTATCTTTCTTATTCGTAAACCGGCCATGCTCCTTTATTGGAACAAACGAAAGCCGCAATTTTCACAGCATGTCGATGAGCTTCTTTCAATGTGCCGCCATTGAGCAGTGACATAATCAAAGCGGCTGAAAAGGCATCTCCTGCACCTACCGTATCTACGACCTCCACTTCGGGTATCGGCAATGTAGACACTTCATCCGGCGTATAAACCGTACTGTAAGAGGCTCCTGCCGTAAGGACAACCATTCTCAGATTGTACTTTTCCATGAACCAGATAGCTATTTCATCTTCCGTACCGCTCAACCCGAACAGCTCTTTCAGCTGGTTCATCTCATCACTATTCATCTTCAGTACGTTGGATAGATACAATGACTCTTCTATCAATCCCTTATTATAATAATGCTGACGCAAATTTATATCGAACAAACGATAAGCCGTATCCGGTGCAAATGACAGAATAGCCTGAATCGTTTCACGCGATTGAATCGAACGCTGTGCCAATGCCCCGAAACAAATAGCATCAGCTCTTTCTGCCAAATCGACGGCATCCGATGTAGGCGACATATGATCCCAGGCAACGCGTTCTGTAATCGTATATTCCGGTATCCCGTCTTCCTTCAGATCGACCTTGACCGTTCCTGTCGGATAAGGGACTTTTTCAATCAGGTATTGAATAGAGTTTTTATCCAGTTCTTTCAGGATATCGACTCCGTCTTCATCATCACCGATGGCGCTGACAGCATAACCTTCTGCTCCTAAACGGGAAGCATGGTAAACAAAATTGATAGGCGCACCACCTGCTGTTTTACCAGTGGGAAGTAAATCCCATAAAAGTTCACCTATACCGACTACTACCGGTCTTTTGCTTTGTTGCTTCATCTGCTCCATGGTCTAAATAATTCTTTTAATAATACAAGATCGTTACCCCTTGAATTTCGATAGTGCAAAACTAGGGAATGCCATGGAAGTAAACGATAACTCATGCTACAGAAAGAATAACGCTCGTTACATAACAAGTTTATTTACAGAGTCCTTACACTTTAGTTACACGAATGTAACAATTGTTATCCTTTTTCCTGATATTCGGTGGGTGTAACAGTATAGGCAGCTTTAAAACACTTGGAAAAATAAGGAGGAGAACTAAAACCGGTAGCATAAGCGACCTCATTCACATTACGACCTTTCTCTCTCAATAAAGCAGCCGCACGCTTCAAACGATAGTTACGGAGGAAGTCTGTCGGTGTCACACCAGTCAGCTCCTTTACTTTCCGATACAGGTGTACGCGCGACAGACCGAGCATATCGCTCGCTTTCTCTATGCTGAAATCGGAATCGGGATAGGCCTCTTCGATCAGCGCCATGAACTTACGCATGAATACATCATCCATGCTTTCCGTTTTACCGATCTTCAGGTCGGAAGCGGCAGGTGACTGAAGTTCCTGCGCGAAGGCATTTCTCAAACGGGCACGTTCTTCCAGCAGGCGGACAATGCGAAGTTTCAGTTCTTCGATATGGAAAGGTTTCTGAATAAACTCGTCGGCTCCACTGGCAATGCCGTACATTCGCTGCTTATCATCGGAAAGGGCTGTCAGCAGGATGACAGGAATATGGCTGAAAGCGATATCCGATTTGATCCGTTTACACAATTCGTAACCATTCATTTCAGGCATCATCACATCACTGATAACCAATGATACATTCTCTTTTGCCAATATATCGACAGCCGCCGCACCATTCCCGGCAGCCAGGATACGGAAGTTGGGCTTCAGCTCCTTTTGCAGGTAAGCGTTAATATCCGGATCGTCCTCCACAACCAGAATCGTATAATCATAGGTCCGATTCACGATCTCGTCCATTTCGCGGGTATCCAGGTTTGCCACACCGCTCGACAATTCAGTTACGGAAGGAGCAAACGTACAGGTTTCATCAAAATGAGATTTTCCTTTAGGCAATTCGACAAAGAAGACGGTCCGTTTACCCGGTTCGCTCTCCACATGAATACTGCCTTTATGCATACTGACAAACTCACGTGTCAAATGCAAACCGATACCGGTTCCGGTAACCTGATCGGCCGTAAAGAACTGGTCAAAGACAGCGGACAGGTTTTGGGGCAGTATTCCTTTTCCGTTATCCTCCACCGACAATATCACATACCCTGCATGTTCCTGCAAACGGATGGTGACCGTTCCTCCCTCCGGAGTAAACTTAAAGGCATTCGACAACAGGTTGGCCAATATCTTTTCCATCTTGTCTGTATCCACCCAGAGCATAACAGACCGGACGGTATGCTGAAACGAATAATGTATCTGTTTACTCTGCGCCATATTGTCAAAATACGACTTAACCTCTTCTATAAATGCAACCAGGTCCACTTCCGTCACCCGCATATCCATTTTGTTGCTCTCGACCTTGCGAAAGTCGAGCAACTGGCTGACTACCCGTTTCAGGCGGTCGGCATTTTTCTTTATTATATGTATGTCGTCGACAATCGGCGAATCGGGAGGCAATTCTTTCGATAGCTTATTCAACGGACCGAGTATCAGCGTAAGCGGCGTTTTTATTTCATGGGAGACATTGGTGAAGAACTGTAACTTACGGGTGGTTGCCTGTTCGATCTTCCGGTTAGCAATTGCCAGTTCTTCACGCTGCTGCTCGACCTGCATATTGGTATGCTTCAATTCATGATTCTTACGCTGGACCTTCCGAAAAATATGTATCACGTAAAGAGCCAGCAGGAGCACGACTCCCAGCAATAGCAGGATCAGACCGACTGAATTTTGTAAAAAACGGTATTCCGAGAACATCTTATCCAGATTATTGCGTTGCTTTTCAATCTGCTCCTGATAATCCGCCAGTTGCTCGGTCTGCAAATAGATGGTTCCGGCATTATCCTTATCGATCAGAGCCGATGTCAAAGCGTACTGTTTGGAGACCGGCACTCCGTTCAGAATCTGCCAGGCAACCTTTATTGCCGTACTTCCTCCTGTAGGATAAACGAACGAGGCTGTCAGATAACCGTCACGAACCGCTTCGATCCCTTTTCCCTTACCGGGCAAAGCATCTATACCTATAAACTTTATCCTCTCTGCCGCCTGCGGATTCACTTCCATTATTGCTTCTCTGGCAGCCAACGCCATCACATCATTATGTGCGTATACGATATCGATATCCTCAAAAGAACCGAGTGCTGCGATATTTACCTTGGCCTCATCCCGATGCCAGCGTCCGTACACTGTTTTCAGGATTATATTATCATTATGAATAAGAGCATCGCTAAAGCCATTATGACGGTCGAGAGCGGAAGAGGAACCTTCGCGTCCCCAAATTTCGACAATCGTTGTCTTTCCATTCTTCAGCAAAGAGTTCGTGAACAGTCCGGCAGCACGCCCTATCTCGTAATTGTCGGCTCCAATGAAAGTCGTATATTCTTCCGAATAGATTTTTCGGTCAATGATAATAGTCGGGATACCTGCCCTGTAAGCTTCAACGGCAGCCGTTGTCACAGGACCGGATTCATTGGCTGAAATAATGATAAGATCCACCTTCTTTTTAACCAACTCGCGAATCTGTTTGATTTGAGTATCATTATCTTCATTGGCATCTTTCATTTCAAGGGTCATTCCCGGATAGTCAGAAGCCTTCACTTGCATATCCAGCATCATCGCTTTTCGCCAGCTATCGTTAACAGAGCTATGGGAGATTCCCACAACAAACTCTTTCTCCTCCCCTCCCCGTTTACAGGAAATCGTTAGAGACAGAATAAATATCAACAGACAAAAGCGATATATAATGGGTTTCATGAAGCAGCCGATTTTCAGGGTTTCGTACAAAAGTACGGATTATCAGCATAACAGACAAAATTTATTTTGTACATTCGTCCTCTAAATTATTATTGCATAACATGAAGATTATAGATAAGCAGCTACTTGACAAGACAAACGAACAGGCGAAACAATCGCCCCGTCTCCGCATGAATTACAACTTCCATGAACGATTGGACGATCCGGTAAACCGTTTGCTGAATGCAATGGAACCGGGTAGTTATATCCGTCCGCACCGTCATCTGGATCCCGACAAAGACGAAATATTCCTGTTGTTACGCGGAAAAGTTGTAGTATTTACTTTTGACGACGAAGGTAATATTACGGAAAAATTCCTGCTCGATCCCATGGCTGGGTCCTATGGTGCAGAAATCAAACCAGGCGTTTGGCATTGCCTGCTCGTTCTGGAACGTGATACAGTCGTCTATGAAGTGAAACCAGGTCCTTTTGCTCCCTTGGATCCGAATAATATGGCACCCTGGAGTCCGGAACCGAATGATGAAAAAGGAGTAAAAGAATACATGAATTATCTAGCGTCCAAACTATAAAAGATGGAAAATTTCAATACAATCAATCATACAGGGAGGAGGGTGATTTCATTCCTGACAGTTCTGCTTTTCACCTTTATCACCGCTTATGCAGGTAACCCTGAAGAAAACACTTATCCGACAACCGAAAGGCTTTTCCACATAGCACGAAGTACAAACAAAAACCTGGTTTGCTACGATGTGAATCTGGAGAACGGAAAACTGAACACCAAATCTCCTCTCAACGTATATTGGGTCAACCGGGAAGAACGACCGGGAGAAACCAACGGTTTAAGTTTCTTCCAGAAAAAGATGGCATACGGATACAAACTGATATCGGAAGGAAACGATTACAGCGAAGTGACACTAACAGCTTATGCGGGTAAAAAGCTGAAGATATGCAAGCAGGATTCGAAATATGTCTGCATGACAATGATCGACAATCAACCGGCCATACTGGAATCCCTCTATGTCCAGACCAAATCCGGCAGCCCTTTAAGTGTAGATTATGTTGAACTGAGAGGTATTTCAACCAGTACCGGAGCCAAAGTTTCCGAAAAAATAAAGAAATAACAAAAGCGAGTGTATTTCATATAGAACACACTCGCTTACTTATTTATCTTACAGACATACCTTTTTACACCAGCTTATGAATAACCAGTCCCGAACGCAGTTTCGGTTCGAACCAGGTTGTCTTAGGAGGCATGATATTTCCTGTATCGGCTATATCCATCAACTGTTTCATAGTGACAGGATAGAGAGCTAATGCCACTTTCATTTCACCACTGTCTACACGCCGTTTCAGTTCACCTAAGCCACGGATTCCCCCTACGAAATCAATCCGTTTATCCGAACGCAGGTCTTTAATCCCCAGCACTTCATCCAGAATCAGGTTCGAAGAGATTGTAACATCTAGTACACCGATCGGATCATGATCGTTATATGTTCCCGGTTTGGCTGTCAGAGAATACCATTTGCCACCCAAATAAAGGGAGAAATTGTGCAACTCTGCCGGTTTATAGATATCTGTACCTTTCTCTTCTACCGTAAAGTTTGTGGCTACTTTTGCCAAAAACTCTTCTTCAGTCAGTCCGTTCAAATCTTTGACTACACGGTTATAATCGATAATAGTCAGCTGATTTGCCGGAAAGCATACAGCCATAAAATAGTTGTATTCTTCATCTCCACGGTGATTCGGATTTTGTTTTGCTTTTTCCGCACCAACTAAAGCTGCTGCAGCTGAACGGTGATGTCCGTCTGCAATATATAAGGAAGGCATTGCTTCGAACAACTCCGTGATACGGGCTATATCATTTTCCTCATCGATAATCCAAAATGTATGTCCAAAGCCATCCAGTTCTGCGACAAAGTCATATTCCGGAGTTTTTGCCGTATACTTCTTTACAATAGCATCCAGTTCCGCATTATCGGGATAAGCAAAGAAAACCGGTTCGATATTGGCATTGTTGACACGTACATGTTTCATACGGTCTTCTTCCTTATCACGACGAGTCAACTCATGCTTTTTGATATTCCCTTTCAGATAATCATCCACATATGCACAGACTACCAATCCATATTGTGTATGCCCGTTCATAGTTTGGGCATATACGTAATATTGTTCTTTCTGATCCTGAATCAACCAACCTTTATCCTGGAATTTCTGAAAGTTCTCTGCTGCTTTTTCATAGACAGCCGGATCATGTTCATCTGTTCCCACCGGAAAATCAATCTCCGGTTTGATTATATGATATAATGATTTCTCGTTACCTAGTGCTTCTTCACGCGCTTCTTCAGAATTAAGCACATCATAAGGACGTGAAGCGACTTCCTTTATCAAATCCTTCGGCGGACGGATACCTTTGAATGGTTTTATTTTTGCCATAGTTTTACAGTTGACAATTGACAACTTATTTATTGACTCTGAATTTCTCGTTACCGTTCTGCAGAAAATCGACGATCTGTTTTGCTGCAGCAATACCGGCATTGATATTCGCCTCAGCTGTCTGTGCTCCCATCTTCTTCGGTGTCCCGAAATAACGGTCCGAATATTTAGCAGCCAAATCCGCATCGATAGCCGGCTTGATATCTGTGATATATTTAAAATCAGGACGTTCTTCCATCATCTTTGCCAAACCTGCTTCGTCGATCACTTCCTTACGGGCTGTATTCACAACGATAGCACCTTTAGGCATTGAATTCATTAATTCAAAATTGATGGATCCCTTTGTTTCGGCTGTTGCCGGAATATGCAGAGATACAATCTGACAAGACTTAAACAGGTCTGCAGTAGAAGCTACTGCTTTCACTCCGTCTTTCTCTATCACTTCTGCCGGACAGAATGCATCAAAAGCATATACATCCATGCCGAAGCCTTTAGCAATACGTGCCACATTACGACCCACATTACCATAAGCCAGAATGCCCAGTTTTTTACCCTTCAGTTCTGTTCCGGAAGTTCCGTTATAGAAGTTTCGGACAGCATATACCAACATACCAAAAACTAATTCGGCGACAGCATTGGAATTTTGCCCCGGCGTATTCATCACACAAACGTTGTGTGCAGTCGCAGCAGCCAGATCCACATTGTCGTAACCGGCACCGGCACGAACCACTATCTTTAATTCTTTCGCAGCTTCCAATACCGGAGCATCGATGATATCACTGCGGATGATTACCGCATTCGCATCTTTAACAGCGTCCAGCAATTGACTTTTATCCGTGTATTTTTCAAGAAGAGCCAGTTCATAACCTGCACCTTCAACCACTTCACGGATGCCTTTCACTGCTATCGCAGCGAAAGGTTTATCTGTAGCAACCAATACTTTTGTCATAGGATCAATGTAGTTTTTCAAATTCTTTCATTGTTGCAACCAAAGCTTCTACGCTGCTCTTCGGCATAGCGTTATAAAGAGAAGCACGGAATCCACCGACAGAACGGTGTCCTTTGATGCCTACCATACCGGCTGCAGATGCGAATTTATTAAATTCGTCTTCCAGTTCCTTATATTCGTCATTCATAACGAAACAAACATTCATAATAGAACGGTCTTCCACAGCAGCCGTACCCTTGAATAATTTATTCCGATCGATTTCATCATACAGAATTGCTGCTTTTTCAAGATTCATCTTTTCAATAACAGCAACACCACCCAATTCCTTATACCACTTCAATGTCTGCAATGCAGCAAAGATCGGAAATACAGGAGGAGTGTTGAACATAGAATCTTTTTTGATATGAGTGTTGTAATTCAACATGGTAGGAATTGCACGATCTACATGCCCCAAAGCATCCGTACGTACAATGGCCAAAGTGACACCTGCAGGAGCCAGATTTTTCTGTGCACCGGCATAAATTATATCATATTTGGAGATATCGATCGGACGAGAGAAAATATCAGAAGACATGTCGGATACCAAACGTACATTCATATCAGGATCATAACGCATTTCCGTACCATAGATCGTATTGTTAGATGTAAAGTGGAAATAGTCCGAATCTTCTGCGACTTTATAGCCTTTAGGGATATAGGTGTAGTTAGCTTCCTTTGAAGATGCTACAACATCCACTTCTCCGAATAATTTAGCTTCCTTGATCGCATTAGAGGCCCATGTCCCCGTATCCAGATAAGAAGCTTTTTTGTTCAACAAGTTAAAAGGAACCATACAAAACTGCATGCTGGCACCACCACCCAGAAATACAACTTCGTAACCAGCCGGCACATCCAGTAACTCTTTGATCAAAGCTCTGGCCTCGTCGTTTACTGCAACAAATTCTTTACCTCTGTGAGATACTTCAAGAATTGATAACCCTGTACCTGCGAAATTCTCAACAGCTGCTGCTGCATTCTTAATCGTGTATTCGCTCAGAATGGAAGGTCCTGCAGAAAAATTGTGCTTCTTCATATCTATTTCTTTTTAATGTTATATATTATTTAAGTAACGTGTTTTTCGAAAACAGGCGGCTAATGTACGAATTAAATTGAAATTTGAAAATCAAAACCCGAAAATTATTAGCAAAAAGGCACATATTCATCATTTTCACCGTCTTTTACACAGTCAATTTTCTGCTTTCAATTATCAATTGTCAATTACTAAAACCGATCTCCCCACAATTTTTTCATCTGTTCAATCAGTTTCTGTTCAGCCGGATTATTCTGCCCTTTCCAAAAGCGTTGATTCAATACTTCCTTGGGCAAATATTCCTGTTCAACAAAGTTGTTCTTATAATCATGTGCATATTTATATTCTTTCCCATACTCCAACTCCTTCATCAAAGCCGTCGGAGCATTCCGCAAATGAAGCGGAACCGGAAGATTACCAGTACGCTCTACCAAAGCCAATGCGTCATTGATTGCCATATAGGCAGAATTACTTTTAGGGCTACTGGCCAGATAAATTGTCGTTTCGGCCAGGATGATACGCCCTTCCGGCCAACCGATCTTCTTCAAAGCATCAAAACAGGCATTCGCCAGCAATAACGCATTGGGGTTAGCCAATCCTATATCCTCCGATGCAGAGATTACCAGCCTCCGGGCAATAAACTCCGGATCCTCCCCTCCTGCCACCATACGTGCCAACCAATAAATAGCTCCATCAGGGTCACTTCCCCTGATCGATTTGATAAAAGCTGAAATAATATCATAATGCATCTCTCCGCCTTTATCATATGCTGCTGGATTTTCCTGCAAACGGTCTACTACTTTCTGATCCGTTATCTCGATCTTATCCGTTTCTTCTGCCGATATGACCAGTTCCAGTATATTCAGTAATTTCCGTGCATCTCCACCCGAATAACGAAGCATAGCATCTGTCTCTGTCAGGACAATATCTTTCTCTTTTAATACGATATCCTCTTTGACCGCATGATTCAATAAGGTAAGCAAATCACTTTTATCCAACGATTTCAATACATAAACCTGACACCTGGATAATAGCGGACGGATCACTTCAAAAGAAGGATTTTCCGTTGTAGCCCCGATCAGCGTAACCACTCCCGTTTCTACAGCATTCAACAAAGAATCCTGCTGGGATTTACTGAAACGATGTATTTCATCAATAAATAAAATAGGCGATACCGTATTGAAAAAACGATTGCTCTTTGCTTTTTCAATCACATCACGTACATCCTTCACACCCGAACTGATAGCACTCAATGTATAAAAAGGTGCCTCCAGTTTATTGGAAATGATCTGTGCCAGTGTGGTCTTACCTACTCCCGGTGGTCCCCACAAAATAAAAGATGGGACCCGGCCAGCATCTATCATTTTCCTCAACACGGCTCCTTGCCCTACAAGGTGCTTCTGTCCGATATAATCATCCAGTGTTTTCGGACGTAATCTCTCTGCTAAAGGTTGATTCATCATGCAGACAAAAGTCGGATATTTTATTTACTTTTCAAAGCATAACCAGCGTAAAAATTAATCCGTAAACAAATGTTTGAGAACAGATTTTTATAACAAAAAGTCAACTGATTAACCCTAATACCAAAGTCAAACATATACAATACTAGCATTTTGTCAACAAACATTAGAGAACACAGAAATCCCTCCATCATTTCTTCCACGTTCCCTAATGCCATTATCCAATATCATTTAACACTTGACAGACTCGATAAGTCACGAACCACAGTCATGTCCATAATATTACTGTATATCTCTGTTGTACGCACACTTTTGTGTCCTAAAAGCTTCTGTACAGTCGTAATATTTGCACCGTTATATAATAATAATGTAGCGTTCGTATGCCGGGCCGTATGGAATGAGACTTTCTTATCTACATTCGCCATCTTACAAATCCGGCGCAATTGCTTGTTCACGTTCGAATTGGAAGAGACTGGCATATCGAACAAGGTCCACGGATTATTCTTATAACGCTCGTAGATAGGAAGAGATTTCCCATCAAACAATAAGAACAAAGGCAGACGAACATGGACATCTGTTTTAACAGATGAATAGATCAACCAGACTTTATCTTCGATAAAGAGAAAATTATCCTTCGTGATACTTACGATATCCGAAAAACGAAGCCCAGTATAGCAACTGAACAAGAACATATCCAGTGTCCGTTGCAGCGTCCGGCGACCTTTCAGATTTAAACTTTCCAACTGCTCCAATTCTTCCGGTGTAAGATGAGTTCGTTTGCTTTCCATATACTTTATTTTATATTTGCGGAAAGGATAACGGTGCAAATCAAACAGATCCTTATTGATAGCCAGGTTTATGTAGCGCTTCAAATGCTTCATATGTTTAGCAATCGTATTCCGATGATATTTATTTACCAGCATATAATGCTCGAAATCGCAAAGAAAATTAAAGCTCAGATCATTGAAACTCACATCCGCTTGAAACGAAGACAACACCTGTAATGTCGAAAAATGATTCTTCAGCGTTGACTGTTTCAGATTACTCTGAGTGATCTCATTTTTCATAAACAAAGAAAAAGAAGTCTGACCAGCATCAGGTTTCTCTTTCAGATCACTCAAAGAAAACTCTTTACCACTATGAGCAACTTCAAGCTCCACCTGTTCCAATTCTGCAATGAAATTAGTCAGATACTGATTTAAAGACTCCATATTAGGATGATTCTTCACTGCTTTTCTCTTTGCATCCCACTGAAAAGGCTTGACATAAACCTTTGTCGAAAAATACTTTTTCTGCTTGTTCAGGTAGGCTTCTACCTGAATCAAAGCTTTACCCTCTGAGTTCAACTGTTTTTTACGGTTGAACACCAAGTTATAAATTACTTTTTCCATGATATATAATTATTTTCTGAATGAAACACGAAGGAACAATAATTAGTTCTTTCTTATGTCTAAGACAAATTAAAAATTTGTTATTACATATTTACCGGAGTTCCGAAAAGACGATATCACGTCTTACCCTTGCCTTAAAAAACAAATGATCCGGAAAACTCATTTCTACTATGAGTGTACAAAGATAAAAGAGACTTACTAATCATAAAAAACAAAAAACAAGAAGTAGCTTTCCAAAATGGATACAAAAAAGCCTTTTTTGCCCACTCGGTTCTAAAAACAAAACAAGATTATTATTATTTTCTAATGTTAGAAAGAAAAATCATTGGAATGTAACTCTTTTTGATTATTCATAAGAGAAATAGTATCAGATTATTATATATCCGGGGATTAAAGCAAGAAAAAAACAGATGTTCTTCTACCCAAAAAAAATGTTGTAAATGCTTTGTTTGTATAATCATTCAAAGCATCTACAACATTTTTATCAATATATCAAAACTACCTTATACAGTAGGTTGAGGCGCTGCAGGATTGTTGTCTTTATCTGCAATACCTTTATTGGTTTCCATTTCACATTGCGGAATACGATAAATCAAAATCTGAGACTCCGGTTCTATATTATACTGAACAATAGCAGCATAATTCGTATTCTTACGTACGATAGGTTTTTTTAGGCGTAAAACATCGAACAAAGAAAAACCTTCACCCCAAAATTCCATACGACGTTGCAACCAAATTTCATCCTGCAAATCCTGAGCAGAAGAAGCCGTACAACTGTATGACGGATTACGATACGTTTTTACGAAATCTTCCAATGTACGTTTTGCTGCAGATACGTTTCCGGACATTGCTTCACCTTCCGCTTTGATATAGTACATTTCCTCCACACGCATTAAAGGCCAGTCCTGAGAGTTGGTCGTATTACCCATTACATCCTGATAAGCACCAAATTTCACATTAGCATAAGGTGTCAAACCAAAATAATCAATCACAGATTCACCTCCAACTGAAGCATTATCAACCAAAGTAGAGGTTGTATCCGGAGAAATAAACCATTGTTTACGGATGTCTGTATCCGGAATCTGATTATATAATGCAGAACTTACATAACGCCATGCACCTGTCAAAGTTGTATATCCGTTACCAGTCAATGAACACAAGTGCGACGGCCAGTTGATGATACCGGTCGTTACAACATCATTATCCGGAGTAATCATCACACCCCACAACCAGGAATCAGCAGAAGCTGAATTGAAAGCCGGTTTTGACACTTCAGCCAAAGAATACGGAGTTCCACCAGCCAAAGCCTTTTCTGCATCCTTAGCAGCATCTGCCCACTTCTGCATTAACAGATTGGCACGAGCACGCAGACCATAAGCAACAGCTTCGTCAATCTTGTCCTTATTTGTACCGTTATCATTACCTGCCAATAATTCAACAGCTTGATTCAAATCAGACATAATCAATTCATAAACCTGAGCAACTGTAGCACGCGGATTCGTCTGCATTTCTTCTTCTGTCATTCCTTCTGTAATGATCGGAACACAAAGATCATTTTCATGACCAACATATGTAAATTGATAAGTCTGAGCTAAATTCAGATAATCGAAAGCACGGGCAGCTAAAGCCTGACCACGATAAACCAACATAGTGGGATCATCAGTCCCCTCTGTCAATGCAATAACATCATTTGCTGCTTTCAGATGGTTATAATATGTCTTCCAAATCAATTCGCCTTCAGAACTATCATAAAGACGATCTGAATAATTCTGAGAACGATTAAACCAGTTATAACCAGAAGTCGTACAAGGCATATCTTGACAACTTTGATCATAAAACTGGAAAACGGCTGCTATACCATAATCATTGTGATATGTATTTGCATCATCGGAAATAGTGCCGAATACATTCAACTGGGCTGACATTGCATTCACACCAGCTATCACCATATTCGGACGCTGTTCGATAATATCCTCGTTTTGTTCGCCACCTACATATTGACCTTCCGGCAATTTATCCAAATCACAGGAAGCCAGTGCTAAAGCAACACCTGCGAACATTAAATATTTATTTGTCATTTTCATATTCTCTAAATACATTTACGGATTAGAAATTCAAAGAGATACCGCCTGAGATAGTGCGGATCGGTGAATAAACATTATCAGAAGACACATAACCCTGACGTGGATCAAGCCCTTTACGCGCTGTGAGTAATGCAACATTATCTGCTACGAAATACAAACGAATACCCTCAACCTGGAACTTCCGTGTCAATGATTTCGGCAATGTATAACCGAATGTGATATTCTGTAAACTCAAATAATCGGAACTTGTCAGGAAACGGTCCGTCAATCTGTTAGCATACTGATCTTGTACATTCATACGGGGAACATCTGTATTTTTATTTTCCGGAGTCCAGGCATTCAACATATCTTTATGCCAAGCAGATCCCTGAGCATCAACACTCATCAAACCTTGATAGGTATAATCCAAAACACGTCCGCCTAACTGATAAGCAAATGCAATAGAGAAATCGAATCCGTAAGCAGTGAAGCTAGTTCCAAAACCGCCATATACTTTCGGCAAAATATCACCTGTAGCAAAACGATTATTAGAAGCTACAGAATATTCAGTAGTAACTGTATTACCATCTTTATCCGGTTCCAATAATGCCCACTGGCTTTCACCTGTTTCCGGATTAACTCCCGCATATTTAGGCAAATAAAGTTGATACATAGATTCATCTTCACGATAAATACGAGAACCATCAATCAACTGTCCATTCAATTCAGGGGCTAATTCCAACACTTTATTCTTAAAATGCGTCAAGTTCAAATTGATATTCCAGCTAAAATTCTTTGTATCAATGATAGCAGAGTTCAAATCTACTTCAACACCACGGTTTACCATTGAACCTACATTTTCCGGATAACGGGAATATCCCATAGACGGAGAAACCGGCTTAAAGTAAAGCATATCAGTTGTCTTACGTGAGAAGTATTCAGCAGTACCACTTAACTTTCCACCCCAGAAATTAAAGTCAAATCCGGTATTGAAACTGTGTGATGTTTCCCAAGTGATGTCCGGATTACCTTTATAATACAAAGAGGTTGCAAAATCGCCATTACTATTAGATAAGGTTAGCTGATCCATATAAGGATAGTAGTTACGGTATAAACCACCTTGAAACATCAGATTATCATTACCCTGTAAACCATAGCTAATTTTGAACTTCAACATATCGATCCAATTCTGATCAGCTAAGAAAGCTTCCTTGTTCATCAACCAGCCAGCACCGATTGACCAGAAATTACCCCAACGGTTATCCGGATGGAAAGCAGAAGAAGCATCACGACGGAAAGAAGCAGAACCGAAATATTTGCCATCATAATCATATTGTACACGGAACAACCAACCTTCTGTAGCATAATTGTTTGTGTAAGATGCATTGTTCTGGTTCAGGATACCATTGTTCAGTTCAGGAACATTCGGGTTATACAACTTCTCACGACTACCATACAGATAAGAATACTTATAATTATAGTTTTCGTGACCTGCCAAAACATCCAAATTGTGAACATCATTGAATGTCTTATTGTAAGTCAACAAATACTGCTGGTTTGTACTGAATGAGCGAGTAGCTTCAGTATTGATAATACCACCAACACCACTTGTTTCTGAATACTGTCCGTAAAATGGATTTATTAAATCTCTCATACGTACGTTATTTGCATCAACACCGATATTGATTTTAGCTTTAATGCCACCCCAAATATCAATATCAGCAAACCATTTACCGCTTACTACATCACCAGAATAGTTTCTCTTATCCAACATATAGCTAGCCAGCGGATTCGCATTCGGAACTACGTTTTCACGGCTGAAGTTTGTATCAGATCCGTAATCATAGCGCTTGTAACCACGATTGTCAGTCATGATATTTCCTTCTGCATCACGGATATACATCGGATAAATAGCCCCCATTATATTAGCAGCATAGAAAGCATTACCATTGGAAGTACCACCTTCTGTATCCTGTTCACGGCTGTCATAATGAGTAAATGAGACATTACCACCCATTCTCAACCAAGATTTCACTTGATATTCCGCTTTCAAACGAGCTGTATAACGTTGAAAACCTGAGTTCGGAACAATACCCTTATCATCCAAATAACCTGCAGACATATAATAGTTCATTTTTTCAGTAGCTCCGCTGACACTCAAGTTATATTCTTGACGGGTATTGTTTTCGAACAATTCATCGCTCCAGTTGTCAGGTTTATAATAATATGTACCATCACTGTATCCTAATTTTGCATTCGGATTCAATCTACCATCCATGCCGATCAGCCGTTCACCATTCGGTAAAGTAAATACTTGATATCCTAAATAACTGCTGGAAAGCATAGCGTTATTTGCATAAAGATTTGCATTAGCTAGATCACCCGCCGCCGCATATCCTTCCAAGTCTCCATTATAAATAGCCGCATAAGCCAATTCATAGAACTTACCCGGATCTGTTACAGCTTCGTATGAAGGAATACCGCGTTTGTTAACACCCCATTTAGCATCAAATGTCACGCGAGCATCACCGGACTTACCTTTTTTAGTAGTGATTAAGATTACACCATTAGCACCACGAGCACCATACAAAGCATTCGATGCTGCATCTTTCAACACTGTCATCGATTCAATATCAGAAGTGCTGATTGCTGAAATTTCGCCATCGTAAGGAACACCGTCCACTACATACAATGGCTTATTGCTGGCAGAAATAGAACCGATGCCACGGATACGTACTTCAGCATCTTTACCTGGCTGTCCGTTATTGTTGGTTGTTTGTACACCGGCAACCTGACCAGCCAAAGCACCTGTCAGGTTGGCTGCCTGACGTGCTGCAATCTTTTCGGTTTTAATCGTTGCAGCCGATCCGGTAAATGCAGATTTCTTTGCAGTACCATACGCAACAACCATAACTTCATCAAGCACTTGATTATCACCTTCCAACATTACATTTAATACTGGTTTTACAGCTACTTCCTGGCTTTTCATACCTACGTACGAAATTACCAAAGTCTTTGCAGAACTTGGTACATCCAAAGAGAACGCACCATCAAAATCAGTCACTGTACCGACCATCGTACCCTTTACGACAATCGATGCACCAATAATTGGCTCATTGTCATCCGCCGAAATAACAGTACCTGTTACTTTGGTCGTCTGAGCATTAGCCAATCCAATGCCTAAAAACAGGCAAAATAGAAGATAAGTCAACTTCTTCATAGACACACTTTTTTATTTAACTTATAGATAACTAATTTGTACTATATTATGTATAATTCGCCTAAAACCTATTCTAAAACATATCTGAGAAGCTGCAAATGTAATAATAAATTTATTATAACACTACAAATGTAACAGGAATTTACAAAAAACAGACTGTTAATTAACTAAATAGTCCTTCAAATGGCTGTTTTCTGATAATTATTCATCTTCCTATTTCATAAATTAACAGGGCTGATAGTTTAAATTTTCTTATTTTTAACCGGACCTTGTTTATTCTTCTAGGTAAGTAAATCATGCTCTAAAAAGGTGTTGGGTCCATTTTGGTAGAAAAGACAAAGCTTTTTTTGCCCTAAATTTATGCAGAAATACAGTACGCACTGTTGAAACGTAACGCCGCATGGATCTTTTTCAATACTCATTTTTCGTATAAAGCATCTTGATCTTTTATTTTTTTACTCTAAAAAAAGTCGTAATCAAGAATATTTCTATTTCTAAATTAATAAGATAAAAAGTGCATAAAAGTTACCCATATCTATATAGTAATGTACTCCCCTGAGTCTGCTCATCATGAATGATGGGTGATAAGTGAATAAAAAACATAGTTCTGCAAAGACGCTGGTCGTTTCTTACGTAGGTATGGAAACTCAAGAGCTGGCGGTGTCTTCCAGGGTTTATATCAAGTTGAAATCAGATACACAGAACCTCGATGAGGTTGTCGTTGTAGGCTATGGAACTCAACGCAAGAAAGATGTTACAAGCTCTATCGCCAAAGTTGGAGGCGAAGCGCTTAGCAACCTGGTAGCATCCTCATTTGATACCCAGCTGGCAGGACGTGCTGCCGGGGTACAAGTTACAACCCCTAGCGGAGTACTCGGTGCTGGACCTCAGTTTAAGGTTCGCGGTATGAGTACCATCAGCTCCAGCTCACAACCACTGTTTATTGTAGACGGTATGCCTATCGCTACCGGAGACAATGGAGATGGTAAAACCGGTCTGGGACAGTTGTATGCTTCATTCAATGCCATGTCGGATATAAACCCGAATGATATTGAATCAGTTGAAATATTAAAAGACGGTGCTGCTACGGCCATTTATGGTTCACGTGCAGCGAATGGCGTTGTTTTGATCACTACGAAAAAGGGAACAAAAGGACGTGCTAAAGTTACTTATGACGGATATGTAAGTGCAGCCAGTGCAGCTAAATTACATGATCTTTTGGGTGCAAAAGATTTTGTCATGATCGCTAATGAAAAATTAGAGAACTGGGATGAGAAAGGACAAGCGGTTTATAATGCTTCAGATCCTGATACAAAATGGAACGATTATATCTTCCAGACCGGTTTCCAGCATAATCACAACGTTGCTGCCAGCGGTGGTACAGACAAAAGTCAGTATTATGTATCTTTCGGGTTTACAGAGCAGGAAGGTATTGTTCGTTCAAATGATATGAATCGTCTGACTTTGAAAGCCGATTTGACCCAGCAGGCAACAAAATGGTTACGTATTGGTTTGAATGGCCAAATGAGCCGGACCAAATTGAATGGTATATCAAATTCGGAAAACTCACTGGGTGGTGTAGGTTTTGCCGGAGTTCGTATGCTTCCGAATGTGGCCGTTTTCGATCCTAATGATGTAACAGGTTACAATATTGATAAAGAAAGCCGTAAAACATTGGGACGCGGAAACAATCTTTCTTATATCGACAATGGTATTCAAAACATCGTTTGGGCATTGGATAATAATGTGAACCGCTCTACCAATACACGTACCATCGGTGGTGGTTGGGCTGAGATCACTATTATAGACGGACTTACACTGAAAACTCAGGGAGGTCTCGATATCTCTAATGTAAAAGACTTCATGTATTGGGATTCTGAATCAGGTGACGGTTATGGACGTAAAGGTTTGCTTGAAGAAGTAAATACAACTTACGAAAACTGGAACTGGCAAAATATCCTGAATTTTAACCGTTCATTTAACGATGTGCATAATTTAAGTGCAACAGCTGTTCAGGAATACACTCACAGTGAGTATGAATATACAGATGCTGCCGTTCAGCAGTTGTCCGACAGGTTCTTTACAGACCATATTATCTCCAATACTTTTGGAATAAAAGATATCGGCGGATACAAAACATTTAACGGGCTTGCTTCTTATATGTTCCGTGCGAACTACAATTATGATAGTAAATATTATGCAGGTGCATCTATCCGTTACGATGGATTGTCCAGTTTGCCGAAAGATACTCGCTGGGGTACGTTTTGGGGAGCTTCTGTTGCATGGCGTTTATCCCGTGAGAACTTCTGGAAAGATTCTCAGGTGAACGAATGGTTCAACGATTTGCGTATTCGTGCCAGCTACGCTACATTAGGTAATTCAGATTTGGGTAATAACTTCCCGTATTTGGGAACTTATGGAGCGAAACTGTACGGCTCGCAATCCGGTGTTGCCTGGAACCGCATGGGTAATAACAACCTGAAATGGGAAACGACCGAAACTTTCGATTTAGGCCTGGATGGTTCTTTCTTCAACAACCGTCTGACATTTGAGCTGGCTTATTGGCAGAAAAATTCAAAAGACCTTGTATTGGAAGTTCCGACTCCTCCGACAATGGGTATTCCTTACAATTCATATTACGATAACATTGGTAAAATTAAGAACTCCGGATTTGAGCTGACCGTAAGTGGAACAGTTATCTCAACGAAAGATTGGAACTGGCGTTCAGAATTGAACTTCTCTACTGTAAAGAATACAGTTAAGTCATTGTATGGTGGAACTGATATCATTGACAATTATACAATTATTCGCGAAGGTGAGTCTTATCGTTCACTATACGGATACGACTATTACGGTGTCAATATGGTAAATGGTAACCCTATCTGGAGAAAAGCTGATGGCAGCCTGGTTCAGTTCGATACATTCGGCTCGTATGACTATGTTGAATATGATCCGTCCAATGCTAAAGACGTATCCAAACCATCCTCTTTAGGATCCAGCGACCGTAAAATATTAGGTTCATCTATGCCTACCTGGTATGGTGGATGGAACAATACAATAACCTATAAAGATTTTGATTTGAATGTATTCCTTCGTTTCTCAGGCGGTAATAAAATCATGAATGCCTCTCGCCAGAGCGCTTTGATGAATATGGAATTTGCTAATAACGGTAAGGAAATTTTAGGCAGATGGGTATCTCCTACACAAACGGGTGATGGTATGACTCCAAGAATCGGTTATAATGACCAGTCTGTCTTGTTTAATGACGGTTTCACTGACTCTCACTTCGTTGAAAAAGGAAATTACCTGAAACTGTCTAACCTGGCTTTGGGATATACTTTGCCGAAATCTGTTTTATCGGCAATAAATATAACAAAGGTACGTGTGTATGCACAGGCTCAGAATTTGTTCACTATCACCGGGTACTCAGGTTTGGACCCGGAAACTAACACTCGTCTGGGCGTAGACTGGAATGGTATGCCTCAGCAGCGTTCGTTTACTTTTGGAGCAAATGTTACATTCTAAGATTATAAAACAGTAGAAAAATTACAATTATGCTAAATAGAAAACTATATAAAAATATATCAGTTGTAGCATTGGGCGCAGCCTTAATTTCGCTACCCTTATTCACTGCTTGTGAAAGCGATGTGGTGGATCTATCTCCGGTCGATAAATTCTCCGATTTGACAGCTTACGGTACTCCGGCACGATGTGAGTTATCTATGATCGGTGCTTATGATGCAGCCCAGTGCGGCATGTATATCAACTCAGACAATGGCTGGCAACGTGGTTATCCATTCGGGGCTGCCAGCATACAACAAGGTGAAATGAGAGGCGAAGATATGAACTTGACAGCCGTATTTTACGATTACACCTATTCTGCGACCTACAATTTGTCTACGGCAAATAATGTCGCTATGTGGGAGACTTCTTTTGAGGCCATAAACCGTTACAATACAGTTTATGCAGGTCAGGAATATGCCGGTAGCAATGGCATACTCGATGAAGCGACAGCTAATCAATATAAAGGCGAATGCCTGTTTTTACGTGCTTTAACATATCATAATTTGATGGTTCATTATGCACTCCCTTACAATGTGGATGGTAATAATAATTATGGTATGCCGCTTTATATTACGGCAATCAATACACCGGAAGCCATTCAGGAGGCTTTGCTGATCGGTCGTTCAACTGTTGCTGAAACATATGCACAAATCATTAAAGATCTGGATGATGCAGAACAATTATTGCCGGAGGTTGTCACTGCAGGCAAGATATCCCGCGCATCTAAAGGGGCTGCTATTGCTTTAAAGACCCGTGTTTACTTGCATATGCGGAATTGGGCTAAAGTTATCGAAGAAGCTGAAAAACTGGATGGCGGACGTTTCCAATTGGAAGCAGATCCGGTTACTCCGTTTACTTCAAGTGCTGATAACAAAGAATCTGTTTTCTCGATTGAACATACTACGGAAGATAATCCGGACGTCAATGGTTCTTTAGGTCAGATGATGTCGGGTCGTAACGGAGGACGTGCCATTATAACTTCATCTCCTACCGTTTATAACTCCAAATACTGGACAAAAGACGACAAGCGGCGTAACTTGCTACTATACCGTGAATCCGACAAATATTATTACTGTGATAAATATCAGGATCCTACTTCTCAGGACGCATGGGCTCCGATTCTTCGTTACTCGGAAGTTCTTCTGAATGAAGCAGAAGCAGCAGCACGTAGTAACAATAAGACATTGGCTCTTGAAAAATTGAATGAAGTGCGTAACAGATCACTGGCAAATCCGGCACAGGAAAGTTACAAGGCTTCAGATTTCGCTGATACCAAAGCGCTGTTAGAAGCTATTCTTTGGGAACGTCGTATTGAATTTCACGGTGAAGGCCGTCGTTGGGAAGATATTCATCGTCTTGCAAATGACGATCTATTCCCTTCCGGTGGTATCCCGGCTAAAATTGAATACAACAACAGCAAGGGCGTAGGTGCATTCGTTGTAAACGGAGAAGTTAAATCTGAATGGTATAGTTCCAGTAAGAAATTTATTCCTTATACAGACAAACGTTTTATTTGGCCTATTCCGTTGAATGATATCTTAAGAAATCCGACATTGGCAAAACAGCAAAATGCGGGTTGGGAATAAACCTCATATTGACAAGAAGATATATTTTCGAGTCTTTATGCATTAAATAGATATGTTAAAAAATATTAGTCGCCAAGGTATTTTCATTTACCTGGTATATTAATCCGATTTACCCGGTAAGGTAGTGACAAATTGATAATTAGAAAAAAAGTGTCCGGGTAAATATTTTAACGTAAAAAAACAGATGTAACCAACAAATTTGAAATCAATTGATTTCAAATTTGTTGGTTACATCTGTTTTAATTACCTTTGTTTCAATCGAAAAATAGATAAAAGTTATGAATACTCCTTTTGTGTATGGCCGCATAGCCGATAAAGATAATTTTACAGACAGGGTACAAGAGGTTAAGTTGCTTACCCAAAATTTCAATGGCTTGGTTAATACCGTCATTATTTCTCCACGCCGTTGGGGGAAAACTTCTTTGGTAAGTAAGACGGCACAAATACTTCAAAGTTCAAGTAGGGATTTTATTATTTGTCAGGTAGACATATTTAACTGCCGGACAGAAGAAGAATTTTATGTTGCTTTTGCCAATGCATTGCTAAAAGTTTCAACCTCTGCCTGGGAAGAATTTGTATCCGGTGTAAAAAAATATTTAGGAAAAATGGCTCCGCTTATTTCAGTATCAGACAGTAGTCAAACCTATGAGTTTTCATTCGGAATAAGTTTTAAGGATAATAAGATGGGATATGATGAAATATTGGATTTACCGCAAGTCATAGCGAATGATACCGGGAAAAAAATCATTGTCTGTATCGATGAATTCCAAAATATCAATGAATACGAAGATTCTTTGGCTTTCCAACGTAAACTGCGCGCTCATTGGCAGAAACAAACTTCTGTCTGTTATTGTCTTTACGGGAGTAAACGGCATATGTTACTGGATATTTTTAATGACTATAGCATGCCATTCTATAAATTCGGGGACATTTTATTTCTTCACAAGATAGGAAGGGAAGATTGGATTTCATTTATTTCCAGTCGCTTTTCCGATACCGGAAAAGAAATTTCAAAAGAATTATGTAATCAAATAGCAGCCAGGGTAAAGGATCATCCATATTATGTTCAGCAGTTAAGCCAACAAGTTTGGTTACGTACAGAAAAAAAGTGTACCGACAGTATTCTCGATGAAGCATTCTTAAGTCTGACAGGTCAGTTAAGTCTTCTGTTTGCCAATATAATAGACACATTAACATCCAAACAAATTAATTTTTTATTGGCGGTGGCAGATGGTGTCACAAATTTCTCGTCGAAAGATGTTCTTACAAAATATAAACTGGGAACTTCTGCAAATATAAAAAATCTAAGAAAGGCGACTTTGGAAAAAGATTTAATAGACATTCTACCCGGAAATATAACCGAACTTCAGGATCCTGTTTTTGAATATTGGATAAAAAATATTTATACAGGTTCACTACGGTAAACACCTCCTTTTAGGTAGAATTTGAGTATGCAAATTAGCTACTCAAATTCTACTTTCTTTTTTCAGTATAAATTATCATAAGTTAGATTTCAATAGATCTAAAAAATAATCCATTAGTTTAAGCTGTTTGGATAGGGGTATTTATTGGATTGACAGAGATTTACGCGCAAATTATAATACATTGATTATCAATATATTACAGATAAACGTAGTTCTGCAAAGACTCTGGTAATTTCGTACGTGGGTATGGAAACCCAAGAATTGGCAATTAAGCCTAAACTGCGGGTACTAATGGAGTCTAGTTCACAGGCTTTGGAAGAAGTAATGGTCGTAGCTTACGGTACGGCAAAGAAATCAGCGTTCACAGGATCTGCATCTACAATGAAAGCAGAAAAGATTGCAGAACGCCAAGTTGCAAACGTTACAAATGCTTTGGCTGGTCAGGTAGCCGGTGTACAGGGTGTGAGTGCAAACGGACAACCGGGAAAAGCTGCTACTATCCGTATCCGTGGTATTGGTTCTATGAGTTCTAGCAGTTCTCCTTTATACGTAGTTGACGGCGTTCCTTATGATGGTGATATTGCAGCGATCAACCCGAACGATATCGAATCGATGAGTGTACTGAAAGATGCTTCTGCCAGTGCAATCTACGGAGCACGTGGTGCAAATGGTGTTGTATTGATTACAACTAAAAAAGGTACTGCTAGAGAAGCAGTAGTAACTGTCGATGCAAAATGGGGTAGCAATTCACGTGCCGTACCTCAATATAATGTAATGAAAGACCCTGCCATGTATTATGAAACAGCATACAAGGCTCTGTATAACAGCAAAGCTTATGCCGGAGGAAGTGCTGCGGATGCTCGTGCTTATGCATTGAATAATATTTTCTCTTCAGACAATGGTGGAGTAGGATATCAGGTTTATACTACTCCTAACGGAGAAGATTTTATCGGTACAGACGGTCGTATCAATCCTAATGCAACATTAGGTTACAGTGATGGTTCTTATTATTATACACCGGATGACTGGTATGATAATACTTTTAATAAAGGAAATTTACGTCAGGAATATAACGCAACAGTATCAGGTGCTTCTGAAAAGATCAATTATTATTTCTCTTTAGGTTATTTGGATGATGCAGGTATTATTTCCGGCTCAGGTTTTACTCGTTATACAGGGCGTTCAAAAGTAGACTACCAGGCAAAGAGCTGGTTGAAGATTGGTGCAAATATGGCTTATACATATTATGACAGTAAGGCTCCGGATGCTCAGGACAAATGGGGTTCATCTGGTAACCTTTTCTATATTACCGACCTGATTGCTCCGGTTTATCCGATCTATGTAAGAAATAATGACGGTAGCATAAAGGTGGATAATCGCGGTTATACTGTTTATGACTTTGGTAACTCTACAGGTCAGGTTCGTCCTTTCATGCCTATGGCTAATCCGGGCGTAACTTTGGAACTGGATAAATTCCATGCATATACAGATGTATTGAATACTAAATTTTACGCAATCGTTGATTTGTATAAAGGCTTGCAGTTTACAGCAAATGTCGGTGTAAACTCAAGTAACCAAAGAAGTTCTATCCTGAACAATCCTTTTTATGGCGGAGCTGTTGGTTCTGAAGGTTATGTAAACGTTAAGAATGAAAGAAATATCGGTTTGAACCAGCAATATTTGCTTACTTATAAGCAAAGTTTCGGTTCACATAATATCGACGCATTGGTAGGTTATGAATCTTATAATCTGAAAATCCAGAAAATGGAAGGTTCAAACAAAAAACTTTATAACCCGTTCATTGGTGAACTTAGCAATGCTATCCAAACACCTCCGACTGTAAGTTCCTCTACGGATACTTATTCTACACTCGGTATTCTGGCTCGTGTTCAGTATGACTATGATGGAAAGTATTTTGCTTCTGCTTCTTATCGTCGCGATGCTTCTTCACGTTTCCACCCGGATCACCGTTGGGGTAACTTCGGTAGTGTTGGTGCTGCGTGGTTGATGAACAAGGAAGAGTTCTTCAAGAATCTGGATGCTACATGGATCGACTTGTTGAAGATAAAAGCCAGTTATGGTGTACAAGGTAATGACAACTTGTTGCTTACAGATGGTATTACTCCTAACTATTATGCTTATTTGGATCAGTATACTGTATCTAACAGTGCTGGTGATTTTGCAACATCATTTACTTACAAAGGTAATAAGGATATAACCTGGGAAACTTCATATAGTTTTAATGCCGGTCTTGAATTTACCTTGTTCAAAGAAAGATTAAGCGGTAGTTTCGAATATTTCAGCCGTAAGACAGTCGATTTGCTTTACAACCAGCCGGTGCCTATTTCATTAGGTTATTCAACGATCCCGATGAATGTTGGTTCTATGAGAAATGCAGGTGTTGAATTAGATTTGAATGCTGATATTATCAGAACGAAAGATTTGACATGGTCATTCAATCTGAACATGACTCATTATAAGAACAAGATTCTTGATCTGGCAGAGACAGCAAAGAATAATGGCGGTATCAAGAGTTCTGTAACTATCCGTAATGTCGGAGGTTCTTTGTATAACGCATATTTGGTTAAAGATGCAGGCGTTGATCCTGAAACAGGCAAGGCTTTATATTATGTAGATCCGGATAATGGAGACATGACTACTACTGATGATTTCAGTGCAGCCAAGCAATCAGATTTAGGTTCTACTTTGCCTAAGATATACGGAGGTTTCGGTACTTCTGTTCAATATCGCGGATTTGACGTTTCTGTAGGATTGTCTTATCAATTGGGTGGTAAAGTGTACGACTATTCTTACCAACAGTTGATGCACAGTGGTGAGGCAAATACAGCAGGTACTAACTGGCACAAAGATATTTTGAATGCATGGAGTGAAACCAATAAAGGCAGCAATATCCCTCGTATCAGCAGTGCAGATAAGAGAAATCAGGATTTGTCTTCACGATTCCTTCAGAGCTCTAACTATTTGAGCTTGAATAGCGTGATGGTAGGATATACATTCCCGAAAAAATGGACAACTAAATTTATGGTAAATAACTTGCGTATCTTCTTCTCTGGAGATAACGTGGCACTTATCGCTTCCAGAAAAGGTCTTGATGCTCGCCAGAACTTAGGTGTTGCATACTTCGGTAATGATGATGCCGTAGGTGCAAAATATTCTGCACTCCGTAGTTTGTCAGGAGGTATCAGTGTTACATTCTAATTTATTGTAAACAAAAAAGATGAAGATTATGAAATTTATAAATAAATCATGGATATTAATTCCGGGACTGGTTTTGGCAACTGCCTCTTGTACAGATCTAGATACACAACCCGAAGGCGGAAATTCTACTTCTGACCAGAAACAGGAAATAGCGGAAGCAATTCCCGAACGTGTAGCAGCCGATTTGAGCGGTATGTACTTTTCAATCGGTAAACAGTATTGTGTGTATGGTGAAGATAATCCACGTGATGACGACTTCGGTTATCCGGCAGCTTGTTTGTCGCTGGATTTGAATGGAGCGGACATGGTGAGTGATGCCAGTGGATATAACTGGTTCTCCGTTGCCAGTGAATATGCGGATAGAATATATAATTATGCAAATCCGAATATGCGTTGGGCTATGATTTACAACCAGATTAAAATGGCAAACGATATTATCGCCACTATCCCGGAAGATAATACGGATAAAACACTTAATTACTATAAGGCACAAGCTATCGCAACCCGTGCATTCGATTATCTGACACTGGTTCAGCAGTATCAGTTCACTTATAAAGGAAATGAAAGTAAGCCGGCTGTTCCGATTGTGACAGATAAGGTAGAAGGTGATCTGTTGAATAATCCGCGTGCATCTGTTCAAGAAGTATATGACTTGATCATGGACGACCTGAATACTGCAATTCCTTTGTTGGAAGGATACAACAGAAAGTCTAAAAACGAGATCGATCAGAATGTGGCTTATGGACTTCGCGCTCGTGCAAATCTGGTTATGCAAAACTGGGCTGCTGCTTATGAAGATGCAACAAATGCATTAGGCGGATATACTCCTTATAGCCGTGACGAAGTAAGCAAACCGGGTTTCGTTGATTCTAATGACCATAACTGGATGTGGGCGTTGATTCTGACTCCGACCAATATGCCGGATGCTTATCCTTCATGGCCTTCTGTGATTTCTTCTTTCTCTGGTGATTCATATTCTTGTGGTGTTGGATGTTATAAAATGATCAATACGCTGCTTTATACGAAGATACCGGATACGGATGTAAGAAAAGGATGGTGGGTAGATGAAAAACTGGATTCTCCGAACCTGAAAAATGTATCTTGGAGAGGCTACGATGGACAACCTATCGGACCGTTGGTAGTTCCTGATGTAAAAATGGCATATCTTCCTTATACAAACGTTAAGTTTGGTGCTTATCAGGGTATTTTGGGGAATAACATCAATGCCGGTGACTGGTGTATGATGCGTGCAGAAGAAATGATCTTGATCCAGGCTGAAGCTAAAGCTATGAGCGGAGATCTCGGTGGTGGAAAACGTATCCTGGAAGATTTCGTAAAGAATTATCGTGATCCGTCTTATACAAGCAAAGCTACTTCTGCTACAGGATTCCAGGATGAAGTATGGATGCAGCGCCGTGTTGAATTGTGGGGAGAAGGATTTGCTTTATTTGATATCCTACGTCTTCAGAAAAATGTTGTTCGTTTCAACAATCGTGTCGAGAGTAACTTCCCGGATGGATTCAAATTTAATTTGGCTGCCAACAACGGTTGGTTGCTGATGCGTATCCCGCGTAATGAAATTAATGCCAACAACGGTATTTCGGAATCAGACAATAATAATGAAGGTACATTACCACAGAGTGGTGAAGGTGCAGGTCTGACTGATGGAGTAGTTGACTAATTAGAATTTGCAATATTATAGAAAAGAAGGTGTCCTCCGGGATGCCTTCTTTTTTTTGTTCGCCCAAACATGTTCCCCCTACTCAGTGAAGGATATCAGGTAACACCAAATAACTTTAATTACAAGTAGTATCTATTTCTTATAAGAAATAAAAGTGCTATATTTGCTTTTAGTTTTACTTATAAGTAATAAAAAATGAAAACTCCGGAGTTCTATAATAGAGATTTATATCTTGATCGTATCAAACCATTTGTCAATACACAGATGATAAAAGTTCTGACCGGTCAACGCCGTGTTGGAAAAAGTTTTCTTCTTTTCCAATTAATGGATTATATACGCATCTCATACCCGCTTTCGGATATAATCTATATTAATAAAGAATTGTTTGAATTCGACAGCTTAAAAGACTATGCAGATCTGATAAATTATGTAACACAGAAACGTAATGATCCGAACAATAAATGTTTTTTGTTTATTGATGAGGTACAGGATATTGCGAGTTTTGAGAAAGCATTGCGACATTTCTTTGCAGAAGGAAGTTATGATATATATTGTACTGGAAGTAATGCTAATATGCTTTCAAGTGAATTGGCAACCTATTTAAGCGGTCGGTACATCGAATTTAAAATATATAGTTTGACTTATAAAGAGTTCTTACTGTTTCATAAGTTGGAAGATAGTTCCGATTCTTTCACTAAGTTTTATAAGTTTGGAGGTTTACCATATTTAATAAATCTACCTTTTAATGAATTACTGGTTTCGGATTATTTACGAAGTATTTATGACACAATTATACTTAAGGATGTAGTAAATAGATATAATATAAGGAATGTCAGACAGTTACAGGATTTAACAATATATTTGGCTGATACGATTGGTAATTTGTTTTCAGCCAATAAAATAAGTGAATACCTTAAATCTCAACGTGTCGATTTGCCTCCTAAAACCATATTAGAATACTTGAATTATCTGAATAATGCTTACTTTGTAAAAAGGTTACGTCCGTCAGATATCCAGGGAAAACGTCAGTTTCAAATCGGAGAAAAATATTATTTTGAAGATTTGGGGATTCGACATGCGATCCGTCCTTTCAGAGCAAACGATATAGCACAAGTATTAGAGAATATTGTATGCCATCATCTTCTTGTCAACGGCTACACTTTATCGGTAGGAAGGGATGGAGATAAAGAAATAGACTTCGTTGGTGTGAAAGATGGAGAAAAAATATATATACAAGTAGCCTATTCTGTAATGGATCCCAAAACTTATGAGCGTGAATTTGGAAACCTCTTAGCAATAAAGGACAATTATCCTAAGATGGTTATTACAATGGATGAAATAGAGGGGATTTCATATGAAGGAATAAAACAGATTCCGATCCGCAAATTTTTGATGGAATTCAAATAACTTTCCCACTTTGTTAAGCAGTTAGAAAACCTTGTATATCGGGTAGAATTTGAGTGTTTATATTTTAATATCAAATTCTACCCGATTTATTATATCTAATTTAAACAGTGTAAAAACTTGTTGATAATCAATATTAAAATACACTTCCGATTTAATAATAAATCTCTAACAAATGTATTTTCCATATTAGTAAACAAACAACATACAAGCATATAACATTCTATTAATCAGTGATTTAGTAATGCGCGTAGTTCTGCAAAGACTCTGGTAATTTCGTACGTAGGTATGAAAAGCCAGGAAGTCTCTGTTAAGCCTGTGATAAATATTCTGTTAAACTCTGATACACAGAATATTGAAGAAGTTGTTGTTACAGCAATGGGGATTTCTAAAGAAAAGAAAGCATTAGGTTATGCTGTTCAGGATGTAAAAGGAGATGATTTAACACGTGCAGCCAGCACTAGCATCTCTTCTGCATTACAAGGAAAAGTTTCGGGTGTAGATATTACTCCTTCATCAGGTATGCCAGGAGCCTCCTCTCAAATCACGATTCGTGGTGTCCGTTCTTTTACGGGTGACAATACTCCGCTGTATGTAATTGATGGTATGCCCATTGCATCTGCTGCAGATATTGACACAGACAAAAGAAATACTGGTAGTGTTGCTGGAGCAGACTTTGCTAACCGTGCTGTCGACCTGGACCCTAACGATATTGAAAGTATCAATATCCTAAAAGGCCAAGCCGCTTCTGCCCTTTATGGTATGCGTGCTTCTAACGGCGTAATTGTTATTACAACTAAGAGTGGAAAAAATGCAAGAAAAGGTAAGCCTTCTATCACATTCACTTCTAATCTGGCATTCGACAAAGTATCAACTCTTCCTGAATTCCAGAAAGAATTTGCACAAGGTAGCGGTACATTCTCTCCTACATCTTCATTAGCGTGGGGACCGAAAATATCCGACCTAGCAAATGACCCCAATTATGGAGGTAATACGGATAATACTTATACACAGCAGTATGGTAAACATGAAGGAATGTATTATGTGTCTCAGCGTGCAGCAGCCGGATTAGATCCTTGGGCTACACCGCGTGCTTACGACAACGCCAAGAATTTCTTCAACACAGGAGTATCCTGGAGCAATAACGTCAATGTTGCACAGGCGTTTGATAAAGGTAATTATTCATTCTCATTAGGTAATAATACTACCGAAGGTATTATTCCTAATACAGGTATGGACCGTTACAATGCAAAATTGAATGCTACAGCCAATTTAAGCGAGCATTGGACAACAGGTTTCAGCGGAAACTTTGTAACATCAAAGATCAGAAAACAGAGTGCAGGTAATGAAGGTGTTGTCGCAACTATTTATGGTTCACCCTCCAGCTATGACTTTAACGGCATTCCTTCGCACGTAGACGGCGACCCTTATACACAAAACAACTACCGTCCTACTACATTCAATAATGCTTACTGGGCTAGCGAAAATAACTCTTTCGTAGAACGCTCACAACGCTTTTTCGGTAATGCCTATACACAGTATAAGACCCAATTTGGCGAAAATCATATTCTGACAGCAAAATACCAGTTAGGAGCAGATGCTTACAGTACCATTTATTCCGATAATTACGGATATGGCGATAAAAGTTATTCAAGTGGTTACTCTCGTCAGGACAGTTATCATATCAATGAAATGAACTCTTTGTTCACATTGAATTACGACTGGAAAATTACTCCGGAATTGGATTTAAATGTATTATATGGCAATGAATTTGTAAATAAATCTACAAGAATTACAACCGGTGAAGGATACAACTTTAACTTTCCGGGCTGGAATCATATCGGTAATGCTACAACTTTCCAAGCCAATCAAAGTACAACTAAAAAGCGTACAGTAGGTAATTTCGGAAATTTGGCTTTATCTTGGAAAAACATGCTGTACCTAAACGCAACTGTTCGTAATGACATCGTATCTTCCATGCCGCGTGGTAGTCGTTCATTTACTTATCCTTCTGTCTCTTTGGGATGGATCTTTACAGAACTACCCGCTTTGAAAGACAATAATATTCTTACATTTGGTAAAATACGTGGTTCTTATGCAGAAGTTGGTATGGCCGGAGATTATGTAGATAATTTATATTATACACCAGGATATGGTGGTGGTTTCTCAGCAGGTACTCCTATTCAATATCCGTTCGGTTCTACAACCGCGTATATCCCTTATTACAAAATATATGACCCGAATTTAAAGCCGCAGAACACCAAATCTTATGAACTAGGTTTAGATTTGACTTTCCTGAACGGTTTGGTTTCTGTAAATTATACCTACTCTCGCCAAAACGTAAAAGATCAAATCTTTGAAGTTCCATTGTCAACTTCTACCGGTTATAGTTCTATGGTAACAAATGGCGGGGCTATTCACACTAATTCTCATGAGATCACTTTAACAGTTAAACCGATCGAGAAAAAGAATATTTACTGGGACTTCGGATTTAACTTCTCTAAAATCGACAATTATGTGGATGAACTGGCAGAAGGCGTAAATAGCATTATGTTGGGAGGTTTCGTAACACCTCAGGTACGTGCAGGTATCGGTGATAAATTCCCGGTTATTTACGGTTCCGGTTATTTGCGTAATGATGCAGGACAGATCATTGTCGATGAAAATGGTTTGCCTCAAGCAGGTGAACCTCAGGTTATCGGTAAAGTTTCTCCAGACTTCCGTTTAGGATTCAATACAACATTCGAACTGTATAAGTTCCGTTTATCAGCAGTTCTTGATTGGAAACAAGGAGGACAGATCTATAGCGGAACAATGGGTGTTCTTGACTATTATGGTGTAACTCAACGTTCTGCCGATTATCGCAAAATGTCCGAATTCTTATTTGAAAAATCAGCGGTTAAACAAAATGCTGACGGTTCTTATTCTCCGAATGATATCAAGATCAAAGGAGAAAATGCCTACGACTACTTCAACGCAATGAATGCTATCGATGAAGCCAGTGTTTACGATAATTCATTCATCAAACTGCGTGAAATATCTTTAAGCTACCCTGTCTTTGAAAAATCATATTTAAATATTACTGCTAGTGTATTTGCACGTAATATTCTTCTTTGGTCTCAATTACCAGGTCTTGATCCGGAAGCGACTTTAGGAAACAACAACATGGCTGGTGCATTCGAACGTTTCTCTATGCCGGGAAGTTCTAGTTACGGTTTCGGTTTAACATTCAAATTTTAAACAAAAATAATATGAAAGTTAGATATAATAAAATTAAAACATATCTGTCTGTAGCTTTAGTAGCCGGAGTTTTGTTCTCTTGCTCTGAAGACAAAATGGACAAGATCAACCAGGATATAGACAATCCGCACAGTGTCGATGCTAAATTCATTCTGACAGATGTAATCACTTCTACAGCATTCAGTAATATCGGTGGCGATTTCAACCACTACTTTTCTTCTTATGTAGAAAATGAAGTTGGTATTTTCAATCAGTTATACAATGCTGAAACCCGTGTTTCTGAGGTTTATTCATCTGCCACCTTCAACAATATTTGGGGAGGAGTTTATAGTTCATTGAAAAATGCACGTATTATTATCGACAAATGCTCGGAAGAAGGAAGTCAACCCGGTAACTATACAACAAAAGGTATGGGTGAAGTTTTGGCTGCTGTAAATGCAGGTCTGATAGCTGATGCTTTTGGAGATGCACCTTTCAGCCAGGCAGCATTGCCTCAATTAGACAATGGTAAACCTCAGTTCATGACACCGGAGATGGACAAACAGAAAGATATTTACACTGCTATCATTGCCTACCTGGATGCCGCTATTGAAGACCTTCCTAAAGGAGATACACATGCAACAGGTAAACCCGGAGCTCAGGATATTCTGTTCAAAGGAGATGCCAACAAATGGTTAAAGTTAGCTTACGGACTAAAAGCACGTTATACAATGCATACATTAAATGTGACGGAAGATAAAACCGCTGCATTAAATACAGTTTTAGAATGCTGCAAAAAAGCTGCACAGAATGCTGGTGATCAAGCAGCTTTCAATGTGTATGACGGTGTTGCTAATTTAAACCCTTTGTTTGATTTTTTCTATAGCCGCGAATATACTGCAGCCAGTGCCAGTCTGACAAAAAAACTGATCGTTCGTAATGATCCACGCTTACATCGTGCTTTTGCTGATGCTATCGGTGCCGATGAAAGTCTGGGTGCCGAAGGTTTTTACAGCAAACAATTAACAGGAAAGGAAGAGAACTTCTTATCCATGATGGCTCCCAACGGCAAGCCTCAACAGGTACAGGAAGTTTATAACACATCTATTTTCTTGTTTGCTGCAACTGCGCCTACTATGTTCATGAGTTACCATGAAGTTAAATTCCTGGAAGCTGAAGCTTTAGTAAGATTAAATCGTTTGGAAGAAGCAAAAGCAACATTGAAAGAAGCTATTGTTGCCGGTTTGATGAATATGGAAGTTAGCGTTGATGCAGCTTTGGAAAACACCTCTGTTCCGGTTAAAGGTAACTCAACAGAAGCTGTAACAATAGCAGAGGCTGAAGAATATTTTGAGACAGAAGTTGTTCCTTTGTTCAATGCAGATCCGCTAAAAGAAACAATGATCCAGAAGTATCTGGCATTTTGGGGAGCGAACGGTGAATCAACCGAATGCTATAACGATGTACGTCGTTTGAAATCAGAAGGTCATGACATCTATGACTTCGAGAATCCGGGTAAATTTCCGCTACGCACGCCTTACGGCAGCGATGACGTTACAACCAATCCTAATGTTAAAAATGCTTATGGCAATGGTCAGTATGTATTTTCTGAAAATGTTTGGTGGGCCGGAGGAAGCCGATAAACGAAATACTCATTTCAAATAAAAAAGAAGACCGGTAAAGTTGCTGTTGAACTTTACCGGTCTTTCTTTTTTATTTCTATCAAGTAACTTTTTTATTTATTTCACAAACTTCACATCGATACCTTTATCTTCTTTTGCTTTTAGCCCGAGGACTCTCCCTCCTACTTTCACCTTTCCGGTAATAAATTCCGGGATATTATAGGACATCATAAAACGGTCATAAAATCCGGTATCTTTCTGAGGCAACAGAAATGGTTTGCATGCTTGTCCGTTCTCATCGATATAAGCGATATACAGACGCGTATACAACCCGTCTATCCGACGACTGCTGAAGATGACCCAACGACTGTTACTGCTCCAGGAATGATAGCTTTCCACATCATCGCTATTCAATATATCCAAAGGTGTGCTTTCGCCGGTTGACAAATCAGCCATATACAGATCGGCATCTTTATGCCAAATAGAAAAATTACCATAACCGGACAGCGTATACATCAAGTGTTTTCCATCCGGAGACACACGGGGGAAAGATGCACTTTGTTCTGAAACAGAAGCGTTATATAAAGTATCCACTACCGAACCGAAGCTTCGGGTATCCGGATCAAAACCGATAGAACACAAGCTATATTTAATTTCGGAATATTCTTCCGGAATAGGACGGGGAACAGCCGTGCAGAAATAAAGTGTTTTCCCGTCCGGAGAAAACGTGGGAAAAGTTTCAAAAGCATCTTTTGAAAACAGCCTGGCTGTTGTGACAACTTCATGTTTCACCATGTCATATACAACCACGTCTGAAGCCTCATCAAACACCTCTATACGGTTCCTGTCATTTGCATGGAATCCCTGTTTTGTATTATTCACAGAAAATGCGACATACTTTCCGGAAGGATGCCAGGAAGGATATACCAAAGATGAAATCGTTTGTTCCGTTTTTGTATTCAGTTTCTCGATCTTATCACCATCGACCAGGATTGTTCCCGGATAGGTTTCTCGCATGTGGAATAACATCTTATCGGGATTTTGCATACAGAACGAATGGCAATTCACACAATTCCTGCCACTCATCTTATTCTCGATGATCGGAGTTTCTGTATAGTTTTCCAAATTGCGCTGGTAAAGTCCCATTTTATTCCATAGAGTATATCCCGGAGCGATCAGACGGTAAGCAATATAAGGATCGATCGGTTCTGCCGCCACACTCCATTTGACAGGAGCATATTCCAGCCACTTTCCCTTCTCTTTCACACGGACAACCACCTCTACCGTATTTCCTGTTGCAGACGATAAAAGTTTCTTCCATTTAGAGATCGGGAAAACAAATTGGTTATCCTTTGCCCTCACTTCCACCTGCTGACCGGCGTACGACAAAACGACCTGTGCATCTTCGACAGAATCCTTCAGGGAGAAATTCAAAGGAGCGATATTTGCCGGAATTGTTATATCCGCATAATCCGGAACAATAGCTGGCTTTCTATCCAATGTTTCACTCACCTGAACCGAATCCGAACATGAAAAAAACAGGGTCAGCAAAGCTATATATTTATAATTTCCATTCATATTCCATCTCTTTTATTTAAACATAAAATAAAACCAGTACGTATCTCCATAAGCCCGTCTCATCAATCCGGGCAACGCATTTTTATTATTCCGGTTTCCTAATACCTGTTTCTTGTATTCGGCAAAACGCTGCACCACAGACGGAGAAATATCGAAACGTTTCCAATAATCCGGTTCAGCCTCCGACAAAGTGATCACAGCTTCCTGAAAAGATTTCGGCAATGAAGGAAGGACCTCCGTACCATAATAAGTCTCCACCATCTTTTTGAAGCCATCCATATTCTTCGCCAGCAAATACAAAGCCCCCAGATACTGGATAGCCGCTTTATTTTTCGGATTAGCCTCTGCAACCATGCACAAATCTTTTTCCATATAGTTTATTTCGGAAAGATAATTTTCCTTTGGCAGGCATTTACGCCTTGATCCTAATGCCGAATCCTGCTCTACCGCAGCATCGTTATATAAAAACTTCCGGTGTTCATCTGCCCAATTCTTATAATAAACCGTATTCCCCAATATATTCAGATACTTTTCCGCTACCTGATATTCTCCGTAAATAATATTTGTCTGGACAAGCCTTTTCAGCATTCTCGGATTCCCCTCTCCTATGGCGGTCGCATAAGCCTCAAAAGCCATTTCCTGCGCCATTGCCGAATTGCCCATCGCAAAAGCAATATCACTCAATAAAGAAGATATCTGTTCAGTTTTATTCCAACCGACCATCAATCCCTGCGGACCTCTCTGATCGAAATTGAACATCTGATCTGCCAATTCTCCTCTCTGTGCCAAAGCCAGATTCAGATAGCACATATTCAAATAATTAGTCAACGTACCTTTACTGGCATCCAGGATCTTATCCCATTGCTCCGTTCTTGCATAATAATCCAGTTCTTTCACCTTGGCTGACTTTCTATCTCCGTACTTTGGAATACCCCACCAACAGAACGCAAATAAAAGAGCCAGTTGTAAAACAACTCCTGCGATTCTTGTTTTTTTACCGATCTCTTTCTTCCTTTTCCTCAGCAGAAAAGCTACAATCAGAATGAGAGGGAATGAAATCCATGAATAATAGATGACAGATTTAGGCTCCAATGCCGTATGATAATATGCATCCGGTAAAAAGGCAAAACGGTACTCTCCCAACAAGGCAAAATAAACACTGCAAATTCCACATAAGCTCCCCAACAGAACAGCTAATAAAACCCAGTAAAACTTCGGAGTTTTATTCAGGAACTCATAAATCAAAACAGACAGGGCAAACAAACATGCCACCGCTCCCGCCAGCCCATAAAGCAACGGTGTCACAACGATCTCTGCTATCATCCGCCATTTATCATCCGATATACGCAAGCACAAATACAGAGCCAGAAGCATCAGATTGAACGCAATCGTTCCGAAAACCAGATAATTGAAATCAAAATGAAGGAACATAAGCAAAATAACTGGTATCAGATAAAGCAGGAACAACCCTGTACCCGGTACGATCCGGCGGACGATTCCTCTCATTCCAATCCCTGCGAACAGTAGCAATACAGCCGTAATCCCTGCCCCGGCATACGGATACCGAAAGAACTGCACTAAAAATTCAGATAAGGTTAACGCAAATCCGCCTGGCATAGACAATTTGCCGGAGATATATTCACCGGTAAACTGAAACAACTGGCTTTGCTCAATAAAAAAGAAATGGAATCGACTATATTCCTGTAAAAAGACGAACAAAGCAGCCAATACAACCAACCAGAAAGCTGTGACTTTCAATCTCATGGTATTATGATTTTTAAGTATGTTTAATCAGTTCGAAACGCCTGTCGACACACGAAGGTAATTCATGCGGATAGTGGGTTACGTAAATCAGTGTCTTTCCCGGACGCGCACAAAACTGCTCGATCACATGTGCTGCTTTCCGCTTATTACTGATATCGAGGCCATGCAACGGCTCGTCCAGAATGATCAGATCCGGATCTTTCACAAAAGCCCGTGCCAGCAAAGCCAGCCGCTGCTCGCCGGAAGACAATGTCAGAAATGAACGGTCTTTCAACTCTTCAATACCAAAGACACGCATCCATGCCAAAGCAACAGCCTGCTGTTCTTCCGTACATTTACGATACAGCCCGATAGAATCAAAAAAACCGGAACCTACAATATTCAGAGTCGGCACATTCTCCATATAAAACAGATGCATCTCCGGAGAAACATACCCTATCCTTTTCTTTATATCCCAGATACTTTCACCCGATCCCCGCTTCCGGTCAAACAAAAATAAACTATTTGCGTAAGATTGCGGATTATCGGCATAAATCAGACTCAACAAAGTAGATTTTCCGGCTCCGTTAGGACCGAATAAAGCCCACTTTTCCCCGTTTTTCACTTCCCAGTCCAGTTCTTTCAGGATCGTACGACTGCCGTATTTTATAGAAACATGTTCCATACGGAATGTAATTTCATGTACGGATGGTTCTTTGTCTGACAGAGGTAATGACAAATCCTCCGGATGACAGGGAAACAAATGTGCCTGCAACTCCTTATCCGCCATAAATTCCGCACGTGTACACGGTTCATAAGGTTTCCGGTTATGTACAGGAAGAACATGAGTAATCATTTCCGGAATATCACCCGGATTCGACAACAACAGAATAACCTGTACATTCTCCAGTTTCGCCATTTGCTGCAACAGACTTACCAAAACATCGCGCGAAGCGGCATCGAGACCGATAAAAGGATTATCCAATATCAAGATGCGCGGATGGCTCAACAAAGAACGGACAATAAGGAATTTGCGCAGCTCCCCGCTGGAAAGAAAAATAAGTTTCTTAGGCAATAAATCTGCGATGCCGAAAAAAGAAAGTATCTTTTGCAAATCATCCGTTCTGGAATGATCTTTCAATATTTCCTCCACCGTCGGCACCTCATCTGTCTCCGTGGAATGCCAACGTTGCTGATAATATGTGTTCCGGCAATCGGCTAATGAATAAATATCCTTGAATGCTATACTTTTGATCAGGTTACTGACTTTGTCGTCATAACCAAAGATCACCTCTCCCTCTTTCAATGCAAACTTACGCTGCATCAGATCGGCAATCAAAGTTTTTCCCGAACCGTTAGGTCCCACTATCGCCCACTGTTCCCCTTCGTTGATTGTCCAGCTGAAAGGTTCAGCAAAACGCAGTTCCGGCAAACGGGTCACTATATTATTTATATAGGCTATCGCTTTATTATTTTCCATTGTTCTTAATTTGTCTCCCCAAAGGTAAATAGTTTATTTATAAAATTAAGCATACCGGTGCAAAAGGAGCCATTAGAAAAGGGATTACTCATCCCGAGCAATCCCTTATTATATATACAGGCCTGGTATGTCTATGAAATTCTTACAAATTAGTTATTTTAATGCCTGTAAATTCCCTACTCAACTCAACGATTCTATTCAATACATATTTATCGTATTCATTATTTATCCTGTTTAATTCAGTAATCAGACCTTAGTCTTTATGAAACAAAAGTAATAAAACAAAGGAAAAAAGCAATAGAAAATATCATTTTTTATACAAAAGCACGCAGTTTGCTATCAATCAAAAAGCAAGAGTAATATTTCATCCTTTTTACTCGCTGATTAAAACAGATTCTCTATCTTTGAACACCTAATTTATTTTTATTAAAATCAATAACATGAAACGACTAGTTTTTTTCTCAATTCTCATTCTGGGTATCATCAGTATCCTTTGTATTTCTATATCCGGCAACAAATGGAAACCGTTATTTGGTGAAAACCTGTCCGATGCCAGCTACAATCCGGAAGTCTGGAGTTTGACAGACGGCGTGCTTGCAGCCGTTCAGGATGAATCTATCTGGACAAAGACCGAATATGAAAATTTCGAACTGGATCTGGATTTCAAGACTGACGTAGGAACTAACAGCGGTGTTGTCATCTATTGTACCGACACCCAGAACTGGATTCCCAATTCCGTAGAAATACAGATAGCAGACGATCACTGTGAAAAATGGGGAAATGGAAAGCCTTATGAAAAATGCGGAGCTATTTACGGTCATTTAGGTGCCAGTCAGGACAAAGTGGTAAAAAAGCCCGGAGTATGGAATCATATGCGTATCAGATGTTCAGGACAACACATCAGTGTGATTCTGAACGGAAAGAAAGTAACGGAGATGGACATGAGCAAATGGACTTCCGGAACAGTAAACCCGGATGGCAGCGAAATCCCCAGCTGGTTACCCAAGCCTTTTGCTGAACTTCCGACAAAAGGATACATCGGATTGCAAGGCAAGCATGGAGACTCCCTGATTTGGTTCCGTAACGTAAAAGTAAGAAGCTTATAATAAAAAGGAAAGAGGAAAGTTCGATTGACTTTCCTCTTTTTATTTTCAATAAACCTTTGTTCCTTTTCCCTGATGGATTTCAGAAGCTTGTGTTATAATAACCTCTTTCACTCCGGCATCGATGGACTGGAATGAGTTTTCCAGTTTCGGGATCATACCTCCCTGTATAACGCCCTCTTCTACCAATTGTTTAAAAACAGCACGGTCCAATTCGGGAATAACACTTTCGTCATCATTCTCGTCTCTCAGCACTCCCTTTTTCTCAAAGCAAAACACCAAAGTCACATCAAAATGCTTTGCCAGGGCTTTGGCTGCCTCTCCGGCAATCGTATCAGCATTTGTATTCAGCATATGTCCCTGTTTGTCATGTGTCAAAGGTGCCAGTACCGGAACAATCCCCTGATGAATAAGCGAGGCCAGCAAATCTGCATTCACTTCTTTTACATCTCCCACGAAGCCATAATCGACTTCGGCCACCGGACGTTTATCCGAACACATCAGGTTCATATCGGCTCCGGTCAATCCCAGTGCATTCACATTTAAGGCCTGCAAACCGGCAACAATATTCTTATTCACCAGTCCGCCGTATACCATCGTTACGACTTTCAGCGTTTCAGCATCCGTTACCCTGCGTCCATTCACCATTTTACTTTCGATGCCCAGCTGGCTAGCCAGCTTAGTTGCAGAACGTCCTCCACCATGCACCAAAGCTTTAAAACCCTCTATCTGAGAGAAATCGCGAAGCAGATTCTTCAACGTCTCTTCTTCCTCTACGATTTTTCCTCCGACTTTTATAAGCGTAAGCTTTTCTTTCTTCATATCTGATAAAATATTTTAGCGCCAAAGTTACTAAAAAAAGAAAAGATTTAATACTTTTGTAGCGCTCAACGCGGTAGTAGCTCAGTTGGTAGAGCATTAGCTTCCCAAGCTAAGGGTCGTGGGTTCGAGTCCCATTTACCGCTCACAATCAAACAGGAGGAAAACGAAACTGTTTTCTTCCTGTTTTTTTGTGAACATTCGAATATTCCACCTGTTCAATACTGTCTATTGCCGAATAGCACAGGTCTATAAAAACAATTCATCCAAAATGAGTGTTAGTTCTATATTATTCCTACATTTGCATCAGTTAACTAAAATTAAAAAGAAAAAGAAGAATTGCCATGTTGACAGTAATGATTTTTGTTTTTTTGATTGGATACCTATGTATTGCTTTAGAGCATCCATTAAAAGTAAACAAAGCCGGAACAGCCTTATTAACAGGTACTATACTTTGGGTTTTATACACATTTGCTGCGCCAGATTTAATCCCACTCGCTTCTGCAGAAGAGTTCAAAGAATTTTTAGATGCTTATCCGGCCATCGCAGAACTTCCATTCGTCGAACAGTGTACCCGCTTTGTCGTTGAACATCAGGTACTCGACAGTATTGGTGAAATTGCAGAAACTTTGATATTCCTGATTGGAGCCATGATCACTGTCGAGTTGATAGACGCTCACGGAGGTTTTATGTTTATTACGAACCGTATCAAAACCAATCAAAAAAAGAAACTATTACTATTGATCGCATGTATCACATTCTTTATGTCTGCCATACTCGATAACCTGACGACTTCCATCGTTATGGTCATGCTGATGCGGAAACTGCTTGGCAACTACAAAGAACGCTGGGTATTCGGAAGCGTTATCATTATTGCAGCGAACAGCGGTGGTGCCTGGTCACCCATCGGCGACGTAACGACGATCATGCTTTGGGTAAGAGGGAATATTTCTTCTTCCTCAACCATCCCCCATCTGATTTTACCCAGTATAGTATCAGCATTGGTACCTGTATTGATCATGATGCGTTTTTTACATGGGAAAGTAACTCCACCCAATGCATTCGTCGATAATGAGAATAACGAATTACTGAAAGAATTAAGGACAAAAGAAAAATTATCCATACTGATACTGGGTATATTCTGTCTCATATTCGTGCCTATATTTAAAACAGTCACTCATTTACCACCATTCATGGGAATCCTGATGGGGGTCGGCATTTTATGGGTATATACGGAATTAATGTATAAACGGAATATCGCAAATGAAGATATAAAGTTACGTCTGTCTAAAATAGTCCGCCGGATAGACGGGGCGACCTTATTGTTCTTCCTCGGAATCCTTTTGGCGGTCGATGCCCTTCGTTGTAGCGGCGTATTGACTGATTTTGCATTTTGGCTGGATGAAACCGTAGGAAATGTATACGCCGTAAACCTGATCATCGGTACATTGTCGGCAGTCGTAGACAACGTTCCGCTGGTAGCCGGAGCGATCGGAATGTATCCGGTAGCAAACGAGGCCATGATCGCTACAGCTGCAGATCCTACCTATATGGCACACTTTGTCATGGATGGTACTTTCTGGCAATTCCTGGCCTATTGTGCCGGTGTCGGAGGAAGTATGCTGATCATCGGATCGGCAGCCGGAGTCGTTGTCATGGGACTGGAACGTATTAATTTTATTTGGTATCTCAAAAATATTTCGTTACTTGCATTCCTCGGATATTTATCGGGGGCCGGAGTTTATATTTTACAAAAAGTTCTATTGGGACTATAATAAAAGGAGACACTAATATGTTATGGGATTTTATTCTGAGATTATTCATTGCTGGTATTCTCGGAGCCGTAGTTGGTCTTGACCGGGAATACAGGGCTAAAGAGGCCGGCTATCGTACGCACTTTCTGGTGTCGCTGGGAAGTGCCCTGATCATGATCGTGTCTCAATATGGCTTCCAACAAATCATTCAGGAAAACAGTGTATCGCTCGATCCGAGCCGTGTGGCGGCACAGGTAGTAAGCGGTATCGGTTTTATCGGAGCCGGAACAATTATCATCCAAAAACAATTTGTACGCGGCCTGACCACTGCTGCCGGAATATGGGCAACAGCCGGAATCGGACTTGCGATTGGAGCCGGCATGTATGGCATCGGAGTTGCAGCAACTATCCTGACGTTAATGGGGCTGGAACTGCTGAGCTATATCTTTAAAAGCCTGGGGATGAAAAGCTCGATGATCATTTTCTCCACCAATGAGAAAGAAATTATAAGTAAAGTAACGCATGTGCTGAATGATAAAGGCTATTTACTTGTCTCCTATCAAATGGAAAAAGTCAGCCATTCAGACGTGGATACTTTCATCGTCACATTGGTCATTAAAGCCAAAAAAAGTACAGACGACAACCAGTTATTACTCTTTATGGAAGATTTTCCGGAAGTAACAGTCGAGAGAATTGAATAGAATAACTGAAACGGGGACAAGTTTTAGTATATTTGTCCCCGTAATCATTATATAACAAATACACATGAATATCATTTCTAAACTTTTCAAGAAAGAAAAAGAGGAAACCGAAGCATCGTCAAAGGGTAGCGTGGAAGAATTCGTATCGCTTATCCGCGTTTATTATCAAGCCGTAATGGCAGTACAACTGGGTATAACCAATATCAACATGCTATCGGATATGGCCCTTTTCAAAAGGATGCTGAAAATCCCGACACAAAATAACAAACCAGGTATTGCAGAAAAGTCACGGGTTCGCAAGATACTGATGCAGGATTACGGCATGAAAGAAAGTTTTTTCAAAGAAATAGATGCGTCGGTAAAAAAGAACTGTAAGTCGCAGAACGATATCAAATCGTACTTTTTCCTTTTCCAGGGATTCTGTAACGATTTGTTTTCTTTACTGGACAACCTGATGCAATGGAAATTCCGTTTCTCGATGCTAGTAAAAAAGCTGTTATACAATCAAACGGCAAAAACAATCCATGAGATCGTAACCCGTTCGGAATGGAAAGAAGTCAGCGTTCAGAAAACGGCATGGAGCATCCGTAAATACAAAGAAACATTAGGCTATTCGGAAGAATGGATGACGGATTTTGTTTACAATGTCGTCCTGTTAGCCAAAGAAGATGCTAAGAACCAGCGTAAGAAAGACAAATAAATCCCTAAGGTTATGAAATATCTTTTTTTAGAATATCCGAAATGCGGAACCTGTCGGAATGCAAAGAAATGGCTGGATGAACGGAAGGTTTCTTACGAAGACCGTCATATCATCGACCGGAATCCATCTGTCGAAGAATTGACTGAATGGATAGAACGCAGCCAATTACCATTGAAGAATTTCTTTAATACGAGTGGATTGGTCTATAAAGCAATGCAGTTGAAAGACAAATTGCCGTCCATGAGCGAAAAAGAGCAGATCGAATTGCTGGCTTCCGATGGAAAACTGATCAAACGCCCTTTGCTGGTGAGCGAAAACCAGGTTCTGGTCGGTTTTAAAGTTGCAGAATGGGAAGAATCCGTTAAATAGTAAAATATATGAAAGAGTTCATCACCCCTCCGGATCATATTCATTTCCTGGCAAAAAAGCTATTTGCAGACTGCGGGGAAATTATCGACGGTTCTATTGCCTATTTGGAAAAAGGCGGTGGTGGACCTACTTCTTTACATACTCACGAGCATAATCATCTGTTCATTGTGGTCAGCGGGCAAGCCAGAGTTGAACTCGATGGCGAGATCAGGATCGTAGATGCAAACGAATCGTTTCTCGTAAATGGCCATATTCCCCATTCGGTATGGAATAATATAGATGGTACGACCGTCATGATCGGTATTTCTGTAAAAGCAAAATAATCATCTTATCTGTCATAGCATATGGTTTCAGAATTACACCCGTTAGGTTTCTTCCTGCCTGAACATACCAAGCTTTTGATGCTGGGAAGTTTCCCCCCTCCCATGCCACGTTGGTCTATGAATTTCTACTATCCGAATATCCAGAATGACATGTGGCGTATTCTCGGATTGCTATTTTATAGTAATAAGGAATATTTCCTGGAAAGTAAGAAAGCGTTCAGTGAAGAAAAAGCGAAGAAGTTTTGCCTGGAAAAAGGAATCGGTATCGGTGATACGGCAATGGAAATTATCCGGTTAAAGAATAATGCTTCCGATAACTTCCTGCAAGTGATCAAGCCTATCGACCCGGAAGAGGTTTTGTCGCAAATACCGGAATGTAAAGCTATTGTCGTTACAGGACAGAAAGCAATGGATACCCTCCTATCGGTTCTGCCTCCGACAGAAGAACCTAAAGTCGGCAGCTACTCGACTTTCACCTTATTGGACCGGACATTCAGGTTGTACCGGATGCCATCCTCTTCACGTGCTTACCCCAAACCGTTGGAAGAGAAAGCTGCTGTTTACCGGGGTATGTTTGAAGGGCTGGGGATGCTTTAACACCCCCAGCCTTTTATCTTATCCGCAATGGAAATAAGTCTTCACCAACCGGAGCATTCCTTCAGGATCATTTTTCAAATCATCACGAAGGGTAAAGTCGTTATACGAAGTCAGCTTTTTGATAATACCATCGATCATGCTCGGACTGAACACATTGTATTTTTCATAGACAGCACGCTGCTTCTGCAAACGTTGAGCGGATGCAGCACAACTGTCGGGAAGCTGATCCAATGTCTGTAAACGGTCCTTATTTTCCTCCTGGTGGATATTTACATTTACATACGTCTTTTCCGCAATATCCAACGCATTATCAATCTCAAATCCATGACGGCAGGCCACAGCCAAACCGGCTAATAACTGGTACAGATCGGCCGAACCATCCGGTGAACGCATTTCGACCGTCTGCTTCTGTGTCGTATCATAATGGCTTTCCGACTCCAGTGGGTTAGCCAGCACACACATATCCTTCTTCGCTGCCCATCCCAGAGGTACACGAACCAACACCGAACGGTTCCGGTCACCCCAGCAAACATTTGTCGGAGCTTCCTGGTGAGGTACCAAACGGAAATAAGAAGTCGGATTCGTATTACCAAACGCGGTGATGGACGGAGCCAGCTCCATCATACCGGCAATTGCTTTACGGGCTGTTTCAGACAAAACACCGTCTGCCAACATCTGATTCTTGCCGTCTTTCATTATACGCATATGGATATGCAATCCTGATCCTGCCTTTCCAACCGTGATCTTAGGGGCAAAGGTGATATCCAGACCATAATCGTAAGCCAGGTTACGAATTACCCATTTAGCGATCATCAGCTGGTCGGCAGCATCTTCGACCTTGGTCGGCAGAAACTCGATCTCGTTCTGTTCGTATATCTTTCCGTTCAATGTAAAGTTACCGACTTCAGAGTGACCGTATTTGATCTGTCCGCCAGTCTGGGCTATATATTGCATACATTGTGTGCGAAATTCATTGAATTTAGCGAAAGGGCCTGATTCATGATATCCCCGCTGGTCGGTTGCCGGAAACAAATCTTCTTCCTCAGCAATCACATAATATTCCAGTTCGCCCATTGCCTGAAATTCCATGCCCGTCACTTCCGTAAATGCCTTGCTGGCTTTATGTAAAGTATATTCGGGAGAGCTTTCCAACGGTTCGCCATCCTTGTTAAAGAAAGAGCAAAGCATCGTCACCGTCGGCAATTCGGCAAAAGGATCGACGAAAGCTGTCCGGAAACGGGGAATAACATATAAATCGCTACTGCCGGCCTCAATAAAAGAGAACAAGCTCGAACCGTCGACACGCTCACCGCAGGTAAGAATTGCATTTAGGTAAGCCGCATTATTAATAACAAAGTTCAATGTTTTCAGACGCCCGTCTCCTGCCGGATACATAAAATTGACCATCTTGATCCCTTTTTCGCGGATGAAAGAAATAATGTCCGCTTTTGTAAACTCAGATGAAGGTTTTTGTAAGAATTCGACTAAAAGATTCGAATTCATTTCTAATTCGTTTTCCATTTTCTGTTGATTGTTTTTATACAGTATAGATTCAATTACATTTTCTATATGCTTCCAAAGATAAAAAAAAGATATTACGGCAGCTTCGTTTTCCTTCACTTTTATCGCGTAAGAAAAAATACAGAAGTAGTTTTTCCCAAAAACTCTTGCATATTAAAAATAAAGCCCTACCTTTGCACCCGCAATACGGAAGTAGCTCAGTCGGTAGAGCACTGGTCTCCAAAACCAGGTGTCGGGAGTTCGAGCCTCTCCTTCCGTGCAGAAGCGATACAGATTGTATCGCTTTTTTGTTTTTTAGACTAAACCCCGATACGTCATCTACATCATATTCTTATATCAAATAATAGTTGTATATTGCGTACAGTTTATCACTGGTTAAAAATCAAGAGACAACAAATAACATCATGAATATAATTAAATACGCATTCATATCCATTCTTTCAATCTGCCTGTTAACTTCTTGCGGGGCAACTCTTACCAATGCATTGGCAGCGGATAACAATATTCAAAAACTGGAGTTGGGAATGACCAAACAGGAAGTTATAACCATTATGGGGAATACTTATAAAAGACTTGAGGTTAAACAAACGTCCGATGGTTACCAGGAAACACTCGGATATTCAGACTATCAGGATGGACTTTATCGGTTACGCCTGCTTGACGGGGAACTTCAGGAGTGGGATTACCTGCAACCTAACAAATGCAAAAATAATTGTCAGGAGAAATAATAGTATAAAGAATCGTAGCAGGGAATGTCAAAAATCTATTACTGAACAAAATGTGACAGACTTTTGACACTCACCTATATAATTAATCGGATAATATCTCCAGTCCGTCTTCCCGCATCACGAAAGTATGTTCCCATTGGGCGGAAGGAAGTTCGTCGTCGGTAATGACAGTCCAGCCATCTTCTTCTGCAATATAAACACGATATGTTCCCATATTGATCATCGGCTCGATGGTGAAAACCATGCCCGGAACCAGTAACATGCCGGTTCCTTTACGGCCGAAATGGGTAACTTCCGGCTCTTCATGAAATTCCAGGCCTACTCCATGACCGCATAAGTCACGGACTACCGAAAAACCATTCTTCTCCGCATGTTTCTGGATCGCATGACCGATATCGCCCACATAACCGAACGGTTTAGCAGCTTCCATACCTATTTCCAGGCATTCCTTTGCCACACGCACCAATTTTTCTTTTTCTGGAGAAACCTTGCCGATCATATACATCCGGGAAGCATCCGAATAATAACCGTCCAGGATCGTAGAAACATCCACATTGATGATATCACCATCTCTTAATTTCTCTTTTTCACTGGGAATACCATGACAAACAACCTCATTGATGGAAGTACAGACACTCTTCGGGAATCCTTCAAAATTCAACGGAGCCGGGATAGCCCCGTGGGAAATCGTATAGTCATAGACCAGTTTATCTATTTCAGCGGTCGACATACCGGCTTTTATTTCCTTCCCCACTAAATCGAGGATACCTGAATTTACAACTCCGCTTTTGCGGATACCTTCAATCTGCTCTTCTGTTTTAATCAATTTCCGGGAAGGAACCAAATGACCTTTATTCTGGAGATAGAGAATCTTTTTATCTAGTTCGGTAAGTGATTGGCCCTTGATTACCTGCCAATTATTTCTTTTTCTCATACATCTATTCCGTTATTCTTTAGTAATAACACAACAAAGGTACATTAGTTTTTAATCTTTACAGGTAAAATCAGTTTAATAAAGTTCAAAAAATGACACCCAGTTTGACTGAAAGACAATGATAATTCAATGATTCTTCATAAGAAGAAACAAAATGGGAGGTTGAATATTCCCGTAAACGTTTTAGATCCTGCAGCCCATATCCCAAAGCAAACAAAAGTTTCTTATCAGACCATACATTCAGAATAAAGAAAAATACGAACAGGTATTGTTTCATGGCTGGATCGTTATTGTGATCTGTTTTACAATCTGTAAGGCGGAGGTCAGGGAAGAGGTATCCGGATATATCTGTCCGTCACTTCCGTCCGGCGAACTATGTCCGACCAGCGTAGCGACATACGATATAGCATCCGACGACAGGTCGATATCCGCCGCATAGATAACGGCAGGTTGTCCGCTCCCCTCCTTTCCGCCTGAATAATTCTTATCTCCCTCCTGAGCCGATTTTGGATAGTTGTCATTAAAATCAGTGGAATGATTGATCTCTATTTTCACTCTGAACTGCTTCAATCCTTCCGCAGGCTGCATCTTCACATCGAAACCGTCATGCGGGGTCGCTCCAGTCAAACCATCCGTAAAAGGTTCTTTTTTGGTCGGCAGATACAGTCCGTCATCATATTTTACTCCACGTGAGTAACACCAGTACGGCAAAGACTCCTTCCTCCTGTTTTTACCTGCCATTTGCCAGCTTTGGGTTGCGATCTTATAGGTCACATAAACTGTAGAGAGATAGTTGCCGTCCCTGTCTTCCAACCATATAGCTATCTGGGGAGGATTCTTTTTGTTTATTCCCAGGAACAAGGGAAAGTCATGCAACCATGATTCGCCTTTCTCCAACGTAATTTTCAGGTCATTCTTTTTATACTCCACCAAATCATTGTTGCATGAACAACAAGCCAGCAAAACCATGCAGGCTCCAGCAAAAATACTTGTCTTATTCATTTGTATAATTTTTAATCCAGTTATCGATCAATCGGTCTAATCCTTTCTCCAGTTGTTCCCAGCCTGTCTCACTTTGCAGTTTGAAGCCATTGAAAACCGGACAATTTTCTTCCAGCAGGACAAGATAAGTGATGGAAGAAGTCAGGACAGTCGCCATAACGGCTATATCCTCTTTTGGCCGGTTCGTTAATCGGCTGACTGCTTCAATCAGCCAAATACCTTTTGCTTCTCTCCTTTCGCGTAACTCTTTTATCACTTTATTTTTCGCTGAAAGTTCCCAGCGATACAACCGTCTCAAGGTGTAACTGTCGCGCAACATCGTGATCTGATCACGAAATAACTTCTTGACAAAGTCTCCCAAATGTGCAACATCAGGCAATTCCGGCTCCAGGTTGATCCAATAGTCATTCCGTTGAATATAGGCGACGATCAGTCCGTCCAACGATTCGAAATAACGATAGATCAACATCTTCGACAATCCGGCTTTTGCTGCCACGGCATTTACTCCAAGGTTTTCAAAACCGTCTTCCTCTATCAAGTCATCTATCGCCTTCAGGAAAGCCAACTCCGTCAGTTCTCTGTTTTTACTCATTCTTTCTTTTTCCATCATTCTTACTGTTGTTACCATTCGGTCACAAACATAAGTTACCCAGCGGTAACATCACAAGAAAAAACTAATTATTTTATTTATTTCTTCAGAAAAAGCGATCCGGTTGCTTTCTAAACAGAGATATATTCGTATGTTTACCAAGTAAAAACATACGTAACGAATAAACCTGTTAAAAATGATAGAAGCACCGGAAGCCTTGTACATCTCCGAGCAGATGAATCAAACGATTAAAGGGAAAAGAATAACATTTGTCAGCGCAGGATATACACCTCATAAGTTTGCCTGGTTCTATGGAGATCCGGCCAATTATTCGGCGATGCTTACCGGTAAGATAATCGGGGAAGCCCATGCCTATGGTGGTCTGATCGAGATAGAGATAGAAGATGTGCGTTTATTATTCGGAGACGGAATGAATATCCGATACTACGCTCCCGGTGAAAAGATACCGGAAAAACACCAGTTGCTCATTGCTTTCGAAGACGAAAGTTGTATCATGGGATCCGTCCGGATGTACGGGGCAGTCATGTGTTTTCCAGACGGTTCTTTCGATTGCGGTTTCAGTTCCTATCGTGAAGGGGCACGTACCAAGCCGCAGGTGCTTTCGGAAGCTTTCGACAAAACCTATTTTCTGAGCCTGATAAACAGTGAGGAGAAACAAAAGAAAACGGCAAAAGCCTTCCTTGCGACCGAGCAAACGATACCGGGATTAGGTAACGGTGTTTTACAGGACATCCTGTTCAAAGCACATATCCATCCTAAGACTCGTATCAACATATTATCTGAAGAACAGAAAGATACGCTATTTCATTGCACTAAAGCGACACTTCAGGAAATCTATCAGGCAGGCGGACGTAACTCGGAAACAGACCTGCTCGGAAATAAAGGCCGCTATATCCCCATACTGTCCAAAGATACCGCCGGTAAGCCTTGCCCGGTTTGCGGAGAAGATATACGAAAAGAGAGTTATATGGGAGGAAGTATCTATTATTGCTTTGAATGTCAGAAGCAGTCTCAACCGTAAGGTTCCATATCTTCACATACCCAGTCGGAGCTATGTTCTATTGTATAACGTAGCTTTCCCGGTTCCTGACGAGTATCGAAGAACATGGCTATTTTCACTGTTCCGTCCTCAATCCAGTAAACGATCTTTAGATTCGGATGCTGAACAAAAGTCCGAAAACATTGAGGGTAGTCCACCAATGTCGGTTCCACATATCCTAAACCAGGATAACTAGTTAAAGTTTTCATATTCTCTTTGATAGAAGCATAAACTTTCTGGGCAACCGGCAAACCATACATCGTCTTATAAAAGACCTTCATTTCCCGGGTTTGTCCTTTTGCTAAAGGGGACACAATCAATTTTAATCTTTTCATTTGTCAAGTTCAAATTCCTTATCCATTTCCGCAAAAAACTCATCCCCGTCTATCATCCTCCCATTCCGATCATCATCCAGCACCTGATCGATCAGGCTACGAAAATGTTCTGCGGAGCGAATCTGAAAACTCTCCGGAGATGACAATAGCTCCCGATCACCTTGCTGTTGGTAAGCAAATATCTGATCTTCCAGAGAAATCAGCAATTCTTCGTCTTCTATTTGACTGATCTGCTTTATCAAGTCTTCCCGACGCCTGTTTATTGAATTGATCGACATGATTTTGATTTTTAAAGTGACTTCACAAAGATAGAAATAATCTTATTGCAATTCCGGATTTTATCCGTTTCAATTTGTATGTTTGCAGTATGAAATGGACATATTCTTTTATCGCATTATTCTCTGTCCTGGTTGCTTGCAACAACCATACAGAACCAAAAGACAGTCAGAAAGAAAACCAGACATTGGAAACAATCTTCAACCGCAAAAGCGTACGTAAATATACACAGCAACCGGTTGAAAAAGAGAAGCTGGAAACATTGGTCCGTGCAGGAATGGCCGCCCCTTCGTCTAGAGACCGCCGTCCCTGGGAGTTTATCATCGTAACAGACCGTGATATCCTGGATACGATGGGAGACGGATTACCATTAGCCCGTATGTTGAAAGAGACCAAACAGGCGATTATCGTTTGTGGCGATACCGTCAAATCCGGCAATGCCTGGCAGTTGGATTGTTCCGCTGCTGCACAAAACGTACTGCTGGCAGCCGAATCGCTAGGACTGGGAGCCGTATGGACGGCCTCCTATCCTTATCCCGAACGGATGAAAGTTGTGCGAGATGCCCTGCAGCTGCCCGACCACGTCATTCCTCTTACGGTTATTCCGATTGGCTACCCCATAGGCATAGAGAAGCCGAAGGATAAATTCAACAAGAAGCAGATACATTACAATGGGTGGTGAGAAAGACAATATTAAGGAACACAGATGACGCAGATAAACGCAGAATCTCGCAGACTAAATAATTATATAAATCTGCGAGACTCTGTATCTTCTGCGTCATCTGCGTTCTCTAATATCGACTAAAGATCAGAATCCGGCATGTTCTTCTTTGTTGACCGACTGGTCCGAATCGCGTTTCTTTTCTCCGCTATACATCCATTCGATTTCGTCTTCGTAGGTCTTGCCGTCTTTCACTACGACTGTCTTTACGATATTCTTACCCATATCGAGTGTCACGTTATCTATTATATAATGTACGCGCGTATAACCTTCACGAATACCGCTCAGTTCCTTACCGTTCAGGTAGACTGTCGGCGTACCGATATTGGAGTAAACAGTGATGGATGTTTCCTTTTTCTCACGATCCCAGTTACGACGTTGTGTCAGGAACAGTACAGGTTCTTTGCTCCAGTTCGCCTTATACCAGAAATAAGAATCTTTCTTAATCTTACGGTCGAAAGTAACCAACCCTTTCATATTACGGGCCGGAACACCGCCGCGAACCCACATCGGGGCACAGAAGTCGAACGTATTCCAAAGATAAGAAGCGATGATATACGGATGGGCAGCAATCACGCTCCACTGATATTCGTGTGTCTTGGTGGCAAATGTCTCCGGATAAAATTCTTTTGTCCAGTTCAAGGCATCTCCCAGATATTCGGTCTGATGGTTCAGGTTGGCATCAGCACCGTACTCCGTCAGCATCAGTTTTTGGTGAGGATATTCCTTTTCCAGTCCCTCTACCCAGGGTTTGATATCCTGTATTTTCTTTTCGTACCAGCCGAAATAGCGGTTCATTCCCTGGATATCGGCAACCAGGTTCACCGGATGTTCCATGTGACCATATCCGTTTACCGACACCGTATAACGATCCGGGTCTTCCGTCTTTGCCAGGTCGTGCAACGATTGGGTCAACTCTTTTGTGTACTGGTGCGGTTGATATACCTCATTATGCAATCCCCACACATAGATGGAAGGGTGGTTGAAACTCTGACGGATCATTTTGCGCAACTGGTTACGGCAGTTTTCCGCTTCCTGGCCGGTAACACGGTTGACAAATGGAATCTCCGCCCAGATAATCAGTCCCAGGCTGTCGCAACGCGAATACAGATAGTCGGATTGCTGATAATGAGCAAAACGGACAGTCGTTGCACCGACATCCATAATAGTAGCCAAGTCGAAGTCATGGTTCTCATTCTTCAGGGCACTACCCAGCCCCCACCAATCCTGATGACGGGTAACACCGTACATCGGGTACTTCTCTCCATTCAGATAAAAGCCTTTACCTGCTACAATTTCATATTTGCGCAGTCCCAACGGTTGTACCATTTCGTCGATCACCTGCCCGTCTTTGATCAGGCGGCTGACCACCTTATACAGATACGGATTTTCACGTCCCTGCCACAACGTCGGCTTTTTGATTGTAAAAGAAGATTCGTAAGCCTGTTCGCCCTGTGCAGTCAGTTCGAACGACTGGCTGTTCGTTGCAATCTGTTTCCCTTCCTGGTCATAGATCGTATTCTGTAAGGTCACAGGGACGGGCTGCAAGGTTCCATTATCCAGTTTGACCTTTACTTTCACATCCGCTTGCTTTTTGGATACATTCTTCTGGGTTATATAAACGCCCGGAGAGGCACAATCGGTAACACTGATATTATACGGTTCGGTAACGATCAACCATACCGGACGATACATACCGCCATACACACCAAACAAATTATGGTTGACCGGAATCACATCCGGACGCGATTTGTTATCCGCCTTTACGATGATCTCATTCTCCTCTCCTACCTTCAACAACGGACTGATCTCACAGGCAAAAGCCGAATAACCGCCTTTATGAGAAGTAGCCAGCATTCCGTTCACGAACACTTCCGCACAGGAACCGACACCCTCAAAGCGCAGGAAAACCCGCTTCCCTTTCAGGTCGGCAGGAAAGAAATAGTTTTTCTTATAATAAGCCGCCCCTTCATAAAAGTTATTGGCCTGTACCTGCATATCCTTGGCATTCCAGGTATGGGGAATTTCCACTTCCGACCAGCCGCTCTCCCATTTCGGGGCATTAAGGGCCAGCTCTTTTTCCGCCGGAGCTTTCTTAAATGACCAGCCGGAATTAAAAGATTCCACTTTCCGGCCTTCCGCCTGCATCGTCATCAATCCCAGGCAGGCTAACAATAAGGTTAAACTTAATACTCGTTTATTCATGATTTGTTAATTGAATGAGTTGCAAATATACCTCTCCACTCCCAAACTAACTAATAAAATCATCTCATTACCGATCACGATTGTCTCTATTTGCTGCCAAACGTCCCTACTAAGCCGAATAAGTATCAATCGCAGGCCGACACGCACCGATGGAAGAGTTCTTTTCGCCTTCACCCGGGGATAAATAAAAAAAGACGCCGCAAGAGATACATTTTGTCCCAATATAATGTATCTTTGGTGCTATCCTAATCTTTGTCCGACGGCAATCGAACAGCTGTCCGACCCGGGTGGGATAGCTGTCCCACTAGTGTCGGACAGCTGTCTGACGGAGGTCGAACAAACTTTTTGTCGCGAGGAAAGGAAGCTTAGAAGGCAGTCTTTTGAAAAGAAGACCGGGACGAGCCAAATAACAACCTATATAAACACTTTAACAATACCGCAGATGTCAGCCACTTACAACCTATTCAGAAATCCGGGAAAGAAGGAAAACCTCCACGCCCGCCAGGTGAACCAATATACCGTACGTATCGATGCTCTTTGCGAAGAGATCTCACAGATCAGTTCCTTTTCGTCAGCCGATGTGAAAGGGATGCTGGACGCGCTGAAAAGCCGGATCGCTTTTCACCTGAAATACGGCGATATTGTCGAGTTGGAAGGTTTGGGGACGTTCAACGCCTCGCTTAAATGTCCTTCGCTGACAACAGAGAAAGAGATCAAACCCCATTTGGTAAAGTTTCACAAAGTGGTATTCCGCTGTTCCAAAGAGTTGAAAGACCAACTTCGTTACATGAAAGTGGAACGTGCCGACGAACCCAGCCGCCTGAAAGGATATACGGAAGAAAAGCGCAAGGCCAACATTTTGGCTTATATCGAAAAGAATGATACGATCTCGACCTTCCTGTGCCGTTCGCTCAACGGTTGCTCGAAATATACTGCCCTGAAAGATCTGAAAGCCTTGCAGGAAGAAGGGAAGATCGTCCGTCTGGGGTTCCGCGCGAATGCACAATACGGATTAAGAGAGGATAACCAGGAATGAAGACTATATACAAATTTATCACAGCCTGGCTTCTCCTTGCCTGTGGCGTGTTTACGGCTTACGGCAATAACAGCCCTTTCTTCTTTTCCCATCTGGGAGTAGAAAACGGCTTGTCGCAGGTATCCGTTATGAATATATTCCAGGACTCGGACGGGTATATATGGTTCGGTACACGCAACGGGGCGAATCGTTACGACGGATATGAATTCAAAATATATCAGAATGAGGTAAACAACCCGGCTTCAATCAGTGACAATTACATCCGCCGGATCGCCGAAGACAAGGAGAAAAACATCTGGATCGGCACCTCCAACGGGGTCAACTGCATCGACTACCGGACGCAACAGATCACGCGTTTCTATCCCCAGGCTATCAACCCGGAGATAACGACTAACGCAGTCAGCAACTTCCTCTCCCATGCCGACGGCGAGCTTTATGCCTTCACCACCCGAAGCATATTAAAGTGTAATCCGGATAAGACGGTCGAAGAAATGCCTTACCTGAAAGAAATGGATTCGCCCATTCATTCCATTATCCAGGATAAGGACGGAGATATTTTTATCGGAACGGAAGATAAAGGTCTCTATGTATACGCTGCCGACTGGAAGCTGAAAAAACATTTCCTTCCGGATAGTTCCGACAACCCGGAAAAACTTCCTATAAGTACGATATCCATATTATTGGCTACGCCAGCCAATAATATATTCATTGGTACCAATGAAGACGGTCTATGTGTTTATAATAAGGAAGACGAAACATTCAGACGCCTCAACACCGGCAACTCGGGCCTCAACAACAACTCCGTACGCCATCTTATTCCATTCGGCAAAGATTCGGTATTGATCGCCACATTCAGGGGACTCAACATCCTGAACACCCGCGACATGACCATCACGGCTGTCAACATGGATATGAAAGCGAAAGGAGCACTCAGCCATTACTCCATCCATAGTATGCTGATCGACCGCGATCAGACACTCTGGGTCGGGACCTATTCCGCCGGTGTTAACTACCACAGCCCTTTCCATAGACCGACCTCATTCATCACTCCGAAGGCTTTTGCCGGTGTACTGGGACAAGGTCAGGAAGACAACAAAGGTAATATGTGGTTCGCCACGGAAGGAGCAGGATTGCTTTATTACAACCCACGGAACGGCGAACAGAAGCTCTACCCCATAAAACCTTTGCAAGCCGGGAATTATGAAATAAACATCCTCAAAGCTATCCTGATACAGGGGGATTCCATATTCTGTGCCACGCACTTCGGTTCCGTCTACCTTTTTTCCATCCGTAAGGAGCAATACCAGAAGATACATGACTACAAATACAACGATATCAATACCTTATATATAGACAGCCGGCAACGGTTATGGATACCGACCAATACACCCGACCATACCGTCATGGTAGACAAGGGTAAGACGGTCAACAGGTTTAACGTAGACGGTGTGGAAAAGGTATTCCGGGGAATGTGCCTGATCAAAGAACTGGAACCGGACGTATTTCTATTCGGGGCCATCACTGATAGTGCTTTTGTTTACGACATGAACAAGAAAACGTCTGTCAACCTCACCGCCCGGTTGCAGAACGGCGATAAAAACAAACGGTTGGGAAGTATATCCGGTGTCGTGAAAGATTCCGGACAATATATATGGATAGCCACCACCAAAGGTGGCTTGTTCCGGCTCGATAAAGACCTCAACGTAATACAGAACTATCAGAAGGAAGATGGTCTGTCGGAAAGCTACATCAATTCGCTTTCAATCGATAAAGAGGGAAATATATGGGCCGTGACCGGCAAAGAATTATACAAACTGAACCGTCCGGCAAACAAGTTCGAACAGGTCAGGCCAGTCGACAGCCCTACACAGGAATACTCGTTATATGCCAACAACTGCGTTTCAAAAGACGGGACTCTCTATTTCTCCGGGAATAAAGGAATACTGGCCATCAATCCGCAAAAAGCGATTACAAACCCGAACATACCTCCCGTCTATATCACTTCATTACAGATAAACACGCAGGTAGACCCGGAAGGGTTGCCGACTTACCAGGAACTGTTGCCCCTGCAATACGACAACAACATCACGCTCGAAGCCAGCCAGGGAAACATCACCATCCGCTATTCGGCACTCAACTTCATCCATTCCCAAAATAATTCGTACGCTTATATGATGGAAGGGGCCGACCATAACTGGCACAACATCGGAAACCGCCGGGAAGCCTATTACAGTAACTTATCCCCGGGAAAATATACTTTCCGTGTGAAAGCCGCCAACAACGATGGTGTCTGGAATCCGGAAGAGGCTGTCTTGCACATCACCGTAAACCCTCCCTTCTACCAGACCTGGTGGGCTTACCTGATCTATCTATGTATCCTGTCGATCATCGTGATAGCCATCGTACAGCGACAGCACCTCAAACACGAACGGGAACGGGAGGCCAAATACAAACAGCTGGAACATGAGAAGGAAAACGAACTGCACGAAGAACGTATGCGTATGTTCACTAACTTCTCGCATGAACTGAGAACTCCGCTCACATTGATCATTAATCCGTTGAACGACCTGTTGCAACGGGTCAGTTTCTCTCCGGAAGTAAAGGATGCCCTACAACTGATCAAAAAGAATACCGGACGTATGTTACTGCTTGTCAACAACCTGATGGATATCCAGAAATACGAAGCCGGCAAAACGATCCTTCAAAAGACTCGTTTCAATTTCTCGGCATTCATCGAGGAGATGTACCGCTCCTTCGAAAGTGTGGCACAGAACCGGGAGATAACATTCGTATTGAAAAACGAACTGCCGGAAACGTTCTTTACCTATTACGATGAGGCCGAAATAGAGAAAGTCTTTTTCAACCTGCTGTCGAATGCGTTCAAGTTCACTCCGGCAGAAGGAAACGTGACAATACGTATCAGCCGGATAACGCAAGACAAGTGCGAAGAACTGGCCATGTTCCCCGAACAGGACAGTTCTACCCTGGTAGAATCCCGCTATATCCTGATAGAAATAAGCGATACCGGAAAGGGAATCAACAAAGAGGAAGCCGACAAGATATTCGAACCCTTCTACCGCTCGGAAGAGGATGTACACAAAGAAGTGTCCGGCACCGGAATAGGATTAAGTCTGACACGTTCGATCGTACGGCAACACCAGGGATGTATCTGGACGAACAGTCCGGAGGAAACAGGGACAACTTTCCTGATCCTTCTCCCCGACACAGCCAAACAAGACGAAAAGAAAGAGGAAGAGCCTCCCCTGTCCCGCTCTTCCGAAATCAGTAAAAAAGTGGCTTTGCTTGTAGAAGAAACGGAAACCCGCAACAAACAAACGGTTCTGCTGGTAGATGACAATCAGGAAGTCCTGCAATATCTGGAACATCAATTGCAGCTCGATTACATCGTTTTGAAAGCGAGCAATGGGAAAGAAGCGCTTGAACTGCTGGAGACAACTTCCCCTCATATAATCGTCAGCGACGTCATGATGCCTGAAATGAACGGACTGGAACTATGCAAACGTATCAAGGAAAGTCAACACCTCTGCCACATCCCCGTGATCCTGCTGACAGGTAAGTCGATGGTATCACAGATAGAGGAAGGACTGGAGGCCGGAGCCGACGATTACATCATAAAGCCGTTCCACGTCGCGATCTTGAAAGCACGCATAAGAAACCTGCTTTCTATTCGCGAAAAGATGAAAAACATATACGGTGAATCGCTGAGTCTCCGTAACTTGGGAGTGGAAGAACCCGAAGAGGACAACGACTTCCTGACTCAATATATCGAGATCGTAAAGGCAAACATCTCCAATCAGGAGCTGGACGTATCGGTTATTTATCAGACACTTGGTATGAGTCGTGCCAATTTCTACCGGAAAGTAAAAGCGGTAACGGGTCTATCCCCCATCGAACTGATAAAGAATATCCGCCTCGAAGCCGGAGCCAAACTGCTGAAAGAATCCAATATGAATGTGTCTGAGATAGCCCAGCACATCGGTTTCAGTAGCCGTTCTTATTTCGCCCGAAGCTTCAAGGCTGTCTACGGAATGTCGCCTACCGAGTATCAAGAAAGTAAATGAGACGTTTGTACTCGCTTTTGGGATGATTGTGTATTCGCGGAAACTTGTTGTTTTATTCATTTGATTAAACTTATTAATCTAATAAAACAACTGATCTATGATTTCAAAACGAATACCATTTAAACACATTGCAGCTGTTATTATGCTAGGATGTGCAGCAGTCTCTCTACAGGCTGCCGATTTAAAAAAAGATGAAGTAACAACCATCGCACGTAAAGTAGTAGACTGGCAGATCAAAGAGTTCCCCACTAATAAATATGCTGTCAGTGAACCAAAAGGCTGGATTGCAGGGGCTCTTTATATGGGGATGTTCGACTGGGCAGAACTCAGTGGAGACGAACAGTATTTCGACTGGATGAAAAAAGTATTCAACCGTCAACACTGGCAGGTGGCCGACCGGATGTATCATGCCGACGATGTTTGCGTATCGCAGACTTATATCGACATGTATGGTAAATATAAGGAAGATAAAATGCTACTCCCTACGCTGGCACGCATCGATTGGGTAGTCAACAACCCTTCCAAAGGCGGTATGGATATCGATTACAGCAAACCACTGTCCTACGAACGCTGGTCATGGTGCGACGCATTGTTTATGGCACCGGCTGTATATACCCGCCTCTACACGCTTACCGGCAATAGAAAGTATATGATCTTCGCCGATGCGGAATTTAAGGCCACCTACAATCATCTATACGACAAAGAAGAAAAACTCTTCTTCCGTGATAGTCGCTACTTCAACCAAAAAGAAGCAAACGGGCAGAAAGTATTCTGGGGACGAGGCAATGGCTGGGTAATCGGCGGACTGGCTGAAATATTAAAGACACTCCCGGCCGACGATAGCGAATACCGCCCTTTCTACCTGCAACTATTCAAAGAGATCAGCGAACGTCTGGCCGGATTGCAAAACAAAGACGGTTTCTGGCATGCCAGCCTTTTAGATCCCGCCAGCTATCCGTCACCGGAAACAAGTGCCACCGGATTTATCGTTTACGGACTGGCTTATGGTGTCAACCAGGGATATCTTCCGGCCGACAAATACCTCCCGGTTATAGAAAAAGGATGGGCTGCTTTATGCTCTGCCGTAGAGAGCGACGGTAAACTGGGTTGGGTACAACCCGTTGGAGCCGACCCCCGCAAAGTAACCAAAGAAATGACCGAACTATACGGAACCGGAGCCTTCCTGATGGCAGCTTGCGAGATCTACCGACTGGTCAGATAAATTTATAGAAATTACATGTTTTTTAGCGTATTGAGACGATATTACATCCTTTTGGGACGATTTTGTTCGCACACAACACGCATCTTTCATTCTTTTGACACAAAAAATTAAAATAGCCACATGGTTAATTTCTTAAATTGTTTAATGCGCAAATAAATTATGAAAAGCATGAGCAGACAACTGGACGGGAACCTGCCTCCCTGTAATAAGGCAGCAGAACGAAAGAACAGGATTCTTTCTTTATTATTCTTTTTTATGGCGTTTATATCCGTACAGGTATATGCGCAAGAGATTAAAGTATCCGGAAATGTTATCCGCGAACTAGTTGGTGAAGAACTGCGTCGCTTTACTTTGGTGAGAACCGGTAAATTATTGGAACGTACTAAAAAGTACAACTCCGTCAGCGGTCCGAAGATGGATGAACACCACGCATTGTGGCCTATTCCTCAATCTGTAATCGATTCTAATACAGGTGCTGAATATCCTCAAAATCCGGGATACAGTAAATGAGATAAAATAGAGGGCATCTACAGGCAATGTATTTGCCCCTTATTTCTCTCCTTTCAAATACCAAGAAAACATCATATCATGAGATACCTACTGCTTATAATAAGTTTATATATTTCCTCCACTCTCTGCTTATCTGCCCAGGATTGGCTGATCGACGGTTCTTCTTACAAATCTGCTGCACAGACAACACACGAAGGGAAACGTCTCGAACTAACAAACGGCCTCCTGCGCCGTACTTTTCTTCTTACACCCAACGCAGCGACAATAGCCCTCGACAACCTGATGACTGGACAAAATGAATTACGTGCTGTCCGTCCCGAAGCCTTACTCGTCATTAACGGAAAAGAATATCCTGTCGGAGGATTGACCGGACAACCTGTCAACAACTTCCTGACAGAAGAGTTTATTAATAACATGCAGGTTTGCGACTCGGCTTTTACATTAGTCGATTATCAAATAAGCGAAAGCAAAGAGCGTTTCCCTTGGAAACCGAACTCGCAATGGATATCCAACTTATATCCCTGGCCTGCTCCGGGAAAACGGATCACCTTCAACTATCAGGCTCCGGCAAAAGCACCCCAGGAATGTAAAGACCTGAAAGTTCGTGTCATCTACGAACTATATGATGGAGCTCCCATCCTGGCTAAATGGATCGAAATAGATAATAAGGGAACAAAAACAATCACACTCGACTCTTTCAAGTCGGAAATACTGGCACTGGTGGAAACCGCTCCCAAGGTGCATTATGGCGAACCTCACGAAGTCCGTATGATGGCACAGGAACCGGGAACCTACACGAATGATTTTCGCAAACAACCGGTACAGACAGATGCTCCACGCGATTATATCGACCGTTTCACCCAACTGTTCGTCGTAACCGATTATGCAATGGGCGGAGATATGGAAGCAATGAAAGACAACCCGGCCGTACGCTGGGTATTCGATCATCCGGAATATGAATTTACCGGTATTCGTTATTATGGCCAATATAAACCGGCCCGCCTCGAAGTAACACCTTTACTCGGCCCCGGACTGGATATCAAAGCCGGAGAAAGTTTCGAATCCTGTACTGCTTTTGAAATGCTTCGCGATGCCACCGACCAGGAACGACGCGGACTGGCAGAATGTAAATTCTGGCGTATGATGGCTCCGTGGACACAAGAAAATCCCATTTTTATGCATGTACGCCAATCGGATAATGAAGCTGTTAAACAGGCGATCGACCAATGCGCTGCGGTAGGTTTTGAAATGGTAATCATGACTTTCGGCAGTGGTTTTAAAATAGAAAACGATTCCGCATCCTATTTACAACGCATGAAAGAACTGAGCGATTATGCCGCCCAAAAGGGCATTGCCATCGGAGGTTATTCTCTCTTGGCAAGCCGGGGAGCAACAGACAAAGACGCCGCAATCAGTCATAAAACCGGGAAACCGGCCAACACACGTGAAGAAGGTAGCCGTTTTGGCGTATCTCCCTGTATCGCATCCGATTGGGGAGATACCTACTTCCGTAAATTACAGAACTTCTTTACCTCAACGGGCATGAATGTATTCGAAAACGATGGTTCATACCCCGGTGATCCTTGTGCTTCGACATCACATAGCGGTCATAAAGGATATCTCGATTCACAGTGGACACAATGGAAAAAAATCAGTCAGTTCTATCGTTGGTGCCGGGCCAACGGTGTTTATCTGAATGTACCGGACTGGTACTTCCTGAGCGGTTCCAACAAAACACCGATGGGATATGTCGAAACAAACTGGTCGTTACCCCGCGCTTATCAGGAGATTATCGAACGGCAGAATATCTACGACGGTACCTGGCAGAAAACACCCAGCATGGGCTTTATGTTCGTACCTCTTACCCAATATCATGGAGGAGGTGAAGCTGCCACGATCGAACCGCTGAACGAACATCTGGATCATTACGAGACACGTCTCCGGAACCTGTTTGGAGCAGGCGTACAGGCTTGCTATCGCGGTCCCCGTCTGTATGATACCGAAGCAACGAAAGAGCTTGTTAATAAATGGGTTTCTTTCTACAAGAAATACCGTCAGATACTGGATTCCGATATTATTCATCTGCGCCGCCCTGACGGACAGGATTGGGATGGCATCATGCACGTCAATCCGGCTTTGAAACAGAAAGGTTTCATATCCGTTTATAATCCGCTGGATACTCCTATCTCGAAAGAGATCAGAATACCTCTCTATTATACCGGACTGACCGACAAAGTAACTATTAAAGAACAAGATCAGAACGTACAGGTGTACGTCCTGGAACGCGACTATTCCATCACGATCCCTATCACCATTCCGGCGAAAGGATATAACTGGTACATCGTCGAATAAACCGATTTGTTTAACCATATAATATAAAAATCATGAATATCAATAACACACCGGCTAAACGTCTGATCCTTTGTTTATCGTTCGGCATCCTACCGATGTTGAATGCAGGTAACAGCAGCTTACAGGCTTCCATGCCCCATCCTGCCAAAAATCAGAAAAAAATATATCACAAAGGCTGGATCGACTTGAATAAGAACGGTCAGAAAGATATCTACGAAGATCCTTCCCAACCTATCGACAAACGGATAGAGTACTCTACGTCAAGTTCTGGCTGGGACTTTTCGATGAGCCATATGTAAAAGACACCAAACTGGCCGATAAAGTGGTAAACAGTGATAAGAACCGGGAAGTATCTCTTCGTGCTGCCCGCGAGTCGATCGTTCTCCTGAAAAACGAGAACAATACGCTTCCTTTATCGAAAAACATCAAGAATATTGCAGTGATCGGCCCGCAAGCCGACGAAGTGAAATCACTTACATCCCGTTACGGTTCACACAACCCGAATGTAATAACAGGTTTGCAGGGGTTAAAGAACTTATTGGGAGACAACGTAAACCTGATGTATGCCAAAGGATGTAATGTCAGAGACAAGAATTTCCCACAAAGTGATGTAATGTTCTTCGAACTGAGCGATAAAGAAAAAGAAGAAATCGACGAAGCGGTAGAAATAGCTAAAAAAGCAGAAGTAGCCATCGTTTACGTAGGCGATGACTTCCGTACGATCGGTGAATCCAGAAGTCGTGTCAACCTGGATTTGTCAGGTAGACAAAAAGAACTGGTACGTGCTGTACAGGCAACCGGAACTCCCGTCGTACTGGTTCTCTTCAACGGACGTCCGGTTACCCTGAACTGGGAAAACGCCAACCTGCCTGCCATTGTGGAAGCCTGGTATCCGGGAGAATTTTCTGGACAAGCCGTAGCCGAAGTATTATTCGGCGACTACAATCCCGGAGGTAAACTATCGACAACCTTCCCTAAGTCAGTCGGACAAATCCCCTGGGCTTTCCCTTTCAAGCCGAATGCTACCGGTAAAGGTTTCGCCCGTGTAGATGGTGAACTTTATCCATTCGGTTACGGACTGAGTTATACTACTTTTGAAATCAGTGACCTTCAACCGGCAACAACCCGGATCACAGATGGCGATACCCTGACCGTAACCTGCAAAGTAAAAAATACAGGAGCCATAAAAGGGGACGAAGTGGTTCAGCTTTATTTGAATGATGAAACATCTTCCATTTCCCGTTTTGAAAAAGAACTATGCGGTTTCGAACGTGTTACTCTGGAACCGGGTGAAGAAAAGACAGTCACTTTCAAAGTAAACCGTCGTGCTTACGGTATGTATAACGACAAAAATGAATTTATTGTAGAACCTGGAAAGTTCTTCCTGTTTGCCGGAAACTCTTCCAAGTCAACCCCGTTAAATGCTGAATTTTATGTGGAATAGATTAATGATAGGCCTGTTGCTGCTGTTAGGCAGCCAGGCTGCTTTCTCACAGACATGGCTGAAAAAAACAGATAAGGAGATCCTCCAATATACGATGGATAACAAAGAACGTATCGAAAACACCCGGCAGACCGATACACTCTTCGCCATGACTTGCCGGGAAGAAGATGAATTAGGCCGTTTGTTCGAAGTTTCTTATTTGTTCAATATGAAGAACAATGTCTGTACATCTTACGAACGTCTGTTACCTGCTCACCGTTACTGGGCAGCCAACCTTTTAGAACAAGTTTCTTTACAGGAAGCCAATGCTTCAGGAGAAGAGATCGAAGTAGACGGAGAAATATTGAATGCTATTTATACTTTTGGAGATTACCGGATACATGTCTCTCTAAAAGAAGATTCACTCTCCTTATTTTATACGCTATCTGATAAATAAACTCCAGTTATCCCCTGTCATTCATACGCTGGCAGGGGATTTTTTCAAAAAAACAATCTAAAAACGAAAGCCTGGTTTATGAGGTTACGCGATTTCAACAGGAAATTCAACGGAATAGACGAAGAATAAACAAAAAATCACATATCTTTGCAACAACATCAAAATTCTACAACGATTCATCCTTAATCTTCAATAAGCTATGATAAAGCACGTACAAATAGCATTAATAAGTCTACTCTCTCTACTATCCCTTTCAGGTTATAGTCAGAGTACATCTCCCTATTTTTTTTCGCAGATTGGGATTGAAGACGGATTGACACAAGGGTCTGTTGGAAAGATATACCAGGACACAGACGGATATTTATGGGTAGGAACCCAGGGAGGTTTACACCGGTATGACGGATACGAATTTAAAGTTTTCAAAAATAATCCAGCTGATTCCTGTTCTTTAACAGATAATAATATACAAGACATTGCCGAAGACAGGAATAAGAATATCTGGGTCATTACAGATAACGGTGTTCACAAAATAACGCATCAAACAGAGACAATCAAACGATATTATGTGAAAGAAACCCGTTTCATGCACTGCTGTCTGCTGAGTAAAAACGGGGAATTCCTACTTGCCGGAGAAAAGTATCTTTACCAATACGATGAACAAGGTGATTCACTTGTCTATAAAGATTGGTTGACCTCCACTCCTATCGCCCCCAATATAAAAGCCATGCAGGAAGATGAAGAAGGCAATCTGTATATAGCCAGTTCTCAATCCGGACTTGTCGTACTAAACAAACAAAAAGAAGTTATACATTATTATAAACACGATCCGGACGATCCGTCTTCCCTTATTAAAGGGAGTATTTGCGGATTATTTACTGATAGCAACAATCGGTTATGGATACTTTCCGAGACATCGGGAATATGCTATTTGGATAAGGCTAATAACAAATTTGTTCATTTGAATACGGCTAATTCAGCTCTGAACAGCAACGTAGTCCGAACAATAGTGGAAGAAGAGTCCGGCACACTATTACTCGGCACTTTTGCCGGATTGAACCGTCTCGATCTGAAAACACTCCAGGTGACTCCTTATAAATTCAATCCGGAAGAACCCGGTGCATTGAGTTATTATTCCGTACACAGCCTTCTTAAAGACAATACCGGAGCTTTATGGGTGGGAACCTGGAAAGGGCTAAATTATTACAGTCCTGCCCGGAAACAATTCTATCAAATTACCCCTAATGCTTTTACCGGATTATTAGGAATGGGACAAGAAGATGAAAACGGCAATATTTGGTTCGCCACAGAAGGAGCCGGTTTGTTCTGTTATAATCCGGAGACACAGAGCCAACAGTTTTATCCCAAAAAGTCACCGTATAAAAGCAATTACAGTTCCAACATATTCAAATCGCTGCTGATCAAAGGCGACAGCATTATTTGTGCAACCAATGCCGGTTCTGTTTATCTGTTTTCTAAGAAAAGAAAAGATTACCGATTGCTTTATGATTATAACCGCGGTGATATCTATACGCTATTATATGACAATAAAGGTAGATTATGGATTCCAACTAATTCCAGTTCCGGATTGGTTTTAATTGATAAAAACAAAGAAATCAACCAGTTCCCAATAAACGGAGAAACCAGGAAATTCTTCTTCGTCTCCGCATTAAAAGAAATAGAACCGGATATTTTTATCATGGGAACGCTTAAACAGGAACTTTACAGGTACGACATGAAACAGGGAACACTCAAAACCATCTCTTCCCTGGAACTAAACCTGCCTGAAAATTCGAAACCCGGTGCCATCAGTACAATCCTGACTGATTCCTTGCAGAATATATGGGTCTCATTTTTCGGCAGCGGCATATATCGGTTTGATCGGGAGATGAATTTGCTCAAACATTATGCGGATGACAATGGTATAACAGATGGCTATATCTACACGATGATACAGGGTAAAGATCAAACCATATGGGCTTTATCCGGAAATAGTCTATATTATTACAAACCAGAGACGGATCATTTCATCTCGGTCCACAATACCAGCCAACAGGTTTTGGAGTTTACCCGACAGGCAGGAACCTGTGATAGCAAAGGAACACTCTATTTCCCCGGGAATAAAGGGATATTGTGTTTTAACCCCATTCAAATGAACAAAAACACATATATACCTCCCGTCTATCTAACCACCTTGTCTATTAATAATTTTCCGGTAGAATTTGGGAATAACAAATCGATCCGGTTAAAGGCTGACGAAACCAATATTTCTATCGGATATACTGCTCCAGACTTTATTTCACCCTCACAAAATCAATATGCTTACAAAATGGAAGGGGTAGAAAATGAGTGGAACTATGTAAAGGGGCGAAGAGTAGCTTATTATAGTAATTTAGCTCCAGGCAGTTACAATTTCAAAGTAAAGGTGGCAAACAACGAAGGATACTGGAACCCGCAGGAAACTTCTTTAAGCATTACAGTATTACCTCCTTTATATAAAACGTGGTGGGCTTATCTATTGTATATCACAGTGATATGCACTATTATATGGAAGTTCGTATACCATCAAAAGGTACGTCATGAACTGGAAAGTAATATCCGTTTTAAACAGCTTGAACAAGATAAAATGAAGGAATTACACGAAGAACGTATGAGATTATTTACCAACTTCTCACACGAACTACGTCACTTTCTTTGGATAATATCGATAAT
>NZ_QUKD01000004.1:152741-153219 GCF_003480915.1 Parabacteroides sp. TM07-1AC | reverse complement strand
ACCAACTTCTCACACGAACTACGTCACTTTCTTTGGATAATATCGATAATTTCATTTCGATCACACCTTGTTCAGGGGTGAACTTAAAAGCATTGGATAATAGGTTAAACATCACTTTTTCAATCTCTTGCCTATCATAATAGACACAAAAACCATCAGGAATAGCATTCTTTTGGGTAAATGTGATGTGTCGATGGTTAGCAACAGATACAAAGGAATCATATAATTCTTTCACAAATTCAGACAGATTGAATTTTGTTTTTTGCAACACCATTTTATGTGCATCATATTTTTGCACATCCATCAGATTATTAACAAGTAAGAGCAGTCGCTGCGTATTTCTGCGCATCAGTTGCAAGGAGTTTTTTACCTCCGTAGAGAACGCACTATGGCTTAAAAGATCTTCCAGTGGATTAATAATAAGTGTTAAAGGAGTGCGTAGTTCGTGTGAAACTTAGGCAAAATCAACAACTCATCG
>NZ_QUKD01000004.1:0-152731 GCF_003480915.1 Parabacteroides sp. TM07-1AC | reverse complement strand
AGTGCGTAGTTCGTGTGAAACTTAGGCAAAATCAACAACTCATCGAAGATTACTATCTACACATACAAGTTTCTGATAATGGGCAAGGTATATCGCAAGAAGAGCTTGAAAAAATATTCCAGCCTTTCTACCGGTCTTCTCAGGATCTGCATCATCAGGTTGCAGGTTCCGGTATCGGTTTAAGTTTGTCACGATTTATCGTAGAACAGCATAATGGCATTATATGGGCGGAGACAATGCCTCAATCCGGAACCCGAATGCATGTACTACTTCCTGTACCGGAGAAACCGGTCAGTGTTCCGGTAAAACAAACAGAACCGGCTATTCCTGTTAATATCCAGGAGTTCATTCCGAACGATAAAAAAAGGAATACAACCATCACACAAACCCTGCTGTTCGTAGAAGATAATAAAGATGTATTGGAATATCTCGAACAACAATTTGAGAATGAATACAACATATTAAAAGCCGGGAACGGAAAAGAAGCATTGGAACAAATAGCTTTGAAAATTCCGGATTTGATTATCAGTGATATCATGATGCCGGAAATGGATGGATTGGAACTATGTACCCAAATCAAGCAAAAAGCCCAATTATCTCATATCCCAGTCATTCTGCTGACTGCCAAAACGATGCCTTCTCAAATAACGGAAGGATACAAGGCCGGAGCAGACGACTACATCATAAAGCCGTTCGACATCGCCTTGCTGCAAACCCGCATAAAAAACCTGCTAACCTCACGAAAACGGATACAGCAGAAATACGAGAAAAAACTGAATCTGAATGAACTGGGCGTCAAAACGACCCACCAGGACGAAGAGTTCCTGAAACAATACACCGCCATCATCAAAGCAAATTTCTCCAATCCGGACCTCGACGTCGACATGATCTGCAAAGAAATCGGTATGAGCCGGGCCAACTTCTACCGGAAGGCAAAGGCACTGACTGCCCTCTCCCCTGCCGAAATGATCAAGCATCTTCGTCTGGAAGCGGCTGCCCAAATGCTGCGTGAAACCAATTTAAGTATCTCCGAAATTTTGGAAAAAGTAGCATTTAGCAGCAGCGGCTACTTCGCCTCCTGCTTCAAAGCTGTATATGGCATGTCACCTAAAGAATACAGAAACGTCAATAATTTAAAAGATTAAAAACAAATATCCTTTATTAACAAGTAAAAATAGTCTCAAGCCCTCTATTTAGAGACAAAACTAACCTTTTTTGAAACGAAATAGGCTTTTTTAGCCTTGATTTCTCATCACTTTTGCAGCAGGTCAATCAATAAGTGTTAACCATTTATTATAATTTATATGAGAAACAAGTTTTTAACAATGTTGATGGGAATTTTTCTTTTCGCCCACCAATTAATGGCACAAGACATTTCTGTGTCAGGTAATGTAAAAGATGAGAAGGGCGAGGCGCTGATCGGTGTCTCTATCCAGGTAAAAGGGACCACAATCGGGAACATTACCGACATAGACGGTAATTTCATGATTTCTTCTGTGCCCGCAAACAGCGAATTGGTTTTCTCCTATATGGGATACCAAACCCAAACAATAGCTGTAAAGGGAAATAAGGTTATTAACGTTACATTAAAAGAAGACTCACAAGCCCTCGAAGAAGTGGTTGTAGTCGGCTTCGGTACACAAAAGAAAGTAAACCTGACAGGTGCCGTTGCTTCTGTCGGTGCCGAAGTGCTGGAAAACAAACCGGTTGCCAATGTCGGTCAGGCATTGCAGGGCGTTGTTCCTAACTTGAACGTGTCGGCAACGAATGCGTCACCAAACTCATCACCTTCATTCAACGTACGTGGTGGTACTTCTATCGGCTTAAAAGAAGGCAAAACAGACGAATGGGAGGTAAAATCCGGTAGTCCGCTGATCATTGTCGACGGTATCCAGGTAGATACAGACTATCTGAATATGATGAACCCGAGCGATATCGAAAACATCTCTATTCTGAAAGATGCTTCTGCTGCAGCCATATACGGTGCACGTGCAACGTATGGTGTTATGTTGATTACAACAAAATCCGGAAAAAACGAAACCAAGGCAACAGTTACATATAACTTAAATATGCAGTGGAATACACCGTCACACACTCCGGACATTCTAGATTCATACACACATCAACTGGCATCCAATAAACAGACAGAAATGACAGGTGGAACGGTGACTCCCTGGATGGAAACACTGCTGGCTGCCAAAAAGAAATATATGGAAGATCCGAGACCGGAAAATGCATGGATTTACAACGAAGGTAGTGCTACAGACATAACATGGGTTGCCAACAACAACCTGTATGAAAATTATGTAAAAAACTGGACACCACTTCAGCGTCATAATATCTCTATTAGTGGTGGTTCGGCTAAAACACGTTACTACATTTCATTGGGCTACCAACGTCAGGAAGGTATGTATGAAGTAAACACAGATGTACAAAAACGCTATAACATCAATGTGAACCTGACAACCAAAATTACAGACTGGTTCGATGTCGCATCCAAAATCTCTTTCAACACCAGCAATTATAACGAACCATGGTTAGTAAGTGGAAAAGGATCATCCGTATGGGCTTCTATGAAAAATGAACCTGGACGTAATTTGAATATGCCGTTGAAAACCGGTCCGAATGACCCGATTCCGAATGCATGGACAGACAATATTTTTGGTTGGTTAGCTTATGGTGCAACGCGCCAAACACACAACACCAACACTGTGTATAGTGTAGCTCCCACCCTGACCATCCTGCCTGAATTAAATATCAAGGCAGAATTGTCTTATCGCCCGACTGAATACTTCCAAAAACGTATCATACCTTTACGTGAATATGTGGTAAGCGATTGGGTCAACTTAAATACGACACATACTAATCCTTCCACTGTAAGAGAAGAAACAACCCATTCTGACTATTACACAATCAATGCATACGCAAACTACAACAAAGCATTCGGGCAACATAATGTATCAGGCGTTGTCGGATTCAACCAAGAATGGTATCACTATCGCAAACTATATGGAGAAGCTCAGGATATCCTGACAAATGACCTGCCTACTTTAGGTATGACTACCGGTACTCAATACTCTGGAGACAACGAGGAACATTGGGCCATCCGTGGTGCTTTTGTTCGTGCCAACTACGATTACGCCGGACGCTATCTGTTTGAATTCAGTGGTCGTTACGATGGAACTTCCCGCTTCGGAAAGAACTCTCGTTTCAAGTTCTTTCCGTCTTTCTCTGCCGGTTGGAGACTTTCAGAAGAGAAATTCATGGCAAATACACGCAGTTGGTTAGACAACCTGAAAGTTCGTGGTTCATGGGGTTCTTTAGGTAATCAGGATGTAGCCAATTACGCTTATATTGCCAGCTACGGTGCAGCCGACTATATCTCATGGGTAATGAACGGAGATCAGATCAAAGGTATGAGTCCCACAGGTATCATTGCCAGCGACTTGACTTGGGAAACAGCCAGCACGCTTGACTTCGGTGTAGACGTAACCCTGTTGAAAGGCCGTCTGGACGCCACATTCGACTGGTACACCCGTCGCACAACAGACATTCTTATGAACGGGACAAAACTTCCAGCTGTATTGGGCGCTACCGTTCCTAAGCGTAACTCTGGAGAACTAAAAACCAACGGTTGGGAATTAAGTTTGAAATGGAAAGATCAATTAAGTAACGGTATTCGTTACGATGTAGGCTTGGTATTATCCGACTACCAATCTGAAGTTATCAAATTTACAGGAAACCCAAACAAATTACTCTCTACCCTTTATGACGGTATGAAAATGGGAGAAATATGGGGGTATGAGACAGTTGGCATTTTGCAGGAAAGTGATTTTACTAAAGATGAAAATGGAAAATTGACTCTAATCGGTCCAAGTCAGACAAAAATTCAATCAACCATATATCCGGGTGATGTACGATATGCTGACTTAAATAACGACGGAGAAATATCCAAAGGCGATGAAACTGTTGAAAATCCAGGAGACCGTAAAATCATTGGTAATTCTACTCCTCGTTTCCAATATGGTATTACTGGTAACATTTCCTGGAAAAACTTCGATTTGAACATTTTCTTCCAGGGGGTCGGTAAAAAAGATGTATGGATTAATGACAACGTATTTTGGGGTGGTTCCGGAACTTCCGGTAACTGGGAAATGTATAATAACTCATGGACTCCGGAACGTACCAATGCCAAATATCCGATGTATGCCGGACGTATTTCCAGCATTACTCAAAGCGGTTATCTGTTTAACGCTGCCTATCTTCGTCTGAAAACATTGGCACTGGGATATACATTGCCGAAAGCTTGGGTAAACAAAGCTAAACTCTCTAATGTCCGACTGAGTATTTCCGGATACAATTTATTCGAAATCACTCAGATACCAAATCTTTATGACCCGGATCAGATTTCATCTTCTTATCCGATGATGCGCTCTGTTGCATTCGGTCTACAAGTTGGTTTCTAAATAGTACAATTCAAAATAGCATAAATCGATTATGAAATTAAGCATAAAAAAATACATTTTAGCACTTGGACTAGCTGCAACATTACTACCAAGCTGCAACGACGATTTCATGGAACGTTATCCGCTGGATAAAATTACCGATGAAAGTTTCTGGAAATCTGAAACAGATTTAAAAATGATGCTGAACAGTTTATATCCACTTTATATTATAGGGCACAGAAGTGGATGGGCCGATTCGGATATTAATCCTTTAGGAGTTACAGGCAGTCCATTGATGTATGGAGATGTTTATTCAGATAACTGTGTAAGAGCAGGTAACGAACTCAGTAGCTTAGCTGGCGAATTAATCGTTCCTACAGAAGCTAAAGAAAGTACAGGATGGTATTGGTGGAATTTACGTAAAGTAAACTTCTTCCTCTCACACTATGACAAAGCTGAATTAAGTCAGGAAAAGAAAAATGCTTATGCTGCTGAAGCCTATTTCTTCAAAGCTTGGGACTATTATCAGAAAGTTCTCTACTTCGGTGATGTACCTTGGTTGACAAAGGACTTAAACGTTGACTCTGAGGAATTATATGCTCCACGTGCACCACGTGCAGAAGTTATGGACTCTGTTTTAATGTGCATAAACAAAGCTGTCGACTGGTTACCGGAAAAAGCCAATCAGGAAACAGACCGATTAAACAAAGATCAGGCAAACTTCTTAAAAGCTCGTATTTGTTTATTCGAAGGAACTTTCCGTAAATATCACACGGAATTGAACTTACAAAACACAGCAAATACATGGTTAGAAGAAGCTGTAAAAGCTTGTGAAACACTACTCGGTAAATATTCACTCTATAAGGACGGTGATGATACATATTGGAAAATGTTCGCAGCTATAGACGTTTCCAATAATCCAGAAGTTATTTTATCTCGCAACTACCTGGAATCCAAAGTAGGACATGCTGCTCAACGTTATTACAATCAAAATAATTCTAACCGTGAAGCAATGGGAGCAACACGAGGACTCGTCGACGAATACCTTTGCATCGATGGGCGTCCGATTTATACAGGAGGTAGTGAAGGTAACTATGAAAAGAATCCGAACTTCCTTGATTACGGGAAATGGACTGAATTAGAAAATCGTGACCCTCGCTTAACCCAAACAATTTGTAAACCGGGAGAATACGTCACAATCTATCAAGGAGGTGTTGTTGATTTGGAACAAAATGGTATTACTTATCCAAATTTAACCTACAATGCAAGTGGAGCAGCAATGACTGGTTACCGTGTAATCAAACATTGGATGGGTGACCCTGAAGAAGAAAACCGTACAACTAATGGTATCCAGGCAGCTATCGAATTCCGTTATGCAGAGCTTCTGTTAATGTACGCAGAAGCAAAATATGAATTAAACGGAACATTGAGCCAATCAGATGTTGACTTAACAATCAATGCTTTGCGTGAACGTGCCGGATTTGATTTCGAAAAATATCCGACTGCCAAATTGACTGTTGGACAAGAACCGGCTGACCCGCGTTTGGACAAAATCTATGCAGACAAATTAGACTACACAGTCAGTCCTTTATTACGAGAGATCCGCCGTGAACGTCGTATTGAGTTAGCAATTGAAAATCACCGTTACGAAGATTTGATGCGTTGGAAAGCCGGTAAATTACTGACAGTGCCTTTGCGTGGTATGAACTTTCTTTCTGTTCAAGATTTATATGATGGAACTCATAACACCAAACCGGAAACGGCAGTAGCTGTAGAATTAAATAAAACAGTTTTTGTTGATGAAAACGGTTTTATAATCTGCTATCCAAAGAGCCCGTATCAAAATACAATTAAAGGCACATTACCTTGGGATGACTATCGCTATTACTGGCCTATTCCAAAAGAAGAATTAATTATGAACGAAAATTTTGTTCAGAATCAAGGCTGGGAAAATAAATAACAGGTTTGGTACCGACTAATATTGAAAAGAGGTTACCCGAATAATCAATCGGATAACCTCTTTTTTATCATTAGCTTTTAACGATTGACAGTAACAGAGATAATAATGATCGCATTTGATACGATTTTATATGTTTTCGTACACGTAAACCAGTACATTTGTATAACTAATAATCGAATAACATTAAAACAATATCATGAATATGCGATATAAACTCTATTTATTCTCGCTCTTATTAACCTTTCCTATATGGGGTAAGGCAACCACTGAGGCCGACTCGTTGCGTCAAATACAAATAAACCGCCTGCAAGAGCAAGTGGATTGGGTAAATCCCAAAGCTATCCGTGCTTATTTGGATGACTCAAAATCGTCATTGGGTGACCAAGCTCCCCGACTCTATCAAAAACTGGAAGAGCTGGAATCTTTATTGCCCCGGGTAAATCAGTATCTTGCAAAAGACACAAGCCTGCAAACAATTAACGAAGCAGAAAAACTGCTCGCCCTCAAACGGGAAATCATCTTAGCTAATCCCCTGCTGGATATCGATAACTTGTTGATAGCCCGTTACCATCTGGGCGATAAAGCACGCAAGGCCATGGGACCGTCGCTCGGTACATCCACAGCCAACTATAACTCCCTTTTCTCCAACAGACGCAAAGGATATGATGCCGAAATCTGCCATCTCTCCAATCTACGTGGAGAAATTCAAAGCAAGATACTCTATAAACCGACTGCGGATGTTCCCATTTCTGACATCCAGCTACATTGGGATGCCGATCGCCTGCTCTTTTCTTCGCTCGACGAAAACCGGAAATGGCAGATCTACGAAATAAACACGGATGGAAGCGGACTCCACCAAAAGATAACGGTCGATGAGCCGGACCTGGAATTTTGTGATGCTAACTACCTGCCGGACGGCAAAGTGGTCGCTACCTGCAATATCGGTTACAACGGTGTTCCCTGTGTGCACGGAGATGATGTAGTCGCCAACCTCATCTCTTATGATCCGGAAACGAAAAACATACGCCGGTTAACATTCGACCAGGATGGCAACTGGGCACCAATCGTCATTCCCAACGGCCGCCTGATGTACACTCGCTGGGAATACACGGACCTCACACATTACTTCTCCCGCATCGTGATGCATATGAATCCGGATGGTACAGAAAATAAAGCCCTATACGGCAGTGGTTCTTATTTCCCGAACAGTACGTTCGATATGAAACCGCTCTCCAAATACAACAGCCGTTTTATCGGTATCATCTCCGGTCATCACGGGACTTCACGTTCAGGACGACTGATCATCTTCGATCCGGCCAAGAGCCGCAAAGAAGAAAAAGGGATGATACAGGAACTGCCTTTCAGCAAACGTCCGATTATCCCGATCATCAAAGACGAGCTTGTAGAAGGCGTTTGGCCCCAGTTTATGAAACCGTATCCGCTAAACGAAAAATACTTCCTGGTAGCCTGCAAACCTGCCCCCGATGCACTTTGGGGAATCTACCTGGTAGACATATTCGATAACCTGACCCTCATAACCGAACAGGAAGGCGAAGGTCTCACCGCTCCTATCCCTCTGAAGAAAACGGAAACGCCCCCTGTCATCCCGTCCAAGATCAAACCGGGAGAGAAAGAGGCAACCGTATTCATTCAGGATATTTATGAAGGGGAAGGAACACAGGGAGTGCCTCGCGGAACGGTCAAATCGCTCCGTATCTTTGCCTATGAATATGCCTATATCCTCGCCCCATCCGACCACGATGCACAAGGTATCCAGAGTGGATGGGATATCAAACGTATCCTCGGTACGGTTCCGGTCGAAGAAGACGGTTCCGTCATGTTCAAGATACCGGCCAACACACCTGTTTCTATCCAGCCGCTGGATAAAAACGGAGCCGCCGTCCAGTGGATGAGAAGCTGGCTGACAGGTATGCCCGGCGAAATCGTTTCCTGTACGGGTTGCCACGAAGACCAGAACACAATCGCTATGCCCAAACGCACGACCGCTTCGACAATCAATCCCCATGCGTTGAAATCACCCGAAGGAGGCATTCGTCCTTTCACTTTCCGCCTGGAAGTGCAGCCGGTGCTAGACCGTAACTGTGTATCCTGCCATAACGGAACAGTAGCCCAGCCGGACTTCCGCAAAGATCAGATGGTCACCTACAAACGAGGTGTCCTGACCAAACTCGAACGTCATTACGACCAAAGTTATCTGAATCTGCATCCATACGTCTATCGTCAGGGACCGGAATCGGATATCTACGTACTCCGCCCTTATGAATATTATGCCAACAACAGCGAATTGATTCGTATCCTGCAAGCAGGACATCACGGTGTAAAAGTACCCGAACAGGATATGCAGACCTTATATACCTGGATCGACCTGAATGCGCCTTATTTCGGGGCTTTCAGCCAACTGGACTTAAAAAAGGAAGCTCCTCAAAACCAGATAGAACGTCGTATGGAGCTGGCAGAGAAATACAGCGGTGTACATGTGGACTGGCAGCAAGAAATCAAGGACTATGCCGCCTGGCTGAAAAACCGGGAAAATAACGAAGTCGATGCTACTACCGCTGCCACTTCATCCGACGGTAGCGCTCCTTCGAAAGCCAAGAAGAAAGTAAAAACAGTCAAGGTCAAAGGTTTCCCCTTCAACCGGGAAGAAGCCGTGCAGAAACAGCAGGCAGACAACAAAGCTCCTCGCAAGCTGACTGTAGCCCCTGGTATCACGCTCGACATGGTATGGATACCTGCCGGTACGTTTGCCATGGGTGACAACAACGAACCGTCGGCCTCCCCTGCTTTCAAGGCACAGGTCCGGAAAGGATTCTGGATAAGCACGACAGAGATCACGAACGAGCAGTTCTGCGCACTGTTCCCCGAACACGACAGTCGTTTCATCGGGCAGACCTGGAAAGATCATACCACTCCCGGCTATGCCGCCAATCTTCCCAAGCAGCCGGTAATCCGTATCAGCTGGGATGAAGCAAATGATTTCTGTAAACAGTTGAGCAAAAAGAATCAGTGCAACATCACCCTCCCTACCGAAACACAATGGGAATGGGCTGCCCGCGCCGGATCGGCCGGTGATTTCTGGTTCGGGGACCGTCAGGCAGACTTCGGTCCGTATGAAAACCTGGCAGACAGTACCACCGTGGATCTCGCCGTTACAGGTGTAAACCCCAAACCGATGCGTCCGAACGACCCGATGCGTGAATTCTGGGATTTCTTACCCAAAGAACTGAACGTGAACGATCATCATCTGATCTCGGCAAACGTGGCATCCATGAAACCGAATCCCTGGGGATTATATGACATGAATGGCAATGTGGCAGAATGGACCCGCTCCGACTATGTGCCTTATCCGCTTAAAGAAAAAGCAGCCCCTATGAAAGCTGAACAGAAAGTTGTACGCGGCGGCTCCTGGCGCGAACGTCCGAAGTATTCCACTTCGTCCATCCGTAAGCCCTACTATCCGTGGCAACGTCCGTTCAATGTGGGATTCCGTGTGATCATTGAAGAGTAAACAAACTCAATTCTTAAATACAGAACATTCATTCTTTATTATCGAACTTGATTGATAAAATATAAAGTGGTTACTTTGTTTCGCTTTATATTTTTTATTGAGAATAATATTTTAAACAAACAAATGTTCAAAAAAAGGATTATGAAAAAGAGATTATTTAGTTTATTTACAATGCTTTGCGTATTATCTTTTTTCACAGCTTGTAGCGATGATGACAAAGAAGATGACAGCTGGAAAACTATTTCAAATACGTATAAGACAGAATCTTTAATTTTAAACGGAACTGCAGAAGATGCCAGTTCTTCTAAATCAGTGAAAGTTGATGCCAGTTCGCTGGAAGCAGCAACTGTAGTTCTTAATAATATTGTTATCGGCCAACCGGAAGTCAGTATCAATGCCCAAATGGTAAAAGAAGGAGAAAAATTCCTTTTAACTGGTTCTACTAAAGATGATAATAGTGAAACATCCATTGAAGGTAGTATCAGCACAGGCGTTCTTACTTTAAAGGTTTCTTACAAAAATACTTCTGCATTAGTTGGAACTTGGGCATGTGATGCAACAGATGCAACATCCAGTATTTATCTGAATTTCTCGAATGAATCAGGAAAAGTTCTTTTTGGCACAACAGAAGTAACCAACGATGTTTTCGTTAATTTCATGAAAAACATTGTAGGCGGTTATACAACTAATCTGACTTCCGTTGAGTTTAAGGAAGATGCTACTATCGAAATTAAATATGTAGATTTGAACAATAAGGAACCTCATACCTTAACAGGTCTACTGACATACTTTATCAAAGACTCAAAACTGTATGTTATTCCGAACTTAGCCGGACTCCTGTCATCAAAAGCTGATAGTACTTCAGGATTGGAAAGTCTATTGACTAATGGTATCCCAATGTCGTATAAATTAGAGAATGGTAAACTTACGGTTTATACAGAAAAAGCGTTGCTTACATCTGTATTACCAATCGTTAAACCGCTTTTAGAGACTATTACAGATCCTACTTTTGTCGCATTTAAGCCGATGATTCTTCAAGCAATCACAATCATCGAAGAAAGTACGACGTTTGATTTTGGATTAAATATGCTAAAACAATAAATTTCAAAAATAAGCGTATCAGTTCTGATACGCTTATTTTATATATACAACCTTCTACACTACCCTCTTACTTACAAAACTTCCAGATAACTCCTTCCATTCCCTGCCCGGCTCACACGTATCTGCACCGGAATGCGTTCCGTCATCTCCTGTACGTGCGAGATCACGCCGATCTTACGTCCTTGTGTACGCAGGCTTTCCAGGGCATCCATTGCAATACGGAGCGTATCGGCATCCAACGAGCCGAAACCTTCGTCGATAAACAAGCTCTCTACCTTCATCCGGTTGGAGGAAAGAGACGATAGCCCCAGTGCCAACGCCAGCGAGACCAGGAATGACTCCCCTCCCGAAAGACTGTGCACAGTACGGATCTCGTCGCACATATCCCGGTCGATCACCTGTAAAGCCAAAGTTTCAGGAACACGCTCCAACCGATAGCGGCGACTCAGGTCACGCAATTGTACGTTTGCATAATTAAGCAAGACATCGAGCGTATATCCCTGAGCGATACGGCGGAACTTGGCACCATCGGCCGAGCCTGCCAGATCATTCAGCTTCGCCCAACGTTCACTTTCCCGACGGCATTCCTCCAGTTCCTTCTGCTGACTGGCTATCTTCTGTTTGTTTTCTGTATTTGAACGAAGACGGAAAGCATACTCGTTCTTTTCACGGGTAACACGGGGTAAAAGCATTTCGAGGGTTTCCCCTTCATGTTCACGGTTCCAGGATTCGGACCAGTCGGACAAGGCTTTCCGGCGAAGTTGCAAATCTTCCGACGCTTTCTCCAGATCACGGGCTATCTGTTCGGAGATACCTTTCAGTTGGTCGGCAATACCCGATTGTTCTGTTTGGACAGCTTGCAGGCATTTCAGACGTTCTTTTAATTCTTCTTTGCGGTTGCTATATTCCTTTTCAACCTGGTCGGCAGGCTTGCCGGACAGAAGTTTCGACCGTTCGGCCTGCAGAGCGGATAGTTCCGTCCGGTTTTTCTCATACCGCAGGGTAGCATCCTCTACTTCTTTTATTAATGAAGGGAGGAAAGAGGCAAAGGATTCGCATTCTGCTTTCTGGGCACTTTGTTCCCGTTGCAGTTGCTGTAACCGTTCTGTATTTTCATGCCAGCTGCGGGCAAAAGTCGTTAATGTTTCACGGAAAGAGTCCGGATCTTGCTGCCAGCCTTTCTGCCATTCATCATTTCCGAAAAGGCTGTTGGCGGCAGAGAGAGATTTATTAAGCGTTTCCTTACTTTCCGCGCAGATGGATTCTTCGCGGACAATCTGGGTTTCTACCAGTTTCTGACGTCCGAGGATGTCCGTACGTGATTGTTCAGCTTCCGTCAGTTCCTTATGTAGTTGTAAAAGCTGCTGACGTAACTGGTTCAGTTGCTTTTCACTGACGGTATAGGCTGTTTTACGGGCAGTTAGCTGCTGGAGTTGCAAGGTCAAAGCGGCAATCTGTTTCGGCATTTCAGACATAGTTGCATGAGTCACAGCCGGATGATGCGTACTTCCACACACCGGACAGGGGCTTCCCTCCTGCAATTTCTTCCGTAACTCCATTATATCACCGCTGGCTGCCTGCCGTGCCTGTTCGATCAATAGATTCTCACGTTCCGCACGAACAGCTTCCAACTGTTTCTCCAAGGCTTCCTGATCCTGCACTTTCAATTCCTGCTCCGATACACGGATAGATTCTTCCGTCCGTTGAAGAGCTGCGCGTTTAGTCTCGGCAGTTTGTTGTACAGTCTTTAATTGTATAGCCAGACGTTCGGCCGTCTGACGGATCGAGGCAATTGTTTTACCGGATTTTTCCAACGTTTGCCGCGCAGCCGAAGCAGCATCCAAATGCAGCAACAAGGCCGAAAGTTGTTCCGCTATGCTCTCCTTACTTGCATAACGCTTCCGCCAATCGGTCAGGCGGGCGATCTCTGCAGTGCTTCGTTCCTGTTTGGTTTGGGCAGCTTTCAGCTTATCCTCACCTTCTTTCTTTCGTTGAAGTGCATCGCGGAGACGGGTTTCCGTTTCTTTCGCCGAACGGGTCGCTTCATTCAGTTGCACGTCGAGTTTGCGGGCCTGCTGCAATTCCTGTTGCAAAGCTTTGAAGTCGGCTTCCGAACGCTGTTCGTCCTGAATACCCTGCTCATATTCTTTACGGGCTGTATTCAGGAGCTCCGTAGCCCGAAGCAGCTTACCGGCAGCCTCCTTTTGTTGCTCCTGACGGGTAGCGATCTGCTGTCCGGTAGATTTAACGGCTTCCTGCAACGCCTGTTCTTCTGCTTTTGCCTTTTCAAGGGTTGAAAAGGCGGCCTCCGATTCTTTGAGACGGATCTGCAATTCCTGCTCCGCCTCTTCCGTGAGCAGTTCGATTCCCTGGATGCGGGCTTGTATCTTGTCGTAGGCCTCTTTGGCTACTGCATTCTTTTCAAAGATCAGACGGGAGATGGAAGAATAAAGCTCAGTGCCCGTCAGCTTTTCCAGTAATGAAGCCTTTTCCCCCTGTTCCGCTTTCAGGAAGGTGGAGAAGTCATTCTGTGCCAGCAGGACAGAACGGGTGAACTGGTCGAACGTCAGACCGATCAGCTCGACTATGCGCGATTGCAATTCGGAACGTGTACCTTGTTCCTCCTGTTCCTTATCTATATTATATAATGTAACGCGGGGATTTTGCAAGCGTCCGTTCTCTTTGTCGCGGGCACGTCCGACCGACCAACGGGCCCTGTAACGGTGTCCGTTCAACGCCCGGAAATCGACCTCCGCATAACCGGAAGCCGTCCCCCTGCGCAATAAAAAACGGGGATCGCTTTGCGGCAGCACCTCTTCATTGACATCCCGCAACTTCACATTGTTTTCTTTTGCCTGGTCCGTACGCGGCGTACGGGCAAACAAAGCCAAGCACATAGCATCCAATATGGTAGACTTTCCCGCCCCCGTCGGTCCGGAGATGGCAAAGATACCGGCAGACAATAGGGGTTCGACCGTAAAATCGACTTCAAACTCACCTTCCAGCGAGGCCAGATTACGCCCCCGTATCGCTAATACTTTCATAAAGAAACCTCCCGCATTACATCCTTGAACAATGATTCGATATCCTCCGGCAACTCCCCGCCATATTTGCCGGTAAAAGCATGTTTCAGCATCTCCAGCGGATCGATCCGTTGCAGATCGCTGTAAGACAACGGGCGGGCGGTATCCTCCTCCTCCCGTTTCGGGTAAGACGGAACGATAGAGGTCAGGCGGACTGCTTTATCGGCAAGCGTCTCCTCCACCCTGTGGCGAAATCCCGGATCAGGCTCAGTCAGTAAAACACGTACTTCGATATATGGCCAGCGGTTCGGATTTTCGGACGTTCCCTCTTCGCAGGCAGGCAATTCTGCCAGCCGGGCAATCACCTCTTCCGGTGAAAGGGGTTGCTCCGGAATCCGATGCAAGTCGACAAGCAAAGGGACAGGCACCGGTTCGACCTCCGACAGGCATCCGTTATCGATCGTAACGGCAACGACCTGGTGGCGGTAGTTTTTCTCCGAAAAAGACATCGGCAGCGGACTGCCCGAATAGCGCAGGTTCTCCCTGCCTCCTATCCGTTGCGCTTTATGGATATGACCGAGGGCAGTATAAGCCAATCCCTCGTCGAATGTATCGGAAGAGACAGATTCCAGTCCGCCCATGATGATGCGTTCGCTCCGGTCATCGTCCGACAACTCGGCTCCGGTAGCGTGCAGGTGGCCCATAGCGACCAACGCCTCGCCGGGTTGCCGCCTGGCGTCGGCATAGTCATACAGCTGGCGGTACATACGGTTAATGCCGGCAATATAGGTATCGTGCGTTTCTTCCGAAGCCGGATAATCCCCTTGCCGGAGATAAGGAACGGCAAGACACCAGGCCTCCCGTTTCTTTTCCTTATTATATAAAGGTATCATCAAAGAATTAAAATCGATCTCTCCCGTCTCCGTCCGCCGGATGATCCCGACGATAGACGTATTCAATTCCTCCAATAAGGGGATGGGAGATTCCAACCGGGCTGCCGAGTCATGGTTGCCGGCAATGACGACAATTTGCAGGTGCGGATTGCGACGGTTCGCCTCCTTCAGAAAATGAAAGAAGCGCCGCTGAGCCGCAGCAGACGGGTTAGCCACGTCGAATACATCCCCGGCAATCAACAGGACATCCGTCTGCTGCACTGCCAACGTATCGACCAGCCAGTTTAGGAAAGCATCGTGTTCTTCCTCCCGGTCGTAACCGAAGAAGGTTTGCCCCAGATGCCAATCGGCAGTATGTATGATCTTTAAAGACATCGTTTATCTTGTTTCCGTTAAATGAAGATTCAAAGATAAAAGATAATTATATACCTATAATCAATCTATCAAAATAATTATTTATAGAACCAGATGAAAGGATTCTCAAATAAACCTTACATTTGCAACTATATAATAAAAGAAATATTTATGAAAAAAGTAATCGTATCACTGCTACTAACTATAATATTCTGTCCCCTTCCGGCCTTCAGTCAGAAAGAAAAGAACGAACTCGATGCCTCCCAAAAAGCTTTCATTGTTTCTCGTTTTTGTACTGAAGTAAAATATAATTTTGTCCATTACAACAATCTTCCATACAACTGGGATAGCTTATGCATGGCCAATTTACCCTCACTAACAACTACACAATCAGACGAGGACTTTATAAACGGACTAAAACAATTATGCGCACAGCTCCATGACAGACATACGTTTATTTACCAAACAAAGTGGTCGAAAAATCCTAAAGAATGGCCCCGCTCCTTTCCTATAGCAACCAAACGTGTCGGTGATCAGGTATTTGTCACTTCTGTCCATAATTCGGAATTCAAAAAGCAAGGTATATCCTATGGTTGTGAAATACTGGAGATCGATGGAGAGAAGGTACTGGAATATGCCAATAAGCATATCACTCCATACCTAGCCTCCTCCACCCAGCAATGGTCGGACTATGCTCCATTCAGAGGATACGAACTGACCAATGCTATAGGAACCAAGATTTCACGCATGCTTCTACGTTCCCCCGAAGGCAAAATAATCACAATAGAGAGCGATCGAAATATTCCCTGGGATATTCCTGCCGACTCATCCGTATTCGAATACAAAGTGCTTGACGGTAATATCGGTTTGCTATCCGTCAAAAGTTTTTTAAATGATGACTTTCGTCGGGAAGAGTTTGACAAGATATATGAACAGATTTTAAAGACCAATGCCCTCATTATCGATATCCGTGATAATGGAGGTGGTAATTCGGATCATGCAGACTATATAATCCGACATTTCAATGACCAGCCTGTTAGACTGGGCCGCTGGAGTAGCCGGATGTATATTGCAGCTCACGGTTCATGGGACTATCCCCAAGAATGGTTCATGGAAAGTCCGAACCCGATGGAGCCTGTTAAAGATAAACCAATCTACAAGAAACCGATTGCTTTGTTAATAAATGCCACGACGTTTTCTTCAGCAGAAAACTTCAGCGTCACATATCGAGGACTTAACCGGGGTAAAATAATTGGAACTCCGACAGGGGGAAGCACTGGAAATCCGATATTTATAGACCTGGGATTTGGTTTAGGATGTAGCATCTGTACCAAAAATGAATGGGAAGTAGATGGACGTAATTTTATCGGAATTGGTATCGTTCCGGATATAGAGGTAAAAGAGAATGCTGATATCTTTCTAAAAAACAAAGATATAGTAATAGAAAAAGCCCTGGAAATCTTAAAAGATTCATTATAAGCAAAAGCTAACTTAAAAACCCCTATCTTTGCACTCTTAACAAATAACACTGGTATGGATTGGTTGCAGGAAGCTTTTTTTGAGCCGACGATGTTGCAGGCTGTTATCGTGATCTCACTGGTTTCAGCGGTGGGACTGTTTTTAGGAAGACAAAAGATATTCGGTATATCACTGGGTATCACCTTTGTTTTCTTTGCCGGGATTATGGCCGGACACTTCGGGATTGTGGTCAATAAGGACATGCTGAACTTCGCACAGAGTTTCGGCTTGATCCTGTTTGTCTATTCCCTGGGGCTGCAGGTCGGTCCGGGTTTCTTCTCTTCGCTGAAAAAAGGCGGTGTCGCCATGAATATGATGGGGCTGGGGGTGATCCTGCTCGGATTGATCATGACGCTTGCCCTGCACTGGACCACAGGCGTTTCACTTCCGAATATGGTCGGATTGCTCTGTGGAGCAGTCACTAACACGCCGGCATTGGGGGCGGCACAGCAGGCTTTATTACAAATAGAGCCATCCGATTATAAAGAAGTGACCGACATGGCACTCGCTTGCGCCGTTGCTTATCCCCTGGGCGTTGTAGGTGTGATCATGGCGATTATCCTGCTGCGGAAAGTGTTCGGGAACAAGAACTTGCCGGACGATAAAGAGAAGCACAATACCAAACCCAACATTACAGAATTTCATATCAGCAACCCGGCAATCTACGATAAGAGCATCAAGGACATCATGCAGCTGACGGAGAAACATTTCGTTATCTCCCGTGTATGGCATAATGGAAAGGTCAGCATCCCTACGTCCGACACCATATTACGTGAAGACGACCATTTGCTTATCATCTCCCATAAAGCGGATGTCGAAACGATCAAAGTCCTTTTCGGGGAACAGGAGAATGTCGACTGGAACAAGGAAGATATCGACTGGAATGCGATCGACTCACAGCTGATCTCCCGCCGTATCGTCGTTACCCGCAACCGGGTGAACGGAGTAAAGCTCGGATCGCTCCGCCTGCGCAACCTATACGGTATCAATATCACCCGTGTCAACCGTGCCGGTATCGATCTGGTAGCAGACTCCGCCCTTCATTTACAGATCGGTGACCGTCTGACGATTGTCGGTGAGAAGAATGCCGTAAACAATGTAGGTAAGATTCTCGGTGACGAGATCAAGCGCCTGGACAACCCGAACCTGCTTGCCGTATTTATCGGTATCTCGCTGGGTGTCCTGCTGGGGTCGCTCCCTATCATGCTGCCAGGTATGACTACCCCTATCAAACTGGGTATTGCCGGCGGTCCGATTATTGTCGGTATCCTGATGGGTGCTTTCGGTCCTCGTTTCCATCTAACGACCTATACTACCATGAGTGCCAACCTGATGCTGCGCCAGCTGGGTATCGTGATCTACCTGGCGGGACTGGGTATCGATTCGGGAGCGCATTTCTTCGAGACGGTATTCCGGGCGGAAGGTTTGTTATGGGTCGGACTGGGATTCCTATTGACAATTGTGCCGGTGCTGATAGTCGGCTTCATCGCTTCACAGTTCCTCAAACTCGATTACGCCCATAACGTCGGAATGCTTTGCGGCAGCATGGCAAACCCGATGGCACTGACTTATGCCAATACAACGGTGGAAGGCGACGAACCTTCGGTAGCCTATGCAACGGTTTATCCGCTTTCAATGTTTATCCGGGTAATATCGGCACAACTTATTATTATGCTGTTTATGTAAATAATCCTGATAATAAAAAAGCCCGTGGCTACTTCGATGGAAGTGCCACGGGCTTTTTTGTTATCAGATATCCTGTTTATTCTGTATAAATAGAAAGTTTAGGATGATCATTATAAAGATTCTTATTTGCCAACTCCTCTGAATCGGTAATACGATACAGATAGTATTTACTATTCGGGCAAAAATCAGATTGGTCAGGGAATTTGAAGTAACGGTGTCCCTGAGCTTTTTTCTGAACAGTGTGAGTCTGGCCGTTTCCATCCGTATACGTATAATCGATAGGATCGTCCGGATATACCTTACGAACCACAGTTTGTTGATTACGGATAATATCGATCAGGCTAAAGCCTTCTCCCCATAACTCTTTACGTCGTTCCAACCAGATAGCATCCAGCAGCTCCTGTTGTGACAGACCGCTTGGAACCGTCTGTGCTCCCCTCGCCGTTTTCAGATCGTTCAGCTTATTCACAGCATCCGGGTCATTCAAACGGGCTTTTGCTTCCGCATTAATCAGATAGATTTCGGAAACGCGCATCAAGACGATATCTGCCACCTCATTCTCAATATCACGGAATTTGAATTTGGAATAACGCATCCATACATAAGAAGCACTTTCTTTATCCGCTCCCGGATCTGTAGCCCAGAAGATCATCTTCTTACGGTAATCACCCTCGTCAAACTGATCGCGGAAATAAGGGTCCATATTGAAGCTGTAATAATAAGAGCCCGGTGTTGTTGTATCCAGGAAATGGAACTGGTAACTGGCGTTGCTCTGATCATTGGTCTGCGGATGGCCCCAAATCCATTCTTTGTTATCAACCGTACTAAATCCGTCATTATATTCACTCTCGCTCATCAGGTAGTTATCTTTAGCTAAAAGCTGATCTGAATACATTTTAGCTTTGTCCCATTCACGGGCATACAGACAAGCACGGGAAAGAATACCTAATACAACCTCATTATCAATTTTATGCTTGGAGTTACGTACATATGTTTCAGGAATCAGCTCCAACGCTGCTTCCAGGTCACTGATCGCCTGCGCGTAAACTTCGCTTACACTGGATGCGGGTTTTCCTTCTGCTGCTATATTCTCGTCGGTCGATTGTGTATAAATAGGCGCACATACGGCATTCGGATCTTTATCGATAGCAAAAGAATAGGAAGATGCCAGATGCAGATAAAGGAATCCGCGTAAAGCCAGTGCCTGTCCTTTAATACGGTCTCTGTCGAATTGTGTTCCTTCTGCGTTATCAATATTATCGAGTACGCCGTTACAATCGTTAATAACACGATAAGCCAATAACCAGCTCAACGTGTTCGTACCTCCTTTACCATAGATGGCACTGAGCTGGTTATGGGATCTGAAACCATATTTATCATTCAATACCACATCGGATCCCATAGCATCGTTTGCACGCAACATAGCGCCATAGCCTGGGTTGGCATACGAGTTGAAAGTCTCCATCAAATAGTTCCAACCACCGTTAAGTACCTTTTCCGCATCTACCGTTTTTCCGAAAACGGAACCGGCATCCACGTAGGTCGTAGGAATCGTATCCAAATCGCAGGAAGTAAACATACCGGCTCCCAGCGCAATTGAAAATATATATTTAAAAATAGTCTTCATATTCTTCTTGTTATATTAAAGTTTCACATTGATACCAAATGAGATAGTCTTCATTGCCGGATAACGGTAATAAGTAGAACCTCCGACCGTTTGTTCCGGGTCCAAACCCTGCTGTTTTGTAAACGTCAACATATTTTCTGCCTGGAAGAAAATACTGGCATCTTTCAAAGTCAGCGTATTCAGAATCGTCTTCGGCAGATTATAAGAGAATGTAATATTCTTCAGGCGCAAATATGAACGATCCACCAGGAAACGATCCGAAGAATTTGTCCATGAACTTTTCGGGGAAGTAGTCAGACGCGGAACATCCGTGTTTGTATTTTCCGGAGTCCAGCGATCCAGCATATCTACACTCCAGGATGTACCTGTAGGTCCCTGGCTCATCAATGAAAGTTTATCACCGTTATAGATCTTACCTCCTAAAGAGTAAGAGAACAGGAATGACAGAGAGAAATCCTTATAGGAAAGATCCGATTGGATACCCCCTGTCCATTTGGGCAAAGAGTTGCCGCATTTCACTTTATCGGATGTTGTTGTCGAAGAATAATCTTCCGTAGTCACTTTCTCACCGTCGTTATTATAGCGATACCACATCGGGTTACCGTTTTCCGGATTCACACCAGCCCATTCTACCAGATAGAAATCATACAAGGAACCGCCTTTTACCCATTTCTTGTTACCGCTCCACATTTCGTCAGCCGGCAACGAGGTGATCTTGTTTTTATAAGTAGTGGCATTCAATGATAGTTTCCACTTCCAATCCTTTGTTACAATAGGATAACCGGCGATCTGTAATTCCCATCCATAGTTCTTGATAGCACCGATGTTTTCATCCATACTGGAGAAACCGGAAGACGGAACCAGGTCTTTTGAGAACAACAGGTCTTTTGAACGACGTTCGAAATATTCTACAGTACCGCTTAAACGGTTATTCCACAAACCGAAATCCAAACCGACATTGGTGTTCAGGTTCGTTTCCCATGACAGGTTCGGAGTAGCCAGACGATACGCATGCAATCCGGATTCGCCGAGGTTGTTACGGATAGAATAGAGTGCCTGATAAGCATAGTAACCCACCTGGTCATTACCCTGTGCACCATAGCTGGCACGCAGTGACAAGTTCGAAAGCCAGCCGGATGTCTCCGCCATAAATGCTTCCTGCATAATCTTCCATGAAGCACCGACCGACCAGAAAGTACCCCAGCGATGGTCGGGGTGGAAACGTGAAGAACCATCCGTACGAACAGATCCCGACAAGAAATATTTGGAAGCATACGAGTATTCGGCACTACCAAAATAGCTCAACAATTTATATTGGTCGCTGTCTCCTGAGAAATCACTCAAAGAGGAAGCTGCATCCGGTTCATAGAAACCGTCCATGATCACCTTGCTGCGTGTTCCGCCAAAATTAGAAGTATTATATTCATAATATTCCTGACCTACCATGACACGGATATTATGGTTATCGTTGATCGTACGCTGATAATTAACGACGTTATTGAAAGTCATACCTGTAGTACGGTAGTTCTGTTTACTTACTTCACCACCGCTGATAGAACCCGGACCATATGTCGGGTTATCGTAATTATGAAGGAATTTACTGTTATAGTCAACATTCAAAGACATTTTATAAGTAAGTCCTTCTATAGGAGTAACCTGTACATATCCGCGAAGAGAAGCAGCATCCCGCTTAACCTCACGCTTGTCATGCGGCATGGATGCCAGCAAGTTATATTTTGCATATGAGTTAGGACGGTATTCACCGTAATCGAACATACGGTCGCCGTTTTCATCCAAAAGGTATGCGCCGGTCTTCATATCGCGCTGGTATACCGGATAGAAAGAAGGCAATGAACGTGCGAACGCAACGACGTTGGAAATGGCAGAGTCATCTTGTTTAGGAGAATCCTGAACCGAATGCGTTCCGGACAGATTCAAACCGACCTGTAACCATTTACGAATATCCGACGTTATATTGGCACGCAGGGTATAACGTTTGAAACCGGAACAAATATAAGCACCCTGATCATTCATATAGCCTGCAGAAGCAAAGTACTTGGAATTTTTGCTACCGCCGCTTACACGTATATTCAGATCTGAATAATGAGCATCCTGTGAAAGAGCATCATCCCAACTGTCATTCCATAGAGGATTTGCACCGGAAACCAATTTCCCATCAAGCCCCACCGGTTCCGGAAAAGCTGATCCATAAGGGTTAATACCCAAATTACCGGTTAAATTACTTGATGCATAGGCAGCAGCATCTGCAGCCGAATAACCGTTATCCATACGATAGTTGCGCATGGCTTCCCAATACAATTCAAAATACTGGTTCGTATTTACCTGATCGTAATCAGCACGCGCACGGCTTGAAAAACCATACTTGGCAGAGAAATCCACTGTAGGTGCACTCTCTTTCGTACCTTGTTTGGTAGTAATCATAATGACACCGTTTGCAGCACGTGAGCCATACAGGGCAGCAGAAGCAGCATCCTTCAACACGGTTATAGACTCGATGTCCGATGAAGCAATGGAAGAAAGCGCTCCGTCATAAGGAACACCATCTACAACATACAACGGATTGGTCGAAGCGTTGACCGACCCGACGCCACGGATAAAAATCGTAGCATCCGATCCCGGCTGTCCGCTGGATGAGAATGACTGGAGTCCAGCAACGGTTCCCTGTAATGCTTTCGACACACTACTAACCTGTGCTTTCTCGATCGTTCCGGCAGGAATAAAGCTTGCGGAACCTGTAAATGTTGATTTCTTGGCAGTACCATAAGGAACGGTAATGATAACTTCGTCTACCATCTGGCTCGTTTCCTGCAGCTCGACATTAATCACTTTACGTTTGTTTACCTGTTCGGTTACCGTCTCATAACCGATAAATGAAAATACAAGGCTTTCATTGCCTTTTACCTGAATGGAATAACTTCCATCGATACCAGTGATTGTACCGCGGGTCTGCCCTTTCACAAAAACAGCCACACCAGGAATTTCTTCACCTCCCGCAGTGACTTTACCTGTCACTGTAATATCCTGTGCATACGCAACAGCACAAAACAGCAAACTACACAAAAATAAATAAAATTTGCTCATAAACTCAGCTTTGTTTAGATGTTTATAAATTACACACTTATCAATACTATATGATGATCCCTCTCAACACAAATTAATCCTTTCCGGATCAACTCACTTTTCTTGAATTCAATTTTCGATTGTTATTTATATGCATATTTCAGATTAGTATATTATTTAGATTTCATTGATGAAATCTAAATTAAAAGCCCGGGCTTTTAAAGTTTAATATTGGCTACTATTTTCTAGTCTTATTAATATGAAGGCAACATTGTTTAATTATTATTTTACTAGCGCTGCAAATATATATAAATTATCTTAACCCAAGATACGCATTTTAATTTATTTTTATCAAATATGGAACAAAACGTAAACAACTACATGATGAAGGTCGCCCAACAGAAACGAAAAGGCGGGAAGAGCAGTTCGGCGGATATGTATCGGGCTGTAAATAACCGACTGCAACGTTTCCCCGGCGGGATGAGCCTGATCTTCAGGAAAGTAAAAAAGGGCAGCATCCATATAGGCAAACTTTTTTTGTTTGATAATTGATTGATAACCAGTAGTTAGTTTCGCTTAAAAAAGCTAATCTCTACTTATAAGCATACATAGAGGGTTTCAATAACCAACTGATACTGAAGACAAAAGTATATAAAAAAGTCGGATTGTAAAACACTGGAAAAGAACCTTCTTTTATCAATCAAGGAAATCAAAAAGTGTATAGAGCAAAGTGGCGCATGTATGGTATAGATAATTCCGTACATGCGCCACTTTCTTAATCATCTGATTTGCATTGATTTACATTAATTGTTATTATATACTATCATTTGGTACTGATAAGCATTGATTTTGCTTGTGGGGTGTATTATTGTCCACCTAAAAAAATCAAGAATATCTCCTTGAAACGGGTTTGACGAGCAGGTCGATGTGCTCGTGTTCAAGGATATGTTCCATAGCCTTGTATATGGGCATCTTTTCGATACCGGCAATCTTCAGGGCTTCCATCTTGATGGTATTCTCGATGAGCAGCAGGTAGTCTTCCTCCTTCAGCTCAACATATTTCTGTGACTGTGATTTTAATTTTGCCATATTGATGTTGTTATTTGTTTCCGAAGTCGGCAGGAATCTCACCCCACAGGCGGTTGTCCCAGTGCAGCACTTCGATGTCCTTGATTCTTGCCTCCATCACTTTGAGGAATATCTCCGCTTTCTGCAATGCCGGGCATCTGCGTGAAGAGGCTGTCTGTTTGTTACAATACCACGTGATGGCTGTAATGCTGTCCGAGTAGATTGTTCGCGGACTTTCCGGATGTTCCATGACATATCTGACCGCCTCGACAATGCCGAGAAACTCCCCGATATTGTTCGTCCAGTTACCGATAGCTTTGGAAAAGAGTTCTTTTCCTGAAGAGAGGTCGACAGCCCGGAAGCGTGTCAACCTCTCTTTTGCAGAATGGGCACCGTCGGTCGCAATACCCACGACCGGTTTTTCTTTCATTGAATTCCTCCCTGATGTCTGTCTCCCGTATAGATGAACCCGTCGGATTCCATACGTCGTACCAGAGCACGCGCCTGATTCAGATAGTCGGTGATGACACCTTCCTTGTACTTGATATCCTTGCGTCCCTTGAGGATTTCCAGCACACCGTCTATTGTGCGGCTCATTACGCTCTTGCCGTCTTTCGGGTCGAAGAAAATCTTTTTGTTGCCGAACGTCACAGTTACTTGATACAATGTCTTCGGGACGATCACTGTTTCCACATGCGCCTGAAATAACACGGGGGTAGCGGCAACGACTACATACCCGTTGGCTTTGTGCATGGGTTTCAACTCTACCGAGTATAGTATGTTTGGCTCGAGAGTTCCTTTCAGGTCTTCCGAAAGGACACAAATCTGCTTGCCGAATCTTGAGTCTTCACGGACTCCCATCAATTTACGTGTCTTGGAATGGCGCGAAACGAACCCTATCAGTTCGCCCGTCTCTTCCGATCTCGCAAACTTCAGTTGCGATTTTTCCGATGTCATATTACTGTTCTTTCATATTCAATCTATTGCTTTCAATTGACAATCTGTTTTCAATGGGTCACTTTTCCATACAAATATATGCCAATTTTTCACGCCAACAAAACGTTTTAGTTATTAATTTTCAGATGGTTATGTGTAATATATATAGAGAAAAGGCTGCATTCAGTACAGCCTTTCCTCCTCTGTAAAATGACTGAAACGCTCGTCAGTATCAGAAGTTTGCAGTAGATAACGGCATTTCCAATAACGGTAAATCCGCCTTCCGTTGGGTATACAGTGATTTATATCGTCAGCATTCAGATATTGGTTCCCTTGTTCCGTACCGTGGTGCATCCATGTAGCGCACCCGGGCAGGTCCGGGTTGTTCCGGACATAGAAGTCCATTTTCTCTTTACCGGCGACAAAGATATTGTGTATCCGTACGTCCTTATCGATAGGAAACCGGTAGGCGTACAACGCGAAGTCACAGATGTCGGTTTCCAGCAGGTTGCCGCCAAAGTGTTCGGGAGCTTTCCGTTTCAGGTTCTCGAACCCCTCCAGAATACCCGGCCTGTCGCATATCTCGGCAAACCTTTCATCCGTTACCGGCTCAGCCGTCGCATAAACCACCCGAAAACCATTATCCGTACTGTCCAGTACCATGACATGCGCGACTATCCCCGGTGATTTGTTGATACTTTCGTCAATGCTGTCCGAGTCCGTGGTCAGACAGCATTTCAGCGTTCCGATGATTAATACCGCTACCACCAACAGTGTCCAAGGACCTATTGCTGCCGCTATCAATACCAATTCATCGGCCCGTTTCCGTATTTGTTTCATTGATTTTGAGAATGTGGCGGCCGGATACCCCCCGGACCTCGGACACGCATACCTTGCATCCTGCATCCAGCAACCGGTTTCTACATTCTTCCAAGGCGGCGTCGGAAATCCTGATGGCAGGTATACCCGCCGCCGTCATCTTGAACCGGGGCACTTCCGTGATCCGGGTAATCGTTTCGGCATCATCAAAATACGCCTCGAATGAATCTCCGACATGGAAAAGGATGATGGTTTCCACGCCATGCCTTTCCTTCATGCCGCCGTAACAGCGGCGAATAATCTCTTCCTTTTTCATATCAAATAGATATATTAGGTTTGATGTCAGCCAAACATGAAAGTGCCTGTAATCCGTTCAACTGCCGGGCTTTCGTCCGAAATACATATACAGACTTTCTTCATCTGACAAATATACAATAAATTACGGAACGACCCATGTCTATTGCATGAAACTATCCTTTCATCTTCACCTCCCTTCTTTCAAATTGTTCGCGGATGATTTCAACGAGTTGTCCGATGCTGTCGATTTTGTGACTCTTACCGCAGGCTTTGCCATGGAACAATGGCGTGAAGTACAGGTTAAAATCCTCATCGATGGAAAAACCTCCCACGAGGACGATACCCGCCTTGATACGGTAATACTCGCCGTACATGGCGTAATCATCCGTAGTTTTGGTGAACCCGTACTCCGGCAACAAGTCCGGCAAAGTGTCCAGGATCGGCCGGATGACATCCTTGAGAAAATTCGGGGTCTCAACTTCCTTTTTCCGTTTCCGACCTTTTCTGCCGGTTCCGTTATCGTCTTGCAGGTAATGGGCATCGAAACGATCCCGATACCTTTCTGTCAGTTCCTTAATATCCATATCCTTTATACATTTAATTGTTTTCCTCAAGCCACTCTTCCAGTGTCATGGAGTCCTCGAAACCGTATTCGTCAATCTGTACATAGCCGTCCTTTTCCGTGATAAACTCTTTCCTGGTCAGGATGGTTCCGCCATGATTTACCATCACCGTCGGTTCGATGGTCGCCAGACGGTCCCCGTCATCCGACTCCCGGATATCGTATGCGTACAGTCCCTCCGGAACGGCATTCCGGTCAATCCGCATATCCGTAAACAATGCAGGCGTGTCATTGATGGTCATAGACTCAAAGGTCTCGTTGCCAATGTTTTCTTTTGTAATCATATTTATTGATTCAAATAGTTTATTATTCCTGCTTGGGAAGTTCAATGGCTCTTACCCAATTGTTCCGGTCATCAAAACATTCATCATTGATGTTGGCCGTAAATTCCAGCGGTATCATCTTCTCAACCCGCGTTGCGGGGTTATTTTCGTAATCAACGATGATTTTCCCGGCCGGAACGTCACGTTCAAATTCGTCCAGCGGGAAAGAGAATATCCATATTTCCCGGTCTTTATCTTCCCCAAGAAACGCCTTGAGGTTGTCTGTATAAGCCTGGCATTTGTCCCACGAGGTTTCCACGAATGAAATGATTTCCTCTTCCGGTTTGCCGGTACGGTCTTTCAGGAATGCAACGGCATTCCCTTTCCAGATATCCTGCTCGACACAGAGTTCCAGATAACGTTCCCAGACTGTCACCAGCCAGTCCATGTTAATCTCATGCAGGTGGCGGCAGGTGAAACGCTCCCGGCTTTCCGCGTTGTAAAGCGTGCAGCTTCCGTCCGTGCGTATCTCCTCCAACCGGTACATGGTGTATACCGGTATCCCGTGCCCATACCCGTCTTCCCCTTCCTCCTCGACATATACCGTATGGGGCAACATATTTTCCGGCATTTTCGGTATCGCACACAGGTTGGCTATAACTTCCTGTTCCAACGCTTTTTGTTTCTCCTGTATTCTCATTGTCTATCCATCTTTTAGTATGATTTTACCTTCTTGAAATAATCTCTGTTTGTAACGACGGTGGTTGCGTATATTTTCGGTATGTTTCTTCCGGTCATATTTATACAAGCCTTTTGCCTTGTTCTCTCTCAGCAGTTCCTTGTTCCGCTCTTCGCTTTCTGGGTTCACAATGAAGGTTATCAGCCTGCGGCTGACACCGTATTCCCGGGCAAGCTGGCGCTGGCTGACAGCTTCTGTCATGTAACGGTGGAAAATTTCAGCCTTCTGAAAAGGAGTGAGCTTCTGCCTGCGGTCATATTGTGTCCCGCTGATGATTATTCCCGAGCTTTTGTATGGCATAGTGAAGTCTGTTTTTCGTTTGTGGTCCATGAATGGTAGATGCGTTGTTTGCCATCTAAGGAGAGTAGAAACCAGCGGCTATAAATCCGTTCCAGCGTTTCGGTGTCGTGCCCGTATATCGGTCCCAGTTCGTTTGCAAACATCGCCGCTACCTTCAGCCTCCTGGTATCGGACAGCTTCTCCCACCAGCGGCAAATGGTCTTGTACTGCTTCACGCCCGTTACAAGGTCCGGAACCGGAGCGGAGGAGATATATTCCGCCTCTTTGCCGCACGGTGCCTGCCAGAACCCCTGTTCGCAAAGAGCGCGTTGCTCGTCACAAACCCGTTCTGCAAAGGATTTGAGTGCCATTTGGAATATCTTTCTTTCCAGTTCCTTACGTTCCATGGACAGTTCATGCACACCCACGTTCAGCCCGTGCTTATTGCGTTCATCCGGGGAAAGCTTGTTGCTCAAGGCTTTCCTGACCAGTTCCAGCCGTTCTTTCAGAGGGCCGTATTCGTTGTTATCTAAATACCGGTTAAACAGTTCCTGTTCGTTTCCGGGCAGTATGAATATATTTTCCATCATGCATCATTTAAGTTATCGGATGTGAATAGGATATATCGCAGTGGATAGCGGGTGTCGGGGTGCGGAAATAGCCACGAGATCCCGTGCCGTCAAGGGGCGCAGAAAAACGGCATCGAACTCCTGAGTATCGTCTTCACGGATATCTCGGACTTCAATGATCCATGTGCCTTCATAGCGGCACCAGGCAATCACCTCCAAAATCATTTCCTTTCTGTAGTCAGCCGGTCCGTCCCCGAAACTTTCACGTATCCGCTTAATTGCATCGTCTGTCAGCCGGACAAATTCCCCTTTGCGGAACGGAGCTTCCGGCGTAACGGCAGGAGCCAGCATCTGCCAGTCTTCATGTCCGTCCAGGTCTTCCACAGCCATTGCGTAGGCTTTGTATTCAGCTTCGGTCTCGAAATGTCGGGTTATCACATATCCCCCGGATTCGGCCGTGCTCTCCACCGACGAGATATCCCCGGTTTTCCTGTATATGCTTACAGTATCCTTACCGAGTAGAACTTTTACTGTTATCATTATTGCAGATGGTGTGGTTTTATTATAAATGGAACTCCACGTCTTCCTCCTCGAACTCCGTGTCATGGTCCTCGTTGTACCCCTCGACGGTCGAACCAGGGACATAGGTCTCTCCGCCAATCCCATAACGTCCGGCATCGAGCAGTTTCCGAAGGGTTTCGGTGTCCCCGTTTAGAATCCTTTCGATGTCCTCCCGGCTGCCCCGGACGCTAATTCCGAGACGTAGCCAGAGATTTTCCTCTCTCGAGGTGTCCGCCTCTTCCGACCGGTGGCGTATGATATGATAATCACTCCATCCGTCGGCATCGTTTACCCCGGCGATGTAGGCATTGTACTCCGCCTCAGTCTCGAACTCTTTCTCGTCCACGACGCCCCCGTTATCCGCCAGCCATTCTTCAGAAGGCAGTTCATTGTTCTCTTCATATTCCCGTACGGCGTCCTCGCCGAAAATCGTTGTTATCTTTATCATGTGTCTTTGGGTTTTGAATATTTGTTATTTAATGGTTATCAAACTCGTTTGCCCGAACCGGTTTGATTCGGTTCGCAGACAGCCACCCGGTTTCCGGCGCGTATCAGTTTGGGGAGATACACGTCCAGGTCACGAAAAGAAAACCGCAGTTCCTTGACGCCTTTCCCTTGCCCGTCGACGCGTTCGGCGGTGGCAATGCCCAAAATGCCGGAAGCGGCGATGGCATCATCCTCATACAATTCACAAGATTCCCCGTTTCGGAAAATGTACAGGGCATCCGGGTGCGCCGCTTTCATCTCGCGGTATTTTCCCATCATGTCGGAAACTCCCGGGACATTTCCGTTCCCCGTTACATTCCGGGTCTTCAGTAGGTTCCTCGTGGCGTCGATGTCGATGAAATTCGTCCAGCCGGCTTTATGAAGTTCGACAGCAGCTTCCCGCAGGGATACCTTCCCGTTCTCGACCTCCTCTTTCAGGGATTCGAGAATGTTCTTGATTTTATAATCATTCATCATATTTTTTATTCTTTGGTTACATTGTTACTTGTTCCGACGGTATTCCGGTCAAGGGGAAAGCACCCGTGGCCTCCGGTAACCCGTCGATACACTGCCCGTCGTCAGGATTTCCCCGACAGGTAATGCCCGATGGACTTGTAACGGTTAGGAATGTTCGCGTTCTCGTTGAAACCGTTCAGGCAGTGGAGCAAGGCATCTTCGAGCGTGACATAACGACGGTCGAAAGTTTGGATATTATCCAGACAATAAGCATTTACAGCGTATTTGAAAGGCGCGTACATCCTTTCGTTCTCCCGCTTTAAAATGACAAACCAGTCGAAATGGAGTTTCAAGCGGAAACCGTCGCTCTCGCCGACTTTCATCAGCCGCTCTTCGTCGAGAAGCCGCCGCACGAGTGTGGCGTCGAGCTGACGGGTATACTCCCTGTACGCCTTGATACGGGCCGTGTAAGCCGCGGCATATTGTTCGATGTCCGTTTCTTTCAGCCGATGTTCCGCCGGGTAAAAGTCCAGCACCTCTTTCGTCGTGACGGGAATTTTCAGGTCGTCCACCCCGATCTCGTAGGTCTTGTTTTCCAACACGTCGTGGAACTCGAACCCTTGAATTCCCATGAGGGTAAATTCTCGCGTCGGGTCAGGGAGCGCAAGTGATTTGAGCTCTTCGAGGTCGCGGCACACGGCCACGACCGGATACTTCTCGACCACGTCTGACGGGCCTCCGATGCGGATATACGCCTTTTCACACCCGTCGTAATCACCATGCCGGACAATGTCGCAGCAGGTGTAGTTGGGGGCGGCACGATGCCGCGCCGTATATTCCGTCCAAAGCTTGTCCAGCCCGGCTTTTACTTCGTCAGGGTCGGTCAGGGCAACGTTGCCGCACTGGCTGCACCGGCCGTCCGACAAGGCGTTGCGGGTAAATTCGAGGAACTGTCTGGTGTTCGGGTCGATGACGGCGGTACATTTCACTCCAGTGCCGCCGCAGATACTGCATACGATTGACATAAGTTTTTTGATTTGTGTATTTATTCGTACAATCTTTCTTTTTGACGCTTTTTCAAGGTCATCCGGAGATATTGCATCAGTTTCCCGCAGGGACACAGGGCATGTTCCCGTTGGCGGGCATAACTCAGGTCCCCGTTGGAGAGAACCATGCCTTCAGCATTGAGACAGAGGTCGCCGTAAACGTAGTTCTCCTCCGTAAGATAAATCCCATGAACAGGGTTCGGAAACCCCTCCGTGCTGCGGCCTTCCCGGAAAAGGAAGATACGCTCGGCCTGTCCCCGGACTCCGAAAAAGGGATACGGGGAAAGTGCCGCGAGCGTGGCGGCATGCTCTGCCGGATCATGGAAGCGGTCGTCGCTCATTTCGAGCATGTGGCCGGAGTCCTGTTCCTTTTCCTCCTGGTACTCGTACAGTGCGGCGCAGGCTTCTATGAATTCCTCCGAACGGGATGTGGCAGAGCCGTTGGTTACGATATAAAAGTCATTGACAGTAATACCGTAGGCGCGTACCCGTTCGAGGATATGGCGGATGGCCCGGACGTTAAGCGACGGCTCGCCGCCCGTGATGTTGAAATGGTGAATATGCCTGACATGCCGCAGCAGGTTGCTTATATGTTTCAAAGGGATATCCACGGATTCGGCATCTCCCCGCATGCAATGGGTACAGCGCATGTTGCAACGTCGGGTAATCTCGATGCAGAGATTCTTGATATATAGTTCTCTCATATTCGATGTAGTTCGGCTTAAGTTTCATCCGGGATTTCCTTTCCCGTGTAAGGATTATACAGCGGTGTGTTGCCAACTGCCTCGGCGTCAATAGCGAAACTGCCACGGCCTACGTCGTAGAAGAGTTCCAGCTTTAGTGGCGTTGAAGCGATGACTTTCTCAGCCTCGGCTTGTGACAGGCCTGAATACATCAGGCATTTGACACGACACCGGAACATTTCCGGATTGGTTTCCGGCGTGGTAACTACATCAACGACCTCGCACACTTCATCCGTGATGGCGAAGCGGTCGGGATTGGGTGTGCCGTTCCTTCTAGAGCCGTCCGATGCGGCATGTCCGGTGATTGAATGGTTCCGCACCTTTTCGGCGGGATAGGTCTTATCGCCTTTGGCGAAATACGACTTGCCGGAGGCGACACAGGCATGATAGATTACGTCGTGGACCTTTCGTCCGTTGTCAAGTATAATTGTATAGGTCGTTCCCTCCTGCAAGACAGGAACGGCATTCGGTTTATGAGACATAAGATTTGTTTTTAGCTGTTTATGAATTTCGGTCTTGCACGCCGCATGATGTGTAGGTCATCGTAACCGATGGCTCTCAGTTCGGAAAGCGGGTTGCGGTACTCCTTTTCATGGGCTGGCCGTGTCATGGCGATCACGCCCGCATAGTCGGCTGCACCATGCTGGCCGACATGCATGTAGGAGGTTATTTCACCCCGCCGTCCGCTCCACGGTATGTCCGGGAACAGGGCGATGACCTGTCCGTCGGGATAGCGTCTAAAGACCACCTTCGTCATTTTTCCCGCAGATTTCCGTGTCGATTTCATAGTCCCCGTAATTTTTGAATTCATAGTCCACTTCGCTGATAATTTCGTCAACCTCTTCGTCCGTTATTTCATCAGCCTTCGGGTTGTCGATATCGAGCCGTACGGTCAGGTAAATGGTTCTTGTTGCCATAATATCATACATTTTTTAGTGTAACAAAGCCGGCTTATGACGGACCGACGGTATATTTCTCTATCAGCCGCTTCCGGTACGCCTTGTCTTTTCCGGCGGCAAGGCTTGCCAGTTTGCGGATATTCCGGTTGGCTTTTTCCGCGACCTGCTCCACTGTCGGTCCGGGAGTCATGAAATCACGGCATCCGGCACCGCAATACCGCTGCTTCCCCTTGACCGTCCTGCCACAGGCCGGACACCGGCGCTTGCCGTCACGCTCCAGCACTTCCAGAATATTGGCATGAATGCCTTTCCACCATTCAATACGGTCTATGTCATAATCGTAGACGGTTATCGTGTTCCCGAAACTGCGGGCTTCGACCTCAACGGCAATGCCCTCATCTTCAAGGTAAACCTTCAATACCGGGTCTTCGTGAGGCTCACAGTGCCTGTCATACCAGATGATATAGGTGGGATCGTCCAGTTCGTCAGGCTCTCCCAGACAGAGTTCCGTAAGGCCGTTGTTCACGAGAATGTTGCGGATGGCGTCTTGTAAATCTTTGATACAGTCCATTGATATTTCGTTTTATGGTTGTTCCTCATTCGTCAGTTCATCTCCGAAGCGTGGCCGACGAACTGGAAGATATCGGCGTATTGTTCGCTGTAGATATAGAATCCGTCCCGTTTTTCCCCGGTCTCCGCATCTATTCCGTCAGCAAGGAGATATTCCCCGTCATCCGTCAGGTAGACATCGGTAAGCTTGATACGGGACGTGTCGTGCTTCCCGTACAGGGTTGTCGTGACGGGGAAGTTGTTGTCATCGAGTTCCTCCTCTTCTGTAAGGCCGAGTGATACGCGGCCATATTGTGCCAGGAACTCCAGCATGAATTTCAGCATGGCTTGCTCGGCCTCGTGCAGCCGTCCGTCGATAAAGGCGTACTGGGTGGCGAACAGATGCAGCTTGTCGGCGCTCATTTTGTCCGGGGCTTTGCCCGGCTCCGCATTGTCTTTCTGTATTTTATCCATATCTGTCATATTGTTGGTTTCATGTTTCCAGCGGGGTGAAGGAGACGGTCAGTATCACTTTCTCGTCACCCAGGTTGAACACTTTCAGGCAGTCGTTACTGATAGTCCTTTTCAGGATGTCTCCCCGGTATCGGGAATTGCGTACCTTGAAGGTAAAATCATCAATGAACGAGCTGATGCAATGAAGTACGTGGTCGAATTCTTCCTTACCATACCGTTCCATTTCAGGGAAGATGCCTTTCAGATGCGCCCGCAGGCTCAATATGTAGTTCGGGGTCTTGCCCGTGATTTTTCCCGAGTATGTGATTTTGTATTTCCTGTCCATGATATGCCGTTCCATTTAATCGTTACTGTCATACCAGCCCTCGATCTCATCGAAATAGCCGTTCGAGTCCCATTCTTCCAGCAAGGTGGTCGGGTACGTCCATTCAAGGCTGTAAAACAGATCCTGGCACACCTCTTCATTACCCTTGCACAGGGCGAGCAGTGAGTTATGCGTGAAACAGCCGTCACTGCTCTCCGACACACGCCAGTCCTCACGGTCTTCTGCCGCGTATTCAGGTACATAGCACACTTCATCGGGGCGGTTGAGAAAGGCATCCTCGTTCTTGTAGATGTTTCCTTCCCCTCCGTATTCCAGTTCATAGAACACACCTTCCGGCGTTTCTATCCTGTTGCCAATCTCTATCATAGCGTTACCGTTTCGTGGGTATATATAATCACCATCCGGGAGGAGAGCACCTTGTCGCGTACCGTGGGGTTGGCGATTGCCCAATCGGAATGGAAATGCATGTCCGGAATGGATGCGGTGTCCACAATATCGCCCCCGTTTTCCAGATGGAGATAATCCGGCTGATACAGGTCGCAAAGGAATTTGCCGTCCGTATCGCTGATGGCGTATATCTTGCCGTCGAGTGCGGCCGTCATCTCCTCCTCGCTGCGGTAGACCAACAGGTATTTACAGCCGGTCTTCATCTCTTCCGCAATCCGCTTATGCAGTTCTTCAGGAGATAATTCACGCAGTCTTGACACGACCGCCCCGATACTTTCCACGGCATCGTAGCTGTCCAAGACATCATGGCAGGTCGTTTCAAACTCCTCTTTCGGACGACCCGCAAAATTGATGGTACGGACTTCCTGCCCGTGCCCGCCGAGCAGGTAAAAGGGCGTACCGTTCCATTGTTCCTTTCTGACAGAGAGCGGCCGGGAGCATTCCCGTGGCTGCCGGTTCACAACGGCATACAGTTCCAGACTTTCCCCGCATTCCATACGCAGGATATGCCGGGCGAACTCCGTAAATGTCATGATTTTGATTCCTTCCCCGTTCGCCGTGAAGAAATCCTGTCTTGTCTGTTTCATAAATCCGTTTTTTTAAGAGTAGGTAATCGTTTTGTATAAGGGGTGGAATACTCACCTCGTTTTGAAAAAAAAGACCGCCGCAGCCGTAGCCGCGACGGCCCGTCATCATTATGGCATGTGATGAACAGGTTCTATTTTCGTTATTCGGCCTCGTAGTACGGTACGCCGTGCCTTACCACTGCTTTTTCCATTTCTTCCCACCAGATTTCACTATGGCGGTCATTGTCAAAATCTATGGGCTTTCTTTTACCGAGCCGCAGCCGGTCCCGTGTCTCCATTTCCGTTTCGTACACAATCTGTTCCATTTCTTCGTCCGTAACATGGTAGGTATCGAACGGCTCCGGCAGAGATTCCAACTCCCTGCGTGACAGCTCGGATTGCCCGCAGGTGAAAACCTTGTCATAGAAAGCGTCATCTTTCGGCGGCAGTTCGGGTTCCTGTTCCGGCAGCACATCCAAATAATCCGACTCGTACAGGTAGTTTTCGTCGCGCCCCTTCGTCTGCCGGTTGTTCTTGAACTCTTCCAGATCACTTTCCGTCAGGCGGAATTCCTTCTTCTTACGCCGCAGGTACTCCATCATGTTTTCGAGGGAGGAGAACGGGGCTATGAGCTCCATGGAAGAACGGTTGTGCCAGGCATCGCTCCGGTACAGCAGGTAGACCTGCGGGCGGTTCCGGGCCGCCTCCTTACGGTATTCGCCGAACTCATACAGGGCGTTGTCGAAACTTCCGAATGCCAGCCGGACTTTGTCTTCGACGGATATGGACTCCCGGCATTCCTCGAAACGGCGTTGCACGTATCCGATGAAATCCACGTCTTCCAGAGTCTCCATGACCGTGCTGTCATCAGTCGAGAGCGCGATGTCAGCTCCTGCGAAATTGTCGGCTGACAGCACGTGTTTCTCTTCATTGTATTCGTCTTCCGCCCTGCAGACGGCCAGACCGGGCGTTTCTGCCTCGATCTCCACGACCTTACGGAGCGTCTCTTCGATAGCTATCCGGTATTTTTTCATTGTATGATGTTTATTTGTTTCAGTTCACGTTTGTAGTTTCTCAATGACGGCTTGTGCCCTTTCTCCCTTACGATCTGGCGCATCTGTGCAAAGGTGTATGCCTTCTCCATGTCCAGGCCGTAGTCCGTGGCGAATGCCGTCATTCCGATATAGCAGAAGCCGAACTTCCGGTGCAGCATGTCGGCCGTATAAGGAGTCATGTCTTCCGCCAAGGTTACGGGGACAGCCATTCCCCGGATCTTGAACTTCAAGCCCTCGATAAGGGTCCCGCAGTTGTCGCTGTGGTAGGTCAGGTCCCTGCGGCGGGCGCAGTAACCGATGGTCTCACCCATGAAGGTGTTGCGGAAGATTTCCGTACGGTTCAGGTCCTTCAACTTCTCGACACCGTAATAGCAGACCGCCTGTACGGCTTTCAACGCTTTGTCCACACGGGGTTTGACAAAGCGGGGGTCGTTTTCCGCCACGATCTTTTCCAGCCACGTGCGGTGGAAGGTTCCGACAGGCACGTCGAACACCTTCTCCGGCGTGCAGTATTTTGAATCCGACCGCGTCATCATCAGATGTGCCGAGGACGGCTCGTATTGTTCTTTCAGGTAAAAGGCCAGACAGGTATTGCCGACTTTGCAGTAAGTATAGTCGTCACGGCTGTTTTTCAGCGACAGCATCGTGGTTTCCCCGCCGTAGAACTTCTCGGGCAGTCCGGTCTGTCGGCAGAACTCCGTGAGGAAATGTCCGGGGATGGCATGTGCATAACTGCGCTCCTGGTAGCACTCCTTCGCCATTTGCGGAGTGATGAACCGTTTGGCAAAGTCACAGATATGGTAATGACCGTAATCATACGCCGCCTGCGTGTTCGCGGAGCTCTGGAACTTTTTGGGCATCTGGCGGAACCAGCGGAAACTCGTCCCGTGCTCCATGCAGTAGTCGACAAATTCCCGCGTCCATACATTTTCAGGAAATTCGGGACAGTTGCCGTTTCTTCGGATGAATGCCTTGCACACTTCCACCGAGAGCAGGGATTGTTCAGTTTCCTCGTCGATATAGCAGTTCGTCTCCCGTTTGCTGTTATCGATGGCAATGACCAGTCTTTCCGGTGTCTTGAACCGCTTCGGCAACTCCCCGAACATGTAAGGGTGTTTCTCCATCAGCCGGTCCGCCAGCATGTCGTCCAGATATACCGACAACGGCTTGAAAAACTGGGGGTCTGTGATGAAGTTTTTTCCTTCGGTCGAACAGACAGCCGCATGGAGAATCTCATAGGAATAGAACCGGGCGGGAACAAGCGAGAGGTCATGTTCCGCCATCTTGCGGTAGTATGCCGCAGTCTTGAAACGGGACGGCACGACGGCATCGGTAACCGTGCTCAATATTTTCATCCCGTCGAGCATCCCGTAATAGAACTCTTGAGTCTTTACCTCAACGGGGACATATCCGAGGATAAGCCCCGTTTTCATGACGGCGTCTGTCCTGCTGTCCGTGTAATACGGGTCGTAAATATAGCTGCGCAAGGCCAGGTATGCCAGTTGCGCATCCCAAAGGCGTTCAGGTATGAAGGCGAGAATGTCGAAATCCCCGCGTCCGTTTCGGATGACCGCTTCTGCCATTTCTCGGGTAACCATTGCTTCGGGAACGGCCGTGATATTCTTCGGTTTTTTGCGCATGGCGTAGTCACAGACTGCTCCCGAACGGTACGCCTCCGGAATATTGCGCAGCTCGAAGCTGTGCCAGCTCTCCGTGCTGCCCGCGATGATTCGTTCTATACGTCCGGGTGTGAGGAAACGTCCCGGAATATGGCTCAGCACCTCTATTTCCTTGCTTTCGACGGCTGCTTCCACGATCTCTTCCGTGAACAGGTGTTCCGGCAGCCATTCTATGGCCGATACGATGTTATTGTGCCGCATACAGTTTCTTTTTAAGGTTGGACGAACGGACGATTCTCACAAGGCGGCACCCCCGGTAGACATAGAGTATCCTGGATTCCCGTTCGGCGAGTTCCTCAAGTCCCTGCCAGTGCTGCGGTGTATTTATCTTTTCGAGTCGGACATGGTTGTTCACATATACCGTGATCGGTTTCATGCTGTCATGGGAGGGCGTATCTTCGACGAAGAGCGGCTGTTCACAGTATTCTCCCTTGTCCATGACATGCCATCTGCCGTTATCGAACAGGAGGCACGTGTCCTCCATGCGGCCGAAAATGTCTGCGTTGTCCGCGATGCGTGATGCGGATTGCCGCGGTGTTTCCCGTCCGTCACGGATCTTTGAAAAACAGTGGACGGTATCGCCGGTTCCTGTCCATTTTCCATAGGGTGACGGTCCCAGTTTTTGTATGTCGCCCAGCGACAGCAGGGCATCTACCCGTCTGTCATTGGGATAGAACACCCGGAGTTTCCTCACAAGGTCTTTTGAAAGCGTCTCATGGAGCGCCTTGATGTGCCGGACACTGCCGTCCGGCAACAGTTTTCCGATTTGTATGCTCATAATAGTGCTATCTCTTGTTGTTGAAGTATAGCCGGGTCGTCCTTCTTTCGATTGACAGTCCGGCTTGAAATTTATGATTTACAGAAGTCTTCGGACTGGTATCCGGCCATGTCCGGTACGGAACCGCGTGTCATTCCGTCCTGTCGTCTTCCCGTCTTTTCATTTTCAGTTCCCTGCCGGTTGCCGTGCGGCAGAGCGGCAGTTTCCCGGAAGCGGTTTGCTTGCATCCCTCGACGAGCCGTCCTTCAGACACCATTTTCCCGTACATTTCCCTGATATAACGGTATGCCGGGGAGGTGTTCGAATAAACGGACTTCCCACGGAGTGTCTTGACACGCAGCTTTTCGACGAGTATTTCCAGCACCTGCTCCCGGCTCTTGTACAGGTTCCGGCGCTTGGTGCGGAAGGCGTCGAGAAAGACACCCCCGATAGTCATGTCATGAGTCTTGTGGTAATACGCGAGTTCTTCCTCCTCCGTCAGGTCGAGAATCTCGCCGTAAGTGTCAGTACGTAGGTACCGGAAGGTCGTTCCTTGTGCCAGAATCTTCTCGATAAGCTCCATGTGCTCTTTAAGAACAGGGCCCGATAACGATTGGGGATGACAGTACAGGCATGTCTTTCCGAGATACACCTCGGGACAACCGTCTTTGTATTTGTTTTCCTTGATGCTGAACCCTGTTTCCGTGAAAAGGCGCTTTACCTCGTCGAAGAAGCGTCCGGCTTTCTCTTCCGGCATGCGACCGCCGTCATAGCCGGACTCGACGCGGAAGTATGTGTCGATATATATCGGTGTGTCCATTTACAGTTCTGATTTTGATATGTTATATAAAGCATAGCCCGGAACCTCCCGCTCGGGTTCCGGGCATCGTTGAAAATATTCTCATAGACGTATGGAATCGAACACTTTGTCGATGTCCTCCTGCGCCAGCCCGATGTAGCGCCGGGTGGTTTCCAGGTTGGAATGGCGGAATATCTGGTTGAGCAGGATCAGGCCCTCGGCCGAGCGTCCCATCAGCTCGTAGACATAGCGCCCGAAAGTCTTGCGGAAGGTATGTGTGGAGAATGCCCTGATCGGCAGCCTGTACCTTACCTTGAATACCTTGAGCAGCCTGTTGATGTATTCCAGCGAGTAAGGTTTCCCGGTACGCGGGCTGAGAAAGATGTACTGTTCGGGGGCGGGTTGTCCGAGCATCTCGTACAGGAAACGGTTCTTCTCCTGCACGTCCCTGTTGAACTTGATCAGGCGGTTTTTCTTTGTTTTCTGCTCGATGCGGGTCATGGTGCTTTTTCCTAAGATGTCTTTCCAGCGCAGGGTCCTCACGTCGGAGGCCCTGCATGCCGTGCAGAACGACAGCCAGCAGTAGGTCTCCCACAGGTACTCGCCGTCCTTCTCAAGCCCGCGGACCAGCCTGTTATATTCCGCTATGGGCAGGTAGTCGGCTGTCGTCAGTTGTCCCTTGATTCTTGTCACGTGGCAGCCTTTTAAGATTCCGGCAACCCTTCCGAGAGCATCAGCTCGGCCAGCGCCCCGTTCTGGGGAATCATGGCCGGAATGTCCGTACGTCCGGGCTTGTAGATTTCGGTTGCCACGTTATAGATATCCCACGCCGTGAGCGTCTTCTTCTCTTCGGTGAGTTTGAGCAGGTCCTCGGTGAAGATGGAAATCTGGGACTGGTTCAGGGGATAGGTCTCCACCTTGGACGAAAGACGCTTGTCGGAACTGTCATGCGATACGCGCAATGCTGTCAGCAATCCGATGTAGGCGTACATCTCCACCGGGGTAATTACTTTCGCTTTCAGGCGGCGGATGCGTTCCCTGTCCTCGTTCATCTGTACCTCGAAGTTCGAGAGCCACTCGTCTACACGACCGAAAAGCTCTTCGGTGGTGACTTTGTCTTTCCCGTAGTTCGACACACTGCGTTCGGGGGAGAGGATGCACTGGTTGTGGCACACCCTGACGCACGGGCCGATGGCCGCCTGGATGCCGTCCTGATGGAAGGCGATGACAAGCGTCGTGGTCAGCTCGTCCGTTTCCCATTCCTTAATGCGGATGGTCGTATAAACGCGGCGCAGGATATGCGCCTCGACGGCCATCGCCCCGTACTTTTGTTCCACCTGGGGCAGGACGACCACGCCGGGCTGTGCCTTGTTCTTGTTCTGGGCGGCGAAGATTTCCTCCACCTCGTAATTCAGGTTGTGTTTCTGGCAGATGTCCGCCATGCGCTCTATCACCTCGTAATGGTAGATTCCCTTGAGCGGGTTGCCATAGATGTCATTTTCCTTGTGTGTGCGCCGGAGCGTGTCGAGCGTCATCACCTCGACGTTGTTGTTCTGGAAATCGAACTGCACGGGGGCGGCCGTTGTTGCTAATGCTGTTGCCATAATGATTGATATTAAAAAAGTTATACAATAAGAAAGGCGGTGAACCGTTGTCCATCGCCTTTCCGGAATTCATTTTGCGGTTTCAGGCAGGTAACGCCTGCATATCAGGTCCGTGATACTCGGGTAATACACGTTGCCATAAGTTCCGTATGGTCCGAAACGGGCAAGGAAGCGGAAGTAAAAATCTACCGGACGCCGGTAGCTCGTCTGTATTTTGGTTTTCAGCAGGCGGTAGGCGTACTCGTCAGAATTTTCCACCTTGACCTTGCGTCCGTTGAAATAATAGTTTCCCTCCTTATCTGAAGAAAACGATACCTCTTCCTTTGCCGGACGCTCGCCGGCAACGACCCTGAAGAAGTCCTCCAGGGAGCGGCAATCCTGGTATTCTACCGGAATCGTGTCGCCCTCTCGCAGTTTCACGTCCAGTTTGTCAAGCAGTGTCTTGATGGCGGGCGTGTAGATATTTTCGGATTGGAAGCATCTTGTATCCCGCCAGTATTTCTCGAAAAGAGAGCCGGTTTCAAGGAGTAGGAACAGGGTTTCACGCGCTGTCTGCGGTTTATCGGCCAGATACGGAATATACTCGGTCACCAGTATGGAAAGTGAAAGATACTCCTCCGGTTGCAGTTCGCTCTTCTGGTGCAGGTTACAGTGCCTCTCGAGCAGGGAGTCGATGTCGGCTTCCCGCAAGCTTTCGTCCGTCCATACCAGGCAACCTTCTTTCTTGCAGGCGGGACATTTATCCGCTCCATACGGCAGGAGCATCACCTTGCCGCAATCGGAACAGGTGACCAGGTCGCCTCGTTCCGTATAAACATCTACCGTTTCCATTCTCAATCCTCCGCGTAAGGCCATTCAAGGCAGCAGTCATTGCATACGGCCACGCCCTCGTCACTCAGAATGTCAATATCTGTGCCCCCACATTCGGGGCATACCGGTGCCTTTTTCTTGTCCATTCGTCGCTCTGCCGCTTCTTCCGTCAGAAGCAGCGGCACCCAGTATGCCGATGTGCCAAAATCCCGTATCCCGTTTTCATCCTGTATGGGTTCACAACCTTTCGTTCCCATGTATTTCTGGGAGTCCGGCCAACACACGGCACGGTAACACTTGTCCCGTTCGGGAGATTTGCCGGTATGGCGTATATAGTCTTCCTCGGGCACGTAAAGCGCCCCGTTGTCCCCGCTTCCCCATGCCGGATAACCGGTTCCTTCTTCCTCGAAAGGAGCACTTTCCTCGGGAAATTCCACGAGTGCATATAACTTGTCATCCCATGCCAGGGAACACTCGCCGCAGTGGAACCGACTTTCGTGAATATCATAACGGATATTTTCCGAATTGCATTTCGGACAGATAATGTCTTTTGTTTTTACTTTCGGGAAACTCAGGATTTCTCCGGCAATGATTTCCATGCTGGGCCAGAACAACTGTTCGCAGTAATCGTCGGCCATCTTTTCCGCCAGATTCTGCATGTCGTCATCGCTGATCTTTTCCACATCGAAACCTTGTCCTTCCAGGTCATCGCGGTGGACGGACGTGATAGGGAAATACCCGGCGTTCAGCTCCCGGATAAATTGTCTTTCCTCTTCTGTCGGTTCGGGTAAGTTGTTGAAATATTCCCTGAGCCGTTGATAAAGTTCTCTTACCATAATTATATTCCTGTTTTTAATCTAATATCCACCAGTCGAGGACCAGTAGTTCCGGTCCATGATTTTTTCAAGTTCGAGGTCGGAACGTTCTTTCCAGAGGTCGAAGTCATCAAGCAGCTCCGTTCCGTCCTCCAGAGAAAGCACAGTATCCTCATTGTCAAACAGATAGTCTTGTATGTCATATCCGGACGGATAACGGTTTTCCCGGATGATTTCTTCTGCAATTTCCTTGTCCATTCGGTTGCCATTTTTTCAGTTCGCCGGTATTGTAACCGGATTCATTTGTTTTGTCTTTTCCTTGTAAAACCTGTCGATGGCAAGGAAGTAGTCCTCCGCATCCCAATCAGTGCCCGCATGCTCAGTCTCGAATTCTTCCGCCCACTGGACGATCTCGGCATTGACGGCACGGGAGTCCCTGTCCTCCCACAGGTTGTCCGCCCCGGCATTGTAGGCAAGGTCCACGACAGCCTCCTGCAACTTGTTGTAGCCGTTACACTCTCTACCGTTGGAACGCAGCCATAAGTCCACGTCGACGGCATCCTCTTCCGTCGTCCCATTGTGCAGGCACAGGCACTGCCCGTTGCCGTTATGGCATACGAGGACCGGCCGTTTGGTGTCGGGGCATATCCGTACCAGCAGCTCATTGGCGGCAAGTGTTTCCGTATCATGCCCATTGAGCATTGCAGGAAGCGCCTGGCTGACCAGACTCAGGATTTCCTGTTCCTCCTTTGTCCCGGACGGCTTGGAAGCCAACAGGTTCTGTATGCGTTTAAGAAGATTGTAAATCATAATCAGCAGTCATTATGTTCTTTCCAGATTTTACGTTTCTCGTCATAGCCCTTGTTTTCCCACCATTCATTGCAGGTTTCGGCAAACCCCTGATGGTTGTCTCCGGCCGGACACTTGTCCTGACGGCAACCCGTGATCTGTTCCATTTGATTTGCGTCCAACGAGTTCCACCATTCCTCCATGCGTTCTTTGAACTCTTTTAAAGTACAGAATGGCTGATGGTCCTCGCATTCGTCGCACCAGTTATCATAGCGGTCTATACCCGTGGTACCGATGAATGTACGGGCATTCGGATCCACCCATGCCTGGGTCTGTATATTGTCTGAACCGCACCCCTCGCATACGACAATCTCGTCGTCATTGACATCAGCGGAGATGAACCCGTGTTCTTCCAGCCAGTGGGCAATCTCAAGCAATCCCTCGGTCTGTACCTGTCCGATGGGCTCATCGAAATCCTCGCCGGCTTCGCCGTTGAGCGTGCAGAGCAGTTTGCCGTTCCCGTCGATGAAAAGTTCATAAACGGTCGCACTTTCATAACCGCCGTATCCGTAAAAAGCGGAATTGTGGACCACCACTATCGGGGAGGTTTCATACTCCGCTGATTCCGCCTCCCGGTAATGTACGCCGCAGTTGCGGTAGAACGTGCCGATGATGTTGTTCTCCTTCTTCACGGCGTCGCGGATTTTCTCCATAAGTGATCTTCTGATGGAGATGATACTGAGGTGCGCATAATCCTTACGGAGACGTCTGTACACTTCCTGCTCGAAGTTGCCTCGAACAGAGTCGAAAGGGGATACGTCGGCGTTCTCCCGGATATATTTGTCCTCGTTAAAGTTGTAGCGCCGGCAGACAATATTCTTGACGCGGCGGAATTCCTCTCCGGCAAATTTGAGGATACTGTTCTCGCCTAGCGAAGTCGGAAAATAGCAGCGGGGCATGTGCACTGTCATTTCACGGTAAAGTGTGTCATCGTCTTCCGGAAAGGTTCTGTCTGTTTCCGGCTTTGTAGGTTTTTCCTGTTCCATGTTGCTTGTTTTTTATCTGTAGTTGAACAATTTCCGGTTTGCCGCCCGTTGCATGGCGGTCACCATATTCTTATGTCATAATCTTTAAAATAGTATTCCAACTCTTTTAATCCTTCCAAAGAGTGCAGCTCGTTCTTTCCGGTCACTTCGATGTCGACGGATACTGCATTTTCATCTTTGATGTTTACTTTGGCATTGTCAAATACGCATCTTACATATTCTGCAATGCATGAGGCAGGCAGGTCGTTTTTTACAATATTAAGTACCATATTATTTATTGTTCATTAAATGTTTGCTACGTCCATAAACCGGGCACCGCTTGCGGTATCTGCATTCGCCCCGGGCCGCGTCGGTATGCGCCCGGTGCCATTCATCCCAGCTCTTCACTCCATTGTCTGTAAGGAATATGATCAGTTGCATGCAGCAGAAACCGCGTTCCTCACGTTTCCGGTCATGAAGGTTGGCCAGCCCGTTATCTTTAGGTTTCATACAGGTTTGATGTTACGGCAGGTTTGCTCGAAACGCCTTCATGGCATATCATTAAAACCATGAGACATGCACATAGGCATCGCTTTGGTCACTGCCGTTGATTAGACAATCGAGTACTTCGATAAACTTTTCCCGGTCCATCCCGACCTTTGCCAGGCAGGAATAAAATTCTTCGGCATTCTGCCGGAAGGTTTCATCCTGTTCTGAGATATGTTTTCTTAGCTGCTGCAGACCCGAACGGGCTATTTCGAAGTCATCGGTATAGGCGTCTTCTGCGGAGTTATCAACTTCGAACATTGTCAGGATATCATAAAAGATATCCTGACCGTCCCCGCCATACATACCCGGATATTTGTATTCGATTTGCCAAACTCTGGCTACATGTAGTTTTCTGGCCATTATCTTTTCATTTTTCGGATTTGTTGTCTTATGCAGTGCAGCATCAATTCGATACCACGGATGCTTTCCTCATTCTCTTTCAGTTTGTAATAGTAGGCGTTCGCTTCGTCGTAGTCTTCCCGTGCCTTGCGCAATCTGCATTCCTTGGCGTCACGGACCTGTTCATGGGACAGGTCGTAACCGATGAACTCGTCCATGAAACAGGAAACCGTACGCCCGTAATAGTGGTCCGTGCGGGTTTCCACCGCAGTACGGATGATGTCGTCGCACCGCCTTCCGAGTGTCCGGAGTACGTCGCTGATATGCCGGTCATGGTACTCGTAACCGAAGAAACGGGTATACCACTCGTGTTCCTGCCGGTTTGTCTTCCCCGCGTAATACTCGTACCATTGGGCGTCGCACTTGGTGTGCCTCTGGGTAACCTTGAATATGGCATACTCTTCACCGATCCATGTAAAACGTGAGAGTATCTCACTCGCTTCTTCCTCATAGTAGCTATCCCGCCAATTCAATTCTTCGGTCTGGCTGAGCGGGAGGAATGACTGTTTGGTGATCCACTGCCCGAAACCTTTGTGCGTGACATGCGGAAGCACTTTCACGACCTTGCTCCATGCCTCGTTGCAGGCTTCATCCAGTGAAGGGAAACTTTCAGGAAAGCGTTCCCTGTCCGTTCCGTCTCGCAACACCTCGTTCCAATCTTTGTCGCAGACAATGAGGGTGAGGTCCTCCCTCACATGGCAGTCGCGTTCGCAATAGCCGTAGGGAGCATCGCAGAGCGTGTACCACTCCTTCGGTCCATAACCGTCGTCACGTCCCAGATAGCGTCTGGGCTTCCCCTTCTCTGTCTGCACCTCCCATACTTCCGTGCAGTTTCCACGGTCGATATGGTGCAGGCGTACCCTGATTTCCTTGTTATCTCGTTTTTCTTCCATGTCGTTCATTTTTAGTATGGCCTGTCTTTTTCTTTTCGAGAATCCGGTAGATTTCTTCAAGGTCATGCTCATTGTCTATCGGTTGCCCGTATTCCGTATCCACGATGACCACCCTGGCATTGGCCAGGTGACATCCTGCTATCGTCTTGTCATAGTCGCTCCATTCAGGATTGATTTCTGTTACCGTGTCAAATTCAAGTCCGTATGATGTCTTCATTGTATTTCCAGTTATTATGCGTATTTTTCTATTTTATGCTGCCGCTTTGTTCTGCCCGTCGATAATATGCCTGCATTCGGCTTCCAGTTCTTTCATACATTCCGTACCATAGAATCCCCAACAACTGTCCAGTTCATTGTCATCGTCACTTTCCGGCATGATGCGATACCCGAAAACTTCCCCGGTATAGTAGTTGTCAAGGGTACTGATTTCGTCTTGCAGGTATCCCTCGATCCGCTTCCTGCGTTTCGCGGTGATGTTCTTCCACCCGTATTCCCGGCGCACCTTGTCCAACGGTACCGCGATGATTCCGAAAAATCCGGAATCCCACGGGCAGCTGAACGGCGAGGTGGATATTGTAATGCCGCCATGGTCGTAGAGGTAGACCGGCAGGGCGATATATTCCTTCAGGAACGATTCCCGGAAATTTCCGATATGCCCTTCAAAAACCTTGTCGATATCGAAGTGGTCATCAAACTCCTTCTCCGGGCGGTAGCGACGATGTGCCGTATAAAGCGTACCGAGATTGTCATACGCTTCACGCGGGCTTCGGGCGTCATCATCATAATAGATGTTGATGCGATACCCGTTATATTTGATTTGATTATATAGATTCATTTGCCTGGGTATTATGTTTTGTTACAAAGTCTTACAAATTGTTCCGTAATCTCGTCCCGCTCGAACTCGTCGCAGTTCAGGTCGAAGAATATACCCGAAGCCGCGAGCATGTCACGGGCTTCTCCGTAGGTAAGGTCGTTCCTGTGCCTGTATCTGTCCACCATATCCCGATGTTCGGCTTCCGCCCGGTCGTGCAGCCTCATTTTATACTGCCTGTACCATGCGGGGAACTGTTCCTTGGAAACCATATGTTCCAGCTGCAAGTCCCGGTATCTTCCCGGTGCCAGCAGGATGTGGCTGTCAATGTAGGACTTCGCCTCGGCTATGATTCCCTCCCTGGTGAAGGGACGGTGGGAGCGTGCCGTGAAATGCACCCATCCACCATGCAACGGGTGTTCGATTTCAATCTGCACACCCTGCCTCCTGACATGTACCACGATATAGGCGGTCTGGCCGGGGAACATATCGTCCTTGAGGCTCACTTCCCGGCAGGCCGGCGGGTCAACATGGATGTAGTGGTCCTGCCTTGCGCCCTCGAGGAACCTTTCAAGCTGCCGCATCGACTGGCAGTAGATGAATGTCCCCACGCGGCACTGGCCTCGGCGGATGTCGCCGTAATAGTACTTTCTTGCCCTTGCTCCGGTAATGCGGGACTCGTCCGATGCCTCGAAATAGCTCCGGTAGGTATCGTCCGTACGGCAGAAATCATATATTTCCTGAAAAGTCCTTGTTTTCATTTGTTACTCCTTTTTATGTATTGTCTTCTTCCGGCGGGGGAAATTCCCCCGTCCTGTAAAATATCTCTCCGAGACGGTCAGCCTGTTCCGCCAGACCTCTCTTCCGGACAGCCGACACGGCATCGCATGCGGCCTTTTCGTACATGCCCAGCAGTATCGCCTCGGGCAGGCGTTTCGTCCGCCACACCTCCTGTGCGGTGGCGAGCATCTCCACCTCGCAGCCCAGATGGGCGGCTGTGAGGATAATGACGGCATTGCCGATAAAGTTCGGTATGCGTTCTTCCTGTTGTTCTCCTTTCATTGTTCCGTGCCTTTAATCCGTTTCGAACTCGTCTTCATAGACCTCGATCTCCTTCCCGCTCTCGCAGATGCGTACCAGCCAGGTGTATTGGAGCCGTTCCAACAGCTCTATACGGCGATAGCCCTTGTAGGGCACTTTCAGCGTTGCAATGTCTCCCGGTTTCATGTCAGGCGGGTATTTCAAACTGGACATGGAAATGGAATTCGCTTATCAGGCTGCAGATCTGCGGTACTGATTTAGGATCCTCCCCGTAAGGGTAGAAGATGGTCCGGCAACGTGTCAGGCATCGGATACCCTGTTTTCGTAACCGGTACAGCAGGTAGGCCCTGCGTCGTAGTTGTTTCTTGCTCATCGTATAAAGGATTATGTCGTTTTGATTAGAATAGCGGTGTGGTCGTCAAACAGGGGCATCTCTTTACGTTTTCGATGTAATGCCTCCATTGAAAGATGCTCATCTTGTGTTAACAGGGATGAGCATCATTTCAATGGAGGGAGTACTAATTTATTCTGACCCGCCACACCGTGCCGCCTACCGGGCGGATGGAGATGACGGCCTATTTCTTACGCCATGCCGCCATCTTCTTTTTGATGTTGATATTGTTGTCCGCCAGCATTTTTTTCAGGACTGCCAGCAACCGCCAGCCTTCTCCGTTTTTATACTCTTCCGCCTTGGCTGACAGGAACGCCAGTGACTGGTACTTGTCCAGACGCCGACCCCGGTCATTGACAGCCGTGCAACCGTGGAAACGAATCAGGTTCTGCATGGTAAAGAACGCCCCGGCTCCCTTATAGGCATCCATCCATGCCTTGCTTTGAGGAGTGCCCCATGGCAGCCGGATACGACGGTCATTGAACTGTCTGACCGCGTTGTAAAGCTGTGTGGCGTCCAACGCGTGCCTGATGTGGGTTATCGCGATGGAAAGCGGGTAGTACAGTTTGGATTGCAGGTCCTCCACGAAAATATTACGGCCGTGTATACGCTTGTAGGGAACTCCCTTGCATTTTCTTGTTTCCAGGTTGCCCACGTGTTTTTTCAGCGCGTTGACATAGTCGCTCGCGATGGCCAAAACCACATCACGGTTGAACCAGCGGTTTCTCTCGGCAAAACCCGTGATGTCCTTGTGTTCCATCTTCATCTGGGCGTGCAGCTCGTTCAAGAGCATTTTCCACTGGTAATCATAGCCTTTCCGGTGAATCATCTCGGTCACCCCTGCCGGCTCTTTTTCACGGTAATGCGTGTATGACATCATATGGAACATTTGTGCCATGACCCACCGGCGGAAGAGTCGGTTGTTGGGAACGGTACCCTGTGCCATGATGCTGCCGAATATCGGGTCGTTGTCATCCAGGATGGTAAGTTTCCCGTCTTTGTTGGAGGCGATATACTCGCCGCCCTCGGCTCCCTGCATGGCGAACAGGCAGCTCACGTCCACACCGGCACCGCGGAGTGCCTCGATACGCTCCCGCGCCCCTTTGGGAAGTCCGGCGGGAGAATTATGGCCGGCCACCACCGGATAGACGGTGCCCAAATCCGAATTCTTGCCGATAACGGTGCCCGTGGCGGCAAATTCCTTGTCCGCGATGGCGAATTCCGTGCCGCATCCGGGGCACAGGACTTTTGTTTCTTGTTTCTTTCTGCTCATTGTGAATTTGTTAATAGTTGATTACTTCCGGGTTCCACCCATTTTCTGAGTATCACCAGGTCCTTGTCTTTTTCGCTTTGCCAGAACCATTTGCCCATCGTTTCGGGATTCCATGTGAACCCGCCTATAATCCGGCAGAGGATATAGAATTCCAGCTCGAATTGCGCGGTATCCCGGTGTTGCCCGTACAGCATGTCCCCGTCCTCGAGGTCACTTTCGGGCAATGCCATGAAATACCGGCGGGACTTGCTCTGGCTGCGCTCCGATGGTATCGAATGTTTATAGCGGCGGTACAGCTCCTCCACATCCGTGAAAAAATCCCCGCAGCCGTACTCCGGCAACCACGGAGCGCCATCATACCTGCCGTTCCGTATCATGTGTCTCCCGTTTACTTTTAAACTTCTGGACTGGAAATCAATCCGGAAATTTGCGCCGTTCTCTATGGCGGTGACGGTTTCTCGGTAAATATCTTCCATTTTCTCACCTGTTTACAATTAATGGCACTCAAACCCCTAGCGCGTATCTTTATAGTCCTGATAAATACAGTAGGACTTCGGTCCTGAACCAGGTAGTTGCCTGGCTCAGGACCAAGCTTGAATACTGTATCTTGAATTTGGGTCCCTCGTGCATATGCGGTCGCGCTACCTTCTGTTCAGGGGACTCATCCGGACGGCACATCCCTTTAAAAACCTGATACGGGCCGCGAGTACAGCTGGAACCTGTGTCATCTGTCGTGTTAGCAGGAGATGACACAGGCTCCAGCCGTGTGAATTGCGGCTCTGTTGAAATCCCGGCCTTGCCCCCTTTGCCCTGTGCTGTTCTTTTTGCGGTTCCCGGAATGCCGGCACGTTCCTTTACAGGTCCGATGTCTGCTGTGGCGGAAGCCGGAATGGCGCCGTCGTATAACGTTAGGGATACGACGGCGCGAGACGGGCTTATCGGGGACAGCAGGCTGAATCCATTCCCCCGAACCGCACGTTCCCGTGCTGGAAAAGACTGAAAGTTCTCATAATACCGGCACATGGCTTTATGCTTCCGATGTATCCCGCGTATGGGTCTTCTGCGGAGTCCGAAGGCGACGGTCAGCCGCCTTCAGACTCGGAAAGAAGACGTTGGTACGCGGGATGCCCAAACCTATTCCTTGAACTTTCCCGGTGTGCTCCGGTAACGGGTGCGGGACAGACGGCACATGACTTTAATTTCCCGATACATTACAGGCGCAGCCAGAATCGAGATGGGATTAACCGGGTGTTAGACCGGTTAATCTCGATATGGATTCTGGTTATAAGCCTGTAACGTTGAATAGCCTGCCCGTCCACCCGTTCTGCCGTGTGCCCGGCGTAACTTATAGCGATGCCACCAGCGTGTTGTACACCGCCCGGCTGGTCAGAAGGGCGTTACGCATGCAGCCGACAGTCAGGTAACCCGGTATGTCCCGGTCTGTTTTATCGCGGTTGGCCTTCACGTTGCGTCCCCGTCCCCGGACGATGCAGCCATCCGGTTTGGTTCGGACATATCCCAGACCGCCGATCTTGCACCTGCCCGTCTGAATGGCTCTAAAGCAGTCCATCACGAACTTGTTCAGCTCGTTGAGGTCACTCTTCACATTACAGACCGGCAATACCTGTATCGCCCAGCTGAACTCGCCCTTGTACAGGTAACGGTTCACGGCGTCCACGGCTTTTGCCAGTGTCGTGTCCCGGCAGCGGATTGTCCGCCGCTCGATCTCGTGCTGGAAGGTCTTGATGCGTGATGACGAGAGCGAGACCATGCCGCCCTTGATACTGAATCCTAAGAACTTGAACCAGACATCGGCTGCCAGGTATTCCACTTTCTTGGGATTTAGCTTCATGGATTTATCTTCCAGGCGTTTTTGGAGTGTGTCCATCGCTTTTTCATAATCCTTGCCGATAAAAAGCATATCGTCGGAATACCGGACGTAGTAGCCGTTCATTTGTGACAGTTCCCTGTCTAGGTCGTAGAGCAGTACATCCGCCAGCCAGCTAGCCACAGCACAACCCTGTTTCAAGGATTGATACTTGCTTTGCAACCGGTTATCTTCATCGAAATAGAGGTCCGAGTGGTAATATTTCCTAAGTACGTCTATCAGGGCAGACTGGCCGTGTTTGGCCTCCACCTTGTCGAACGCCTCGTCGATGAACCGTATCGGAACACTGTCGAAGTATTTGGAAAGGTCGGACTTCCAGCCCAGACAGCCGCTATTGCCGGTTTCTGTCATCCGGTGGCTGACTTCCGTAACTACCTTGCCGCACCCTATACCGGTCTGGTAGGACTTGCACGAAGAGTGCAGCATCTCCGGCATCAACTCGAAGAGCAGGTCGTTGGCGATACCCAGTACTACGCGGTCCATCGGCTCGTTTACGTACACTGTGCGGAACTCACCGTTGTCCTTGGGTATCTGCGCCGTGTGGGGAGGGGAAATCTCGTACTTTCCCCGGCGCATGGCATAGGCCATCGCCATACGGGTATGCTCGTCGGTCAGCCGAATAAGTTGGTCTTTCCTAATGTCTTTCAGCACGCCTTTCTCAATGGCCTTCGTCCACTGGCCTATGTCGAAGAACATTTGCAATATCTTGTCTTCATTCATAGCACTCAAAACTTTTTTGGGAAAGGATAAAATTCAGTATGTCCATGCCGGATTCTACGTCACATTCCTGCTCGTACTCCTCGCCCGTGTAGTAACTGTAACCCATGATGAAGATTTTCCCGTCTTTCCGGAGCGACGCGTTCGTGATGACCAGTTCCACGGGGTCACGGTCCACAACATGGAGATAGGTCGAGGATTGTTCACCGTTGTCATCAAGGCTGCCGCCACACTCGGAAAGCAGCTCCACGGACAGGGCGTAACATTTTTCATTCAGGGCTTTCTCCGCCACGTGATGGTTGTTCATCTCTTCCGTAAGTGTTCGGATGCGGTCACCGCGTCTCTGCTCGGGAACCGGTTCGAAAGCGGTTTCGAACATCCAGACAGGCATCCATTTATGGAAGACGGCGGGTCCCAAGCGGCATATGTAAACTTCATCGTTCTCTTTCTCCGTCTCCGGGATATCCATTCCCGAGGCTCGTGCTGCCGCTACGCTCATGCGCTCGAAACCGCCGAGGCAGGAAGGTGCCGACTTCAAACGGTAGGGACGGATGTTTCCTACAGGGACACCCATTGACATAAGTAGCATCCCCTTAAAAGTGTCGGTAACGGGAGTGGTTTGCTGTTTGTTCATTCTTTTATTCATTTTCTGGTCTTTGTACATACATTATGATTTCTCACGCATCCTCCGCAAGGGCTACAAGCCGCTCTTCCGGCAGCAGGAACTCCTCGTCCGTGAAGTAATAGCAGATTTTCCGGTCCACGGCCTCCGCCTCGTCCGATATGGGTGCGCCGTCTTTGCCGACCAGCACGTCTTGCAGACCCGTTACAGAGACTAGGGTTTTGTATTCCCCGCCCGTTCCACGGAACAGCGTCAGTTCCCTGACAAAATATTCCCTGTCATTCCATGTGATAATCTCAAACATTTCCTCCACTTCCGGGAACAGCCGGCACAGGACCGGAAACAGTTTGCAGGCATCGCTCCGGAGCATCAGGAAGACACATTCCATCAGGCATAGTCCGGCATCTTTGAGCATGGGCAGCAATACGTCCGTGCCTGCTCCGTTTGCCTCTGCCACTATCAGGGCTTTCCAGTATCCTTCCTGGAATGAGTCCGTCCAAGGGATGAGTTCGGCTGCCCTGACGGAATAGGAAACCGCGATTTCTTCCGGATTGTCCTCGTCCGTGGAAATCAGTCCTATTTTCGTGTCATCTTCGACAGGCTCCTTTACCGGCAGGCAGACTTTCATTTTCCGGAACGTGTCCGTGTCCTCGTCCGCCCAGTTGACAAAGCCGCCGAATCTTATAAAATCATATCTGCTCATTTGTCATTATTGTTTATTGTTATTTACCTTACAATTCTTCCGGTTCTCCATCGTTGATACTCCGGTAGAAACGGTCTCCGTCCGCCCACTTCTTGGCGGTGATAGCCAGCTCGAAAGCTTCCTCTATGGAAAGGCCGTCGGCGGGAAGGGCATCAAGGAGTTCTCCCATGCATACGTCATTCTCGCGATACTCTTTCTGCACCTTTCCGAGTGTCATTCTGCCCTTGTCCGTCTTTTTACGCCACAAAAGCATCTGTTGTATCCAATTTTTCATGCGATTCTTTTATTAAAGGAAATCCTTGGCATAACTGCGGGCTTCATTGAAAGTGTTGAAGCCGATTCCACTCATGCAAGAGATTGCCCAGTATCTTAATTTCCTGCTTTCGGCACGGGCAAGATAGATTTGCCCGATACAAATCCCGTCTTTGAGAATGTCATGCCGCTTGTCTTTTGTAATCCGTACCATGTTCCGACATTCACTTGTCCATTTTCCAAAATCCGTAATCGGACCCGTCACCGAGATGAGCACGGAATATCCTGCTCGCTTCAAGATTGAGGGACAGAGGGATAAGTTTGCCTTCCTCGTTGACGACCATTGTCGTGCTCCCGTCCAGTTCCACCAGTTCGATGTAGCCGCCGACAATCGCCTGCATCTCCTCCAGCGTGAAGTCTGAGCCATTGGCTGGCTGCACGGGTTGGCGTGTTCCGTCCGTTTTGATGATTTCTGTCATAGTTGCTTTGAAATTTTAAGATTCATGACTCGCCAGTATATCCAAAATCTGTTGCAAAGGGAATTTTTCAGTATAGAATCGCTCGTCGGTATGTTTGCCGTACGCCCGGTATCTGGCTTCCCCGTTTGCAAATACCGCCAAGATATGGCTGACCAGCACATTGTCCGGCGGAACCAACCTTTCCAGTTCCGTTTCGGTCAGTTCCACGAAGCACCAGTTATTGTCTTCCGGCAAGTCCTCGCTGCCCAGTATCCCGTCCTCGTCCGGCTGGTAAAAACCAACCGATATGTCATAAAAGTTCAAAGACTGGAAACTGATGTCATCCTTGAATGGCTTGACGGCTTCCAGCCTGCCGGACTGTGTCTGTCTCCACTCTTTTGACAGGTACACGATTGCAAAGTCGCAGCAATCCCATGCACTGTCAGTTCCTGCCTTGAGCAGGAGGTATGGGGTAGGTTCATTTGAGATTTTCATCGTATTTCCCTCCTTTTATGCCACGCGTGATACCGTTTCACGGTGCGTAGCTGGTTAATGATATGGCCAAAAAGCTCGCGTGAATAGATGCGGTAATGGAACACAGCCGAATACTCGCATACATTGCCGTGAAAGTCCACGTGGGAGCGGTCATCCGCAAAGTCGAACAAGTCGCCCTGGATTTCCAGCGTGTATTTGTTCTTCCGTAGCCAGTCAAAAAACTCGAAGATGTCCTTCTTTTGGGAGTAGAAAGTGCAGTATTCGTAGCGGTTTCCGCGCAGGTTCCTCAGCAATGCCGCCATCTCGTTCCGTTCCCGGCGGTCGCCAAATTCGGATCCCGTCCGAGTGGCGAGGTTCTTCAGGAAATATATTTTACCTCCATACTCGAAATAGTACGGTATGTAGGTGACCGTCTTTTTGTACCAATTGACATATTTGACAAAGGAAGCCTTCTTGACGATGGCGGGATGCAGGTTTACTTTCTCCATGTGTTCCCGAATCTGGCGGTAGATTTCCGCATTGGAAAGACGTATGGGACGTTCCGCCCGGAAATACCTGCCGTCCGACTCGAAACAGAGCGCGTACAGGTTTCGGTAATACGGTTCCCCGACAAAGAACCAGTCGCTCTGCATGCGGGCCGGAGGCAGGCATTCCAGCAGTTCGTAATAACGTTCCTCCGTAATTTCATGGAAGGGCTTGCAAAGTGCCCGGGTATAACGCTTCACAAGCAGTGTCATGCGTACCGGTGATACAGCGACCAGGTACGGGTTCTTCTCCCTTTCGCGCAGTGCTTCCAGCGTCTCGCCGCCGTAGTCGCTGTGCATGTCATCCGACATCGACGTGAGGCATGTCCCGTCGAAATAACGTGAATCGATGATGTATCTCATGGGCACTGGATTAAATGGTTATTTTCAACACCTGACCGGCGGCATATTCGGCATTGCGGGTGAGCTGGCGCTGCCATGCCTGGTTGCGTGGCGCCCACTTGAAAGCGTTACGCTTCAAGGTTGTACGCATATCGGTATCGGGTATTTTGTCGAAGAGGATTTGCAGGCGGTCTTCTTCGAAGTTGTAGACCACCTTGCCGCCATCGAACGGAATCTCACGATTTTCACGGCTTGCCCGTTCCTGCTGCTTTTCCCGCACCTTGCGGACGAGTTCGGGATACTTGAAGATTGAATGGCGTGCCGTGACGACAGGTTTCTTGACTTTGTCGTTCCACTCTCGCAGACGAGCGACGGCACGGTCGATGATTTCCACGTTGCCATGGTTGACATAGGTGGAGAGTCGCCCGGCGAGGTTGCTGACGAAGAGAGCCCGGCTATAGCCTCGTGCCGTACCCGTATCGATACCGTGAATGGTCGAGGCGGCATCGTCGATAAAGGCTTTGACCTTCTGCCACTCCTCCTCGAGACGCTGTTCTTCGGGCTTGGCCGCTTCGGTAGCCTTGCGAATCGCTTCGAGTGCACGTTCTCGCCATTCCCGGAACGCCGTGACGCTCTTGGCGTGGCTGTTGCAGGCCTTTTCGTTGCGGCCCGTGTTGAAGCGTGCAGGTCCCGTAATCATCGCGCTGGCACAACGGCTGTTGGCGGCGATCATGGCAGAGAAATAGCGTTTGTAGTTTTCCATGTAACGTTCCCGCTGCTGCTCGGGCATCGACTGCAAATCCTCGTGCAGTTCCTTTTCGTGCGAGGCGATGTCTGACTCACCCCGCTCGTCGGGTGAGAAGGAGGTGAGGTTGTAGGAGCTGCACGCCTGCTTGAAATATTCTTCCAGATAGCCCGGGTGCGCCACTTCCACAACTTCCCAGTCCTTGAAGTCCGCCGGGGCGAGGATTTCTTCCTTGCCCGGATTCCCTACAAGATGGGAATAGCTGCAATACCCGTGTCTCTTTCCCCTGAAAAGAAACGCTACCGGTTCGCTTTCCGGGGCATCCACACGCCGCACCATGGTCACACGATGGGCATTTTCCTTTGTCAATAATGTTGTTTCCATACCTTTCTTCTTGATTTCGTTATTTGATTGTTTCCGATTTTTATTGTTGCTTCATCCGGGCGGCATGGTCCATTACAGAGGCGAACCCCACCTCGATACCTATCTGGTATCCGCCCTTGATAGTCGATTCCAGCTCCGCCTCGCTTTCGATCAGGGATTCCGAATCATCGGCATAAAGCCTGTACAGGGAGAATACGTCTGCCTCCCATAGCTTCCGGGCATTTTCCGCCGATACAAGCAGCCACACGAAACCGTCCTCACGGGTTACCTTGACGGCGGCTTCGCTATGGCTCAGAGTCCGCCACTCCTTGATGTCCAGTGCCACCCTCCACACGATATACATCAGCGCATCGTGGCGGCTTTTAATATCAGGGGAATCGCACAGGCGGCTGGCCACATCTTTGAGTGTCCGGAAAGAGTCCGCCATGAACTGCTCCACGACATACGGCTTTTCGGCAATGGCGGAACAGGCATCGTCCGCCCTGCCTGATTCCGGAACGGTCTGAATATCCTCCTCTTCAAGGAAGATTTCACGGTGCAGGTAGTCCAAGTAGTAATATGATTTCATTCCGCTTATTCTTTGGGGGTGAAAGTGATTCTCGTGTGCCCGTCATAACCGAAGGACGGTTTCAGGCCGAAGGCTTCGGCATCACTGCTGATGCAGCAGATGTCCCAAATCTCCAACCCTCCGGCGCAGGTTATGACGGTATTGTTTTCAGATATTTGCGGCGACTTGTCTTTCAATGCAGCCCCGCCGCAGATGCCGCGTAGAATAACACCACGCTGGTGGGTAGTAAGTTCTTTCGTTTCCATAGACCTAATCTTTTGCTTTTACACCGAACATGTTCTCCATTGTACTGGCGAGGGCTTCCTTGAAACCGTCGCTTACGCCCCAGTATTCAAGTAACCCGTTGCCGATGACCTGCATCTGTTTGTCGGTGGGCATATCGCCATCATACCCGTATTCCTTGAGCAGGGCACGGCTGATGATGACACCTTTTATCTCGTTGATTCTATGTTCCTCTCCCATAGCCGTTAATACATCTTTACCCGCAGACCAGATATCTGCTTTCTCGTTATTTCTGTCATTTTCTTTATCCGTTTATAAAAGCATAGGGGCATTCCGCCCCCATAGTTGTTATTAATTCATATTATTTTGCATGATTTTTTCCGGAACACCTATCCGGCATAGATGTACTTGAGCTTGGGCACTCCGTTCTGGAGCACGGTGAAGGCGTTTTCTTCCACCTGCACGTCCTTTGCCTTTGGCCACCATAGCCACGAGAGTTTCCCGTCGGGTTTGAGGAATGCCACGGCATTACCCTGCACTTTCCCGACCTCACGCACGCCGAGGTCTTTTCCGCCCTCGAACAGCCGGACACACCGCCACTTCGAGCCAAGCGTCATTTTCCGTTTCACGTCTGCTAATGTTTTCATACTCATTGCGTTTTTATTATTGCATATAAATTCTGCATTTCCGGTTGCACCGTCTCAGGCTGTCCGCCGAGAGCGGATAACTGCGGTTCAAATGGTCGGGAAACCCTTCTCGGAACATCAGCTCCGCCGTAGCGTACTCCTTGCACCATTTCCGCCGACGTCTCCCACGGGCAGGTCTCGTTTCCGGCATCCGCCTTTTCGGAGATTTCGGCACACGCCATTTCCCACCGACAAACACCGCTTCATATTCCCGTTGTAACACGCCGCTGCAATACGCCGCCACGCTGACAGCGGGCACACTTCCGAGCTGTCCCGTCGCGGCAAGGCTGTCAAGCGTATCGGTGGCAGCCTTGAAACTGGCAAAGCACCCGTAACTGCGGGTGCGCTTTGCGTCAAACACTTCTATCATATTTATTCGTTTTATTATTGGCACATCCGTTCTCCGCTTCCCCGCACAGGATAACAGCGGAAGCACGGCAGGCGGTTCCGCAGAACGCCAGACCGTGCTTAACCGTGTTATATACAAGGTAGGCACAACGCCTCACGGCGCAAGGAAGTCATATCGGAGGGAATTTTAGAAAAGTGCGGGCATTTCAGGGTGCAATCCTGACACAGTGTATATCAATGCCCGAAAAAGCGCGCACGCCCCGCAGTTTCCGCAGCACGTGTGCGCGTCATGTCACTCGCCATCGTCCCCGCTGTCAATTCCTGCGGTGATGTTGCATATCTCCTGCAATGCCGATTCTATCTGCACAAGGTCGTCGATGTCGAACTTCACGGCATCGCAGTCCTTCTCCCACACTTGGCGGGCTATGAAGACGGCATCATGCAGCGACCGCTCGGACTCTTCCAGAGCGGTCTTCAGGTCGTCCACGGTGTACTCCCCGTCCTGCGGCGGAGGTACAGTCCCGGCACCGTTTTTTGCCGGGAAATTCTTTTCGCCTATCACGTTACAGTTGCTTTCGCCCGAAATGAAAAGCGCGTATCCGTGGCATACGTCACAAGAACACGCGCTTACGACGGCAGATACGAAAAGGGCAGGCAGTCCCACACGTTCAGCGGGCTGCCTGCCGTCCTTTTGCCTTTTTCGGGCAGGTTTCAGTTACTCCGTTGCCCTTATGCCGCCTTTTTGCTTTCGTCGGCAACCGTTCCGGCAGGCTGTTCCGCCACCTTTTCAGCCTTGCCGGTCTTGGTCGTTTTCTCGGTTGGCTTTTCGAGGCTGGCGAGGTTCGGGGCGAAATCCATGGCGTTGCGGATAGCCTTTGCAGCGGCATGGATTGTCTTTTGGAAATCACGGTTTGACTTCTCGAGGTCTACTTTGGTCGGCACAAGACCGATACGCGCCCAAACGCTGTCGGTAAGGTCGTACTTCTTGATACGATTTCCCGACTTCTCGCAGATGATGATTTCCGCAGGGGTTGTGGCACGGAATTTCGAGCGTATGCCGTCGGCATCGGCACGCAGTTTCTTTTCCTCCGCAATGGTGTGCCACATAGTTGCGACCATGTTTTTAATCACACGGAAAATCTCGTTGTCCGACTTGTCGGCAGGCTCAAAGTCCGCACCGAAAAAGTGCTGTGCCGTCTGCACGAGTTCACCGTCCTTGTTGGTAGAGTTGTAAACCAACATGATACCTGCAAACGAACCGATGTTTGCATACTGTTCCTTGTTCAATTTAGAAGTTGCCATAATGATAAAATTTTAGAAACACTGCGCAAAATCACGCATTGCGGGCACTCGGGGAGTCGAACCCCGAACTTTGCACCATAGCGCAAAGTGTGGCATTTCCTGCCACGCGCCCAAAAATTTGCCGTGCATTTCACCCTGCACGGCAAAATTTTTCGTAACTTTGTCGCACTTAAAACGTACCCCATAGCAGAGCTATCCAAATGAGCGCATTTTCGGCATATCGTATCTTTGCACGAGTTCTACTCATCGTGTCGTGGCTCTGCGCTGCTTTACTCCAATTTCGGCAAGACGCTTCTCTGGCACGTTCCGGATCTTTTCCAATCCGGCAGCTAACAGTAAGGCGGTGGGCGGCTGGTGATTATGGGCATAACATTGGCAATGCTCTTTTCTCAAGCTCCGTGCGGACTGTTTTTCCGCTACCGTGCATTTTATCTCCGTGCGCACAAGGGCGCAATTATGGCATTATTCTTGCACGTCCTTTTCAGTGGCGGTATTCTCAATACTCCCAGCGACTTGCAAAAGTCTTGACGTATTTCCGGCACTCGGAATAAATACGATTTATCCCGTTCCATAAATTTCCCTACTTTCGTAGGTTGGCAATACTGGTATTATTGCCCCGTGCGAAGCGTGGTTATTTAACGCACTCTTTAAGCGTACCTAAACGCACACGGTGTTGTTTCGGGTGTTACCCTTTGACGGCTCAACAACTCACTTTCGTGTAAACGCCGTTTTTGTTTCTCGCTCTCGGCGGTCTTTGCTTTTCTGTTTTTTAATTCTGTTTTTTACTATCTATTTTTTTATTCGTTTTTCTCCGTACTTGTTTGCCGTTTGTTTGGCTTTCGAGTACATGACTATTATAAAACCGTTTTTCAGAACTGCAAAACTTTTTGAGAAAAAAAATTTGGAACGTTCCAAAAACAGCCTTTTTGCGAATATGGAACGCACGCGCGCGAAGGGGATTTGTAAATAGTTGAATATCAATAAAATAGAAAAAATGATTTTCTTTGAAAAAAATTTTTCCTTTGCAAAAATCAAAAAAGCCCCGTTTCAACGTATGTATAAAATCAAAATCAGTTTTGTCTATTGATTATCAGATTATTAGCTGCTTAAAATGGATAAAATAGGACTGAAAAGATTTTTTTACTTTCAATTTGTAAGCAAAGATAATGTAAAAGACGTTTTTAGGCTTACTTTATACAAAAGTAAACCTAATAAATTATTGATATTCAATGGTGTAATAAAAATAAAAAGATTAGGGAGGGTGTACCCTCGGGTGCGGATTCGGTCTCTGTCCTCGGGCCGTTTTTTCAAGTCCGGTTTTCCAAAATGGCTCAAAATGCGGCTTTCGGATTGAAACTGTAAGCAGGTATCAAAAAATATACAGTAAAGTACTTGTATTTATCATGGTTGCTTAAGGTGCTGGTGTTCACCATGTCCCATATTTTTGAAATATTCTCATTTGTGGATGCCTGTCCTTTCAATTTTCACGGGTGTACAGACTTTCTGCACGATTTCCGGGTTCCGGCTTGAAGTTGTTTTTTAGATACGCTGAAAACGCATCAAAAAATATATAGAGACACGTCGGTATATTGACTGTTCTTAACCGGATTGGACGACGGAAAAGGAGGATGTGTATTCCTGTCATTCAGTATGTTCGGATATGCTTTTCACAATCGGACAATCTTGTAATGTTTTGTTCCTTAATCATATAGAATATACAGAACGAAGCTATCCACATGGATTCCGACTTATTTGTACGGTTTTTGTGACTTTATACAGGAAACCGTGGAAATGCAGAAGAAATGGGGTTCAGTCACCTGCCTTTTTGGTGAATTATACGTATATTTGCCGTATTGTATCCACTTATGTATGAAGTATGGCATTTTGCTGTTACAGGAAATATCTGGATAAAGAATCGAAAGAATGGAATCATATCATAAGAAGAAAATCGGGAGTATTCCGAAAGACAGCACGGGAGGGTCGTCCATTCGCAAGGGAATGGTCGTCTTCAACGGTGGGACATCGGAAACCGGACTTGTGGGAGATGTCACGGGTAATTGCGTGTCGGTTCCGGTAAGGATGACTGCGGGCAGAGAACTCGTTACCGATGACGCGGTCATGTTTCTGAATGATTGCCGGGAAGCGAGCGCAGAGCAAAAGATTGCCCTCCAACGCCTGCTGAACGAAGGCCATCTTGCATGGGACAAGCGCCGGGGTGTATGTTCGGAATCTCTCTATGCTCCCAAAGACGGACAGTTGGTAAAACTCAGTATCCTGGATGAGCATGTAATACTGGGGGCTTTCAAGGAAATCGACGCAAAAGGACGTGTTGTGCTGTATTGCCTGCTGGACGAAGACGGGAGCCTGCGCTATTCCCTGCATGAAACAGTCGGGTACGCGGTGAATCTCCAGATACTGCCTATCGGAACCAGTGGCCGTAGCAGGCTTTCCGATGCTCTACGCCAGAAAGGGCTTGCATGGAACGGACGGCTGAAGGAACTCGAACGGCTGGCAACACGTGTCAGACGCGGTGACAAGTACTATTACCTGAATGACATACTGGAAATCCGTGAATGCAGGGACAACAACAGGCCGGCGGACAGGAAACGGTTGGAATGCGGGAACTATTTCATGGAGCGGAGGGATGCCGAACTGGTACGTGACTGCGTGCGCTCTGTCGTAAGGCTGAACCGCGACAAGGATGCCAGACGGTAAGAGGGTGACGGTATAAGGTATTCGTTCTGTTTCTCTCTCTTGTATCTGGGGAGGAAGTGGTCCTTTAATCCTCATCTTATCCGTTTTCAACACTTTCCGGTTCAAAAAAAACAAAAACAGACGGCGTGCCGTCTGTCATGATTTGTTTCTTTTTTGGTATCTTTTTTCTTTGCGTCAAAGAAAAAAGTACATCTTTCTTCTTTCTTCTTGTATAATACTACTTATAGTATTGTTGCTACATTTGTAACACCCCTCCTGTCAGATACACGGTACATTTGTACCACATTGAAGGGAAAGATGTGGCGAATTCCGCGTCTTTCCACCCAAATTCCACTATCGGGAGCATGAATCGCAAGCCGATGTTGCCGCTTCGGAAAATTACAGTCGCCTTTTGCAGGGCAGCATTGCAAGAACGAAAACGGTCTGATTTTCACGTGCAGGAAAATAACCGCAAAAAGAGATCCGATAAAACATCTATATATGAAAAATATCCCCTATATTTGCATAAAACTTACATATAACTGCGATATAATATGATTATTCAGTTCACAGTCGAAAATTTCCTTTCGTTCAAGGAGCCGGCGACCTTGTCTTTGGCTGCTTCCGCGCTGAAAGAAAAACAGACCCGGTCCGATGAGATTGTTTTTGAGCTTGAAGGAACGAACCTCTCTTTGCTGAAGAGTGCGGTCATCTACGGGGCCAATGCCAGCGGGAAATCGAATCTGGTCAAAGCGCTCGATTTCTTCAAATGGTTTGTCATCAATTCCTCCAAAGGCGTGCAGTCCGGCGAAAGCATACGGGTGGAAAGTTTCCGTCTCAACCGGAGGACGGAACAGGAGCCCAGTTATTTTGAGGCGGTCTTTGCCGACGAAACGGTCCAATACCGCTATGGGTTCGAAGTCGATGAAAAACGTGTACACCGGGAGTGGCTTTATCAAAAGGGCAACAAGCGCAAGGCAAAGGAGGTGGAACTGTTCCTGCGTGACGGCGATGAGTATGAACTGCATCCCAAATTTTCGGTCGGCAAAGAGGTTGTCGCCAAAAAAATGGTGCGCGACAATGCGCTGCTTCTTTCCGTGGCAGCACAGTTCAACGAAAGCGTCTCGGTGGAAATCATGGGATGGTTGGCCAACACCACGATTGTTCTTGGCAGCAGCGACGAGCGGATTTGGGAAATGGCGATAGCCCAGATCGATGATCCGTCCATGAAAAGGCGTATTGTGGAGTTTGCCCGGTTTGCAGACTTCGGAATCGACGACATACGCAAGGTTGACAATACAGTCATCAGTTCACACCAGCAATATGACGAGGAGGGCAACGCCACGAAGACGGTCACTTTCCCGTTCCGCGTAAACGAATCGGAGGGTACGATCAAATACTTCTCGCTGGCTTATCCTATAATCGACGCGTTGGATCATGGCAAAAGGCTGGTTGTCGACGAGTTCGACTCGAAAATGCACCCTCTGTTGACAAGTCGCATCATCGGGCTGTTCAATTCCAGAGTGACAAATCCCAGGAATGCACAGTTGATTTTCACGACACATGACACCAACCTGCTTAATGCAAGCCTGTTCCGCAGGGATCAGATCTGGTTTACACAGAAAGATTCGTTTGGAGCCTCGGAACTCTATTCGTTGGCGGAATACAAGGTTCGCAACAGTGCACCTTTCGAAAAGGAGTACCTGATGGGGAAATATGGCGGTATCCCTGTCATCGGCCAGTTTGAACGGTTATTTGACCTGAGGGAGGAAGAATATGGCAGCACGGACGAACAAGCGTGATCCACGCGCGGCACGGACACTCAGGCGTATCAGTTTTGTCCGTGAGGTCAAACAATCCTTCCTGATCATCTGCGAGGGGGTAAATACGGAACCGGATTATTTCAATGCATTTCGCCTGACTTCCGCCAATATTAAAGCGGTAGGCCAGGGACTCAATACGGTAGGTCTTGTCCAAAAGGCTTTACGGATGAAAGAAGAAGAGCGGAAGAAAGGACGCGAGTATGACCAGTGCTGGGTGGTATTTGACAAGGATGACTTTCCCGATCGGGATTTCAACCGGGCTATCGGTATGGCGGAAGCCGGTGGCATGAGGGTGGCATACAGCAACCAGGCTTTCGAGTATTGGTTCTTGCTGCACTATAACCTGGTACAAGGCCCGATGCACAGAAATCAATATGAAACAAAGCTATCCGGCTTGTTGGGCTTCTCCTACAACAAGGAAGCCGGTACAGGCGGTCGTGTTTTCAGGGAGCTGGGCGGTAAACAGGCTCAGGCCATCACGAACGCAAAAGCCGTATTGCGCCGAATGGAGGGAATACCGCCGGCACAGGCGGAATCTTCGACAACGGTGCATCTTCTTGTGGAAGAACTGAATAAGTATATTTAGCATATTCTGTCGTTTGCCCGGATAATATTGTACCCGGCTACCACCTCCTTCCGGTTTTATCGGATTTTATGTCGCAAAAACACAAAAACAGACGGCAAATCACAACGATGCCGTCTGTTTTTATTCATTTACGTTCCGTGGACAGATACGCTCAAACTTTTCGGTGTCTCTCTTTCCATTGGCTGACCTCTTCGTCAGAGACGGATGCCACGGTCCTTTTTTCCACATCGAACATCCGATGACAGAATGCCCTGGTAGAAAAAGGATTTCCAAGTTCCGCCAATATCCCTACAAGCCGGTTGTAGGAATCCATGTGCCACAGGTAATCGTACATCCCGCTGACCGGCACCCGTTCAAGCAATCCCATACGCGTTGTCTTTTCCACGCACTTGTCGAAAATCCGCGAACCCATCTCCATGTTCTCCATGTAGTACCGCTTGCTGCGCAAGGTGTCGTAACCTTTTTCACGCAGGCGTGTACGGTCTGCCATGTACAGCATGAAGATGACCTCTTCCGGGGTGAACGCGCCGACCAGCCCGGTGAAGCATTTCATAAACGGTATCACGTGTTGCCTTTTGTCGTCATTCCCTTTCATGTCCGTTTTCGCGTTCGTTCGTCCGTAATGTTTCCGCTTCCCCGTCATCCTTAATCGACGGATTGACATAGAACTGGCATATCCTGCCGTTTATCATCGGTTTATACACGGCGTATCCCAGTTTTTTGGCGTAACGCCCCACGGATACGCGGTTGGCGAACTTGCCGGTATGTTCCGTCAGGTGTTCCGACATCTCCCCGACGGTCATTCTGCTTTTCAGTTTCATATCATTCGCGTTTAAATGTTTTCCTGATAAAGGATAGCCGCGACTAATACGAACTGTTTGCAAATGGTATGAATTAATAAGAGGCGGTTCCATGAAATCGGCAAAGGAGGAATCAACCGGTTATACTGATACTTCATTCATGAAACCGTCCCTCATCTATTTTCCCATTATCCGGACAATCTCCCGTATCGTGTCGAAGTTCCGCTCGTCCAGCCATTCTTTGGCCACGTTCCACGAGAGCGACATTCCGAACTTCAGGTTCTCCATGGTGATGGTATGGTGCGACAACCTGCCTTCAGTGGGCTTGAGCCCTGCCGCATGCAGTTCACACAGTCCGTCCTGAAAGAATGTGCACCCGCCTGCTTCCTGTTTCGCCTGTACCATCGGCACGATATACGGGATTTTTCCTAACAGCAGGCCTACCGCCCACCGAGTGGGTGCAAGACGCTCCCTGTATCCGGCTTTCAGCAACCGGAGGATGTCTTCCGGCGTACCGAGGCACGGTATCCGGCATTGCTGCCTGCACAGACGGCAACGGCACTCTACCGGCCGTCTTCCTGTCTTGCGGATGATCCGCTGTAATGCCGTTTCCATCGCTATGCACCCGGTGGGCAGTATTCAGGGTTCCTCTTGCGCCACAGTTCTATGATACACTCCCGTCCGGCCTGTGTCCATCGTTTGGTGGATCCGAAAGTATATACCTTGCCCCGGCTGTTCTCCCACGTGTAAGGCACATCGCATTGCCAGGCCCGGCAGGAAGGAAAGACCACCCATTGCCGCTTCTCGTACTTGCAGATGCCCTCTTCGGCAAGGAACTGGTGCAACTGTCGCGGCGATATGCCGAGTTCGTCAGCGATGCGCGTGCTCTTGAACCAGTCCCTGTTCTCGATAAACTCCTCGTAGAATACGATTTTCGGCAGGGATTCACTCACCACCTTCCGCAGTTCCAGAATCAGTCTCGTCGCCGATTCCATATCCTGCGGCATGGGACAATCCATACAGGGCAGACCGGGTGCCGCCACCCTGGGGCGTTCGCGTACGATTGTCTTCCCTCGTTTCACGGAGAGTTTGCCGATAGCCTCGCCCAACCATTCCGCCAAAGACAGGTCAGGGGCGATCCATCTGGCCAACGGTATGACAAGCGGTGATTCCAACCAGGTCGCACCGTGCCCCCGCCCCCGTGTGGTGAAGACTTGCGACTCGTATTTCCCGGTATGTCCGTTGCCGGCCATTTCCCTGCGGAGCATATCCGTGGAAGCGATGCGTAGCCATTCAGACGGGATTTTCCCGAAGTGCATCGTGATCTGCGTGGCGTTGACCATCAGCTTGTCGCCGACACGCCGGAACGTGACGGGGAACCCTTCCTCGAAGTGCATGACGATGTCGTCCTGCGGGACGGCGTGCAGCTCCCCGGCTTCCAGTTCCAGAAGCTTGTTGCCCCACACTTCCAATTCATCAAGCAGGTCACGGGGTATAATAGTCTCCTTGCGTACCAGTTGTAAAAGCCGGCGCATATCGATGGGACGGAAACCCCACTGTTCCCTGCCGTTTTTCCGGAAACTGATTTTCAATGCCGTCGGGCAAACACGGGCGATGGCGCCGTTTTCAAGCAGTTCGTCCCGCTTGAGTATATCGCATATATCCACGGCGCAGATATGGAGCTGGCCGTTATGGTTCCGGGAAACCCTTATGTTCCAGTCCCGGAACGGAACATTCCTATTTTCCCTCATAGGTATTTCCTCCTTTCTTTTGGTTATCAGACTTACGTTTGTTTTCAAGCAAGGCTCTCTTATGTGCCATCTTGCGCACCGGATAGTACGTGCGTTTCTCGCCGCAAAGGGCGTCATAATCTTTCAGCATCAGTGTGCCGAGGTCGGCCAGCTCGATTTCCACATCCGGATGCAGATGCCTGAAATAGAGTCCGCCGCTGCATACATACTTGCCCGTGCAACAGAATGAGATAGCCTGCAAGTTGCCTTTTGTCAATTCCGCCGCGCTGTGCAGCGAGCGCGTGACCGCTACAAGAACCTGTGCCCCGTTGAAGATGAGCACCATCTTGGGTCGTTTAAATGTGCTGCGTCTCATGTTGTTCTAAAATTTGCGTTAATTCCTCCTTTGTAAATCTAAGACCGGCAGCCTGTACCAGCCAAGTGTCTGAAACCGTAAATCCACCGGACAGCAGTTCGTCCACGCGCTCCAGAAGGTAGACACCGAACGCGGGATCGATGTAAACGACAAATAATAGAGCCAGACATTCATCAATTAACAGGTGTCCCGACGCCTCGTCACGGATGATCATCTTTTCCCTGTCTATTCCGTAGGCGTCTGCCAACGCCGTTGCCCAGTGATGGAAAGCGACACGGAAATCACGGACATTATGCCGGCGTGCATCTCCTTTGGCCTGGATGAAGCGTGTCGCGTCGAAATAGACCGGTCCGTCTTCCCGTAACGTTCCGAAAAGCAGATCGGGGAACTCCCTGTACCGGATTATCCGGCAGGGAATCTTTTCTTCTTTCATGTTCTCTTTTTCATTGTTCTTGGATTTGTATCTAACGTGGTGCAAAGATATATCTTTTTAATATGAAATACACTATAAATATATACATAAATTACACTTTTAATAAATTGTTAATCACTGATAATAAGATATTTACAACATAAATAAAACCGAAATATCTATATATTTAAGTTGTATATTTCGGTTTGTAAATCAAGCATTAAGAGTCCCGTTCTCCATATATTCTTTTAGCCGTAAAAACCTCTCTTGAGGATTGTCTCTACTCTTTGAACAAGAAACAAAAAAATTATGGCTACATCGGACAAATCATTTAACGGGGAACTCTTGGAGAGTATTTTTAAGACCTCCAAAAAGACAATTCAGGAGTATGTCCGCGAAATCGAGCGCAACAACCGCTACCGTTCATGCCGTCAGGATACCGGCTCGGGATATATTCTCGATGACCGCGCCCGGCTCATTGACCTGTATGAAGCCTGCCTGCAACAGGACGCTCATATACGTTCCGTTGTCGAGACACTGGAAAGCCAGATTCTCGGCGACCGCTATATGCTTGCCCGTGTAAACGAAAAGGGAAAATACATCAAGGACGTGGCGAACTCCCTGAAGATACAGGGTTCGCAGTTCGACAAGATAATCAAGGGCATAGTGGAATCCAAGCTCTACGGGTACACCCTGCTTGAAATCATGCCGCATACTGACCCCAGAACGGGCAGGCTGGCGGAAGTCAACATCATCGAACGGCGTAATGTGTTGCCGGACCAGAAAACGGTACTGAAGCGGCAGGGACTGTGGGAGCCGCATTGGGATTTACATGACCCGGCATATTACCGTTGTTATGTACTGGTAAACTCCGGCGACTTGGGACTTTTTTCCGCCACGACCCCTTTGATACTGGCCAAGAAATTCACGGTGGCCAACTATGTGAACTTTTCCCATACTTACGGACAGCCGATTATCCACGGAAAGACGGTCAGCGAGAGCAACGCCGACCGCAAGAGGCTGGCTAACGAGATAGCCAACGCGGCACAGAACAAGGTGGTGGTTACCGGCATTGAGGACGAGGTCGATATCAAGACATTCACCATGTCCAACTCGGAAAAGATATATACCGGGCTTATCGAGTTTGTGAACAAGGAAGTTGCCAACCTCGTGCTCGGCTCCGAGTCGATGGCCGGAGGGATGCAGTCGTACGTGGGTTCCACGAAAGCACACCAGGACATTTTCCGCGACCGTATCGAAGTCTACCGTCGGTATATCGAAAACGTCATGAACGAGGAGATAATCCCCCGCCTGGTGGCTATCGGGTATATCCCCGGAGGATTGGAGTTCCGGTATTCGAACCGGATAGAGATGAGCAACGAGGACCGCATCAAGCTCTATTCGCTGATCACGGACAAATATGAAGTGGCGGCCGATGAGATCGAGAAAGAGTTCGGTATCAATGTGGGCCGGCAGCTCAATGTTATCCCGGGATTAGGTTTCGGAGCCGAAGGCGGCTCATCCGGTCTCAGCCACAACGACCGGGGCATCATGTCGGACGAGGAGTATTTCCGGCGTTACGGACGCCCCCGGGGGGCGAAGGTCGGAAATTTTCTGCGGGGAGCGGAATAGAAGCCCGTCTTCCGCTCCCGGACAACGCTCCGTTCAGGGCTGTCAGGGCATCTGCAACCACGGAATCCGATACGGAAAAGGAGTATCGTGTCATTTTCGATGCATTCCGCAGGCTGATCCTCTATTGGGAGAACAGCGCGGAACGTCTCGACATTATAGAGGACATCATCACCCTGCGTGCCTCTTTCCTCATAGACCGTGCGCTGACAGGTCTGCGAATCGATATGGACCGGGCATTGGAGATACTGAAAAATCACAACTCCTTTACAACAGAGAGGGAACGGCAGCAGCGTGACATCCTGATTGCAGCTATAGACAACCTGGTGGATTTTGCCGCGGCAGAGGAGTATGCCATGCTCGGGGAACTGCCCGAGACAGCGGATGAACAGGACATGGAAGCATACGAAAAGATATGCCGCAGGTATAACCTCGTCCATGCGGAGGAAGAGAACAACCAGGTATTCTTCGCGGCCTCGATGGCCGCATGGTGGATGGCGGTGGATATGGATACCGTGCTTACCTACATGACACAAGGCGATGAACGGGTACGTGCCTGGCATCTTTCATTGGAAGGGATTTCCTTCCGCAAATCCGAGTTTCCTCCGGAGCTGATACCGCCGATCGAATGGGGATGCCGCTGCTTTCTGGTCGCGGAGGGGTTCGCCGCTGTCCGGGCGGCTTTGCCGGATAAGGGAGACTATCTGGAAAAGGTGGATCCGGTCTTCCGGGAGAGCCTGGCAACCGGCGGGCGTATCTTTTCCGATGCGCACCGCTATTTCTCCGTCCCGCTTCCGGGTTACATGAATGATATTGTGAAACGCATTAAAGGAAAGTTCGCCTATGCCCAAGATAACGCTTGATGAGTTTTGCAGCCACTGGGTAAGCAGGACCAGTACGCGCGTCATGGCCAGCCGGCTGGAGTTCAACGTATTCGACTTCGCAACGGCTGCCGGTGACTATACCAGGCAGCAGTTCGTGTCCTCATTCGCTTCGGGGGGATTCAACGGTAGCAAATGGGCGCCTCGTACCTCCAAATGGGGAAAGAGGTTCACCCATCCTCTCATGAACGATACGGGGACTCTGGCCCGGAGCATACAGTCGGAAGCCGGCCGGACAGACATAGTGGGACGGCGTTCGGACCGTACGCGCATCTTCCGGAAAGGCGCCAGGTATTGCATGTGGACTACGGAAAAGAGCTTTCCAGTCAAGGGCAAGCGGGGACGCAGCAAGGAGCGTTACGGGCATTATGCCGCCATACACAATACCGATCCGAAGTTCGGGCTGTACACGGTAAACCAGTATTCCACGCGCCGTCCCGTACACCGGCAGTTCATCGGATTCTCACCGAAGACGGACGACTATATCGCCGCCCATTTCATAGATATGATTTTTAAAGGATTTCCACACCAGCCGTTATGATAAAAGACAAACACCCAGCACCACAGCCCGCACAACCGTCGGCACCGGCGGAGAGCCTGCCTGAAGAAGTTTCCGCGAACCCTTTCGTGGAGATATACCGGGCCGTTAAGCGGGCTGTCCTGACCCTGCGGGAGAATCCGGACGACCCGTTGTCGCCGCCCCTGTTCAAAACCGTCGCTATCGACAACGGCCAGTTCGCCCGCATTGTCCGTGACGATAACACGGAGTATGAGACTGTGTTCCCTGCCGTGTTCATCCACTTTATCAACGTGAGGTACCTGGTACAGCAACAGCGTATCGGTGAGGGACGCGCCACCATGCGCGTGCGGTTTATCCTGAATACGCTCAACAATGCGGACGAAGACAAGGAATGCGAGGCGTTTCTGGTCTTCCAGCGGCTCAATGTAGCCATACAGGATGCCAAGAACCATGAGCCGGCGCTGAGCGAGCGGTGCAACCTGACCTATTTCGACATGCCGCTTTCAACCAATATGTTGCAGGCGTACTGGATAGACTACGAGGTATGGTTCAGGGAATCTTCCGCGTGGAAATACAGGGACTGGGTAAAAAGGTATGTGGTCATGCCCCCGTTCACCCAACACAGCGATGCGCCGCAACATGACAGCGGCGGACACGGCTTCCATCCGCGTCCGGAACATGACGAAGTATCTGGTTTTTCGGATACTGGATCGGAAAATTGAAATCCATGCAGGAGATTTATCCGCACTGCGTATAAACAGACATGAATCAGCAGATAATACAAGACTCATGATACATTTTCTGTACTTGCTGAATTTAGAATGTTCAGCATGCCGGTCTTGATACAAATAGTTGCAACCGGTCTGTAATTTGAACAATCTATTATACTGTAAAGATAATCGCATTTCCATAAATGGATGGATTCTCATATTTCCACTTCCATAAATAGCAGTGCAAAACCTTTTCTTTTTCCACCGCCTACTCTTGTTCAAATAACCCTTGCATATGGATATGAACACACTTCAATATGTCGTCGGAGAGGCGAAGGCAGGCCAGCCGGCTGTTATCCGTTTCTTCGGTCGCGTGACGGAAGAGACGACCTCACGTTTCAATGACGAGTTCGACTTTTTGGAAAATATCATCCGTCCCTCCTGTATCCGCGTGTTGATCAACTCGGAGGGCGGCAGTGTCCTTTACGGCATGTCCACCTATTCCACCATCGCCAATGCCACGGTGGATACGGAATGTATCATCGAAGGGGTCGCGGCATCGATGGCCTCCATCATCTGGGCGGCGGGCAAGCGTTCTCTCATGCGTGATTATGCCATACTGATGATTCATAACCCGATGTTGCCGGACGATGACGGAGGGGAACCGTCGGACATGGTAACGGCTTTTACCAAACAGATCGAGACGATTTACCGGAAACGGTTCGGCCTGAAAGCGGAGCATGTGCGGGCCATCATGGACGGACAGGCAGGAAAGGACGGGACCTATTTCGACGCACAGGCTGCCGTCAAGGCCGGCATCATACCTGCGGAGCATGTCATCCATACCTCGAAGCAGCTTTGCCGTAAAGTGCATGACGAGATAGAAGGATTGACCGATACGGCCGCCATCCAGGAACTGATGAGCCGTGTCAGCGCGGGAAATAAACCTTTCAAAGGCATTGAACCTACTCTTACAGAAACGGAAAACGATATGGCAAACGAAAACAAGACACAAGGCTTTGAGTACGGGGCGATTGCAGCCTCGCTGGGCATGAAGGACGGTGAGGTCAAGGACGTGATGGCACGTATCTCTGAACTGGCCGCGATGGAACCCAAATACAGAGAAATACAGAAATCACTGAGCGACGCGCAGACCGTCATCGCCGGAAAAGACGCCTCCATCCGGAACTTGCAGACAGACCTGGCCGCAGCGACGGCACGCCTTTCCGCCTACGAGCAGAAAGAGAAGGACGAGCAGGCTTCCCGTATCGAGACATTGGTGGAGAATGCCATTGCAGAAGGCAAGATTGACCGTGAGGCGAAAACGCAGTGGGTGGAGATGGCCGGTTCCAACTTCGAGTTGGCGGAAAGCACGCTGGCTTCCATTCCCGCGCGGGAGAAAATCTCGAAGGAAATCGCCGATGACCCTGCCAACATCCAGGCCACGGCGGAAGCGACAAAGACCGCCGAACAGCTGATGGCCGAGAAGGTGGCGGAAGTGGTCGGTGCGGATTTCAAGTTCCGAAAGCTCTGACAGGCTATCCGCGGGCGTCCGCCCGATTTTAACTGACATGCCGGAGACCGCAGTGTCTCGCGCGGAAACAGCAGGTATCCGCCAGTCGGCCGAGTTTCATTCTTCAACGGAAAACTTAAAACGACAATGGCTGATACAGTAAACTTTCTTCAAAACGGGTATAGCGGCGAAGTGCTTGAGGACTTGCTGACCTATACCGTGCAGGGCAATGATACGGTCCGCGAGGGACTGATTCATATCAAGACGGGCATCCAGCACCGCTACACGCTTCCTGCCATCAAGCTGGGCAACATTATCCAGGACAACGTGCCGACCCCACAGCCCATCCACGGAGCCAAGGGCGATGACGGCACGAACGAGTACCAGTTCACCGAACGCCATCTTGAGCCGTCCGATTTTATGGTCTATCTCGAGTTTAACCCGAGGGACTACGAGAAGTACTGGCGTTTCGCGCAGCCAGAAGGCAATCTCGTGTTCCGCGAGCTCGACCCGAAAATCCAGGCGACGATGCTCCGTCTCCTTATGGACAAGAAAAACGAGTATATCGGAAACGCCATCTGGACTTCCGCCCGCGGAGGAGAGACGGTGGCCAAGATTACCGCACCGGAAGGCTGCACGAAAATCGGAGCCAACAAGGAGAAATATTTTGACGGGGTCATCAAACGGATCCTCGACAATGTGAACTCCTCCGATGCCGAGGTGGTTGCCGGAGGGCAGTGCATCATTTCGGGAACGACCGAGCTGACGGACGGGGCCGCAGTGGAGGCGGCGCTCTATGCGATGTGGAGGAAATGTCCGAAGCAGATCCGAAAGAAGACATCTCTGACCTTTGTGGTCGGATGGGACGCCTGGGACGCGTATGACCAATATATCTCGGACAAGCAGGTCAAGTATTCCGAGAATACCGAGGTCAACCGCTATCGCTTCAAGGGCAAGCGCATCGTCCCGGTCGTGGGAATCCCCGAACACACGATGGTGCTCGGTGAGTTCTCCACCGGCATGGACTCCAACCTGTGGATGGGGGTGGATTACGCGAACGACACGGACATCCTGAAAATCGACCGTCTGCAGGCCAACTCCGAGCTGTTCTTTTTCCAGATGCGCATGAAAATGGACGTGAACATCGTCCGCCCGGCGGAGATCGTGGTCCATACCGCCTACAAGAAGAGCGAATAACACACCTTTCTTCATTCTCAATATCCACCCGGGGAGCGGAGGCAAGGCCCCGTTCCCCATTTTCATTCTACTGTTATGGCAAAGAAAATAAACACGGAGGAAACTCCGCAGACAGACAACAATAATATTCCTGCACCGGAGGCTCAGACGGAGCCCGTTCCGGAAACGGCATCGGAAAACCTCGGGACAGGCGGCGAGACTGAAGACAGGCTGCCGGCCAAGACCGCGGGGAAAGGGAATGCAGGGTCGGAGGAGACGACAGAGCCTCACATCCTGTCCCTGCTGAAAAAGTTCCCGGCATATCCGTCGCTGTACATCGACACGCACGGAGGAACCTATGCGCCGGACACGGCGGCCGCCATCAGGGGCAAGGCCGTACTCTACAGGAATCCTTTCTACAACGAACTTAAAAAGAAATCATAATGGCACTCGGTAATGTATTTATCAAGGATGTGGACGGCAATATTCCTTACGATACCGGCTCGTCGGGCGAGAAGGTGACGGGACTGCTGTTCGACGTGTCCCTCCAGCCGACGCTTTTCACGGAGGGGTATGGTAAAACCAATGAGACCAGGCTCAAGCCTGGCGATGTCTGCTACATCACCTCGTTCAAGTCCGCCGTGAACGACTTCGGTATCATCGAACGTGTGGAGGCAACCGACGAGGAGGAGATGAATGTCAATTTCCTGCACGGCATCCCGGCATACCATATCCGTGAATTTTTCCGCATGTCCGGCAATCCGGGCGGTTCAGGAAAACTCTACGTGATGTTCGCGGACTGTTCGGCGAACTGGGATGCGCTGGAAATCATGCAGCGTGCTGCCGGGGGCATGATCAACCAGATAGGCATATGGACGGAACAGCCGCTGTGGAAAGCGAACGGCGCATCGGAACAGTACAACCTCAATCTGGTAAAGGGACTCAACGACGTGGCCGTGGGGCTTGCGGAGCAGAACCAGCCGCTCTCGCTCATCCTTTCCGCCAATCCTTCCAATACGGGGGCGGATACGACTGAGGGGCGTCAGATTGACCTGAATAAAATACCTTCATGTATCTGTGAATCGAGCCGTATCAGCTGTATATTCGGCCAGGCGCATCACGAAAAGATCTCCACGATGCAGATGTGCAACAGAAACCATACGCCCGTGGGATTTCTGGGAGCGGTTATGGGGGCCATAGCAAAGGCCAACGTGCATGAATCTATCGCATGGGTCAAGCAGTTCAATCTCTTTGCGGATGACTTTCAGGAAATAGAACTGGGGTTCGGGGACACCAACCTCGACGAGGCGGAGGAGAACTTCCTCAGCCTGAACCGGTACGAGTCGCTCTCCCCGTCACTGCTGGACGAACTCGACGACAAGGGGTATATTTTTCCCATCAAGTATGCCGGCCGCGAGAATGGGATCTACATCTCGAAAGACCAGACATGCTCACATGGGGATTTCCGTACCATTGCACGGAACCGCACCATCAACAAGAGCCGCCGTGCCGTGCGTGCAGCCCTGCTGCCGTATGTGAACTCACCGCTGATGGTCAATCCTTCAACCGGGTTTCTCGCCCCGTCGAAGATTACAGCTTTCAAGACACTCATCGGGGATATACTGGCCAAGATGCAGGCGGCGCAGGAAATTTCAGGATACGCCGTCACTATCGACCCGAACCAGAACGTGTTGGTGGACGACACGCTGCGCATCTCCTATGTCCTTGTCCCGGTGGGCGTGGCCGTGAAGATTTATGTAGAGGAAGGACTGTCATTAACCGCAAATAAGACATAGCATATGGCAATAATCAACAATGTAGCATACTCGTGGTCGATGATAACCCTGTCATCGACCGCCCTGGGAATCGATGAAGGTTCCACGACCCTTGAAGGCGTGTCGGCCATCAAATGGTCGAAGAAGCGCAAGGTCGAAAGTAACTACGGCATGGGGGGCCGGCCGGTGTCGAGGGGGTTCGGGAACATTACCTATACGGCGAGCATCACGATGGACTATGCCACGCAACAGCTGTTGCGTTCGGTGTACGGCTCGCTGCTCGAAATCGGCGAGTTCGACCTGATCATCAGCTTTGCCAACCCGATGGCCGGCGAGGACTGGACAACGACGACCGTAACGCTCAAAGGTTGCATCTTCACGGAGGATTGTCTCGAGTCACAGCAGGATGATACCAATATCACCCATGAATTCGACCTCAACCCGTTCGATATCCAAATCGGCTCGGGTGATACAATCTAAGCTGTCATGAATGTAACTTTCGAGGGGAAATCTTCTACCGGAAAGAACGAATGGCTCACGCCTCCCTGCCTGCTTCGGAGGCTGGGGCCGTTCGATTTGGATCCGTGTTCGCCCGTAAACCGCCCATGGGATACGGCGCGACATCACTATACCATTGAGGACAACGGCCTGCAACAACCCTGGTTCGGACGTGTATTCTGCAATCCTCCCTATGACACTGCACTGATTGTCCGGTTTATCCGCAGGTGTGTCGAACACAGGAATGCCGTCGCGCTCACTTTTGCCCGCACGGACACGCGCCTGTTCCACGAACTGATATTCCCGAACGCCGATTCAATACTCTTTATCAAGGGACGACTCAGCTTTTACCATGTCACGGGGGAACAGGGAGGTACAGCCGGAGCACCGTCATGCCTGATCGCCTTCAATAAAGAAAATACCGCGGTTCTGGAAACATGCGGTATCGACGGAAAGTTGGTGAAGCCACGACTTCAATAGTCAACCATAAATTTGTTACATAATAACCCGTCTGTTTGCCGGATATTGACCTTGGCTGACAGACGGGATTTATGTATGGCAGACTTAAATCGAAATATGCGCTTCCTTATCGAATGACGTATGCTCGTTACTGAACACATAGCCCAACTGGTTGCATATGCACCGGGTGTTTCCGATGACCTTATTGATATTGCGGTGCGAGTGGCCATATATCCAGTATTCAATCGGGCTGTCTGCAATGAAACCGCCAAGCTCCACGGTAAATGCCCCATTGAGCGGACTGCCCTTGAACTCCGGCGCCATCAGTTCGAATGACGGTACATGATGGGTGGCGACAATGAGATGTCTGGCAGTACTTTGTTTTACGCTCTGTTCCAGAAAACGGAAACAGCGCGAATGTTCGTCATTGAACCTTGTCCAGTCCAGCGGTTCGCTGCCGTAACGCATCCTGCGGAAATCCGTGATGGCTGCCTCAGTCTCATAGGCATCCTGCAACAGGATATGTGACCACAGTGTGGTAGCGATCAATTCTATATCGTTACCCAATGGGATAACGGCATTATAGTGGCAGGTGATGTTTTCCCTGATTTTGAGCGACCAGCCGTTATACAGCTTGTCTATGTCGAACATCTTGTAAAACTCATGGTTTCCGGGAACCACGATGACCCGGCTGTAATTTCCGGAAGCCCAGTCCCAGAACGGATGTCTGGAGTAGTTCTCATCTCCGATATATCCTATATCTCCGGCAAGGACAAGCACTTCTCCGGCAACAGCCAGCGGGTTGTGCTTCAAAAAACTGCTGTTCTCCTGGAACTCGAGATGCAGGTCGGATGCATATTGGATTCTCATTGTTGTGTTATGAAATTGGCTTCAAGTTGTTCCAATAACTGTTCTCCGGAAATGCTTTTAAGTCCTGCCGATTTGAAAAAATCAGAGTTTGGCACTTCTTCTTTGACAGCCAGGCAAAACCTGTCAACATCTTGTTTAAGTGTACCAGGAACTTCGTAGGTGTCGGCAGGAGCAAGCATGGCAACCAGCCGGAATACATCTTTCTTGTGCTTGACTATATGTTTGCTGTCCACTTGTTCTCCATTGTTTTTCCGCTCGGTCATTTCTAAATAGGCCCTGCATTTCAGACAGATAAGACTTTCAATGTTCGCAATATGTACGCCCTCCTCCAACGTGCTGTGTTCAATGGTATAATTATAATAGTCATCATCCATCAAAATGGCTGACAGACTTGACAGGTCATCATCAACCGGAATGGGGGTAATGTGGGCATCGTTCGGGAATTTGACAACCCCGATATTTCGTGAAAAGAGTTCTATCTGATACGGGAAATCCGGATTTACCGGTTCCTTGAACCTGTAATATTCATGCCTGCATTCCCCGTTCCCGGTTCCCTTATTCCTTTGTCTGTACCCTGCGGTTTTTACAAACTCCCAGAATTTTGCAGCAAAATCCGAAGACAGCGCCTCCACAATCAGTATAATGTCTATGTCCTTGGTCGCCCTTGGAGTTTGTGCATATATTTCTTCATGCATTTCACAGGCAGTACCACCTATGATGACATAGTTTCCTTCATATCCGGTGAAAAACTCCCTGAATTTATCAATTCCTCTTACCATATCATATTATTTATCATAGTTTCCAATTCTATTTGAATGCGTTCATCATCCATATCCTTCATGGCCAGAAATAAAGACAATTTGTCCACAATGCCGTTTTTTGAGAAAAAACATGGATTGTAACGCCATATCTCTATGCGGGTCTCGCCATATTCCTTGTCTGTCCGGATTTGCAACCGTCGAACTTCTTCTTTTGCAATGGCATAAGTGTCATTTTTTTCCTTGTTCAGCATTGAATATTCCGACAAGGCATTTACTCCACTAATACAAAATACTTCATCAGGCAGACTATCGGTATATACAATCCGCTCGATGGGGTTCGCCAGGAACGGCAACATCCTGTCCCATAATTCACGCTTTTTGAACTGAAATATCATACTCTTTGTCTTGCCGCCGGATAAAGCGATAACTTCTTTATCTTTCAGCCATCTGACCGCCCGGTTTACATTGGCATACGACACGTTGAAAAGATCTGCAATATCATAAGTTCCTTTCCCTTCGAGAGACTTTACTTCAAGATGATAAAGGATTATGCATTGGGCAATTGCAGGAATCTGCGTTTCTTCACCTCCCCCGATATTATTTTTATGCGGTTTCAAATCTATCAACAAATCCGGTATGAACATTTGCTTTTGCGGTATGATGAAATTTACACGATGTCTGACAAGACGCCGTACATTATAGGCCGCCACCGTACGCAATACAAATATTACCGGGCATTGGGCTTTTCGCTCAACCAGTTCTTTTTGTTTCCGCATCTGCCCCGGAGTATATGCAGAACTGTCTGCACTATACAGAAGAACTACGTCATGCCCCAACAAGTTAGCCGTACAAAATGTATAACCGGCAGTAATATTGGCTGGGAATGTATGCAAGACATCCTTTTCGACCGGCCTGATGTCCGCCCTCAAATCAAGCAATTCAGCGATGTACCGGCTTGTCACATCTATAAAATCATCTATTTTGCACATAATCATTTATGTTTGAGAATATGCAAAATTAACGATTATATACTATATATCAAAGAAATATATGAAATATATTCAGCGAAATTTCCTTTGAAGACTGATCTGGGAATATCAGGAGCAAAGAAGTTTTTTGTATAACATATGGATTACAAGTGAATAAGAACCGTGTCTTCAACCTTTCCACGATTCTTTGTCCTACTCTTTCGATGAATCAAAACAAATTCGATATGGACGAAAAAATGCTTTCACTGGAACAGGAGACCAAGATCAAGGAAAAAGCCCTCAAACTGAAAGAGGAGAAGAAACTCCGCAAGATTTGTCCGATGGTCGTTTTCGGAGACACCGCAAACGGCGAGAAAGAGATTTATGTGGCCTACATGTCCGAACCGAGCTTTCCGCAGTTCAGCAAATTCATGGCCGCTTCCAAAAAGGACGAGGTAATCGCCATGCGCACGTTGGCCCGCGACTGCTTCGTGGACGGAGATAAGGAACTCGTGGACGACGAGTCGCTCTTCCTGTTCGGTCTGATGGGACAGCTTTCCGAGCTGATCACCACCCGCCAGAGTGTCCTGGTAAACTTATAAGCCGGTGGGTAGTGACCGACGAGCAGCGCATCCGCCAGCGGATGATCTATGTCCGCCACTACTTTCCCGGCGTCAACCTCGACACGATTTCCGACGAGGAGTTCGCGATGCTTTCCGAAGAGGCGTTGTGGCTGCACGAGCAGATGCTCATCAGCCGTATGCCCGTTCCGATGTCATTGCCGGAGAGGACTCCTTGACCTGCCGCCGTAAGCTTCCGGTTTGCGGCGGCCTTCGTTTCATAATCTCCGCCCTTGCGGAAAGACTATTCTTTTAACGCAGTACCCATTACCATGGCTCAGGAACAGAACTATCAGGTCAACTACTCCATCAACGTGGATGCCTCTCAGGGCACCAAGCAGGTTATCGCCTTCGGTGAGGCGGTAGGCAAGCTGGTACAGGCGAAAGCGTCCCTGACTCCGGCCGTCACGAACATCAAGAATATGATGGACGAGATAGACCGCGTGTTCCGCACCAAGAACGGCAAGAAACGTAATTTCGATTACCGCCTGACCATCGATACGAAAAAAAGCGAAGAGAAGCTGGAACGTATCAAGGGGTTACTCACGGATATTTCCACGCTTTCCAAAGGCATCAGCCTGACCATCAATGCCGGTCAGGCTTTGGACAGCAAGAAAATCAAGGCCAATGCCAAAAGCCTTTACGAGAAAAAGGCTGCCGAGATGCGCAAAGCGGAGATCGAAAAGAATGCCGCCTCGTCCGTTGGCACGATGACAGACGCGCAGAAACGCATTACCAAAGCCATCGGGAAAATCAACTCCGCCCTGGTTTCCATGGAACGTGACCGGGAACTGCAAATCAAGACCGGGACGGCGGAAAACAGGTTGCAGCAGATACTTTCCCTATTGGGTCGTATCAAAAGTGCTTCTGTCATTTCTTTCAACATGCAGGGAGGCATACCATCCGAAGGACTCACACCTTCCGTTCCGGTGCCATATGCTCCGCAGGCCTTCGTAATGCCCGAAAAGGCCCGGCAGAAACTGATGGAACGGCTTTATGCAGGACAGCAGCTGCATCGCCAGAAACTGGCCCACGCAGAGGAGGTCTTTGCCGCAGAACAGCGCCGTAAGGCGGCTCTGGCAGAAACGGCCGCAGCGGAAAAACGGCGTGCCGATGAAGTGCGGGCTAAGGAACGGGAGCGCAAGAATGCCGCTCGTGCTGCGGAGCAAATACGCCGGCAGGCAGAACAGGCACGCCGTAAGGCAGAAACGGAACGTATAAAGGCCGAGCAGGCTGCAAGACGGCAGGAACAGCGCAATGCGATGCAGTCCGTCAGGCTCATGCAGCGGGAACATACTGCAGCCGGTACGCTCTACCGCAGTAAACGCCGTGCCGCCATCAACCGTATCCAGTATTCGAAAGCGCCGTCACTCAGGAACCTCCCGTTCGCTTCGATGCTCAATGCCTATATGGGTTACAGCCTGATCCGTTCGGAACTGACGAAGGCCATCGACTATTCCAACATCATGGAATCGGCACATTCCATCCTCCGTGTGGCGGACAGCGACCTCAAGACATTCGAGAGCCGTTTTGACAGTATGGCCCGTCATGTCCGTAAAATCGGCATCGACACGAAATACACAGCCGTGGAGATTGCCGGTGCCGTCAAATACCTGTCGATGGCGGGCATGAATATCGAGACAATCAACAAGTCCATCCGCCCGATCACGAACCTGGCACTTATCGGTGACAACGACGTGTCGTATATCGCCGACCTGGCCACGAACATCATGGCCGGTTATGATATCCATAACGACAGCATGGACAGCGTGGCGGACATTATCTCCTCCACCATTTCCCGCTCGAATGTGAATATCGTGGAGATGGCGGAGTCATACAAGATGGCTGCCGGTTACCTGCGTATGGCGGGCGTGGACTTCACGGAAAGCAGTGCCGCCATCGGTCTTCTGGGCAATATGGGTCTGAAGGGAACACTGGCGGGAACCTCGTTGCGTGCTCTTTCCACACGTTTTGCCAAACCTACCAAGGAGGCACAGGAAGTTCTGGACCGCCTGGGCATCCGGTTCACGGAAATGCGTGACATCGAGGGGGTGCAGGTCGAGAAACTCCGTCCTATAGCGGACATTTTCGAGGAATTGAACAAGAAGGGCGCGTCGATGGCGGATGTCCAGGCAATCTTCGGGAAAATTGGCGGTAACGCGGCGATGATGTTCCTGAAGAACTACGACAAACTACGAGAACTGACTTCATATAACCGGGGTTCCCAGGGCGTTTCCTCGGAACTGGCATTGGTAAAGCAGAATACGACCAAGGGATTGTGGGCGCAGGTGACCTCCCAGCTGACCGAAGGGTTCATGCAGGCATACGAGGTGTTGGAACCCTCTATCCGCACTGTGCTCCGCACTTTTCTGGCAAAGTTCAAGGCTCCGGAATTTACCCGTGGCCTGGTGTCCATCGGGAATGCCTTGTTGGACATCTTCACCGTGATCGGCAATATCGGCGCATGGGTGACCCGCAATTTCCATTGGATAGAACCGCTTGTCTTTACAGGCGTTGTCGCGACCCGGCTGTTCAAGGTGGCGGGAGCCCTGACGAATATCGGCATCGCCATGGGGTTTATCGGCAAACAGTCTGCGGCCACGACATCAATCAGTGCCGTGCAGGGGCTGCTGGGGGCAGGCGGTATCGGCAAGGCTTCGTTTGCCCAGAAGCGGGCCATCGTGTCGGCCATGCAGTCCGCAGGCGTGGCGGGACGGGGAGCGATGACCCGCGCCTTGATGGCCGGGGGCGGTGTCATCGGAGCCAAAGGAGTCCTGCAGTCGCTGTTTGCCACACAGGTGGCTACCGGCAGCGGACTGACCGGTGCTGCCGCCTCGTTGAGTGCCATCAGTACAGGCGCGGTTGCCGCCACGGCAGGTATAGCCGCATTGGTCGGGGCTTTGGGATGGGTGGCTTACAAGACCTGGAAGATAAAGGAGGCGAAGGATGCCGTACTGGAAGAGATCGAATCGAACCGCAAGTACCGTTATCCGTCCATAGAGGCACTTTACTCCTCCCTGAGCGAGACCTATAACATGGCTGTCAAGACAAAGCGTGCCGTGGACGAGGTTGTTGCCGGCAAAAGTATCGAAGAGGCTTCGGGACATAAAATCGGAGCCTTCACATCCAACTGGTGGGCCGGGTTCTTGGGGGAATTTGCCATCGCTTCATCGGAGGGGATGGTATCGCGAGACCATGTGTATAACATGGACAAAGCCCGTCAGGATGACATAAGGGATGCGCTTGTCACCCTTGCCAAACGCGACAGCCAGACACGTATCGATGCCGCCTACGCCGAGTTCGGGAAGATGGGTACGGTATTGGAAGTGGACGCTTTCCTCAAGACGGTAAAGGAGCGTTTCGGGCAACAGGAGAAGGATCTCGACAAGTCTTTGTGGCGTATGCAGGACGGCAAGGCAGTCTATGTGAATGATATCGGGGACAGGTCGGAAGCGGTTGCCGCCCGCACATACGACTATGCCCGGTACATGAACACGCAGACCGTTCCGGAGATTGTGCGTGCCGCCACCGCCTATCGTAATGCCATATCGAGTGCCGCCAATGCGCATGAGCTGATGCGTAAGGGAGGGTTCGATTTTGACCAGCTCAGGGCCTGGGGATTCGAACAGGATAAAAACGGGCTGTGGAAACAGCGGGCACTGGGGCAGAACGCCACCGATGCGCAGCGCGTAGACAATATCGCGCATCGCAAGCTGGCACATACGACACTCGTGAAGTTCTTTTCATCGCTCCGGCAGACTTTCGGAGGTTCGGCGGAAGCTGCCGAAAACATCCTCCGCATGGCGGGCTTCACTCCCGACCAGTACGGCAACGAACCGGATTCCAACGATACACGTCCGTTTGCTGCCAATCCGATTACCAACACGCATCTGGATGACGGAGGGGCCGGCGGCAACTATTCCGGCACGGGACGGTTGTCCTCGGCGGCACCGAAACAGGTCATCGTAAACATAGAGAGCCTGCTCAGTGTCAGGACCATCGACCTGATGAAGTCGAAGGAGGGGCAGACGGAAGAGATACAGAACCTGAAAGAACAACTGGCACAGGCACTCATCGATGTCGTGCATGACTTCGATGCCTCCTGGAACGCATAAAATGAAAGGATTATGGGAAGACTGATACAAATCGCGGCCTCGACTTTGTTGAGCGGAGGCATACTCAACCACGGTTCGCTTGGCGGATACATCAGCAACGCCACGCGTCTGGCGTTGGGCATGGGGCTTGCCGAATTACAGGACGGGCAGGTACATTACTTCTCCAGGCACCATGACCTGCTCAAACGGGCAGCCATACAGGTTGCCTCGCAGACGGCTTACGGGTTGCTACGTTCCTATCCCCGATACCTCAAATACTGGGAACAGCAGGTGCGGGACAAGTATCTTCAGACACAGTCGCAGTCCAGCCTGGCGAACAAGACCGGGCAGTACTACCAGCTCATCAGGGAACAGCAGGCGGTGGCGCAGAAGAAAAACCATATCGATTCCATCGTCGGCCGGACAGTGGCGGATTTTCTGGAACTGTCCATATCAGAGGAGGGGAAGTATTATGACAACAGCGAGTGCAAGGTTTTGCCGAACAGCCGGTATGGACTGGTGACATTCGTGGACCTGGGACCGCAGGTACAGGTCAGCAGCCGGAACAATATCCTGCTGACCCGGGTACAGGGGCGGGACTATACCCGCAAGGAATATATATCCGGGGGTGACCTCGAGATTACCATCAACGGCAAGATCACCTCCAAATACCCGGACGTGTATCCCGAGGCGGAAGTGTCCAAGTTTATCAGGCTGGTACAATACAAGGGTGTCATCGATTGCGACAACACGGTATTGCGCCAGTTCAACATTTCACGGTTGATTATACAGGGCTATACCTTACAGCCTACGGATTGCCGGAACGTGCAGCCGTATTCGCTGAACTGTGTCGCCGTGGAGCCATCGGAAGCCGTGGAACTGAAACTGGCGGAACAGGAAAAGGTGGACACGGCCATCAAGCACACGAACAAGTGGATCAAGTATGTTAAATTCGGTACGGAGGTCATCGACCCCGCCTCGTTGCTTAAACTGACACGTTTATGGGTATAGCTGCAATGGATATCCTCTGCTGTCGCATCACCATCGGGGATGCCGACCCATCCAATCCGATGAGGATACAGAACGGCGTGGAGATTACGGAAGTCCAGTCGCTCGAAATCAACGAGAGTTACAAGAAGCTGATCGGAACGGCCAAAGTGATATTCCCGAAAGGGTCGGTATGCCGCTCCACGATTATCGGGAACGTGACATTGGAGGGCAAGGACGTGTCGAGGATAACGACGGAGGTGATGCAGGACGGTGTCATCATCGAGAAACGCAGCGCGCAGCGTCTGGTTGACGAGACGACATTCAAGGTCGGACAGCGCATCAATATCAAGCTGGGCTACAACGGCGTGCTGAAAAATATGTTCGACGGATACATTACCGGATACAATTCGGACAGCACGCTGGAAATCCAGTGTGAGAATATGGCCTACAAACTCAAACTGAAACAGGCACCTCATTTCGAGACCCCGGCGAAAGGGACGACGGTGAACGAGGTGCTGGAAGGCAAGTATAATATCCTGAAAGATACCGGCTTCAGGATACACTCGGATACGAAGCGGTTTGAGATACATATCGGCAAGGTAAAGGTCACGGACAACTTCACGGTAGCGGATATCCTTTCCGAATGGTCGAAGTACAAGGTCTACTGTTTTTTAAAATACGATGCCGATGATGACGGGGCCATACCGTCCATTGCCGTCGGGCGTCCTTATTCGTCCAGCAAGGCTCAGCCGGTATTCCCGGAGGATGAATCGACAGGACCGTACAGGATATACTTCAACGAGCATGTGGCGCAGAGCAACCTGAAAGTGGTCAAGACCGATCCGAAGTTTTTGGCGGTGACGGGCAAGGCACTCGGGACGGATGAAAAATTCTTTGAGGTGACAGTACGCATGAATCCTGAATACGACCCGGCGACGCCGGGCAGCAAGGAGTTTCAGACGGTCAATGCCACGCAGATTTCAAAAAAGACGCACAAAGTAACGGGCAACACGACGGCATCAGGAGCGAAGACCAGGACCAAGGTGGATTTATCCACATATACCATCGTACCATATATGTCACCTCATGTCGGAATCAATTCCGACCGGCTTGTAGAAGAGACGACGGAATACTTTCGGAATTACAATCTGAACGGAATCACCGGCAATGTGACAGTATTCGGGGATTTCGGACTGTCTCCTGCCGTACAGGTGGAACTGATCGACTACCGTAATCCTTCCAAGAACGGCGTATACCTCGTGGAAGAGGTAACGACTACTTTCGGGGTGGGTGGATACAGGCAACAACTGAGTATTCCGTATAAAATTAGGAAATAAGATTTACCGTTATTCAACAGGAGGAATTTCTATCAATGGTTCTTCGTTTATTACCTTGATAATATTCGGAAGTTCGCTATTGTATTTATCGTCAGTAGAGCAATCAAAACCTTTTCTTCCACTAATGAAATCCGGTGTCGAAGTTTCAAAAGACCCTTTGCGTACAACCGGTATAAATTTAGTGGTTCCCTGATTGTTATATATTTCATGTGATATTATACCCCCTTCATAAGCGGCACCTCCTTTACCGGATTCAGCTTTCTCTTTATACTTTGGAGTCAGAATGCACAGAACTTTAGTTGCCTTACGGATGCTTTCAAGCATAAATTTAGGCAAGTCAGTTCCATGAGGTTGATACTGGTCTATTTGAGCATCAATCCCTCGTCTTCGCAAATCTTTGGCGAAAGTTTGAATCCAATTCATAAAGACATTGTCTTCTACCTCCCACGCATACGAAATCAACACAAACGGCTTGTTTTTATTCACAATTGGTTCTTCCGCCACTTTATTGAGAATTTCAGGCAGAGGCGTATTATCGATTGTAGGAATGTCTACATCTGCCCAAGGATTCAAAGCTTCTTGTATCGCATCTTTTGGAGTATTCATTAGCAGCAGCCTGTTTATTTTGATAGACAAATCTTTGAGGAATTTTTGTACATCATTCTCATCAAGAGCTAAAAATAAAGTCCTATACCATTTAATTCTTGATGTAAATTCTTCCTTTTCCCGCAATTCTGCCATATATTCCCCATATGTATGAGGTAACGACAATGTTGTTAAATATGGCCTGATTGTATTATAAAACAATGGTCCATCTACATACAGCGGCGCATAATCATTTTCTTTGTTCGATCCGATAATATTCCAAAGCTGTTCATATATATCTGATCTACTGGTCTCTTTTTCATAAATTGTCCGCTCAAGGGAAATTTTAGGAATAACACACTCTCCCCCATTTATAACATCGGCACCATTCTCCGTAAGAGCTATAAAATCTCTATCTTTTAAGTAGAGATAGCCATTATCAATGAGGGTATTTACCAGGAAATACAATATACCCAATTGATTACGAGTAAATTGCTTTTCAGCTGCAAATCTAAAATTTCTGAGCATGTTACCTTGCCCGGCTTTAAAGCATCTTGATTTTTGAAAGAAATCAAATATATATGTAATATAGGATTCTAAAATTTCTTGTTTCATAAGTAATATCATTGTCTTTGCAAAAGTACAAAATAATTGGCAACCAATAAACTATGCTCCTCCTATTCTTTCAAAAAACTCATGTCTTCAGACAAATCCAACCAGTTGCTTATCCGTGAGGCTATCCGCAAGATAGCCTTGGGACGGAGTATGGAGCGTATCAATCTGGCTCCCGGAGGCATGTCCGGTATCGGTACGGCCCGCATGATACACGGCTATGTCGCCAAGATACACGACAACCCCTCGGACGAGGAGTTTTCCGACTACGGCGGTACCATTGATGTCGGCGAGTACCCGGACGAGACGGCCTCCGCCGAACCTGTTATCCATAAAGGCGTGTTGCTCTCGGCCGCCACCAACAGCGAAGGCGGCTTCCTGATCGTCCCCGCACTTTTTTCCGACGTGACCATCTTCATGGATGCCGCCACCCGTTATGCCTATGTGGTTAACTTCTCCCATGTGGATATCCTGCGGCTCAATGCCCGCACGGAAACCGTCATCGGCGTGACCGAAATGGAGGAACTGGATCCGGAAAACGACTCTTCCCCGGACTACGACGAACTGGAAACCACCGGTAACGAGACCTCCACCCACTATACGCCGACGGCCGTCACAACAACCGTTAGGAATGACAAGGACAAGGAAGCGACAACCGTTATCGATGCGGAAAGCATCACGCATACGGTGGACAAGTCTGAAGTCAGACAGACAGCAGATAAAGTGGTACAAAAGGTCAATTCCACGACCGTTGCCGTTGCCGACAACAAGGTGACGCTCGGTGACGAGAATGCCACCGAGCCGCTGGTTCTGGGTAATGAGCTTGCCCGGCTGATGCTCGACTTCCTGACGGAATGTTCGAAAATCATGACTCCCACACTGATGGGCACGATGTCGCCGATCAATATGCCGAACTTCATCTCGCTGACATCACGTATCCAGAAATTTCTTTCCAAGACCAGCTATACCAAATGAGCGTACAACTGCATCCCGATATAGAAACCCTCGACAAGGAGAGCCTGTGCTATTCCATCTATGCACAGCTGTACCATAACTTTTTCAATGCCCAGCAGAAAAAGGACGACGAGCATCCTTACGGCATCGAGGAAGGCGACGAGACCAGCCTGAGACTGAAGAATACCGCTTACGGTTTTGCATCCGCCATTGCCGGAGCCGTTACGGGAGAAGGCGGTTCCGGAAGCGGTGGCTTGCTGTTGGATTACCTGAAGAAATCGGGCGGTGACATGACCGGCAAGCTCAGTGCCAATTACGGTTTCGAAGCCGGCATTGGAAACACCCGTATCCTGGAAACCTATTCGCAGGACATTACCGATCCGGAAGGTGTGGTAACTGCCATCGAGTACGGTATCAGGATTACCGGCAACCTGAAAGTCGGGGGCGACAGCCTGCATATCGGCGGCAGGCAGTTGCTCCGTTACGACGCGGACAAGGCCACCGCTACAATCAACGCTTCCCATATAGACTTTCTGGATGCGACGGTACATTCCAAAGGGGCATGGATTATCGGGGACGAGGATACAGGAATATCCATCTCCCCGACACGGCTGGCCGTGGGCGGGCAGGATGTCTATCATCGTGGCAACGCCAATACGGACACGGTGGATTGGACGATGCGGGACGGCATGGTGAGACGGAATCTGACGGTGCGAGGGAGTACGGTCATGGATGGCGGACTGAAAGCCTTGCAAGGCGTGGAACTGGGCGACAAAGGGAAATGTCTGCTTTCGTTTTCGGAAGAGGATGTCGCGCTCGGCGGGTTCCTCTCGTTCCTGGACGGATTCGGCATCCGGATCGGAGATGTTCCCGTACTGCTCTGTACCGACAAGGACAAGATACAGTTCGGGAGTATCGGCGGTGACCTTCTTTTAGGCGGCGACCATACCCCGAAGATACGCCTGTTCTCCGGCATATCGGACGTGGACGGCGAGTGTCTGATGCTTTCCCCTTACGGAAAGGCTTGTTTTCCGGGCTCGCTGACTGTCCGCCACAACTACGGCGCCGACCTGCTCTCCTCATACCGGGTAGACACTTCCGATGAAGGTATCGTTATCCACAAGCGCTTGCGGATGGGCACAGCAGAGGGATTTATGTTCACAGGCGACAGGGAGCGCGTATCGCTTTCTTCCGAGGTAATCTACGAGGAAGAGGACGTAAGGACGGCTATCCCTCACAGCACGGATTTTTCACACCGTCCGTCCGTGAGCTGTTATGCCCCGCAGAACCGTCACAGCGAATCGTTCCATATCCGCACCGATGCCGATTTCGTTACGGTCGCTGTTCCGTTGGAAGCAGCCGGGCATATCGGAATCCATGCGTCGCCCACCCGGATTACTGACAGAATCCTATACTTGACAGAGGCGTTACGCCTGCAAGCGGTGGAGGACGGTATCCGGCATTACGGAAACAGCGTCTTTACCGGGTCGCTCTCTTCGGAGTTCTTTTCCCCGGGCCTTTCCGGAAGCGGATGGGCTGTCCGCCGGAACCGGACGACAGGAGGCGTCTCCGCCACATTCGACGAGGTGGTGGCCCGCCGTAAGTTCCGCGCCTATGAGTTCGAGGTCGAAAAGACTTCGGTAACCAACGGTTCCTTCTGGATCAGCGACAGCTGTTCGGGAGACACCGTGGAAAAACTGTCATAATCCATGTCCGTATTCCGTTATCCGACATACAAGATCCGTATTGCCCCCGACTCGCAGAAGACACAGGGACTGCAAGCCGGGGATATCATCCGCAGGCAATATGCCGAACGGGAGCGTACCGTCTATTCGCTGATGTGCGTGACAGAAACCGGAACGGAGCTTGTCGGAGACAAGGACGCCCCTTATTTCATCGGGGCATTGCTGGACGGGGACGAACCGCAGGGCGGTGAACTGCTGGACTTCGTGCGGATTACCAACCTGTTCGATACGGCACGTAGCGGCGCCTTGTACCTGACGGCTTCTGACAGCGATTCACCCTATATGGATGTCATCGACGGCATGGCGACCGAACGCTCCCTGTGCTATCCCGTCATGGACGGAGGCATGGCGGGAGTGCCGGACAAGTCCAGGTACGCCGTTTATGGCAGCATGCTGCAAACGGAATATCTGGATGCCGATTCGGAAGCGACACGCATTGTCCGCATTATCCGCAACGCGGAACCGGCAGGAAACGCTTCCTTCGGGCTGATGCTGACATTGGAAGAACCGGTCGGATACCCGGAGCGCCTGCTGGTATCGTTCAAGGTCAGGTCTTCCAAAACATCAGGTTCCGTACCGATCCGATTCGGCTATACGAACCGTGAAAAGACGGATGCGGAAGATGAAATCTCCATCGGCCGGGAATGGAAGTACAAGTTATGGGTCATCACCGTGGATTACCCGGCACAGTACAGCCGGAGCCTGTTTCTTGACCTGACATCAAGCCTGGCCTCCGAGGGGGACTGGTGCGAGGTCGCCGACCTGAACATTGTTCGTCTTGCCTCCGTATCCGCTTTCAGCGAGGCGAGCAAGGCCCGTGTGGGAAAGGTCAGCGGCATCATCGATCCGGTCTTCGGCATGTTGGATGGTTACGGGGCCTATTTCCAGAATCTCTATGCCACACGCAATGTCAATATAGCCGGCACGCTTACCGCGGGAGACGAGAACGGTTTTTCAAGCACGTTTTATGTGGGCAAAATCCACAAGAATGTCATACCCGACAGCCTGTCCTGCCGGTTCAGCCATTCGGAAGAGCTGGATGAAACATCTCCCGCCGGACTCGGGCGGTGTGTACGGATAGCCGGAGACAGTCTTCTTGGTGCGCAAAGTGCCGCCTGGCGGGAGGCTCATACAGGAGTCTGTTATTGTTTCTCAGTCTGGATAAAAGCGGAAGATACGGCAGCCATCCGGTTCTATCAGGATGAACATCTTGTCGGTGATCGGACGGTGGCTGCCGGTAAAGGATGGGTCCGTTATAATGTCCCGTTCCTCATACGCGGGTCAGATTCCCCCGTCATGTGTCTCGGCATTGCCGCTTCCGTCCCCCTGTCGTTGTCCGCCCCTCAATTGGAGGCCGGAAGGAACGTGACCCCCTATCAGGCGACCGATGAAGCCTTGTCCTACACGGACGATTACGGTGCCTGGTTCAATAAGGGAGGTATCGGGGGTACCATACAGAATCCCCTGTTGCGGCTGAACGAAGACGGCTCGATCGTTTCACGGGACGGTTCTTTCGTCATCCATCCGGACGGGACGGGCCATTTCGCCTCGGGACGGTTCAAGTGGGGCAAGGATACCATCGAACTGCGCGATGTGACCATCCGCTGGGAAGACCTCGATGAGGAGGCGCAGGAACTGCTCAAGCCCCGTTCCGTCTCCCTGACAGGCGGCACGGCGTTCCATTTCAAGGACGAGCTTTCAGGCGCATGCGAGCCGGAGAATATCCCGCTTGTGGCGACCGAATACAATTTCGAGCCGGAAAGTCGGCAGTGGGAATACCTTGCCGTTGACGGCATATGGAAAGATGCCGGATGCAATGCCGCCGTATTTGAAATGACACCCCCGTTTCATGGCTGGGAAGGGCGCGACGTGCTGACCCTCCGCTACACGGCAACATACCGTAATGAAAAAATCAGTGCGACCCATACCTTTTTCAAACTTTACGACGGATCTCCCTCCTATACTGTTTATGTGGAGTCTGAAAACGGCACGACATTCCGCAACGGAATCGTCTCGACGGTACTCCGTGCCAGGGTGTACAGGGGCGGTGAAGAGATTACATCGCTCATTCCCGACGGCAATTTCCGCTGGATACGGACGAGCCGCGATACGGAGAGTGACAGGATATGGAACGCCGCACCGCGTTACGGCAGGGAGATAGAGATAACCGGCGGGGACGTGTGGCGCAAGGCCGTTTTCGATTGCGAAGTGGAAATAACAAATAACCGATAATCTATTATGGCAGTAAAAGTAGCCCGCGGGCAGGTCACCATCATCGACCAGAACGACGCGGTATCGTTGCAGGCATTCATCGGCTCCTCGCAGCCCCTGACACAGGTGTACAACAGAGACAACAATGCCTATGCCCCTTCGTGGGCGGCTTCTCCCTATCTGGTACTTACCCCTTCGCTCTTCGTCAGCGGTCAGGCGGCGACCGACCAGATCACCTCGGTAGGCAATGCCGCGACGCTTACGGCAGGCGTGAAGAGCGGCTCGGCCAAGTGGTACAAGAACGGTACGGCGATCGTCTCCGGACAGGACAGCTGCACCATCGGCGCGGCATCGGCCAAGTATGCCCTTACCGTCAAAGCCAACCACATGACCGTTTCCGCTCCGCAAGTGCGTTATACTTTCGAGGCGGTTTACATCGACGCCAACGGGCTGGAGATTCCGTTCCGGGCGGAGATTCAGTTCACGCAGCACCTGAACGCCGGAGCGATGATCGCCGCCGTGGCGTATGCACCCGACGGCATCGTATTCAAGAACGACGAGGTGGCGACGCTCAGGGCGCATTGCGACCTGTGGCGCGGAGCCTCTATCGACACGACGAACGTCACCTACGCGTGGGGCATCAAGGATTCGGCGGTATTCGCGGGCACGACACTGACAGCTGCCGCGGCAGCCGGAGCCACGACCATAACGGTCGCTTCGGTAATGAACATGGAGGCGGGAGGCAGGATAACCATAGGATCGGCACAGTACACCATTTCGGCAGTCAACGCCTCCACGAAGGTCGTGACGCTGACCTCCGCACTGAGTGCCGCAGCCGCATCGGGAGCCGCCGTTTCGTGTCCCTACTACAACTCCATGCTGGGTGCCGGCTGGGCATGCCTTACCTCGACCAATCCTCGGGGCGTGACGGCAGGCTGGACGACAAACGAAATCACGATTACGGCAGATGCCGTTCTCAACTTCGAGACCTTCAAGTGCGCCATCAAGGATACGGACACCTCGGCGGGCAACGCCTCGGCGAACAAGGTCGTCTGCGACATCATCTCCTTCACGGATATGTCCGACCCCATCACGGTTGATCTGGTCAGCCAGAAGGGGTTCACCATCAAGAACAACGGCAATGACGTGGATGCCAAAGCCGTGTTATATAGGAGCGGTGAGGAAATCGACACGGGCGGGACAGCTTATACCTATACATGGAAACTGTGGAACTCTGCCGGGACTTCCGTCGTGAAGACCTACACGGGAAAATCCATCACGGTCTCGAAAGCCGATGTGACGGGGAAAGGCGTGCTGATGTGCGAGGTATCGAAATAAACGACATGTCTTACAACGAATACGAGGGTGCCAAATACTTTTTGGGACACCCTCATTGCGTCTGACGTGTTTCCCGACAGGAAAGTCAGTCTCTTGGCATGGATTTCACGATCCCGCTCACGGGGTCGAATTGTACGGCGGCATTGTTGAACAGCCGCTCGATATGCCCGCTGCGGATCATTTCGGAGGTCGGCAGACAGTGAAGGACGGGCGTATCGATAAGGGCTATTCTGTCACTCAGCGAGAGGGCTATATCCAGTTCGTGAGTGGAGAACAGAATGCATTTGCCCTCAGCATGCGCTAACCGTGCGAGCAGGGAACACAATTCGTAACGGTTGGGCATGTCAAGAAACGAGGTCGGCTCGTCCAACAGGATGACGGGCGTTTCCTGAGCCAGAGCACGGGCTATCATAATGCGCTGGCATTCACCGTCCGACATCTTATCCATCGTGCGGCCGGCATACGCCTCCATTCCGACCGAAGAGAGCGACCGCATGACGATTTCCCTATCTTGAGGCTGCATGCGGCCGATCCAGTTGGTGTAAGGGGCGCGGCCGATAGCCACGACATCCTCGCACCGCAGGTTGGCGATGCGTGTGCGCTCGGTCGTGACAAATGCCAGTTGCCTTGCCTTCTCCGGAGTTCTCATGTTTGCGATACAATGTCCGTCGAGCAGGATTTTACCGCAATAATTATGATTCAGTCCGGCTATGGCACGGAGAAGTGTAGATTTCCCCGTGCCGTTCCTGCCAATAAGGGCAGTCAGCTGTCCTCTTTTGAAAGAGGCATCGACCTTATCGAGAAGCCTCTTCTCTGCGTAGCCTATGGAAAAATCGCACAGTTCTATCATACCGTCATCGATTTATTGCGTAAAACCACCCATACGACTATCGGGATTCCCAGCAGTGCGGTAATGGCATTTACGGGCAAAGTGAACATTTTGGAAACGATATCGCAAAGAAGCAATACCGCCGCCCCCGAGAGAAGGGTTCCCGGCAGGAGCACGCGGTGGTCGGCCTCGCGGAAGAGCATCCGCGCGACGTGAGGCATGGCAAGACCGATGAAGCCGATCGGGCCGCAGAAAGCCGTTACCGTGCCGGCCAGCAGCGTCGTCGAGAGAAACAGCAGACCGCGCGAACGGCGGATATTCAGTCCCATCGTTACGGCATATTCCTCGCCGAAGAGCAGGAGGTTGAGCGGTTTGATCGTCCATACGGCCAGCAGCAACCCGACGATGACCGACGGAAGGAGGATGGCGAGCTGCGGCACCGTCACGTCGCCGAGCGACCCCATCGTCCAGATGACGAACGCCTTTAACGCCTCCTCTTTGCTCAGATATTGCAATATCTGCACGACAGCGCTCACGCCTGACGAGAACATCATACCCAAAATCAATATCACCATAATGTCCTTTATGCGGTGTCCGACGGCAGCGATTACGAGCAGCACGACGGCCGCACCCAGCCAAGCCGCTCCGGCGATGCCTATCGACGAGCCGACGCCTGCCAGCACCACGAGCGCCACGCCGAGGCTTGCACCCGAGCTGATGCCCAGCACGTAGGGGCCGGCCAGCGGATTGCGGAACAATGTCTGCATCTGCAAGCCGCTGACCGATAGCGCCGCCCCGGCCAGCAGAGCCACAACCGCCTTTATCAGCCGTATGTTCAGTACGATTTTCGCCGTAGTCCGCGGGCAGTCGCCGCCCGTCAGGGCCGCCCATACGTCGCCGACGGGAATGCGAACCGCGCCCACAGCCAAATCCAACAGGAAGAGGCCGACCGTAAGCACGGACAACGCGGTGAACAGGATGACGGGGCGTGAACGCATCTATTTCAGTTGTTTGTAGTATACGAAATCTTCTTCGACCAACTCGGGGTGGAATATCTTCACGAGGTCGCGCAGAAGAAGGTCGGGATTCACGACGGCCGATTCGTAGTAGTCGTTGCCTCCGGCGGCATTGGTGCGGGCGTTGTTGTTATAGACATAGCCGTTTCGGACGCAGCGGGTATCGGCGAACTTCGGGCAGGCGGCTTTCAGTTCGTCGAGTGTGTTCGCCATGCCGACGTTCAGCCACATATCGGCCTCCGAAGCGAGCAGGTATGCCTCCTCCAAGTCGATAGGCGTCGAAGAGTTGCCCGTGTTCTTCTTGTAGATGTAGTCGCCTCCGGCGTCGGTAATCAGCCGCACGGCATAGTTTTCCGTCGAGGGCATGAACCACGAATCGCCGTAGGGCGTATTGAGCATGACCGACGGGGCATCGAGAACGGCACCGGACACTTTCTGTTTCAGCGCATTGTATCGGATCGGAATATCCGCGAATACCTTTTCGCCCTTCGCGCGTTTCCCGACGACCTCCGAAAGCGCCACCAGCCATTCGGCTTTGCCCAGCGGAGATTCTTCGAGATAATCGCCGACATACATGAACGGGATGCCGAGCTCCTTGAGTTTGCTCTCCATCGCACTGGCCCCGTTCACGCCGAAAAGCAGCACAAGGTCAGGGTCGAGCGACAACAGAAGTTCATAATTGATATTTCCCTCGTAACCCACGTCGCCGATGCTGTCGCGGCGTGCCTGAATGTCGGGATTGGAGATATAGTCGAGTCCCGAAACGCCGACCACACGTGCCGTCTCGCCGATGGCGTCGAGCATGGCGATATGGGTCGAGGACATCGCCACGATGCGCTGCGCATCCCCTTCGAGGACCTGCCCGTCGAAACCCTCGGGAACGGGTTCCCCGTTACGGGAGATGAACAACCGGGTGGTGACGCTATCCGCGCCCTGCCACGGATTCATGACGGAAACCAGCACGCTCTGTCTGCCGTCTGCTCTTTCAATCTTGAATCCCGAGGCATATTCGGGAGCGTAAAGCTGTTTGTTGAAATCGGCAAGTTGGGAACTCTTGCCACGACAGCCTGCAAATGCCAGCGCAAGCAGCACCATCAGGCTCAAATTCTTTAATACTTTCATATCATTACCTTATTTACGTTTACATTATTTTCTGCTTTTCCCGAATTTCGGGGTGATGCCGATGAAGAACTCGAAGTTGATGCCGGGCATAGGACGCGACAGCACCGAGAGATAGTCCTCGTTGAACAGGTTATTGACGGCAAGTTTCAACTGTACATCCAGCGGTTTGAACGACAGCATTTTCTCCAGTGAGATATTGCTCATGAAATACCGGGGCAGGTGGCCTGTCAGCGTGTAATCGTTGCTCGACATGGTGAAACGTTCCGAGTAGTAAGCCCACTTGTAGAGGAACGCCCACGTCCGCCATGACAGCCGTCCTGTCAGCGAGGCGGAGTGCTCCGGCACGTAAGGCAGTTGTTTTCCCACCGACTGGTCGGCGGGCGACATCTTTTCGCCCTCGTTGATGGAGGGGGTCCACGAATAGGAACCGTTCAGGTCTATCAGCCAGTCCTTTGCCGGCTGCACGGCAAGGTTGGCCTTCACTTCGACACCGTAGGCATGGACTTTCTTCACGTTGCGCGGCGAGAAGAACCCCTTGGTCGTCGGCAGCCAGATGATCCAGTCGTCGATGTAGGAGTCGAACCAGCTTGCGCTGCCGCCCAGTTTATATACCCCCTTTTTGCCGACATCGAAACTCACTCCGGCGTCATAGCTGAAGCCGTGTTCGTTTTTAAGGTCGGGGTTGCCGCCCGGCAGAAAGTAGAGGTCGTTCAAAGTCGGAAAACGATAGTTGCGCGATACGGAGGCTTTCACCATCACGTTCCCTTTGCGCGAAATCAGTCCGTCGATGAAGAATGCCGGGATGAGCGGAGCCCATTTGTCGCCCGACATCTCCTCGCGCAAGACCAGCGACAAGCCCAACGGCTCGACAGGCTGCCATTTGGCCGATACAGAACCGGAGAGCTCGACACGCCCCTTGTCATATCCGACGACGGCTTTGTTGCCATCCTGAAGGATGATGTTCTTGTCTTCGCTGCGCACGAGATGCTGGTACACGGATACGTTCGAGGTGAAGAACCATTTCCTGCCGGGCGAGTATTCCGCTTCCGCCTGTCCGTAGAACGTGTTTATCTTGCTCCGCGAACGGGTCATGGAGGCCCAGTTGTCCGGCGCCACCTCACGACGGTAGTCGTAGGCCATCCACGTATGGATATAACCGCCTTTCACGCCGACTTTCCATTTCTCTTTGATATGGTCCCATGACAGGACACCACGAAACGTCTGCTCCCGCTGGCGGTTCTCGAAGGCGGTCTCATCGCCGTAATCGGTCGTGAGCATCGGCAGTTCCCGGTTGGAGTTGATATACCATGCGTTCAACCCGAAACGGTCGCCTTTCAGGGTGTTGTAATATACCTCCTGCAACAGGTGCAGGTCCTTGAACGAACCCGATCGGTTGCGTTCCTTGGGATGATACTGTCCGATGATGTTCTTCTCCTCGTCGTAGATATTTATCTTCTTGTCGTGGTTGGTGTACTTGTAATCGTTGGGCGACGACGAATAGACCGCGCGGGTCGAGACCTGCCATCGGTCGCTGCCGTAGGTGAAGCGGGCGAACTCGTCGAACGTGCGGAACGACCCGATGCCCTGCACGTATTGGGCATGGAAGCCCTCGCCGACCTGCGGCGTAGTACCGAGTTTGACAAGTCCGCCGAGTCCGCCGCCCGTTTCATTCACCGACGACGTGCCATGAAGCAGCGAGGCCTGATCTATGAAGTAGGACGGTATGGTGGAAAAGTCGGTCATACCCAGCATGGGATTGTTGATGCGCATGCCGTTCCACGTCACCTGCGTGTGGCTGGGCGACGTGCCGCGGAAAGCAACGGTGGAGAGCGTGGCGCGTCCGTAACTCTTGACGAACACGGACGAATTGAACGTCAGAATGTCGGCCATCGATAAGGCAATGTTCTCTTTCAGTGCGAGCGAGTCGAACTTCGTCTTCTGCACGCCGATTTCTTTCATCGGGCGTTTGCCCCACACCGTGACCTCGTCTATCTGGTGGATGCGTCGTGTGATTCCCTGCGCGGACAATACGGACGGACAGACGAGCAGTAGCGAGAAAAGTATGTATTTCGTATAAATCATTTGATTCCGTTTTTAGGGTGGGTATTCGCGGAAAAATGTACCGTGGAGGATGCCGGCACGGACGTTTGATGCGGGTCGAACCCATTCTCTTCAAGCAGTTGTCCGTATTCTTCCTCGAACGAGATCTCCTGATGGATTGTATGCTGCTCCTCGATGTGCCGTCTGAGCCGGTGAAGGTCGCTGAACGACACGCTGAACGAGTCGAATCCGGCAGCCCAACCGGAGAAGTCGGCATATTCCGGGGTTTTCTGGTATACCGTTCCCGTGGCGCCTTTCACCTTGTTCACGATCTTGCTGAAATCCCCGGAATTCGGAATCTCGACAAGTACATGCACGTGGTTGAGAAAGGCATTGGCGGCATGTACGCGGCAACCTTTCCCTGTAAAAATCCGTGTCATCCGCTCGAGCATCAATCCTTTTCCCGTTGTCGGAATCGTCATCTTGCGTCCTTTGGTAACGAAGATGAGATGGTATAGGTGTCGTATCCTGCCCATCACTTCCAACAAAATGCGCCGGGGATTATCCCGACATAGAATTCATCGATCAGTTCACCTTCGGACGAGTAGCGGTAGACAATGCCCTGCTGCTGGTAGTCGATGGCATCGGCCACGTAGACATCGCCACGCACGGGGTCGACGGTCAGGCCGTAATAAATCGTACCGCTGTATTCGAGGAACGGGCGCACGGGAACACGTTCCGCATCCACGTCCATCGACCATATGTCCTTGTTGATCCAGTAGAGCTTGTCGCCCGTACCGTTGAGCTGCACCTCCGAAGGCCAGTCGCCCATCTTGAACTTGAACTGCTTCTCTACGGTGAACGTCTCGGCATCGATGCGGTAGAGAGACGGGGCTTCGTAGCCGTAGGGCGAACCCTCGTACCCACCGTCGGTGATCGTCCACATCTTGTGGTTCTTGTCCATTACCAGCGAGGTGGGCTGGATGCCGACTTTCAGTTCTTCTACCACCTGATCCGTTTCGGTATCGATCTTGATGATGCGGTTTTGGTACGACCAGCAGTTGCAATAGACATATTTGCCATACTGCACCATCTGCTCCGTGGAGCCGCTTTCCATCGTCATGTCCGGCACCTGGATGTAACCGGTGATTTCATATTTCTTGGGGTTGATGATGAAGATGCGGTTGTCCCACAATTGGGTGACATAGGCTTTCTCGTCGCTGAGGAAATGGATATAGCGCGGCGAAGTCAGGTTCGTGATACGGCCCACCTCTTTGAACGTATTGAGGTCGATGGCGAAAATCACGTGGGAATTGTTCACCACGACCCAGCCCTTATTGTCGTGGATGCACATCGATTGCGCCACGTCGCCCAGCTTCATGCCGTTGGCACGGAAGAACACTTCATTCTGCACCTGTTGGGTTTCGGGGTCGTAGTACGACAACGTGGCATTGCCGTACTGGAAGTTGCCCTCGTTGGTGATGAACAACCCGGCTCCGGTAGCGTTGAAATCTTCCACCGCATCTCCGTAGTCCCACTCCATGCAGCCCGCCAGCAACAGCGGCAACCCGCATAGAAGAATGATATGTCGTATCAGATGTTTCATTGGCTTGTTATAAACGGGAAAGAGTACCGGTCTTTTGGCCAGTACCCTGTTCCCTTGTAAAATAATGGGTGTTACTGCTGGGTATAGCGACCGGTTTGCATATCCTCGTAGGTGGGGTTATAACCGCAATTGGTTACAAGCCAGTCTTCTTTCTTGATTTGCTCTTCTTCTACAAAAGATTTGAAGAACGTATAATCAACAAACCGTGTCAACCGGATAAATCGAACTCCTGAGAGTTTTGTTAAAGTTGGCATATTGAAAGTCGTAAGCGATGCTGCATTTGCAGCACAAAGTGTTCCATCAATGGCCTGCAATTTGGGGCATGAAATAGTTTTTACGGCACGAACAGTCATACCAACACCCCCGACATGTTCCAATGACGGAAATGTAAAATCTTTATTTGATGCCATAAAATCTAAAGAACCATATAAAATATTATTAATCACCCCTTCTTTGATATATTGAGGATTGCTTGAACAACCGACTGACTTTAAATTCGTAAAATCATAATCATAGTTAGAAACAGCGTTCAGATTACCGATAATACATAACTGACCTCCGACAATTTCCAATTTCGGGAACGAGATATTGTTTGCCATTGTAGTTTCGATGCTTAAATATCCATCTACACTTACCAAGTTAGGGGCTGAAACGCCTTTTTTTGAACCTCTTATAATTTCCATATTCCCGTAAACTCGTTCAAATTGGAATACAGGATCTGTTGTCATATTGCTAGAATACTTAAAATTCTTAATACTCTTAAAATTCAATTCTGGATCTATTCCAACACTTGAACCGGTAATACCGCTCGGAGCTAGAAACATGCTAACTTGCGACATATCCTCTTTTGTGATAATTTTTGAGAATATAGTCCCGTCTGTAATAGAAATTAAAGGTTCGTTATCCTCAAAAGGTACAAAATTTACTTTGCTCAAATCTAAAATTCGATCAGAACACTCCAATAAACGCAGCAAGGTCAGTCCTCCGAGTTGTTCTAATTTACTCCAATCCGGCAATTTTTTCAAGACTTGGAATTTAGATATTGTCAATGTGCCTTTAACAATCGACAAGTTAGACAGTCCATCTATTTCTTGTAATTTATTATTTCCCGTAGATGTAAAAGCATCGGACGCAATATAACTGGAAACGAGATTAAGGTCGCCGTTTACTACCGATAATTCCGGCAATGAAAGGGTCTCCAACGGAATCGGTATAGAAGCAAAATCCACACTTCCAACTTCTTGTAATTTCGGAAATTCCAAAGAAATCATTTTGCCTAAATTATTAACCCCTAAGCGACCGTTTACTTTTGTCAATTCAGGAATTCTCAAAGATGTGATTTCTCCTCCTGGTTCTCCGTCACTTGTCAGACACTGGAGATCAAAATCCTTTACGACAGTGGTTAATTTAGGGAATTCAAAACTTTGTAGAGATGAAGTCCTGAATATTATATTTCCATCAATCGTTTCAAGGTTGTCGAATTGCACATATGCTACTTGATTGTTGCAGACAACGATGTCGCCAGTAATATGCTGCAAAGATCTCATACTGACCATCTGCAATTTACTGTTGGTCGCAAAGGCAGTTTCAGTTCCTATTTGCAAACCTCCAATTGAAGTGATATTATCAAGTCCCGTAAGATCTTGTCCAACATAACTTTTCCGAATGATGATGTTTCCTTCGACTTCCTTCAATATTTTTAATGCGGCGATATCCGACAATTCTTCTGCATCCTCAGCATCCGACCCGATAATCAAATCACCTTTGATAACCGTTACGTCCGTATCAATGAAAGCCGTAACATCCGCTGTTGTCTTCAATTCCACATCCCCTTCATAGCGAATCTCGTCTTTAATGACTTTATATGTATAATCATTCGCTTCTCCATTGTAAGAGGTTACACGAAACGTTCGTTCCGTATCCCAGTCAGTAATGCTTGCCGGATCGGGAATAATTGTTGCCGAGGATGTGTATTTGAATTCGACTTGAGCATTATTTAACGAAACAGTATATGGAACTGTTATGGTAATTATATTGTCAATTATTTCCGCTGTATAGGATTGACTTGCCACAGTCATCACGACTGATGTGATAAAATTGTCATCGGCATCAGCAGGACTTTCTGGAGTCTGATTATCTTCTGAACATGATAAAAAAAGAAATGGGGCAATGAATAGTAAAAGCCAAAACTGTCTCATATTATTGATTATTAGTTATTGATAAGTCTTCAAATGAAAATACTTCTGTGGATATCTCTCCAAGCCAACCACTTTTCGATAATACTCCACACTGAACTTTGATAAAGTCTATATATTGCAATTTTACTGGAGTCCCGTCATGATATATTGCATTGGCTATTTTGAATCCGTTGCGCTGACCGCTACCATCAATGACATTTCCTCCTACCAGATTATCTGAACCCATATTATCCACATACCCCCACTCATAAGCGTTATTCGCCCAATATCCTGTAACGGGATCTTGATTGTTGCGAGGAGTCAGACGCGTCCCATATAATGTATAGCTATCTTCTTTAATCCAATTGGGATAATAATATTCTTGGCCATGGTATGCATTCATATCGACAGAACCTGAATTACCTTCACTATCTACCCACGGAGTATGTGCTCTGGGTGCAGGTCTATAGTAAGTTACTTCGTAGTCTTGTATTGTACCATCGATGCCGGTTTCAGATCCTTTTAATTCATACCATTCATCGTCTGGCTGGCCATTGCCATTTATATCTTGCATTACCCAAACAATGCCCGGCTCATTTGAGCCACCGCTCGAACTGTTAAAAGCATTTCCTTGTATTGCAAAATCGTATTCTCGGCCACTCGGAGCAATACTATGGTCAAAACCGATGATGATATAACCACCGAAAGATCCCAGTGAAACATGCGCTTTTTTGTTCAATCGTTTCGTTGCATACTCTATGGCTTGTTGGGGCGTCGTTTCATTTCCTATAAATCCGGTATTTTGGGATAACTCATTAATAAACTGTCCGGGAGCAGGAATGAATTCATAAACCTTATCCCAAATACCTGAACTTGTCGCTGTCGCTTGCCGATAGCGTTCTTGTTCCGTTTTTTCTTCACAAATAACCTTAACTGTCGTTGTAATTGAAGTATTACTACGTGTTATGTTACGTGAAAGTGGCTGTGTGTTGGGCATTTTTTCTGTAACAGTAACAGCAACGAAATATTCTCCAGGAGTCGTCGGCGTGAATTTAAAAACCCTGTCGGTAGCGGCTTCCATAATTTTTCCATTGACCTGCCATTGATACTGTGGATAATCGAAATATTCCAGCAAAGGCCGCAAATATACAGGACGCCCTGCAAAAGTATAACGATCCGTAGAAGTTTGTGTATAGGATGGTGTCGGAAACCGTACGGAATAAGGCATTGTTTCCACAACTTCTACGTCGAAATCACGGATTGTTTCTCCGTCTATATTGGATGCCCGGATTGTTATCGAATATGTACCGAGTTCTTTTTCGTGAAACGTATATGCTTTTTCTGTTCCGACGATTTCTCCATCGCGTACCCATTCAATTCTAAAATTTTCAAGATCGTCATGTTGAATATCTGGAGATAAAATATAATCCGTGTTTTGAGGCACTTTTAATCCTTTAGAGGGGATTATGATTGAAATTGTAGGTGGAGTTAACTCCAATACTTCTACTTTTAACTCTTCTTCCGCATAACCCTCTGGTGTATCAACTCGCAATTTGATATATAGATGTTGTTCCTGATTCCATGTATACTTCAATATTGATTCAGATGAAAGAAGTTTTCCATCTACTGTCCATGCATAAAGTGCATTATTCGCATATTTATATGTCGGGGCAATTGTCAGTTCACGCCCAACTTTGATAGTGTAAATGCCAGTCTCACTATCGAGTTCAATTATAGGAGCTTGTTTTATTGCTTCAGTAATTACATCGTTCTTATTACAGCTTGTAATAAAAAACAAAAGTACAAGAATACTAAATATGAAAGCCTTCATAATAAAAAAGGCATAGAACTGAAATCAGTTCTATGCCAAACTATATTAAATTGTTATTCTATTGTAACGTCGTCTATACAAAGATACGCCGGAGTATTGAGTCCATATATAGGATCGACATCAGATCCTTCAAAATTGAATTTTACACTTTGCACATCCGCTACATTAATATCCCAATATGTCCATGTAGTTACGGGGGACACTGTTGGTTTATCATATCGGTAGTCGGCCAACAATTTCGATACAGTGGTGATCAAATTTCCATCTACGTCATAACATTCGATGTTGACTTGGAAATATCCTATATTGTTGCCGTCAGAATCTTTCAGATTACTCAACGGTGTTGCAACACCCGATGTTCCGAACTGATTACCATTTATAATCACACCATAGGTATATGCTGTGTTACAATACCATAAACCCTTGAATTTGCGAGGGGAGTCAAAATAGAATTCAGGTTTGGCCATCCACTCCGTATTTCCGAAATCAGAGTAGCCGTATACAACAGCAAAATTGGAACCGCTGTGACCTGCCCCTGTATTGGCCCCATCTGTGGATGCTGTATTATAGACACTACATTGATTCTCCCAAGTATACCACCAATTAGTTCCAGAAGTCTTGCCGGCAGCAGAATCAGAACGATAATTGTATTTCGACAACGCAATGGCACCACTGGAAAATTCAGTATACGCTCCATAAGAATTGGTTACAGTATTCATGTCGGAGACAAACACAAAATCGGGATCGTATATTTCCCTGATTTGGTTCTCTGCAGTATATCCATAAAGCGTGTAGTAGTTCTCTGCTTTAGGCGAAACCGCCATGAATGTTTCATCGAAGTCATCGAATGTAATGGTTGTAGTGCCATCATCATTAAAGTTGGCTCGGGTTTCGGGAGTTACTGAATCAGTTTGAGGATTCATCAAAAAGTCATCGTCTGAATTACAGCCGGTGAACAGGGCGGTTGCCGTCAACAGGAAAGCTCCCGCCAGAAAGCGTAAATTTCTTTTCATAGCTTACTTGTTTTTTAATAAAACATATTTTTAACAAACACAAAAAATCCCGTTCGCGCAGGTTTACACGAACGGGATTATGTTTGTCTTCAAATATGAGAATGACTCCTACGGCATTCCGTATCTGATCGCAACCCGATTTTCTCCCGCGGGTGTAAATCCTTTTCCGGTCATGGCAGGTCTTCTGACTCGTCCCAGTCGTCGCGCCTTCCCAGCATTACACCAGTGGCAGGTTGCGGCAACCTTGAGGGGACTTACAGCAGCGGGTACTGTCCCGGATTCTCACCGGATTCCCTTTTCATCCGTGGCGGCGAACCGCCCGGAACCATTTCCAATTACAAAAATACAAATATTTTTTATAATAATATCATTTACACGAAAAAAAATCCGCAACCTGCCGGAATCATTCCGCACTATACTTTCAGAAAAAGGTTTCATGGCAAAGATTCTCATCGCCCGGGGACAGGCGACCATCTATGTCCAGAAGGACGGGTATACCATAACCCAGTCTTTGGGTGAATACGTGTTCCCCGCGGATGACACGGGGAAGATTCTCTCGTCCGTCACTCTCACCTCGACCGTACGGGTGATGTGCGGGGACGAGGAACTCACGGCCTTTACCATCGGTGCGGTGGGTAAGCCGGCGGGATTCTCATCCGTTACCGTCAATAACGGCACGAAGACCTTAACCTACGTTATCACCGCCGGTACGACGACCCTCGCCGACCACGGAACAATAGATATTCCCGTGACAATTTCCGGTATTGTCTATCATCTGTCGTTCGTCTGGTCGAAAGCCAAGGCGGGTATCCCGGGCAAGGACGGGGTCGATGCCGACATGCTCGACTGGGTCAAGGAGTGGAATACGGGTAAGACGCTCATCAACGGCAACACGGTCATCACCCCCAAACTCTTTGCGGGCACGAAAAACAGCGACGGCACCGTCTCCGGGATAGCCATAGGCTCGTTTACACTCAATACGAAGACCTCCTCGGGAACGATCGCCGCAGAGGCGGTAAACGGCATCTATGGATTTAGGGATGGCTACAAAACCTTCTATGTAGATAACGGCGGTAACGCCCAGTTGGGTTATGGCGACCAGTATGTCAGGTATAACGCCACGACAGGCAAGGTCGAGTTCGGCAGCGGAGTGAGTCTGAACTGGGTCGGTGCGACCTACATCGACAAGGACGGCGTCTTTACCGGAACACTCTCGGCCGATACGATTAAGACGATTTCCATCAGTGCTTCCCAGATCACATCGGGGATTATCGCTGCGGCACGCATCGACACGGCGGCGTTGAAAGCCTCCTTGATTACCGCCGGAAACATCGAAGCTCTGACCTTGAACGTTACAAAAGGGAAAATCGGCGGCTGGACGGTGGATGCCGACTCCCTTTACCGGGGTACGAAGAACAACACTGTGGGGAGCTGCACCTCTGCCGCAGGTAGCATTACGCTCGGCTCGAACGGTATCCGGGGCTATAAATGGCGGCTGGATGCCTCGGGAGCCGGAGCGGTCGCGGGCGGCAACATCGCGTGGGACGCTTCGGGCAACGTCACGTTCGCCTCGACGGTCAGTGCCTTGTGGACGGCACCTATCGGCTCCCTCACCACGGCTTTGGGCGGCAGCGGCTATCCCAAGCTGACGAAGATCACGGCCGACGGAATCTATACCGGCAGTATCACCGCCTCGCAGATTACCGCAGGAACCATCTCCGCCGACCGCATAGCGGCAGGCAGTATAGCGGCCTCGAAGCTCGATGCCGCCAGCATCAGGTCCTCCATCATCAACACGGACTATATCAACGGCCTGAGCTGTACCTTCACCAAAGGAAAAATCGGCGGCTGGATGATCGGGGCTTCGGCCCTCACTGCCACGCATATCTCGATAGACAGCGGCAACAGACGCATCGCGGTGTACGGGGCCAATTCGGGTGTCGCTAGCGGGCAGCGGGTGCAGCTCTACTACAACAGCGACACGGACTTCGGGCTCTATACCACGGACAGTGCAGGGTACTGCGTGGCACAGCTGGGTTCGAGCAACAGCATAGCCGGCTGGACGATCGACACGACTTCCATTCGCAAGGGCAACGTGTCGCTGGGCAGCGACGGCTCGATCATCAACTCCACGAAATGGAAACTGAACAACGACGGTTCGGGGCAGATCGCCTCGGGCAACATTGCATGGGACACTGCCGGGAACGTTACGTTCGGGGCTTCCGTATCGCTGCAATGGAAGAACGACATCGAAGCGGCCAAGGTTACGAACTTCGGCTATCGATATTACAAGAAACTCATCATCAACGGCGACGAAGCGACCTATTATCCAGTCGTTTTCAAAGGTGGCGACCAGAACATCAAACGTACCATTCTCGTCCGTCGGGGATATGCCGAGCAGGCTCCGGTCTCGTGGAACACATCCACGCACAAAGGAGGTCTGATCGTACTTATCAAAACCAACTTCGGCGGTTGGGGTGGCATTGCCTATTCATGGGATATCTATGACCTTTCCGAGACCTACTGCCGGATGTTCGCCGGGGCGCAGCTGTGCGGCAACTACTGCATGTTCGCCGTCTTCCTGCGTGGCGGCGGCGATACGGGTGCCGTGTACCACCTCTACTCCGACCAGCCGATAGAGAGCAGCAGTTATAGTCCTTCGCCGATTCCGGCAGCTCCGCAAATCGCTTACGGCAACGACCTTATCTTCCAGAGCGGTTCCACACAAGCCTATGCCCCCGCGCCGCGCACCCTCACGGCTGCCGTCGAGGAGGAGATCCGCCGCCATCGGTTCATTGCTCTGGCGCAAAGCACGGACAGCACGCTTGCGGCGCACCCGCTGACCTATATCGGCTCGACAGGGATTTACACGGGCACCCTTACCGCGGCGCAGGTCAACGCCGTGGCGATCGATGCCGGCAGTATCAAGACGGGAACACTTTCGGCAGACCGTATCGCCGCGGGCAGCATCAGCGCCTCGAAACTCGATGCCGTGGGTATCAAGTCGTCCATTATCAATACCGATTACATCAACGGTCTCAGCTGCACGTTCACGAAGGGCAAGATCGGCGGTTTCTCCATCGGCAGTGACAACATGACCATAGGGAACGTCGGAGCTGTGGGTGCCATCCCGTTGCAAATCCGTTCCGCCTCCACGGGCAGCGGTTACTGGTACACGGGAGCCTACAAGCCGCTGGGTATATGCCTTACGTGGTATCAGAGCAGCAATGCAGGGCATATCGTCCTCGGGCAGGTGGCGGCATCCGGCAACAGTGTCAAGACCGGATTCATAGGTCTTCAGATGATGTCATGGGACAATCTGGAATACTTCTGCCTCTCGGTGAACTATACCAAAAGCGGCAGCAAGGAGGTATACAACCGTATCGCGGGGTGGGCCTTCGACCACAACCATATCTGGAAAAACAACATCTCGCTGGGCAGCGACGGATCTATCGCCAACTCCACGAAATGGAGTCTGAACAACGACGGGTCTGGGCACATAGCCTCGGGTAATATCTCATGGAATGCCGCCGGCACGGTTACCTTTGCCGCATCCGTATCCGCCCAGTGGACTACGGGCATCACGACGGCGCAGGAACTCGCTTCGGCCATGGCGTTCGGGAAGATGCTCTACCGCGACCCGACTTTCTGGAACGGAAACAACGGTGTCGTGGTTTACAACAACTCCCAGAACGGTATGGTGACCGTTACCCGGCAGCAGGATGCCACGGCACCCAATGACAGCAAGTATGTCCTGAAAATCCAGACCAGCGGCAGTGCCAGCCCTCGCAACGGAGGCTTCTATTTCGGGGCGAAATGCGGTTACCGCAAGGTGCTCGTCGCCCGCATTATCGCCAAGATCCCCGCCGGCAGAAATCTCTGTTGGGCGACGAACAGCGTCGGCACGGGAGGTTCGCACCGGTGGCTTACGTCGAACGCCGGCACGGGCGACTGGAAAGAATACGTCTACAAGGTCGTGTGCGGCACCGCCGATTTTTCCAGCACCCATTTCTTCTACGTGGACGGCACGCAGGGGACTTCCGATACGCCTGTCATCTGGTATGTGGCCTATGCCACGGTCTTCGACCTTACCTCCACGGAGAAATACACGACCACCATCGATGCCAACGGCATTTACACGGGAACCGTACGCGCCAACCAGATTATCGTGGATTCCGCCCTGACTGTCGGAGGGAGCAGCTATAACGGCAGCATCTCCGTCAAGGATGCGAACAATAGCGTAAAGGTCACGCTGGACAGGAACGGTATCACGGCCGTGAGCGGCAAGATCGGCGGCTGGATTCTCGGAACAAGCGCCCTGACCGCTTCGGCTCCGGCCTCGGGGCACCGCATCGTTATGGGGGCTTCAGGATATATTTACCACGACAACCCTTCCACCGGAGTAAACTATTGGGCGCTGAACACGGACGGTTCCGCCACGTTCGGGTGCGGGAAAATCTCCTTTGCCAATGACGGATCGGGTTATCTGGCCAACCAGAATATCAAATGGGACGCCTCGGGAAATGTCACGATGACGGGCACCATCAACGCCAATGCCGGCACCATCGGGGGATTCGTCATCGGTCAGGGGCGCATCGGCTCGACGGCGACAGGAACCGGCTCAGGCGGCGGCCTTGCCATCTACGACGACCTGTTCCGCGTGGGGGACACCATTTCGTATGTCCTGTTCGGCAGCAACACCATACCGGCATCCGCCGGCGGATCATGTGCCACCGGACGTATTGTGAACAACAAGGTGAACAGCATCTTTAATAACAACTACGGGCTTTATATCGATGTCAAAAACGGTAACCGTAACTACGGAATATGGTCCAATGCCTCTGTTATAGCCCCTGCCTGCATCGGCAACAAGATCAAGAATGTCTATTTCACAGGCAGCGGTTACACGATCGATTTCTCGCAGTTCAACATCTTTTTCGTTTATGCCAACCAGAAGTACAGCGTGACCCTGCCGTCGGCATCGTCCGTGGCCACCATGTTCGGTTACTCGACTCTGCCGTCGGACTTCGCCTGCATATTTACCCTAATTTACAACTACAACTGGGGGAATAGCCTTGTATTCACCAATATCCGTAACCACAACGGGGATCTTGCCAGTTACACGTTAGCCAAGGGAGACTCCATTACGGTATTGTGCGCCAATTACCCCTCGTTCCATTACCAGATATTAAATCACTCTTATTAAAAACTTTTCTGCTGGGAATATCCCTACACTTAATAAAAACAGAAGCGAATTATGAACATCACCAACGTAACGGTAACCAAGGTTGCCGAAGAGAGCACGGAGAATGCCGACTACCAGTTGGAATATTCCATCGTCAATGACGCGCTGACCCGCGTCCACGCCTCCATCCGCAAGAAGGATACGGATGGCTCGGGGAACGCTCCGCAGATAGGTATCATCTACATGGAACAAGGCGTTATTTCATGCAACATTCCTATGGGAGAGCCGCTTGCACCCCTGTTTCATGATTTCGATACCATGATCGACGAAATAAAAAAGAGTAACGTACAAAATGCATAAATAATATGGAACTGTCAGTCAAAGACCGCCTTTACCTGCCGTCCTTTTTGCCGGCACGGGGCAACTTCAAGGACTTCAACCTCAAAAAAGAGATTCTGCGCAAGATCGCCATTCCGGACGAGGAGCGCAAAGCCATCGGTCTTCACGAGAATGCCGAGGACAAGCGCATCGAATGGGATGTGGAGAAGGAGAAACCGCTTGCCGTGGAGTTCTCGGGGGACGAGATGGAGTATCTCCGGAAAGCCTGCGAACGCATCTCGGACGAGGAGCTTCCGGACGATATGTGGGCTACCGTGTCGCGCATCTACGATTTCATTCAGGAGAAGTAAACCATCCTTTCTTTCTGCCGCTACTCTTTTGAAAAGAGTGCCCGGTCGTACTCTGATGTATGGTCGGGCTTTTTGTTGAAGTATCGTTCATGGCAAGACAGGACATAACAATGGACGCCGAATACGGTGAGGTGGAGACTTCCGGCAATATCGCCGGCAAGAGTTTCTACGACTTCCGCCTGCTCGATGCCGTCGCGGGTGCGGACAACGACACCTTCCGCTACGGAGAGATTACCGTCCCCGTCGGCTTCGTGTACACGTATAACGACGGCAAAGGGTTCCATGTCAGGATTCCCTATACGCCCGACATGCGCCGCCTGACGGTCCGTCTGGTTATGGAAAGCGGTTCGGGCGGCACGGAGTACCTGAGAAATCCTGCGACGGGCAAACATTGGTTTCCCGTCGTGGCGGAGACGGAAGCCGGCACGGCCGATATCGCCCTGGCCGCATTTTTCTCCCTCAATGAGAAGGGAGTCTACAACCTGCTGTCACGGGACGGTTACCTTGCCGTGTACAGCGGCTCAGAGACCGACTTCGAAATAGGAGCCGCCAAAGCCCAGAACGAGACGTTTCTGCTGAAAGCTTCAGCCGGAAATCTCTACCAACATTCTACGACAGGTGTCGGCCTCGTCGACTACCTGCATTCGAGTCTGGAAAACAACGGTCTTGCCGCCAAACTGCAGTCGGAATTCCTGTCGGACAAGGTCGTCATCAAGAATGCCTATATGGATTCTGCCACGGGAGAGCTGCTTTTAGAAACCGAGGAAAAGGAGGAGAACGATGGGTAAGTACAGGGTCGTAGCCGGACAGAATATCTACGATGTGGCCCTGTACCTGTACGGCAGCATCGAGGGAGTCGTGGATTTGCTCATCAACAACCCCGATCTCTCCTTCGCCACGACATTGACTGCCGGCCGGGAACTTGTCTACACGGACGATTTCGTTATCCGCGCCGATGTAGTCGCCTATAACGGGTTGCACGGCATCGTCCCCGCTAACGGTGAACGGCATGTCTATCCCAAAACGTTCACCTTGCCGCTTGCTGTCGTCCTCACGCTCGCTGCCGGGATCATCACCGTGCAGTGTGCCGTTTCCGGTGCGGGACAGCTGGAAATCGACTGGGGCGACAACAGCGACACCGAGACCGTCCTCCTCGCGGACACGCCGCAGCTGCTCACCCATACCTTCGACAACAAAGTCAGGGACAGGCGTCGTATCCGTTGGTTTACCGATGCCTGCTTCCGGAGTATCGACTGGAGCGGGCTCAAACCGCGGTCGTTGGTACTGGTGCAGACACTGCCGGTGGAGGAGCTGACGCTCACGCACGCCACACTCTCCTTGGAGAGCCTGCGGCTGCTTTCCGGAACCTACAGCCTGAACCTGTCGAATTGCGCGTTGGCCGATCTTGCACCGCTTGCCGAATGCCGGGAACTGATGACACTCGACCTCTCCGCCGCCCGACTGAAACCGACAGTCATAGATCATTACCTGACAACCCTTGTGGAACATTACGGCGACCGACGGAATTGCACGGTCATTTTACCTACAGCCCCGACGGGAACCTATCGGGAGCCGGACCGGGATACCGAAACGGGGCGCTACCGTATCGCCTCGGGCATGGAAGCCGTATGGGTCATCCTGCACGAGGAGGCCTGGAATGAGGGTGGCGCGTGGAAATTCATTATCGACGATATAACCTATACAGTGGAATGAGCCGGACGATTAAGGAGATATACAATGAAGCCGTGCAGGAACGCAACCGGCGGCTGGAACTGACGGAGTTCGCCAGCGACTCGAAGCTGTCTGTCATGAACGGTATCCTATGGACCGTAGCCGCTGTCATCTACAGTTTCGAGACGCTGCTTGATGTCTTCGCGGTGGATATCTCGGAAGCCATCAACAACCGGATCAACGGCACGCCGGACTACTACGCCAATGCGCTGCTGCAATACCAGCAGGGCGACGAGCTGACCGTCCGCGAGGACGGACTGGCTTTCGGGTATGCCCAGGTCGATGAGACCAAACGCATCATTACGCAGGTCTCCTATGTGGAGAGCACGGACGACAGCAACCTCGACAGCAAGCTGGTACTGAAAATCGCTACCGGCACGAAAGGACATCTGGAAGCTATTCCCGCCGAGGAGCTGGTTCCCATCAATGCCTATATCGGCAAGCTGAAATTCGCCGGCACACGCATCGAGGTCATCTCGACCAAAGGCGACGTGCTGGTGCCGCGTCTTACGGTCTTCTACGATGGTGCCGTTCCCGAGGCGGAGATGTACGACAGCATCGAGACCCGTATCCGGGACTACATTATGGGCATCGACTTCGACGCTGCGGTCTATGTCTCCCGCCTGACGGATGCCATACGCCGTGCCGAACACGTTACAGACGTCTATATCGACGAGACGGCAATCCCCGAGCAGGGCGTGTTTATTGCTTGCCACGATACGGACGGGCAAATCCAGCCCCTGCAACGTGTCGGCCGCATGACATACACCGCCTCGGGCTACCTGAAAGAGTCCTCGCGCAAGGACGAGGAGTCGGAACTGCCGACCTTCCGGGAAGCCATCACGCTCAAAGTCGAAAACCATGAGATATAAGCTGCCCATAGACCGTTCGGTGAACCGGCTCGTGCCGCACTACCTGTCGGGACGGCGGTTCATCCTCTTCGTGCAGAGCTGCCTCTATCCCTTGCAAAGCCTGAACGAACGGTTCCGTACGTTTGCACGGGAACGGCATATCGAGGCGCGCATGACCTCACAGGTCATCTATTTCGAGTGGTTCCTGAACTACCGGTTCGGTAAATACATCAAGGACGGCAAGGACCGCATCTTCATCAAGGACAGCACGAGTGTCGGTGTGGACCTGTACCACGAAGGGGCGGAATACCAGCGTCCTTTCACCGTATGGTACAACGGGGAACAGGTTACAACGGACAATGAGGCGGAACGCCCCCGTCCGTTCTACCTGCTGGCGGAAGAGAAGCTGATCAACAAGGTCAGCTTCATGGTCTGCGTCCCGCCCGTCACCATACCTCCGCGGGAACTGGTCTATATGCTTTCCTATGTGGTGAACACCTATAAGACAGCAGGCAAGACCTACCTGATCAAGATCGACGAAGACGAATACACCCCCAATAAGAATACAGGACAATGAAAGAATATATTGCGGAAACCGGCGGACGGTATACCTACTCGGACGATATCCTGAACTTGCAGGAACTGGCTCTCAGCATGAGTGCCGTTTTTGACGGCTGCTCGGACTTCATCATCTCCGGATGCGAGATCGAGGGTCCCCGCGTCTCCCCGGGTTATGTCTGGCTCGGCGGAAAGGTACGCCGTTTCGACGGCTGCGCCGATGCTGTCTATCCCTATTATATATACGAAATCAACCGGCATGAATCGGTGGTCTACGCCAATGAGGTCAACAAGCGCGGGCGTACCTGTTATCTCTGTGCCGGAGCCAAGGCTGTCCCGGATACGGTCGATCCGGTTACTGACAAACTGCCGGCGGCCATCGAGGTGACGGAGAGCTATGCACCCCGGTTCATCGACAAGTTCTTCGGCCGCTATGCTGTCCTGCTCGATACACCTTTTGCCCGGCAGACCGTCAAGAAGGATCTGGTGCTGGCCGGAACGTTCACCGGGCAGAAAGAAATCAGCTCCAAGACCGCCGTCTCCGTCAGCGGCGGGAACGGCTACATGCTCAAAGGCATCGTCAAGGCGGACGGCCATGCCGCCATCGGTGCCTACCTGCACGGTCTGCTTGTCAACGAGATTGTCATCCGGACGGACGGCACGTTCAGTTTCATGAAACAAGGCAAGGAACTGGCCAGGGTTACGGAAGACGGCATATCCTGCGGTACTTCGCTGAATGAAAACGCCCGGATCGGGGCTGTCCGCATCAAGGGATACGACATCTATAACACCTCGGATGTGACGGATGAGGGTTGTATCCGTATCAATTACCACGGCACGGAGGGCGGCGGAACAAAATACCGTGACTTTGCCGTGCATGACGGAAAAGCCTGCACCACACCTGTTTTGAAAGTCATCGGGCGTACCGCCACCCTGCAGGTCGGCGGACTGCTCTCCCTGCAAAGCACCGGACGGGGTATCGATATTCAGAATACCGCCTATACGAAAGACAATGCCAGGCTGACAAACCTGATTACCTGGCGCGACAGTGCCGCCGCGCTGCTCGCCACCGTCGGCTTCGACACCGCTGACAGTTTCCGTTTTGCGCTGAGGAACGCTCTGGGCGACATCGTGCTTGCCCCTTTGGGAGCGGTGGATGTGCTCGGTACGCTTAAAATCAACGGAAAATCCGTGTCCGACACCTATGTGACCGTCAGGGCCTTTACGGAGGCGATGGGAAAGAAAGTGGATGTGGTAGAAGGCAAACAGCTCTCTACCGAAGACTTCACGACCGAATACAGGAAGAAACTGGCGGCTATCACTACCGGAGAACTGACGGAGGGCGGCGAAGGTTATGTCACATCGGGAACCGTCGCGGCGGCTTTGAAAATGAAACTCTCCGCCGACGGGAACCTTTCCGATGTCATGGACAAGGCTGCCGCCCGGAAGAATATCGATGTCTATTCCAAAGCGGAAGCCGGGGAGGTATTTCTGGAAATCTCCGAAGGATTGAAGGAGCTGGTGCGCCTGACGGCGGACGAGATCAGCGGGCTGACGGCAGAGGAAGCCGCCGAACTGAAAGCAAAGCGGCAGGCGGCCGTCAGGGATACCCTCGATGCCGAAAAGAAAGGTACCGGGGAGCTGAAACTGGCCAAGACCTCGAACCTGTCCGACCTTCCGGACAAGGGCAAGGCACGCAAGAACCTCGAAGTCTATTCCACGGCCGAGATAGACCGGATGATGGACGGCAAGCTCGGGACTGACTCCGCTTACGAGGGCATTGTCTTCACACCCGAACTCAGGGACAAACTGCTGGAAATCAAGACCGGTTCGTTCGCCTACATAGATGAAGGCGGCATTTCGCACGCGCAGGTCGAGGGATACGTGATGACCTCGCAGGTTGTCAGGGAACTCAAGAAAAAGGCGGAGCGGCTGATGGGCGGCTACAACGCTTCCGAAAAGGATACCATCGCCACCAACCTGAACCTGTATACCAAGGCCGGGGCGGACGCCCGCTTCGCCGCGCTTGAAAACCTGTTCCAGGATTACATCGACTTTTTGACCGGGCAAGGAAAATCCCCCATGGAAGCCCGGCAGCTCCTGCGGAACAAGTTGGACGTGCTGTCCAAAGACGAAATCGTCAAGGACTACCTGCGCAAGGACGGCAAACTTTCCGACCTGTCCTTGCCGACAGCGGAGGCGAAACGGCAGGCCTGCCGCGCTATCGGAGCCGCCTATGCGGAAGAATACCAGCCCCTGCTGGCGGATACGGGATGGATGCACATGGAGAACAGCGGCTCGGGAACAGATACCCAGGGGCTGTTTATCCGCCAGATCGGGAATATCGTGTCCATACAGGGGTATATCAATACCGCACGCAGGGACGGCAGCAACTGGGGCGGCATCGTTGCCGTCATCCCGAACAAGATACAGCCCCCGAGATACAGCGTGCGCTGCAGCGCCGCTGACTGGAACGATGACCACAAGTACAACCGGGGCTCCTCGTTCACCATCTACGGCGGTTCGCGCAGGATACAGCTTTACGAGCGCGGTATGTACAATGTCAATGTAGAACTCAACTTCACCTATTTTGTATAGTCATGAAACATAAACTCAATGTAAACGGCGATATTGAAAGCCGCCGGAGGATTGCGGAGCGCAGGAACGTTCCCGTCCGTGAAACCGTACAGCAAACCATTCAACCGCAACATCATGAAACAGAAGAAAATCAGGCGGCAGCCGCAGAAGAAACCGTCTCCCCGGCAGCAGAAGCCCCGAAAGCGAGAAGACGGAAGACCGCAGGGGACGCTTAAGCGCTTTCCTTTCGACGAGACACGGATAGGCTTCATGCTCCGGTATGAGATGCCGGTAGTCTATCATCTGCTCCGCAGGTTATGCGCCACGCAGCAGCCCTTCGAGCCGGACTGGCAGGTCATACGGTCGGTGGCGGAGGCATCGAAAGACCCTTCCTGCGGCAAGGCGAAGTTCCGCCGCTACCTGGACGAGTACCGCCGGGACGGGGTCTATTGCCGGCGCGGGAAACGGCTCACGCCGGAGCGCAAAGCCTACTATGAAGGCATATGCCGCCGCAAGAGAGAAGAGTATATCCGCCGGAACCGCAGGAGGCTGCTTGCCGAAGCGCGGAACGCGCCGGGCGGCGACAGACTGCTCGGAGAGATTAAAAGCATTCTTAAAATGAAACGGTAATGCGCTGAAGGACAATGCCGGTGAGAAACATTCATGTACATGTATGGCTGTTCCGGGTAATTTGCCTAATTTTGTATTCCACGGTCGCTGCAAGACCTTTCCATATTGTCAAATGAGTATCCTCTTTCGGGATACGGTCAGCGAGACATCCTCTCCCAATTTTATCAGTTGAACGCGGACGGTGCAACCGAACCCGTCCGTCCTGTTACCAGTTTCTTTGCGATGCGGGTATACCGTGTCGCATTCTTCGGGCATTTTTAAATCCATAAAACAAAGCGTTTATGCAAGAAGAAGAAAAGAACAACGGCATGGAAGGCATGTCTGTCGAGGAAATGTTCCTCGGCGTTCAGGAATCTTATCAGGAGGCACAGTTGCGTGCCCAGGAGGAGAACAGGGCGTTCGCCCGTACGGAGTTCTTCCGCATGGACAAGTTCGGGACTTACCGTCTCCGTATCCTGCCCATCGCTCCCAATCCGGACGGCTCGCCGACACGTCCGGGCTATGAGTATCCCGTCCACCAGCTGCTTCTGGAGCTGGAGAAACCCGCTACGGGGAACAAGCCCCAGAAGATGTATGTCACTGTCACCCGCGCTACCGATGCCGGATATAGCGTTGATCCCATCGAGACTTACCGCCGCATGGCCGTCGAAGCCGCAAAAGAGGACGGGGACGACAAACTGGCGGAAAAGATTGCCGGGGGCTCGTTCGGAGGCGGTCTGAAATACAGTTACGGCCACTGTCTCTATGTATTCGACCTGGGTGAACGAGCCAAAGGCGTGCAGATGATGACCCTTTCCCATGCCCAGTTCAAGGATCTGGATGAGAGGAAGTTCAAGCTGTGGAGCAAGAAACTGGCCAAGAATCCGTCTTACCCGTGCCCGATTTCCTCGGTGTATGACGCCTATCCGGTGGAGATTGAAAAGCGCAAGAACGGAGCCAAGACCGAGTATGTCATTTCCATTGACAACGAATCGGAACCGGTACCGTTGACCAAGGAGGAGCTGACCGCCCTGATGGGTGCGCCGCGTATCCCGGAAATCATCTACCGCTACACCCGTTATCATCTGGGAGCCACCGTCGAGTTCCTCAAACAGTGCGACGGTATCTACGGCATGTCGCTCATGGAGACGGATGAAATGAAGACGGTCATCGACACGCTGGACGGTGAACTGCCCAAGGAGGATATATCCGCGTTCTCGTTCGACCGCCGTACGAAAGATAACAGAGAAAACGGGCGTGAAGGCGGAGGCATCTCGCTGGACGACCTTTTCGAACGTTATGACGAGCTTCAGCGGCAGGAACTCGGTGAGAAGACCGAGGAAGGCCAGGAGCTGCGTGCGATGATCCGCGGCTACATCGAGCAGGAAGGGCTCTCCGTGCGTGTCACACGCTCCACGAGCAACCGGGAACTACTCGACCTGATCGAAAGCGAGATGGAGGGTCCGAAGCCCAGTGACGAACCGGAGGATGTCCCCGGGGAGGAAGAAGAGCAGCCGGAGGAAACGGAAGAGCGTGCCGGGCGTCCCCGCCACCGCAGATAAGCCTTTCACAAGTTCTTGAATTCTAATCCGACGGGAGGCATCCGGGCCTCCCGTCCTAATCACAATCACTTAGTATGAAAGAGAACAAACCCTGCCTTTTGTTATTGAATGACATCCACATCTCGAAAGACAACATCCCTGCATTCCAGGCCAACTGGCAGGAGGCCATGGGAATTTGCAGGGAACGGGATATCCGGGAAGTGGTTGTCGGAGGAGACCTGTTCTTTTCCCGTGCCGCCCAGACACTCGATGTCCTGCTGGCCGTCAGGGATATGCTTGTATCCGCCGCGGACCATGACATTCATGTCACGCTGGCGGAAGGGAACCACGACAAGGTGAACCAGGAATCCCTGCGCGGATATTGTCATGTCTTCGACCGGCATCCGAATGTGACTGTCGTGGATGAGTACCTGACCCTGTGCCGCCCGGAATGGAAGTTCGCGCTCCATGTAATGAGCTATTTTCCGGAAGACGGCTCTTTTGCCGAAAGGCTCGGACGATTGGCTGCGGAAGCGCTTTCCGGAGAACCGGAGCACTTCCTCTACATCCATGAGGGTATCAACGGGGCATTGGCACAGCCTTCGGAAAAGGAACTGCCTGCCAGGATATTCTCTCCTTTCGACAAGGTCTTTGTCGGCCATTACCACAACCGTACCGTCATTCCGGGGACGGGAATCGAATATATCGGTTCCTCGCGCCAGCATAACTTCGGGGAGGACGAGGAGAAAGGATACACGGTGCTGTATACGGACGGCACGTACGAGTTTGTCAAGAACCGCGTGAACATGCGGTACCGTGTCATGGATATGCCGGCGGAACGTGCCGGGTTGCACCTGATGGACGAGCTGCGTGAAATGGAGGCCGATGGTCGCTACAAGGTCAAGGTGCGTGTCCATGCACCTGCCGCCGCGATGAAATCGGTGGACAAAGCCGCCTTGCTGGAAGCCGGAGCGGCGAAGGTAGAACTGGTTGCCGATGACGAGCAGCTGCCGGAGGCGGTATCCTCTTCGCTCTTCGAGAAATTCGACAGCCGCCGCATCCGGGAAACCTACGAGGACTTCTGCCGGGAGAAACAGATCGAGGATGTGTCGATGGGATTGGAGTATTTATCTAGAATAGAAAACAGATCATGTGGAAATTAAAGACGATAGAAGCCGAAAATCTCTGCGCCTTCCGTTCGCTGTCCTACATGCTGCGGCAAGGCGTGACGACATTGATTTTCGGCGATAACCGGGACAATGAGTCCCAGCAGTCGAACGGGGCCGGCAAGTCTGCCCTGTTGGAATGCATTGCCGTGGGTATCACGGGCAGCCCGCTTAGAAAGATACGCTCGGAGGAGATTATCAACGATGCAGCGGAAGAATGCCGTATCGCTTTGCGTTTCATCAACGATTCCGCCGCCGAGGAACTGCTCGTCAACCGCCGTATCCCGCGCAAGGGGGCTTCCTCTGTCAGCTGTACGCTTTACCGTGGCGGCAAGCAGGTGGTAACCGATGAAGCGGTACAGCCTTCGGTGGATGCCTATAACCGGTATATTCTTGACAAACTGGGTATCACACGCGACGAGCTGCTCAACAATTTCATCCTTTCCAAATACCGGTATGAGGATTTCCTCTCGTCATCGGACAAGGAGAAGAAAGAGGTCATCAACCGCTTTTCCAACGGTATCCTGGTGGATGAAGCCATCGCCAAAGTGGAGGAAGACATCGTGCCGCTCTCTGAAAAGAAACGGCAGGTGGAACTGGAACTGGCCGGGTTGGACGGGCGTATCGGGATGTTACAGGAGCAGATACGCAAGGAGGAGGAAGCCGGAGCCGAGCGGGGGCGTACCCGTGTGGAACGTATCATGGGACTGGAAACGGCCATAGCGGCCAAGAGGGAGCAGATCCGTACCGGGCACGAGAACGTGGACAGGCTTGAGGAACAGCTTGCCGGAGTGCAGCGGGCGGACGAGGCTTTGCAGGAACTGGAAGCCGGAGATACCGCATTGGAAGCATGTCTGGAAAAGATAGCGGAAATGATGTCCCTCTTTCCCGATGCCCGGCAGACGGACTGGGACAAGGTCATTGCCGAAAAGAAAGGACGGTTACAGACCGCCACAGAGCGGCTGAAGGATTGCGATGCCGTCTTGAAGCAGGCGGAACAGGAACTGAAAAACAGGACTGACGGCTGGGAACAGTTCAAGAAGGAGTATGCCGCATTCTGTGAGGCATACAGGGATCAGTCCGATACGACTGCGGAGAGACTGCGGGAAATCGACATCCGTCTGCGCGACCTGTCCGGCAGCATCGAGGAACTGCGTCATAAACGGCGTATCGTTTCTGCCGGTATTGACGGCCTCTCGAACAAACTGGCCGGCTCCATCACCTGTCCTTTCTGCGGGCATGAGTTTCTGGTGGCAGAACCACAGTTCGACATCGAGGCCGGCATGAAGGAACTGAAGCTCCGTCAACGGCAGCTCACGGAAATCAACGGCCGTATCGATGAGAAGCAGGAGGAGACGGATGCCGTGGAGTTGCAGCAGAACCGGCTGAACCATGAGCGCCGGATATTGGAAGGCAGACGCACCGGATGGGAGGAGCAGCTGGCCGGGCACGAACGGGCCATCAGGAATGCCACCCGCCACGTGGAAGAGGTGGAAAGCGGGCATAAACGCATCGCTTCCGAAATTACCGCCCTGCAAAGTGAAATCGAAGGTGTCCGCCGCAAGGTATTCGACGAGGTGTTCGGATTCATAGACGAGCGCAATGCCGCACTGAACCGCGGCATACGGGTAGGCAAGGAAGATATACAGGCTGCGGCCTGCGCCATCGACACTTTGCAGGCCACGATCCGGGAGCTGGATGAGGCGGCTTCACCCGACCTCATACAATCGCTCAAGGACACTCTCCGTGAAACGCGCGGGAAGTCCAACGAGGCGGCAGGGCGCAAGACGGCCGTCGATGCCCGGGTCCGTGCCCTGGAGATACAGCGGGAACGGTTCGTGCAGTTCAAGACCTATCTGGCCAACACGAAAATCGAGGCGCTCAGCCGTATCACCAACGAGTTCTTGCAAGACATCGGCAGCGACATCCGTATCCGCTTCGACGGGTATACCGTCCTCAAGAGTGGTAAGGTAAGGGAGAAAATCTCCATCTCACTGCTGCGCGACGGCATGGACTGCGGCTCGTTCGGCAAGTTTTCGGCAGGCGAAGCCGCCCGTGTGAATTTGGCGACCATCCTTGCCATGCAGAAACTCGTGAACAGCAACTGCGACGGGGACAAGGGACTGGATCTGCTCGTGCTGGACGAGATACTCGAGGCGGTCGATGAAGCGGGGCTGGCCTCCATGTTCGAGGCGCTGAACTCGCTCGGCGGTACCGTGCTGGTAGTCTCGCACGGGAATGTGGCTGAAGGGTATCCGCATAAACTGGTAATCGTGAAAGAGAATGGCGAATCGAGACTCGGAGAATAGCGTACTGACCCGGGAGCAGGTACTGGCGCTGGACATCGCCACGCATACCGGATACTTCTCCCTGCATGAGGCCGGGACATGGAACTTCACCGAAAGCAAACGGCGCAACGGCAACAAGATGCACGGCGCTTTCAGGACTACGCTGCTCTCGCTGCTCCGTCGTTACGGCATCCGCCGCGTCGTGGCCGAGGATGTGAGCGTGAACCGCCATTTCTACGACATGCGGCGGCTCTCGGAACTCAGGGGTATCCTGCTCGAAGTGTGCGATGAACTGGATATCCCGGAACCGGAGTTCGTCAACCCGGCTGTCCTCAAGAAATGGGCGACGGGAGACGGACACGCCACCAAGACGCAGATGGTCGCGGCCTGCAAGGACAGATACGGTATTGTCCCGGTGGATGACAATGCGGCGGATGCCTGCCACCTCTTCTACTATTACATCCGCAGGCACAGGCTGTGACAAGCCGACAACGGTTTGGATTTTTTCCGGGCGGCGGTAATGCTGCCGCCCGTTTTTTCAATTGACGCTCACGGTAGCTGACAGATTAGGACATGAGATTCATTATCAACCTTTTCAGTCAGTGGAAACGTGGAAAAGAAAGATGTGTTTATTGCGGTTCTCCAGCCTGAAGACGAATCCGCGAGACAGAGGGCGGAACTTCTCAGAAAATATGTGATGCCGCACAAGAATCTGATATACAGCATTTGTATCAAATATACCTATAACCAGGAGGACATCGAGGACAACTACCTCGAGGCGTTGGCCAACTTCTTCAAGTATATGGACAGTTATGACCCGGCCCGTCCGGTAAAGACCTGGATCTATGCCGTGACCAAACGGCTTGTGGCGGACCTGAACAACCGCAACAGGAACCGCATGCCCCCGGACGACAATATCGACATTTCGGAAATATCCTCTTCGCTGTCGGATGAGGACGAACCGTCGGGAAACAGCATGGGGATGGACAACTACCGCGAGTTCTATAACGATGACATCCTCTGGGCACTGGACCGGCTCAAACCGATTTACCGGGAAGCCCTGCTCTTGCAGCAGGCTGGTTACAAACTCGGGGAAATCATGGAAATCACCTATAACAACGGTACTTTGCAGACCAGGAACGTAGAAACGGTAAAAAGCCGCATCTTCCTAGCCAAGACGCAGCTGCGCAAACTATTGACACGCGATGGAGAGAAAAGAATGGATTGACGGATGCCGGAGGCTCTTTACACGGCTGGTCCGCACCACGGTGTGGGCGGATTTTGTGTTCCCTACCGGCGGCAAGTCGGACAGGCAGCTCGGGATGTGTTTCGACGGCTTGTGCCGGGAGGTCGTCTCCGTCAGTGCGGAACGCCTGTCCGACTTCTGTATCTGCCAGACATATGCCATTTCCGGATATGATACCGCGTATCGCAGGAAATGGAACGTCTCCCATTCATTCGGAAAGAAAGCCATCGGCCGCTATCTCCGCTCGGGAAAGGAACGCCGCTACCGGGAGGACCGGTGGCTGAAGAGTTTCGGGCTGTCACGGCATGATTTGGCGCGGGCAGTGGAAGACCGCCGCAGCCATCCGTTCGGGCGTTTTATTTATCCGGAATACGAGGAGACGACCAAGCGGCGACTGCTCTCCACCGAAGCGGGATATCTCGTCTGTGCGCTCTCCACGCTGATGTGGACGCCTTTCTCCCCGTCATGCTCAAAATGTGCGAAAGCGGAGCCATGCCGCAGAAGGACACAGGCGCGCTATCCGGAACTGTACCGTATCCGCTGTGAGGCGTGGCGGAAAAAGGAGGCGAAGCCATGAGTGCCGTCAATCCGCTCAGTGCCGAGTTCCTGTATGAACTCTATGCCACGGCGCTCAGACAGGAACCGTTGTGTGCTGTCCTAGCCCGGCATATGCGTAAGGAATACCTGCCGGACCGTTCGTTCCAGCAGGTACAGGAGGCGATAGCCGTACACTTCAAGACATACAAGACACCGCCGTCGTATGCCGTGCTGGCACAGACCTTCCATGAGGATTACGACGCCATCGAGCTGATAGACACTTTCCGGGAGTATGACGAGGGACAGAGTGCCGAGGTGATGACCGACATGCTGGAGTCCTACATCAAGGGGGTCCGGTTGCAGTCGGTCTATGCGGAGGTCGGGAAACTGTATAACGAGAACAAACAGGACAAGGCGGAGAAGACTCTTCGGGAATATGCCGAGTGGCTGGCAGGGTTCACGCTGAAGAGTTCCTCGTTCGTCGATGTGGCCGCGACTTTCAAGGAGCGTTTCGAGAGGAACCGCCGGCGCGAGGAGGAAGAGGAACGCTCGGCCGCCCCTCGTGTGTCCCGCTTCTACATCCCGTATCTGGATGCGCTCAATGCCGGACGTAACCTGCGAGGTCAGCTGACCTGTTTCCTGGCCAGCACAGGCGTGGGAAAGTCGCACATCGCCAAATGGATCGGTGTCAGGGCGGACATCGATGACGGGCTGCATGTGCTGCATTTCCAGCTGGAAGGTTCGGAAGAAGAGGCGTTGAACGCCTATTCCGGCGGACTGATTTCCAGGAACGCCTACTATTACGAGCGGGGAAAGATTTCGGATACGGAGATGAGACATCTGGAAAAACTGGTCGCCTCGTATGCCGGAAGCATCACGGTGCGCAGTTACCCGCGTTTCAATGCCCAGGTCTCGACACTCGACATCAAGAACGGCATTTCGGAATACAGGAAGCTCAAAGGATATAATCCGGACATCGTGATTGTGGATTCGATGGACTTGCTGACGGATGCCAACCGCCGTTCATGGGGAGCCGACCATGAACGGGCGAAGCGTATCGCGGTGGCTAATGACCTGAAGGACCTGGCGGCGGACGAAAAGGTATGGATGGTGGTGACTTACCAGTCTACCATCGAAGACCGGGAGTGGCTGAATGACGAGCGGAACGTGCTGACCGAGTACAACTGTTCGGAGGCCAAAGGTCTGGCCCGCCCGTGCACGCACCTTGTTTCGCTCAACCAGTCATCGGCTGAAAGAAAGGAGAACGTTATGCGCCTGCACGTGGCCAAAAGCCGGTTCTTCAAGAAAGGAGACACTATCAGGATTGCCACCGACTACGACAATGAGGTGTTCTATGACGGGCAGAGGACACTGAATCTGAACAGGGAATAAAAAGCCATCGATCCGGATGCGGCGTGTCGGTGGCTTTTTGACTTGTAACGACTGGAATGTTGAGAATATATGGCAGCTTACATGCGTAAAACCAATTCCGGACAGATACGATTTTTATTGTATGCCCTTTGTATTCCGCCATATCGTCCGTTCCCCATGTTATCAACAGCAGGTTTTCACATTTCAATTCCTCTGCCGCCTCCAAGACTTTCAGTTTCCGCTCACGGGTCTTGGCGTTCGAGATATCATACGACCTTTGTTCGAGGAAAGTTCGAATGACCTCGCAAATACAAATCCGTTATTTGTAGTAATTGGAAAACGATACTTTTCATTCAGTATGTTTATTGTACTGCACAAAAAATACGCTTTTTTTATGTAGAGAGTGATCATTTTAGAAAAGTACATCTCTACACCTGATAATCAGCCAATGCTGATTATCAATCTCCTTATTTATATATTGTTTTATCGATTAGACAAAAGCAGTCATTTTTTGTCCAGCCGGGAAGACAATTTCTCTTTTCCTTTGGGTGGAAAGACCTTCCATGATTCTGCCGGTCTATTTTTATTGGGCTAATCCGGATTCTTTTTCCAAACATTTCAAACCAACCTGTAGCGGTCACGACTATACCTTAATATGGAACTGTCGGTACAGGAATATCAATATCTGGTTTCGGAGATAACCCGCGAGACGGGTGCCAAACGGGACGGGAGCGGTAAGAACCTTATCGTTCCGCGCTGCCCGTTCTGCGGAAAGTCGGGCGGTAAGTTCGGTATCTACATCGGCAAGGCGACTGCCCACCGCCGGCCTTTCATGGCCCACTGCTTCTCCTGCGGGGCATCCACCCGTACATTGGAGCAACTTCTGGCGGCTATCGGTCGCATGGACCTGATGGTTTTGCAGACAGCTGACATTGCCGCACCGTTGAACCTGCACCTGCTGGAGAAGGACGAGGCGGAAGAAATAGACGACGAACTGGTGCCGGTCGAATTGCCGGACTTTTACAAGCGCACTTTCCGGCATCCGTATTTGCAGCGGCGCGGCTTCTGTTTCGACGATTACGAGTATTTCCCGGTCGGGATAACCGGCAGGCTCAATCCGCGCTACGCGGACTATGTCGTCTTTCCGGTCATCGATGACTGTACGGTTGTCGGCTATGTCTCCCGCCATACCTGGCCGAAAGAGGATATAGACGCCCACAACCGCAAGACCAGACATAGCGGCGGGTACAAGATCCTGCGTTACCGGAACTCCACGGAAAACGACTTTTCCAGACTCCTTTATAACTACGATGCCGTCCGTATGGATGAAACCGATACGGTCATCCTCGCGGAAGGTATTTTCGATGTCATCGCCCTGACCCGCAGACTCGAACTCTATGACAATTCCCATGTCGCAGCCGTGGCCACTTTCGGAAAGAAAATATCCGATGTACAGATCTACAAGCTGCAATCGAAAGGCGTCAGAACCGTAGTCATCGGTTACGATGGTGATGCCGTCGAGTCGGTAAAGCGGACGGCTGAACGGCTGAAACCCTATTTCGAGGTTTTCATCGCGGACATTGCTGATGCCGCCAAAGACTGGGACGAACTCACGGAAGCGGAAATCTACGGGATTTTCGCCTGCCGCCTGCTGTCCGTCCTTGAATACAAACTCAAAAAAGTACAGGAAAGATGATACAGGAACTTTTCTCATGGCTCGATGCACAACGGATAACCTATATCCCGGTCGATACGGAAGTGGTGGATATTCCCGGCTTCGGGCGGCTTTTCACGGCCGACCTGTCGGGAGTGGAATCCATCTTCCGCGGCGACGGGGACAAGCTCGTGTTCAACCTGATGGAAAGTCCGGATGTGCTGATGGAAGAAGGAATCTTCCATGTGGCCTTCCCGTTCGGCAGGAACTGGTACTACTATGACCTGCGGGAAGAATTCCGTTTCAACCTGCTGAAATATATCGGCCGGCCCAAGCCTCCGGTACATGATGTACCTTTCGTGAACCTCGGCATCCATACCTCCTACGAGCTGCTGAACGCCTGCTGCTCGCCGGAAGATTTGTGCCGCAAGGCGAAATGGCTCGGGCATACGGCTGTCGGCATCTGCGACCGCAATACAATGGCCGCCACGCTGAACCTTCAGAAGGAGTGCGCCAATACCGGGCTGAAACATATATTCGGCTACTCGCTGACAATGATGCACGAAGAAGAACGTGTCGGGCTGAAGATTTATGCCTTGGATAACGAGGGGCTGCATAATCTGCTGCGCATCCAACGGGCCGTCATGGTCGATTCGGAAGACAACACCCTCCGCTATGAACAGCTGCTGATGTATGCCGCAGGTTGTGTGGTGGTTTTCGCCATCCGTTCCGTCTACTGGATGGCCGGACACCCCAAACAGGTGAAGCGTATCCGGAAAGGTGCCGAAGCGGTCTATTACCAGGTCGACGCCAACGAATACAAGGCGGACCGCATCGACAGGGAGCAACTAGAAGCCCTGAAATATTATTTCGGCAACTGTTATGATGCCGACACGGATTCATTTACAGTAGAACCAGTCCTGATTCCGGACTGCTACTACATGGACAAGGACGATGCAGGGTACAGAATCGTGGTGAACAAGATTGCCACGGGAGCCGCCCATGAACAGAGCGATGACCAGTATTTCAAGACAGCGGATGAATTGTATGACACGCTCCGTCCTCTGTTCTCCGGGCAATGGGACTTCGATTCCCTGTTTAGGCGCATGTGCCGTCCCACGGTGGAGATTGCCGGACGTGCGGACGCCTCATTCGAGACCGGGCGAATGTTCATGCCGGAATACCGTATGCGACCGGAAGAGCGGGAACGGTATGGTGACCGCCGTACGATGTTCCTCCGACTGCTTGACGACGGGCTGGACCGGAAAGTGCCGGAACCGGAGCGGGAACGCTATCGGGAACGGCTGGACGAGGAAGTCTATATCATTGAATCGACCGACAATGTGGACTATTTCCTGGTGCAGTGGGATATGGTGCGGGAGGCGCACCGGAGAGGCATCGCAACTGGTATAGGTCGCGGTTCCGCCGGGGGCTCGCTGGTTTCCTACTTGCTTGGCATAACCTCCATCGACCCGCTGAAATACGACCTTATCTTCTCGCGCTTCCTCGTGCCGGAACGCTGCGGGCTCAGCTGGAAAGACGAACTGACGGTGCTTGCCCCGGACATCACACTCGGCAAGGGCGAACGCTATGTGGAGATGGAATCTGAAGGCAAGACTTACCGTCTGTGCACGGATGCCCGGATGCGGGTAATCCGTAACGGAGAAGAGCGGACGATATACGCAGATGAATTGATGTGTGGCGACGAAATCCTTTTTGACCGCCGAGATTGCTTGTGGAACCTAAAGGAACTCGAAACCCATGAATCCGACCTACGAACACCACCGTCCCTATGACGGTTGCGACCTTTACCGGGGCGATGCACTCGATGTGCTGCCCCTGCTGGCTGAAGAAGGCATCACTGCCGACATGGTATTGTCAGACCCTCCATACGGTACGACACATTGTCGATGGGACGCCGTGATAGACATCCCCGGGATGTGGAATGCTGTACAGGGCATATCCAGACCTGACACTCCCGTACTGCTGTTCTGCCAGCATCCTTTTACGAGCCTGCTGGGCAGCTCCAATCTCCGCAGGCTGCGGTATGCCTGGGTATGGGAGAAGACGCAGGCGACAGGCTTCCTAAACGCCAGGCGTATGCCGATGAAGGCGCACGAGGACATTCTGGTCTTTTACGACAGGTTGCCGAAGTATCATCCGATCAAGACGGACGGGCACAAGCGCAAGGTCGTGATGGCCGAACATCAGCGGAAATGCGATGCCGGCGAGATATACCGGAAGCACGATAATTTCCGGGATTACATATCCACGGAACGCTATCCGCGCAGTGTGCTGAAATTCAAGACGGACAAGCAGCTCTCCTGCCTGCACGCGACACAGAAACCTGTCGCCCTGCTGGAATACCTGATACGCACCTACACCGACGAAGGAGACATCGTCCTCGACTTTGCGATGGGCAGCGGCAGTACAGCCGTGGCCTGCCGGAATACGGGACGCCGGTTCATCGGCGTGGAGATAGACCTGGGAATTTTTCAGACAGCACTAAACCGTATAACCCATGGCTGACACCCGGGAAATCTGGGTGGATATCAAGAACTATGAAGGAAAGTACAAGATCAGCAACCTCGGGCGTGTCAAGAGTCTGGAACGGCAAGTTTCGCATGACGGTATCACCTGGACACAACCCGAACGTATCATGTGTCATTGGTGTGGGACGACTTCGCTCTATGACTGTGTCCGACTCTACAAGGGCGGTGTCGGAAAGAAGTTCTCCGTGCACCGTCTGGTGGCACAGCACTTCCTGCCCGACTGGAATCCGGGACTGGAGGTGAACCATATCGACGGGAACCGCGACAACAACCGTGCGGATAACCTGGAAATGTGTACGCACCAGCGGAATATGGAACATGCCATAGCGGGTGGCCTCAAACGGGATTACGGCGAGAAAAGCGTGAACGCCAAACTGACCAACGGGCAGGCGGAAGAGATACGGGTGAGGTATTCCTCCGGCCAGGCTTCCCAGAACAGCCTGGCAAAACAGTACGGTGTCAGCCGCCAGACGGTAAGCGCGATAATACGATACAAGAAATATATCAGATGAAAGTAACACATATAAGAATCAGGAAAGCAGACGGGCCGCTGACGGTCATGGATGCCTTTGTGGACAAAGGACTGACGGAAGGCGGCCACGCTTCGCTGCCAGATATAGATGTCGACTATGCCTCCGACCGGCGGCAGGAGATCAAGGATTACCTGGAAGAACGGTACAACGCAGACGGCCGCCAGCGTGTCTTTTCCGCCGGCACCTTTACCACGATGAAACTGAAAGCCGCGTTGAAGGACGTGGCCCGCGTACACCGCGTGCCTCACTCCATCGTGAACTATATTACCGCCATGATAGATGACGGCACGGACTGGACAGGACTGTTCAGACAGGCTGCATCCAACAGAAAACTTCGGGACTTTATCCAGACCTATCCGCTGGTCATCGAGGACGTGCAAGGATTGCTCGGACAGCCCAAAGCGGCCTCCATACACGCCTCGGCCATCGTTGTCACACCGGACATGCGGGACGGCAGGCCCGCCGAATGCTTCGATTTCCTGCCGGTCCGTAAGATGGACGGGGCACTGGTATCGGAGTTCGACGGCTATTCGGTCGATGAGATCGGATTGTTGAAGGAGGATGTGCTGGCGACAAAGGAACTTGCCAAACTGAGTGCCGTCATCGCGTTGGTCAACCGGAATTTCGGGCAGGAACTCACTATCGGGCGTATTACGCAGGATATGCTGGAAGACGGGAAGACCTACCGGCTGCTCTCGGACGGCAACACGCAGAATGTGTTCCAGTTCTCTTCGCCGGGTATTACCCGGTTTATCCAGGATGTACAGCCGGAGTGTATCGAGGACCTGATCGCCATCAATGCCCTGTACCGTCCCGCCACACTCGACATCGGCGCCACCGATGATTATGTCCGTTTCAGGCGTGGCGAAGTGGCCCCGGTCTATAACTACGGCTGTTATGAAGCAACGAAGAACACTTTCGGAATCATGGTCTACCAGGAGCAGTTCATGTCCGTTGCCCATACGCTCGGGGGATTCGACCTCGGGAAGACCGACTATCTGCGCAAGGCCATAGGAAAGAAGAAAGCCGACCTGATGGCCACGCTGAAGGCGGATTTCATTGCCGGAGCCGTCGGGAACGGATGCCCGGACTATGAGGCGGAGGAAATCTGGCACAAGATAGAGGTGGCCGGGAAATATTCGTTCAACCGTTCCCATGCCGCGGCATACGCCCTTACAGCCTATTGCGGGGCATGGCTCAAGGCCAATTACCCCTCGGCATTCTACACGGTGGCATTGCAATGGGCGGACGACAAGGAGATTCCTTCGTTGATGGCGGAGATGGAACGCTGCTCGTCGGCCAAGATCGTGCCGCCGGACATCAACCGCTCCGGGACGGAGTTCTTCACCGACTATGCCACCGATGAAATCTTCTGGTCGCTTACCCGTATCAAACAGGTCGGTGTCAAGACAGTGGAATACATCGTCACGGAACGCGACCGGGGCGGGGCATATACCGGTATCGAGAACTTCATCCACCGCATATTCCGTTACAAACTCAAGAAATACAGTTACTGGGACGACCCCGACAACGCGGAAGAGGCCGTGAAAGTCCCCGTGAACGCCCGGCATGTCAAGCACATGATCCTTGCCGGATGCTTCGACCGTATCGAAAAAGTCGGGGCGGTTACCGAACGCTGCGCGCTGCTCGAACGCGCAGCACGGGAACTGGGATTCTCCCTTTCTGAAAAAGACTTCCCGCAGGACATGCGCGGGCGGCATTTCTTCTGGTCGCAGCAGCAGATTGCCGTGTCGGGTATAGGCAGCATCGATTATCGCCGCATCTTCGACAATTCGGAAGCCCGCAGGCAGGTCAAGGGAAAAGCCTCTTACCTGACCCTGGACGAGGTAGCACGGGACGAGAACGACGGCAGGCGTGCGACTGTCTGCGCCACGGTGGTGGATGTAACCGAACATACCTACAAGGACAGGGAGACGGGAAGCCGGAAGCGTTTCGCCAAGCTGACACTCTCCCAGAACAACCGTCTGGCGGAATGTGTATGCTGGAACGACTATTACATGGAACACCGCGCCGAGATACAGTCGCTCAAAGACCGGGTGGTCATCCTCACGGCCGTCATCCGTTACAGCGACTACAACGGATGCAATACATTACAGACCTATAAGAACTCATTGTTATTCATTCAATCCTGAAAAGATATGGCACCCAAGACAGAACAGAAGATATATGTAGGCATCGGGCTGGACTTCGAGACCGGAGGGCTGGACTGCCGTGAATGCGCCTGTACACAGATCGCCCTGCAAGCCGTCCGTTTCGACACATGGCAGGTATTCGACCGCTATCAGGCGTATATCACCCCCTACGGGAAACAGGACGCGGGGCTTCCCCGACGCAAGGTGTTGCGTACCCGCCATGAACAGGCGAAAGAACCGGAATATGTCCCGATGAAGTACGAACAGACGGCATTGGACTATTCCGCCATTACCATGGAGATGCTGCGCACACAGGGTGTGGACATGAAGAAAGTCGCCGGAGAAGTCATCGCCTTCGCCAAACGCAGCACCCTCTCGAAGGGCTATCAGTGCAAGCCCGTGCTGGTCGGACAGAACATCGCTTTCGACATCGGATTCCTGCAACAGCTGATGAACTATGCCGGACTGGCCGCCGAGTTTGAAAAGACCTTTTCCGGAACCAAGGACTATTACGGCAACTTCCAGCCGCACTACATCGACACGCTTGCCATGGGACGGTTGGCTTTTGCCGCTGATCCGGAGGTTACTTCGTATAAACTGGAACTGGTAGCCTCAAAATTGGGGGTGGAACTGGACGATGCCCACGATGCGGCTGCGGATGTGACGGCCACGCTTGACATCCTGGGGGTCTATACCTCCCGTCTGCGCCAGACGGAAGGGGCGGCAATCGCCACGCAGAAGAAAGAGAAAACCCGTAAATATTTCAAGATATGAGTATGGACACGAATAAGGAAGCCCAAGGCATTGACCGGGAACAGATTCCAGAGACCATTACATTCCGTACGGCGGACCGGATGACCTACGGGGCGCTGGGTTATGACGGGAACGAACTGATGGCGTTCATATCGGGCTACGACCTGGAAATCAAGTTCAACCTGCGGCTCATCAACTCGCTGGCGGATGCGGAGGCGTGTGCCGATGCGTTGGCCCAGGTATTCTATGACGCATTAATGGAGCAGTTGCTCAATGAAAAGGCGGATTTTGTAAAACCTCCGGGATACAAACCCGCTACTCTTTCAGAAAAGGAAGGAAGAACCGATGTCAGACAAGATAACGAACACGCAGGATAGGCCGGAAGAGAAACCGCTCACGGAACAGGAGCTGCAATTCTGCAACCTCTATGTGAACGGCGGGCTGGAATATGCCGGACGGCCGAAAAAATGCTTTGTGGAGGTATTCGGTGAGGATACGGTGAAGAACCCGTATGCTTCGGCCAATTACCTGATGAACAAACCGCATGTGCTGGCACATATCAAGGCATTGCTCTCCTCGGAACGGTTCGAGATGGAGACGATGGCCGTAAAACTGCAGGTGACCGAGACACTCAAAGCCATCATGGACGAGACGGCCGCTTCGGATTATACCGACCGTTTCGGTGTGCCGCTCTCTCCGGCACCGCTCAGGGCTGTATCGGTCAATGCCGCCAAGGCGCTGATGGATATTTTCCCCATCAAGCACAAGGAGGAGAACCGCCTGTGTATCGAGGGCAGTGACGGCAATGTTATCTTCAATGTAATCGTACCCCAAAATCCTGTAAAAGATGGCGAAGCGGAAACGTAAAATCACTAAGGAAGAAATCGCCTGGTGGGTCTATCTGGCAATGATGATCGCGCTTGTCATCTATGGGTTCCGGGATAGTACGGCAGCCGAGGCTCTGCTGAGGGCTATCAGGGATGCATTCTCACTTTTAATGGAATAAGATATGGAACAACTCAAGGAATTTGTAATGAAGTACTTCAAGATTATCGTCGTGGTACTCTCATTCTCGCTGACACTGTACATACAGCATGTCAACAACACGGCCCAGATTGCAGAACTGGAGACCAAATGTATCGGTTTGGAAGTGGAAATCAAGAACCAGTATGACCGCATCAACGCCATGAAGCTGGACAAGTCCGTGTTCGAGGCAACCATGATGCAGCTCAACACGGTACAAAATGACCTGCACGAAATCCGTGCCGATATCCGTGAACTTCTCAAATGTCAGGGAACGCACAAGTAAAAACATCGTGGAAAGACCAGTTATGAAAAAGAATGCATACATCACCATCATCGCTTCGCCTGGACTCTCCGAAATGAGGTTGGACGAACTGGTCGGCCGCCGTGGACTGGTCGTTGAAGACCTCTCGCAGAACCGAAAAAAGAACCGGGGTGGTCTTGTATTGTTGGAAGAAATCTATATGGATGAATTTCTATGGTTCATCCCCGAAGAATCAGTATCATATGAGTAGATTAAGCAGAATACTTCTGGTTGCCGTGCTGCTGCTTGGCGGCATCCTCTGGTTGCAGCACCGACGGACAATACGCCTCACGGAAGAACGCGACCGATTCCGCATGAACAGCACCGCACTGCTTTCCGATGTGAAGCGGATGCAGATCGATTCAGCGACGATGGCCCTCGATGCCAAGGCACTGCGGCTGACCATAGATGAGTATAAAGAGTTCCGTGTCAAGGATGCCGAGACCATCGAAAGGCTAGGCGTGAAAATCAAGAACCTCGAAGCGGCTGCACGGCATGAAGTCGAAGTGAAAGCCCCGATAGATGCCGCCATCCGCGACACGCTCATTATCCGTGATACCGTTCCGTTGCTGCGGCAGAAGGTGGTGATGGTTACACCGTATATCCAACTTACCGGGTTGATCGAGAACAAACGGCTCAAAGGCGACATCAAAGTTCCGGTAACCCTCAATCAGGCGGTTTGGGTAGAATACAAGGGATGGTGGTTCTGGAAGCGTGTAAAGGCTATCCATCAGTCCATTTCCAGTGACAACCCGTATGTAGAAATCAAGTATTCGGAATATATACGGATACGGTGATAGAACATGCGTTTTTTATATGTGAAAAGTTCCTGTAGCATCGGTGCACCAAGAAACTTTTTGCTTTTAGATGTGTTAAAGGGCGATGAATATTCATGCAATGGTTTCCCCGGGATTAGTTTTCAGGTGAAAAATTAAATAACAGATATATTCATGGCAACAATAAAAGTCAAGTTCCGGACCTCTTCCGTCGAGATGAAGGAAGGCTCGCTCTACTATCAAGTGATTCACAACCGTCTGGCAAGACAAGTGCATACCGGCTACAAGCTTTTTCCTTCGGAATGGGATGTCGGCATTTCCGAGATCATGCTGGATTCCGGCACGGCAGGGGGACACAGGAATTACTTGCTCTCCGTGAAGACTGCCCTAGCAGAAAACTTGTCCCGTTTGAGAAGCATCATCGCACAGCAGGGATGTTTTTAGAAAGCCTTTCAAGCTCCCGTCCGTGTTCCGAAACGATAAATATCTGTGTATCTGACGCATGTATTGTCTCGTTCATCCATAAACCCAAATCGGTTTCCCTTGCGGCATTTTCAAGTCTCTCAAGTAAGACTATTGTTGTCTGTTTTCTTCACTTCTATTCCCTTTCTTGTCGATGTAGTACCATTCGTCGCTTTCCCAATAGTGGTATTCTCCGTCCGAACCCGGCACTTCTTTCGTCTCTCCCTTGTCCGTTACTTTAGCCTTGCCGTTCTCGAATGGGAAGCCGAAGGCGAAGCGGGGCTTGATGACCGTCCTGCCGCTTTCGTCCGCGTACCCGATACGCCCTCGCTTGTCCACGATACGGTACAGTCCCTCGCTGACATAATCGTTGCCGTTGTCACATTGAAACACGCCGTAGTGTTTCATGGAACTGCAACCGCATAATAACATTATCGCAATTATCGTTGGAATTTTGCCCATTGTGTAAATCTTAAAATTATCAGAACCTGAACTATTATCCTTCTTCCTGCTCATTGACATACTAAGAAAAGCCAAAGACTTATGCCTAAAACTATCGAATACAGGCAGAGGGGTAACAGCAACTGCAACCAGAAGTAGTTTTTATCTTTCCTTTCAGGATACCGGCGGTAATAGGCACGCTCCCTCGCTTTGGTAAAGTACTTCTTTTCAATCTTTGAATACACCTCTACTGTTGCCCAGACCCAACCGACAGACAAAGCTGACGGCAGCCACGACGGTATTACCCAATATAGGAATCTCATTATAAGAAGCGAAGGGAAAACACCGAAGACACAAAAAAAGAGGGCTTCCAACGGCATAAACCACCTGTTGTGGATACGTCGTATGCTACCCGTATAATACAGGTAGTCTATTATACTGAACTTATATTTCCGTCTGAAACCCTTCTTCGCTTTTCGTTTTCGCAAAAATACTGTTTTTGCGGCAGACAAAGGACATCCGGCACATTGTTTTTCGGCATAACGTGATGATTAAGTGGGCGGAAAACATTATTTTTGTGTTCGGGATTACGATTATCAGCTATGGCGAGCATATTTCTGCAAGTATTATTGCCGGCAACTGTAGTGGCTTTCATTGCCGTAGGGTGTGGCAACAGAAGTTTCAATCCTCCGTCTGACGAGGATATGATTCGTAATTTCTATGCCCATGAAGATGCGTTTAATGAAATAACCGAAATTCTGTTGAATTGCCCGTATGGCGACATTTACCCTCCGTTCTATCCAATCGGGAGCGCAACGGATTCATTGTGCTTGGCAAGTCTTGGCAATGAAAAATGCACGCGTCTTGATTCCCTGCTTGCATCGGTGGGTGGTAGGAGATTGTATTTCAAAAGCCGGCATACTTTGTGGCAGATTGAACATGGCGATTTTAGCTCAATTCCTCCCATTGAGGAACTGCCCGACACCATTGTTCCAAGCATCTCTATCATTTACTATTCTGCCGGTTGGTCTGTCGGGCCGAGCGTGGACAAGCAGTATGCTTACAGGTTCGCGGAGGACTCAACCTATGCGGTCAATTGGGAACTGAACGACCTGATTGAGCCTGTTAGGAATGATCCGGATGCACCGGGCGGTATGGCATCAAGACACATTAAGGGCGATTGGTATATTGAATTATGGTATGACAAATGATAATTATGCAATGAAAGTTACCGATATATACGAGGCTATGAACAACAAGGCGGAAGCGTTTTTCGAGTGGTTGCAGGCTCACCCGAAATACGGGTTGCTGTTTGGTGTCGGGTTACTTGCCCTATGGCTTGCAGGGTTGCTGTTCCGTTGGAAATGGGCATGTGAGTGGCAGTTTCATGGAAAGCTATGGTTCTTTGATGATTGCAAACCCGAAACACGCCGACGGATTAAGATAGTGCTGGTCAGCGTTCTGATTATCCTCATATTGGTCGATTTCTTTGTATGGAGGTGAGAGCATGGATAAGGACAATCGCAAATACCGGTTCTGCTTCATCGACTATATGTGGTATGTAGCCGAAAAATGGAGCGAGCGAGAGCATAACAATCTCAATGGGAGAATGTTGCTTTTCCTATGCTGGCTGTTTGCCATAACCATACCGCTTGGAATACCGCTACTATTTCGCCTTTTCAGTTGGATAATTGCTTTTGCCATAGTAATGATTCTTTGCTTTCTTCCCGACTTATTTTGCCAGCTCCGCTACACAGCCGAGCGGCGTGAAGCGCTCCGTAAATATTACGGAAAGATGAAACACTCCGGCAGGAAGCTCGCCAAAATAGTCCTTATCGCCATCGCCCTGACCGTAGCGAATTTCGCACTAATGTTTCACTTCGGATTTATACATTGGGCATGACAATGCCTGTCACTACCGCCACTGCAATGACAACGGCATAGTACACCTCTATCGCCTTTTTCCAATATAGAGGACGCAAATCAAGTTCTTCTCGGATTTCCATTCTCCAATTAGAAGGTTTGAACTGAAATCCGGAGATGCACCATGCTGCGACAACCGCCCATCCGATCAATATGCCGGTAACTATTTTCTGACCGTTATTCGGGTCGTCTTTTAGCGTAAGTAATGCCACCAAAATTAATGAGAGATAGGGAAGTCCAATTATCCCACCAGCCCGACGCTCCACCCAATCATGCCCCCCTTTCCTTCGCAACATATCGTAGGCAAGGATGTATGCGGTTTTATGTATCATCGCAATCAAGCGAAATAAATGAGGTCTTCCTGTTTCTGCTCTTTTCATACTTTTGTAGGTTTTAAAATTCCATATCCTCCGTCCATTCCAGAGAGTCCACCGGACAAAGCCCGGCGTTTCTCACCTCGTACCATCCGGTCAGCAGTACCCTTATGCTGTCCGGTGTATATCCTTTGATCCATGTACATTCGACAAACTTCTGGCTGCCGTCTTGGATTTCATCAAAGGTGGCATGGTTCAATAGCCCTACACGGAACTCTCCTCCCATATCTTCCTCCCTTACCTGCATGACATAGACCGGTTGCCCGTATCGGGATGTGCGACCGTCCTGATTAATCAGATATTGCAAGGCTTCGCTGGGTACTTCCTGACGGGCTCCTACCGTGATATGCAGCGCAAGGTAATCCCTCCACCTTTGCGGAACTTCCGTCCGTGTGTTCTCCACCGGCTCCGCCTTGCGCCCGTCTATCCGCATCAGTGTGCTTGGCAACAGGTACATTTCGGCAATCATCAGAAAGCCGAGGGAGAACAGGAAGAAGTAACATCTGAAGGGGCTGAACCTGCGTCCCTCATAGTGCTGCATGACCGCTTCCCTTCGTGAAAACGGGTATATCCGACCATTCGATAGATAGTGGAGAATTGCGACGATTCCGGCTATCATGGCGACTGTAAACCACTCAAATACCGTGGAGTCGAAAAGGAAATGAGCGGTTGTAAGGAAGATCGGCTCATAGATAAATATCATGATGCAAAGCATCAGCATGGACTCCCCGTCGGGGCGTCTTGGCTCGCCCTTGTAATGCCTCTGTGCCATTTCTCCCAACCAGAACAGGTAGTCGAAGAAATAATAGCGCCGTTGTCGTTCTTGCTCCTTATAGTCCCGTTTCTTCATTCTAAATATAATATTTGGTGGCTAACCGACCTTTAGGGGAGGTTACGCCGTTTGCTATCTACCGTTGTTTGATTTCTTTCGTTTAATATGTCTTTGATTAATTCCGGTACAGAAACAAAACGTACCGAAAGACGGAAACAGGATTTATTTCGGTACGCTTCCCCGATCGGTACAAAAAACACGCAAAAAACGAGAAATACTACTTTTAGTATTTTAGTATATTAGTATTTTAACTATATTTGCGGACATGACAACCATTTAAAAAACTGAATTTATGAGCAAAGCAAAAGTAATCTCCGTATTGAATCACAAAGGGGGAGTAGGAAAGACTACAACCACGATCAACCTGGGCGGCGCGTTACGTCAAAAAGGGTACAAGGTTCTTTTGATCGACCTTGACGGGCAGGCCAACCTGACCGAATCGCTGGGCTTCTCTGCGGAGCTTCCCCAAACGATCTACGGTGCGATGAAAGGCGAATACGACCTGCCGATCTACGAGCATAAGGACGGTCTTAGCGTCGTTCCCTCCTGCCTGGATCTCTCGGCCGTTGAAACGGAGTTAATCAACGAGGCCGGGCGGGAACTTATCTTAGCCCACCTTATCAAGGGCCAAAAGGAAAAATTCGATTATATCCTGATCGACTGCCCCCCCCCTCGCTGTCGCTGCTCACGCTTAACGCACTGACGGCCTCGGATCGGCTGATTATCCCGGTTCAGGCTCAATTCCTGGCAATGCGTGGAATGGCCAAACTTATGCAGGTCGTCCACAAGGTGCAGCAACGTTTGAACTCGGATCTTTCGATCGCCGGGGTCCTGATAACCCAGTACGACGGAAGAAAGAACCTGAACAAGAGCGTTTCGGAACTGGTACAGGAAACATTCCAGGGCAAAGTGTTCAGCACCCATATACGCAACGCCATTACGCTGGCCGAAGCCCCGACACAAGGGCAGGATATTTTTCACTATGCCCCAAAATCTGCCGGGGCAGAGGACTACGAGAAGGTATGTAACGAACTGCTAACAGAAATAAAGTAACCATATGGCAAAGAAGAACGATTTAAAAAACAGTATGTCGGCCGGGCTGACCGGGGGATTAGACAGCCTGACCCAATCCACGGCCGGGCAAAAAGAGGCTCAAAAGCCGAAGAAAGCGAAAACCGTGCATTGTAATTTTGTCATGGACGAAACCTATCACCAGAACTTAAAGCTGATCGCGATCCGCAAAGGCGATTCGCTAAAATCGGTATTGCAAGAGGCTATATCTGACTACTTGGATAAAAACAGTTCCCTGCTATAACAGCGTATCGGGAATATACAGGGCAAACACTCCACAAAAGAAATTCTCCAGGAAAAAGGTACGCAAAAAGCACCCCTACACATCAAAAAGTATATTGAAAATGCGATTCCCTATAAAAAACCCGTTGGCAGGGTTAATCTTGCGTATGTTTAACCTGCCAACGGGTACGATATTAATAAACGTTTGGATTAAGGTTGGACGTTTACGTCTTTATCTGCATCAACCCAGCCTGTTGTCTCTGCATCAAACTGGATCGGATTCAACACAGCCTCTCCCTGATCATCATAACCACCACCGAAAATCAACGTGTAGATATGACGCTTGCCCTGTTCCCATGTATCTCCGAACGGAACATAAATTGTTTCGTATTCGCTTGCTGAACCCAACAGATAAGCTCCGGACTGCCGGATTTTGCAGGCGATCTCCAGATAACATTGCTTCGCATTATCGGCCTCCAACTTGCTTTTGGTGGCTGTTTCGGAAACTTTCCAAGCAGTCAGCTCCTGTGGTATATTCAGCATAGGAGTATTTGTGGTAATATCGGTAGCTTCGGTATTGCTATTGACCGTGATGTTTGCGTTTTTCACTACGGTAAATGCGTGTGGAAATGCTAAATCAGACGAACTCCAACTTCCCGTTCCATCGGCTGCCGCAGGCAATGTGAAGGCGCCGGCAAATTTGAAATTATGAATCTTGATCACGTCGATGTCCACCTGCATGTTATCGTATTGGGTCTTTGCTTTGAATACGACCTGTGACAGAATATGTTTGAAATTAAATTTCACTATTCCGTTGTTCATGTCTTTTGTCTGGCCTTTGGCCATGGCATACATCACGTCGTAGTTTGCATGAGTAGTACCGCTTCCATACTCATCCATGCAGGTATAACTTATCTTTTGGACATCCTTGGTGGCTTCCCAACTATAAAACACTATCATGTCTTCACTAACCGTTCCGGGATTGAACGCGTAAAAGTCCAAAGCCTCGGTAGGCCAATAACGAAGGTCGTTCGCATCGTCATAATCCCACTTACCATTTTTGTACACGATCTTCACTCCGTCATGTCCAAATTCCGTGTCTACCTTTCCCATGAAGGCAGTACCATCCCCCGTAAAAGCGAACACGTCGAAATCGGTGTTCTTCAAGTTGTCGGGGGTAGTAGGGATAGCCCTCGTTTCCGCCGCATTACTTAACACGTTAAAACCAATCGCATTCCGTGAGGAGGTTTCCACATTCGCAATCTCCTCGTCTGAGCAACCCATGAGTAGAGCTCCAAAGATTGCCCAAAGCATTACTGTACTTTTTTTCATAAAATGAATAAAATTGTTAATAAATATAATTAATAAAACTCGATTACAACACTATATCCACATTCACATCATCCCAATCATCAACGTCCACATCAAATCCCGGACCGCCACTTCCCGGCTCGGATGGTACCTCATAATCAAAATTCAACACCAGATGCACATCACCGACATGCCCCGCTACCGGGACATCATGCACTTGGTCGCTCACGTCCTGTTCCAATACAGACATGCTGCCGGAACGGTTCTTGAGATACAGCCGGAAAACATTGGGCTCTCCTTCAAGTGCGGAATGTCCAAACGTATAGAATCCGCCTATAATCTGATTCCGTGAAACCATTCCATCAAAGAGCAGGCTCTCCGAAAGACCGGCGGGCAAACTGTCGCCGGACATGTTAAGCGAGCCGGACATGCCGGAAAGAGCAGCCCGCAAATCCGCCACCCTATCCAGTCCCCGAAGACCGTTCACCTCATACGTGTAGTGACATACCATGTTTACGGGAGTTAGCCGTACTATCTCCGCGCTTCCTCCCGGAATGTCCTTGAGGATAACTCTGTCTATATGGTCGCCACACAGCCAGGGTGGGGTGACAGCCATTGTCCGGTTATCCGGCGACCGAACATCACGCGTATCGGCAGTAAAAAGCGTGTAACTGCCGTTTTCTTTCCAAACCATCCCGTCGGTATCGTAGTTGAAGCAAATTACCCGGTAATCATTCTCGGGGAGCTCCACTTCCCCATCCTCTCCTCCGGGGAAATCAAATATCCACGTGTTGCTTTCATCGTCGGTCGGATAAAATACGACCCTCATGCCTTCAGGCTTGTCATGATTGGAAATCTTGGTCCAGTCGAATATTACCCGCACCGTGGCAAAGTGCGGATGATCGTAACATAAATCCTTATGCTCACAAGCCGTCAGTCCTATCCATAAAAATATGAACACCAGACAAAAGCGTATCCGTATCACTGCCTGCCTCCTTTCTTCTCGTTGTAGTTGCCACGGCCGATCAACCACACCAAAGAGATACCCGCCTTGGTCGGGCCGAACCAGCGGCGTTTTTTAGTGGTCTGCCATACATAGTGATCGTCCAAAGGGATGTACTCCTTGTACGATCCTCCAAGGTAGCCGATTCCCAACGTGAAATCCACATTGAACCGATGTCCCACAGGTAACGAGTAGCCGTAAGCCACGCCTCCCCCGTAACTCCATTTATCCCCCAAGTAACCTTTCCCACCCAATTCGAAATCATAGGTGACGATCTGCCCGTACAATCCGACATGATGCCCGGAAAACGGTTTTTCCACCGCTCTCCGACCGAACCAGCGGCGCAACTCCACATCTCCCCCATAGATACGCCAATAATTATGCTTCCGATCACTTTTCCACCAGGCATACATCCAATTCCCGGCCACAGACCAGTTCTTCCCCAAACAGAACTCAACCCCGATGTCAGGTATCAAAACAGCGTCATAAAGCAAGTTTGTTTTCACCGCCATGCAAAACGGCCGTTTCTTTACCGGAGCTATGACGGTAACGGTATCACGGATGCACAACGTATCACGTGTATGTATATATACCGTATCTCTGACGGGATTTATCGGATCACTATCATAGCATATTTTCACCATCGACGAACGAAGTTTCGGAAAATGGAATTTATACAAATATGAGTATGGCCTCCCCCCTTTCAGTCTTTTCAGTTCCCCCCCCCAATAAGGGCTATCCTGGTTTTCCAAACGTACGATCTTCTCCAACAAACGAAGGACATCCTCCCTCTCCGGAACATTCACATCCGCTCTCACCATCGTTATAAGTCCGTTCCAGTCGCTTCCCGAAAAATGAAAATCCCACTCCAATACCGGAATCTTTATATAAGGTGATATATACCGCCACAAAACCTCTGCTCGTTTTTCAGACAGCCTTCCATTCAACAGCCCCCCTCCTTCCGGGGAAGCTCCTCCTATTATTTGAATTTTCCTGATAAGACGGACGGAGTCGTTCAATGCGGAACAGATTTTAGCAAACCGCTCCATCTCGTTCCCATTGTCAAGTAAACATGTATCTATATTTACCTTTCCTTGATGAAAATAGATCCTTACCGAATCACGCTTCTCCTGAGCGGATATTTCTCCGCTTATACTCAACACGAGCACGAACAATACACATTTAATATAAAAAAACATCTTTTCGTCATTTAATCATTTGTTAATATGACAATCCAAACCCAGGCTTTTACACCCCTTGAATTTCGACCGCAAAATACACACCTATAAACCAACCTCCAAAGCAAAAAACAAGTATTTTAAACTTATAAATACTTAAAAAGACGACCACACAACAACTACAACACTTACCACAGCAGCCAATCATGCTTACACAACAACTAAAAATACTTAACATCATAAAGAAAAGTACTTAAACATACAAAAAAACAGTTATCTTTGCAAGAAACATCATACTTAATAACACTTAAAACAATAAAATACATGATATTCAGCACAAAAGCCGCCTCTTTTCTAAGTTCAATAAAAACTCAAACTTACGACAAAAAAGAAAGAGAAATGATAATAACGTATCAACAAAAACGAGTCTTTCATCTATCCCTGCTCATGCTGGTCTTATGCGCACCCATATACATATATTCAGTTCCATTTCCCAATGAACAGTTTTATTATATTAACAGCGTATTATTCCTGTTTATCATTATGTGCACTCTCGCTTATTTTAAAAAGAGAGTAAATCTGACCACGACCTTTTCCATTATACTGATAGCCATACATATCGAGATTTTTATCGAAATAATTTATTGCTCAATATGTAGCGGATATGAATATAGTTATCAAAGAGCATTGATAATGAGTAACATTACTATCTCTCTCTTATTTACCATGCTTTCCATCTGTGCCTATATGAGTAATATCTCCATCCTATTGTCCTCCCTTACCATAGCTTCCTATACAATCTGCACACTTATCACCGACGAACCGTTCCTATACAGTTATCTGCCTTTGATCATCATCATATACACCATGATCCCCTTATTAGGAAGATCCTTACACAGTAATATCAGCAGCTTGCTAAAAAGTAGCAACTTGCTAAAAGAGGAAGAGGAAATGCTTTTGAAACGTCTCCAAATGAAAAAGGAAGAACTATTCGCGTTCGCCGAGTTGTTAAGCGAGAATAACCCGGAAGAAAAGACAAGCTCCCTGTTAAACATAATAGGGGAACAATCCAAAGAAAATCTTTTTACAGCCCTTGCCGCATACCAGAAAAAGGAAAAAAGTAAACTTGATACAATCAGGAGAATATATCCCAATTTATCCCCGTCCGAATTAAACATCTGCCGTTTAATACTGCAAGACAAGACCGTCAGCCAAATATGCGAATTATTACATCGGAGTAGCGGAAACATAACCAGCCAACGAGCGAACATACGTGCCAAACTCGGACTGAAAAAAAGCGACAATTTAAAAGAAGCATTACAAGAACGCATGAGGCTGTATGAAGAAGAACACCGGCAAGAGGACTTTTCAGCCATGCGTTAGGGATTGCAGAGTAAAGCCCACAGCCTTTAGGCGAGGACTTGAAACGTAAAGCCCGACCGTCCCACGGGAACGCCCAAAAGAAAAAAAATCCCCCGAACATTCCTGTTTCTTCATTCTAAACATAATGTTCGGCAGCCAATCGCTGTTTATGGCAATCTTTTCATTTCGCTCAATTACAAATATATATCATAAGGAAGAAACTTCAGAACATTCGGTCTTCCTTTTTTCTATGGTATGCTCAAAAGCATTTTTTGGGGATGCTTGTTTGGACGTTCTCCCTAAGGTCGGTGGAGCTGTCTCGCCCGAAAGTTTCCCGGCGTTTAATCGTTAGTTAGGGACAATAAAGCAAACCCCTATCCATAAATGACTATACAATTCCAACAACATCGAAGTAGTGTCAGTACAAAATGTACCAACAGTATTTTTCCGCTATACTTGAAACGATAGCAGGCAGATGCGACAAAGCCGATGGCACTCCAACCAATCGCCACCCGGCTTGTAAAGATATAGTTTTCGGAAGATTCATAGCTCCAACCTAATCCTTCACAACCTATCGGGTAAAGTTCCGGATGCTTTGAGAATTGTATAGAATCACTGACAACCATCCACAGCAATAGCAGACAGCATAGTCCCCACAATATCCTTAATACCAATCTTGATTTCATATTGTTTTGTTCATCATTTCAGGTTATCGTAAATGGTCTAACTCGATGTACCAACCTTCCTTGATGGGCTTGTAAAGCGTGGTGTCGTTGTACGTCCTGCGGTAGATCTCGTTTAGGTCGCCATGTTCGGTGATACGGATATTCCGACGGCTTCTCAATCCGGGATCGTAAACGAAACTCTTGGACGTTCCTGCATCTACGATACTGTGGGAGTAGTACGGCATAAAAAGGCTCACATATACCGAATCTGCCGTTTCCCATTCCCTGCGATCAACAAGGATAAAACCGCATCCAATCTCTGATAACAGGGAGTCGAGTAGGATTCGGTCTGGCTTTAACAGCCCATATACCGGGATGTCTTGTTCGTCATTTGATTCATAGGATGTATCACTTTGCTCTATTGAATCAAGTATAATGATCCCGTCAGGAGAAAGTGGCGGGTAGTGAAAACTACCTTCTGAACTCTCTGACATGATTTCGTACACCTTACGGAACGCCGCCTCGTGCGTGGCAAAGTGGCGTATCATTTCCTCATCGCTTGGCGGCATAGGCGGTTCTCCGCAGCTTGCAAGAAATAGTGTAATAAGAACCCCGATTACGTAATACATTCTCATGTTCTTCCAGTCTTATAACTACTTTAATAAGTAAATTAAGAAATTGCTTTCGCTATTTTGCCATTGAGTTTTACTTTCTCTTAAAATCGTATTTGGAATAAATCATGTCAAAATTTTCATTCTGTTCCCATGAATATCCGTAGAGAAAGAGCAACGTGTTTTCTGCTCCGCACAAAACCTCTGTCAAACCGTTATCGGACAAGATTTCTTTTACCTTTGGATATGTTAGATTAGGTAACTCAATGTTTAATAGCGATGAAATGTGATCGCGTTGGGCATCATCTATATTCAAGTGGATGGCAGTAACGTTTGGCGGGACAGGGAGTTGTGATGTCTCAAATTTTATTTCATCATCAGGATGTTCCTTGAAATACTTTTCAATCTTTCTCATAACAGCTTTGGTTACATGTTGGCACAGCGACAAATCACATGTGGACATTTCCATGTTAAATTTGAATGTATTGTTGAAAGCTTTCTGTAGCACAGCTTCAACACCAATTGGTTCGCCTTTGTGCAACCTGTCACAATCGAATGGTGAGTACTTCGGATGCAACTCTTTCACTTTCCAATAACCCGTTCTATATTGTGTAACCCAATCTCCAATATTGATTTTTTTCATGGCATTATTTTTTTTGTTCAATCTTTTCCTTCAAGCTTTGAATGTTCAGCAGGGAATGGCTTACCGTTATCCTGCGTTGTTATCAGTATTATATCTTTTTCATTATTTAATCTAATGGTTCTTAGTTTATTGTAGTTAAAACAATTATTCTAATTGTGTGTCTGTCTTCATTTCTCTCTGTTTGCTTTCCCTTATCGCATCTATCTCTTTATAGGTGTCGTCCACAATTTGATGGGATTCCGTATTTAGTTTCTTTGCATATTCCTGAACAATAGAATTTATTTCATGATAAATCCAGGCGGCTACAATCAGTATTGCAAAGACAGCCAATATTTTCTTTATCGGTTTGAAGCGGAGCAGATAACCTAAGAAGGCAAACAAGATATAAGCGATGTATATATACCCGGTATTGAGAGTCCTGCCAAAATATTCCAGTCTATGACGTCGCAGTTCGTTTGAAGTTTCCCATGCACCGATTGCGTGCTGGTACAATTCTGTATGTGCTACCAACCTCAGACTGTCTTCGTTGGCAACAGGATGAACGGCATCTTGATACACAACTCCGATTTCTCTCAATCGGTAGCTGTCATAGGCTTTTGATGCTAAGGTATCCGGAAGTATTGAGAGCAACAGACCGCATGTGTCAATATCAGCCTGAAAAGATGTTTCAAGAGAATCAATCTGGGCTATCAGCTTTGTTTTAGACATAGACATCGGCTTTTTGTTCAATATCTGTTCTATGCTTATACCGTACTTGTCCGCCAGTGACCGGGGATAGCTGTGGTTCATATCAACTATTTTTCCGACGGATATGACCATCATCTGTGGACGCACAAACCAGTCATAATAATAAGTCATTGCCGACAAAGGAAGGACAAGAATCAGACCGATTGCCAATGTCCGGAAAAAACCGGTCCACTTTTCTCTATCCATAGCCCAAAAGACCAGGAAGGTTGCAACGCTCAAACTGTATGGAATCAGAGATGTAAATGCTGTCAGTCCTAGCTGCACACAAAAGCTAAGAGCTTCTTCTGTAGGCAGATCATAAAATGTACCTTTGTTCACTTCCTTGATTACAAGTCCCGCAAAGCCACACGCCACAGCGATAGTAAAAATCACAATAAAATAGATGCAATTCTTCTTCAAATGTTTCATATTCTTTTTACTGATAATGTTTGGTGGCTAACCGACCTTTTTCTGGGGAGGTTTAGCCGCATGTTAATCGTCTTTATTGGATTGAATGTATTATTAAAGATACTTCGTCTTTTTGGTAATGATAAGTTTTTATTATACAAGATGTTTTTTGTAGTGATAAAAACACTTTAACCGATGCTTCACAATAGGGAGACAAAGAATCAAATAGGACTAATTCAGTAGAATCCCATTTTACTTCAACTTCTTCTATCGGTTCTGCTCCAGTTACTATATCATTCTCCAGAAGTTTTTCCACCGTTAGATAATCGGGAGCATACTTCCAACGAATTATTAAGATTGCTCCATCTTTATTTACTATGCGTGTAGCCATCGGTTCATCTCCCATTACCAATAGGACATGATTGTCTATATAGATTTTCCCCAAGTAATCTGTTACGCTACATATAGCATTGTAGTCTTCTTGACCGTTCCATTGATGGGCATATTGTTGCTCAACAATGACAAATGGGCTTCCTTCTGTTGCAATCCAATTATTCATATTTTTTCTCAGCGATTAATGGGTTGTAAATAGCAACTGTTAGGGTTGCTTATTTATTTGTTATCCGCACATTAATTCTCTTCATCATTGCCATAGGCTAATTCTATATCAATAAACTGAATTACCAACTGACATATTTCGCCGCCTTCGTCTATGCCCCAATAAACCGGATACGTACCATCTCCGAACCCTGATTGAAAAATGGGAATATGATACTCCGTCCCCGGCACTTGCCAATTTAACCAGTCTCCGCCTGCACGTTGATATTCTGGATGGAGATAATAGTTTTCTTTGAATAATGCAGCAAAATATCCATCATAAGGATTATCATCGGGATTATCTTTGCGCCATTGTTCATCCCAGTCGCAATAAATACGGTGGATAATTTCATCACATACACATCCTAAACCAGCATCTACACAAAATCCAAAGTAATCACCCTCTTCCAATGTTTCAAGGTTTTCATTCCCAACTAATGCTTCATAGAATCGAACAGCCCGCTTTTCATTGAAGCGCAAACGTACTGCGGCATAACGGTCGCAATCCTCGTCGTCAGATTTGATTACACAAATTTCCGTTTCATATTTACCCGCAGGAGCGTTCTGAAAATATGGACGTTCGTTTCTGTTTGGGAGATATACCAATGGATCTCGTACCAAAAGATTTCCACTCGGCAAATCGCAAGAACCGATATTAATCGTCGTTAACGATTTTCCTGCAATTTCTTCTTGCTCAAAATAAGTATTGAGGTCAACAGGGCAGACGGTTTTTTCTTTTACCGATTCCCATTTTTTCATCCAGTTGTTTTCTAATTCTTTCATATTCCTTTTTGATTTTTAGTTGCGGATAATGGTATGCAACTTGCCGCCGTTAGGTGGCACAGGTGCTTGTTAGCTGCTTGTTACACTATACTTCCTCTTTTATAATCAGTTATGGAATGCCCTAATTGAGTTATTAATTCTTGAACAGTTAATCGTTTGTCCATTATTTGTTGAAGTTCATTATTAGTTACACCAACCAACTGGACAAATTGGAGTTTTCCATTTGGGGTTGTAATTTCTCCAGCTTCATCAAGAATGGTAACGAAACCTGTTAATTCAGACAATCCTTCTGAGTCAATTCCATTCGTTTGACCAGTATAGATATATTCAAAAGGTTGGAATATAGAACCATTTGAGAACGTTTCTCCTGCCAAGGATTGTAAAATGCCACAAACACATTCTAACTCATTTTGGACATTGTTCAAAGACGATTTTTTTAGTTTCAAAGTAAATTCAAAACCGTAACCGCTATATTCCTTATCTTCGGATTCTTTTTCATAAAGTTCAGACAATCCGTAAGATACAAAATGAAAAAAATCGTCACTTTCATACACATTTATATTATCTAACGGATCTCCTCCAAGTCTGTATGAAAACAATGGAGCGAAATGTAGTGGTTCCGTTTGCTCTGGATATAATTTTAGGAATGTATCTGTTATTGCATTCCAACCAGTCATGTTTTTTTCTTCTTCCATATTATTCTTATTTTTTGTTTTGCAGCTAATGTCCGGCAGATAATCGACCGTTAGGGAGATTCATCCGCTTGTTATCGTCATAAATTGTACTTCATTAATAATGATTTAAATTCTTCATTTAACCTCTTTCCTCCAAATTGAGCAGCAACTTTTTGAATACTGTCTTTTTGCATTACAAATTCCAATTCAGTAGGCTTTAATTGAGAACAACACCAATCAAATACACGCAAATTGGGAATATTGGCTATGCTTTTTATATCAACTAAATTTTTACATTCAAAAATAAATAATTTATATAAACTATGTAAGTTCGATAAATTGGGGAATTTGATAAACGGTTGTATGTAACCAATGATTAGTTCTTCTAAAGAAGAAAGATTGGCTATATAATCAAAAGTTTGCTCTTCCTTTGTGGCAATACCATTAATACATAATTTCCTTAGATGTGTCAATTTGCTTAATGCTGTATAGTCATTGAATTTACACGCATACATCCTAATATCTTGCAATTCGGGCATATCCAAAATAAAATCCATTGAGTCGCCTTTGATATGCCACAACGATAACATAGTTGCATCTTTATACTTATTCAATTTGATTTGAGGACAAGTAAGATATGCAACGTGAACACCATTCTGCTCAATTTTTCTAATGCCTTTCTCCATATTCTTTTGACGATAATGTTTGGCAGCGTTCCGCTTTAAGCGGTAGTGCTGTTT
>NZ_QUKD01000034.1 GCF_003480915.1 Parabacteroides sp. TM07-1AC | reverse complement strand
TCATACAAGTCATCCGTATCTGCTCTTGCATATCGGATTTTATCCGATAAATACTTCACTTTCAGATCAACATTAAATCCGAGCTTAACAGCGAATGCCAACTTCGTATAAGATGTTTTACGCTTTTTATCCGGTCGTTCCAAAAGGCTCAGGATACGGATAAACAATGCTTCATCCTTCACGTCGTAAAGAAACTCTCCTAAAACTGTGTCATTGCGCACGAAATCGATAAAACGCTGACGTTCACTTTTAATCAGGCTAACAAAAAAATCACGATACCCCGGACTCAGATTTCTCCAATCTGAAAAAGCCAAAGCAAAGGAATCTTTATAAAAGCCCTCCTTTTCTTCCGGTAACAAATTATTCACATGTTGCTGATAAACACAAACAGCTGGTTGGGCACCCAGCAATGCCATTAATAACTTTTTCATAACATTCTTAGAAGGTTGAATAGCCCTTCACCCCTCAAGCCACCAAACAAGATAACAAGGCCTGTAAAGAGGATTTAAATCC
>NZ_QUKD01000033.1 GCF_003480915.1 Parabacteroides sp. TM07-1AC | reverse complement strand
ACCAGTCTGCGCTGGATGAGTGAGATCGTGAAGTTTGAAGAGGATGAAGATACGAAATCTAAGAAAGAAGAAAATCCGGATGATGACAGACCGGTGATTGAATAATTAAAAATGGTAAATAGGAGATTACCTGATTGAAAGAGAAAGGGGGGACGTATGAAAAAAGTTTCCTTTATTTTAGGAAAGAAAATGCTTTTTTTGTCCTAAAATAAAGGAATACTTATGAGGAAAGAGGTTCTCAAATATTAAGCAAAGTGAAATCCTGTTTGATGTGATAGAACGGGATGTGGAATAGCCAATCGACCGTAAGAAGATTATCACTATCCCAGGTGTACATTCTTTGCAGGAAAATGAATTCCCTTTAAGTGGGGGAAGATATATTGACTTATATTTTTAATTATTCGATACCCTTTCGGGTATTTATTTCGTGATTATATTAAAAAGAGTACCCGAAAGGGTATTAAGAATGTTATTGGAAGTTATAAATAAATTAAATCCATTCTGGAGATTCCTGCGGAATAATCATTATTTTCCTGATAAACGTTAAATAAGAGCCTGAATCGATCGGTGTGATGGTTCGCGAAAAATGGTATTTTAAGATTTT
>NZ_QUKD01000032.1 GCF_003480915.1 Parabacteroides sp. TM07-1AC | reverse complement strand
TTAGTGATTATGAATCAAAAAAAGGAAATATTAGAAAAATTGGCTTTCATAAGACGCCATAAAGAATTTGCATCTTTTGGAGTAAAGGAACAAGAGGTGTCTTATAATCCTTGTCTATCTGAAGAAGATATTAAGGAGTTTGAGCATAAACATTGTATAACTCTTCCTGATGATTACAGAACTTTTATTTCTGAAATAGGAAATGGAGGTTTCGGACCGGGATATGGATTATTGCCTCTTGATAAAGCTATTGTTGATTTCAAATTAAAAGATAAACCTAATATTTCCTTGAATGAAAAATTCCCATATCAAGATAGTTGGAATGAAGAATGGATAACTTCCTTTAATTGGGACGAGGGATACCCGGAAACGGAAATTGTTGATGCGTATATTAGTACCTCCCATATTGCAGGCAGTCTGCAAATAAGTCATTTCGGACATGGATGTACATTTCTATTGGTGGTGAATGGAAATGAAAAAGGACATATTTGGTTTGATGGACGAGCTGATTATAGTGGACTTGTACCGAAATTGAAAGATGGGCAAAGAATATCATTTATAGAATGGTATATAACCTTTCTTGATATGGAAATTGAGAACATAAATGAATCACTAACAAACAGCACTACCGCTTAAAGCGGAACGCTGCCAAACATTA
>NZ_QUKD01000031.1 GCF_003480915.1 Parabacteroides sp. TM07-1AC | reverse complement strand
TAGTAATCATCGTTTACTGCGTGGACTACCAGGGTATCTAATCCTGTTTGATCCCCACGCTTTCGTGCTTCAGTGTCAGTTATGGTTTAGTAAGCTGCCTTCGCAATCGGAGTTCTGCGTGATATCTATGCATTTCACCGCTACACCACGCATTCCGCCTACCTCAAACATACTCAAGTCCTCCAGTTTCAACGGCAATTTTATGGTTGAGCCACAAACTTTCACCGCTGACTTAAAAAACCACCTACGCACCCTTTAAACCCAATAAATCCGGATAACGCTCGGATCCTCCGTATTACCGCGGCTGCTGGCACGGAGTTAGCCGATCCTTATTCACAGGGTACATACAAAACCGGACACGTCCAGCACTTTATTCCCCTATAAAAGAAGTTTACGAACCATAGATCCTTCATCCTTCACGCGACTTGGCTGGTTCAGGCTCTCGCCCATTGACCAATATTCCTCACTGCTGCCTCCCGTAGGAGTCTGGTCCGTGTCTCAGTACCAGTGTGGGGGACCTTCCTCTCAGAACCCCTATCCATCGTGGACTTGGTGGGCCGTTACCCCACCAACTATCTAATGGAACGCATGCCCATCTATCAGCGATTATTCTTTAACAAATATTCCCATGCGGGACCCCTGTTTTATGCGGTATTAGTCCGACTTTCGCCGGGTTATTCCCCTCTGATAGGCAGGTTGCATACGCGTTACTCACCCGTGCGCCGGTCGCCGGCGGAGTATTGCTACTCCCCGCTGCCCCTCGACTTGCATGTGTTAAGCCTGTCGCTAGCGT
>NZ_QUKD01000030.1 GCF_003480915.1 Parabacteroides sp. TM07-1AC | reverse complement strand
AAAAGGTATTAGTTAACTTGTACTACGGTTGAATATGTATAAAATATAGATCATACTTACGATAAAAAGTAAGTAAGAGAGAAAAATGATGCTGAGGGCAACCAAGGCAAAGTTAAGGTAGCCGTACCGGAAGGTGCGGCTGGAACACCTCCTTTTTGGAGCGAAGGATTCGTTATCAGGTTGACTAAAGGTATTAGTTAACTTGTACTACAGTTGAATATGTATACAATATAGATCTACCGATGCAAAACGTCGGTAAGAGAGAAAAATGATGCTGAGGGCAACCAAGGCAAAGTTGACAGTCCTATAGCTCAGTTGGTTAGAGCGCTACACTGATAATGTAGAGGTCGGCAGTTCAACTCTGCCTGGGACTACTCTAAAGAATTGAAAATTAGAAATTGAAAATTGAAAATTAGTTGCGACGTAAAATTTTCAATTCTCCATTATCAATTTTCAATTGAAAACGGGGGATTAGCTCAGCTGGCTAGAGCATCTGCCTTGCACGCAGAGGGTCAACGGTTCGAATCCGTTATTCTCCACACATCGGAAGACGTAGACAAAATAGTTGATAAACTGTCAACTGTGCCTTGTCAACTGTCAACTGAAAAAGATCTTTGACATGATGGACAACGTAAAATAAAGTAACGAAAAAGAGCAAGCTGAAGATATATCAATCCGATTCACAGAGATGTGACCGGAAAAAAGAAAGTAAGCAAGGGCAGACGGTGGATGCCTTGGCTCTCGGAGGCGATGAAGGACGTGATAAGCTGCGATAAGCCGGGGGGAGATGCAAATAATCCTTGATCCTCGGATTTCCGAATGGGGCAACCCGGCAGGTTGAAGGCCTGTCACCTCGTAAGAGGGGCGAACGTGGGGAACTGAAACATCTAAGTACCCATAGGAGGAGAAAATAAAAATGATTCCGCAAGTAGTGGCGAGCGAACGCGGAAGAGCCCAAACCGGTATTGTTTAGGCAATACCGGGGTTGTAGGACCACGTCGTGG
>NZ_QUKD01000003.1:429604-505097 GCF_003480915.1 Parabacteroides sp. TM07-1AC | reverse complement strand
GTAGTAATCACTAACGTTCTTGGTCAGACAATTGCCAACACAGTAATCACTTCTTCTGAAGCTCAGATTTCTGCTCCTGCAGGTATCGTTGTAGTAGCTGTTGAAGGCGAAGCTGCTGTTAAAGCAATCGTAAAATAAGAAACTATTTATAATCAATAAATTTAAATTGACTGCGCGGTTCCGTCATGAACCAAGTATCCCGTGAGGGCGAACAAGCGGTCAGTATTAATACTAAAGTAATGAAATAAAGTTCTTCTGTTCAAGCTCTGTGAAGAGCAAAAACAGGCAAAAACAAGCCCCGGGGGATTCATCTTCCGGGGCTTCGCCGTTAGAAAAAGGTGAAACCTTTTTCAGTTGACAGTTGACAAATGACAGCGCTCGAAGATGGAAAGATTTGAATCTGTTTGTATTGATTCCAATATGGATTTAGCGACTAATAGCCCTGTAAGGGCGTGCCAGGCTAGCCCAAGGTTTTAACCTTGGGTCTAAGTAAGTTAAGTTTGTCTTTTTAAGTCCTGTAGGGACGCCACAAGAACACGTATATCCTTGTAACGCCCTTACAGGGCTAGAGAGGGGGGAGTGTGATTATCACTACCCAGGGTTAAAACCCTGGTGATTTTGGGGTCAGGCTTACAGCCTTCAAGACAACGACACTGACAACTTCAAGACAACGATACTAATTGGCTCAATCCAGATGAAGGGATAGCTCAAATTTGACAAATACTGCATCTGTTGCTACCTCCATTGGCATATTATTATTAATAAACATCAAATGAAAAAAAACAACAACCCCCTGCATTCCTTTCATTGGATGCATTGCATGGCGAGATCGAACGGTTGCGCCATAAGAAAGAAAGCGACGGAAAACTGTCGCTCCGTGACGAACGAAAGCTGAAAGGCTATAAGAAACTTTTGGGTGAACGGCTCGGTGCCGCGGTGATCTATCCCGAAGACCGCCAGCCGGTACCCGTGCGCCGGCATCAGCTGGTAGCTTTCGGCATGAAGCATATCGACCGGATGCTGAAAGGAAATGACGCGGTTCATCCTGATGGTCGCCTCTATCACCTGATGCATGCCATCTTCGATTTTAAGGTCGATGCCGCTACCGTGAAGCGTTACTACTACATGTCGGAAGATGCAGAAGAATTAGGAAAATAAAATTCCCCCCTGCTCGCCTACTAATCGATCGCTTTCGGCAACCGTTTACCACCGTAAAGTCCCCTACAGGTTTTGTGGTGCAGGCAGGGTTGCCGGAAGCGATCCTTTTTGTATGCTGGTATTTGTTGAAGACTTTGATTATCTTGCGTCTAATAACCGGCTGAATAGCCATAACACAAATTATTATGAATGCAACACCCACTGTTTCCTATTTTCACAAACTGTATCTGTCCACGTCAGAGGCACGTTCACTCGAAGAAATCATTATCCTGATCCGTACCCGCCGCTGGATACATGAAATAACCGCTTATCGCCAGATACTCGTTTCCGGAGAGAAAGAAGAGGCACGTGCCCTGAAAGGCAAGCTCCCCGGATTTACTCCGTCGGGGGTATTCAAGGGAGGGCATAAGGCAAGCCAGCTGGAGACCTATTCGAAGGTAGTGGGGCTCGACTTCGATCATGTAGCCGATCTCCCTGCGCTGGTGGCTCTTTTCCGGCAGCAGGTTTTTACGCTCGCTCTCTTTGTCAGTCCCGGCGGCGAAGGACTGAAGGTCTTTGTCGCCGTCGATACCGGCCGTGAGGAGCATGCCACCGCTTTTGCAGCGGTGGCAGCCTGGTATGAACAGCTTGCCCATGTGTTTTGCGACCGTGCCTGTAAAGACATCAGCCGCTGTTGTTACGTCAGCGACGATCCCGCTGCCTGGTACAATTCCGAAGCCGAAGTCTTTTCTCCCGCCTCCGTTCCTCCCGTCCAAGTGTTTATCCATGATTGGCTCCGTGCCCATCCGCCGGTCGAGGGAAGCCGTAACCAGACCGTCTACCGCCTCGGCTGCGAGGCAAATCGGATGGGTTTCGGACGTGATGAAACCGCCTCTTTTTGCCTACCCCTGTTGCACGTCGCCGACTTTACGGATGAAGAGATTTTGCAGGCGTTATCCTCTGCCTATCAGGGAAATAAGGACGAGCATGCAGCCCGTCCAAACGGACGAAGGACACAAAAGGACAAAAAGGACACCGTCACAATTTCAGGAGAGGAACTGCGCGAACGGACTCCTTTTCTGCCTTCCGACATCACATCCGGCCTGCCTCCTTTGCTGGGGAAAGCACTCCGTTTTTATACCGATCCCCGCGAGCGCGACATGGCTTTTCTAGCTGCCTGTACAGTGCTGAGTGCCTGTCTGCCCCGAGTATGGGGTATATATAACCGGAAACGGGTATATCCCCATCTGTTCACCGTCGAAGTGGCTCCGGCAGGCAACGGGAAAAGCTGTATCAACGACATGCGCCGGCTGGCGGATCGTTATGCTTCGCTGATAGAGATAGAGACGAAGCGCAAGGAGGATGATTATCACCAGGCGCTTGAAGAATGGGAATTGAAGAAAACGGTCGCCCATCAGAAGAAGCAGGCTGTACGCGTTACCGATGCACCGGTGAAGGCATCGACCTGTTATTTCTTCATCCCGACGCAGATCACCAAGGCAAAGCTCCTGGTTCATCTGGCAGAGAACGGTGAGATAGGCGGTCTGATGGCAGACAGCGAGATAGATACGCTGATTAGTTCCGGCAGGCAGGATTACGGACAGTTCGACGACCTGCTGCGCAAGGCTTTCCATCATGAGCCGGTCGCTTCGTCGCGCAAGACCGACAACGAGATGATCCGAATCGAACGTCCGCGGCTGGCGGTGTTGCTGGCGGGTACGCCGGGACAGTTTTCGAGGCTGGTTCCGGATGCCGAGAACGGGCTTGCCAGCCGTTTGCTGTTGTATACCTGCCGCAGCGAGGCGGTATGGCAGGATGTCTCGTCAGCAGGCGAAGCCGGACAGTTTGAAAAGTATCTCGATACCCTGTCGGAGCAGGTGATGGAGGTGGCTCTGCTGTTGCGTAAGCGCCGTTTGCAGGTGCGGCTGACGACAGGGCAGTGGAGGGAGTTGAACGACCATTTCAGCGCTCTGCTGCGCGAAACGGACCTGTTCGGCAGCGAGTCGTTCCTGGGCGCTGTCAAGCGGCATGGACTGATGGCATACCGCCTGTGCATGATCTTTACCGCGCTGGAGGCGGCTTCGCTCGATTACGGGGTGGACGAGCTGTTTTGCAGTGACCTGCATTTCCATGCCGCCTTATCCGTCATCGATGTATGTCTGGCTCACAGCCGCCTGTTGATGACGCAGTTGTCTGCATCGGCGGATATCCCGGAGTTGACTTGCCCCGATTATTTCCGTAGTATTTTCGACCGGCTCCCCGAGGAGTTCACGCTGGCGGAGCTTTACGAACTCGGCGAGGCTGTCCACATAAGCGACCGCACCATCCGTCGCCATTTGTCCCGTCTCGAACCGCTGCATATCACCCGTCTTTCTCCCGGCCTTTATCGTAAAAACACGCCTCCTGCCGCCTGAGAATTTCATTCCCGTTTTGAAATTGTGACGGTGTCCTTTTTGTCCTTTTGTGTCCTTTCGATTTTTAATTTCCTGATAAACAGTCTTTTCCCTATATCCTGTCGTGCAACAGGGTATAGGGAAAAACGGGCCGGAATATAGGGCAGAAAGGTGTACGTTATAGGGTATTTTTCCATACCCCCAAGTAACTCCAGTTGTCGGTTTCAGGAATTGTATTTATGCTGTTTATTTCCTTTTCTTTCAACTCTTTCACCCTCCTTCCTCGACTTTCCGTTCGTCCGGACATGGTGGTTGTATCTTTGTTATGTGATTAATAAACAAGGTGTTTAACAAAAAAGTAAAAAATTATGCCAGCAAAGTACACATTAGTATTACGTAAGGATCTGCGCAAAGGTGCCGTGGAGGGGAGTAAATTGTATTATGCCAACGCGAAGGCGGCGGGTGAGTGTGGAATGTATGAGTTGTGCGACCTGATCTCGCTCTCGTCTACTGCTTCACCGGGGGATGTGCGGCTGATCCTCGACGAATTGATTGAGGTGATGAAACGCAGCCTGGGAAAAGGGGAAGTGGTGAAGGTGGGTGAACTGGGAAATTTCCAGTTGCAGTTCGGAAGTAGCGGGACGGCAACGAAAAAGGAATTTAACCAGTCGCTGATCAAGAGCAGACGCATTGTGTTTCGTCCCGGCAAGATGCTGCGCGAGGCGGTCAACAACTACTCCTTCGAGAAGATACCGGATCCCTCGGATAAGGAAGAAGGATCCGGAGGCGACGGAGAAGACGACCGTCCGGTGATCGAGTAGGCATCGTTGTCCTGCCGTTTCAAGGCTCGCCGAGGTGCTGTACGATATAATCCTTCTGCCTGGGTGTGAGGTATTTCTTTCCGGGGTGCCAGCCTGACTGTTCCAGCTGGTTGACGAGCTTGTCGCTGACGCGGACCCATTTTAATAGTTGCATCGTGGCACTTTTCTGTGAAATGGCAGGGAAGTATTGCAGGGCAAGCTCGCCCCAACCCCATACTCTGTTTTGATTGAGTGAATTTTCCATACGGCATGTTATTGAAGGTTTATATGCAATAAATATACGAATTATTGTCCTGATTATCAAGTAAAAAACAATTTAATATCATTGAAAATGAACAAGGAGATACAGTTTTTAAAGACCTGTCGTCCGGCAGCCGAAAAGGCAGGGCAGGTGTTTCATATGAATCCGGTAATGATCCTGGCGCAAGCGGCTCTTGAGAGCGGGTGGGGGACTTCCAATCTGGCGGTTAATCATCGGAATTACTTCGGTATCATAGGGTATGGCGTTTCCAATGCCTATTGGCATGGTGCCAGGGTGGAGATAGAAGGGGTACATCGGAAGCATGTCTTCCGGCATTATGGATCCGTGGAGCTTTCCTTCCTCGATTTTACCCGTTTGATCTATACCGGCTACCATCGTGCCTGGAGTTTCAGCTGTAGCCCGGAGGCTTATGCCAAAGAGATTGCCTACAGTCCCTATATCAGTGAACAGAATGGGGATAATCGTGAACAGTATCGCCGCAACCTGATCTCCATAGAAGAGAAGATCGTTAGGCTGATGGATATGTATGATTGGGTAGGCGGGGAAGCGGCGTGAATATAGAACTCATATAAATCAACAAGATCATGAACAAACTAAGACAAATCCTGCAATTTATTAAAGTCCTGCTGGGCTTTTTGTTGAACTTCAAAAAGAAGCATGAAAAGAATGAGAAACAAGAGGAAGTGGCTACGCCGGGCAATCAGCCCGAGGTGGCTCGTGTGTTACCTGGTGATACTGGGGATGACGGCTTTGTGGGCGGACCGTACAGAAATCGTCCTGGCCTGTATCGGGGCCCTGTTGACACTCTCGGGGTACGGAAACGGTTCCAAGGAGAGCTGGCGCAACGATTCCGGGAAGAATCCGGATTGTCATTGACTGTCCTTACCGGATATGCGTTGATGGTGTATGCGGCAGGGAGAATAATATGCCAATTATAGAAAGATATAAACTATTTTAATAAGAACCAGGTACGCGGATGACGCGGATTAGGCGGATCAAAACGGATTAAATGATCCGATCCGTTCAAATCCGCTCAATCCGCGTCATCCGCGTACCTGGTTCCTTTATTGCGACAAATAGACTCATATCTAAAAAATACTGAACCTGTCGCCGTCTTCATTGGCACATTGTCACATTATTTACCGTCTGCGGCGTACGCTTCGAACAGGAGATGATTTCTGGGCTTTCGGAGCTTTTGTCTTGACGGTCTTTTCTTTGGTTTCTTTGACAGCCTTTTCGGTGGTTGCACCCTCGCCACGTGCGGAGGCTTTCTTCGCTTTTTTAGCCTCTTTCGGGTCTACCGCCTGGGTAGTGTCGGGCTGGAACCAAAGAGCTTTCTCAAAGGCTGCCAACTGGCCTTCGATGCGATTTTGCTCGTTCTTCAATGAGTCCGGAGTCGGGCAGTAAGCGACCAACGGCTGGTTCATCAAGTTCTGTGTTTTGTATATCTCGCCTTCAAACATACGGCGGCGGAAATAGTCGTCGATGGTGAACGTCATGGCGTTGTTGATGTTAGACGTCATGATGAAGGCGGTATTGATGTACGGACGTATATTTTCGTAAGGGATCCAAAACATCGGCATGGTCAGTTCGCCGACATCACCGGAAGTGGTCATGATCGGACAGATAGCCAGTGTCTTTACATCGAATACGGAGTTGTTTTGGTCGAAATACCATGCTTCTTTCACGTAATAGGAACGGACGCTTTCGGAAGGGATGTCGCTTTCGTTGATAACGAACGTGCTGCCTTCGTTTCCTCTTCCGGCTACTTCTTCGTAATAGATACCGAAGCTGTCGAGCATCTTCTTCAGTTCGATCTTGTTGCTTTCGCTGAAGTCTTCATAACCGTCTTCGTACTGGTACGCATCTATTTTGCCTTCACTGATCAGACTGAAGATGATGGAGAAAAGGTTCATCTGTCCGTTCATCGGAGTGACCGGATAATAGAGGGGAGCGTTCTTCTCTTTCATCAGGTCGATCTGACGATACATGACACGCATCCAGCGGGCGTTACCCACTTCCTGTGTCATACGCTCGTTCATATCCTGTGCCCGTACGGTCAGTTCGGGTATACCGGTATCTTTTTTATCATTTGCCCGTTCTCCGCGGGAGGCTTGCGGGGCTCTTCTTGCCCGTTGCTGGGTGTTACCTGTTTCTTCCTGTGCCTGCAGAGAGGTAGCTGTGAAGAAGAGGGCGCTTGCAATTGCCAGTATGTAATAAAAGCATTTCATATTTTATATCCTTATTGGGGGCGGTTCGCGAACCGCCCCTACGTTAATTTACAATGACTTCGATCGGTGTAAGGGTGCGTTCCATGCCGTCAGGACCTTTGGCTACCACGCCGCGGATGTAGAAGCGTTTGCCTCTTGTCAGGCGGCGGATACGGTCTTTCTGTCCGTCAGAGAAACGAGGTCCCTGTGATACTTCAGGTATTGCATTTCCCATGGAATCGAAGAAGATCAGTTCGAAACGCAATACGTCGAATTTGATATTCAATATATCGTCGTCGATGGCAGCCTGCAGGACTTCCGTCTCGATCAGGTTCCGCTTGGTCATGTTTCCGCCACGGAATTTACGCACATTGCCATTTTGGTCTTTATATTCGATATACGGCATCGGATCGGGGAGGGCACGTACGCGGAACGTATTCTTTGCCATTTCCACGTTGCGGCCGTCTGCCATGCGGGCACTTACCGATATGACGGCATCGGTTCCCACTTTCGACGGGCGGGCTTCCCATATGTCGCCTTTGCGGGTCAGGGTTCCGTTGGTCATGCTGGCGGTGATGTTTCCGCTCGGTACGCCCGGTACGGCGATACGCATGTCGTTGGCAATACCGGCATATAATACATTCATCAGAAGCGGGGCTACGGTAGCACTCGGTTCCGTGACGAAGTATTCGCTTTCGAAGTTCTGACGCATGATGCTTCCGTCGTTGTTCGGCATCTCGATATACCCCTTGATCGGGTAGGTACCCGGGGCACCGGCAATGGCGGTGAACTGTCCGCGGCTGTCTTCCGGTAATTCTTTACCGTTGACAAATACGGTCGGACGCTTCGTTGAATCGACGGCAGACAGGACGATGTTCGCCTTGTACTGTCCTCCGCGCATAACGATCTGGCTTTCGGGGATCACCTGAGCCGTCATCTGGTTCACGCGGTAGTCGCCTATATCGACGCTGTTCAGCAGGTTGTTCAACACTTCGCCTTCTGCATAGCGGATGTCGCTCTGCAATTTGGTAAGCAGGGTCACAGCAGCTGCGACCGGCATATTTTCAAACAACGCCTCTTCCCAAGTACGGGTATTGATACCTGCCTTGTGAGGGGGAGTCGTGCTCAGGCTGGCTTCCAGGATGCGGGTCTTGGCACTGTCCTGTACCATTTCGCCCATCATCGTACGGTAAGCGTCGATGGCTTCGCGCAGCTTTTTGCCTTCACCGGTAACCGGACCGAGCATGATGCGTGAAGCGGCTTCGAGGTCGTCTTTATGTTCGATCTTATTTACGTCGGCATCTTTCCCGTCGGCAATCTCTGCGATACGTTCTTTCAGGTTCTGCACGTAGTTGTACAGGCTGTCGGAGGCATGCTTCACCTGTTTACCTTTGTCGTACCATTCCTTCACCTTTTCAGGGTTGGACTGGTAGTAGGTATCCAGTTCGCCGGCCACGATATCGTTACGATGCGTAGAGTTGTCGATAGAAGTGCGCAAACTGTCTTCCACGAGCTCGAAACCGTCGAGTACCTCCGACGACACATTCAGTGCCATCATCGCGATGAACACCAGGTACATCAGGTTGATCATCTTCTGACGGGGCGAGTTGGGATTATTAGCTATTCCAGACATCTTTCTTTTGTTTCGTTTGTTTGTTATCTACCGGCTTGTTGCTGGCCTGGGTTATTTGTATACGGAGCCTGCTGCTGATATCCGTACGGTTGTTGGTACGGCTGCTGATAGGCTGTCTGCTGCTGGTAATTAGGCTGCGGTTGCTGGGGTTGCGGAGCCGGTTGCTGGTAAGCAGGGGCTGCACCCATATTGACCGTCATTGCCTGCAGCAAACGGCTGTATACCTGGTTGAGTTCGGCAAGCTGGCGGGTCATCTTTTCCGTTTCGTTGCGGAAGACCGAGCTGTCGGTAACCGAGCCGTCGTACATCTCGCGGATGCGATTCAGGCCGCCGTTGATGTGTTCGATCGATTCGATTTGTGAGCTGATGCTCTTCAACTGTATTTCGTAGATCGTATTCAGGCCGGAGATGTTGCGGTTCAGCATTTCCATCTGCTGCACGTAGCCACGTGAGTTCTGGTTGATGCCGTCTGAATTGTCTGTAATGCTCTTATAAGAGTTAAGCAGTGTGTCGGAAACGTTGGTCAGCGAGTTGGTGACATGGCTGAAACGTTCCATGTTTTCGGACATGCCTGACAGCTGTTCCAGATACTTTTGGGTTGCTTCGGTCAGCTCTGCCATTTTGGAGATCTGTTCGGCGGCACCGCTCAGTTTCTTGATGCTTTCACTCAGGTTCTTTGTATCTTCTTCGCTGACATCGAGGTTGCCCAGTACGGACGCTCCGCCCAAGTCGCCTGTGATACCCGCTTTCTTGGCCGCACCGACATTTATCTTAATGCCTCCGCCCGCATTGTCGTCTTCGATGTTCTCGGGCGAGTTGATCAGGTTGGACATGCCTGTTCCGGCAAAGTCCGGACGGTCCATCGGGTTCTTCGATTTCAGGACGGGGAATACTTCTTCCCAGTGATATTCGTTTGAAGGATGTTCGAATGCAGAGATAAAGAACACCAGCGCTTCCACCGTCATGGCGATGAACAGGATCTGATTACCATACGGCAGGTGCAGCAACTTGAACATGGCACCTATGATTACGATAGATGCTCCCCAGCTGTAACAGAAGTTCAGTACTCTCTTTCCCATGTCGCTGGAAAGGAACATTTCGATTCTGTTTTTATATCTTCTATATTTTCCCATAATGTTGTATGTTTCTTAATTTATTTTTTTCCTTTTGAGCGGGAGAAACCGATCTGTGTACGTGCGCAACGGAAGCCGATGTATGAACGGGTCTCGTTTTGGTATTCGAATGTGCGCATATCCGAACGGATGAATTGTGCCACGTCTTTCCATGAACCGCCGCGTACGACTTTCTTCTTCATCGCATACGGGTCTTCTTTCGCTGCGTTGTAGCGGAGATCCGGGTTCATGTCGCTCATCTGGCTCGGTCCTGATTCGGAGTACATGGTAGAAGTCCATTCTGCCACGTTACCTGCCATGTCATATAAACCGAACTGGTTCGGGGCAAAAGAGCCTACGCGCGACGGGATCAGATGGCCGTCTTCCGTATAATTCCCTTTTCCGGGCTTGAAGTTTGCCATGAAGCAACCTTTGGCATTCTGCAGTTCGTCGGTCGACCACGGGTATTTGTTCTCGTTTTTTCCGGCACGGGCTGCATATTCCCATTCGCCTTCCGTCGGCAGGCGGAACGGCTCGATCGCCTGTCCGGCAGGGAAGTTCAGCGATTGCTTGAACATATCGGTACGCCATACGCAGAAGGCGGTAGCCTGTTCCCAGGAGACACCTACGACTGGATAATCGTCATATCCCGGGTGCTGGAAGTACATACGCATGTATGGCTCGTTGTAAGCGTTATTGAAGTCGTTCACCCAGCAGGTTTCATCCGGGTAAATGTTTACGATACGGGTGTGAAGGAAATCCCACGGACCGCTCAGCGGGCGGGTCAGGGTTTCGTTGATGATATTGCCGTCATCGTCGATATAGGCAGTATCCTTCGAGATCGTAATCACCTCATTCGGATTTACCTGGATATCTGTGTTGCGGACGCGTTCGCTCGGGTCCAGGCGGTTCTTGCGGAGAGCGGCACCGGTGTAGTCATACCATTCGTATTTGTAGACCATCTGCTTTTCGTCCAAGCGCTTTTCGCCGGTGATCGGGTGTACGTAGTAAACGCTCTCGATGGCACGCAGCTCATCCTCGTTCGCCCGTTTCCAGGGGATCGGACGGCTCCAGTCCAGATGCGGAGTGACAGGTTCGCCATACCGGTCTTCGGTGATTTTGAACAGGTCGTTGCCACCATAAGCCGGGTCAGCCAGGCGTTCGCGGATGATAGAGTCGCGCACCCAGTAGACAAACTGACGGTATTTGGCATTGGTTATTTCCGTTTCGTCCATCCAGAAAGCGTCAAACGAAACACCTTTTGTTTCAGGATTGATTCCCCACAAGGAGTCTTTGTCTGCCGGTCCCATTTCGAACGAACCTCTTTTGATCAGAACCATGCCATAAGGCGAGGGTTCATTAAAAGCCACTGACCGTACCCCGGTAACTTCTCCTCCCGCTCCGGAAAGGGATTTACCACATGAGGTAAGCAAGGCTACTGCCATAAGTACTAATAATACTTTTTTCATATACTATAATATACGTACACTTTTATGTCTGTTCTTTCCTGTTTTCGTCTTCTTCAACTTCAACTGGTAGCGCACCAACACCTCGTGGCTACCGGAACTCCCTTTCAGCATGGCGGTGGTAGGGAAATCGTAAGCATATCCAACCTGAAATCGACCGAATGTGGCTCCCAATAATACTACTACCGACTCGTTTATACGCCAGGAAAGACCTCCGTTAAACATTTTATTATATACCATCCGTGCGGTGATATCCGCCTGGAAGCTTTGCATGTCTGTCTTCAAGAAAACAGAAGGCTGTAATTCATACAACGGGTTCCTGAGCTGAATATTGTATCCGCCTGTCAAATTTAATCCTGTAGAAAGAAAAGTATAAGCATTTTCTTCGAATTGCATTTCCGGGGCGGTGATATGGGTTGCCGCAAACCCGAGGTAGAAATGCTTGTGGGTATAGTAAATACCGGCATTCACATCGAGAGCCATTGCCTGTACGGAGGTGCGCGGAATGGAGGGGTCCTCCTGCTGGTGGTAGTCGCTTTCGGGAATATATACTTTTGTCCCGTCGAAGCTCTTATTGAAAATACCTCCCTGCAGACCGACACTTAGCGTACCGCCGAATAATTTCTGTTTATAGGCATACTGGAAGGCTACTTTGGTGTTCTGGAACAATCCGATGCTTTCCGAGTTGACCACCAGTCCGATACCGTGGTTGGTGCTGCCCAGTTTCAGGGGCATATCGGCGATCACAAAGAAAGACGTACCCGCATGGGGCATGCCGATCCATTGCTGGCGGAAGAGGCCGAGCATGTTCAGGTCTCCCGTCGTTCCTGCATAGGCGGGGTTGTAATATCCCAACCCCAGGAAGTACTGGCTTAACTGCACATCGTCCTGGGCCCGCACGTTCATCGTGCAGGTAATCAATGCGATAATAAACAGGAAGACTCTCTTCATCTAAACTATAACTAACAAGGTGAAAGAAGTTTCACCCCTACAATAACGCGGCAAAAGTACATAAATTGTATTTCCCGCAAAAAAACAAACGAGGCAGGGGACTTCGCAAGCCCACTACCTCGCCTATATTTCAATACTTTGTGTTAAAGCACATCAATATTCCTCTTCGTTGAAGAAGAAGTCTTCTTTACTTGGATAGTCAGGCCAGATATCTTCCATGCATTCGTAAATCTCACCTTCATCTTCCATTTCCTGCAAATTCTCAATTACTTCTAACGGCGCACCAGAACGTTGTGCATAGTCAATCAATTCATCCTTGGTTGCAGGCCAGGGCGCGTCTTCCAGCTTCGAAGCTAACTCTAATGTCCAATACATAGTCATCTAGTATTAACAACCACCCGAGGGCAGTCAGGTTCTCAAATTTTCCGCAAAAATAAAACAATATTTCTTAGTTGCAAGTATAATCCCAAATAATTTCTTTGCCATTATTCTTTATACATTCCTTGCGGGCCAAAACAAACAGATAATCAGAGAGTCTGTTTACAAAAATAAGTACAGGCTCTTCCACCGGATTTGTTTCGGCGAGGCGGTATATCTGACGTTCTGCGCGGCGGCAGACGGTACGGCAGACATGTGCCAGCGAAGCGGAACGGGTACCGCCGGGCAGGATGAAATTTTTCATCGGGGGCAGTTCGCTGTCCAGCCGGTCGATTTCACGTTCGATGTGTGCAATGCTTTCGGGAGTGACCTTGCTTTCTATTTTCAGTTCGGTTGTCTCCTGGTCGGTAGCCAGGTAAGAGCCGATGGTGAACAGTTTATGCTGTATAAAAGAGAGGAAATCGATGTCCGCCTGGTCATCCAGTGACGTGACAAGCAGGCCGATGAATGAATTCAGTTCGTCGATCGTTCCGTAACTCTCGATGCGCTGGTGCGCTTTCGATACCCGCTGGCCTCCCACGAGGGATGTTTTTCCCTTGTCGCCGCCACCGGTATAAATAAGGCTTTTTTTCATATACTTCTTTTTTTAATTATCAACACTCATCTATCTGTTCTCTACCGTCAGAAGTAGACTATATAGTCACGCTTGTGCAGCTTTCTGTTAAAGAAGACGATCCCCATCGAGTAGAGGTCGACCGTAACCGTCACCTCGGGATGGGCGCATACCTCTTTCCAGAACTCCCTCATCTTACGGCTTGTCTTGATTCCTTCAAAAACAAAGATCGTATCGTTATGGATATGCTTTGTACATTCATTAAACAACCAAACGTTGTTCTGTTGTTCATAGATTGTATTAAAAAATACAAAATCGACTTTCCCCATGTCTTCGAGTGCGCGGGGAAGCAGCTCTTTATAGTTTCCCGTGCGCAGGTCGATCGGGTTATGTGCCGCCTTTTCGAAGGCGATCCGGGCGATGGACGCGAACTCCGGGATGTTTTCAAGGGCGATGCATTTCAATCCGGGGGCATAGGAGGTCAGATAGAGGGTGGACAACCCCATCGACGGCCCCAGCTGAAGGATGTTTTGCGACTTGAAATAGTTCGTCAGGCGGAAAAGCAAGGCACCGTGCTTGGGCTTGATCGCCTCGCGTTCCACAATCTCCCCGATCGTACGGCGACGGAGCTTCCCTTTCTGTTGTCTGTCCGGATAGGTTATGCTATCGTCGCGGAAAAGCAGCTGCTTTCGGATCAGTTCTATATCGTAAAAGCTATAATAGGAGCAACGTTCTTCTATCACCTTTGTTATTAGGTTGAAGACGAAAGGCGAGTGCACTCCGTAACCGCGGCGGTAACGTATGCCCCGGTATAAAAGTACACTTTTTCGTAAGGTATTAGCTTTGGGTATGATCTGCATTTCTCTTTTTGTATTTGTCACACAAAAGTAAGATATTCTTATTTATTGGCAATAATTAGCATCTACAGATTCATGCCGGAAGCAAAAATCATTTCATGGTGTATTGTACGGATGCGGCAGGAAACGAATCGTATGTAGCAAGGAATATCGTGCTGAGTAAAGACGGGGAGACTGGGGTACACTAATTGTTTGCTTGTTTTTTAAGGCAAGTAATCTGTTGCCGACACTGTCGGCAACAACTTTCACCGGCAACCAGACAACAGGATGTCCGGTATTCCATACCGTGATACCCTGTTAGTCATCCGCAATAAAGGCAGTACCGGGGAGAACTACGCCGAATTGCTTCAAGTCTACATTGATCAATGCCATTTGTTCCGGTAACATGTTCAGAGGAGACGATGAGATTTGCTGCCATGTGTATCTTTTTCCCGTATAGGCCGATTCCCGTGCCATGACGGCGGTTAAGGCAGATGTGGCAGCCGTTTCGGCTATATTCAGTACTGTCCCTTTCCGGATATGATCGACCAGCATGATGTGTTCAAGCGTATACATGTCGTGTACTTTGAATTTCGACTTGGCTGCTTCTGCATCGTATTGCCAGATTGTTTCCCCTTTCCTGTTACGGATGGAGAAGTCGCTGCTGTGCCACGAGCCTTTTTCCCCTTGAATGACGATTCCGGCACCATTGTCACAGCCGTCTATCCTCCGGACCATTCCTTCCAGCATTACTCCGTTCTCATATTCGAAGTGCATGCTGAAATTGTCGTATACATTGCCTATATTCTTACGAATCCTGGAACCATAGGCAATGACATTAACCGGTTTGAGTTGCGTGAACCAGTTGAAAACATCTATCCAGTGGACCAGCATATTGCTGATTTGGTCGCCGTTCACCCAGTTCCAGTTGAAATGTCCGCGGATCATATATTCCATATCGGTCCATTCCGGACGGCGAACGATATATTGGTCACGTCCTGTATGATAATAGGCGTATCCCGATATAATAGAACCGATAAGTCCTTCCTGTACCTTTTGGTAAGAGGCGACAAACGGCCGGTCGAAATGGTATTGCGTACCGGGCAGGATGTTGATACCTGTATTCACCGCTTGTCTTGCCGCGGCTACGAACGTACGGTAACCTGCCGGATCGATGGCTGCCGGTTTTTCAACGAATACGTGTTTTCCCTTTTCAATCGCATATTTCATGTGCCCGGGATGGAAGCAGTTGGGGGATGCGATCAGCACAAGATCTATCGGTAGTTCACACACTTTTCGATAGGCATCGAAACCGGTAAAGCACATCTCATCCGGGATACGGACGTTTTTCCCATCCTTCAGCCGTTGTCTCCCGGCTTCCAGTTTATCCGGAAAGAGATCGGCCAGTGCAACGATATACAGGTCGTTTCCTGCATCGAGAAAGTTGAAAGCTGCTCCTATGCCTCTTCCGCCGCATCCGATCAAAGCTGCCTTGATTGGTTTCCCGTCGATCGCTTTGTCCGGTAGTTCGGGTATATAGAGTTCTTCGACAGGGTGTAACGGCACCTGCTTCCCCTTTTCTGAGCAAGAGGTAAATAGCAGACCGGAACCGAGCGTACTACTTAAACCGATAGTGGCTACGCCGGATAAAAAGTTGCGTCTGGTCAGTTTCTCTTCTGGTTCCATAAGAAAGGATTTAATGGGTCATTTTAATCAGCGTCTCGTACATCGTGTTCAGTTTATCGTTGCGTGTACGGTTTATCTCGGCAATTTCTTCATCATGGAGAAAGCCTTTGTTCAGGGTAAGGAAACGTTTATCCAGTTTTCGGGCCTCGATGATAAGAGGTTCGAGCTCTTTGATAAATGTTTCCGCCTGGTTCCGTTCAAACCGGCTGGATTCGTATCTGTTTTCTATCTCTTTGAATGTCAGGTATTGTACGCGCAGGTCGAACATTAAGCGCAGATGTTCAAACTCTGGTATGTTATTCTTCGGTTTTAGGGAAGCCAGTTGTTTTTGTAGGGCGATGGCTTCTGCTTTTACCTCTTTCACGGATGTACCTTTCGGGTCTTTTCCTCTGACGATCGTTTCCTGCGGACTTTTTAATATCTGCCACATTCGTTTACTTTCTTCCGGAGTGAAGCCAAAACGTTCCTGTCCATATTTCACGACGAAGGCTTGCGGGTCGATCGGTTCTTCATTTTTGAGAGACTCTCCATAGGCGGCAACTAATATGCGGAAGCCCGAAAGCGGATATACATATCTGACAGGAAACATCCCGATGACTTCCCAATTGGTGTCGTAGCTGAATCCGTAAGTGCCCGATGTGGACCAGGATGTCATAACCACTCCCTGATAACCGGCTTTACGGGCGTAAGGAATGAATGTCTTTTGGTTATTGAAATGCTTTTCCCACTGGGTCAGATAGATGTTGTCGGGGTGGCTGCGTATGGAAGGTGCTCCCCAAAAGGTGACTCCGGCATTGAACAGGTTATCCATATTTCCGAAATGGTCGCGATCCCATCCATAATTCCAGTCCACATAGATGATGTCTTTAGGCAATTCATGCAATGCTTCCGGATATTTCAGGATAATATCCGCCCATAAGACGGGTTGCTTACCCATCGATTCAACGATCTCGCACATGGCTTTCACGTAATCGACGAATAATTTCGATTTACCTTCTTTCCGGACTTTCTCTGCACAGGCTTTACAACTGCCCAGTAGATAAGTCTCATCTCCTCCGATATGGAAATAACGGGAGGGATGCAGCTCTGCCATTTCTTTGAAGACTTCCGTGAATACTTCTTTGCATTCGTCTATCTTCATGGGACAAACCTGGGAAACTTCTTTCCTGTCCTCTTTCAAATGAGCATACCGGTCGTGGCGGAGAATGTATTCGGCATGTCCGAAGCAGTTCTGTAAGGGAATGACGTCGATGCCGAGCGTTGAACAATAAGAGACGAATGACCGGACCTCTTCGCGGGAATAGGCATATTTGTTGGAGATGGTGGCATGCTTATCATAAGGATAAGAACCTTCCCATTCCATAATGATCGTATTGATTCCGAATTCAGCCAGTTCCTTCGCGAAGTTCTTGAGGGCGGGCATTGTCATTACCTCGCAACGGAGGTCGATGTGAAATCCTTTGATGGCAAAATCATGTTTATTCATCGCCAAAGGCGATGAATAAACAGACGGACATAGCAGGAAGAATGCCAGGAAGAGTATACCTATGGTCTTCAAGCTGCGTATAGACTTAATGAATGTATTTTTCATATTTATATTTATTTGTTAGTCATGTGTTTACATGGTAGATAAACCGGATTCGGGAACTTCTGCCAATGGAGTTATGTTTAGTTCGGCACCTGTATATCCGGGATTCTGGTTGATACGTCCGGATGAGTTTCCGTCGATATCATTCTGTGGTACCGGCCACCAGATATGATAAGGGCTCATTTTAAATTCAGCGCCGTTCAGTGCCTTCACTCCTTTATTGTAGAAATTACCTCTGTCCATGATCCGGTCGTAAAAATAGTTATTTTGTGACAATGTAGACATACTATAGCTCCGACCTTTGTAATCTGATTTGCCGGTTCTTGCATACAACAGTGCAATACGGGTCAGTTCTATTTTCCTGTTTTCCTCATATAAAAGTTCACGTGTGCGTTCGTCCAGTAAGGTTTCCATATTTACTTCTCCCGGATTTAGCGGTGCTGCACCGGCACGGGCACGAACGATATTGATGTCACGCGCTGCTGAAGCCGGATCGTCTTTCCAGAGGTAGGCTTCGGCACGCAATAAATAAGTCTCTGCCAGGCGCATGACATACATATCCGAATAGCCGCCGTTGTACTGGGCTGCTGTGGCGGCATCGGGTTCTTCGATGTAGAGTTTATAATGTGCCCATTCTCCCCAGTTCCTCAAGGTGTCGATACATAATAATTGTCCGTCGTCGCTCCACAAGCGTATTGGCTGATGGTAGTACGGTGTACCTTTCAGGTCCGGATTGTTATAGACAAGATCTGTCATTTTCATCCAGTTTCCGGGGGTATGGCGCAGGTCGTTGCTGTCGTCCCAGACGGCATTGGAGCTGTACCATGTCAGGCGGCAACGTCCGATGCCTCGTCCGTAAATACCATTATAATCCAGTTCCGGCTCTTTCAGGCGTTTGTCGGACATACCCGGTTTGCCGTCGGGAGTTTGGATACGATTGGTCGTGTTGGCCCAAAACGGGAGAAAGTTACGCATAGCCAGTGTCTTTTGGGATGATTTTGCTGTCTGGTATTCATATCGGTCCAGTGTTGCCAGTAGGACTTCTTTGTTTTCCGTGCTGTTTTTATTCAGCGGGCGGTGCAAATCCCAAAGTACATTTTTGGTGTTGTCAGTAACGTCAACGCCGAAACGATTAGTCATTAAACTGTAACGTCCTCCGTCGATAACGGCATTGGTTGCTTTTATGGCTTCATCAAAATCTCCGAGGGTCAGGCAGATTTTGGCTAGCAGATGATAGCAGGCTCCTTTGGAGATGCGTCCTCTGCTATTATCTTCCGCAACCCATTGAACTGCAAATTCCATATCCGATTTGATCTTCTTCAGGATACCATCGCGTTCCACCGAACATAAGTTGGTAACGGGAGTTTCCACCTCTGTGAAGATGGCGGGAATATCATTGAATAACATACAAAGCTGGTAGTAGCGGAAGGCTCTGTGCCATAATGCCATACCCAGGATATTGTTTCGTTCGCTTTCGGATTCGTATGTCGCATCGTCTATTCGGGTTATTACGGTATTGGCGTAACGTATGCCGAGATAATCGTTGGTCCAGTACCAGTACATACGGTTTGTCTGGTCCCAGTTATTATTTGCTGTCGGCAGGATCTTTTCATTCAGGTTCTGGGCGGGACCGGAGATATCAGTCGTTCCCAAAACGCATTGCTCTGAAAAGATCATAGCGGTCAGTATGGGAGAATGTTGTCCTACGAACTCTTCCCGCAGTAAACGGTCGCATGCCGTAACGGAACTCAACATTCCTTCTTTATCGATCAAGGTATTTCCCGGAGAGTAGAAAGACAATGGATCCGGATCTAACCAGGATTCGCTACAACCTGTTGCCAGGAGCATTGTTGTCAGGATAGCATATATTATTTTTTTCATGACTGAATAGTATTATTTAGTTAGACATTAGAATGTTACATTGACACCCAGTGTATAGGTGCGATTGGTACTGCTTACGGTATTGGGGCTGTCGGCGTTGTATGCTTCCGGGTCATAATATTCCCAGTCCGGAGCCCAGCAACCTACATTCTTGATCGTTCCGTAGATGTTCATTCCCTCTATTTTGAATTTGTTCAGGAATGATTTAGGTACGGTATAGCCTATGGATATATTATCCAGCCGGATGAATGACAGGGAACGATAGAAGTTCGCTCCGATATTCTTGTCATCCGAATATAAGCGGGCATACTCGTTGGTCGGATTTTCCGCAGTCCAGTAAGGGATCTTGAAATAGTTGGTCTTTGTCAGTGTACCGGCTTCGAAATGCTTTGCACGCTGGTAAGGCGCTTTATGTCCCCAATAAGAATAAAGCATAAAGGACAGGTTCCAGTTTTTAAACAAGGTGAATTCGTTGCGAAGGGTCCAGCGGAAACGCGGTGTTTTGTATCCGATAAACTCCTTATCGTTGTTATCATAGATTTTATTGCCGTCCACATCCTTGATCTTCATATCTCCTGGTCGAAGACCATATTCAGCAGCCTGTTCGGCTTCATTTTCCTGCCATACACCGATAACGTTGTATGTCCAGATGGAACTGATATCCTTTCCGATGAACCATTCGTTCTTGATATCGTCCATCTCTTTCCGTCCGATGACATTTCCGTTGTCGTCAAGTACATTTTCATAATCGCCGTACAGATGGTTTACTTTGTTACGGTTTAAAGAGAAATTAAATGTGGTATTCCACTGGAAGTTCTTTGCATCGATATTCAAGGTCCTCAGGGAAAGTTCAAAACCTGTATTCTGAACTTCGCCCAGGTTGGCCATAACTTCACCGAAACCGATTGTTTCCGTGAGGCTGCGGTTGATCAACAGGTCGGAAGTAACCATTTTGTACACGTCGATATTACCGGAAATGCGGCTGTCGAGGAATCCGAAATCAAGACCGAAGTTAAAGGAACTGGTTGTTTCCCATTTCAGGTCTTTGTTTGCCATTGTGCTTACGTATACGGAGTTGGAGAGGTCTATATTACCATTCAGGGTCTGATAAATGTACTGGTCCGTTTTCATTTCAGCTAAAGCTGCGTACATACCGATATCCCTGTTTCCGTTTTGTCCCCAGGATACACGCAGTTTACCGAAGTCCATTGCGGGGAATTTGAAGAACGGTTCTTCTGAAAATACCCATCCGAGAGCAACAGAAGGAAAAGTCGCATGCGGATTGGATACGCCGAATGCCGAATAACCGTCCCGTCTGACGGATGCTGTAAGCATATATTTTTTGTCGAACGAGTAGAACAAGCGTCCCATCAGGGCATCGCCGGTATTTCTGGTGTCGTTGCTGGAGATTGCCGGTACCGTACCTGCCTGCATTCTGTGATAACCCAGTATGTCGCTGGGGGCAAATTGCTGAGTAGTCTGTATTTCCTGCCAGGATTGGTTTTCTTCAGCATTCTGTAACAAGGTCACTTCTACCTGGTGTTTTTGGGCAAATGTATGTTCCCAACGGATCAGGTTATCCACCTGCCAGTTGTAGGACATTTCACTTCTTCGCTCCGCATCTCCGCCGAATGATTTCCATACAGGATGTTGTGAAGAGCGGTGGTTCCTGTAGTTGTACAGTAACAGGCGGGGAGAGAAATTTACCTGATAAGAAATACCGAACGGCAGTTTTATTTTGGCATACATGCTTCCGGTGAAGGAATTGCGTATCGCCGAACGGTCTATGAATGAATCGTTATAAGCCGAGTTAATGGAACTGGCATTGTCTATACCTGTCGGATACAGCATCGGGTTACCGTCCAGATCTGTCGGAGTGGAATAGGGAGTATTTGCCCATATCTGGTTCACACTGCGTGGGATAGCTCCCTGGTCGCGATAAGAATATTGTACATTGACACCGGCTGACAGCCAAGAGGTTACATCGAAGTCCAGTTTCAGCCGGCTTCTATAAGATTTGTATTTATCACCGATAACAATACCTTCATTGTTCAGGTAACCCAATGACCAGTAATAACTGACTTTATCTTTCTTTCCTGAAATGTTGACATTATAATCTTGTCGGAATGCTTTCTGATATGTTTCATCATACCAGTCGAATGTTCTTCCGGCAAAATAGTTGTCAAGCTCCGGTTCGAACAGTCCCAGGCGGACGAGCCAGTCATAGGTGTAGTTGCCGGTAGTGGGACGATAGGAGATCCAGTCTTCCAGGGTTACACCTGCCGGAAGGTTGTTGGGGTCTGAAAATTCTCCCGGTTTATGATCTTCGAAGATACTTTCCTGCACATCTTCACGCCATGCAAGGTATTCCTGTGGGTTGTAAACATCCATCTTCTTCGCGAGGGTGGAGATGCCGACGCTGGCATTGAATTGGACGGTAGGTTTTTCAGCCGATCCTTTTTTCGTTGTGATCAGCACGACTCCGGCTGCAGATTTGGCACCATAAACGGCTGCCGAGCTGGCATCTTTCAATACGTCGATTTGGGCGATATCGTTCGGATTGATTTCATCGAGGCTTCCGTAGTAAATAATACCGTCTACCACCAATAAGGGTTCGTTGCTGGCTTTGATCGAACGTTTTCCGCGAATCTCCATGCTACCGCCGCCTTTCGCTGAGTTATCGAGTCCGATATTCAAGCCGGCAACGTTTGCCCTAAGGATATCCTGAACGGTAGCGGGACGTTCTTTTTCCAGTGAAGTCGCTTTTACCTGGGTCACGGCACCTGTCAGGTCTCTTTTCTTTTGTACACCGTATCCAACCACGACAACCTCTTCCAGATTCAGGATCTCTTCTGCCAGGCTGATGTTGAGTGTCTTTTGCCTTTTTACAGGGACTTCCTTCGTTACGTACCCGATAAAGGAGAATGCCAATACTGCATTTTCATTTGTAACGGTTATGGTGTAATGACCGTTAACGTCCGTTATAACTCCGTTGGTAGTCCCTTTTTCCATTACATTTACACCGGGTATCACTTCTCCTTTGTTGTCGGTGACGATACCTGTGACTGCTTGTTTTTGTTGAGTGGCAGAAGGAATGTTATTTGTCTCTGCTGCAAAAACTGGTACTATGGTCATAAGCAGGAAGGCCATAAGTAATAGATCGAATGCCAGTCTTTTTCCATTGTTGATTTTTTTCATACCATCGTACTTTTAAGATTAATAAACTTCCTAATTTTTCACCAGGGATAATGCTTTATTATAAATATCTTTTGTATTTACCGGTTTGCCGCCTTGCCGTATACTTTCATTGGCTGTTTCCATGAATGTGTATATCTCTATCGTTTCTGACGGGCTGACGGGGGCTTTGCCTGTCCGGAAAAATGTGAGGATCGATTTTAATAGTCCTTCATACCCTTCGTATCCTCCGGCAGGAACAACTTTCTTTTCACAAATGACCGTACCGCCATAGGAATGAGAACTGTTCCTTAGTCCTCGAAAAGTCCCTATGCGACCATCTTCCCAAACACCTACAGCGACATCGGAACCTTCATTGGAAGTACATGTGACGGATTGGCATCCTGCTCCCATCAGGGTGTATAATATTTCTACTCCATGGATCCCGTACCAAAAGAATCCCGCATGTGAAGGTTCGTTTGTACAGGGTGAATAGCAGTCTGCTCCGACAACCTTTCCTTCCGGGCCGTTTCCGTTTCTCAGTTCTGAATTTCGTGGAGAGAAACGTAGTGCCGAAGAGGAGAATATGGGCACTTGTTTTTCTTCCGCCAGTTTGTAGATTGCCAGAACATCGGAAAGACGGGCGGCTACAGGCTTGTCTATGAACAACGATTTACCGCTTTTTATGACTTCTGTTGCCTGTTCGGGATGTAAGGTCCCGTCGTTTGTTTCCAGTAAGACACAGTCTACCTGTTTTAGTAGTTCTGCTATGGATGAGGTTATTTGTATTCCATGACTTTTAGCTGTCTCCGTATATTTAGGTATGCGGTTGTAGCTGGATTCGATCGTTTGCGATCCGTAGGGATAAGCGGCTACTATCTTAAAACCGACGTAATCGGGTGCCTGGTTCTCTCCGTTGATCAACTTAATAAAAGCCTCGGAGTGGGAGGTGTCTAACCCGATAATGCCCAGCCTGATAGTCTCCTGTGCCTGGAGTCCGAAAGCTGTGAGCAATTGGAAAACAAGTAGTAATAGTACATTTCGTTTCATAGGATTATCTTTTAGGAGTTATTATTTATTATCCTGTATTTCTCTGGTAAAAGGGATGCGCTGTCCATATCCAGATATAGCCGGGCATTTTCTTTATTGCGTAAAATCGTAGATGGATATTTTTCACTTATCGGAGCGTACAGTGTGTTGTAGATAGCCTGTGCCTTTGTTGTAGCCGGGACTATGCAAAAAGTATATGTAGCCGACATCAGGACAGGGATGGTGAGCGTGAATGCCTGATGAGGAACTTCGTTAAGTGATGGAAAACAGCCGTCGTGCACTTGTTGTAGCCTGCATTGAGGAGCAAGGTCGACCACTTTCATCCAGGCTTTGTCGTTGAAATCGGCTACATGGGGATCGTTGAAAGCGATATGTCCGTTCTCGCCTATTCCCATGCAGATAATATCGATTGTTCTTTCGGAAAGTAACCGGGTATAGCGCTCGCATTCCTGTTCGAAATGGTCTTTTGTCATTTGTATGTAGTAGACCTGTTTGAAGTCAACTTTTCTGAATATATGTTCTCCCAGGAAATTTCCGAATCCTTGCGGGGCATCCGGCTCTAAGCCGATATATTCATCCATATGAAAGGCATTGATCCGGTTCCATTCGATCGTGCTGTCGGCAATAAGTTCTGCCAGGAAATCATTTTGGGAAGGAGCGGCTGCAAAGATCATATTGATTTCGTCTTTGTTTCGTAATAACTCACGGATCGTTTGTGCGACATCCGATGCAGCGTTCGTTCCCATAGATTGCCTGTCAGTGAATACCTGTACAGTAAGCTTGTTGTTTTTAAAGTGTATCATTTTACTTTTGTTTTTATTTATTTCTTTAATGACCAGTTCATAATGCGGTATCCGAAGACGGCGTACCAGATCAGATATATATAGCAAGGTATTAATACCCAGTAGCCGGTTTGCAGGGATGTTGTATCTGCCAGTTTGCCATAGACAAGCGGAAGGATCGCATTCCCGCAGAGGGCCATGACCAACATGGATGAACCTATTTTGGTGAAACGTCCCAGATTACGTATAGCATGAGGCCATATACCTGCATAAATCAGTGAGTTGGGGAGTCCCAGGGAAGCCAGGAACCAAATGGATAAACCAGCATTATGACCTAACAAGGAAATGTTCGTATGAGCGAAAATAACTCCAAAAGAGAGGAGCAATCCTAATACTGTACAGACTATCAATGCATTTTTTTGTGAAATATATCTGGGGATCAAAACTATTCCCAACAGGTAACCCAATATAGTTGCTCCGAGTGTGTAGGATGGGAAGAACTTGGCATCCAGCAGGCCGACTCCCATGGAACCTGCATAGCTGATGATCGTATCTATGGCTACGACTTGTGTTCCGACATGTAGGAATAATGCCAATACTCCAAGTATCAGATAAGGAAACTGGAAAACAGAGGTCTTATTGCAGTTGGCGGTCGCCAACTCTTCATTCTCTTCTTCCGGGTTGATATCGGGTAGTTTCGATTTATAGATGAATAGACCGATAAACAGGAGTAAGAGACTGAGTATGCTGTAGGGAAGTATGACTCCACGTATCAGTTCATTGAGGGCTGCCTCCTTGGCTATCCCGCTCAACAGTCCTGATTCTACGGATTCCAGGATATCCTGGCTTTTGCCTAGTACGACTGCTGCAAATATGATAGGAGAGACTATACCGGCGAATTTGTTACATACCCCCATTATGCTGATACGACGGGCAGCTGTTTCAATGGGACCTATAATAGTGATATAAGGATTGGCTGCCGCCTGAAGGACCGACAATCCGGTTCCCATAGTAAACAGACCGGTTAGAAAAATCCAGTAAGTCCTGTTCAATGCTGCCGGAATAAAAAGCAATGCGCCTGCTGCCAGGCAGAAGAATCCGTACATCATTCCTTTTTTATAACCGGTTTTTTTCAGTAAATAGGCTACTGGGACCGACATGACCAGATAGGCTATATAGAAGGCGAACGTAACAAAATACGATTGGTAGTTCGTTAATTCACAAGCTATCCTGAAATAAGGAATCAATATAGAATTGACCCATGATACAAAGCCGATAATAAAGAATACGACACCGATGATGGCGATTCCGATTATGACATTTTGCTTTTCTGTTGTGTGATTGTTCTCTGACATATAAACTGTATTTATAATTTCATTTCCCAGCCTTCCTGATAGTTTCTCGACCAGTATTTATCTGCTATCAGCTTGTTTTTGATATGCCCGTTTTCAGGATCGGTTTCCAGTCTTTCTCCTGAACGTTGGGCGATGTTTCCCAGTTGTACGAGAAGCGTGCTTATATGTCCGGATTCTATCCCGGCATTAAGTTGCTCTCCTTTTTTGATCGCATTAAAAAAGTTCTGGATATGGATGGCATCCAGTTGCTGTGCCGGATCCATTCGGTTACGTGGGTCAGTCTGTATTTTACTTTCTACTTCGCGGAGAACCTGGTTTTTATGATCCATGATTTTATAATGGTTTCCGCCTCCTATCAATAGATTGGCTTTTTCCCCGTAGAAAAGTGCACCGACTGAGTTCCCCTCTATTTTGAAAGAATTACAGGAATGCCCCTCCCATATCATTGATTTCTTTCCGCCAAAGTCCAGGTTGATAACCTGTGTATCGGGTGCTTCCCAGTCATCCTGGTAATAGTAACGTCCTCCGGTCGATTGTACGTTAGTCGGATAATCGAGTTCCATGCCCCACCGTAACAGATCGATCATGTGTGTGCCGTTATTCAGAGCTTCTCCGGTACCCCATTGCCAGAACCAGTGCCAGTTATAATGGATGACATTATCTTTGTAAGCGGTACGTGGAGCAGGTCCTTGCCATAGCTCCCAGTCAAGCCAGTCAGGGACGGAGGCTTTTTTCCCGGTTCCGATGGGTGCCCGGTTGTTCGTGTACCATGATTTTCCGAAAAAGACATTTCCTATGGTTCCTGCTTTAATCTCGTTGATAGCTTCCACAACATTAGGCCATGAACGGCGCTGGTTTCCCATTTGGACTACCTTATTGTATTTTTGTGCTGCACGAACCAGTATTTCGCCTTCTTCCGGTGAATGGCTACATGGTTTTTCAAGATAAACGTGCTTGTCTGCCTTCATCGCCAGTAAGGCTGCCGGAGCATGCCAGTGGTCGGGAGTGGCTATCACTACTGCATCCAGATCTTTCTTTTCAAGCAACAGACGTAAATCCTTATATCCTTTCGGAGTTGTATTGCTGATTTTGGAAACTTCTGCAATACATTTGTTTAAAGCTCTGGAGTCGACATCGCAAATGTGTTTTATGATGCAGTTCTCCTGTTTGGCAAAATTCCTTGCCAAAGCGGCTCCACGGGAATTCACTCCTATACATCCTATCTGAATCCGGTCGTTCGCTCCTACTATGTTCGCATAGCTTTTCGCACTGAATTCCGGCAACACGCCACCGAATGATAGCATAGCTGTTCCGGTTACTGCTCTTTTTATGAAATTGCGTCTTGTTGTCATATTGCTTAATTTTAGTAAATCTCAATATGACAAATTTAGGGAGATGAATTATTCATTTTTACCCACTTGCCGAAACAGAATCCTCAAAATACGTCAAATTTGATAAACTGTATTTCCGTTTATGAGAGTGCGTGTTATCTTTATCTGATCGTCGAACAACAGGATATCTGCCTCTTTTCCTGTCTCAAGGGAACCCATTCTGTCATCCATATGCAGGATACGGGCGGGCGTGGCTGTCATCATTTTTACAGCATCCGTTAAGGGGATTCCGGCAAGCTGCACCATCGTCCGGATAAGGCGGTCGGCTGTTGCTACACTGCCTGCGAAAGCACTCCTGTCAGGAAGTTTGGCAACGCCGTCTTCTACTATTACGGTTTGTCCTTCTTTCAGGCTTCCCAGCTTGTATTGACCTTCAGGCATTCCTGCTCCGCGCATGGAATCAGTTATCAGGGCGATCCTGTCGGTTCCTTTGAATTTGTGAATGAGTTGAAGCAGGCTTTTAGGAAGGTGGATACCGTCTGCAATGATCTCGACATCCATGTCGTCTATCAGGAATGCGGCTTCTACGGCTCCTGCATAGCGGAGGGCGTTACGACGGGTAACGGTTTGCATTCCTGAATAAAGATGGGTCATCAGGGAATACCCGGATTTATGAGCTTCCATCACTTCCTCACAGATTGCGTCTGTATGCCCGACGGAAGGAATTATTTGTTTCTCACAGAGTAATTGACCTAATTCCATAGCACCGTCCAGTTCCGGAGCTATGCTCCAGCGTACAATCTCGTCTGTGGCATTCAATATCTTGGTATAATGTTCCGGTGTTGGAGTTTTTAGGTTTGCCGGATCTTGTGCTCCCCGCTGGTTATAAGAAAAATAAGGTCCTTCCAGATGGAGACCCAGGAACTTTGCTCCGGTTTTATTCTGTTTCCGTGCTTCACGGAAGACTTCAAACGTATGAAAAAGCTCTTCATCGGGGCAAGTCAGTGTAGTGGGTAATAAAGCGGTTGTACCGTAACGTGCATGTGTGTTAGCCACAGTCAGATAAGCTTCTACTGTTCCGTCCATAAAGTCAGCGCCTCCGGCTCCGTGGGTGTGCAGATCGATAAAACCGGGGGAAACATACTGTTGTTTGGCATCGATGACTTCACTAGCCTCGTTATATGGAGGTTGACCTTGCCCTATATCGGTTATTTTACCGTTTTCGATAATGATATAACCATTATCGAGGATTCCGCTCGAAAGGATCAATTTCCCGTTAGTGATGATTGTCTTAACCTCTTTTCTACTGTTTGATGATGATATTGCATTCATAATAGTGCTGTTTTAATGTTCAAACAACACAAAGTAAGCATAAAAAATAAGCTCACATGGTACCGATTGCGAAATAAAAACCTCAAAAAACGAACGCTTCTTCATAAAGGGTCGACTTTGTTTTATTTGTTTTTAGGGGTGAATCGTTTCCGATATTGGAGAGGAGTCATTTCTTTTGCTTTGGTAAAGATACGGGAAATATTTTTGTAGTCAGTGAAGCCTGACCGGGTTGCAGCCTCGATCAGCGGCAGGTCGGTAGTGATCAGCAGGTCGGCGAATTTCTCTATGCGGAGATCCAGAAGGTATTGGTATACGGACGTTCCGGTTTCTCGTTTAAATTTCTTTTCCAACACTCGTCTTGAGAAAGGTATTATTTGAGTCAGTTCATCGACTGATAAAGGATTCTGATAATTATTGTCGATGTATTGCAGTAGTTGTTCTATATGTCTGTCGGATACGGCAAAACGTTCCGTAGAGGCACGGGGGACGATCCGTACAGGTTTTATTATAATATCGACCGGTGCAATGATCTTCTTTTCTATAAACTGATGAAGTAGTTTTCCTGCTTCATAACCGCCATTTTCTATATCCAGTTCAATGGACGATAGTTGAGGATCGGAGATATTACATAATAATTTATCATTGTCTACACCCAACACTGCGATTTCTTCGGGAATGCTGATATCATACATCTTGCAGACTTCGGTGATTTGTAGGGCATAATAGTCGTCACAGGCAAAAAGGGCTATCGGCTTAGGTAGGCTTAGTAACCATCTGCTTACTTGTTCGACATCAAAACTCCATTTTTCACTGGGTACCCGTTTCCGGTTATTAAATTCATAAACCTCATACCCCTTGTTGCTGACGATCTTTTTGAAGCCTTCGCCACGTTCACGTCCCCACACTGTATCTGTCAGACCATAGTAAGCAAATGACTTATAGCCTTTATGCAGGAAAAAATTAGCAGCGATGACACCTGTCCCGAAATAGTCACCCGTCAGATTGGAAATACCGGAGCTTCGTTCTTTGTAATTTTGAACGATGATCGGTATATTTAACTGGTTTAAAACAGATAGGTCTATATCCGAGAACTGGGCGATGATTGCGTCCGCTCCCCATTTTTTCGCCCATTCCACAACTCCTTCGTCGCCATAAAGTTCCCGGAAATACAAGGGCATTCGATAAAAGGCCCATGGACCGACTTCCCTTGCATATCTAACGACATTTTCCAGAAGCGACCGGCTGTAGCCACTGGAAAAATCGGTTAACAGAAGTATTTTTATCATATTGTGGTGTTTTTAAAAACTAGCTTTCTCCGGTTCCGGAGCTACATAGGTCAAAATCTGACCGCTTAGTTGCAGGAGGGATATTTCGCATAGCTTTGTCGAATATTCTGATATGGACTGCCGCTCTTCGGCTTCCAGCAGGCTTATCTGGGCTTCACGAAGCTCGATGCCGGATAACTCACCCAGTTTATAGCGGTCGATTGCGATGCGATGGTTTTCCAAAGCCACAACGACATTCTCTTTCTCCAGATTCCACAGACCCAGATTATTCTGGTAAGCCATCCACAGATTACTCATGTCGGCACGCAGGCCCAATTCCAGCTCCTGTTTCTTCAGCTGGCTGTTTTCTATCTGGATACGTGCATTACGACGTTCGCGGCGACGGTTCAGACCGTCGAACAGGTTCAGACCTACCGTCAGGCCATAGTTCAGTCCCAGGCGTTGCTGCAGGTCGGTGGCACCCACCTCGTACCAGTTTGCGGTATAACCGTAGCCCGCATTCAGCTTGACATACGGGTAGTCGCGGCTCTTCACCTTTTTATATTCCAATTCGGTTAGCGTCTGGTTCTTTTGGGCGATCAGCAGGGAGGCATTCGAAGCCAGCGTGCTTTGCCACAGGTCCACTTCGTCGAGGAAGATGTTCGGGCGTATCACCGAATCTTTCAGGGCGATCTGCTCGTCTATATTATCGAGTGCCATCAGCTCGTTCAAGCGGATGCGGGAAGTATGTACCACCTCCAGCTGGTTCAGCACATTGGAACTGTCGGCGTTGAAGTCCACCTGTGCCTGCTGCAGGTCCATGCGCGAGCCCGAACCGATGTGATAACGCTCTTCCGCAATACGGACACGCTCGCGGGAAAGGTCGAGGGATGAACGCAGGTTACGTAAACGGATATGTTGGCGGATCAGGTTGTAATATTCGCCCGAGAGCGTGGCTACGAAATCCTCTATCGTCAGGCGCGTGTTCAGTTCGCCCATTCGTTGAAGTTCTTTCAGCCGTGCATATTCCGCCTGGATACCGAAACCGTCGAATACCGTCCAGTTCACGTTCAGCCCGATGTCGCCGGTTTCGTTATTGACACCGTTCTGCTTCTCGGTCGTACCGTCGGCTAATTTGTTGCGGTTGTTATTGATCGAGCCGCTGAACCCGCCGCTCATATCCACTGTCGGCAGGTAACCGGCATTGCCCGGTGTCGCGTTATTGTCACTGATCAGTTGCTCGTTGCGTACGATACGGATGGAGTAGTTGCGCTCCAGTCCGGTTTCGATGCATTGCTTCAGGCTGTATATCTCCTGTGTCTTTACGCCCAGGGAAGCAGAAACAGCCAGTATCATGAATAAGACCTTTTTCATATCTTTTTTGCTCTGTCTGTTGAAATAAAACTATACATGGCAGGAACGATGAACAGGGTAAGGAATGTCGATACCAACATACCGCCCACTACGGCAATACCCATGGCAACACGTCCCTGTGCTCCTTCGCCTGTCGCATATACCAGCGGCACCAGTCCGAGGATAGTAGACACACTGGTCATCAGGATCGGACGCAGGCGCTGTGTGGAGGCCGAACGGATCGCTTCCGCCATACTCAGCCCTGCCTCCTGGCGCTGGTTGGCAAACTCCACGATCAGGATACCGTTCTTTGCTACCAGACCGATCAGCATGATGATACCGATCTGACTGAATATATTCATCGTGATACCCGAATAACTCATAAAGATTAAAGCTCCCGCGATAGCCAGCGGCACGGTGAACATCACCACCAACGGGTCCTTGAAGCTCTCGAACTGGGCGGCAAGTACCAGGTAGATCATCAGCAATGCCAGGATCATGGCAAACATCAGGCTGGAAGAACTTTCGCGGAACTCTTTCGATTCACCGGAAAGGGCTGTCCGGAAACTGCCGTCCAGTGTCTCTGCCGCGATACGGTCCATTTCGTCCAGACCGTCACCGATGGTATATCCTTTGTTCAGACCGCTGGAAACCGTTGCCGAAACGAAACGGTTGTAACGGTATAACTGAGGCGGTGCCACGTCTTCATGCAGTGTCACCAGGTTATCCAGCTGGATCATCGAACCGTTGTCGCTGCGCACATAGATCGACTTCAGGTCGAGCGGCGTGTTACGCTGCTGGCGGTTGATTTCGCCTAGTATCTGATATTGTTTACCATTCATATAGAAATAACCCATACGCTGCCCGCTCAATGCATACTGCAATGTCTGTGCGATGTTGCGCGTGCTGACCCCCAGCGAAGAAGCCTTGTCGCGATCGATCTCGATACGTGTCTCCGGCTTGGTGAACTTCAGGTTCACATCCGCCATCTGGAAGACAGGGCTTTCGTTTACTTTCAGCATGAATTCAGGCAGCTTTTCCGCCAGCTTTTCCAAACTGGGTGCCTGCAATACATACTGTACAGGCATACCGCCGCGTCGTCCGCCAAAAGTAGACTGCTGCTGAACGAAGGCGCGTGCCTGCGTTTCCTTACGTACGGCTGCCGACAGCTTCTCGGCTATCTCCATCTGCGAACGTTCACGCTCTTTAATATCCGGCAGGATCACGCTGATATTGGCGTTGCTGCTGGAAGAACGGTTTGTCAGGAACTTACGCTCCGGGGCGATGGAGTCGGCGAGTGTAGCGATCCGGTCGGAGAAATCGCGGATGAACTCGAAAGTGGCACCTTCCTGGGCACGCATATTGATGGATATGGAAGAGCGGTCCTCCAGCGGCGACAGCTCGGAACGGATCGTTTTCCAAAAGTAGCCGATCGAACCGAACATGATGACTACTATAGGAATAGCCCACCATTTATGGCTCAAGAAATAGTTGAGTGACCGGGCATAGATATTGTTCAACCCTTCGAAGAAAGGTTCGGTTTTTACATACAGCCAGTTCTTCTTTTCCCGTCTGCGAAGCAATTTGGTTGCAAGCATCGGCGTGAAGGTCAGGGCGACAAACGAAGAGATCGTCACCGAACCGGCAATCACGATACTGAACTCCTTGAACAAACGTCCCGTCATCCCCTCCATAAACACAATCGGAAGGAACACCGAAACGAGGGTTACCGTCGTCGAGACTACAGCGAAGAAGATTTCTTTCGACCCTTCTATACCAGCCTCCTTCGGATTCATGCCTTGTTCGATGCGGACATAGATATTTTCCGCCACCACGATCGCGTCGTCCACCACCAGTCCGACTGAAAGAACGACTGCCAGCATGGTCAATACGTTGATGGAGAAACCGGAGATATACATCACGAAGAAAGCACCCACCAGCGACACTGGAATTACCACGCAGGGAACCAGCGTCACGCGCCAGTCACGAAGGAACAGGAAGATGATCAATACTACCAGTGCCAATGCCACATAGATCGTCTCTTCCACTTCGGCGATAGAGGCGCGGATGAAACGGGTATTGTCGTAGATCATTTCGATCGAAACATCTTCCGGCAGGTCTTTCTTCAACTGCTCGATACGGTTGTAAGCCTCGTCGGCAATCTCGATATGGTTGGCGCCCGGCTGAGGAACGATCACGCAAATCACCATCGGTTCACCGTTCTTACGCAGGATACTGCGCAGGTCTTCCGGTGCCAGTTCTGCCCGTCCGACGTCTTTGAAACGGACGATATTGTTGGCATCTTCCTTGACGATCAGGTCGTCGAACTCTTTTGCCGTATGCATCAGCCCCAGGGTACGGATAGACAGATCGATCGTATTCCCTTCGATGCTACCGGAAGGCAATTCCACGTTTTCCGCATCCACGGCATTCTTTACGTCCAGTGGGGTGACGCCATAGCCTGCCATCTTGATCGGGTCGAGCCACAGTCGCATGGAGTAACGTTTCTGTCCCCATATATCCACACCGCTTACATTCGAGATCGTCTGCAGGCGTTCTTTTACAGTCAGTTCAGCTATTTCACTCAGTTCCATCAGCGAGCGCCGGTTGCTTTGCACGCCGATCTGCATGATGGGAGTCGCATCGGCATCTGCCTTGGCTACGGTCGGAGGGTCGCAGTCGCGCGGCAGATAACGCTGGGCACGCGATACCTTGTCGCGCACGTCGTTGGCTGCCGTTTCCATATCCACCGACAGTTCGAACTCGACGGTGATACGGCTGCTACCCTGGCTGCTGACACTGCTCAGGGAACGGATACCCGGGATACCGTTGATGTTCTGTTCCAGCGGCTCCGTGATCTGGTTCATGATAACCTCGGCGTTCGCTCCCGGATAGGACACGTTTACCGAGATAATGGGCTGGTCCACACTGGGGAACTCGCGAACCCCCAGGAACTTGTAGCCGATCATACCGAACAGCAGGATGATAAGCATCATTACCGTCGAAAGTACCGGCCTGTTTATACTGGTTTCCGATATATTTGCCATAGGGAAATTTAATACAGATTATCAATAGTAACATTCATGCCGGTCCGGAGCTGCATCACACCCGAAGTGATCAGCGTGTCGCCGGGTTGTAAACCTTTGAGTACCTGTACGTGACTTTCGGTACGCAGGCCGATCTCAATCTCTGCCGGGTCGGCTACCCCGTTTTTGTAGAGGTAAACGACGTTCTTGCCCATTTCCGGGATCAGCGCCTCGCTTGGGATGGCAAGTGCGTTCATGATCTCGCGTTTGGTGATCTCGACAGAGGTATAGCGTCCGGGGAAAATCGTTTCGTTTGTATTCGGATAAGTGGCGCGTACCTTCAGGGTGCGGGTTGTCATATCCATTTTACTTTCGACGGCATATACTCTGGCATTGTAATCGCGCATGATACCGTCCGAATCTTCCAGGCGGAAGACGATCGTCGTGCCGTTGTTCACGTCGTTTGCATATCTTTCAGGGATGGAGAACTCGATCTTCAACGGCGATATCTTAGTCAGCTTGGTAATGACGGTAGTAGGAGACACATACGCCCCTTCACTGACGGAACGCAGACCGATGATGCCGTCGAAAGGCGCGCGCAGTTCGGTTTGCAGGATGTTGGCCTTTACGAGATCGATATCCGCCATTAGTTTTTCATATTCGGTAGTCACCTGCTCGTAGGCTTCCTGGCTGACCGCGTCTTTTTCCAGCAAGGTGCGCTGGCGGTATACCCGGTCTTTTGCCAACGGAATCTGGGCTTCCAGTTTCCGGAGCTGTGCCTGCAGGGGTTTGTCATTGATCTTGGCAAGCAGGTCACCGGCTTTTACATGCGTACCTTCGGTGAAATAGATATTCACTACTTTTCCGGACGATTCGAAGGATAAGTCTACTTCTTCGTCGGGAATGATACTGCCTGTACTGATTACTTTGTCGGTCAGCGATTGAAATTTCAATACTTCGGCGTTAATGTTCAGCACCTGTTTACGTGCACTTGTTCCCGGTGCGGGTGGTACAACGGAATCCTTGCCGGATGCTGTCAACTGGTTTTTAATCTGTGGATAAGCAATCATCCCTGCAATCATCAGGAAGATCGCGGCGGTAACGCCCCACTTCACTCTCTTCGTCATATTTTCAATGGTATCTACTTTAAAACTTATCAATAGGCGTGTAAAGATACACAACAGAATCAAAATATAGACAAGAGGGAAGGAAAAAGGTTTAATGCGAAGTGATAGAAATATGCAACCAACAACGATACTTTTGCCTTAGCGGGAATAGTTTCTTCCGGGGGAAACAAAAGTTTCTCTCGAAGGAAACTATATTTTCTCTCGGAAGAAACAGTATTTTCTCCTGGAAGAAACAGTATTTTCTCTTATGGGGACGGATATGCCTGTAAAAGGCATATGTTTTACCAATACAGTATCACTCCGGCGATTCCTGCCAATGCGATCATCAGGATCGGGTGGATCTTGAACTTCCAGGTGAGGATAAAGGCGGCACCGAAGATCAGGAAACTTTTGTAGTCGATGAAGTTCTCCTTGTTCATCAACAGTAAGGCGGCGGCAGCTATCAGTCCGACCGTGGCAGGGCGCAGGCCTGTGAAAGCGGCTACGACGTATTTGTTGTTCTTGAATTTGGCAAAGAAATAGGAAATGACCAATACCAGGATGAACGAAGGCAGACACACGGCAAATGTAGTCAGGCACGAACCGAGAACAGCCATGAACGGCGGGTATCCGGCATTATGAATGGCTGTGTAACCGATATAAGTCGCACTGTTGATCCCGATCGGTCCGGGTGTCATCTGCGAGATCGCCACAATATCCGTAAACTCCTGCAGGGAAATCCATCCATAGCGGTCCACTACATCCGCCTGTATCAGCGAGAGCATGGCATATCCGCCACCAAAACCGAAGATTCCGATCTTCAGATAGACATAAAGTAACTGTAACCAAATCATATCAATTCTTCTTTATCTTTAAACCATACACCAACCCTCCGGCAATAGCGGCTAGAATGATCCATACCGGCGAAACGCCTCCTATCCAGATAAGCAACGCAGCTGCGATGGGGATCAGCATCGAAACATAATTCAGCTTGATGGAACGTGCCGTAGTGATACAGGGAACAGCGATCAACGCCACAACAGCGGGACGCAACCCCTTGAATATTTTTTCCACCCATTCATTGTCCTGTACCTGGGTAAAGAACGTAGCGATCAGCAGGATGATCACGAAAGACGGCAGAATCGTACCCAGGGCGCAGACTACACTTCCCACACTTTTTTTCAGTTTATAGCCGACAAAGATGGAGATATTTACTGCGAAGATACCCGGTAATGACTGTGCGACGGAGAAGAGGTCGATGAAATCTTCTTTGGATAACCAACCGCGGTCTACGACTTCCCGCTGAATTAGCGGCAACATGGCGTATCCGCCACCTATCGTCCCCACGCCTATTTTGAGGAACGTAAGAAAGAGCGTCCAATACATAATCTTCTTTTTAATCGGGGACAAAGATAGGAAACTTTTTTCAGTTGACAGTTGACAAGTGACAGTTGACAGTTATTATCCGCAATGAATGTAGAGGCGGTTATTTAGGTTTAATATTTTTGGGGGGGCCGAATGCGAAGCCTAACTGTCAACTGTCAACTGTCCTCTGTCAACAGTCAACTGCTTAGTCGAGCCAGGGCGAAGGATTCAGTTTCGTTTTTTCTTTCCAAAGCTGGAAGTGGAGGATCGTGGCATTGCCGCTTTCCGTGTCGGTGAATATCTTGCCGATTGCCTGGCGGGTGCTGACCTTGTCGCCTGCCTTTACATATACCTGGCTTAGGTTACTGTAGACCGTCAGGTAGTTACCGTGGCGTATGATGACAGAGTTGTTGTAGCCCGGAACCACGAATACACGGGTCACTTCGCCATTGAATACGGCGCGGGCATCTGCTCCCGGAGTAGTCTGGATGTCGATACCGCTATTGTTGGTACGTACATATTTCAATTCCTGGTGCTGTTGCTCTCCGAAAGTGCCGACGATGGTATAACGTCCGGCGACAGGGAACGGCAAACGTCCGCGATTGCCGGCAAAGTCGTCGGAAAGTTTCTTTTCCGCCCGGGTCATGGCATAACCGCCTTTTGTATCGGCTACACGCTCTTCCTGTATAGGCTCTTTGGCTGGTGCTTTGCCTTCGGCTTTCGCCTTTTCACGGGCACGGCGTTCACGCTCGCGGGCAGCCTTTGCTTCGGCTTCGGCACGGGCTATCTCTTCGGCTATCTGCTTTTCGATCTGACGGTTCAAGGCATTCGCCTGCTGTTGTTTCTTACGGAGTTGTTCTTTCAGTTCCTTTTGTTTCTTACTGAGTTGCTGTACTTCGACCTTCTGGTTGTTCTCTTCGGTCTGGAGCTTTTTACTTTCCTGTTCGCGGGTGCTCAGCAACGCATTCTTTTCGGAGCGTGTTTTTTCAAGCTCTTTCTGCTTGAGTGCTATCTCGGTTTGCTTGTCGATGATCTCGGTAGCCTGCTGTTTTTGCCAGTCGGCATATTCGCGCAGGTAACGCATGCGGCGCATGGATTGTGCGAAGTTGTCGGCAGAGAGGATGAAAAGCAGTTTGTCCTGTGAGCTGCGGCGTTTAAACATACTTTGCATGGACTTGCCGTAATTGTCACGTTTACCGCCCAACTCTTTTTCCAGCCTGGTGATTTCCCGGCGGGAAGCAACGATCTGGTCATCCAGTTCGCCTACCTCCTGATTGAGCAGGCTGATCACTTTCTTTCGGGAAAGGATCTGCTGCGAAAGCAGGTTCAAGCGGTTGAGCGAGTTTTGTGCCGTCTGGGTAGTCTCTTTCAGCAACTGGTTTGTCATTTCGATCTCCGCCAACGCCTTTTTACGCTGTTCTTCGAGCTGTCTCACCCGGGCTGACTTCTGACCGAAGGCGGTCAGGGCAGTTAACGTGAATATGACAAACCAAGTGTATTTCATTTCTATTTCTGACTGTTACTGATTGACTTCAGGATCTGTGCAAAGGTAATACGTTTATATTTAGCCGGAATGGAAAACTCCAGATTAACCGGCACATTTGTCTGTATGCGGGAAAAACGGAAAGCGATTCCACCCTGAGAGGAGCCGTTAGCCAGCACATTTACGTCCATCAACTGCGGGAACGGTTGTCCGTCCGTCACGCGGAAGTCGGCATAATCCCATTGCAGGGCGTACTGTTCGGACGGATCGGTGATGTAGGTTGAGAGCAACTTCTCTTCGCCGTCGGCAAAGAAAGTATAAAGCAGTCCGAGTGAATCCTTGATCCGGATCTCAGCCGTCGATCCTTCCTGGTTCAGCTTGAAACGTTTGAACTGTTTCGGTTCGATAAACTGCTGTCCCGGCAGGAAAATATGGTTGGTGAACAACGCCTGCAGGTTGTAGAAGTTGAACTCGATCGGAGTCTGTCCTTTCAGGTCGGCATAGCGTTCGGCTACATAGCGTTTGTTCATACGGTCTACCACCTTTATGCTGTCGACTGTAAATTCGGCACGGAACACTTCGATACCCAGGAACGGCTGGACGGATAACTGGAATGCACTGTCTTTGACCATCTTCAGGTCCACACGTGAACTCATGTTATTTTTAGTGCCCTTCAGCTCCGCATTCAGGCGGGCAGTCATCGTATTGAACCGGAACGAGTGTTCTTCCATCGCTTCGAAAAATTCATTGTGCGCCTTGGCACCGCCGGAAACAACCGTTCCGACCTTTTTCGACGATTTACAGCCCGACAGGACCAGTAAGATGCATACGACTATCAGTGCCGGCAGTTGTACTCGCGTTAAGAACGGGATTCTCATTTGGCTTCCTCCTCTTCGATATATTTGCCTTCAATGATCTTGCGGTCGAGTGTCTCGCTCTCTTTTCCCATTTCACGGGCTTTCTTCCATTGGGCGACGGCACCGTCCTTATCTCCTGTCATGAACAGGATGTCTCCGTAATGGTCGACCAGCTCTGCGCTTTTGGTCGTGTCTTTTTCCAATGCACTTTCGATGTATATCTTGGCAAGGGTATAGTTGCCCTGTACGAAGAATATCCAGGCGTAGGTATCCAGATACGTCGCATTGTCCGGTTCGAGCTTGATGCACTGGGCACTCATGCGTTCTGCCTTTTTCAGGTCCTTTTTATCCAGCGAAAGGAAGTAGGCATAGTTATTGAGGACAACGATATTATTGTCGTTATATTTCAGTGCCTCGTCGTATGCCTTGTAGGTCTGGTCCATCTGTTTCATCTGATAGTAGATATCGCCGATCTGACCGTAGAAGTCGGACTTTAACCGGGGATTCTCTGCCGGGATGATATTGATGCCCGCATAATAGGTATTCAGGGCTTCCTGGTATTTCTCCTGCTGATAATAGGCGATACCCAGGTAGAAGTAATATTCGGGAGCGTCCGGAAAGAGTTCCTGACATTTGGTGCAGATACGGATCACCTCCGGAATATCTTCGGCTTTCAGCGACATGTTCAGCAGTTGCTGCCAGGCTGCGGCGTTTTCCGGCTCCATCTCAGTGACAAGCTGAAACTGGAAACGGGCTTCGTCCGTCTTTCCCTGTGCGATCAGCAGACTGCCGTACATCTGTTTCAGGTCGGTATCTTCGGGATGCTGCTCCAGTAATGTCTGGAACAGGGCATTCGCACTGTCTGTCCCTTTCTGTGTCTGCTGCAGTTTCAGGATGTAACGGGAGAGGATGGCTACTTTGGTATCTACATCCAGTTTCTCGTTGATCAGGGCGTTGCGTATCTGTGTTTCGGCAGCGTCTTTGTTGCCGGTTGCTTCGTAGTAGTTCGCCATGGATACGATGTAATAGGGATTGCCCGGATCGATCTCATACGCTTTGTCGTAATACGAACGCGCTTTTACCGTATCGTTCTTCTCCAGATGCAGGTCACCGAGAATGATCTGGTAGCGCGCCTCCATCGGATATTTGGCTGCCAGTTTCTCTATTTCTTTGAAAGCGGCGTCCGACTGTTCCAACTGGTTGTAGAGCTTGTATTTCTGCATGGAAAGGGCTTCGTTCATGCCGATGGACGATTCGAGGGCATTATACGCATCGATGGCTTTGCCGATCTCGCCTTCCTGTGTCAGTGCTTCTGCCAGGTAGTAATTCAGTTCAGTCTTTCCGGGAAAGGCTTTCACCAGTTTCTCATACTCATCGGCAGCTTCTCCGTACATACCCAGGTTGCGGCTGATCGTAGCCAGTGCCATCCGGTAGGTGAAGTTGTCCGTGCTGTTGGCAACGGCACGCTGCAACATATCGACTGCCTTTTCCGGCCGGTTCATCTGCACATAGAACGAGGATAGTTCGTAGAGTACAGGCGATGCCGTCGAGTCGATGGCGAGACAATAGTTGAATGCATCGAAAGCAGCGTCGAATTTTCCGGATGTCTTCAGATTCAGCCCTTCAAGGAAGAAATAATCGAATTTTCTCCGTTCAGCCTCACTCAATCCGTTTGCCTTGGTGGGAGTTTCTTTCCGGGTTTCTTCCGCATGTAGCGGGTGGATTCCGGCGAGCAGGAAGAGTGAAAAGAGTATCCCGTATATTACTTGTTTCAGCATATGTTCGTTTTCTATATTATTCTTTACCGGTATGTCCGAAACCTCCGGCACCGCGCTGCGTATCGTCGAGCATTTCCACCGGCTTCCAGCTTACCTGGTTGTAGGTGGCGATCACCATCTGGCAGATACGTTCTCCGTCGTTTACGGTAAAGGGTTCGGATGAGAGGTTCACCAGGATGACGCCGATCTCGCCGCGGTAATCCGCATCGATCGTTCCCGGAGTGTTCAGCAGGGTAATGCCGTGTTTCAGTGCCAATCCGCTGCGAGGGCGCATCTGTGCTTCGTAACCTTCCGGGAGGGCAATGTATAATCCTGTCGGGATCAGTTTGCGTTCCAACGGTTTCAGCACTACGGGCTCTGTCAGGTTTGCACGAATGTCCATGCCGGCAGACAATGCTGTCGCATAGGCAGGGAGAGGGTGATGGGACTTGTTTATTATTTTTACTTCCATTTGTTCTTATTTGTTTGACGGACAAAGATATGGAAAAGTTGATAGTTGACAAGTGACAGTTGACAGTTGTTTTAGCTTGCTATATATTGTTAACTACTCCTTTTCTTATCTGTCATCTGTCAACTGTCAATTAATCCAGTCTCCGTTCTCTTTTATTAACTGAACTAAACGTTCTACAGCATCTTCTTCGGGTATGTTTTTCAATACGCACTCCTTGCCTTTATACAGGCTGATCTGTCCGCGTCCGGCACCGACATACCCGTAATCGGCATCTGCCATTTCGCCCGGGCCGTTTACAATACAGCCCATGATGCCGATCTTCAGCCCTTTCAAATGCGAGGTCGCTTCCTTGATGCGGGCAATGGTCGTCTGCAGGTCGTAGAGTGTACGTCCGCAACTCGGGCAGGAGATATATTCCGTCTTGCTGATGCGTGAACGGGTTGCCTGTAGGATACCGAACATATAGTTGTCGATAACAGGAGCTTCAAGCTCATGATTATGAATCATGATACCGTCGCCGAAGCCGTCGAGCAACAAGGTGCCGAAGTCTGCCCCCGCTTTAAGCTGTAAAGACTCCTTGTCTGTTTCGTGATAGTCGCGGTGCAGGATGACGGGGATATCGCAACCGGCAGCCAGCAGCTTGTGCATGGCGGCACGCTGTGAACCGACACCGTTCCGATGGTGGGTGCTCAGGACTACTACGGCAGTTTTATCTTGTTTCAGTATCTCCAGTGTCTGGTCCGTCAGGTCGTTGTAGGTCAAGCGGATGAATTTCAGCGGAGCGTTGAGTTCTTTCATCTCTTCTATCTCGGAAGCGATGAAGTAAGGATAGGCGTTCGGACGTTCTTTCCAGAAATGAGCGTCTACCAGCAGACGGAATGTCTCGGGCAGATTGTCCGGATCTTCCTTTCCGATGTAGATATAATCGGGCAGGGATGAATAGTCGATTTCAAAGTCGCCGTTACTGCGGTCCGAGATAACGACGGGAGGGAAATTACCTCCGATGCCTTCCGTCACACGGCTGATGCGGCGTGAGGCTGTCACCGGATCGTATCCGGGAGCGGGCGAGGCAATGATCGGTCTGTGCTCCCGGCGTTCCTGTATATAGTCCGCCAGTTTACGGGCGACAGGTATTTCCGCTTCGGGATCTTCGCTGAGGGATACGCGGATCGTATCGCCTATCCCGTCGGTCAGAAGGGTACCGATGCCGACGGCACTTTTGATGCGCCCGTCTTCGCCGTCACCGGCTTCGGTCACACCCAGGTGGAGCGGGTAGTGCATGTCTTCTGCGTCCATCGTGCGGACAAGCAGACGTACGGTGCGTACCATGACGACCGTGTTGGAGGCTTTGATGGAGATCACTACATCCGGGAAATTCTCATCCCGGCAGATGCGCAGAAACTCCATGCAGGAAGCAACCATTCCTTCCGGAGTATCACCGTACCGGCTCATGATGCGGTCGGACAGTGAACCATGATTTACGCCAATGCGGATGGCGGTGCCGTGTTTTTTACAAATATCGAGGAAAGGGACAAAACGGTCGCGTATCTTCTGCAATTCGGCGGCATATTCTTCGTCGGTATATTCCAGAAGGTCAAATGTCTTTACTTTGTCAACATAGTTACCGGGGTTGATGCGCACTTTCTCCACCTCTTCGGCGGCTGCGTCGGCGGCCCTGGGGTTGAAATGAATATCGGCGACAAGCGGAGTCGTGTATCCCTGGCTGTTCAGTTCTTTCCGGATCTCGCCCAGGTTACGGGCTTCACGTTCACCCTGTGCGGTGAAACGTACATATTCGCAGCCGGCTTCGATCATACGGATAGCCTGGCGGACAGCTGCTTCGGTATCCATCGTGGATACATTGGCCATGGATTGGATACGTATCGGATTTTCGCCTCCCAGCGGCGTGTTTCCTATATTGACAACAGATGATTTACGACGACTGTAGTTAAAAAGATGTTCCATTTCTTTCAGTTGACAGTTGACAGTTGACAGTTGACAGTTGACATATTTGCCGAGCGTGAAGCCCATCTGTCAACTGTCACTTGTCAACTGTCAACTAGTTTGTTTTGTATTTAAAAGATACCTGAGCCAGCTCTTCGTTGGCTTTTACGATCTTTTTCTTCAGATTTTCCTTGTAGTCGGCCAGCTTACCCTGGAGTTGTTCGTCTCCGACAGCAAGCATCTGAACGGCCAGGATTCCGGCATTTAATGCTCCGTTGATACCGACAGTGGCAACAGGGATTCCCGGAGGCATCTGTACGATAGCCAACAGGGCATCCATACCGTCGAGTGTGGAGTTGATGGGCACACCGATTACCGGAAGGGTAGTCATGGAGGCGATCACTCCGCACAAATGTGCTGCCATACCGGCTGCAGCAATAATAACTTTGATACCGCGGTCTTTGGCTCCTTTGGCAAAAGCTTCCACTTCAGCCGGAGTGCGGTGTGCAGACAACGCATGCATTTCGAACGGGATCTCCATCTCGTCCAGCAGTTTGGCTGCTTTTTCCATTACGGGCAGATCAGAAGTACTGCCCATGATAATGCTTACTACAGGTGTCATTTATTTAGCAATCAATTGTTCGTATTCGGCAGCCGACAACAGGTCGTCCAGTTCTGAAGGATCAGAGATGGAGATCTTGATCAACCAGCCGTTTCCGTAAACATCTTCGTTTACCAGTTCGGGTTTGTCATCCAGTTCAGAGTTACCCTGGATCACTTCACCGCTTACCGGCATGAACAGGTCGGAAACAGTCTTTACAGCTTCGATAGTTCCGAAAACTTCTTCTTTGGCAATTGTTTCACCTTCTGTCGTGATGTCTACATAAACGATTTCGCCCAATTCGCTCTGAGCGTAGTCAGTGATACCAACATAGGCAACAGCGCCGTCTACACGAATCCATTCGTGATCTTTTGTGTACTTTAAATCAGCAGGAAAGTTCATAACTTTAGTGTTTTTATTAGATGAATAAATAGATATAACTCAATAATGAGGCTACAAAGGTACATATAAAACCGAGACAAAAGCCGGCATAAACCTGCATGGGCGTATGCCTTTTCAGGAAGATACGCGAAGTACCGACCAGCCCGGCTGCCAGGAGGATGATAATGAACCCCCAGTAAGGATTGATCAGGTGGATGCGTGCCACCCCCATGATACCCCCTAAAAGTCCTCCGATGCCCAGGGTGTGGGCGCTGATCTTCCAGTAAAAGTTAATGCACAACGAGATGATCAGTGCGACGCAGGCACCCATCATCAGCGACAGGAACCAGAATGGGATCATCATCTTGTACATATAGAAGATACAGACCATGATGGAGGTGATAATAATCAGATATGGGACGACCCGTTCCTTGCGGTCCGTCAGTTCCAGGTCGCCGGCAGCCCCGTTCTTGACCATCAGGAAGATGAAAATACCCGGTACGACCGCAGTCGAAAGGAATGCTCCTCCAACCAGGAACATCTTCATGGTGGGCGGGTAGATCGCCAGGTAGGTGAACGACAATGCCAGTATGACTCCATACGTCACCATCAGCAACGGGTGGAACATTCCGGATATTATATTTGAAAACAATCTCATAACGCTTCAAATTTAGATTTCTTTTCTGAGCCTTGCAACCGGTATATCGAGTTGTTCCCGGTATTTGGCGACTGTACGGCGGGCGATTACGTACCCTTTCTCCTTCAGGATCGTGGTGAGCTCCTCGTCGGTAAGCGGTTTACGTTTATCCTCACTGTCTATATGTTCTTTCATGATCTTCTTCACCTCACGGGTGGATATTTCCTCGCCGCTGTCGGTCTGCATCGATTCGGAGAAGAAGAATTTCAGAGGGTAGATGCCGAAATTGGTCTGCACATACTTGCTGTTGCTAACCCTCGAAATGGTCGATATGTCGTATCCGGCACGTTCGGCCACGTCTTTCAGTATCATCGGTCGCAGCGTTGCATCGTCGCCTGTCAGGAAAAAATCCCGCTGCAGGAGGATGATCGCTTCCATGGTGCGCTGCAGGGTTTCCTGGCGTTGCCGGATGGCATCGATAAACCATTGGGCGGAGTCCAGCTTCTGCTTGACAAACTGTACCGCTTCGCGCATCTTGGATGTCTGGTTGGCCTTGTTGCCTGCGTAGTCCTGGAACATTTCCGCATACTCGCGGCTGATCCGCAGATCGGGAATGTCGCGGTTGTTCATGCTCAGGATCAGCTCACCGTTTACAGCTTCGACCAGGAAGTCCGGAATGACCTGGCTCATGGCTACTTCCATAGAACCGCCCCAGCTGCTGCAAGGTTTAGGATCGAGGGCGATTATTTCGTGAATCGCCTTTTTCAGGGTCGCTTCGCTGATGTTGAGCCCCCGCAGGATCTTATCGTAATGCTTGCGGGTGAACTCCTCGAAATATTCGGTGAGGATATGGATTGCCTGGTTGGTCCCTTCGGTCGGTTCTTTGCGACCCAGTTGCAGTAACAGGCATTCCTGCAGGTTGCGGGCACCGACACCGGCGGGGTCGAAGTCCTGTATGATGGCAAGGACTTCTTCTATCTCTTTTTCGTCGACATCCTGTCCCGCCTGAAACACCAGGTCGTCGGCAATGGCGGACAGTTCACGGCGCAGATAACCGTCGTCGTCTATATTTCCGATAATGTATTCGGCTATTTTTACTTCTTTTTCCGGCAGGTCGCGCAGTCCGAGCTGCTGGAGCAGATATTCGTTCAGCGACTGGCTTACGGAAAAGGGAATATCCTCTTTGCGTTCTGTCTTTTCACTGATCTCCCGGAGCTTATAGTCCGGTATATCATCTTCGCTCATATAGTCTCCGAGCGAGAGGTCTGTCTCTGTTTCGTTTGTAGATATATCATCAACTCCCTCGTCGTCAGTCCGTTCAAAGTCGTCCGCAATGTCTTTTCCCTCCTCCAGTGCAGGGTTATCCTCCAGTTCGTGCTTGATGCGTTCTTCCAGCTCGATGGCGGGAAGTTCCAGAAGCCGGATTAACTGGATCTGCTGTGGAGAGAGCTTTTGCTGTAACTTTTGTTGTAACTGTTGCTTCAACATATTTAAAATCGTCTACATTAGAACATGCAAATATAACTTTTTACGGTGAACCCGCTTATGATTAAAAGCATAATTGTTCTAAAGAATCCGTTTACCGGGCAAATCCGGATCACTTTTAACATGTCGGCAGAAGAAATACTTCCTTGAAATGCTTTAAAAATCAAAACTATTCAATATTTTTGCGTTTATAAAGTTTCACTAGTATGATATCAACGCTAACAAAAAACAAATATAGCGAGTTATCCCGAGAAGAACTAATACGATTATTGGAAGCACAAGACGAGAGGCAGCGTGTGAATGCCGGAAATCCGGTTACGGAAGCTTCGAATATCAAGCGTATTATATCCGAGGTACTTGTATTGTTGTTCAATGAAGAACAGCAGCCGATAGAGAAAGCCATGAGTTTGTTGCTGAACTTTTTCGATGCGGATTGGGGCTATGTCGCCATCTTCGAGAAAGACGGGCGGACCGCTTATTTTCCCTGCGAGGTGATGAGCGAATGGGTAGAAGCTCCCAAAGAAAATCATTCGGAACTGACGGACGAGACGATTCCCTGGATCATGAAGACCGTGAAGAGCGGGCGCGATATCGTCATGTGCGACCTGTGCGACCTGCCGTCGGAAGCAGAAACGGATAAACGGTTATTTGAATTGCAGAGATTGAAATCCATGCTTATAATACCGCTTTCTTTCCATAACAGGATACAAGGATTTATCGGATTTGATTCGGTGCGTGTACAGCGCTCTTGGACGGCCACGGAAATAGAAGACCTGCATATAATAGCCAATATGTTTTCCCTTATCATAGAACGCTGGGAGACGCAGGCAAGCCTGGAAGAATCGCGGAAACATCTGGCGGAGCTCAGTACCAAGTTTAAACAGTTCTTCAATAATCTGCCTATCGGTGTGGAACTGTATGACTCGGAAGGATATTTGGTGGATATTAACGAAGCCGATGCGCATATTTTCGGTTCCACGCGTAAAGACCTTTTGGGGGTCAACCTGTTTGAGAATCCGGCTGTTCCCGCCAAGATGCTGAAAGGCATCCAAAGCGGGAGGGCTTTCAGTTTTCCTCTTGTGTATGATTTCAGTATCATACAGAGTTCCAGCTATTATCCGTCTGCTTTTGTCGACCAGATCAAATATCTGCAGGTAAAAGGGATCAGCCTGAACGATCCGGAGTTCGGACGGGTGGGATATTTGCTGATCATCTCTGATAATACGGACGTGCAGCGTAAAGCGGAGCAGACCAGGAACAACCTGGCTATTCTGAAAGCCGTGCTCTTGTCCGGTCGTTCGATTGTCGGAGAGTATAATGTGGAAGAGGATGAATTGTATATCGATCCTGTGCTGAACGATCATTCCAGCTCTAATCATCTGTTCAATTACCTGAAGACGCATAATTATCTGTCTATCCAGGAATTGTGGAATCTGGGGCGCTTCGGAGATGTTCCGACCAATAATATGGAGCCGCTCTTGCAGGTCGTCCGCGGAGATATCAATAACTGTAGTTTCGTCTGTAAAATGTTTGTCCGTGAAGAACCAGCCTGGGTACGCATCAATGCACAGGCCCATAAGATCAATAAAGACGGGCATCCCAGCAAGGTCGTTTGCTACATCACGGATATAACGGCTGAAAAGCAGCTGGAAGAGAAATTACAGCAGGCACGCGACGAGTCGCGAAAGAATGAACTGGAAATGCAGAAAGCACGTGAAGCGGATATGTTGAAATCGACTTTCCTGGCGAATATGAGTCATGAGATACGTACGCCGCTGAATGCCATAGTCGGTTTTTCCGGTATCCTGGCCGAAATGGATGACGAAGAGGAGAAAGATGAATATGTGAAGATCATCAACCAGAACTGCGACTTGCTTCTTCGCCTGATAACCGATATCCTGGATTTCTCGAAGATAGAATCCGGCGTGATGGACTATTCGTTGACCGATGTCAATATAAAGGAAATATGCCGTGAACAATATAAGGTGCATTCGCTGAAAGTACAGGAGGGTGTCACCATGATCTGCGACCTGGATGCGTTGCCGGATAAAATACTTTATACGGACCCGAAACGAGTGACGCAGGTGATGTCCAATTTGCTCTCGAATGCCATTAAGTTTACTGAACAAGGTCATATAAGCCTTTCCTATAGCGTGAAAGAGGATCATGTGCTGTTTGAGGTTAGCGATACCGGCATCGGTGTTTCTGCGGCGCATATCGATACGATTTTCGAGCGGTTTACCAAAGTGGACTCTTTCAGGCAGGGCACAGGTCTTGGCCTGTCTATTTGTAAAACGATCGTCAAAGCCTTACAAGGCGAGATCGGTGTGGATTCAACGCCTGGGAAGGGTTCAAGGTTTTGGTTTACATTGCCTTGTGATTAAAAAATAAAGGTAATAAGCGGATATAATCAGAGACATAATCAAAAGTTTGCCTATATTTGTAGAGGACAGAAATGTCGTTTTTTTAGAATAAACGCCGGGAACTGAAGACCAAATTTGAAAAAATGATTATGTTATGAAGAATGACCTGTTGTATGAAAATCTTGTAGCGGCCATTAAAGAGAAGATCCCGGGTAGAGGAAAACTGACAAACCAATTGGCCGATCTTTTGATGCTGGAAAAAGAAGCCGTCTATCGCAGGTTGCGAGGCGATGTCCCTTTTACTATCTTCGAAATAGCGATTATTGCCGATAAGCTGGATATTTCGCTGGATCATATCATTGGGTGTGCCTCGGGTAAAAGCAGGCCGTTCCAGTTGAAGATGGTGAATTTCCTGAATCCGAGTGAAGAGGATTGCGATATGCTTGAGCATTTCGTAAACGAACTGAGATATCTCAAGGATGATCCGGATTCGGAAGTCGGCGGAGCTTTGAATATTCTTCCCCAGTCGCTGGTCTTGGACTACAGGCATATTTACCAGTTCTATCTTTTCAAATGGATGTATCAGTGCAGTAATGCGATGCCTGTTAAATTCAGCGAGATTGTCCTGCCGGACCGTTTGTTGCTGATCAACAGCGAGATCGTTATGGAGACGCGTGAGGCTGCCAACGCCTATCATATTATGGATAGCATGACTTTCCGATATCTGGTAAATGACATTAAATATTTTGCCAGTATTTACCTGATAACCCGCCAGGAGATAGAAGTGCTGAAAAAGGAGCTGCTGACATTTATAGATGATATGGAAGCGCTTGCAGCCAGGGGATTTTGGAGAGAAGGAAAGAATGTCCATTTCTTTGTCAGCAGTGTGAATTTTGAAACCAGTTACAGTTATGTGGAAACGCATCATTGCCATCTGACAATGATCAAATCTTTTACGTTGAATGATGCCACCTCTCCGGACGAGGCTATCTTCCAACGGATGAAGAAATGGATGCAGTCGCTGATCCGGACTTCCACGCTGATTTCGAGGAGCGGAGAGAAAGACCGCATTGTCTTTTTTGAAGAACAGCGCAGGATTGTGGAGTCGCTCTAGTTTCCTCACGCTGCCGTCTTTCCGAACAATTCCTTTTCTTCCTTGATCAGCCGGTCGAAAAAGCGTTTTAAAAGAATCGCCATCGCCTGCTGTTTCACCAACACCTGCCGGACGTCATCGCTGACGATCATATTTCCGGCAGGCTGGTATCCGGCTGCTTGCCGTACGGCTGCCCACTTTTCTTCCGGTGTGTTGCGGATAATGCCGCGTTCCTGCAGGGAACGATAGACACGTGCCGGATAAAGGCGGTCAAGCGGATAGCCGGCACGGTATTGCTCGAACACACGGAGCAGGTATGTCCGTTCGTGTTCTTCCTTATAGGCTTCGGAGACCGGCGGAAGAGCCGCCTGCGCCTGCCTGTCACGTTCCACAACCGCACGGTAACGCAATTCGCTTGTTTGATACGTTTTCAGCCAGCGGGTAAACGTGCGCAGGTTCAACCCCATAAAGTCGCCATATTCGCCTTTGGCACCCAGTTCGAAACAGAGCGACAGTTCCCGCAAGGTCAGAAAAGGATACGATTCCTGCAAGTCGGCAGCCAGTTTGCTGGTCAGCAGTGCCACATCCGCACTTTTGGGTGGAGTGAAACCGACAAGCACATACGCCTGAAGCAGGACCGTGTTGACCGCCGGAAGCAGTTCTTCCACGCTATAGGCTGCAATCCGGCGGTCACCGAGAGCTTGGCGTAAACGGATTTCCAGGCTCATACGGCATTTTTATAAAATTGGAGAGCCAGTTCGGTCGAACTTTTCCCCAGGTCGATGATTTCTTCTATCCGTGATTTCTGCTTCTCCTTTCCACGAACGAGCAACCCCGGCTGATTGCCGCCGGAATATTTTTTCAGCCCGTGATAAAGCCACCAAAAATAGAAACGGCGAGCATAGTCTTGTTTCGAGCAGATGGATTCTTTCTCGTTGTTGGCAATGATGAAATCCTGAAACTCCTGCATCTTGGCGGGAAGCATGGCATGGAAGTCTGTTCCCAGTCCGGATTGCCTTACGGACGAAGCGCACCATTCTTCGTCTTCGAGTAGCTCCTTCTGCCACGCAGCGCACTTTTCATCGAAACTTTTTTCCGGAATTTCAATCGGCTCCTCGCGCGCACTCTCACTCTCTATATTTAGTTTAATATTATCCTAATATAATATGTGCACTTTTTGTCGTATTTTCGATAGTTTCTGCAACAATAACCGGGGTTTCTGCTACATGAATGCAGTCCAACTCTTCGCGAACGGTATTTTTGCTCCGCTTCTGTGCTTGAATGTACCTTACTTGAATACTTTTAGACGTTATTACTTTATAGAGTTCGTATATCCGACGATTAAACAAATCGGTCTGCAAACAGAATGAGATGACCTCCTGCACTCTTTCTTCCGTTTCGCCGATACGGTCGGAAAGGTCATACACATAATCGTCCGAGAGTTGAAGGAAATAGCCTTCTTTCTTGTAAACATCGCATAGAATAGTGAAGTAAATCAAGAAGCCGGATGCTTTGTACCGGCTTTTCAGTTTACGCACTTGTATATTATCGAATATATCGGTATCGACCGGAAAATAATCCAGTCCTTTCTTTATGGGTCTTGCCATGATTGTAATAAATTAATTTTGTATCGCCCGAATAATGAGCCGCACCGTCTTAAACGTCAGCAGTTCCGACGGCAGCACGCGTATCACGCACCAGCCGGAGACTGCCGCCTCATTATATTTCTCCATGTCGCGCAGGTAACCGTCGGGGCGGATATGGCGGCCACCGTTAAAGGCGCCGCCTTCCACCTCGATAGCCACGCGGCGGGAAGGGATGGCGAAGTCGAACCGCCAGTCCCGCGAAGGATGAAAACGGTATTCCGCCATCACTTCCTCGCCCGTGTGCTTACGGATCAGCTCGCTAAGCGGCGAATAAGGCTCCGTCGTCATAGAGAAAGTTTTCGGCCTCTTTCGAGGTGTTGCACTGTTCGACCAGGCAGGTGTTGTGCCGGTTGTCGAATGCCATCCATTTTTTCAGGAACGGATCGTAGAAATATCCGTATTCCTCTCCGCACGAATAACTGTAATTGCGCGAACCTTTTTCGCCTGTAATCAGTCGCATCAGGCAAGCTGCCGCCTGGTCTCCCAGGAGGCAGCCGATGGTGAGTGTACATCTTTTCATCAGGCAGCAGAACGAAGGATGGATAAATCGCTTTCGTCCAGACGGATAAACATGTCGTGCTCCAGACGCTTGCCGGTTTCGATATAGGCCAGCGCCTCGCGTTCGCAGGCAGAAAGGTCTTCCAGCAGCAAGTCGATCGAAGGGTATTCGTCACGGCCGATGTAAAAACGGCTGACGATATTGCCACAGGAGTCGTGCCGGTGGTTTTCCATGCGGGCATAGATGGTCAGCAATTGCGCGTTGCCGCAGTTCTGACGTTGGAAACCGGTGATGAGCAGGCTGTCGCTGTTTGCCGCCACTTCTACAAAATTAACCATATGATACGCCAGTCGTTGCATTGCTTCGATCTGATCATTGTGCACAGGATCCGTATTTTCATACGTGATCACGCGGTTGTCACCCGTACTTTCCGTAAAGACTTCATAGCGGGCTTTGAATTTCCCGTCCTTGACGGAAATCAGAGAAAAGGTTGTTGAAATTTTATTCATCTTATTTTTTAATGTGCTAATAAAGAACCAAATCCACGTCATCCGTGTACCTGGTTCTTGAATACCGTGAAATCTGTGCCTGAATCATGCCGCCTGGATCCCTTTCGGAACCGGGCGGTATTCTACGTAAACACTGTCGATAAGGATGTTTTTGCGGGCTTGCTTGCGGGCATACGACAACATCGGGCGGAAGATACGCTGCAGGTCGCTGTCGGGCAGGTTTCTACCGATTTCCTGCCACCATAGGCGCAGCAGGTCGATATAACCTTCGGGTTCAGTCGCAACAGGCATGAGTTCGGTGGCTATGGCATTCATTTTCAGGATAGCACATCCGGATTGCAGGCGATTTTCTGCACGGCTGAGGGCTGTGGCTTTCTGAGCGTCGTTCAGGTCTTCGCGTCCGGCAAGGCGCTTTTCGGTGCGTTGGAAATTAGCCATCAGACGCTGTTCCTCCTTTTCGGCTTCGCGTATCCGGGCGAGTTTCCACGCGCTGAGACGGTCTGCCAGTTCATTTGCCGGACTGTCCTTTTTCGTGGGATCGATCTCATTTTCAAGTGAAACGAATAGTTTTTGTACCTCCGTCAGTTGTTTGGTAAATGGTTTTCGGGTGTTGCCCATAGTCGATAATATGCTACGACAATGTGAGAGATAGCTTTCGATTTCGAGAGCTAAGGTTTCGTTCACGCCTCCTTCGTGGTTGATCCGGTCGATTAATCGATGGCCTTCCGACTTACAAGCAAGGCTTTGTTTGGCATTTTCACTGAGTATGCCTACTCCTTTTTGAACAGCGACGGTCAACGTCTCCTGTTTCTTTGCTAACGTCTCTTCCTTTTTCAAAGAAATAATGTTTATGGTTATTAAATAATATGGATAAGGTAATCGATCACATAGTTGCGGATTGGTTATCTTTCCATTGCAAAGATAATTATATGTTTTGTATATACCTTATATTTCAATGGATTAAAATGGTAGTTTAACATTTATTGGCTATCCTTTTTTTAATATAGTACCCATACGGATTTTTATATATATACGACCGATTGTTAACGAATGTAAATTTTCTTATTGTTATTTTCTATGTTTATTCCGAACCGGTCTTCCGGAGCGTGAAAAAAGGGGTTGCGGGAGAAAATAAAATTTCTTCCGAGAGAAAATGAAATTTCATTCGGAAGAAATTTAAAATGCGTTCGGATTGGGTATGGAGGTGAATGGGGGTTATTGTAAATTTTTTATGAATGCGACTGGGCGCTCCGGTTTGAAAAGAAGAACCAGGCCGAATGTTTTCCGTGTTCCGGTGTATGAGTCGGAAATCAAGAGGTCTTGGCAGCGGGGTGTCGGGGTGAAGAGAGGTTTTGAAATATAAACGATTGTCGTATAGGTGTTTACATTGAAAAAAGAAAAAACGGATGAAAGAATGGGTAATAGGCAGTATATCAAATCTTTATCCGAATATGCTGTAAATGTTAAATTTAGGGTGAAATAGGCGGCTTTATTGTGGTACAAATCTTGTTTTACAAGTGTTTGAAATGTTAAAACGGAATGACTAATTTAAACGACCCTTTTTTCTCGTCACAAAGGTACGACTAGTTTTTTAACTTGCAATTCTTTTCAAATTTATTTTTCCAAATATATAGCCTTTCTTATCAATCACATAGCATTGTTTGTATAAAAACTTCGCTTTTCTGTATAAAACTTGAATTTGACCTAAAAATGACGAGAAAAAAGGGTCGTTTAAACTAGTCATTTTGCTAAACACCTTTTAACAAATACGTATTACGATACTATTTTAACACTATTATTAATATTAAATTTAAAGGTTTATGAACAAAAAGTTTTCTACGCTTATGGCTGGCTTGTTGCTGGCTGGTGGATTGTTCAGCACGGCAGATGCAGCGAAGATTGCAGAAGCAATTCAAGGTAAAACTGCAGGGCAATATTATTACATTCAGGTGAATACAGCTAGTCCGGCAACAGATGGTACTGCTTTCTTGGATTTGAATGCAGATGGTTGTTCTGCTGCAAAAGGAGAAGATGCCCAGTGGACAATTAAAGTTTACAAAACAGTAGTGAATGGAACTGAAACTCCGGTTGGTTATCAATTGATTAATAGAGTTAGCGGTGAACCATTGGCTATTACTGTTGATGGAAAAACTTATAATGTATTCAATGGTAATAGTGATCAGTTGATATTTCAGAATACAGTAGGAGGTTATGCTGGACCTAATGGAGGCTTGAGTTCTTCTGCTTGGTATTGTGATGTAACTGCTGTTCCTGATGTTGTATTCCCCGGAGACAACGAGAACAACCCTGCTATAGATTACGGCAACAAAAAGACATTCGAAATGTCTATCGGCGCCCAGGTTTGGAATAAGAACAAAGGTCAGTGGGAAGGCTTCAAAGCTTACAATTCTTTGAAAGGTAATGAATTTGCAGGTCAACTGAAAGCTGAATTTACAGCTGATGGCATGATGTTGAAGAATGCAGCCGGTAAATACATCGTATTGACCAAAGAAACTTGGGGTACTTTGTCTGGTGAATTGGAAACTGGCGCAAAAACTTTAGGTTACAAGTTTGCCGCTTTGACAAAGAAAGATTATGATAAAGCAAAAGCAGATGGTAAAATCTTAGCTGCTACTTATCGAATTACTCAACCTTCTACTGTAGATGGCGAACCATTGGAAGTTGTAGCATTGGGTGAAGACAAAAACTACGAATTGGAAGTAGCTGTTATTGATGGAACTGCTTATTTGACAGTCGCAGTAGAAGGAACTGAAGGTACTGCTGATTATATAGCTACGGCAGGCGATAAAGACTCAAAAGACAACACTTGGGTTCGTTTCGGTTCAAGCAACAAGATCGATTATGCTATCTTCCGCGACAAACTGTTGAACATTACATGTGTAGCAGAAGGTGCTAAGAAAGTTGCCAATCCTGCTTGTGAAGGTGAAGACTTCATCCCTGTTGCTCAGGTTGCTTTGAATCAGCCGGAAGGACAGTGGTTGTATCAGGGTGGTGCTACATTCATGAACCGTGAATCTGGTAATACTGTTGAAATTGCAGCTCTTCGCAAGACAGATAAAGCTGATGTGTATACAGACGGTTCTATTAACTATACAATCGTAGCTGTAGGTACTCCGGGTGATAACAAATTCAATGGTTACTTCGGTGGCGAATACACTGCAGACCAGTTGATCACTAAGACATTCAATATCGGTACTCCGCTGGTTGCATTGGATGATACTGCTTATATGACTTTAGGCAAAGACAACAAGATTACTTGGACTAAAGATGCTGCAGAGGCTATCGAATTCCGTTTCACTCAGGTGAAAGAAAGTGACCTGGCTGTAATAAAGCATTTCACTCCGTATGTTGGTGTAGACAAAGACGGCGAAGAAGTGACAAAAGAAGATACATTGAATATGTACCGTTACAACATCACCGATTTGGCTGGTAACGCATTGTCTTATGACGCTGTAAACAAACGTTATGAGTTGAAGGCGTTAGCAACAGGTGATGCTAAGATCAACATCGTCTTGAAAGGCAAGAACGACGAAAGCTTTAACATCTTGAGAGAAGGCGATGATTTCGCATCTAAAGAAGATGATGATAAATATCTGACAACTACTGATGGTGCATTCTGTGGTTTGGATAAATTGTACGGCGCACACAATGCTAACGAATTGACTGGTGATGTAGATGCTTATGAAAACGTTCAGAATGACCTGTTCGTAATCACTGACGCAATCTCTGACTTGTATCGTTCAGTTGGTACAACAGAAGCTTTGGATACAATCAAGATTTTCCGTAACATCGATAACAACTACGTTTTGTATGAAACAGGTTGTCTGTTGGAAGATGCTAAGGGCGATGCAATCGAAGGTTTCTTAGGTATCCAGAACTTCTTAGATCCGCAGTATGCAGAAAAGAATCCTGCTATGTATGCTGACACAGCTGCCGGATTCGGTACTTGGAGACCTCAGTTCATGTTGGCTGTAGATGCTGAAAAAGTTCCTGCCGGTAAGTATTGCCCGATCTGTGGTGAAGAAGATTGCTTACATGCAATTCCGACAGAAGGATTCATCGACGGTCGTTATTTGGTTAACTTAGTGGATTCTGTAAATGCAGGTCGTAAAGATTGCGCTTTCCAGAACTATAGTGGTGATACATACTATCGTTTAGGATTCGTTCAGGCTAAACATGTGATAGACTCTTTGTTCATCACAAGCACTGGCGATAAGATTGAATTGAACAATACTGCTGACAAAGTTTGCTCTTTCGCATTCCGTTATGTAGATACTAAGAGTGATGCATTCACTATCGAAACTCTTTATACTCCGGCTACTTATTATACAGAAGATGATGAAATACCAGCTGGTAAATACGAAGGTGAAGTAAAAGATGAAGCAGTACGTGGTTATGTTAAGTTCCACAACGGTATTCCTGTTGTAACAAAAGAAGAAGCTGAAGCAGAAATCTTCGATTTGGAAGTATTGGAAAATGTAATTCCGACAGCTAACGAAGGTATCGCAACAGAAGGTGTATCAGTTGTTGCAACTAACGGTGCCGTAATCGTTAAGGGTGCTGAAGGCAAGAACGTTGTAATCACTAACGTACTTGGCCAGCAGGTTGCTAACACAGTCGTTTCTTCTTCTGAAGCTACAATCGCTGCTCCTGCAGGTGTAGTTGTAGTAGCCGTTGAAGGCGAAGCTGCAGTAAAAGCAATCGTAAAATAACGACACAATAGGAAACATTTATAATCAATAAATTAATTGTTAATGACCGCGCATCGTAGGGGCGGTTCGCGAAGCGCCCCATGATAATTACCCTGCGACAGGCGAACAAGCGATCAGTATTAATACTAAAGTAATGAAATAAAGTTCTTCTGTTCTGACCCCTGTGAAGGGTGACGACAGGCAAAAACAAGCCCGGCGGATTATTCCGTCGGGCTTTCGTTATTTAATACACAGAAATGACATATATTTTTCCTAAAAACAACTATCAGATAAATAATAATCTTAACTTTGCCACGAACAAAATCGTATAGCTATGAAAAATAAAGGAGAGATCATTTTTTACTATCCGGAAGCTACTTTAAAGATGGAAGTCAGAGTAGAAAACGAAACTGTTTGGTTAACCCAAGTACAAATAGCCGAGCTGTTCGGTGTGAAGCAACCTGCTATATCCAAGCACTTAAAGAATATATATGATTCAGGTGAACTGAATGAAGAAAGCACATATTCCATTTTGGAATATATGGGTAATGATGGTAAACAAAAATACCAAACTAGATTTTATAATCTGGATGCCATATTGTCTGTAGGCTACCGTGTCAACTCCAAGAATGCAACTCGACGGTGCTTCGCTGAAAGACCTCGGTAAAAAGTGGTTCGCCTTTTCTAAATTAAACCTGGAGATAAAGGATATTATGCAAAAGATCATTTAATGCGATCCATCTGCACACAACTCAACTCCGCCTTTCCTGCCCGTTGTACCTTTGTATTGTCAATCAGACAAAACAACAAATTATTTATAATCAATAAATTTAATTGGCTGAGCGGTTTGACATGACCCTAGAAGTATGCCTGCCAAGTACCCCGCGATGGGCGAACAAGCAGTCAGTATTAATACTAAAGTAATGAAATAAAGTTCTTCTGTTCGATCTCTGTGAAGAGATAAAGCAGACAACAACAAAGCCCCGAAAGAGTTTTCTTCCGGGGCTTCGTTGTTTTTATTATAGAGGTAGAAGGATCATTCATCCAAAAACCTTTTCAGGTCATAATACATAGAGCGGGTCACATCTCCTTCGTCTTTTTCTGATATGAAATCGAATCCGCATTTTTGATAAAAGCTCACCGCATTTTGATAGGCATCCACAGTGATGAAACGACATCCGGTCCTATTTCCGTGAGTAAACATAAACTTGACTAAACGTATAATATCTCGTCCGAGCCCTTGTCCTGCATGCGCTTCAGAAATGGCTAATCTACCTACTTTCACTGCCGGGTAATGTTTCCTTCGTTTGGGATTGGCGATACGACGACTCAGTCTGTTCCAAATGGAGCGCTGTTCCGGATCAAAGGTTATTTTGTCGTTTAGCAGGCTGAAATAAGCGACAGTTACTCCTGTTACCCTGTCTTCAAGTAAATAAGTTACAGCCATAAGTTCTGTCAGATACCTTTTGGCATCATCCAATAAAAAACCGTTTAAGTCGCTGTCCTTGCTCTTAAACGGTTTTATATCAGTTTCTACTTTTAATGGTAGAAAGTCGTAATCATCAATTGCCATTGTTACAAAACGAATGAAGCAATGGCTTTGAACTTCTCGTAAACTTTCTTTGCAGCCTCTTTCTCTTCCTTACTTTCAGGTTCAAGATTTGCCATTTTCTCTGCAAAGCGTTTAGCGTCTTTGCCGGTTAATACCGGAGTTTCTTTAATCGGTCGAGCCATAGCATATTAATTATTAATACTTTGTAATGCAAAGATAGGAATTAATTCTTGAATATAGAAGAATACCTGTCCATATTATCACCCATCTGCACACAACTCAACTCCGCCCCGGCGCCCCGTCGTACCTTTGCATTGTCAATCAGACAAAACAACAAATTATCAACCTTAAAAACAATTTATTAAACAATGGCCCAGGGCTACAAATTAGTAACAAGAAAAGTGACCGACCTGAAAGGCGGCGCAGCACAGGAAAAAATTTACGCGATACCGGATTACAACGGTTACACCGACATGGATACACTGTGTATTATGATCGGAGCGCGATCTACCGTTTCCAGTGCGGATGTAAAAGCGGTGTTGGACAACCTTAACTTTATCCTCGACATGGAACTTCGTGCAGGGCGTATCGTGCAGTTGGGCGAGTTCGGTAATTTCCGCCTCTCACTCTCCAGCAAGGGAGCTGCCGACAAAAAGTCGTTCACCCAGGCAGATGTAAAAGGGGCGCGCGTGATCTTTACGCCCGGTGCATCCTTACGCAACACGAAGAAGCTGGTCGCCTTCACTTCAACCGAAAAGAAAGAAGAGGACGGCGGAAGCGGAGAGGACGACAGACCGGTAATTGAATAATTGGCAATTGATAATTGACAATGAAAGAGTGAAGAAACACAGCGTACAACTTTGGATTGCCGTGCTGCTGACTGCAGCCGGCATCCTGCTTCTATTTTTCGGCTTTTGGACGGCACCGCTGGGGGAAATCCACAACAGCGTACTGGTGGCTTTTGGCGAGACAAGCACCTTTGCCGGGGCGTTGTTCGGGATCGATTATAACTATAAATCAAAAAAATAATGTGCTAATATGCCAATTTAGAAAATATGCATCTCCAACTATCAAGAAATTTCACCTTAGAAGAATTTACTTACAGTCGGATCGCTATCGAACAGGGGCTTGAAAACATCCCTAACCCGCAAGCGCTTCTGGCATTGAAAAACCTTACAGGCTATCTGTTGCAACCGCTCCGGGAGCGTTATGGCAAAACCATCGCCATCACCAGCGGCTACCGCAACGAGGCTGTCAATTTACTTGCAGGAGGCGTGAAAAATTCGCAGCATACGAAAGGCGAAGCTGCCGATTGCTATATCACCGAAGGACCGGAGGGTTTATTGGGAATCTTGCAAGCATCCGGACTGGCTTTCGACCAGGCAATCGTTTACCGGCGGAAAAAGTTCCTGCATCTTTCCTATCGCGAAGGTTTCAACCGGCAACAGGTACTTTACAAGTAAGGCAATATGTCAAAAGTCGATATTAAGGAACGCAGATTACGCAGACAGAGCACAGAGTTTCGCAGACAATATGATTTTATCCAATGAAACACAGTTTATTTCCATTTGTAATATTACTTCTTACAAGCTGTTCGGTCGGTAAACAAACCGGCTCATATCGGCAACAGACTGATAGCTTGCGGCAAATCAGCCGTTTATCCATCCAGACAGGTAAAGTTCCCGAAAGTCGTGCAACCCTGGCTGTCCCGGTCGGCACGCTGAAAGAACTGCCTGCCGGTTCTGCTTTTATACAAAAAAGCGGACAGGCGACAGCCGAAATCCGCTTTCGGCACGACACCTTGTTTGTCACAGCTACCTGCGACAGCTTGCAGACACTTGTTTATCAATATGAAGAGCAACTCGAACGGTTATCCACACAAACGCAGGAAAAAAAGAAAGAGACAACCTGGCAGCTCCCAACCTTATTGCTCCTCCTGATTCTTTCCGGATTGGTCCTATTAAAGATAGTACGATAAACATTCCGATTTTCAATTCTTTTAGCTATCTTTGTTGTCAAGATGAAACCAACAACATTATCTATCAAAGAGCTGAGTGTGATGTATTTCCCGCACAGCAGTATCCGCAGCGCAGGCGTACAGCTAAAACGCTGGTTCGTGTATAACAAACCGCTCATGCAGGCCCTTGTCGATGCCGGCTACTATAACGGACAGAAGATTTTAACTCCCAAACAAGTAACGCTCGTTTTTGAATATCTTGGTGAGCCCTGAGAGTTATATCCATAAGCCTAAAAAAGCTCTTCCCGAATCCGGAAAGAGCTTTTTTAGTTATTATTATTTTACAGGCGATTATATCTTCTTCTCGATAACGGCCTGTACTACATTTAATACATAGTCACCCAATTTTTCCGATTCGCCGACAAGGTCCATATAGTATACACCGTCCTGATAGTGATACTTCTTGTTGTTGACATCTTCCATATTATGGATCTTCAACTGATTACGATAATTGTTGATCTCGTTTTCAATGTTGTAAGACTGGTTGATATCATCGTGTACGACTTCCGGCATGTGAAGGATTTCATTCATTCGGGTCAACGCCTTTTCCAACAGGGCGAACATCTGGTCGATGTTGTGGTTCTGTTCGTCGGTGAACTCAGATTTGCCTTCGTTGCGGCGTCTGATACCACGTGCCAGGTTGTTACAGGAGTCGGCAATACTTTCTATTTCCGTAACGGTACGGAGCATGATGCGGATCTCTTCTTTACCTTCCGAGCTCAGGCGGCCTTCAGCAACGAATGTCAGGTAATTGGCGATCTCGATTTCCATGCGGTCGCTGATGTTCTCGTATTTCTCGATGCGGCTGTATACTTTCAGGAAGTTATCCTCGTTCTTTTCATAGAACAGGTCCTTGACCATGCCGAACATGCGCTGCGTACGCTCTCCGAATACGGCAATTTCCTTTTTAGCCTGCATCAATGACAACTCGGAAGTTGAAAGCATACCCGACGGAATGTATTTCAGCTGGAACTCTTCTTCGTCGCTTACATTCTTTGGCTTGATAAGGGCTGAACAAACATATACGTAGAATTTCACGAACCAGACCATGATACATACGTTTGCTATGTTGAATATGGTATGGAACAGGGACAGGCCGTATGATACGGAAACCTGCAGTGTCATTAATTGTTTTTGAAGCGCCAGCAGGTGCGGGTCTGTGATCTGTGCACTGGAAGTGATCAGTGAGATCGTCTTCGGATCGAGCGTGCTCAGAAATTGGGTCATTTCATTCGGATCACCCGGACCGTAGTTGGTTACGATCCATGAAACCATATTGGTGAACGGATAGAACAATACCATTACCCAGCATACGCCGAACACGTTGAACATTAAGTGGGCAATAGCTGCACGACGGGCGGATACGTTCGCTGAAATGGCAGCAATATTGGCTGTAATGGTTGTTCCTATATTTTCGCCCAATACCATGGCAGCAGCCATTTCGAAAGGAATCCATCCCTGTGTACACATGATCAGCGTGATGGCTACAGTGGCACTGGATGATTGGACGATGATGGTAAGAATTGTTCCTAAAAGCAGGAAAATAAGAAGGGACGGATATCCCAGTGAGGTATAATCTTGAAGGAAAGAGAGAATTTCAGGATTGCTCTGCAGGTCGGGTACCGATGATTTCAGGTAAGACAGCCCCATAAACAGAAAGGCGAAACCCATTAAAAACTCACCCCACGATTTTCGCTTACTTTTACCGGAGAATATCAACGGGATGCATAAAGCGATAAGCGGCAGGGAAAAAACACTGATATCGACCTTGAATCCGAAAAGGGAGATGATCCATGCCGTGACCGTTGTACCGACGTTGGCTCCCATGATAACACTGATGGATTGGGTTAGTGTCAGAAGGCCTGCGTTGACAAAGCTCACGACCATCACCGTTGTGGCACTGGAAGACTGGATGAGTGCTGTTATTAAAATACCGGTCAGAACACCGGTGAAACGGTTTGTCGTCATTACCGAGAGGATACTTCGAAGTTTGTCCCCCGCGACTTTCTGTAACCCTTCACTCATCACTTTCATTCCGTATAGGAACATACCTAATGCTCCTACAAGCGTAAGAAAATCAAAAAAAGAATAGTCCATTAATGTAAATTTAAGTGGATAAATATCCGATTATAATGAATGTATGCATAATTATATCTTTTTCTCTATAACGGCCTGGACAACATTTAGTACGTAATCTCCTAACTTTTCAGCTTCACTGACGATATCCATATAATATACCCCGTCCTGATACTGGTATTGCTTATTATTGATATCTTCCACATTATGTTGTTTCAGCAGGTTGCGATAATTATTTATTTCGTTCTCGATATTGTAAGACGGATTGATGTCATCGTGTGTCAATTCCGGCTTTTTCAATATAGAGTTCATTTGATGCAGTGCCATAGTGACCAGTTCGAACATCTTGTCGATGCAGTGGTTCTGCTTCTCGGTAAAGTCTGACTTCCCTTCGTTCCGGTGTTTAATGGTGCGTGCCAGGTTGTTACATGAATCGGCAATACTTTCTATCTCCGATACGGCACGGAGCATGATACGGATCTCTTCCTTACTTTCCGAACTCAGGCGGCCTTCTGCCACGAGCGTCAGGTAGTTGGCTATCTCGATCTCCATATGGTCGCTGATGTTCTCGTATTTCTCGATCCGGTTATACGTTTTCATAAAGGCGTCTTCGTCCTTTTCATAAAACGCATCCTTCACCATGTTGAACATGCGTGTGGTCCGTTCTGCAAAAAGAGATATCTCTTTATTGGCTTGCAGGATCGATAATTCAGCCGTCGAAAGCAAACCTCCGGTGATGTAATGCAGGCGATATTCTTCGTCCTCCGGCTTTGATTTGATGACAAAACAAACCAGGCGTTCGATAGGTTTTATGAACCATATCAATATCAGTACATTGCAAATGTTAAATGCGGTATGGAATGCTGACAGCGTGTAAGTGATGGCAATTTCTTTCGGTGTATTGGGTGCTACGTAATTAACCAGGTCTTTTACCATATCGATAAACGGATGGAAGATACAGAGTACCCAAATGATTCCGAAGAAGTTGAATATGAAGTGGGCAAATGCCGCCCTTCGTGCCTGCGCATTACCGGTGAGTGCAGCGATATTGGAGGTCACCGTCGTTCCGATATTTTCGCCCATCACCAGTGCGATACCCAGGTACAGGTCGAGGACTCCGCTGGAGCACAGGATTAACGTAATAGCCATGACAGCCGCGGACGACTGGACCGCCATTGTAATCACACTTCCGATCAGCAGGAACAGCAATACGGAGAACATGCCCCATTCCTTGCAGGAGGTAATGAATGAAATGATTGCCTGGTTGTGTTCCAGGTCCATATGCATGGCGTTCTCCCGCAAAGTCGTTAACCCTAAAAACATAAAGGCAAATCCGAAAACGAATTCACCGAATGACTTGCGTCCGCTTTTTTTAGAGAATATCAGAGGGAGAGATAATGCGAAGAGGGGATAAATGACATTTGTCATATTGAACTGGAAACCGAAGATTGACATGACCCAGGCGGTGACTGTCGTTCCTATGTTGGCTCCCATGATGACGGAGATGGCTTGTGTTAGAGTCAGGAGACCGGCGTTGACAAAACTTACGGTCATAACGGTGGTAGCGGTGGATGACTGTACGGCGGCTGTGACGAAAGCTCCTGTGAGCAGTCCGGTGAACCTATTCGTAGTCATGGCGCCTAGGATATTACGTAGTCGGTCTCCCGTAAGCTTTTGGAGGCCTTCGCTCATCACTTTCATTCCGTACATTAATAAAGCAAGCGAGCCTAGCAGTTTAAGTACGGTAAAAATTGTATTATCCATCAAAAAATAGTTATACCTGGAAGTATATCCGATTAATATTCCTAACTTTAGGCAGCAAAACTACAAATAATAACTGATATAATATGTCTGAAACAATCACAATTTATTGCAAAAATAACAATACCTATAAAGAGGTTCCCATCGGTTCTTCTTTATTGGATATTTATACGATGATCGGTGCGCCTCTGCGTTACCGTCCGATGAATGCAAAAGTGAACAATAAGGTCGAGAGCTTGAATTATCGTTGCTGGCATCCGAAAGATATTGAGTTCGTGGATTATACGCAGCTTTCCGGACTTCGTACGTATGTCCGTTCGCTGTGCCATATTTTCTCGAAAGCGGTTAACGATGTGTTGCCCTCCGCTACATTAAATTTAGAACATCCGATCTCAAAAGGTTACTACTGTGTGATCCATAACGGAAAGAAGATAGACGGGGAGACGATCGACAAGATAAAGAAGCGAATGCGTGAAATTATCGATGCCGACCTGCCTTTTCTGCATAAAACGGTCCGGACTGTGGATGCAACCGTTCTTTTCCGTGAACGGGGCATGAACGATAAGGCACGTCTGATCGAAACGGCGGGTATGCCGTATACTTCTTATTACGAATTGGATGGTTATGTGAATTTCTTTTACGGCTGTCTGACGCCTTCCACCGGTTATATCCAATTGTTCGATATCGTTCCTTATTTTGACGGTGTGCTGCTCCAGATTCCGAAAAGAAGGAATCCGCTGGAGTTGGAACCGGCCATTAAACAGGACAAGATGTTTGAAGCTTATAAACAGCATCTGACTTTGCAGCGGACACTGGACCTGAATAATGTGGGCGATCTGAACCGTGCCATCGAAAACGGTCATACATCGGAACTGATCATGGTATCCGAAGCGATGCAGGAAAAGCAGGTGGCAAAAATTGCGGAAGAGATAGCCGGGCGTTACCAGGACGGAGTTCGTATTGTGCTGATCTCCGGTCCGTCTTCTTCCGGGAAAACGACTTTCTGTAAACGTCTGGAAGTACAGTTGATAACGAATCTGATTCATCCTGTCAGTATCTCGCTCGACGATTATTTCCTGAATAGGGAAGATACGCCGAAAGATGAATCCGGCGATTATGACTTTGAGTCGCTTTATGCGCTCGATCTGCCTTATTTCAACAGCGAGATGAAGAAGCTGCTGTCGGGCGAGGAGATCGAAGTGCCTAGTTTCAATTTCGAAACGGGCCTGCGGGTTTATAAAGGTAAGAAGCTGAAGATGCGTGAAAATTCGGTGTTGGTGATAGAAGGTATTCATGCACTGAATCCGGAGCTGACCTCCATGATAGATGATAAGTATAAGTACCGGGTGTATGTCTCCGTACTTACTTCCATATCATTGGATAATCACAACTGGATACCGACTACGGATAACCGTTTGCTGCGGCGTATCATCCGTGACTACCGTTTCCGGGGTTATTCTGCCAAAGATACGATTGCCCGCTGGCCGAGCGTGCGAAGGGGAGAAGATAAATGGATTTTCCCTTATCAGGAAAATGCGGATGCGATGTTTAACAGTGCCATGCTCTATGAACTGGCGGCTTTGCGTAAGTTTGCCGAGCCGATCCTGGCAGAGGTGCGTGAAGACGAGGAAGAGAATGCGGAGGCTTATCGCCTGTTGCGCTTCCTGCGTTACTTTAATTATATTCCGGATGTCGGTTTGCCCGGCACTTCACTACTGCGTGAGTTCCTGGGAGGCGGAAGTTTCCGTTATTGAGAAAATTAACGGGAGAGCTTTTGACGTATCCGCCTGGCGAGTTCATCGACATCTTCCTTGTCGGGAATGAACTCGCTTATTCGTGTCTGGTTCTGCCGGCAGAATACTGTCATCGAAAATGCCAGCATGGCGCAGAATGCTATGCTGGAGCTGATGGCTGCCCCGACAACGCCGTGCAAAGGTATCAGTATATAGCCCGCTATCGACAGGGTGAGAAGTCCGATGCAGGAACTGACCGCGCTGTAACGTATTTTTCCGCTTCCGATAAAATAATGGCTGAGTATGCTGTTGCATCCTAAAGCTACAATCCCAACGGATAAGCCGAATATGACTTTTCGCATGCCTGTAAATTCGGGACTGAACAGATAATCCGTATAAATCCATTCCGGAATGAACAGGATACAGATGGTGGCTGATGCGATTGCGCTGAAAGTGAGTTTGAACAGCTTCAGGGTCGTTCTCTTTTGTATTTCGGGATCCGTCGTTTGCGCCACACTGCTGTATTCGATAAAACTGACACTCCGGCTGATATGCCAGACGCTCTCCGATATTTTTGTCCCTGCATCCAGCAGACCGACACTGCCCAGACCGGCAAAGCGTTGGATAAGGAAATAGTTCAGGCGGGTGGTCAACACTTCGGCTATATTGTCGGCACTTCCCCAAAGACCATAGGAAAACATCTCTTTCAGGATGGAAAGGAATGGCTTGTCTGCCGGTTTATTCTCTTTCCGGATCAGATGGGGGAAAAGGAGAAGCAGGCTGCCGGCAAGGGCAATCCCGTAAGTGATGTACAATCCGTAAATATAAGATGAAACTTCCTGTTTCCCTGCTATATAATAGAAATATAGAAGGATGAAGAACAGCAGGCCGCTTTGCAGCATATAAGTGATATTGAATCCGGTAATTTTATCCTTGCCCAGCAGGAAACGGGCGTTGGTTGTAATGAAAGAAGAGATCAGTGACAGTATATAGATATCCGTCAGATATGCTGGAGGAAACAGCCCGAAAAGTAGCATGAACGCACACGCCAGCGCTGATCCGATAAAGGGCCATACATAAGCCGGGAATAAAATGGTGTGCAGGGAATACCGGTTCATGAAATAGACAATCGTGTTGCCGGAAAGCACTCCGTTGAACACGACGGCTATATTGATAGATGCCAGGAGAATGCCCACCAGTCCGACCCCTTCCACACCCAATGCCTTGGCATTTATGAAAATAAGCATCAGGTTCAGAAAGGCAATCAGATAGCGTGTTCCGATTGTTCCCAGTATCTTTTTCAGCATACGATTAGAGTTTCAGTCCGTCCAGTAACCGTACATAGGTGTCGATCGCTTCCCTTATTTCCAACAGCCCGATGTACTCGTCTGCCGCATGTGAGCGGGCAGAGTTGCCCGGACCGATCTTGACGGACGGGAACGGCATAAGTGCCTGGTCGCTTAGCGTAGGCGAGCCGAACGGTTCTTTTCCCATCAGGATCGCCCGCTGTACGAACGGGTGGCTGAGGTCGGTTCGCGTCGAGTTCAGGCGGAAACTGCGCGCTTTTACTTCACAGCCGACCTGCTCTTTTATCAGTTCAAACAGTTTCTCGTTGGGATAGAACTCGTTGGTACGGATATCGACCGTAAATTCACAGCGGTCGGGAACGACATTATGCTGCGTTCCGGCATGAATGATCGTGACGCTCATCTTTACCGGTCCGAGGAAATCGCTTTTTTCCGGAAACTGATGGTTGTTGAACCATTCAATGTCTTTTATCGCCAGTGTGATCGCGTTGATTCCTTCATTCCGGGCGGCATGTCCAGCTTTCCCGATGGAAACACAGTCGAGGACCATCAGCCCTTTTTCGGCTACAGCCGGTTGCATTTTGGTTGGTTCGCCGACAATAGCGAAAGCAATCGGAGGTAAGTCGGGAAGAACGCTCTCCAGACCGTTTTTGCCGGATACTTCTTCTTCGCAGGATGCCAAGAATATCAGATTGTATGCCTGTTCCTTGCCGGTCAGCAGGGAGAAAGCTGCATATAATGAGACAACGCTTGCTCCGGCATCATTACTTCCCAGGCCATATAGCTTTTCGTCTTCGCTTTCTTCCGGGTGGAAAGGATCTTTTGTCCAGCCGGAGGCCGGTTTGACGGTATCGATATGTGAGTTCAGCAACAGGGTCGGCTTATTCAGATCGAAACCGGGGGAAACAATCCACAGGTTATTTCCTTTACGGTGTACTGTATGTCCGGCTGCCTGCCAGCTTTGTTGCAGGAAATCGGCTACAGCAGCTTCATCCCGGCTGAAAGAAGGACGACTGATCATCCCTTTTAAAGTATCTATTGCTTCGTAGTACATTTTTTTATAGTTGACAGTTGACAGTTGACAATTGACAGTTGAAGTTACCGGCAACACTTACTCCTTGCCAATAACTGTCAACTGTCACTTGTCAACTGTCAACTAATTAATATCTTATCCACTGTCTCCCGATCACGGCCGAGCTGCTCAATCAGTTCTTCCAGCGAGTTAAACTTGACATCGCCTCGTACATAATATATAAACGCAACGGTTATTTCATTATTATAGATGTCTCCCGAGAAGTCCAGTATATTCACTTCCAATGTGATATTATCGCCGTTATCGAGCGTGGGGCGGTTGCCGATATACAACATTCCTTTATATCTTTTCCCTTTCAGATACACCCAGACGGCATATACTCCGATTCCCGGAACAATTTTAAAAGGTTCGTCCACCTGTATGTTGGCGGTCGGAAATCCCAGTTTGCGCCCGACTTTATATCCGTTTACGATCGTTCCCTGCAGCCTGTAGGGATAAGTCAGCAACCGGGCGGCTTCTTCCACATGGCAGTCGGTCAATAATTTCCGGATCTCCGAAGAACTGACTGCTGTACGCCCTTCGTCATAGGGAGAGGCTTTCAGCACTTCCATTCCGCAGGCGGCACCATAAACAACGTATTGCTCGAAACCGTCTTTGCGGTCGTGTCCGAACCGATGGTCGTAACCGATCAGTAACGCATCTGTGTGGAGTTTTTCTGCCAATATGGAAGTGATAAACTCTTGCGCCGTCAATCGCGACAGCTCTATCGTAAAATCGAGGACGATGCAATAATCGACTCCGGTAGTTGCCAGTTGCTCTAGTTTTTCCTCGAATGAATTTAGTAATTTCGGCTGATAATCCGAATGTAATACGGCGCGTGGGTGTTCCGGGAAGGTGATAACTGCCGAGGGTTGATTTTTAGCCCTGGCAATACCTTTCAGTTCATCGATCAGGAACCGGTGGCCCAAATGGACTCCATCGAAGAACCCGATGGTGGCGACCAGTCTTTTCCCTTTTAATAAATCCGTATCTCTGATAACGATCATTTTCTTTCTATTCGTTCAATGGAATGGCAAAAGTACATAAATTAATTGTACTTTTGAGCTGATTTATTAACAGACATCTCTGAATATTAGTTATGAAAAAAGTCTTTTATCTTCTGATCTGTCAATTGTTAGCCGTATCCTCCGTGTTTGCCGATGATGTGCAGACAGAGAAAAGAACGGTACTGTTCACTCCTTCCGCGGGCGGGAAGGTCCATGTATTGATGCCGGGTAGCAGTGTTACCGAAAGCATCTCGTTTGAAGAACAAGCGTGGCCTGTCCGGAAATTCCTTCGTGTAGTCGGCGGTGTGCAAATGCCGGCACCTTTTGAGAAAAGAGGCGAAGAAATGTTCAGGCGGTCGGAGTTCTATATCGATGACAATCTGGATTCCGTTCATGTGAAGAAGGATAAGTACTCCTTATATTTCAAAGGAGAAGATAATAACTTCGAGCGGCATGCTTATTACCGCCTGTCGGGTGACTTGCTGAAACCCGGTGAATTGACGGTGACATTGCCGGTCGTAAAGCGTCAGAATCTGTCCGTGTCATCCGGCGGAGACTTCGGGGTGGAGATCGAGTTATTCTATAAAAAGCCGGGACGCTACAAAGACGATATTTATGATCGCCCGGATTCCCTGCTTTATTTTCCGGTGCCCGAAGGTTCCGGCAAGTTTCAGTCTGTGACGCAGAAATTTATCCTGCCGGAAAATGTAGCCTGTGCCTTCCTGCGCATCGGTGGCACGCATTTCAGTGGCGAGTGCTGGGTGGAAGCTCCGAGGTTGACGCAGAACAAGAAACAGGTATGCTCCATTCCTTTTGCAAAGTTTGCCGATAAAACAGACGATTATAATTACTGGACAGGCTGTAACCTGTCTACCCGGAGCTGGCCGCGTTGGAGGCTGGATTTTAACGGCACGACTGTTTACGAAGGTAATATTTTCGACAGAGCTTCCGATATTGCCGACTTCTATATCCTTCTGCCGGATGCCGTACAGGGGAAAGGGGATTTGAAACTGACTTTATTGAAAGAAGATAACCGGGCTGCTTATCCGTATGAACTCCGTTCCCTGGAGATTATCGAGGAGAGTGCCCGCGACTTCGAAGTGGTCTCCGTTCCGGAATATGTAACGGCAGGAGCTGCTTTTGGTGTTTTGGTGGAAACCAATAAGCCGGATGTTCGTTTGAAGGTACAGGCTCCGGCTGCAGTCATTCCCTCATTTCAGGAAATAGAATTGAAAGAGACCGGTTTGCATGTAGTGGAATTTCGTGCCGGCGATTATGCGTCTGCTGTTCCGATGACCTTCGACGACGGCAGCCGGAAAGCGGAAGTCATGATTCGCCAGATCATAGAAAAAGAACCGGATGAGGTGTATATCTCTTCGGGCGATGAAATTTATATCGATAAGGAATATACGCCGTATGATTATTTCTTCAAATGGTATATTTCCAAACGTGTCGGAAACTGGTACCAGTTCCGTCCGTCTTACCAGTGGAGCGGTTTCCGTGTGGCCCGTCCGGAAGTGATTCGTCACTATACCGGTTTGCTGAATAAGTTACAGGTCCCTTATGCCTGGCAGGTGGAAGGACGTACGCTGGCAGGAAAACGTATCAACCCGGATCTGGAAACACTGGCTTCTCCCATGTTCCGCGGAAAGCAGGCGCATGAAAATGACGGCGGTTATTATTACTGGCAACATTTCCTCTATCAGGGAGTCTTTTCGGATATGGCTGCCCGTAACCGTCCTTATGGCGGTATCTTTGCCAAACATCGTCCTATCTATACCGATCATGGCGTATTTATTCACTATGACCCGCAGGGTGTGAAAGATATGGCTGACGGTGCTCGTAAACTGGTTGAGAATTTCCGTTACTCCAAGGGAGAGAGCAGTCGTCATACGGGACCGTCTACTATGTTCCGCTATTTGTATCAGGCAGGTTATAACTGGTTGGGAGCCGAACAGATGTACGGTCCGGAAGAAATTATCCTCTCTTCGCTGCGTGGTGCTTCACGTGCCTATAGCAAACAGGACTATGGAACTTTGCATGCCATGCAGTGGGGATCAGGACCTTTCACCGATCCGAAGCATTCCCTGCGTTTATATATGTCGCTGGCAGTTGCCTATATGCACGGCTCTTCCCATATGAACACCGAAGAGGCATTGTGGCTGGATGAATATGCCAACGACCGTTATTCCCAGTCCGGTAAGGAACATCTGTACGCGCAGCATCGTGTACTGGACTTTATAGAAACGCATACCCGCCGTGGCGAACTGAAAAGTAATATCGCTGTTATCCAGGGAAGAAACGATGCCTGGAAATCATTCGGTCGCGGCAGTCTGTGGTCGCAGAAAGGAGATAAATGGGCGTTCAATAAGGCGACGGAAAGTTTTGATTTACTGAATGTCTTTTATCCTGATAATATCGTCGACGGTTGCGGTCCGAAAGGTTGGTTTACTTCTACGCCTTATGGAACAGTAGATATCTTGCCTATTGAAGCTCCGCAGGATGTGATGAATAAATATAAGGCAATGGTTTTCCTGGGGTGGAACAGTTTTGAGGAGGGCGATTTCCTCCGTATCCGTAACTATGTATTTGGAGGTGGCACGCTTGTTTTGACAGCTGCTCATCTGAATGCAGAACTTCAACCGGACCAGCCGGTGAAATTCCCGGTAAATGATGCCGTTATTCGTGAGATGCTGGGTGATAACTATAAATCGTTGTCTGCAAAAACTGTAGTCCCGTTCGGATCGGGTAAGATCATCTATTTCCCGCAAACGGTCTATCCGGCGGAGGCTTCCCTGAGAAGCCAGTATGAAGCTACGATGCGTGAGTTGGCATCGGCAACGACCGGTGAAGAGCTTTCGAAAGGTTGGATCGAAGCCGCCCCGTCTGTTGGTTTTACGGTTTGGGACAGTAAAGACCGTCGTACAATTTATCTGTTGAACACGGATTGGCAAAGTAATGAGCAGAAACATGAAGCTACATTTATCTGCAACGGTAAGAAATTCCCGGTCGATGTAAGACGTTATCACATCGAAACCGTTCATTGTGCCGACGGCCTGGCCGTATCTCCCGGCAGCAACACGACGGATATCCTGTCGATCGACCGGGAAGGCGACGGCTGGAAGGTAACCGTCCAGAATACGGAGAAGGACACGATCCGCTATTTCAATACCGAAACGGGTGCGATCGACTCCGTCACTTTCGATGAGCCGTCCGTACATAGTTTTATTGTAAAGTAAAGAGATGGAAAAAGGGCACAGGTCGCGATCGGCTTGTGCCCTTTTTCTGTTTTGCGACTTCGGGTGTCTTCCTGTTGCCTCTTGCCGGGATGTATTTACCATTCTGCCGGGGAAAAGATTTCCGGATGCCGTTGTATTTTCTCTTAAGTGCCGATATAATCTTTGTTTGACACAGGTCAGACAGCTGTTCGACCTGTGTGGGATAGCTGTCTGAGCCTAGTCGAACAGCTGTTCGACTCCTGTCGGACGAAAAATAAATCGGCAGGTATTCGAAAATAGATGCCGGTGTAATGAAAATATCTGCCTTACTCTCCTGAAATATCTGCCGGACTGCAGAGGTTGCCTTCGGGGGGACACTCTTCCGCTTCTGAACTTTTTGAGCGGGTAATATGCGTTAAAAGCGGGCGAAGTTGCGGAATAATACCTGATATTTTATATGTTTGCAAGATGGAAGTGAAAGATCAGACGACAAACTGCTATCAGCGCATATATCTTGAATATGCTCCGATGTTACTTCGCTTTGCGGGGAAGTTCGTCTCGGGTTTCTTTGCGGAAGATATTGTGCACGACGTTTTTCTCAAGCTATGGGACAAACAAGTCTTCCTTCTTCCGGATGCCGATCTGAAACGTATTCTTTACGTTGCTGTCCGCAACGCCTGTATCGATCACCTGCGCCGTTCGAATATGGAGCAGGAAATTCTGGATCACCGGGCCGTCCAGCTCAAACTGGAGGAACTGGACTATTTTGAGTCGTCCGATGAACTGTTCATGCGGAAAGACCTATTGGATCTTTTGATGAAGAAAGTGGCGGAGCTACCCGAGAGGAACCAGGAGATTTTCCGTCTTTCCTATCTGAAAGGGATGAAAGCGGCCGAGATTGCGGATCAGTTGGGTCTCTCTGTCCGCACAGTTGAGAACCAGCTGTACAGGTCTTTGCTTTATCTCCGTAAGCATTGTTCGCATCTTTTCTTTTATCTTTTTACCTTGATTTGAACCTAGGGCTTTACTTAAATCCTATTATATATGGAAAGAATGAAGATATTCGAAGTGAAAGAATTCGATCCGGCATATGTCGGTATCATTAATGAGCTTCTTTCTCAGCTGACTTCCTCCCCGGTCTCGTTTACCGATACCGACTTGCAAACGATGATCGTCTCCGGTAGCAGCCACCTTTTCCTGATCTCCTATGAAGATGAAATAGCTGGCATGCTGACGGTCGGTTCCTATAAAACTCCTACCGGGCAGAAGCACTGGATAGAAGATGTGGTTGTCGACCAGCGTTTTCGTGGCAAGGCGTTAGGTTATAAGTTGGTAGAACATGCCATCCGTTATGTGGAGTCGCTCGGCAATTCCATCCTGATGCTGACCTCCAGTCCCACACGCGTTGCGGCAAACCAGTTGTACCGATCCGTCGGCTTTGAACCTAAAGAGACCAACGTTTATAAAATGACGTTTAAAAAATAGCCGGAGGATGGACTTCGAACACTTTCCGAAGATAGACGCTCACTTTCATGCGACTATGCCTGGCTGCATCCGGAAATCCCTTCCTGGCAGCAGTAGATCGAAGCCCGGGACCGTATCTTGCAACGTTATCCCGGCCTGACTTTCGCCGGTGCCCACCTGGGCAGCTTGGAATGGGACTACCGGGAGATAGCCCGGCGTTTGGACGCTTATCCTCAGTTTGCCGGAAGATGTGTTATTTCAGATTTATTTCGGGAATGCGGAGAGGTATTACCGGTTGTAGTATGCTCCTTTCCGTATTCACCCTCATTTTCAACCGTTCGTATTTAATTTTAAAAAAAGTTTGTTTTTGTGTGAGTACTTTTTTGCTGCCATTCGTTATAAGTTCATAAAGGACTAAGTCACCGAAAGGTAGCAATTCAAAGAAGATATCATGGAAAACGAACATACAGAGTTAATTATAGGTTATTTGCAGAATAATCTTACCCAGGAAGAAACAGACTGTTTTTACAATTGGGTGAACGAGAGTGCTTCTAATAAGGAGTTATTTTTCGAAATTAAGGCAATGTATGATGCAGGTCTGCCTTTAAGTACCCCTTTGGAAACAAGCGAAAGCTGGGGGCGTTTACTAAATAAAAAGAAAAATTCACAATCCCGCCGCTTCAATCTTTGGTATCAAATCAGTACTTATGCTGCCGTAGCCCTTTTGGCTGTGGCAATCAGTTCTATGTATTTCTTGTTCTTTCATGAAGAAGATAATAGCTTATATTCCAAATATATCGGAGGAGACGGACTGGAAGCCGATGTTGTTGAACTGCCGGACGGAACACATATCAGTTTGGGCTCTAAAACAACTTTCCATTATGACAAAGATTATGGCAAAGACAAACGTATCGTATATCTGGAAGGAGAGGCCTATTTTGATGTTGCCAAACAAAAAGACAAGCCTTTCATCGTAAAGACCAAAGAACAAGATATAGAAGCATTGGGAACAAAATTCAATGTGATGGCTTACCCGTTGGATTCATTGGTGATAACCACATTGTTGGAAGGTTCAGTACAGTTGAAAACAATGAATTTTCCGGAACGGACAATTATGCGTCCTAACCAGCAGCTCATATATAATCGAAATACGAAACAAGCTTCACTTTTTCATGTAGATGCCAGACAATTTACCTCTTGGACCACAGGGTATTATTATTTTCATGAACAAAGCCTGAAGGCAATTCTTGATCGGTTAAGTCACGTTTATGGCATGCAATTTACCGTAAACTCCGAGATTTTAAATCAACGTACATTTACAGGTACTTTTTATCGGGGACAAAGTATAAAAGATATTATGGAAATTGTAAACCTGTCTATTCCGATTAAATACAAGATAGATGATCGGCATGTAACAATTTCTGAGAAGTAAGAAGTAAAGGAATAATGTTAATCTAAAATCAAATGAAATGAGTGGATAATGTAAGAATTTAGAAAAAGGTGTAAATCTTGCCGGATTCTCCTTTTGTGTGTGATTCAATTAAATTTCCATTGCCGTGGAAAATGTGTTTAATCTTAAAACAATTAAAGTATGGATAATCAACGTATAGTTGTTTTTGTAACCTTCAAAAAGACTATAAAAATCATGAAATTAACCGTGTTAATGCTAGCCATTTGCTTGTCGCAGGTGGTAGCCGCAACTTATGCACAGACTGCGAAACTGAATGTTTCTGCAAAGAAT
>NZ_QUKD01000003.1:0-429423 GCF_003480915.1 Parabacteroides sp. TM07-1AC | reverse complement strand
AATCTGGAAGAGATTAACAAAAATGAAAAAATCTCTATTACGAAAAAGGATGCCAATATCCAGGATATACTGGACACTATCGCAGATAAGACCGGTTTGAGATACACTATTAAAGACCGTCACATTGTCCTGACTAACGAAAAGTCATTGCCTATCACTGCTTTAACACTGCAGACTAGGAAGGTGACCGGTACAGTCAGCGATGCCTTCGGTCCAATCACCGGAGCCAATATCATCGAAAAAGGGACAACCAATGGTACAACTACCGACATGGATGGTAATTACTCCATCGAAGTGTCGGACGGCGCTACGTTACAGGTGTCTTTTATAGGGTATATTCAGCAGGAGATTGTTGTTAAAGGCAAAAATGTGATTAATGTTTTGCTGAAGGAAGATACACAGACACTGGAGGAAGTAGTTGTTGTAGGGTATGGTGTGCAGAAAAAGAGAGATTTGACAGGAGCTATTTCTTCTGTTAGTATGGATGACACTCCGATTAATACTTATTCGACAGTTAGTCATGCTCTAGCAGGTAAAGCCTCAGGACTGCAAGTAACTCAAAATAGTGCGCAAGTTGGTGGTGGTTCAACGTTTCGTATTCGTGGAGCCGCGTCAACAGGAGCAGGTAATGACCCACTGATTATTATTGATGGTTTTCCTGTCTCATCAGGAAGTTCTTTGGGATCTGGAACTCGTTATGACGCAGGCTCTACAGATAATGTATTGGCTTCATTGAACCCTAATGATATAGAATCTATAGAGATATTAAAAGATGCAAGTTCAACAGCTATCTATGGTTCTCGCGCTGGTCATGGAGTCATTATTGTAACAACTAAACGTGGTAAGGCTCAAAAGGCTCAGGTCAGATATTCAGGTAATGTTTCTATTCAAAATATGAAAAATGGATATAAATCATTGAGTGGAGCTGAATATATGCAACAATATAACCGTTACACTTATGAGGATTATTTAAAATCGAATGGGCTAGATGTTTATAAGGGCTATGTATCTGTAGCAGATGGTCATATAGCTCCGGAGTATGTTCCTACTTATAGCGAAGCTGATATTGCAAATGCTGGAAATACAGATTGGTTTGATGCTGTGACTCGTACTGGAATGATGCATTCTCATAATGTATCTGTAAACGGAGGTACTGAAAGTACACAATATATGGCATCATTAAGTTATATGAATCAAGCTGGTATAGTAAAAAATAATGATTTGGAACGTTTCACTGGTAAAATCAACCTGGATCAACAGATTTCAAAATATGTAAAGGCTGGAATCTCTTTGAATATCAATCGTAATACACTAGATAATGTACCCTTGGGAAAAGGAGAGTTTGAAAATGCAGGTATTCTGTCTGCTGCTGCAATGTTTAATCCTAATTTACCAATTTATGATGAAGAAGGAAATTATTCAGTGAATCCTTATTTTACACAAACTCCAAATCCAGTCTCGTTGTTAGAGATTACAGATAAAAGTGTTAAAGATCGTCTCTTAGCATCTGGATATGTACAGGTTGAACCAATAAAAGGATTATTGTTGCGGGCCAATTTGGGTATAGACCGTCAGTATGAAAAAAGAAAAGTTTATTTGCCTAAAACAACCATGTATGGTCTACAAGCCAATGGACAGGCAAATATTAATCAATCCGATCGTAATGATTATTTGATGGATTTAACTGCTACTTACTCCAAAGATTTTGGTAACCATAGTTTGACGGCTTTACTGGGATATTCTTATCAACAGTTTAATTATGAATCTGTTTCTGCCGGAAATCAGGATTTTCTGATTGATTCGTTTTTGTATAATAATTTAGGAGCCGGTAATTATGCCAAACCTTCTGTTGGTTCAAGTGCTGAAAAATCTGCTTTAGGTTCTTATTTCGGACGTATCAATTATTCTTATTTGGGACGATATTTGCTAACTGCAACATTACGTGCAGATGGTGCTTCTAACTTCGATCCGGATCATCGTTGGGGTTATTTCCCCTCTGTTTCTGCAGGATGGCGTTTTAGCGATGAGGCATTTATGCAAAGCATGAATACTGTTTTGTCGAATGGTAAACTGAGAGTTAGTTATGGCCAGACAGGTAATTCAAATGTGGGAAACCGCACGATGGACTTGTTTTATACTGGTTTTAATAATGTATTTGGCAATGCATCCTATACCGGAGTTTATGCATCCCAGTTAGGTAATCCGTTACTGACTTGGGAAACAACAAAAGAATTTAACGTTGGTTTGGATTTAGGTTTCTTCGATAATCGTTTATCAACTACCGTTGAATATTTTAATAGAACAATTTCAGACTTATTGGTAAAAGAGAAATCGTTGCCATCTTATAATGAAGTCACAACGATTGCCTCTAATATTGGTGAAACAAAAAGTCAAGGTTTTGAATTTACTTTAAATTCTGTGAATATTTCAACACGTGATTGGAGTTGGGCAACAGATGTAACTTTATCTTTTTATCGCGATCGTTGGAAAGAACGTGATCCAAATTGGAAACCTGCCGCTTATGAAAGTGTAGACGATTGGATTCGTCCAATATTTGCGTATGAATCAAATGGATTATTGCAGCCGGGGGAAAAGGCTCCAGCTCATCAGGCAGCATTGCTACCTGGACAGGTTAAATTAATTGACCGAAATAATGATGGTATCCTGAATGATGAGGACAAAATTTTATTAGGTTCTGAAGATCCTGCGCTTATTTTTGGTTTCAATAATACATTGCGTTATAAAAACTTTGATTTTAATATTTATTTCTATGGTGAAGCTAACAGAATAAAAGGATCCAGTTATTATGAATCATGGGCAACTATGGGATATGGTTTGACACAGGGGCGTAACGCTTCTAAAGGATATATGGATACATGGACACATGATAATCAAAGAGCTATCTACCCTAATATTTTAAGTGCCGGTGACAATGGTACAGGAGACTATTTCTATAAGAAGATCTCTTATATTCGTTGTCGTAATATTACTTTAGGATATACAATTCCTGTGTCCAAAAATATATTGAATAGTATTCGAGTGTATGCAGATGTAAATAATCCGTTTGTAATAACAAACTGGAATGGATTGGATCCTGAAACAGAAGGAAATCAATATTCATATCCGAATGTGACAAGTTTTAGTTTTGGAGTTGATGTAACGTTTTAATAAGAAAGTAAGATGAAGAATATAAAATATTATTTGCTTGGTGGAGTAATTACTGCTTTCTCACTTGGACTTACCAGTTGCGAGTTGGAGTCAGAAATATATGATTCTATTAATGGAGGAATATTCCCAACAACAGAAAGTGATGCAGAAGCTTTGGTGACAGGAAATGCATATAGTGTATTTATGAACAATGGCTATGATGGCATGTTTAACATAGCGACAGGAGTATTGCTAGTTTCAGATCTAATGTCAGATTATGGAGAATGTACTTGGCGCGGTTGGGAACCGATTCTTTATAATCGATGGAGTGTGGGAAACAGTTATAATGATAACCATTGGCGATGGGCAAAATATATGGGAAAAATTACCATGACTATCGATCGTATTGAAAAGATGGATTTATCGGATGATGTAAAAAATAAATATCTGGCAGAATTACACTGTGCTCGTGGTTGGCTGGCTTTTTCGATGTGGGACTTATATGGACCAATACCTATTGCTGATATTGAAACCTTGAAAAAGCCGTTGGAAGAGCAGATTATTCCACGTTTGTCTGAAGAAGAAATGCAGAATTTCATTGTAACAGAACTTACTGCTGCAGCATCAGTTCTACCTTATAGTTATGCAAAAGAAAGTTCAGAGTATGGACGTTTTACAAAAGGATTGTGTAACATGGTTTTATTAAAATTCTATATGCAAACCCAACAGTGGGCAAAGGCAGAGGAACTAGGACGTGAACTGACAAAAGCTGAATATGGGTATAAATTGGAACCTAATTATGCAAGTATTTTTAAATTGGCAAATGAGAAAAATGCGGAGACAATTTGGGCGGTTAATTGTTTGCGTGGAACGCAAGAGCATAAATGGCATCCTCATGTATTACCAAATGATTTTCCTGGGTCTGAAACTTTGACAAAGTGGAATGGATACAAAATATCTTGGGATTTCTTCGATACTTTTGAACCGGGTGACAAACGTTTGGAAACTATTATTTATGCATATACAGGAACAGATGGAACTACTCATAGCGAAGTAAATGATAAAGTTTCAAGCGATAAATTATTGTATTATGGTGCAATTCCCTGTAAATATGACTGCTATGACTTTGTAGGTACTCAAGGGGAAAATAGTGAAACTGATTATATCATATATCGTTATGCAGATGCTGTTACATTGTATGCTGAGGCAATGGTTCGTAATCAAAATATGATAACAGATGAAGCCCTTTATTGGTTGAATGAAATCAGAAAAAGAGCAGGTTTGTCTGAATATCAAAGATCAGATTTTTCGAATACACGTGACTTTTTGGATAAATTGTTATTAGAGAGAGGCCATGAATTATTCTTTGAGGGTTGCCGCCGTCAAGATTTAATTCGTGATGGATCATATGTTGATGCAATTAAACACAAGTGTCAGGTAGTAGGACAAACGACTTTAGTAAATAAAAATTATGAGCGTATACCGTTACCTCAAAGTGTAATTAATGAAGGTAAAGGACAGATAGAACAAAATCCTGGTTATTAATTCTAAACAAAAATCCGATAATTATTATTTTAATGATTATCGGATTTTACTAAAATAAAAAAACATGAAATACACAAAAACATTCCTTTTACTAGTCATCATAACGATATTATCAGCATGTAAGACAAATACAAGACGGACTGTTTATTATCAAGGTATTTATGCTGATGATTCTACCGGTCTAGAAGGGCTATACAATCCTGAACGTGGTTTCCGGTTAGAAGTTGCAGTGGATATTGCTGACAAAAATTATGTTTGGGAACCGGAGAAATATCCTGATATTACTTCCTATCTAGAAGAACAGTCTGAAATGTATGCTTCAGATAGTGTTTCTTTGGTACAAACTTATTTTTATCTGACCGGAATGGTGGGTAAAGAACTTACAGACGAAAATTTCCAGGTAATGGATACATTTTTTAATAAGCTGCGTAAATTGGGGAAAAAATCTGTTTTACGCTTTGCTTATGAAACAGATTTTATGGGACGTGTGAAAACTGGTCCAACACTAGAAGATATCATTTGTCACACAGAACAATTAAAACCATTTCTTGAAAAAAATAAAGATGTTATTCAGGTCGTACAAGCAGGAATGATTGGAGCCTGGGGAGAATGGCATAGTTCTTTTCATGGTTTGGAACAATCTGAAGAGACAAAACGGATCATACTTGAAAATATATTGTGTATGACACCTGAAAATAGAATGCTACAAGTGAGAGTCCCCTCTTACAAAAACCTTCTGAAAAAGAATGAGAAGGCATATAGCAGGATCTCTTTTCATGATGATTTCATTATTGTCGATCCGCATAAGTGGGATGGAGGTATGCACGAAGGAACAGAATTTTTTAATCAAATTGTGAGGGAATCTCCTTATCTTCCTGTAGATGGGGAGTTACCTTGGGGAAATTGGAGTGTAAATAAAGGACCTGATAATCCGGAACCCGGTTGGATTATAGATGGAATGAAAACAGCAAGACAACTATTTTTGCAACATTACACTTCCTTGAGTGCAATACATAATTATAAAGAAAGAGGAGCTCCTGATAAATATTCAATGATGTATTGGAAAGAGACTCCTGTAGATACGACTTTCCTTAAAGAGAATAAGATGCCAGTTTCGGATGCGTATTTTAAGAAAAAAGACGGATCCCCAGCGGAACGAAATGTATTTGACTATATCCGTGATCATTTAGGATATAGGATAGAATTACAGGAAATGACAGCTCCTTCCATTCTGTCATTTACAGATTTGAATTCTGTTGAAATATCTTTGATTAATCGGGGTTTTTCTACATTGTTTAATGAACACCCAGTTTATCTGGTTCTGATTGATGAAGCCGAAAATGTTTGTTATACAAGTCTGACAAATGCGGATGTAAATACCTGGCAACCCTATCAACCGGGGGATAGTCTGCGTAGTCCTCTTGTACATAAAGTGAAGAGTGACCTGAAAATTCCGGCTGATTTAAGTAAAGGTACGTATCGTCTTGGACTTTGGATTCCGGACGGTTCCGAGCGCTTAAAATATGATAATCGTTTTGCAATCCGTTGTGCAAACGGTAACGTCGGCTGGTGGATTTCAAAAGATAAAAAATATGGGATTAATATATTATCAGAAATTGTATTATGAAATTTTATTATATACTAATTCTCTCATCCATATTGTTTTCTTTTTCCGGTTGCAACAACCATAAGACTGTATCTATATCTTTCAAACCTGATACAGTTAGTGTATTAAGGAATCCGGCAATGGGATGGATTATGTATGAGGAAGGATGGTCTTTTAATGGAGGAAAGAATAATCCCTATACACCTGAAATATTTTGGGAAGAGATGGATGCTGTAAATGCTTCAGCATATTCAAATATTTTGTATATCCGCGTTTTATGGAATGTCATGGAACCAGAGGAGGGTCGGTATGCTTGGATTTACAATGAAGCTTATAAAAATTATATCAGGAAAGCTAAAGATCGTGGATTAAAACTAGCATTTCGGATTTTCTTTGATAATGGAGTTCCTGATTTTGTGTATAAAGCAGGATGTAAGTCAACGCTGGATCCCCCCATGTCTTTAGAGAATGACAAACAACCTTATTATGATGATCCGGTTTTTCTTGAAAAATTGACAAACTTTATCCGGGCATTTGCAAAAGAGTATGATAATCCGGATATTGTTGATTTTGTTGATGCTTATGGTTTAGGACGATGGGGAGAAGGGCATGGTGTGACCCTTAAAGATGAGAGGAACAGAGAATATGTTATGAGAAGAGTGACAGAAGAATATGCAAATAACTTTAAAAGGATTTTAACTGTCATGAATTTGTCTTTTGCCGATTATAAATACAGTAAACCTTTAGTATATGATAAATTGGGATTTCTTCCACGACGTGATGGCATTGGCAGTTTTTGGTTTGATGACGAAGAAAGAAAAATGCTGAATGAACTGTTCCCTGATAAAGCATTCATTGGTGAAGGATGTTATTGGTTTAACTCTCCAACTGATACAACCAATTATCATGATTATTTTAAAGAAGAAAAACGTTTTAATATAAATAATTTTAGCGAAGCGTTGACTGTCGGTGTGGAAGATGCTTTGGTATCTCACTCTAATACATATGATTTAAGAGTACCAGCTCAATGTAAGTTTTGGATTGAGAAGTTGCCTGACCCGGTTCAAAAGTTTATTACGTTGGGAGGATACAGACTTTATCCGTTAACTATAAAGATTCAGCAAGATAAAAACTCTTTAAAAATTGAACATGTATGGACTAATTTCGGTGTAGGAGTTTTGCCTAATCGTCATCCGAACTGGAATCATAAATATCAGGTAAGTTTTAGTTTGCTTGATCCTTTGACTAAAGAAGTTAAATTTGTTTATACTGATGTGAATGTTGAACCTTCTGATTGGTTGAAAGGAAAAAATTATTCTTATACTTCATCTTTTAGAGTCCCGGATGAGCTATCTTCGGGGAATTATTATTTATGTGTTGGAATAACAGATAGCACAAAAAAGAACCAACCAGGAATAATTTTGTCTTTACCGTCTGATAATATTTTGAACGGATGGGCTTCTATTACTTCTGTACAATTATAAATATTTGTTTTGTATATTATAGATAAAAAGGGACTGTCTAAAAAGTATTTCGGCTCTATTTATTTAAGATTGATTTCAAATCTCAAGAACGAAGAGATACTTTTCGGGCAGTCCCTTTTATTTTATTTGATCTTCTCAAACCAAGGCAATCTCTCCAGCGGAGCCTCCACCTCTATTGTTTTCGGTCCACGAAATTTCTTACCTGTATCGTCTCTCCATTGCCCTTTGGGTAACATTACTTTACGAGTATGTTCTTTGGTCAGGATTGGAGCTACCAAATATTTATCTCCCAGCATAAACTGGTCTTTACAATCCACGAATCCCTGATGGGGGAACGCATATTCCATATGGCGGAGAATAGGCTCACCTGTTTGTGCGGACCTGCGGGCTTGTTCCAGGATATAACTACCCATTTTCTCATGTAAGTGGGCATATTCACGGCAAATAGCCAGATGTTTTTCATCGAGAATACGCCAGGGAGCTACAGAAAACTGCATCATAGGCATTAATGTGTGAACCTGGCAGGAACGAACGATCAAATCCTGATCCAGTTTGGTCTGATCTACCCCCAGGAAAGAACCGAACTGGCCTCCGCCAATCATATCGGGACAAGCGTATGCGTATCCTAATAATCCGGCAGCGATCATATCAGGTATAAGAAGTCCTACGGCATTCCATGAATAATCTTTATCACCCAAGCGTTGAACCAAAGCCTGTCCACCCATTTTCCAACCGGCACGGTATTCATTGAACGGAAAATCTAACCCTATCTTTGCCCAATATTCACACATGTCGACTGATGTTGCCTTTTTATCATAAAACTCTAGTTCCGGATCATTATAATGACCGATATCACCTGCATCGAATTTAAAACCATCGACACCGTATTGCGTCTGCATATTGCGTAACTGCTGTTTCAAATGTTCTGCTGCAGCCGGATTACTCAAGTCATAACAAGCACTGTATCCATTCCACCAGGGAATTATAGCGGCTTGCTTAGTTCCCTTCTTCTTGATCAGGTATCCTTTTTGCTGTAACTCGCGAAATTCAGGGCTATCCGGACTTACAAACGGGCAGATCCATAACATAATACGGAATCCGTCTTTGTGCAACTGATCAATCATTCCTTTCGGATCCGGGAAACGTTCTGGCTTGAATTCAAAATTACCGTAATGTTTCTGCCAATTATCGTCTACCATGAAAACTCCTACCGGGAATTTATTCTTTAATATATTGTCTGCATATTTTAAAATATCTTTTTGATTCTGATTATACATCAGTTCAATCCACGTATTATATTGCGGCATAGAGAAAAATAGAGAGTCGGGTAACTCTCCTGAAGCGGGAAAATATTTACTTGATGCTGCCAAATAGGCATCTTTCAATGTATTACCGGCTAATACGGGTTCCAGATTTTCATAATCTGAAAATATTTGCAGGTTACCGTTCTCTACCTTGAAAGAAAATGGTTTGTCACTCCAGATATATCTTCCTTCAGAAGATAAAAGAAGAGGTACATTCTGATTGTTCAGGTTTTCAGAGGCTAGATCAAATAGACGGACGTTGTCTTTAAAAGGCATTTGAGAGCCTAAGCCAACCATACCTCCCCACCATTTTTCACCTTCCAAAGAAGTGATTTTCGATTCATATTTACTTCCGGCCCAACATGACAATGTAAAACATACAGCCAGGAAGGCTAGAAGAAGTGTCTTTCTTAAATGCATAGTGTTATTATTTAAAGTTTTTATTCGAATACTTTTGCAAAGATACGTTTTACAGTTGAAATACAGTCTCCTTCCGACTTTGCAGGATAAAAACTAGTATCTTTAGTCCAAGGTTCTTCCAATACGTAGAAATCCGGCTCTTCGGGATTATTTCCTTCCAGTTTTTGGTATTGATAATCGAACCAGCATTTCCAGCGCATGTAATAAAAATCTTTTAAGATACCATTCCATTCTTTGTGGGCATAATCTCTTAGACCTCCGTCGTCTGCGGCATTCCGGTTTCCCCATGTTGTGATCTGTACCCGCGCATTCCACTCATAGAGGTCTTTCTCTTCAGGTGTATGACCGATAGAACGTGCTTGTTGGATCCAGTTACCCACCTTGAACTCCGGACGCGTTCCTAACAATTCGTCTTGTAACAGGAGCAATGTCAGAAAGCGATCTGTGGCCACTTTATAAAGAGACTTGTCTCCGGAGATATAGGCTGCTTCAACTACTTTTTCAATCCTTCGCCCTTTTTCAGCGATAGCTTGACGAACAATATCTACCAGATCATATTCAAAGTTATTATTCCCCTTAAACAGGTCAGCTACAGAAACCATCATAGCGGCAGCATGAATTACATCTTCGGGATCATAATAATCTTTCATTTCAGACCAGCTGGATACCTGATAAGGATGTTCAGAAGGACGGGCGCAGAAAATAGATTCGTGCGTTCCTTGCTGCACATTCTCGGGCGGGCAATTATAGATCGAATTACTTAGTAATATCCAAGCGTCTTCTATTGTCTTGTTTGTCTTTCCATAACGGGCAAATACATAATTCTTTACCCATTGATCTTTATCAAATTTCTCAGCACGCCAGGGAAGCTCTGTAAGCAATTCGAACATGACAGGATTATTCTCGCTACCTTCCATGGTCATACCCACGCCTTTCAGTGTTTTTCCGAAAGGACTTCCCTTGGCTTTATAAAATTCATCGATCACGTGGCTCATCTTTCCATGTAGTCCGACGTTACCCCCATAATTCAACAACATACAATAAATCCAGTCGTGTTGTCCGAACCCGTCTTTTCGATACCAGGTGGATTGAGGATCTCCCCATTGAGGACGGCTTTCTGCAAACAGGTCCAAAACGATCATATCACCGGCTTTCAGGTTTTCTATCATTTGAGAGCGAGGATTAGCTTGCCATGCCTGAGCTACCCAAACAGCTTTCGGATTATTCTTTTTCATGGCTTGCATGATTGCTTTCCCGGCAGCATCCAGATTTACTCCGGCAACACTACCCCCTTCATGAAACGGGTCCATGCTGTAGAAATTAGACTTACCATAGAGTTTGTTCATCTCTTTATAATAGAGTGATGCTATTTCGTGAAAACGGGGATCGGTCGGCAACAGAAAAGCCGGTCGGCGATAATCACACCATAAGCCCGGATCAGATACATTTAATCCTAGTTTTTCCTTTGCATTATGAGGAACCATACCAGAGTAACCCGGAAGTACAGGTTCAATACCATATTCACGCATTCGTTTTAAAATACGCTGTTGAAGAGCTATTTGTTGTTTATACCAACTATCCGGATTAGGACCTCCCCATCCTTCCAGGTTATTCATCAGCCACCAGGCTTGAAAGCCAGGACCGGCAACAAATTCGTTAATCTCGTCTTTACTGTATCCTAATTTACTCAGCACGTTATACCATACACCATCCGTACCTACCATTGCCAGTGGCAAATTAATGCCGTGCAATGCCATCCAGTCAATTTCTTTTTCCCAGCGTTCCCAGTCCCAAAAGGCCATGGTGTACGAATAAGTACAGTAGTTGAAATCATAGCGATATTTCATTTCTGTCTCATGGCGTTCTTTTTTAGAGACTGCCGGTAAAACTTCCGGTAGTTTAGCCTGCATGCCATTCCATGAGAGATGAATCCCTACATAATATTTCAGATACCAGTTTATACCGGTTGCAATACTGACATAATTGTTTCCTCGTATAACAATTTTATTGTCTTTTTGATCGAGTTCAAAAAAATCGACAGGCGATTTTATCTGCTCAATGATGAATTTGCGTGAAGCCCCTTTATCAATGCGTTCCAGTAGTCCATCGATAGGGGAAACTGCCTTCATAATGAAAGAAAGAAATAACAAACAAAAAATATATATACCTTTCATAGATGGAAAATTATATGTTAGATTTTAGGAAAATTAAAAAATCCAGTCACAGAAGTCTGCCTGTATCGTTTTTTCCAGGTTCTTCCCTTTAAATGGCTTAAACTTTACCTGACAGGCTTGTTTTAAATTGCAGTGTAAATGTACGATTTGTTTTTCAAAGGAAGATACCTCTAAAGCGTTTCCTTTTCGTTTTACATCGCAATTGTATCCTTTTACAGAACCGTCCGGACGTTCTATGATAAAGGCGTTGGTAAGGACTGTCTCTCCTATGCACTTAAATAACTCATGCACATCATTATCCTGTGTGTTGACCGTTTGCCAATCGCTAATCATATTCACGTACTGTTCTCCTATCACAAATTGACGGGTTTCATATAAACGCGGATGCGGATTACCGAAGCTCAGGGAATCTGCCGTATAATGCGTATCTGCGCTACAAGCCTGTTCTACCTTAAGATGTGGATCGACAACAAAAGCCCAGCGTAAATCTCCGGTTTTGTAATCAAGCAAATTGGAAAAGGCTCCCATTGCATTAAATGTCTGCATCAACCATTTCTCTTCACCGGTTAGGAGATATGCATAGTAAGTTGCATAAGCACGCCATGCGCTCCAGCCATGAGGGGAATTAAACATATTCGGTAACATTTGTACATCGTACTGGGCTTCCCAATAACGCATGGTTCCCTGTCTTCTCCGGGCATCCGGAACCCGTAGTTGCGTCAGGCAATCATGACTGTTCAGAATTTTCAGCATGGCATCCGTATAGTGTTTACGTAGTCCGCCATCTTTTTCGAGAACGGCAAGCATCCCTATTTGAAGGGCTGAACAAGATATCATGCCATCTTCAAAAGTCAACTCTCCTTCTGTCTGGAAATCTCCCTGGGAAGCGACTAGCTGATCAATTGCCCGCTTGGCTGAAGTATAATGACGGTTGTACGCATCTTTCCACACTGGGTCCTTTTCTGCTAACTCTTTTTCTGCCAAAGCCAGTTCCAGGATACTTTTTGCCACATAAATAACACTGGTATAGATAGTCCCATGATTATAATAAGCTCCGTCCTCGCGTTGAGAAAAGCGGATCATCCAATCTGCCAGTAAGGCTGCTTTATTCAGGTCATTAATATCTTTTTGAGCCTCATATTTATCTACCAGCATTCCGATTGTCGTAGAGGTATTCTGAATCCGGGATGCATAATATTTAGGTTCCATTTTTGCAGAATCGTGTAATAGGTCAAACAGGTAGTTGAAACGTAGAGAGACTTGTTTATCCAACTTTTGATCGGGAAAATAACGTGCTGCAAGAAATGCCGAATAGAAACCATACCAGCTTTCTGCATGCGATGTGGCTTTCTGATGATATTTAAGAGTGGCTAAACGCGCCTGTTCCATAACCCATTGCCAGGAATGACGTGCAAGGAGAATGGCTTCGGATTGTTTCTTGCCATCTGTAACAGTAACAGTGTATAATCCCGTTTCCGGCAATATGGAAGTAACCTCAGATTTCCCTTTACCTGATTGTCTTACTGAAACTGGCAATATTTTACCTTTATCGTCGATGATTTGAATCTCAGGAGATGTTGCGTAGACCTCGAAACTGGCTTTATCACCGGGTTGATAGGTGGTTTGTTCTATTTTCAGAAGAGGAAGAGCATATGTACGTGTGATTTCAGACTCCAGGTTATCCAAAGTACCGATATTTATGAACGAAATCAACCATGTTTTTGTTTCACCTTGTTTCAGTTCATATAAGTTTTGGGGATTTCGGTCTGGTAGCGGAAGTTCGTTCATTAAATCCAGGTTTAAGGATTCAATACGGTGTCCCATAAACCAATGGGGAGGCGGATCCATATAGCCAAGATTGTAATCGACACTCCAGGAAGCTATCGGTTGTTCCGAGACAATTCCGAGCGTATGTTCGGAGGGAGTTTGTAAATAACCATAAAAATGCGTTTTCTCACAACGCATTAGCGTCGGAAAATATTTGCCGAACCAATCCGGGTATTTATCCATATAGGTATCGACACCCAGTTTTAGTCCGGCTTTTTCAGGTTGAAAAGGAACGGCAGAGGAATTATGAAGCTTCACTTCTATCGTGGGAACCGACTTATATTCCCGATAGGTTAATTCACATTTTACACCAAAAAGTGAAGTCCGGAAAGAAGCATATCCGTTAGGTATCCATTCCGCTTTATATTCTTTTCCATCCATCCGGACATAAAAAGAAGGACCATCATTCTTTTTACCTGAAAAAAATGGTATTGTGTCGTTACTTCGTTTTCCTTTAAAAATCAATTGTCGGGACAATCCATCCTGGGAAATATTCCATTCCCAATTCGCTTTTTTCAGATTCGTCTGGGCTGATAGAACAGTCGACAAAATAAAAAAACAAATAAATAACAGTTGTGTTTTTCGCATGTGAACAATGTTTATCATAGTAAAATAAAAAGATCTTTATGCAGCATTATTATTTCTGACAATACTGCACAAAGATCTTACAAAATTAATTAGTTATCGATAATAATACTATCAATAACCCGGATTTTGAATCACAGTACCCTTACTTTCATTAATAACGGACTGAGGCAGCGGCATCAGGTTCATATAATCCTGAGCTGTCACAGATCCTCTGTATTTGCGGGCGTATTCGATATATTTACCGTAACGGATCAAATCTGTGCGACGTGCCCCTTCAAACCAAAGTTCATGACCGCGTTCTTCCAGAACTTTTTCCAGAAAATCGTCGACACCTTTGATATCGGAAAGAGTATAAGTAGAAATGCCAGCACGTGAACGAACCATATTCAATAAGTCGACAGCCTCTTGTGTGACAGCATTACCTTTGCGGACAATTGCTTCAGATAATAAAGTAATGACATCCGCATAACGATATACAATCCAGTCAATCTGACTCTCCTCACCTGTTGCTGCAGGATCTTCCCCGTATTTAACCGGCATAGCGCCTGTTTGTAATACTGTACCCGGATTTTCTTTGTTATAAAGCTTTCCGTCTGTTCCAACAAATTCACCGACCAGAACTTCCAATCGTTTATCATTCTTATCGAAGGTGTCATAGAAATCCCATAAAACACGGTAACCACCCCATTTTTGAATACTTTCATTTTTTGTCGGATACTGACTGGAGAGAACATGGGCTTGCCAGAGTTGCTGGTTTACACTACTACTGCAAATGGCAGCCCAGATCGTTTCTACATTACCTTCATTTTCCAGTGTGAAAATATCTTTGTAGTTACTTACCAAGCCATATCCATATTCCGGCTTCATCAGTTCCCGTCCGCATTCTTCTGCTTTAGCCCAGTTTTTTTCATGCATATACAATTTCATTAATACCGTATATGCCAAACCTCTTGTGAAACGTCCGTAATTACTGTCTGATGATTTATAAGTCGCCGGTAATACTTCGATAGCTGCTTTTAGGTCATTTTCGATGAAAGTAACCATTTCTTCCTGTGAAACACGAGGAATGATCTGTTCTGCCAAAGGATTGTTCAGTTGCTCTAAAGTTGGGATTTGTACGGGACCATAGTAATCATACAATATATAACCTAACCAACCGCGACCACAGAGCACCTCAGCTTCCAGCCGCTTTTTTGTCTCTTCCTTCATTTCAATGCCGGAGATACGATCTAATGCTAAAGTCATTTTTCCGATGTAGTTGATGTAATTCTTATATATCTTCGTCGGGCAATCCGATGAAGGTGTAAAGTTTACATCCAGCAAATCGGGCCAACATACATCATTCCATTGGCAATAACCGATATCTGTCGTCATTTCTGCAATTACATGGACACCTCCATTTGCAGCTGTGAAAAGACCGTCATACCAATTAGAGCGGAAAGGGGCATAGGCGGCAGCCGTAACCAAAGCGTTGGCATCATTTTCATTGACGGGAAAAATATTAGGGTTGATCACATCATACATTTCTGACTCCAGATTCGTACAAGAAGGCAAAAATGCAGTCGTTGCCAGCGATACCGATAATATATATAGTAACTTTTTCATATTATTCTCAATTTAGACTTTAATTAAAATGTTATATCCAATCCCAGGCTGAAACTTCTAACGTTCGGATAAGCCCATACAGAGTTGTCTGTTTCCAGGTCGAGTCCGTTATATGGAGTGATCGTAAACGGATTGTTGATATCTGCATACACACGTATATTTGACAAAACTTTCTTTGACTGTTTCATCGGAATTGTATATCCTAACGTAATGTTACGACAGCGAATGAACCAACTCTTTTCCAAATAATAGTCACCTATCTTACCGGTACTTGTGCTACCTGCAGAAACAGGGCTCTTATCCTGGAAATATCCCGGGCGGGTTGCCGTCGTATTATCATGAGCCCAAACATCCTTTGCTGAAACCGGCATATTATATCCACGATACATATTTACGATACCGGTCATGCCATCAGCTCCGGTCAACCACAAATCTTTATAAGAGCCGATATTCCACAGGGCGAACTGTCCGTAGAAATAAATATTGAAATCGAAGTTTTTATAGCGTAAAGTGTTGTTCAATCCCATCAGATATCCAGGGTCCTTACTTCCGTAAATAACCATATCGGCTTCATCTATCTTTCCATCGGGTTTACCGCTCTTGACCGGGATACCGTGTTTATCCACTTTCATTGTTCCGTCTTCGTTATAGACATAACCATCGAGGTCTTTAATCTTTACCTGTCCGGGGACAGATCCAGTCATCCAGTCAACAGTTTCACCTTCTTGGATCAAACCGTCAGAGACATAACCGAAATAATAACGAATCGGTGCGTTATATTGTGAATAGGCTGCCGGCTTCCATGATGCATCACGGGTTTTCCATTTGTCGCGATAAAATGAGAATGTAAAATCAGAATTCCAACTAAAATCTTTGGTGTCAATGTTTTTGGTATTGATTGTTATTTCGAGACCCTGGCTCTGAGTTTCTCCTATATTCGCAGCAATTTTACCCACTTCATTATAAGAAAGTAACGTACGTTCGCTTAACAAGTCCGATACAACTTTATGGAAATATTCTGCGGTTACATTCAGACGGTTATTCAGGAAACCTAAATCCAAACCGACGTTCCATTCCGTTGTTGTTTCCCATTTCAAGTCCGGGTTACCCATCTGATCCAGATAGACACCGACAGATTCTGTTCCACCGAATTCATTGTTATTTCCTGTCTTATAATAAGAAATGGCTTTGTTTCCGATATTGGAATTACCTGTTTGTCCGAAGCTCAAGCGTAACTTACCATTAGACAACACATCGGTTAACGGACGCATGAACTCTTCCTCCGTAAATCTCCAGCCTAATGCTACGGAGGGGAAATACCCCCAACGGTTATTCTTTGCGAAGTTGGAAGCTCCATCGGCACGTAATGTCGCTGTCAATAAATAACGGTCTTTGAATGAATAATTCACACGACCGAAGAATGATGCCATTTCATCTTTGGATGCAGAAGATCCGACACTGGGTTTCGGATAAGCACCGGCCCCCAAGTTATTATACAGGAATCCGTCGATCAGGAACTGGCTGTTACCTGCCGATAAAGATTCGTCAGTAAAACGCTGGAAAGAATATCCGACCAAAGCGTTCAGGTTATGATTACCAAATTGTTTTGCATAGTTGGCAGTCAGTTCCAACAGATAATCGGATTTGTCATACTGGGCGATATCTGCCTGTCCGTCTTTTTTAGCCCCATAAAGGGTTGTTTTCGGCAGATAAACTTTATGCTTCTGGTAATTACGGTCAATACCTAAGTTCGCTTTCAATGTCAGTTCCTGGATTGGTTTTACTTCAATGAAAGAAGTGGCCAGTAACCGTTCTTTGGTTGTTTTGTCTGTTATTTCAAGTAGCGAAACCGGATTAGGCAGGAATGCTGCTTCGTCATTTAAAATATATTCTCCGTTTTCATCTCTAATACCCAATATCGGATTAAATTGGGCTGCTGCAACCATGATACTGGCATTCTCATTCTGTCCTGAACCTAATGGAACATTATTCATTTGGTTTCTTGACAAAGTCAGGTTTACACCTACTTTTACATATTTGCTGACTACTTGTTCCAGGTTCATACGACCGGTATAGCGCTCCATATCGTTGTTTTTTACAACACCATTCTGTTTGAAGAAGTTGCCTGAGATCAGGTATTTCGTCATATCGGTACCACCATTGATGGAAACATTATGCTGAGTTTGGAAACCTGTACGGGTAATTTCATCGAACCAGTTCGTGTTGTTTGCCGGATTGGCGATCTGGGAATCCGTATAACGGGGAACGTAAGCAGAAGAGGCTTCCGATTCACTCTTGCCTCCATAGACACCGATCTTATTATCTTTCATCCATTGCTCATACTGATAACGGTTTGACTGAGTCATATAATCTTTGGCATTCAACATATCGTAAGAATTAGCCAAAGTTTGAACACTGGCAGTTCCTGAGTAAGTAACTTTGGGAGCTCCGGTCTTACCTTTCTTAGTTGTAACGATAATAACGCCATTACCTGCACGTGCTCCGTAAATAGCTGTAGAACTGGCATCTTTCAGCACTTCTATTGACTCGATATCATTCGGGTTGATAGAGGCCAGAATATTATCGGTTGTACCGCTGGAGTATTTGCCTGTTTTGATTTTATCCTCATTAGGTGCACTTACCGGAAAACCGTCGATGATAATCAACGGGTCGTTACTGGCATTAACAGAAGCGGCACCACGGATACGAAAGTTTGTTCCTCCACCGGGTTGTGCACTTACTGCGCTAACTTGTAAACCGGCTGCTTTACCTGCCAGGGCATGGCTGATAGTTGATACCGTACCGACTGGCGTATCATCCATCTTTACCGAAGCAACAGCTCCTGTCAAGTCTTTCTTTTTCATTGTACCGTAACCGACAACGACTACCTCTTCCAAGGCTTGCGTATCTTCCTTCAGTAAAACATTGATTACATTTTTACCTTTTACGGCTATATCTTGTTGAATATATCCGATAAAGGAGATTTGAAGGATAGCACCATCCGGAACTTCAATGGAGTAGTTTCCATCCATGTCGGTTGTTGTACCATTGGTTGTCCCTTTTTGAATAATATTGGCTCCGGTGATCGGTCCGAAAGCATCGCTGACCGTACCTGTTACCTTGCGTTCCTGTTGTGTTGATGCAATGATAGGTGACGAGGTTTCGTTGGTCAGTACAATGTGGCGGTCTTTGATTGTGTATTTCAAACCGGTTTTCATTGCAATAGCATCCAAAACGTCTTGAATATTGGCATTCTTTTTCGTAATAGAGATTTTTTCATTTTTGTTAATCTCTTCCAGATTATAGAAAAACAGAAATTCAGACTGTTTTTCTATTTGTTTCAACACATTTTCCAATGTTTCATTCTTCGCGGAAACATTCAGTTTCGCAGTCTGTGCATAAGTTGCGGCTACCATCTGTGATAAACAAATGGTTAGCATTAACACGGTTAATTTCATGATTTTTATAGTTCTTTTCAGATTTACGGAAACAACTATACGTTGATTATTCATATTTTTGAACGTTTTAAGATTAAACATCAATTCCACGGCAATGGAAGTTTAATTGAATCACACATTTCAGAAGGGAGGATCCGGCAAGATTTTCCCTTCTTCTTTTTTCTTTCTACTCACTCATGATTATTACAATTTAAAGATTAACAATTAGTTATATTTCATTCATGGTTACATGATGATCTTCTATTTTGTATTTTATCGGTATGGATAAATTGACTATCTCCATAATATCTTTTATACTTTGCCCCCGATAAAAAGTACCTGTAAATGTACGGTTGTATAAATCTTCCGATAGGACAGTGAATTTGACACCGTAAACATGGCTCAGCCTGTCAAGGATCGCTTTGAGGCTTTGTTCGGAGAAATAGTAATATCCTGTCGTCCATGAAGTAAACTGTCTGGCATCTACATGTTGAAGCGAAGATTGTTTTGTATTACGATTATATACAATCTGTTGATCGGGCTTCATTATTGTTGACTGGGACAGATTCATTGTTGTCAATCGAACAGAACCTTCCAATAATGTGGTTATCACCAATGAATCTAGCGGATAAGCCATTACATTGAACTTTGTGCCCAGTGCTTCTATATCCTGTTCATTAGTCTTCACTATGAATGGTTTGTCTTTTTGTTTGGCTACTTCAAAATAGGCTTCTCCTTCCAGATATACGATACGTTTGTCTTTACCGTAATCTTTGTCATAATGAAAGGTCGTTTTAGAACCGAGACTGATATGTGTACCGTCTGGTAATTCTACGACATCGGCCTCCAGACCGTCTCCTCCTATATATCGTGTATAGAAACCTTTCTTTTCATCTTTAAAGAAAGAGAAGAAAAAGGTTGAACTTAAAATAACAGCAACTAATGCTACTGCGGCATAGCTACCGACTTGTCGCCATATATTGAAATGTTGTCTTGATCTTCTTTTATCTAATAGACGATCCCAGCTTTCCTTGACCGTTTGTGTACTGTACGTGGATTTCCCCGCATCAAACATCGCTTTTACTTCGAAGAATTCTTTTTTATTGTTTTCACTCTCATTTATCCACGAGTAAAAACGATTATTTTTATCTGACGCAAGTGTTCCTTGCAGATATCCAATGATTAGTTTTATATGTTCGTTCTCCGGGGTCATTTTTTATTTATTGCATCTAGTGACTTAGTCCTTTATGAACTAAGTAATTTTTCAAATCTCGGAAACAGTCAAAAGAACCACGCAAATTGAAAACTTCAACTCTTTTACTTCTGCTATTTTTGCTCATACTTAATCTAATAGACTGAAGAATATGAAACGTTATGGAAGTATTATCGGTATAAAGCCGGAAAAACTGGAGGAATACAAGAAATTACATGCTGCCGTATGGCCGGCGGTACTGGCTATGATCCGGGAGTGTAATATCCGCAATTACTCAATTTATTATAAAGACGGGCTGCTGTATAGCTATTATGAATATATCGGAAATGACTATGAAAAGGATATGCAACGAATGGCTGCCGATCCGACCACACAGGAATGGTGGAAACTCACTGATCCCTGTCAGCAACCCATAGAGAACCGTGCACCCGGAGAATGGTGGGCGGCCATGGAAGAAGTTTTCCATACGGACTGAATATAGTGCCTCTTTCGAAATAAACAAGCTTTAAATATTATTGAACATGAATGACATTATTAGTAAACTTGGCGAATGCGTGGAATTCGGCAAGATCAATTTGGCGTCGCCCTATCCGCCAGCAATGAAAGGGTTGCCCGGTGCGGATGAACTGACCCGTGAGGCTTTGGAGAGCGGCTTATCTCCTCAATCGGTACTGAATGATGCTCTGATCCCGGCAATGAACCGGGTCGGTAATAAGTTTACGGAAGGAAAGATATTCGTACCGCAGATGTTGCTGTCGGCTAAAGCGATGAACAGTGCCATGAAACACCTGAAACCCTATTTTCAGAATGGTGAGATCAAACGTAAAGGAGTATTTGTTATCGGTACCGTTATGGGCGACTTGCACGATATCGGCAAGAACCTGACGGGTATGATGGTGGAAGGTGCCGGTTGGGAAGTGATCGACCTGGGGACGGATGTGCCGGCCGAGAAGTATATTCAGGCATTGGACGAACATCCGGGAGCTGTTTGCGGCATGTCTGCCTTGCTGACTACAACCATGAGTAATATGCAACCGATGATCGCCACTATCCGGGCAAAATATCCCGAGACTAAAGTCGTTGTCGGTGGAGCTCCGTTGAATGCAGAGTTTGCACAAAAGATCGGAGCGGATGCTTATGCCCGTGATCCGCAGGATAATATTAACTGGTTGGATTCAATCGTAGCCTGATAACGTATGAATAAGTTTATCAAACAATTACAGGATAGTGACAAACGGATCGCTATCCCTATTATGACCCATCCCGGTATTGAAGCGATCGGGAAGAAGGTGATCGACGCTGTTACGGATGGAAATGTGCACTATCAGGCAATCAGGAATGTGACGGAAACTTACCATACAACAGCTTGTACCGTCATTATGGATTTGACAGTCGAGGCAGAGGCCTTTGGTTGTACGATCAATATGCCGGAACATGAAGTGCCTAGTGTTACGGGCAGACTGGTATATGATGAAGATACCGTGAACAATCTGCAGGTTCCCTCTTTATCTGCCGGCCGAATGCCGGAATACCTGAAAGCAAACCGCCTGGCTGTTGAAAACATAAAAGACAAACCTGTTCTGTCCGGTTGTATCGGTCCTTTCTCTTTGGCGGGTAGGCTCTACGATATGTCAGAAATTATGGTCGGTATTTATATCGAACCGGATGTGATAAAAACATTATTGGATAAATGTACAGCTTATATTACCGCTTATTGTCGGGAACTGAAAGCGATTGGTGCTACAGGTGTGATTATGGCTGAACCGGCTGCCGGTTTACTTTCCAATGAAGACTGTCAGGAGTATTCGACTGTCTATGTCCGGCAGATAGTGGAGGCGGTACAGGATGAAGACTTTACTGTGATCTTACATAATTGCGGAAATAGAGGACAATGCACCCAAGCAATGATCGATTCCGGAGCCGCAGCTTTACATTTCGGAAATGCAGTGGATATGGTTGAGACACTGGAACAATGTCCGTCAGACCTTATCGTGATGGGAAACATCGATCCTGTCGGTATCCTGAAGCAAGCCACTTCAGAAGAGGTGTACCGGGCTACAGCCGATCTATTATCAAAAACATCGCAGTATAAAAACTTTGTTATCTCTTCCGGTTGTGATATGCCACCTTTGGTTCCGGATGCGAATATCAAAGCGTTCTATCAGGCAATAGCTGATTTTAATAAAGGAAGATGATGTTCCGGTCATATACATTTTCGTTTGAAGAGGTTCGTCCGGAAATACCGGTATTGATGGAATACCTCCAGATTCCCGATTCGGAGAGTTATGTTCTCGTTGCGGAGATTGTGGAGAGAACCTTTGACGAATTGAAAGATTCGAAAGAGATCATCGGAGGATATCGTCTGCTGGATTGTCCGGAAGTAAATGTAAAAGAAGGAATAGTCAATGGTTCTTCGGGATGTTTGCATACAGGACGTAAAATCAGTGGTTATATGCAAGGTGCTGATCGGATCGCTTTATTTCTTTGTACGGCGGGGAAAACTTTTACTGAGTTGTCGCATGCCTATCAACAGAATAGCGATTTTCTGGAAGCATTTGTTGTCGAGTCGATTGGCTCGGCAACCGTTGAGAATGCGATGGATAAGGTGCAGCTGTATTTGGAAAAGGAGATGATGAACCAGGGGAAGAAGATCACGAACCGTTATAGTCCCGGTTATTGCGAATGGCCACTCTCTGGACAGCGTGATCTGTTTGCCTATATCGGCGATCATCCGACCGGGATCACGATCAATGAATCTTGCCTGATGCAGCCGATCAAATCGGTTAGCGGAATTATAGGAATAGGGGATGAGGTTAGAAAACGATCTTATGGCTGTGACATTTGCAACAGTACCTCTTGTGCGTATCGGAATATTAGAGAGAAAAACCAATAAGAGTTATGACATTTGAATTATTATTTGGAATCGGGCTGATTGCTATGGGAGCTTTCTCCTCAGGAAGTTTTTCGATTCCCTTCGGAAGAACCCGTAACTGGGCTTGGGAGAATTATTGGCTGATATATAGTTTGTTTGCTTATGTGATTGTCCCTGTAGTGGCATGTTATGTTTTTTGTCCGGGCTTTATGAATGTGCTGTCTGGGATTCCGGCACAGACATTGGGATGGATCTTTATATTAGGTTTTATCTATGGCGTTTGTAATCTGACATTCGGACTTTCCCTGCGTTATCTGGGACTTTCGTTGGGCTTCTCGCTCTCTTTGGGGTTGATGATGATACTGGGGACGATCATTCCTCCGGCTATCGACGGGCGGTTGAGCGTTCTTCTGCAACAATCCGGTGGAACGATGTTGATAGCAGGTCTGTTGATTGCCGCAGTCGGTATAGCTTTGAGTGGATATGCCGGTTATCGGAAAGATAAAGGAGCCGGACCGGAAGCGAATCCGGAACTTGATTTCAAGAAAGGATTGCTATTGGTTCTATTCGTCGGCATAACCGGTGCGTCGCAAGCCTTAGGAATAGAGCAGGGTACAGAAATTTCGTCTGCAATAATTGCTTCGGGTGTCAATCCCTTGTTCCAGACATTGCCTGTCTTTCCTATTTTGTTTGGTGGCTCTTTTCTGGCTACTGCGTTATGGTGCCTGTTTCTGTCGAAGAGGAATAATAACCTGAAAGCCTTTATGAAAACAAAGGAGGTTGGCGTTTTGAGTAATTATCTCTATTGTGCTTTGGCGGGCTTTCTTTGGTTTATCAACTTTATCTTTTTCGGTATGGGGAAAAGCCGGATGGGTGAGTTCTCGTTTACGGCTTGGGGAATTATGATGTCGTTGACCATTGTCTTTGCCACCCTTTGGGGATTGTATCGCGGAGAATGGAAAGCTACGGATACAAAGACAAAAGCCTGGATGTATGCAGGACTGGTTGTATTAGTGATTGCTTCTTTCGTGATAGGGATGAGCGGAGGAGAGTGAGGGGAATTAAAAATTGAAAATTGAGAATTGAAAATTATGACTTCAAGAGAACGTGTTTTATCAGCTATAGCTCATAAAGAGCCCGACCGTGTTCCGGTCGATATGGGAGCAACTCCCAGTTCAGGTATCTCGGCAATTGCCTACTCCAATTTGCTGAAACATTTAGGACGGACCGATTTGCCGGTGCAAATATACGACGTCGTGCAACAACTGGCACAACCGGATATGTCGTTGATCGATCAGTTCGGTATCGATGTCCTCGATATTGGGCGGACGTTTAATGTACAACCATCCGACTGGCACGAAACAATATTGGCTAACGGAGATAAGGCTTTATATCCTGCCTGGTTCCACCCGATAGAACAGCCGAATGGCTCTTATCACTGCTATGATACGGACGGAAAGCGGGTATTGGCAATGATGCCGAAAGGTGCTACCTTCTTTGACCAGTCTTATTTCCCTTATGTGGATGGCTATCCCGACAGCTATGATAGTCTGGATGACGAGATGGGGCGTGTCCTTTGGTCGCGTTACGTGCACAGTCCCTGGGATCATGCTGCCGATGATGGTTTCTGGGAGCAGTTGAGAGCAAATGCTTTGCATTTGCGGGAAACAACGGATAAGGCATTGATGATCGTCTGTGGTTGTAACCTTTTTGAATGGGGTACTTTCCTGCGCCGGATGGATAATTTCCTGATGGACCTGCTTTGTGATCCGGATCAGGTGGAGCGTGTATTGGATGAATTACTGGAACGCCACCTGGCAACATTGGAAAAGGTCTGTGCTTCAGTCGGTGATGTTGTAGACATTATCCGTTTCGGGGATGACCTCGGAATGACGACCGGTCCGTTCATGGATCCGGATACTTATAAGACTCTTTTCAAACCCCGCCATAAGCAGTTATGTGATTATGTCAAATCACATAGCCGGATGCATACTTTTATCCATTCCTGTGGCTCTATCTCTTCATTGATGCCCCATATGATCGAGGCAGGGATCGAAGTATTCAACCCGGTACAAACCAATGCCGTGGATATGTCCCCAGAGTTCCTGAAAAAAGAATTCGGACAGGATTGTACTTTCTGGGGCGGTGGCGTAGAAACCGTCGGTACATTGAATAACGGTACGCCGGATCAGGTGCGTGAACAGGTGTTGGAGCGTTTGGAGATCATGTCGTCCGGTGGTGGCTTTGTCTTTAATACTGTACATAATATACTTCCGGATGTTCCACCGAAAAATATTATCGCCATGTTTGATGCGGTAAAAGAATTTAATAAAAAATAGAAGGGGAATGAAATGTAATTTAAATCTATTGCTTTTGGGAGGATTAACATTGTGTATGGCTTGTACATCGGGAAATAAGTATGTCCCCGATACTACCCGTGTAGCCTCTCCAAAAGGAACAGACTTGTATCAACCAGATTCGGCATCTATTGCTCAAAGTTATAAGATTCCGGATTGGTTTCGTGATGGTAAATTTGGAATATTCATTCATTGGGGACCAGCTTCTGTTCCGGCTTTCGATGGTTGGTATGCCCGTGGCATGTATGATAAGGACAGTCATGTGCATCAGCATCATCTAAAAAAATATGGTCCGGTCACAGAGTTCGGTTATAAAGAATTTATACCCATGTTCAAAGCTGAAAAGTTTGATCCCTGGGCCTGGGCAAGACTTTTTAAAGAAGCAGGGGCTACTTATGTCGTGCCCGTAGCAGAACACCATGATGGTTTTGCGTTGTATAACAGTACATTTAACCCATGGAATTCTGTAAAGATGGGACCGAAGAGAGATTTAATGAAAGAATTGAAGGATGCTATTCAGGGAGAGAACCTGCATTTTGGTCTTTCATCTCATCGTGCTGAACATTGCTGGTTTTATAACAAAGGAATGGAAATTCCTTCTGATGTGCAAGATACGACTATTTCTTTGTATGGGGAACGCATCGAAGCTCCTGATGGAGGAACACTTGATCCTGTTTATGATAAATTCCCGGGTTCTAATGAACATTCTCGGCAAAACTGGTTGACGCATATGTACGAGTTGATCGACCAGTATCAACCGGAGCTTCTTTATTTTGACTGGACAGTCGGTAAGCAACCGTTTCAAGAAACGTTCTATAAATTTCTGGCTTATTATTACAATAATGCAGTCGACTGGAATAAGGAAGTTGTCGTAAATACTAAATTTGGATATGGTGACAATATTCAGGTATTTGATATAGAACGGGGAAAAAGTGATGAAATCCGTCCGTACCCTTGGCAAACAGATACTTCGATCGGTAAAGTCTTTTGGTTTTATATGGAAGATGAAAATGATTTGAAATCGACCAACCATATCATTGATGACTTAGTAGATATTGTGAGCAAAAACGGGAATTTATTATTGAATGTCGGTCCCAAAGCCGATGGTACGATTCCGGAAAAACAGCAGAAGGTCTTACATGAAATTGGAGACTGGCTGAAAGTGAACGGAGAAGCAATTTATGGAACACGGCCATGGGTTGTTTCTGGGGAAGGAAATAATAAAAGTGAATATGGGTATATGACGGATAACAAGCAAGCTGAATATACATCACAGGATATCCGGTTCACAACGAAAGGAGAGACCTTGTATGCTATTTCGTTGGCTTGGTCAGACGATCGGATTTTCATTCATTCGTTAGCTAAAAAAGCTGATCCCGACAGAAAGATTACATCTGTATCCATGCTGGGCAGTGACGAAATGCTTGAATGGAAACATACAGAGGAGGGTTTAGAGGTTAAGTACCCGACTCGCAAACCGTCAAACTTCGCACATGTATTGAAGATTGAGTAGAAAAAAAGGTGTGAGGTGTTATTTATATCAACAATCCTCACGCCTCTTTTTTATGACATATTCGATTTAGTGTTTTGCGGAATCAAATGTTTTCCTAAATTTGAAACTTCATATGGAGATAAATCACAACAAATCGGAAAATGAGCTTTGGTCGAGTTTCAGAAACGGGGATAACAGTAGCTTTGAACTCATGTATAGGAGGTATGCGGATGTTTTATTTCGATATGGTATTCAGTTTACCTCAAATGAAGCACTGGTCAAAGATGCAATTCATGATGTATATGTAAAACTGTATAATGATAGGCTATATTTAAAAACAGAGGTCAACATCAAATTTTATTTATTTTCTTGTTTAAAGAATCACTTGTATAATCTGTTGAAACGTGAATTGTTTTTTGATAACATTGATATAGAGGAAAATGAATATTTGGATCCTGGCGCAGAAGAGCAGGTGACAATGATCTTAAGCCAAAATGAATTGAAACAGAGGGTTCGGAAAGTTCTGAGTTTGTTGACTGACCACCAACGAGAAATTATTTACTATCGGTATATAGAAGAACTTTCGACAGAAGAAATAGCAATACTGATGAATATGAATTACCAATCTGTCCAAAATTCCATACAACGCTCCCTCAAGAAAATACGGGAATCTTTTCCTATGTTGATTTTTTTCTTCATTTGTTATAAAAAAATCGTTTTTTGTTGAGTATAAATCTTCCGTTCGATTGTATTCATTATAGAGAAATCTTAAAAATATAATCGGGAATGATAGATAAAGACTATACAGGCTATTCGATGGAACAGTTATTAGAGGATGATTTTTTTCTGGAATCATTTTTTAGTCCGACTGTTTATTCTCAGACTTTTTGGGAAGAGCTGATTCATAAGAATGAGGCTTTAGCTAAAGAGATTGCGTATGCGAATGCTGTCCTAGCTTCTATTCCCTATCGTAAATCTGTTTTTTCAGAGGAAGATAAAGATTCCTTGTGGAAGCGTATTGATACAACAAGCCATAAAAAGCGATTATATAAGTTCTGGTATTCATCGGCAGCAGCAATAGTCGGCTTGTTGCTGGCAATTGGAGGAGTTTATTATGCGGATCATTATGCAGAAGCAGATTTAACAGCTATAGAAAAAGTTCAAAAACCTGAATCTTCGACAGAAGCGATTCAGTTAATTCTGGCAGAAGAGAAAAAGGTGGAAATAGAGGAAAATTCACGTTTACAGTATAATAAGAAAGGTGAATTACATATTAATACTCAAAAAGTAGCGACAACTCAAGAAAAAGAGACTGATTATCAAACGAAAAAAGAACCGGTTTATAATCAATTGGTAGTTCCGGTTGCTAAAAGAACTTTTTTAGAACTGGCTGATGGGTCGAAAATTTGGGTGAATGCAAATACGCGAGTTGTTTACCCTGTAACCTTTGAGAAAAAGAAGCGTGAAATTTATGTTGACGGTGAAATTTATATAGAAGTATATCCGGATAAGGAGCGCCCATTTATTGTTAAATCGAAAAAGATGGATATCCAGGTGCTGGGAACGAAATTCGATGTTTCAGCCTATGAGTCTAAGCAGGAAGTATCGGTCGTTCTTGTGTCGGGAAAAGTAAATGTAAAAACGGATAATCGTATTGAATCTGTTTTGAAGCCGACTGATCGGCTTTCATATAAAAAAGGAACTACGGATATTCAAACAGTAAATGTTGAGAATTACATTTCTTGGAAAGATGGATTTTATACGTTTGATAATGAATGTTTTTCCACTGTTTTGGACAAATTGTCCGATTATTACGGGAAAAAATTTGAGTATAGTGTTGCCGCAGGAGCTTTACGTTGTTCTGGCTCTTTGAATCTGGATGAAGATATGGTAAAAGTATTGACGGGTTTAGAGTCGACCATGCCAGTCAATTTTACAATAGAGAGAGAATCAGTATCAGTAATTGTTAAACCATAAAAAATATGAATATGACGTAGTAATGCCTTGAAAAACAAAACCGGATAATAGTGGGTATTATCCGGCTGTAAATTTAAAAGAAAGAATTCTGCTAAAATTCTTTCCAGTTAAATCAAAAATCAATACAAATGTATGAAAAACAAACGAATAAATAGCGTAGGAATACGTGATTTCAGAAAGTTAAAATGTATTATAGTTGCCTGTCTGGTGGCAACATCCTGTTGGGCTGTCGATTTCTCAGCGAAATTAGCCTATTCTCAAAAGACCCAGATATCCTTAAATCTTTCCAATAAAACACTAAAGGAAGTGTTTAAAGAGATCGAAAAAAACAGTGAGTTTGTGATCTTTTATTACGAAGGAGTTGTAGATTCCAATAAGCGAGTAAAGCTTAATGTCAAGAAACAAACGGTTGATAAGATTCTTGATACTTTATTTGAAGGGACTGACAATACTTATAATATTGTTGACAAGCAGATTTATATTACTAAAAAAGAAGATAAAGGGAAGGGAAACGCTTCTTTACCAATCACTCAACAACAAAAAAAGATTACTGGTAAGGTTATAGATGAATTGGGAGAACCTTTACCTGGTGTTGCCATTCAGGTGAAAGGTACCCCACGTGGGGTAACAACTGACATCGATGGCTCCTTCTCCATCGATGTCAGAGATACTGATATACTAGTCTTTTCTTATTTGGGAATGCAGGATCAGGAAGTTGCTGTTGCGAATAAAAAGCAGTTGTTTGTTACGATGAAGGAAAAAACCGATATGTTAGAGGAAGTGACAGTTGTTGCTTTTGCTAAACAGAAGAAAGAATCGGTGATATCTTCTATTACAAGCGTAAAACCGAGTGAGTTGAAAGTTCCTAGTAGTAACTTGACTACTTCCCTTGCCGGGCGTGTTTCTGGTTTAATAGCTTATCAGAGGAGTGGTGAACCGGGACAGGATAATGCGGAGTTCTTTATCCGTGGGGTTACAACTTTCGGTTATAAGAAAGATCCTCTTATTCTGTTAGATAACAACGAAATATCATCTTCTGATTTGTCGAAAATTCAACCGGATGATATTGCTAGTTTTAATATTATGAAAGATGCGGCTGCTACTGCTTTATATGGTTCTCGTGGTGCAAATGGTGTTATTCTGGTTACAACTAAAGAGGGAACAGAAGGAAAAGCTCGTTTTAATATTCGCTTTGAAGAATCAATGTCAACTCCTACCCAAATGATTAAGTTAGCTGATCCTGTTACATACATGAAATTACATAATGAAGCAATCACAACCCGTGATCCACTGGGAGTAACTCTTTATTCACAACAAAAAATTGAAAATACGATAGCAGGGAAGAATCCGTATGTGTATCCAGCTAATGATTGGTATAATACTCTGTTTAAAGATATGGCTCATAGTCAGAGGCTTAATTTTAATTTGAGTGGTGGTGGAAAGGTGGCTCGTTATTATTTGGCAGGTACATATAATACCGATAATGGAAATTTAAAAGTTGACAAAAAGAATAATTTTAATAATAATGTGAAACTGAATCGTTACATGTTGCGTAGTAATGTAAATATTAATGTAACAAAAACGACGGAGGTTAAAGTTAGATTGCAGGGTATATTTGATGATTATTCAGGTCCTTTAACTGGTGGTTCTGATATGTACAAAATGGTAATGAATTCTAATCCAGTGTTATTTCCTCCTTATTATGTTCCGGACGTAGCAAATCAATATACCAATCATATTTTATTTGGTAATTATGATAAGGCACAGTATACTAATCCATATGCGGAAATGGTAAAAGGATATAAGGAATATTCAACATCTCAAATGTTTGCTCAGGTTGAATTGGAACAAGATTTGAGCTTCTTTACAAAGGGACTTTCTTTTAGAGGGTTGTTCAATACAAACCGTTACTCATATTTTGATGTACAGCGATACTATAATCCGTTTTATTACCAAGTTGGTATATATGATAAGTTAAAAGATGAATATACTTTGGATGTATTAAATGACCAATCTGGTACAGAATATCTTGATTATAAAGAAGGAACAAAAAATGTTACATCATCAATTTATTTTGAAGGTGCATTAAACTGGAATAGAGTATTTAAGGAAAAGCATAATACTGGAGCTATGTTGGTCTTTACTATGCGAGAATCACTAGCTGCTAATGCAGGAGACTTGCAAAAATCTTTGCCTACGCGTAATTTGAATTTAGCTGGTCGTTATACATATGCTTATGATAATCGTTATTTCTTTGAGTTCAATTTTGGATATAATGGTTCTGAACGTTTTTCTAAAAAAGAACGTTTTGGTTTCTTTCCCTCAGGAGGTTTAGGATGGGTTGTTTCAAATGAAAAATTTTACAAAGACGAATGGAAGAAAGTTGTGAATAAATTGAAATTGAAAGCTACTTACGGTTTGGTTGGAAATGACGCTATTGGTAATGAAGAAGACCGTTTCTTCTATTTGTCTAATGTTAATATGAATAATAAAGATAAAGGTTTTTATTTTGGAACATTGGGTAATGCTGGAGGATATTATCAGAATGGCGTTTCTATTTCACGTTATGCGAATGATGAAATTACTTGGGAAATAGCGAGAAAAGCAAATTATGGAATAGAGTTAGGACTGTTTGATAAAGTCGAAATTCAGGCCGACTATTTTACGGAAAATCGTTGGAATATATTGATGGATCGTGCCTATATTCCAGAAACAATGGGATTACAAAGTGCTTTGAAGGCGAATGTTGGTGAAGCTAAAAGTTCCGGTTTTGATATGTCAGTAGATTATAATCATTCAATCAATAAAGATTTTTGGGTAACAGGACGAGCTAATTTTACTTATGCAACCAGTGAATTTAGTGTATATGAAGAGCCTGATTATAGTAAAACTCCATGGAGGTCGATGGTTGGTCGATCTTTAAATCAGACATACGGATATGTTGCAGAACGCTTATTTATTGATGAGGAAGATATACGTAATTCTCCGACTCAGTTTGGAGAATATATGCCTGGAGATATTAAATATAAGGATATTAATGATGACGGACAGATTACTGAAATAGACATGGTTCCTATTGGTTATCCGACTAGTCCGGAAATAGTGTATGGTTTTGGTCTTTCTACTGGCTATAAAGATCTTGATTTTTCCTTTTTCTTTCAAGGACTGGCTAGAGAGTCTTTCTGGATTGATATAGCAAAAACATCGCCTTTTATAAATAACCAGGGGGCTTTGTTAGAGGCTTACGCAAATGATCATTGGGCAGAAGATAATCGTAATACTCAAGCGTTATGGCCAAGATTATCTAACACTGTGATTGAGAATAATAATCAACCATCTACATGGTTTATGCAAAATGGAGGGTTTTTACGTTTGAAATCCGTGGAATTGGGTTATCGTCTTCCTCAATCTTTTTTGAAAAAGATCCATGTCGCAGATTTGCGCCTTTATTTAAGCGGTACTAATTTACTTACATTTTCTAAATTTAAGTTATGGGATCCGGAAATGGGAGGTGAAGGATTAGGCTATCCTGTTCAGAAGGTGTATAATATTGGACTTCAATTATCATTTTAAATACACATAATATTATGAATACTGTAATAAAATACATATTGGCTTTAGTTGCTTTTAACGGAATATTTGTTTCTTGTAATTATTTGGATGTGGTCCCTGATAATGTGGCAACTATAGATTATGCTTTCAGAAATAGGACTGCATGTGAGAAATTTTTGTTTACTTGTTATAGTTATCTACCAAAACATGGGGATGCAGTATCTGATCCGGCTATGGTTGCGACAGATGAGTGTTGGTATTTGTCATACATAAAATGGGCCGGACGTAATATTGCTAGAGGGCAACAAAATGTATCTAATCCTTATATGAATGGTTGGAGTGGAACGGATGGCCTTCCTGCTTTATGGGATGGTATACGCGATTGTAATATATTTCTGGAGAATGTTGATAAGGTACAGGATTTGACCCCAACAGAAAAAAAAGAATGGATTGCAGAGGTGAAATTTCTGAAAGCATATTTTCATTTTTATTTGTTCCGCATGTATGGACCTATCCCTATAATGGATCAAAATATACCTGTTTCAGCTTCCTCAGAAGATGTTAAGGTGTATCGTGAACCTGTGGATGAGGTTATTAATTATATAGCCGATTTAATGGATGAAGCAGCCCAGGATTTACCAGATGAAAGGGAAGTAATAGAGGGCACAGAGGCTGGTCATATTAATAATTTGATTGCGAAATCAATGAGAGCAAAGGTTCTAGTATATGGAGCCAGTAGTTTATTTAACGGAAATACAGATTACGTGTCGCTCATAGATAATAGAGGGATACAACTTTTTCCACAAAGTTATGATATAGAAAAATGGAAAAAAGCAGCAGATGCTTGTAAAGAAGCAATAGATTTGTGTCATGAACAAGGTAAGAGCCTTTACGCGACTGTGGATCCTCAGTTAAGCACAGTCAATGATACTTTTAAGATACAAACAACATATCGTCAGGCTATTTGTGATCGATGGAATTGTGAGTTAATCTGGGGTGGTACTAATTATGATAATAATTATTTGCAAAGACTTTCTGAAGCACGTATTGTTCGTCAAGCATCAGAGCAAATTAATGTTATTCGTACAGAATGGGCTCCTACATTAAAAATGGTAGAACAGTATTATACATCGAATGGTGTTCCTATGAATGAAGATAAGGAATGGCAAACTAATAATTGGTACGCTAATAGGTATGATATTCGTCAGGAGGTTTCTTCAGGTAAAGAAAGGTATTATGTAAAGGAGGGGGAAAAAACTGTTTATTTGCATTATAACAGAGAACCGCGTTTTTATGCAAGCATAGGTTTTGATCGTGGGATTTATTTTGGTAATGGTTATATCAAATTCCCAGAAGATGTAAAATATGCAGATTTTTTGGCAAGAGGTGTATCCGGAATGTTTTCAACGACTGAAAATTTATCTATTACGGGGTATTGTCCCAAAAAAATGCACAGTTATAAAAATGCTCAGACTGCGAATTCTGCCAATTTCGAATATTTTCCATTTCCAATTATGAGATTAGCTGATTTATATTTGTTATATGCAGAAGCTTTAAATGAGTATGGTGGTCCAAGTAACGAAGTATACAAATATTTGGATATGGTTCGTGAGCGAGTAGGTTTAGAAGGAGTAGAAAATTCTTGGCGAAAATATTCTGTAACTCCAGGTAAACCATCAAATCAGGCTGGATTAAGAGATATAATTCGTAAGGAGAGAACGATTGAGTTAGCTTTTGAAGGTGAACATTTCTGGGATATTCGTAGATGGAAACGTATTCAAGAATTGAATGATCAGCCTATGGGTTGGAATGTAACTAAAGGAGATACACCGGAAACATTTTATATTGTAACATCTGTATCTCCAACATTAGTCCAATTATCAGTGAGAGATTATTTTTGGCCTATAAAAGAGAGCGAGATGACGATTAATACAAATTTGGTACAAAATTTTGATTGGTAATTTAATCCTAAGTACATTATGAAAAATTTATTTCTAATATTATTGACCTCGATCGTTTTTGTGGCATGTTCCGAAGATCGTCGTTTAGTCGTGAAGACGGACACTATAGCGCCAGGAGGTGTAAGTGATGTTATCGTTGAAAATATTCCGGGAGGTGCTATTTTAAAATATAACTTGCCGGAAGATGAAGATTTGCTCTATGTAAAAGCGCTTTATTCTTTAAATGAAGGAAAAGAAAATGAAGTTCGAGCTTCATCTTATATTGATAGTTTGGTAATTCGGGGGTTTGGAACAGAGGATGAACGTAGCGTTAAAATTATTGCTGTAGATCATAGTGGTAATGAATCTGTTCCTGTACAGGTTGATATAAAACCATTAGAGCCTCCGGTAGTATCAATTGGAAAGTCTTTAAATCTAATGGCTGATTTTGGGGGCGTGACTGCTTTTTGGGTAAATGAAACTAAAGCTGAAGTTTCAGTCGTGCTTGAAGTTAAAGATGAGTATGAGGATTTCATACCGCTTGATGTTTACTATAGTAGTGTTGTGGATGGATCTGGATCTACTAGGGGTATGAATCCAGAGGCAAAAGACTTCAGAATTTTTGTGCGGGATAAATGGGGTAATAAAAGTAATTCACTTGAGAAAAAGTTAACACCTTTGTTTGAGGAAAAATTTAATATGTTAAAATTTTCTTCTTTGAAGTTGGACGGAGATGAGTCAGAAGGTTGGGGATGGGTTATGTCTAGACTTTGGGATGGATCGACTACAGGAGAAAATGGTTTTCATACAAATGTAGGAACCGGACGCTGGCCTCAAACTTTTTCTATGGATATGGGACAGACAGGGAAAATTAGTCGAATAAAACTGTGGCAACGCTGGGAAGATGATTATCCTTATAGGCATGGCAATATTAAACGTTTTGAGGTCTATGGAACGAATGATGAGGCTAATTTGAATGATTGGAATGTATGGACTAAATTGTTTGAAGGTGAAAGTATAAAACCATCAGGACTTCCAGAAGGCTCATATTCTGCAGAAGATCTGGCTTATGTTAAAGCTGGAGAAGAATTTCTCTGTCCTCCGGATATGCCGGCTGTGCGTTTCCTTCGCTTCAAAGTAACAGAAACTTGGTCAGGCGGAGAATTTTTCCATCTGATGGAAATGGAAGTTTACGGACAAGTAGAAAAGTAAAAATAATCTTATTCTAATCATCAAAAGTAAATATGAAAGTGAAAAATATAGTGTCAATGATCGTCTTAAGCATGGTTGTTTTAATGACTGCTTGTGATGGAATGAATGATCTTCATGTCGGCTATCTGGAAGAAGGCGAACGAATATATGCAGCCAAGGTTGATAGTGTATCTCCTGGAGCTGGAAAATTGCGAGTTAATATGGAAGTGTTTATTAAATCACAACGTATAAACAAATTACGTATCTATTGGAATTCTTATCAAGATTCTTTGGACTATATGATAAACGAGAACAAAGGTGTATTTAATATCATGGTTGAAAATTTACCAGAGCGGGAATATCTTTTCCAGATAGTTAGTTTTGATAAATACGGAAACCATTCACTTCCTGTAGAAGTTACTTCTAGAACTTATGGTGAATCATATCGGAGTACGCTATCTAATAGAATAATAAGTAGTCTGAAAAAAGGAGAACACGGTGAAGCTCTTTTCTCATGGGCACCTGCTGCTGATGATGCTCAATATACAGTTTTACAATACACCGATAATAAGAATAATTTACAAATACGAGAAATTGATGCTGCGTTATCACAAGATACAATTTCCGATTATTTACCAACATCATCATTCTCTTATTATACGGTTTATCGTCCTGCGAGTAATTCGCCGGATACTTTTGATACTGATAAGGAGACGGGGGCAATGCCTGAATAAAAAAAGGAAAGGTCATCCTTTACCCGAACACGACACGCTAAGCCGGAGATGGCGCGGGAACTCCTGCATGGTGAATTGTACTGACTTCTTATAAGTGATATAGTGACTTCTTATAGATGGCGTGGTGGCTTCTTATAGGTCTCCCGATCATTAAAGTCAAAGCTACTTTTTATTTAAAGAAGAAGGTAAAACTTTTTAATAATATTCAATCATGGCATTCTTTAAAAAAGTTCTAAAGAAAATGAGTGGTAAGTGGCATCCTCAGGCTGTTACCGTGGGGAAACCTGTGGCAACGAAAGAGGTTGCCGATCGGTTGTCACAAATCTCAACTGTTAGCCGTGCCGATGTGTATGCTGTCCTGATGGATTTGGCAGGTGTGTTGGCAGACTATATGGCACAGGGACGTAGCGTGAAGATCGATGGGTTAGGTACATTTTACTACACATGTACTTCCAATGGTAACGGAGCAGAGACGGCCGACAAGGTGAATGCTTCACAGATCACCGGTGTACGTGTCCGCTTCATCCCCGAAGCTACGAAGAAGAGCGGTAGCAAGTCGATGAACCGTACGCTTGTCAGTGATAACATCTTTTGGATGGAACTGAACGGTGCGGAAGAAACAACTCCGGGCGAGGACGATCGCCCTGTTATCGAATGATCGTTTTTTGAATGTATGGAGAGAGTGTTGCAAAGCAACTGTTTTGTTCGTCAGGACAGAAGAGGGGCTTGTGACACTTTCTTTTTGTTTGTGTATATGTTTTGACTTCGGATTTTTCCGTACTTTTGTCTTCAGATATAATTTAAAGAAAGGAATATATTATGAGCACAATAGAACTGGATGCCCGCCGGATGGAACTTATCCGAAAGATTATGGAAACAGACAGTATAGAGGTTCTTGATAAAGTGAAACAATCTTTCAACCGCGCGGTTAAAGCGGCTCAGGCTAAGAACACAGAATCTATTCCTGGCATCCCTTCTTCTTTGGATGAGGTAAAGCAGAATATTGAGGCTTTTGAGGCAGATCTTGATGCTGATATATTAGAAACGGTTTCTCATCAAGATGTGATGAAGGATGTACGTCAAATGCTAGTTTCGTTATGACATGCGAATGGAAGAAAACTGCTATGGCAGAACTGACTAAAGCTACAAAATATTGTGCGAAAACATTTGGAAAAAGAGTTGCAGAGAAATTTCTTGATTCAGTAGACCATCAGATTTTACTTTTGGCTGGAAATCCATTGATGGGGATTCATGTTCCTGAATTGGATACATCGCGTCGCCAATATCGAACTTTGTTAGTTCATAAACTATTTAAACTGGTGTATTATGTGGATGAGAAGAAATCTGTACTTTATATTGTTTCTCTTTGGGATGTTCGCCGCGCCCCCTCTACGTTAATAAGCCGTATTCGTAAAAAGAAGACTTAACTATCCGGAAATTTCCGTACTTTTGTCTTCTAATTTAAAGAACAGACAAAAGCAATGAAATATCTCATAAAAAGCCCGGAGGGAGCTATCCGGGCTTCCGTACAACTTCCTGCTTCCAAGAGCATCAGTAACCGTGCATTGATATTGAATGCCCTGAGTTATAGTCCTTACGATATACAGAATCTTTCCGATTGTGATGACACGGAGGTGATGGTCAGGGCGCTGAACTCCGATAGTCGTGATTTCGATATAAAGGCAGCCGGGACGGCGATGCGCTTCCTGACTGCTTTCCTTTCCAAGATAGTGGGTGAATGGACGATCACCGGAACAGAACGGATGAAGAACCGCCCGATCAAACTGTTGGTCGATGCACTCAACTCTTTAGGTGCCCGCATTGAATATATCGAGAAAGAAGGCTATCCTCCTTTGCGTATATTCGGAAGTGCTTTGCAGGGAGGCGAGATTTCATTGGCTGGAGGTATCAGTTCGCAATATATATCTGCCTTATTGATGATCGCTCCGTTGATGGAGAATGGCTTGACGCTTAACCTCGAAGGAAACATTATCTCCCGTCCTTATATCAATCTGACATTACAATTGATGGAACAGTTCGGGGTGAAAGCAACCTGGAACGGACAAACCATCAAGATTCTTCCTCAGGAATATAAACCGATCCATTTTACCGTGGAATCTGACTGGAGTGCCGCCTCTTATTGGTATTCCATCATGGCTTTGTCGAAAAATGCAGAAATAGAACTGCTCGGTCTTTTCAAAAACAGTCTGCAAGGCGATGCTGCCGGAGCGAAGCTATTCGCTCAGTTGGGTGTCGGAACGATCTTTACGGATCAGGGTGTCCGGTTGAAACATACAGGTAATGTGGCAAAGAAGTTACTTTATAATTTCGTCAATGAACCGGATTTGGCTCAAACTTTTGTTGTCTGCTGCGTGTTACTAAATATCCCCTTCCGCTTCACCGGTCTTCAGAGTCTGAAGATAAAAGAGACCGACCGTATCGAAGCTCTGAAAACAGAACTTCGTAAACTCGGTTACCTGCTGACCGACAGCAACGATAGTATCCTGGAATGGAACGGGGAACGGTGCGAACCGGAAGCAGATCCGGTTATCGCCACTTATGAAGATCACCGGATGGCAATGGCTTTTGCCCCGGCAGCACTAGTATTGCCGCTGGGACTGCAAGTTGCCGAGCCGGGAGTGGTGACAAAGAGTTATCCAGCCTATTGGGAAGACTTGAAGCAGGCCGGATTTAATATAATGGAAATTCAATAACACAACCGACAGCCTTGGCACTTATAACTGTCAACTGTCAACTGTCAATTGTCAACTGTCAACTAACATGTGGTACATAGTCATAGGCATAATCGTGCTGGGCGTTATTGCCGCCATAGCCGGTTATTTTCGAAATAAGAAATTGCAGCAGATGCTGGAACGCGGGGAGATCAGTGAAATACCCGAAGCACGTGAGATTCCCGAAGAATGTTGCGGCCAGCATGAGACCTGCGAACGCGACAGTCTCTTGGCTGCTGTCAGCAAAAAGATTGAATATTATGACGATGAGGAACTGGATCGTTTCCGGGGACTGGAGGGAGATGAGTATGAAGAGGATGCTGTCGATGAGTTCCGCGAGGTGCTTTATACTTTGCAGTCGGAAGAGGTAGCCGGATGGCTCCGTAGCCTGCAACTTCGTGGTGTGAACCTGCCCGATGCGCTGAAGGATGAAGCATTTCTAATTGTCGGTGAGAGAAGAATACATTAGACGGTAGAGAATGTCAACAAGTGTTCGGCATAAAGATTGTTTCTCCCTAATGAAACACTTGTTTCACCTAGGAGAAACAGTTGTTTCATTAGGGTGAAACTGTCAGCGCCTCGTACCGGATATAAAGAAAAGATAGCACAAATAAGACGAACCATCATACGGAATGAATATGGATCTATTACAATATACTTTTTTTCAACATGCTTTGCTGGGTAGCTTGCTTACTGCCATCACCTGCGGTATTGTCGGTACTTACGTTGTTGCCCGCCGGCTGGTATTTATCAGCGGAGGAATAACGCATGCTTCTTTCGGGGGGCTGGGACTTGGGTTTTATCTGGGGATGAATCCGATCCTGATGGCGATGGTGTTTTCCGTTCTCTCCGCTTTTGGGGTGGAGTGGGCGAGTAAGACGCAGAACGTCCGCGAGGACTCGGCAATTGCCGGTGTCTGGGCTTTAGGAATGGCGTTGGGTGTCATCTTCATTTTTCTGACCCCCGGCTATTCACCGAACCTCTCTGCTTACTTATTCGGTAATATCCTGACGATCTCCATGGCAGATATAATTTGGGTGGCTGCACTGGCAGTGGTACTGATTGCTGTCTTTTCCCTTTACCTGCGCGAAATTGTTTATGTCGCTTTCGACAGCGACTTTGCCAAGACACAGCATATCCATGTCAAATGGATCGAGTATATGATGATGTTTTTCATTGCACTGACTATCGTACTCTCTATTCGTTTAGTCGGTATTATGTTGTTGATGAGTCTGTTGACCTTGCCGCAGATAACGATCAATCTGTTTACTTCCGATTTTAAAAAGATCATCTGGGGAAGTATCGGTCTTGGTTTTCTGAGCTGTGTGACCGGACTGGTCCTTTCCTATTTCCTGAACGTACCTTCGGGGGCTTTTATAATCCTGGTGCTGGTAATGATCTTTTTGATCCTTAAAGCTGTATTATTCTTTATGAAAAGGCAATAAAACGGTTTCTTTCCAGTTTATTATATGATAAAGAGCACACATAATACGTGAAGAAAGGTTTTTACTATATAATTTCATTGTTCGTGGTACTCTTGCTTTGGTCGTGCAGTACGAAGAAAAACACCAAGGCAAGCCGGTTCTACCATTCTTTTACATCCCGTTATAATATCTATTTTAACGGGAAGACTTCTTTTGACGAAGCTTTGAACTCCATGCAGACCGGATATAAGGAAAGCTATTCCGAAATGATCCACATGTACCCGATCAGTGCGCAACCCAAAGACAAGAAAGAGACCGGCGGTCCTTTCGACCGTGCTATCGAAAAAGGCAACAAAGCCATCAAACTTCACTCCATTAAAGCCAAACCAGCCAAGAAGCCGGGCTGGCGCAACGACCCCAAGCAACGTGCTCTTCAGGAACAGGAAGAATACAATCCTTTTTTGAAAAAATGCTGGCTGCTGATCGGGCAGGGGCAGTTTTATAATGCCGACTTCCTGCAGGCATCCGCTACCTTTTCCTATATTGCCCGCCATTATGTGCAAGACGAAGAAGTGGTAGCCGAAGCCCGTTTGTGGCAGGCCCGCTGTTATTCGGAGATGGGCTGGTTCTATGAGTCCGAAGATATTTTAAGTAAGCTGAATACCAATGGGATTCCCCGGAAGAATCTGAATCAGTATGCAGCCGTCTATGCCGATTATCTGGTGAAAAGCAAGCAGTATGATGACGCTGTCCCTTATTTTAAGACTGCTATCAAATCGGAGAAAAACAAGCTCCAGCGTACCCGCATGAAGTATCTGTTGGGGCAGATCTATGCTGAGCAGGATCAGCCGGGACTGGCCTATAAGATGTTCAATGAAGTGGCAAAAGCAAGCCCTCCTTACGAGCTGGAGTTTGCTGCACGTATCCGTCAGACGGAAGTCTTTTCAGGCGCGAACTATCAGAAAGTGGTCAAGATGCTTAACCGGATGGCGAAGAGTGATAAGAATAAAGACTATTTGGACCAGGTTTATTATGCGTTGGGAAATGTCTACCTGAACAGGGAAGATACGGCAAATGCGATCAAAAATTACGAACTGGGTATTGAGAAAAGTACGCAGAACGGACTGGAGAAAGCGATTTGTCAGATCAAGCTGGGGGATATCTATTTTACCATGCGTGATTATGTGAAAGCACAGCCCTGTTTTAGCGGTGCTTTGTCCGGTATCCAGAAAGAGTATAAAGATTTTAAGCGTGTCTCGAAGCTCTCTGCCGTTTTGGACGAACTGGTCGTGCATGTCGAAGCCGTTCATTTGCAGGATAGTTTGCAGACGTTGGCAAAGATGCCGGAAGCGGAACGCCTGGCTGTCATCGACAAAATCATCGAACAGGTAAAAAAAGAGGAAGAAGAGGCGAAAGCTCTGGCGGAAAAAGAGGCTTACCTGGCTGACCAGGAGGCTAAAGGCTCCGGAATAAACCGTCCGGGAACAGAAACGGGAGGGATTGTTCTTCCGACTTCATCGGGTGGGACAGCTTTCTACTTCTATAATCCTTCGACCGTATCGCAGGGTAAGGCACAGTTCCAGCGTAAGTGGGGACGCCGTGCGTTGGAAGATAACTGGCGGAGACGGAAAAAAGAAATGTCGACCTTCAACGAGGAACCTTTGGAAGAAGGAGAAATGGCTGAGGGAGCAACTGGCGCTGTTGGTCCTGACGGGCAACCTTTGCCTACTGATTCTTTGGAAGCCGGTTTGCCGGGTGTGGCTGCCGACGATCCGAAGTCACGCGAGTATTATTTGCAGCAGTTGCCTTTTACAAAGGAAGATGTGGACGCTTCGAATATCATTATCGAGGATGGATTGTATAATATGGCTATGATCTATAAAGATAAACTGGAAGATCTGCCGTTGTCTATCGAGGCATTCGAAGAGTTGGAACGTCGTTTCCCGGATAACTCACATCGCCTGGACAGCTATTATCAGGTGTATCTGATGGCTCTCCGCACGGGGAACACGGCTTTGGCTTCTGAATACAAGACAAAGATGATCAATGCTTTCCCGAACGAGGATTATACGATTGCCATTTCCGATCCGAATTATGAATATAATATACGCAGGATGGATTCCGTGCAGGATTCTATCTACGAAGCGACTTATAATAGTTATCTGGCAAGCGATACGGTTAGCGTACGCCGGAATTTCCGCGATGTCAGTGCCAAATATCCGTTGGCAACTTTGATGCCTAAGTTTATGTTCCTGGATGCGTTGACTTACGTACAGGCGGGTGATGCAGAAGGTTTCAAGACTGCATTGAAGGCTTTGGTGGAGAAATATCCTACAGCCGATGTGACGGAGCTGGCCGGTGAAATGCTGAAGGGAATCCTTCGTGGCCGTACCTTGATGCAAGGCAATGTAACTGGTATGACCTGGAACCTGCGTTTCGGTCTGGGTGAAGACGGTAGTTTGTCTGCCGCCGATTCTGCCCGTACGTTTACTGCTGAGCCGAATACTCCGTATCGCATGATCCTGATGTATCCGACCGGAACGGTAGATAAGAATCAGTTGTTGTTTGCTGTGGCAGCTTATAACTTCGCTAACTTTATGGTGAAGGAGTTCGATCTCGCCTTTGAAGAAGCCGGTCCGATGTCCATGCTGAACATCAGCGGATTCACAGGTATCGAAGAGATTCTGCAATATTATAAGATGATTTATGGTAAGGACGGCTATGCGCAGGCGTTGGATAAGAATGTCGCTATCCTTCCGATATCCGAAGACAACTACGAAACGTTGATGCGCGGTAAGACACTGGAAGAATATATCAACTTCTTTGCAGAGAACTTCGGCGAAAAAGCACCGGAACTGGCAGCCCGTTGGAAGAACCGTATGCAGGACGAAACCGATACGGAATCTCCGGATGAAGAACCGTCGGAAGAAGCAGAAAAGCCGGAAAGTGAAACTCCGTCAAAAGAAATCAAGTCGGTACGTAAGAAAGAAACTCCGGCGGAAGAAAAGGAGAAAACCGTTGAACAGCCTGCTGTAAAAGATACTGTTATTCCGGAAACCATCGTACCGGATACGGTTGTCTCTGTCCCTGTTCCGGCCCTAGAGATTCCGGTCGATACTGTATCCGTACAGCCTTCTGTACCTGATACGACAATTATATCTTCTTCTCAGGATACTGTCCCTGCGGTTCAAGCTCCGGAAGAGCGGAAAGAACTTACTTTAAAAGAAATAGAAGCTATCCGCAAGCGTGAGGCTAAGGAAGAAGAAGCTCGTAAGGAAGAGGCCCGCAAGGAATTTGAAGCTCAGCAGAAAGCTGAAAAAGAATTGCAGGAGCAGAAAGAGAAAGAACGTGCCGAACTGTTGAAGAAACAGGAAGAAGAAGAAAAGGCTCTTCTGAAAGCGAAAGCCGATCGCGAAAAGCAACTGGAGCAGGATCGTAAGAACAAGCAGAAACAGGCAGAAGCCGACCGCAAAGCCAAGCTGAAAGCCCGCGAAGAACTGCGCAAGCAGAAAGAACGCCAGTATAAGGAGACGCTCAAACAAAAGGAAAAAGAGCGTAAGCTGAAAGAAAAAGCATATAAGGAGACACTGAAAGCGAAAGAAAAGGCTCGCCGTGAAGCTCGGAAGGCGAAAGAGGCGGCAGCGAGAAACCGGAAAAAATAAACCGGTAGAATCGATAAAAAGAAAAGGTGTATCAGAATAGCCATGCTATGAGATACACCTTTTTTATTTGCTAAAAACTACCAAACGGTTAAAATCCGAAATATTGTTTTGCGTTTTTGTAACTGATATTCTCTACCATCTTACCGATGAAAGGCATTTCAGAAACAGGCAGTTCACCGTTTTCCACCTCCTTACCCAACATGTTGCAAAGGATGCGGCGGAAATATTCGTGACGAGGATAAGACAGGAAGCTGCGTGAGTCGGTCAGCATTCCGACAAAACGGCTCAACAGCCCCAGGTCGGAAAGCGTATTCATTTGCGCTTCCATACCGTGTATCTGATCGAGGAACCACCAGCCGGCACCATATTGCATCTTGCCAGGCAGCGAACCGTCGTTGAAGCTGTAAGCTGTAGTCATCATAACCGCGCTGTCCTTCGGATTCAGGTTGTAGAAAATAGACTTTGCCAACATGCCTTCTTCTTCCAGGCGGCTTAGGAAACGGATCATCGGAACGGCAACCGGTGCATCGTCGATGGCATCGTATCCCGTGTCCGGACCTAACAATTTGAACATGCGGGCATTGTTATTACGTGTCGGACCGATGTGGAACTGTTGTACCCAGTCGGTTTTCGCATCCATAACAGCCAGTTCATACAGGATGGCAGAACGGAATTTATCTACTTCTTCAGCTGTCAAAGACTTGTTCATACGTGCTTTCATGAAGATCGCTTCAATCTCGGCATTCGTATAAGGGGCTGCGTAGAACGTAGTCAGACCGTGGTCGGATACGCGGCAACCTTCGGCAGCAAAATAATCATGACGTTTCTGTAAAGCACCCAGCAAATCCTTGAAAGAAAGGATCGCCAAGTCGGATGCCGCTTCCAGCTTGCCCAGATATTCGTTGTAGGCAGCTGTATTGTCGATCGCCATAGCCTTGTCCGGACGCCAGGTTGGAAGCACTTTGGTCTTCAACGGGGTGTTACGGATGGCTTTATGATATTCCAGCGAATCTATCGGATCGTCTGTCGTACAAACAACCTCTACATTCATGCGTTCCATGATGGCTTGCGCGCGAAATTCGGGTGTTTGCAGTTTGGCGGTACATTCGTCGTATATTTCTCGTGCAGTAGAAGGATTCAATACCTTGTCGACACCGAATATACGGCTCAGTTCCAGGTGAGTCCAGTGGTAAAGCGGATTACGCATCGCATGCTGTAACGTATCCGCCCATTTTTGGAATTTCTCGTAAGCCGGTTTATTACCGGTGATATATTCTTCGGGAACACCATTTGCACGCATGGCACGCCATTTGTAATGGTCTCCGCCCAGCCAAATCTCTGTCAGGTCGGCAAATTGATAATTGTCGGCTATTTGTTGCGGGATCAGATGACAGTGGTAGTCAATGATCGGCATTTTCTCTGCATGTTCATGATACAGCTTCTGTGCTGTCTCCGTCTGTAGCAGGAAATCTGAATCAAGAAATGGTCTCATAGCTTAACGGTATTTTTTGATAATTTCCAGCGCATTGATACAAAGGTCGGTGATCGCTTTCCAGTCTTTGGCTGCAATCGCCTCTTTCGGGAATAGCTTCGAACCCATACCTACGCAGGTTACACCGGCCTTGAACCAGCCTGACAGGTTTTCTTCCGTCGGCTCTACAGCTCCGGTAGCCATGATCAGCGACCAGGGCATCGGTGCTTTCATATTCTTTACGAAAGAAGGTCCACCCACATTTCCGGCAGGGAATACTTTGCACAGGTCGCATCCTACTTCCTGGGCAAAACCGATCTCGGAAACAGATCCGCATCCCGGTGTATAAGGAACCAGACGGCGGTTACATACTTTCGCGATTTCCGGGTTGAACAACGGGCCTACTACAAAGTTCGCTCCCAGTTGCAGGAACAAAGCGGCAGTAGCCGGATCGACAATCGAACCGATACCCAGGATCATTTCCGGACATTCTTTTGCTGCATATTTTACCAGTTCGGCAAATACTTCGTGCGCGAAATCGCCACGGTTGGTAAATTCGAATGCACGGACACCGCCATCGTAACAAGCTTTCAGTACTTGTTTGGCTGTTTCTACATCTTTATTATAGTAAACAGGTACCATGCCGGTGCTGATCATCGCATTCAATACCTGTAGTTTATTAAATCTAGCCATAACTATTTATTCTTTAAATATTAACTGTCAACTGTCAATTTTCAACTGTCAACTATCTTGAAACGCGTCCTGATCCGTCCCCTTCCATCAGTTTTTCCACTTCGTCGACAGTTACCTGGTTGAAATCACCGTAGATGGTATGTTTCAGGCAGGAAGCGGCAACAGCGAAGTCGAGTGCTTTCTGGTCGTCCGTCGTATAAGTAAGCAGACCGTAGATCAGACCGCCCATGAAAGAGTCGCCGCCGCCAACACGGTCAACGATATGTGTAATGTCGTAACGGCGTGACTGGTACAATTTACCGTCAGCATATAAAACGCCCCCCCACGTATTATGGTTGGCATTGATAGAACCACGTAATGTGATGATCACTTTCTTTGCGCGCGGGAATTTAGCCATCAACTGTGTACATACCGATTCAAATTCAGCAGCATTTACTTCACCGGCTGTCTGTGCCACGTCAAATCCTTCCGGTTTGATACCGAACACTTTTTCCGCATCCTCTTCATTACCCAGGATAACGTCGCATCCGGCAACCAGTGCCGGCATTATTTCGGAAGCTGTTTTTCCGTACTTCCATAAATTTTTACGGTAATTGATATCGCAGGATACAGGTACACCCAGTTTGTTGGCAGCCTGTATTGCTTCCAGACAAGCATCGGCAGCACCTTGTGAGATTGCCGGCGTGATACCCGTCCAGTGGAACCAGGAAGCATCTTTCAATACTTCTTCCCAGTTGATCATTCCCGGCTGTATTTCAGCAATAGAAGAATGTGCACGATCGTAGACAACCTTGCTGGCACGTGCTACGGCTCCTGTTTCCAGGAAATAGATACCCAGGCGGTCACCCCCATAAACAATGTTCGAAGTGCCTACACCATATTTGCGCAAATCCATTACACAAGCGCGTGCAATATCGTTTTTCGGTAAACGGGTGACAAACTCTGTTGGGATGCCATAATTGGCTAAGGATACGGCAACATTCGCTTCGCCGCCGCCAAAGGTGGCATTCAATTGATTACTCTGACTAAAACGGAGATAGTCTGGTGTGGCCAGTCTAAGCATTATCTCTCCAAAGGTGATTACTTTTTTATCCATGGCATAAACTTTTATATTCCAGTGCAAAAGTAGTAGATTATATTTAATATCCTACTAAGTGTGTGCGAAAACATTTGCACAAAATGGAATAAAAAAGGCGATGGCTTGATTCTTTTGTCAGTCGCTAATTTATTTCAGAAGACCGTAGAGAAGCATGTAAATACTTGTATGCTGTGTTAAGGGGCATTATTCCGTTTAAAACGAGCCTCAACTTCGTTTAAAACGAGTAAAATCTGGTTTAAAACGGACTTTACCCCCGTTTAAAACGAAATATCGCTCGTTTTAAACCAGATTTGCCCTGCTATTTGGAATTGATCCAGGTTAGCTTGTGCCAGAGGCCTTCCAGAGGTCCTTGTTTATGGCCTTTCAGCCACCATTTACAGAAACTTACCTGCAACAAGAACAGTACGAAGCCGATCAACAGGCTGACGGTGTATCCGCAATAAGGAGCCAGGTATAATCCAAAAGGAAAATAGATAATAGCTCCCAAGATAGATTGAGAGATATAGTTTGTCAAACTCATCTTACCGTAAAAGCGTAATCCTGCTGTGAGTTTCTTGAATGATTCTTTCTGATAGAGCAGTACAAAAGAGGCAACCAATACGGCTGTGAAAGCAAATTTCTGCCACATATCGAGGATGACACCTACCGTTTGTTTTATCATAACGGCATCGCTGTTGTCATAAAGCATTACTTTCAGCTGGTAAAGCGGGCAGAACAGGATGGCAGAAATGATGAGTGCTTTTACCCAGAAACGGGTATTGTTGTCGGAAGTGACAAACAGTTGTTTTCTGCCGATCAGTAATCCCAACATAAACAGTCCGGCTGTTTGCAGGAAACGTCCGGCGCCGATTGCCCAGAACAAACTTGCCTTCTGCCCCAGCGTTACATTGCCCCAGATGAAATTCCAGAAATTTCCTTCTTTGGTATATTCGGCCACTTCATTATACATGGCACCTACGCCCAGGTTGGGTAAGGTATATTCCGGATTGAACAGGCTGGCGATGTAATGGAACCATTCGACAGGTTGCAGTAGCAGGATTACTGCTGCGATCAATACGGCTTTGTCATTCCATTTGCGAACGAGGAAAAGGAATAATCCTACAACGCAGAATAACAATAACACATCACCCGCCGGGAAAAAGGCAGCGTTTAGTGTCGCGAAACCTGCCAGCAGAAGTAAACGCCAGAGGAAACGGTACCCGAAGTCTTTTCCTTTTCTTAATTGGTTAGTGTATTGAATGTAAAATGTGAAACCGAATAACAGGGAAAAGATGGCATAGGCTTTTCCTGCAAAAAGAGAGAAGATGATGCTGAATACGCCTTCGTCCAGAATATTCAGCCACTCCGGTTGACTGGCGGGATCGGGATAAACCGGAAAAATGAAATGTTCCAGGTTATGAACGAGAATAATTGCCAGCACAGCGAAACCGCGCAGAGCGTCTACCACTTCGATACGTGGAATTTTAGTAAGGGTTGTTTGTTGCATACTATATTATTTTATGATTTTGCGTTTAACCAAGCTACTTTTTGTTCTGATTTATGCGGTTGTCCGATAATATCGGCATAGAGTTCGGGGCGGCGTGCATTTCTGTAGCGGTATCCTCCTGCTTGTTCCAGCTTTTCCGGTATGATCGTGGCAATGGCATAATCATTACCTAACTTCCGGCATTCGGCTATTATGTCGCCGAATGGATCTATTATCATGGAACAACCGTTCTTGATCTCGTTGTAGTCCTTTCCTATCGGATTTGAAAAGACTGCATATATGGCATTATCGTAGGCACGTGCCGGAAGCCATTTCATCAGCCATGTTCTACCTTTCAAACCGTCGAATTCCTGTCGCAACGAGGTCGGGTCATTTTCCCTGTTTTCCCATAGGGAAGGATCGACCAACCCGGCTCCGGGGCGCGGGGAAGGTGTGCACATGGTTACATGGGGCATGAATATAATATCTGCCCCAAGCAGGGCTGTAGCCCTTACATTCTCTACGATGTTATTGTCGTAGCATATTAATATACCGCATTTCCAGCCGTGGATGTCGAATACGACATATCGGTCTCCCGGTAAGATATTAGGGTTGATGAACGGATGGAGTTTTCTGTATTTAGCTTTTAAACCGTCTTTATCGACACAGATATGTGCTTTATAGATACGGTCGGATTCATCGCGTTCGAAGAAACCGGCAAGTATAGTCACATGAGTTTCCCTGGCAATGCTGATCAATGCCTGTGTACTTTCTCCGGACGGAATGGGTTCGGCAATGGCGAGTAATTCTTCGCGCGACAGTTCTTTGGCGAATGTATACCCGCAAACGGAACATTCATGAAAGGCGACAACGTCTGCTCCTTCGGCAGAAGCTTTCAGGCAGATGTCTCGTATGGAAGATAGGTTAGCCGCTTTGTTATTGTCATAGGTTTCAAACTGGGCTGTTGCAATTTTTAATGGATTCATGGTCTTATGATTGAATTGATGATCGAATTGCAAAAGTATTGAATTTTTGAAGAGTACCTTTGCTCATGTGATTATTTTTTGTCGTTGAATTTATCATATGATAATTTTTATCCGGTTTTGACCAGCTAATTTTGCCCTGCAAAATAGAAATATTAGGTTATGAAACAATTTGTTTTTTTGTTTCTGGCAATTGTGCTGGAAGTGGTAGGAACGAGCGGACTGAAAGCCTCCGATCAGTTTACAAAGTTGTTGCCGTCGGTTATAACGGTGGTTTCGTATGTTTGTGCTTTTTATTTTCTAGGGTTGACGCTCAAGACGCTTCCTGTCGGAATAGCCTATGCTATTTGGTCGGGAGCCGGAGTTGTTTTAATATCCCTTATCGGATTGGTTTTGTTTAAGCAATCACTGGATTGGCCTGCTATTACCGGATTAGGACTGATCATTGCAGGGGTTATAATCATTAATCTGTTTTCAAAGTCGGTTTCTCATTGAGGATATGTTGTTTGGGCTGATAATGTCTGAACCCTGATCGTTTTTTCAAACTTTCAGGGTTCAGGTTCTCTTTTTTCAGGTTATAGCAAATAGATGCGGTTGTTTATTTGGCAGGATGAATGTCCAGCTTTACCGGATGGATCATATTCTCCGGACTTAAAATCGTATCCAGTTGTTCTTTTGTCAGGATGCCGTGATCCAGTACCAGTTGGTACACGCTTTTACCTGTTTCCAATGCTTCTTTGGCTATTTTAGTGGAATTTTTATAACCGATAACAGGATTTAAGGCTGTCACTACGCCGATGCTGTGATGCACTTCGTCGATACAATGTTCGGCATTGGCAACGATACCTTCCACACAAAGGGTACGTAGTGTTTCAAAGCCGTTCATAAGCAATTCGGCTGACTCGAAACAGCATTGTGCCATAACCGGCTCCATCGCATTCAGTTCCATTTGGGCAGCTTCGCCCGCCATTGTCACACAAAGTTCGTTGCCGATCACCTTGTAAGCGATCTGGTTCATAACTTCCGGGATAACCGGATTCACCTTGCCCGGCATGATGGAAGAACCCGGTTGCATAGCCGGCAGATTGAACTCACCCAGCCCGCAGCGCGGACCGCTTGCCAGCAGACGAAGGTCGTTACATATCTTATTTATTTTGACAGCTACACGTTTCATGGCAGCGGCATAGCCTACCAGGCAGGAGGTATCGGAAGTTGCACCGACCAGGTCGGCTGACAGTTTGATATCCCATCCGGTGATTTGACGCAGGGCTTCGATGCATTTTTCAGCATATCCCGGTTCTGCACAAATACCTGTACCGATGGCCGTCGCTCCCATATTGACAGTCAGGAAATCGTTCGCTGCATGATCCAGGTGAGCGATCTCATCCTGCAGGATGCTGGCAAAACCGTTGAATGTCTGTCCCAAAGTCATTGGAACGGCATCTTCCAGTTGAGTACGTCCCATTTTGATGATATGGGCAAATTCTTCTCCTTTTTTGCGGAAAGAAGCGATCAGTGCTTCCAAATAAGGAAGTAACTGCAGATGCATAGCATACATACCCAGGTGGATGGCTGTCGGATAGGCATCGTTGGTCGATTGCGAACGGTTCACATGATCGTTGGGTGAGCAGTAGGTGTATTCTCCCCGCTGATGTCCCATGATTTCAAGGGCACGGTTGGCAATGACTTCGTTGGCGTTCATGTTGGTGGTCGTACCGGCACCTCCCTGGATCATGTCGACCGGGAATTGCTCATGGTGTTGTCCGTCCAATATTTCGCGGCAAGCCTGCATGATGGCGCGGTATTGTTCGTCAGTTAGCAGTCCCAAGGCATAGTTAGCCTCGGCAGCTGCCATTTTGGTGATCGCCAGTCCGTTGATAAATAACGGATATTCGTTGAGGTGGAATTTGCTGATGGAAAAATTCTCGATCCCTCTGAGTGTCTGTACGCCGTATAATGCTTCGGCGGGTATTTCCCGTGCGCCGATCAGATCACTCTCGGTGCGGGTTTTGCCTGTAAATTCAGTATTCATGTCCAATGCTGTTGTTTTTTGTTTACGCAACAAAGATATGGAATGTCATTTTGAAATCAAAAAATGTTTTGATGTATTTAAAAAATGTCAATCATTTTATTTTTGGTAAGTGTCATTTATGTGTTTTGTGATAAAATGATATTATTTTCTATATCTGCATATATCGTCTACCGAAACAACCGTCATGTCATGCTGTGTGGCGAAGCGGATGATTTCAGGTAGTCGGGCCATTGTACCATCCTCGTTGGTGAGTTCGCATAAAACAGCCGTATCGCCTAATCCGGCCAGTTTGACCAGGTCGACACTACCTTCTGTATGTCCTCTTCTCTCCAGTACTCCGTTCTTTTGGGCTTGTAGAGGGAAAACATGTCCCGGGTGTGACAAGTCTTCCGGTTTGGCATTGGGAGCAATGGCTGTTTTGATCGTTTGTATTCTGTCAGCTGCCGAGACACCGGTGGTGACTCCTTCTTTGGCTTCTATCGAAATGGTGAATGCGGTCTGATTCTTACTTGTGTTGTCTTTTACCATCTGATGCAATCCGAGCGAGTCGCATTTTTCAGGTGTCAGACAAAGACAGACGATGCCGCTGCATTCGCGGATCATTAATGCCATATCTTTTACTGTCATTTTTTCTGCAGAGTAAATAATGTCACCTTCATTTTCCCTGTCTTCATCATCGACAAGTAAGATACCCTTGCCTGCTTGTAAATAACTGATTGCTTTTTCTACACGTTCTTTGTAGTCAACGCCGAAATCTTTAATAGTTTTCATTTTCAAACCCTGTATTAAAATAATTGTTTATAATAGGGCATTACAACAGGGCTGGAAAGTATTATATATAACGCACTCCCGCATATATGAATATGCCGGTATATATTATATGGTAGATAATGCTTCTTCTCTCATCCAGACTTTAACTGTCGGTTCCGGAATTACACCAGATCAGTCCCCTGTAACACAGAGGAGTCGCGGACTGTCACCGCCGGTAGGGAATTACGCCCTGCCCCGAAGAATACTCACCACAAAAGTAGCAAGAATTAGGAAATGTGCGAATATGAAACGGTTAAAAAAGTTTGAATTCTGATTTAAATATCGATTTGAGTATGGAAGAATATTTTGCCGAAGCTATTTTGCTGATACTTACATGGTCCCCTTGAATGTTGATGTTTGTGTGGAATGAGAAGCATTGTGAAAATATCTCTAGTTCTGAAAGAACTCTGTCCTTGCATCGGTGTATTTGTATACAGGGTTCCTGTTTTATTTCATTGAGCTTATAAATTGTAAGGTATGATATCAATTTCTTGATTTATTTTTAGAACATTCTGCACATACACCTATTCCATTTGTTAAAATTGAACCATGTCACCATATTTTTATATAATTAAATCATGTTTAAGTGAATATTTTAATATATTTGTCTCGACTAAACAGAGTTCTTTCAGAACTAGATAAAAAACAACAAGCAAATGAGAATAAAAAGTACGCCAAATTTCATAGTATGAGAATGAATATAAGTGATCATACGCAGGACTGACGCCCTTTTTATAAAAGATGTATTCTTTAAATTATAACTTTATGTTGAAAAAAACTAAATTAGTAAGTCTAATGCTACTGGCGGGAGCTTTAACTGTTCCCGTAGGAGTTTCTGCGGATATAACGCCGGAGAGACCGTCAGTAAGTCTGGCCCAACAAAATGGGAAGGTCACATGTGTGGTAGAGGATTCATTCGGCCCTGTGGTCGGAGCTTCAGTTATTATTAAAGGAACAACCAACGGAAATGTGACCGACATGGATGGTAAGGTTGTACTGGAAGATGTAAAGAAAGGAGATGTTATCCAGATTTCATACATCGGATATGCAACACAGGAAATTGCGTATACAGGACAACCTTCAGTCTCTGTAAAACTAAAGGAAGACTCACAAGCTTTGGAAGAAGTGGTTGTCGTAGGATACGGCACACAGAAAAAAGAGAATTTGACTGGTGCTGTAGCGCAGGTTGCAGGCGATGTTTTGGAAAACCGTCCTATTACGAATGTGGGACAAGGGCTGCAGGGGGTTGTACCCAACTTGAATGTAACGATGAGTAAAGGAGGGGCTCCGGGAAGTAGTTCCGATTTTAATATTCGTGGTAATAACTCTATTAATGGCGGTAGTCCACTGGTGTTGGTAGATAATGTTCAAATGGATGCTAACCTTGTTAATCCGGATGATATTGCCTCTATTTCTGTTTTAAAGGATGCTGCATCTGCCGCTATCTATGGCGCTCGTGCTGCTTATGGCGTTATCCTGATTACGACAAAGAAAGGTAAAAGTGAACAAAAGCCTCAGATTTCCGTATCTGCAAGCGGTTATTGGCAAAGTCCGGCATTGAGGATGCATAATATTAACTCTCTGGATTATCTGGAAATGAGAGATATTGCAGCTGCAAATAGTGGAATGAGTTCTTTGATCACTCCGGGACAGTTGGATTATGTAAAGGCTTATATGAACGGTTCTTACAAATATCCGGAATATTTCGATCAATCGCAAAATCAAAGTAGATGGCTTTATTGTGGTAACACAGACTGGTTTAATGAGTTGTACAAAACAAGCTTTTCACAACAATACAACGTTAATATCAGTGGCGGAGATTCAAAAACCACATATTATGGTTCTGTTGGTTTTGCAGACCAGAATGGTATTTTGAAGACTGCTGATGATAATTACAAGAAATTTAATGCCACATTGAATCTTTCTTCACAATTGACAAAATGGCTGCAGGTAAGTGCTAAAATCACAGATAACTATTCTACGGAGGATCACCCTATTACTAACTCTACGGCGGGAATTGATGCTTATGGTGGTATGTTGAAAAATGACTTAAGCCCGTTGATGCCTGTACGTTTCGGGCATACCGGCAGGCTGGTTTACAGTCCTGGTGCGGCTGCTATTAATGATTCCGGTTTAGGTATCCAGACTTCAGGCGATTATGTTTATGAAGATGAGGGTGTTAATAACTACTCCGGACAAAACGGAAACACGAATCCAGCTGCTGTCGGAGATTTAGGAGGCTATACGAAATATAAAGTCAACGATATATGGTTAACTGGTGCCGTGAAGCTTACCCCGTTAGAAGGGTTGGTTATTAATGCTGATTATACATATAATATATATAGCAAGAATTCTTCAGAGGTTCAGCGGACATTTACTGATTATACAGCAGTTGCCGGAACTGAAGCCCTTTATGGTTGGACAAAGCCGAGTTATGCCAATTATACGACCAATGAAGATTATTACTATGCTTTCAACGCATTTGCAGAATATACCAAATCATTCTTGGATAATACGCATAATTTCAAAATTATGGCAGGTTATAACCAGGAGAAAAAGTCTAACAAAAAATATAATGCTAAACGCACAAACCTGATTGTTGAAGACATTCCTGACTTGGATTTGGCTACAGGTGAACAGAGTATGTCTTCCGAAGATACCTATTGGGCTATTAATGGTTTCTTCTTCCGTCTTAACTACAACTATAAACAACGTTATCTGCTTGAAGTAAACGGACGTTATGACGGTTCATCCAAGTTTGCTAAAGATCATCGTTATGCTTTCTTTCCATCTGTTTCTGCTGCATGGCGTATTTCAGAAGAAAACTTCTGGCAACCGTTGAAAGGTTGGTGGAATGACATGAAGATTCGTGGATCCTACGGTTCTTTAGGAAATCAGGTTATGGGTGATTTGGGTAATTTCCCATATTTAGCAACTTATGGAACAAATTCATCTTATAATTATTTGATCAACGGTTCCAAACCCGTTATTGTAAAAGCTCCGGGGCTTGTTGCTTCTGATTTTACCTGGGAGACTGTTACTCAAATGGACTTTGGTTTTGATGCTTCATTTTTAAGTAATCGTTTGACCGGATCATTTGACTGGTACCGTCGTAATACGAAAGATATGTTGGTAGCAGGAGCAACTTTACCCGCAACGCTGGGAGCGAGTGTTCCTAAAAGCAATTCTGCTGATATGAAGACGATTGGATGGGAACTTTCTTTAGGATGGAACGACCGGTTAGAAAACGGACTCTCTTATTGGGTAAAAGGTGTTTTATCTGACTATCAGGCAACAATTACCAAGTATGCTGGAAATGATGCTGGTTTCTATTCACAGAGCGATAATGATGGAAAGTATTATGTAGGACAGAAGATCGGTGAAATCTGGGGGTATCATTCAAATGGTCTTTTCCAATCGGATGCTGAAGCAGCTGCAGCAGACCAAAGTGAGCTTTATGCAGGTAAATGGGGTGCCGGTGATGTAAAATACGAAGATTTGGATGGTGATGGTAAAATAACAAAAGGTGAGGAAACAATCTATAATCCCGGTGATAAGAGTATTATAGGTAATAAAACACCTCGTTATCAGTTTGGGCTTACTGTCGGGTTTGATTATAAGAATTTTGATTTTGAAATGTTCTGGCAAGGAACAGGAAAGCGTGATTACATGCTGAGTGGCGCTCAGTTCTGGGGTTTCACCAGCCAATGGGATGTTCCGTATACTCCGGCTTTGGATTATTGGACTGAGACGAATACGAACGCTTATTTCCCAAGACCGGGATGGCAAAATGGCGGTAACAGGGTGACAAGCGATCGTTATTTGCAAAGTGCAGCTTATGGACGTTTGAAGAATTTGACGGTAGGTTATACAATCCCGAAGAATCTGACAGCCAAATGGGGTATTTCTCGTCTGAGGTTATATGTAACAGGAGAGAACTTGCTGACTATCACTCCGCTGAATGATGCATTCGACCCTGAGACTTTGGGTGGTTTGACATACCCGATTAACAGAAAAGTTGCAATTGGATTAAATTTAACACTGTAAAAACAAGAGAAGACAATGAAAACTAAATATATTTTATTAGGATTAAGTCTTGGATTATTGGGAGGATTTACGGCTTGTGACGTGACGGATCTCAATCCTAAAGACAGTATTACTGATAATAGCTATTGGAATACGGTAAGTGACCTGGAAAATTATGCCAAAGGCTTTTACATGAATTTGACAGGAAAGGGATTAAGGTCAGACGGAACTGAAAATCTGGATGATTTAACGACTCTTGATGAAAGATGTGACAACCGTTTAACCGCTTCTCCCGACCAGTGGCTGTTTAATGAATGGGTTATACCTTCTGAAGCGAATTTCGATTCAAAATGGTACTGGAATAATATTCGTAACCTGAACTATTTTATGACTCGTTATCAACGGGTAAATGCTTCTGAATCTGAAGTGAATCCGGTTGTTGCCGTAGTCCGCTTTTTCCGTGCTTTTGACTATTTCGATAAGATTAAAACATTTGGAGATGTTCCCTGGTATGATAAGGATTTGACAACTGCAGATACCGATGAATTGTATAAGGCCCGTGACGACCGTGACTTGGTATTGGGGAAAATTATCGAAGATTTGGAATTTGCAATCGAATGGCTGCCGGAGAAAAGTGCGGCAGAGGTAGGAGCTTTACATAAGGATGCTGCCCGTACATTCTTGGCTCGTGTTTGTTTGCATTACGGTACATATAAAAAATATCATAATGTTTCGACTTCTCCTACTTCTCAGGAGTTATTGCAAAAAGCAGCAACTCTCGCTAAAGAGGTTATGGATAGTGGACTTTATGATATTGTACAAGGGTCGGATGCCGGAGCAAACCAATCTGCGTTTGCCAATTATCCTTTGTATTATGCCAACCAGTTTACACAGGAGGATTTAACAAGCAATAAAGAATGTATTTTGGCCCGTGTTTTTGAAGCCGATGTATTGACTCACAATCTTGCTCGTGGCGGAGGTGCCGGCCTTTCTAAAGATTTTGCAGAATCGTTCCTTTGTACGGACGGTTTACCTATTGCAAATAGTCAGGAGTATAAAGGTGACGAAACACTGGATGATGAAATGACAAATCGCGATCCTCGTATGTATCAGATTATAGACAGTAAGTTCCGTCCATATACAGTGAAAAGTAATGGTATGCGTGTGGTAAATACCGGTATCAATGATAAGAAAGAATTCAGTGGCTCTGAAGAGCCGGGGGCTACTGTTCATTCTGCACCGGGATTGACTGGTACATCTACAGGCTATTCACCTATTAAACTGGTTTCGGCAAGTCAGAGTCAGCAGGATGCTGTTAAGACTTCTTCTTATGATTGGTTTGTTTTCCGCTATGCAGAAATCCTGTTGATTTACGCTGAAGCAAAATGTGAATTGAGCGAGTGTACACAAGCTGTTTTAGATGAAACGATCAATAAATTGCGTGACCGTGTTAATATGAAACATCTGATTGTCTCTCCGGTTGCTGATTTGGATCCGGTTGATTACGGATATTCAATAACTCCGCTGTTGTATGAAATTCGTCGTGAACGTCGTATCGAGTTGGCATTAGAAGGTTTCCGTTATGACGATATTATGCGTTGGAATGCGATGAAATTGTTTGAAAATCCCAAAACATATTTGGGTATGCGTGTTACGGATAAAGTAAAAGAATTATATCAACCTGAAGTATTCGAAGGAGCAACAGCTCGTGATTTACTCGAATATAATGGTAAAACTTATATCCGCATGTATTCAGGTAAAAGTCTGAGCGAAGCAGGTCGTAAATGGACTACGAATGATAAGCGTTTATATTATCCGGTTCCGACAAGCCAGATTACATTATCTGCAAGTTACGGTTCTCTTCTGAAGCAGAATCCGGGCTGGGAATAACAGGTAGTTATTAACTGATAAAAACAGGGGATGGGAACATATCTGTCCCCTGTTCTTATTATTTCCTTATTATGAAATTATCCGATATGAAATATAAGAACCTGACATCCGGATTTATCTTGTTCTTTTTGCAAGTTATAGTCTTATTTTATGTATTCCGTTTCCTGTATCCTTTTAAGGAACAATTTCAAATGTTTCAGTTTACGGGTCAGTATGCTGCTGCAACATGGAAGCAAGCTGGCGGTGTGGCTCTTTATCTCTCGGAATTTCTTTCACAGTTTTATATTATTATAGGGATAGGTCCCGTTATTACAGCCTTTCTTTTGACTTTGGTCGCTATAGTCTCTTCATTGATTCTGAAAAAAATAAGTATTCGGAATGATTTGCCTGTTGTTTTCTTTCTTCCCTGGCTCTCTTTGCTGATCATGCACCTTGACTACGACTATTTGGAACAGGGAACGATAGCTTATTTGTTTTTGTTACTTTTTTTATGGATATATGTAAACTTATCCCCTCGTATCCGACTTGTTTACGGTCTATGTATAATACCTCTCCTTTATCTGATCGCCGGACCGATTACTCATTTATTTGCTGTTTCCGCTCTCCTTTTAGAGTTTCTGACCAATGGAACAAAGAAATATATTTGTATCATTTACCTGCCGGTAGCCGTTCTTTCTGCTGTTGGAGGTTGCTATTTAGGGTATAGTACGAATATCTCAATGGCTTTTTTTCCGGATGCTTACTATAATCCGCAGGTCCATAATTCACAGATTTGTTATTCCTGGTATGCTCTTCCGGCAGCCATGTTATTGGCTGCTTTTTTGAAAAAGTATCACTCTCCCGTATCTTTTAAAGGGAAATGTTGGTGGGAAGGTTTTCAATGGGCGATTATTTTTTTATTAGGTTATGAAAGTATCATCCATTTCGGAAAAATAGATGCTCTCGACCAGTTTCAGCAAGACTATTATGTCCGTACCGGGCAATGGGGTAAGATCATATCCGGTTTTGACCAAACAGTTTTGTCAAAAAGGCGTATGTGTAATTTGAATTTGGCACTGGCGCAGACGGGACAATTATCGGAACGATTATTCGATTATCCGCAGGGAGGGATAGAGACATTGATGTTACGTTGGGATCAGTCGGTGTTTACGGCTGAATTACATAGTGATCTGTATTATTGTATGGGGATTATCAGTACTTCCCAGAAATTTGCTTTTGAGGCGTTGGTCAGTTCTCGCCCTTCTGGTAATCCACGGATGTTGAAGAGATTGGTGGAAACAAATATTATAACAGGAGCTTATCCGGTAGCGGAAAAATATATCCGACTGCTCGAAAATACCTGGTATTATAAAGAGTGGGCTTCTTCTTACCGTCGTTTTCTGCAGAACGACCAGGCGGTAGAACAAGATCCTGTTTTAGGGTTAAAGCGTCGTTGTTGGAAGGCTGAGGCTGCTATTCCTGAATTATATACAGATCCGGTCAGTACGTTGACACATCTTGTGCCGGCTTGTCCGGATAATAAAAGTGGTTTACAATATCTGACATCATTCCTGTTACTGAATAAAGATATTGGTACATATATGGTTTTGCAGGAATCTCTTTTCAGGACTCCTGCGTGGCCTGAAATGACTGACAGCCAGCAGGAGGCTGTGGTGATTTGTCGTCCTGACGATCCGCGCTTCTGGTTGGAACATGGAGTGAGTGTAAAAGTAAGGAATCAGGCGCTGGCTTTTATGCAGAAAGTAAAAGAGGGAACCCGTTTCGGACAGAACCCGGCAGTAGTACTGGCTCCCGAGTTTGGAAAGACTTACTGGTTTTATTATATGTTTAATACAATGGATAAATGAAACAATTGTTATATTTTCTGTTTGCTATATTGTTATCAGGGGGATGTTCTCCTGATCGGCCGCCTGTCGTTTCCGTTCAGATCGATGAATTGCCGGATATTTATCCGGATTATGTGGGGGTGACAATCCCTGCGACAATAGCTCCGCTGAATTTTTCTGTCCGGGGATACGGGAAGGTTTGTACGGTTTTTCAGACGGAAGGATGTTTGTTTTCTGTCTATACGTCGAACGGATCACTTTCTATACCCGATGCGAAGTGGAAGAAGCTGCTGGCTGTGGGTAAAGGAAAACAGGTAGATATCTCTGTCTTGGTGGAAGATGCGGGGAAATGGAAAGCTTTTCGTACTTTCCATATATACGTATCGGCAGACCCGATCGATCCTTATATCGCTTATCGCCTGATCGATCCGGGTTATCAGTTGTGGGGAAGTATGGGTATCTATCAGCGGGAACTGTGTTCTTTTGAACAAGATCCTATTTTGGAAAACCGTTTGACGGATAGCAATTGTATGAATTGCCATTCGTTCTGTAATCAGGATCCGGATAAGATGTTGCTCCATATTCGTGCTAAATATGGGTGTACGGTGTTAGTCGACGGTGAGAAAATAGAGACATTGGATACGAAAACTGAAAATACGATATCAGCGTTGGTTTATCCGTCCTGGCACCCGTCGGGGAAATATGTCGCTTTTTCTGTGAATAATACGACGCAGGATACGCATCCGGTCCACCGTACAGAGGTCTACGACAAAGCTTCCGATGTGGTTGTTTACGATGTGGAGAAACGGACCGTTCTGACAGCCGGGTTTTTATTCTCGAAGAATTGTTTTGAGACATTCCCGACTTTTTCGCCGGACGGGAAATCTCTTTATTTTTGTTCAGCTCCGGCTGTCCGGGTACCGGAAGGATTGAAAGAACTCCGTTACAGTCTTTGCCGTATCTCGTTCGATCCGAAAAGGGGAACATTCGGATCTGCGGTCGATACGGTTTATCAGGCGGAAACGGAGCAACGGAGTATTTTGTTCCCGCGTGTTTCACCGGATGGAAAGTATCTGCTTTGTACGACTACTTCTTACGGAACATTTCCGATTTGGCATAAGGATGCGGATCTTTGCATGTTTGACCTGGACACGGGCAGACAAGTCCCGACGGAGGATGTGAACAGTCCGGATACGGACAGCTACCATTCCTGGTCGTCCAACAGTAAATGGGTCGTGTTCAGCAGTCGCCGGTTGGATGGTTTGTATACACGCCCTTTTATAGCCCATGTGGATGAGGGCGGTATTCTTTCGAAACCGTTCCTTTTGCCACAGGAATCTGCCGATTATTATACATTCCTTACCAAGTCGTATAATATTCCGGAATTTGTCAAAGGGAAAGTGAAAATGGACATGTACCGATTGGATTCCCGAATCAAAGAAGGTAAGAATTGTAAAGTCTCTTTTATGGGGAAATAACTAAGAAACGATTAAAACAGGATAATATGGAAATGAAAAACATGCTGATTCTCGGCCTATGCGCTTGTTCGCTTCTGGCTTGTCAGGAAGTGGCTCCTCCTGCTCCGGTTCTACCTGTTCCGACACCGGAACAGATCGAATGGCAGAAAATGGAAAATTATGCTTTTGTACATTTCGGGCTGAATACTTTCAATGACCTGGAATGGGGATATGGAAATACGCCTGCCGAAACATTCGATCCGACTGACCTCGATTGTGAACAATGGGTGCGTGTCATTCAGGCGGCAGGTCTGAAAGGCGTGATCCTGACAGCTAAACATCATGACGGTTTTTGTTTATGGCCGACTAAAACAGTCGATTATAATATCTCTCATTCTCCTTATAAAGAAGGAAAAGGAGATATGGTGCGCGAATTATCGGATGCTTGCAAAAAGTATGGTCTGAAGTTCGGACTTTACCTCTCGCCCTGGGATCGCCACAATGCGGAGTATGGACAAGAAGGTTATCAAAAAACTTATCATGAGCAGATCAATGAATTGATCTCTAATTACGGTCCTTTGTTCGAGTTTTGGTTTGACGGAGCGAATGGCGGTAATGGCTGGTATGGTGGTGCCGACGAAAGCCGTTCTATTAATCCGAAAGAATATTACGGGTATGAGATTGCTCGGCAGATGATTAAGGCGAAACATCCGGGCGCAATGATATTCGGCGGTACGGTGCCTGATATCCGTTGGATCGGCAACGAGTCTGGTTGGGCAGGCGAAACGAACTGGGCTCCTTATTCATTGGAAAAAGAAACTCATTATACACAGAATCAATGGGGTATGAAGGATGGTAACCAATGGCTTCCGGGAGAATGTGATGTGTCGATTCGTCCGGGATGGTTCTATCATCATCGGGAAGACCATCAGGTTCGTACTGTACCGAATTTGGTGGACCTCTATTACCGGAGTGTAGGTCATAACGCCAATTTCCTGTTGAATTTTCCCGTGGCTTTGAATGGACAGATTCATTCGGTGGACTCGGCACGTGCGGTTGACTGGTCTCATGCGATAAAGGCTGAGCTGAACAAAAATTTGTTGGAAGGAATTAGAGCTAAAGCCAGTGAGGAACGTGGCAGTGCTTATAGATCTACAAATACAACGGATGATAATTGGGATTCTTATTGGGCTACCTCCGATGGCGTAACAACGGGTACATTAACATTCCCATTGCCGGCAGGAACCTTGTTGAATCGAGTATTGATTCAGGAATATATCCCGTTGGGGCAACGTGTCTGTTCTTTTACACTGGATGTGGAAAAGGATGGAAAGTGGCAGCCGGTAGAGACTACAGATACGTTGTCAACGATAGGTTACAAACGGATTGTTCGTTTCAAGACAACGGAAGCAGATGCGTTACGTATCAGTTTCACCGAGGCGAAAGGGCCGTTGTGCATTAATAATGTGGAGGCATTTCTGGCTCCTCCGCTACTGGAGCAGCCAATGATTGTACGGAATGCCCAAAATGAGGTTTCCATTCGTGTGGAGAGTGAAGGGGTTGATATGCATTATACGACGGACGGATCGGAACCTACTGTTCAGTCTGCGAAATATAAAGCTCCGTTTATCCTGGATAAAAAAGGAACGGTCAAGGCTGTAACCTATGATCCCCAATCCGGTAAAACAGGACCTGTCGGGATACGTTATTTCGATCTTCCTGCCTCAGATTACAACGTGTTGAATCCCACGGATGATCATACGGCTTTACTTTTTGACGGGAACGGCTACTCGACCTGTTATTTGCCTGAAGGTAAAAATGAATTGGTCATAAAACTGAGAGACCCTCATGTTATAAAAGGATTTGTCTATACCCCCAATCAGGGACGTGATGCTAATGGACATATCTCTGATTATCAGTTACTGGTGGACGGAAAAGTGGTTGCTTCCGGAGAATTTTCCAATATAAAGCATAACCCGATCGAACAGGAAATACGTTTTGAGCCGGTAAGAGGTCAGAATTTGGTTTTTAAGGCGACACGAATAGTGGATAATGCTAAACGTGTTGGGATTGCTGAGTTTTCCGTCATTACGGAAGACTAGAGTATTCAACATAATTGATGGTGACAGCAAGTACCTGTGAAGGCGCTTGCTGTTTTTTTATATCTTTGTACAAGTCTATAAAAATAACTTATTATGAATCATCATTGTAACAAATGCCCTTTGCGGGCGAAGTATGAAAGAAGTCCTAAATCTTTGATAGGACGCTTTTGGCGTTGGCATATTAATTTCTGCCCGGGATGGAAAGCTTATTTTACTTCCTTAAACGTAGAAGAGCAACAAACCTTACGTGATAAGTATAATTTCACGAAACACAGCTGAACATGATAACAAACATTCGTTTGCGGAGCCAGCAACTGATAAAACCTGAGTTTAAGGATCCAAAGGAATTGGTTACCTGGATGGGAGCTGTTCAGGCGCAAGACTATCGGATGGTCAGATGGGCATTGGGTGTCCGGCTGAAATCCGGTTCGTTAAAGACTGTAGAGGATGCGTTTCAGAAAGGAGAGATCCTTCGTACCCATGTGATGCGTCCGACCTGGCATATGGTCGCGTCTGAAGATATCCGCTGGATGTTGAAGTTGTCTTCGCGAAGGATTATAACTGCCTGCAATACCTTTGCCAAAGGAAACGGGATAAATATATCGGAAGAACTTTATTCAAGAGCGAATGATCATTTTATAAAGATATTGGCAGGGAATAACCATCTGACAAAACAGGAGTTAGGAGAAGAGATGGTCAATTCCGGTATTATCTCTGATGCTGAATGTATAGGATATTTGCTGACACGGGCTGAACAGGAAGCCATTGTTTGTAGTGGGGCGGATAAAGGAGGGAAAGCAACCTATGCTTTGCTGGCGGAACGTGCTCCTATGGCTAAAGAGTTACCCAGGGAAGAGTCGATTGCTTTATTGGCAAGAAGATACTTCAGTAGTCATTCACCAGCCAGCCTGAATGATTTTATCTGGTGGTCGGGATTGTCGGCGACGGAAGCACGCCAGGCAATCGGACTTATCGATTCGGAATTGATAAAGGATAAATTCGCTTCACAGGAGCTATTTATCCATCAGAATTGGGATAAACGATTTAAAGGCTGTGAAGTATTACATTTTCTGCCTCCTTTCGATGAATATCTGATTAGCTATAAAGACCGTACGGCAGCCATGGACAAAGAACATCACCCAAAGGCTTTCAACAACTACGGTACTTTCTATCCGGTGATTCTATATAACGGAAAGATTGTCGGAAACTGGAAAAAAGTAATGAAGAAAGGTGAAGTGAAATGCGAGACATCTTTCTTTGTCGACTGTCCGGAGTTGGATGAGAAGCTGCTTGAAAAGGCTGAAAGCAGATATAAAGATTGGGGGAAACTTTGATTTCTCTGCTGGGATATAAAAAAAGACGTAAGTATTTTCTTCTGAAAACGTAAGTGTTTCTCGAAAAAGGTCGGCATGTTTTTCTAACGGGTAGGCACCGATTCGTCAATGAGTAGGCACCCGTTCTCTATTCCCTGCCTACTCGCAAATGTTTTGCCTCCACCGGTGTCACTATAGCTTTCTGATGAGTTTGGCTATTGATATTCATATTGTCAAGAGGTGACGCCAAAAAATATTCGGCGTCACCTCTTGACAATATGAATATCAATTCGTAATGGTTGTTACACTGGAAGGTGACGCCATTATAATGAAATTTTCTCCAGATCATCCGGTACAAACACATTCCCTGAGAAATGCTATTAAAAAAAATATAAAACCCATGCAGTCTTTTCACTATTGATGTATCATATCTATATTAGCGTTGAAATAGATGGATAAACGGGAACTGGTAGATTTGTGCAGAAAGGGAGATGAGCAGGCGTTGGACTTACTCTATAAAACATATTCGGGAAAGATGATGAAGATATGCCTTCATTACGTGCCTGACAGACAGACTGCGCAAGATTTACTGCATGACGGTTTCATTATTATTTTCACATCCATTCATTCCCTACGTAACCCGGAGAAGCTGGAAAGTTGGATGGGTATCGTCATGAAAAATATATCTCTTCGCTATCTGAACCAGAATAATAGGGTTGGCATCATATCTTTGTCAGAGATGTCCGAAGAAGACGAACCGGTTGAAAGTATAGTGGAAATGAATTTCGTTTCGTATGACCGGATTATGGAGTTGGTGGAAAGTCTGCCCGAAGGATATTCGAAAGTGTTCAAACTGGCGGTGCTGGAAGGATTACCTCATAAGGAAATCGGAGAATTGTTGCATATTGCTCCACATTCGTCTTCTTCACAATTGTCTCGGGCAAAACTGTTGTTGAAAAAGATGATAAATGAGCATCGGCTGGCTTTGTTGCTGCTGCTGTTATCGTTTGTTCCTTTGCTATATAAATATGTGTATAGGCATCCTCGGCGACTACCGAAAACGTTTGAAGATATAGCCCAACAGGCGGAAACGGAAAAAGAAGAGAAAACAATGGAAGGTCAAAAACTAGACTCTCCGAACCCAATAATCCATTCAATACCAGTGGAGCGCCCACAGCCTTTAGAGAAATTGACTGCTCCACCATTGATACCGGCTAACACTCCGCCTTTGTTATCTTCGGAAAAGATTACATTTGACTTACAATCTGTTGCAAAGCCGTTGTTTATAGGTGAATTGGCTTATAAGCCGCTTTTCACTCCCTGCCCGACAGTAGATTTTGTCTCTCCGGGACGAAGCCGGAAATCGAACAAATGGAAATTCATGCTGGCAGGCTCCTTAGGTCCTCAGTTGGCTCAGAACCTATATAAACTGATTGCTACGCCTCATACCGACAGTGAAGGAAATCCGGATCTACCTCAGCAGGTAAGTACCTGGGAAGAGTATTATACCTATTTGCAAACCCGTTACCAGGAAGGTCTTTCAGGCGATTCGCTTTCATTGATGCAAATAGCCGGAAACAACCGAGGGCGGATTGTTGAACATCAACATCATGATGCCCCTGTTACGATTGGGCTTTCTGTCAATAAAAAACTGAATGAGCGATGGAGCTTTGAGACGGGATTGCAATATACTTATTTAAAATCAGATTTTGTCACAGGAGATGAAGCACGTATTCAGGAAACACAAAAGATTCATTATCTCGGCCTTCCTCTTCGTGTTTCTTATCGTTGGGGGACTTTCAGAAAGTTTTCGTTCTACTCGACGGCCGGTGTCCAGCTAGACATCCCCTTGAAAGGGAGACTCCATACGTTCCATGTAACGGATAGCGTGCCGATCAGTATCAGCTGTCAGCCATTGGATGTACCTTGGCAATGGTCGGTGAATACGAGTGCAGGTATGCAGTATCATATCACGCCCCGCGTCAGTCTGTATGTAGAACCGACTCTCAATTATTATATACCGGACGGAAGCGAACTGCGTACGATCCGAAAGGAACATCCGGTGACATTCACTGTCCCTGTCGGTTTGCGTTTCAGCTGGTAAAACATAAAAAACGGGCCTGACCGTGCAGTCTTTCCCTCTGTTGATTATCATCATTATAGATAATCAACAGAAAAGAAAGATGCAAGAACGACATATTGACCGTAAACGTTATTTTGAGGAACAGGCACAGACTTCTGAGAAATACTATCTTCCGTATGTAAAGAATGTTTTAGGAAATCTTCCGACACGGGTATTGGAAGTCGGCTGTGGGGAAGGTGGGAACTTGCTCCCTTTTGCCGAACGGGGCTGTGAAACAGTCGGAGTAGATATTGCAGCTTTGCGGATAGAGCAGGCACATGCTTTCTTTGCCGAAAAGAAACAGAAAGGAATGTTTGTCGCTTCTGATATTTTTCAGTTGAAAGAACTGGCAGGACGCTTCCCTCTGATTCTTATACATGATGTGATTGAGCATATCGGAGAAAAGTCTCGTTTTCTGTCTGATATGAAATGTTATTTAAGTGCCGGCGGAGTCATTTTTGTCGCTTTCCCTGCCTGGCAGATGCCATTTGGAGGACATCAGCAGATTGCTCGGGGGAAAGTTATATCTCATCTGCCTTTCCTGCATTTGCTTCCTGTCCCTATTTATCAATGGATATTGAAACAGAGCGGAGAGGAAAAAGGTACAATTGAAGAATTATTGAGTATTAAGAAGACGAGGTGTACTATTGAAATGTTTCAGGCAGTTGTGAGGCAGGCTGGTTATCAGATTGTTGACCAGCAACTGTATTTGATTAATCCGCATTATGAAATTAAGTTCGGATTATCTCCCCGGAAATTGTGGAAAGTGATTGCCTCTATCCCGTATATAAGGAATTTCTTCAGTACAAGTTGCTTTTATATACTACGAAAAGCTAGTCTGTAAATGATTGGGGAATATCATACGAAATACAGTCTTTTCACCTGGATCTACATTAACAAGCAACTCTCCCCCATGAAGCTGCATGATGCGGCGGGATAAGGGCAGGCCGATGCCGCTTCCTTCTTTCTTGGTGGAATAGAAGGGGGTGAATATATCATCCAGCCGGTTGTCGGGGATGCCTTCTCCGTTGTCGGTTACTTGCAGGAAGAAGGAGCCGGATGTCTGGATAGCTTCGACTTTTATTTCGGGATTCGGATTGTTAGCCGTAGCCTGTAAAGCATTGCGGATCAAGTTAATTAGAGCCAATGTGATGAGATTAGGGTCAAGTAGAATTTCGATATGAGGGGATGAGGTGTAACGAACGTTTTCGCATCCAGGTTCTGATTTGAGTAACCGGCTTAGCTTATCGAACAAGGTGCTGATGTTTACTTTCGTCTTGACCGGGTCGGGCAGATGTGTCAGCCGGTGATAGGCGTTTAGGAACGTATTCAGTTGCTGTGCCTGCTGGTGAATGGTTTGCAGGCCGTCTAGCATTCCGGCTTTCCCGTACTCATCACTGTATTTGATGAGGTCGGCAGATAGGGAAGCGATCGGGGTGATGGAGTTTCTGATTTCATGTGTCAATACGCGGATGATACTTTCGTAATAGAAACGACGTTCTTCCAGTTCGGTATGATTGTTCTCGAATTGTGTGATGATTCGGTTCATTTCCCGAAACAGGTTATTCAGAAACTTATCTCCTTTCTTTTGTGTAAAATGTGCGTTGAAATCGTTGTTCTTGATCGCGCTGAAGAAACTTTCCAGCTGGCGGTCGGTCTTCTCCATCTTCCTTGCCAACATAATCGCCAACGCCACGACCATACAACCGCAAACAAAAGCAAAAAAGAGCGAAGTTTGGCTAACTAAAAGCCACGCTCCCGCAACCGAGAATAACACGATACCTGTTATCCCGATGACGATGCTCCGGTGTAGTCTGTGATTCAGCATAATCTTGTTTGCAAAGGTATGATTTATTCTTCTCTGATCTCCCCTTTATATACATTAATCTTAATCAGTGCCTGTTTGGAGTTATGTGTATCTGATATCCAAAAGACGGAGTCATTTTGTGCACAGATACAAGTAGGTTGGCTGAAGGTGTAACCGTTGACGCTTTTTAGTTTGTTGTTCCATTTGTGTTCCTTTCGGTCGTAGATGTTGATGGCATTGTTGTCACCGGTTATATACAAATGGTTTTCAGTCTTTATCAATGATTTCGGTTTGAAGTCCAGGTCAAGGCTTAGTTTTGCCATGTCAATGGAACTTCCGTTCTCCATTTCATCATTGACCAAAGACGGATTTAATAGTCTGATTTTCCGACCTTCATAGTCTGTTAGTAGCAGATAGCCATCTTCATCGGCAAGCATTTTGTGGGGAGCGAAACTGTTGTTATGCGTTCCAATTCCGGCTGCTTTCCGATAGCGGTCTATTTTCCCTGAGTTTTGCGAAGTGACCGATGCTTCCTGATAGATACTGACACTGCCGTCTTTGTCACGTGCAAAAATCAAGCCGTCTGCCACATCCATAGCCTGTGCTTGAAACACAGGACCGTTATAATTTCCGTTACCTATGCAGGCAATGTACTGAAATCCCGGAAGTTTGAATACATGAATACGTGACTGTCGTTCGGCTACATACAGCCGATTGCCTACGGGAACAATAGCCTCAATCGGACTGTTGAAACTTTTCTCCTGGCCGTTAAAAGTCCAAGAACGTAAGGTGCGCATCACCCGGGTTGTTTCGGAGTCAATCAATAACAAGCTGTTATCGGCAGAGTTGGCTATAAAGAGCGTATCTCCGGAGTGGGCGATGGTATAGGGGCTAAAGGCATCTGTGAGTTTGAGGCTTTCACCAGTAAGTACCAATTGGGCCTTGTAGGAATAATACCAGTAGCTGTCATACTGATCTGTTGCATCCGGGTTGTTACCGTCATTCGGATCTATATCGTCTTTGCTGCATTGAACAGTTATTATTCCGTATAAAAATAATAGGATATATATCTTTAATTTCATTGTTCTTTCAGTCTGCAATTATCGTTGTTGAAATCTTTATTTTTGAGTGAGGCCGCCATCCAGCAGATCAAGTTCGGGATCTTCGATGATATATTTGGAGGGAACATTCAAATCGTTTTTGTTGTATCTGTTTGGATTCTTGCGTGTGTGCATGAATCGGCGTGAATAAACGGGAAGCTCTTTTGCCAGCGACAGGGCACGATATACATTCGCACATAGGGTAATCCATCCCGGCCCTGTTTGTTCGTAAGTCATATTGCCGTCATGACCGTATCCGATACAGTGTGCCAGTTCATGAAAGACTGTATGTGTTTCATTTTTGTCATCTACATAATGTTCCAGATAGCACCATTCGTTGAGCCCGTAAGTCTCACCACCACCAAGACCGTTTACTCCGGAGCAGTGTCCGAAACGGAGTCCGGAGTGGTTTAGGACTCTTTTTCTCAGTTGGTATTTGTCAATCAACGTCTTGTTGCTGTCGCTATGCAGCGGTCCAAATTCATGTAAGGCCTCTTCAAAAGCTTCAGAAGAAAACATATAACTCATATTCAGAGCAATGGCAACAGCTTCTCGTGCATGTGGTGGCAGCAGTTTGTATTTCCAGCTTCCTTCGCCGCTATAACCGGAAAAGTAGATACGCCAATTGCATAGGCTGGAAGTAATTTTTTGGTAGTAGGGATCATTACATTCCACTTCAAACGATATATTACTGGCCGATAGATGCGGGTTGGCTATAATTCGGATCTGTTTTCCACTACGGCTGATCGCTTTCATATCTTTGGTCGCAAACGGAATCTGTATTCTGAGTTGTTGGAATGGTTGAACCTTTTCCAGTTCCAGAAATTTAAAATCCTCGTCATAACCTTCGATCTTAGCCCAAATGGTTACATGCGAGATAGCCCTGGGGCTGTAAAAGCGGAGTTGGAAATAATGCTCTTCTTCCAGTGATAACTGTAATGGGCGATTGACATAGAAGCTGCGTTGGCTGCTGTTGAAATAAACTTCATCAGGCTCATCATCGTTGAGCAGATAATAGGTATTATCCGTTGTATATTCTTTTTCGCTTAGTTCGATTGGCAAATCAATCGTATAATCATCTTTTTCCGGAATGGAATCCGGCAGCTCGTCTTCTGAGCATCCTGTGAATAGAATAAGGCTGTAGATCAGCATAAACAGGCTGGTGGAAAATAACTTCTTCATCGTCTGTCTTTGTCTCTTTGGTTGTTATAAATACTTTAAAAACTGATTTTGCTGCAAAGATGCAACAAATACTTTTTGTCATGAATTTACTTTTTGGATAGTTTACTATCAAAAAAAGTAAACCTTCGACTATCGTTTGATAATCAAGGGTTAATTTGTGTACCCAGACCCGGTACAAACCATAGAAATCATAGGAAAATAAAAGAATCTATCTTCTTTATTATCAATTACTTGTACATTTCCTATTTTCTCTATTTTTGCCATATTTTGCCCATTTTCCGTTATTCAGTACACTTTTAGTACACTTTGAAATATCATTTTCTTTTGTACCTTTGCAATATCAGAAAACAAAAGAAAATCAACTATTTAGCGTAATCACCCGGTTATGGTACCTAAATCGGGATAAAACCTCTAAACAATGGCAAAGTTAGAAAATAAAACGAAAGAAAACCCCAAATTAGAGCAAAATAAGCTCTCGGATGGTAGAATTAGCCTTTACTTAGAGTATTATTTAGGTAGAGAGGAAAAGCCCGTATTAGATGAAAACGGCAATCAAGTGTACTATGATAGCGGAAAGATGCAAGGCAAGCCCAAGTTTGCAGTAAAGCATAACAGGCGAAAAGAAAACCTTTGTCTGTATCTGATAGATAAGCCCCGTACCCCTGCGGAGCGTCAGCAGAACAAAGAAACGTTGGAGCTTGCCACAAAGATACGTGCAGAGCGTGAGCAGGAATTTAAAGAAAGTATGTTGGGCTATCGGTTAAAAAAAGATAGAACGGTCAATTTCTTAGACTATTTCCAAGCCTATATCAACAGTTATACCAAGAAAGATATTCGCATGGTACAAATTGCGCTTAGCCGTTTTAAGGACTTCTTAAAAGAGCAATACCCCATGAATGAGTTTAGTATCAAACCGGAACTTATCACCAAAGAAATGATGGAGCAGTTTGTAGCCTATTTGCAATCCCGAAGTGTGGGTGAAGGTGCTAAAAGCATTTACCAGCGTTTCAAGAAAGTTATTCGATATGCGATTGACCACGATGTAATGTTGAAAGACCCATGTAAAAGTGTTACCTGTAAAGTGGATAGCCAAATGCTTCGAAAAGATGTTCTTTCTCCCGAAGAAATACAAAAGTTGGCGGCTTGCCATTATGACAACGAGAACCCGAATGTCAGACGAGCTTTTATCTTCTGCTTATACAGTGGTTTGCGTTTCTGTGATGTAAAAGACCTTACCTATAAGAATGTGGATTACGCTAATCGGTTATTGAAGTTTGAACAAAGCAAGACAAAGGGACATTCTGCCAGTAGTGGTGTGGTTATTCCTCTGAATGACGGTCTATTGTCTATCATAGGTGAAGCCCCGGCAGATAAAAACTGTTTGATATTCGATTTGCCTACTTACGAAAGCTGCTGCAAGTCAGTAAAGCGTTGGGTAAAGAGAGCCGGAATAGACAAACATATAAGCTGGCATTGTGCCCGACATTCGTTTGCCGTGAACATTCTGAATAATGGAGCCAATATCAAAACAGTAGCCAGTCTTTTAGGGCATAGCGGATTGAAGCATACGGAGAAGTACACCCGTGCGGTGGATAAATTGAAAGAGGAAGCAATAAACAGCTTACCCGAACTAAAGTTTTAACCATAAAAGACTTATCTTTGTAACTATGAACTTTGAAGCATTAGTAAAACATATCAGCACGATACAGAACACGTTGCAGGCACAAGCCGCACACGCTGTAAACCTTGCCCTTACTTCCCGAAACTGGCTTATGGGTTGCTATATCGTAGAATTTGAGCAGAACGGAGAAGACCGTGCCGCCTACGGTGAACAACTGTTGAAGAAGCTGGAACAACGGCTGAAAACAAAAGGTCTGAATGAACGTAGATTCAGGGAATTTAGACGGTTGTACCTTGTTTATCCACAATTAAAAGAACCTGTTACACAATACATTGCATCGCAAATCCAAATTCGGCACTCAGTGTGTGCCGAATTCATAGAACCAATTCGGCGGTTGCCATCCGCCGAATCTGCAATGAACATTCGGCGGATGCCGTCCGCCGAATTGGAAACTGCAAAAGAGTGGATAATTCCGGCAGATAGACTCTTTAATAAACTCACATATTCTAATTTAATGCTCATCTCCGCTATTGACAACCCCGTAAAACGTGCTTTCTATGAAATGGAAACTATTCGTGGCTGCTGGTCTGTAAAGGAGTTGGAGCGACAAATCGCATCTTTATATTACGAACGTAGCGGACTATCCAAAAACAAAGAAGCCCTCTCCGCTTTAGTCCAGCAACAAGCAACCTTATTACAACCTAAAGATGTTATCAATACACCTGTTACTTTAGAGTTCTTAGGGTTGAATGAACGTGCATTAGTGACGGAAAACGATTTGGAACAATCCATTCTTGACAACTTGCAACGCTTCCTATTGGAAATGGGACATGGCTTCTGCTTTGAAGCCCGGCAAAAACGCATCTTGATTGATGAAGATTATTTCTTTGCCGACCTTGTGTTCTATCATCGTATTTTGAAATGTCATGTTATTGTAGAATTGAAGATAGACAAGTTCCACCATGAGTATGCTTCGCAACTAAATATGTATCTGAACTATTTCAAAGCGGAAGTGATGCAGCCGGATGATAATCCACCTATCGGTATTCTGCTTTGCACTGAAAAGGGAGATACATTAGTAAAGTATGCCACTGCCGGATTAGACCCAAATATCTTTGTACAGAAGTATAGGATAGAACTTCCAACAGAAGAAGAAATTAAGGAGTTCATAGCTTCCTCAAATTATTAAAACAAGACACTCTATCATAAAAGCAACACTGGCGAAAAGAAAATAGAACTCTGTTTCTTTTCGCCAGCATACATACTTTGCTGTCAATAGAAATAGGTTTAGTCCGTTTTGGATATATAGACAAAAGAATAAACTAAACTCATTCAACTAATCTTTTAATGTCCCTGTATCCTATATTCATTGGGCGTTTTTCCTTCCATTTTTTTGAACCAATTATTAAAGTGTTGCGGAGAAGAGAAGCCTAACTCTTCTGAAATCTGATTAATAGATTTGGACTGGTCATCTAATCGCAACTTTACTATTTCCAATGTTTTGCGATGAATATGTTTCAAAGCTGAGACTCCGGTCACTTTTCGGACAAGGTCGCCCAAATAATTAGCGGAAAAGCATAGCTTATCGGCACAGTATTGCACGGTAGGCAATCCTTTCTGCACAGGCAAGGAAGAAAGGAAATAATCATCAAGCAATTTTTCCATCCGAGCCAAGACATTATGATTCTCTATTGTCCGTGTCTTGAATTGCCTGTCGTAAAAGCGAACGCAAAAATCAAGAACCAACTTAATGTAGTCAGTAATCAAATATTTGCTTTGCTCATCATAATGCTGCAATTCGTTTTGTATGTGTATCAGGCAATCTACAAGAATCAGCCTTTCCTGCTCCGTCAGGTGCAATGCTTCGTGAATGTCGTAAGAGAAATAAGAATAACGCCTCATGTTCTGTGCCAATTCAGTTCCTTGCAGCAAATCAGGGTGGAACAGTAACGCATACCCTTTTACTTGATGATATTCACCATCTTCTTCTGAACCGACCACCTGACCGGGAGCTATAAAAACGAGTGTACCTTCTTCATAGTCGTACACGCTATGCCCATACCTTAAAGCCGTATGCTTGCTTTCTTTTAAATAAATGGCATAATACTCTGCTCTCCGATGCAAATTGATATAACGGATAGGTGGAAGTGCTGCGAAATCCACGACATTGACCAATGGATGTAATGTTTCCGCCCCAATCATATCACAATATTGCCGTATATTCTTTATTTCTGTTATTTTCATCATCGTTTATTGCAAAATTCTAAAGCAAAGGTATTTATTTCCAGTCAATACAGGTATTGAAATGCAGAATTTCCACCTTGTACCGATAAAATTTATAATTCTATCCGTAGTATTTGCACCGACCACAAGCCTGATACATCCTAATTTTGCACCCGAAAAAAGAATAAGAATATGGAGATAAAAAAGAAATTCATATTGACCATTGTATTGTTAAGCTATTTGGCAACTGCCATCAATGGGGCGATAGTCATTACAGGATTGGAGAACATGGCTAAAGATTTGGATTTAAACCAATCTGTATTGTCATGGGTGCAGAATTCATATGTATTGGCTTGGGGATGTTTCATGTTATTGGGCGGGCGATTGAGTGATGCTTTCGGCAGGCGAGGTATCTTGAACCTGTCTCTTTTACTTTTTGGAATTGGTTCATTATTTGCAGGAATCGCTACATCTGCAACAATATTGATTTTCTCCCGATTTATTCAAGGCGTGGGGGCTTCTATTCTCGCACCTACTTCACTGGCTTTGATTATGGACTACTTCACTGGCGAAGAACGTATAAAAGCAATAGCGTGGTACAGTTCTATTTCTGGTTTGGGCATGTGCATAGGTTTGGTTATAGGCGGAACTTTAGCCAGTTTCTTTTCTTGGAGATATGGATTTTTTATTTATCTTCCACTTATTGTGTTCATGCTTATTGTTTCAATGAAAGTGCTTAACAAAAATAAGCAAAAACATTCCAAGGGGTATTTTGACATTTGTGGAACGATTGCTTCCGTCATAGGCATTTTCAGCTTTGTCTATGCCGTTAATGGGGCGAGCAATATATGGCTATGGCTGATAGTTTCCTGCATTTCCCTTTTTCTGTTCATGCGGATTGAATCAAAAGCCACAGCCCCCATTATGCCTTTGCGCCTGTTCAACAAGTCCCGCACTCGTGCCAACATAGCCCGCATATTATTTGCCGGAGCTATGATGGGGTTTTATTTCTTCGTGTCTGAATATCTACAAGAGGTTTTTATGTTTTCACCCTTATGGGTGGGTATTGCGTTTTTTCCTTTAACTCTATTTACTTTTTGGGGAGCAATAGAGGTTCCACGGGCAGTAAGACACTGGGGAAATAAAAAAACTCTGTTCGGGGGATTTGTACTGATGCTAACCGGATTTATAGGCATGCTTTATTTAAATACTACAAGTAGTTATTGGCTGGGAATAGGCATACCGATGATGTTGATTGGATTTGGGCAAGGATTGGTGATGAGCCCTCTTACAAATCTTGGAATACAGGAAGTACGACCTGAAGATTCAGGAGCGGCATCCGGGGTGGTCAATGCGGCACATCAGATAGGATGCTCTGTCGGGCTTTCTGTGATGGTGGCTTGTACAACCCATACAGCAGATATGGTTGCTATTTGCCACACAGCCATGCTAATCGGCTTCATCTTCACATTATTATCGTTTATCACCATTTTTTCAAGTAATTACAAATCAAATAATTAAAATTATGGAGTTTACAAAATTAAACAACGGGGTTGAAATGCCTTTATTGGGATTCGGTGTCTATCAGATTGCCCCCGAAGATTGCGAAAGATGTGTTACAGATGCCCTAAAAGTCGGTTATCGACTGATTGATACAGCTGCGGCATACATGAATGAAAAAGCTGTTGGAGAAGCTATTAGGAATAGTGATATTCCACGCAAAGAACTGTTTATAACTACCAAACTTTGGATTCAAGATGCTGGCTATGACAGTGCGAAACGTGCATTCTACGGTTCACTCGAACGATTGGGATTAGACTATCTTGACCTTTACCTTATCCATAAACCGCTGGGAGATTATTATGGTGCATGGAGAGCTTTAGAAGAACTTTATGAAGATGGTAAAATACGTGCCATCGGGGTATGCAATTTCTTCCCTGACCGTCTTGTTGATTTGGTTCAGCATAATAGAATAGTTCCTGCCGTCAATCAAATAGAAACACATATATTTTGGCAGCACAACGAATACCAAAAGCTAATGCAAAGCAAAGGTGTACAGCTTCAATCTTGGGGAGCATTTGTAGAAGGGAAAAACGGCTTCTTCCAAAACGATACTCTAAAAAACATAGGAGAGAAATATGGAAAATCAATACCTCAAGTTGCCTTACGCTGGCTTATCCAAAGGGGGATTGTCTGTATTCCCAAATCCTTGCACAAGGAACGTATGCAACAGAACTTCGACATTTTCGATTTCCGGCTTTCCGATGATGACATGAACCAAATCAAGTCATTGGATAAAGACCAAACGGCTTTCTATTCCCATTATGACCCGGAAGCGGTAGAACGTTTGAATAATATCAAATTTGAGATTTAAAATACTATTGTTTGCAAAATCCAATCTTGACTTTTTAAGGTTAGGGTTGGATTTTATTTTGTGTAATTTATTGCCTAATGGTTAAGAATTTATTAGAACAGAGATTTTTCCGCCTATTGTCGGAATACTCACAATGCAAAGTTTCTGCAAATGAACTAACAGAAGCTATCAATGAATTGGCTACCCACGTAACTGATTTCAGTATTAACGAACAGGATTATAGCGTACTACTCCGCTATTTTTCTTTTGGCTTGTATCGTCTTAAATCGTATCGCACACGGTTTGAGCAAGAAAAAAATACCCTCTTTGCATCTAATTGATGAAGCGATAGAACTTTTAAACACCGAAATACGCCTTGTTGAATGGCGCATCAAATACCCGGAACAGCTACAACAACGCATTAATAAACAAGCTCTTTCTCCTCTTTTTCTTGCAGACAAAACAGCTCTTATCGACATCATGGAAATGATAAGCGGTCTGTTCCTCTCCAAAGACATCGTTTATCAGAACGGAAAGCCTGCCTATTTGGTGGATTTATCCAAAGGTTTTGAATGGTTGTTTAACATCAAGATAAGCGACTGCCACCAAAAACATGAGGACGTGATAAAACGGAAGCCGGGCAAACTCACCGAATTTCTTAATGGACTGGCAAACCTAATCAAAAATGAACATGATAAGAAAGGATATAGATAATCAGCAACTTATGATTTATTTATAGGGGACTCCATTAGTTCTCCTGTAATTTCTTTGCATCCGTTTTTAGAACTTTGCTTCATCAATCGATTGACAAACAAGAATGTATAATCAGAAAAATGAAGCAATCATGTATATAGACAATGACGATTTCAGCGTATGGATGCAGAAGCTGTATGCCAAACTGGAAGAACTCTGCAAAGATGTACGGGTACTACGCAATGCAGACAGGGTACTGCCCGAAGATGATAACCTGCTGGATAATCAGGACTTGTGCCTGCTGTTCAAAGTAAGTATCAAAACCCTGCAACGCTACCGGGCTATCGGTGTGCTGCCATACTTCACAATCAGCGGAAAAGTGTATTACAAGGCTTCCGATGTCCGGGAGTTCATCAAGGAAAGGTTTAACGTAACCACATTGCGCAAGTTCGAGAAAGAACACTGCACTAAGAAAAAGAAATGAATTTGAAAAGCCGAAACGGTGAATGTGTCTCATCCGTTCCGGCTTTCTCCATTTATGGCTTAACCAACTTATCTGCTTCTTCCTTTAGTTGCTCGGCTTGCTCGTTCAACAGCCTTGCACGTTCCAGTGCTTCCGCCTGCTTTTGGATGCGGTATTCAAAATCCATCACTGAATCGGTCAGACTTCGGATAAAACCATTATCCCGTTGCCACTTGAACTTGTTTTCCAGCATATCAAAAGTTTCCCCGTCTGCCTGTCCTTGCATCAGCAAATAGCGGTATTTTATATCGTTATCCTGCAACTGCTGCATACGTTCAGCCAAACGGATATTCAAGGATATGGAAACGGAACAGATAACCAGCACTGCCGAAAAAAGAAACAAGCACGGACGAACCCTAGAAGCGACCTTGTTATAAATTCGTTGATAAAGCGATATTGGTTCTACTTTTTCTTTCTCCGTCTTGTTAGAGTTCAAGGTTTCAACCATAGCATTAAAACAACGATAGGTTTCCAATGTTATTTTCTTGGTGTCCTCGATATGTTTCCGCTGACCTTGCATCCCGTTCCTTATATCGTCTAGCTGGCTTTGGATAGCCTGCAATTCCTTTTCGGGAATAGCCGGGTCACTGTGCAGTTCCGACAATGCCTGTTCGATTGCGTTCAGCCTTTCGATGGTTTCCTCCCGACTGGCTGGCGTTACCTGTGCTTCCTGCTTCTCTTTCAGTTCAGTAACCATTGAGAGAAGCCCCTCTAAAATCAAATTATTCTCCATACGCTTATAACTTTAGTTGTTTTTTCTTCTTTTTCTTCTTTCTCAAAAAGGAATCATCGGGCATTTCATCAGCCGGGGCTGACAAACCGGAGAACAGACCGCCTAAACCTGCAATAAAAGAATTATCCGTTTTGTCAGGTGCTGATACTAATTTCTGAACCAGTGCGGTAACCGTCTGCTTATTGCTTCCGACTGTCGTCTGCCCTACATTCCCAAAACATTTATCCAGTTTGGAGAAACTGAAACTACGGTCTATCTCCGAACCCTTGAACGTGTATTCGCCTTTGGAAAAGGAAACGCCTTGTATCTCGCCCGTCTGCCCCTTGTACTTGAACCGGATAGTGATACCCTTTTCCGCTAACCGCTCCTGTAACTGCCGCCAGTTCTTGGACTTCCCGATTTCATTCTTTACAGCGTTGTAAATCTCGTATTTCGATTTGTCCGGCTCTTTCAAGCGGTGCTGCTTTACCTGTTCTTTCCCACCAGCGAAATAAAGCCCGTGTTTGGCTTTCAGCTTCTTGCATACCTGCTCGTTGCGGTACATATCGTTTTTGTCCGAAATGGTCTTGCCATTGTTGTCTATACGGTTGAACACGATATGCACGTGCGGATGCTCCCGGTCTTGATGGCGCACGATGATATACTGCGTATCGGTGATTTTCATTTCACGCATATATTCCTGCGCAAGCTGTATCATCTTCTCGTCTGTCAATTTGGGTGCATCCACTACCGAATAGCTTAGCGCAATATGTCCGACTGGCTTTTTTAAGTCGGGATTCATCCCGGTCTGCATACAGAAGCTGCGGATTATATCTCCCCGGCTTTCTGTCAGTACCCCGTCCGCATGGAGCAAAGCTGCCTGTTCCTTGCCTAACACATAGTTTACGCAGCCCTTAAACCCGCTTCCCTTTTTTATTTTTCCAATCATCCGACAACTGGTTTATAATTTCGACAATCCTGTTTTTCAGTTTCACCAGTTCCACCGCCACCAGTGCGAAACCTCCGGCATTTGCCCGATACGCCAACTGGTTGATGTTGTTGGCTTCCCCTGCCAGCTTGCGGATGGTATCAGCATCCTGCCTGTTCAGCCGGGGTATGACCTCTGCCGAAACAACCGCCTGCCGGACATACTCACTGACACGCAACCCGGCTTCCCCGGCTCGCTTTCTGATGGCGTAATACTGCAACTCGGTCAGTTTCGTGCTGACTACCCGTTGCTGCTTCTCTATCCGTTTCTTTGCCGGACGTCCCCCCGGCTTATCCCTTACATTCGTCATAGGTTTTTACATTTAAATGGTATCTTAAAAATTGCGACCAACGGGAGAAATTTTCTTTGCTGTCAAGCAAAGCAAGGCAGTTTCGGTTTACCGAAACATAACCTTGCTCTCCAAATCAGACCGCCTGCCGTTGGTAATCCTGCCGGACTAAATGCCCCTGCCCCTTTTCTGTCTTGGGGCGGCACGTTGTCCGGTTTCCTGCTTCATTTCCTGCGCTTGGCTGATACTGTTTTTCTGCTCCTGCTTCCTGCCGCACAGGTAATCGTTCAAGTCCGAATACCCCCTGTAATTGTGCGAGAAGTCACGCACACGGTAGGAGTATTCCAATTCGATAGCCCGTGTCGCTTCATATCCTGCCTTGTCATTGTCAAGCATACAGTGGATGCGTTCATACGGGTACAGCACGTCAATGGCTTTCGGCACATTGACAGTAGAGTTGAGTATGACATAATCCTGCCTGTCAAGGTCGGGCATGGTCGGAGAGTTCTTCATCCGGAGCGTGAGGAAAGAAAGATAGTCCATAAATCCCTCGAATACCAAACATTTCTCTCTCGGTTCTCCCTGTTGCCGTATGTGGGTGATGTCTTTCGGAGCAATGCAGCCTTTGAAAAAGGAATTGCGCACCTCGTAACCGCCTGCCATGTTCGGGAAACCGATGGCAAAGAACGGTTTGCCGTTATGGGTGAAATGGAGTTCTTTGCATTCTCTTTTTGCCAGTCCGATGTTGATACCCCGTCCCTGCAAGTAACGGAGCAATGCCGGATGGGTGAGGTCACGGACTTCCAAATGCTGGAAACTCGGTTCTGTCCTACGCTGGGGAAAAGAAAAACTGACCGGGCGGACGTGCGGTGTCTGTTCCGCTATCCGGTTTAAAAGGTATGGCAGGCTGTCGGAGCAATAGAGTTCCTTTGCCAGTGCAATGATGTTGCCGCCCTTGACTGCGCCAAAGTCATACCAAAGGTTGCGGTCAGTGTTCACCTTGAAAGACGGTTCGTGTTCCTCCCTCAACGGTGATTTGTACCATAAGCCATTGCCCTGCTGCTTGACGGGCGAATAGCCCAAGCTGTGCAAATAATCCACAATGGATATTTTCTTTATATCTTCGATATTCATAATATTTTCTTTTAATGGTTGAAAGAATAATTGAAAAGTGCGCCAGTCCTGTTTAGTCCGCTATATATACACCCGTACCATACTAAACCTGCTTGTTGCCAATACAGGGAAATAGTAAGTCCCTTCCGCTTATATATACACCCGGACTAAACCAAACCGATTTTTAATAATGGAAATCAGGATTGTAGCGGTAGCCTTTGCCCTCTTTCACAATCATGCGCTTGTTCACAAGGAATTTGTTCAAATCCACATGGATATTGCGCCCACGCTCGTAACCGATACTCGCATAACCCTGTTTCAAAGTCTTTAGGACATTCTCGTAACCATATATAACCTGTTTGCCAAAACCGTTTGCCAAAGCTGTCCTGTGCTGTTGCTCCGTCAGTTCTGCCAGTGGAAAGCCCCTGTCTTGGCTGGGCTGCTTGAACACATAACCGTCCACGGCTTCGGGCAATGCGCTGTCGTTGATACGGAATGCGAACGGGTCAAACTCCCGGTCACGTATGTGCATCGCCTTTACCTCACTTATGTTGCCGTCCTGCTGGCTTTTCGTGATTTGCAGGACGGTTTCAGCCTTGTTGTTCAGTTCCGTACCGATATGTCCTCTTGTGTTATCATCCCCCTTGTTCAAATGTAGCACAGTGTGGATATGCAGGTTATATCCACTTGACCAGCGCATCAAAAGGTTGATTAGGTCGGTTGATTCGCTGGGGCTGTTGATGTCGTACATCAAGTCACGGATTCCGTCAATAATGAGCAACCCCACATCGGGCATATTCTCCAGCATATAGCCGATAATCTGTTTCCGCTTGTCGGGTGTCTGCTCTCTTAACACGATGAAAACAAAATCGTCCCTGTCCTTGTCGGTCGGTAGTCCGGCAAGCCGCAAAATACGTTCCATGACCTTGTGGCAATGGTATTTGCTCTGCTCGGTATCTACATAGAGGATTTTCCGTTTGTTCGGTGGCAGGTATGCCGAATACTTCAGCACCTCGTCATTCTTCAACGCTGCCGCAACGATAGCGGAAATATTGAATGTCTTTTTGCTCTTGGCTTTACCCGTGGATGCGCTGAAATTACCCAGCGTGCCAATGGTAGAGCCGTTCACCCAAAGTATTTCAGGCGGCACTTCAAAAGTGTCCGTCACTTTTAAATGAATGGTTTTCCAAAGGGCTGCGAAATCCTCTTTCTGCATGGTGACATCCTGCCCGGCTTCTGTCGCTTTTCTATTTTCCATAACCGTTATTTCTTTAGAGGACGGTTAAGGATATACTTCTGCGCTTCCATATCTATCTGCGCCTGCGTCTTGACCGGGTTCTGACGTAACCATGCTTCCAGTTCCGCTTTCTCAAAATAAAGCATTTTGCCCTGCGGCTTGTAATGGGGTATCAAGTTACCCGAAGTCAGCTTGTACAGGTAACTTTTTGAAAGGTTCAAGAACTTGCTCGCTTCATCGAAGCTAAGCACGTTCTTTGAAAGGAACAACATCTTTTCGAGTTCGGAAACTCTTAACTCTAAATCTCTTTCCATATTGTTTAGGAATTTAGGTGAAACAATATGAAGGTGCGCACCCTCGTTTCTTTGTTAACGGGGGCAAAGTTAAGAGCTTGAAAATGAAGTCTAATTGACCTTTGTTTGAGCGTTCAATCTATGCTCAACCTTTTTTCAGTTGTTTGATGTACTTGTCTATTATTTCATATCCTTTCGGATAGATGTTTTTTGCTTGGTCTGTCGCACTTGACAGGTCAGTGCGTGTAAGTGGTTCTCCTTTTATCTTTCCTAATATCAGCTTGTTGTTTGCTATGACAGACTGCCATTCATAAACAATGTAATTATAGCAGCCAAGCTGCATCATAAGGTAGGCAAACAAACGTGTATTATTAACTTTCAGAACACCGTCAAGTTTACAGTTGAAAAAATCGGTAAGTATTCTTGCATTTATAGTGGTAGTAAAAACATGAGCTTCATTGATACAGTCAGTAAGCAGACTGATTTCCTTTTGGGTAAGTACGGATTTAAAAGGATTACTTTTACCTACAATCTTAACTGGTTTATTTTCCGTACTCTCTTCTTTTTCTTTTGGCAAGGTCTGTTCTTGTGCTTGGATGGCAACTGTATCTGTATAGTAATTACTTTCCTGTTCTTGAAGATGGCGCAAATACTTGGAAAGTACGACGAGGTTAACGATGATGGACAAATAAGGAAGCCGCCCATCATAGCAGGACGGTTCATGCAAATATGCGTCCATATCAAAATCAGAGCAGCGGAAACCGATATACTTTTTTCTTTCATCAGAATTCAAGTCCTCAAAATAACCGCTTTCCCACAAAAAATCGGAAATATCCATATCCAATACAATGTTACGCACGACACGGTATTTTTGTTGGATAGCTACAATATTTTCAGTCACACGGAAAATTTCTTGTCGCAAATAATCCTTTAGCTGGGCTTGCGTCAAATACTCACGTTTTAAAAATAGTGCATCTACTTTAGTTTTATAGTCATGCGCTATACAACTATCTAATATCTTCTGTATTTCTCTGAAATTGGTTTCTATATGATTTTCCATAATCGTGTGCCTTTAAACGTTCTTACTACAAATATAAGGTAAGAATCTCACTTTTCCCGAAAACATCGGCAATAATAAGGAAGAAAAGACAGGATAAGAGTTAAGAAATTATAAAGATACAGGGAGAAAAATTATAAAAGTACACCTTTTCTTTGTATTCGTCATTCAGTACACATTTAGTACGCCCTATAAAAGCAGAAAACCCTGATAATCAGGTGATTATCAGGGTTTATTCGTACCCAGAGCCGGGATCGAACCGGCATGGAAGTGAATCCACTGGTGTTTGAGACCAGCGCGTCTACCAATTCCGCCATCTGGGCATCTGCTTTTTTGCTAATGCGTTGCAAAGGTACGCATAATTTTCATACATGCAAGCATTCGGGGTATTTTTTTCAAATATTCTTTGAGAAAAATCTAATAATACTTTATATGAGAATAAATCCCGGATTATTTCGTTAACTTTGTAAGAGTATAATTAAAAACAACCTGTATATCATGAAAGATAATTATTGCGTTATCATGGGTGGAGGGATTGGCAGTCGCTTCTGGCCTTTTAGCAGAGAAAGTTATCCAAAACAATTTCTTGATTTCTTTGGAACTGGCCGTTCCCTGTTGCAAATGACTTTCGATCGTTTTTCCAAGATTATTCCGATTGAAAATATTTTTATTGTAACGAATGAAGCTTACGCCGACCTGATCAAAGAACAATTACCCGAATTGAGGGAAGACCAGATCCTGCTGGAGCCGGCACGTAGAAATACAGCTCCCTGTATTGCTTACGCTGCTTACCATATAAAAGCATGCAATCCGAATGCCAATATCGTTGTCGCTCCTTCCGATCATCTGATTCTGAAAGAAGATGTTTTTCTGAAAGATGTTCAGAAAGGATTGGATTTTGTGAAGAATAATAATGCACTGGTAACATTAGGTATCAAGCCGAGTCGTCCGGAAACAGGTTATGGTTATATTCAGAGTAGTGATTCTATGCTGGGCGAATTTACCAAAGTAAAAACCTTTACGGAGAAGCCGAACCTGGAATTGGCGAAGGTCTTTTATGAAAGCGGCGAGTTTTTTTGGAACTCAGGTCTGTTCCTGTGGAATGTAAATGCCATACTGGATGCGTTTGCCAAATATCTTCCGGATATTGCCGTTCGTTTTGATTTGGGGAAAGACAAATTCAATACTGAGAACGAACGTGAATTTATCCGTGAAAATTTCCCTTATTGCCTGAAGATATCTATCGATTATGGTATCATGGAAAAGGCGGATAATGTGTATATGCTGTGTACTGATTTCGGTTGGGCTGACCTGGGTACCTGGGGATCGTTGTTCGAGCTGGCACCGAAAGATGAAAATAATAATGCAGTATTGAAGAATAGTAATGCGCTGCTTTATGAAAGTTCAGGGAATGTGATTGCCGTAGGTAATTCAAAAAGACTGGCTGTCATTCAAGGTGTAGAAGACTGTATCGTCGCTGAATCAGGCAATGTATTGCTTATTTGTAAGAAAGATGACGAACAGCGTATCAAGCAGTTTGTGGCGGATGCGCAGATAAAATTCGGGAAAGAATTTAATTAAACCATTTCTTTCCCAAATAATGTACGGGATACCAGGCGGCCATTAACCCGATGGCCGCTACCGTAATAAACGCAACGAGAAGATCGGTGAATACGACCCGTACGGGATAAGCATCGATGACAAAAGCACCTGCTGTCTGTCCCAGTTTGATAAATCCGAAATGTTGTTGCAGGAGACATAATACCAGACCGATCACAATTCCTATCACTGCCCCGAAACCGGATATCATCCAGCCTTCAAATAAAAAGATACGACGGACCAGTTTGTCGTCAGCTCCCATATTCTGCAAGGTACGTACGTCGTCTTTTTTCTCGATCATCAGCATGGACAGGGAACCTACCACATTAAATAAGGCAATTGCCAGGATGAATGAAAGGATCAGAAAGGTCATCCATTTTTCTACCTGCATCATCTTAAAGGAGGCTTCCTGCTGTTCATAGCGGTCCTGTACAATGAACCGGTCGCCTAAAAGCACTTTTATCTGTTTCTTAGCCGAAGAGATATCTACACCGTCTGCAAGTTTCAGTTCGATGGAGCTGACCTCCTTGTCATATTTGAGCAATTGGCGCACCAGTGAAATAGGGAGTATCATATACCCTTCGTCATATACCTGTTGGTTGATCAGGAACACGCCGCCTATGTAAGCATATTCCTGGTTAAAAGAAGAAGCCGGATTGGATAGATTAACCTTTTCATCCCGTTTGGGAACATATATCTCCAAAGGTGAAGCAAATCCCGGTTTGGCACCCAGTTTGGCAGACAGTCCGACACCTAATGTCGCATAATCGGCGACTTCATCTTTCAGTATGAAACTGCCGTCTATCAGTATGCTATCGATCAGTGTCAGATGGCTGAAGTTTTCATCGACTCCTTTGATGACGGCTATGTCCTGGCGGTCGTGATAGCGAACCAGGGCATTGTCCTGGAGGACTTCTCCGAACCAGGCAATATCCGGTAACTGTTTTACTTTCTGAAATTCGGCTGTAGTCGGATCGAAAACCTTGCCGGTACGCGGACTGATCTTCAGTTCCGGATCGAAACTGCTGAACATACCTGCTACCAGGTCGTTGAATCCGTTATAGACCGACAGTGCACAAACGACTGCAATCGTTGCAACGACCACGCCGCAAACACATACCATCGAAATTATGTTGATGGCATTGTGGGATTTCTTCGAAAAGAGGTACCGCCGGGCTATATAAAACGGAAGATTCAAAGCTTGATTTTCTTATTTCTGCAACAGTTTGTCGATGTTTTCAATATAATCCAGCGAATCGTCGATGAAGAAACTCAGTTCCGGAATGATGCGGACCTGTTTTCCTATACGTTTACCCAGTTCGAATCGGATCGCTTTGGTATTCGTGCGGATCGCTTCAAGCAGTTCCTGGCCTTTTTCAGAAGGGAATATGCTCAGGTAAGCTTTGGCTACGCCCAGGTCGGGACTGACACGCACGGCACTAACAGAAATCAATGTACCCGGCATTGCCTGGGTCTGTTTCTGGAAAATATCGCCTAATTCTTTCTGAATCAGACGACCTATCTTATTCAGTCTTGTACTTTCCATATCGTTCTCAATTTATTTTTTCCATATCATTGTCAGACCGTCTCGAAGCGGAAGGATCACTTTCTCCACCCGTGGGTCTTCCTTTATTTTATCATTAAAACTAAGTATCCCGATGGTTTGTTTATCCGACGGGTGAGGTTTTTCCAAAACTTTCCCATCCCACAGGGTATTATCGGCGAGAATCAGTCCGCCCGGGCGGACTTTGGGAAATACCAGGTCATAATAATCGGAGTACAAACGTTTGTCGGCATCGATAAATACCAGGTCGAATGTCTCGTCCAGTTCCGGTATGATCTCCATAGCATCACCGATGTGCAATCTTATTTTAGCCTTATGAGGAGAGCGGGAGAGGTATTTCATGATGAAATCTTCCATCTCGTCGTTGATCTCCAGCGTGTGGATCAAAGCGTCATCTTCGGTTCCTTCTGCCATACAAAGTGTGGCATAGCCCGTATAGGTACCGATCTCCAGTACACGATGGGGGCGAAGCATGCGGCAAAACATTTTCAGTATACGTCCCTGCAGATGTCCGGACAACATACGCGGACGCAGCAAATTCACATTGGCATCCCGGTTTAGGGCGGATAACAATGCGCCTTCTTCGTCGCTATGAGAGAGAATGTATTCGTCTAATGTCATTTGCTACACCTTTTTCGGTTTTATTTTATTTATTCTTTGAAGGTCGGGAGGGAATATTTACTTCCTGCGTCCAGTACTTTTCCTACGTTATTGATTTCGAGGAATGTTGTACCGCCGCCTTCGCCGAAGCTACCGCTCAGGTAAGCAACCATGTCGTTACGTGTGATACGTCCGCTCTTGATCAGTTCGTTCAGTGCACTGTAGAAATATCCGCGGCGGCTGTCATCCCACGGCTGATAAACTGCCCATACGCCGTATGATAAAGAAAGCATGCGGGTTACGCGTGAGTTGTAGCAGATAGCAAATACAGTAGATGTGCCACGGAAAGCTGCCAGGTAACGTGCTGTACGTCCGGTGTGGCTGTCAGTGATGATTGCCTTTACATGTAATTTGTTGGATGATTTTACAGCTTGTTTTGCCAGGAATGAAGTAACATCCAGGTCATTTCCTTCGATAGGGACACGGATATCATTTGCTGCCAGTTTGGTCTTTTCTGCTTCGCGGGCAACTTTAGTCATTGTCTGTACTGCCTCCAACGGATATTTACCGTAAGCTGTTTCGCCGCTAAGCATCAACGCATCTGTGCGATAATAGATGGCATTGGCGATATCAGTTACTTCCGCACGGGTAGGACGTGGGTTCTTGATCATGGAGTGAAGCATTTGGGTCGCAACGATCACAGGTTTTTTCACTTCCACACATTTGCGGATCAATACGCGCTGGATTCCCGGAATCTTTTCTGCCGGCACTTCGATACCCAGGTCGCCACGGGCGATCATGATACCGTAAGCTACTTCCAGGATCTCGTCGATGTTGTCGACGCCTTCCTGATTCTCGATCTTGGCAATGATCTTGATCGGGCTTTTATGTTCGTCCAAAATGTGTTGGATATCCAATACGTCCTGTTTGTTTCTTACGAAAGAATGTGCGATGAAATCGAGGTCGTTCTCGATAGCCCAAAGGATATTCTTACGGTCTTTGTCTGTCAAGGAAGGGAGGTTGATACGTACGCCGGGCACATTCACGCTCTTGCGGCTTCCCAGTGTAGCGTCATTTTCCACTTCGCAGACCAGGTAGTCGTCATGTTTCTCGATCACCTTCAGCTCCAGGTCGCCATCATCGATCAGCACATCGCTGCCGACCGTCAGGTCTCCGACAAAATTCCTGTATGAAACATATATACAATCATGCGTAGTCTCTTTATCCGGGTCGCCCATGATCTTAACGGTTTCGCCGGTAGTGAAAGGTATTGGCTCGCTGGCCGTTGTAGTACGGACTTCCGGCCCTTTGGTGTCCATCAATATACCGATGCGGTCAGACACTTCGCGTACATTTGTAACAACACGGTTCAAACCTTCTTCCATCATGTGGGCCGTATTCAGGCGCACAACATTCATTCCTGCGTTGTATAATGAGCGGACGAACTCCACGTCACAACGTTGATCAGAAATTGTAGCAACAATCTTCGTATGCTTTAACATATACCTTAAATATTATAACCTATTATTTACCTTTTTCGAATTGTATAAGCGCTTCGAGCGCCAAACGGTATGAATCCAGTCCGAATCCCAGGATCACTCCTTTGCAGGCTGCCGATATCATCGATACATGACGGAACGATTCGCGTGCATGTACATTCGAGATATGTACTTCTATTACCGGAGTAGTCACTGATTTTATGGCATCGTGCAATGCGATGGATGTATGTGTATATGCTCCCGCATTCATTATAATACCATCGTATTCAAAACCCACTTCGTGGATCTTGTTAATCATTTCACCTTCTATATTACTCTGAAAGTAAGCTATTTCGCATTGCGGGTATCGGGCACGTAACTCGTCCAGATATCCTTCGAAAGAAGCATTACCATATACTGTTGGCTCACGTTTGCCCAACAGGTTAAGATTAGGACCATTAATAATCTGAATCTTCTTCATTTGCTGTAACTTTATTACCTTTGCACCACCTGGTACGGGCTGAAAAATATCCGGCAAAGGTAGTGATTTTATTTGACACATACATAATGACCTGTGTACAATGCAACAAGGAAAAGATATAATCAGCAAGTATAAGACCTGGCTCCGGCTGGAAAAGTCTCTATCTGCCAACTCGATAGATGCTTACCTGACTGATCTGGATAAACTGACCCGCTTTATAGAAAATGAGGGGAAAGAGTATACCGACATTACTTATCAGGATTTACAGCAGTTCGTTGCCCAGTTGCGCGACATCGGCATACACCCGCGTTCGCAGGCCCGGATTATCTCCGGTATAAAGTCGTTTTACCGCTTCATGCTACTGGACGAGTATATAACAGTTGATCCGACGGAATTGTTGGAGTCGCCGAAGATTGGATTGAAACTTCCCGAAGTGTTGACAGTCAATGAAATAAATAATATATTGGATTCCATCGATCTTTCTCTGCCGGAAGGACAGCGTAACCGGGCGATGCTGGAGGTATTATACAGTTGCGGCCTGCGTGTTTCAGAGTTGATCACTTTGCGTTATTCGGATGTTTATTTCGATGAAGGATTTATCCGGGTGGAAGGAAAAGGCAGTAAGCAACGGCTGGTTCCGATCTCCGATACGGCTATCCGTGAGATAAAGAACTATCTGTTGGATCGTAACTTGATGGTAGTGAAGAAAGGGTTTGAAGATATTCTGTTTCTGAGCCGCCGGGGAACGGCTCTTTCCCGCATCATGGTCTTTCATATTATCAAACAACAGACGGAGATGGCAGGCGTCCATAAAAATGTCAGTCCCCATACATTCAGGCATTCTTTTGCCACCCATCTGCTGGAAGGTGGCGCCAATCTCCGTGCCATCCAGGATATGCTGGGACATGAAAAGATAACGACAACAGAAATATATACCCATATCGACCGCCAGTTTCTGCGCAAAGAAATACTGGAACATCATCCCCGAAGCCATCGCCGGGAATGATGTATTTTACTTTTCTTCTTCTGAGTTACAAATGCGGCTTATCCTTTCGATCAGCTCGTCCCCTAGTGCCCGTTTGGTACTGATATGTTCTTTCACGGCTGTGACGAACGGGTTTTGCTCGAATGCTCCGCGTACGATTTCGAAATCCTCTTCTTTTTCTTTACGGGTGCCGTCTACACCGAAGCCGGTCATTGAGGTGAGGGAAAATTCTTTTTTAGCATCTTTATAAAGGAGTTCGTCCAAACCGATAACGGATGATTTCCATATTTCGACCAGTTCGATGATCTTATCGGCGGTAATCTTGCTGAGGCTAATGCCGTAGTATTCTTCTATCTTTTGGTAAGCCCATGTCCATTCCATGTCATAGTATGAGCGGTGCATAAGATGGAAGAAAGCCTCCGCCCTCTCCAGGGAGTTTATTTCACCGCTCTCGATATGCTCGATCAAACTGTCCAGTTGATCTTTGGGAAGGATCAATCCGGAAAGGTCGACCCATTCGCCAGTCCCTTCGGCAGTAGTAGGGACCAGTTGCCTGCGGACTTCTTCGATGTCGCGGAAGGGAGTTCCTTCCAGACGTTTGATAAGCGAATTTCCTAAAAACTTGTTGATAGCCATTCTATAGAACTTCAGTGCATTTTGCAGAGAAGAACCTTTGATGCGGGTATTCTGATAATAATATATTTCCGAAGTCTCTCCGACAAGCGTTTGCAGGTTTGTCAGGATATCGACAGCCTTTAGCATCTTCCGGATCGTATATGGGCTTAACAGATTGTAGTTAATCATATCCAGCTGGTTCGGATCGGTGCGTTTATCGCGCTTCGGCCATTTTTGGGCATCACGGATCGTACCGACACTCCGCAGGTTTACGCCCGGCACCAGATAAGTCTCGTCATCTTTCTCTATCAGATAAGAGAAAGGCATGTCGGAGGTGTCGCTATGATGGTGATGTCGTCCCATAACCAGGGAGAATGCTCCGATGCGTGCCGGCCAAAGAATATATGAATCGCTGGTTGTTTTGGAGCCTCTTTCCACGATACCCTGATGGATCGGACCGAGTTTGTACATATGGTTGCTTTGGTTCGAACCGCTTCCGGCGTTCAGGAATGAATACATACCGGCGATCAGCAGGCTGCTTTTATGCATGGAAACGGTGAACGGGCCGGCGAAGATGGCGCAGGCTTCCCCGTTTTCAAAGGAACAGTTACTGAACAACAGGGAATCGTGAGCCGAAAAGTTATGTGTTACGTGGCATGCCTGCCCGATAAAACAGCGGATGATCTTCGCCGCATCGGCAATCACGGCACCTGATGAGATGATAAAATCCTGGGCGATCACACTGTCGCCGATATATACAGGGGCTTCTTCGTTACTGTTCACCGTCCCGTTTTCCAGGCGTGTACAGTTCTCCAGGGTTGCATGCCTGCCTATATTGACATTCCGGATCGTTCCGGTGTTGATTATCCGGGTGTTCTCTCCGATTGTACCGTGGTCGGAAGTGACGCTTTTAGTATAACCTGCAATCAGTTCCTGCAATCGTTCGATCAGTTTCGGGCGGTGGCGGTAAAGTGCGATCACATAAGCTATCGGTGCTGAAAGCCAGTTGTAGATAGGGACCTCTCGTCCTCCCGTCTCGTTCAGTACCGAAACCGGTATATTATTACCGAAGGAACTTTCTCCGTCAACTACAATCACATTGACATTTTCTATAAAACAATTATCCTTGATGCGGTAGTTGGCGATATAATTGTGTGTATTCTCGATCAATACGTTATCACCCAGCATGCAGTTATGTAAGGTCGCATTTTTTAGACCGCTATGCTTCCTGATCCCGCCCGGCAGAGTGAATTCCTTTTCAAAAGTACCGAGGACGACAGTGCCGGAGAAATGTACGTTATGAATATACTGTGTACCGAAAGCAACAGGGACTATAACATTTTCCCAGTTTTCTGCATGGCAGCCCTGAGATTGCAGGAGCGCAATCTCTTCCGGCCGCAGGTTTCTGATTTTTTCCATTGGTCAACTTATTAATAATCTTCTTGCCTATTCCTCGTCGTACTGCTGGAAGAGGAAATCGTTGTAGGGGAAGCGGGTGATATGTATCTGTTTAACCCGTTCGTATAATAATGCTTTCAGCGCATCTATGTTGGTGCGTTCTTTGGCTGAGATAAAGATACAGTTGTCCTGTAGCTTATTCATCCAGGTACGTTTCAGTTCGTCGAGGTCGATATTCTCCCGTGTTCGTGGTGTCAGGTCATCTTCTTCTTTGGGGGTGAAGGTGAATGCGTCGACTTTGTTGAATACCATGATCATCGGCTTCTCCGTTTTGTCGATTTCCGCTAGTGTCTTGTTTACGACTTCAATCTGTTCTTCGAAAGTCGGATGGGAAATATCCACTACATGGACCAGTAGATCGGCTTCGCGCACCTCGTCGAGTGTTGATTTAAACGATTCCACCAGTTCGGTAGGTAATTTGCGGATAAAACCGACCGTGTCTGACAACAGGAACGGCAGGTTTTCAACGATCACCTTTCTGACAGTGGTGTCGAGCGTGGCGAACAATTTGTTTTCGGCAAACACATCGCTTTTGCTCAATTGGTTCATCAACGTGGATTTGCCGACATTGGTATAACCGACCAGTGCGACACGGACCATCTTGCCACGATTCTTCCGCTGTACACTTTTCTGTTTGTCAATATCCACCAGGTCGCGTTTTAGCTTGGCAATCTTATCCAGGATGATACGTTTGTCGGTTTCCAGCTGGGTTTCACCCGGTCCGCGCATACCAACACCACCACGCTGGCGTTCCAGGTGGGTCCACAAGCGGGTCAGGCGCGGAAGCATGTATTTATATTGTGCCAGTTCGACCTGCGTTTTTGCATTGGCTGTTTGGGCACGGCTGGCGAATATGTCGAGTATCAGGCTGGTACGGTCGAGTATTTTCACCTGGAGTTCTTTTTCAATATTACGAAGCTGCTTCGGTGAGAGTTCGTCGTCGAAGATAACCAGTCCGATTTCATTCTCGACCACGTATTCTTTGATCTCCTGCAATTTACCGGTACCGACAAATGTGACGGGATTCGGATAATCCAGTTTCTGATAAAACTTTTTGACAGCATCTGCTCCGGCCGTATCGGCAAGGAATGCCAGTTCGTCCAAATATTCTTTTACTTTCTGTTCGTTTTGCTCGGGGGTAATCAAACCGACGAGCACAGCTTTTTCAGTTTTTGCTTCTGATATGATAAATTCTTTCATGCAGCAAAGATAATCATTTCAATTATTTCTTTATATTTGCAAACATAATAACGATCAAAATAGTTTAGCTATGAAAAAGAAACATTTACGTATGTTTCGGCGCATCTTTGCCGGAACAGCCATTTTGGCAATTTTAGTGCCTGTCCGGGCACAAGTGTCTAATCCGTCTGCATGGGGTGATTTCGTGAAAGGAAAAGAGAATCCACTGGTTGTCGATACGTTTCGTATGCAAACATTTTCGCAATCAGTCAGTAATAACTGGAATTATAAGATAACTGGTAAAGCGAATATTCCAGAAGGGAAAAAAACTTTAGTTGTGCCACCAGGAAGCAGTGTTGTATTTGAGCCTTTTGATGTTAATCAATATCAGAATGGAGCAATACAAATACGTTGTGCAGCATTATCTCTTGCTTTGGACGAAATTATGACTTTGCATTATTTAAGCGGTGGTGATTTGAAGACAAGAAGTTTATATGAACCTAAAGAAGATAATGTCAGCTTCGATTATAAAGACGCTTTAATAGAAAAGTCTCCTTCTTCTATGGAATTTGTAGCAGCAAATCCGTCAAAAGGAACTCATGGAGGATGTTATTTACTAAGTAATATTTTTGCTTTCGGCAATATTCCAAAGTATTCTCTTTTTACTAAAAATGGATGCTGGAATGACACACTCTGCTGGTCGCACCTCCCTCCTTTGCGTCACAGAGCTGCATTAATAAGCGGTAATGTTGAGATTAATACTCTTGTCCAGTGTCATCAAACTCAATTAGCGAATGGAGGATTACATATTGCAGAAAATGGGCATTTCATTGTAGACGAACTTTATCTCCACAGCACAGGTATTTCTCTGACAGTTGCTGGGAAGTTTATTGTTAATAACCGGATTACAATGTATTATACTTTTCCCGAAAAAGGCAAATGGTATTTCCTCTCTTTCCCTTTCGATGTCTATCTGAAGGAGATCGATAACCGCTTTCAATTGAAGGATGAGCAATTTACAGGCAACGGCGATTACTTCTATATGCTAACATATAACGGTGACAAACGATCTTCTACTCAAACACCGACAGGAAATTGGGAGGTCTTCTCTCTTCCTGTTTCTTCAGATAACCCCCTTGTTTTTGAAAGAGGAAAAGGTTATTTGGTCGCATTGGATGCGGCAGCTTCTGATAATACATTAACCTTTTCCGTTGAGGGAGAAAATATACCTGAGGATTTCGGAAAGACGGTTTCCATTCCTGTAAATGTCGCTTCGTCTATGGATGCAGGTGATGATAACAGTGGTTGGTATCTTTGTGGTAACCCTTTGCCCGCTCCATTAAAACTGTCTCAGATACAGCCTGATCCGGCACTCGACGGAAACATTTATCTATATGATGGAAAGAACTATGCCCCTTATGCAATAGGCAGCAATTATGAACTTCCCCCCTTGGCTGCCTTTTTCGTCAAAGCGAGTGCCACAACTGAACTGACTGTTACGAATGAACCGTCTACCGCAAAGGCAGTGTTGCTAAAATCCGGTTATCCTTTGCGTTCTGAACTGACGGAGCCGATAAATGTTAAAACTCAGCTGTTAAAAATAAGAAAAGAAAACGAGACGAGTATTTTAAAAGGTAATGTGCTCTATCTGAGTGGATTTTCGTCTGTCGGGAAACTGAAAGTGGTCGATGTCGCGGGACAACTTGTATATTCCTGTCCGGTACCGCAAGGTTCGTCTGTGCAATCGTTACCTCTTCGGGGCGGTTTGTATATACTGATTATTGAAGCTGGTGGTTATCGTGCCCAACACAAATGCGTTTTGGCCCAATGATAAAATAAACTATCTTGTATCTTTGCCTGTTGAAAAGTAAAAAAAGAATCCGTTATGAAGAGAATTAATATTACAACTGGCGTTCTGCTTGTCTACCTGCTTGTTATGTGTGTATGGGGATGGCCTGGAAAACAGCCGGATCCGGATTGGGTACAGTATTTTTCGGTCCTGGGAGTTTCCCTGTTCGTTATCTTCCTACTGCGCTATCTGCAGGTCAAACGTGTGAAGATGCGGAAAAAGTGGAAAGAAGAGAACGAGACAAAATAAAATAAAAAAAGGTGCGCCCTCATCATAGTGTGCGCTTTCCCCACTATTTTCATAGTTGTGGGGAATTATCCCCATCTAAGTGGGGAGTTTTCCCCTTCTTTGTGGTTTTTTTCCCCCATCCCAATGGGGAAAGATTCCCACAGTGATGGGTAGAATAGGGTACTGAACTTTATATTCTTGCTGAAGCAGGGAAGATAGGTTTTGTCATTCGGAGTAAAAAAGAGATTATAGTGTATTTAATACTTATTAACGCCTTTTCTGTTGTAATTATACGAATTATTCGTAGATTTGCGATACAATCGTAAATTGATAAGAATCATGGAAAAATTGACAATGCAGGAAGAAGAGGTAATGCGCTTGATTTGGCAGATTGGTCCTTGTTTCGTAAAAGAGATACTGGCGAAATATGCAGATCCGAAACCCCCTTATACAACGCTTGCTTCTATTGTAAAGAATTTGGAACGAAAGAAGTATGTGAAGAACAAACGTTATGGAAATACGTATGAATACACTCCGTTGATCCCGGAAAGTGAATACAAACGTACTTTTATGAGCGGAGTAGTTCGTAATTACTTTGAGAACTCGTACAAGGAAATGGTCTCTTTCTTTGCCAAAGATCAGAAGATTTCGGCTGATGACCTGAAAGATATCATCGATCTGATAGAAAAAGGAAAAGAATAAACCTTATAAACACCTTATTACCATGACACCGGAATTTGCCTACTTTTTGAAGGTGAATGTAGCCTTTGTACTCTTTTATGCCTTCTACCGTCTGCTCTTTTACAAGGACACGTTCTTTAAGTTGCGTCGGGTCTCCCTCCTTGCTTTCTTTGGCCTCGCATTGCTTTATCCGTTGCTGAATATTCAGGAGTGGGTGAAAGAACAGGAACCAATGACGGAAGTGATCATGATGTATTCGGCGATGATGCCGGAAGTTACCATCACCCCCGAAACGGTCGTTAAGACAGACTGGAAAGCCGTGATGCTTTCCGCAAGTTCGTATATTTACTGGAGTGTCGTGGCCCTTTTACTAGTCCGTTTCTTTGTGCAGTTGACCAGCATCCTGCTGTTGGCATACCGTAGTAAACGGACTCTTATTCATGGTGTCCTGGTTTATCGGCTCGATAAACCCGCCGGACCCTTTTCGTTCTTCCAAATGATATTCATACATCCGGAAAGCCATTCGGAGAAAGAGATAGATGAAATACTTACACACGAATGTACCCATGTATTCCAATGGCATTCGATAGACGTGATGATTTGCGAGCTGATTACTGTCGTATGTTGGGTGAACCCTTTTGCGTGGCTTTTGAAACGCGAGGTGCGCCATAACCTGGAATATCTGGCAGACAATACCGTTATCCAATCCGGATACGACTGCAAGAGCTATCAGTACCATCTACTGGGACTTGCCCATCATTATCAGGCTGCAGCAACATTATATAATAGTTTTAATGTATTACATCTAAAAAACAGAATTAGTATGATGAACAAAAAGAGATCCCACGGGATCGGAAGAACAAAATACCTGATATTCATTCCTCTGGCAGTATTCCTGATGCTGCTGAGCAACATCGAGGCAGTAGCCCGTATTACAAAGGAAATAGCAGCCGATGCTGTTGCCGATGTAAAGGAAGCTACCGAGGTGATGATCACTCAAGGGGATAATGTGAAAGTGACAGGTCAGGTAATCGATGATTTTAACGGACCGGTTATCGGTGCGTCAGTGATAATCAAAGGAACCAATGTCGGTACGATTACCGATACCAAAGGTAACTTTACTCTTGAAACAACAAAAGATGCCGTTCTTAGTTTTTCTTTCCCTGGAATGAAACCGAAAGAGGTTGCGGTAAAGGATGTGTTGGGTAACCTGAAAGTACAGCTGTATCCGGACGGAAGCATACAAAGAACGCAACCGACTACGGGAACTGCTCCTACTGCCTCTCCTAAGCCCAGAACATCAACGGACCAGGTATTTACGGTAGTAGAAGTTATGCCGGAGTTTCCGGGTGGACAAGAAGCTCTATTGCAATTCCTGGCAAAAACCGTTAAATATCCGGTAATCGCCCAGGAAAATGGAATCCAGGGACGTGTGACGGCTTCTTTTATTGTAGAGAAAGATGGTTCGGTGACGGATATAGAAGTGATTCGTGGTGTAGATCCGTCGCTCGATAAAGAAGCTATCAGGGTACTTTCTACAATGCCGAAATGGACGCCCGGAAAGCAACGGGGACAAGATGTTGCTGTTAAATATACAGTGCCGGTTACTTTCCGTTTGCAAGGAAAAACTGATAGTAACAATCCGGAACAACAGAACAAGCAGGAAGAAATGGTAGATAATGGAATCGTTGTTGTCGGTTATGGAGAACAGAAGTCTGTCGATGCTTCCGGTCAAGTCTTTACGATGGTAGAGAAGATGCCGACATATCCCGGTGGTCAAGGGGCATTGCTTGCTTTTTTAGCTAAAGCTATTCAATATCCGAAAGAGGCTCAGGAAAAGGGAATTCAAGGACGGGTAACTTGCTCATTTATTGTGGAAACAGATGGTTCACTCAGTAATATCCAGGTAATAAGAGGTCTTGATCCGGCTTTGGATAAAGAGGCTGTACGTGTAATCGGTGAAATGCCGAAATGGATTCCGGGTACACAACGTGGAAAAGCGGTTCGGGTGAAATATACCGTTCCTATGACTTTCAGTTTGCAGTAATCATTTTATACATACGAGCGGATGATGCACAAATATACTGTTTTGCTTCTTCTCAGTGTCCTGTCCCTTATGGGGCAGGCACAGAGTGTATCGCTTCAGGAACTGGTGAATAAGAAGAAATTTCCGGAAGTGATTGCCCGGGCCGATAGCCTTACTCCGGCAGATTCTGCCGATTATGTTACTATGTCGGCTATCGGCCAGGCTTACGAAGGTATCTTGGAGTATGATAAGGCTTACCGGTATTATCAGTATTGTCTGCAAATGGATACGACGAATGCAGATGCTTTCACTTCCGTTGCCCGGGTGGCGATGAATTTGGGAAAAGCATCGGTAGCTAAAGATTGTTTCCTGAAAGTTTTGGAAGCGGACAGTACGGACTTTTATGCCAATTATCAACTGGCGCGTCTGTATTCGCAGATCGGTGATTATGAGAATGCTGTCCTGCAGTTCAACGTCTTACGCGATCAGGACACGACGAAGGTAAATCCTGTTATCTACCGGAATATTGCTGATTGTTATATGAAGATGAATTCCGTACCGGCAGCTACGATTTGTTATTATCAAGCCTATAATGTGAACCGTGAAAATGCCGGCCTTGCAAGTGCGCTGGTCAATTGTCTGTACCGGTTGGGCGGCCCGAACGTACTGGACGGTCTGGCTGTTTGCGATACGGCTTTGTTTTATAATCCCGGCAATCAGTCCCTGCGTCGCAGCAAGGCGATGGGGTTCTATATGAATAAGCAGTATGCCACAGCCGATACCTTATACCAGGATCTGTTGGCGGAAGGCGATACCTCTTTTCTTACCTTGAAATATGGCGGTGCTTCGCGTTATCTGTCGGGGCGTGCCATGGATGCGATCGACTTGTTGGAATGGGCTTACCGGAAAGATACGACAGATGTAGAAACAAATTTGTTGTTGGGAGCCGCTTTGGGGAAGACATACGATCGTAAACGTGCTTACCTGTTGTTCGACCAGGCGGAACAGTTGATGCAGCCGAATGAGGCTTTGGTCAATTTGTTGTTGACCTCCCGTGCCGAGACCTTATGGAAAGACGGGCGTTCGCGGGAAGCTGAAAGGTTGTTGTATAAGGAATGGTTGGCGAATAAAGACCGTTTGGATTTGTTGTTCCGTATCGAACAGAAGTTCTCAAATTGGGGACCGACTTATGACACGGAAGAAGAACGTGATCGTGCCTTATTTGTCAAAGTCACTTTCCTGAAAGAATGTATCCTGACAGGAAAGAAGCTGAAAGGGTTCCATGTATATCGTCCTTTGTTGCAATATATGTATGAAGATGCTTTCTTCAAGAAAAAGGATGAGCTGATTATGATCGCTCCCGACGGTAAGAGGAGTAAGTTGGCGGTGGACGAATTGAAGTCTGTCATCGATCAGTTGCCGGAAACTCCGGAACTCGAAAAGAAACTTCAAAAGCAGATGGAGGACAACTTCAAACAGAGAAAGCAAGCTGCGAATCCTAAGCTGGAGCCTCTCGACGAGAACTCTGAAGCTTTTAAAGCGGGCATGAAGGCTGCAGGAAAATTACACGAGGAACAGAAACTGACAGAAAAGAAATCAGAATAATTAAATAGAACAGATATGCAGAAGTTGATCAGAATGATGAGTACGATGTTATTCATCCTTACCTTTTACGTCTTTACATTGCAGTCTCAGGAGCTTTCTTTGCAGGAGTTGGTAAACAGAAAACAGTTTCCGGAGGTGCTTGCTCGCACGGATAGTCTGACGGCGGCAGATTCTGCGAATTATGCAACTATGTCGGCCATCGGGCAGGCTTATGAGGGTATGTTTCGGTATAAAGATGCATATCGTTGTTTTCAGCATTGCCTGTCGATGGATACGACGAATATGGATGCATGGAATGCGCTTGCCCGTGCCGCTATTAATTATGGAAAGATAGCGGAGGCGGAGCGTTGCTACGGGAAAGTACTGGAAGTAGATAGTCTGAACTTTTATGCGAACAATCAACTGGCACGCCTGTATTATCAGTTAGGGGATTACGGGAAGGCGATGGATCACTATCGTACGCTGGCTACGTTTGAGAGCGATAATCCTACCATCCTGGCTGGTCTCGCCGATTGCCATATGAAAAAAGGAGGAATGAATACGCTGATCGCTTTGGAGTTATATGCCCGTGCAATGGAGATCAATCCGGAGAATATCCGTGTCGCTTCTTCCTTGATCAACCTGTTACTGTGGCAGGGAGATGGGAAAGGAGCATTGCAGGTCTGCGATACCGCTTTGTACTATAACCCCGATAACCGACAGATACGGCAGAGCCAGGGGATGGCTTTGTATATGACGAAAAAATACCTGAAAGCGGACACTGTCTACAGCAGTCTGTTGGCGGAAGGAGATTCTTCTTTTATCAATCTAAAATATGCCGGTGCTTCCCGCTATATGTCCGGGCATGCATTGGATGCCGTGGAACCTTTGGAGCTGGCTTATGCAATCGATTCGACTGATGTGGAAACGATTTTGCTTTATGGAGGTACATTAGGTAAAACTTACGACCGACAGCGGGCATATGAATTATTCGACCAGGCGGAAGAATGTATGAAACCGAAGAAGTTTTTCGTCAATTTGCTGGCTACTTTCCGGGGAAGCGCTTTGGAGCGGGATGGCCGATTCAATGAAGCTGAAAAAGTCTATTATGAAGCCTGGAAGAAAGACCCGACACAGTTGAACCTGCTATATGAAATCAACAAACATTACTGGCTAAGAGATTCGGAGATGTTCGATGATGAGAAACGGTTACAGAAAGCGCTTTTCAGCAAATATATTTACATGACAGAGTTGATGAAGAGAAAGGAATCGAAAGAGAACCTGTTCGGCTTCCGTTATTTCCTGGAAGACTTATACAAAGAGGCTTTCTTCCGGAATATGACGGAGTTGACCATGTTGGCTCCCGACGGTAAAAAAAGCCGGTTGTCCATGCCGGATCTGCAAAACCTCATCAACCAGTTACCCGAACCTTCCGAATTGGAAAAGAAACGGCGCGAACAAATGAAAGCAGCTATGAAGGATTACGAGAAAAAACATAAGAAAGAAATAGCTGCAAGAGATTCGGCAAAGGAAGTTAACGTTGAAGGAAAGGCCGTTAAGCTGGAATGAACGGCAGAACGGAAAGCATACAGTATTAATCGTTAAATCAGTACAAATATGGGAAAAAGTATCAGGATCACAGGTGTTTGGTTGCTCGTATTGGCATTCTATATGCCGCTTATGGCACAAAAGAATATTGCTTTTGCGGATGGAGTGAATAAGCAGAAAGAGATAAAATTGAGTGAGGTGGCCTCCGGTGTGAAATACATCCCATTGGAAACGACTGCGGAGTCATTGTTGGGTAAAGATATTATGGATGTGACTTTTGCCGGTGACTATCTGTTTGTCTGCGATTATGTTAATCTGTTCCAGTTTACCTCGGAAGGTAAATTCGTCCGTAAGATAGGAAAGGCAGGAGAAGGTCCGGGAGAATATACGCAGTCCGTGATGGCTGTCGTTTATGATGAAGATGCACAACAGATATTTATGTCTGATTTCAGAAAAGGAAAGGTACTGGTTTATTCTTTTGACGGCAAATACTTGTATGACATCGATACACAACGGGGATCGATGACTACTTACAGGGATAAAGCCGGTAACCTGTTCGGAGTAACCAATGAATACTTGTATACGAGGGATAAAAGGGGTAAAGAACTGTTCGTATATAACACCAAAGGAAAGGAATTGTACAGCTTCCATTTCAGACCGGAACAGGGTGTTCGTTATCCGGGGATTATCTTTACTTACGGTATTCTTTATGACCATCAGGGAAAAACTTATTATAAGAATCCTTTAGAGACGACGATCTTTCGTTTGGAGGGTAAAAAAAGGATACCGGAATATAAACTGGATCTTTCCCAATATGAAAAATTGTCGGATGAAGATGATGCCGTGATCGTTGTTGACAAGAAAACGAATACGGGAACCAACCTTCCCAATAAAGCTGCCGATAAGAAATTCAACTTCTTCAATATCCTGGAGACAAATCATGGAATGGGTATCGAGTATGCCCAGGAAAATGAACGTCGTTTTGCCTGGTATGACAAAGAAAAGGGAGCTCTTTGCCGTGTCCGTTCCCCGAAAGCTCAATGGGACGGTTTTACAGATGATATGGAAGGCGGCTGTACCATTTCCCCTCGTTTTATTTCGAAAAATAAGATGATTGCCGTTGCCTCTGCCGCTATCCTTTTGGAGAAAGTAAAACCTGCTGAAACCAAAGGCTCTCTGAAAGGGCTCTTGCCGGATCTGATGGAAGATGACAATCAAGTATTGGTAGTTGCTCAATTGGTAAATTGAATAATTAATAGGAAGCGGTTATGGGGAAACTTTGTATAACTCTTTTATCAACCTGTTTACTCTTGCTAATAATTAGTTGTGGAAATAAACGATTGTATCCTGTTCAACTTCATTATGAAGAGACAGAATCTCCGGCAAGTATTCAAAAAATAAAATTGTCCGGTGAATTACAAGGGTTGGTATATAAGATTCGGATGGCACACTACAGGGATGGGGTTGTTTCCTATAAAATATTAAATGAGGAACCCTCTGTAATCAGGGATACGGTGTTGTCGATTCGTATTGAAGCCGAACCGCTTCATGCACACGAAGTGCGTTTTACTATTGAAGGGGAAAAAATAATAGAGGAAAGAGTGGAAGTGGAGGATGTTTTACATAGTATCTTGCTGGAAACATATTCTGCTGTCCCGTATTTCTCTAAGGATACAATATCTCTTATCGGATATACGAGTGGTGCTTTATATGAGACTATGGTTGACGGTGAGTTAAGGCAGGGCGGCAGCTATTGTGATGTCCGCAATGCAAAATTGCCACCGAAGGAATGGTATAACGTGTTCGATATGAAAGAATACATATGGTTTGACCTGATTATTGAGTGAGATGATGAAGATTTAACTTTTATCCCATTGCCCCTGTTTTTATTTCGGTTTCGAGATAAGAATAAATATAATATGGGCTTTGATAATATAACTCAGTAGTCGGGTCGGATAATTTTACGAAGGTATCAGATGTATAAACCGTATCCAAAGCGGTTTGCAAATCCATCCCCAAGCGTTCCATCAGTAAAACAACTAAGTCCGCCGTAACCGATTCAACTATATAATCAAAATCTGTCATAGATAAAGTATCATGCGATAGCCCCTCCTTGGCGTTGGCAATAAAGTGTCAGATAAGAAAGAGCCTCTTTAAAATCGAGCGTATGAATAGCCTCATAGTGTTGCACCAGGAAATCAATTCCACGAAAACGGCGGATATAACGGTAAGCTTGCTGCTTATTCAGGCTATTCTGCTGTGCGAATGCATCAATCATAGCCGTTATAAATTCTACTTTACCTTTTATATTACTCATTGATATAGCCTTTTTACAAAGAAACATGATTTTCCTGATTTTCCAAATAGTAACAAATCTTTATTCAAGCTTGTATCGCTGATGATTAGCTATGGAAACAAGCTTGATTTGTTGTTGAGCGAATTATAATTAAACATTAAATCAGATGGAAATTCTGTTCTGACCCCTGTGAAGGGTGACGGCAGGTAAAACAAAGCCCCGGCGGAAATTCCGTCGGGGCTTTCGTTATTTATATATAAGGGAAAGTAGTCGTTTTCTTCTCTTATTCACTTAGAATCGTAAGTTCCGCCCCTGCTGCGAAATCTTGCCCATTCTGTGAGCTCAGGGCTGTGAAACGGATATAACGGCCTTTCACCGGCTTGTCGAAAAGAACTCGTTTCTCGTCTCTGTTTCTTTCGAACTGACCTTTGCAAACAGGTTCGCCCCAATTCTTGCCGTCGTTGCTGACCTGGATGGAATATTCCTTGATGTTACCGTTGTTGCTGTCCTGACGGGGCATGTAGATAAAGCCTTTGATAGCTTTTTCTTCGCCTGCATCCAGGTCTACCCAATGCGGATATTTGGCAACGGTAACGGAATACATACTGTGCCAGATCGTGTTCGGATCGCCGTCTACCAGGTTCTTGGCATCGCCGCCGTCTACCTCTTCGCTGCTGGCATAGATAACTTCCGTCTGTATGCTTTCCATCTTGTTGAATGTCTTTGTGGACTTGATCTCCGGATTATTCTTGAACCAGGCTGTGATCGTCCCGCCTTCGCGCATTGGGATGGCTTCCGTATATTCTTTCGCTTTCTTGTCTTTACCGATGGTGTAACAGATAACGGCATCTTTGTCGATAGACGACAATTCTACCAATCCTGTACGACTGCGGGTAATAGAGAAAGGAATATCACCTGCGGCTGAAACCTGTGCAACGGCAGAAAGGTCTTGTGCTGCCGGTCGGATGATGAAACCGATGTTGTTTTGTCCGGCAAATACGCGGTCGTGCACCAACGGACCACCCTGTCCGCAACTGTTGCCACCCAAGCCTGTAACAGCCAGGTCGAGATGCAGATACGTGTCACCGGCTTTCGGCAGCTGGTAAGGATGTCCGGCCAATGTCAGATCGAGTGCGGAATATTGTAATGCCGAAGTCGAAAGACGGTCGGTTGCCACAAATACAGCTCCTTTACCGGCTTTGTCGGTCAGCGCACACCAGCGTACGTTTTCGTGATTACCCATATCCTGCGGTTTCGGGAAGTTGACGAACTGGTCGGCTACGGTCGACTGATACATTTCGATGAACTGTCCGACTTTACGGTCAGCGTAGTTTTCAACAGGTCCCCGTCCGTAATACGTGTAGTTCTCATAGCGTTGAGGAACTCTCATGACATAACCCAGGCGAGGCAGAACCAGACTCGGATTGTTGGATGTGATGCTTGCCTGCAGCTCTATGGAGCCGTCGCGATAGATCGTCCATACCTGGTCGGTAGTGAATTTGAAGTTGTCGTCGCTGAATACTTTGTCGGTCAGCTCTTCCACGCTATTCTTGCCGCTGGAAGTTCCTCCCAGTATCTTGGCTGCGTTAGGAGCCTGGGACTCTACGGTGTAGAATAATACGATGGCTCCGTCTTTCCTGTTAAGTACCTTAGCGGCGGTAGCCTTATGCTTCAGATTGTGCAGTCCGTTTTCAAACCAGCTTCCGTAGAACCAGTTGTCGTTGTTGGTAAAAGCACGGAAAGCATCCAGCTTCGGACCGTTACCGTCGGCGATGATTGTTTCGTTTCCATAATTCAGGCTGTAGATTGTTCCCGTTTCATTGTCAAATGTGGCAACAAAATGATCTCCTTTAATGGTCTGGAAGCGAGGATCCGCTTGTTTCTCAATAGTCAGTTCTCCGGCAGAAGCATTTGCTACTTCGTTGATTGCGGGTTTGTCCGTTGCTGCCTTTACAGGAAGCTGTTCTTCCGCCATTACATAACCTTTGTCAGCCCAGGGCTTGTTGTCGTTTAACAGGAATTGTATTTTGACGAAATATTCTTTGTCTGCTTTCAATTGACTGTATGTATAGGGAACGGATACCTGTACCCGGTTACGAGGAGCAACCTTGCCTGGATTCAGTGAACCGCTTTCCATTTCTTTTCCGTTTTCGTAAAGCGACCATTTGACATCATAGCCGGATAAGTCGTTGAAATAGTATTTGTTGAAGATTTCAAAAAGCCCTTTTTCTGCATTGACTTCCGATACGCCGATATGTTGGTATACTTTCTTTACTTCATAATATTGAGGCTTCGGCTCCAGATCCCCGAATACGATGCCGTTCATAACGAACTGACCGTCGTTAGGCGTATCGCCGAAGTCACCGCCATAAGCCAGATAACGTTTGCGGTCCGGTGTATAGTTGTAGAGTGACTGGTCTACCCAGTCCCAGATAGCACCGCCGCAGAAGAAGTTGGTCGATTCCATAGCATCCCAGTAGTCGATCAGGTTTCCGCAGGCATTTCCCATCGAATGGGCATATTCAGAGATATGGAACGGATACTTGATGTCATAATCTCCTTTCACGGCACCGCGCACCCAGGAGATGGACGGATACTGGTTGGAGCCCATATCCACGATATCATTATTTCGTTCGTACTGGACAGGGCGTGACAAATCCGCTTTTTTCAATGCATTGTAGGCTTCAACAAAGTTCGGTCCGGGACCGGCTTCGTTTCCTAATGACCAGATTACGATGGACGGGTTATTGATATTGGCGTGTACCATTTCCATAACACGTGCTACGTGGGCATCCCGCCATTCTTTCGGATGTGACAAAGAGGCTGCACCATAATAATATTCATGCGATTCGATATTCGCTTCATCTTCTAGATAAAGTCCGTATTTATTACACAGGTAGTACCAGTACGGATCGTCCGGATAATGGGAGTTACGGACATGATTGATATTGGCACGTTTCATCAGCATCACTTCGTCTTCCATCATCTTGCGGGTGATGGCATGGCCAACAGCCGGATTACTTTCATGACGGTTCACGCCTTTCAGCTTGACAGTCTTACCATTTACATAATAGTAGCGTCCGGCCAGTCCGAATTCGTCTTCCGAAGCGGGCGTATCTTTGATTTCCACTTTGCGGAAACCGACGGTGGTAGAGACTGTTTCCACCGTGCGGCCTTTTTTATCTTTCAACTCGCCTACTAATGTATAACGGTACGGTTGTTCGGCAGACCATTTATTCGGGTTTTGTATTTTCAGGACTGTTTCAGCATTCATTTCCAAGCCCGGAGGAATTTGGGCGATGGGGGCAGTAGCTGTTACGTTCTCTATTTTCGTATTGTCGTCAGAATAGAGTTTATTGGCATACAGCGAATAGACCATTGAGTATCCTTTCGCCATCTTCTTACCCAGGTTACGGATGTCTGCCCGGATAGCCAGTGAACCGTCTGTATAAGTTGCGTCCAGGTCAGGCGTGGCAACCAGATCGCGAACGTGCAGTTGAGGAACGGCAGTCAACGATACGGTACGGTAGATACCCGGCAGGCGGAACATATCCTGTGCTTCGAGGAAAGAACCGTCCGAACTGCGGTACACTTCAGCGGCTACGATGTTTTTCCCTTTCACTAGATAAGGAGTGATATTGAAACTGGCCGTATTACGCGAGTTTTTTGAGAAACCGACGTATTGCCCGTTTATCCAGAGATAGAAAAAAGAATCGACTCCGTCGAAATTGATAAATACTTCCTTTCCTTCCCAGTCCGTAGGGATGGTGAACTCGCGGCGGTAGGAACCGACTTCGTTGCGGTGTTTGAATGTAGTCCAGTTTTCGGGCGGTGTACGCATCACGCCGCCACGCCAGTCGTCGACCGCCACTTTATGCTGGAAGATAACAGGCTGGTTTACGTAGATCGGCGTACCGTACTTCTGTGTTCCGTCTTTCTGAAGACCGACGATGTTCCAGCTTGACGGTACGGGGATGTTGTCCCAGCCCGATACGTCGAAGCTGGTCTGATAGAAGTCTTTCGGACGGTCTTCGGGAGTCGGTACCCAGTTGAATTTCCAGTCTCCGTTCAGCGATTGCCAGTAAGCACTGTTTTCCGGTAAGACTTTCCGGGCACTTTCCTGATCCTGGAAGGAGAAGAACCAGGCATGGGGGTGTTCTTTGTTCAGCGCGATGTTTTCGGGCGATTCCCATTCATTCCCTTCGGGCGCTTGCTTTGTGGCATACTGATAGCCTTTCAATGGTTCTACTATGGCATGACTTTGTAAGGTGAAGCAGCATAGTAACAGACATAATGTAATTTTTTGCATATTGAGTGTTTTTTCTATGGTGAGAAAACTGCCTCAAAAATAGTACATTTATCGGAGAGGAGAACGACTTGTTTACTATTTTTATGTACTTACCGGCTTTAAAGTAAATTGTTTGCATCTTTGGCAGAAACCGACTACATTTGTCATAAATAGAGTGGAGATGAAAAAGTTACTATACTTTTTGCTGATGGTGCTGGCTGTTTTGCCTTCGTTGACAGCCCAACGGAAGAAAGTCGGGGTTGTGCTTGGTGGCGGAGGAGCAAAAGGAGTAGCTCATATAGGCGTGTTGAAGGTGTTGGAAGAAGCTGGCATTCCGGTCGATTATGTGGCGGGAACCAGTATGGGGGCTATTGTCGGAGGATTATACGCGATCGGTTATACACCGGCCGAGATTGATACGATGGTATTGGAGCAGGACTGGACGATGCTGCTCAGCGATCGGATCAAGCGTAGCAGCCTGACTTTTCCCGAAAAAGAGAATGCAGAACGATATATTCTGTCTTTACCTTTCGGGAGAAATAAGAAAGACCGTGTCATCGAGGGAATGATCAAAGGGCAAAACCTGATGAATCTGTTTTCCAATCTGACTATCGGTTATCATGATTCCGTAGATTTCCGGAAGTTTAACATACCTTTTGCCTGTGTCGCGGTAGATGCTGTCGACGGGAAGGACTATGTCTTTCGCAAAGGTAGCCTGCCGGTGGCGATGCGTGCCAGTATGGCGATACCGGCAGTGTTTGCTCCTGTCCGGCTGGATAGTATGGTTTTGATAGATGGCGGATTGAATGATAACTTTCCGGTAGATGTCGCCCGGGAGATGGGTGCTGATATCATTATCGGTGTGGATTTGGGAACAAGCGATCTGAAGAAGCTGGAAGCTCTGAATACGCCCGGTGATGTGATTGGACAGATCATTGCCCTGCATGGATACGAGAAGTATGCGAAGAACAAGGAACAGACGGACCTGTTGCTTCGTCCGAATATGACGTCTTATAATGCCGCCAGTTTCAGTACGGTTGCGCTGGATACCCTGATCAGACGCGGGGAACGGGAGGCGTATGCACATTGGGACGAGATTATTGCGTTGAAAAAGAAGATCGGAATTGCGGACGATTATCGTCCGGAAGAACATGGACATTTCCGGAAATCATATCCGGCATTGCCTACCGATAGTTTTTATATCCGTACGATTTCTTTTACCGGTACGGATCCGAGGGATGAGAAGTGGTTGATGAAGATCAGCGGTCTGCGTGAGAATAGTCGGATCACCTTGCATGAACTTCATCATGCGATGTCTGTGTTGATCGGTTCAAATGCTTATTCAAATGTGAATTACATGCTGACGGGAGAGCAGCAGCAAGACCTGGTACTGACGGCGCAAAAGAAGTCGGTTAGTTCTGTGAATCTCGGTTTACGTTTCGATTCGGAAGAGATTATCGGTGTATTGGTGAATGCTACATTCGATCACCGGGCGCGTAATCATTCCAAGCTGGGATTTACCGGACGTGTTGGAGGAAAAACATCTTTTGCCCGTCTGGACTATGCAATCGAAAGGAATCCGTTGCGTAACCTGAACCTTGCTTACCAGTTTACTTATCAGGATTTGGATATTTACAAGAAAGGGCATAAAACTTTTAATACCAGTTATACCCATCATTTTGCCGAGTTCGGTTATTCGGATATGAACTGGCTGAATTTCAAGTTTAAGCTGGGTTTGCGTTATGAATATTATGATTACAATTCTTTCCTGTATACCGGAGATAACAACCAGTATGAGGTGAAGCCTGAAGGTTTTATCAGTTACTTTGCGATGGCCCACCTGGAGACGTTCGACCGGCGGTATTTTCCGACGAAAGGTGTCTCCCTGAAGGCTGATTATTCTTTATATACGGATAACTTTGTCAATTATAACGGACATGCTCCTTTCTCGGCGGTCGGACTGAATTTTACATCCGTTATTCCTGTAACTTCCCATTTCAGTGTTCTTCCTTCTTTATATGGGCGTGTGTTGATCGGTGGAAATTTGGCGTATCCGTTCTTGAATGCGGTAGGCGGTGAGGTAGACGGACGCTATGTCCCTCAGCAGTTGTCCTTTGCAGGAATCAACCGGATGGAAATATTCGATAATTCAGTTGTTGTCACCCGTCTGCATTTCCGCCAGCGGATTGCGGGAAATAACTATATTTCCCTGATTGGAAACTATGCGCTTCATCATGATGATTTCTTCCACCTGCTGAAAGGTAAGAGTGTATGGGGAGGAAGCCTGGGATATGCTTATAATAGCATTGCAGGACCGTTGAGTGCGACTTTCGGTATGTCTAATCAGAATACGAGTCTTCAGTTTTATCTGAATTTGGGATTCTCATTCTGATTATGGTTAATTGAATAGAGAGGGAGAAACAAGATATAAAAGAGGTAAATAATCTTTTAACTCCTGTTTTAAGACATCAGTGGCCTGACTTTTATATCGTTTGGCAGTGCGGACTGAAATATTTAAAATTTCAGCTATTTCATCGAAACTTTTTCCTTCTAACCGGTTCATTTCAAAAACGGTACGATAAGTGTCCGGAAGCTTAGCCAATGCTTTCTCTAATAATTCCTGTAGTTCTGTCAATAGATAAATATCATTCGATTCGGTTTCCGAGTGGAGTTTTTTTCCTATTTGTGAATCTACATATTGTTGCATATAGCCTTCTCTTCGTAAATGACTGGTGCATAGATTTTTTACACAAACAATCAGATAACTACGTATGGAGGTGCTGATTGTCAATTTCTTTCTGTCTTCCCAAAGGGTAGCGAATACTTCTTGAACAATATCTTCTCTTATGGCCCTATCATCAATATATCGTCGGGCATATGAACAAAGAGGCGGATAAAAAAGTTCGAATAGTTGTTTGAAAGCTTTTTTATCGTCACCGGTTGCTGCATACCAAAAATGATCTTCCGGATTGTGGTTGTATTTGGTATTGTTCTCCATATTGCAAATGTAATTAAAAATAATTTGAAAAAATCTCTTTTTGGTGGCACTATATTTTTTCCTGTTCGTCTCTTATATGTAATTACCCGAAAAATACAAATGAATATAAGTGACAAAGAAATATTATTTTTCAAGCAATATAGCGAGAAGATAACTCCTGATGAAGAAGTTAGAATTCAGGAGTTATTGTCTGTATCTGAAGAGAATCGGCTAGAAATGGATCTGGTCAGGCAAATTGTATCTGTTGAAAATGAGATGAAAGATTTGCTGTCCTATGATACCTCAGAAGGATATTTGAGGATGAAGCAAAAAACAAAAGGGTATAAAGAAACTTTGAATTGGTCATTTTGGCTAGTGAGAATTGCAGCTATTTTGGTTGTCCCTTTATTGATTTCTACATTGACATTGATTTATATAAATCAAAAACAGCGAGAAGCATTGAATCAAATAGACTGGATGGAAGTATCAGCGGCTCCGGGAGTAGTGTCAAGGTTTGAATTACCTGATCAGTCAAAGGTTTGGTTAAATTCAGGTAGTACTCTTCGTTATCCATCCCGTTTTACCGGACATATACGTGAAGTTGAATTAAATGGGGAAGGATATTTTGAGGTAAAATCAGATAAAGAAAATCCTTTTTATGTTATAACTAATTCAGGAGCAAAGGTGATGGCCCATGGTACTCGGTTTAATGTTAATGCATATGATGAGTATGAAGATATAGAGGCTGTTTTGGTAGAAGGAAAAATAGATTTTCTTTTCTCAGGAAAAAACCTTCGGGAATTAAAGTCCGGTGAACAAGCTGTTTTTAATAAGAATACTCATTCTTTGGTTATAAATCCAATCAGTATTTATGAAAAAACAGCTTGGAAAGACGGTAAGATTGTATTTAGAAATGCTTCTTTGGAGGATGTTTTCCATCAGCTAAGCAGACGTTATAATGTTGATATCGTATTCCATGATGATTATAAGTTATCTGACGGTTATCGGTGTCGGGTAACTTTTACGGATGAAACGATACAGCAAATTTTCGGTTATTTGGAAATTGCAGCTCCTATAAGATGGACAGTTAGTACACCTGTTCAGAAAAATGATTCAACATTGGTGCGGCAGCGCGTCGATGTGTGGTTAAAGAAAAAATGATTGTTTAATTAAAATAAATTGCCTATGAGATAAGCCTTAGATCGTAATAAAAAACAAGAGTAAGCGGCTACTTACCCTTGTCTGAGAAAAATAACATCTTTGGAACAAACGACTCCAAAGACATCATTAATAAAATACAATACAAAGTTATGAAATTCCAGGAATTATTTTGGAACAAGGATTCCCATTATTTCTTAAAAATATATCGTAGAATGAAAATAGGTTTATTTTTATTGCTTGTAGCTCTTATGCAACTTAAAGCAGAGAATTCCTATTCGCAAGTGACATCCTTATCTATGTCTCTGAAAAATACCACAATAGAGCAGGTTTTGGATCGAATAGAAGAAGAAAGTGAGTTTACATTTCTGATTGTCGATAATTCGTTGGACATGAAGAAACTGGTAAATCTAAATGTGAAGAAGCGGAATATCACGAATATTCTGGATGAATTGTTTAAGGGGATGAATGTGCAATATCAGATTGTTGATCGGCAGATTATTTTATCAAAAAAGATAATGACTGATACTGATGAAGGAAAAAAATCTCCGTTGAAAGGAAAAGTCGTTGATACTTCAGGACTGCCTGTAATAGGGGCAAATATTACTTTAAAAGGAACAACGACTGGAACAATTACGGATATAGATGGTCTCTTTCTATTAGATATTCCGGAGAATTCAACTCTCTTAATTTCTTATATAGGTTATGTATCAAAGGAAATAAAAGTTGGTAAAAACAAAGAATTATCGATTGTATTGGCAGAAGATACACAAGCATTGGATGAAGTCGTTGTAGTTGGATATGGCACACAAAAGAAGGTTAACCTAACAGGTGCTGTATCACAAGTTACATCTAAGGTGTTAGAAAATAGGCCTATAACAAATTTGGGGCAAGGGCTTCAAGGGACTATTCCAAACTTGAATGTAACTTTTAATAGTGGTAATCCTAATGAACAAGCAACAATGAATATACGAGGTTTGGCCTCTATTAGTGGTGAAGGCAGTTCTCCTTTAGTGTTGGTTGACGGTGTGCAAATGAATCTGAACATGGTAAATCCGGAAGATGTCGCAAGTATATCTGTTTTAAAAGATGCTTCTTCTGCTGCCATTTATGGTGCACGTGGGGCCTTTGGGGTTATATTGATTACCACTAAAACAGGTAAAACTAACACAAAACCGACAATCGAATATTTTGGAAGTATTCAATTGAACACATACACATATATTCCTGATATGTTGTCGGCCCCTGATTATATGCTCGCTGCCAATGAGGCCTCATTCAATAGTAGTGGCAAAAGTAAATATTCAGAAGATCAAGTACAATGGGTAAAAGATTATTATAATGATCCTATAAATAATCCGGTTTATCATATTATGGAGAGTGGCAAGATCTTTTGGAATGGTAATAATAACAATTATGAACAAATGCTCCAAAAATGGGCACCTACTCATAAACATACTATAAATATACATGGAGGAAGTAAAGGAATTCGTTTTTATGCATCTGCAGGTTATATGAATCAAGAAGGTATGCTTAAGGATGCGACAGATGTATTTAAACGTTATAACTTTTTGAGTAATATTTCTGCTGATCTTACGAATAGTTTTCGAGTAGGATTTAAAGCTTCATATACGCATACAATTTACGATCAACCTCATGTATATACAACGAAAGGGAATTGGTGGCAACAAATGGCACGAGGAGAACCTCAAATTTTATTCCCTATCACTACTCCGGACGATTGTCCGGTCGGAGGAGGTATCCCGACTGAACATTTCTATAATTTTCTTACTTCTGGTTCAAGAGATATTGAAAATAATGATGTGTCATTATTGGTGGGAAATTTTGAATGGAATATTTTAAAAGGGTTAAATCTTAAAGGAGACTTTAGCTATCGCGGTACAAATAATCGTCAGAAAAATATTCAAAAAGAATTTAGCTATATTCGAGACTCTTGGACTGAACAAATTAGTGCTACATTTCCATCATCTATTGTTGCTCAAAATTCAAGAGCACATTATTTTGCAGCCAATATTTATGGAGAATACAATCTGAATATAAAGGATAAACATCACATAAGTGTTTTAGGTGGTTTTAACCAAGAATGGCAAACTTATCGGGAGGATTATACAAAAAAGGAGGAACTTATTTCGAATGAGATACCGTCCATTGGATTGAGTACTGGAAAGGTGACAACCAAAGATGATGAGTATAGTTGGGCTATTCGTGGTGCATTTTTCCGTTTGAAATATGATTTTATGAATAAATATTTATTCGAAGTAAATGGTAGATATGATGGAACATCTAAATTCCCTCATAATTCTCGTTTTGGATTTTTCCCCTCTTTTTCGGCAGCTTGGCGTATATCTCAAGAAAGTTTTATGGAACAAACACAGAGTTGGCTGACAGATTTAAAACTTCGTAGTTCTTACGGTAATTTGGGAAATCAAAATATAAAAGGTTATTATCCGTATATTTCTACATTTAGTGTGACTCAGCAAACCCCATTTATTATTAATGGCTTGTTACCAATTTCTGTAAGTGCACCGGGTTTGGTCGCTTCTGATTTAACATGGGAAAAAGTCAAAACATTTAATATTGGTCTTGATGTTACTGTTTTTGAAAAATTGTCAGGTAGCTTTGATTGGTTCGATCGTCGTACGATCGATATGCTTACTGCTGGAGAGAAGCTACCCGGAATATTAGGAACAAGTGTTCCTCGCAGAAATAATGCTGATATGAAGACTATAGGTTGGGAATTATCTCTTAATTGGCGTGATCAATTAAAAAATGGACTAAGTTATGATATAGGTCTGATCTTGTCTGATTATCAAAGTGAAATAACTAAATTTGATAATAATCCCAGTAAACTATATGAAGATTATTATGTAGGGAAAAAAATAGGTGAAATATGGGGATATGAAACTGTTGGTATTTTTCAGACACAAGATGAAGTTATTTCTTCTGCAAATCAAAGTCAATTAGGAAATGGTGATAAATGGAAACCTGGTGATGTACATTATGCTGATTTAAATGGAGATAATGTAATAAACTGGGGAGATAAAACAGTAGAAAATCCGGGAGACACAAAAATTATAGGGAATAATACACCTCGTTATCAATTTGGAATTACAGGAAATTTATCTTGGAAGGGTATTGATTTCAATTTCTTCTTACAAGGAGTTGGTAAGCGAGATTTTTTCCCGAATGGTAATTATTACTGGGGGCATCTTAATAGTCTCGGAGCTGTAAGTACGTATGAAGTTTATAAAAATGCTTGGCGTGAAGATATGCCGGATGCTTTTTATCCTATGTGGAAAGCCGAGTCTGGTTATAATATAAAAACTCAAACACGCTATTTACAAAGTGGAGCCTATGCCCGATTAAAAAACATTACATTGGGTTACACACTTCCTCAGTCCTGGGTCAATAAAATGTTCTTGAATAAACTGCGGGTGTATGTGTCGGGACAAAATGTCTTTGAAATAACCAATATGCGTGGCGATTTTGATCCTGAGATCATAGGAACTATTGGACAACATTATCCTTTGCAACGTTCAATGTTGTTTGGTTTACAATTAACATTATAAAATAGAATGGAGATGAAAACAAGATATATATTAGCTATTGGGTGTACATTTATAGCATTGTTTACCAGGTGTAACAATGATTTTATGGATCGTTTCCCGACGACAAGTGTTACAGATAATAATTTCTGGAATTCTGAGAGAGATATGGAGCTTTATTGTAATGGTTTATATACATACATTAAGGGGCATGGAGTGGGGCATGATCAAAGTCCGATAGTTGCTGGAGATAATCAAAGTGATAATATGGTACCGCAAAATTATGATAAAGTTGCGGCTGGCGAACATATAGTTCCTGAAAAATCGGGAGATAATGAATGGAACTGGGAATTCATTCGTAAATGTAATTATTTTTTATCACGCTATAATCGAGCCGGTATAGCACAAAAAATAAAGGATTCTTATGCTGCAGAGGTACATTTTTTTAAATGTTGGGAATACTTTAATAAGGTGAAGCGTTATGGTGATGTTCCTTGGTTGTCCGAAGATTTAACGACAGATTCAGAAGAGTTATTTGCTCCTCGGGATTCTCGCTTACTAGTTATGGATTCGGTTTTAACTAATTTAAATTGGGCAATATCTAATTTGCCAGTTAAAAGTGAAGCTGTAGATGGTCGTATTAATAAAGATGTAGCATTGATTTTAAAAGCTCGGATTTGTTTACACGAAGGAACATTTCGTAAATATCATGGAATAGATGATGGTACTACTTTTTTAAAAGAGGCCGTTGATGCTGTTTCAACCTTGATGCATGAGGGTAATTACTCCATTTATAATACAGGTAACCCGGATAAAGATTATAGAAATTTATTTTGTGATTTGGATTTGGCTGGAAACCCGGAAATGATCTACTATAAAAAATATGAATTGGGGCTTTTGGGGAATAGAATAAGCAACCTGTTGGAAGGGGAAGAATCTGCTCTTGGATGGAGTGTCAGTAAATCTTTGGTTGACTCGTATCTTTGTGAATGTGGAAAACCTATTTCTTTATGTAAGGAACATTTTTTAGGTCATGACAGTATCCAGGTAGAAATGCTTCATCGGGATCCACGTTTATGTCAAACCGTGTGTTATCCTGGTAAAGATTTATTAAGAGAAAGTATTTTACCTTCTATTCCTGGTTCTGGTATGTCTACGAGTAATATACCTACAGGATACCGTATTATAAAGTTTTGGGTGGATGATCCGGAAGAATATTTGCGTTATCAACAAGGTATTTTGGATGCTCCTATCTTCCGATATGCAGAAGCTTTATTAATTTATGCGGAAGCTAAAGCGGAATTAGGCGAATGTACTCAAAATGATTTGGATAAATCGATCAATCTTTTACGGAAACGCGTAGGTATGCCAGACATGATAATGGCAAATTTAATAAAAGATCCTTTATCTGATTTTCCGTTATTGCCTGTTTTGATAGATGAAATCAGACGAGAACGTAGAGTTGAGTTAGCTTTAGAATCCTTCAGATATGACGATATGATGCGTTGGAAAGCTGGAAAATTATTTGAAAACCCAGTTAGAGGAATGAAGTATGTTGCTTCACAATATCCTAAAGTCGTATTAGGGAAACATATTCAGATAGATGATGAAGGTTTTATACTTCCTTATTGGAACATATTACCAAATGGACGCACGTTTGATGAATCAAAACATTATTATTTTCCACTTCCTACAGAGGAATTAGTTATTAATCCGAATTTGAAACAAAATCCGGGTTGGAAATAAAATAAATCAATCAATAGAAGATAATTTATGAAAAAGAATTTATTGGTAGCCATTCAGTTAGGTTTGAGTAGCTTATCGATGGCTCAGCAAACAGATAAGCCAAATATAGTTTTTATTTTTGCGGACGATATGACGATTAGGAGTTTAGGGTCTACTTCAAATGGAGAAGTAATAACTCCTAATTTAGATCGTATGAAAAGTCGGGGAACATTTTTTTCCCATACGTTCAATCAGGGAGGCTTTAACTGTGCTATTTCTGCTGCAAGTCGTGCCATGATGAACACTGGTAAATATTTATGGAAATCTCTGGATGAGACAGGCGATATTACGGGAAGTGGGAAAAATGAATGGCCAGATGGTATAGAACCTTACAAGCTGCAAAAACCTGCCAAAGCATCTCCTTTGTGGAGTCAATACATGAAAGAGGAAGGCTATGATACTTATATAACGGGTAAATGGCACATACCTATACCGGCTGAGCAAGTTTTTGACCGTGTCAGTCATATTCGTCCGGGTATGCCAAATCAGACGAAAGTACGTTACAATCGTAAATTTATACAAGGAGAGCCTGATACATGGAGTGCGGCAGATACAATTCATGGAGGGTATTGGAAAGGAGGTAAACATTGGAGTGAAGTCTTATGTGATGATGCTTTAGAGTATATAGAAGAAGCGAAGCAAAAAGACAATCCTTTTTTCATGTATTTGGCATTTAATGCCCCACATGATCCTCGGCAGTCTCCCCAGGAATGTTTGGACATGTATCCGTTGGATAAAATATCTGTTCCGGAAAATTTCCTTTCAGTCTATCCTTATGCAGAAGAGGGAGGATCTGGTAAAGATTTGCGTGATGAAATGTTGGCACCTTTTCCTCGTACAGAATATGCTGTAAAAGTTAACCGTAAGGAATATTATTCTCTGATTACGCATTTGGATATTCAAATTGGAAAAATTTTTGATGCCTTGGAAAAGAGTGGCAAACTAAACAATACATATATATTTTTTACGGCAGACCATGGTTTAGCAGTTGGCGATCATGGTTTTATGGGTAAACAAAATCAGTATGATGCCAGTATAAGAGTTCCAATGTTTATTATTGGTCCTGGGGTTAAGGAAGGAGTAATAGTTGATGATTTGATGTATTTGCAGGATATCATGGCAACCTCTTTGGATATTGCAGGAAGTGATGGGGTTAATGCTGTAGACTTTCAGTCTTTTCTTCCTTTGGCACAAGGTAAAAAGATGAAAACTAGAGATGCTGTTATTGGTTGTTATATCGGTTGTCAGAGGATGATACGTACAGATAAATATAAAATGATTATTTATCCAAGAGCAAATATCGTACGTTTATATGATATACAGAAAGATCCACATGAAATAAATGATCTTGCCGGTAATAAAAAGTATCATAAAATAATGGATAAACTTTTTAAACGTTTTCAGGAACTACAACAAGAAATAAAAGATCCTTTAGATGTAAGACCTTATTATAATGCGTTTATGACAAATAACGAAAGTTCGATATAGATTATTAATTAGGGTTTGTTGAATTACAAACCCTAATTATGTATATGGTTTGTTTTATTATATTTTTGTTCTTTACAAATTAGTAATCGATGTCGGATTTCTGGGTTTTCTTTGGAAGATCGGTATTTCACTATGATATGTGGTAGAGAGTCTTCATGAATAAATATTAGGTAACCGGACTCTATATTTATTGTGACATTTGATAAATGATGACTATATTTGTTGTCAATCAGAGATTATTGTTATTACCAGTATTAATGGTGATAGTAGGAGATGTCCTTTTGGGAATAGAATATATTGATCCGACTTCTTGGTTTGTTAACCCGGATGGAAGTCTATAGACCGAATTATACAGGGGAGACTTTTTACATCTGAATTCTGAAGGATATAAAGTTTGGTGCTCTCAAATAGATCGTTTAATTAATAATTAAGGATAAGGATATTATGAATAAAACAAAGATTGCCGGTTTTACAGCTGGATTATTACTGCTGGTTACCAGTATGCAGGCTAAGATTAGTTTGCCATCCGTTTTTGCTGATCATATGGTATTGCAGCAAAAAAGTGAAGTTCCTGTGTGGGGATGGGGAACGGCAAGTGCAACAATTAAAGTAGTAGGGAGTTGGGCTCCGAAAGATACTGTCTCTGTGGTAGTCCGTTCTGACGGTTCCTGGGAAACGTCATTAAAGACGGTGGAAGCAGGAGGCCCCTACACCTTGTCTTTTTTAGGAGATGGAGAATGCCAGTTGAAAGATGTCATGTTGGGCGAAGTCTGGCTTTGCAGCGGACAATCCAATATGGAATGGACCCCGATGAGTAACATCGATAACCGGGACGAAGAGATTGCTGCCGCTAATCATCCTGATATCCGCTTTTTCCATATTCCTAAGCGTGGAGCAGCTACTCCGCAGAATAATTGCGAAGCATCCTGGGCTGCCTGTACACCGGATGTGATGAAGAATACCAGTGCTGTGGCATACTTTTTCGGACGCAATTTGCAGAAGGACCTGAATGTACCTGTCGGACTGATTGTTTCGGCGTGGGGAGGAACTCCGGCTGAAGTATGGACACCGGAAGAGTTAGTTGTGAATGATCCCCGGATACGCGATGCGATGCCTGGTAAGACATATCCGTGGTGGCCGGTTGAGCCGGGTGTGTTATATAATCAGATGATTAATCCGATCGTTCCTTATGCTTTGGCAGGTGCAATCTGGTATCAAGGGGAGTCAAACCGCGATCATCCGGACTCGTATGGTATCCTGATGAAGACAATGATCGAAAGCTGGCGGAAAAGTTTTAAAAAAGACTTTCCTTTCTATCTCGTACAAATCGCTCCTCATACTTATAATTCAATTGATAACGGGGCAGCTTTGATTCGTGAACATCAGGAGTGGATTTCCCGAACAGTCCCTGGTACCGGTATGGTCGCTGTTTCCGACTGTGTTGCCGATGTAAAGAATATTCATCCTACTGACAAACAAAGTGTTGGTTTACGTTTGGCTAATATGGCTTTGGGTAAAACCTACTCCCGGCTTGATTCTGGTTTTGAAAGTCCGGTATTTAATACGCTGACTGTCAATAAAAATAAAGCAGTGATTTCTTTTTTGCATGCGGAGAATGGGTTGATGTGTAAAGATAAGCAGATCGTCGGTTTTCGTATTGCCGGTGAAGATGGTGTTTTTGAGCCTGCAAAAGCACAGATCAAGGAGAATACAGTCGTTGTCTCTTCGCTACGCGTAAAGAATCCGGTAGCCGTACAATATTGTTTTGATGATGCAACTATCGGAAACTTATTTAATAAGGATGGTTTGCCGGTCGCTCCTTTCCGAACGGATAGAAATTGGAATAATGAATGATATTATTCCTTATCTTTGTTCTTAAAAACAGATAGTATGAATGCAGAGATTATACAATTCCTGAAGGAATTAAGTGCAAACAACAACCGGGAATGGTTCCAGGCTAACAAAGACCGTTACGATGTGTTGCATAAGGCTTTTTTGGATGAGGTTCAGCAGCTGATCAACAGGATCGCTCTGTTCGATCCGCAGGTAGCAGGTTTGGAAGCGAAAGATTGTCAGTTCCGTATTTACCGGGATTTGCGCTTTTCTCCGGACAAGACTCCTTATAAAATTCATTTTGCCGCTTACATGGCTCAGGGCGGACGTGCCAGTGAACGGGGCGGATATTATATTCATCTCGAACCGGGTAACTGCATGTTGTCGGGTGGAGTCTGGTGTCCTCCTCCCAAGCTGTTGAAGATGCTTCGTCAGGATATATACGATCATATTGACGAGTTTGTAAGCATTATAGAAAAACCGTCTTTTAAGAATACGTATCCGGTGATGGAGGGTGAAGTGCTGAAGCGTATGCCGGCAGGTTATCCGACAGATTTTAAATATGACGAAATTCTACGTCATAAGGATTTTTGTTTTGCCGCTAATAAACCGGATGAGTTCTTTTTGCAAGATGATTGGATGGATCAGACAATCAAGATTTTCCAGGAACTTCTCCCTCTCAATAATTTCCTGAATTATACGGTGGATGAATATCTGGGAAGGGTATAGGATATAATTAGAAAGATTTGAACTATTTTAATAAGAACCAGGTACGCGGATGACACGGATTAGGCGGATCAAAACGGATTAAATGATTCGACCCGTTCAAATCCGTTCAAATCCGCTCAATCCGCGTCATCCGCGTACCTGGTTCTTTTATTGCGACAAATAGATTCAAATTTGAAAAAAAGCTGTGTCGTTATCCGGAAATAATGATCAAGATAATGCTGCAATCGCAGTCCCTACCAGATTGGCATTATTCATTTTATTAACGTGAACTTTTACGTCACCAATTCCAAGTTCGTTCAGAAGAATATCCAATTCTTCCATTACGAGTACATTATAATTCTTATCATTTCTGTTGAGGCTCCAGAACATACTGCCTTCAGCTACCAGGCAAACCTTTTTGATATCCTTATTATATGAAACCAGTAAAGAGATCAGACCGGCTAGTGAGGAGGCTACCAGTTGGGCAGAACGGTTATAGATCCAATGCGCAACCTGTACATATTTCTCCTTGTGGATATCCGGATAATTCATGATGGTAGTCAGTTTTTGGGCATCGAACTTTTCTTCGAACTCATCGAGAGGGAAAGTCGATTTCAGTATTTCTCCCAGATACATGCCGGAAACAGCCTTTTCAAATCGTTGCATGCCACGGCTGTCAGAGCAGGCATCGACCATTTCGTCTACCGTCGTCAGGAAAGGCGGATGGAAATTGCCTGATTCCAAATTGACAGGGATCAAGCCGTCTGCCTGTATGGATGCAGGAAGTTTGGTTATCTTATCTGCAGGAATGAAAGTTGCCATATTGGTTCCGGTTCCGACTATCAGTCCGATATAAGCATCGTAGTTACTATCCGTAAGTCCGGCAAACAAACTGGCAACCGTATCGTTCAATACTTTTATATTCGTGAATTTAGGTTCGTTCCGTTCATTGAGGTATTCGAGCAACGGTTTTCCTACGGGTTGTCCCAGCATTTCTTTGATGTGAACACCCTTTGTCCAATGCAATAATTTGGCATCGCCGTCCGGAAGCGATTCAGCCGCATATGAAAAACAGTAACCTATAGGCATTTCTACGTCCCGTTTGATCTCTCCGATCGGATCGGCTAACTCTTTAAATAATTCCTCTCGGGTGAAACCGGGAGTTTTCATAACCGATAAATCCTTTTTCCATCCGTTCTCAGGATGAATCGTCGCTTTGTCGTTTGCGAAGTTAACGGTAGCGACACGATAGTTGGTCCCTCCCAGGTCGAGAACCAATGCCTTACCATTTATATTATTACTTTTGGGGGTAATGAATGTCGGGAGGCATTGTATTTCAGCATTCTCTTTTGCTAACCCCTCTTCTACTTTCTGTCGCAATGAAAGAGCGATCTCTTTCAATTGCTCGTTTTCCAGTTTAAAAATATTTCTCTCCATGATATACTGATTTAATTGGGTACTAATATCATTCCTTTATTTGTAAATAACAAACGAGTATGGATATTTAGTTTTAAAGAATGTGTATGATACTCAAAAAAACTCTTTGTGTCAATTTGTAAGTTGTGAGTGATATTGTATTGGTTTATTTAGAAATATCGGGTAAAAAGTAGCTTTATTTTGTGCTTTTGAAGTAGGTTTATTATAAATTGTAAGTTGATCGGTCTTTTGTTGTAATGTAGAGGTGGTTTAAAATAGTTAAATAACTTATTTTGGCTATCAAAATGTCAGCAAATATTTGGTTTATATCGGAAAACTATGTTCATTTGCACGCAATTTGAAAGTAAATCTTATAAGTAATATATTTTATGAAAGCTTCAGTTTTAAGAAAAGAGATTTTGTCACTTGTTGTTTTGTTCGTTTGTAGTCTGGCAATGAGTGCCGCATCTCCTAGAAACTATCTTTATGATACGAAAGAGGAGAACGGAAAGATCGTTTCAAAAGTAGTATTCTTGCAGGAAGAAGGACTTTTGAATAAACAGGTGAAATATGAATTCACCTATAATGAGAACGGCAGAGTCGCTGAAAAGAAAGCGTACCGCTGGAATAAGACACAAGAAACATGGGATCCTTATTATCTGATTTCTTATCAGTATAATGAAGATGGAAATATAACTTCCGAATACGGAATGTGGAACAAAAAGAAAAAAGACTATAGCCTGAATCAACAGAAAATGATTGTTCCGGCTACAAGCTATGAAGAGATTTTCTCTTAAGAACCTATTTTATAAAACATTCATAGACACACACGAAAGTGGCGCGAATAACAAAAGACGTGAGTCCCTGTTATTAGCGCCACTTTTATTTTGTGAAAGATTATCGGGTTATCCGATAATCTTTTCTAATTCTTCCAGATTCTTGGCAACATCTTCGTCTGTTACTTCATAATTGGTCAGGTCGCCTGCCAGATACTGGTCGTAAGCCGCCATATCGATCAGACCGTGACCGGACAAGTTGAACAGGATCGTACGTGCCTTTCCTTCTTTCTTCGCTTCTTCTGCTTCGCGGATGGCAACAGCAATAGCGTGAGATGATTCCGGAGCCGGGATGATTCCTTCTGCTTGGGCAAACATTGTTGCCGCTTTGAATGTATCCAACTGTTTTACGTCCGCAGCATTCATCAGTCCGTCTTTCATCAGCTGGCTGACGATCGAACCTGCACCATGATAACGCAGACCGCCTGCATGGATATTGGCAGGAGCAAAGTTATGTCCCAACGTGAACATCGGAATCAGTGGAGTGTATCCGGCCTCATCTCCGAAGTCATACTGGAACTGTCCGCGTGTCAGTTTCGGACAGGATGCCGGTTCTGCGGCGATCACACGAATATCTTTACCTTCTGTCAGTTTGTGACGCAGGAACGGGAAAGTGATACCGGAGAAGTTTGAACCGCCACCGAAGCAACCGATCACCACATCCGGATATTCGCCTGCCATTTCCATCTGCTTTTCAGCTTCCAGGCCAATCACAGTCTGGTGCAACATCACGTGGTTCAAAACGCTACCCAATGTATATTTACAGTTAGGCACCTGCATAGCCAACTCTACGGCTTCCGAGATAGCAGTACCCAGACTACCCTGATAATTAGGATGATCGGTCAGGATCTTACGTCCGGCTTTCGTACTCATACTCGGTGAAGCGATCACCTGTGCACCGAAAGTTTGCATGATCGAACGGCGGTAAGGTTTCTGGTGATAGCTGACCTTTACCATATAAACAGCCAGTTCCAGGCCGAAAGCCTTGGCAGCATAGGAGAGGGCGGCACCCCATTGTCCGGCACCTGTTTCAGTGGTGATATTGGTAACACCTTCCTGTTTACAATAGTAAGCCTGTGCGATAGCAGAGTTCAGCTTGTGTGAACCGATCGGGCTGACACTTTCGTTCTTAAAGTAAATATGTGCAGGAGTATCCAGCATCTTCTCCAGTCCGTAAGCACGAACCAGCGGAGTGGGACGCCATACCTTATATAATTCGCGAACTTCTTCCGGTATTTCGATCCAGGCATCGGTCGTATTCATTTCCTGATGGGAAGCAGCTTTGGAAAACAGGGGATAGAGATCCTCTTCTTTCATCGGTTGCTTGGTCTGCGGATTCAAAATAGGAAGTGGTTTGTTCTTCATATCAGCCACAATATTATACCAGGCTGTGGGTATGTCTTTCTCCTCCAATAAAAACTTTTTCGTATTCATAATTATTTATGTAGTTTACATTATTAATCGATTTGGCCTTTAAGGCTTACAACTTGGAAGCAAAGTAACAAATAATATTTCATTCTTCAAATTGAATAAACAAAAATATATACCTTTGTGCCTTCAAATTAGACAAATAGATAACAAACGACAACAATGAAAAAACTGGCTCTGCTACTGGTAAGTGCACTGACTTTGTTTTCCGCAACTGCCCAGAAGAAAAACTTCACTTACAAGTTTTATGGATTTGTGCGTGGTGACTTGTTTTACAACACGCGTGCGAATATGGCTCCGGTAGACGGAAACTTCTACCTTTTCCCTCTTGATGAACAACCGGATGCTGACGGGAAAGACCTGAACGCGACACCCAACGGTAGTTTTTATACATTTACTTCCCGATTGGGAATCAGTGTGACCGGCCCGAATGTCGGCTCTGCAAGGACTTCCGCCTGCCTGGAAACTGATTTCGGTGGTTTCTCGGCAAGTACGACTATGCTCCGTATCCGTCAGGCATGGGTAGCACTGGATTGGGAAAAGAGTAATTTATTGATCGGTCACACCTGGCATCCGTTATTCGGTTCCGTTTTTCCGGATATGCTGAATCTTTCTACGGGAGCACCTTTCCAGCCGTTCAACCGCAGCCCGCAAATCCGTTATCAGTATAAAGCCGGACAGGTGAAGCTCACGGCTTCTGCTATCTGGCAGCTGCAATATACATCGAGCGGTCCGAAAGGAATGAGCGAGGATTATATTAAGAACAGCTGCGTGCCGGAATTTTATGTCGGAGCGGACTATACTTCCGATAGCGGCTGGCTGGCAGGGGCGGGTATCCATCTGATTTCCCTGAAACCTCGTACGACATCGGAGATAAATGACAAAGTTTATAAGGTAAATGAGCGAATGACGACATATTCCTATGAAGCTCACTTGAAATATACCGGACGTAATTATACCTTTGCAGCCAAAAGCCTGATGGCTTCCTGTTTGGACCAGACGGCTCTGATCGGAGGTTATGGCATCAGCTCTGTCGATCCGAAGACCGGTGAACAGGAATACACTCCGTTCCGCCATTCGACAACCTGGGCGAATTTTACCTATGGAACGAAATGGAAAACGGGTCTTTTCATGGGATACACCAAGAATCTCGGTACGGACGACGAACTGACCGCATCGAAAACGGTCTACGGTATGGGACTGAACATCGACCAGTTATTTACTGTAAATGTAAATTTATCATATAATTTGCCTCATTGGCAGATCGGTCTGGAATATTCTCCGGCAACAGCCTGGTACGGTACGATCGACCAGAAGAATGGCAAAGTGGGAAACACCCACGCCGTAACCAATCACCGCATATTGGGATTGGTTATGTATTATTTCTAATTTGAACGCTTTTAAATGAGAACGAAGCTAGGTATGTTTTTATTGGCCGGACTGTTGATGGCAACTTCCGGTTATGCACAGAAAAAGAATTTTTCGTACAAATTTTACGGACAGGTGCGCGGTGACTTGTTTTACAACTCGCGTGCCAATTCGGAGATCGTGGACGGTTTGTTCCATCTCTATCCGAAAGACGTCGAACCGGATGCCGACGGCAACGACTTGAATGCTACGGCTAACGGTAGTTTCTATCTGCTTTATTCCCGTTTGGGGATAGATGTGGCAGGACCGAATGTCGGGAAAGCAAAGACGACTGCCAAACTGGAAGTCGATTTCCGTGGTTCCGGAAGTAACTTTGCGATGATTCGTGTGCGACATGCCTATGTGAATCTCGATTGGGGAAAATCAGCCGTATTGATCGGTCAGACCTGGCATCCGTTGTTCGGAGATATCTTTCCGCAGATGCTGAATCTCTCCACGGGAGCCCCTTTTCAGCCTTTCAGCCGTAACCCGATGTTGCGTTACCGTTATACGGATCAGGGATGGAGCCTGACCGGGGCGGCGATTTGGCAGTTGCAGTATTTGTCTACCGGGCCGAACGGAAAGAGCGAAGAATATATAAAGAACGGTTGCGTGCCGGAATTTTATTTCGGTGTGGATTATAAGAAGGATAACTGGATGGCCGGTGTAGGAGCCGATATCCTTTCCATCGCACCGCGTGTCAAATCTACGGTGGGAGATAATGTATATAAGGTAAAGGAACGGGTTACTTCCGTCTCTTTCGAAGCTCATGCCCGCTATACCAATGAAAACTGGAAGATATCTGCCAAGACATTGCTGGGTTCCAACCTGGCTCACCTTTGCATGCTGGGCGGTTATGGCGTAAGCAGTATCGATAAGCGTACGGGTGAACAGGAATATACGCCTTACCGTCATTCGATGACCTGGCTGAATGTTGTCTACGGTAAGAAATGGCAACCGGGCCTGTTTGTCGGTTATCTGAAGAACCTGGGTGCAGGCAAGGATATTGTCGGACCGACTTATGGTGTCGGACTGGATGTGGACCAGGTATTTACTACTAATTTGCAGATGTCGTATGTCCTGCCTCACTGGAAAGTAGGCTTGGAATACAGTCCGTCCCTCGCCTGGTATGGTGACCGTACATTGGCTGACGGACGTATCCGCGATACGCATTCGATAACAAATCACCGTGTATTAGGTGTATTAATGTATATGTTCTGATGAAAACACTGATAATTGGAGCGAATGGCTTTACTGGCAGACGAATCTTGCAGCACCTGTCCCGGCAGGGAAAGTATGAACTGACAGGCTGTTCCTTGCATAAAGATATTTTGCCGGGAGATAATTACCGGTTTGTTCAGGCAGATATAAATAACCATCCGGCTATCGACCGGCTGATTGCTGATGTTCGTCCGGATGTCGTAATCAACGGTTCCGCCTTGTCCGTCCCCGATTATTGTGAATCACATCATGAAGAAGCCTACGCCGCCAATGTGCTGGCAGTAGAGAATATAGCCCGTTGCTGTGAGAGGACTGGCAGCCGTTTCATCCATCTGTCTACTGATTTCGTCTTCGACGGAAAGAAGACCGGATTATATACGGAAACGGATACCCCGGCTCCTGTGAACTATTATGGCATATCCAAATACCAGGGCGAATTGGCTGTTGCTGCTAGTTGCAGTAATTATGCGAATGTCCGTGTAGTCGTTGTTTACGGAAAGGCATTGCCGGGACAGCACGGTAATATCCTGCAACTGGTGAAGAACCGTCTGCAAGCCGGTCAGGAGATACGTGTCGTTTCCGATCAGTATCGTACACCGACCTGGGTACAAGATATTGCCGACGGTGTGGAGAAACTTATGCACACCTCTCTGAACGGAACCTGGCATATTTGTGGCGGCGAATGCCTGTCAATAGCCGATATTGCCTACCGTGTAGCCGATTATTTCCAATTGGATCGTTCGTTGATCATTCCGGTCACTACGGAAGAAATGAACGAAGCCACCCCGCGTCCCCGTTTCAGCGGACTGAGTATCGACAAGGCTGGTTGCGAACTAGGCTACACTCCCCATTCCCTGGAAGAAGGAATGGCAGAAATGAAATAGAATTTTATATAACAACAATATGAGCACAGAAAACAAAAACTCTTTAGAACTGAAGTACGGCTGCAACCCCAACCAGAAGCCGTCGCGCATTTTCATGCAGCAGGGGGAATTGCCTATCGAGGTATTGAACGGTCGTCCCGGATACATCAATTTCATGGATGCCTTCAATAGTTGGCAATTGGTGAAAGAACTGAAAGAGGCTACAGGACTTCCCGCTGCCGCTTCTTTCAAACACGTCAGCCCGGCTGGTGCCGCTGTTGGAATCGAGATGAGCGATACGTTGAAGAAAATCTACTTTGTAGACGATCTTCCTCTGACTCCTCTGGCAACCGCTTATGCCCGTGCCCGCGGTGCAGACCGCATGTCTTCTTACGGTGACTTTATCGCTTTGAGCGATACTTGCGATGAAGCGACAGCCCGCCTGATCAACCGTGAAGTATCCGATGGCGTCATTGCTCCCGACTATACGCCGGAAGCTCTGGAGATCCTGAAGAACAAACGGAAAGGTACTTACAACGTTATCAAAATCGATCCGGCTTATACACCGGCTCCGATCGAACATAAGGATGTCTTCGGCATCACTTTCGAACAGGGACGTAACGAGATCAAGCTGGACGAAAGCTTGCTGACCAATATCCCGACAAAGAGCAAGAATTTCTCGGAAGATGCTAAACGCGACCTGATCATTGCCCTTATCACTTTGAAATATACACAGAGTAACTCCGTTTGTTATGCCAAGGACGGACAGGCGATCGGTATCGGTGCCGGCCAGCAAAGCCGTATCCATTGTACCCGCCTGGCAGGAAACAAGGCTGATATCTGGTTCCTCCGCCAGCACCCGAAAGTAATGAATCTGCCTTGGATCGAAAAAATACGCCGTGCCGATCGTGATAATACGATAGATGTATATATCAGCGACGACCATGAAGATGTATTGGCCGATGGTGTATGGCAGCAGTTCTTCACTGAAAAACCGGAAGTCCTGACCCGCGAAGAGAAACGTGCCTGGCTGGATACCATGAACGGTGTGGCTTTGGGCTCGGATGCTTTCTTCCCGTTCGGCGACAATATCGAACGTGCGCATAAGAGTGGCGTGGAATATATTGCACAGGCAGGCGGCTCAGTCCGTGACGACCATGTGATCGATACTTGCGACAAGTATGGTATAACGATGGCTTTTACCGGAGTGCGGTTGTTCCATCATTAATTTATAGAAGAAGATGAGCAGATTTTCCATTCAAGAAATCTGCTCATTTTTATTAATGGCATCAACGTTATTCTTGTGTTGGTTATTTATACTATATTTGTTCGAGCTATACTCTTATGGAAAAGGATACATCATATATAGAAGAACTGGTGTTAGGAAGTCATGAGGCTTTCAGATGCTTGTTTATGAATTATTTCCCCAAAGTTAAATATTTTATCAGCCATCTTATTAAATCGGAGGTTATAGCTGAGGAATTGGCTCAGGATGTTTTTATGAGAATTTGGGAGAATAGGGAACAGTTGAGGAACGTCGTATCGTTTAATTCATATGTTTACCGAATGGCCAAAAACATAGCTTTGAATTATCTGCGGCATAAATATTTGGAAGAGAATTATCTAGAAGAATATGATGGAGAAACCGAGTTTACAATTGAAGGAGAGTTGTATGCTCGTGAGATAAAACTATTGGAACAATTGACTGTCAGTCGTATGCCTCCCAAGCGTAAAGCTATTTATGAAATGAGCCGGAAAGATGGGCTGACTAATGATGAAATAGCGACCCGCATGGGTATTTCTAAAAAGACCGTAGAGAACCACTTGAACCTGGCATTGAAAGAAATTAAAAAGACATTATTTTTATTCACTTCCTTTTTTATATAAAATACCTTCTTTTTTTTGGGTGTAAGTTTATTTTCGCGTGTCTTAATAATAGATAACGGAAAATAATATTATGTCGAAAGTATATCAGATCATAGAAAGTTTCTTTAAGAAAGATCATCCGGAAGAGATTCGAAAGGGGTTTACCCATTGGTTTTTCTCTTCTTCCAGGAAAGAGAAAGATGAAGCTCTTTTCCGGATTTGGGAAGAACTGGAGATTCATTCCGATGCCTCGACAGAAAGTTCCTTCAAGCATGTTGAAAGACGATTGGGATTTCCTGTGCGAAAGAGACTCTCTTTTTCATTGCAAAAGTGGGGACAGATAGCAGCTGTTTTGCTTATTCCTTTACTTAGTGTATGGTTTTCATGGAAGTATGTGCAGAATTATACTCAGGAGGAGATCGAATGGGTAGAATGTTTTGTTGCGGCAGGCGAAATTCGTTCTGTTGTTTTACCGGATAAATCGGAGGTCTTGCTTAATTCCGGAAGTTCTTTATTATATCCTGCCGAATTTAAAGGAAAGATTCGTAATATTTATTTAAGTGGAGAGGCTAAGTTCTCTGTTTTTTCAGATAAGAAGAAGCCATTTATTGTTAAAACACACGATATGGCCGTAGAAGCTTTAGGAACTGTTTTTAATGTATCATCCTATCCGGAAGCCGAAACAACAGTAGCTTCACTGGTAGAAGGAAAGCTTAAAGTGGACATTAATTCCAGTCAGGAAAGTTATATTCTTAATCCGGAAGAACAGGTTATATATGACAGGGAAACGGGAAAAAGCGAACATAAACATACTCGGCTGGATTATGTACTGGCTTGGGAAAAAGGACAAATGGTATTCCAAAGTGTTTCGTTGTATACTGTTATCAACGAGATTGAGAGAAAGTATGGAGTAACGGTTTATCTTAATTCCAAAGGTTTGAAAGACGAACGCTTGACAGTCAAATTCCTGCATGATGAGACGTTGGAAGAGGTCTTTTATACTTTGCAGCAAATCATAGCCGGATTCAGATATAAGATAGATGGAGATAAAGTATATATTTATTAATAATGAACACACAAACGATACCATGAAAAAAAGAACCGGAGAGTTTTATTTGCTGCACAACTCTCCGGTTTGAAATCGAACACATTTCATAAGGCTTAATTATAAAAATAGTATTCAACAACAAAAATAATATTATTCATGGAAAAGAATAACAATTTATCCTGTAAATCTTTACGAAAGATATTTACCTATTTGTTCCTTTTCTTCATAACCACAAGTATATCGGCACAAAACGTAAATATCAACAAGCAAAATGCCACATTGGCCGATGTCTTTGAGGAAGTGGAAAATCAGACAAAATTATCTATTGCTTACAGCGAATCGACAATTAATAAAGACCGACGTGTGTCCGTGAACATTTCTGAAAAACCTGTAAAAGAGGCGATGACAGAGATATTGAAAGGTACGGGAGCTGTATTTACAATTAAAGAAAATCAAATTCTGATAAAACCTGCACCTGTATCAACACAACCACAGCAGGAGAAGAGGAAAACAATTACAGGTACTATAAAAGATGAGTCCGGATTACCTGTCATCGGTGCTAACGTAGTGGAAAAAGGAACGAGAAACGGTATTATAACAGACCTTGATGGAAAGTTTTCGTTAACTTTGGAGCAAGGTGAAGTGGTGGAAGTGTCTTATATTGGCTATATGACACAGGATGTATCAGTCAGAAACAAGACCGATATATCGGTTATATTGAAAGAAGATACGCAAACATTGGATGAGGTTGTCGTTGTAGGTTACGGCACACAGAAAAAGGTGAATCTGACAGGTGCGGTATCTTCCGTTTCGGCTGAAGTTATGGAAAGTCGCCCTGTTACAAATATAGCCCAAGCCCTACAAGGGGTTGTGCCCAACCTGAATGTCAATATATCCAACGGCGCACCTAACACTTTTGCTTCTTATAATGTGCGTGGTGCAACATCCATGTCGAAGAATAGCAGCGGAACATGGCAGGTTGATAATGGCAGCCCTCTTATTTTGGTAGATGGTATCGAGATGGAGAATTTTAACCTTAGTGCTTTAAATCCGAATGATATGGAAAGTATCTCTGTTATTAAAGATGCTTCTGCTTCGGCCATCTACGGTGCGCGTGCCGCTTATGGGGTTATTCTGGTGACTACCAAGCAAGGGAAGAAAGGTAAAGGAAGAGTGCAATATTCGTATGATGTACAGTGGAATCATCCTTCAGCACGTCCGGATTTCATGAACTCTTATGATGCCGAATATGCAAGAATAATGAACAGAGTCTATACAGGTGGTTCCAGAACAACAGAAGATGATATGCGCCTGGAAGCATTACAAAAATATATAGATAATCCTGTTCCCGAAAATGCCTGGATGTATGAGCCGGGAAGCAACCAGCAATCTATTTGGTGGGTTGGAAACTTTGACCCGTTTGAAATGATGGTAAGAGACTGGTCTCCTACGCAAAAGCATAACGTAAGTATTTCCGGAGGTTCTGAAGCCTTGCGCTATTACGCTTCGCTGGGCTTCCAGGATCAGGATGGTTTTTATAAACTCCGCAATGACAATATGCGTCGTTATAACGGAATGGTTAATCTGGATGCGAAGATAAATGACAAGTTCAGTGTCAATATCAAATTGTCATATAACGCAACACGTTATAACGAACCATTACCTTTTTCTTATAAAGGCGATCCCTGGTCGGTTATTCTATATCAGGGGAAATGGAATCAGAATATGCCCTTGTTGACAGGACCGAATGACCCGGTTCCCAATACTCCGACCAACAGCATTGTTTCGGCTTATGCTTATAGCAACAGAAACAAAAGAACAGACAGAAGTGTAGCCGTATTCACTGCAAGTCCGGAATATCAGGTCTTGCCACAATTAAAATTGAAAGCCGACTTCTCCTATCGTCCTTCTTCTTATGATGTAAAAGACGTGGAACCCGAATTTCAGTATATTCAGGATAGCTGGGAAGCATTAAACATTGCGACTAATACGGAAACAGGACGTATCAGTAAAACGAAAGAAGATGTACAGCTTTTCACAACTAATATATATGCCGATTATAATCAGACATTTGGCAAGCATACATTGGGAGGATTGGTAGGTTTCAACCAGGAAGTCTGGAAGAAAGAACAGTTGTCTGCAGGAAATACAGGAATCATGAGTATTGGCGCTCCGACACTGGGAAATACCTATGGCATGAATCCTTCGAAAAGTGAAGTGGACGAACATTGGGCTGTACGTGGCGTATTCATGAGGGTTAACTATAACTTTTCTGACCGTTATCTTTTTGAAATGAACGGAAGATATGATGGTTCATCTAAATTCCCGCACGACTCGCGTTTCAAATTTTTTCCATCTTTCTCTGCTGCATGGCGTCTTTCGGAAGAAAGTTTTATGGCCGATACGCGTAGTTGGTTGGATAATCTAAAAATAAGAGCTTCCTATGGTTCGATCGGCAATCAGAATGTGGCCAACTATGGTTTCTATTCCAGAATGGGTTCCAGTCAGTCGAGTGCTATGATTAACGGGCAACGTCCTTATCAGGTGAATCCTCCCGGATTGATTAGTCCGGATTTTACCTGGGAAACGGCTACTACTATCAATGGCGGTTTGGATATCTCTTTACTTACCAACAGACTGAACTTTTCTTTCGACATCTACAGACGTGAAACGAAAGATATCATTATGGACGGTTCAACTTATCCGTCAGTGCTCGGAACCAGTGCTCCTATGGTGAACTCCGGTAAGCTGAGAACACACGGATGGGAGATGAGCATTGGATGGAAAGATCGCCTTTCAAATGGTTTCTTTTACGATTTGAACTTTGTGTTGTCCGATTATCAGACCGAAGTCGCTCTCTTCAATGGCAACGACAATTGTAGTTTGGGCTCTTTGTATACAGGAAAGAAAGTAGGTGAAATCTGGGGATATGAAACCGATCGCATTCTGCAGGAAGGGGATATTGCTGACAACCTGATTATCCAATATACAGACGTAAACGGAAACAACCTGCATCGTCCGCACGAATCGAATAGTGCTTACTATCCGGGCGATATCATGTATAAAGATATCAATGGAGATGGCGAAGTAAACAGAGGTATGAATACATTAGACGATCATGGCGACCTGAAAGTTCTTGGAAATAATACACCACGCCTGAAGTTTGGTTTGACAGCAAATTTTGCATGGAAAGGTTTCGACCTGAATCTCTTCTTCCAGGGAGTTGCCAAAAGAGATGTCTGGATTAGCGATAAAACATATTGGGGAGATGAAGATGGTCCCGGCAGTAAAACCGTTTATGAAAATTCATGGACACCGGAACGGACGGATGCCAAATATCCGCTTTATGGGGCCCGTCGTTCGCAGAACTGGTATACGCAATCGGCTTACATGTTTAACGGAGCTTATCTACGTTTGAAACAGGCTATTCTGGGTTATACTGTTCCGGCAGAAATCACGAACAAGATTAAGATGAGTAAACTCAGAGTCTATGTTTCAGGCTTTAACTTGTTTGAAATTACAGAATTACCCGGTGTATACGACCCGGATTTGCTGTCAACTTCCTATCCTCAGATGAGAAGTGTTGCTTTAGGTGTACAAGTTGGATTTTAAAAGATATGATAGTATGAGAAAACATAGTTCAAATATAAAAGTGCTGGCTTTATCAGCGTTGTCATTTTGCCTTTTTGCTTGTAATGACGATTTTATGGACCGTCCTCCCAAAGACGATATAGTAAGTGAAAACTTCTGGAACACGGAAACCGACCTGGAGCTTTATCTCAATGGTATGTACCGTATCTATGCCCGAGGGCATAACCAGGATCCATACGTTGCACCTTTGAACTTTAGAGGAAGCCACATTGCTTATGGCGATGCTTTTTCAGATAATGCAGTTCGTAGCGGTCAGAATGTGAACGTCAGACTGACTAATGCTTATACCGTTCCTTTGAATGATAATTACAATGGATGGAGTTGGGGAGATTTACGTCGCGTAAATTATTTCCTGACAAACTACGACAGAGCGCCTATTAGCGAGGATAAGAAAAAGGCTTATGCTGCTGAAGCTTATTTTTTCAAGGCATGGGACTACTTTAAGAAAGTACAGATTTTTAGTGATGTACCCTGGCTTAGCCGCGACTTGAACATAGACTCGGAAGAACTGTACGCGCCGCGTGATTCGAGAGAATTGGTGATGGACTCGGTGTTGTTTTGCATAAACCGTGCCATTGAATGGTTTCCGGAAGTTGCAACACCTAACTCGGTAGGTCGTATAAACAAGGATATGGCTCAGTTTTTGAAAGCAAGAATCTGTCTGAATGAAGGAACTTTCCGGAAATACCACACAGAATTGAATTTGCAGAACACTGCTAATGTATGGTTGGAAGAAGCTGTTAAAGCATCCGATTATCTGATTAAATCGGGACGATATGAATTGTTTACCAATGGAAATGATGATGCTTATTGGGCACTGTTCGCTCAGTTTGATACCGAAATTAGAACCAATCCGGAGGCCATTTTGGGAGTAGAATATAGCTTTGATAATAAGATTGGCAATGACCTGCTTCGTTATTATGACCAGAATAATCACATGGGTATTTGTGCTCAAAAGAGTCTGGTCGATGAATATCTGTGCGAAGACGGACGTCCTGTCTATATCGGTGGTTCGAAAGGTAATTATGAAGTAAACCCGCTGTTTGAAGGATATGGAAAATGGAGCGAGTTGAACAATCGCGATCCCCGTATGTCGCAGACAATCTGTAAACCGGGAGAATATATCACCGTCTGGAACAGAAACACAGGAGTATATGGCATCAACGAAAATGGAATAACCTATCCTAACCTGAAATATCTTGGTACTGAACAGTCTGGCTACCGATTCATCAAACATTGGAAACCGGACCTGGTGAACTACCAGAGAGCCAGTGGCTCAACGCAATCGGCTATTGAGTTTAGATATGCAGAAGCTCTGCTGATATATGCAGAAGCAAAATGTGAACTGGGCACAATCTCGCAGAATGATATTGATATAACTATCAATAAGTTGCGTCTACGTGCCGGGTTCGACTTCGAGAAATATCCAACAGCTAAGCTGAATATGGGAAATATTCCGGCAGACCCTCGCTTGGATGCTATTTACAGAGAAAAGTTGGATTATACGGTTTCCCCCTTATTGCGTGAGATACGTCGTGAAAGACGTGTTGAGATGGCCCAGGAAGACCTCCGTTATTGGGATTTAATGCGTTGGAAGGCGGCAGGCCTGTTGACTGTTCCGATGAGAGGTGTAAAATTTACTGAAGAGATGCAGGCTCTTTATAATGGAGATTACAACAATGGGGTAGTAGATCCGGAAACCGGTATCCGCGAAACAGCAGTGACGGCAATTGCCAATAAAGATGTCTTTTTAGATGAAGAAGGTTTCATCATTCTTTATCCGAAAAGTATAAATATTCAAACTGGCACATTACCATGGTCCGATTACCGTTACTACTGGCCTATCCCGAAAGGTGAATTATTGTTGAACACGAACTTAATTCAGACGAAAGGCTGGGAAGATAAATAAAGTAAAAGGTGATTTTATTTTATTAAAGCAGCTCAACGAGATAAATTGGTACCTGCCTGTAATTTATAATTACGGAATCATCCTGTGTAAAACCGTATCTGTCCTTTGAAGATAAACATCTGAAAGGGTGACGTCGCGATTGTTTATGACGTCACCCTTTTTCCCGTTTTATATAAGAACTATTCTTAGGACTTTCACTTCTAAAACTCCCTATAATTAAGCCATTTTCTCCTATAATTTGAATAAGGAACGCACTCCTTCCTTATTTATAACCTATAGTATTCTAAAGTGTAAAGTATGCTCTGTTTTTTTGTAAAGTTATTATTGTGTATTTGAAACATAGGAGAATTGCCCTTAATTCGCCAATATCTAGATTTTAGTATTTCAGTGGTTCTCTCTTAGGGTTTGAACACTTCATCCGATCAGAATGAAAGTAGATGTGAGATGATATAATTACATCTCTGTTTGTTAGTAATTCTTTGTTGATAAGCTTGTTGTGTGTGTGGTCAATTCGTGCTAATAGGAAAAGTTTACTTTTCTATATAATAATGTACATACGTACATATATTAATGTCATTATTATATTATTAATGAACATAAATCTAATAAGAAGTTTGATAATCAAAAATTATGGAGGGAAAAACGAGTGACGAGAATAAACGTTCCTTTTTTCTCGTCAGCAAAGTTACCACATTCTTTTAAACCTCCAATCTTTTTCAAAATAATTTTTTCTTCCCTATATGCTTTCTTATCAACCGAATAGCAAAGTTAGTACGAAATTGTCTTTTATGGTAACAAACCCTCAAAAAATGACGAGAAAAAAGGAACGTTTATTCTCGTCATTCTATTTAGAAGAGACAATTTATAAGAAGAACATATATTTCATTAACACTATTATTAATACTAAATTTTAGAATTATGAACAAAAAGTTTTCTACGCTTATGGCGGCGAGCTTAGTGCTTGCCGGTTCGCTGTGGAGTGGTGATGCTTGGGCAGAGAAGTACGTAATTAAAAGTATTTCTGATCTTAATGACATCACTACAACTGTTACAGATTGGAAAGGGGATGCCCAAAATGGCCAAGAAACTAATACTGATGTATGGCAATTTAAAACAGGAGAGGATGGCATTGTAAAAGGTGATGAGATTGTATTTGCCGAAGAAATAACATTTCCTACTTATGGCATAAAGTGGTCTGGTAGTGGTTATCTACGAAATTGTGCAAACTTCTTAAATGTAAATGTAGAAGGTATAACAATTACAGCTGAGGGTGATGGTGCTATTGTCGGTCAGTTACAAATTAGTGCGGATAATGTTACAGTAAAGAATCTTCCTATCACTGTAAATACATGTAATAATCAGCCAACTGCAAATAAAACGGGTATTGTACTTGATGCAAGTGTTGAAAAAGCTACTATTTCTAATAATACTATAACAGAAGCCACTAATCTTTTAGAGGGGTTCATGACTTATGGCATTGTTGTTAAAGGAAATGATGTTGCAGGTTTGAAGATCAAAGATAACAATCTTGCAATTCAAAAGAAAGTGACAACTGGCGATAACGCTACTTATCTGTCAACTGCTCTTACTTTTACAGGATTGACAGGTAAGACTAATGCTGCTGCTGATATCGCTTCTCAAAATACTTTTGAAGGAAGTGTATTCGAATATGCAGATGTTCGTCAATCAAAAGGAGAATCTTATTATTATAGTGCTCAGGTAAGTTTACCAGAAGATGCTACAGATGCAGAAATTGAAGTATTCCAGCAGGCTGTTATTGATATGGCAGCTAACTATAATACTAAGAGCACTCAGGCTCTGTCTGTAAATAATGCTGATGCTAATACAGTTATTGATGCTTTGTCTAACTCTACTGTTTCAAAAACAGAACTTCCTGCAGACTTTGCTCTTGTTGTAGGTAACAAGAATGTTGTAGCTGGTAAGGGTTCTGTTTCTAATGATAATCAGGATATTACTGTAGAGGTAAAAGCAGATGGTAGCGTTGATGCAGATGCAGCTATTACTGCATGGGATGCAGACGATTTGAATGCATTGTTAGGTAATGGCTTTATGCTGAATCTGACAAGACCGGTTGATGCAGAAACTAGCCTTACTATTAACAATGGAAATGTATTGGCTGGCAAATTGCTTTATCTGGAAACAAAAAGTGGTTCTACATATCTAAAAGTTGGTGATAAGTACCTTGCTTTTGCTGATACCCAGTGGGAAAATGTTACTGGTATTGGTGAAAGATTGGCTTTGGTAAGTAAAATTGATGATGCAGAGAAAGTAACAGTATTAGGTAATTCGGACGAAAAATCAATTGTAGCTATCCAAATAGGAGATGATGAGCTTTATTTGACAACAGTAAAAGCTGGAACAGATACTAATCCTCAGATCTATTTGACTACAACGGAAGAACTTCCTACCGTTTTGAATATTGCAATTGCTTCTGATACAAGAGTAAATGCATACGATAAGAAGAACAACCCATTCCGTGATCGTTATGTAACACTTACATTCGTTACAACAGATAAAAATTTGAAAGCTAAGAATGGTAAAGTCTTAGGTTTGGATAACGAAGGTAACTATTCTCCTGAATTGGTTGAAGCTGCTAGATATTTGCAGGCTGTTCCCGAAGCTCAGTGGGTAGTTTCATTGTCAGATGAAGATTCTGAAACACAGTTCACTTTCACAAACCGTGAAGCTGGTTCTAAAGCAACTGCTAAATTTGATGCATTGTATCTGAATGTGTTGGATGCAGCTAATAACAAGTATACTATTTCTTATGATGATAACGAAGCTATGTTCAGCTTTGGAGAACGTGATACATTTATCATCAACCCGGTTGATCCTAAATTGACAGTTGCTGATTTCTATACAAACTACAAAGAAACAGAAATCAAAGATACTCAGTATAAACTGGCTGTTGCTTCAACAGAAGAAACTGACTTCTATGTGACAGAAAATCATGCAGGTAAGCATTTGCTTGGTTTGACAAAAGAAAAAGATTATTCTGTTAACTGGCGTGTAGTTGCAACTGGCGACACTGCAATTGTAATTAGCAACTCTTATGATTATGATAAGAAAGGTTTCAAGGCTGTTGCTGATACTCTGTTCGTTCCGACTTATGCATTCCAGAATGCTGGAAACAAAGAGTATATGACTTATATCGATAAGAATAAAGTAGGTTTGGATGAAGATGCAATGTATTGCGATCCGGATTCTAAAGACTATAGCTCTGAAGCAGGTCTGACTGCAAATAATAGCTTTGTATTGAAGAAAAAAGCAAACGGCTTATTCAATATCATCGGTGTAGCTGGTAAGATATCTAAAGATAATAAATATTATACTTTGGATCTGAGCAAGAAATTGTTCGGTGCAACAACAACTAAGCAAGGTCAGATTCAGGTAGAAGAATCTTGGGAACAGATTAACTCTAATGATTTGTTTAAACTGGTTTCTTTGGATGCTCCTGAATATCACAAAGTAGCTAAAGGCTTCGGTGAAATCGTAAGTATTTATCGTGCAGACAACAACTCTCAGGTATTGTATGAAAAGGCTGACAAGAACTCTGTAGTAGAAGACGAAGTTCAGAGCTTCCTGAATATTGACAACGTTCATCAGTTTGACAAGATCAACCCGGCTATGTTTGTTGATACAGCTTATATCAACCGTGGTACAAAAGAAAACCCGAATACTTGCTGGCAGTATCTGTTGGCTGTAAATGCTGACGTTCACGATCCTGATACTTGTACAGTTCCTGGTCACCCGAGAACAGACCGTATGGTAACAGCTCGCTATTTGGTCAACCTGATCGATACAGCTAATGTATACGGTGCAACTCATTTGCATAACAATCCTTATATCAATGAAGGTGAAGCTGGTGAAAACCTGGCTAAGCTAGCATTCGTAGATGGTATTCATATCAATGACACTCTGTATATCATCCGTAACAACGGTGATTCAGTTAAATTAGAATTGGATACTCCTGACTTCAATGTTGCTAAGTTCGCATTCCGTTATGTAAATCCTGCTAACGAAAGCGATAAGACTTTCAAAATTCAAACTCAGTATAAGAACTATATCGCTTCAGTTGACAAAGATGACGTGAAGGCGAACGAAGAAGCAGCTTCCAACGAAGGTTATCTGAAATGGATCAACGGTACAGTAGTTGTTGTTCCGACTTATGAAAGAGGTGATGTATTCGGTATCAACGAAGAAGAAACACAGGATGCTGTAAACAACGAAGCTATCGACGCTTCTGCTGTCAGTGTTTCAACTATCGACGGTGCTGTAGTTGTTAAGGGTGCTGAAGGCAAGAATGTAGTGATCACTAACGTACTTGGACAGCAGGTTGCTAACACTGTTGCTTCTTCTAACGAAGTTACTATCTCTGCTCCGGCAGGTATTGTAGTAGTGGCTGTTGAAGGCGAAGCTGCTGTAAAGGCAATCGTAAAATAAGCAATTTACAAATTGAAAATAAAATTCTAAATTGTTTACCGTGCGTAGGGGCGGTTCGTGAACCGCCCTTGCAAAGTAACCTGCGATGGGGGAACAGGCGGTAGATATTAATACTAAAGTAATAAAATAAAGTTCATCTGTCAGTATCTCTGCGAAGAGAGGACACAGATACAAAATTGGCTCCGGTGACTATGGTTATCGGAGCTTTTTGTATTATATATGAGTAATTCGTGTAGGATCAGGACTTCCATTGTCGGATCACTCCGGATGGAATAGTGTGTTGTTAAATCACCAAAATATTTTATTGAACAGGCTTATTTTATCGATTATAAAAGATAAAACAATCCTCATTTTATCTTTTATAGAAGACAATCCGGGAATTCACCACTTTTAAAACAAAAGGGACGGCCTCCAACAGACCGTCCCTTTTATATAGAAAGATTACAAAATTGTTATCCTATGTTCTTTACTTTAAGCAAATATTCAGCGATCTGAACAGCATTCAGGGCAGCGCCTTTCTTGATCTGGTCGCTAACGGTCCAGAATGTCAAGCCGTTCGGGTTGCTGATGTCCTTGCGGATACGGCCTACGTAAACCGGTTCTTTGTCGGCTACGAACAAAGGCATCGGATAGTCTTTGTTTGCCGGATCGTCCTGCAGGATTATACCTTCACCCTCTGCAAAAGCCTTGCGGGCTTCTTCTACGCTGATCGGACGTTCTGTTTCGATCCAGGTTGCTTCGCTATGAGCACGCATAACCGGAACACGAACACAGGTTGCGCTCACTTCGATATCGGAGTGCATGATCTTGCGTGTTTCGTTATACATCTTCATTTCTTCTTTCGTATAACCGTTATCAGTGAACACGTCTACGTGAGGGATCACGTTGTATGCCAGCTGATAAGCGAATTTTTCTACTGTAGGTTCTTCGCCCTTCAACAGCTGTTCGTACTGCTTAATCAGTTCGGCCATTGCAGTTGCACCTGCACCGCTGGCTGCCTGATAAGTGGCTACCTGTACACGCTTGATGTGCGATACCTTTTCGATTGCCTTCAATGCAACGACCATCTGGATGGTAGTACAGTTCGGATTGGCAATGATACCGCGAGGACGATTCAGTGCATCTTCCGGGTTCACTTCAGGAACTACCAAAGGTACATCGTTATCCATACGGAATGCGCTGGAGTTGTCGATCATTACAGTGCCATGTTTTGTAATGGTTTCTGCAAATTCGACAGATGTACCGCCACCGGCCGAAACAAAAGCAACATCGATTCCCTTAAAGTCGTCGTTATGCTTAAGCTCCTTAACGGTGTACTGTTTACCACGGAAGTCATAAACACGTCCGGCACTACGCGATGAGCCAAAAAGCACAAGCTCATCCATCGGGAAGTTTCTTTCGTCGAGTACGCGCAGGAATTCTTGTCCTACCGCTCCACTCACACCAACAATTGCTACTTTCATTTTGAGCACTAATTAAATTGTAATATAAAAAAAATGTTATAACTTTACCGCATCCAAAATCAGGGTCGCGCGTATAGTTGTAAACTATTAGTGCGCAAAGATAGATAATTTTATAACAAAACTATATAGCTATGAAACAATTTATTCTTTTTCTCCTTGTATTACTTCCTGTTTGTGCATTTGCACAGTTCACAGAAACGTTTGATGGGCCTGTCTTATCTACAGAATGGCTTGGTGCTCGTGATTCTTTTCTACTCGTAAATGGTCAATTGCAACTTAATGCTACGAAAGGGTATGGTGGTGTTGCCGCTTTGAAAAGACTAATTACTTATACACCCAATATGCAATGGGAATTTGAAATACAGATGAAAACAGTCCCAAGCGAGAAAAATTATATGCGTATCTATTTATATATGGAAAATGCGGAAACTTACTATTATGTACAGATCGGATGTAAAAAAGAAAAGAATGATAAAGTTGAAAAGAAAATAGGGTTGAGAAGAAATGGTGGAGTTGATATGTTCGACCGAAAAGAAAGTAGTCTTGATAGTAAAACTCACCTTAGTATCAAAGTAACTTTAGAAGATAATAAGTATTGGAAAATGTATTCTCGCAATATTAATGATAAATATTATAAAGAAGAAGGATCTTGTACATATCCAATTGCAAATGCTCCGGTGTCTGGTTATTTCATTATTAATATGATTTATACAGGAAGTCGAAATAAGCACTTCTTAATGGATAATATAAGAATATCAGATGAAATAACTCCTACAATTACAGACTCGGATGAAACACCTGTTGATCCGGATGATCCCGATGTCCCATCTGTGGAAATGCCTTTTCCTGATGTGGAAATAGTAAGTCTGTCAGAATTACAGTTTAATTTCGAATCTCCTGTTGATATATCCAATGCTAATTCATTTATATCAGGGATAGGAAAAGCTGATTACCTAAAATATGGTGATACAAAGGCTGTTGTGAATGCTGGCTTTCCTAAAGATATGACTCCTGGAGAATCTTATATTATTTCATTTACCGGACTTACGGATTTGTCAGGTAAATCATTGAACTTAGCATCTGAAGAATTTAAATTGGAAGATGAAGGTTATGATCCTGTGATTCCTTCCGGTACAATTCTAATCAATGAAATTATGGCTAAACCAGGCGATGGTCCATTTTTTGAATATATAGAGTTGTATAATACATCTCGGTCGTCAGTTGCTCTTAAAGGTCTGGAACTTTGGTGTGGAACAAGATGTTTTGTTTTGCCGGATATTGATTTGCAAACGAATAAATATGCACTATTATGTAAGAGTGGATCAGAAATTGATTTTGATTTAGATGGAATTGTTATACCTGTTAGTATGTATTATCCATTAAGAGATGAAGGACAAAGCTTGATGCTGAAAGATCCCTCCGGAACTATTATTGACCAATACGAATACCCCAAGGCTACCCCTGCCAAATCGTGGGAGCGTTCCGCCTCCGGTGACTGGCATCTGTCTTCCGATCCTCGTGGCGGGACACCTGGTTCCGTTAATTCGTCCGGTAAAGAAGAAGAACCGACCGAGCCGGAAAAACCTGTGGAACCGGATGATCCCGACAAGCCCGATCATTCAGAAGATCCTGACGATCCGGATAAACCGGATGATTCTGAAGATGATCCTTCCGTTATAGTTGAACCGTCTGAATTTATTATTAACGAACTTCTGCCGAATCCTTTTGCCGGTGGCAGTGAATATATAGAATTGTATAACCGCTCTGATCGCTCTTTGCCGCTATCCGGCTTATCAGTAGCTGTCCGTAAAGCCGACGGCACATTGAATACCCGTTACCCTTTATCGTCTGTTACTTCAATGATTGAACCGGATGGTTATGTGCTGTTGACTAAAAACAAATCGGGGGTCACTGATTTCTATACGATCCTGTCTTCCTTGTCTTTATTTGAAATCCCCAAACTTCCTATATTGGCAAATACATCTTCTACACTTGTATTATTCCGTACAAAGGATGAAACAGTGATCGATGAAGTCTCCTATTCCTCCAAATGGCATGCTTCCTCCATAAAAGACCAGAAAGGCGTAGCCCTTGAACGAATTGATCCCGAAGCTGAAACACAATCGGCAGCAAACTGGACTTCAGCGTCTGCTACAGCCGGTTATGGAACTCCCGGTTATCAAAACTCCCAGTCGAAGATACCCAATCCGGATGAGCCGGATGAGCCGACCGGAGTAGAAGCTCCGGAATGGGTTCCCGGCTCGAACCATTATTCGATAACTTATTATCTGGATCAACCGGGATACAATTGCCGCGCCTTTGTCTTCAATACGGCCGGACAGCGTGTCGCTGAAATTGCCAACCATGAACTATTGGGCCTCTCCGGACAGCTTACCTGGGACGGTTCCTCGTCTGCAGGAAGAAAATTGCCAACAGGTGTTTATATCTTCTATGCTGAGGTTTACCATTCCGGCGGTACTGTAAAACGATATAAACAGGTATTCCTTATCCGGTAAAACGAGGTGGATAAGTTGTTCGTTAATAAATAGTTTTATGTTTGTTGGAGACGTTCGGAACCTTTATCTTTGTAATGTCTCCGATAAACATAGAGCGTTAATCAAAATTATTTTAATGCCTATGAAAGAAGAAGATTTTAAACGTAGAAAAGGATTCCTGGAAAGTCTTTTCATGAACTATTCGGGACAAATGAATGATCATTCTGATCAGGAAAAAGATTTAATAATGAAGAATATAGATGTTATTCTTGATTGGTATAATGCTTTAGTTAAAGAGATGGAGGAGTAATTTATGGATAATAAAGAATATTTAGAATCGCATCCGGAATATAGAAGTTTGTTTCCAACACAGGAAATGTATGAGGATTTCGTACGTTTTATGGATCTTGATGAAGACGGACGACGTATTTATTTTGAAGAGCATAAGGCTAAATTAGACACAATGTCACCGGAAGAACGTAAGCAAGATTGGGATAATTTAGTTAAAGGCACTGAGTTACTGATCGAATTTGCGAAAGAAGAAATACCTCGGTTAGCTTATGAAAAGAAGATGTTGGAAGCTTCCAAGAAGCAAAATAAAGTAACATGGGAGGATATTCGTAAAAAGCTCAATAATATAGCAAGCCTATAATAAGATGAAATTAACCAGTTCCCGTACTGCCACGAGAACTGGTTAATTTTTTATTCATAAACGGCTTTATACCACGCCAGCTGTTTATACCAATCGGCTAACTTTGTCAGAGACGGTTGGGGAACGAAGACAGACAGGCCGGAATAATGCTCGATTTTCTTCGCTCCATACAATGCAGCATAATAGGAATAAGGAGTGGTATATTTACTGACAACAGCTTTCTCCATGCAGGCATTGAAACGCTCGTACTGTTCGTTACTAGCCAGATGTCGGATAAAATCATCGAAATCATAAAGCATATGCGGCTTGCTTGCCGTCAGATATTCCAGGATCTGCATTTCCGACAAAGGTAATGCATAAATATCCTCTTCTGTTTTGTCTTTCAATATCTCGTTGACAACCGAAGCCAGCTCGTCCAGTTCGCTGGATTTGATCAGAGAAACCGTACCATATGGTCCGCCGCTGTTATTGTTGTAGTAGTCATAGAAACTTTTGGCAACCATCTCCAGGTCGGCTTCTTCCTTAAATAAGGCAGGCAGGAAATTCTCATAAGGAAATCCGCGGGCAAGCACTTCCGTTGGCGATCCGAGAAAATAATCCGTTTTGTCTTTCAGCTCATACGCACATTCAATGCCGCTCATATAACAGGCATCGAACAGCATAAAGTCGAAATGAAAACCTTCCAGAGCTTCGTTTATCTCTGTTATTTCCATGTATTTCTTGTTCTCTTCGCCAAAAGAACGCAAGGAACTGTAATTGCCGGGTAACCAGGATGTGCCATGACTGGATAAAATGAAACCGTAACTTTCAGCAGGAAACAAGTCGGTCACCTCCTGAATCACATTATGCATAGTCTCCGGTGAGATAGCACTTTGATTTTCATAAAAACGAATCGTGTCCGTGACTATTGTTCCGTTCTTGTCTTCTTTTATCTGGAACAGGTAAGATTTGCTTTTATTTTCCGAATAATAGACAACCAAATTTCCTCCGTTCAGTTCTTTGTTGGAGGCTACGGTCATCATTTTGGTGATATTGGCGCGAAGATAGCCTCCCAGATTACTGGCAACCATATAGGCGAGTACCGTACGTTTTGGTGTTTCTGTCGGATGATCGATCTCCTCTTTTTCGCAACTAGCCAGCAAGAAAGCACAGAGAATACTATAAATGATAAATTTGATTTTCATGTCTTGTTTATTTCATTGCAAAGTTACGTATAATTTGTTTGCATCTAATGATTTATATTTCTTTATTTCTATCTTTGTGTGCTAATTGATTTTAAAGCATGTAGAGAAAAAGAAACGAATATGAAAAAGATACTGTTCATCGCATTGCTTTTGTGTTGTTTCGGTGGGGGAATGAAGGCTCAGACCGTGGCTGTCAAGTCTAATATCCTGTATGATGCAACTGCAACAGTGAATCTGGGTGCCGAAGTGGCTTTCAGCCGACATTGGTCATTGGATATCTCCGGAAATTATAACGGGTGGGATATCGCGAGTGACAAGTCATGGCAACATTGGATGGTGCAGCCCGAGGCCCGTTATTGGTTACACGAAAAGTTTAACGGGCATTACTTCGGTGTTCATGGTATTTATATCGATTACGATATTTCAAATTCAAACTTCATGTCGGTGATGAAAAAGAAATTTGCCTACGACGGCAACGGCTATGGCGGTGGTATTTCTTATGGGTATCAGTTGTACCTTTCTCCGCATTGGAACATTGAATTTTCTGCGGGAGTCGGTTTTGTACATTTCGAATACGACAAATCGGCGTATCCTTCCAATGGCGAGACTGCCTATAAATACCGTAATGACTACTTCGGACCGACCAAACTCGGTGTTAGTATTGTATATATAATTAAATAAATGAACGATGAAAACTCCGGTCTATATATTTCTTTTTCTGTTGATCATGCAGCTGTGTCCTGTCCGGTTGCTGTCGCAGACGCAAGCGCAGGCTACTGTTTACAATGGTTTCGTCAATATCAAGCAGAACAAGGCTGAAGTAGAGAACGGCCAGTTGAAACTGGATATGGATCTTTTGCTGAGCGGATTGTCGGTAGGGCGTTATCAGACGTTGGTGTTGACTCCGGTATTGCGTAACGGCAATCATTCGTTCCGTTTTGTACCTGTCCGTATTAATGGGGCGAACAAGCAAAAGATGTATGAGCGTACCATCGCTTTTGAGGGAAAACGGGTGGCTGACGGAGAGGCTTATGTGGTTCTGAAAAGTAATCCGTCCTTATTGCAGGAGGTCAACTATAAGAAAGTGATTTCTTTCCAGCCATGGATGGAAGACGCTGAACTGATTCTTATCGGTGAGTTGAATAATTATGATGATATTCCGGTTCAGACGTATACGAATGTCCTGACCGATCATTTTTATATTCAGATGGCTGAATAATACATAGTAAAACTGCATTTAACCGTTCATCGTTCACCTTTTCGCAATCATCCTTTGATAATTAAACGGTGATGGGTGAATGGTCGGGGTGAACGGTTTCGTAAAAAGGTGAACGGTTGGCATAAACCATTCACCTTGTCTCGTCCTGATTTTGGTTGACTGTGTATTAAAAAAATCCTGTTATGGGTTGTCTATGAATGTAAAAAAGTAGACGAACCTCTGTCTTTTTAGGGCTTCTTATGTTTAGCCTGTATGTAATTGATCACTACATGGAAAGTCCGGACTGACTAAGCCGAAGGTCATAATCTTTTTGCTTAACGACCACCGTCGTTAAGCTTGATGAGCGACGTCGCAAACCTTAACGGCCTTGGTCGCAAAGCTTGACGATGGTGGTGTGCGGAACTGTAAGTCGTGACTACTGAGTTAGTTGGTAGTAGGTTTGATGGTAAAAGATACTGTGTGCCAAGATAGTTTTGGATTGTCCGTGTGTAAAGATAGTTTTGAGTTGCCGGATAACTGTTTTATAAGAAGGTGAACGGTTTAGAGGTGACCGTTCACCTTTTTATCAAACCGTTCACCCTAACTGTTCACCTATGAGAAGGTAATAATCAAAGGATGGATGTAAAAGGTGAATGGTTGAAAGGTATATTCTCAAATTCGCTAGTGTATGATGGTTGTAGCAACTAAGAGCCCCGTCGGGGCGAGCCAAATTAGCCCAGTGCTTTAGCTCTGGGTATCAATGTTTTACCCGTTCTATCTCCTAAGCCCTGTAAGGGCGTTACAAGAAGTTCGTATTCCTTGTTTCGTCCTTGCAGGACTTAAAAAACGAGAGAATAACCTGTTGATACCCAGAGTTAAAACTCTGGGCTAATTTGGGGTCAGGCTTACAGCCTTCAAGACAACGACGCTAATTGGCTCATTTTTCGTGTAATAATAAAATCTCCTAACCGGATATGACGGTGTAGCTATTGATGGTGATTTCTGAATGGAAAAGAATTATCGTTTAGAAATAAACCGTTTCGTTGCTTGTGCCGCCATCCTGCCAGGGAGTGATACTACCTGAAATGCTGATATTTTGTGCCTGTATGGTGAAAGAGTAGGTTTGTTTTTTTCCTCCTTCAAACGCCTTTTTAGATTCGATGCGGTAATCCTTGCCACTCATTCGAACGATGAAAACAGGATTCTCTATCGGGTAAAGAAGGTAGTTTGTGACGATTGTTATTTCGTTCGGTGTCATTGTTTCGCTCAGATTGTCAATAAGCGTGTAAGGCGTTGTTGAGGTGGCTGCGCTTAGCTTACCGGTTTGTACGTTTAACTGTATGGTGGAGGGATAATTCTCCATTGAAATACTTTGCAGAATCATATCTTCTTTAATATCATCCGCTTTCTTGAATTTAAGAGTGATGGCGGATAGGATATGGTTGAAAGATAGATTGACTGGGGTATCTCCTTGTGTTTTACTAAGATTCAGTACGGGGGTTGCCCACATGATGTCGTCTTGTTTTTTTAGGTCGAATGGGATACTCAAAGGAGCGGTAGTTGCTGCTTCGGTATATGGGTAGTAGGCGTAAATGTTGAGTAAGGTGTCGGGGTTGACTGGGTAGTGAGCATGATTGGATGAAGAAAGAGTATTGCTATCAATATCTCTTGTATATGGTGTATTATTTAAATCTTTTCGAATAGATATTGCTTCTGTGTTATTTTCTTTGTGCCCCCATGCAAAAATTCCAACAGATGAGTTTGAAGGAAAGTATTCTTCATTAATTATACTTTTACTTTGAATAATGTTATTAATTTTTCCGCTGAATATTATGATGGAGGTATCTGATATTTGGATTGTATCCACTTTGTCGTTGTTGCAGCTTAAGCATAACGTTATGAAAATTGATATATATAAGATCTTACTAGTCATAAGGGCGATGAGTATTATAATGGATCTATAAAGTTGAGAAAACTGTTCTCGTATTCTATACGAGAACAGTTTTTTTATTAATATGGAAAATGATTAAACTTCTCCTACTCCAGGAGTACCTCCATCCCCCCATTGAGTAATAGAAGACTCCATTATGACATTGGTTGGCTTAACTGTTATTGTTATAGTGGTGATTTTTCCTGCTACTAATGCAGGAGCAGTAGTTAAGGTTACAGGTAGTTCTTGGTTATTAATAGTAACTTTTAAATCAGAAATTATTGAACTTGGTAAAACTAATGGATTATAATTATCGCAATTAATTCCTGCGACTGTAATATCCGTTGAAGAGATCGTCTTACTAAGAGCTACAGAAGAACCTGTTTCTGTTAATTCTCCAGTAATTATGTTGAGAGAACCTTCACTTTTATCAACATTCAAAGAAATTTTGGTTAGAGCTGATGTTGGTATGTTAGTATTTTCCAATTTGATTAAGAATTTAACTTGAGATAGTTTGTGTGAAAAGGGTAATGATACGTTGTTAACACTAACACCAGAAAATTGAAAACCGTTACTTGCAGGTTGTGCCCATAATAAATCTTGGTCAATACCGCTATCTTTTTGACATACAACTTTTACTGAAGGAGCAACACTGTTTGTTGCTTCGGTTAGTTGATAGCCCGTTGGATCTGCAGTAGTTGAGGCTACTGGGTAGTATGCATAAAAAAAATGTGTAGCATCACGTTCCCAATATGCATCGGTTGCAGTAAAGGTACTTCCTGAGTATGTAAATTCTTTATTGTTTATAAAGTTAGTCGTTAAATAATCGCTGCTAGGCTCTGCGGTTTTATATCCATAGATGCCGATTTTTTGACCATCTTGAAATTGATCATCACTAACAATCGCTTTTGTTTGAACTCCTAATATAGAACTACTAAACTCTATTGGAGTTTTACCCTTTGTCTGTACTTCGTCTACCGGATCACTCTCGCTTGTACAAGCGGTCATTGCTGCAAATGTTGCAGCAATGGTTAACATATTAAATACTAATGCTTTCATAATTATAAAAATTAAATTGTTTGAACTTTATTATTGCTTATTATTTAAATTACTCGATTTACTCGATGGTCATGTTGTCGCCGGCAGATACTTCCCAGTTTTTGATTGTTACGGAGAAAGTGACATTCTTTTCTACAGCTACCGACACGTCTACATTTACATGGTCGCCTTCCGCCTCGCCTATTGAGTTTCCCAGGTCGAGAGAGGAAGAGATGGTACTTCCGTCATTGAGGGTGAAATCCAGCTTTACCTCGTTGGTGGGGAGGACGGGCGGCTTTTCTCCTGTTTTGGGGGCAGTTCCCAGTATCAATAGATTGGTTTTGACTCCTTCCGCTGAAGTCGTCGTTTCAAAGTTTACTGTTGTTGTTTTATCCGGTACGATCTCTTGTTTGCTCAGGTTGAAGGCGGCAGGTATCCCTGACAGTTCCCCTTTGCACTCTTTTATGTGCTCCATGCCGTCGACTTTGATGTCGATCGTTACTTCGCGGATCAATGAAGCCATCTTGAACTCACGTTCGTTGTTTGTTCCTTCGTTGGCTTCCACTTCCAGTTCATTGATGGCTATTCCATATAAAGGAGTGCGTACTGAAGCTCGGGTTCCCGTTGCTTTCGTCTCCGGGATGAATGCTTCTGCCGTTTCGTAGGTGTTCATGTTGCGGAATTCGATATTGTCGGCATCGCAATTGAAAACCAGCAAGCGGTATTTATCCGGTGGCAGTGTGAACTTCAGACCGTCGGCATCGCCTTCGATCTGGGTCATCGCACCCTTTTCCATGGGATAAAAGCAGTAACGTACTTTCTTCGGGCTTTCATAACCACTCAAGGCCTGTTCCCATTTCAGCGAATAGGAGATAAAACCGTAGGAGGACTGTTCCGGCTCTTCCTTCGTACTGCATTTAATGAAGCATGTAATGATCATTAATATGCAAGCGGCAATTCCGCACGAGCAACCTATCTCTCCTCTTATTATCATCATCAGATATTCTTTGAAATTCAATTACTTTTTCTTTATGACGCAAATGTATCGGGAAAAAGCATGCTGAAAATTGCTTTTTCTATTCAATAAGTTGTAAAAAATGTGAGAGTTGTTGATTTTTACTGCTTATTCCTCTTTTTTCGTCCGCAAGGCACGGGGAGACATGCCGAAATTGGCACGGCAGAAATGGGAAAAGTTGGAAAGGGATTCGAAACCATATTTGTAGCTGATCTCGGATATGGACATTTCGGTTGTGGTCAGGTCAGTCTGGATGTCTTCGCATTTCTTTTTCAGCATCCACTGGTAAACAGGTTCGCCGAAAGTCTCTTTGAACAGGCGGCGGAAAGTCGGCGTACTGTAACCTCCCAGCTGTGCAAATGCTTCCACGTCTTTCGCTTTCATATAGTTCTGCATAACGAAATAACGGAAACTCTTGCTGTACCGGTAGATCGGGGAGTAGAAAGCGGCAAGTTCTTTTAATGTATAGTAGCAGTTGAGCAGGTATACCAGCTCTGTCCGTTTGGCATTCAGAAAACCGGCACACAACAAGTCATCGTTCAGATACATTCGTATGCCTTCTACGAAGTATCGCAGGGGCGGACACATATTCATCACGATCGATTCAATACGTGAAGTTTCTGCAATACTTGCTCCTTTACTAAAACGTTCATTGCAGACATTGATCGGTCGCTCGAACAGATAGAGAACACATTCGGTGGCTTCAAGTATTTTGAATTCAACTTTTGAACCGATCGGTTGCAGAATAAATTGTCCTTCATGGAAAGTGGTGTCGGGATGTTCTTCGCTGTTGACCCATACGCTACCTTTCAGCAGAAAATACAATGTATTCTGCAGGCAGCGTTCCCGGGGAATGATGATCCCTTTGGGGTAAGAACGATATTTAAAGATGTGTTTCCTATATTCCGGACAGGAGCCACAATCTGTGAATTTGCTATATCTCAGGTCGGAAGAGAACATAGACACCCTTTATAATTTTACCTTTATACTCTTACCGTCGCTTTCATTATGGAAACGGTCTACGGCGGTCACAATATAGCGATATTTTTTCTTTCCGTTGTCATAAGGCATTAAAAATCTTGTGTTCCGGGTGATTTTTGCTATTTTGGCAGGGTTGCTGAGGTCGATCGGTTCTTTGTCCTCGAACCGGTAAACGACGAAGTAAGAGGCAAGCTCCGGATTTGTCGGACTTTGCTCTGCCTGCCAGTGCAACATGTAACCGTCGGGGGTCCATTCCTTTTTCAGTTTCTTCACCTCCTGCGGTGCCCGGTTATGCATATGGGTATAAGCCGGGATCAGTGCCGGATAACGGTGATAGTTTCTTTTCAGGCTATCCGCCACGCCTTTGTTGTTCCACAGCAGTTCGTTGGCAGGCCAGAAGCAGTTGCCTTTCACTTTCGACAAGGAGCGTTCGTAAAGCATTTTACGTGTCAGCTGGTCCGCCTTCATCGTGCGTGCCACGTCCTGTCCGATATACAGGTGAGGACCTTCGAGGGTCGCGTTCTTGTTCCACCACTGGATCAGGGTGATATAGTCGGCTGCCGTATGACCTATCTCCCAGTATATCTGTGGCATGTTATAGTCGATCCATCCTTCTCTAACCCAGCGCAGGATATCTGCATACAGGTCGTCGTAGTTCTGCAGGCCGTTGGTGTTGCTGCCGGAATTGTCGGGCGTGCTTTTCTTGTTGCGGTAGATACCGAACGGGCTGATACCGAAACGTACCCAGGGTTTGGTCAGCAGTATCGTCCGTTTCAGTTCGCGGATCAGGGTGTTCACATTCTCCCGTCGCCAGTCGCCTCGCTGTGCTTCGGTATATCCTTTGTTCAGGCCGTATTTCCGGAAACTGTTATCATCGGGGAAAGGCATTCCCGGAGCAGGATACGGATAGAAATAGTCGTCCATATGGATGGCATCCACGTCGTAACGGCTGACGATGTCGCGTACCACCTTGCAGATGAATTCGCGGTTCTGAGGCAGTCCCGGGTCGAACAGGATCTGTTTGTTGTAAGTGACGAACCATTCCGGGTGCTGGTGGTAGATATGCGAATCGGCAAACCTAGTGTTGCCTGCCGTACTGGCACGGTAAGGGTTCAGCCAGGCATGGAACTCCATATTCCGTTTGTGGCATTCCTTGACCAGAAATTCCATCACGTCGAAATCGCCGGCAGGAGCGAGACCCTGCTGGCCGGTATAGAAGCGGCTCCAGGGTTCGATGTCCGATTTATAGAACGCATCCGCTTCGGGACGGACCTGGAAGATGATGGCGTTGATACCGCAGGATTGCAGGTAATTCAACTTGCGTACAAAATCTTTCCGCATCTGTGCCGGAGTCATGTCTTTATATTCTCCTTGAAAGGCTGTCTGGATCCAGGCTCCCCTGAATTCCCGTTTGTCTTTTCCTTCTGTTTCGCGGACGGGTAACTGGCGTGTAGTCGAACAGGAGGTAACTACAAAAAGGATCACTGCCAGAAGCAGCCGGATATACTGATTGTTCATGAATCTTGTCTGGTTTGAGATTATAGTAACATTTTATTCGATGGCAAAAGTACATAAAAAAGAGACTTGTTACGTAGGGGGTGGATAACAATTTGTCTGTTTGATGGAAGAGAATAGTTACTATTTGACCAAACATGCCTGTCTGAACAAAAGACAACCTAATCATTTGACCAAACAAGTACGTTTGGTCAAATGATAGGTCTATAATTGTTTCCTGACAACCGGTCAGTTTATTGTTGGAACATTTTTTTCAATTCATTCTTCATGAGTTCATGGTCACGGAAGCCATTGCGCAGTTTGAACTGTCCCGATTTGTCCACTAAGACGTAAGAGGGGATTCCGTCAATCTTCAGCAGGTCGCAGACATACGCCCATTGCTTGTCGTTGAGGCGGTAATGTTTGCCTTGTATCTCCGGTATCATCGTTTTATATTTCACCAGGGGTGAGGTTTCATTGGCGATGTACAGCCAAACGATCTGGTCGCTCTTCAGCTCACCGCTCTTGAGCGGTTCGTTGGCTTTGATGCTTGCCCGGCATGGACCGCACCAAGTGTTCCAGAAGTCCACCATAATGATTTTCCCCTTGTACGGGGCAAAGATGGCTTCCAGCAGCTTTTCGTTCGGTACGTCGGGGGTCGGCTCGATGACGGCTTTGCTGGTAAGTTCGGCCAGTTTCGCCTTGGTAATTTCCTGTTTCTTTTCAAATACGTACAGGAAGAACGGATTGTCTAAGGCTTTGAGCTTGTTGAAGTCTTCTTCGGTCAATGCTGCATTCTCTGCTTTCGAGGGGAAACCCATTGTTTGTGATATATTGTAAGAAAAACCTTTCTTATCCTGGATAAGCGGACTGTACAATGCATATACGTACTCCGATGAATGTGTTCCCATCAGTAGTTTCGGGTCGTTGATGTCGAACAGACTACAAACAGATGCTATATGTTCGGTACGGATCGGGTCGATACCCTCCACTTTGTCGGTACGGTCCCATTTGTTATAGGTATGACGGTAATTATGTTCTCTGAAATAATTCCCTTGCACAATTCCTCCCAGTGCTTCTTGTTTCAAGTTCAGTAGGTTAAATTCTTTCACAAGGGGAGCGCTCGTGCTGTTGGCTATGCTATCTGAATATGCTTTATACTTATCAATAACAAGTTGTGCATATTGGTCTGCCGACATCTTATAATCGGCAAACTCTCCTGAGTACAGATTCATTGAATAATGGAATGAATCTGCCGCCCGTTGAGCCATTACATTGTTCAGGTTGGCATATTTCCCGGAAGTGTATAATTCTTGGAAGATACCCGGTTGAGGGCCTTTTCCTTTCATCTCTCTACGTTTCAAAAGGAACCAACCGGAAGAGCGTAGGTCGAGGTACACTTCCGTTTTTTCGTTCGGAGCAAGCCAAAGATTTCCGCTGGCTTGTCCGAATGAGAACAGGGCTTGTGCCGGGCCATACTGCATGAACCGGATGGTGGCTATCCCGTTTGTTTTATCAACCTTGGCAGAGTAAGGTTCCTGGTTACCAAACATTTCGTTGAGGTATAGGTTTACTTCATTACCTAACTCCTCCCGATAGCCCAGCAGGTGTATGTTGACGGTCGTTTCACCTATTTCGAAAACAGGGTCGGGTATAGGGGCGTTCGAGTCTACTTTCGTCAGTTCGGCAGGTACGCTTTTAGGTTTGTCGTAGGCAAGTGTAGTGGCTTTGTTGGTGTCCAAGCTGATGCCATATAACCTGAAACAGTCGGGGCAGTCGTCCGCTTCGATATAGTCGAATGTCTTTGTTCGTTTCGGCAGCGGTTCGAAAATCAACCGGAATGAAGCCTCTCCGGAATCAGGCATCCAGAACTTGGTATCCATATCGATGCCTTCTGTTTTTTTGAGAGCGTATCGCTTGCCGTCAGCCTGCAGATACCCCTGGGAGCTGATTTGGATCCAATAATGCGGTTGGAAATAGGCATCGGTATGTAGTACGGTCGCTGTGTCCGACAGTTCAACCTTGGCAATATCCAATGTCATAGTATTTGCCATTTCGATAAAAGGATACTCGACAGTCTTGTCGGGTTGAGCACAGGCCGTTACCATCAATGTCAGGAGGACGGCCATAAAGAGCTGTTTAAACTTCATTTTATTCTGCCTGTTAAATGGATAAAAAGGGAGATTTGAACGTTTCCAATCGCTTAGTCATGTGCTGATCTCCTATGTCTGGTAAAGATACAAAGAGCCGTGTATACATGCAAATTGAAAGGGGGAAAAGATATGTGTTCTTATAAAAATACCTATCTTTGTGACATTGTAGAGCCATAAAAACCTGTCATTATGAGATATTTGGCTTTGAAAGTCTGTAAAAACAGCATGTATATTTAAAAATTATGTCTGAAAACAATTCTATATTTATCAAAGGGGCTCGTGTCAATAATCTGAAGAACATTGATGTAGAGATCCCACGCGACAAACTGGTCGTCATAACCGGATTATCCGGCAGCGGCAAATCTTCACTTGCTTTCGATACGTTATATGCCGAGGGACAGCGCCGCTATGTGGAAAGCCTTTCATCGTATGCCCGCCAGTTCCTGGGGCGTATGAGCAAGCCGGAGTGTGACTATATCAAAGGCATTCCGCCCGCTATCGCGATCGAGCAGAAAGTGAATACCCGCAACCCGCGTTCGACGGTGGGGACATCGACGGAGATTTACGAATACCTGCGGTTGCTTTATGCCCGCATCGGCAAGACGATCTCGCCGGTGTCGGGGATGGAGGTGAAGAAGCATCAGGTAAAAGACATTATCAGCGAAGTCCTGTCCTATCCGGCAGGTACCCGCTTCGCCGTGTTTGCTCCCGTAGTTCTGCCGGAAGGGCGGAGTATGAAGGAACAACTGGAGATATTACAGAAAGAAGGGTATACCCGTTTGTCGATCGACGATACGGCTCACCGTATTCAGGAGGTGATGGCGGACGAGGCGTTGCTTGCTTCTCCCAATATCGAACTGCTGATCGACCGTCTGACAGTCTCGGACGACAAGACATTGAAGAGCCGTCTTGCCGACTCGGCGGAAACGGCATTCTTCGAAGGGCATGACACCTGTATCATCCGTATCTATGCTGCCGAAGGAACGGTGGTGAAAGAATATTCGAAGAAGTTTGAGGCGGACGGCATTACGTTCATCGAGCCGACCGATATGATGTTCAGCTTCAATAACCCGCTGGGAGCCTGTCCGGTCTGCGAAGGATTCGGCAAGGTGCTGGGGATCGATGAGAATCTGGTGGTGCCGGATAAAAGCCTGTCGGTTTACCAGGGAGCGGTAGTCTGCTGGAAAGGCGAAGTGATGGGAGAGTGGCTGAAAGAGTTTATCGCCAAGAGCGAGAAATACAACTTCCCGATCCACCGTCCTTATTACGACCTGACGCAGAAGGAGAAAGACCTGCTGTGGCACGGTGCCCGGGGATTGCATGGCATCGACGACTTCTTTAAGTTTGTAGAAGAGAATCTGTATAAAATACAATACCGTGTCATGCAGGCGCGTTACCGGGGAAAGACGACCTGTCCTTCCTGTAAAGGTGCCCGGCTGAAACCGGAAGCGCTTTATGTGAAAGTGGGCGGAAAGGACATTGCTGAACTGGTATCGTTGCCTATCACGGAAGCCAAAGCGTTTTTCGATAATCTGGTGCTGGACGAAACGGATGCCGCTGTGGCTAAACGTCTGCTGACGGAGATTATGAACCGCCTGCAGTTCCTGCTGGATGTGGGGCTGGGTTATCTGACGCTCGACCGCCTGTCGGCTTCCTTGTCGGGTGGTGAGAGCCAGCGTATCAATTTGGCGACTTCGCTGGGTAGCAGCCTGGTCGGTTCCTTATATATATTGGATGAACCGAGTATCGGACTGCATTCGCGGGATACCGACCTGCTCGTAAAGGTGTTGCGCCAGTTGCAGGCATTGGGCAATACGGTGGTCGTGGTGGAGCATGACGAGGATATCATCCGGTCGGCCGATTATATTATCGATATAGGTCCGAAGGCTGGCCGTCTGGGTGGTGAAGTGGTCTACCAGGGCGATGTGAATAACCTGCAGACCAGCAGTAACAGCCATACGGTACGTTACCTGACCGGTGAAGATAAGATCGAGGTTCCGGCTTTCCGCCGTTTGTGGAATAATTATATAGAGGTAAAAGGGGCACGCAAGAATAATCTGAAAGGGATCGATGTGAAATTCCCGCTGAATGTGATGACGGTGGTTACCGGTGTCAGCGGTTCGGGAAAGAGTTCGCTGGTGCGCGATATCTTTTATGAAGGGGTGAAGCATTACCTGGATGAAGCCGCCCGGCTGATGGTGGACTGTTCTGGTCTGGAAGGGGATATGAAGATGATCGAAGGGATCGAGTTTGTCGACCAAAATTCGATCGGTAAGAGTTCCCGTTCCAATCCGGTGACTTATATCGGCGCTTACGATGAGATCCGTAAGTTGTTCGGCGAACAGCCGCTGGCAAAACAGTTGGGATATACGGCAGCTTATTTCTCTTTCAATAAAGAGGGAGGCCGTTGCGAAGAGTGCAAGGGGGACGGACGTATTACGGTTGAGATGCAGTTCATGGCGGATATCACCCTGGAATGTGAAAGTTGCCACGGTAAGCGTTTCAAACAGGATGTGCTGGATGTGGAATATTTTGGCGTGAGTATTTACGATATGCTGGAAATGACTGTCAACCAGGCGATCGAATTTTTCGAACAGCATCCCGGCTCGCAGGAAAAGAAAATTATCAAGAAGCTGAAGCCGTTGCAGGATGTTGGTTTGGGCTATATCAAACTCGGACAGACTTCTTCTACCTTGTCGGGTGGTGAGAACCAGCGTGTGAAGCTGGCGTATTATCTGGGGCAGGAAAAGCAGCAGCCTACTTTGTTCGTATTCGACGAACCGACTACCGGTCTGCATTTCCATGACATCAAGACGTTGTTGAAAGCATTTAATGCCTTGATCGATAAAGGCCATACCGTGGTGATCATCGAGCATAACATGGATGTGATCAAATGTGCGGACTATCTGGTCGACTTGGGACCGGAGGGTGGTAACGCCGGCGGTTATCTGGTTTGTGCCGGAACACCGGAAGAGGTGGCTCTATGTCCGGAATCGTATACGGGAAAATATTTAAAAGAAAAATTGTAGTAGTATCATAGAAAAACGGTGTGCCAGAAGAACACAATGGCACACCGCTTTTTATTTGAACGTTTAATTATTATTTACTTCTTACTTTTTATTCATATCGAATGCCAAATCAATCGGATTCTGAAGAGCATTCGCTTCACCTAACTTAGCTTCTGTTGCTGTTAAGTCGAATTTAAAGTTCTTTTTGTCGATAGCATAAGATGCTTTCTTGTCTGCAGTAATAGTAACGACTACTGCTGCGTTTTCTCCTAACGGAATGTTCAGAGGTTCCGGTTTCAGTGTGATAATAACAGAATCATTAGCTGCGTTCATCGCTGCAGTATAATTTACTTTATATGCCAGGCTGTCGCCGATTAAAGCAATGATACCGGCTGCAGCTTCTTTACCTACGACCGCTTCTACTAATGGCTGGTAAGGGAATGCTTCGAAAATGACAGAGTCATTAGCTACTTTCAGATCTAATTCTTTGGCATCAGCTTCGAGGTATTTCATCGTACCGCTATAGTTGCCATTCACTTCTTCCACTGTAGGAACAGCAGGAGTGTCGTCATCATCACAAGAGGTAAAAGTCATACCTACTACAGCTAACATCATCACAATCGACCATTTCAACGTCTTCTTCATCTTTCTTATTTTTTTAATGTTAATAAATTATGTACGACTATTAAGATGGGATGAAGTTGGAAAATGCTGCATTTAGTTGGCACTATTTATTTTTTTCTCTTGTATCTTACTCTTATTAAGTATCTTTGTATGTTCAAAAATATCTGACGAAATGGATTCTACTAACCATGCTATTTATCCGAGAGAGCGCATACGTTTTGCGGTTCTTTCCTTTTTCCTTGCCCAGGGACTTTGTTTTTCGAGCTGGGCAAGTCGTATTCCCGATATTAAGGAGTTTTTTACGGTGAACGATGCTCTGTATTGGGGAATTGTCTTGTTTATGATTCCGGTAGGGAAATTTGTGGCCATTCCGCTGGCTGGTTATTTGGTGTCGAAGCTGGGAAGCCGCATCATGGTGCAGATAAGTATTATGGGATATGCCTTGTCGCTGTTTGCGATCGGAACGGCTTTGAATATCTATATGTTGGGCGCATTCCTGTTTTGCTTCGGGGTGTTCTGGAACTTATGCGACATATCGTTGAATACGCAGGGGATAGGCATTGAACGGCTCTACGGGCGGACGATCATGGCATCCTTTCACGGAGGATGGAGCCTGGCGGCATGTATGGGGGCGTTGATCGGCTTTATCATGATTGTTTCGGATGTTACTCCGTTCTGGCATTTTACATTGATCGCCGTATTGATTCTGTTCCTTACCATGGTGAACCGTAAGTATTTGCAGGAAGATATTGTTGTTGCCGACGTGAAAGAAGAACCGGCTGCAGATAAATCGGAGAAATGGCAATATATCCGGAAGCCGGAAATGCTGCTGATCAAGTTGGGACTGGTCGGATTGTTTGCACTGGTGGTGGAGAGTGCGATGTTCGATTGGAGCGGTGTTTATTTTGAATCGGTATTGCAGGTGCCTAAGTCTTTACAGATCGGATTCCTGGTGTTTATGGTCATGATGACTGTAGGGCGTTTCCTGGCTAATTATGCCTATCGGATTTGTGGAAAGCAACGGGTACTGCAACTGTCGGGCGCTTTTATTTTTATCGGGTTCTTTATCTCGGCGTTGCTGGGCAGCACGTTCGACTCCATGGCCTTGAAGGTGATTGTCAACTCTTTCGGTTTTATGCTGGTGGGGCTGGGTATATCGAGTATGGTTCCGACCATCTATAGTTTGGTCGGTGCCAAGTCGAAGACACCCGTGGGGATTGCCCTTACCATCCTTTCAAGCATCAGCTTTATCGGTTCGCTTATTGCACCATTGCTGATCGGTGCTATATCACAGGCATTTAATATGGAGTATGCCTATATGGTTGTCGGCTTGCTGGGACTTTGCATTCTGTTGATGACGACATTCAGCAAGGCGTTTAAATAGTTGACAGTTGACAAGTGACAGTTGACAGTTCTTTCGACTTTCTGTCGATTTATTCACACAACGCGAATCCTGACTGTCATCTGTCAACTGAGAATATTTATTTGCTAAATCTCCGGAAAACGTAGTTCTGCAGTTTCCATACAATGGATGACTTCCTCTTTCGTACCGCTGAAAGGGCCTGAAGCCTCTATCTTCAGGGTCGACATAGCAGCGGCAAAACGGCCGGCTTCTTCTATGGAAGCACCTTTGGCACGCTGATACAGGTAGCCGGTCATATAGGTGTCACCACAGCCGGTGGCATCTACCACTTCCCTGGGTTTGTAGGCGGGGATCTTATGGAAGGTCTTTCCGTCGTATATCACGGAACCGAGGCTGCCTAGTGTGATCAGTACCTCTTTTACTCCCCAGTCATACATTTTTTGTGCAGCGCCCACTACATCATCATGGCCTGTCAATACTTCCATTTCATGTTCGTTCGCTTTCAGGAAATGAATATATTTTAAAGCCTCCTCTTTTTCGGTCCAGTCGACGGCGTATACGTTCTTATCACGTACTTCGCGTAGATATCCCTGAGAGTCGGCGGACACAAGTCCTTTTCCAGCCATAAACTTTACAACGTCCAAAGAAAAATCGTCGGCAAGCAGGCTTCCCAGGTGGATGATACGTGCCTGTATATCTTTCAGGTAATCGACCGTGAACGGATCTGCTTTCGCCAGAACCCGCTGTGTACGGTTGTCCTGATTCTCGCCATAGATGTTTTCGAAATAAACGGAATGTTTGCTGGGCATGACTGAAACATCGATCCCTTCCGACCGTAGTTTCTCCACTTCTTTCATTTCAGTTTCAGCCAAAGCCGTGATCAGCGAATAATCGATATCGTTGAAATGTTTGATAGCATGCGAGAAGTAAAATGCGGTTCCTCCCGCCATATGTACCGTATTTTTCGGGGTCACTATTTTATCTAGTGTGATGTGACCGATACAACAAAGATCGTGCATAATATAATATTGTTGATAAGCGTACAAAAGTAGTCAAAAATGTGCATTGGTAGGAATGCTTCTTTATTTTTCTTATTTTTGTGTGTTGGCAATTATTAAAATGGATGTTATGAGTAAAGACCTGATTTACGAAAAGTTAATCAGCGCGATCAGAGAAAAGATACCCCACAAAGCCACCTTAACCAATGCATTGGTTGATTTACTGTGCATAGAGAGAGAAGCCGTATACCGCCGGATGAGGGGCGATGTCGCTTTCTCGTTTACGGAGATAGCAGCGATCTCCAATAAGTTCGGGATTTCGTTGGATAGTCTGGTTGGAGAATCTGCGGCAAAGAGCCGCCCTTATCAGCTGAGCCTGGTGGAGTATGTCGATCCGATCGAGGATGATTTTAAGATGTGGAGGATGTATAATGAACGGTTGCGCCGCGTTCGCAACGACCCTGCTTCCTGCAGTGTGGAGTGTATGAATGTACTTCCTGCTACTTTCCTGCTCGACTATGACTATATCACCCGTTTCTACTTATGTAAATGGTATAATCAGTATGGCGATTCGGATAAGGCCGTCCATTTCAGGGATATAGAGACGTCTGCTGAGTTACTGGAAGTGCAGCGGGTGACAGCTGCGGAATCGAAGTATATCAGGAAGACTTCTTATATTATGGATCCGCTGATTTTCCAGTATATCGTGAATGACATCCAGTATTGCCGCAGCATTCATCTGATAGACGAGGAGAATGTCCGTCTTTTAAAACAGGAACTGCTTCGTTTCCTCGACAATATGGAGATATTGGCAACCCGTGGCGTGCACAGCGAGACTGGTAACCCGATCCAGTTCTATATTTCCAGTATCAATTTTGATGCCAGCTACAGTTATTTGGAAACGCAGGAATATCAAATCAGTATTATTCGTGCATTTATTTTGAATACGGTTATCTCGCTGGACCGGAAAGCGTATGAGATAATTCGTAATTGGTTGCAGTCTTTGCTGAAATCATCTACAATGATCTCTGTCAGCGGAGAGCAGCAGCGTATTTTGTTTTTTGAAAAGCAAAGGAGGATTGTGGATAGCTTGTAATGTTAAATTAATCTGTATATTAGTAGCGTTCTTAATAAGATGCTTATGGAAACCCTGCTAGTTATATTGATCGTGGTTGTGTGGATCAGCCTGTATTCCCATATAAGTAAGATGAATAGCCATACGGATTCTTTGCGAAAAGATCTGTATAGCTTGCGGAAATATATCGAGATCCAGTTGGAAGAACTCAAAAAACAGCAGGCAGCAATGGCCCCTGTTGAAGAAAAACCGGAGGAAGCGGTTGTTTCCGTGCCTGTGGCTGAAGAAGTCGTAGTTCCTGTTATTCCAGTCACTCCTGTCACGGTGGTAGAAGAACGGACTGAAAGTGAGCAGGAAGAACCGCCCCTTCCTGTAAATATTGAAGAGAAGAAGGTCGTTCCTGAGCCTGTTATCAAACCTTTTGGGATTGTCAAGGAGAAGAAAAAGGTCGATTATGAAAAATATATCGGCGAGAATCTCTTCGGGAAGATTGGGATTCTGGTGCTGGTGGTCGGTATGGGATTGTTTGTCAAATATGCCATCGATAAGAACTGGATCAATGAAGTGTTCCGTACGGTGCTCGGGTTTGTTGTCGGCGGAGGGTTATTGTTTTTATCTCAAAGACTTAAAAAGACATACCGGACGTTCAGCTCTTTGTTGGCGGGTGGCGCGTTTGCCATTTTCTATGTGACGGTTGGGATGGCCTATCATTATTATGGGTTGTTCAGTCAGGTGGCTGCCTTTATCATACTGGTGGTGCTGACGGTCTTTATGTCGCTTCTTTCTGTTCTCTATAACCGGCGTGAGCTGGCGGTTATCGCCTTGATAGGTGGTTTTATCGCTCCTTTCCTGGTAAGTAACGGGATGGGAAATTATCTGGTGTTGTTTACGTATATGACCATTTTGAATATGGGGATGTTCGGATTGGCACTCTATAAGAAATGGGGTGAATTGCCGCTTATCTGTTTTATCGCTACTTATGTGATTATGCTGGGCTATTCGATGGTCGCGGATCTAGATGTTGCCCGAAACGCGCAGCTGGTTCATCTGTTGCTTTTTTCTACGTTATATTATCTGATATTCCTGTTGCCCGTCGTATCGGTGTTGCGTACGGACGATAAGAAGATCAATCAGTGGCTGGTGATGACGGTCGTGCTGAATAATTTCCTGTATCTCTTTTTCGCCCTTTGGTTTTTACGTGAATTGCAGCTGCCTTATAATATTAAAGGTGTGTTTACGCTGTTTATTGCTTTGATCAATGGTGTGATAGCCTTTGCTGTACGTAAACGGGCGGCGGACAAAGGGTTGTTGCTGGCTCTGCTGACGGGTATGTTTTTGACTTTTATTTCGTTAAGCATACCGATCCAGTTGGAAGGGACTTTCATTACGTTGTTGTGGGCTACGGAAATGGTGGTTGTTCTATGGCTTTTCAGCCGGTTCGGGAAACCGGTGTATGCTTATTTCACTTATATACTCTTCTTCCTGACGCTTATTTCATATATGATCGATCTGGAGAATGCTTTGTCTGACGGTGTGGCTTCTTCGCTGTTCGTGAACGGGACGTTTGCTACCGGAATATTTACCGGTTTGGCGTTCGGTGTTTTCGCGTGGCTGATGGAGCGCAGGAAGGCTTCATTCACAACTGCTTCGAAGATTTCATATATGCCGTTCAATGCGATTGCCTTGTTGGTGGGGTGCGGAATAATCTATCTGTCGTTTATTGTCGATTTCTGTTTGAATATTACTTATTATCCGTTGGAGGAAAGTGCTTGCCTGGCATTTACCAGTCTGGCGTTATTGCTGTTATTGGTTGGATTGAGGAGACGTTTTGCTATCGATCGATATGCTGTTGTTTATGTAATAGCTGCCGGACTTTCTGTCTGTTTGTTCGTGTTGTTGTCACCGATAGTCAATGAGTATGGCGATACTTCTTTGCTTTTGTTGCAGTGGGGTTCGTTGGTTGTTGTGATTATTCATCTCTTTTTATTGGCAAGATATTACTATCGTTCCTTTGACTTCCGGCAGAAAAGAGCGAATCCGATGACTTCGTTTATTGCGATTGCTTCTACTGTTTTGTTTGCGGTTGCTGTTAATAATATGCTGCATCTGGCTGGTTGGGAGAATGAATCGAGTGCGGCTTTGTCTATTTCTCTGAGTATGGCGGGGTTTATTCAGATGTCGTTGGGTATGCGTCTGCATCTGAAGATATTGCGTATGATCAGCCTGGCGGTTTTCGGTGTAGTCTTGCTGAAGTTGGTCATTGTCGATTTGTGGCTGCTTCCGACGGTCGGGAAGATTATTGTTTTCATTATGTTGGGGGTAATCCTGTTGGTCTTGTCTTTCTTGTATCAGAAGCTGAAAAAAGTATTGTTTATGGATAATGAAGAGAATCTATTGACAAAAGAATGAAATACCTATATATTTGTAGTCAGAGACTTACCTTCTTTTCCTGTTTATTATCCTAATTATTTTATGTTTGACAGTCGTGGAACAGCTGTCTGACGGGAGTGGGACAGCTATCCCACCGCTGTCGGACAGCTGTTCGAGCCGTGTCGAACAATAAAAATGTGCCAGGTAAATTGGATTGTCAGGCGTATGGTTCCAAAAGATCTTTGGGGTAGTTGAATTTTTCCGGCAGGTAATGGGGAAGTAGTCCTTACTGATTGCAGGAAAGAGCCCGGTTGTTTTCAGTCGTGAAATACCTGTAAAAAAGGGATGAAATCATGGTTTTTAAACGGCCCCTGAAAGTCTGTTTTTTTAAACGTCTGATTAACAGATTGCTTCCCTTTAGTAATTAATGTACGCGCGTACATTAATATATAGGTCGAATTTGATATATAATGTTATGGAAATTAGTGTGATACGAAAAGTTCGAAATGACTAGAAATAACGTTCCTTTTTTCTAGTCAACAAAATTAGCTATAACTTTTGAATGCGCAATCCTTTTTTAATATTTTTTTCTCAACCTATATGCTTTCTTATCAATTGAATAGCAAAGTTAGTACGAAATTATGTCTTTTAGATACGAACCCCCGAAAAAATGACTAGAAAAAAGGAACGTTTTAGCTAGTCATTACAGCTATAGAACGTGTACAAAGAAGTTTTCATTAACATTAGTATTAATATTAAATTTAGAATTATGAACAAAAAGTTTTCTACGCTTGTTGCCAGCGTCCTGCTGGCGGGTGCCGTTGGAACTGTGGGGGCTGTTGTTCCTTACAACAGTTATGTGAAGAGTGCCGGTGTCGGTACTCAGGCAGAAACAGTTGTTAATGGTGTGTCCTATCAATTGACTTCAGGCGCTAATGTTCTGGTTATGCAGGAACAGAGCAATGGTACTATGGCATTAAAGATGGTTGCTGCCGATGAAGCAGATTTGATGTCTTCTTTATGGACGATTGTATCTGAAGATGATGGTGAAGGTGGTGTGTCTTATACATTCATCAACAAAGCAACAGGTCTTCCTCTTGCATTCGATACAAAAGATGCAAAATTAGGTGGTGCAAATGCTACAAATGCAATGGGTAATGTTTCTTTGTGGAAATGGAGAACAGGAACTTCTGTCAAAGGTGCTAAAGATTTAGTGTCTTATTTCCATAAGGACTCTGCTTTGGTTTTGGAAAATAATGGTGGAGCGATTTCTGCAAAGAAAGTGTATGCAAAGACGACAACTCCTTCAAGTTCTTTTACTGTTGATGCATATCAGGCAGAGGAAGTTGTTTTAGGGGTTGATGCTTTGAACTCAATGTTGGGTATCCAGCCGACAGATGGCAAGATGAAATTAGGCTTCACTCGCGATCAGTTGAATGGTGTTGAGAACATTTGGTTAAAAGAATACACAGCAGTAACGGCTCTTGGTGAAAGTGTTGTTGCTAAAGCTGCGCAAGCTGCTGCTCAAGCTGCAAAGAATGTAAATACTCCTTCTGGAGTTGCAGATGCCATTATTGCAACAATTACTCCTAGCTATACAGCTGCTCAAAGAGAGATTGTATATACAATCGCAACAGAGGCTGCTAAAGGAAGTACAGTTACTGAAGCAAAAACAAAAGCGACTGCTGCTGTTGGTAAGTATACTTCAGCTCAAACTGCAGCGACTCATGAATATGATTATGCAGTGCTGCAACAGACTGCTATTAACGCTTTAGCTGCTGCAACTTATGCTGAATTTGTTGGTGCTGTGGATGGAGCTTCTGCTGCAACTGCTTTGAAGAATGATGCAAAAGCCTTAGTTGCAGAAGCCGGTTATAGCTTGACTGCTGCAAAAACGGCTATCCAAGAAATGGAAGATGAATATGTTGCAAAAAAAGCTAGTGCAGATCAAAAGAAGGCTATCAGAGATTTGATTGATGCTGAGATTGACGGTTTGACAAGTGCTAATTATGCAGCGTTGATCACTGATCTTAAAGCAATATCTTTACCAGCAGTAGATCAAATTATTTTGAAGGAGTTAATAGATAAGGTCGCTTTAGTAGCTGAAGCTGATTGTGGCAATCCTTTTGCGATAGCAACAGCTAAAACTGCAGCAAAAGCTACTTTAGCTGAATATGATGGCGCTGCAACAACAGCTGCTACTAATCTGACAGATGTTCAGGCAATTAATACTGCAGTTAAAGCATTGACTGGCGTTAATTCAAAAGCTGATTACGATGCTGCTGTAGAAGCAGTTGCCGTAGGAGGTTCATCTGCTACAGCCGACGAAATGAAGGCTGTTCAAAAGGCTATGAAAGCATTGGTTGCTGGTCCTGGTTTTGTAAAACCAACGGCTGAAGCAGTTTTAGCTGTAGTTCGTTCTTTTGAAGATGCTAAGTTGGCTGCAACAGAAGCAAATACAATTGCAACAACTGTAGGTACTGCAGTTTCTAGCTATGCTGGTAATAAAGCACAGGTTCTTGCTGCAATTAATGCAACAGTACAATCTTATTATTCTACAGAAGAAAAAGCTGTTGTAAAAGCTATTCATGATGCTGCTGATACAAAAACACCTGTGGCTGAAGTTATTGATGCTGCCGTAGAAAAAGCTGCTGAATATGTTGGTGCTTCTGCTGATTATGTATCTTTGGCTTCAAATATCAATAAAACAGATGCAAGCAAGACTACATATCTGCGTGTAGATACTACTTATTTGACAACTGTATCTTCTGATAAGTATCAGTTAGCATTTGCTGTCGGTACATTTAATTCTGCATTGAAAAACTCTAAAAAACAGTTGGTTGATGCACGTTTACAAGAAGACTTCAATGGTCGTTATAGCTTCAAGTTCACTTATTATCCTACTCAGGATTCTTTGATGATTGAACCGGCTTCTTACATTTATCCATTTACTGATAAGGCATATGCTGATATAACTAATACAGAAGTTGCAACAGCTAAAGCTAAACCGGAATATGCTGGTCAGCAGGTTAAATTGGCTATTTTGGCTAAGGATCACCGTGAAGTGACAGTAGGTGTAGCTGATAAAACGAACACATCTACATCTGCTACAACTATCAACACTCGTATCTACTTGGGTGGAAATTCCAACTACGAACGTACAACTTTGGCTTCCGGTGTTTATTTCTTCAATCTGGTAACAGATCTGAAATCAAGAATGGATGACAATGGTAAATATCGTGTAGCTACTTATTGTGGTGATAACTGGAAAGCTTATGAAAACGAAGAAACAACTCAGCGTTTTGGTAAAGCTCAGGACTTCAATCACATGCCACGTACTCAGTGGGTTGTAGAACAGAACGAAGGCGTAGCTGGAATTCAGACTGTAACTATCACAAACCGTGAATTTGGTGTTCGTTATAATAATGTTCAATTGTACAAAGCTGGTGACAATGTATTTGCTCAGGTAGGTGCATTTGCTAATACTTCTGTAATTGATACATTGGCTTATACTAAGGTTGCTGATAAATATACATCAGACAAATACCTTGGTTACAAGAAGTTTGAAAAAGCATTAGACTACGAAAAATTCTACAACTTGGATTATCTGTCAGGTATGGAATTGGGTAACTATGTAAGCTTCAAGGGTGACTCTTCTGTTTATGTAGACCTGAAGGGTGGTAAGACATTTATCGAATTTGTTCCTGCTTCTGAAGATACTGAATTCGGTTATGCAAGCACAAAAGCTGGTGCTGTACAACTTTATAAAGCAGCTTATGCACTGCGTGTTCATAACGAAACATTGTTGACAACTGGTAGTTATTATGTAACAGTTGGTAAAGATGGTAAATCTTATGTAATCACTCACGAAACTAGCGGTATTACTCCTTCTTACTTTGTTCTGAAAGAAAATAACGAATTGGTTTCTGAAGAAGGTGACACTACTTGTTACTATGCATTGCAGCAAGTTTCACGTTATGTAGACGATAAGAAATTCTATGTAAATAGCGACTGGAATCGTGTAGGTGTACGTGACGCTTCAATGGCATTTACTGTAGAAGAATCTTGTTATTTCACTCCTGAAAAACGTATCGCTACTTTCGCAGTAGTTGAAGATAACACTCCGTTGTATCGTCGTCTGGGCGTATCAAAGGCTGATGATGGCTTCAAAGATATGACAGTTCAGAATGGTAAGATCTATACTGTAAACAGCGCTGCTAAAGAATATCTGTATGAAGATGCAACAAGCAAATATTCAGCAGGTAAGAATATAAACTTCCTGGGTCTTGAAGGTAAGGGTGTAGATGCAAAATCTGCAATGTTCATCGATACAGCTTATGTACGTGGAAACACTAACATGCCTCAGTATATGTTGGTTATGAATCCGCAGATCGTTAAGGCTGACACTGTATGGTGTAATGCTACATCTACTCACAAACATGCTACATTGGCTGATTCTCTGGCTTGTCCTCACACAACTATTACTCCGGCTAGCATCACAGGTCGTTACCTGATCAATGCAGAAGACTCTGTTGCTGCAGGAAACAATAATTATGTATGGAATACTAAATACACTCGTCTGGCATTCGTTGATGCTAAACATATCGGTGATACATTAGTAATCTTCCGTAATGGTAAAGCTAGCACTGCTGCAAAAGACTCTATCTTCTTAGGTAATAATGACCATAACAAGGTAACAACAGCAAGACCTAACGGTATTAAGAATCCGGTATTCGCATTCCGTTTGGTTAATGCAGATGCTTGTGACTTCCTGATCGAATCAGCAGGTGATCATAAGATCCCGTCAGATGGAACAGGTAAATGGGTTGCTATTAAGAATGGTGTTCCTGTTGTAGCTGCAATGGAAACTTATACAGATGCTATCCGTGACGCTGAAATCTTCAACATCGAACCGACTGACGAAGTTGCAACTTCTACAGATGCTATCGAAGCTGGTGAAATATCAGTAATCGCAACTGGCGGTGCTGTAATCGTTAAGGGTGCAGCAGGTAAGAATGTTATCATCAGCAACGTTCTTGGTCAGACAATTGCCAACACAGTTCTTTCTTCAGACGAAGCAACTATCGCAGCTCCTAAGGGATATGTAACAGTAGCTGTTGAAGGTGAAAAGGCTGTTAAAGCAATCGTAAAATAAGAAACATTTAAATTGAAATTTAAATCTGTTACGCGGTTGACCCCGTAGAGACGCACGCCGTGCGTCTCTACCACAAACCAACCAACTACCCTGCGACAGGTGAACAAGTAACAGTTTAATACTAAAGTAATAAAATAAAGTTCATCTGTCAGTACTCCTGTGAAGGAAGAAAGCAGACACAAAAAAGAGCCCCGGAGGTTTCGAACTTCTGGGACTCTCTTTTGGTTTTTATTCAAATGAAGGAAGAATATCCTTTATTCCACTATCCATTTTTCGTTATTACGTGTCTGTGCACTGAAATTTAATATGCCTTCTTTAATTTCTCTATTAGGAATTCCTAGTTGATAAAGTTCAAATTTTTCATCATGGTCTTTTATTGTTAAATATCCATATTGATAGAGTATTGGAATTGGTTCAGGGAACATCAAACAAGTAGTGTCAATCGATGGTATATCGATTTCTTCATGCGCCATGCGTTCCAAATCGTAATGATTTTGTTTGAGCAACTCGACGAGATAGGTCGGAGTGCCTGTTTCAAACCAGTAATTACTGAATTTGTTATATTTGAAAGTGTTCAGTAGGCTGAACGGATTATAAATTCCTTCCGTGTTTTCTACGAAATGGTATCCGTCATAATACTCTTTCAGTTTAGAGCAAACCTCCTCGAAAGTTATGTTTAGAGTAGTTGCTAGTTCATGTAGTTCTATTTCCAGATTATCATGAATCTCTTTTTCTGTCATACCACATAAACTGATATACGGTTCGCGCATAGAAATGTCATCCAGGTTATTCAAATCGCTGAACACGCTGACTTTACCAAATTTAGTAACCCCTGTCAGCAGAGCGAACTTGATGAATTTGTCCATCGACTTAAGTACGCCGTAAAAGGGTTTCAGTATGCTTCGATAACTGGCTTGCAACTCTTTGTTGCCGATAGTTTGTAGCAAAGGCTTGTCGTATTCATCAACTAATATGACTACAGGCTGTCCTGTTTGTTCAGCAGCTAACCGGATGACTTGATAGAAACGTTCTTCCGGAGCACGATTGCCATACGGACTGTTGTAGGCTCGTTCCCATATTTCCAAATGTTTGTTCAGCTCTTCCAACAGGGAGTTTTTATTTTCATAGTTGCGGGAGTTCAAATCTTGGAAATAAGCTTCCAGTGTAGAGAGCAGCAAGCTTTTACCAAAGCGGCGTGGACGGCTCAGGAGATAATAACTTCCAGTCTTCACCATTTGATAAACCAAAGCAGTTTTGTCTATATAGAAATAGCCGTCTTTGCGTATCTTTTCGAAACTTTGTATCCCGATAGGATAAATCTTACTGCTTATAACGATCTGTTTTAAAGTTTTCTATTTTGAGTCGTATACAAAAGTATAGTTTTTTCGGGAAAGGCGGGCATTTCTTGTGAAGTATATAATTTTGTGTAACTTTAAGCGCCCAAAATACATGAGGCATAAGATATTCAGCGATTATAAAAGAGTGTGAACAATGAGGAGAAAATAAATTTGACTGACGAGCAGGTGTTCAGGAATCTGTTTGACCGTTACTATGTGCCTTTGTGTGTGTTTGCGGAACGCTATGTGAACGATGAAGAAATAGCCTCGGATATTGTGCAGGAATGTTTTGCCAGGGTCTGGCAGAAACAGAATGATTTTCAGTTTATTTATCAGGTCCGCTCGTTTATGTACACCAGCGTTCGTAATTCCTGCCTGAACGAGTTGGAACACCGGCAGGTGGTGTCGGGCTATCAGGAAGTAACCATTGCCCGGATGGAAGAATCTACGTTTCATGACTATCTCATCGAAGAAGAAATGCATCGCATTGTGATGGAAGCGGTCGATAAACTGCCTCAGCAGAGCCGGAATATCATACGGCTGGCTTTGGAAAACCATTCAAACGCCGAGATTGCCGAAAAACTGTCCGTATCCAAAGAAACAGTACATACTTTGAAGAAAGGAGCCTATAAGAAACTCCGTGCTTTCCTGAAGGATTACTATTATTATGTACTTTTTTTATAAACCGATAAAATTTTCTTCAACGCCATTCACCCTGTTTTTGACTTCGCCTGTTTTACTAAATAAAGAACACAGGAATGTTGGAACAAGACTTCTATATTGCAGCATTAATTGCCAAATCAGTTACAAACTCCTTATCGGAAAAGGAAAAACAGGAACTGGAAGACTGGAAAAATGCGTCAGAGCATAATTTCCGGCTGTTCGAGTCAATGTGCCGTCAGGAAAATTTATATGCCTACTCCCGGAAGTCCGCGAAATATGATAAAAATATCGGCTGGGAACAAGTGCAGAAGCGGATCAGCACGGATCGTCGCAGAAAAATCTATATTACTATTTGCCAGTATGCAGCCATCTTCCTTCTCCCTTTGCTGGCAGGGATGCTGACCTGGCATTTTACCCGCGAGACAGAACAAAATCCTGCTATCCCTGTCGTAGCCCAGTCGGTACATATCACTCCCGGCGAAAGCAAGGCTATCTTGACATTGGGAGACGGTACCGTGGTCGACCTGGATGCTGAAACTCAGACAGAGCTGAAAGAATCCGGGATTCAGATCAATGTGAAGAAGGAGGAGCTGGCTTACGATAAGAAAGAAGCGGAAGCAATTACAGAAGAAGTCGTCTACAATAAAATAGAAATCCCCCGCGGCGGCGAATATAAACTTCGTTTGAGTGACGGCAGCCTGGTACATCTGAACTCCATGAGTTCATTACGCTATCCGGTTCATTTTACAGGTGATGTGCGGGAAGTGGAACTGAGCGGAGAGGCCTTTTTTGATGTCAGTAAAAGTGAAGCTCCCTTTATTGTAAAGACGGCAGGAGTAGATGTACGCGTATTAGGAACCCAATTCAACGTATCCGCTTATCCGGATGATCTTGTGACACAAACGACCTTGATGACCGGTTCAGTCCGGATCCAGACCAAAGAGGGAGGAAGCATTGTACTGGAACCTTCCCAACAGGCTGAACTGGATAATAAATCACATGAGCTGGTTGTCCGTCAGGTTGATGTCTCCCTGTATACATCCTGGATAACCGGAAAAATCTATTTTAAAGACGAACGGCTGGAAGATATTATGACTGTTTTGTCGCGTTGGTATGATGTGAATATTGTGTTTGCCGATGATAAATTGAAAAACCTGCAATTCGGATGTAATCTGAACCGGTATGATGAGATCGCTCCTTTCCTTGAACTGCTGAATGCTACCGGCAAAGTGAAGACACGAGTGGAACAGCGAAACATAACAATCTATTGATCAGAATAAAACTAAATAATTTCAAATTTTAAACATCATTATTATGAGAAAAAACAAAGAAAGCCTAGGGCAATCCACCGGGAAGAGAGTTCTCTGTATTTCCGGCCTGGTTTGTTTGTTTCTTGCAACCGGCCTGGCTCAGGCTCCGGCACGTTCTACCGCGCAGACTACTGCGACAGTAACTGTCACTTTCAATAATGCTACATTGAGAGATGTGATTTGGGAATTGCAAAAACAGACCGACTTTACTTTTGTGTACAGTACACTTGACGTACAAAACGTCAAAGTGAATAAAGTGGATGTCGTCAATGAAGATGTCTATAAAGTACTGGACAAATGTCTACGTGATACGAAACTCACCTATACGATCCATAATGGAGTGGTGGCTATCCGCCATGCCGAAGAAATGGCCCGCACTTCTGCCACCCAGCAAAAAAGAATGGTCCAGGGAAAGGTCTTTGACGAGACTGGCGAAACGGTTCCCGGAGCAAATATTGTAGTAAAAGGAACTGTACAGGGAGCGACGACCGATATGGATGGAAATTTCGCTTTTGAAGTGGCAGATGGTAAAAATATAACTTTGGTCGTTTCATTTGTCGGATACAGCCCGAAAGAAGTACGTGTAACAGGCAATTCACCGTTGAAGATTGTACTGGAATCGGAAGATCAGCAATTGGAAGAAGTCATTGTTACCGGTTACGGAACCTATAAGAAATCAGCTTATGCCGGTTCGGCTTCCACTATCAAGACTTCGGAAATGAAAGATGTGCCGGCTGTTTCTTTCTCGCAAGTGTTGCAGGGAGCAGCTCCGGGTGTTCAGATATCGTCTGCATCCGGCCAGCCGGGGGCAACCTCTTCCATTAATATCCGTGGTATGGGTTCTTTCAATGCATCTAACTCGCCGTTGTATGTCATCGACGGTGTTCCGGTCAGTTCCGGAAATATCAGTAGTACGGGATCTGACGCAGGTATGGATATCATGTCTACGATCAATACGTCGGATATTGAAAATATTACGGTGATCAAAGATGCGGCGGCAGCTTCCCTGTACGGTTCGCGTGCAGCCAACGGAGTTATCCTTATTACGACAAAGCAAGGTAAAACAGGTAAGCCGTCAGTCTCTTTGAAAGCTGACTGGGGATTCTCTGATTTTGCGATGGATTATCGTCCGGTAATGGGCGGTGAAGAACGTCGTAACCTGATTTATGACGGATTGGTAGCCGACGGAATGGTTCATCATGGTATGACGGAGGCCGAAGCCCGTGCTTATGCGGATGGTGAAATAGATGATTATGCACCGGTTCCCTGGTGCGGGTTTGTCAATTGGGATGATGCGTTATTCCAGAAAGGCAGCCATCAGACGTATGAAGCATCCATTACGGGCGGGACGGATAAGTTCAAATACTACAGCTCTCTCGGCTATTTGAAACAGGAAGGTGTTGCGTTGAATTCCGGTCTTGAACGTATAACCGGTCGTGTGAATGTCGATTATCAGGCAACCAAGCGTTTCAGTTTGGGTGTTAAGTCCCTTTTTGCCAATGTCAACCAGGATGTTAACCAGGAAGGAACTTCTTATACCTCTCCTTTCTATACTTCTAAAAGTGCCGTGACTCCTTCCGATCCTGTCTACAACGAAGACGGAAGCTGGAACCGCGAACTGATTCGTATTGCAGACCGTAATCCTCTGTTATCGGCCATGTATGACTACGAGCGTGAACATGTGACCCGTGCATTCAATACCGCTTATGCTCAGTATGAATTTATCGATAATCTGAAGCTGAAGAGTACGTTGAGTTACGATTATACTTTGTCGAAAGGAGATCGTTGGTATGACCCGCGTACCTCGAACGGAGATGACCTGAACGGTGACATGAAGAAAGTCTTTTATGAATATCGTAAGTTGGTTTGGGAGAATGCATTGAGCTATCAGACGACTATTGCCCGGAATCATCATCTGGACGCTTTGGTCGGCTACGAAACAGATATGTACGAACGCGATTTCCTCTCCGGCGAATCTTCCAACTTTGCCCGCAACGACAGAAATGATGTGGAAAACGGAATGAAGCTGGAAGCTGTGGGAGGTTATGGCCGTTCATATCGTCTGGTTTCTTATCTGACACGTGTGAATTATGATTATAAGAATAAATATTATTTAGGTGGCAGTTACCGTTTGGACGGTAGTTCCCGTTTGTCAAGAGACAATCGTTGGGGTAGTTTCTGGTCTGTTTCCGGAGCGTGGAGAGCCATCGAAGAAGAATTCCTGAATGATTATAAGGATTGGTTGAGTGACCTGAAGATCAGAGCATCTTACGGTGTGAACGGCACATTGCCTTCCGATTATTATGGTTATATGGGATTGAGTTCCATCAAGGAAGGTTATCTGGAACAGCCGGGTATTTTGCAGTCACAGCTGGAAAATCTCGATCTGTCGTGGGAAACCAACCATAACTTTAACCTGGGATTTGACTTAGGTTTCTTTAACCGCCTGAATGTGACATTGGAATATTACACCCGTCGGACCAAGAACCTGCTGATGGACCGTCCGTTGTCTATGACAACCGGTTTTGATAAATATCTGATGAATATCGGTGAAGTAAAGAATAAAGGTGTCGAACTGGAAATACGCTCTACCAATATTTCAAATAAGAATTTCTCCTGGAGCACGGTCTTCAACCTGGGACATAACAAAAACGAAATCGTTCGCCTGGATGGTCTGCAGACAGAAATCATCAGCGGTTCGCAAATCCGTAAAGTAGGTATGCCTTATCGTACTTTTTATCTGATAGAGTTTGCCGGTGTTAATCCGGAAACTGGAGCACCTCAGTTCTATAAGAACAAACCGAATGCAGACGGTACGCTGGATCGTACAATTACGGAAGATCCGAGTGACGACGTGTATCGTATAGCAACGAAAAATGCGGATCCCGTTGTACAGGGAGGTTTGTCAAACACTTTGAGTTATAAAGGATTCGATCTGAACTTCATGTTGTCTTATCAGTTTGGCGGTTATTCTTATGACAACTGGGCACAGAAAACCGAACATGGCGGCGACGATCCGGAAGCAAATATTCCTACTTATTATCGGGATCGTTGGCAGAATCCGGGAGATAATACGAATATCGAACGTTTTATTCTGAATGGTGATGTTTCCATGAAATCGTATGCAACGACACGCCGTCTGCATAGTACGGACTTTATCCGTCTGAAGAACCTGACATTCGGTTATTCTCTGCCGAAAGCAGTGACCGGTAAGGCTGGTATCGACCGAGTTCGCCTGTATGTATCCGGAAATAATTTGCTGACCTGGGCAAAGTATGATTATTACGATCCGGAAGCTGTAAGCGGTGGTACGGCTATTTGGGGTACTCCTCCTTTGCGTTCGGTTACTTTTGGGTTAAATGTTAATTTCTAATCATTAAAGTCTATAGCATAATGAAAGCATTAAATTATATATTATCCGGTATTTTGACTTTGTCCGTTACTTCTTGCGGAAACGATTGGCTGGATTTGGAATCTTCAACGGAAATTCCATCTGAAGGTTCGCTGGAGCGTTTGTCGGATTTTCAATTTTCCTTGAACGGCATTTACAGTGCGATGCAAAACTCGGACGGGTATTCCGGACGTATTGTTTATTACGGTGATGTAACGGCAGACGATATACAGGCTGCCAGTGCCACGAAGCGAACAGGTACCTATTATTTGTTGAAATATACGAAAGACAATGCCCCTTCTTCTTTGTGGAAAATTCCTTATGAGTTGACCCGCAATGCGAATATCATCTTGCAAGAAATCGAAAATATTCCCGAGACAGAAGATAACAAGGCTGAACGTAGCGACATCATCGGTCAGGCACTGACGATCCGTGCATTAGCATTGTTCGACCTGACTCGTATCTATGGTTACCCTTATGCCAAAGACAATGGTGCATCGTGGGGAGCCTGTATTGTTCAAGATGTACGTCAGATCGATAGCAAGCCGGGACGTAACACGGTAGCTGAATGTTATGACGCTATCATTAAAGATCTGAACGATGCGGTTCCGCAGCTGAGCCCGAAGTTTAATTTCGGTAAATTGAACCGTTGGGGGGCCATGTTGCTGTTAAGCCGCGCTTATTTGTATAAAGGTGATAATACCAACGCGTTGAAAGTGGCGGAAGAAGCGATTGCCGGCATGTCCGAATATAAATATCATTTGTGGAGCAATGAAGAATATCCGACAGCTTGGGGAGATGAGCGCAGTGCATCCGATCCGGGTGAAGTTTTCTTCGAGATCGTGAATACAACTGTAGACAGCCCGGGTAAGGAAAGTATGGGATACCTCTGCTGGCGTAGCGGTTATTCGGATATGATTCTGACAAGTACATTCTTTCAGCTGTTGAGCGAAGATCCGGACGATGTCCGTAATGAAGTGTATGAGATTTATAAGAATAAAGCTTATATCAATAAGTATCAGCCGCAGAAAGGTGAGAATGAGGCAGATGCCAATATTCCGCTGCTGCGTGTATCCGAGCTTTATCTGAATGCTGCCGAAGCAGCCGTCAAGTTGGGCAATAATGCGAAAGCAGTTGAGTATCTCGAACCGATCGTTAATCGCGCGAATCCGGAAAAGACGCTTGAGGGCGAAACTGTTACTTTGGAACGTGTGCTGAATGAACGTCGTAAAGAACTCTTTGGCGAAGGTCATCGTCTGTACGATGCTTTGCGTAACAACCAGACTATCGAACGTAAGGATGTGAAAATCCCGGCAATCAGCAGTACGAAACATCTATCCATGACAGAAGACGCGAAGAAGTTCGACTGGAATTATTATAAGGTGGTATTGCCTATTCCTAAATTTGAGATCGATACGAATCCGAATATTGCAGCACAGCAGAATCCGGGTTACTAATCCAATGATTGAGGTATGAAATCCTACCAATATAGATTTATATGGTTATTCGTCTTACTGATAAGCTGCCTCGTGCAGCTGTCAGGGGCGGATAAAAAGCATGAAAAGCGGGCTCTCTCAACAGATGGCCCGTATTTGCTTTACACGGCAGAGCATGGTTTTCGGTCGGTATCGGTGGATACGGCCGGTTTTCTGAATGATCAGACTTACGGGGCTGTACCGAAGAATTTCTCATTTGATGTGTATTCTGATAAAGGGGAGAAGTTATTCCCGGTTTCCCTGCATAAAATCAAGCGTCCTGAATGGAAAAGTAAACAGGCAGGAAAAATGCTTATTCTTTCGGATCCTCATGGTAATTGGGAGTGCTTCTCTTCTATATTGAAAAAGTGGAATGTGGTGGATCAGGAGTATCGTTGGACATTTGGAAAGAATCAACTGGTCGTTATCGGTGATGTATTTGACCGGGGAAAGGACGTTCTTCCTATTTACTGGCTGCTTTATAAACTAGAAAAAGAGGCGGCTGATGCCGGAGGACAGCTTGTTTTCTTGCTGGGTAATCATGAAGGCATGGTGCTTGCCGGTGATCTGCGTTATGTCAAAAGCAAATATCTTCATTTGGCTGATACGTTGCATATTCCTTATCAGGAGTTATGGAACAAGCAGACAGAGTTGGGACGTTGGCTGGGTACGCGTAATACGATGCAGCTGATCGGTGACAATCTTTTTGTTCATGCCGGATTGAGTCTGAACTTCCTGGATAAGAACAAAAGTATTCCGGAGGTGAACAAGATCATGAGCGAGGGATTGTTCCTTAATAAGCAGGAACGTAAGGCCGCGTCGGATGAGATTGCTTTTATGTATGCGACTTACGGACCTGTCTGGTATCGCGGCATGGTTCACAGTGCCGACCGATATCATCCGCTGTATCCGGAAGATCTTCCGAAAGTATTGGATAAATACAAGGCTAAACGTCTGTTTGTCGGCCATACGATCTTTGATGACATCACAACGTTTTATAAATATAAGGTCGTGGCTGTCAATGTAGATAACAAAGAGAATATGGAAAAGAAACGTGGACGTGGTGTGTTGGTTGAAGATGGTCAAATGTATGTGATCTTTGATTCCGGTAAAAAGGAGTTGATACGGGAAGAGTGATCTTTTTTGAAAAACAGATCATAAAAAACTCCTGCAGGTGCCGAAAACCAGGACTTTCGTATATCTTTGCGAATAGAACTTAATTCTAAAAAAGCAGTTATGGCAAAAGTGTTGAATTTCACAGTTGAAGGCGTACAGGGCGATTTGAAGTTAGAGTACGGTCCTTTTAAACTACGTTTGTATCAGGATGGAAGAGAGGTCGTGAGGCAAGGGCGATTTAATCCGAAATATTATGTGACCAATACGAATGGGGAACAGGAAGAGATGAAGATTGTCTATGGTTTTGACTTTGTTCATGTAGTTATGTTTCGCGGTCGGAAAATCGATTTGGAAGAACGGTTGTCTCCCCGTGAGTATATAGTAGGTGGATTGCCTGTGTTACTCATCCTGTTAGGTGGCTTACTCGGTGCTTTATTCGGTATTGTGGGGGCTACGTTCAATTATAATTATATGCGGCAGGAAAAGTCTTTTGTGAAGCAGCTGCTTGTATCGTTGGGTGTTTCAGTTTTCTGCTATGTCGCTTATTTTGTGTTTGCACTTGCCATCCAGCTGATGATCGCAGGGTAGATGAGAAAGGTTAGGGGTGATTTTTTTCTTTATGGAGGAAATTGTGGAGGACTTCGGTCATTTGTTTGTCAATTGCCGGATCACCAAGGAAAGAAAGTGCCTTTATCCTTTGATAATAAATGAATGGAGAGGTGACGCTGTGATTATTTCCGGTGTCACCTCTTTTTGTTATTTTCCTGTTATCTTAGTTTTTATTACAAATGGCTTTCATGCGGAATTTTAAACCTTAAACTCCTTATATCTAATCTTTTTTCTGTGGTGTTTGATTTTTGAAATAAATATATTCTGAATATGTAATGCTTACTTTACTTATTTGTAATGATTACATTACGAAAACGGAAGGTATGCCTTTCTTATTTATAATATAGGAGAAATGACCAAAATTGTCCTATGTTGTATCTTTACTTTTTAGGAGGATAGATTTTAATCGCTATATATTCGGTTACGGTGACACCGTCGAGTGGCGGGTGACGCCGTTTCTTATTGTAGCGTCATTTGTAAGGTGTTGATTAATAGATTCTAATAAGCTTTTGACTGGTTCTGATGCCGCCAAATGTATAAACAATGTATATTAATGTACGCATGTACATTAATAAAATGTGTAATTTATATATTTTTGATAGGGTGATATTGTTATAAGAATTGAAAATCAATGCACGTATGTAGTTCTATATGACTAATTTAAACGTTCCTTTATTCTCGCCAGCAAAGTTACTAGATTCTTTTTAACTGCCAATCTTTTTCAAAATAAAATTTTCTTACCTATATGCTTTCTTATCAATTGAATAGCAAAGTTAGTACGAAATTACAATTTTCACTTACAAAGTCCTAAATGATGACGAGAAAAAAGGAACGTTTTAGCTAGTCATTTAAGCTAAAACAACTATACGAAGAAGTTTTTCATTAACAATTAGTATTAATATTAAATTTAGAATTATGAACAAAAAGTTTTCTACGCTTATGGCGGCGAGCTTGGTACTAGCCGGTTCGCTGTGGAGTGGTGATGCTTCTGCTGCAACTGTTAAGGTGACCTCTTTGGCAGACTTGCAAGCAATTACTAACTGGGAAAAAATCAAAAGTCAAGGAGAAACAGGTACAGGAGTTTGGACGCTGTTAGAAGAAATCCCTGAAAATTTGGCTGAGGGTATCGAGGTAAAACAGGATAATGAGAAGGATACTTCTATTGACAAGGTGATTTTCGCAATGAGCAGTAATCAAACACTTACTGCTTACCAGGTCGCTAAAGGTGGAAATGGTGGTGTAGCTAATTTGGCTAACTATCTTCGCATCAACCATCCGGTAACATTTGTTGCTGATAAGAGCAATGGAAAGATCACCGGTATGGGACTTGAAATTAACTCTGATGGTGTTACTATTGATGGTTTGACACTGGAAGTAAAGAGCTGCAACAATCAGCCTACAGCAACAAAATCGGCTATTGTGTTGGGTGCGGATGTGACGGAAGCTACTATTACCAACAATACGATTACAGATGCAACAGAACAAACAGGTTTGATGTCTTATGGAATTGTTGTAAAAGGTAATGATACGGAAAAATTGAAGATTGAAAATAATGATCTTAAAATTACAGCTGTTGCTAATGATCCTAAAGGCCAAACTTGGGTCCCTTCTGCTCTTTCTTTCACAGGTTTGGAGGGAGATGATGATTCTGCTGCCAAAATTGCTGCAAAGAATGTCTTTGATGATTGTGTAATGGACTATGCTGATAGTCGTAAAACAAGTGCCGGAAAATCATATTATTATGATGCTCAGGTAACCCTAGGTGAAAATACAGCAGAAAATGCTTTTGCTCAGGCTGTTGCTGAGTTGGCATCTGGTTACAAGAGCGGTTATACAAGTAACTTAACTGTTAATGGCGCAGACATAAAGGATGTTGTTGCTGCTATTACGAAGGCAGGTGAAGCAGGTGTTACAACTGTTGAATTCCCTGATGACTTCGCTCTCGCAGTAGGCGGTGTAAACTTAGTTGTGGGTGATGCTTCTTTAGACAATGAAAATAAAGACTTGGTTATTGATTTGGATGGAAGTTTGGTTGCTACAAAATGGGATGCTGATGGCTTAAACGCCATGTTAGGTAACGGCTTTATGCTGGATTTAGTAGCTAATGATCATGCAATTACAAAAGGAGACATTTTTGACGGCAAATTACTTACGCTGACTGACGATGGCTATTTAAAGGTTGACGGCAAATATCTGACTATTGACGGAACTTGGAGAATTGACGGAACATTGTATGATAAGCTAGCTACAACAGATAAAAAAGATAACGCAGAAAAAGTTGAAGTATGGGGTATTCCTTCTTCTAAAGTAATCTTTTATGTTAAAGTTGGTAATCAATATTTATCTGCTGTTGCAACTAAAGACGGTAATGCCATTGATGAACAGTATCTGACACTTGTTTCTAATAAAGATGACGCTAACTTGAGCTATGTATTCGCATCAGATACGCGCGTAAATGTTTACGACGAAAAGAACAATCCGTTCCTGGATCGTTATGTAACAATGACTTTTGTGACAAACGATAAAAAACTGAAAGCTAAAAATGGTAAAGTGTTAGGTTTGGACAATGACGGTGCTTCCGCTGAGTTGGTTGAAGCAGCAAGATATTTGCAGGCTAAACCGGAAGGACAGTGGGTTGTTTCATTGCCTAAAGCAACTACTGAAACTGAGTTTATTTTCATTAACCGTGAAAGTGAAGAAGTAGATTTTGATGTTCTGTATATGAATGTAATCGATGCTGCTAAGAATATGTATGCTGTAACATATAAAACAGCTTCTACATTCAGTTATGGTGAACGTGATACATTCATCATCAATGCTGTTGATCCGAAACTGACTGTTGCTGATTTCTATGTTAATTATAAGGAAACAGAAATCAAAGATACTCAGTATAAGCTAGCGGTTGCTTCAACAGAAGAAACTGATTTCTATGTGACTGAAAACCATGCAGGTAAGCACTTGCTAGGTTTGACTAAGGAAAAGAATGACGGTGCAAACTGGAAAGTAGTTGCTACAGGTGATACTGCTATCGTTGTCAATGCATCTTACGAATACAGTAAGAAGAAGAAGGGTTTTGTATCAGTTACTGATACTTTGTTTATCCCGACTTATGCATTCCAGAACGCTGGTAACAGAGAATTCTTGACTTATGATGATATGGATGGAAGTTTATCACTGGATGAAGATGCTATGATCTGCGATAAGAATGTTAAGGATCTGGAAGATGCAAAAGATATTGCAAATTATGCATTTGTTTTGAAGAAAAAAGCAGATGGTTTGTTTAATATCATTGGTATTGAAGGAAGAGTTTGGGTTGATGAAAAAGACCATAAAAAAGGATATGCTTATTACGGATTAGATCTTACTAAGAAATTGTTTGGTGCAACAACTACAAAACAAGGTCAGGTACAGGTGGAAGCTACTTGGGAACAGATCAACTCTAACGACTTGTTCAAGATTGTAAATTTGGATGCTCCTGAATATCATAAAGTAGCTAATGGCTTCGGTGAAGTTGTAAGTATCTTCCGTGCAGACAACGAATCTCAGGTATTGTATGAAAAACAGGATAAGGATGCTACTAATATTCTGAAAGATAGCGCAAGCTTCTTGAATATTGATAATGTAAATCAGTATGGAAAGATTAACCCGGCTCTGTTTGTCGATACAGCTTATATCAACCGTGGTACAAAAGAAAATCCGAATACTTGCTGGCAGTATCTGTTGGCTGTAAATGCTGACGTTCATGATCCTGATACTTGTACAGTTCCTGGACACCCGAAAACAGACCGTATGGTAACGGCTCGTTATCTGATCAACGTGATTGATTCTGCTAATGTATATGGTGCATCTCATCTACATAACAATCCGTACATCAATGAAGGTGAAGCTGGTGAAAACCTTGCTAAATTGGCATTCGTAGATGGTATCCATATCAATGATACATTATATATCATTCGTAACAACGGTGATTCTGTTAAATTAGAATTAGATACTCCTGACTTCAATATCGCCAAGTTTGCATTCCGTTATGTAAATCCAGCAAACGAAAACGACAAAACATTCAAGATCCAGACTCAGATCAAGAATTACAAAGAAGGTGATTTGGAAACTGATGACGAAGTATCTAACGAAGGTTACCTGAAGTGGATCAACGGTACAGTAGTTGTTGTTCCTACTTTCGAAAGAGGTGATGTATTCGGTATCAACGAGGATGAAACTCGTACTCCGACTGCAAATGACGAAATTTCAGCTTCTGAAGTATCAGTAGTTGCTATTAATGGCGCTGTAATCGTTAAAGGTGCTGAAGGCAAGAACGTCGTAATTACTAACGTACTTGGTCAGCAAATCGCTAACACGGTTGTTTCTTCTAGCGAAGCTACAATTGCTGCTCCGGCAGGTATTGTTGTAGTGGCTGTTGAAGGTGAAGTTGCTGTTAAAGCTATCGTAAAATAAGAAAATTATAATCAAATAAATCTGTCACGCGACCATCGATCAAGTATCCCGTGAGGGTGAACAAGTGACAGTTTAATACTAAAGTAATAAAATAAAGTTCATCTGCCAGTATTCCTGCGAAGGTAGAAAGCAGACACAAAAAAATCCCCGGAGGTTTCGAACTTTCGGGGATTTCTTTGTGTTTGAGCTTTTTGTTTATAAAATTTCCACTGTCTTTTCCAATGCCATTCCGTGAGAGCCTTTTATAAGGATATGATATCCTTTCAAAGGGTTGCTTTTTAATGCATTTAGTAAATCTTCAGTGGTGGCGTATGTCGTAAAATCTTTTCCTACTTTCTGAAAATGCTCTCCGCACAAAAATACCTGATCGAATTTTCCTTCTTTAATTTCTGCAATGACTTCAGCATGCAATTCGTCGCTGGTCGGTCCCAGTTCACGCATATCTCCCAGGATCACGGCTTTGGGTGATACCGGCATGGAGGCAAAGTTCTCCAGAGCGACTTTCATGCTGCTGGGATTTGCGTTGTAAGCATCGATAAGCAATGTGTTGTTGGCTGTCTTTTTCAGCTGCGAACGGTTGTTGGTCGGTTCGTATGCTGCGATGGCACGGCTGATGCGTTCTGCCGGGATCTTGAAATAACGACCTACGGCAACGGTAGCCAACACATTATCTAAATTATACGCGCCTATCAGATGCGTATCTACCGTATGGATTTTCCCTTGCTGCTTCCAGTCGAAAGTAAGGAACGGATTGCAGCTGACCACATGTCCCGAAGCAAATGATGTATCGTCGGAACCGTATGTGATCTGTTCGATCCCTTTAGCTATTCCCTGTAAGTCCTTATTCTCTTTCCGAATGAATATTTTCCCTTTTGTGCGACGGATATAATCGTAAAGCTCTCCTTTGGTCTTTACAACTCCCTCAAAGGAGCCGAAGCCTTCCAGATGGGCGCGGCCTACATTGGTGATGATACCGTAATTAGGCATTGCGATCTCCACCAACTCCTTGATATCTCCCGGATGGCTGGCGCCCATTTCGATAACGGCCATTTCATGATCGTGCGTCAGCCGGAGCAGGGTCAGAGGAACACCGATGTGGTTGTTCAGATTGCCTTCTGTATATAACAGGTTGAATTTGGTGGACAGGACAGCGGCCAGTAATTCCTTAGTCGTTGTTTTTCCGTTCGTCCCGGTGATCCCGATAATCGGAATACCCAATACCTTGCGATGGCGGTGAGCTAGTTGCTGTAAAGCTTTTAATACATCGTTTACCAGAATGGTACGCTCTCCTGTGACATAATCCGGATTATCGATGACAGCATAAGCGCAGCCCGTGTCGAGTGCTTTGGCTGCATATTGGTTGCCGTCGAAACGGTCTCCTTTTAAAGCGAAGAAGATCGAGCCGCGCGGACAATTACGGCTGTCTGTCGTTATTTGCGGATGGTGTATAAATAATTCGTACAGTTCTGAAATACCCATAGCTTTTTTTCGTTTGGTGATTATTGGTGAGCAAAAGTAGTAATTAAATAAAGAATGAGGAATGAAGAATGAATATTTAAGTGAGAATCGTGTATCTTTGCTGGAAATATAAAGTAAAATGTTTGATAAAGTGCTCAATATAAAGGGAACACTGATGTCTCTGTCTACTCCGGTAGTGATGGGGATTTTGAATGTTACCCCTGATTCTTTTTATGCCGATAGCCGGAAACAAACGGAGGCAGCCATTGAAGAACGGATACAGGCAATCTTATCCGAAGGTGCGCAGATCATCGATATCGGCGGTTATTCATCCCGTCCGGATGCGGCTGAAGTCTCGCCGGAAGAGGAAATGGAACGACTGGCTTTTGCTTTGAAGATATTGAATGCACATTATCCGGAGGCAATCGTTTCGGTGGATACTTTCCGTGCCGGTGTTGCCCGCAGGTGTGTGGAAGAGTACGGGGCAGCTATCATCAATGATATATCCGGCGGTGAACTGGATCCCGGAATGTTTGCTGCGGTGGCAGAACTGAAAGTACCTTATATCATGATGCATATGCGCGGAACTCCCCAGACGATGCAACAGCATACGGATTATGCGGATATGATGGAAGAAATCATGTTGTATTTTGCCGCGAAAGTCCGTGAACTACATTTGTTGGGAGTAAGCGATGTCATTCTTGATCCCGGTTTCGGATTCAGTAAAACGGTCAGTCAGAATTATCAGCTGATGGGACATTTGAAAGAGTTTGAAGCATTCGGACTTCCCCTTTTGGTCGGTATATCCCGCAAAAGCATGATCTATAAATTCTTGGGCGGTACACCGGCGGATAGCCTGAATGGTACTACCGTATTAAATACATATGCTTTGCTGAACGGTGCGGATATTCTCCGTGTTCACGATGTAAAAGCAGCTGTCGAAGCCGTCAAGCTAGTCTCTAAAACTGTCAATTGTCAATTGTCAATTGTCAATTGTTAATTCGTAATATTATGTGGATGCATTTTGGCGTAAAAGACCTGATTGATGTATTGCTGGTAGCCTTTTTCCTCTATCAGACTTATAAGCTGATGAAGAGTTCGGGAACAATGGCTATCTTTAGTGGGGTCGTTTCTTTTATTATTGTATGGATTTTGGTATCCCAGGTGTTGGAAATGCGTTTGATGGGTGCCATACTGGATAAGTTTATCAGTGTCGGTTTTGTCGTGCTGGTGATTTTGTTTCAGGATGAGATCCGGCGTTTCCTGATGGCTCTCGGTTCTCACAGGGGATGGAAATTTTTGGGAAATCTGTTTTCCAAGAGAGGATCGGATAAAGAGAATGAAGGAAAGTTTGTCGCTCCGGTAGTACTGGCCTGTATGAATATGGCACGTAAAAAGACCGGTGCCCTGATCGTTATACAGCAGGAGGTGGATTTGACCGTGTTTGAACATACAGGAGAGATGTTTAATGCCGATGTGAATGCCCGGCTGATTGAAAATATCTTCTTTAAAAATAGTCCTTTGCATGACGGGGCCATGATCATTGCCGACGGGCGCATCAAGGCTGCAGGCTGTATTTTGCCCGTTGCCCAAAACGCCAATTTGCCAAAAGATCTCGGTTTGCGGCATCGTTCGGCATTAGGAATGTCGCTTGAGACGGATGCGTTGATAATTATTGTTTCGGAAGAACGTGGCAAAATATCTGTGGCTCATAATGGTAAACTGGAAATTAATATTTCAGCCGAAGACCTGCAGCAAATCTTGTCCGGTGACCGTGAAGTCGTGAATTACTGTTAAATCTTCTGAAAGTGACAGCTCCGGATGCAAATCTTTTGCGCTTTTTGCAAACTCTATGTTGCATTTTGCCTACTTTTGTACCCGCAAACAGTAGCAATTACTAAATTCTATAAAAATATCTTCCGCTATGGACTTAATGCAAGAGATTATTGCACGCGCTAAAGCTGACAAGCAGCGCATCGTTCTTCCTGAAGGAACAGAAGAAAGAACACTGAAAGCCGCCGACCGTTTATTGGCCGATGGAGTTGCTGACATCATTTTGATCGGAAATCCGGCAGAGATTTCTTCTCTGGCAGCAAACTTCGGTCTGAACCACATCGGACAGGCTACTATTGTTGACCCTAAAGATCACGAAAAGAAAGCCGCTTACGCCGACCTGCTTTTCCAGTTACGCCAGAAAAAAGGTATGACTCCCGAAAAGGCTGCCGTTTTGGTAGAAGATCCTTTATTCCTTGCCTGCCTGATGATCAAGGCTGGTGATGCTGATGGTGAAATCGCAGGTGCTCAGAATACAACCGGTAACGTGCTTCGTCCTGCTTTGCAGATTATTAAGACTGCTCCAGGCATGAGTTGTGTATCCGGTGCTTTCCTTATGTTTACAAAGAAACCGGAATATGGTAAAGAAGGTCTTTTGGTCTTTGCCGACTGTGCTGTAATGCCGAACCCGACAGCTCCTGAATTGGCTAGTATTGCTGTAGCTACAGCTGCAACGGCTCGTGATATCGTAGGTGTTGAACCGCGTGTTGCGATGTTGAGCTTCTCTACTAAAGGTAGTGCATCTCACGAAATGGTCGACAAAGTGGTGGAAGCTACTCGTCTGGCAAAAGAAATGGCTCCTGAACTGAAGATCGACGGTGAATTACAGTCTGATGCTGCACTCGTAGAATCGGTTGCTTCATTGAAAGCTCCGGGCAGCGAAGTTGCCGGTAAGGCTAACGTATTGGTATTCCCGACACTGGAAGTAGGTAATATCGCTTATAAACTGGTTCAGCGCCTGGGTGATGCAGAAGCTGTTGGTCCGATTCTTCAGGGTATGGCTGCTCCTGTCAATGACCTGTCACGCGGTTGTTCAGTTGATGATATCTATAAGATGGTTGCCATCGCCAGCAATCAGTCTATCGGCTTAAAGGCTGCTAAAAAGTAAAAAAAGACACAACAAGAAAGATATGAAGATATTAGTATTAAATTGCGGAAGTTCGTCTGTCAAGTACAAGTTGTTTGATATGAACAAACACGAAGTACTGGCACAGGGTGGCGTAGAAAAGCTGGGCTTGCCGGGTTCTTTCCTGAAATTCACTCAGCCGGACGGCAAGAAAGTGATTCTGGAAAAGGATATGCCTGAGCACAATGCGGCTATCGAGTTTATCCTGAGCGTGCTGACTGACGATCAATACGGCTGTATCAAGTCGTTTAACGAAATCGATGCTGTAGGTCATCGTGTGGTACACGGTGGTGAAGCATTCAGCAGTAGTGTGGAAATTACTCCGGAAGTGATCGGTAAAATGGTTGAGTGCATCGACCTGGCACCGCTTCATAACCCGCCAAACCTGAAAGGTATCCGTGCCATGAGCGCATTGATCCCGGGAATCCGTCAGGTAGGTGTATTCGATACAGCTTTCCATCAGACAATGCCTGATTATGCTTATATGTATGGTTTGCCTTATTCTCTGTATAAGAAATACGGTATCCGTCGTTATGGCTTCCACGGAACCAGCCACCGTTACGTTTCAAAACGTGCGTGTGAAATTTTGGGTGTTCCTTATGAAGAACAAAAGATCATCACGGCTCACGTGGGTAACGGCGGTTCAATCGCTGCTGTAAAGAACGGTAAGAGCGTAGATACTTCTATGGGATTGACTCCGGTTGAAGGTCTGTTGATGGGAACTCGTTGCGGTGACGTAGATGCAGGGGCTCTTTCTTTTATCATGGATAAGGAAAAACTGGATGCAAAAGGTTTGTCTGACCTGATCAATAAGCAAAGTGGTGTTTTGGGTCTTTCCGGTATCTCTTCCGATATGCGTGAGATCGAAGCTGCTGTAGCTGAAGGCGACAAGCGTGCTATCATGGCATTGAACATTTACAACTATCGTATCAAGAAATATATCGGTGCCTATGCAGCTGCTATGGGTGGTTGCGATATTCTTGTATGGACCGGTGGTGTAGGTGAAAACCAGTGGGCTACCCGTCGTGTTGTATGTGAAAACATGGAATACATGGGCATGAAGATCGACGTTCAGAAGAACGACGGTATGCGTGGTGAAGAGATGGTGATCAGTACTCCGGACAGTAAGGTGACAATTATCGTTGTGCCGACTGACGAAGAATATATGATTGCTTCCGATACGATGGATATATTAGGTAAATAAACAGATACCCGGATATTAATCAGAAGACCGAAGGAATAGTGTATAACTATCCTCCGGTCTTTTTGTAAAATAAATACTATGTTGAAGATCCTGCCTGTTTTACAATCTCTGTTCAGAAACAAAAAGTTCCTTGCGCTGTTGATCGCTATGGGATTGGTGATCAAGCTGCTAATGATTCCCTTTATACCCGAGCCGGGTGATTATACCTTCTTTCTGAAGCCCTGGGTCGAGTTTATCCGGTCGCATGGTTATTGGCAGGCGTTCCGTTTTGAGTTTGCGAACTATTCACCGGCTTATTTATATTTCTTGCTGGGAATTGCCAAACTGGGAGTGGAGCCGCTTATTCCGATCAAGTTGTTGTCGATTTGTTTTGAATATGTCGCAGCCTGGTTTATAGGTGGGATTGCCTGTCAGAAATATAGGGAAAACTGGGTGAGATGGTGTGCTTTGGCGGTCGTTCCGCTATTGCCGACTGTACTGATCAATAGTTCTTATTGGGGGCAATGCGATTCGATATATGTCTCATTTCTGATCGGCAGTATTTATTTTGCGTTAAAGAAACGTTCTTTTCTTTCTATCCTGTTTTTAGGGATTTCATTTTCCTTTAAGCTGCAGGCTGTACTGCTTTTCCCGTTTTATTTTGTACTGTTGCTGAGAAACAGGATCAAATGGTACTATTTTCTGCTGGTGCCTGCTGTTTATCTGATTTCATTATTGCCTGCGTATTGTGCAGGTCGTCCGTTGACTGAACTGTTGTCTGTTTTCGTTGCTCAGTCCGGTCACTATGAGGAATTGTCGTTACAATTCCCGAATTTGTATATGTGGATCAGTAACGATTATTATGAGCCGGTAAAATGGGGTGGTATCCTCTTTACATTCTTATTTGCTCTTTTGACGGGCGGATTGCTGGCTAAAAAATACAAGACGGAGTTAACGGATGATTATCTGGTTCGCCTGGCTCTTCTTTCAGCGGTGATCTTTCCTTTCATATTGCCGGGAATGCACGAGCGATATATGTATGCCGGTGACCTGCTGGCTATTGTTTATATCATGTATTTCCCTTCTAAGTTCTATAATGCTTTGGGAGTACCTCTGATCTCTTTCTTTTCATATGCACTCTGTACCTCGTTGAATGAGCCTCTGATCCGTTATCTGGGTGTTCCGGTAACTCTTTTTTATTTATGCGTTATAGGCTTGCTGGTACGGGATTTTTATGTGTCTTCACTCAAAGGAAGTAAATAAATTGCTTTCGAGTGAGGAATATCTGAAGAAAACTGTGTAAATTGCAGCCGTGAATAATTGAAGTACTAATCCTCACAGCTTACAAAACACAGGATTAGTGTTTAGACTGCTCCGACACCGGTTGGAGCAGTTTTTTTATGATCGTATGAAACATTTATTCCACTTCGAACTGTTCAAGGAACAGGCTTTCTCCATCCCATACAATGTACGAGAACAGTCTCATCCAGTCACCGGCTATCAGCAGGCGGGAAGTGCGGGAGAGCATCAGGTCGAGCATGATATGGCGATGGCCGAAAATAAAGAAGTTGATATCAGGATGTGTTTTCAGATATTCTTTGGCAAAGAGAACCATATATTCGCAGTCTTCTCCCTGATAATCGGCTGCCTCACTTGTCTTGTGCTTTTCCAATCCTTTTTTGCGGCTGCTCAGCGACCAGCCTAATGCAAAGCCGAAAGTCCAGCGGGGATGGATGCCGGCATACAGCCATTGGCAGAATTTATTGCGGAAAAGGGCACGGATAAAACGGAAAGCCTTGCTGCGGTAATCCACTTCGTCACCGTGACCGAGGAAGAAACGTTTACCCAGCAAATCGGTAATCAGTACGTCGCGATGAATAATTGCACCGATCTCATTCGGCAGGTAATCGAACATCCAGATATCGTGGTTTCCGATGAAAATATGAATTTCTACCCCGCTGTCCGACAGTTCTGCCAGTTTACCGAGAAAACGGATGAATCCTTTAGGTACGACATATTTGTATTCGTACCAGTAGTCGAACATATCCCCCAGAAAATAGATTGCCGTTGCCTCGTCTTTGATGCTGTCGAGCCAACGCACCAGCTTTTTCTCAATGGCCAGCGGGTCTTTATGAAATCGGGCGCCCAGGTGAGCGTCCGATGCAAAAAATATCTTCTTCCGGAATGAATTCATAAGAAACCGAGTTCCAGTTTTGCCTCTTCCGACATCATGTCTTTATCCCACTCCGGTTCGAATACGAGGTTGACTTCCACGTTGTTCACACCGTCTACCGATTCCACTTTCATGCGTACATCTTCCAGGATGAAATCGGCTGCCGGACAATTCGGGGCAGTCAGGGTCATATCTATACGGACGTTCTTTTCGTCGTCTACGTCTACTTTATATATCAAGCCGAGATCGAATACGTTGACCGGTATTTCCGGATCGTATACTGTTTTCAGCATGGCGACAATCGCTTCTTCTGTTTGGAGGAATTCGTTGTTCATCTTTTTTTAATTTGAATGCAAACTTAATAAATAATTGAGAATTGAAAATTGAAAATTGATAATTATCTGATAAACATTTAACCCTAGTATATAGTTTACCCACCTATCCCTTTAATTTTCAATTCTCAATTCTCAATTTTCAATTCTTTAAAGTCGTCCTTCGTCTGCATAACTGAAGTAGCTCCCGTCGGAGAGGATTATGTGGTCGAGTAGATTAATTTCCAGCAATTCGGCAGCTTTATACAGACGTTTGGTGAGGGAGTCGTCCTGTGAACTCGGACGGGTATTTCCGGAAGGATGATTGTGGCAGAGAATAATACCTGCTGCCAGTGCGTTGATGGCTGTTTTCAGGATGATACGCAGGTCGGCAGAGGTCTCTCCGGTTCCTCCCTGGCTGATCCGGACTTTGCTCAGAACTTTTCCTGCACGGTTGGTCAGGGCGATCCACAGCTCTTCGTGAGGCAGGTCGCAGAGCAAGGGGTGGAACAGGGAGTAAGCGTCGTGGCTGCTCCGGATGGACTGGCGGAGGATCGGGTCGGCCAGATTACGGCGTTTGCCTATTTCGAGGGCGGCGCAAATCGTAATGGCTTTCGCTTCACCGATACCTCTGAAGCCGGAAATAAGCTCCTGGATAGTCAGTTTTGCCAATGCATTCAGATTGTTGTCTACAGTGTTGAGGATACGTTGTGAAAGTTGTACGGCTGTTTCATTACTATTGCCCGAACCGATCAGGATAGCCAGGAGTTCGGCTTCACTGAGAGAGGCAACGCCTTTGAGTAACATCTTTTCGCGCGGGCGGTCTTCTTCTGCCCATTCTTTTATTTTCATAGTTGTATGTGTTTTGGTAGGGGCGGTTCGCGAACCGCCCTTACAGTAATAGTATCATTCGCGGATACGTCCTACATAAGAACCGTCTGTCGTGTTGATTTCGATGATTTCGCCTTCGTTGATAAACAACGGAACACGAACTTCTGCTCCTGATTCAACTGTGGCCGGTTTCAATGTGTTAGTAGCTGTATCGCCTTTTACACCCGGTTCAGTATAAGTGATCTTTAACTGAACTTTTGTAGGCATATCGGCGAAAAGAACAGTTTCAGTAGATGCATCGGAAACAACTTCAACGATCTGTCCTTCGATCATATAATCGACGCCGTTGATCAGTTCTTTGTCGATAATAACATCTTCGAATGTTTCCTGATTCATAAAGTGGTAGTGTTCGCCTTCTGCATAAGTATATTGATAAGGACGACGTTCTACGCGTACATCTTCCAGTTTTTCACCGATATTGAAGCGACGTTCGATCTGGCCTCCTTTTACTACGTCTTTCAATGTAGTACGCATAATTGTGTTTCCTTTTCCCGGTTTTACGTGAAGGAAGTCAACACAGAAATACAGTTTGCCATCCAAACGAATACAAGTTCCTTTTTTAATGTCTTGTGAATTAATCATACGAATATTTTTATTTATAATGTTTTTTTGAATTGTCTCCGGTCATTTTCGGGTACAAAAGTAGTGTTTTCCTCTTAAAGAACCAATACATGCCTATCTTTTTTCTTTAGAAATGGGTTGCAAATCAGTCTAATATGATTTACAGCAGCCCTAGGAGAAAGAATTGATCTAAAACAGGGAAATGATAAAACTGATTACCGGAACCAGAATAGCGGTCATGATCCCCATCAGTCCGATCGCTAATCCGCTCAAAGCGCCTTCGATAGCTCCGATCTGAATGGCAACGGAAGTGCCCAGTCCGTGTGAAGAGGCTCCGAGGGCTAATCCCTTGGCAATCCGGCTTTCTATGCCGAGTACTTTCATGACAAACGGTCCGACAATACTGCCGAATATACCTACGGCTACGACAATCACAGCAGTCAGCGAAGGTATTCCGCCGGCCTTTTCCGCAATCCCCATGGCGATAGGAGTTGTTACCGATTTCGGTTGAAGCGAGGCGATCAATGCCTGGTCGGCTCCCATCAGGTCGCCGATCACGATAACGCTGACGATGCCTATAATGGCTCCGACAAATACGGAAGTAAGGATGGAAATCACATTCCCTTTCAGATATTGTATCTGGTCATAGAGGACAAATCCCAATGCTACGACCGAAGGACCCAGCATGAAATGGATCAGATGGCTTCCTTTTTGGAAAGATTCGTACTCTATCCCCATTGTCTTTAAAACGAGAATGATAACGAATATGGAAGTCAGCAACGGGTTCAGCAGGCTGATACGCGTCTTTTTATATAATGCAAGTGCTGCCAGGTAAGTACCGATCACTAGAGTAAGTGCAAATACTTCGGAGTGTGCCAGACTATTCATTGCTTTCGCCCTCCTTGCCGAGTTTTTGTTGGATAAGGGCGACGCTGGCGATGACCAGGATGGTGCTGACCACGGATGCCGTAACGATTACTGCCCAATATTGTGAGATAATGCCGAGAGAACTCATAAGTCCGACACCGGCAGGAAGGAAGAACAGCCCCATGTTCTCAGTCAGGATCGTCGATAGCTTCTTTACATTCGCTGGCTTGACCCATTTGAATACCAATGCCAGGAATAACAATATCATACCGATGACGCTCCCCGGGATAAAGCCATCAATGAAAGAACTGATAAATTCTCCGGTAAAATAGAAGAACAGAATGTAAAATGCTTGTTTTAGCATATTTCTTCGCTGTTTTATTATTCACTGCAAAGATAACAGTTCTACATGAAATATGTTCTACAACATATTAATTTAACATAGTCTGATGATTGATTTCCCTATTACGTCAACGCCGAAGATATGAACATATAAATCATCATTCCGATAATGTCGTTGGTAATTGTGATGAAAGGCCCTGTAGCCAATGCCGGATCGATCTTCAGGCGATCGAGCGTCATTGGGACAAGCGTGCCGAAAACGCTGGCGAACATGACGACTGCAAACAAGCTGAGGGAAACGGAAGCCGTAATCCCTTTGTCGCCCAGCATAAAGAAATTGTATACGAATACGACCAGGCTGATAATACTGGCATTGATCAGCGAAACGACCCCTTCCTTTAATATCTGCGGAATAATATTATCCTGTTTCAGAGAGTTATTAGCCAACCCCTGTACGACGATAGCCGAAGATTGTATTCCGACATTACCCCCCGTCCCGCCAATCAGCGGAATGAACAGCGCCATCTTGGGATTACTTGCCAGATTTCCTTCGAAACCGCCTAGAATGACCGAGTTGGCCAGTCCTCCGATCATACCGATCAGCAACCAGGGAAGACGTGCCGCCGTCTGGGTAAATACATTATCCGAAGTCTCCACGTCCTGCGAGATACCGGAAGCCAACTGGTAGTCACGTTCGTGCTGTTCGCGTACTTCGTCCATTACGTCGTCAATCGTGATACGACCGACCAGACGTCCGATACTGTCGACAACCGGCAGCGCCACAAGGTCGTACTTCTCGATCGTTTCAGCCACCTCTTCGATACTGTCACTGTCGCGGACGGAGATAGGCTCCTTCTTCATGACATGCTTGATCTTCGAAACAGACGGATTGGTGATCAGACGCTGCAAGGGAAGAACACCTTTCAGGCGTTCGTCGTCATCTATTACATATACATAATAGATTTCGTCCATATCTTCCGCCTGCTTACGCATTTCGTCGATACACTGCGGCATACTCCAGTTCTCGTTGACCACGATCATCTCCGTACCCATCAAACCACCGGCAGTGTCCTCGTCGTACTTTAACAGGTCGACGATATCGCCCGCCTGCTCCACGTCTTCGATATGCGAAAGAATCTCTTCCTGCGTATCTTCATCCAACTCACGCATCAGGTCTACCGCGTCGTCGGTTTCCATATTGTCGACGAAGCGTTTGGCGATCAGCTCGTTGGGTAATTCTTTCAGTAACTTGTGACGATCTTCTTCATCCAGTTCCATCAGGACATCGGCAGCCTTGTCGCCATCCATGAGCAAATACAGATAGATAGCTTCCCGCAGGTTCAGCTCCTGGTATAATTCGGCGATATCTGCCGGATATAGATCGTGAAGCAATGCCTGAGCCTTGGCATCGTCTTTGTCGGCGATGATATTTTTCAGGTTCTCGATATAGTCTTTCGTCATTTCAACCATAGGTCACTTTTGTTTATGATACGTTCGTCCGTAGTTAATATATACCATACACTATCTTCTCTGAATTCTGTCGATGCAAAACTTTTTTCCTTTTTCTCTTCCGGATAAGATATGCTTGCTAGGTCGAGAAAGGAATGAAATAGGTTGGATGTGCTGACTTTTTTCTCTTTATGATTGTTTATGGTTTCTGTTTTGTTTGGATGAATTTTCCGATAGGCACTTGACGTCCATATAAATAGCGGAATATGCAATTCGTATATGGTTGGTTCTACATTTCCATGCATAGTCATATGGCGTTCGTCGTCATATAGGTTTTCTGCATGGTCGGAGATGAATACCACTGCACTGATGGCGTCTTGGGCATCTACCTTCCGGATGATTTCATCCAGCACATAATCAGTATAACAGATACTGTTGTCGTAACTGTTGACAAGTACCTCTTTGTTGTCCGGATTGATTACATCGTATCCGGTATTATCCTGGAGAGAGGGCGTAAAACGTTCGAATGACTTCGGATAACGAGCATTATAGCGAAAATGACTACCTAATGTATGGACTATGATTAATTGCTTCTGATTATTCATATTCAAAACTGAATCAATGTGAGGCAATAGTTTACCATCGTAATTATCGGCGGAGTCAAAATCGGTTGTGGAAAAGAAGCTATAATCCATTCCTTTTGTGATGCGTTTGACAAAACGGTTGCTCGCATACTGGCTGGCAATCCAGGCCGTATGGAATCCGCATTCGATGAAAAGGTCAGGCAATGCTTTTTCCTTATGCGCTCGATCCGGATCATGTGGAGTGGCTCTTGTTAGTATTTGGGGTATAGCCAAGTGGGTTACATTGGATGTTGTTAACGCCTTGCTGTACGATATCAAATCCTTTTCTTTCTCCAGTAAAGGGGACGTGGGACGTTCGTACCCGTTTACAGAAAAGTTTCCGTATCGGCACGATTCGCCAATGATCAATACATATATTTCTTTCTCTTGGATCGTCTTTTGGCGTTGTGCATGGAACCTGAAGTCTTTTAGTTTTTCTTGCATCTGTTCTGTCTCTTGTTCGGTGGCTAGGGTCTCGATGAAGACAGCTATTAAGTTGCAAGGGTAGGTCTTGGTATATTTTGAATAAAAATTGTTGGTTGCCGCCTGTATTCGAAAAGCTGTTCCGTTCGTGTCATCGGAAATTTTCCACATGGCAGTCCATAGCGCGAGGTTGAAAAAAATGTACAAACAACACATCCATATCTTCCCTCGTCGTGTGAACAGCGGTTTATTTTCAATTTGAGTAAATAAAATCCCATAAAATACCAAAAGGATCAATAGAAAGAGTATCACATACCCTTTCATCGAGTAAATTAACTCAAACGCCTCTTGTTGGTTCGTATTTAGAATGGCTGACATTAGTCCGATAGTGACAGGCATTCGACTGAATAGGATGTGTCCTATTTCGATAGGACTCATCAATAGAAAAAGACTTTGGAAAAGAAAGTAGAACCGGACTTTGAAGAAAAGCGCCGGGACCAATAGGATCAGGCAAGAGAAGAACATGTAAGCTGCCTGTTTAACAAAATCTCCAGCTAGATCGCTAGACTTGAACATAACAACGAAATTAGGTAGAAGGAGCAGGAAAAACAAAAGAGTCATCCAACCGTAGTTGTTAGCTGGAAAGAGCGAACGGAGTATTTTTCCTATTGACTTCATATAATTATACGTTGCTGTTTATATTGTTATTCTTTCTGTATCATTCCTGTTTGTTTCAGATGATGGTCTGCGATCAATGTGAGTTCGACGAACTGTTCCACCGAAAGCTGTTCGGGGCGTTTGTCGAAGATAGGAAGCGCATAGTCCGGGCAGTCTTTGCCCAGCAAAGGCTTCATTGAATTGCGTAGGGTTTTGCGGCGTTGATTGAAAGACGTTTTTACCACTGTCTTGAATAGCTTTTCGTCGCATCCCAGTTCTTTCCGGTCGTTCCGGACCATCCGGATAACCGCGCTTTTCACTTTTGGGGGCGGATCGAAAACTTGTTCACTGACAGTAAAAAGATATTCCACCGTGTACCAGGCTTGCAGCAGGACACTCAGGATACCATATGTTTTGCTTCCCGGTCCGGCTGCCAGACGTTCAGCGACCTCTTTCTGGATCATTCCGGAACAACACGGGACATGCTCTTTATAATCGAGTACTTTAAAGAATATCTGACTGGATATATTATAAGGATAATTTCCGATCACGCAGAACTGGCCGGGGAAAAGTTTCGCCAGGTCCAACCTGAGGAAATCTTCAGCGAGGATACGTCCTTCGAGTGCCGGAAAGTTCTGTTCCAGGTAATCGACTGACTCCATATCCAGTTCCACAACTGTCAGGTCGTGACCCGCCGTCAGCAGATACTGGGTAAGCACGCCCATACCCGGACCGATCTCTAAAACCGGTAAATCTTTGTAGTCCGACAACGTGTCTGAAATACGCTGTGCGATCTGTAAATCCTTCAGGAAGTGCTGTCCTAATGCTTTCTTTGGCTTAACTAATCTCATCCGGTTATTCGATCTAAAATGTTTGTATTAAAATATAATGCTTATCTTTGCGGGTGCACAAAAATACAACAAATAATTTAAAGTATCCTACGTAGAATGAATTTTAAGAGTATCCTACAAACGTTTGTCAAGATATTTTTACCCTTAGGTTTTGGCTGTTTGTTGCTGTGGTTTCTGTATAGCAATATGGATGTCAGCGAGATATGGCGCGTAATCCGTGAAGGGGTGAGATATGATATAATACTGGTTTCTTTGCTGTTCGGTTTGTTTGCCAACGTGGTCCGCGGATTGCGTTGGGGGTTGTTGATCTCCTCTTTGGGTGAACGCTTCAAGATGAGTAATATCATTTATGCCGTGCTGGGTAATTATGCCGTGAATATGGTATTGCCGCGTGTCGGGGAAGTATGGCGTTGCGGAATCATCACCAAATACGATAAGATTCCTTTCACCAAATTGTTCGGAACCCTGCTGATCGACCGTGTGAGCGATACGATCGTGGTCGGAACGATCACTTTGCTGATCTTTATATTCAATTTCGACTTCTTCATCAGTTTCTTTGCACGCAATCCGGCGTTGCTCGAAGGCTTTCAGAAAATGTTCGATTCGATATGGATTTACGTAGGTGCAGTAATTTTAGTTGCCGGAATTTGGTTTGTTTTCAAATATATGAGTAACTTTACGCTGGTTCAGAAAGCAAAGGCGTTGTTGCTGAATGTATGGGACGGAATGAAGAGCATCTGGCTCTTAAAGCAGAAAGGTCGTTTCGTCTTACAGACACTGATGATATGGGGCGGTTACTTCTGTTATTTCTATATCACGTTCTACGCTTTTGACTTCACCCGCGATTTGGGGATAACGGTCGGACTGATCGCCTTTACCATGAGTAGTATCGGGGTTGCCGTCCCTGTACAGGCAGGTATCGGAGCCTGGCATTTTATGGTGATCGCTACATTGGTTTGCTTCGGTGTCAACGAGAATGATGCTGCCGCTTTTGCCCTTGTGGTTCATACAGTACAGACAGTCTGGACGGTGTTATGCGGTTTGTTCGGTATTGTGGCTTTGCCGCTTACCAACAGAGATAACAGCAAAGAGCTGGCAGTAGAACAATAGAGACTGCCGACTGTTAAAAAAATCCGTTTGTTATCCTTTTTATAGAATAAGTTTGTTACTAATATATTATTAATCATGTTGACAACAGGCAGTTGCAGTTTTATCTGTCAGCAGTCATTTGCCAACTTTCAACTTAGAAACTATGTCAGCAGAAATCAAGAATCTTTCCCCGCAGCATGTCTGGGGTTATTTCTATGACCTTACACAGATTCCACGTCCTACCGGACATATGGAAGCAGTAACTCGTTTTGTGGAAGCTTTTGGAAAAGGATTGGGATTGGAAACCCTACGGGACGGAATTGGAAACGTTTTGATCCGTAAACCGGCTACTCCCGGAATGGAAGATCGCAAAACAGTTGTCCTGCAGTCTCATTTGGATATGGTTCCCCAAAAAAACGCCTCTGTAAAACACGATTTTCTGACTGATCCTATTGATGCTTATATAGACGGTGATTGGGTAACAGCCCGCGAAACGACATTGGGTGCCGACAACGGTATCGGTGCTTCGTTGGCGATGGCGGTGCTTTCAGATACGACTATTCAGCACGGACCGATCGAAGCTCTTTTCACCATTGACGAAGAAGAAGGAATGGACGGCGCTTTCGGTTTGAAATCCGGTTTCCTGAAAGGAGAAACATTGATCAACTGCGACTCGGAAGAAGAAGGTGAACTGTTTGTCGGTTGTGCGGGCGGTGCGGACCTGAATATTTCGATCCAGTTTAAAGAAGATACGTATATTCCTGAAGGCGATGTGGCTGTAAAGCTGAGTCTGACAGGGCTGAAAGGCGGTCACTCCGGAGTGGATATCCATCTGGGACGTGCCAATGCCAATAAACTGATGTTCCGCTTCCTGAAAGAAGCCGTTTGCGATTACGGGGCACGCTTGTCTTCTATCGACGGCGGTTCGTTGCGTAATGCGATTCCGCGGGAGGCGTTTGCTGTGATCACGATCCCGGGCGACAATGTGGAGGCTTTGTGGGAGTTGGTGGCTGATTATCGGGATATGTTCCGTGAAGAATATGCCGGTATTGAGAATAAGATTGACTTTGTGGCGGATATGACTGATTTGCCTGCTACATTGATTCCGGAAGAGATTCAGGACGATATCATCAATGCGATAGAAGGTTGTCAGAATGGCGTGATCAGCATGTTGAACGATTTCCCCGGCACGGTGGAATCTTCATCCAACCTGGCGATTGTCAGGTCGTCGAATGAATTGATCGAAATAAAGATATTGGTGCGCAGTTCTTCCGAGAGCCGTAAAGCATCTGTATGTTCCAGCCTTGAAAGTGTCTTCTCTCTGGCAGGTGCGAAAGTAGAATATGGCGGTGCTTATGGCGGATGGCAGCCGAATATCAATTCTCCGATCCTGAATGTGATGCAGAAGACATACGAAGAGTTGTTTGGAAAGAAGCCGTCGGTAAAAGTAATGCATGCCGGTTTGGAATGTGGCATCATCCAGGAGTCTTATCCTGCCATGGATATGATCTCTATCGGACCGGACCTGGAGCATCCGCATTCACCGGACGAACGGGTGAATATTCCGTCTGTACAGAAAGTTTGGGATTTCATCGTGGCTACGCTGGCGCGGATTTGATAAGAAACAGGAATATCTTTTTGTTTTTTCATTATTAATGGAGTCACCTAAAAGATAAACAAGGTTTATTCCTTGAAAATAAATAGATAGAGAGGTGATGCCGGGGTTATTTCCGGCATCACCTTTTTTTGTTTTCCTCCAGTTGTTATTCTTTTTATCGTTAATAGCTTTTATGCGGAACTTTAAGCCTAAAGCTCTATCTATTTAATCTTTTTCCTGCTGACTTTTGTTTTTGTAATATTATTATTCCTAAAATGTAAGGTATGCTTTATATAAATGTAAATATCTAGTTGCAAATATGTAACGTATGCCTTACGCTTATAAAGTATAGGAAAAATGCCCTAAATAGTCCTATGTTTTAATCTTGGTTTTAAGGGGGATGGATTTTAATTGTCGTATGCTCCGTAACAATGGCATTGAAGAGTGGTGAGTGACGCCATTGTTCTATTACGGCGTCATCTATAAGACGTTGAATAACAGTTGATAATATGTAATAGATTAGTTGTGATGCCACAATGGGGAGAAATAATATATAATAATGTACGCACGTACATTGAAATATGCATGTTTGTAGATATATAAAATAGAGGTAAATTGGTATATACTTTGAATAATAAGGAATGTACGGTATTATGAGTGACTAATTTAAACGTTCCTTTATTCTCGCCAGCAAAGTTACTAGATTCTTTTTAACTGCCAATCTTTTTCAAAATAAAATTTTCTTGCTTATATGCTTTCTTATCAATTGAATAGCAAAGTTAGTACGAAATTACAACTTTCAGTTACAAAGTCCTAAATGATGACGAGAAAAAAGGAACGTTTAAACTCGTCATTTGTATTTGGGCAGTTTAAACGAGCCAAACGAGAAGGACTTTTATATACACTATTATTAATATTAAATTTATTGATTATGAACAAAAAGTTTTCTACGCTTATGATGGCGGGTATGCTGGTTGCAGGTTCGTCGTTTGTTAGTGCTCAGGATGCTGTTATGCTGAATGGGAAACCACTGAAGCTGGTTGAAATCAAAGCCGATGATTCTCGACAGATGGATAATGTTATTCTTCTTCGTGATGGTGGTACAATTGGTGAGATTGATGAACAAGATCTTGTTATTTTGGCTACAAAAGACCAAAATGGTACATTAACTTATACGGTAAAAAAACTTAGTGAGCTTAAGGATGCAGGAAACGATGATGCTGAAGATGCTGCTGTTTGGAATATCAAAGAGCATATAATGGGAACTCCTGATGCTCCTAAATATTATTATAGCTTACAAAGTGCTAATACAGGGGACTTTGTGACTATTAGTACCAAGGGGGGACAGTATTCCGTTGTAACTGAAGCTGGAGGCTCGTACACTTCTGCGACTTATCATAAAGATGATAAAGGTACTTACTTTGCAACTTATGATAATATTTGTGCGCGTTTTAATCAAAAAGATCCCCTTTATTATCAACCGGCTAGTTGTGGAGCAAATAATTTCATGGTGGAAGAAGGTAATACTACTGATGTAAGTGGCGGTATTGGTGTTGGTGGCGGTACATCTGCAAGCCTCCTTATTGTTACTATGGAAGATAGAGTTGTTGATGTAGTCGATGAACTGAACGACCAGAAAGGTGGTAAAGGCTTCCAATTCACATTCCCTGATGGTGAAACGGTAATCGACAACATCTTCAAAGACTTGGATTTGAGAGCTTTCAGAGTGAAGTTGGCTGGTGCACAGGCTGCAACTGGTGACTCTATCGGTTGGGAAGACCAAAGTGGTAACTATTTTGAAATCCCGGCAGGTATCTATTTGGCAACAGGAGATTCTTGGAAAGAATTGGCTAAAACAGAAGAAGGAAAAGCTATTCTGGAAGATAACATTATTGATAACGCGGCCGAAAAGGAATTGTTCCAAAAAATGACTTTCTTGGCTATCGATCCGCAGGACTTCACTACAATCACGAATACAAAACGTGAAGATGGTAAAGGTTTTACATTGACTACTGTGAAAGGTAGCGACATGAATTACTATGATGCTGAAACGGCTAAGAATAATGAAAAGTATAACGCTAATATGGACTCCAAAAAGGATGAAGTATTCGTTGGTAACGCATGTTTCACAATCACAGAAATCAACCCGTTGTCAAAGAATGACGAATATAGCTTGTCTGTTGCCAATGCCCGTTTGGATAAGAAAGGTGATGACAAACATGAATATTTCAAAAAAGTCACTATTGGTAAAATACCTAATACCAACAACGACAATGTTGATACAACAGAAGAATTTGTTTATCTGGTAACTAACGGTAACGCTGTAAAAGTAAAAGCTGTTCCTTCAACAACTATCGCAGACGTGAAAGAACTGTTGAACAATGATGCAACTCCGGCTATCTATGCTATCAAGTTTGTCAGCGGTGCAGAAGAAGCTGCCAATGAAGAAGTTTCTGAGTATGGTCAGTATCTGACCCTTGAGTCTAATGGTAGCTTTACATTTGCTGCTATGCCAAGTGTAAACGACGGAGCTAACGAAAACGATCCGTTGTATCAGTTTGTTGTTACAGGTGTTGCTGATAATGATGATGACGATAACTATGAAACTGTTAAGATTACAAATCGTCTGACAAAAGCGTCTGTATCGGTAGTACTGTATGATGAAGAAGAACTGGGTGAAAATGTTTATACAATTTATCCGTCGCTTCCTGATGGTTTGACACGTGATCAGAAATTGCAGGTGGCTTATACGGAAAATGGAAAACTTGTTCTGAAAGATAAAGAAATCAGAGGTATGCAGGTGGAGTTGATCAAGAAAGAAAATGTAGATAAATTCGCTACATTCGAAACTGCCCAAAGCGAACAAGGCTTGTTTACTTTCGAATTCGCTAAGACCGCTGAAGCTGACGATAGATTGTATGCTGCCGTTCCGAGAGATAAAAAGACTGGTGAATACGACTTTACAAAAGCTGCAAATGGAGTTGTAACCTCTAAGACTGCTGACCAGTTTGAACTGATTCGTGTAAAGAAAACTGCAGCACCCAAAGAAGACAAAGTATCTTATATCCTGAATGACTTCATCTATATCGCAAACGATAGAGTTGTAACTGCTCAGACTAAGAAAGATACTGTTGCTTTCTATTCTTACAATATAAGACTGTTTGCACCGGATGAAACTGATGAATATTATCTGAATACAGGTAACTTATCAAAAACAGAAGCTGAACACATTATCAAATACAATGTAGATGGTTCTGTATCTGTATTTGCAACAACTACCCCTGCTAACAATTTCCAGAGTCCTCGCTCACAAAATGTCTTGTTAGTTAGTTCGGAGTTGCAATCTGGTGAAGTTGCAGAAGATGAAAACGTAGATGTTCGTGCATGGGTATATGGTTATTATTATGACTATCAAGTTATGGCAAATATGCCGGTTAAGACTTTCTTAGTTGCAGAAAAAGTATATGGTACATTGAATCCTGTTCCGCAGGAAACTGAATTCAACGAAAAAGACGGTTTCGGAGCTCTTTATATGAACGAAGATAAAAACGGTATTCTGAATCCGTTCGATAAGATGACATTCAGATTGGATACAGTAGATACAGATACGAATGTTCCTTCATTCTATATCTCTAAAAAGGTGGATAATGCTCGTCACTTCCTGTATTTTGCAAAAGACTCAGCTGATAGTAAGCGTGTAACCAATTGGCAGAAGTATACATTTGCCAATGGTAACGACAAGTATCAGACGCGTCTGATCTTTAAGGCGGCAGCCGGTATCAACTCTGATACTTTGCAGACTGTAGTCGACGGTAAGCAGACTAAGGTTGCAGAAAAGGCAAATAAAGTAACTGGTGTTGTAGGTGGTTTGAACAACTTCAAATTCCAGGTAATTGAATCAGGAGATGAAGATGGTACGTATGTAATTCGTAACAAAACTAACGGTTATTTGATCCAGATCAACAACCAGCTGACATTAGGTTCCGACATTGAAGGTGCCACTCGTTTCTTGGTTGATCCGGACGAAACAGTTGCTAACGAAAACATTAACACATCTTCAATCAAGGTTGTAGCAGCTAACGGCGCTATCATTGTGAAGGGAGCTGCCGGTAAGAATGTTGCTATCAGCAACGTACTTGGTCAGACAATTGCTAACATAGTTGTTTCTTCTGATGAAGCTACAATCTCTGCTCCTGCCGGTGTGGTTGTAGTTGCTGTCGAAGGCGAAGCTGCTGTTAAAGCAATCGTAAAATAAGAAATAATTTATAATCAAAATAATTCTAAATTGTTTACCATGTGTTGTAAGGACATCCTTACACAAAGTACCCCGTGAGGGCGAACAGGTGGTAGATATTAATACTAAAGTAATGAAATAAAGTTCTTCTGTTCTACCTCTGTGAAGAGAGAAGACAGACAAAAACAGAGCCCGGCGGAGTTTATCTGCCGGGCTTTCTTATTATATAAAATCCCCGGTAAACTAGCTAAGAAAGAAAAAAGTTGTACTTTTGTAAGCTACATTAATTATGAATAAGAATAATGGCTAATGATGAATTAAAACAAGCCTGGAAAATTCCTGAGCCGACGCTTCGGAGACTACCTTGGTATCTTGCTTTTCTGAAACTGATGAAAGGCAAGGGAGAGACGTTTGTATCATCTACCCAGATTGCTAAAGAAATTAATGTAGATCCCAGCCAGGTGGCGAAAGATCTTTCGTTTGTAAATATTTCGGGGAAAACCAGGGTAGGTTATGATATTTGCGCCCTTGTTGATGTGTTGGAAGATTTTTTGGGTTTTACTGCACAACACAAGGCTTTTTTATTCGGTGTCGGTAGTTTGGGAGCAGCTCTGTTGCAGGATACCGGGTTGAATCAGTACGGACTGGAGATTGTTGCCGGCTTTGATGTCCGCAAGGAACTAGCAGGTACGGTTGTGAATGGTATTCCGGTTTTCCATTTGGATGACTTCCCTGCCAAACAGAAAGAGTTCGGGGCGACGATAGGTGTTATTACCGTGCCTGTAGACAAGGCACAAGAGGTGACTGAACAGATTATTGCCGGAGGTATCAAAGCGCTGTGGAACTTTACCCCGTTCCGTATCCGTGTCCCGGAACATATTGTGGTACAGAATACTTCCATGTATGCCCATCTGGCAGTCATGTTTAATCGTTTGAACTCAATTAATCACTGAAATGAAGATTATAGCAGTAGGAATGAATTATGCAGAGCACAATAAAGAGCTGCATCATTCGTTAGAATTATCGGAGCCTACTATCTTTATGAAATCCGACTCCTCCCTGTTGAAGGATGGAAAACCGTTTTTTATTCCCGATTTTTCTTCGGAAATACATTATGAAACGGAGATCGTTGTAAAGATAGACCGGCTGGGTAAGAATATCGCCGAACGTTTTGCACATCGTTACTATAATGAAGTAACTGTCGGTATCGATTTTACCGCCCGTGATCTGCAAAGAGAGCTGCGTGCGAAAGGATTACCCTGGGAGATCAGTAAAGCTTTTGATAATTCGGCTGTTGTCGGAACGTTTGTACCTTTGGACAGAGTGGGGGATATCAACCGTATCCCGTTTCATCTGGATATAAACGGTCAGAAAGTGCAGGAGGGAAATACCTCTGATATGCTTTTCCCGGTCGACAGGATTATCGCTTATGTGAGCCGTTTCTTTACCTTGAAGATAGGTGATTTGATTTTTACAGGAACACCGGCAGGTGTGGGACCCGTTAGCATCAATGATCATTTGCAAGGGTATATCGGTGAACAGAAGCTACTTGATTTCCATATTAAATAATGGACAATTAACAATTGATAATTGATAATTAATAGATGGTACAAATAATTGTCAATTGTCAACTGTCAATTGTCAATTGAAACAAGTATGTTACGACTATTATATACATTCATAATAAGTATCTGCTTTTTTACTTCTGTCTGGGCGGATGGTAGCAAATATGCAGCCAGCTCTGCTTTATCGTCCGGGAAATGGGTGAAAATACAGGTCGAAGACCGGGGAATTTATAAACTGACATATGCAGACCTTCGCGGGATGGGATTTTCGGATCCGGCTAAGGTTTCCGTACACGGTTACGGCGGTTGTATGCTGGACGAAAATTTCTCGAATCCGTATATAGACGATGTGCCTGCCGTGCCAGTCTGGCGTGGTGACGATTATCTCCTGTTCTATGGTTGCGGTGTTATCAACTGGACGTACGACCAGGAATCGAAGAGTTTTGTCCATACCAATAATCCCTATTCTGATTACGGCTATTACTTCCTGACGGATGCGACTGCAACGAAAGAGATGGAATCAGTGGCTTCTGCTGCCGGTGCCTCTTTGAAGGTGACGACGTTCGACGATTATCTGTTACATGAAAAAGACCTGGTCTCTGTGAATAATTCGGGACGGGAACTTTTCGGGGAAGCCATGGATATGACTCTTTCCAGGGATTTCTCATTTACCGGTATAACGGGTATAACCAATGATGACGGCAAGGTGACCTTGCGTTTCATCGCTAAGCCGATCACCGGTACGGGTAGCGTGAGCATGAGCGTAGACGGAGAAAAACTGTTGGAGCGGACCATCGCTAACGCAAACGGGAAATACGATACGTATGTAATGGCGCGTCCGGTTTATCAGGTAGTGGATTGGAAAGGAGATAAAAGTTCCAGTGTAAAAGTGAATGTAAGATACGGGAAACTGGGAGATAAGAATGTTCATCTCGATTTTATCCGTTTGCAGATGAAGCGGGAGTTGCAGCCTTATGGTGTCTGTACATTCTTTCGTAGTTTGGCTTCTGTTAACAATGCATCTCGTTTTACGGTTCAGAACGCCAATGCGAACACCTTGGTTTTCGATGTGACGGATAAGTTGAATCCGAAACGGATGGAAACGGAACTGAGCGGGAGCGAATTGACTTTTTCCATCCCTGCAGGAACGCTGAGGGAGTTTGCTTTGGTACAGAGAAACCAGACGTTCCCTACTCCGAAAGTGATCGGTGAAGTGGCAAATCAGGATTTGCACGCATTACCGCAGACAGATATGATCATTATCGCTCAACCGGGATTGGCTTCGCAGGCAGAACGGCTGGCTGAGGCTCACCGTACACGCGACGGACTGACTGTACAGGTGGTTGCACCGGAGGCTATTTATAATGAGTTTTCGAGCGGTACGCCGGATGCTACTGCCTATCGTCGTTTCATGAAGATGTTCTACGATCGTCGGACTTCGGAGGCCGATGCGCCCAAGTATCTGCTTCTTTTCGGAGATGGCGCGTTCGATAACCGTTTCATTACTTCTAGCTGGAAGAATGTAACGACAAGTAATATGCTGCTGACCTATCAGACGGAAGAATCGCTGGATGAAGAATCTTTTGTGATCGACGATTATTTCGGATTTTTGGATGACAGCAACAATGGCAAAGGATTAAGCTCTATGAGGCTGGATATCGGTATCGGTCGTTTCCCAGTCCGGACGCAGGCAGAGGCGAGTAATATGGTGGATAAGGTGATCAGTTATATGGATAATAAAGATACCGGATCCTGGAAAAACAATGTTTGCTTTGTCGCAGACGACGGAAACAGTGCTGACAGTTATATGACAGATCATGCAAGTCAGGCTGACCAGCTGGGCGAATATATCAATGAAAGCCATCCGGAGTTCCTTGTCAATAAGATTTATTTCGATTCTTATAAAAAAGATGTTTCGGCCGGATTGGCTACTTATCCGGATGTGAAAACGAATATTCAGAAACAACTGAAGAACGGTTTACTGCTGATTAACTATACCGGACACGGTAATACAACTTCCTGGAGTGATGAAAAGGTACTGACTGAAAGCGATATTACGAAATCAACTTATAAACGTCTGCCTATCTGGATCACGGCGACTTGCGACTTCTGTCGTTTTGACGCTCCGGTTACTTCTGCCGGCGAGCAGGTTTTCCTGAATAAGGTCAGTGGCGGTATCGGTCTGTTTACGACAACCCGTGTGGCTTATTCTTCTCCCAACTTCACGATCAATCAGATGTTGATCCGGAATTTGTTCGAGAAAAAGAACGGACGCCGCCTGACACTGGGCGAAGTAATGAAACAAACCAAGCGGGATTTGAGTGCAAGCCGGTATAAGCTCGGATTCTCCCTGATCGGTGACCCGGCGTTGAAACTGGCTTATCCGGAATACCGGATGCAAGTGACGACGATAAACGGTAATCCGGTAACAGACGAGCCGGTCGCTTTTAAGGCATTGCAAAAGATTACAGTGGAAGGCGAAGTACTGAATGCGGATGGTAATATTGCTACAGACTTTACCGGTTTGCTAAACCCGACCGTACTGGATAGCCGTGTTTCTTACGAAACATTGGATAACAACAAGACCGGCAAGACATTTAAATATACGGATTATTCAAATATTCTCTTTGTCGGAAACGATTCGGTTCGTGCTGGAAAATTCAGCTTTACCTTTACCGTTCCGAAAGATATTTCTTATTCGAATGAATTCGGAAAGATGAACCTGTATGCTTCGGATGAAACGAATAACCTGGAAGCACAGGGGGCTTATCTGAATTATCGTGTCGGAGGTACGGATGATAATGCGGAAGACGATTCCGATGGACCGGAGATACGTTCCTTGTATATGAATGATTCTACATTTGTAAGCGGCGGTCCCGTTAATACGACTCCGTTCTTTGTGGCACGTCTTTGGGACAAGAGCGGCGTGAATATAACCGGTAGCAGTATCGGACATGATATGATGCTGATCGTTGACGGCGATCCGTCACTCAGCTTCAACCTGAACAGTTATTATGAGCTGATCCCCGGAACGGATGGAGAAGGTATCGTGAAGTATCTGCTTCCTGCCCTGGCACCGGGTATGCATACTGCTGAGTTTAAAGTGTGGGATATTCAGAATAATTCTACTACCTACGATTTTGAATTTGAAGTAGTGGAAGGATTGAAGCCTTACCTGCTGGAGTTGACGGCAACACCGAGTCCGGCACGCGAACAGGTAGAGTTCCACTTGTTCCATAACCGTCCGGAAAGCCAGTTGACGGTTGGTATTATGGTATACGATATGATGGGGCGCCTGCAATGGAAACATCAGGAAACCGGAGCCTCCGAACTGTTCAAATCGTATACGGTAACCTGGGATCTGACGAATAACAGAGGAGGACGTCTTCGTCCCGGCGTATATATCTATCGTGCGGCAATCAGTAGCGGAGGTTCTAAAGAAGCAACGGATGCAAAGAAATTAATAATCCTCGCACAATAAAGTAAGTCAAAATCAGTTTATATGTTCGTAAGGTAACTTTTCGGTTCCCTTGTTTTTAACAGATATAGTATGACAAAAGAATTAAAAATCAGTACACTTATAGTTGTAATCAGCTTTTTGACAACTTTTACGGCGTTACATGCCGAAGGTGATAAGGCTAAATTTGCTCCGGTTAATACGGCAGTACCTTCACTGTCTATCGCTCCTGATGCCCGTGGTGGTGCAATGGGTGACAACGGTGCTTCGACTACTCCCGATATAAACTCTCAATATTGGAATCCGGCAAAGTATGCATTTATGTATAGTAAGGCGGGAGTATCTTTGTCATATACTCCCTGGTTGCGTAAGTTGGTAAACGACGTGGCTTTGGCGAACTTGTCGGGATATTATAAGATTGGCGACAGTGATTTGCAGGCGGTAGGTGCTTCTCTACGTTATTTCTCTTTGGGAGACGTTCCCTATAATCCTATTAGTGGAGAATCGACCGGCGGTTATTCTGTAAGTCCGTATGAAATGGCTTTCGACGTAAGTTATAGCCGTAAATTATCAGAGTCTTATTCAATGGCTGTTGCCATGCGTTATATCCGTTCCGATATGGGATCGGATCCTTCCGATGAAAGTCGTGTGCCTGGTAATGCCTTTGCAGCGGATATCGCCGGTTATCTGGAGAAATATGTAATCTTGGGTAACAGCGAGTGTTTGTGGAGTTTCGGTTTTAATGTATCAAATATCGGTACGAAGATATCTTATGACGGTGGAGAACACAATGAATTTATCCCGACGACTCTTCGTGTGGGAACTGGTTTGCTGTATCCGATCGATGATTTTAACCGGATCGGTCTGTACCTTGATCTGAGTAAATATTTGGTTCCCAGTCTGCCTTATCTGCGTGAAGGGTATACAGATGAAGAAAAGGAAGAATACGACAAGAAAAAGGAAGAGTATAGAGATGTATCCGGTATTTCCGGTATCTTCAAATCTTTCGGTGATTCACCCGACGGGTTCAAAGGAGAGTTGCAGGAAGTAATGGTTTCTATCGGTGCAGAGTATAGCTATAATGACCAGTTCTTCGTTCGTGGAGGTTATTTCTATGAAAATGCCAATAAAGGTAACCGTCAGTATTTCTCTGTCGGGGCCGGTTTCCGTATGAGTGTATTCCAGTTGGATGCCGCTTATCTGGTAAGTACGGTTCAGAGTAACCCGTTGGACCAGACGCTTCGTTTCTCTCTGTCGTTCGATATGGACGGAATCAAGAACCTGTTCAGATAATATCAATATGAAGATACGTGTAGGTTTCGGTTATGATGTGCATGCCCTTGTTCCCGACCGTGAGTTGTGGATGGGAGGGATACGGATAGAGCATACATTGGGTTTACTGGGACATAGTGATGCGGATGTACTGATACATGCCATTTGTGATGCGCTCCTGGGGGCTGCCAATATGCGTGATATCGGTTATCATTTTCCTGATACGGCAGGCGAATACAAGAATATAGACAGTAAGATATTATTGCGTGATACAATGAAGCTAATACGTGAAGCCGGTTATGAACTGGGAAATATCGATGCAACCATAGCCGCTGAACGTCCGAAGCTGAATCCGCATATTCCTGCCATGAAACAAACGCTGGCTGAAGTGATGCAGGTAGGCGAGGAAGATATTTCCATCAAGGCTACAACGACAGAAAAACTGGGCTTTACCGGACGGCAGGAAGGTATTGCTGCGTATGCTACTGTACTGATTCAGAAGTAACCGTGTTTTCGTGATGAACTTCACAGGGGATTGTGAACCAGAAAGTACTTCCTTTCCCCTCTTTCGATTCCACGCCGATCTCTCCGTTCAGGCGTTTTACAATCGTCATACAGATAGATAATCCCAATCCTGTTCCCTGAATAAAATTGTCGAATTTGGCAAACCGCTCGAATACGTGCGGGATATTTTCATCGGAGATGCCCTTTCCCGTGTCGGTAACATAAAAGCGCAGTCCGTCTGTTGTCTCTTCGTATCCCATTTTGATACTTCCTTCCATGGTGAATTTGCAGGCATTGGTCAGGAAGTTGGTTATGACTTGTGTTAAACGGGTCTTTTCCGAGTAGATGAAGCAAGGTTGTTCCGGGATGGAATATTCCAGTATAACCCCTTGTTTGGTTCGGCTCTTGAAAGTTTGTGCCAGTGTGGCAAGCAGCGCCGATACATCGATATTGGTAAAGGTGAATTCCAGTTGGTCGGCTTCTATCTTTGATAAATCCAGTATATCGTTGATCAATTGTAGCAATAGCTCGTTGTTGGTTTCTATGATCTGGCAAAATTCGGCAGTATCTTCCGGACTTTCCGAATGGGCGATCAGGTTGGAAAAGCCTACGATTGCGTTGAGCGGAGTGCGTATTTCGTGGCTCATATTAGCCAGGAAAGCAGATTTAAGACGGTTGGCTTCTTCTGCTTTTTCTTTTTCCCGTCGTTCTTCCTCCCGTTTCAGTTTTTGGAAATAGAGGCGGAAACGCAGTACGGCAATTGTTATCAGCAGGCAGATGATGGCAAATCCGCTGAATAGATGTATCTTGTATTTTTGGAAAAAGGTAGGCGGCTGCTGGTAGTAAATAGCATTGATCGGAAAATGGGATGGTTCGATGCTGTGGCTCAACAAATGCTGATAGTTCAGATGTGTATGAGCTGTTCCTCCGATATGGGTTAAGATGTTTCGTGCCTCTGTCCCCTCCAATATCAACCGGACAGTAGCAATAACGGACTTGCTGAAGTCATTTTCTGAGATGTAATGTCCGCCCGCAAAGTTTCCGGTTTCGATATTCAGGTCTGCTAAAATATATACCGGCGGTTGGGAGAAGCTGTTGGTCATCTTTTGTACGTTGTCTATTAGATAATGGTTTTCATGCGTGTTTTTGAATATGAACCAGGAGTAATAGATAATTCCAGTTTCTTTTCCGCAAAGGCTCAGGCTATCCAGTAGATTTTCGGTAGAAAGAGCCGGGGTGGAAAGTATTTCCAGTTTCAGATCAGGAAAGTCTGCCTGCATTGTTTTTGAGAGCTCTTTTTGGGTGTATAAACTGATATACCGGTTGTCCCTGATAAAGACTATTCGATTCAACTCGGGCTGCAGTTTCTTAATTGTTTCAATGGTCTCTTTTATGTATAGAGGCTGGACTAACCTGGTTGCATTATAGCTTTTCATCTGATCTTCTGTATAAGCCATGTGCTGAATGGTCTGCAGGTCCCTGTCCAGCAGATATTCTATTTGTGTCGGGATCAGCTCTTGTGAATGGCAGATGATAGTAGAAACGTTTTTCCATTCTTTATCGAAAAGAGGTTGACAAACCAGCCACGCCGGGTCTCCTATACAAACGATCACTTTAGGGGGGACAGGGTATTTCTTTCGTAATAATTCAACCTTCTTATTTACGTCTGTCGTGTCTCTCATGGCAGGGATAGAGAGTTCTTCCCCTTTTACGGATATGCTCTCTTCGGCGAAAGTGTTATTGATCGCCTCATAAATACCTTGTGTCCATACTTCGCTGAAGTTTATGGAGTGTACTACCAGGATATAATCGTCTTTATCGTGTGGCAAGGCATACAATGAACGACTGGTTAATAGTATCAGGTATACTATGAAAAAAAGTCTTTTCATACGCACAATCATGAAATTTTACGACGCTATGAAATTCAGTCTATTTCAAGCAAAGATATGTATTATTCTTTGTAATCTTGCTTATCCCGCCGTTAATTTGTAGTTTTGAACCGAATAAAATTGAATAGATTATGAAGAATAATGACTGGAAAGACCGTTTGGGGGTAATGTATTCCACCAATCCGGATTTTCAATATCATACAGGAGATGAGGAAGAGGAAGATACACTTCCCAAAGAAAAGCAATTGTTACGTATTTCACTGGATAAACGCAATCGGGGAGGTAAAGCCGTAACATTGGTTACCGGCTTTCGCGGCATGACCGACGATCTGGAAGCATTGGGCAAGTTCCTGAAGGTCAAATGCGGTGTCGGAGGTTCTGCTAAAGACGGCGAGATCATCGTACAGGGTGATCTGCGTCAGAAAGTACTTGAGATATTACAAAAGGAAGGCTACACGAAAAGCCGCGTCATATAAGAAATAAAATAGTATGCTGACTGTTTACAGAGCTTCGGCCGGAGCGGGTAAGACCCATAAACTGACCGGTGAATACTTGACCCTGTTGTTTGCCGGGCCGGGAGCTTATCGTCGTATCCTGGCGGTAACATTTACCAACAAGGCTACCGATGAGATGAAAAGCCGTATTGTAGAGGAACTTTACAATCTCTCGTCCGGCCGGAAGTCCGACTATGTGGAATCATTGTGTTCCACCTATTCATTGACAGAAGAACAGGTACGTAAACAGGCAGCCAAGATATTGATCGATATCCTTCACGATTATTCAGCGTTCAATATAAGTACGATCGACCGCTTTTTCCAGCAGACCATGCGGGCCTTTACCCGTGAGATCGGTTTGCAGGGCGGTTACGGAATCGAGATGGACCAGGAGCTGGTGCTGACTACCGCTGTCGATAATCTGCTGGCAGATTTGGAGAAACCGGAAAGTAAGGAACTGTTGGGCTGGTTGCTTCGTTTTGCCGAGGATAAAATAGAGAACGGCGGAGAATGGAACCTCCGTAAAGACATCATGTCGCTGAGCCGTGAAGTGTTTAAAGAAAGCTATAAAGCTTCCAGTGAAGAAGTGGCGAAAGATATCCGTGACAAGGAAGCACTCGAAAACTATAAGAATGAACTGTTCGGTATTATCCGTTCGGTAGAGGCTGAAGCGAAACGGTTAGGTGAAAGCGGACTGGCCTTGCTCAGTAAGTATGCCATCCGTACAACCGATTTTAAAGGAGGAAGCCGTTCTCCGCTTACCTTGCTGGACCGCCTGGCTAAAGGCGAAATGAAAGAGCCGACTGCTACTTTCATCGGTCTGGCTGATAACCTGGAGGGCTGTTTCACTAAAACGACTCCGCTGGGGACGCGCCAGATTATCGGCTGTGTATTTGAAGAGGGGCTGAATGATTGCATCAAGAAGATCATCGCCCTGTTCTCCAACCTGACTGCTTATAATACCGCTCGCGAAATTGTCCGTTATTATTATACATTGGGAATCCTGACGGATGTCTCCCGTCAGATCGCCTCTTACCGCGAAGATAAGAATGTCATGCTGATCGCCGATACGACGGAACTGTTGAATAAGGTGATCGGCGGAAGCGATGCCCCGTTTATCTATGAGAAGACCGGTACACATGTGGATCATTATATGATCGACGAGTTTCAGGATACCAGCGGTATGCAATGGAATAACTTCCGTCCGCTGATAGAAGAAAGTTTGGCACACGACCGTACCAATTTGATTGTGGGAGACGTGAAGCAGAGTATCTACCGTTTCCGTAACTCCGACTGGAAACTGCTGGACCAGCAGGTGCAGGCAGACTTTCCGGCAGAGGAAGTACACGAAGAAACATTGAAAGAGAACTGGCGCAGTTGCCGGAATATCGTAGAATTTAATAATACATTTTTTACCGCTCTCCCCGGTGTCCTGCAAAGCGTTTACAATGAAACGCTGCTGACCTCCTCGTTGAGTGAAGAGCAGCGCGCTGCTTATCTGACGAAGATCATGTCCGCTTATACGAAAAGTTATCAGCAGGTACCTCCGCCTTTTCAGCAGAAAGACGGTCATGTGAAGATTGAGTTCCTGACCGGTGATGAAGAGAAAGACTGGAAGGAGGAAGCCCTGGAACGTCTGCCCGGTGTGGTCGAACAGTTGCAGGATAACGGCTATGCCTTGAAGGATATCGCTATTCTGGTCCGGACCAATATGGAAGGCGCGATGGTGGCGGATAAGCTGCTATCCTATAAGGAAGCCAATCCGTCCGACCGCTATCATTATGATATAATCTCCGATGAAGCCCTGTTTGTCAGTGGATCGCCGGCTGTCCGTTTTATGATTGCCCTGCTTCGTTATCTGCGGAACCCGGAAGATAAGATCAACGAACAGACTGCCTTGTATTCTTACCGGATCCTGAAAGGGGCGGAAGAAGAGGTGAACCATTCGGTAGCTTATTCCGTCAACACATCCGAAAATGTATTTCCTCCGGAGATGGTTGCTGAGTTACAAGCTCTTTCCCGTCAGTCGTTGTATGAAATATCGGAAGGACTTTTCCGTCTCTTCTCCGGCGATTTTCAGGCGAATGAGCAAGTCTTTGTTCAGGCATTCCTCGATATGGTATCCGAGTATACCCAGAAAGAAAGTGCCGACCTGAGCCGCTTCCTTAAATGGTGGGATGAAACGGGATATCGTAAAACAATAGCGACTCCGGATGCACAGAATGCTATCCGTATCCTGACCGTCCATAAATCGAAAGGTTTGGGATTCAAAGTTGTTATTATCCCCTTTGGCGACTGGGAGATAGACCATAAACCCAGCAAGCCGGTTATCCTGTGGTGCAAACCCGAAACGAAACCGTTCAACCGGCTGCATCTGGTACCTGTCCGTTATAGTCAGTCGCTGGGTAATACCATCTTTGCGGAAGATTATTTCCGTGAACGTCTGCATGCCTTTATCGATAACCTGAATACGCTGTACGTAGCCTTCACCCGTTCCAAAGACGAACTGATCGTGTTTGCTCCCCGCCCGAAAAAGATTAAAGAGGAAACCGGTGAGATTGAAAAGATCTCTTCCATGGCAGACGCTTTATGGGCAGGTCTGTACGTGGAAGTACACGATACCCGGGAAGGAGATACACTGGTCTCTTTGCCTTCCTCTTTTGATACTCGGACAGGTGTTTTTGAATTGGGTAGCTGGTGGCATCCTTCTGCAGCCAAATCGGATGAAGACAGTCCGGAAGAGATCACGATGGCACGTATCAATTCGATTTCCCCTGACGACCGTCTGCAGCTCCGTTTGCATGGAAAAGGCTTTTTCTTCGATAATGCCCGCCGCAAGCACGGCACATTGATGCACGAAGTACTGAGCCAGATACGTACCCGGAAAGATATCCCCTCTGCTGTCGAAAGCTACCGCCTGGCAGGTATCATAAACAAGGAGGAAGCCGAATCTTTGGTTATCCGTCTGGAAGAGTTGCTGAATACACCGGAAGTTTTCCCCTGGTACGACGGTACGGCACGTGTCTTGAATGAAGTCGATATCCTCTTCGGTAAAGGACTCTCCAAACGTCCCGACCGGGTCATGATATCGGATGATAAAGTGATCGTAATAGACTATAAATTCGGAGAGATACAGGATAAACGCCATCATAACCAGGTGAAGAATTATATGAAACTGATCAATCAGATGGGATACGAGAGGGTAGAAGGTTGCCTTTGGTACGTGGAGCTAGAGAAAATAGAGGCAATTAAAAATTGAGAATTGAGAATTGAAAATTGAAAATTAAGAGTTTGGACAATAATTTTCAATTCTCAAATTTCAATTCTCAATTGTTTTTGTTATTCCGTAAAAATGAATACTTTTGCAAATTGAAATAGAAACGCAGCTTTAAAGGAAGAATGAAAGTACATAAAGAAGGGACTGGCCTGTTACTTACGTTGTTTACGGTATTATTTGTCGTGAATGTCGCATTATACCATACCGTGGGTAAGGGGATACTGTTCTATACTGTTGCTACGATTTCAACCATTCTTTTTCTGCTGATCCTGAATTTCTTCCGTAGTCCGTTCCGCCGTTTCCCTTATGATTCCGAAGGATTGGTGATCGCACCTGCCGACGGTACGATCGTGGCGATTGAGGAAGTGATGGAGAACGAGATCCTTCATAGGCAATGTTTGCAGATATCTATCTTTATGTCCGTGTTCAATGTGCATGCCAACTGGTTTCCGGTAAACGGGACGGTGAAACATGTCTCTCACAATAACGGACGATTCATGGCAGCATATTTACCGAAGAGCAGTACCGAGAATGAACGATCGGCTGTTGTCATTACTACCAAGAACGGAGTGGATGTGCTGGCACGTCAGATTGCAGGGGCACTTGCCCGGCGTATTGTCACCTATGCCAAGGTTGGAGAAAAATGTCATGTGGATGAACAGATGGGTTTTATCAAGTTCGGGTCGCGTGTAGATGTTTATTTGCCGGTAGGGACAGAAGTGCTGATCGAAATGGATCAGAAGGTAACCGGTAACCAGACACCGATCGCGCGGTTAAGCAAATGCCCGTGTGAATAGAATCCGGAAAATATACAGAAGATGAATATTAGAAAACATATACCCAATACAATTACTTGTATGAGTCTTGTATCAGGTTGCATCGCTACAGTGATGGCTTTGCAGGGTAATTTGTTGTGGGCAGCTATATGGATCATCATTGCTGCCGTTTTTGATTTCATGGACGGTTTTGCCGCCCGTTTGCTGAAAGCCTATTCCCCGATGGGAAAGGAACTCGATTCCTTGTCGGATATGGTCAGTTTCGGAGTCGCACCCGGTATGATCGTATTTTGGATGCTCAGCCAGGCCGGTCTTCCGTTGGGAGAAATCGGTCGTTATATTCCTTATTTGGCTTTCGTGATCCCGGCTTTCTCCGGTTTGCGTTTGGCGAAGTTCAATATCGATGAACGGCAGACAACATCGTTTATCGGTATGCCGGTTCCTGCGCATGCGCTGTTTTGGGCTTCTGCCGGATATTCTCTGGCTCCGTTGGCACAGGTAAAGCCTGTGTTGTTCATTGTGGTTACCCTGGTGGTAGCGTTGGCTACCTCTTTATTGCTTGTATCTGAAATTCCGATGTTCTCGTTGAAGATTAAGTCGGTTGCATGGAAAGGTAATGAAAGACGCTATATATTAGTAGGTTGTGCTGTCCTGTTCGTTGCCTTGTTCGGCATGCTGGGTATAGCCGGAACCATTCTCCTCTATATCCTCTTGTCTATTTTTAACAAAAGATAGTAAACAAGAGGTCTATTCTATATGTTTCTCTTATAAACCAACTAAGTAACGAATATTATGTTTAAGTTTTTGTTTGTAATGTTTTTCTTCTTCATCCTGTTAGTGTTCCTGATGGGATTCTCTATTCTGCGTACATTTAAGAATATGTTGTTCGGTAGTGGAAGCAGCAATACAAAGAAGGGGGAACAGCGTCGTCAGACAAGCAGTTACTCTAGCGGGCAACATCATTCGAATACGGCTGAAGATGATTATATCTCGGTCAACCGCAAGAAGATCTTTACAAAAGACGAAGGCGAGTACGTTGACTTCGAAGAAGTGAAGTAAAGTTGGTTATCGACAATGACCAATAATGCTAAAATATCGATCCGCTTTTTTAACGACCGCGAAGTTCGTGCTGTTTGGGATGAAGATAATAACAAATGGTGGTTTTCTGTTTTAGATATTGTTGCTGTCTTAATGGGACATGATGACTATACGAAGACAAGGAACTATTGGAAATATCTCAAAAGTAAACTTAAAAGAGAAAAAAACGAGTTGGTTAGTACGACTAACCAACTGAAATTAGCAGCAGCGGATGGTAAAAAGTATTTGACTGATACGCTTGATAGTGAAGGCGTAATCTCCCTTGCCAAATATTTTCCTAATAATAAGGCGACTAAATTCCTCGATTGGTTTACCTACAGCGACAATAGCATTGACGGGCAAAGTAAGAAAAAGGCCTATTCTTTCTTTGAAAGTAATCTGATCAGCGAAGCGGAAGTCGGTACGGCAAAGAGCTTGCAGAAAATCCATGCCTACTTGTTTGGCGGGTTGTATGATTTTGCAGGTCAGATCAGGCAAAAGAATATATCGAAAGGGGGCTTTCAGTTTGCCGTATCCCATTTTCTGGGGAGTACATTAAGGCTGATAGAGGAAATGCCCGAAAATACATTTGAGGAAATAGTCGATAAATACGTAGAAATGAATATTGCTCATCCTTTTATGGAAGGCAACGGACGGAGTACGCGGATATGGTTGGATTTACTTTTTAAGAAGCATTTGAAACAATGTGTAGACTGGAGCCTGATCAATAAGAAAGACTATTTGAATGCCATGGTAAAAAGCTCTACTGACAGTACCTTGTTGAAGCATTTACTGAAGAATGCTTTGACCGACAAGATAAATGACCGTGAACTATTTATGAAAGGAATTGATTATTCCTATTATTACGAAGAAAACGAATAACTATCTTCTCTGCCGGAAGAATTTCTGCATCTCTTCCGCACACTCTTTCTCCATCACACCTTTTTTTACGACAGCTTTCGGATGGAATGCTTTCGGGGCATATGCCTGGTATCCTCTTTTCTCATCACTCGCGCCGTATACGATCGTACTCAGTTGCGACCAGCCGATGGCTCCTGCACACATAATACAGGGTTCAACCGTCACATACAGGCTGCATCCGGTCAGATATTTTGCTCCTAATACACTGACGGCAGCCGTAATGGCAAGCATCTCCGCATGTGCGGTCGGGTCGTTCAGCCGTTCCGTCTGGTTATGGGCACGGGCTATGATTTGGTTGTTACATACGACCACGGCTCCTACGGGCACTTCTCCTTCGTCAGCGGCAGCACGCGCTTCCACCAGTGCCTGTTTCATGAAATATTCGTCGTTAAATGGATTCATCGTCTCATTTCCGTTTCTTTGAAGAGGGTTGGATAATCCTCTTCCAGCGTTTTGAGTATATGTGAAAGGATTGTTTCCCGATACCAGCGGGATTTGTTTTCGATGTTATACCTGGCAAGATAGCGGTCGACAGCCTTCTGCTCTTCATCGTTGAGCATAAAAGTAACCTTATGCACCCTCGGGCGATTCGGTTGTGCTTGCGAGTATTTCCGATTTATTGCCATATTTTGCAAATGTACAAGTGAAAGCCCAAATAAAAAAGAAAATCCCTATATTTGTGCAAATTAATAAGATGGCTGAACAAAACGATTTAGGGAAAGATGGTGAAGCGAGAGCACGCGACTATTTGATCCGCCAGGGTTATACGATTTTGCATACCAACTGGAGATGGCATCATTATGAACTGGATATTGTTGCCATGAAAGAGGGTGAACTGATTGTCGTCGAGGTGAAAACGCGTTCGGAAGATTACCTTCTGTCGCCGGAAGAAGCCGTAGACAATAAAAAGATCAGGCGTATCGTAGCTGCGGCAGATGCTTATGTCCGGTATTTTAATTTGGAAATGCCGGTTCATTTCGATATCATCACCCTGGTCAAAGGAAAAGAGGGGTTTCAGATCGAACATATCGATGATGCTTTCTACGCCCCTTGCCGATAACTGAAAATAGAGGAAACGTATGAATATAGAAGAAGCCCGCGAATATTGCTTGTCGTTGAAGAACGTGACGGAATGTTTTCCGTTTGACGATGTCTCTTTAGTCTTTAAAGTGGAAAATAAGATGTTTGCCCTTCTGCCGCTGGATGCCGAAGAGCCTTATGTCGCTTTGAAATGCAGTACGGATTATACAGAAGAGCTGCGCGACCGCTATAATGCGGTTGAACCGGCTTACCATTTCAACAAGAAGTATTGGAACGGTGTCTTTTTGGAACGGGACATGCCCGACGACGAGATACGTTACTGGATTCAGCATTCCTACCGCGAAGTGATAGCCAAGCTGCCGAAGAAAATAAGGGAGATGTACAATGAGTGACGAAAATGAAATACCGCGGATGATCCGTTTGGAGGAGACTACCTCTACCAATAATTATCTTCGGGGACTGGTCGGTAAAGAACCGTTGCCGGAAGGTAGTGTCGTTGTTACAGACTTTCAAACTGCCGGGCGTGGCCAGGTCGGTAATACCTGGGAGTCGGAGGGCGGAAAGAACTTGATGTTCAGTATCATTCTTTATCCGGACTTTCTGCCGGCAAACCGTCAGTTTCTGATTTCCCAGATAACGGCGCTGAGTGTAAAGGAAACGCTCGATGAATATGTAGACGATGTGACGGTGAAATGGCCGAACGATATTTACTGGCGTGACCGGAAGATATGCGGTATGCTGATCGAGAATGACCTTTCCGGTCGTGAGCTGTATTGCTCCGTGCTCGGTATCGGTATCAATATCAACCAGCGGGAGTTCCTGAGCGATGCTCCGAATCCGGTGTCGCTGACACAGATAACGGGACTGGAATATGACCGGGAGGAAATCCTGAACAAGTTCCGGAAACGTCTTTATGAGCGTTATGTCGACTTGATCCGGGAGAAAGAGGACGATATCCGGAATGATTACAGGATTGCCTTGTATCGTGGGAGTGGCTTCCATCCCTATCGCGATGAAAACGGTTTCTTCGAAGCTTGCATTAAAGGGGTGGAACTGACCGGACATCTGATACTCGAACTGCGTGACGGGGAGTTGAGGCGGTATGCGTTCAAGGAGGTGACTATGGTACATACTGATGCTGACTTGAATTTGTAAATGTTTTATCATTGAATTTTAATAACCTGATCTGATGCAATAGTTTAATTTTGTCAGCGCTGACCATATAAAAAGGCGTTAGAGTATTATGGGGAGAGGATCATATATGGAGTTTGAAGATCTTTATAAACGATTTTATAGGAAATCATTCCTTTTTACGATGTCGTATATACATAATGAGATGGCTGCGGAAGATATTGCATCTGAGGTGCTTATCCGGTTGTGGACAGAGATCAGACGGGGAGGTATAAACAATCCGGATGCTTTCCTGTTGACTCTTTTGAAAAATAGATCACTCGATTATCTGAAACATGAGGCTGTGAAAGAGGAAGCTTTCAGTAATATGAAGACAGCTCATCAGGAAGAACTGGATATGCGTATCTCCATGCTGGAATCCTGTGATCCGGAAGAGGTTTTTACGACAGAGATACAACTGATCATCCGTAATACACTTGCTACTTTTCCGGAACAGACTCAACTTATTTTCGAAATGAGTCGCTTTGATAATAAAACAAATAAAGAAATAGCAGACAAACTGAAGCTTAGTGTGAAAAGTGTTGAATATCATATAACCAAAGTATTGAAGGCTTTACGTATAAGTCTTAAAGACTATCTTCCTTTATTTTATTTCTTCTTTTTTTTCAAATAAAATGACTTTTCGTTTAGGGATATGTAATCATCAGTCGTCGATATGATGTAAGGCTGATTATATCTTACAATAAAAATGATGGAACAAGATTTAATAAAAAAATATATAGCAGGTTGGGCATCGGAAGATGAGAAAGACCGGATCATGGCATGGGTGAAGAATGACCCGAAAAATCGGGATGAGTTGATGGCTATGCGTAAACTGTATGATGTTACCCTTTGGCAGCAAAGTGATGTGATAGGACATCAGAAGAAGACGGTAAGATTAAATTTATTAAGTTTGGTTCGTATTGCTTCTGTTGCTGCAGTATTCTTGCTCCTGGCGGGAATGAGCTGGTACATTTTTGATTTGAAACAGCAAGTTCCTGTAATGGCTATGCAAACGATCTCTGTTCCTCCCGGGCAGCGTGTCGAATTAACATTGGCTGATGGAACCAATGTTTGGTTGAATGCCGGAACAACCTTTACTTTCCCGAATGTATTTTCTTCCGAACATAGGGAGGTGGAGCTGAATGGAGAAGGCTATTTTACTGTCAGCCGGGATGAAAAGAAACCTTTTATTGTAAAGACTTCTACTTATAACGTCAGAGTACTTGGAACGGAGTTCAATGTAATGGCATATGCCAAAACCCCCATGTTCGAAGTCTCTTTGTTGAAAGGTTCGGTGGAGGTTTACTCTGATGTAAAACAGCAGAAAGTATTACTGGAGCCGAATATGCAGGTACATGTAGAGAACGACTACTTGGTAAAAAGACCGATCTCCCAATTCAATAATTTGCTTTGGAGGGAGGGGGTAATTTGTTTTGAAGATGAGCCGGTAGACCGGATGATTGAAAAACTGGAACTATATTTTGATACTCAGATAATTGTAGAAAACGAGGCTTTCAAAAAAAGAAGATATACCGGAAAGTTCCAGGGAAAGAAAGGAGTTGAACATATCCTGAACGTTTTCCAACTGAAAGATCGGTTTGTTTACGAGAAAGATGAAGAAAAGAATTTGATTATCATTAAGTAATAATGAATGTAAAGTAATAACCTAAAATAGAATGCCTATGAAGTAAGTCCCATGAAAAAACAAAACCGGAAAAACGCGCCAACGTTCTTCCGGCAGAGAAGTTAATACCGTGTAATTGCTTTAAACTTAGTACTAACTAATACAGATTTTAAAAGTATGAAAAATATTTCAGATGGGGATAGTTATGCCCCGTTAAATCCTATTAAACGAATAATTAATATTATGAAACTAACCTTTTTAGCTCTTTTCTTATGTGTGACGGGGCTTTTTGCGACTGAGGCTACTTCTCAGGTTGCGAAGGTTACGATAAAGGCACAGTCGGTTCCTTTCAAAGAAATCCTGTCTAATATTGAAAAACAGACAGAGTATTATTTCGTCTACGATAAACGAGATATCGATTTGAACCATAAAGTGTCAATTAATGCTCATGAGAAGACAGTGGAAGAAGTTCTTTCCACAATTTTCCGGAATACGGACATTGTCTATGCGATGAAAAGCAACAATATCATTTTGATGAAAAGCAGCGACCGGATGCTTGCTATGATGCAGCAAACCAATCGGAAGATAATAACTGGTATTATTCTTGATCAGCAAGGAGAAGCGATCATCGGTGCGAATGTGATGGAAAAAGGAACCAGTAATGGGACTATTACCGATATAGATGGAAGTTTTACGCTTGAGGTAGCCTCAAATTCAACTCTTCAGATTACTTATATTGGTTACACAACTCAGGATGTACAGGTTAAGAATCAAAGTTCTATTCGTGTCCTGATGAAAGAAGATACTCAGAATCTCGATGAAGTGGTAGTTGTTGGTTATGGTGTACAAAAGAAGGCCAATCTGACTGGAGCTGTCTCCGTGGTTTCATCTAAAGATCTGAAAGATGTATCCAGTTCCTCGGTATCACAGGCTTTACAAGGAAAATTATCCGGTGTCGTTATTACGAAGAGTAATGGTCAGCCTGGTGCAAGTTCTGATATTCGTATCAGGGGGATGGGTACGTTTGGCGATAATGCTCCGTTAGTAGTGATTGATGGTATTCCGGCTGACGGTGGACTGGAAAGTATCTCATCTTCTGATATTGAATCGGTCAATGTATTGAAAGATGCTGCCTCCGCTGCTATCTATGGTTCACGTGCGGCGAATGGAGTGATCCTTGTTACTACCAAGAGGGGAATTTCTGAACAGAGCAGTATTTCGGTAGATGGTTATTTTGGCTTGCAGCGTATCACTAAATATTTGGATATGTGTAATGCCGCTGAGTTCGTAGAATTACAGAATGAAGCAATAGCGAATGCCAACCGTTGGATCAGCGGAAGTAATATAACACCTTATTTCACAAATTCTCCGGCTTCTTACGGAAAAGGAACTGACTGGGGAAAAGAATTGTTCAGCGTAGCTCCAACCTATAATATTAATGTAAGTGCCCAGGGAGGAAGTCAGAATTCATCTTATTATATGTCGGGAGGATATGTTAACCAGGAGGGTATCCTGGAAAATACCTCTTATAATAAAGCTAACTTCAGGATAAATAATGACAATAAATATGGTGAGCGTCTCTCTTTTGGTACAAGTATTAATCTGAGTACAAGTTTGCAACATGGTACATCCAATGCCGCTGGAGATGCCTATAATACGTCTCCGACAATTCCGCTTTATGAAGCTGACGGGGTAACACCAGGTTATGCGAAGCATGCAGGAGAAAATGGTATCAGTCCTGTCTATATGGCTAACCTAAGTAATCCGGATCATCGCACTTATAAGGTGTTAGGAAATATCTATGCTGAATATAAGATATTTGACTTCCTCCGGTTCCGTATTAACGCCGGACTTGATTTCAACTATTATGAAAAGAAATCGTTTACTCCGACTTATAATATTGCTGACAGATACGGAAATACTCGTTCGAGTTATGAGGAAACGCGTGGTAAAAATGTAACCTGGTTAACCGATTATTTACTTTATTTCGATCATACCTTCTCTTCCAAACATTCTATAGACGGTATGGCTGGCTTCTCGCAGCAGTTGACGACTGATGATGATATTTATGGAATCGCTTACGACTATGTTTCGGAATCTAAGAACATGCAGATACTGAATGGAGGTACTAATCCGACAGATTCCCGTAACAGCGGGGCTAAAAGCCAGTTGGCAATGATGTCCTGGTTTGGACGTATCAATTATAACTTTGCAGATCGTTACCTGTTCTCTTTTAATTTGCGTGCTGATGGTTCTTCCCGTTTTGCTTCTGGTAACCGTTGGGGATTCTTCCCTTCTTTCTCCGGTGCATGGCGGATCAGTCAGGAAGAGTTCTTTAATGTGCCGGCAATTTCCAATTTGAAATTACGTGTGAACTGGGGACAGCTGGGAAATCAATCTGTTTCAGGAAGATACCCGACGATTGCAACTCTTAGTAACATGAGTGTATTAATGGGAGCTGGCGGTTATAACCATACAATCGTTCCCGGCTATTATGTTGCTAACCTGGTAAATAAAGATTTGAAGTGGGAGACGACTACAATCACCAATGCTGGTGTGGATATCGGCTTACTAAATAATCGCCTGACAGCTTCTGCTGAATATTATGATAAACGTACTTCTGGAATTCTTCGCCAGCAGGTTATTCCGGGCACTGTCGGTTTGGGTGCTCCTAATGTGAACTTTGCAAAAGTAGCTAATCGGGGTGTTGAGCTGGAAATTAACTGGCAAGATAAAATAAATAATGATTTTAGTTATTTTGTCGGAGCTAATATCAGTACGGTTCGTAATAAGATTTTGCAACTTAGTGACGGTAAGGATGAAGAATTGCGGGACGGAGGTCATCGTGATACCTATATAAATAAGGTGGGATATGCTATCGACTCTTTTTATGGTTGGGAAATGGAAGGTGTGTATGCCAGCCAGGAAGATATTGATAATTCTCCAACTTATGGTAGTGCAATTGTCGGTTCTATCAAGTTCAAAGATCAGAATGGTGATAAGAAGATCGATGCAGATGACCGTGTAATCCTTGGTAATTCTATCCCGAAGATGACATTCGGTTTTAAACTGGGTGCACAATATAAAAACTTTGACTTCTCGATGTTTTGGCAGGGAGATTTAGGCAAGAAACAGTTTATGCCATATGAAAAATGGTTGAATGACGGTGGCATTAACTATGGAAAATGGTGGTATGATAATCGTTGGAATGGCGAAGGAACTCCAGGAAAATGGCCTGCTGTGATTTGGGGAGGAGCCTATTCGATGTATCAGATGAACGACTTCCTGTTGACAAATTCCAGTTACGCTCGTCTGAAAAATCTTTCTGTCGGTTATTCGTTTGATATGGCTGGAAAGTATAAGTTCAGAGTATATGTGAGCGGCGAAAACCTGGTAACGATTACAAGTAAAGATTTTTACGGATATGATCCGGAAAGGAGCGGTACAGCTCAATATAACAATTGGGCATACAGCTATCCTGCTGCAATGACTTTTATGATCGGTGCGAATATTAAGTTTTAAACAGTAAAAATACGAGAATATGAAAAGATTCGAAATATATATAATAGCTTTGATGACCATATTGTCTTCCTGTAGTGATTTCCTTGACCGGGAGCCGTATGGTGAACTTTCCGAAGAGAATTTCTATCAGAATAAAGACCAGGCTGTCTATGCTGCCAACGCTTGTTACAAAACATTACAGACATTAAACGGCTTCTGGGCAACTGGTGTACAAATCTTCGGTGATATGTGTTCGGATGACTGTTTGCAGAGTGGTTCGATCGATGCTTCATATATCCGCGGAAGTTTTGATCCGGGGGATAATTATCTGGTAACAGGTTCTTTTGTTAATGCTTATGCCGGGATAGCCCGTTGCAATATCGGTATTGAAAAAGTTTCCAATATGCCGGATGATAATATCAGTAGTGAAGACAGGAATCGTATCGTCGGCGAAATGCGTTTTATTCGTGGTTATTGGTATTATCATCTGATCCGTTTGTATGGTGATGTACCTATTTTGTTGAGCCAGGTTGATTTAAAAGATGAAGCCCTGTTACATCCAGGACGTTCTTCTGTCGACGAAGTCTATGAAAAGGTAATTATTCCTGATCTTACATTTGCTGCTCAGCATCTGCCTTCGTCTTATGATTCCGAGGATGCGCCCCGTGCTACTTCCGGTGCAGCTTATGCATTCCTGTCTGCAGCCTATCTTTATCGTCAGGATTATGCCGATGCAATTAAAACAGGTGAGGAAGTAGTAAAATTAGCAGATGAAGGCGTTTACGAACTATTGGCAGATATGGAATCCATTTATATGGAAACCAATGAGTTCAATAAAGAATCTATCTTTGAAGTATCGTTTAGCAAAGAACAACAGAATTGGAAAACCCGTTATTTCGGTACGGTTGACGGGGGGATGTGCCGTGGAGAAATTTATACGACTCACTTTAATCCGACACCTGATCTAAGAGATGCTTATGCGTTGATTGATGGGAATCCGATAAGTAGCGATGCCAATTCCTTGTATGATGCTGCTGCTTACTGGAAAAACAGAGATCCTCGCTTTGATATCACATTCTATACACCGATGGATGTCTCTACTCACCGAACAACCGGCGAACCGCTTGTTTATTCTATGGATTGGCTTTTAAACAAAGAAGGTGGAGTTGATTTTCAGAAGAATACCTTGTGGTATGGTCCGAATGAAACGAATGTCGGCTTAAATAATATCTTGATGCGATATGCTGAAGTTTTGTTGAATCTGGCTGAGGCTTATATACAAACCGGTGATTTCCAATCCGGAACCAAATACATTAATATGGTCAGAACGCGTGCCCGCAATTACGCTTTGGCTCATCCGGATAAGTATATCCCTGCTGGTTTTCCGGAAAATAAGGTGTTGCCGGATATAACGATTGGTAGTAAGGAAGATGGTATGGCGAAATTACGTTATGAGCGTCGTGTCGAGTTTGCAGGTGAGGATGTTCGTGGTTATGACTTGCGCCGTTGGAATATCGAAGAGTCTACATGGGCAAAGGTGCAGGGATTTACGTGGGACAAAAAGATGAGGTTATTGCCTATACCGAATACGGAAATGAGCAAGAATCCGAATCTCAAACCGCAGAATCCTGGCTATTAATAAACTTGAAAGGTGTATCGAAAGGATTTACAGTCTTTTTGATATACCTTTGTTATAAACATAAACATTACAAGAATGAAACGCTTATTCAACAATTGGTTCAGTTTATTTCTATTGGCATTATTGTTTGGTTTAGGGTCAGGAATGAATGCTCAGAATTCGACTTCCTACGAACGCGACTGGCGTACAGACCGCCAAAAGATCAAGATCATCTCTTACAATATCATGGATGGTTTCAGTAATGGTTCGGATAAAGACCGTATTGCCCGTTTTACTGCCTGGGTAAAAGAGCAGTCGCCCGATGTCCTGGCACTGAACGAACTTTGCGGCTTTACCGAAGCCCGTCTGAAAGAGCTGGCAGCTTCTTATGGTCATCCTTACGCGGCTATTGTAAAGGAGAACGGTTATCCGGTCGGTCTTACTTCTAAAACTCCGCTTCAAGTGATCGATCGGAAGATTGATGGTTACGGTCACGGCTTGCTGCATTGCAAAGTCCTGAATATGGATTTCCTGGTGACGCATCTGAATCCTTCCGACCGTCTGAAACGTAAGAAGGAAGCCGACAACATCATCGATTATATAAGCAGTAACCAATTAACCGACTGTCTGTTGATGGGCGATATGAATGCCCATTCTCCTTTCGATGCCTCCTGGACGGATGAGCACCTGGAGGACTATGCTGTTATATCCACATTTATGGCTGCTTCTTTGCATGATATATGTTATATGTTTACGCCTGATAACCAACGTTATTCTTTCCCTACCCGGATATTGGCAAGTTCTCCGAAAGGGGAGGCTTTACGTCGTCAGCAGGAACGGATCGATTTCATATTTGTGACTGACAGCCTGCGCCCCAATTGTATAGATGCACAGATCTATAATGGTCCGGACAATGATTATCTTTCCGATCATTATCCTGTAGGGATCAGTATGTTTATTCCAAAGGAGTGATTACAATAAAGTTTTCCCGAATAGGGCGTCACCAGCTGTATTCAGCGGGTTATACTGTTAAATATTAGTGAATTATAGAGGTGATGCCGGAAGTTAATCCGGCATCACCTCTAGGTATGGATTACGTGGCTACAATGTTTTAATTGCTTCTTCATTCAGTCCGGTACATCCGGCTATAAAAGTCAGATCAATACCTTTCTTTTTCATATTGGCAGCTACCTGAGTTTTTCAATCTTCCAGTCCTTCTTCTTTTCTTTCGGTCCGCCTTTTCCATTAAATCGCAGCTCTATAGTATGAAGATTATAATATATGAGAATTAATGGCTTATCTTAGGATATTTATATATGTAATATATACTTTACATAAAAGAAAGGTATACCTTACATATTTGTATGCATAGTCTTACATTTATGTACATATTACATTTCAAATTTTATTCTAGGGAGAATGACGCTTAATAGTTATAATATTGAAGCTTAATAGTTGTAATATAGGCTATTAACTTCTTTAGCCTCATATAATATTGCTGTAATAGGGGGAGTTTTGATTATTTTAGGTGAAAGTAGGTGACGCTGAATAAAACTCCGGAGTCACCTGCAATAAGTTGAATTATAATGTGATACGTTGCCGATATCGACTTTGAATCCAAATTGAAAAAAACTTATATATAATGTACGCGTGTACATTAATATAATTGTATACTCTATAAAATGATGAATGGATAGATGATTCTAATAACTTGAAAAGTAAGATCTAGGAGCGATAATTTGACTGACTAAAATAAACGATCCTTTAAATCCGTCAACAAAATTAACTATAACTTTTGAAACCACAACTCTTTTCCAAATAAATTTCACTTAGGTATCTTCTTTCTTATCAAGATAATAACAAAGTCTGTACAAAAATAAGCCTTTCGATTACGAACACATGGAAATCAGAAAAACGTGACGAGATTAAAGGATCGTTTATTTTAGTCATTCGATTATGACAAGAGTATAAAAGATAGAACAAGAACTAATTTCATTAACACTATTATTAATATTAAAATTTAGATTTATGAACAAAAAGTTTTCTACTTTGGTAGCCGGTGTCCTGCTGGCGACAAGTATTGGAACTGTAAATGCTGCTCCTAGCTATGCTAAGTATGCTACTGCATCAACTACGTATGCAAAAGCAATCAAGGCTGGTACTTATTATCAGCTTATGACTGGTACGGCAGGAGAAGTGGTTGCAATGGTTCCGGTAACTGGTGGTACTTATAAACTGCAAGCTGTTACTACAGCAGATGCCGTTGATGCTCGTTACACTTTATGGACTATTGATGTACAGGGAAATGCGACTGACGGTTATCGTTATGCATTCATCAACTTAGGAACCAGATCTGTTTTGGCAGTTAATCCGGCAACAGCATTGAAGGCATTAAATACTTCTGCTTCTGCTACAACTGTTGGTGGTGATGTTGCTTTATGGAAATGGCAGGATGCTTATAATCCTGTTGCAGGTTTCGCTAGTGGTGACGAAAAGGAATTGACATCTGTTTTTGGTGCAAAGAATGACTCTATTGTAACTTGGGTAAAAGGTACTAATGAAGTTTATGCATTGAAATATGCGTTGAATAATCCGGTAACTGTTACTGGGCAATTGACTGTAGCTCCTGTAGATCCGGAAGCTATCGTTTTGGGTGTAGATGATCTGAACTCAATGCTTTGGGCTAATACAGAAGCCGGAAAATTGAAACTTACATTTGATGAAGATGTGAAAGGTGGTAATCCTGCTGCAATCAACTTGTTTACTAAACAAGAATTTAAGGCAGTTGCTCCGGTTGGCTTCCCTGCGAACTATGGTTATATCGATCCGACAAATAAAGGTTGGAAAGTAGGTCTTGTTGCAACAACTGCTACAGGAAATGATCTTGACATAACTACTTACTCACAGAGCTTCCTTGACTATGTAGATAAGTCTCAAACAGAAACCTTACTTAAGGCTATAAAAAAAGCATTAGGTACTGGTACTGATTATACAAATAATCAGGTGGCTTATGAAGAAGCTATTCAAGCATTGAATGAATTCCATTTACAGAATAATAGCGCAACAACAAAGATTACAACTAGAACTGAATTGTTGAAAGAATTGGATGCATTTCAGTCTACATTAATTACAAACTTTGATGCAAATGAACCTGTTTATAAAGCATTGAAGAAAGCTTTTTATGAATTTATCTGTAATACGATAGATATTCATGGTGGTTGGGGCGTTGATAATAATGTAATTGCTGCTACATCTCAAACTGTGGCACACATGGCGATTTCAAGAAATATCGCTAATCCTTGGGCTGTAGAAGCTACATTGGCTACTTTAATAACTAATGCAGAAGCAGCAACGACAGCTTCAAAAGCAACATTAGATGCAAATACTTTCCCTGCTGATTGGATGACAAAGGCAACAACTACAGGTTGGGTTTCTTTGCAAGCTAACGATGCTACAGCTGCTGATGAAAAGACTTATTTGAAGGTTGGAACAGAATTCTTAACAAGCGATGCTGGTAACAAACATTTGAAAATGGTTACTGCAAAGTTTGTTGATAACATGCCGACAGCTAGTATTGCCAATCCTACACGTCAGGATTTGAATGGTCGTTATAACTTCCAGTTCACATGGTATCCGTCTCAGGATTCTATTGTAATCCGTACAGCTGGTTTTGCTAAAAAACCGGATAATGTAGAAAAATGGGAAGATATGACTCCTTTTACTAATCCTAAGGATTTAGGTCTGTGGAAGGCAAGTGCAGCAGCCGATGAAACAGGTGCTCGCGGAACATTGGTTCCAATTACAGCAAGTAAAGATCCGTTCGAACAGAACTTGATTAAGATTGCTGTTTTGGCTGACAATCACCGTGAAGTAACAGTAGGAAGCTCTGAGTACAAAGCAGGTGCAACTCCTATTTCAACTATCAATACGAAGATTACTATCAATGGTTCTTCTAAATATGTAAGAACAACTTTGCCTTCAGGCGTTTACTTCTTTAACTTAGCTTCTAATGTGAAGAAAGTTTTGAATGGAAAATACTTGGTTGCAAGTTTCTGCGGTAACGATTTGGAATATACAACAGAAGAACAAGCTCAGCTTTATGGACAAGCTCAGGATTTCGGTCACATGCCACGTACTCAGTGGGTTGTTGAACAGAATCCAGGTTTGGCTGGTGAACAGACTGTTAATATCTATAACCGTGAATTCCCAGCTCAGAATGTAAAGAACGTTCAGTTGTATAAGGGTGCTGATGCAAGTCAGATCTTCGCTCAATATGGAATCTTTGCAGGTGTAGTTGGTACAGATACTTTGGCATGGGTTAAGGCTGAAGTTAAGAAACCGGTTGCCGGAGTGCTTACTAACAAATATCTGGGATATAATGTAGTAGAACAGGATGATCTTTCAAGAAAATCCTTCATCATGGATTACTTCAACGGTATTCAGATTGGTCACTATGTAAATGTAAACAAAACTGCTGCCGATACAACTGTATATGTAGACCTGAAAGGTGAAAAAGTGACTTTGGAACTTGTTCCGGTTCAGGACAAAGATCAGAAGTTTGGTTATGAAGGTGCTGCAGCTCCTCAGTTGTATAACAGAGCTTATGCAATCCGTGTATATGATAGCTCTAAGCTGGTAAATGATAACAAGTTCATCGTAGAAGATCCTGACAATGAAGCATCTTACGCTATTTCTCCAGTAGAAGTAAAAGACGCAGCTCATTTCTATCTGAAAGAAAACAATCAATTGATCTCAGAAGAAGGTGACACAACTTGCTATTATGCTTTGGTTGGTGGTAACACTAATGCTTACAACCGTGTAGGTGTACGTGATGCTTCTCAGAGATTCTCAATTGAAACAGCTTGTTCAGAAGAACGTGTTGCAACATTTGCTTTGAAAGAAAGTGATACTCCTCTGTATCGTCGTTTGGGTGTTTCTAATCCTGAAGATGGTCTGAAAGATATGGATGTTAACAAGTATGCTAAGATCTACAGAGTAAACAGCACAGCTAAAGAATATCTGTATGAAGATGCTCACAGCATTTATTCTCAAGGTAAGGGAATTAACTTCCTGGGAGTAGAAGGTAAGGGTGACGATAAACTGTCTGCTCTGTATGTTGATACTGCTTATGTACGTAACAACACGAAGATGCCTCAGTATATGTTTGCTGTAGATGTAACAGAAGTTCCTGCTGGTATGTTATGTCCTGATAATCCAGAACATAATACAGATGAATATATCGCTAACCACGGTGATTGCGGTCACAAAGTACCTTCTCAGGGTTATAAGATCGGTCGTTATTTAGTTAACGCACAGGATTCTGTACAGTTAGCTGCTAACGGTAAAGATTATATCTGGAATGAAAAGTACACTCGTCTGTCATTTGTTTGGGCAAAACATATCGGTGATACTTTGATCGTAATGCGTCACGGTAAAGATATGAACCTGGCTGAATATGCAGTTGCTTCAGACTCTATCTTCCTGGGTGATAATAAGCACAATATGACAACATGGACATTGAATGCTGATCCTAGCAAGAATACTAAGGGTGATTCTATTAATGCTGCTCACGAATATGGTATCAAGAATGCAGTCTTTGCATTGCGTTTGGTTGACGATAAACCTGCTTGCGACTTCCTGATCGAATCAGTAGGTGACAAACCAATTCCTACAGATGGTAAGGGTGGTTGGATCAAGATCCAGAATGGTGTTCCTGTAATTGCAAAAGCTGCAAATTACAACGAAGCTATCCTTGATACTGAAATCTTCAACATCGAACCGACTGACGAAGTGGCAACAGATGCTAAGACTCCTGAAGTATCAGCTATCAGTGTAGTTGCCAGCGATGGTAAGGTAGTTGTTAAGGGTGCTGCCGGTAAGACAATTACTGTAACTAACGCATTGGGTCAGAAAGTTGCCCAGCGCATCGCTTCTTCAGATGAAGAAACAATCAGCGTAGCTGCAGGTTTCGTTGCAGTATCAGTTGAAGGAGAAGCTGCTGTTAAAGCAATCGTAAAATAAGAAACAATGAAATAATTCTAAAATTATCACGCGGTTGCGGTAGAGGCGTACTCCCTGTACGCCTCTATAAACCCAGCCAATTAACCTGAGACGGGCGAACAAGTGATAGTATTAATACTAAAGTAATAAAATAAAGTTCATCTGCCAGTATCCCTGTGAAGAGAGAAACCAGATAAAAAAATACCCCCCGGTGAAATATTCACCGGGGGGTATTCATTTATTGGTTATGAGATTATTTAATCTCAATGTTTCTCTGCAATTTAGCAGTTTCAACCGGAGCCTTTTTAGGAATATCCACAGTTAATACACCATGTTCCACTTTAGCACTGATGTGTTCTTTTTCTACATCATCCGGTAATATCATTGTCTGCTGGAATTTAGAATATGAAAACTCGCGACGCAGATAGCGACCGTTATGATTTTCATCTTTGTTTTCACTCTTCTTTTCCATTGAAATGACCAGGCAATTATCCTCATCAATACGGACGTTGAAATCGTCTTTTGTCATTCCTGGGGCAGCCAATTCTATTTTATAATCTTTCTCGCTTTCAATTACATTGATGGCAGGTGCTGTAGAATTAGCTTTTTCCATCCAGTCGTTATCGAAGAAATCATTGAAGACACTCGGTAACCAATTTTGATTTTTTCTGATCGGCATCATAATTAAATCTCCTATATTTAAGTTACACATTCAATAATTTATAGAACTTCAGGTTCTTTTGAACCCTTTGTTCGTCTATCAATATACAAACTGCGTGCCAAAGAAGCCTGAAGAAATACGATGTCTTTTTGTCATGTATTTAGGTCTGTTTTACCTATTTTTGTGACAAAATGTTTTCATATTCTTCTATTTGCTTCTAATATGGTTAATTCTTTTTGGCTCTTTCCGCTACATGTTCCACACGGTCAGCGATGTACTCAGCCTGATTGACTCCTTTGTCGACAACATCTTTAAATTTCTTTTTTGTTCTGTCTGCCAACTCGCTCATGTCATCATGAATACATTTGAATTTACCATCGTCTTCCATTTTACGGAGTACATAACCAATTGCAATACCGGCTGCAATGCCAATTAATACATTTTTCATAACTATTTTATTTTAAATGATTCTGTCTGGTCTATTTATATATGAAACAGAAGCTCGGAAGATTTTGTTTTCCGCTTGAAGTGAAAAAATAAGAATTATGCAAAACAACGTTTCCCCATCTCTTTCCGCTGAAAGTAGTGGGGAAACCTAAAGTTAGGAAGAAGGTTTGGCTATTTTCTTAGTGTCTTCAAAATAAGGAATAAAGTGTTTTCATTTCAATAACAAAAGTAAAGTGGCGATATTACAAATCGGTTACATACGCTATACACTTTTATTAAATAATGTCGTAATAATTAACTCCTGATATTGTTTACTGATTGAATTTCTGTATTTTTGTCCTACAGCGGAGATAAGTTGCGACTTGCATTATCTTTGCCGACAGAACATTTAGAAATTAAAACAGATAAAGATGGCGCAGTACAAACGAATTCTCCTGAAACTTAGCGGCGAATCGCTGATGGGAGGAAAACAATATGGTATCGACGAAGTTCGTCTGAACGAATATGCAACACAGATCAAAGAAATTGCCGAAATGGGTGTACAGATCGGAATTGTGATCGGTGGAGGAAATATTTTCCGTGGCCTGAGCGGAGCATCTAAAGGTTTCGACCGGGTGAAAGGTGATCAGATGGGAATGCTGGCAACGGTGATCAATAGTCTGGCATTAAGTTCCGCCCTTGTCGCACAAGGTGTAAAAGCAAAGGTTCTGACAGCTATCCGTATGGAGCCGATCGGTGAGTTCTATAATAAATGGCGTGCTATCGAACTATTGGAACAGGGCAATGTCGTAATTATGTCCGGCGGTACAGGAAACCCGTTCTTCACAACCGATACCGGTTCATCCTTGCGAGGCATTGAGATTGAAGCCGATGTCATGCTGAAAGGTACGCGCGTAGACGGAATCTATACGGCCGACCCGGAAAAGGATCCGACAGCAACCAAGTTTTCCGATATCACATACGACGAAATCTATACACGTGGTCTGAAAGTAATGGACCTGACAGCAACTACGATGTGTAAGGAGAATAACTTGCCTATCATTGTCTTCGATATGGATACGAACGGTAATCTGAAGAAGGTAATGAGCGGAGAGAATATCGGGACATTGGTACACAACTAGAAAGAAGTGAGCTATATATCCAGTTTGTATTAAGGAACGCAGATGACGCAGACGAGCGCAGATAAACGCAGACAATATATTGTTTTAAAGAAAATAAAAAGTCTGCGGACGTCTGCGTGTTCTGCGTCATCTGCGTTCCCTAATACGATTTGAATTGGCTCAATTCTGATAAATACTGAACTTATTGCTATCTCTATTGGCACATTGGCAAATTGGCTCATTATTGATAAATTACCAATCCATGAAACACCTCTTATCCATATTACTCTTTTTTATCCTTCTTACCGGCTGTTCACAGGTCGATAAGGAAAAGAAATATGTGATAGGAATCTCTCAATGTATGCTTGACGATGCCTGGCGGCAACAGATGGTCAGAGACGTAGGTATCGAAGCTTCGAATTATGACAGCATTCAGGTTTTGATTAAGGATGCCGATAGTGACAACGACCGTCAGATAGAACAAATTCGGGAGCTGATCGCACAAAAAGTGGATGTCTTGATTATCTCCCCTTTTGAATCGACTCCGATAACGGAAGTAGCAGAAGAAGCTTTTCGTGCAGGTATCCCGACCATTATAACTGACCGTAAAGTCAATACGAATCAATACACCACATTCGTCGGTGCCAACAACTATGAAATAGGCTTTGCCGCCGGAACCTATGCCGCTAAACAGTTGGTCCCGAATGCCTCCGTGCTTGAAATATGGGGAATGGTCGGCTCTTCCCCTGCTCAGGAACGACACAATGGCTTCAGGGATGCTTTGGCTAAACGTACAGATGTAACGTTTCGTCCGGTAGAGGGTGAGTGGCGTTATGATGTTGCTGCCCGACGACTGAAAGAGATTGACTTTTCCCAACCCATTGATTTTGTGTATGCCCACAACGATATGATGGCTATTGCCGCTCGTGAACATTTCATGGCATTGGACTCCGTGAAGGGAAAGGCGCTACCTATCATTGGTATGGACGCTGTAGCCAATGCCGGCCTGGAAGCGGTGGCAGACGGACGTATTAACGTCTCCTTCCTGTATCCGACTGGCGGTGAGCAGGTAATCCGCACAGCCATGCAACTTATCCGGGGAGAACAGGTGGATAAATACATCCCCCTTTCAAGCGGCCTTGTCGACCAGGAGGCTGCACGCACGCTCTTGCTCCAGGCCGAGCGTCTGAGTAATTACCAGCAGCGCATCGAGACGCAGCGAAACCGTATGGATGACCTCTTCCATCGTTTCAATTTCCTGCAAGACTCTTTGACTATCATCACGCTGTTGATGATTGGCTTTATCACCCTTTCCGGCTATGTCTTTTATATCAACCGGAAGATACGCCTCAAAAACCGTGAACTACGAGAGATAAACAAAAAGGAAGAGGAGCAACGCCGTAAACTTATCTCGCTGAATGCGGAGATAGAAGAAGTAACGGCTTCCAAGCTCCAGTTCTTTACCAATATATCGCATGAAGTGCGAACACCTTTGACATTAATACTCGGCCCTTTGGACCGATTGCTCAATCTGTTGCACGATTCCCCGTATCTATCTGACCTGGAATTGATTCATAAAAATGCGGGCCGCCTGCTTCGGGTTATCAATCAGATACTCGACTTCCGTAAAGTGGAGAATAAACAAGAGAAACTGAAGATTCGGGAGATAGAGATTGTCTCGTTCTCAAACGAAGTGAAGTCTTACTTCAACAGCATGGCGAAGGTGCGTAATATCAACTATTCTTTTTCTTCGGAGATGAAGAGTTGTCGGATATGGGTGGACCCGGATATGATTGAGAAGGTGTTGGTAAACCTGTTATCCAATGCTTTCAAGTTTACGCCGGAGGGCGGAGCTATCCAGGTACTTGTGGAAGAATCGGAGGAATGGGTGACGATAGAAGTGGAAGACAATGGCTCCGGTATACAGCCGGAGAATCTGCCCTATCTGTTCAACCGGTTCTATTCGGAGAACAGCCGAGTAGGAACAGGTATCGGTCTGCATCTGGTCAATGAATATGTGAAGATGCATAACGGCGAGGTGAAGGTGGAGAGTACTCCCGGTCAGCGGACGGTCTTTTCTTTTTCACTGCGGAAAGATAAGACGGAGCTGAAAGGCGAGTATATCACCGAGCTGCCGGTTTCTCCATTGGCGTATGATGCTTCTAATCTGGATGATTCGGAGGAGAAGGCCTTGCTGGAGCAGAAATATTCGTATACTGTTTTGGTTGTAGAAGACGACGATGAGGTACGGGCGTTTCTGGAAAAGGAATTGTCCGGTAATTTCCGTATGCTGACAGCCGTCAATGGAAAGGTGGCTTTGGATATGCTTCAAACGGAAGAGGTTTCGCTTATACTCTCGGATGTGATGATGCCGGAGATGAATGGGTTTGAGCTTTGCCGTAGTGTAAAGACAGATATGGCGGTGAGTCATATCCCGGTTATTCTGCTGACGGCTTTGTCGGACGAGCGTCAGCGGATGTATGGCATATCGGGTGGGGCGGATGGATATATACAGAAGCCGTTCCGCATGAACTTTGTGAAACTTCGTATCATCCGTATTCTTGAAGAACAGAAGAGGCTGCGTGAAAACTTGTTGAAGAAGCTGCAAGGCAGTAATCTTTTGATTGCTCAACCGGAGAAGGTGGAGAATATGGATGATTTGTTCCTGCGTCGCTTCCTGGTACAGATAGAAGAAGTGTATGCCGATTCGGAATTTAATGTGGAGAAACTGAGTGATACGCTTGGTCTTTCACGCGGACATTTGCATCGGAAGATTAAGGAGCTGACGGGAACGGCGCCTGTCGATTTCCTTCGCAACTATCGTTTGCGTAAGGCGGCTGTGCTCCTAAAGCAACGACAATATAATATTAATGAAATAGCCTACCAAACCGGCTTCTCTTCTCCCGCCTACTTTACCAAATGCTTCAAGGCTGCCTATAATCTTACTCCGAAGGAATATCAGCAGACAGAGGAGATTTGATTTTGCTCTTGGACAGTCCTTTTTATCAATGCCTATCATTAAGGTGTTATACTGCCTATTGTAAGGGTGTTATAATGCCTATCGTTAGGTGCTTACGATGCCTATTGTTAGGGTCTTAGAATAGGCATTGTAAAAATTACCCCGCTGTATGGAATAGTACATTTGTCACATTTATGGTACTAATTTGATACTTATCCACTGAAAATCATGCATGTGACGATTGTATAAGTACTCGTGCGTTTTGTTATATTCCCTTATTTGCCGGCTCCCTACTTTTGCAACTGTAAACTTGTTACCACGAAACAAACATTAAAACATTCTATATGAAAACAGTTGCCATGATTGCCATGAAGAAGTCTTTCTTATTAATGCTCGCCGGCTGTACTGCCACAGCAGTGACGTATGCACAGGAAGCCGTGAAAGACACAGTTCAGATTAATAAAGAAAAATCGAACGAAACGAATAGCCGTAATGTGATGCTGAATGCATCCAGTGCGAATGGACCCCGTGAGATTTCTATCGGATTGCCGGGGGGAGATGTCAATGTACTGGAGAACGGACTCCCTGTTGTATACAACTCCAATCCTCATAATGTGAATACACATTGGCGTGGCGATGGCAGCCTGGGCCATGTCGGATTGCTGAAAATCTCGGAAACAGCCATCACGACCGGTAATATCGGATATGCCGTAAACTCCCAAACGCAGTTGGGTACGGAGAAGTTCCAAGGCAAGCTGAACTATAATACAAACCATTTCGGCAAACAACAGTTCGACCTGACCATCAGCGGCAATGCCGGTAAAGGCTGGTATTACAGCGGAAGTATTTACCAGGATTTCGACCCGGGCACATTCAAATTGCGCTTTGCCTCCAACCAGGACCGGACGCAAATCTACAAAGCTGCCATTACCAAACGCTATAATCAGAACCGTGGCGAGCTGTCGGTCATCTATCATTACAGCAACAGCCGCTGGCCGTCGAATGCCGCTACCAGTGCCCCGTTTATCTATGTGGGCGACGGTAGCGTGAAGGAAATCCCCGGCTTTAAGTTGGGAACCAGTTCTTATCTGCCGACCACCGGGGAGATGGTCTACATGGATATGCGTTCCGGCGAACTGAAAAAGACTAATCTTTATGACGCTTCTCTAAACAAGGGTAATCAAATCAGCCTGCATCATTCTTACAAGTGGGATAACGGCATGAAATGGATTGTCAACGCGAAATACGACCATGCCCTAGGCTCGTATGTCTACCAGACTCCAATGGCTATAGCTCAGAAAACAGCTGCCGACGGCTATTTCCTCAAAGATGTGAAAGGCAATCTGAAACCCTACGAGGGCTATGTGCAGAGCCGTATGTCCTGCCTGAACCGTGGGAATATCGACGAAGCCTTCCTTACCTCCGAACTCTCCCGCGAATATACTAACGGAACCTGGCGTATTGGCTTGAACCAGTGGCATTACAAAATTGATTACGCTTCCAACACGACTATGTTCGACCATACAGTTGAGGAATATCCCAGCCGCCTGATTAAGGATGGAAACACCGACGGCGTTTACTACGACTTCAACAAGAACGCTTCCGAATATTACAAAGGCTACGAAAACAAGCTGGCCCTCTATTTTACACACGACTGGGACATCAACGACAAGCTGAACGTCTACTACGGTGCCCGTTTTGAATATCAGAAGATGCACGGACAGAACGCCGCCATCTATCTGAGAGGAGACAGCGTATTGGGACGTTTCGCCAACTATCATTTAGGAGCCACCTATAATAAGAACGGTCAGACCGGAACCATCACTCCGCAGGATTTCGATTATAACTGGTTCAACCAGGTCTATACCTTTGCATTGACTTACAAACTGACTGACCAGTTTGGTTTTACCGGCGATTTCACCTATAATACCCAGCATCCGACAATCTCCAGCTTTGCCCCGTCGGAATTGCCGAACGTAGAAAAGGTTGCCATCCCATTGGGACGTGCCGGTATCTATTACAACAACAACTGGCTGAGCCTGACTTCTTTATTCTCTTATATCGGAAAGACGAACAACAACTCGACACTGAATCTGATAAATCCTAATAACAGCCAGGATATTAACGCCGCCCCACTTAGCTACGACATCAAGACAATTGGCTGGACAACCGACTTGATTGCCAAGCTGTTCAAAGGCTTCGACCTGCATTTCCTCTTCACCTATCAGAATCCGACCTATAAGAAGTATGAAACAGGTGTCAGCTTCTCCGACGGCAGCTATGCCGGCATCAATGCAACGGGAAATATTGTAACGGAAATACCGAAGGTATTGGTTGAAATCGACCCAAGCTATACGTATAAGGATTTTAGAGTCTGGTTGAGTGCCCGCTATTTCAGCAAGACCTATGCGAACATCAATAATGCCTATTACTTCAATGGTCGCTGGGAGACGTTCGGAGGTGTCAATTACAAGGTAAATAAGTATCTTAGCCTGGGTGCTACGGTAGTCAACATCCTGAATCAAACCGGTGCACGCGGTAGCATCTCCGGTGCGGAACTGGATAAGAAAGAAGATGCCGCCAAGCATAACGGACAATGGATGGCCGGTAGCTATATCCGTCCTTTCACAGTAGAGTTTAGTGCAAATATTACGTTTTAACAATTAATCTATTATCATAATGAAAACAAATGTTTTGAATATCAGCAAGAATTTCTTGATGGCCTGTGCCGTATCACTCAGTTTGGCTTCCTGCCAGTCAGGTTCTAACCAGGGATTTACATTGGAGCAGCAGGGAGACACCCTTACGCTTGTCCGTATCACTCAGCCGGCTAAATATCTGTTGCTGCCGGTAGAAGAGCGTTCTGCCGAAAACCAGGTCTGCCTTATCACCGGTAATCCGGCCGACACCGAGATGGATGTCCGTTTGGCCAAGGAGAAAACAGACTATTTCGTGCCTTTCGAACTGCCGGCAGGCGCTAAGGAAACCGTTATCCGTATCCGGAAAGCCCCGAAAGATGCACTTTGCTGGAAAGCAATGAAGCTGTCTGATACGTTCGATACCGGCAACCGTGACCAGTTCCGCCCGCTTTATCACCATTCGCCGCTCTACGGTTGGATGAATGATGCGAACGGCTTGGTTTACAAGGATGGAGAATATCATCTGTATTTCCAGTATAATCCCTATGGTTCCGTATGGGGCAATATGCACTGGGGGCATTCCGTCAGCCGCGACCTTGTTCATTGGGAGCATCTTCCCGCAGCCCTTGCCCGCGATACGATGGGACATATCTTTTCCGGCAGCTCAGTGGTGGATGTGGATAATACGGCAGGTTATGGTGCCGGCGAAATCGTCTCTTTCTATACCTCTGCCAGCGATAAGAACGGTCAGATACAATGTATGGCGCACAGCAGCGACAACGGACGTACGTTCACCAAATATGAAAAGAACCCAATCCTGACTCCGTTCGACGGCTTGAAGGATTTCCGCGACCCGAAAGTATTTTGGTATGCTCCTGAAAAAAAATGGGTTATGATTGTTTCTGCCGATAAGGAAATGCGTTTCTATTCTTCACAAGATTTGAAGGACTGGACGTATATGAGTGCCTTCGGTGAAGGTTACGGCGTGCAGCCCAGCCAGTTCGAATGTCCGGATATGGTTGAACTGCCGGTAAACGGAGATGTAAACAACAAGAAATGGGCCTTGATTGTGAATATCAACCCTGGCTGTCTGTTCGGCGGCTCTGCCACTCAGTATTTTGTGGGCGATTTCAACGGAAAAGAATTTATCTGCGATACGAAACCGGAAGAGGTGAAATGGATGGATTGGGGAAAAGACCATTATGCAACCGTCTGCTTCTCCAATACGGGCGACCGTGTCATTGCCATGCCCTGGATGAGCAACTGGCAGTATGCCAACATCGTTCCTACGCAGCAATTCCGCAGTGCCAATGCCCTGCCTCGCGAACTCTCTATGTATTCAGAAGGAAAGAATGTCTATCTGGCCGTTAACCCGATAAAGGAACTGGATGCCATCCGCAAGGAGACAAAGGAAATTGATAACTTCGCCGTACAGGCAGACAAGGAAGTCGAAATGAACACGTTGTTCGACAACAACGACGGTGCGTTCGAAATAGATATGAAGGTGTCTGTAGACGGTTCTGGTGTTGCCGGCTTCAAACTGATGAACAGCAAAGGCGAATATGTAGATATTTACCTGGATCAGACAACAGGAAAGCTGGTAATGGACAGAGTGCATAGCGGCATCGTCGATTTTGGAAAGAACAGCATCCCGCATGAAAAGGAAGCACACGACAACCGGATCGCCAACTCAATCAATTACGTAGACGACTTTGCTCTGGCAACCTGGGGACCGCTCTCTGCCGACAAGGAACATTCACTCCGAATTTATGTTGATAAATGTTCTGTCGAAATATTCCTGGATGGCGGCAAGGTCGCAATGACCAACCTTGTCTTCCCCAACGAACCTTACAACAGCCTGCACTTCTACAGCAAAGATGGCTCCTATCAGGTTGATTCACTGAAATTGTATAAATTAGCACTGTAATACACACATATCTGTCAACGCATAAAAAGTTATATCATGGAAAATAAGAAGCCAATCGTAGTCGGTATCGGCGAACTCCTATGGGATGTTTTGCCAACAGGAAAAAGAGCAGGCGGTGCGCCTATCAACTTTGTCTATCATGCCACCCAGATGGGTGCCGAAGGATACGCCATCAGCGCAGTAGGAAATGACCTTTCCGGAACGGAGATTGTTCAGGAACTGGAAAAGAATCATATCTCCAACAGTCTGGGGACAGTGGAATATCCCACCGGAAGCGTCATGGTAGAACTGAAGGAAGGCATCCCGACTTACACCATCATTGAAGGCGTAGCCTGGGACCATATCCCGCTGACGCAGGAATCTATCGACCTGATAAAGAGGGCAGATGCCATCTGTTTCGGAACGCTGGCCTTGCGTTCGCAGGCCTCGAAGGAAACCATCCTGTCTCTATTGTCGTATGCCCGCGAAGACGCTTTGCGCTTTTTCGATATCAATATCCGTCAGTCCTATTATTCAAAAGAACTGATTGAAACCTTGCTTCACAAGGCGAATGTGTTTAAGATTAATGATGAAGAGCTGGTCTTGCTTCGCGATATGTGTAAGCTGGAAGGCTCTGATGATGAGGTTTGTCGGCAGATACTTCAGATGTATAATCTGAAATATCTGGTTCTGACAGCCGGTTGTGCCTTCAGCTCAATCTATACAGCCGATGAAGTGTCTACTATCCCGACTCCCCGCGTGGAGGTGGCCGATACGGTGGGTGCCGGCGACTCCTTCTCCGGAGCATTTGTCTATTCTGTATTAACCGGTAAGTCATTGCGCGAAGCCCATCAGACGGCAGTCGAAACAGCTGCTTTCGTCTGTACGCAGGAAGGCGCATGGCCTCCTTATCCTAATAAAGATTGATTATGAACGGAAAAGGCTTATATCTCAAACTAATCCCTATCATGCTGGCATTCTTTGCCATGGGATTTGTAGACCTGGTTGGCATTGCGTCCAATTACGTAAAGGCCGACTTGAATCTGACGGACTCGGAAGCGAATATCTTCCCTTCGCTGGTCTTCTTTTGGTTCTTGATTTTCTCCGTGCCGACCGGCATGTTGATGAACCGTATCGGACGAAAGAAAACGGTGTTGCTCAGCCTGGTTGTGACTTTCTTCTCGCTGCTTTTGCCCATCTTCGGTGATGGTTATTTGATGATGCTGCTTTCCTTCTCGTTGTTAGGAATTGGTAACGCACTGATGCAGACTTCGCTGAATCCGTTATTGTCGAATATAATCAGTGGTGACAAGCTGGCCAGTAGTTTGACCTTCGGACAGTTTGTGAAGGCAATCGCCTCTTTCCTGGCCCCGTATATCGCTATGTGGGGAGCTACGGCGGCCATCCCTTCCTTCGGATTGGGCTGGCGGGTACTTTTCCCCATCTATATGGTGGTGGCAGTCGTTGCCATTTTTCTGCTCGGAGCTACGCAGATTGAGGAGGAGAAGCCGGAGGGCAAGCCTTCTACGTTTGGCGAATGTTTCGCCCTACTGGGTAAACCTTTTATCTTGCTGTGCTTTGTCGGAATCATGTGCCATGTCGGTATCGATGTGGGTACAAATACGACGGCTCCCAAGATATTGATGGAGCGTTTGGGGATGGGGCTCCATGAGGCCTCCTTCGCTACCAGTCTGTACTTTATTCTGCGTACCATCGGATGCTTCCTCGGAGCTTTTATACTGACGCGGATGTCGGCAAAGCTGTTTTTCGGTATCAGCGTATTGATGATGCTGGCGGCCATGTTGGGTCTTTCCTTTTTCGACAGCAAGGAAATCATATATATATGTATAGGACTGATTGGTTTCGGCAACTCAAATGTGTTTTCTATCATCTTCGCGCAGGCTCTTCAATCCATGCCGCAGCGCAAGAATGAAATATCCGGTCTGATGATTATGGGTTTGTTTGGTGGAACGGTTTTCCCGCTTTTCATGGGTTTCCTTTCCGATGCAATGGCTTCGCAGATGGGAGCAATCATCGTATTAGGCATAGGAGTTTTGTATTTGGCGGCCCTTTGTCCGAAGTTGAAACAATAAGGATTTATGGAAAAGAGCTAATCGGTTGTTTGTCGGCTTATTACAGTTTCCTCGTAGTTGTTCCTCTTGGAAACTATGTTTAGTTGATGATGGCTTATAATGAACGAAGGCATGTTAAAGCCACTATTAGGGAACGCAGAATACGCAGACAAAGCGCAGAGTTACGCAGATTATATTGATTATTAAATAAAAAATCTGCGTAACTCTGTGTATTCTGCGTCATCTGCGTTCCCTAATAGTGTTTTGATCTTCATTAAGCCTAAATAATCATTTTCTACTTATTTGCTAGGTTCAAAAACTTTCGTACTTTTGTTTATCGAAAAAAAAGAAAACAAAATATCAATCAGTTATGGCAGATATCAAGCAGTATGTAAAGTCAGCAGAAGAGAAAATGTCGTTCGCAATCGATTATCTTGACGAACAGTTAGCTCATATCCGTGCCGGAAAGGCGAATCCGAAAATTCTTGACGGAGTGAAAGTCCCTTATTACGGAAGTCTTGTTCCACTTTCAAACGTGGCATCAGTGAATACCCCGGACGCAAAGACGATTATTATCACTCCTTGGGAAAAACCTCTTATCAAAGAAATTGAAAAAGCGATCCTGAACTCGGAAGTCGGTATCACTCCGGAAAATAACGGTGAAATTATTCGTTTGGGTATTCCCCCGCTGACGGAGGAACGCCGTCGTAACCTGGCTAAACAATCCAAACAGGAGGCTGAAACAGCTAAGATCAGTATTCGTAACGCCCGTCGCGATGCCATCGAAGCGGTAAAGAAAAGCGTGAAGGCAGACGGTACTCCTGAAGATGTGGCTAAAGATACTGAGGCAGAAGTCCAGAAGATACACGATAAGTTTATCAAGAGAGTAGATGACCTCTACGCTGCTAAAGAAAAAGAAATAATGACCGTATAAATTAGTTGACAGTTGACAAGTGACAGTTGACAGTTATAATTAGCTAATTGTCTTTTAACTGTCAATTGTCAACTGTCAATTGTCAATTGATATGAAGGGACTGGTAATAAAGAATACAGGTAGCTGGTATACCGTACGTACCGATGACGGACGTGATGTGGAGAGTAAGGTGAAAGGGAACTTCCGTTTGAAAGAGATCCGCAGCACCAATCCGGTATCTGTTGGCGACCGGGTCGATATCGATATCAATAATGAAGGTACTGCCTTCATTACGAAAATCGAAGACCGGAAAAATTACATTATTCGCCGGGCTTCCAACCTGTCCAAACAATCTCATATTATTGCTGCCAATCTGGATCAGGCCATGTTGATTGTGACGGTCAATTATCCGGTCACTACCACTGTTTTTATCGATCGTTTTCTAGCTACGGCTGAGGCTTACCGTGTGCCGGTCAAGTTGGTTTTTAATAAGATCGACCGTTATAAAGGGGAAGATAAAGAGTATCTGGATGCTCTGATCAATCTGTATACGGCGATCGGTTATCCTTGTTCCACCCTTTGTGCCAAGACTGAGGAAGGGCTTGATGCGCTTCGGGACGATCTGAAAGATAAGATAACCCTTTTGTCCGGTCATTCAGGTGTCGGTAAATCTACAATAATAAATAAACTTGTCCCTGGAGTGAATCTTCGGACAGGCGATATTTCTGAATACCATAATAAGGGAATGCATACCACTACTTTCTCTGAAATGATTCCGCTGCCGGATGGTGGTTATCTGATCGATACTCCGGGTATCAAAGGTTTCGGAACGATCGAGATGGAGACGGCAGAGATTTCCCACTACTTCCCTGAGATATTCAAATTCTCTGAAGATTGCCGGTTCAGTAACTGTTCTCATCGGCATGAGCCGGGATGTGCCGTCTTACAGGCATTGGAAGAACATTACATCAGCGAATCCCGTTATAAGAGCTACCTCAGTATCCTGGAGGATAAAGAGGAAAGCAAATATCGCGACGACTTTTAAACAGCCGGCAGGCTCATGCCTGTGATCTTCCGGTAAAGGTCGAGCGCATATACATCGGTCATTCCCGAGATATAGTCGAGTACGCATTGTATTTTTCCGTAAGTCGTCGGTGCATTTGTATCATACTGCTCCGGAATGCGTTGCAATAGCAGTTTGCTGTACGCATGGCTTTGGTTCATGACTGCTTCCGTCAGGCTGTCGATCAGATGGCTGAAGATATGATAACCGGCGAGTTCTATATCCAATACTTCCTTGGCACGGTAAATCTTTTTATAAGCTGTTTTCGAGCAGGTGGCATAAGCCTGTTTAGGTTGTTCGCCGATCTCTTCTATTAGCGGTGTATTATAAGTGCCGTCGAGTATACCTTCTTCATTTTCCAGAAAGACACGGGAGCATTCGTCTACCAGGAGCCCGATAATGCAGGAGCGGAGGTAGGCAATCTGCTCGTTTGTATCGTCGACCATTTTCATGACGCGGATGATGTGCTCCAGGCGTTCTCCTTCAAAGAAGTTGAGCAGTAACTGGATCGCTTCTTCCGTGGTGAGGATATGTAGTTTGCAGGCATCTTCTATATCCATGATCTGATAGCAGATGTCGTCGGCAGCTTCCACCAGATAGACCAGCGGGTAACGGACAAACTTGTTACTGTCTTCCGGATTACGGTTTATCCCCAGTTCTGTCGCGATACGCATATAGGTTTCTTCCTCCGACTGGAAAAAGCCGAACTTCCCTTTTTTACCCGAATAAACGGAGGCATACGGATATTTGACAATAGAGGCGAGTGTGCTGTATGTCAAAGCAAAACCGCCCTTCCTACGACCGATAAACTGGTGGGTCAGCAATCGTATTGCATTGGCATTCCCTTCAAAATGAAGAAAATCTTCCCAACGTCCTCCGGCAGAACGTATCTCGTCTTCCAAATGGCTTCCATTTCCTTCCAGGAAATAAGCAGAAATGGCTCTCTCGCCTGAATGTCCGAACGGCGGATTTCCCATATCGTGTGCCAGGCAGGCAGCCGAAACAATCGATCCTATTTCCGGAAAGTTAATGCTTCCCTCCGGATATTTCTGCATCAATCCCTTGGCTACATTATTACCCAGTGAACGGCCTACACAGGATACTTCCAGGCTATGTGTCAAACGGTTGTGGACGAAGATGCTTCCCGGAAGAGGGAATACCTGCGTCTTGTTTTGCAGCCTGCGGAAAGGGGATGAGAAAATCAAACGGTCATAATCCCGCTGGAAGTCCGTACGTTCGTGTTTGCGTTCGTGATACTCTTCCATTCCAAAGCGTTTGCCTGATAATAATTGGGTCCAGTTCATAGTCTTATATTGATGTAGTCACGACAAAGGTAGGAAAAATGTAATTATTATCTAAGTTATGGATTGATTTTCATCAAAAAGGGATTAGTCCTACAAGAACTGTGTCATTTTGTTAGTTGAAAAGGAATAATTCAGGCTTAATATTAATATAATAGGGCTTAAAATAAGTTAATTAACAAGTGTGAAAATCGATTTTTAAGTATAAGAATGGTGTAATAATGAAATAAATAGATTACGTTTGCGGTAATGTATATTAGTTCTTGTAGAACTAAGTTCGTTTATTTGAATATACTGTTTAAGTGTTAATATTTAACTCGTTTTAAAAAGTGTATTATGAAAAATTATCTATTGTTGAACCTAAACAAATTGTCTGTATGAGAAGGAGCTTTGTTATGTTAGTACTATTCTGCATAGGAATATGTACAAATGTGCTTTGGGCACAAAAGACAGTAAGCGGTGTCGTTATGGAAAAAGAGGTAAATATGCCGTTGATTGGATGTAATGTCGTTGAAAAAGGAACGACAAACGGAACGGTTACCGATTTGGATGGAAAGTATACGTTGACGGTTGGTGACAATGCAACTATTGAGTTTTCTTACATAGGAATGATGTCGGTTGAAGAAGTTGTCGGCGACCGTACTGTTATTAATGTAGATATGATTTCCGATTCGGAGAAGATCGAAGAAGTTGTTGTTACTGCTATGGGTATTCAGCGTAAAGCTAAATCGTTGACATATGCAACCCAGCAGGTAAGTAATCAGGAATTAACTCGTGCGAAAGATGCGAATATGATCAATGCTTTGCAGGGTAAAACTGCAGGTTTGGTTATTACTCCGAACTCTACGGGTGCGGGTGGTTCTTCTAAGATTATCTTACGTGGTAATAAATCAGTGTATGGTAATAACCAGCCGTTGATCGTGATCGACGGTATGCCGATGAACAATCCGAAGACAACGCAGCAGGCCGGGGAATATGAAGGTCGTGACGGAGGTGATGCCTTATCTAACTTGAACCCGGATGATATTGCAAGTATGAACGTTTTGAAAGGAGCGTCAGCAGCAGCATTGTATGGTAGTATGGCGGCTAATGGTGTTATTATGATTACGACAAAGAAAGGTCGTGAAGGTGCAGCCAGAGTCGATTTCTCTTCTAATATCACATTGGAAACTCCGTTAACAGCACCGAAGTTACAGGGACGTTACGGAGCTGTGAAAACTGGTGATCAACTGAGTGCTATGAGCTGGGGTGAAAAAATTGCGGATAACGATTCAAAAGCTAAAGATCGGTTGAATGATTTCTTCCGTGTCGGTTCGACCTATATCAACTCTGTTACGATTAACGGCGGTACGGAAAAGGCTCAGAGTTTCCTTTCATATGCGAACACGTCTGCTATCGGTATGATGCCGGAAAATACATTCTATCGTCATAACATGACTGCCCGTGAATCATTCAAGTTGTTCCAGGACAGATTGACAATTGATGCTACTTTGTCTTATATAACTCAGAAAGCTTCAAACCGTCCTCACGGAGGTACTTATAATAATGCATTGACAGGTGCTTATACATTCCCTGCTAATGGTGATTGGGACTATTATAAGAATAATTTCGAAGTATTCGATGGAACAAAGAACTGGAATGCCCAGAACTGGTATACTCCGTTGGACGACTTCACTGCCAATCCATACTGGGTGTTGAACCGTATCACTTCTAAAGAAAAACGTGATCGTATTATGGCTTCTGCTACTGCAAAGCTGAAAATTACTGATTACCTGAATGTACAGGGGCGTTTGAGCGTAGATAATACATTCGACAGATTCGAACGCAAATGGTATGCTACCACAACGACTACATGGGCTCCGGGTGGTAAAGGCCGTTATCGTCAGGAACGCTTTGATGCCAAACAGTTCTATGGGGACTTTATGGTCAATTTCAATAAAACCTGGGACGAAAAGTGGGAATTGAATGCTTCTTTGGGTACAAGCTTTATGGATTCGAAGGTTCAGAATTCTATTTTGGATAGTGATAAGTTAGGTTTGCTCGAAGCGAACTATTTTGTACCTGAAAATATTGCCGGTAATGGTAATCAGCGTACAAGCAATCCTCGTAAACGTCTGAACTCTGTTTTCGGTACAGTTCAGTTCGGTTTTAACGGAATGATTTATTTGGATGTTACCGGCCGTAACGACTGGTCTTCTACGTTGGCTTATACGAACAACTTCTCTTATTTTTATCCGTCTGTGGGTGTAACAGCCTTGTTAAATGAAATGATCCCGATGGGTGAGAAGATTAATTTGTTAAAATTCCGTGCTTCTTATTCAGTAGTAGGTAATGATGTACCTGCATACATTACCTATCCGTTGGATGGTATCAACTTAGGTGCATTGGAACCGAATACCAGCGAACCGTTTACGGAAATGAAACCGGAAAAGATGCATTCTATGGAATTTGGTGTTGATTTGGCTATGTTTGATAATCGCTTCAATTTTGATGTTACTTATTATAAGACCAACAACAAGAATCAGTATTTCTCAATAGCTGCTCCGTTGGCTTCCGGATATTCAAGTTATTATATCAATGCCGGTAATATTGAAAACCAGGGTTTTGAAGCTTCTGCAAGTTATCGTTGGGATTTTGCAAAAGACTGGAGCTGGAAGACTGAGCTGAATATGTCGTACAACCATAATAAAATCAAAGAATTAGACTCTCGTCTTGCTGACGGTGTACAGATCGGTAGTGGTTCCGGTTTCCGTTTTATGTTGAAAGAAGGAGGTTCTTTCGGTGATATTTACGGTTATAAGTTATTGCGTAACGAAGACGGTTCTGTAAAATTGAACGAAAGCGGTGTACCTGTTAAGAGCGATACACAGGAATATCTTGGAAATGTAAATCCTGACTGGCAATTAGGTTGGGGTAACACGATTACTTATAAAGATTTTTCTTTTTATTTCCTGATCGACGGAAAGATTGGTGGCAATACGATCGGTATGACACAGAGTTATCTGGACAGCTATGGTGTAACAGAAACTACTGCCGATGCTCGTGATAACGGTGGTGTAGACGTGGGTAACGGACAGAAGATCGATGCTCAGACTTATTATTCAGCTGTAGCCGGAAAGGATAAGTGTAACAGCGAATATACTTACTCAGCAACAAATTTCCGTTTGCGTGAAGTTTCTTTGGGGTATACATTCCGTAATTTATTAGGTGTATCAAAGAACTTGAATTTGTCATTGGTCGGACGTAATTTGTTCTTCTTCAAGAAAAATTCTCCGCACGATCCGGATGCTTCTGTTTCTACAGATAATGCCTGGGGTGGATTCGATACTTTCGGTCTTCCGACTTCTCGTAGTTATGGTATCAATGTAAAAGTAACATTTTAATAGCTAGTTATTATGAAAAGAAATATATTCCAGAAAATAAAGAAAATGTTACCTCTGTGTGCCGTTGCCGTGTTGATGGGAAATGTGTCTTGTACAGGGGATTTTGAGAAAATCAATACGAATCCGAACGGTTTAAGGCCGGATCAAATCGGTGTTGCCGCCCGTTTTAATCAGCCGATAACTTCCGTTTATCTGAATTATCAGAACAGACATTATGAATATCAGTTGATGCAGAACTTGAATGCGGATTTGTATTCTGGTTATATGGCTGTGCCTACGGCTTTTGGCGGTAACTATTGTAACTCTACATATGCCATGAATGAAGGCTGGAATGAAACGGCTTTTATTGCAGGTGAATCATATGTAATGAAACCGATCAGTGATATTCTGAAATCTACAGAAGAACCGGATTATGTCTCTATCGCTAAAATTATTCGTGTAGAGGCCATGCACCGTGTTGTCGATACTTATGGTCCTGTACCTTATACGCAAGCCATGCAGGGGGGAGCTTCTGTTCCTTATGATGATGTAGAGACATTGTATAAGACTTTTATTCAGGAATTGAATGAAAGTGTGGATGCTTTGACTGAATTCGTAGATGCCGGCAGTGCAGATGCGTCTCGTATTTCTGATTTCGATATTGTTTGCGGAGCTGACCATAAACAGTGGATACGTTTTGCCAATACCTTACGTTTGCGTTTGGCTATGCGTATTTCTATGGTTGCTCCGGAGTTGGCTAAAACTACGGCAGAAGCTGCTGTCAGCCATAAATATGGTGTGCTGGTAGCCGGCAACAATAATGTAGAAGTAAAAAGTGCCAGTGTACAGAATCCGTTGAATGAGATTAACTACGGATATAATGATATTCGCGTAGGTGCTTCTTTGCTCTCTATTCTGAAAGGATACGATGACCCTCGTTTGGCGGTTTACGTTACTCCTGTCGGTTGGTTCAATGATGAAGACATCAAAGATGCGAGCGGGAAGCCAACCAATAAGATCGGTGAATATGTAGGTATCCGTCAGGGAACCTGGATTGATGATAAGGCTAATTATCAGATGTATTCAACGATCAATATGATCAAATCGAGCAAAAATACCGATTTGACTAATCCGGGACAAATAACCAATGCTCTTCCGTGGATGAAGGTGGCCGAAGCTTATTTCTTACGTGCAGAAGGTGCTCTGAGAGGTTGGAATATGGGAGGTAGTGCCCAGGAACTGTATGAACAGGGTATTAAAGTTTCATTTGACGAACATGGAATTTCTGCTGATGCATACAATAAATACATTGAAAATGGAACAGGTGTAGCTGTGAACTTTGAAGATCCTCATAATCCGGCAAATAATATTGCAGGTATTGACAAATGTACGGTAAAATGGGATCCATCAGCTTCCAATGAAGAAAAGTTGCATAAGATCATCAATCAGAAATGGATTGCTATGTTTCCGGAAGGTCAGGAAGCATGGAGTGAATTCCGTCGTACGGGTTATCCGAAGTTGTTCCCGGTGGCTAATAACTATAGCAGCACGGTAAATGGTGGTATCGAAAATGGCGAGTTTGTGAAACGTTTGCGTTTCCCGCGTAATGATAAAAATGCAAATACGGCAGAAGTTGAAAAAGCTGTCAGCCTGTTGAGCGGACCGGACAATGAGGCAACTCGTTTGTGGTGGGATACCGGACGTAACTTCTAATAAATGTTAGATTCCTGATATTAAACCCCGAATGTTGGTTCACAGCTTTCGGGGTTTTATTATATTTATCCGGTGGAATAGATAAGTTGTCGGATAGATAAGTTTGGATAAAGTATCGTAATTAATAAACTCATTGATATTATTTTATGAAATACAAATGTAAACTGTGGGGGATCGCTTTGGCTGCATGGCTTTGTGTGGATGGCGCTTATTCCCAAATGACTTTGGTAAAAGACGGAAAACCTGTTTCCCGAATCGTTGTTCCGGAAACTAATCAGGTGAATCAACAAGCTGCGACATTTCTGCAGGACTTTGTCCAGCGGATCAGCGGATCGTCTCTTCCTGTCATCGAAGGTAAAAAAGCTAAAAAAGGAGATATAGTAATCGGTCAGGGAAATACAACCGGACTGCTTGAAGACGGATTTCGTCTGTCTACTTCCGATGGTATTTTAAGAATCAGTAGTGGAGGTGATAAAGGGGCTATTTACGGGGTTGTTACCTTGTTGGAAGATTATTTGGGAGTCTCTTATTATACAGCTCATACATATACGCTCGATCAGCGTAAAACAATAGAGATACCGGAACTCGACCGGGCAGAAAATCCCGCTTTCCGTTATCGTCAGACTCAAAGTTATGCGGTCAGAGAAGATCCGGTCTATAAGATGTGGTTCCGTCTGGAGGAACCAAGTGAAGTCTTTGCCGGTAATTTGTGGGTGCATACTTTCGATAAAATTCTGCCTTCGTCAGAATTTGGAGAAAAGCATCCGGAGTATTATTCTTTTATTAATGGTGAACGTCGGCCAGGGGCTGCAAGCCAATGGTGTTTGACGAATCCGGAAGTATTCGAAATCGTATCCCAACGGGTCGATTCTATTTTTAAGGCTAATCCGGGTAAGAATATGATTTCTATCAGTCAGAATGATGGTAATTTTACGAACTGTGCCTGTCCTGATTGTAAAGCCCTGGATGAGTTGGAAGGAGGTTCCCCCAGTGGTAGTCTGATTCACTTCCTGAATAAGCTGGCAGCCCGTTTCCCGGACAAGGAGTTTTCAACATTGGCCTATTTGTTTTCCATGCATCCGCCTAAACAGATAAAACCTTTGCCTAATGTAAACATCATGCTGTGTGATATCGATTGCAGGCGTGAAGTTCCGCTGACGGATAATGAATCGGGACGTGACTTTATGAAAGCGATGGAAGGATGGTCAAAAATCAGTAATAATATATTTGTATGGGATTACGGCATCAATTTCGATTGTTATCTGGCTCCGTTCCCTAATTTCCCGATCCTGAAAAAGAATATTCAGCTGTTCAAAGATCATCATGTAACGATGCATTTCTCTCAGATAGCAGGTTCTAAATGCGGAACATTTACAGAAATGAGATCTTACATCGTCAGTAAACTGATGTGGAATCCTTCACTGGACACGGATTCTTTGATGAAGTCGTTTATGAAAGGATATTACGGTGCGGCGGCTCCTTATTTGTATGATTATGAAAAGCTGCTGGAAGGAGCATTGCTCGGAAGTAAAGTGGATTTATGGATTTTCGACTCTCCGGTTTCACATAAAAACGGAATGCTGAATGCTAACTGTCTTAAACGGTATAATGAATTGTTTGATAAGGCAGAAAAGGCAGTGGCAGATAATAAACAGTTACTCGATCGTGTAAGAATCGAACGCTTGACCTTACAATATTCGGAATTGGAAGTAGCCAGAGCTGAACGTGGCCACGATGTAGATGAGATTAAGGCAAAGCTGGCTTTATTCAGGGAGCGGGCCGCTTATTATCAGTTGCCGACCTTGAATGAGCGTCATAATTCACCATTGGAGTATTGCGATTTGTATGAGAAACGTTTTCTGCCCAAGTCTGAAAAGAATTTCGCTAAAAATGCCAAGATAACATGGATAGAGGCACCATCCGGTAAATATGCCGAAAAAGGAGCGGAGATGCTGATTGACGAATTGTATGGAGGAACAGCATTTGTTGAAAGCTGGGTTGGCTGGGAAGGTAAAAATGCTGCATTTATACTCGACTTAGGCAAAGAAGAAGAGGTGAGCGTGATAGAAAGTGACTTTTTGCACCAGTTGGGGCAGTGGGTATTTTTGCCTAAGAAAGTCTCTTATTCCACTTCTTTGAATAATCAGGATTATCAGTTCTTCGGAAAAACAGATATAGCAGAGGACCAGTCGATCGAGGTGAAATTCTTCCAGGCTCGTAATGAATCGTCTCAGCCGGTAAAAGCTCGTTATATCAAGGTTGAGATTGAAGGGGTGAATACCTGTCCGTCCTGGCATTGTGGAGTAGGCCATCCGGGATGGTTCTTTATGGATGAGATCAGAGTTTTGTAAATACATGAACATAAAAATAAGGGAGGTATCAGTCAATTACCTCCCTTGCTTTTGTATATAAGATATGTTTTATTCTGTGGGCTTGTTTGATACTCTTTTGCGTTTGATATATATCAAACGAATAAAGCATATATGTGTTCCTATCGTTTGATAATTGTTATTCTTTCGTTCGATATTACTGGAATGCAGAAAACTATTCTAATATACCTTTCCCTTGTCGTATAATTTCGAAATAGTCAGTTGTACAATCCACTACCGTTGAAGCCTCAAAACCACCATAGCCGCCGTCGATTACGATATCTACCGTATCTTCATACTTCTCGTGAATCAGTTCGGGATCGGTCGAATACTCGATCATATCGTCATCGTCGTGTACGGACATGGTCAGGATCGGATTCCCCAGCTCTTTGACCAACGTACGGATGATGTTGTTGTCCGGTACGCGGATACCGACTTCTTTCCTGTTCTTATAAATTTTCGGTAACTCGCTGCTTGTCGGAAGAATGAAAGTGAAAGGACCGGGCAAATGTTTTTTCATCAGCTTGAAAGCTGAATTACTTACCTTGGCATATTCACTCAGATTCGAAAGATCATAACAGATGATAGAAAGATTACTCTTTTGAGGATTGATTCCTTTCATTTGGCATATCTTTTCTACGGCACGGACATTCAAAGCGTCACAGCCGATCGCGTATACTGTATCGGTTGGATAAATGACCAGACCTCCGTCACGGAGGACATCGATCACTTTGTCTATTTCCCTGGGGTTGGGGTTTTCAGGGTAGATCTTTATTAGCATAAAATTGAAAATTGAAGATTGAAAGTTGAAAATTAGGTTGAAACTATCCTATCGGATAATTTTCAATTCTCAATTTTCAACTTTCAATTTAATTTACGGCTTAGCCGTAAATTATGTTGCCGTTCTCGTCGGTAAATTCTTCTAATCCTTTGCTGTACTGGTTCATGGCGCGAAGGCTCATGCCCATGCTTGAGAAGCCACCATCGTGGTAAAGGTTCTGCATAGTAACCTTACGGGTAAGGTCGGAGAACATCACGATGCAATAGTCTGCACATTCTTCTGCGGTTGCATTTCCTAGCGGACTCATCTTGTTGGAGAAGTCCATTAAGTGATCCATACCTTTTACACCGCTACCGGCGGTTGTCATGGTCGGAGACTGAGAGATTGTGTTGATACGCACTCCCTTTTCACGTCCGTAGATATAACCGAAGCTGCGTGCGATCGATTCCAGCAGGCTCTTAGCATCCGCCATATCGTTGTAACCGAAGAATGTACGCTGTGCCGCCACATACGATAAAGCAAGAACCGAACCGTAATCAGCGATAGCATCCTGCTTTTTGGCAACCTGAAGCATCTTGTGGAAAGAGATAGCGGAAATATCCAGTGTCTTATCCAGCATATCGTAATCCAGGTCATCATATGTACGTTTTTTGCGCACGTTCGGGCTCATGCCGATAGAGTGCAACACAAAATCTATTTTACCTCCAAGTATCTCCACTGATCTGGAGAATACCGTTTCCAAATCCTGTACGTTTGTAGCGTCTGCCGGCAGAACTTCAGCATTCAGCTTTTTAGCCAGGGCATCGACTTCGCCCATACGTACGGCAACCGGTGTATTACTCAATGTAATGGTTGCACCTTCTTCTACAGCCTTTTCTGCCACTTTCCAGGCAATAGACATCTCATTCAGCGCACCGAAGATAATGCCTCTTTTACCTTTCAATAAATTATGACTCATACCTTTATTTAATTTATTTACGGCACAAAAGTACATAAAATGTGCAAGATAAACAATTTATTCCCTGTAATACACTCTCTTCACCCGCGGAGATACTGATGTTAGGATCTCGTAAGGGATTGTTTTTAGTTTATCGGAAAGTTCGCTTACCGGCAACTCTTCACCGAAGACGATCACCGGATCGCCCTCCTGTGCATTGGTATCGGTGACATCGATCATGCAGGCATCCATACAGATATTGCCGACGATCGGACAACGTTTGCCGGCAACGGAAACTTCACCTCCGCGATTACTGAAATGACGATCCAACCCATCGGCATAACCGATCGGGATGATGGCGATGCGCGAATCACGGTCTACATACGTCCGGCGGCTGTAACCGATCGAATCACCTGCCGGCACTTGTTGTATCTGCAGGATGGTCGTGCGCAGCGTGCTGACGTTGCGTAAACCTTTCATGCCCGAAGCACTGACACCGTACAAACCGATTCCCAGGCGGACCATATCCATTTGATAGTCAGTGAAACGCTCGATTCCGGCAGAGTTGAGGATATGTTTGATCACCTTATATTCCAGTCCGTTCTCCAGTTCGGTTGCTGCTTGGGTAAATGTATCCAGTTGCTTCTTCGTGAAGTCGTCGAAGATGGAAGAATCGCTGCCCACCAGATGGGAGAAGATGGAGCGTGCCGTAACACCGCTTTGTTCTTTCAGCCGTTCGCAGATGGCGGGAACGTCACTGGGTTGGAATCCCAGACGGTGCATTCCGGTATCTATCTTGATATGAATCGGATAGGAGGTAATTCCCCGACGTTCCGTTTCCTTGATCATCGCATCCAGCAGACGGAAACTGTATATCTCCGGTTCCAGGTTATTCTCGAACAAGACGTTGAAACTGCTGAACTCCGGATTCATCACGATGATAGGAATCGAGATACCTTCTTTACGAAGCTCTGCCCCTTCATCGGCAACCGCAACGGCAAGGTAATCGCAGCGATGTTCCTGCAGCGTCTTGGCAAGCTCATATGAACCGGCACCGTATCCGAATGCTTTCACCATGCAGACCATTTTCGTTTCGGGTTTTAACTTCGAACGGTAATAGTTGAAGTTATGCACCACTGCATCGAGATTTACTTCCAGGATTGTTTCGTGTACTTTCTTTTCCAGTAATTCGGAGATCCGTTCGAAATGGAAATGGCGTGAACCTTTAAGCAGGATCAGTTCGTCTTTAAACTGTTTGAATGTCGGCGATTTAAGGAACTCGTCCGTTGTGTTATAGAACTCCTTTTCCATGTCGAAGGCAGCGCCGTACTCTTTCAGGTCGCGTCCGATACCGATGATGCGGTCTATCTTTTTACGGCGAACCAGGTCGGCAACTTTCTTGTAAAGCGATTTAGGCAATGTGCCTGATTGCAGTATGTCGGAAAGGATCAAAGTACATTTCAGATTCTTGTCCACATGGCGGCTCTGCTGGAAGTCGAGGGCGATATCCAGCGAGTTGATATCCGAATTGTATGTGTCGTTGATCAGTATGCAGTTGTTGATGCCTTGCTTTACGTCCAGGCGCATGGCGACGGGCTCCAGTTGGGTGAACTTTTCAGCGTCGTTCACACTGGTAGGCTTCAGGTAAAGCATGACTGCCAGGCAGTGGATGACATTCTCGATAGACGCATCGTCGGTGAAAGGAATGACATATTTCTGGGTCAGTCCGAGCAGTGTACAGCGGATGATTGTTTCCGACTCTTTCTTCTCGATCGTTTCAATGTAAAGCGGTGCGTCTGAATCCGTCCGGCTCCAGGCAATCGCCTTGTGTGAAAGACAGGCTGATTCGATGCAGTTGGAGATGAAGGCATCGTCACCGTCGTATATGATAGCTTCGCAGTCATTGAACAAGGTCAGCTTTTCCAGGCATTTCTGGGTGGTAGAGATGAAATTCTCCTGATGCGCCTCACCGATGTTCGTAATGACACCGATAGTCGGAGCAATGATCGGACGTAGGTTTTCCATCTCGTCCGGCTGTGAAATACCGGCTTCAAAGATGCCCAGCGTATTCTTTTCGCTCATCTGCCAGACAGACAACGGAACGCCCAGCTGTGAGTTATAGCTTCGCGGCGAACGGACAATATTGAATTCCTTGTGTAACAGTTGATAAAGGAACTCTTTCACGATCGTTTTCCCGTTACTGCCGGTAATACCGATAACCGGAATGTTAAACCGTTTCCGGTGATGGATCGCCAGCTTCTGAAGCGCCTTCAATGTGTCCTTGACCACCAGGAAATTCGCATCCGGAAGAGACTCGAACTCCGGAAGCAGCTCGCTCACTACAAAATTGCGTACCCGCAGTTTATAGAGTTCTTTTATATATCTGTGTCCGTCGTTGGTCTTTGTCTTGAGGGCAAAGAAGAGACTCTGTTCCGGAAAAGAAAGCCGGCGACTGTCTGTCAGCAAGATACTAATGGTTCCGTCCTGTAGGTTTCTTGCTTTGGCACCAATAACTCCTACTATTTCTTTTATTGAGTATTCCATTTTTTACATTCCTTTAGACTTTATTATTTCCATCTCTTTTGTACTATCAAAGAAAGGGAATTTCTCGTTAATTCGTTCCATCTTTAACAAAGTTTGCGACAAGAAGCGTTTATAGGCTTCACTTTCGGGTTGAAACGGGCGGTGATTAATAGCCTTTTGTATCTCTGCCCATTCTTTAAGAAAGCCTTTCGTTTCATCGGATAAGAAATTTTCTGTAAAACGTTGCCAAATATAGTCAACGGCCAGTTCCGACGGGTGCAGCATGTCATTGGCATAGAAACGGTAATCGCGCAGCTCGTCCATCATGATCTCGTAAGCCGGGAAGTAGGCGATGCGTTCGGGGTAACTTGTCTGAAGCGCTTCGACGGCCAGCAACAGCGTCGCTTTGCTGAGTTGGTTCCCGTGTGCACCGTCTTTCCAGTGACGGATCGGGCTGACGGTGAAAAGCAGTTTCAGCTCCGGGCATTGTTCCCAAAGAGAAAGCAACAGCTCTTTCCATTCCGATACGATCTCTGCTACGGACAGCATCGAACGGTCGAACATCTTTTCGGGCAGTTTGTGGCAGTTTGCCACCACTTTTCCGGTACTTTTCAGCCGATAAACGTAGGCTGTCCCCAACGTGATCACCATATACTTTGTTTTCCGGATTCCTTCAGCCGAAGCAAATAGCCGGTTGTTTATATTATCTAAGCATTCTGTTTCCGAAGTGGAAGAGAAGCGGCTGTGATGCGTAAAGCTGTGATATACGCCTTCGTTACGGAACAGATCGTCTGCCGTGAACCGTTCCGGATGCAGTAACATACGTAAGGCTGCCGCGATGGAGGCTGGATTATACAGTGTCCCGAACGGGTTTATATCGACATTGAACCGGTTATCGGCCAGCTTCGCCCCGATATTTTCCGCAAAGCAGGAGCCGAGCAGGAGTATTTGTTCCTGCCAGGAAAAGCGGAAAGGCGGCTTGGGGATTTGGATTGAGGTGTATAGCTCCATACTATTCCTCCGGACTCTCTGTCAACGTATCTTGTGCGGGCGGCACGATCGTATGCCGGACGTAGAATGCGCGTTTTCCGCACCAGTTTTTTTGTATCTGGTTGTCTTCCAGCAGTTGTTCGAGGTCCGCCTTTGCCTTTTGACGGGTACATTGGTTCAGGCTGGCGGCAACACTTTGGTTGATCGACCCGTAGTTTTTGATGTACCACAGGATACGCTTCTGACGGATGTCGGAATTGTAGGATTTCTTGTTGCTTGTTCCTTCCCGCCGTTCGATGCGTGCGTTGCGTAAACGTTTCTTCAACTCCGGATCGGCCCTGAATTCCACGTTCTTAAACTCGATGGATGCCGAACGGATATCTTTTTTGTTTACCACCTGCTGTTTGCATTTCAGCGTGACGGAAAACGTGCCGATGCCTTCCAGATGTACGCTTTGGCTGTTGCTGAGGAAAAAGCACAGTCGTTCGCCGATAGCCTTGATGGCACCTTTGATGTCGGCAACCGTAAACGTACTCATGCCCTCGATCGTCTCCGCCAGCTTATCGGTGTTGACGGTCTGGATATTGATTGCCCGGGCATGTAATGTCGGTTTCTCTTCCCCTTCCCGGAGGGGGTTGGTAAATAGATCATATTCAATACTCATACACTTCCCTTTATTTAAGGTTCAACGTCATGATAATTAAGAAATTTCCTGCTTTATTCTTTTTATGAAATAAATTTATTACATAAAAAGAAGGCTATGAATACAAAAAAGTAAAGTATACTTTTCTTTTTTGTAATGTATACTTTTCGTATATAAAAGTCCGCAATAAAGGTAATAATTCTCCTGATATAAAAAAGAGCTTCTCCGGGACTTTTTTCTTGATTTTGCAGGGCTGCTTGTGAGGTGCTGTAAAGTGTTGATAGAAAGTAAGTATGACTATATATAAATAGGTACGCGCGTACATTGATAATATATAATACGGATAAGGTATAAAAATGAGGTGTAATGTGTTGCGGGATAGGAAGATAGTTTGAAAAAGATTGTGACGAATTTAATCGTCCCTTTTTTCTCGTCAACAAAAGTAAGCATTTGTTCGATACAAACCAGCCTTTTTAAGATATTTTTTATTCGTCTATCTGCTTTCTTATCAGTTGAATAGTAAATCCTGTACGAAATAGCGGTTTTCACAAACGAAAACGAATAAAATGACGAAATTAAAGGGACGATTAAACTCGCCATGGTTTGTAAGTCGAGATGTCCCGGATATGATTTGAACTTATTACACTTTAGTATTAATATTAAATTTTAAATTATGAACAAAAAGTTTTCTACTCTTGTGGCCAGTCTCCTGCTGGCCGGAGCTTGGACAGCGGCAGATGCAAAGTTAACTGTATTGCCATCTAATGCAGTGCCTTCTGTAGCAACTCCTTATGTAATAGGAACTGGATTTAATGATCTTAATGGGACAGTTGGAAATTTAATTTCTGCAACCGGTACTCTTGCTGTTTCAACGACCCAAACTGTCAAAGAATTTGGACATGAATGGGTTTTGGTTGCAGCTTCTGTAAAAGATGTAAATGAAAAAGAAGTAAAAGGAGCTTTTTATCTGAAAAATGCAGATGAAAAATATTTGTCTATAACCTCTGGTTTTAAAGGTCTTCTTGTAGAGAAAGCTGAGGAAGCTGTAGCTTTTGTTTTTAATGAGACAAAAGATGTTATATCTCCTGCTATTGATTGTACGTTAAATGGTGTGAATATAACGACAACTCTTGAGTTGGCGATTAATGCAAGCTCAGTAGATTTAGTAGCTGCTGGTGATGCCGAGCTTACTTATCCTCGTGTAAAATTTGCAGAATTTTCAGCACCAAAAACTATTACAGGTTGGGGTAATAATTTGATGAATACGATAGGTGGTGATTATTATTATCTGGCTCAGGAGAATATAGCAACGGGAGAAGTTGCAAAGGTCCTTAAATACGAAAATGGAAAAGCAGACTTTGTTCCTGTAACAGGATCTTCTGCACCTGCAGAAGATGCATATATGTGGAAAGTAACGAAGACAACGGCTAGCAATGTGATTTCATACACATTTGAAAGCAAAGTTGATGGCTCTAAAAAATTCACATATACAACAGATAAGGAATATTCAAAAGGTTTTAATTTGAATAATGTTCCTACAGGTGTTGCTGATGGTGATCTTTTTGGTATTTATCGTTCTCCACTGACTTCTCAATCCGGTAAAGTTCTTAACGACATTTTAGGTGAAGGTTTTACTCTGACATTTAAGGTAAATAAAGACAGCAAAAAAGAAGTTGAATTAACTGATGCTTTCGCTGGTACTTTGACTGCAGTAGTAGCAAATGGTACAGATTCTAAAGGTAATACTATTTGGGATGCTACAACAACGGATACTGAATTCAAAATCAAATCAGGCAAGAAGTTCTTGGCTTTGAAAGAAGCTGACAATAATATCAATGGTGTTGAAGGTGAATTCGTTTTGATCGCAGAAAAGGATCTGGATGAAGATGGTTACATTACTGATTTTAGCGTAGAAAGCTACTATGGTGAAGATCAGACAATTGTTAATCGTTTTAAGGCTATAGCTACAGACGGTACTGAATATTTCGCTTATATCGTAACTCCTTCTGCTACAACAAAGGCTTATTTGACATCTATTAAAGATGGTGCAGAAGCAGAAGAAAATTATCCGTATATCTCTTTGAACGATAATAATTTCGTTGAACTGGAAGATTTGGTACACGTATTCTGGAATATCTCTTATGCTGATACAAAAGCAAATGCAAAAGAAGATGGCGAAGAATATAAATATGGTCGTGTACTGGCTATTGAAGATGAGGATAACAACGGTATTTCTGCTAAAACTGCAAATTATGTATTAGCTAATACTGTAAGCCTGTCTTCTCCGGAAACTCAGTGGGCTGTTGTTGATGTAGATGCTGCAGGTAAGGTTACATTGCAGAACCGTGAAACTAAAACTCAGATCACAGGGGTAACATTCCGCTATACAGATAGAGATAATGTATGGAAGATGTATTCTTCTGATGCTGTTATCGATGGAAATGACTTGGTAAAAGTTGCTAAAATTACTGATTTCGACAAATTCGATGGTTTCAAGGCTTACAAAGAAAGTGAAATCAGGAACAACAAGTTCTATTTAGGTCAATATCATGCAGTAGCTGGTAACAATCACGCTTACTTTGTGGAAAACCATACTGACAAAGCAAGCCATCAGATTGGTATGACTGCCGAAGAAGGTAAGGCTGACAAGTGGAACCTGCGCTTTGCAACAAAGACATTCACAAACGATGATGACGAAGAGGTAACAGTAGTTGATACAGTATATGTTGAAACTAAGTTCTATACATTGAAAGCTGACGGTAGCAAAGAAACTGATGCTAACAAGATCAAAAAATCTTCTTTGGCTATCATTCCTTACTATTTCCAGAAAGTTTCAAACAGAGAGTATGTAGAGTTTGATAATGAAACTGGTAAGAAATTCTATGCTTGTGACGAAGATAAAAAGGTGAAAGCTACAACTGCTCGTTTCGCTTTGAAAAAGAAGATTAACGATGATGTATATAACTTCGTTGAAATTGTATGTGAAGATTTTGCTTCTAGCGAAGATCATAACGATGATGTATTGAGTGGCAATAAAGTATACGTAGCCAACAGTGCAGATAAAGGTTCTTTGAAGCGTATGGATGTTTACGCTGAAGACAACAACTCATTGATGGTTGTAGTTCCGGCAGAAGCTCCTGAATATCATTTGGTAAGCGAAGGTATGTGGGGTGACACAATCTCTTTGGCTCGTAAAGAAAATGCAGCTCAGGTTCTGTATGAAAAATTCGATGCTAAATCTATCGTAAAAGACGATACTTTGAGCTTCTTGAATATCGACAACGTAAAACAGTTTAACATCAACCCGGCTCTGTTTGTTGACACAGCTTATGTAAAACGTGGAACAGAAGAAGATCCTAACACTTGCTATCAGTATCTGTTGGCTGTAAGACATTCTTATGGACGTCACATTGATGGTTGTGGTATTCCGGGACACGAACAGACAGTAGGTGCTATCGATACAGTTTATGGTGACTTCCTGATCAACTTGGTAGACACTGCCAACCTGTATAACGATATCCACAACAACTGGTATATCAACGAAGATGAAGCAGGTAATAAGTTTGAAACTAAGCTGGCTTTCGTAACAGGTTTCCACACATTGACAGATAATGTATTGAATATCGTAAAAGAAGATGGTGACACTATCAAGATTGATATGGATACTCCTGACTTCAATGTTGCTAAGTTTGCTTTCCGTTACACAGATAGCGATGCTAAGACATTTAAGATCCAGACTCAGTATAAACAATTCGTAGGTGGTTTTGATACTGCTGAAGAAGCTGCTGATTATTATGCAGAAAATCCTGAACTGATCTCTAACGAAGGTTACTTGAGATGGGTGAACGGTACAGTAGTTGTTACAAACAATTTCGAAGATGGTGATGAATTTGTTATCACTGAAAGAGTTGATCGTGATCCGGTTGCTAACGAATCTATTGATGCTGCTTCTGAAGTATCAGTAATCGCTACTAACGGTGCTGTTATCATCAAGGGTGCTGAAGGTAAGAAAGTTTCTATCAGCAACGTTCTTGGTCAGACAATCGCTAACACAGTTGTTACTTCTTCTGAAGCTACAATCTCTGCTCCTGCTGGTGTAGTTGTAGTAGCTGTTGAAGGTGAAGCTGCTGTTAAAGCAATCGTAAAATAAGAGTAATTTATAATCAAAAATAAAATTCTAAAATTTCCACGTGGTGGTGTAGAGACGTTATAACTAACGTCTCTACTATCCATCAATTACCCTGCGACAGGCGAAAAAGTGGTTATTAATATTAAGTAATAAAATAAAGTTCTTACTGTAATTACTTCCGTGAGGAAGGAATACAGAAAAAAACAGCCTCTGCGGTCTCGTATCGTAGGGGCTTTGTTGGTTGTAGCATTTTGTATAAGTAAAATAGATCGGAAATAAAAAAATGTAACTAATTTAGCTGCCGGGAAAAGGTGTTAATACTTAAAATCAATATGGGAAAACTGGAAAAACAACAAGAAATCTTTATCCTGTCTGCTTTGAAGCAAGACAGCAAAGATGCTTTCTCCATCCTGTTCCAGACCTATTATGCCGACCTCGTGTTGTTTTGTGGCAACTTTATAAGAGACAAGGATTCGTGTGAGGATATTGTCCAATCGATCTTTCTGAAGCTTTGGAGTGACCGGAAAAACATACAGATTGAAACCTCTTTAAAATCTTATTTGCTGAAAGCTGTCCGTAACAGTTGTTTGGATGAATTTCGTCATTTGGAAATTATACGTCAGCACGAAGCTGAATATGAGAGTACCACATTGGATTCATACGATACGGATAATTATATATTGCATTCGGATCTGTCCGATCATTTGCATCGTGCACTTGAGAAAGTTCCCGAACTATATCGGGAAGCTTTTATGTTGAATCGTTTTGAAGGATTGAAATACAGAGAGATTGCAGAGCAGCTGAATGTTTCTGAACGTACTGTGGAAGTCCGCGTCAGTAAGACGCTGGATCTATTGCGAAAATATTTGAAGGATTTCTTTCTATTTCTTATATCAATCGGTATTCCCTAAAAAAAGTTATAAACTATGTGGGAAATGATTTCCCAGACGTCTTAACACCATAAAAGAGAAGAAATGACAGACAAAGATCAAATACAACTTATTATATCAGCTTATCTATCCGGAAAAGCAACCGTGAAGGAATGCCGTGAACTGGAAGAATGGGTGAAGGAATCACCTGATAATAATCGCTATTTCCAGGAAATGCGTAATATCTGGCAGGTGATGCATCCTGCTTTTAACCCCTCTGAGATTGACGTATCTGAAGCTGAAAAAAATATTCTGGCAAATATCGCAGCCACGAAGAGGAATATAGTCCGTACTATATTGGTTTATTGGCAGCGTGTGGCCGCTATCCTTCTTCTGCCTTTGTTGATTCTTTGTACTTATTTATATCTGAATAAAGAGAGTGACTTGTATGATACGATAGAATATCAAGAGGTGAAATCGCCTCACGGAACTTTTTCAGAGGTGCGTTTGCCTGATGGAACCAACGTCTGGTTGAATGGCGGAAGCTCCCTGAAATATCCTTTGGTTTTCCGGAAAGGTGAACGGGATGTTTTCTTAAATGGTGAAGGATATTTTGAAGTACATTCCGATAAAGAAAATCCTTTTATCGTAAAAACCGATCAGATAACCCTGCGAGCTACGGGTACGGCTTTTAATATAGAAGCCTATAACACCGATTCGATTACGGCTGTTACGATGGTCAATGGCAAGATCGACGTTGCTTTCGGAAACTCTTCTCCGGTCGCTATGATTCCGGGAGAACGTGCTTCCTTTAATAATCAGACCAAGCAATGCCTTATCGCAAAGACCGATCCGTATAAATGGTATGCCTGGAAAGATGGATTAATGATATTCCGGGATGATCCGTTGTCATATGTATTTAAACGCCTCGGACTTACCTTTAATGTCAATATAGATTTGAAAGATCCTTCTTTGGCAAATGCTCCGTATCGTGCAACGTTTGAATATGAATCATTGGATGAAATATTACGATTGCTGGAAATGAGTGCCCCTCTGCACTTCAAACAAAATAAGAGGGTGAAGGATAAGAACAATACTTATGAGAAACAAACAATAGAAGTTTATAAAAGAAAAAGGTGACATAGATCACCTTTTTTTCTCTTTGTTTTGACGTAAAAAAGAAAATCCTGTTTTTATGAAAAAAAGTGACTTTTCGATTGTGGTAAAAAATAACTGAGCCGTCTTAGTAATATATGGGAGAAATTAGAATTAGTTGTTCACCATAAAATCTATGCCTATGAAGTAATATTATCAATTAAGATCAATGAAACGGCTTGAAATAAAAAGGAAAGGTGTGCGAGACCTTTCCTTTGGATCGTTTAGCTGTTTAAAAGTTTTTAGTCAACCTTATTTTTCTAACTAAACAAACAAATGTATGAATTCCATTTCGGATAAAAAAATCGAAAGGCAATGTTTTGCCATTAAAATTTTTCGAGTTATGAGATTGTGCTTGTTATTTGTAGCTTTAAGTCTAACACAAGTATTTGCTTCGATATCTTATTCACAGTCAGTGTCTGTGAGCCTCCAAATGAGAAATGTATCGATAGAAGAGGTATTGAACGCAATAGAACAAAAGACAGAGTATCGCTTTTTGTATAATAAAGATGTTGTCAATGTCGGGCAAAAAGTGAATGTCTCTGCCAATGAGAGTGATATATCAGATTTATTGAATAGTATATTGAAAAATACTGATATACATTATACCATTAGTGATCGTCAGATCGTATTAAGTAAAAGTGGTTTGTTATCTCAGTCTTTAAATGCAGATGAACGAATTATAACGGGAGTCGTGACAGACGAAAATGGAGAACCTATCATTGGTGCCAACGTGATTGTCAAGAATAACCCGACACTGGGTGGAATTACCGATGTAGACGGTAAATTTAGTATTACGATACCTTCCAAAGCTACTTTGGTTGTTTCTTATATTGGATATGATTCTGAAGAGATGACCGTAACGAATCAAACAGTATTGAAAGTTGTTTTGAGGGAAAGCCACAGCCAGTTGGATGAAGTGATTGTAGTTGGTTATGGTTCAACATCTACTCGGAAAACAGTAAGTTCTGTTACCAGTGTGAAGACCGATAAAATCGATGAGTTGCCGTATACCAGCACATCTGCCGCCTTGCAGGGACGTGCTGCCGGTGTGATTGTTCAACAGACCGGAGGTGAACCGGGAGGTACAGTTCCTACGATCTCTATCCGTGGTGGAGGTACTCCGCTTTATATTATTGATGGTATTATACGCGAACCTCTTGATTTTAATGCCTTGACTTCTTCGGATATAGAGTCTATATCCGTTTTGAAGGATGCAAGTGCAACGGCTGTATATGGTGCTCAGGCAGGTAATGGTATTGTACTTGTAACAACCAAAAGAGGTAATAGTGAAAAGATCAATATTGATTATACGGCAGGTTTTGATTGGAGCAGACCGACTGTTATTCCAGATCGGGTAAATGCAATTGAATATGTTACTTCTGCTAATAAAGCAGCCGAATATGACGGACGTGGTGCTTATGCTATGTATTCGGAAGATGTGGTAAATAAAGTATTGAATCATTCTGATCCGGCTAACTACCCGGATAATGACTGGCTGAAAATGGCGATTAATAATTTTGCACCTCAAATGAGGCATAATCTATCTATGTCGGGTAAATCAAAAAACGGTGTGAAGTATTATACGTCTTTGGGCTATCTGAATCAGGAGTCTTTGTTTAAACAGTCTCATAATAATACGTTTAAACGTTATAATATCAGGAGTAATGTTTCTTCGAGTTTTGATAATATTGGCTTGGAAGTCGGTCTGAATCTGGATGCAATTTTGGAAAAAAGAAATCCGAATCCGTACGGACAATCATTGATTTGGAGAAACTTGCTGGCCTATAATAAACCAATTGATGTCGCTTATAATCCGGATGGAACCTATAGTGCTCTTTCTGTTCATCCTCTGGCTTGGTTAGATAAGGAATCGGGTTATGATCGGGTGTCGGATAATATATTGAATGCGCAATTATATGCTACCTGGGCATTGCCGTGGGATAAAGGTTTGAAATTTAAAATTTTAGCAAACTCCCGTTACTCAAACTATAATAGAAAGTATTTCCAATCCAGTGCTCCTCAATATTCTCCTGCAGGGGAATTGAAAGAGGCTTCACCTTCAGAAATGTCATTGACAAACAGCTGGTGGCGTAATAATACATTGGAAGCGAGCGTGGAATATAGTAGGGCGATTGATCGTCATTTCTTTGAAGTACAAGGAGTGTATAGCTATTATAATACAACGAATGAAGAGTTCAGTGCGTCGAGAAATGGTTTTATTTCAAATGATTTCGATCAGCTGTTCGCAGGAGATGCAACTACACAGCAAAATACAGGAACTGCACAGGAAGGTGCGCGTATCGGTTATGTCGGACGTTTGCGATACAATTATGCCGATAAATATTTGGTAGAAGGAAACTTCCGCTATGATGGGTCTGATAATTTTGCAAGAGACCAGCGTTGGGGATTTTTCCCTTCAGGTGCTTTGGCATGGGTTGTTTCAGAAGAAGGCTTTATGCGTAGTTTGAAAGACAAACAGATTATCGATTTCTTCAAGATCAGGGCTTCTTACGGACAGGTCGGTTTGGAAACCGGTGTTACTCGTTTCGGTTATATTCCTACATATTCTTATAATTCTCAGTCGGCAGTTGTCGGTGGTCAGTTCGTTGCCGGATTTACAGAAGGTAATTTGGTTTCAAATGCGTTGAGTTGGTATACAAAAGATGTTTTTGATATCGGTTTTGATATGGCTTTCCTGAACAATCATTTGAATTTTACTTTCGATTACTATTATTATAAGACAAAGGGTTATTTGATTTCTCCACAGAACCGTTATACGACTACGTTGGGTAAAGATTTGCCACAGGTGAAATCAAAGAGTGTTCATCGTCGGGCCGGCTATGAAGCTATGGTGAGATACAAGAACAAAGTGGGTGATTTGAATTATGATCTGGGCTTTAACTTTACCACTTATGATGAATTATGGGAAGTGAATGAGAGTGAATCGGAAGCCACTTTGAAGAATCCGAAGAAACGTTCGACTCATCAGAAGAATTATTTTGGAAATGCATATCATTCTGGCGGCATTTATCAGAATGTAGGGGATGTATTGGATAATCCTCGTTTCCTGAGTGCTACGGAATTGAAGCCGGGTGACCTGTCTTATATCGATGTGAATGGAGATGGTAAAATCGATTCGGAAGATCAGGTGAGAATAGGAAAACCTTTCTTCCCTTCTTTCAACTATGGTTTTGATTTCAATCTGGAATATAAAGGCTTCTTCCTGTATGGCTTGTTCCAGGGAACGGGACCACGTTATGTAGAGTTGGGAGGTCTGATGAAAGGTGGAAATACAATGGAAATGAACTATAAGTATCAGTTGGATTTCTGGGCTCCGGATAATACGGATGCAGCCTATCCGCGTGCCTCTTCTTATCAGAATATCAATAGCTCCAATAATACACAATCATCGGATTTCTGGATTAAAAATGCCAGTTATTTCCGTATGAAGAGTTTACAGTTTGGCTATGACTTCAAGAATATCTTACTTAAAAATGTAAGTGCGATTAGTAAATTGAAACTGTCAGTGATGGGAACTAACCTCTTTACTATATCTGGAGTGAAAGATTATTTCGATCCGGAAGTTGTGGATGGTAGCGGACAGGGCTATCCGGTTCAGCAGACATTCTCAGTTGCATTAAATGTTGGATTTTAAAAAGAAACAGATATGAAATATATAGCAATTTTATCGACTTTTATTCTTTTGTTTGTCTCATGTGCAGACGATCTGGATAAATCTCCGCTGGATAAGTTCTCAGAAGATAAAGTCTGGAAGTCTGCAGAAGGTGCACAGACTTTTGTGAACGGGACTCTGTATGTGGCTAAATTATTGACGGAAAATGCTGATGACTGGAGCGATAATTCAGTTGTCAATACGGAAATGAGTGCTGCAGTAAGAACGGTTCGTGAATTGATGACGAATGCAAATGACTATGGATGGAATAAATTCGGGGAAATTCGCCGATGCAATCTGATTATTGAAAAGGTTACTGCTTCCGAAGATATTAAGGAGGCGGACAAAGTTCCTTTGATAGCCCAGGCCAAAATGCTTCGTGGCATTATTTATTACACCCGTGCCAGGTTATTCGGTCGGTTGATGATTGTCGATCGTGTGCTCACTCCTGATGACGATCTGATGTTTGCACGCTCTGCAACCATAAAAGATACTTATGATTTTATCATCAATGATTTGACTGATGCTGCTGAAGGGTTGCCGGTGACAGCTTCTGCCGGAGCTCTGACAAAAGGTGCCGCTTACGCTTTAAAAGCTGCTGTTTGCCTGCAAGGTGCTGCCTATTTGACTGATACGAACGATAAAAAGGATTATTATCAGCAAGCCAGGAAAGCTTGCGAGGACCTGTTCTCTTTGGGTGTTTATTCCTTGGAGGGAGATTATGGAAAGCTGTTTAACGACTATACTACTGGTTTAAATTCGAAGGAAGTGATTCTGGCTACTTATTATTTGTCGGAAACAACAAGGATGTCCGGAACCTGGATGCAGTCGATTGTTCCTAATCAAGGTGCTGGTAAAATTCCGGATGAAGTGGCTGCTGTATGGCCGGTAGAAAATTTTGAGGGTTGGCATGATAAGTCTCCGTCTCAGGATTTGGTAAGTGCTTATGAGGTGGTTGATACGGATGGAAATGCTAAAATGTGGAATGAGACTTCCTATTATAAAAACTTTAAGCCGAATGTTGATTATGTAAGTAATGCGATTTATAAAAATCGTGATGCCCGTTTTTATTCAACGATTGCCTATGATTCTACCAAGTATTTTAATTCGATCATAACAATGCGTGTCGGAGGTAATCTTTATTATTTGAATAATAAGGAGAAGGATCGTCATATGACGAAAACCGGCTATCTGTATATTAAGAATCTGTATCAGGATAAGTCTGTTATTGCAGGTGTTCCGACAGACTGGCATTTGATACATTTGCGTTTAGGAAGAACCTATTTGGATTATGCGGAAGCCTTATTGAGATTAGGGGAAACAGCTACAGCAATTGAATACATCAACAAAACCAGAATGGCTCATGGGCAGTTGCCTGCTTTGTCAACGTCCCTTTCTAAAGAGGAAGCCTGGAAATGTTATAAGCAGGAGCGTCGTGTGGAGTTAGTTCAGGAAGAAGACAGATACTGGTCTTTGTTGCGTTGGGGAAAAGAAGATGGTGTTGATGAAATTGATGAGTTGAACACACCGCCGACAGCTATTGAGATTGCTGAAGACGGAAAGAGTTTTGAGATTATTCCGGTTCCGGTTGTCGGACCGTCCAACGACAGGAAGTTTACGTCCAGAAGATATTTTATGCCGATTCCGAAAAATGAGACTATTCTGAATGAGAAGCTGTCAAATGATCAGAATCCGGGCTGGGAATAAATAATAATATGTAATAATTGAATTTTATAGAATATGAAACGATTGATATTTATTAAGTACTTGTTGATGTCTTTACTGTGTACCTGTTTGTCATCGTGTTTAACTGCCGGGTTAGATGATGACCTGCCGGTTTATACTGAAGCAGAAGTAACTGCATTTAATTTTGAATATCGCTGGGCTATACAGGAAGGTATCAGTGAAAAGATGCAGGTAAAAACATTGACTACGAAAACTCTGATCAATAATGAAGAGGGGCTCATCGAATGCACCATTACAGTGCCTAAAGCTTCCGGAACATTTACGGACGAGGTTCGGAATCAGGTTTCTCTATCCAACATTGTTGGCTATGCTACAATTTCGACTGCTGCTTCCATCGCTCCGATAGGTTCCACTCCGGTATTGGGAAAGGTTGGTGATTTTTCCCAATCAGATCTGGTTTATGAAGTGACGGCAGCAGATAATAAGAATAAAAAGCAATGGAGATTGGTTATTACAGGATTGAGTAAGTAATAGTTACTATATGTAAAAAGCACTCTCAAAGAATAATCTTTAGGTTTTTCTCAGAGGGTGCTTTTTTGTATATCATTCCGTGTGAAAAGTAATATAAATTGATTTGAAAATGAAAAGATTAATATGTGTTTTGATATTACTGCTTCATTCTGTAGTGTTTCTTCATTGTTATGCGGAGACAGGAGAGTGGGTGGATGTGTCATCCTTTGGGGCTGTTCCAAATGACGGCCTGGACGATTCGGAGGCTATTCGTAAGGCTTGCAATTATTGCAGGCACCGTAAAGGAGCTGTTTTATTTTTCCCTCCCGGCTTATATAATTATAGGGATTCTTTAGCTCTAAAGATTGAGAGAGACGCAATTAGCGGTGCGTATGGAGAAAATGTTCAGGGTACTTTGTTTAAGCCGGATGCTCCTTATGTAAAGGCTTTGGATTTAGCTGGTGCAGAGGATCTTGTTATTGACGCAGGCGGTGCAACGTTGTTGTTGGATGGTTGGTATGAAGTTATATCAATAGTAGGGGCACGAAATGTAACGGTTAAAGGATTGAGTATTACTTACCGACGTCCCCCCAATACGGTAGGAAAGATAATGAAGTTCAATGAAAAAAGCTTCGATATGCAGATTGATCCTGAACGTTATTATTATTTGGATGAGGTAGTGACGGGAAGGGTACATTATGTTGATGCAGTGAAAAAAAGATTGTATACGGGAGGAAGATGTTTCGGTAAAGAATTGTTGTCAAAAGATATGATCCGCATTTACACGGATTTTAAACCTTCTATAGGTGATTATTGTGTATTGCGTCATTCCGGGCATTATCGTCCGGCAATTATGATAAAAGAGTCGTCTGATGTTTTTATTGAAGACGTTAAGATACATAGTCAGCCAGGTATGGGAATTGTCGGACATTTGTCGGAAAATATAACCATGAATAATCTTCAGGTAATCCCGGAGGCAGGTGCTGTTATTTCTACAAATACAGATGCAACTCATTTTACCAGTTGTAAAGGGCGAATTACGATAGAAAATTGTAAATTTGGAGGTCAGGGAGACGATTGTACGAATATTCATAATTATTATTATACGATTGTCCCTCAAACAAAACGGTCTGTTGAAATTAAAATACAAAATGCAGATCTTCATGCTTTATCTTTGGATTATCCGGATGTGGGTGATACTTTGCTGGTTGTAAATAAGAACAATTTGATAGAGAGAGAACGTTTTGTTGTTCAACAGGTTGATACTTCTGTTGCAGATTGGAAGGTTTGTGTAACATTGGATAAAGATTGGCTTATAGGTTCTCCCGATCTTTTTTATATGACTAATATTACACGTCGGCCATCTGTCCGGATCACGAATAATACGGTGAAGAGTCACTTGGCCAGAGCATTTCTGATAAAGAGCAAGAATGTTCTTATAAATAAAAATGTGATACAGAATAGTACCGGGACAGCTATTCAGTTAGGGGCAGAAGCTGGTTGGCGGGAAAGTGGTCCAGTAGAAAATGTGTTGATTGAAAATAATTGGATTTCTGGTTGTGGCTATGCGCAAGGTACTCAGGGGGCTTCATCCGGCATTAGTGTTGCTGTTTCTGGCGTAAAGGAGAAAACCGGATTATTGAATAAGAATATTCTTATTCGGAACAACGTCATTGAAGCTGTGAATGAACATGCCATAGCAATAGAAGATGCGGAAGATGTTCAAATTGTAAATAATGATATATCGGGATGTCTACAGCCTGTTTATATGAATAATACTCAATCTGTAGTTGTAAAGAATATTCGTTATTTGGAGTGATTGTGGTATTATAAGTGAGTAGTAACAATATGTGAGTAACCATTTTATATAATAGAATATCATGAAAAAGTTATTTTTATTTGTGTTTTTATTTTGGACCTTTGTTTGTAGTGGCTACCTTTCTGCTCAGAACCGCTGGTCCATCAACCCCAACGGCAGTATCTCATGGGAGGTGAAGGGGCGCATTCCTCATTACGATCATATCGAAATGAGCGGTTTGAAAGTGTCTACTGTTTTGCGTTACGGGGTGAATGCCGACGGTTCTTTTGAGTTGAATAAGAGTATGATTTGGCCGATGCTTCGGACGATACCCAATAATACACATGCCAGTTTGATGCGCCGCTTTGCTTGGAACGCATCGGATATGGTATCGGTTAACGGGCAATCGCTTTCCGGCGAGAAGGTAACTAAAATCACATTGGATGGAACAATGACGGTAGAAAGTACGGTCGCTCTGCCGCGTAAGGCGCAAATAACCATGACCCGTGTCGTTTTCCCTTCTGTGTCCAATCCTGCCGTATGTGAGAAATATATTCTCCGAAATACGGGAGAGTCGGCTGTGAATGTGGAAATACCTGTTTCCCGTTCAGTTATAGACACCGATCCGGCTATTGGAGTGGATGGTAGTTATAAGCTGGTTTCCGAGATTATAGGATCGACAAGTAAGCAACTGAAACCGAAAGACGAACTTGTCTTTTATGCCTCAATCAGCGGTTATAAGCAAGGCGAGACAGAACTAAAGATGGATATCGAAAAAGAACTGCAGGTCCGGAAAGACCTGATCGCAGGCTTTTGGAATAACCTGATACTGGAAACCCCCGATCCCGTTGTAAATACGATGTTTGCCTTTGCCAAGATACGTGGAGCAGAAAGTATCTATGACACGAAAGGAGGATTAATGCATGGTCCCGGCGGTGAGTCTTATTATGCCGCAATTTGGGCTAACGACCAGGCAGAATATATCAATCCCTTCTTCCCTTATCTGGGATACGAAGTCGGAAATGGTTCTGCTCTTAACTCATTCAAACATTTTGCCCGTTTCATGAACCCTGAATACGAAAAGATACCCAGTTCCATCATTGCAGAAGGACTGGACGTTTGGGGAGGAGCCGGTGACCGTGGTGATGCCGCAATGGTCGCTTACGGAGCAGCCCGTTATGCTTTGGCAAGAGGAGACAAAGGTGAAGCTGAAGAGTTATGGCCGCTTATCGAATGGTGCCTGGAATACTGTCGTCGAAACCTGAACGACAAAGGCGTTGTAGCCTCCGACTCCGACGAACTGGAAGGACGTTTTCCGGCAGGGAAAGCCAACCTTTGTACCTCTTCATTATATTACGATGCTTTACGTTCAGCCGTGTATTTAGGAAAAGATTTGAAGAAACCTTTTTCGGAGTTGTCGGATTATGAGAGACAGGCTAAAGACCTTCGTAAAAGTATGGAAGACTATTTCGGAGCTAAAGTAGAAGGGTTCGATACTTATCAATATTATGAAGGAAACGACATCCTTCGTTCCTGGATTTGTATTCCGCTGACAGTCGGCATCTATGATCGTAAAGAAGGAACGATCAATGCCTTGTTCTCTCCCCGTTTGTGGACAGAAAACGGTTTGTTGACCCAGGCCGGAAGCGAGACTTTCTGGGATCGCTCCACCCTGTATGCTTTGAGAGGCGTATATGCCTGCGGAGCAACAGAAAAAGCAACCGAATACTTAAAATTCTATTCCAATCATCGCCTGTTGGGTGACCATGTCCCTTATGCCATTGAGGCATGGCCGGAAGGAAGCCAGCGCCATCTTTCTGCCGAGAGCGGATTATACTGCCGTATCATCACAGAAGGAATGTTCGGTCTTCGCCCTACCGGTTTGAAGTCTTTCACGTTTACTCCGCGTTTACCGGCTGAGTGGGATAAAATGAGTTTGCGTAAAATAAAGGCATTCGATTCCTCCTTCGACATTGAAGTGATCCGTGAAAACGGAAAACTGATTGTTACTGTCAAATCAGAAGGGAAAACGCTACTTCATAAAGCAATAAAAGAAGGAGAGGTAATCTCTATGAAGCTTGGCTGATTATTAGTTTATTACAGTTTCCTCGTAGTTCCATGCTTAGGAAACTGTAGTTCCCTCCTAGGGAAACTATAGTTTCCTGCCTGGGGAATTGTAATTTCCTCCCGAGGGAACTCCGGTTTCCTTAGGAGGAAATTGTATTTTATACCCCGTTCGACCCATTACGGATTTACACATCAGTTATACAACTATCCTTTCAGCGTAGTCTTTCGCCGAAGTAGCGAAGCCGGTGTAACCTTGATCTTTTGTTTACTTTTCTATCAAGAGAAAAGTAAGACTCTCTACCTGTTGATAACTTTTTTGTACTTTTCTCTTATATTTCTTGGAAGGTAATTTGATAAATGCTTAATTTTACCCTCTAATAAAGTAACGTGCCTGTTTACAGCGAAGTAAGGTGCTTTTGTTTAAGGGAAAGTTTAACGTGTAAGACATAAAATGGAAGAGAAAAAGCAGAGTTATCATGTGCCGGTGATGCTTGATGAAAGCGTGAAAGGTCTGAATATTCAAGAAGGGGGCATCTACGTGGATGTGACTTTTGGAGGAGGAGGACATTCGCGCGAAATCCTGAAACGGATGGATAGCGATAGTGAACTTTACGGATTTGACCAGGATGCCGATGCCGAACATAATATCCCCGACGATCCCCGTTTTGTGTTTGTCCGCAGTAATTTCCGTTATTTGTATAATTTTATGCGCTATCATGGTGTGGACGGTGAAGTCGACGGACTGTTGGCGGATCTGGGAGTTTCTTCCCATCATTTCGATGATAAAGACCGCGGTTTCTCTTTCCGTTTCGACGGAGCATTGGATATGCGCATGAACACCCGTGCCGGTCAGACGGCTGCCGATATCGTCAACACCTATACGGAAGAGGCGCTGGCAGATGTCTTTTACCTGTACGGCGAACTGAAAGTGGCTCGTAGACTGGCATCGTTGATCGTTCGGACACGTGAAAATAAGAAAATAGAAACGATCGGTGACTTCCTGGAGCTGGTTAAGCCTTTCACAGGAAAAGACAAAGAGAAAAAGTTTTTGGCACAGGCATTCCAGGCACTTCGCATCGAAGTGAACGACGAAATGCGTGCCCTGAAAGAAATGCTGCAACAAACCCTGCAGGTCTTAAAGCCCGGCGGACGTTTGGTTGTAATCACTTACCATTCGCTGGAAGACAGGTTGGTGAAAAACTTCCTGAAAACAGGAAACTTTGAAGGAAAAAGCGAGCAAGACTTTTTCGGAAATGTACAGACGCCATTTCGTATGGTAAACAATAAAGTGATTGTGCCTTCCGACGAGGAGATCGAAAGAAACCCCCGTTCGAGAAGTGCCAAATTGAGAATAGCAGAAAAGTTGACAGTTGACAAGTGACAGTGGACAGATATTTGTCTTAAAGAAAACTGTCAACTGTCACTTGTCAACTGTCAACTAAAAAAGTATGGAGGAAAAACAACAACGTAAAAAGTCGAAGAAAAAAGAGAAACGTCTTTCTCTTTTGTATGTGCTGGGCGGTGGTATCCTGAATGAGGATTTTATCGTTAAACACACACGGATGATCGTGCTTGTTGTGATAATGATATTCTTCTTTATCGGAAACCGCTACACCTGCATGCAAAAACTACGTGAGATTGACCGCCTGCAACAACGTCTGCGAGACATACGTTTTGAGGCATTGTCCATCTCATCGGAACTGACGGGGAACAGCCGCCAGTCGCAAGTAGAATTATTGATTGAAGAACAAGGTATAGAACTGGAAGGAGCCAAAACTCCGCCGTATGAATTATACAAATAAATATGGCTGAAGAGATCGAACCAATAGAAACCGCCCCGAAAAGTAACCGGATATTATTCTGTTACTTTATTGTCGTGCTGCTGTTGGGGCTTATAGCGGTTGGTATATTGCTACGCACGTTTGATACAGCTTTCGTGGAAAAGGAAAAATGGGAAAAAGTGGCAGAAAGCCAGAAACGCCCGAATCGTCTGATATTACCCGGACGTGGTAACATCTATTCTTCCGATGGAAAGCTGATGGCTACCAGTGTGCCCCGTTACTACACCTATATAGACTTCCGTGCCGATGGTTTTTCTGTCGATACGTTCCTGAGTTCAAAGGTGAACGGAGTCGATTCTTTGTCGGTCTATTTATCTCGGAAATTCAAGAACCGGACTCCTGCCGGATATAAGGCTCATCTGCTTCGGGGACTGAAAAGTAAAAGTCGTCAGTATCCCGTCTATGAGGGTCGTGCTTCTTATACCGACTTGAAAGAGATGAAGAAATATCCGTTCCTTCGTCTGAGCCGATACAAGAGCGGATTCTATACAAAGGAAATGGTACAGCGCCAGAAACCGTTCGGTACACTGGCTTCCCGTACGATCGGAGATATCTACGGTGAAATCGAAGCCGGAGGTATGACCAAAGGAAAGAACGGTCTGGAGTTGCAGTACGATTCGTTGCTTCGGGGAGAAGCCGGGTTGAGTTCTGTACGTCGCGTAGGCGGCGGCTGGACGAATGTCGTCGAGGTGGAACCTGTGGACGGTATGGATATCCGTACGACGATAGATATCAATATCCAGGATATTACCGAGAAGTCGTTGGTCGATATGCTGAAGAAGATCGATGCCGAATCGGGAACAGCCGTTGTGATGGAAGTTGCTACGGGTGAGATAAAAGCAATAACGAACATGGGGCGTATCCGTGAAGGCGCTTATGCCGAAACGAAGAACCATGCTGTGGCGGATGAAATAGAACCGGGCTCTACCTTCAAGGTTGCTTCTATGATGGTGGCGTTGGAAGACGGCATTTGTCAGCCGGGTGATACGGTGGATGTCGGTAAAGGTATTTATATGTATAAAGGAGCCCGTATGACCGACCATAATATGAACAAAGGCGGTTACGGTCGTATCTCGGCAGAACAGGCGATTTGGTATTCGTCGAATATCGGCGTTGCCAAGATTATTCTGAAAGGATACGAAAAGAACCCGACCAAATATGTGGAAGGGCTGTATAAATTAGGTCTGACTATCCCGTTGAATCTGGAAATACCGGGAGCCGGACGTGCTAAGATACGTATGCCGAATGATACCACTTTATACTGGTCGAAGACTACGTTGCCCTGGATGTCCTTCGGATATGAAACGCAGATACCTCCGATCTATACGTTGACATTCTTCAATGCCATAGCGAACGGTGGTAAGATGGTCCGCCCGATGTTTACCAAGGAGATTATGCACAACGGTAAGACGGTGCAGAGTTTCTCGACGGAGGTTCTGAAATCGTCGATTTGTTCCGACAATACACTGGCTATTATCAAGGATATGTTGTTGGGTGTGGTTGAGAAAGGAACAGGTAAAGCCGTACATTCGGATATTATCCGTATTGCAGGAAAGACAGGTACGGCACAGATAGCAACAGGCGGTGTTTACCGTACGAGCGGTCACCAGGTCGCTTTTTGCGGATATTTCCCTGCCGACGAACCGAAGTATTCCTGTATCGTTGTGATCCGTCGTCCGCGTATCGGTTATCCTTCAGGGGGCACGATGTCCGGAGGCGTAGTGAAAGCCATTGCCGAGAAAGTTTATGCCAGTCATATGTCGTTCGACGTACGTGATATGGAACGCGATTCGTTGGCTGTTATGCTGCCGGCGGCAAAGAACGGTAATCTGGATGCATTGGAAAATGTATTGGGCAAATTCGATATTGATGTCGATACGGACAGTTTGGAAACAAAGTGGGTTGCTGCAGCTCGGAGAGACAGTAGTGAGGTGCTCCGTTTGCACGATCTGACAATCCGTGAAGGACTGGTTCCGAGTGTGATCGGCATGGGGGCGAAAGATGCTGTTTACTTGCTTGAAAGTGCAGGTTTACGAGTTGTATTGGATGGAATGGGGCGGGTTTCTGCTCAGTCGATGGGGCCGGGAACGCGGATTGCCAAAGGACAATCCATCCGCTTAACATTAAAATAAATAGAAGGGCAGGTTTTCTGACCTGTCTGCAAACAGATAAAATATGGAACTGAAGAAATTGATTCATACGTTGGATGTACTGGAAACAGTGGGTGCTGATGATGTAAAAATCGCAGGTATCCAGTCTGACTCCCGTAAGGTGGAAGATGGCTTTTTGTTCGTGGCGGTAAGAGGTACGGCAGTTGACGGACATGCTTATATCGACGGAGCTATTGCCCAAGGAGCCGTAGCGATCATCTGCGAGGAACTGCCGCTTCTTTCGGAAGAAAAGATAGCTTCTTTCGAAAGAAAACTATGTTTCATCCGGGTGAAAGATTCGGCGGACGCATTGGGTAAGGTTGTTTCGACCTGGTATGACAATCCTTCGGACAAGCTGACGCTGGTGGGCGTTACCGGGACGAACGGCAAGACCACCATCGCTACCTTATTGTATGAAATGTTCCGTAAGATGGGACATAAGGTAGGCTTGATCTCCACCGTATGCAATTATATCGACGGTGAAGCGATCCCGACAGAACATACAACTCCCGATCCGATCACCCTCCACAGTCTGATGGCCCGGATGGTGGAAGCCGGATGCGAATATGCCTTTATGGAAGTCAGTTCCCATTCAATCGATCAGAAACGTATCAGTGGTTTGTCGTTCAACGGTGGTATCTTTACCAACTTGACGCGCGACCATCTGGATTATCATAAAACGGTAGAGAACTACCTGAAAGCAAAGAAGAAATTCTTTGACGACCTGCCTGCAGATGCTTTTGCGCTGACCAATGCCGATGATAAATCAGGTCTGGTCATGCTCCAGAATACAGCGGCAAAGAAGCTGACCTATTCACTCCGTACCTTAGCAGATTTCAAAGGAAAGATATTGGAGTCACATTTTGAGGGAACAGAAATGATCATTAACGGTCGTGAAGTAGTCGTTCATTTTGTGGGACGTTTCAATGCTTACAACCTGCTGGCTGTTTACGGTGCGGCTGTTTCACTGGGAAAAGATCCGGAAGAGACGCTGATCGTATTGAGCACGCTGCATTCGGTATCCGGCCGTTTCGAAACGATACAATCTCCGCTCGGTTATACGGCGATTGTCGATTATGCCCATACGCCGGATGCTTTGACAAACGTACTGAACGGTATCCAGGAAGTGCTCGATGGAAGAGGCCGAATCATCACCGTTGTGGGTGCCGGCGGAAACCGCGATAAGGGGAAACGCCCGTTGATGGCGAAAGAGGCAGCGAAGTTGAGTGACCAGGTAATTCTGACTTCCGACAATCCCCGTTTTGAAGAACCGGACGAAATCATTCAGGATATGGTAGCCGGGCTGAGCAAGGCGGATATGGAACGTACACTTTGCATCACCGACCGTACACAGGCTATCAAAACGGCCACTATGCTGGCTAAGAAAGGCGATGTGATCCTTGTGGCCGGTAAAGGCCATGAAGATTACCAGGATGTGAAAGGCGTAAAACATCATTTTGACGACCGTGAGAAGTTACGGGAAATATTTGCAACACAACAACAATAAAACGACATGCTTTATTATCTTTTTAATTATCTGGATCAATTGGATTTACCTGGAGCGGGGATGTTTAAATACGTATCATTCCGTTCCGGATTGGCACTGATCCTTTCCTTGTTTATCTCGACAGCTATCGGTCGCCGTATTATTGACCGTTTGCAGATGTTGCAGATCGGTGAGACGGTACGTAACCTCGGACTGGAAGGGCAGATGAGTAAGAAAGGTACACCGACAATGGGAGGTGTCATTATCATCATTGCTATCCTGATCCCGACTTTACTTTGTGCCAAGCTGAATAATATTTATGTGATCCTGATGATGGTCACCACCGTTTGGCTGGGCGCTCTTGGTTTTGCCGACGACTATATCAAGGTGTTCCGTAAGAATAAAGAAGGGATGCACGGTAAATTCAAGATCATCGGACAGGTCGGCCTGGGGCTGATTGTAGGTTTGGTGTTGTTTATGAGCCCGGATGTCGTGATTAAGGAGAATATGGAGGTGCGCCATGATAATGTGATTGAAGAAGTCCACTATCATACGGTAGAAACGAAGTCAACCAAAACGACCATCCCTTTCATGAAGAATAACAATTTCGATTATGCCCAACTGGTTAGCTGGGCAGGCGATTATAAAGAAGAAGCGGCATGGCTGGTCTTTGTTTTAATGACCATATTTGTGGTGACAGCCGTATCGAACGGGGCAAACCTGACGGACGGACTAGACGGTCTGGCTGCCGGAACCTCTGCAATCATAGGCGTTGCGTTAGGTATTTTGGCGTATATGTCCGCCCACTTCGAGTTCGCTTCCTTCCTGAATATCATGTTTATCCCCGGAGCGGAAGAGTTGGTGGTGTTTGCCGCCGCCTTTATCGGGGCGACAGTCGGTTTCCTTTGGTATAACTCATACCCTGCGCAGGTATTTATGGGTGATACGGGAAGTCTGACACTGGGTGGTATAATCGCGGTATTTGCTATAATTATACGTAAAGAGTTGCTAATACCAATTCTTTGTGGTATTTTTCTCGCTGAAAGTATTTCGGTTATGGCGCAGGTTGCCTACTTCAAATATACAAAAAAGAAGTATGGCGAAGGTCGTCGTATATTTAAGATGACGCCATTGCACCATCATTTCCAGAAAGCGGGGAATGCAGGAATACAAGCATTGCTGCAAAAACCGTTCAATGTGGTACCCGAATCGAAGATAGTGGTACGTTTTTGGTTGATCGGTATTATTTTGGCGGTTATAACGATCGTCACATTGAAGATGAGATAATAAATATATATAAACGTGGAAAGAATTGTTGTATTAGGGGGAGGAGAAAGCGGTGCAGGTGCAGCCGTGTTGGCGAAGGCAAAAGGATTTGACGTGTTCGTTTCCGACTTTTCGTCTATCAAACCCAAGTATAAGGATATGCTCGACGCCCACGGAATCCGTTGGGAAGAAGGACAGCATACCGAAGCCGACATTCTGAATGCCGACGAGATCATCAAAAGCCCCGGAATACCCGACAAGGCTCCGATGATCCAGAAACTGAAAGCGCAGGGGACGCATATCATCTCCGAAATAGAATTTGCCGGACGATACACCGACTCGAAAATGATCTGTATCACCGGAAGTAATGGTAAGACAACGACTACCATGCTTACATACCATATCCTGAAAGAAGCCGGAGTGGATGTCGGCCTGGCAGGAAACGTAGGAAACAGCCTGGCATTGCAGGTTGCCGAAGACCCGCACGCGGTCTACGTGATCGAACTGAGCAGTTTTCAGTTGGACAACATGTACGACTTCAAAGCGGATATAGCTATCTTGTTGAATATAACACCCGATCATCTGGACCGTTATAACTACGAGATGCAGAATTATGTGAACGCCAAGTTCCGCATAATCCAGAACCAAACGTCGGAAGATGCGTTCATCTTCTGGAACGACGACCCGATCATTGCCCGTGAGATCGCTAAACGCCATCCTGCGGCAACTCTTTACCCATTCGCCGAAACGCATGAAGACGGCGTGAAGGGATATACGGATAATAAGCAAATAGTAATTGAAACCTCAAACGGAACATTTACAATGGATCAGGACTTATTAGCATTAACGGGTACACATAACCTGTACAATTCGCTGGCATCGGGCATCGCATCCAAGGTGGTCGATATCCACGATGAAAATATACGGGCTTCACTGAGTGACTTTACCGGGGTGGAACACCGCCTGGAGAAAGTGGCCCGTGTACGCGGAGTAGACTATATCAACGACTCGAAAGCGACGAATGTAAACTCTTGCTGGTATGCCTTGCAAAGTATGACGACCAAACTGGTACTGATACTGGGCGGAACAGACAAGGGTAACGACTATTCCGAGATTGAAGAACTTGTAAAACAAAAAGTACGTGCCTTGATTTTCCTGGGTGTCGACAATAACAAACTGCATACTTTCTTCGACGGAAAGGTGTCGCAGATTGAAGATGCCCGCTCGATGGAAGAAGCGGTAAGCAAGGCTTATAAACTGGCAGAAAAGGGAGACACCGTTTTGTTATCACCCTGCTGCGCCAGCTTCGATCTCTTCAAGAGTTACGAAGACCGCGGCGACCAGTTCAAGGCATGCGTACGTAACTTGTAAAATGAATTAGAATGGATTTGGCAAGTAAATTATTTAAGGGCGACCGGGTGATATGGATCATCTTTATGTTCCTGTGCTTGATTTCGGTGATTGAGGTGTTCAGTGCCACGAGCACGATTGCCTATAAGAACGCGAATCATTGGGCACCGATCGTCCGGCATGCCACTTTCCTGCTGGGGGGATTTGTGCTTGTCTTGTTGCTGCACAATGTCCCGTGCCGGTTCTTTCCGGCGTTTATTCTGTTGCTTCCTGTGTCGGTGCTGATGTTGATCGTCACGCCTTTTGTGGGAATCAATGCCAATGATGCGCACCGCTGGCTGGAGATATTCGGGATACAGTTCCAGCCCTCCGAGTTTGCGAAGCTCGCATCCATTGTGTTCATCGCTTTCCTGCTCAGTAAGCGGAGTAAATTTACGGACGACCAGATATTCAAGTATATATTGATCGGGGTGGGTACGACATGTGTCCTGATCCTTCCCGAGAACTTCTCGACTGCTTTTATGTTGTTTGGCGTTTGCTTCCTGATGATGTTTATCGGGCAGTTGCCGCTGATGAAACTGGGTAAACTGGCGGGTGTCCTGATATTGGCACTTATCCTGTTTATCGTGCTGTTGCGGTTTACGCCGGCAGGAGTCGCCCAGTATCTGCCGGATCGTTTTGCTACGTGGCAGGGACGTTTGGAGCGTTTCTTCGACGGGCACGAATCGGATACCGATGAAAATGGTGTATATAAGATAACCGATGATAATTACCAGGTCTCCCATGCAAAGATCGCGATTGCACACGGAGGTTTGTTCGGGCAGTTGCCTGGTCATGGTCAGCAGAGGGATTTCCTTCCGCAGGCTTATTCCGACTTTATTTATGCGATCATTATAGAAGAGTTGGGCGTCGTCGGGGGCGTATTCGTGCTGATGCTGTATATCATGCTGCTGGTGCGAGTCGGGATGATTGCCCGGAAATGCGATAAAGCCTTTCCGAAATACCTTGTGCTGGGGTGCGGCCTGCTGGTCGTGGTGCAGGCACTGGCCAATATGGCAGTGGCAGTCAACCTGATACCGGTGACCGGTCAGCCGATGCCGTTGGTCAGCCGTGGTGGTACCTCTACGGTGATATCCTGTATCTATTTCGGGATCATCCTGAGTGTGAGCCGTTTCGGAGCCAATATGGGTAACGAAGAAGATGAGCTTCCGAAAGAGGAAACCGAAGGTGCCGGTGCAGCTCCGGCTATTACGGAAGAAGAAATATCCAACTGGGTGCCTGATACGCTACCCGAAACGGAAGAAGAAGTAACAGAAACAAAATAGAAAATGAAACAGTACCGTATAATAATAAGCGGCGGCGGAACCGGCGGGCATATCTTCCCGGCCATCTCCATCGCCAATACCATCAGGAAACGTTTTCCTGATGCGGAAATCTTATTTGTAGGTGCGGAAGACCGGATGGAGATGGAGAAGGTTCCGGCCGCCGGCTATCAGATAGTAGGCTTACCGGTGAGTGGTTTCGACCGTGCTCACCTGTTCAATAATATAAAGGTGCTTAACCGACTACGTAAAAGTCTCGGACTGGCGAAGAAGACGATCCGCGAGTTCCGTCCCGATATCGCAGTAGGCGTGGGAGGCTATGCCAGTGGTCCGACCCTGTGGATGGCTGCTTCGCAAGGCATCCCGACACTGATTCAGGAGCAGAACTCTTATGCCGGAGTGACCAATAAGTTACTTGCAAAGAAAGCATCGAAAATATGTGTCGCTTACGATGGAATGGAGAAGTTCTTCCCTGCAGACAAGATTGTGGTAACCGGAAACCCTGTCCGTCAGGATCTGGAGGAAGCCCTCGGTAAGAAAGAAGAAGCATTGGCTTTCTTCGGTCTGTCGCCTGAGAAGAAAACGATCCTGGTGGTAGGAGGCAGCCTGGGGGCACGAACGATCAACCGAAGTATTCAAGGTGACCTCGACAAGTTGTTCGGCTCTGATGTACAGGTGATCTGGCAGACCGGACGTTATTATTACAACGAAGCCACCAAGCATCTGAAAGCCTATCGCGGCATGCCGATCTGGTGTTCCGACTTTATCACCCGTATGGATTATGCCTATTCAGCAGCCGATCTGATCATATCCCGTGCCGGTGCAAGTTCGATCTCCGAACTCTGTCTGTTGAAGAAACCGGTCATCCTGGTCCCTTCCCCCAACGTGGCGGAAGATCATCAGACAAAAAATGCGCTCGCTTTGGTAAACAAAGACGCGGCGATCATGGTTGCAGATAAAGATGCGGAGCAGGAACTGGTCACGAAAGCACTCGAAGTCGTTCATGACGACGAACGGCTGGCACAGATGAGTCGTAACATCGAAAAACTGGCACATCATCACAGTGCAGACCAAATTGTCGACGAAATAATGAAGATAATAAAATAAAACGATATGAATATAAATACGATAACGGCCGTTTACTTTGTCGGAGCCGGAGGAATCGGGATGAGTGCCCTGATCCGTTACTTTCTTTCCAGGGGAAAGCAGGTAGCCGGATATGATAAAACACCCTCCGACCTGACCGCCCAGCTGAACCGCGAAGGTGCCGTTATTCATTACGAAGATAACACCTCCCTGATACCGGATGCTTTCAAGGATCCGGCACAAACCTTGGTTGTCTATACGCCGGCGGTTCCCGAATCGCATACGGAACTGACCTATTTCCGTCAGAACGGTTTCGAGGTTATGAAGCGTGCCCGTGTATTAGGTGAAATAACTAACTGTTCGCGCGGGCTTTGTATCGCCGGGACACACGGAAAGACAACGACTTCTTCCATGCTTGCCCACCTGCTGAAACAATCGCATGTCGATTGCAATGCTTTCCTGGGCGGTATCCTGAAGAACTACGGCAGCAACCTGATGCTTTCCGATAAAAGCGACCTGACCGTTATCGAAGCCGACGAGTTCGACCGTTCTTTTCACTGGCTGACTCCCTATATGGCTGTGATCACCGCCGCCGATCCGGATCATCTGGATATTTATGGTACGGCAGAAGCCTACCGCGAAAGTTTCGAGCATTTCACATCGCTGATCCGTCCCGATGGCTGCCTGGTCATGAAGAAAGGCATTGATGTGGCACCCCGCTTGAAAGAGGGCGTGAAGCTCTATACCTACACTGGAGCTGAAGATCTGTCAACTGTCAACTGTCAACTGTCAACTGACAAGCCCGACTTTTATGCTGAAAACGTCCGTATCGGCAACGGTGAGATCTGGTTCGATTTTGTAGGTCCTGATATCCGCATTGCCGATATCCAGTTGGGTGTTCCTGTGAAAGTAAACATAGAGAATGGTGTTGCCGCCATCGCTTTGGCATGGATGAACGGCGCAACGCCCGAAGAAATAAAGAAAGGTATGGCTTCTTTCGGAGGTCCGAAACGCCGTTTCGATTTCCACCTGAAGAAAGACAATATCGTCCTGATCGACGATTATGCCCACCATCCTGCCGAACTGGCAGCCAGCATTCAGTCCGTAAAGGAACTCTATGCCGGACGCAAAGTGACGGGAATCTTCCAGCCGCACCTATACACCCGCACACGCGACTTTGCGCCTGACTTTGCCGCCAGCCTGTCGCTGCTGGACGAACTGATCCTGCTGGATATTTATCCTGCGCGGGAAGAACCTATTCCGGGGGTTACTTCGGAAATCATATTCGATGCTGTCACTATTCCCGCCAAAAAGCTGATCCGCAAAAGCGAACTGCTCGATCTGGTGGAGAAAGAGGCGGATACGTTTGAAGTGGTATTGATGGTCGGTGCCGGTGATATCGACCGGTTGATCGAACCTGTAAAACAAATATTGGATAAGAAATTGTGATTCGTATAGTTTCCATAGTAGTAGCTACACTGTTGTCTTGTTACATCGTGTTTGTCGCCTTCTTCTTTCAGGATATGAAGCAGGACAAGGTATGCCAGGACCTCCAGGTCGTGGTAAAGGACAGTCTTGACAAGCATTTCGTGAGTGAGAGCGACCTGGTGTCGATTCTCAAAAAGGCGGATCTGAACCCGATCAAAAAGCCTATGGATGCGATCAACACCGATAAGATAGAAACGGAACTGAAAAAGAACGAAATGATCGCCCGTATTGAAGCCTATAAGACACCTTCGGGCATTATTAAGCTTGAAGTTGAGCAGAAAATTCCTATCTTGCGTGTGATTAGCTCCAGAGGGAACTTCTACGTGGATAACCTCGGCACCACGATGCCGGTCAGTTTCCGTTATGTTGCCGACGTTCCTTTAGTAAGCGGATATGTCGAAAAAGAGCTGGCGGTAACCGACTTATACAAATTTGCATTATTTTTGCAGGAGAATGAGTTCTGGAATAATCAGATCGAACAGATTTATGTTCATCCTGATAACGAAGTGGAACTGATTCCCCGGGTGGGAAACCACCGTATTGTACTGGGCTCTTTCGCCGATTTCGAGGAAAAGCTGGATAACCTCCGCCTCTTCTACGATAAGGTCATACCTAAAACCGGCTGGGAGAAATACAGTATAATTAATTTAAAATACAAAGATCAGATTGTTTGTACTAAAAGATAGATGATATGGCATACACAGACTTTATAGCAGCCATCGACCTTGGCTCTTCTCACATGGTCGGTATGGTAGGAACGAAGGGCCCGACGGGGGCACTCTCGATTATTGCCTACGAAGTTGAGAACTCCGCTACCTGTATACGAAGAGGATGTGTATATAATGTGGAAGAAACGGCGAATAAGATCAAACGGCTTATCCTGAAGCTCGAAAATAAACTGAACGGCGCGAAGGTCGCTAAAGTGTATGTCGGCATCGGGGGGCAGTCGCTGCGTTCTATCGACCATACGGTTCCACGTATTTTGGGGACCGACGGCGTAGTGACGGAAGAAATTATCAAAGGTCTGTATGAAGAATGCTGCAATTACCGTCCGGACATGCTGGATGTGCTGGCGGCAGTTTCTCCCACCTATGTTTTAGACGACAAACCTGAACCCAATCCGGTAGGTATTCCCTGTACCCGGATTGAGGCACGCTATAAGCTGATTGTCGGACGGCCTTCGTTGAAACGTTATGTGGTCAACAGTATTGCCGACCGTGCCAAAATAGAAATTGCCGATATCGTTGTCTCCCCGCTGGCTCTGGCCGATGTGGTGCTGACCGACAACGAGAAGGACCTGGGCTGTGCCCTGATCGGTTTCGGTGCCGGGGTGACTACACTGACGGTCTATAAAGGCGGACAGCTGGTCAACCTTTCCGTCATTCCTTTCGGCGGTAACCTGATCACCCGCGATATCACCAGCCTCCATCTGGTGGAAGCTGAGGCTGAACGCGTGAAACTGACTTACGGCAGTGCCCTGATGGAGAAAGACAACGATCTGAGCATCCAGGTAAGTTCAGCCGACGGCATGGGACTGCGTGAGGTTAAACTGGCGGATCTCAATAATGTGATCGAAGCCCGTATGAAAGAAATCCTCGAAAACGTATATGCCCGTCTCGAAGCGACCGGCCTGATGAATTCGCTGGGTGCCGGTATCATTATCACTGGTGGCGGTGCTGCCTTGAAGAACCTGCCTGAAGTGATCCGTGAACGCCTGAAAATGGATGTTCGCTATTCTGCCGTACGCAAAGGCATCGTGGAAAGCGGTGAGATGATCGCCAACAATCCCGAATACGCCGTAGCTGTCGGTTTGCTGGCAAGAGGAACGGAAAACTGTGCTCTTTATATCCCGCCTAAAGTAGAACCGATACCGGAGAAGAAGGAAGAAGAGCCTGTCGTGGAAGAACCTAAGAGAGTTCCCGAACCACCCAAGAAGAAACCGGAGAAGAAAAAAGGTCCCGGTCTGTTCGGACGGCTGACCAAGGGAATAGATACGTTTGGCAAGAGCCTGTTTGACGACGAAGACGATATAAAGTAAATCAGCGAATGGATTAAAACCGGAAGACAATGGACGACACAATATTAAGTTTCAATTATCCGACAGATACTCCTAAGATCATCAAAGTAATTGGTGTAGGAGGCGGTGGTGGTAACGCGGTTACCCACATGTACAAAGAAGGTATACATGATGTTACATTCGTTCTGTGTAACACAGACAACCAGGCGCTGAACCGTTCGGACGTGCCGGTCAAAGTGCCGCTGGGCCGTAATATCACCCAGGGACTGGGAGCCGGAAACAAGCCCGAGCGGGCCATGATGGCTGCCGAAGAAAGTATGGAAGATATCCGCAAGATGCTGAGCGACGGAACCAAGATGGTCTTTATCACTGCCGGAATGGGTGGCGGTACGGGAACGGGAGCTGCTCCGGTCATTGCCCGCATCGCCAAGGATATGGGAATCCTGACCGTCGGTATCGTCACCATACCTTTCGTCTTTGAAGGCGAACGCAAGATCATTCAGGCCCTGAACGGGGTGGAAGAGATCAGCAAGAATGTGGATGCCCTGCTGGTGATCAACAACGAACGCTTGCGTGCCATCTATTCCGACTTGACCATGACGAATGCCTTCGGGAAAGCGGATGATACGCTGACGATTGCCGCCAAGAGTATTGCCGAGATTATCACCCTTCCAGGTATTATCAACCTCGACTTTGCCGATGTCAATACCACTATGAAAGACGGTGGCGTTGCCTTGATGAGTAACGGTTTCGGTGAAGGTGAAGGCCGTGTGCGCCAGGCGATCGAAGATGCGTTGAACTCTCCGTTGCTGAACAATAATGACGTTTTCAACGCTAAGAAGATATTGTTCAACGTTTCGTTCGGCGAAGAAGCGGAACTGCGTATGGAAGAAATGAACGATGTGCACGATTTCATGTCGCGCTTCGGACGCGATATCGAAGTGATTTGGGGTACGGCTGTCGATACGACATTGGGATCGAAAGTGAAGATGACGATCCTGGCTACCGGTTTCGGAATGGAAGACATTCCGCAGATCGCCGAGAAACGTCAGATCGAACAGGGTCGCATGACCGAGGAAGAGCTTCGCCTGGAAGAGGAACGCCTGAACAAGGAACGTGCCGAAAAAGACCTGATCGACAAATATTACGGTGCTTCCGGCCAGCGTATGCGTCGTGTGGCTGCTCGTGCCAAAGCGGTCGTACTGACGCAGGATGAACTGGACGATGATGCTTTAATCGCCTTGATTGAAGATAATCCTACTTATAACCGTGACCCGAAAGTGATCGCCCGTGCCCGTTCGAAAGTACAGGGCAGTGATATTCCGGTATCATCGGCCACTGCAACGGCTCCGTCGGCTTCGCGTCTGGAAGGAAAGAAACCGGATACCGGAGGTAAGCAGGTGATAAGTTTCCGATAATTTTTAATAAGCAATTAATATATGGATTTGTTTGAAAGAGTCAGCGAAGACATTAAAAACGCAATGAAGGCAAAAGATAAGGTTGCCCTCGAAACATTGAGAAATGTAAAGAAAGTCTTTCTGGAAGCTAAGACAGCTCCGGGAGCCAACGATACCCTGACAGATGCCGATGCTACGAAGATGATCCAGAAGCTGGTAAAGCAGGGCAAGGATTCAGCAGAAATCTACACCCAGCAAAACCGTGCAGACCTGGCGGAAGCTGAACTGGCGCAGGTAAAGGTGCTTGAAGCTTATCTTCCGAAACAGATGACTGCCGAAGAACTGGAAACAGAAATAAAAGCGATCATCGCCCAGGTAGGTGCCGCTGGTCCGAAAGACATGGGTAAAGTAATGGGCGTTGCTTCCAAAGCTCTTGCCGGTAAGGCGGAAGGACGTGCTATTTCAGAAACGGTAAAACGGTTACTGAATAGCTAAATAACTCGGCTATTACAGGTTCATTTGCCGTCAGTTGAAGTTGACGGCAAATGAATCTGTATTTGTAAATCCTTTTTGATAACAGGAGATAACTCACCCTGATAGAACTTACCACCATGATAACCTTTATCTGTTGCCTTGCAGCTCTTATTGCAGGCTATTTCATCTACGGTTCTTTTATAGAACGCATCTTCGGGATTGACCCATCCCGTAAAACTCCGGCTTACACGCATCAGGACGGAGTCGATTATATCCCGATGTCCTCCTGGAAAGTCTTTATGATCCAGTTTCTGAATATTGCCGGACTGGGTCCGATCTTCGGTGCCATTATGGGGGCGAAGTTCGGTACAGCCTCTTTTCTGTGGATCGTGTTGGGTACTATTTTTGCCGGAGCCGTCCACGACTATCTGGCGGGAATGCTTTCACTGCGTAACAACGGGGAGAGCCTGCCGGAGATCATCGGTCGTTATCTCGGTCATAATTTCAAACAGTTCATGCGTGGCTTTACCGTGATTCTGATGATCCTGGTTGGAGCCGTCTTTGTGGCAGGGCCGGCTGGTTTGCTGGCAAAACTTACACCTGAATATCTCGATGCTACCTTCTGGATATTTGTGGTCTTTATCTATTATATCCTGGCAACGTTGTTGCCGGTCGATAAAATTATCGGAAAGATTTATCCGTTGTTTGCCGCTGCCCTGTTGTTTATGGCTGTCGGTATCCTGGTGATGTTGTTTGTGAATCATCCGCCGTTGCCGGAATTGACCGACGGACTGACTAACAAACATCCGGCAAATCTGCCTATTTTCCCGATTATGTTCGTCAGTATTGCCTGTGGTGCGATTTCCGGATTCCATGCCACACAAAGTCCGCTGATGGCCCGTTGTATCAAGAATGAAAATATGGGACGTCCGGTTTTCTTTGGTGCCATGATAACCGAAGGTATCGTTGCCCTGATCTGGGCTGCCGCTGCAACTTATTTCTATCATGAGAATGGGATGGGAGAGAGCAATGCGGCTGTTATTGTAGACAGTATAACAAAAGAGTGGCTGGGAACGGTCGGTGGTGTACTGGCTGTCCTGGGAGTTATTGCTGCACCGATCACTTCCGGTGATACGGCATTCCGCTCTGCCCGTTTGATTGTGGCAGATTTCCTGCATAAAGAGCAGAAAAGCATGTCGAGCCGTCTGATGATCTGTATTCCCCTGTTTATCGTGGCAATCGGTATATTGCTTTACAGCCTGAAAGATAAAGACGGTTTCGATATGATTTGGCGCTATTTTGCCTGGACAAATCAGACGTTGGCAGTGTTTACCCTTTGGGCATTGACAGTCTTTTTGGCGCGCTCTAAAAAGCTTTATATCGTTACACTGATCCCGGCATTGTTTATGACTGCCGTTTGCTCCACTTATATCTTTGTCGCTCCGGAAGGATTGGGCATGGGTGTTGCTGTTTCGCAGGCGATTGGCATCGTGATTACGGTGATTACATTGGTTGCTTTTCTTTGGTGGAAGAAGAAACAATCTGTTTAAAAACGAAACCCCGGCGGAAAAACCGTCGGGGCTTGTTTTTATTAGAGGGGATCTATCCCTTAGAGAACCTGGATACCTTCTTCGCGGGCCTGTTCTTCTCCGGAAGGAGTGATCAGTTTGTAACCCTTACCGTGGATGTTGATGATTTCGATACCCGGATCATCTTTCAACAGTTTACGAAGTTTGGTGATATACACGTCCATACTACGGGCATTGAAGTAGTTATCGTCTACCCAGATAGTTTTCAGTGCATAGTTACGTTCCAAAATTTCGTTGGCATGAGCACACAACAGGCTCAGCAGTTCGCATTCTTTCGTTGTCAGCTTTGTTACCTTGTCACCGATAGCCAATGTTTGTTTCTGAGTATCGAACAAGAAATTACCCAACTTGTAGAAAGGAATGTCTTTCATCTTCTTACCTTTCACACGGCGCAGGATCGCTTCGATACGAAGCAACAGCTCTTCCATGCTGAACGGTTTTGTCAGATAATCGTCGGCACCGATCTTGAAGCCTTCCAGGATATCTTCCTTCATTGTCTTGGCAGTAAGGAAGATGATTGGAATGTCAGGATTTATAGAACGGATTTCCTGCGCAAGAGTGAAACCGTCTTTTTTCGGCATCATTACGTCTAATACGCAAAGATCATATTTGCCTTTGGTGAAACCTTTGTAACCAGCTTCTCCGTCAGAGAAGAGATCAGTTACATAACCTTTTGCCTGTAAGTATTCTCTTAATAGCATACCCAGGTTTTCGTCGTCTTCACAAAAGAAGATTTTCAGTTTTTCTTCCATAACTAACTTTTTATAAGAGGTAAAGTAATAATAAATTTTGTTCCTACATTTCCCGGACCCAACTCGGCACGGATCGTACCTTTATGGTCCTCGATAATTTTACGGACGTAAGCAAGTCCCAGGCCGAAACCTTTTACGTCGTGTACATTCCCTGTCGGCACGCGGAAGAAGCGGTCGAATACTTTTTTGAGGTATTCTTTCTTGATTCCGATACCATTGTCTTCAACAGCGATCAGCAGTTTGCCGTTGTTGTCGTTCCAGGTTCTTACCATCAATGTAAGGGGCACTTCCGGACGACGGTATTTCACAGCGTTGTCCATCAGGTTGAACAGTACATTGGTGATGTGCATTTCATCCACATAGATGGCCGAATCGACTGCCTGCAAGTCTACGTCGAGCGTACCATCGTACTTTTCGACTTTCAGGGCGAAGGTGTTCGCTACGCTGATCACCAGGTCGTTTGCATCCACTTCCTTCAGTTTGAGGGCTGCTTTCTGCCGTTCAAACAGCGACATTTGGAGCACTTTCTCAACCAGGAAGCCCAATCGCTTCGTTTCATCATTGATCACGCCTGATATATGTCTGAATACATCAGGGCTTTTTGTTATATCTGAGTCTTTCAACATCTGTGCCGCCAGAGAGATGGTGGAAACCGGAGTTTTCAGCTCGTGCGTCATGTTGTTGATAAAGTCATTCTTCATTTCTGACAGTCTCTTCTGGCGGAATACGATATAGATGGTAAAGATAAACGTTATCAAAAGTATCAGCGAGAAGAGTACTGACGGTACAATAAATGTTACAGAACTTGAAATATAGTCACCCTTTGTCGGGAAATATACTTTCACATAATTCTGCTTTGAAGGAGGATCGTTCGGGAACAATACGTACGTAATTATATCAGACGCAATAGGTTCCTTCTTTATTTCTCCACTTTGGTACACTTTTTTGCCATCTTTGTTAATAACAAAAAAGATGAACGGCAGGTTCAAACCATTGTTAACAAATTCAGTTTTTAAGTAATTATTCAGCTTCTTAAAGTCGACACGCTCCTGGATCGGTTTCTGGTTGGGAGTGTTCAACAGGTTCAGAAGAACCAGCTGCATCAGGTCACCCTGGTATTTCAGACGATACTTCAGCGATTGCTGCAGGTCGTGGGAAGTACCGACGATATTATTGGCTGCCTGTTTTTTGTCGAGCGATGAGAGCGGCCGAAACTTTTGGCTAAAACTATGCAGATGTTCTATTTGCATAATATTACCGTCAGCATCTTTTATATTCAGCTTTTGTTGGCTGATTGCCTGCGTGATCTCTTCCGGATTCTGGCTGTTACGCAGATAATTGTTATCTTCCCGCCTGAGATCTTCCTCCAGATATTCACGCGTTTCATCTAGCTCCAGGTTTTTTGAGACTTGGTGCAGGCTTCTTTTGACTGTTTCATTGAATTGCTCGCTGCTCTTTTTGAGTATGATGCTCACGTACTTAACCTGTAGGAAAAGTAAACCGGCAAACGCAAAAGCCATTACAACAGCAAGTAACCAAATCGTAGATTTCCTCATTCCAAATACTTTCTCTTTTTAACAGAACAAATAACGCTCATTTTAGTTTAATATTCACACAAAAAAGGTAAAAATCGCACGCTATTTTCCTTAAAAATAGTTTAGTTGCTAATTCGGTGCTATCTTTATTCCCTTTGAAAACAACGGTTTATATTGATAATTACCACTTCTTACATGCGTTTGTTAATTCGCTCCTGTGTATAAAAACATAATTATTGATTATTTTGTTTCAACTTATGCAAAAAATATGAATTTTGCAGGAGACCGATTTGCACGCAGGTGTAGAATAATATATATGTATAACGAATGCTGATGTCCGATTATTTTATATAAGGGCAAACAACATGCTGGTTAAGTACTTGAAACTTCTTAAAAACTTATGCCGAATGTATTCAAATTTAATTATTAGCTATATCTTTGCTGCTGACAAGAGTTATGCAAGATGGCACAAGAAGGTATTACACAAATTGATGTAAAACAGGTACTGCAACAGAAAGCGCCCTCAGTGGCGGGAAAGATACCGGGTTTTATTGTCAATTATCTGATCCGTACCATTCATCAGGATGAACTGAATGATATTTTAACCCGTTATCATGATAAGGATGGGGTTGATTTTATGCAGGAGCTGATCGGTTATTTTGACCTGACCCTGGATTTGGAAAACGAGGAGAACATTCCGGCGGAAGGCCGCTATATCTTTGCTTCCAATCATCCGTTGGGAGGTCTGGACGGTATCTGTCTCTCGGCAGTGATCGGTCAGCATTATGACGGCAAAATACGTTACCTTGTGAACGACCTGCTTCTCTATTTGTCAAATCTGAGATCTATCTTTGTACCTATCAATAAACATGGTTCGCAGGGCAAGAACAATGCCCGGCTGATTGACGAGGCATATGCTTCCGACAATCAGATCGTGACATTCCCCGCCGGACTTTGTTCGCGTAAGATGAATGGAAAAATACAGGACACTGAATGGAAGAAGTCCTTTATCCAGAAAGCTGTCGAATATAAACGGGATATTGTTCCGGTGTATTTCGAGGGAAGAAACTCCAATTTCTTCTACCGGCTGGCGAATCTGCGTAAGAAATTAGGTATAAAGATGAACTATGAAATGATTTATCTGCCGGACGAGATGTTCCGGTCAAAACATAAAAAGTTCCGTATCCATTTCGGCAAGCCTGTTCCGTGGCAGACTTTCGACAATAGCAAGAAGCCGGCTGAGTGGGCCGAATGGGTGAAAGAACTAGCTTATAATCTCAAGAAAACATAGACTCTATTTATATGCAAGACATTATTAAGCCGATTGACCGTGCCCTTTTGAAGTCGGAGTTGACAAAAGAAAAGAAACTCCGCAGCACGAACAAGTCAAACAATGAGATATACATTATTACAGCCCATGATGCTCCTAATGTGATGCAGGAGATCGGACGTTTGCGGGAGATTGCCTTTCGTTACTACGGCGGGGGAACAGGCTGTCCGGTAGATATTGACGAGTTCGATACGATGGAGGATGCTTATCGGCAATTGATCGTCTGGAGTCCGGAAGATGAACAGATTTTGGGCGGTTACCGCTTTCTGTGCGGTTCGGATGTCAAGTTCGATGAGAACGGGAAGCCGATGCTGGCTACATCTCACCTGTTTAATTTCTCCGAGAAGTTTAATAAAGAATTTCTTCCTTATACGGTCGAGCTGGGACGTTCTTTCGTAACACTGGAATATCAGTCTACACGTGCAGGTGCCAAAGGATTGTTTGTACTGGATAACCTATGGGACGGACTGGGGGCTTTGTCGGTGGTCGATCCGAGCCTGCAGTATTACTTCGGGAAAGTGACGATGTATAATACTTATAATACGGAAGCACGCAACATGATCCTTTATTTTCTGGGAATGCATTTTCCGGATACGGACAAGCTGGTCACTCCGATGTACCCGCTGGAAACAGATACGGATATCGAGAAGATGAAAGAGTTGTTCCGTTATGATAACTTCAAGGACAATTATAAGGTATTGAACCAGGAGGTTCGCAAATTCGGTATCAATGTTCCACCGTTGGTTAATGCTTACATGAGCCTTTCACCGAAGATGCGCGTATTTGGAACGGCCATAAACCATGAGTTCGGTGATGTGGAAGAGACAGGTATCCTGATTGCCATCAATGAAATTTTGGAAGATAAGAAAAAACGCCACATTGAAACGTATCTGAAAGAGGAAGCCCAAACGGCTGACCTGATACGGAAAACGGAATAATGTGCCAATTTAGAAATAATTGAACTGTCCAATAAAATAGGAGGGTTTGATTATTGCAGGTTTATTTGCCGTCTGCTTTAGCTGACGGATTATTAAATGCCTATTTCTTTGACTTTAGTCCCATTTTAAACAATCTCTTTATGTTAAGAGAAATGTGGCTAAAGCCAAAAAGGAAAAACAACTTGTAAACCGTCAGCTAAAGCAGACGGCAAATAAACCTGTAATAGCGAAATCTCTTTAACTATGGGATAGTTCAAAACTGACAAGAGTTGAATTATTCCTCCCTCTCTTGTTCTTTTTGTTTCCTCCATTCTTCAGCAACCTCCACCAGCGATTCATACCATTCGGCACCGAACTTGCGGGTGAGCGGTTCTTTCAGAAACTTATATAAAGGGAGTTTTTCCTTTTGTCCTAATATCTCTGCTGCTTTACATATTTTCCAACGGTCGTAGTTTACGGCGCGGAAGTCCTTGTATTGGGTGACGCGCACCGGATACAGGTGGCAGGATACTGGCTTGTAGAAAGACAGTTTGCCTTCGCGATATGCTTTCTCGATGGCACATTTGCAGGTCCCGTCAGTATCGTAGCAGGTAAATACACAGTCCTTTCCGTTGACGATGGAAGTGACGATGTCGCCTTCGCAGTCGATATAGGCAACGCCTTGCTTCTTAATGATGGCCTGTGCTTCGGGAGAAAGGTCGTCCCAGATGACCGGAAGTGCCTTTTCCAGTTCGGCTATCTCGCTTTTATCCAGCGGAGCACCGGAGTCGCCTTCTACGCAACAGATACCTTTACATTGGGCAAGGTCGCAAATGAAATTGGCTTCAATCAGGTCTAAGCTGACCAGCGTGTCGTCTATTTGAATCATTTCGGTTTAGTTGACAGTTGACAATTTAGTTGACAGTTGATAGTTGACAAGTGACAGATAAGAAATGACAGTTAACAATTATCCCCTCCTCTTTGTGGAGTAATAACTGTCAACTGTCACTTGTCAACTGTCAACTAATAAAAGTTGTTATTTAATCAAAGATTTGCCAGTCATTTCTTTCGGCTGCTTCAATCCCATGATGTGAAGGATAGAAGGAGCAACGTCTGCCAGGATACCGTCTTCTACTTTGGCTTCTTTGTTTTCTGTTACGTAAACGAAAGGAACAGGGTTCAGCGAGTGAGCCGTGTTCGGTGTACCGTCTTCGTTCAGAGCGTGGTCGGCATTACCGTGGTCGGCGATGATGATCACTTCGTAGTCGTTAGCCTTGGCTGCTTCAACGGTGTCGTTCAGACAAGCGTCGATGGTTACGACTGCTTTCTCGATGGCTGAATAGATACCGGTGTGGCCTACCATGTCGCCGTTTGCATAGTTACAAACGATGTAGTCGTATTTCTTTGTATTGATAGCTTCTACCAGTTTGTCTTTCACTTCGAATGCACTCATTTCCGGTTTCAGGTCGTAAGTCGCTACTTTCGGAGACGGAACCAGGATACGGTCTTCACCATCGAACGGAGTTTCGCGTCCGCCGTTGAAGAAGAAGGTAACGTGAGCATATTTCTCTGTTTCGGCAATGTGCAACTGTGTTTTGCCAACGGATGCCAGAAATTCGCCAAGTGTATTTTCTACGTTGTCTTTGTCGAACAGGATATGGACACCCTTGAAGCTCGCATCGTACGGAGTCATACAGAAATATTGCAGGTTAGGAATAGTCTTCATTCCTGCTTCCGGCATATCCTGCTGAGTCAGAACGACAGTCAGTTCTTTGGCACGGTCGTTACGGTAGTTGAAGAAGATAACGACGTCGCCTTCTTCGATAGTAGCTACCGGCTTACCGTTTTCTACGTGTACGATCGGTTTGATGAATTCGTCCGTTACGCCTTCTGCGTATGATTCTTCCATGGCTTTTACCATGTCTTCGGCAGGTTTACCAGTTCCGTTCACGATCAGGTCGTACGCTTCTTTCACACGTTCCCAACGTTTGTCACGGTCCATTGCATAGTAACGGCCGATGATGGAAGCGATCTTACCGCCTGTTGTTTTCAGATGGTTTTCCAGTTGTTCGATGAAACCTTTACCGCTTTTCGGGTCAGTGTCACGACCGTCCATGAAGCAATGAACGTATGCTTTGTCCACTCCGTATTCTTTCGCGATATCAGCCAGTTTGAACAGGTGTTCCAGTGAGCTGTGTACACCACCGTCGGAAACCAGTCCCATGAAATGGATCTGTTTGCCGTTTTCTTTGGCGTAGCTGTAAGCACGTTTGATTTCCGGATTGTCGAGGATTGTATTCTGACGACAGGCGATATTGATCTTCACCAGGTCCTGGTAAACGATACGGCCTGCACCGATGTTCAGGTGACCTACTTCCGAGTTTCCCATCTGTCCGTCGGGTAAACCTACGTTTTCGCCGGAAGCCTGCAACTGAGAGTTAGGGTATGTTTTCAACAGATAATCCCAGTACGGAGTGGGAGTGTTGTAGATTACATCATCTTTACCACGGTCGCCGATTCCCCAGCCATCGCAGATCAATAAAAGTGCTTTCTTGCTCATGATTGCCTTATTTATATAGTTTATACTTATTAAATATCTAATACCGGGCGCAAAGATAAGCATTTCTACCGTAATATTATTTCCCTTTAAAGTATTACTTTTGTGGTAAATATGGAAAAGAAGATATACTACAACGATCTGGGAACCATCCTTCTCCGTACTACCCCGCGAGCAACCCGTTATACGCTGAAAATATCAAAGGGAATGATCACCGCCACCATGCCGGAAGGCGGCGATGAAGGACGGATGCTGTCTTTTATCGAAGAGAACAGGCAGAAGCTTCTCACGGCTTTGAAAAAGCATCCGGCACGCCCGTTGCTGGACGAGGCGACGCAGTTGCAGGCAACTACTTTCCGCGTAGAAATATTCCGTACAGACCGTAATAACTATTATATGACCTTGAGGGATGGGATACTTCGGATTGCTTGTCCGGCGGCAACCCGTTTCGAGTCCGATAAAGTTCAGGAGATTTTGAAGGATTTGTTGGAGAAAGCGCTTCGCCACGAGGCTAAACGATTACTTCCCGACCGCTTGATGGTACTCGCTGCCCGATATAAATTTACTTGTGCGGGTGTACGGATCATGAACAGTAAGACCCGGTGGGGAAGTTGTAGCACGCGCAAAACAATCAATCTCTCCTTATCCCTGATGTTGCTCCCCTGGCATCTGATCGATTATGTCCTCCTTCACGAACTCTGCCATACGGTAGAGATGAACCATAGCGACCGCTTCTGGAAACTACTGGACGGCATAACCGACAATAAGGCGCTCGCCTTACGGAAGGAGTTGAAAGAATACCACATGCTGTGATCTGTCGTATCAGTCTACTATGTGACTAATCCTTTGTACCGAACTATATGTTTTGCCACAGTGATGGCAGAGCCTTGCCATGCAAGTGGCAATCTTCTGCCATCACTGTGGCAGAGTTGTGCCATCACTGTGGCAGAGTTGTGTCATCACTGTGGCAATACTCTGTCATCGTCATGGCAAGACTGTCATAACGGTGACAAAGCTTTGTCGGTTTACTGCGCCAGGGAGAAGCGGAGGGCAACACCGTAGTTGGAGTTGCTTGTCGGATAAGCAGCGTTGGAGATCAGCGGCTCATTGATCTGCAGATCGTAGAATGCACGAAGTGTCAACGCACGGCTCAGTCCGTAATCGGCAGAGAACTGGATTGTTTTGGCAACGTTACCGCTGGTGGCCTGTGTGAAGCTGTCTTCGATCTTACGGATCAATGACTGCATCTTGTTGTACGAGAAGTCCAGGCGCACGGTCAGGTCATTGCTAAAGTCACGTGTCTTCTTCATCTTCAGAATCTTGTTGAACTCGGCAAACTTGTAACCCAATCCGATCGTGTACTTATTGGACAATGCCTCTACGATCTGATAAGACGATATGTTCAGGTTCAGATTGCGTGTAGTCGTATAGTCCGCACGGATCGTTATATTGTTCAACATCGTTGCATCCACTCCCAGCAGCGGGCTGAAACTTTCGGTCAGGCTGACAGAAGAGATGGAATAGGGTGAAGAAGGGATCGGCTTTTCGGAAGCATTCTGTATGAATCCGAGATTGTCGCCCAAACCGGCATCGACCCAGGTAGAATAGGTTTCGTAAGCACCTACGTTATATGTACAACGATATTGATGGCTCAGCATAACCGTCTTGAAGTATTTCTTGATGGCAGGAATACGGATCAGACCGTCGTATGTGATACGCCAGTTCGGCAACATGCTGCGCAGAGCCGGGAACGGTGAATGCGAAATCTTGTTCGGGTCTTTCCCTGTATAAGCAGCCAGGAAAGCCGGGATCAATACGTCGCCGGAGTTGCGGCTGACGCCCTGTTCGTTGTTGCTTCCCGGATTGTAAGGTTGTCCTCCGTATCCGTTCTGCCCCAGGAATCCTCCGGACGGATAGTTTGTTCCGGCATACCGGTTTTCCAGTCGTTGGGCTATGATCTCACGGTTCTCGATGAACTTGTCGAACGATTTGGAAGAATAGTTGTTTTCAGCATTACCGATACCCTTGAAGAAACTGCCCAATGCGATAGTCGTCATCGTGAAGTTACCTCCGGTCAGTTCCGGCATGCCGGAATACATATATTGTATATCGGTGCTGCGGGTGTCGACACGGTTGGCATTCAGGTCGATCTTCAGTCCGGTGATCGGTTCCAGGTTCGCCCGTATGTTCAGGTTCTTGGCACTGGTCATGACTGCCGGATTGATGTTATTGGTGTTTTCGATCAGCCAGCCACGGTCTTTGGCATCGTAAAGGAAGTCGCGGTTGACGGCTCCGAAGGCAAAACCAAGACCCGGAGTCAGACCGAACGGTGAACGTCCCTGTCCGAAGATATCGCCGATCATCGGGGAGAAGCCCGGCACCGACATACCGGCAGTAGTCGCATACTGGATGTTGACGCGGCGCACCATCATCAGGAAGCGGCTGGCATGTTCGGCAGCTTTGTAGAGGAAGTCCTCCGTCGCTTTCGGACCCGGCTTGATCGTCAGTTTCAGATGTGCCGTATCCTGGTTCAGGATCATCACCTGTGCATAGTTGATCGGCTTGTATTTGATGGCATAGACCTTGCCGTCGGCTCCGCGGGCAGTGATGCGTACCTTCTTGGTAAACATACCGTGCTGGACGACTGTTCCGCTATCCATATTCAACTGGATATCTTTCTCCAGCTTGATCTCTTTCTTTTCTTTCTTCTTGGCAGCAGTACGGGTGGCGGAGAACTTCTGATTCACTTTCTTCAGGAATTTGTTCTTGTTGTAAAGTGACTGGAAGTTGAGGCTTCCCTGCCAGTCTATCTGGCGTTGGTTGGTAATCGTGTTACCGAGTTCATATTCCGTATCGGTGACGGCTCCACGATCCCAGTTGTACTGTGCGTTGTAAGTGATGGAACTGTTTACCCAATCCATCACCGGGATATATTGCAAAGGCATATTCCAGGTAACATTGAATGTCTGGTCATATTTCAGCGGCGTACCCAGGTCGGCAATGCTCTGCTTTACGGAATCCTTCCAAACCTGATATCGGTCGGGAGCCAGTTCCTTGTTGACCTGTACATACGGCTCCTCGATCCGGGCGTTCGTTCCGGAGGTGAAGGTCATGTTCAGGTTATTCGTGAAGTCCCAGCGCAAGCTGAAAGCGCGGTCCCAGTAGAACTCGGAGCTGAAAGTTACTTCCGGTTTGTATCCGGTGTTCTCCAGGTCGCGCAGCTGCATCTCGTTATAATTGCGCATCATGGCAGTCTGGAAACTAATATTCGACGGCAGATAGTTCAAGCTGAACTGCTTGATATAACGGGTGTATCCGTTGTTCTTCTTTATCTTTTGGAACGGACGGAACGGCTTCGCATACGGTGTATAGTTGTAAGCGAAGTTACCACGGTAATCCTTTGTCGTTTCATACTCCGTTTCCGAATTTTGTCTTTTCGTCTGGCTGAAAGAATAGCCTACCGAGAAGTTTGCCGGGTCGTAAGGCATCGGAGTTTTGCTACGGATGTCTGCCCTTACGTTGTTGAACGAGATGCTCTTGACAACGGTCTGGTCGATAGCGAAACTCTTGATGGAGTCTTTTTCGGCCTTTGTATCGACAGCATCCAGGGCATCGTTCAGTTTGATATCCTGGTCGAGCGGATTGTATTTGGCTTTCGTCTGATCTTTCGAGTATGCATAGTACATCGGTATGCTGACCTTCGCCTTTTCCGGGAAGAACTTACCCCATTCGATGTTGGCTGCCACGTTATACTGTGTAAAGTCGTCGATGCGGCGTTCGGCGAGTGACTGGTCGAGGGCACCGAAGCCGGCTGTTTCGATACGACCGCCGACATTCACGGTTGCCAGGTCGGATACGGCTACGTTGAGGTTGGCATTGGCAGCCCAGCCGCCTTCTTCGTTAAACTCACTCAGACGTAATTCGTTCACCCAGATTTCACCACTTCTGACATCGTTGGAACCGTAGTTGCGGACACCGATCATGATCGTTTTTACCTCCGACAAGCTCGGGTTACCGATGATACTGACTTTATAGCCTTCACCGGTTTCTGAATACACCGTATTGAACGTAATTCCCTGCTCGCCTGCCCGTTTCTTTTTGTTACGGTTCAGTTTGAGATTGGTCAATAGTTCAAGAGGGAAGTCCAATGTGTTATAAGTAGGATTCCATACATCTTCAGCTGTATACGCAGCTTGGTTCGGTTGGGTTACTTTCTGCGGAACCTCATATTCGTAATAGTTATTCTTATAATCAGAACCCAAACGAATGAATACAGACAGATCACCATCCGCCAGCGGTGTGTATTTATCGGCGCTGTCAGGCAAAGCTTCAGCATGGGCAAACAACTGCAACCGTTTGTACTGGCGCAGGTCGTAAGAGGTCGTTTTATAAACGGCACGTGCATCCCGAGGGGCCAATTCCGTTACCTTCAAAGAGAGCGCCTGCTCATTTTCCCGACGCAGCTGAGGCTGGCTCGGGTCTGTCTGACGGCTGACTCCCGGAGGGGTTACATAAGGAATCGGTGTACGACGGCTGTTTTCCTCTATATTCACAGAAGAGACTTCGAGCGAACCGTTGACTCTTGGCGGCACTTTCGGATCGGATAGATCCTGTTCGTAAGAACGCCATTCACCGCGTACGAGTTCAAACGTTCCGAAACGCAGGATGGTCGGTTTGCTGAAATTAGTCATATACATACGCATGAAGCGGATGCTCTTGAAATCACTGATGGCTCCGACGGAGCGATTATATTTCTTTACTGGAATCTTGAAAAGATACCAGGTTGCCGGATCTTTCTTCTGTCCTCCGTCGTTATCCCCGTTGGGTATTTTAGGGTAAGTTATTTTCTTATCCACGATGAAGTTCTTTCCTACTTCCAGATCATCCGGATGAATAGATACTTTGTATTCAAAATACTTCTCGTTCTTGTTCATCGTGTTGTCCTGGTTCAGGTCTTCCACATCCGGATTCTTGGAAGCGGAGGTGTCGTAGCGTTCACCGGTAGTTCCATTCTCTGCAGAGTTGCCTTCGGTTCCGTTGTAACGCTTGTAACGTTCCAGAATACTGACACTGTTATCATCTAACTCACGACCACGGAAATAGCGGTATTTATCTGTCCCCGGGTTCATTAACGGAGAATAGGGGTCTTTTTCCATTTCTCCAATGACTTCAGGTGTCAGCTTGCCTCTGAGCTTATCCATAAACTCCCGGTAAGCAGGATAGTCCCGTTCTTCCTCAGCCGACAAGCCGTTGAGTCCGACATCCTGCCGGGCACGTGCACCGGCGGTATTATCGAATGCATAGACTGTACTTTGCTGCTTCGGAACAAGTCCCCAGACCGTAGAGTCGATCCGGCTTCTGTCCCCGTCGATAGGCAAACCGTTTTCATAGAACTTCTTACCATCTTTCAACACATCTTCCGATATTTCACCCAGGTTGAAATACAAGTCACCGCCTTTGATTATTTCACCTTCCCGTTCTTCGTAGATATAAGGGTCGAGCATCCAAAATTCAATGTATTCTATGTTGGCAGTCTCGAAATCGCTTTGATCGATCTTCCGCATGATACCACCCCAACGTTGTTCCGGGTTCTGCAATGTACCGTCTGAATTGACCAGATCGGCATCGAGGTTATACGGACCACGTTCGTTCGGATAATAAGCGAGGTTAAGAGCCTGTATCGTACTCGTTTCATTGTAACCCTGGTCTCTGTCGGGGAACAATTCATCTACATATACGGCACGGACGTAATGGTTGGATAGTTGCTCTTTATCATTACGGATATGCTGAGGTGCCTGACTGGAGTTCCTGCGTGTGAATAATCCGTCGACATAATACCACGCCAGCAAAGCACGGTTTTTACCATAAGTGATATCGTTTGTCCGGTCGGCTTCCGGGAAGAGAGCTTCGGGACTGTTGTCCCAGGGCACACTGGCGAGCTTCCACGGATACGGGTTCAACAGGTCGAAACCGCTCTGCGTAGACTCGAAATCGTCCAGATAAGAATAACCTCCGGTATATTTGTTTTCATAATGTCCGGCTATCAGGTGGGCAAATTCACCGGTGAATGCGATTTGGCTGGGCTTGGTCAGATTCAGCAGCGGCAGTTTGTCGAATGCGTTTGTCAGCCACTGGCTTTCTGTCTTGTAGGCAATATTGAATCCCCACAGTGTATTGTTGATGGACTCGTCGCCGAACGTCGTCTTTGTCGTCAGCGGCATTTCCGACATATGCATAATGGTGGCCCCCAACGAGAAGTCGGGATTGAACTGGTAGTTGAGGTCGAGCCCCATCATCGTCTTTCGCTGCATATTATAAGCCGTCTGGTTTTCCAGCGAAACGCTTACAGGGGTTCCGGCGGCAATGATACTTTCGTTCAGGATCGTTACAGTTCCCGAAGTATAATTGACCGTATAATCCACATTTTCCGTCAGAGTGGCACCAGCAGCCGTAACGCGAACCGAACCACGTGCCACATTGCTGGCTCCCAATTGTATCTCAGAGGCGGAAGAAGCCTTATATTCACCACGCATGATGAATTTATTCTTTTCAGCGATCTGGCGGGCGGCAGTCTGCGTTGTATCGTACAGTTCCTGGAATACGTACTTGTCTGCGACAGCCGGACTGACATATTTCACCAGCTTTTCTTTCAGGCTGGAACCGAAAGGCTCGATAGAGGGGAAGATAACCCTACCGGTAGCCGGTTGTACGGTGTATCCTTCCACAAAGTCGAAATAGCCGTCCGGATGCTTTTCGTTCTGTTTATTCAGGCGGTCTGCTCCCATCAGACGTATCCAGACCTGTTTGTTGTTTGCACTTTCCGGCAGATAGTTGATGTAAGTACCGGTCGTATCGCTTTGATAAAGAACGTCGAGGCGGAATTTGTCCTTTTGAACGGAATAAGCTCCCAGCGAATAGATGTTTTTCATCATCAAGTCCCAGTATTTCATGGGAGGAGACATGTTGACACCCTTCAGCAACTTCACGTAAAGACAGTTGCTGGGATTGGTCGGGTCGCTGTCAGAGAACTCGCCGACTCTTCCCGTACGTTTGGTTCCGGTATTGTCCGTGTATTCATATTCGTAGGCAACAGCCAGTACCTGGCTTTCCTGTAGGCTCATATTCAAAGACAGATATCCCAGTTGTTTGTCGTAGGTATATTCGGAGTTCGGGTCCAGCAAACGGGCACTTTCCACTTCTTCGTATTCGGAACCTCCGGTGAAAGCCTTCAATACGTTGTCCACCTGGCTGATCTGACGGGCACCGGCAAACTCTGTGATCATCCGGTTGTATAAAGAGTTGGCACCATTGGCAGGTAGTTCGCTGTTAGGTATTGTTGCCGGAAATTCATTGTTGTTATAGATATATTCCCTTTTATTTTCACCTATATCCGTGAACGCAACGATATTACGTGCCTGGTCATAGTTACCTCTGTTGTTGGTAACCCATACTTCCAGACGTGTGATGTTCACCTTGGATGAAATCTGCGGCAGATTGGCAACGGAAGCGTCGTAGTTGTTACGGAAATAGTGCGCCAGGAAGAAGTGGCGGTTCTCATCATATTCGTCGATCTTCAATTCGAAGTCTTTTGTCTGTACGCCCCCTTTGGAATTTACCGTCTTGGATTCGGAGTTCTGTTGTGCAAACAACGCGTTAACCCTCAGTTTACCGAACTGAAGGTCTGCTTTCATACCGAACAGTGCCGCTCCGCCGTTGATCAGTGAATTGCTGGTCGTCATCGATACGTTACCGGCTTCCAGTGACTTGATGATTTCATCCTCTTCACCCGTATAAGCCAGTTTCAGCTTCTTGGAGTCGAAGTCGAAAGAAGTCTCCGTATTGTAATTCATATCGAAGTTTACTTTCGAACCGACGGAAGCCTGCACATTCAACTGCACGCTTTCGTCGAAGTTGAAGATGGTGTTGCTTCGGGCACGTTCAGGCAGTGAAGGGTCTTTGGTACTGTTACGCTTTAGCCCTAGCGTAACTTCAGCCGATCCCTGTGTCCGTACGCGTACGCCGCCGGGACCGAATATCCGTTCTGCCGCACCGATACCGAACTGCATATCCGCCAGGTTGAATTTCTTGTCCGCTTCTTTCTGGAACTCTTCTTCGTTTTTCTGCCGATAGTAAGAACGGAGCGACTGCAGCATGCTGTATTCCTGATACTCTTCCGGGCTCAGGTTGATCGGCGTAGTCAGGTCCTTTTCACCCAAGCGGGTACGGACTACATATCGTCCGGTATTGATGTCATATTCGACAGCAGTCTTAACGTTCTCCGGATCACGTAAATCCATCGGTGACCGTTTGGACAGGTCCTCAAAGTTTTCCGGTACGGTTTTGGATACCGGATAGCGGGTTGCCGGGACTGTATCTTTCCCATCGGGCATATCCTGCCCTTCGAGTAACTGAATATCCGGCAACTCAGCCGTATAAGTCAGGTAATCGGCATTCAGAGAGAACATACTTGCCCCGAATAGCAGTATAACACATCCAATAATATATGTAAATGTTTTCCTTGTCTTCATTCTTACTAATTGTCAACTGTCAACTGTCAATTGTCAACTATCAAAGCATTCTGAGTGCACTTTTTATCACTTGTTCTACAGCCAGCATCGGCGAGCTTTTCAGTATTGAACTGACTACCTTTTGCGAAGCAGCCTTCTGGAATCCCAACATCACAAGAGCGGCAACCGCTTCTTCGGCAACCGCACCGTTTCCACCCGCGACAGGAGCTCCTGCACCTGCAATCGTATCTCCAGCCTTCACCTTGTTTTTCAAGTCGACGAGAATGCGTTGTGCCGTTTTCTGCCCGATTCCTTTTACCGAGGTCAATGCTGTTTCATTCTTGTTGGCAATTACCTGGATCAATTCGGCGGGAGGAAGAGAAGACAAGATCATACGTGCCGTATTAGGACCGACACCGGATACCGATGTCAGCAATAAAAACAACTCGCGTTCAGCCTTTTGGGCGAAACCAAACAAAAGATGGGCATCTTCACGTATCACTTCATATACGTAAATTTTCCCGGTAGGTTTCCCGCTGAAAGCGCTGTATGTAGTCAGAGATATGTTAAGTCCGTAGCCAATCCCTGCACATTCGATGATCATCTGTGTGGGAGTAAGCTCTACGATATCCCCCTTAATATATTCTATCATTTTGCGTCTCTTCTAGTTATTCGTATCTATTATAACGTAAATATACTTAAAAGCGTATATCCGAAGGGAAATAAATTTCGACTTTATGCGGGAGTTCTGACCGCCTTTTGCCGGGACGAGAATCGTTTCTCCGGCAGGAAACTGTAGTTTCTTTGGCAGAAAAACATAGTTTCTTCAGCAGGAAAACATAGTTTACCCGGCAGAAAACAAAAGTTCCGTCGGCTAAAACTACTCCCTGCCCGGGAACTCCGCCGTGAAAGTCTCGAAGCATCCGCGGTCTTGCAGTGTGACGAAGCAACGGCGGTTGTCAGGACCTCCGAATGTGATGTTCGACGGTTTTTTTCCTTTCAGTTGTATTTCGCGGATCAGCTCCCCTTTCGGATTTATAAAGGCTACCGTTCCTTTTTCGTAACGGCAGAGATACAGGTTGCCTTTTACGTCGCAACGGATTCCATCCATACCGAAACCCTCGAACGTATGGAAAAGTGTCTTGTTACTGAGCGTTCCGTCCGGCTTGATGTCATACACCCATACTTTGAGCTGTGCAGACTCGTTCACATAAAGTTTTTGACCATCGGGACTGACATCGATGCCGTTGGTCGTTCCCATATTACTTTCCAACAAGGTGACTTTGCCGTCGGGAGTGATCAGCCAGAGCTGTCCTTTCTTGTTCGGCCAGTCCGGATCGCTGGCATACAGGTTACCGTTGGGAGCCAGGGCGATGTCGTTGGGCTGGTTCATCTTCGGTTCGTGGGCATAAACGCTAATCTTCTTGGTTTTCATGTCGACCTTCAGGATGTTGTGGCCGGTATAATCAGCCACCAGCATGTCACCGGCTTTGTTGAACCGGATGCCGTTGCCCGTAGAGCCTTCGGGAAGTGTCACGAAGCATTCGTGCGATCCGTCCGGACGTACAATGCCTATGGTGCCCTCTTTTCCGTAGTTGACGGCATACAGGTTGCCGGCTTTGTCGGTGGCAGGACCTTCTATCCCGTTGGTGAAAGTACCTTCCGGCAACAAGTCGGTCGTTTCCCGCGCGGCGGGAGTCTGTGCCTGTGCCGTTATTCCGATAAACAGGCAACTCATGATTGTAAGAAGCATCGTACGTGTTTTCATATCTGCTATTTGTTTTATTGTTTCCAAAACCCCGGAACAAGTAATGTCAATACGGTGAATATTTCCAAACGTCCTGTCATCATCAGGAAAGAAAGGAACCATTTGGATACGACCGGAACTTCCGAGAAGTTATCGACCGGTCCCAACTTACCCAATGCCGGCCCCACGTTACTGATAGCGGAAACGGCCGCCCCGACCGATTCCTCGAATCCCAGCCCGTCGAGCATCAGCACGATGCAGCTGATCACGATCAGTGACATGTAGGCAAAAGCGAAAGCCAGTACGCGGTGAACAATATCTCCGGATACGATATGCGAATCCATCCGCACGGGAATGATCGCATGCGGGTGAGTCTGTTTCTTAAATTCATTGAACAGGTTTTTGGAAAGGATCACAAAGCGTCCCATCTTCAACCCTCCGCAGGTCGAGCCGGCACAACCGCAGATGAACATCAGTATCAAGGCGATCATCCAAAAGAACGGTCCCCAGGGGATATAGTTCTCAGTGGCAAATCCGCAGGTCGAAACCAGCGTCACCACCTGGAATGCCGCCTGCCGGAATGCTGTGGGGAAGTCGGAAAAGAATCCCTGGTACATAATCCAGCCGGTCGTTACTCCCGTCATGATCAGGACAAACCAAAAGAACCAGCGGAACTCTTCATCGAACAGCAGCTTCTTCACATTTCCGTTCAGACAGAAATAAATCAGGGTGATATTGGTTGCCCCGATAAACATGAATATGGTTATAATATATTCTATATACGCTGAGTTCCAGTAAGCTATACTGGCATTTTTGGTGGAATAACCTCCGGTAGATATGGCTGTCAGTGCATGGTTCACAGCGTCGTATAAATTCATCGGCCCTGCCCATAATAAGCCAACCAACAGTATCGTCAGGAACATATAAACACCCCAAAGGCGCTTGGCCACCTGTGTCACACGCGGGCGGAACCGTTCATGCGTGATACCCGGAGTCTCGGCGTTGAACATCTGTGTCGCGCCGCCTCCCAGGATAGGCATCAAGGCGACGGTAAACACGATCATGCCGATACCTCCCTGCCATTGAGTCAGGCTGCGCCAGAACAGGATACCTTTCGGCAATGCTTCGATATCGGTAAGTATGGTCGATCCGGTGGTTGTAAAGCCGGACATCGTTTCGAAAAAGGCATCCGTCACATTGTCGATATAACCGCCCAGATAGAAAGGCAGCATTCCCAGTAACGAGAGCAATATCCAGGTGAAAGTAACCGTCAGCATCCCTTCCCTGCGGCCTGCCGTGTATTCGTTGGCACGGAAGCCGATAGCGTAAAGCGATACGCCGACCCCGAACAAGATTCCGCTGGACAGGAGTAACGGATAGAAATCGCCCCCTTTATACAGGAAAGCAACCACTACCGCCATCAGCATAAACAGCGTTTCGAGGATGCACATCATCCCCAGCATCTTTATTATGAAACGTATATTCAGTAACATACTAATTAAAATAATCCTCCAGTTTACGCATGGCTGTTTCCAGGCAGAATACAACCACGTGGTCGTATGCCTGAATCTGAGTGTCTCCTTTGATCATCATCGGTTCTCCGTCCCGTATCAATCCTCCCAGCGTCAGATCCTTCGGAAGATGTAAATCTTTCACCTGTTTGCGGGTAATCTTTGAATCGGGGCGGGCTACCAACTCCGCCACATCGGCGTTGGCGAAAGTCAGGAACTTCACGTTCGACACATCGGCATCCAGCAGGAACTGATAGATATGGCTGGCAGCGATCAGCTTCTTGTTGATCACCGAACCGATATCCATATTCTCCGCCAGCGGAATATAGTCGATGTTCTCGATCTTGGCAACCGTCTTGAATACGCCGAAACGTTTGGCAGCCAGACAAGCCAGGATATTCGTACTCGAATTGTCCGTCAGGGCGACGAATGCCTGCGCATCCTTGATACCCTCCTGCATCAGCAGCTCCGTATCACGTCCGTCGCCGTTAATGATCAGGACGTTGCTCGGAACAACCTCGGCTATGCGGTGACTTTTCTCTTTGTTTGTCTCCAGTATCTTTACACGGATATTATTCGGCAGATACTGGCTGGTACGGATGGCAATGCGGCTGCCTCCCATGATAAAGACCTTTTTCACTTCGGGGTCCTTTTTACCGGCATGCATCTGCACGTCCTTGATATGTTCTTTGGTAGTCGTGAAAAAAACGATATCGCCGGGCAGGATAAAATCGGTACCGCGTGGGATAATCGTTTCATATTGCCGTTTGATGGCAACGATATGGTATAGTTTCTGTTCGTTCAGCAGTTCGACCAGCTGTTTGTTTACCAGCCGGGAGTTCTCGCGGACCTTTACGCCCAGCAGGATCAGGGCACCTCCGAACAGTTCCCAATATTGACGGGTCCATGGTCGGCGTATTGCGCTGACAATCTCTCTGGCAGCCAGCATCTCCGGGTAGATCATCGAGTGGATACCCAGTTTTTCGAACAGTTCCTTGTTTTTGGGTAACAGATATTCGTAGTTATTGATACGTGCCAGAGTCTTGCGTGCACCGAGCTTGGAAGCCAGGATGCTGGCAGCGATATTCGTCGTTTCTTCGGGAGTAACGCTGACGAACAGGTCTGTCTTTTTTATACCGGCTTCTTCCAGGTCGCGGATCGAAGTCGGATTTCCAACCATCGGAAGTATCTCCATGTTGGAATTGGTGATATTCAATCGTTCCTCACTCGGGTCCATCAGGATGATATCCTGCTTTTCCTGAGATAACATCTTCGCGAGATGCGTACCCACTTCGCCTGCCCCGGCAATAATAATCTTCATTTTGTTAATTGTTACTCATTCCGTTTGCCGTGTCGCCCGGCAAAACGGCATTAATATTTAATCGTTCATCATCTTTCGTATCTCCCCGGCTATACTTCCGGCATCCAGGCCGCATAATTTATAAAGTTCGGGGATAGATCCGTGTTCAATGAATGTGTCGGATATACCGATGCGCTTCACCCGCGGAGTATATCCGTTGTCTGCCATAAATTCAAGAACGGCTGTTCCCAGTCCGCCCTTTACTACACCGTTCTCCACGGTGATGACACGCTTAAACTTCTTTCCGACCTCATGTAATAATTCTTCATCGATCGGTTTCAGATAAATCATGTCGTAATGGGCAACCGACAGTCCTTCGCCTGCCACTTCCTCTATTGCCTTTATCACTTCGTTTCCGATCGGTCCGATAGATAAAACAGCCAGGTCATTTCCTTCGTTCAGTTTTTTACCTTTTCCTATGGGGAGCACCTGCATTTCGTTGCGCCAGTCTTTTTTCTCTCCTTTTCCGCGTGGATAGCGGATCACGAAAGTACCTGCAGCCTCTTTATAGCCGGTGTACATCAGATTCCGCAGATCCAGTTCGTTGAGCGGCGAAGAGATTGTCAGGTTAGGGATCGGACGCAGGTAAGCCAGGTCGAATACCCCGTGATGCGTAGCTCCGTCTTCACCGACCAGTCCGGCACGGTCCAGGCAGATTACCATATGTAACTTTTGTAACGCCACATCGTGTATCAGGTTATCGTACGCCCGTTGCATAAACGACGAATAGACATTGCAGAACGGGATCATCCCTTCCTTGGCAAGTCCGGCGGAGAACGTCACCGAATGTCCTTCGGCGATCCCTACGTCGAATGCCCGCTGCGGAAATGCCTTCATCATATAGATCATGGAACTTCCGGTAGGCATGGCGGGAGTAATACCCACGATCCGTTCATCCTTTTCTGCCAGTTCAACCAGGGTATGTCCGAAGACATCCTGATACAGTTGCGGCTCGTCCAGCTTGTGGACAATGATCCGCTCTCCCGTCTCTTTGTTGAACTTGCCCGGAGCATGCCATTCGGTGGCCGACTCCTCGGCAGGCTTGAATCCTTTGCCTTTCTTTGTTTTGATATGCAATAGTTTCGGACCTTGCAGGTCTTTTATATCATTCAGCACCTTGGTCATATAATTGATATCATGCCCGTCGATGGGGCCGAAATAACGGATGCTGAATCCTTCGAAAAGGTTATGTTGTTGTGTGAGCAGCGCTTTGAGGCTGTTGTTGAAGCGCAGGATGTTTCCCCGGCGGTCGTTGTTGATCAGCTTCATCTTCCGCAACCCCTTGTACACATCGTAACGCATTTTGTTGTAAGCCTGGCTGGTCGTGATGTCTACCAGGTACTGGCTCAATCCTCCCACGCAATTGTCGATAGCCATATCGTTGTCGTTGAGGATAATCAGCAGGTTGTTGGGGTTGGCAGAAGCATTGTTCAATCCCTCGAATGCCAGTCCGCCTGTCATGGCACCGTCGCCGATGACGGCAATGACGTGACGGTTGTGCTCTTCTTTGAGTTCCGAGGCAACCGACATACCCATCGCAGCCGATATGGAGTTGGAGGCATGTCCGGCAATGAAAGCGTCATACTCACTTTCTCCCGGGTTAGGAAAGCCACTGATGCCTTTGAATTTCCGAAGCGTATGGAAAGCTTCCCGGCGTCCGGTCAGTATCTTGTGCCCGTAAGCCTGATGGCCGACGTCCCAGACAATCCGGTCGTATGGGGTATTGAATACATAATGCAGAGCAACGGTCAGTTCGACTGTCCCCAGGCTGGCTCCCAGGTGTCCGGGATTTTCAGAAAGTATATCTATAATGTATTGACGCAACTCTGCACATACCTGGCCCAATTTTTCAGGAGGCAACTTGCGCAAATCCTCCGGATAATTTATGACGTTCAATATATGTTCATCCTTGCAATCTATCATGTCCGCTAATTTTTGTGGCAAATGTAAAGAATTAACGGCATATAAAATAGTTTTGGCTGGGCATTTCTTAGTTTTCTTATTTTCGGGGGAACGGAAGCCGGGGAAATAGCTTTCTGAAACGGATCAGATAAGCTGTGACATTGCTTCCGGCAATGATCAGCGTTACTGCCAGGATGATCATTATAATTCCGCAACCCAGCCGGGGGGTCAGCACTTCACCGAAGATGGTTACTCCGAAGAATACGGCAGTCAGAGGTTCCAGCGCTCCCAGGATGGCAGTCGGTGTAGAGCCGATATACTGGATCGCCTGCGTGGTGCACAGGAAGGATATGGCGGTGGGAAAGATTGCCAGGGCCAGTAAATTACCCCACAGGTACCAGTCCTCGACAATGCGCAGGCTTTTTCCGAAATCTATGCGGATCAGAAAGAGCAGCATTCCGAAAAGCAAGATGTAGAAAGTCAGTTTAAGTGTCGCTATATCCTTCAGTCTCGGACGGTTCACGCCGACAATGTAAATGGCGTAGGACAGTGCGGACCCCATGACCAGAAGTACCCCTGTCGTACTAAGCGTTGCGCCGCTTCCCGTTTTGTAGAGTAAACTGATACCACCCAAAGCCAGCATAATACATAAGACCGTCTGCAGGGTCAGCTTCTCTTTAAAGAGCAACGACATAATGAGGGCTACCATGATCGGATAGACGAACAGCAAGGTCGACGCAATGCCGGCTTCCATATAATTGTAACTCAGGAACAACGCCAATGAAGAAAAAGCGACCAGGAATCCCAGGACGATCAATGGCGGTATATCTTTCCGGCATAGCTTAAAATTCCTGCCTCTTGCTTTCAGCATGATTCCCAGCACGGGGATGGCAAACAGGTATCTGAAGAAAAGTACCGAGTCAGGATCCATTCCCGCCTTGTACAACGGAAGAGCAAAAAGGGGATTCATACCGTAAGTGGCTGCTGCGATCGCCCCCAGCATGTACCCTTTAACCTTTGCATTCATATAGGTAGATATTAGCTAATTTATATATCGATAATGGCGGGCAAAAGTATATTGTCCTTTTTACATATACAATACTCTTCTGTCTTTTTTGTTTTATCTAATACTATTTCTCGTACCTTTGCAGCATTTCAGGCGATCAGATTCAAGATGGTAAATAAATATGAAGAACGTTTGGGAACCGAGCGTATGTTGCCTTGGGTCTTTAGAATGGCACTCCCGGCTGTAGCAGCCCAATTCGTCAACTTGCTTTACAGCATTGTCGACCGTATTTATATCGGACATATACCGGGCATTGGAACGGATGCATTGGCAGGCGTGGGAGTAACCATCTCCCTCGTTGTGCTGATCTCTTCTTTCTCGGCGATTGTCGGAGGAGGTGGTGCGCCGCTGGCCGCCATTGCCCTGGGGCAGGGTGACCGCAAGCGTGCGGGAAAAATATTGGGGAATGGTTTCATTCTGCTGATCCTGTTTACCGTACTGACTTCTTCCATCGCCTATACCTTTATGGAGCCCATCCTGCTTTTTACCGGTGCTTCCGAGCATACGCTGGGGTATGCGGTCGATTATCTTTCCATTTATTTGCTGGGTACTATCTTTGTGGAGATTTCCACCGGATTGAACTCTTTTATCAATGCGCAGGGGCGGCCTGCCGTCGCTATGTGTTCGGTGCTGATCGGTGCTTTTCTGAATATCGTTCTTGATCCGATCTTTATTTTTGGGTTCGACATGGGAGTGAAAGGCGCTGCGTTGGCAACGGTGATCTCACAGGCTTGCAGTGCCATGTGGGTGTTGTTTTTTCTCTTTTCCCGACGCGCGTCTTTGCCTTTGGAATGGCGTTATATGAAGCTGGATAAAGGGATTGTGCTTTCGATGCTGGCTTTGGGTGTTTCTCCGTTTATCATGGCGAGTACCGAAAGCCTGGTCGGCTTTGTGCTGAACAGTAGTCTGAAAGAGTTCGGGGATATTTACGTCAGTGCCTTGACGGTGTTGCAGACTTCGATGCAGTTTGCGAGTGTGCCGCTGACAGGATTTGCGCAGGGTTTTGTCCCGATAGTTAGTTATAATTATGGCCATGGCGACAAGCAGCGAGTGAAGGAGTGTTTCCGTATCGCACTGGTCACAATGTTTTCTTTCAATCTGATCCTGATGCTGTTCATGATCTTATTCCCTTCCACAATAGCATCTGCTTTTACGAGCGACGCGAATTTGATAGAGACTGTACGATGGACGATGCCTGTCTTCCTGGGTGGTATGACCATTTTCGGATTGCAGCGTGCTTGTCAGAATATGTTTGTTGCCTTGGGGCAGGCGCGGATATCCATCTTCATCGCTCTGCTTCGAAAGGTAATCCTACTGATCCCGTTAGCACTGATATTGCCGCACTTTATGGGTGTGACAGGTGTGTATGCCGCTGAAGCCATCTCTGATGCTACCGCAGCCATTTGTTGTACGCTGTTATTCTTTTGGCAATTTCCGAAGATTCTGAAGAAGATAAAATAGGGCAAAATCAGGCAACGATAATGGCAAAAATCTCCCTTTTTTGAGTGACTGCTCCAAAACCGAAAAATGCTATATTGAAAATCAATGAGTTATAAATTTGCTTTATCGATTTATTACTTATCCGGAAAAGAGGTGAAATGATAGTTATTTTTCTGAGGTAGAATGTATTACTAATTGGCCGTAATGACGAGAAAAATCGTTCCTTTAAATTCGTCAGCAAAGTTACTGCATTTTTCCGAACCGCCAATACTTTACCAAATAATTTTCCTTTTCCTATATCCTTTCTTATCAACCGAATAGCAAAGTTTGTACAAAATAGCCGCTTCAACTCACGAATCCCCAAAAAATGACTAGAAAAAAGGAACGTTTAAACTCGTCATTTAACATTTCGACGATTCAACGGGACTTGTGAAAAGGCTTTTTAAGTAACACTATTATTAATATTAAATTAAAGATTTATGAACAAAAAGTTTTCTACGCTTGTAGCAACGTTACTGCTTAGCGGTGCGTTGTTTACTTTGAATGCTGCGACTTCTTTGACTGATTTTGATGCTTTGGCAGGTGTTGAACTTGCTGCAGACGGAAACAGTTTGAAGTTGACGGATAACGTTGTTTTAGAAAATCAGAAAGATTACTTACTGATTGATAAGGACAATTTCGTTTTAGATGGCAACGGCAAAGAATTAACCGGTCATGTCGTTATCACTGGTAAGAATGTGACCGTTAAGAATTTGACGATCAATTTTAAAAATACTTTTGCAGAAGGCGAAGACGGAACAGTTGCAGTTAATAAAACTGCTATTACTGTAATTGCTGATGGAGTAACATTGGAAGGTAATACTATTAATGGTTCTACAAACCATTTTTTGGTAAATGGTATCACTGTTTTTCCAACAGGAAATAAAGGTAAAATCGTTGTTAAGAACAATACAATCAAGAAAGCCGATGGTGTTGTAGGTGACACTTTTTCTACAGGTTTCCAAATTGCAGGCGATTACACTTTATCAGACACAGGTTGTGAATCCGTTACTGCTACAAATAAAACTGTAGCTGATTTGTCTACATTACAGTTGACCGTTTCTGGTAATAAGTATGAAATGTGTACAACTGATTTGAGTTACACAACGGGTTGGAGTGAAACTGAAGCAGCTAAACAAGGGGTAGTTATTGCTTCTCAGGTTACTCCTATTGTTGATGAAACAACTGGAAATATTACTAATGCTGGTGCTATTAAAGGTGCTGTAGAGAAAGCTGTAGAAGGAGCTTCTATCGTATTTAACGGAACTGCAGAACAATTAGCAGACGTGTTGGGTGATGTAGCTGTAAATATTCCGGTTAAATCTAATGACGGTATTGTTGTTACAGGTGTTACCTTGCCTGATGCAGAAGTGGATGGTTTTGAACTAGTAAAAACTCCGGCTGCAGATCAATATTATCTCTTGATTGTAAAAGGACAGGAATGGGATGGCGTTACAAACTTCGTCGTTACTGCTGATGAAAACGGCAAAGCAAAAGTGGTAAGTGCTAAAAATCTGACATCTTTGGCAACAGAGGCTAATCTATGGAAGATGGAACAAGCGTTAGATAAGGATGGTGACTATACATTTATCTTTACTAACAAAGCTGGTAAGAAAATGACAGTTGATGGTAAAGATTTCTTCCATTCTGTAGCTAATGCTCCGTATGATAACGGTGTTGTATTTGAAATGGATGGTGAAAACCTGACAGCTAAAAATAACCGTTACTTCGGTCTGTACAAATCAGGCTTGTATACATTGACTGCTAAAGACTTGTATTTCTTTGAAAAGACAGGCTTTACAATCACTGTTGATGGAAAGTTGGCTGGCGATCCGTTCACAGGCAACCGTCTGGCTCCGATGACTTGGAATGGTACTGAGTTTGTAAAAGCTGCTGATAGCGAAACAAATGTGTCTCTCCGATTCAAGAACACAGACGATGAATATGAATATATCGTAGCCAAGAAAACAAATGCAGGTGGTACGGCTGTTAACCAGTATGTATATGCCTTCACGACTGTTTCTGAAAAGGATTTGATCGCTGAACGTAAACTGGAAGCTAAGAAACGCACTATGTTCGACGTGTTCACAACATACCACAAACCGGTTAGTGCAGATGATAACTTAGAAACTTTGACAAGCATCGACAGCATGACTGTTCAGGTTTTGAATGAGGATAACCAGTTGCAAGCTGCTCCTGTTGGTTACTTCAAGCTGACAACTGACGGAACTAAGACTTTGGGTGCTTCTATTGATTACAAGTTGTTCCAAATCAAGATCAGCATGGGTAATAACGTTGTTGATCCGGTCGCTTTCTTGAAGAATGCTTTCTTCACTATCACGAAGTTGGATGAAAAGAACGGCAATAAGATATTGGCTGTAGATGGTTGTGGAAATTATGGTTTTGTTAAAGAAGCTGGTAATGTACTGGATACTCAGTGGGCAATCACTTATGATGAGAAATCTGAAGTTTATACAGTAACAAACCGTGAAGCTCAACATGTTGCACTTACATTTAACAAGAGACAATTGCGTGAAAACGAAGATAAGACAGACGATATCTATACAGACGGTGAAGACCTGTACAAGATTGAAGCTGTTAAAGATGCAAAAGAATCTGACGGTTACAACTGGCTGGGTGATGTGAAGAACCAACGTTATGCTATTGCTCACTTCTCTTCTGTATATGAAAATAATGCTTGGATTTCTGCAGACAAGGATGGTAATGCAATCTTGGATCTTGATAAAGAAGATGCTGTAGAAATGGTTGCTGAAAATAATGGTAAAGCTGATACAATCTATGTTGAAAGTGTAATCAATTATTATGAAGGTACAACGCTGAAAGAAGCTAAACACATGCTGAAAGTGCCTGCTTATTACTTCTATAATGTAGCCGGTGAAGGATTCGGTTATTTACCTGAAGGAGGAAAGGTGTCTGATCGGTTTGTATTTGGACTCGGTGGTTCTGATAAGTTAACAGTCCGTAAAGATGGTGACAAATTTATCTTACGTCTATCTAATACTTGCCAAAAGATCTATGCAGGTACATCTACCAACTTCTTGAGCAAATGTGGAATGTACGACATCAACAATAGCTTGTTCATTGTTGAAAATCTGAACCGTCCTGAATATCGTCGCTTGGGTGCAACTGTAGCTAACGATGGTTTCGAAGACATGAATGTTAACTTGGCTAAATTCTTCCGTACAAATGTTCCGAATACATTCTTGTATGAAAATACAATGAACCGCAATGCAAACAATGGCAACAGTATCGCTAAAGATAGCTTGAACTTCTTGGGTGAAGTGAACTTGTCAGACAAACCTGCTAATGCTGCTCTGCCTTTGTTCGTAGATACAGCATTCGTTCGCGAAGATGTAGCAACTGGCGAACCTACAACTAAACCGTTGTATATGCTGGCTGTACGTAACGGTGACTGGGTGGAAGATGAAATCGTAGTTGCTCCTTGTGATGCTACTAACCACCAGCATATAACAGCTGACGGTGAAAAGACTGAAGATGCAAGCAAGTGTATACATGCTACAACGAAGAAGATCCATTCTCGTACAGCTGATTACTTGGTAGCTTTGGATGATACTGCTTACGTAGCAGAAAACAAGCAAGCATTGTATCAGAAAAATGTTCGTCTAGCATTTGTTCCTGCAACTCACTTCGAAAACGATACAATGATTATCGCAAGCTCTGTATATAAAGGAACAAAAAAAGCTGTTAACGATACATTGAGCTTCGTAAATGAAAAGGGCGAACAGCAGATGAACGAAGCAACCTTTGCATTCCGCCTGGTTGACCCGGCTGCTGAAGACGGTGCATTCTATATGGAAGCAGTAGATAAACACGGTAATACTCGTTATGTACGTGTCCACAACAGTGTTCCTGTATTGGTTTATTCTCGTGATCAGGCTGCTACATTCAACGTTGAAGCAACTGAAGAAGCTGCTACATCTAACGAAGGTATCGAAGCAACAGGTGTTAAGGTTGTTGCTACTGAAGGTGCCGTAATCGTTAAGGGTGCTGAAGGCAAGAAAGTATCTATCAGCAACGTACTTGGTCAGACAATTGCCAACACAGTAATCACTTCTTCTGAAGCAACTATCTCTGCTCCTGCAGGTGTAGTCGTAGTAGCCGTAGAAGGTGAAGCCGCTGTTAAGGCAATCGTAAAATAAGAAACTATTTATAATCAATAAATTTAAATTGACTGCGTGGGGATATCGAACCAAGTATCCCGTGAGGGTGAACAAGCGGCGAGTATTAATACTAAAGTAATGAAATAAAGTTCTTCTGTTCGATCTCTGTGAAGAGCGAAGACAGACAAAAACAAGCCCCGACGGTTCACTCCGCCGGGGCTTCGTTTTTTATGTGCTACAGATTATCTGTGAAACCAATCATATAAAATAAATAAACATGAAAAAAAAGTAGATATCCTTCAGTTGAACGAAGCAGTCAGAGAACTGAGAGAACAGTGCGAACGGATGGAAGCCAATTTGCACGAAATAAACAAAAATGCAAGAATCATCAATCGGTTACTCGACCATGTTGATTTTGAAGAAAATCTGGTGGAAGTGGAGAAGATCGTTTTTCAGGGTGATACCAGCGAGTTTGTCGAACTCATTGCTCCCTTGCTCCGTAGTAACAAATGGCGGGTGAACGGGACATCGAAGGCGAAAAAGTTTCTGCGTGCCATCGATGAAGTTTTTAAGATTCAAAATAAGAAGATTCAGGGCTTTCTCAAATTCGACAGTCTCTATTCTGCTGTGAAAGAATATTTCGACAGCTACTTCCCCGACGATCCTTTTTCGTAAAAAAAGGAAAAAAGCAGGAAGCTATCCAATAGCTTCCTGTACCTTTGAAATATACCGGATAACCGGTAAACCTCCTAAATCTAAATGATATGATAGAAGCAACTCTTTTCACTAGTTTCAGGTATTGTCAGGGTAACAAGCCGCTTATCGAGATTCTCTACGACATCCGTGACGGAAAGTATGAAACAACTGTCAGCCTGCACCAAGCTGCGTTGAAAGCAGGCGACCGGGCTACCGCCGACCGGATCAAACGTTCGCTCAACGCTTTTACCGTCTCTGCTACCTACCGGAATGTACGTAAGGAAACTGACATCACCCGCTACAATCCGCTTTTGATCCTTGATATCGACCATCAGCCGGTGGAGACCATCGCTCGCCTGCGCGCGACGATCAATGAGTCTGTCTATACAGTTGCCAGCTTTCTGAGTCCCGGCGGACAAGGGCTGAAAATTATCACCTGGTCAGCCGTGAATATCGAACTGCTCCCGAAGAACCACCGGATCATTTACAATACGATCAAAGTTTGGTACGAACAGCTGCTAGGTGTGGAGATCGATGCTTCGGGAAGCGACGTGGGCCGCCTTTGCTTCGTATCCAGTGATCCGTCGCTTTATATCTCTCCCCGTTTCGACGACTGGCAGGATGCCGGCGAAGCGTTACCCGACGACCTGCCGCTGCTGCCTCCCCGAGGGCAGGAAGCGAAACTTCCGAAGCCTGCACGTACTGCCATCGGTTTGTTTGAAAAGGCACGTAAGCAACTCGACAAACAGGAACGGTATGAGGAAGGCAACCGCAACAACTACGTCTATCATTACGCTTGTCTCTGTAACCGCCTGGGAGTACCCGAGCAACGGCTGGCAGACTATTGCGGGGAAAACTTCACCGATCTTTCCGCCGAAGAAGTACTCAGCGCGATAACAAGTGCCTATAGCCACAAAGAGGAACACAATACCAATTCGAAGAAGGCGAACGGGAAGAAAGTAGAGTGTATCCAGGAATATCTGTCAAAGCATTTCTACCTGCGGAAGAATGTCGTCCGTAACCTGGTGGAATATCGTGATAAAAGAGCCAAAAGCCAGAAATACCATCCGGTCACCGATTACTGGGAAAACACGGTCTGGTGTAACCTTCAGCTGAACGGTATCTTCTGTAAAATCTCGGAGTTGCGTTCGGTGATCCATTCCGGTTTCAGCAAAGAGTTCGATCCTTTCAAATCCTATTTCAGCAAGCTGCCCGCCTGGGACGGGGAGACCGACCATATTGCCTGGCTAGCTTCGACCGTCAGCACCACCCGCCCTGAATACTGGTTGACCTGTCTCCGCAAATGGCTTGTTGCCGCCGTAGCGTGCGCCATAGACACTAATATGGAGAATCATACTGTATTGCTGCTGAGTGGGGGACAGGGATTGGGAAAAACAACCTGGTGCCGTAACCTGGTACCGCCCGAACTGCGCGAGTACACCTATTCCGGTAATCTCGATCCCTCTTCGAAGGATGCTTCCCTGCTTCTGAGTGACTGCTTCCTGATCCTCCTGGACGAGCTTTCGGGACAGAGCAGCATGGAACTGAACCGGCTGAAGGCGATGATCACAAAAAACTATGTGCACGAGCGGCGTGCCTATGCACATAATTCGGAGACCTACGAGCGGCGTGCGTCGTTTGCCGCCACGGTGAATGACAGTCAGGTGTTGAGCGACCGTACCGGTTCGCGTCGTTTCCTTTGTTTCGAAGCGGCGCGGATAGACTATCTGTCTCCTGTCGATTATAAGAACGTGTATGCTCAGGCATTGGCTTTGTATAAGGATGGTTTCAAATGTTGGTTCTCTGATACCGATATTACGGAGATCAATGCAAACAACGAACCTTTCCAGCAGAGTAGTCCGGAAGAAGAGCTGTTCTATACTTATTTTCGTAAACCCCGTCGTTTTGAGGCTTTTTTGCAGTTATCCAGCAGTGAAATCCTGGCTAAAATAGCCGAAAAGACACGTATGCCCATTACAAAAATCAACGTGGTTAACCTCGGAAAAATGCTGAAAAGGGCAGGTTTCGAACATTTTGTTCGTAATGGCAAACGTCTTTTTACTGTCATAGAGCTCACGTTCGACGAAGTGAAATCTATCCAGCAGGGAATCTCTTCCTATGAAATAGGTGCTGATGAACCGGTTGATAAACAATATGAACATGCTGATGATGAACCTGGGAAAGAGAATGAAAATCCGCAAATATCCTTGCCTTTCTAATGTTTCCGGGTGGAGAAGGTGGAGATGAAAACGTATTTCCCTACTTTTAATATATTGTATATTCCCATTTAGCATCGGTACCCCTCCAAATGCCTCCAACTATTTATAAAAGTTACCCAAAACACCTTTTTATCTCCACCTTCTCCACCCGAAATCGTCCCGTACCCTTTTCCGAAACAGCTCTTGACCGAAAAAAAATAGCTCCCGACCCGTTTCTTTTCGGTCGGGAGCTATTTTTATTATAATCAAAAGACTATTTCAAGATGAAGTTTAGCTCCTAAACCTTTCTCTACAATATCGAAAAGTGTTTTCAGGGTGATATTACTCGCATCATTTTCAACTCTTGAAATATATGAACGCTTTTTATTCACAAGTGCACCTAATTCTTCCTGCGTTATTGCTTTCTTTTCGCGAGCCTGGCGAAGTAGCAATCCGATTTTTAAGGATTCAAACTCTCTTTCAAGTTCGTCTCTGCGTTGTGTTCCGATTTCACCATAAACACTATCCTTAATATCGCTCCATGATTTTATATTATTTTCCATATTCTGGTTGTGACAGCAAAAACTGTTCAAAATAATCTTTATAGGCAATAATTGTTCTTACTTTTTTCATAGCTGGCTTTTTATTTTGTTACAAAGGTAACTTATAAGTTACGATAAGGCAAATAAAAATGAAATATTTTTTGATTATTTTTTAAGGTTCTCCTAAATGTTCCACAATACATTCTACCTGTTTAGGGGTGAAGCAGCGTGTTCCCGGATGGTAACCCAGGGCGGTTAGTTTTTCTTTGAGGATGCCGTGATGGTTGATCCAGCGCCAAAGTTGCATGATGGCTCCGCGATGGGAGAGGTGGGGATTGTATAGTAGGGCTAGTTCGCCGACACCGTATGCCCGGATGATAAATGTTTTTTGTTCCATGGTTTCTGTGTTTTTTCTACTGTAAATATAGCTATTAAGAGTAAGATAAACAAGGCTTTAATCGATTAATAAACGAAATAAAGTGTCGCATCGTCACGTCCCGTCATCCCAGGTTTCAGTAGGGGTATTCGGCTGCCGTATCTTTACATTGTAATTAATTACAACGCGATTTATCAACTATTAAAAACAATACAGATTATGGCAGTACAGTATCATTTGGTTCTCAGAAAAAACATGAGTAAAGAAGTAGAAGCAGGTAAGGAAAAGCTTTATATGCCCAGACGCGTGCAACGCGCACCTGTGGCTTTGAAGAATTATGCGATCTGATTGCGGAGAGTTCAACGGCATCGAGCGGTGATGTCAAAGTGGTTCTCGACCGCATGGTTAAATTTGCAACGAAGGCACTCGAACGTGGTGAAGTGATACAGCTTGGGGAACTCGGTAGTTTGCAGCTGATTATGGGGAGTAAGGGTAGTGAGACTGTGGAAACTTTCTCTTCAACCTTGCTGAAGAAAGCACGTTTATGTTTCCGTCCCGGTACCCTTTTGCGGAACACGACGCAAACAGCAAAAGGAGAGCGAACAACTATCAATATCACACCGTCCAAAGACGACGGTGAGGACGATCGCCCGGTAATTGAATAGTAATCCTAAAAAGAAAACAGCCTCAGAATAAATCTGAAGCTGTTTTCTTTTGATTTGTAATTTGTTATCAAAGAATTCGTTATCTTTGTGGAAGTGTGTAATCAAAATTTTAGCGATATGGAAAATAAGATTGTAATATTCAGAGATAATGAAATGACACTGGAAGTGCCGGTGTCAATCAATGAAAAAACCGTATGGTTAAACCGTCAGCAGATGGCTGAACTTTTTGATAGAGATGTGAAAACGATTGGTAAGCACATTACCAATGCTCTGCGCGAAGAATTAGAAGGTGAAGTGGTAGTCGCAAAATTTGCGACCACCACACGTCATGGTGCTATTGAGGGAAAAACTCAGGTTCGACAGACGGAATTTTATAATCTTGATGTGATTATTTCGGTAGGGTATAGAGTTAAGTCAAAACGAGGTGTGGTTTTTCGTAAGTGGGCTAATTCTGTCTTAACAGACTACGTCATCAAAGGTTATGCCATTAACGACCAACGTTTGCAACAGCTTGGTGAAGTTATCCGTATCATGAAACGCACTCAGAACGCTCTTGATGCCAAACAAGTGCTGAACGTGATTGAGAATTATAATACGGCACTGACCCTGCTTGATGATTACGACCATCAATGCATGCAACGTCCTAAGGGAAGCGAAGCAACCTATGTACTGACTTATGAAGAATGCCGGAATATTATTGACCAAATGCGTTTCAATGCCGATTCGGACTTGTTCGGGCATGAGAAGGACGATTCTTTTAAAGGCAGTATCGGTAATGTTTATCAAAGTTTTGCTGGAGAGGATGTCTATCCAACGCTACAAGAGAAAGCTGCCAATTTGCTCTATTTTGTCACCAAAAATCATAGCTTTAGCGATGGCAACAAACGTATTGCGGCTACTGTCTTTCTCTATTTCTTGGATAAGAACGGTATTCTTTACGATGAAGACGGACAGAAGCGCATTGCTGATCATACGTTGGTGGCACTGACTATTATGATTGCTGAGTCGAGAACGGAAGAAAAGGAAATGATGGTTAGTATTATTATGAATTGCATATAAAAAGTAGTAACCCTGTTTCAACAGGCTTTTTAACATAGTTATCAACAGGTTAATTTATTGATATTAGTTGCTTTAACTGTTTTGTTGATAGGATATGAACAAAAGCTTGTAACACGGTTGTGAATAACTTAGGCGGGTTATAAAAAGAAAACAGCCTCAGAATAAATCTGAAGCTGTTTTTTTTTGAGTGATCCGCCTGGGGTTCGAACCCAGGACCCCATCCTTAAAAGGGATGTGCTCTACCTGCTGAGCTAGCGAATCATCCTGTGCATACTTTGTATTGCGGTGTGCTTTACTTCTGTATTGCGGGTGCAAAGGTAGGGTTTATTTTTTAATTTGCAATAGCTGATGGATATTTTTTTGAAAAAAGTTACTTTTTTTCTTTCTTCTCCGGTTGAATATCGGCTGGCGGAGGAGGAATAATATCCCCTTCCAGCAAGATAAAACGCTTATAATAAGAGAGACAGAGTGTCGTAAGCGGTAATGCGATGATCAATCCGATAAATCCGAGTAAAGTTCCCCAAATGGATAAAGAAAGAAGAATGATGGCAGGATTCAGGCCCATCGCTTTTCCCATGATACGGGGCGTGAGGTATAAATCCTGGATGCACTGGACAATTCCGAGTATCAGCAATCCCGATCCGAAAATGATCCAGAAATTTTGTCCTGTCTCTGCCGACTTCAGTAAGCTGAGGATAATCATCGGGATCAGTCCGATCGTTTGCAGGTAAGGGATCAGGTTAAGTACTCCGATAAACAGCCCGAGTGTAACCCCCAACGGGAAACCTACAATCTTGAATCCGATAGCCAGCAGGACACCGACACACAATGCGATCAGCGACTGGCCGCGGAAATAGCGGTTCATGCTCTGCTCCACGTCGTCGGCAAGCCCTTTGGCGAAAGGACGGATATGCGCCGGGATCAGGTTGATCCATCCGTTGGCTATCTTCTCGTAATCCAGCAGGATGAAAATGAAATATAACAGGATCACAAAGATAATCGTTATGCTGAAAAGGATGGAGAAAGTGTTCGACAGGATATTCCATACTTTGGGAGCCAGCTGCTTGATGGCATTCTGTATGTTCTCGCGGCTGAGAAGCTCCATCAGCTGGTTGATGTCCACATTGGTTTCCAGATACGTGATCCAGGACTCGGGGATCAACGGGATATATCCTTCACCCGGATTGTGCGTACGCATCAGGCTGAGAGTTCTCTCGGCTTCCTGGGCGATGGAGGGAACAACCAGTGCAGCTGCCGTACCGATAACGAGCGAAGCGCAGATGATCACGGCTATGATAGCCAGGATACGGCTTTTCAGCTTCAGCTTGTATTGGAAAAACTTCACGAAAGGTTGCATCATATAAGCCAGCAACCATGCGATCAGGAAGGGAAGCAACGCGGTCCGCAGTATGGTGATCAGATAGAGCAATGCGCCGATGATGACGATACTGAATACGATACGTGTGACACGGTCGAATGTAAATGGCCTTTCAAATAATGAGTTCATATTTTAATTTTTATCTTTGCCTGTGACAAAGATAAAATAAACTGGAATAGGATAATAAGATGATAAAGAAAATATTATGTGTAGCTTTGCTGTTAGGCTGCCTTTCACAGCCGAAGGCACAGACTCTCCAACCTGTAAAACAATTGCTGAATGCCCCTTATATGAAGGGGGCGACCTTCTCCATTGTGGTGAAAGATGTGCAGGATGGAAAAACGGTTTACAGCTATGACGAGGATCGTGAGGTTTCTCCGGCTTCTGTCCTGAAAACGGTCGCGACGGCTACGGCTCTCGAAATATTGGGAGACGATTATCGGTACGCTACGTCGCTGGAGCATGACGGGAGTATCAAAGAGGGTGTCCTGAACGGAAATCTGTATATCAGGGGAGGCGGTGACCCGTCGCTGGGGTCGTCGCATTTCGCTCCCGACAGGAATCGTTATACGCCCGCACAGAATACCTTTATTCCCGAATGGATAGCGGCGCTGAAGAAGGCGGGTATCCGGAAGATCACCGGGGCGGTGGTGGCCGACGAACGTATTTTCGATACGGAGGGTGCTTCTATCAAATGGCTGCGGGAAGATATGGGGAATTATTATGCGCCGGGAAGCTATGGGCTTTCGGTGTTCGACAATATGTATAAGTTGTCCCTGAAGACGGGGGCTGCCGGAACTCGTCCGGAGGTCGTTGGGACTGATCCGGCAATTCCTTCCCTGCGGTTTATCAATTATCTGAAAGCGGCGGCGTCGGACAGTGCTTATATAATCGGTGCCCCGTTGTCCGGCGAGCGTTATTTACAGGGTGTCGTTCCTGCTAACCGTGAGAATTATGTGTTGAAAGGCGATATTCCCGATCCGGCTTTGTTTCTGGCGGAATATCTGACCGGTTGCCTTGAGCGCGAAGGTATTGTGGTAGGAAAGGAGCCGACTTGTTACCGGATCGAATCGGAAGCCGGCCGGTGGAAAACAGTCGAGAGGAAGCCGGTTGTAACGACTTATTCGCCAACATTGAAAGAGATTGCGAGCGTGACGAATCATGTCAGTCATAATTTGTTTGCGGATGCACTGGTGAAAACGGTCGGTCTGCAATATGTTCCCCGGAAAAACGAGGTGATCTCTTCTTTCGGACGGGGTGTGCAGGTGGTACTCGATCATTGGAGGAAGAAGGGGCTGGATGTATATCCGTTGCGGATGCATGACGGCAGCGGACTGGCTCCAGCCGATAAGGTATCGGCTGAGTTTATTGCTGATCTGCTGGTGTATATGGCGACAAAATCGGAGGTTTCCGAGGCATTCTTCGAGTCATTGCCGCAGGTGGGTGTGGAAGGCTCGGTCCGCAACCTGTTGAAAGGAAGCAAGCTGCAAGGGAAAGCTCGTTTGAAGAGTGGCGGGATAACGGGAGTACGTAGTTATGCCGGGTATATAGACAAAGACGGCAAACGCTATGCTGTTGCCGTTTTCTCCAATAATTATTCCTGTAGCATGGGGCAGATGACGAAGGGGCTGGAAAAGTTGCTGTTGCAACTTTTCTAAGGCAGTAGCGACCTCTGTGCCAGAAACTCCATGAACTTCTGTTTGTAGTTGTCGGAGATGGGGATATATTCTTTGCCGAAGACGATGCGGTTGCGTTCGATCACTTTGATCTTTTCCGGCTGGACGATGAAGGAACGGTGTACGCGGATGAAACGGTTGGTCGGCAGCATGTCTTCCAGGCTTTTCATGCTCATCAGCGAGAGGATCGGATGCGGTTCGCCTTCGATGAATATTTTGACATAATCTTTCAGTCCTTCGATGTATAATATCTTGCGGAGTTCGACCTGCACCAGTTTGTATTCTGTCTTGATAAAAATGCTTTCGATCGATGACTGGGGTTGTGCTGCCGGGGCGGTCGGCTGGCCGTCTTTTCCGGGATCTGCTTTCCCCTCTTTCCCTTCCCGCAACAGTTCGTACCATTGCAGTGCCTTGTTGGCCGATTTCAGGAAGTCGGCATAACTGATCGGTTTCAGCAGGTAATCGAGAGCGTTTACCTTGTAACTGTCGAGTGCATATTGGCTGAAAGCCGTTGTGAAGATGATCCGTGTCTCGGCTTCCAGTATGCGGGAAAATTCCATGCCGTTGAGTTCGGGCATCTGGATGTCCAGGAACAGGAGGTCGACAGGCTCTTTGGTGAGTATGGGCAGGGCATTGACCGCACTGTTGTATTTCCCGGCAAGTTCCAGGAACGGGGTCTTGTTGACATAACTTTCCAGCAGGCTGATTGCCAAAGGCTCGTCGTCGATGATTGCACAAGTCAGTTTCATAAATAATACTTATTTAGTTGACAGTTGACAGTTGACGGTTGACAGTTATTTCGGCTTTTACCGATTTGTTTACCGGATGCGAAGCCTAACTGTCAACTGTCACTTGTCAACTGTCAATTGATTTGTATTTCCAGCATGCTATGATAACTGTCACCGTCTACACCGCATGAGAAAATATGTTTGTTCGGATAAATTAATTCAAGCCGTTTGCGCAGGTTCTTGATGCCGATTCCCGAACCGCTCTTGTCCTGTTCCGCATCTTTGGGGAAATAACTGTTTTTCAGGATGCAGACAACCAGGTCGCCGTTCTGGTGTATATCCAGATGGATGAACGAGGGCTGGCTGTTGCTGACGCCATGTTTGAAGGCATTCTCGATCAGGGAGATGAACAACAAGGGGGCGATCATGGCATCCGGCTGGACGGCGGATATCTCCGTTTTCAGTTCCACATGCTCCGGCAGGCGGATGCGCATCAGTTCCACATAGTTGCGGATAAAATCCAGTTCGCTTTCCAGCAAGACGTGCGGCTGGCTACTGTCGTAAAGGACGTAACGCAGCAGGCGACTCAGGTCGTGGACGGCTTCTTGTGCTCGTTCGGGACTGAAAGCGATCAGGCTGTAGATATTGTTGAGCGTGTTGAACAGGAAATGTGGGTTCAGCTGGCTTTTCAGGTTCTGAAGTTCGGCTTCCGCCCGGCTCTTCTCCAGTTCGCGGCGCATGGATTCTACCTGATACCAGCCGCTCGTCATCTTGATGGCGACACTCAGACCTGCCACCAGCGCATACAGCATGGCATTGACGAGGAAGAAGCCGATGATCTCCTGCAACTCCCTTTCCGGACGGTGCGGGCGGTGTATCTCCGGCGGCGGAAGCAGTTGCATCAACAGATGTACCGCCAGCATCGCAAAGGCGATCAGCAGGACGTTGCTGAGGAAGAACTTCCATCCGTGGCGTGAAAACAGATAACGGTTTACCAACAGGAAATAGTTCACATAGAAAACCATCATGAACGAAAGCGGAACGATGACGGAGCGCAGATAGCTGATCACCGTCAGTTCCTGTGATTCCCTGCCCGTAAAGAAGAACGGCAGGCCGAACAAAATCCCCCAGGCAGCAATATGGATAATGCTGCCCATTCCCTTGAAAGGGGGAGATATATGCGTATGTGTTGTCGTTTCTGTTTTCATCTTTTACAAAGATATTAAATAATTTCTTATTCGTAACGGATTGCTTCGATCGGATCGAGCTGGGCGGCTTTCTTGGCCGGATACCATCCGAAGAAGACACCGGTGACGGTACAGACGGCGAATGAAAGCATAACGCTCCACGGTTGGATATAGATCGGGAAGTGGGCGACGCCGTTCACCACCAGGGCGGCTCCTACACCCAATACGACACCGATCAGTCCGCCGGTCACACTGATCAGGATGGATTCGATCAGGAACTGGGCGAGGATGTCGATCCCTTTTGCCCCGATACTCATACGCAAGCCGATCTCGCGGGTACGCTCCGTGACGCTGACATACATGATGTTCATAATCCCGATACCACCAACGAGCAACGAAATACCCGCCACAGCCGCCAACAGCACGGTCATCATGTCCGTAGTACTTGTCAACATCGTGCTCAACTCCTGCTGACTACGGATGGTAAAATCATCATCGTCACTTTCCTTCAACTTATGGTTGCGGCGCAGTATTTCCGTTATCTCGTCAATGGCCTGGTCGGTGTATTCCTCTTTGAGGGCCGAACAGGTGATGCCTTGCAGATGGGTGATGGCCAGAACTTTTTTCTGAATAGTTGTGTATGGAGCTAAGATTAGGTCGTCCTGGTCCATTCCCATGCTGTTGTATCCTTTGCTTTCCAGCACGCCTACGATGCGGAAAGGTAATTTCTGAAAGCGTATGACTTTGCCGACGGGGCTTTCGCCGTTGGAAAAGAGGTTGTCGACTACGGTTTTACCGACTACACAGACCTTCGCTGCTGTCTGGATGTCCTGTTCGGTGAACATATCGCCGTCTTCCACCTTGTAACGGCGGATTTCGAGATAGTCGGGACTGATACCGTAGACGGTGGTCGGGGCGTTGTTGGCTCCGAAGATGGCTTGTCCGCTGCTGTTGACCGAAGGGGAGACGGCAGAGACGTAACGGGTTTCGTCGACGATGTTCTGATAGTCTTCCAGCTTCAGTGTCTCCATAGCGGAAGCATCCTGACGGACACCTCCCCGGACATCGGCACCGGGATGTATCATGATCATATTCGAGCCCATCTCGCTGATCTGTTCCTGTATGCTCCGCTTCGATCCTTGTCCGATGGCAAGCATCGTGATCACGGAGGCAACGCCGATGATGATACCGAGCATCGTCAGGAATCCTCGTAGCTTGTTGTTGGCAAGGGCACGGAGGGCTATTTTTATGAGGTTTGTTCCGTTCATTGTTTTGTATAATTTATCGTACAGTAAAGATAATATTAGGGGACGCAGATGACGCAGAATACGCAGATTGACGCAGACTTTTTATTTTCTTATTTAACACAAATCTGCGTTCATCTGTGTTCTCTGCGTCATCTGCGTCCCCTAATAGTTTATTTGTCTCAGTCTTCATTCTTTGGTAATTTGGATAAAGCCTCTGCTGCATCCAGGATGTTTGTATTGACCGTGTCGGCCGTTACATGTCCGTCACGCAGGGTGATGTTGCGGCTGCTGTACTGGGCAATTTCCGGGTTGTGCGTTACGAAGATGATGGTACGTCCTTCGGCATGCAGTTTCTGGAAGAGTACCAGGATCTCGAATGACGTACGTGTATCCAGGTTTCCCGTTGCTTCGTCGGCAAGGATCACTGCCGGGTCGTTCACCAGGGCGCGGGCGATGGCTACACGCTGCATCTGTCCGCCGGACATCTGGTTGCTCTTGTGCATCAGGCGGTCGCCCAGGCCGACGGCAACCAATGCCTGCACGGCTTTCTCATGGCGGGCGGAGGCACTGAAGTTGGGGTTGTACATCAGAGGTAGTTCTACATTTTCTACGGCTGTCGTTTTGGGCAACAGGTTGTAACTCTGAAAGACAAATCCGATCTTCCGGTTGCGCAGGGTGGCACGGGCATTCTTTCCCATCGTGCGGACGGAGACGCCGTCGAGATAATATTCGCCCTTGGTCGGTGTGTCGAGACATCCCAACGTGTTCAGCAGCGTACTTTTTCCCGAGCCGGAGGTTCCCATGATGGTGACGAACTCTCCTTCGTGTATCGTGAAGGAGACGCCACGCAGGGCATGGACGATCTCGTCTCCGACTTTGAAGTCACGCCTGATGTTATCTAATTTGATTATCTCTTTCATTGCTGTTGTTTTTAACTGTCAACTATCACTTGTCAACTGTCAACTATTTTTATTTCTTCTTCTTATCGCTTCCCGGAGGGCCAGGCATGAACGGACTCTTTTCCGTTGGGGCAGCGGCCTGTGCCGGTGTGTCCGAAGTAAGGTCGACAGCGATTTCTTCGCCTTCGTTCAGTCCGTCGATCACTTCGATCATATTGCCGCTTGTCGATCCGACAGTAACGGCTTTCGGGTGCAACTGCTGTCCTTCTTTAACCCAAACCAGACGTTTGCCGGCCGGTGCTTCCTGGGCACTGTTTTCGGCGATCAGGCCGGTGCCGACGAGTAGTTCTTCTTCCGGAACGAAACGTAACGACTTGGTCGGAATGGTCAGGACGTTATCGCGTTCGAGCGTGTAGATCGTCACGTTGGCTGTCAGACGGGGTTTCAGTTTCAGGTCCGGATTGTCGGCGGTAATCACTACTTCATAGGTTACGACCGTAGAGGATGAGCTGGTGGAACTGCTCGAACTGCTGCTACTGCTGTCGCCCAGGCGGATCTGCCAGACGGTTCCTTCGAATACATCGTTCGGATAGGCATCGACGGTAAAGCTGACGCGCTGTCCGTCGTGTACGTTGCCTATATCGGCTTCATCGACATCGGCGATCACCTGCATCTTGGTCAGGTCGGCGGCGATGGTGAACAGGGTCGGCGTTTCGAATCCGGCGGCAACGGTCTGCCCTTCTTCAACGGCACGGTTGATAACGACACCGTCGATCGGGCTGGTGATCGTGGCGTATTCGAGGTTACGGTTCACTTTGACCATCGCAGCCTGATTCTGTTCGTAAGAGGCTTTCGACTTTTCGTAATTGTAAGTCGCTGTCTCATAATCGGAGTCGCTGATCAGTTTCTTTTCGTAAAGCACCTTGTTACGTGCGTAATTCTTCTGCTGGTATTCGTATTCGCTCTTGCTGCTTGCCAGCTGGGCCTGGGCGGATGCCAGTTCGGCCTTCAGGTTTACTTTATCCATTTCTGCGATCAATTGTCCGGCTTTCACTACGTCGTTGTAGTCTGCGTACAGTTTGTCGATGATGCCGGATACCTGCGTACCGACTTCCACTTCCGTCACCGGTTCTACTGTTCCGGTAGCTGTCACTGTGTTTGAGATGGAGCTGCGGTTCACTTTGGCGGTTTCGAGGCTGATGCCGCCTTTCGACGATTTACCTGTAAAGAACCAGATTCCTCCGGCTACGACCAGCACGCCTGCTATACCGATAATAAGTTTCTTGTTCATATCTTTTTCTGTTTTTATTTTTTACTTAGAACATCACGATTTCTTCACCTTGGTAGAAGCGCAGCAAACCTGCGTTGAGGATGGCCGTATATTTGGCCTGTAGCGTTTCCTGCTGGGCACTCAGGAGATTGTTTTTCTCGGTGAGCAGTTCTACCGTATTTTTCATGCCGACGTTGAACTGTTCGCTGACAAGGGCGTAGCTGGCTTCTGTGCTTTTCAGCTTCTGTGCTGCAGCTACATATTGCTGTTGGGCGCTGTTGGCTGTCAGCCAGAGGCTTTCAATCGTTTTGTAGAGTGTCTTCTGGTTGTCCATCAGGTCGAGCTCGCTGGTTTGCTTTTGTAGCTTCGCTTTGTTGACAGCTGTCTTTGCCTGTCGTTTGTCGAAGATGGGGATACTCAGGGTCAGGCCCAGGGAGTTGTTCCAGTTCTGTTTGACCTGTTCGCTGAAGCTGAAATCGTTGCCGTTGGCATTGGTCGTTCCGATCCCGGCGCTGAGGCTCAGTGTCGGGATATATCCGGCACGTGCCATCTTGATACTCAGGTCGGAAGACTGGATATTCAATTTCCCGGATTCTATTTCAGGGCGCAGGTTGAGGGCGGTCTGGTAGACATCGTCTTTGCCGGGCAGCGGTATCAATACGCTGCTGTCGTCGAGTTGTGGCATGTAAAGATCCATTTCGAAATCGCCGTCCAGTTCGAGCAGCTGTTTCAGTTGCAGCTTGTAATCCTGCAAAGTCGTTTGCGAGGTGACCAGTTGGTAGTTATTGCTGCTCACCTGTGCTTCGAGTTGGGCGAGGTCGCTGGAGGCGATGCTGCCGGCATTGAACAGTTCCTGTGCACGTTCGTATTCTTTCTGACTGACTTCCAGGGTCGATTCGTTCACTTTGACTGCTTCGGCGGAATAGAGTATCTGTACGTACAGCTGGGTGATGTTTTCCTCGATGGTGTTTTCGCTTTCATCGACGGAGAGTTCGGCGATGCGGCTGTTCAGTTGTTGCTGTTTGACAGTGTTTACCCGTTTGCTGCCGTTGTAAACCGTCCAGTTGGCATCGATGCCGTAACTGCCGTTATAAGAGGTTTTACTTTCGCTGGTGGTGATGTTGTCGCCACTGATGATCGTACCGCTGGCACTGTTCGGGCGGTTCACGATGCGCTGGCTGATATTTCCACTCAGGGAAGGAAGGAAATCCGCCTTTGCCGACTTTACATCTTCTTGCGTGCTCTCGACGCTGATGCGGTTACGGCGGATGGTGATGTTATGCTCCAGGGCATAATCAATGCAATCACGAAGCGTCCACTGCTTCGGCATGTCGTCCTCTGCTTTCATTCCGGCAGGCAGAAGAAGCAGGCAGGATAGGATTATTAGAGAGATCTGTTTCATAATGCTTTCGTTTTGCGACCTAAACAATCTTTTTACCTTTATTTTCTGAAGCAAAACTACTTTGCATTAAATTCCTATACAATTAGAATAGAAATAGGAGGTTGGTTCATAGACGAAAACGGGGATTTTGCCGATAAACGGAATAGAGGGGAACGATAAGGTTTGGTAATTAGAAATGTAATCATAGAAAGGGGACGCAGATCTGCGTCCCCTTTCTATGATTACATTTCTCTTAACCAGATATTGCGGAAGCTGATCGGTTCGCTGGGATCACCGTGGCTCTGCAGGATGATCGGGCCGGCTCCGTGAGGGATCACTTTCGGGAAGCCGATGTATTCGGTTGTTCCGAGGATCGTCGTGTTGTTCTGCAAAACGATGCCGTTTTGGATAACGGTGATGCGGGGCGGCACGCGATAGGTTCCGTCTTCTTTGAAAACAGGAGCGGAATAAATGATATCGTATACATTCCATTCACCCGGTTTGCGCATGGCGTTTGCCAACGGCGGTGTCTGTTTGTAGATACTTCCGGTCTGTCCGTTCACGTATGTTTCGTTGTTGTAGCAATCGAGCACCTGGACTTCATACATTCCTTGCATAAAAATACCGCTATTACCGCGTGCCTGGCTTGTTCCTGTGATGTTTTCCGGAACGCACCATTCGATATGCAGCTGGTAGCTGTCGAATTTCTGTTTGGTTTGGATATCTCCGGCTTTCTTATTCACGGTGAATACGCCATCGTGTACAATCCATTGAGCCGGTTCTCCTTTGGTGTTTTCCCAGGCGGAAAGGTCTTTGCCGTCGAACAGGACGATCGCGTCGGACGGAGCCGAGTTTGTTTTGATATCTCCCGGAGTGACGATCTTGGGTTGCGGTGTCCAGTATTCCGACATGCCCGGAGTCATTTTTTCAGGTTGTGGATACTCTTTCTGTTGCGCACTCATGCTTACACAAGCCGTACAAGCTATGGCTGCCAGTACGGCTTTGCTGGTGAAGTCTCTTTTCTTCATGGTCTAAATTATTTTAGGTTTACATATTTTATGATGCAAATCTACATAATAATTTGCCATGTTGTAACTGCTTTTACCGGAAAATACGTTTAACTGTTGTGATTGAAAAGGCGTTGTTCCGCCAGCTTTTCGTATTTGGTTGCGGGACGGCCATAGTTACAATAAGGATAAATGCTGATTCCGCCGCGTGGGGTGAAAATTCCTGTCACCTCGATATACTTCGGATCCATCAGTTTGATGAGGTCTTTCATGATGATGTTGACACAGTCTTCATGAAAAGCACCGTGGCTGCGAAAACTGAAAAGGTATAACTTCAAACTCTTGCTTTCCACCATTTTCACATCGGGGATATAGTCGATATGGATGGTTGCAAAATCCGGCTGTCCGGTGATCGGGCAAAGGCTGGTGAATTCCGGGCAGTTGAAACGTACCCAGTAGTCGTTGCCTGGATGTTTGTTGGTGAATGCTTCCAGTACTTCGGGGGCATAATCCTGTTTATATTCGGTAGAACCGCCTAACAGGTGCAGTTCGTTTTCTTCTTTTCTTGTATCCATAATCTTATTTCTTCTTCCTGTTTAGGTATTTCTCCAATCCTTCTCTACGCAATTTACAGGCGGGGCAATGACCGCAACCGTCGGCAGGAACACCGTTGTAGCAGGTCAGTGTCTGTGTGCGGACCAGGTCGAATACGCCCAGTTCGTCGGACAACTCCCATACTTCACTCTTGTCACGGTCCATCAGCGGGGTGTGGATGACGAACTGTTCGTCCATAGCTAGATTCAGCGTGACGTTCAGTGAGCGGACAAAGGTGTCGCGACAGTCGGGATATCCGCTGAAGTCAGCTTCCGAGACACCGGTTACCAGGTGGAAAATCCCTTTGCTCCGTGCCATGATGGCAGCGAAAGTCAGGAAAACCATGTTTCTTCCGGGAACGAATGTGTTGGGATAACTGTCTGCCGGCTTATCCTCGTCCATGACGATCGAGGTGTCTGTCAGCGAGTTCGGAGCCAGCTGGCTGATCAACGATACGTCCAGCAGCTGGAACGGAACATGGGCATCGGCTGCGATCTTTCTTGCAATTTCAATCTCCAGGGAATGTTTCTGGCCGTAAGTAAAACAAACGGCTTCTACACGTGTAAAATGCTTCTTTGCCCAGAACAGGCAGGTCGTGGAGTCTTGTCCACCGGAGAAGCATACCAAAGCGGCTTCTTGTTGTTTCATATTTTTCTTGTTTTATACGTGGTTCAGCAAGCACACGGAAAAGGAGACGTTCCTTTTCGCCGCAAAGATACTTTTTTAATTGAAAATTGAGAATTGAAAATTGAAAATAGAGGGGTATAACTAGAACTATTGCACAGAAATGATGTAATTGTGCCGCACATTCTTGTTAAAAGTGTGCAATATTGAAGAAAAGTATTTATCTTTACCGCCGTTTTGTAATAATGAAAAGTAAAACATGAAGAAAAAAGTATTATTAGGTGCGGCATTGATGATGATGCCTCTGCTTTCTTTCGCTGGTGGATTATTGACGAATACCAATCAGCATGCAGCCTTTTTAAGATCACTTTCGCGAGGTGCTGCAATCGATATAGATGGTGCTTTGTCTAACCCAGCGGGCCTTTCTTTCTTGCCGACAGATGGTTTTCGTGTAGGCGTGAGTATTCAGAGTGCTTTCCAAACTAGAAATATCGATGCCTCTTTTGGCACATACAATGGTTTCGATCCGGCCAATCAGAAGCCGACAGTGGGAAACTACAAAAAGTATTACAAAGGAAAAGCGGCTGCTCCTGTGATTCCGAGTGTTTTTGCGGCTTATAAAAAAGGTGACTGGACTATTTCCGGATTCTTTGCCATCACGGGAGGAGGCGGTAAGGCTTCGTTTAACGATGGTCTGCCCATGTTCGAATCGGCTGCTATGGCTGGTATATTCAAGGAAAGTTTGACGAATTATGTGGCGTCAGGCGGTAAAAGTCCCATCGTGACTCCGGATATGTATACTATTAACAGTGCGATGGACGGTAGACAGTATATTTATTCTCTACAACTTGGTTTGGGATACAAAATCACGGATTGGATTTCTGTCTTTGCCGGTGGACGGATGAATTATTTTTCAGGAAACTACGAGGGTTATCTGAATGCGAAACTAAAACAGAATTTAGGCGGATCGGAATTGATGGCGTTAGCTTTGGATTGCGACCAGACGGGTTGGGGACTCACTCCGGTTCTTGGAGTCGATGTCAAATATGGTAAATTCAATTTCGGTGCCAAATATGAGTTCATGACGAACCTGAACATCGAAAACAATACAAAGAAGTTGGATTATCCTGATAGTGCGGAATCTTTGGTTGGTGCTTATAAACATGGTGTGAATACGCCGAACGATATTCCCTCAATGCTTTCTGTAGCTGCCTCTTATCGGTTTTTACCCATGTTAAAAGCATCTGTCGAGTATCACTTCTTCGATGACAAGAAAGCTGGAATGGCCGGTGGAAAGCAGAAAGAGCTCGAAAGAGGTACCAATGAGTATTTGCTGGGCATCGAGTGGGATGTTATCAAGAGATTGACTATTAGCGGTGGTGCTCAGATTACAGATTATGGTTTGTCAGACAAATATCAGAGCGATACCAGTTTCTCCTGCGACTCTTACTCACTGGGCTTCGGAGCTAAGTTGATGTTGAGCGAAAAGATGGCATTGAATGTGGGGTATATGTGGACAAGCTACCGTGATTATACAAAGAAATCGGATGATTACTGTGGCACGGGCCTTCCCGGAACTAACGTATATAGCCGTACCAATAAAGTATTCGGCTTAAGCCTGGATTACGCTTTTTAACCTATACATATATATAATAATCAGAAGAGGAGGGCTTGTCTTGGTGACAGGTCCTCTTTTCTTTTTTTATAAAAGCTTAATAACCTGTTGATTCCAGTTTCATAAGATTTCTCTATTATAAAACAAAAGTTACATAATATATGGAACTTTTGTTTTATAATATATGGAAAACTATTTCCATAATATATGAAACTCTAGTTTCATAATATATAGAACTACTGTTGCATAATATATGCAATTCTTATTACAAGGGAGATAACAGGAAAAGATACTTAGCGGATTGCTATTTTGCGAACAGTTTCGCCGATGCGGACGATGTAGTAACCTTTGGCGATGTCGACAGTATATTCGCCGTCCGGTTGTTTCAGTTTTATTTCTTTGACGCGGATACCTACTACGCTGTATATTTCAAGCTTGCTGCCGACTGGAGCATTTTTAACAACGATCTTGTTGTCGTAGGCACTGATTTCGATAGAGTCGGGTTCTGTTACCTCTGCCTGTTTTACGGCATGCGTAGTAGCGACCGCCTGCTGTGCATTGACAGTGAGCGGGTTACCAGCATAGGTGCTGATCAACAGGATTATGGTAAATAATGTTCTCATATTCAAAACCCTAAATTCGTACAAATGTATGAATAATTTTGAATATGGCGGATATTTGTCGGTTATTATTTGAGAAAAGGGTCTATTATATAGGTAAGACCATTCCTTCGCTTCCTAAAATGGTTCCGGGAAATATCTCCTTTGCTTCTTTATGCAATTCTGCGAGTTCTTCGTAACGGGCAGAATAATGACCGATGACAAGCCGTTTTACTCCTGCCTTTAATGCAATATCTGCTGCTTGGCGGGCGGTTGAATGAAACGTCTCTTTGGCACGTGCTTTGTCACATTCGGCAAAAGTAGCTTCATGGTAAAGGAGGTCTACGCCTTCAATAATCGGAATGACAGACGGATTGTAGGCGGTGTCTGAGCAATAGGCATAGCGTTTGGGCGGTGCTGCCGGGCGCGTCAGCCGGGAACAGGGGATCACTTCTCCTTCCGGGGTGATATAATCTTTTCCCTGTTTGATATCTTTCATGCAGCGTATGGGTACCTGATAGAAATCAGTCATTTCGCGGATGATATGCGCTTCTTTGGGCTTTTCGGCAAACAAGAAACCACAAGTCGGAATCCGGTGCTTCAGGGGAATGGAGTAAACAGACAGAGAACGGTCTTCCATGATCAACGAATGGCTGTAAGTATCTATATGGTTGAAACGGACTTTGTAAGGCATTCCTTTGCAGAATGTATCCAATACAGGACGCATGTAGTTCTCGATCTCTTTGGGGGCATGTATCACCAGTTCTCCGGTACGTCCCAGCATACCCAGCGTGGAAATAAGCCCCGGCAGTCCGAAGCAATGGTCACCGTGCAGATGAGAAATGAAGATATGATTTAACCGGCTGAATTTGATACGCATATGACGCATCTGCACCTGCGTACCTTCACCACAGTCTATCATATATAATTTATCACGTAAATCTACTACCTGAGAAGTTGCCAGATGCCGTGTCGTAGGTAAGGCCGAACCGCATCCCAGAATGTTTAAATTGAAATCTGCCATAAAGGAATCCCTTGGATAATTGTTTGCAAAGATAATACAAAAGCATCTGTGTTCTGTGAAAAATAACAAAAAAAGCGGTCCGATTGTTCCGAAGATGGCTCGGATTACATATATTTGTTTGCTGTCCTTAGGAAGGCAATGTTTAGTAAGTAAAAAAGACTTAAGATATTTTATTCTAAGCCTTAACTAACTTTTTCTTTTTGTTTAAAACGGTTAAATGTAGAAACGGCCAAGCGTGAGCTTCGCCGTTTCCTTTGTTTTAATAGGTATGACTGTCTTTCTCTTCCATTTCTTCCGCATCTATCTTGTGAAGATCCAGAGCCCGCCATGCATAGAATATATAGGCGAGGACAAAAGGCACAAGGATGGATACGTAGCTCATCACTTTCAAGGTGAACTGGCTCGAACAACTGTTCTGCAGGGTTAATGAGCTTTGCAGGTCGGTCAACGACGGATAATAAGCCGTGTTGTTCCATCCGGCGCAGAGCAATAAGGCCAATACGGTCAGAACGGTTCCTGTTCCGGCAAACCAGATTCCTTTTCGCCATGTCTGCGATGCGATCGTCCGGATGATACCGTACAGGACAAGCACCACACCGATAAGCAATACAGCCAATACGGCAGGCATCTCTATCAGATTGATGAAATATTTATAGGGTTGCATAAATATTTCCTGCGTTTCCGGATTTACGGCAAATCCGCTCACCAGCATCAGGCGTACGAGGAAGATCAGGAAGAACACCAGGAACAAGGCTGTTTCCGGTATCAACCGTTTCCGGCAACGACTGACGATGTCTTTATTGTCGATGTTGTTGATGAAATAGAGCAGAGCCTGTACGCGTGCCAGGAAGAATACCGCCAGTCCGAGACATACGTTCCAGAAAACGAAAGCAGCTTCCAGTCCGTGCAGTGAATTGTTCCAGGTAGAAATAACCGGCATGGCTATATCGGTCATCTGTCCTTTGTTGACAGAAAATTCGGCTCCGTTGAAGAAGGTGGCGACTGCTGTACCCAATAGGATCGGGCCGAGTACGCCGTTGATGATCAGGAATGCCTGATATGTTTTCTTGCCTAATAAGTTTCCTTTCTTTGCCTGGTATTCGTAAGATACAGCCTGGATAACGAAGCAGAGCAGGATCAGCATCCACACCCAGTAAGCCCCGCCGAAGCTGGTCGAGTAGAACAGGGGGAAAGAAGCGAAGAACGCCCCTCCGAAAGTAACCAGCGTCGTAAAGGTAAATTCCCATTTACGTCCGGTGGAGTTGATTAACATCTTTTGTTCCAGTTCCGTCTTTCCGATCGAGAAGAGTAACGACTGACCTCCCTGTACAAAAAGCAGGAATACTAACAGTGCTCCCAGCAGGGATACAAGGAACCACCAGTAATGTTGTAATAATATATATGTACTATCCATAGTGTTAATTGAAAATTGAAAGTTGAAAATTGAAAATTAATTATTCGCGGAAAATGGAAAGCTGCAGGCGAAGGTTAATTGTCTCCTTCATTTTCAATTTTCAATTTTCCATTCTCAATTTCCTCCGGCCCTTTCTTGATGGCTTTCACCATAATACCTATTTCGGCGATCAGCAGGATCGTGAAGAGGATCAGGAAGAGGAAGAAAGTAGTCTGCACAGACGAGGTTGCCAGTTTGGAGATAGAAGCACTTGTCGGAAGGATATCCTGTATCGCCCAGGGCTGACGTCCCACTTCGGCAACGATCCATCCGGCCTGTCCTGCAATATATCCCAGCGGGATAGACCACAGGCATACTTTTTGCAGCCAGCGGGCATCCTGGAATTTATCTTTCTTATTCCATACCAGGGCGATGATAAAGAGCAGAATGAAGTAACCGCCCAGGATAACCATGATACGGAATGAATAGAATGTCATGCCGACATGCGGGACCAGGTCGCCCGGATCCTTGATATACCCGTAACCGAAATAAGGGAAGTTCTCTTCCAGCGTAGCCCGGTATTGCTGGGCAGCCGTTTCGTCTTTGTCTTTTTTAGCCTGCCGGTAATTGGCTAATGCCTGGATAGCCAGCTGTCCTTTTGTAATCTTTTCGGCTGCGGAGAGGGCAGGAGTGCCTTCTTTAGTCGTGTAACCGCCTTCGATCAGGTTGACAATGCCTGGAACATAACCGTCCATTTTGCGTTCGGCCAGCAGAGACAGCATTTTCGGGATTTGTATGTTGAATATAAAAGGTTCGATGTTGTCTTTATAACTGGTCTTATCCGGATTCAACACGCCGATCCCAACCAGGCCGACACCATTTCCTCCTTCATAAAGACCTTCCATCGCAGCCAGTTTCATCGGCTGTTTCTGTGCCACCTGATAAGCGGAACCGTCACCTGTCCAGACGATCAGAATAGAAGCGACCAGTCCGAAGATAGCTCCGATCTTAATACTTTCCAGTGCAAAACGTGTATTCCGTTTCTTCAACAGATACCAGCTGCTGATGCCGATAACGAACAGGGCACCCACGATCCAGCCGGATAATACGGTATGGAAGAATTTATTGATGGCAACCGGCGACAAGGCAACCGCCCAAAAGTCGAACATTTCGTTTCGCACCGTGTCCGGGTTGAAATGCATACCTGCCGGATGCTGCATCCATGCGTTGGCGATCAGGATCCATAAAGCGGATAGGGTAGCGCCGATAATAGTCAGCCAGGTAGAAGCCAGGTGGAAACGCTTGCTCACCTTGTCCCAGCCAAAGAACATCACGGCAATGAATGTGGCTTCCATGAAGAAAGCAAGGATACCTTCGATGGCAAGTGGCGCTCCGAAAATATCTCCGACAAACCAGCTGTAGTTCGACCAGTTCGTCCCGAATTCAAATTCGAGGATCAGACCAGTGGCGACACCGATCGCGAAGTTAATACCAAACAGCTTCATCCAGAACTGAGCTGTTTTTTTCCAGAATTCGTCACCTGTTTTGTAATAGATGGTTTCCAGTATTGCCTGGATCACGCCAAGCCCTAAAGTCAGGGGTACAAAAAGCCAGTGATACATAGCCGTAAGAGCGAACTGCGCCCTCGACCAGTCAATCAAAGAAGTGTCAATGCTTTCGATCATAACTATATTAATTAAGGAGTAATTGCTCGATTGATCAATTCACCCGATACGTGTTCTTCTTTTTCGGAATTGCTGTCAAACTGTCCCAGGTAATTAGGAAAGAAAAACAGTTTTAATATAAAAAACATGATAAAAAGCTTGACCAATATAATCAGCCATAGCGTTTTACCCAGCTTCATCTCGCGGAATCCTTCCAGGTAAAATTGGTATATTCGAACAAGTATTGGTTTCTTTTTCATGTTCTTCTCTTCATTAATATAACAGAAATCGGATAAATATGTTTTGTATTAGACAAATATAAAAGAAAAGGCGACTTTTCAAACGCCTAGTCTCATAGATAATATTTATGAAAAAATAGACAATGTCTATAAGGTCTGTTAAAAAAGACTATTTTAAAAAAGAAAGCCGGATATACAGGCTTGTTGTTCTTTTCGCATTGGCTATATTTGCGTCAGTTTGTGTTTTTAAGCTGTGAAATTTGAATCAGAATATTATTATTAAGTGCTAATCTATAAAAAGTTATTACTATGTCAAACATCACAAGAAGATCATTTCTTCAAAGAGGAGCAGCTGCAGCAGCTGCATTGACCATTGTACCGGGCTCCGTTCTAGGAAAAAGTCATGGACATATTGCACCCACAGATAAATTGAACATCGCCGGTGTTGGTATTGGCGGTATGGGTAATGCTAACCTGAAAAACGTTGAAAAGACAGAGAACATCGTGGCTCTGTGCGACGTTGACTGGAAGTATGCAAAACCGGTTTTCGACCGTCATCCGAATGCGAAGAAATATTGGGATTTCCGTAAGATGTACGATGAAATGGGTAAGTCGATCGATGCTGTTATTTGTGCTACAGCCGACCATACTCATGCGATTGTTTCTGCTGATGCCATTACGTTGGGTAAACACGTATATTGCCAGAAACCGTTGACTCACTCTGTTTATGAATCTCGTTTGCTTACCAATTTGGCTAAAGAATATAATGTAGCTACACAGATGGGTAACCAGGGTTCTTCGGATGAAGGAACCGACCTGGTTTGCGAATGGATTTGGAATGGTGAGATCGGCGAAGTGACAAAGGTGGAATGTGCTACCGACCGTCCTATCTGGCCGCAGGGTTTGAATGCTCCTGAAAAAGTAGATAAGATTCCTTCTACGTTGAATTGGGACCTGTTCTCCGGTCCCGCAGAAGTTCGTCCATACAATAAAATTTATCATCCATGGAACTGGCGCGGATGGTGGGCATATGGTACAGGTGCGTTAGGTGATATGGCTTGCCATATTCTGCATCAGCCGTTCAAAGCCCTGAAACTGGGTTATCCTACAAAAGTTCAGGGTTCTTCTACACTGTTGCTGCAGGATTGTGCTCCTACGGCACAACACGTAAAACTGACATTCCCGGCTCGCGACAATATGCCTAAATTAGCTTTGCCGGAAGTTGAGATCCATTGGTATGACGGCGGTATGATGCCGGATAGACCGAAAGGTTTCCCGGAAGGCAAACAACTGATGGGTCCTGGTGGCGGTTTGTGTATTTTCCACGGAACAAAAGATACGTTGATCTGCGGTTGCTACGGACAGCAGCCTTGGTTATTGTCCGGTCGTGTACCAGCTTCGGCTCCGAAAGTTTGCCGTCGTGTACCGAATGCCATGAGCGGTGGTCACGAAATGGATTGGGTTCGCGCTTGTAAGGAAAATGCTTCCAGCCGCGTGAAGACTAAATCTGATTTCTCTGAAGCAGGTCCGTTCAACGAAATGGTTGTAATGGGGGTTTTGGCTATCCGTTTGCAGACGCTGAACAAAGAGTTGCTGTGGGATGGTCCTAGCATGCAGTTCACAAACATCAAGGATGACGAAATGATCAAGATATTGATCAAGGACGACTTTAAGATCGTTGACGGTGACCCGAAATTCAATAAGATTTGGACTGATCCTATCAATGCAAAACAGTTTGCTAACGAACTGATCAAGCATAACTACCGTAATGGTTGGAACTTGCCTGATATGCCTAGATAACAGTTTTAAACTACATAAAAAATGAAGAAGTCAGTATTATTTGCCAGTGCCGCATTGATGATGTGTTATTTCACTTCCTGCGGTGGCGGAAAGAAAACAGAAGATGCTGCCGCCGATGCAGCTGAAACAAAGACTGAGGCTGCCGTGCCCGAATACAAATTATTGGATTTGCCGACAGTAGACTTGTCTAAATTCCCGAAAGATGCCGACGGTTGGATTACTATCTTCGATGGTAAGACACTGAATGGCTGGAGAGGGTATGATCGTACGGACGTACCTAATGCCTGGGAAGTAAATGACGGTGCAATCCATATCAAAGGTTCCGGAGCCGGTGAAGCCGGTGCTAAGGACGGCGGCGACCTGGTTTTCGCTCATAAATTCAAAAACTTCGAATTGGAATGGGAATGGAAAGTGGCTAAAGCTGCTAACTCTGGTGTGTTTATCCTGATCCAGGAAGTAGAAGGACAGCCTTCTTACATCTCTTCTCCTGAATTTCAGATTCTGGACAATGCTAACCACCCGGATGCTAAATTGGGTAAGGACGGTAACCGCCAGTCTGCTTCCCTGTATGATATGATCCCGGCTAAACCGCAGAACTCTAAACCGTTCGGCGAATGGAACAAGTCTAAGATCATGTGTTACAAAGGTACGGTTGTTCATTATCAGAATGACGAACCGGTTGTTGAATATCACTTGTGGACTCAACAGTGGAAAGAAATGCTGGATGCAAGTAAGTTCAGCAAAGACAAGTGGCCGTTGGCTTACGAACTGCTGTTGAACTGTGGCGGACCTAACAAAGAAGGTTTCATCGGTTTGCAGGATCATGGCGACGACGTTTGGTTCCGTAACATCAAGATCAAAGTATTAGACTAATTTCGTAATTTACGGATAACTAACTTATTAATACCCGGAATCGGTAATATGCCCGACTCCGGGTATTTTTTTCAAAAAAGTTTCTTTATCCTGTAACCTTTCCTCCGAAGTGTTAGTCTTATCTGTAAACGAAACAATTAGAAACATTTTAAATATTGAAATTATGGAAGATTGGTTAATTCCTTTGGTTGCAATTCTTTGTGGGGCTGGTCTGCCTATTATATTGCTTATGGTTGTGGTTGTCAGAACTACCCGGCAAAGACATGAAGAGCGTATGGCTATGATTGAAAAAGGCATTGTTCTTGAAGAACCGGAAAGAAGAGCGAATAAGTATGGTGCACTTCGTAATGGCTTATTGATGGTCGGTCTTGCCTTTGGGGCTATACTCGGTGTCTATATGGATGGAACAATGTCGAGCGAGTGGGAAGGTTTCTCTGTCGTTATTTATACAGTGCTCGGCGGTGGAGTAGCTTATTTGGTATACTTCTTTATTGTTCTTAAAATGATGGAAAAAGAGAAAGAACAATAAAACCGGATTGATGGACGAACAAAAGTGGATAAAAAGCATTTTGGCAGGGGATACCAAGAGTTTCTCCTGCCTCGTTGCGAAGTACCAGCAGATGGCATTTACGATTGCCTTCCGCATACTGGAGAATCGCGAGGAGGCAGAAGAAGTCGTGCAGGATGCTTTTGTGAAGATGTATCGTGCGCTTCCGTCTTTCCAGTTTGGCAGTAAGTTCTCTACCTGGTTTTATAAGATTGTTTACAATACCGCGATAACGACGCAAAGGAAGCAATCGGTTTTTGAGAGCTATGATGATGCTATTGCTACCGATCTTACTACCAGCGAAGTGGATAGTGCGACTGCTATCCTGGAGCGGGAAGACCGGAAAGAAATAATTGCCCGCGTACTGAAAAAGCTGCCGGCCGATGAAAGCCTGGTGCTTAATCTCTTTTATCTGGAAGAGTGTTCGATTGCTGACATTGCTCAGATCACAGAAATGACTCCTTCCAATATTAAAGTAAAATTGTTTCGGGGACGTAAGCACTTCTACGAAACATTGCAGTTAATGATGCAGAACGAAACAGCGAATGTGTTATGAATACATCGGATAAAGATATAAACCGCCTGACCAAAAAGATACTGAAAGAGGGTATGGTCGAGCCGTCTCCGGATTTGAGCCTGAAGATCATGGATCTGATCATGCAGGAGGAACCGTTGAAAGTCCCTGAAGTGAAAAAGGTAAAGTTACATTCCGGGATGCCGCCTTTTATGATAGTTGGCATAATTATTGCCTATCTCGTGGTATTCGCCGGATTATTGATGTTTGTCGGACAGCTTCCCGCAGGAAACGCTAGCCATATGCTGGGCGGTCTGAAAGAGAAGCTGCCGTTTATCCTGACGATGGCAGTGATTGCCGGATCGTTAATATTTTATTCGACTTTGGATAAGGTCTTGACGTTGAGGTATTGAAGGCGTTTTATAACGCCTTCACCCGAATATTACTGTAGCTATTTCCATCGAAATAGATGCGTCCCTTGTTTCCGCCATTGATTTCGTAATAATGGTTTACTTTATCTTCTGTCGATTTATTGGTGACATTGAAACCGCTGACATTGTGGTTGCCATATTTCATGCTTTCAGCACTCACCTTGAAAGAGGCACCCGACGAAATGTTCACATTCAGATTGCCGTAACGGGCATCGACATCCAGCTTTTTGAAATTAGAGGAAAGCTCTTTTATCGTTAGTGTGCTGTAAGCCAGTTCGCCGACTACCAGTTCGTCTTTTACCGAGCCGATTGTTGCCTCGCTGTATTTTATCCCCATATCTCCTTTGTCAAGACTTTCAATCTTCACATTGCCATATTTGTTTTCCAAAGTGATCTGCGTACATTTTTTGATACTCAGATTTGAATACTTGTTATCAACTTCCAGCTGACTGGCATTGCCTATAGATGCATTGCCGCAATAACCCAAATACAAGTATGCCTTTGTTATATCGTTGATATCTACATTCCCGTACTTAACTTCCAGATCGAGCGACTTTGTAAAACTACCTGCATTCAGATTACCGTATTTCACTTGTATAGTGCTGTTCCCTTCGTTCTTCTCCGGAAGATTGATGTTCCCGTATTTCTGAGCCAGATTGATAGCCAGCTTGGACGGCATGCTGATAAAATAGTTGATCGTAAAACGTTCATTCCTGTTCCCGTTCCATTTCTGCTCTTTGAGAGAGGTCACGGCTGAAACAGTGTTTCCGCTTTTCTTTATTTCTACCTGTACACGGTCGAGCGTAGCCTGTGCGGCATCGTCACTTTCTGCTTTCGCTTCGATTTCGACACGGATAGAGACCTCGTTCTTGTTCCAGTGAGTGATCGTCGTATTGCCGTAACGGTTGTCCGTTGTCAGTAAATCGCTGAGGCTCACGTCATATGAACGGTTGATCTCTTTCTTTTTTATACTCTCGGGTTTGGCAGCCCAGCCGATGGCTGTACTTGCGATTAGCAACACGGCCAGAAGCAATAAAGAACGGCTTTTTGTTTGTTTTGTATTCATGATTTGTTTCTATTTATTTGTTATCATTCTCGTTTGTCACTCGTTCCATCTGTTTCAACATGATGTTCAGACTTTCCACACTCGCGCTGTAATGCTGGTTCATGGCAAACAGACCGTCGCTGGAGCAGGGCAGGGTCGGGAGGATCGTCTCCTCGAACATGTAGTTGTCTTTCAGGATCCTTTTGCTCTCCTGCAGCAGGTCGGCTGCTCCCGTCGTTTTATCCTGTTTGTATAACGTCTCCATTTGTGCCATGATATCGTTTATCTGCATCTTGTAATACATCTGCAGTTCGTTGAACTCCTTTTGCTCGCTGCACTGCTTTTGTACGGAGGCCTTTTGGTCGTTCGACGGAACCGGTGTCCCGCCCGGCATCCGGAACAGGAAAAGCAGGGCGATAGAAGCTGCAGCAGCAAAAGCACATAAGCTGTAGAGCTTGAAATGCCCTTTGCGCGGTGCGTTCGGCAGTTTCTTTTCGAAGCGATCGAAGTGACCTTCCGGCAGAAGGTCATCTTCAAAAGCTTCTTTATTGGTGTCTATGAAATTCTTTAATTTGTCCATGTCAATTAACTGCTATAATGTCTAACAATTTGCGCTTCGCCCGCAGATACTGGCTGCGTACGCTTGGCGGCTGAATGTGCAGGATAGAGGCAATCTCTTCCATATCATATCCCTCAAAGAGGTAAAGCGAGAGGATCACACGATAACCGGCGGGCAGTTTTTGGGTTGCCTCTTTGACCAGCTTCACCGAATATTGTATTTCCTCCTCGTCCGGTCCGTCCGATTCCGGTGCGGCATAGTTGTCCGACAACTCTTCCCATTCAGGGTTCTGACGGCGTACGTAATCGATCGCCGTATGGACGGCTATCCGGTGGATCCATGCTTCGAAACATTGGTCGTCCTTATATTGGTCGATGCGGGTGAAGATTTTCAGGAAGGCATCCTGCATGGCTTCTTCCGCTTCGCCGCTGTTTCCGACAATACGCAGGCAAGCTATGTACAATCGCTGGGCGAATTGTTTGTACAAGGCCAGTTGCGCATCTCGTTTTCCTTTGCGGCAACCCTCTATCAGTTGTACTGTTGTTTCGTTCATTTGTTTATATAAACGAGAGCAAGCGGCCGACCGTTGCATCTACGCTACGAATTTATGCAAAAAAAGAAAGGCATCATCACGATGCCTCTCTCCCTGAACTAAATGATAAAAATAAAAGTTATGTGGGAAGGTTTAATTTGTCGAATGAAAATTCTCTTCTCCCATCATAGGTGCCTTACCTGCGGGAGAACCGGATTTGTACTTGAGCTCAATCGTCTTGTCACCTTCATACGATTTGTACTTGATCTTCATTGTCACTGTCTCACCGTTCGTTTCCGGCAGGTTGTTCAGTCTGAATGAGGCAAGTCCCCATCCCTTTCCGCCTGACAGATTATCGTATGCATTATGACGGAACTCCAGTTCGTATGTGTCCGTATTATCCATCTTTACCAGGTTGAGGAAGTGTTTGGTATATCCGTCGAAATATGATTCGAACTGGAAATTAATATAACCGTCCTCAATCCAGACAGACTTCATCCACACCGGATCATTGCCGTAATATTCATCATTCTTCTCACCCAGGTCGGCAACGATCGATTTTGTCAACACACTGTCGATTCTGTTTACACGGATAGCGTAATCGTATCCCTTAATACCGCCGCTGGTAGAATCACCCAGTAGCGTAAAGTTTATAAAAACACGTCTTTCCTTATCTACTCCAAAATATGGAGTTGCGCCGGCTGCCGGCCAGAAAGTCGTGGAGTCATCCCACTGCAGGTAATATGTATTACCTCCCAACGGCTTTATTGTCGCTACTCCAACACTGTATTTGTCAAGAGAATAATCGTCATCATCCAAACAAGAATACAAGGAGGTGGAGAGCAGAATAGTTCCCAAAACCAGTATAAAAGTTTTCAACGTCTTCATCACATTCATATCACTAAAAATTGTCTATTTCCCATTCTACTAGGGTAGATGTGGAAAATGCGGAAAACGCTGCAACAGAAGATGATAAAAGATGTTAATGTCCTAATGACCGGTAAATAAGTTCGGCAGTACGTTGTGAAGCGCCCGGTTTTCCGAGCAGGCAGATGATCTCGTCGTACCCGTCGAGCATCTGTTGGCGATAGGCGGTATCGTGTAGTATTTTACCCAGTTCGTCGCGTATCTGCTGATAGGAGAAACGCGCGCCGAAAAGTTCCTGTACGACTTCGCGTCCGGCAATCAGGTTGACCAGCGAAATGTATTTGGTATGAAAGAAGTTACGGAAGATGAAACTTGCCAAACGACCGGCAGCCACGTAATAGCAGACTACTTGGGGAACGCGGAAGAGCGAAGTCTCCAGGGTTGCCGTACCGGATGTGACCAATGCGACACGGCTGTGTTGCAACAGGTCGTAAGTTTTGCCGAAAACGATCCGGGCAGGATGGTTGCCTATGTATTGTTTGTAATAGTCCGGTTCCAGCCCGGGAGCTCCGGCTATGACCGGCTGATAGTCGGGATAAGCGGCGGCAACCTCCAGCATCGTCGGGAGATTGTCTTTAATCTCCTGGCGACGGCTTCCGGCAAGAAGGGCGAGGATCGGTTTGTCCGCCAGTCCTTCGTCCGCGATGAAAGTATCGGCTCCGGAGACCTGCTTTTCCTTGTATTGGGCAACCGAATCGACGGAAGGATTGCCTACATAGTCGACCGAATAATTAAGTTTGCGGAAAAACTCCGTTTCGAAAGGCAGGATACAGAACATTCGGTCCACATAGCGGCGGAAGTCTTTGATACGGTATTGCTTCCATGCCCATATCTTCGGCGAGATATAATAGTAGACAGGCAGGTGCAGCACGGTCTTTACGAATTTGGCTATCTTCAGATTGAATCCGGGGTAATCGATCAGGATCACTACGTCCGGCTGATATCGGCGAATATCTTCCTGGCAGGTTTTCATGTTATTCAGGATCGTACGCAGGTTAAGCAGTACGGGGATAAAGCCCATAAATGCCATTTCCCTGTAATGTTTCACCAATGTGCCGCCCACAGCCTGCATCAGGTCTCCCCCGAAGAAACGGAAATCCGCTTCGGGGTCTTTCTCTTTTAATGCCGCCATCAGGTTCGACGCATGTAAGTCGCCCGAAGCTTCGCCTGCTATCAGAAAGTATTTCATATTATCACATTGGCATATTGTAATGATTTTTTATCCACTCATAGTCTGTAACATCCAGTTTGCAGGGCACGAGTGAAGCGTATCCGCTGTCGAGTGCCAGCGTGTCATTGTCCGGATGGATCGGTTTGGCATTCTCAAAAGAGCCTGTCAGCCAAAATACAGGTTTACCGGCTCCGTTTTCCGACCGTTTGTATTCTTTCACCCATTTTCCGGCAGCCTGGCGGCATACTTTTATGCCTTTTACTGTCTCCACTTTCGGCACATTCAGATTCAGATATGTTCCGGCAGGCAATCCTTCTTTCAGTATGCGGCGTGCCATCATACGTGCCAGGCGGCAGCATTCCGAAAAGTCTGCATCCGGTTCATGGTCAAGCAATGAAACGCCTATCGAAGGTACACCGAATACGCAACCTTCTGCAGCAGCTCCCAGCGTTCCTGAATAGAGTACGGCTATCGCCATATTTCCTCCGTGATTGATACCGGAGACAAGCAGGTCCGGCTTGCGGTCGAGTACTTCGTTGATGGACAGTTTTACGCAGTCGACTGGTGTTCCTGTACATTTATATACAGTCAGTCCGTTTTCTTTCTTCACCAGGCTGTATCTGATCGGATTTTCAGCTGTAATCGCACTACTCATGCCCGAACGGGGTCCGTCGGGAGCAAATACAACCAAGTCGCCCAAGTCTCTCAGGCATTCTGTCAACTCTTTGATACCTTTGGCTTCTACGCCATCATCATTTGTAATCAGAATAAGCGGTCTATCGTTCATCGCATACATTTTTATAATTCCTCCTACAAATGTAACTATAATCTTTTGACGAAGGATGCTTTTTTTCTTTAAGATTTGGCGTCATCAAAGGGAAAAGATGATTTGTGTATTGATAGTCAATGGCTGTTGTGGTGATGCCGTGCTCAGTTCCGGCGTCACCTCTGCTTTTATTATGTCTGTGTGTTTTTTTAGTATTGTGGAGATCGAGCGTATGATTCCCGACAAACTGTAGTCTTGAATGGATTAAGTTTTTACTCTTGGATATCTAAAGGAATAACACCTTTACTTTAAGCAATAAACACTGCAATATTATATATGTGATATTTTATTTACGAATATGTAAGGCATAGATTTTGTATTTGTAATGTATAGTATACATAAATGTAAGGTATACCTTTCATAAATAAATCAGCGGTGTTTGGGGTATAATTATAGGGTATTAAGATATTAGGTGTCCTTAGGTGGATTCTTGCTTTATAGGAGGTGGATGGGTGACACCGTTTTTAAGCGTGGCGTCACCAGTGTGGAACTTGATAGACAATGGTTATAGGACTGTTTTTGGGGTGATGACGCTGTTTTTTATAAAAATATTGTGGTAAGGCTATATTTTCTTGGGGTTGTTTGGATGGAAGCATCATAGGGAGGTTCTATGTTCGTTTGGAAAATCAAAGGGTATATAGGTAATATTATATTAATGTACGCGTGTATGTACATTAATATATGTAAATATACTATCGGATAAAATGCGCAAAATGATTAAAAGAAGAGAAAGTGAATGACTAGCTAAAAGGATCGTTTTTTCTCGTCATGATTTTGAAGGTTCGTCCCTTAAAGCTATAAATTCATACAAGCTATGCTATTCAGTTGATAAGAAAGCACATATGATTGAAAAAAATAATGGAAAAAGAATTGCCGAAATGAAACAAATGCTTACTTTTGTTGACGAGAAAAAACGATCGATAAAATTAGTCATAGGATTAGAAGGTATTTTTGATAGCGATCGTATTGAATAAGAACTTATTACACTTTAGTATTAATATTAAATTTTAGAATTATGAACAAAAAGTTTTCTACTTTGGTAGCCAGCTTGTTATTTGCTTCAGCTTTTAGTGCTTATGCAGGAACGGCGGCTTCAACATTAGCAGTGCCTACTGCAATCGAAACCAGAGCTACAGCAACTGTATTAGACATTAATACAGAGGCTCCTGTTGCAGATGATGCTGTAAAAGATTTAGTGTTGTCAGGATTTAAAGACAATTCCCGTTTACTTGTGTTTTCTAGTACAGGGGCAAATACTTGGACTCCAGCTTCGGCAAGCTCTTTTCTTATGTTTGATGGCAATGGTATTCATTTGGCTGACTACAAGGGTGGGGCAGTAAGTTCAGTACCTTCTAACGCTTTTTACTTTAATTACACTAACAAGCAACTTGAAACGAAAGCTGGTTTAGTTTTGAATTTGGCAGGTTATTCAAAATTTGATATTGTACCTGTTACTTTTAAGGGAAAATCTTCTAGCTTTTTCGTGTTGAGAGCTTGGTATGATGCAACAACACCAGTATATATTAACATGACTGGAGGCTTTAGTTCTGGTACTAGTATTACTGTTGTGGATGATGTTACAAAGGCTGCGTTATTTGCATCGGCAGAAACTGCATTTGCAACAACTGCAACAGATGGTGGTGTTTTGAATAAAGAGTTGAAAAATGGTTTTGAACTGACTATTTCTTCTGCAAAAGATGGTGTGACTGTTACTGGAGCGGACGCATTTGCTGGTAAATTGACAGCAATGAAGTATGATGCAGGTGCTATGCACGTAATGAATGCAGGTGATGCTAATCCTTATATGTTGAAGAATAAAGATGGTAAATACATCTATTGGGATGCTGAAACAAATAAGGATTCTGATAAGCCAGGAGCTTTCAAATTAGCATCAGAAGCTGATGTTATAAAAGCTGTTGAAAGTGGAGTAGCTGCGAATTATGATCCTTATCGTTTTACGATTTACGCTGCTGATAACGGTTCTAAAGCTGTTCAGGTAAATATTGATGCAACTGCTCCTAAAAGATTGTATATCAATAATACAAATAATGAAGGTCGTCTGACTGCTTTTGATGTGAATGGTACAGTAGCTAGTGCTAACTGGGCTGTTACCTCTTTAGGTAGTTCAAATACTGTTGATTTGACTCAGTTCTTGACTGGTCAGTTTGTAAAAGTAAACTATGTAGCCAACGGTGAAGAAGGTGCTTCTAATACATACAAAATTGACGGTGTTCTGACAATTTCAGAAGACGGAACAAAAGAAGACTTTGCTAAAGCTAAAAGCTTCGTAGCAGAAGACCCTGCAACTCATTGGGCTGTGACTACTGAAAACAGAGGTGCAACTATTAAGTTGACTAACCGTGAAAATCCGAGCGTAGAAGTTACTCTTTCTGAATTGCGTGGTACTAATAAAACAGGTGTTTATGAAGTTGCTGTAACTTCAGCCACTAATTTGAAAGCGGAAGAATTGATCACCATCACTCCGGTGACAACGGTTACTATGACTGACGGTTATATGGTAGAAAATGAAAACGTGTTGCGTAACACTTCTTACTATTTGGCTCAGTCTCGTCAGAATGCAGATCAGGATATTCCTGCTTATTGGGCTGAAAACCATAGCATGTCTCACCAGATCGGTGCTACTGTAAATAAAGATGCTGCAACTAAGTGGAATTTGGCATTCAAGGTAAAAGGCGGTGATAAAGCTTACAAGAACCAGATTGACTCTGTATTGATCGTTAGCACATTGCACAAATGGAATGCAGCAGCTAAAGATGTAGAAGAAGTAAAGAGTACATTGGCTATCCTTCCGTATACATTCCAAAATCGTGAAAACAATGAGTTTGTTAAGAACTACAAATACACAAATCTGGAATATTATATCTGTGACAAGGATAATAATGAAGCTGCCGATAACGGTGCTGCTCAGAAGTTTGCTTTGAAGAAGAAACCGGGTAATACTTACAACTATGTAACGTTAGGTGGAGCAAATACATATGTAACTGATAATGGTTATGTGAATGTATCAACAGGCAAATCTGTTTTCACTCTTGCTGGAGACAAGCTGTTCTTAGGCAATAGCTTGGAAAATGGTTCTTGGGAAGAAATGGCTATGTACGCAAAGGATAACAACTCTTTGATGTTGGTACAGCCTTCTGATGATCCTGAATATCACTTGGTAAATGGTGATGTTTTGGCTTGGGGTGATACTATTAAATTGTATCGTGATGAAAATGCAAATCAAGCTCTTTACGAAAAGGGAGATAGCAAGTCTATTGTTGAAAACGACACTTTGAGTTTCTTGAACATTGATAATGTTTATGATCCTCAGTTCAAATTGAATCCGGCTATCTTTGTAGATACTGCTTATGTAAATCGTGAAAATAATACTTGCTGGCAGTATCTGTTGGCTGTAAATGTAGATAACAGCGTTAAGACTTATTGTCCGGATGATCCAAAACACAACGATCCTGAATGGATTAAAGAACATGGTGTATGTCCTCATGCAGAAAAGACTCCGGTTGTAAAAGGTCGTTTCTTGGTGAACTTGATTGATACTGCTAATATCTATGGCGCAACTCACTTACATACAAATCCGTATGTAAATACAAATGAAGCTGGTGAACAACGTGCTAAGTTGTCATTCGTACCGGGTATGCACATCAAGGATACATTGTTCTTGTTCACAAATGATGATACTGTAAAAGTAGAACTGGGTACTCCTGATTTCAATGTAGCTAAGTTTGCATTCCGTTATGAAGATGCTGCTGAAGGTACATTCAAAATTCAGAATATGTGGAAAGCTTATAATCCTGAACAAGCTGTAAAAGATGATTCTAAGGTCGCTTCTAATAACGAAGGTTACTTGAAATGGATCAATGGTACTGTAGTTGTAGAAGATGGTTATAATAAGGGTGACTTGTTTAGAATCGAAGAAGGTTTCGAAGGTAACCCGACAGCTAACGAAGAAGCTCCTGAAGTATCTTCTATCTCTGTAGTCGCTACTAACGGTGCTGTTGTTATCAAGGGAGCTGAAGGTAAGACAGTTGCTATCAGCAATGTACTTGGTCAGACAGTTGCTAACACTGTAATCACTTCTAGCGAAGCTACAATCGCTGTTCCGGCAGGTATCGTAGTAGTAGCTGTTGAAGGTGAAGCTGCAGTAAAAGCAATCGTTAAGTAATAACGACTATTTATAAAAGAAATTTATAATCAAAAATTTATCACCCGCGCAATGGTTCTCCTTCGGGAGAGCCATTCAGTAAGCCGTGATGGCGGAACAAGTGGAGTGATACATATTAAGTAATAAAATAAAGTTCTTCTGTCAAGTATTCCTGCGAAGGAAGAAAACAGATAAAAAACAAGCCCGTCCGGAATATACCGGACGGGCTTCGTTTTTTTAAAACTTAGTTATCATTTCCAAAAAAGTATATGCATATTCCTCATTTGGAACAAGTTATTAAATATTCTGTTTATATTTGCAAGTTATCAACAGTTAGGGCGACTTTTCAACAAAACGAGCATTGTTTTGCTTAAACCTGATTTCGTTAGGTTTTTAATGTTTAGTTTTGCCGCTGAATTAATAGACGAAGTATGGGAAAGATTATCGCTTTAGCAAATCAGAAAGGTGGGGTTGGTAAGACGACGACCACGATTAATCTGGCTGCATCCCTCGCTGCACTCGAAAAGAAAGTGCTTGTTGTTGATGCGGATCCGCAGGCAAATGCCTCTTCAGGACTGGGCGTGGATATTCGCAATGTCGAACTGTCCATCTATGAATGCCTGGTGAATGGAGACGATTCGAAAGGAGCCATTATCCCTACCGAGGTGGAAGGGCTGAATATTATCCCGTCGCACATCGACCTGGTGGGCGCGGAGATTGAAATGCTGAACATGGAGAACAGGGAACAAATCCTGAAACAGATTCTCGTCCCCCTGAAGGATATGTACGATTTTATCCTGATTGACTGTTCTCCCTCTCTGGGGCTGATCACTGTGAATGCCCTTACTGCAGCCGATTCAGTCATCATCCCCGTTCAATGCGAGTATTTTGCGCTGGAAGGTATCAGTAAACTGTTGAATACGATAAAGATTATTAAGTCGAAGCTGAATCCGGCTTTGGAAATTGAGGGATTCCTGCTGACGATGTACGATTCGCGTCTTCGCCTGGCTAACCAGATATATGAAGAGGTGAAACGTCCGTTCCGCGATCTCGTTTTTACAACCGTTATTCAGCGTAATGTGAAGCTGAGCGAAGCCTCCAGTTATGGCAAACCCGTAATTCTTTACGATGCCGAATCGAAAGGAGCGCTTAATCATATGCAGTTAGCACAAGAATTGATAGATAAAAACAAATAATAATAAATTGACAATTGACAATTGACAATGGACAATTCAATGCTCCTTATCAATTGTCAATTGTTAATTATCAATTGTCAATTAATATTATGGCAGTAATGAAAAGATCGGCACTTGGCCGCGGACTGGATGCTTTAATCACGATGGACGACCTGAAGACGGGTGGTTCGTCTTCTATCAGCGAGATAGAACTGAGTAAGATCCAACCCAATCCGGATCAACCCCGTTCTATATTTGAGGAAGAGGCTTTGGAGGAACTGGCGACTTCTATCCGTTCACTGGGTGTTATTCAACCGATAACCCTGAAAGAGATCGGTACGGAAAAGTACATGATCATCTCCGGTGAACGTCGTTACCGCGCCTCCCTGATGGCTGGACTGGAACAAATCCCTGCCTACATCAAGACAGCCGCCGACGAGAATGTAGTCGAAATGGCGCTGATCGAGAATATACAGCGCGAAGACCTTAACTCGATAGAAATTGCACTGGCTTATCAGAAGCTGATAGATAGTTACGGTCTGACCCAGGAGAAACTCAGCGAACGGGTAGGAAAGAAACGGGCGACTATCGCCAATTACCTGCGTCTGCTGAAGTTGCCGGCTGAGATACAGATGGGGTTGAAAGATAAGAAAATAGATATGGGACATGCACGTGCCTTGCTGCCGGTGGAAGATCCGGAAGTGCAGCTGGCATTGTATGAACAGATATTATCAGACGGTCTTTCCGTACGTAATGTGGAAGAGATCGTACGCAACGGAGCCGAGGCGGTTACTCCAGAGAAGAAGGAGAAAACAGCCGGACGCAAGCAGATGCTTCCCGAAGAGTTCAATCTGCTGAAAGACCATTTGTCACGGTTCTTTAATACGAAGGTACAACTGGCATGCAACGAGAAGGGAAAAGGACGCATCACAATCCCTTTTACCTCGGAAGAAGAATTGGAAAGACTGATCGGTCTGTTGGATAAATTGAAATAAGTGGACGGTAGATTCGTGAGGATGAAATTAAAAATAAGCAGGATACTGTGCTTACTGGTGATGCTGGCAGGTATCTCCTTGTATACGAAAGCACAAGGTGTTATACTGGATGCCGATACGGTTATTGTCGAATCGCCGGATTCTACGGTACAGGCTGTACTTCAGTCCGCCGACTCTGCCAGCCAGGTCAAGGTGAAGGCTGTCGATATGAAGCCGTTCAAACCTAATCCGACAAAGGCGGTTATCTTTTCGGCTATTTTGCCGGGTCTGGGACAGATCTATAACAGGGCATACTGGAAACTGCCTATTGTTTACGGCGGTTTTATGGGATGTATCTATGCGATAACCTGGAACAATAAGAACTATAAGGATTATTCGACGGCTTATTTTGATTTGATGTATGATGTGAAGAATAACCCGGATAATCCTGATAAATGGAGTAATTCCTGGCAGGATATTGCCAAGAAGAATGGATATGAACCCGAAAAGTTCATTACAGACACACGGTGGCAGGATAACATCAAGCGCCGTAAGGATTATTTCCGTCGTTACAGGGATTTGAGTATCATTATCACGGCGGGCGTTTATGCGATCTGCATGATCGATGCTTATGTGGATGCTCAGTTGTTCGACTTTGATATATCGCCCGACCTGAGTATGCGGCTGGAGCCGATGGTGATGCCTAAGACCAGTTTCAGTGAGCGTATATATGGCCTGAATTGCAGTATAAAATTCTAATAACACATGAAATATTTATTATCATTACTCTGTTTCTGCTGTTTCGTTACTGTTGCCGGTGCACAGGAAACAATAACTGAAAATGAAGAACCTCGGTATTCGGACCTCTCTGCCGACTCTCTGTCTGTCGATGTGGGGCTGATACCCGAAAGTCTGGATGCAGATGTGGACAGTCTGCTTCGTTCCTGGCATGTGCAATACTTCTCCAAGCGGGATGAATATTGTCATGATGACGCAGCGAATGTGTGGTTTCCTGACTCCGTCTACCGGGAACGTCTGGAAAGCTTGCCGCGTGTTATTTCTTTACCTTATAATAAGGTAGTACGCGATTGTATCGATTTATATGCCGACCGCCGCCGTAACCTCGTACGCTATATGCTGGGTATGGCGGATTTTTATTTCCCGATTATCGAGCAGGTGCTCGACGAACACGACCTGCCTATCGAACTGAAATATCTGGCTGTGGTGGAAAGTGCGTTGAACCCTGTTGCGCTGTCCCGTGTAGGAGCCTGCGGCTTGTGGCAGTTCATGCTTCCGACAGGAAAGATTTACGGTTTGGAGATCAACAGCCTTGTCGACGAACGTCGTGATCCGGTAAAGGCTACGCATGCAGCCTGCCGTTATTTTAAAGATATGTATGCCATCTATGGGGACTGGAATCTTGTGCTGGCTTCTTATAACTGCGGTCCGGGGAATGTAAATAAAGCGATCCGCCGTTCGGGAGGGAAGACGGATTTTTGGGAGATATTCCCTTATCTGCCTAAAGAAACCCGGTCGTACGTTCCGTTGTTCATCGCGGCTAATTATATCATGAACTTTTATTGTGATCACAATATTTGTCCGATGCAGACCAGTATGCCGTTGGCTACCGATACGGTTGTGGTTACAAAGCCCCTGCACCTGGAGCAGGTGGCAGAGGTTTTGCAGATGGACTTGGAACAGGTGCGTGCCTTGAATCCGCAATATAAACGCGATATTATTCCCGGAAATGCAGCACCTTGCGTATTGAAACTGCCTGTGAATCAGACCTATGCCTTTATCGATAAAGAAGATACGATCTATACGCATCGTGCGGAAGATTTGCTGGAAAATTGTCTCGCCTATAATCCGAACGGTGCGGACGAAGGTAAATCGTCCAACCGTGAAAAGATTACCCATCGCGTGGCTTCCGGTGAAAACATCTATACGATATCCGATCGCTACGGGGTTACTCCGAAAGAAGTTCGCCAGTGGAACGGTTTGAAGTCGAATCGACTGGCTAGCGGTCGTCGCTTGACCTTATACGTGGATAACGGGGGAGTGGCTTTCGCTTCCGCTACGAAATCGAAAACTGTACCGAAAAGAACTTCACCGTCTGAAATTGTTGAGAAACAAAGTAATGGCTTTGTCTCTTATAAGGTCAAATCGGGAGATTCGTTGTATACGATCTCTAAAAAGTATCCCGGTGTATCGGCTGCTTTGATACAAAAGGCGAACGGTTTGTCGAATGCTAATATTCGTCCGGGACAGGTTCTGAAAATTCCTGTGGGATAAAACGTGCTATTTTCTTGGCTTCCGTGCTGATGTTTCATGAATATTTGTATATTTGTGGGTACAGACGTTATATATAAAAAGAAGAGGCTGTAACCATGAACGATGCGATAGACACAAAAGACACAAAGGATGCAGGTGAAATGACACCGGCTATGTTGGCGGATGAAAAGATGATCCAGGACGGTTTTAACGAGTTGCTGGAGGACTATCTGAAATCGAATCACCGGAGAAAAGTGGAACGCATAACGAAAGCGTTTAACTTTGCCAATCAGGCACATGCGGGCGTGAAACGTCGTTCCGGTGAACCCTATATCATGCACCCTATCGCTGTGGCACGTATCGTTTGCCGTGAGATGGGATTGGGTTCTACCTCTATCTGTTCGGCATTGCTCCACGATGTGGTGGAGGATACGGAATACACCGTACAGGATATCAGCGATATGTTCGGTCCGAAGATCGCGCAGATTGTGGACGGACTGACCAAGATCTCCGGAGGTATCTTCGGTGAACAGGCTTCGGCACAGGCGGAGAACTTCCGCAAATTGTTGCTTACCATGAGTGACGATATCCGGGTGATCCTGATTAAGATTGCCGACCGTCTGCATAATATGCGAACCCTGGGTTCGATGCTTCCCGCCAAACAATTTAAGATTGCCGGTGAAACCCTTTATCTTTACGCTCCACTGGCACATCGTCTGGGCCTTTTCACGATCAAGACAGAACTGGAAGACCTGAGTTTTAAATATGAACATCCCCATGAATATGATTTCATCGAGCAAAAGCTAAAGGCGACGGAAGAAAGCCGTAATAAGCTTTTCGAACATTTCGCCGTTCCTGTCGATGAGAAGCTGAAAGAAATGGGGCTGCATTATGAAATGAAAGCCCGTGTCAAGTCCGCTTATTCCATCTGGAACAAGATGGAAAGCAAAGGGATTACTTTTGAAGATATTTATGACCTGTATGCTGTCCGTATCATCTTCGATCCGCTGCCGGGTGTGGATGAAAAGAATATGTGCTGGGATATCTATTCTGCTATTACGGATATCTACCGTATCCGTCCGGACCGTATCCGCGACTGGGTGAGCCGTCCGAAAGCAAACGGTTATCAGGCATTGCATCTTACCGTCATGGGGCCTGACGGACAATGGGTGGAAATACAGATCCGCAGTCGTCGTATGGACGATATTGCCGAGAAAGGGTTTGCTGCTCACTGGAAATATAAGGAACATAATGTAGAAGAAGATACGGAGCTGGACAAATGGCTGCAGACCATTACGGAAATCCTGGAAAGTCCGGACCCGAATGCACTCGACTTCCTGGATACGATCAAACTGAATCTGTTCACATCCGAAATATTTGTATTTACTCCGAAAGGAGATATCAAGACACTTCCGCAGGGAGCCACAGCGCTTGACTTTGCTTATGCCCTGCACACCAATATCGGAAATAAATGTATCGGAGCAAAGGTTAATCATCGTCTGGTTCCTCTCAGTCATCCGTTGGCAAGTGGTGACCAGGTTGAGATCCTGACTTCCCGTTCGCAGGAACCGCAGGCGGAGTGGCTAAACTTTGTCACGACGGCAAAGGCGAGAGCCAAGATCGATGCCGTATTGAAACGTGCCCGCAAAGATGCGGCTAAGCTGGGAGAAGAGAAAGTGATCTCTGCATTCAAACGTTCGGAGATGGAAGCAAGTACGTCCAATCTGGATAAGCTATGTATGTATTTCGGTTTCTCCAAGCGTGAAGAGTTCTATTATGCCGTGGAAAAAGGAGATGTGGTACTTCCTGAGAATATCAAGAAGCTGCTGAAAGAAAAGACGGATAACCTCTTGTTTAAATACGTAAAACAAGCGTTAGGTGTCGGCTCTAAAAAAACGGTAGAGGAGAAGACGGAAGAGAAGCCTAAGACAAAATATGATAAATCGAAACCTTATATCCTTCGTGAAGAAGCATTCGAACGCAATTATGTGATTGCCGAATGCTGTAAACCGATTCCGGGCGATGATGCGTTAGGTTTTATCAACGACGATGGAAATGTGGTGGTTCATAAACGTTCCTGCCCGATTGCCATGCGTTTGAAGAGTAGTTTCGGCGAACGTATCCTGAATACCGAGTGGAGCAGTCATAAGAATGCCTCTTTCGAAGCTACGCTGGAAGTGAAAGGTATCGACTCGATCGGAGTGTTGAATACGATCACCAAGACGATTGCCGATGATTTCAATGTGAACATTATGCGCCTGTTGATCGAAGCGAAAGACGGTGTGTTCGAAGGCCGGATCAAGATGAAAGTGCATGATGTGGAAGACATTCAGAAGATGTGCGTGACACTCTCCAAAATCAAGAATATTAAGTCGGTAGGACGTGTTGCCGATTAGTCAGTAGGTATTTTCAGCCTGCAAAATACATATTTATAGGTATTGCCTTTGTAACCGGGATATCTGACCTTTGTCTTCATCAATTAAATTATAAAACAGATGAAGACAATAGGTATTTTTTACGGTTCGTCAACCGGAACGACAGAGGATATTGCAAAACGTATAGCAACCAAGTTAGGTGTGGATGCTTCTAACCTGTATGATGTGGCGAAGGCTTCTCCTTCGGATCTGGGTAATTATGAAGCATTGATTTTGGGTAGCTCAACCTGGGGAGCAGGCGATTTGCAGGATGACTGGTACGATTTTCTTGCCAAAGTAAAGAAGCTGGATTTATCCGGTAAGCTCGTTGCTATTTTCGGTTGCGGCGACTCTTCCTCTTTCAGCGACACGTTCTGTGACGCGATCGGAACAATCTATACGGATCTTCAGGGTACAGGATGTACGTTTATCGGATCAGTACCGACAGATGGCTATTCGTATGATGACTCGACGGCTGTTGTTGACGGTAAATTCATCGGACTTCCTTTGGATGAATTGAATGAAGACGATCAGACCAACCCGCGTATCGACCAGTGGATCGAAACGTTAAAACAGGAAGGTCTGGAATAAGCATTTTCGAATTGTAGTTTTTAAGATAATATCAGCAGGTAAGATGGTAACAACCAGGAACAGGATACCCGGAGAAGTGAAAGTCTTTCTTAATCATATCTATGAATATAAGAAAGGGATACGGAGTATGGTTTTATGTACGATCAATAAATCGTATGAGCAAGTCGTTACGGACCGCTTGGAAAGTCAACAGATTTGTTATGTAAAGCAGGATGCAGGAGAGAGAAGTGTCAATATTTATTTTGGAAGGCCTGAATGCATAGAAGCTATTCGTTTATTGGTGACCCGTCCGTTGAACTTACTTACGCCGGAGGAGGATTTTATTCTTGGAGCTTTGCTTGGGTATGATATCTGTATGCAATGCGAACGTTTCTGCACAAGGAAAAAGCAGCGGCTAACGTCTGCCTGATCGATATGGTTGTTTAAAGTTTTCCCTAAAGTTGTTTATTTTCCCCGTTATCCTGTCTGGATAGCGGGGTTTTTCTTACCACGTAAGAGGTCGTTGCCTGAACGTGCAAAGGGTCTTTGCGTGGTAAGGCAAAGACCCTTTGTCGTAAAAAGTATCTTAGTAAGATATCTTGATACCGGCGAAATAGCTTCTCGGCGTTGCCGGTCCGTAGATGTAGGCAGAGTCACGGTTCGGACCCTGGTCGAAGTCGGACTGGTAGGCTTCGAAGATGTTCTGTACGCCGGCATTTACTTCCAGGGTGATATCTTTGTAGATATGGAAGTCATACGCCAGTTTGATGTTCATGTCGAAGAAGTCCGGTGTATTGACTGCCTTATCCATAGGGATATAACCCGCCAGATGCTGCACCAACATGCTGCCGGTGTAAGTTCCGGACAAGGACGCTGTGAAATGTTTCAACGGAGTGAGTGTCGCGGTAAAGTAACCGTATGTATTGGGTGTACGGAACATCTTCTTTTCAGTCGGCACGTTCTCGTTTTCACTCCATTTCTCCGGTTCGTTATAACGGCTGCGCTGCAAGGTGGCTCCTGCCTGTAAAGATAACCAGGAAGAAAGGACGCTTTTCCCTTCCAGGGTCAGTCCCATCACTTTTGCTCCCGAACCGTTACGGCGTTCTTTGATGATATTGCCCTGCTCGTCTTTCCCGATTTCTTCCAGTACAAATACATCGTTTAGACTTGTATAAAAACCTTCCACCAGGAAGTTGACCTGGATACCGTTCTTAAAACGATGATAAAAGTCGACCGATGTGCTGAGGCTCTGCGATTTCTCTTCTTTCAGGTCTTTCGCCCGTCGTATCATTGCTATCTCACCGCCGACGGCAGAGATATGCATGTCTTCGTCGAAAGCCTGCGGAGCACGGAAGCCACTGGAGTAGCTGGCGCGTATATTGATATCCTCTGTCGGGTTGAAACGAACGTTGGCACGGGGACTGAATACCACATTGTCTATCATGTTGTGCTTGTCCATACGCGCTCCGACCAAGAAGCTCCACCGTTTGTTTTTCCATTCGTTCTGCAGGAAAAGGCTTTCGATATGGACCTTTTGGTTGGTGTAGCGGTTATAACCGATCATTTCGTCTTTCAGATGGTCGTAGTTGTATTCCAGTCCGGCGGTCAGGTCTGACGGCATAAAGAGGAACTGGTCGAAGCTGTACGAATATTGTGTACCGGCCATAAAGGTCAGGTCGGTTGTCTTACCGTACGCATTCGGGTCTTGTCCGGTACCGTAATAGCTGTCACGGTCGGTGTTCTGAGCCGAGGTGAAGACGCTGAGTTTATGTTTGTAATCGGATGAGAAAAGATCGAACTTCAATCCACCGCCGTCGATGGAGTGCTCCAACTGTTCGGCAATATCCGCTTCATGAGGGGGGCGATCCAACAGGTTACCGCCACGACGGTATTCGTTCATGTGATGATATTCGAACGTCAGCTTGCTGTACGTGCTTGTTTTCAGATAGGAGCGGAAACCTACCGTCTGATTTTTCAGCTTGGGTAGTTCGGTATATCCATCATTATCATAGTCGTAACCCGAACGGTGGCGGTTCTGTCCGAAGATATACATGCCGGCTTTCCCGTTTTCTGTTACCAATGAAGCATTCAGCGTCGTATTATTATCAAAGGAAGAACTTCCCTCGATAGAAGACAGGGTATGTGTCAGTTCGCCCGAGTTGCGCAGCGGCTCCTTGGTAATGATATTGATCGTCCCAGCAATGGCAGAAGAACCGAACAATGCCGAACCTCCTCCACGCATCACTTCCACACGGTCGATCATATTTGCCGGAATCTGTTCCAGCCCGTAAACACCCGAAAGTGCACTGAATATGGGGCGCGAGTCGATCAGTATCTGCGTATAAGGTCCGTCCAACCCATTGATACGTACCTGCTGGAAACCGCAATTCTGACAATTCGTCTCTACACGTACACCCGGTTGGAAGTTCAGTCCTTGCGCCAGGTTAACCGCACTGGTCGTATTAAAGACTTTCGAGTCGATCACATTTACCAGCGTAGGAGCCAGGCGGCGCGATGTCTCACTTCGGTTAGCCGAAACGACTACACCGTCCAGGGCGATGCGATCTTCTTCCATCTCTACATTGACTTCCTGTGTTTTCCCTTTCTCCAGTTTCACATCCCGGGTGACAGTCTTGTAACCGAGATATTTAAATTCGAGGGTGAACTTCCCTTCCGGCAGGTTCTTCAGGAAATAATGACCGGAGTTGTCGGTTGTCGTTCCGATGGTTGTTCCTTTTAGTATAACGGTGATAAATGGCAGATGCTCACCGGTTTCTTTATCCAATACATGCCCGAATACGTTTGCATCCGATACGTTCATTTTCTCTTCTTCTGTGGCCCATGCAACCGTAAGGGTACAGCAAAGGCATAGTATAAGTGTTATAATCTTATTCATATTGATTTAATCTGATAAATAGGTAATACAATAATTGAATGCCCGGTACTTTCCGGGATTCTTCTTCCCAATTGAAGAATTTGCCACAAGCATGGCATAGTTCTGCCAAAGGCATGGCACAACTCTGTCACAGGCATGGCATAACTTTGCCATAGGCGTGGCACAACTTTGCCAACGTGATGAAAAAAGTTGGCAAATAGCATGGGTGCATATTTATCAGGCTACAGGAGGGGCGCGAAGAGACGGTTCTCCTTGTATGGGAACCAGATAATCCGGGTAGACCGGATTGCAGGATAATCTGAATAATGCAGTAAGGAAAGCGGCAAGCAATAAAGAGACAAATGCAGCACCGCTAATCTGAATAGTCGATAGTTGATGAAGTAACTGGAACTCCGCATAACCATGTTCATGGTCCGGACGTCCGTCGTCTGTCTTGTGGTAAGGGTGCGAATGGACGATCGTTACCCCATTCACGATATGAACGTGGGTAAAGGCTATCAAACATCCCAGATATGCAATGAATAATGCCGGGAGTGCAATTCGCAAATATTTCCTATACTTCTCCATCACCTTTTGCAAATATAGGGCATTTTATTGTATTGTCAGATAGGTGGGATATTAAATCTATATTAAATACCTATTGATGGGTACTATGCTTTTGTTTGAAAGGAGACTTCAATTCAACGAATAGTTCTGTGCCAGATAAGGGGACTTCTTTCCGTTTCTTTTGGCGGAGAGAAGTTCTTTCAGTTCTTCCAATTCCATTTTGTTGAGGCAAAAGTAAATGCTTTCGGATTGTACTTTGATACATATCTTGCGGTTGGAGGCGAAATGTTGGTTACGTTGTTCCGACAGGTCACCGTCGATGCTGTTTATGTACTTGCGGAAACCCTGGAAGCCTGCTTCCGTAAAGCAAAAGAAGAAGTTACCGAACTCCAGGCTATAAGTGTTACAACACTTGCAGAAGGAGAGCTGACCGTTGAATGTCTTATTTATTATTGTCATAATGGATAAATGAGATGTTCTGTTTTACTGTTGTCAAAGGTCATTATTCTCTGGAATATGTGCAATCGCCATAAGAGGGTAAATTGAAGGCTTCCATTACCTATAAAAAGGTAAAAGCCTCTCCTCACGGGGAAGCTTTTATCTAAAAATTAGCTTTTAGCTTGCAAATTAGCGATTATGATTTGTTTTGTGAGATTATTTCAATCTTTTGTAGCCGTATACCGCTTTGTTGCCCAATTCTTCTTCGATACGGAGCAACTGGTTGTATTTAGCCATACGGTCTGAACGGCTCAGTGAACCGGTCTTGATCTGTCCGCTGTTGGTAGCAACGGCGATGTCGGCGATCGTTGCATCTTCTGTTTCGCCGGAGCGGTGAGAAGTGACGGTCGTGTAGCCATGACGGTGAGCCATCTCGATAGCATTCAGTGTTTCAGTCAATGAACCGATTTGGTTTACTTTGATCAGGATCGAGTTGGCACAACCTTCCTGAATACCTTTCGACAGGAAGTCGACGTTTGTAACGAACAAGTCGTCACCCACCAGCTGGCAACGGTTACCGATACGGTCGGTCAGCTTCTTCCAGCCTTCCCAGTCGTTTTCGTTCATACCGTCTTCGATAGAGTCGATCGGGTATTCGTTGATCAGTTTTTCCAGGTAGTCTACCTGTTCGTCGGAAGTACGTTTTACGCCTTTGTCACCTTCGAACTTCGTATAGTCGTAGATACCGTCTTTGTAGAACTCAGAAGAAGCGCAGTCCATACCGATCATGATGTCTTTGCCTGGTTCGTATCCGGCAGCCTTGATAGCGGCAAGGATCGAGTTCAAAGCATCTTCCGTTCCTTCCAGAGCAGGAGCGAAACCACCTTCGTCACCTACGGCAGTGCTCAGGCCACGGTCATGCAGTACTTTCTTCAATGCGTGGAATACTTCGGCACCCATACGCAGACCTTCCTTGAATGAAGGAGCACCTACCGGGCGGATCATAAATTCCTGGAAAGCGATCGGAGCGTCACTGTGTGAACCGCCGTTGATGATGTTCATCATCGGAACCGGCATCACGTATGTGTTTGTCCCGCCGATATATCTATATAAAGGAATATCCAGATAGTTGGCAGCAGCCTTGGCAACTGCAAGGGAAACACCGAGGATGGCGTTTGCACCGAGGTTTGATTTGGTCTTCGTTCCGTCCAGTTCGAGCATGGCCTGGTCGATACCTACCTGATCCAATGCTGACATGCCTTTCAGGGCAGGAGCGATTATCTTGTTTACGTTTTCAACAGCTTTCAGTACACCTTTACCGCAATAGCGTTTCTTGTCACCGTCGCGCAGTTCCAGTGCTTCGTGTTCGCCGGTCGATGCGCCGGAGGGGACAGAAGCTCTGCCTGTTACACCTGATTCCAATAATACATCTACTTCTACGGTAGGGTTACCTCTTGAGTCGAGGATTTCACGTCCTGTAATCTTTTCTATTTTCATTGTTTGTTCATTTTTAAGACGGAACAAATATAGAAAGAGATCGGAGAACGTGAAATCACCATAAATGGGCATTCTGTGCCCGTGAAATACCTATTTGTTGGTAGGGTAGATCCTGGAGAGGAACTTCTTTTTGTCTACGATGAAACGGATATGCGTTCCTTCGCCGATCGTCCCTTTGGAGTCTTGTGCCACAACGCTGAAAGTGAGTTTACGGCCATCCGCTTCCTGTAAGGTTGCCGTGGCGGAAATTGTTTCTCCCAGCGGGGACGGTTTGATATGTGAGGTGTTCATCTGTGCACCTACGGTTGTCGAGCCTTCCGACAGTTCGGAGGCAACAGCCAGCATGGCTGCGTTTTCCATTAAAGCCACCATCGACGGTGTGGCGAATACATCCAGGTCGCCCGATCCCATGGTACGGGCTGAGTTAGCGGCACTGACTACGGTACTGCTTGTGTGTTGTAATCCTTTTTCCAGCATATTTATTGAGTTCTCGAATTGTGTCGCAAAAGTACAGGAAATAACCGGAAAAAAAGACGGAAGCCCCACAGGATTTTAATATCTTAGCAGCCTGAAGACTTAATCAGTAATACCATGAAAAGAAGAAACTTTTTCCGTTCGCTGGCCCTCGGTGGAGCAAGCGTTGCTTTTTCTCCCATCGTAAAAGCTGCTCCAGCGGTGCACGCAGATAAAGAGAAGCCGGCAACCAATATAAAGGATGCCCTGGCCATCCCCCGGAACGAACATTCCATGCCGGGTAAATATCCCGGTAAAGTAGCCCGTACAACCCATTCCGGCTGTATTGTCGACGGACAGCCTTCCGAAGGAATCGCCTATGAAATGCTCCGGAACAGTATGTTGAATCTGACAGGAAAAAGCAACCTGAAAGAGGCGTGGTTGCAGTTTGTCGATCCCGACGATGTGATTGGGCTGAAAGTAAACCCGATTGCCGGTAAGCTGTTATCTACTTCGCATGCTTTGACGCAATCCATTATCAACCAGCTGGAAGAAGCCGGCATTCCCCGAAAGAATATTATTATCTGGGACCGGCGTGAAGCGGATTTGAAAGAGTCGGGTTTTACCGCTGAGAACTATCCGGATATAAAGATCATCGGTACGGAATACCCCGATGAGAACGGCAGTTACATTAATGCCGAAGGTAAGTTCTACGGCGAAGAGCGGATCGATAAGGAGCAGTACTTTTCTGTCGACATCGAAGGAGAATATGACGCTTACACCATGCCTTTCATGATCAATGGCGGAAAGAACTCTTATTTCACGAAGATATGTACGGAGATGGTGACGAAGATTATCAACGTCCCCGTTTTGAAGAATGCCGGAACGACGATCACCTGCTGCATGAAGAACCTGGCTTTCGGTTCTATTACGAATACAGCCCGGTTACACGGCCCGATGTGGCATGATACCTGTGCTTCGGTTTGTGCGTTCCCTCCGTTACGGGATAAGGTGGTGTTGAATATTGTCGATGGAATGATCGGTTGCTTTGACGGCGGACCGGCTGCCAATCCGCAATTTATCTGCCATTATAATACCATCCTGGCGGGAAGCGACGCGGTGGCAGTCGACCGTATCAGTTACGATATAGTGATTGCCAAACGTATCGAAGAGGGGCTGCAGGAAGAAGAGAAAGCCAGAGCACGTACCTTTATGGATATGGCGCAGGAGTTTCAACTCGGTGTGGCCGATAAGGATAAAATCGAACTGATAGAAACAACGTTGCAGGCATGAAACATTTTATACAATGGGCAGGTTTCCAGCTGTTGATTCCCGCCTTTTTGGTTGCACAGGAGGTTGAAGTGAAAAGGGAACGGGTGTTTACAGGCTCGGGACTCTACGGTTTTATGAATGGAGGAGCGGAGCAGTTCCTCGAATACGGTGTCAGTAAGCTGACAGCCCGCGATGTCGTTTACGAGGGGCAGGAATATACGATCGAGATCTATGAGATGCCGACACCCGAGGATGCTTTCGGTATTTATTCGCTCCATGTGTTCCGCTGCCAGCGGGCGGATACGCTAGATTGCATCGATTGCCTGTCGCCTTACCAGTTGCAGGCTGTGGCTGGCGATAAATACGTATCGGTGGTGTTCCCTTCCGGCTCGGCTGCGGCAAAGAGCAAGGTGGACGAGTTGATCCGGCAGTATCTTCCGATGGACGGGAAAGGTAACCCGACGATACCGGCGCTGTTGCAAGAGATATCCCCTTATTCCGGCAAACTGAAATTCCTGCGCGGACCGATAGGCATATCCGGCGTCAGTACTTCGCTGATGCATTATCTGGAAGGTATTTCCTATACCGGTGTCTGGTTTATAGCCGATAAGCCCTCGAAAAGCTATCGCGCCTGGGTCTGTGTGAAGGAAGCAAAAGAGGTGGAGAAGCTAAAAGAAAAAGTTCCCGCCTCCGATATTATTCAGAGCGGGAACGATTTCATCTATTTAACGGGCAAAGAACAGGAAAAAGAGGAAGACGATCACGGCGGGTTCGGTTTCTGACTGGGGCCGTGATTGTCGGTATCCTATTTGTTCAGAACCTTCAACAGTTTTGTTCCGGGCCGGAATTTCACTGATACGCGACGAGGGATCTTGACTGCAACACCTGTCTTGGGGTTGCGTGCCATACGTTCAATCTGTATCCAGGGGTGTAGTGCCCCGAAGTTATGAAAGCGGATTTCAGAGCCTTCGTTCAGCGTATCGGAGACGATACCGAGTAATGCTTCGACAGTTCTTTTTACCTGTGTCGCTTTTTGTCCGGTATCTTCGGCAATTCTTTGTACCAATTCTGTTTTCGTCATATCGGTTTTCTTATAAGATTACTTTGTATCGTGCGGAACCGATCTGTACGATATAGATACTTGCCGGTAATGCCCATCGGGTATTGCCTACAGGAATGTCTGCCTGTTTAACCAGTGAGCCTGTCAGGTTGTAGACCTGTACTGTTTGTGTTGTCGGGCTGCTGATATGCAGGTAACCTTTGGCTGCCCATACCTTGACGGCATCTGTAGCTATCGTTTCGTTGGATACGGGATCGGGGTTCTTTACGATGCCGTCGATAAATATCTCCACATCGTTGCGGACATATTTGACGATATAAGCTCCGTCGCTACTGCGCGGCGTGATGGTTTCACCGCGGTCGGTCGTTATGACGGGTTCCGATTGGTCGTATTCCTTATCGAGCGTGAGATAGAAACGGAAGTTACTCCATGCTTCCACATCGTATTCTCCGGCAACAGGGTCGGTGATGGCACCTTCTACGAGTGGCAAAGTGACTGTGTAGTAAACCGGTGGTACAGGGTCGGGATCGACAGGTGGCTGCGGATCGGGGTTGTTTTTGCTGAATGTGGCAGCAATTGTAACCGCTTCGGCTGGCATGTCAAAAGAATACTTGTTGTTGCCTTCGCTGTTGACCGTTACATTTCCACTTCCGGTTGTCGTAACGGTCGGTTCTCCATCAAGTTTGTAACCGTTGTCCGGTGTAACTGTGAAGATGACTTTCTCATATTCTATCGCCTCTGTTTTATCTCCTTCTATACTGATGGCGCCATTTGTAACGTTTGCTATCGTTATGGATGATATGGCACTAAATATGGCTGCAATTGTTACTTTTTTTCCCGGCATCGTAAAGTAATAGTGTCCGTCACTTTCTGCTATAGCAGTAGCATCTTCTCCTTCCGGTTGGTAAGTCAGACTTTTCAATCCGAAGCCTGTTTCCGGGGTGATGATTAGTTCTACTCGTGTGTCTTTACCTGCATACGTCTTGCGATACTTTTCCTGTACAGAACCATTTGTGGTTGTTGTAAATTCCAGCGGATAAGGGATCGACACATCCGGCTGGTTGGCCATTAGGCGACCATCGGTTGTATAGAGTTTGGGCATTATGGGTAATGTCCCGCTTTTCCAAATAGCTGTGTTATCGAATATGCCGGCGGGTATCTGATCGCTGTTTCTCCAATCCCAGTCGGCACCATTTTTATCCGTCGCATCGACATCTGAGATAGGGTCTGATGTGCCGTCTGATAGATTCTCCCAAATGATGTTATCATAGGCATGATTACCTGAAAGAGTAGGAGGAACTGCAAATTCAGATGTACTTTTGTAACCGAGTATTCTTCCTGCGGTATGCTGAGCATTACCATTCCGTGTAATCAGTTTATAATTCAGAGCAAGACAATTGGATATATATGAAGTCTTTTCAGCCGATGAAGAAGAAGAATTACCTACGATACCTCCGGCTCCTCCTGTATAATAACCGTTTTTTGCACTAAACATTCCGGATGAAAAACAATTACTGATAGTTGTAGATGCATCATTACTATAAATATTTCCGACTATTCCTCCTGAAAAGGCTTCGGCTGGGTGGTCATTAATTGGATCGCTTCCACTATTTATATCTACTGTCGAATAACAATTTCTAATCGTTGCATCAATTGCATACGCGACTAAACCTCCAGCGCTGGATATGGCGTAGTGTAATGCTGAAGTTGTTATAGTACCTCCTGTGGTATAGCAGTTTTCTATGGTGGAATTTAGGCAGTAAGCAACAACACCTCCCGCCAGGCATTGACCTAGTGTTTCACTACAATTGATGTTTCTTATGGTTAATCCCTTTTCAGAAATTACGACTCCCAGATTTCGGATGGCTCCGTCTTCTACGCGACCGAATACACCGGCATAAACAAATTCTTCATCTCCGACTGTTCGAGCGAAATATAGATTTCGAATCTGAAAGCCATTTCCATCGAATGTACCTTTGAAAGGCTTTAAATGATTGAGGTCAAGGTCGTTTCCTGTTCCTATAGCTGTCCATTCTTTACTTTCCAGGTCGATGTCGGCAGTTAGTTTGACATATTTGCCGTCAAAATCGTTTCCGGCATTTACCCTGGTTGCGAAAAACTCCAATTCACTTGAATTGGCTATTAGGAAGGGATCGCTTTCTGATGTACCCGGTGCGGCGGCAAGCGGGGTTGAAGTCAATGTCGGATAGTCGTTGCCGGGAGCCAGTTCCCAGGCATATCTTGTCACTTTTGAAGCAGCTTTTCCCGAATAGTTGAAAGCTCCTTCATTCATGATCTGGGTTAGAAATCTGCTTTTCATAGAAGAGAGAGGGAGAGCTAAAAGATTTTCACTTGTCCTTTCGGCGTCGTTGCCGGTTCCATTTGTATAGGCATCTTTATTCCAATAACAATTAAGCAACGGAGAGCGTGGAACGGCATTACCGGCAAATCCTCCTATGTGGGAATTAGAACCACCTTCCACAGTTCCTAATGAATAGCAGGAATGTACATCGTTTGCTTCAATATAGTCTGAACCACCGCAACGTCCGATAAATCCTCCGATATAGGCATCATCTCCCCCTTTTACATTACCGGTTGAATAACAGTTATAGATGATCGGGTGACCACCTGAGGTAGTTCCGTTATTTCCTACAAATCCTCCTATGTAACAGGGATAAGTACTAGAAATAATACTCCCATTTCCCCCTGTCACATCTACAGATGCATAACTGTTTGAAATAATGGAACAGGTACCATACCCCCCGTAATTCATTCCGACTAATCCTCCGAAATAGCCATTATCTCCTCCTACAATTTTTCCGGTGGCACTGCATCTTTCTATTGTTCCACACTGCAAACCAACCAGTGTTCCGGCGCCCCACTCATAATATTCATCTGATACCTCGGGTTTTGTTATCTGTAGATCGGCATTTCGGACATGTAAATCTTTGACAGTTTCTTTTCCGGAAGGAAACCCCGGATCTCCTATAATGCCAAATAAACCGGCAAATCGATATTCGCCCGTTATTTTCAAATTCGATACAATGTGGTTTTGTCCATTGAAGGAACCAAAAAAGTTTTTTTCCATATAACTAGTATAACCACTCACAGAACCAATTCCGATCGGAGTCCATTCGTGTCCTGCCAAATCAATATCGGTCGTAAGAGTCAGTGTACAGCCTTTAAACCATTTATCGCTGGGTGTAGTTCCGGTTTGTTCGCTGTTGTTGACCATTTGTGCCACCCAAGCCAGTTCTGCTGCCGAACTGATGTTGACAGTAGTATTTCCTGTTGCCCATCCGGTAGGTTCTGCAACGGTGTGTCCATCCCATACGTCTACCTGTGCTATCGTTATATGGGAAATGGTTAAAAAAGCAAGCAGGTATAGTAGTCTGCTTGTAATCAATGTAATTCTTGTTTTCATATTGCTTTATTTTTGTTTGTCGAACATGTATGTGCGCAGGCTTTGCGCACGAGGGTGCGCATCGGTCGCGCATACCCTTGCGCAGCTATCGCGCACGGTAATGCGCAACGACTGCGCAAGAAAGTTTATTCAATTACGGGGCGATCGTCATCATCATCGCTTCCGGCACCTACCGTCAGCAGGTAAGGGAAACGATTGCGACGAACCTCTTTTAATAGTACTGTGCGATTACCTCCGTATTGGGTGGCGACTTCCAGATAATAGGTGCCGTCGGCCAATGTAGGAATGATAAAAGAGAAGAAAGAAGGATCGTTGCGTGAAACGGAAGTCATTGGGACGGCTGTTTCGGTGTCGTCTGCTGCTTTGATGAAGAAGAAACCGACGGGACTGCCTTCGGCTCCGACGATCTTTATACGTTTACCTTCGCCGTTGAGTGTATTGCCCGGAGTGAGTTTTGTGTTTACCTCGCCTGTGAATACGTCGGTTACTTTGGTGATGGTAGGGAGACCTTCTGTCACTTCACCGACGATTACGCTGATGGCTTTAAGGTCTTTCCTGAATTCGACACGGGGAGAACAGCGAAGGGTCACATTGTTCTTTTCCGGATCGAATTTCGCTTTGGGACCGATGAAGGGACCATCCACTCCCAGAGAGTTATTTGCGAAGCCGAACTCTACGGTAGAAGCAGAGTATAATTCTTCCTTCGCAACTTCCATCAGATCGTTGTAAGCGCTTCTTAATTCGGAAGCGGAGAACTTACTTTTGCCTTTTGCAGCGATGTTGCACAAATCGTCGATTGTGCGGTTGGCGACGTATGTGACATTGAATGTGAAGTCATCTTCACGCTCTGTCAGCATGTTTGCTACCAAATTGCCAGTGATGCTACGCATCTTGGGATCAGTTGTTGCCATGATTAATACAGATTTAATTAGTTCATAGTGAACTATGTTATACCTATAAAAATCAAAGCTTTTATTTCTGCGGATACCCCTGTTTTTAGTCGTAAATCACCAATATCTCCCTTAGAAAGAGAATTGAAGAAATCCCTTGGTGGTACCAAATGAAGTTTTGTATTTAGACCGAAAAGAGTCATGGCTTGATGCTATTTTGCAACAAGCCATGAAAAATAATATATAACGTTATGTCTGTTTGTAAGGTTTTGCTACATTTGTAGCCATTATTAACGTAGTTCACTATGGACTATGTTTGATAAAATCAGAAATATGAAGTAGTTACAATTTCCATCCTACTGTCCTATCTCTTGAAAAAATACGCTAACAAACTTAGGCAAAAAAATGTAGTAAACGGATTATTTGTATACATTTGCAAATATAAACCCATAAAAGAATCCCGTTATGACACGAAATGAAATAGTAAAGACTTTGCGGGAAATAGTACACCGTATAGCCCCGACTTCTACAGCTATACTGTACGGGAGCCAGGCTCGTGGAGATGCACGACCGGATAGCGATATTGACTTGCTTATTCTCGTTGATAAAGATAAACTTACTCCAAAGGAAGAACGGGAAATAACCTATCCGCTTTATGATGTTGAGATAGATACAGGGGTGATGATTAATCCAATGGTAGTCAGTCGGAAGAAATGGGAAGAGATAAAGAATCGTTCTCTTTTCTATTATAACGTAATGAAGGAAGGCATTGTGTTATAAACTATACAGTTGTGGATATCGACGACCTGTACCCACAAGCTGTAGAGTTTATTGATGTTATAGAAGCTTATATCAGAAAATAATCACAGTTTCCACCCGATCGTCTTCTCCTGTATCGACCATAGTTTATGATATAATCCCTGATTGCGAAGCAGTTCGTCATGTGTCCCTTGTTCGGCGATATGGCCGTCTTCCAGTACGATGATCTTGTCGGCGTTGCGGATTGTCTTTAGGCGGTGGGCGATGACGATGACTGTGCGGCCTTCGATCAGGGTGTTGATGGCTTTCTGTACTTCCACTTCGTTTTCGGGATCGAGAGAGGCGGTGGCTTCATCCAACAGGACGACCGGAGCCTCTTTCAGTATGGCGCGGGCGATGGAGAGGCGTTGCTTTTCACCACCAGACAGTGTGCAACCACCTTCGCCAACCATCGTATCGTAACCACCCGGCAGACGCATGATGAAATCGTGGCAGCAGGCTTTGCGGGCAGCGGCTTCTATCTCGGCATCGGTTGCATTGCTTTTACCGAAACGGATATTGTTCTTGATCGTGTCCTGGAACAGATAGACATCCTGGAAGACCATCGATATATGCTTCATCAGCGACTCGGGTTCCAACTCTTTCATATCCTGCCCGTTCAACAAGACTTTCCCTTTCTGCGGATCGTAGAAACGGGCGCATAACTTCATCAGTGTGCTCTTGCCGCTTCCCGACGGACCGACCAATGCGGTCAGCGAACCTTGTTTCAACGTGAGCGATACATCATGCAATATCTCTTTCTCACCGTAACCGAACGATACCTTTTCGAAAGTGATATCCCCATGTTCCGGGCTTTCCTTTTTTCCTGCCATTTCCGGTTCGCGCATCAGGTTGAGGATACGGCCTCCGGCGATGGAGAAATAGCGGAACTCCGCGAAGTTGGTCAGCGCCGAGGTCAGCGGGTCGAAGACGCGGGAGCCGACGATCAGGAACATGACGAAAGTAAGCAGGTCGGGTTGGCCGCCTACCAACAGATAGGCACCGCAAAGGATCATCAAGGTCAGTCCGGCACGCACCAGGGTGATAGACAGCAGGATGAACGGTCCCATCAGCGCTTCCAGGCGTAGACTCGCCCGGCGCAGGTCGGCAAACGCTTTTTGCAGGCGTTCGAATTTACCACCCAGCAGGTTATACGCTTTTATGACGCGGATACCTTGCAGGTATTCTTCCAGGCGGCTACCCGCATTCACTTTGGCTTCGATCTGTTTCCGGCTCAGGCTATATTGTATCCGGGTACTTCCCGTCAGAACCAGGATCGCCAACGGAAGGGCGATGAACATGGCTACCGACATCCGCCAGTCGATCCACAGCAACCCGAAGAAAGCGAGTATGGGCATTACCAACGCACCCATCAATTGGGGAAGATGGTGGGAGATACCGGTCTCCGCCAATGTAAAGTCACTGATCATCATGCTGGCAAGGTCGCCCGGATCGTGCCGGAAGAGGGAGCCTAAGGGCAAGCGGCGCAGATGTTCTGCCAGCCGTATCCGGCCGTCGGCACTCATTTCGTAAGCACCGCGGAAATTGTGGCGGTACGACTGGCGTTCGGCAACGGCCATCACCAGCATATAAGCTACAAGGATGCCGAAGATAACCCACAGGCGGGTCGTGTCGAGTCCGCTGCCACTGCCGTCGAAGGCTTTAAAGATGATGTTCACAGCCTCTATCGAAAGCATGAAAGGAACGATATTGACCAGGTTGGCGAGGATGGTGAATCCGACCGGTTTCCTGAGACGTTCGGTATGGCCGATCGTTATATTTTGAAGTGCATTCATTCTTGTTGTCTCCTTATTTCTTTAATGTCCATTGAAAAGCGTCGGTATAGGCATCCCACATCTGTTTATAGAGTCCGTCGTTTACCGAAAGTTCGCTGTGGATGCCTTGCTGGGCGATCTCTCCCTCTTTTAAAACAATGATCTGGTTCGCCGAAATGATCGACGACAGGCGGTGAGCGATGATGATGACTGTCTTTTCCCTGATCAGTTCCTGGATGGCGAGCTGCATCTTGTATTCATTTTCCGGATCGGCAAATGCGGTAGCTTCGTCCAGTACCAGGATCGGGGAGTTTTTCAGGATGGCACGTGCCACGGCTACCCGTTGCGCTTCTCCCCCGGAGAGATAAACGCCGCCTTCACCGATCAGCGTCTGATACCCTTGCGGCAGCCGGCGGATGAAATCGTCGCACTGGGCAGCACGGGCGGCGGCGATCACCTGTTCCTCGGTGGCATCGGGTTTACCGACACGGATATTCTCGTACAAGGTATCGAAGAAGAGGAAGGTATCCTGGAAAACGAAAGAGACCTGATCCAACAACTGTTCGGAAGGAATATTCCGGATATCTGCACCGCCGATCCTGATCGTCCCTTCGGTAACATCCCAGAAACGGGGGATCAGGTTGGCTATGGTGGATTTGCCGGAGCCGGAAGGACCGACCAGGGCGGTTATCTCACCGGCACGGGCGGTGAAGTTGATATGTTTCAGTGCTTCTGTGCGGGTCTTCTCCCGGGTGTTTTCGTAGGAGAAGCTGACGTTTTCGAAACAGATGTCATGCCCCTTCGGCTGTTGAGGGTTGGCGGGTTCCGGTACGGGCTTCTCGGCAAAGATAGCGTCGATACGGCTGACACCTTCGTCTATCTCCCGCGTGTTCGAAGCCAGGAATGTCAGTCTATAAAAAGGGGAGGCAACGCCCGGCCCTAATACAATAAAGAAGAGATAGACGGCTGCCAGTGCGATATTTCCCGGCTGGCCGTCCAATAGTAACAAGCCGACGGGAATAATAAAGGTAACGATCGAGTTCAATAGTACGATGAACGTCACCATCCCTGGTTGATAAGCATCGCAGACATTCAGTGCATATTCCTTAAACCGGTAGATCGATTTGCTGAACTGGCGGAACGACTCCACCGTCTGCCCGAATATCTTCACAACGGGCATCCCCCTTACATACTGGACGGCTGAGGCACTCATCTGCTCCGATGTATCGAAATACATTTTGAAGAACTCCTGCGCTTTCTTACCGAACATCATGGAGAACTGGACGGATATACCGATCACGATCGCCAGCAGGCAGACTGCCGCCATCCAACCGTTCAGGCTGAAGAAGATGACAAACATAATGATAACGGTCGTTGCCGCATTCACCAGGTCGGGGATGGTATGCGCCACAAAGTTCTCTATCTTTTCCACATTCTGCTCCAGTGCTTTCTTGATCGCTCCGGTCGACGTGCTGTTCAGATAACCCAACGGCAGCCGTCCGATATGTTCCGATAGCCTGACACGCAAACCGTAGAGGATGCGGAACGCTGCCACATGCGAAGCCATCAGTCCGCCGTAGAGTAACAATAGGGCGGCTGCCAGTCCGATAAAGGCGATCCATGCCCAGTGGATCATGTATCCGCTATCCGAAGCCGTTACGTTCCCGGCATTTTTCAATAATTCATCCAGTACCTGGTAAACCGACAGATAAGGAACCAGCATACAGCAGGCACTTAACGCCGACAGGAAACCAGCCAGGATCAATAGTCCTTTCTTTTCGCCCGCGATCTCAAACAGGCGCGATAACCCTTTTTTCTTTTGCTCTTTCATATTGTTTTTTCTTTATTTGGCTTTATAGCCTACGATCCCGAACGATTTATGGAGGGCGGGGATCAGCCACATGATCAGTCCGGGCAGCCCCCAGCGTTTTTTCTCTTCGCTAACGAAATAAAACTGCTCGATCAGTTTCAGTCCCGGAACCCATTGTTCGACAGTGTGCGGATCGTTCAGCCCGAAATGGAAACGGGCTTTCGTACGTTTCACTGACTCGTGTTTATCGGAGTTGCGTGCCGCCCATTTGCTGACGAAGTCGAAATAGATCTCGCAACCGGGGAAACGTCCAGCCAGGTTTTGGATAACCGACCTGACCTGCTCTTCGGTGAAATACATCATCACGCCTTCGGCTAGGAAGAGGAAGCGGCTATGGGGATGCTTTTGCTTCAATGCATCCATCCAGTCTATTTCGAGCATGGAGCCTTTGATGTTGATATCATTTGTCGAGGCGGGGAATAGCTTCTCACGGAGTTCGATCACTTCGGGCAAGTCGAGTTCGTAGAAGGTTGCCTGGTCGTGGTTGGCGACGCGTTGGAAACGGCTGTCGAGGCCGCAGCCAATCTGCACCACTACCGGGTCTTCAGCTACCGTTCGGTCGATAAACCAACTAACGAGCCGGTCGTAACGGCGCAGACGGATGGCAGTACCGGCTGTACTCATTGAAATCTTTCCGAACTTGGCGAAGTCGTAGTCTATTTTCTCAACCAGTTCGCAAGCCATCGGGTCTTTTAATATCGCATCTTTCCGGCGGCTTTCATAGGCGCGTGAAAGTAAGGGGATGAATAAGGTTTCTGCAACGTTGTCCTTTATCCCGGGTTTTATTTTATTCATAATATACCTACTTTTAGGGATTGATTATCTGATACAAAGGTGGGATATTTGCTATCGAATTATTTACGCAAGAAGGAATTGCATTTTAATCTGACGGAAAAAATGATACACATCGAACTTTCATCTCGCGGAAGAGACACGATCGCCCTGGAAATGCCGGATATAAGTTACTTTTCCACCAATGGCTCCGGCAGACTGGAAGAGAGCAGCTGGAATATGGGGAACGAGTTGCTTACCTATACGATCTCCGAGTTTAAATGCAGGGATTTCAATGTCGCGAAATACCAAATCTATTGTAAGGAAGATTGTTGCCTGCGCTCCCGGAATACGGATTGCTCTTTTATGGGTCTTTCTTTTGTCCATCAGGGGAAGGTTGAATGCTTTCTATCGGATACGCGGGACAGGCGGGTCTGGGCGGAAGGGCATACGAATATCATGGTCAGTTCGGGTATCAAGGAAGAGCATAATCAATTCAGCAAAGGGGAGACTTTCGGTATGACGAATGTATTGGTGTCGCCCGATTTCTTCCGCCATCTGTCGGAGCGTTATCCTGAATATTTCGAGAAGGCTTACCTGCGGCTCGACAGCGGGGAGACTTTCTTTATGGCTCCCGAGAATATCCCGATCCCTATAACGCTGGACACGGCATTGAACGATATCGAGTTGTCGCGGATGATGGGAAATGCTTCGCCGATGTACCTGGAGGCGAAGGTGGTCGAATGCTTGTCGCTCTTTATACGGGAGACGGAAGGGAAGGAAGAGACGAGAGAGAAACCGGTATCTGTATCTGACCGGGATAAGATTTACCAGGCGCGGGATATTATCTGCACCGAGTATCTGAACCCGCCGTCATTGCGTGATCTGGCTTTGCGCGTCGGGACGAACGAGTGTACGTTGAAAGCCGGTTTCAAGCAGGCGTTCCAAACGACTGTATTTAATTATTTGTTCGATTACCGCATGAATATGGCGGTTCATTATCTGTTGGATACCAATAAGACGATAGCCGAGGTTGCCAGCCTGGTCGGGTATGACTACCAGGGACATTTCTGTACGGCGTTTAAACGGAAGTATAATATTGCTCCTTCGGAATACCGGTTAAAGGCATAGAGACTTTATTTTATGCCCATCGATTTTAGTACCGGCAGACTGATCGTGAAGCCGACGGCATCGTACTTTCCTTTCTCCAGGCCGACAAAGACACCGATCCGTGCAATATTGCTGAATCCGACAGAATACCCGAACTCGGAATAACTTTTACCGGGTATCCAAAGCGTACGGGCATGGAGCGCTTCATTGAACATATACTTTTGCAGGAAAGGTAACCGCTTGAACAGCAAATAATCGGACGTGTAGTTCAAATGAGCCTGTAACCATTGCTTGTCGGTAGAGTAAATATAATTGTCGAACAAACAGAAGCTGTTATCCAGCGAGCTTCCGGTAATGAACAGTTCGTTGGTATTGAAATGTTTGAAGTCCGGGAAATAGACCCGTTTGTTGGAAAGGAACTTTCCACCGTTAACAGTATAACCGATCCTGTCGAACTCACTTATCTTTATTGTCTGGCTGATATTGCCTTCCAGTTTGTTGAAGGAGGCGGACTCTTTGGAGCCTGTGGATATTCCGGCTTCATATTGTATGGAGAAAGTCGGATAGTCGGAATAGATATACATCTTCTTCCCCCGGTGTTTCCAATAGTGGTATTGAGGCGTATAAGTCAGCCGGATTTTTACTTTTATCGCTGAATTATCCGGCATAGGCATTAATTGGCCGTTGGGTAAATTGGAGGAAGGGGTATTCCCGAAGAAGTTATAGGATTGGCGATTGTGTAATGCGTTGCGTTTCTCGTAACTGATACCGGTGGTCAATGGCAGGCCGTTAGCCAACTCGACGGTATTGGAAAGGGCAACGAATTTCTTTTTGTAGAACTTCACCGGATTCTCACCGAAGAATAGGGATGCAATGGAATTGATCGCCAGGAGTGTTCCGCTTTCCCCGTTGTAATCGGCTGTAGTCTGTCCTCCGGAGAGGGATACGTTGCCCCGGCGCATAGGAGCGTACTGGTAACTTCCGTCGATCTGCCAGTTTATGCTCTTTCCCGCTGTGGTGTAATAGAGGGAAGGGGAGACGGTTAATACTCTGCTTTCCGTAAAGCTGGTGCGCAACGTGAATTGTTGCCCCAACCAGAAACCATCGACGAAATTATATTGCGGGCATGCCTTGAGCAATCCGCTATATCCGAACTGTACCTTCTTGTTCAATGGGAAACTTTCGCCGGTGAGTAGTTTGCCGATCCAATAGGCGGGAGTGCGGTTCTGTAAAGAGTCCTTGCTCCGTAGGGTTTCCATTTTTGTTTTCAGGCTGTCTCTGACCTGATAGCTTACGATTTCATCTTTCTTCAGCGGCTGCTTGCGGATCGTTTCCCAATAGATGGAATCGCGGGTTCCTGCCAGGGTGTCGACTGTCACTTTGATGTTTGCATTGCCCGGATTGATTTCGAGCGACTCCCGTTCTTTCTTTGTTTCTTCCGGTTCGGTCGTCTCTTTCATCAGCTTCGCCATTTTGTAGGCTTCCCGGTTGCTGAGTTCTTCTTTGGCGGCTAAAGTATTCAGTTGTTTCTGTGATTTGGGGCTGGCGGCTTGGGTTGTTCCGCTGAGTTCGACGGTTTTGTATTGGACGGAGGAATAATATTTGCCGGTAGCTTTTACTCCCATGGCATCTACTTTCATATCGATGTCGTAGGCGGTGGGGAGAAAGGCGGAAGGTATCACTTCGTTATAGGTGGCAGTGAAACGGATAGTGACACCTAGTTCGGTGGCACTTAAATCGGCACTCTGCACGTTCCAGCTGTTTTCGATGATATATAACCAACCGCTGACCAGCTTAGGGTTATTCTTTTTAGGTTGTACACGTATTTTGTTAATCATGTGTTCTCCTTCCATGCTGATACCTTCCAATGCGAACTTGTAGTATGAGAAGGCTCCCGGGGCTAAAGGGGAGATCCTGCCGAAAGCGTTCGGATCGTATATGTTGTCTGTCATGACAGACATGACCTGTCCGGCATCGATATCGGCGGGAAGGGTGGAAGAGAAGGCAAGCACTTTCTGTTCATACCGGTTGGGGGAAGTGAAGCTGATTTCGTTCTGCGACTCTATTAAGAAGAGCTTGTTGGTGAGGTTCTTCAGCTTTTTGCCGTTTGAACCGAAAGTCATGAGCCGGGGGATCTTTTCAACCTTTACACTTCCTTTTACGTAGATGGACGATTCGTATTTCTCTATCTGGTGGAGATAAAAAGGAGCCATGCCGATCGCTTTCCGCATGATGGCATAAGCCGGGTCTTCGCGGTTGGCGGAGATAATGACCTCTTTCAGGGCGTAGACTTTCTTTTCCATGGCTACGGCGAGGTGCGTTTCTGCTTTGTCGATTGTCAGCGGGAGGGTCTTCCGCTCATATCCTAAAGAACTGAAGTCGCAGGTGTAGGAACCTTTCTTCAGGGAAGCCTGGAATTCGCCGTTGTCATCGGCAGTAATCCCCAATGCTACTTCACGAATGTATAAAGTGGCATTGGGGATCGCTTCTCCCGACACATCTGTAATCTTGCCTGTCAATAGCTGGGCAAACAGATGCATGGGTAATAAACAACACAGGACAATCAGCGAATAAACTTTCATCAAATCAATGTATTAATATACAAATGTAGGATTGATTCGCGAATAATCGTCCTGCAACAGGTTACTTTTTCTTCCGGAGCTTCTTCTTGATCCAGAAATAATAACCGGTCAGGGCGAATACCGCTCCGAGGAAGGAGACGAGGCAAGACAGTATACGGGTAGTCATACCGCCCCATGAACCAACGTGTACGGAATAGATCCATCCCCTGATCTTTCCGGACTTGGGAAGGTCTTTGTATAGTTGCACATCCGTGATTTCTCCGTTTGCCGGATCGAAAGTATAACGGTCGCTTCCTCGGGTATTGCCGTATTGGGCGGCAGATACGGTGGCAGAACCGTCCTGGATGGTGATGGAGTTATATTTCGGATAACGACTTTGCAGGTCGGCTAAGACCGTAGCCCATTGGGTATAATCGGCTTCTGCACGATTGCTCTTTTCTCTTTCCGGGGAGTGTCCGCCTTTACCTCTTTCTTTAGACTTCCCTTTGGAATCGGACGGCGCGGGAACATGTGCCTGTGGTTGGGTAGTTTCGACACCGAAGACGGTATAGAAAGCATCACGGTACCAGCCGAAAGACCAGGTTAAGCCGGTCAGTGTCAGGACGAGCAGGAGCAGAGTGGCGTAGAAACCACCCGAGACATGCAGGTCGTAGAAGAAACGATACCAGCCGGATTTGGTTTTTATCTTCAGGCGGTTCTTCAGGGCTTTCTTATTACGGGGATACCAGATCACCACGCCACTTATCAGGATGATGGTCATTACCAGTGTCGCGTAGCCTACAACGGCTTTGCCTAACGAGAAGCTGCCGTCGCGTTTGTAGGAGTCGAGCAGCCAGCGGTGCAGGCGCATCATTTGCATAAAGAAACCTTGTCCGTCGTCGATGCCGGTGATCTCTGCGGTATAGGGATTGATGAAAGCGGCTGCTTTTTTGCCCGGCAATACCACTTGCCAGGTACGCTTGGGGTCCTGTGAAACACGGATACCGTTTATTTGGATGGAATCAGGTAATTGTTGGCGTGCCGAACTGAGCAGGGCGGCAGGTGTAAGCGGTTCTCCTTTTACCTCTTTGACGAAATAGCGGGAAGGATGGCACACTTCCTGTATCTCCGTTTCAAATACCAATATCGCACCTGTCAGGCAGACAATCGCGATGATGATACCAAAGGGTATCGATAACCATAAATGTATCTTTGCAAATAACTTTCTCATTTACCATATAGTTGTTTGATCCCGTCGTATATTCCCGGAATAGCGACTGTTCCGTGGTTCTCTTCGGGGAATGATTTACTAAAGAAACGCAGGTTTCTGGCCTGCGGCAAGACCTCTTTCAGGAGGTGATTTACTTTGTTGAGGTGGATGTCCACCCGGTCGGTACGTTTCTTGGAAGCGACACCGATATACAGGCTTTTCCCTGTGAAGTCCTTTCCTGCAATCAGCGAGGCGGCTTCTTCCGACAGCTTGCCCCGATCCCACCACAGGCTCGGATCGACAGCCAGATAGGTGTCGAACAGGTCGGTATGATGGAGGAATGTGTTGAGGGTAAACAATCCGGAATAGGAATGGCCTATCAACATATTCTTGCCGTTGGTGCGATACGTGTTGTCTATTACACTGCGAAGCTCTTCCGTCAGAAAGCGGCTGAAGGGTTCGCTTCCGCCACCCTGGGGGACGGCATTAGGAGCGATCTTTCCGTCCCTGCCTGCTGCCGAAGCGGTAGGTGTCAGGTCGCGTGTACGGTCGACGTTCAGTACGCCGACGATGATACTCGGAGGAAGATGCCTGCCTTTGACTGTGGTGAATGTCCGGCTGATGCCGACTACCGAATGGAAGAATGCATCCCCGTCGAGCAGGTAGATCACCTGGTAATGCTGCGTTGTATCCCGTCCGTAGCTGTCGGGCAGGTGTATCCAGTAGTTTCGCTCTTCCTGTAAGACCGTGGAGTAAAGGCTATGTTTCTTTCCTATACAAATATCCTCCTGGCTCCGCATGGTTAACGGGAGCAGGAGGAGTATAAGAAAGAGGTGAATACGGATCATCTTTTATCTTAATCGTTATTATTTAGCGACTGTCAGTTTACCGACACCGCTCACCTGAGTGGCTTCGATTGTCAGACCCTTTGTTGCTGCGGCTGTTGCCGGATCGATCTTGTAGATAACCGGGTTTCCGCCACCTTCGTTGAAGGTTACTGTTACGTAAGCAGTACCGTTTTCAACATACGGAGCATCGCCGAAGCCGCTGATCGTATCTGTTGAAGGAAGACCTGTTACGTATGTCAACTTCTTGTCGCCAGCTTTGAATACAGCCAGCTGGTTGGCTACGTAGCCGGCGGTGGAGAATGGTCTGTCGTACATCAGCAACAGGAAATAGTCGCCTGTGATATGCCAGGTGCGGACGAAAGAGTTACCGTTGCTCATCGCTTCCAGGTTGCAGTAGTAATCATCGAAGTCAGTGCTTCCGGCAGGGATACGTACCACACCGGCTGGCAATGTCGTCTGCTGACGTGCGTCGGTCATCGTCTTGGCAAAGCTCGGGGAGAAGACGTAGACATCGCCGTTGTCGGCAGCCCAAACCATTTGGTAATACTGTGACTTCATACGTCCGGCAGCATAGCTGATCTTATCAGTCTTGATCAGTTTCTTGCTGGTCATGTTGGCATCGTCGAAGATGGCTACCCAACATTCGTTCGGGTATTGTGTCCACTGCAATTCGTCTTTCTTGTATGCGCTACTATTGGAACCACCCGATTCTTTCTTTACCAGGTCTTCGTTGCCGGCTTTCACCCATTTGCCGCCCTGGTCTTTTGTACCGTACTGGCTCAGACCCATCGGGATGGCGGCACTGTAAATCTTGTTGTTGTGTTCCAGGATACCTGCCAGGGTTACATATTCACCGTTACCCAGGAAGTTTTCAGACAAATAGGCTTTGTTCTGTGTGTCGTTGGTGGTGAATGTTTCTGCTGCGGGATCGAGGTAAGACAACAGGAATACTTTCGGGGTGTAACCGTTTTCGTCATTCCAGTCTGTCGGGCCGTCACCGGTAGAGGAAGTCATGATGTATTTATCGTAGATACCGTAGGAGGTGAAACGCTTTACACCAAATTCGGCAGAACGTTTCTTTAATTCCCCCGGAGATTCCATGATGTAAGAACGGGTGCCTCCGGCTTCGCCCTGGTTGTAAGTAAGGGCGTAGAGGTATTGGTTCTTAAAGAATACCCAGTAGGTTGCACCGTCGTTCACGACACCGTTATTTTTGGTGGTGACTGTGCCTTCGTCCAGCGATTCGGAGGTTACCAATACGTTGGTTGTATTTCCGGAAGCCGTAACGGAGGCGGCGATTACATATTCTGCATTGTTTTCTTCTTCTCCGCCGTCGTTTCCTCCGCCGTTAGTCGGATCGTCGTCACATGCTGTAAGTGTCAGTCCGGCCATCGCGGTTGCGAACAGGCCTGTTAAAAAGAAATTCTTCTTCATGTTTGTTTTATTATTTGATTTATACTATTTATTTGGAAATTAATTGCCTAAGTAGATACGGAACTTTCCGTAGAATGCCCGTCCCGCTTTCTGCAAGCTGAAATTGTCGTATAGCTTCTCATCGGTGAAGTTGCGGCACTCGAAAGAGATGTTGTAACGTCCGTTCTGAAGGCTGTAAGACAAAGTCAGATTGTGAGAGAACTGGTTGGGGACTACATATTCACCTTTATTCGATCCGATGATGGAGGAATAATACGTGAAACTATGCAGATATTGATTGTCGTATGTAAAGATCAATGTATTGCCTTTCTTCCAGAGATTACGCCAGTAGAGCGTCACGTCAGAGTCGGCAAAACGGTAGGGCAGGTTCGGCATACGCTCTTTGTAGGCGATGTTTTCCGCGCTGCTGCCGATCGCCGTTTTTTGGTTGTCGCGAACGTTCATTTGCGTATAGTTTCCTCCTACGCTCAGCCAGTTCGAGAAACTATAACGGGCGGAGAGGTTGTATCCTTTGGTCAGCACTTTACCGTAGTTGATGTAGCTCGCAGCCTGCTTACCGCCACTCAGGTCGGTGATGTTACGCTGGATATAATCGTTGGTGTTACGGTAGATCAGACCTCCTTCGACGTAAACGCCGTGCTTGCCGAGTGTCTTGTTGTAGCTGATATTCAGGTTCACGTTGTCGCTCTTCTCCGGTTTGATGCCGATGTCACCCACTTCGAGGTCTTCGTTACCGAACATCTCTTCGATGGTGGGGAGGCGGTAGGCTTTCTCGTAGGAGAGTTTCGCCTGCAATCCAGGTAGGACGAAGTAAGTTCCTGCCGCACCGTATCCCAGGGAGCTGACGCTGCGGGAAGTGCGGACATATTCGGAACTCGTATTGTCGGTCGCCATCGGACCTGCTACATACTGGTTGTAATGCTTGCCGAAGACGGAGAGGTTCCAGTGCTCCGACGGCATCAGTCGATACGACAGACCGGCAATGTTCTTGCGCGTCTGTTTGTCGATGGCATCCGTCAGTTCCTCGTTGGTCAACAGCGAGGTGTTGGAACGGCGGAAGGCGGTCAGTACATTGTTGAAAGTGAAAGAATGGGCGCGGCCCAGACGGTAATTGACCGTTACCGTACCATTCCAGTTATTGTTGTCCGACCGTGTATGCTGGTACGACTGCTCGCCACGCGAATTCATCAGGTGCTTTTCGCCGCGCCAGTTATATTCGTAGGCGGAGGTGTCGATGTTGGTCGTCAGGTTCTTATTGTAATTGGCGGTGAAGACCAGGTCGAGCCCTTTGGTCAACAGGTCGCGTTTGTTGTATTCGAGCGACGGCATCAGCGAATGGCCTTTCCGGTGCTTCTCGCCGTAGACCGTATTCTGGCGTACCCCGGTCTGTATCTCCTGGTACATGTTCGAATAGGTGAAGCCCAATAACAGGCGGTCCGCCCAGTTCTTATTCACGAAGCCGACCTTTCCGATCACGGCTTCATTGTGGTAGGTGTCGTTGAAACGTTTCACGCGTTCTTTGTTTTCCGTATCGAGCCGTCCGGTTTCGAAATCCTTCACCGGGGCATCCACGTAATAATCGTTGTCCGAATAGTTCTGGAAAGCGTTGATCTCGTAGGTGAAACCGTTATCCAGCGTCTGCCCGAAGTTGACATACGATTTATGGGTATTGAACGATCCGTAGGAATAGGAGGCATCGAGGAACCAGTTACGGCGCTTTTTATTCGTCACGATATTGACCACGCCGCCGATGGCATCCGTCCCGAAGCCGACGGGTACAACGCCTTTGTAGACTTCGATGCGTTCGGCAAAATTGACGGGGATATTGTTCAGCGCAAACGAATTGCCGACTCCTTCCTGCGGCACGCCGTCGATAAACACCTTCACATGCTTTCCGCTGAAACCGTCCAGCATCAATTGCATATCCGATCCGACACCGCCCGACTCACGGAGTTTCATCCCCGGTGCTTTCGAAAGGGCATCGCTCAGGCTCTTGGTGGAGTTCTGGAGTTCTTTGGTGTCTACCGCGATGGCGTTGAAGGCAGAACGTTTCAAACGGCTTATCCCGTTGGAAACGACGACTACTTCATCCAGTTCTTCTACCTGCGGTGAGATGGTCAGGTTTTGTTTCGTGCGTTCGCCGTCGATCAGCCGGACTGCTTTCTCTACGGTCGTATAGCCGATGGCGGATACTACCAGTGTGTAATTCCCTGCAGGTGCTTTCAGATGGTAGATACCTTCTTTATTCGTCGTACCGCCGTAGCTTGTGCCTTTGAGATAGACTGTTGCAAAATCAACTATTTCTTTTTCCGTAGATAATATTTTCCCCGAGATCATAGCTTCCTTCTGTGCTTTTGCTGTCAGGGCAACAAAAACAAAGGTCAACATTATTATCAATCCTCTTACAATCGCTTTCAATGTATTTAATCTTTTTACTGTTAATAAAAACCGATGCAAAGGTCGGGCGAAAAGAAAAGCGCATCAATCACCGATTATAGGTAAAAACAGAGGGGGAAAAGGGGGGTGAAGGTAGCTATATGTAGGTAATAGGTAGTAGGTAGTAGATAGTAGGTAGTAGGAAGTTGACAGTTGACAAGTGACAGTAGACAGTTATTTCGACTTTTAGCCGATTTGTGCAGTAACCCAACAAGGTGCAGCTTTGTTGGGTTACTGTTTTGGATAGTTCACTATTATCAATACAGATAAATAGTTCTTCTGATAAGAACAGAAACATTCACTTATCCGGTGAACAGGTTCGGATGACGAGAGGCTTTATTTGCCCTCCGTTATTTTATGTACCCAAGCCAGTATCGGTTTCCTTTTGGCATAACAGATGCCAATAACCGGTATAATAAGGATACCGCATATAATAGCAATCACTTTTATCCAGGCTATCAGGATATTATTCTCCCTAAGCAAATGAGCGTGATCGTCTGCCGGAGCGAATGTCAGGTTGGCAACCTTGGCTACTTTGCCCAACATCTTCATCGGGATGGAACCGTCCGGTATATCCTGATGACAGGCCATGCAAGTACCTCCGCGTGCCAGCCGGTCGCGTTGATCCGTAGTCAGCGGCATGGAAGTGGGCCAGTGTGTATCGATAGTCTGTACCTGTTTGCCTTCAGCGTTAAGTAATTGCATAAAGTCACCGTGCAAGTCTTTGATCGCGCTGATCTGTGCTTGGGTAAAATGACTGACATTCTCCTGGTCGGCTGTTACCACATCCGCATAACGGGGCGTTTGCGGTTCAGCATCGTACATGCCTCCATCCATGCCATAACCCATAGCGACCTGACTGCCATGACAATCGGAACAATCGCGGGAAGCCTTGGATGTAGTGTGAGGATTCAGAGGAGCCAGTTCCATTGCATCGTATCCTTCGGCTGTTTTGGCTACCCGGTTCCAGGTGATTGTCTTTCCGTCGGGGCCGATCACCGTTCCGACAGTTTGTATAACCCCTACCAACGGAGTTACACGGCCTTCGCCATTAACGCCCAGCGGCGGATTCTCCCAGCGCATATGACTGTAATCTCCGTAGGTCGGAGCACCGGGTTGCATGACATACCGACCGTTCCGATCGGCAGATGTCCCGTCCGGATTTACCTTTTCAGCCGAGGTAAGCCAGTCGATAGAGTTTTGAGTGTAATCGATCACATATTTGTAACCGTAATACTGTGCCGCCCAGGTAGAGTGACAGGCATAACATTCCAGCTTCTCCATATGTTTCCCGACGGCAACCATGGCCGTTTTTGCCTTGACAGGATCAGACCAGCTTTCATCTTTCGCCGCTTGTTTGAGCACAGGAACCTCAAAGTCGAGTCCCGTTTCGGAATGGACGATCACTTTATTCCCTTTTTTTACGACATTACCCAAGGCATTTCCCCGCGCAGATAACAGGTAACCGTCTTCTTTCGGATAAACGGTCGCAAACTGTACGGTGACATCCATCGGCTGGTCTGCCAGGCCACGAGCCTTTTTCATATCGAGCACCTTCCCGAACTCATCCCCGTAGCCGATCGGCAACTCCCAGGGATATTTATCCGGGATACCATGACAGTCAGCACATTCTATTTCGACGGTTGCCAACGTGGTAGTTCCGATATTCCCGTTGCCGTGCATCGAGTTGGTGGTATGGCAATCCTGGCATAACAAACCGGTAACAGTCTTGCCGTCCTTATCTATCTTATGGTGAGCATCGTCGCGGATATACTTGAATACATATCCGCCGTTGGCTTCCTGCGGCAATCCCTTTTCATCGAACGGCCCGCGGTTGTCGCCGTGATCCAGAGCCATCAATCCCTGGTAGGCATGCCCGATCCTGCGTCCGGCGGAGTGGCAGGCAGCGCAGGTAGATACCTGTATGCCGGTGAACTGTTTACCGTTTACTGTTACCGGTGATTTACGAGTCCCCTGCATGGAGTGTACCAATAGGTGACCTTTCTCTTTTTTATCGATGGAAGGATCGTTCCCTTCATAATATCCTTCATTGCTGTAAAGGTTGTGGCAGGCAGCACAGCCCATTCCACGGAAATGCCCTCTGTCCTGCATCCCCTTGTTACTCAGATGGCAGGCGTTACAATTTCTCAGGTAAGTATAGGCAGCCTGTTCGGGCATACTGTCAAGCTGATCCAATGATATCTCCGGAACTTGTTTCAACTTTTCAGGGAATTGTCCGGGGAAGTTCTTCGTCATTTCCTGCATATACGCTTTATAGGTATCGGAGCCGAAGCGGGGAGCCGCACCGTCTGTGTCCTGTACCTGATGGTCTGCATAAAGATGGTCGTGATTTTCCGTACCGATCCCCCAGCTCCACATGATCGCTTTCATTTTGCCGGCATCGGTGTTCATGTTGGAGAGGTGTACATTGTATGTATGGTCACCGTGGCAGAGGCCGCAGGTATTATCGTTTACCTGTAGTGCCCCGGGCACAGGGGTAAAACCGGCAAGTTTGCTCCCGGCTGGTTTACCGGAGTGAGCTTTATCCTTATTGATCGTTTCATGTGGATTCCCTCCGTGGCAGACTACACATCCGTTGGGATCACCCATTTCGGTCCCTTTCTTCAGGATATGTTCCATCATGGCCGATTGCAACGGACGGGTCGGTTCGATTCCCTGGTGGCAGGTCAGACAGTATTGTTTTTCTGCCGGGAAAGGTTTGTTTGGTAGGGTAGATGCGACAAAAGATTTGTCCGGCAGGCTTCCGGTGGCCGGTGTTGAGGCTTCTGCTGTCGGTATGTTCAGGTAGTAATTGATTATGAAAAGGGCCGTGGCAGCCATCACAGATGCCAGGAGTGCATCCGTCAGTTTTTTACAGAAAGTGTTCCTCCCCATGGTACGTATAGATAAAATGATTAAACAATGTTGCGCTATTTACTTATAATAACAAAAGCGGGATTTAAAAGGTTGACTGTTTTATTGCGTATTTTTTTACAGAAGCATTAATTTGCAATCGTTCTTCACTTTTTAGGGTTTGCCGTAAACTTTTTGCATCCTGGCGAGTTCTATAAAAAGAGTGATAATCTGATAATATATATTTAACCCATCTCAACTCAGTTATAGATATGAAACAAATGACATTTGCCGTATTGGCCTGCCTGTTCTTTTCGTTAACCGTAGCTCGTGCCGAAACTTTGCGTGCTGATACCCTCTCTGTTGTTAACCGGAAAGAATTACCCCGTCTGAAATTTAACGGATTCCTGCGTTTTAATTACAACTATTCCGACTGGAAAGAAGGATCGAAGAAGCGTTGGGGCGACTTTGGATACGACCTGTTCAAGCTCGGTGTGAACGGTTCCTGGAAAAAGATCCTATTGGACGTCGACTTCCGTTTCTATGCGAAAGCTTCCGGCGGTGCCATGCTTAAATCCGGATGGATCGGGTATCAGTTCAATGAGAAACAGCAGTTACAGGTCGGACTGACCCGCGTTCCTTTTGGCATACAACCTTACGGGGCACATAATTATTTCTTCCAGATAGCCTATTACCTGGGATTGGAAGACGATTCGGATATGGGTATCAAATATATGTACACAGGAGATAAATGGGAATATGCCCTGGCATTCTTTAAGAATTCGGAAGAAGAATTGTTCGGTTCCGATTCGGAGACAGCGGGCGATCGTTACAGTTATGATGTGGCGGGTCGCAATAAAGAGGTAAACCAGTTCAATGGCCAGGTCTTTTATAACTGGGGGGATGAGGTAAAGCAAAAACTGGGTGTTTCGGCGGAGTTCGGAATGCTCTACAACCTCGATACGGAAAAGAACGGTACGCATTATGCTTTTGCCATCCATCATGAATTGTATTGGCGGGGTCTGAGTGTAAAGACGCAGGTATCGACATACGCCATGCATCCGAAAGATAAGCCGGGCGAAGACCGCGACCTGGTTATCATGACGGCTTTCAATGCACCTTATGAAGTCGCCGCCAAAGCGAATATCTATTCGATCAGTGCCGGTTATAAGATCCCTTTCAGTAAAGGGATTGTGAATAGCATCCAGTTCTATAATGACTTCGGATGGATGCAGAAGTGGAACAAGAGCTTCCACGATAGTTTCCAGAATGTCACCGGATGCCTGGTTACTGCCGGGCCGATTCTAGCCTATATCGATTACGCTCAGGGATTGCACCAACCCTGGTTCGGGCCGGACTGGAATGCATTCGGTGCGGGTACGGGAAGTAATTCGTGGCATGCCCGGTTCAATATCAGTCTGGGATATTATTTCTAGTGAAGAATAGTATGTAGAAAACTTTAGGCAGAATGCCCCGGTCGTCGGTAAGTAGTACTTTACCGATGACCGGGGTTTTTTATTAGCCTCCGTTACAACCTGGGGATTGCCTATATATAATAATGTATAAGGGGTGCCGGAAAAGAGCCAAAAAAACGTAGATTTCTCGATGTACTCAAAACTATGAAAAATGCGTGATTGATTATCAGCTAGTTAAGGGACGGAGAGAAGGGCTTTTTGTCTATATTATTTATGTGCTTAAATTGGCATTAATGTGTTGTATTATATATTAATACGAATGTTACGTAATGACTAGAAAAAACGTTCCTTTTTTCTCGTCAGCAAAAGTACAGATAAGTTTTGAATAGGCAATTCTTTTCCTAAGTTTTTTTGCTTTGTTATGTTCTTTCTTATCAATCGAATAGCAAAGGTAGTACAAAAATAGGGGTTTTCCAAACAAACTCAACGAAGGCGGGAAACAATGACGAGAAAAAAGGAACGTTTTAGCTAGTCAGTGGCTATGATGAACGTTTCCGGTCTAAGGTTAAAAGGCTTTTTAAGTAACACTATTATTAATATTAAATTAAAGATTTATGAACAAAAAGTTATCTCTGATGATGGCTGCTTTTTTGGCAGCCGGCTATTCTGTGACAGCGGAAGCGGGGATCATTAAAGTGACGGGTGCCGTCACTGCCGGTTACAAGTATATTGTAACTACTGATGGTACGAAGACTTTGTCTGCTGCTGAAGGAACATTATCAACTGTTACTACAACTACTGCCACTGGTGAATTTGGCAATGCAATGCTGTGGCAAGTTGTTGATGAAGAATCTGGCGCATTTAAATTGGCAAATGTTGGTTTGGCTGAAGATAACCAGCTTACACAAGCTGATGCTACTGTAGGCTTGGGAGCTTCCGGGGTGGAGTTTGTGACGTTAGGCACTACTTCTGATTTATTGAAAACTGCTGATGGATCTCTCCCTGATTTAAAGCTGGCGGATGGTCCTGCATTTGTAAGTACTGGTAGCGCTGATGCTTACCTTTACATCGCAACGACTCCTGCTTATAGCAAAACAGCTGATGGTAGTTTTGTTTATGTAACAATCGATGGTAAGTATGCGGTTAATACAACCGGGACAACTGTTATTTATCTGGACGGAACAACTATCGCTATGTTGGGCTTGCAGGATAAAGCACAGTTTACGGTGAATGCTGAGGGTCAGATTATGAAAGGCTCTAATGGTATCAGTCAGATTGCTGCTAGTGCTATCACTCTTGCTGGTAGCTCCATTCCCTCTATCGATAAAGATGCAAACAATGCTGCGAATAAAGTTCTTTATTTAACAGCTGATGATGGTACAGCAACTGCTGCTACCGATGCTTCGAAGTTCGCTTTGATAACAACTGCTCCTTCTGTAGCTCCCCAGGTTCCTGCCGGTGCACTGGCATGGACTAACGGAACAACAGGCGTGTTGTATGTTACTCCGGCTGGAGATGCTACTACAGTAAATGCTGTTAAAGCTGACGGAACAGGTGCAGAAGCTGCTGCTACAACAAACACAGCCCTGACAATCAAACTGAATTCAAGTGGTACTTACTCGCTGTTCGACGGTGATGCTCAGGTTGCTTTGAAGGATGAAGCTTCTTTCTCTATTGTAAAGGTAGGAAATGGCTTTATAGCAAAGGCTGCTGATGGTAAAGTGTTGTCTATTACCGGAACTACCCTGTCATGGGAAGCTACAGATGGATCTCTGAGTGCTGAAAAATCCGTAGCCGTTCTTAGCTTCTCAAAAGGTACTCTGCAAGATATCACAGCTGAAAACTTAGCTAAAATTGAAAACGGTGGTATCACATTAGCTGCTTCTTACGATAATGGTAAAACAGATATCAAAGGAAATCCGTTTACTGGCTTCCTGACTGTTGTTGATCTGGGTGGTAATAATTTCAACCTGAAATCAGGCAACAAATTTATCATCGGTAGAAAGGATATGATTGAAGGCGCTGCAACTGTGGCTTGGGGCTTCACTACTGTTGATAAACTTTCAGATATGAAAGATGGCGACTTAGCTGTATTCACGGCACAGACGTATGCAGGCGAAGTAAATCCTTCTGAAGTAGTTTTGACTCTGACTAGTGCAGGAACGGTAGGTTACTACAAAGTGCCGGATGCAGTATATATGGGTGCAGGTGCTACTCCTAAAACTGTTACATTCTCTCTGGGTACAGGTACATTGGCTAAATGGCAGGATGTTCTTCAGAAAGGTAAATTCTTCACGGTAGAAAAGATCAAAGATTATTCAACGGATAATGCAAAAGCAGAAGGTTACCTGGTAGCAACAGGAAAAACAACTACTGACCACGCATACAACAAAACAGTTCGCAACGTATTGGAAGGCGAATGGGCGTTGACATTGAATGCAGATAAATCAAAGTATGTACTTACTAACCGTGAAACTCCGGAAGTTACATTTGAATTTGTTGGTGTAAACGCACTGTATACAACAACTTCTCCGTACACTTACGTAAGCGGTGCAGACAAATACATCATCACTCCGGTTGCCGCTCATGCAGCAACAGACGGTTACAAAACATTGGATCAGCTGGAAATGTCTCGTTTCAACATCGGTTCTTATGCAGGTGTTTACGACAATACGGCTTGGTTTACTGAAAACCACGGTGAAGACAAAGATGCCGGCTACCACGTAATCGGTTTGAACATCGACCAGGAAGAAGGTTTGATCTACGAAGCAATCGCTCACAATCAGAAACGCGATAAAGACCATGCTGTTACCGACTCTATCTATGTAGTTAGCACAATCGGTTATTATGACGCAACTATCAGCAACTACGCAGAAGTGCTCGATACGTTGAAAGTGGTTTCTTACACATTCAAGAACCAGTATAACGAACCGTTGTATGTTAAAGCAGCTGATGCAGACTTCTCTAAGATCACTTATGTATCTTCTGCCAATGCAAATGCAGCAGATCCTACTAAAGCTACTCAGTTCACACTGCGTTTGGATACAGACAATACATTGAACTTACGTCCGGTTGTGTTAGATGCAACAACAGGTTACAACACATTCGATGTTACAAAAGACTTCAACAAAGCCTATGCAGGTTCTTCATTGAACAAAGGTTTGGTTTCTTCTACTGACCTGTATGAAAGAGAAGAAAACGACCGCTTTGTAGTAGCTCCGTTAGCTTATGAAATGTATCGTCGTCTGGACAATGTAAAGGATGCCACTTTGGATACGATCTCTATCTTCCGCGAAGGCAACAACAAGGAAGTATTGTTCGAAAACGGTCAGTTCTTGGGTATGAACAATCAGGTTCAGTTCCCTGCTATCGCCCCCGCAATGGTTGTCGACAGCGCTTATGCTCCTGCTGAAACATATCGTCCTCAGTATATGCTGATGGTTGAACCTAACTACGTACCGGCTGGCACATGGTGTCCGGAACACGGATTCAATCCTGGTTGTTCACACGCTCAACCGATTAAGGCTTACACTGAAGGCCGTTACCTGGTGAACCTGAAAGATACAGCCCGTGCATGGGTAGATGCTAACAAACATGGTGGTATCAATCCGTATACAAACTCTGAAGGTTATGTGAAGTTGGCGTTCGTTCCTGCTAAACATATCGGTGATACATTGATCATCAAGAGTGATAATAAAAAACTGACAGTAAACACTACTGCATTCAACGAAGCTAAATTCGCATTCCGTTATGTAGATGCCGAAGCTAAGTCGTTCGTGATCGAAACAGCTGATTATAACCTGGCAGACGGTAAGATCAAAACAACTCCGGGTTATCTGAAATGGATGAACGGTGTGATCGTAGTTGTCGATAATATTAAGAATGCTGACGTTTACAACATGAACGAAGACGAAAAAGGCAACCCGACAGCAAATGAAGGTATCAACGCTTCTGAAGTATCTGTAATCGCTAAGGAAGGTGAAGTTGTTATCAACGGTGCAGCTGGTAAGAAAGTTACTATCAGCAACGTTCTTGGCCAGACAATTGCCAACACAGTTCTTTCTTCCGATAACGCTACAATCGCTGCTCCTCAGGGTGTAGTTGTAGTAGCCGTAGAAGGTGAAGCTGCTGTAAAAGCAATCGTAAAATAAGAAACTATTTATAATCAATAAATTTAAATTGACTGCGCGGTGATATCGAACTAAGTACCCCGCGATGGGTGAATAAGCAGTCAGTATTAATACTAAAGTAATGAAATAAAGTTCTTCTGTTCGATCTCTGTGAAGAGCAACAACAGACAAAAACAAGCCCCGGGGGATTCGTCTTTCGGGGCTTCGTTGTAGATAAACACTGAATCTGTTGCCATCTTCATTGGCAATGAATATATAATAAATAAACATCAAATGAAAAAAAAGAAGAATCCCCCGCATCCCTTTCACTGGATGCGTTGCATGACGAGATCGAACGGTTGCGTCGTGAGAAAGAAAGCGATAGAGGTCTGTCGCTCCGTAACGAACGAAAGCTGAAAAGCTATAAAAAGCACCTTGCCGAACGCCTGGGGGCTGCGGTGATTTATCCTGAAGATCGCCAGCCGGTACCCGTGCGACGGCATCAGCAGGTGGCTTTCGGCATGAAGCATATCGACCGGATGCTGAAAGGCGGTAACACGGCACATCCCGATGGTCGCCTTCACCATCTGATGTATGCTATTTTCGACTTTAAGGTCGATGCCGCTACCGTGAAACGTTACTATTATATGTCGGAAGATGCAGAAGAATTTGGGAAATAAATGCTCCCTTTTTGCATACCCTAGTTGCACGTGCCCCCTCTTATGTGTGAAGATGTTTTATGAGTGTTACTTGTTGTTTATCAGTTGTATAGATCGCTGGTGAACGATCTCCTAAACAGGCGAAGGACACGAAAGGACAAAAAGGACACCGTCACAATTTTGAGATGAGGGGGTATGCAGTCAGTCTTAAAAGGCTGCATATTATTCGTCTTTCTTCCGGTTTTTGTTGGTAAATATTAGGCATAGTTTATTCGGTTTGTAAATAACTTTCCTAAAGATATATACTACGCAGAATGCCTGGTATTTTCATTCCCGTTTTGAAATTGTGACGGTGTCCTTTTTGTCCTTTTGTGTCCTTCTTGTATCTAATCAGCTGATAAACAGTAGGGTGTTCTATGTCTTGTCGTGCAACAGGGTATAGGGAATAAACAGGTACTCTATAGGGTGCAAACGGATACTCTATAGGGAATATTAAGGTACCCTATAGAGTAAAAATATCACTTTGTCAACGGCTTATTCCCTGATCAGCCGTATCAGCGTTTCATGCATCGCCCCATTGGTGGCAAGCACTTCGTCGCCCGACTGCCAGTTGTCGCCACCGCTGAAGTCGGTCACTTTACCACCTGCCTGCATCAGGATCAGGGCACCGGCGGCAATGTCCCAGGGACCGATATAAGCCTCGATACGGGCTTCGAACCGTCCGGCTGCGATATAGCATACTTCGGCTGCGGCCGCTCCCATCAGACGGGTTCCTCCGGCAAAGCCGTACAGCCTGTCGACGAGGCGGAGGGCTACCGGGCGATAAGCATCCGAGTTGTAAGGAAATCCCAGATCGATAAAAGCTTTGTCGAGGTCGGACACGTCGGATACATGTATCTCTTTACCGTCGAGATAGGCTTTGCTGCCTTTCCAGGCATAGAAACATTCGTCGCGGCAGACTTCATAGACTACGCCGAGCAATAACTCCTCTTTGTTGCGCAGAGCGATGCTGACACAATAAGGGGCAAGATCATGGATATAGTTGGAAGTCCCGTCCAGCGGGTCGACCAGCCAGCAGTAGTTTTCGTCTGTCAGGCTTCCGCTACCCTCTTCGGCGATGAAACCGGCTTCGGGAAGCAGGGCGGAGAGTTGTGCGATCAGCCATTTTTCCGATTCCTTGTCGACATACGATACATAGTTGTGGGCACTTTTTTCTTCTACTCGTGCGCGGTCGAATTTACGTCGTTCCTCTTTCAGGAAAGCCCCGGCTTTCCGGGCTATCTGTTGTACCTGGGTACAAAGTTCTTCTAAGTTCAACATATCTTTATATTCTCTTTTTGGTCTGACAAACATACACATTTTGGAACTAAATAAGATGAGTTGTACTGAATATTAATGAAAAAGATATACTTTTGACAAATTGAAAAACGATCGTCCTATGAGCATCTTTAACTTCCGGAAACGTCCTGCCGCTTATGGCGGTGAGGAGAAGGCAGAGACTTATGATTTCTCTGAGATAGCTGCTTTCTTCCGTTGTGATACCCATAAACAGGCTTTGGGAGTGCTGTCTGAGCAAACATGCTCCGACCTGGGACTGGATGATCTGTTCATGTTTACCGACCGTACCGCCTCTCGGGTGGGACAACAGTACCTTTATAACCTGATGCGTACGATCCCGGAAAAGGATGGGGAGATTAAGGCGAACGAGGCTATCATTGAAAAGCTCTCTGCCGATTCTGAAGAACATGTCTCTGTAGTAAAAGAGCTGCAAATTCTGCAGGCTGTGGAAGCGTATAGTATCGCTCCTTTGTTGCAGACCGAACATCCGCCTGTATCTGCCTGGTGGCAGTTTGTGCTCCGGGTCTGCAGCCTTCTGCCGGCGTTTTTCCTTTTGTTGTTTCTGTTTTATAAGCTGGTACCGGCGTTGCTGCTGTTGTTTGCCGCCCTTTTGGTGAATGGAGGGCTCCATTACCGGAACAAACATAACGGACTCGGCTATCTGGTATCGATGCCCCAGCTGATAAAGATGCTGGACGCAGCAGGAAAACTGGCTGTCGATCCGTTGTTATCGGCGATAAGCAGGAATGTGCCTGGGGCACTGGCTTCGCTGGAGACGTTGAGGCGGTCGAGTAAATCCCTGCGGATAGAGTCGAGGCTGGATAACGACCTGGCTGTGATCCTGTGGTCTATCACGGAGATGATAAAGATATTCTTTCTGATAGAACCTTTGGCATATAATAAGATGGTCCGTTTGCTGAAAGATAAAAATGCGGCCATCGAGACCGTATTCCGTTTTGTCGGGTTGACCGACAGCCTTTCGTCGGTGGCTTTTCTTCGCAAAGGGCTTCCTTATTATTGCCTGCCGGGACAACCGGACGTTGAGGTGCGCATGGAAGCAGACGAGATGTATCATCCGCTGGTGGAAAATTGTGTTTCGAATACCATCAGCATAAAAGGACGTTCCATCCTGTTTACCGGTTCGAATATGTCGGGCAAGACAACCTTTATCCGGACTTTAGGCGTGAATATTCTTGCGGCACAGACATTGAATACAGCTTTTGCCCGGCAGATGCAGCTACAGATGCCCGTTATGATACATGCCGCCCTGATGTTATCCGACAGCCTGTCCGATGGCAAGAGCTTTTATATGAAGGAGGTGGAATCGATCCGTGACATGCTTTCTTACAGTCAAAGCGAGCACACCAACCTCTTCCTGCTGGATGAGATATTTAAAGGGACGAACACGACTGAACGGATAGCGGCAGCTAAGGCTGTGCTGTCATTCCTGAATACTTCCCGCAATATCGTGGTGGTCTCCACCCACGATACCGAACTGGGTACATTCCTTGCAAATGAATACGACTTGTACCATTTTTGCGAGACAATATCCGAAGGGATGCTTTCGTTCGATTATAAGCTAAAATCCGGAAATTTATACCAGCGAAATGCGATACGGATCTTGGAGATCAATGACTATCCGGCTTCATTGATCGAGGATGCTTACTCCGTTATCCGGCAGATAGAAGGTTAAGCTTTTTATTCTTGAATTTCTTTTCTATATTTGTTAAAGAATTTTCAAACAAAACAGGGTATTTAACCGTTATGATTATAAAAAAGAATACACAAATATAACAAATGAGGATTTGGTTGAAACGAATAGGGATCGTATGCCTGATACCGGTGGTATTGGTTTTGTTGGTCTCTGTACTTTTATACATACCGCCTGTTCAGAACTTTGCCGTGAAAAAAGCGGCCTACTATGCCGGTAAAGCTACCGGGATGCAGATAGGGATAGAACGGATACGCCTTTCTTTCCCATTGAACCTGACGGTTCGCGGTGTAGAGGTATTGACTACCCCTGCCGATACGCTTTTGACATTGAAAAGCCTGACCGTAAATGTGCGGGCGCTGCCTTTGCTGAAAAAGGAAGTGCTGGTAGACGCGATCGATCTGGAAGGCGTGAAAGTAAATACGGGTACCTTTATCGAAGGCATGGAGATAAAAGGGGTACTCGGGCGCTTGTATGCCAAAGCCGACCGTATTAACCTGTCGAAGGAGAAGGTGACACTTAATACGATCGACCTGTCGGATACGGCAATCACTTTGTTGCTGAACGATACGACGACAAAGGCGGATACGACCTCTGCCGCCGTCAATTGGATTTTGAGCCTGCAAAAGATCAATCTCGACCGCGTAGCGTTTGCCATGCAGATGCCTGCGGATTCGTTGCGTCTGTCAACCTATATCGATAAGGCGAGTCTGAAAGACGGTATCGTCGACCTGGGAGCTTCGCATTACGGGGCGGACCTGTTCACGCTGACCGGTTCCACCCTCGGATACGATGCCGACTATCAGGATCCGGTTGCCGGTTTCGATCCTTCACATATCGCTTTAAGCAACGTCACGATCTCGCTCGATTCGCTTTTCTACGGCGGACGGGATATCAAGGCGCGTATCCGCGAACTGTCTGCCGAGGACCGTTCGGGACTGACTATTTCGTCGCTGACCGGTAGTCTCCATAGCGATAGCACGAATATCAATGTTCCGCAGCTTTTGTTGAAAACCCCGTCGTCGGAAGTTCGCTTGCTGGCGATGGTTCCCTGGAGCTCTTTCGATGCGGATCCGGAAGGGAACATGCGGGTATTGCTGACCGCTTCGGTGGGAAAAGAAGACGTTATGACCTTTGCCGGTGAACTGCCCGTCGATTTTCAGAAAGCCTATCCGCAGAAACCGCTATCGTTGACGGCAGGTGTGGAAGGAAACTTATCTTCTATGCTTCTCCGTCAGTTGAAGGGCGAATTGCCGGGTACTTTCCGGATGGATGTTTCCGGTACGATGAAGTCGCTTACCGACAATATCCGCCGTTCGGGAAAACTGAACCTGAAAGCGGAGACGGGAAACCTGGAGTTCCTTTTGAGTATGCTTCCGGTTGCCGAACGCCACCGGTATAATATCCCTTCCGGTATGACGCTGACCGGTGAGGCTGCCTTGAAGAATAATGAGTACCAGGCAGACCTCCTGTTGCGGGAGGATAAAGGGAAGGTGCTGCTGACCGCCAGCTTTGATCCGGGCAAGGAGGCCTACAAAGCCGACTTGAAAGTCGATAGCTTGGAGCCGGTCCATTTTATGCCGCTCGATTCGCTGTATTATCTGACCGCTTCCATACAGGCGGAAGGAAAGGGTTTCGATCCCTTCAAGAGTTCTTCGTGGGCGAAGCTGGACGGGAAACTGACGGATATCCGCTACGGAAATTATAATGTATCCGATGTGACGATGGACGGTTCGCTGGAAAAGAATTTCCTGAAGTTCGACCTGTTGAGTAAATACCCGCTGGCGGAAATGGACCTGACACTGAATGCCACGTTGTTGAAGAAAGAGATCCAGGCGATGGTGATTGCCGATGTCACGAATTTAGACCTCTACGGCATGCATCTTATGAATGATTCGCTGGCTACCTCTTTCCAGCTTTTTGCGGAGGCGGAAACGGATATGGGGAAGAACAACCTGGTCGATGTCACGTTGGGAAACTGGGAACTGATCACCACCACAGGCACGTATAAGCCGAAAACGCTTACCCTGCATGCCCAGAGCACGAAGGATACCACCCGTGTCTCCTTTCATGCGGGCGACCTGGGGATCGTGCTGACTGGTAACTCCGACCTGGAAACGATGACCGGCAAGTTCAACAAGATTTCCGAGGGGCTGAACAAACAGCTTGAAAAAGATTCAATGATCAATATCCCTGCTTTCAAACCGTTGTTGCCGGATATGCATCTGGCGGTGTCGGCGGGAAAGGATAATCCGATCTATAATATATTGCAGCAGGCGAACATCTCGTTCAATAACCTGAGCCTGGAAGCTTTTACCTCTCCTGAAGAGGGTTTCCGGCTGGATGCGGGCGTTTATAATCTGATGCAGGACACGACACGGATCGATACGATCAGTTTTGCCATCCGTCAGGACTCACTCGGTCTGCTGTATGATGCCGGGGTGATCAAGACGAAATTCCGCCAGCAGGCTCCTTTCACAGCCGGAGTCAAGGGGAAAATACGGAATACGTTTGCCGATGCCGAAGTGCTGTACACAGATGGAAGAGGGGATACGGGTATTCTGCTCGGATTGCGTGCCGACAAGGTGGAGGAGGGGATCAACCTGCATCTCTTCCCGGACAATCCGATCCTGGCTTTCCGTCCTTTCAAACTGAATCCGGATAATTATATTCTTTATAAGAATGAGAAAGATATTGCTGCCAACGTTCGCCTGTCGGGCGATGAGAATGCCTCTTTGTGGATCCATTCGCTGCCCGAAAAGGATAAGATGGAGGAACTGCATCTCGAATTGAGCCAGATCAACCTGGACGTTATCTCGAAAGCATTTATGGAGATACCGGCCATGCAGGGGATACTGAGTGCGGATATGCAGTACGCGCCGTCGGACAGTTCATTCCTGGTGGTGGTCGATGCGAATATCGACAATCTGATCTACGAAGGCGGACGGGTAGGGGAACTGATGTTCAGTACCGTTTATCTCCCGCTGGCGGATAATAAGCATCAGGTCGATATGCACTTCTTTCGCGATCAGAACGAAGTGATGTCGGCGACTGCCCTTTATAAGATGGGGAAAGAAGATCATTTGGACGGAACGCTCGACGTGACGCATCTGCCGCTGGATATGGTGAACCCGTTTATCCCCGATAATATGGCATCATTGAACGGTGTACTGGAAGGAAATATGACGATAAAGGGCAGCAGTAAGGCGCCCGAAGTGAACGGATATATCGAGATGGATTCGACCTCGATGTTCGTGACCGCCGTGGGAACCAGTTTCCGGGTGGATGATAAGCAGATCGTGGTGAAGGACAACAAGATCCTGTTCGACGAATACCATATCCATGCCGCGGGAAAGAACCCGTTTGTGATAGACGGTACGGTCGATTTCCGGAATCCGTCACGGATGATGGCAGACTTGAAACTGACCGCTGACCATATGCAGTTGCTCGATGTGAAACGGAATAAGGAAAGTATGGTGTATGGCAAGTTGCTCGTCAACCTGGCATCGACGGTGAAAGGTCCGCTCGATGCGCTGATGATGCGTGGCAGCCTGCAACTGTTGGGCGGAACGAACGTGACTTATGTCATGAAGGATTCTCCGCTGACTGTGCAGGACCGCCTTTCCGACCTGGTGACTTTCACCTCTTTTGAAGATACACTGGTGAACCGCCGCCGGCAGGAAGCTCCGTTACCTTTGGGCGGTCTGGATATGTTGCTGACGATACGCATCGACCAGTCCGTACGGCTGAATGCGGATATCACTCCTGACCGCTCCAGCAAAGTGGAACTCGAAGGTGGGGGCGACCTCTCTTTCCAGTATACCCCGCAGGGTGATATGATCCTGAACGGACGTTATACGCTTTCGGGCGGTATTGTGAAATATGCTTTGCCGATCATCCCGTTGAAGGAATTTAATATACAGGACGGCAGTTATGTGCAATGGAGCGGCGATCCGATGGACCCGTATTTGGATCTGACGGCTACCGAACGCATCCGTACTAATGTAACCCAGGATGGTAGCGGTTCGCGTATGGTGAACTTCGATGTGGGTATTGCCCTGAAGCAACAACTGGAGAATTTGGGCTTGCAGTTTGTCTTGACGGCTCCCGAAGATCAGTCCATGCAGACGAGTCTGAACAGTATGGGTGAGGATGAACGGACGAAACTGGCTGTCGGTATGATTATTACCGGAATGTATTTGGCAAACAGCAGCGGTGGAAAGCAGAACTTGAATATGGGGGCCGCCCTGAACAGTTTCCTGAACAGCGAGATCAGTAATATTGCCGGAAGTGCCCTGAAGACGGTCGATATCTCCTTCGGTATGGATAGCTACGACGAGAATGGCGACGGAACAGGCGGACAGCGGACCGATTATAATTTCAGCTTTGCCAAACGTTTTTGGAACGACCGTATCCGTATCGTGCTGGGCGGCCGTATCTCGACCGGCGAAAATGCAAGCAACAGCAACCAGACACAGGCATTTATCGACAATGTTTCGATCGAGTACCGTTTGGATGCCAGCGGAACGCGCTATGTGAAGTTGTTCCACGACAAGAACTACGAAAGTCTGTTGGAAGGGGAGATCACGGAGACAGGTGTCGGTATCGTCCTGCGCCGCAAGATGCTTCATATGCGGGAGTTGTTCAACTTTAAGAAGAATAAACCTAAACCGGTTTATGAGGAGGAATGATGAAAAAGAAAGATATACTATATAGATTGTTGGAAGTTACCATTTGTTCCCGTAACAAACAGTATTCATTTCCCCTCTTGAGAGGGGGTAGGGGGTGTGTCATCTTCTCCCTTCTCTTGTTCTTATTAGCCTCCTGCTCAACTACCAAAAACCTCCCCGAGGGTGAAGTCCTTTATACCGGAATCAAAAAGATCGACGTTACCCACGACGATCAGACGACCGCCGGCGAGGATGCCCTTGCTGAAGTGGAGGGCGCTCTTGCCTACCCTCCCAACAATGCCCTGTTGGGAAGTTCGTCCATCCGCGTGCCGTTCCCTTTCGGCCTGTGGGTCTATAACGCTTTTGTCAATAGGAAAGGAAAGGTCGGAAAATGGATTTTCGACAAGCTGGCAGCCAAGCCGGTATTCATCTCGACGGTGAATCCCGACGTGCGTATCAAAGTGGCGCAGAACCTGCTGAAAGAATACGGCTACTTCAACGGTACGACTTCTTTCCAGGTGGATACCAACCCGAAGAATGCAAAGAAAGCCAAACTGGTCTACCAGGTGGAGATGAACCAGCCTTATACCTATGACAGTATCCGTTATGTCAGGATGCGTCATAAGATGGATACGCTGGTACAAAATACGATAGGCGACCGCCTGCTCCGTGATGGGGATAACTTCAACGTAACGAATTTGGAAGCCGAGCGGCAGCGTATCACCTCTCTGCTGCGTAACAACGGATTCTATTATTTCCGTCCCGAGTTCATCACTTACCAGGCGGATACGATCATGAACCCCGGTAAAGTGGCACTCCGTGTCATGACGAAGCCGGGTCTGCCGCGTGCGGCTCTCCGTCCGTGGACGATCGGTGATATTTCCGTCTGGCTGAACGGCTATAATAACGAGCCGCCGACCGATTCGATCCGTTATAAAGATATGACGGTCTATTACGAAGGCAAACTGCGTGTCCGCCCGTCGGTACTTTACAACCGCCTGCGTTTCCATTCCGGCGACCTCTATTCGCAGGAGAGTCAGCAGCGGACGCAGACCAGTTATTCGCGTCTCGGCATTTTCCGGTATTCCGAAATGCAATATACCCCGCGCGATACGGCTCGTCGCCAGGATACCCTCGACCTGAAGATCAACACCGTTTACGACCTGCCGCTCGATGGCGAGCTGGAAGTGAACGTGACATCGAAAAGTAACGACCAGCTAGGTCCGGGAGCTATCTTCAGTGTGACCAAGCGAAACGTGTTCGGTGGAGGTGAGACCTTCGGCGTACGTTTGCGCGGTTCCTATGAATGGCAGACCGGTAAGCGGGTGGACGGTGCCAAATCGGCTATCAATAGCTGGGAGATGGGATTGAGCGGGACGCTGACATTCCCGCAGTTGTTGTTCCCCGGAATGATGAAAAAGGATGGCTTGTATCCTTCGAGTACCTCGTTCCGCCTGTATGTCGACCAATTGAACCGGGCGCGTTTCTTTAAGATGCTGGCCTTTGGTGGGAATGCTTCGTACGATTACCAGTCGTCTGCCACCAGCCACCATTCGATCACGCCGTTCAAGCTGACATACAATCTGCTCCAGTCGACGACGCATGAGTTTGACAGTATAACGCAATATAACCGTGCCCTGAAGCTGAGTTTGGAGAATCAGTTCGTACCAGCAATGGGGTATACCTATACCTACGATGATGCCCCGATCACTTCCAAGCGGAATCATACCTGGCTGCAGCTGTCCGTTTCACAGGCGGGTAACTTGTTGGCTGCCGGTTATGCTATTGCCGGACAGAAATTCAATGAGGAAGGAAAGCATTTGTTGGGGAATAAATTCGCCCAGTTCGTGAAAGGAACGGCGGAGGTCCGTTACAATTATAAGATCGGTCATAACCAGCACCTGGTCGGCCGTATGATGGCGGGAGCTATCTATAGTTACGGAAATGCCCGCATATCTCCTTACAACGAGCAGTTCTATATTGGTGGGGCGAACAGCCTGCGTGCTTTCACGATCCGTTCGATTGGTCCGGGCCGCTATCGTCCGGAGGAAAAGAATGCATACAGTTATTTGGATCAGACCGGCGACCTGAAGTTCGAAGCCAATCTCGAATACCGTTTCCCGATCCTGGGCGACCTGCACGGGGCGGCTTTTATCGATACCGGTAATATCTGGCTGATCCGTAACGACGATCAACGTCCCGGCGGTCAGTTGAAATGGGGCCGTTTCCTGAAAGACCTGGCACTCGATGCCGGTGTCGGTTTGCGTTACGACCTGACCTTTATCGTTATCCGTCTGGATATGGGTATCCCTCTGCATGTCCCTTACGAAACGGATAAAAACGGTTATTTCAATGTTCCCAAATATACTCCGGGCTGGCACCTGGCAATCGGGTATCCGTTCTAACAGTTGACAGGTGACAGTTGATAGTTGACAAGTGACAATTTTAGCTTCGAAATAAATCGGCTGAAAGCCGAAATAACTGTCAACTGTCACCTGTCACCTAAAATGGCAGGTCGTCGATCGGATTAGCCGGACCGAAATCAGGAGCAGCCGGTGCTGTCGGTGCAGAAGCCGGTGCAAAATTATCCGGAGTCATAGCACCCGGTGCAGACTGAGGAGCCATCGTCATCGGACGGTCTACCTTCCATGCGTTGATATTTGTGAACCAACGTCCCTGATATTCACGGCTATCTATATCGAATGATACGGTCAATTCTTCTCCGGGTTGTATCGCTGCCTGTTCGATGCGGTCGGCACCGAAGATCTGGAAGCAAACTTTCTTAGGGTATTGGTCATGTGTTTCTAATACGTACTCCTGTTTTTTCCACTCGTTTCCGTTTTTACTTGTGCCGCCCTGTACTGGCAGTACGGCAATAATCTTTCCCGTAATTTCCATATTTATTGTTCTATTAAATTGTCGGCGAAGGTACACTTTTCCGGCGTAACCTGCTAATTGTTTGGCTTAGATTTTCTCTTCCTGGGGGATTTCGGAAGGGTCGAGGGCATCGAACGCGGCTTTCATCGACAATAGCTCTTCCTTTATTTGTTTCAGTTTATTGACGATCTCTTCCTGCCGGATCGTTGTCTCCCTGTTATCTTTCAGTTTTTGCCGGGCACCCGCCAGCGTCATGCCCCGTTCCTTGACCAGATGGAAGATCAGACGTACCGCGTCGATATCTTCCTGCTTGTAGAAACGGGTGCCTTTGGCCGTCTTGCGCGGGCGGATAATATCGAATTCTTTCTCCCAGAAGCGCAGGGTCGATTCGTTCACGTCGAACATCTGTGCCACCTCGCTGATGGAGAAATACAGCTTCAGATTTTTATCTTTATTTAATGCCATCGTCTTAAAGATGTTTAATCCATTACCTGTCCATGGTTTTCTGCGATTTGGATCATACGGTCGTATTCTTCCGGAGTAAGATCCATATAGTAATATCTGGACGGGTTATCATGTTTGCCACGTACTATCACTTCGTAATGCAGGTGTGGACCGGTTGATTTTCCGGTGTTTCCGACTTCGCCGATCACTTCTCCGCGCGTCACCTTCTGGCCGACACGTTTTTTGAATTTGCTCATGTGTCCGTAAAGAGTCTGGAATCCGTAGCCGTGATCGATCATCAGACAGTTTCCGTATCCTTGTTTCCAGGCAGCAAAAGTAACCACGCCGTCACCGGTTGCATAAATCTCCGTTCCGACTTTGGCAGAGAAGTCCATCCCCGAGTGGAAACGGGGGGTACGGTAGATCGGGTCGATACGCACTCCGTAACCGGAAGCCGTACGGCGCAGGTCCTTATTGGATATGGGCTGTATGGCAGGTATACACCGGCTGCGTTCTTCCTGGTTCTTTCCCAGCTTGATCAGTTCCTCCAGGGAGTTGGACTGTATATATAGCTGCTTGGACAGCATATCCATCTTCTGTGCGGTAGAGACTACCAGTTCCGGGTTGGGCAGGCTCATCAGATGTTCGTAACGGTTGGTTCCTCCGAAACCGGACTTGCGCACCGATTCCGGAATGGATTCCGCCTGGAAGATCGCGCGATACAGATTTTCATCGCGTTGCTGGATGTCGTCCAGTACATCCAGGGCATTCGTCAGACGCAGGGAGAGTACTTCGTATTGGGTTTGCAGCAGTTTGTTCTCTTTCTTCAGCAGTGATTCGACCGGCGAGTCGATCGTGTACATCAGGATAAAAAAGACACCGATACCGATTGCCGCACCGATACTCAAATGACGGAGCACAATGAAGAAACGGTCTTTGGCGGAGGGGTAAACGCGCTCATAACTGAGCGTGTTCGGGTTATATAAGTAATATGTTTTTCTTGTTTTAAACAGTTTCATTGAATATTTTATTGCTTGGATACGTGCAAAAATAATAATTTGCAGTACTTTTGCAAATTGTTTTTCAGAATATTAACGAGAACTATATAAATAGATTATGTTGACAGCAAAAGAAATCCGTGAATCGTTTAAAGAGTTCTTCGCTTCCAAGCAGCACCAGATTGTACCGTCTGCTCCAATGGTAGTGAAGGGTGACCCGACATTGATGTTCACCAATGCGGGCATGAACCAGTTTAAAGATATAATCCTGGGAAATGTACCTATTAAGTATTCTCGCGTCGCGGACTCGCAGAAATGTCTTCGTGTAAGCGGAAAGCATAACGACCTGGAAGAGGTAGGACACGATACCTATCATCACACCATGTTTGAGATGTTGGGAAACTGGTCGTTTGGTGATTATTTCAAGAAGGAAGCGATCGGATGGGCATGGGAATATCTGGTAGATGTTCTGAAGTTGGACCCGAAACGTTTGTATGCAACCGTATTTGAAGGAAGTCCCGCCGAAGGTTTGTCGCGTGACGATGAAGCTGCCGGATACTGGGAGCAGTTCCTGCCGAAAGATCATATCATCAACGGTAATAAACATGATAATTTCTGGGAAATGGGTGATACCGGTCCTTGCGGTCCCTGCTCTGAAATCCATATAGACCTCCGTTCGGACGAAGAACGTGCTGCCAAGAGCGGTGCCGAAATGGTCAATAAAGATCATCCGCAGGTGATCGAAATCTGGAACCTGGTGTTCATGCAGTTCAACCGTAAAGCGGACGGTTCGCTGGAACCGCTGCCTGCCAAGGTGATCGATACCGGTATGGGATTCGAACGTCTGTGTATGTCCCTGCAGGGCAAGACTTCCAACTATGATACCGATGTCTTCCAGCCGATTATCCAGGTCATTGCCGGAAAGACCGGAACAAAATATGGCGAGAACAGACAACAGGATATCGCTATGCGTGTGATTGCCGACCATATCCGTACGATCGCATTCTCTATCACAGACGGTCAGTTACCGTCGAATGCCAAAGCCGGTTATGTGATCCGTCGTATCCTGCGCCGTGCCGTTCGTTACGGTTATACCTTCCTCGGACGTCGCGAAGCATTTATGTACAGCTTGCTGCCTGTCCTGATCGAAACGATGGGAGATGCTTATCCTGAACTGGTTGCCCAAAAGACGCTGATCGAGAAAGTGATCAAGGAAGAAGAAGAATCATTCCTGCGCACCCTGGAAACAGGTATCCGTCTGCTGGATAAGAAAATGGAAGAAACAAAGGCTGCCGGTAAAACCGTTATCAGCGGTGTGGATGCCTTTACATTATATGATACTTACGGATTCCCGTTGGACCTGACTGAACTGATCCTGCGTGAAAACGGTATGGAGGTAAATATCGAAGAGTTCAATGCCGAAATGCAGAAACAGAAAGAACGTGCCCGCAATGCTGCCGCTATCGAGACAGGCGACTGGGTGGTTCTGAAAGAAGGCGAAGCCAAGTTCGTCGGTTACGACCTGTTCGAATGTGAAGCCGAGATCCTGCGTTACCGTAAGATCAAACAGAAGAATAAAGAACTTTTCCAGATCGTCCTGGACCAGACTCCGTTCTATGCAGAGATGGGCGGACAGGTCGGTGATACCGGATGGTTGATCGCTGACGATGAGAAACTGGATGTAATAGATACCAAGCGTGAAAACAACCTGCCGGTACATTTCGTCACTCGCTTGCCGAAAGATGTAACGGTTACTTTCACTGCTAAGATCAACGAAAAGAAACGTATCCAGTGTGAATGCAATCACTCGGCTACCCACTTGTTGCACGAAGCATTGCGCGAGGTGCTGGGCACACATGTCGAGCAGAAAGGTTCGTATGTTTCTCCTGAAGCATTGCGTTTCGACTTCTCTCATTTCCAGAAAGTGACAGACGAAGAGATCCGCCAGGTTGAAAAGCTGGTGAGTGAAAAGATCCGTGCCAACTTCCCGCTGGAAGAACACCGCAATATGCCGATCGCACAGGCACAAGCCCTGGGTGCTATGGCTCTGTTCGGAGAAAAGTATGGCGAAGAAGTACGTGTGGTTAAATACGGTTCTTCTATCGAGTTGTGCGGTGGTACGCATATCCCGGCAACCGGTATGATCGGTTCCTTGCGTGTAGTGGCAGAAAGTTCCATTGCAGCAGGTGTTCGCCGTATCGAAGCGGTGACGGCCGAAGGTGCAGAGAACTATACATTCATGTTACAGGATTCAATGCGTGAACTGCGTGCTTTATTTAATAATGTACCTAACCTGGCGCAGACGATCCGCAAATCTATCGAAGAAAATGCGGAACTGAAAAAACAGGTGGGCGATTATGTGAAGGAAAAAGTCGCTACGTTGAAGAAAGAACTGATTGCGAAAGCGGTAGAACGTCACGGAGTGAAAGTGGTTGTCTACCGTGGCGAAGCCAATGTGGATGCGATCAAGGACCTGGCATTCCAGATCAAGGGCGAAAGCAATACGGATGAAAAAGTATGCTTCGTAGCCGGAATTAAGGACGGTGCCAAATGTGCTTTGATGGTTATGTTGAGCGAACCGCTCGTAGCCGATGGCCTGGATGCAAGCAAGTTAGTGAAAGATGCTGCCAAACTGATCCAGGGTGGCGGTGGCGGCCAGGCTCACTTCGCAACTGCCGGAGGTAAAAATTCGGATGGTCTGGCTCAGGCTGTCGACCGGATACTGGAAGCGGCTGATTTGAAGTAAGAAGATAATACATACATATCTTATCCGGGGTGGTTCCTTTCCAAAAGGGATCACCCTTTTTTACAGGCAAACTCGTCCGCGGCTTCTCTTTTCCAATTATCCTATGGGCACATTCTTTAATTGGCGCATTATTTATATCTTTGTATTCATACTTTTAAAACAGCGGATATATGGAAACGATGCCGATCAGAAAATTCCCTATCGGGGTACAGGACTTCACCTCTTTGCGTGAAGCTGATTTCTTATACGTGGATAAAACAGCGTTGGTGTACCGTCTGGCGGTTACCGGGGCACAGATATTTCTGAGCCGTCCGCGTCGTTTCGGTAAAAGCTTGCTGCTTTCTACCCTCGAAGCCTATTTCCTCGGTCGAAAAGAGGTGTTCAAAGGACTGGCCATGGAACGGCTCGAAAAGGACTGGACGGAATATCCGGTGTTGTTGTTGAGTCTCAATGCTCAGTTTTATGAAGATAGACGAAGCCTGGAACAGGTCTTTGAAGGTCATTTTATCGAGTGGGAAAAACTGTATGGTGCCACTGATAAAGAGCTGGGGTATGCCGGACGTTTTATGCAGATTATCCGGCAGGCGAACGAAAAGACCGGACAGAAAGTAGTCGTTCTTATCGACGAATACGATAAACCTTTGCTCCGTAGCCTGACCGACGACAGCCTGCACCGTCTTTACCGCGAGATGCTGACCGGTTTCTATACCGTATTGAAAGATGCCGACCGTTACCTGCGTTTTGTTTTCATCACCGGCGTGACCAAGTTCTCGCAACTGGATGTATTTGGTAATCTCAATCAGCTGAAAGATATCAGTATGGTTCCCGAATATGCTTTGATCTGTGGTCTTACCCACGAAGAGATCGAGCAGAACTTCCAACCCGACCTAGCCGCATTGGGAGAAATGAATGGGTTGACCTATGAGCAGACAATGAATGAACTGACTCGTCGGTACGACGGGTATTATTTTTCCGAGTTTCAGAGTGAAGGTCTTTACAACCCCTTCAGCCTACTGAATGCACTCGATCAAAAACAGTTTGAGAATTTCTGGTTTGCCACCGGTACCCCTACTTCGCTGGTGGAGATGCTGAAGAAAACCGACTACGACCTGCGCCAACTGGACGGAATGGAAGTATCTACCGCCATGCTGACCGACTACCGGATGGACTTCAAAAACCCGATACCGGTAATTTATCAGAGCGGTTATCTGACAATAAAAGGATATGATGCTGATTTGAATTACTATATATTGGGCTACCCAAACGCCGAAGTGAAATATGGCTGGTTGAACTTTATCGCTCCGTTCTATACTCCCGTATCGAGTTTGGAAACGCCTTTCTACATCGGTAAGTTCACAAGAGAACTACGTGATGGAGATGTTGAAGCCTTTATGACCCGTTTGCGTGCTTTCTTTGCAGGCGTACCTTATGAATTGAACGATCAGACGGAACGGCATTATCAAGTGATTTTCTATCTTGTGTTCAAATTGTTGGGACAGTTTGTCGAAACGGAGGTGCGCAGCGCTTTCGGGCGTGCCGATGCGGTGGTTAAAACGGCTGACCGTATTTACGTATTTGAATTTAAGCTGAACGGCTCTTTAGCTGAAGCCCTCAGTCAGATTGACGATAAGGGGTATCTGATTCCTTATACTGCCGATGGTCGCCAATTGGTGAAAGTGGGTGCTTCTTTCGATCCTGCTACCCGTAATATCGGAGAATGGAAAGCGGTTGTCTGCTGAAATTGCCAAATCCTGCATCGTTCGATTTTCTTCTTATTATATATAGGCTGTCGTGGTTCGCGATGGCCTTTTTTATTCTCCGAAAAGGGCTGAATAAGGCCTTTTAACATTTACTTTCTCGAAGCCGAAATCCTACGTATTGATTATTAAGCTTTCTGCAAAAGTTAAAAACCCTAGAATCCAGGGAGGTGAAATGGCGTAAAATGAGGTATAATGGATTGTGAAGTAGTTTATTACGAAATGGTCGAAATGACTAATTTTAACGTTCCTTTAAATTCGTCAGCAAAGTTACTGCATTTTTCCAAACCGCCAATACTTTCCCAAATAATTTTCCTTTTCCTATATCCTTTCTTATCAACCGAATAGCAAAGTTTGTACGAAATAGCCACTTCAACTCACGAATCCCCAAAAAATGACGAGAAAAAAGGAACGTTTAAATTAGTCATTCACTCTCGGAGACGTTCCTGATCTAAGGTTAAAAGGCTTTTAAGTAACACTATTATTAATATTAAATTAAAGATTTATGAACAAAAAGTTTTCTACGCTTGTAGCAACGTTACTGCTTAGTGGTGCGTTGATCTCTGTGAATGCTACGGATGTGAAGACATTAGCTGATTTCAAAGCTGATGCGAAAACTCATCAGGTAGCTAATATTGGAGATAACAAGATTGTTTTTCTGGCTGATATAGCTTTGGATGAAACAACTCCTTATTTATTAATTGATCAGAACAATCTGGTTATTGATGGTAATGACAAAACATTTACTGGCCATTTGGTTATTACTGGAGAGAATGTGACAGTAAAGAATTTGACAATCGTACACAATGGTGGTGGTGAAACTTTCACTAAGTCTGCTATTTCAGTATTTGCTTCTTCTGTGGCTATTACAGGAAATACTATTAAATGTAAAGGAACAGAAACTTATTTAGCCAATGGTATCATTCTTTTTCCAACAAAAACAAAAGTTAATTATTTGGTACAGGGAAATACCATAGAGAATGCAAGTAATGTAGTTGATAAATGGCAATCATTTGGTATTAAAGTTGCAGAAAATGGACAATCGACATCATCATTAGAAGGTTTCACATCTTCTGAAGCAATAGAGGATTTTGACGTGACAACCATCAGCAATAACACTTATGTAAATTGTGCTATTGATTACTTATATAAAAATGATGGAGTGAATACTGACAAAGGAAGTAGCTCTTATAAGGCTGCTCAGGTAACACCGATTAAGAATAAGGAAGGTGAATACCTTAACAAGTCTTATATTAAATCTATTGTTACTAGTGCTACTGAAACTTCAAATATGGTTTTCAATGGATCAAGTACTGATTTGAAGAAGGCTTTGGAAGGTGAGACTGTTGCTTCTGCAAATGTTGCTATTGTTTGTTCTGATGTAAATGTACTTTATGGCGATGCAGAAAATCCTGACAACGGGAAAACTAGTGTTATAAATAATATTTCTCCTGCGGTGAAATCGATAGATAACTATCAGTTGATTACTAATCCGGGGACTACAAGCGAATATGCCATGATTATCCTTACGAATAATAACGGTAAGGCCAATTGGATTATATCTGCAGATGGGGATGGAAAAGCAGTTGTTGCAGACTTGGCTACTGTGAACTTGGTAGATTGTGCAACACAACCGGCTTATTTGTGGAAGATGACTTCTGGTAAGGATGCGGATGGGTCAGTTTGGTATAAATTTGAAAACCAGGAAGGTACTAAGTTGGTATCTACAGTAGCAGCTGGTAGCGGTACTGGTCAAAACGGTATCTTCAATCCGGAAAAGAATATCCCTTATAGCGAAAATGGTGTTTACTTCAAGGTAGATGGCAATAATTTAAATACAGCCAACAATACATACAGCTGGGGGCTTTATACTGCTGGTTACAACAAATTATCTGTTGAAGATCTGAAATGGT
>NZ_QUKD01000029.1 GCF_003480915.1 Parabacteroides sp. TM07-1AC | reverse complement strand
AATTTTTCTAATATTTCCTTTTTTTGATTCATAATCACTAATGTTTGGTGGCTAACCGACCTTTCAGGGGAGGTTGAGCCGCTTGTTATAAACTTATTCCTAATCACCTGAAACAAAAAAATGATAGCCGCCTTTGGTAATCATCTCTAAGTTTTTAATAAATGATTGAATTAAGACACGAGTTTCTTTATTAATTTCTTTCTTGGTATAATCAATAGCAATATCCTTAATCAAGAAAAGATTATCTATTATCAGCCTCGTATCTCCATATTCATCTATTACAAGTCCTGTTTTTCGATAAAATTCATCGAATACCGGTCTTAATTCATCAAACTCGCTATATTTCAAGGAGAAAGATGTTTCTAATTCTACATTGCAAAAATCTATCATATTTGAGTTTGATATTAAGTTTATAATGTTCGGCAGATAAACCATTTTCAATGTTTCATCTGTTTGTTAGCAACCTGTTCTATCCTTCTAATCCATTACATTCACATTCAATTTTTCCGTTTTCTTTGGTATATAGACTATACCATATAACATGACCTGCATAATAATCAGGGGAACAACTTATATACATGTTTATATCTGTTATCCCTTCCTCAACAGAAAAATAAATAGATTGCACCTTTAAGCTATTATAAAAATCAGTTTGAGTTATAGGTAAAAATACTTTTTCCTCATATGCCGTCAAATAACAATCTTTTTCGTTTGTTACTTTAGAATCTTCATCTTTTATCCATTCTTCAGCAAGTCTAATCATTCCTTCCTCTATTGCTGTTTCTGTGCAGATTTCTTTATTATTATTTACCCACACTAAAACAGATTTAATTATAGGGAGAATAGATATATTGTCAATTCCTTGTTTATTAGATATTTCGACACGAGTTGATTCATTCCATATTGAAATATGGAAATTATACTCATAAGACAGACTTCCTTGTACAAAATCTTTTTCTGTAAGTTGTTCTATTTCTACTATCATCTTGTTTTCGCTTTATGGGTTGCTAATGTTTGGCAGCGTTCCGCTTTAAGCGGTAGTGCTGTTT
>NZ_QUKD01000028.1 GCF_003480915.1 Parabacteroides sp. TM07-1AC | reverse complement strand
GTCTTTACGTGACGATACGGCACTTTATTTCCGTTTATTGCACTTTAGGGCGATTTAACTCCACCTTTGTTTCTCGATTATGATATAAAGATAGGATGGCGGCGCGGGGGCGTGTCCGGTTACGGAAGGTTACGAACAGTCTTTTCATCCAATCCGGTACATTCGATAATGGAAGCCAGGTCTATGCCTTTCTTTTTCATATTGGCAGCAACAAGAAGTAATTTTGCTTTGCCTTTTGCCAAGCCCTCTGCCAAGCCTTCCGTTTTACCTTTTGCTTCGCCTTCTGCCAAGCCTTCTGCTTTACCTTTTGCTTCGCCTTCTGCCAAGCCTTTTCGGATAGCGCTGTTGTAGATTGTTTTTTCTACGCTGATGCCGTCCCAGAAATGTTCGTAGCCGGCCAACTGCTCTTCGGTAAAGGCAGATTCTTCCAGTTCGGTCAGGGCTTTATTTATTTCCGGGTTGGAAAGCAGTTCTTCCGGAACCTCACGCGTACGCTCGTTGATCTCTGTCAGGTAACGAAGCCAGAGTACCTGCATTTTTTTCTCTGCATAATTATGCGGTGTAAATTTCGGCAGCTCTACAAAAATAAGCTGTAAACCGTCGATCACCTTGTCGCTGTGCTCTACATGCACCAGTTCATAATGATGATAATAGCCCTCCAGTTCCGGTTCAAAGATATCGTTCACCAGGTTAAGCGAGTAAACAGGTTGCAAGAGTTCATACGTTTCTCCTTTATCCAGCTGCCGGACATAAGCTTTGGAGGCATTGAATAATACGCGTTGATAAAATTCAGGCGACCATAACATCTGCATCTCGACCAGGAACTGACGGCCTTGCTTGTCCTTGCAACGGACATCGACAATACTGTATTTACGTAGGGGATTTTCCGGCACCATCTCAGCGGGCAAGTACTCGATTTCGGTTATCTCTGCGCCTTTTTTCAAAGGCAACAATGCGTTAAGCAGGCTCATCACCAGATCGGGGTGCTCGCCGAATACCCGCTTGAATGTTAAATCGGCTTTCGGATTTAGATACTTCATAGTTATAAAGTTTTATATGTTCACCGACAAATGTAGTGATTATTTCATGACAGACAAAGGTTTATTGAACAAAAACAGGCATGAACCGATATACGATCCGTGCCTGCTTTATTCATTTATTCGGGGGAGACTATTCGATTACGGGGCGGTCGTCTTCGCCGTTGCCGCCGGAACCGCCTGTTTCGTCGGTTTCCGGGATGTCGAACTTCTGGATGCTGACTTTGCGCAGCATCTCTTTGAA
>NZ_QUKD01000027.1 GCF_003480915.1 Parabacteroides sp. TM07-1AC | reverse complement strand
CAGGATGAACGCTAGCGACAGGCTTAACACATGCAAGTCGAGGGGCAGCGGGGAGTAGCAATACTCCGCCGGCGACCGGCGCACGGGTGAGTAACGCGTATGCAACCTGCCTATCAGAGGGGAATAACCCGGCGAAAGTCGGACTAATACCGCATAAAACAGGGGTCCCGCATGGGAATATTTGTTAAAGAATTATCGCTGATAGATGGGCATGCGTTCCATTAGATAGTTGGTGGGGTAACGGCCCACCAAGTCCACGATGGATAGGGGTTCTGAGAGGAAGGTCCCCCACACTGGTACTGAGACACGGACCAGACTCCTACGGGAGGCAGCAGTGAGGAATATTGGTCAATGGGCGAGAGCCTGAACCAGCCAAGTCGCGTGAAGGATGAAGGATCTATGGTTCGTAAACTTCTTTTATAGGGGAATAAAGTGCGGGACGTGTCCCGTTTTGTATGTACCCTGTGAATAAGGATCGGCTAACTCCGTGCCAGCAGCCGCGGTAATACGGAGGATCCGAGCGTTATCCGGATTTATTGGGTTTAAAGGGTGCGTAGGTGGTTTTTTAAGTCAGCGGTGAAAGTTTGTGGCTCAACCATAAAATTGCCGTTGAAACTGGAGGACTTGAGTATGTTTGAGGTAGGCGGAATGCGTGGTGTAGCGGTGAAATGCATAGATATCACGCAGAACTCCGATTGCGAAGGCAGCTTACTAAACCATAACTGACACTGAAGCACGAAAGCGTGGGGATCAAACAGGATTAGATACCCTGGTAGTCCACGCAGTAAACGATGATTACTAGGAGTTTGCGATACACGGTAAGCTCTACAGCGAAAGCGTTAAGTAATCCACCTGGGGAGTACGCCGGCAACGGTGAAACTCAAAGGAATTGACGGGGGCCCGCACAAGCGGAGGAACATGTGGTTTAATTCGATGATACGCGAGGAACCTTACCCGGGTTTGAACGTAAGTTGACCGGAGTGGAAACACTCTTTCTAGCAATAGCAATTTACGAGGTGCTGCATGGTTGTCGTCAGCTCGTGCCGTGAGGTGTCGGCTTAAGTGCCATAACGAGCGCAACCCTTATCTTTAGTTACTAACAGGTCGAGCTGAGGACTCTAAAGAGACTGCCGGCGTAAGCTGTGAGGAAGGTGGGGATGACGTCAAATCAGCACGGCCCTTACATCCGGGGCGACACACGTGTTACAATGGTGGGGACAAAGGGCAGCTACCTGGCGACAGGATGCTAATCTCCAAACCCCATCTCAGTTCGGATCGAAGTCTGCAACCCGACTTCGTGAAGCTGGATTCGCTAGTAATCGCGCATCAGCCATGGCGCGGTGAATACGTTCCCGGGCCTTGTACACACCGCCCGTCAAGCCATGGGAGTTGGGGGTACCTAAAGTCCGTAACCGCAAGGATCGGCCTAGGGTAAAACCGATGACTGGGGCTAAGTCGTAACAAGGTAGCCGTACCGGAAGGTGCGGCTGGAACACCTCCTTT
>NZ_QUKD01000026.1 GCF_003480915.1 Parabacteroides sp. TM07-1AC | reverse complement strand
CATGGAGAGTTCGTCTTTTGCCTTTTGCTGCTGATGGTATAGGGTGACGATATAAAAGACAAGAGGCAAAGCCTCTTCCTATGTGGGCTTAAGCCCCTTTATTAACAGGGCTTCTTTCATATATGAAAGGGGTTAAAACCCACAGAGGATCCGGCTTTACCGGAGCATTTAGATATCCGTTTGCTGAAGCAAACGGCAAAATAGAGCCTGCGGCATGAGGCGGAACCTCATAAAAAAGATAAGTCTTTTTCTAATAACTTAACGACAATCCGTAAGCCACACTATTGAATGTATTGCCTGTACGGATTTTATCTTTTCCGAAGATACGGTAAAGTATTTCTCTTACCGGTATGACAAGACTGCTACCGCCTGTGATAAAGACGGAGTCGATATCCGAAGCACTGTATTTGGAAGTTTCGAGCAGTTGGCAGATATATTGTTCGATCACTGTCGTATGTCGTTCGATGACTGTGGCGAATTCGTCAGGAGTGAAAGGTTCGTGAATACTGATCGTTTCTTTCTCAAAGTCGATCGTTGTCTCTTTCCCATTCGACAAATTTATCTTGGCTTGTTCGATTCCTTTGAACAGCGAGAAAACATAGTTGTTATCAATCAATACCCTTACATTGTCTATCTTTGGATTGTTACCCGAAAGGTGGTAATAGTTATCCATCGAACGGCGCAGTTTACTTTCTTTCAGCATAAAAGTCCTTTCCCAGTTTTTCAGTTCACGATAAAGGATGGAGGGTACTTCAATCTCTTTGTCGTAGGATTGGTATTTCACGCCCCGTCCCAGATGCGGAGTTACTTTATACCACATGATCTCCGAGTCGAACAGGTCGCCACCGATGTAGACCCCGCCGTGGGCGATGATATCGTCTTGCCGGTCTTCTTTGCGTACTTTGTCGGGTGACAGGTTCATGATTGTAAAATCGGAAGTACCACCACCGAGGTCGGCTACCAGGACATTCTCGCTATGGTCGAGCCGTTGTTCGTAGGAGAGGGCGGCGGCAATCGGTTCCAGTTGCAGCTTGATATTCCTGAAACCAGCGTTGCGGGCGGCAAGCAACAGACGGTTGACGGCAAGATTTTCCTGTTTCACATCTTCTGAGAAAACAGCCGGTCTTCCGAGTATCACATCCGTGATCTCCGTACCGGTGAAGGCTTCCGCTTTTTCTTTCAGATGTCGGATGATGCAGGTGACGAGCTGATCGGGCGTCATTCTTTTTCCGGATATCCAGGTAGAAAGAAATTTGTCCTGACGAAGCAGCGTCTTCACTGATTTCAGCAGACGCCCGGTCATTTCTTCTTCTATGTATTTATCGTGGGCTTCTTTTCCCACATAGTATTTCATATCATTGGTGTCCGGAAAGTACAGGATAGAACTGGTACTATATGAAAATACTTCTTTCCGTGTGACCTTGTCCGTCAGTGATATAATGGAATTGGACGTTCCGAAATCCAGCCCGCATGTCAAATCTTTATTCATCTTTTGCCTTATATTTTATGAAAAAATAGGGCGCGAAGATATAAAATACGACACATTTATATACTATATATACATGTAATTTTTGTTTACAGCTTTTTTTTTAGGGTAAAGAAGAAAGTAACTCCTTTCCCCGGACTGCTTTTTGCGGAGATTTGTCCTTTATGGAAATTGACCCCGTTTTTAACGATAGACAATCCCAGTCCGGTTCCGCCCACCTTGCGACTTCGTCCTTTATCTACCCGATAGAATCTTTCAAAGATACGGTTGATATGTTCTTCCGAGATACCGACACCATTATCGGCAAAACTGAAATAATAGAATTTAGGGTCTTCCTTATAGCAGTTCACAATGATTAGGCTTCCTTCTCCGGCGTAGGCTATCGCATTGTCATACAGATTCCGGAAAATAGAATATAATAATGAGTAATTGCCGTGTATCGTAGGATTACCGGGTAGAATGATGTCGGAAGAGATTTGCTTTTCTTCCATCTCTTTCGAACATTCCTTTTGAATCTCCGCGATCAGTTTCGGAATATTTATGTCGGACAGGTCGAACATGTCGGATGCTTCGTCCAGCCGGTTCAGAACGGAAATATCCCGTAATAATCCTGTCAGGCGGGTACTTTGCGAGTAACAACGTTCCAGGAAGAACTGACGTTTGTCGGGAGTAAGCTCCGGATTGCTGATGATTGTTTCCAGATATCCCTGGATACTGCTGACAGGTGTTTTCAACTCGTGTGCCACGTTTTGTGTAAGCTGGCGTTTCATCCGGCTTTC
>NZ_QUKD01000025.1 GCF_003480915.1 Parabacteroides sp. TM07-1AC | reverse complement strand
GTGGTCCCGCCCCTTGCCGCTGGGCGCTCCCCGACCGATGATTTTTTAAGTAGTTGATTATATGCCGTTTTTAGGGTATAATAAGAACTTAAGAAATAGAATAAGTTAAGTAGTTGATACTCAATATAGGGTATTTTCCATATTGGAAAATCTGATTTTCCATATTAGAAAGTCACTCTTTCCTATTAGATGTTAAAAAGGAAAATATATTTTGCTTTTTTATTGTATTAATGGAAATTTAAATATTCCTTTGTGGAAAATCAAATTATACTTTTTCACCGATATATAGAAAGTCAAATTTGCCTAAATAGAATGTTTATGGAAAATAAGAAAGTACTCAAATTAACCGATTTTCAAAAAAACGAAGAAAACCCCTTTATGAAACAAGCAATTGAAGGGATTGAAAATCACGTTGTTAAGAAATACAAAAGTAGTACGGGAAGTGATAAAAAAGCTGTAGTTGCTGTTGCTGATACAGATACAGGAGAAGTATTCAAAACCTCGTTTATCCGACAAATAGAAGTAGATGAAGAGCAATTTGCAAAACTATACCTTGCGAATTTTGCCGCTTTTTTCAATCTATCACAATCAGCTATTCGGGTTTTCGGGTATATTCTAACTTGCATGAAGCCTAAGAATGATATGATAATTTTCGATAGGCGAAAATGCTTAGAATACACCCAATACAAATCAGACAAAGCCATATACAAAGGATTGGCAGAGCTCGTACAAAGTGAAATCATAGCAAGAGGTCCAAACGAATATAATTGGTTCATTAATCCGTTGATTGTCTTTAATGGGGATAGGGTTTCATTTACAAAAACATACGTTCGGAAAAAGACTTTAGCTGCCCAAAAGAAAGAAGAAGCAGAGAAACGACAGTTATCACTTGGTTTTGATGAACTGTAACACTCCATTGAGTGAAGCTGCCGTTTGGTCGCTCCCCCTTTGGGGGCGGGGGGGGGATAGATAAAGTTCCTCTATGTAAAGTTATAATGGGGGATGAAAGGCAAGGTTCGCTAACCTTACCCCGATTGTTTATGCTTCCCAGCATTCAATCTATCCCCGTTTATGGGTTTCTCTTTCACCCTACAAAGATAACCTCATGGGGGAAAAATGTCCAAGAATATGGGGTAAAAACTATCAAGTCGGTAGAAAATAAGTATCTTTGAAGTACATTTTTAGTAGAGGTACTGGTATGCCTAGACGAAGCAGATAGGCAAAAATAAAGCCGCTGGGGATGTCGGATGTCCGTCAATTAACTCCAGCGGCTTGTATTTTGGTAACTCTCCCGTATCGGTCAGCTACCGTTTGGTCAGCAACAAAGGTAGTACTTTATTGTCGCAAATCCAAATGTTTTCCCCTTTATTTGTGCATTTACAAAACATTCACTAACTTCGCACCTATGCAGTATGGTGATAGCACACTAGCACCCTAAAGGGTACGTGTGTAAGGGGACAAGCCCCCTTAACCCCCTGTCAGCCGGCTGTTATCGATTGTCACAAAAATGTTAACTTATGGGAGCAACAAGTATTCATGTACAAGCAGTGAAGCCGGGGAGCGAGATTCACAACTTTAGGGAAAAAGAGTTGGACTATGTTCGTCCGGAACTTAGTCATTTGAATGAAAGCTGGGTTGGAGATAGCATCTCCCATCGGCTGGAGAGTGCGAAACAGAGATATTTCGATACGGTTGGGCAGAAGATGCAGACTAAAGCAGCACCCATACGGGAGGGGGTAATAGTAATCAAGCAAGAAACCACCATGCAGGAACTCCAGCAATTCGCTGCGGTCTGCAAGGAACGTTTCGGTATTGAAGCGTTTCAAATCCATATACACAAGGACGAAGGATACATGAACGCAAAGCAATGGACACCTAACCTTCACGCCCATGTAGTTTTCGATTGGACGCAGCCGAACGGGAAGAGTGTGCGTTTATCGCGTGATGACATGGCAGAACTCCAAACCATAGCATCTGAAGCACTGGGCATGGAACGTGGTGTTTCTTCTGATCGCAAACACTTATCGGCTATGCAGTACAAGACCGAATGTGCGAAAGAACAGCTTCAGGAACTATCCAACGATATATCCAGTGCGTTAGACAAGCACAAGGACGTGCAAAACCAGCTTCTTCAGCTTCAGAAAGAACTACGTTCCATTGAAACAAAGAAAAACGTCCAAAAACTCATTTCTAAGGCTTCAGAGAAGTTTTACGGCTTGATAGGGAAAACGGTTAACGATAGGGAAAAAGATGCCTTAAAAGCCAAAATAAAGGCTTTAGAGGGGGAAAATGAACAGCTATCCGATAGACTGGGAAAGGCTATACTTGAAAAAGAGCGAAACGGCACAAAGGTATTCAAAGCCGAGAACGACAAGGAGTATTATAGACAGCAAATGGACAATGCAAGGACAACCAGTAACCGACTAAGAACGGAGAACCAAGAACTAAAGACCGAAACCAAGGAATTGAAAAAAGAACTTGGTAAGATGAAAGACTTGTTCAATTCCGAACAACTGGAGGCTTTAAGGCATCATTTCCCAAACATATCAAAAGCTATGGAAGAGGGGAAAGACCTACTCAAGCAAATCACCAGAAGCAGAGGTTTCGGCATGGGTATGTAACCCCCCCCCCGCCCCCAAAGGGGGAGCGACCAAACGGCAGCTTCACTCAATGGAGTGTTACGCCGTTCGGGTTCGGAAGAAATTTTGCAGGGTTCGAAAAACGGTTGTGTGCTTATTCGAAAAAAAGTTTATGGTGTGGGCGCTCGTCGGGACGGGTGGTCCCGCCCCTTGCCGCTGGGCG
>NZ_QUKD01000024.1 GCF_003480915.1 Parabacteroides sp. TM07-1AC | reverse complement strand
TCCGTTCAGTCCCGGGACTGAACCGTCGGCAATTGCCGACGAATATCTATATCGTACAAGTCGGTGCGACGGTGCGAAAGGTGGCGGTAAAATAGTCCGTTATGACATAAACAACTAAAAACAACATATCATGGAAGAGAAAACATTTATCAGCAACAACCCTACCGGCAGCCGGTCGGAGGCTACCGCTTTCACCATCGAAAGCAATAATGCGCAATATATCCTGCTGGGCGATACCACGCTCGAGAAAGTGGTATCGCCCAATTATACGGGCGACGGCAATTGTGTTGTATACAAACACTATGATAACGAAGCCAAGGATGAAAAAGTAGTAGTCTGGAGCCAGGCTGAATACCACTTCCTGGAAGAACCATACAACGGAAACTACACCGTCCATCCCAGCCTCTGGAACAATGGCTGCAACAACCATCTGAACGGCGTATTCCGGGTACACGACGAAATGCCCATCTTCCAGGTGCGCGGTTACGATATGGCAAACATCTCCTTTGTATATACCGGCAAGTCGTGGCTGATCTTCGACATCATGCAGCCATGCAACGATCGGTATTCGGAAACTCCCGAAAAAGAGTATGATAAGATCGGCTACGATAAGACCTTCTACAAATACCAGTATTGCGAAACCCTGTATGAATGCTATAAATACCTGGCAGGCAACTACGTGCCGGACAGCAGAACCCAATTCGTAAAGTTCTGTATCGACCTGGCGGAACCTTACGTGAACCGTTTCAGAAGAAAGCCGGGCGAAAGACCTGACGGAACCGCCCCTAAAGGCGAAGGTAAGGGTGCCGAGTATTATCCTTTCGACAAAGACGATCTGAATACCTGGAAGAAGTATTGTTTAGAGGTATTCGGAAAGGCAAATAGAGATGACAATATATGGCAAATTTACAACGAGAACATTCGATTTTGTGGAAATGGCGATACGAGTAATGAAAACCTGGGAATCGGTCAAGACGGAGAGTTCTACGGTTCTGAACTCCTGCATTTCCTCTATCTGTGCTACCGTTTCCTATACGTTATAAATAATAAACAAAACCAATAAGATAGATTATGAAACCGATAACAACTTACCGACAAACAGTCTGCCGCCTCCTGGCGGCCCTGTTCTTCCTCTGTCTCTTCGCCCCGATGGCGGCAGGGCAGGATAGTTCCGCCGAGCCTACCTACTGGAAAGACCATTTAAATGGCGTGGATAAGCTGGCAAACACGGGTGGTGGCGACGGCACTAGCTGGGAGAAAGCCATCCTGATAGCCTCCGCCGAAGAGCTTGCCTACTTCGCGCAGCAGGTGAATAGCAACGAATCTATCAGTTATGGTGACGGCAAATCGATCAATCCGACCGATAAAGATAAAGCAGGAGGCTTTATGTCCTATTACTTCGCCCTCGCTGCCGACATCGACCTGTCGGATTATGATTGGACGCCAATAGGGGAGGGTACTTGTCCTTTCAAAGGTAATTTCGACGGCCGGGGGCATTGTGTGAACGGCCTGAAGATGATGAAGGTCGAAACCGTTAGTGGGAATGCCTATGCCGGCTTGTTCGGCTATGCGTATGTCGGAATCCTCCGTAACCTGGGTGTCCGTCTGGCGGATGCGGGGATACAGGCAAATTCGACGGGTGGTACTTATGTCGGTGGAATAGCCGGGCACGCTCATAAAATCTTTAACTGCTATGTAGTGGGAGAGGGGGCTATTGAGGCAAGTATTTCAGGAGACTTTTATACTACCTATGTCGGTGGGATCGTAGGATATCTTAACTCTGATGGTTCGCTTACTAATTGTTATGCTACTGTAAATGTAAAGGTAGAATCTGAAGGTATGGTTTATGTTGGTGGTATTGTCGGGTATGGTGGTGGTTCTAATTCAACGATCTCTTGCACCTATGCCACGGGGGATGTTGAAACGGGAACAGGAGATTATAAATTTTACGCCGGCGGTATCTGCGGACTTTTGCTGACGTCGGGCACACTCACAAACAGTTTGGCCGTCAATGGACGGATAATAGGAGGCAGCTCATATAGTAACCGGATAGTTGGTAAAAAGGAGAGTGATTTAGCTCTCACCGGCAACTACGCCTCCCCCGAGATACAGGTAAACGGGAACTTGGTAAGCGGCGGTGCAGACAGTGATGTGAATGGCAATCCCGAGGTTGATCTTGGTAACTTTGGTACTGTGATTACCTGGGGCAATGGCTGGGATACAGGTGATGGCACGCACCTGCCGCAATTAAAGATACAAGAGGGGGTGGATCAAGATGGTAACCCCACTTACGCCGACTGGCCTACCGGCAACGGTTATACCCCTCAACCCTTGCTCGATGCCACCCGGTATCTGATAGCCAAAGGCTTCGATGGTGGCAACGGTTCCCTTGAAAACCCCTACCAGATAGCAAACCGTGCCCAACTGGCTTATTTGGCAAAACAGGTGAATGACGGGAAGGAGAATGACGGGAAGGTGAATGGCGGGACGGCGGATGACGGAAAGGCGAATGGCTACGAAGGCAAGTACTTCATCCTTACGGCTGATATTGATTTGTCGCCGTATTACTGGACGCCGATAGGGACGGTTAACCCTTTCAAAGGCAATTTCGACGGCAAGGGACATTGCGTGAAGGGGCTGAAAGTGTACGTGGAAGGCAGTGACAAGTATACTGCCTATGCCGGTTTGTTCGGCTATACGCCTGATGGAACCCTCTGCAACCTGGGTGTGTGGCTGGCGAAGGAGGGAGTACATATTGTCTATTCCGGGTCAGCGGATGCCAATGCCGGAGGAATAGCCGGACTGGCTAAATATATCTTCAACTGCTATGTGACGGGAGAGGGAGTGGTAGAGGCTACATCATCTTCTGGAGCTGCGTTCAAGGTCGGCGGTATAGTGGGACACGTTGCCGGTGATATCTCGGATTGCTATGCTACTGTCGATGTAAAGGTAAAGGCGGAAAAACAAAATTATCCAAACTATGCCGGCGGCATTGCGGGAAAAGGCTCTATTGATAACACTTTTTCCCGTACCTATGCCACGGGAGCTGTGGAGGCGGTAGGTAGTTATAACTACGCCGGCGGTATCTGCGGGAGCATGTCTGTTGAGAAAACTCTTTCATATAACCTGGCCTTGAATTCGGAGATAACGGGAGACCAAAAATATAGCGGTCGGATAACCGGGGAGCTAAGTCGTGATGTGTCCTCTTCTGCTAACTATGCCTCCACAAAGACGAACTGCAACTCTAAGGACAACCTATACGGTTCCGACGGTACCCCCACCTACCTGGAGACCTTTCTTGATGATCTGAAAGACAATGGCTGGGGTGAAAGCTGGGATATAAGCGACGACGGCAACCTTCCGAAGCTAAAGATGAAGATGGAGAATCAAGGCGGTATCAGCTATGACTCCTGGCCCGAAGGGCAGCAGCCGTCGCTGCTGGCGGAAGACTATCTGTCTGCCTTCCCGAAGCTCCATATCGTTTCCCCCACCGGAGGAACCCTGACGGTAAGCGACCAGGACGGAAATGACGTGCCCAACGACACCAGGATACGTCCCGGCACCTCCCTGACACTTGCGTATGCCGAAAACACCAACTACCGCTTCTCGCGATACCTTTCCGGCAGCAGTGCCGACAACCTGCAAGTCCTTTCCGGCAACACGATCGAAATGCCTGATGCCGACCTGTGGCTGAGTGCCGACTTCAATTACCAGGATCCCACGCCGCCACCCTCACCGACGCCGGTTTACTACACCGTCTCCCTCCCTTCGGTGGAGGGTGCCGCGACCGACCCCGTGGCAGGCAGCTACGAGGTGGAGTCGTGGAGCACTTTCCGCTTCTACCTCACATTGGATG
>NZ_QUKD01000023.1 GCF_003480915.1 Parabacteroides sp. TM07-1AC | reverse complement strand
ACCAAACAAGATAACAAGGCCTGTAAAGAGGATTTAAATCCAGCTCTTCCAGCATCTTTTTCAGTGGCTCTAAAAAACACAAAACCCCGAAGAACTTAATCCCCGGGGCTTGCTTTTTTGTCTGTCTTCGCTCTTCACAGAGATCGAACAGAAGAACTTTATTTCATTACTTTAGTATTAATACTGACTGCTTGTTCGCCTGTCACAGGGTAATTGGTAGGGGCGGTTCGTGAACCGCCCACCACGCAGTCAATTTAAATTTATTGATTATAAATAGTTACTTATTTTACGATTGCTTTAACAGCAGCTTCACCTTCTACGGCTACTACTACGATACCTGCAGGAGCAGAGATCTGAGCTTCAGAAGAAGTGATTACTGTGTTGGCAATTGTCTGACCAAGTACGTTAGTGACAACAACATTCTTACCTGCAGCACCCTTAACAATAACAGCACCTTCTGTTGCGATTACTGATACTTCGGCAGCATTGATTTCGTCATTTGCAACCGGCTTATCGTCAGTCTTAGCGATGTTGAAACGTTCTGCGTCTGCGATGTCATTTGTTAATACAGCTACACCGTTGATCAGGCGAACGAATTCGTTATTCTGAGTTTCGATGTAGAATTCAGCCTTTTGGTCGTCATTCTTTGTCAGACGGAACTGAACAGCAGCGTTGTTGAATTCGTTCTTGCTTAGATCGATCGTATCGTTAGCAGCCAGTTTTGTTCCTTTGAACTTAGAACTCATGATCAACAAGGTATCACCCTGGTGAACAGCATCAACGAATGCCAGACGAGTGTAAGTTCTGTTTTCATACATAAACTTATCCAACATCTTCTTATCGCCCTTGTAAGCAGCTACAGAGTCAGACAATGTTACCAGATAGTTAGCGCGAACCTGGTCTACCAATTCGTACGGATGGCCGTGGTCAATCGGACAGAATGTTGTATCCGGAGTAAAGTCAGGACGAACAGCCAGCAAATACTGAGGACGTGCAGTTTCGTTACGTACATAAGCAGTATCGATGAACATGGCAGCTTTGTTTTCGCCATTGAACAATGCACCCAGGTAGTTGATACCTGTAGGATCTGATTCGTAACCGGCTACTCTGTTGGTTGTATTTTCATACAGATAACGGTTGTCTTCGCGAGTCAGGTTGATCTTGGCAACGTTAGTTCCCATGTTGTTCAAACCGTCTTCAGCATCAGTTACACCCAGACGACGGTATTTAGGAGCATCTTTGGCTACCAGGCCGAAAGTAGAAGTACGACCGTCATTCAGGTAACCCCAGTTGTATATAGAGTAATCTTCCGACTGATTTTCACCTTCCAGATCTTCCTGTACAAGGATTGAAGGATAATCTTTTACAGAAATCTTTTTAGAACCCAAAGCCCCTGTAATCTCGTTTTTCTCATTTTGCTGAGCTTTGATAATAGCATAATAATGTTGTGCGTCTGCTTCTTTAAATTCTTTCAGGAAGAAAGCATCCAGATTGGCATAGTTTACCTTTCCATTTGTCAACGTAGAGTTGATCAGTTTGAACTTACCGTCTTTATCAAGAGTGATGAACAGTTTATCTTCGTCCTTGATATTCTTATTGGCAGTTTCCAGTTGCAGGTAGTAAGGAATACGTTTCAACTGAGTTGCAATATCTTTTACTTCAGCAGGCCCGTAAGCAATAGAGTCTGTTGCACGAATCAAACGGAAATAAATACGATCGGCATCTTCCGTCTTAGCCACATTCAGGATAGAGTCTGCGTCATTGTAACCAACGAACAGGTCATTATTCAAATTGTTCAGATAGTTCAATGAAAATACTCTCAACTGGTCGTCAGCTTCCAGATTCTTTTCAGGATCGATGAAGTAACCTAACGTTTTATCCGTTGTGAATTCTTTCGGAACGGCAGTGAACAATAGAGAGTCACCTTCCATGTTCGTATAAAGATTTGCTGTGCTTGTAGCATACATATACTGCTGTTGAACCTGTCCGAATTCATTGTTATAAACCAGCGGTAGAGCTGATTCACGGTTCACGATAGAGTTCAGTTTTTCACCCTTAGCCTGAGTTACGATCCACTGTGCAGCCGGGATATGGTTCAGTTCCTGATCTTCCACAGAAGCCAGTACCTGGTAATTATTATACAACCAGTTGTAAGCGATATAACGACCATTGCGGTCAGCGTTTGCCTTTTCATTGCTTACATATTTGATTGTGTAAACACCAGCTGGGATAGCTGCATAATCTTTGAAGTTGATACCGAAACCGATACGAGTATTGATAGTTTCCTTTTCAGAGCCAGTGATCTTTTCATATTTACCGACAGTTACTTCTTTATGATTGTCAGCCAAAACTGCCAGTTTGACAAATTTACCGTTAGCTTCATAGCCGTGAGCGGCATCCACATCTGTAATATCCACCCAGTTTTCAACACCTACAGCCGGTTTCATTGCATAACCGTCAGTTTCGATCTTCAAAGAGTCTTCAGTAGGATAATAAGTAAACTTGAAGTTGAAGTGACCGTTATAGTCTCTGAACAAAGGAACATTAGTTTCACTTAGTAATTTACCATTACTGTTCGTGATACCTTCGGTATATTTCCATGCATCAAATTTCAGATGTCTGTTACCGGATACGCCTGTCAGCAAGTTAGTATCGACAGCCAGATACAGTTTGTTTTCTTTACTGTCTTTCTTACCTAAATATAAAGATACATATTTAGATACAACATCCTGATCCACTACTTCTCCTTCCTGAGAACCGGCAGCCAGATATTTTTCGATATTGACAGAAGCAACAGCTGCTGGTAAGTTTTCACCTTTTACAGCACTACTGATTTCTACAATGATATCATCACCTTCCTTATTGAAATCTTCTTTGCATGCGTCGATAGCATCTTTAACTGCCTGAGCACTGTTCATAGCTGTAAGAGCATTTTTAATGCCTGTTACAGCATCTGCATAAACTTCAGCAGCCGTAGAAGCAGCCTCATATTTCGTTTTTTGATCAGCAACCAATGACTTTGCACGATCAGCTGCATCGACAGTAATAGGAAGTTCATCGATCAAAGCTTTAATAGCATCTTTCACTTCAGTGTACTGATCAGCAGTATAAGCTTCTACCTGACCATAAGCCAATTTTGCATATTCTTCTTTGAATTTTGCTAAATCCCAAGCATCAACATGAGCAGTGAAAGACAAGTTATCAACAGCTGTATTGATTAATCCTGCAGCAGTAGTTAATTTAGCAATATTAGTATTAACAGTAGCAACAACTGTCTCGGAACCAACCATACTAGTAACCAATGCTTCAACTTCTGCATCGACATTAGCTTTAACCCATTCTTTAATCTTATCGTTATCGGCAGCAACATAATCAGGCACTGTTACATCGAATTTAGCATTCAACGCAGCAACCGCTGCTTTTGAAGCATCAAACAATTCCTCATTATTGTCTATATCTTCAACCTTACCTTTGAAAAGAGTTACAAGATCATCCTTTACAGCGTCAACATCCGTCAAAGACACAGCAGCAATTACACCATCAACAGTTGCTTTATCGTTGTTCTCCCCTACTATTTCATCCATCTCGTAAGCAGCCACAACAGTATTGATAGCACTAGCGGCAGCAGCCAAAGCAGCAGCCTCTTTCACTTCACCGTCTTTTTTAGCTACTTCTGCATTCACTGCATTTAAAGAAGCATCAAAAGTATTTTCTGTTGTTGTTGCAGCAGCTTTTACTGTAGCAGCCCAATCCTTAGCAGCCTGATCCCATGCTGAACCGGCTGTAATTGCAGTCTGAACAGCATTTTCAACAGTTGCCGGAGCTAACAATTTATCAGCAGCATCCTTTGCAGCCTGCGCCGCAGCTTTCTGGTTTGCATTATAAGTATCTTCAGCAGGAACATTTCCTTTTTTGTACATGCTTGTAGAATAAGCAACAACCGGCTCTGCGATCAGGTCGTTAGCCGTCCACATATTACCGATCTTTGAACCTACTACATCACCAAAGAAACCCAAACGGAATTTACCGGCTTTTGTATTGGAAAGCATCGTTGAGTTCAGATCATCAGCAGTCAGAACTGTTCCCTGAACAACCATCGGTTTCAAAGTAAGTGCTTTGCCACCGTCACCCTTTGACTGTGCGTACTTGATAGCACCTACTTCACCGTTATTAACGGCCAATGTCATAACAGAGTCAGGATTTGCAAAACGGTATTTCAAAGCAGCTTCGCCATTAATACCCTTTCCTTCAATTCCTTCCTGCCATTCCCATGTACCGATCTTACCGGGGAATTCGTAGTTGATTTCAGATGTCAAATCACCATTACCCGCATTTTCCGTAGAGAAAGACAAAGGCATGTGATAAGCAGCACTTTCGAAAGTAAAATAATATTTCTTTACTGTATCATCATAAGTAGTCCAACGGATTGTCCAAAGAGTTTCTGCGAGGTTTGCACCCGTATTGGCTGCAACCATTTTCAGAACCAATTTACCATCTGCTTCTTTTACCATAGCCAGTACGTTGCCTTCGCTATCAGCCAACTGGAAAGCTCCGTTCTGCTTCAAGTTTGTTGCAAGCGTACCCGCTGCAGTGAATTTAGAATAGTCAGGAGTTACAGCCCCCACCGTTCCAACACTTGAGGCGAGCAATAAACCCGCCACCAAAGTAGAAAACTTTTTGTTCATAATTTAAAATTTAATATTAATAATAGTGTTAAAATGCTGTCACAAACCTTGTGAATCTTACTCTACACCTTTTTCCCTTTCTTCCCCTAACTATGTATCTGTTAAAAGGTGTTT
>NZ_QUKD01000022.1 GCF_003480915.1 Parabacteroides sp. TM07-1AC | reverse complement strand
TGAAGGTGCTGTAATCGTTAAGGGTGCTGAAGGCAAGAATGTAGTAATCACTAACGTTCTTGGTCAGACAATTGCCAACACAGTAATCACTTCTTCTGAAGCTCAGATTTCTGCTCCTGCAGGTATCGTTGTAGTAGCTGTTGAAGGCGAAGCTGCTGTTAAAGCAATCGTAAAATAAGAAACTATTTATAATCAATAAATTTAAATTGACTGCGCGGTTCCGTCATGAACCAAGTATCCCGCGATGGGCGAACAAGCGGTCAGTATTAATACTAAAGTAATGAAATAAAGTTCTTCTGTTCGATCTCTGTGAAGAGCAAAGACAGACAAAAACAAGCCCCGACGGTTCATTCCGCCGGGGCTTCGCTGTTAGTAATAATTGAACTATCCAATAAATAGTAGGGCTTGGTTATTATAGGTTTATTTGCCGTCTGCTTTAGCTGACGGTTTACAAGTTGTTTCTCTTTTTTCGGCTTTAGCCGCATTTCTCTTAAATAAAGAGACTGTTTAAAATGGGACTAAAGTCCAAAGATATTGATCATTTATCAATCCGTCAGCTAAAGCAGACGGCAAATGGAACTGTAAGGGCGGTTTGCGAACCGCCTCTACCAACAACACTACATTCATATCTGACAAAAAACGAACCATTCAAACTCAAAAACAAACAAAAATGAAAAAAAACTGGACGTCGTTCTTCTGACGGAGACGGCACAAGCATTGAAGCTCCGTTGCGAGCAGCTCGAAGGCGAACTTCGGGAAGTAAAAAAACTATGTAACAAAGTCTCCCGCCTGCTCGATCATGTCGTTTGGGAAGAAGACCTGATAGAAGAAGAGATCATCCTCTTTGACGGGACAATGGCTGACTTTGTCGAACTGATCGGTCCCCTGCTGTTGAGCAACCGGTGGAAAGTGAACGGCAGGCACGATGTGAAACCCTTCCTGCGCGCACTCGACTCGGTGCTCCATGTGCAACACTATCCCCAAAAGGAACACCTGGCCCTCGGTACACTGGTGAATGTCGTACAAGACTATCTCGACACCCATTCCGACTATCGGGAACAGTCTTGATAAGAGAGGGGAAATCCGGCATTTCGTGTTTTTCATAATAAAACAAAAAAACACGAAATGCCTCCTGTCTATTGCCTACCTTGTTGGATATAAGAGAAATACACCTATAAACACATTTGAAATGATACAAGTAACCATGTACGCCCGCTTCAAGAAACGCCTGGGCGATGTTAACCTGATCGATGTCCTCGACGACATCCGGACCGGGAAGTATGCCCCCTCTGTCAACCGCATCCGCGTCTATATGGACAAGGGCAATGCCGATGCTGCCGACACCCTGAAGAAAGGGCTGCCTGCCATCACCCTCTCCGCTACCTACAGCGGACAACGGCTGGATAAGTTCATGAACCGTTACAACCCGCTTATCATCCTCGATTTTGATAAGCAGAAAAAGGAAGACCTGCCGCGATTGCTGGAGCTGACGCGTGAAGCGCCTTATACTGTGGCCTGCTGGATCAGTCCGCGTGGAATGGGCATCAAAGCCATTGTCTATCCGGTAGTCGGGATGGAACTGGTTCCTGCGAATCATAAGGCGGTCTATAAGCGTGTCAGGGAATGGTACGAACACCGGCTGGGGATCGAGGCGGATGCTTCGGGAAGCGACCCCGGACGGCTCTGCATCGTCTCCTACGATCCGAACCTCTACCTGTCCCCCCGCTTCGTACCGTGGCTGAAAGGTGAGGGCAGCCTCCCTGAAGGATTGCCGCAGATAGAACCCGTCATTCCTGATGAGGTAACCCGCCTGCTCACTTCCGCCCGTAAGAAGACCACCCGCAAGATGGTTTATGCTGAGGGTAATCGCAATAACTACGTTCACCTCTTTGCCGGTCATTGCAACCGCTTGGGGATCCGCCGGGAGGAGGTGGAACGTTATGCTGCCGGATCGTTTGCCGACCTGTCACCGGAAGAACGGCTGCAAGCGATCGGCAGTGCCTACGCGCATACCGAACAACATGCGACAAAGCAGGCAGCCGCCACTTCGGGGCGCGGCAACGGGTTTGTCGGTCAGATACAAGACTTTCTTGCCGGACATTTCGAACTGCGCCGTAACGTGGTCCGTAACAAGGTGGAGTATCGTGATCCGGAAGACGGAGGGAAGGAGTTTTGTGCGGTGACCGATTATTGGGAAAACTCCGTCTGGTGTGCCTTGCAGAAGTCTGGAGTCTACTGCCGCCTGTCGGACCTACGCTCGGTGATCCATTCCGATTTCAGTCCGGAATACAATCCTTTCAAATCGTATTTTGAGAGTCTGCCGCCCTGGGACGGCGTGACGGATGCTATTGCCCGGCTGGCTGCTACAGTCGACACCACCCGACCGGATTTCTGGGCGAAGTGCCTGAAGAAGTGGCTGGTGGCTGTCGTGGCATGTGCCATCAACGAACGGAAAGCGAATCATACCGTTCTGCTGTTGAGCGGGGCGCAGGGAATAGGCAAAACGACCTGGCTGCGCAATCTGGTGCCGCCTGCGCTCAGAAGCTATATGTATTCGGGTAATCTCGACCCGATCGACAAGGACGCGTCTCTGATGATGAGCGACTGCTTTCTGGTGATCCTCGACGAACTCTCGGGACAGAGTAAGATGGAGCTGAACCGGATGAAGGCGATGATCACGAAAGACGCGATCCTCGAACGCCGTCCGTATGCCCGCAATGCGGAGTTGTTTGTGCGCCGTGCTTCCTTTGCCGCCACGGTCAACGACAGTCAGGTGCTGACCGACCATACCGGTTCGCGCCGTTTCCTTTGCTTCGAGACGTTGCGCATCGACTATACTGCCGAAGTGGATCACAACGCCGTCTACGCCCAGGCGCTGGCGCTTTATCGGGAGGGCTTCTGCTACTGGTTTGCCAATGACGATATTGCCGAACTTAACGACAACAACGAGACTTTCCAGCAACTCTGTCCCGAAGCCGAGCTGTTGTTTACCTACTTCCGCAAACCCACTCGTTTTGAGAACCCGCTTTTGCTCTCCACCAGCGAAATCCTGACCCGAATAGCCGAACGTACACGTTTTAATGCAACGACAACGAGTGTAATTCAGCTCGGAAAAGTGTTAAAAAGTTCCGGTTTTGAAATGCAAAAGAAGCATGGAAAGCGTCTGTATAGCGTCATCGAATTGAGTCACGATCAGGTGGTGGCACGTCAGAGAGGACTTGGAAATGATTCGGAGGATAGTGGTGATCTGTCTGAAAATGAACCCGATAACGAGGAAAATATGTGCGATCCTAAATTGCCGTTTTAAGAAACGGGGGCAGATGGGGCGGGTAAAAGGCTGTTTTCAAAACTTTTATATAATATGTTCCTTGTTCTTCTTACGATACCTTCGTAAAAGGAACAAGGAACATCTTTTACAGAAAGTTCCTAAAAGTTGTTTTTACCCGCCCCATCTGCCCCCACTCCTACTGAGTGCAGCAGCCATTTCCCGTGGCTCCGGCACTCACTGTCCGTGGCTGCGGCACCCACCGGAAACAGCTACAGCAGCTGGCAGAAACAACTGTCGCAGTCATTTCCATACCGTCTCAAGGGCATAGGTGTTCATGTCTGTTGTTTTTGTTCTTCTTTATCTATTGTTTTAAGTATCTTATCCACTTCTTTCAAAGACGTCATAATTTCCGGATCAATCCAAGAAAGCAATTCGCTAATTAACCTATACATTTTCCTTACATAAGAAAAATCACATTTCTTGTTTACAAAGCAGATAGGTTCGTTATGGTTGATGCGATTTCGTAATTCACGAATTTGTATTATAACATCATTGACTTGTTTACGTCCATATCCAGGGGGCAACTTCTTAAATATAGTACAAGGGACACCGGATAATAGCATATAATGATGTACTTCATAAAAACTATTCCAAAAGCCCAAGGTCTGTTCTGCTATAACCCTACCTGCCGTAATCTTCACGCCACGATCGGAAATTTTCTTTTCGGCTTTCTGAACTTCCGCCAGCAGATATTTATTGGTTACTTGTTTCTTTGTACGCTTATTTATATGCGTCAAGGAAGGAGCTATCATAAAACCGTTTTTCTGATTTATAATCCAACTTCCGTCAGAAAAATGATGCGCCAATGCATAATGTAATTGATTCCGCAAGATAACTTCAAAAGAAGAAAGTAGCGGATGAAAAGCCTGCGCTATTTTCATATTGGCAAAATAGAGCATTACTGCTTTATTTTTATCTCCACTTGTAGCCCGATAATACTTTGCCACACGTGAATTTGAGTATAATCTAACTATTTTTTTATATTTCATTTTGGGTATTTGGAATAAGATTACTATCTTTGCATTGTAATGCTTGGTAAAGCCTCTGTTATCAAAGCACGTAACCAAGTTAAGGATATACCCGTTCTTAAAGAACGGGTTTTCTTTTTTATTCCCTGGCCTTTGCAAAGGTACTGAAAATATCGATTACAGATAAAGAATCTATAAGTTTTCCATATGACGGAGAGATTGATTCTCTTTGGAATTACCGTGTCCAAAGTGAACAATAGGATATCCTCATAGTCCGTCTCAAGGTTCTCCCAAGTGCAGAATGATACATTCCACCTGTTTGGGTGTAAAGCTCCGGGCACCGGTATGATAACCCAGCTCGATCAATTTCGCCTTTAGTACGCCATGATAGTTTATCCATCGCCAAAGTTGCATGATAGCACCCCGCCGGCTGAGATGCGGACTGTAGAGTTCCGCCAGTTCGCCTACTCCGTAGGATCGTATAATGAAGGTAGACTGTTCCATAAAACACTGACTTTTAATACTCTAAGATACGAATAATCAATGGGTATATCAAATTTTGCAGATGTTTTTTGTGTTTTCTTTGTTTTTCCTTCACGTACGTACATTGTATAACAACATCTTTGATGAAAAAATAAATACAAAATATTTGGTGAAATATTTGGAGTATATGTTGTAAAGCACTACTTTTGCACCCGCATTCGAGAGAG
>NZ_QUKD01000021.1:5053-7236 GCF_003480915.1 Parabacteroides sp. TM07-1AC | reverse complement strand
TAATGGTAAATCCCGGCAATAATGGAGAAAATGTCTGCCAGTGCCGGGATTTACATATTGAGGAACTTCAGGTGTGAGAATTATTCACCCGGTTCAGGTTCAGGCTGGTCGCCTCCACTGATATTTTCTTTTGGATAGTATTTCTCCAGCCAGGCTTTAAGCGTCGTGGCTTTATCCAGCGACTTCAGATAATAATTGATCGGGACACCGATATTATCATCTCCCGAAGAGCACTTCTGAACATAATCATCCATGGCTGTCATCAGCGAGTTGATATCGATCATGCCGTTTTGTCCGTCGTCGATCTCAGACAACCCGGTCAAGGTAGACTGGATCGTGGCGTTGTGCAGCGAAATCATTTGCTTTCCGGTGCGTGCGGCACTGGCCGACGATTCGAGCGTATTATTTTCAGTGGCGGTCGCCCCTTGAAGGGTAGCCAGTTTCTGCATCTCTTTGTCGGGATCGGAATCGGCAAATTGCTTCACACCCATTTTTACCTGGTTGGATTTGATCGAAGGAATCACTCCCATGGTGGCAAGCGAACAATGCGACTGGATGTTTTGCGAACTGATCAGGTTTTTCACACTGTTGGCAAAAGAATCTTCAACACCGAAACCTCCCTGTAAATCGGCAAACCAGCCGCCCAACTTAAACTGGGTCTGCAATTTCTGAGCCACACCTTCCATATTTTGTACCGTATTCATCGAATCGGACTTCAGGACATGGATCATCCCGACAAAGCTCGACCCGTATGTGGCTCCCGAGAGAACATAAACCAGCTTGTTGCAGGAAGATTTCTCCAACTCTTCCCATAACTTCAGCGGAGACTTTTTGGTATCGATCACTTCATCCGGAAAGGCCTTATTCCAGGCAGCCACCATTTTATCCGGATCCAGTATCAACGGCGAGAAGATGCGCGCATTTTTATGCGTACAGGAAATACTGATAACCAGTGTCCCTTCCAGCTCATGATTGGCATTTTGCATACCGAATTGCTTTTGTACGGATTTAGACAGCTGCATGGCATGGGCTTGCCCGAAGCCGCTCATCGCTTCGCTCACAAAACCTCCGATGCTGGAGGCTTGGCTTTCGCTTCTCTCTTTATTGGAATCGACCGAAAAATAGCGTACGTTCAACTGCATGGAATCGGAAGAGACCCCCATCGATTTGACTTCGCTTTTCGTATAATCGAGAGGACTCTCGATGTCATCGCTCATCATCGACATCGTCGCACGCAAGGGTTGTATGTTTTTCTCTGTTTCCAGCTTCACCTTTCCGTATTCGGCGGCGGCAGTGGAAATTTGCTTATTCAGTTCTTTGATCTCAGCCGTTATTTCGGGTGTTTCAACCCCCAGGTTGGTGAGTTCCTGAACAGTCATATCCAGATTTGTACGCAGAGCGATAAGTGAGTTCATGGTGACTTCCTTTGCATCGGCTTCTGCCTGATATGCAGCAATCAGCTCCGCATTATCGAGCTTTTCCTGTTTTACGATGTTCCCCAATACGAGGGACGGTTCGTAAGGTATTGTTGATGGCATAACGATTAGTATTAAAAGGTTGAATAATTATCAGAAATAAACAATATTTCCCACGGCACGGCTGCGGGTAAGACCTGGAATCAGAACTCCGTGCGGATCGGTTACCGACACGACTTGAGCTCTCATTATAGCGATCGCGATATCTACATTGGGAAACTGCAAGGCAAAACCTGCCTGCGAATCATAATATGAGCCCATGTAATTTACTCCATCTGCTGTTACTGTATACATAAATAAAAGGTATTAAAGGTGGCTGCCTACTCTTTTCAGTTTTCGGCATCTCTGCTGCGGGGAAGGAAGGGCTTTGGATTATCATACATAGCTTAGGGTGGTAAATGTAAAAATTATTATTGAATAACCAAACGTTTTTCTGATAAAATATCAACTGTTTTTATAGTTGTTCTATCGCGTACATTATATATAAAACAACACCTCAGGGAACACAAAACAGATATTAAAACTTAATATGCTATTATACAGTAATTTACACTTGCTGAAAAGAGAGTGGTGAAAATCAAGCTTAACTTTCAGTACAGCAGCCTTTTATCATTAAATAAACGGGAGTGTTAAAATGATAGTAAAATGAGGCGTAAAATGATATTTAATGGATTGGTATACAGTGAATTAAAATGTTAAAACAGAATG
>NZ_QUKD01000021.1:0-5043 GCF_003480915.1 Parabacteroides sp. TM07-1AC | reverse complement strand
ATTTAATGGATTGGTATACAGTGAATTAAAATGTTAAAACAGAATGACTAATTTAAACGATCCTTTTTTCTAGTCACAAAGGTACGACTAGTTTTTAAACCTGCAATTCTTTTCAAATTTATTTTTGCAAATATATAGTCTTTCTTATCAACTATATAACAAAGTTAGTATGAAATTATCACTTTTCAGTATAAAATAAAAATTCACTCAAGAAATGACTAGAAAAAAGGATCGATTAATCTCGTCATTTTACTAAACACCTTTTAACAGATACATAGTTAGGGGAAGAAAGGGATAAAGGTGCAGGGTAAGATTCACAAGGTTTATGACGCTATTTTAACACTATTATTAATATTAAATTTTTAAATTATGAACAAAAAGTTTTCTACGTTAGTAGCTGCACTGTTAGCTTCGGGTGGATTGTTCTACGCAGTAGACGCAATGATCCTGCCGGCAAGTAACGGGGTGGCTAACACATTTGTAGGGGCAGCAATGTCTAAAAGCTCAACAGAAGCTACGGCGGCCAAGGTTGTGGCTTGCAACTTTAAGATTGAATCTGAATTCACTAAAGCTTGGAAAGTAAAGAAGGTTGAAGAAGCATTTTATCTGGAAGTGAATGATGCTGAAGGATGGATCTTATGCGAAGGCGCTATTCAGGAAATAAAAGGTTCTGCGGATGCTTATTCTACACAACGGGCAATTGCTGTTAAACTTCAAGCGGAAACCCATAAGCTGCTCAGCGGAGAAAAGGAAGTAGTGATCGATCCTGCAAGCGGTGCTATTTCTTTGACTGCTGAGAAAGGTGAAGGAAACGCTTATTTGTATTCAGACGCTGAGACAGTTGTAGGTGAACTGCAGGCTAATGCTGAAGTCGCTTTATCTACTCAGAAAACCGAACAGGTTGTTGGTACGAATGATGTAAAGTGGACTGAAACTGATCAAAGTAGTACTGTTGCTGCTAATGAATACGACTCCCAAGAGATCGAAGCTGGGGAAAAATGGACTGCAGTAGTAGGTGATCAAGGTGCGTTGACATTAAAAGCTGGCAAAAAGTTCTTGAAGGCTCCTACAAGTGCAGGTAATGCAACGTTAGAAGAAGAGGGGAGTGCTACCGCGATAACATTGAACGAAGACGGTGCTTTGAAGAGCGGCGACAACTTCCTTGTAAATAGTGAAAGTACAATTAAAACGGTAGAACAAGTAGCCGGAGAAAAACTGTATTTGTTTACAGAAGCAGGCGAATTGGTTACTTCTAAAGATGCTGTTAAAAATGGTGACGCTTACCTTATCGCTGAACTTAAATCATCTACATCAGCTGACAAGACAGTAGGTGTAGAAGTCATAACAGCAGATCCTACCGAACCGGGTTCTTCCGTAGATGGTATGACAGATGCCGGTGTATATGTAAAGGACGGTAAAATTGAATTAGTAGGTGGTACTGCTAGCACAAATGCTATCCCTGCTCCTTTCGCTATCTCAAGCTCTAACACAGGCTTAAAAGAACTGGCCGGTCAATCCTGGACGCTTGTCGAAGGTGAGTTGATAAACCTGGCTGCTGAAAAAGCCGGTAAAGCTGAGAAGTATTTGGGTAAGTTTGCAACAAAGGCTGCCGATCCTACCTATACATTAGTAAAAAAAGAGAATGCTATCACAGGCATCGCTTATACTAAGAGTGGTTTGGTAATTGAAGGTCAAACTATCGCTGCAGACCTGAAGACTACCGGCGAAGCTTTGCCTTTGGTTGTTAAAGGTCAGTTGACGTCTGTTAACTCCGGTGATATTGTGACGATTAAGGATGCTTCAACTTCAGTGAATGATCAGTGGAAGATCGTTATCGGTGCTTTGTCTGGTGACAACTTCAATTATTCTTTCGTGAAATGTGATAAATTTGGTAAAGAAGTATCTCCTAAAACATATCTGAAAGTAGGCGAAGAATCCGACTTTACCGGTAAGAAATATGACGGTTCATTCTCTTTGCAGACAAAGGACGGTTCATATCTGGAAATAAGCAATGGTGCACTGGCAAAAGCTGCTCAAGGTCAACCTTCTTTAACCTTGTTTGCTTACGCTATCCAGGCAGATGCTAAGTCTTATACTGTCGGTCAACTTTTGAACGACTTCGGTTCAAGAACCAGCTTCGGTGTTGCTTTGGCACACAAATATATCGACGAGGACGGTGACGCTGCTACTAAGGACATCACTACCGGTAATGTATTTGCCGATGCTGATCTGGTTCCGGTTAAATATGACGGTACTAATAAAAAATTAGTAGAACTTACAGGTGACGCAAATGCAAGTGTAAATGAGGCAATTCTTTTGAAGAGCGGCGACCGTTACATTGTTCTGGAAACAACCAAGGACTCTGAATGGACAAGCATCAAGGATGATTTGAAGAATGGTGGTTATAAGTTCACTACATTGGGAGAAAAGGCTATGCTCGAACTTCTGGCAAATACCGGTGAATTCAATAAAGGAACTTACGCTCCATACTTCCAGTTCTACTATGACAATGCTACAAACGTAGGCGGTAAAGGTAAAGCGGTTTATAACATTGAAGTGAAGAAATACGACAAGAGTGCTTTCTCAACTGCTCTTTATATCTCTTCTTTCGAAGTAAAGACCGGTGCTCAGAAGGGTGTTTACCTGACTGTTACTAATGATAAAGCTTACTGGGTAGCTGCCGAACTGGGCTTGAATAACCTGGTAAAAGCAAAGAGCGATGACAGCCCGTTGAACTATACTTATGTAAACATCGAGTTCGCTAACCATCCGTCTGTAAAGGATAATAATGGTAAGATACTGAATGGTCGTGTATTAGGTGCAAACTTGGCTACTGCCGACAAGTCTGAATTCCTGTTCAGCAAACCGGAAGGACAGTGGATCGTAAACGTAGGCGGTCAGAGCGGAGAATTGAATAAGAAGGGTGTTGCCGGTCTGAAAGATGCAACCAAATTCACATTCGTAAACCGTGAAAGTGGCAAATCATATACTGTTAATGCAATGTATTACTTAGGTGATAACAAGTATGCAGTATCTCCTTCACAATACGCTTCTTCTGCAAATCGTGATACATTGGTTATCACAGGAATCAAGGAGGAAATCGTAGCCGGTAAAGTACAGCGCGACGGTTATGCAGACCTGAAAACATCGGATGTACAGGACGAACAGTTCCGCTTGTTGGTCGCTTCTGCCGAAGAAGACTACTATGTAGGTGAAAACCATACAGCTAAGAGCCACTTCCTGGGATTGTCTCACGACGAAGCTGCTGCTGTAAACTGGAGAATTGTTCCTCTGACAGGTGCACGCGAATATGACAAGGATGGCATCCTCAAGACTGCTTCCGACTCTATTTATGCATTCCGTTATTCACAGTACTTCAAAGACGATAAACTGTTCAGCAAGAACGATACAATCGCTATCGTTGGTTATGCACTGCAGAATACGGCTAACGACGAATATCTGACTTACGAAAATCCGCAGACTACAACAATCCAGTCTATGATCTGTGATCCGAACTTCACATCATTCAAGACTACGAAAAATGTATCTGAGGCTTATCGCTTCGCCCTGAAAGAAAAGGGTACGGATTTGTACAACATCATCGGTGTGAACACATCTAAGGGTGACACTTCCGATCCTATGTATGACAAAGACGGTTACTTGAATAGTGCTTACAGTCCTTACTTTGTATTGAACCTGGGCAGCAAGCTGTATGGCGCAACAACGCTGACAAAACAGGGTGCAGTAGAAGTAGACGGTGCTTATGTTAAGATCAACTCTAACGACCTGTTCAAAGTACAGAAAGTGGGTGCTCCTGAATATCGTCTGCAGAGCATGGGTGATACGATCCGCATCTTCCGTCAGGAAAATGATTACGATCAGATGTTTGAAAACGGTGAATTCCTGAACATCGGTAACAAGGCTCAGTTGACTACTATGGCTCCGGCTCTGTATGTCGATACAGCTTATGTAAAACGTGGCAACAACAATCGTTATCAGTATCTGTTGGCTGTTAATCCGGAATACAAACCGGCTACATTCGACAATGCTAACCATCAGCTGACTCCGGATACGACTTACGGTCGCTTCCTGGTGAACCTGATCGACACTGCTTATGTAGCTTATGTAAATGGTGCTATCCATACGAATAAGTATATCAATGACAATGAAGCAGGCGAACACTTTGCTAAGTTAGGTTTCGTATACGGTTTCCGCACAGGTGACAAACTGTATATCACAGACAAGAACTATACAAAGAGTGGCAAGGCTTCCGACGTGATCGACCTGAGCACAAGCGATTTCAATACAGCTAAGTTCGCGTTCCGTTATATCAACCCGATCAACCATGAATCTGACGGTTCATTCAAGGTTCAGACAGGTTATTATGATTATAACACTTACATCGCTGGCAAGAAACAGCCTGAAGTAGCTAACGACGGTTACCTGAAGAACATCAACGGTGTGGTTGTTGTAGCTAAGGGCTATGCTGCAGGTGATCAGTTTGATCTAGCAGCAGAACATTCTAACCCGACAGCAAACGGCGAAATCAGTGCTTCTGAAGTGATTGTTTCAACAATCGACGGTGCTGTAGTTGTTAAGGGTGCTGAAGGCAAGAACGTAGTGATCACTAACGTACTTGGTCAGACAATTGCCAATACAGTAATCACTTCTTCTGAAGCAACCATCGCTACTCCTGCCGGTGTAGTTGTAGTAGCCGTAGAAGGTGAAGCCGCTGTTAAAGCAATTGTAAAATAATAGAAACTATTTATAATCAATAAATTTAAATTGACCGCGCGTCGTAGGGGTGGTTCGCGAACCGCCCCATGATAATTACCCCGCGAGGGCGAACAAGCAGTCAGTATTAATACTAAAGTAATGAAATAAAGTTCTTCTGTTCGATCTCTGTGAAGAGCAAAGACAGACAAAAAAGGCAAGCCCCGGGGATTAAGTTCTTCGGGGTCTTGTGTTTTTTATAGCCACTGAAAAAGATGCTGGAAGAGCAGGATTTAAATCCTCTTTACAGGCCTTGTTATCTTGTTTGGT
>NZ_QUKD01000020.1 GCF_003480915.1 Parabacteroides sp. TM07-1AC | reverse complement strand
CATAAGCTCATAGAACCGCATCGAGTATTGGCTTGTAAATTCCATTGCCGTTTTAAGCTCATATTTCCTGAATCCCTTTGAGAAGTTGAGTACGGCATTATATATTTCCGGCTGTATCTCAAATCTTACCCAGCCCCTTTTATAGTTGAATTGTGGCTTCTCGATAATACCTATCACTTTCCATACCTGCCCGTCATCGAACTCAAAAGCCTTGTTTCTAAGGTCTAAAAGGGCTTTTTTCACACGGGTATAGTTCTCATCGTCATCGTTGGCTAAAAACGCAGAAATGGGCATTAAAACAACCCTGTCATCGTACAAATTCTTCTCGATTCGCAGCCCGGGATATAGTTTTTTTCCTTCAAGTTCACATTGCATAGCTTCTACAAGACGGTACAAAATGCGTTTTTCGTACACGGAAAAGTTATACTTTGATACGGTCATTAAATAACTCTGTATCACGTCTTTGTTCGTAATCTTTACAGCCATATTCATGTAATTTTAAAAACGAGAGATTGAATGTTCGCAAATATAGAAATTAAAAACGAGATTGAAAAATGTATCTCCACAAAAACATTCAAAAACTCGTTTTTAAAGAGCAAAATAACATTCAAAAACTCGTTTATAACATTCAAAAACTCGTTTTTAATCCCTTTTGTGTTGCTATAATTTGTTGATAGTTAGTAATTTATAAATGCAATTTCAAAAGTTGATAAGCATATAACAAGCTATGCTTTAAAACAAGTCAAAGAGATTTTAGGAGGTCAAGAAAAACGGAAATAGCCTAAAAACGAGTTTTTGAATACTTGTGAAAGCAAAGCAAAAGCCAAGCGCAGCGGGGTAAATCGAGCGAATTTTCCCGCGTGTTAATATGTGTTTAATTATGATTTTTTATGTATAAAGCGAGAATTTTCCGGGATGCGTTTTCGCTCCCGGATTTGATATAACTTTTTGTTATATAGTTAGTTACCATAACGCAACTTTTCCCATGCTTCCGATTTCAAGTTTAGCACTTATCCCCATAGCCTTAAAAACTCTTGCAATGGTGGAAAAGGTTAAGTTCTTACCGTTTTCAATTCGGGAGATTTGAGCACGCTGCACTCCTATCAGATTACCTAACTCCTCTTGGGTTAAGTTCTTTGATTGGCGAGCCTGTTTAATGGCTTCACCTATCAAAAAGGAGTTAAGTTCTTCTTCGTAGGCATCACGTTTGGGAGTACCTTTTTCCCCGATGTATTTATCCTCGATTTCTTCGAGTGTATAAAATTTCTTTGCTTCCATACGCTTTATCTTTTTGAATTAAAATAATCTTTTCTAATCTCTTCGGCTTTGGCTATTTCTTTGGGAGGTGTCTTTTGGGTTTTCTTGATAAACCCATGCGTTGCGATTACCAGAGTGTTTATCTTATCGTCCTTATCCCAAAAAGCAAGAAGCCTGTACTTGGTTTTGTTATAGAACGTTCTGAATTCCCAAATATCCGTATCATCCAATTTCTTGAATAAATCTGGATCAATTACAAAGGTAGATTTACGAATATTGCTAATGATCTTCTCACGTACCTTGTTGGGCAATCCGTCTAAAAACTCTTGGGCTTCGTTGGATAATTTGACCTTGAATCTTGATTTTGCTTCCATATAAAGTTTTTTAGTGTTGCAAAGATAATCTTTTGTTTCCATATAGCGAAACAATTTGTGTTTATTTTATGCAGCCTGTTGTGTCGTTTTTATGTGTTTTTTTGTTTGTGGAATAGGTTCTTTCTTAGTGCCTCGCTCCGACTTCTCCCCGTCCCCCTTGTACGAGCTTTCGCCGTACCGCAGGGGAGGGTGTTCGCCGGATGCGAAGCAGCCGAAAGAACAGCAAGAGGAAACCGGGCAAGCCCTGTTTTTTCCTCTTGCCCTGCGGGACTACGGCTGAAAATCAGCCGTTTAAGATTTTTAGCCACAATTATTTTGAAATTGTGGCTAAAATCATATCTTTGTAAATCAGAGATTTAATAATATAAGTAGCAATTAAAATCGCAATTGTATGGATAAGGAAACAACCACCTCGGTAACCATTGACCGGAAAACGTTTGCCCGGCTTGACAGGCTGGCAAAGTCCAATAATGTATCAAAGAAAGACTTCCTTTCCTGTGCGCTGGAGTACTTCGAGAAGTACGGCATCAATCCGGTTGAGCATGAAAGCCCGGCAAAGGAAATGCAGAAACTTATCAAACGCTGTGATCAGGTGATAGCGTTCATCAGGAAGCAGGAGCAGGATTTCTTGCGTCCGGCTTGTGAAGCCATGGGCAGTACAAGCATGAGAGTGACCATGAGCATGGACTCGATACTTACGGAAAAAAAGTTCAGCCAATACCAAAAAGACAATGACCTATTCATGCGTGACCTTGCAAGCCTTGCCGGGATAAGGGAGCAGGCTTTGGACCGGGCGGAAAAGGCAGTCGGTCAGTCGAGGGATATGCTTCTGAAGAACCAACAAGCCATTTATGCAAGGCTGGACGCTGTGACGCAAAGGCAGGAGAAGATCTTCTCCTATATCGCAAGCTATATCGATGCGAAAGGAAAAGCCGGGCTTTTCGATGATATAAAAGCCTTGTACAAGGACGAGAAGAACAAAAGGGAAAAGATATGAACGTGAAGATACAGGGAGGCGGTAACGGCACATATGCCAATACAGGCAGTTGCGTTGCGGTGACGAACTATCTCCAGCATGAGGATTTGGAGAGGATGAAGAAAGGGGAGGAGGTGCAGCCATTCTTCAACCAGTTCCGGGACTACGTGAGCGCAAGGGAGGTCACATTCAAGATAGACAACAACAAGGCTAAGTTAAGCCGGACTGACGCAAAGTTCTATGTTATCACTGTCAGCCCTTCAGAGAAGGAGCTGCGCTGCATGGGCGGAACTCCGCAGGAGCGTGCGGAAGCCTTACGGCGGTACATACGACAGGATGTGATGAGAAACTATGCGGAGGGCTTCGGAAAAGGCTTGAGAAGCGATGATGTGGAATATTACGCAAAGATCCACTTCAACCGGGACGGTGACAGTGACAGTGACAGTGATATGCACGCACATATCATCGTCAGCCGGAAAGACCGGAGCAACACCAGGAAGTTAAGCCCTAAAACGAACCACACCGGAAAGAAGAACTGCGGCAACGTGAAGGGAAGTTTTGACCGGACGGATTTTTTCCGGAAGTGTGAAAGCTCTTTTGATCGGCGAATGGGGTTTGACCGGGAGCCGGAGGAAAGTTTCGACTACCTTAACGCCGTCAAGAACGGCAACCCGGCAGAAATTGCCCGACAGGTGGAGCGTGCGCAGCGCATCAGAAAGGAGAAATGGGACAATCTCAAAACGGAGCTTCAAACCCGGCAGGAGCCGGAGATGTCAAAAATCCGACAGGTGGAGAAAACACCCGACATCGAGCAGCCCACTCCCAAGAAGCAGCAGGAGGAAGATTTGGAACTCCGGCAGAAGCCCAAAAAGAGCAGAGGTTTTGGCATGGGCAGTTGGTAATTTTTCTATTTTCCGGCACAAAGGTAGCTACGCACGCCGCATTTGTCAAGGGACGTTTCACTCTCCGGGTAAAAAATCTCCTGTGCTCGCTTCGCTCGTGCGGTATTTTTTACCCTTCGCCCTTGACAAATACTCTGTGCTTCGCTGGCAGGTGTTTAGGAAAAAAGAAAAAAATGTTGCTCTTTGGTGGGGTGTCCGTTTTGTCATTCTGTTACCGTTGTATTAAGTATTCGCTCTGTACTTCTTGATTTAGTATAATAGCAAAAATATGGGTTTATGAAAATGGAAGGACTGGCAAAATATTAATATTCAATATATTTCGCTATCTTTGCAGCCTCAAAATTGGATTAAGTATTTATTTAAAAGATTAAGGCAATGGTAAAAGCATGAAATACTAAAGATATAACATAAACATATAATTAATAGCGTTTACTATTATTCGGTATACTCTGAAAATTTGGCGATTAGATGATGTATAGACACGAATAAGTTCTGTGAACGCCTGCGCTATGCGTGGGTGGAACTTATCGTCTATACGGGTTACGCCAAATACCTCAGAGTGTTGATAAGGAAGCCCACGCTTCTTTTTTTTACGCTTTGGGGTATTTGTTTGTTGTGCCCGTATCGAATTATAGTTCGCACAACAAAAGCGTAGATGAAAAAATATTTTTTTACGAGAGAATCTTTATTGGCGATAGGGATTTTCATGTTTTCTTTTACCCATATATGGGCGCAAAATGGAGTGAAGGATAGTTTGTATAAGGAAATAAGTAATGATAAAAAATAAACTGCCCGTAAGATACACGGGACAGCATTTTACTATAGATAAAGTGCTGATAGATGATGCAATTAAAATTGCGAAAATAAATGAATCCGACACTGTTATAGATATTGGTGCCGGAAAAGGATTTTTGACTGTTCATTTAGTTCGTCAATGCACAAATCTAATTGCAATAGAGAATGATAAATCGCTATTGTCCATTCTAAAAAACAAGTTTTCTAACAACACGAATGTCAAAATTATTGATTGTGATTTTAGATGTTACACCATACCAAAAAGAAATTTTAAAGTTGTGTCTAATATCCCTTTCAGAATAACTTCTGAAATTTTAAAATCCTTGATGTTTGATAGTGTTGAGCATTTTATGGGTGGTTCATTGATAATGCAACTTGAACCTGCCCAAAAGTTATTTTCAAAAAAAGTTTTCAATCCATATATTGTGTTTTATCATACTTTTTTTGATTTAAAACTTATGTATGAAATATCTCATGAGAGTTTTTTGCCACCACCAAAAGTCAAGTCAGCACTTTTAAAGATTGAAAGAAAAAAAATGTCAATAAGTTATGAATTGAAAAGAAAATATCTGAATTTTCTCACTTTCTTGTTGCAAAAACCCGATTTGCCAGCCAGAACTGTATTAAAGACAATATTCAGAAAAAGTCAAGTCAGAGTTATTGCTGATAAATATGGAATAAATCTTAATTGTCAAATTGTTAGTTTGGCTGCAAAACAATGGGAATGTTGTTTTTTGGAAATGTTGGAGAGAGTTCCTGAAAAAAACCATCCCTCTTAATTGTTAGTTGATTAGAGTCTGATTCAGTAAAACAAAATTATTTTTTTTACTGAATCAAGATTAACTGTTTAATACACCATTTTAGTCATTAAGTAACTTCTATTTTACTTCCATGTAATATCCACAGGATTGCGTCTCGGAATAGAAGTTATTTTATAACTTGAATATCCAAATAGCATTGGACAAGCCGCTTTACGTTCTTCTGGTATTGATAACAAATCCTTTAATGGTTTATAATTGTCTATAGCCAACTTTACGAATCCAGCCCAACATGTACCGATACCAAAAGCGGGCGCAGCAATATCAAAATGAGTCAAAGCAATAATTGCTTCGGTAGGGTCATCAATTGGCTCAATAGGAACATGTGCAAAAAGTAAATGGGGAGCATTATGGCAAATCAAATCCAAACCACTATCCCAAGTTGAAATTATTGCAGGTACATAATCTGCTAGAGGATGTGATGTGTTTTGAATAGTTCGCATCCAATCAACGGTTAAACTTGCAACACGATTTACCTCTGATGGTTTATGAATAACAATCCATTTTACTGGTTGTCCATTCCCTCCAGATGGAGCATAACGGGCTATATCAATAACTTTAGCAATTAACTCTTTATTAACTGTCTTTGAAGAATAATGTCTCACAGAACGTCGACTTTTTATATACAATGCTATATTCTGTGGTTCAATCTGACTATCCAAAAAAGACGTATTAATTTTTTCGTCAAGAAGGAAATCTAAGGTAAGAGCCTTCTGTGCACAAAAAGACTCACAATGACCACATTTTAAACAATAATCCAATTTTTCTTCAGGTATGGTTGGATAATTTAAGGCTGTCGATTTATCAATGATTCCCATTACACATACAGTTGCGCAAGTATTGCATTTAGAACATGTTTTTCTGTCTATAAGAATTTGTGGCATTTTTGTCTCCTTTAAATTTTATTCAGCAATTACCGAAACCTGTTTTAGATGAAGTGTATCAATTGAAATTTAAAGAGGTGTTAGTTCCTGTCATGGGGATAGGTACAGCAGCTTTGTTTGTCTGTGATGGCTGGTTTACAGAACAGAGGGAGAATGTGCAGGATCTCCTTTCTGCCAAAGGAAGAAATAAAATCAAGTTTGATGATTATATGCAATATTCGCCAATGGTCGCAGTTTATGGGTTAAACCTTGCAGGTGTGAAAGGGAAGCATAGCTTTAAAGGCAGGACAATAATTTTGGCAATGTCTTATGCAACTATGGGAATGATTGTCAATACGATGAAATATTCGTTTAAAGAGAAAAGACCGGATAGTAATACTCGAAATTCTTTTCCATCCGGTCATACTGCTACGGCATTTATGGGAGCTGAATTTCTTTACCGGGAATATAGGGATGTGTCGCCATGGATTGGTTATGCAGGGTATGCGATAGCAGCAATTACGGGATACTTGAGAATATACAATGACAGGCATTACCTCAATGATGTGGTAGCAGGGGCTTGTATTGGTGTTTTGAGCACGAAACTGGCTTATTGGTTGTATCCTAAGATATTTAAGAAATCCGAATGTTACAAAGAGCATGTGGCGATAGTGACCTTGCCTTATTATTCCGCAAAAGAAGTTGGTTTGAACATGTGTATTTGTTTTTAGGGATAGACAAAGTAATGTTTATTAGTTTTATACATCTAATTCAGTGTTTACATGTATTTTTCCGAAAGTCTTTTGCTCGTCACGCACCCGGCACAGTTCCCGGTGCGCCTTTTCCTTGTATTCCAGCAAAGCGGAGTTTTCGGAGCGCAGCCGGGCAATCTCCCTTTCTTGTTCTTCGCTTTTGGCTTCTGCCTTTGCTTTTTCTTCGGCAGCATGGGCGATCAGTTCCGGCGCAGGGAGTTGCTTGGCGGTCTGTTCCCGGACTGCCTGTAATAGCTGGCGAACCGCTTCCGTTCCCTCGTTGTGTCGTTCCATGATCTTTGCGGATTGTTCCAGCCGCCCGGCAACCTTTTCTAATGGGGAGAGGTCAAAAGCTTCACCCCGGAGGTCGAACCCGGTTCTTTGGAAATAATCAACGGATAACTCGACAAATTCTTTGCGAGTTATACCCGTACCGTTTAAATACTCGTCTAATTTTTGGGCGTACTCTTGGCTTATCGCTATGGTGGTAAGCGGTGTTTTCCTCTTTTGCTTGCTTTCCTGTCCTTTTTCCATTGCTGTAAAATGCTATATTCTGTTGCAAAGGTAGTTATAAGTATTGTTATAGCAATTTATCACAAACATTATTGCAATTTATTGCGGTTATAGCAAAATAAATCATCTTGCTATTAGCTGGAAGTCATGGTAAACGCCCCCATTTCTTCCGCAGGCTTCCGGACATGGTTCGGTGAATATCACTGTTACGAATATTGCCCCGGCGAACTTCTCTATCTCTGTAACCATTGCCCGTAAATCCCTGCCATAGCCGTTTATTTCGGCTGGTACGATAACTTTATCACCTGTTTTCATAAGCTATTTTCTATCTTTTAATTTCCCTTTGATTGCATTGATAATATACCCCTTGGGGTTTTTCTTTTCTCTTGCTTTTCCCTTGAGAATGGAAAGCTCTAGCATTATGTCAAGCTCTTTTTGCGCAGCCTTGAAAAGGTCTATGTTGTTCTTTATCTCTTGGTCTGTGAATAGCAGGTCTTGTTTTAGATAGTTCCGTATGAGCCTGTCTAAGTCCCACCCTAAGCTGACCTGTTTTTGTAGTTCGTGCTTTTCGAGTTCCTCGTCCCTGTGCTCCGGCTGGTATTTTGGATATAGTTTTAGTGAATGGAAAGAACGTCCGTCCTTTAAGATTTTGTATTCAAAGGAATAGGGGCTTTTGGCGTCTAATTCTTCTTTCGCAGGCTTTACAATCCACTTGATAAAGTCGGGGTTTCGCTTGTATTTGTCTTGTACGCCGAACATGATTTTTAAGTCCTCGATTGTATAAATCAAGGGTCTTTCCTGTCCGCTCATAAGCTCATAGAACCGCATCGAGTATTGGCTTGTAAATT
>NZ_QUKD01000002.1:490090-848670 GCF_003480915.1 Parabacteroides sp. TM07-1AC | reverse complement strand
AAAATCCGATATGCAAGAGCAGATACGGATGACTTGTATGAACTATTTGAAAAGATTGCTATAGAATAAAGATTTTAAAAGTTTAGATTTCCGAAAAGCAACGGGAGAGTAATGGTTGATAGGCTGTTGAATGTTTGGGATTGAGAATCATCGTATACATCTAAATACTCGTTGCTTTTTGCTGTTTTTGCTGTCATACGTATCGTTCAATTGGGTGAGTTGGGTAACTTCTGTATTATCGTCGGTAGTGGATGTCTTAGGATGTAAGGGGTAATGAACATTTTTTTATTTCCTTTGTTTTATATATAAGTTATTAATCTTATGTAAAAACTGAATAATATGTTGGCGATATACAGATTTTTATTTCCGTCTAAGCCGGACGGTACAGCTATTTCACTGTTGTTATTGGCATTGCGTATCCTTTTCGGAGGATTGTTGTTATCTCATGGTATCCAGAAATGGACTAACTATACCGAGATGTCTGCCGTTTTTCCCGATCCGCTGGGTGTAGGTAGCCAGGTTTCGTTAGGGCTTGCTATTTTTGGTGAGTTGGCTTGTTCAATAGGTTTTATTTTTGGTGCATTGTATCGATTGGCTATGATCCCGATGATCTTTACCATGTGTATGGCATTCTTCGTTATTCACGGCAATGATGCGTTTGCGGTGAAAGAGTTGGCTTTTATTTATCTGGTTGTATTTATATTAATGTATATTACCGGGCCGGGCAAATATTCGATAGACCGCTTGATCTCGATACCATTGTCGAAAAAAAGAAGATAAACAACCGGCTTCTGCCTGTTATTTTATCCTGCAAATACAGAATTACTACAGAATCCCCCTATATATTTGAGGTATAAATTTAGGAGGATATGAGAAAGTTGATATTTTTTATGCTGGTAATGTTTAGCTTGAACGGGATCAGCGAAGCGAGTGTGAGTAGGATAGATTATCGGTATGAACATGCCGGAAAGTATCGTAAAGGGAATATTTCGCCCAAGGAGCTACCGAAAGCTATAGTGAAGTATCTGGAAAAGAATTATCCGGATTATACGATCCTTCTTTCCAAGAGGAAGAACAATGGTAATTATTTTCTGAAGATCCGCTTTGACGGAGATGGGCATCATCCCTATTATAGAAGTTTGGTATTTGATAGCGAAGGACGTGTTATTAAGAAGTAGCTTTTTTTTAATTATTATTGAGTAACTTTGTTCTTGGAATCAAAGTGAAAGGCGTTATGAATCTGTTAATTATAGAAGATGAAGTCGATTTGCTGGAGTCTGTCAGAGACTTTCTGTTGTCGGAAGCATTTACGGTAGAGTGCGTGACTTCTTTTCAAACGGCGGAAGAGAAAATAGAGATGTATGACTATGACTGTGTCGTTGTAGACATAAACCTGCCGGGTGGGAGCGGACTGGATATTATTCGTACATTGAAAAGGAAGAATAAGGATGCGGGTATTATTGTTATCTCCGCCAGAAATTCTTTGGATGATAAACTGACAGGTCTGGATATTGGTGCAGATGATTATCTTACCAAGCCTTTCCATCTTTCGGAACTGAATGCACGTATTAAATCCATTATACGCCGTCGCGGATTAAAGGGAACGAATATTAGAAGATTTAACGAGTTGACCATCGAATTCGATAATCGCCGGCTTTATGTGAACGGACTGGAGGTCGTATTGACCCGTAAAGAGTACGACCTGTTGCTTTATTTTATAATGAATGAAGATAAAGTACTGAGTAAGGAGGATATAGCCGAACATTTGTGGGGAGATAATATGAGTCTGTCTGCCGATTCGTTCAGCTTTATTTATAATCATATCAAGAATCTCCGGAAGAAACTGATGGATAATGGGAGCGGCGATTACATCAAGTCGGTGTATGGTATCGGATATAAATTTTCAGAGTGATGAGCCTGATTAAATTGATACGGAAATATCTTTTTATATCCATCCTGGTCGTTCTTTTGATAGGGAGTGTTTCCCATTATCTGATCTTTCGCTTTTTTATTCATTATTCGAGTGACCAGATGTTGAAGGATCAAAAGGCAAAGATCGAGAATTACATTGCTCAAAATGATACGTTACCTTTAGCTTCTACCTTGGTATTGAAACCTGCCAGAATAGAAGTTGAAGCTATTGAGGCGTCTGGCTTATTTCCGGATGAAATGTACAGGGATACCGTTATGTATAGCGAGGATACCGGAACTTTCACTCCGTACCGCCAGTTGTTTTTTACTGTTTCTTATAAAGACGAGCGTCACTTGATCACAATCAATCAGCCGACAGTCATTTCGAATGATTTGTTTTACGCTATTGTCACTTCTCTTTTATTGTTATTTGCCTTGTTTGTCTTGTTTACTTATGTAATTGAATATCTTCTGAAAAAGAATGTATGGTCTCCTTTGAATTATAACCTTCAGAAGTTACATGAATATGATTTGAAGGCGAATGCGGTATTGCTGTTGGAGAATCCGGGTATCAAAGAATTAGATGAAATGAACGAAGTGATTTTGCGTATGGTCGATAAGATCAATGCCGACTACGAAAACTCTCGTCTTTTTACGGAGGATGCCTCCCATGAGATGCAGACCCCTTTATCCATCATCAAATCGAAGATGGACTTGCTGATGCAGAGCCCTCTGTTGATGCAGGATAAGGATAATGAAAATTCCGTCAGGGCTATCTCAAGAGCTGTTTCCCGTCTGTCTCGGCTGAACAAGTCTTTGCTTCTGATCACCCGGATCAATAATAACCAATATGCGGAAAAGGAAAATATTCGCCTGGATGAATTATTGGCTGTGTATTTGAATGACCTCGACGAACTGTTTGAAGCCAAACAACTTATGGTTGAAACATCTGTGTCTCAATGCCTTTTGCTTATGAATTCAAATTTGGCGGAAATATTGCTGTCTAACCTGCTTAGTAATGCAATCCGGCATAATTTGCCTCAGGGCCGGATCGATCTGTTCCTGGATAATTCCCGGTTGGTTATCAGCAACACATGTAGAGGCGGATTGAGAAATGAGGCAAATTTGTTTAACCGGATCACTTTTCATAATAAGTCTGAAGAATCGTTGGGCTTGGGCTTGAATATCGTAAAATCAATCTGTGATAAAAACGAATTCCATGTTCAGTACGATTATCCGGAGGATGAGCTATTCAGGATAACGATCGTTTTTAGCTGATTGGCACTACTGTTTCTCAGATGGTGAAGGAGACTGCTGGTTTAAAATCAGTGGTCCTTTTTGAATATGTGATTATAGAAAGAAAAGTCCGTTAATCATTCGACTAACGGACTTTTCTTTTGGTGGGCGTTGACGGATTCGAACCGCCGACCCTCTGCTTGTAAGGCAGATGCTCTGAACCAGCTGAGCTAAACGCCCTTTCATTACTTCAGTAAGTTTTGTACGCCTTATCTCTCTAAAGCGCTGCAAAGATACGGCTTTTTTTATTACCTCCAAATGTTTCGATGAAAAAGTTGAAAAAAAATTCATTACTACCATTTAATCTGAAGAAATGTAGTAACTTTGCAACTCTATATTATTAATGTATATATGTATTCGATATCGTTGGCATATCGCCCGGACACTCAGGGATATAGGTGTATAAACTAAATGAGTATGGTATTTTCAACACTAACTGCCATATCGCCCGTAGATGGACGATATAGAAATAAAGCCGAAAACCTGGCGGCTTACTTCTCAGAGTATGCACTTATTAAATACAGGGTGCGAGTAGAAATAGAGTATTTTATTACTCTTGCTGAATATCTTCCACAGTTAAATAGCCTGGCTACAGTGGAGAATAAAGAAGCGTTGCGTAAAATTTATCAGGAATTCAGTCTGGAAGACGCAACCCGTATCAAGGAGATCGAGAGCGTAACGAACCATGATGTAAAGGCTGTTGAATATTTTATCAAAGAGAAATTCGACTTGCTGAACTTACAGGACTATAAAGAATTTATTCATTTCGGATTGACTTCACAGGATATCAATAATACTTCTGTACCCTTGTCTATCAAGGATGCTTTAGATGAAGTGTATTATCCGGGTATTCAGGAAGTGATCGATATGTTGAAGAAGTATGCCGAAGATTGGAGTAATGTTTCCATGTTGGCAAAGACACACGGACAGCCGGCTTCTCCCACCCGTCTGGGAAAAGAGATTATGGTGTTTGTTTATCGTCTTGAACAGCAGGTAGCTTTGTTGAAAGCAATCCCTGTTTCTGCCAAGTTTGGTGGTGCAACCGGTAATTTCAATGCACATCATGTCGCTTATCCGCAATATGACTGGAAAGCATTCGGTAATAAGTTTGTGAATGAAGTGCTGGGACTGAGCCGTGAGGAATGGACTACACAGATTTCGAACTATGATAATCTGGCAGCTATTTTCGACGGTTTGAAACGTGTCAATACAGTGTTGATCGACCTGAATCGTGACTTCTGGCAGTATATCTCTATGGAATACTTCAAACAGAAGATCAAAGCGGGTGAAGTCGGTTCATCGGCAATGCCTCACAAGGTGAACCCGATCGATTTTGAAAATGCAGAAGGTAACCTGGGCATGGCGAATGCTATCCTGACGCACCTGGCTACGAAGTTGCCGATCTCCCGTCTGCAGAGAGATTTGACAGACTCTACCGTGTTGCGTAACGTGGGTGTGCCTTTGGCTCATATCGAAATCGCATTCAAAAGCTTAACAAAAGGGCTGGGTAAACTGTTATTAAATGAGAACGCTCTGTACCGGGATCTGGATAATTGCTGGGCTGTCGTAGCTGAAGGTATTCAGACCATTTTGCGTCGTGAAGGTTATCCGAAGCCTTACGAAGCCTTGAAAGCCTTAACCCGGACAAATGAGGGAATCACTGAGAAATCAATCAGTGACTTTATTGAAACGCTGCAGGTTAGTGATGCAGTAAAAGCAGAATTAAAGGCGATTACGCCTCATAATTATACAGGTATTTAGTGTGAAAATAAGCGTGTAGCCGTGAGGTTACCAATTAGTTAATTATTTATTAATTTACAACAATGAGCACAGAAGAAAGAGAAGAATCTCAACCGCGTCCTAGAAAGGTGATACCAAGTATCAGACGGGAAAACACAGATCAGGAAGGTGAAAGAAGACCTTACAATCAAGGTTACAGCAGACCTGAGGGAAACAACTATGAACGGAGACCATATAACCGCCCAAGCCGGGATGACCGCGGTGGTTATAATTCTTATGGGGATAACCGCTCATCTTACGGAGACCGTCCGAGTCGTCCTCGGACGTATGACAACCGTGAAGGTGGCGGTTATAACAGCAGACCTTCTTACAACAACCGCGACAACAATCGGGGTGGTTACAGCAACAACCGTGAAGGCGGATACAACCGTCCTTCTTATGGTAACAATCGCCCCTCTTATGGTAACAATGATCGTTCTTATGGAAACAACGATCGTTCGTATGGTGGCGGCGGCGGTTTCAACCGTCCTTCTCGTCCTAACTATGACGAAAGACCGGGCAGAGCCTATTCCGCTTCTCCGGAAGGAGATGCAACCGGCGACGGTATGAAGAAAAGAAGACCTAGAGTAGGTGATACTCGTGTCAACTCTTACGACTCTCGCGATAATCGCGGTGGCGGCAGACCTTCATACGGTAACAATAATCGCGGTGGCGGATATGGAAACAATGGCGGTGGATACGGAAACAGACGTCCGCAACAACGTCGTACAAACGATTACAACCCGAATGCCAAGTACAACTTCCAGAAACAGTTGAAGTATAAGGAAGTATTGGCTGACCCTAACGAACCGATCCGTCTGAACAAGTTCTTGTCTAATGCTGGAGTTTGTTCACGTCGTGAAGCAGATGAATTTATCACAGCTGGTGCTGTAAAAGTAAATGATGTAGTAGTTACTGAACTGGGTACAAAGATCACCCGTCAGGATAAGGTAGAATTCAACGATAAACCGGTACAGATCGAAAGCAAGGTGTATATCGTATTGAACAAACCTAAAAACTGTGTGACTACGTCGGATGATCCTCAGGAACGTCTTACCGTTATGGATCTGGTGAAGAATGCTTGCCAGGAACGTATCTATCCGGTAGGTCGTCTGGACCGTAACACAACCGGTGTATTGCTTCTTACTAATGATGGCGACTTGGCTTCAAAGCTGACTCACCCGTCATTCAAGAAAAAGAAGATTTATCACGTTTGGTTGGATAAGAACGTTTCTATCGAAGACATGGAAAAGATTGCTAACGGACTGGAACTGGAAGACGGTGAAATCCATGCAGATGCAATCAGCTATGCCAGCGAAGACGACAAGAGTCAGGTGGGTATCGAAATCCACTCGGGACGTAACCGTATCGTACGTCGTATCTTTGAATCGCTGGGATATCATGTAACGAAGCTGGATCGTGTATATTTTGCCGGATTGACTAAAAAGATGCTCGGACGTGGAAAATGGCGTTATCTGAACGAACGTGAGGTGAACGCGCTTCGAATGGGTGCTTTTGAATAATACGAAGATTAGCCGGTAGTCAATACCGGCTATCTTGTTTTGATTATCTAAGAATAAACATATAAACATGGAAACAATTACTAGAACAAAAATTGTAGATGTACTGAAAAGCGAGGCTTACGGTACGACCGTTAACGTGAAGGGGTGGGTTCGTACCCGTCGTGGTAGTAAACAGGTTAGCTTTATTGCGCTGAATGACGGTTCTACAATAAATAATGTTCAGATCGTTGTGGATGTGGAAAAATTGGGTGAAGAGTTCCTTAAACCGATTACTACCGGCGCTTGTATCAGTGTGAACGGTGAATTGGTCAAATCACAGGGACAGGGTCAGAATGTGGAGATACAGGCTGCTGAAATTCAGATTTACGGTACTGCTGATCCCGCTACTTATCCGCTGCAGAAGAAAGGTCACTCGCTTGAGTTCCTTCGTGAAATAGCGCACCTGCGTCCGCGTACCAATACGTTTGGTGCTGTGTTCCGCATTCGCCACAATATGGCGATCGCTATTCATAAGTTCTTTCATGAAAGAGGTTTCTTCTATTTCCATACACCGATCATTACAGCTTCAGACTGCGAAGGTGCCGGACAGATGTTCCAGGTAACGACGATGAATCTGTATGATTTGAAGAAAGACGAGAACGGTTCTATCATTTACGAGGATGATTTCTTCGGAAAGCAGGCTAGCTTGACGGTTTCCGGTCAGCTGGAAGGCGAATTGGCTGCCATGTCTTTGGGAGCGATTTACACTTTCGGACCGACATTCCGTGCAGAAAACTCCAATACTCCACGCCACCTGGCAGAGTTCTGGATGATCGAGCCGGAAGTAGCATTTAATGAGATTGCGGAAAACATGCAGCTGGCTGAAGACTTTATCAAGTATTGTGTGCAGTGGGCTTTGGATAACTGTATGGAAGATATCCAGTTCCTGAACAATATGTTTGATAAGGAATTGATCGAACGCCTGCAATTCGTCTTGAAACATGACTTTATCCGTCTGCCTTATACGGAAGGGGTCAAGATCCTGGAAGATGCTGTGGCTAAAGGACATAAGTTTGAATTTCCGATCTATTGGGGAGCAGACCTTGCTTCAGAGCATGAACGTTATTTGGTGGAAGAACATTTCAAATGTCCGGTTATCCTGACTGATTATCCGAAAGAGATCAAGTCTTTCTATATGAAGCAGAATGAGGATGGAAAGACAGTTCGTGCCATGGATGTATTGTTCCCGAAGATCGGTGAGATTATCGGCGGATCACAGCGTGAGGAAGATTACGAAAAACTGTCGAGACGTGCAAAAGAAATGGGTGTACCTGAAAAAGATATCTGGTGGTATCTGGATACCCGTCGTTTCGGTACAGCACCTCATTCCGGCTTTGGTCTGGGATTTGAACGTCTGTTATTGTTTGTAACAGGTATGACAAATATCCGTGACGTGATTCCTTTCCCGAGAACTCCGAATAATGCAGATTTCTAAAAAGGTATTCCTCCGGTGATTACCGGAGACTTTGAGAACTAAAAAAGGCTTTAGAAATTTCTAAAGCCTTTTTTAGTTCTATTTATTCGTCATCCAGATCGATTGGTATCTGTCTTTTAAAAGCCTCCTTGAAAGAGATCAGGGATTCTGTTCGGGCCAGCCCTAATGGCTGTAATTTATTATGGATAATATTCAGCAGATGCTGGTTGTTCTTTGCGTATATTTTAATGAACAGATCGTACTGCCCGGTCGTATAGTGGCATTCTACAACTTCCGGGATTTGCTTCAATGCTTCTGTCACGGAAGGAAATTGTCCCGGAGATTTCAGGAATAATCCCATATAAGCACAGGTTTCATAACCAACTTTCGTATTATCCACGATAAATTCTGATCCTTTGATAACACCAAGGTTGGTAAGTTTTTGTATTCTCTGATGTATAGCGGCTCCTGATACATTGCATTCTCTGGCTACTTCTAGGAAGGGCATGCGGGCATTGCCTATAATTAGCTTTAATATTTTTTCATCCAATTCATCCAGTTGATGGTGTGCCATAATTTCTGTATATTTGTATTTCTGTTATTCTGTATGATTACATTTAAATACAAATATAGGTAAACTATAATAATTAGACGAAATAATTTGCTCAATTATTTTATTTCGTAAGTTTTCTTTTATTAATCAATCAATTTTATAAGAGTATGAGTTCAAGTACGGTAATCGAATGCAGGCCGGTTAAAGATTTTTCCGATCCTTTGTTGGATAAAGTAGAAAAAACATATAATGATTCTTTTCCGGAGGCTGAGCGACGGGCGTTTTCCCTGGTGAGAGAGTTGGTCAAAGATGAATCGCGTTTTAGCGTTTACGCGCTGTTTAAAGATAAGGAATATGCCGGCTTCATTACAGCCTGGCGTTTTGTCGGCTTTTCCTATGTGGAGCATTTTGCTATTGAGGCTTCCGCCCGTAATGGAGGTACAGGAGGAAAGGCTATGAGGCAGTTTATGGCGCTTTGTGACACTCCGATTGTCTTGGAAGTAGAAATACCCACCGAAGAGATGAGTATGCGTAGAATAGGCTTCTATGAGCGCTTGGGGTATGTGCTGGACGATCATGTTTATTTCCAGCCTCCGTATCGTCCGGGAGAACCCTTGTTGGAAATGCGGTTAATGACCTATGGTGAGCTCGATCTGAAACAGTCTTTTGAGGAAGTGAAGAACAACCTTTACCGATATGTATACGGCGTTAATGAATGCCGGTAGAATTTACTCCAATAAAAAAGGCAGAACTAAAAGTCCTGCCTTTTTTATTTATTATTGAATTAATTAGTCAACACGCTGTCTTGCAGAGTAGCTAATCTTCAATGCGTATGCTTCACGAAGAGCCTGTTTTACGTCTGTGATAACACCCATCTTAGTCTCTTTATCTGCTTTGATGGATACAGTCATAAACGGCTGATCTTCCTCTTTCATACTTGACTTCTCTTGTGCGATGTAAGTTTCGATTTCGCTTACTTCTGCGAACTGATCGTTCAACTGCAAGCGGGTTTCAGAACCCATCTTAGCTCTCAATTCCTGAGTTGGTTTACCTACGTAAATGAATGTTACTAATGATTTCTTTTCCAACTTTTGAAGCTCAGTAGCCTGAGGAGCCTGGAAAACAACTTTTAAAGTAACTTCACGCATAGTTGTTACCATCATGATGAAGAACAGGAAGGCAAACACCAAGTCAGGTAATGATGAAGTATTTAATTCGGGCATTTCTCTACCGCCCGCTTTACTAAATTTTCCCATTATTATTTACCTCCATAATTTTTAGGTTCTGCTTCTGATATCTTTTGCGGATAAATCATCTGCACAGCCTTTTGTTGATCTTCCTCCAGGTCAGCGAAAGCTTTACCGAATTTCTTTTTAGAAACCTCATCTCTCAGTTCGTTGTAGGCTTTTGCCAATTCGTTCTGAACATCGATGTAAGCCTGGTATTCAGTGCCGCGGTCGTTCTGCAGAGAGATAACGTGGTTTTTAGTTACCATCTGTTTTCCGAAATACGGTACGTCTACTTCAACCTTTTCAGGTTTGTGCTCATCGTTATAAGGATTCTCAATGAATTCTCTAACCTTGTCTTTCAGTTGCTTAATATCAATGAATTCATTATTACAGAGAATTTGGTTGTTACTGTTGATCAGTACGACCAGGATATTTCTCTTTTTGATATCCATTTCTTCATTTTTCTTCTGGTCTTTGGGTACAGGAGGCGGCAAACGTCTTGCCAAACCTTTATCTGTGTCCATTGAAGTAGTAATAAGGAAGAAGATAAGCAACATGAAAGCAATATCGGCTGAAGAAGTCGCATTCATTGCGGGCACTTTTCTCTTTTTTCTTCCCATATCGCTTGAATTGTTTTATATCGTTATTCTTATTACTATTATCTATTAAGCATTCTTTTTACAGAACCAGCTGCTACAGCGATGATGATCAAAACCATCAAAACAATTGTGGAGTTAATCCACATATCTGTAATCTTCAACCAGAACGGAATGTTGTAAGCCTGTGAATCTGCATTCAATCCTGTTAAAGGAGTTGCGTCACCCATTGAATAAGTGATGAACAGCACTGCTGCAAATAAGACAACAACGATCAAAGATGCCAATGCTGATTTCGGACTGGTTTTCAATAATGATGTAAACTGCCAAAGCGCAAATATCACGGTACTGATAATTGTGACAAAGAACAGTATAGATGTCCAGTTGAGCAATAAGCCAGTATAAATAGGCTCTTTCATTTCAACAGAAGGGTCTACAACACCTCCTGCGTAGAACATACCCAATACGACAATACTGATAATAGAAGAGATCAGTAATGTCCAGCTGGATATTTTTCTTATTTTAGTAACTGCCATAAGTCTTAATTATTTTTTGAATTTAAGGTTGTATTTGATAACCATGTCGATCAAAGTAATAGAAGCGTCTTCCATCTGGTTCAGGATAGCTTCCAGTTTGCTCAACAAATAGTTATAGAATACCTGAAGGATCAAAGCTACAACAAGACCACCTACTGTTGTGATCAAAGCCACTTTCATACCACCGGCAACAACCGTCGGGCTGATATCACCAACCTGTTCGATTTTGTCGAACGCCATAACCATACCAACTACAGTACCCAAGAATCCTAATGACGGAGCCATAGCGATAAACAATGTGATCCATGACATGTTCTTTTCCAAAAGACCACCCTGTACACCACCGTAAGAAACGATTGATTTTTCAACAACGTCGATACCCTGGTCAATTCTCATCAAGCCTTGGTAAGCGATAGAAGCGATAGGACCTCTTGTATCACGAGCGATAGCTTTTGCACCTTCTACGTCGCCTTTATCAAGGGCGTCTTCGATACCTTTTAATAATTTGCTGGCGTTAGTTTCAGCTAAGTTCAGATAAATAATTCTTTCAAGGCAGAAAGCCAAACCGAAAATCAAAGCGATAGCAACCAAACTCATGAAGTCTGCACCACCTTCGATGAACTTAACTTTCAAAGCCTGGTACATACCACCTTCAACAACTTGTTCAGCTCCGGCTGCAGCGTCCTGCGCGAATGCTACGGTAGAGATTCCAAGGGCACATAAACCCATGAATGTTTTTGCAAAATACTTTTTCATTGTGTGTTTAATTTTTAAGATTAATAATTCTCTTATTTGTTTTTATTTTTGTTGTTAATAAATTCCTCCATGGTATTTATGCGGAGAGAGCGGGATTCGAACCCGCGATACACTTTAGGCGTATACACGCTTTCCAGGCGTGCCTCTTCAACCACTCGAGCATCTCTCCAATTTTCAGCCTTTGTCTCCTCTAAAACGAGCGCAAAATACGAAAAAAATCCCATATCCAAACGTTTCAGTGCACAAATCTAAAGTTTTTGCTTGACATATACACAATATCTGACGGAATAAATTTAGCATCTGACCTGAAAATTTAAAACTAAGCCTTTTTATTGGGAATTTTAAATAAATCCAATGCGTTTTTTCTTGTAATTTGTACGGTTTCATCAAGGCTAAGGCCGAATGTGTCCGCTACCTTCTCTGCCGTTTTCCATATATATACGGGTTCATTTCTTCTTCCCCTGTAAGGAACCGGAGCGAGGTAAGGAGCGTCCGTTTCCAATACAATATTATAGATATTACTCTCCTTGATGGTGTCCGAAAGTTTGGAATTTTTAAATGTAACGACTCCGTTAATACCGAGTTTAAACCCGGACAGTTTTTTTATTTCCTCCAGTTCATCTGTGGTACCGGCAAAACTGTGGAAAACACCTTTCAGTTTGTCCGGACCGACTTTGTGAATGCTGTCTAACACTTCTGCATAAGCCTCCCGGGTATGAATGGCTACCGGCAAATCCAGGTCGATACTCCACTTCAACTGTTCTTCAAAAACAATTTTCTGTTCTTTCAGATAGGTTTTGTCCCAATACAAGTCAATTCCTATTTCTCCGATTCCGCAGTAAAAACGTTTTCCCAGCCAGGATTCTGTTATTTTGAGATTCTCGCTATAATGTTCATCCACACTGGTCGGGTGTAATCCCATCATGGGGTAGGCGAAATCCGGAAAACGATCGCTTAAATCGTGCATCCGTTTGATGGTGGAAATGTCTACGTTGGGAAGCAGGATCGTGTCGATCCCTGATTCCCGGGCAATATCAGCCAAAGCCTCCTGTTCCGGATCAAATTCTTCCAAATACAGATGGTTATGCGTATCTATGAGTTTCATCTTTTAAGATTGGCGGTACATTAAACGGTTACTTACATCTTTCAGAATGGTCAATTTCTCCGGAGCTACACTTAGTTTGGATAGATGATCCATTGCCTTATCATAATATCCCTGCATTTTAGCCGTCGTGATCTCTTTCAGATGTAATTCATTATATATGTTAGTGAATACTTCTATTTTCTCTGTGGGGGTAAATTGGGTTTTATCGATCCAGCTTGTAAGGATTGTTTTTTGTTCCGGTGAAGCCAGTTCGAATGCGTGTATCAATAAGAATGTTTTTTTGTTGCAGGTGATGTCACCTCCTATGTTTTTACCGAATGTAGCGGTATCTCCGTAAACGTCCAGCAAGTCATCCTGTAGCTGGAATGCCAGTCCGATGTTTATACCGAAATCGTACAGGTTGTCGGCATCTTCTTTGGATGCGCCACCTATGATTGCTCCGATTTTCAGGCTGCAAGCGAGTAAGACGGCTGTTTTCAACCGGATCATTTCAATGTATTCGGGTTCGGTTACGTCTGTCCGCAATTCAAATTCCATGTCATATTGCTGTCCTCCGCATATTTCAAGGGCAGTATCGGTGAACAGGTCGAATACCTCTTTCAGGCAATCCGGCTCTGTTTTTCCTATTAACTGGTAAGCTGCGATCAGCATGGCATCTCCGGAAAGGATCGCCGTATTATCGTTCCATACTTTATGGACGGTCGGTTTGTTTCTTCTTTTGTCGGCCTTATCCATGAGGTCGTCGTGAAGCAATGTGAAGTTATGGAACACTTCAATACCTAATGCCGGGTTGATGACATTGTCTATATTTTCTTTGTACAGGTTGCAGGCCATTAAAGCGAGTGCCGGACGGATCCTTTTTCCTCCCAACGATAGAATATATTCAATCGGGTCGTATAAACTTTTAGGGGGATAGTCAAAACTCAGTTGGGATATTTCTCTTTCTACTTTTTGAAGGATCTCGTTGAAGGATAACATATAAATATTGAATTAGGGATAAGACGAAATAAAAAAGGCTGCAAATCTACAGCAGCCTTTTTTAGTATGTTTAAAAAGATAATTATTGCAATCTGAAAGTAACAGGTACGGTATATTTTACACGTACTGGTTTACCTCTCTGCTTACCAGGAGACCATTTCGGCATGGTGTTGATCACACGGAGAGCTTCTTTATCCAAAGAAGGGTCTACACCACGGATCACTTCTGCGTCAACGATTGAACCGTCTTTGTTAACAACGAATGAACAAGTAACACGACCTTGGATACCGTTTTCCTGTGCAATAACCGGATATTTAATGGATTTGGCAAGGAACTGCAATAAAGCACCCTGTCCACCCGGGAATTCCGGCATTGTTTCTACAACGGTAAAGATCTGTTGAGCAGATTCTTCTTCTTCTTCAACGACTGCAGGAGCTACATAGGCTTCTACCTGTGCAGAACTCTGGTCGTCCTCAGATGAGATGATATCTACCTGGTCCAGTTCCACGTCATCGTCCACGATGTTCAGCTGTTCTACAGTAGCTGGCGCTGGTGGAGGAGGTGGAGGAGGAGGCGTGTCCTCCGGTCTTGTAATTTCAATTTCTTCTTCTGCGATGATATCAGCCACGCCTTCGCTTTTGACGATCTGGACATCACGGGTTCCCCATTCGAACCCAACGAACAAAACGGCCAAACCAACAACCATACCCATCAGGATACCGAGTGTTTTGCCCTTTTCCAAGTCCGCTTTCGGTGATTTCTTAACTTCCATACTTCTATAATTGTTTAAAGATGTGTTTTCCTTTGCTGCAAAAATACAAATTATTTTATATCACAAGATAAAAAGGCGAAAATACTTCTATATTTTCACTTTTTTTTGAACCAAAATAAAAATAACGGTGTTTATATACCTTTTTTCGGTTTTTTCCGTTTCTCTTTATGGAATATGTTATAACTGCATTTTATCTTTGTACGCATTTTGTTTAAGAAAATATGAGACATACATTAATTATATTGCTCTTTTCATTCGTTTTACAATCGGTCGCGGCACAATCCGGAGATCAGGTATTTGAATTTTTAACTTTACCTTCTTCTGCCCGGGCGAATGCCTTGGGAGGACATACCGTATCACTGGTAGAACGGGATCCGTCCCTTATCTTTCACAATCCGGCTCTGCTCGGCGGAGAAATGGACGGAATGATCAATCTGGATTATATGAATTATATAGCGGATGTCAATGTGGGGAGCGCTTTGTTTACGAAAGCTTTCCGCGAACGTGGTGCCTGGGGAGCGGGGGTGCATTATTTCCATAACGGGAAATTCAAGGGAATGGATGAACACAACCGGCCTACCGGCGATTTTACAGCAAACGATATCGCTCTGAATGGATTCTTTTCATACGACCTGTCCGAACGTTGGCGAGGTGGGGTTTCCATGAAGTTCCTGTATTCAAACTATGACATCTACACATCATTGGGACTCTGTTTTGATGCCGGATTAAGTTATTATAATTCGGAAAAGGAGTTTTCTTTCGGTGTTGTTCTGAAAAATATCGGAGCCCAGTTGAAGCCTTATTACGAAGATCGTCAGAAAATGCCGTGGGACATTCAGATGGGTATTACCAAAAAGATGAATCATGCCCCTCTGCGGCTGTCCCTGACAGCCATGTATCTGAACCGGTGGAAATTCGATTATATAGATAATGCCGATCCTGATTACAAAGGCGATAATTTTGCGAAAGCATTGTTTAAACACCTGGTGATCGGTATCGATTATATCCCCAGTGAAAACTTCTGGATCGGTGTCGGTTTCAATCCGAAAACGAAGATGGACATGAAACTGCAGGGAGGCGGAAACGGTCTGTCCGGATTTTCAGCAGGAGCCGGTGTGAAGATAAAAATGTTTGATGTCGGTGTCTCATTTGCTAAATACCATCCGTCAGCCATGTCGATGATGGTAAGCGTTTCGACAACACTCGCCGATTTTAAACCTTAGGAAAATAAATAAAATGTAAGCATGAAAAAGATAGTAATTGCGATAGATGGTGTTTCTTCTACAGGGAAAAGTACCATGGCAAAAGATTTGGCGAAAGAAATAGGTTATACTTATATCGATACCGGTGCCATGTACCGTGCCGTAACCTTGTATTGCATCCAGCATAATTTGTTCAAAGGCGATCAGATCGATGAAGAGAAGCTTCAGGCATCGATGGATGATATCCATATTTCTCTCCGTTTTAATCCGGAGACCGGTCGTCCGGATACTTATCTGAACGGTGTGAAGGTTGAAAAGGAAATCCGGGGAATGGAAGTCGCCAAATGGGTAAGTCCGGTAGCCACTCTCGGGTTTGTTCGTCGTGCACTGGTTGCCATGCAGCAGGAAATGGGGAAAGAAAAAGGGATTATCATGGATGGTCGGGATATCGGTACGGTTGTCTTTCCGGATGCCGAACTGAAGATTTACGTAACGGCCAGTCCGGAAGTACGTGCACAACGCCGTTTGGATGAACTGAAGGCGAAAGGCGAAGCGGCATCTTTTGAGGAGGTGCTCGATAATGTCAAGACACGCGACCATATCGATTCTACCCGCAAGGAAAGTCCGTTGCGCCAGGCGGATGATGCCGTTGTGCTGGATAACTCGCACATGACTATCGCTGAACAAAAAGCATGGCTTCTTGTTCAATATAATAAAGCTGCTGCCGAATAACAGGGCAGAGATCAATTAGTTTTTAGGAATGATTGAAGTCGAAATAGATAAAGGTTCCGGATTCTGTTTTGGAGTCGTCACAGCCATCGAAAGTGCTGAACGTGAGTTGGACAATACGGATATATTGTATTGCTTGGGTGACATTGTGCACAACAGTCTGGAAGTGGAACGTCTTCAGGTACAGGGATTGCGTACCATCGATCATGAAGAATTTTCCACACTGAAAGGAAAGAAAGTCCTGCTCCGTGCACACGGCGAACCTCCCTCTACCTACGAGATTGCCAAACAGAATGACATAACGATTGTCGATGCAACCTGTCCGGTTGTACTCCAATTGCAGAAGAGGATACATAAATGCTATCAGGAAACGCGTGAACATCATACGCAGTTGGTGATATACGGTAAAAAAGGACATGCGGAAGTGAACGGTCTGGTCGGACAGACGGAAGGGACCGCCATCGTGATCGAGAAGACGGAAGACCTGGACCGTCTGGATTTCGGACGTGATATCTGCCTCTTTTCCCAGACAACGAAATCGTTGGACGGATTCCGAAAGATCGTGGAAGAGATACAGAAGCGGAAAGCGGAAGACACCCGCTTTGAATATTACGACACGATCTGTCGTCAGGTAGCCAATCGTTTGCCGAATATAAAAGCCTTTGCATCCAGCCATGACTGGGTTTATTTTGTAGCGGGCAAAAAGAGTTCGAACGGAAAGATGCTGCTGGAAGAATGCCGGAAAGCGAATCCCAATACCATTTTCATTTCAGAGGTGAAAGAGATCACCGAACCGCTTCCCGCCGGTGTCCGCCGTGTAGGGGTTTGCGGGGCTACGTCCACTCCGAAATGGCTGATGGAAGAGGTCGCAGTCCGTATCCGGGAGTTGAATGCAGACCGTTGATCAAACGGTTAAGATTTCATGAAGTTTAAGTGAAAATGGAAGATTGTTGGCAAATAATTACTATTTTTGCCACGAATAATTTAAAATAAAGACGGTATGTCTACAATTAAATGTATTGGTATTTTAACGTCCGGAGGTGATGCTCCCGGGATGAACGCTGCCATCCGTGCAGTGACGCGTTCCGCTATTTATAACGGGATGAGAGTAAAAGGTATTTTCCGAGGATACAGAGGATTGATTACAGGTGAGATTGAGGAGTTCAAGACACAAAATGTAAGTAACATCATCCAGCGTGGCGGAACAATATTGAAAACGGCCCGTTGTATGGAGTTCAAAACTCCCGAAGGCCGTAAGCAGGCATATGACAAGTTAATGGAGGAAGGTATTGATGCGTTGATCGCCATCGGTGGTGACGGGACATTGACCGGTGCACGTATTTTTGCACAGGAATTTAATTATCCGATCGTCGGAGTTCCGGGTACAATCGATAATGACCTGTATGGTACAGATATAACGATCGGCTATGATACTGCATTGAATACAATCATGGAGTGCGTGGATAAGATCCGCGACACTGCCACTTCTCACGATCGTCTTTTCTTTATCGAAGTGATGGGACGCGATGCCGGTTTCCTGGCATTGAACGGTGCGATCGCTTCCGGTGCGGAAGCTGCCATTATTCCGGAAATATCCATGGAGAAAGACCAGTTGGCTGAAATGATCGAGAACGGTTTCCGTAAATCAAAGAACAGTAGTATCGTATTGGTTGCAGAAAGTGAAGTAACAGGTGGAGCAATGGGAGTTGCCGAACGTGTGAAAACTGAATACCCTCAATTCGATGTACGTGTGTCTATCCTGGGGCACTTGCAGCGTGGTGGTTCTCCTACGGCTCAGGATCGTATCCTGGCAACCCGTATGGGCGTTGGTGCGGTCGATGCTTTGCTGGATGACCAGCGTAATGTGATGATGGGGATACAGAATGACCAGATTGTATATGTTCCGTTCTCAAAAGCTATTAAGAATGACAAACCGATCAACCGTGATTTGCTGAATACACTGCGTGTGTCTTCTATCTGATCCGGTACTGAAGATAAAAAGAAAGCCCGTCGAATCAAACGATTCGACGGGCTTTCTTTTTATCTTTTGCGTTATTTCTTCGATAAGTTTTCGAGGAACAGATCCATCATCCTCTTGGCGGCAACGAATGAGCTGATTTCGTTGTTCAGCACCTGCTGCTCTGTATGGAGCAGCATGCTTTCAACTGCCGGATTATGATAGAATGTTTCCCGCAATGTATCGTTGATACTTTCATACATCCAGTACTTAGCCTGTTCATTCCGTTTGAAATTGAAATAACCGTTCTTTTTCGTGAACTCCATATATTCACCGACCATGTCCCAGATTTCCTTGATACCCAGGTTGTAGTAACCCGAATAGGTCAGCACTTTAGGAAACCATCCCGAATCTGCGGGTGGGAAGAGATGCAGTGCATTTTTGAACTGGGCGGCAGCCAGCTTGGCTTTATCGATGTTGTCTCCATCGGCCTTGTTGATAATAATACCGTCTGCCATTTCCATGATACCTCGCTTGATGCCTTGCAGTTCGTCGCCTGTTCCGGCCAGCTGGATAAGCAGGAAGAAATCGACCATGGAATGAACGGCCGTTTCGCTTTGTCCGACACCGACTGTTTCAACGAATACGGTATCGAATCCGGCTGCTTCACACAAGACGATCGTTTCGCGAGTCTTACGTGCCACGCCACCCAATGATCCTGCGGATGGGGAAGGGCGGATAAATGCATTCTTCTCGCGCGACAAAGCCTCCATGCGGGTCTTGTCTCCCAGGATGCTTCCTTTGGAACGTTCGCTGCTCGGGTCGATGGCCAGTACCGCCAGTTTGCGTCCTTCTTTGATCAGGTGCATGCCGAAAGCATCTATAGAGGTGCTTTTCCCGGCTCCGGGAACGCCGGTAATGCCGATGCGGACTGATTTACCCGCATGAGGAAGACATTTTTCAATGATCTCCTGTGCCAGCTGCTGATGTTCGTATTTTGCACTCTCGACCAGCGTAACTGCCTGGCTGAGGATGGTTATATTTCCTTTCAGTATCCCTTCGACAAACTCGGAAGGGGTATATTCTTTGCGTTGAAGTCTCTTTTTGAGGTAGGGGTTTACAGTCGGTACGTCGGCTACTCCCTTGTTTACCTTTAATCCTCTGTAAAGATCGTCGTTTTCGGGATGTTCCATAATTTAATTGATAATTGACAATTGACAATTAAGGGGCAACAACAATATTTCATTGTCAATTGTCCATTGATTTTACTTTTCTGCTGTTACCTTTATGAGGCGAACAGGACCGTTCGGGTCGTTACATACAATATTTACCAGTGCTTCCAGCTTCGTCTTTATTTCTCTCGGACGAACTGATATTTTGAATATAGCCGTTGTTCCCGGCTTCAATTCTTTTTTCCCTCCTGAAATATCGATCCGTTCATCATCGCAGGTGAAACTGTGTATGATAAGCGGTGACTTTCCGGTGTTGGTCACCTCTACAGTGCCGGTCACTTTCCCTCCGATCAACGGTATAAAGCTTCCTTTCTCCGGCAGCTTGCCGAAGTCGAGCAATGTTCCTGACAACTGGGCTACCGGGGCCTGCGCCTTATCAGCAGCAGTCAGTTTGCCGAAGTTATCGATGATATTGGCGGCTACGTGTACCTTTCCGGTTACTTCTTTTTGACCGATACTTTCGATCGTCAAAGGTATTTCTGTCGTAACCCTACCTTTTCTTTTTGCCGCTTTCGCGTCCAGCAACAAAGTGATTTCACCTACTTCGTCCGGAGCCAGTTGGGTCGGGCGCACTTCTACGGTCAGGTAGTGAGGCACTTTACCCTGGTGTATCGTCAGCGTTGTCTTTCCTTCATTTTTGACACTGATCTTTTCTCCCAGTGTATCGTCGGGGCGGACACTGCTGTACAGCACCGTTTTAGTCTGCATCTTCAGGTCACCTATCGAGTAGGGGAAAATCTGAAGCGGTATAAGCGGTTTCGGTGTTACGTTTCCTTTGATAGCCAGCGTATAGCTGCCTTTTTTACCATTGCTGAATATTGAGATCGTTTTGTAGAACGGGCCAGGACGTCCTTTGGGATTATAGGTCACTTTTACGTTTCCGGTCTTTCCCGGGGCGATGGGTTCTTTTGTCCATTCCGGTTGCGTGCAGCCACAAGAAGCAGTGATACGAGTGATGACCAGCGGACCGTCTCCCGTATTTTTAATAACAAAAGTATGACTGGCCAATCCATCCGCTTCGGCGATAGTACCGAAGTTATAGGTCAGTTCGTCTGCACTTATCTGAGCTCCGTTCTGTGCCGCTATATTAGCTGTTATCAGGAATAGGCAGCATAGAATAAAGCCCAGTCTTTTCATATTCAGCATTCTTTGTTTTTAGTTTAGCTTGTTGTAAATTAAATTACCTCTCCCCGTATGGTCAGGATGTAACTTCCGGTTTTACCGTTGCTGTAAACTGAAATTGTTTTGGAGAACGGTCCGGGACGTCCTTTCGGATCGTATGTTATTTTAATATCTCCGGTCTGACCGGGTGCGATCGGTTCTTTTGTCCATTCGGGGGTTGTACATCCGCAGGAAGCGATTACGCGGGTGATTACCAGCGGAGCTTCGCCTGTATTTTTAACTACAAATGTAGTGGATACCTTTCCATCGGCTTCTTTAATTTGTGCAAAGTCGTGAGAAGTTTGTTCAGCAGAAATAACTGCTTTTTTCTGAGCAGAAGCCATTCCTGTAGCAAGCAGGATTGCCATAAAAATAAAAATAATCTGTTTCATTTTACTTTTTATTTAGCTATTGTTTATTTTACAAAGATACATATTTGAATTGAGAATTGAGAATTGAGAATTGAAAATTACGCTCAGGTTGATACGATTATCCGCTGGTGGTACTGATATTCAGTCTCTCATTTTCAATTCTCAATTTTCCATATTCAATTAACCGTTAGCTTCTCGCTTTCCGTATGCGAAACAAATTCGGGAGCGTACAGGCATTGAATTGTACTGATTCCACCTGCATATTCTCCTGTACGTGTTACGTAAACAGGATATTCGATAACGAAAGTTCCTGCCGGCAGACGGTTAAAGAAGAAGTTCTCCGATACGTCTGTCGGTGACTGGTAATACATTACTCCGTCTCTGAATTTCGTTCCTGAAATCTGGTCGGCCGGTTCGAAACATCCTGCCCGCAAGTCTTTTAGGAATACATAATCCATTTCACGATCTGTGCGGATAGTCAGGCGTACTACCACTTTATCGCCTATGCGAAGTTTACCGTCGGTTACCGGCTGTATCTGTAGGCCGGTGCCGCTATTGCTTTCGATGAACAATTTCTTTTCAACGTTGAGTACACCCTTCTGTTTATCTACCTTATTTATATTTTCGAAGTACTGCTCATAGACAGCTCCCCAGGCAGGCGTATTTCCTTCCTTCCGAATGGAAATAGAATTTCTTTCGGAAGAAATTTCTTTTTCATCCAGTACGACCTTCAGATAACCGGTTGCCGTTTCACCTTCGGCAGTGCTGTATGTTTTACCTCCCCAGTCGACGGTGCAGGTATTGTTATCATTCAGCCAGTCGCTTCCGGTCAATAATAGGGCGTAGATCGCATTCAGTGTAGCAGGAACCGATTCCCAGTTCTGAGTACGTTTCTGGTTCAATAACCATTGCTTCATGCGGTCGGTATCTTTAGAGTCCGGCGATAAAGTATTGAATACTTTCATCAACAAGCAATGGGTATCGATCGGGGAGATAAAGAAACCGTTCTCTCTCCGGTTGTTCGCCCAATACATGCCCTGTTCGGTAGAGACGGTAGCCGTCTTACGCAACCAGGCAAGGATCTCGCTGGCCACTTCTTTTTTACCGTTCCGGTGCATCAATAGGGCAATTTCTCCTTTACCGTAAAGGTTCTGTTTATTCCATGTTTTTTCAGCCTGTGTCGTGTAGAAACGAATCGCTTCGCGGGCCTCACCCAGTTCAGGTATATCCCGGTAAGAGCTACGGACGAATAAAAATTCCAGTTGCAATGAGTTCGGTGAACTGGCCTGCCACTTTTTATCGACTTGTTGCAGGCGTTCGTAATCCGATTGCATCTGTTTGTCCAGATACCTGAGCGCCTTCATCTGCATCTCTTTTTCTTCTTGTCCGTATTGAACAGCACCCAGTTCTACCAGTTGCGACATTCCTTTCAGGATATGCAGTGTGATTTCGCGGCTGGGATAGAAACCTTTGAACCAACCCCATGCGCCGTCTTCATTCTGTTGCTTCAACAATTGTTGCAAAGCCAGTTCGCGTTGTTGGGCAGCACGATTCAGGTCGAACAATAAGGATAACCGTTGCTTCTGCTCTGTTTCGTTGTCGGCAGCCAGTACCCACGGCGTTTCTTGAAGCAGGATATTTTTCAGTTCCTGGTTCTTTTCCAAATTTGAATACAAGGTTGAAGCTGTTCCTCCCTGGGCCTTCCACTGGCTGATCACTTTCTGTATGCGCGGATTGGCAGTAGCGATATAGTTAGCCAGTGTGTTGCTGTAATACGAAGCGAACCATGAAATGATATTGTCGTTGGCCGGCTGCGTTAATGTCGGCAGGGCCTGTACGGCATACCAGATCGGGTTGGCTGTCAGTTCCAGCGTCATACAGAACGGCTTACGGGTTCCGGTAGATTGATTGCCGGATAACCGAATTTGCTTTTCGTTTTCTCCCATCAAGTAGAACGGCGTGCTTTCCGTAATAAGCAATTGGTTCGACAGAACCGGGATCAGGTGTTGTTCGCCATCGCTGCCTGAATCCGAGTCGGCTACGATACGGATTCCGATCAGGTTGGTTGTTTCCGGCACGCGGAATGTCCATGAAGCTGTTGTAATACTGTCGGCTGCCAGTGCGAATGCTTTTTGCGATTTGGTCAGGCAGATCACCGGCTGGTCGGTTGCCGGATCAAACAGTTCCAGTCTCACCCGTCCGGTGATAGACTCTTTCGAATTGTTTATCACCTGTGTGCTGACGGATACTTCATCCCCCTGGCGCATAAAACGCGGAAGATTCGGCACGACCATCAACGGCTTACTGCTGATCACTTCTTTTGTCAACAGACCGTATTTCATATCGGATGTATTGGCCACAGCCTGGAACTTCCAGGTTGTATTGCTTTCCGGTAAAGTGAATTGCAACTCTATATCTCCTTCTTTGTTCGTCAAGAGAGAAGGGTAGAAGAATGCTGTTTCATTAAAGTTCTCCCTTACCTGCAACATTGTTTCTTGCGGTGTATCCGCAGCACCTTCATCCATTTTCTGCGACTGTGAAACAACCGCATTTTCTTCCAGTACACCTCCGGTAATCGTTACGGCATCATCTAATATATATTCAACAGCTTGGGATTCTGCCATCATCGGGGCGGCCGACGATTTCATCATGATACCTCCGCCATAGGCTCTACGGTTTCTGAAATCCATAATGCCTTGCCAGTTCAAGCGGTCATACTGATAATCAGGTATATTAATACGATCAGGTCTTCCGGCATCATACATCATTTTCTGATCCATACCGGTTCCTGTATTAAAGAATGGAATGTTCAGGTAAACAGAACGTTCCGGATTGAAGTACCAGCTGAACGGTAAAATCTTATCCAGTGAGGCGTCGTACATGCTTGCCAGTACCTCTGCACTAACGGGAACGGAATCAGCATCCAGTATGCGGAATTTCCAGGTTTCCCGGCTACCCGGCAGCAGACGGTCGCGGAAGGTCGTCGGTTTAATAGTCAGACGGCGGTCCGGTTGCTGACGTTTGATTTGCGACTGGGTGGTGTACAACCTTCCGTTCTTTACGAAGGTGAAGCTGGCAACAATACCTTTTCCATAGCTTTCCAGGAATGGAATACGGAAAAGATGGTTCTCATTGTTTAATACCAACCGTTTACGTGAAATACATTTGCCATCCTGATACAATTCATAAAGGACATGAGCCTCTTTGTCGGATGTACCGAACAGTATATTGGCTTCTTCTCCCGGCAGGCAATCGGTCTTCTCATTCAATAACCATAGATGTGTGAATACCGGTGGTCGTTTATCTCGCAGACTATATAATATAAAGTCTTGTTGTGTAGTGGCTGGACGACCTTTTGAATCTTTGGCTTCCAGTTTGATGCGATAACGACCGGCAGCCAGTTTTTTGAATGCTTCTTTGTCGATGGCCTGTCCGGAAACGAATTTGCCGGCTCCGACCTGTTGTTCTTCTTTATATTCTTCCTGTCCGTAGAGGGTCTCTGTTCCTTTATCACTTAATTTATAGATTGTATAAGTACCCTCGATAGTTAGTTTCTCCCCGTTCAGCGTCTGTGCCGATACGATCGCATTAACAGAATCCTTGTCTATTTGTGAGGGGATATCGGTATTCAGGACGATACTGGTTTCTCCGACTGAGAACGTATAGGTTGCTTCCTGCGTCTCTCCGTTACTGTCGGTCAGGGTTGCTGTTACGATGTAACTCTGATAAGGGAAGAAGCTGTATCCGTTTGTCGATTTCTCCGGACGGAATTTGAAGGAGAACGTACCATCGTTGTCGATTGTTGTGGTTCCTTCTGCCACCTGTTCGTTCGTGTTACCACCAAAATAATTGCGCATCCAGAAAGGTTGCTTGTTAATACGGTAAGTCACTTCTCCGCTTTGCAGGGAAACGCCGGAGAAAGTCTGTGCTTTCCCTTCGATCGTCACTTGGTCGCCGAAAGAAATATCTCCTTTGACAGGCAATAGCTCGACAAAGAAAGTCGGGCGTTTGTATTCTTCCACACGTACGCTGGTGCTGGTATACTCGGTGGAAAGGGTGAACATTCCGCTAAGTGTCTGCTGAGGCAATGTAAACTCGCCGTTGAAAGAACCGAATTTGTCGGTCTTCAACTCTTTGGTTGCCACTTCTTTCCAATTGGCATCCCGTAAAGTGATCTTATAGGTTTCTCCTTCTACGGCGTATGGTGTTTCTGTATCGTTGACATAAGCTATACCTTTAAAATAGAGGTTTTGTCCCGGACGATACAATCCCCGGTCGGTGAACAGAGCCAGTTGCGGACGGACTTTTGTTTTATTTTGAATGAGCTGTCCGCCCGGATAAACAAGTGTCAGCATTGAATAAATATCTTCGCGGTGTGTAGCCTGATAACCCATCAATTCGCTTTGGCGGGGAAGAACGGCTAATCCGTCACGGTCTGTTTTCACTGTTCCCTGCTTCTGCAAGTTGCTGCGTTTTCCGGAATAGTAAACGACGGCGGCATCGCTTACCGGCTTTCCGCTCAGGTAGTCTGTCACCAGCACTTCGGTGGAACCGTTGGTCATATTACGTGAAACACTGGCCAGACGACTCACGCTGAACAGGTTGTTGGTCTTTATCTGCGTACCGGGCACCGTAATGATACATTCGTACAATCCCATATCTCCCATCGGGATAACAAGGCTTGTGTCCGACTCTGTGTATGTGTTGGGCTGTGATAAAGAGAAAGTAACCTCTTTAACGAGTGCACCGAGTGCCTGGCTGGTGTCTTTTACATTATAATAGGTTGTCTGCAAAGGTGTTTTCAGACTTTTGTATATACTAACGGTGATCTTGGGGATATTCCTGTAATTAACTTTCAGGTTCAACTCTTTTCCCGGATAGATCGTATTCTCTGTATTGACGCGTAACAGCGGATTTTGCATTTCCGCCAACCGATTCTTTAATAGGCCGATCCGTTCGTAGTTCGGGAAACGGGCAATTGTCTCCTTACAAATATTGTATTCTATTGTCTTGAGGGAATCCTGTTTTGCCGGATTGTTATAATCGCCGGCAGACATCAGTGCATTTAACCGGGCGGCAACGATTTCTACCGAGTAATCCTTATCGGCATACACTTTCTGCAAGCTGTCGAGAGCGGCCTGATAGGGAACTCTATCCTTTTCCTGATAAAGGGAAGGATATTTGAACGAAAGGTAATCAAGGGTGGTAAGTACCACTGCCTTTTTATCCGGTTGCGTATTCAGATAAGCGATTAGTTCTTCGTATATCTCTGTTGAGGGATCAATATCCAGGGCACGGAATGCCAGGAAATCATACAGGGTAGGGCGAAGGGCCGGAGTATCTTTCCCTGTTTCAAGGATTGCCTTGAATTCGGATACGGGTGTTTGCTTCAACAGGCCGGCCGGTTGCAGCGAAGCATTTAGTTCCTCCTTGATTTTTTGGGTGAAAAGATTGGAAGTCCATTCGCGGATATCTTCCGGAACGTAACCGACCAGGTCGGTCCGCTGGTTGATCTTCCACCGGTTCTGTATGTAATAGCGGTTGTACATTTCAGCCACCATCGAATGGAGTACGGCTGTCGAGGCCGGCTCTTTGCATTCGGCTGCATAGTTTTCCACTTCTTTAATAAGCGCAGGAAAGTCGTCCTCGTTCACTTCGAGTTGCTCTTTCATCCGGCCGATCAAAGCTTTGATCAGTTGCGGTGTGTTCTTACCTTGAATGGCTTCGGTAATCATTTTGCTTTCGTTTTTTGTTTGTGCCGCTGTCGTATACATGATAACTGCTGATAAACAGCACAGTATCAATGCGGAAACAATAATAGCTTTTATCTTCATATCTGTAATGGGTTTACATGTTAAACAACGTTCTTTGCTATATAGATACAAAGAAAGACTAAAAAGATGTAAACCTGTTGTTAATAAGGTGTAAACTTCAGTATGGGATACATCAAAGAAAATGGGTTTATATAATAGCAGACGATCAGACCGTCTGCTATTATATAAACCCATGAGCCCTGAAAGATATTAAATTATTTCTTACGGTGATAAGTAAGGAATGTATACGGATAAGCATGTTTGGCATCAGCCGGAAATTCCTGGCGTTCCACCTCTTCCCACATATCCCAGTTTACGACAGGGAAAAATGTATCGGCATCCTTAAACTCTCCGTGTACGCGTGTGATGTACATCTTGTCTGCGATACGTAACGCCTGACGATATACCAAAGCACCGCCAAGGATGAATATTTCATCTTCTTTTTCGCAGATATCCAATGCAGCGCCCATTGATTCGCAGGCAAAGCAGTTTACAAAACCTGCTTCCGGCATAGTAGTCAGGATCACGTTCTTCCGGTTGGGAAGCGGTCCTTTAGGCAGAGATTCGAATGTTTTACGTCCCATGATCACGGCATGGCCGGTGGTCAAGTCTTTGAAACGTCGCATGTCGGCTGGCAGACGCCATAACAACTTGTTGTTTTTACCAATCGCGTTGTTCTCTGCAATTGCGGCAATGATTGAAATTGTACTCATAAACTTATCAATTTATATAGTCTGTTTATACTCTCTATCTCTTTAATTGTCTATTCTCCATTGTCAATTGTTCAGACCGCCACTTCCCCTTTGATATGAGGATGCGGGTCGTAGCCGGTCAGGTTGAAATCTTCAAATTTGAAATCGAAGATGCTTTTTACATCCGGATTAATCTCCATCCGGGGGAGAGGACGCGGTTCGCGGGTAAGCTGTAGTTTTACCTGTTCAATGTGGTTGCTGTAGATATGTGCATCGCCCAGCGTATGAACGAAATCTCCGGCCTTCAGTCCTGTAACTTGTGCCATCATCTGCAGTAACAGTGCGTAGGAAGCAATATTGAAAGGTACGCCCAGGAATATGTCGGCACTGCGCTGATACATTTGCAGGCTCAGCCGTCCGTTTGCCACATAAAACTGGAAGAACGCATGACACGGCGGAAGGTTCATGTTTTCCAGGTCACCCACATTCCAGGCACTGACAATGATCCGTCGGGAATCCGGATTATGTTTGATCGTGTCGACAGCTTCACTGATCTGATCGATGGAACCTCCCTTGTAGTCCGGCCATGAGCGCCACTGGAAACCGTAGATATGTCCCAGGTTTCCGTCAGGGTCTGCCCATTCGTTCCAGATACGCACGCCATGTTCCTGAAGATACTTCGCATTCGTATCTCCCTGCAGGAACCAGAGCAGTTCGTATATGATCGACTTCAGATGCAGTTTCTTCGTTGTAAGCAGAGGGAATCCCTCTTCCAGATTGAATCGCATCTGGTGGCCGAAAACACTTTGTGTACCGGTCCCGGTACGGTCTTCCTTCCTGACACCTTCGGCCAATACGCGATCCAGCAATTCTAAATATTGTTTCATTTTTATCTCTCTAGTAGCTTACAAAAATACGAAAGGGATTTGTATTAAACAACAGGTATGTTTTAAAATGCCTTTTCATCCGTTTACACATTGTAATGAGACGGACGTTTTTGATAGGCTAAATGATAGGTAAAAAATATTGTCTGGTAGGGTAATATCATTTATACGGTATACTAGTCTGATTTAGCCGCCCGGCTAGTGACAAAATGATAATCGGGGGATGGGGAGTAGTGTGTATCTTACGTTTATATAAAAGCTGAAAAAATTATATTATACAATTAAGGGGAATGGGTAATTTTGGATATATATTTATTAATATTAAAGTACGCGTACGTTAGTTTAATGTGCTTCCGGAGCCTGGATCGACCACAAAAAAAGATATGCAAATAAATAGACTAAATTCTTGGTATGGAATAAATATCAAAGGCGGATGCCCGATTTCGAATGACTAAAAAAAACGTTCCTTTTTTTCGTTCAGCAAAAATACGCATTCCTTTCGAACCTGCAACCCTTTTCAGAACTTTTTTCACTTTTCTATCTGCTTTCTTATCAGTACGATACGGAAACAAGGACAAAATACCCGCTTTTTGTTACAAAAGTAAAAGAATCTTAAACGACTGACTAGAAAAAAGGAACGTTTTAGCTCGTCAAATCGGCAATCGACGGGTAAAAAGGATGCCGATATACAGGCATTTAACAGTTCCGTTAAAATGCTTTTTCTTGTGTCCTACGGGGTTAGGCGGCTGAAATGAGCAGAGAGAGGCTAAATGAGAGGAAAATAATCAATTTGAGTATAGATCATAATTTTATTAATTAAATGTTTTACGTATGAGAAAAAGTACTTTGGTAAAAGGCGGGTCGGCCGCTCTTTTATGTGCTATGGCCTTTTATGGTTTGTCTCCGGTGCTGAATGCGGCAGGGGAAGACTATACCAATATTAAGGCTAAATGGTATGAAGCAGTGAACACTGAAAGCGCGTGGAATGATGAGGCGGACCTTATTGAAGGCTCGATTCATTTGAAACCGATCGACAAGGTGAATGTTCACGATCATTGGGAAGCTAATTCGACTTCTTATGGCAATTATGAGTCGATGATCGACTTTACAAAGATGAATGCAGGTTTGATGAATGGTGTTTTCGTAACCTTCTTCAATCTGGATGAAAGTGATGGCTCTAACTATCTGAGGCCTTTTACCGGAAAGTATCTGGAGATGGCTTATTCGGATATTAAGAATCACGAAGAAATGAACACGGCCGAATATCTGAAATTTACAGATGACAAAGGCAATACTGGACTAGGTATTTATCAGAACCAGACTGCCAGTTCACGTGTAGACTTCCTGTACAGCACAAAAGGCTTGACAGGTGTTGAAAGCGTTGAAATGGACATTCGTGCTTTTGGTAATACAGACCTGGTAAACCGTACGATCGACTGGACATATGACGTATATGTTTATGATCTGGCAGGTGAATTTGTAGGTCAGATGGTTACAGACCGTGAAGTTTTCACAGCCAGCAACCATGAAATAGCAACAGCCCATACGCATCATATTAAAGCGCATGTTTCTGATGCCAATAATACGAGTGCTGATTCATGGCAGCAGGGCTCTTTGGACAACAAGATGATCATTGTTATGTTCAGAGGTGCTAAATCGGTTGCTGACGATGCAGTAGAATCTACAGGTTCGAAGAACACAGAACCGTTGACAGTATTCACAAATGCAAGATTGGCGTTCAATCGTCCGAGCGTTGCTTTCGGTGCTGCAAATACAAAGATATTTGAAGCCGGTGCCGGACGTAATACTTCTTGCGCTCCTGATACATTGACAACAACAGTAGATCTGTGGAATACATTGTATAAGAACAGCAAGTCAAACAATGAATATACTGCCACTTTCGGTAGTAGTACGACTCGCGATGTTCTGGCCTTTATCGATCAAACTCAGGCTCCGAAAGAAGAGTTGGCATATTATGAACTGAATGTTGAATATCCGTTTATCGTTGATAAGATGGAAATCTCTCAGATGGGTGATATGTCGAAAGTTGAGGGTTGGGTATCTTTGGATGAACTGGCAACAGATTCACCTAACAAAATTGTTAGAAAAGGTACACCGGGTGTAGATAAGAAAGTTACCTATCTGATCCCTCGTGAATTCTTCGTTCAGACAGATGCTAGCGACGATCGCGATTGCAAATCAAGCGCTCGTTTCACTTATTACTTCGCTCCTCAAGAAGTAAAAGCATTTGAAAAATCTAACTATATTTGGTCTACTATCACAGCTGAAGCTTCAGATACAGCTCGTTATGCACTTCAGGCTACTTCTGTTCCTGAATATAACGAATTGAACGATCTGCACTTCGACGAATATCTGGATTTCAAGACTGCAAAAGTTAGCTTCAAGAACCTGCCTTATTTCAATTCATTCGACAACGGTCGTTACATGGATGAAATGCATTATGGTGAATTATTGCTGGTTAACCGGACAAAAGCTCCTAGACATTCAACCGATCGTTACGATGACGATGTGAATATCAAAGGTTGGAAGATCGTCTTCCTTGATGATGATAATAAGAAAGACTCTACTTATGTGCCGGGTCGTTATCTGCCGATGACAGTTCACGGACAGAGCTATATTGACTATGCTGCATGGCTGGAAGAACATGGTTGTCCGGAATGCTGCATTGAAGATGAACCGGAAGTGGTTGGTACTTATGCAACAGTAAAAGTAATCGACTGCTCAGGTAATATCTATCCGAACATCGTTAGCGTTAACGCTATCTTCAAATATCACCGTGGTGATGTAAACATCGGCGACGACGAGTCTAAATATGTAAATGAAACATATACTATCAATCCGGCTCTGACTTACGATGCTTCTATCGCAAGATATTTTGAAAATGGAGAAGTATTGGCTAATACGACTTATACTTACACCGGTCAGGATCTGATGGATAAGGTAGGTGGTGCAGTTTATTCAGGTCCGATCAAGGTCTTCGGTAACAATACATTCGTATGGTTCCAGGATACTGACCAGTCTCTGTTAAGCCACGCTATGGGTGTTCTTAGCTCTGAATTCCTGAAATATTTCGAACGTATCGACCGCAAAGATTTCTTCTTCGCTCCTTACGACGAATGGGATAACTACAAATATGAGTCAAGACCTCACACTGTTAAGATCTTCGCAACAGGTTTGAAACCGGATGTTCCTGGTGGAAAAGTTGCTTCTATCAAGGTCTTCAAAGAACAGTTCTCTAAAGGCGAAAGCTTCGACGATGCAGTTTATCATACAAATGCGTTCATGTTCACAGGTGAAAGCCTTGACTTTGCGAAAGTATATGTGAAGAAAGGTACTCAGGAAAGACCGATCGAAGAATATAGCGGTGCTACATTCGGCAAATTTATCGGTATGAGCATAGGTGATACTTTGATCTACAAGGTAGACCTGGATAATGACTATGCAGTACAGTACGTAGAAGAAAACGGTCTTGATATGACTGTTAAATATGTACCTTACAACGACGTGAACCTGCTTCCGATTGAAAAAGAATATTGGGATTATTGCTGCTTCGAAGGCACTCCTAACGTATTCAATCACGTAGCTCAGTTCGGTGTAACTGCTTCTAACAAGAAAGGTTGGAACGAATTTTATACATTCGGTACTACCGACAGAGGTTTGACAACAACAATGAATGCGGATAAGATCATCGGTTCATATACAAGCTTCTATTCATTCCTGACTCAGCAGTTCGGTTCTTGCAATGACTGCGGTAGTGGCGGTTATCCGAATGCAAACTATAGTAGTAGCATAGGTAGCTCTGAAGGCAACTGGGTTCCTGCTCCGAACCTGATCTATAACGAAATCTTCCGTAAGGATTACAAGACTCGTTATGTAAATACTTGCTATCCGGTACGCGACGGTCAGTTCATCATTTCCGGTTTGAACATTACTGAGCCGGTTGATATGGATGTATTCTCTAACAAGAAAGGTGCTTTCGATTATGAAGTAACAGTTCTTGCCGACCTCAATGGCGAACCTTATGGTAAAGTGGATACAGTAGGTACGACAGTTCAGATCTCTCCGAACAAATACGGTGAAGTATTGGCTCTTGTTTCTGCTAAGTTCGATCCGAAAGATCGCGATGGCATTGCAATGACTATCGATACAATTACAAGTGGTGCTGAAAAAGGTATGTGGGCTCGCTACTATGCGAAAGACTCTATCCGTCTGGCTCCGCAACAGCATGCTTCTGACGTTGAAAGATGGAACCGCGTGTACTTCTTCGACCTGGATGATTACAAACATAATTTGACATTTGAAGATGAAAAGTGGAAACACTTCGGTATCTGGGCTCCTTACGGTGTTAATATTACCGATACGCTGACAGCTACTATCAAGGGTGACGTGAAAGTTCCTGAAGTATGGTATAGCTCTGACGCTGCTGGTAAGAACAGAATCGATGCATTCCAGTTCGGTGTTGTAAATGGTGGTGCTTCTAAAGACTCGGTATTCTATATCCAGGGTCGTGACCTGCCTCATTACGGTACTACTGTGAACGATACGGATCCTAAGGTTGAACAGGAAATCAACTTGTTGAGCGCTTCTGACTTGTTCACATTCGGAACAAATAAATCAAAAGAAGTGAAACTGTTCATCCGTGAAAAATCAATGGAACTGGCTGGTACAGTTGAGGAAGCTCCTTATATCTATACAGGTGCTGCCGGCGAACTGGTTAAGAATGTTCTTCGTGGTGACGTAGCTGCCAAGATCGATATTCGTGCAACTCCGAATGTAGAAGATCTGTGTGACGTAGAGAATAAACTTTCTCTGGCTGCAGTATGTGACGTTCAGCAGGATCTGCCGCTGGTATTCACTGCCGGTCTTGAAATGCCGTATATCAAAGATATGGAACCGGGTGACGTTGGTGGTAGCGATGCTCGCATCAAATGGACAGCAACTCCGGGTGCTCAGTACTATCAGGTAGCTGTAGGTCGCTTCACTCCGAAGTATACTTCTGAAGATGTATTCATGTCTGAAGTACGTGCTGACGATGCAAGCAAGACTATTTGGGTTGAATTGTTCAACGCAACAGGCGATGTGATTCACCGTGATAATAAAGTTAACTACTGGTTGGAAGTAACTAAAGAATATACGGATGCTGCAGGTGCACCTAAGAAGGAGGTAACTAAGGTAAGCGTAGACAACTTCGAACTGCAAGGTAATACGCAACCGATCGACAGAAACTGGGGTTATGCTCCGATTGCCCATCAGATGGACAACATGGATCTGACTACAGACATCACGAAACCGGTTAAATATACAATCCGCCTGATGGAAGGATTCCAGACAGACGCTCATCAGATCGACATTTATCTGTTCGATACTCCTGCAACATGGATGGTAAGAAAACCGGTACAGGGTATGCCTATTAATGGTGGTGACTTCAATACAGGTGACTGGAGAACTGAAGTAGGTTCATTGCCTACGGCTTATTACGAATGGCAGGATGATATCAACTTCGACGGTGAAGAATCGTTCAAGGTTGCTGCAACTGCAACATCGATAGCTGTTCATAACCTGATCCCGCAGACAGCTTACACTGCACGTGTTCGTGCATTCAACGAGTGTGTCGGTGGTGAAGAAATGATTCCGTCAGAAGACTTCTATGACTTCGCAACATCTAAGACTGCTACCTCTACAGGTGACATCTACTTCGATGAAGCTGAAAAACATAATCCGGTTTCTAACGAATCTATCAATACAACTGACGTAACAGTTCTGGGTGGCCAGGGTAAGGTAACGATCCTGAATGCTGCTAACAAGAAAGTTGTCATCAGTAATGTATTAGGTCAGACCGTTGCCAACACAACGATCACTTCTGACAATGTTACATTCAACGCTCCTGCAGGAATCGTGGTTGTAGCTTTGGAAGACGGAACAATTGTTAAGGCAGTCGTTAAGTAAGACATGAATAACTATTGATATAAAGAAGTTTATAATCAATAATTTCTAATAGCCGCGTGGCGGATGTAGAGACGTTGCTTGCAGCGTCTCTACCTGACACCAATTAACCTGCGAAGGCGAAAAGGCGGGTATTAATACTAAAGTAATGAAATATAAATTCTTCCGCCTTAGCTCTGTGAAGAATGAAAGCGGATACAAACCCTGGCGGAGTCTATTTGTCAGGGTTTGTATTATGTTTTATGCAGACTTGGTTATAAGCACTTACTGTCTATTGATTGAAGTATAAACAAATTAAAATAATTGCGTATGAACAAAGTATACTTAATCGATGTGAGTAGGCGACTACTTATATTCGTACTATTATTGGGAGGGTATATCACACAAGCAGTTGCAGCAGACATTTATGTCCCCGTAAAAGATGTCCTGTCGTTTTATCAAGGAACGGAATATGCTAATAAAGTGCAGCTGGAATCCCATATCCAAAGTTTATTGCAGGATGCTGTTAGTGGAACAGCGATCATTTCGGAGGTTGTAGTTCAGAGAAATAATGGAACTCTCCCTCCTGCTGAATTAGGTGTTAACTCCTTTAGTTATACCTTTAATATATCTGGAAGTTCCGGTGACTTTGCTTTTAGGCGAACAGTCGGTGATGACCTGATTTCTCCAACTTCGATTCAATTAACTGGTAATACTGTGAATATTGCCGTGTCTAATGCTATCGAGATCAAGGCCCGTCAGGCTGTCGGTAATCTGAATTTCCCGGCAAACTGGGGTAATTATGTGTATGGAACGCCTATCAGTGACCTGAATACCAAAATACAGGTATTAGGTATGTCCGGGGTATCGATTACTGATGCTTCGGTTTTCCTGGTTAAAGACGGTTTGGAAATACAATATACAGGCAATAATAGTCTGGAAGCGGGAGAATATGACGTAGTGGTTACGTTCCCGCCGACTGAACAGTTTGCCTATTCTCCCTCTCTGAGTAACTGTACCCAACAAGCTATCGGTTCTTACATTTCTACAGTAAAGCTGAAAGTAAAAGAGAAACCGATCAACAATACCGTATTCCCTGTATTTGCAGAAGGAGTAGGCGGCCTGGGCAAGATGGCTGCAAACACAAATCTGATCAGGGCGAAGAATCAGATCAATAACAACATTAATCCTTCCGACTTTATCTCTGAGATAAAGGTCTATTCCGATGCCAATTTCAGCAATGAAGTAACAGCGGGCAAACTGGTCCCGGGAGCTGTATACAGCTATCGCGTCGTGCTTCTGCCGAATTATGGTAAAGGTAATAATGTGTCGGCCAGTGTTGGAGGTGCTACGATCAACTTCAATACAGCACAGCATAGTTATGATATCGTAAATGCGATTTCGGTTGAAAAGAATACGTTGGCAGTAAAATTGCCGGACTTCATTTCCAGCCCGATCCGTATCGGCGACTATAACGATAATGCTGCAATGGCAACGATGCTGAAACAACTGATCCAGGATATCAATCCGGATATGGTCGACCAGAACCTTGTTCCGAAGGTGGATATCACCGACGGTACGGTTTCTTCTTCTATGCCGGACAATAGCCTGTTGGGTTATAAGGTAACCGTACAAGGCGATCTGACAAAGACCGGTTTGACTTTTGTAACGAATGGTAATGTAGCTTCTACAAACCTGACTGTCAACGGTAATGTTTGTTCGTTCAAAAATTCACTGTTGTTCGTAACTACATTGCCTACAACCCATTCTTTGGCTTATCCGGGCAACTATCAGATCGACTACGAAAAAGATATGCTTCCGAATGCGGTCATCCGCCGTATCAAGAGCGACTTACTGGTTCGTAATGCAGGTGTATTAGGAAATGAAACATTCATTGTTCGCCTGATCAATAATGACCTGAGCAATAAGAATGCAATCGCAGAAACAGACGATTCGTTCGGCTATAAGATCATTATCACCAAGAGTGCAACTTTGCAGGAAATAGAAACACCGACCAACCAACGGATCAACGTGGTTGATAAAGGTACGACTATTGAAATCACTTACTCAAAGAGTATCGCTATCGTTCCTCGTCCGGCTATCGACTTCACATTCGGTGAATATACCGTTCAATATGTGAAAGATATGACCTCAGCACAGGTGGCGGAAAAGGTACGCGAATACATCTATCTGGCAAATCCGTTTATTGCAGAGTATATAACGAATGTACAGATCACCAATAACCGGATCAGAGAAAATATGGGTACGGCTACCTACCGGGTAACGTTAAGTGCTGACCTGGATGTTCTCTTCTCGGAAGTAACCGTGAACGGACAGCCGCATAGCTCGACTACATTTGAAGGTACTGTAAACATCACTCCGCGTCCGATCGCAAAAGTGAAACTGTATAAGTATGAGTTCAAGAAAGAAGGCGCATCCGACGATATGATCGCAAAAGCGATCCTGGCTGACCTGCTTTTGAAGAACCCGGATATGAAGGGGGCTTATATCTCCAGCGTAACATTAGTACCTGCCATCGGCAGAGATCTTTATTCGTATACTGTCGTATTCAATCCGAATGACAATATCCAGAAGATCGAAGTATCTAATGAAGACGGAGGTCTTATTATTCCGATAGAATGGGGAGGTTATACAACGGCAACTTATCTTCGCTCGGTACGATTAACCGACAACGGTCAGTCGTTGGCGGAATACCCGCTTCCGATCAATGTACAACTGCCTCTGTGGGAACGTCCGTTCGGACAGACTGCCGACGAGTATGCACAAGACTTGTTGAATGATTTCAGGCTGACTCCGGGTGCAGACCGCGTAACAGTTCCTGACCTGAATAACTGGGGTGTGAAAACATATCTGATCAACAACGAAACTTCTACGGGAGACGTTCCGGTACGTATTGCCGGCGAAAGTTATCCGCAGGTATCCGACCTGTATGGTTACGAAGTGGTTGCTGGCGCTAATACCCAGTTCTCCGAATACTATACATTAAATTATACGGCACCGTCCAGCATTCACCTGACCAGGAACGGTAACGATGTGATTGCCAAATTGGCTCTCCGTATAGTAAAAGCAAAACGTACGCTTACTTTACCGGAAGTGAATGTCACTTATAATGACATCAATACGAAAGTCGCTTTACTTGACTCCGTAAAGAAAGCAGTGCTGGAAGATCCGGCTAATGAAGAATTTTTCGAACTGGTAGCTAAGACAGGTGTTAAACCTTTGAAGAGCTTTACAGTTACTATCAATAATATAGAAGAAGAAGGAACAACCGTTGCCGGGACCTATACTTATTCGGTAGCATTCGTTCAAAAGGTAACGGATAATATCGAAATAAGAGAAGCAGGTCCGAAGACATTGGTTGTCGGTCAGGCTCCGGTTGTCTTTACATTCCCGACAGATATTACATATCGTTATGGAAAACGTAAAGTGGCTATCGAAGCTGACATCCTCAGTCAGTTCCTGGCAGCTAACGAAGGTCTGTTAAGCGCATATACCTGCTTCGAAAATCCGGCAGACCTGTTCAAGGTTATGTTGACTAGTGCTGATTGTTCAGCAGAAGAAACAGAAACGTTGCCGAAGAACGGTGATTACGGTTACAGAGTAGATGTACTTGATGCGAACCTGTTGTCGAACTTCCTGCTTGACAACCAATTCGGCAGTAACTTCCATAATGTACAGAACTCTGTTCAGATCGGTCAGCGTAAACTGACTATCACACTGCCTACTTATCTGGCCGCTACAGCCGAAGAAGAAACAGCCGCGAAAGCTGCATTTACATTCGGTAAAGCGACAAAGGCAGAGATCGAGCAAATGATCTACGATGATATCGTTGCTTTGAATGGTGCGAAGATCAAGAGTGATTATACATTGGCAGTCAGCCTGGTTACTACCAAGGCGCAATTGGATAAAAATAATCCTGTAATCGGCGACTACAACTATACTGTTGAACTGACCTCAGCCGATTATATTTTCGTTTATCAGATCGAAGGTGCTGAAGTGACTGACGGACCGGGTACGGATGTCGTTACTGCTGTCAACGCAGTGAAGGTGGTTGCTCCGGGTGTCGTTGTGACATTCAACGAAGAAAAGCTCGAAGGTGTCTGGACGATCGTTGCCGGTAAACCGGTATATGAGCTGACCAACCTGACACTGGCAAGTGACGATTATGGATTTACCTTGATTTCTATAAAGGAAGATCCGGAGAATCCGACACCGGCCATGACAGCTGCACGCTGGAACCAGTTGTTCAAGAACAATAAGTTACATTGGGCATTGTACCGTAACAATAAACTTCAGTTCCACGGTAATACATTAAACAGTGTCCTGGTCGACTCTGTAAAGAACAATGTTACCCAGGGTAATTATAAACTTCGTATCGTAGACGCTTCGACATTGAAAGCAGCTATCGGTAACTTCGAAATCCAGTTGGATGCCGATCTGGCTAACCTGAAGGTGATTCCGGCAACAGTAGAAGTGAAAGCGGCTAAAGATGCTTATACAAAAGTGTACGGCACGGTCGTTACTAAAGATACCGATCTGAATGCGAAACTTGTATTTGCCACAGAACCGAAGCTGACCGCAGCTAAACTGCTGGCAGAAAAGAATGTGATCGACCTGTTTGAAACGGTAGATCCGCTCGATACAGACGTTTATGAAGCAACCGCTCCGGTAGGCGACTACCAGATCCGTGCAATCGAAGCAAGGGTGAAAGAGCTGTTTACTCCGGTTATCGGCGTTAAGTTCGTGGCAAGCGAAACGGAGGCTAAAGTATCTGTTACCCCGGTTCCGCTGACGGCAACCGACTTAACGGTTAAAGTATCCGTTACACGCGAATATGGTGAAGAAGCAACAAATGCTGATGTATATGCAGAAGTTTCGGGTAACTTATCCAAAGCCTTCCAGGCAGAGATCACCCAATTGCTGAATGCAGATAAAGTAAACCGTACAAGCTGGCTCGACCTGTCGGGCGTTAACAAGAAGACAGACGTCGGCACATACGAGTTGCGCTTTACATCTTCGGCAGCTACCCGGATCGCAGCCCTGCTTCCGAACTTCGATATCTCCGCTGCTACGCTTATCAACGCAGGCTTGACGGTAACGCCGGCTCCGCTGACCGTACGTGCGAAGAGCTACAACCGTCCTTACGGTGGTGGTAACCCGGATCTCGAAATCGAATACATCGGTTTGAAGAATAATGAATATGAAAACCTGGCGGATGTATTCTCTGTGATGCCGAAGATCGCGACAGATGCGAGATCCGACTCACGTGGTACATACGATATCTACTTCACGGTAAAAGGGGAAGCACGTAATTATACGGTAACTCACGAAAACGGAACCTTGTCGATCGATAAGATCCGCCGTACAATCATCTGGCCGGAAGATCAGCGCAACCTGGTAATCCCGGTAGGTGAAACAGTTGAGTTATCAGCTTACCTGAAATCGGAAGCCGACGGTAAACCGTCTATCTACGATATCCGTTACGAACTGTCGGGCAACGATCGCGAACGCGTGATCCTGTCTGAAACAGCAAGAGGCGTTTATGCAGTAACCGGTAATGTACGTACGGAAGGTGACAACTATGTGACCATCACAGTATTTGCCGATGGCGATGATACCTACGAAGATGCCACTCCTGTAACCGGAACGATCAAAGTAATCGCTCCGGAAGGTGATGCAGCCAAAGTAAATGTAATCATCTCTAATGTGACCAGCATTTACGACAGCAACCCGAGAGCAGTAAGCGTAAAGGTAACCGACGTGGAAACAGGTGAGGCAGTGAAAGACTTCAGCATCTATTACGAAGGCGACCAGTTAGGTTCTGTTCCGACCCTGTATCCGTCTACCCAGGACGCTCCGACAGACGCCGGTGTATATACTGTAACGGTGAAGGCAACGCTCGGTTCCGTCACTTATTCTTACACCGCTAAGAACAAGATGGTGATCGCTCCGAAGCCGGTTGTGGTAACAGCCCGCAGTTTCAATATCCGGTACGGTAGCGAACAACCCGCTTACGCAAATGCATACGATTATAACAAGAGTGACTTCCTGAACGGCGAAGACTTCCTGGTTGGCCAGGCTCCGGTTGTTCGTCTGATAGGATACAACGGTAAAGCCGGCTCATATAAGCTGACTCCGTATTCTGCTCAGGACTTCGGTCGTAACTATGTGATTACTTATGTGTCCGGACTGTTGAATGTCAGTAAGGCTGCCGTGACTATCCAGGCTGATGACAAAGAAACTGTTTATGGTAAGGATCTGGAAGAACTGACCTACACGGCTACCGGCTTCGTGAACGGTGAAACGCTGAAAGACCTCGGTTTCGCTCCGCGTATCAGTTCGACTGTAACACGTACATCGGATGCAGGTGTTTACCCGATCACTTTCTCTGATAATTATACATCTGATAACTACGAAGTTTCTTATGTAGACGGTAAATACAACCTGCAGGCTGCTTCACAGAAGATAAGCTGGAGCCCGGAAACTACAATAGACGTAGAAGGTGGTGATGTGGTTCTTACGGCTACTGCTTCAAGTAAACTTCCGGTTACATTCAATTCGTCTAACGACGCGGTTGCTTATGTAAATCAGATCGGCGACGCATGGATACTGACTCCGGTTACTTCCGGTACGGTAACGGTTACAGCTATGCAGCATGGTAATAAAAACTACAACGCTGCTGAACCTGTGGTGATAACATTCCTTGTGGAGGATGAATATCTGTCGGTAGGCAATGAAAACCTCGTCGTTGCAGACCAGATCGATGTATATCCGAGACTGTTTACCAATACTGTCACAGTGGCTGCTCCGTCTGAAATCAAGCAGGTTGAACTGCTGTCGATGAACGGAACATTACAGACAGTTATTCGCAAACCGGGATCTGTTATTGATCTGTCGACATTTGGATCAGGCATCTATCTGCTCAATGTAACATTGGAAGACGGAACATTCAAATCAGTGAAGATCATTAAGAAGTAACCTGTAAAACTAATTTAGTATGAAGAAATATATTAAATCAATATTCACATCGAGGAAGCAGCTTATGCTGCTTCCCCTGATGCTTGTTTCAGGCGGTATCATGCAGGCGCAAACGGCTGTACCCGATACTGTGTACGTAAGCTTCAATACGAATACTGCGCTGACAATGACTTATGGTGACAACCTGAGTACGGCTGCCGCGGGTATCAGTGAAGCCAGTTTCAACTATTTCTATGTGAATGGGGATGGAAGTGAATACGGAAGTGTTGGCTCCGGAGTATCATTCAAGTCTCCGGCACAGGCGATCGACATCCTGAAGTTTTCGGCTATTCCGACAGTGAGCGGTGGCGAGACATTAGGTTTCGTAGCCGATAACCTGACTGAATATTTCCAGTATAATAACAATCCGAATGTAGTATTCTTTGTCAGCAACCGGGCCGGTGCTTTTACCAGCCAGCCTTTAACGGTGAACCCGGCTACATTGAATATCGCAGCCCGCGACACCAGCCGTTTCTACGGTGATGAGAACCCGGCTACGCCCTGGTCTGCCAAAGACTTTGTGTTCAGTGGTTTTGTGAATGGCGATACGGAAGCGATCTTTACCAATTCGCAGGTGAATGTCTTACCGGACGTTACGTATAGCGGAGCAGATAAAAACTCGGTACCCGGTACATTTGTAATCGGTATGAGCGGGGGACAAGCTGCCAACTATACACTGAACTTGCAGGTTTGGTCGGATGCCTGGCCCGATGGTAGAGGGTTGCTGACAGTTAAGCAAGCCCCTCTTACCTTTGCTGTCCCCGACAGTGCCCGTTTGTATGATGATGCAAATGTGAAGAATATCTCCGGAAAAGAACTTCTCATCACAGACGGAACTTTGAAGAACGACCAGACACTGGAGGCTTTGTTCGGTAATATCAAATTGCCGGTTACTCATACAGCAGTTTCCGGTGCATTGGGCGCAACCAAAAGTGATGTAGGAACTTATAGTTATGAGTTGAATGCAAATGCAGCTAACACGGTTGCAACCACTCTTTCTAACTATGATATCCAGGCAATCACCGCCGGTAAATACGAAGTGAAGAAAGACACAATCACTATCACCGTATTCCCGGCAGAAGCAGAAGTCGTTATCAACGACAAGCCGGTTAAGGTGATGCATAAGGTGTATGGTGAACCTAATCCGGATGGTTATTTCTATCTGACTAAACGTCTGGAAGAAGGTAGTGCTCCTTCGTACGCTTTCTCGAAAGCAGCTGAGGCAGTAAACTATATCTCCGCAACGGCCGAAGGCGACAGAGGTTTCAAAGTGGCTCCGCTTGCCGGATACTTCGATTATGAAGGACGCAAGGCTACCGAAAAGACCGAAGTAAACCTGAAGCGTGAGAAACCGAACCAGAAAGATGACAGCTTGTATGTCGCCAAGGTAGACAATGCAGACAAAGTATCTTCTCTGAACTACGCTTTCAAAACAGTAGACGGAACCTTCCTGATCAACCAGCGTCCGCTGGCCATCTGGAAAGTGATCGTAGACCGTATATATGGTGAAGCCGATAAAGATACGACCTGGACTTTCGAACCGAACGATGCCGAAAAGAAACGCGGCCTCGCCAGCTTCGATATTAAATATCAGACAACAACTACTCCTGACGACATTATCGACTTCATGCCGAAAGTAGTCGTTAAGCCGGTTGCTGCCGATAATACCCTGCACGCAGGTTCTTACAACGACACCCTGCATATCAAGGTCATTACCGAAGATAAAACAATCCAACCGCCGTACGTGGCAAAGGATCGTAACTATAAGCTGATTATGAACACACTGGTTCCGGGCACAATGACGAACGACAGTGTACGTCTCGAAGTTGCCAAAGCTCCATTGATTATCCGTCTGGATACCATCAAGAGAGCATTCGGTTCGGCTGATCCTGAGTTCAACAAAGCGGAAGTCCAGAAAGAGTTTATCTCTTACGAAGGCTTCAAATTGGATGAATCGGCCAACAGCCTCGACTCTACGGCTACCGTTGCTGTCGGCAACCGTATCAAGAACCTGGTTATCAACAACCGTCCGGAAGGTATTCTGCCGGTAGGAACATACGAACTGACAGGTATTACCGAACTCAACAAGGTAAATCCGAACTACGAAATCACCATCGTAGGCAAAGCCCGTTATCAGGTATATCCGGATAATAGCTATGTAATGGTTTGGACTCCGATACAGAACGAACTGATCGTGGGCGACCTTGTACGTCTGAATGCAGTCGTTAAACAGGGATCGACCGTAATAGCCGAAGGCTCCCAGATCGTTTACGAATCATCCAACCCGGCTTTGATCCAGGTGGAAAAGGTAGAAAGCATCTGGTATCTGCGTGCGAAAGCATTGACAGGCGACGAAGGCGTAACGATCACTGCCCGCTACAATGCAGAGTCCGGACAGGAAGAAGCCTTGAAGTCGGAAGTATTCAAAGTCTTGCGTCTGAAGAATGAAGCAGACTTCAACGTGATCCTGGGTAACATGGTATTCGATTACGACGGAACCGGCAAAGAAGCCGATGTGAAGCTGACCGACCTCAAGGGTATCCAGACATATACTCCGATCATTACTTACAACGGTGATCCTGAACTGCCGGTTGCAGCTGGTATCTACAACATCTCCATCTTCGTGAAACATAACGGTTCCGACCTGCTTGTCCGCAAAGAAAAGATGCAGATCAAACCGCGCGAAGTAATCGTGAAACCGAAAGATGCCCTGGTTGCATTCGGTGAAGCAATCCCTGAATCATTCGAATATACCTATTCCGGATTTATCGGCAGCGACGACTTCAAAGCTGCTTCTGCTCCTACGGTAAAAGTGGCAGGAACAATAACCGGCGCAGGAAATTATACCCTGTATGTCGAAGGTGGCGATCCGGGCGACAACTACACCCTGGTAGGCGGAACCGGAACCCTGACTGTTTCGAAAGCTACACTGACAATCAGTGCCGGTACGGTAGATATCGTTTACGGTGATGAAATACCTGAACTGAAACCGGTATACACCGGCTTCGTAGGCAACGACAACCCGGATGCCCTCAACTTCATCTACACAGTGAAGACCAAGGTTAACCCTGTCAACGCGGGCTCTTATGACCTTATCATCGACTGTCTGAGCTCCGAAGAAGACAACTATGCCGTGACTTTGGTTCCTGGTAAGTTGAATATCGCAAAAGCAGCCGCCGGCCTTGAGTGGTCTGTCGAGTCTACATCGATCACCGTTGGCGACTCTGTTCTGTTGTATGCTTCCTGCGAATCTCCGGCAACAATCGCTTACACGGTTGAAAACATCGCTGTCGCAGGTACGAGAAACCATATCGAAGGTGTGCATGTGATCGGTAAGAACGAAGGTATAACCAAGTTGTACATCACAGTTCCCGAATCGACCAATCACCTGTCACATCGTGACTCTGTCACCTTCAATGTGAAGCTGAGTCCGGTCGGTAACGAATCGATTACCCTGCAGGGCGTAGGTTTGTATCCGACCCTGGTAGAATACAATGCGACGGTAGTCTCTGAAATGCCTGTGGATGCGATCTATGTGATCGATGCAGCCGGTAAACTTCAGAAGCTTATTAAGAATCCTGAGCAGGTGATCGACCTGAGCCAGTTGCGTAGCGGTTATTATCTGGTTCGTATCGTATTGACTAATGGCGAAGCGAAGACTGTCCGGATCATTAAGAAATAGTTCTGTCTTATTTCCATCTGAAAAATAGATAATAGGAATGAAAGGAGATATGTTATACATGGCATATCTCCTTTTACGTTAAAAGATATTATTATCCGGTAGATGAAAGATATTTTGGCTGGAATAGTGTATATTTGATCCATATCCAACAAACACTTTAATTTATCAATTTGAAATGAAAAGACTATGTATGGCTGTCATGGCAATGTGTGTATTGCTGTCGTGCGGCGAAAAAAGAGAAGAGGCTACAATCTCCGGGTTAATGAAGTCTGATTTCGTATCGGAAGTGGATGGGAAGCCGACCGCCTTGTATGTGTTGAAGAATAAAAACGGAGCAGAGGCTTGCATTACGAATTACGGTGGACGACTAGTCTCTGTAATGGTTCCTGACAAGAAAGGACAAATGACCGATGTGGTGCTGGGATATGATAATATTAACCAATATGTGCAGTCGGACGGAAACTACGGCGCTCTGATCGGACGTTATGGAAACCGCATCAACCAGGCTAAGTTTACTTTGGACGGCACGGAATATACACTGCCCAAGAATGACGGAACGCATTGTCTGCATGGCGGAGCTCAAGGATATCATGCCCGTATGTGGGATGCCAAACAGCTGAACGATCAGGCTCTGGAACTGACCTATCTCTCGAAGGACGGTGAAGCCGGTTTTCCTGGAAATCTGAATATCAAAGTTATTTATACATTGACGGATGACAATGCTGTCGATATCAGATATGAAGCAACAACGGATAAGAAAACGGTTGTGAACCTGACAAACCACAGTTACTTCAATCTCTCGGGTGTTCCCGGTTCCGATGTATTGGACCAGTTGGTTATGATCAATGCGGATAACTATACTCCGGTTGACAGCACACTGATCCCTGTAGGTATCAGTTCGGTTGATGAAACTCCGCTGGACCTGCGTACTCCGGTCGCTATCGGTAAACAGATCAACGACTCGTTCCAGCAGCTGCAGTTCGGACATGGTTATGATCTGAACTGGGTGTTGAATACAAACGGTGACAAGAATGTACTGGCTGCCAAGGCTTACTCTCCGACCAGCGGTATCACCCTGGAAGTATATACCAACGAACCGGGTATTCAGTTCTATACCGGAAATTTTATGGATGGAAAAGATACCGGCAAGCACGGTGTGACTTATCCGCATCGCGGAGCTTTCTGCCTGGAGACACAGCATTACCCCGATAGTCCTAATCATCCGGACTTCCCGAGTGTTGTCCTGAACCCTGGTGAAAAGTATATCAGCGAATGTATCTATAAATTTACCGTCGAATGATTTCATTTGATTAACAACGGAAATCGTTATTCTGCTATAAAAGGAAGGCTATCCGGCACGGGTAGCCTTTTTTCTTGTTAATAATTCTTTGCAAAGAATATATATTATTGCTTTTAGCTATCTTTGTCCCATTCAAAGAATGAGCGGGCCGTTGAGTTTTGGCTACTCATTAGTTGGGTGACATATAAGCGTTTAAGATATTATCTTTGGAACTGAAAATCGCCAAATTTCTAGTCGGACGAAGATGATAGACAACTGAACGCTCACGCTTGTTATATATACTCCTGTATATAGAATAGGGCGTGGGCTGTTGTCTTATTATTTGTTCGATGGGTGTTTGGCGATACCTCAGTTCCGAATAATGGATTAACAGTTTCCACGCTTCTTTATTATATAAAATGCCAAACAAGGGAAACAGGGCGGCTTGATCATATTATATGAATCCAAATGAAAGAGAACGGATAGCTGTTTGCCGGGTTTTACTGGATATTGAAGAGGGGATGGATGGCTATACTACCGCAGCTGATTGTCCGCATTTTCAGCAGTTGCAGAATAAACTCCTCCTGACGGAGCAGGATTTTGAAAAGGCACAGGACACGTCTGTCCTGGAAAGCCTGGTCATTCTGAAAAAGACGCATTACAACATCAAGATGCTGCTGGCATTGATTGTATGTGATCTGTATTCCGAATATATGGTTATTCCGCTTAACTATCGCATGGCTTTCGAAACGTTGATGAACGCGATTGACTGGCCCATCTCTTTTTCCGAAGTGTTGGCGAAAAGCAAAACGGAATAACGAAACCTTTAGAACAGGTTGTAATTCGTTCTGAGTACCTTAAACTCTGTGCGGCGGTTTATTTGGTCTGCCATTTCCTGTTGTTCCGGAGGCAGTGTCAGGATAAATTCTTCCGTCAGCACATCTCCTTCTTTCAGGAAGTCGAAGCTTTTGGCCATCTTCTTGTTGATGACCTTCGGAACGCTTTCGCCGTAGCCTTTGGCTTCCAGACGTTCTTTGTCGATGCCTCCTGCAATCAGGTAATCCACTACCGACTGGGCACGGCGTTGTGCCAGGCGTTCATTATACTGGTCGCTACCTTTGCGGTCGGTATGTGCTCCCAACTCGATCGTCACGTTCGGGTTATCGTTCAGCATCTTGATCATCTCATCCAGTGCTTTCTGTGATTCCGGGCGCAGGGTCGCTTTATCGAAATCGTAGAAGATATTGTCGATAACGACCGGTTTACTGATCGGAGAGAGGTAGAAGTCTACGATATAAGTTTCGTTCTTCTCTTCCGGTCCGGTTTTCAGTTCGAAGTTCTGGTTGAGGTAACCACGGGCACTAGCCATCATAACATAACGGATGTCGCGCTCCAGTTCCACCCGGTAAGTTCCGTCTTTCTTTGCCGGAACTTTCACATTCAGACCGTCTTTGCCGACAATGCGGACGGTTGCATCTTCGATCGGATTTTCATCCACATCGAAGACAATACCTTCGATGAATATCGTTATCGTAGGAAGTTCGAACGAGTACAGATGATCGTACCCGCGTGCATCATTACGGTTGGAACTGAAGAATCCTTTTTCCTTGTTTCCCTCGAATGTAATGCCGAAATCGTCCGCCATGGAGTTGATTGGTGCTTTCAGGTTTTCGACATGCCACTTGCCTGTACTGTCCTGGGTCGCTTTGAAAAGATCCAAACCGCCCATTCCCGGATGCCCGTTAGAGGCGAAGTAGAGTGTAACGGAGTCGCGTACGTACGGGAACATTTCGTCGCCGGGCGTATTGATCTCCGGTCCCAGATTTTCCATCGGACCGAAATCGTTACCTACAAGGCGGGAGCGGAAGATATCTTTTCCCCCGAAACCTCCGACTGCATCGGATACATAATACAGGTATTTGCCGTCAGGTGAAACAGACGGATGCCCCAGGGCTGTAACTGAGTCTTTTACAATAGTGGCACGTGTCCCTTTGCCCCATTTAGCACTGCTACGGGTAGAGATGTATATTTCTGATGTACGCGGTCCTTCCGGATCTTGTGCGCAATAGGTGTAATACATGGTATTGCCGTCTTTCGAGAAAGAAGGTGTTCCTTCGTCGAATTCGGTATTCACTTCGTCCTCCAGTTCGATGGGGGCGAGCCAGTTACCTTGTTCATCCTGCTTGACCAGGAAAAAGTCGTTGTTTCTTATGCCGGTGATGGCACTGATCGTTTCATCCTTGTCTTTGTTAGCCCCTTTGGGAGTGCGGGAAGAGGTGAAGTAAAGCTGATCGTATTTGTCACCGAACAGCATCGGACTGAATTCGCCTCGGCGGGAATTGAATTTCTCCATCCGCTTGACGACATAACGGGTCGGGTTCTGTTTCCATACAGGAGCCAGTTCACTGCCTTTTATTCCGTTAAGGGCCAGTTCGCTTTCCGGGTTCCGTTGCAGGAAGTCATTATAATAACGTATAGCATCCGTATATTTGCCGGTTTTCTGGTACATCTGTCCCAGTCGCAGGCTTACGATACTATCCGGATATTCATAGCGTAATGCATTCATATAGGCACTGGTAGCCCTCGGTGTATTGTTGATAAGCCGGTTACATTCAGCCATTCGGTAGGCAATATATCCCCGTAAGTCCCTTTTCTGCGGAGACGTTTTCGTATAAACTTTCCGATAAATAGCTGCTGCCTCAAAGTATTCGCCGATCCGCTGCTTCTCCTCTGCATCGCTCAGCTTGGCTGATTTGCAGGAAAAAAGCAATAAAGCGGTTAAAAACAGTAATATATAGGGAGTAATCTTCTTATTCATCACCGGATAATCTTTATACTATGTAATAACGAATGGATTGAAAGGATATTGCCTGAACCGTATATTCATTATTATAATAACAGCGAGCTATCCCCATAACTCAGGAAACGGAAATCATGTCCCAGTGCATAGTTATAGATATTTTTCCAATCTCCTTTCACGAACGCGGAAATCAGCAGAAGCAGGGTGCTTTTAGGCTGGTGGAAATTGGTGACAATACCTTTTACGATCTTGAACTCATAACCCGGAGCAATGATAATCTGGGTTGCCGTGATCAAGGTGTTCAGCTGGTGTTTGTCCAGATAATCGAGTATATTCTGCAGGGCTTCTGCTGTAGTCAGCCGGTTGTTGGCTTCCTCATACGGCATCCATTGTTTGACAACCAACTCTTCGGAGGTTGCTTCCGGATGAGCCGCAAGCGTTACGCCTATGTAATAAAGGCTTTCGAGTGTGCGGACGGAAGTCGTTCCGACAGCTATGATATGTCCCAGGTGCTGCATGACCCGTTCGACGGTACTGCGGCGTACGGATATATATTCGGTATGCATTTCATGCCCTTCGATCGTTTCGCTCTTGACCGGCTTGAATGTTCCGGCTCCGACATGCAATGTCAGTTCTTCGCGACCGAAACCTTTGGTATCCAGGTCCGCCAGCACTTCCGGTGTGAAATGAAGCCCCGCAGTCGGTGCGGCTACCGAACCTTTGACTTTCGAATAAACAGTCTGGTACGTCTTCAGATCGCTTTCCTCCGTTTTACGATGCAGATAAGGAGGTATGGGCAGTTCGCCTGCCGCATCCAGCACTTCGGCAAAGCTGAAACCACCGTCCCAACTGAACCGTATCTGATGTGTCTCTCCGTAGCTTTGAACCTTTTCGGCGGATAACCTGACTGTTTGGCCGGCAACGCTGATCTCGCGGGAGAGAACGGGCTCTTTCCATTTCTTCGCATTTCCGATCAGGCAAATCCAGTTACACGCTTCCGTTTCCTGAAAGATAAGCTCATAATCATGCGGAACGGCAGGATCCAGGCAGAAGACTTCGATCTGAGCCCCCGTCACGCGCTGGAACAACAGCCGCGCCTGGATGACGCGGGTATTATTGAATACCATCAACGAACCTTCCGGCAGGTAATCTGTAATATGCTTGAAAACGCTCTCACTTACTTTCCCGTCCCGGTAAAGCAATAATTTGGATTCGTCCCGCTTAGGCAGCGGAAACTTCGCTATTCGTTCATCAGGTAACGGATAGTTATAATCTTCGATACTTATCTGTTGAGTTTTTGTAATCATTGCTATCTCTATTTTCGGATATGTTCTTTTCGAACCGGGTGCAAAAGTACTACAAATGTGTGGGAAATATATTACTTTTGTGTTCATAACACTAATAATAAAACGATGAATACTGTAAAAGTCGGAGATAAAGTCCGTTTCCTGAATACGACAGGAGGCGGAATCGTACGTAGTTTTAAAGGAAAAGACCAGGTGCTGGTCGAGGATGAAGACGGGTTTGAAGTACCGGCACTGATCCGTGAGTGCGTAGTCGTAGGAGGTGAGAATGAAATGCAGGTGCATAGCTCGAACCGTCCGAAAATACAACCACAGGCACAGGTTCAACAATCCGCTCCAAAGCCACAGCCAAAGCCGGAGGAAGTGAAGATTGAAGAAACACCCGAAGGGGAACGGATGAATATCTATCTGGCTTATTTACCGCTTGAACCGACTAAGGTAATACAGCAGAGCGGTTATGAAGCCTATTTCATCAATGACAGCAATTATTATCTGTTCTTCAACTATATGAACCGCCATAACAATAGCTGGATCAGCCGTTACAATGGCCTGATAGAACCGAATACGAAAATCTTCCTGGAAGAGTTCGGCAAAGAAGATCTGAACGATCTGGAACGTATCTGCGTACAGCTGATTGCTTTCAAGAAAGATAAACCTTATTCGTTGAAGAACTCTATCTCTGTTGAGTTGCATCTCGATACGGTGAAGTTCTATAAACAACATTGCTTTATGGAAAATGACTTCTTTGAAGAGGATGCGATGGTTTATCCAATTGTCCGGAACGATGTACCGGAGCGGGAACTGCTTGTTTCTGCAGCGGATCTGAAAGAAGCGATGTATCAGAAAGTTCAGGAAGACCGTCATGCTCCGCAGTCTATCGTGAAGAAAAAATCAGACGGCGCTATACTGGAAGTCGACCTGCACATCACTGAACTGCTGGATAATACGAATGGACTGAGTAATGCGGATATGCTGACCTATCAGTTAGATAAGTTCCATGAAATATTGGCGAAGTATGCCAATCATAAAGGACAGAAGATTGTCTTTATCCACGGTAAAGGCGACGGAGTACTTCGTAAGGCTATTGAGAAAGAGTTGAAAACGAGATACAAACAACACTATTATCAGGATGCTTCTTTTCGTGAGTACGGATTCGGCGCAACTATGGTAACGATCAAGTAACAATACCTCCTGATTAATAACAGATAAGTACCGTATGAATCCTATTTACCCTTGCAGAAAATCTGTTGCCGACAGTGTCGACAGCTTTGCCGACGTCGTCGACAATATTGCTGACGCTGTCGACAATATAGCCGACACTGTCGGCAACAACTTTTCTGCAAGGGTAAACTAGAATAGATGCCGTCCTGATACGGCAAACAACCGGATAAACGAGAATGATATGGCTACCGAAATAGAAAGAAAGTTTATTGTAAAAGGAGACTTCTCTGCTGATGTATTCGATTCGCAACGCATTGTACAGGGATATATCTGTTCTGAGCCCGGACGTACGGTGCGTGTTCGTATTCGTGGGGAGAAAGGTTTTCTGACTATCAAAGGCCCTTCGGACGAAAAAGGACTGAGCCGTTACGAGTTCGAACAGGAAGTGCCGCTTGCGGATGCCGAACAGTTATTGAAGTTATGCGAACCGGGAGCCATCGATAAAGTGCGCCACCTTGTCCGTGCAGGGAAGCATATCTGGGAAGTGGATGTCTTTCACGGAGCCAACGAAGGCCTGGTTATGGCCGAAATAGAACTGGCTTCCGAAGACGAAGTATTTGAGAAACCGGAATGGATAGGGGAAGAGGTAAGCGGCGACAGGAGATATTACAACTCGATGCTTACCAAAGAACCTTATACCGGATGGGCGAAGAAATAGTACTAATTTAAACGATAAAACACTATGAAGAGAATCTTATTATCCCTTTTGGCTGCTGCTCTGTCATTGCCGGCCGTAGCCGACGAAGGAATGTGGTTGCTTCCTTTACTTAAGCAACAGAAATTTCCGGAGATGCAGGCACTGGGCTTGAAGTTGCAGGATTACGACATTTATAGTCCCGACTCTGCCTCGCTGAAAGATGCCGTTGTCATCTTCGGCGGCGGTTGTACCGGTGAGATCGTATCGCCGGACGGTTTGTTATTGACCAACCATCACTGCGGATACGGCCAGATACAGCAACACAGTACGCTGGAGCACGATTACCTGACCGACGGCTTTTGGGCAACTACCCGTGACCAGGAACTTCCCAATCCGGGACTGACCGTGACCTTCATTGACAAAATAGAAGATGTCACCGACTACGTGAAAGCGGAACTCGAGAAAGATACCGATCCGAACAGTATGAATTTCCTTTCTCCCAAATACCTGAACGGACTGGCTAAAACCCGGGTAGGAGAGAAGTTCCTGCAGGATAACCCCGGAACGGAAGTCGAGATCAAAGCCTTCTACGGCGGTAACGTATATTATATGTTCACGAAGAAGATCTATTCGGATATCCGCCTGGTCGGAGCTCCTCCTTCATCGATCGGTAAGTTCGGTGCCGACACCGACAACTGGATGTGGCCGCGTCATACGGGTGACTTTTCCGTTTTCCGTGTCTATGCCGATGCCAATGGCAACCCGGCTGAATATTCCGAATCGAACGTTCCGCTGCGTCCTAAGCGTTGGTTCAAGATCTCTATAAAGGGAGTGGAAAAAGACGATTACGCCATGATGATGGGATTTCCCGGGCGTACAAACAAGTATTATACCTCCTGGGAAGTTGCCGAACGTCGTGATATCGACAATGCAGTCCGTATCAATGTCCGCAACCTTCGTCAGGAAGTGATGCTGGACGAGATGCTGAAAGATCCGTCTGTACGTATCCAGTACGCCAGCAAATATGCAGGATCGACTAATGCTTACAAAAATGCTATCGGTAGCAATTGGGCGATAAAAAAACGTAACTTCGAACAGGTAAAGAAGGAAGAGCAGGATCGCCTGATCGCCTGGTCGCAGGATAATGACGAGTCTGATTATCCGGAAGCCTTATCTACGATCGAACAGATCGTTTCCGATCGCAAAGACCTTCGCTTCCGTAGCTGGATGCTGGATGAAGCAATCCTGCGCGGTATTGAATTCACAAAAGTGCCTTCGGATATTCAAGCTGTCAGCGAAGCCTTGAAGGGTAAAGACCGCAGCGAACAACAGAAGCAGGTACGTCTGCTGGAAATGGCCTACCACCGTTTTGCCGATAAGGATTACGCACCCGAAGTGGACAAGAAGATTGCCAAAGTGATGTTGAAGGAATATCGCCGGCTGGTTCCGGCTAAGTCGCAACCGACTTACTTTACCCTGATCGACAAGAAGTTCAAAGGAGATGTAGACCGTTTTGTGGATTATCTGTTCGACAAATCTATCTATGGTAGTGAAGAAAACTTCGATAAGTTTAAAACGCGCCCTTCTGTTAAAGCACTGGAAGAAGACCCGATGATCCTGTTTGCTAAATCAGTGCAGGAAGAAAAGTCTAACCTGAATGCTGCTCTGGCGGATTTCGATGCCGGTTATGCCATCGCTCACCGGATGTATGTAAAAGGGCTGTTGGCCATGTATCAGGATAAAGCCAATTTCCCCGATGCCAATTTCTCCCTGCGTCTGACTTACGGCCAGGTGAAAGGATATAGTCCGCGGGATGCCGATTATTACAGTTGTCAGACAACGTTGGACGGTGTGATGGAAAAAGAAGACTCGACCAACTGGGAGTTTGTTGTTCCTGCCCGCCTGAAAGAATTGTATGCCGCAAAAGACTTTGGCCGTTACGGTATGCCGGATGGAAAAATGCCTGTCGCTTTCAGTGCGACAACACATAGCACCGGAGGAAACTCGGGTAGCCCTGTTTTGAATGCAAACGGAGAACTGATCGGTATTAACTTCGACCGTAACTGGGAAGGTGTAGGAGGCGATATACAATACCTGCCGGATTACCAGCGCAGTATTATCGTAGATATCCGCTACGTCCTGTTCCTGATCGATAAATATGCCGGTGCCGGTTACCTGTTGGAGGAAATGGATCTGGTAGAATAATCGGATAATGGGAGTTGTTATCATAAAAAAAGCGAATGATCTTTCGATCACTCGCTTTTTTTATATCTGATATAATTAAAATATGCCTTTTTCCAGGTCAGCTGCCTTTACGCGGAAAATATATCCGTTGCGAGAGAAGACTAATTCTCCGTCTTCTTTCTTTTTCTGGTTAACTAAGCGTTGAAAAGCTATATTGGCACCTTTAACTATATTCTCTTCAAATTCTCTTACTTCTTGTTCACTCATGATGTTCAAGTTTAGTGTAAATATCCGAATTATATATCTCTTTTTTTTCATTCCTGAATCCTTTGGCGATTACTTCCATCGGAGACATAGAATTGTCTGTTACCATCCAATAATCACTAATGGGGATATATAGTTCAAAAAGATTGTGAATACCCGCCTCGTATCTACGGCGGATAGTACTTTCCGGTATGTTATGACCACCGGCTGCCACTCTCATTTTTACCCGTTCCACTGCCAGATCCGGCGTATTCAGCCAAAAATATAACAATGTAACATAATATCCTTCCCTTTGTGCTTCCCTGATCAGATTTGCGACTGACCGGGTGGCGAGCGTAGTTTCCATTGCAAAAGTCTCACCGGCTGCGATGAGTTCTTTAATGCGCTTATACATAATTCGGCTTGCTTCTACAGCTACGGCGATGCTATCTGCGTTAAAAGGGGAAAGCCCCTTGGCTATCTCGTCGGAGTTCACAAACTCTTTACACTTCAACATCTCTGGAAGAATTGTAAATGAAGCTGTGGTCTTCCCTGCTCCGTTGCAACCTGATATTATATATAAATATGGCACTATTTGCTGCTTTTTGACAGGGCAAATATAGATAATAGTTTAATATGTTGTACTATTTATTTCTCAAAAATCGTGAAAATGTGCAGAATTTGTACGAATAACCCCCTGTTTCGTTGTTTCGGAGGCCTGTTTTGTTAATTTTAGACCCATAAAAGGTCGCTCATTATACTATCCGATATGAAAATTCCGTTGCGGGAGAGTGTCAGGGTTGCGTCTTTTTCGATAAGAAGTCCTTGTTTGAGGTAAGGGGTAGCTTGCTTTTGGCAATAGATTAATTTGTCATTTCCGAACTGTCCTTGAATTTCGGTTAAATTGACGCCCCACATCGTGCGAAGTCCGGTAATAATGAAATCATTATAACGGGTGTTTATATCCAGTTCTTCCACCTCTACCTCCGGTGATCCGCTTTCAATCCCCCGGATATAGGCCGGAAGGGAAGAAACATTCCATTGGCGGCTTTCCCCATTGTAGGAGTGAGCGGACGGACCTGCTCCCAGGTATTTCTTCCCGGTCCAGTAGGAACTGTTATGACGGGAGATCATTCCGGGACGTGCGAAGTTGGATATTTCGTAATGAAGATAGCCGTTTGCCGTCAGCCGGTCGATCAGGGAGGTGAAAAGAGATACGCTGACCTCTTCTTCGACAGGAGATATCTTTCCGGCTTCCTTTAATTTATATAAGGCGGTTCCCTCTTCATATATTAAATGGTAAGCGGAGATATGGGGAATATCCAGTCGGATGGCCACATCGAGGTTCGACTCCCATTCTTTCAAAGTCTGTCCGGGCAAGCCGTAGATCAGGTCGATACTTATATTCGCGAGGTCATTTTCTTTGCATAATTCAACAGCCCGCAAGGCTTGTTCCCGGTCGTGCCGGCGGTTGAGGAAGCGCAGGTCTTCCGCCTTGAAACTTTGTACCCCCATGCTGATACGATTGAAAGGAAATCTGCGAAGGCCGGTAACATACTCGGGTGTCATATCATCCGGATTGGCTTCGAGTGTGACCTCCTTGCAACCGGATGTGTCGAATAAGCGTTGTATGGCATCAAATATACGTTCGAAGTCAGTGGCTTGTAGTTGGGAGGGAGTTCCACCTCCGAAGTAGATCGTTTCTAACGGTTCATTGCCGATGTAATCCTTTCTTATTTCCAGTTCACGGATAAGGGCAGTCACATACGGTTTCTTGTATTTCATTTCCGTGTTGGAAAAGAAATCGCAATACAAACATCGTTTGGCACAGAACGGAACGTGTATATAAAGACCTGCCATATCGGACTGATTTAGTTATTTCGATAACAAATGTAGGTAAAAAAGCTACTTATCAAAAACTCCGGAATGTTAACGTTGCATAGTCCGACCGGAGAATTAAGGATTTACCGTCTGCTTTGATTACGTCGAATACTGTTTCCGTACTGTCCATGCCGAAAGGCAGGAGCTGCTCGCGAGTGGCCAATGTGTTTGTATTGTAGGGAACACTAAACTCTTTTACTGTAATCTTTTCGGCCTCCTGGTCGTAATTGAAACGGCCGACGAAAGTACCGTATTTGTTCTCACTTTTATCTCTGATTTCTACCAACTGTAATTGTATGGCATAATATATACGTTCGCACGGGTGAATGGTTCCGTCCGTCGTTTCGAAATGCATCAACTGCCATTGTCCGTCAGCATTGCCGTTTATCGGTGCCTTCTCGCAGCCGCTTGAAAAGACGGTAAGGAAAAGAAGTACGATAAATATATTCAGATTCTTTATCATTGTCGGTTTCATATATTTTATTTCAGGATGATTCCCTCTTTTTTGATTGTTAGCATGCCGCCGGTGTTATTTCCTAAATAAGTTCCGTGGTCGAGTCCAAGGGCTGCAGAGACAGACCATCCCCGTAACTTCCGCGGACTGTATGTGACTTCATACAGCGAGTTGAACTGTTTGCAAACTTCATCCAACGGATTATCGTACGTTCCCCAATGTCTGGAATAGCTCATCAGCACGCGATAGCTTATTTCTTTTGACGGATTTCCACTGAATCCGATGTGTTGTGATAATACACGGTTGCTTCTGAGCAATAGACTTTTATCTTCATTATAGATAGGTCCGGGTAAAAGAGGATTCCCCATTCCCATACCCCAATGTTGCCAGCTTTGATAATAGTAGTTATTATAATAATTGTCTTTGGCACTGATTTGGTATTCGTCGAAATGACCGGCAAAACCGTCGTAAAGCATTGGCCCGGTTTGGTCTTTGGTTGCCAGTCCTTCCCATACAAAGGTGCTGATCCAGCGGTTGTGCGGGAAGATCACTTCCAAGCCGATATGTCCGTCTTTCCATCGTCCGTACTCAAAGAACATTTGGGAGTGGTCGTCGAAGAAATGTTCATAATATCCCCTGAATTTCCAGTCGTTCAGGTAGTAGTTTAATGCAATGTTCCAGCTGCCCACATGATTGCCTAGGATATTGACCTGTTCCCCCATGGGAGTATCATCACCCCCCTTCCCGGGAATAAGTACATCGAAGAAATCTTTGACCCCGACAGGCATTGTATATATTTGTCTTTTCTGATGGTTGGCATCATTCTCGTAGACTGTGCCGCCGAACTGTGCCGCCATGATCATTCCGAAGTCGAGCTCCAAAGGAAACTTCTCCTTTTTGCCGATACGGAATAAGAGGGACTTGCTATGATACAATACATCTTCTATATATTGCTTGTTGACGGCGACATAATCACGTTGCCAGCGGTCGTCGGTAAAACGTCCGTAAGCGATGTGCCCTTTCACCTTCAACCAGGCATTGGTAAAAGGAATATTGGTGAACTCCTCGATCCCCACTCTTACCTGGGGGACGGGGCGGGTATTATTTCCCTCTACCATTCCGCCGCTGCTTAGTTGCGGATTTTTCCCGAAAGGATCGCGTTCTTTGCTGCCGATACTCATTGTCAGACATTGCCAGGATATGTCCGCATAGGCCTGTTGAATGATAAAAGCGGAAGTATTGTTTGCCGCTGTAGCCAAATCGAGACCAGTCCGTATATCCCAGTGATGGTTCAACTTTTTGGAGAAGGTAAGCCCGGTTTTCAGATAGATGCTGTTCGGCTCGATACTGGACAGACCGTTCCTGTTGGCAGTAAACCAAAGCGGGGCATAATTACCTCCTCCGGCAGTAGCACCAGTTTCTACATGATAGGTAAGAGACGGGTCTGTTGTTTGTCCATATAATAATGTAGTGTGACAGCAGATAGCCAGTAATACAGTTCGTAATTTGTGAATCATGAAATATAAGTAAATGCGAACTTTCGCAAGAAAGTTAATAACGACAAATGTACAAAATATTCAGTAAATACAAGGCCTGCTGCATAACATAGTTCTCAAACACGGGGCGATAATTGCTTTTTTCCTGTACATTCTCTAATTTGCGGCCTCGTGAGCAATTCACGTAATGATATTTATTGTTAAACTCAAAATACCTGATATCATGAAAGTATACCAAACAAACGAAATTAAGAACATCTCTATCTTGGGAAGTTCGGGCTCTGGGAAAACCACTCTCGCTGAAGCGATGCTTTACGAGGGTGGAGTTATAAAACGTCGCGGCTCTGTAGACGCAGGGAATACGGTGAGCGACTATTTCCCGGTTGAGAAGGAGTATGGCTACTCAGTGTTCTCAACCGTTTTCAGTGTTGAATGGCAGGATAGGAAGTTGAATTTCATCGATTGTCCGGGTTCGGATGACTTTATCGGTGGAGCTGTTTCAGCTTTGAACGTGACCGATACGGCACTGATGGTATTGAATGCCCAGTATGGTGTGGAAGTGGGAACATTGAACCAGTTCCGGTATACAGAACAATTTCATAAACCCGTTATTTTCGTTGTCAATCAATTAGATAACGATAAGGCGGACTACGACGGAACAATTGCCCAGTTGAGAGACCAGTTCGGTAGCAAGATTGTTCCTATCCAATATCCGATCAGTACGGGAACTTCTTTCAACGCCGTTGTCGACGTATTGAAGATGAAGATGTACCGTTGGAAACCCGAAGGCGGTGTGCCTGATGTGCTGGAAGTTCCGGAAGAAGAAATGGACAAAGCAATGGAACTTCATAAAGCGCTCGTTGAGGCAGCGGCAGAAAATGACGATATGCTGATGGAGAAATTCTTCGAAGAAGGTACGTTAAGCGAAGACGATATGCGTGCAGGTATCCGTGCAGGTCTGGTGACCCGCAGTATGTTCCCTGTATTCTGTGTTTGTGCAGGACGTGATATGTGCGTTCGCCGTACATTGGAATTCCTGGGTAACGTGGTGCCTTGTACCGATAAGATGCCGCGTCCGGTGACTACTGAAGGCGTAGAAGTGACTCCGGTTGCCGACGGTCCGACCAGTCTGTTCTTCTTCAAGACAACGATAGAACCGCATATCGGTCAGGTTTCCTATTTTAAAGTGATATCAGGAAAAGTAAAAGAAGGAGACGATTTGCTGAATGCAGACCGGGGGTCGAAAGAACGTATCGCACAGTTATTCTCTGTTGCCGGCCAGACACGTAATGCTGTGACTGAGATGGTTGCCGGTGATATCGGTGCAACTGTTAAGCTGAAAGACGTACGTCGTGGTAATACATTGAACGGCAAGGGATGCGATTATAAATTCGACTTTATCAAATATCCGGATCCTAAATATCGCCGTGCTGTTAAACCGGTCAATGAATCGGATGCAGAAAAGATGATGGAAATCCTGAACCGTATGCGTGAGGAAGATCCGACATGGGTAATCGAACAATCGAAAGAACTGAAACAGACAATCGTTTCCGGACAGGGAGAGTTCCACCTGCGTACGTTGAAATGGAGAATTGAAAATAATGATAAACTGCCGATCGAATATCTTGAACCGAAGATTCCGTATCGTGAAACAATAACAAAGGCTTCACGTGCAGACTATCGCCATAAGAAACAGTCGGGTGGTGCAGGCCAGTTCGGTGAAGTTCACCTGATTGTAGAACCTTATTACGAAGGTATGCCGGCTCCGGATATGTATCGTTTCGGCGGACAGGAATATAAAATTAGCGTACGTGATACGCAAACTATTGATTTGGACTGGGGTGGTAAGCTGGTGTTTGTAAACAGTATCGTTGGTGGAGCCATCGATGCACGTTTCTTGCCGGCTATTCTGAAAGGTATTATGGCACGTATGGAACAGGGACCGTTGACCGGTTCGTACGCCCGTGACGTGCGCATCATTGTTTATGATGGCAAGATGCACCCGGTAGACAGTAATGAAATTTCTTTCATGCTGGCCGGTCGTAATGCCTTCAGTACTGCCTTTAAAGAAGCAGGCCCTAAGATTCTTGAACCAGTTTATGACGTAGAAGTATCCGTTCCGGGTGATTATCTGGGTGATGTGATGAGTGACTTACAAGGTCGTCGTGCCATCATCATGGGTATGAACAGTGAAAAAGGTTTTGAAAAGTTGTTGGCAAAAGTTCCTTTGAAGGAAATGTCCAACTATTCTACTTCTTTGAGCTCCATCACGGGTGGTCGTGCTTCATTCACGATGAAGTTTGCCTCTTACGAACTTGTTCCGTCAGATGTACAGGACAAGTTGCTGAAAGCATACGAAGCGACACAAACAGAAGATTAATAGAAAATTATCCTTTAAACATAAGGCAGCCCTTGTTTCAAGCGGCTGCCTTTTTTATATCATCTTCATACGGTTGTTGCAACACTGTAACAGTGGTTCTGTTCCTTTGTATAGTGTAAATATCTTACGTATGAAACTAAGAAAATATTATCCGACTGTTGTGCTTTCTGACATTCACCTGGGTTCTGAACACTCCAGGACAAAAGAAGTAACCAATTTCCTTAAACATATCGACTGCGACCGCCTGATACTGAACGGCGACATCATCGATGGCTGGCAACTGCAGAAGTCCGGTAAGCGTTGGAAACAGGCGCAGACCGATTTCTTCAAAGTACTGATGAAGATGATGGAGAAGAAAGGGACGCAGATTGTTTATGTACGCGGCAACCACGATGACTTCCTGGATGCTTTGGTGCCGTTCCGGTTCTCTAACATTTCTATTGTAAAAGACTATCTGTTGAACAGTCACGGGAAACGTTACCTGGTGACTCATGGTGACATTTTTGACACGATAACCACCCATATGCGTTGGCTGGCGATGCTAGGCGATATCGGGTATACTTTCTTGTTGTGGCTGAATAAAATTTATAACAAGAACCGTGAGAAGCACGGAAAACCTTACTTCTCCCTTTCACAGCATGTGAAGCACCGGGTGAAGAGTGCCGTTTCCTATATCTCCGATTTTGAAAAGGAGCTGGTCAAACTGGCCCAGATCAAGCATCTGGACGGAATTATCTGCGGACATATCCATCAGGCCGCCAATGTCTGGTATGACAATGTCCATTACCTGAACTCCGGCGATTGGGTGGAAAGTATGACTGCCCTGGTGGAGGATGAACAAGGTGAGTGGAATATTGTTACTTACAATAAGGCAGACTACGATACGGACGAAGAGACTGTCCGGAAACCTTTATTATATGCTGAAGTGATATGAAAATGCTGTTTATCATACAAGGGGAGGGCAGAGGGCATCTGACACAGGCTTTGTCTCTCCGTCAGAAGCTGGAGGACGAAGGTCACCAGGTGGTCGGTGTGCTTGTCGGGAAAAGTCCTGCCCGCAGCATCCCCGATTTTTTTACGGAGAAGATCGCTGCACCGGTTTATCCGTTTGAAAGTCCGAACTTCCTGCCTACGGCAAAGAATAAGCAGGTTAATTTGCTGAAAAGTGTAGGTTATAATGTGTTGCGACTGTATACCTATATGGGCAGTATCCGTTATATTGACCGTATGATAAAAGAGACAGGGGCAGACGTGGTCGTCAACTTTTATGAGTTGCTGACGGGATTGACTTATTTGTTCTGCCGTCCGAAAGCGATGATGGTTTGTATTGCTCATCAATATCTGTTCCTGCATCCGGACTTCTCTTTCCCGAAGTTGAATACGGTTTCTTTGTCTTTATTAAAATTCTTCACGCGTGTGACGGCTATCGGTGCCACGAAGAAGCTGGCTTTGTCTTTCCGGAAGATGCGCGAAGTGCCTGCCGACAAGATGGTCGTCGTTCCTCCGTTGTTGCGTAAGGAAGTGATAAACAAAACTCCCCGTAAAGGAAATTATCTGCATGGTTATTTATTGAACAGCGGATTCAGTGAGGAGGTAAAGGAGTGGCATGTCGCTCATCCGGAAGTATCGATGCATTTTTTCTGGGATAAGAAAGGGGCAGGTGAGACTACCCGGGTAGACAGTACGCTTTCTTTTCATCAGCTGAATGATATCCGTTTTGTTAAATATATGGCAAATGCGAAAGCGTATGCCACGACTGCGGGTTTTGAATCTGTCTGCGAGGCGATGTACCTGGAGAAACCTGTTCTGATGGTACCGACTCATATCGAGCAGGCGTGTAATGCCTATGATGCATCTTTGTCCGGAGCCGGTGCGGTAGCTGACCGTTTTGATCTGGATGCTTTGCTGCATTTGTCAGAAAGTCATCAGCCAGTCCGCCATTGGGTACAGCAGGCGGACTGGCTGATCTTACGTGAGTTCCGCGAAGATTTGCTGATGGAGGAGATGCCGTCTTCTGCCTGGCATCGTTTGTCTATGCACTGGGTGTATCGGGTGGCGAAGACATTAATGTAAGTGTGTATTTAAGCGTGTTATGGTAGATGAATGTGGCAATAAAGGTGGGTTCATACTGTATAAGATTGGTTTTGTAGGATTTATTTAATGTACGCGTACATTAAATATAGGTTTTTCTCTGTAAGAGATTGATCTTTTTGGGTAGATATTATTCATATAACAGTAGGTACATACAAGGGAAAACAAGGTTTGTTATTTTTATAGCCTGTTTGGTACATCGTATCGTATTCAATTGATAAGAAAGGATATGGCAATGAAAAAAAATCTGTGGAAATAATTGTGGATATAAAACTATTGCTTACTTTTGCTGAAGTATTTGACGATCGTACAAACAAACTGACAGAGATAGGTCGGTTTTATATAGAATAGAACTTATAATTACTTAGTATTAATATTAAATTTTTGATTATGAACAAAAAGTTTTCTACTCTGGTAGCTGTCGTTTTGGCGGCTACAAGTTTCGGAGCTACTGCGCAGATTGTACCGACAGGTGACTTTGCAAAGTATGAGACAGCTCCTACTGTCGGTATGACAACTATTAAAACTGGGTATTTCCAGTTGGCTGTTGATGCTATCGGTGCAAATGTTCTCTCTATTGATGCAAATGGAAAATTAGTGGTTGTTGATAACACAGCTTCTGAACAAGTAAGAAGAACTTTGTGGAAGGCTGTTATTAGCGGAAATGCAGAAGCAGGTTTTTCTTATCAATTGCAGAACTTGGGCACAGGTGATTTTTTAGCTGTAAATACTACTGATGCAATTAAGTGGGGAGCAGATAAGGCTGTAGCTCCTTCTATTGCAACAACAGCAACGATGAAAGTAGGTAGTGAAGTTTCTGTATGGAAGTGGGTCTCTGCTCCAGATCCTGAGAGTCCGTTTGTTATTGGAGATGCTAAGACTTTAACATCTGCTTTTGGTGCAGCAAATGACTCTACTGTTACATTGGTTGCTGCTAACACTGTTGGTACAGGTGTTGGCGTAGTTGCTGTTAAATATTCATTAAAAAATGAGCCTTCAGCTACGACATTGGCAGGATTAAAACAGGTAAAGTTACTGCCGGTATCTCCGATGCCTTTTACTTTGGGTGTAGACGATTTAAACTCTTTGTTGTGGAAACAAAACCCGACTGCTGATGCAAGCAAAGCTGAATTCACATTCACTCCGAACGTAATCAACGACGAAACGAATGTATTTGGTAACTTGTTTACTAAAAATGCTTATAAAGCTGTTCCGGCTGTAGGTTTCCCGGCTGCTAATGGTGTAGCTACAGATCCGTTCACTGCTCCTACCGCTTTAACTACTGTTTATGATGCAGAAATTGCATTATATAAAGCTCAACAAGAAAAAGCATTGGTAGATGCATTGTTACCTGCAGTATTAGATGCAAATAATAAGGTGGATGCTACTCAATTAGCTGCTGTAAAGACTGCTTTAGGTTTAGTTTCTTCAGCTACAATTGACGGTGCTACTATAGAACTTATTAATGGCCAGATAGAAGCTTTGTCTTTTATTGCAGGTGATAAGCAACATGACGCAGTTAAAGCTGCAGTTTTAGCTTATGTTGCTGCAGCTCATGCAGATCATGGAACAGCAGCAACTACAGCTGTGGTTTATGCACAAAATATTAAGACGATTGCTGGTAATGTCTCTACATGGATTGATACAAACTTTGCAACAGACAAAACTACATCTGAAGCAAATATTAAAGCAGAATATGTAGATAAAGCTGTAACTGGAATAACTGTCTTAAAGACTACTTTGACAAATGCGAAGTCTGTTTTGCAAACAGGAGCTTTTGCAACTTTAGCAAAAACTAACGGTTGGGTCTCTTTGATGTTGGAAGAAGCTGAAAAAGCTGAAGACAACACTTACCTGTCTGTAGCTCGTAGTTTCGTAACTGAAACACAGAATGAAAGAGAACGTCCATTAGCATTCACTACTGGTAAATTTGCAGACTTCGGTTATACCGCTGATCCTAAGGCTCGTTTGGATTTGAATGGTCGTTACAACTTCCAGTTTACTTATTTCCCAAATGCTGACTCATTGGTAATCCGTACAGGTGGTTGGGCTAAAAAGAACAAAGCTCAGGCTTCTTGGGGTGATATGAATACAACAGATAACCCTGAATTGGGTGTAGCTGCGGCTTCCCCAAGTGCAATAGCTCCTACTGCAAAAGGTACAGAAAATAATATAGTTAAATTGATCTATCTGGCTAATAACCATAGTGAAATTACTGTTGGTTCTTCTGATTATTATATCGGTGCTGCTCCGAACACAGTGAACACTCGCATCTCTATCAAGAAGATCGACGACGAATATGTGAAGACTACTTTGGAATCAGGTGTTTACTTCTTCAATTTGTTCTCAGAAGAAGAAGCAAACAAAGCTATCACAGGCAAGAATTTGGTTGCTGCATTTGCAGGTCAGAAATTGCTTTGGGCTGATGAAGAAACTTCTAAAGTGTTTGGTGATGTTCAGAATTTTGAACACATGCCACGTGCACAATGGGTTGTAAAACAGAATTCAGGTGCTAACGGTATCCAGACTGTAAACATCTATAACCGTGAATATCCTGACTTTAAGGTAGAAAATGTTCAGTTATATAAAGGTGGTAGTAACGATAAAGTATTTGCTGTTAGCTATGGTACTACTATGGGAACGGGTGTAATTGCAGCTAATGATACTTTGTCATTTGTAAAGGCTACAGGAGCAACTGTTACAACAGAAGAACTTGGTTATAAAGCACTTGATTACGATGAATATATCGAAAATGTATTTGCTCTGAAGTATTTCAACGGTTTGAATGCCGGTAACTTTGTGGAAGTTGATAAAGATGCAGCTATGGCTGTAAATCCTGAACTGAAAGAAGGTCAGAAGTTTGTATTTGTTCCTGCTGCGTTGAAAGACAATGCTCCTGTAAAAGACAAATACGGCTACCAAGGAACAATCGAAGGTGTAAAGAATCTGACAAGAATTGCTTATAAAGTACAGGTTTATGATCCGAAAGCTGATGCTGCCGATAAACTTTATCTGTTAGCTAATGGTGACAAGGGATATACATTGACTGATGCTGCAAATGCAACAACTTTCTACTTCAAAGAAAATAACGAATTACAGGAAGAAGATAAGGATGCTGTATGCTACTATGCTCTGGTTCAGAAAGATTTGTCTACTGTATCTGGTGTTAAACATCCGTCATTGGTATTGTCTGTTGAGGGTATTGATACTGAAAATAGCATCGCAACATTCGCATTCGATGATAACGATAACGCTTTGTATCGTCGTCTTGGTAAAACTATCACAGATGAGTTTGAAAATATGACTACAGATACAGCTAAATTCTTCATGGCTAACGAACCGACTCGCTTCTTGTATGAAAACAGTGCTAACCGCACAGCTGATAATGGAACCGCAGTTGCTAAAGATAGCTTGAATTTCTTAGGTGTAATCAATGTGGCTGATCGTCCTGAAAATAGTATGTTGCCTATTTTCATTGATACTGCTTATGTACGTAATAATACAACAATGCCTCAGTATATGTTGGCTGTAGGTGCAGAATATACTCCTGCAGGTAAATATAACACTTGTCCGGATAAGATCGAAAACTGTCATCAGCATCCGACAATTGATACAAAAGCATTCATAACAGGTCGTTATTTGGTTTCTCTGGAAGAAGATTCTGCAGTTGTTGGAAATGATCCTATCAAATATCAGGATAAATACCGTTTGGCATTTGTTGAAGCTAAGCATATCGAAGATACTTTGGTTATTGCAAATTCTAAGTATACAGGTGTAGAAAAACATGCAGGTAAAGATTCTATCATGTTGAATAACAACAAGAAATTGAATGTGGCTACATTTGCATTCCGCATCGTAGATGGTAGCAGTAATGCAGACTTCTATTTGCAGACAGCTACTTCTAAGGGTGAAACTCGTTATGTACGTGTACATAATGGTGTTCCTGTATTAGTTGACAATATCGCTGAAGCTGCTCAGTTCAACTTGAAGAAAACTAGCGAGAAACCTGTTGCTAACGAAACAATCGACGCTACTTCTGTAAGTGTAATCGCTGGTAACGGTGACATCACTATCAAGGGAGCTGAAGGTAAGAAAGTTACTATCAGTAACGTTCTTGGTCAGACAATTGCTAACACGGTAATTACTTCTTCTGAAGCTACAATCTCTGCTCCTAAGGGATATGTAACTGTAGCTGTTGAAGGTGAAAAGGCTGTTAAAGCAATCGTAAAATAAGAATTAAAGAATAATTAAATAAAACATAGCTTCTCTACTCTTCCTTTCGGGGAAGGGTGAGTAGCCTGTGAAGGTGAACAAACTGGAAGCGTAATTTTAGTAATAAAAATAAAATAAAGTTCATCCATGAGTACCACTGTGAAGAGAGAAAATGGACAAAAAACAGCCCCGGTGATATTCTGTATCATCGGGGTTTTGTTTTTGAATAGCTCCGGAATACGGAGTTCATTATGTTAAATAGAAAAACCGTCTTGTATAGAAGGCGGTTTTACCAGAGAGTTGTCTTTTGTGTAAAACGACTCTCTATTTTGTTTAGTTGGATTTTACTGCTTCAAAGCCTGCTCAATATCCGCAATAATATCGTCCGCACTTTCGATACCGACAGAGAAACGGATCAGATCCGGAGCAATACCGGCTTCCTTCAACTGCTCGTCTGTCAACTGACGGTGGGTATGGCTTGCCGGGTGAAGCACACAAGTACGGGCGTCTGCTACGTGAGTAACGATAGCTGCCAGCTTCAAGCTATCCATGAACTTGATAGAAACATCGCGTCCACCTTTCAGGCCGAATGACAACACGCCACATGAACCGTTCGGCAGATATTTCTTTGTCAGGTCATAATATTTATTCCCTTCCAGATCCGGATAGTTCACCCAGGCAACCTTATCACAGTTCTGTAACCATTTAGCAACAGCCAATGCATTTTTACAATGCTGTGGCATACGTAAATGCAATGTTTCCAAACCCAAATTCAACAGGAATGCATTCTGTGGAGACTGGATAGAACCCAGGTCACGCATCAGCTGGCTGGTTGCTTTCGTGATATAAGCCATCTTGCCGAATGTCTTTGTATAAGTCAGTCCGTGATAAGATTCGTCCGGTTGGCAAAGTCCCGGATATTTATCGGCATGTGCTTCCCAGTCGAAATTACCGCTGTCGACGATACAGCCACCGACTGCAGTAGCGTGTCCGTCCATATATTTAGTAGTAGAATGTGTCACGATATCAGCACCCCATTCGAACGGGCGGCAGTTGATCGGTGTCGCGAATGTATTGTCGACAATCAAAGGCACACCGTGGCTATGAGCGATACGGGCAAACTTCTCAATATCCAACACCATCACTCCCGGATTGGAGATCGTTTCGCCGAATAATAACTTTGTATTCGGACGGAAAGCCTTACTGATCTCTTCTTCGCTGGCATCCTGATCTATGAAAGTACATTCGATACCTAGCTTTTTCAGTGTAACGGACAGCAAGTTGTATGTACCTCCATAGATACCGGTTGCACTTACAATATGATCGCCGGCTTCGCAAATATTGAAACAGGCAAAGAAATTGGCGGCCTGTCCCGATGAAGTCAACATGGCGGCAACACCACCTTCCAACGCCGCAATTTTGGATGCTACGGCATCGTTTGTCGGATTCTGCAGACGAGTATAAAAATAACCACTCTCTTCCAGGTCGAACAGTTTAGCCATCTGTTCGCTGGTTTCATACTTGAATGTAGTACTCTGATAGATAGGGAGTACACGCGGCTCTCCCTTTTTAGGTTGCCAACCACCTTGTACACACAAAGTTGCCGGTTTGAATGAATTGCTCATATTATTAATGTTTGCTATAAATTATATTCTGCCAACAAAAGTAAAGAATAGTTCGTTCCGTTAATACAAATCTACGATCATTTATAAAAAATAGGGTACTGTTTAAAAATAATCTTTACCTTTGTCATCGGTTTTGGTGTCACAATTCCAGTTCTACGGAAGGGTGATGAAAAGGGAATCAGGTGAAAATCCTGAACAGACCCGCTGCTGTAAGCTCCGCCAAAGTCGTTGAACATAACTCAATCCACTGTTCGTAATGAATGGGAAGGACGTTCAATGATGGAGTAAGTCAGAAGACCTGCCAGGATCAGTAGTTTTAAGCTTTCGAGGAATAGGGCTGAAAAACATGTACGAGAAGGATTTTGCTTTGTCTTCCTGCAGGTTCTGTCTGTTCATGTATTCCATTGTATTTACTTCGAAAGTCTGTTATAAAAATTTAATGCATTTGATGGAATGAGAGGTTTCATACATGTTTTTCTATTGCTTCTTTGTTTGTGTTCTGTGCGTTTGGTGGCACAGAATAAGGTAATTCTGTCAGGTGAAGTGAAAGATGAAGAGGGAACTTCGCTTCCGATGGTTACTGTTGCCATCGAGAATACGACGGCTGGGACATATACCGACAACCGTGGCCGTTATTCTTTGGAGGTAACTCCGGGAAGACACACACTTATCGTTACTTTGCTGGGGTATAATTCAATAAAGAAATCTGTTGATATCCGAAAGAACATGACGTTGAACTTTGTCATGGAGGAGAATTCCGTAACACTGAAGTCGGTAGAAGTATATGGCAAAACGAAAACTCAGAAGGTCAAAGAAAGTGCTTTTTCTGTCAATGCCCTCGATATAAGGCTACAGATTAATTCACTAAAGAATCTTAGTGAGATTGTGAACCGGACTACCGGTATTAAGATTAGGGAAGAGGGGGGAGTCGGTTCTGATTTTGACCTTTCCATCAACGGGTTATCGGGTAACTCCGTCCGTTATTTTATTGATGGCGTACCTTTAGACAGTAAAGGCAGCAATGTGACGCTGGCCAATCTGCCTGTCAACCTGATCGACCGGGTGGAGATCTATAAAGGAGTAGTGCCAGCCTCATTGGGAACGGATGCATTGGGTGGTGCTATCAATATCATTACCAAAGCGGAAAAGACGAATTTCCTGGATGCCTCCTACAGTATCGGTTCCTTTCATACACATAGTGCCGATCTGAATGCGCAGTTTGTGGAACGGCGTACGGGGTTGATCGTGCGTCCTGCCATCGGTATCAACTATTCGAAAAATGATTACCGAATGAAAGATGTGCAGGTGCGCAATGAGGCGGGCGACCGGTTTATCAATGGCAATCCCAAACGTTTCCATGACGGTTATTTTTCACTGTTAGCACAGATGGAAGCAGGCGTTACAGGCAAATCCTGGGCAGACGAATTCTTTGTATCGGCTTCTTACTCCAAAACGGATAAGGAGTTGCAGACCGGTTCGGTGCAGACCAAGGTGTATGGTATGGCGGAGCGTAATTCGGATGCGTGGAACGTATCGGCACGTTACAACAAGCGCAACTTCCTCACCGAAAACATGACATTGAAGGCAACCTTATCGCAAACATGGGATCACTCCCTCACAATCGATACCGCTTATCGTAAATATTACTGGGATGGCGGCTATATCGTAAGTCAACGCAACGAAATCCGGGGCGGGGAACCTTCCATGCGTCATTATAAACGTCCGCTGACCATCGCACGAGCCAATCTGGATTATCAGCTGAACGAGCATCATGGTTTTAACCTGAACTATAATCTGAGCCGGACGGGCAACGACCGTTATGACGATTTGGACAAAAGTTTTGAGCCGTCTAACGATGCGGTCACCAAACATATTCTCGGACTGACCTACAGTCAGTCGTTTTTTGACGGTAAGATGCAGAATGTATTCTTCGCAAAAGACTACGTGAATCGTCCCAATATCCAACAGACCGACCAGTCTACCGTGACCGGCTCGAACAAGGTGCAAGGCGCAACTACCAAGAATTATTTTGGATACGGAGCCGGACTGCGTTATGAGTTCTTTGCTCCCCTGGCAGTAAAGGTTTCCTACGAGCATAGCGTACGTTTGCCGATCGCCCGCGAGTTGTTGGGCAATGGAACGACTATCTATGCCAACGTGGCGCTGGAGCCGGAGAAGAGTGACAATGTCAATTTCGCCATGTTCGGAACTTGGTTTCCTGCTGCCGGACATTCCATTTATTATGAGGCGAATGGCTTCCTGCGCTATGTAGACAATTACATACAAACTTCCGTTATCGAAAAGGAGGGAATGTTGCAGTATGTCAACGATCCGGCAGTTCATATCAAAGGAGTGGAAGGAGAAGTTCGTTACGACTGGGATGGGCGGTTGCAACTCATGGCGAATGTCAGCTATCAGGATGCCCGCGATCAGAAAGAATTCAAAGAGGATGGCAAACCCTCTGCCACATACAATAATCACGTGCCCAACCGCCCCTGGTTGTTCGGAGGTGCTGAGGCGAGCTATACGTTCCGTAATCTTTTGTTTCCGGATAATAAGTTACGGTTGGGATGTTCGCTACAGTGGGTGCATTGGTATTTCCTGACCTGGGAGGCGTATGGTAATTATGATACGAAGGCACGCATTCCTTCGCAACGTATCTGCAATGCCAATGTCACCTATTCATGGAAACGCGACCGCTACAATATCTCATTGGAATGTTCCAACTTCCTTGACGAGACGGCCTACGACAATTATAAACTGCAAAAGCCTGGTCGTGCTTTCTTCGCTAAATTCAGAGTATTCATTAATTAATTCATATTTAAAACAAAAGAAAATGAAGAAGTTCAAATTTGTATTGTTAGCCTTTATGACAGCTTTGCTTTCATTCGGAATCACAGCTTGTTCTGACGACGATGAGGTAGAAAGTGTATCGGTGACCGGCGTTACTGTCAGCCCGACTACATTGGCATTGAAAACCGGAACCACCGGCACACTGACCGCAACTGTTACTCCCGGTACTGCTGCCGTAACATCCGTATCCTGGAGCAGCTCGGATGAAGCTGTTGCAACAGTAGACAAAGGCGTTGTTACAGCCGTTGCCGAAGGTACAGCTACAATTACCGCAAAGACAGATGATGGTGGTTTCACAGCGACTTGCGAAGTGACAGTGACAAGCGATGCACCGGCTTTCGATGAAAGTAAGTATCATTTCGATTTGTTCCTGACCGTAGGTAAGCATGGTGGTATGGCGAGCAATAACACCACTATTGTCAATAGCGTAGGCAAACTGACTGCCGATATGGGAACCATCACGGTAAAAGGTGAAGGAACTGAACTGGGTGACTATGCGATGGAAAGTATCTCAAGAGGTAAGTATTACTACCAGGTGCCTTCCAGCAACGACCGCTTCGTGAAGTATCAGGTTAAGAATAATCAGGTAGTGGAAGTGGCAGCTTGTCCGTTCAAAACAAATACGTATAAAGTACGTTCTTATTCTCATACATGGATTGACGACAATACCTTATTGGTTATGGCTGCCAGCGGCGATGCTTCTAAAGTGCTTTGGAGTAAGTTGAATGCTGATAATATGTCGATTATAGCAGAAGGTGAGTTGGATATCCCGTTGCCGAAGTCGGAAGTAGAAGGCGAGGAAACAAAGAAGTTCTCAACTTCGGGTATCCTTACCTATAATGAAAAGGCTGATAAGTTGTATTATTTTTATTTCGGTAAGAATGGTGTATCCGGCAGAGGTGGTATGACAACTACCCAATTCTATACAGCTGTCCTCAATCCTTCTGACTTGTCGGTGGAGAGCAACAAGCGTAACTCTATTGCTGCTGAAATGGCAGGAAGCGCGTATGGCGAGCTAATGCAGAACAGTGTTATGTACGATGAAAGCGGTAACCTTTACCTGGCTGCATTTACTGAAACAGAGAAGATGGAGCAAGGCTATATCTTGCGTATCAACAACGGTGAAACCGATTTCGATACCAGCTACAACGGCTATCCGAATCCGGAAGGTAAGGTGCTGACTACGCAATATTTGGGTAATGGCAAAGCTCTTGTCTATTTGCGTGATGATGCTGCCGGTACAAAAATTGATAGCTACAGCCACTATTACTCTATCGTCGACCTTACTACAGGCGAAAGAACTCGTTTGAGCTTTGACGGCAAAGAGATTGCTTACAGCGGTGGCCGCTTCTCTCAGCGTTCTGTTGTCTTCAACGAGAAAGCTTATATCGGCGTGAATACCGAAGCGGATGCCAACGCTATCATCTATATCTACGATATCAAGACCGGTACTGTAGAGAAGGGTGCTGAAGTGGCTGGCGAATTCTTCTTCGATATGATCCGCGTGGTAGAAAATGATTGATCCCTTTCTTCGTTTGATATAAATAAAAGTTACAGCTTCCCAAACTGGGAAACTGTAACTTTTATTTTAATATCCTCTTCTGTAATATCCTGAACCAAATAAAAGCAACAACTCCTTTTAGCATGCTGGAGATGCTGATAGCCCACCAAACGCCGATGATTCCCAATCCCATAGCCGATAAGGCAATAGCCATCGGTATGCGCAGTGCGTTGAATGTAATACTGATGATAGCTGGAGGAACGGTGCGTCCTGTCCCGTAGAACAATCCCTGCATGGTGATTTCAAGCATCATGAACAACATCGAGTAACCGTCTATCCGTAGGAAGATACCGCCTGCTTCATAGGCTTCGCGCTGAGGGACAATCCATGAAAAGACTTCGCTGCCGTAGAATACGAATAGTAGGGTGCAGAGGACACCGAATACGGCAGTCATTTTCAATGTTGTATGATAAGCCTCCAACACCCTGCTCTTTTCAGAAGCCGCATAGTTTTGGGCGACGAATGCACTTAGTGCCGTACTGAATCCTTGCGAGGTATTCCAGGCGATGGCTTCGATTTGTCCGCCGGCAGTCAGTGTCATCAAGCCGATATGTCCTCCGTAGGTAGAAGCCGTGCGGGCCATGAATATGTTGATGATAGCAAACAGAGTGTTCAGCATGGCGACCGGCAAACCTAGTTGTAGGATTCGTTTGGAATAGTTCTTCTTCAATTTGGCGAAGAAAGAAAAGCCGCCGAACAGTTTGCTTCTGCGTTTCAATTGGTAAACGAATATGGCACAGACCGTAGCCTGCGATAGCCAGGTAGCCCAGGCAGCTCCCGCCGTCCCCAGGTCGAAGACGAAGATAAATATCGGGTCTAATACCATATTGATGATAAGCCCTGTCCCACTGATGTAGAACGGCACTTTGCTCATCCCGGCTGCATTATGAATACCGGTGAAGGCTGCCGACAGGAAGATAAAAGGGAAGGCTGTAGCGACAATGCGCAGATACTCGACCGCATTTGCTGCGATAGAAGCCTCCAACTTATAGATATTGATGATTGGGTGGGCAAAGACAAAAAGCAGCAGTCCCCAACAGATGGAAATAATCAGAGCGATGGTGAGGTTATGAGAAGAATAGCTTTTCGCATCCTCTTCATTCCGTGCTCCGATACTTTGTCCGACACTTACTTCTGAACCGACTTTATTCAATAGCGATATCGAGTTGGTCATCCAGGTCAGGATACCCACAGCACCGATAGCGGCTACAGCCTCGCTTCCCAGTCGTCCTACCCAGGCCATATCGGTTATACTATAAGCCATCTGAATAAAAGAAGTGCCCATAATCGGTAATGCCAGATTGAATAATTGGCGTTTGATGGGACCTTGTGTCAGGTTTTTTGTTCCTTGCATGTTCGTCTAATTTGCTGCAAAAGTAGGAATAATCGTGAAGTTTATGTTACTTTAAATTTGTTTTACTGTTATCTTTGCGTGGATTGGTAATAAAATTCTAAAGTAAAGGATTATTATGGATATGTTATCATTGGTATTTACAGTAGGGGTAGTTATTGGTGCTGCTTTTCTTGCTTGGCTTTATACAAAACCAGGAAAGAAATGGTTGGAAAATTTGTAATCATTTTGTGATATAGAAACTACTTTGTGTTGTTTTTAATGGAGAAAGCCGTACTATAGCAAACTTGTTATAGTACGGCTTTCTTATTGAGAGGTGGATTAGAAGTTGATATTCACTCCGATCATTGCACTGAACTTCTGTAACGGATATCCGTAATAAAGTTCATACTTTTGGAATAATACATTATTCAGTTTCAGATACATTCCGAAAGTATCGTTGAAGTTGTATGCTCCGGTCAGGTTCAGTTCATTGATGTTATCCATCTTTACATCCTGAGAACCCAGTTTGGCCTCACGTCCGGTCCCTAGATAATAGTCCAAAGAAGCAGACAGGTTTTTGATCGGGCGCACTGTGACACCGGCGGTGATTTCCATTTCCGGCATTCCCCATGCTTTGGCGTCTTTTCCTCTTAAATCGGTATCAGGATATTTGTCGCTGTATTCTGCTGTCCAGTTATTGTAAACACCTTTCAAAGAGATTTCGAACAATTGCTGGTAACTGTATTTCAAATTAGCCCCAATCAACAATTGTTTTGTATCTATTTCGTTTAACATACCGCATGCAGAACCGAAGTAGTCTTCATCTCCGTACGCGAGTGTCGGAACAAAGAAATAGTTGTTGCTGGTGATTTTATATCCACCGAAAACATCAAACCAGAAACCGGGTGCAACACCACTCTTGATTCCTACGATACCGTCTAGCCAGTTGCGGGAAGGGGTTAGTCTGGATGTAGGAGATGCATAACGGTTTACCTGAAACAAGTCATACATACTGTTTGAATTTAATTTACCATTAGCATTTAAATACAATACAGTCTTGTCTGCTACTTCAACGTCTGCTGAAATGTTGGGAGACACCATGAATTCTTTTTCTGCTCCGCTAAAAAACATAGCGTTCACTCCCAGTTTAACATGCCAGTTATCACCTATTACCTTATAATATGGACTTAATGTAGCTGCGGCAAAATTGTCAAAATAATATATATATCCGGCTTTTTCTCCCTCCGGTATCTTCATTTCATTTGGTAAGCTATAGTTGAAGTATTGGAAGTTTCCATCTAATCCAATTCTTTGATTACCGCTAAAACCTGCGTTTAATCCAAAATTAAGATTGAATGTTCCTTCTGTCGGTCCGTCGAATTGTTTGCCCGCTCCGTATTTATAAGAGAAATTGGTATAACCTAAATCCAGCAGATAACCAACAGGTGCATCTTCTTTTGATTCAACGCCTACATTCGCTTTGATCGTTTGAGCGACCTGATTGGTTTCGACATCGCTGGCTAAATTCGGAGCCACACTGGAAAGTGGATCTAATGCCGGCAATCCGTAATAATTGAATCCTGAATAACCATACTTAACGCCCATCTTCAGAGCTAACTTATCGAAGTTATGCTTGAAGTTAAGGCCGCCCATATTATCATTCAGCTTCGCTTTTACCTTTTCATTTATCTGGAGATATTTCACCTTGCCGTTGGTAGAACGGTGTGAGAACCAGATATTCAGCTGATCCTTGTCTGTGCTGAGGATATGATACCCTAGGTCACCGTTCAGGTTCAGATAGGTACCGCCGCCGAAGTTAAAATAACCACGGCGTTTGTTATACTGGATATCCGTCATGATATTACCGGAAGGGAGCAGGCTGATCTCTTTCTGAGGATCGGCAGCGATCGTAAAACCGGCATAGTCGATCGCCATCTTCTTCACTTCCGGTTCTTTGATGACCGGAAGGGTGTTCACTTTGCTTGCATCCTGTACCGTCGGATCATATTCACGTTCGAGCGTCATCTCCCGGTCCAGATTCTGTTTCTTCGAAGTATCTTCCTGTGCACTCATTGTGGCAGTAGTCCCAAGCAAGGCTACAACACACAGCGCTTTTACATTATATATAGTCTTCATTGTATTCAATTATTGCTTTAGTTTACCTAATCTGTCCTCTATCATACCGGCAATCTCATCGTCACCTTTGTAATTGTTCTGCAGGTTGTTCAGATAAGCGCGTGCCTGAATGTCATCTCCCTGGCGGATATAAATATCTGCCCACAGGATGAATCCGCGTGCCAGCCAGTACTGGTGAGGAGTTCCGTTCTTAGCGAAATCTTCCAGTATCTTTTCAGCATTCTTATCGTCTTTAGTGTCATAGAAATATTGAGCCAACAGATATTTGGCTTCTGCACCGTGAGCTGTACGGGTGTCTTTGCTAAGAACTTTCAAGTCTTCAAGTGCTTTCGCCGGCTGTTTATGGTCGATATAAGCTTTGGCACGGATATAACGGGCTTCGGCTTCTACTTCAGGAGATAGCTTCGGATCTTTCAGCAATTCGTTGGCTGCGAGCTGTGCTTCTTCCTGTTGGCCGGTCTGCAGGGCACAACGCATGATACCCAGACGGGCTGCCTGTTTGTTTTCCGGATTCTCTGCGATAACCTGTAAACGCTTGAAGGTTTCCAGTGCTGCCGGGAAGTCCTGGGTGAGATATTGCATTTCTGCCGTACGTGCCACTGACTCTTCCAGGAATTTCGTATCGCCGCTGTCGATAACCGATTTGAAACGCTGCAGGGCTTCATCATATTCCTTCTTGGCAAAGGCGATGCTTCCCAGATAATAGTTCGCATTCGAACTGAAAGCTCCTTCCGGGAATGTTTGCAGATAGTTGACCAGACTGCGACGGGCTTCGTCGTTATTACCGCGCAGGAAGAGTTTTTCTGCAGCGATGTATGTCAGTGAATCCTGTTCGCCGACTTCCAGGCGGACGTTACCTCCCAGTGAGTTGACATAGTTGGCATACGCATTGATATCGTTCAGGTCGATATAAACAGACTTCAGGTCCTGAAGAGCTACTCTGGCTTCTTCGCTACCCGGATAGTTACTGATCACTTTCTTATAGGCTTCAGCCGCTTTCTGCGGTTGGTTGTCGTTGAAGTACAACAGACCTAACTGGATACCGGCTTTACGGGCGAGACTGCTTTGCGGGAAACGCTGAATCAGTGTTTCGAATGCCTGGGCTGCCTGTGAACTGTTTTCAAGCAATACATAAGAACGTCCTTTTTCGAAAAGAGCGTCGTCTACATATTGTGATTCCGGATAATCGCGGATCAGGCGGTCCATCGCACTGATCTTACCCCGATAGTCTTTCTGCAAACCGAGCAGGAAGCCTTTCTGATAAACCGAATAATCTCCGGCAGAGGGCTGCAGTTGAGCGGCACGGCTATAGTTTTCTTCTGCCTGTGTGAACTGACGTTTCTGGTACAGGCAGTCACCGACACGATTATAGGCATCCGCCAGGGCAGGAGCCTGCTGGCTGCTTTCAAGGTTGATATACTGGCGGAAACGGTTTTCTGCTTCCCCGTATTCTTTCAGTTTGAAGTAGCAATACCCCAGATTGTAATGAGCCAGTGCGTACATGTCGGTATTCCGCTGACGGGTATTGTTCAGATAGGTACGGTAATCAGAGATCGCCTGCTGATACTCTCCTTTGCGGTAGTATGATTCTCCACGCCAGAAATAAGCATCGTTGCGTGATTCCATATTATAAGAACCCAGATTGATCGCCTGTGTGAACAGGTCGACCGCTTCATCCAGTTTCATATTGGTGAATGCCTGCGTTCCCAGCTGGAACAGGATGTCTTGTTTCGCTTCCAGTATCTTTGTACTCGGACGATTGATCTTATTGATGGAGTTGAGGGCTGCCTGATAGTTTTTAGTAGTCAGATAGACTTCCACCAGGTAGTCGTTCACTTTATCGGCATATTGTGAATTTGGAAAATCGTTCAGGAAGTCTTCGAAAATAGTCACCGATTCGCCAAATCCTGTAAAGGCTGTTTCATGGATCAGCAACGCATAGTTGAACATCGCCACTTCCTGTATCTGTTTGTCGAAAGATGCCGTTGCCGCAGCTTCGAAAGCCATACGGGCGTTGTTCTTGTCTTTCAGTTTCAGGTAAGACTGTCCCAGATACAGATAAGCATTCTGTGTCAGTGCATCGTTTTCGCGTACGGTCTGTGACAAGGCGCTGACAGCACTGCTGTAATTCCCTTTATTATAATAGCATACACCGAGAATATACAGGTCGCCTCTTAACGGGCTGTCGGTAGACGATACGTATTTGCTTAACATGCTGATCGCCTTGTCCTGATTGCCCAAATGATAATACGAGTTACCCAGGATACGATAAACCTCGCTGTTATTCTTACTGTTCGGATAAGAGGAGAGGAGTTCTTCCCCTTCGCTTATTACCTTTTCATACTTGTTCTGTATAAAATAGATCTGTGTAATATAGTATAGCGACTGTTCACGGTAATCCGGCATCTCTTTCAGGCGGCTGAATTCGACTAGCGCATTGTTGTATTTACCGGTCGCATAGTCGATATAAGCCACATAGTAAGTAGCGGCTTCCCGATATTGTGTGCCGATTTGCTGTATCCGGGCAAAGTAGTTACGTGCTTTATCCATCTCGCCCGTCTGCAGGAGTGAATAAGCCAGCCGGAAACTATAGGCTTCCTGTTGCTCCGGACTGAGCAGGTCTATATCCGATTCGTTGAACCAGAAAATAGCTTTTTGGTATTCCCCGCGTCCGAAATGAACGGAACCGATCAGGAAGTTCACTTCGTCGCTATGGCGTGAAGCCGGATAATCCTCCAGATAATCTTTCAATAGTTCGTCGGCATTGGGACGGCCCTGTTCATAAGCTGCGTATACGATCATATAGTCAGCTTCCTGGACCAGGTCTGCATCTTTTGCGTGTTGTTTGTAAGCCTCCAGCTTATCGATACAACCCGGATAGTTTTTTAAACTAAACAATTCTTTACCTTCTACGAACAAACGGTCCGGTGCCTCAAACTGGTACGACCGCTGCCCGCTAGCCACATGACTTCCTACCACCAGGCACAGTGGAATAAGTATTCTTTTCATCACTCCTTCGCTTTAATGTACAGATATTAAACAGTCTCTATTAGTTCTAAGTTGCAAATATAAAGAATAACATACAAATGCTAAGTAAGTTATTAACAAAAAGAATTAATATTTGGAATCATAAACAAACGTGTCAAAACAAAAAGTGAGGGTATCGGTCATGGTTTCGTGTAAAAATGTCTTATATTTACGCTCTCTTCATACAGCAAAAGATGGGTGGATCGGAAGACATAAAAGAATTAAGCAGGTTGTTGGAAAGTTATAAAGGCCGTTTTATCAGCTTTGCAAATTCCTATGTGCAGGAATTTTCCGTAGCGGAAGATTTCACGATGGAGGCTTTTATGGATTATTGGGAAATGCGGGAAATGCTGCAGCCTGATTCGAATGTGCCAGCCTATATCCTGACTTTGATCAAGCATAAATGTCTGAATCACCTGAAAAGAAAACAATTGCAGGAAGATGTCTCTCAAAGGCTCCGGACGGTTGCCGAATGGGAGCTGAATCTGCAAATATCCTCTTTGGAAGTCTGCGAACCCACAGAGCTTTTCACTACAGAAATAAAAGAGATAGTAAACCGGACCCTTCAGCAATTGCCAGAACAGACACGGCGCATTTTTCTGATGAGCCGTTTTGAGAATAAAACCCGTAAAGAGATTGCCGACGAATTGAATATGACTTCGAAAGGCGTAGAATACCATATATCCAAAGCGCTGGCCGCCCTTCGTGTGAATTTGAAAGACTATTATACGATCCTTCCCTTTTTATTTTATAATCTGAAATTTTTAACTTTTTTAAACTAGGCGCTTGCTTCTCCCGATTTCTATATATACAGAAGATAGAAATATGGAGAAAGAATTACTATATAAGTTTTTTACGGGAACTGCTACACTGGAAGAAAAAGAGTGCATTATGCGGTGGATGGAAGTATCTCTGGATAATAAAGCTGTTTTTCTGAAAGAAAGGAAATTGTATAATGCGATACTGTTGAATGCCGAACCGGAGAATACATCGGTTGCCGGAAACAAAAAACAACATGGGGTGCATTTAGGTTTCGTGAAGTTCCTGCGGATAGCGGCAATGATCGTCATCGCTTTCGGGTTAGGGTATTTTGCCCAGGACCGGGACGACGAGGGGCCGGTAGCTATGCAGACTATAGCCGTTCCTGCCGGCCAATGCGTCAATATCACGTTGCCTGACGGCAGTAACATTTGGCTGAATGCGCAGACGACTATACAATATCCGGTTTCGTTCAACAAACATGAACGTAAGATCAAGCTGGATGGCGAAGCTTACTTTGAAGTGGCGAAAGATAAGAAACGGCCTTTTATCGTCAATACAAAAGAATGCAGTGTGGAGGTCTTGGGTACGAAATTCAATGTGGATGCCTATTCCAGTCGGGATAAATTTGAAACGGTGCTGATGGAAGGAAGCGTCAAGGTATCCATGCATAATGACCCTTTGGAAACAATTTCACTAAAACCCAATAATAAGGTGTATCGTTCGAATGGTAAACTGTTGACACAGAAAATTGATAATTACGAAAGATACCGCTGGAAAGAAGGGTTGATCTGTTTCCAGGATGAACCGTTCAGGCTGGTGATGGAAGACTTTGAGAAATTCTATGGGTTGAAGATAATTGTGAACAACCAGAAAGTGACAAAGTATTTGTACACAGGGAAATTTAAGCAAACAGATGGTATTGATTATGCGCTAAGTCTGCTGCAGAAAAATATCCACTTTACCTATCAACGCGACCGCGAAAATCATGTGGTGTATATTAATTAAATGAAATAATAACCTTTTAAATCTGATTGCCTATGATATAGTAAAAAAAGTTTTTGTTAACGAAAAAGCCGGTTGATGGTGACGCATCAACCGGCAGGAATCTCAATCACAATTAATTAAATTGTATTATTTTGAAACACACAAATGTATGAAAAAAAATACTTTACAGGGACATTATTGCCTAAAAAGTCCCAACCTTAAACAACTCTTTAGAATTATGCGGATAACTACATTCTTGTTATTGGTCTGTATCTTTTGTTCGTTTGCCTCTACTTCCCATTCACAAAATATGCGGGTGAGCATAAGTAAATCAAGCACACAGTTAAACAAAATTTTCTCTGAAATAGAGAAACAGACGGAGTATCTGTTTGTATATAACAACCAGATAGATGTGAATCGAAAAGTTTCTGTTAATGTAAAGGAGAAACAGGTTGCCCAGGTATTGGATGAACTGTTCCGCGATACCAATATCGAGTATATGATCCAGGGTAATCATATCGTTTTGTCCTCCAAAGAAAATAAGCAGGAAACACAGCAGCAGTCGAGACGTCAGATCTCCGGAGTTGTCGTAGATGATAACGGCGATCCGGTTATCGGAGCCAATGTGCTGGTAAAAGGGACGACGACCGGGAATATAACGGATGTAGATGGTAAATTCTCTTTCGAAGTGCCGGATAATGCCGTACTGGAAGTATCCTATATCGGCTATTTGACGCAGGAAGTCAGTACAAAAAATAAATCGATTCTGAAGATCACTTTGCATGAAGACACTCAGAATCTGGAAGAGGTCGTGATTGTAGGTTACGGTACGATGAAGAAAAGTGACTTGACTGGTGCTTCCGGCTCTGTAAAAGAAGATGCGTTGGCGCAACGGACAGTTACTTCTTTCGGACAGGCTTTGTCGGGACGCGTATCCGGTGTGAATATCTCGACCAACTCAGGTCGTCCGGGCGGACGTGCTTCCATCCGTATCCGTGGTAACTCTTCTATCAGCGTAACGAACGACCCTCTTTATGTGGTGGACGGTGTGATTCTGAATGTCAGCACATTGACCAACGGAACATCTCCGATCGACTATCTGAATCCGAACGATATCAAGTCGGTAGAAGTCTTGAAAGATGCGTCGGCAACAGCCATCTACGGTGCCCGAGGTGCGAATGGTGTTATTTTGGTTACAACCAAAAAAGGTGAAGGTGTGGGTACTAGTATTCGTTACGATACCGACTTCGGTATAGGTGTTCTTCCTAAAAAACTGGATGTACTGAATGCTGCCGAGTTCCTGCAACTGGAGGATCTCGCCTATGCGAATGCTCAGAAGTTCGATCCGGAAGGATGGCAGAACGGAAACTATAAAGATCCGAAACTGAAAAGAACAGACTCGCGGTTGTTCGATTCTAACGGCCAGCCGTTGTACGATACAGACTGGCAGGATGAAACTATCCGCAATGCTTTTTCGCAGACACATCAGGTATCCGTGTCCAATACAAAAGGTGGCGACAGCTACGGGTTGTCTGTCGGATTCAGAGGAGAGGACGGTCTGATCATTGAATCTTACCTGAAACGTTATTCTGCCCGTTTCTTTATGGACAGCGAGCTGACCAAATGGTTGAAAGTAGGGGGTAGCCTGAGCTATGCCTATCAGAAAGAACGCCAGACCGACTCAATGGGGGATGGCGGTATCACGGTAGGACGTCAGATCGTGGAGGCATTGCCTTTCCTGCCTGTCCGTTATGAGGACGGAACTTTTGCCGGAAACAACGATTATCCGGGAATGGAAGGCGGTAACAGTCCGGTGCAGGTAGCTAAAGACCGTAACTATACATTGGAAACACAGACTATGTTGGGTAATGTATATGCGAACATCACTATTCTTCCGGGGCTGGAGTTCCGTTCCGTATTGGGTGCCAATATCATCAATCAGAAATCGAATTATTATGGAGGTCGTCAGTTGATCTGGATCTCTTCTCCGAACGGCAGTGCTTCTGTAAATAATAATCGGAATAACTCCTGGCAGTTTGAAAATTATGTGACTTATCATAAAGATTTTGCCCGGGTACATTCGTTTACCGGTATGGTCGGTTTATCCTGGCAGCATGTGGATAACTCTTCGTCCACAGCGTCGGCAACAGGTTTCGAAGATGATTTCTTCCAGTATAACAACCTGGGGATCGGAACTTCTCCCACGGCAGCATCGAGTGCCAATGCGTATGGTTTGAATTCTTATTTTGCCCGTGTCAATTATGGCTATAAGAGTAAATATTTATTGACGGCGACAGCTCGTTTGGACGGATCGTCTAAATTCGGTCAGTCAAACAGATATGCATTCTTCCCCTCTGTAGGTGCTGCGTGGCGTATCTCGGAAGAGAGCTTTATGAAACCGGCTACTGCTATCTCTAATTTGAAGTTGAGAGCCAGCTACGGTTTGACTGGTAACTCGGAAACAGGTGCTTATGCTTCACAGGGTAGTTTGGGCAATTATACGACTGTTTTCGGCAGTTCGAAAGCATCCGGTATCGGTGTTTCTTCTTTGGCTAATCCTGATCTGAAATGGGAAAAGACTTCTCAGGTGAATGCCGGATTGGACATCGGTCTGTTCAACAACCGCGTAAACCTGGAAATGGATGTATATTATAAAAAGACGACAGATATGTTGCTGAGTGCTCCGGTACCGGCTTCCAGCGGTTTCACATCGATTACGAAGAATGTCGGAAGTATGAGCAATAAGGGTTTTGAGTTTTCTATCAATACGGTAAATATTACCAATGAGAATTTCTCATGGGAAACGACGTTCAATATCTCATTCAACAAGAACAAGGTGTTGGCGTTAAGCGAGGGAGACGATGATATTTATCCGGGACCGGATATTTTGTCTTCAAGCAATAACATCATCCGTGTTGGTGAACCGGTCGGTTCTTTCTATGGCTATAAACGTCTGGGAACTTGGGGTACGGATGAAGCGGAAGAAGCAGCTAAATATAACTTGCGTCCGGGTGACCTGAAACTTTGGGACCGTAACAATGACGGACAGATCAATGATATGGATCGCCTGATCATCGGTAAAGGTATTCCTGACGGTTACGGGACATTCTCCAACTCATTCCGTTATAAAAACTTCGACCTGGTTGTCGACCTGCAGTATATGTTCGGTAACGATGTACTGGATATTTCCAAACACTCGGCAGAAGACCGTACCGGTATAGCAAACAGTTATAAGACTGTTCTGAATGCATGGACTCCGGAAAACCAGAATACGATGATCGCACAGATCAGACCGACCGGTGCGGGATATACGACGAACATCGACTCTCATTTCGTGGAAGACGGCTCGTTCCTGCGTGGTAAAAACCTGGTTTTGGGGTATACTTTCCCGTCTGAATTGACAAAGAAGATCTCGATCAAGTATCTGAGAGTATACGGTAGTGTTCAGAATTTCTTCCTGATCACTAAATATAACGGTTATGACCCGGAAGTGTCGGATGCGACACAGACGTTTGCTCAAGGTATCACCGTATTCGGTTATCCGAAACCGCGTACGTTCACGATTGGTCTGAATGTTAGTTTTTAACTCTTAATACTATTATTAAATATGAAGACAAAATATGCTTTATTGATATTATCACTGGTGCTCGGTTGTAGTTGTACTGACTTTTTGGACGAATCGAATCCGTCTAACTTTACTCAGCAAAACTATTTTAAGACAGCGGAGCATGCGCGCAGCGTGGTTAATTCTATCTATGCAGATCTGCGGTATTCGGCAAACGGTGACTATGGTGGCAATCCGTATTTCATGACCGATTTCCTGACAGGGCTGGCAGGAACGAAAGTAAGCCAGAACGTCAACATCAATAATATCCGTTTGGTCGTGAATAATTCGGACAACGAGTATAGTAAGAGTTGGTGGAACTATGCATACCGTGCTATTGCCAATGCAAACCTGGCAATCACTTACATACCGGGAATCGAGATGGATAAATCGACTAAAAGTAAATGTTTGGGCGAAGCCTATTTCCTTCGTGCCTATAATTATTTCAACCTGGTACGTTTGTTTGGTTCTGTTCCGTTGGTATTGGTGCCGGTGGATGCTTCTTCCCCCGAATTGTATCCGCAACAGGCTTCTACGGAAGAGGTTTATAACTCGATCCTTTCGGACCTGAAACAGGCGGAAGAATCTGATCTGGGCTGGACGGATGAAACCGGACGTGTGACGAAAGCGACAGTGAAATCTTTGCTGGCAAGCGTTTATCTGACAATGGCAGGATATCCGATGGAAAAAGGAAAGGAATACTATGCGCTGGCTGCATCTAAGGCAAAAGAGGTGATCGATAACGGTAGTTATAAACTCTTTTCTTCTTACAGCGACCTGCATAATATTGAAATGGAGAATAAAGGGGAACATCTGTTCATGATACAATATCAGTCCGGTATCGTAGAGAATCCGTTCCAGAGCTTGCTCTTGCCTTACAATATGGACGTTTCTTATTATTCGACGGAAACGGGTTCTGTATATGCACTGGATGAATTTATCAATACGTATGAAGAAGGGGATAAGCGTACTGAAGAAGGTGAGTTTTATTATACACAATTCACTTCGAATGCCAACCGTGAAGAAGTTGTGAAATTCGGCGGTTATTACATCTATAAGTTCTTCGATATGGATGCTCATTTGAATACGGCTAAGAGCAGTCTTAATTATCCGTTGCTTCGTTATGCCGATCTTCTGTTGATGTATGCGGAAGCTCAGAATGAAGCGGAGGGCGGGCCTTCGGCTACTGCTTATGCTTGTGTCAACCAGATCAGGCAACGTGCGAATCTGAAAGATTTGAGCGGATTATCGCAGGAAGATTTCCGTTATGCAGTCTGGAAAGAACGTTACCATGAACTGGCTTTCGAGAATAAGATTTGGTTTGATATGGCACGTACCCGCAAGGTGTTGAACCTGGCGACCGGTAAGTTTGATGACTATGTCGGGCATAAGTTTACGTATGGTCCTGTATTGAGTTCACGGGAATTACTGTTCCCGATTCCGACGAACGAGATCAAGAACAATAAGAACCTGAAACAGAATGACGGTTATTAAAAGAACGGTTATTTAAGTAGAATAAAAAAAGGTATATTTGCCGGTTGACTTTTCGGAGGAACCGGCAAATATTTTAATAAGGAACAGTTATGAGAAAAAATGTATCAATTCTTTTGTGTCTAGCCTTTTTATGTTGCCTGGCAGTACAGGGAAAAACACAACCGACAAATGGAACTTCGGATCTGCGCACTTTGCAGCAGCAATTTGTCGATCTGAAATTCGGAATGTTTATCCACTTTAATATTCCGACTTTTATGAGTGACGACTGGGCTGACCCCGATGCCAGTCCGGCTATCTTTAATCCGGTGAAACTGGATTGTAACCAGTGGGCGGAAGCAGCTAAAGCGGCCAAGATGCGTTATGGCTGTCTGACGACCAAACATCACAGCGGTTTTTGTATATGGGATACGAAAACGACCGGTTATAATGTCATGAACAGTCCGCTCAAACGAGATGTAGTAAAAGAATATGTGGAGGCTTTCCGGAAGCAGGGACTTAAAACGATGCTTTATTATTCCATACTGGATACGCATCATAAATTGCGTCCCGGCTTTATCACGAAGGAGCATATCGACATGGTGAAGGCGCAGTTGACGGAGCTTCTGACCAACTATGGTGAAATAACTGCGATCATTATCGACGGTTGGGATGCTCCCTGGTCAAGAATTTCGTATGAAGATATACCTTTCCAGGAAATTTACCGACTGATCAAACGGCTTCAGCCTGACTGTCTGGTCATGGACCTGAATGCTGCCAAATATCCGAAAGATGCTTTGTTCTATACCGATATTAAATCATACGAACAGAATGCCGGACAGCATATTTCAAAAGAATCCAATCAGTTGCCGGCTCTGTCCTGTCTGCCCATCAATAAGAGTTGGTTTTGGAAAGAAGAGTTTCCAACTTCTCCGGTGAAGGATCCGACCGCGATTGTAAAGGATAATCTGGAGCCGTTCAACCAGGCTTATTGCAATTTCATACTGAATGTGGCTCCTAACCGGGACGGATTGATCGATCCGAATGCTGTAGAAGGTTTGAAGCAGATAGGAGCTATTTGGAAAGACAATGCGACGGCTCCTGAATTGCCGGTGTATGATGCTCCGATAACTGCAACGAATATTGCAAAGCATAAACCGACTAATTCCAGCTGGAGCGATGATATGTGGATCATGGATTTTGCCAATGATGATGATTTTACAACAAGTTGGCGATCCAATAAACAGGTGGCAAAGCCCTGGCTGGAAGTCGATCTGGACAAATGTCATTCATTCAATATGATAACGATCACAGACCTGCAAGGGAGTATAAAGAGTTATCGTTTGTTATACGAAACGGACGGTGTGTGGAAAGAAATTTGTTCAGGCGATAAGTCTGATAAAGTAAAAGTGCATCGTTTCGACCGTCTCTGGGGTAATAAAGTAAAAATAGAGATTGACAGCACCAACGGACAAGCTTCCATTGCGGAGTTCGGGGTGTATGATGAACAACGTTGATAGTTTATATAATAATAAAACCGCCGCGAATCACTTCGGGGCGGTTTCGGGTTCCACATTTACCATCAATTATGTTTTATATAATTTATGTGGATATATCTTTATTATTGATTATCGAACCATTTTGTAATAATCTTTCTTAGCCCAGAAGAGGTTGGTGTAATAACCGGATGACTCTTCGTAGTTCTTGGCGATCGCTGCCTGGCAGTTGTCACTGTTGTAAGTCAGCTCATCACTTGGATAGGGTAAGCGGTTCGGAGGAGTCGGGAAAGCGGTCACCTGGTTGTCTGTTGCGAATCCAACAACAGGATAACCGGTACGACGTGTCACATTCCAGGCTTCCAGCTTGTTCAAGAAACCGAAGTTTAACCATAGCTGAGTGCAGACAGCTTCCTGTGTCGGTTTCCAGATATTTTCAGCGTATGCTGTGATTTCATCATCTGTCGGTCTAACCAATGGACGGAATCCTCTGTAGCTATCGTTGCCTGGCTTATAAAGCGAACTTGTTTCCTTCATATCCCAGTAATATTCAGTAGACAGTTTCACACCTTCTACGAAGTGAGTTTTCGCCTTGTTGACGTCAGCTGCTACACCATAACCCATCAAATAGGCTTCTGCCTTGCTGAGGCTAACCTCTGCTGCGCTCAACCATAAACCGAATATGTTTTCATTTCCCTGATACTCTTTCCAGCCGGCAGCTGCGATAGAGTCAATTTCACAGAAATAGTTGGCATCTGGCATGCCTTTCTGTACATATTCCTGATGCTTTTGATCTATCAAGTTAGATATTTCTGCATCGGTCATCATGACATCGTAAGCGATATATTCGCCCTCTGGGTTACAGTCGTACATTACTTCCAAACGTGGGTCAGTCTGGTCATTGGGTAGACCGTTTGCTGGTACATTCATAGCATCCAGAACTGCTTGTGAACAAGCAGCCATGCCACTTGAACGAAGTGCTTGCGACAGTGACTTACCAAAGTTGAAGTCATCTTTTTGGGTGTCGGGTGTCACTCCCATATTTTCCTTATTGTTGTCAATCAGCGGATATTTGCCTGGATTGTTCAGGATTTCAGCAATGGCGGCATGAGCTTCCGCTACGCAATCACCGGAGGTTGACAAATGAAGGGCAATACGCAGACGGAGCGAGTTTACGTATTTCTGCCACATAGTAGCATCACCAGCTGCGATTGTATAATCTTGGCGGCTTAATGCATTTAATCCTTTCTGATCCACATTGCCGTGGTCGAAATAGTCGCCTACCTCTTTCAAGTTGGTAAGAATCTGCTTGTACAGTTCTACATCGTCGTCGTAAACGCACTTCTTTTTAGCCTCATTGTAGTCACCGTCTCTCCAAAGAGTTCCGGCACCGGTGTAGGGAACATCACCGAATACCGACAACATTTCATGCAACTGTGATTCAACCAACGTACGACCCAAATAATAGAATACCAAGTTCGATGGTTTTTCAACCTCGGGAAGATTTTCATAGGTATATTCCAGCAAACGCAGCTGGGTTACCATGTCATAGAAGTTTTTCCAACGATCGTCGTAGCGACCTTCTCCAGAACCCATATAGCGACCGCGTGCATTGTTGGTACCGATAATACCGGAGAAAAGACCGGATGTGGTAGATTGTATCCAATGACGATAGTAAATCGGGTTCATCCATGTATTACCTTTGAACATTAGACCGGTAAATACCTGAGGAACGCCTACTGTTTCTGTCTTGGAGGGATCAGCATACTTGTCATCATACGCTGAATCGGCACATGATGAAGCGAGCGATATCAGTGCGATTCCTCCTATTAACAATGAAAATATCTTTTTCATAAATTCTTCTTTTTAATCTGATTTAGTAAATAGTAAGTTAGAAGCTTGCGCGTACTGAGAAACCGAATGTACGTGCACTGGCAGTAGAACCGCCGATTTGTGCCTGGTAGATCCAGTTTGTTCCGTCTGTCGCTTCAGCGTCGAACAGTTTCATTGTGCGATATACATAGAACGGGTTACGTACGAAACCGGAAACCATCAGGTTGTTGCAGGCAAACTTTCTAGTCAATTCTGCCGGTAAAGTGTAACCTAGACTGATTTCGCGACATTTGATGTAGCTGTTTTTCTGGATAGCATCCTGATAACTCATGCTGGGACCTGTTCCCCAACCATACATATTGTTGTTTGCTTCCATTTGAGTCACAACGATATCGTTCGGTGTTCCGTCTTCTTTCACGCCCGGAAGTATTAAACCATTGTCCCAAACATAGTGGCCGTTAACCATTGTTTCACCTCGATTGTAGTTGCCTACTTCACTTGGATTGAGTACATGGATAGATCCTTTGTTTTCCATCTTTTCTGTATCGCTGTAGTAGAAAAGACCTCCGGTTGAATGGTCACGAACACCTACTGCATCGGTTATATTTCCAACTGCCATCATATACTGCCAGGGAGTGTTCAATACATCACCACCGAAGCGAAAGTCGAATGCCATGTCTAATGTGAAGTTCTTGTAGCTTAAACTTGTACCGAAACCTCCGGTTACTTTCGGCATAGCGTTACCAACTTTGTGACGTTCCGATGTGTCAGTCATATACAAACCGTTGCTACCTACAATATAGTTACCGTTTTCGTCGGTTTTATAGGTATAAGTATACCAGTCACCCATAGATTCGCCAACGTGTGATTCAAGAATAGCGGCTCCACCGTCGATGTTTGTATGGGTTAATACATCCAGACCTTCGGCCAGTTTTTTTACGGTGTTTTTGTTCCATGCTACATTTGCACGCAAATCCCACTTCCAATCCTTGTTTTCAAAGGGAGTGCCGTATACGCTTAATTCAACACCTTTGTTGCTTAACTCACCGACATTCATCAACATACTTTGTGCACCCATTGATGCAGCACTGGTTGTTGCAAGAATCTGATCCTTGATAGTATTGCTATAGAAGTTGAACTCCATCCCCAAGCGGTTACCGAAGAATTTGTTTTCCAAACCGATTTCAAATTCATACTTGGTTTCCGGTTTGATATCTTCGTTACCAATACTTGTTGGTACGGTATTATAAATATAGTTGGATGATCTCATCAAAGATTCTTGACTGAAAGCCAGGTTAGCAAGATAGAGTTCGGGGGCGTTACCTACAATACCGTAAGAGGCACGTACCTTTCCATAGTTCCACCAAGTCGGCATTTGATCTTTCAGCAACTCTGTATAGAGCACACTGACACTGGCAGAAGGATACCAGAAAGAGTTGTTGCCCTTTTTCAAGGTAGATGTCTTTTCCTGACGGATAGAACCTTCCACAAAACCCCATCCGTTATAACCGTAGCTGGCTGTCAGGAAAGCACCTGTTTTAAGTAACTCCTGTTTGGTCATGCTTGCATTCTTTGTACCAACGGAGGCGTTCAGGTTAAACCAGTTTTCCGGTGTCAAGCCTTGATTGGTGCTTACATCTGACAGATAGTAGGATTCTTGGCGTGCTGTCCAACCCAGGTTAGCTGTTATGTTATGGAGTTCGTTGAATGTTTTGTCATACATTAACATAACGTCGCTATAAACAATTTGGTATTGACTGTTTTTCAATCCGTATTTGTCACTAAATTGACCGTTGGTAGAGAAAATATGTGAGTTATCTGAATACTCTTTGTTTTCAATCTTGTCGACTGTCAGATCAGCAGCTACACGTCCACTCAATGTCAATCCGGGGATAATCTCCCAGGTTGGGTTGATAGAACCAATGAAACGTTGATGATCTTCTAACTGTTCCTTACCCATGATGTTCCAGAAGTATTCGTCAATCAGCGCTGTAGACCCCATCGGTGAGTAAAGGAACTGTTCGTCCGGTGTTAAGGTATCGCTTGTTCCGCCGTTGTTGGCAGAATAACTGTTCTTATACCCGAAACTAGTTACTGTATGGTCACGCATGTAAGCGACATCGGTGAAACCACCGAACATACCGCTAAAATTGTTAGTCAAACGGCTGATGCGATATGGGCGGTTCTTGATATATTGGTTCTGATAAGTAGCCGTATAGTTCAACTTGATTGTATTAGTAACATCGAATGTACCGTTCAGGTTGAAATTGTGCTTATGATTGTTAGAGTTAAGCTGCATGGCCTTCGCATCAGTATAGGTGTACGAGAAACGTACATTGTTGCGTTCATTGCTATTGGTCAATGACAGGTTATATGTTTGGTTGATACCTGTACGGAAGATATCTGCCCACTGGTTGTGATCGATCGGTTCATATGCCCGCTGTGTACCGTCAAAATAGGTTACCATCTTACTCGGATCGTATTTAGCACCCCATGAATAGTACGTTTCGCGGTTAGTCGTAGTAATAGGGTTACCGTTGCGGTCGACACGTAATTGGCGGAAACCGGTCAAAGCTTCCTGGCTGCTGTTACCTAATTCAGAGTTATCATAACCGGGACCGTATTCTTTCTGAATCTCAGGCATGTAAGCTACTTTATCGAAACTTACGTTGGCACTGAAGTCTACGCGTGTACCTGTACCGGCTTTAGCCTTTTTGGTCGTGATCATCACAACACCGTTGGCAGCTTCCGAGCCGTACAGAGCAGAAGCGGCAGCACCTTTCAAGATAGAGATGTTCTCAATGTCTTCGGGGTTGATATCGACCATACCGTTGGAATTGATACGTTGGTTACCCCAATAGCCGTCGTTGTTGGTGTTACCGTTGTGGAGAGGAACACCGTCCATGATGATCAAAGGCTGTGTGTTACCTGTGATAGAAGAAAGACCACGGACGGAAATAGATACAGCAGATGTTCCACCACCGGGAGCAGCCTGGATACGTACACCGGTTGCCTTACCGTAAAGTCCTGAAGCGAGGTTCGAACCGCCGGTTCTTGTCAATTCTTCAGAAGAAACGTTACTTACAGCGTAACCCAATTTTTTGGCATCTTTTTTGATACCCAAAGCTGTTACGACTACTTCATCGAGTTTCTGGCTGTCTTCGGCTAATTTGATGTTCAAGGAAGTCTGGCCTGTGTAGGTAATTTCCTGAGTCGCGTATCCGATAAAGGAAATCTGGATAACGTCTCCGTTTTTAACTCCTTCAAGGCTAAAGTTACCATCCATGTCGGTAATATTACCGTTTGTGGTTCCTTTGATCACTACTGATGCTCCGGCAACAGGACCGAAATCATCTTCTACAACACCTGTCACTTTCCCGTTTTGTTGGGAAATCGCGGTTTCTAGCTTCTCTGGCGCTAAATCAGCATATGCACTGATCGGCAGTACCATGGCTCCTGCGGCGAGGAGTAAGCTGACTTGTTTGAAGTGTTTCAACATAATAAATGATGTTATTGATGATAATACTAGTGTTAGTAAAGGTCCTTTAGATTTTGACGTTTATTGATCTTTGATCTTAGTTCTGAAAGAACTTAGGCTTTAGAAAGGCTAAAGGTTATTGATAATCAAGAAGAGTTTACTTATTTTAAGTGATAAAAAATATGAATATAGAAAAGCAAGCTACTTCTATTCAGAATCACTTGGAAATACTTGATTAACAAATATTGTGTGAATGATAGTTCTGATTGAATTTCTAGAATTAAATGGATGTTTTTGTACTTTAAATATACAATATGAATAAAATCATGGTCTAAGATTTGTTGTTTGATAACACCAGGGCGATCTATTTTGTTTTAGGCTAGAATGTTAAAAATGGTCTTTTATGAAATAAATATTGACGAAAAATAACAATGTGAAATAAAAAAGATATACATTTGTGGCAAGTATTAAGTATTGAGTTCTTTCAGAACTTAGGCGATATTTCTACCAAATCTCCTTGTTTTTCTTCAATTTTTACTATCTATTAATTTATTTTACCCAGTAATACTTCTGTTTGTATTAAAAATAAAAAAGAGCGGACTTTTATCCCGCTCCTGATTGTCATAAATTGGTACTTACCGATTAGTTATTATTTTTTCTATAGATTTCGATCCCTTTCTTTATCGACATCAGACCGAAATCATCTGCATTTAGCTCTTCTTTTTTCAGGATAACGACTTCGGCAGCATCATCTTCTGCGTGGGCACCGTTGAAATTATCCACGAGACATTCAAAAAACATATCCACCGTATGTACTTCGAAACCGCTATACATATACAAATTAGGAATAGAAAACAGATAGCGGCATTCGGTTATATCCAGTCCTGTCTCTTCTTTCACCTCACGATGTGCTGCTTCTTCTGCCGATTCATGCATATCGACAAATCCTCCCGGTAAATCGAGCGTCCCTTTCGCCGGGTCTTTGGCACGGCGTACCAATAAGATCTCACCTGCCGCATTACGAATAAAACAGGCTACAGCCGATGACGGGTTGAAATAGTATACGAAACCGCACGTCGTACATTGTTTAGCTTTCTCGTTACGTTCGACGAAAGTTTTAGCACCACATTTGGGGCAATAAACGAACTGATGTAAAGGATGACTCATAGAATTGACTAATATATAATGTATACAAATGAATAAGGGCGGCTTTAGGCCGCCCTTGATCCGGGGAAAATCCCCTGTGAAATACGATTACTCTTTCACTTCCCAACCCAAAGCACTTGCGCCTAATACAGCTGCATCGCTTTCTTTCAATTGAGAGAAAAGAAGTTTTGTTTTACCTTCATACACTTTCAGCATGTTCTTTTCCATAGAACGTTTGATCGGATTCATGATCAGATCGCCCGCCTTAGTCAGACCGCCGAACAAGATGATAGCTTCCGGACTGGAGAATGCAACAGCATCGGCAAAAGCTTCACCCAGGATATTTCCTGTAAATTCGAAGATTTCCTGAGCCAGTTTATCATTCTTCATCGCTGCATCATATACATCTTTTGAAGTGATTTCATCCGGATCCAATTCACGCAGCAAGCTGTCGTCTTTACGGATTTCCAGATATTCGCGTGCTGTACGAGCCACACCTGTCGCAGATGCATAGGTTTCCAGACATCCCTGGCGACCGCAACCGCAAGGACGACCGTTGTTACGACGCATAATTACGTGTCCTAACTCACCGGCAAATCCGTCATGTCCGTAAACCAGGTTACCACCGATAACAATACCGCTGCCAACGCCTGTTCCCAGTGTGATCACGATAAAATCTTTCAGACCGCGCGCTGCACCATAAGTCATTTCACCGATTGCTGCAGCGTTCGCATCGTTTGTCAGTGCTACAGGAATACCGCCGATCTGTTCGCTGATCAACTGAGCCAAAGGAATTTTTCCTTTCCATGGAAGGTTCGGAGCAAATTCAATACAGCCGTTGAAGAAGTTACCATTGGGAGCTCCTACACCTACACCTTTGATTTTGTCGGGACCGCCGGCCTGGTCGATCACTAATAACAAACCTTGTCCGAGTTCGGCAACATAATCATCTATGTCGTTATATTTACCTGTTTTGATTGATCCACTGTACAAGATTGTACCTCTTGCGTCTACTACTCCAAAAACAGTATTGGTACCGCCTATATCAATACCTACTACATAAGGCTTCTCCATGATTTTATATTTATGATTAATAATGAGCGTTTCTGGAAAGCAAATATAAGAGGAATCTGTTTAGCTGCAATGATTTTCTTCAAAAAAATGCTGAATTGTTTCAGTTTTCAGTTTTGGCAATAAATGTAACTTTAGTTTGTTACCTGATCAAAATGTGTCATTTTCAGCTTTTTCTCCTCTTTCTATAGTGGTTTTTTCGGGATTTGTTTTATATTTGGTAAATTCTTAACCCTTTAATGAATAACACTATGCCACAGGTTTCAGACATACGGCTTATGGTCCGGGCGGAACAACCTGTTTTATCAGCCCGCATAAAAGTCGGTTACAAAGAATTAGAAGAGATGTTTGCCAGGAAACGCGAGGATGCGTTGCGGATTTTACGAAAAACAGGCATATATATGACCGATGTGCCTTTTATCATTTACTACGATTTTATGAACATGGATCTGCATGACCTGGATGTAGAGATTTGTTTCCCCGTATCTTGTATGATGGAAGGGAATGAGGGTGTACAGCCCCGGGTTATTCCGTCATCGAAAGTGGTTCATTGCCTGTTCAGAGGCGATTACGACGAGATGGATTATTTGTATGGCGAGATGACTTCCTGGATGATGATGAAAGGGTATGAGCCGGAAGGTACTGCCTATGAGTTCTATTACCGTAAAAAGGAAGAATCTTACGACGACCGGTTAACCAAAATTGTATTGCCGGTAAAAAGCTGATACAATTTTGGTTTTGATATTTACTGCTTTATTTGGCTGGTAATATTTCGATCCAGTAATCATCCGGGTCGTTGATGAAATACAAGCCCATGTCGGTGTTCTCGTAACATACGCAGTCCATTTCCTTGTGGAATTTGCGGACTTCATCATAATCACCCGCCACGCGGAAACAGAGATGGCTTTCGTTATCTCCCAGTTCGTATGGTTCGTTGCGGTCTCTTAGCCAGGTCAGTTCCAGTAGGAAACCGGTCTGATCGTCTGTCAGGTAAACAAGGATGAAGGAGCCGTCTTTCGCTTCTTTGCGGTGATGCTCTTTCAGCCCCAGTGCTTTGTTGTAGAAAGCGATGCTTCTTTCCAGGTCGAGAACATTGATGTTGAAATGATCAAATCTACTTTTAATTTCCATAATTGTTTTCTTTATAAATTAAAAATCAGTGCCTTCTCCGGGGACGGACAACAAGATATAACGACATCCTTTCGACTCTGCATAAGGGCCGAAAGCGACCACTTCGGCAGGACGTTCCCAAAAGTGCATGGGGACTAAAACGTCTGTCTTGATCCGGTCGACAAACTGTCGGGCTCCCCGCATAAAGTCTGTGCCGATACGCGGATCGACGGGGAACATGGCAAGATGTAAATGTTGCGTTGTTTGAGCTAATGTTGTCAGTTCGTGCAAGTAATCGCCTTCTGCCTTTGCCACTTCCTGTGGGGTGGATTCGTCTTTCCAATGCCAGTTGTTGAGGTCGCCGGCATGAAACAGCTGTTTGCCTTCAGCCTCGATCAGGAAAGAAATACCGACATCGGTCGAGCCGAATGCTTGGATGCGGACATGTTCATCTTCAAAAACATCTCCCTTTTTCAGATAAGTGGCGTCTTCGGCTTTTGCACGTCGCCGTTTCAGGATATCTTTAGAGAAAATATATTGGATATCCGGTTTTATCTCTTTCCATTTCAATATCTCCGGATTGAAATGATCCGGATGGAAATGGGAGGACAGTATATATAATGTACCTGTGCGATGAAGCAGTTCGTCGTGTACGAATCCCGTATCCGGAGTTTCTCCCGAATCTTTAAAATAATCGATCAGGATGGCATATCCGTCTGCTTCGATGGCAAAGCCGCTGTGATAAATATAAGTAAGCCTCATACTGTTTTCTTTTGTTTTCATGTAAATAAAACATGATATCCTGTGATTAAGTTGCTTTCTGCGGTACAAATATACAAAAGGATCGGATGATTTATATTTTTTATCTCAAACAGTTTGCCTTTCGATAGCTATGGTAAGGCCTTTCGATAGCTATGGTAAGGTCTTTTGATAGCAATGAACAAGCCTTTCGACAGCTATCGAAAGGCAATTACTTTGTGGACAAAATATGAAATCAACAGCAACAATGCTTGATTTGGATGGGATGTTTTTAAAATATAATAAAAATTAAGTAGATGCAGTGAAAATAAGAAAAATCCGTTTATTTTGTAAGTGTTTTGTGATAGAATGTGTTTACCGGATTATAAATAGATAGTTAATATAATGTAATTATTAGTACCTTGCGATACAAGGTATCTTATATAAATATACATTTGTTCCGTCAGAGAATAAAAAAGTTCCTTAAACATGTAACATTTTTGGCAATGTGTACGTCTAATAATAAAAAGAAATGACAGATATTATGATTCAGCTGAAAGGAATTAACAAAACGTATTTCAATGGTGCTCCGTTGCATGTCTTGAAAGGTATAGACCTGGAGATAGAAAAGGGGGAGATGGTTTCGATCATGGGAGCTTCCGGATCGGGGAAATCGACACTGTTGAACATACTGGGAATATTAGATACTTATGATACCGGTACTTATCATTTGAACGGACAATTGATTCAGAACCTGAGCGAAACCCGTGCAGCTGAACTTCGTAACCAGATGATCGGTTTTATCTTCCAGTCATTTAACCTGATCTCCTTTAAGAATGCGATGGAGAATGTGGCTCTTCCTTTGTATTATCAGGGAATGAACCGCAAAAAAAGAAATGCCATGGCAATGGAGTATCTGGATATGGTCGGTCTGAGAGACTGGGCGGAGCATATGCCGAGTGAAATGTCCGGCGGACAGAAGCAGCGTGTTGCTATTGCCCGTGCCCTGATTGCCAAACCACAGGTGATCCTGGCCGACGAGCCGACCGGTGCACTCGACAGTAAGACTACGGTCGAGGTAATGGAACTGCTTCGCAATGTGAATAAAGAAGGCATGACTATGGTGATCGTTACCCACGAACAATCCGTAGCCGATGCAACAGAAAAGATCATCCGTGTCAAGGATGGTCTGATAGAAAACATAGAAAGAGGAAAAGGATATGTTCGACTTTGATAATTTCCGCGAGATATGGAGTACGATCAAAAAGAACAAGCTCCGTACATTCCTCACCGGCTTTTCCGTAGCATGGGGGATTTTTATGCTGATCGTCCTGCTGGGAGCTGGTAACGGGATGAAAAACGGCATCATGAAAAACTTCGACCGTTGGGCGGGAAACCGTGTGGAGACATGGCCCCGCTTTGCCAGTAAACCTTATAAGGGAATGCAGACGAACCGACGGATCAAGTATAAAGACGACGATCTGGTGGCACTGAAACAACAGAATCCGGAAGTAAACCTGGTATCGGGTATTCTCTATCAAAGCGATACACTTTCATATAAAGAGGAATATAATACTTATTCGTTGCAGGGAGTCCATCCGGACAAGGCTATAATCGACAAGATCACGATGACGGTAGGCAACGGACGTTTTATTAATGAAGTGGATGTCCTGCAAAAGAGAAAGGTGATCGTTATTAGTCCGCGAATGAAAGAAGTCCTTTTCAGGGGAGAGGACCCGTTAGGTAAATATATAAATGCCAGTGATATTGCTTATCAGGTAATCGGAATCTATACGGATGAGGATAATAATAACAATGCACCGGCCTATATTCCTTTTTCTACTGCACAGCAGCTGTATCGTTCGGGCTATGGCCTGGATAATATTATCTTCTCCCTGGATGGTGTCAGCACCAAAGAAGAATATGAAGCCTTTGAGAAACGTTTCCGTCAGCAGATGGGTAAACGACACTATTTTGATCCGGAAGATTTGCGGGCGATCGGTATGTGGAGTACGATTGAAGATTTTGCCATGTTTAACGGTATGTTGAACGGTATTACCTTGTTTATCTGGATTATCGGTATCGGAACGCTGGCTGCCGGCATCGTGGGAGTGAGTAATATCATGTTGATAACCGTAAGGGAAAGAACCCGTGAGTTCGGTATCCGTAAAGCGATCGGTGCTACTCCGTTCTCCATCCTGAAACTGATCATCGTGGAGTCTATCTTGATAACGGCAGTGTTCGGCTACATTGGAATGATAACCGGGGTAGGACTGACGGAAGCCATCAATGCCGTAATGGAGAGTAACAGTATGGGACAAGCCTCTTCGAATGATGATATGAGTATATTCCTGAATCCGACGGTAAGTCTGAGTGTCGCCTTGTCTGCTACCCTTTTGATTATCGCAGCGGGTGTGTTGGCTGGTTATTTCCCGGCACGTAAGGCAGTGAAAATTACGGCTATCGAGGCCATGAGAAACGAATAAAAACAGAAAGATATGTTCGATATAGACCGTTGGGTGGAGATATGGGTGACAATCACCCGCAACAAGACCAGAAGTTTTCTGACCGGGTTCGGTGTGTTCTGGGGAATTTTGATGCTCGTTATCCTGCTGGGTTCCGGTACAGGGTTTAAGAATGGAGTATTGATGGGAGTAGACGGTTTTGCAACAAACTCTGCTTTCTTCTTTTCCGAACGTACCGGTGAAGCGTATAAAGGATATAAGAAAGGGCGTTATTGGCAGATGCGTAACCGCGACCTGGAAACGATCCGTCAGCGTGTGAAAGGTGTTCGCTACCTTTCGCCGATGGCCATGTCGTGGGGCGGACAAAATAATGTGGTGAGAGGCCAGAAGGCAGGTACATATAATGTACGTGGCGTGCACTCAGAATATTTTCAGATTGAAACGCAGCATGTGCTGGAAGGCCGCTTGCTGAATGAGATAGATGTGTTGGAAAAACGTAAGGTCTGTGTGATCGGAAGTATTGTCCGCGAAGTATTATTTTCTCCGGGTGAAGATCCGATTGGCGAGTATATCCGCGTGAACGGTATTTATTATCAGGTGGTCGGTGTGGTAAAACCCAAACCGCGCGTACAGATTGGCGGACGTACGGAAGAGAGTATTATGACTCCTTTTACAACTTTGCAGCAGGTGGCTAACCAGGGTGATAAGTTCTGGTTCCTGTGTGCTACGGCAGAGGACGGGTATAATTGTCAGGAGATGGTGGATGATATCACGATGGTGCTGAAAATGCAGAACGAGATTTCACCGACCGACCCGCAGGCTGTTAGCAGTTTTACGATAGCCAAGCAGTTCGAGACATTCGATATGCTTTTTACCGGAATCAATATTCTTGTATGGCTGGTAGGGATGGGAACGCTGTTGGCCGGTATCATCGGAGTTAGTAATATTATGATGGTGACTGTCCGGGAACGAACCCGCGAGATCGGTGTACGACGTGCTATCGGTGCCAAACCGTTCGATATCATTTCCCAGATCATGAGCGAGAGCTTGTTGCTTACGGCTTTGGCCGGATTAATGGGGCTGAGTTGCGGGGTATTCCTGCTCGATGTGGTGAACAGAATGCTGGCAAGCAGCGGGCAAGAGGCTAATAACGGCACTTTCTTCAGTAACCCGGAGATTCATATCGGAACAGCAGTTGTCGCTACATTCGTGTTACTTATCAGTGGCTTGATGGCTGGATTGATTCCCGCCTGGCGAGCCATGCAGATCAAAGCTATTGATGCAATCAGAGAAGAATAACATACTATCATTTGTCAATTAAAATAAACTATATAATCATGAAGAATCGTATCGTAAAGAAAGTCCTGCGAATCATCTTTTTAGTATTGGTGGGAGCCGCCGTGATCGGCACTTTCTACTTCTTGTGGAAAAAATCACAACCTGTTATTACTGTTTATGAAGTAGTAACGCCTAAGCGCGACTCCGTGGAAACGAAAACCGTAGCGACCGGAAAGGTGGAACCTCGCGACGAAGTTCTTATCAAACCTCAGATGTCGGGTATTATTTCCGAACTGCTGAAAGAAGCCGGTCAGATGGTGAAAGAAGGCGAGATTATTGCAAGAATCAAGGTGATCCCGGAAATGGTTCAGTTAAACAGTGCCGAATCGCGTGTGCGTGTGGCTAAGATCAACCTGGAACAGATTACAGCTACCTATAAACGGGATGAAGAACTGCATAAGCAGGGAGTTATCGCGAAAGAAGATTATGAAACATCTTTGTCCAACTATAAAAAAGCACAGGAAGAAGCTGAGAATGCACAGGATGCATTGGAGATTATCCGTGAAGGTATTTCCCGCAGGTCTGCAGCATCCAGTACGACGCAGGTTCGCTCTACTATCACCGGTATGATTCTGGATGTTCCTATCAAGGTGGGTAACTCCGTGATTCAGTCGAATACCTTCAACGACGGTACGACGATTGCTTCTGTAGCCGATATGAATAATATGATCTTTCGTGGAAAAGTGGATGAAACGGAAGTGGGTCGTATCCATGAAGGAATGCCGATTAAATTGACTGTCGGTGCGCTGGATAGCCGTACGTTCGATGCCGTATTGGAATACGTAGCTCCGAAAGGTGTGGAAGAAAACGGTGCCGTGATGTTCGAAATTAAAGCTGCCGTACAGATGCCGGAAGATGCCTTTATCCGTGCCGGTTACAGTGCCAATGCCGAGATTGTGCTGAAACGTGCGACAGATGTAATTACTATTCCTGAAAGTTGCGTAGAGTTCAGCGGCGATTCTACTTTCGTGCAGATCGTGACGCAGGAGAAGCCGGAACAACTGTTCGAGAAACGTCCTGTAACAGTCGGCTTGTCTGACGGTATCAAGATTGAAGTGAAGGATGGTTTGGCTGAAAATGATAAGATTCGTGGCGGTATTGTTGCTCCGAATAAGAAATAAAATTTAAACGAATAAGCTATGAAACAAGTAATATCATCTATAGCGTTGGCTTCTTTCCTTTTCTGTCTCCCGGCGGGAGCACAGGAGGCGCCAAAACAATGGTCGCTGGAGGAATGTATCCGTTACGCTATTGAAAATAATATAGATCTGAAGCAGAAAGAACTGGAGCGGCAGAATCAGGAGGTGACCTTGCATACCAGCAAATATAGCTGGTTGCCCAACCTGAATGCCAGTATCAATGAAAACTTTGGTTTCGGTCGTTCGGAATCGAAGGACGGTTTGATCGTAGACCGTAACTCGGCAAATACCTCTGCTTCTATTCAGTTGAGTATGCCTATATTCGATGGTTTCAAGATCCCTAACGATATTGCAGCGCGCAAGCTGGACTTGAAAGCATCTATCGAGACACTGAATAAAGCGAAGGAAGACCTTTCTATAAATGTGGCTTCCTATTATTTGCAAGTTCTTTATAATAAAGAAATGTTGAAAATTGCCGAATTGCAGGTGGCACTCAGTTCGGAGCAGGTAACAAAGACGGAGGCGCTTTATAATGCGGGAAAAGTCCCGGAGTCACAATTGTATGATATGAAAGCGCAGCTGGCAAAAGACGAGGTTACACTGACCGAATCGAGAAACAACGTAAAGCTGGCATTGCTCGATTTGACTCAAGCGCTCGAACTGGAACGTGATGGTGAAAATTTCGACGTGCTTGAGCCTGAAACAGGTGATGCGGTTGAACAATATATGAGCAGCATTATCCCGCCGGATCAGGTGTACGACTATGCAGTCGGTGTTAAACCGCAGGTCAAGGAACAGGAATACCTGCTCGAAAGCCAGAAGAAAATGCTGAAGGTGGCTCAGGCCGGTTATTATCCCAAACTGAATTTCAGTGCAGGTTACAGCAACGGTTACTATCATAACTTCGGTGATGGAGATTATAATAATGCTCCGTTTAGTGACCAGTTGAAGAATAACGGACAGAAATCGATCGGTTTCAGTTTGAGCATTCCGATCTTCAATCGTTTCCAGGTGCGTAACAGTGTTCGTTCTGCCCGTATCGCTATCCACAATCGCGAGTTGCTGATGGAGAACACGAAAAAGACACTTTATAAGGAAATCCAGCAGGCTTATTACAATGCCACGGCTGCACAGGAAAAATATGTATCGTCCGACAAGTCGGTCGATGCCAGCAAAATAGCTTTCTCTTATGCAGAGGATCGTTATGGAGCCGGAAAAAGTACTGTTTTTGAGTACAGCGAGGCAAAGACCAAGTATGCGCAGAGCCTGGCTGAACAGACACAGGCGAAATATAACTTTATTTTCCGTGCCAAGATTTTGGATTTCTATCATGGAACACCGATTACTTTGTAATATTATTTACACAAGGATACAGATCCTTTTTACAACATAATTGATAGACACACCAAAAAGAAGGGAGGTTTTCGTGAGAAAGCTTCCCTTTTGTTTTTATTTGGTGAATTCTGTTCAAAAGGAGTGAATAAATATTATATTTGCTGCATAAAGCGGAGATTTAATCCCCAAAAAGAACTAGTTCATGAAGAACTATGGAATAGTTAGCGTACTATTCTTATCGAAATCAAAGGATGATGCAATGAGGAAGATAATGTGAGATTTTTTATAAAAAGATGAAGGTGCTGATTCTTATTTGTGTACAAAACAGAAGCGGACATAGTTCTTCATGAACTAATATTTATTGGAAAAAGCAGCATGAACGTTTTATGAATATAAACCATATAAATAAGGAGGTAATAGAGCAGATCAGAAACGGCTCGGAAAAAGCTTTTTCCGGGTTGTATAGTGCTTATTATAGCTATTTGAATGCTGTTGCTTTATGCTATCTGTTAGACAAAAGCTGTAGCGCTGAAATTGTAGATGATGTTTTTGTCAATATATGGAATAAGAGAGAAACCTTATCGTATCCTATACATTATTATCTGGTCCGTTCTGTCCAAAATGGGTGTCTCAATTACATACGCATGCAAAGAGCTCAGCAAAATGTTTTGGATGAGCACAAAGACCAAATGTTAGCTTTTCAGGAAAATTATATCCAATCGACACCGGTTCCGCTGCAATATGTAGAAATGCGCCAGACGGAAGAAGAGATACGTTCGGCAGTAAATCGATTACCTTTGAAATGCCGGCAAGTCTTTGAGGAGTATTTTTATGCCGGCAAGGAGGTTGATGTTATAGCCCATGATATGGGTTTGACTGTCAGTACGGTACGTGTTCAGTTAAAGAACGCGACAGATCGTTTAAAACCGGCATTAAAACATCTTCTATTTCTTTTCTTATATTAAATTCAAAAAAGTTTGATTTTATCTAAATGTTTTCCGGTTGAGATGTGTATTAATTCTAAACAACCGGAAAATTTAGCAGTATATGCAAGATAAAGATATATTATTTGAGGAACTAATGAGTAACTATATTTCAGGTTCCATAACGGACAAGGAGAAAGTATCTTTGTTCGCTTTGGTAGAGGAGTCTGATTTATACAGAGAGCGGTACAACGAAATGGTAAAGTTGTACGCGCTTCTTCATGTTCCAGCCTTTGAATCTCAGAAAGAAACCCAATATACCCATTTGAAAGAAAGGTTGCATATAACGTCCGGAGCTACTTTACGGCGCCGGTGGTTTATCTATGTACGAAACGTTGCTGCAGTCCTTCTATTGATGGTTTCTGTTTCCATCGGTTCTATTTTTACATACAATGAATTGGATGAATCAGGCGAACAGCTATATAATGAAATGACGGTTCCTCTGGGTTCGCAAACCAAAGTGGTTCTTCCTGACGGTTCAACGGTAGTCCTTAATTCCGGCTCTGTCTTGAAGTATCCGTTATCATACGGGAAGAAAGAGCGAAATGTCTATTTGGTAGGTGAGGGCTATTTTGAAGTGGCGAAAAATGTCGAAAAAGTTTTTCAAGTCTATGCAGGTGGTATGCAGGTGAAAGTGACCGGAACGACATTTAATCTTCGTTCGTATCCGGAAGACTCGGAGACAGAAGTGGCACTGATCAATGGTGGGGTAGATGTATTGGCTAATAATAAACAAGTCCGTTTGAAACCGGATGAAAAAGCGATATATAATCGTGAAACGGGTGCCTTGTACAGCGAAACGACTGAGTCGCATAAATCATCTTTATGGACGACGGGGCGGTTGAGTTTTGTGAATGCTTCTTTCCTTGATATATTGAAAGATATAGAGCGGAAATATAATATAAAGATCCATGTAGAGAGTAAAAAGGTTACAAATGAATACTTTACAGGAAGTATTAATCTGACAATGTCACTTCAGGAAGTGTTTAATTTTATTGACGTGGATAAGAAATATCGTTTCGAACAGAGTGGAAGCGTAATAATGTTAAAGGATAGATAAAACTGCGATTAAAATAGGATGTTTAACTTTAAAAGAGAATTTATGGAAAACACCAGTTAAAAAAAGAATCGGAGATAGTTGGCACTTCTCTCCGATTCATTAGATGATTTTTTTGAATTAATTAGTTGTTAACTAACGAAATCGTTACAAAAGTATGAAAAGAAAGTATTTCTCAATCAAACAATTGGGTTTATTTTTGGCGATGGGCGTAATATCTACTTCTGTATATGCCAATACGGCATTACAAAGCGTGAAAATTACAGTAAATCACAAAAATGCCCCTATTAGTAAAGTTCTTGATGACATAGAACGACAAACAGGTTATTCAATCCTGGTACGTAATAATGATATTAATATCAAACAAAAGGTTACGGTAAATGTAACTGATGAAACTTTAAACCAAGTTTTGTCCGATGTTTTTAAGGGAATGGACGTTAAGTATGATATTGAAAACAAGACGATATCTATTTACAAACCGAAAGTAACATCTACTATTGCTTCGGCTGTAGACCAAAACAAAAAAATGATTTCCGGTATGATCGTTGATCCGAATGGTGAACCGGTAATTGGTGCTAATATTTTAGAGAAAGGAACCACAGATAATGGAACAATTTCTGATATTGATGGGAAGTTTTCTTTAAATGTAAATGATAATGCGACTTTACTTGTCTCTTTTGTCGGTTTTAAAAATATGGAGATTCCGGTAAAAGGGAAAAATTCACTTAAGATAACGATGGCAAATGATACAGAGTTATTGGATGAAGTGGTTGTTGTCGGTTATTTGACACAGAAAAAAACATCGTTGACAGGAGCTGTCTCTAATATGAAGATGGAAGAAAACCTCACAACCATTCCTACTGCCTCAGCCGCGAATTTGTTGGCAGGAAAAATGGCTGGTGTCAATATTTCCTCTAAAAATGGACTTCCTGGAACGAACCCGAGTTTGAAGATCCGTACTGTTTCTTCCTGGAAGGAGGAAAAGTACAATCCGCAGCCGGTAACTTATGTTATTGATGGTGTCGTTAGAGATGCTACCTCTTTCAATGCGATGAGTGCAAATGAAATTGAGGACATTTCTGTATTGAAAGATGCTGCTTCGGCTGCTATTTACGGATCACGTTCTTCTGGTGGTGTTGTTATCGTAACAACCAAAAAAGGTAAGATCGGTAAACCGACTATCAACTATTCATACGGTTTCTCTGTCGATACACGTACAAAGAGTTACGATCTGACAGACGGTGTACAAACAGCGGAGATATACAATCGTGTTAACCCTGAAGCTACTAATAAATGGACTCAGGAGGAAATTGATCATATACGGTCTATTAATAACGGGTATGGATACAACCAGTTGGATGAAGTGTATCAGAACCCGACCACACAGACACACAATATCAATATCTCGGGAGGTAATGACCGGATTCATTACTTTGGTGCGGCTTCTTATATGAAGCAAGAAGGGTTCCTGGCTCCGCTTACATACGATAAATATAATATACGTATGAATGTGACGGCTGATGTGACCGATGATTTTGAATTGTATACAGGTTTTTCATTGACAAATGACAAGATTGGTCGTATTGCCAGTGATGGTACGGATTGGGCATACGATACGTATGGTAAGTTGCGTATCTGGCAACCGGAACAGCCGGTGTTTACGGATAGTGGTAAATTTGTGGATTACGGTTGGATAGGGAATGTGGGTGCCCGTGTATTGGGTGCTGACGGATATCGTCATGATAAACGACTGAATCCAACATTTACAGTAAAGGGTACATACAAAATGCCTTTCTTGAAAGGCTTGAGTGCAAGTGTCCAATATAATAAGACTTGGACTCATAGCACAGTAAACGGATATTATACCAATTATGATATGTATGTAACAAAACATTCGGGTGCGAATGGTCGTATTATGTCTACTCGTGATGAAGATATTGTTAATGTTCGTAAATCTAGCCAATATGGAAGAGATTATTTGCGTAAGGATTCCAAATGGGGAGACACACAGCAATTGAACTTCTATTTGAATTACGCTAATACATTTAACGATGTCCATAATGTGGCAGCTGTATTGTTGACAGAATGGTCTGAAGGTTTCAATGATAGTGTTTACGGTTTAAGAGAAACATTTCCGACTTATCAGACTGACCAGTTTTGGGCGGCAGGTAGTTCGCGTGAGTTTACTGAAGGAGGTGGTGATGCTTCTGCTAAGAATGGACGTATGTCTTATGTCGGACAGTTCAGTTATTCGTATGCCAATAAATATTTGTTAGGTTTCTCTTTCCGTGAAGATGGTTCTATGAACTTCGCTCCTTCTCAGCGTTGGGGATTCTTCCCTGCTGGTTCTTTAGGTTGGGTATTGTCGGAAGAAAACTTCTTCAACAAAAAGTGGATTCAATTTATGAAGATACGTGGTTCTGTCGGTCTGACCGGTGACGATTCTGTCGGTGGATGGCAATGGCAGGAGTCTTATACAGCAACAAAGCTGAATGATAACAATGATATCAAAGGTGCTTATTTCGGTAAGAATCCTTCTAAACATGTTGGTTTGAATTATGGTAATGTGGTCAATCCGAATCTAACCTGGGAAAAGGCTTTAAATTATAATATAGGTTTGGATATGAGCTTTTTGGATCATTGGAGTTTGAGTGCTGATTATTGGTTCCGTAAATCTTATGATATTTTAGATAACCGTCAAGCGACATTGCCGACTACCTTTAGTCGTGACATGCCTGCCGAAAACTACGGTAAGATGAATGCACAAGGTATTGACCTTCAGTTGGGATATAGAGGGAATAGTCGTGAATTCAATTATTTTGGTAATTTGACACTGTCCTATGGTTGGAACGAAATCAAATACAAAGATTATGCAGAGAATGCTCAATGGATTGACATTCCTATTGGTACATCCACAACTCGTTGGATCGGATATGATTTTGACCGTATCATTCGTACACAAGAAGAGTTGGACGCTTTCAACGCAGAACATCCGAATTATTCATTTAAAGGTATGAAGCCGGAATTAGGTATGCTGGTTTATAAAGACCATTCTGGTCCGGATGGCAAACCCGATGGCGTTGTAGATAGCTGGGACCGTGTTGTATTGCGTAACAAGAACTTCCCTGTTCAGTATGGTTTGAACTTGGGTGGTAGTTGGAAAGGTTTGAGTTTGGACATGATGTTCTCCGGCGAATTAGGTAAAGACCGTTCATTCCGTGATTTGGCTGGTAATGTGGAGTGGAACCGTATGTGGTCGGAGTGGTATGATAATAGTTGGACACCCGAAAACCCGAATGCGATGCTTCCGAAGCAAAAGAGTGCAAATGAACCGAGAACATACAAAGATGACGAATGCCAGTTCTGGCTGAAGAAGACCAATTTTATGCGTTTGAAATACATTACATTGAGTTATGATTTGCCGAAAAATCAATTCTATAATAAGTTGTTTGATAATGTTCGACTTTTTGTGACGGGATCAAATCTCTTTGTTTGGAGTAGCTTTAAATATTATGATCCGGAATTGGAAAATGGTAATGCCTATCCGATCATGCGGTCATTCAATTTTGGTATTGATGTTAAATTTTAAATCTGGAGTAAATAATGAAACGAATTAAATTATTAGCAGGTATGCTTTGTGCTTTCTTTATGTATGGATGCAGCCTGGATTACGAAAATACAAATTCCATTACTCCGGATGGAGTATGGAAAGATCCTCAAATGATCAGTGCATTCCTGTCGAATATTTATGGTAACATGATGCCGGGATGGCCGATTGCTGCCAATAATACGGATGAAGGTATGAATGGTACTACGGAAATGAACCAGTATGTGCGTGGTGAATATTCAGTAGATATTAGTGGTCAAAAATTGGATTATCGATTTATTGATAGGATTAATTTCTTTTTGACTAACTTGGAGACGGTTGACCCTGCTGTCTTATCTGTGGAAGAAAATAATCAAATGCGTGGTCAAGCTTTGTTTTGGCGTGCATGGGACTATTGGGGAAAGGTTTTTACCCTGGGAGGGGTTCCCTTGATTTTGGAAGTGCAGGATGTATCTGACATCAATTCCCTATTGGTTTCTCGTAACTCCACCAGTGAATGTATGGCTCAGATTGTGAAGGATTTGGATGAAGCCATTTCTTTACTGCCTGACACTTGGGGGGATAGTGACTATGGACGTATTGATAAGGGATGTGCTATGGCTTTAAAAGGTCGTATTCTATTGGCATACGCCAGCCCGTTGTTCAATCCAAGCCACGATCAAGCTCGTTGGGAGCAGGCTTATAAAGCAAATAAGGAGGCTGTCGATTTCTTGCAAAGTGTAGGTAAAGGGTTGTATCAAGGTAAATATGCCGATATTTGGTATGACGAGCAAAATTGTGAGGTGATTATGGTGAACCAGTTCTATGGACCGGATCATTATCTGGATCAGAAGAATATCCGTCCGTTGCCTCTTACAAGAGATATGGCTGAGCAGAACCAAGCTATCCTTCCGTTGTTGATGGCTTTCCCGAAAGCTGACGGAACACCGTTGGAACTGGATGTAAATCGTTTGAGTGATAAGACTTATAACCAACAATTCGTAAATGATTTCTATAATAATCGCGACCCACGTTTCCATGCTACGGTATTCTGTCCGGGAACTGAATATCCGTGTGATGATATGTTGACGGGAGGTCAGAAATATTGGAATGCTTGGAGGATGAACAATGGTGAATACACTTCGTTGTATTATGATCAGCGTGGAAGCGGGACTGGTACTAGTGCTAATTTTTATCAACGTAAAGGATTGGATTATTCCATCAATTACAATAAAGTGTATGAAGCCCAGATCGATTGGGTTGAAATCCGTTTCACGGAAGTGCTGATGAATTATGGCGAATGTGCCAATGAATTAGGAAAGAGCGGCGAAGCATTGCAGGTGTTGTATGATGTCCGTAAGCGTGCCGGTATAGAAAATACCACAGGTAAATATGGTATTACTGCTACTTCTCAGGATGAAATTCGTGAAGCCTATATGACGGAACGTTATATCGAATTTGCTTATGAAAATAAGCGTTGGGACGATTTGCGGCGTTGGAAACGTTTCGATATCCTGAATGGTATAAAATATCGTTCAACCCTTTGGCTGGTGATTGATGATTACAATATCGTTAAAAATGGCAATTTCGATTGGACGAAAGATATGTTCGACCCCGAAGTGAACAAGTTGTTCCATTTCGACTATATCGAATGTGTGGATGGCGACAAATCGTTGTATCGTTTTAACTTGGATAATAACCACTGGTTCTATCCGATTAAGAAAGACGACCTCGACCGCAATTCGAAACTGGAGCAGAACAACGAGTGGGGCGGTACCTTCGACCCGTTGAAATAAGTTTTTGATTTGAATTGATTCACTAAAGCATGCAGATTTTATCTGTAAAGATTTGTCTGCATGCTTTTTATTTTGCAAGCAAAGTACTTTAATCTTTGAAATTCGTATACCATGGCAGAAAAAATAAAACTGAGTGTAACTTATATACAACGCCATCACGGAAGTGAAAGGCGATTATGTGGCTAAACCGGTCGTTACAGGTTCATTACATAACAGTTAGATAGCCCGGCCGTATTGTGGTTAAACGTATCGAATATCACAAAGAAACCATTGTAAACATTTTGAATCCTGCCGACCAGGAGAAGGTTAATGCCATCGCCGAAGGCAAAAGCGTGGTGGATGGTGTCGGTCAGTATTTGGTGAATGTCAGTGGGGCGTTCGACGGCGAGAAAGCTCCGTTCAATTCCGTTATCCATAGATTAGGAGTTTCTTATACACTAGGTAAGTTGTTGCGTGACACGTTGAAGTATGTCGTCGTAGAAACTCGTCCGGCTGTTGTCGGAGCAATTATCAATGATATTGTCGATACAACGACGGGTGAAGAATTTGCAGTTGACCTCTTCCGGCCCTGCCCATTACAGGGACAAACATCAAGATGGTAGGTGACGGCCCGACGGTTGGTATTTATCTTACCCCAGCCGAGGGGAAAGCCAAGAAAGTTGTTTTGTTGATACACAACAACCCGTTGCAAGTTACATTCATGCTTCCGGCATTGACTAACGGTGAATACAAATTGAGTCTTAAAACACAGTATAGTGCAGATGACAACTTGGTGAAGGAAGCACGTACATATACTTTCCTGGTTTTGCTTTACGTGGGTGATGTACCTGGAAGTGATGACGATGACCGTCTGATTTACACCATCTAAGTTTCTAGATTTAGATGGTTGCAGTTTAGAGACTTACTTATCTTTTGCTCGGCAGGAAATAATAATCCACAGAAAAGACAGTATTTTGCTATTTTGTGAAAAAGAGGCAGTTCATATATTTGTTAAGTTCAAAAAGTAAAATTCAAATGAGTTTTAAAAGATGAAGAAAATAGTATTGGAAGTTGCCATGGACGTGTTAACTCTAGGCTTACAAGAATGTAAAGAAATAAAGAAATTTGTGTGTTTGATTGCGGTATTTCTTTTGTGCGGACAATTGTCTGCCAGGGAATACCATGTATCCGTAAAAGGAAGGGATACGAATGCGGGAAGTCTGTCTGCCCCGTTCCAAACCATTCAGGCGGCTGCCGATAAGGCGATGCCAGGAGATGTGGTCATTGTACATGAAGGTGTTTATCGGGAGCGGGTGGCTCCCCCCAAAGGAGGTACTTCTAATAAAATGCGTATAATTTATCAGGTAGCCCCGGGTGAACAAGTAACCATAACAGGTTCGGAACCTGTTAAAGGATGGAGTAAAATGCAAGACGATGTTTGGAAATTGACCTTGCCCAATTCTTTCTTCGGAGAGGGCAATCCTTTTGATGAGCTGATTTATGGAAGTTGGTATCGGGGAAAAGGCAGACCCAATCATACTGGTAACGTTTTTCTAAATGGAAAGCGGATACGGGAAACATTTTCTTTAGAAAGTCTTCTCCATTCCGATGAAAATCGGCAGGGTTGGTATGCTGAGGCTGATGGAAACGGAGGCCCGGTGTTGATGAATTTCGAATGGATCCAACCGGCAGGGGGGCAACGGATGACTTCTATGCAGGCTTCGGTAGATGGGGGTGACCAAGCGGTGTGTATTGCCATTGTTGACCGTTGGCCTTTTGGTTATTTGAAAGACGGTTCTGTGATGTATTTTGAAGGGGTGGATTTCGCTTCCGGTACCGATACGCTATTCTATCAAGCTGCTACACTGGCAAAAGGTGGGATTGTGGAAATGCACTTAGGAACTCCTGATGGGGAACTTCTTGGTTCTTCCATGGTGACCAATACGGGTGATTGGGAACAGTTTGCTGTGTTTCCTATGAAAATGTCACGAAAGTTGGCTGGCAAACAGGATATTTGTTTGGTATTGAAAGCTCCGGATTTGAAAGTAGATGGCAAGACGACGCTTTGGGTAAAATTCCCGAACGGAATAGATCCGAATAAAGAGTCTGTGGAGATAACGGTTCGTCCGCAAGTTTTCTATCCGGATAAGACAGGAATTGATTTCATTACGGTTCGTGGCTTTACATTGGAGAATGCGGCTACTAATTGGGCTCCTCCTTCGGCAGAGCAGCCCGGACTGATAGGTCCGCGTTGGGCAAAAGGATGGATCATAGAGAACAATACGATCCGTAACTCACGTTGTTCGGGTATTTCATTGGGTCGTCCAACCTATGGTCATGCGCACCATTATCAAAAAGAGTTGCCGGTAATTTATCCAGAACCGGATGCCGGTCAGAGCAAAGAACAATTGGCTGATTACTTTGCAGATGCTTCTTGGACAAAAGAGGAAGCCGGATTCCATATTGTTCGTAATAATCATATCTATGAATGTGGCCAGACAGGTATCGTTGGTTGTAGCGGCGGTGCATTCAGTTTGATAGAAGGGAATGAGATACATGATGTCTGTTTGGATGAGACATTCGAGGGAGATGAGATGGCTGGTATCAAGTTGCATTTTGCCAATGATGCCGTGATTAAGGACAATCATATTTATAAATGTATACGGGGAATATGGATTGATTGGGGAGCTACGGGTATGCAGATTGTGGGTAACCTTTTGCATAATAATGATAAACTGGAAGATTTGTTCATAGAAGTATGCCATGGACCGACGTTGGTTGCCAACAATATTTGTTTGTCCGGGTATAGTATATGTCTTTCTCAAGGAATAGCTTGTATCCACAATATCGCTACAGGTAAAATTTTTGCGGGCATAGACCGTTGTGCAGGTGGGCGGAAATCGTTTATTTATGAGCCGCATGGAACTGTCTCTGTCGGGAATATAAAGAATAATGGTGGTGATTTGCAATGGTATAATAATCTTTTGTCGGATAAAGCGTCTTTAAATCATTGGGATGAGCCTCAGTTGCCTTTACGTTTTGTTGGGAATGTTTTTTCCAATGGGGCGGAACCGTCACCTGATGATAAATCTTATTTGTTACTGAAAGAGTTTGTTCCGGACGTGAAACTTGAGCAAAAAGAGGATGGATGGTATTTGTCGATGAATGTCTCCAAGGAGTGGAAAAAAGCACCTTGCAAGTTGATGACTACAAAGAATATAGAGAATGCCATAACTCCGGATTTGCCTTTTATCAATCCCGATGACAGTAAGTTGAAGCTTGATTTCGACTATTGGGGGAATAAAAGAAAAGGCGCAAGACCATTCCCTGGTGCTATTGAAATGAAAGGAGAGGGGCGACAGGAATGGAAAGTTTGGCCGAAAGAATAATTCATAGATAATATTCAAATCATGAAAAAAGTACTATGCTTAATTTCGATATTCAGTTTGTGTGGAAACCTGTTGTTTGCGCGGGAATACCATGTATCCGTCAAAGGAAGCGATGCTAATAACGGAGATGTCTCATCTCCTTTTAAAACAATTAATTGGGCTGCCCAAAAGGCTTTGCCGGGAGATACGGTGACAGTGCATGACGGAACCTATCGTGAATGGGTGAACCCGCTCAATGGCGGAGAACGGGAAGGGAAACGGATCCTGTATCGGGTGGCCAAAGGTGAAAAGGCTGAAATCAAAGGTTCGGAATTGGTAACGGGATGGAAAAAAGAAAAGAAAGGGAAAGGGGTATGGAAAGTCATATTGCCAAACATTTTCTTTGGAAACTATAATCCGTATAACGATAAAATATTTGGAGATTGGTTTTCTAATCATGGGCGCGACCATCATACCGGTGATGTATATCTGAATGATGTGTCATTATACGAAACAACCAGTGTGGAGAAGGTCATTGCCCCCGATACGATGCGTACAATACGCGATCCACAGGGGGCTACAAATGTTTGGTTCGCCGAAGTCGATGCAGATAAAACAACTATCTATGCGAATTTCGGGGATGCCGACCCGAACAAGGAAACTGTCGAGATTGCAGTCCGCCCTACTTGTTTTTACCCTACCCGTGAAGGATTGGATTACATAACGATCCGCGGGTTCCATGTGAGCCAAGCTGCTACCCAATGGGCTGCTCCGACGGCCGAGCAGGTCGGTATGATTGCTACGCATTGGTGTAAAGGCTGGATCATAGAAGACAATGTGATTAAAAATTCCCGGTGCAACGGCATTACTTTGGGTAAAGAGAGAGGTAGCGGGCATAATTTGGAGTGTAATGATAAACGATTGGATGGTACGGCACATTACATAGAGGTTATATTTAACACGTTGCGTCGTGGATGGGCTAAAGACAATGTCGGTTCTCATATTGTTCGTAATAATATCATTTCAGATTGTGAACAAACGGGTATTTGTGGAAGCATGGGGGCTGCGTTTAGTGAAATCAGTGGAAACCATATTTATAATATCCATGTGAAGGGACAATTTAGCGGAGCTGAAATGGCTGGTATTAAATTGCATGGGGCAATAGATACTTATATCCATCACAACCGGATCCATAAAATAGGTAATTTTGGTATTTGGATGGATTGGATGGCACAAGGTATGCGGATATCATCCAATTTGCTTTATGACAATAAGGAACCGGATTTGTTTTTTGAAGTGGACCATGGACCTTATATCGTGGATAATAATATCCTTCTTTCACGGCGTTCCTTGTTCGATGATACCGATGGGGGAGCATTCTTGCATAACCTTTTTGGTGGTTATATCAATCGCCAGGACGATATGCGTTACACGCCTTACCATTTGAATCATTCCACTGAAGTGAAAGGAATAACGACTATTACTAATGGAGACCATCGTTTTTATAACAACCTGTTTGTTGGCGGGAAGGTTCCTGACGCCCAATATGGTTTGTGCATGTATGATCCGGCAAAAGGGCCTGTTTATGCGGAAGATAACCTGTTTTGTAACGGTGCGAAACCGATGACGGATAGAAACCAGGGGAGTGTTATGGATAGTTATGATCCTGATTTGAAATTGGAAGAAACAGCAGACGGGGTTTATTTATCATTCAAAATGGGACAAATCTCACCGGCATTAATGCAGGTAAAAACGGTGGATTCAGCCCGGTTGGGTATAACCAAACTGTCAGGCTTGCCTTATGAACATTTTGATGGGACTCCTTTCATTTTGGATAAGGATTACTTCGGTGTTGCCCGCTCAGGACAATCTCCTGTTATTGGACCTGTGGAAACATTACAGGGTGGGACAATTCGTATGAAGGTTTGGTAGATTTAAAATAATTAATGATGAGACATAAACTATTAGTATTGGCTCTTGGAGCCATTGTTTCCGTTCAAACCGGAGCGGAAAACCGGAAGTCGTGGTTACCCAAAGATCAAACGGTTACAAACAACATCCGCTTGTTGGAGTGTTCATACGATAAAGCACTCCTAAAGCAATGCGAAGAAATTACCCCTGCCTCTTCCGATTGGGAGGTGCGTGTGACGGGTGATTGGGATGGAGAGTCTACTCCGTATGGTACGCAATATGTATATGAATATACGTTTAAGGCGAAACGCGCCCTGCAATCGGCTGGGGTGGCGGTGGCTTTCGACCGTTACAACTGGAGCAGTGACAACTATGTCATGATACCTTCGGTTGTTTATAACGGCAACAGGCAGCGGATTGTAAATCGCCAGTATGCGACAGGATTGGACGAAACGGATTACAAGCGACCGGATTTGGCATTGACTTCCAACCCGATTCCTCAATTGTCACCAGAGTTCGGAGCGCCATCCCGTTTGGAGGTACTTGTAAATAATGCGGCTACTCCTGCTATAGTTTGGCTGGAACGTGCTCAGCAGAAAGGGTATGTATTGTTGACAGATCAGGGGTTAGAAAAGGATGGGGTGATTTATGATCATGCCTTGATTGTTGAAGAAACCCCAGATCGTTCCGTGTCCTCATTGGTGGTCAGTGCACCTGGCGTACGCGAAAAACGCTTGGAGTTCATTGGTTTCAGTGAGAGTCGTGATCGTGGCCTCTCTTTCCAAAAAGGGGAAGAGGTGAAAATACGGGTCCGCTTGTTTGCGTTTGATGCATCGGCTGTCCCAGCCGTGCTGGACCGTTTCCATCAGGTACGTAAATTGCAGACCGGTGAGAATCATCCGCGTAACTTGAAACCAGCCAGCGAGGTGATGCGTTTGATGACCTCTAATATCGATCGTCGGTATTTGAAATGTAACGATTGGGAATTTTATCGTCCGGAAAATGCTGATTGGATCTCTTTCGGATGGATCGGGGGGATGATGAATACTTATCCGATGTTGGCGTTGGGCGATGGCGAGCATTTGCAAAAGGTGAAGAATACGTTTGATTTTGGGTTGCGCGGACAAGGTAAATCCGGTTATTATTATAGCGTGTTAAATTCGGAAGGAAAGACTTTTTGTGGGTTGAAGGAAAAACCGGAAGTCGCTTTGGTACGTCAGAATGCGGATGTATTGTATTGGATGGTAAAACAGTTCATGTTGTTGAAAGCTCAGAACAAAGCGGATGCAATCAATCCTGAATGGGAGAAATCTATTATGCGTTTGGCTGATGCTTTTGTGCATACTTGGAATAAATATGGTGAATTGGGAAACTATATCAATGTGGAAACCGGTGATGTGGAAGTCTATAATACCACAAGTGGTGCAATGGCTGTTGCCGGATTGGCTTTGGCTTCACAATATTACGACAAGCCTGAATATTTGGAGATTGCCGAACAAATAGGGGATGCTTATTATAAAGAGTTTTCGTTAGTTGGTTTTACTTCCGGAGGTTGTGGGGATATCCTTCAAAATGCAGATTCGGAAACATCTATTGCTTTTTTAACTTCATGTAATTTGTTGTATGAATTGACTCGTAAACTGGTTTGGTTGAAAAGGGCTCAGGATGCTGCCAACCTGTGTGCGACTTGGGTGATTTCTTTCGATTATGTATTGCCGAAAGAAACAGAATTGGCAAAAGTGGATGGCCGCCTGACCGGTGCTGTATGGGCCAGTACGCAGAATAAACACAGTGCCCCGGGATTTTGTACTTCTTCGGCGGATGCTTTATTCCGTTTGTTTAGGGCAACAAAAGATTTTCGTTTTGCGGAATTGGTACATGATGTATGGCATGGATATGTGGAAGGGATTACTCCGAATGGTTTTATTTGCGAACGTTTGGGATATTGTGATGTAGAACTTAGAGGTACTCGTTTGCATGGTGATGGTGGAAATGGTTGGACAGAGCTGAACGGCTGTATGATGGCCATGGAATTGCCGGGCCTCTACATCCGTCCGGAAAAGAACCTTTTTTATGCCTTCGACCATGTGGATGTCAAACTCATCAAAGGGAATGAGCGTGAGATGTTGTTTTCAATCACTAACACAACTCCTTTTGATGCGGAAATCTCCGTTTTGAGTGAAAGTGAGGCGGAGGCTGCAAAACCTTTATCTAGTGTCGCTTTTGCGAATTGGAAGAAGATAAAGGTAAAAGCAGGTAAGACGATAGAGTACCGCGTAAAGAAATGAAAATAGCTATCATATAGATAAAACAATAAGAATGAAAAAGAATTTAATCTCGCTGGCAGCAATGACGGTATTGTTGTCAGCTTGCGGAACGGGTGGATCCCGTTCGTTTAAAACAGACCGTTTCGGTATCGACATAGACAATCGGGGATATATAACCGGCATGTGGGACTTGACAAAGGAGAACCGTAATTTCAGTCCCGCCGACCAACCGTCGCCTCTGTTGGCGCTTTATGACGAGGAGTTGAGGTGTTATTATTATCCGCAAAAGGCTAGTTATAGTGGAGGCAAGTACCGGTTGGAATATGAGAATGGTTCGGTGGCTACAGTCAGTTTGGAGGAGAAGAGCAATTATTTCAAACTGAAGTTGGAAAGCCTGGAACCTCGCAATGGTATTGATGATGTGCAGTGGGGAAACTACTATACGAACATCGATAATATTTTGGGTGAAATGATTGGAGTGGCGCGTGATACATCGGCTGCCGTATGCTACTCCATTGGGGTGTTGGCGTTGGATGATAATACGATCGGAGGCGAATCCCGTTTTATGTCGGAGACAGGTCCTTCAGGTTATATCGCCCATTCACCCGACCGTGTCAACCATCCGCTTCCTTTGGAATTGCATGAAGGGCAGCAGTTCACATTGGGAGGAGACGGGTATAATGATGTCGCTTTCTATAATCGTAAGGAGAGTTACTATCGAATTCTATACGGAACATCCGCATTTGTCGATTGTAACGGTCGGATCAATATCCATTATCACTCTCGCGACCGTCGCAAAGGTAAGATGATTTATTCTCCCGAAGGGAATCCGATTTTCCATAACAACGAGCCCAACCACATGATGCGCCAGGATGTTCCCGGGGTGGATTTCATCGGTTCATCTATCGCCTTGTGGGGTAGTCCGGACAGTACGGCTTTGATGGAGGTGATTCAGAATATCGTGTTAAGCGAAGGGTTACCTTATCCTACTTTCCAGGGTAAGTGGGTAAAAGATCCGACTAACTTCATGCCGGATATATGTACCTACGGTGGTTTGATGGATAGTGTGGCTTCGTATGCCAAACAGATGGGATTGAAAGTGATTCATACTTATGACCAGCCTTTCTTGCATGCTGACAGGGGAAATGGTGGTTTCATCGACGGTCCGAACCATGAAAATAAACGCTATCATTTTACGGACAAGGATTTGTCAACCCGTGAGTATACTGATATTTTGGCTAAGGATGGCTTGATTTTGGGGCGTACCTCCATATCCAACTCCATGGCGCCCGGTACCAAGGATTGCAGCCCGGTTCCTTCGGACAGCATCTGTATTCTGCATCGCCGTTTCTTGACGGCTGATTTGAATGAAACGGACACGTTGATTTATATCGATGATCCGACTCATCTTGAAGAGATCGCTTGCTGGGAAGGACATAACGAGGAGTTGAACATGGTGAAGATTGGTAAGGAATTGATTCATTATCTCGGTGTATCTAACGAGAAACCTTATCGATTGCTTAATGTGACGCGTGGCTATTGGAACACTGTCGCTTCTTCTCATTCCAAGGGTGATGCTGTAGATAAACTTCAGCCAACTGTAAGCTGGGGATATCAGGGACTTGTACCTAATCTTGAACTTCAGGATGAAATAGCATACCATTATGCCGACATCTGTAAAAATAGTGGATTGCGTATGTTTGATTATGATGGTCAGGAGTTTTTCTTCCATACTGGTTTCGGTGGATATGGCGTGAAACGTTTCTTCCGGGAAATGTTTGCGAAAGCAAAAGAGTATGGTTTGCCGGATATACGTTTTACTGGAGCAACTCTATCGGAAGGTTCCTGGCATTATCAAAGTATTTGGAATGTGGGGGGCGGTCTTAACATCTACGATGTAGATAAACGTGTTTGGGGTAGTACAACCAGTCAGGGTAAAGACCTGCGTGATGTTACTTATGCCAACTTCTTCCCGTCGTCATTTGGAGGTAATTTCCCAATCACAGAGAAGTCAACTGTAGAGGACTTTGAACATATCGAGGCTACGGCTGTCGGTTATGGTTGTACATACGCATTCAAGATCGGTCAGAAAGACGTGGAAAGTTGTCCGCAAAAGTATGCCATCTTTAACGTTATCCGTACTTGGGAGGAAGCTCGTCGTGCCGACGCTTTCCCTACTTACATTAAAAAGATGTTGCAAAACCCGGCACTCAGCTGGCGCCTGGAGGCTAAGGCAGACAATAGTGGCTGGACGCTTTATCAAATGGCGAATGGTGAGAAAGTTCGTTCTTTTGATTTGTGTAGTAATAAAAAGTAATTTAAAAGCTGTAAACCATGAATTTAAAAAAAATTAGCTGTATATATATGGCAGCCTTACTTGTTTTGTGTTCATGCAAGCAAGCATTTGTTGATGAATTATCTACTCAATACGCAACCTTTAGTGTGGATGGAAAAGGCTTTATTTGTCAGGTGGTAGATAACAGGACTGGTACAAACTATTTAGTAAAAGAGACAGCTTCTCCCATACTCAGTCTGTATGATGGTGAACAATATATCATGCCAACCGGCTTGAAGGCTGAAAGTGATAAATGGATACTTACTTTTGAAAATAACTCAGAGGCTATTGTTTCCAAGAAAGTGAAGGATGGTTATATCCGTCTTCAATTAGAATCATTGAGTAACCGGGACAAAATAGAAGCAGTAGCCTGGGGACCATACGCAACAACTATCTCTCAGTTTATAGGTGAGACAGTTGGTGTCGTACACGATACCACTTTTGCAATCGGAGTACAGCCTTTGCAGATTAGCACGACCGAAGGTGTTCCTCATTTGGGTGACGATGCTGTGGGCGATTGTTATATAGAGGCTCTGCCCGGGCATACTCTTCCGGAAGAGGTAAAAGATAAAGCGGGGCAAGTGGCTCCTTTTCCTAATGTGAATGTAGATGGGGATATGCCTGATTATATCCGTATGATTAGAGGAAATGCAGCCGTAGGTCGCTCTTATGGTAGTGACTTGCAATTCTTTGCACGCGATTGGAGGCAAGAAAAAGTGATTGATTATGTGGGGCGTAAACAGTTCGTTTCCGCTTGGAATCAAGATTACATCGGAACATCTATCGCTCTTTTCGCCACTCCTAAAGTGGATGTGGTAGACGTAATTGGTAAAATAGAGGTTGCAGAGGGTTTACCTCACCCGGAAGTTAATGGTGTATGGATCAAGAAGCTGAAACATCAGAATCCGGCTTATATGCTTTATGAAGGTAACTCATTGGATAATGCCTTGGATTATGCCGATTCTTGTAATTTCGACCTGATTCATATCGGTGATATATTCAAAAGTTGGGGACATTTTGACCTTCATACCTCTCGATTCCCCGATGGAGCGAAGCAGATTAAAGCTTTTACAGATAAAGCACATCAACGTGGCAAGCAGATAGGTGTACATACATTGACGATGTTTACATCGACGCACGATCCGTATGTTAGTCCGATACCGAGCGACAGCCTCGCTTTTGCCGGAAGTTCAAAATTAAGTAAAGCGATTGGGGCAGAAGACAAAGAGATCGAGATAGACGAACCGGATTATTTTCATTATCTAGGAGAAACCCGTTCGGCACGGATTGGTACGGAGATCGTATCGTATAGTGGCGTATCTAAAGAGAAACCCTATCGCCTGTTGAATTGTACACGCGGGCAGTTCGGAACCCAAGCTTCGACGCATGCTGCTGGTGATAAAGTTGATAAATTGTTGAATAACTGTTATAGCGGTTTCTATCCGGATATGAATTTGAGTCGGGTATATGCTAAAAGATTGGCAGAGGTTTGTAATGAAACAGGTATTGACCTGATGGATTTCGACGGATATTATGGTGGATCTCCAACAGGGCATGGTGTCATGGGGGCTGCCGATTTCTTGAAAACTTGGTATGAAGGTCTTGACCGAACAATGATTTCCTGTGGTTCTTCTCCTTTCCATTATTGGTGGCATTCCTATTGGTTTATGAACTGGGGAGAACCCTGGTATGACAATCTGCGTCAAAGTCAGGTAAATTACCGTTTGGAAAATCAACGTTACTTCGAACGCAATCTTATGCCGGGTATGTTGGGATGGTTCAAATTGGAGCAAACCTATCGTCCGGAAGATATAGAGTGGATACAAGCCCGTAGTGCTGCTTTCGATGCAGGTTACCTGCTGCGTGTGGATGAAAGTATCGAAAAGAATGGATTCAAAAGTCAATTGTTCGAGGCTATCCGATCTTGGCAAGAGGTACGGAATAATCATTTGTTGACATCCGAGCAACGTGAAAAGATGAAAGATCCGAAACGTGAATTTCATTTAGCAAAGATGGGGGAAAAGAGTTGGAAACTCTATGAAATCTGTTTGCAGGGAGGTAACCGACATAAGTACCGTATGGTACAAACCGGTGAACCTTTGCTGAGTAAATATACTTTCAAAAATCCATACGATAAACAACCGATTACTTTTTACGCAAATATTCTTCCTGGTGAAGAACTGGGAACAACTATCAAAAACTTGAAGTTGGTTGTAGAAGGTAGTGCAGCAGTAGAAATACCTACGACTTTGAAAGCCGGAGATAAGATTTACAGCGATGGAAAAAAAGTGTATGTATGCGACGAATACTGGAAAGCAAAAGCTGATTATCTTTTGCCCGAAACCGCTTTGTGGAATGAAGGTGATAACATTGTGAAGATTGAATGCGACTTTTCTTCCGAGAAAGCACCTATTGTCGAATTTGAATTCAAAGCAATTGGAAATGAAGAAACGATTGGGATATAAAAAGAATGAACAGGCATAATGCTGAATAGTTGAAAATTTGATAAAAAAGGGGAGGGGAAGGTTTTACTCTTTTAGTTTTGATAAATGTCCAATTTGTTTCAAATTAGGGTTGTTTATTGGAAAAAAGTTAATTTATTTCCTCTTTTGATAACAGTAGTTTGGGACTATATTACTCTGATAAGTTGTTTAGTGAAGTAAATCTGCCAGATAATACGAATAAAGTCCCAGCTGATTGAGATTATCTCAGAGATAATTGCGACGAAGTCCCAGTTGGTTGGTGTTGAAGTCCCAGATAATTGAAATTAGCTCCCAGCTGATCGCGAATGTCTCCGAGGAAAATTCATTTTCCGGAGTACAATGATTAAAAAGGGCTTTTAGAAGAGGAAAAATCATCTTTTTTTCTTCTAAAAGCCTTTTTTATACAATGCTTTTACAACTGACATTTTGTTATTGAAAGATCTGTATCTTGGTTACTTTTTTTAATTGGTAGCCAGGACTTTCTGTTTCGGATGTCGAAATGACTATTAGTAGTTTATTAAAACAGTCGAAATGATAATCCTTAACCTTTCAACAGTAGCCTATTTTAGTCCGTGTTCGATGATAGATACGTAGAGGACAAAGAAATAGAGGGAAGAATGACAAAAAGATATTTTGACAAAAGTAGTATGGAAATTTATCTTATTTGTGTTTTTTAACTCTTTTGTCTAAATGTTTTCAGGACAATAAGTGTCTTATTATATAAACAAGTTGTAGTAATAATTGATTTAAGTCTAATCTGAAAAATATAAAAGTCTATGAATTTGAAAAGAATGACGATGGCGGCAGTGTTGATGGCCCTGTCTTTGTTGGCTGAAGCGAAAGTAACCCCCATCGTGCATTACAACTTTGGAAAATCCGGTAATGTAACCTATGCCGTGGCCCCGGAAAAGTTAACGCCGTTGGCCGGAAAAGGCGAATTGATGGCCGTTGGCCGCCCCGTCTTCTATGCCGATGCACCCGGCGATAAGAAAATGAAGGGAGAAGGCGGAATCTTATTTAACGGCAATGGCGACGGATATAAACAGGTAGAAGCCATTGGTTCTCCGGCCGACAATCAGGTATTGGAAATATGGGTAAAGCCTCGCCAGCATACACAAGGCGAAGGGCAGGAACAGGTCTTGTTATCCAATGGTACAACCAAGGAAGGATATGTATTTACGCATCAGAAAGGTCATTGGTATCTAATTTCCGGCGGTACGGGACGTGCTGAAATCGGCGAAGTGTCCAATAACGCCTGGACGCATCTCGCTATGGTGGTGGAAGATGGAAAGGGCTCTGTCTGGATGAACGGGAAAAAGACCGGGACATTCAAGCCTACCAAGGCCATGGCTCCTCATTTCTCCATTGCCGTTTCGGAAGAGGGAAAAGAGGCCTTTTACGGTGAAATATATGAAGTGAGATACAGCACGTTCGCCGCCGGAAAGTTCAATCCCGAATCTGATTTCCTGCTGGATTATAAAAAGATAAAAGAGACAAGCAAACAACGTTTGGCCGAACGCCGTTCCTTGGTGCAACAACTGGAACAGGAGAGTGCGGGCAAGAAGATTGTTACAGAGTTCCCCGATGTTCGTCAGGAAAAAGACTGGCTGATCAGTCAGGTAGAAGAACCGGCCTGTTTGTATGTACAGAAATCGGAAGATGGGTTGACATCCAATTTACAGTTGAATAACGGGTTAGTTTCCCGTACCTTTTATGTCGGTGAGAATATTGCCTGCGTAGGATATAAGAATCATTCGAATGAGGCTGAGTTTTTACGGGCGGTGAAGCCGGAAGCACGTGTTTGCATTGACAGCGTGTGGTATGAAGTCGGCGGATTAAAAGGGCAGCCGGAATTGTCTTATCTATTGGATAGTTGGTATACGGAAATGGAGGCTTCCGACCTGGCGTTTACACTGGAGAAAGTGGAAACCGGCCTTCCGCTGATGCGTTATCCGTGGACTCCGAAATATAATGCCGTTCCGGCAGACTGGCCTGCCAAGGGCTTGCGCATGGAGATGACCTTCGTGCCGACTGAAAGTATGGTGGATGTGAAAGACATACAGGTGAAGGTCAACTATGAAATCTATCAGGGCTTGCCTGTGATTGCCAAGTGGATTGAGGTGATTAATGAAGGAGAAAAGGAAGTGTTGCTGAATGAGATGGAGTGTGAAGTGCTGGCTGTCAACCAGGACCAGGTGAAGCGTCTTCATGTGGAGAGTGATTTCTCCTTTGCGTTGGTGAATGCGGATATAGAGGGTAGTGCGTTGATGCATTACGCCGGTACTCCCAAACCTTATCACGTGGGCAGCTCCACTACCAAATGGACGGTCGACAAAGACTATAATACCTGGGCCAGTCATAATCAGGCAGAAGATAAGTTCCTCGGTTTCCCGCATCATAACTTATTACTGAGCAAATTGCCGATGGGACCTTATACGAAAGTAAGCAAAGAGGTTCCCTTTAAATCATATATCACCTTCGAATTGTTGCAGGATAGCGACGACCGCGAACGCCAGTCGCTCGGACATCGCCGGATGTATAAGAAGCTGGCTCCGCAGACAACTGAGTCTCTGATTTCTGCCGGAATTACTTCGCATGATGAAACGAAGCTGAAAGCACTGATCGACCAGGCTGCCGAACTGGGACTTGAACAACTGGATATTCAAGCCTGGCCGGGTGTCAGTCATGACAACCTGGATTCGGCTTATGTGCAGTTGTGGCGTCGAGTGGCGACATACGCCAAAGAGCGTGGTATCGTGATGGGTGGCTACGAGTTGCAGGTTGCCTCTCGCGGGCGAGGTGCCGAGGTGGATTGCGTTCATCCGGAAACAGGAAAACCGGGTAGCCTTTTCGGACAGAGCGTCTGCATTGCCAGCGAGTGGAAAGATACATACTATTCGAAAATGTGGGAGTTCTTCGATAAGACCGGATTTATGACATATAATATGGATGGACCGTACCATGGCGATCCGTGTGCTTCAACCGTTCATCCACACCATACGCGGTTGGAAGATTCGCAGTGGCAGCAATGGAAAACGCAGGTGGAGGTCATTCATGAACTGCAACGCCGGGGCATGTATATCCCTATTCCCGACTGGTATTTCCTCAACGGACAAAACTCTACCGGAATGGGATACCGTGAAGCCAGTGCCAACCTGACTCCGCAACAGCAGCTCTTGTTAGGACGCCAGTATATCTATGACGGAACCTGGCATAAGATTCCGACTATGGGATGGATGACCTTACAGCTGGTCGGCTTCTATACGAATGATCCGCGCGTAGGCCTGGAGCCTCTTTGCGACAATTTGGATCGCTATGAAGCGCAGTTGATGCAGTTCCTGGGAAGCGGTTGCCATCTGACTATTCGTGGAAATCGCTTGTATGATACGCCGGAGACGAAGCAGATGGTGTCTCGTTGCATCAACTGGTTTAAGAAATATCGCGACATATTGACTTCTGATATTATCCACGTCAGCCGCCCGACCGGCCGCGACTTGGATTGCATGATGCATGTGAATCCTTTCATCCGTCATAAAGGCATGGTGGTTGTGTTTAATCCGACTGACAGGGATATCACGAAAGAGATGCGTCTGCCTCTGTATTATACGGGCTTGAAGGGCAAGGCTACGGTCACCTCTTCAGACGGAAGCAAACAGAACTTCTCTTTGAACCGGGAAGGTGAATTACTGCTGCCGGTTTCGATAAAGGCACAGGGTGTGTCCTGGTTCCTGATAGAAGAATAAAGTATAGGTTGATTGAATGAAATAGGGAGATAGATATGAAAAAGTTGTTATGGCTACTGATTGGCGGATGCGTTTGCGGACTATTGACTACAGGATGCACAGAGGTTGCCGATTCGAATAACCGTTATGTAAATAAATGGATTGGTACGGCTTGGGAGGGCAGGGTGTCTCCTGTCGCCTCCGTACCGTTCGGCATGATGCAGATTGGTGCGGATACGCGTCCTTATGGTGCAGGCTATCATTATGACGATCCGACTGTTTTAGGATTCAGTCATCTGCATAAAAGCGGAGGCGGATGTGCAGATTTCCTGGATATCTTGTTTATGCCGTTACCCTTGAATCAGCCGACAGGCGAGGATGAATTGTACTCTAAACAATACCAGGCGGCTTTGTCGCATCAGGAGGAAAAGGCGGAACCTGGCTATTATTCAGTCAATTTGTATGATAAGCAATTGACGGTAGAGTTGACCGCTTCCCGCCGATGTGGGATACAACGCTACAAGTATGCATCCCAGGGGGAAATGCCGGTAATTGTCGATTTAAAGTATGGTTCTGAAAGTGCTTGTACCATACAAGCCGGGCACGATGTGGATACGGTGTATGCCTCTGCGTTTGAGAAGGTCGACCCGTACACGATTCGCGGCTATCGCTTTTCAAATGGCTGGACACCGAAGCAACAGGTCTATTTCTATTCTACCTTTTCTTCACCCATCAAAACGTGTGCCTTGTATGTAGACGACCGACGCGTCGAGGAGACCACCTCTGCCGAGGGACGCAATGTCAAGGCGCTACTAACCTTTGAAGATGAACAGGGGGAACTGGAAGTCAGAACGGCACTCTCATCGGTGAGCATGGAAGGGGCAGCCGCTAATTTGTTGTCGGAAACAAAAGGAAAGACATTCGAGGATATCAGGGAATCGGCTTTCGATGCTTGGAGCCGTACGTTAGGACAAATAGAGATAGAGACTGACGACCCGAAGAAGAAGGAACTTTTCTATACCTCTTTGCATAATGTCATGCTGTATCCGTTCCTGTTGTCGGACGTAGACAATCGTTTCAGAGGGCCGGACTGGCAGGTTCATCAAACCGATGGTTTTGATTATTACGGAGGTGTGGTCGGTTTTTGGGATACGTTCCGGGCGGCTTGTCCTTTATTGGCAATGTTAAATCCGGAAGTGGCAAATGATTATATAAAGACGTTGCTGGAGCATTACAAACAGGCCGGACAGTTGCCGATATGGACGTTGTGGGGCATTGAGAATTATCAGATGACAGGTATTCATTCGTTGCCGGTGATAGCGAACGCCTATCTGAATGGCATCCGCGGTTTCGATACCCGGCTGGCGCTGGAAGCTATGGTGGCATCGGCTATGAAAGATACGTGCGGCTATTCCATGGGCTATTTTGTCGGATTGGAGAATTATAAAAAATACGGATATGTTCCCTGCGATATGGAGATGGAGTCGGTGGCGCGTACGTTGGAGTATGCGTTCGATGATTATGCACTGGCCCGTTTTGCCGAAGCAACCGGTGCACAAAAGGAAGCCGCTTACTTTTCGAACCGATCGCTCAATTATCGGAATGTAATTGACCCGACCACCTTGCTGGCGCGGGGACGGTTGAAGGATGGCTGCTGGCGTACACCTTTCGATCCGTTGGCTTCTTCTCATCGCAAGGATGATTATTGTGAGGGCAATGGTTGGCAATGGACTTTCTTTGTCCCTCACGATGTGGAAGGACTGGCCGGTTTGTTGGGAGGCAAGGAGGCATTGGAGGAGCGACTGGATACGCTTTTCGGCATGTCTTCCGAATTGCGCGGAGAGAATGTATCCGGTGATATTACCGGACTGATCGGGCAATATGCACATGGCAATGAACCGGGGCATCATACCGTTTATATGTATAACCGGGTAGGCCGTCCGGACAAGACGCAGAAGTATGTCAATCAGGTATTGACTACTCTCTATAATAATACCCCGGCAGGTATTTGCGGTAATGAAGATACCGGACAGATGAGTGCCTGGTATGTCTTCAGTTCGTTAGGTTTCTATCCGATGAATCCGGCTTCCGGACAATATGAACTGGGTGCCCCTTTGTTTCAGAAGGCAACAATCAAACTCTCTTCGGGAAAAAACTTTGTTATCAAGGCTAACAACTTGTCGGAAAAGAATATTTATGTAGACAAGGTCTTCTTGAACGATCAGCTTCTGGACCGGACGTATATTACGTTTGAGGAAGTCTTACAAGGTGGCGAGCTTCTCTTTGAAATGAAGGGAGAGGTTCCGGTTATTTGATTTATGTAGAACAATAAGCAATAATAATCCACGAAATAGGCAGCTATTTGCTATTTTAAAAGGGAATAGCTGCCTTTATATTTGCGACATCAAAAAGATGTGATACTTATTAATATTTAAACCATGAAAAAGATACTATGCTTCATCTCGATGTTCTGTCTGTGCGGAAATATGTTATCAGCCAAAGAATATCATGTGTCGGTAAAAGGAAGTGATGCCAATAACGGTGATGTTTCATCCCCTTTCAAAACAATTAATTGGGCTGCCCAGAAGGCTTTGCCGGGAGATACGGTTACGGTTCATAACGGAACTTATCGTGAATGGGTGAATCCGCTGAGTGGCGGGGAACGGGAAGGGAAACGTATCCTGTATCGGGTAGCCGATGGTGAAAAAGCAGAAATTAAGGGCTCGGAATTAGTAACGGGCTGGAAAAAAGAGAAGAAAGGCAAAGGCGTATGGAAAGTCGTATTGCCGAATACATTCTTTGGAAATTATAATCCGTTCAACGACCGTTTATTCGGTGACTGGCTCTGGTCTGAGCGGGTTCATCATACGGGAGATGTTTATCTGAACGATGTTTCACTGTATGAAGAATTTACTTTGGATAAGGTGTTCACACCGGATACACTGCGGACAATCCGTGATCCGCAAGGATGTACGAATGTTTGGTTTGCAGAGGTGGACGCTAACAATACAACTATTTATGCAAACTTTGGAAACGTTGATCCGAATAAGGAGATAGTAGAGGTTTCAGTTCGCCCTACCTGCTTCTATCCGACTCGTGAAGGACTGAATTACATCACAATTCGTGGCTTCCATATCAGCCAGGCAGCTACGCAATGGGCTGCTCCGACGGCTGAACAGGTCGGTATGGTCGCTCCGCATTGGAGTAAAGGTTGGATTATTGAAGACAATATCATCAAAAACTCCCGTAGCAACGGTATTACCTTAGGAAAAGAACGTGCCAGTGGGCATAACCTGGAGTGCAACGATCCACGTTTGGATGGCACATTGCATTATATCGAAGTCATATTTAATACGCTACGTCGTGGTTGGAGCAAGGATAATGTCGGCTCACATATCGTTCGGAATAATATTATTTCCGATTGCGAACAGACCGGTATTTGTGGTAGTATGGGAGCTGCGTTCAGTGAAATCTATGGAAATCATATTTATAATATCTTAGTGAAGCAGCAATTTAGTGGTGCGGAGATGGCCGGTATTAAATTACATGGTGCGATAGATACATATATTCACCACAATCGGATTCATAAATCTGGTAATTATGGGATTTGGTTGGACTGGATGGCTCAGGGTGCCCGGGTATCATCCAATTTGCTATATGATAATTTGGCACAGGATTTGTTCTTTGAAGTGTCTCATGGTCCTTACATAGTAGACAATAACATTTCTTTATCGCCACGCACAATACAGGAAAATACTGATGGAGGCGCGTACTTGCATAATATTTTCTCAGGAGATATCAACCGTTTGGACGATCAACGCTACACTCCGTATCACTTGAATCATTCAACTGAGGTGAAAGGTATCCGGACCATCACTGAAGGCGACCATCGCTTCTATAACAATCTCTTTATCGGTGGAGATAACAGTGAGTTGAAATATGGAATGGTCGTGTTCGATGTCTCTCAACGTCCGATCTATGCAGAGAACAATCTGTTCCTTAACGGGGCTCTGCCTATGACAAATAAAACGCAGGATTGGGTAGAAAATACAGTCGATCCGAAGCTAAGAGTGGAAGAGACGGCAGATGGAGAAGTGTATCTTGTTAGTAACATTAATCTGCAGGAACTATCCTCTTTCAAAGGAAAAGGAATTGATGCCGACCGCCTTGGTATTACTCAGTTGACCGGATTTCCGTTTGAGAACTTTGACGGTACTCCTTTCTGCTTGGAGAAAGACTATCTGGGTAATAAGCGTTCTGCGTCTCCGGTTGTGGGACCGGTAGAAAGTTTGCCCTCTTCCAAACGTATAAAAGTGTGGCCTAACTTAAAATAACAATCAATGTCATATAAAATTCATTTATCCCTGGCGGGCAGCCTGCTTATGGCAGGACTGCTTGCCAGTTGTCAGTTTGACACAAAACAGGTAGCGGATGGTAATGCCGCCCCTGTTTCAACCAACCGAATGCTTAATCCTATCGTACCTCCGGGAGTATATATCGCTGATCCGGAAGTAAGACAGATGCCCGATGGACGTATCTATGTCTACGGATCGCGTGATGAACCGGGCAACGCCTGGTGTTCGCGTTCCTATAACGTGCTTTCTTCCTCCGATCTGGTGAACTGGAATGTGGAACAATTTTCTTTTGCTACTGACGGACCGGGTAAACAAGTGGATTATACCGACAGGATCTTATACGCTCCGGATTGTATCTATCATGACGGGAAATATTATCTCTACTATTGTTTGGCAGGAGGTGGTGACGATGAAGGTGTCGCTGTATCTTCTTCTCCTTACGGTCCGTTTAAAAATGGAAAAGTGATGGAAGGTGCAAAAGGTATCGATCCCTCCGTATTCATTGATGATGATGGGCAGGCCTATCTCTATTGGGGACAAGGATATGCCAAAGGAGCGAAATTGAGTAAAGATATGCTCTCGATCGAAGGTGCCGTGCACGATAGCTTGCTGACGTATGAAACTCATTTCTTCAACGAGGGCAGTTCTGTCCGGAAAAGGAATGGTATCTATTATTTTGTGTATGGAAGCCATTCGCAGCATGGAGAATCCAATTGTGCAACGTTGGATTATGCGACATCGACATCGCCGTTAGGCCCTTATACGTATAGAGGGGTTATTATCGATAATTGGGGCAGTGGCCGGAATTTGGTGAATAACCATGGCTGTATTACCGAAATCAACGGTCAGTGGTACATTGCTTATCATCGTCCCACTCATGCTAGTGCGACCATGCGAAAGGCTTGCCTGGAGCCAATTACTTTTAATCCGGACGGAACGATCCCCAAAGTAGAAATGACTACGCAGGGGATTGGCGGACCTATCTCTCCTTTATACCGGATGGATGCTGCCAAAGCTTGTCTGATGTCAGGTAATGTTATGGTATCCGTACGTCGTCCGGCGAATGATATTCCGGTCGAATATCTGGCAGCTATTCGCGATGGCGATCATGCGTATTGGAAATATTATGACTTTACCGGTTCGGATGTCAACCATTTCATTTGTAAGACCTGGGATAAAAACAAAGCGGCTAAGATCGAAATTCGCCTGGATAGTCCGGACGGTGAGTTGATCGGGACCTGCGAGATAGCTCCGATGCAGGGTGAAACGGCGTATGCTATTCATGAAACGAAAATCAAACCGGTCACAGGAAAACATGCACTGGTATTGGTCTTTAAGGCGGTTGATACGGAAACATCCGGGGAGGACTTGCTGAATTTGGAATGGTTTACGTTTGAGAAAAGATAAATAGAACGGAGCGTTTTTAATTAATAGATAAAAGACAAAGAAGATGAATAGGAAATTTATTAGCATATTACTGTTGATATTTTTGTTTTGCATGGCACCATTGGTCGATGCCCAGGATAACAGAAAGGGATCCTGGTTACCGGAAGACGGAAAGGTGTCTGTTCCGGATAGAAAATCAACAAAAGTGTCCGACTTCTTAAAGTCTTTGCATGGTTGTCTGCGTCCAATTGTTTGTGAATATGAGGATGTGGTCTTAAAATCGGCAAAGGGTTTTAAAAAAGGAAAAGCGCAAGCACAAACTTCCTCGTGGAGTTGTCATATTAACGAAACAACAGTAGCCGATTGTCCGGATGCCTTAGATTTAGATGTTACCTTTATGATAACAGGAGGAGAGCTGGAGTCGGGTGGTGTGGCGTTGGCTTTTGATTTTACCGGTTGGAGCCGGGAGAACTATGTCTTAATGCCAGCTTATGTATATAATGGAAACAGGTTTCATGTAGAGACCAATGGATATATGGCTCCTTATCCCTCGCATTACTATTATAATAAGAACGTTCCGCTTTTGTTTTCCAATAGTCCTCGTTTGTCAGAGGAAATACGTGCTTCTAAAATAGAGGCGCTTACAGGCAATTTGGCAACACCGGCATTTTGTTTTTTCTCTCCGAAGGAACAGAGAGGATGCATCATATTGACAGAGCAGAGAAGTCGTTTAGGCAATTATGGAATGTTTATTGAAGAAAATGCGTCACAGGATATGGCTACTTTTGTCGTTAGTGCTCCCGGTGTTCGTGAGTTGACGGCAGGGTTTGGCGACTTTGGGTATAGTGGGGATCAGGCATGCAAGTGGACTTCCGGTGATCAGTTACGGATGAGGTTTCGTATCTATAATTTTGAAGCAAATGGTATTCCGGAGCTTTTGGATAAATTCATGGACGTACGCAAAGAAGTGACAGGGGGGAATAATCCGAGGAATCTGTGTCCGTTTAGTGCGGTTACCTCTTTTACGGCTGATTATAAGAATCAAGTTCGTTGGTTGGAAAAAGGAGCAGGTAAAAGTTTTTACCGTATGGAAAATTCAGATGGCTATCAGCTCGGATGGGTTGGTGGCTTGATGGGGACTTTTGCTATGTTGGCATTAGATGATTCATTATCGCGTGAACGGGTCATTCAAACCTATGATTATGTCGTTTCGAATATGCGTGGTAAGAGCGGCTATTTTTATGGTAGTTTTCGGGATGGTAAGGTTGGTAGTGACAGGGATAATATTCCTGACGCAGCTTTGGTGAGAAAAAATTCGGATGCCTTGTTCTTCATGATGAAACACCTCATGTTATTCGAACAGCAAGGATATGGTGATTTAGTGAAACAGGAATGGAAGGATGCTGCGAGAGCTCTTGCACAGGCTTTTGTGAATACCTGGGTTAAAAATAAAGATGTAGGAAACTATGTGAACGCGGTTACGGGTGAAATAATCATTTACCATTCGACCTCCGGTGCTATTGCACCAGCTGGGTTGGTATTGGCTGCTCAGTATTTCAAAGAGGATTCTTTTTTGAAAACAGCTATGGAAATAGCCGGTTACTTTTATGATGATTATGTGGTTGGGTTAGGACTCACCTGTGCTCATTCCGGAGATATAATGCAGGATGCAGATGCCGACTCCGCCTATGGATTTATAGAATCTTTAATGGCTTTGTATTATGCGACAATGGATAAAAAATGGTTATCCATGGCTCAGACGACAGCACATTTGGCGGCTACCTGGACATTATCCTACGATTATGAATATCCGCCCGGTTCTACATTGTATGACTTAAAAGCGAATACGGCTGGCGCCATATGGGCTAGTGTACAAAATAAACATGCAGCACCTGGGATATGCACCAGCTCGGGAGATTATTTATTTAAACTGTTCAGGGCTACCGGCCAGGTGCGGTATGCCGATCTGTTGAGAGATATCATCTATGCGCATGCCGAGGTAATGGAAACGCCGGGAAGACCTACGACCGGCATGGGACCGGGGACATCGATGGAACGTATCCAAACCACAGACGCAGATGGAAAAGGATCTGTGGGAGTGATTCTTAAAACATCCAATGGTTGGACGGAAGATTGTGGTTTGCTGATGTCTCTTGAAATTCCCGGTATATATGTACAAACAGATAGGGATGTTTTATATGTCTTTGATCATTTAAAGGCAGAGGTTGTACGTCGCAATGGTGGCGAGGTGACATTGAAAATAACCAATCCTACGCGTTTCGATGCTGTGACGGCTGTTTTCGCTGAAAGGTCTTCTGCTGCTGACAAACCTTTAGGGTATTGCAATTTTACAAAATGGGAAAAAGTATTGGTGAAGTCCGGAGATACCGTAGAGGTGACTCTTTCGGCAATTCAATAAATAGGCTCAGCTACTAAGTACTAATTGTATTTAGTACAATACGTAAGATTGTATAACTTAATAAAAGGAAAGTATAAATCGATTATATGCTATTCCTCCTATTTTTGCATCACATTATACTTACACTTATATGAAACGAATTTTGCTTTTTATCGTACTGGTACTATTTATATCCCGGTCGAACGCACAGATAGCTGCGATAGATGTTGATAAAGGTTCTGAAAAGACATCGGTAGAAGATATCATAATTGTATTTAAAATGCATTTTGATATTGGATATACAGACTGGTCGGAATCTATATTGCAGAAATATGCCACTTCCATGATGGATGAAACCTTGCATTCGGTGGATGTAACGAGTAAGTTACCACCGGAACAACAGTTTGTGTGGACACTCCCCGGATGGCCTATGAAATATATACTGGACAATGTATCGGCAGACCGGAAGCCGGGTATTGAGACAGCCCTGAAAGATGGACGTTTCAGGGTGCATGCTCTTCCTTTTACTTATGAAACGGAGTCGAGCGACCTGGAAACGCTGGTTCGCGGAATGTCTTATTCTTCTCAGATCAACCGGACGTATGGACATCCGCTGACAAGAGGTGCTAAATTGACTGACGTTCCCAGTCATTCCTGGATTTTACCGACGTTGCTGACACAGGCAGGAGTAAAGATTTTACATATCGGATGTAATCCGGGGTCAGTTTCTCCGGAACTTCCGACATTATTTTGGTGGGAAGGTCCTGACGGCTCCCGGTTACTGACATTTAACTGGGCTGAATATTATGGATCAGGTGTTTTGCCGCCTGAAGGGTGGAAACATAAAACATGGTTAGCCATGATCCATACACATGAAAATACTGGAGCTCCGAAACCGGAAGAGGTTGCGGCTGTATTGGAAGAAGCCCGTAAGAAAGTACCGGGAGCCAGGGTAAGGATAGGACAACTGGAAGATTTTTACGATACATTGATGAAAGAAAATCCTTCTATTCCTGTGGTACGCGGAGATATGCCCGACACCTGGATTCATGGTTATATGTCAATGCCCAAAGAGGTGAAGATCAATAAATCGATGCAGCGTCTGATCTATAATGAAGAGACCTTGAACACATTGCTGAAAGGCTGGAACGTGAAAGCGGAACCTGTGAAACCGTATGTCGACAAAGCTATCGAACAGTCGGTATTATTTGACGAACATACTTTCGGACTGGCAATCAGTCACGGTCATCAGGCTTTCTGGAAATATGGCGATCCGTTTGTAATAGATCGTGCGAAAGGTGCTTATGATTTTATTGAAGAATCATGGAATGAAAAGGCTAACCGTGTACATCGGTCGAAACAATATCTTATCCCCTCTTTACGTAAAGACATGCGTAATCTGGCCAATGCCGTAGAAGGGGATGGGCAGAAGGTGGTGGTATATAACCCGTTACCCTGGAAACGTTCGGGTGTCGTTTCTTTGTTTATGGATGTGTATCAGAAGAAATTCACTGTTTATGGATTGAAAGACGAACAGACCGGCAAGGTCATTCCTGCTTATAATGAGGGTAACTATCTTTCATTTACCGCTCATGATGTACCTACTTTGGGATATAAAACATATTCGGTGATAACCGAGCCTGTTTCGGAAAAGGCTCATGCCATTCGTGTCGATCAGGTGGAAAATGTGATTGAGAATCCCTATTTCAAAGTCGTTATTTCATCGGAAAACGGTGCTCTGTTGTCTGTTTGGGATAAGAAACGGCAGCAGGAGATGGTCGATACCAGCAATGAATACAGCTTTGGTGAGTTTATTCATGAGAAGTTTGGTAATGAAGAGATCGAACGATATAACAAGGCATACGTTAAACCGGGTCATCACGGTTGGGCAGATCAGGAGATGGGACGTCCGGTCGATCCGGCTTTAAAGTATGAAATGGTTAAAGGTAAAGCTTTACGGATTGTTTATAATCAAACTGCACACTCGGTGGAAGCCACAGCCTTCTGCCGTACCGGTCGTGGTGAAGATTATACTTTGACCTATACGCTTTATGAAGATTCTCCTTACCTGGAAATCTGTTGGGGTATGCAGGGTAAGCGGGCCGATATGCAGCCGGAAGGCGGATGGCTGGCATTTCCTTTCAATGTCTCTCAGCCGACTTTTCATTTAGGACGTACGGGGGCTGTCGTTAATCCGGCTACGGATTTTATAAAGCGCTCTAATCATGATTATTATTTTCTGAATACAGGTATGGCTGTTGTCGACCTGAAAGGGAAGGGATTCGGATTGAATACTCCGAATGCTCCGGCAGTCAGCCTGGATCGCCCAGGGTTGTATCGTTTTACCGGTGACTTTATTCCTCAAAGACCGAATGTGTTTGTCAATCTATTCAATACCCAGTGGGGAACAAACTTTACAGAGTGGGTGGAAGGTGCCTTGTCGGCGAAGGTTTATCTATGGTCGGTCGATGAATATAAAAATGAGCCTTCACTGATTACTCCGACAGAAGAAACCCGTGTGCCTCTTATGGCTGTTTACCGGGAAGGAAAAGGTGGCGAACTACCTGTGTCGGCAGAAGGAATACAGTTGTCGAAGAAAGGTGTTCTGGTTACAGCCTTCGGAGCCAATACGGACGGAGACGGAGACGTTCTGCGTGTCTGGGAACAGGCCGGGGATGCGGGTGAATGTGTGATCACATTACCTGACTGTGGTTATCGTACGGCCCAGTATTGTAATTTACGTGGAGAGCGTCAGGGAAAAGCCTTTCCTGTGAAGCAAAATAAAATAACTATTAACTTGAAGGCCTACCAGCCTTTATCATTAATTCTGGAGAAATAAGCAAATGAAATTCAATAAGTGTGTTTTTATATGTATTAGTTTTTTTGTATGCTCTGCTTTTATGCAGAACTTGTTGGCAGAACCTTCCGGGAGGAAGGTTCATGCTGATAAGAAAATTCCGCAGCTTTCAGAGAAAGGAAGCTGGTTACCGGCAGTGAAGGATGTAACTAAAAATATCCGTTTGCTGGAATGTTCTTACAATGAAGCCGAGTTAAAGCAGTGTAAAGAGATCAATTCGTCTTCTGCCTGGGAGGTACGGACCGAACAGACAATGGCTAATGGTGGCAAACTATATACTTTTTCTTTCACAGCCAGACAGGATATGAAAGATGCCGGCGTGGCAGTGGCATTCGACCGGTATGGCTGGACAAGCGATAACTATGTGATGATCCCTTCTTCCGTTTATAACGGTAACAGGCAACGTATTGTCAATCGCTCGTATGCTACGGGGCTCGATAAGACAGATTATAACCGGAAGGATCTGGCGTTGACTTCCAATCCGATTCCGCAGCTTTCTCCTGAGTTCGGAGCTTCCTCCCGTTTGGAGGTCAATGTCAGTAATGCGGCGACTCCTGCCATGACGATGCTGGAACGGGGGAAGAAGTCCGGGACGATTTTATTGACCGACCAAGGTATCGAATGGAATAAGCAACTATTGGATCATGCCCTGATCGTTGAAGAAACACCTGATCGCAGTATCGCCTCTTTTGTTATCAGTGCTCCGGGGGTACGGGAACGTAAACCGGAATTTATCGGTTTCAGTAAAAGTCCTGACCGGGGAATACAGGTGAAGAAGGGAGATAAAATCGTTATACGGGTTACCGAGATCACTTTTCCCTGTGAAGATGTTCCGGAATTACTGGCGCGCTTTATGAAAGATCGTAAGCTACATACTGCCGGGGAAGCTCCCCGTAATCTGATGCCGATGAGTGAGGTGCTGACACGGATGGTACGGAATATCGACGACCGTTATCATGTCGGTGACCAGTGGGAATATTATTGTCCGGAGAATGCCGACTGGATCTCTTACGGTTGGATTGGCGGTCTGATGAATACCTATCCGATGCTGGCTTTAGGCGATGAGGAGCATTTACGGAAAGTGAAAAATACGTTCGACTTCGGACTGCCGCGTGCCAAAGGGAAAAGCGGTTACTATTATGATGTTCTCGGATCGGACGGAAAAGTCTTATACCGTGATGCGGCTGTCAACAATCCGGGAATCGGTCTGACCCGTAAAAACGGCGATGTACTTTACTGGATGGTCAAACAATTTATGTTATTGAAGGAACAGGGGAAAGCTTCTGTTATCGATGCCGGTTGGGAAACGAATGTGCGTCTGTTGGCAGATGCTTTTGTCAATACCTGGAAAAAAGAGGGAACATGGGGGAATTATCTGAATGTGGAAACAGGCGACGTAGCTGTATACAATACGACAAGCGGAGCAATGGCGGTAGCCGGATTGGCCCTGGCTTCCGAATATTATAAGAATCCCTCTTACCTGGAAGTTGCCTGCGAAGCTGCTGCGGATTATTACGATAATTTTGCTTTAGTCGGCTTTACCTCCGGTGGTTGCGGAGATATCCTTCAAAATGCAGACTCCGAAACGGCGGTTGCTCTGCTTACTTCTTTAATGACACTTTATGAAGTGACGGGGAAAGAACAATATCTGAAACAATCGGCCGACCTGGCCAATCTATGTGCCACCTGGACCGTATCTTTCCCTTACCGTCTGCCGGAAGATACTCCGCTGGCAAAACTGGGAGCCAATCTGACCGGTGCCGTTTGGGCAAGTACACAGAATAAGCACGGTGCTCCGGGCTTTTGTACGCAGTCCGGAGATGCCTTGTTCAAACTATACCGTTCTACCGGCGATGTTTCTTATGCAGAATTACTCCGTGACGTAATCCATGCCCATGCAGAAGGCATACAACCCAACGGAAAGATTACAGAACGTCTTACTTATTGTGATGCCGATAGCCGTGGCTCTCGCGGAGACGGTGGTAAGACCGGCTGGAATGAAACAAACGGTGCCATGATGGCATTGGAGATTCCGGGTATTTATGTTCGGACAGACCTCGGCTCCCTCTATGTTTTTGATCATGTAGAAGCGAAAATAATCAAACAGAACAAGAAGCAATTAGTTCTGCAAATTACGAACCCGACCGCTTACGATGCAACTGTCACCCTCTTAGCAGAGAATGCAGAAGAAGCATCCTGTCCGCTGGGCGACAATGCCTTCCTCGGATGGAATGATAAGGTGACGGTAAAGGCGGGTAAGTCTGTAACCTATAAACTAAAAACAAATTAATAACAACTCTTATGATAGAATATAAGAAAGTCCTTTCATTATGTGCCGCTTCTTTACTTCTTTTCAGTTGTACAACTGAGAAGACCTGGGATTTCAATACCGACTATTTCAGTATCGGTGTGAATGACAAGGGGTATATTACCAGTATGAAGAATACGACTGTTTCCCCTGCCCGCGAGTTCAGTCCAGCTGATAAACCCTCTCCGTTGATGTCGTTATACGATTCTGAGAAAAGGGTGTTTTACACACCGCAAAGTGCCGTTTTCAATGACGCAACTCATTGTTTTACGTTGGAATATCCGAACGGTTCTGTGGCTGAAGTCTCATTGCAACCCAGTGGTAAATATTTTAAACTGACATTGAATAGCCTGGAGCCAAGAAACGGTATCGATGCGATTCAATGGGGAAGCTACTATACCAACATCACCAACCTGTTAGGTGAAATTATCGGTGTTGCTCGCGATACCAGCGATGTCGTGAATTACAGTATCGGCGTGCTCGCCCTCGATGACAATACATTAGGTGGTACACCTGATATTGAAGGAGATGCCGCCCCTTTCCAATACATCATTCACACGCCCGATAAAGAACGCTACCCGTTGCCTGACAGTTTGCATGAAGGACAAATATTTACTCTGGGTGGTGATGGCGTCAGCGATGTCGCTTTCTATGCCAATAAGGAACCTTATTACCGGATCATGTACGGAAATGCGGCTTTGGTGGATAGCCTGGGACGCATTTATCTGAATTATCAGTCGAGGGACCGCAGCAAACCGCGCCAGGTCTTTTATTCCCTAATCCCGAATATGCCGGCAAACATTCCGAACCATATCGATGTGGAACCTATACCGGATGTCGATTTTATCGGTTCTTCCGTCGCTTTATGGGGTAGTCCGGACAGTACGGCGCTGTTGGATGTCATTCAAAATATTGTCCTCTCGGAAGGATTGCCTTATCCGACCGTAAAAGGAAAATGGATCAAAGACCCGGCTGCCTTTAGTCCGGATGTAATGACCAGCGGTAACCGTTACGACAGCATTATTTCGTATACCGCCCGTTTGGGCTTCCCTGCCATCCATGCATACGATCAGGGATTTTTGCGTCCCGACCGTGCCAACGAAGGGTATCTGGACGGAAAAGCTCAAACAAAGAAGCCTTTCCGTTTTAATTCAGGAAATAAATCACATCGTGAGTTTGCCGACCTGGCTGCCGCCGAAGGTTTGATGTTAGGTCGTGTCTGCATTACCAACTCACTGGCACCAGGTACTAAGGATGCCAGCCCTGTCCCCAGCGACAGCCTATGTTATCAACAGAAACGCACGTTGATGAAAAGTATCACTGCCCAGGATACGCTGATAGTAGTCGATGATCCGAAATACCTGGAAGAAATAGCCAGTTGGGAAGGTCATTGCAAAGACCTGAATATTCTGAAAATCGGAAAGGAACTGATCCATTATCTGGGAGTTTCCGAAACAGCTCCTTATACATTACAGCATGTAACTCGTGGCTATTGGGGAACGCAGGCCGCTAGTCATGAAGCCAATGAGCCTGTCTATAAATTGCAGGTGACCATCAATTACGGTTACGACGGATTGATCCCGAACCTGGCCCTTCAGGATGAGATTGCCGAATATTATGCAGAGGTGGCTGCCCATAGCGGTCTGACTCTTTATGATTTCGACGGACAGGAATTTCTGTTCAACAACGGTCATGGCTATTATTCTGCCAAACGTTTTTTTCGCAAACTATTTGAAAGAGCCAAAGAACTGGATGTTCCCTATATCCGTTTCTCTGGTGCTACCTTGTCGGAAGGCTCCTGGCATTACCAGAGTGTATGGAATGTGGGCGGCGGACGTAACCTGTATGATATCGACACCCGTGAATGGGGAAGTGCGACTAGTCAGGGAAAAGACTTGCGCGATGTGACCTATTCGAATTATTATCCGGTTTCGTTCGGTGGTAATTTTGCTATCAAAGATACTTCAACTGTAGAACAATATGAACATGTGCAGGCCATCTCAGTCGGATACGGTGCAACCTATTTCCTGGCAATTAACCAGGAAGATGTAGAAAGTTGTCCGCAGAAAGACGAGATATTCAAAGCCATCCGTACCTGGGAAGATGCCCGCCGGGCGAATGCCTTCTCCCGACAGTTGAAGAAACTTCTCAGGGATCCGTCCTACGACTGGAGGCTGGAGGCTTGTGAAGATGGAAACAGCTGGACCTTGTACCGTCTTGCCAATGGCGATAAGGTAGAATCGTTTGTTTTACGAAGAGCGGAAGGATATTAAAATAGCACAATAGTGCTGGGTGGTATAGCACTATAGTACCAAGGGAGCTAGCATAGTAGTGCTATATACCCTGGTGCTATAGTGCTACTTTTAATGATATAGGCATCCTGATATCTTATGGATATCTGTCGTCAGGAGTTTTCCGTGGTACTGTAAAGTATGCGAGCTTATTGTATGAAGGATGATTATATATAGATATTGTTTGTAAGACAGTAAATGTTGTTATTTTTGTTGTATATCTACTTGCTAATCTGTATATTTGTTTCCGTAAATACCTGAAAAACTCAATCTTTATATGTGATAAATACAAGAAGTATGAAAAAGTTATTGCTAACCTTGCTGGCTGTACCTCTTTTGGTAAGTTGCCAGGACTCTCACCTGATCGAAGCTAAAATAGCCCAGTCTCCGAAAACGTTTTGTAATCCGGTGAACCTCAATTACCGGTTCATGAAAATAGATGGAGGCGAGGGGATTCGGGAAGCTGCCGATCCGGTTGTAGTAACCTTCAAAGAGAAACATTATCTGTTTGCATCCAAGTCATCGGGTTACTGGTATTCTGATGATTTTACTGACTGGAAACATGTTTTTATAACCGACAGTGTATTGCCTATCGAAGATTATGCACCGGGTCTTTTTATACATAATGACTACCTCTACTATGTGGGGTCCACGCATGGGAAAGGAATGTTGTACCGTTCATCCGCTCCGGAAAAAGGAGAGTGGGAGTCGGTGAAGGAAATCTGGTCTTTTTGGGACCCTGCTTTTTATGTAGAAGGGGATAATTTGTATATGTACTATGGCTGTTCGCCTGTCGATCCGATCTATATGCAGGTACTGGATCTGAATACATTGGAAGCAAAAACAGAAGTGATCACTTGCTTTAACAGTGATAAGGAAAATCATGGCTGGGAACGAACGGGAGAATTGAACGAACTGCCCCGTCGTCCTTATATCGAAGGAGCCTGGATGACGGCTCATCAAGGTAAGTATTATTTACAATATGCCGGTCCGGGAACCGAATGGAAGTCGTATGCGGACGGTGTGTATGTCAGCGCATCTCCTACCGGTCCGTTTACCTATATGGAAAACAGTCCGGTCTCTTATAAACCGACCGGATTTATCGGTGGTGCCGGACATGGCTGTATGTTTACGGTCGGTAACGAAAACTATTGGAAAGCGGCAACCAACTCGATTTCCGTCCGTCACATGTTTGAACGGAGAGTTTCTTTCTTCCCTGCCGGTTTCGATAAGGATGGTTACCTATATACGAATACCTATTTAGGAGATTATCCGATGTATCTGCCCGGAGGCAAAGAGCAGACTGCCGGAAACTATCAACCCGATTGGATGTTGCTTTCCTATAAGAAACCGGTCACAGTCTCTTCTTCACTGGATGGTTATCCGGCAGAGAATACGGTGGATGAAGATTCCCGTACGGCATGGGTTGCCGCATCGAATAAAGCAGACGAATGGCTACAGGTCGATTTGCAGAAACTCTCTTCCATTCAGGCCATACAGGTGAATTTCGACGAATACGGAGCGAATCAGCGAGGCTTTGTTCCGAATGTTTACCAAAGTTATCTAATCTCTGCTTCTGCCAATGGCGAAGACTGGTATCCGGTAGTGGATTACAGTACTAAAAAGACTGATACTCCTCATGACTATATCGAATTTGAGGCTCCGTTTAAGGCTCGGTATATCAAATTGCAGAATAAAGAATATACAGTATCGTCGAATCTGTCCGTCCGTGATCTGAGAATCTTCGGTAACGGTCTGGGCAGTAAGCCGCGTGCAGTGAATGGCTTTACAGTGGAACGGGATCTTACCGATCCGTGTAAGGTCCGTTTGAGTTGGAATGAAGTGCCGCATGCTCAAGGGTATATTGTCCGTTATGGTGTGGCGAAAGACAAACTGTATAACAATTTCCAGGTAATGGGAGATACTGCCCTGGAAATCGGAAGCTTGAATCAGGGTGTAACTTATTATTTTACCATAGATACTTATAATGAGAATGGCGTTACTCAAACGTCGCAGATAGAAGTTTGCCAATAATGACAAAATAGAAAACAATAGATAGAGGAATGAAAAGATTGATTTTTACAGTCATGCTACTACTCCCTTCCCTTTGGATGGGGGCGCAGTCGCAACGCGAGAAAGTATTATTAAACCAAGATTGGCTTTTTGCCAAAGGACATGCGGCTAATCCGGAAAAGGATTTTAATTACGGACAGGCATTGTCGTTCTCTAAGATTGCCTTTTTGCAGGAGTCGACTATGCTGGATGCAGACCAGGAATCACGTTTGGCCATTCCTCATACGCAGAAGTTTGATGACAGCGCATGGGAGAAGATCTCTGTGCCTCATGATTGGGGAATGGCTTTGGGATATAGCCAGGAGCAATTCAAGATGAAAGGATATCGTAAGCTGGGCGGACGTGCACCCGAAAACAGCGTGGGCTGGTATCGGAAACAGTTTACTCCCGAATTGGTAAAAGGGGACCGGTATACGCTGGAGTTTGAGGGTATCTTCCGTGATGCACAGGTATGGATGAACGGAGTCTATTTGGGACGTGGCGAGAGCGGCTATGTGCCTTTGGTATTCGATGTAACGGAATGCCTGAATTATGAGAAGGATGCTGAAAATGTGATATCCGTCCGTGTAGACGCTACTCATTCCGAATTATGGTCGTACGAAGGTGCCGGTATCTACCGCAATGTATGGCTTCATCGCACGGCTCCCGTGCATATTCCGCAATGGGGAACATTCGTTACCAGTGAAGTGGATCTGCAGAAGAAAGAAGCCCGTGTGAAGGCTCAGGTGGAAGTTACTAACCAGAGTGGAAATACATCGAGTGTCATTGTAAGGAATATTATAGTAGACAATCAGGGTAAAGAGATAGCCAGTGCAGACGCAAAGGTTTCCGTGAAATCATTGGAGACGGAAGAAGTCGAGACATTGATGAATGTACCGGATGCCTGTTTATGGTCATTGAAGATTCCTACTCTTTATACATTACATACGGATATTGTTGCAGATGGGAAAGTCGTAGACAGTTACGATACCTCTTTCGGTATCCGTGATATTCGTTTCGATGCCAACGAAGGTTTTTTCCTTAATGGCGAACGTGTGCAGATTCAGGGGGTATGCTGCCACCAAGATCATGCCGGCGTAGGGATTGCTGTTCCTGACCAGCTGAATGCCTGGAGGGTGGCCCGCTTGAAAGAATACGGGGTAAATGCATATCGTGCTTCCCACAATCCCCCGACAACGGCAGTGTTGAATGCTTGTGACACATTAGGTATGTTGTTCATGGATGAACTGCGTGTATTGAGCTCCAGTAAAGAAGGTCTGAGCCAGTTGGAAACGATCATTCGTCGCGACAGGAATCATCCGTCTGTTATCATTTGGTGTTTGGGTAACGAAGAACCTGCGATACAGGGAACGGAGAAGGGGCGTATGATTGTTGAGCGCATGAAAGCCGTTCAGCGTAAACTGGATCCTACCCGCCCGTGCACGGCTGCCATGAACGGTAGTTGGGGTGAAGGTTTTACCTATGCCGTAGATGTACAGGGTTCTAATTATTATAAAATAGGTAATATCGATGCCATACATGAAAAGTTTCCGAACCTGCCCTGTATCTTCACTGAAGAGGCGAGTACGGTGATGACGCGTGGTATTTATCAGACGGATGCAAAGAAAGGTTTCCATCAGGCTTATGATCGTGACTGTCCGGGATGGGGAGCACGTGCACAAGAATGGATGCGTTATGTCGATGCACGCAAGTTTGTCGCCGGTGCTTTCGTTTGGACCGGTTTCGATTATGGAGGCGAGGCGCAGTTGCATTTCTGGCCGGGTGTAGTGTCTCATTTCGGTATTCTGGATTATTGCGGTTTCCCGAAAGATGCTTTTTGGTATTATAAAGCCTGGTGGACGGAAGAACCGGTGTTACACGTGCTTCCTCATTGGAATGGAATCGGTACCGATTCGGTCGATGTACATTTGTATACTAATATGGATGAGGTGGAACTGTTCCTGAACGGTAAGAGCTTGGGTAAAAAGACGGTTGAAAAGTTCGATATTCCTGCCTGGCGTGTTAAATACACTCCGGGTAAGCTGTTGGCTAAAGGAAAGAAGGACGGAAAGAAATATACGGAGTTGGTAGAAACTACCGGAAAGCCGGCTTCCCTGCAACTGGTCAGTGAGAACGGTTCTTCTATTCAGGGTGATGGCAATGACGTGGCAATCGTAACCGTAAAAGTGTTGGATGCCAAAGGACGTGTAGTGCCGATTGCTGACAACAGTATTCATTTCGATGTCCGCAACGGCAAGATATTGGGAGTGGGTAATGGTAATCCTTGTAGTCAGGAACCGGATGTCTTCCCCGAAGGCAGCGATGTACACCGGAATGCTTTTAACGGTTACGCCCAGGTACTTGTTACCAGCGACCGTTCCGGACAGCCTATCGAACTGACAGTCGTATCGGAAGGACTGAAAGAGAGTAAAATCATTGTCGAAGTAACAAAATAAAATAGATAATCACATGAAAAACAAACTGAAAAGTATCGTTTTACTGGCTGTTGTCTCTTTGAACGGCCTGGTTGCACAGACGTATGAGTATCCGTTCCGGAATCCGGATCTTCCATTGGATGAACGTGTGCAGGATATTATTTCCCGTCTTACTCTGGAAGAAAAAGTTCAGTTGATGAAACATGCCGCTCCGGCAGTTCCCCGTTTAGGCATACCGGCTTATAACTGGTGGAATGAAGCACTTCACGGTGTAGCTCGTACACAAGAAAAGGTGACTGTTTTCCCGCAGGCGATCGGTATGGCTGCCACCTTCGACACGGAAGCTTTGCAACTGATGGGGGATATGACCTCATCGGAAGGCCGTGCCCTCTTTAACGAAGATTTGAAAGCAGGAAAGACCGGTAGTATTTACCGCGGACTGACCTATTGGACACCGAATATCAATATCTTCCGTGATCCTCGTTGGGGACGTGGGCAGGAGTGTTACGGCGAAGACCCTTATCTGACAGGTAAGATGGGATCGGCTATTGTCCGTGGCCTGGAAGGTAGTGATTCTCATTATCTGAAAGCAGTAGCCTGTGCCAAGCATTATGCCGTACATAGCGGACCGGAAGGCAATCGTCACTCGTATGATGCGCATGTTTCTTTATATGATTTATGGGATACGTATCTACCGGCTTTCCGTGAGTTGGTGACTAAGGCGAAAGTGCATGGTGTGATGTGTGCCTACAATCGCTTGGAGGGGCAACCCTGTTGTGGACATAATGAGTTGTTGCAGGATATTCTGCGCAATCAGTGGAAGTTTGATGGGTATGTGACATCCGATTGCTGGGCGGTAAGTGACTTTGCGAAGTATCACAAAACACATAGCAATGATACGGAAGCAGTAGCAGATGCAGTTTTGGCTGGTACCGACTTGGAGTGTGGTGATTTGTATCAGAAGTTGCAACAGGGAGTAGAGCGCGGTATTATCTCGGAGAAAGAAATCAATGTTTCTTTGGCTCGTTTGTTTGAAATCCAGTTTAAGTTGGGTATGTATGATCCGGCTGACCGTGTACCATATTCTACAATTGGTCGTGAAGTGATCGAGTGTGATGCGCATAAAGCTCATGCTTATAAAATGGCACAGGAGTCGATGGTCTTGTTGAAGAACCATAAGAATATACTTCCTTTAAACCCGAAGAAGATCAAACGTATTGCTTTAATCGGTCCGAATATGGATAATGGCAGCACGCTGTTAGCCAACTATTTCGGTGTTCCGAGCGAAATCATCACTCCGTATAAGAGTTTGAAGAAACGTTTTGGTAATACGATTCAGATCGATACGCTGACAGGTGTCGGTATCGTTCAGAAACTGGAAGGTGCTCCCTCTTTTGCCCAGGTGGCTGCCCAGGCTAAGAAAGCAGACATTATCATCTTCGTTGGCGGTATCAGCGCCGACTATGAAGGAGAGGCCGGTGATGCCGGAGCTGCCGGTTACGGTGGTTTTGCCAGCGGTGACCGTACCACAATGAAGTTGCCAGCTGTGCAGACAGAATTGATGAAAGAGTTGAAGAAGACAGGCCGTCCGTTGATTCTGGTTAATATGTCCGGTTCCGTTATGAGTTTCGACTGGGAGAGCCGCAATGCGGATGCTATCCTTCAGGCCTGGTATGGGGGACAAGCTGCCGGTGATGCTATCACCGATGTCCTTTTCGGCGACTATAATCCGGCTGGCCGTATGCCGTTGACTACCTATATGAATGATGAAGATCTTCCGGATTTCGAAGATTATTCGATGGCGAACCGTACGTATCGTTATTTTAAAGGCGATGTCCGTTATCCGTTCGGTTATGGCTTGAGCTATACTACATTTGCTTATCAGCCGTTGTCGAATGCTTCCGTTGTAAAAACCGGCGAAAGCATCAAGGTGACGACAACAGTGACCAATATCGGCAAACGGGATGGTGATGAAGTCGTTCAGTTATATGTCTCTCATCCTCAGAACGGAAATACGCGTGTCCCGCTACGTGCCTTGAAAGGCTTCAAACGTATTCATCTGAATAAAGGCGAAAGTCAGACAGTTACTTTTACGCTTTCTCCGGAAGAGTTGGCATTGGTAGATGACAAAGGCAATTTGGTGCAGAAAGCCGGAGAGGTGGAATTGTATATCGGTGGTGGCCAGCCGTATAAGTCGGAAGGTAGTTTTGGTAATTTAAAAATGGAGGGAGAACCGTATGTTGTATACTAAATATTTTTTATTAGTGTGTTTTATTCTGTTTGCCGCTCATGCAGGGGCAAACAGAATAGACACTGTTTATGTTTCGGATTTTGGCGTACAGCCCAATACCTATGAGAATGCTGTAACAGGTTTGCAGGAAGCCATAAAAGCCTGTAAACAAACAGGTGCAAAGGTATTGAGTTTTCCGAAAGGACGCTATGATATCTGGCCGGAAGGAGCTATTCGTGCCGAATATTTCATCTCTAATACATCGACGGAAGAGGAATGTCCTTCAAAAGTAAAAACGATAGGATTGCTTTTTAAGGACATGGAAAATCTGATTATTGAGGGGAATGGTTCCATGTTGATGTATCATGGGAAAATGATTACAATGGTACTGGATCATTGTAAGAATATTCAGATACGGAATATCAGTACGAACTTTCAGCGTCCGACTGCATCTGAGATTCAATATACCCGGGCTACTACGGGAGAGACTGTCGTTACTTTACATCCGGATTCATGGTATGAGATAGTGGACGGTTATATTAATCTGTTTGGTGAAGGATGGAAGTCGAATCGTATCCATTGCAATGAATATGATGTGGAAAAGAAAACATCTGTTTATACGAATGGCTGGAATGTCTTATCCAAATCAAAGGCTAAAGAACTATCCCATGGAGTTGTCAGTTTCTCAACTCCTTCTGATTTTCATCCCAAAGAAGGAAATATATTAACAGCCCGTGATGTGATTCGCGACCAGGTCGGAATGTTCATTCTGGAGAGCAGCGATATCGTTTTGCAGCATGTGAATATGCATTATATGCATGGTTTAGGTATCGTTAGTCAGTTTGTGAATAATATAACCATGGATCATGTGAATTGTGTTCCTCCGGATGGCAGTGGCAGAATCCTTGCGGCATCTGCCGATATGATGCATTTCTCCGGATGTAGCGGAAAGATAAACATTTCGGACTGCCGTTATGAGGGAGCGCATGACGATCCGATCAATATACATGGAACCAATTTGAGGATCATGGAAAAGCTGGATGCCAATACGTTGAAACTTCGTTTTATGCATGGGCAGAGTTACGGTTTCAACGCTTTTCATGAAGGAGACGAGGTTGCTTTTGTCAGGGCTAAACGTATGGAACGTTATCAGCGTTCCAGCGTGTCGGAAGTGAAAAGGATTTCGGACAGAGAGGTTCTGTTGCGTTTGGACAAACCGGTTCCGGCCGATATGGAATTGGGATTGGATTGTATAGAAAACATGACCTGTACACCGGAGGTCGAGATACGTAACTGTTACTTTACGCGTACTTGTACACGGGGATTATTGATCACGACTCCTCGTAAAGCTGTTATTGAAAATAATATTTTTGAAAAGACAGGAATGAGTGCCATCCTGATAGAGGGAGATGCGGAAGGCTGGTTTGAGTCGGGACCTGTCTGTGACATTTTGATCCGGAAAAATACTTTTATAGATTGTGCTTATCAGGGAGGTCCTGGTAATGCCGTTATTGCACTGAACCCGTCGAATACACTGATTGATCCGGACCGGCCTGTTCATAAAAACGTGCGTATAGAAGAAAATGAATTTCGGGTGTTTGATTATCCGGTTCTTTATGCCAAAAGTACGCAGGGGCTGGTGTTTAAGAATAATACGATCATCCGGACACATGATTTACAGCCGAAATCCTCCAACAAACAGGCGTTTTTCCTGAATGGTTGCAGTAAGGTGGTTATCGAAGGAACTACCTGGGAGGGAGACGTTTTATCTTCCGGTTTACATCTGGAAAATATGAAAAGGAAACATGTGAAGTTTTCTAAAGATATAACACTTGAGAAATGAGAAGAAAGAATAATTTGTTGATGATGTTGGGGCTATCTGCATTGAGTCTGTTTTTATTCTCATGCAATGATCAAAATAGTCCTGAACAACAATCGGAGGCGATTATCCGGAAACATACGGTTCGTTTTACCGAACCTCCGAAACGGATTCCTAACCGTAATTCGGTAGATGCGCCTTTGCTGGGGAATGGCTTTACTGGTGTCGCACTGGCGGGGCCTCCCGAAGCACAGACCTTTTACGTAGCCAGAAACGATTTCTGGCGGTTGAAGTCGGCTTTAGATGAATCCTATCCCTTGGTACTGGGCAAAATAGAGTTGTCGATACCGGCTTTGGAAGGAGCTTCTTATCTGGTGGAACAACAGTTATATGATGCTACTACGACTGCCCGGTTTACAAAAGATAATCAGTCTGTATCCTATAAAACATATGTGTCGGCTACTGAAGATTTGTTGGTTGTCGAACTGGAAATGGATGGAGAAGGCAGTATAGAAGGTCATGTAAACCTGTCTTTGCCCGGAGAGAAAGAAATCATAAATAAACCGCCATTGGAACGAGTCTTTCCTGATGAACGGGAAGTCGGTATAACCAAAGAAGGCGTTCTCTATCTATGGCGGGCTTTTGAAGATTCTGTCGATATTCCAACCAAAGCGGCTATGGCTTTGCGTATGGATCAGTCTTCGGATGGAAGTTTTGTCCTGGAGCCGGGCAAACCGGTGCGCATGGTCTGTGCTTTTTCAAGTAATTTTAAAAGCAATGACTGTGTATCGGATGTTATCGGGCGTGCTTCCGACTGTTCTTCTTCCCATCTGAAAGAAGTAGAAAAGCATCATCAGGAATGGTGGAAAGATTATTGGCAGAAGTCTTTTGTCAGTATCCCCGATTCGGTAATAGAAAAGCAATATTATCTGTCTCTTTACGGAACAGCTTCTTGCAGTCGTGATAAGGATTTTCCTCCTTCTATCTTCGGTACCTGGATTACCCGGGAACGTCCGAACTGGAACGGTGATTATCATTTGAATTATAATCATATGGCTCCCTATTACGGTTTATACTCTTCCAACCGTATCGAACAGGCCGATCCCTATTATATGCCGATGCTGGCTTTGATATCCCGCGGAAATTATTATTCTGAAAAAGTAACCGGTATTCCTGACGGTATCTTGTTACCTGTAGGTGCTGGTCCTCTAGGTATCGAAACAACTCGTCGTTCTCCTTTTATGGATACCTATTTTAAAGGTTGGTTCGAAGAAAAGCTGGTGGAGGATGAGGGTTTCTTTATGGGGCAGAAAAGCAATTCGGCGTATGCGGTTGTCAATATGTCCATGCAGTTTTATCGTACCTGGGATAAGGCATATACCCGGAAGGTCTATCCGTTCGTAAAGGGAGTTGCTGCTTTCTGGGAAAAGTATTTAACGCTTGAAGGAGACCGTTATGTTATTTATAATGATGCTATCCATGAAGGTACGGTTGGAACAATGAATCCGATCCTGTCTTTGGGACTGGTACGGATGGTTATGCAAACCGTATCCGACATGAGCATTTTTCTGGGAGTCGATGATGACAAACGAGAGCAATGGGCATTTATCACCAACCATATATTTGGTTATCCGTTGCAGGAACGAAATGGTAAAACAGTCTTTCGCTATACGGAAAAAGGAACGGATTGGTGGGATGGTAATACGTTGGGTATCCAGCATATTTATCCGGCAGGTCAGATCGGCTTAAACAGTGATCCGGAAATGTTGAAGATTGCACATAATACAGTCGACGAAATGCAGCGTTGGCTGGATTTCAACGGAAGTAACAGCTTCTTTCCGGCAGCAGTGCGGATAGGTTATGATCCGGACAGTATTCTAGTTCATCTGAATGCCTACTCCCGTCATACTTATCCGAACGGATTTCAGTTGGATAATCCGCATGGCATAGAGAACTGGAGTACGGTTCCCAACACGATCAACGAGATGCTTTGTATGGGGCATCAGGACATTGTCCGCGTTTTTCCGGTTTGGCCACGTGAAAAAGACGCTTCATTCCATCAGATCAGGGTGGAGGGGGCTTTTCTGGTTTCCGGTGAATTGAAAAATGGTGAGGTTGCTTCCCTCGCCATATTCAGTGAACAAGGGAGACCTTTGAGTTTATTGAATCCCTGGAAGCATAAGAAAGTCCGGATGAAAGTTTGGCAATCAGACCGGTTACTGGAAGAAAAAGAGTTGGAAGGCGAAATATTTCATATGGAAACCTTACCAGGTGCAAGTTATTCGTTTATAGTTAGTAATTGATTGAGATTTTTTTTAGTCTTGCAGGTGTACTGTTTATTTTAATATCTGTTTTAAAACGGTCCCTGCAAGCCTTATCTTTTTATCTATTTCTGATAGGTATATTGTTTATTTGGTTATTTTTGCGAAACAGAGGGATACGAGATTAACAAAAGAATAACCTCATTTAATGAAGAAACTATACAAACATGATCATTAATGAAAGAACATTCAAAGATGCATATAATGACTATTTTGAAATTATATGCCGCTTCCTGAATTACTATACCCGCGATTATCAGGTAATAGAGGAGGTGGTTCAGGATGTTTTTGTCTGTTTGTGGGAGGATTACGAAGGTAAAGAAATACAATACATCAAGACTTTTTTATATAACAGTGCCCGTAACCGGATGCTGAATTATTTGCGTGATGAAGATAATCACGCTGTTTTATTAGAGAAATGGGCCCGTATCGAATTAGAAAAGAACGAATCGGTCGATTGTGTAGACCGTGAGTTGTTTTATCAATTACTGCAGGCTGCCGTCGAGTCTTTACCTGAAAAATGTCGGGAGATATTTATCCTGAGCCGGGAAGAACAATTAAGTTACAAAGAAATAGCACAAGTAAAAGAGATTTCCGTAAAAACTGTCGAGAACCAAATGGGGATTGCCTTAAAAAAGATACGTGAATATATTGCATCCCATTCGGACGAAGCGATGACGCTTGTATTATTATCTCTTCTTAATAAATGAAACCAAACATCCATAAGGGGATTTCGTTTTTATAGGCATATTCTATGTCATCTTTCACCACATATCCCTCGGTTGCATTTTTTATCTGTACCTGTTTTTTGTTTCGCCCACCAACTTCGAATGTACGTCCGTCAATTTCAAAATCGCTTATAGGGGATGATGTGACGAAGTGCCTTACACGCATCCAGGCGAAAAAGACGGTTTCACGAATATTACCAATATCTGGTGTCATGTCGGACAACATGTAGGCGATGTCTGAATTATTAAGATAGACTTTATCTATCTTTTCCAATAATTTCAGGCCATTGGCCTTTTCGCGAAGCAGATTTATGAGTCCGGCTTTTTCCAGATAGAGCAGATAGTCGGGCAGTGTGTTCCGACTGATTTCAAGGTCACGTTCCAATTTGGTGTAGTTAGGCTTGAATGGAACGCTTTGGGCAAGTGCATAAAGTAATTTTTTCAACTTAAAAGCCGATGCAACATTCATTTCTGCAAACTGAGGAATGTCTGTTTCCACCATAAGTTTCACGACACTGCTTAATCGCAGACGATACTCTGTCTCTGTGAAAAAAGGGTAATAACCCGCTTGCAGATAACTTTTAAAAAGTTTAAGAGGACGTTCTTTTTCATAAGGGAACAGTACTTTCCCGGCTAATATATCGGATAAGGAATAGGCAGGTAACTGCCATCCTTGAGTCAGATTAATGTATTCTCTGAAAGAGAGGCCGGGCAGGTTGTACTCCACTTTCCTTCGACTTAAATCGGCACCGCCTTTTTCCAAATCAAGAATGGACGACCCTGTGTAGACGACATGCAGACCGGGTATTTGGTCGTAGATGTTTTTTATCTCTGTCGACCATCCTTTGTATTTATGTATTTCATCTATGAAAAGTTTTTTCCCACCTTGTGTATAGAACAGGTAGGCTAAATCGAAAAGCCGATGATTGGTAAAATAAAAGTCATCAGCGGTAACATAAAGCACTTCTTCAGGATTCTCGTACTTTTTGATGTGTTGAAGTAATAACGTAGTCTTGCCTACACCTCTTGAACCGACAATGGCTATCAATCTGCTATCCCAGGCAATTTTTTCATGCAGGAAGCGGATGAAATCGGTAGAAGTCAGTTCTAATTGGAGACGAAAATTTCTGTATAAGTTTTGCATATTAGCTATCATTTAGGCTTTTATTCGCTACAAAGATAATAAATTGCATGATGCATTGTGCAGTTTTTGTGAAAAATCGCACGGTGTATCGTGCAGTTTTTGCTGATTATTACCTGCAGAAAGGTACAGTAAAAAATATTTCAAATTCCTTTGGGGGTATTAGGGGGCATTATGTGTCAACTAATAAAAGAAACGGAATATGAACGAACGACAAATACCATATGAACTACTAGCCAAGTATTTATCCCGGCAATGCATACAGGCAGAATTGGAAGAGGTAAATCGTTGGTTGAACGAAGATGCCGAACATCCTCTTCTGCTGGAAAAGCTGAAGCTGCAATGGGAAGCAGTTCAGGTGGATGCCTCTGCCTTTGTGATACCGGATAAAGCAGCGGTATGGAATAAGGTACAGGCACGTATTCGTGATAAAGTGAAGCAGGTTCCATTGTATTCCCGTTCATTATTGATACGTGTGTCGTCAATAGCTGCTGTTATTGCGTTGGTTCTAGGCTTTTCACTCTCTTTTTTATTGAATGGTCAGAAAGAATCCTGGCAGGCTTCTCAGTTCGAAAATGTGGTTATGGCACCTCCCGGACAGAAAACTCAGCTTGTTCTTCCTGATGGTACGCTGGTCTGGCTGAATTCCGGATCGCGTTTGTCTTATAACTATCAGTATAGTACACAAGATCGTATTGTCAATCTGGAAGGAGAGGCTTTCTTTGATGTTCAAAAAGATACGCAATATCCTTTTATAGTCAAGACCGGTGCCGTTGATGTAAAAGTACATGGTACGGCATTTAATGTCAGTGCATATGCCGACGATGAGGATATTATGGTAGCATTGCTTCGAGGAAAAGTAAGTTTGCTATCGGCCAAAGATCAGCAGTTGCTGACTTATTTATCGCCGGATCAGGAAGCTACTGTTTCTAAAAGTAGTTTGTTGTGTCATGTTGAGACGTGCGATGCGGAAATAGAGGCTAGCTGGCACCACAATCTTTTAAAGTTTGATGGTGCATCTGCAGAAGAAGTATGGAAGAAATTGGAACGTTGGTATGGAGTGGATATAACATTATCCAATGTGGATGCTTCCAGGGCTTATTGGTTTACTATTAAGACAGAGTCATTGACGGAATTATTGGAGATGATCAATAAGATTACCCCAATAGAGTATAAATTAGACGGGAAGGAGGTGACGATCAGATATAAATAGAGATGCTTTTTGTCTAACGTATAATGCCTTATGCGTAAAAGGCACAGAGACCCCTAATCTCCATGCCTTTTGAAGTATATATACTTATTCGGTTGTTATGCCTTTGGCAGGCATAACAAATAATTGATATACAATGGCAAAGATATAACAAATTTATAATCTTAAAGCTATTACACATGTTTAAAATAAACTGGAAATTATTACCAGTGCTTGTTGCATTCGGAGCAGTAAATAGCGTCTATGCACAGGCCGAAAAACTAGATTTATCGGTAACGAATAAATCATTAAAACAATTTATTACTCAGGTAGAGAAAGAGACGGATTATACTTTTATGCTGGATCAGACTGTCGATCAGAATCAGAAAATCACAGTAAAAGGTCAGCAGGAAAGTTTGGAAACGATTTTAACAAAAGCCTTTGCAGGAAAACCTGTTACTTTCGAAATTGTTGGCAAACAGATTATTTTGAAATTGCCACGCACCACACAAAGCGGTCAGACAAAGAAAATTACTGGTACAATCAAGGATGAGAACGGTGAAGCTGTTATCGGAGCAAATGTCTCGGTAAAGGGTACAACGACTGGAACGATTACGGATATAGATGGCAATTTTAGCCTGGAAGCACAGCAGGGGGCTACTCTACTCATTTCTTATATTGGATATGAAACGCAGGAAATAACTGTAGGAAGTCAATCGGTTTATAGTATAAGATTGTCGGAAGATAGTCAGGCTTTGGATGAAGTAGTCGTAATTGGTTATGGTACGCAGAATAGACAGGCGATTACAGGATCTATTACTAAAGCCGATATTGATACATATCGTGATGTCCCGACTAATAACATTATGGAAACGATTAAAGGTTCGGTTCCGGGATTGAATGTAGGCGGTGTGAATAAAGCGGGTAATGTTGCCGGATTCAGCATTCGAGGTCAAAATTCAACCCGTGATGGCGGTAATAATCCATTGATAGTATTGGATGGTGCTATTTATGACGGGTCATTAGCTGATATACCATCAGAAGATATTGAAAATTTTACTGTATTGAAAGATGCCAGTGCAGCAGCTGTTTATGGTAGCCGTTCTGCTAATGGGGTTATTTTGATTCAGACAAAACGAGGTAGAAGCAAGTCTTCGAAACCGGAATTTAATGTAAATTTATCATATGGTATAAGTAACGAACTGAAACGCTTGAAGGTATATGATGCCCCTGGCTATTTACAACATATCTTAGATGTACGTCAAGCCAATGGTTTGGATGCAGATCCAGCGAAGATAGACCTTTATCTTCAGGCAGAAGAGTCGAAAAACTATAATGCAACACCAGACCATCAACCTACTTTTTCGGATCCTTATGAACTGTTTCGTCAGAATGCTTATAATTTGAAGGCAAATGTAAGTGTTTCTAATAGCTCGGAATTTGCAAGTTATTATATCTCTGCAGCAATGACAGATCAGAAAGGAGTTGTGCTGAATGACCGCTATAAGAATTTCTCAGGCCGTGTCAATATTGATAGTAATTTGACAAGCTGGTTGAAAGTAGGGGTAAAAACCAATTATAGTATTCGTGATTATTCAGGAAGTACTCCGTCTATGGAGAAAGCTGCCCAGTTTAGCCCTTATGCTTCTTTGTATGATGAAGAAGGACGTTATTTACAGTTTCCTCAAACAACAACATCTTTCCAAAGTCCGTTTTGGAGTATGAGGACGGATGATACGGAGAAATACAATATTTTGGGAGCTATTCTGAATGGTAAGATAACCGTACCTTGGGTGAAAGGCCTGACATACGAGATGGTTTATTCAAATACTTTGCGTTGGTCTCAGAAAAATTACTTTTATGATGAATATACAACCGAAGGACAGGGCAAAAACGGTAAGGGGGAACGAAAGAACGAAAACAACTACAGCATGTTGTTGGACAATATGATTAAATATAACAATACATTTAATCAAAAACATAATGTGGATGTGACTCTACTGTACTCAAGAGAACGTCGTACTTGGGATGATATGACTTCTTATGCAGAGAATTTTGATAATACTGTTTTGGGTGACAATAAACTGGAAGATGGCAAAAAGCAGACAGTAAATACGGGGGCTGGTGAAAGTGGTGCAATTGCTTGGATGGCTCGTGGTACTTATACTTTCGACGGTCGTTATTCTTTGACCGGAACTGTGCGTCGGGATGGTTGTTCTGCCTTTAGTATCAATCGGAAATGGGCCACTTTTGCTTCCGGAGGCTTGAATTGGAATATCACTAATGAATCTTTTATGAAGGATGTTAAGGCTATTGATAATCTGGCATTGCGCGTTTCTTATGGTTCAAATGGTAACCAATCTATTGATTCATACAGTACATTGGCTAAAGTGGGCACTAATAAATATATCTTTGCAGGCGACCCGTCTTATTCAATTACACAAGGAATTTCATCTTTTGCATTGAATGATTTGGGATGGGAAAAGACGACAGGAGCTAACTTCGGAGTAGATTTTTCTGTATTGAATAACCGTCTTTCCGGTTCTGTAGATGCTTATTTTACCAATACGACAGATTTGCTTTTTAGTCTTGCATTGCCATCCGTTTCCGGTAAAACTTCTATTTTATCTAATTTAGGTAAAATTAAAAACAAAGGGGTTGAAATCGGTTTACATTCGGTTAATATAGAGACAAAAGATTTTTCATGGACTTCTGATTTTGCTTTCTCTTTAAACCGTAATAAAGTAGCTACTATTTATGGTGAAGATAACGATGGAGATGGAAAAGAAGATGATTTGATCAGCTCCGGATATTTTATTGGAAAAACATTAGGCACAATCTATAACTATAAAGTGAATGGTATGTGGCAGCAAAGTGATGTCGACAACGGCACGATTATGGAAGGAATGCGTCCTGGTGATTATAAATTGGAAGATGTGGATGGCGACGGGAAGATTAGTTCGGATAAGGACCGTCAATTCTTGGGTACTTCAAAAGAAAACTTCCGTTGGAGTTTGACGAATACATTGTCATACAAAGATTTTTCTTTGATGGTATATATTAATTCTATCTGGGGTGGAAATGGATATTTCCTTTCCGGCAACAATACTCCTTATACTGATGAGTATGTGAATAGCGCAGCACATAATAGAACTGTCTATGATTACTGGACTCCGGAGAATACGAATGCAAAGTATCCACGTCCTGATTATCAAGCGAATGCAAGGTATAAAGGAACAAAATACGTAGATCGTAGTTTTATTAAATTGCAAAAGATTGCTTTAAGTTATGATTTATCAAGATTGGTGAAACCGTATGGATTTAATAATATGCGTTTATCTTTGAGTGCAGATAACTTATTTACGTTTGCTCCTCATTGGGATGGTTTAGATCCGGAAACAGATTCTGGTTTGAAGATTACGGCATTCCCATCTATTCGTACATATCAAATGACTTTAATGTTTAACTTTTAATCTATTGGAAAATGAAACTGATAAGAAATTTATTTATAGGATTGATTTTAGCAGGATCGATGACTTCGTGTAACGACCTGTTGAATGAAACACCAAAAGACTTTTTGACTCCGGAGAATTCTTATACGGATAGAAAAGGCTTTGAGGCTGCTTTGGCTAACCTTTATTTGAACATAAGGAATGATTTTTATGCAAATACAGATAGTTGGCAGAATTATGATTTGATGGGTGTGGATGTTGATTTGAACGGTCCGCGTTCTGCGACAGACGTATATCCCGAATATTTTTACTGGAATACGCTAAATGCAGATAATGGATTTGCTAAAAAATGGTGGCAGCGGCTGTATGGTTATATTTATAGCTGTAATGTTATTATAGATCGGAGCGAAAGTTCTATTGTAAAGTGGAATTCGGAAGAGGAAAAGAATGCAATAGTAGGGGAAGCTAAGTTTTTGCGTGCTTTTGCATATCGTTTTTTGGGTAATATGTGGGGACAGGCTCCTATTGTTCTCGAAGAAACAACTTCACCTCAATTTAACTATAAGAGTGCCAGTCAGGAAGAAATCTATCAGCAATGTAAGGATGATTTGTTGTTTGCTATCCAATGGATGCGAGATATTGACGACCAGAAAGGTGGAATGGCTTCAAATGTAGCTGCCAGACATTTGTTGTCTGAAATTCTTATTTGCATGAAAGATTATAATGGTGCAATAGAACAGGCAACGGCTGTAATCAACAATCCGGCTATGTCATTGATGACAGAACGATTTGGGAAACTTAAAGATTTTACTTTTGAAGGATATGATTACCAAGGAGAAAAAGAAGCATGGGGAGATGTCTTTTGGGATTTGTTCAGAGAAGGAAACTTTAATAGAATCGATGGAAATAAGGAGTGTATCTGGAATGTGCAGTTTGATGTGGATTTGGAAGGAGGCGGAAACGTGGGTGCTTCCGGTGGTAATTTTGTTATGGAGCGTTGGATTGGTACCATGTGGTGGAATTTGAAAGATGCGGATGGAAACTCAAACTGGTTGAAAGATATTTTGAGTGGTCGTCCGGTAGACCAGATTTCTATAACTGATTATGCCGCCAATCAGATATGGCAGTATAAAGATGATTGGGATCGTGATATGCGTAACTCAAAGTATAATATGAAACGTGAGTATTACTGGACAAACCCGAATGGCCGTTTTTATGGACAGAAAATGTCGGAAGAAACGTTGGGGAATAAAGAAGAATTGTTCCGTATCACTCAGCCTACTTTTATGAAAGTCGTTACGGCACAACATCATGGTCAGTTCAAAGATTCTCAAAGTGGAGAAACGCATGACAATGGTCGTACTTATAAAGATTGGTATATTATGCGTTTGGCTGAAACGTATCTTTTGCGTGCGGAAGCTTATATGAATGCAGGTGATTTGAATGCGGCAGCCGCTGATATTAATGTTATCCGGAATCGTGCAAAAGCAACTCCGGTTACAGCATCTGACGTGAACATAGATTTGATCCTGGATGAAAGGGCACGTGAACTTTACATGGAAGATTATCGTTTGAATACGTTGATGCGGTTGAATAAACTAACTGAGTATTTGATGAAATATAATCCGAAAGTTATTCAGGCTGGATATAAATTGGATGATCATTTGAATAAGTTACCTGTTCCTAATTCTGAAATTGAAGCGAATAAGGAAGGTGGATTAGTTCAAAATCCGGGTTATAATTGATGTTAAATGCCTCTATTCTCTTTCATGTAAGAGGATAGAGGTTTTATTGTTAAAGATAAAAGGATGAAAAAGACAATTAGTTTATTATTTTGTGCCCTGTTACAGCCTCTGCTGCTTAGTGCACAAACTCTGTTACCCCTGGTAAGCCCTTCGGAAACATTGAATGCTAAAATTCAAGTAGATGGAACATCTGTCCGGATTGGTCTGTATGAAAAAGGAGACCAGGTTGTAGACGTGAAAACTCTTCAACTTAATCTGGAAGAAAATACCTTAGCTGGCAACTGGCTGGTAACCAACCAGAAAAGAAACGAAGTCAATCAAACCTGGAAACCTGTCTATGGCGAACGCTCACTTATCACCGACCGCTATAACGAACTCAAACTGACGCTCCGCTCCGATGCAAATCAAAAAGAGATGACGTTGGAAGTCCGTCTGTACGACGAAGGACTGGCTTTCCGTTATGCCTTCGATAAACTGGATTTTTGGAATCAGACTTTGCTGAACGAGAAAACACAATTCCTATTCAAAGAAGACTGTAAGACTTGGGTAACCGGTATGGCACAGGGTGCTTATTCGGAAAAGAGGTTGAGCACGTTGAGCGGTGCTGCCGACCGCCCCCAAGTCATTCAAGTAAACGACCATCGCTTTGTGGCGATCGGTGAAGCCGCTTTGGTCGATTATTCCCGCATGAAACTGGAAAAGAGTGAAACCGGTTTTGGCGTACAATCTGTACTATCAGGAAAGGTGAACCTGGATTTGGCTGATTACCAATCACCCTGGCGTTATGTTATGGTTGCCGAACATCCGGGAAAATTGGTGGAACATAATTATTTCGTTCTTAATCTGAATGAACCCAATCAAATAGCGAATACGAGCTGGATCAAACCCGGACAAGTGCTTCGTGAAGTCACGTTGACTACGGCTGGCAGTTTGGCTTGTATCGATTTTGCTGCAGAAAACAATATTGCTTACGTGCTGTTTGATGCCGGTTGGTATGGTGCGGAAGAAGATATGAAATCGGATGCAACGACAGTTACTATCGATCCGGCTCGCTCGAAAGGACCGCTCGATTTGCCGAAAGTGATAGAATATGCCAATTCTAAAGGCGTAGGTATATTAGTATATGTAAATAAAAAAGCCCTGCATCAGCAATTGGATGAAATACTTCCTTTGTATAAGATATGGGGCATTAAAGGTGTAAAATACGGTTTTGTAAATGTCGGTGATCAATATGCTACTGCCTGGTTGCATCAGGCAGTCCGCAAAGCGGCCAAATATGAATTGATGGTTGATATCCATGACGAATATCGTCCGACGGGCTATTCACGCACGTACCCGAATTTGCTTACTCAGGAAGGTATTCGCGGTGATGAAGAAGGACCTTCTTTGGATCAAGCTATTTACACGTTATATAACCGTATGATTTGTGGAGCAGGAGATTATACTAATTGTTATTTTGCCGAAAGAGTAACGGCAAAGATGGGAGGACGTGCCGCCCAGTTAGCCAAATTGGTGGCTATTTACAGTCCCTGGCAATTTGTCTATTGGTACGATCGTCCGGAGAAATCTCCGAGAAAAGCCGGTGGAGCCGGTTCTGCCGAATCGGTGATAAAGACGGATGTAGCAACCCGTTTTTATAATTCCATTCCGACAGTGTGGGACGATACGCGGTTTATGGATGGGAAGATGGGAGATTATGCCGTTGTGGCTCGTCGTTCCGGTTCCGATTGGTATGTCAGTGTATTGAACGCAGGAGAGAAGAAACAGGTATCTGTCCCGCTGGATTTTTTGAAAGATGTGACAACCTATAATGCAACTCTTTATTATCAGGCTCCGGGAAAGAAAAAGGATGTAGTAAGCATTAAAACGATGAAACTACAACCGTCGTTGACGCTCGATGTAGAGGCCAACAGCGGATGTGTATTACATATTACCCGTTGAAAAAATGGTTGGCTTATAAAATAAGTAAGCAATAATAATCCACCAAATAGGCAGCTATTTGCTATTTTTCATAGCAATAGCTGCTTTTATCTTTGTAATCTGAAATAAACTATTCATACCATGAAAGAAATATTTTATTTGAATAAAATACCCGCCTTCATTATCGCTGGTAAGTGCGTTATTCTTACTCTGCTATTCTTTTCAATGTCAGGCATAGCAAGCCGTGCGGAGGAGGTGAAATCTCCTGTGGATCATGTTCGTCCCCAGATTGACAGCCATAAATCACGCTGGTTTTATTTTGCGTCGGCCAGTCGTCCTTATGGGATGGTCAGTTTGAGTCCGGACACGTGGGTGAAAGGGAGTTGGAATTCGGGTTATTTATATGATTCGACCGAAGTGAGATGTTTCAGCCATATTCATTGCTGGCAGATTTCCGGTATTCCGGTCATGCCGACAACGGGTGAGGTGACAGGCCACAAAGGAATGGAGACATATAAATCGGGATTTTCACATGATACGGAAATAGTTAAACCCGGTTATCATCAGATTACGCTTGATAAATATGGAATAAAGGCAGAGCTGACATCTACCTCCAGGGTAGGTATGCACCGCTATACATTTCCTCAAAAGGAAATGGCCAATGTCCTGTTTGATGTCGGTGCATTCTTAGGACATGGGGCTATGGAGAAAGCTGCCATCCGTAAGGTTTCCTCCAAAGAGATTGCAGGATATGCCGTTATGGCTCCTACCAGTCGAAGGAAGAAAACATGTACGGTGTATTTTGTAGCTCAATTCAACCGTTCCATCCATGAGTTTGGTGGTTGGGAGAAGGTCGGTGACGAAAAAGAACTGACAAAGAAACAAGCCCTAGAGGGAAAGGAGGTTGGCGGTTATGTCAGATTTAAACCCTTGGGTGATGCGCCTTTATTAATGAAAGTCGCTTTATCGTATGTGGATGAAGAACAGGCACGCCTGAATCTGAATACCGAACTGAAACATTGGGATTTCGATCGTGTTGTCGGGGACTCCTATGCTGAATGGAACGGAGAGTTAAGCAAGCTAACAGTGGAAGGCGGAACCGAGCAGGAGCGGATTAAATTTTATACAGACTTATGGCATGCATTGTTAGGTCGTCATACTTATTCAGATGTGAATGGGAAATATACGGATAACACGGGGGATACTCCGCTTGTATGCCAGGTACCACTGAAAAACGGTGTCCCAACGTATACTGTCTATAACTCCGATGCATTATGGGGTACAGAATTTAATTTGAATATCTTATGGTCGATGGCTTATCCTAAGATTATGAGCGAGTTTGTATCTACGATGGTCGGATATTATCCTACAGGAGGTTTGATTGCCCGTGGACCCAGTGGCGGGAATTATACCTATGTGATGGTGGGCGATCAGGCAATACCTCTGATAGCTTCCGCCTATAATAAAGGCATACATGATTTTGACTTGAATGCCGCCTTGGAAGGTAGTATCAAGAATGCTGAACCGGGAGGCATACGTGATCATGCAGGTTATGAAACGGAAGTGAATGAGTATATGAAATATTATACGGAGAAAGGTTTCGTGCCGGAAGGCATCGAGGGAAAAGGCGGACATCGGGAAGGCTGTGCCATGACGCTTTTCTTTGCTTATCAGGATTGGTGTTTGGCTCAATTTGCCAAAGGGCTGGGAATCGATTCTGTGTATAACAAATATAACAACCGTTCGTTTAATTACCGGTATATGTTTGATCCCGGACAGGGATGGATGCGTCCCCGGATGAAGAACGGAGATTGGTTAAAAGATTTCGCACCTGTGGGGAAAGGTTTCAATATGCCGGGTTTTGTAGAAAGTAATGCAGCTATCTTTACTTATTATGTCCCTCATAATATTCCGGATTTGATTTATCTGATAGGAGGAAAAGACTCCTTTGTCCATAAATTAAACCGTCAGTTTGAACTGGCTGCCCCGAATAATTTTATAACTCCTCACGGACATCACGCACAGAATTGGGTAGATTATGAAAACCAGCCTTCTTTGCATATGGCACATCTGTTCAGCCATGCCGGTGCTCCCTGGTTGACTCAATACTGGGTTCGGAGAATAAAAAAAGATGTATTTGGGGATATAACGCCTTACGGAGGTTATAACGGTGACGAGGATCAGGGACAGATGGGAGCTCTGGGAGTTCTGATGGCGATCGGGTTGTTTGATGTGCAAGGTGGAGCCTCTGTGGATCCCCACTATGAAATAACCTCTCCGATCTTTGACCGTATAACGATTCAGCTGGATGAACGTTATTATCCGGGAAAGAAGTTTGTTATTGAAGTAAAGAATAATTCGGCAAAGAATGTCTATATCCAATCCGCACGTTTGAACGGTAATCCATTGAATACGTATTATTTCCCTCATACCGAATTTGCCAAGGGGGGAGTACTTGAAATAGAACTGGGTCCTGAGCCCAACAAGCAATGGGGGATAGAATAGTGTACGGTTATCTTATTGTTCAGTAAATATTATAGGAGGAAATAAATAATGAAAATGAAGTTTATCGTATTAGTCGTTTTTATTTTACAAGGCATTTTTGTTCATGGAAAAAGTGAAAGTCAGTCAGGCAATCGTCAAACGACAATAATTGTAAAACCCGGTTCGGGAACTTTGCAGCAGGCTATTCGTAAAGCTGCATCTTTGGAAGGAGATGTGATCATTGAAATGAAGGGCGGCGAATACCGTACGGATAAAACTATTGAAATCCAACCGGGTAAATGGTCTTCTTTGCTGATAAAAGCGAAAGAGGGAGAAAAGGTATCCGTATCCGGTGATAAAGTGATCCCTTTGAGTAGAATAAGACAAGTGAAAGATCAGGCTATCCTGTCCCGCCTGCAGGAAAGTGTACGTGGAAAAGTGGTTGAGGTAGATTGTAAAGGTATTGTCGAAACTTTGGCAAATATCCGTCCTTCCGGTTTTGGACGTAAGTCACTACCTGCCTGGTCGGAGTTGATGATTGACAACGAACCGTTGCACTTATCCCGTTGGCCGAACGATTCGATGGCATTGATTGGACGGGTCGATGTGTCCGGCGGACCGGAAGATAAAAAGCTGGGTCGATTGCCTGTATTTCATTATCAGGAGGAACGTCCGGCTCATTGGAAAAACACGGATAATATGTGGATTGGCGGATATTTCGGGTATGGCTATGCAGATGATATGATACCGGTTAAGTCGGTCAACCCGCAAGACTCCAGCATCTCTGTCGGTATGTTTACAACCTATCAGTTCTTTACCGGAGCCGATTTCCGTAGATGGTTTGCCTTGAACCTGCCGGAAGAAATAGACCGGACGGGAGAATATGTGATTGATCCGGATGCAAAGAAGTTTTATTTCCTGCCGGGAGATCAAAAAATAACCAAAGTCCGCCTGACCGTTTTGGACGAGCCGGTCATAGTCGTAGAGAATTGTAAAAATGTAACCATAGAAGGCATTACGATTGAAAACAGCCGGGGTATAGGTGTTTATATGGATAATACGGAAAACGTATTGTTGCAGGGATGCACCATCCGCAATGTCGGAAATGTAGGTGTTTGCATAGGGAAAGGTACTGATTCGCCCAAAGAAGACAACACGCTTCAAAAACATGCCATGGAAGCAGGAGGTGAACTTTGTGGCAGAATGGTAGGCGATATGATGGGAAAGATCTACGAAAACTCTATTCTGGATCGGCAAGCCGGAAGAAACAACGGTGTAAAGGATTGTTATATTTATAATACCGGAGCCGGCGGTGTCAGTTTGGGAGGAGGCAACCGCGTTACGCTGACCCGTTCGGATAATTACGTTGAGAATTGTAAGATATCCCGCTACAACCGTATTGAGAAATCCTACCGTCCGGGCGTTTGGATAGATGGCGTAGGCAACCGGGTTACCAAATGCGACATATCGGATGCACCGAGCATGGCCATTCTGTTTCATGGAAATGAGCATACGATAGAATATTGTGATATTACGCAGGTTTGTCAGGAGGTAGACGACCAGGGAGCTATTTATTATGGACGTGACCCGTCGGAACGGGGGAATGTGATCCGTTATAATTATTTCCACGAATTAAGTCCGCGTCATCGGGTAACAGCCACTTACCATGACGATGGTGCCTGTGGAAGCGAAGTCTATGGCAATATCTATTTCAAAGCCGGTTCATTACCTGTGCTGATTGGAGGCGGAATGGATCATAAATACTATAATAATATCTTTATTGATTCCCCTACGGCTATCCATCTGGATAATCGTTTGCAAAACTGGGCAAGCAACATGGTGAACAAAGGAGATATTTACGACAAACGTCTGCAAGCCGTCAATTATACGCAACCCCCTTATAGTGTGAAATATCCGGAATTGGTCAATTACTGGCAGGAAGACCCGGCTTTCCCGAAACGGAACCGGATATACGGCAATCTCTTTTATAATATAACTAACCTGTTGCATGGCAACAGCCAGTGGGGTGAGTTTTGGAATAACTGGACAACTAATGAAGATCCGGGCTTTGTCGATCCGGCTGACCCTTTAAAAGGATTCCGAAAAGATGCCCCTGTCTTTAAACGGATAGCCGGTTTTAAAGATATCCCTTATGCAGAGATCGGTTCGACATTGAAATAATCTTAAAAGTGTTTCACCCTGATGAAACAAGTGTTTCTCCTGGATGAAACAAGTGTTTCTCCTGGATGAAACAACTGTTTCTCTTAGGTGAAACACTTTTGGGCTGTAGTTTAACGATTTTAGAAAAGCGGATATATGCAGCTGAATAATCTGTTGTTTCGATTTTTCTGATGACGGAGTAAGTAAATATTTGATTTAAATCGTTTTTGTTGTGTAATTGTTATACCGGCGATTCTAATCTTATGAAATTAAGTGGAGAAAAGGGAGATTTGATTCCGCGGGATGAGGTGGAATTATTTAAAAAGATATATGTAGCCTATACCCCTGACTTAGTTGCTACAGCAGCCCGGTATGTCGGTATGGTAACGGCAGAAGACCTGGTGCAGGAGCTTTTTTTGAAGGTTTGGAATCAGAAACTCTTTTTGTGTGTCAAAGCTTCCGAACTTAAATATTTTTTGTTTGCATCTCTTCGCAATGCCTGTTTGGATGTGCTGAAACACGAAGAGGTAAAACAAGGATATGCCGAGTATTATAAGAAAGAGTTGATGATGGAAATATTATCTTGCTCTGAACAGCCTTTTTATTATGAGGAAGAAAACGACAGCCTCAATACTCTTTTTGGGAAAATCAATCAATTGCCTCCTAAATGCCGGGAAATATTTCTTGCCTCTTACGTCGATGGGAAAAAAGCATCCGAAATAGCCAAAGATAAGTCCATCTCACAACGTACGGTAGAAGCTCAATTGTATAAAGCTTTGAAAATACTACGCGGAGCATTGACTCTACTTATTTTATTTTTTTCATTTCTGAGTAAGTAAATCTTTTATGAAAATCGTTTTCGGGATAGAAAAGCAAAATAATGAAACATAAAGAACATATCGATTATGAAAAGTTGCTGATCCGGTATCTACAGGATACAGCTGATACTCAATCTTTGCAGCGGCTGTTGGATATTGTCCGGAAGTCGGAAGACAAGAAACGGGAGTTGGCAGAGTTACAATCAGTTTATGATTCTTTATCCATACGGCTCGATGCGCAAAAATATCCGATAGAGGCTAGTTGGGAGAAGATGCGGCAGAAAATAAATGTGGATAAACAACCGAAAGTGTCTCGAAAGTCCATAACTCTATTATTGTCTTATGCTGCAATTATCCTATTGGCTTTGTCGTTGGGCATACAGTATTTGTATTATCACAATCTCCGTCAACCGCAAGAGGTGGCAGATAGTTATACACGATTTGTGGTGGAAAAAGGGGGTGGGAAAAGCTCTTTGTTCCTTCCGGATGGAACTAAAGTCCTGTTGAATGCCGGAACGACTATTCAATATCCGACACGCTTCGACCAGAAAGAACGGATGGTAATGCTGGATGGTGAAGGTTTTTTTGAAGTTGCCGAGAATCAGCAGAAACCATTTGTTGTCCGGTTGAAAGGACATGACGTAAAAGTTTTAGGGACAGTCTTTAATGTAAAGGCCTATTCGGATATGGATCATACTGTGACCTCCTTGATTTCAGGGAAAGTTCTTTTGACTTCTTATGATACGGAAGGTTCGATACGTGAAGAACAAGTTTTACATCCGGATGAGACAGCCCGTATCGATAAGCAAACCGGAACAATAACGACTTTCCGTAGTGATGATGAGTTTCAGTTGGCATGGACAAAAGGTCTTTATAAATTTAAAGATAAACCTTTCTCGGACGTAATGTCTGAACTGGAACATCTGTACGATGTAACTATTTTGATAGAAGATGACAAACTCGCTAAGTCTGTTTATACCGGTAGTTTGGTTTTGAAAAACACGATCGAAGAGGTTTTGAAACCTTTAGGCCAATACAATAAGTTTCGGTATAGGAAAGAGGGGCATGTGATCCGTATTTACTCCGAAAAATAATTGTTTTGATGTATAACTTTAAAAATAGAAAGGATGGAACCACCAGAGAAGTAAACAATTAAAAAAATTCGGGAAATGCCAGGCACCTCCCGAACTATTATTCATTTCAGTCTTCCCGCGAACGTCGGCAAACAGAAACGGAAAGACTTCAAACTTAAAATAATACACAAAAATATGGAAAAATATCAAGAATGGGGCTTTTTGTCTCCAAAAATAAGGCGTATCATGAAATTAACACTGGCATTTACGCTATTATGTATCATACATATATCTGCCAATACGTATGCACAGACCACACAGGTATCAGTAGATGTTAAAAACGGTACTTTTTATGATGTGGTGAAACAAGTGGAGAAACAGTCTGAATATCTGTTTTTTTACAATAGTAAAGATATTCCCAACGATTTGCCGGTTAGTCTTCAGAAGACTAAATCCAATATCACTGTGATATTGGATTATCTGGTAGAAAAGTATGATTTGTCATATAAAATAGATGACAGACAGATTTTTCTGACAAAGAATGCGGTTGTTCAGCAACAACAAGGAAAACGAATAACGGGTATCGTAAAAGATCCGAACGGTGAACCTATAATTGGAGCCAATGTGATGGAAAAAGGGACGACCAATGGAGTTGTGACAGATATTGATGGGAAATTTATGCTGACTGTATCTGAAAAAGCTGTCGTACAAATCTCTTATATCGGCTATCTTGGTCAGGATATATCAGTAGGAAGTCGTACCGATTTTTCAATAATATTGAAAGAAGATTCTCAGAATCTGGAGGAAGTAGTGGTTGTAGGATACGGTACACAAAAGAAAGCAACATTGACCGGTGCTGTAAGTAATATCGGTAACGAAGAGCTGGTAAAAACTCGTAATGAGAATGTGAAGAATATGATTTCCGGAAAGATTGCCGGTGTTCGTGTCGTTCAGAAATCCGGAGAACCGGGAAGCTATAATACGGATATGCAAATTCGTGGTATGGGTGCTCCGTTGGTAATTATAGATGGAGTTCCCCGTACGAATATGGATCGCCTGGATCCGAATGAAATAGAATCGTTTACGGTACTGAAAGATGCTTCGGCTGCTATTTATGGTGTAAAGGCTGCAAATGGGGTGGTAATTATTACTACTAAAAAAGGAACAAGCTCGAAATTAACATTGGAATATAATGGTTCCGTCGGTTGGCAGCAAGCTTCTAATATACCTGAAACATTGAATGCTGCAGACTGGATGGAATTGACAAACGAGAACTCGATCAATAAAGGAGGAAGTTTAATGTTCTCGGCAGAAGATATCGATGCTTATCGTAAAGGATTGAAACCTGAAACAAAATGGTCAGATGTCGGATTTGACAAGATTGCGCCGCAAACTCAACATAGTATCAGTGCTCAGGGTAAATCAGAAAAGATTGATTATTTCCTGAACTTTGGTTACATGAAACAAGACGGCTTCTATTCCAGTGGTGATTTGAATTACGAACGTTATAATGTCAGAGCGAATATAAATGGGCAGATAACAAAGAATCTTAAAGTGGGGATGCAACTGAATGCGATGATGGGGACTAAAAACGAGCCTGTAATGGATGCATGGGAAATATATAAAGCAGCCTGGATGCATATACCGACATTACCTGTTTATGCCAATAATAATCCGGCTTATTTGCAACAATTACCAGGGGCTTACCATCCATTGGCTCTTACTGATGCAGACATAAGTGGCTATAGAAAGAATCAACAGAAATTATTTCAGGGAACTTTTACATTGGACTATACAGTTCCTTTTATAAAAGGCCTCAATGTGGGAGCTATGTATAGTTATGACTATGATAACTCTGACAATCGTTTATCCAGAAAGGAGTATACGTTGTATGAGTATGATAGCGCATCTGATATTTATCAACCTTACAAGGCTTATTCTCCTTCACTGATACAACGTAGTTATGGGAAAGTGGAAAGAACTTTGTTGCAATTAAGGCTTAATTATGAAAGAACATTTAATGAAGATCATAATTTGAAGATTTTAGCATTGTATGAAGAAACAACAAATCGTTCGGATAATTTTGCTGCGCAAAGGGATTTACCGATGGATGCTGTCGATCAAATTTTTGCTGGAAGTACGACTAATCAGCAGGCAACAATGAATACAGATCCGAAAGTCTTTTTCGATATGGCAAATAAAGCATTTGTCGGTAGAATAAACTATGACTATAAATCAAAATATTTGGCAGAATTTAGTTTTCGCTATGATGGTTCTTCCAAATTTGCAAAAGGTTCTCAATGGGGATTCTTTCCTGCTTTCTTAGCAGCCTGGCGTGTCTCTGAAGAGTCTTTCTTTAAAAATACGGATGCATTATCATTTATAAATAATGTGAAACTACGTGCAACGTATGGTATATTAGGTGATGATGATGCTTCTACTTATCAATTTTTGTCCGGTTATTCTTATCCGAATGGGGGATATATTTTTGATAATTCTTATATCAGTGGTTTGGGATTTAGAGGAATGGCTAATCCAAATATAACCTGGTATGAAGCACATACTGCTGATATAGGTTTGGATATCGATATGTGGAATGGTCTGTTAAGTTTTCAGGGAGATATTTTTAGTCGAAATAGAAAGAATTTGTTATCAACCAGAGTCTTGTCTGTTCCTGGAACATTGGGATCTGCGTTGCCTCAGGAAAACCTAAATGGTGATTTAACACGTGGATTTGATCTTAGTTTATCACATACGAATACAATTGGTGATTTCCGCTATATGATTTCTGCTAATATGTCCTATTTCAGAACAATGAACAAGTATGTGGAAAGAGCTGAATCGAATAACTCCTATCGTAACTGGCGCGATAATAATAATGACCGTTATAGCGATTATTATTGGGGATATGATTTTATCGATTATTTTCAGAATATGGGACAAATATGGTCTGCTCCGATTCAAGATAATAAAGGAAATTCGATTCTTCGTCCAGGTGATTACATTTATGAAGATTGGAACGAAGATGGTATCATTGATGATAATGATGTTCGACCGATTGAGTTGAGTGGAGATCCTCGTATTAACTTTGGTTTTACTTTGGCTGGTACATATAAAGGGTTTGATGTAAATTTATTGTTCCAGGGTGCTGCTAAAGGTACAGTTGTAAATCAGGTACAAATGGAAAGACCATTGACTTGGGACCGTGGTGGTCTTTCTATGTTTATGGATCGTTGGCATACAGCAGAGATGGGGGCTGATCCGAAAGATCCGAATACAGAATGGATTCCGGGGTATTATCCCTCTACTAATAATGGAGGAGAAACAACAAACTACTGGACCTCTACTCGTAGTGTTCAACATGTAAATTATCTTCGTTTGAAGAGTGTGGAGGTTGGTTATACGTTGCCGCAGCATTGGATGCAGAAGGTTGGTATTCAAAATTTGCGACTTTATCTGAACGCATACAATTTGTTTACTCTGACAGGATTAAAGTATGTTGATCCGGAACATCCAAGTGATAGTTACAGCTGTCTGTATCCTATTACAAAAACTTACAATGTAGGTGTGAATGTAACATTCTAATTTTAAATACAGAATCATCATGAAAAAGATAATAACCTTTTTATTTATAGCGATATTGGGTACCAGTTGTAATTCGTTGGACGTTCCGCCTCTTAATATCATTCAAGATAAAGATATTTTTGCTTCCGAGTCTGGTATCTCTTCATATATGTCTTCTTTGTATAATGATTTACCAATACAGGATCATCAAGCTACTGTGTATGGATTTGGTAACTATTGGAACAGTTGGCCTCAGGCAGGGCATATGTCAGGGGAGTTGGTGAACAATAAACTTTTCTTTGTATACGATTCTCCTACTGGAGATATGTTTCAGTTTTGGGCTTACGATCGGGTGAGGAAAATAAATTATTTTATTGAAAACATGCCTCTTTATGAAGCCAGTTTCCCAGCAGATAAAATAAATGCTTGGTTGGGGGAAGCTTATTTTTGTCGTGCTTACTACTATTTTGCTATGGTAAACCGATATGGGGCTGTTCCTTTGGTGAAAGAAGTGAAAAACTATCCGGAAGCGAGCATTGAAGAACTGCAGATTCCTCGTAATACACAACAAGAAGGATGGGATTTTATTGCGGAAGATTTGGATAAAGCGATAGAACTACTTCCGGAAGAAAGTCTGATGCGAGGTCGTGTAAATAAATATGTCGCTTATGGATTAAAATCAAGAGCAATGCTTTATGCGGCCTCACTTTGTCTGTTTGATACCCCAGTTAGTGGTTATGAAGAACTTTTAGGCATGCCTGCATCTAAAGCGCAAAGCTATTATCAGGCAGCGTACGATGCTGCTTCCAAATTGGATGGAAAATATTCGTTATATAATAAGCATACGGATAAGTTTGAAAATTATTGGAACCTATTTCTGGATGAAGACAATCCGGAAGTGATCTTTGCTAAATATTATCAATATCCCGATAAAACTCATAGTTGGGATGTACATCAGGTCCCATTTCAAGTAAGAGGTCCTGAAGGATATTCCAGTATTTTAAACCCGACATTGGAGATTGTCGAATTGTTTGATGATATCAATGGTAATCCGTTTGTGTTAAAAACAACAGATACAAATGGTAATCCTATTCGCTATGATAATCCGTATGACATCTTTAAAGATGTAGAACCTCGTTTAAGAGGTAGTGTTATTTTACCGAATGATGTTTATAAAGACGAAGTCATAGAAATCAGAAAAGGTATTTGGAGCAGTTTTCCGAATGGAGAATTAAAAACAACAACGGATTTTTCTGCGATGTATCAGAATATGCCAATAATGGGTAAAAGTGGTATGGGACATAATGAAACAACGACAACAGGTTTTTTTGTACGAAAGTATCAGGATCCAACTTTGGCAGATAACTTGATTATACATGGGCGTTCTACTACTCAGTTTATCGAAATGCGTTATGCCGAGATTTTATTAAATCAGGCAGAAGCTGCTTTTTATTTAGGGAAAAAGCAAGAGGCTTTGGATTTGATCAATCAAGTGAGAGAAAGAGCTGGTGCTAAATTGTATACATTGGATCAATTAACGGAAGAGAATATCCGTAAAGAAAGACGTATGGAATTGGTATTTGAAAAACATAGTTTTTGGGATTTGCGGAGATGGAGAATTGCGGATAAATTGATGAATAACAAAAAATACACTGCATTATGTCCGTATTATATTTATGATGAGGGTAAATATATCTTTACCAAAGAAGAAATAAGTACTACTTATACATATGATGTAAAAGTAAATTATGCAAAAGTACCGGACGGTGAAATATCCAAGAATCCGAATTTGTTACCTAACAATCCAGGTTATTAATTCAATAGTTATAACAATATGAAAAAGATCAGTTTATTAATGTGTATGTTGTTTGCATTGGGCATGATGTCGTGTGGCGATATTGATAACATGGAAGGTCCTAATGCAGCGATAGCGGGAAGTTTGATAGATGAAACGACTAATAAACCTATTATATCTGAACAACCGAATGGTTTCAGAATAAAGATGGTAGAAACGAGTTGGAGTGAATCGGCGACACCGGAATATTTTTGGGGAAAAGCCGACGGAACATTTAAAAATACGAAGATATTTAGTGCGACTTATGATGTACAACCGGTGGAAGGAGCTTTCTTTCCGGTAGAACCAGTATCTGTAACAATCAAGAAGTCTGAAAATATAGACTTTAAGGTTACTCCTTATTTATCGATTCACCCTAAAAAAGTAGAGATAGCAGGGGATGTCATAGAGGTGGAATGGACTATATCTCGTCCAAAAGTAGGTGATAAGATATTGGATACACGTGTGTTTGTGGTTCATGACAACCCGAATGTGGGGACAAACTATTTTACAACGGCATTGAGTCCGATGATCGATTTGAGTAGTGTTCCGGATGAAGAAGCTTTGTCTACAACGTACAAACAGACGATTACCGGATTGACCAAAGGTAAGACCTATTATGTAAAGGTTGGTGCGCGAACGGACAATTCCAGCAAACGCTACAATTTTGCAGAAACAGTGAAGTTGGAGTATTGATTGGTAGCATTTTTGTAACGCGGTTCGTTACTGAAGTATAACTAACCTTGCAGACGAAGCATAACGAGGTTTGTTAACGGAGGGCGGCGAACCGCGTTACTATTTTGGGGTGGAAAAGCAATAATAATCCATCGAATAAGCAGCTATTTGCTATTTTTTATAGCAATGGCAGTTTTTATCTTCGTACATTGAAATAAAAGTAAATATCATGAGAAATATTCTGAATCGGATTTTGGTATTAAGCCTGTGTTGTAATATGTTGCAAGCGAAAGAGTACCATGTCTCTCCCAAAGGAAATGATAATAATGCTGGAACAATCGAGGCCCCCTTCAAAACCATCAATCGGGCGGCTCAAAAGGCATTACCCGGTGATGTGGTGACGGTACATGAAGGAGTGTATCGGGAATGGATAAAACCGATGTATGGCGGGACCAGCGATAATCGGCGGATTGTTTATCAGGCTGCCGAAGGAGAAAAGGTGGAGATTAAAGGCTCTGAAGTGATCAAAGGCTGGAAGAAAGAGGGAAAAGGTATTTGGAAGGTGGTGATTCCTAACACACTTTTCGGTGATTTCAATCCTTATAAAGAACTGTTTGATGGTGACTGGATTATCAATGACGGACGTGTCACGCATTTGGGGGAGGTCTATTTGAATGGAGAGGCCTTCTATGAAGTGGATTCTTTGAGTAAGTTGCAAAATCCGAAGCCGCATGTATGCAAGGCGGATCCGGAGGGAACGACTGACTTCTGGTATTGTGAAACGGATGACGAAAACACGACTATATGGGCTCGCTTCGGTACCGTAGATCCCAATAAGGAATGTGTCGAGGTGGTTGCCCGTCCGACCTGCTTCTATCCGGATAAGCAGCAACTGGACTATATCACCATCAAAGGGTTTGAAATGAGCCAGGCCGGTACGAAGTGGGCTTCGCCGACGAATGAGCAGGTGGGTGTAATCGCCACGCACTGGTGTAAGGGTTGGATTATAGAAAATAATATCATCCACGATGCCAAGAGCACAGGCATTACGTTGGGCAAGGAGCGTACAACCGGCGACGGGGTACTTCCTGCTGATGATGCCGATGGAGTGAAAGATGGGCATATCTCTTATATAGAAGTTATATTCAACACAACACGCCATGGCTGGAACAAAGAAACGATCGGTTCTCACATTGTTCGCAACAATACGATCTATAATTGTGAACAAACGGCTATTTGTGGGACGATGGCTGCCTTCAGTGAAGTCTACGGTAATCATATCTACAACATCCACGTGAAAGACCAGTATAACGGGTATGAAATTGCCGGGATCAAATTTCATGGGGCGATCGATGCCGTGATACGGGACAACCGCATTCATGATTGTACGTCGTATGGTATGTGGTTGGATTGGATGACGCAAGGAACACGAGTGTCCGGTAATTTGATGTATCGTAATTCGACTGATTTGTTTATAGAAGTGAGCCATGGTCCGTATATTGTGGATAATAACCTGTTTCTTTCTTCCCTGTCGCTTTGTCAGTCAACGGATGGAGGTGCTTACCTGAATAATTTTTTTGGAGGGAAGTTGACTCTGCAGGCAGACTATACCCGTTTTACCCCTTACCAATTGAATCATTCTACCGAGTTGAAAGGTGTAAGTCCGATAAAACATGGCGACCTGCGTTTTTATAACAATATTTTTGTGGGAGGAGCTGATAAGAAATTGTATGGCTTGGAGTTTTTGAATGAGGTAACAGGTGTGATTTATGCCGAAGACAACCTGTTCTGTAACGGAGCACGTCCTATGAAAGAGAAGGTGCAGGGTGTGGTGGATGATGCGTTCAACCCTTCTTTCAAAGTGGAAGAAGTTGCGGATGAAGTATATATTACATTCGAAGGGGAAACTAAATTGTCTCGGTTGAAAGGCAAACCGGTCAATACCGACCGCTTGGGAGTTGCCAAGTTGACGACCTATCCGTTCGAGAATGCCGATGGTACTCCGTTTTTATTGGATATTGATTTCTTGGGAGAAAAGAGATCAACTGTCTCTCCTTCTATAGGACCGTTTGAAATAGTATCAGGTAATCGTATTAAGGTGTGGTGATGTTTAGCTGGCAAGTGACAAATCTACCGAATGGGCTGGAAGAAGAATGTTTAAATTTTAAAAATACAAGATGATTATGAAGCGAATGTTAATCCTTCTACTGCTGGTTGTGGGAGGACTTTGCCAGTTGGTGGCACAGGAAGTAAATACCTCCGTCGATAAAGTTTATGTCGTTTTTAAGACGCATTTGGATGTTGGTTTTACCGATTTGAGCTCCGTGGTGACACAACGTTATATCACAGAGTTTATACCCAAGGCTTTGGATGTGTCAGAAAAATTACGGGCAGAGAATGCAAGTGAAAAATATGTCTGGACAACAGGGGCGTGGCTGATTTGGAAATATCTCCATACGGCATCTCCAGAGGAAGTGAAACGCCTGGAGGCAGCTATCGGACGGGGGGATATTGTTTGGAACTCTGTTCCTTACACTGTCGAGTCGGAATCGATGAACTTGGATTTGTTTGAAACAAGCCTGCTTCTTTCTCATAAGCTGGATGAAAAATACGGAAAAAAGACGATTGCCGCTAAAATGACGGATGTGCCGGGACATACGCGTAGCATTGTGTCGCCGATGAGCCGTGCAGGGATTCGTTTTCTGCATATTGGTGTGAATCCGGCTTGCCCTATACCTAATGTACCGGAGTTCTGCCGTTGGAGAGATACGGATGGCAGCGAACTGATTTTGGTCTATCAGCAAGATTATGGCTCGGAGAATATACTTCCGGGAGGAAAGGCTGTTATTTCTATCAACTTTACCGGTGATAACCACGGTCCTCATTCGTATGAAAAGGTGAAAGAGATTTATGCCGACCTGCATAAGCGTTATCCGAATGCCCGTCTGGTAGCTTGCTCTTTCAATGAGATTGCCGAAGAGTTGATTGCCATGCAGGACCAGTTGCCGGTAGTTACATCGGAAATAGGGGATACCTGGATATATGGTTATGGAAGTGCCCCGATACGAATGGCGAAATTCAGAGCCTTGTCTGAACTCTATTCCCAATGGTTGCGTGAAAAGAAAATCGACAAGAATAGTGATGCAGCACTCGATTTTGTATTGGAATTGGGTTTGATTGCCGAACATACGCAGGGAGTGGATGTGAAAACGCATCTTCATAACTGGGATAAATATGATATGGACCTTTTCCTTCCGGCTCGTGCCACCGCACCTTTCCGGAAGGCGGAAGCATCGTGGAAGGAATTGGACGATTATATTTATAACGCGATCCAATACCTTCCTCAGCATTTACAGGCAGAGGCGTTGGCGAAGATGAAGGAAATCGACCAGCCGGTTGTTCCTGTCTTTACGGAAAAAGCCCAATCGGTTTCTTCTACTCCTTGGCAGGCTGCCGTACTGAAGAAGGGGGCATTGAAACTCGAAGGTTTATCATACCAGATGTATGATGCCGCCGATTATAAGCAGTATTTGGATAACTACCTGCGTGCCCATTATGGATGGGCTTTAGCTGATATAGGCAAGCCGGGACTGGATAAGTCGAAAGCCGTCAGTGTTTCTCTCTCCGCACAGACTATCAAGCAGGAGGTCCGTAAAGAGAAGAAAGGGATACGGACGGTAAGCGAACTGGTCTTCCAAAATGAAGGTAAGGTGGATCAGCGGGTACTTCCTGAAAAGATGTATATAGATGTATTGGACTATAAGAACGGAAAGAAGGCGGAAGTTACTTTGACGATAAAAGGTAAACCAGCCGTTCGCCTGCCGGAAGCTTATTGGCTGTCTTTTACTACGGATGATATTCTTTCCATCGTTGCAGAGAAGGTAGGCGGGCGTGTTGACCTGCTCGATGTGGTAGAAAAGGGCAACCGCCAGCAGCATGGCATCGACCGGTATGTGGATTTGATTACCTCCAACGGCACCATCCGTATATGGAGTGAAGCCGCTTTCCTGGTGAATGTCGGTGAAGCGAGAGGTATAAATTACTCATTGGATTATCCCGACAAAAAGGGCGGCGTTCATTTTAATCTGAGTAATAATCTTTGGAATACAAATTTCCGTATGTGGAATGAGGGATCGTTAACTTATCGTTTCACGATCGAAAGAATAGATTAACGACGAATAAACATAAGAGTAATAGACAATGAGCTATATAAAGAAAACAGGATGGCTTGTTTTGGGTTTGATTGGTTATTTTACCGCTTTTTCCCAAACGAAACCTATCTATCAGGATGCCGCCAAACCGGTGGAAAAACGTGTGGAAGATGCTCTGTCCCGTATGACTCTGGAAGAAAAAGTGCGGTTGATACATGCCAATGGAGGCTATCGTTCGTGGGGTGTCCCTCGCTTGGGTATACCCGATAATAACCCGACGGATGGTCCTACCGGTATGCGTCCGGAGTTCCGTTGGGAAAACTGGTCGGATGCGAAGGCGAATAATGACTATTGTACGGCGTTCCCGTCCCTTATCTCTTTGGCTGCCACTTGGAATCCGGATATGGGTATCTTGTATGGAAAGTCATACAGCGAAGAGGCGCTGTATCGTAATAAAAACATCATATTAGGTCCGGGAGTGAATATCTGTCGTACACCTCTCAACGGGCGTAGTTTCGAGTATATGGGGGAAGACCCTTACTTGGCGTCTCAAATAGCAGTGTCGTATATTCAAGGTGTCCAGTCAAATCATGTGGCAGCATGTGTGAAGCATTTTGCTACCAACAACCAAGAAACCGGCAGGATGTATATCAATTCGCTGGTCAACGAGCGTACTTTGCATGAAATCTATTTCCCTGCTTTCAAAGCAGCCGTGCAACAAGGGCATGTGTGGACTGTGATGGGAGCCTACAACCTGTTGAATGGCCAGCATTGCTGCCATAACGACTATTTGTTGGACGACATATTGAAAAAGGAATGGGGCTTCGACGGGGTGTTGTTGTCTGACTTTGGCGGTACTCATAGTACTCAGGAAGCAATCGACAATGGATTGGATTTGGAATATGGAACCGCTTTAGGGTCGGAAGAGGCTTTTGAAAACTATTATTTGGGAAATGCTTATCTGCAACTGTTGAAATCAGGAAAGGCAGACGAAAAAGTGCTGGATGAAAAGGTAAGACGTGTTTTGCGTATGATGTACCGGACGAATATGTCGACAGACCGTCCTTGGGGTGTCATGAATACCCAAGCGCATACGGATGCTGCACGCCGGATTGCCGAAGAGGGAATCGTATTGTTGAAGAATGAAGCCTCTATCCTGCCTTTGAGTCTTTCCGGCTTGAAAAAGATAGTAGTAATAGGCGAGAATGCCATACGGACAGTTGCCAATGGTGGTGGCTCTTCCGAAGTGAAGGCTTTGTATGAAGTGACTCCTTTGGAAGGGATAAAGAAGATGGCGGGCGATAAGATAGAGGTCGTTTATCAGCCCGGTTATTCATCCGGATTGAAAGGTGCATCTGCTGCAGATAGCCTGAAACGGGAGGCGCTAAAAGCGGTAGTTGGTGCAGACGTGGTTGTCTATGTCGGTGGGTTAAATAAGGAACCGAACCAAGATAGTGAAGGTTCAGACAGGTTATCGTATAATTTACCGTATGGGCAGGATGAATTGATAGCGGAGTTATCGAAAGCCAACCCACATTTGGTTGCCGTGATGATAAGCGGTAATGCGTATGCCATGCCTTGGTTGAAACAGGTACCCGGTATACTTCAGGCCTGGTATGGAGGTACAGAGAGTGGGAATGCCATCGCATCGGTATTGTTTGGCAAGGCAAATCCTTCGGGAAAGTAGCCGGTAACTTTCCCTGTCCGGCTTGACGATATGGCAGCGCATGCATTAGGAGCTTATCCCGGAGATGGAAAGACGGTCGAATACAAAGAGGGTATTTTTGTCGGTTACCGGTGGGTTGAAAAAGAAAAAATCAAACCCAACTTTGCTTTTGGGCATGGCTTGAGTTACACGACATTCAAGTATGGGAATGTAACTATTGATAGGAAGGTTGTGGATGCGACAGGACGTTTGACTGTAACGGTACCTGTTACGAATACAGGGTCGCGAGAAGGATCAGAGGTGGTTCAGTTGTATGTCAGCGATCTGAAATCTTCCTTGCCTCGTCCGGTAAAGGAATTGAAAGGGTTCCGCAAGGTCAAATTGGCTCCGGGGGAAACTGCCAATGTATCCTTTACGATAGATAAGGAAGCACTGAGTTTTTATGACCCGGCGCAGCATGGCTGGGTGGTTGAACCCGGCAAGTTCCAGGTGTTGGTCGGCTCGGCATCGGATGATGTCAGGGCGAAAGCTATGTTTGAGTTGCAATAAAATATAGGTTTATGGATAAGAAAAGTATATTTTGTGGATTGTTATCTTTGCTTCCCTTTCTGGCAAAAGGAGAGGTGGCAGAAGAATATAATACTAAGGTGAAAGAGGTCATTGTGATTTGTAAGACCCATTTTGACATTGGCTATACGCATCGGGTGGATGATGTGGTGAACTATTATCAAACGGACATGATCGACCGTGCCATTAAAGCTATGGATGCTTGTGCCGATCTGCCCGAAGAACAACAGTTTGCCTGGACGATCCCCGGGTGGGTCTTGTCGAAGACGATGGAAGACTGGGATGGGCAAACGCCTCAGCGTAGGCAGATATTGGACGATAAATTCAGGTCGGGGAAGATTATCTCGCATGCGTTGCCTTTCACGCTAATCTCTGATATTTGTGGAGTGGAGGATATGGTACGCGGACTGGGCTTTTCGTCTGCGTTGAATCGTAAGTATGGTTTGCCTTTGTCACACTCTGGCAAGATGACCGACGAACCGTCGCAGACAGGAGCTTTGGCGACGGTATTGGCTCATGCGGGTATCCGATTTTTGCATATCGGTTGTAACTGGCCGAGCGGGTTTGTTAAAACACCGGGATTGTTTTGGTGGGAAGGACCGGATGGCTCGCGGGTGATGATATTGTACTCTGCCAGTTACGGAACAAACTGTGCCGTGTGTCCTGTAGAATGGCAGGGACCGAATGATCCGATGATGGGAGTAAACCTGATGCCGGCAAAAGATTGGCCTTATACGGTTTGGCCGGCTATTCTAGTGACAGGTGATAACTCGGGACCTCCTACGGCAGAACGAATTAAGGAATTGTTTCAGGAGATAAAAGAGAAAATGCCGGATGTGAATGTGCACATGGGAACGATGGATGACTTTTACGATGCTATCATGAAAGAAAATCCGCAATTGCCCGTGGTGAAGTCCGCTATGCCGGATACTTGGATACATGGGGTGATGTGTGACCCGGGTGGAATACGCCTGTTGCGGGAAACGCATTCATTGATACCGGCAGCAGAGGCGTTGCATACGCAATTGGGCTGTTGGGGTGTTGATACACCGGCGGTTTCGGATGAGATAGCTACAGCGTATGAAAAGATGGCTTTGTATGGCGAACATACGTGGGGCGGATCAAGACAAGTGAATGTTTACGGAAAGGCTTTTCAGCAATTACCGGCTGAAAAAAATAAAGATTTGGAAGCTTCGTGGGAAGATAAAACGAATTATGTGCGGAAAGCCTCCGACATCGCGCATTCGGTTACAGATAGGAACATGACGGCTTTGGCTACTCACGTGAAATGTAATAAACCCTCTTCCATAGTCTACAACCCGCTGCCTTGGAAGCGTTCGGATTGGATAGAGCTAGAGGGAAAGAAACTGTTTGTAAAGGATATCCCCGCAGGAGGATACCGGACTGTCCCGTTGAAAGAGGTAAGTACCAAAGAACAGAGATTGTCAGGCAACACACTTGAGAATACCTACTATAAAATCACTTTCGATGCGGAACGGGGATGTATCACTTCCTTGATAGATAAGAAGAGCGGACGCGAGTGGATAGACCCGAAAGCCGAACAGGGCTTCGGACAGTATCTGAATGAGCGGTTCACGTATGAACAAACGTTGGATTATACGATGACTTACCAGCAAGGACGAGCTAAAGATTGGGCACATCCAGGTATTTGCAAACCGGGTATGGTGTCGGAAAAAGAGGTCCCTTATCGAGCCGCATCTCCCCAACAAGGTGTGTTGAAGATGACTGCTGAGGGTGACGTGCAAATAGCCGAACTGGCTATGCCTTCCGACCGCTCCAACCATCTTCCGGCTTCTGTATTGCGTATCTCTTTGTATAAAGACCAGCCGTATGTGGATATGGAAATCACGATACAGGATAAAGCGAAAGACAATTGGCCTGAGGCGGACTGGCTCTGCCTGCCTTTCCGGATCGAGCAGCCGGAGTTCAATGTTTACCGGCAGTTAGGCGTGATGAATCCGGCAACGGACATTCAATCGGGAGCAAACCGGCATCTGTATGCGGCTGAATATGGTGTAACCATTACCGGTCGGGATGGAGCTGGAATGGCAGTATGTCCGCTCGATCATCCGTTGATCAGTTTGGGAGTTCCCGGATGTTGGAAATATTCAGATGATTACGTACCGGAACAGCCGGTTGTCTATCTTAATTTGTATAATAACCAGTGGAATACGAATTTCCGTTATTGGTATCCTGGTACGTGGAGTTCCCGGGTTCGTATCTGGACGATAGAAGAAGGTACTACTCCGGAAGAAAGATCCCGGCAGTTCGTGACGTCGGCATTGGAAGCGCGTAATCCATTACAAGCCGTATCTGTAAAAAAGAATGAAGGAAATCTTCCTGCTGCCCAATCGGGTATAGAAGTCTCTCGTGCGGGAGTGACAGTCACCGCATTTGGTGCCGATCCGGATGGAAATACAGGAACATTACTACGCGTTTGGGAACAGGTTGGAGTTTCAGGAAAACTAATGGTCACGTTGCCAAAAGGGATGAATGCCTCACTTGCCGTACCGGTAAATTTGCGTGGGGAAAAGAAAGGAGACCCTATCCACATTAAATCCGGAAAGTTTGAACTGGAATTGGGAGCTTATGCACCAGCCAGTTTTATATTGGAATAATTTTCTATAAGTATTATTCTTTTTGAGACTTTCTGAATCGTTGCGGTGACATCCCATAGCGTTCTTTGAATACACGGGTGAAGTATTGGTTGGAACTGAATCCACAGTCGAAGGCGATATCGATAATATTCTTGTCAGCAGATTCTTTCAACTGCTGACAAGCTTTTTCTAATCGTATGTCGTTTAGATATTTCATGGGGGAGCGGTTCGTGATCTCCTGACAATATTTAGAAAATTGCGTGACACCCAATCCGCAATATTCAGCCATATTTTCGAGAGTCCAGATCTGTGCATACAGGGAGTCCAGTTCTCCCAGAAAAATATTGACACTTCGTTTACTGCTGATTAACTTCTCATCAAAGGATACGGATTCTTTCTCAAACAGTTCTAAAAGAGAAATTAAAATACGATTAACACATATTTTAATCTTGGAATCAAGATAAGGAGTATCGTTTTGCAGAATAGTCTGTCCCAACTCTGCAAAACAATCCTTCAATGTGTTATTCGTTTTCCAGACAGGTTGCTCATTGAGTTGAAGAATTCGGGTCAGTTTGGAAAGGTTGGGCTTGGATAGTACAATCCAGTCAGGCCAGATCCAATCTTGATGAGGGAAACGGACACCGACATCGATGATGAACCAATGAAGCTTGGAGCGTCCTATATGTCCGATTTTATGGCGAAGCCAGGGACGTGTGATCGATAGATATTGAGGATGAAGCGGTAATATCTCATCTCCTATAAAAAGGTCGACCTGCCCGGCTTCAAGGAAACAAATCTCAATACCTTCATTGTAATGCCATTCCAAATCCCATGATTGCTGCTTGGTTGCATTCCAGTAGCCGATTGATTTAATATTTTCCAGTTCATTTTCTTTCAGGCGAATACCAGGATAATGATCTCTGGCAAGAGTGTGCATTTCTATCTCCTGTTGTCTGGTCGCATTCTCTAAAGGAGCGCAACAATCGGGACTATATATTTTGCCATCGATGTCAAAATAAATGGGTGTATTTTTCATAAGCTATCGATAAATCATTGCATATTCTTTCACTGAAAAAAAAGGAAATCAAATGTAATAATTATTTTATTTCTTTGCAAAAGAAGATATAGACATAAATTCAAAGTTCTTTAGATTGTATGTATATCATAGATGCTAATCAACTATTTAACATGGTATAGTTATTTGAAGTTTGATAGAGATCTTTTTTTATGATTAGCATGACAGGGTACGCCATATAAGGATATTATATCCGGTGTATCCTGTTTTTTATATCTGAATTTAAAGGAATGAATTAATTATTTCAAATTCTTTCACTGAAAGAATTTGAAATTTGAAATAGAAATAATTTTATTCTTTTGTGATTGAGATCGTAGTGTTTAACTTTAAAAATAGAGAAATGGAACCACCACATTTATAACTTCATTGGAAATCGGGAAATGCCAGGCACTTCCCGAACTATTTACATTTTAGTCTTTCTGTCTGTTGAAAATTGTAACAGGAAGACTTCAAACTTAAAATAATACACAAAAATATGGAAAAATATCAAGAAAGGGACACTTTGTCTCTAAAAATAAAGTGTATCGTAAAACTTGTACTGCTTTTTTCACTATTAAATATTACGTATGTGTTTGCTGAAATAGATGAGCAAACGACTTTAAAATCAGATGGTGAAAAAGAAGTCACCCAACAAAAAAAGCAGATAAGAGGTCTTGTTAAAGATTTATATGGTATACCGATTATAGGAGCAAATATTGTAGAAAAAGGGACAACAAATGGGAGTATTACAGATGCTAACGGGAGATTTGAGCTAACTGTATCAGATAAAGCTGTAATATCAGTTTCTTATATTGGATATATCGGACAGGATATAATGGTGGGAAATCTTTTGGAGTTTTCGATAGTTTTAGAAGAGGATTCCAAAACCTTGGATGAAATTGTAGTTGTAGGGTATGGCACACAGAAGAAAGTAAATTTAACTGGTGCTGTAGAAACAGTTAAGTCAGATCAAATAACAAGAAAGCAGGTTAATTCTTTAACTGAGGCATTGGCAGGAGAGGCTTCTGGTATGACAGTTATACAACGTTCCGGTCAACCGGGGAATCCTTCGACATCGATAAATATCAGAGGTGTTGGGACATGGGGAAATTCATCACCTTTAGTTATAGTTGATGGTGTACCTATGGATATGTCGAATGTAATGCCAACAGATGTAGAAAATGTAACGATACTTAAAGATGCAGCCTCTGCTTCTATTTATGGTTCAAGGGCTGCTAATGGAGTTATATTAATAACAACAAAACAAGGGAAAAAAGAAAAAGTGTCAATAACTTATACAGGTAATGTTGGGATACAGAATCCTACACGACTTCCTAAAATGGCTAAATCATGGGAATATGCCGAATTATATAACCAATCAATGGAAAACGATGGCAAGTCATCATCCTTATTCCCGGAAGATAGAATCCAAAGGATGAAAGCGGGAGGAGATCCGGATAAATTGGAAGGAAGTACGGATTGGTTTGATGAACTGATGAATACTGGGATTCAGCATAGTCATAATGTATCTTTTCAAGGAGGAGGAAATAAAACAGTTTATTTAGGTTCATTGGGCTATTTTAATCAGGATGGGTTAATAGAAACATCTGCTTATGAGCGTTATAATGTGAGATTGAATACTTCAACAGAGCTAACAGATTGGATGAATTTGGGGGTTAATCTGACTTATATTAATGATGATAAGGCAGAGTCTTCTGGAGGAGTAAATTATGCTTATTATCAGGCAGGAAGAGCATTGCCTTATATGCCTGTGAAATATTCGGATGGAACTTGGTCTCTATCATCTGTGGCTACGAACCCAGTTCGAATGGTTAGCCCTGATTATGGTATGCAACATACGAGAGGTAGTAAAGTATCAGCACTGATAACTCCTTCGATTTCTCCTATTAAAGGTTTATTAATAAAAGGGGCTTTAGGATATGAGTCACACACATATGGATATAAAAAATTTACAAAAACAGTATCTTATGATAGTTTTGAACCTGCAGGACAAGCGGGCAGTGTAATAGTTCCTAGAAATGAACAATATGATAAATGGGAACAATATAACAATTTGACAGCAACGCTTACTTCTACATATGAAAAGAATATACAAAAACATTCTTTTAAAATATTAGCTGGAGCATCTGCTGAATCTTATAGATATAGATACACTGTTGCATCTCGGAAAGATTTTCCTAATAATGATTTCAATGAAATAAATGCGGGTGACTCAAATACTTCCTATGCAGAAGGAAATTCGTCTTATAATTCTTTAGCCTCTCTTTTTGGAAGAATAAATTATTCTTTCGATGACAAATATCTATTTGAAGCAAACGTACGTTATGATGGATCTTCTAAATTTGTAGAGGGACATCAATGGGGATTGTTTCCTTCTTTCTCTTTGGGGTGGCGTATATCGGAAGAAAAGTTTTTTCAACCAATAAGTCTTTATGTGCAAAATCTTAAATTGCGAGGTTCTTGGGGTAAGTTAGGTAATCAACAAATAGATGATTATCAGGGATATTCAACATTTGGTACAGGCTATGCCTATTTATTTAACGGAGCTATAAGTACAAGCTATACCGAGACCGTTATGGGTAATCCTTTTATAACTTGGGAAACATCTACTAATTATAATATAGGACTTGATCTTTCAGTGTTGGATGGTAGGATGAATTTTAGTTTTGATTATTATAGGCGTTTGACTGATGATATTTTGTTAAAACTGGAGACTCCAGCTATATTAGGGATTAGCCCTTCAATGCAAAATGCAGGATCTGTGGAAAATAAAGGTTGGGAGTTAAGTTTAAATTGGAGTGATAAATTAGGTGATGAATTTCGTTATTCAGTCGGATTTAATCTATCCGATGTGAGGAATAAAGTTGTCGATTTGAAAGGATATAAATCTCCGACCAGTAGTTTGACAGCTCGTATAGAGGGAGAACCTTTGGATGCTATTTTTGGCTGGAAGACATTGGGGCTTTGTGTCAATGAAGAACAATATAACCAGTATAAAGATGTAATGAAATCTTATAATGTAAATTGGGGTATTGGAGATATTATTATTGATGATAGAAATAACGATAAGGTTATTGATGCTTCCGATAAGACTATTATAGGTAATCAAATTCCGCGGTTTACTTATAGTTTGAATTTAGGTTTCGAATATAAAAACTGGGATTTCTCTTGTTTGCTTCAAGGTGTTGGGAAAGCAGACGGGTATATGGGAATTGACGTTTTGGAACCATTAGGTACAAAAACAGCATTAAGGGATCATTATACGGATTCATTCAATCCTAAAAATCCTAATCCTAAAGCATATTATCCTCGTATGTCAAATTCTTCACGTTTGAATTATGGGAATTTTTCACATTGGGTTCAAGATGCGTCTTATTTACGTTTGAAAAATATTCAGTTAGGGTATACTTTTAAGTGGGAATATTTGGGTATTAGTGCTTTGAGATTAAGTGTTTCAGGTCAGAACTTGTTTACTGTAACGAAGTTCAAAGTTTTTGATCCTGAATCAGCTCTCAATTCATTTTCTTATCCTAATATATCCACTTTATCTTTTGGAATTAATCTAACTTTTTAAGCAATAGAATATGAAAAAGTATATAATCGGATTGTTATTCACATTTGTGTTGGTAAGTACTATAAGTTGTGATAGTTTTTTGGAGGCGACACCTCAGGATAAAGTGGCTGATGCTAATTTTTGGCAATCGGAATCTGATGCTGTAAAGTTTTTGACAAATATTTATGCTACAACATTTTTAGTTGGAACAGACCCGGAAAATATCCATTTTCTGGAAGCATGTTCGGATAATGCCTATAACCTTTGGCAAGGATGGTACACGGATGTTAAATTGGTGGCAAATGGTACACAGGATGCGTATAGTTCTGTTCCTAGTACTATTTGGTCTTGGCGTTATCAAACGATTAGGAAATGCTATCAGTTGTTAGAGAATGTCAGGAGTATTCCTGATGCAAATGAACAGACAATTGCCAGGCTAGAGGCTGAAACTCGATTTTTGTTGGCTCATAATTATTATGTACTGACATCTTTGTTCGGTGATGTTCCTTTTGTTGATAAGGTATTGACGGCTGTAGAAAGTAAGGAGATCGGCAACTCTCCTAAGAATGAAATAACTGATTATATTTTAGGTGAGTTGGATAAGGCGTCTGTAGTTCTTAAAACGGAAGAAATGGATTTTGGAAGAGCAACATGGGGAGCATGTGAGATGTTAAAAGCCCGAATTTATTTGATGGCAAATAATTATGAAAAGGTATTGGAGGTTACCAATGGATTGATTGGTAAATATGATTTGAATAGGGCTGGAGAGACTCCTTATGAAGATTTATTTGCGGGAAGGGCGGAAAAATCGGCAGAAATAATTTTTTCTGTATCTCGCGATAAAACAACGGGTAGTATAAATACTGGACATAATTCAAACCAGTCATTTTTGCTGAAAGCCATATCGGGAGGAGATGCTTTTTGTGCTATTACACCTACAGGCTCTTTGATTGACAGTTATCCGATGGCTGATGGTAGGATGATCCATGAAGAAGGTTCGTCTTATGATCCTAAAGATCCGTATAAAAACAGGGATCCTCGTTTTTATCAATCAATTATATATCCTACAGGAGAAATATATTCTTTGAATTCTGCGACAAATACAGTAGAGTTGATTCCTTATGATCCGGAAGATAGTGAAACTGTTTCTGACCATCAATATAATGCAGCATATCCTTCTTCTACAGGATATGTATGGAAAAAGTATATAGATCCGACCCCTCATGCAATGAATCAAATAACGGATTGTACTAATGATCATATTCTGATGCGCTATGCGGATGTTTTATTGATGAAAGCAGAAGCTTTGACGGAACTCTATGGAGAAAGCTCTAAAGAAGAGACTATCGATCTTATCGATATGCTTCGTGATAGATGTCGTGGGGGAAAAGTCCATCGTGAAAATTATAATTCGAAAGAAGAGCTTATTACTCTTGTCAGGAATGAAAGACGGATTGAATTAGCCAATGAAGGATTGCGTTATTTTGATTTGCTTCGTTGGAAAATGGCTGAGAAAAGCCCGCTAATCGATGGTGTTGGATTGAAAGGTGATTTATATGGTGCATATATGCGTTTGGATGGAGTAGGAAAGACTGATAGAACAGTAGAAGTAGATGGTGTTCCTCGAAGGTATGTGGAAACTCGGTATTTTGATCCGACAAAACATTATTTGCTGCCTATTCCACAAAAAGAAATAGATTTAAATCCTAACTTAGTCCAGAATGCCAATTGGTAAAATTACATATTCTTTCACTGAAAGAAATAGGAATCTGAAATGAAAATAATTTTATTCTTTTGTGATAAGATATATAACAAGCATGATATGAAAAGTAAGGAATATCTTTTAACTGTGTTTTATGCACTTTTGGTTTTGACTTTTTGGTCTGTTCCGGTTTCGGCCAAACCCATACAGGTCTTATTATTGAGTGGAGCCAATAATCATGACTGGCGAAGCACGACACCTTGTTTGGAACGTTTGTGTGAGCATTATCCGGATATACGGGTGACAGTGACTAATTGTCCTGATACATTGAATACCGAAATGCTGAAAGGTAAAGATGTAATAGTGAGTAATTGGAATACATTTTCGGAGAATACTTTTATGTGGAGCAAAGAATCGTGGCAAGCATTGGAACAGTTCGTCAGGAATGGCGGGGGATTTGTTACGGTCCATGCCGGGAGCTGCTCGAACTATGACTGGGACTTTTTTCTGCAGTTAACCGGTGGCCGTTGGGGGAAAGACACCCATCATGGTGCCATAGAAGACTTTGAAGTGAAAGTCGCTAAGGAACATCCGATAACAAAGGGAATTACGTCTTTTCAGTTTCGGGATGAATTATGGGAAAGCGTGGAATGGAGTAAAGGTGTTGAGGTACTTTGTACGGCAAGGGCCTCGTCCGGAGTAGATGAGCCGGTTGCGGTAGCCAAGCAAATGGATCGTGGCAGAAGTTTTTTTCTGGTGTTAGGCCACGATGCTGAGATTATGCAACAACCAATGTTTGAGAAATTACTGATCAGAGGCATTCGTTGGACTGCAGGAAAGAAGATAAAGTAATAACAACTTAAAAAATAATACAATTATGGCAATGAAAGTAGGATGTTTTGCACTGGTGAATGCGTTTTCTACGCTTCCGCAGCAATTGGCGCAAATTAAAGAATGGGGATTTAAGTATGCGGATGTGACCGATACGTCCGATGGTGCTTGCCTGGGGGCTGAATATGGTTTTACGTCGATGGCAAGCTTGGATGCCAATCCCTTTGATTTGAAAAGAATGTTCGAAACGTATGGCATAACGATGACCGGTGTGTGTGCCCATGCAAATCTTTTAGACCCGCCGGCTCCGTTCCGTTATGGAACTTCACAGTTGATGAAGGCGGTAAAACTGGCGGCATTGATGGGGGTAAAACATGTGGTAACGGCAGAAGGTGAACCACAAACGCCTTTCGGTAAGAACCTGTCTCATCAAGAGGCCATCTTCTCGGTAGTTGAAAAGCTGTACGAACCGCTACGGTTGGCGGAAGATTTGGGTGTCACCATCTTGTTGGAGCCTCATGGTTATTTGACGGACGATGCGGATAGTTTTGCAGAAATTATCGAACGGTGTAATTCCAAGGCTTTGGGCTTTAACCTGGATACCGGCAACTTGTGGCTGGGCGGCGGTGATTCATTGGAATACATCAAACGGTTCGGCCATCTGATAGGCCATGTCCATTGGAAAGACCTCTCGGAAGAGTTCGTCCCTTTGCGTGGGAAGATATTCGGTTGCGGCATGTCTGTGACTCCGCTGGGCAAAGGGGGTTGCAACGTGGCAGAGGTTTACAAAGCATTGGTGGAATTGGGCTATGACGGCTATTCTACTTTAGAGATTGCCGGTAAGGAGAGCGTCCTTGAAAGTTATGAATTTTTGAAATCCATGGGAGCTGAATGAAGTATAATTAAAGTATAACGTATCAATATGAAGAGAAGAGATTTTTTAACGGGTTCCGCTTTGGCGGGTACATCTTTATTGATGGGTGGCAGTGTGGCCGGTGGTGCCATGCTTACAGGTTGTACGGATAGTGGAAAATCCGGTGGTGCCAATGATTTTGTGTTGAAATCACGTGAAGAGTTGGGGCTTCCTCTTTCTTTGCGTAAAGCGGTGGATGGCAAGCCGCTTCGTGCCGGACTGATCGGCTGCGGCGGTCGTGCTACCGGAGCAGGGACACAGTTTATACAGGCTGGCGACGGGCTGTCGGTTGTGGCTTTGGCAGAAGCGTTACAGGAAAGATTGGACGGTGGGTTGAAATACTTCAACGAGAAGATGAAGCAAAACATCTCCAAAGACCATGCCTTCTTAGGCTTTGATGCTTATAAAAAGGTCATCGCATTGCCCGAAGTCGATGTGATTATTGCGGCTGTTCCGCCCCGTTTCCATCCGGAAATATTCAAGGCTGCCGTGGATGCCGGTAAGCCTGTCTTCATCGAGAAGCCGTTCGCTGTGGATGCTGCCGGTGTACGTACGGTTTTGGTTGCCGCCAAACAGGCCGACCAGAAAGGGTTGTCTGTCTGCTGTGGTACCTACCGCCGCCACATGAACAACTACATCGAAACCTACCGCCGGGTGGCTTCAGGTATGATTGGCGAGATTGTCGGTGGGGCTTGTTATTGGAATACCGCCCGTACTTGGTACCGTGACCGTCGTCCGGAGTGGAGCGACACGGAACATGTACTTTACAACTGGCTGAATTACCCGTTCATGGGAGGTGATTGTATTAACGACCACCAGATCCATAACATTGATGTCGTCAGATGGTTTATGGGTGACAAGACGCCTATGAGGGCAATAGGTCAAGGTGCTAAGATACGCCCTTCGCTCGGCAATAAATATGATTTCTTTATGGTCGATTATGAGTTTGAGAACAATATCCACATTATCAGTTCGACAAGGCATATCGACCAATGTTCGGACCTTATCGGCGAAGTGGTCCGGGGTACTAAAGGTAGCTCAAACTGTAGCGACACCATTTGGGACGAGAAGGGAAATGTCATCTACAAATACGAACCGGAGAAAGACGAGAACGGAAAACCGATAGATGATTACAGTGGTTTCCAGCAAGAGCATATCGATTGGGTGACATCCATCCGAGAGAACAAGCCATTCAACGATGCGAATAACATGGCTAACTCTACGTTGGCATGTATCATGGGACGCGAATCGGCCTATACCGGCAAGACCTATACATGGGATCAGATATTGGTGGATCAGAACCTGCTGGGACCGGACATCACGCAGCCCGGCTTCAAGATTCCGGAAGAACATCCGTTGCCAGGTAAAGCTACTGAACCGCACAAGGATACGAAGATATCGGTTTATTGACCTTTTGATAAATGTAAAGGGGGGGCAGGTTGCATTCTTTTGAAATGAGAATGTCTCAAAAGTCACACTATGGCACGTAAATGACGTAGATCAGTCAGATGAGCACAGATGAATAAATTGAAAATCAATCAATAATCTGTGTTCACCTGTTTAATCAATGTCATCTGTGTGCCATTTAGTGTATTTTGACATATCCTTTTGTATTATCACTATTGTGCAACAAAAAAACACCGATGAGGAAATGCTGACTTTAAACTTGATCTCTTAATGTTTTCAGTACATAAAGTGGGTAACTGAGATATTTTGTATATCTTTATCCCCCGTTAGCGATATTGTTATGAAGGAGAGCACTGAGATACAAACGTTTAATCATCTGTTTACGAACTACAAAGATCGCTTTGTTCATTTTGCAAGGACGTATGTGGATGACAGGATGATGGCTGAAGATATAGCCGTTGAAAGTCTGATGTACTATTGGGAAAATCGTCGGAAACTCGATGCTCATACCAATGTGCTGGCATATATATTGACTGTTATCAAGCATAAATGTCTGGATCATTTGCGACAATTACGCGTTCAGGAAGATTATGAAGAATATGTGAAAACTAATGAGACCCGTAAGTTGAATATCCGTATCACCACTTTGGAAGCTTGTAACCCCGAACGGATCTTTTCAAAAGAACTACAGGAGTTGGTTGATAAGGCATTATTGTCCCTTCCCCCACAAACCCGAGATATTTTTACAAGAAGCCGCTATCATAACCAAAGCCATAAAGAAATAGCCGATGCATTGGGTATCTCTACTAAAGCAGTGGAGTTTCATATTACCAAAGCATTGAAGGTACTTCGTGTTGCGTTGAAAGATTATTTACCGGTATTGTTTTTCTTTGGTATTTGTTAGTAGACCGATCTTTTCCCTTTTAATGAATATTTATTTCAAAAAAGTTCACTTTTCCGTTAGGGATGTTTCCGGCTGGAACGCTTTATATATAGAACGATGAAAAAGATGCAAAAAGAAACATTATATAAATACTTTGAAGGTATCGCTTCTCCGGAAGAAGAAGCGGCTGTTTACCGTTGGCTGGATGCCTCTTCTGAAAACGAAGAAGAGTTGTTGAAGGAGCGCGAGTTCTTCGATGCAATGATCTTGGCCGGAAGTGCAGATGAAAAGGCAGAAGGAGAGAAGCTGGCATTGGATGCGAACAAAGGACCGTTTATTCGTCCCTGGATGCGCGAAGTACTGAAAGTAGCCGCCGTTGTGGCAGTGACGGTAGCTTGTGGATTATACTTCTATGCATCAGAAAAGAAAGAACTGTTAGCGGCAATGAATACGATAACGGTTCCGGCAGGACAACGGGTAAATCTGACATTATCGGATGGAACGACGGTTTGGTTGAATGCCCGTTCAGAGATGGTTTATCCGGCAGTTTTCTCCGGAGCGAAACGTGAGGTGAAGCTGGATGGCGAAGGATACTTCGAAGTAAAACATGATAAGGAATCTCCTTTCGTGGTTCATACCCGGAAATGTGATATAGAAGTATTAGGGACGAAGTTTAACGTGGAAGCCTATTCGGATTCGGAAGAGTTTTCAACATCCTTGATGGAAGGCTCTGTGAAAGTGACGGATAATTCAGCTGTCTCAGCTTCGGTCCTTTTGAAACCGGATCAGGAGGTTCATATGAAAGATGGCCGGTTGTTAGTTTCATTCATTGATGATTATGATCATTTCCGTTGGCGGGACGGATTGGTTTGTTTTGACAATATCGCTTTTAGTGAGTTGATGAAACGTTTCGAAAAATGTTACGGTATATCCATTGTTGTAGAGAATAAGAAGCTGGAAGAATATTCGTGCAGCGGTAAATTCCGTATTTCCGACGGATTGGATAATGCGTTACGAATTTTGCAGCGGAATGCTAAATATACGTTTGAAAGAAACGATGATAATACCATTGTTTATATAAAATAAGTCTAATTAAAAATGAAACAGCCTATGGAACATGAAAAGCAGAGTTAATCTTAAAGCAGAAAGTTAATCTTAAAATGAAATGCCGACAAGTGTCCCCACACCCATCGGCATCCAATTAACACAGTTAAAAATAAATGTATTAATCAATTAGCAACAACAAAGATATGAATAAAAAATTCTTATCGTGGGTTTTCTATGACAAAACCCAACGGTGTAAACACTTTTTTAGAATCATGAAGCTAACCACTTTATTCTTGTTCGTGTTAATCTTCTGTCTACATGCAGAAAACACTAATTCGCAGAATGTCAGGGTTACTGTAAAACAAAATAATACGGAACTATCCAGTGTTTTAACTGACATAGAGAAGCAGACAGATTATTTGTTTGTTTATGACAAATATGTCAATGTGAACCGTAAAGTGTCGGTAAACTTGAATAAAAAGCCTCTTGAGGATGTCTTGAGCCAGTTATTTAACGGTACAGATGTGAAATATACAGTAGATGGTTCGTATATAATATTGTCACCTAAGACTGAAACAGGACATATTGCATCGTTGATAACTCAACAAAAAAAGATTGTAACTGGAATGGTAAAAGATAATTATGGAGATCCGGTTATTGGGGCTAATATCATAGAAAAGGGAACGACAAATGGAGTAATAACCGATATCAATGGTTCTTTCAGTATTAACGTGCCGGAGGGAGCCGTATTACAAATATCGTATATCGGATATCTTTCCAAAGAATTGAAAGTCGGAAATGAAACTTCTTTTAATGTTGTTCTTCAGGAAGATAATCAGACTTTGGATGAGGTTGTTGTGGTTGCCTACGGTACACAAAAAAGATCAAATCTAACTGGTTCAGTAGATGTTGTCCGTTCCAAAGATTTGGAAAATCGTCCGGTAACTAGCGCCAGTTCCATGTTGCAGGGGAAAGCGAGTAGTATAACTTTTTCTACTCCGTCCGGCGGAAATACACCTGGAAAAAATCCAACCATCCAAATACGTGGACAAGCAGCCCTGAATGAATCGACTCCTCCTCTCGTCGTAATCGATGGAATACCTTCAGAGATGGCTGATTTTAATGCCTTAAATCCGAATGATGTAGAAAGTATTTCAGTTCTGAAAGATGCTGCAGCATCAGCCGTGTATGGAGCACGTGCTCCATACGGTGTTCTTATGATCACGACCAAAATGGGACGAAGAAACGAAAAGCCGACAGTTACGTATGGTGGAAATTACGGAATAGTAAATCCTGTTAATATGCCAAGAATGGCTGATTCCTATACTTTTGGATTATTAAAGAACCAATCAAAAATTAATGCTAAAATGCCAAGAGCATTTACTGATGATAAATTGGATTTGATTTTAGATAATATTCAAAACCCAGGTAAATATACGCTATTGGATTTGGTCCCAGGAGAAGGTAATGACTGGGGATGGGGAAATAAATCTTATTGTAATAACGACTTTATTGATATTTGGTTGCGTTCGTCTTTTCGTCATCAACATGACTTATCTGTAAGAGGAGGAAATGATAAGACGTCTTATTTTGTTTCTACTGGATATGTTTATCAGCCTGGTATTTTTAATTTTGTTGAAGATATAGATAACTATTCGCGTTTTAATATAAATGGAGGGTTAGAGACAGATATTACTTCTTGGTTGAAATTGACTTATCGTTCTCGTTATTCTTATGAGACGACTAAAGAGCCCTGTTTTGAAAATAACTGGGGACGAAAAGCTGTTTATGATTTTGCATATGGTGCATGGCCTGTTACTCCTGTGAAAAATCCAGATGGGTATTATAATGAAGGAAATCGAATAGGTACGGGTGTAGGAGCTGGAAATAAAACAGATTTGCAGCATCGTTTAGATAATATTTTATCTTTAGATTTTAATTTAGCAAAGGGATGGACTGCACATGTTGATGGTACCTGGAGAATGAACTTCCGGGATTATCAGACATTACGAAAACCTGTTTATGGTCTGAGACCCTCGGGAGATCAATTTACTTTCGGAGGAACTGAATCTTCATTGGCTAAGCAAACAGATATGAATCGTTATTGGACTATACAGGGATATACTGCTTATGAACATCAGATTAAGAAACATAATTTCAGAGTCCAGTTGGGTGCTCAGGCTGAGGAAAATATTTACAGAGAATTGTCTGGTACTGCAAAGGATTTGTTTGTTCCGGATATGGATGCCGTATCGATAGCTCAGGGTATACGAACTTTTGATGATAAAATAAACGATTGGGCAACCGCCGGTTTTTTCGGTAGAATAAACTATAATTTTGATGAACGTTATTTTGTGGAATTGAATGGACGTTATGATGGGTCCGGAAGATATTCAAAAGGTTCGCAATGGGGATTTTTCCCTTCTGCATTTGCTGCATGGAATATCAGTAATGAAAGTTTTTGGGCGGGAATCAAAGATATCATAAACTTTTCAAAATTGAAAGCTTCGTATGGGACTTTAGGTAATCAGGGTAATTCGGCAGGATACCTGCATATTCCGACAATGGAAGTTGCATCTGAGTCTAATTGGATATTCAATGGAAGTCGTCTTCCTTATGTAAAAACTCCGGGTATTTTGAATATGTTCAGGACTTGGGAAAAAATTACAACTTTAGACCTTGGTCTGGAGATGAGATTACTTGATAGTCGGTTGTCTGCAGAACTTGGATATTTTAATAGACGTTCGTGGGATATTATAGGACCTCCAACTCCTAAAGCTGCTGTCCTTGGAACAAGTGCACCACAAGTGAATAATGCCGAGTTTACGACGAAAGGTTTTGAAATGCAATTGAGTTGGAGAGATCAGATTAATGAAAGATGGGATTATAGTGCATCCCTGAATTTAGCAGATGCTCGTAGCAAAATTACTAAATATAATACATCTTCTAATTCTTTTGGTCAGACATCTGATGGAAAGGAAAAATGGTATGTAGGAAAAGAATTTGGAGAGATTTGGGGATACAAAGCAGAAAGATTCTTGACTAAAGATGATTTTGACGAAAATGGAAAGCTCTTGGTCGATCAAAGTAAGATTCATGCAAACTGGTATCCGGGAGATGTCAAATATGAAGATTTGAATGGAGACGGAGAAATAACGCCAGGTAATTCAACAGTAGAAGAACCGGGTGATAAGAGGATTATAGGTAATTCAACTCCACGATTCAGATATGGTATAAATCTGTCAACGGGCTATGAATTTGAAAAAGCTGGACGTTTAGATTTGTCTTTATTTTTTGAAGGTGTAGCGAAGAGGGATGTATTTATGAATGGTTCTTTCTTTTTCTGGGGTACAGGCGTAAGTAATTCGTTTGCCAGTTCAGTATTCAATAATGATAAACATATGGATTTCTATCGTGATGAAACAACAGAAGCACGTTTGCTTGAATATATGGGAGAAAATATTAATTCATATTTCCCACGTCCTTATGATAATGCTGAAGGAAACAAGAATTTCCAGGCAAGTACAAAATATTTATTGAATGGAGCCTATATTCGCCTGAAGAATTTACAATTGACCTATACTTTACCGAAGCATCTGATCTCAAAAGTGGGAATGACAAATTGTCGAGTTTATTTTTCAGGAGAGAATTTGTTCGTGTTGTCTGGATTACCTTCTTATATAGATCCGGAAAATGTTAGTGGAGGTAGAATGTATCCACAACAGGCTGTTTATTCTTTTGGTGTTAATGTTAGTTTTTAATTACATAATCATAGAAAATAGTTATGGCAAATATATTTAAGAAAATGAAGATTGTTCATAAAAATCTTCTTTTAATTCCGTTAGCATTTGTTGCATTTTGTTCGTGTGATGATTTTTTGGATAGAAAACCTTTAGATGAAGTCTCTCAATCAACTTTCTGGAAAACACCGGGACAGCTAGATTCTTATATTTTAGGTAAGTATGACTGGCTTCCTGGATCATTGACAGATTGGGGATTAGGTTATTATGTGGATGACCAAAATTCAGATAACATGGTTATAGGGATGAATCACCCGACTTGGATGAATGGAGAGAATAATACGACTCCAACCAGTGGTGGAAATTGGAAGTGGGAGGCCATTCGCGAGATAAATATGTTTTTTGATAATTATACATCCTGTGAATCACCTTTTAGTGCTTATGCTCAAACGTATGGTGAGGCATGTTTCTTAAAAGCTCTTAAATATCATGAGTTGGTGAGGAATTTCGGGGATGTGCCCTGGTATTCATCAGTCATTTCGGATACAGACGAGGAGATGTTGAACAAAGCGCGGGATCCACGTTCTCTGGTTGTTGATTCTATTATGAACCTAATAGATCAATCGGTTGAACATTTAGGCCTCCGGAGTGCAGTAGGGGTAAATAGGATTAATAAAGAAACTGCACTTATCTTTAAATCCAGAGTTGCGTTGTTTGAAGCGACATGGGCAAAATATCATGCAGGTAGTCCTTCTGCGTCGGATGTGGATGCTGATAAATATTTTCGAAAAGTGATTGAGGCCTATGATCAGTTTAAACAACTTTGTGGGGGATTCGAAGGTAAGCTCTATTCAACAGGGCATCCGGAGTCGGATTACTATAATCTATTTAATCGGTTTGATTATGCTGATATCCAGGAGGTCACTTTAAGTAAAAAATATTCAGAGGCTTTAGGTATTAAAAATAATGTAAATGTACAGGTTTGGTGGTATGGCTATTATAATTGTTCATACACCTTGGATCTTATACGTAGTTATCTATCAAAGGATGGTAAATCTATTGATATAATGGATAGAACTGTTATTGGAGAAACTGGTGCAGCTTATTTGTCGGAATTAGCTTCAAAACTTGATCCTCGTTATCGGCAAAGTGTATTTACTCCTGGTGATTTGTTGAATACAGTTACTCCAGGTTTTATTGATTCTTTATTTACAGTACCTCAGATACATATGTCGGAAGCCAATCGTAATACAACTACAGGATTTGCCCCTAAAAAAGCACATAATCCGGAGGGACCGATTCAAAATCAGATGGATCCTTTAGTTTCAGGTATTTCATTCAGAATTCCGGAGTTGATGCTGAATTATGTGGAAGCGTATGTGGAATTAAATGGAACATTTCCTGATTTGTCGGATAATATAGATTTACTACGTAAACGTGTTGGGATGCCTACTCTAACAGATGTTAAGCCGCAAGTAGAATCATGGTGGCCTGATTATGGATATCCGATTTCTGATAATTTGGCAATCGTGCGACAAGAACGTCGTATAGAATTAGCAGGGGAAGGTTATCGAAGAGGCGATTGGAAACGATGGAGAGCTCATAAACTTTTTGATGGAAAACGTCCGAAAGGATATAGATATAACCAGGATGATTATATTAAACTGGGCTTAAAAATTCCAACTATACCTGTAGATGCTGATGGTTATTTAGACCCGTATACTGTGAGCTTAAATGGAGGCACATTTAAATTTAATGCAGGGCGTGATTATTTAAGTCCGATTCCAATGGATGAAATGCTTATTAATCCTAATTTGAAACAAAATCCAGGTTGGGATTCTCCTAAATAAAAAAGTGACAGAGGGTGTTTCATATTAAATATTGGGGACACCCTCTAATTAAATTGGTTGTATAGATAATTATGACAAGAAGTATATGTTGAATAAGTTTTTTTTAGTAAAGCCTTCTACCATTCCTCTTATATTTTTAACTAGCCAGATTGGTTTTAGTAATTTGGTAGAGGGGAAAACTAAAGCTGATTTACCTAATATAATAGTAATATTAGCAGATGATTTGGGATATGGAGATGTAAGTTCTTATGGGGCTATAGGTATTCGGACACCAAATATTGATAGAATAGCTAAATCGGGAATTAGATTTACTAATGGATATGCAACATCTGCAACATCGACCCCTAGCCGATATGCATTAATGACAGGTTTGTATCCTTGGAAGAATAAAGAAGCTAGGGTGTTACCCGGTGATGCTCCATTAATTATATCTACGGATTGTCAGACTTTACCCAAAATAATGCAGGAAGCTGGATATGTGACTGCTGCTATTGGTAAATGGCATTTAGGATTAGGTAATGGAAATGTTGATTGGAATCAGAAAATATCACCTAACCCGAATGATATAGGTTTTGATTATTCTTATATACAGGCAGCAACAAACGATCGAGTACCTTGTGTTTTTGTGGAGAATGGTCTTGTTGAAGGGTTGGATGCAGATGATCCAATTTATGTTAGCTATAAAGATAACTTTCCAGGAGAACCTAGTGGGAAAGATAATCCGGAGCTTTTAAAAATGCATTCAAGCCATGGTCATGATATGGCTATAGTAAATCATATACCTCGAATTGGTTATATGAAAGGAGGAAAAAAGGCTCTATGGACTGATGAAACTATGGCTGAAGTTTTTGTTGATAAAGCGATAGACTTTCTTCAGAATAATAAAAACAGTCATTTTTTTATGTATTTCGGTTTACATCAGCCTCATGTTCCTCGGGTCCCCAATGAACAGTTTGTTGGAAAATCAGGAATGGGACCGAGGGGAGATGCTATATTAGAAGCAGATTGGGAAGTAGGTGTTTTATTGGATGAGTTAGAACGATTAGGAATGGCTCAAAATACACTTATAATATTTTCAAGTGATAATGGCCCTATTTTAAATGATGGATATAAAGATATGGCAATGGAGTTATTGGGAGATCATAAACCGGCTGGGGTGTTACGCGGAGGGAAAAATAGCTTATTTGATGGTGGCACTCGAGTTCCGTTCATGGTTTCGTGGCCAGGAACAATTACTCCCGCCGTGTCTGATGCTCTTGTTTGTCAAATGGATATTTTAGCATCTTTGGCTGATTTATTGAAGATTCAGATTAGCCAACCAAAGGATAGTCAAAACCTTTTACCTGTTTTTATGGGACAGTCTAAGGAAGGGCGTGAAGATTTAATACTAGAAGGTGTAAGAACCTTAGCGTATCGTCATAAAAATTGGGTAATGATACCTCCTCATTCAGGAGATTCATATTGGCCGTTGGTTCATACAGAAACAGGTTGTTCTCCTAATTATCAATTGTATAATTTGTTAGAAGATGTTCATCAAGATCACAATTTATCAGTTGATTCACTTGATTTGTTGGCTAGACTAAAGGAACGTTTTCTTTTTTTGATAAAAGGAGCTCAATCTGATGTTTTAAATCGATTTTTATAAATTATATATAGGAACAGTTATGATGAGATTAGAAAAAAACATATTATTTACGACTTTAGGTTTATTGGCACTCCATACAACAGTGCGAGCAAGTGATAAACCGAATGTGATTTTTATTTTGGCAGATGATATTGGATATGCTGATTTCGGTTGTTATGGAGCCAAACAAATAAAGACTCCCAATCTTGATAAATTGGCCCGAACCGGAGTGAAATTTACTAATGCGTATTCGCCTGCATCGACATCAACGCCTTCTCGTTATGCCTTGCTTACAGGAGAATATGCATGGCGGGCTGGAGCTCATATTTTACCAGGAGATGCCCCGTTATTGATAGATACTCAAAAAAACAATTTGCCAAAAACATTTCAACAAGCAGGGTATCGTACAGGTATTGTTGGAAAATGGCATTTAGGGTTAGGTAGCAGAGAGAACAAGGTTGATTTTAATAAAACTATAGTGAATGGTCCCAAAGAAGTTGGATTTGATTATTCTTATATTTTCCCGGCAACCAATGACCGTGTACCATGTGTTTATATTGAAAATGGGAATGTAGTCAATTTATCTTATGAAGACCCTATACAGGTTTCTTATAATCATAAAATTGGAAATAATCCAACAGGAAAAGAAAATCCGGAATTATTGACTCTTCAGCCGAATTTGGATCATGATGGTACTATTGTTAATGGGATAAGTCGTATCGGTTGGATGAGTGGTGGAACAAACGCTTTGTGGAAAGATGAGGAGATGACGGATGTTTTTTTAGATAAAGCTTTACAATTTATTAAAGATCAAAAGGACCATCCTTATTTTCTTTATTTTGCTACTCATAATGCCCATGAGCCACGGATTCCATCTCCTAAATTTAAAGGTAAATCAAAAGCTGGTATTTATGGTGATGTAATTGAAGAATTCGATTATATAGTAGGAGAGGTAATTAAGACTTTGAAAGAAAGTGGAGAATTTGACAATACGATTATTATTGTTAGTAGTGACAATGGTCCAAAGGTAAAAGAGGGGTATGACGATGGTGCTTTGGAGAATTTAAACGGACATAATCCTTATTGGATTTTAAGAGGGGAAAAGGGAGCATTAAATGAAGGGGGAGTTCGTGTCCCGTTTATTTTCAGTTGGCCTCAAAAAGTAAAGAAAGGTTTCATTCAAAATCAACCGTTTTGCTATCTTGATATGTTAGCTACTTTTTCTGGAATGTTGGGATTTAAAGAAGAAAATTTGTGTATGAATGACAGTAGAGATGCTTCTCAACTATTTTTTAATTTTCAAGCAGATATCTATCGCCCATATTTAGTTGTTCAGAATAATGGGAGAAATATTGCTATACGGTCTGGAGAGTGGAAATGGATTCCTGCTCAAAGTAATCAAAATGAAGAATTATATAATCTGAAAAACGATCCGTCTGAATTACATAATGTAATGCCTGCTTATTGGAAGATTGCTTTAGATTTGAAAAGGCAAGTTTCTGAATTGTCACAAATTAGAAATAAAGAGTAATCCAAGCTTATATTAATATAAATATTCTTTACACATGGAACTAACAACAAAAAAAGATTACGAGGAATGTGTAAATCGTATAGAAGCATGGTTTGCCGGAGAAATTTTGGATAGGGTTCCTATTCGTTTTCATAGACACAATGCGGAATATGATGTGATACATCAGAGTAACCATCAGACGTTGGAAGATCGTTGGATGGATGCTGAATATCAGGTGGATTGTTTTAAAGCAGAAATACAAGGACATCGTTTTAATGCAGAAACATTCCCGATGTTTTGTCCTAATCTGGGACCGAATGTGTATGCTGCTTTTCATGGCGGGGAGATGGAGTTTGGAGAAACTACATCCTGGTACCATGAAATCATTCAGGATTACGAACGTGATCTTCCTTTACTGCAGTTTTCCAAAGAGAATAAGTATTATAAAAAGATATTGGAGCTGACTCATGTCGCTTTGGAAAAATGCCAGGGAGACTATCTGGTGGGTTATACAGATTTGCACCCGGGTATGGATTGTGCTTTGGCTTGGCGGGGAGTGAATAATCTGTGTATGGATCTGGTGATGGACTCCGAAAATACTAAAAAGCTGATGGACTTGTCAACTGCCCATTTCCTTGAAGTCTACAACGAATATGATGCCATATTGAAAGCACACGATATGCCTTCCGGCTGTTGGATGAACATTCCGATTAAAGGACGAATGCATGTGCCTAGCGCGGATTTCTCCTTTATGATATCTCCTGAGGATTATATAAAATGGGGGTTGCCTATATTGGAACAGGAAGTGAAAACAATGACACATAATGTCTATCATGTAGACGGAAAAGGTGTTGCCAATCATATAGATGCCATCTTGAGTGTTCCAGAGATACAATGTATACAATGGGTTCAGGGAATGGGAGATGATTATCCTATTATGCAGCATTTGGATTTTATCCGTTATGTTCAATCCCGTAAAAAAGGTATTATTGTGGATTTGGCTAAGGAGGATTTGGATGAATACATGGAAATAATGTCTCCGGATCATACCTTTTTATGGATTGCCACTGAATCTGAAGAGGAAGAATTTGATATAATGAAGAGAGTAGAAAAATGGTGTCGTAAATATTAAAATAGAATTACAATGAAGAAGAATACATTTATATTGTTAGGAGGTTTATTATTAGGGTGTGTAACTGTCCTTAGCGCTCAAACCCTTCCGGCGAATTTTGAAAAGCATTTAAAATCCGCCTCAGTCTCCGTCTCCGGAGATACCTTGATCGCTTCTACCGGTAAGATGGAGCGTAAATGGATATTGAATGAGGCGGGACTTCGTACGGTCTCTGTTAAGGATTTGTCTGTTAATAAGGAGTGGGGGAAGGAACAACCGAATGTTGTTTGCGATTGGGACTTGCCTGGAGCGATAACCCCGACATCTAAAGCCGTCTTAAAAGATATTGAAGCCAAGGTGAGCGATGATGATGGATTCATCAATGAACATTTGGAAATAGTTACAACATTTCAGTATGATTCGGCTCGTTTGGAACTTCAACATGTCGTTTGGCTTTTTCCGGATGCGAATGGTTTGCGGACGCAATTGCGGGTGAAGGCATTGGAAGGTTTTAAGTCGGAGGGCTTGCCGGAGAAGGAGACGAGTCGTAATTATTTTGGTCATACTTTGTCGGTGCCAAGTGGACGTGTGGAGTATCTGCCGTTGGATTATTCGGTGAAGAATCAACGCAGGTATTGGGGCTATTACAATAATCCGGGGTCTCGCCATGACCAAAGCCGGGATATGCTGAAAGAAGAGGTGGTTGTAGGTTATCCTGTGTTCCAGGATGAGGACATTAATTGGGCTAGTTGTGTTTCGTCCGAATACGAAAACGAAGGTGTGATTGTCGTTAAGGAATCTCATAAATGCATGAACCAACAGGGACATAATACGGGAAGTTTCTATGCCGGTCCGCAAGGTTTGTTCGTTACCGGATGGGGATTGAATCCTAACGAGATTGTGTCCGATCGTTTCCGTGAGTGTTGGGCGAACTGGACAATTGTGTATTCCGGTGGAGAAGGCGGTATGCAGTTGGCTTTAAAGAAATTCGATCGTACCCGTTATCCGGTATTCGCGGAGCGGGATATTATGATTATAAACGATACTTGGGGACCGGCCAATCCGGGTGGAGGACAATTTGCTGCTGAGGATTATTTGTTAAAGGAGATTCCTCTTTTGGCCGATTTGGGAGTAGATGTACTTCGTATTGATGACGGATGGCAGATAAACCCTTGGGGTGGAGAAAAAGAAGTGTTCCGGCCAAGTTATGAGGATGGATGGAAGAATATTATTGAGTCTTGCAAGAAGAACGATGTTAAATTGGGTCTTTGGATTGCCATTCAAAGGGCTAAACAAAAGGATTTATTGCAGAACCTGAAGGAAGCGAATGTGGTTACCTGGAAAGTGGATTTCGACCATTTGAACAACCGCTCGGCTTTTGAAAATCGTTTCAAAGGAATCCGTGAGGTAATGAAGAATGCTTGGATGAAGACGCAGTTTTCTTTCTGCCCGGAGTATGATGATCCGCGATATGGCTGGTATTATGCAAAAGAATATGGTAGCATCTATTTCCAGAATATACAGGAGGCGTTGCCGGAACATCTGATCATGGTGCCTTATCATGTGTTGCGTCAACATTGGCTGATGAGTAAATATTTCAATAGTAATAAGTTGCAGGTCTTACTCCAGAACCCGAAGCGGGTCGATACACGCTATAGCGATGCGGACAAGCATGGACACGGCTATTGCTTTGCGATGGGATTGCCCTTTATTCCGGTCTTTTTCCAGAGTGCACAATATCTGGATGAAGCTGGCCGGAAAGAGTTGAAATCTCTTATTTCCCTGTATAAGGAGCATCGCGAGAAGATGTTTGACTGCTATAGTTTTCCGATAGGCGAGACACCGACTAATGCTAGTTGGGCAGGTTTCCAGTTTATCAATGACAAGCAGGATGAAGGCTATCTGCTTTTGTTCCGGGAGTTACATAATGGAGAGGTTAACAAACCGATTCAATTGAAATTCTTGGCAGGAAAGAAGTTGAAAATATCCAACTTGAAAAGTAAGCAGACAAAAGAAGTAGAGGTATCGAAGGATGGTTCTGTTACTTTTACAATTGACAATCCGGCAGATTATTCCTTCTTACAATATAAAGTGATGTAATAAGCAATAATAATCCACCCAATAGGCAATTATTTGCTATTTTGTATGCTCTAAAAGCTATTTACATTTGTTGGTAATTTAAGATAATATTGTACATTTTTGTGCAATCGAGATGCTTATAAAACAAATATAAATAAACGATGAAGATATACCAACTTTTAATACTTGGAGGGGTAGTGGCGATGTCACTGCTCCTCTCTTGTCAAAATGGTCCATTAATATTGGCTGACCAGGGACGAAGTGACTATGTAATTGTAGTATCTTCGGATGCAACAGAAAATGAACGACATGCCGCTAATGAGTTTAGTCGGTTATTGGCTTTGAGTAGCGGTGTTACCTTACCGGTGGTTTTGGATACGGAGTCTGGCGGGCGGTATGAAATTTTGATTGGTGCCTCCTCACATACCGATATTGATACAACCCAACTTGCAGAAGACGGATTTACAATTCGGACAGAAGGAAGACGCTTGTCGATTGTTGGTGGCAAAGATAAAGGAACATTATACGGAGTTTATTCTTTCTTTGATCAATATCTTGGATATCGTTGTCTTTCATCCAAGGTATTTGAGTATCCGAAACTTAAACAGGTAGAGGTTGGGAAGATAGATGATACACAGGTACCGGTTAATCTATTCCGTGATACGCATTATCGCGATGCGTTTGATCCGTTCTACTCTGATTGGCATAAAATCGATCATTGTACATTAGACGGCGTGACGGATGGTGAATGGGGATATATGGTTCATACATTTGAATTGTTGGTTCCGCCTGCTGAATATTTTAAAACACATCCCGAATATTATGCGTTGATTGACGGAAAAAGAAATCCGGCTCAGTTGTGTCTTTCCAATCCCGAGGTTTTTGATGTACTGGTGAAGAATTTGGAAGATGCGATGGCTCAGTTTCCGAAAGCCACCTACTGGTCGGTCAGCCAAAATGACAACTATGGGTATTGCCGTTGTGAGAAATGTGCGAAACTGGATGAGCAGGAAGAGAGTCACAGCGGTTCAGTCTTGGATTTTGTGAATCGGGTGGCTGAGCGTTTCCCCGACAAAGTAATTTCAACGTTGGCCTATCAATATAGCCGTAAGCCGCCTCGCTCAATCGTTCCGCGTGAAAATGTGCAGATTATGCTTTGTAATATTGAGTCGGAGCGCCAAGCACCTATTGCTACCAATCCGAATGATAACTTTGGTGAAGATCTTCGTGCCTGGGGTAAACTGACTCGGGATATTATGATTTGGGATTATGTCGTACAGTTTAGAAACCTGGTAAGTCCGTTCCCTAACTTACGGGTCTTGCAACCGAACATTCGGTTTTTCGTAGAGAATGGAACGAATGCCCATTTTCAACAAGGGAACCGGGAGATAGGCGGTGAGTTTTATGAATTGCGCCAGTATTTGATTGCTCGTTTGCTTTGGAATCCCAATTGCGACATCAATGCAGAAATGGATGATTTCTTGAAACACTATTACCACGAGGCAGCCCCTTATATTCGCCGGTATATCGATCTGATGCATGATGAACTGGAGGCTTCCGGCGAGAAGTTGGGTATCTTTATGAATCCGGAAGATTATTGCGAAAAAGGTTTTTTGCGGGATGAGTTGATGGAGCGTTACGAAGCTATATTTACTCAGGCAATGAAGGCCGTCGACGGACAACCGGAAATATTACAACGGGTGAAGGTGGCTCATATGCCACTTACGTATGCTTTGTTTAATATAGCGAAAAAAAGAGGAACGGCAGATAGGCGTTGCTTCGAACAGATAGATGGAAAATGGCGTACGCGTCCGGAAATTCTGACTCGTCTGGATGAGTTCGTTGCTCTTTGCCGTGAGACAGGAGTTACACGTCTTTCGGAGTGGCATACGACACCGGATGAGTATGATGTGCAGATGCATGAGTTTTTTGAGGGCATCAACAGAAAAGTCGGGAACGATTGAAGAAATAACAAGATACAAACACTTTATAAGAAACAGAATGAATAAACGAATTCTATCAGGAGCCTTTCTGATCGCTCTATTGGGAATGTGCTCATCATGTACAAATAACGACTATACATTATCCTCACCCGACGGCAACCTGGTTATGCAACTCTGTCCGAATGAGGAGGGAGAGTGGACCTATTCTTTCCAGGCGGAAGGTACTCCGCTCATCAACGAATCTGAATTGGGCTTTGACTTGGTTGGTGACGATGACATACCGGGCGAAGGCTGGAAAGTCAATGATGTCTCCAAGAGAAAAGTGCGCGATGTGTGGAAACCGATATGGGGAAAACGTACGGAGGTGGATGACCATTTCAATGAAGTGGTCCTTGAATTGAGCCGTAAGGGTGCTTTCCCGGAAAAGATAATCTTGGTAGCACGCGCCTACAACGACGGCGTAGCTTTCCAATACCGTATTCCTGAAGACCTGGCGGGAGAGGCCAAGGTGGAATCGGAAGAAACCTCCTACAACTTTGCCGGCGATTATACGGCATGGTATTACAACGGCGAATATCACAACCTTGGTCCGGAAAGACTGACGGAAACCGGAGAGGAACGATTGCCGGTAATGACGATCCAAGCCAGCGACCGCCATTTTATGGCTATCCATGAAGCGGACTTACGTACGGGCGAACCGCTCCGGTTGAAGTCGGAGAAAGGGAAAACGGAATTTACCGTGGCTTCCAAACCGTCTGCCTTAGTCCCCGGATATGCCTCCGCCTGGCGTGTCATTATGCACGGCAACCAGCCGGGTGAACTGGTCGACTCGCATTTAATAGAACTTCTCAACCCCGACCCGGATCCCTCGTATGACTTCTCCTGGGTAAAACCGAGCGTCGCCCTGTGGGATTGGCGTATCGACGGTGCGGAATGGGAAGGCTTTAAGTATACGATGTCTTACCCTTCCTGGATTCGGATGGTTGACTTCGCGGCCGAACAAGGCTTCAAATATCTGGTGCTGGATGCCAACTGGTATGGTCCAGAGTTTGAATCAGATTCTGATCCGACAAAGGGAGACAAGGCACGCGATGTGCAAAAGCTGATTGCGTACGGAAAGGAAAAGGGCGTAGGCATCTGGCTATATCTGAATGATGTGGGAGGACGTCAATACCCTATCGAGGAGACGTTGAAGCAATATGGCGAATGGGGTGCAGCCGGTGTGAAATACGGGTTTATGAGCGGAACACAGGAGGAGAAAAACCATCGTACACGGATGATTACCGAACTATGTGCCCAAAATCATCTGCTGGTGGATTATCACGACGGCCCTGTGCACCCCTATGGACAGATGCGTACTTGGCCGAATGCTGTCACGCGCGAATACAATTTTGCCCAGTTGGATGCTCATCGTGTGTTCGAACCGAAGACCTTCGTCACTTCCGTATTCGTCAATATGGTGGCCGGTCCGCTGGATATGAACAACGGTATGTTCGACCTGCGCCAGGGACCTACCACCCGCGTGGACAATAATCAGGAATGTCCTTCTACCGTCGTGTCCGAGGCGGCCCGCACCTTAATAACCTTCTCCGGTGCCACCATTCTTCCGGATATCCCTGAGTATTATAAGAAATATCCGGAGTTGCTCGATTTCATCTCTTCCCAGAAGATGCCTTGGAAGGAGAGTCGTACATTGCAAGGTGTAATTGGCGAATACATTGTTATGATGCGTCAGACGGAGGAGGCTTATCTGGTAGGCGCAGCCACGAATGAATCCGGTCGTACCATCAACTTGCCGCTTGATTTTCTGCCTGAAGGTAACTATTTGGCTGAGATTGTGGAAGATGGAGATAATGGGCATTATCTAAACAATCGGGAAACGTATAAAGCTTCGAAGAAAGAGGTGACCAGTAAGGATACGATTACGCTTACGTTGGCACCAGGCGGAGGCGCTTGTTTGAAAATTGCAAAGAGTAAGTAAAAAACATTTATCATGAGAAACAAATTAATTATTACTGGTTTATGGATGGCATCGGTATTTTCGTTGAGTAATGCTTATGCTGCAGGGGATATCAAACCTTTAGTGAGATATCATCAAAATAATAAAGTAGTAGCTTCTACCTCTTTTGAGGAGAAGGGAACTTCGATAGTAACAGACTCCAAAGGGTGTCAGTGGGTATTGAGAACAGATAAACAACAGGTTCCGGGCGACAAAACAGCGCTGGATTATACGTTTACCTGGGAGTTGAAAAAAGGAACGGCAGAGAATGTCTCGTTTGCCGTAGATTTTGAAATGGACGAGTGGACACCGGATAATTATGTCTTTGTCCCTGCTATCGTTTATGACGGGAACCGGTTTGCTACCAAGAATATCGGTTATCCTCCTTTTTGGTATGACAAAGCCGAGTGGCGTGTGGATATGCCTACGACTGTCACTTCTTCTCAGCCTACATTGGGCAGGAAAGGCGAACCGTCTAAACCGATTGAGTTGACTTCCGGTAACGCATCCACTCCTTTGATGGCTTACTTCTCGGAAAAGGATCGTAAGGCTTGGATGGTGCAGACCAACCAGGGAAATGATTTAGGGGATTATGGTTTGACCATAAAGGAAAATGAAGATCGTTCGGAGGCCACTTTTTCTATCACGGCTCCTGTTACACGTACAGGCAATGGAGATGATATTCCGGCAACTCTGAAAGAGGGAGAAAGAGTGTCTATCTCTTGCCGTGTGTACGACTTTAAAGCAAAACGGTTGAATGATATGATGGATCGTTTTGTAGAGGTTCGTAAGGATTTCAATAGGAGTGAACGTCATGACGTGGTACCTTATAGCCATTTGTGGACGTTGATGAATAATCTGTACCAAACTCGCCGTTGGGATGATCGTATCAATATGTATTGGTTGAGTGATGTAAAAGATAAAGCAACCTGGAACTTCATTTGGCAACTGGGTTGGTGCGGAGGTGGCCAGGCTACTTATCCTATCCTTTTGAGGGGTACTGATTCAGACAAGGAACGTGCCATGAAGAACTTGGATGTTATTTATGATCGCACGCAAGCCAAGTCCGGTTTCTTTTATGCCTATGGCGATGGCAAAGAGTTTTATGGATTTGGGTACGGGAAGCCATTGGAAGATAATGTAACCTTTGTTCGTTCGCAAGGTGACTGGTTGTACCTTGCGCAATTACAGATGAATCTGCTGAAGTCGAGGGGAGAACAGATAAAAAATTCTTGGAAGGAAGGTACACGCAAGCAGGCGGATGCTTTTGTCCGTCTATGGGATAAATATGGTCAGTTCGGTCAGTTCGTAGATGTGGAGACTGGTGATATTTGTATAGGTAATTCATGCGCCGGGGCTATTGTTCCTGCCGGTTTGGCTATGGCGGCTAAGACCTATAATAACCCGCGTTATCTGGAGGTAGCCATACTAGGGGGACGTTGGTTCTATGATAAGTATGTCAAGAAGGGCTATACTACCGGGGGGCCGGGTGAGATTTTGTCAACACCGGATAGTGAGTCGGCTTTTGCTTTATTCGAGTCTTTTACGGTGCTTTATGAAGAGACGGGGGATAAAGAGTGGTTACGATATGCGGCAGAATTGTTGCCGGTTTGTGCCAGCTGGACGGTCTCTTACGATTTTCACTTTCCTAAAGGATCAGCTATGGAGAAAGCGGGTGCTCATGCAACCGGTGCGGTTTGGGCGAGCGTAGCCAACAAACATGGTGCACCTGGTATCTGTACTTGGTCCGGACATAGTTTGTTGAAATATTATCGTGCGACGGCAGACAGGCGTGCACTTGATTTGTTGGAAGATATAGCCCATGGATTACCTCAATATGTCAGTCGCCAGGAATGCCCGATCGGTTCCATGCCTTGGGGAGGAATGTGTGAACGTGTCAATTTGAGTGATTGGGAAGGTAAAGGTGGAGTTGGCGGCAATATCTTTGCCTCTTGCTCTTGGTGTGAAGTGGGTGCCTTGTTGACAGTTACCCAAATTCCAAGTATTTATGTGCAAACAGACCGGCAGGAGGTAACTGTATTCGACCACTTGAAGGTAGAAAAGAAGCAGGGAGGCGATGGCCGTATGGTATTGAAAATAACCAACCCCACGACTTACTCTGCCGATGTGCGGATTTTAGCGGAAACCTCCGAAGAAGCACGCAACGTATTGATGCCGGCTTCCGTAAATGGGCTGAAGTCTATCTCCCTGAATCCGGGAGAGACTAAAGAAATTAATCTCTGAAATACTATATGTTATAACTTGAAATTCTGCTTTCTGAACTCTAGTGGAGAAACCCCCATCACATTGGAAAACGTACGGGAGAAGTATTGAGACTCTTTAAAGCCAAGCTTGTGAGCAATCTGATTCACCTTCATATCTGTCTGGATCAGGAGCTTGCAGGCTTTGTCTATTTTCAGACGGATGAAATAGTCCATTGGGGGATGTCCGATCTCTTTGACAAATTTACGGTAGAAGTAGGATTCCGAATAACCGCAGAAGTTGGCAAAGTCCGTAATCTTCAGGTTCGATTCGATATTATCATTCATGAAATGTACCACACGGTTGATTATGTTTTCCGAATATTCCTTTTGGCGGAACTGCTTGCGATAAATATTGATAAAAAGGAACGATCCCAGGAAATGAGCAAAACATAGATTGGCATAATGCATATGATCCATGTCCGTACTCTCATTCAGAGTATTGAACATCTCTTCAAACAAATCGATCCGTTCCTCTATCCGCGACTGTGCTGAGGGAGGAACCGACGTCGGCTTATCGAAACGGGAGGAGAAAAGAGGCGCTTTGCTTCCTCTGAAATGTAACCAGTAAATAGTCCAGGGATTTTCTTCGTCTGCTCCGTAAGCATGCGGAATGTGGCGTGGAAGTATGATGAATTGATTAGCCTCCAGCATTTTCCGTTTCCCGTATAATTCGACCCATCCCCGTCCGTCCTTGCAATAAATGAACAGATATTCGTCACATCCTTCGGGACGGTTTATATAATGGTGGGAAGCACGCGCAAAAAAGCCCATGGAATAAAGATACAGGTCGCCTGTGAGGGGACTGTCTTCCATCAGATTGATCATAGGGATCGGCAGATAGATGAAACGTTCGCCGGAAAAACCAAGTTCTACTTTTGCCATAATACATATAATAATCGGGTTGACACTGTAAAGTAAGCAATAATAATCCACGGAATAAGCAATTATTTGCTATTTATTATCGAAATGGTTATTTATATTTTTGTTTTAACTTACACTTCATGTGCAGTATAGAAAAACAAACGATATCATGAAAAGAAAAACAATGCTGTTATGCCTATCCCTAAGTTGTAGTTTAGGCATTCATTCTCTGGCGGCCACGTCAGATTTTCCTTACAAAAATCCGAAATTATCCGTAGAACAACGCGTCAGTGATTTGCTGGGACGTATGACGTTGGAAGAAAAAGTAGGCCAGTTGAATATGAAAAGTCTGAACCGGCTGAAAATAGACAAAAAGGGAAAGGTGACGGTCGGTTCCTTGGATTCCCTTTTCAATGGTGAGAGTATCGGTTGCCTGGAAAGTCCCTTTATCGAACACGAAAAGATTGCGGTTTATTCGGAAGCAGCCGACCAATATCTGCGGACAAAGACCCGGTTGGGTATCCCCGCCATTCAGATTGCCGAGTGCTTGCACGGACATATGGCACTGGGGGCAACTATTTTCCCTCAATCGATCGGCTTGGGCTCGACATGGAATCCGGAGTTGATCCAGGAAATGGCTGGCGTGATAGCCGAGGAAGCCCTGCTCGCCGGTGTGGATCAGGCTCTTTCTCCTTTGTTCGACATAGCCAGGGATCCCCGCTATGGACGTGTCGAAGAATGCTATGGGGAGGACCCTTATCTGGTAAAGGAGATGGGGGTAGCTTTCGTGAAAGGGTTACAAGGTGAGCCGGTACAGTCCGCAAAGGGGATAGCTCCCGGGAAGCTGGCAGCTATGGGAAAGCACTTTGTTGCCTATTCCAAACCGGAAGCCGGAATTAATATTGCTCCGGCATTGGTTGGAGAAAGAGAATTGAGGGAAGATCACCTGTATCCTTTTGAGGCAGCAGTGAAAGAGGCTAATATCTATAGTATTATGCCTGGTTACCATGAGATAGACGGTGTGCCTATTCATGCCAGTAAATGGTTGTTGAAGGATGTACTTCGCGATGAATGGGGATTCAAAGGATATATCTTCTCTGACTATGGGGCTATAGGCATGATGAATTATCTCCACCATACAGCCGACGGACCAAAGGAAACAGGCTTTCAGGCCATAACAGCCGGAGTGGATGTGGAAGCTCCCAGTGCATACGGATATAAACATTTGGTAGAACTTGTCAAGGAGGGTCGGTTACCTGAGTCGGTTATCGACGAGCGTGTAAGGTGTGTTCTTACGATGAAATTTAAAATGGGGTTGTTCGATCGTCCCTTTAAAGTGCATAAAAACGATCAACAGAAAGTCCATACGAAGGAAAATGTGGATTTGGCAAGGCGTATAGCTGAGGAGTCTATTGTTTTGTTACAAAATAATGATAACATACTGCCATTGGATAAAAGCAAACTGAAATCTTTGGCTGTGATCGGTCCGAATGCCGATAAAGTGCAGTTTGGTGATTACAGTCCTACAAAAAATAACGACTATGGTGTTACTGTCCTTCAGGGATTAAGGGAATACCTAGGGGATGAGGTAAAGGTCAATTACGCTCTCGGCTGTGGTATCACATCGTTGTTTACCGACAGTATCGCTTCGGCAGTAGAGATTGCAAAGAATAGTGATGCGGTTGTTTTGGTGCTGGGTGGTACAAGCCAAACACTTTCGGGTATTGGCTGGGGTGATGAAAACTCCAAAGAACTGGCTACGTGCGGTGAAGGCTATGATCGTAACGAATTGGATTTTCCAGGTGTTCAGCCACAACTGCTCGAAGCCGTTGCCGCTACCGGTAAACCGATCGTGCTTGTGATGATAAACGGTCGTCCGCTGACGATTGGTGAAGAGGCGAAGAAGGTGAATGCGGTTGTCGAAGCCTGGTATCCGGGAGAGAGAGGTGGAGAGGCTGTAGCGCGTATACTGTTTGGAGAGGTCAATCCTTCCGGTCGTCTTAGCATGACCTTTCCTCCAACGACAGGGCATATACCTATGTATGCTGCTCAGAAACCATCTGCCAGAGGGTTCTACAAGAGTCCGGGTACGCCGGAAAATCCCGGTCGTGATTATGTCTTTGCACATCCGAAACCCTTGTTCTGCTTTGGTCATGGTATGAGCTATACTACATTCGAATATAAAAACATGCATATAAAAGAAGCGGACGATGTGGTGAAGGTTACTTGCGAACTAGCCAACACAGGTAAGCGTGACGGGGCAGAGGTCACGCAGTTATACATCCGTGATATGGTGAGTAGCACCAGTACGTCGCTAAAGGCTCTTAAAGCTTTTAAGAAAGTATATCTTAAAGCTGGTGAGACAAAGACAATCGAGCTTGTCGTGAAAAAGGAAGATCTGAAGGTATGGAATCCGGAGATGAAGAAAGTATTGGAGCCGGGCGAGTTTAAGGTGATGATAGGTTCTTCGGTTGAGGATATCAGGTTGGATGGCAGTTTTGAGGTGATGTAAACGAGATATCGCAAGATAGTACAAGTAAACAATAATAATGTCTATTGTACAGTAAGTAAGAACGTCTTTATTTTGTATGATAAATAAATTGCTAATCTAATAAGTAGTATAATGAAAAAGCGAATAGGAATCTGTTTATTGATATCAGCGTTATCTGCCACCGTTCAGGCTGACATAAAACCCGGTGCGATCGATTATATCGTACGCCCGCTTTACGGTTACAGGGCCGACGGTGCACCCGGACGTATTGTAACGGTTCGGTTGAAAGGAGAGGAACTGAAAGGTGATCTTTCGGTCGAAGTGATAACCAAGGGGAAAACAGAAAAGAACCATTTTGTATTGAATGCGAAAGACTCGACAGAAGTAGATGTTATGTTACCTGCCACAGTACCTACAGAGAAGAAGTCGGAAGTCACATTTGTCCTCCGTGGGGCGGATAAGACATACAAGCAAAAGGTCAGTATTACCCCTATGCGTCACTGGAATGTTTATCTGTACAACCATGCCCACGTGGATATAGGTTATACAAATACGCATAAGAACGTAGAGCAGCTTCATAAAAACAATATCATTGAAGGAATAAAACTGGCGGAAGAGACGAAGAATCATCCCGACGGTGCCCGTTTTGTCTGGAATCCGGAAGTAGGCTGGCCTATGGAGCGGTTGTGGCAATCCAATCCGGAGATGCGGGATGAACTGGTTGAGTCCATGAAGAAAGGGCAGATATGTTTGGATGCCAGCTATCTGAATCTGAATACCAGTACCTGTGCCGATGAGGAATTGTTCCATGTCTTCAAGTTTACCCGCGAGATGCAACGGTTGAGCGGAGTTCCTTCGGATGTTTTCCAGCAGTTCGATATACCGGGTATGTCGTGGGGATTGATTCCGGTCATGGCACAGGAGGGTGTTAAGTATATTATCTCATGGCCGAATACTGACCGCGCAGGAAATGCTCATAAGAATATGGATGGAAAACCCTTTTGGTGGGTAGGTCCCGACGGCAAGTCGAAAGTCTTGTTCCTTCAGCCGGGCGGTTATGCTAATAGCGGCAGTATGGGAAAAGGCGGAGAGACCGGACGTCCGTGGTTCGGACAACGTGACCCGGCAAAAGTGCCGAAAGTGATCCGTATGGGATATGCCAATGTCGATTTTACCGAGAAACTGACGGTGTTGGAAAAAGAGAATTATCCGTATGATTATACCGTTCTTTCCTGGTCGTTGTGGGATAATAATCCGCTGGATGCCGATGTCCCTTTTGCGGTGAAAGAGTGGAATGAGAAATATGCTTATCCGAAAATCATTATCAGCGGCGGTCATGAAATCATGTCGATGATAGAAGAGAAGTACGGTGACCAGTTGCCGGTCGTTTCCGGTGACTATACCGAATACTGGACGGACGGTCTGGGTACGGCTGCTGGCCTGACAGCCAAGAACCGGAATGCCAAGGAGAAATTGGTGCAGGCAGAAACAATTTGGTCCATGCTGGCAGACGGAGGAAAAGCTCCGCGCGAAGATTTCGATGAGGCCTGGCGTTATATCCTGTTAGGTTCGGAACATACCTGGTGTTTTGAGAACCCAACCGAACCCTATTTCCAGGATGCCATCTGGAAAGTGAAACAGTCTTACTTCCATGAAGCCGAAGACCGTTCGATCGATATGCTGGATGAATCGCTGGCTCCTGCCACGGATAAGTCGAATGGGGCATTGGGGCCTAAGGAAGGTCCGTCAAACGGAGGTATCGCTGTCTTTAATACGCATTCATGGCCGCAGAGCGGTGTGATTAGGCTGACGGCAAAAGAAAGTCTGAAAGGGGATAAAGTAGTCGATCAGAATGGTAAAGAGCTTCTTTCCCAACGTCTTTCTACCGGTGAGTTGTTGGTCTATGTGCCGGAAGTACCTGCACTGAGTTCCCGTCATTTCCGTGTAGTGGAAGGCAAATGCTCTTTGTCGGGCAGTTGTAAAATAGAAGGAACGACACTGAAGAACGATTGTCTGACGGTTCATGTGGATCGGGCAACCGGTAATATAGTTTCTTTATTGAAGAAAGGTTCTGAATATAACTATATCGCCCAGGGAGCCAATACCTTCTCCTGGTTACCGGCGAATGTGGATGCTCCGCAAGCGGATACGGTATTGTCTGTATCCGTCGTCGAAGAAGGTCCTTTGGCTGTAGAACTGTGTGTAACATCGAAGGCAACCGGTTGTCGGAGTGTCTCCCGTTCTGTCCGTTTGCAGGCTGGGCAGCCGTGGGTGGAAATCTCCAATGTCGTAGATAAATTGCCTTTGGTGGAGAAAGACGGCATTCATTTTGGCTTTGCCTTCAATCTACCGAATTCAAAGACTCGCGTGGATATTCCGTGGGGCGTGATGGAAGTGGAGAAAGACCAGTGGCCGCAAGGTAACCGTAACTGGCTGGCGATGCAACGATGGCTGGATGTTTCGAATGCGACACATGGCGTGACCTGGTGTTCACTGGATGCTCCATTGTTTGAATATGGCGATCGTTATGCCAATATCGCAATGGGCTGGGGAGGCCAGGGAAACTGGGTAACCAAACTTGAACCCAGTTCAACAGTCTATTCCTGGGCGATGAATAATCACTGGCATACCAACTTCCCGTTGACACAGGATGGTCCTGTTCAGTTCCGTTATCGTTTGTATCCGCACAAAGCCTACGATGTGGTAGAAGCCAACCGTTTCGGTATGGAACAGTCTCAGCCGCTGGTATATGTTACGGCCGACAAAGATCCGCAGGTACAGCCTTTGATCGCTATCGACAACCAGAAGGTTTACTCGACAATTATCAAGTCCCTGGAAACCGATCATACTTTGATCGTCCGTCTCCGTTCCCTGTCCGACAAGGAGGAAAGTGTAAAACTATCTTTTCCTAATAAGACCCCGGCACGTGTCTCTGTCTGCGATCGGGAGGAGATAGCCGGAGAAAGAACTGACGGCAATTTGGTAATGGCTCCGTACGGACAAATCACATTGAGATTGGAATACTAAGAAGCGTTTTTTGAGATAGTAGTGCTAGCAGGGGTAGCACAGTAGTGTTACCCTATTCAGGACAGTAGTGTTAGGAGTCCCCACACTACTGTCCTATTTTTGTAAGTTAGTAAGTATACTCCCGTGCTGTCTGAATCATTGCGAACAGGTTCTCAGAAGGTGTTGTTGAGGGAATGGCACAACCGGCATTTAATATAAATCGGGGATTGTCTTTGAATATGTCTAGTAATTCTGAGGTCTTTTCTCTAACTAACTGAGGTGTACCGAATGCCAGTACTCCGGCTGGATCAATATTTCCGGCAAAAACTGTTGTTCCACGCATTTTTTCTTCCGCCAGATGGATGTTCGTTTTATAATCCAGTTCCAGTACATCAGCTCCACATGTAATCATTTGATCGATAATAATATCCGTATTACCACAAATATGTAACAGATATGGGATTTCCAATTGATGAGCGTATTCACAAACTTTCTTTTCGTATGGGAGTGCGAACCTTCCGTACATATCAGGAGATAACATAGAAGGACCGGCCGGACTATCACCGTTTGAAACCATATCGGCTCCGGCTTCTTTCATCATTCGAATAAATTGTGAAGTCGCTTCATAACAATAGTCCAGTAGTGCAAAAACAGATTCTTCCTCTTCCAGGCATAAGTCTATCATCATATTCTCTACGCCGCGGAGCATTGTCGCCAACGAGAATGGTGCCTGGTCACAATTCCCACGTATATAAATTTCACCTTTGAAGTGAGTTTTTAATAAGGTTACAGCTTCACACCAGATATTTGCGTATCGGTAACTTTGTATGTCTACCGGTTTTAATTGACCGACTTCAGCCAATGATGCTAAGATTCCTTCATGAGAGCGAGCCGGCTCTGTCTCCGGAAAGTCGACGTTTACGCCACACGCACCAGCGAGTGTAACCGTGTCGATATCTACTACAACACCGTCATATTGATATTTTTCTACGGCACGGATAAAGCATTCGGCTATCACTCGTGGGTCGTTGCGGAACTGTTCCATCGTGTATCCGGCTTCGCTGACAGCTAGCATAAAATTGTGCAGCATTATTGGGGTTTTGTCCGGTTGCTTGCCGGAAAGAGCCGCTTGGATTCTTTCGTATCCTGTCATGTTAATTCTATTTATGAGTTTTCTTTTTCGATTTCTTCCAGTGATTTGTTTCTTGTTTCAAACAGATATTTCTTAAAGAAAAAGTATCCGGCGAGGGTTGTAATAGAGAAGAACGCAAAACAATATCCTCCGCCATTCGGTAATGCTCCGGTTGCAATAGGGAACAGAAATGAGATTCCTCCGTTCACGATCCAGTTTGAGAGAGAGCCAATCGACATACCTTGCGACCGGATGCTATTCGGGAATATTTCTCCCAATAAAACCCAGGAAACAGCTCCCATGGAAGAGGCAAATAGGGCAACGAAACTTACCAGAGACACTAATAATATCCACGCCGGGAATCCTGTATTGAAATAAGATAATGCTAATACTGCCAGCACAATGGACATACCAGCCGTACCGAAGAGAAGGAGCTTCCTTCGTCCCAATTTATCTATCAAAGATTTTGCCAGTAAAGTAAATGTCAGATTAGTCAAGCCGATGATAACTGTTTGCCCGATAGCAGCGTCTGTTGAAAATCCTGCAGCTCTGAATATATCGGTCGCATAATACATGACGATGGCTATACCGGATAATTGACTGAAAACACCGACCGCAATGCCTATCAGCATGAATTGTAGATTGGGCTTTCTGAATAAAGGTATGTGCACTTGTTTATTAGGATCTTGTTTATGGAGAGAGGTTTGTATCTCCTTGATTAATCTCCTGCTAGTTTCTGGTGAATTATATCCGGATAATACAACTTCTGCTTCTTGTATATATTCTCGCTGAACAAGCCATCGGGGACTGCGCTGTGCTTTAAGTAATAATAAAAAGAAAAGCCCGGAAGGAATAGCCATCGATAAAAACATATAACGCCAGTTATGTTCCCCAGTGTCAATTAATAGATAATCGACGAAGAAAGCTGCTAATATACCGACGACAACTCCTAATTGAAAGTTGATGGTTGAGCTACCTCGTTTTTCGGGCGGTGTGATTTCCGAAAGATAAATAGGCATTGTAACGGAAACTACTCCAACGGCAATACCTCCTAATATTCTGGCAATGACGAACATTGTAAAGTCATAGGCGAATCCGGTTCCCAATGAAGATATAAAAAATAATAAAGCTGCCATTTTCATTGTATCTCTGCGACCAAACTTATCAGTAGGCCAGCTGGCAAATGTCGCTCCAATGATACATCCAACTAGACCGGAACTGACCGACCAGCCGACCATAGCATCCGACAGATTGAAATGAGAAGTAAAAAACGGCATAGCTCCATTAATTACAGCTGTATCGTAACCGAAAAGCATTCCGCCCAGTATGGCTATCCAAAAATATAAGATATGTGTCTTCATGGAATTATTTTTTCACAAAAGTAACTCCAATGGATTAATTTATATTTAAATACTGTATTATAGCACTATTTTGAAGTATTGTTTTTCTTTTTATGAAAAGTGGGAGAATAACCATTGTATTGTTTGAATACAGTGGAGAAATAAGCAGGCGAAGAAAAACCGAGATCATAAGCGATGTCTTTGATTGAGAATTTGCTATCTTCCATCATTTCGTGTGCTTTTTCTATTTTTTTACGGATGATGTATTCGGAAGGAGGTATACCTGTTTCTTCTTTAAACAGATGTTTGAACCTGGATACGGAGAGATTACATTTATCTGCAAGAAATTCCAGATCCAGTATTTCAAAGAGGTTTTCATCTATATAATAGATGATTTTTGTTATGCGGTCACTGTATGCCCTCCCTGAACTTTTTTCTCCAGCATGTATGATGTGAAGTAAAAGGGATACGAGTAGATTGTTTAGCTCCATCTTACTTAGAGGATCTTTGTTTTGAAAGTAAATTTGTATGATTTTTTGAAGCAAACGCTCACATTCACTTCCTCCTTTGAAGAGTCGTTTAGGCAGTTGCAACAGTCTGGAAAATAGTTCAAAGGCATCCGGATAGTTTAATCCTAAATAATCTTTTTCCTCTTCAGGTCTTTTCAGAACCATCCAGTAAAGAACGCCTTTTTCTTCAGGAACCTCACCTGTTCCATGTATTTCATTGGGAAAAGCAATGAAAATGTCTCCTCCATATAATCTGAATGTGTTGTTGCCAACGAAGTATTCCTGACTTCCTTTTGCCAAATAACAAATTTCGATCATATCCGAGTGGGTATGAGTGGGAAGTATCGTTTGCGTGTTAACATAATTATATCTGCCAAATTCGTCAAAAACTTCTATCCCATGTTTTTTCATGTCTAATATCAAACGGCTGATTTCTCTGTTTCTCATCTATGTCATCGATTTTAAGGATATGTACGGGACAAATATAGCAAGAAAGTAAGAATAGAAGTATTTATCTGAAAAAAACATTCAAAATAGTGCTATGATATTTCTTTGAATCCATAAGTCATTCACTAGCTCTACATTTGCGAATGTAAATCATATTATCATGAAACAGGAAGAACTAAAATCTTCCATAAAAACACTATTATGCAAAACAAATTAAAAGGCTGGATCGCACCTAATACAGTGACAAAAGATCCTAATGACAAAATTCTTATTTTGGATGCTGCCGGTAATGTCGAACTGGAACAAATCTACAAAGAAATGCGTGAAGAAGATACGGGATTACGACAAGAGACTTTGGTTCATGTTGTTAATCTTTACGAACGTATTGTCTCTCGTTTTTTGATGAATGGCTATAATGTGAGTACTGGATTGTTTTATGCAGTTCCCCGTTTTACAGGTTTGATAGAAGGTGGACGTTGGAATCCGGATAAAAATAGTATTTACGTTTCTTTTAACCAGAACAAAGTTCTGCGTGAAGAAATCGCGAAGACAGAGGTGGTTATACAGGGTGAAAAGAATGATGTGATGTATATCCTTGAAACCGAAGATAAAAAGACAGGACTGAAAGACGGTCGGATGTCGCCGGGACGCAACTTTGTTATTCGTGGTTCACATATAAAAGTGGTAGGTGAAGATGCTTCAGTCGGGGTTACGTTCCGTAAAAAAGCCGATGACACGACCGTCAAACTGGAAGAGGATATGTTTGGAACAAACAATCCATCCGAACTGATATTCATTGTTCCATCCGAATTGGCAGATGGCGATTACGAATTGACAATAACTACTCAATACACTAAGAATAGTGGCTTATTATTAAAAGTACCGCGATCGGTGTCTGTACCGGTGTATGTGGGCGAGAAATCGGATGAAGAAGATGATCGTCCGGTGATAGAATAATCGGACTTTATAGATTAACATAGACTTCGCTATTTCCATGGGGTTGACTCCATACCGGAGTTAGTTCTAAGGAAGGTGGAGAGTGAATACTAAGGAAGAGGCAGAGTAATATTGAAAAATATAAGTCTGTAACAAATAGCAATAAAAGAACGATCGTTCTTTTATCATGCAGTAATCCTGCATGATAAAAGAACGATCGTTCTTTTATCATGCAGTAATCCTGCATGATAAAAAATATAACTATATGATATCGAATATCAATTTTTAAATTAATAAACAATGAAAAAAACGACTTTGTTAATTTTTTCCATTCCTTTGTTTCTGAGCAATGCTTTTCCGTCAATGGCGGATAATAACATTGGTTTTGATAAAAAGGATGTGACAATGTCCGCTCAAGATGGTAGGACTGTGGTAGGGAAAGTAACTGATGTATTGGGTGAACCGATGATTGGTGTGACTGTTTTCTTAAAAAACGATCCGGGAAAAGGAACGATTACTGATGTAGATGGAAACTTCTCTATCAACGTACCTGATGGAATGGAAGTGGTTTTTTCCAGTATCGGTTATGTTACCCAAACATTGAAGGTAAAATCTAGTAAGCTTGATGTTGTAATGAAAGAAGATACACAAAAATTGGACGAAGTGGTAGTTGTCGGGTATGGTACGACAACTAAACGTTCGATGATTGCTTCGGTGGCATCAGTAAAATCAGAAGAATTGTCTACTTTACCAATTGCTAATATGTCAAAAGGTTTGGCCGGACGTGCTCCTGGTTTGATTGTAAAATCATCTGGGGGGGGTATTAATAATAAAGCGCAAATCAGTATTCGTGGTGGTAGTACACCGTTGGTAGTTATTGACGGGGTTATTCGTAATTATGATGACTTTATCCAAATGCCTTCAGAAGATATAGAATCGCTGAGTTTATTGAAAGATGCTTCGGCTACGGCGGTGTATGGTTCGCGTGCAGCCGATGGTATTATTCAGATAACAACCAAAAAGGGTAAAGAAGGAAAACCTTATATAGAATATGGTTTAAATATGAGTTTCTCTCAACCTGCTCATTGGGAAGAACCTTTGGATTCCTGGGAGCGTGCCGAATATGCAAATATAGCGAAACGTAATGATGGTCTTCCTGATTCTTTTAGTGCAGAACGTATCCAGAAAATGCGTGACGGTAGCGATCTACAGCAAAACAGTAATACCAAATGGCGAGATTTGATGCTTAGAAACTTTGCTCCACAATATCAACATAGCGTACGAATGTCGGGTGGTACAGATATAAATAAATACTATGTTTCATTGAGTCATTTAGATCAGGAATCGTTGTATAAAACAAATACTTATAATATGCAACGTACAAATTTTCGCTTGAGTCAGAGTTCGTTGATTAAAGCTATCGGTTTAAAAGTGTCAACGACATTGGATGGGTATTTACAGAAAGAAAAACATCCAAATACAACTTTTGCAAATTCTCCTGAAGGAATATTTGGTCATATTCAAAATACATCTCCATTGCTTCCAGGATTTAATAAAGATGGATTACCTTATAATTTTTTAGGCAATCCACTTAGTGAAATAGCAAAAGATGCTGGCTATAAGCGTGAAGAAGAAAAAGTAGCCAATGGACATTTGAAACTGGAATGGGATGTACCTTGGGTAAAAGGATTGAATTTGAGTGCAGCTGGAAATTATCGTTATGAATTTAATCCTATCAAATCGTGGCGTAAGGATGGAGCTAAGTATGATTGGGATTCGAAAGAACCAAAATATGATAGTCAGCCTATGTTGACTAACACGACAAAATATGGACATACTTGGACAATGCAGTTCTTTGCTAATTATAACCGTACTTTTGGAAAACATACTGTTAGTGGTTTAGCCGGGTATGAAGAAACGTATGGGTATTCAAATAACTATTGGTTGTCGCGTGAGAATTACCAGTTTTCGATTGACCAGATAGGTCCGGGACCGGAAAGTACTCAAAAGAATGGAGGTAGTGAAAGTGAACAGGGACGTGCTGGATGGATTGGTCAAGTTAAATATAATTTCGATAATAAATATTTTGTAGAAGGTAGTATTCGTTATGATGGGTCTGATAATTTTCCGATAAACCGTCGTTGGGGGACATTCTATTCGGCATCTATTGGCTGGTCTGTAGCGGATGAGGTTTTTATGAAACCATTAGTGGAAAAAAATATTTTCAATCAGTTGAAGTTACGTGCATCTTACGGACAGGTTGGTTTAGATAACTGGGGTGATGAAGATAATGTATATCATATTGGACGATTTGAATATTTGACATCTTATTCTCTGAATACAAAAGGATATGTAGTTAACGGAGTTTACGTCCCTACTTTTTCTGAAGGAGGTATCCCTTCTCCTGATATTTCTTGGTTTACGACTGAACAGGTTGATGTCGGTTTAGATTTCTCATCATTGAACAATCGTTTATATGGTACGGTCGATTATTTTTTTTATAAGACTCATGGTTTTTTGTATGCACCAAATCCGATAGATGTCGGTTATACAGCTCCGTTAGGTATGTCTCTTCCACGTGTGTCGACAGACGGAGAATATCGTCGGGCAGGGTTCGACCTCAATTTGGGATGGCGTGATAGTTATGAGGATTTTACGTATGACTTATCTTTTAATGTGACGAAATTCGATCAACTTTGGGTTTATGACCCTTCAGAATCAGTTTCTAATATTATGAACCCGTATAAAAGAAGTTCACAACAAAAAGGATATTATGGTAATTTATATCAGAACTTAGGTTTTTATACTGATGCTGAAGATGTATATAATAGTGTAAAACCATTAGGGTCTTATGATTTGACAGCCGGAGATATAAAATATAATGACTTTAATGGAGATGGTAAAATAGACGATTCTGATCAAATACGCATGGGAAAAAATAGTTTTCCACGTGCAAACTTTGGCTTAAATATCAAATTGGGTTATAAGGGCTTTTTCTTGAATGCTTTATTCCAAGGTTCTAGCCGATTTGATATGTATGCAGCTAATACAGCTGTTATGGCAGGAGGACAGACTGGAGAAATGCCTGTCATTTACGAATACCAAAAAGATTTTTGGCGTCCAGATAATACGGATGCGCATTATGCTCGTTTGATGTCAAGCCCTGGATTGAATGGAAATAACAATTATTTGTCCAGTGATTTTTGGTTAATCAATGGTGCTTATTTGCGAATGAAGGATTTCTCGTTTGGTTATAATTTCAAACAGTCGTTGTTGAAGAATGTAAATTGGTTGTCGAAAGCGACTTTGGCATTTTCTGGACAAAACTTGTTTACAATCTCTGAGGCATTGAAATATGGTCTTGACCCTGAAAACTCTTCAACGGAACATTATGGGTATCCGAATGAAAGGGCATATGCAATTAGTTTAAGTGTTGGATTTTAATTGAGCATAAAGAAATGAATATATATAAAAAGATAGGTATAATCTGTTTAATGGGAGTGGGTTTATTGACTTCCTGTGATGTGATGGATACAGAACCTTTTGAAACGTATAGTGAAGAGTTGGTTTGGAGTTCTAAAGATATGGCAGATGCGTTTGTTTTGGGAACCTATGGTGATATTATTGGTAATTTTGCTGGAGGGTCAGCTTCTTGGGAGTCTTTAACCCCTAATGGAGCCCAGTGTGATCAAGTAGGGAATCGTATTAATACAACAGCAACAGAAACTGGGCTTAGTGCCAGAACCGATTATAAGTTTGGGCGTTTCGATCAACAGCGCCGTTGTAATATGATTATTGAAAAAACGATGGCTTCAACCATATTTACGGAAGAACAGAAAACAGAATTGATAGGAGAAGCTCATTTTTTACGTGGTCTTTTATATTTTGATATGACTCGTAAAATGGGACGTTTTGTTCCTATAACAAAGGTGCTTACGCTAGATGATAGTGAAGCTTTTAAAACTCCATTGACATCAAGTATCGCAGAAAGTTATAAACTGGTTATGGATGATCTGGATGTTGCAGTAGATGGGTTGCCTGAAACCTCAGAACCTGGACGGGCAAACAAATATGCAGCGTTGGCATTGCGTAGCAGGGTTGCTCTTCAAGCTTATGCTTATACGAAAGATGTTTCTTATTTGGATACAGTGATTTCTTCTGCCAACGAGGTGATCGATTCTGGCAAGTATGAACTTTCTGCTGATTATGAGAGTATATTCAGGAATGATGTCTCACCGAATAATCCGGAGATAATTATGGCCCGCTATTGGTTGAATGATGCGACTACCGTTGGCTCTTTTGATGAAATGATACGGGCATTGCCTTTTTTAGCGAATGACGATTTGGTTAATGGTAGTGCGGATGGTGTTAATACATTGGGGGCAGGTACCCAAATGTTTGGTGCATGGGGAGAATATTGGCCGACACAAGATTTGGTAGATCAGTATTTGGTTACGGATGAAAAAAGCGGAGAGGCAAAAGTCTGGTATGAAACCTCTCAGTATTTAAATAATGTAGAGAATATACCGACAGAAAGTTTGACGGAAGGTTCTATTGAAACATTTAAACGTTTCGATGGTGAATTACGTCATATTCCTACAGCTATAGATTTAATAACTGGACGCTCTGATTATCCATTATTCAAACAGGCTGGAAAGGTAAAAGATAATTCTAATCGTACGATTACGGATATTTTATATCAAAATCGGGATAAACGAATGGATGCGACAATTATCCGTGATCAATCTTCTATTTGGGGATTAACACTGAATACGAAAATGGGAGGATGTGCATCTCAAGGTATTCGTACGAAAGAAGATGGTGGATGGTATACTACTACTACTGGGTATTATTGGAGAAAGAATACGGTGCAGCCAGATCCGAATGCATTTGTTTCTGTAAAAATAAACATGCATTTTGTTATTGCTCGTTTAGGTGAAATGTATATGAATTTGGCTGAAGCCTATTTATTGAAAGGTGACGTGGCTAAAGGGGTTGAGGCTTTGAATGTAACACGTGTGCGGCATGGTGGTTTACCTGCGTCCCAAGCTACTACATTAGAAAATGCATGGGTTGATTATATGCGTGAACGTCGTGTAGAAATGGCTTATGAATGTGGTGATATTTATTTTAGTTATTTACGATGGGGTAAATATGGTGGATATAGTAATTATAATCGTACTCCTGGCGATGTTATTAAAGATTTGAATGCACCTGTTTACAAAATTAGTATAACTAGTGATAGAAAATCGTTTTGCATCAATCAGCTGACTATTTTGAATAGCTGGAATCGTAACTTTACGACACGACGTTATTTATTTCCTATTCCACAGGGGGCAATTGATGAACGAACAGCAGGTGGAGTTGTTGATACTCAAAATGAAGGTTGGTAATATAAATATATAAAGAATATGAAACGAACGGTATTTAATTTATTATTAATGGTAATGATGTTTTCCTTTACATCTTGTTTAACGGGAGGAATGGATGAATTACCTGAATATGAAGATGCGAATATAACTTCTGTAAGTGCAGTTAGGTATCGATATATAAGTGATGAGCAATCTCCGGCCTTTGGACAGAATGTGGTAAAAGAAGTCAATATGACTTATAAATCTGACATAGACATGATGGCTGCTTCAGTGAAAATATCGGTAACGACTCCTGCAAACTTCCCTGAGTCGGAGTTGGCTAATTTGTCAAAGTCAAACTTGTTGGTAGCTGTAGGTTTGTCAACTGCGGCACGTATCAGCCCGACAAATGGTTCTGCCACATTGGGAATCCCTGGTGATTGGAGTAAACCGAACACCTATACAGTGACTGCTGCTAATGGGACAAAGAAAGATTGGACAATTGAGGTTGTAAGTTTGGAAAAATAATCTATTTGCCTTGTTTTTGAGCGAGTAGTCACTTTCTGGTAAGATTTTGGCTACTCGTTTTATTTGCAATTTATTTGAAATAGTGCTACAATATTAGTTTGTACATAATTGGGGTTCTTATTACCTATCTTTGTTAAGAGATAATAAACAAGAAAATATGAATGATAAGCAAAATTCCAGATTAGAATCTTTAGACATTCTTCGAGGATTGGATCTCTTTATATTGGTCTGTTTTCAGCCTGTATTTATGTGCCTTGCTCAAGCATTAGGACGAGATAGTTGGGCTGGCAAGATTTTCCAATCCCTTTTTACGCACGTGGAGTGGGAAGGATTTCATCTTTGGGATCAAATAATGCCCTTGTTCTTGTTTATGGCAGGAACGTCCATTCCTTATGCGTTATCGGAGTATAAACGAGGAGAAGGCAGAACAGGGCAATTGGTTTGGAGAGTGTCGAAAAGGGTTCTTCTACTATGGATATTTGGAGCAATTGTACAAGGAAATTTACTTGACTTGAACATAGATACACTTTATCTCTATACGGATACGTTACAGGCGATAGCAATGGGGTATTTATTTTCTGTCATATTGTATCTTTTACTCTCAATCCGTATCCTGTTTGTTGCTTTTTTGTTGTTGCCGGTTATTTATACTGTCGGTATGTTATTGACAGGAGGCTACCTTCCCGGAGAAAATATAGCAGAGCAGATTGATAGAGCCTTTTTAGGACGTTTCTTGTATGGGGCATCTGTTACCGAAACAGGGGAGATTGTCTTTGCTGATTGGTATCATATCAGCTGGATATATAGTACATTGAACTTTACGGCCACGGTGTTGAGTGGTACATTGACCGGTTGTGTGTTAAAAGCGGATATTTCCAGTAAGCAGAAATTGAGGGTTTTGGGAATAGCGGGTGTGGTTAGTCTGCTTATTGCCGGAGGACTTTCTTTTGTGGAGCCTGTTATTAAACGATTGTGGACGAGTTCGATGATGTTTTTGTCATCTGGAATATCTATTTTATTGATGTTTCTCTTTTATTATTGGGTTGATGTTTGTAAGCGAGGAAAATATTTGAAATGGTTAAAGATTTATGGTATGAATTCCATTTTGGCTTATATGCTTTATAATACCATGAATGCGGTATCATTAAGAGAATATTGGTTACATGGGTTTAAGTACTATTTGGGTGACTATTATCCTGTCTTGTTTGAGTTTGGCCATGTGTTCATGATTTTCTTAATTTTGCACTATTGTTATAAGAACAAAATCTATTTGAAAGTATAAATCATAAATGTATATATGAAACGAATCTTATTTTTGGGCATTTGTCTATTGTTTTTTGCCCAGCAGTCGATGTTGGGAGAAAAGAAATCGTTGGAAGAGGCTTATAAAGTGATTGAACGGGTTACAGGAGAGTCTGATTTGCCGGTTTCCTTTGTGTTGAAGTCGAATAAGAAGAAGTCGGAAGGAAAGACTTTCTTTCAGTATGAGGTCGACAAGGGAGTTTTGAAGATAGAGGGAAGCAGTCCGGTTGCACTTTGTCGGGGCTTTTATGATTTTATTAAAAGTAACCGGTTCGGTATTTATAGTTGGTCCGGAAATAATGTTCGATTTCCTGAGGAGCTGAAAGAGAGTCCCTTGAAACGAGTCGTTTCTCCTTTTGAAAACCATTTTATGTGTAATGTGGTAGTTTATGGATATTCCATGCCTTACTGGGACTGGGCACGTTGGGAGAAAGAGATAGATTGGATGGCATTGCATGGTATTGATATGCCCTTGGCGTTGGTTGGTTATGAAGCGATCTTAGCCCGTGTATGGAAAAAGATGGGACTGACGGATGATGAGATAAATCATTATTTTGTAGGTCCGGCTCATTTACCCTGGATGCGGATGGGGAATATAAGTGGTATTGACGGTCCGTTGAATGAGGACTGGCATCGTCAGCAAATCGCTTTGCAGCACAAAATATTAAAACGGATGAAAGAGTTGGGTATGAAACCCATTTGTCCCGGTTTCCCGGGTTTTATACCGGAAGCCTTTAAACGTATCTATCCTGATCTGGAAATTATCCAGACGCATTGGGGAGGTGCTTTCTGTAACTGGATGATCTCTCCGGAAGAACCTTTGTTCTCTCAGATCGGAACAGCCTTTATTCGTGAATGGGAAAAAGAATTTGGAGCTAATGAACACTACCTGGTGGACAGCTTTAACGAGATGGATATTCCTTTCCCGGCTAAAGGTTCTAAAGAGCGTTACGAACTGCTTGCCTCTTACGGCGACAAAGTGTATCAGTCTATTCGCAAAGGTAATCCGAATGCGGTTTGGACGATGCAGGGTTGGATGTTTGGTTACCAAAGGGATATCTGGGATTATGAAACGTTAGGAGCTTTGGTTTCTAAAGTTCCGGATAACAAAATGCTTTTGTTGGATTTAGCAGTAGATTATAATAAGCATTTTTGGAAATCGGAAGTGAACTGGGAGTTCTATAAAGGTTTCTATAACAAGCCTTGGGTATATAGTGTCATTCCGAATATGGGAGGAAAAACCGGTATGACTGGAGTATTGGACTTTTATGCAAACGGTCATTTGGAAGCCCTGTCTTCTCCAAATAAAGGGCGTTTGAAGGCTCACGGAATGGCACCTGAAGGAATAGAAAACAATGAAGTCATCTATGAATTATTGTCTGATGCTGGCTGGTCGGATAAAGAGATTAATATTCATGAATGGTTGAAGGAGTATTCTTATAACCGTTATGGAGGCTATCCGACAGCCGTTCGTAAATGTTGGGATGCGTTGCTAGAATCTGTCTATGGGACATTTACCGACCATCCTCGCTACAATTGGCAGTTGCGTCCGGGGACAGTTCGGAACGGTTCAATCAATATAAGTGAATCGTTTTTCAAGGCATTGGAATCTTTTGTCAGTGCTTCTGGTCAGCTGAAAGATAACCCTCTTTATTTGGCAGACCTTTCGGAGTTTACAGCCCTTTACCTGGGAGGAAAGGCTGAATTGTTGGTGAAGGCAATAGACTGGCAGTATGAAATAGGAGATACGGTGCGTGCCGTAAAATTTGAAAAGGATTTTGAATATATACTGACGGGAATGGATGCTCTGTTATCTATTCATCCGACATTACGTTTGGAGCGTTGGATCGACTTTGCCCATAAGCAGGCTGTAACTCCTGAACAACATAAACAATATGAAAGAAATGCGAAGCGTATCGTCACGATCTGGGGACCTCCGGTAGATGATTACTCCGCCCGTGTCTGGTCAGGTTTGATCCGTGACTATTATTTGCCGCGTTGGAAACATTATTTCGCAAGCAGAAAAACAGGTACTCGTTTTAACTTTGCCGAATGGGAGAAGACCTGGGTCGAATCGGAAGGTTGTTCTCCACAGACACCTCCTGCCGACATCGTAAATACAGCCCGTTCACTGGTTGATTATGCTGCATTTATAACTCCTTCTTTAATACCTGATGGGAAAAAAGGTCAGTTGGGATCATGGACGGTAGGTGCTAAAAAGACAGAAATCATATCATTTCAGATTCCGGCAGACAGGCTGGATAAACTATCGGCTGTTCGAATAGAAAAGAAAGCCGGGAAAAGTTCGGTCGTTTGCTCCCGTTTGAAACTGGTCGCAGATGGAAAAGTGCTGATAGACGATACTTCAGAAGAAATCCTGCACGGAGATAAATTGAGAATCGTTTATCCGGTAACCTTATCGGATGATATTCGTGGGAATAACGGTGTAGAGCTACAGATACAAATGGAAAATACCGGATTGGAAACGGCTTCAGGACAAGTTTCTCTTATTGGAGAATAATAAGTATTAGGACTATAGTGTTCCTACCATTAGCACTATAGTCCTACCTATTCAGCTCTATAGTGCTACTATGGCTAGCATTATAGTGTTAGTGCGATGAAATCGTCATCTTTTGTCAGATGTGTATAATTAGCAATAATAATCCACAAAATAGGCAACTTTTTGCTATTTTATATCGGAAAAGGACCCTCTATATTTGCATTGTTCTTATAATTGATGTTACAACAACAATCGAAATACCATGAAGAGAAAACAGTTACTTTTTACACTATTCCTGATATGCTGTGCGGCAGTGCAGGCGAAAGAATATCACGTCTCCGTCAAAGGAAACGATGCGAATGAAGGAACCGAAAAAGCTCCTTTCCGGACAATAGGAAAAGCTGCAGAATATGCCTTCCCGGGAGATATAATTACCGTACATGCCGGTACATATCGTGAATGGATCAATCCTCCGAGAGGTGGCGAAAGCGACGAGAAGCGGATTGTTTATCGTGCGGCCCCGGGAGAAAAGGTCGAGATAAAAGGCTCAGAAAGAATCTCCAACTGGACGAAAGAGAAAGACGGTGTTTGGAAAGTAACGATACCGAATACGTTCTTTGGTGATTATAATCCCTATACCGACTTGATCTATGGCGACTGGTTTGACGGTATAGGACGTGAACATCATACCGGTGAAGTGTTCCTGAACAACAAATCGCTTTATGAGAAAGAAACACTGGACAAGGTGTTGCATCCGGCCCCGAATGAAAAGAGCAAAGACAAGGAAGGTTCCACCTACACCTGGTATTGCGAGAATGATGGTGTGAATACGATCATCTGGGCGAATTTCCATAAATACGACCCGAATAAGGAACTAGTGGAAATAAGTACCCGCAATACCTGCTTCTATCCGGAGAAACCGGGTATCGACTACCTGACTATCCAAGGTTTTAACATCAGCCAGGCTGCTACCCAATGGGGTGCTCCCACAGCAGAGCAGATCGGTATGGTAGCCACTCACTGGAATAAAGGTTGGATCATCGAGAATAATGTGATCAGTAACTCCAAATGTTCAGGTATTACATTGGGAAAGGAACGTAAAACCGGACATAACGTCTGGCTGAACGATACGAGTCTCGACGGTTCTCTGCATTACATCGAAGTGACTTTCAATACGATCCGGAATGGCTGGAATCAGGAAAACATCGGTTCGCATATTGTTCGTAACAATGAGATATCCCATTGTGAACAAACCGGTATCTGTGGAAGTATGGGAGCCGCTTTTAGTCTGATCGAAAACAATCATATCCACGATATCTGGGTGAAACGCCAGTTTACCGGTGCCGAGATCGGAGGAATAAAGTTCCATGCGGCAGTAGATACCCGTATTATCCATAATCGTATCCATAACGCAGGCCGTTCCCTTTGGCTGGATTGGATGACACAGGGAACGCGGGTTTCCGGAAACTTGTTTTATGATAATGATTTGGAAGATATCTTCCTGGAAGTAAACCACGGCCCGTTCCTGGTCGACAATAATATCTTCGCTTCACGCCGGAGCATCCTGGAACAATCCCAGGGAGGTGCTTACGTTCACAACCTGATCGCCGGAGATATCTACCGCTACGTAGAACATGGACGGTACACACCTTACTTTTTACCTCATTCGACGGAGGTTGCCGGCCTGTCCATTATCCCCGGTGGGGACGACCGTTATATCAATAACCTCTTTGCTACGACGAATCCGGTGACAGAAGGAGAGAATAAGCGGAAATACGGTTTGGCAGACTATAACAAAACGGTTTATCCGATGATGGTTGAAGGTAATGTTTATTACAACAAAGCCTTACCTTTCGAAGGTGAAAAGAATAGCGTTGTGCTTCCTGACTTCAACCCGAATGTGAAGATCGAAGAAACGGCTGACGGCGTTTATCTGTCTTTATCCGTAAAAGGTTTGAGCGATTTGCAGACCAGCCGTGTCAATACGGAGAGACTGGGAAAAGCCAAACTCCCCAGACAAGCCTATGAGCAACCTGACGGCAGCCCGATTGAAATAGCGACCGACTATCTGGGGAATGCACGTGGAAACCAGCCCAAACCGGGGCCTTTGGAATCCATCAAAGACGGCGAGATCAGAATAAAAGTATGGTAATCTAAAATTATTATTGAACATGACATCTAAACAGCGTGTGCAAAGCGCACTAGCCCATCGTATGCCCGATTGCGTACCGGTCGACTTCGGAGCAACTTCAGTTACCGGTATCCATTGCAAGGTCGTGGAGGCTTTGCGGCAACATTATGGATTGGACCCGCATCCTGTCCGCGTCATCGAACCTTTCCAGATGCTGGGAGAGATCGAGAGTGACCTGCAGGAGATTATCGGTGTAGATTGTGTCCCTGTTTTCGGGCGGAAGGATATGTTCGACATCGATGAAACACAACTTCACGAACAAATAACCCCCTGGGGACAGAAAGTGATGATCGCCTCCGGTATCGACCTGACGACTGATGCAGAGGGAGACGTGCATATCTATGCGGGTGGCGACCGTTCTTATCCCCCCAGTGCCGTGATGCCGGCTGACTGTTATTTTATCAATGCAACCGAACGGCAGGAGTATGTCGACGATGATGCGATTCAGCCGGAAGATAACCTGGAAGAATTCGGGCCTATTTCAGAAGAAGATCTTCAGTATTATAAGGAGGCAGTCGAAAAGGCTGCTGCCACGGGAAAAGCGGTCGTTGCCAGCTTCGGAGGTACGGCACTGGGCGATATTGCTTTCGTTCCGGGTATGGGCCTGAAAGATCCGAAAGGAATCCGGAATGTGGCGGAATGGTATATGTCTACCTCCATGCGCCGTGACTATGTACAAACCGTCTTTGAAAAGCAGACCGATATCGCGATAGCAAATTATCAACGTCTTTGGGATGCAGTGGGTGAAAAAGTCGATGTAGTCTTTACCTGCGGAACCGATTTCGGCACACAGGATTCTCAATTCTGCTCCCTCGATACCTTCCGCGAGTTGTGGCTCCCTCACTATAAACGGATGAATGACTGGATCCATGAGCATACCACCTGGAAGGTATTCAAACACTGCTGTGGCGCCATCATTCCGCTTATGCCCGGTTTTATAGAGGCTGGTTTCGACATTCTCAACCCTGTACAGATCAATGCCAAGGATATGGATCCGCGCGTTTTGAAGAAAGAGTTTGGCGACCAGTTTACTTTCTGGGGCGGAGGCATCGACACGCAACGTATCCTGCCGAATGCAACACCCGAAGAGGTGCGGAGCCACGTCATGCAGGAATGTGAGATACTGGGGGCAGACGGCGGTTTCGTCTTTAATGCCGTCCATAATATACAGGCCAACGCACCGGTACGGAATGTAGTGGCAATGATAGAGACATTGCGTGAGTTACGAAGTTAAATACTAAAAGAAGAATAAAGTTATGGCAGATTTAGATAAATTGTATGAAGCTATTTTGACAGGAAAACTGAATGTAGCCAAGGAGGTAACCAACGAGGCTATTGCAGAGAATATCGACCCGCATTTGATCATTAATAACTATATGTCGCGGGCCATGGAAGACATCGGTAAACGTTTTGAGGAAGGAAAAGCCTTTGTCCCTGAACTATTAATGGCAGCTCGTGCCATGAAAGGTGCGCTCGACCTGCTGAAACCGCAAATGAAAGGTGCTGCTTCCCATAGTTTGGGAAAAGTGGTGATAGGAACGGTGAAAGGTGATTTGCATGATATCGGAAAGAACCTGGTAGCTTCCATGCTCGAAGGTTGCGGATTCGAGGTGATCAACCTGGGTACCGATATTTCTTCGGAAAAGTTCATCAATGCTTTGAAAGAAAACCAGGCGCAGATACTTTGCCTTTCAGCGCTGTTGACTACAACGATGAACTATATGCAGGAGGTTATCAAAGCCCTGGAAGAAAACGGTCTTCGTAGTCAGGTGAAAGTCATGGTAGGCGGTGCACCGGTCTCTGAATCCTTTGCCCGCCAGATCGGAGCAGACGGTTATAGCGACAATGCCAATGCCGCCGTAACGCTTGCTAAATCCTTATTATCCGCCTGATCGTATGCAGGAGTACGAGTTGGATTTCAGTCAGCTGTCCCTGACGCCACACGAGTTGTTCGTGGAGATGGGATACAGCAAGACGCAACAACCGGAAGAACCCGTGGAGACATTGGTTGTTTCCATGCTGGAAGATATATCCTCTTGGGTAAAGCCGCGTTGTACATTCGGTCTGTTTGGCGGACGGATAGAAGGTGAGGAGGTCGTAATAAACGGCGGTGAACGCTTGCAGGTAGGGGCTACCATCGCTACCCTAATGAAGAGCTCTCAACGTTTTGTTCTTTTTGCGGCCACGGCTGGTACTGCTTTTCAAGCTTATCAAGATCGTTTGAAGGCGGAAGGCGATATTCTGAAATGTTTTATAGCCGATGTAATCGGAAGTTGCATTGCCGAAAAGGCCGGAGATTACATGGAGCGATTGCTCGAAAAAAAACTGGGCGGCGAACGGCATACCAACCGTATGAGTCCGGGTTATTGCGGTTGGCATTTGTCCGGTCAGAAGACTCTCTTCCGGTTGATGGGCGAGCATCCTTGCGGCATCAGTTTGTCTGAGGTTTGTTTGATGACGCCGATTAAGTCTATCAGTGGCGTGATCGGTATCGGACCTGAAGTGGATGAGAAAAAGTATGGTTGTCAGTTTTGTGAGTTAGAAACCTGTTATAAACGAAAAAGATTGAAGAAATAATGGAAATACAGAAATGGTTACAGGAAACAATGAGCCGGCAGGAGAGAAGGGCCGTTCCTATCATGACGCATCCCGGTATCGAACTATGCGGTAAAACAGTGAAAGATGCAGTTACCAGCGGCGAAGTACATGCAGAAGCCATCTGCCGGTTGAACGAGCAATATCCGTCGGCAGCTCCGACGGTCATCATGGATTTGACGGTAGAGGCAGAAGCTTTCGGTGCGAAAGTGGTTTTTCCGGAAGATGAAGTACCCAGTGTAACGGAACCGTTGGTATCCGACAAAGAGTCCATAGATAATTTACAGATCCCCTCGTTGGATGCCGGACGTGTGCCCGAATATCTGAAAGCAAACCGCCTGACGGCTGAGCGTGTAAAGGATAAGCCTGTCTTTGCCGGTTGTATCGGTCCGTTTTCGTTGGCAGGACGTTTGTTCGGTTTGTCCGAATTGATGATTGCCCTGTATGTGGAACCGGAGAATATAGCCGTCTTGCTCGAAAAGTGCACCCGTTTTCTGATCGACTATACCCGTGCGATCAAACAGACAGGCGTTCACGGTGTGATCATGGCGGAACCGGCGGCAGGTCTGATCTCAAACGAAGATTGTATCTTGTATTCGACGGATTATGTTCGTCAGATCGTGGATGCGGTGCAGGATGAAAACTTTATGGTGATCCTGCATAACTGCGGAAACGCCGGGCATTGTACGGAAGCCATGGTTCAGTCGGGAGCTGTCGGGCTTCATTTCGGCAATAAGATAGATATGGCAGATGCGTTGGCTAACTGTCCGGAAGACCGGTTGGTTATGGGTAACCTGGACCCGGTCGGACTTTTCAAACAGGCATCTTCTGAACAAGTATATGCAGAGACGATGAATCTCTTAAAGAATACCAGCCAGTGGAAGAATTTCGTTTTATCGACAGGTTGTGATGTTCCCCCTCATATTCCCTCTGAGAATATCGAGGCGTTTTATCAGGCACTTAATGATTTTAACAACCGATCAGTGTAAAAAAAGAATGTCCTGTGTAAGCTCTTTACACAGGACATTGTATTTAGAATCGTACTTATCTGTTTCTTACCGGATAAACAACAGTTCCCGGTATTTCGGCAACGGCCACATCTGGTTATCCACCATCAGTTCCAGTTCGTCGATATGCTCGCGGATGTCGTCCAGGAACGGAACTACCGTATCATGATAAGCGATCGCCTTGCTGCGGAGGTCGGTGATGACGTTTGCTTTCTTACGGGCTTCGATCATTTCGTCCGTCATGCGTGTTACGGCATTCACGTGTTTGGAAATCTTACGTACCAGGCGGCGCGGTTCGGCTGACAGGTCTTCGTATTCATCCGGACTGAATGTCTCTTTCAGCTTGGTGATATTGCTGAGCAGCAAAGACTGGTAGTGCAATACAACCGGAATAATATGATTCATCGACAGATCACCCAATACGCGGGCTTCGATCTGTACTTTCTTAATATAGATTTCCCATTTTACTTCGTTACGGGCTTCCAGTTCCTTTTCATTCAATACGCCTGTTTCCTTGAACATACGGATCACTTCCGGTTTCAGGTAAGCATCGTATTGCAGTGGAACGCTATTTTCGCAATCCAGTCCGCGGCGGGCTGCTTCTTCCTTCCATTCGTCGCAGTAGCCGTTACCGTCGAAGCGGATCGGTTTGGATTCTTTGATATATGCTTTCAGTGTTTCGAAGATAGCCACTTCCTTACTCTTTCCGGCAGCCTGAAGTGCTTCCACATCTTTCTTGAACTGTTGAAGCTGATGAGCGACTGCCGAGTTGACAGCCAGCATAGCCGAGCCACAGTTCACGGAAGAACCCGGTGCACGGAACTCGAAACGGTTTCCTGTGAAAGCGAACGGAGAGGTACGGTTGCGGTCGGTATTATCCAGTAGCAATTCCGGTATCTGTCCGAAGCCCAGGCTCAGACGTTTCTTGTCATCTACCTCGATCGCGTCCTCGATCGAACTGTTCTCGAATTTATCCAGTATTTCGCTGATCTGCGTTCCCAGGAAAGAAGAGATGATAGCGGGAGGCGCTTCATTGGCTCCCAGACGGTGTGCGTTGGTAGCAGAAGCAATACTTGCTTTCAGTAAGGCATTATATTTATAAACGGCCATCAGCGTATTGACCACGAACGTGATAAAACGCAGGTTGTCTTCGCGGTCTTTACCCGGCGAGAACAGGTTGATGCCCGTATCGGTCCCCATCGACCAGTTACAATGTTTACCCGAACCGTTCACACCCATAAAAGGTTTTTCGTGAAGCAGTACGCGGAAATTATGACGGCGTGAAACACGTTTCATGACCGACATCAACAGCTGGTTATGGTCGTTTGCCAGGTTACATTCTTCATAGATCGGAGCCAACTCGAACTGGTTCGGGGCAACCTCGTTATGACGGGTCTTCACCGGGATACCCAGCTTGTAACATTCCACTTCCAGGTCTTTCATAAATTCCTGTACGCGTGAAGGAATGGCACCGAAATAATGGTCGTCCAACTGCTGGTTCTTGGCACTTTCGTGTCCGAGCAGCGTACGTTCTGTCAGTGACAGGTCGGGACGGGCCGAATACAATTCTTCGTCTACCAGGAAATATTCCTGTTCCCAGCCCAGGTAGGTGATCACTTTATGAACATCTTCGTTGAAGTAGTTGCAGACCTCTTTGGCTGCTTTGTTCAGAGCTTCAACCGAGCGGATAAGCGGTGTTTTGTAGTCGAGTGCTTCACCGGTATAAGCGATAAAGACAGTCGGGATACACAAGGTGTCGTCTACAATAAATGCGGGAGAGGAGGGGTCCCAGGCAGAATATCCGCGGGCTTCGAATGTGTTGCGCAGTCCGCCGTTGGGGAAGCTGGATGCGTCCGGTTCCTGTTGAGCGAGCAGTTTGCCACTAAATTCTTCGATCATACCGCCATTGCCGTCGTGTTCTACAAAAGCGTCGTGCTTTTCGGCTGTTCCGTCGGTAAGCGGTTGGAACCAGTGTGTGTAATGGGTTACTCCTTTTTCCAGTGCCCACATACGCATACCGGCAGCTACATGGTTGGCTATTTCCCGGTCGATAGGTGTTCCATTATCAATGGCGTGGGTCAGGGCTTTGTACGTTTCCTTGGAGAGATACTTTTGCATCGCCTTGCGGTTAAATACGTTCTCGCCATAGTACTCGGATACTTTCTGTTTGGGAGTGATGGCTTCTACGGCCTTACGGTTGGAAGCTTTCTCCACTGCATTAAAGCGTGAGATTGACATACGGATTATTTTTTTGTTTACCGGCTGCAAAGATACGGGCAAATCTTTGTTTATGCTTTCATTGGGTAGTTAAAAAGAAACAAAGCCCACCCGACTTGGGATGAGCTTCGATTATCTTTTTTTAGAGTACAGTATGTTAGGACTGAGCTAACAAGGGCACTATTATGGAGCAAAAGTAGGGTATTCTATTTTTTCTCGTTACAATCTTCTTCGGAGTCTTTTTTTCCCCATTTATGCCTTGCCCAGAAATATACAATAGACAAGCAAGCCACTAGAAAAAGCTGAATTATAAGTCTATCGTCCATTTTGTTTCTTTTATCAATAAAATATTTGCCAAGCTCCTTCAGCATGTCTTCGTTCTTCATACAAATTTAGATTATTATGTGTATATATCAAAGGTTATTCACTAAATTCTTTTGCATCTTAGCATAAATACATTGTTTTTCTTTCGAAAAGCGAAGAAATGATTTTTTACATGCTTCAATTCTATATCCAATAGTGAAGCAATAATACAGGGAAGGATTAATACACTTATTCATAGTATAAAAGTTTTGAGTTACCGAACATCAAGTAACAATGCAAATATAAAGATTAGTTTTCATTTCCTAAATTATTCGACTTTTTATTTTCAAGAAATCAACGCAAATTATTCTTTTATTGGGTGTTCAGAATGGCTTTTTGAATGTAAAAAATGCGATTATTCCCGTTTCTCTTGATTTTATTCTTCCAGGTAACTAATTAAATTAATGTACACACGCGTACATTATATAAGGATATGTTTTATTTTGATGATTGTTTTTGGGAACGTATAATGCTGTGTAGACTTTGAATATTATATATTGGAGGGCTGAAAATGAGTGACTAATTTTAACGTCCCTTTTTTCTCGTCACTTTTTGGGAATTCGTTTTCTAAAGCGAGTATTTCGTACTAACTTTGCTATCCAATTGATAAGAAAGGATATAGGAAAAGAAAAATTATTCGGAAAAAGATTGGCGGTTAGAAAGAATGTTGTAATTTTGCTGACGAGAAAAAAGGGACGTTTAAACTAGTCATTCGAGTTTTGACAGTATCAAAAGCCCCTACGGAAAAGGACTTTTAAGTAACACTATTATTAATATTAAATTTATTGATTATGAACAAAAAGTTTTCTACGCTTGTAGCTAGCTTGTTATTTGCTTCAGCTTTTTCAGCTTATGCAGGTACAGCGGCTTCAATGTTTACGGCTCCTACAGCTGTTGTGGCTTCTACTCGTGCTACAGTTGCAGCAGTGGAAACAGACTTGGATGCTTTGGATGGTTGGGATGCAACTGCTACAGTGGAAGGACAGTTGTTGTCTACTATTAAAGACAATTCTCGTTTATTTGTTATTCAGAAGGCTGCAACAACAGCTGCTGATGCTGACGATTTCCTGACTTATAATGCAACTTTTAAAGGAGATGCTTATGATGGAACTTCTGCTGCTGTTGCTGCTCCTTTCTACTGGTCTTTAACTGCTAATGGTCAGGTTAAGAATCAGGCTGGTAATGTACTTAGTGTTGGCGGTTTCTCTAACTTCGAAGTTGTTCCGGTTAAGAACAGTGGTTCTGTAACTGTAAATGGTGCTTTCTATGCGTTGGCTGTAAAAGCTGCTGATGGTAAAGTTTCTTATGTAGAATATGATGGTACAGATTTTACGCTGGGAACTGCTGATGCTGCTTATGCTACTAACATTGCTGATGCAGCTTTGTTTTCACCGGTAGAAGCTGCTTATACAACTGCTGCTAAAGGTGAAGATTTGAATAAAGAACTAAAAGATGGCTTTAGCCTGGCAGTTACTTATGGTGACAAAACAGTTACTGGAGCAGAGTTATTTGCAGACAAGTTGACTGCAATGGCCTTTGCAGGTGGTAATTTTGCTGCTGCAACGACAGAGACTACTTTCTATCTGAAAAATAAAGCAGGAAAATATCTTGTTTTTGATCCGAGCTTGAACTCAACAAATGCAGTAAAAGGTGGTTTTAAGCTAATTAGCGAAGCTGATGCAAAAACATTAGCTGCTGGTGCTAGTGCTGCTACAGCTCAATTTATTATCAACACAGCTGATAACGGAACAAATACCGTACAGGTATTGGTTGATACTGACAAACGTTTATATGTAAATGTATCAAGTGCTACTAATGTATTGACAGCTCTTGATCCTGCAGCTTTGGGTACAAATGCTGCAAACTGGGCTGGATCAGCTATTGGCGCCTCAAACACACTTGACTTCAAGACCTTGTTGACAGGTCAGTTCTATAAAGTTAGCTATGTGAAGACAGGTGATGAAACGAATGCTAACGCATACAAAATCAATGGTGTGTTAGGTTTGAGATATAATACTACTACTGCTGCTGTTGAAGACGATTTCGTAAAGGCTGTTGACTTTGTTGCTGAAGATCCTTCTACAATGTGGGCTCCGAGCATTGATGGCGGTAACCTGGTATTAACAAACCGTGAAAATACAGGTATTAAAGTATCTCTTTCTTCATTGCGTCTTGTTGATGGTTCTTATGAAGCGGCTGTCGTAGCTAGTGAAGGTATTGCAGACAATGACTTGATCAAGATCACTCCGGTAGCTTCAGTTACAAAAACTGACGGTTATGAAGTGTATGCAGACAATGTACTGATCAACTCAACATTCTATTTGGGACAATCTCGTCGCAATGCTGACGGTGACGTTCCTGCTTATTGGGCAGAAAATCATGGTACTCACCAGATTGGTGCTACTGTAAATCAGGAAGAAGCTACTCAGTGGAATGTACAATTGGTTAAGAAAGAAGATGCTAAATATAATACACAGATCGACTCTGTATTGGTAGATAGCAAATTGTATTCTTACAATGCAACAACTGGTGTTATTACTGAAACTACCAATACATTGGCAGTTCTCCCGTATGTATTCCAAAACAGAGGTAACCGCGAATATGTAACTTTGAACGATGAAGTAAATTTGGAATATTACATCTGCGACAAGGACAACAAGAATACTCCTCGTGATGCTAAGTTCTTTGCATTGAAGAAAAGACCGGGTAATACATACAACTATGTAACTCTGGCTCTTAATAATACTTATAACGATAAAGGTAATGTTGATGCTATTGCTGCAATCAACGGTGCTGACAAAGTATACTTGAAGAACAGTGCCAACAAAGGTACTTGGGAAAACGTTGCAACTTATTCAGACGATGCTAACTCTTTGATGGTTGTTGATCCTATCGACGCTCCTGAATACCGTAAGGTGAAAAAAGACTGGGGTGATATCGTTAAGATCTACCGCGAAGAATATCCTACAGAAGTATTGTTCGAAAAAGCTGACGCTAAGTCTGTTGTAGACGGCGAAACTTTGAGCTTCCTGAATGTAAACAACAGCGTAAGCGGTGCAAACCCTGCATTGTTTGTTGACACAGCTTATGTAAACCGTACAGTTGGTGGTGTTGCAAACACTTGCTACCAATATCTGTTGGCTGTAAACGTAGACAAAGAAAACTCTGTTTACTGTCCTTACAATCCTGAACATAACACAGATGCTTGGAGAGAAGAACACGGTGGTCCTTGCGCTGACGCAAAAGAAAACCCGGCTGTAGTAAAAGGTCGCTTCTTGATCAACTTGATCGACACTGCATTTGCTTACAAAGAAGATCATCTGCACAACAATCCGTATATCAATATGGTTGAAGCAGACGAAAACAAAGCTAAGTTGTCATTCGTAGAAGGTATTCACAGCCAGGATACATTGTATATTACTCGCAAGGGTGGTGAAGTTGTTAAATTGGCTATGGACTCTCCGGAATTCAATGTTGCTAAGTTTGCTTTCCGTTATGTAGATAACAATGCTGGCTCATTCAAGATTCAGACTCAGTATAAGGAATATAATGCTGCTGACAAAGATGCATTTGATAAATCAGCTGATAATGAAGGTTACCTGCGTTGGGTGAACGGTACTGTAGTTGTAACTAATCAGTACACTAACGGTGAAACATTCAACATGGAAGAAAACTACGAAGGTAATGCGACAGCTAACGATGCAACTCCTGAAGTATCTGCAATCTCTGTTGCTACTGTTAAGGGTGCCGTTATCATCAAGGGTGCTGCTGATAAGAACGTGGTGATCACTAACGTACTTGGTCAGACAATTGCTAACACAGTAATCACTTCTAACGAAGCAACAATCTCTGCTCCTGCAGGTGTAGTTGTAGTAGCTGTAGAAGGCGAAGCTGCTGTAAAAGCAATCGTAAAATAAGCAATTATTTATAATCAAAATAATTCTAAATTGTTTACCGCGCGGTTCATATTGCATGCAACGCACAAAGAACCAATTAGCCTGTGACAGGCGAACAAGCGGTAGATATTAATACTAAAGTAATGAAATAAAGTTCTTCTGTTCGATCTCTGTGATGAGCAAAGACAGACAAAAACAAGCCCCGACGGTTCATTCCGCCGGGGCTTCGTTGTTAGAAAATATTGAACCTACTTTTGGCTTGATCTTTTGGTTACTTTTCTTTCAAGAGAAAAGTAACATTCAATTCTTATAAAACAAACAAATATGAAAAAAAACTGGACGCCGCACTACTGACAAACGCGGCACAAGATTTCAGGAACCAGTGTGAACAACTGGAGAGTGTATTGAATGAAGTGAAGAAAAGCGACAACTATATGTGTCGGCTTTTGAAAAACGCAGTGTGGAACGAAGATATGGTCGTGGAAGAAACGATCGTTTTCAACGGAACCGGTGCAGAGTTCGTCGAGCTGATCGGCCCCTTGCTGATGAGCGGGAAATGGACTGTCAACGACAAACATGCGGTGAAAGCTTTCCTCCGCTCGCTTTATTCCGTCTTTCAGATATGCTATGACTCGAAGAAAGAACCTCTGACACTCGGATCACTCGAAAATCTGGTACGGAATTATATGGATGAACACCGTGAAAGTCGTTCACACTTAGGTTATTAATTCCTTATTTTTCAAGCCGCCTATTGTTTCCCTAAAATAGTGTAAAACAATAGGCGGCCTTCTTTTTACTTCTTACATTGAGCATTTGTTAATCAACCTCTTTAATACAATTTATTATGCTGAAAGTAACACAGTTTGCCCGGTTCAAGCGCAATGAAGGAGATGTAAACCTGATCGATGTCCTGCAGGATATCCGTAGCGGGAAGTATGCCACCAAAGTCAACCAGATCCGTGTGTATATGGATAAGGGCAACCCCGACGCTGCCGAGACACTGAAGAAAGAGCTGCCTGCCGTCACCCTCTCGGCTACCTACGCGGGGCAGCGACTGGCTAAGTGTATCACTGCTTATAACCCGCTGGTGATTCTCGATTTCGATGAACTGAAGAAAGAAGACCTTGCCCGTTTGCTGGAAACGGCACGCCAGGCTGTCTATACGGTGGCCTGCTGGATCAGTCCGCGCGGACACGGAATCAAGATCATCGCTTATCCGGCTGTCCGCATGGAGCGCACCCTGAAGAACCATAAGGCGGTCTACACCCTGGTGAAGGATTGGTATGAAAACCAGCTGGGCATCGGGGCGGATGCGTCGGGGAGCGACATCGGGCGTCTGTGCCTGTTGTCGTACGATCCGACGTTGTATATCTCTCCCTGTTTCGAAGCGTGGCTGAAAGGCGAAAGCGGCGAGCCGGAAGGGATCGGCCTCATCGAGCCGCCGGTCGATCCGAAAGCGTCGCGCCTGCTCGCTTCTGCCCGCAAGAAGACCACCCGTAAGTATGCCTACGACAAAGGCAACCGTAACAATTATGTCCATCTTTTTGCCAGCCATTGCAACCGCCTGGGCATTAACCGGGCCGATGTGGTGAATTATGCCGCGAAAGCTTTTGCCGATCTCCCGGCGGATGAACGTGCAGCAGTTATCGACAGCGCCTATGCGCACGATGAACAGCATGCCACCGTTTTTTTGCAGACCGGCAGGAGAGGAGCGAGTTATGTGGTGCAGATACAGGAGCATTTGTCCGCTCACTATGATCTGCGCCGCAATGTGGTGCGCCGTCTGGTGGAGTGTAGACCGAAGGGTACGGATGAGTCGTTTACGCCGGTCAACGACTATTGGGAAAACTCCGTTTGGTGTGCCTTGCAGAAGGAGGGCGTATTGTGCAGTGTCTCCGAGCTGCGGTCGGTGATCCATTCCGATTTCAGTCCGGAGTATGATCCGTTCTGTTCTTATTTTGATCAGTTGCCTGCCTGGGACAGACAGACCGATCCGATCGGGGCATTGGCGGCTACTGTCTGCACGACCCGCCCGGCGTATTGGGAGAAATGTCTGCGAAAATGGCTGGTTGCCCTCGTTGCCTGTGCCTGCGACGAGCGGTTGGAGAATCATACGGTTTTGATGGTGAGCGGTGCGCAGGGGTTGGGCAAGACCACCTGGCTGCGTAACCTGGTGCCTCCCCGGTTGCGGCAGTATGTCTATTCGGGCAACCTCGACCCGACGGCCAAGGATTCGTCGTTGATGATGAGCGACTGTTTCCTGATCATCCTCGACGAGCTGTCGGGGCAGAGCCGCACGGAGCTGAATCAGTTGAAGGCGTTGATCACGAAAAACAGCGTGTACGAACGCCGTCCCTATGCCCGTAATGCCGAGACCTATGTGCGTCGTGCCTCCTTTGCCGCTACTGTCAACGACAGTGAGGTGCTGACCGACCGCACCGGGTCGCGGCGTTTCCTCTGTTTCGAGGCGACGCGTATCGACTATACCCTGCCGGTCGACCATACCGCCGTTTATGCGCAGGCGCTGGCTTTGTTTCGCGAAGGTTTCTGTTTTTGGTTTGCCAATGCGGATATTGCGGAGATCAACAGTAACAACGAACCTTTCCAGCTGGTCAGCCCGGAGCTGGAGCTGCTTTATACCTATTACCGTAAGCCGGTACGCTTCGAGATGCCGTTGTTGCTCTCCTGTAGCGAACTGGTCACCCGTATTGCCGAGCGGACACGTTTTCCGGTGACTGCTTCCGGTATAAATATCATGGGAAAAATGTTAAAAAGAGAGGGTTTCGAGTGGGTGAAGAAGCATGGCAAGCAGCTTTACAGGGTGATCGAGCTGACTTCCGAACAGGTGGAGGCCCGACGTAAAGGGTTCGGTTACGATCCGTCGGAAAATCCAGAAGACACAGATAAAGAGAAAGATATAGGAGACGATCAGACCGATCCGAAACTACCATTCTGAAAGCCGGGGGTAGGATGGGGCAGGCAAAAGATGTTTTCCGAAACTTTTTTAGCCTGTTCCTTTTGTTCCCTCTCTCCCGAAACCGCAAGGAACAAAAGGAACGGGTCGGAAAAGGTTCCCGGAGAGGGCTTTTAGGCTGCCTTATCCTGCCTTTTTCATCGCTGCCCTGCTTTTTGATATATATTTCTTTTCGGTGGCTGCCCGAGCCACTTTGTGTGGCTGCTGCAGTCGTTTCCGGTGGCTGCTGCAACTGTTTTGAGTGGTTGCAGCAGCGGTTTCAAATAGCTGTGGCAGCCACGGAAAAACAGTTACCGTTCAAGGTTCTCCCAAATGCAGGACGATGCACTCCACCTGTCTTGGCGTGAAGCTCCGCGCACCGGTATGATAGCCGAGTTCGATTAATTTTGCTTTCAGTGTGCCGTGATAGTTTATCCACCGCCAAAGTTGCATAATGGCTCCCCGCCGGCTGAGGTGGGGGTTATAGAGTTCCGCCAGTTCGCCTACTCCGTATGACCGTATAATGAAGCTTGCTTGTTCCATAGCTCGTTGTTTTTTATTTACTAAGATACGAATAATCAATGGATTGCCGAAATGTATCACTGCTTATTTTATACAAAAAAAGGTTTCCACTTAGTGAAAACCTTTATGATATTAATAAATCCTGACTGATCGTCAATATGTCTACTCTTCCTGATGGCGTTCTTCTTTGCGGTCTTGTATCATAAAGTAAATGCCACCAACAAAAGCGATAACAATTACTAATCCAAACATAATTAATGCTCCCATTTTATTTCCTCCTTTTCTTTTTTTCCGGTTGTTCTTTTGTCAAATAGAGCCCCCTAAGGCAAAGTTAGTAAATGTTTTTCATTCTCTATCACTTTACCGGAAATAAAATGTCGTTTCGTCACGTCCTGTCACCTAGGACATCAATGCCTCCTCATGGCTGTTGTATCTTTGATATATCATTAATAATCAACTAAAAACAATTGGATTATGGCATTTCAGTATCATTTGGTTCTCAGGAAGAACCTCAGTAAGAATGTAGAGGAAGGGAAGGAGAAACTTTTCTATGCGCAGACCCGTGCGACGGGGACGTGTACCTTCGCAGAGTTGTGTGCCCTGGTGGCACAGAGTTCCACGGCTTCGAGTGGTGATGTGAAGGTGGTGATCGACCGTTTGATAGAATTTCTCCTGTTGTTCCTGGCACGCGGTGAAGTGGTTCAGTGCGGCGAGTTCGGAACCTTCCAGTTGGTGCAGACCAGTTCCGGAAGTGTCACGGTCGATGATTTCTCTTCATCTATGTTGTATCGTGCACGTCTTCGTTTCCGTCCCGGCGAGAAGTTGCGCAACCTGATCGCGACAGCCAAAGGCGAGCGTTTCAAATTGGATGAGCCGAAAACGGACACAGGTGGCGGCAGTGGCGAAGATGACCGTCCGGTAATCGAATAATATCCTTACCCCCCCTGTGTGTATGGATAAAGAGTCGTTTACCCGCAAGTACCTCCCCGCCGCACGTGTGGCGGGTGAGTTGTACGGACTGAACCCGGTGGTTATCCTGGCGCAGTCTGCCATCGAATCCGGCTGGGGCGAGAGCACCCTGGCTACCCTCTACAACAACTTTTTCGGGCTGACGGGCTACGGTGTGGCGAATGCCTACTGGCATGGCGGCAAGACAGTTCCGGATAAGCCGGACGGCCTGTTGTTCCGCCGGTATGACCGTCCTGAAAACAGCTTCCTCGATTTTGCCCGCCTGATAACGACGGTCTACAAACAGGCGGCTGCCGTGAGCCATTATCCGGCGGCTTATGCCCGTGAGATTGCTTACAGCCGGTATATCAGTGAAGTGAACGGGGATAACCGCGAAGCGTATTGCAATATGCTGGAACGTATTGCACGGTCGCTGGTCCCCATAGTGTATAATCTTAATAATAAAGAAAGTGTATGAGCGAGAATGGAAACAGTAACAAGGTGAGAGGAATACTTCAGTTTATAATGGATTTGCTGGGATTCCTGTTGGGTAGGAGAAAGCAATAGAAAGAGAGGGGGAGAGCTCAATGTTTGTCAGATGTGAATGTAGCGTCGTTGGTAGGGGCGGTTCGCGAACCGCCCTTACAGGCGCCGTCATAATGGAACAGGCAGGTTCGACCGTAGGGGCGGGGTCTGCCCGCCCCTACAGCTGAACCTGTCATTTGGGTTAAAACAGACTCCATGCCACCGTCAGTCCAGCCATCACAATCGCCACCATGCTCATCAGTTTGATCAGGATATTGAGGCTCGGTCCGGAAGTATCTTTGAACGGATCGCCGACCGTATCGCCAACGACAGTTGCCTTGTGGGCTTCGCTGCCTTTGCCACCGTGGTTACCCTCTTCGATATGCTTCTTTGCATTGTCCCAGGCTCCTCCGGCATTCGCCATGAAGATGGCTAGGACGAAGCCGGTGCTAAGGCCGCCGATCAGCAGTCCGATCACTCCGGTAACTCCGAATATCAGTCCGGTAACGATTGGAGCAATGATAGCCAGCAATGAAGGAACAATCATCTCATGCTGTGCCCCTTTCGTCGAAATCTCCACGCAACGGGCATAATCGGGTTCTGCCTTGCCGGTCAGAATACCCGGTATTTCGCGGAACTGGCGGCGTACTTCCTCCACCATATGTCCGGCAGCACGTCCGACGGCATTCATCGTCAATCCGCAGAACATAAACGCCATCATAGAGCCGAGGAACATGCCCGAAAGTACTTTCGGATTCATCAATGTCACATCATAATAAATCATGAAGTCGGAGAAAGAAGCCTTCGAAATCTCCATCGTCCGTCCGTCGGCGAATGACAGGACGGTTTCTCCCAGGCGAAGCAAACCGATTTTGATCTCTTCTATATACGAAGCAAGCAATGCCAGTCCCGTCAGTGCTGCTGAACCGATGGCAAAACCTTTGCCCGTAGCCGCTGTCGTATTTCCGAGCGAGTCGAGCGCATCGGTACGTTTGCGCACTTCTTTACCCAGGCCGGACATTTCGGCATTACCTCCGGCATTGTCGGCTATCGGTCCGTATGCATCGGTCGCCAGTGTAATACCCAACGTGGAAAGCATTCCGACGGCGGCAATACCGATCCCGTACAATCCCATCCCGACATTGCTGAAATCGAATCCGGAAGCAAAAAGGAAGGAACAGATGATACCGACAACGACGGCCAGTACGGGGATAGCGGTAGACATCATTCCTAATCCCAATCCGGAGATGATAACGGTAGCCGGTCCGGTCAGTCCTGCTTCGGATACCCGTCTGGTGGGTTTATATGATTGCGAAGTGTAATATTCCGTAGCCTGTCCGATCACGATACCTACCAGCAAACCGATCACTACCGAGCAGCTGATCCAAAACCAGTTGTTCAGTCCCAGCATATAAAGTATCCCGAACGTAGAGAGTGCGATCAGCACCGAACTGAGGTTTGTTCCCGTCGCCAGTGCTTTCAGCAATTGCCGGATCGTAGCATCTTCATTGGTCCGGACGGCAAAGATACCCAGGATCGAGAGGACGATCCCGACGGCTGCGATCAGCATCGGTGCGATAACAGCCTTGTACTGCATTTCTATATCTCCGGAAGAGACAAAGGCGGCGGCACCGAGGGCTGCGGTCGCCAGTATCGATCCGCAATAAGATTCATAGAGGTCGGCACCCATACCGGCTACGTCGCCTACATTATCACCTACGTTGTCGGCGATGGTGGCAGGGTTACGCGGGTCGTCTTCCGGAATACCGGCTTCCACTTTCCCGACCAGGTCGGCACCTACGTCGGCTGCTTTGGTATAGATGCCGCCACCTACACGGGCAAAGAGTGCCTGGGTGGAAGCACCCATTCCGAACGTCAGCATGGTAGTGGTGATAATGGTCAGTTTATGAGTCGGATTCAATGCTTCATCGGGGATAAGAGCATTCAGGAGGATATACCAGAAAGATATGTCGAGCAGTCCGAGCCCCACAACCACGAGTCCCATTACGGCACCGCTGCGGAAGGCAACCTGTAGTCCCTTATTTAAAGACGAGCGGGCTGCATTGGCTGTACGGGCAGAAGCATAGGTCGCAGTTTTCATCCCCAGGAACCCCGCCAGCCCGGAGAAGAAACCGCCGGTCAGGAAGGCAATGGGAACCCATTCGTTCTGCACGCCGAAACCATAAGCCATAATGGAAAACAAGATAACCAATACAAGGAAGACCGAGGCTACGACCTTGTATTGTTGTTTCAGGTACGACATCGCACCTTCACGTACATAAGAAGCGATCTTTGCCATCGTTTCCGTTCCTTCACTCTCTTTCATCATTTGCCGGAAGAAGAACCAGGCAAATACCAGCGCCAGAACCGACGCTACGGGTACAATCCAGAAAATACTAGTTATCATAGTCATTCGATTTAAAGTGATTCAAGACCTTATTTTGTCTCCCGTAAATGTAACGAAAATAAAGAAGTGGAGAAACTTTTTCGTAAATAATAATGTTTCATTCTAAAAAAAACAGCATATTTGTCACATAAAAGAGAGAAAACATACAATGACGCAAGAATCGAACCATAAGACCTATAAACTGGGATTGGCCTTGAGCGGAGGTGGCGCGAAAGGTTTTGCACACCTGGGAGTATTCAAGTTGCTGGAAGAGTGCGGATTGAAGCCGGATGTGATCGTTGGGACGAGCGTCGGATCGTTAATGGGTACCTTGTTTGCCGACGGTTATTCGGCGGATGAGTTGAAAGAACTTTTTACCGGTCGTGAATTCTCCGAATTTGCACAGCTTCAGATCCCCAAATCCGGATTGTTTGACAGCAAACGTTTCCGGTATTTTCTGAAACGCCATTTAAGAGCCAAGACGTTTGAAGAGCTGAAGATTCCTATGATAGTGGTAGCGACCGATCTCGATAACGGCGAAAGCCATGAGTTCAAGAGCGGACCTATCGTGGATGCGGTGACTGCCTCGTGCAGTATTCCGATCATTTTCAGCCCGGTGGTCATCAACGGAGTGCATTATGTGGATGGCGGCCTGTTCCATAACTTCCCGGTATCCATTATCCGCGATATGTGCGAGAGGGTGATCGGGGTGAATGTCAGTCCGCTTGTCCCCCAGAAATACAAGCAAACGATATTTCATATAGCAGAGCGTTCCTATCACTATATGTTCCGGGCGAATACGCTGGAAGACCGCGAAATGTGCGACGTACTGATCGAAGCGGAAGAATTTGGCATGTATAAAACCTTTGATCTGGAGAATGTGGAACAGATTGCACGTATCGGCTATGATGCGGCGATCCGGGCATTCGAACTGGTGATACAAGAGAATAAATATGAAACCCTGGTGAAAGCGATTGTGGCACGAAAGAATAATATACTCTTGCCATAGTTTGGCACGGCACTGGACCGGGTAACTTTTACCGATAATTTTTAAAGTGGATAAAGCGATGAAACAAATGGATAAGATGGTCATTTATCAGGTATTTCCCCGTTGGTTCGGAAATTTGAGATCTTCGTTGGTGAAGAACGGCAGTAAAGATGAGAACGGAGTAGGTAAGTTCTCTGCCTTTTCGTCGACGGCACTGGCTAAGATCAAGGAGTTGGGCACTACGCATATCTGGTATACGGGAGTGATAGAACATGCTACCCAAACAGATTATACCGCTTATCAGATACGTAAGGATCATGCGGACGTGGTGAAAGGAAAAGCCGGTTCTCCTTACGCGATAAAAGATTATTATGATATAGATCCCGACCTGGCGGAAAATGTGCAGAACCGTATGAAAGAGTTCGAAGCGCTGGTGAAACGTACGCATGAGGCGGGTATGAAAGTAATCATTGACTTTGTGCCTAATCATGTGGCACGCGAGTATTATTCGGATGCGCGCATGTCGTATGTGGAAGACCTGGGTCAGCATGATAATACGACGAAAGGATTCGACCGTAATAACAATTTCTATTATATTCCGGGATGCCCGTTACACCTGTCGTTTGCCGATTCGCACGGCGAATATGATTATAGCGAGTTCCCGGCAAAAGTAACCGGAAATGACTGTTTCAGTCCTGCTCCCGGAAAGAATGACTGGTACGAAACGGTCAAACTGAATTACGGAGTGGATTATGTGAACGGACGGATCGGTTATTTCGACCCGATTCCGAATACCTGGACGAAGATGCTGGATATCCTGTTGTATTGGGCGGATAAAGGTGTGGACGGTTTCCGTTGCGATATGGCGGAAATGGTGCCGGTGGAATTTTGGAACTGGGTGATCCCGAAAGTAAAAGAAAAACATAAAGTGTGTTTTATTGCCGAGGTGTATAATCCGGCGGAGTATCGTAACTACATCTTTAACGGTCATTTTGACTATCTGTATGATAAAGTGGGCTTATACGATACGGTGCGTGCGGTTATGTGTAACCAGGCTCCGGCAAGTAATATCTCTTACTGCTGGCAAGGGTTGGAAGGTATCCAGTCGAATATGCTGAATTTCCTGGAAAACCATGACGAACAGCGTGTTGCATCTTATTTCTTTGCAGGCGATGCCCGCCCGGGTATTCCCGGTATGATCGTATCGGCGATGATGAATACGAATCCGGTCATGATCTACAGCGGTCAGGAACTGGGTGAACCGGGCATGGACGAGGAGGGTTTCAGCGGACGCGACGGTCGTACGACGATATTCGATTACTGGAGCGTCGATAGTTTGCGTAAATGGATTAACGACTGGAAGTTCGACGGTGCCGGCTTAACGGCTGAACAGCGTGCCTTGCGCGAAAAGTACGCTAAGATACTGAATGTGGCGAAGACAGAACAGGCGATCACACAGGGGGCTTTCTTCGATCTGATGTATGCCAACTCGAAAAATCCGTATTTTAATACGCACCGGCAGTATGCTTTTATGCGTAAATACCGCAATGAAGTCGTACTGATTGTCGTTAATTTTGATAAGAATGAACAGACCGTACGAGTGAAAATTCCTATTGAAGCTTTTCAGATATTGGACTTTGACGACAATAAAGCGGCTGTGCAGACCGATTTGCTGACGGGAGATACTTGTATCAGTACGTTGACGACGGCTTGTCCGTACCAGCTGGTTTTACCAGCCTATTCCGGTAGGATACTGCGGTTTACGTATGATAAGTAATTGACAATTGACAATTGATAATTGACAATTAAGAGTAAAGAATTATCTTAGAATAAAAGCTTCTTGTAATTGTTTTATATTTTAATTGTCAATTGTGCATTGTCAATTGTCAATTGTTTTGTACTTTTGCACCACAATTCAAATCTATTTACTTAAGATAAATATTCGGAATAATGAGTGCACAAACTCCTTTCTTGGTGTTTTCGGGAACCAACTCCCGGTATCTTGCAGAGAAAATTTGCAATAGTCTTGGTTGTCCTCTGGGACAGATGAACATTCAACACTTTGCTGACGGTGAATTTTCAGTTTCTTATGAAGAATCTATCCGTGGCCGCGATGTGTTCCTGGTTCAATCGACATTTCCTAATTCGGACAATCTGATGGAGCTTCTCCTGATGATTGATGCTGCTAAACGTGCTTCTGCACACTCTGTAATTGCTGTCGTTCCTTATTTTGGTTGGGCCCGTCAGGACAGAAAGGATAAACCCCGTGTATCTATCGGTGCGAAACTGATCGCTGATATGTTGAGTACAGCCGGTATCGACCGTTTGATTACGATGGACTTGCATGCTGACCAGATTCAGGGATTCTTCAATGTTCCTGTCGATCACTTGTATGCTTCTTCTATCTTCCTGGATTATATCAAGGGTGAACTGCCTTTGGATAACTTGTGTATCGCTACTCCTGACGTAGGTGGTACGAAACGTGCCAGCAGCTATTCCAAATATCTGGGATTGCCGATGGTTATCTGTCATAAGTCACGCCTGCGTGCCAATGAAGTTGCAGAAATGCGTATCATCGGTGATGTGGAAGGTTTGGATGTCCTGTTGGTAGACGACATGGTCGATACAGCCGGTACGATTACGAAAGCTGCTAACCTGATGATGGAAAACGGTGCTAAGTCGGTACGTGCGATTGCCAGTCATGCTGTCATGTCTGACCCGGCTTCTACCCGTGTAGATCAGTCTGCATTGACGGAAATGATCTTTACGGATTCTATTCCTTACGCAAAGAAATGCGAGAAGGTGAAAGTTTTGTCTGTTGCCGATATGTTTGCCGAAGCGATCCGTCGTGTTTGCAGTGGCGAATCTATCAGTTCTTTATATGCTATTTAATTAGCGGGATTAATGATATAAAAAGGCTGCCGTCTGTTGATGGCAGCCTTTTTTATGTTTGATCCTTGGGGTTATCCGATGTAATCTTTCAGGGCGTTTACGTAATTCTCGAAAGCCTGCCGTCCTGCGGCTGTTATCTGGCAGGTCGTACGGGGTTTCTTTCCGACAAAGCTCTTTTCTACTTCTATATAACCGGCTTCGCTCAGTTTGTCTATCTGTACACTCAGGTTCCCCGCCGTAGCCTGTGTCTTTTCTTTCAGATAGACGAATTCAGCCTCCTCGACCGAAAGGAGGATGGACATCACGGCAAGCCGTAATTGGGAGTGGAGTAGCGGATCTAGTTCTTTAAACATTGCATTTTAGCTTTATTGTTGACGATATGTCCGGGTATGATCATCATAAACACGAACGACAAACCGAAGTAAAGATACCATAAAGTGGTCGCTTTTTCACCAATCATCAGCATGGTAAGCATATAGATTGCGATAATAAAAGCGATCAGAGGTGTATAAGTCATCCAGCGCTCCTGTATGATAATGCCGGTAATGGAAACGCCGATTCCGCAATAAATCAAAGAGAGCGGCAGCATCAGAATGAAGTCGATATACCGGGCGAAACTAAATTCGATGATACCGATCGTCAGAAAAGTAACGATGAACATCCAGCCCATTACCTGCCATACTTTTGAGATGACTTTGTCGGTATAAGTCACTACTTTCGGAGGTTTTTGTCTTTGTCTGTAAGACATTATCGGCCATATAACGAACATCAGCATCCATCCCCAACTCCATATAAAGTCGTGTGTAAGACTGATCAGTGCAAATAAAACGATTGATAGGGCCGTTGTGAAATAGCCATATATTAGCATGATATTCCCTTGCCCAATCTCCATGTTCTTTTTACTGGAGTTTATCATTTGAGTGATGAGCGCTAGACTCTCTTTCTCGTTCAATTTTTTGTCTTCCATGATTTTATATGTTTTATTGTTGTTTGTAATAGGTTGATTTTACATTAATGTCATTTGTCGGACAGTCTTCTTCTCGCTCTTCTTTGATCATGTAATGACAAACTATCTCCAATATCAGATTGATGCCCCAGCCGGCAATTACCCATAGAACCCACCAGTAATGTGGGGTTGTGACATAATTTACTACTGCTAAAAAGCTGCATATAACGATATAGCGGAGGATGTTCATCTTCAGCTGTGCTGGAAATGAATTGTTTTTCTTGTTTGAGTTTACTGTTGCTTCCATTGTTGTTCTCTCTTTAATTGTTGTTTGTAAAATGGTTTATATTATAAACTATATATGGATTAAAAAAGTGCAAGGAGCTGCGCATTTCTCACTTACACACCGCAAATATAAAATGGTTTATAATATAAACCAAATAAAACAGAAAAAAAAATAGACTGATCTGGTATAAATTTATTTTTCTATCCTATCTGATTGGATTTATATGACATTCCCACAGACCTTCGTATTTGCCGCTTAATTTGTGTGGGTGATACGAAGGGGGGAGAGTTCCGGTTTCACATAATAAGGATATTGCATCACGTAAAAGATGAGTATTGTATCCACGTTTTTCACAGCGCTTCATATCCTTTTTAAACTTGTTGGAATAACGAGCGCTGTATTTCATGCTGTTAGATCTTTCCAGAGTTCATCCATATCTGTATAGGCTTTCGATACTCTTCCGGCTTTCACGTCTTCCCATGCTTCATCAAGCCCGCATTTCTTTTCTTTGCGAACCGTGATGCTTCCTCCCATGCTTTTTACCAGTTTACGTATAGCAGATACGTATTTTTCGGGAATGGAGATTTCGAATGTTTTTAAAGTTGTTGTTTCCATAGTTGTTTATATTATAGTCTGATACAAAGATTATCATAGGTATAATTATTGACAAAGGTTTATTTTCCCTCGTCGATTATCATACCGCTACCCAGGCAGAGACGGTGGTCTTTGTCGTAGACAACACCGTACTGGCCGGGGGCAATTCCCTGTATTTTGTTCTCGGACTCGATACGATACAAATCTCCGATACGGCGGATACGTCCCGGGGTAAAGTCCGGTGTATGGCGGATTTTGAAGGTGATCTCCTTCTCGTCGGTGAATTCTCCCCACGGGTCTTCGGTGATGAAGTCGAAACCGTGCAGGTTGATTGTTTTGCCGTATTGTGTTTCCGGATCGTAGCCGTTGGAGACGTAGATGATATTGCGTTTGATATCTTTCTTGATAACGAACCAGGGACCGCCGCTCAATCCGAGACCTTTGCGCTGCCCGATCGTGTGAAACCAGTAGCCGTTGTGTTTACCTAAGACTTTACCCGTTTCCAGTTCGACGATCTTGCCGACACGTTTTCCCAGGTAACGTTCGATAAAGTCGTTATAGTTGATTTTGCCGAGGAAACAGATACCCTGGCTGTCCTTACGCATGGCGCTGGGCAACTTCTGTTCGGCGGCGATGGCGCGTACTTCGGCTTTCATCAGGTGACCGATCGGGAACATCAGCTTCTGGATTTGCAGACGGGTGATCTGTCCGAGGAAGTCGGTCTGGTCCTTTACCGGGTCTTTAGCGGTAGAAAGCCATACTTTGCCGTCTATCTCAGTCGTTGTGGCGTAATGGCCGGTTGCGATCTTGTCGAAGTCTTTTCCCCATTTTTCTTCGAAGCAGCCGAACTTGATAAATTTGTTGCACATCATGTCCGGGTTGGGAGTGAGGCCGCGCTTCACCGAGTCGATCGTGTAGCTGACCACCTTGTCCCAGTATTCGTCATGCAGGGATACCACTTCCATGCGGCAACCGTATTTGCGTGCTATATAAGATGTTATTTCTATGTCTTCTTCGGCAGGGCAGTCGATATATCCGTCTTTATCTTCCATACCGATACGGATATAGAAGATGGTAGGATCGTATCCTGCCTCCTTCAACTGATGGACAACTACAGAGCTGTCCACACCTCCTGATACTAATGCTGCTATTTCCATTCTTTTCTAAGTATATCGGGTACAAAGGTACAAAATATTGGGGTGATATTCCTATGGCTTCGATTTATTCGTTACCTTTGCGGGAGAGCCTTTCGTTGTAATACTTCAGAAAAAATAAAAGAGTTATTATAAATAATATGAGAAATACAATAGTATCGCTTATGACAGTAATGGCATTGACTGCTTGTGCTGGTCCGAAAGAAAATAAAGGACAGGCACCGCAGGAGGATTTTAATTATGTGGTAGACCAGTTCGCTGACCTGCAGATTCTTCGTTATCAGGTTCCCGGATTCGAGTCTCTTTCATTGAAACAAAAACAGTTATTATATCATTTGTCGCAGGCTGCGCTGATGGGCCGCGATATATTCTTTGATCAGAATTGTCGCTATAACCTACCGATCCGTCGCACTCTGGAGACGATTTACACAACGTATAAAGGAAATCGGGAAGATGCGCAGTTCAAGGCGCTGGAGACTTACCTGAAACGGGTGTGGTTTTCAAGCGGCATCCATCATCATTATGCAGAGGATAAGTTTGTTCCCGGATTTACACCTGAGTTTTTCAAGAGTTGTCTGGAACAGGTAGACGTGGCTAATCTTCCTTTACGTGAAGGGCAGACATTGGAGCAGTTTGTCGCTGAGATATCTCCGGTGATCTTTGATCCGTCTGTATTGGCGAAGCGTACCGTGCAAAGCGGTGATCAGGATCTGATTCTGGCATCCGCCAATAATTACTATGGCGAAGGTGTTACCGAGAAAGAGGTGGAAGGCTTTTATTCTGCCATGAAAGCGGGAAAAGATACTATCACCCCGATTTCTTACGGTCTGAACAGTCGTTTGGTGAAAGAGAACGGAAAGATCGTTGAGAAGGTGTGGAAAGTCGGCGGCCTTTATTCGGCAGCCATCGAACAGATAGTCGGCGAGTTGCAGAAAGCCGTGCCTTTTGCCGAGAACGATGCACAGAAGGCGATCATCGAAAAACTGATCGAATACTATCAGACGGGCGATCTGAAAACGTTCGATGCTTATTCCATCCTTTGGGTAGAAGATACGACATCTGATGTGGACTTTGTAAACGGTTTTATCGAAACTTACGGCGATCCGCTGGGAATGAAGGCTAGTTGGGAATCTACCGTGAACTTTATCAACAAGGAAGCGACAAAGCGTACAAAGATTATCAGTGATAACGCACAATGGTTTGAAGACCATTCCCCGGTAGACAAACGTTTCAAAAAAGAAAAGGTGAAAGGTGTAAGCGCCAAGGTGATTACCGTCGCCATGCTGGGAGGCGATTGCTATCCGGCAACTCCGATCGGCATCAATCTGCCGAATGCAGACTGGATACGCCGCGACCACGGTTCGAAATCAGTTACTATCGAGAATATAACGGAAGCCTACGATAAGGCTTCGCAAGGCAACGGTTTTAGCGAAGAGTTCGTTTGGAGTGACGTTGAACGCGAGGCGTTGAAGAAATACGGATTTATCACGGATAATTTACATACGGATTTGCACGAATGTTTGGGGCATGGTTCCGGTAAACTGTTGCCGGATACGGAATCCGGAGCCTTGAAAGCGTACGATTCTACGCTTGAAGAAGCTCGTGCCGACCTGTTCGGACTGTATTATCTGGGTGATCCGAAATTAGTGGAATTAGGTTTGGTGCCGGATGCAGAAGCATATAAGGCAGAGTATTATAAGTATATTATGAATGGCCTGATGACACAACTTGTCCGTATCGAAGCCGGTAAGAATGTGGAAGAAGCCCACATGCGTAACCGTCAGTTGATTGCTCAATGGGCCTACGAGAACGGTAAAGCCGATAACGTGATCGAATATAAGAAACGTGACGGCAAAACATACGTAGTTGTAAACGATTACGAAAAACTCCGTAATCTTTTCGGTACGTTACTGGCTGAAGTACAGCGCATCAAGAGCGAAGGCGATTTTGCAGCCGGAAAGAAACTGGTGGAAGATTATGGCGTAAAAGTAGACCAAATATTACACGACGAAGTGCTTGCCCGTTATGCCAAACTGAACCTGGCTCCTTACAAAGGTTTTGTGAACCCGGTTATGAAAGAGGTGAAGAACGATAACGGAGAAGTGACCGATATCGTCCTCGATTATACCGAAGGCTACACGGACCAGATGCTTCGTTACAGTAACGATTATTCATTCCTCCCATCTTACAACGACTAAGCTATGTTGCAGGACCAATTAAGAGAAATAAGAACCCAGCTCCGCATGGCAATGAATGGTATTACATCCACCAGCATGCGCGAGAAAGGGATAAACTATAAACTGAACTTCGGTGTTCCTCTGCCCGAAATAAAGCAGATTGCCGCTATGCACGAACCCGGTTCGGAGCTGGCAGCGGCTCTGTGGAAAGAAGATATCCGTGAGTTCAAGATACTGGCATCCATGTTACAGCCTGCGGATGATTTTCCTTTCGATCAGGCAAAGCAATGGGTGAAAGAAATACCCTATTTGGAAATCGCGGAGCAATGCAGCCGTAATCTGTTTTGCAAGTTGCCTTATGTCGATAACCTTCTTTTGGGATTAATCTTCAATGTGGAAGACGAGTATGCCCGTACGGTGGCCTACCTGATTTGGGCGGAACTGTTCAAGGAGGGGAAAACTGTGGTTGCGCCGGTAAGAGCTGCATTCATTGTAGAATGTATGCGTTCTATTGCCTGGCCCGACTTCGGCGCTACCTGGAAAGAGAAGCAGGCAGCTGTAAAAGCAATGAAATTTTACGGTCGCCAGTCTGCCGATCATGCCCGGCAAATGTTAAGTGGTTTCGATGAGTTTCCGGAGTTCATGGAGACGCCGGAAGGACAGGAAATATATAATGATTTAAAATTTGAATTTGAATATTATAGCTAAGGCTTTGCGTTTAAAATAAATGCGCTAACTTTGTCGGTCGCGTAGAGTCGCAACGAAATGGATGAAAAGAAGTACATAGAGATGAAGCAGTCGTTTACGGAGTATCTGACTGAGAAAAAACTACGAAAGACGGAGGAAAGATATGCTATATTTGAATGCATATGTCGTTTCTCGGGTCATTTCGACATGTACTCACTCCAGGAAAAACTGGAAGAAACGAACTTCCATGTGAGCAAGGCAACGCTTTACAATACGCTGGACGTGCTGGAAGACGGTGGCCTGATCGTGCGGCATCAACTCAACGCCCAATCGGTTCAATACGAACTCCGGGCTTTGGCGGAAACGCATCTTCATCTGATCTGTATGAAGTGCGGGGCGATCCGGGAAATGAAAGACAGTATGCTGAAAAAGGATGTCAACAATCTGAAGATATCCCGTTTCACACCTGAGTTTCATGCGTTGTATATTTATGGGATATGCAGTAAATGCAAGTTCAAGCTTCAGCAGAAGAATGGTAAATAAGAATATTAATAGTCTATTATAAAGATAACATGAAAGTAGATGTTTTATTAGGATTGCAATGGGGTGACGAGGGCAAAGGTAAAGTTGTCGACGTGCTGACTCCGAATTACGATGTAATCACTCGTTTTCAGGGAGGTCCCAATGCAGGACACACATTGGAGTTTAACGGAGAAAAGTATATCCTTCGTTCTATTCCGTCAGGTATTTTCCAGGGTGGAAAAGTGAATGTAATCGGTAATGGCGTCGTTCTCGACCCGTTATTGTTTAAGCAGGAAGCCGAAGCGCTTGCTGCCAGTGGTCACGACCTGACCAAACAACTTTGTATTTCCAAGAAGGCACACCTGATCCTGCCTACCCACCGTATGCTGGATGCTGCTTACGAAGCGGCTAAAGGTTCAGGTAAGATCGGTACGACCGGTAAAGGTATCGGCCCGACATATACAGACAAGATCAGCCGTAACGGTCTCCGTGTAGGTGACTTGCTGCATAACTTCGATGAAAAATATGCTGCTGCCAAGGCACGTCACGAAGCAATCCTGAAATCACTGAACTATTCTTATGATATCAAGGAACTGGAAGCTCAATGGTTTGAAGCATTGGAATATCTGAAACAATTCAACCTGATCGACAGCGAGCATGTGGTAAACAACTACCTGAAAGACGGTAAGTCTGTTTTGGCGGAAGGCGCACAGGGAACTATGCTGGATATCGACTTCGGCTCTTATCCGTTCGTTACTTCTTCGAATACGATCTGTGCCGGTTGTTGTACGGGTCTGGGCGTATCTCCGCGCAATATCGGTGAAGTATACGGTATCTTCAAGGCGTATTGTACACGTGTCGGCAGCGGTCCGTTCCCGACAGAGTTGTTCGATGAAACAGGCGATCTGCTTTGTACGTTAGGGCATGAGTTCGGTTCTGTAACAGGACGTAAACGTCGTTGCGGCTGGATTGACCTGGTTGCTTTGAAATATGCCGTTATGATCAACGGTGTAAGCCAGCTTATCATGATGAAGAGCGACGTACTCGATAGCTTCGAAACGATCAAGGCTTGTGTGGCTTACAAGATCAACGGCGAAGAAGTAACGGAATTTCCGTTCGAGATCGACGATACGATCGAACCGGTATACGTTGAACTGCCGGGTTGGAAGACTGACATGACAAAGATGCAGAGCGAAGATGAATTCCCTGAAGAATTCAACGCTTACCTTTCCTTCCTGGAAGAAGAGTTGGGTGTTCCCGTTAAAATCGTGTCAGTAGGACCTGACCGTGAACAGACAATTATCCGGTATACGGAAGAATAAACCTCATATACTATTACAAAATGGCAGAAGACCACCTCTCAGCAGGCCTATCTTCTGCCATTTTTGTTTTTGGCAGACTTTTTGTAAGACATTTCTTGTATAACACTTAATTAATTAGAGCATTATGAGCATGTATTGGATTATATTTATTGGTTTTGCCTTGTTAAGCTGGCTGGTATCTTCCCGACTGAAAAACAAGTTTGAGAAGTATTCTAAGATCCCTATGCCTAACGGTATGACCGGAAAGGACGTGGCTGAGAAGATGTTGCATGATAACGGCATTTACGACGTGAAGGTGATTTCTACTCCCGGACATTTGACAGACCATTACAATCCTGCAAATCAAACGGTGAATCTTAGTGAATCGGTATATTACAGTAATAGTATTGCTGCGGCAGCCGTTGCAGCCCATGAATGCGGTCATGCGGTACAGCATGCCACTTCGTATGCTCCGCTGAAGATGCGGTCGGCATTGGTGCCGGTGGTCAGCTTCGCTTCGAATATCATGACGTGGGTGTTGCTGGGCGGTATGTTGCTGATCCATCAGTTCCCGCAGTTGCTGCTGTTCGGTATCATTCTGTTCGCATCTACGACGTTGTTCAGCTTTATCACGTTGCCGGTCGAGATCAATGCCAGCCAGCGTGCATTGGTTTGGTTGAGTAGTGCCGGTATAACGAATGTCAGTACGCATGGAATGGCGGAAGATGCTTTGCGTTCTGCTGCTTATACCTATGTGGTGGCTGCTTTAGGTTCGCTGGCTACATTATTATATTATATAATGATCTTCCTGGGCGGAAGAAGCCGTGACTAAACGGAAATGACTGCGGCAGCGGATAAAACTGGCTGCTGCAGTGAATAGGGACTGGCTGCTGCACCCACTAAAAATAGCTGCCCGAGCCATTCAAAATGACTCGGGCAGCTATTTTTATTTCTTCTTTTTCTTCTCTTGACTGAATTTTCGTTCGATATAGAGAGACCAAATAAAGGCTACGATTGCCAATATCATAGGAATTGAAAATGCTAAAAGAATGTTAGTCATAATTACTCCTCCTTTAATTTTATGAATCGCAAGCCTAGTCCAAGAAAGACGGCAACTGCGATAATTCCACTTAAATAAATAGTGATGGTATAGTCTCCAAAATCTTTTAATAAGGTGGAAACAATTACCCCAGTAATGATATATTTGGCTAAATCGGTGAAAAAACTACCGAGCTCGCCATACAACGCTTTCTTCTGTTTCTTTTTCATAGTCTTGTTATCTTTTGATTATGCTACAAACGTAATAAAAAGAAACCGGTAAAACAATCAACTTAACCGGAAAACTACGAAATTGAAACAAAATACCTACCTTTGCATTCCGAATAATAATTTAATAGATAAAAGTCGGTTAGCTCCGACGATAAACAAGAGCAAACGATATATGCAGAAGCCGTCTATACCAAAAGGTACCAGAGATTTTTCGCCTGAAGAAATGGCGAAACGTAATTATATATTCAATACGATTCGTGAAGTATATCATCTGTACGGATTTCAGCAAATAGAAACCCCAGCCATGGAAAACCTGTCGACCCTGATGGGCAAGTATGGTGAGGAAGGTGATAAACTGCTTTTCAAGATATTAAACTCAGGAGATTGCTTTTCAGGTATCACCGATGAGGAGTTGCTGGAACGCAATGCCGTACGGTTTGGCGTGAAAGCCTGCGAGAAAGGTCTGCGTTACGACCTGACCGTACCTTTTGCCCGTTACGTGGTACAGCACCGCAATGACATAACATTCCCTTTCAAACGTTATCAGATACAACCTGTATGGCGTGCCGACCGTCCGCAGAAAGGACGTTATCGCGAATTCTACCAATGTGATGGTGACGTGGTCGGTTCCGACTCGCTGATCAATGAAGTGGAACTGATCCAGATCATGGATGAGGTATTCCACCGTTTCGGTATCCGCGTTTGCATCAAGATGAACAACCGTAAGATCTTATCCGGTATTGCCGAGATCATTGGTGAAGCAGATAAGATTGTCGATATAACCGTAGCTATCGATAAGCTGGATAAGATCGGCCTGGACAATGTAAACGAAGAACTTCGCTCGAAAGGCCTTACCGAAGATGCCATTGCCCGCCTGCAGCCGATCATCATGCTGGCAGGAACCAACCGTGAGAAACTGGCTGTATTGAAAGAGCAGCTGGCAACCTCTGAGATCGCCATGAAGGGTATTGAAGAAATGACCTTCATCCTCGACCGTATCGATCAGCTGCCTATGCGTGCCGAACTGGAACTTGACCTGACATTGGCGCGCGGACTGAACTATTATACCGGAGCCATCTTTGAAGTGAAAGCCCTCGACGTACAGATCGGAAGTATCACCGGTGGCGGACGATATGACAACTTGACCGGCGTATTTGGCATGGACGGTGTGTCGGGTGTCGGTATCTCTTTCGGTGCAGACCGTATCTTCGACGTGCTGAACCAGCTGGATCTCTATCCAGCCGATTCATTAATGACAACGCAGCTGTTGTTTGTCAACTTCGGAGCCACGGAAGAGAGCTACCTGTTGCCGATTATCTCGAAAGTGCGTGCTGCCGGAATCCGTACGGAGTTATTCCCGGAAGCGTCCAAGATGAAGAAACAGATGGGCTATGCCGATACGAAGAAAATCCCGTTTGTCGCCATCGTCGGTGAAACGGAAATGAACGAAGGCAAGATCAACCTGAAGAATATGATCACAGGCGAACAGGTCCCTGTCACTGTGGAAGAGCTGATCGCCCGGTTCTAATAAAAAAGCCGGTGATAAAAGTCTGTAAATGGCACGCAGATGACACAGATTAGGTGGATTGACACAGATAAAGTATTTATTAATAATAACAATCAGTGGTCATCTGCTCAATCCGCGTCATCTGTGTGCCGTTTACAAACTTAGATACCACGTTTATCCTTATTTATCATGAAAGCATATCAATTAATTCTCACATTCGCATTATGTCTTTCGGCCTGTACTATCCAACCGCGTGCATCGTGGGTGACAACGACCGAAAACGATCAATGGGTGGAACGCCCCGACCTGGTATCGGCCTCTGTAGATACCATTCCCGACATCGACGCCGTTGTCCATACCGGAAAGAAACTCCAAAAGATAGACGGCTTCGGTGCCTGTTTCAACGAACTGGGCTGGATCTCTCTGAGTAAACTCGACCCGACAGTCCGTGAAGAAATCCTCGAAGAACTCTTCTTCCCCGAGATAGGGGCAAACTTTACCATCTGCCGTATGCCGGTAGGAGCCAATGACTTCTCCCGCGACTGGTACTCGTACAACGAAACCGACGGTGATTTCGACATGCAATATTTCACCATCGCCAACGACCAGCAGACGTTGATCCCTTTCATCAAAGGTGCGCAAAAATACAATCCCGGTCTGAGTATCTGGGCTTCCCCCTGGTGTCCTCCATCCTGGATGAAACACAATAAGCATTACGCCTCCGCCTATACCGGCGAAGCCTATAACGAGAAATACCGCAACGGCCTGCCTGCCGATAAAGTCGGTTACGAAGGCACGGACATGTTTATCCAGGATTCGCTTTACTTGCAAGCGTACGCCCTTTATTTCTCCAAATTCATCGAAGCTTATCGCGAACAAGGCATCGACATCTTTGCCGTCATGCCGCAGAACGAATTTAACTCGGCACAGATATTCCCCAGCTGTTGCTGGACGGCTGCCTCGCTGGCTAACTTTGTCGGCAACTACCTCGGTCCGGCTATGAAGGAGCTGGATGTCAAAGTCATGTTCGGAACCATGGAGCGTGCCAACGAAGCCCTGGTCGATACTATCCTGACTGATCCGGCAAGCGGAAAATATATCAGCGGTGTCGGTTTCCAATGGGCGGGGAAAGGAGCCATCAAAGGAATCCACGAACGCTATCCGGCTATGAAACTCTACCAGACGGAGCAGGAATGCGGCGACGGTAAGAACGACTGGAGCGGTGCCGTCTATTCCTGGAACCTGATGCGTCATTACCTGGATAACGGAGCCTCGGCATATATGTACTGGAATATCTCGCTCGACAAAGGTGGCATCAGCCGTTGGGGATGGGCGCAAAATTCGTTGGTCGTTGTCGATCCCGATACGAAAACCTTCCGTTATACCCCCGAATATTATGTCATGAAACATCTGAGCCATTACGTTCAGCCCGGTGCCCGGAAGCTCGAAACCACCGGCCGGTACAGCAATCTGATGGCTTTTGTCAATCCCGATAAAAGTATAGTTGTCGCTTTGGCAAACGAGGGGAATGAAGACCGCCAGGTATCTGTCGAAATCGACGGTCGTGTTTACCAACCCGTACTGCCTGCGCATTCCTTTGCCACGCTGCAGATAGACTAAATATTACTAGCTTTAGGTTAAAAGGTGGTTACTTATGAACTACCATACTGCTACTTTTGTTCTAGTCGGGAAGCATGGAGGGCGGAATGTATAGTCATCCTGTCAGTCATGTCGGTGTATCTACCGGTCTGTTTATGCAAAATTGTCAGTCTTTTTCCTGTCAGTAAATTTGGCACAGATTTCGCATAGGAGTAAACGTGAATTAGAAATTCATAGTAAAACATAATATTATTAACATTAAAAATATATCAAAGATGAACATTAGACCATTAGCAGACAGAGTGCTTATCAAGCCGGCTGCAGCAGAAGAAAAGACACTTGGCGGAATCATTATCCCTGATTCAGCAAAAGAAAAACCTTTAAAAGGTGAAGTTGTTGCCGTAGGTAACGGAACAAAGGATGAAGAAATGGTTGTGAAAAGTGGCGATACTGTACTGTACGGAAAGTATGCAGGAACAGAGATCGAACTGGACGGTGAAAAGTATTTGATCATGCGTCAGTCTGATATCTTAGCTATTATCTAATTCATTAACGGACAATAAAAAAATAATATAATCATGGCAAAAGAAATTAAGTACGATATGGATGCCCGCGACCTTTTGAAGAAAGGTGTGGACGAACTGGCAAATGCAGTAAAAGTAACATTAGGCCCGAAAGGCCGTAACGTGATCATCGAAAAGAAATTCGGTGCTCCTCACATTACAAAAGACGGTGTAACGGTTGCAAAAGAAGTTGAATTGGCTTGCCCGTTCGAAAACATGGGTGCACAGTTGGTTAAAGAAGTTGCTTCCAAGACTAACGACAATGCAGGTGACGGTACTACTACTGCTACTGTATTGGCACAATCCATCATCGGTGTCGGTCTGAAGAACGTTACAGCAGGTGCTAATCCAATGGACTTGAAACGCGGTATTGACAAAGCTGTTGCCAAAGTGGTTGAAAAGATCGCCGACCAGGCTGAAGAAGTAGGCGACCAGTTCGAAAAGATCGAACACGTTGCTAAAATCTCTGCCAACGGTGACGAAACTATCGGTAAGCTGATTGCAGAAGCTATGCAGAAAGTGAAGAAAGAAGGCGTTATCACAGTGGAAGAAGCTAAAGGTACTGAAACTACAGTAGACGTAGTGGAAGGTATGCAGTTCGACCGTGGTTACATCTCTCCGTACTTCGTAACAAATACAGAAAAGATGGAATGCGAGATGGAAAATCCGTATATCCTGATCTACGACAAGAAGATCTCTGTATTGAAAGACCTGCTTCCTATCCTTGAACCGGCTGTTCAGAGCGGACGTCCTCTGTTGATCATCGCTGAAGATATCGACAGTGAAGCATTGGCTACATTGGTAGTGAACCGTCTGCGTGGTTCTCTGAAGATCTGTGCAGTGAAGGCTCCGGGCTTCGGCGACCGTCGTAAAGCCATGTTGGAAGATATCGCTGTCCTGACAGGCGGTGTTGTTATCTCCGAAGAAAAAGGTTTGAAGCTGGAAGGCGCTACAATGGATATGCTGGGTACTGCCGAAAAGATCACTGTAGACAAAGATACTACTATCATTGTTAACGGTGCAGGCGACAAAGCTGCTATCCAGGCTCGTATCGGTCAGATCAAGACTCAGATCGAAAACACTACTTCCGATTATGATAAAGAAAAACTGCAGGAACGTCTGGCTAAGATGGCAGGTGGTGTAGCTGTTCTTTACGTAGGTGCTCCTTCTGAAGTGGAAATGAAAGAAAAGAAAGACCGTGTTGACGATGCTTTGCATGCAACCCGCGCTGCTATCGAAGAAGGTACAGTTCCTGGTGGTGGTGTAGCTTACATCCGTGCTATCGAAGCATTGGAAGGAATGAAGGGCGAAAACGAAGACGAAACAACAGGTATCGAAATCGTTAAACGTGCTATCGAAGAGCCGTTGCGTCAGATCGTTGCCAATGCTGGTAAAGAAGGTGCCGTTATCGTTCAGAAAGTAAAAGAAGGTAAAGGTGACTTCGGTTACAATGCCCGTACAGATAAATATGAAAACCTGTGCGCTGTCGGCGTAATCGACCCGGCTAAGGTTACTCGTGTTGCTTTGGAAAATGCAGCTTCTATCGCTGGTATGTTCCTGACAACAGAATGCGTAATTGCTGAAAAGAAAGAAGAAGGTCCTGCTATGCCTCCGATGAACCCGGGTATGGGTGGCGGAATGGGCGGCATGATGTAATCTCTTCCCATAAGATAAATTATAAACGGCTGCTTCCGAAAAAGGAAGTGGCCGTTTTTTTATTATATTTGTTGCGGTTTACATATATAATAATGTATAGTGATAAAGATTAAAGAAGGATTCAAAGGAGAACGATTCGTCTCTTTGCCGGACGAGTTGCTTGAAATGTATAGTCGCGAACCGCTTATAGGCAATTTGTATGTCCGTAAGATCGGTTTCTTCCCGAAAGTCAAGTACCATTACGTACAAAAGGATAAGGGATGCAACTATGCCATGCTTATCTACTGTACGGAAGGGGAGGGCTGGTATACGGTTCATGGAAAGACGTATCCCGTCAGGCAGAACCAATACATTATTATTCCCCCGAATGTTCCTTATTCTTTCGGTGCTTCGGAGACTGATCCGTGGACTATTTATTGGGTTCACTTTATGGGAGAACTGAGTGACCAGTTTCTGCCGTCCACTCCTATACCCGGATCGATCCTTCCGGGGGAATATTCACGTCTCCAGGATCGGATACAATTGTTCGAGGAGATATATGCCTGTTTCTCGATGGGGTATATAAAGGAATATATGGTTTATTCTTCCATGTGTCTTTATATGTTCCTTACCTCTTTTTTATATCTGGAACAGTATCGTTATATAAATTTGCCTAACCATAAGGAGTATTCTTTTGCTTCGCGGGTGATCCATTATATGAATGAGCATGTCGAGCGAAACCTTACATTGGATCAGCTGGCGGCCTATTTCAAGTATTCCCCGTCTCATTTCTCCATGCTGTTTCAAAAGGAAACAGGCGTGGCGCCGATCAGTTATTTTATCCGGCTGAAGATCCAAAAGGCTTGCCAGTATATTGTACTGACTGGCTTGAAACTGAATGAGATATCTACTAAGCTTGGTTTTGAAGAGCCCGCTTACTTTTCGCGTACTTTCACGAAAGTGATGGGCCTCTCGCCTTCCGAATACCGGAAACGGGAGTCGGAACACGGGATAGTTTGATAGGAATGATGAAGGTTGTACGTGAAAACCTATCATTTGTCCTTTTTAAGCTTGGTATAGGATAAGAAAGCAAGGTTAAAGGGAAAAAAAGATATCAAAAAAATAGTCTAACTAAAAAAGATATGTATCTTTGTGCTATGTTTTTGGTGCGAAGTATGCACCGATGGGATTAAATGATATCCGTTGTCGAGCTTTATTTTTATTATAAGATAGATTTATTAGAACTTTATATTTTATTACTAATTAAATTATTTGATTATGAACAAAAAGTTTTCTACTCTTTTTGTCGGCGCCCTGCTGACAACTAGTCTTGGAGCTTTCGCGCAAGGTACAACTGCCGTACATACCAATGTAAATGAAATTGGTCACGGTATTGAACTGCGCCCAACTGCAACTGCCAGCGCTGAAACAGGTGATGGTGTTAATCGTTTTGATACAAACAAATTGTATCAGTTGACAGACGCAGATGCAGATGGAAAAGTATTGATCCAGACTCGTAATTACACTACCGGAGAATTGAATTTGAAGTTGGTTGCTGTGGAAGATGCTCCTATCAATGCTTCTTTATGGTCTATAAAGGTAAAAGGTGACCTCACTAGCGGTTACAGCTATACTTTTGTAAACAAAGAAACAAACCTTGAACTGGTTTATGCACATGTTAATGCAGCAGCATTTGATGGTGATGCTCCGAAAAAAACATCTGACACAGATGAAGCAACAAGTATTCTTGAAGGTTGTCTGACAGATTGGAGTTGGTATACAACGGATGTGCAGACTGATAATTTCAAATTAGCTCCTGTTTATTCTTATTTTAACAATCAGGATTCTGTTGTTGTATTGCAGAAAAACCAGGATGATGAAATTGTCGCAGTTAAATATTCTAAGAAAGTTGCCGGTGACCGTGTAGTATCTATCACTGATGCTGTAACGTTGAAACCTGTATTAGCTGGTGGTATCGTTTTGAAAGCGGCTGATCTGAACAATGTAGTTGATTTCCAGTATGGTGGAAAATTCACTATTGCTTCTGCTGTTGCTCCTAAAACAGTTAGCCCGTTCTTAGCGAATGCATTTACTGCAAAAGATTATAATGACACGGATTTCCCGAGTGTTAATACTGCAGTAGGTGTTGAAGCTAATAGAAAGAAATTAGGTCTTTCTGATGATCCGGCTGTAGGGTTATATGCTGATCATTTTGTTTATCTGACAACTGGTACGAATAAAGTACTGAGCGTTGGTACAGAATTCTTCTCTAGTAGTAGTAAAGAGTTGCCAATGGTTTTATTGGAAGGTCTTCCTAAAGATGTAGATAAACCTGTCGCTTCTATGAGTGATGCAGCATGGGAAGCTCGTAGCTTGTTCAAATTTACTTATTATCCTTCTCAGGATAGTCTGGTTGTTGAACCGATGAATGCTTTATCAAAGAATCCTACTAGCGATGTATGGCAGAATGCTGATTATGCATTTAACTCTACAAACAATAACGAAAATGCAATACATGTAGACGCTACGCCTACTGAGGCTGATTTGAACAAGGATACTTATGGCGAAGTTGTTGTTCGTATCGCTTATTTGACAGACGATCAGGCTGTTATTACAGCTAAGAACACGGAGTTGAATGGTTATGATATGCCGGGTTCTCTGCAGACTAAGTTTAATTTCAAAGACAGAACTTTCAAGTATCTGACTCGTACGAAAGTTGATCAGGGTTTGTATTTCATCAAAGATGTAGCAACTGAAAAGTATGTTGTTGACAATTTCGTTGGTAAACTGATGCTGGATGCTGAAACAGCTGTTCAGAATTATAATGATATGCCGGCTACTATGTGGGTTGTTAAGACTACAGGTTGCGGTTTAGTTCCGACAGTTGCTGTTTACAACCGTGAATATGCAGACGAAGTATACGAAGGTCAGCTTTATTCTAATGAAGATGGTAGCGTTTACTTTATCAATCAGAACTTTGATTCTTTCACAGATAAACAACTACTGCATACTGACAACTATAAGTTTAATACTGTTGCAGACGGTGAAGCTACAACTAGCGTTTACCATGGTTACGGACATTTAACTTCTGATGATCTGCTTTATACTAAGTATTATCTGAACTATAACTTGTTCGCTAATCCGAACTTGTATCTGAATGTAACTGCTACTAAGAGCTTTGCTCCGACTGAAGGTCAGGCTACTACTTATGAGTTGACTGAAGCTAAGAATGTATTTGACGTTAATGGTACTGCTATTGATGTTCCTTTCGGTTACGGTGCTCAAATCGGTTTACCGCAGTTGATCAGAACCGGTTATGTATTGAAAGTTAGCGATAAAAACTTGATCGATAACGATAAGGTTTATGTATATCTGGTTGAACCGAAAGGTAAGACTCCTTACTACAAGGCTATGACGAAAGAGGAAGCTGCTGCTGCTACGGATGAAAATCCGAAACTGGCTGTATTCTATCTGAAGGCTGACCAGCGCATGCATAGCGATCTTGACACTCGTGCTTATGTATTGATTGACATTAACAATGGTACAACTTTGGATGTTAATAACGGTTGGATGCAGGCTAACTGCGAAGATGCTCCGGGTGATATGACTTACCTGCGTCTTGACAACATGGCTCAGGAAAGAGCTACAGCATTCTCTATCAATATTGATCCTCGTCCATTATATATGGATCTGGGTGAAATCGGTAAGAACATCAACATCTTCCGTGGAAGAGGTACTGGCGCTGAATATCTGTTCGAAGATACTAACAACCAGAGCAACGCTCCGCAAGTTGTTAAGGGTTTCGGTTACCTGGGTATGACTGCTGAAAAGATCAAACCGATCGGTGAAGGTAAAACAACTGCTTTGTATGCTGATTATGTGGTAAGTTCTACAGACCGTATGCCTCAGTATCTGTTTGTTGTGCGTCCGGATTCAGTGAAAGACGGCAAATGGTGTAACACTCACGGTTACAACCCGAACTGCGAACATGAAATTGATTACAACGGTTACCTGGCAGGTAGCTTCTTGATCAATCTGACTGACTCTATCGAAGGCGGTACTAACATGTTGAACAATCCTGACGTTTACAAATGGCAGTCTTACACTCGCCTTGGATTCGTAGAAGGTGTTCACCAGGTAGATGGCGAAAATGAATATCTGTATATCCTGAAGAACGGTCTGAAGTTGGCTGATCTGAAGAATAAAGACGGTGTTCTTGATCCTCGTGACCTGTACGATGCCAGCAAGTTCGAAAAGAAAGAACTGACAGGCTTGCACAAAAACTATGCATTCTCTCTGCGTTACACAGACGACGATCATAAAGATTTCTTACTGGAATCTAACAAGGTAGGTGTATCACACGTAGCATCATTCAAGGGTGCATGGGTGAAAATCCACAACGGAGTTCCTGTATTGGCTGAATACGAAGTTGATAACGGTAACCACCAGGATGATGACGATAAGATGAAAGAACTTATCAACCAGGCTCAGATCTTCAACCTGGAAGATACTGAAGATTTCGCAACATCTAACGAAGGTGTTTCTACATCAACAGTTAGCGTAATCGCTGGTGAAGGTGTTATCACTATCACAAATGCTGCTGGTAAGAAAGTTTCTGTAAGCAACATCCTTGGTCAGACAGTAGCTACTCAGACTATTTCTTCTGACAACGTAACAATCTCTGCTCCTGCAGGTATCGTGGTTGTTTCTGTTGACGGTGAAGAAGCTGTAAAAGCTATCGTTAAATAAGTAGGACAATTCCTGGTAAACCGTTAGGTTGACAGGTTACATACAACAAAGCCCCGCTGGTTATCCGGCGGGGCTTTTTGCGTATCAGAGGACAGAATCGGAATATTGTACAACTCAATCGGAATAATATGACTTGCCGGAATTGCAGAAGATTGCTTCTTCCAAACGGACGGAGGTTGTAGTACAGAGCCAGTGTACGAAATAGCAAGTCCTCTGTACGCCTTTAGAGTCTTTCCGTTTCCCGGCTTCTGAACTATTGAAAGGAGGCTCTATGACTCTTGAAATGTCCTCGGAACCTAATTATTCGTGGGGAGTTGAATAAATACCGGAGAAATAATCGTGGTATCCTTTCAAATGAAAGGGTGTCACGATAAAATATTCTCGAAAAATAATTGCCGGATATTTTGTTTTATAAAAAAAAACACTACCTTTGCACCGCAATCACGAGAGATTGCTTACCTGAAAATGATGAATTGCCCAGGTGGCGGAATTGGTAGACGCGCACGTTTCAGGTGCGTGTGTCGCGAGGCGTGCAGGTTCGAGTCCTGTTCTGGGCACTTCCGAAAGCGGACAACTGATAAAGTTGCCCGCTTTTTTTATGTCCGTATTTTTTTATATATTTGAGCCAAAATGGAGAGGATGCAGCAATATACGGAAGATGAAATAGTAGAACAACTGCGGGATCCGGCCCGGCAAAGGGATGCTTTTGCCAGTGTCGTGAGCCTTTACGGGGAAAAGTTGTATTGGCAGATACGAAAGATGGTATTGAGCCATGACGATGCAAACGATCTTTTGCAGAATACTTTTCTGAAAGCCTGGACGAATATCGACTATTTCCGGGGTGAAGCGAAGTTATCTACCTGGCTGTATAAAATTGCCATCAACGAGTGTCTTACCTTTCTGAACCGTCAGCGGAATATAAATAATGTATCGATCGACGATACTGATGTCTTTTTGCTGGAACGTCTGAAAGGGGACGAGTACTTTGACGGTGATGAAGCCCAGTTGAAGTTGCAGAAAGCAATTCTCACCTTGCCGGAGAAACAACGTTTGGTGTTTACCATGAAATACTTTGACGAGATGAAGTATGAAGATATGTCGGATGTTCTTGGAACCTCTGTCGGAGCCTTGAAGGCTTCTTATCATCATGCAGTCAAAAAAGTCGAGGAGTTTTTAACTAAAGACATTTAAACCTTTTGGCCCGAAGCTCGTCAAAGGTGTATTAAAACGGAAGAGTATGGAAAAAGAACAAAACAATCTGGATCGTTTTAAAGGAAAGAATCCTTTTAGTGTGCCTGATGGGTACATGAAGGATCTCACGGCTAATATTATGAGCCAGCTGCCGGAGAAGCCGCATGTGGAGGCAAAGAAAGTCTCTATGACGGACCGTATCCGTCCGTGGTTGTATATGGCTGCAGTATTTGCCGGGCTGGGATTGTTCTTTAAAGCAATAGTCGGTTTCGACGGTGAAAAGAGCCAGTCTGATACGCTGTTGGTGCAGTCGACAGATGCATCGGAAACTAAAGCTGCTATATTGGAAGCGGAAAATGAAGAATATCTGGAATATCTGGAAGCCCAGTATACAGATTATCTTTTAGCAGAAGAATTGGGCAATTACGAATAAATTGACGAAAAAAAGAAGTTATTAGCATATTTTTGTAATAATAATTGTATGAGCAAAATATTTTTTATTACATTTGTGGCGATTTCAGTTTTATTCTCTTCGGGAGTGTTGGCACAGGGAGATAAACAACATCGACATTTTGACAAAGAGGCCTTTCAGGCAAAAAGAAATGCCTTTATTACAGCTGAAGTAGGTTTGACACCGGAAGAAGCTGAAGCTTTCATTCCTTTATGTAATGAATTGCAAGAAAAGATGTTTGAGGTTGGTCGTGAATGCCGTAAACTGTCAAAGGAACTAAAGCACATGAAATCTCCGACAGAAAACGATTATTCAAAAGTAAATGATGAATGTATCGGAGTGAAAATGAAGGAGGCTGCTTTAGAGAAAGAATATTACGAAAAATTTAAAAAGATACTATCGCCTGAGAAACTTTATAAATACCGGCGTGCTGAATACAAATTTGCACGGAATTTTATGAAAGGTCCGGACGATAAGAAAGAAGAAAACAAGAAAAAATAAAATATTATCATTATTTGTGTTTTTTGTTTAGATTTAGTTTTGGCGTTTAAGTTAAGGGAGGGGTGGCGACGTGATGTCGGTTCCCCTTTTGTTTTTTTATAGGCCTTTCGATTTGGCTTCATTCCATATTTTATCCATTTCTTCCAAAGACATTTCTTTCAGTGAACGGCCTTCTTTAATGGTATGATCTTCCAGGTAATTGAAACGGCGGATAAATTTTTGGTTCGTACGTTCCAGTGCATTGTCCGGATTGATCTTGTAAAGGCGGGCAGCGTTGATCAGGCTGAAGAACAGATCTCCAAATTCAGCTTCCATCTTGTCTGCATCCATCTTATCGATCTCCTCTTTCAGTTCGGTAAACTCCTCATGTACTTTATCCCATACCTGGTCACGTTGTTCCCAGTCGAAACCGACATTGCGGGCTTTATCCTGGATACGGTGGGCTTTGACGACAGAGGGGAGAGAAGAAGGAACACCTTCCAGAACGGTTTTGTTTCCGCCTTTTTCTTTTAATTTTATCTGTTCCCAGCTCTGCTCTACTTTTTGGGCAGTGTCGGCAGAAGCGTCGCCGAATACGTGCGGGTGGCGGAAAATCAGTTTCTGGCAAAGACTGTCGCATACATCTTTGATGTCGAAAGCTTCTTTCTCTTCACCGATCTTTGCATAGAAAACGATATGAAGAAGCAGGTCTCCCAATTCTTTCTTGATGTTGTAATTGTCATTCTTCATGATTGCGTCGCACAATTCGTAGGTTTCCTCGATTGTGTTGGTACGCAGGCTCTCGTTTGTCTGTTTTCTGTCCCAGGGACATTTCACCCGGAGTTCATCCAGGATGTCGAGCAGTTGCCCGAAAGCTTCCATTTTTTCTTCTCTTGTTGCCATTGTAATAATATGCCAAAATGTTAATGCCAATGTGTTAATATGCCAATGTGCCAATTAAATACTCCTGTACTATGGACAGGGGTTCTTTATTGGCACATTGGCATATTGGCAAATTGATTAATTATTTATTTTGCTCTTTGAACGCTTTCAATCCGTTTTCAAGGAATTGTATATATTTTGATACGTCTTCGTTGAATGCATATGACGGACCGAGCGGTTTGCCTTCGTCATTCAGCAGAATGTAGAAAGGTTGTGCATTGGCTCCGAACTTGCTTCTCTGAAGATAACTCCATTTGTCACCGATTGTTTTCAGTTTACGCACTTTGCCGTGTTCTTCGATTTCGATCGGTTGAGGCAGTTTGGTCTTGTCGTCTACCATCAGAGTAATCAGGACGTAATCCTTTTCAAGCAATTGTTTTACTTTCGGATCGGTCCATACGGATGCTTCCATCTTACGACAGTTAACACAACCGAAGCCGGAGAAGTCGATCATGACTGGTTTATTCACCCGTTTGGCATAAGCCATACCGCTTTCATAATCATCATAAGGGGCATGTACCTCGTCGTTATACAGGCTGAAATCCTGTGTATACAAAGGTGGAGCGAAAGCGCTGATCGATTTCAGAGGTGCACCCCAAAGTCCCGGAACCATGTAAACGGCGAAACCGAACGAGATGATCGCCATGAAAAGACGCGGTACGGATACATACTTAACATCGCTGTCATGGCTGAATTTGATCTTTCCTAGCAAGTAAAGTCCTAACAGGAAGAATATCACGATCCACAGAACGATAAATACTTCGCGGTCTAGCAGACGCCAGCCGTAAGCCAGGTCGGCAACAGAAAGGAACTTCAGTGCCAGTGCCAGCTCCAGGAAGCCTAATACCACTTTTACCGAGTTCAGCCATCCGCCGGATTTAGGCATACTTTGCAGCATATTCGGGAAGATAGCGAACAAACTGAACGGAATGGAAAGTGCCAGGGCAAACCCGAACATTCCGATAGCCGGGCCGACTGCCGTACCCATGGATGCCGCCTGTACCAGCAGTGTACCGATGATCGGACCTGTGCAGGAGAATGATACCAGTACCAGCGTAAACGACATGAAGAAGATACTTAATATACCAGTCGTAGAATCCGCTTTGCTGTCCAGTTTGGTTGTCCAGGAAGCAGGTAATACCATTTCAAATGCTCCGAAGAACGATATGGCAAATACGACCAGCAGTAGGAAGAATATAATATTGAAGATCGCATTTGTCGACAGGTCATTCAAGGCACTAGCTCCGAAAATACCTGTGATAAGCAATCCCATCACCAGGTAAATCACGATGATGGACATTCCATAGGTGAGTGCATCGCGGATCGCTTTCTTCCGGTCTTTGGTACGTTTCAGGAAGAAACTAACCGTCATCGGGATCATCGGCCATACGCATGGAGTCAGCAAAGCGATCAGTCCGCCCAGGAATCCGGCGAAGAAGATGAATAGCCAGGAAGTATCCGTTGCCGTAACAGTCGTGTCTCCATACGCTTTCAGGTCATCGATAACCGGTGTCCATAGAGCGGCATCGTTTGTCAATGCGTTAGCGATCTTTTCCGGATTGGCGATAACCGTTTCTTCTTTGGCGACCGGATCCGGAGTGGTCAGGGTCTTCCCTTCTTCCGCTACTTGATTGGTGTCCGGCTGTTCTTCGGTCACATCGTCTTTCTCTACGACGGGTGCATCGGCCGGCAATGTCAATTTTGTATTTTTACTGTCAAAAGCAAAGCTGACACGGTCGGGCGGCAGGCAAGTTTCGTCGTTGCAGACCATAAATTCTACTTCACCTTCGATCTTGAACTTTTTAGGATTGAGGATTTTTACCTTTTGGGTAAAAGTTACGGCACCTGGAAACCAGCGGAGATCCATTGCGAACTGTTCGTCATATACAACGGTCGGCTTGATGTTGGATACCGGCTGTCCTATCAATTCTGCCCCTTGAAGTGTCTCGAAGGTGAACGAGGTTGATACAGGTCCTCCTTCCGGCAGATTCATATCGTATAAATGCCAGCCTTTATCGATTGTGGCGGCGAATACGATTTCTTTCTCGGCAGACTGGGAGTCTTCCAGTTTAATTTTCCACTTGACAGGCTGATGGATTTGAGCCTGTACAGCCAGTGTTACGAACACCAGCAATAAGATGCTAAAGAGTTTCTTCATTACAATGTTTATATTTCAGTCTAGTTTATTTAGCTAATGAAACGAAAGCATCCGGAATACGCGTTTCAAAACGCATCTCTTCTCCTGTCTCCGGATGAATAAAATAGAGCCGTCGGGCATGAAGCATCAGCCTTCCGGCGGGATCGGTTTCTGCGCCGTACTTGTAATCGCCGGCAATCGGGTGTCCGATAGATTCCATTTGGACGCGTATCTGGTTCTTACGACCTGTTTCCAGATCAAGCTCCAATAGAGAATAATGGCCGTTACTATGCAAGACGTGGTAACGGGTGATGGCTTCCTTCCCTTCACCTTCTGCTGTTATATACACCTGCATCTTTGCGTTTTCAACCAGGTTGGAGACGATCAGGTCAGAATCTTTTTCCGGACGACCTTCTACGACGGCTACATACGTACGCTGTGTGATTGCCGAGTTCCAGTTTGATTGTAAAGCCTTTTGCACACGTTGGTTCTTGGCAAACATCATCAGTCCGGATGTGTCACGGTCAAGACGATGCAGGACAAAAATTTTGCTTCGCGGATCATTCTTCTTGACATAATCGCTGAGCAGGTGGTAAGCGGTACGTTCCTTTACACGATCGCTGGAAACAGACAGGAGCCCGTTCTTTTTGTTGACAACGATCAGGTCGTCATCTTCCCACACGATGTGTAATAGAGGATTGCTGAACTCCACCTTTCCTCGTTCGTAACTGATCTCGACTTCGTCTCCCGGCACTAAAGGAGCGTTGAACTGGGAAGTGACTTTCCCGTTTATCAAGATTTGTCCGTGGGCAAGTAAGGCCTTGACGGAACTTTTGCTCTGTTCGCTCAACAATTGGAACAGAAAAGGAAGCAGTGTATTCTCTTCCTTCACCGCAACTTTGCGTCCGCGAGGGGCTTTTTTTAGATTTGTGTCTTTGTAACCTGAGCGTCTTCTCATTTTATTATCATAAATAATTCACAAAGATACTGGCATTTGCGGAATGTTGCAAGCTGTGTTTCATAATCTTGGGGTCTGTTTAAATTTTATTCAATAAACATTGTATTGACTTTTTCCCGTTTGTGCAAACATTCATCTTTTCAAACATAGGTGTTTTGTCGTTAAATCATATATGTTTTGATAACAAAAGACGTATGTTTGGCCTGTTAAATACATAAGTATTTTCTGCAACCGCTCGGCGGCTTTTTTCAAATGGGTAGGCATCGCTTTATTCATGGATAGGTACTCGTTTTCAGGCTCTGTTGTTTGTTGATATTTAGTCTTTAATCGGAGTCACTATATGTATACATGGTACTTAGATGATGATATTCAACAATTAATGGATGACGCCGGAGGCAGTTTCCGGCGTCATCCATTAATTGTTGAATATCAATCTGTATACTCTGCGTTTTAAAAAGTGACGCCCAAAATCGATCGGAATACATAAAGCCGGCTGGCTTCTTAATCGTCGGCGATGCTTTTCTCGCTTGGTTAGTGAGTTGCAGCAGTCAACCCGTTCATTGTTTCAACCAACCGGATAAATTCCCGTTTGTAACCCTGGCGGTCATTTACCAGTCCGCTTTGTGCCAGAGAGATCACCTGATTATATGAGCCTGTTCCTTTGTATTCGGAGTTGCGCAGTAACTGGCCGAACATGGCGACAGCCGATGCAAAATAGAAATCGGGGGAAAGCTTGTTGTTGCCGCTTGCTTTCAATTTAGTCTCGATCAACTGGCTAACGTCGCTGTCAGGAGCTTTGTAGCGCAGGCGTATAGCCAGTAACTCCGGTTCTGCAAACTGCATGGTGCGGGGAGCATTGTTCGGCTTTATTTCGTAAAAAGCCGTTACCGTATGTCCGGCACCCATTTCACCGGCATCTTTGGTATCGTCGTTGAAATCCCTGTTATTCAATAAGCGACTTTCGTAACCGACCAGACGATATTCCTGTACCTGATCGGGATTGAAAGCGATCTGTAACTTCACGTCTTTGGCTACGGCATACATTGTACTACCAAACTCATGGACGAGTGTTTTGTTTGCTTCCTGGATATTGTCGATATAAGCATGGTTGCCGTTTCCTTTTTCGGCAAGAACCTGCATCTTACTGTCTTTATAATTCCCCATACCATAACCCAGAACGGTTAGGAATACACCGCTTTTACGTTCTTTTTCGACTAATCGTTCCAATCCTTCGGAAGATGATACTCCCACATTGAAATCGCCATCGGTGCAGAGTATCACGCGGTTGTTTCCTTCCCGGATATAATTCTTCCGTGCAATATCGTAGGCAAGTTGGATACCGGCACCACCGGCAGTCGAACCTCCTGCCGTCAGTTCGTCGAGTGCTTCACGTATTTTTTGCTTATTACTTCCGGAGGTGGATGGTAGTACCACACCTGCTTCTCCGGCATATACCACGATGGCTACGCGATCTTCTTCCCGCAGATTATTGATCAGGAGTTTCAGGGATGACTTAACCAATCCCAGGCGGTCCGGCCCATACATAGAACCTGATACGTCTACGAGGAAAACCAGATTGGAAGCCGGCAGATTTTCAGAAGGAATCTCTTTCGCTTTTAACCCGATACGTACCAGGCGATTTTCTTTATTCCAGGGACATGGTCCTACTTCGGTGGTGATATTTACAGGATCTTTTCCTCTTGGTTTCTCGTAATTGTAGGAGAAATAATTGATTAATTCTTCTACGCGGACAGCATCGGCCGGAGGATTTTGCCCTTCATTGATATAACGGCGGATCGTCCCGTAAGAAGCGGCATCGACATCGATCGAGAAAGTAGAAAGCGGTTCGTTATTGACTTTCCTGAATTTGTTTTCTGCCAATTGGTTATATTCGTTCCTGTTTGTCTCCTGATCGTAATCATAGGATGAAGATGTGGTCACCAAAGCTTCGCAGCAAACGACTTCTTCTTCTGCAATGATGGGAGCTGCGTCTTCAACGATAGAGAGAACCTCTGCCTGTGCCTTCGCTGTTTTCTGTGTTTGTGCCTCTGCCTGTGTCGGATGCGGAACCGGAGGAGGCGTACAGATTAACGGCTTTTTTACAAGAAGAAACAGACCGCCAGCCAGGATAGCTGCCGTAAGTAAGCTGATGATTGTTGTTTTCGTTTTCATGACTGATCCTGTTTAATGATTAATGAATTGCTTTTACCTGATAGATGCCGCGATAAAGGGGAATTCCATAAATGTTTCGGACTTTTTTGAGAAAGATTTTAATTTAAAGTTTACATTTGTAGAAAAAACGAGAACAACTTGCTGTTTTTCAGACGTAACATATCAACCTATTCAGATAGCGAATTGCTGCAATTATATAAGGAAACCGGGAAAAGCGATTATTTCGGTGAACTGTATAATCGCTATATCCCATTGCTATACGGGTTGTGTCTGAAATATTTGCAGGAAGAAGAGAAAGCACAGGATGCTGTCATGCAATTGTTCGAAGACTTGCTGCCGAAGCTTTCGCGTTACGAGATACGGGAGTTCAGAACCTGGATTTACAGTGTGGCAAAAAACCATTGCTTCCAGTTGTTACGAAAAGAAAATCCCGAGATAGCAACCGATTTCGACCGGCAATTTGTGGAATCGTACGATTTATTGCATCTATTAGATAAAGAAGAAACGAGTGACGATACCCGTACGGTAGCTCTCATGCACTGTCTGGAGATGCTGCCCGAACCTCAGCAACGTTGTATCCTGTCTTTTTTTATGGAAGAAATGTCGTACGTCGATATCGTAGAGCAGACCGGGTATCAGCTCAAAAGCGTAAAAAGTTATATTCAGAATGGCAAACGCAATCTGAAAAGTTGTATTGAAAAGAGAATGGCGCAATGAGAAATCTGTTGCAATACATACAAGGTTCACGAAAAGGCAAGGAAGCCCATCGTCTGGAAAAAGAGGCGATGAAAGATCCTTTCCTGGCCGACGCACTGGATGGTTTTCAGACAGTGGAGGGCAACCATGTGGAAAGTATCGAAGCAATGCGCCGCCGTATCTCCCGCCGTACCCGTTCTCAAAGAGATCAGATCGCGAAATGGAGTATTGCTGCCAGCTTGTTGATCTGTCTGGGATTTGGCAGTTACTTTTGGTTCAACAGAGATGCCGCTATGCCGAAAGAGTTACAGTCGATGGTTATACAGGAAAAAGCTGTGACACCGCCGCCACCTCCTGAACCGGCGATCGCCCAGGCAGCTGTTACCCCTGAATTACAGGAAGAAACGGAAACAATGCAAAAACAAGCACCGGTAGCTGCAAAAAAGCCCGAAGCTAGAATGCGGCAGGCAACACCTACGCCGGCCCCTTTGGCTGCTGCTCCTGCGAGTGCTGAAGTCTTGTCTATCGTTGAAGATGATGCCGATGTAGCAGAAATGATCGTGGCGGAAGAAGAAGTCGCGATGGATGCAACTATGGCTCGTGCCCCGATACACCGGCCGGAACCTGTTATAGGCTATAAAGCCTATGAAGAATATTTGCGTAAAGAATTGATTCACCCGCAGGACTCAACCTGTAAAGGGGTGACCGGAACTGTCGTTGTTGCATTCCATATCAATGAAAAAGGCCGTCCGGTCGATCTGGAAGTCAAACGAAGCCTGTGCGCATCAGCAGACAAGGAAGCGCTTCGCCTGATCGAAAAAGGTCCGGACTGGAAGGTGGATACGACCCAGGTTATTGTTCCTGTCCTTTTCGCTCCGTAAAGGATATTTCTATTTTGTTTTCGCTTGTAGCGTCTATTGATGCAATATACGAATTGTCAAAATGTCATTTTGATAATTAATCTCTTTGAGAATGTTGTATAGACGGCTGGTTGCTCAATCTGTTTTGAATAATGCTGTGAAGTTATAGTTGTTGAATGATATTTAGAAAGAAAAAAGGCAGAAAAGGTAGCATGCTGCTTTTTTGTTAGAGATTATCCGGATGGTAAATGAGAAAGGGGATATTTTCCGACTTCTTTCTGCATAAAAATGTTAGGTGGAAAAAGTGTTTTCTGTAAATGCTTCCAGAGAGAATAAGTTCCTTTTTTTTACAATCTATGGTTGTTTTTGAGGTTTCATCTTCAGAAAATCATTTATCTGCCGGACTTCTTTCCATTACCCGGCAGCTAATCCCAACTGTCTCGGACTTTATAACAATTATCTCGGACTTGAGTGTTGGTTTCCCGGCAGGTAATATTTATTAGGACGGACTTTATCTCGAAAAATTACTGTAAACGAACTGATAAATGGCTGGTAGAGATGTTTTGTCAGTTAGGATAGTTATGTGAAAAGCGTATATGCTTTCATTTTATTTTTATTTATTACATATAGATGTTTATGTGTTATTGGGGAAGTTCTTGTTGTGATGTCTTATTAGAAGAGAAAATACATTAATTTTATCCGATTGCTTAAAAGTTGAAATAATATATTACTTTTGCTAATAGGGAATAAGTATATAAATATGAATTATATTCAAAGTGATTTTGAAAGGATATATAAGTTGTACTATCCGAAGATGTTTGGATTTGCCAAAAACTATGTTTTGGCAGATGAAGACGCCGAGAATATAGTACAGGATGTTTTTTTGGTGCTTTGGGAAAAAAAAGATGAACTTGAAATTACTTATACATTAACCACCTATTTATTTACCCTTGTTAAGAATAAGTGCCTTAGTTTTCTGCGACACAAACTGATAGAGGAAGAATATAATCTTCAGATGAAGGAAGAGCTAAGTTTCAAACTGTATGCCTTGGAATCGTTGGATTATTCTTATCAATCGGAAACGGAATTGCAGGAAGCCATAAAACGGGCTCTTGATGCCCTGCCGGAGCGTTGCCGGGAAGTCTTTATTAAAAGTCGTATAGAAGGATTGAAGTATAAAGAAATATCGGAAGAATTGGGTATTTCTGTAAATACTGTTGAAAATCATATAGTCACAGCTTTAAAGAAACTACGTGTTGAACTAAAAAATTATCTGCCCCTATTATTATTCCTTGTTAAATAATATTTATTTCTGATTGGCTTATAGTGGTCTTTCCAGAGATAAGAGTTTAACTTATATATAAGGAAGAAATATGTTGGATTTATTATCAAAGTATTTGACGGGAAATATCTCGTCTGAAGAAAAGCAAACTCTTTTCCGTCGATTGAAAGAAGATGTCGGTGACAGGAAGGAAGCTGCTGATATGCAAAATTTATCAGCACTTGTTTCTATGGCTAAGGAAGATCGTATGGCTTCCGATATGCAGTATCGTTCATTTGTCAGTTTACGAAGAAAGCGTACGTTCTTTTTAGGTTTCAGGAAGATTGCTAGTTACGCAGCCATAATGATTTTTTCTGTCTTGTCGACTTATTTATTGATGACATATACGGGGAATATGAAGGATGAATTGGTTCGTTATCAGGAATTTTCAACGCCAGCAGGACAGCGGGCGAAAGTTTTGTTAGCTGATGGTACGGAAGTCTGGCTGAATGCTAATTCCAGATTACGTTACCCTGAACATTTCGATTTGAAACAACGGGAAGTCGAACTGAATGGGGAAGCTTTCTTTGAGGTCGAAAAGGATACGGGAAGTCCTTTTATCGTAAAAACGAATAAGATGGATATAAAAGTGACTGGAACAAAATTCAATGTGAGTGCATATGATTCTGAAATGTATTTTGTAACGTCCTTACTTGAAGGAAGCGTTTCTGTATCCTGTGTAAATGATAGGAGTCGTAATTATGCACTACGTCCGCAGCAACAAATAGTTGTGTCCGATCATTCATCGGAAATTTCTTTATTTACTAATACTGATTTTATGTCTTGGAGGGATGGCGTATTCATTTTTGATGATATGCTATTAACTGATATTATAAAGAAATTAGAGCTTTACTATGATGTCTCAATTATTGTGAAGGATACAAAACTCGGTAATTTCCGCTATACGGGGAAATTTCGACAAAGGGATGGGGTAGAAAGTGTTTTGAAAAAGTTGCAAATAGTATATCCGTTCACTTACACCAAAGACGATGATCGTAATCAGATTCTTTTGCAATAAATAATTTCCAAATTTCCATATGGAGGAGTTAACTATATAAATACAGGAAAGTATGTGTAACCTTAAAAATAATATGCCTATGGTTTAAAAATAAGAAATCTTTTTATAAATAAAGAGCTGACAGGTGTTCCACCACCTGTCAGCAATACATCTAACACTCTTAGTCGAAAAAGTATTAAACATTTAATTATACAAAGGTATGGAAAAATATGCTTTGTCAATCTTATTATTTCAAAGAAAACACTTTAAGAAGTTTTTTAATATTATGAGAATTTCAACATTGTTCTTGTTTGTCTGCTTGTTTGCATCTTATGCGTCGAATGTAAATTCGCAGACGGCAAAAGTAAACATCGCAAACGGTCGTATGACAATCGGGACTTTTATCAATCAGGTTGAAAAGGAGACCGACTATCTGTTTGTCTATAATAAGGGAGAAATTGACGTAAATAAAACAGTTTCATTGAATGAAGGCGAAAATGCTGTAGCCGATTGCTTGAACCGTATTTTTAAGAACTCGGGTGTGTCATACGTTTTCGAAGACGATTATATCGTGTTGACAAAACGGGTGAAGATACAGGGAGAGACTGTCGCTCAGCAATCAGGAAAAGTTATCCAGGGAATTATTACAGACGAGGCAGGGACGTTGATAATTGGAGCGAATGTGTTTGTGAAAGGAACAACAATCGGTACGGTGACAGATATCAATGGAAAATTCTCATTGGAAATACCTTCGGAGAATGCATCTTTAGTGATCTCTTACATTGGCTATGTGGAGCAACAAGTTCCGGTGAAAGGAAGGAAAAACTGGACGATTACTCTGAAAGAAGATTTGCAAAGTTTGGAAGAAGTCGTCGTTGTCGGATATGGTACTGTGAAAAAAGGAAATCTGACTACAGCAGTAACTGCTGTTAAAGCAGATGTTTTGACTAATAAACCGTCTCAAACGATTACAGATGCTTTGCAGGGAGCCGTTCCTGGCTTGAGTATCGTACAATCAGGTCGTCCGGGTAGCGCTTCATCCATGCAGTTACGCGGGGCTACATCTTTGAATGAAAGCGGATCTCCTCTTTTATTAGTGGATGGAGTTCCGAGTGAATTTAATTATTTGAATGTAGAAGATATAGAAAGTGTAACTGTTTTGAAAGATGCTGCATCTGCTGCTATTTATGGTTCTCGGGCAGCTCATGGCGTTATTTTGGTAACAACAAAACGTGGGCAACTGGGAAAACCTACTTTTCGCTATAATGGATATGTCGGTGTAAATACTCCGACTGATATGCCGGAAATGGTGGGATCTGCCGAATATGCTAGAATTTATAATGAATCTCAGCGTAATATAGGACGTAGTGATGTCTATTCAGAAGATGATATAAGAAAATTTGCAAGTGGCGAAGATCCGAACCGTTATCCAAATACCAATTGGTTGGATTTGATGTTTCAGAATAGTATTACAACCCGCCATTCGATTGCAGCAACTGGTGGAACAGAAAGTGTAAAATATTATTTGAGTGGAGGTTTTGACCATCAGACAGGTGTGATTCCTGAAGTAGAACATGATGTGTTCAACGTGCGTTCAAATGTGGATGTTCAGGTAACGAACAAGTTTAATATATCTTTTGATATGAGATATATTCTACGTAAGAAAGATGAAGTTATCTCAATGGATAACAATATTATAGATGTATATAAAATGAATCCGACCAACATCGCTTACTATACTGATGGAAGTTATGGATATAATCCGAAAGCAATTATAAATCCGATTGCTTATATACATGAGTTTGGGCATGATTTGTGGGATAAACATGATGCTTCCGGTATTTTTAAGATGAGTTATGAGTTTATTGACGGTTTGAAGTTGACCGGACTAGCCAATGTAAATTATATCTTTGGTAAGACTTCGACGTTTGGGCGTGAAATTTCTTTTACGGATTTTTTCACACAGGAGGTGACTACCAAGGGGATCAATTCAATGAAAGAAGAACGTACTTCTACTGCATATTATAATTTGCAGGCGTTGTTGACTTATCAGAAAACATTTGGAAAACATTCTATTGATGTTTTAGCCGGTTATCAGCAGGAAAATCAGCGTTATGATTGGATCAATGCTTATCGGGATGGTTATCCGACGGATATCGTACATGTTTTGACTGGAGGATCTAAAGATAATTGGAGTAATGATGGGAATGCAGAACATTGGGCAATTGCTTCTTTTATCGGAAGTATGAATTATGATTATGCGGGTAAATATTTATTGTCTTTGAAGGTGCGTTCTGATGGTTCTTCTCGTTTTGCCAGTGGCCATCGTTGGTCAACTTTCCCTTCTGTTTCAGCTGCATGGCGTATTTCAGGGGAAAACTTCATGGGGGTGACCTCTTCATTTCTGGATGATATGAAAATTCGTGCTTCATGGGGTAAAACCGGAGCTTCTTCCGGATTAGGATTGTATCCGAGTTATACAACGATAGCGATGGGAGGAGTCGCATTGAATAACTCTTATGTACAGACTGCCTATTTGAAAACGTTGGGTAATACCGATTTGGGTTGGGAAAAAACGACCATGTTCGATGTGGGAACTGATGCTTATTTTTTGAAAAATCGCTTGGGAGTTACATTCGATTATTATATCAAGAATACGAATGAAATTTTGATCGGTTTACCTGTCCCGATGGAATATGGTTTTGGAAAACCGAATGTGAATATCGGAGAAGTAGAGAATCGTGGTTGGGAAATGGAATTAAGTTGGAACGATAAAGTCGGTGAAGTAAGTTACTCTATCCAAGCCAATCTTTCAAATAATAAGAATAAAGTTTTGGATTTGGCAGGAACAGGTCCTTGGAAAGATGGTTATACGGCTGAAGGACTGCCGATGAAATCTATTTATGGATATGAAGCATTGGGTTTTTTCGAGTCGGAAGAAGATATTGCAAATTCTCCATTCCAAAATGTGAAAAATAAACCGGGAGATATCAAATATAAGAATCAGAATAATGATGACAAGATCGATGGAGATGACCGTGTTGTTATAGGTGATCCTAATCCGCATTATTTGTATGGCTTGCGTTTGAATGCTGCTTGGAAAGGCTTTGATATAAGTATGTTGTTTCAAGGTATTGGGAAGAAGGATTATATTATGAGTGGTCCTGGTATCCAGCCGTTAAGCGATGGAGGAGGAGGCCCGGTGTTTGTGCACCAGTTGGATTATTGGAGAGAGGATAATCGAGATGCTGAATATCCGCGTATTTTGACTTCCGATCAAGCTTCTTTCAATTATGAAAAATCGGATTTTTGGAAAATCAATGCAGGGTATTTTCGTATGAAAAATTTGCAAGTGGGATATAATTTCTCTAATGATTTGTTGAAGAATTCAGGCTTTTCTAATTTGCGTCTGTTTTTCTCAGCTTCTAATTTGTTTACGATTGATAATTTTGTTCCGGGCTATGATCCGGAAACATCCAATGCGTATACATATCCTTTGTCAAGAACCTATTCTTTTGGTTTGAATGTTCAATTTTAATAAAGTACAGTCATGAAAAATATAAAATATTATCTGATATTGCTGGGGATGATTGTTTTGACAGGTTGTGATGATTTTTTGACCACGCCTCCTCTTGATCAAATAACGGAAGATGATTGGTGGAAAGATGAAAGCCAGGCAAAAATGATGGTGGATAATTGTTATGTCCATCTGTATAATGATGATGGGGATAATCTTCTTGTTTTCCGGGATGGATTTACAGATAATGCTATTTGGAGCGGGAATGCAGTGATGGCGGACGGTTCCATGACGGCTTATACCGGAAAAGTGAAAAATGAATGGAAATATTCTGAGATCGCTAATTTGAATTATGTATTGGAAGGATTGGAGAAAGCGAAAGAATCCGTAAGTTCGGAACAGTATGATCACATGCGGGCAGAAGTTCGTTTTATTCGTGCTTTCTTGTATTACGATATGTTATTCTACTTTGGTGATATTCCGTTAGTAACGAAAGTTTTGACAATTGATGAATCCAGACAGACCTCTCGTCAGCCACGTGAAGAGGTGTTGAATTTTATTTTGACAGAATTGAATGAAGTCCTGGTTGATATTCAGAAAGATACTTCGTCTGAAACAGGACGTGTCAATGAGAATGTTGTGAAAGCTTTCTTGGCTAGAATTTATTTGCATGAAAAGAACTACGATAAAGTTTTGGAATATACGAAGGCGATTATCGATTCTGGTAATTATGGCTTATACCGCGCATTTGATGGAAATGCGGACAAGAATAGTTATGAAGAATTGTTCCGCCCGCAGGCTGATGGAAACAATAATGAAATTATTTTTGAGAAACAATATTCGGCTCCATTGAAGGTACATGCATTAAATCGTAATTTGTCACCCGCATCTTCTGTATATTTGGGTTGGACTGGTCTACGCCCTCTGCAAAGTCTGGTAGATGAGTATGAATGTTTGGGTGGTCATGCAACAAGTGAGTGTGAAAGATTGGACTGTAAGTATGTGCAAATGAGAGAAGAGGTATCGGCAAATGGTGGATATGGAGAATATGAATATCGGGATCCCCGTTTGAAGTCTACTATTATAACTCCAGGCTGGGAGTGGAAAGCGAATGGGACGGTTAGATCTGTATTTGGTGTAGAAGATCCGAACAGTAAAGATTATATCCAGAAAAATCCTTCTTATACTGGCTTCTTGGTTACGAAATATGTCGATTTGGAAGGTGAAGAGGCCGACCGTACTTTAGGTGGTAAGAATCTGAGCATAATTCGGTATGCAGATGTGTTATTGATGCGTTCTGAAGCTTTGATTGAGAAAAATGAAAATTTGGATGAGGCGGTTGCTTTAATTAATGATGTGCGTGATAGGGCAAGGTTGCCGAAAAATGTACAAGTAACGAATCAGAGTGATTTGCGTGACAAATTGCGCCATGAGCGTCGTGTGGAATTTGCTATGGAAGGATTGCGCTATTATGATATTATCCGTTGGAAAATTTGTGATAAGGTAAGAGGAGGCGATGCCTATGGTTTTGCTAAAATGACAGAATCCGGTAAGCGGGAGAATATCTTCATGGAAACAAGAGTGTGGAAAGATCACATGTATCTGTGGCCTGTGCCTCAAGATGCCCGTGATTTGAATGAAAATTTGACACAAAATCCCAATTGGTAATTTGATTGAATTGAAATAAAAATGTCCCGGAATTCGTTGATAGGATCCGGGATGTTTTTTTAATCATAAAGTAAAAAAATGAGATCGATAGTTATAGTATTATTGTGTCTGCTGACGGGTATTAACTGGGGGAAAGGAAGCGAATCTCGATTTTCAACTGCCGGATTTTATGAGTTGACTAATAGTGGTAGGTGTGTATATAATATGAACGTTGCTTGGCGCTTTCATAAAGGAGATATAGCCAATGGAGGTGCTCTAGAATTGGTGGATTCTACTTGGGCGGTCGTTTCTTTGCCTAATGGAATAGAACTGTTGCCAGAAGAAGCAAGTGGAAATATCAATTATCAGGGAAAGGTTTGGTATCGCAAACATTTTTTGGTTGATGCAGAATGGAGAAATAAAAAAGTAATGATCCATTTTGAAGGGATTATGGGAAAATCTGAAGTTTGGATAAATGGTCAATTGATCAAAAAGCATTATGGAGGATATTTGCCTGTCATTGCAGATTTAAGTTCTTGGTTGAAGTATGGGGCAGAGAATGTGATAGCCGTATGTGCTGATAATAGTGATGACTCGTCTTATCCTCCCGGAAAACCGCAGCGTGCACTTGATTTTTCTTATTTTGGAGGTATATATAGGGATTGTTGGCTTATAACACATGATAAATTGTTTATTACTGATCCGAATTATGAAAAAGAAAAAGGTGGCGGAGGTATCTTTATTTCTTATCCGGAGGTAAATGAAGAAAAAGCGAAAGTGGATATTAGGCTTCATTTGAGAAATGAATATAAACAACTTCGGAAGGGGATGGTTTCTTATGCATTGACGGATAGAGAGGGTACAGTGGTTGCTACCGGAAAGAATGCTTATCGAGTGAGTTCGGGAGAAGCGATCGTGGTTCAGTCGAATTTGCAGGTAAGGAATCCCTCTTTATGGTCTCCCGAATCTCCATCCCTTTATTGGCTCAACGTTTATGTGAAAGATGAAAAGGGGGTGGTGATAGATGGTTATAAGCAACGAATAGGGGTTCGTTGTATCGAAATGAAAGGTGTTGAGGGCTTGTGGCTAAATGGCAAACCTTATCACCGAAAGTTGATTGGCGGAAATCGTCATCAGGATTTTGCCGTGATTGGGAATGCTTTGCCTAATTCGTTACATTGGCGAGATGCTTTTCGGTTGAGAGATGCAGGTATGACAGTGATTCGGGCTGCCCATTATCCGCAAGATCCAGCCTTTATAGATGCTTGTGATGAATTAGGTCTGTTCTATATTGAGGCGACTCCTGGGTGGCAATTTTATAATAAGGATTCTATCTTTGTGGAGCGTGTATATGATGATATTCGGAATATGGTTCGTAGGGATCGAAATCGTCCTTCTTTACTTTTCTGGGAACCGGTACTTAATGAGACAGGTTTTCCTTTGGAATTCGCTTTGCAAGCCAAAAAGTGTGTGGATGAAGAAATGCGTACTCCAAATGCTTATTCTGCTATTGATCCGGGTTCAAAAGGAAGTGAATATTTTCCCGTGGTCTATACTCATCCGCTAAGCATAAGTCCGCAAAAAAGTAGTGTCAGTGTGGATAAGGCTGATCCGTCGAAAGTTTATTTTACACGTGAATTCGGTGATAATGTGGATGACTGGAGTGCCAACAATTCTTCAAGTCGTGTTTGTAGATCTTGGGGAGAAGTGCCGATGCTGGTACAAGCAGAACATTATGCTGCTCCTTATTATTCTTCACGTTTTACTACGATAGAAGCACTTTGTCGTGCGGAGAGTAATCATTTGGGAGGAACTCTTTGGCATTCATTTGATCATCAGCGTGGATGTCATCCGATCGCTTTTTATGGAGGGATAATGGATGCTTACAGGCAACCTAAAACTGCTTATTACATGTTTAAATCCCAACGTCCGAATATAATGAATGACTCTTCTCCCGTTGAAAGTGGGCCAATGGTTTATATAGCCCATCAGATGACTCCTTTTTCTCCGGCTGATGTGACTGTATATTCTAATTGTGAAGAGGTGCGACTGACTGTTTATGAAGGGGGGAAGCAATATGTGTGGAAGAGATCTTCCTCTTCTTTAAAAATGCCGTCACCCATTATTACTTTCAAGAATGTATTTGATTTTATGGATACTAAAGCGCTATCGCGGGCTGGAAAACAAAAAGATGTTTATCTACTGGCAGAGGGATTGATTGACGGAAAGGTTGTGGCTACTTACAAACGTTCTCCTTCGCGTAAGCCTATGAAAATAAGATTGCGGATGGATAATGACGGTGTTCCTCTAATATCGGATGGATCGGATATTGCTGTTGTTGTTGCGGAAATAGTGGATCATAATGGCATAGTGAACAGATTGAACAACTTTGCTGTCCGTTTTTCAATAGAAGGTGAAGGGCTTTTATTGGAGGATGAATCTATTGGAGTCAATCCTGTTCGGGCTAATTGGGGGAGTGCACCTATCTTGTTGCGTACCACAATACGTCCCGGGAAAATACGGATAAAAGCGGAAATCTTTGGTGACGGAGTGAATGCTATCGAGCCCGGAGAGTTGGAAGTTGAATCCGTACAACCCTCAATGAAGTTTATTTATAAACCTTCTGAACTTATATCGATGAAAGTAGCAAGCAAAGATGTGACAAATACTAAGATCCCGGAAGGTTCAGATGTACAGATGATGAAAAAGGAAATATTACGATTGCAGAAAATAATATCTGAAAAAGACCTGGAGGATGTTGAAATCCAACAGGAGAAGTTCGGAGAGAAATAATAAGTAGATAGGGAGACCTCTTGTAAATAGCAAGAAAAATAACAGATGCAGTTCGGAATTAGCATTAATGATTAATTCTGAATGTGAGGAAATATAAAATTTAGCATTTACGGGCTTATCTATATTACTATTATTTTTGTACTTTTGCGTCTGAAAAATGACGGACTTTTTTGTCTGTATTGAACATAGATATAATTTGAATAAAACAATATGGAAATTGCAAGTAAGTACAATCCCGCAGAAGTAGAGGGAAAGTGGTATCAGTATTGGTTGGATAACGGCTTTTTCAAGTCGAAACCGGACGGTCGCGAACCGTACACAATCGTCATTCCGCCTCCTAACGTCACCGGCGTACTTCACATGGGACACATGCTTAACAATACCATTCAGGATATCTTGATCCGTCGTGCCCGTATGTTGGGTAAGAATGCTTGCTGGGTACCGGGTACCGACCACGCATCTATCGCTACCGAGGCAAAGGTGGTGAACAGACTGGCACAGCAGGGAATCAAAAAGACCGACCTGACCCGCGATGAATTCCTGAAACATGCCTGGGAATGGAAAGAAGAACACGGAGGTATCATCCTGAAACAGTTACGTAAACTGGGTGCATCCTGCGATTGGGACCGTACGGCTTTTACGATGGACGAAAAACGTTCGGAAAGCGTATTGAAAGTTTTTGTCGACCTGTTCGACAAAGGCCTGATCTATCGTGGCGTGCGTATGGTAAACTGGGACCCGAAGGCCCTGACTGCTCTTTCTGATGAAGAAGTAATTTATAAAGAAGAACATAGCAAACTGTTTTACCTCCGTTATAAAATCGAAGGGGAAGACGGTTACGCCGTTGTTGCAACTACCCGTCCGGAAACGATCATGGGGGATACCGCCATGTGTATCAATCCGAACGACCCGAAGAACCAGCACCTGAAAGGTAAGAAAGTGATCGTTCCGCTGGTAAACCGTGTGATCCCGGTTATCGAGGACGATTATGTAGATATCGAATTCGGTACAGGTTGCCTGAAAGTAACTCCGGCCCATGACGTAAACGACTATATGCTGGGCGAGAAATATAACTTGCCTTCCATCGATATCTTCAACGATAACGGAACACTGAGCGAAGCCGCCGGCTTGTATATCGGTATGGATCGTTTCGATGTTCGTACACAGATCGAAAAAGACCTGGAAGCTGCCGGCCTGTTGGAAAAGGTAGAAGCATACGAAAATAAGGTAGGTTATTCGGAACGTACCAATGTGCCTATCGAACCGAAATTGTCTATGCAATGGTTCCTGAAGATGGAACACCTGGCACAGATCGCTTTGACTCCGGTTATGAATGACGACCTGAAGTTCTATCCGCCTAAGTTCAAGAATACATACCGTCACTGGATGGAGAACATCAAGGACTGGTGCATCAGCCGTCAGTTGTGGTGGGGACATCGTATCCCGGCTTATTATCTGCCGGAAGGCGGTTATGTGGTAGCCGAAACACCTGAAAAGGCATTGGAACTGGCGAAACAAAAGAATCCGGCACTGACAATGGCCGATCTTCGTCAGGACGACGACTGTCTGGATACCTGGTTCTCTTCCTGGTTATGGCCGATCTCTCTATTCGACGGCATCAATAACCCGGATAACGAAGAGATCAACTATTACTATCCTACCAGCGATCTGGTAACAGGGCCGGATATCATCTTCTTCTGGGTAGCCCGTATGATTATGGCAGGTTACGAATACAGAGGCGATATGCCGTTCAAGAATGTTTACTTTACCGGTATCGTTCGCGATAAACTCGGACGTAAGATGTCGAAGTCATTAGGAAACTCTCCCGATCCGTTATTGCTGATCGAACAGTACGGAGCCGACGGCGTTCGTATGGGATTGATGATGGCAGCACCTGCCGGAAACGATATTCCTTTCGACGAAGCTTTGTGCGAACAGGGACGTAATTTCAATAACAAGATATGGAATGCCTTCCGTCTGATCAAAGGTTGGACGGTCGACGATACGATTGCACAGCCGGAAGCATCGGCTACTGCTGTCAAATGGTTCAAGATGCAGTTGGATAAGACGATTGCTGAGGTAGACGATCTGTTCAGCAAATACCGTCTGAGCGAAGCGATGATGGTTATCTATAAACTGTTCTGGGATGAATTCTCTTCCTGGTATCTGGAAATGATCAAGCCGGGCTATCAACTGCCGATCGATAAGGTGACTTATCAGGCAACACTCGGTTTCTTCGACGCGTTGCTTCGTCTGCTCCATCCGTTCATGCCGTTTATTACGGAAGAATTATGGCAGGCTCTCGAACCGCGTAAAGAAGGAGAAAGTCTGATGGTTGCATTAATGCCTGAAGTTACGCCGGTGGATGCTGCTTATCTGGAATCATTCGAGATCGTGAAAGAGATTGTGAGCGGTGTCCGTACGATCCGTCTGCAGAAGAATATTCCGAATAAGGAAGAATTGACTTTACAGGTATTGGGCGATCATAACGATGCTTTCAATCCGGTAATCGCTAAGATGTGTAACCTGTCAGAGATAACAAAGACTGACGATAAGGCTGCCGGTGCTGTATCCTTCCTGGTTCGTACCACGGAATATGCTGTTCCTCTGGGCAGTATGATCAATGTGGAAGAAGAGTTGGCTAAATTGCGTGAAGAACTGAAATATCAGCAGGGCTTCCTCGCTTCCGTTATAAAGAAACTGAGCAACGAAAGCTTTGTAAGCAAAGCCCCGGCTAAGGTAATCGATATGGAACGTAAGAAACAAGCCGATGCCGAAAGCAAGATCAAATCGATAGAGGAGAGCATTGCTGCATTGACGAAATAAGGAAGGTACCTTTACACATAAAAAACATCCATGTTTGTCTCTGTTTGGACAAATATGGATGTTTTTGTTTTATTTTGTGACGTAAAAGAACAACAGAGTTCTTTTTTTGCTAACTTGCAGCCATTGAAATATATGCAAGAGCTATAAAAAATGGGGGAAGTGAAAAGTTGGTTGCTGATCTTTTCTTGTTTATTGTGGGGATTGGGTCTCCCTTTAACTTTATATGGTACCGAAAGCAAGGATACGACATTGTCGTTGGATTCGCTGTTTATTCTGGCACAGGCACATGTGCAGCAACAAAAAGGTTTTGACTATACTACGCAGTTGCTGGAACGATCACGGAATGAGAAGGATCGTTATCATGAAGCAAGTGCCATGTTCTGTTATGTTCGGTATTATTTCTCTAAAAATCCGGATAGTATGTATTTCTGGATGCAAAAGGCATTGCCTCTTTTTAATGAACAAAAGCGGTATGTCGAGTATTTCCGGATGAAGGCATGGTACATTTATGTGCTGACCCGTTCAAAAAAGAATGAAGAAGCACTGAAATATGTTACCGGTTTGAAGCAGGAAGCTGAGAACTTAAAATTTCCGGAAGGACTGGAGATGGCAAATCAGGCACTGGCTGACTTTTATTTATCCAATAACTTAGGTGAAGAGGGCGTCGCTTTATATGAGGAAGTCCTGAAAAGCATGGAGATGAGGAATGCTCCTTTGATTAAACGTATTAATATTATCCGGCAGTTGATGAACAAGGCGCATACTTCGGACTTGAAAATGAAATACACCAGGCGTTTGGATGATTATGTAAAGATATGCAAGGACAGGAAGATAACCTGGCTGGACGAAGAGATGCCAATTTACTACCTGGAGTATGTGGTACACAGGCATTATGCTTTAGCCTATATAGACAGGAAAGAGTTTCGGGAAGCTTTGGTGCATCTGCAAAAAGCTCAGGCTCTTCTGAATAAATATGAAATGTATAACTACGGGAGCGAATTGAAGACAATTTATGCGGCTTATTATAAACAGAATAAAGAATATGATAAAGCTTTAGCCATTTACGATTCGTTATTGCCTGTCTGGCGCATGAGAAACTCAATGTCTCTTTATCTTGAAATGTTAAAAGATAAGGCAGATGTCCTGTTGGATGCCGGAAGAAACAAGAGTGCTTCGTTGGCTTATAAAGAGTATGCTGCTCTGAATGATTCTTTGTCGAAAGTTCATTTTTACAATGAGCTGGCAGAAATGAAAACACAGCATGAAGTGGACAAGCTGGAGTTGAAGAATAAGCAAATGGACCTGGAGGTTTCGCAGACACATTCCCATTTGTTATTAATGGGAGGAGGAGTTATATTTTTGTTCGTTTTGTGTTGTTTGTTGGGATATATTTCTTATAGCCGTCACCGGTATGGACAGCAACTGAAACTGGCTAAGGAGAAGGCTGAAGAAGCGGATCATTTGAAGTCGGCTTTCCTGGCGAACATGAATCATGAGATACGGACACCGCTGAATGCTATTGTCGGTTTTTCCCAGGTGCTGGTCGATGAGGAGGATGTCGAAACCCGCCAGGAATATGCCAATATTATTCAAAGTAATAATGAATTGCTCCAACGGCTGATCACGGATGTACTGGATCTGTCAAAGATCGAATCGAATACAATGGCGCTTCATTACGCTGATTGTGAGCTTTCTGTCTTGATGAAAGAAATTTACAATGTCATCCTGCTACGCATACCGGAAGGAGTGGAACTACAACTAAATAATAGTCCCCAACAACTTTTTTATACCGATCGTAACCGTCTTACGCAAATTCTTACTAACTTGCTGACCAATGCAATCAAGCATACGGAAAAAGGTTTTATCCGTTTGGGTTATGAGGTGACGGAGACGGATGTCGTCTTTTCTGTGGAAGATTCGGGTGAAGGTATTCCCGAAGATAAGTTGGAAAAGATATTCAGCCGTTTCGTCCAGCTGAATGACTGGAGCAAAGGGGTAGGACTGGGGTTAGCAATTTGTAAAGGACTTATTTCTCAGATGGGAGGAACAATCAGCGTTTCTTCCCGGTTTGGTGAGGGATCTACCTTTATTGTAGTGCTGCCCTTGAAGAAACCGTAACATATTTTATATACATTATTATATACCATGGAGAATTCTAGAAGAAAATTTTTTAGACAAGGGCTTGCCGGCGCTTTATTGTTAGGATCGGCAGGGGTAGTAAAAGCCGGTTTGCCGGACCGGATCATTCCTAAAGCGGCAAAGTCGATTAATCCTTGGCGTTTGGGTATGGCAGGCTATACATTTGTTAATTTTGACCTGGATACCACTTTGAAGACATTGCAGAGACTCGATATTCATTATCTTTGCATCAAGGATTTCCACTTGCCGATGGATAGCACCGATGAACAGATTAAAGCATTTCATGATAAATGCGCTGCCCATAAGGTAACAGGTTATGCCGTTGGTCCTATATATATGAAGAGTGAAGCGGAAATAGACCGTGCTTTCGAGTATGCGAAACGCGTAGGTGTAAAACTGATTGTGGGCGTTCCCAATTACGAATTGCTTCCTTATGTGGACAAGAAAGTAAAGGAATACGACTTTAATTATGCGATCCATCTGCATGGTCCCGATATTAAAACGTATCCGGATGCGACAGATGTCTGGGAACATACGAAAGATCTGGATCCGCGTATCGGAATGTGCCTGGATATCGGTCACGACCTGCGTAACGGATGCAATCCGGTGACGGATTTGAAGAAGTATCATACTCGTGTGTTTGACATGCATATCAAAGATGTGACGGATGCTTCGAAAGCGGGTGTCGGTATCGAAATCGGACGGGGTAAAATAGACTTCCCGGCATTGATGAAGATGATGCGTGAAGTGAACTATACCGGAATGTGTAGTCTTGAATATGAAAAGGATATGAAAGATCCTTTCCTTGGTATAGCTGAATCGATCGGCTATTTCAAGGCTGTGAGTGATATTGTATAATTAGGGGCGCAAATCAGTGCGCCTCCTTTAATAGTAAGAGTGATGAGAGTTGCCTGTTGTTTGTTAAGTGTTTGCTTTTTAGCCTCCTGTAGTTCAGTGAATTATGTGGGTATAGAGACTTACAATCCTGCCGAGATTACCTTTCCTGGTAATGTCGGTAAGATCCTGGTAGTGAACAATGCTGTCCATCAGCCGGATGATGTCGGGTGTGAGTTCACGTTATTTGGTGATAAGGTGGATACTTGCAGGGTGAAGGCTGACAGTGCTTTGTTCTATGCTTGTAGTGGTTTAGGGAAAGCAATGGCTGATATCTCTTTCTTTAATGATGTGCTTCTCTATCATGATGCTGTTCGTAAAGATGATGTCTACTATGAAGACAAGAAACTGACGCAGGATCAGGTGCAGGAATTGTGCGACGAAACCGGGACAGACGCGGTGGTTTCCATCGACCGTTTGTTATTCGAATCGAAGAAAAATATCATGGCTTATGCGGAAGGTTATGTGGGAGGTGAGATTCAGGTAAAGATATCGGGAGTCGTGCGCGGTTATCTTCCCGGCAGACCGAATCCTCTGGCTACAGTCTATGTGGCCGATAGTGTCTTTTTTAATGAAGAGGCCCCTAATCTGATTCTTCTTGATAAGTTCCTGCCTTCTTCAGAAAACGCGTTGCGTGCGTCTGCGGAATATATAGGAATGAAAACCAGTCCGAATTTTGTCCCTCACTGGAATAATGAGACACGGTGGTTTTATACCGGCATGGGAACGAAATGGAAAGAAGCTTCGGCTTATGCCCAGTCCGAGAAATGGGATAAGGCGGTTGAGTATTGGGAGCATTTATATGAAAAGTCAGGCGGTTGGAAGGCAAAAGCAAAGGCTGCATCCAATATCGCTTTGGGCTATGAAATGAAAACAAAACTGGATGAAGCCTATGAATGGGCGAATAAATCGGCTGAGTTATTTAAAAAAGGAGAAGGCGAGGACGGCAAGAATACCAAACTTTTAGCGCTTTATGTAGAGGTGTTACGTAACCGGGTACGTTCAGATAAAAAACTTAACATGCAATTTGGAGAATAATATCATATATTCTCCGAATTATTATTACTTTTGACAGACGATTCGAAAAAAGAATAAAAAAAGAGTTATGAGTGCAAATAATGCAAAGATTCAGTCTGTCCTGGAGACAACATTTACTTCTGCCATTAACAAATTGACTGCAGAAGATTCTACCGGCTATTATAGCGATTTATATGTCCAGGCTGATCCTGAAAGCGGGGAATTGCAAATCTACGACGAAGAGGAACGATTACTGGATAAAGTAATTGTTTTTGATTGGGTAGGTTGTCCCTGTGAAGAAGAACAATTCAATAAGCAGGTAGCCAACACCGTAAAATCTGTGCTGACTCTTTTGGTTGCGAAAAATGCTTTTGACAGCCCTCATATAATGAAACCTTTCTCTGTCAGCTTGACGGATGAGGATTTTGTTGTAATAGAGGAGCTTCTCTTCATTGACGACGAGCTTTTACGGGCGGATGATCCGTTGTTGAAAGATTTGGATGCAGATTTAGATGATTTTTTGACAAAACTTCTTTCAGATGTCGAATAGAGTTTTTATCTTTGTGCCCGGATTGAAAAACAAGTAACAATAGCAATATAGTTTGTTGCCGAAATAGCTCAGCTGGTAGAGCAACGCATTCGTAATGCGTAGGTCGCCGGTTCAAGTCCGGCTTTCGGCTCAATAAAATAAAAGCAGCTGTCTTTGGGGATGGCTGCTTTTTGTTTTTTGATGAGGTGGATGTTCTTGCCTGGTGAGTATTCTTTTTATACTCTTAATTGGAATGTTTTGTTCGAATCTTTCGCCAAACCTATCGATTCTTGTTATATTTGTAACTTTATTTATCATTATACAGACAAATAACAGCCAAGCAAATGAATGAAACCATACTGAACGGACTATTGAATCTATTTGCCATCTTTGCTTCTTCCGTGCGTATTGAAAGGGAGCAGGCCAGTCGTGCCGTTCATTCGTATTTGTCCAGTCATTTCGGGGTACGATCCCATAAAGAATATATCGAACTTTATAATGCGTTGCGCGATATGTACGACGATTCTCTCTTTGTGCTCGACAAGGAACAGATCGTGCGGAATATCTGCGAACAAATGAAGGTGAAGTTGCGGGCAGAGGAACAGTTGCTTCTGTTGATCCGCTTTGTTGAATTTGCCTATACGAACAGCAAGGAAGCGGATGAGCATATGGCTCTTTTCCGTCTGGTAGCGGATATCTTTGCTATTTCACAGGAGGAATTTGATGATTCGCTGGCCTTTATCACAGGCAAGCCATCGTCGTCGTTATTGACGATCAGCGGTGAAGAGGAAACTGACGGTAACCATATCAGGCGGAAAGGCATGGAGGGAATGATCCGTGTGTTCTTTATCCGCCGGTTTGATAAGCAGATATTTACATATCATGGAAGCGGGCAGGTCTTTATGAACGATATTCCCCTTTCACCGGATATGTTTTATGCCTGGCAGCATAGCAGTGTACTCAAGGGGCCATTGTTCCTGCCTGTTTATTATAGCGACCTGCTTACTGTTTTCAACAAGAATGAGCAGAAAGAAATCGTTCGTCTGGCGGGACGGGATATTGATTTTACTTTTAAGAACAGCCGTAACGGACTACATAATTTCTCTTTTAATCTGGAATCCGGGCAGCTGGTTGCCATTATGGGAGGAAGCGGAGTCGGTAAGTCTACGTTGTTGGGCATTATGAATGGGAATATCCGTCCGGACCAGGGAACAATTACTGTGAACGGGCATCTGCTCGATTCTCCCGAAGCACGCCGGCTGATTGGTTTTGTTCCGCAGGATGATTTGCTGATCGAGGAACTGACCGTTTATCAGAATCTTCTGTATACAGCCCGTCTTTGTTTTGCCTGTCTTTCCGATCAGGAGATCGGAGAACGGGTGGATACCGTATTGAAAGAGTTGGGGCTGGAGGAAATAAAGGACCTGGAAGTCGGTTCCCCTATCCGTAAAACGATCAGCGGGGGACAACGGAAACGTCTCAATATCGCTCTCGAACTGATCCGTGAACCGGCTATCCTGTATTTGGATGAGCCAACTTCCGGACTTTCATCATCGGATTCGGAGAAAGTGATCATGCTTCTGAAAGAACAGACACACCGTGGTAAGCTCGTGGTAGTGAATATCCATCAGCCTTCTTCTGAAATTTACAAGTTGTTCGACCGTTTATGGTTGTTGGATAAAGGGGGGTATCCCATTTACGACGGGAATCCGATAGAGGCTATTACCTATTTTAAGCAAGCGGCAAAATATACGGATCCGGATATTAGTGTGTGTAGTGCCTGTGGTAACGTAAATCCAGAGTTGATTCTGAATATCATCGATTCCAAGAAGATCGACGATTCGGGTAACCAGACTAATATCCGTAAGTTTACTCCGGAAGAATGGCATGAAGAATATCTTCGTTCACGTCCGTCTTTTTCTCCGGTAAGCGAAGAAGAGTTGCCGGAGAATCTGCAGAAGAAACCATCCTGGTTCAGGCAATTCATGATTTTCCTGGAAAGAAATATCCGGACGAAGCTGGCTAACAAGCAATACCTGGCCATCACTTTGCTGGAGGCTCCGTTGCTGGCGCTGATCGTGGCACTTCTGACGCGTTATGTGGATGATGGCGAATATGAGTTGCTTACCAATAAGAATTTTGTATCCTATATCTTTATGGCTGTGATCGTAGTGACTTTCATGGGGCTGAGTATCAGTGCCGAAGAGATAATAAAAGACCGGACGATCCTGAAGCGGGAACATTTTCTCCGGTTGAGCCGTAGTAGTTATCTGACTTCCAAGATGATCTATCTGCTGTTCGTTTCCGGACTTCAGTCCTTGTTATTCATAGCTGTTGGAAATGTAATCATTGGGGTCGGGGGAGAGATGTTTTTCATCTGGTGGAGTATCCTGTGGGCTACTTCTTTCCTGGCGAACCTTACAGGTCTGATTCTGTCGCAAACCATGAGTTCAGTAGTTGCCATCTATATTACGATTCCGCTTTTGCTGATTCCTCAGATATTGCTTTGTGGCTTGGTGATCAAGTTCGACGATCTGAATACCCGTGCTTCCGATGAGAACATTGTGCCGTTGATCGGAGAACTGATCCCTTCGCGCTGGGCTTTCGAGGCTTTGATGGTCGAACAGTTTTGTGATAATGCGTACAACCGGACCTATTTCCCGATTGAGAAAGAAAAGTATTTGGCTCAATATTATGAGAATGTACATTTGCCGGAAGTCCGGACGCTGGCGGAACAGCTTGCAACCAGTGATGATCCTGTAAAACGAAAAACAGTTGAAAATGAGTTGGCTGTGCTTGCCCGTGCTGCCCGTATCGAACCACATACGGAAGGGGAAAACTATTCTGCATATTTGGATAAGGCGGCGGCAGCATTGCATCAGCGTGCACATAATTTTACGGCCTATCTGGATCAGGTACAACGGGAACAAAGCCGTGAAAATGGTTCTGAATGGCTGACTGCACAGAAAAAGGCGCACCATAATATGGCGATAGAAGACCTGGTAATGGGGACAGGAAACCGTCGCATGTATAAAGAAACGAACAACCGTATTTACCCGCTTGTCGGTACTATTTATGTGGAACCCGACAACTACTGGGGGCGTGCCGCCTTCTATAGTCATGAGAAAAACTGGGGCGGATTTTATTTTTCTACCTATAAATTTAATTTATTGGTTATAGGTTTCTTTGCATTATTAGCGATTATCGCTATATTCGCAGAGTTTCCCGGACGTTTTTTTAAACAGGACGAAGGATGAGGTTTAAAATAATAAATTATTAAATTATACAATATGAAAAAGAGTGTATTAAGCATGCTCGCCGTAGCAGCATTAGTGTTTGGAATGACTTCCTGCAACGGAGCCAAAAAATCAAACGAACAAGCCCAAGAAACTGAAGAAGCTGCTGTTATAGCAGGTCAGGCTCCTAAAGATCTGTTAACCGAGGAGTTGAAACAAGAAACAATCAATTTGCTGAAAGACATGCCGGATTCTGAAATCCCTTATCGTCTGACCAGCGGTGATGTAAAAGTAAACGTAGGTGATGTAAAATATATGTTGCCGACAGCCAAGGCTGCTGAACTGAGTACACCGACACAGAAAGCCCGTGCATTGGGTATGTATATGGCTGACTATAACGTGTTGAAAGGAATGGGACAACCTACTGCTGAAGTTGAAGCTGTAATTGCTAAACTGGCTACCGACCTGAATATCTCTTTCGTTCTGGATATTTTGAAAGAACAGGCTCCGAAAGATGCAACAAAAGAACAGGTACAGGCATTCCTGCAATCTCAGGAAGATAAGATTATTGAAAAGATGGCTGCAGAAGACAAAATTGACGTTGAAGTTGAAATGTTAGGTGCTGCTTCTGCTGAATATGCCTGTCTGATCGCTAATCCGACATTGGTAGTAAAAGGTGATGCTACATCTGCCGGTCTTTCTGCCAATATGGAAAAACGTGTCAGCATGCTGGAAGAAGTGGTTGCCGACCTGGCTAATTACTATCCGGACCTGAAACAACTGGGTGAAACTATTTCTCCGTTGAAAACGAAAGTTGCAACTATTCAGGATGCAAGAGCTGCCAATGCAGACATCACTGCTATCCGCGATTCATTGCTGAAATAAGTTGTATATAATATAATGTATAGAAAAAGGCTGTCGGAAGACAGCCTTTTTTATTGTTATCCTTTGTATGAGATCGAGAGTAATGTTATATCATCTGATTGTACGGCGTCTACAACAAATTCGCCTACTGTTTCGGTAATCTTATCTACTACCTCTTTCGGTTCTTTTCCCGCCAGTTCCCGGCAGTTATCGAGTAGCCGGCGTTCGCTGTATAGTTCATGTTTTCTGTTCATAGCCTCTGTCACTCCGTCCGTGTAAAGGAACAGATTATCACCGGGAGCAAGTTTCAACTCTTTCTCGTGATAGGTGGCATCGCTCATGGCACCCAATATCATGTCGTTCGTAGTCGGGACTTTTGAAACCGAACCGTCTTTCTGCATCAGGATGGGCGGATTATGTCCGGCATTGCAATAAGTAACAACTCCCGTGCGGATATTCAGAATGCCGTAAAAGACAGTGACGAACATATCATTCACACTTTCCTGGCAGAGAATGCTGTTGGAACGTTGCATACACAAAGCGGCGGAGTTCTCAGTGAGTGCAATGGCACGTATCACCGTACGACTGATTGCCATAAATATGGCTGCCGATACTCCTTTGCCTGATACATCTGCGATCACGAACCCCAAACGGTCTTCTCCTATGCGGAAGAAATCATAGAAATCGCCTCCCACATATTTGGCGGCACTCATATAGGCATACAGGTCGAACGATTTCAGGTCCGGGAACGGAGGAAATGTCTTTGGAAGAATAGTTTGTTGTATTTCCTGTGCCACATGCAGATCGTTTTGGATGGATTCCAGTTGTGTATGTTCCTTTTGGGCCTGTTTGATGAAAGCGATTTGTTCGGCTGCTTTCTCGATGGTCCGTTCCAGATCCTCCAGGTTGATCGGCTTTGTTGTGAAGTCGAACGCACCCTGGTTCATGGCGCTTCGGATATTTTCCATATCGCCGTAAGCCGATACCATAATACATTTGAGTGCCGGGTTACGCATCTCGTTGATCTTGGTGAGTAAGGTCAGACCGTCCATTTCCGGCATATTGATATCGCTCAGAATCACATCGAAGTCCGGTTTGGCAAGCAACATCTGAAGTGCTTCCAGTCCGTTATGTGCGAACGAGAATTCATATTCGCCTTTCTTTATCTTGCGGCGGAAATATTGGGTTAACAGTATTTCCAGGTCCAGTTCGTCGTCTACACTTAATATTTTTATAGCCATAGCAGCATTGTTTCTGTAATTATTGAATCGGAATAGTGATAGTAAAACGGGTAAACTCGTTAGGTTGTGATTCCATTTCTATCGTTCCGTTATGTTTTTGTTCGATGATCGATTTAGTGATGGAGAGACCCAGACCAGTTCCTTCGCCCAATGGTTTGGTGGTGAAGAACGGAGTATAGAGTTTCTTTTTTACTTCTTCCGTGATGCCGGAGCCGTTATCTTCGATGGTAAGACAGGCTTTATCCCCGTCTTTTTTCAGGCTTACTTTGATAGTCGGTCTGTAAGGCGTTTCGGTCGCCCCTTTTGATTTGTTGAATACGGCGTAACAGGCATTGTTCATCAGGTTGAGTACTGCACGGCTGAAATCCTGCGGGATTACCTTGACCAATTGGAGTGTTTCGTCGTATTCTTCTTCAATGGCAACATTGAAACTCTTATTGTTTGCCCGCACCGCATGGTAGGAAAGCCATACATATTCTTTCGTGAGCTGGCAAAGGTTGGTTGGGATATATTCATCATCCTTTCCGCGGGAGTAGAGTAGGATACCCCGGATCACGCTGGATGCCCGGTTGCCGTTCTCTTCAATCTTGATCATATTGCCTTTCAGATCCTCCATGATTTCCCGGAGTTCTTCGTCGGCATCTGCGGGCAGCTTGTCGTTCAGCTCGTCCAGCACTTCTTCCATATCCTGCAGCAACTTGCATGATAGTTTACTGAAGTTGATTACGAAGTTGAGCGGGTTTTGTATCTCGTGTGCAATACCTGCGCTTAACAGTCCGAGTGAAGCCATCTTTTCCTGTTGGCTGACTTGTTTTCTCAGACGTTCAATTTCTTGTTTGCTGTTATCACTCATTGTTGCTCTTTTGATAAATAGGAATAGTAATCATGAACTCAGTGAAGTTGTCCTTCTCACTCTTTACGATGATGGAACCGCGGTGGTTCAGGATAACTTCCCGGCAGAGGTACAAACCGACACCAGCTGCTTCGGCGGTGGGTTTCGTAGTGAAGAACGGTTCGAATATCTTATTCTTGATATTGTCTTCGATGCCGATACCGTTGTCACGGATACTGAGATAAATCGTTCCGTTCAGCCTTTTCTCCACCTGGATCGTGATAACCGGGGAGAATTCTACTTTCTGTAACTTTTTAAGCAATGCATAGATACAGTTTTTCAGTAGGCTGAGCATCACCTTGTTCATCTGTTCGATATCGATTTCTGCCATGGCAGGTTCTGCCGGGCACAGGATATCGATCTGTATCTGTTTACTTTCAATTTCTTCTTTGAACGCTTTGCGGATCACGTCTACGTTCACTTTACAGAGTTCGCAGATATCGGTCGAAGTGACATTGCCGTTCCGGTCTTTCAACAGTTCCTCCATGGCCTTCACGATCCGCACGGTGTTACAGCCATGTTCGTTGATCTTTTGCAGGTTACTGTTGATCATGTCGAGTATTTCGATGCTGTCGGCATAATTTTCTTTCGACATGACTGTCTGTTCCTCCATGATGTTTTCTTTCAGGTCTTTGATCAAATTGGCGGAAAGTCCGGCGAAGTTATTGATGTAATTGATCGGGTTCAGGATACGGTCGACCAGTCCTTGTGTCAGTTGTCCGACGGTAGCGAGCTTTTCCTTGCGGACAAGTTCGTCCTGTGCTTTAGCCAATGCATCCAGGGCATCGGAAAGTTTCTTGGATTCGTTTAATACCTGGTCGCGCTGGATGCGGAGTTCGATGGTCCGTTCTTCTACGATCTTTGCCAGATATTCTTTTTGCTTCAATTGTTTGCGAAACCGTCCTTTAATGATATAGAGGATGATAATTGTTACAACCGCGAGACCGGGAATTGTCTCCCAGTCATAATAAAGCCCCAGGATGATTATGATCCATCCCGCCAGTGTCGCTTTCTCAATGATCCGTAATTTCAGTTTGAGCGCGCTTATCTCTTTGATGTCGAAGTCTGCCATATCAGTGAATGTCTTTTGTCATTGTGAGTATATTTTTTCCTGATGAACGGGTATAAATGACTTCTGTCATCAGTTGTTTGACCAGATAGATACCGAGACCGCCGATAGGACGTTCTTCCGGAGGAAGGCTAATGTCAGGCTCTTTCATTTCCAACGGGTTGAAAGCTGTGCCGTTGTCAGTAATGACGATGGTCAATAGTTCATCCCTGTAGTTCATATCAATGCGTATATCCTGATCTTTTTTATCCGGGTAGGCGTATAATATGACGTTGGTCACAACTTCTTCAAGAGCCAGTTTGATTTGCATCGACAATTGTTCTTCCAACCCGTAAGTAGATGCTTGCAGGTCTAGAAACTCGTACAAACGGGTGAGCTGTTCCAGTTCGTTCTTTATGTGTAACGTGTTTATCATCTGCCGGTACGGGGCGCTTAGGATTCGATGGTAAGGAAAGAAGAGAAACCGGTGATATTCAGGATTTCTATAATGTCCTGTTTTAGGTTTCTTAGCCGGAAAGTTCCGTTTTTCGCTTTCATCCCTTTTTGTAAGGTCAGCAATAAACGAAGTCCGGCGCTACTGATATAAGTGAGTTCCGTTCCGTCGAGTACTACCGTATGTACATCCTCTGCAAGTATTTTTGTGATCTCTTTTTCAAAATCAGCAGAAGTAAGCGTATCTAACTGGCCGGAAAGACCGATGATCGTTTCGTTTCCGTTTTTTACTGTGATCTTCATATATTGTTTTGTTCTGATTTCTATTACAACAAAAGTATAGATAATCATTTAGTTGGACAAGTTATTTAGGGCTTTTGTACGGATCATAGCTGAAATCGACAGAGGGTGTATAGGCTGGTCGTATCGATATGCCGATATGTTTCACTTTTCGTTGTGATAAAAGTGTTTTGCCACAATGATGGCAGAGCCTTGCCACAGCGATGGCAGAGTTGTGCCATCACCGTGGCAAAGTCTTTTCTTTAGGCTGAAAATCCTTATAGGTAAGGAGTCCGGCCTGATAATACTATGTACTATTTCCTGATCAACCGGCTGATACCTCTCGCTATCTCTCCGATCCAAAGAACCAGAGAGCTTAAACCGATAATGATACCCCAGTCTTTCAGGGACAAAGGCACTACGTTAAACATCTCTCCGCCGAACGTAACGATCAGATACTGACCGATAATGATCAACAGGGCGACAAACAGGAAGCTTTTGCTCTCTTTCAGGTTGGCAAAAGCGGAACGGCCTTCCATGAACGCTTTCGCATTGAACATATTCCAGAACTGAAGCATTACGAAGAAGCTGAAGAACCAGGACAAGTCGTGCGGCGTTAATCCGGTCTGGGCATGGAAGTAATATAATACCCCCATCAGAATTACAACGAAAGCTATACCGACTCCGAAGATATTGTAAGCCATCGGGCGGGTAATGATAAAGTCGCCATCTTTACCGCTACGTCGGGGTTTATCTTTCATCACCCGTTCGTTGGGAGGTAATGAAGCCAATGCTCCGGCGGCAAATGTATCCATGATCAGGTTTACCCATAACATCTGTGTGATGGTAAGCGGTGATTCGGTCCCGAACAGAGAGCCTAGCAATACGATCAGGCAGGCCGCCACGTTGATGGTAAGCTGGAATAGAAGGAACTTTTGTATGTTACGATACAGGGAGCGTCCCCACATGACAGCACGGGTAATACTGCCGAATGAATTGTCCAGGATTGTTATATCGCTGGCTTCTTTGGCAACAGAGGTACCGTCACCCATAGACAAACCTACCTGAGCGGCTTTCAATGCCGGGGCATCATTCGTTCCGTCGCCGGTTACTGCAACGACAGCACCTTTCTTCTGTAGTAATTGTACCAGACGCTGTTTGTCGGTCGGACGGGCGCGGCACATGATCTTCAGATCGAGAACGCGGTCGAGTGCTTCTTCGTCTGTCAATACTTCGAATCCCGGGCCGGTAATGATGTTACGGTCGGTATCTTCCGGTTTCCATGTACCGATCTGACGGCCTATTTCGCGGGCAGTTCCCGGTGTATCGCCTGTGACGATTTTGACATCGATACCGGCATTCAAGCAACTTTGTACGGCTGCCGGAACATCTGCGCGGACAGGATCGGAGATGGCTACGATTCCTAAATAGGTCAGGTCGGTCCCATGCAAACGTCCGTTGACGAAATAAGCATCATCCTTCCCGCCTTCGATGATTTGGTAGGCAAAGCCCAGTGTACGCATCGCCTGGTTCTGATAATCCAGTAATTGTTTCTCGATATCAGCTTTACAAGATTCAACCGTTTTGTATGTACCGTCGGCTGCTACCCGCTGGCTGTTGGCTAGGACGATTTCGGGAGCACCTTTTACATATAATACTTTTTTACCTAACAGGGGAGACTGCACCACAGTGGCCATGTATTTCCGTTCGGTAGAGAACGTAAGCTGTGCCAGCACCAGAGCTTCTTCCCGTAATGTCAGATAGTTCTGATTCTGACTGTTCAGCCAGAGCAATAAGGCTGCTTCGGTCGGGTTACCCAGTGTTTTCACCTTTTCTTCCGAGAAGTCGAGATAGGCAGTCGAGTTAACGGAAATGCCTTCTTTGATCAGATTGCTCAACTCGTCGTCTCCCAGTTTCTGGTCTTTGAGGTTGTAGAAGTTTGTCCGGTAAACCTGCATCTGGTTTTGTGTCAGCGTACCTGTTTTATCCGTACAAATAACCGTTGTAGCCCCCATTGTTTCGCAAGCATGCATCTTACGAACCAGGTTGTTTGTCTTGAGCATGCGGTTCATGCTTAGGGCAAGGCTTAGGGTTACACTCATCGGCAGACCTTCAGGTACGGATACGACGATCAGCGTTACTGCTACCATAAAGATATTCAGTATATGTGAGATCAGATCCATCACCGGCATATCACCGGAAGTCATCAATAATTTAGCCAGTAAGGCGACAAAAGTAAGTCCGGCAACTGTATAGCCCCCTTTACTGATGACACCGGCAAGCCCTTTGAGCTGTATCTGTAACGGTGTTTCCACATCGCTTTCTATCTGCGAGCCTTCATATACTTTCCCGTAGCCGGTAGCATCGCCCACCAGCTCGACTTTCATCACCCCATGTCCGTCGACAACCGTTGTGCCGCGCATCACCCTGTTAGAAGGATAGGTAGCTTCGTGATCGAACTCGGCTTCGTTGGTCGTCTTGCTGATGATCGGTTCTCCGGTCAATGTCGATTCGTTGATCTGTAGAGAGATAGCTTCCAGCAGGTAGCCGTCGGCAGGAACTTCCTCCCCGGTTTCCAGTACGACAATATCACCGACAACGACTTCTTTTTTAGTCACCTGGCAAATGTTTCCTTCACGGATCACTTTGACGAGCGTATCGTCGTTTACGGTATTCAATACGTCGAACGCTTTGTTGGCTTTCATTTCAAAAAAGAAACCGACACAGGATGCCAGCATGATGGCAAAGAAGATGCCGATCGGTTCGAGGAAGGCTGTAAAACCTTTCGCTTCCGGTCCCCAACAATGTACGCCGGCAATAATCATGGATAGCAGCCACGCTACCAGCAGAATCTTAATGATCGGATCATTAAACTTTTCGAGGAACTGGCTCCAGAGAGAGGCTTTCTCCGGAGGAGTGAGGATGTTTTCGCCATGAAGGCGCCTGCTTTCTTCAACTTCTTGTTTGGTTAATCCCTGATACTGATGTTTTTTCTCCATAAATTTGTTTAATCTGATTCAAAAAATGAGTCAACAAATTACGTAAAGTTGCAGGACATACGCAAGTGCTTTGGTTTTTAATTGATAGTAGCATTTATTAATTTATGTACCAGATCCTTTGAAATGTCACCAGGTAATGGTTTGTTAACTATTTGTTGTGTTAAATTAACGGGTTTGGGATAAACTTTTGGCTTTCGTAATTGTCTTATATATAAAGGAGAATTGTGTGTTAGTATTTAAGGTTATGAAGAATGTTAGGTTATTTTGGTTAGTGGGGATTGTCCTTCTGTTAGCGGGGCAATCCCTTTATGCTCAAAGTAAAAAAGAAAAGAAAGAGCAGAAGGCGAATGAAGTAAAAGAATTAATAGATAGTAAACGGTTTACGGTAGATGTAGACCGTGCGATACCCATGGGAGGACGGTCGGTCAACCTGACTTCTCCCTACTCTTTGGAAATGCGCGGTGACTCGGTTATTTCCTGTCTTCCTTATTTCGGAAGAGCATATTCGGCTCCTTATGGTGGCGGTGACGGGTTACGTTTCGAAGGATCAATTACCGATTATCAATGTTCTTTTAATAAGAAAGGAACCGCTCAAATACAGTTTCGTACCCGAAGCGATGATGATACATTTGCATTCAGTGTGCAGGTATTTTCAAATGGCTCCGCGACAATCAATGTGACACCTGTCAATAAACAGAACATCACATTCTATGGGGAACTGGCTCTTGAGAAAAAGGAATAAATAACCGCCCTTGCCGTGCATTTCTTTCGGCAATACGCTTATTGACTTTCGCTGTGAATTCGAAGTTTTTAAGTCCCCAGTCAGGAGCGATCAGAAGCTCTTTGGGGGATTGCGATACAAACCTCTCTACTACAATAGAGGGGTTTAATTTTTCTATGAAGTCGATCACGAGGTCGATATATTCGTCGGCAGTGTACAGATGGAACTCTTCCGGATGTTCGGCATATTCCTTTGCCATACGGGTGTTGCGGATCAGTTGCAACTGATGCAGTTTCAGGGTTGTGACCGGCAATGCCGATAACCGGTCGGCATGATGCAGTATTTCTTCCCGGCTTTCTCCCGGCAACCCGAGGATCAGATGGGCTCCTGTATAAATACCTCTCTCTGCTGTCCGGCGGATGGCAGTTTCCGATTCTTCGTAAGTATGTCCGCGATTGATACGGATCAATGTTTTATCCAATGTACTTTCCAGCCCGTATTCTATCATTACGAACTTCTCTTTGGATAAGGCTGTAAAATAATCCAGCAAAGCTTCCGGCATGCAGTCCGGACGTGTCCCAACAATCAGTCCTACCACACCGGGATAAGATAACGCCTCCTCATATTTCGCTTTCAGCGAACTTAGTTCATCATATGTGTTGGTATACGCCTGGAAATAGGCCAGATACTTCATCTCCGGATATTTGCGGGAAAAGAAACGGATACCTTCTTCCAATTGTTCGGTCACACTCTTCTCTGTATGGCAATATTCCGGACTGAATGTCTGGTTATTGCAGTAAGTACAACCTCCCCATCCCTTCGAACCGTCGCGATTGGGACAGGTAAAGCCGGCATTTATGGAGATTTTCTGTACTTTATAAGGGAATACTTTCCGTAGGAAATCTCCGAAATCGTTATAAGGTTTTACGTTTTCCATGACGACAAAGGTAATTTATAATGGTTAATGGTCAATGTCCGGTGGTTAATTTAACGATAAAATATCCGGTAAACTCCGGTCGGGTACATAATTTACCTTTAACGGCTAAGGGTTTACCATGATAAAATACTACCTTTGCAGCCTATTCAAAATAAAATAATAGTATTCATGAAACGATTGGGTGTTGGTTTCTTGCTTTCATTGGCGATAATTGGAAGCGTATCTGCTCAGAGTGGGAGCAAACGTGTCGATTTAAAAGAAATTACAGATGGTAAGTTCCGTCAGGTAACCGCTATTGGTGAAATGCGGTCGTTACCGGATGGCGAACATTATACGGCAATGAATAAAGACCGTAGTATGATCATTAAATACTCCTATCGCACAGGAAATCCGGTGGACACCTTGTTCAATGCCCGGACGGCCCGTGAATGTACGTTTGATGATTTCGACGGCTATGATATCAGCAGTACCGGCCATCATATTCTGGTTTGGAGAGAGACCGAACCCATCTACCGCCGCTCTTTCAAAGCGATGGTGTACGATTATGACGTACGTCGTAACTATGTCAAACCTGTTTCCGACTCAAAGAACAAACAGATGATCCCGACCTATTCGCCCGACGGACGTATGTGTGCCTATGTAGTGGATAACAATATTTGGATCCGCAAGTTCGACTATGATACGGAAGTGCAGGTGACTAAAGACGGCGAACTGAACAAGATTCTGAACGGTATCACTGATTGGGTGTATGAAGAAGAGTTTGCCGTTACAAACCTGATGGCATGGTCTCCGGACAGTGAATACCTGGCGTATGTCCGTTTCGATGAAAGCGAAGTGCCGGAATATTCCATGCAGATGTATGGCACCGGTTTATATCCGGGATATTATAATTTCAAATATCCGAAAGCCGGAGAGAATAACTCAAAGGTAAGCGTTCATTCGTATAGTGTCGCAACGAAAGATATCAAAGAATTGAAAATGCCTGTGGATGCGGACAGCTATATTCCCCGGATCACTTTCACGACTAATTCCGATCAGCTGGCTGTCATGACTTTGAACCGTCAGCAGAATCTTTTCAATATGTATTATGTGAATCCGAAGAGCGGTGTATCCCGCCTGATCCTTCGTGATGAAAACAAATGCTATGTAGATTCCGAATGGCTGACTTCCATCCATTTCAATCCGAATGGGTTTACCTATGTGAGCGAGCAGGATGGCTATTCACACATCTACCTGTATTCGCCGACAGGGGTCATGCAGCGTCAGGTGACAAAAGGTAACTGGGACGTAACCCGCCTGATCGGTTATGACGATGCAGCTAAGGTTGTCTATTATGAATCGGCAGAGGAAAGCCCGTTGCGCCGTTCTGTCTATAAAATAGACCAGAAAGGTGTGAAGACAAAGCTGTCGGAAAACGAAGGAACGAACAGTGCCGACTTCAGTGCGAACTATGCCTATTTCGTGAATAACTATTCAAATGCCAATACACCGGCCGTTATCACCGTAAATGAAACGAAGTCGAAGAAAGTATTGCGCGTGCTGCAGGATAATGCTGCCTTGCGCGAAAAGCTGGCAAGTACATCCTTCTCTAAAAAAGAATTTTTCAAAGTACATACAGCCTCTGATATAGAGCTGAATGCCTGGATCGTAAAACCGGTAAACTTCGATGAATCGAAGAAATATCCGGTACTGATGGTTCAATATAGTGGACCGAATTCGCAACAAGTACTGGACAAATATGGTTTTGACTGGGAACATTACCTGGCTGCGAACGGAATCATCGTGGTCAGTGTGGATGGCCGGGGAACCGGTGCGCGTGGTGAAGCCTTCCGCAAATGTACATACCTGCGGATGGGCGATTTGGAATCCAGAGACCAGGTGGAAGCCGCACAGGCTTTAGGCAAGCTGCCGTATATCGATGCAAAACGCATTGCCATCTGGGGCTGGAGCTTTGGCGGATATAATACATTGATGTCGATGAGCGTGGGTAACGGCACATTCAAGGCCGGTATCGCTGTCGCTCCTCCGACAGACTGGAAATATTATGATTCGGTATATACCGAACGTTTTATGCGTACGCCAAAGGAAAACTTCTCGGGCTATGCTGCAACTTCACCGATCCGGCTGGCAAAAGACTTACAAGGTAAGCTGTTGCTGGTGCACGGAACTGCTGACGATAATGTACACTTCCAGCAGACGATGGATTATGCAGAAGCATTGGTACAAGCCGGTAAACAGTTCGATATGCAGGTCTACAAAGACCGTAATCACAGTATTTACGGAGGAAATACCCGTTATCATCTGTATACCAGGATGTCTAACTTCTTATTTGATAACTTATAATGTCAGAACATGTGAGAAAGCCGGATTGGTTAAAGATCCGGCTGGGTGGGAACGAGCAGTTTACAAAGACGAAAAGCATTGTTGAGTCTCATTGTCTGCACACCATTTGTACGAGCGGCAAATGCCCGAATATGGGAGAATGCTGGAGCCGGGGAACGGCCACGTTCATGATAGCGGGTGAGATATGTACCCGTTCCTGCCGCTTTTGTAATACGCTAACAGGCAAGCCGCTGCCGCTGGACCCGAAAGAACCGGCCAATGTTGCGGAAAGTATTCGCCTGATGAACTTAAAACACGCAGTGATAACGTCGGTCGATCGTGACGATCTGCCCGACCTGGGAGCCCGGCATTGGGTTGATACGATCCGGACAATCAAAGAAGTAAACCCGGATACGACGGTAGAAGTCCTGATTCCTGACTTTCAGGGACGCCTTGATCTGGTCGATCAGGTAGTGGCTGCCGCTCCCGAAATCATATCGCATAATATGGAAACAGTGCGGCGTATCAGTCCGCAGGTTCGTAGTGCCGCCAAATATGATGTCAGCCTGGCTGTCCTGTCACGCATTGCAAAACAGGGTGCTACGGCAAAAACCGGTATCATGGTCGGCCTGGGAGAAACACCCGAAGAGGTCTGCTGCCTGATGGACGATGTGCTGGCGGCAGGTGTTTCCGTATTAACAATTGGTCAATATTTACAACCTTCCAGAAAAAATATTCAAGTAACTGAGTATGTCACCCCAGAACAGTTTAATGTCTATAAATCAATCGCTTTGAAAAAAGGATTCCGTATGGTAGAGAGCGCTCCGTTGGTCCGTTCCTCCTATCACGCTGAAAAGCATGTTTAATTACGAAAACTTTTAACACATTGGGTTGTTATATATTTAAAGTGCGAAGAAAGGGGGAAAGGGTATGAACAAAGTTAAGAAAGGATTGGACAACCAAGCCATAGGCTTATTGCCATTGTTGCTTTTTATGTTCCTGGATAATTATTTTTCTTATCTGTTGTCTTTCATTATCGGAGTTACCTTTTGTTTTGTATGTATTTTTCTTTATCAGGTATTGAGTAAGGATAAAGTGTATCAATTTTTATTGTTACCTTCAGCGATTACGCTGGTGTTGTATTCTATCTTTCTCTGCTTGAAACTGGAACCCGTGTTATTCATTTATTCTCCGTTGATTACGGAGGTGTTATTGGTGGTGGTACTTGCGTTTATCGGTTTTAGCCGGCGCTCTGTACTGAAAAAGATAAGAACATCGAAACACCCGACTTATAAACGGACATTGATGCGTACGACGTTGAATGAATTTTATTTCATTGCCCAGCTGGTTCAGAATTTGTATACATTACATCTGTTTGCCATTTTGGTGTATAGTATCCTGCCGGATACGATGCAGAATGTGCATACGGAGCGGTTCCTTTACAGGGAACTGGGGGTATTGATCGGGGTGCTGATCATTCTTTATGAGCAAATACGCTTATCGTTGATGCAAGGTAGTTTACAGAAAGAAATGTGGTTGCCGGTATTAAATGACGGAGGGAAAGTTATCGGTTGTATTGCGCGTTCGGTCAGCCGTTCGTTACCGAAAAAATACTATCATCCGATCGTCCGAATAGCCGTTATCCATAATGGAATGCTTTATTTGATGAAAAGGAGTAAAGATGCATTCGTATCACCGGATACGATCGATTATCCTTTCCATAGTTATGTACTGTTCAGGCACAGTATCGAAAGTACGGTGCGTGAATCGGTAGGTGAACTTGCTGAACAGCAGGATGTGAATCCTCGTTTCCTGATACGTTATACGTTTGAGAACGAGAAGGTGAAACATCTGGTATCGCTTTACGTGATCTGTCTTCGTACGGAAGAGCAGCTGAGTCAATGCAAGCGGGCAGGCGGAAAGCTTTGGACTGCCAAGCAAATAGAAGAGAATCTGCAATCCGGTGTATTCAGCGAATACTTCGAGCAGGAGTTCTCTTATCTTCAGAATACGATCTTGTTGGCAGAGAACTTCTGCTGTGGTAAGTAACCGGGTATTCTACCGGATACCCAGTTCGATCACTTCGAGATCTTTTATATTTTTGCCGTCGATGACGAAGCGGACCAGGGTACGAACCTGGTGGAAACCGCTTTTGCCGGCAGCGCCCGGATTGATATACAAACAATTCAGGTACTTATCAAATGCAACTTTAAGAATGTGCGAATGACCCGCTATGAACAAGTTCGGGCGGGTATCGTACAATTCTTTGCGGATAGACGGGTTGTAACGGCCCGGATAACCGCCTATATGCGTCATCATCACATTTACTTCTTCTGCTTTGAAATGAGCCACTTCGGGATATTCCAGCCGGAGTGATTGCCCGTCTATATTTCCGTATACAGCCCGGAAGGGTTTCAATGCTGCCAGCCGTGCTGCCAGTCCGTCCGAACCGATATCGCCTGCATGCCATATTTCATCACATTCTGCGAAGTATTCCGCATATTTATCATCCCACCAGGCGTGAGTATCCGAGAGAAGTCCAACTTTAATCATAACAATTTCTTTTATTCTACAAAAGTATCTATATTTACGCAGCTAAGAATAGAATACGATGGAGAATTCATATAAATACTTTAAGCGCGACGTTAGTTGGCTCTCTTTCAACTACCGGGTTTTACTGGAGGCGGAAGACGACGCACTGCCTATCTATGAGCGGATTAAATTCTTGTCTATCTATTCTTCCAACCTGGAAGAATTTTACGAAATACGTGTGGCGGAACACCGTGGAGTGATCATGAAGAAGAACTTCACCGAAGAAAGCGGTGCTGAAGCCGAAGAAGTGTTGACCGAGATAACCAATGAAGTGAACCGCCAGCAACGGGAATATTACCGTATCTTTTCGGAAAAGATATTGCCGGAGCTGAATCGTCAGAACATTTACCTGTATCAAGGAAGCGAACCCGAACCTTTCCATGAAGAGTTCGTGCATAACTTCTTTAATGAAGAGGTCTTTCCGTTCCTCTCGCCTGTCATGATACAGGCGGGCGATATCCGTACCTTTATCCGTGACCGCCGTTTATACCTGGTGATCCGTATGGTAAAGAAGAGCAAGCGGAAGCCGGAGGGCGATACGGCTCCCGAATATCATTATGCCCTGATGAAAATACCCTATGCCAAAGTGCCCCGTTTCATCGAGTTGCCAGCGCACGAAGGGAAGTTTTACATTATGTTTATCGATGATATTATCCGGGCGAACCTGGCGAATGTATTTCCGGGATATGAGATAGACAGCTGTTACAGTATCAAGATATCCCGCGATGCCGATATCTACCTGGAGGATGAGAAAGGAAATATCGTGGAAAGTATCCGCAAGAAAGTGAAGAAACGGAAGATCGGCGCGCTGAGCCGTTTCATGTACGACCGGGCGATGCCGGAGGACTTCCTTTCTTTCATATGCGATGCTTTCGGTATTACCCGCGACGACCTGGTGGTAGGTGGTCGTTACCTGAATTTGCAGGACCTTGCCAAGCTGCCCAATCCGAAAGGGAAGGAGCTGGAGCAGAAGATTCCGACACCGATGCGGGTTCCTTATCTGGATGAGAAAGGGTCTGTGTTCCGGGCGGTGAAGAAGAAAGATATTATGTTGCATTTCCCTTACCAGTCGTTCGATTACCTGATCCGTTTTCTGATGGAGGCGGCTTTCGATCCGAAGGTGGACGAGATAAAGATTACCCAATACCGGGTGGCGGAGAACTCGGCTGTCATCAATACGCTGGTGAGTGCTGCGCAGAACGGAAAGAAAGTGACGGTTTTCGTCGAGCTGAAAGCCCGTTTCGACGAGGAGAACAATATGAGTACGGCTGAACGGATGGAGAAAGCCGGCATACGTATTATTTATAGTATTCCCGGACTGAAGGTACATGCCAAGGTTGCGGTTATCATCCGGAAAGATTCGGAGGACGGCAATAAACGCCGTGACTTTGCTTATCTCAGTACCGGAAACTTCAATGAGAAGACCGCCCGTATCTATTCGGACATGGCGTTGCTTACCTGTAATGACGAGATCATTACGGATATAAATAAGGTGTTTGCCGTTTTGGAGGGGAAGATGTCGGAGCCGACTTTCCGCCATTTACTGGTGGCGCGTTTCAATATGGTTCCCGAACTGACCCGTATGATCCATCGGGAGATCGAACATGTAAAACAGGGGCGTAAAGGACGGATCGTTTTGAAGATGAACGGACTGCACGACCAGAATATGATCAATGAGCTGTATCATGCCAGCGAGAAAGGGGTGGAGATAGACCTGATCGTACGGGGCATCTGCTGCCTGGTTCCCGGTCAGCCTTATAGTGCCAATATCCGGGTGACGCGTATTGTGGATATGTTCCTGGAGCATTCCCGTATCTGGTATTTCTATAATGACGGCCGGGAAGATGTCTTTCTGACATCGGCAGACTGGATGCGTCGTAATCTGAACCGTCGTATCGAGACAGCCTTCCCGATACTGGTACCAGAGATCAAGCAGGAAGTGATCGATATACTGAAGATACAGATGCGCGATAATGTGAAAGCCTGTCTGATCGACGGACAGTTACATAACAACTTCAAGCATAACGACGATCCGGTGAAGGTTCGTTCGCAACTGGCTATCTATGAATATCTGAAAAATAAATCATGGAAGAGTTGATATTGTTCTGTTTCTGCTGGGTGGCGCTGATAGCCGGTGCCGTATTGGGATATATTATCGGTATCCGTATGGCACGCAGCAAAGAACGCCACCGGCTTGTCAAGGAAAAGATCAGGAAGAATAAGGTTGCCATTTATCATTATCAGAAAGAGAAATACGATTACATCGAACAGATAAACCGCCTGGAGGCCGATTTGCAAAACCTGGCGGAAGAATCGGAACTCTATAAAGAGCGTGTCGCCGATCTGGACTATTACCAGCGGAAGGTCCGTGAAAGCGAACAGATCATCGAACGCCTTTCTGCTGTATCGGAAGAGACGATCGAGTTGTCGGCGGATGCCTTTTCTTTATTGATCCAGCTCAAGCAGGACCCTGTCCGTACGAATCTGACCAAACCGGAGTGGGCGGAGTTGCTCCGTATCACCGATCTTCTTTTCAACAATTTCCTGACGGAGCTGAAGGAGAAGTCAGGTATCACCCGTCATGAGGAAGAAATCTGTTGCCTGATCAAATGGAACTTTCCCCGTAAGGATCAAATGGCTGTCTTCAATAATACCACCGATGCTCTGACTAAGTCGAAGAGCCGTCTGAAGAAACGGTTGCAGCTGGACGAGAAGACGGATTTGGATCAGTTTATCCGGCTTTACTGAAGAGAAAAAATCAAAAGAACTATCATACTATCATTTTTGCAATGTACTCCTTGAATATTAGTACTTTAGTTTATGATAGTTCTTATTTTGATCTATCATTTATCTATCACACAACTATCATAGCCTTGTCTTGAAGATTGCCGGATTACTATATAATTTGAGTAAGTATATGACTTAAAATCAGTGGAGTAGTGATATATGTTGTCTGACATCCGGGTCTGAATGAGGTTTACATCCGGGTGTGAGCATCGTCAAGATCCGGGTGTGAAAAGGGGGGAGACGGGCATCCTGGCAACAAAAAGTAAGTACTCCAGTGAAAAAAGGCTATAGTATCGTTGAAAAAAGGTGGTAAGGAGAAGTAAATAATCACGCAACACTCGTATCCCTGAGATGGGAATTGTCCTGTTAAATGGTAGTTTAATGGATTGTAAACAGGGTTATGGCGTTGTTGCATAGTTAGTTATGCTTGTGCGCATTTGTCCGGTATGCTTCTTTCTTCCCTTTCTTTTTGTATTCTATCTTTGCTGCCATAAACAATTAACTCTGAAATAGAATAAAGAATAATGCTTATGAGAACACAATGTCTATGTATCGTTTACCTGTTAGGTTTGCTTACTTTAATGAGTTGCAATAGCTCCGTAGTGGAGAAACGTGCGACCGGTCTGCCTTATGAAATTTTGGTTGTTATGAGCAAAGAAGTAGGAGAGAGCGAGGTCGGTGAATTGGTAAAAGAGCAGCTGAACTCTTCGGTGGCAGGGCTTCCGCAACCTGAACCCTCCATGCGGGTTACTTTCGTTCCCAACGAGACCTTCGATGGTCTGTTGAGATATGTCCGTAATATTCTTATTGTAGATATCGATCCGACGAAATATACGATGGTGGCATTGAACGGGTATAAGGATGAATGGGCTAAGAATCAGGAAGTAATAAAGCTCAATGCTCCGTCAATACAGGAACTGGTGACGTATCTGACGCTGCATGACTCCGATCTGGTGAATCATTTTTGCAGCATAGAAAAGGAACGTCGTGTGGCTATTCTGAAAGAACATTACAGCAAGCTGGCAATGGATAAGGTGCAGGAGAAATTCAATATCAGTCTCCATGCTCCGGAAGATATGACTTACTACAAGGATACTACCGATTTCCTGTGGGTATCGAACAATGCCAATACGGGGCGTGTCGATCTGTTGGTGTATTCTTTTCCGTATACGGATGAAAATACATTTACGGAAGAGTATCTGGTGGCTAAACGCGACTCGGTTCTGAAATGCAACCTGCCCGGTGCTTTCCCTAATTCGTATATGGCAACAGAAACGCGTGCCGGACTGACTTATGAACCGATCATGCTGAATGAAAAATATTGCGGTGTGTTACGTGGCCTGTGGAAGATGGTAGGCGATAAAATGGGAGGACCCTTTGTCAGTCATGCTTTCCTGGATACGAAGAAACAGCGTGTGATTGTTACCGAAGGGCTTGTTTTTGCTCCGGAAACAAACAAACGGAATTATATACGTAAGATAGAGGCGTCGCTTCATACGGTACGTCCGATGGTGAAGTGATCGTTTTGCCTGCCCATGCAAAGGTATTTTGCCTTACTGGGCAAAGGGTCTTTGCGTGAGCAGGCAAAGAGGTTATGGAAATAGCAGTACCTGTTCAGGAAGGTAACTGCTGCGAATCCTCCATTCCTGCGGATAAAGGTTGTTTGCACGGTTTCCCAAATGTTTGACAAAACCGAGTGGGAAGCCTTTGTAACAGACTAATACATATCCTTTTTCTATCTCTGGAGGAAGGACCAATGCTTCTTTTTTCAGGTATTTGACGGCTTCTTCCCAACTGATCTCTACGCAGGTAAAAGCCGTTTTGTCCAGTGCCGTGCTCAATGCCAGTGAGTGAGCCGGTAAGATGTCTTTCCCTTTCAGTTCGCCTACGCGTATGCCGGCGGATACGATACGTAACTGACCGGACAGGATTTGCCAGGTGTCATGATGGGCGGCAGGCAGGGCTTGCAGGATGTCGCCCGACACTTCTATCCGGAACGTCTCCGGATTCTGTATCCAGTGGCTTACCTGAGGCGGGACGGCAGGAGCTGCTTTCCCTTTCTCTTTCTTGCTTTTTCCTTTCGGACGAATTTCTTCTATCTCGCCGGGGGCTTTGCGCAAAACGGCGAGGAAGAAACCTTCCCCTTTTGTTTTGTGCGGGAAGAAGCGGTAAACCGGATGGTCGTAATGCAGAGGACCGGTGATCTGCCATTCTTCTTTGACCGGAATAGTCAGGGCTTCCGCTCCCAATTCTTCCTGTATGTAATGTATATTGTCCTCGTCTTCCTCGGTGTTGTACGTACAGGTACTGTAAATGAGCAGTCCGCCGGGCTTGAGTGCATTCCAGATATCGTGGATAATGCGGCGCTGGCGGGCGGCACACAGGTTTACGTTTGCCACACTCCACTCGCCGGTGCTGTCGGTATCTTTGCGGAACATGCCTTCGCCGGAGCAGGGTACATCGGTGACGATGACATCGAAGAGATGTGTCAGACGGCCTATCTCTTCCGGGTCGTTGTTGGTAACGATGCTGTTCGGATTACCCCACTTAGTGATATTTTCTGCCAGGATATTACTGCGTGTACGGATCACTTCGTTGCTGACCAGCAGGCTTCCTTCGGGTAAAAGACTCAGCAGATGGGTGGATTTACCGCCTGGTGCAGCACAGAGGTCCAGACATTTGACCGGTTCGCTGACAAACGTACGGATGGCTTGCTCCAGGAACATCGATGATGCTTCCTGCACATAATAGGCTCCGGCATGAAACAGCGGGTCGAACGTAAACGAAAGACGTTGGGGCAGGTAATAGCCGGTTTCGCTCCAGGCAACCGGTGGGGTTGCGGGTGCCCCAGTCCCTTTGCGCTGATTGATACGGATACTGACGGGAACGTCCGCTTGCAATGCGGCTTCCAGTTTGTCATATTCTTCGCCTAGTAAAGCACGGGTGCGTGCGATAAATTCGATAGGAAGTGCCATCTTATTCTGTTTGTTTGGTGCAAAAGTACTAACTTTGCAGAAAACTAACAGTATGCAAGCATCGCTTTTCCTTATACCGGTTACATTGGGGGATACCGAGCATCGTCGGGTCCTGCCGGAATATAATCGTGAAATAATCCTTCAGATCAGACATTTTATTGTTGAAAATATACGTACTGCACGTCGTTTTCTGAAAAAGACGGAGCCTTCCATTGTCATTGATGACCTGACTTTTTATGAGTTGAACAAGCACACTTCTCCGGAAGATGTGGCGGGTTATCTGGCTCCTTTGGCGAAAGGTGAACATGTGGGGGTTATTTCGGAAGCGGGTTGTCCGGCAGTTGCCGATCCGGGAGCGGATGTGGTAGCGATTGCGCAGCGGAAGAATTATCCGGTCGTGCCGTTGGTGGGACCGTCTTCCATTCTGATGTCGGTAATGGCTTCCGGTTTCAACGGGCAGAGCTTCGCTTTTCACGGGTATCTGCCTATCGATGCGTCGGAGCGTACCAATACGATCAAGAAGCTGGAGGGCCGCATCTATTCGGAAAATCAGACACAGCTTTTTATCGAGACGCCTTATCGCAATAACAAGCTGGCTGAGGAGCTGATCCGTACCTGCCGTCCGTCTACCAAGCTGTGCATCGCTTCGGATATCACGTGTGAAGATGAATACATTCATACGCGTCCGGTAAAAGATTGGGCAGGGAAAGTACCCGACCTGAGTAAAAAACCGACTATTTTCTTAATCTATAAATAATCTCTTATGGCAACTTATCAGGCACACGAGACAGCAGTGATCGATTCCGGCTGTACGATCGGGGATGATACTCGTATCTGGCATTTCTCACATATCATGTCGGGTTGTACGATCGGCGAACGGTGTAATATCGGACAGAATGTTGTTATCTCACCGGAAGTTGTTTTGGGAAATAACGTGAAGGTGCAGAACAATGTGTCTGTTTATACAGGGGTGACTTGTGAGGATGATGTTTTCTTAGGTCCCAGCTGCGTCTTTACGAACGTTATCAATCCCCGAAGTGCCGTCAGCCGGAAAGACCGGTATACGAAAACACATGTCGGTAAAGGGGCGACTATCGGGGCGAATGCTACGATTGTCTGCGGACATAATATAGGGGCGTATGCTTTGATTGGTGCAGGAGCGGTTGTGACTAAGGAAATTCCGCCTTATGCCCTGGTTGTTGGTAATCCATCCAAACAGATAGGCTGGGTGAGTGAGTATGGTCATCGGCTGCATTTTGACGGAGATGGCTTTGCTGTCTGTCCGGAAAGCGGGGAGAAGTATCAGTTGAAGGATAATCAGGTAATTCGTATCAAGTAAAAATGAAAAAGGCGAAAGAGATTCCGCCTTTTCTATATCTTATTTCTTGTAAATCATTATTTCTCATGCAACCATCTTTGGCCTTTAGGTGTCAATAGCCAAATAAAGAAAATTATACATGGAACAGTTAGTGTAATACATAAATAGACAAATCCCATAATTTACTCCTTTCCTTTTAAAAATAATAATAGACTAAGACTTGTAAGAACTATAACTGCAAATAATCCGAATACAAAGATAATCATTTTATCAATATTAAAACTTAATACATTCGTTAAAATGATACCTCCGAATATCAACTTGGTGAGGTCGCTAATGTATTTGCTAGCTTCCAAATAGATCGCTTTTTGGGTCTTTTTGTTTACTTTGGGAAGTAAACCGGATGTGTTAGGCATCTTCCGCCGATGAATTGTTGTAATATTTTTCATAGTTGATAGTTGTTTTGTTAATACTTTGGCAAATATATAAAAAGAAAGGCGGATAATCATCATCCGCCTTATAAAAAATCTCTTAGCAAGCCTTTAAACTCATGTCGAGACTCTTGACTGAATGGGTCAACGCTCCGACAGAGATAAAGTCGACACCGCATTCAGCATAGTCACGCAGTGTATCGAATGTGATACCGCCGGATGATTCTGTCTCGTAGCGTCCGCCGATCATTTCGACTGCCTTTTTGGTGTCTTCGATATTGAAGTTGTCCAGCATGATGCGGTCGATACCTCCAACGTTCATTGCTTGCTGCAATTCGTCGAAGTTACGTACTTCTATTTCGATCTTCAGGTTTTTGCCTTTTTCTTTCAAGTAGTTCTGTGCACGGGTAATGGCCTGTTCGATGCCACCGGCAAAGTCTACGTGATTATCTTTCAACAGGATCATATCGAAAAGTCCGATACGGTGATTAACGCCGCCGCCGATCTTAACAGCATCTTTTTCCATCATACGCATACCCGGTGTTGTTTTGCGGGTATCCAATACACGGGTTTTGGTACCTTCCAATGCTTTAACATATTTACGGGTAGTCGTAGCGATACCGCTCATGCGTTGCATAACGTTCAGCATCAAGCGTTCTGTTTGCAACAGCGACTGTGTTTTTCCTTCTACTGTAAAAGCAATGTCCCCTTTCTTTACTTCTGCACCGTCATTAATAAAGATAGTCATTTTTAGTTCCGGGTCGAAGTCATGGAAGATACGTTTTGCCATCTCTACGCCGGCCAGAACGCCATCTTCTTTAATGATAAGCTGGCTTTTTCCCATAGCTGTTTCGGGAATACAGCATAAAGTTGTATGATCGCCGTCGCCGATATCTTCGGCAAACGATAATTTAATTAAGTCGTCAATTAACTGATCCATTTGTTATTCTATTCTGATTGATTGTATAATCGCTTTGTCGCCGTCGGCACGGTAAGTGATGTTCACACGATATTCACCGGAGGCTGTCGGAAGTTTACCGACAAAGAAGCCGGCATCTTTTTTATCTGCGTGATGAACTACGGAAAAACCTGTAGGTTTATTGCTACCAAAGAACGTAGAAAGCATCTTAACAGCTTCGCTTCCGTTGCATTTCTTGGAAGAGCCGGGCAAGGCTATGTCTACTTCCTGGTCCATCGCTCCTGTTAGTGAAGAGGCATTTCCTCCTTTGAAGGCATTTGATATAGGAGTAATATCGGCTGCCATGACGCTCAAAAATGAGAGTATCAATGCCAATGTAAGTAATAATCGTTTCATAAGCTATCTCCTCTTTTTATGAGTTTTCTGATGCAAAGGTATGTATTTTTCCTGTAAATTAGCGCCTTCAATACTAATAATGTAAACGAATGAAAATTGCACTGGTCGTAATAGGTAAAACGGATGCCGGCTATTTTGTGGAGGCAATCAATGAATACAAAAACCGTTTAGTCCATTACATCCCATTTGAGATGGAGGTTATTCCGGATATAAAGAACGTGAAGAATTTGTCGGAATCGCAGCAAAAAGAAAAGGAAGGAGAACTGATTTTAAAGGCATTACAGGCTGGCGATCAGTTGGTTTTGCTGGATGATAAGGGTAAAGAGTTTACTTCGATGCAATTCTCTGCTTATATTGAAAGGAAGATGCATACGGTTTCGAAGCGCCTGGTCTTTGTTGTCGGCGGCCCTTATGGATTCAGTGAGGCTGTTTATAAAGCCGCTTCAGAAAAGATTTCATTAAGCAAAATGACCTTCTCGCATCAGATGATCCGTTTAATCTTTGTAGAACAGGTTTACCGGGCAATGACAATCTTGAATAATGAGCCTTACCATCATGAATAGTTGCCAAGTGACAGTTGACAGATAAATTTCGTATTCGAGTTTCAAACTGTCAATTGTCACTTGTCAACTGTCTTACTCTCTTGTTTTTTGGAGCAACAGATAATCTAATAGCGTCATTGCCGTCATCGATTCCACAATGGGAACGGCGCGAGGCAGGACGCATGGGTCATGACGTCCGCGAGCTTTCAGGATAGTATCTTCACCATCCATATTAACGGTTTCCTGTTCCATAAGGATGGTTGCTACCGATTTGAATGCAACACGGAAATAAATATCCTGACCGTTGGAAATACCTCCCTGTATACCTCCTGAATTATTTGTACGGGTATTGATATGTCCGTTGTCATTAAAGAAACGGTCGTTACGTTCGGAACCGCGGTAAAGAGCTGCATTAAATCCGTCACCGTATTCGAACCCTTTCACTGCATTGATTGTTAGCATGGCGTGTCCTAAAGCCGCATGCAGCTTACCAAATACAGGTTCTCCCAGTCCGACAGGCGTACCTTTTACCACACAAGTAATTACACCACCGATCGTGTCGCCTTTCGACTTCACTTCTGCAATCAGCTTTTCCATTTCGGCTGCTTTCTCCGGATCGGGACATCTTACTGCATTTTCTTCTGTCAGATTCAGATCATAATCTTTATAAGTACCATCCAGTTTGATAGGGCCGACCTGTGAGGTGAATGCCTGTATATTTATGCCTGTCTGGCGTAGTGCAAGCTTGGCAATTGCTCCGGCAACACATCGGGCTATCGTTTCACGAGCCGACGAACGTCCGCCTCCTTTAGGATCACGGATACCATACTTCATCTGATAAGTATAGTCTGCATGTGAAGGGCGATAAACCGTTTTCATATTGTCGTAATCAGACGAATGCTGGTTTTTATTCCAGATAATGAATCCGATCGGTGTACCGGTAGTTTTTCCTTCATAAACACCGGATAGGAATTGTACTTCGTCGTCTTCCTTACGCGGGGTTGTGATCCTTGACTGGCCTGGTTTACGACGATTCAACTCTTGCTGGATAAAGTCTGTATCCAGTTCGATACCAGCCGGACATCCATCTATAACACCTCCGATACCCGGACCATGTGACTCGCCGAACGAGGTTAATCTGTATATATTTCCGAATGTATTCACCTTAGTAATTGAAAATTGAAAGTGGAAAATTGAAAAATATAAAGAAGCCAAATTGATAACACAAAAAATGGAAAAGTATCATATCACAGATAATTTTCCATTTTCAATTATCAATTTTCAATTATTTAGTGGCAGCTACCACATCCGCAACCACCTTCGTGATTGTGATCACCGCAATCGCTTCCGCAGTCGTCGCATCCGCAACCACATCCACCGGCGGGAGCTGACAAAGCTGCAATTTCTTCTGCTGTCGGTTCGTGAACGTCGATAACTTCACCGCTGAAGTGTAGGGTTTCGCCTGCCAACGGATGGTTGAAGTCCATCACAACAACATCGTCTTTTACTTCAAGAACAGAACCGTTCAGGCGGTTGCCGTTTGAATCCATCATAGGAACGGTGTTACCTTCCTTGATAACCTCTGAGTCGAATTTACCTTCAACTTCAAAAATGTTTTTCGGCAGATCCAATACATGATCTTCCACATATTCTCCGTATGCGTCAACCGGAGCGATAGAGAAGTCGAACTTGTCGCCTACTTCCAGGCCTTTCAAAGCATCTTCGAAAGCCGGAAGCATAGCACCTGTTCCGAAAATGAATTTTAAAGGAGTTTCAGGCACTGCTCTTTCCATCAACTCACGCTCTTCACCTTCTCCTACGTTCAGGTCGTATGTAACCGCAACGAATTTATTTGCTGTAATTTTCATTTTTAATTGTATTTGTAATAAATAAAACGAGGACAAATTTACGTATAATTTCCGACTTATCTGGTTATTCTTTAAAAAATAAAGATATGTAATGTTTTCAGAGAGAATATAATTATCTTTGTCCCATGAAATAAAAGATGTTGTACTTACTTCTATGTGACAGTGTTTGCCGATAGATAAATAAAAGTGTTTACTAAATGTGGTTTTCTAAATTGACTAACTATTTCTTTCCTGACGGATCGGAGAGCAGGAAATTGATAGGTTTGTTTTTTGTTTTTTTGTTTCTGAAGTTTATGTGGCTTAATTTGCTTTGGTGCATGCTGTCTACATTTACTCCATTTTCTAAAATAGAAACTTATCTGGATACTATACTGGTCTCTTTGATTTTACTGTTACCCTTGATTTGCTTTCGTGCGGTAAAGACAACGTTGGTCATATTCGTTTTACTGGATGGTTTGTTTGTTGCAAACCTGATGTATTTTCGTACTTATTTTACAGCAATACCCCTGGATAGTTACCTTTTGGTCAGTAACTTGTCTGATTTCTCCAGTAGTGTTATTGATTCCTGCAGAGTGGTTGATTTGTTCTTCCCTTTGTCGACGATTGCCGCCGGTATTTTGTGGTGGCGTAATTTCCGGAAGCCGGAGGATAAACAGGTTAGAAAGGAGCGAAAGAGATATTCGATTGCCCGTTACGTACTCCTGATTCTTTTGGTAGCATTGATTCCGGCTATTCGTCTTTGGAGTCAGAACGGATTTAAGGCTGCTTATGAAAGATTGCAGGATGCTTATTTGCATACCTGTAATGTACCGATGTATACGATATTCGGCTCTCTTTATTATGATTATACCTGCGATCAGATCGTTTATACGGAAGATATCAAAAATGATATCGACTCCTGGCTAGCCAGGAAGACGGATTGCAAATCCGTCTTGCCCCACGTGTATGCGAAAGATAATTGTGTTATTATCCTGGCGGAATCGCTGGAAAGCTGGGTGTTGAATAAGACTGTCGAAGGACAGGAGATCACGCCGAATCTGAACAGGATACTGCGAGATTCGTCGGTTATTTATGCACCTCATGTTTTATCACAGGTAAAAGGAGGTCGTTCTATTGATGCCCAGCTATTGATGTGTACAGGACTTTTGCCTATTAATTCCGGCCCTTATAGTATTAAGTTTCCGGAATCATATTATCCTTCCCTCGTAAAAGCCTTTAAAGAGAAACATAAGAATGCCCGGGCATACAGTTTGACGGTGGATAAGCCTATGGTTTGGAACCAATGTATAATCGCTCCGGTGTTGGGGTATGATAGCCTGATTTCGAAAAGCAGTTTTATACAGGAAGAGCCTGTCGGTTCGCGTAAACAGGTAGGCGACCGTGCTTTCCTGCGTCAGTGTCTGAGTAAAATGAAGAAAAATGAAGTTTGGAGCGATTCCGGGAATACACTGGTTCAATGCGTAACCTATTCCGGTCATAATCCTTTTATTTTGCCGGATTCGTTGAAGAAAGTCTTTTTTTCTGAGGATGTACCCGATGTATTGAATCGCTATATGACGATGGCCAATTATACAGACCGTGCTATAGGAGAGTTTATATCCAGGCTCAAATCTGATAAGCGTTTTGAAAATACGTTAGTTGTGATCATGGGAGACCATGAAGCTTTGGGTACGGTTCGGAAAGAACTGTGCAGTGATCCGGTGGGAAAGAATATCCTGTCGGATAAGGCTTTTGTTCCGCTTATCATTTTGAATGCGCCGTCTAATATGTATTACGGAAAAGTGATGGGACAGATAGATGTCTATCCGACATTGCTTGATTTATTGGGATTAAACGATTATTGGTGGAAAGGACTCGGCGAGAGTATCTTTAATCCGCAGAAACCGGATTTCGATGTCGACTCTCAGTTGAATATAGTAGGAGATACGGCGGGCATCCCGGACGAAGAAGTTCGTATGGCTAAAAAAGCCTGGGAGATTTCAGATTTGATTATCCGCTATGACTACTTGGGACGGAAGCTGAATGTGAAAGAATGATCTATCTACAGATATATGAAAAACCCTGTTTTCTACATGCTAAAACAGGGTTTTCTTCATAGAATATCTACCTTTTTTTTTATTTTTTATCGACCGCTTTCTTCAATGCATTCAGTGCTGTTTCGAGAACGGAACGAGGACAACCTACATTTAGGCGCATATGCCCTTCACCGCCCGGTCCGAACATACTTCCGTCATTTAATAATAGACCGGCTTTATCCTGAAACAGGTTGACCAGTTGTTCCTGGCTCAGTTTCAAGTCGCGGCAATCCAGCCAGACAAGAAATGAAGCTTGCGGAGGATATACCTTTATCTTCGGCAACTTCGTTTTAAAGAATTCGTCTACGAAGCGGACATTCTCCATTACATACATGCGCATTTGTTGCAGCCATTCGGCTCCGTAGGTATAAGCCGCTTCGGTTGCCGTGTAAGCAAAGATTGTACCGTCGCCTAATTCCCCGGCTTCCAGGAATTCATAAAACTCTTTCCGGATCTTATCGTTAGGTACAATCGAATAGGAAGTGACGATCCCTGCAATATTGAAAGTCTTGCTGGGAGCCATAAAAGTGATGCTGCAATTGGCTGCAGCTTCTGAAACAGTGGCAAAAGGATGATGTGTGAATTGCGGATAAGCCATTTCCGCATGTATCTCGTCCGAAATCACCAATAGATTATGTTTGGCACAAATATCAGCCAGTTTAACTAAGGTGTCTTTCTTCCAGACGATGCCGCCCGGATTATGCGGGTTGCAGAGGATAAGGACTTTACAATGTTCATCGATCACGGATTCCAGTTGTTCGAAATCCATTTCGTAAGCGCCGTTCACGAGTTTGAGTGGATTGTTGACCACTTCACGTTTCATGCTTTCCGGTACGATACGGAAAGGGTGATATACGGGAGGTTGAATGATTACTTTGTCACCGGGTTTGGTAAAACATTGAATAACAAAACCGATTCCTTTGACGATTCCCGGAATATAGCTGAGCCATTCCCGTTTGATCTTCCATTTTTGTTTATAATCTACCCATTCAATAATACTGTTGTAGTAAGAATCTGAGCCGAAAGTGTAACCGAATATCTCGTGCTCCAGGCGTTTCTTGATTGCGTCGACAATGAAGTCCGGGGTCCGGAAATCCATATCGGCAACCCATAGAGGAAGAAGATCCTCCTTACCATACCGCTCTTTCAGGCCGTCGTATTTGACGCAATTGGTGCCGCGGCGTTCAATTACTTCATCGAAGTTGTATTGTTTCATTTTATATTAGTTCAGTTTTTGTCGATTGATCGGGGGCAAAGATAATAATTATATATGCAAAAACATCAAAAAAACATCCACAGCTCTTTTTCAGCTTTTTGCAAGCGGACAATTGGCATTATCTCTTGTACGGAACTGATTGGTTTGTGGTTTTTTATTTTGATATTTCTGATATTTTTCGCTACTTCGCATTAGTTATGGAATTACCAGAGGAGAGACATATTTTAGAGGAGATCGCTGAAGGAAACGTAAATGCTTTCGAACGACTTTTTTTCTGTCATCAGCCCAGGTTGGTGAACTTCCTTGTCGGTCTGACGCACGATAAGGAGGTCAGTCGTGATATTGCCCAGGATTTGTTTCTTTCATTATGGAAAGAGCGTGAAAAACTGAAGGAGGTAAACTCCTTTTCCTCTTACCTTTTTCAGATGGCTCGTTTTACAGTGTATGACTATTTTGACCGTTTGGCTGTATCGGAGAAGTATACGAATGAATTTTTATTAGAAGCTTCCATTTCTCAATCGGACGAGGAAGCTATCTTTGCACATGAACTACAAAATATTATCAACAAGACTGTCGAACAAATGTCTCCCCAGCGAAGACGGATCTATCAGATGAGCCGTGAACAAGGTTTGTCGAATGATGAGATTGCTTCTCATTTGGGGATCAGTAAACGTACTGTGGAAAACCATCTGACAGCAGCCCTTGCCATTCTTCGCAAGGTTCTTTATCTTTTTTTTCTTACTTATTTGAGTTAAGAGACTACGACCCTAAAACTGTTTCACCCTAGTGAAACAGTTGTTTCATTACGAAGAAACACTTGTTTCATTAGGGTGAAACACTTTCAACGATGCTACCCGTTAGTTCCGGAATCAAAATATTTTCAAAAAAAGTTCATTGTTGATTGTGTGTGTCGTTGCCGTTAACCTACTTCAATATAAAGACGGATATTTTATGGAAGAAAACAACAAGACAAAACAACTCATGCGACTATATTTCGGAAAACATTTTTCCCGATACGGACGTATCTTGTTTGGGCGTTGGCTGAAAGCGGATGATGAAAGATCGCAAAAGCTGGAGGCGTTGCAGGATATCTGGAAGGAAACAGATGCGGAAGCGACAGAATCTACGCATCGTGACTGGATGGCTTTGCAAAAACAGTTGTTGACAGAACCGGCTCAAAAACGTACAATCCCTTTATACCGTCAGGTATTTAAATATGCAGCTGTTATTGTACTGATGTTGATGACTGCCGGTACGACTTATTGGGCGACCGATCGTTTTAAGCCTGTCCGTCATGTAGAAATGGCTCAGATATTTGTTCCTTACGGGGAAAGTAAAGAGGTTTTATTGCCCGATGGCTCAAAAGTGTGGGTCGATGCCGGTTCTTTGCTGGTCTATCCGAAAGATTTTACAGATACTGATACACGTACGGTTTATCTTACGGGCGAAGCAGCATTTTCCGTTCAAAAGAATCCGGCACAACCATTTATAGTGAAAACAACTTATCTGGATGTGCAGGCACTGGGAACTGTCTTTACTGTAGAAGCTTATCCGAGCGATTCCTGCTCGATGACTACGCTGGAAGAAGGGAGTGTGCTTGTTTCAGTCAATGATGAAGGCATAGAACCTACTCTGTTAAAGCCGGATCAGCAATTGATCTATTCCCATACGGCTCATACCGTAACAGTTCATGCTGTCGATGCATCCATATATCATATGGAAAGGGATGGTTACCTGATTTTCGAAAATATTCCGTTCAATCGTCTGATGGCTTCTTTGGAGCGTAAGTTTAACGTGACGATCCATTATAATTCACAGAAGTATGCCGGTGAATGTTATAATGTGAAATTCTCTCCGAATGAGAATCTGGACGATGTGCTGAATGTGCTGCGGCAATTGGTTGGCATACGTTATACGGTGAAAGGGAAAGTGGTATTTATAAACTAAAAATAGAGGAGGATACAGATATGAACAAAAGAAAACCGGAAAGACAGAAAGTGCGAAAATCCCTCTTTCCGGAATTCGAAATCGAATCTTGAACATCATTGGATTGACGAGTAAATCGTCTGGTTTTATTAATATTCAATTTTCAAATGTACAAATATATGAAATTAACTAATCTAATACCTATAAATAACAGAAAAAGTATATCTAAGCTGTTATTGGTAACAGCTTTATCTTCTTGCAGTTTTTGGGGCTATGCACAGCAACAACAGGTGCGCCTGACAGGGAATAATGTAACATTGAAGACTGCCTTCAAACAGATAGAGCAACAAACAAAATTGTTTGTAGACTATAATACTCAGGAAGTAAATGATTCCCGTCTCATTTCAAAATTACCAAAGAACAGTAGCGTGAAAGAGGTTATGGAACAATTGCTGGAAGGAACCGGCTGTTCGATAGCGTTTAGTAACGGACATATCATTATTACAAAACAAGCTAAAGCAGTATCTGAAACTAAAAAGATCTCAGGTATTGTAAAAGATGAACGGGGAGAACCTGTTATAGGAGCGAATGTCGTGGTGAAAGGAACCACAAACGGAACTGTTACGGATATGGACGGAAAATACACCCTGGAAGTTCCGGCTGGTGGGGTGTTGCAAATATCCTACATCGGCTATAACACCCAGGAAGTGAAAGTCGGGAGTGTAAATGTCGTAAATATATCTCTCAGGGAAGATTCCGAAGCACTGGATGAGGTCGTGGTGATCGGTTATGGTACGGTAAAGAAAAGCGATTTGACAGGAGCTGTCGGTTCTGTACAGATGAAAGATGTGAGTCAGGTGGGCATTACCAGTGCCGACCGTGCTTTGCAAGGGCAGATTGCCGGTGTGCAGGTAAATGCCAGGACTGGTCAGCCGGGCGAAGCGATGATGATCCGTGTTCGTGGTAGCAACTCTTTGGCAGGTGGTAATGAGCCGCTTTATGTTATCGACGGCATGCCGGTAGAAAAGATGAATTCAGATATTAATCCGGAAGATATCTTATCTATGGAGGTGTTGAAAGATGCTTCTTCTACAGCTATTTATGGTTCGCGTGGAGCAAATGGAGTTGTTATGATTACAACTAAAAGAGGTAATACAGGAGCAACGACAATCGACTATAACGGATATGTCGGTGTTTCCATGTTGAGAAAGAAACTGGATTTGCTGGGTAAAGACGATTATATCGCAATGGTGAACGAAGTTTCTCAAAACGATGGAAAAGGTATTGCTATTACTCCGGACGAGGCAGCCTCGCTGGCTAATAATGATTGGCAGGATTTGGTGTATCAGACAGCTCTGACACACAGTCATCAGGTCTCTGTCTCAGGTGGTACCGAACAGACAAAGGTGTACTCTTCTTTGAACTATATGAACCAGGAAGGTATTATAAAAGGTTCTAATTACAATCGTTTTGCATTGCGTATCAATGGTGATCAGAAATTATCGAAGAAATTGTCGTTAAGTGCAAGTATCGCTTATTCATACGGAACTCAGAACACGGCAAACAGTAATGCCGATGGCGGTGGTGCTATAGCTTATACTGCTATGGTGATGCCTCCGATACAGGAGGTTAAAGATGCTGATGGAAAATATACTAATTTTACGGGAACTCCCTGGGGAGGAACTAACCCGGTAGGTATGTCTGAATTGTATAAAAGGGAAATTGTCAACTCCCGTCTGTTAGCTAATATGGCGCTTACTTATAATATTATCGATGGATTGACCTTTCGTGTGAATGCCGGTGCAGAAGTGAATTCCGAAGGTATCGACCGATATATTCCGATCGGTTTGTCCGCCGGAGGCAAATTGGATGGAGATGCTTCTAAAGAGAAAGCGAATTATTACACTATTATCAATGAGAATATTCTGACTTACGATAAGAAGTTTAATAAGAATCATGCTTTGAACCTGATGGGAGGTATCACTTTCCAGACATATCAATATGATAAGTTGACAGGATCGGGAACTGGTTTTCTGCGTGATGTATATGAAACCAATAATTTAGGGGTTGCTTCAACTCCCGGAACACCTTCTTCCGGTTTTAAAGATTACCGGATGGTCTCTTTCTTAGGACGTGCCAATTATAATCTGATGGAAAAATATCTGTTGACTGTAACGGCTCGTTATGACGGCTCTTCCAAATTCAGTAAGAATCATAAATTTGCCTTTTTCCCTTCTGCTGCATTAGCCTGGCGTGTTTCGGAAGAAGAGTTCATGAAAGAGATCGATTGGCTGAGCAACCTGAAGTTGCGTGGCAGTATCGGACAAACCGGTAACCAATCTATCGATCCTTATCAGACTTTTGCCCAGTTGGGGACATCTGCACCTATTTTTGGCAATGGCAAGGATATAGGTTTTAATTTGTCTTCCATGGCAAATGATAATCTGAAATGGGAAACTACCACACAAACTGATATCGGGGTTGATTTTGGATTTTTCTCTAACCGTTTGAATATCGGATTTGACTATTATTGGAAACAGACACGTGACTTGTTGTATAAAGCAACGTTGCCTCCTTCTTCCGGTTATTCTTCTATGTTGAGGAATTTAGGACGTATTGATAATAAGGGATTTGAAATTTCGATCAATACGATCAATATGAAGGGAAAAGTAAACTGGACCACTAATTTGAACATTACATCTAATAAATCGATTGTAAAAGATTTGGGTACGGATGTATATGGAAACAAAATTCAACGAATCGATGCTCCTATCAGTGGAGGAAACTGGTTCCCTTTGTTTGTCGGGAAAGCCCCGTTCCAGTTGTATGGATATGAGATTGAAGGTATTTATCAAACTGACGAAGAAGCTCGTCTGAATGGAGAGGCTACCAAGAAGGCCGGCGATTACCGATATAAAGACACCGATGGGAAGGCCGGTATTACAACAGGTGATAAAACCATTATTGCTAACACACAACCTAAGTTTACTTTTGGTTTGACCAATACGATCAATTGGAATAATTTTGAGTTTTCTTTCCTGATGATCGGTAGTATAGGTGGAGATATCGTAAACGAATTTAACAAGAGTATCACAAATATTGGTGGAACATGGAATATCCGTAAAGACGTATGGGAAAATCACTGGACGCCGGAACATCCGAATGCTAAATATGCACGTGCTTCTGCTTCTACAAAAGATTATTTGGCTTTTGGCGATCCTAACTCTATTTGGGTGGAAAATGGTTCGTATCTGCGATTCAAAGATATTAAACTGGCATATACATTACCGACACAGTGGTTTTCCGGTACACATAAACCGAATATTTCGTTGTATGTGAGCGGACAGAATCTGATTACGATTACAAGCTATTCACATTATGACCCGGAAGCATCGTGGATGTCTTCTGCCGTGAACGGATGGGATAGAGGCGTTTATCCGTCTTCGAAATCATTTACTTTGGGTTTACAGGTTAAATTTTAATACGTATTATAAGTATGAAAACACTGATTAAAAATATATTACTGGCTGTGCCGGTTATTTTATCTACTTCTTGTTCCAGTTGGCTGGAAGAAGAACCGAAAACATTTATTGCTCCTTCTTCTTTCTATAAGACAGTGGAAGATTTTGACGGAGCATTGAAAGGTTTGTATCCCCAGGGACAAAATCTGAATCTGACGGAAGTTTTTGCCGATTATAATGATAAACCGGAATCGGCAGAACAGGTCGGAGATATTTGGGCGAATAATCCGGGATATGGTTTTTATGCATTCAGAAATGCGTGGTCGGGACCTTATGGTACGATTAAAAATACGAATATGATATTGGAGTCGATAGTCGATAAAGACTTTGCAGAGGAAACCAAGAATCGTATTATCGGTGAGGCTAAATGTTTGCGTGCCTGGTCTTATTTTACGTTGGTCCAGTTCTTCGGAGATGTGCCTTTACGTGATAAAGTCGTTACCAGTGATGCGGATATTGCAATAGACCGTACGCCTCAGGCAGATATTTATAAATTTATCTTTGATGATATTCTGGATGCCGAACAAAAGGTGCCGGAAGAAGCACAGGAAATGGGGCGTGTCGATAAGTTTGTGGTGAAAGCCATGATGGCTCGTATGTATCTGACTTCGGCCGGTTTTCCGATGAATCAAAAAGAGAATTATGCAAAAGCGAAGGCAAAAGCGTTGGAAGTAATCAACAGCGGTAAATATTCTTTGATGCCGACATTCGATAAGGTATTCAAAACCGAACGTTACACGGCTGAAACTATTTGGGCACAGTTGTTTTCTGCTCCTGACAGTTATAGCGGCATGCATAAAGAATCTTCACCGATTGGAAGCCAGACCGCCTTGTATTTGCCGACGGATGCTTTTATTGCCGGTTTTGATAAAGGGGATATGCGTAAAGAGTGGGGAATTAAGCCTGAATATGTAAATGCTAAAGGGACTAAGGTGATCAGCCGTACTTATTATAATAAGTATATTAATGAAGAATATCTGGAACAGGAACTTCCGGCTTCAAATACAAGTATCCTGACATGGCAGACGCAATTGATCCGTTTGGCAGAAATGTACCTGATCGCAGCTGAGGCTGAAAATGAAATGAACGGACCGGCGGATGCTTATCAGTATATTAACGCTATTCGTAAACGTGCCCGTGTCGATCAGAATGATCCGACAAATGTACCGGATTTAAGCGGACTTAGTCAGGATCAGTTCCGGGAAGCTGTTTTGCTCGAACGTCAGCACGAATTGTACGAAGAAGGTTTTGCCTGGTTCGATATGAAGCGTACCCAGACTTTTGATAAGGTGCAAAAAGCACGTGGCGATAAAATGAATGTTCCTATCGGAGCTTACAATAATACCTGGTTAATACCTGACACGGAAATTCTGAACAATAATATTCCTCAGAATCCGGATTACAGATAATTAATGTAGAATACATGAAGGGCCGGTCTGATATATTTTATGGATTGGCCCTTCTTATATCCATATAGCGAGAATGAAAAAGCAGTTTATTTATTTTTTGTTTGTATGTACAGCCTGTTTACTGGCTTGCAGTAATCCGGTCGATCCGAACGCTTTAGAACTGAATCCTTCGGAGATTAACCGTTTGATCCCTTTTCGGGGAGAGTTGAATAATGGCGTACGGCAGCTTTATCCGGAGGAACCTTATAAAGCTTTCTGGGCTGAGAACTGGAATACTCCGGAACAGTCGATCGTATGGAAAGTGAATACCGGCGGTGAAGAGTATCAGGCAGCTATGCTGGTTTCCGTCAATCATCTTGAAAAAGGAGAGGAAGCTGTATTGACGCTTTCTAACGGAACGGATAGTGTCGTTTGCCGGATAGGGACGACCGGATGGCAACGTTGCCGTTTTTCACGACCTTTACATTTTAATAAAGGCACTTCTGAATTGTCATTAAAAATCAGCAAGCCGGGGAAAAAGGATGATTTTAATGTGTATCTCTATTCCCTGGAAGTCGTTAAGCCGGAGACTTATAAAAGATTGCAGGCTGAAGCGGCTTCATTACGCAGTAATACGTCGTGGATGGCTGATTTGCCTTACGGGTTCTTCTTTCATTGGAATTCGAAAAGCATGCCGCAGGCAGGCGAGCCGTTAGCTTATGAGGATGCTGTAAATCAATTTGATGTAGAACGTTTTGCCCGGACTGTTCATGAGTGTGGAGGAAAGTTGGTTTTCTTTACGACTTCGTGGGCTGAATATTATTTCCCGGCTCCGATACAAACTATTGATTCGATATTACCGGGGCGGACCACAAAAAGAGATCTTGTTGCTGATCTGTCAGAAGCATTAGGTAAGTATGATATCCGTTTGATCCTGTATTACCATGTAGGGCATGGAGATAAAGAATGGTGGGATAAACAACACTATACACGCAATAATGCCGGAGATCTGTTTACAAATGTGGAAAAGATCGTCAGTGAGATCAGCCAACGTTATGGCAATCGTTTGGCTGGTTTGTGGATGGATGACGGTATTGGTTATTATCCGAATGGCGCATCCTTTGAAAAGATCGCTAAAGCCGCAAAAAGTGGAAATAAAGATTTGGTTATTTGTTTCAATCCCTGGATATTACCGAAGTTGACAGAGTTTCAGGATTATTATGCCGGGGAGTTAGGGTTGTCTTTAGCCAGTGCCGGGGTAAACGATCCTTATCTTCCTGAAGATGGAGACGGTCTGTTTCATGGCGGACCTCAGGATGGTTTGCAAGCCACTTTTTCCGGTACATTGGAACCGGGCGATTGGACTCATATTTATAAAGATTCTATTATCGGTGATCCTGTTCTTTCCATCGAAGAATTGACACAAGTAGTGAAAGAATCCAACAAGCGGAAGAATCTTCCGATGATTAATGTACGTATTTATCAGGACGGCACGATTTCGCCGAAGTCGGCAGCTTTGTTGAAGGAATTGAACAATCGAATTAGCAAGGATTGATAACCGGGAGGTTTCAGATCTAAAGTAAACAGGTGTTCAGGAATAAGAATTCAACCGCTTGAGGGATGGTTCTCTGTTAAAATGCAAGATGAACCATCTCTTTTCTTGATAAATGAAAGAAAAAGTAAGATTTTTCTTTTAAATCCTTTGCTCATATAAATTATTGTTCTACATTTGCAGCGTCAAACAAATTAAAGACGATAAGAAAAGATGATGAACAATGTATTACATATTATTCTCGTGGTGGTCCTTCTAGTCATTAGTAGGTAAGGAGAAAGGTGTGTAAGAAGTTGTGAAGTCGTAAATGATATTTCTTAAGCCTTTCTCCATATAGAGAAGGGCTTTTTTATTTACCGTGGTACGGGCGATTCGCGAATCGCCCATACATAAAAAAACAGATATGATGAAGAATCCGTTAAGAAGTTCATATAGCACAGAGGGCAGACGCATGGCGGGAGCCCGTGCTTTGTGGCGTGCCAACGGCATGAAAGAAGAACAGTTCGGCAAACCGATTATAGCCATTGTGAATTCATTTACTCAGTTTGTCCCGGGACATGTGCATTTGCACGAGATCGGACAACAAGTGAAAGCGGAGATTGAAAAACTCGGTTGCTTTGCCGCAGAATTTAATACGATCGCTATCGATGACGGTATCGCTATGGGACACGACGGAATGCTTTATTCCCTTCCTTCACGCGACATTATTGCAGACAGCGTTGAATACATGGTAAATGCCCATAAGGCTGACGCTATGGTTTGTATCAGCAACTGCGACAAGATCACTCCGGGTATGCTGATGGCTGCGATGCGTTTGAATATCCCGACAATCTTTGTTTCCGGGGGACCGATGGAAGCCGGAAATCTGGACGGACGCGCACTCGACCTGATCGATGCAATGATCGAAGCTGCCGATGATTCTGTAAGCGATGAACAGGTTGAGAAGGTTGAACGTTCGGCTTGTCCGACCTGCGGATGTTGTTCCGGTATGTTTACTGCTAACTCGATGAACTGTCTGAATGAGGCGATCGGTCTGGCTCTTCCCGGTAACGGTACAGTAGTGGCAACGCATGCCAACCGTACGCGCCTGTTTAAGAAGGCAGCTAAAATGATCGTGGATAATGCGTTCAAATATTATCGTGACGGCGATGATTCTGTATTGCCCCGTAGTATTGCCACCCGTCAGGCATTCCTGAATGCGATGTCACTTGATATTGCAATGGGAGGATCTACCAATACAGTCCTTCACTTATTGGCTGTTGCTCATGAAGCGGAAGCTGACTTCACCATGAAAGATATCGATATGCTTTCCCGTAAAACTCCTGTCATCTGTAAAGTGGCTCCAAGCTGTTCCTATCATGTGGAAGATGTGAACCGTGCAGGAGGTATCATGGGGATCATGAATGAATTGGTAAAAGCCGGCCTGGTGGATGATTCGGTGAAACGTGTGGACGGACTGACCCTGGGGCAGGCGATCGACCAATATTGTATCACATCCGTAAATGTAACGGAAGAAGCAATCAATATTTACAAAAGTGCTCCGGCACACCGTTTCAACCTGGTGCTCGGTTCACAGGAAAGCTATTATAAGGAACTCGATACGGATCGTGCAAACGGTTGCATCCGTGATGTGGAACATGCTTATGTAAAAGACGGTGGTCTGGCTGTTCTCTACGGAAATATAGCGCAGGATGGTTGTGTTGTCAAGACAGCAGGGGTAGATGAAAGCATCTTCCGTTTTGCAGGTCCGGCAAAAGTTTTCGATTCGCAGGATGCCGCTTGCGAGGGCATCCTTAAAGACAAAGTCGTCTCCGGCGATGTCGTCGTTATCACCTATGAAGGTCCGAAGGGTGGACCGGGTATGCAGGAAATGTTGTATCCGACCTCTTATATAAAGAGTAAACACCTGGGAAAAGAATGTGCATTGATCACGGACGGACGCTTCAGCGGTGGAACATCAGGTTTGTCAATCGGACATATTTCTCCCGAAGCTGCTGCAGGCGGAGCGATTGGCTTAGTGAAAGACGGCGATATTATTGAAATTAATATTCCCGAGAGAACCATAAACGTAAAGGTAAGCGATGCCGAACTGGCAGAACGCCGCCAGGCAGAAGAAGCCCGCGGACCGAAAGCCTTTACACCTCCTTTCCGCCAGCGTACGGTATCGAAAGCACTGAAGGCATACGCCAAGATGGTTGCTTCGGCCGATAAAGGCGGCGTTAGGGTAATTGACAATTGACAGTGGACAATTGACAATTATGAAAAGTAAAAGACATAATAAGCAGGAAACATTAATAATAACATTCAATTGTCAATTCTCAATTGTCAATTGTCAATTAGAAAAGAGATGGATAAACAAAAGATAACCGGTTCGGAAGCTTTGCTGAAAGCGCTGATCGCTGAAGGAGTAGATACTATCTTCGGTTATCCGGGCGGGCAGGCAATTCCTATATACGATAGTTTATACGACTATAAAGATCAATTGAAACATGTTCTGGTACGCCACGAACAAGGTGCGACACATGCGGCTCAGGGATATGCCCGCGTTTCCGGTAAAGTGGGGGTAACGTTGGTTACTTCCGGACCAGGAGCAACAAATACCATTACCGGTATTGCCGATGCATTGATGGACAGTACGCCGATGGTTGTAATTGCCGGACAAGTTCCGTCTCCACTGCTGGGTACCGACGCTTTTCAGGAAGTCGACGTAATCGGTATTACACAACCAATAACTAAATGGGCTTATCAGATTCGTAAGCCGGAAGAAATAGCCTGGGCCGTATCTCGTGCTTTCTATATCGCATCGACGGGACGTCCCGGTCCGGTAGTACTTGACCTGGCCAAAGATGCACAAGTAGGTTTGGTGGATTATGAATACGAAAAGGTAAATTATATACGCAGTTATCAGCCGGAGCCGGATATCAAACAAGAACGTATTGAAGCCGCTGCCGCTCTGATCAATAGTGCAAAGAAACCGTTCTGTCTGGTAGGCCAGGGGGTTATCCTGGGTGGGGCAGAAGAGGAATTGAAAGCCTTCTTGGAGAAAAACGATATACCTGCCGGTTCGACCGTGTTAGGATTGTCGGCACTTCCTTCCGACTTCCCCTTACATAAAGGTATGCTTGGTATGCATGGAAATGTAGGACCTAACCGGAAGACAAACGAATGTGATGTGCTGATCGCTATCGGTATGCGTTTCGACGACCGTGTGACCGGCGATTTGAAGACATACGCCAAGCAGGCAAAAATTATCCATCTGGATATCGACAACTCGGAAATCGGAAAGAATGTACCTGTTGATATAAAGGTATTGGGGAATGCAAAACATACCATTCCGATGATCACCTCTTTGCTGGAAGAACGGAAGCGTCCCGAATGGAATGCCGAGTTCGAGCCGGATGAAAGGGAAGAAGAAGAAAAAGTGATCCGTAAGGAACTTTTCCCTACCGAAGGGCAGTTGAAGATGGGAGAAGTAGTACGTAAAGTATCCGAAGCAACCGGCAATGATGCTATCCTGGTTACCGATGTAGGTCAAAACCAAATGATGGGTGTCCGTTACTTCAAATATAAGCAAACCCGTAGTGTGGTCACTTCAGGAGGTCTGGGTACGATGGGCTTCGGTCTTCCCGCTGCTATCGGAGCCAAACTGGGTGCTCCCGACCGTACGGTTTGTTTCTTTACCGGCGACGGTGGTATCCAGATGACTATCCAGGAACTGGGAACCATCATGCAGGAAGAACTGAATGTGAAGATCATCGTTCTTAATAATAATTTCCTCGGTATGGTACGCCAGTGGCAGGAATTGTTCTTCCAGGAACGTTATTCGAACACTATCATGAAAAATCCGGACTTTGTCGCGATAGCCAAGGCTTTCGGTATTGCTTCACGCGCTGTCGACAGCCGTGAAGAACTGGACGGTGCAATAGAAGAAATGCTTAACCATGACGGCGCTTACCTGTTGGTTGCCAACGTGGAAACCTGTGGAATGGTATATCCGATGGTTCCGGCCGGAGGAAGCGTTACGAATATGATTTTAGGTGCTAAGTAAGGAGGAACAATTATGAATACGAAAAAATTATATACCGTTATTATCTTTTCAGAAAACACAGTAGGTCTTCTGAACCAGATAACCGTTATCTTTACGCGCCGGCAACTGAACATTGAGACGCTTTCTGTTTCTCCTTCCGCCATAAAGGGAATACATAAGTTCACAATTACTACCTTTGCCGACGAGGATATGATCGATAAGGTCGTTAAACAGATCGACAAGCGTGTGGATATTCTGAAAGCCTATTATAATACGGATGAAGACTTGGTTTACCAGGAAATAGCTCTTTACAAACTGAGTACCGAACTCTTTATCAAGATGGGTACGGTAGAAGATCTGATCCGTAAGTATAATGCCCGTATCCTTGAAATGAACGAGAGCTGTGTCGTACTCGAAAAGAGTGGTCATTATGATGAAACGCAAGCCTTGTTCAAAGAACTGAGTGAGACGATCGGCGTGTTGCAATTCATCCGTTCCGGTCGTGTTGCGATTACGAAGAGTAAGGTAGAGCGCCTGAGCGATATGCTGTCCTCGATGGAAAAGAAGTTGCAGGATAAACATTAATACAAACAGAAGGACTTCGTCCCTTATAAAAAGAAGAGTATGGAGAAGAACAAAGTAGGAGAGTTTCATTTCGTAACCGAGTCTTATCTGATGGACTTTCGGGGGCGCATCACTATTCCGATGATCGGAACTTATTTGCTGCACGCCGCTTCCTGTCATGCCGCCGACCGTGGCTTCGGTTATAACGACATGACCGAAAGGCATACCGCATGGGTGCTTTCCCGCCTGGCAATCGAAATGACTTCCTATCCGGCTATGTCCGAGTCCGTAACCTTATATACCTGGGTCGATGAAGTCGGAAAGTTATTTACCAGCCGTTGTTTCGAACTGGTGAATGGCGAAGGTAAAACATTCGGCTTTGCCCGTTCCATCTGGGCGGCTATCGATGTGGAAACCCGTCGTCCGACTTTGCTCGATGTAGAAGGGCTGAGTGCTTATGTCACCGACCGTCCTTGTCCGATCGAGAAACCCGGTAAGATCTCCCCGGTAGAAAACAAGGTGCCCGGTGAGCCCTATCGTGTGAAATACAGCGACCTCGATGTGAATGGACATTTGAACAGTATCAAATACATGGAACACCTGCTCGATTTATTCGACATCGGCATGTTTCGTGAAAAAGAAATTGGCCGTTTTGAGATCGCTTATCAGTCTGAAGGTAAATATGGCATGGAGTTGACGCTCCATAACCAAGAAGTATCCGAAGGCAAATATAATATGGCAATATGTAACGATGGCAAAGCAATATGCCGCGCCGCTGTCACCTGGACATAGATGCAAAATGGCACACAGATGACGCAGATTGAACAGATGGGCACAGATTTATATTGTGTGAATAAATTATTATCTGTGTAAATCTGTCTAATCTGCGTCATCTGCGTGCCATAGTGAGACTTATATAGAAACAAATTATTTTATATACATTTTAATAGTAAAAAGAAAATGGCAGTAATGAATTTTGGCGGTGTTGATGAAAACGTAGTAACCCGCGAAGAATTTCCGTTGGAAAAGGCAAGAGAAGTATTGAAAGATGAAACTATCGCCGTGATAGGTTATGGCGTACAAGGTCCCGGCCAGAGCCTGAACTTGCGCGACAACGGTTTTAACGTAATTGTAGGACAACGTAAAGGTGGTAAAACCTGGGAAAAAGCCGTTGCTGACGGTTGGGTGCCGGGCGAAACACTGTTCGATATCGAAGAAGCTTGCGAAAAAGCAACAATCATACAGTATCTGCTTTCAGATGCCGCACAGATTGAAGTATGGCCGCGTATCAAAAAATACCTGACTCCGGGTAAGGCATTGTATTTCTCTCACGGTTTCGGTATTACTTATAAAGAACGTACAAACATCATCCCTCCTGCTGATGTAGACGTAATCCTGGTTGCTCCGAAAGGATCGGGTACTTCACTTCGTCGTATGTTCCTGCAGGGCCGTGGCTTGAACTCAAGCTACGCTATCTTCCAGGATGCAACAGGCAAGGCATGGGATCGCGTAATCGCATTGGGTATCGGTGTAGGTTCAGGTTACTTGTTCGAAACAACTTTCAAGAAAGAAGTATATTCCGACCTGACTGGCGAACGTGGTACTTTGATGGGTGCAATCCAGGGATTACTGCTTGCTCAGTACGAAACACTGCGTGAAAACGGTCACGAACCTTCTGAAGCATTCAATGAAACAGTAGAAGAACTTACTCAGTCGTTGATGCCGTTGTTCGCAGAAAACGGTATGGACTGGATGTATGCAAACTGTTCGACTACAGCACAGCGTGGTGCTTTGGACTGGATGGGCCCGTTCCACGATGCTACAAAACCGGTCTTCCAGAAACTGTATAGCGAAGTTGCCTGTGGTAACGAAGCACAGCGTTCTATCGATACAAACAGTAAGCCAGACTACCGTGAAGGTCTTGAAAAAGAACTGGCTGCTCTTCGTGAAAGCGAAATGTGGCGTGCAGGTGCTGTTGTTCGTAAACTTCGTCCTGAAAACAACTAATAGTTGGTGCGATAAGTAAGCTAAACATTTTTGTGATATAAAGCGGTAATCCGGTATGTTCCGGGTTGCCGCTTTTTCTATTCCGTTACCGGTTAAGCATAAACCTCTGACTAATTAAGTCTTACCTCATGACTTATTAATACAAAAGTCCTTACTTATTAAAGCTACCCTGTACACCTTGGCTATCCATCCTGTACACCCTGTCCGGCTACCCTGTACAGGGTAATAATAATAAGTAGGGACTTTTGATTTAAAAACTCCCTAGCTATGCAATAAAAGGTGCTGGAAAGGGATATAGTGGCTACCTGTGTGACTGCTTTTAGCTAAGTAAGTTTTCTATCATAAAGTTTTCCGAATTTATCTGTCATCTGCAACAATTACCTGTATTTGTTTGGCTATTAGGCTATAAATGGTTGCAGATAGTTGTTTTTATCTGCAACCTTATCTGTCATCTGTCACCGGTATGAAACATCACCGTGTTATATGTTAAAACCCGTTATCGGCGAAATTGGTTTATCGATCTCTTATGCTTATTGTATTTGATCGGTTAGGAGTTTTTACCGGATTACTTTTCTTAATTTATGAATGTTAAATAGTGAGGAATAAAGTATTAAATATATATTTTTATGCTTGTAGTTATTAATGATAGATTATATTTGTTGAAGAAAGTATAGTGTGTGTAATCAAGATGAGTAGATCGAAATGTTGTGTGTAAGAAGTTGTGTGTCTTGATTTTGTGAACTTTATTTTAGAACGTATGGACCTAGGCGCTTTTTTGAGGAGAGAAGCGCAACCTCTAATGAAATGAACGCTATTATGATTAAAATTATTTAATTAAAGTCTTGAATTTAACTATGTGGACAGACTCAAAACTAATTAAATCACTAATGTTTTCTGTATTGTTTGGAGCTGCGGGAACTGTAGTTGCAGCTATTCCAACAAGTCCCGAAACGATGGTAGTGCAACAGGGAAATAAGGTCTCAGGCCTTGTCTCTGACGATATGGGGCCCGTAGCCGGTGCTTCTGTCGTAGTAAAAGGAACTTCTGTCGGTACGATTACCGATACCGACGGCCGATTTAGCCTGGATAATGTCCGGCGGGGATCGGTTATTGTAATATCTTTTGTCGGCCTGGCTACGCAGGAGATTACCTGGAATGGGCAAGCCAACTTACATGTTAAGTTGAGCGATGCGACACAAGATTTGGATGAAGTTGTAGTTGTAGCTTATGGTACGGCTAAGAAATCGACCTTTACCGGATCGGCCTCTGTTGTGAAAGCAGAGAAACTGGAAAAGGTGATGGGTACCGGTTTTACGGAAGCATTGCAAGGTATGTCAGCCGGTGTGAATGTGGTAAACGTACAAGGTAATCCCGGTGCCGAAGCCCGTGTCGAAATTCGTGGTATTTCTTCTATGTCCGGAAAGGCTGATCCTTTGTATATTGTGGACGGTATGCCTTACGATGGCGGTCTTAATCAGATCAATCCGACGGATATCGAATCGATGACGGTCTTGAAGGATGCCGCGGCAACCTCTTTGTATGGTTCGCGTGCTGCGAATGGGGTTGTGATGATTACTACCAAGAGGGGTAAATCAGCTAAGCCTCAGATTAATTTCCGTGGGGCATGGGGGACTTCCGACAATGCGGTAAAGAACCCTAAAAAGGCGAACCCTTATCAACAGTTGGAGAATACCTGGTATGCATTGTATTACGATGCATTGCTTTACGATGGCATGGATGCGAAGGCAGCCGGCGATTATGCATCTTCCCAGGCATTGACCAAGCAGGTGAAAGCAACAAGAAATTCAAAGGGAGAAACTATTTATGTGACCCCGTTTAGATATATCAACGAAGATTATGTTTTGCATGACGGTAACGGCAATCCTTACATGAATCCTAATCTGGAATATGTATGGGAGGAAGACGACTGGGATGTTTATAAAGCCATTTTCTCCCGAAAACTACGTCAGGATTATAGTGTGGATATAAGCGGACAGACCGGAAATGGTAAGACTTCATATTTCTTCTCCGGTGGTTACCTGGATGATCAGGGATATGGAAATCGCCAGTATTACAAACGGTATTCTTTCCGTACGAATTTAAGTACGGAACTGTTCGACTGGTGGAAGGTGGCAGGTAGCTTATCCTACTCCCGTCATCGCCAAAATGTATCGGGAGGTGCCAGCCGTGCTGCCAACTTTACGACAACACTGTCGTCTCCCTGGTTGCGTAACGAGGATAATACGGGATGGGTGGTTTCGGAAAAGACCGGAAAAAGAATGTACGACTATGGCAAATACACCAATAACTTTTTCGGAGCACATGTCCTGAACAATTCGGGTGACTATTGGGATAATGAGAATGATGATAGTTTCGATAATAATATGGGACACATTCTCTCGGCTCAGTTTAATACAGAGTTTAAGTTGCCGTATAACCTGAAGTTCCGTTCAGCTTTGAATATCGACGATTACTGGAGTCGTTCGATGGTGTATACATCTGCTGTACATGGTAGCGGCCAGACTGCTCCTTACGGTATTTCTATCCTGGCGGACGGAGGTTATGCCAGCCGTTATGATTTCAATAAGCGCTCTACCACCTGGAATAATGTGTTGTCGGGCGACTGGTCGATCGGCGATCATAATATCTCCGCTATGGCTGGTCACGAGTGGTATACCTGGGATTCCCACTATGAGCAAGGTTGGGGTGAAGGTATCATGGAATTAGGTAAATACGAGTTGTCGAATACGACCAAGAACTTTGGTGTATGGGGAGGCCGTGATAAATATTCTCTGTTGTCATTCTTCGGAAAGTTAGATTATAATTTCCTGAATAAATACTATCTCTCTGCCTCGATTCGTGAGGACGGTTCTTCCCGCTTCAGCTCCGATAACCGTTGGGGTACATTCTGGTCGGCCGGTGCTTCCTGGAGAATATCGAAAGAAGGCTTCCTGGAAGATACGAAATGGATTGACAATCTGGTGCTTCGTGCCAGTTACGGTACGACCGGTAATGATAAGTTGATCGTACGTAATGCCAGTAACGGTAAAGCTGGGGACGAAGTACTATACGGTTATCAGGGAACTTACGAAAGTGATGACCTCTATCTGAAGTCTGGTCTGAAGCCTTCTACTACTCCGACTCCGGATTTGAAATGGGAGAGCAATAAACAATGGAATATTGGTTTGGACTTTTCTTTCCTCAGCCGTCTGAGCGGTACGGTGGAATATTACTCCCGTACGTCCAATGACCTGTTGTATTATAAGGAATTGCCTCTGTCGGCCCAGGTCGGTGCAGCTTCCGGATATAATATGAATATCGGTGACCTTCGTAATAGCGGTGTTGAAATAACGATCAATGCCAACATCTTTACTTCAAAAGATTTCAGATGGGATATCGACGCCAATATGAGTACACTGAAGAATGAGGTTACTTATCTGCCGACAGGTGCTTATACCTATGCAGGTACGGCTTGTACCTATAAAATGGAAGAAGGTAAGTCTATCTACGAGTTTATCGCCCCTCAATATGACGGTGTGAATCCTGAAACAGGTCTGCCCGGTTGGTTGATCCGCGATGGCAACGGCGGTTGGGTACGTACGGAAGACCAGGCGAAAGTAACTACCGATGATTTCGTATACTGCGGTTCTGCCATTCCTAAAGTATTCGGTTCTATCACCAATAATTTCCAGTTTAAAGGGATCGACCTGTCGTTTATGTTCTATTATTCTTATGGATCGAAGATTTCCGACTATACTTACAAAGAACGTATCATGAACCGTCCGGGTGTGGGTGTCGTACAGGAATTGGTAGAAGACCGTTGGAGACAGCCGGGTGACGCGGGAACGCTTATTCCCCGTTGGTCGTATACTCAGTATGGTGCAACGGTTAAATATGCCGACAACTTTGTATTCGACAATCATTACTGGCGTCTGAGAAACCTTACTTTAGGCTATACTTTACCAAAGAATATCAGCCGTAAGGCATTGGTGGAAAATCTGCGTGTGTATGTGACAGGTAATAACCTGTTGACTTTCGGACCGGCAAAGAAACGCTTTACAGATCCCGAAACAGGTGTCATGGGTAACAGTTATAACGGTAACGCTGAAACGGATAACGGTATTCAGGGTTCGAGAAGACTGTATATGGTCGGTATTCAAATCACATTATAAATGCAAAAAAGATATTTATGAAAAGATTATTTATAAACATATCCTTCCTGTCCCTCGCTCTTGTAGGTTTTATTCTAACAGGATGTGATGACGATCTGACAACTAGTTCGTATGTGAAAGTGAATGATACGGATGTGCTCGAAAATATATCCCAGCTGGAAAAAGTATTGACTTCGGCTTATAAACAGTTGTATTTTAATACGGATAAAGGCGATCGTGTGTATGCCGGGCTTCCGGGCTTCCAAATGTATGTCGATGCAGGCGGTGCGGATATCGTGAGCCATACCAATATGGGTGGCGACCAGGTAACGGCTTATCAGTATTCGAACTCAAAGACGCAGGCGGATGGAAATGCATCCAAGATATGGTCGATGTGCTATAACGTGATCAACCGTGCCAACATTATCCTGACCAATGTGGATAATGCCAGCGGAGATGAAACGCAAAAGAAACATATCAAAGGGCAGGCGTTGGCTATGCGTGGAATTCAATACTTCCATCTGATACAGAATTATCAGCAGACGTATGTTATTGCAAAAAATAAACGGGGTGTGATTTTGCGTACCTCTTCCAATGATGAAGCTCATAAAGGCTTTTCAACGGTGGAGGAAATATATACGCAGATTGTGTCTGACCTTACCACTGCAAAGTCGTTGCTCGCTGATTATCATCCGACAGACTTATGGTTAATTAATTCGGAGATTTGTTCCGGTATCCTGGCCCGTGTATATCTGGTGATGCAGAACTGGGAAGGGGCTTACAACGAAGCGAAGATCGTTTATGACAACCATAGCCAGTTGATGACGCGCGAACAGTACCGTTCGGGATTCGACGATATGATCAGCGGCAATTATCCGGAAGTGGTTTGGGCGATGAAGTATACAGCCGATAACAACCTGGGTGGTAGTACGCAGTTTAACTTTTGGTATAATCAAGATGAAAGTTATGGCGAAGGCTATGCGGATGGTCCGATCTATTCTTTCCTGGATTACTTTGTAGATGAGCAGTTTGTAAAACTGTTTGAGGAAAAAGAAGACCGGTATCAGTTTTGGAAACGTACAAGGAATGCGAACAAGGAAATCAATACAAAATGGGCTTTCGACAAGTATAAACATTACGGAGAAGATGGAGGAAGTGTGATCCAAAGTGCTACTCGTCCTGAAGTGTGCCTGATGCGTGGTGCTGAAATGCTGTTGATCATGGCGGAGGCTGCTGCTCAGAAAGGAAGTACAGGAGAGGCTCTGACTTTATTGAATCGTTTGCAGGTAGCACGTAATGCGACTCCGACAACCAACGGAGGTGGGGATGCATTATTGGAAGATATCTACAAAGAACGGCGTAAAGAGCTGATCTGTGAAGGACAGGCTGGTTTTTATGATCTGGTTCGTTTGCAGAAGCGATTGATTCGTTATGGCGAAACAGCTGCAAATCCTGCCGGACATTATGTGTGGGGCATGCAATATCTGAATGGTTATAATGTCAGCGATCCTCAACCTGTGGGAATTCTGGAATCGAACGATTACCGTTTCTTCTGTCAGATTCCTCAAATGGAAATCCTTAATAATGATGCAATCTCAGAGGCTGATCAGAATCCTTGGAGCGGGCAGTAAAAATTCATTCATATTATAATAGAAGGAGCTTTTAGGAGCTCCTTTTTTTGTGTTGAAAATACCATAGTCTCTATAGAACTCTTGTTATTTCGCGGTCAAATATAGTAATATTATTTAATTTGGATTTA
>NZ_QUKD01000002.1:318119-490080 GCF_003480915.1 Parabacteroides sp. TM07-1AC | reverse complement strand
TACTTATTTCTCTGATATTGATTTTGCCTCGTTAAATTCCTTGTTTTTGAAGGGGACTATAAAAAGTTTTTTTTAGACGACTTGGGATATATGTATCTGAAAATAAGAATTATAGGCTTTGTTTACTAAATACTCCTTTTTTTAATCTATTGATCTAATATTTGTAAACGATAACATTTTAACAGTATATTTAAATCCAAATTAAATAATATTACTATATTTGACCGCGAAATAACAAGAGTTCTATAGAGACTATGGCATTACATAAAAAAAGAACAAAACTAAATTCTAGTTTCGATAAACTTTTGGTATGGTCAAAATATTCAATGTGACAATGTTTAAATGCATTTGATAAATACTATTTGAAGTGTATTTTTCTTGTGGTTAGAAAGACTTAATTATTTAATTGTAAAATTTAGCTTATGTTGACAAATTCGAAACTGGTTAAGACCTTAGTGCTGGCTACTGTATTTGGTACAGTGGGGACTATTGAGGCATCAGTGATTCCGACCTCACTAGGTGCTACGATCACACAACAGAAGAGCAAAGTTGCAGGTTTTGTTGAAGACGAAATGGGACCGGTAGCAGGTGCTTCTATCTCTATCAAGGGGACTTCCAACGGTACTATTACCGATATGGATGGTAAATTTGAGTTGGACGGTGTACAAAAAGGGAATGTTCTTGTCATTTCATTTGTCGGATTACAGACACAGGAAATTACATGGAACGGACAAAGTTCGATAAAAGTAAAATTGCTTAGCGACACACAGGATCTTGATGAGGTTGTAGTTGTTGCGTATGGTACGACGAAGAAGTCTTCTTTTACAGGTTCTGCATCTGTTGTTAAGTCTGATCAATTGGAAAAGATTTCTGCAACTAGTTTTACAGAAGCTTTGCAAGGTATGAGTGCCGGTGTAAATGTTTCTAATAATGAAGGTAACCCGGGTGGCGAAACTCGTATCCAAATCCGTGGTATCAGTTCTATGTCAGGTAAGACAACTCCGTTATATGTGGTGGATGGTATGCCTTATGACGGTAGTATAAATTCTATTTCACCTTCAGACATTGAGTCAATGACTGTTTTGAAGGATGCTGCTGCTTCTTCACTGTACGGTTCACGTGCAGCAAACGGAGTCGTGGTTATTACAACTAAAAAGGGTAAAGTCGGTAAGCCGGTTATAAATTTCCGTGGTGCCTGGGGTACTTCCGACAATGCGGTAGCCAATCCTAAAAAGGCAGATCCCTACCAGCAATTAACCAATTTGTGGCGTGGTATTTATAATGACAAACACTATGTAGAAGGTCTGGATGCAAAGACGGCCGGTGATTATGCTTCTGCTAATCTATTGGCACGTGCTGTCAATCCGCGTGTAAACTCAAAGGGAGAAACTGTATATGTCACTCCGTTTAAATGGACAGGCGATGCTTCCAATTATGTTTTACATGACGGTGAAGGTAATTGCTGGACTAACCCGGACCTGGAAATGGTGTGGGATGAAAGCGATTATGACTGGTATGGTGCTTTGTTCTCACGAAAATTGCGTCAGGATTACGGTATTGATGTCAGCGGTGCTACACAAGATGGCAAAACCAATTATTTCACTTCTTTATCTTATTTGAATGATAAGGGATATGCTAATAACCAATATTATAAACGTTATTCATTCCGTGCCAGTGTCACTACCGAGCTGACAAACTGGTTGAATATGGGTGGAAGCCTGGCTTATAGTTATTCACGTCAGAATATCTCCGGTGCGACTCGTGCTACGGTATATTCTAACACATTAAACTCTCCTTGGTTGCGTAACGAAGATAATACTGCTTGGTATACTTCTCAGAAGACCGGAAAGCGTATCTATGATTTTGGTGAAAATTCAATGAATTTCTTTGGAATCCATTGTTTGGCTAATTCTGGTGACTATTGGAATAATCCCAACGATGATGATTTCAATAATAAAGAAGGTGGCATGTTGACAGCCCACTATTTTGCAGGTCTGAATCTGCCCTTCGATATAAAATTCAAGACGAATGTAAACCTGGATGATATTACGGAAACGCAATATCAATATGGTTCGGCTGTTCACGGACAAGGACAACAGCAGCCGTACGGTGTTACGGTGCTTACAAATGGAGGTTGGGCTTCCCGTACTAATTACAAGACTCAGTCTGTAACCTGGAATAACTTGCTGACCTGGAATAAATCTTTTGGTGAACATAATCTGGATCTTATGTTAGGTCATGAGTTTTATCACTATAACCAACAGTATGACTATAGTTATGGTGAAGGCATCATGCAGATAGGTCAATTTGAAACGGCTTCAACAACTAGCAACTGGGAAATTAACTCCTGGCGCAATCGTTATTCTTTGCTGTCGTTCTTTGGTAAGGCGGATTATAATTTCCAGAACAAATATTACTTGTCGGCTTCTTTTCGTCGTGACGGATCTTCCCGTTTCAGCAAAGAGAGCCGCTGGGGTAACTTCTTCTCTGTAGGTGCATCCTGGAGAATCTCTAAAGAAGAATTTATGGAAAATACAAGCAGTTGGCTGGATAACCTCTCTCTTCGTGGTAGCTATGGTACGTCGGGTAATGATAAGTTATATCCTCGTAATGCAGGTAACGGACAGGCTGGAGATGAAATACTGTATGCTTACCAGGCTTATTATACAAAAGAAAATCTGTTTGGTGCAGCTGGTTACAAGCCGATGACTATTGCCACTCCAAACCTGAAGTGGGAACGAAACGAACAATATAACATTGCAGTAGACTTTTCTTTCCTGAATCGTCTGAGTGGAACAATCGAATATTATTCACGCAGTTCAAAAGATTTGTTGTATTATCGTGACCTGCCGTTGTCGGCACAGGTTGGGGATGCTGCCGGTTACAATACGAACTTAGGTAATGTCCGTAACAGTGGTTTTGAAATTACTTTAAGTGCTGCCGCTATTAAGAATAAGGAGTTCCAGTGGAATATCGACTTAAACTTCTCTACTTTGGACAATGAAGTAACTTATTTGCCTGGTGGTGCTTACACTTATGCAAACCGTGGTGCAACCTATAAACTGGAAGAAGGACATTCATTGTATGAATTCTACATGCCGAAACATGCCGGCGTAAATCCGGACAATGGTAATCGTCTTTATCTGATCAAGGATGGTAATGGCGGATGGAAAACAACTGAAAACTATTCGGATGTGACCATGAATGATTACCAATGGTGCGGATCAGCTATCCCGACTGCTTTCGGATCTATTACCAATACATTTAATTATAAAGGATTTGACTTGTCATTCATGTTCTATGCTTCGTTTGGAGCTACTATGTACGATTATACCTGGTTGGAACGTACAGCAGGTTTGGATGGCGTAGGTATGATTCAGGACCTGGTGGAAGGAAAACGTTGGGAAAAACCGGGTGATCAGGCTGAGTTCTCCCGTCTGTCTTCCGCAAATGCCAGCTTGAATGTGAAACGTACGGATTTCTTCTTGTTCAATAACGACTTCCTGCGTTTGAGAAACGTTACATTGGGCTATACGATTCCGAAAATGTTGACTCAGAAACTGGGTATTGCCAATGCCCGTGTTTACCTGACAGGTGACAATCTGTGTACATTCGGACCGGCTGCTAAACGTCACAGCGAACCGGAAACCGGTGTGTTAGGTAACAACTACAATGGTAATACCGAAACCGATAATGGTGTTCAGGGATCAAGAAGAGTTTATATGGCAGGTATTCAGGTAACATTTTAATTAAGTCGAAGTATGAAAAGATTATATAGAACATTTAAATTTACAGCAATTGCTTTATTGGCGATCTCTCTGAGCAATTGTACGGGGGAGTTGACTACCAATTCATCAACGGATGTAGATGAATCGACCATCCTGTCCAGTACGACGGGATTGAATATGTCGTTGACCGGTACTTATAAATATTTATTATTAGGTGAATCCGGTGCCGGCAGTCAGAACGATGCTTGTTATGCCGGTGTTACCGGGCTGTGCATGGGATATGATTTGCTGGGTGCAGATATCCTGAGTACAAAAAATTACGGTGGTTCGGTAGAAGATCACTATCGTTTTAGCGAAGGTCGTACGCAATCTGCGGGTGACTATGCAAAACGTATCTGGACAAATATGTATAAGATTATCAACCAGGTAAATGTCATTATAGATGCACTTCCCGAAGCAACAGGTACTGAAGAGGAGAAAGCTGAATTGAAAGGACAGTGCCTGGCCATGCGTGGTATCGCTTATTTCAATCTGCTTTTGAATTACCAGCAGACTTATGCTATTGCTAAAGATAAACGTGGTGTTATTCTTCGTTTGTCTTCTGAGGATCCTGATTCCATGCCTTTTTCTACTGTAGAGCAAGGTTATCAGCAGGTGATCAAGGATCTTAAAGAAGCAGAATCTTTGTTGGCTTCTTTTGAACGTATTGAAGAATGGCGTGTGAATGCTGAAGTTGCTGCCGGTTATCTGGCTCGTGTATATCAGGTGATGGGTGACTGGAATAATGCACTGACGGAAGCAAAGAAGTTGTATGACAATCATTCTTCATTGATGACCAAAACGGAATGGTGCAGTGGATTTGATAATCTAATCTCAGACGGATGTAAGGAAGTTATCTGGGGAATTAAGTTTACAAACTTATCTAATATTAGTTCCAATACAGAGTTTAACTATTGGTATAATCAGGATCCGAGTTATGGTGAAGGTATGACCGATGGTCCGATTTATAGCTTCATCAACTTATTTGTTGATTCCAGGTATGTACAATTGTTTGACGATACTGATTTCCGTGGCAGTAAATGTACTAAAACAGAAGGTGTGACAGATGCAGATGTGAAACCCGTTATGTTCTGGCATCGTACTGCTAATGGTAATGAGGAAACAAGAGCTAAATGGGCATATAACAAATTCAAATATTATGGTGATGCCAATGGTTCTCCTCAGGGACATACCTATCCTGAATTTTGCTACATGCGTAGTGCTGAAATGTTATTGATCATGGCGGAAGCTGAAGCTAACCTGAACAACCTGGGAGCAGCTTTGTCTCATCTGAATACGTTGCAAAACGCTCGTGAAGTGGCTAAACCGACCACGGCAGCTGATAAAGATGCACTTTTGGAAGCTATTTATGTAGAACGTCGTAAGGAATTATTAGGAGAAGGTGTTACAGGTATGTATGATTTGATGCGTTTGCAGAAACCGCTTTATCGTTATGCTGCAACCACGGAAGATCCGGCAGGCCATTTCTCTTTGGGCTTGAATTTCCTGGATAACTATAATCCGACCGATAAAGCTCCTTACGGTTATTTGCCGTCTAATGATTACCGCTTCCTGTATCAGATTCCACAATTGGAATTTACACAGAATACTGTTATCAGTGAATCTGAACAGAATCCGTTCAAGGGAAATTAATTTGTAAATTATAGTAAGTAAAGACGAGAGGCGTGTCCGCGATGGATATGCCTCTTTTTTTATACTACTTATTTTCTTGTAAAGGAGCGATGAACTGAATATCTTTGTAAAATTCAAATCATTAATAACTTAAAATAATACCATGAACAAGATCAATCTTTTCTTTCTCTTTTTATTATTGGCTACTCTTCCGGTCTTTTCACAGGATGACATCCAAATCACCCATGCCCCTTATCTGCAAAATTTGGGTGAGAATGAAGTGACAATCGTCTGGACGGTCAATAAACCATCGGTAGGTTGGGTGGAACTGGCACCGGATGACGGGACACATTTTTATCAGACGGAGCGTCCGAAGTTCTTCAATGCAAAGAACGGAATAAAGCAGACATCTACCGTTCATGCGGTTCATCTGAAAGGATTGAAGGCGGGTACACGTTATCGGTATCGGGTATATTCACAGGAAGTCCTGAGCCATGTCGGTTGGCGGGTGATATATGGGAATGTGGCTGCCACCTCTGTTTACGGGAAACAACCATTAGAGTTTCAAACCAGTGATCATAGCAGGCAAACGGTGAACTTTGCGATGGTCAATGATATTCACGGCAAGAGTGATCTTTTGGAAAAGCTTGTATCACATTGTGACCTGAAAACAACCGATATGTTCCTGTTCAATGGAGATATGGTATCTATCTTCAATAGTGAAAAAGAAATATTCGAAGGCTTTATGGATAAGGCAACAGAACTTTTTGCTTCTGAAATACCGATGTATTATACCCGTGGTAATCATGAAACACGCGGATCTTTCGCTACGGCTTTCCAGGATTATTTTTCTCCCAAGCAGGAACATATCTATTATATGTTTCGCCAGGGACCTGTCTGTTTCGTTATTTTGGATAGTGGTGAAGATAAGCCGGATTCGGACTTGGAGTATGCCGGAATAACTGTCTATGACCAATATCGTACGGAACAGGCTGAATGGTTGAAAGGCGTACTTGAAAGCAAAGAATATAAGGAAGCACCATTCAAAGTGGTTGTTTGTCATATTCCTCCTTTTGGCGGATGGCATGGCAATGAGGAAGTGGCTGAAAAGTTTATGCCATTACTGAATAATGCAGGTGTCGATATTATGCTTTGTGCTCATCTTCACCGTTATATACGGAATGACGCGAAAGAGGGCGTTCGGTTTCCAATTATTGTAAATTCCAATAATACCATATTGAAGGCTGAAGCTGATTCCAGGGCGTTGAACATAAAAATACTGGATACGGAAGGAAAGGAGATCGACAAGCTGACGATAACCAAATGACGGTACATTTTATCATTCTTGAACTAATGAATTATAGATTCAATTGTATTTCCTCTTTCAGTTTATAAGAAAAAGCGTATAAAAAATATCGTTTTATATTTGGTGGTTTGGAAAAAGGCTGTATCTTTGCAGCGTTAAATAAGAAAAGACAATGAAACAGAACATAGCAAATAGTCTCATTATTTCTCTAAACATTATTCTACTCTGGGAACGGGATAGGAAGTGAGACTGTACGTGCTTTTCTGATGCATGAAGATATTAAAGAGCCTTTCTCACTTCCTTGTGAGAAGGGCTTTTTTTATGGATACAAACAAGAATATAAACAAATTTAAGAGTATAAGATTATGTCAGACAGATTATTTATTTTCGACACCACGTTGAGAGATGGTGAACAAGTTCCGGGTTGCCAGTTAAACAGTATTGAAAAGATTCAGGTAGCTAGAGCACTCGAAGAGCTGGGCGTGGATGTGATTGAAGCCGGTTTCCCTGTATCGAGCCCGGGCGACTTCAATAGTGTGGTTGAGATATCGAAAGCTGTCACCTGGCCAACTATCTGTGCGTTGACCCGTGCTGTCGAGAAAGATATCGATGTTGCCGCCGAAGCATTGAAGTTCGCTAAACGCGGACGTATCCATACAGGTATCGGAACTTCCGATTATCATATCCGTTATAAATTTAACTCTAATCAAGACGAGATCCTGGAGCGTGCCATCGCTGCTACTAAATATGCAAAGAGATATGTAGAAGATATCGAGTTTTATTGTGAAGATGCCGGACGTACTGATAACGCCTATTTGGCGCGTGTGGTTGAAGCCGTAATCAAAGCCGGAGCGACAGTGGTCAATATCCCTGATACAACCGGTTATTGCCTGCCGGACGAATACGGAGCGAAGATCAAATATCTGATGGAACATGTGGACGGCATACAGAATGCGATTATCTCTACACACTGTCATAATGACCTGGGTATGGCAACAGCCAATACCGTGCAAGGTGTCCTGAATGGAGCACGCCAGGTGGAAGTAACTATCAATGGTATCGGTGAACGTGCCGGTAACACTTCACTGGAAGAAGTAGCCATGATCTTCCGCAGCCACAAAGAACGTGGAATCGAAACCAATATCAATACCACAAAAATCTACGGTATCAGCCGTACGGTTTCCAGCCTGATGAATATGCCGATCCAGCCGAATAAAGCCATTGTCGGACGCAATGCGTTCGCTCACTCTTCCGGTATCCACCAGGACGGTGTATTGAAGAATCGTGAAAGCTATGAGATCATCGACCCGAAAGATGTAGGTATCGACGATAACGCCATCGTGCTGACTGCCCGTAGCGGACGTGCTGCCCTGAAACATCGTCTGAGTGTATTAGGTGTGGAACTGAGCCAGGAAAAGCTGGATAAGGTATATGGAGAGTTCCTGAAACTGGCCGACCGTAAGAAAGATATCAACGACGATGATGTATTGATGCTGGCAGGAAAAGACCGTACAGCTACACATCGCATCAAACTGGATTACCTGCAAGTGACTTCCGGTGTCGGTTTACAGTCTGTTGCCAGCGTGTGTCTGGACATCGCAGGCGAAAAATTCGAGGCAGCCGCTTCCGGTAACGGTCCGGTAGACGCTGCTATCAAAGCGGTCAAATCTATTATCCATCGCACGATGACCATCCAGGAGTTTCTCATTCAGGCTATTAATAAAGGTAGCGACGACATGGGTAAGGTACACATGCAGGTGGAATACGATGGAAATAACTATTACGGTTTTGCAGCCAACACCGATATTATCGCAGCTTCGGTAGAAGCCTTTATCGATGCAATCAATAAGTTCGTAAAATAACATAATACATAATTAGCAATGAGCAAGACATTATTTGAGAAGATTTGGGAGAAACATGTGGTGGACACACTGCCCGACGGAACGATCCAGTTTTATATCGACCGTCTGTTCTGCCATGAAGTAACCAGTCCGCAGGCATTTGCGGGGTTACGTGCCCGTGGTCTGAAACCATTCCGTCCGGAACAGATTACTTGTATGCCGGACCATAATATTCCGACATTGCATCAGGAGAAACCGATCGAAGACCCTGTGTCTAAGAACCAGGTAGATACGTTAGAAAAGAATGCCAAGGATTTCAATCTGACTTATTACGGATTACAACATCCGAAGAACGGTATCATCCATGTGGTAGGTCCGGAAACAGGTCTGACACAGCCGGGCATGACGATTGTTTGTGGCGACTCCCACACTTCTACCCACGGCGCTATGGGTGCCATCGCTTTCGGTATCGGTACCAGCGAGGTGGAAATGACATTGGCTACTCAGTGTATTATGCAGCGTAAGCCGAAAACGATGCGCATCACCATCGACGGAAAACGTAAACCGGGCGTGACGGCAAAGGATTTTGCTCTTTATATCATCAGTAAAATGACAACAGGAGGTGCAACGGGTTATTTCGTTGAATATGCCGGCGAAGCCATCCGCAATACAACGATGGAAGAGCGTCTTACCATCTGTAACCTGTCTATTGAAATGGGTGCCCGTGGCGGTATGATTGCTCCGGATCAGGTGACTTTCGATTATCTGAAAGACCGTGAATTTGCACCCCGTGCCGAAGCGTGGGAAAAGAAACTGGCTGAATGGCGTGAATTATACAGCGATCCGGATGCTCAGTTCGATAAAGAGATCGTGTTCCATGCGGAAGACATCGATCCGATGGTGACTTACGGAACCAACCCGGGCATGGGCATGGGCATCCGTGAAAGCATCCCGACTATGGAAAGCGTAGACGAGGCTGGTCGCATCTCTTATAAAAAATCGCTTGACTATATGGGCTTTACTGCCGGTGAACCGGTATTAGGCAAGAAAATAGATTACGTATTCCTGGGAAGTTGTACGAATGGACGTATCGAGGATTTCCGTGCTTTCGCCTCTTTGGTGAAAGGGAAGAAGAAGGCCGACGATGTGATTGTATGGCTGGTTCCCGGTAGCTGGCAGGTAGAACGTCAGATTCGTGCGGAAGGTATCGATAAGGTTCTGACAGAAGCCGGTTTTGAATTGCGTCAGCCGGGCTGTTCGGCTTGTCTGGCCATGAATGAAGACAAGGTACCGGCCGGTAAATATGCCGTATCTACCTCAAACCGTAACTTCGAAGGTCGTCAGGGACCCGGTGCACGTACCATCCTGGCCGGTCCGTTGGTGGCAGCAGCAGCAGCAGTAACGGGAAAGATCACCGATCCGAGAGATTTAATGTAATAAGATTACGAACTGAAAAATCAAAAGAACGAAATGAAAGAAAAATTCACGATAGTAACATCCACCTGTGTACCTCTTCCTCTGGAAAATGTAGACACAGACCAGATCATCCCGGCCCGCTTCCTGAAAGCTACCACACGCGAGGGCTTCGGCGATAATCTTTTCCGCGACTGGCGTTATGACAAGGCGGGCAACCCTAATCCGGACTTTGTACTGAATCAGAATACGTATAAAGGCGAGATCCTGGTAGCCGGAAAGAACTTCGGTAGCGGTTCGAGCCGCGAGCACGCTGCCTGGGCGATTGCGGGATATGGTTTCCGTGCGGTTGTCAGCAGTTTCTTCGCCGATATTTTCAAGAACAACTCGATGAACAACGGGCTTGTTCCGGTTGTTGTTTCTCCTGAGTTCCTGGCAGAGATATTCGCATCTGTCGAGGCTGATCCGAAGGCGACGCTGACGATCGATCTCCCTTCGCAGACGATAACCAACAACGCAACCGGTAAAAGCGAATCCTTTGACATCAACGCATATAAGAAAGACTGTCTGGTAAACGGTCTTGACGATATCGATTACCTCTTGGCTAATAAAGAAAAAATAGAAACATTTGAAGCTAATCGATTGTAAATGGCACACAGATGACACAGATTAAACAGATGGGCACAGATTATTTATTTAAAGAAGAAACGGAAGGGATTATACGTGCGTTTTATGACGTATATAACTCGTTAGGATTCGGCTTTCTGGAGCGAGTGTATCAGAATGCACTTTATTTCGAGTTATGTCATCGTGGATATACTTGTGCGGTTCAACAGCGTATAAATGTGTATTACCGAGGTAATCTTGTCGGAGAATATTTTGCCGATATAATAGTAAATGGGCATATCATTTTGGAACTGAAAGCTACTGAAAGTTTAAATGATGAGCATGAGCTACAACTACTTAATTATTTGAAAGCAACAGAGATTGAAGTCGGTTTATTATTAAACTTTGGTAAACACCCTCAAGTAAAGCGTAAGATTTTTACAAACAATAATAAAGAAAATCTGTGCTCATCTGTTCAATCTGTGTCATCTGCGTGCCATAATGAAGCAAATAATAAATAAACAGAATATGGTAGAAATAATGGATACAACCCTTCGGGACGGGGAACAGACATCGGGTGTCTCCTTTGCGGCTCATGAAAAACTCAGCATCGCACAAATGTTGTTGAGCGATTTGGGAGTGAACCGTGTAGAGGTAGCCTCGGCACGTGTATCGGACGGAGAGTTCGAAGCCGTGAAGCGTGTGGCTGCCTGGGCCGAACGTACCGGAAATCTGCATAAGCTCGAAGTCTTGGGTTTTGTAGATGGCGACGCCTCGCTCAACTGGATCGAATCGGCCGGTTGTCGCGTGGTAAACCTACTCTGTAAAGGTTCGTATAAACACGTAACCGAACAACTCCGCAAATTGCCTGAACAGCATATTGCAGATATCCGTTCTGTTGTATCGCTGGCTACCGAAAAAGGTATTGATGTAAATATTTATCTGGAAGACTGGTCGAACGGGATCAAGAATTCTCCCGATTATGTATTCCTCTTGGTCGATGCGTTGAAAGACCTTCCCATCCGCCGTTTTATGCTGCCTGATACATTGGGTATTCTGAATCCCGGAAATACATACGATTTCTGTAAGCAGATGGTGGATCGTTATCCTGACCTGCATTTTGATTTCCATGCCCATAACGATTACGACCTGGCTGTGGCTAATGTCTACTCGGCTGTGCGGGCGGGAATACACGGTATACATACCACTATCAACGGCTTGGGGGAACGGGCAGGAAACGCACCGCTCAGCAGTGTGATCGCTGTAATAAAAGATCAACTGGGAGGGGATACTCCTGTCAGAGAAGAAAAAATCAATGCCGCGAGCCGTCTGGTAGAAACCTATTCCGGCATTCATATTGCCCCGAACCGTCCGATCATCGGAGAGCATGTCTTTACACAATGCGCCGGTGTACATGCGGATGGCGACAGCAAAAATAATCTGTATTGCAACGACCTGATCCCCGAACGTTTCGGACGTGTACGCGAATATGCACTCGGAAAAACATCCGGTAAAGCCAATATCCGTATGAACCTGGAATCGCTCGGAATAGACGTCGACGATGAATCCATGCGTAAGATCACCGAGCGCATCATCGAGTTAGGTGATAAGAAAGAAATGGTAACAACAGAAGATCTGCCTTATATCATCAGTGATGTCCTTCACCATGATACGATGACAGACCAACGTATCCGTATATTAAATTATTCATTATCTTTGGCACAGGGACTGAGGCCTGTAGCTACGCTGAAAATAGAGATCGACGGTGAAGCCTACGAAGAATCAGCTTCCGGCGACGGACAGTACGACGCTTTTGTACGTGCCCTTCGCCGAATCTATTCAGACCTCGGCCGTCCGTTCCCGATGTTGACGAACTATTCCGTATCCATTCCCCCCGGCGGTCGTACCGACGCATTCGTGCAGACGATCATCAGCTGGAATTATGCCGGAGTAGATTTCAAGACCCGCGGCCTCGATGCCGACCAGACGGAAGCCGCTATCAAGGCAACGCTGAAGATGCTGAATAAGATCGAACAATAAAAATAGGAGGTATTAGTTATGAACAAAAGATTGACCATTGCGCTGGTAGCGCACGATAACCGTAAAGCAGACATGGTAGAATGGGCTGTACACAATGCAGAATTCCTTTCTCATCATCATTTGGTATGTACCGGAACGACCGGTGGACTGATACGCAACGCTTTCGACGAGAAAGGCGTAGGTGCTGAAATTACTTGTATGCATTCCGGTCCGTTGGGCGGAGATGCCGAAATAGCAGCAATGGTAGTACGCAAGGAAGTGGATCTGGCGATCTTTCTGATCGACGACCTAAATCCGCAGCCTCACGAAGCCGACATCCAGATGTTGCTTCGCCAGTGCCGTGTTCATAACGTGCCCATCGCTTGTAACCGTTACAGTGCCGACCTGATGATTACGAGCACTCTGTGGGATGACGACAGTTATGTCCCCACGGAACCCAAATATGTGCTATTTAAAAGAGACTAAAAGAACAATTATTTATATGAAATTAAACATCGCAGTCCTTCCCGGCGACGGTATCGGTCCCGAGATTGTAGAACAAGGCATGAAAGCCGTAAAAGCTATATGTGAGAAATATGGCCATGAATTAAGTTACAAACATGCTTTAGTGGGAGCCGTTGCCATCGATGAAACAGGCAACCCGTATCCGGACGAAACGCACGAACTCTGTATGCAGAGCGACGCCGTTTATTTTGGTGCGATCGGTTCTCCGAAATACGATAATAACCCGTCTGCCAAGGTTCGTCCCGAACAGGGATTGCTGGGTATGCGTAAGAAACTGGGACTTTTTGCCAATATCCGTCCGGTGACGACATTCCCTTCGTTATTGCATAAGTCGCCACTTCGTGCCGAATTGATCGAAGGAGCAGACTTTATGTGTATCCGCGAATTGACAGGAGGTATGTATTTCGGTCGTCCGCAAGGTAGAAGCGAAGATGGAAATACGGCTTACGATACTTGCGTGTATACCCGCGAAGAGATCGAACGTATTGTCCGTCTGGCTTACCAGTATGCACAAAAACGCCGTAAGAAAGTAACCGTTGTCGATAAGGCGAACGTATTGGCAACTTCCCGACTATGGCGTCAGGTTGCACAGGAAATTGAAAAAGAATATCCGGATGTGGAAACCGAATATATGTTCGTGGACAATGCGGCGATGCGCCTGGTTCAGTGGCCGAAGAGCTTCGATGTGATGGTGACGGAAAACATGTTCGGTGATATCCTGACAGATGAAGCGTCTGTGATTACAGGTTCACTCGGAATGTTGCCTTCGGCCTCTATCGGTGTACATACTTCTGTATTCGAACCGATCCACGGTTCTTATCCGCAAGCTGCCGGAAAGAATATCGCAAACCCGTTGGCTACTATCCTGAGTGCCGCCCTGATGTTCGAATATGCTTTCAACCTGATGGAAGAAGGTGCTTTGATCCGCGAAGCAGTTGCCGCCTCTATGGAAGCAAACGTGGTAACGGAAGATATCGCAGAAAACGGCAAGGCTTACAAGACCAGCGAAGTAGGGGATTGGATTGCTGAATATATTGCAAAGAAATAACTGATTACAACATCCGGTGGGGCAAAACATCTTTCGTTCCATCGGATGTTTCGTTTGGTATGCTTTTATTGCTCCAGGTTTCAGTTACCTTATGCCGCATCTTTATTTATCTCCATAATGATTTTTTGCTGAAACAACTGTAACAGTTATTTTCTCTTCTTCTATGGTATAGATCAAACGATTAAATTTGTCAATCCTTCTGCTCCAAAAACCGGACAGATTACCTTTTAGAGCTTCAACCTGTCCCGTTCCTGTGGTGGGGTGTTCTCTTAATTCTAGGAGCAATCTTTCAATTTTGGTTATTACAGCCTTATTCCCTGATTTTTTAAGTTCAGCTATGTCTTGTATGGCTTTTGGTTCAAATACGATAATATATGCCATTTCATAGACTGTTTATGAAGTTTGTAATATCTTCTGTAGATTGTAAAACTACGGTAGATTTAACTTTTCCCTCTTTGTGCGCTTTTACCCGTTTTTCCACTTCGGCCATATTCTCTGGATCATCAAACCACGGGTCACCGCTTGGACTCGGATTGGTTGAAACTTCTACACTCAGGGAATTTGCTTTGGTTTCCAAAATGTTTTCTATGAAAGCCTTTACGCTTTTACCCTGTGAAGCAGCCATAATGGACAGCTTTTTCAAAGTGTCCACAGATAAATCTATATTTTTCCTTTTCTTTTCAATTGCCATTGTTGCTATAATCTTTCGTATTTTCCACAAAGGTATAAAATATACATCATATACACAATGTATATATATTGGGTGGCTGAATATATCGTGAAGATATAGGTCGTAACCAATTGGAGCTGATATAAAAAGCCGGAATTAAGGAATGCAGGTTACGCGTTCTTTAATTCCGGCTTTTGACTTTTCCGGGTGATGATCATTCAATCACCGGGCGATCGTCTTCCCTTTCTTCTCCGGGAAGATATGCGGTTTCAGCACTGACTTGTTGGAGGAAGCCAAAGTCTTCTTCGGTGTGGAGTTGTTTTACATTAAGCGTGTTTATTTTCTTCATGATATTGGTTTGTCTGCGTTACACCTTTAGCAAGCCAATTACTTTCTACTATAAACAGGCTCTTAGTAAAACGGCATTTAACCGTTCATCGTTCACCTTTTGTGCAATTTCCTTTGATAATTAAAGGATGATGGGTGAATGGTCGGGGTGAACGGTTTCGTAAAAAGGTGAACGGTTGGCATAAACCATTCACCTCTGCCTTTTTAAGGCTCTTTATGTTTAGCATGTATGTTATTGATCACTACGTGGAAAGTCCGGACTGACTAAGCCGGATGTCATAATCTTATAGCTTAGCGACCTCCGTCGTTAAGCTTGTTGAGCGACGTCGCAAACCTTAACGACCTTGGTCACAAAGCTTGACGATGGTGGTGTACGGATTTGTAAGTCGTAACTACCGGGTTAGTTGGTAGTAGGTTTGATGGTAAAAGATACCGTGTGCAAAGATAGTTTTGGGCTGCCGGATAGGACAACTATTTTATAAGAAGGTGAACGGTTTAGAGGCAACCGTTCACCCTTTTACGAAACCGTTCACCCAACTGTTCACCTGTAAGCCGGTAATAATCAAAGGGCGACTGTGAAAGGTGAATGGTTGAAAGGTATATTGCTCAAATTTGCTAGTATGGGATAATTATAGCAACCAGGAGCCCCGTCGGGGCGAGCCGATGTTGAAGGAGTACACCCCTCTTCAAATATCGTTTAAAGAGGGGGGAAACTTTAGTGATAAATTCAAAACAGTTTCTTAAGAAACGGTTTGTTTATTTCGTCATCTTCATCAACTCGTCGACAACAGCCTGGTCGTATCCCATCTCCTGTGCTTTCAGGAAATCCTGTGCGGCAGATTCCTTTTCATATTGGGCGAGCTTCACTTTGCCGCGCAATATATATAAGGAAGCACTGGGCGTACTTTCTACAAAAACCTTGTTGATATCCGCCATAGCGCGGGCATTCTTACCCATCATAAAGTAAACGTCGGCACGGCCTTCGTACAAAACCCAGTCGCGCGGCATCTGGCTGATCAGGTAATTGAAAATCTTTTCGCTTTCTTCGTAGTTGCCACGCATCTTTTCCAGGATGGCATGTCCCAGACGGGCGCGTACCGACTTTTCGTTGATCTCCATGATCTTGTCGAAATCCTGTTCCGCCCACATATAGTTCTTTTTTTGGATATAGATCAGTCCGCGGCAGTAAAGAGCCTCTTCGTTTGTCGGTTCAACGATCAGCAACGCATTGTAGTCGTTCAGTGCTTTCTCCGTTTCACCCAGTTCGGAATAGAGGGAAGCCCGGTTTTCCAGGATCGTCGGGTTGTTGGGGCGCCCGCTAAGTGCAGCCGTATAAGACAGCAGGGCATCTTCCAGTTTCCCCTGGCGGCGTTGTATGCTGCCCAGGTTGGTGAGCAACGCATAATTCATCGGGTTACCCGGCTCCTTGCGCATGGCTGACCGCAAACTTTCTTCGGCCGACACCAGGTCTTTCTTTTCCAGGAAATCGTAACTTTTGTCGATCAATTCTTCATATGACTGAGCGAAAACATGGGCTGTTGCCAGCATGAAAGTGATGAATATCAGTAGTAATCTCATTCTGTTGTTTTTATCTGTTATTTGATCGCCGCAAAGCTACGCAAATATCTTCTTTCGCCGACGGATTAAAAAAACTTTATACCTTTGCCACACTTTATAATACTTTTAGCGGCTTTGGTTGTTATAAGATAAAAGTGTTTAACTTAAAATGATAGATTTATGATATTATTAGATGTGTTGGCTTCCAGTCCGCGACTGGAAAAAATGATCAATTCCCTGGTCGAGCAGGGGAGCCATTTAGGCTGGACGATTATTAAGGCGATCCTTGTATTTATTGTGGGACGGTTCGTTATCCAAATGATTAACAAGCTGGTTCGCCGTATATTGACAAAGCGTGATTTTGATCCTTCGGTGAAAACATTTGTGGGAAGTCTGGTGAATGTCACTTTGATGATCCTGTTGATCATCTCCGTTGTGGGAGCACTGGGCGTACAGACCACATCGTTTGCAGCCTTGCTTGCCTCTGCCGGTGTGGCTGTCGGTATGGCATTGAGCGGAAACCTGTCGAACTTCGCCGGTGGTCTGATCATCCTGTTGTTCAAGCCTTATAAAGTAGGCGACTATATCGAGTCGCAGGGTGTCGGTGGTACGGTACGGGAAATTCAGATATTCCATACTATCCTGCTTACGGCTGACAATAAAAATATTTATATCCCGAACGGTTCCCTGAGCAGCGGAGTCGTTACGAATATCGGGAGAGAACCGACACGCCGTGTGGAGTGGACGTTCGGTGTGGAATACGGCAGCGATTACGAGCTAGTGAAACGTGTTATCGAATCCGTTTTGGCACAGGATGCACGCATTCTGAATGAACCGGCTCCTTTCATAGCCCTGAGCGCTTTGGCAGACAGCAGTGTCAATGTTGTCGTTCGTGCATGGGTGAAAAGTCCGGACTACTGGGGCGTTTACTTCGATACGAATAAGGCTATCTATGCCACATTCAATGCCCAGGGGATTGGATTCCCGTTTCCGCAACTTACGGTGCATCAGGCTAAAGACTGATTTTGTCCTTAAAAGAAATCTTTTTGTTCAATAACCGACAGGGTTCGTCTGCCGGATGATAAACAGTTAAAAAGTTGGATAAAAAGATTTATCTTTGTCTATCAATTTGAAAAAAAGAAACAACAGAGAATGTTTTTAAGGTAAAAATAGTAAGAACTTTATTTCATTACTTTAGTATTAATTTATTGATTATAAACAATGAAAAAGGCTCGTCGTTAATGGCGAGCCTTTTTTCTTATGAATTGAGACGGTCTACCGTCTTGACACCTTTTACAGCCTTGATCTTTTTGACCAGCTGGTTCAGTGAATTGGTATCCCTGACGAGTACCGCAAAATTACCCTGGAATATCCCGTCCACCGAATCGATATTCAAGGAGCGAAGCGTCACGTTGCTTTCTTTCCCGATAACGGACGTAATATTGGTAACGATCGTAATATCGTCGCGCCCGATCACCCGCAGGGTAACGACATAGCCGTTATCTCCCTTTCCGCTCCATTTGGCACGGATGATGCGGTAACCGAAGCGGCTGAACATCTCCTGCGCGTTCGGACAATCCAGACGGTGTATCTTGATTCCTTGCGTGGATACAAAACCGAACACATCGTCTCCGTAGATCGGGTTACAGCATTTCGCCAGTTTATATTCTATACCGGTCAGGTTTTTATCGATAACGAGCACGTCCTTGTTGGTAGAGATTTCTTCTACTTCGGTCGTCGTGATATATTCCCCCGCACTGCGTACTTCCGAACGCTCGTTGGCTTCGGTCTCTTTCCGGACATATTCCTGATATTCGTCGATTACGTTGTTCGGGTCGAGACGCTCTTCCGCCAGCTCTATGTAGAAGTCGGTAACGGTTTTGAATCCTTTCTTTTTGATGTAACGCATCAGGTGCGCTTCCTCCATCTCGATCTTCCGGTTTTTGAAGCGGCGCTGGAGCATCTCTTTGGCAAAGTCGACAGCCTTTGCCGTCTCTTCGCGCAATGCCTGCTTGATCTTTACACGGGCCTTGGAAGTAACGACAATATTCAGCCAGTCACGCTTGGGGCTCTGTGAAGGAGAGGTGACGATCGAAACAGTGTCTCCGTTATGAAGTACATATTTAATAGGTACGTTCTTCTCGTTTACTTTGGCCGACACACATTTGCTGCCCAGCTTCGAGTGGATGGCAAAGGCAAAGTCGAGCACAGTAGCTCCTTTGGCTAGTTTGATCAGTTCGCCGGTAGGGGTGAAGACATATATCTCATCTTTATACAGGTCCATCTTGAAGTCCTGCATCAGGTCCATCGGATTCTTTTCCTTCTCTTCGAGGGCGGCACGGACGGTATTCAGAAATTCGTCCAGTCCGCTTTCTGCCTTTACGCCTTTGTATTTCCAGTGGGCGGCGAGACCGCGTTCGGCTATCTCGTCCATCCGGCGGGTACGGATCTGCACTTCTACCCATTTGTTCTGCGGCCCCATGACCGTGATATGCAGACTCTCGTATCCGTTCGTTTTCGGAATGGATATCCAGTCTTTCATACGGTTGGGATTCGGCTGGTACATATCGGTGATGATCGAGTAGACCTGCCAGCATTCCGAGCGTTCTTTTTCCAGCGGCGTATCCAGTACGACACGGATGGCGAACAAGTCGTATATGCCTTCGAACTCGATCTTCTGCTTCTTCAGCTTATTATTAATGGAATGGATCGACTTGGTACGTCCTTTGATATCGAAATGCAGCCCGGCTTCCTTCAGCTTCTTTTCGATAGGCGCAATAAATTGGGCGATATAAAGGTCGCGCGAACGTTTTGTCTCGTTCAGCTTCCGCTTGATGAAATCATATTGTTTTCGGTCAGTATATTTCAAGGACAAGTCTTCCAGTTCGCTCTTGATCTTATACAAACCGAGCCGATGGGCGAGCGGTGCATACAGGTAAGAGGCTTCCGTCGCCAACCGCAGGCGGTCGTCTTCCTTCAGTTGTTTACCCAGGCGCATCAGACAGAGACGATCGGCAATCATGATCAGGATGACTCTTACATCTTCTGCGAACGAAAAGAGCAGATGGTGGAAGTTTTCGGAATTGACAGCCGTATTGCGTGCATAGAGGTCGGACGTTTTCAGCAGGCGGTGGATGATCAGGGTTACGTCTGCGTCGAATGTCTTTTCCACCTCTTCCATGGTGATCGCTTTTTTCAGAACCGGACGATAGAGCAGGAGGGCAATGACGGAAGTCCGTTTCAAGCCGATTTCCGTGGTAGCTATCAGAGCGGTGTTTATATTACGGATCAGTCCGTTGATGCCATTCTTGTCTCTCCCGTAACAGTCGAGTGCGACAACGCGTTGCATCAATTCTCTCATTTTCCGTATGTCCTCTTTCTGCAAAAAGGAGTAGAGGCTGCGTACTAATTGTCTGTATTTCGAAAAGAAATCTTTTCTCTCTTCTTCTGTAAAGAAAGGTTGTATATCCATAGTTGCGTCTTCTTTTTACTGCCCATTTTAGGACAGGCCGTAAAACTTACCGTAAAAGTATCTTTTTTCTTGGAATATCAATACGATTCTAATGGTATTTTTATACATTTGCGAGAAGCATACGCAGAAAGCACTATGTTACAAGACAAAGAATACTAATTTTAAAAGATATACTATGTTAAACGCAAACGATTTAAAGCAACTGGCTGACAAAGGCATCAGCGAACAGCAGATTGAAGAACAACTGGCTTGTTTCGTCAAAGGTTTCCCTTATTTGGAAATAGCAGCTTCAGCATCAGTAGAAAAAGGAATCAGGGTTATATCGCAGGAAGACCAGGCAACCTATATGGGTGCATGGCATACTTACCTGGCTAAAAATAAACGGATCTTGAAGTTCGTTCCCGCCTCGGGGGCTGCCAGCCGTATGTTTAAGAATCTCTACGAGTTCTTGTCGGCTCCGTACGATGTGCCGGCCAACGATTTTGAAAAGAAGTTTTTCAATGAGATAACGCACTTCGCCTTTTATGATGCATTGAATGCTGTTTGCCTGGCAAACGAAGACAAAGACATCCCTGCTTTGGTCGCTGCCGGCAATTACAAGGCTGTCGTTGCCAACCTGCTGGAAGAAAAAGGCTTGAACTACGGGCAATTGCCTAAAGGCTTGCTGCAGTTCCACCGTGCCGGCGATTGTGTACGTACGGCGATGGAAGAACATTTGGCTGAAGGTGCCATGTATGCCAAGAACAATGCCGGCGAGGTCAATATTCATTTTACTGTCTCTCCGGAGCACAAGGCTTTGTTTGAAAAGCTGGTATTGGAAAAGAAACCGGCGTATGAAGAGAAATTCTCTGTCGGCTACGATATCTCTTTCAGTGTTCAGAAACCGAGTACCGATACGGTTGCTGCCGATATGGAGAATAATCCTTTCCGTGACAAGAACGATAAACTGTTGTTCCGTCCCGGCGGTCATGGTGCGTTGATCGAGAACCTGAATGATGTGGATGCCGATGTGGTATTCGTGAAGAATATCGACAATGTCGTTCCCGACAGTTTCAAATGTTCGACGGTTATTTTCAAAAAGGTGATAGCCGGTGTATTGGTTACTTTACAGGATCGTATCTTTAATTATCTGAATCTGATCGAAACTGGCAAGTATACACACGATCAGGTAGAAGAAATGATTCATTTCCTGCAGGACGACCTGTGCATCAAGAATCCGGACACCAAGCTGTTGGAAGATGCCGAACTGATCCTTTATATTAAGAATAAATTGCTGCGCCCGTTGCGCGTATGCGGTATGGTGAAGAATGTCGGTGAACCGGGCGGCGGTCCGTTCCTGGCTCAGAATCCGGACGGAACGGTCTCTTTGCAGATCCTGGAAAGCTCACAGATCGACCTGAAAGATCCGGCAAAGAAAGCGATGTTCGAACAGGGTACACACTTCAATCCGGTTGATTTGGTTTGTGCATTGAAGAACCATAAAGGCGAAAAATATAATCTGCCTGATTATGTGGATAAAAATACTGGCTTTATCTCTTACAAGAGTAAGGACGGACGCGAACTAAAAGCCTTGGAGCTTCCCGGTTTGTGGAATGGCGCAATGAGCGATTGGAATACGGTGTTTGTAGAAGTTCCTATCGAGACTTTCAACCCGGTAAAGACTGTTAACGACCTCTTACGTTCTGAACATCAGTAACGACACAGGTCGATAAGTAAATGAACGTATAGAAGAGGCAGGTCCGGTTTTTGGACCTGCCTTTTTTGTTATAAAAATATAATATTGAGCACTATTCCAAAAAAGGAAAGTAAATTTGCATCTGTTTTTGAGTATGAGAAAAGTAAAGATTATTCACCCAAAAAGGAACAAAATGAAACTGACGCGTTTATTAAGCTGTCTATTTTTATGTATAATAGGGATGTCATGTATCCAGGATGAAGCGCAGAATGCGGAAGCGGATATTGAAGATTGCATAGTCCCTGCCGATATATTACGTCGCGATCCTATTATTACAAATGATAAGGTAACATTAATGGTTAAGGCAGATACCGATTTGTCCAAACAATCCCCTGAGTTTACATTGACACCGGGTGCAACGATCTCGCCTGCCAGTGGAACAACCCGTGATTTCAGCGAACCACAATATTATACGGTCACATCAGAAGATGGAAACTGGAAGAAGCGTTACGAAGTAACTTATATCGTGACAGGTATCGGTACTGAATATAATTTTGAAAATGTAAAACATGCAGGTACTGCCGGTTATGATGTCTTTTATGAAACGGACAAGAACGGTAATACCATCATGGACTGGGCAAGCGGTAATCCGGGGTTTGCTCTGACAGATATGAATGCCAAACGTGATACCTTCCCGACACTTTCATCCTCTAATGGATATAAAGGTAATTGTGTGAAGTTGGTAACTCGTTCGACAGGTGATTTTGGATCACGATTGGGAATGCCTATTGCTGCCGGTAACTTGTTTATGGGAACATTCGATATCCTTAGTGCTGTGACAAATGCCTTGAAGGCTACCAAGTTCGGTATGCCGTTCGAGTATGTTCCGACTTATCTGACCGGCTATTATAAATATAAGGCAGGTCCGGAGTTCTCCGAATCGGGAAAGATCGTTTCCGGTAAAAAGGATATGTTCGATATCTATGCCATCTTCTACGAAACAACTGATAATGTGAAGATGCTGGACGGAACCAATAAGTTCACCCATCCGAACCTGATCTCCATCGCACGTATCGAAGACCCGAAAGAGACGGATGAATGGACACAGTTCTATCTGCCGTTCAAGACCCAGCCGGGTAAAACGATCGACAGAGATAAACTGAAAGCCGGAAAGTATAACGTGGCTATTGTATTTTCTTCCAGCGTGGAAGGCGACTTGTTTAATGGAGCAGTCGGCAGTACATTATATATAGATGAAGTTGAACTGATCCATTCTTTGGAAGAATAAATAGAAAGCAGTATGAAAAAACAATTAATCATAAGTATCCTGGGTTTATTACTCCTGACTTCGAACAGTCTGTTTGCCCAGAAAGACCGGAATGCCGGGATCGTTAATTCTTATTTGGTTGGATTGGAATATGAAGTAAAGGCAGGCTTGGGTATCGGTGGTACAGCCCCGCTGCCATTGCCGAAGGAGATACGTTCAATCGACAGTTACAAACCGGGATTGCAGATCGCTATCGAGGGGAATGTGACGAAATGGCTTAACCCGGCGCGTACCTGGGGGCTGATGCTTGCCTTGCGTTTGGAAACCAAAGGTATGAAAACGGATGCCCGCGTAAAGAATTACAGCATGGAGATCATCGGTGATGCCGGCGAGCGTATGAAAGGATTTTGGACGGGACAGGTGAAGACGAAAGTGAATAACTCTTATCTGACTGTTCCTGTTCTGGCTGCCTGGAAAGTTTCCCCGCGTTGGAAATTAAATGTAGGGCCGTACGTGTCTTACCGTATGGAGGGGGATTTCACGGGTGATGTATACGACGGTTATCTGCGTGAACTCGATCCGACGGGCAACAAGGTTATATTCGATAATGGTAAAAGTGCTCCTTACGATTTTTCCAAAGACCTGCGCCGTTTCCAGTGGGGTATGCAGTTGGGAGGGGAGTGGAAAGCATTCAAGCATCTGAATGTATATGCCGATCTGACCTGGGGTATAAATGATATTTTCAAGAAAGATTTCGATACGATTACTTTTGCCATGTATCCTATCTATTTGAATGTAGGTTTTGGTTATGCATTCTAATAGAATACACCATCATAGAGGCGGGAATATTTGATCGAATATTCCCGCTTTTTTTTATGATTTATAATAAATTCCATACATTTGCGGTATTAGATTTTAAGACCAATTTAATTTAATACCATGAAAGAAAATGAGAAGAAAGGAATCTCCCGTAGAGAGTTCCTCGGTTTGTCCGCATTGGGACTAGCCAGTTTTACAATCCTTCCCAGCTGGTCGATCAACGGCATTCGTATTGCGCCAAGCGACCGTGTAGTACTCGGTTTTATCGGATTGGGTCAGCAGGGACTATCCGATTTTACCAGTTTTTCCAATTGTCCGGGCGTGCAGGTGGCTGCCGGTTGCGATGTAGATTCCATGAAGCGTGAACGTTTTGCCCGCAGGATCATGGCATGGCAGAAGAAACAGGGCGTAGCGCAGCGTTGCGATAGTTATGAATTTTATGAAGATATGCTGGAACGCAAGGATATCGATGCTATCGAGGTGGCAACCCCCGACCACTGGCATGCGCTGACAACGATCCATGCCTGCCAGGCAGGAAAAGATGTGTATTGCCAAAAGCCGTTGGCTTATACCATTGCGGAAGGACTGGCGATGGTGAAAGCCGTTCGTGACAACAAACGGGTGTTGCAGGTGGGCAGCCAGCAGCGTTCGAGTGAAGAATTTCAGAAAGCGATCGAACTGGTCCGCAATGGCGCAATCGGTCATATCGAGAGAATATACGCCCGTGTCGGTGCGCCTCCCAAACCATTGGATTTGCCGGAAATGCCTGTTCCCGGCAATCTGAATTTCAATCAGTGGATGGGACCGTTGAACGATCCGAAAGTTCATTATCATCCCGACCTTTGTCCTCCTATCTCGCTTGATCCGGAACAGAACGAACAGTTATGGGGTGCGTGGCGCTGGTATCAGGAGACGGGTAACGGCTATACGGCGGACTGGGGTGCCCATATGTTCGATATTGCCCAGGCGGCTATCGGTATGGATGGTTCCGGGCCGGTTGAGTTCGCGCCGGCTGGCTATAACGGACAGAAGTATGCTTCAATGAAATATGCGAATGGCATTGTAATGACCGAACAGCCTTATCGCGAGGATAACGAGAACGCGCAAGGATTGCAATTTATCGGTGATAAGGGTTGGCTGAAAGTGGCACGCGGTTATATCGAATGCTCTGATCCGTCGCTGTTGAAGACTAAAAAGAAAGAAGTGGGCAAGGGGGAATATGAAGTGAGCTCTCCTCATATGCAGAACTTTATCGATTGCGTCCGTTCGCGTGAGAATCCGATTGCACCGGTGGAAGTGGGCTGTAGTACCAATACCTTGTGCTGTCTGGCGAATATTTCCCGCGAACTGAATCGTCCGGTGAAATGGAATCCTGCCACATTAAGCTTCGTCGACGATAAAGAAGCTGCAGCACACCGTTTATACTGGTACCAGTATCGCAATCCTTATACGTTGCCGTATTGGAAATGAATTTAGCAAGATATGAACTATCTATCCAGTTTGTATTAAGGAACACAGATGACGCAGACGAGCGCAGATAAACGCAGATAATATATTGTTTTAAAGAAAATAAAAAGTCTGCGAGCATCTGCGTATTCTGTGTCATCTGCGTTCCCTAATACGATCTGAATAGGTTCAAATTTGATAAATATTGAATCTACCCTTTTCCTGCCTCTGCATTATTTCGGTATTGCGATGGGGGCATTCCTTTGATCTGTTTGAACATCGTGCTGAAATGACGGGGGTATTCAAATCCTACGGCTTCGGATATTTCTGTGATATTCATCGTTGAATGGAGCAATAACAGTGAAGCCTTTTCAATACGGATCATATTGATATAATCATTTACTCCCATATTGGTCAGCGCCTTTAGTTTGGCATAAAGCGGCGTGCGGCTCATTCCCATTTGAGTAGTCAGGAACTTGACATCCAGTTCACGGGAAGATATATTGTCATGGATCAGCTTATTCAGTTTCAGCATGAATTCTTCATCCAGGTTATTGGTCTGTGCCGGGATCGCTTCCGCCAGATGCAGATGGCTCTCTTTGTATTTCTGTTTGATCGCCTCCCTGTTCTTTAGCTGGTTGACGATAATAGCCAGCAACAGTTCCATATCGAACGGCTTGGCAAGGTAAGCATCAGCCCCGAGTTTGTATCCCAGCGTCGTACTGTCGAGGTCACCTCTTGCCGTGAGCAGTATCACCGGAATATGGCTGGTCGCCATGTCTTCCTTGATCCTTTTGCATAACTCATATCCGTTCATCTTCGGCATCATGATGTCGCTGACGATGATATCCGGATGCTTTTGGTTGATTATTTCGAGCGCTTCCTCTCCATCGCCGGCTACATAGATGTTTTTGAAAGAATCGAGCAATGCTTCTTTCAGGAAAGAACTTAATTCCTTTTTGTCCTCTACGATGATGATGGAATAATTATTGGTAGAGAACGTTTCGGACTCGGATGATGTTTCAGCGGGGGACCATATATCCTGAAGGCTCTCTTCGTCTGTCTGTTCCTCGCTAGTTCCGTCTATCGGAAGTTCAAAGAAGAAAGTCGCACCTCCGTCGGCATTGTTCATTGCTCCGATGCTTCCGTTATGCTTCTCTATCAATAGCTTGGCAAAAGAGAGACCGATACCGCTTCCTGATTGCTCATGATTCCCCTGATAGTAGCGTGTGAAAAGTTTGTTCGCATCCAGATTACCCAGACCGATACCCTGGTCGGCCACACTGATACGGGCTTTGCCGTCTTCCAGTTTGCTGGTAATCGTGATTGTCGTATCGGGCGAACTGAACTTCAAGGCATTCATCAGAAGATTGGATAAGACGGTGGTACATTTGGCTCCGTCGAATGTGACCTGATGAATATTCTCGTCCAGTCGGTATTCTATCCGGATATGGCGTGCTTCCAGTTCACTTTCAAAATCTTTCGCAACGGAAATGATCCATTCGTTGAGCTGGTGAGGTGTCTTGTGCAAAGCCGTCTTTGTCTCTTTCAGGCTATTCATGTCCAGTACCATATTGATGGTATTTCGCATATCCAGCACCTGTTTGTATATGCCGGACAATTGTCCTTTCATGTTTTCCGGATCGTTCCACCCTTTTTTGTCGAGTATTCTTTTCAACGGGGCATAGATCAGCGTGAGCGGCGTGCGAAGTTCATGGCTTATATTAATAAGGAAGTGCACTTTCTCTTCATTGATCCTGCTGGCATGTTCTTTCATTTGCCACTGCATTTTTCTGTTTCTGCGCCGGCGTGATACGTGGTCGAACCAAAAGAGCATCAGGGTCAGCAGAATAATAAAAAGGACAAAAACATAAGGACGCTGATACCAGGGTGGAGTGACTGTGATATGAAGCACTTCGGTCGGTTCACTCCATTCCCCGCTTTTTGAGTTACAGGAAACCAGGATGGAGTAATCACCGGGTGCCAGCATGCGTAGGGAAAGGATATGATTGTATGTTTCAGTATATTGATTATCCGTACCGTTGATCATGTAACGGTATAGTTTGTTCCTGAACACATCTTTCTCCATAGAGATTACTTTTATTTCTATCGAGCTGTGTGTATGAGGAATGGTTATCCGGTTATTTCCACTGGATTCCAACTGGTCGATACATGAATTACCGTTCAGCAGGACATCCATCAGCCTTATTTCCGGTAAAGGTTCTTCTTTGGTAGATATGTTTTTATTGATACGAAGCAATCCGGAAGCTCCTCCCAGATAGATGTAGTCGGAAATGGAAGAGACTTGATATTTATAAATAAACTCATTCGTGGTATAGCCGTCCGACTCTCCCCAGGATGCAAACCGTTTCTTTTTCAGGTCGTACGAGAATAACATATTACGCGCACCGATCCAAAGTCTGTCCTGATCGTCCAACAGCAAGGTAGAGACACTGTTGAAGAGTTTGGTCTCGATCTTGGTGAATACCCTGGTCTTTGAATCGAAATAGCCGAAGCCATATTCCGTCCCGATCCAAAAGATACCGTTTTTATCGCGGGCAACCGCCTTGATGGCTTCATGTTCCCCTATGCTGAGAAGCGTATATAAGGTATCGTTGCCATGGTGAGCCTCATACAGTTTATTGCTTTGAATGATAAAAGCCGATTGGTCGTCGGTACAAACCATCTTCATCGGCCCGGTGGCTAACCTGCCTCCGTCGATTTTGAGGAACGAGTATTTGCCTGTCCGGTGATTATGGGTGATGGCGTTTTTACCGAGGTAATAAGACCACTCGTCTGTGATCCGGTAAGCCATCGAAGCATTGCCGCTATGGAACTGGTCGATTGTGGTAGCTTCGTTGATGACATAGAAAGGACGGCTATAGCGTCCTGTTTCTTTGTTGAATAGGTAAAGACCTTTTGTATAGAGTGATACAAGTAATTCGGAATCGGAATAATCGGTAATGGATACGATTTTATCCCCGTAAGTAGCCGGATAGTGTTTGAACGTATCGGTGTAGGGATTGTACTGGTTAATACCGCCTCCGTCCGTGCCCAGCCATAAACGTCCTTTCTTGTCTTCGTGGATACTGCTGACCGATATATCACTCAGTCCGTTGGTGTTGTTACGGGGTACATCTTTATATGTTTTCATGAAAACCTCCTTGATGCCGATCATGCCGCCCCGTACGGTACCTACCCAGATATTTTCCTGTTTGTCTTTATAAATACATTTGACGGAGTTTACCGGCAGAGTACTCATGTCTCCCGGCGTATGCATGATAGCGGTAATATCGGAAGGATGATCCATATCCATGATATTGATGCCTCCTCCGTCGGTCGTGATCCAAAGTTTATTGTTTATCTCCATGAAATCGAGGACCAGGTTCGTGTTTAGTTTGGAGTTTTCCGCATGGATATCGTAAAGTTTTTTTCCGTTTGGGGCGTAGCAGACAAAACCTTTGTTATAGGTAGAGAGATAAAGTCTTTTCTTGCTGTCCAGGTAAGCCGCGTTCAAATTTTTCTGAACCGGATAGTTTGTGTCGGATATCTGTCCGGAAACCGGATTATATCTGAGGACTCCTTTACTAATGGAAATAAGGAGTAATTCTTCTTTATCCCAGCGTTTTATATAATGGGGAGAAAAATTGGAGGAATCTTTCGATAGAATCTGTCTTTTACTGAATGTCTTCTTTTTATAATCATAAGAGAATAGTCCGTCGTTGGTTGTAAACAGGATGGAGCCGGAAAGCGGATAAAATGAGTTCGACAGGATTGGTTTGCCTTCGAATAATAGGGGGCGAAACGAGTCACTGCTTTTATCGTATAGGGTCAATCCGTTATTGGTCGAAATCCATATATTGTTGACAGAATCTTCTGCAATGAAATAGATGGTATTTCCGGGTAGAGAGTTTGGATTGTCCTTTTCATGGTAATAACTTTTCATATCATACCGGTCGAAACAGTTCAGACCGGAAGCAGTGCCGATCCATATTAATCCTTTGTTATCAGCCAGGATACAATGGACGGTAGTTTGCGACAGTCCTTTGTCGAGACCCAACTGCTGGAAATAGTAGCTGGGATTGGCCCCCCGTCCATAACCGATGCAGGTGAAAAACAAGAACAAAATGTATAATATCCTAAAAATAGAGTTGTTTCCCATCGTATTCCATTCTAATATCCGCAAATGTACTAAAACATGTCCAAAGATGAAAGTATTCGGCATAATCAGAACTTTAGGATGGTTTTTGACATGAAAAGTACATTTGTTGACACCGGAGCAGGACGGAAAATGCAACTTTGCCTTTGCAATTATTAACTAATGAAGGCCGCTAATGGAGTGAGTTATGAGTTGAGTTATTTTTGGAGTGGAATGACCACTATTCTTTATTTGTCTTGAGAACTTTATTTTATTATCATTTAAAATTAGATTTTATGAAAAAATCCCTTGTAACATTGTTACTGATGTTATTCTGTTGTGCAGTTTATGCGCAGCAAAATGTGAGTGGTGTTGTTATCGAAGAGGCAACATCGGAACCCTTGGCCGGGGCCGCCATTCAGGTGAAAGATTCACAGAGTGGTACGATTGCAGATGCGGAAGGTCGCTTCACGCTTTCTGTATCGCCCGGACAAACGTTACTGATATCCTATATCGGTATGATTCCCCAGGAAATTCTGGTGAAAGGAAATATGACTAGTTTAACTATTAAAATGCTTAGTGACGCAGTGGATATAAACGAAGTAGTAGTGGTAGGCTATGGTGTACAGAAGAAAGTGAATCTGACCGGTTCGGTTTCTTCGGTGAAAGGCGAGGCGCTGGAGCTTCGTCCGGTAGCTGATGCTGTGCAGAGTCTGCAGGGAATGGTGCCGGGGTTGCTGGTTAGCAATTCCAGTGGCGGTCGTCCCGGAGGTACCGGTACTTTGACATTGCGTGGACAAGGAAACCTTGACAATAACGCTGCACCTTATATCTTGGTGGACGGTGTGGAAATGAGCCTTTCGGATGTGAACCCCAGCGATATTGAAAACATATCGGTATTGAAGGATGCGGCGGCTTGTGCTATCTACGGTGCGCGTGCAGCTTACGGGGTGATCCTGGTGACTACCAAGAAAGGGGAAGAAGGTAAAATGCGTATCAATTACCAGGGAACGGTAGGTTGGAGTTCGCCGACAGTATTGCCGGATATGGTTAATTCGTACGATTTTGCTCAATACTGGAATGCGGGTGTTACAAATGCAGGTTCACCACGTTTGTACAGTGACGAGAAACTAGGTCTGCTGCAACAGTATATTAATGATCCGAGCAGCGTAAATCCATGGTTCGAACTGCCTGCCAACGCTAATATGAACCCGGCTTTCGAAAACTCGGAGTCAGGAGTAGGTAATGTGAACTATTTTGATCTGCATTATAAGAACTGGGCTTTCAAGCAGAATCATAACATCAGCCTGAGCGGTGGCGGTAAAGCGGCACAATATTATATCTCAGGAGGATATTATTCGGAAGACGGTATCCTTCGTTATGCCGACATGGATTATAAACGTTATAACTTTGCGGCTAATATCACTTCACAGCTGACCAGCTGGATGAAGTTGAAAGTAAATTCCAAATTCATGCACTCCGACCAGAATACCCCGTTCGGTGACGGCGGTATTAGCGAAGGTTTCTATCATTCGCTGGCACGTTTCCGCCCGACGGTTTCGCCGATCGACCCGAACGGAAACTTTACGGAGCTGACAATGATCCCGTACCTGCAGAGCGGTACTTATACGAATACACAGCGTGATAATATGAACCTTACCGCCGGTCTGGAAATCCAGCCGATGAAGAACTGGTTTATCTTCTTCGACTATACGTATAAAATGGGTAACAAGGAATATGAAGCCCTGAACGTCAGCCCGCTTATTTATGGAGCCGACGGTGTGAGTACTTCTAAAGGGGTACGCTCGGAGTTAGGTATGTCGCCTGATGGTAAATTTACCCGCAGCTATGACCGCTCACGTTATCAGTCGATCAATTTGTACACAAATTACCTTTTCAGCATTGCTGAAAAGCATAACTTTACTGTAATGGCTGGTTTCCAGGAAGAAGATTATGACTATAGCCTGATGAAGAACTCCATTACAGGATTATATTCAACCAGCAACCCGAACGTGGGAATGGGAACAGGCGACAAGACCGTTGTCGATACTCGTAACGGCTGGGCTACCCGTGGTTTCTTCGGACGTATCAATTATGATTACGATGGTCGTTACCTGGTTGAAGTGAACGGTCGTTACGACGGTTCTTCCCGTTTCGCTTCCGGCAACCGCTGGGGATTCTTCCCTTCCGTATCGCTGGGATGGAATATCACGCGTGAAGAGTTTATGAGCTCTGTTACAGATGTGTTGTCTAACCTGAAACTACGTGGTTCTTATGGTTTGCTGGGTAATCAGGCAGGTGCTGCCCTCTATACTTTTGCGGCAACCATGTCTTTGAACAACGGTTTAGGTAATTATATCTTCTCCGACGGACGCCATATCTTTACAAAAGCGCCGGGTGTAGTAAATCCGAATACAACCTGGGAGAAAGTGGAAAGTAAGAATATCGGTATCGATTTCGGTTTCTTAGGAAACTCTTTGACCGGTACGTTCGACATTTTCCAGCGCGATACGAAAGATATGTTAGGCCCTGGTGTCGACTTCCCTGATTTCTTCGGAGCCGATGCTCCTAAAACAAATAATGCACGTATGCGTAACCGGGGGTGGGAGTTGGCTTTGAATTATCGCGGACAAATCAACGGTGATATTCTATATACTATCGGCGGTTCAATCTCCGATGCCACTTCAGAAGTGACCGAATATGCTAACCCGACCGGAACGAACCCGAATGACAATTGGTATACAGGTAAGAAAGTGGGTGAAATCTGGGGTTATCGTGCCGACGGTCTGATACAGACACAGGAAGAAGCCGACGCTTATAATGAGAAATATGATATGTCGTTTATCAGCGGACGTCCCTGGACACCGGGCGATGTGAAGTATCGCGACCTGAATGGCGACAATAAAGTTAACAAAGGAACCAACACATTGGATGATATGGGCGATATGACGGTGATCGGTAATACGACCCCGCGTTATCAATATACAGTGAACGGTTCTATCAGTTGGAAGGGCATAAGCCTGAGCATGATGTTCCAGGGTGTAGGCAAACGTGACTGGAATCCGGGAACAGGTGCTTATTTCTGGGGAAGCGGTCCGTATGCACAGGTAACTGTGTTCAAGGAACATCTGGATTACTGGAGTGAATCGAATCCGGGTGCTTACTATCCGAAGCCCTATATCCATACGGCAGGTGGCGTTGTACCGTTCCGTGATAAAACGATGACGACCAGCGATCGGTATATTCAGAGCGGTGCGTATTGCCGTCTGAAAAACCTGACAGTAAGCTATGACCTTCCTGCAATCTGGACGAACAAAGTCGGTTTGCAGAAGGCGCAGGTATTCTTCTCCGGTGAGAACTTATTGACTTTTACAAAGTTGAAAGGCATGTATGATCCGGAAGCGATCTATACAAAGAATGATTATACCAGTGAAGGTGGTAAGAACTATCCGATGAACCGGGTAATATCTGTGGGTTTAGTTGTTAACTTATAATTTAGAGATCTTATGAAAAAAAGAAATATATTTTTAGGCTTGATCCTGGCTTTCAGCCTTACATCTTGCTTTGATTTAGATAAAATGCCGGAAGGTGTGCTTTCTACTGCACAGCCTTTCAACAGTACCGGCGAAATGAGAAACTACCTGGATCAGTTCTACCAGACAGGTGCAGCTTATGGTAGCGGCCTGCGTGCGCAGGATTTCGGTGCCGGTGGAGGTGGTAATATTGCCGGGTATGATACACACAGTGATAATATGTCGTCCAGCTCGGTAAGTTCCCGTCTGGCCGGGGAGACCACATTGAGCGGAGCTTCCAAGTTGTCGAACTATACAGGTATCCGTAATCTGAACTTTTTACTTAATAACTTAGGTAACTGCGCAGAAGAGGGAACCTCGGAGTATAACCAGTATGTAGGTGAAGCCTACTATTTCCGTGCCTGGTATTATTATCAGATGTTTGTGAATTATGGTCCCCTGACATGGGTCAGCACGCCGCTCGATCCGGACGAAGGTGCCATGCAACTTCCCCGCGACAGTCGTACGGTCGTAGCCGACAGTATCCTGGCGGATCTGGATAAGGCGATCTTTTATCTGAACGAACAGAATAACAGTGGCTCGATGCGTGTGCACAGAGACGTAGCCCGTGCCCTGAAGAGCGAAGTCGCCTTGTTTGAAGGAACCTGGGAGAAATATCACAAAGCAAAGGGGGATAAGTTTTATGATCCTTCGGTAACGGACGAAAAGATAAAGAGTTATTTCACACAAGCCATAGCTGCTGCCAAAGAGGTGATGGATCGTGGTGTATGGAAGATTTATACAACCGGAAATACGACGAACGATTACCGTCAGATGTTCCAGACAACAGATTTATCCGGTAACCCGGAAGTCCTCTGGTTTAAGATGTATGACGGCGACCAGATCGGAAACAACGTGAACCGTTACCTGAACCAGGGTGGCGGAGGTGTCGGCGTGACAGCTTCATTGGTAGACGATTACCTGACTATCGACGGAAAGCCTTTTGTGGGTAATGCACTGATAGAATCTAAGAAGGTATTCGGAAACGAACTATTGCCAACCGTTCGCGACCCGCGTCTGGTACAAACCATTTGTGCACCGGGACAGCAACTTCGTCCGGACGATGCACCTCCATATTACGTGGTTCCGCCGCTGATCGGTTCCTCTGCCTATAACCAGAACATGACCGGTTATTCTTTATTGAAGCATGTGCAGATCGATTATACCGGTAGTCTGGATGCAGAATTTAAGGGGGCAACGCCTGCTATTCAGTTCCGTTATGCCGATATCCTGTTAAATTACGCAGAAGCGATGGCTGAATTGGATGGAGCTGCCAATTCTCAAAATATTATCGTAGCTTTGCAACCGTTGCGTGACCGTGTTGGTATGCCTGCCGTTGACTTTGATCGGGAATATAATCAGGAATCCGATTATCCTTTCCGTCATTTGAATAAATATATTCAGGCTGTGCGCCGTGAACGCCGTATTGAAAAAGCTTGTGAAGGCCGTCGTCTGGAAGATATCCTGCGTTGGGCTGCTGCCGATGAACTGATTGTCGGTAAGTGGGCGAAAGGTGCTCTTTTTGTAGGAAGCAACTTGCAGAATCATCCGGAGTTTGATGGTAAGCTGGTGTATGACCAGCCTTCCGGAAATAATCTTTATCTGACAGGAAAGCCGGGTGATGCTTTACGTTATGTAGTGCCCAGCAATCCGGCCGGTTACGAGCAAGGATGGAAGTTTAATGTCGGTCGCGACTATCTGTTACCTATTCAACCTCGTATGCTGTCGCTGACAGGAGGTAAATGGGAACAGAACCCAGGGTGGTAAACTCATTTATATAAGCAAGATATATGAAAAACGTTAGATCTACAGTATTATTTTCTTTAACAGGAGCAGCGATGTTGGCATCGCTGCCCTCCTGCAAGGAGAAAGAGGAGAACAAAAAGCCGATGAACATCCTCTACATCATGTGTGATGACCATTCGTACCAAACGATTAGTGCGTACGATAACCGGTTCATCGAGACACCTAATATTGACCGTATCGCCAAAGAAGGGGTCCGTTTTACCAACAGCTTTGTTGCCAACTCGTTAAGCGGCCCGAGCCGTGCTTGTTTGCTGACCGGTAAGCATAGCCATAAAAATGGCTTTACCGACAACACACATACTTTCGACGGTGCACAGCAGACGTTCCCTAAACTGTTGAAACAAGCTGGTTACCAGACTGCTGTCGTAGGTAAATGGCACCTTACTTCCGATCCGACCGGATTTGACTATTGGAATATCCTGACCGGACAGGGAGACTATTACAATCCGTATTTCATCGACAACGGTGAGAAGAAACAAATTGAAGGATACGCCACCAATATAACGACCGATCTGGCAATCGACTGGCTGGATCAAAAGAGGGATAAGGAGAAACCGTTCTGCCTGCTCCTGCATCACAAGGCTCCGCACCGTACCTGGATGCCCGATACTTGCGACCTGGAGTTGTATAAGGACGTTGTTTTTCCTATTCCGGAAACATTCTATGACAAGTATGAAGGCAGAATCGCTGCTTCCCAACAGGAAATGAGCATCATCAAGGATATGGATCTTGTCTATGACCTGAAGCTGGCCGACAAAGAGAATGAGATCCATTCTAATCCGGGACTGGAAAAGGCCGGCCGTGCAATGTACAACAAGCTCAATGCTGAACAAAAGGCTGCCTGGGATAAACATTACGATCCTATCATCAAGGAGTTCAAGGAAAAGAAACTTTCCGGTAAAGCGTTGGCAGAGTGGAAATACCAGCAGTATATGCTCGACTATATTCGTGTGATCCATTCTGTAGATCGCAATGTGGGCCGCGTACTGGATTACCTGGAAAAGAACGACATGCTGGATAATACGATCATTGTTTATACTTCAGATCAGGGCTTCTATATGGGTGAACATGGCTGGTTCGACAAACGTTTCATGTATGAAGAATCTTTCCGTACACCGATGCTGGTTCGCTATCCGGGTGGAATAAAGGGTGATATACCTGAAATGGTTCAGAATATCGACCATGCTGCTACTTTCCTGGAACTGGCCGGTGCTCCGATACCGGAAGATATCCAGGGCGATTCTTATCTGCCGTTGCTGAAAGGCGAACATCCGAAAGACTGGCGTACCTCTTTGTATTACCATTATTACGAATTCCCTGCGGAACATATGGTAAAACGTCATTACGGAGTACGTACGGATCGTTATAAGTTAATGCATTTCTACGACGATATCGATGTATGGGAATTGTATGATCTGCAAAACGACCCGATGGAGATGAATAACCTCTATAACAAACCGGGTACGGAAGAAGTAACCAAGCAGTTGATGGACGAACTTCACAAGCTGCAGAAACAATACGACGACCCGATCGAATCGGAACTGGCAAAGAAGAGCTGATTTTATAACTGTAAAATAAATGTGAGAGGATGTCCCTGAGTGGGCATCCTCTTTTTGTTTTCTTATCTATTATCGGATTAAATACAAAAAAAGAGGCTCACTTTATCAGTGAACCTCTGCATGTGTGCTTTTCCGTGGAGCATATCGGACTCGAACCGATCACCTTCAGACTGCCAGTCTGACGCTCTAGCCAGATGAGCTAATGCCCCGGGTTTGGTTTTCGAGTGCAAATATAGAGGTTTTCCTGATATATTCGCTATCTTTGTGTAAGAAATTTGGAGAAAAAGAATATGATCGTTTATAATACAACATTCAATATAGAGAATGATATCCTTACCGAGTGCATAGAATATCTGAAAAAGAGTTATATACCTCGTGCTGCAGCCAGCGGATTTTTAAGAACACCTTACTTACGCCGTATCTTACAGGATGAGACTGAGGATGCGAGCAGTTACTCGGTGCAGTTCCATGTAAAGAATCCGGAGACACTGGAATACTGGATGCAATCGGAAGGCCGTGCCCTGCAACAGGAGTTGATTACACGTTTCGGAACCAAGATCGTTGGGTTCAGTACCTTACTGGAAGAAATAGACTGGGAGAATGATTAAAGACCGTGTTATATTAGGTATAGACCCCGGAACGATCGTGATGGGATACGGTGTCCTGAAGATCGAAGGGAATAAACCTAAACTTGAGGCTATGGGCGTACTGCAACTGAACAAGTACGAAGATCATTACCTGCGCTTAAAGAAGATATTCGAACGTGTACTGGCGCTTATCGACCAATATCATCCTGACGAATTGGCAATCGAGGCGCCGTTCTTCGGAAAGAATGTGCAGAGTATGCTGAAGCTGGGAAGAGCACAAGGCGTTGCCATGGCGGCAGCTTTGGAACGGGAAATCCCGATCTTCGAATACGCACCGTTGAAGATCAAAATGTCTATTACCGGTAACGGGAATGCAGCGAAAGAACAGGTGGCAGGAATGCTACAACGTTTCCTGCATATTCCCGAAGAGTCGATGTTACCCCAATTGGATGCGACCGACGGATTGGCAGCCGCTGTATGTCATTATTTCCAGACGAATAATCCTATCTCGGAGAAGAAGTATACCGGCTGGAAAGACTTTATGGCAAAAAATCCCGGTAAGGTGAGGAAATAAAAAACTCCGGTCCCTGTTAAACCAAGGATCGGAGTTTCTTTATTATGGAAAGAAATTATCTTTTGCCAAGCTTATGATCCAAAAGAATTGCATGATGTTCTCCATACATTTTCAGTTGGTCTACAATTGCCTTTGCCGATGATTCTTCTTCTACCTGTTCGCGAACGAAACCATATAAGAAGTCTTTGGCAGCATGATCGTTGTCGGCTTCGGCGATGTCAACCATCTTGTCGATCAACTCTGATACATGCACTTCGTGTTTGTAGACATGTTCGAATACTTCCAGCGGAGTACCCCATGCAGTCGGAACGACATTAATCTGATTTATAGTGATGTCACCCCCGCGGTCGATAGCGAAATCGATCATCTTGTGGGCATGTTCCATTTCTTCTTCTGCCTGTTTTCTCATCCAGTGCGCACAGCCGTTCAAGCCTGCTTTCTGGAAATAGATTGACATTGACAGGTACAGGTTTGAAGACCACATTTCTGCTTCTACCTGTTCATTGAAAGCTTTTGATAAGTTCCTACTTAAGATCATAATGTTTACTTTTATTGAGTTGTATTTGTATAAAAGTAATTACAAAAAGTGTGCCATACTTTATTATACAATACCTTGCGCCATCATAGCTTTGGCAACTTTCATGAAGCCGGCAATGTTGGCACCTTTCACATAGTTCACATAATTGCCGTCCTTACCGTGAGCAAGGCATTGCTCGTGGATAGCACCCATGATCTGATGCAGTCTGGCATCCACTTCTTCGGCAGTCCAGGAGATATGCATGGCATTCTGCGTCATTTCAAGTCCGGAAGTAGCTACACCGCCAGCGTTAACGGCTTTACCCGGAGCAAACAACTGTTTGTGTTCGATGAACAGATCGACTGCTTCCGCTGTACATCCCATATTGGAGACTTCAGCAACGCATAAGGTCTTGTTCTCGATCAGCTTGCGGGCATCGTCGGCATCCAGCTCATTCTGGGTAGCGCAAGGAAGGGCAATATCCACTTTCTGTTCCCAAGGCTTCTTGCCGGGATAGAAAGTGGCGTTAGGATATTCGTCGGCATAAGGTGCCACGATATCGTTGCCGCTGTTACGCAATTCCAGCATGTACTCGATCTTATCGCCCGAGATACCGTCCGGATCATACACATATCCGTCCGGACCGGAGATCGTTACGACTTTAGCACCCAGTTCGGTAGCTTTCTTTGTCGCTCCCCAAGCCACATTTCCAAAACCGGAAACGGCTACTGTTTTTCCTTTTATATCGATTCCATGTGTTTCGAGCATCTGATGTACGAAATAGAGAGCACCATAGCCGGTAGCTTCCGGACGAAGGATAGAACCTCCGAACTCCATGCCTTTGCCGGTGAAAGTACCAGTATTTTCACGAGCCAGTTTCTTGTACATTCCATACATATAACCTACCTCGCGTCCACCTACGCCGATATCACCTGCCGGAACGTCACGATCCGGACCCAGGTTACGCCACAGTTCCATAATGAAAGCCTGGCAGAAACGCATGATCTCTGCATCGCTCTTTCCACGGGGAGCAAAGTCTGAACCGCCTTTACCGCCACCCATCGGCAGGGTTGTCAGTGCATTTTTGAATGTTTGTTCAAATCCCAGGAACTTAAGGATAGAAAGGTTTACAGACGGATGGAAACGGATTCCTCCTTTATACGGGCCGATCGCATTATTAAATTGTACGCGGTATCCTAAATTGACTTGTACTTCACCTTTGTCGTCTACCCAGGGTACACGGAAAGTAAAAATACGTTCCGGTTCTACCAGCCGTTCGATGATCTTGGCTTTCTCGAATTCTGGATGCTGGTTATAAACTTCTTCTATTGATAAAAGAACTTCTTTCACGGCTTGCAAGTACTCTTTTTCGCCCGGGTGCTTTGCTTCCAGTGCAGATAAAATAACTTCTGTCTTCATAGCGTTTCTTGCTTTTTTAGGAATAACAATGTGTAGGCAAATGTAGCGAATTCTATGGACTGACCAAGGGTTTTGCTTTCTTTTTGATAGTGAATTATATGTTTTTGATGCATGTATTCGGACTGGTATTTCTTTTGTGCTTTCCGACTAATGTTCATGTGCTTACATTCTAGTGTGCGGATAAGCATATTTTAATATTCGAATCATGACTTTTTTTACTTTTGAGCATGCTCGAATTTAATTTTTAGCATGGACGAAATTAATTTTGAGCTAGCCTCAAATTAATTTCAAGCTTGCCGGAAAGTATAAAAGTAAGGGAGTTAAATATTAAAATGTAAGCAGGAAAATGATAGAATATAGGGAGAAAAATGCCAATAGGCGGCATCCCAAGTGATTTTTTCCTTACATTTGGGCGCAATAATTCTATGAAATCGTTATGAGCGGAATACCGGACTTTCAGAACCTTGTGTTTAAAGACACATCATTCGCCAATCTAATGAATAAGCGTATATATAATGTACTGCTTATTGCCACGAAATACGATGCCTTCATGTTGGAGGACGACGGACGGGTGGATGAACAGATATTTAATGAATATACTTCACTCAGTCTTCGTTATCCTCCCCGTTTTACCCAGGTGACGACGGAAGAGGAGGCGCTTGCCGAATTGAAAGATCGTAATTTTGAATTGATCATCTGTATGCCGAATATGGATAACCGTGATATTTTTGCGGCGGCAAAGGAAATCAAGATACATTATCCGAATATCCCTATCGTGGTGCTGACTCCTTTTTCGAAGGAGGTTTCCAAGCGTATCGCCAATGAAGATTTGAGCGCGATCGACTACGTGTTCAGCTGGCTGGGCAATGCCGAACTGTTGCTGGCTATTATTAAACTGATTGAAGACAAGTGGAATGCACCGGATGATACGGCAAGTGTCGGCGTACAGATTATCTTGCTGGTGGAAGACTCCATACGCTTCTATTCTTCTGCTTTGCCACATTTATATAAGTTTGTACTGGAGCAGAGCCAGATGTTTGCTAAAGAGGCGTTGAACGGTCACCAGCAGACGCTCCGTATGCGCGGTCGTCCAAAAATCAAGCTGGCGCGAACTTATGAAGAGGCCGTTCGTATTTTTGACCAGTATCGGGACAATATGCTCGGTATTGTGTCGGATATGAGTTTTATGCACAATGGGGTGAAAGATCCTTATGCCGGGTATAAGTTCGGGCAGTATGTTCGTAAGACAGGGCTGATTATTCCTTTCGTGCTTGAGTCTTCTGAATCGAGTAATAAGGTATATGCGAAGGAGCTGGGAGCGTCGTTTATCGACAAGAACTCCAAGAGTTACCCACAGGACCTGCGTAAGAAGATTATGCAGCGTTTTGGTTTCGGCGATTTCGTGATACTTAATCCGCAGACGAAGGAAGAGATTATGCGTATCAAGGATTTGAAGGACTTGCAGAGGAAAGTGTATCAGATTCCGGACGATTCACTGGTTTATCATCTTTCGCGTAATCATTTCTCCCGTTTCTTCTATTCGCGTGCCATGTTCCCGCCGGCTGAGATTCTGAAGCGAGTCGATGTGAGCGATTATAAAGATATGGATGAGGCGCGCAAGCTGATTTTCGACCTGATCGTGCAGTATCGCCGGATGAAGAACTCCGGAGTGGTGGCTATCTATCAGAAGGATCGTTTCGACGAGTACAGTAACTTTGCCCGTATCGGCGACGGTTCGCTGGGAGGAAAGGGTAGAGGTCTTGCCTTTATGGGGGCGATGGTCAAACGCTATCCGAAGTTGGAGACGGAGAACTTCAATACGAATATCCCGAAGACAGTGGTGATCTGTACCGATATCTTCGATGAGTTTATGGAGACGAACGAGCTTCTGCCTGTTGCGCTGGGCGATGCGGATGACGATACGATTCTGAAATACTTCCTTCGTGCCAGTCTGCCCGCCAGTCTGATCGATGACCTGATGGCTTTCTTCGATGTGGTGAAAAGCCCGATAGCCGTCCGTTCGTCCAGTCTGCTGGAGGATTCGCATTACCAGCCGTTCGCCGGAATTTATTCTACCTATATGGTTCCGCGGCTGGAAGATAAATATGAAATGCTTCGCCTGCTGAGCGATGCGATCAAGGCGGTGTATGCTTCTGTCTTTTACAGGGACAGCAAGGCGTATATGACTGCCACGTCCAACCTGATCGACCAGGAGAAGATGGCGATCGTTCTGCAGGAAGTAGTCGGCAACCGTTACAACGATCATTTCTATCCGACCATTTCCGGTGTGGCGCGTTCACTTAATTTCTATCCGATCGGCAACGAGACGGCGGAAGACGGTATTGCCAATATCGCTTTGGGCTTGGGTAAATATATTGTGGACGGCGGTCAGACATTGCGTTTCTCTCCGCGCCATCCGCACAGTATCCTGCAGATGAGTTCGATGGATTTCGCGCTTCGTGAGACGCAAACCCGCTTCTATGCGCTCGATCTGGAGAACCTGGCACAGCAGTTCTCTATCGATGATTCTTTTAACCTCCTGCGTCTGAGCCTGAAAGATGCGGATGCGGACGGCTCTTTAAAATATATCGTATCAACCTACGACCCGTATGATCAGATTATCCGTGACGGTTATTATCCCGGAGGACGGAAGATATTGTCTTTTGTCAATATCCTGCAGCACGATGTATTCCCGCTGGCTAGGACGCTGGATGAGTTGCTTCGTATCGGTCAGGAAGAGATGGGTCGTCCGGTCGAGATAGAGTTTGCCGTAAATGTCGATCCTGCCAATCACGACAAGGCTACTTTCTATCTGCTTCAGATCCGCCCGATCGTCGATAACAAAGAGATCATGGATGAGGACTTGACGGAGGTTGAAAATGAGGAAACGATTCTTTCTTCAACCAGCGTGTTGGGGCATGGCATCGTGACGGATGTACAGGATATTATCTATGTGAAGAGCGGTGCATTCAATTCTTCAAACAATCAGTTGATTGCTTATGAGATAGAGAAGCTGAACCGTCGTTTCACGGAAGAGGAGAAGAACTATGTCTTGGTTGGTCCCGGACGTTGGGGCAGCAGCGACTCCTGGCTGGGTATTCCGGTAAAATGGCCGCATATCAGCAATGCTCGTGTGATAGTGGAATGTGGCCTGGAGAACTATCGTGTCGACCCGAGCCAGGGAACGCATTTCTTTCAGAACCTGACCTCCTTCGGTGTCGGTTACTTCACAATCAATCCGTTCAAAGGCGACGGCTGGTTCGATGAGGCGTATCTGAATGCTTTACCGGCTGTTGAGGATACGGAATATCTGCGCCATGTTCGTTTCGACAAACCGATCGTCATAAAGATGGATGGAAAGAAGAGTTTGGGAGTGGTGCTGAAGCCGGAATAAGATAGTATATAACAAAAAAAGTCCTCTCATGCATCAAGCAGAGAGGACTTTTTTGTTTTATGACGCAATGGCGTATCAGTCTTTCTTCTTGATAAAGTCCGAAGGATAATTCACCTTGTTGATGATCTCGTTATCTTTCAGCCGGATCCAGGTCTTGAAACCTTTTTCTCCTTCTGTCATTTCGATCACACGGGCACCGTTGGTCAGATTGTTATAAACCGTGTCGCCACCGGTATAACGGCCGTAAGCCAATAAGATACCTTTCCAGTAAACGGCATAATCGTCATCATGGTCGTGACCGACAAATACGCCTTCGATGTCTCCCATTTCTTTCATGGAAGCAAACAGGCCGGAGTTCAGTTGTGGTGCACAAGCCTTTTCCTTACGTGTTCCTACCATTATAGCAGTTTCGTCAGATGCAGCCTGATTGTATTCCGGTAAAGCGATGTGGAAGAATGCCAATGAAGGAACCGGCGTTCCACCGTTTTGCTTTGTGAATTTAGTGCTGTTGTCGCGATACCATTGAATCTGGTCGAACTTGATGTAATCGTATCCGCCGATCCCTTCGATCTGTGAATACGAATGAGAGTCCATACAATAAAGTACGGCTGCATCTTTATTTCCATTCGACGATTTGATCGGCAGGATGTAGTTGCTGGCTCCGGATACACCTTTTACTGAGTCGGTCAGGTTATAAGGGATTGTCCGGATAATATCGAACAGCTGCGCACGTGTCAGTCCTTGCTCGTTATCATGGTTACCGAATGTCATACCGAAAGGTATTTTGCGTTGGGCTGCCAGGTTGAGTATGGTGCGCATACCTTCTTCGGCAGGTTTTCCGTAGATAACATCACCGGTGAAGAGTACTAGATCCGGCTTTTCTGCATCCAATACCTCATTAATCCTTTCAACAGAGATTGCCGATTTCGGATTGTTATGGATATAATGTACGTCCGTAAATTGTACGATCTTGAATTTTCCGTCTTTATTGAATTTCAGTGACGGTTGCTGGGCGTTACCGTTCAGTAAGCCGCCCAACAGGAATAACATGCTAAATAATATCTGTTTCATCATTTATTTATTTAAATACCGGCATCGGACGTCCGATCCAAACTTGCGGTTGTTTCAGGTTGAAGATTTCAGCAACGGTAGAAGCGCAGTCGAACTGCATCATGCTGATGTCATCGAAGCAATATTCTTTTTTGATATTTTTACCGGCGATGATAAAAGGAGTCTCCATTTCCTGCATAGTCTTGCCGCCATGTCCTTTGTTGATGCCACCGTGATCGGCTGTGATGATGAAAATCGTATCATCGTACATGCCGGCTTTCTTTACTGCGTCGACAATCTGGCCGATATAACCGTCCAACTCTTTGATTTTAGCATAGTAAGCGGGAGTGTCGTGTCCGTCGGCATGTCCTACATGGTCCGGATTATCAAAAGCGATCATTGTAAGGGTCGGCTTTTTCTCGGTGATGTATTTAACGGCCATTTCGCATAATACGGTCGGTTGTTTGTTATAGTCGGGACCTTGTGCATGATAGCTCATAGACAGGGTATCGACAAGATATTTGATACCGTCCCAGTCGTAAAGACAACCGATCTCCGCATCCGGCTGAGCGTCGCGAAGCAATTGGAAAACTGTCGGGAAAATGCCGTGTTTATTTAGTTCGCGTGAAGGCAGTTCTGGTGTTTTTGATCCCCATTCTGTGTATCCGTGGATCTCTGGGCCCGCACCCATGAACATAGAGGCCCAGTTCACAGCACTGGAAGATGGCAGTACGGAACGTTTCTTCAACGTATAAGAACCGTCTTTCATAAATTGTTTAGTGACGGGCATCTCCGCTTTTTCTACACTGTAAGCTCCCCAGCCGTCAAGGCCGATCCAGACTACGTGTTTTGCTTTTGGTTTGGCGGCAAAAGCCGAACTAACGGTGAAAATGGTTAAAACCAGAAAAAGTAATAAGTTTCTTTTTTTCATGATATGTGTTTAATTTTGTATTAGTACATCAAAGGTATGTAAAATAGGTACGAATATCTAATTATCATAGCTTCTTTTATCATTATTTTATAGTAATATCGAATTGGTCGTACGACTCGGTTCTCCAGGATTTATCGGCTGTTGTCGGCGAAATAGCGAAAAGTGGGGAGAACGTTTTTATCTTAATTGTCTGACCATCCGGCATAAATTCCATGATACGCAACCAGCCGTCGCCACCGTTGCCATGCCAGAAACCGTCGGCCGTCTGGGCGTTGAACATCATCTGTGGAATCTCTTTGCCGGCAGCATTTTTATCCACACGGAAAGAAACATTGTCCTTGAAAGGAGCTATCTCGCATTCATGGCCGCAGATCACCATACAGATGTTGGAAGAGGGATATACGAGTTTCTGCCAAATGGCTTCCCCGTAATTAGCCGGAGATACTTTGTAGTTCTCTTTTATGTGGCGTTTGCCGTTCCAGGCGAGATAAGAGTGGGTTAGGAGAATAACTTTGTGATCTTTATACCTCGGCTTTTCGGTGATAGTCTTTGCCCATTCGATGGCTTCGTCGCGTGGTGCGAACTCCAGGGAGATAACCAGTATTTTGCCCCAGGTCTTCGTGTCGAATTCGTATGCTGCATTTTCAAGCGTAGGGATATCCTGATAGTTGTTTCCCACTTCTACCAGTGATTTTCTCCAGCAGGAGTTTCTTTCCGATGGGAAATAGGCTGGGAAACGGCATAAGCGGTTTTCCGACTTTTCGTATCCGTAGTCATGATTGCCGGTACAGATGACGTAAGGCAATTTATTATCCAACCGGGCAAAAGCCTGCGAGGCCGCTTTCCATTGTTCTTCGCTGGTCTGGTTGCCGTTCACGCCGTCCGGTATACGGATTTCGTTCTGTTCAACCAGGTCGCCGGTACATAGGACGGCTTCGATATTTAATCTTTCTTTGTTGTTGGCTGTCCATGCGGTCATCAGTTCGAACAACGGCTGGTTGACATCGAACTTGATGTAGCTTTGGGGATCGGGCAACAAGATCATGGAGAATGACTGGTCGTCCGTTAATTTAGGTTGTACAGGCTGTACCTGTGCATTCATTGTCATCAGATTCAGTAAGGCGATGACGGATAAGAATAATCTTTTTTTCATGTGTATTTAGTTTAATGTATTATTTGTCGGAAGGAGGCGTCAGTTCAAATGTAGTCAGGACTGCTGCATGGTCGGAAGCCCATACGTCGTCTATCTCCGGTGTTGTTTTTATGATTTTGGAAGAGACAGCGCGGATATTGTTCCCTTTATAATAAAGGAAGTCGATCCGACTAACTTGCAGATGACCGTAAATAACAGCAAAGGTTCCTTCCGGACGAGTCACTTCATCCGGGTTTATTTCTCTGAAGCTGTCCTTATACCCTTCTTCCTGCATATATAAGGAGATAGGAAAAGGAACAGGACCGTAGCCAAAATGGATAGGGGCTGCCTTTTGGGTCCAGTCCAGATGGCTGCAGGAATTGAAATCGCCTCCTATGATAATAGGCATATCATCTTCTGTCAGGTAGGGCTTTGTATCTTTTTCCAGAATGTATTTCATGTCCTCCAATCCCCGGGCGGCATCTTCTGCAACCCATGTTGAGGTATTATGTCCGATACAAGGATAGTTACAGGAATATTCCGGTTGATAAGCATAACGCAGCCAGCAGGCATTGACTAACAATGGACGGTTTCCGGGCAGTGTTAATTTAACAGGATTGGAATTGAATGTTTTTTTTGTCGGTATCTCTGTTATAGGATATCGGCTGAAAAGAACGAGATTGTCTTGTAGTGACGGTGTCTGCATATAATATCCCAATGAATCCTGAATACGTTTCTGACTGCCATACCCCTCTTGCATAGTGATAATATCAGCATTTGTCGCTTTCACAAGATCGATGATGCGTGCCTGACCGTCATCTCCGACATGATTGCCTCCATGCCAGATATTCCATTGCAGGACTTTTATAATACCGGGGTTGTTTTTACTACTTTCACTGATCCTTTTATCAATGTTTCTTTCGCCTGTTTCCGGTATATAAGTTGTTTCTCCCAGCTTGAAAGAAGGAACGGATATTTTGATCTTATTGCCGACATGGGCCTTTTCCGTTATGTCTGCTGTAACTAACAGGTAATTGATGCCGGGTGTTAATGTCAAAGCACCTTGCTCATCTTTGAATACCATTCTTTTTTTAGGGGTTTCTCCCTGGCCGAATAGCTCTGTTTTAATACCTGACCGGGCTGTTTTCCCCGTATGATAAATATGTATCTGAGATAAGTCCGATAATGCGGTTACATCGGACAAATCAAGTTCTAGCTCAGTTAAGCGTAATGGTTTTTGATCTCCGGTTACGGCAATTCTAAGTTTAAGAATCTGGTCATCAAAACTTCCCTGATCCACATCCCATTCGCTGTCTATCACAACAGCATTGAATAATTCTTGTTGCTTAACGGGTTGAATGAATTTAGGATTGTCATTGACCATCGTATATGCCATGGGACTGGATCCTTTATATTGATTTCTTCCGTTTCGGATATGGTATGCCTGGTCTCCTTTACCCACCCAGTTGGTTGAAACATCTTTTATACCATCGTCAAAGTTGTAATATGCAACCAGTGTTTTAAATTGAGGATGATTAGGTTCTAAGGGTTTGCCCATCCATTCTTTCAGTGTTTCTGTCGGTATGGCTGAGTTCCAGATACGAACTTCATCCAGTAGTCCTCCGAAAGTGGTCGGTTCACCTTCATTTACTCCCAATGCTCCGGGTAGAACCGACATGGCTGTTGTTTTACTGTCGACAATTTTTCCGTCCAGAAAAAGGCGGGTGGTAACGCCATCGCAGCTTACTGCTACATGGTGCCATTGATCATCCAATATCTCTTCCGACCATAGATCGGGCCAAGTGCTATGAAGCCTTCCTTTTTCAATGACCAACGGCAGATAATCCGCCCTGTTTGTCAGGCTATATTCGCCACCTCCAAAAATGACTTCCAGGTCTTTCCATGAATTATCATCACCTTTGATCCACGCTTCAAGGGTCCATGAGCCAGTCAGGAAACCGATGCCGGTACGGACGTTATTGTCTTTTCCATCCAGGTGAAGGGCTAGATTACGGGGAGTAGATTGTGCAACAGATGTGATCCATGTAGAATAAAGGAAGAATAGGATAAATAAATATTTCATGATACTTAGAATAATGTGTTTTATACCCTCAAAGGTAACTGTTTTGTGTGAAAAAGGGATGGGATTTCTCCCATCCCTTAATAATATTTTATAATATAAGGTTAATATAGTTCGTGTCGTTTATTTTAAGTCGAATGTGACCAGTACCGCTTTGTGGTCAGTAGGCCATATTCCTGCCGGGAGGATGAATTTGTCTTTACTATCCTCTTCCACACGTTTTCCCCGCAAAATAGATTTGGAGGGACCGACGATCGAAGCACCTTTCACTTTTAATCGTTTGTCAGGAATGAAATAGATGAAATCGATCCTGTCCCTTTCGTCGGCATCCGGAGCCCACGATAATTTCTCAGTTCCAACTCCTGTATTGTCAGAGGGAAATGTGAATCCCGGATGGGTGACAGGGTCGGGATAAATCTCACGGAAAGCATCTTTAAAACCGTTCTCTGTTAATAGAACGGAACAATCCCAACGGATCACAGTTCCGTTATGGTCCCGTATATCCTTTGTGTTTTCCATCCAGTCCAGGTGCGACGGTTCATTGAAGTCACCTCCTAAAAGAACGAGGTTGCCTTTCGCCTTTTCTTTCATCGCATCAACGATTACCCCTTCGATTGCCTCATCTCGCAACGATTCTTTATTCGCTTTTTGAATTTCATCGTTATTAAGAATAGGTTTGTCGAGTTTCTTCCAGGTTGTTCCGCTATAACCTCTCGGCAGGTAACAGGCATAATGGGTATAATCCAGATGGGCCGAATAGACGACAACTGTCTTATTTCCGATCTGTATTGTCGCTTTCAGTACCGAACCGGCATCGTTCTTTAACGGATAATTCGGATGTTGGTCTGTAATCTTATATTTAGAAAGTATGCCGACATCCAGTGTGCTGCTTTCTCCATAATATTCTTCACCTCTTTCCTTGATCGCTTGAAGGATGCGGGGGATAAATTGTTTCCCGTCATAGTTTCTCACTTCACTGAGTAGTACAATATCGGGTTTAAGGCGGACCACCTCGTTGGCGATGGCATCGAATCCGCCCTGTACCATGGTCCCTTCCTGCCAGATATTCATTTGCAGGACAGAGATCTGTCTCCCTTTACCATAAGAGCTTATGGTAAAGGTGAACAGGATCAATGTTAATAAATAGTATCTTATATTCATTCCGTTTCTTCAATTATTGTAGAATCCACATCGCTTTATTTATATCGTCCACACCGTTAAACTGACGCTTTACGGCTTCATCAACATTCTCTTTGTTAAAGCTGTATTCTGTCATCGGATACATCCAACGCAAAGGAATCGTGTTCTTGTTTGTATTCAGATTCGTATTCGGATCTATCGGTAATACCGGATAACCGGTACGGCGGTAGTCGTAGTACGCATCATACGGATGCTGGAGGAAGGAAGCCAGGTATTTCTGGGTCAATACTTTTTTGATGTTATCCTCTTTATCACTTCCTAGCTGAATAGCAGGCGATTGCAGATAGTCGCTTATTACTTCAGGAGTCAGCTTTCTGCCATAATGGTATTTTACATCGTCCGGAGTTTTGTCGACTATGAAGTTCATGCTGGCTTCAATACCTTTTTTATAATAAACAGAGGCATCTCCGGAAATCCATCCGCGTAAAGCAGCTTCTGCCAGATTGAAATTTTGTTCCGCGTATCCGATCCTGATGAGAGGTTCTCCACTAGGAAGGTCGGTATAGCGGGCATTTAATCCGGAGAATTTACCTTTGGAATAATCGCTTTTAATGTTTTCGAACGGCAGGGCGGGATTGATACCGATGTAAGCATCCCACTCGGAAGCATCGATACCCTCGTCTGTTTTTACTTTGGCTGGTTTTGCATAATAGAACAGGCGGTAATCTTTATATTCTTTAAACACATCGATGATTGTGCTGGACATAATGGAATAGCCGGCATGTTTGGTTTGTGTGTTATGGAATGGATATACTTGATTTGCTTTATCGGCATAAACCAACTGGAAATTGTCATCATTCGACTCCATCAATGTAGCTGATGAAACAAGGCGGGCAAAGCGTTCTTTCACTTTCAGGTCGGGATCAGATTCCTTTTTGGATAAATTGATCAGTACTTTCAGGCGGAAAGCGGTGATCGTTTTTTTCCACTTGTCTGTGTTCCCTTTCAGGATAGGATCTCCCTCGAAATTATTTGCCAGGGAGAACGATTCGTAGGCTTTATCCAAGTCGTCAAGGATAGATAGCATCACCTCTTTCTGAGTGTCATATTTGGGTTTGATGTTATCTACTTCGCCCTGCAATGCTTCCGAGTAAGGAATATCTCCTACTTCCAGTGAGAAGTAAAACAGCTTGTATGCTTTCATGAAATAGGCAAGTCCCTGATAAGCATCTTTTTGATCATCGGATGCCTGTTCGACCATTTTAGCGCAGTTTGTCAGCACTTTGTAATCGGTAAAATCAGTGCGTTCGAACCAGTTATACTGATAACTTTCCATCCCTTCGCCCCAAGCCAGTTGTTTGCTGAGGAAATTATCGTATACAAAGTTTTTACTTCCTCCTGTTTTAGTGATATTGAGCAATAACTTGGTTGCCAACAGTGCCGGTGTCGCATTATTTGCAGCATTCGGATTGGTGTTGATATCGTCAAAATTGTTACAGGATGTCAGAAAGACATGGAGTAAAAATAAACAGATAATATATTGATTTAATTTTTTCATCTTCAATCTTTTTTAAAAGTCTAATTTAACATTGAATCCAAGATAACGCATAGAGGGGGAGTTCAGTTTTTCTTCTCCTCTGTCGGGGTCAGAGTATTTAAACTCTTTCGTCCAAAGGAAGAGGTTCTGTCCTACGAATCCGATAGTAGCTCCTTTCATTCCGGCTTTTCCGCAGATATTTTTGGGTAAAGTGTATGAAAGCGATAAGTTACGCAGTTTAAAGAATGTCTGATCAAAGATATTCTGAGTTCTTAGCGAACCGATATACGGGTTATAATTTAATGTATAGGTTTCGTAGGAAACCTCTTTGTTATTAGGGGCAAATACGCGGTCGTCGCGGGTGATGTTACCATTAGAGTCATAATCAACACTTCCGGATACGATCATTACACCAGGACCGATATAATTTTTCTTACCGTTTACCACCTCGTCGTAACGCCATTTGTTGTCAGACTTAATATGTGCTCCCGAATTCCAAAGTGCCTGGTCGGTAACAGAGTGAGCCTTGCCGCCGACACGTCCGTCGAAGGTCACATTCAGCGTGAATCCTTTGTAGTGTACTGTATTGGAAAAGCCCCATATCCAGTCTGGATTTGAATAGCCTACAACTGATTTGTATTTGCTCAGTACCGGGTATCCGGCTTCGTGAATGATATTTCCCTGCGGATCGCGTTCATAATCGTATACATCATCTATCCAGTCCCAGCGTTCTCCGGCTTTTACCCACGGGTACTGAGAAGAATATACCGGATCCACTTTGGCATAATAGTATCGGTCCATAGACCAGTTGAATGTTGAGTTCCATTCAAAATCTTTTGTTTTGATGATGTCACCCGATAGAGTGATTTCCCCGCCTTTTCTGACTTGCTCTTCTTCAATATTGATCAATGTTTTTTCAAATCCGCTGGTCGGACTGATCTTGGCTTCGCTTGTCAGGTTATAGTATAATGTATTATAATAGGTTGCATCTACTCTTAACCTGTTCTGGAATAAGCTGAAAGCTGTACCGATTTCGTAAGAACGGGAAGCAGAGGGTTTCACTGTTGTTCCTCTCAACATTTCCGGATAATAAGCGGAATTTAATCCGTCCCATACATTTGTTTCGACAGTGTAGGTATTGTTTGTATCATAAATATCCAGGTCCTTTTTGGTTTGTGTCCACGATCCTCTTACTTTCCAGAAATTGATCTGTTCCGGCATAGGAATGAATTGTGATAATACGACACTTCCTGATACGGACGGATAGAAATAAGAACGTGTATCTTTATTCAGGGTCGACGACCAGTCGTTACGGGCTGTCACGTCGACGAATACCGTACTTTTCCAGGATGCAGATGCTTTTCCATAAATACTGTTTACTTGTTTTCTCTTATATTCGCTACTCACCTTGATCGGATCTACACTTGCCTTTAATGAGTAAAAACCTGGAATTGTCAGTCCGTTCTGTGTTTCATTCAATACATTATCATTTTGAAGATAATAGATTGTTCCACCGACGAAACCATCTACAGCAAAATCTCCGAAAGTATGATTGGCTGATAATATAGCGTCATTGTTTATACTGAAACCTCCCAATCTTTTTAATCCGTAATATCCTTTCTTGCTCCATCCTCCTAGAGCGCTGATTGGATTTTGCCACTCTTTCTTTTCTGAATAAGAGTCGATACCGGACCGAATAGATAATTTTAACCAGGAGGTGAAATCGTATGTGGCAGACATAAAGCCATTAACAATGTCATAGTAACTGGATTGCGTGATTTCGTTGGCGATAAAATAAGGATTGTCATACCAATTCTTATCCATCCAGTTTTGTTGTACATCTTTTTTTACCCAATAGTTCTTATAATCCCGGATGTCGTATTCTGCCCCCGACCAAACCAATAGATTATAAAGAAAGCCACCTCCGCCATAGCCGGCACCCATATCTGTCGGAACCAGACGTTTGTTATAGGTAATTCCTCCTTCGAATGAAAAATCATTCCATTTCATATCTCCTGCAACGGAATAAGTGATCTTATTCATTTTAGAGTTCGGATACTGACCTTTGTTGTATACATGGGTAAAAGAGGCTCTGACACTTCCGTATTTTCCTTTTTGGGTAATGCTGATATTGTTGTTTGTCACTAAACTCAATTCGGTGAAGTTCTTCAGATTATTTTTCCCTTTTGAGACAAGCGGCTGCTCTTCCCATTGGTAAGTATAAGGATTATATTGTTCTGCCGTACGTCCTATATCCAGTTTATCTCCCCATACGTAATCGCCTACACCATAGGTACTACCACCTCCGGAGCTATAAGATGTCTGTACTTTCGGTAATTTTAAATAACCGGCATTGAACATTGTGTTACTGTTGACACTGATATTTAATCCTTCTTCTTTTCCTCTTTTAGTTGTGACCATCACTGCACCGTGTCCGCCTCTGGCTCCATAGAGGGCTGAAGCTGTGGCCCCTTTCAATACGTCCACCGATTCAATATCGTCAGAAGCGATATCACTTAATTCCATATTGTTATAAGGCACTCCATCGATTACTAATAAAGGCTCTTCACCTCTTAAAAGAAGTTTGGGTGCTTGATTGAATTCTGTACTGTTTTGTACATTCAGACCTGCGATCCTTCCGGTTAAAGCAGTTCCTACATCAACTGATTTTACTGTATTCAGACTTTCTCCGCTGACTTTCTGCACGGCATATCCTAATGCCTTTTCTTCTCGTTTGATGCCTAAAGCCGTAACAACTATTTCCTGTAGGTTCTGTGAATCTTCTTCAAGCTGAATATTGAAAACAGAGTTACTTCCTACCTGTATATCTTTGGTGACGTATCCGATATAGGAAATGACTAATATCGCTTTATTGGGTACAGACAAACTGAATTTTCCGTCTATATCCGTGATAGTTCCGTTGGTAGACCCTTTCTCTATCACATTAGCCCCGATGATCGGTTCTCCTTTAGAATCAGTTATTGTCCCTGAGATATTTTTAATCGATTGTTGTATGGTTGCTTCACTAAGCACTTCTTTGTGAGATAGGATAATACTTTTCTCCAAAACTTTATAACTGATATCCGTTCCGTTGAATAATTGTTCCAATACATTGAAGACATTCTTCTTGTTGCTTTTAATGGAAACGACACGGTTGGTATTTACCTGTTTGTTGTTGTAGAAGAAATGGAATTCAGATTGTTTTTCAATTTCGTCCAAGACCTCTTGTACTGTCTTGTTATTAACGTTCAGAGTTAATGTTGCAGATTGACTGTAACTGTCGGAGGCATATGCCAGTCCGATGCATACAAATAACATTATTGCGGTGAGTCTCATACATAATGGTATTTTTTTCAGGATAATAAACGATGAATTCACCATCCTGAAGTGTTGGATGCTAAAATAATTTGTCATAGATTTGTAAGTGATTTTAGAGTTAAAAAAATTCATTTGCTGGCAGCTTGTCGCCAAACAAGCTAACAGTAGGTTTTCATACGGGGAAATACGCCAATATTTTCCCGTATGTTTTGTTTAGGGAGGTTCGAATGTTTTCATTTTAGTACTTGAATTTAGGTTGTTCATACTTCTGTGATTTTAATAGAGTTCAACAATAGTTTTTTCTGATATTTTATCTGTTCCTGTTTCAGGGTCGACAAACTTATATTGAATACCCGATGATAAACGGAAATGTTCAAGTATAAGATGAAGATGTTGTCCGTCAAAAGTTCCGGTAAACGAGTTTTCATACAGTAGGTCATTCTTTACGATGAACTCGGTATTAAATCGTTTATTCAATATTTTCAACGCTTCTTCAAAAGTCGTGTTCCTGAAGATAACCAAGCCGTCTTTCCAGGCTGTTAGTGTGGGAAGATAAGGTTTGTTCTGGCTAATGCCTTTTGTTTTCGAATTATAGGAGATTTCTTCATTGGGTTTCATGATCAGCGTCTCTTCCGTGTTATCCTTATTGGGGAATGAGAGTCTGACGGAACCGGAGACTAAAGTAGTGATCACCTTGTTGCTTTCTTTGTAAGCCTCCATATTGAACTCAGTACCTAAAACCTCGGCTTTCAGGTTAAATGGTGTGTTGACGATGAATCGCTTCGACTTATCTTTTTGTATGGAGAAATAAGCTTCTCCTTCCAGTTCAACGCTCCGTGTATCTCCTGTGAACTTTTGCGGATGCTTCAGATAAGAGCGGGAGTTAAGCCACACTTTACTTCCGTCAGGAAGATTAACGGCTGCGACCATACCCGGATTCGTTCTGATTTCGATGAATTCGACCGGATCTTGTTTAGTTGCAAAGTAGAGCGTGCTGATCAATAAAGGTATAACGAGAATAGCGGCGATCCGTTGCAGCCAGAAAATGAACGAATGCTTATTATTCCCTTTTCTGTTAATCCTCTCCTTCACTTCTCCCAATGCCAGGGTAGAGTCTACCGATTTAATAGTATTGAGCGTATCCGTGGCAAAATAGATATACTCGATATCTCGTGCCATCTTTTTATTTTCCTCTGATTCTTGTATCCAGGACTCGACTTCTTGCTTTTGGGCAGGTGCGAGTGTTCCGGAAAAATAGTCCAGAAGATGTTGTTCATCTATATGTTTTTGTGTATCCATTTTGTCTCTTTTATAATTAAGACTAACGAGCGGAGAAACCTCCTAAACGAAAATGCACTTTTTTATAATAAATTTTTCTATTTGTTTGGTTTTGCTAAAAACTTAATCGGGTTGTAATAGGTCAATAGGTTTAAAAATACTATTTTTGCACGGATACATACATAAGTCTTACAGGAATTAACATACCATTATATGCTTTCGACAACACTCACGGATAATACAAATGACGAGGTTCTTTTTCAAAGAATCCAGGCGGGTGATGTGAAGGCTTTTGATGTATTGTTTATGCGTTACTATCCTTTATTATGTGCGTATGCCAAACGGTTTGTCGATTTTAATGACGGGCAGGAGATCGTGCAGGATGTCATGGTTTGGTTTTGGGAGAACAGCTCTATGCAGGTGATAGAAACGTCACCCAAAAACTATTTGTTCAAAGCTGTAAAGAACAGATGCCTGACATTGATCAACCGGAACGAACTGAAACAGCGGATAGTCGAAACCCTGTCCGTGAATATGCAGGCTCAGTATGAAGATCCCGATTTTTACGTAGTGGAAGAACTCGCGAGGAATATTGAAGCAGCTTTGTCCCGTTTGCCGGAAAGCTATCGGGAAGCGTTTGAAATGAACCGATTTCAGAATCTGACGTATAATGAGATTTCAGAAAAACTGAATGTCTCTTCTAAAACAGTCGATTACCGCATTCAGCAAGCCCTGAAACTTCTCCGTGTCGAACTGAAAGACTATCTGCCGTTATTGATGGCCTTAGTCAGAATTGTCTGACAACTTTTCCGTCTAAAGCCACCCTTTCCTTATAAATTTTTCATCCATTCTTCCGCTTTAGCCAGCGCATCAGGTTTCCCTATGTCCAATAACCGCAGGTTCTCAGCTGCATATGCATGGATATTGGTCTTGGCACAGATCGAAAGATAGAAATTAATGATCGGAAATTTACCTGTCCATTCTTCCATCCAGTCGAATATCTGAGGCGATAGCACGTGGATACCGCTGAAAGCATATTCATTATATTGATTAGGATCGAAATCGGGATAGTAAGATTTAACTTCGCCGGTTTCGTGGTTACGCCAGCCGCATAATCGGTTCTCTTTATTGAACAGGAGATAACGCGATGTATTGCGCTTGCTGACCAGCAGGGTGGCAAGCGGGTTGGTTTCCAGATGGCAATCGTATAACTTTTTCAAGTCGACGTTCGACATTATATCCACGTTGTGTACCAGGAAAGGTTCATTTCCCTGAAGGAATTTGGCTGCCTTTTTTATTCCGCCTCCGGTGTCGAGCAGATAATCCCGTTCATCAGAAATATGGATCTGAACGCCGAAATTATTATTTGCGGCGAGGAAGTCGATGATCTGGTCTCCCAGGTGGTGGACGTTGATAACGATTTGATGAAACCCTGCATCCTTCAGTCTCAGGATCACATGCTCCAACATTGGTCTTCCATTTATTGGTATCAATGCTTTTGGTGTATTGTCAGTCATCGGTTTGAGGCGGGACCCCATACCGGCTGCAAAAATCATAGCTTTCATAATATTGCGTCAAAGATTTGTTCTATATTTTGTTCCCTGTGGGTCAGGTCTACTTTTACTCCGAACTGGGCATGCAGATGCTCTGCCAGGTGTTGTGCCGAATAGACGGAACGGTGCTGTCCGCCGGTACAACCAAAGGCGATCATCAGGTTCGTGAAACCACGGTCCAGATAACGCTTCACCGAAGCATCGACAATGGTGTATACGTGTTCGAGGAACTGCGTGATCTCTCCGTCTTCTTCCAGAAAACGGATCACCGGCTCGTCCAGTCCTGTAAAATGATTATATCGTTCATATTTACCGGGGTTATTGATCGCCCGGCAGTCGAATACGAAGCCACCGCCGTTTCCGCTCGGATCGTTCGGTATACCTTTTTTATAGGCGAAGCTGACGATCTTGACTTCCAGCATCCGCTTTTGTATATCGTCCCTGAATTGTGTCAGTCCGGTCAGTTCTCTCAGGACGGAGCACAGATATGGATATTCCGGATAGTCGTTCTTCAGCAACTGCCGCAGGTTGTTGATGGCAAACGGTACACTTTGGATAAAATGCGGTTTCTTTTCAAAGTATCCTCTGAAGCCGTAAGCACCCAAAACCTGCAAGGTACGGAATAACACAAAATGACGTAGCTGACGGAAGAAATGTTCTTCGTCCACGTCGGTATATTTTTGTAATGCCTGCAAATAATCGGCAAGCAGTTCGTTTCTCAAATCTTCCGGATAATTGGCTTTGGCCTGCCAGAGGAAAGAGGCGACATCGTAGTAAACGGGCCCTTTCCGTCCTCCCTGGAAATCGATAAACCAGGGTTCACCGTCTTTGATCATGACGTTACGCGACTGGAAATCCCGGTAAAGGAAAGTGGGAGAGGTGTCCTGCAATAAGACATCGCTCATTTTCAGAAAATCATCTTCCAGGCGGTCTTCCTGAAACTCCATGCCTGTCGCTTTCAGGAAACAGTATTTAAAGTAATTCAAATCCCAGAGGATGGAACGCTCGTTGAATTCCGGTTGCGGGTAACAAATGCTGTAGTCGAATCCATCGGCTCCGGCATACTGGATAGAAGGAAGCTGCGTGATTGTCTTATGCAGCAAACGACGTTCTTCTTCATCAAATACACAGCTTTTGCGACCTTTTTCTATGGCGTTGAAAAGCATGGTGTCACCCAGATCTTCTTGCAGGTAGAAGGAATAATCGTCCGAATGGAAATGAACTTCCGGTACGTTAATGCCTTTTCCTTTGAAAAATCCCGACATATAAATAAAAGCCTTGTTCTCTTCCTGAGAAGAGCCACTGACTCCGATCAATGTTTTCGGACCTGATATTCTGAAATACCGGCGGTTAGAGCCGGATGAAGGAAGTTCGGTAATATCTTCGGCCTGCGAACCGGTGTATTCGTAGTAGAGTCTGTTTAATTCTTCTGTTACCATATTTTTTGAATTACGGCACTAAGGTAAGCCTTTTTATTGGGGAAAGGAAACCTTTGTTAGCTTTTTAAGGTAGTTAAAAGTGTTTCACCCTAATGAAACAAATGTTTCTTCCTGATGAAACAAGTGTTTCTCCTAGGTGAAACACTTTTGAGTTAACCATGTCTACGAAAGACAGTTTTGGGTTGACTGTTGGGAGTCTATTATATAAAGGTGGTTGACTAAGTTTATGCTTTAGCCATAAAAAGGTTGTCTTTTCTCTTTGTGTTCGTATAAACGGCGCTTTAATAGCGATTGAAACATGTTGGCATTAAAACAGGTAGTTTTGTACAATATACGTGAATATAAGTATCTTTAGTGTTTGTTATAACTCTTACAAATTGAAAAAAACATATCTTTGTAGCTAGTATTAATTATATGTATAAACCAAAAAGGAATAATATATGAATAAAAAATCTACTCTATTAGCCGCTGCTTTGATGGCGGTAAGTTCGTTGACGGTAAGTGCGGCAGAAGGAGACCAAGTCGATTCTAAGGGTTGGACTTCAGGTAATTACTATCGCTTGACGACAAGTGATGCAAACAAAGAATACTATCTGTCTTTATGTGGATATAAGGCAGACTCTGTTGTATTTATCAAAAAAGAAGATTTGGGAACTTCCAAACTTGCTATTGACTCTGCTCTGTGGGAGATTACAAAAGTAAGAACAGAAACAAGTGGTGATATCATATATCAGTTTAAAAACAAAAAGACAAAGGCTCTTTTATCTTTTGCTAAATCAAGCGAAGCTAAGCCGGTATTGGCAGAAGGTGTTTCTGAATGGAGCTTCAAAGATGGTAAAATCAGTGCTCATTGGGACGACCAGTCAATGGTTTTGCAAAAAGGTGACGAAGGTATTGTTTTTAATGAAACAAAGGAAACTACATTGGTTGTTAAAGCTCCAGCGACTGCGTATGCATTGAAGGCTGCAGAACTTGGCGAAAGCTTTAGCACCTTCCGTCTTTCTTTCGGAAGCGAATATGAAGGAGATATTTTCTCCGGAAAAGATTTGATTGCGAAGGATGTGACGGATAAGGATAAAAACACTTTTGTTACATTACAGGTGAAAGGCGACGAGTCTTTCGAAGGCGGTATCGCAAAGTATTTAGGTGTTGATACGCTTAAAACTGATATAACCAGTGCTACAGGTGCATATGGTGCTCAGTTTAAACTGGATTCAACCTACGCAAAGTCAGCTTTGCATACAGTGGGTAATGCAGAATTTCAACAGTTTAAGTTCTTGGTGGACTTAAAGAATGATTCTTTGGCAATGTTTGTTTATCGTGCACCAGAGGTTAATAAGAAGCCTTTAGTGTCTTCTAATGATTTAGCGCGTGTTGTATTCGCTCAGGTGGGTAATAAGAAGGTATTGACTGTGTCTGAAAGGAAATCAACAAATGATAATGATCCGAAAAACGGCGAAGCTCCTTTTATCTCTGTAGCAAAAGGAACTCCTGCTCAAATCGCATCAGGTACAGGAGTTTACTTCCTGAAGAGTGCAAGTGAAGGTGTTAATGGTGGTAAATATCTTACAGGAGATGGCCAAGATTTGGTAGCGATGACCGGCACTCCGTCTGTCAACCATCCGGAAGGACAGTGGTATATTAAAGAAGACAATGGTATGTATAGCATTGTAGACCGTAAGAGTAATACATCTTTATTGCTGAAAGGTGAAGTTTTCGCCGTTCAGGGAATGGAAAATACTTATACATTCGGTGGTAATGCAGACTCTATTATTGTGATACCGCAGGAAGTGGATTTCGACAACAAGTTCCTGGGGTCTGCTAACTTCACAAAAGATGATATTGCCAATAAGGGTTATGTATTGAATTTGACTCCTGCCGGTGCTGAAACAAGCAATACGTATGCTATGACTGCCGATTCAATTCTCCAGATTAAAGCGGGTGATGCGAAAGAAGCTGTTATCTTCAAACTGGTTGCTGTTGATACTACAGACGCAGGAGGTGCTAAGGCATTAGGTGATGAAATTAATATCGTTACCTATAAACTGAAATCACAATTCAGCGATAAATATATGGCTTATGACACAAAGGCAAAGAGCATGAAGATTTCTGATTTCACGAAGGCTACTGAATTCCATTTCAATACAGATGTTGATGGTGGTAAGTATAATTTGGAAGTCGTGGAAGGTGATGCTAAAGGTAAGTTTGTAACAGCTGATTATTCTTCTTCTAATATAGTATTGACGGAAACTCCGGCATACTTCAATTTTGTCGAAGTAGATGCTCCTGAATACGGTACGTTTGAAACAGGTCATAAACGTTTTACTTCAGATGCAAAATCGTTGACGATGAATACGTTAAACCTGTTTGCTGAGTTGAAGTCGGAAGGGCAAGAAATCTTGAAATCAACGTATGAAAAAGATAATTTCAGTTTGAAGTTGATCAAATCGGAGGCATCAACAGCTGAAATGCCGTTGTATTTCATTACAACTGTAATGGCTAACGAGGCTGCTAAGGCAGAAGCAGTACAGACACGCTACTACATGGTTCCCGGTCGTGATTCTTCATTGGTTGATACAAAGGATAATTATCGTGTACATTTCATTGCAAATGATACGATTGAGACGATGAAGGAAAGCAAGAAGAATCCAGCTCTGTGGGCTTTGAAAGTAACAGAAAGCGGAAATTATCGTTTGGAAAGTTATCAAGAAATGAACCGTGACATTACACAAGAAGTGAAACCAATGTATTTGGGAGTGGCTGATAATGTAGTTGTTATGTCAACGACAGGTGTGGAGTTCTCTTTAGCAGATGCTCCATCTCCTGTAGCCAACGAATCTATCGAAGCTCCGACTACTATCAAAGTGATCGGTGGTAATGGTGAATTCCAGATCCGTAATGCTGGTGGCAAGAAAGTTACCTTGTCTAACATTTTGGGACAGACAATCGGTTCTCGCTTTATCTCATCTGATAATGAATCTGTTCAGACAGCTAGAGGCGTTGTGATCGTTTCAGTAGAAGGTGACAAAGCTTATAAAGTGATTGTGAAGTAAAAAAATCGAAAGATAGATATCAAATAAAAAACCGGTTCTCATGATTGTGGGAACCGGTTTTTTTATGGTACAAAGAAAAAGATTTTTATTCTTCCGTCTTACTCTCCAGTTTGCTTTTCAAATAAGCGATCCGTTTGGTTGACTTCTCTTTTTCTTTCTGAAGATTTTCCAGGTCGCTTAACACCGTAGCCAGTTCGAAAGTAGCGGCAATAGCCTTTTTGTCTCCGTCTGCAATATAGATTGTATAGGGCTTGCCTCCTGTGTAGTCAACTTTAATACGTTCTTTTATATTAGTTGAAATAAACTTGGCGGCATCAATACCTTTTTCACCTTTGTAAGTCACAACCTCTGTTGTTTTCCCCAGGTCTTTAAAGCGATAATTCACTCCGCCGTCATACGAGATAGAAGCAGTTTCGGCAAACTGACCGTCTTTGGTACTGACTTTGATGCCGGTATGATTGATCGGTGCACCGCCATAGAAAACGCTGGCAAGATAAATCTCACCTTTTTCATTCACCCCGCTACGGATATAACAACGCTGTACGTTCCGTTCCACCGTTTGTTGTTTCCAGATATAATTACCTATCTCTTCATAGACACTGTCTTTTTCAAAAACGAATCCTTTTTTCAGACCTTCTGCCTCTTCCGCTTTGATAGGGATCAGACTGTCGCAAAAAGCGATATTCCTTTCCGCTTCTTTTACCTCCACAAGCCGCATAAGTGAAAGCCCCTCTTTTAAGACTTTGAATTCTTTCGGATAGAGTGCGCGGATACTGTCTATTTCACTCTTTGCCGCGAAGAGCTCATTCCGTTCATACATGCTTTGAGCATTGCTCAACCGAGCCCGTGCTTCCTTTTCCGCATTGTTGCAGGCTGCCAGTGTTACGGCGGCAAGTGCAATACATATTGCTGACTTCTTCATGTTGTTTATCTTATTCGTTCTGTCTGCAAAGATATATTTTTTATCTTTGCAGTCTCAACGAGCGAGATAAATAAAGCGAATGTATATAGATCAGGAAGATATTTTAAATCATATATCGGCAAAGCCGTTCCGCATCATATCTGAGGCTGCAGACGAATTAGGTGTTGAAGCTTACGTGATTGGCGGTTACGTCAGGGATATTTTTTTATACCGTCCTTCAAAAGATATTGATGTCGTTGCAGTAGGCTGCGGAATAGAATTAGCAAAAGCAGTAGCTAACAAGTTAGGCAAAAAGACACATCTGTCCGTGTTTAAGAACTTCGGGACGGCACAGGTAAAATCCGGTGACCTGGAGATTGAGTTTGTCGGTGCACGGAAAGAATCGTACAGCCATGACAGCCGGAAACCGATCGTGGAAGACGGTACGCTGGAAGACGATCAGAACCGGCGCGACTTTACGATCAATGCCTTGGCTTTGTGTCTGAACAAGGACCGTTACGGAGAATTGGTCGATCCTTTCGGAGGTTTGGACGATATGGATAATCTGATTATCCGTACGCCTCTCGATCCGGATATAACCTTCAGCGACGATCCGTTGCGTATGATGCGTGCAGTCCGTTTTGCATCTCAACTAGGCTTCTTTATCCATCCCGACACGTTCGATGCGATCGAGCGTAACAAGGAGCGGATCTCCATCATTTCTAAGGAGCGGATTGTGGATGAACTGAATAAGATTGTCCTTTCCCCAAAACCTTCCATCGGTTTTGAGTTGTTGGATAAAAGCGGTTTACTGCCTCTTATTTTCCCGGAACTCTGTGCATTGAAAGGTGCTGAGACAAAAGAAGGCATCGGTCATAAGGATAACTTTGCCCATACATTGATGGTATTGGACCGTCTGAGTAAGACGACGGATAATCTGTGGCTCCGTTGGAGTGCCATTTTCCATGATATCGGCAAACCCGCAACCAAGCGTTTCGACCCTCGTCTAGGTTGGATATTCCACAACCATAACTTTATCGGTGAGCGTATGCTGCCGGGAATTTTTCGCCGCATGAAGTTGCCGATGAACGAAAAGATGAAGTACGTACAGAAGATGGTGACACTCCACATGCGTCCGATCGCCCTGGCAGACGACGAAGTGACCGACTCGGCCATCCGTCGTTTACTATTCGATGCCGGTGACGATATCGACGATCTGATGAAGCTCTGTGAGGCAGATATCACTAGTAAGAATCCGGAAAAAGTCCGCCGCTTCCTGAATAACTTCCGTCTGGTCCGTGAAAAGTTGGCTGATATCGAGGAGAAAGACCGGGTTCGTAATTTCCAACCCCCTGTTTCCGGTGAGGAAATCATGGAGACATTTGCCCTTCCTCCTTCACAACCCGTAGGAGTGTTGAAAGAAGCCATAAAGAATGCCATCCTGGATGGAGTGATTCCTAATGAGCACGAAGCCGCCTATCAGTTTATGTTGCAGCGGGCAGAAAAGATGGGACTAAAGCCTGTGAAGTAACGAAATAAATCCTATCTTTAGGGTCTCAATTCGTAATTGTAAAATTAATATTATCATGAAAAACAGAAAATTAAGAATGGGCATGGTAGGCGGCGGAAGTGACGCTTTTATCGGTGCGATCCATCGTCGTGCTGCCTTTATGGACAATCAGATTGAATTAGTTTGCGGATGTTTCAGCGTAGACCCTGAAATATCTAAAAGTTCCGGACTTTCTTATTTCTTGCCGGAAGACCGTATTTACAGTACTTATCAGGAAATGTTCGAACACGAAATGACTTTGCCGGAAGGCGAACGGATGGATTTTGTGACCATCGTAACACCTAACCGCTGGCATTTCGAACCCGCTATGATGGCTTTGGAAAGAGGATTCCATGTGGTAGTGGATAAACCGATGACCTTCTCATTGGAAGAAGCCAAACAACTTCAGAAAAAGGTGGAAGAGACTGGGCTGATCCTGGCGCTTACGCATGTGTACTCCGCTTATCCGGCAGTAAAAGAAGCGAAAGCCCGTATTGCCCGAGGGGATCTGGGTACGCTTCGCCGTGTATATGTGGAATATCTGCAGGGGTGGCTTTCCGACCGTATCGAACTGCAGGGCGGAAATAATGCCGGATGGCGTACAGACCCGAAACGCTCAGGGAAAGCAGGCTGTATCGGTGATATAGGTACGCACGCCTGGCATCTGAGTGAATATATAACCGGTCTGAAAGTACAGGAAGTTTGTGCCGACCTGAATGCGTTTGTTCCCGGTCGTCCGATCGATGACGACGGTGCCGCTTTCCTTCGTTATGAAAACGGGGTAGTCGGAACGCTTACCGCCTCACAGATTGCTGCCGGAGAAGAAAACAACATCCGTATCCGCATTTACGGTGATAAAGGCGGTTTGGAATGGCAGCAGCAGGAACCGAATACTTTATATGCAAAATGGTCGAATAAACCGACCGAAGTGATTCGTATGGGAAACAACGGTTTCATCGGTGATACGGCTAAGATGAATACCCGTACTCCGGGAGGTCATCCGGAAGGCTTTATCGAAGCTTTTGCCAATATTTACCGGAATTTTGCCCATACCGTAATGAGTGTCAAGAAAGGTGAAACTCCCTGTGAGGAATGCCTGGACTTTCCGACTGTTTATGACGGCGTGAGAGGAATGCAATTCATTGAAACGATGGTGGAAGCCGGATACAATGAAAATGTGAAATGGCAGAAGTGGGTAGATTGATTACCGCACATTAGTAAATCAAAGATAGAAATGAAATTAAAAATGTTAGTTTGCTGTTGTTCCTTGATCGGAATGACAGCATTCGCTCAAAAGAATGAGTGGAGAGATCCGAACGTGAATGCGGTGAACCGTGCCCCGATGCATGCGAACTACTTTGCGTTCGAAACAGCAGATGCAGCGTTAAAGGGATGTAAAGAATCATCAGCCAATTTTATGACTTTGAACGGAACCTGGAAATTTAACTGGGTGAAAGATGCCGATGCACGTCCTACTGATTTTTACCAGGTCGGTTTCAATGACAAAGGATGGGCGAATATGCCTGTACCCGGTATTTGGGAACTGAATGGTTTCGGCGATCCTATTTATGTGAATGTAGGATATGCCTGGCGGAACCAGTTCAAGAATAACCCACCTGAAATACCTGTAGAAAACAATCATGTCGGTTCTTATCGTAAAGAAATAGTTATTCCGGCAGACTGGAAAGGTAAGGAGATTTTTGCTCATTTCGGTTCGGTGACTTCCAATATGTATCTTTGGGTGAACGGCCAGTATGTCGGTTACAGCGAAGACAGCAAACTCGAAGCTGAGTTCGATTTGACAAAATACCTGAAACCGGGCAAGAACCTGATCGCGTTCCAGACTTTCCGCTGGTGTGACGGCACGTATCTGGAAGACCAGGATTTCCTGCGTCTGTCAGGTGTCGGTCGCGACTGCTATCTGTATGCACGCAATCCCAAATATATTCAGGATATCCGTGTGACTCCGGATTTGGATGCCCAGTATAAGGATGCGACATTGAATGTGAGCCTGAACCTGAAAGGTAGCGGGACGGTAGACTTGAAATTGTTGGACAAACAAGGCAATCCGGTTGCTACGGCTTCCTTAAAGGGATCGGGTAAAGTATCGACAGACATCGCTGTTGCCAATCCGTTAAAATGGACGGCTGAAACACCGAACCTCTATACATTGGTGGCCACTTTGAAAGATGGTAATAAGGAACTGGAAGTTATTCCGGTAAAGGTCGGTTTCCGTAAGATCGAACTGAAGAACAGTCAGATACTGGTAAACGGTCAGCCGGTATTGTTCAAAGGAGCAGACCGTCATGAAATGGATCCGGACGGAGGTTATGTCGTATCCCGCGAACGTATGCTGCAGGATATCAGAATAATGAAAGAGTACAACCTCAATGCGGTTCGTACCTGTCACTATCCGGATGCGAATTTGTGGTATGACCTGTGCAACGAATACGGTATCTATGTCGTTGCCGAAGCGAATGTGGAATCTCACGGTATGGGATATGGCGAAGAAACACTGGCTAAGAATCCGTTATATGCAAAAGCACATATGGAGCGTAACCAGCGTAATGTACAGCGTGGTTTCAACCATCCGTCCATCATCTTTTGGTCGTTAGGTAATGAAGCTGGTTTCGGACCGAACTTCGAAGCATGCTACACCTGGATCAAAAATGAAGACAAGAGCCGTGCCGTTCAGTACGAACAGGCCGGAACGAATGAATTTACCGATATCTACTGCCCGATGTATTTGGATTATAAAAGATGTGAAGACTATTGCAACGGTAATGTCGATAAACCGCTTATCCAGTGTGAATATGCACATGCAATGGGTAATTCACAGGGTGGATTTAAAGAATATTGGGATCTTGTCCGTAAGTATCCGAAGTATCAGGGTGGTTTCATTTGGGACTTTGTGGATCAGTCTTTGCGTTGGAAGAATGACAAAGGTGTTGAATTTTATGGCTATGGCGGTGACTTTAACCGTTATGATGCAACCGATAACAACTTCCTCGATAATGGTTTGATCAGTCCGGATCGTAAACCGAATCCGCATATGCATGAAGTAGGCTATATCTATCAGTCTATTTGGGTAACTCCTTCCGACCTGGCAAACGGTGTCGTGAATGTGTATAATGAGAACTTCTTCCGTAATCTCGACGGTTATTATGCTGAATGGGAACTGTTGGCTGAGGGTGAAGTGATACAGACCGGTATGATCAAGGATCTGGATGTCGCTCCGCAGCAGACTAAATCTGTAAAGTTGAATTATAGTACGGAAGGTATATGTAAATGTAAGGAATTACTGCTGAATGTGGCTTTCAAACTGAAGAAAGCGGAAACGATGCTTCCTGCCGGACATACGGTTGCCAAGAATCAGCTGGTGGTTCGTCCGTACAAAGCTCCTGAATTGAAACTGGCTAATGTGGAGAAGACCAATATTGCTACTGTCATTCCGACAATCAAAGAGAACGATTATAATTACCTGATCGTTTCCGGCGAGAACTTCCTGATCGAATTTAATAAGCATGACGGATTCCTTTGCAAATACGATGTGAAAGGACTGGCTTTGATCGATGAAGGCGGAAAGCTGACACCGAACTTCTGGCGTGCACCGACCGATAACGATATGGGTGCCGGTTTGCAGAAAAAATATGCTGCCTGGAAAGAACCGGGTCTGAAGCTGACTTCACTGACGAATAAGATCGAGAACGGTCAGGCTGTAGTAAATGCTGAATATACGATGGAAGCCGTATCGGCTAAATTGTCTATATCCTATACTATAAATAATGAAGGTGCGGTAAAAGTATCACAGAAGATGGTGGCCGACAAGTCAGCCAAGGTTTCCGATATGTTCCGTTTCGGTATGCAGATGCAGATGCCGGAAGAGATGTCGCTGATCAAGTACTATGGACGTGGTCCGTGGGAGAATTATTCAGACCGTAACAACGTAACTGACCTGGGTAAATTCTGCCAGACAGTCGATGAACAGTTCTATTCTTATATCCGTCCGCAGGAAACCGGTACAAAGACAGATATCCGCTGGTGGAAACAGACGAATAAGGGAGGTAATGGTTTGATGTTCGTCGCCGAGGCTCCGTTCTCTGCTTCCGCATTGAATTATTCGATCGAATCGCTGGACGACGGTGTACAGAAAGATCAGAGACATTCAGAGCTGGTCCCGAAAGTAGACTATACAAATCTTTGTATAGATAAAGCGCAAATGGGATTAGGTTGTGTGAACAGTTGGGGTACATTGCCACTGGAGAAATATCGTTTACCTTATGGTGATTATGAATTTACTTTCATTATGACACCTGTTCAATCCAATCTCTAGGAGTCTGAAAATAATTAAAAAAAGCATAATCAGTTTACTTATTACGTTAAATCAACTGGTTATGCTTTCTTTATATTAAGTAAAATGCTACTTTTATTGCCGATTTTTAAATCTAATTCTTAGACTAAGTGTAATTTAGAATACCATAAAAACAGATGGCTACTAACAAAAATTCTAATCGATATTCATCAGACCAAAAGAAGAAGAGTTTTTTTAAAGGAAAGACCTTTATGCTTCTTCTAGGGGGGATATGTGGTGCCGGGGTAATGATCCTGGCTTATAATACGTCCGTCTATTTCTCTTCAGACGAGTCGTGTATGATGTGCCATGTGCATCCGCATGTGGAAAGTAGTTGGAAATTATCCAAGCACGTAAATAACGGAAGCGGTGTGAAAGTTCATTGTGTGGACTGCCACCTTCCGCCTAAACACGATACCTGGAACCATTATACGGCAAAAGCTAAGCTGGGCCTGAAAGATGTCTGGTCTTTTATGACGAAAGACAGCGCCGATTTTGACTGGAACGTAAAGTCGGAATTGGAACATGCCGTTAAGTATATCCCGAACGAATCATGTAAAGAGTGTCACCAGAACTTGTTTCCGGAAGGAATCACAAACGATGGTATCACTGCACACCTTTATTATGATGAGAATGAAAAGAAACTGGACCTGCAGTGTATCAGCTGTCATCTGGATGCCGGACACTACAACCCGAATTACAACCATTCGAAGTTGACGGGTATACCTGGACTGGCCGGCTCTGCTGCTATCGATACCAGTCTGTATTTTAAAGAACCGACACAGGTTACAAGCTTCACGGACTATGTAGAACAGATACCCGGAACTCCGGTATCATTCAAGATGGTTGCTGTTCCGGGCGGTTCGTTCAAAATGGGTAGTACCAGCAAGGAACCGTTCCATGAACCGGACGAGGCTCCTGTCCGTACGGTGACAGTCAGCCCGTTCTTTATGGCTGAGGTGGAAGTTACCTGGGACCAGTACTGGTCGTTCTATGGTAATACGATGAGTGAAGGACGTACTCCTCCCGAAACTGTATATGCAAACAACAGCAATCCGGATGTAGATGCTATTTCCGGTCCTACACCACCGTTCGGATTCCCCGATCAGGGATGGGGTGGTGGCGACCGTCCGGCTATTACGATGACACATTATGCAGCAGAAACATTCTGCCAGTGGTTGTCGAAGAAGACCGGCAAGAAATATCGTCTGCCGACCGAAGCTGAGTGGGAATATGCAGCCCGTGGCGGTACGGAAACTCCTTACTTCTTCAGCGGTAGCCCGAAGGACTTCTCCGACCAGGGATTCTGGCGTAAGTTCTTTGACGCAAAGACCGACAGCATCAGCTCGTTCGTTATCTACAGTAAGAACAGTAAGAACAAGACACAGGAACCGGAACTGGTGAAAGCCAATCCGTTCGGATTAAAGAATATGTTGGGTAATGTCATGGAATATTGTGCAGACAAGTATGATCCTGAAGCTTATGGCAAAGGGGGCGAATCTGTAACAGATCCGTTGGTAACCGAAGGAACAGAGTGGGTAGTACGCGGAGGTAACTATACATCCGATGCTGCAGACTTGCGTTCGGCAGCCCGCGACTATACCAAACATGAAGCGTGGTTAAAGACCGACCCGCAGCAACCTAAAAGTATCTGGTGGTACTCTGATATACGTGGTATTGGTTTCCGCGTGGTTTGCGAGCCGGATTCATCAATGAAGTAGACTAGTGTAAATAATATCAATTCTTTAAATTTTGCTATATCATGAAAAAGGAAAACAGTATCAGTAGAAGATCATTTTTAAAGAGCTCCGCTATGGCCGGTGCACTGGGTGCAATTGGAACAGGTGGCGCAGCAGGTGTGGTTTTAACCTCATGTAGCAGTGGAGAAAAAGCAAATGCTTTGAAACCGCTGAAAGAACCGGGTACTTATTATATCCCGGAACTGCCCGACCTGGCAACAGACGGACAAGAACTGAAAGCTGGTGTTATCGGTTGCGGCGGACGTGGTTCCGGTGCTGCTTTCAATTTCCTGAATGCTGCGAATGGCGTAACTATCGTTGCGTTGGGCGATACATTCAAAGAAAGAATCGACGGACTGGCTGATAAACTGAAAAAAGATAAGAATATAGATATTCCGGAAGACAAGCGTTTTGTCGGTCTGGATGCTTATAAGCAGGTAATAGACAGTGGGGTAGATGTGGTGATCATTGCAACTCCTCCTGTATTCCGCCCGGTACATTTCCAGTATGCGACAGAAAAGGGAAAACATTCATTCCTGGAAAAACCGATCTGTGTGGATCCGGTTGGTTATCGTACGATCATGGCTACTGCCAAACAGGCGGAAGCTAAGAATCTTCGCGTGATCACTGGTACACAGCGTCATCACCAGCGTCCTTATGTAGAGTCTTACAAGAAGATCATGGAAGGTATGATCGGTGAGATCACAGGCGGTACGGTTTACTGGAATCAGAATATGTTGTGGTTCCGCGAGCGTCAAAAAGAATGGAACGATTGCGAATATATGATCAAAGACTGGGTGAACTGGAAATGGTTATCCGGTGACCATATCGTAGAACAGCATGTACATAATATCGATGTATTTACCTGGTTCAGTGGCTTGAAGCCGGTAAAAGCTGTCGGCTTCGGTTCTCGTCAGCGTCGTATTACCGGTGATCAGTATGATAACTTCAGCATCGATTTCACGATGGAGAACGGTATCCATTTGCATAGTATGTGTCGCCAAGTAGACGGTTGTGCCAACAATGTCAGCGAATTTATCCAAGGAACGAAAGGCTCATGGAACAGTGCAACGATGGAGATCAAAGACCTTGCCGGCAATGTGATTTGGAAATATGACTACGAAGCAGAGAAAGCCAACTTCAAGCAGAACGACCCGTATACACTGGAACACGTAAACTGGATCAACAGCATCCGTGGCAACAAACCGCTTCAGCAGGCTACTGAAACAGCCGTATCGAACATGGCTGCTATCATGGGACGTGAATCTGCTTATACGGGAGCTGAAACGACATGGGATGCCATGACTGCTTCTCCGCTGGATTATACTCCGAAAGACCTCAATCTGGGTAAGATGGATATGAGTTCATTCACAGTTCCGGTACCGGGTAAACCTCGTGATACAAAATAAGTAACGATATGTCATTGAATAGAAGAAACTTTTTAAAAACAACATTATCCGGTGCTGCAGTAGCTGCTGTCAGTACCGGTGCGTTGGCTTCTTGTGCCGGTAAGGCTTCTTCGGATGAACAATGTCCGGAGACAAAGTCCTGCTGCAACACAAAAGCAAAACTGAACATCTCTTTCCAGGAAGGTATTGCGCCGGGTGAAAACCTGAACCAGAAGCTGGACTATATGGAGAAGCTGGGTGTGGTCGGTTTCGAACCGGGCGGACGCGGACTGAAAGACCGGGTGAAAGAGATCAAAGAGGCTCTGAACGGTCGTGATATCAAGGTCAGTGCTATTTGTGCCGGCTTTGAAGGATTTATCCTTTCTACCGATCCTGCTATTCGTAAGAAATGTATGGATACAATGAAGGAGATCATCACCGCAGCCGGCGAGCTGGGGTCGACAGGTGTTATCATCGTTCCGGCGTTCAACGGGCAGGTCCCCGCGCTTCCTCATAACCAGGAAACCCGTGACTTCCTGTGCGAACAGTTTACGGAGATGGGTAATCATGCTGCACAGAACGGAACGACCGTGATTTTTGAACCTCTGAACCGCAAAGAATGTTTCTATATGCGTCAGGTGGCCGATGCAGCTTCCATATGCCGTGATATCAACAATCCGGGTGTACGTTGCATGGGGGACTTCTGGCATATGACCTGGGAGGAAACGTCCGATATGGGAGCGTTCCTTTCAGCGGGTGACTATCTGCAGCACGTGCACGTGGCAAGCCGTAAACGTCGCAGCATGCCGGGTGAAGACGGTGAGGCGGATAATTATGTAGACGGCTTCAAAGGTTTGAAGATGTTAGGTTATGATAAATACGTAAGTTTCGAATGCGGATGCCAGGGTGATCGCAACATTGTTGTCCCTGCCGCAGTAGAACTCTTGCGCAAACAATGGGAAGAAGCATAAACTATGCCTTTAGTATATCCAAATATGCAAATGAGTGAGGTGGTGGAGGAACATCCCTCACTCATTCCTGTAATCAACCGGTTTGGTATCCGCCTCGGATTGGGGGATAAATCGGTGAAAACGATCTGTGAAGAATATCAGCTGGATACGGATTTCCTGCTGACGGTAATAAACACGTTCCTGAACGAGGAATATTTCCCGGAAAGGAAGTTGCAGACCTTCCATACTTCGCAGATCATCGATTACCTGACCAAGACCAACCAATATTATTTACGTTATCAACTGCCGAACATAGAGCGGCATCTGACTTCTTTTATCTCTATGAGTACCCCGGGAAACAATACGTTGAATCTGATCGGCAAATTCTTCTCTTCTTTTAAGGAAGAGTTGACGGCGCGTATCGAGAAAGACGACACGGTTTGGTTCCCTTATTGCCAGGCATTAAGTGAGAAGATCAACGGTTGTCAGGCTTCCGGCGAAACGGGAGTGCTTCAACTTGGCGGTGAGCAGCGGCTGGAAGATCCTATCGAGGCGTTGTTGTCCGATCTGAAAGGCATAATGGTTAAACACCTGTCGGGTGATTACAATGAGAATTTATGTTATGCCGTGATCTTCGGCATCAGCAGCCTTGAAAAAGACATCAAACAACATAATCGTATCCGTTACCGTATTCTGACTCCGATGGTATCAGCCATGGAGAAACTGTGTAAATAATCCGTATTGATGCATAGAACCAAGCAAATAGCAATCATTTTATCCGATACTTTGCAGAGCATTGGTCTTCAGAGCTTGCTTACCGACTATTTCCCTCCTGTGGAAGTGTGTTGGTTTCCTACGTTCGATGCTTTCAATGTTGACGGTTGCAACGATACGTTCGATTACTATTTTACCTCACCTGAAACACAGGTAATGAATGGTGATTTTTTCCTGCCTCGCCGTAGTAAAACGGTTGTGTTAATCAATGGGGGAGAAGGTGACGGTGGTATCTCTACCACGAACCATATCACGGTAAAAGCCTCCCAGGAGATAATCATCGAGCAGTTACAGCAATTGCTAGCCAACGATAACTCCGCCAATCTATCTGGAGATACGAACAAAGACCTTTCTACCCGTGAAACCGATGTCCTCCAATTGATCGTAAAAGGTATCACCAACAAGGAAATAGCGGATAAATTAAGCATCAGCTTGAACACGGTCCTCACTCACCGAAAGAATATCACTACTAAATTAGGTATCAAAACCGTTTCCGGCCTGACTTTTTATGCCATCATGAATGGGATCATCTCAGGGGATGATATAGAATTGTAGAATAGCATTATAGTGCTGAATTGTTTGGCATGGTAGTGTTAAAATCACTACATGTAGTGATTGATTGTCTTCTATCTTTCCTGTTTCTTTGCAATTGAAAAATACTAATAGTTCGAGTACAATGAAACAACGCTGTCTGTGTGTGCTGGTTGTCAGCTCTCTTTTTGGTTTACAAGCTATGAAGGCTGATGAAATAAAAGTGAATGTCAATGAAAACGATACCATCAAAACGTATAATATCGATGAGGTGGTGGTGACTTCTTCCACGAAAGAAACGAATGATTTACGCTTATTGCCCAGTTCTGTTTCCATCATTTCCCCCCAGGCTATTTCCGGACGGCAGATCGATGCGTTGAAAGATATCAGTTCCTTTGTCCCTAACCTGTATATGCCGGATTACGGTTCGAAGATGACTTCGGCTATTTATATCCGTGGTATCGGTGCACGAAGCAGCGGACAATCGATCGGACTTTATGTGGATAATGTGCCGTATCTCGATAAGAGCACATTTGATTTCGAACTGAACGATATCCAGCGTATGGAGGTGTTGCGTGGTCCGCAGGGAACATTGTACGGACGTAATGCGATGGGAGGAATCGTGAATATCTATACGCTTTCACCTTTAAATTACCAGGGGACGAAACTGTCCTTGTCCGGTGGAAATTATGGCGCATTCAAGGCAAAGGGAGCCCATTACCGGAAGTTGAGCGACAATGTAGGCATTTCCCTTAGTGGTTATTACGATCGGAATGACGGATTCTTCGTCAATGAATATAGTGATACACGGGCCGATAAAGAAGAATCGGCAGGCGGTCGTTTCAAGCTGGACTGGTTGATCAAACCGAACCTGAAAGCGCAATATACATTCAATTACGACTATGTCAATCAGCGGGCGTTTCCTTACGGATTATATGATAAGGCAACGGGGACGGTTGCTCCGATCCGCATCAACGATCCCAGTTCTTATGAACGGAATATGCTGAATAATAGTCTTTATCTGGAATGGAAAACGGATAATATCCTACTTTCTTCTACTACTGCCTACCAGTATCTGAAGGATGATATGAAGATGGACCAGGACTATACAGAGAAGTCGGTCTTCACACTGAACCAAAAGCAGAAACAATATGCCTGGAGTGAAGAAGTGGCGATCCGTTCCAACCATAAGAAGAACTATCAGTGGAGTTTCGGGGCGTATGGCTTTTATAATAGTCTGAATACGGACGGGCCGGTTATCTTTAAGGAGGATGGCTTAAAGGATATCTTGCAGGATGCATTTGACAAGATGATCGGTAATAACCCGAATGCTCCTAAATTGACTGTGTATGGAGACGATAAGAATCAAATCTATTTCCCCGGTTATTTTAAAACGCCTACATTCGGCTTTGCCGCTTTTCATCAGTCTACTTATAATAACTTGTTCGTAGACGGACTTTCTATTACAGCTGGTATCCGTTTGGATTATGAAAAAGCGAAGCTGGATTATGATTCGGCTGTCGACAGTATGAAGATTGGGGTGTCGATGATGGGGAGGCCGCTGGGGACTTATCCGATGGAAGCACATTTGAAAGATAAGACATCACAGGACTTTTTACAGGTTTTGCCGAAGGTCTCCTTGCGTTACCAGTGCAGCCCGGGAACTTTTACTTACGTGTCTGTAGCAAAAGGGTACAAAACGGGCGGCTATAATGTGCAAATGTTCGGTGACCTGGTGCAGGAATATGCAAAATATGACCTGATGAAGAAGTTCATGCCTGCTGAAGCAGAAAAAAATAAACCGTCGGATGTAGAGTCGGTAGCTTCCTATAAACCTGAACATAGCTGGAACTACGAATTAGGCGTCCGCAGCGAATTGATTAAAAACCGGCTGAATGCAGAGTTGACATTTTTCTATATGGATATACAGGATATCCAGTTGACAACCTTTGCGGAGAATGGCAGTGGCCGTATGATCACCAACGGAGGAAAAGCGGACAGCTATGGTGTGGAAGTAAGCCTTCGCAGCCTGATTGCCGAGGGATTGACTGCCGATCTGAATTATGGTTTTACCCGTGCTACATTCCGTGATTATCTGGCTATCGACAGGGAAAGCAAGCTGGAGGTAAATTACAAGGATAACTTTGTCCCTTATACTCCGCGTCATACCGTAAGCCTGGGATTACAATATACGAAGTTGCTACGTAATTGCTGGTTGGATCAGTTTACTGTTTCTGCACAGTGCGCCGGAGCCGGGAAGATTTTTTGGACGGAAAAGAATGATATCAGCCAGGACTTTTATGCCGTGTTGAACGCCAAGGCTGGTGTACGTAAAGGGGCAGTCAATCTGAATGTATGGAGTCGTAATATAACAAATACGGATTATCAAGCATTTTATTTCGAATCATTCAACAATTCATTCATACAAAAAGGCAAACCGTTCCAGATCGGGGCAGAGGTTGCAGTAACTTTCTAAATGGATACTATGATTCAAAATTTATCAGAATTGAACCTATTCAGATCGTATTAGGGAACGCAGATGACGCAGAATACGCAGATGCTCGCAGACTTTTTATTTTCTTTAAAACAATATATTATCTGCGTTTATCTGCGCTCGTCTGCGCCATCTGTGTTCCTTAATACAAACTGGATATATAGTTCAACTTTTATACTGGATCGTTGTTAATTTATTTATTATCAATAACTTGTATAATGTGGTCGACCAGAGAGCCCAAATCTCGTTTAAAACGAGTGAAAACTTGTTTAAAACGAGCTTACAGTCCGTTTAAAACGAAAAAAATCTCGTTTTAAACGAAGTGAGGGTTCGTTTTAAATGAGTTTTTGGGGAATCTAAAAATAATTTATATGAAGATATTACTTTTATTCTGTTGTTTGTCTCTTTCTGTTCTATCTGTACAAGCAGACGACCAGGATACAACGAAAGTCCGTCAGGTCGATCTGAACGAGGTGGTAGTCCGGTCATTTAAACAAAACAGAGACTTACGTTTGGAGCCGCTATCGGCCTCGTCTGTTACCGGTACGGCTATACAGAATAAGAATATCACAGGTATCAAGGAGTTCAGCTCATTCATTCCCAACCTGTTTATGCCTGATTACGGTTCAAAATTGACTTCTCCTGTTTATATTCGGGGGATCGGTTCGAAGATTAATGCGCCTTCCGTCGGACTTTATGTGGATGGTATCCCTTATTTTGAAAAGTCGGCATTCGATTTTGACTTTGCTGAAATAGACCGCGTAGAAGTATTGCGCGGCCCGCAGGGAACCCTGTACGGACGTAATACCATGGGAGGAATTATTAATGTATATACCAAATCTCCCTTGAAATATCAGGGGATGAATGCCTCTGTCTCTAACGGTACGTACGGTGCCCGCGATTATGCTCTTTCCCGTTATGCGAAGATAGGGGAGAAATTCGGTTATTCCCTTTCTGCCAATTATAACAGGAGTGACGGCTATTTCACGAATTTGTTTACCGACAAAAGAGCAGACGACCAGAAAAGCGGTTCCGGACGTATCCGGCTGGAATGGCAACCGACGGAGCAGTGGTCGCTCGGCTTGATGAGTTCTTACGATTATTCCAAGCAGGGAGGGTATCCGTATGCTGTCTGCGATTCGCTGACACATCGGCCCGGTGATGTGAATTATAATGACTATAGCTTTTATAAACGGGCCATGTCGACAACCGGTCTGACTGCTGAGTATAAAGGAACCGGCTATAGCCTGAGCAGCAAAACTGCCTTTCAGTATCTGTCGGACCATCAGGGTATCGACCAGGACTTCTCTCCGGCAAGCGTTTATTTTGCTAAGCAGGACCAGAAGCAGAAGATGTTTTCAGAGGAATTCAATCTGAAATCGACAACGACCCACCGGTATAAGTGGTTGTTTGGAGCTTTCGGTTTTTGGCAGGGTATTGACAATACCGTGATACTGGATTATCTGGCACAGAAATACACGACCCGCAAAATCTATGATACGCCGACTTACGGCTTTGCCCTGTACCATCAGTCCACTTTCGATGATCTCCTGTTCGACGGTCTCTCTGCTACTTTCGGTATACGGTATGATTACGAACGTGCATCTACCGATTTTATCGGTTTTAAAGAAACTGAAGAGAAAACAGAACAATTGGATGCCTTTTACAGTAAACTGAAATTCAGCCAGGTGACACCTAAGTTTGCGTTACAGTACCTGTTCCCGTCTTCGGGGATCCTCTATGCCACAGTGACGAAAGGGTATAAAACCGGTGGGTTCAATACCTCTTTCGAGCGTGAGGAGGATCGTTCTTTCCGACCGGAAACGAGCTGGAACTATGAGGTGGGCGGCAAGCATCCTTTTTTGGATAACCGGCTGCGTGCCGATATCGCCTTCTTTTGGATCGACTGGAAGAATCAACAGATCAGTCAGACACTTCCTTCCGGTCGCGGTTCCATGTTGACCAATGCCGGTCGGAGTGAGAGCAAAGGGGTAGAGGTCAGCCTGCAGGGGAATCCGGTGAACGGGTTGATGGTGCAGGTGAATTATGGTTTTACCCATGCTACTTTTAAAGACTATGTCGACGAGAAGAAGAAGATCGATTATTCGGGCAACTATCTCCCGATGGTGCCGTCGCATACATTTGCAGTCGGTGCCGATTATACGATTCCGACACCTTGTTCCCATATCGACCGTATCATGATCAGTACAAATTTTACCGGTGTGGGAGAGATCCATTGGAAAGAAGATAATAAAGTTACTCAATCTTTTTACGGACAATTGAACGGAAAGGTGTCAATAACCAAAGGATTCGCTACCTTTGCAATTTGGGCTAAGAATATCACCAATACACAATATACCGCCTTTTATTTTGAATCGGGAGGAAAAGGACTGGCACAGTCGGGACGTCCGTTTACGATTGGCGGTAGTGTGGCAATAGCACTTTGATATGATACAAAAAAATAAAGCGTTCAACCTCGGAACCTTTTTCTGCCTGTATATTGCGCAGACCATTCCGATGAGTTTCTTCTCCACCGTCATCCCGGTCATGATGCGGCAGGAGAATTTTTCCTTGTCCGCCATCGGGCTATTACAACTGATCAAGCTGCCCTGGATATTGAAATTCCTGTGGTCGCCGATGGTAGACCGTCATGCCCGGACAACGGGCGATTATAAACGGTGGATTTTCTCTTCCGAACTGATCTATGCCGTCCTGATCTTTGCTGTTGCCTTTCTTGATTTCAAGACAGACTTTTATACGATTATCGCCTTGATTATCGTGTCGTTTATCGCTTCAGCCACACAGGATATAGCGACCGATGCGCTGGCGGTTCTTTCTTTTAGCCGGAAGGATAAAAGCCTGGTGAACAGTATGCAGTCGATGGGCAGTTTTGGTGGTTCGATGATCGGTGGCGGTGTGTTACTGCTCTTGTTCAAACAATTGGGATGGAATAGTCTGTTGCCGTGTGTGGCCCTGTTCGTGATAGTTGCTTTGCTCCCGTTGCTGTTCAATCGAGGTCTGGAGATTGCCCCCAAAGATACACACGAACGGGCGAAGAAAGCGGATGTCTTCTATTTCTTCGCCCAAAAGAATATATGGAAACAGATCGGTTTCCTGTTCCTTTATTATTCAGGACTGATCGGCACGCTGGCGATGTTGAAGCCTTATTTGGTCGACCTGGGATATTCGATGAAAGAGATCGGGGTGATGAGCGGGGTGATCGGTACCTCCTTCGGTTTTGTATTTTCTTTTATCGGAGGTTTTATTGTACGCCGGATCGGACGGCATTGGGCGCGTATCCTGTTTTCCGTCTTTGTATTGCTTGCCACACTCTACTTCCTGGGGCTTTCTTATGTGACTCCGACGCTCGGAATGTTGTACATGGGGATTGCCTTGCTTTGGGGAAGCTACGGGATGGCTACCATTGTGGTATATACTACCGCTATGGATTGCGTGCGCCCCGGACGGGAAGGTACTGACTTTACGGTACAGACTGTGATCACCCATCTGAGCGGAATGCTGATGGCCATCTTGAGCGGGAAAATAGCCGATCATACCGGCTATCACGGACTGTTTTTCTTTGAAGTCAGCCTGGCCCTCTTGTCACTTGTTTATATATTGATCGTGTTTAGAAAAGAGAAAGAAACAGCATAGTTATGATACAAAACTTATTACAAAAATACAATGTGCCGGTTCCGAGGTATACCAGCTATCCGCCGGCCAATTATTTTACGGATACATTTACAAATACAGATTATGAAGCTGCCATAGAAGCCTCCAATACTGCCAGTCCCGGACATATCTCTTTCTATGTACATATTCCTTTCTGCCGTCATCTTTGTCATTATTGCGGATGCAATTCGTTTGCGATGATGAACCGGAGTGTGGTGGAACGTTATATAGAAGCCCTACATGTGGAGATCGATAAAGTGAAAGAACGGCTGGCTCCGGGACGAAAAATATCCCAGATACATTATGGCGGAGGAAGCCCTACGGCCATACCGGTATATGTTTTGAAAGAACTGAACGACCATCTGTTGGCCGGTTTTGAAACGATCGATCAGCCGGAAATAGCCGTGGAATGCCATCCCGGATACCTGGATGAAGAATATTGGCAGTACCTGACCGAAGCCGGTTTCAACCGCTTTAGCCTGGGTGTTCAGGATTTCAATGAAAAGGTATTGAAGACAGTAAACCGTCGTCCGGCTTTACTGCCGGTTGAAATGATCTTCCGGATCCTTCGCAGCAAAGGAGCACGTATCAATATGGATTTTATTTACGGATTGCCTTTCCAGACAGCCGAAAGCTTTTCCGAAACCATTACCCGGGCAGCCGTTTTACAGCCGGATCGTTTGGTTACTTTTTCTTATGCGCATGTCCCCTGGGTCAACCGGCAACAGCTGATCCTGGAAAAAGCCGGCCTTCCCGCCAGTGAGGAAAAGAGCCGTATGTTTGAAGCTGCGAAAGAAATATTGGGCGGTACCGGTTATAAAACCATCGGTCTGGATCATTTTGTACTTGAAAACGACGAATTGTATACCGCCCGGCAAAACGGACAGCTGCACCGTAACTTTCAGGGCTATTGTACCCGTCGTACGACAGGGCAGGTGTATGCTTTCGGTGTGACGGGCATAAGCCAACTGAGTTCCGCTTATACGCAGAACAGTAAAGATATTCACCGATATATCGAACAGATCGAAGACGGTTCGTTTGCCATAGCAAAAGGATATACATTAAGCCGCGACGAACAGATCACCCGCGAAGCGATCGAAACGCTGATGTGTAACTATACATTGAACTGGCAGGATGTGGCTACCCGCCTGTCTTGCCCTGTTGATGAGGTAAAAGCGGCAACAGCTTATGATGAAAAACGTATGCGGGAGTTTGCCGGGGACGGTTTGATCGAATATGACGATGATCATATCCGCATGACTTCCGAAGGCGCTCTTTTTGTTCGTAACGTGGCGGCATCGCTGGATAAACTGATGCTTCATTCTAATAAATCATTTTCTAAACCAGTCTGATATGGAACAGCATACTACGGATATTCTGATCATCGGAGCCGGCCTGACCGGTCTGACTACTGCCTTTCATCTGGTACGGGGTGGAAAACAAGTACATATTTTGGAGTGCAACGACCGGATAGGAGGACAGATACATACGTTTCGGGAAGACGGTTTTATCTTTGAAAGCGGTCCTAATACGGGAGTCGTTTCTTATCCGGAGGTGGCGGAGTTGTTTTCTGCTCTGTCTCCGGCCTGTGAGCTGGAGACGGCACACGAGGAAGCCAAGCGTCGCTTGATCTGGAAAGGAGATTCTTTTCGTGCTTTACCTTCAGGCTTGTTCAGTGCCGTGACGACTCCTTTATTTACGTTGGGCGACAAGTTCCGTATCCTGGGAGAACCGTTTCGTGCCAAAGGTACGAATCCGGACGAGTCGGTAGGGGAGTTGGCTGCCCGGCGTTTGGGGAAGTCTTTCCTGAACTATGCGGTCGATCCGTTCTTATCCGGAGTGTATGCCGGGGATCCGCTGAAGCTGGTAACCCGTTATGCTTTGCCTAAATTATACAATCTGGAACAACAATACGGAGGATTTATCAAAGGAACGATTGCCAAAGCCCGGCAACCTAAAACGGACCGCGCCCGGTTGGCTACGAAAAAGGTCTTTTCGGCAGTCGGTGGTTTGGAGAATCTGGTAAAGGCAATGGAAGAATCCATCGACCGCCGGAATATCACGGTATCGGCTTCCGGTGTTACGATTCGTCCGTCGGAGAATGGCTGGCAGGCTACTTACAGGACTTCGGAAGGAGAGCAGACCCTCCATGCCAATAAGGTGGTAACGACCTGTGGTGCTTATACATTACCAGAGCTATTGCCGTTTGTTCCCCGGGAAGATATGGATAAGATCAGTAACCTGCAGTATGCTCCGGTTGTACAGGTCAGTGTCGGTGTTCGCAATACGGGACAGTTGCATTTTAATGCTTTCGGAGGGCTGGTTCCCTCCTGTGAGAAGCGGGATGTGCTGGGGATTCTTTTCCCGGCAGCTTGTTTTGATAACCGTGCACCGAAAGAAGGGGCTCTCTTTTCTTTCTTTATCGGCGGTGTTAAACGATCAGAACTGACCGGTTTGACTGATGACGAGTTGAAAGGGCTCGTTACACACGAATTTCATGCCATGTTGAAGTTTCCGATCGGGATGCAACCGGATATGATCCGTATTTTCCGTCATGCACATGCCATTCCGCAATATGAATTAAGTAGTGGTGAACGTTTTGCCACGATCGATAAGTTGCAAACACGCTATCCCGGCTTGATCCTGGCAGGCAATATCAAAGGCGGTATCGGTATGGCGGATCGCATCCGGCAGGCAACAGGTATCGCGGAAAACTTGCTCATGTAAGTCAAATTCACTTTCTTTGCAAAAAGACAAGCTCATGGATGATATGGAAAAGATGGTCGAGATTGCACGGTTTCAATACCCGGCCGAGGCACAAACGTTGATAGCGTTGCTCAAATCGGAAGGGATCGAGTGTTATCTGCGAAACGAATACACGAGTCAGTTATATGCCTGCTATGTGGATGTCGGTGGTGCCCGTGTGGAGATACTGGAAAGCGATGTGCCTGAAGCTTTGGAGGTTATGAAAGCCGGTGGGTATGATATCCCGGAGGAAGATGAAGAAGCAGAGCAGATACAGGTCGTCGCCGGTTGGGCTCGTCATATCCCTTTTCTACGTAATTATACGCTGGAAAAGCAAATTGTCATCTTATTTGGTATTATAGCTGTATTTTTGGTATTATTGATCTTTTTGGGATCACAACTTTCGTCTAACTAAACAAATGTAACCAATGGCCCGTAGAAAGATAACAAATAGTCAGGCGGTATGTCTCACCCTTTTATGGGGTGTTTTGGCCTACATGCTGCTAGTTTACAGTGAAGAGATCACATTTGATGTGATTTTTGCTTTGGTAGCATCCGCTATCATTGTGTTCGTTCCTGTCTATAAAAATATAAAACGTAGAAATGAATGACATTTCGTCGTAATTGCTTCTTTAAAATGTCTAAATGATATTTTTTTATCATTTTTTCTTTCAAATATTTGCTGGTTTGAAAAAATGGCTTACCTTTGCGACGTTCTTGAATGAAGGACGTTAAATAGCAAATTGGTATAACATTCTAAATAAACAGTTCTTATGAAGGCAAATGAAGTTTTAGACAACTTAAAAAGAAGATTTCCTAACGAACCCGAGTATCATCAGGCAGTTGCTGAAGTTTTAGGCACCATTGAAGAGGCCTATAACGAACATCCTGAATTTGAAAAAAGCAACCTGATCGAGCGTCTCTGTATTCCTGATCGTATTTTCTCATTCCGTGTAACATGGGTGGACGATAAAGGACAGGTACAGACAAACATGGGGTATCGTATCCAGCATAACAACGTGATCGGTCCGTACAAAGGCGGTATCCGTTTCCATGCTTCGGTAAATCAGTCTATCCTTAAGTTTCTGGCTTTCGAACAGACTTTCAAGAACTCTCTGACTACACTGCCGATGGGTGGTGGTAAAGGTGGTGCCGACTTCAGCCCGCGCGGCAAGTCAAACGCTGAGATCATGCGTTTCTGCCAGGCATTCGTAATGGAATTGTGGCGCCATATTGGTCCTGACACAGATGTTCCTGCCGGTGATATCGGTGTTGGTGGACGTGAAGTGGCTTATATGTATGGTATGTACAAAAAGCTGGCTCGCGAAAACACAGGTACATTCACTGGTAAAGGTATCGAATTTGGTGGTTCACTGATCCGTCCGGAAGCAACTGGTTACGGTAACGTTTACTTCCTGCTGGAAATGCTGAATACTCGTAATATCGATATCAAAGGTAAAGTGGTAGCCGTGTCTGGTTCAGGTAATGTTGCTCAGTATACAGTTGAAAAGCTGATCGAACTGGGAGCTAAGCCGGTTACAATGTCTGACTCCGACGGTTACATCTATGATCCGGACGGCATCGACCGTGAAAAACTGGATTATATCATGGAACTGAAGAATCTGTACCGCGGACGTATTCGTGAATATGCAGAAAAATATGGTTGTAAATATGTACAGGGTGGCCGTCCTTGGGGTGAAAAATGCGATATTGCCATGCCGAGTGCTACTCAGAACGAATTGAATGGCGATGATGCCAAGACTTTACTGGCAAACGGATGTTTTGCTGTATCGGAAGGTGCAAACATGCCTTCTACTCCGGAAGCGATCGATGCATTCCTGGAATCTAAGATCCTGTATGCTCCGGGTAAGGCAGCTAACGCTGGTGGGGTTTCTGTATCGGGTCTGGAAATGACTCAGAATGCCATGAAGCTGAGCTGGACAAGAGAAGAAGTAGACGAAAAACTGAAAGGTATCATGAAGTCTATCCACGAACAGTGTGTGAAATACGGAACACAGGCCGACGGTACTGTAAACTATGTGAAGGGTGCAAACGTTGCCGGCTTCATGAAGGTTGCAAAAGCAATGATGGCTCAAGGTATCCTATAAAACCGATATTTGGAATTTATTAATAAGGAGTTGTTTGCCAAATAAACATTCTGTGGTTATTTGGTCATGTAAAAAAGGGAACCGGAAGGTTCCCTTTTTTGTTTGTATTGCCTGCTGGTTACTGATTACTTTTTAAATGCAGCAGGTAGATTGAGTACATTGTTAACCTTGCGTGTCGAAGGACTGACATCGACCATCACATCGCCGCGTGGGTCGCGTGACGAGGCAGCTACGACAAACTTATATCTACCGCCATCGGTTACCCAGGCGCAGGCATCTTCGTCGAACGAAGCCAGGTCGTCTGTATGAACAGCGAGTGTTATTACCTGACTTTCTCCGGGTTGTAACATCTTGGTTTTACCGAATGCTTTGAGCTCGTGAACAGGTTTGTCCAATTTCCCGGCAGGAGCCTCTACATAGAGTTGAACCGCTTCTTTTCCGGCAACTTTCCCCGTGTTCTTTATCGTTACTTCAACGATTACTTTTCCATTGTCCTGTTTCACCGAAGGCTTACCATATTCAAAAGTCGTGTAGCTCAAACCGTAGCCGAAAGGATAGCTCACCTGCAGGTTCCGGGTGTCGAACCAGCGGTAACCGACATAGATACCTTCGTCATAGATGGTATAGTCTACATTTTTGGTTTCGTGGGTTAGTCCCGTCTTAACCGACCAGCGGCGGTCGATCTTCTGGTCGATCGGGAAATTCAACGAGCTCCAGTGGTCACTCAAAGTTACCGGAAAGGTCATAGGAAGCTTGCCGGAAGGATTGGCGTGGCCGGTAAGGATATCGGCAACGGAGTTTCCTCCTTCTTGCCCGGCTTGCCATGACAGCAGGATCGCGTCGGGCATCTCTTTCCAGCTTTGAGTCTCGATCACACCGCCAACATTGAGTACGACAACGACCTTCTTATTGGCCTCGTGGAAGATACGGGTAACGTTTTTCACTAATTCCCGTTCAGTGTCCGACAAGAAGAAGTCGGAAGAAACACGATCGATATATTCGCCGGAGATACGGCCGAACGTGATGATAGCCATGTCATTGTTCTTTGCGGCATACTTGATGATAGCTGTATCCATCGGCATCTCGTTGATACGCATTTGTTCCCCTTGCTCTTGAGGTCTGTTGTAAGCCTGATAGATCGCTTTGATATTATCGTCGACAACGATCTGTTGATTTTTCAATCCGTCCAGCAGCGACACTACATAAGGACGATTGATATCGCCCGAACCCGTACCGCCCGAGAAAAAATTATAAGAAACAGCGCCGAACAATGCAATGTTCTTATCTTTCGGAGACAAGGGAAGAGCCTGCTTTTCATTCTTCAAAAGAACCATACCCTCGGTGGCCGACTGCCGGGTAACGGTGGCATGAGCTTTCATGTCGGGATTATTGGAATATTTATAACCTTTGAAACGGGGAGTTCTGACCACCAACTCCAGGATGCGCCTGACATTGCGGTCGACTACGGCTTCATCGAGCGTACCGTTTTTTACTCCTTCTATGATGTGGGCTGCCTGTTCTTTTGTGCCCGGTTCGATCATATCGTTTCCGGCAATCATTTGGGCTGCTCCGTCGGCTCCTCCCCACCAGTCGGTCATCACCGTACCTTTATATCCCCATTCGTCACGAAGTATAGTTGTGATCAACTCCGGGCTTTCCGAGGCATATACATCGTTGATACGATTATACGAACTCATGATGGTCCAGGGCTGGCTCTCCTTGACTACGATCTCGAAGGCTTTCAGGTAGATCTCACGCAGTGCCCGGGGCGAGACGATAGCATTGTTGTTCATACGGTTGGTCTCCTGGTTGTTGACAGCAAAATGTTTTACAGAAGTTCCTATGTCGTTGCTTTGTACCCCGTCTACATAGGCTACAGCCATCTTTCCCGCCAGCAATGGATCTTCACTGAAATATTCGAAGTTACGACCGCACAACGGATGGCGATGAATGTTGATGGCAGGAGCCAACAGCACGTCTACCCCATATTCCTTCGCTTCGTTGCCGATCACTTCCCCTACATTCCTGACCAGGTCGACATCCCAGGTTGAAGACAGTAAAGTCTCGATAGGGAAGTGGGTACAGAAATAATTTTCCTCCCCTTCGACCGGCAAAATGCCACAACCGGCAGGTCCGTCCGAAAGAACCACACAAGGGATTCCGACACGGGGAACCGGGTTAATGCGTCCGGCAGCACCGGGAACAACTTTCCAGGACTCTTTAATATGAGGTGCCGCATTTTCATCCTGATGATACATACGGGCTCCGACGATCAGGTCTGCTTTCTCTTCGATGGTCATCGCTTTGATAACCGCGTCGATATTGTTTACTTTCAATTTGGGAACCTTGGCACTAACGGAAACAGAAGCAACCATAGCTGCTGCCGTAAAACCTATTAGTTTCATTTTTATTTTCGTCATACGATATAGTTATGATTATTTTTATCTCTGATTGATCATTCTCTCTTGTCAATGGCATTGAAACCACTCGCCCCAACCCATGACCAGATAATCTTTGCTGATCTGTTCCATTTTTTGGAAGGTCAGCCAAAAAGCTTCCCGATGGTCGATCGTATGTCCCATCTCATTTTCATGTCCGGTAACGACCAACCTGGGATTGAATCCGTCGACCAGATCGCTCATCCGATGCGTCCAGCAGTTTACGATCAATATATCCGGTTGAGGAATATCCTTTTTAATGTTGACAATCCATTCCATATCCTCCTTATTATATTGATCCCCGATATGGGCGACTGTCTTCTTTTCATCCGTCGTTACCACATAAATATTGTTCATCAACTTATCCTGGTAACCGGGGAATATTTTCACCCGGATATTTTTGTTTTTATCCAGTTTCATCTTCTTATCGATCATTTTGTCGGAACGTTCATGTTGTATACCCTTTTTATCCGGTAATATATTTGTCGGTGCGACAACCGGCTTTCCTGCTTTCAGGAACATTTCGACGACTACCGGGTCGACATGATCGCCATGATTATGAGTAAGGAACAAAACATCGCAATGGTCGACAATTTGTTGAATCAATGCGTCAGAGATCAGATTCTTTCCTTTGCAGGCTCCCCTGACAACATCAAATGCCAGGGTGACCGAACCGGTACGGGCAACAAAGCCGTCATTATAGATTTTATAAACTTTCATCCCTTGCTTTACCGGATTGGAAAGATCAGCAATGACCTTATTAATCCGTGAGTCGATGAAACCATAGAGTGGTTCGCTATCGTCATATCTGGTCTCATGAAGCATGGCATCCAGATTATAAAGAGCCAGTTTCCTGATCATCGGCGCACCCGGCACCGGAGGATTTTCCGTTAATGCCTGATCGATCAGACCGAACATCCGGAAGGCCTGTTTATTCAGATATACTTCCGAATTACCCCAAAAGGCACTCTTTTCTATGGCGTTCTTTTCCTGAGCGTTCAGACCTTCGGGTATTAATAGAGAGGCACAGAAACCTCCCATGCATAATAGTGTACAGAATATCTTTTTCATATCGTAATTAGTTATTAAGTAAAACGTTATTCTTGCTTGTGACTGAGTGTATCGGATTTTGTCAATACAGCAAACCTGCCGATTCCTACCGACATATCCGACTGCGATTGATTGAGGCAGCGAATATAACGGATGCGTGGCTCATGGATAGGAATAGTATCCATCCGGTCAGCCCCTGCTTTCAGGAATGTGAACCACACCTTTCCATCGATAGAACCCTGGAAAGCACGTCCTTTGGATTTACTTTTACGTAAATCATAGACCAATGCAACCGGTTGCTTGCTTTTCTCTACCCGGAAGCCGAAGTATTCCCCGGGAGCTATTGTCACCAATGGAAAATGAGGGGTTAAACCCACTACATCGTCTTCGCAATAACAGGATAATTCGCCCATCTCTTTTGAACCGGCCAGAACTTCAGGCACCTCTTTCGGTTTTTCGTCTGTCAGCAATGAGTTTTCTACATATTGCAGCATCTGACGGATAAAAGGTAATAAAACCTGTGAACCGCTTCTGATGCCATCCTGCTCTCCCCGGCGATAAGGCCGGCTGAATACAGCAATCGTATTCAAGGCTTCTTTTACCTCTTTATACGCTTTCCGGCATCCTTCCGTATCGTGCTTGTCTGCTAAATCCAACATTTTCATTGTCGCTATGCCGGCCACTCCGACATTGCCGGTTTGTGTCAGCCAGGGATCGATTTCTTTTATCAGTTGCTTATTCGTTGCACTGCTTTTGATGATACCCGGTGCTTTTTTTATCTGCATAAACAAGTCTGTAATCTCGAAAGCCTCTTTTTTCAGATACTTTCCGGCAGATAACGATTGTTCGAACCGGTTGATCAGATCGCTCGAATTGAAAGATTCTTCCCTGCAAAACATCCATGTGTTGGGACCGATATCCGCATTGTGCTCACAGAAAAGACGGAATGCATCGGGTGCTTCAGGTACGAGAGACTCACACGCCGTATTCCAGCTCTGTTTCGGATCGAACCGATCCATATTCCAGGTAAATTGAGAAACGCTCCAAAGAGCGACTTTGCTTGCTTCGGCAAACTCCATCGGGTTCGATACGAATGCATACATGTCGGAAGCCGTGTTTTTATCCAGTCCATACACCGGTCCCATCAATAAATGAGCCAGGCAATAATCATTTACCGGGAAGTTCCACCAGACATAGCAAGGCCGTTTGATCCGCTTGTTTACCCATTCGAGTCCTTCATGCGTAATATCGCTTACCACTTTGTCGCCAGTCCACATGATATGGATAAAAGGGTCTAGCTGTTCGCCCAGTATATCCAGGTAATCCGTCTTTGCCCAGTCTTTATTATATTCGGTCGGGCAGAGTATCAGTTGCCGGATATCTCCTTTCCTGTCGACAAATTCCTGTTTCAGATAATTCATAAAGGCGGCCTGCCTGGCTGCATCCGTTCCGTCGCCTTCGATATCATCGAAAAAGACGGCAAATGCCCGGACTCCTAGATCGTACATACTCTCCAGCTTCTTTATCGCAGCTTGCCGGTCCGTATCATTCCATCGGATATCTATGCCGGGATGCAATGCCCAAACAAAATCGACCTTATTCCTTTTAGCTTCAGCCAATAACTCGCGGATATTCTTTGCCTGATCTTCCGGATAGGGGATACGCCAATAGGGTGAACGATGGTAGGGATCGTCCTTAGGTCCGAAAATGTAAGTATTCATCTTCATCCGTCCATAAAAACGCAACTGTTCCACCCGGTTCTCAAAAGACCACGGAGTACCATAAAAGCCTTCGACAACACCTCTGAAAACAATGTCCGGATAATCCCATATCGTACAAACAGGGAGTTTCTTTTCGTCTTTGATTAACTGGGACAATGTTTGTGCGGCATAAAAGAGAGAACGGTCGTCACAGATTCCGATCCGTATCCCTTTTTCAGTCACATTCAGCGTATAAGCGCCCGAACGTTGCATTTCACTCTCTGCCTTTTCCAACTGCCGAATGGTAATTGTCTGTTTCGCCTGCTCTGTTATCAGGAAGGATTGTTTCAGTAGACTCACGGCATCCGTATCCGGAAGGTTGATCCCTTCCAGCCGATAACCGGTCTTGGGTATCTTTATCCAATCGCCCGACAGCTCCAACTTCTGGGGAATCGGATAGATATTTACTTTTTCTTGTCCACTTCTTCCGGTACATCCGCCAAACAATAAACCGCTTAGCAAAGTGACAAGTAACTTTGTTCTTATTATTCCATCCATATTTCTCAAATTAGAAAGTAAAACAGGCCTGGTTTTTATTACACAGGCCTGTTTCATCATGTGCCTATGATCCAATTACCAATCCGTGTTTTGAGTCAGGTTCGGGTTACGTTCCATTTCAACAAACGGTATCGGCCAGATTTCGTGACGCGATTGATAAGCTCGTTCATACATCAGGTCGCCGAGAATATCGGTTGCATTCCTTACTGTCGATTGAAGGATACCCCAGCGTCGGAGATCCCAGTAACGTTGACCTTCGCCAGCCAGTTCGCGGGCCCGTTCATCGCGAATACGTTGTGTCATCTCGTCTTTGCTGTTGACTGCCATCCAGGTAGGACCGGAGTTCAATCCCGGCATATCGACACGGGCACGTATTTTATTGACTTCAGCGATGGCTTTTGCTGTCTCGCCATTTTCGTTGTAAGCTTCGGCAAGCATCAGAATAACATCGCCGAGACGGAGCAACGGAAACTCGTAAGGAGTACGGCTGTATTCCCCCCAGTAGCCATCCAGGTTACCCGTAGGAATCCATTTACGCCAGAAGTAAGAGTTCCAACCTTCGGAGTTACGGATGAAAGATTGTGCTTCCATGGGGGCACCGCCTTTTGTCGGGTCTACGATTACAAACTGCTTATCCCTGGGATTGGAACCGGCATCCGTACCCAAGTAATGGGAGAACGGAGTGATCACATTCCAGCACAGGCGTGGATCACGGTTGTTGTAGGCGGCGGAAACCTTTGCCGTATCGCAGTCCAGAGTGCTGGTAATCTCCGTACTGGCATCGTTTATAGCTACAGCCAGGCATTTACGGCGAAATTCCGAATTGCCGTTATTGAAACCGGGAAATACTTCATCCCAGTTGAATTTCTGACCATCAGGCTTTTCATACAAATCGACCAGTTTGGTTGAAGGTACGACGCAGTTGCTGGCAATCAAACGCATGGTTGCTTTGTTCCCAAAATAACCGACTATATTCAATGCATATCCGGCAACGTTACCGTCGATAGACTGTATAGCGAAAATCATCTCATTGCTGCGTGCGCCATTATAGAGACGGAACAGGTTCTCGTAATTAGAATGCAAAGCATAGCCGTAGTTATTGCTTTTGTTGTACACGATCTCTTCAAAGTCTGTAATGGCTTTAGCCCATTCTTTGTTGAAAAGGTACACCTTGCCACGAAGTGCATAGGCGGCCCCTTTGGTGACACGTCCGTAATCGCTGCTTGCCCAACTGACAGGCAGTTTTGCGATGGCATCGGTCAAATCGTCGATCACATGTTGACGAATTTCTTCCGCAGAACTGCGCGGGCTGGTTACAGTCGCAAATTCTTCTTCGATAATACAGCTCTCATCGTAGTAAGGAACTCCTCCCCAGCAGTTAAGCATACGGAAGTAAGCCATGGCACGGAAGAATTTGGCTTCGCCGACTATCTGGTCGATCATGGTTTTATCGATGTCCATTGTGGAGACATTGCGAATTACCGTATTCGAACGGTGAACCAATTCATACAGATATTGCCAGTGGTTTTGTACGGCACCGCTGGTCGATGCAAACGATGTCCCGCGCGAAATATCGGCAAAAGGACTGGTTCCGTCAGCCAGGTCGGTACACATATCGAATGCGAACTCCAGGCCGAAACACCAGGTCTGCATCATTGCCTGATATAGGCCGACAGCAGCTTGCTTGGCATGAGCTTCTGTTTTCCAGAATGTGACGCTCGACAACTGATCCGGACGAGTATAGTCCAGGCTTTCACAACTGCTGAGCAAAAGGGCTGAACCTAAAAAAACGGAAATTATATTTTTAGCTTTCATCGTTTTCTGATTTTAGAATGAAACATTAAGACCGATAGAATATTGGCGAATTGCCGGATAACCAACTGTCGCTGCAATTTCAGGATCCAGACCAGGAAAACTGGTTATGGTGAACAGATTGTCTATACTAGTGTAAATCTTCAAATTATTAACAAAGAACTTCTGAGAAATATTTTGAGGTATAGTATAGCCTAACTGAATATTTTTACAACGAAGATAGGCTGCATTGTGAATGAATGCATCACTGGCTGTATTATTTTTATTGTTCGCACTATTACGTAATATCGGATATTTGGAGTTATAAGGATTTTCTGTAGTCCAAGCATTGTCTGTTATGTCTTTAATGAGAGATTGTCCCATAACAGTAGTGAAACGGAAAGCTTGATTGTTGTAATAAGCTTTATAATCTCCTACCCCTTGAAGAAGCATACTGAAATCGAAATTATTCCAGCTTAGACTCAGATTTGCACCGTAGGTTAGTCTCGGGCTATCGCCGTGACCGAATTCAACACGATCGTCTGCATTTAGGTTCCCATCGCCATTAGCATCGGCAAATAAGAAGTCGCCTAGCTCAGGACGTTGATAAGTAGCAAAATAGTTTGGATTTTTGTCAACTAGTGATTGTACGTAGTCCAAGTCGGATTGGTCACGGACAATACGGTCTACTTTAAGTACATAGTATTGATTTATAGGTTTACCCTCTTGAATTTTATTAACACCACTGATAGAAGCAACATCTCCTTGGAATTTTGTAACTTTATTGCTGACAAATCCCATGTTAAAACCAACTGAGTAGGCTACTTTATCTATTTGATCAGTCCAGTTAATTTCAAAATCAATACCACGGTTATTTACCTCACCGGCATTTTGGTTAGGAACGGCTGCCGTTCCATGTTCTAAAGGCACTGGTAGTGAAATCAGAATACCTTTCGTATCTCTATTAAACCATTCAAAAGAGCCGTTTAATCTGTTTTTGAAGAAACCATAGTCGATACCAACATTTGTTACATAGGTACTTTCCCAGGTTAGTAAGTTGTTAGATAATGTAGTTTGTGAAAGACCGCCTGTAACGGCATTTCCCAATACATAATTCGTTGCTGCATATAGGGACTGATACATATAATTGTTAGATGCAGCATTGTTTCCTAACGAACCATAGGAAAGACGAAGTTTTAAAGAACTCAGCCAATCCTGATAATCTTCCATGAATTTTTCTTGAGAGATACGCCAACCGGCAGAGACGGACGGGAAGTATCCCCAACGTTTGTTAGGTGCGAATCGGGAAGAACCGTCGGCACGTAAATTGGCTTCCAGCATATATTTGTCGTCCCATACAAGATTTATACGACCGAAATAAGATCTCATAGCCCATTCGTTGTAATTCCCTGTGATACGTCCAAGGGTAGAGGCAGCATCAAGAGCTGTCAGTGATTCGTCGACAAGGTCATATTTCAAATAGTAGTCGTTATCGTATTTATTATATTCTTGACTGGCTCCTGCCATAACGGATGCATCGAGTTTATCTACCTTAAATTCGTAACGAGCAGTTATATCTGATGCCCGGAAATCATTACGATAGTTGTATCTTCTAATGTAGGTACGAACAACTCCGGCACGTAATAAAACTGGTCCGTCTGCTGTAAAACGATATAGGTCACGATCTGTCAAATGATGTTCTATTCGACGGTCCCAAGCATTATAGGTATATGAAGCGTCAATAGTTAAACCTTTAACGGGTGTAATGCGACCATACATTTTGGCTACAGTACGACGAGATATCGTAGGAAAGTCATCTTTGTAGAACCACATACGGCGATAAGGATTGTTGTTGCTGACATTTTCTTCCTCTGGGTTCTGAATACCCCCATACAAACCTGTTTCAGGATCGTAAAGAGTCATTCCTGGTACGGTAGCAAAAGCGCCACCTCCCCAAATAACATCACCACCACTGCCTGCTGTATCGGCGGAAGGATTATTATAGTCTACATAGCCGTATGCGTTAGCTCCCACTGTTAACCATGGTTTAATATTGACATCTACGTTGGCACGCATTTGGTAACGTTTATAGTTCGAGTGATAAATCATACCAGGATTGTTGATATATCCGAAAGAAAGGTTATAACGAACTGTTTGAGTTCCTCCATTTGCTGTGATGTTGTGATTTTGAACTATAGAAGGATTACTGTAGATGTGATCTTGCCAATCAGTGTTAGGGTATATGGTAGGATTTTTACCTCCATCATTGCGCCATTCATCAATTTTACCCTGTGAGAAACGAGGTGCCTGTCCATTAGCTATTAAACCTGCATTTTGAATTTCCATGAAATCGGCATAATCGGTAACAAGATTTAATCGTTTAGCCACTTTTTCAAAGGAAACATTACCACTGTAAGTGATTCTGGCAGAACCTTCTGTTCCTTTTTTTGTGGTAATCAGAATAACTCCATTTGCAGCACGAGATCCGTAAATTGCAGAAGATGCAGCATCTTTCAGAATGGATATAGATTCAATATCTTGTGGGTTAATATCACTGATATTAGCTCCTGCCATACCATCGATAACAACGAGAGGATCTGAGTTATTTAAAGTCCCTTGGCCACGAATACGAATAGTTGGACTTTCCAACCCAGGTATACTGCCTCCAGTGTTGGAAACGGACAGGCCTGCTGCCAAACCAGCTAATGCGTTAGTCGCATTTGTGATAGGACGACTGTCGAAAGCATCCACTTTGACTGAAGAAACGGCACCGGTCATATTGACTTTCTTTTGTGTACCGTAGCCGACAACGACTACTTCATCCAGCAATTCGTTATCCTCACTTAAAGTAATTGTCAGTTTTTCAAGCGCTTTCACTTCCTGACTTTTGTAACCTATGTATGAGAACAGGAGAGTAGCTCCTTTCGGAACATTCGGCAGGTCGAAGTGACCGTCGATATCCGTTACGGTTCCGATCGTTGCTCCTTTTACGACCACGTTCACTCCGACAAGCGGCATGCCTGTGTGATCTGTCACAGTGCCTCGCACGACAATGGCGTCTTGCGCAGTAACAGGTGACGACATCAGACCTGTCGACTTTTCATTTTTTACAATTACTTGCCTGCCTTTGATAACATAAGAAAAACCATTTGAAGAGAAGACTTCTTTTATAATATCTTCAATGGATTTGTCCGAAATATTGACATTGACCCTTTTCCCAAGATCTACGGCTTCTTCATATATAAACACGTAGTTACTATTTTTCTCTAAATATGAAAAAACTTCTTTCAATGTTTTGTTCTGCATCTGAACAGTCAATATTTCCCCGGAGATTTCTGAGGGATTTGATGCATGGGTAATTAACGCAGGAAATGATATTAAAGATATCAATAAACATGCTAATTTTATGTAATTAATCTTTTTTCGATTAATTGCTGTGATATTTTCCATACCTTTGTATATTAATCTTTTAAACAACTAAGGATTATTTCTCAAAATAGATCGGATAATTGCGCCAACAGTGTCCGATCTTTTTTTATTTATACTTTTTACTTCTTCATAGGCAAATCTGTTATTCGTTAATACTCTTTTTCTTTCTTCTCCCTATTCGTGAAAATGATATCCTCCGCCATTTATTTTTTCGACGTTCAATGAGGCTGAAACTTTTACGATTTCCAGTACTTCATCGATGGATTCACAGAGGTCGAGTTTACCGGAAAGTTTCCGGTCGGCTATATTCTTATCATACCAAACAGGCACTCCATAATAGCGGGATAGATTGTCCAAAACCTTTGAAACGGTTTCCAGTTCTAAAAGCATGACATTATCTTTCCAGCAGATATATTTTGTTACATTCACTTTCTCTTTTTTCATTATACCATCTTTCCAGTTAGCCATCTGGGAAGGATTTAAAATCATTTTCTCTTTTGCAGATGAGTTTACCTCTACGCGTCCGTTTACTAATACGACTGAAATATCATCTGCTTCATAGGCTGTTACATTAAAAACAGTACCCAGCACCTTTACATCCAATCCTTTTGTTTTCACTATAAAAGGTACTTTCGGATTATGTGCCACTTCCAGAAACACTTCTCCCTCTACTGCTATTTCCCGTTTGTCATCATTGAAAACCGATGGATAAATGACATGACTGGCTGCATTTACATACATTTTTGTTCCGTCCGATAGCGTTATGTGGGTGCGTTTTCCTTTGGGAACAATTATGTGGTTCAGATTATTTGCTCCGGTTGCCTGATCTTCTGCAATTTCCGGGGATTGGTTATTTACGGTTACGCCACCTTCCTTGTCATAATTGACATAGGCTTCGTTCTCTAACGTAACTTGTTGATTCTTGGAAAGGACCAGGTATATCTGATTTAAACTATCGATAGGTGCAACTTTTTCCAGCTCAGTAAGAAAAGAGGGCTCTTCCTGTGGTTGGTTATTATATGGAATGGAAATAAAGAAAAGAATGGCTATCGATGCAGCAACAGATAATCCGGCAAGAACATATCGAAGGGTTTTCTTTTTATCCTTTTCTATGGACCCGGCAGATGACAATTCTTTCACGTTTGCCCACGCTTCCTCTATTTCCATATCGGGAACCTGTTCGTGTTTCTTGACCAGTGAAATGAATTGCTTCATCTCGTTGTCGAACTCTGTCTTTGGTATTTTGTTTTTAGCCATACGAGCAGTGCTTTTTATATTAATTACAATTAGCCTGCTCCGATGGTACTCAATCAAACTGCGATTTAACACTTAAGTGGCTGTGTTTAACGTTTATTGTTGAATAGCCGTTAATATGGAGTGTGTTATTTATCATTCAAGGAAGGATCGGAGAGAAGTAAATCTCTTAATTTAGCAATCGATCTGAAAAGAAGATTTTTGCTGGACTGATAATTGATATTCAGCAGGTTGGCTATTTCATCATGAGTTAACTCCCTGATATAATAGAGGTACAGGATCTCCTGTTGTTTGGAAGACAGCTTTCTGAAGGCTGCACTTATAAGTTCATTCCGGGGTGACAGATCTTCTTCATCTAAAAATTGATCTGATCTGACGGTTAGGATCTCATCGGGACAACAGACCAGTTTGCCGTTACGGATTTGTTCGGATTTCAATTCGTTATACAAGGCATACCGGAAAGCTTTCAGCAAATAACAACGTACGGAAGCTGTTTCTGATAAGCTTGAGTAGTTGCACATTAGTTTAACGAAGAAATTTTGCAGGCAATTCTTTACGAGATCGGTATCTTTCGAATATATCTTCCCGTAATTATATAATATGGGATAATATCTCCTGTATAAAACTTCAAAAGCTTTACGATCTCCTTTAAGACAAAGGTTCCATATTATTTCATCCGTTTTTTGATACATTCTCCTGGGTTATTTCAATTACACTCGCTGTAAAATGCCGCAAATATAGCTATTACTCCTTTTCCTGGATATTACATTCCGATTAACTATTAACTACAAAATACTACAAATGTAATCATATATTTGATATATTTTCTTTCATGTTTAGATTATAATAAAGTCACTGTATATCACTTTACAATGACGACGTTATTAATATTTTGAATACAAAAAGAAGCGGGTCACTGTCTACACTTCGTTAGGTATCGCCAGAAACCCATAGCACACGTAGACAAGCAACCCGCTAGATATAGCAGGGACTTGTGCCTTGTGTGCTGTCAAAACTGGCGATTTTAACGAAAGTAAGGCACTTCCTAATTTTCTAAGATGTATTTGTTCTATCGAACATTACAAAAATAGGCATATTTCTTCACTTTAGATAAAAATGGGCATTAATATTATGTCATGAAAGACAAGGAAGATAAGATAATCATAAAAAATACCCAGGAATACGTTGAGTACCGTAAACCTGGGTAATATATTTTGAATAGAAAAAATCAGTCTCTTTTTTATTCTACGTATAAGACCAATCCTTTCAGATATTCTCCTTCCGGATGGTAGATATTGACCGGATGATCGGCCGGCTGCGTCAATTGATGCAGGATACGTACGCTACGTCCTGATTGTGCGGCAGCGCTGAACACTGCCAGGCGGAAATTCTCTTTGCTGACTACCTGTGAACAAGAGAAGGTAAACAGGATACCTCCCGGTTTGATCTTTTCAAAAGCGATCGCATTCAGTTTGCGATATCCTTGCAAAGCGTTGCGCAATACATTCTTATGTTTGGCAAATGCAGGAGGATCGAGAATGATGAGGTCGTAATTGCTTCCCATCTTTTCCAGGTATTTGAAGGCATCTTCAGCAAATGCTTTATGACGCAGATCTCCCGGGAAATTCAGTTCCACATTTTTATTCGTCAGCGAAATCGCTTTGGCTGAACTATCAACCGAGTGAACCACTTCGGCACCGCCACGCATGGCATAGAAAGAAAAACCACCCGTGTAGCAAAACATATTCAATACCGAATGACCTTTTGCATACTTTTCCAGTAACGAACGATTTTCACGCTGGTCTACAAAGAAACCTGTCTTTTGTCCTTTCTGCCAGTCTACGCAGAATTTCAAACCGTTCTCTGTGGCAATATCTTCTACCTCTCCGCCATATAAATAGCCATCTTCACTTCCGAGATTGGCTTTGTAGGGAAGAGTTGCTTCCGATTTGTAATAGATATTTTGTAAATTTTCTCCCAGCACAGTTTTTAATGCTTCGGCAATATCATGACGTGCATAATGCATACCAACCGAATGAGCCTGCATAACGGCTGTATGAGCATATATGTCGATCACCAGACCGGGAAGGTTGTCTCCTTCACCATGAATCAGACGATAGGTATCATTGTTTTCCACTTCTGCCAGTTCCAGTTCTTTACGGAGCGTGTAGGCAACACGAATACGTTCTTCCCAGAAATTCGCGTCGATCGAGATCTGCTTAAATGATAAAACACGCACGGCAATACTGCCGATCTGATAGTGGCCGATAGCCAGGAAGCGCTGATTTGTTCCATACACTTCTACCAGGTCACCCTCTTCCGGGTTACCTTCAATGCTTTGGATAGCTCCGGAGAATACCCACGGATGAAAGCGAAGCAACGACTCTTCCTTTTTCGGTTTGAGAAAAACTTTACAGTAACTCATTTATTTATCTTGATTCAATTGGTTGTATATTTTCAGGCAGGCCCAGGCGTCGAGGGCTGCATATTTCTTTTGTTGTTCGGTCAGAACATCGGCTTCCCAGTTGCTCAGGCGTTGCCCTTTCGATATTTTTTTATCAAAAAGGATGGCATATATCTTTTGGAGACTGGCATCCTCAATACCGAACTGTCCGACATAATTTTGTAAATCCAGGAAGTTGGCCGGTTTGATATCCGTTCTTTTGCGCATGGCTCCAAAGTCATCGCGCAGGGAAAGACCGATTTTCAGTATTTTGTCATTCACAAGAAAATCTTCCAGCGACTGTGGAATACCGATCCGGTTCAGCCGGAAAAGGAAGCAGGCCTCATCTGTAGAGATCTGCATCAATGAAATTTTATAGCGTGTCCCTTTTTTAAAACTGGGACGTGTTTCCGTATCGAAACCTACCGCTTCGAATCCGGATAAATAGCTGACAGCCTTATCCGTGTCTTTCTCTGTGTCGATCACGATAATCCGTCCTAAAAATTCTTCTATTTCAAGAAGAGATATTTCTTCTTTTGTTATTGTGTGTGTATATTGTGTCATCATTCCTCGTTCGTTTCAAAAATTTCATCATCACTGTAACGGGCAGCGTGGAGTGCCTTCAATGCGTTAAGGAGTTGTTGTCCCCAGAACTCCTGGAAGTTAGTACGGCATAAGGCAATAGACTGAAGCATGACTTCTTCGTTTCCTTGACGGAAAAGTGAAACGAAATTTCCGGTATCCTGATAGACATCGGCGATATTTTCGGAGATAAAAGCGGCGATAGGCGTATCACTGTACTGCATGTCCGGATGAAAGGTTTCCAGATAAGAATCCTTTTCTCCCAGCAATCCAGCAATCCGGGTACGGACAGACTCGTACATGTCTTCCGTAACGGTCAGTTCCGGTTCATCATCTTCGTCCGGCTCGACATCCGGCAAAAGTGTTGCTTTCAGATAAAGTAACGGCAATAGTTTGACAGCTTTGTCCACAAAGTCGAAAAGGCCTTTTTCTCCGGCTGTTTCAACAAATGTACAAAACTCCAATGCTACAGTTACAAACTCCAGCGTATTACGTTCGTATATGGGGTTGTTTTCTTTTTCCATGTTACTTCTTATGGTGTACCTAAGATTTCTAACCTGCAAAAGTAACAAATATATTGCGATAATTAGAATTATTAATTCTTAATTAAGGTCTTTCCGCTTACTTTACAAAAGTTTCAAATATATCGTAAACCGATCTTATTTAGAATAGAGTTGAAAAAATAACGGATGACGGGAATAATTCAAGCCTTTCTATTGTATATTTGTAACGAATCAAATCAGCGGCTGATAATTATGAACCGTATGGTTGATGATTATGAGCCAATCGGTCGATAATTATGAACCATACGGTCGACGGTTATCAACCGCTGATTACCTGCCGTACTAATTCGAATTAGTATGGCATATAAGTAACACTAGTACGTAATCTAATAAATAATACTATGTCAATAAAATTCAAAGTTTATTCTACCCCCAAGCCAAACAGCCGTTCAGGAGCTAAATTAACCCATGCCCGTGCGATCAGCCGGGGAACTTATGATCTGAAAAGAGTTTGCGATCTGATAAGCGAACGTTCTGCCGTATCGTCTGCCGAAGTGAAAAGTGTCCTGGATTCGTTTGCCTGGGTGATCGAGCTGGCTTTGGAGGATGGTTGTCATGTAGAGCTGGATGATCTGGGGTATTTCTCACCGTCGTTGAAAACTGTGCCGAGTAAGAAGGATGCAGACAAAAATACGGCTTACGTAGACGGGATCAACTACCGCTGTTCCACATCTTTGCGTAAGAAGTTACGACAGATCGATCTGGAGCTGGTAAAAGAAAAAAAGAAGCCGGGTGACTGGAGTACAAGAAAAACAGAACTGGTGAAATACATGGAACGTTGGGAAAGTATCACGCCCCGAACCTATGCTGAGGCATTCGGATGCAGTCGTTATCGTGCCAATCTCGACTTGCAACGATTCGTGGAAGAAGGTGTGTTGGCAAAGGTCGGCTACCGGAATAAGGTGATGTATTTGCTGGCAGCGGATGAAACAGGGGGCTGTAATAATAAGTAATTTTTGATATCCTCAAGGTGTGAATATTAAGAAGTTTAGATAGAGTATTATATTTAACTAGTATGGAATATCCTCAATCTTATTCGTTAGGAAATGGTAGCTTGTGGCAGAATGTGAAATCTAAATGGAATAACATGCCTGTACCGATATCCTGCAGCTTGTATTTGTTGAAAGAAAATCGTTTTTATATTGATATTAGTGTTAATGAGCTAATTGATGTTGTGTTTACTATGTTTCCGGCTTATGGCTATTTTTCAAAAAAAGGTAAGTTGTATTATCTGAAAGACATTTCAAGTGGAGCAGAGCTTGTGTTAGAAGAAATAAAACATTCGAATTTGTTAGTGAAGAAGGGTTTTTGCTTTATGGAAAATGAGCTTTTTCATAAAGATGAATATATTTACGATTCGGATGAAGGTGCCCTAAATTTTGATGAAGATGTAGTGAAGAGTAAAAATAGAGAAATTGATTTTAAAGAAAATAAGAAGCCGGAACCTGTACCTTTACAATTGGGTGTGTATAGGAATGGAGATATTTCTTTATTTTTAGAAGTCGGTTTTCATTATAAGATTCTTTTTTCTAGTGAGAGTCCTTTATGTTTGCTTTCAGAAGGAAAATGGGAAAAAGAGGGAAATGTGCTGAAGTTATATACGCCTTCGTTGGATTATACGTTTTTAGCCTTGATCAGTAGTTCTGGAAAATTGAAAATGATTCGTTTCCCCAATTGTGGTTATCCGGACTGGGTATATGAATTAACAATGGAATATCCTTTTATTATGAGGTAAAAAAGAGGTATCTGGTAATCTCTGATTTTAAATGTTTGATCTATTGAAAAATAAAAGATGTGGATGTTGTTTTAATGTTTTTCTTTATGTAGTTTTACGATTGAAAGAAATTCCGGATTAAACACCTTAAAAAGATCAGCTTATGAAAATCCCTATTTTTGTTTATTGCCTAATTCCATTGATGTCGCTGTTATCCTGTACGAAGCAAAAGGAGACTATTTATACGGTTGATTTCTCTTCCCGAGACTTTCCTCAAAAGAGTGTTGATCTCGATGAATATGTCGATTCCTGGAGAAAAGTGATTCTGGAAACAGATTCGCTTTGTTTGGTTGATAAGGCTACTCATTTTTATCCATGTAAAGAATATATCATTGTCTATTCGCCCAATAAAATTATGATGTTTGATTATGATGGTAAGTTTATAAAGAATGTTGCTCAGGGAGGTAACGGTCCGGGTGAAATTAACTATTTATCAGATTGTGTGGTTGATGAAGAAAACCAAATCTTATATTATCTTGAAATATTTGATACAGAGAATATACACTCTATATCATTGAAGGACGGATCAATCGGTGTTGTTCCAATAGCAGTCCGGAAGATGCTAAAATCTTTTGTATTTAATACGAATGGTATAACGTGTTTTCCGTATGTAGGTAATAAAAGCCAGTCTTGTTATACTCAGGATTTGATGGGCAATTTACTTGACACGGCATCTTTAAAGATAGAAGAACCTGATGGCCCTTTTGTTCAATCACCAATCAATCTGTATTTTTTGAATGATGACATACTCTATCAGGGATTATATGAAGATACTGTTTATAATGTGACGACACATCTGCCTGTATTTGTTTTTTCAAAAGGAAAGAAGAGGGTGGACGATGTCAATAAGAAAGATATCCAAGAGAATCAAATTTTCTTTAATACCCTGTTCTCTTCAGGGAATAACTGTATGCTTACAAGAGTTGAATATGTGTTGAAAGCAACGGATGCAGAAGGACAACTTTTGGAAATGATTCCGGATGAATACCGGTATTACCTTTATAATCATGAACTGAAAGATGTGAACGAAATTACCGGATGTACATTTTCTCCAACAAATAAGAAATATATTGGGGATCAGTTGCCCGATCTTTTATCTCATATCTCTTCTTTAAATCCACAAAAAGTAGTATTGACATTTCCTGCGGAAGAATTGGGCGGAGGGTTTGATGATAATCCGATTTTATTTGTCGGTGATTTAAAAAAATGATAAATATATAACTGTGTGGGTAGGGATTGTCTGATTGTAAACAAAAAACGAAGGCTTTATGAAAAAGAATAGATTGTTCCGTGTTTTTCTGCTATGTCTTTTAGTATTGCATACTGTTTCTTTCCGGACTGTAGCCCAGTCTTATGAGCAAATGTGGGAACAGGTAGAGGTGATGGAACAGAAACAACTGCCGAAATCAGCCGTTGGAGAAGTTCAGAAAATCTATGATCGTGCCAGCCGGGAAAAGAATGTTCCTCAATTGATGAAAGCCTGGTTGACGAAAGCCTCTTTACATATCGATGTAACGCCGGACAGTCTACCCGGCGAGTTAGACCGGTTGAAAAAATGGGCTATCGAAGAAACGGATCCGGTACATCAAGCCGTACTGAATAATCTGTTGGGGTATTATATATTGGACACAGGAAAAAGAGATGAATCGGCAATCGACAGTGCTATTTCTTATTTTCGTCTTTCTCTCCAAAATCCGGAGATACTGGCAACGCAACCGGCCGGGAACTATCGTCCTATGACGGTAAGTGCGAAACTGAGTGAAACATATTATAACGATAACATGTTTCAATTGCTTGCCAGTCAGGCTATCACACGGTTGAAAGGATATTGGATCGTTGATCCGGCGTTGAGGACAAAAATAGAAACAGAAGTTCTTGCCATCCATGACCGTTTAATATCCTATTATAAGCAACAGGGAATGAGAGATGCCCTGTTGTTGTCGTTACTGGATAAGTTATATATGGAAGGGTATGATGTCGGTCGGGGAGGAGTGGGTGAAAAGCTGAGATTGACACAGGAGCGTGTTGTCGATTTGCTGAAACAGTGGACTGTCGAGTTTGCGGATTCTCCGGTTTGTGGTGAAGTGTATAACCAGTTGGCTGTACGCTATGATGCGATGGGTGATTATGTAGCCAAACTACAAGCGGCGCAAACAGGGTTAGAGAAATATCCCCAATCGCCTTCCTGTCGTGACTTAAAAGAGCAGGTTGCTGAGGTACTGACACCTCGTTTCAATGCAGATATTCCTTTTGCCTATCCCGGAATGGATGTTGATTTTAAGATTCATTATCGGAATCTGTCGGGTTTTACTGTTGAACTCTACCGGATGGATTTGACGCCGACAAGTAGTGTATTGGCAGGTGGAGAAATTCATTCTTCAGTTGTAAAAAAGTATGGCAGGTTAGTGGATAGCCGTCATTATCAGTTAGCCGAAACTCCTGATTACAAGGAAACGGATACATTGGTACATTACAGGTTTCCGACGGAAGGTATTTATGTCGTTAAGTCTATCCCGGACGGTAATCCGGCATATACTGCTTACGGAAGAGCTTATGTTTCCACCCTCCAGGCGGTTTTATTGGATTTGCCCGATGGGAAACAGGAAATAACAGTCGTCGATAAACTGACCGGGCATCCGGTGGTTGGTACGGAAGTTGCTTATTATCGTGTGGATCAGGGAGGAGGTTTCCGGTTGATTGAAACACATCCGACCAATAATAAAGGGTGCGTGACACTGGTTCCTCCAAAAGAAGAGAACTGGTTGGGTATCAATGTGCGCAAACCGGAAGCCGATTATATGGAAATTACTTATGCGGAACGTTCTGTTCATAGATATAATGGAAATACCAAGCCGGGAGAACAGAAAAAGATATCTCTTTTTACGGATCGTGCTCTTTATCGTCCCGGTCAGATAGTCTATGTGGCAGGATGGGTCTACGGACAACAAGGAGACTCGACCTATGTGCTTCCGGCAACGGAAAGTGAAGTTATTCTGCGTGATGCGAACAGACAGGAAATAGGCAAACTGAATTTGACAACGGACAGTCTAGGTTCATTTTCCGGAAACTTTGTATTACCGGAAACCGCTCGGCCTGGGGAGTTTGAACTGGCGGTGAAAGATGGAGACAGCCGTTATATTCGGGTGGATGAATATAAACGCCCCACTTTTGATGTAATTTTTCATCCGTATCGCTCCTCTTATCAAATGGGGGATACATTATTAGTAACGGGGGAGGTTAAAACCTTTGCCGGTGTGCCAGTAGGAGAATGTGAGCTGAGCTACAAAACGGTTCGTTCACAAAATGAGTTTTGGCGTATTTCCGGTAGTGAGACGATATTGGAGACCGGAAAACTTTTGACAAATGCTGATGGAAGTTTTGAATTACCTGTTTTTCTGCGTAAACCGGATGATTTCAATACGAATGATCCCGGACGTTATTATACTTTTAACGTGACGGCCCAGGTGATTAATAAAGTCGGTGAAATGGAAAGTAATTCTCTCTCTTTGCCTGTAGGCTTACAATCGTTGGCTTTGCGTATCCGTGGATTACGTTCCAAAGTGGCACGGGAGAAGCGTGACTCCATGGAAATCCTTGCTACGAATCTGAGTGGCCAGCTTGTAAAAAGCCAGACGGTCTGTGTGGTTTATTCTTTGGATGAGGCTGGGAGAAAAAGAGATGAAGTTTGGCGAGATACCATTGAAACCCAGCGAATGTTTGTCCCCCACGAGCTATTGAAACTTCCTGCTGCTAATTACCGAATGGAAGTTGCTGCAATGGATGAACAGGGTAGATTGTGCTCGGCGAGTCAGGACTTTGTCCTCTTTTCACTGTCTGATCGTCGACTTCCGATCGCTTCGCCGGAATGGTTTTATCAAGATGGGACAACATTCTATGGAGAACAACCTGTAAACTTGTATGTTGGAACCAGTGAGAAAGATGTCTGTCTGTTTTACGATGTATTTTGTGGAAAAAAACGTATCCATTCGGAAAGGATGACACTGTCTGATGAAATCCGTCCGTTTTCTTATGTGTATAAGCCTGAGTATGGTGATGGTATTACTGTTAATTTCGCTTTTATGCGTAAGGGTGTTTTTTATTCCAAGCAAGTAAAAATAACCCGGCCTTGTCCGAAGAAGGAACTCAAACTGCAATGGAAAACATTTCGTGATAAGTTGCTGCCGGGAGGAAAAGAAACCTGGGAACTCCGGATAATGTCACCGGCCAAGAAAGCAGCGGATGCCTGTTTGCTGGCGACTCTTTATGATGCATCGCTCGATAAGCTGTATCTCAATGACTGGGACTTCAGATTGAATTATCCTCGTTTTACGCCTGACATACGGCATAATATGATTGTTCATGGCCATTCGATCTGGATGTATAGCAGTTTCCCTTATTCTGCCAGTTCTGCACATGGTTTTAGCTGGAATGACTTTAGTTATATGCGTGTTCCTCTATGGCGTGTTCCGTATGCCGGTCTTAGTTTCAAGGAAAAAGTAACAAGCCGGATGAAGAAGGCTACAAACGTTGAGATTGCAGATGAAATCTCGGTGGATAATGGTTTTGATTTTGGGGACGGAACTTCTGTGATGGCTATAGCTGAATCTTCATCTCCTCTTGAATTGGACGATGGTTCTCCGTATGTTCCCCTCCGTGAGAACTTTGTAGAAACTGCATTTTTCTATCCTTCTCTTCGGACGGATACGAATGGAGTTGTCAGTATCGCGTTTACGCTTCCGGAAACGCTGACTGAATGGAAATTTATGGGGCTTGCTCATACATCTACTATGGATTATGGTTTTATAACCGCTAAAGCGAAAGCTGTTAAGTCATTTATGGTGGAAACAAATATGCCGCGTTTTATCCGGGTGAATGATGAGGCGGTTATCAGTACGACAATTACCAATATCTCGGAAAAAACGGCTCAGGGGATTATCCGGATGGAATTGATAGTTCCGGAGACCCGCGAAGTCATATCGACTCAAAAGCGGACGTTCAATGTTGATGCCCATCGTACAATGGCAGTTTCGTTCGATGTGAAAGGGGATGATAAATATTCGGCTTATATTTGTCGGATTGTTGCCGAGACTGATGGGTTCAGTGATGGAGAGCAACATCTTCTTCCGGTTTTGTCAGATAAACAGTGGATGACAGATGCTATATCCGTCCAGTTGAATGGAACGGATAATAAAACGGTTGCATTGGACGGTTTGTATAACGACGATAGTAAAACGGCAATTCGTAAGCAACTGACAGTCGAGTTGACAGCTAATCCGGAATGGTATGCCGTACAAGCTCTTCCGGTGATTGCTGAGGCGGATAACGATGATGCTTTATCGTGGGCAACCGCTTTTTATGCCAATTCTTTGTCTGATGTGATTCTCAATACCAATGCTGATAATAAGACGGCTGTTTCCCGTTTACGTGAATTGCAGTTACCTGACGGATCATGGAGCTGGTATAAAGGTATGCGAGGAAATGATCATGTTACCTACCAAATAGCGGAGATGTTTGCCCGACTGCAAGCGATGAATATATCTGTAGAACCTGTGAAAGATATGTATGATAAAGCTTTGGACTATTTAGCTGATCGCTGGATGACTACTTACAGGCAAATGATAGCAGAGGAAAAGAAAGGAAAAAAGGATTTGATGCCGGACGGACAATCCATCAATTATTTATACATCTGTGCACTGGATAAACAAGCTGCTTCCCAAATTGAAAAAAAGGCCTGTTCGTACATGATCGATAAACTTGAATCCGGGAAATCTGATTATACGATTTACGAGAAAGCCCGTGTAGCTCTCATACTATATGAGGCTGATAAACAAGCAAAGGCAAAAGAACTGGTACGCTCTATAAAAGAATATACTGTGACTACAGATGAAATGGGACGTTATTTCGATACATCTAAAGCAACCTATTCCTGGAACAGTTACCGTATTCCTACACAGGTCGCTGCAATCGAGGCCATATCCCGCATAGACTATGATTCCGTCATGATAAATGAAATGAAGCAATGGCTGTTGAAACAGAAACAGGTGCAAGTATGGGAGACATCTGTTGCTACTGCCGATGCGGTGTATGCTTTTCTTTCCGGCAGTAAAAAAAGCATATCCGGAAACAGTCGTGTAAAAGCAAAAATAGCAGAGAAGGAAGTGGTGACTCCTAACGATACGTTGGGGTATGCCAGTCATACGTTTTTCGGAAAAGAAGCAGAAGTTCGGGAGATAGAGATCTGTCGTTCCGGTGCAGGTATGGGATGGGCCGCTGTATATGCACAATATATGGAAGATATGGGAAAGGTTCGGAAGGCAAAAGGAAATGGTTTAAAAATAACCCGCACTTATAGTAAGAATGGAAAGACTGTTTCTCCGAAAACAGAGTTGCATGTAGGAGATGAATTAACGGTACAGCTTACGGTGAAGGCTGACCGAGACATGGATTTTATACATATCACGGATTCCCGTGCCGCCTCTATGGAGCCTAAAGAGAAATTATCCGGTTATGTTTTTTCCGATAATATCAGTTATTATCAAGTGATAAAAGATTCTTCTATCGAGTTTTTTATAGATAAGTTTCGTAAAGGCACTGTTCAGTTAGAATATAAGATCTATCTGGATCGTCCGGGAGTTTATCAGACCGGAATAACGACTGTACGATCTGTGTATGCTCCTGAGTTTACAGGGTATTCAGGAAGCACGGTTATTGATGTACAAGAATAGTTTAATACAAAATTTGACTGCTATATGATGAAAAACAAACTTTTTTATTATTTAATAGCAATTGCATGCTTGGGGTGCCAGCATAAGGAAGGGAATAAGGAGCAGATATCTTATTTACTCAAACAGGATACTGTAAATAAGTCCTCTGTCGCAATGGTTCCGGATGAGAGTTCCTTTGAAATGAGATTATATGCAGAAGTTCTCCCTGTAACAGAGGATAGAGTGTATTTTACAATATATAATCATTCGGACAGAGAAGCTGTCTTCGGTGATGATGTGAAGATTGAGTATTATGATACAATCACTTCTACTTGGGTGAATACTTATCCGGAGAATGCTGTTTACACCTTGATGGCTCATCCTGTACCTTCTCATGGATATTGTGATGGCAACGCTTTTCTATATAAGCATGAACCAGGAAAGTATCGGATTGTAAAGACAATAGATAAGGCAAACCAATCTTATTTGGTTATCGGTAATTTTTCTCTTTCCAATACGCATGAGATTGCTCAAATATATAAGGAGCCGGATTGGGGCCCCGTTCAATATAAGGATGGTTATGAGGCATTGGATATGTTTATTAAAAGAAATACATATTATCCTGCTGCATTAAAAGGATCCGGCTTGAAAGCGGTAGTGGTTTGTGAATTAACTATTGACACATTGGGACGAATACAAAAAACTAAAATATTGAGTAAAAAAACGAACCTTCTCTTTGAAGAACAAGCAATAAAGTTAGTTGGAAAAATTCCGGGAAAATGGCAGCCCGCTTGTGATAGTCATGGTCGTTACCTGGACAAATATGGAGTTTTTGTGAGATTTGATGAAGGCAGTAAGTAGATTTTAATTCGTGATCTTATTTTGTTTTATCCATCAAATGAGTACTTTTACGCATATTATTGAGCAAACCTGTACAGTATAAGGGAGATTGAGGAATGGATTTCGAGAACTTTTATATAACATGGTATTCACGTGTCAAGCACTTTGCACGTGACTATGTCCTTTCTGAAGAAGAAGCGGAGAACATTACACAAGATGTTTTTCTGGATTTCTATCAAAAGAGAGAATCGCTTGATTTCCATATAAATGTGATTGCCTATTTGTTTACATCAGTGAAGAACAGGTGTATTGATTATTTGCGGCGTAAACTTTTGGAACAGGAAGCCACCTCAAAGATGCAGGAGGATTTTGATTTGTCTTTCCGCATGAAGTTCGATTCTTTGGAAGCTTTCGATGTAGAGGGACTTTCGGAGGACAATATAAAGGATATAATAGAAAAAGCACTTAATACACTGCCTGAACGATGTCGGGAAATATTTATATTGAGTAAATTGGAAGGGAAAAAGCAGAAAGAGATAGCAGAAGAATTGAATGTATCTGTCAAAACCATTGAAGCACAGATGACTATTGCCTATAAAAAGTTAAGAGAAGAATTGAAAAACCATTTACCCCTGTTGCTGTTTATTTTATTTTCTTGTGAAAATTGAGAAAATAGAAAAATAATCAGATTTCTTTAGGGGAATTATTTTTTCTGTTCGTTTACTATATAAAGAACGTAAAGAATGGATGAAAGAATCATAAAATATTGTCAGGGACTATTGTCGAAACAGGAACAGGACCTGCTTTTGAAGGAAGCCTATGATAATCCGGAACTGAAAGCTCAGATAATAGATTATCAGCACTTACATAGTTTGTTGGAATTGGTTCCCGAAAAAGCCGATGTCCGGCAGGGATATAAGGAATATGGCAACTTTAAAAGACTTGTGAATTCTCAGAAGAGAAAAGTTTGGCTGGTTTCATTGAGCCGTTATGCTGCCGTTATAGTGATTGCCTTTGTATCTGCATGGATGCTGGCATCTTACTATTTGTCGGGAAAGATATCAGATGAACAGGAGCTGATTGCTTTTCAACAGGAACTGCTAGTCCCTGCCGGACAACGTGCAGAACTGACATTGCCTGACGGAACGAGAGTCTGGTTGAATGCAGGCTCCAAATTATCCTATCCTTCATTTTTTGAGAAAGAGCGAAAGGTCTTTTTATCGGGAGAAGGATTCTTTAATGTAGCCAAAAATGAAAAAGTCCCTTTCATCGTATCAACCCGAACAATTGATGTAAAAGCTTTGGGAACCCAGTTTAATGTGTTCAGTTATCCTACAAGCGATTATACCAGTGTTTATCTTCAAGAAGGAAAAGTAAAAGCCTACTTCCCGTCTTCAGAAACGGAAGGTGTTGTGTTGTCTCCGGAACAATATTTGATACAAGAGGGCAAACAATTCAAACTTTCCACAATGGATCCGGACGATTTGTTATGGCGTGAAGGTATCTATACTTTCAAAAGACAGAAGCTGGGAAGTATAATAGAAAAGCTGGAATTGTATTACGATGTGAAGATAATTGTGAAAGATCCGGAAATATTGAATTATGAATATGTCGGGAAATTCCGTCAACGGGATGGGGTGATGGAGATTCTCTCTCTGATTCAACGAATACATAAGTTTAAGATTAAAAAGAATGATGATTTGAATCAGATAGTATTGAGCAAGTAAAAACAGATTATTAACCTTTAAATGTAGTATGTATGGGGCCATGAAAGATTAAAAAAAATCGGCAGATATTGGCGTATCCACCGATTTTGTGAAAAGTAAAACCATTTGTGTTCAGAAAATTAGTATTTACTTAACAAAACAAAGATATGAAAATAAATCCTTTGTTAACGCATCTCTTGTGTCTAAAAAAATATCAAAAGGCATTCAGAATTATGAAACTATCTTTTTTTATCCTGTTTGTATTTGTGTGCCAGCTGTTTGCTTTGAATACTGATGCACAGAATGTTACCATCGAGTTGAAATCGAATAAGCTTTCGATAGAAGAACTGTTTAAGGAAATAGAGAAACAGACAGATTATCTTGTCGTATATAGTACGAGCGGTGTCCGTTCGAATTTCGATTTGTCATTAACGAAAAAGAAAGCACAGGTTGCTGATTTACTGAATGAGGCATTGAACGGACATGGCTTGAAATATGAGTTTGTCAATAATTACATTATATTGTCAAAGCAGGAAGAGTCTATTGTACAGCAAAATAAAGTGAAGATCGAAGGCGTTGTTTTTGATCCTACGGGAGAACCTATCATTGGTGCCAATGTAGTGGAAAAGGGAACAATGAATGGTATTATTACAGATATAGACGGAAAATTCTTTTTGGAAGTTACTCCCAATGCAATTTTAGTGGTTTCTTATATTGGTTATAAGACTGAGGAAGTAGTTGTTGCTAATAAACAAAACTTGTCAATAACATTGAAAGAAGATTCAGAAACCTTGGAGGAAGTTGTGGTTGTCGGTTATGGAACACAAAAGAAGGTGAACCTGACAGGGGCTGTTTCACAGGTAACTTCCAAGGTGTTGGAAAATCGGCCGATTACGAATTTGGGACAGGGCCTTCAAGGTGTAGTTCCTAATTTGAATATATCTTTTAATGGAGGTGATCCTAATGCGGAAGCAACTATGAACATTCGTGGTTTGGCTTCAATCAGTGGAGAGGGAAGTTCTCCGTTGGTGATGGTTGATGGAGTTCAGATGAATATGAATATGGTCAATCCGGAGGATGTGGAAAGCGTATCGGTTTTGAAGGATGCTTCTTCTGCGGCGATTTATGGTGCACGTGGTGCGTTTGGTGTCATTTTGATTACAACTAAAAAAGGGAAGACTGATCGTAAGCCGGTTATTGAGTATTCTGGTAGTATTCAATTAAATACACATACCTATTTACCAGATATGTTGAGCGCTCCTGATTATATGGATGCAATGAATGAATCTTCATTTAACAATACAGGAAAAGATAAATACTCAGCAGAACAGGTTCAGTGGGTGAAAGATTATTATAATGACCCTGTTAATAATCCTGTTTACCATATGATGGAGAATGGTAAAATATTTTGGAACTCGAATAATAATAACTATAAGCAGATGCTTCAAAAATGGGCTCCTACTCATAAACATACTGTAAATATTAGTGGAGGAAGTAAGGCTATTCGTTTTTATGCTTCTGCTGGTTATATGAATCAAGAAGGGATGTTTAAGGATGCGACTGATATATTCAAAAGATATAATTTTCTAAGTAATATTTCTGCTGATTTAACTCCGACAGTTCGTGTTGGTTTCAAGGCAGCTTATACACATACTGTTTATGATGCTCCTCATGCGTATTCCACAAAAGGTACTAATTGGTGGGAGCAAATGACTCGTGGTGAACCGCAGATATTATTCCCTATTACAACACCTGAAGATTCTCCTGTTGGGGGAGGTGTTCCGACTGAGCACTTTTATAATTTCTTGACTAGCGGTTCTAGAAATGTAACTAACAATGATTTAACTCTATTAATGGGTAATGTGGAATGGGATGTTGTGAAAGGTTTGAAATTAAAGGGAGACTTTAGTTATAGAGCAACTAATGACAGAAAAAAAGATATACAAAAGGAATTTGATTATATACGTGATTCCTGGACTACACAGAATAGCGCAACTTTCCCTTCTTCTATTCTTGCTCAAAACGCACGAAGCAATTATTTTGCAGCAAATATATATGGAGAATATATGACTTCGATTAATGATAAACACAATATTACAGTATTGGCTGGTTTTAATCAGGAGTGGGAAACTTATCGAAAGGATTATACTCAAAAAGAAGAACTGGTTTCCAGTGATATTCCTTCTGTCAGTTTAGGTACAGGCAAAGTTACGACAAAAGATGAAGAATATAGTTGGGCTATTCGTGGTGTGTTTATGCGTCTGAAATATGATTATATGAATAAATATTTGTTTGAGATGAATGGTCGTTATGATGGTACTTCTAAATTTCCTCATAATTCTCGCTACGGTTTCTTCCCTTCATTTTCTGTAGGATGGCGTATTTCTTCAGAAGCCTTTATGGAATCTACGCACTCTTGGCTGAATGATTTGAAAGTGAGAGCTAATTATGGTAGTTTGGGAAACCAGAATGTTAATGGCTATTATCCTTATATCTCAACTTTTGGGGTAACACAGCAAACTTCTTTTATAATCAATGGCTCTTTACCTATTTCTGTGGCTGCTCCTGGATTGGTTTCTCCGGATTTGACTTGGGAAACTGTAAAGTCCTTAAACTTGGGTGTTGATGTAACTGTATTAAATCGTTTGAGTGCAAGTTTTGATTGGTTTAATAGAAAAACGATTAATATGTTGACTGAGGGAGATAAGCTTCCTTCCATTTTGGGAACGGATGTTCCTAGACGAAATAATGCAGATATGAAAACTTATGGTTGGGAACTGTCTGTTAATTGGCGTGATCAGTTGGCTAATGGTTTTTCTTATGATTTGGGTTTAATTTTGTCTGATTATCAAAGTGAAATCACGAAATTTGATAATAACCCAAGTAAGTTGTATGATAATTACTATGTAGGAAAAAAGATCGGTGAGATTTGGGGATATGAAACTGTCGGAATCTTTCAGTCGAAAGAAGAGGTGGCAGCAGCTGCCAACCAAAGTAAATTGGGAAATGGAGATAAGTGGGGGCCTGGTGATACACACTATGCGGATCTGAATGGTGATAAGGTAATAGACTGGGGTGATAAAACGGTAGATAATCCGGGTGATACAAAGGTGATTGGAAATACGACACCACGTTATCAATTTGGTATAACAGCTAATCTTGCGTGGAAAGGTTTTGATTGTAATATTTTTATTCAAGGTATTGGAAAACGTGATTTTTTCCCGATAGGTAATTATTTTTGGGGACATATTAATAATGCGAATGCAGTTGGTACCTATGAAGTATATAAAAATGCATGGAGAGAAGATAATCCGGGAGCATTTTATCCTATGTGGAAAGCTTCTTCGATGAGTTATAATGTGAGAACACAGACTCGTTATTTGCAAAGTGGTGCTTACGCTCGTTTGAAAAACTTTACAATTGGATATACAATTCCTTCATCGATTACTCAAAAAATCAGATTGAATAAAGTTCGTGTTTACTTTTCAGGTCAGAACTTGTTTGAAATTACTAATATGAGAGGAAATTTTGATCCGGAACTTATTGGTAATGTAGATGATAAAAATTCAAGTTCAGAAGTGGGTAAAGTGGGTGAGTTCTATCCACTACAACGTTCAATGTTATTCGGTTTACAGTTATCATTATAATTTAGAGCAATATGAAATCAATTAAAATATTACTGGCAGGTAGCATCATGTTAGCAACATTGGTTGCTTGTAATGATGATTTTATGGATCGTTTTCCTACAACTGATATTAGTGATCAGAACTTTTGGCATTCGGCACGGGATATGGAGTTGTATTGTAATGGCTTATATACATATATAAAAGGACACGGCACGGGACATGAAAGAAGTCCATTGTTATCAGGCGATAATCAGAGTGATAATATGGCTCCTCAAGACTATGACAAAGTCGCTGCCGGAGAACATATAGTACCGGAGAGTTCTAATGAAACTGAGTGGAATTGGACCTTTATTCGGAAATGTAATTATTTTTTGGCTCGCTATCAACAAGCTGAGATTAGCCAGGAGGAAAAAGATCGTTATGCAGCTGAGGTTTATTTCTTTAAAGCTTGGGATTATTTTGAAAAAGTGAAGCGATATGGAGATGTGCCTTGGTTGATGAAAGATTTGACAACGGAGTCGGAAGAGTTGTTTGGGACAAGGACCCCGCGGGTGGAAGTCGTGGATTCGGTATTGGCATGTATTGACTGGGCAATAGATAAATTACCTACTAAGAAAAATGCAGTTTCTGGCCGTATTAATCGGGATGTTGCATTGATATTGAAAGCAAGAATTTGCTTACATGAAGGTACATTTCGTAAATATCATCAAATAGATAATCCGAATAAATTTTTGAAAGAAGCAGTCAATGCAAGTCAGATATTAATGCAAGATGGAAATTATCGGATTTATAATACTGGAAATCCGGAATTGGATTATCGAACACTTTTCTGTACCTTAGACTTGAAAGATAATCAGGAAATGATTTATTATAAGGTGTATGAAGAAGGGTTATTAGGTAATAGAACAAGTAACCTACTGGAAGGTGGGGAATCTACTTTAGGTTTTAGTGTGGCCAAATCGTTGGTTGATGCTTATCTTTGTGAATGCGGGAAACCCATATCTCTTTGTAAAGAACATTTTCTAGGACATGATAGTATTCAAGCAGAAATGTTGCATCGTGATCCTCGTTTGTGTCAGACTATTTGTTATCCAGGGCAAGATTTACAGCGTGATACGAAAATTCCTGCTATTCCTGGGTCGAATATTTCTACTTCAAATATTCCTACCGGTTATCAAATAATAAAATACTGGGTAGACGATCCTGCAGAATATCTGCGCTATCAGAATGGTATTTTGGATGCTCCTATATTCCGTTATGCAGAGGCTTTATTGATTTATGCGGAGGCAAAGGCTGAATTAGGTGAATGTACACAATCAGATTTGGATATTTCAGTGAATTTGTTGCGTAAACGTGCGGGAATGCCGGATATGGTTATTGATCAATTGGTGAAAGACCCGATGTCTGATTTTCCTTCTTTGCCGGTACTGATAGACGAGATTAGAAGGGAGAGGCGTGTAGAATTTGCTTTGGAAAATATGCGATATGATGATTTGATGAGATGGAAAGCGGGTAAATTGTTGGAAAAGACGGTTCGTGGAATGAAATTTGTTCAGTCTCAGTATCCCTCAGTCGTCATTGGTAAACATATTGATGTGGATAGTGAAGGATTTATTCTGCCATATTGGAATATTTTGCCGAATGGACGTAAATTTGATGAATCTAAACATTACTACTTCCCGCTTCCGACAGAAGAACTGGTTATTAATGAAAATTTAAAACAAAATCCAGGTTGGTAATCAATTATGAGAAAGATTCTTTATTCTGTAGCCGCTTTGGCTACATTGAGTTGCTCGGCGTGGGCAAAGGGAAAAGAGGCAAAGAATGTGCTGTTTATCCTTGTCGATGATATGCAGAAGACCTGCATTCATGCCTATGGCAATAGTCAGGTCGTATCACCTAATATTGACAATATAGTCAATCAAGGTATTTCCTTTACGCATACCTATACGAACGGTTCGTTGGGAGGAGCCTTATCTATGCCTAGTCGTGCCATGATTATGACAGGTCGAGGCGTCTATGAAGTGAGTGGTGATGGAGCTGTGATTCCGGAACAACATGTCACATTGCCGGAGTTATTGCGTTCGAATGGATACGAAACATTTGCTACCGGAAAATGGCATGCTGACCGATTGGCTTTTAATCGTTCATTCGCCCAGGGAGAAAACATCTTTTTCGGAGGAATGCATTCATATAAAACGAATGGGCATGTCGCTCCCCGTTTGAACCATTATGACCCGGAAGGAAAATACGACAAACCTTTTGTTGGAGATAAATTCTCTTCCGAGATGTTTGCCGATGCCGCTGTTGATTTTCTGAATAAAAGAAAGAAGAATGACAAACCATTCTTTGCCTTTGTCGCTTTTACTTCGCCGCACGATCCGCGTATGAAGCATCCGGAATATGGACATCACTATAATCCGGAAGACGTGGAATTGCCCGTTAATTTCCTGCCACAGCATCCGTTTGATAATGGAGAATTAAAAATCCGTGATGAGGTCTTATTACCTTTCCCCCGGACAGAAGCTATGATGAAGAAGGATTTGGCTGACTATTATGGCATGATTAGCGAAGTCGATACACAAATCGGTCGTATTATGAATACCTTGCGGGAAAAAGGAGAGTTGGAAAATACGATTATTGTCTTTGCTTCCGATAATGGTTTGGCTGTCGGTCGTCATGGGCTTTTGGGTAAGCAGAATTTATATGAACATAGTATCAGTGTCCCCATGGCAATGATTATCCCTGGTATGGAGAAAGGAACGAGTAAGGACGTCGATTGTTATTTGTATGATATTTATCCTACGCTTTGCGATTTGCTGCATATTCAGCCAGCACCATCTGTTACAGGAAAATCGCTGCTTCCGGTTCTGCATGGAGCAACCAAGCATAGAGATCAGTTGTTCCTTGCCTATAATAGTTTCCAGAGAGCTTTGGTGAAGGATGGCTGGAAATATATCATTTATAACGTGGATGGTGTCATTACGGAACAGTTGTTCAACCTGCAGACTGACCCGGACGAGATGGTAAACCTGGCTACAGATGCAAAGTACGATTTCAAAAAACAGGCTTATAAGCGTATTTTGAAAGAAGAGATGAAAAAGAATAACGACTTCTGTAATCTGGATTTGCATTACTGGATGGGAAGACCGGGAAAGATGTCCTGGGATGAAGCTTCTAAATTGTATGTTTATTGAACTGATCCCTGATTAGAAGTTGAGAAAATAAGAGGTTGCGTCATTTTTTTGGGCGTAACCTCTCTTTTTTATTTTAAGGTTGCCCGAAAGAAACCAATCGGGAATAAAATATTTTTTACGTGGCAGTTTGGAGATAATCTTGTATATTTGCAAGTTATAAAAAAGATATACCGGATATATTCGGATATCGGTTAACGAGGATTTTATATGGCAAAGAAAGCAACTACAACAAAACAAAATAGTAACAACGGACCGGGTAAATTCGCGATGATGAAAATGTTTTTCACCAATGAACGTACCCGCTTCATCACCGGATTGGTAATCGCAATTATAACTATTTATATCGGATTAGCATTGATTTCCTTCTTCTTTACAGGAGGTGCCGATCAGAGTAAAATAGAAAACGTCCCGTTAACGGATCTGCTGACGAACAGAGGGTCGGTCGAGAACTGGACCGGAGTGAGGGGGGCCGTCCTGGCGGACCTGCTGATGAACCGCTGGTTCGGGATCTCTTCTTTTATGATCCTGTTCTTTTTGGGATCGGTTGGAGCTAAACTCATGAACTTGCGCCGCGTATCGCTGTTAAAGCGATTCTTGTTTTGTGCAGCCATGCTGATTTGGGGATCTATGTTTTTTGCTTTTGTGTTTATCTCCGGATATGAAGATACATTCATTTATCTGGGTGGACAGCATGGATATTACCTGTCGGAGATGATGATTACAAATGTCGGTATTCCCGGAACTATATTGCTGTTAGCCGGGGTCTTTCTGATCATCGCTATATTTTCCAGTAAGAGAACGATCCCGTTCCTGCAAAGTGTACTTTCATTCGGGTGGCTGAAGAACCGTTTGAAGAGAGACAAGACGGAAGAACCGGAGGAGACGGACGAAGCTGAAGACAGTGGAGAAGATACCGTTGAAGAAAATATATCCGAACGGGTGACCGGGGAACAACCGGACGAGAAACCGGAAACAGAAGATTTTGTTTTCGATACGGAAAAAGAAATAGAGACAGCCCGTCACGAAGAAAGCAAGCCGAAAACAGAAACTTATTCAAACATCTCCAATGACGAAGCCTTTGAGGTGACAGTGCCCCAGGAGGAAGAAGCATATGAAGCTCCGAATGCAGAAAATCAGCCGGATGATCCGGAAGACCTCCCTGGCGATCTTCGCTTTACAGTCGAGGTTCCGACCGGTGACGACGAAGTGTATGATGCCTCTGCTTTGGGCGATTACGACCCGAAACTGGATTTGTCCAACTTCCGCAATCCGCCGATCGAGCTGTTGAAGAAATATGATGTAAGCGATCATCAGGTCGATATGGACGAACAGATGGCGAACCAGAAACGAATCAAACAGACATTGGAAAGTTTCGGTATCAGTATTGCCTCTATTAAAGCGACTGTTGGTCCGACTATTACGTTGTACGAAGTAATTCCGGATACAGGTGTCCGTATCTCGAAGATCAAGAACTTGGAAGACGATATTGCCCTGAACCTGTCGGCTTTGGGTATCCGTATCATAGCCCCGATGCCGGGTAAAGGAACGATCGGTATCGAGGTGCCGAACAAAGACCCGCAGATCGTATCCATGCAGTCGGTGGTCGCTTCACGTAAATTCCAGGAGTCCAAATATGACCTGCCGGTCGTTTTGGGAAAGACCATTACGAATGAGATTTTCATGTTCGACCTCTGTAAGATGCCTCACCTGCTGGTGGCGGGTGCTACCGGACAGGGTAAATCAGTCGGCTTGAATGCTGTGATCACTTCTTTGTTATATAAAAAGCATCCGTCGGAACTGAAGTTTGTACTGGTCGATCCGAAGATGGTGGAATTTGGTATCTATTCCGATCTGGAACGTCATTATCTGGCGAAACTGCCCGATGCCGACAAAGCCGTTATTACCGATTGTACCAAGGTGATCATGACGCTTAATTCCGTTTGTAAGGAAATGGACGACCGTTATGAATTGCTGATGAAAGCCCATGTGCGTAACATCAAGGAATATAATGCCAAGTTCGTTTCCCGTCATCTGAATCCGGAAAAAGGACATAAGTTCATGCCGTTCATCGTAGTGATCATCGATGAGTTCGGTGACCTGATCATGCAGGCCGGTAAAGAAATCGAAACGCCGATTGCCCGTATCGCACAGAAAGCGCGTGCTGTCGGTATTCATATGATCATTGCCACGCAGCGTCCGTCTACCAATATCATTACCGGTATTATCAAGGCAAACTTCCCGGCTCGTATGGCATTCCGTGTGATGCAGATGGTCGACTCGCGTACGATCCTCGATGCTCCGGGAGCCAACCAGTTGATCGGTCGTGGTGACTTGCTGTTCTCGCAGGGCGGAGATACCAATCGTGTGCAATGTGCCTTTGTCGATACGCCGGAAGTGGAACAGATCGTCAACAATATATCAGCCCAGGCTGGATACGCGACAGCCTTCCTGTTGCCTGAATATGTGGGCGAAGGCGGTGAAGACAAAGCTCCGGGAGCAGTCGATCTGTCCGATCGTGACCCGTTGTTCGATGAGGCAGCCCGTCTGATCGTAATCCAGCAGCAGGGATCGACATCGCTGATCCAGCGTAAGTTCGCTATCGGTTATAACCGTGCAGGCCGTCTGATGGACCAGTTGGAAGCTGCCGGTATCGTCGGACCGTTTGAAGGAAGTAAAGCTCGTCAGGTATTGATCCAGGATGAATATAACCTGGAACAGTTGCTGAATTCGTTGAAATAAGATCTCTATTACCTCTTAATAAAGTAGACTCCTATGAAAAGAGAACAAAAGATAAAGATATGGAGAGCGATTGCTCTTTTCGGATTGTTGGCTTGCCTTCTTTTCGGTATCCGGATAACAAGCCGGGCACAGAATGCCGTTTCCATTTTGAATAAGGCTGCCGGTGCTTACGAGAACTCGAATGGGATTTCTGCCTCCTTTACATTGAATACCCGTTCGGATGTTCAGAAGGTCTCCGAGAGTTTCGAAGGAGCGATCCATATGAAAGGAGACAAATTTACATTGGTTACTCCGGATATGACTACCTGGTTCGACGGAACGACTCAATGGTCTTATGTGGAACGTAACGAAGAAGTCAATGTCAGTACGCCGACGGGCGAAGAACTGCAATTTACCAATCCGGCTCTGTTGTTGCGAATGTATAAGAAAGGTTTTACCCCCAAATATATCGGTGAAAGCACGGCTTCCAGCGGAAAGTCTGCTTATGATATCGAACTGACGCCTAAAAAGAAAGGCGACATCCTGAAGGTCGAACTGCAGATCGAGAAGTCGTCCAATTTTCCGGCGAAGATCAAGGTTGAGGCAAAGAATGGCATCAGTAGTACGATTCATATCAGTAATTTGAAGACGGGGGTAAACCAACCGGATGACTTTTTTGTTTTTAAGGAAAGCGATTATCCGGATGCCGAAGTGATCGACCTGCGTTAAAATATAAGCGATAAAATAAGTTTCTAGTATCTATTCAATTAACATAAAAACTATGAGCGATTCAATAAATGAAAAGGTTCGTTGCCTGATTATAGGTTCCGGTCCTGCTGGATATACAGCAGCTATCTATGCATCACGTGCTAATCTGTCTCCCGTCTTATACGAAGGCATTCAACCGGGCGGCCAGTTGACAACAACTACGGAAGTAGAAAATTTCCCGGGATATCCTGAAGGTATCACTGGTCCGGAGTTAATGGAAGACCTGAAACAGCAGGCTCTGCGTTTCGGTGCCGATATCCGTTTCGGTATTGCTACGGCGACTGATCTTTCCGCAGCTCCTTACAAAATAACGATCGACGGTGAGAAGGTGATCGAAACAGAAACATTGATCATCGCCACTGGTGCAACTGCCAAATACCTGGGTATTCCCGACGAACATAAATATGCCGGAATGGGTGTTTCTGCCTGTGCGACCTGCGACGGTTTCTTCTATCGTAAGAAAGTGGTAGCAGTAGTCGGTGGCGGCGATACAGCTTGTGAAGAAGCTATTTACCTGGCAGGATTGGCTAAACAGGTCTATCTGATCGTGCGTAAATCGTATCTGCGTGCTTCGAAAGTGATGCAGGAACGTGTGTTCAATACGCCGAATATTATGGTGCTGTTTGAACATAATACAATCGGCCTGTTTGGTGAAAACGGTGTGGAAGGTGCCCACCTGGTAAAACGTATGGGTGAACCGGACGAAGAAAAAGTGGATATTGCTATCGACGGCTTTTTCCTGGCTATCGGACACAAACCGAACTCTGATATATTCAAACCGTGGCTGGAAACGGATGAAATCGGTTATATCAAAACAATCCCCGACACACCGCGTACAAAAGTTCCCGGAGTCTTTGCTGCCGGTGATGTGGCAGATCCGCACTATCGTCAGGCGATTACCGCAGCAGGCAGTGGTTGTAAGGCAGCCATTGAAGCTGAACGCTACCTGTCAGAAGTAGGAAAATAAGGTCTGCTATTTAAGCTAATTAGCAGAAAAATAATAGGTAATACATCTATGTATCATGCATAGATGTATTATTTTTGTCCCCCAAATAATATCGTAGAGGGAGTGGTATGAAGAAAGTTTTGTTGTTATTACCTGTATTTTTATTGATAATAGGAGCTGTCCGTGCAGTAGAATCTCCGAAACATGAGATACGTGCGGTTTGGCTGACTACCGTTTATGGACTGGACTGGCCCAAAAGACCGGCGACAACCGAAGCCGGCAGGAAAGCCCAGCAACAGGAACTATGTACTATCCTGGACCGGCTCGCCGATGCGAATTTCAATGCTGTCTTTTTGCAGGTCCGCCTGCGGGGGGACGTTATTTACCGTTCGGCTATTGAACCGGCTTCGAAAACATTCTCAGGTAAATACGGCACAATGCCCGGATACGATCCGCTGGCTTTTGCGATAGAAGAATGTCACAAGCGTGGAATGGAGTGTCATGCCTGGTTTGTCACATTTCCTGTCGGTACGGACAAGACGGTCAAGGAACAGGGAAAACTTTCCGTTGTGAAACGTAAACCGAAACTCTGCAAACGGCATAACGGTGAATGGTATCTCGATCCCGGAGTGCCGGAGACTGCCGATTATATATTATCAATGGTAAAAGAGTTGGTAAACGGATACGATATCGATGGCATCCAGTTCGATTATATCCGTTATCCTGAACAGGCAAAGAGTTTTCCGGACAAAGCAGTCCATAAGAAATATGGGAAATCGGCCCGACTGGCTGATTGGCGGCGTGAGAATATCAATAAGATGGTCTATCGCATTTACGACTGGGTAAAAGCGGCAAAGCCCTGGGTGCAGGTCAGCAGTTCGCCACTGGGTAAATACAATCGTATCGAACGGGTCCCCAATGCCGGATGGACCGCGTATGAAAGTGTTTTCCAAGACCCTAAAATGTGGATGCAGAAAGGAAAACAGGATATGATCGTACCGATGATGTACTATCTGCATGACAACTTTTTCCCTTTTGTCGACAACTGGGTGGAGAATTGCAACGGACGCCTGGTCGTTCCGGGATTGGGGGCTTACCGGATGGATAAGTCGGAAGCGGACTGGACAGTCAATGACATTACCGACCAGATAGACTACAGCCGTTATTACGGAGGTGCGGGAGCTGCTTTTTTCCGTTGCGCGAATGTGCTGGATAATACGAAGGGACTGTATGATGAACTGAAAGATAATTACTATAAATATCCGGCGCAATTAGTACCGCTGACCTGGTTGAATGATCGTATTCCCGCTTCACCTGGTGATATCCGTGTGGAACGGGAGGGAGATGAATTGAAATTATCCTGGCAGAAACCGGCGGAGGAAAAGGAGGATCTTACCTATACTGTTTATTATTCGTTGACGGATTCGATCGATACGGCATCTGCCAAATCCATGCTGGCAACAGGAGTCAGGGATACTGTTTTGTATCTTCCTGTAGGAGCGAATGAGGAGAGAGGTTACAGTTTCAGTGTTTCAGCATCTACCCGCTACCATATAGAAGGGCTGCCTTCTCCGGAAACCTATTATTACTTATCCAAATTTCCTAAATAATATTAACGATTAGGAGTGGATATGTGAAAGCACTATCTTTGCGTTGAATGAAAAATGCTGTCACATATCTGTTTATCGTCTTTTTGGCGTCTCTTATTTTTTATGGAGGTGCCGGGGTGAACCTGATTACCTATTGCTGTGGCGATTGCCGCACGGAAGGGGTAGCCGTATTGCTGAACGATACATGTTGTGATGTGCACGAGCATAACTGTTGCAGCACTGCGGATGAGGTTTCGGCATGCGACTCCGGTTGCTGCGAAGAAGACTGCTGTCACATGGAGCGGATCAGCTTCGATTGGAGCAGTTCCAATAATCCGATAGTAGAATTACAACCGGCAGTGACCGACCTTTTGTCGTTTGCTTCTCCGTTAGCCTCACTGGTTCCGGTTCCTTTCCTGAAAGAATACATTTCACAGGAGCAGGATGGACCGCCTGTGGTCTGTCCGCGTGTCTACCTGTATTTGCTTACTTCACTTTTGATTTAGATCATCCTGATAACCTTTCCGTAATGTCACAACTGTGTCATGCTGTTGGCAATACTCTGCCATGCTCGTGGCAGAACAGTGCCAATACGATGGCAGAACAGTGCCAATATGATGGCAGAACAGTGCCAATATGATGGCAAAGCTCTGCCATGCTTATGGCAAAACCTTTTACTTAGGATCATGTAGTCTTTCATAAGCAGGATTGCAATCTTGGGTATACCTTATTACTGAATCAAAATGTAAAGCAATGTTGAAACAACTCTATATTACTCTATTTATACTATTCTTCGCCCTCTCTGCCCAGGCGAAAGATGTAAAAGGGCATGTATTTGATGATAATGACCAGCCGATAATCGGAGCGAATGTCTATTGGGAAGGAACCCAGCAAGGGACGACGACCGATGTAGACGGTGCTTTCAAACTGAAAACAAGGGAAGGCGCGAATAAACTGGTCGTAAGTTATATCGGTTATGAGACTTTTATCTTATCGGTTACGAATGTAGACGAGCCTTTGAAGATAAAGCTGAAAGGGGAAGTTACCCTGGAAGAGGTCGTGATCAGCGAACGCAAGATGGGTACGATCGCTTCAAGAACCAGTGTCCTGCAGACGCAGAAGATCACGTACGACGAACTGTGCCGTGCAGCCTGTTGTAACCTGGCTGAAAGTTTCGAGACAAACCCGTCCGTCGATGTCTCCTATGCGGATGCGGCAACCGGAGCACGGCAAATCAAATTGTTGGGACTGGCAGGAACTTATGTTCAGATGCTGACCGAGAATTATCCGAATTTCCGCGGGGCTGCTTCTCTTTACGGACTGGATTATGTGCCTGGTGCCTGGATGGAAAGTATCCAGGTTTCTAAAGGGACTTCTTCCGTAAAGAATGGCTATGAGGCATTGGCGGGTCAGATCAATGTGGAATTTAAGAAACCGCCGACGGCAGATATCTTTTCCGTGAACCTGTTCGGTAGTGATGCAGGTCGTTATGAGGGGAATGCGGATGCTTCCTGGCATATCAATGACAAGGTCTCTACCGGTTTGCTGGTGCATTATTCAAATGATAAGAAGCAGCATGACGGCAATGACGACGGTTTCCTGGATACGCCGTTGCGGGAACAGGTCAACCTGATGAACCGCTGGTATCATAAACTGGATAATTACGTCGCCCAGTATGGTGTCCGTTATCTGCACGAAAGCCGTACAGGGGGACAAGCTACCAAACATCATGATTTTACCGATCCTTACAAGGTGCATCTGAATACGAACCGGGCGGAACTGTATACAAAACAAGCCTATATTATCGACAAGGAGAAAGTGGAAAGTGTAGCATTGATCCTCTCGGGTTCCTACCATGAGCAGAAATCCATGTATGACCGTACTCCTTACAATGTGTATCAGAACAATGTGTATGCGAGCCTGCTTTACGAGAAAGAGTTTTCTCCGGCGCATAGCCTGAGTACCGGTCTGAGTATGAATTATGACGGTTTCGATGAAAACCTGTTGCAGAATGGAGTGCGTAATGTTTTTGACCGGACGGAAGTGGTGCCGGGAGCTTATGTGCAATATACGTATAATCTGAATGACAAGTTGATTGTGTTGGGTGGTATCCGGGCTGATTACAGCTCTTTGTATGACTTCTTTGTCACGCCTCGCGTACATGTTAAGTATAACCCGTTCGACTGGTTCCATGTTCGTGCTTCTGCCGGTAAAGGATTCCGTACGGCGAATATACTTGCAGAGAATAACTTCCTGCTGTCGAGTAGCCGTAAAATGAATATTGCCGACAATCTGGATCAGGAAGAAGCCTGGAATACGGGAGTCAATCTGGCTTTCTACATCCCGTTGTTCGGCAAAGAACTGACGCTTAACGGAGAATGGTATTACACTGATTTCCGGAAACAGGTCGTAATCGATATGGACAGCGATCCTCATGCCGTGAGCTTTTATAACCTGGACGGTAAATCTTATTCGAACAGTTTTCAGGTAGAGGCTACCTATCCTTTCTTCCGCGGATTTACCCTGACAGCCGCATACCGTTATACGGATGCAAAAACCGATTACCGGAATGCTGCAGGAGTAACGCAGCGATTGAAGAAGCCGCTGGTCAGCGATTACAAGGGGCTGCTGACCGCTTCCTATCAAACACCGTTGAAGAAATGGCAGTTCGACCTGACCGGCCAGTTCAACGGAGGAGGCCGGATGCCGACACCGGATGTGACAAATCCGCTGTGGGACCCCAACTTTAACGCATATACAGTTGTGAATGCGCAAATTACAAAGTATTTTCGCAGATGGTCTGTTTATCTAGGTGCGGAGAACCTGTTTGATTATAAACAATCCCATCCTATTATAGACGCCGGAAATCCGAGAGGGGAGAACTTCGACGGTTCGATGGTCTGGGGACCGGTTCACGGACGGAAAATATATGCCGGCCTGCGATTCAACATCAGTCGCGATTAAATTACAGATGAATTATTTACCAATTAATACAGATACATTATGAAACAGTTTGTAGTAGCATTAATCTGCGCCGTATTTACTTTTTCTTCGGCCTATGCACAAGATGCAAAAAAGAAAAAGGACACAGTTACTTTCTTCGTGGAAGGGATGGAATGTGCCAATTGCCAGAAAAAGGTAGAAAAGAATATCTCGTTCGAAAAGGGGGTGACCGATATGAAGTGCGACCTGACAACCCGTACGGTAGAGGTCACTTACAAGACGGATAAGACATCGAAAACGAAATTAGCTTCAGCCTTTAAAAAGATAGGCATGGAAGCAGTGCCGGTAGACGACGGTGCCGGTTGTCCGGTCAGTCCTGCGAAAAAAAATTAAGCAGTCTGTATTTCGTTAACACGAAAATTCAGCAGAACATCTTATCTTTGCAAAGCATACCTGTATGGGGCGGATCTATGTGTCCGCCTCTTTTATGAAAAAAAGTTCATGAAACATGCAGCGTTTTGCACGAGAATAACATCATTATATTTGTAATGGACGAGTCACAACTGATAAATGGTTGTAGGAAGGGGGACAGGCTGGCTCAGAAAGAGCTTTACGAGAGGTATTCCCGCAGGATGATGGGAGTTTGTCTGCGTTATGTGAACGACAGGGAGACTGCCCGCGATTTGTTGCAGGATGGATTCGTGAAAGTTTTTACCAGTATGGACTCTTTTTCGGGAACTGGTTCATTTGAGGGATGGATGCGTAAGATCTTTGTAAATTGTGCATTGGAGTATTTGCGTAAATCAGATGTGTTGCGCGAATCGACAGACCTGGATAACACGGCTGAATTGATACAGCCGGCTGGTTCCGTTATCTCGGATATGTCGGCGGCGGAGTTGATGAAGCTGGTGCAGGAGTTACCGGCAGGTTTTCGTACTGTATTCAACTTGTTCGCGATCGAAGGATATTCGCATAAGGAGATCAGTGATATGCTGAATATAACGGAGAGTACGTCACGTTCACAGTTCACGCGCGCCAAACAGATGTTGCAAAAGAGGATTAACGCTTTGTATTAAGAGGAAAGAATGGAAAAGGAAAGAGATACAATAGATGATTTGTTCCGCTCGAAATTGTATGATTTTGAGGAGGAGACAATGCCGGGCGACTGGGAGGCTATAGCCGATCGCTTGCCGGGTAAAGCACCGGTACCTTTCCGCCGGACTTTGCGCTATTGGGCTGCGGCAGCGGTTGTTTCGCTGTTGATGATAACAAGTGGCGTTTATTTGTTCAGATCAGAGAAGGAGCCACCTCCGGTTGCTGACAGGATCGAACAGGAAACAAAGAAAATGGAAACAGAGCTGGCAAAAGAGTCGGAAGTACCGGTTACTGCCATACAGCCTGTAGAAGAGCAAATACCTGCAACACCGATAGCTAAAGTGCAACAACCGGTGGTGCGTGAAACATATAAGGCGCCTGTAAAGGTTGCCGATACTGAACCTGCTGTTATTTCTTCAGATGATGATATGGAGGAGAAAGCAGAAGTAATAATACATTCGGATGAAACTGATGTGGTTGAAACAGAAGATGTTGTACAGGGTCATCCGGAAGTAGGTTCTGCTAATGATACCCGTTCGTTGGTAGCAGACGTTGCTCCGGCAGGTAAGAAAGAGAAGACTGTTTCTCCGCGTCGTTGGGGATTCGGAATGGGAGGCGGTAGTGTTACTACAGGGACAAGTAATTCGTTGAATACATATGTCTTGAAGAATACATCGTTGACAGATCAGGAGTTGTTATTCCTGAATTCTGCTAATTTTGAGAATTCAACTCGAAGAACGAACGTGAAGCATAAGACACCGGTTTCTGTGGGTATGTCGGTAAGTTATTCTTTGAATAATCGGTTTGCTTTAGTTACCGGTCTGAATTATTCTTTATTGTCTTCTTCTTGGGAAACAACCGATACCTATCATAATAAAACGAGTCAAAAGCTCCATTTTATAGGTGTACCGTTGTCTTTGTCTTATAAAATAGCAGAGTGGAAACGTTTCCAGGTGTATGCTGCTGCAGGAGTCATGACAGAAGTGAATGTGTCTGGTAAATTGGTTACGAAAAAGTATATGCATAAGGAATTATACGAAAAAGAATCTGAACATATCCGGATGAAAGAATGGATGTGGTCTGTTAATGCCCGTGCCGGTGTCAGTTATCCGCTGCTCCGTTTCGTAAGCCTTTATGCTGAAGTGGGAGCGGATTATTACTTCGATAACGGAAGTTCCATCGAAACCGTTCGTTCTGAGAAACCATTTAATGTAAATCTGCAGGCCGGCTTCCGGTTAGGTTTTTAATCGAATAAGAAACAAATACTAATAACATAAAAATAAAAAAACAGAAATGAAGAAACTAAAGTTTTTAGGGGTGATGGCTATGGCTGCACTTTTATTCACCTCTTGTTTGGACGGGGGAAATAATGAACAATCGGGAGCGGCAATCGGAGTGGTTGATTTTTCAATGGAAGCCATGAAGAATTTAGCTTATGTGAATGATTATACGGCACTTTATTCTCCTCAATTTGAATCATTGACTACAGGGGATTGTATAGTTTTTCCTTATACTATAAACTATGATGATCCAATGAACAGTGGAACAAATAAATATTTGACAGCAACAGTGGCTGGTTATAATAAGCTGGACGAAGGTTTGTTGGTGACAACTGTTGATACGGCAGATATTAGAAAAAATGAAATTACAACTATGGATGCCTCTGTGATCAGTTCTGATGGTACAGGTTATGGTTGTGGTACAGTAAAAAATTATCTTTTCTTAAGTTCTAGCCATCCCAATATATCGTCGGATCAAAAGAATATGTATGAGTTACAATATGATCCATCTCAAACACCAAAAGAAGTGGAAGGAAAGAGAGTGTACGATTTCTTTTTGCGTGTTGTTAAGCAGGCTGACGGAAAGGGTACTGTAGGTACTAATACTTTGAACTATGTATTTAGAGCAGGAAGTGCTATTGAAATGTTGAAGTCGAAAGAAAAAGCAGATAATCAAGACGTTTTGTATATTCGTCTGAATTATATTAAAGAGTTTAATAAGGATACAACTGCTGCTACTTGGGGAACATCAAAGTTGATGGGTTTTCCTATTTTAAAGGAAACAACGAATTGATAAAATAAACAAATCGGCATGTGTGAAACGAACACCAAAGTATCGTCTACACATGCCGATTTTGTAATATATTTCTGCTATATACTAATTTTTAAACTTCTGTATTTGTTCTAGGAGAACTCTTTTCTCCACAACACCGGAAGTACGCCAGACTATTTCACCTTTCTTGAAAATGATCAATGTCGGAACGGATTGAATCCGATACAGATTGGCTACAGCCTCATTTTTGTCTACATCGATTTTCAGGACACGTGCTTGCCCTGCCACTTCCTTACCCAATGCTTCAACTGTCGGACTCATTACTTTACATGGACCACACCAAGTGGCGAAAAAGTCTACTAATACAGGTTTATCTCCGTTTATAATATCTTTGAAAGTTTCCATATTGTTTTTCTATTTATAACAATTGGAATGTAATGCTTGTTCATCGAACAGATGAAGCCGGTTATTTTATTTCATTAATAACAGTTTCGCTGCTTTCAAAAACGATAAATACACCTTCCCATTTGCCTTCTTTCTCAACAAAACGGATTCGATATGTCGCTTTTATCTTTTTCATTGAATATGCATCAAGATTAGAAAATAATGAGTCAGTATGACAATGTGCCAATTATAGAAAAATATGAAACAAAAATAGGGATAATCGACACATATATTAATAGATCGCAAATACCCTTCACCCTTCACCGCTTGTAAACTCCTGTATACCTGCGTTTTCTGGTGACACGTCTCGGTGAAGGCTAAAATTACAAATCAAAAGTAGGGTCTTTTGAAATGTTAAGACAAGACTTTTGAAATCAAAAGAAGGGACTTTTATCTTCAAAAGAGCTATCTTTTTTCGGAAATACTTACGTCTTTTCTTCAATAGGTAGGCACTCATTAAAGATGAGTAGGCATCCGTTCGTATTGGCTCCGGCAGCTATTCGAAGTAGCTCCGGCAGCCACCGGTATTGGCTCCGGCAGCTAATTGAAAAAAATTACGGGTTCTCTAATGAAAAACAATTTGTTGTCGGTGAAACGTTACCATTCACCGCATCCGCTTGTTTTACAGGATGATATAACGCGGTGACAGGTGAAGGCTATCGCCGGAATTCTCTCTGTAGGTATGAAAAATGGTTCACCTTTTTCAGTTGACTGGTGACAAGTAACAGTTGGGCTTCGCGCCCGAAGATACGAATAATTGAACGAAATTAATTCGACTGATGGGTAAAGAATAGTCTTTCCGCTGATGTTTTGTTAACTTTGTATGAATAAACCGTGTTATAGCCAAATGTCGGGTAAATGTCGGGTGAAAGTTCGCTGCTTTATTTGTTGAATGTTTGAGTTATGCATAATCTTGTCGAAAATTTGAATGAAGATGAAACAGCCGGAATTAGGTAAGTACATTGCAGGGCTTCGGGAAACGAAAGGGTTGACCCAGGAGGAGCTGGTAAGTAAATGTAATATTAGTGTCCGAACTTTGCAACGTATCGAGTCAGGTAAAGTAGTACCAAGAAGTTACACATTGAGGTTAATTGCTACTGCACTGGATTGTGACTTGTTAGCTGTTCCGGAGGTTCAGGAAATTGGTAAAGCTGAACTTCCGGTTCATTTGTCATTCAAATCTGTTTTGAAAGATTTGTTTAACTTAAAAGTACACACAATGGCAAAATTATCAGTTTTAACAACGGCATGTCTGGCTATAGGTTTTAGTTTGTATACAGTCGGTACCAAATGTAATGCACAGCAAATGATGAAAATGAATTTTGTAACAGACAATACCGGAGGATTTGAGGTACAGCTTCCCCGCGGACTCCCCGGTTATGGAAGTTATATAAATAATGATACCGTTTTTATCAGGGCGGGAAAAGATTTGATCAAAGAGCATAAAGGATCTTTGTTTCTGAACAATGCTTTTGTTGGCCATGTACAGGAAAGTGATACGATAATATTTAAAAAGGGAAGCCTGTTTACTAGAAAGTCGCTTATTATTAGGCCATATAGAATGAAAGCGTCTTTGATATACAAAGATATTGTTTTTGTAACTCCTCAATCCATCAGCGGGTTTACCGATGATAATGGAGATACTTTCCGATCGGGGCCTCATACTTTCAAAGAAAGGGATAATCGAATATATCTGAATGATGTTTATCAGGGGGATGCTTTTGCGGGTGATACTGTTGTCATTTCCAAATCGGGAAAGCTGGAAATTAGGTGAAGTGATCCGTATAAATTCATTACATTTACACGTCATAATTTGTCAACAATAATAAAGTGACATAACTACGACCAGCTCCTGTTAATTGATAATATCTAATTTGAAATGAAGATATATATGGATACGGAATTTATAAACTTAACAACAGACAATCTTGCAGATGAGCATTTGTGCTGTATTATCCGTACTAAAAAGCTCCACCCTGGTGTTGAGGCAAAGCGACAATGGCTTTCTGAACGGCTGAATGAAGGTCATGTCTTTAGAAAGTTGAATGCAAAGGCTACGGTTTTTATAGAGTATGCCCCTTTGGAAACAGCCTGGGTTCCTATAACGGGTGATAATTATTATTATATCTATTGCTTATGGACTTTGGGCAGTTACAAAGGGAAAGGGTATGGGAAATCGCTGATGGAATATTGTATAGCCGATGCTAAAGAAAAGGGTAAATCCGGTATTTGTATGCTAGGAGCAAAAAAACAAAAATCCTGGCTTTCCGACCAGTCGTTTGCGAAGAAGTTTGGCTTTGAGGCTGTTGATGTTACCGATAATGGATATGAATTGCTGGCACTCTCTTTTGACGGAATAAAGCCGACGTTTGCACATAATGTAAAGAAACAGGGAATCGAAAACAAAGAACTGACAATTTATTATGATGTGCAGTGTCCTTATATCGATCAAAAAATCGGGATTGTCAGACAGTATTGTGAAACGAATGATGTTCCTGTATCTTTCATCCAAGTGGATACCCTACAAAAAGCTAAGGAGCTACCTTGTGTTTTCAACAACTGGGCAGTGTTTTATAAAGGACATTTTGAGACGGTGAATTTATTACAGGATGCTGCCAGCTTAATGAGAATACTCAAAAAGTAAAATTAGGATTTATATATTTTGTAGAAATAATAAAGCCTGTTAATCATATGATTAACAGGCTTTATTGGCGGTCCGGACGGGACTCGAACCCGCGACCCCATGCGTGACAGGCATGTATTCTAACCAGCTGAACTACCGAACCAAAACAAATTAAGGAAATAATAATTAAAAGAGGCGGTCCGGACGGGACTCGAACCCGCGACCCCATGCGTGACAGGCATGTATTCTAACCAACTGAACTACCGAACCTCTTTTCATTATCAATCTCTCTCGATTGCGGTGCAAAGGTAAGTATTATTTTCAATTCTGCAATACCTTCGGCAAAGAAAATATGTCTTTTTTTTAATCATGGCTGATATGCAGCAGGTTAAGAAATGAAATTTTTTTCACTGTTTTCAAAAGTAACGGAGTTCTCTATCCGGCAATTTAAAACAGGTTTGTCACATTTCTACACTGTTTGGCAACTTTTCATAAACCAAAGGGGAATATGTTATGATAATTTGTTACTTTTGCAACTCAATATAAAAAAGAAAACGGAGAAAGAAAATGGACGTCGCCATTATTAAGTATAATGCCGGAAATATCTACTCAGTGAGTTATGCCTTGAAAAGATTAGGTGTAAGTCCAGTGATTACAGCCGACCCGGAAGTATTAAGTAAAGCAGATAAGGTAATTTTCCCCGGTGTAGGGGAAGCACAGACTACCATGGATTATCTGAAAGAACATAAACTGGATGCTGTTATTAAGGATCTGAAACAACCCGTACTGGGTATTTGTCTGGGTATGCAATTAATGTGTCGTCATTCTGAAGAAGGAGATGCAGAATGCCTGGGGATTTTTGATGCGGAAGTAAAGAAGTTCGTGCCCCATCGCCATGAGGACAAGGTGCCCCATATGGGATGGAATACGATCACACAAGTTAAAGACGGTTTATTTACCGCACAATTGGAGAACAAATTTGTTTACTTCGTACATAGTTATTATGTACCGGTAAATGAATATACGGCTGCAACCACGAATTATATTCAACCGTTCAGTGCTTCGCTGCATAAAGACAATTTTTATGCAACGCAGTTCCATCCGGAGAAGAGCGGTTCAGTCGGTGAAGTGATTCTGAGGAACTTTCTAAAATTGTAAGATATATGATCGAGCTTATCCCTGCTATAGATTTGATTGATGGCAAATGTGTACGCCTTACGCAAGGTGACTATGATACGAAGAAAGTGTATAACGAAGATCCGCTGGAAGTAGCGAAGATGTTCGAAGCGCATGGTATCCGTCGCTTGCATGTGGTTGATCTGGATGGTGCCCGTCAGGGACGGATCATCAACTACCGCGTATTGGAAAGACTGGCTACACGCACCTCTCTGGTGATCGATTTCGGCGGAGGTCTGAAGCAGGAAGATGATTTGGAGATCGCATTCGAAAGCGGTGCCCAGATGGTGACCGGTGGAAGTATAGCGGTAAAGAATCCGGAAGTTTTTACTTCCTGGATCCGGAAGTTCGGAAGCGAAAAGATTATATTGGGAGCTGATGCGAAAGATAAGAAAATTGCCATCAGCGGGTGGGAAGAGACTACTGATAAAGAACTGATCCCTTTCATCCGGGAGTATTACGACAAGGGTATCACGAAAGTGATCTGTACGGATATCAGCCGCGATGGCATGTTACAGGGACCGGCTATCGGATTGTATGAGGAGATACGGGAGGCAATCCCTTTTATATATATCATAGCCAGCGGAGGAGTCAGTTCGATTGAAGATATAGAAAAACTGGCTGAAGCAGGAATACCGGCGGTAATTTTCGGCAAGGCCATCTACGAAGGAAAGATCGAATTAAAGGATCTGCTTCGTTTTACCTGAAAAGAGGAGGAGAAATCAACGTATGCTAGCCAAGAGAATAGTACCCTGTCTGGATATCAAAGATGGAAAAACAGTAAAAGGAATTAATTTTGTGAACTTCCGCGACGCAGGCGATCCGGTCGAACTGGGGTCACAATACAGCCGGGAGGGAGCCGACGAGCTTGTCTACCTGGATATAACCGCTTCGCATGAAGGCCGTAAAACCTTCACTGAACTGGTCAAAAAAGTAGCCGCTAATATCAGTATCCCCTTTACGGTGGGAGGCGGCATTAACGAACTGAAAGACGTAGACCGTCTGTTGAGTGCCGGTGCCGACAAGGTATCGATCAACTCGGCGGCACTGCGCAACCCTTCGCTGATCGAAGAGATCGCGAAGAATTTCGGAAGCCAGGTCTGTGTGGTCGCCATCGATGCGAACTACGAGAACGGCGACTGGCTCTGCTATCTGAACGGAGGCCGTATCCCGACGGAGAAGCATCTTTATCAGTGGGCTTCTGAAGCCGAAAGCCGCGGAGCAGGCGAGATCCTGTTCACCAGTATGACGCACGACGGTGTAAAAGACGGATATGCCAATGAGGCACTCTCGGCTTTGGCTGACAACCTGCATATTCCGGTCATCGCTTCGGGAGGAGCCGGCAAGATGGAACATTTCCGTGATACCTTTGCAGAAGGAAAAGCGGATGCCGCGCTGGCTGCCAGCGTATTCCATTTCGGGGAGATCGGCATAGCCGACCTGAAGCAGTATCTGAATAAAGAAGGAATCAATGTAAGAATATAATTACAAGAATAAGATGAAATTAGATTTTGAAAAAATGGGCGGACTTATCCCGGCAATCGTTCAGGATAACAATACCAACAAAGTATTGATGCTGGGTTTTATGAATGAAGAAGCCTATGAAGAAACAAAGGAAACAGGCAAGGTAACCTTCTTCAGTCGTACGAAGAACCGTTTGTGGATGAAAGGTGAAACCAGCGGTAACACCTTGCAGGTGGTGAGTATGATGGTGGATTGCGATAACGATACCATCCTTATCAAGGCTATTCCGGCCGGTCCGGTTTGCCATACAGGAGCTGATACTTGTTTCGGCGAAAAGAATAAGGAAGACATCATGTTCCTGAAATATCTGCAGGACTTTATCGAACAGCGCCGTCAGGAGATGCCGGAAGGTTCTTATACCACTTCCTTGTTCTTGAAAGGAGTGAACCGTATGGCGCAGAAGGTGGGAGAAGAAGCTGTCGAGACCGTGATTGAAGCAACCAACGGAACAGAAGAAGGCTTTATTTATGAAGCATCCGACCTGGTTTATCATCTGATCGTATTATTGACCAGCAAAGGTCTTCGTCTGGAAGATCTGGCACGCGAATTAAAGAAAAGACATAAAGGATAAATTGCTATGGAAGATACAACACTGCTCAGACTGGAAGGCGTAGAAATCTGCCGCGACGAAAATGTCATACTGCATAATGCCTCTTTTACCTTGCGTAACGGGGAGTTTGTGTATGTAATCGGGAAAGTAGGCTCCGGAAAGAGCAGTCTGTTGAAATCCTTGTATTGCGAAATCCCGATCAGTCAGGGCGATGCCTGGCTGTTGGATTACAATCTCTGTAAGATGAAACGGAAGGACATACCCTATCTTCGCCGTAAGCTGGGGATTGTTTTTCAGGATTTTCAGTTGCTTACCGACCGCTCGGTGATCAAAAACCTGGAGTTCGTCCTGCGGGCGACCGGGTGGAAGAAAAAGAGCGAGATCAAAGAACGCATCGAAGAGGTGCTTCATCAGGTAGGCATGCAGACCAAAGGATATAAGATGCCGCACGAACTGTCGGGCGGCGAACAACAGCGTATCGTGATAGCAAGAGCACTCCTGAATGACCCTGAACTTATATTGGCCGACGAGCCTACAGGTAATCTGGACCCCGAAACAAGCGGACAGATCGTACAGCTTCTGCATGATATTTGTCAGAAAGGTACGGCGGTGATTATGACCACGCATAACTATACACTGGTACATAATTATCCCGCCCGTATAGTAAAATGTGAGAATGCATGCCTCGGTGATGTCGGAGAATGATTTTTTATGTAACTTTGCACACGCAAAATAGCAAGGAACAAACAATTTAATTATAGGAAAAGAAAATGAAAGTTTTAAAGTTTGGCGGTACTTCTGTGGGATCTGCACAGAGAATGAAAGAGGTAGCAAAATTGATTTGCTCAGGCGACCGTAATATTGTCGTATTGTCTGCCATGTCAGGTACAACCAACTCGTTGGTTGAGATATCCGACTACCTGTACAAGAAGAATCCGGATGGTGCAAATGAAATCATCAATAAGCTTGCGCAGAAATATTACGGACATATCGAAGAACTGTACAGCACCGACGAATATAAGCAGAAAGCCAAAGAACTTGTAAAATCTCATTTCGATTATATCCGTACTTTCACGAAAGACCTGTTCACCTTGTTTGAAGAAAAGGTCGTGCTGGCTCAGGGAGAACTGATCTCTACCGGTATGATGAACCTGTATCTGAATGAAACCGGCGTGAACTCCGTCCTGCTTCCTGCTCTGGAATATATGCGTACGGACAAGAATGCTGAACCGGATCCCGTTTATATTAAGGAACGTCTGGTAAAACAGCTGAACGAACATAAAGATGCCGACTTATATATCACTCAGGGATATATCTGCCGGAATGCCTACGGCGAGGTCGATAACCTGCAGCGTGGCGGCAGTGACTATAGCGCTTCCCTGATCGGTGCGGCTGTGAATGCGGAAGAAATCCAGATATGGACGGATATCGACGGTATGCATAATAACGATCCGCGTATCGTTGACAAAACATCACCGGTTCGCAACCTGCATTTCGAAGAAGCAGCAGAACTGGCTTACTTCGGTGCGAAGATCCTGCATCCTACTTGTATTTTGCCTGCCAAGCTGAACAATATCCCGGTTCGTCTGCTGAACACCATGCAGCCGGAAGCTCCCGGAACGTTGATCTCCAACGAAACGGAAAAAGGAAAGATCAAGGCTGTTGCGGCAAAAGATAATATCATCTCCATCAAGGTAAAGAGCGGCCGTATGTTGCTGGCTACCGGTTTCCTGCGTAAGGTATTCGAAATCTTCGAAAACTACCAGACACCGATCGATATGGTTACCACTTCGGAAGTAGGTGTATCGGTAACGATCGACAACCGCAAGCATCTGGAAGAAATCGTAGACGACCTGAAGAAATACGGTACGGTTACGGTGGATGAAGATATGGTGATTGTTTGTGTGGTGGGCGACCTGGAATGGGATAACGTCGGCTTCGAAGCCCGTATCGTCCAGGCGATGAAGGATGTGCCGGTGCGTATGATCTCCTACGGAGGCAGCAACTACAATGTGTCGCTGCTGATCAAGTCGGCAGACAAGAAGAAAGCGCTCCAGGCGTTAAGCGATCACCTATTTAATAATTAAAAATTGAGAATTGAGAATTGAAAATTAATAGATGGTAACTAATTTTCAATTCTCAATTTTCAATTCTCAATTCTCTTATTATGCTCAAAGGAACATTCCCGATAGATAAGCTGAAGGCACTTCCTACGCCTTTTTATTATTATGATGTAAAATTGTTGCAGGATACACTGGATATGGTGAAGAATGAAGCTGGTAAATACGGCTATCATGTACACTATGCAGTCAAGGCAAATGCCAATCCGCGTATCCTGTCCGTTATAGCGGAGAACGGTTTGGGGGCCGACTGCGTGAGCGGTGGTGAGGTGCAGGCTGCCCTGAATGCCGGATTCCCTGCCGGTAAAGTGGTCTTTGCCGGTGTCGGTAAAGCCGATTGGGAAATCAACCTGGGACTGGACAACGATATCTTCTGTTTCAATGTGGAATCGGCTGTCGAGCTGGATATCATCGACGAACTGGCTGCCGCTAAAAACAAAGTGGCTTCGGTTGCCCTGCGTATCAATCCGGAAGTGGATGCCCATACCCATGCGAAGATCACCACCGGAATGAAAGAAAATAAGTTCGGTATCAATTTGAGCCAGCTGGGGCAGGTGCTGGATAACCTGGCGAAACTGAAACATGTGAAACTGATCGGTATCCATTGCCATATCGGTTCGCAGATCACGGATATGTCCGCATTCCGTAACCTGGTTATCCGTGTAAACGAGATACAGGAAGAGTTGGAAGCCCGTGGTATTCAAATAGAGAATCTGAACTTCGGCGGCGGATTGGGTATCGATTATTATCACCCGAACCATCTGCCTATCCCGGCATTCGATAATTACTTTGCCGTATTCAATAAATTGCTGAAAGTACGTCCCGGTCAGCAGGTACATTTCGAACCGGGCCGTTCGGTCGTTGCCCAATGCGGGACACTGATCTCGAAGGTTCTGTATGTTAAAGTCGGTGAGACAAAACAGTTTGCCATTCTGGATGCCGGATTTACCGAACTGATCCGTCCTGCCATGTACGACGCCTATCACCGTATCGAGAATATATCCAGTGACGAAGCGGTCGAACTGTATGATGTAGTAGGGCCTATCTGCGAATCATCCGATGTATTCGGTAAAGATGTCGAGCTGAACAAGGCACACCGCGGTGACCTGATCGCCTTGCGTTCAGCCGGTGCTTACGGCGAGGTGATGGCCTCCCAATATAACTGTCGCCAGCTTCCGAAAGCATACTATTCCGATACGATTTAATTATCTTATAAGAAATCAAAACGGGACTGTATCAAAATAGACTAAATGGCACACAGATGACACTGATTAAACAGATGAATACCGATTATTTATTGATTTTCAATTTATTTATCTGTGTTCATCTGTCCGATCTGCGTAATCAGTGTGCCATAGTGTAACGTTTGATTCATCCTCATTTCTCTTGGTATTACTAAGCTATCCCTTGTAACACAATAGAGCTATCAGTCTGCTTTACCATTGAGGCTCTTTCTCTTTTCCTGTTTTTTTATTTGTAGTGTTTCCTTTTTTACTACCTTTGTACGATCCCGTGATCGTGGGGTGTGATAAATCTTGAATGTTTATAAAAGATAGAATGTGATGAAAAAGAAAGAGTTATATAGCATACTCATGATTTGTTTGCTGATGTTCTCCTCTTGTCTCGGAGATACGAATACCCGGATAACGGTGGGAGAGCAGGAAGCTGTCTATCAGTCACGTCCGACCAAAGGGTTTTATGTGGATGGCGGTCGTTTCCTTTATGGCTCAAACCTGAGTGTAACGGGGGATACCGGCGATTGTTTTCTGATAGAATACTCATTCGATTCTGCAGCTCCGGAGTTGCAAGGCACGGACAGTCTGTCCATCGAGCTGATTGAACAACCGGTCAGTGTACCTTTATGGCCTTTGGACAGCCAGATGACGGATACGACAAAGATATTGAATAACGAAGTCCTGACGGAATCATTACTGGGCCGCAAGGCCTATATCAAAGGACGTCTGTTCTTATGGTCCAATCATACGGAGACGGAATCTCAGCAGGATAGTTTCATGCTCAGCTATAATCCGGAAAAGATGTATACCATAGAGGAGGGGAAGCGGATTTACAATCTCTACCTTCGGGCGATAAAGAAAGTGACGAAGCCGGAAGAAGGCAGCGGTGATGATAATAAAGAAGAAGGTGAAGGAACAACCGAAACTGAAAAGACTGTAAAGGTCTTGATTACAAATGCATTCAATATCGAGGAGTTCTTTGATAAAGCGAAAGTACAGGAAGAGGAAAAGGGAGAAAAAGGACTTTCTATAGCAATAAATTACGCTTCGGCATATAATAAGGATACGACAGCCTGTTTGTGGAGTACGACGGAGCCGATGTTGATTTCGTTTAGTGAAAGAGTTGAATAAGGGAAGATAAAGGGGTATTAAATAGAAAAACGGAGAGATGTATAAGGAGATAATCAAATGGGTAATAGCCATCATATCTCAACCGGGGAAGGCCTGGGATATGTTGTCAAGAAAAGAAGAGAAGGGCGATGAGTTCTTGTCGCGATTCATATATCCGTTAATCGGACTGGTTACAGTGGCAGCTTTTCTAGGCGTGTTGTTTACGCGGAAGGAGTTTGATGTAGAGCTTGCTTTGAAATCGTCGATCAAAACTCTGGTCGCTTCTTTCGGAGGTTTCTATCTGGGAGCCTATTTTCTGAATGAAGCCTGGCAGGGATGGTTCGGAAGAGAAAAGGACATGAAACTCTGCCAGCGTTTTGTCGGTTATTCGTCATCGCTGATGTTTGCATTGAATATCGTGCTGATGCTGCTGCCGGAGTTTTTCTTCCTGCGCATCTTCATTTTATATACATTTTATATTGTATGGGAAGGAGCCGGTCCTTATATGCAGGTGGAAGAAAAGGAACGGCTGAAGTTTGCCGGTATAACGACCGTTATCATTTTGCTGACACCGGCGGTGATCGAGTTTGTGCTGTTCATGCTGATGCCGGGATTACGTTTTTGACAGTTAGAAAAAGATGAAAGAGAAGATTAGTAATAATATACAGATAAAGAACAAGCGGGCAACCTTCGATTATGAATTGCTCGATACGTTTACTGCCGGGATCGTGCTGACCGGGACGGAGATCAAATCCATCCGCCTGGGAAAAGCCAGCCTGGTCGATACGTTCTGTATCATGGAGAAAGGCGAGTTGTGGGTGAAGAACATGTACATCGCCGAGTATTTTTACGGTACCTATAATAATCATGTCGCACGCCGCGACCGTAAATTGTTGCTTACCAAAAAGGAGCTGCGCAAGATAGACAATGCAGCCCGTAACAGTGGTTTTACCATCATCCCGACCCGTATGTTCATCAACGAGAAAGGGTTGGCGAAAGTGGTCGTAGCCATAGCCAAAGGTAAGAAGGAATACGATAAACGAGATTCCATCAAAGCCCGTGACGACAAGAGGGAGATGGACAGAGCATTTAAACGGTAAGAGAAACTCTTGCCGTTTCTTTTTTCAAACGGAAAAGACATATCTATGAATAAGGAAACATTTATACGCTCCCTGCAGGAACGTATCCTGATACTGGACGGTGGTATGGGTACTATGATCCAGGGATTCAAACTGACTGAACAGGATTACAGAGGCGACCGTTTCGTCGATTTTCCCGGACAGCTGAAAGGGAACAACGACCTGTTGTGCATCACCCGTCCGGATGTGATCAAGTCGATCCACCGGCAGTATCTGGATGCCGGGGCAGATATCTTCGCTACCAATACATTCAATGCGAACGCCATTTCGATGGAAGATTACGCCATGCAGGAGTATGTGCGTGAGATTAACTTGGCTGCCGGAAAGCTCGGACGGGAAGTAGCCGACGGGTTTATGGCGGAGCATCCGGACCGGACGATCTTTGTCGCCGGTTCTATCGGCCCGACCAACAAGACGGCATCCATGAGCCCCGATGTGAGTAATCCAGCTTATCGTGCGGTAACCTATAAAGATATATATAAAGCCTACAAAGAACAGGTGGAGGCGCTGGTCGACGGAGGCGTGGACATCATTCTTTTTGAAACGACTTTCGATACGCTGAACGTGAAAGCGGGATTGGAAGCTGCTGAAACTGTTTTGAAAGAAAAAGGGAAAGAGTTGCCGATCATGTTGTCACTGACGCTTTCTGCCCAGGGGGGACGTACCCTTTCCGGTCAGACACTGGGTGCCTGCCTGGCTTCTGTCCAGCATGTCAACCTGGTCAGTATCGGCTTGAATTGTTCCTTCGGAGCAGCGGATATGAAGCCTTTCCTTGCCGACCTGGCCAAACATGCTCCCTATTATATAAGCGCTTATCCGAATGCCGGATTACCCAATACGTTCGGTACCTATGACGAGACTCCGGAAAAGATGGCGGGTCATGTGAAGCCGTTCATCGAAGAGGGGCTGGTGAATATACTGGGAGGTTGTTGTGGTACCACACCCGCCCATATCGCCCAGTATCCGGCGTTGATAAAAGGAGCAAAGCCGCATGTGCCTGCCGCGAAGCCGGATTGCCTGTGGCTGTCCGGTCTTGAGCTGCTGGAAGTAAAGAAAGAAAATAACTTTATCAATATAGGCGAACGTTGTAACGTCGCCGGTTCCCGCAAGTTCCTTCGTCTGATCAAGGAAGGGAACTACGAAGAAGCCTTGACGATTGCCCGCAAGCAGGTGGAAGACGGTGCGCAGGTGATCGACATCAATATGGACGACGGGATGCTGGATGCCGTCAAGGAAATGACGACGTTCCTGAATCTGGTCGCTTCCGAACCGGATATCGCCCGGGTGCCTGTCATGATCGACTCTTCCAAATGGCAGGTGATCGAAGAAGGGCTGATGTGCGTACAGGGAAAAAGTATCGTCAACTCGATTTCCCTGAAAGAAGGGGAAGAAGTATTCCTGGCTCATGCCGCCCGCATCAAACAGTTGGGAGCGGCTGTCGTCGTCATGGCTTTCGATGAGAAAGGGCAGGCGGATACATTCGAACGGAAAGTGGAAGTCTGCGGACGCGCATATCGTTTGCTTCGGGAGAAAATAGATTTTGATCCGAACGGAATTATTTTCGATCCGAATGTACTGGCAATCGCTACCGGTATGGAAGAACATAACGGATACGGTCTGGACTTTATCCGTGCCGTCGAGTGGATCAAGCAGAATCTGCCGGGAGCCAAGGTGAGCGGCGGTATCAGTAACCTATCTTTCTCGTTCCGTGGAAATAATTATGTGCGTGAAGCGATGCACTCCGTATTCCTGTACCATGCTATTAGTAAAGGGCTGGATATGGGTATTGTAAATCCTTCTTCTGCCGTAATCTATGAAGATATCGAACCGGAGTTCCGTAATTTGCTGGAAGATGTGATTCTGTACCGTCGTCCGGAAGCCGCCGAAGAGCTGATTCAATGGACAATTGACAATGGACAATTGACAATGAAGAAAAGTGAAAAGGAACTGTCAATTGTCAATTGTCAATTGTCAATTGAAGAGCGTCTGGAGTATGCCCTGATCAAAGGCATCGGCGACCATCTGGAAGAAGACTTGCAGGAAGCATTGAAAGAATATCCGCGTCCTGTGAATATTATCGACGGTCCGCTGATGAGCGGTATGAATAAGGTCGGCGAACTGTTCGGTGCCGGGAAGATGTTCTTGCCGCAGGTGGTAAAGACAGCTCGTACCATGAAAAAGGCGGTAGCCATCCTTCAGCCAGCCATTGAAGCCGATAAAACGGCATCCGGCTCGGCGAAAGCCGGAAAGGTTCTTTTCGCAACGGTGAAAGGCGACGTACATGACATCGGCAAAAACATCGTTTCGATCGTTCTTGCCTGCAACAATTACGAAGTGATCGACCTGGGTGTGATGGTTCCTGCCGAGGTGATCGTGAAGACTGCCATCGACGAGCAACCCGACCTGGTCTGCCTGTCAGGACTGATCACGCCCTCCCTGGAAGAGATGGTACACGTGACGGACGAGATGCAGAAAGCCGGATTGACTATTCCGATCATGGTCGGTGGCGCAACCACCTCCAAGCTACATACGGCTATAAAGATAGCCCCTCATTATGATTATCCGGTGATCCACGTACTCGATGCGTCGCAGAATCCGCTGATTGCTTCGAAACTGCTGAATCCGGATACCCGCGATGCTTATATTGAAAGCCTGAATAAGGAATACGAAGCATTGCGCGTTTCGATGGATCAGAAAAAGGAGATATTAGTTCCGCTAAGTGAAGCTCGCCTCCATCCGCAGAAAATAGACTGGACCGGCTGGAATCCTACGACCCCGAATCAGTTGGGTGTCCATGTTCTGCCGTATATTCCATTGGAGGAAATCATACCTTATATACACTGGACCTTCTTCTTCTCTGCCTGGAAACTGAGCGGACGTTTTGCCGGAATCGCCCAATTGCACGGATGCGACTCCTGTCGTGCCCAGTGGTTGGCTAGTTTTCCGGAAGGAGACCGTGCGAAGGCAGCCGAAGCCATGCAGTTGCATAAAGATGCCGTCCGTCTGCTGAATCGGCTGGTGGACAGGAAGGCGGAATATTGTAAAGCCATTTACGGATTCTTCCCGGCTAATAGTGACGGGGATAGTATCCGGATGGGCGATATCGTGATCCCTGTATTGCGTCAGCAGGCAAAGAAGGACGAGGGTGTTTATAAATCGCTTGCCGATTATGTCATGCCTGCTTCGGAAGGCCGTACGGATTATGTCGGTGCTTTTGTCGTAACAGCCGGTGTCGGTGCCGAGGCTCTGAAGAACCAGTTCGAGGAGGAGGGCGATACCTACAGTTCGATGTTGCTCCAGACATTAACGGACCGTCTGGCGGAAGCACTTGCCGAATATCTGCATGAGAAGGTGCGTAAGGAATACTGGGGATATGCTCCGGACGAGTCTTTATCCATCCCGGATCTGTATAAGGTGAAATATCAGGGAATCCGTCCGGCGGTAGGCTATCCTTCGCTGCCGGATCAGTTGTTGAATTACACGCTGGATAATCTGCTGGATATGTCGCAGATCGGGGTGAAGCTGACAGAGAACGGCGCCATGTATCCGACAGCAACGGTAAGCGGTATTTACATCGCTCATCCGGATTCGCAGTATTTCATGATCGGTTCGATCGATGAAGAGCAGATGAAAGATTACGCTGCCCGTCGCAATCTGTCGGAAGCGGATGCGAAGAAGCTGCTGAATAAGAATATATCGTAAACAGATAAATGTAAAGAGCATGTGGAGATATATACGCTGGTCGTTACTGGCAGGATTGTTGATCGGGGTGTGGATTGTCATGCGGTTGCCGGTGGCAGCCGAATTTTATGCCCGTCGGATCTATCCGGCTGTTTCCGGTGTGCTGTCCCGCATCTCATCCCCTTTCCCTTTTTCCGTAGGTGATTGTTTCATCTACGGAAGCATTGTCGGTATCCTGGTCTATCTGATCTATGCTTTTGTGAAGAAGCGTTCATGGAAAAAGACAGTCGGGCGTACGGTCGAATATCTGCTATGGGTGTATGTCTGGTTTTATCTGGCCTGGGGACTGAATTATTTCCGGGAGGACTTCTTTACACGGACACAACTCCCTTATGCCGATTATTCGGAAGAGGATTTCCGCTCTTTCCTTTCGGCTTATACCGATTCGCTGAATGCCTCTTTCACTCCGGTTGAAAAGGTGGATCAGGCCGTCATTGCCTCGGAGGTGAAGAACGGTTACCAGGAGATAGCCGGACGTTTCGGGCTGGTGTCTCCCGTCGGTTACCTTCATCCGAAACCGATGCTGCTCCCGTCGTTGATGAGCGGTGTGGGAGTTTTGGGATATATAGGTCCCTTTTTTATCGAATACAATCTGAATCCGGACCTGCTTCCCGTCCAGTATCCTTTTACGTATGCCCATGAAATGGCGCATGTACTGGGCATCTCCAGTGAGGCGGAGGCCAACCTGTATGGCTTTCTGGTCTGCTCACGTTCCGAAGTGCCGGAGATCCGTTTCTCTGCCTGGTTTGCCTTGTTGCCTTATGTGTTGGGTAATGCCTGGCAGTTATTGCCGGAAGAAGACTTCGAGCAGTGGAAGGAAACGATATCGCCTGAAGTAAAAAAGGCATACAACAATAAGGTCGCTTATTGGCAGGGTTTGTATAGTCCGACGATCGGGGATATGCAGGATACGCTTTATAACTGGTTCCTGAAAAGTAACAATATCCCCTCCGGACGTAAAAATTATTCTGAAGTAGTGGCACTTCTGATGGCTGTTAATACAAAATAAACTGCTACATTTGTAACCGTCTGCGTCTCGTGACGTACTCATTTATCATACTTTAAAACTAATAAGATGGAAAATCAAAGACTCGCTTATATGCTGACCGGTATCGTCGCATTCGGACTGGCAGGTTGTTCCTCTCAACCGATAACCATTGAAGGAAAAGTATCCAATCTTTCCGGTAATACGATCGTCTATAATTCTACAATCGACGGTGTATATCAGTTTACTCAGAGAGATACCCTCTTTGTGCAGGCGGACAGCACTTATCGGATAACACTTCCTGGAAAAGAGAATGAGAAAGTCTCGTTTTATGTGTACGGGCAAAAGTATCTGGGTACAGTTTACGTCGAACCCGGTAAGAACGGGCTCGATATCGATGCCTCCCTTGAAAGCAATCTGAATGTGGAGAATAAGCTGGTGAAGGAGAATGAAATCGTGGAAGAACTTGCCCGTTTGCAGAAGGATGTCTTTGGTTTGAGAGCCCGTGAAAAAGATGTGTTCCAGGTAGCAAAAGATACGGTAGCTTCTTCTGTTTACAAGAAACTGACGGACTATGGAGCCGGTATAGAACAGAAGATAACCGGAGTCGACGACCTCTTTAAGAAAAGAGCCGTGCAGGATGTCCGCATGCAGATGTTGCTGGCCTTTATGAATCAGTATTTCGGGATTAATTACCGGGGAACGGAAGAGACAAAGAAAGAGTGGGAGGCCGTTTATCCGGAAATGCTGGAATATGCCGATATTACCCAGCCGGAGAATGTCTTTTCCGACGCATTCTCCGATGTGGTGTCGAACATTGCCGGGATAGAGCTTTATATGAAAACCAAGCAACAGCCGAAAGACCGGAATGAAGGCAAGGTAATGCTTTTCGACTGGTATAAGGAGAACCTGAAAGGACGTGTACAGGAAATCGCCATGGCCAATATTATCCTGGATGATGCTGCGAACGAAAGTTATTCGACGGGCATACCGGAGCTATACGAACAGTTTAAAGTACTGTATCCGGCCAGTATCCTTCAATCATCGCTGGAGGAGGCGATACGGAAGAACATCTCGTTTAACAAGCAGGAGCTTTCCGCAGATATTCATATCCTGAACACCGACAGTGTGCGTTCTTTTAAAGAGATAACCGACCGCTATCCGGGAAAAGTGATCTTTATCGATATCTGGGCAACCTGGTGTGGTCCTTGCCGTCAGTCTTTTGCCCATGTTGAACCCTTGCAGAAGTATGCAAAGGAGAATGATATCGTGCTGCTTTATGTTTCCATCGACCGTCCGACTGAAGCCGATTTATGGAAGAAAATGGCAGGATACTATAATCTGAAAGGGGAGCACGTACTCATCAACGAATCCTTTAAAATGGATATCTACAATACTTTCGGTAACAATGGAGCCTTGTATATCCCTCATTGCGCCATCATCAACAAAAAAGGGGAACTGCAATTCAAAGTCGCATCGAGTCCTGAAAATATGGACAAACTGATAGAACAGTTGCAGGAAGCCGGTGCGGAGTGATTAACGCCCCAGTCGTTAGCACTTAAGAATGCCTATCGTTAACCTCTAAGAATGCCCATTGTTAGAGGTTAACGATAGGCATTCTTAGGATATTATTGTCGGGTTCGGATGAACAGGCATGTATAATTTGATTGTATGTACCTAGTTCATATATTTCGATAACAACAATATCAGCGGCAGGTAATCTTTCAAGGTAACTCGCAGTTGTTTCAAGGCTTGAGTAATCCGGTAATTCACCGTTTGGGTGGAAACCTGCAGGATCTCGGCTATCTCTTTGTAGCTTTTATTTTCGAAGCGGTGCATGATAAATGCTTCCCGGTAGCTGGCGGGTAAGGCATGAATCGCCTGGCTGATCTGTTTTTTCAGTTCTTCCGCCTGGTAGAAATCGCTGTCCTGCAACATCTCCAACATATATTCATAGTAACGTGTCTCTGCCCGCAATTGCGACTGCTGGCGGGTAAGCTGGTTGATACTTCTGTGATAGACTGTTTTGTACAGATACTGGCTGAAAGAGGTATTGAATATTTGTGCTTCCCTGTTTTCCCATAACCATAACATGACATCCTGCACGATCTCTTCGGCATCTTCCTGACTGACAAACCGGTTCGCATACGTGCACAACATCGGGTAGTATCTTCTGAATAAGGTACCATAGGCTTTTTTATCTCCACGTTGCATGGCCGATAACAGGAATGAATCGTCTATTGCTTGTGAGGTCTTTTTCATACTACTGTCTCCCTGTCGGCAAAGTTAGCTTTTTTGTTGAATAAAAAAAATATCAAAAAAAAGTGGACTTCCGTTTAGTAATCCGTCGGAGTTCCCTTGTCTAATATATAAACAGGCATAAAAATGCAAATGGAAACATTCAATATAGATCAGATAGAAGAACTTCTTCCCCGGTATTGTTCCGGCGAGGCGACGGTAGAGGAATGCCGGATGGTGGAGGAATGGATCGGGCAGTCGGAAGATAACTACCGGATTGTCAAACAAATCTATGCCATCGATCAGGTAATGGGTACGGCACAGATGGAATCGAAGGTGGATACCGAAAAGGCTTTGGCATCTGTAAGCCGTAGAATGACTAAGAAACGTCAGCTGGTGAGCTGGTTCACCTGGATGCAGCGGGTGGCTGCGATTCTTTTTATCCCTCTCCTTATCACCTGGGGGATCGAGCATTTTACTCCCCGGAGGGATATAGCCCATATGATCGAGATAAAGACCAATCCGGGAATGACGACCACCGTCGATCTGCCGGACGGCTCCAAAGTATACCTCAATTCGGAATCTTCTTTGACCTATCCTTCTTTTTTCAGTGAAGACAAGAGATGCGTGCAGTTGAAAGGGGAGGCTTTCTTCGAAGTACAAAAAGACCCCGAACATCGTTTCATTGTTTCAGCTCCCAACCATACGCAGATCGAGGTGTTGGGTACATCCTTTAATGTGGAAGCTTTTGAGAGAGACTCATTTGTATCCACTACGCTGGTTGAAGGTAAGGTTTGCTTTGCCTATCAGAAGAACCAGCAGCCTGCCACGGTAGTAATGAAGCCCGGACAAAAATTAATCTACAATACAACTTCTTCTCAGGTCAAACTGATTCAGACAAGCGGTGAAACCGAAACGGCCTGGAAAGACGGAAAAATCGTTTTCTTGGCAACTCCGCTGCCGGAAGCGTTGCGGATGTTGGAGAAGCGGTTTAATGTTGACTTTGTGTTATCCAATAACCGTCTTCGTACAGAGGCATTCAATGGCTCTTTCACCAATCAGCGACTGGAACGTATATTGGAAATATTTAAAATATCATCGAATATAAAATGGCGTTACCTGGATACCCGGAATACGACTAATGAGAGAACTCGAATAGAAATTTATTAACCTAATTGAAAAAATCATGAAAAGCAGATCACCTTAAAGAAAAACATCCGATGAAATATTGGAGTATTTCATCGGATGGAAAGAATTCATTTAAAACGCTTGTTTGGCGACAAGCATAGTAAATCATTTTTTATTAATTAGATCAGTACAAAGTTATGCAAAAACATTTTAATACCCAACAGTATTGGGTAGCAGAGTTTCTGTGGTTTATCTTAAATAAAATACCGAGAGTTATGAAGTTATCAGTCTTCTTACTAATATGTACTATTGGTTTGGCACAAGCAACAGGTAGCTATGCCCAGAATGCTACTGTAAGTCTGGAGATGCGAAACCAAACGGTAAAAGAAGTGTTGGATGAGATCGAGGAACAGTCTGACTTCTCTTTCTTCTTCAATATCAAACATGTCGATTTGCAACGGAAGGTTTCTGTTGTAGTTGATAAAAGCGATATATTTAAAGTGTTAGATACAGTATTTGCTGGAACGAATGTACGTTATACAGTAGTAGACAGTAAGATTATTCTTTCAACAGAAAAACAAGAAATTCAACAGATAAGTAAGAAGAAAAAAATAGAAGGATTTGTCTGTGAACCAAATGGAGTACCTGTTATTGGTGCTAATATAGTGGAAAAAGGAACAACGAATGGGACAATAACTGATTTAGAAGGTAAGTTTGTTTTGGAAGTCGATGATAATGCTTCTGTATTGGTGAGCTTTATTGGTTTTGTGGATCAGGAAGTCTCTGTAAAAGGAAGAAATATATTACAATTAACTTTAGTAGAAGATTCACAAAATTTAGAGGAGGTAGTGGTTACAGCTTTGGGTATCAAGCGCTCAGAAAAAGGATTAGGATATTCTGTCCAAAAAGTGGATGGAGATAAACTGACAAGCGTAAAAAATATTGATGTCACATCCAACCTGATCGGAAAAGTTGCGGGCATGAATGTAAAAAGTAGTACAGAGTTTAATGAAGCTCCAACATTGACATTGCGTGGAGAATCTCCTTTGTTGGTAATAGACGGTGTTCCTTATACAAACATATCTTTACGAGATATAGCAGCAGATGACGTCGAATCAATGAGTGTATTGAAGGGGGCTACAGCTTCTGCCCTTTATGGATCTCGGGGTGGTTCAGGAGCAATTATCATTACCACGAAAAAAGGAAATGAGAAAGGTGGTTTGCAGGTGAATGTTAGTAGTAATACTATGTTTGAGGCTGGTTATGTGGCATTTCCGGAAGTTCAGACTTCTTACAGTTCAGGAGGTGCCGGACAATATCGTACAGGTGATTTTGTTTGGGGAGCTCCTCTAGATGCTGGATATATGGCAACCCAGTACAATCCGTACACCTACGACTGGGAAGAGAAAGAACTTGTTTCAAAAGGAAAAGACAATTTTAAGAATTTTCTGGAAACAGGTTTCATTACCAATAATAATATCAATCTCTCTTATCAGAGTGAAAAAGGAAGTTTCCGAACTTCTCTGACACATGTTTATAATAAAGGACAATACCCTAATACGAAATTGAATAAATTTACTTACTCAGTTGGTGGTGATTTTAAAGTAGATAAATTTAGTTTCGAAGGAAATCTGACTTACAATAAACGTTTTTACCCGAATGATAAAGGTACTAAATATGGTTCCGGCGGTTTTATCTATAATCTTGTGGTTTGGTCTGGTACAGAATATGATATTCGGGATTATAAAGATTATTGGCAGAGGGGTAAAGAAGGAGAAGCGCAGAACTGGATGGAAAACACTTGGTATGACAATCCTTATTTTTTGGCTAATGAGGTACGGCACAACGATGATTATGATGTGACAAATGGATCTTTGTCGATGAAGTATGATGTGCTACCTTGGTTGAGTATGACACTTCGTTCCGGTTTTGATTATTATCAGGATAAAGAAGAGTGGAAATATGCTAAAACTTATACTATGAATAAAAAAGGCTACTACTATGTAGATCAGGAGAATGCCTTTAGTATGAATAACGATTTCCTGGTGACGGCAAATCATCAATTTGGAAAGTTTGGTATTGACGGATTGATAGGTGGAACTATCAATTATAAACAAGGAAGCAATGTATGGGGAGAAACTAATAACGGACTGACTATCCCTGGATTCTATTCTTTAAATGCTTCTGTTGATCCAGCAAAAACCGGACAGAAGGGATTTAAGAAACAAGTGAACAGTATTTTTGGAAAAGCTACTCTATCCTGGGGAAGTCTGTTATTTGTCGATGTTACGGCTCGTAATGACTGGTCAAGTACATTGCCTAGCTCTACTCGTTCTTATTTTTATCCGTCAGTAGCTGCTAGTTTGGTCGTTTCAGAGTTGCTTAAAATGCCGGATTGGATTAGCTTATTAAAAATGAGAGGGTCATGGACACAAAATAAAAATGACTTGGATATTTATGCAATAAACAATACTTATTCAATCACTACTAATATATGGGATGGAAAAACGGCAGCTTATTATCCTAAAGTGATAAGAGGGATTGACTTGCTCCCGGAAAGTTCACGTTCTTATGAATTGGGTGCGAATGCAAACTTTTTGAATAACAGAGTTTGGGTAGATTTGACCTATTATAATAAACGGAGGAAAGATTTTGCCGTGAAAGCCCCGCTAAGTATGAGTTCAGGATATGATCAGACCTACATTAATTCGAAAGAAGAACGGGAGAGAAGAGGTTTTGAACTCTCCATTGGCGCTACTCCGGTAAAAACGAAAGATTTTGAATGGAATACGTTGTTTAACTGGTCATCCGAACGTGATGTTTTTGTGAAACTGGATTCTAAATATTCGACTAAAGCACCATGGGTAAAAGAGGGAATGCGTTGTGACTATCTTACTGCTCCTCTTTGGGATACTGATCCGTATGGGAATATAGTGCATGGAGCAAGCGGATTGCCGGAGAGTATACCTTATAAGGGCTTGATGGGATATTCATCACCCGATTGGATTTGGGGATTCTCAAATACCTTGCGCTACAAAGATTTTACCTTCCATTTTGCTTTTGACGGGTGTGTCGGTGGAGTCGCTTATAACTGGACAGACCAGGTGATGTGGAATTCCGGATCTCATATTGAATCAGATAATCAATGGCGGTATGATGAGGTTGTAAACAAGAATATTAGTTATATTGGTCCTGGTGTGAAAGTTATTTCTGGAACGATTGAGCGGGATGAATATGGACAGGTTATCAGTGATAATCGTGTATATGCTCCGAACGATGCAAGAGTATCGTATGAAAATTATATTCGTCATTATTCTAATGACTATTATGCAGGTAAACCACAATCTTATTACAATCGTACATATTTTAAACTTCGTGAAATTGCATTAAACTATACAGTGCCGAATGCATTGACGAAAAAAATAAAAATGACTGATTTAACGGTAGGTATTACTGGTAATAATTTGTTGTTATGGACAAATGAATTTAAATATTCGGATCCGGATAAAGGGGAGGATAACTTAAATTCACCATCTATGAGATACATTGGATTCAATTTGAAAACTTCATTTTAAAAAGTAAAAGATATTATGAATAAATATATAAGATCATTTATTGTTTTAGGAATTTGTTTAGGGATTTTATCCTCTTGTTCCAATTTCGATGAAATAAATAACGATCCAAATGCGACAAATCAAGTTGCACCGGGATTGCTAGCTACCGGGTTATTAATAGGAATGACCAAGCAAGATTATGAGTACGGATCATTTATCGATCATAATTTCATGAGCAAGCATGCCATTACAGCAGAATTGATTCGAAATGAATTGTATAATAAGATTTCACGTTCAGGCTTCGATTCTTTTTTGGATATAACAAATGCAAATCAGATGGTTGCGTCTGCAACTCCCGAAAACAGGATGCCTTACGAGGCTTTGGCTAGTTTTATTAAGGCTTATAAAGGCTTTTATTTATCACTGACGTTCGGAGATATACCTTATTCGGAAGCGGTGAATCCAGAAACAATAAATTATACACCCAAATACGATACACAGAAAGAAGTGATGCAGGCTATTTTGACCGATTTGGATAAAGCTGCTGAACTATTCGGGAATAGTCAAAGTTTCGAAGGAGATCCAATTTTGAATGGAGATCCTGTGAAATGGGTGAAAGTTGTGAATGGCTTTAAGTTGAAAGTGCTTATTAATTTGTATATGCATGATACGGAAGCTGACTTGAATATTCAGTCTCAGTTTGCTGAATTGGTAAACAGCAAGTCATTAATGGAAAGCAATGATGATAATTTTCAGTTAGTTTATTCCAATAAAGGAGGACAGGTGTATCCTTTCAATGATTTGTGGGCCCGAAGTAATGGATATTGTGTCTTGTCTTCCAATCTGGTTGATTCATTAAAAGTGTTAAAAGATAACCGTCTGTTCTATTTTGCAGAACCTTCAGCAGATGCTGTGTCACAAGGTCTGTCGGAGGGAGATTTTGATGCTTATGTATCTATTGATCCTAGTTTACCTTTTAGCGATATTACAAAATTGTATGGTGATGGTAAATGTTGTAAATTAAATCTACGTTACCGGGATATTAATAATCCAGCCGGCGAGCCTATCATGAGAATTGGTTATGCTGAACAATGTTTTAATATTGCAGAAGGAATTGTAAGAGGATGGATGCCTGGAAATGCCAAGGAGTTTTATGAACGGGGAGTTCGTGCGGCAATGTTGTTTGTAAAAGATCATACTCCTGATATGTATGTAGAAGGAAGACCAGCCATTACTGACGAATACATTACTGATTATTTGTCGAATGGGCGAGCTGCGTTTGCCTCGGATACGGATACTCAGTTAAAACAAATTTTCCAGCAAAAGTATTTTATCTATTTTTTACAAAATCCATGGGATGGATATTATGAATATCGTCGGGTTTTATATCCTGTTTTGCCGATTGATCCGTCGACCAATATGAATGATATCCCTGATCAGTTACCCAAGCGTTGGATGTATCCACAACGAGAATATGATGAAAATGGAGAAAACTTGAAAGTCGCTTTGGATCGTCAGTATAATGGCAAAGATACCAACAACGATTTAATGTGGATATTGAAAAAATGATGATGATAAAAATAAAGTTTTTCTTTTATGTCACTTTCCTTGCCTGTCTTTTGACAGGCTGCGGGGAAGTGCAGACCTCACGGATGGTAGAGAATATTACGGTACAAAATGGAAATGTTTATTATTATATAAAGGGATTAGAAAAGCCGTTTAATGTATTATTTCTTTCTGATACTCATTTTACAGTAGAAGATGAACGTGGAAAAGAGTATTATGCCTATACTCATCGAATGGGAGGAGGTGCAGTGGAGCCTGAAAATTATGGAAAAGGAAATGGACGTGATCTGGCTTTTCGTGCTTCTCTTGATAAAGCTAAAAAGGCAGGTTCGGAACTGGTGATTCTGGGTGGTGATATTATTAACTTCCCTTCTCTGGCTTCGGTTGAATATATCAAATCCATACTTGATGAATCAGGTTTAAACTGGATATATGTTGCGGGTAACCATGATTGGCATTATGAGGGTGAATCTGGAAGTTCTTTCTTGCAAAGAGATAAGTGGACTGCTTCTAATCTGAATGATTTGTACCAAGGGCAGAATCCGATGTTTAATGCTCAAACGGTACATGGTGTAAACTTTGTAACGATTGATAATTCTGCATTTGAAATAACTAAGGAGCAGTTGGATTTCTTTCAGAAGCAGGTCGGTAAAGGCTTGCCAATTGTTTTATCAATGCATATTCCGGTTTATTTGCCTGGGCATAATATTGATTATGGTTGTGGACATCCGGACTGGAACAAAAAGAACGATATATATTATGAAATCGAACGTAGGGAATCTTGGCCGGAAAATGGATTTATGGAAACAACTTATCAATTCTGTGATTTGGTTCTGAATAGTCCGGAGGTGATAGGTGTTTATGCAGGACATACGCATGAAGAAGCTGTTGATTTTGTGAATGGAAAACTCCAATATGTAGCTGCAGCTAATTATAACAATAAAGATATTTTGATACATTTTGTACCGGTAGATTAGGGAGGTTTTTTATACTACTAAATGATAAAAGTCGGAAAATACAAAGTGAAATATTTGTTTTTTTCGATGAAATGCCACTTATTTGAAGACAGGACTATAGTGTTAGCATTATCAGCACTATAGTCCTGCCTGTATTAGCACTACTCTGTGTGACGGAGCCTGTGACTAGTATGCTATGCGATGAAATGGGGCTTTTCATGTGTCAAAACCGGTTTTGTCGTATTTGTTACCAAAAATCTGAACATATCGTAGCATAATACTTCCCAACCTTTATAATAATAGTTTTTCAAAAATAATCCTTCATTCCTTCAGCTGTAATCTTTCTTGTTTTATTATCAGTGATTTACAGCTGAAGGAAATGAATAAACCCTTGTGCTCCTATACCCGTTTTTCTCCAATTTTCCTTCATCTATCAGCTTCTTCAGATCTTCCAGCGCACGATATTTGGAGCAGCCTGTCAGCTCCCGGTAGTCACCGCAAGTGATATAATGATGTGTGTTCAGATATTCCGTCAGTCGGCGTACCCGTTCATCGAAAGAGGGCAGAACGCCTTTTCCTTCCGGCATACGCTCCAGGGAGATCGATTTTAGTTTGCTTTTCAGGTATTTGCCACAGCGGAAATTCACATTGCGGAAATGTACTGACTCGCTGCGGATCTCCTTTCTATCCATGACCGGACGCGAAACAAGCGAGACGCTGAAAAAGCCGAGGCCGTCTAATTCTACGTTATATCCTTCATCCAGCCGGAAAGCCATCGCATCGGCAATTACCCGCAAAGCCCCCTTGATGTCGGCTCCCGAAAATCCGGATCGTCCTTCTATATCCCGCATCAATTCCTCTGTACTGATAGTTCCATAAGGTACCACCCGCGGATGCAACGCCTGTTTTTTCTTGTCTCCTGTAGGGTTCGGATTGCGAACCATTCGATATCTTGCACACATAACTACTATGATTTATGGTTTAACCTACTATCCGGTAATTCCGAAGTGCCTTACTTTTTTTTGTTTATCAATTGCCGTACGCTTGTTTGACAGCTGACAAACGCTTATTCGATAACTGTCTTACAAGCGTTTGTCAGTTGTCAAACAAGAAAGAATAACGGACTAAAGATATAAATAATAATTGATAGAAGCCTTGTTTTGTATGGCTTTTTTTCTTACTTTTAGGCAGAAAGTACACCTTAAATTACAAGCGAATGAATATCACACTGTACAAAGACGGAAATAAATCCGTTAAGACGCTTTCCTTTAATGATTTAATAGAAACGATGAAAGACCCGGTGGCCGGACGAACGGTAAAAGAATTTCGGGAAAAACTGGAGGAATATCCTCCGGGTTATCCTTGTCCGGCGTCAGCCAAGCTGCCCAAAATCGTTTTCGGTGCCGAATTGAATAAGAAAAAAGAGGTTGTGGAAATGAAGGCTTACAACGGGCTTATTCTGTTGGAGATCAATAATCTATCAGGTTATACGGAGGCGGTGGAGATACGGCGGAAGGCGGCCGGTTCACTGCAAACAATGCTTGCATTTATCGGTTCGAGCCGCAAAAGCGTGAAGATTGTTGTCCCTTTTACGCTGCCGGATGGATCTTTGCCTTCCAGCCGTGAGTTGGCGGAGTGGTTTCATGCGCATGCCTATCAGCGGGCACTGAATTATTACCGGATGCAACTGCAACGGGAAATACCCTATGGGCAACCAGCTGTGGTGCAAGCCTGTCGCATATCCTACGATCCGGATCTTTATTTTAATCCGGCGGCTGTACCGGCTACACTTGAACAGCCCTTGCAAATGCCGGGCGAACCGACTTTCCGTGAGCTGAAACAACAGGAACCGCTGCCGCTTCAACGGATGGAGGCGGGGCATGAACGCAGTTGTTCCGTTTACCTGCTTTTTCAGGTAGCCTTGAAAAAGGCGATTGAAGAGGTGGGGAAGGAATCGGACGATACAACGGCGGATGCTTTGCTGGTGCGATTGGCGGAGAATTGCCTTCGTGCAGGCATACCGGAGGAAGATGTGGTGAAATGGGCGTATGTGAACGTACATTTCCAACGGAACGAGACGGAACTGCGGGCGGCGGTACACAATACTTATCTGCTGGATAAATATTTTGGTGCCGGTCCGGTCATGCCGGCTTGCCAGAACCTCGTATTTCGGATGGAAGAGTTTATGAAACGTCGCTATGAGTTGCGGAGGAACGAGTTGAAAGGTGAAGTGGAATATCGCGAACGACGTTCCTATTATTATAGTTTCTTTCCTGTTACCGATGAGGTTCTCAATACGATCTCCCTGCATGCACAGGCGGAAGGGCTCGATTTGTGGGATCGTGATGTGAAACGTTATATCTATTCCAATAAGATTCCGCTGTTCAATCCGCTGGATGATTATCTGGATAATCTGCCGGAATGGGACAGAAAAGATCATATACGTGCCTTGGCGGATACGGTACCGACATCATCGAAGTTGTGGCGCGAGCATTTTTATATCTGGTTCCTGGGGCTTGTCGCCCAATGGAAACAGATGGGTGGGGTGCATGCTAACAGCCTGTTGCCTTTATTGGTGGGGGATCAGGGGTGTGGAAAGTCTACCTGGTGCCGTAATTTAATGCCACCGGTCTTGCGTGAGTTTTATACCGACAGTATCGATTTTGGGAATCGTCGTGATGCTGAACTGATGCTGCACCGTTTTGCCCTTATAAATATCGACGAGTTCGACTCGATAGGAAATTCCCGTCAGTCTTTTCTGAAACACCTGCTTCAAAAGCCCGAGGTGAATGCCCGTCGTGCCTACAAATCGAGTGTGCAGGCTTTGAAACGGTATGCCGGATTTGTCGGGACTTGTAACAATATGGATTTGTTATCCGATCCGACCGGCAGCCGGCGTTTCCTGTGTGTAGAAATAAATGGTGAGATAGACCGCAGGCATTTTATCGATTATGACCAGCTGTATGCTCAGGCGATCCATGCGCTCCGTGCGGGCGAACGGTATTGGCTGACGCGGGAGGAAGAAAAAACGATTACTCGCCAGAATGAAGTGTTCGAACAGGTACCGGTGGAAGAGCAGCTTTTCCTGCAATATTTCAAGCCGTTGTCTGAAGAAGATGGTGAAATCGGCGAATGGCTTCCTGCTGCCGAGATTATGCAACGTATCCGCAAGCGTAGCCACCTGACTTTTAGCAACACAACCATAAATGCTTTCGGCCGCCTATTGCGTCGTAACAATGTCCCAAACCGGCATACAGAACGAGGAAACTTGTATCACGTGAAGGAAATAAATTGATTATCCTTTATTTGGGTGTGTGTCTGTAAAAATCCTTCAGCTGTAATTGGTTTATAATTAGATAAATAAATTACGGCTGAAGGAATGAGGGAATATTTTTAGAAAACTTTTGTGCAAATCGGATTTAGGTATGCCTACAGAACAGAACCTAACGCCATAGTTTCTGCATTTTTGTAATATGTTAGGCTTAAAAATCATCTGTTCTGTTTTGCTTGCGCTCTTTCATTTCGCTTTGAAGTAGTTCCGGATTACGTCTACAATCCCAAAGCATATGAATATATAGATATTTATCGTGGACGGTATAAATTATTTTAATATGACCGGAAACTAATGAGCGATAGGTGAGTTGGTCGATTAATAAAATATAATTTGGTCAAAATCGTTTGAAGCGAATGGATGCCATATTATCTCCATCATATAATATTTTTCATGTGCTGTTCCATTTCATCTCCGCTGATTCCTATTCCGGCAATAGCATCTTTTCCTGTGACGGATAATCGTTGGCGTACCTCTTCAAGCGTATATTCACAGGGGCTTACCTTCTGTTTGTCACTTCGGATTTTACTTAGATATTTACGGAGTTTCCCGATGGTTTCGCTATTGTCGATATTTAATATTTCACGAACCAATTCTGCTTTGCTGGTTTCAAGTTCTATTGTTGTATAATGCAGGTCTTATTTTATAAATCCTATACAAAGATAAATATTATTGCTGATCTTTCTCATATTTAATTTAGGAAAGATTAATTATATCAAGCAAATTAGGACTTTTAGGATTGTTGTTGCTTGTTGCATATTTCTTTGCTATTACATGTCTGTATCACAAAGATATTAATAAAAACGGAAAAGAGAAAAAGGTTTTTTTCTAATTAGAATTAAATCACTAACTTTGCGGCATTTTTAGAAGATTGATAAAAATAACGCGATATGAGTAAGAAATTTACCGAATACTCTAAGTTCGACTTGTCGAACGTCAATAAAGAGGTGTTGAAGAAATGGCAGGATGGCGACATCTTCCATAAGAGTCTTGAAATCCGTGAAGGATACCCCTCGTTTGTATTTTATGAAGGTCCGCCTTCTGCAAACGGAATGCCGGGTATTCACCATGTTATTGCTCGTTCGATTAAAGATATTTTCTGCCGTTACAAGACCATGAAAGGATATCTGGTGAACCGTAAGGCAGGATGGGATACTCACGGCCTGCCGGTTGAGCTGGGCGTAGAGAAATCTATGGGTATAACCAAGGAAGATATCGGTAAGAAGATTTCTGTCGCTGACTATAACGCAGCTTGCCGCCGCGATGTGATGAAGTTTACCAAAGAATGGGAAGACCTCACCGACAAGATGGGCTACTGGGTGGATATGGAAAATCCGTATATCACTTACGATAACCGTTATATCGAAACATTGTGGTATCTGCTGAAAGAATTATATAAGAAAGGTTTACTGTACAAGGGATATACTATCCAGCCGTATTCACCGGCTGCCGGTACAGGTCTTAGCTCACATGAGCTGAACCAGCCGGGTTGCTACCGCGACGTGAAGGATACGACTTGTACGGCACAATTCCGTATACTCGATCCGAAGCCGGAAATGGCGCAGTTCGGCGAACCGTTTTTCCTGGCTTGGACGACGACTCCGTGGACATTACCTTCCAATACGGCACTTTGCGTAGGCCCGAATATCACCTATGTGGCTGTTCAGACTTACAATCCGTACACAGGCATGCCGATGACAGTTGTATTGGCTAAGGATCTGATGGATGCACATTTTAATCCGAAGGCTGCCGAGTTGGAACTGTCTGACTATAAGATCGGCGATAAATTGATCCCGTTCAAGGTGGTAGGTGAATGGAAAGGCCCGGAACTGGCGGGCATGCATTATGAACAACTGATCCCTTGGGTAAATCCGGGTGAAGGTGCTTTCCGTGTGATCACCGGTGATTATGTAACAACGGAAGACGGTACGGGTATCGTTCATATCGCTCCGACATTCGGTGCGGACGACGACCGTGTGGCGAAAGCTAGCGGTGTGCCTCCGTTGATGATGATCGATAAGGACGGTAATAATCGTCCGATGGTGGATATGACCGGTAAGTTCTATCTAATGGAAGATCTTGATCCTGAGTTCGTACAGACTCGTATGAATGCAGCCGATTACGATCCGTTCCAGGGTAAGTTCGTAAAGAATGCCTACGATCCGGAAAAAACGGATAAAGACGAAACATTGGATATCGAGATATGTATGATGCTGAAGGTGCAGAACCGTGCGTTCCGTATCGAAAAGCATGTACACAATTACCCGCACTGCTGGCGTACCGACAAACCGGTATTATACTATCCGTTGGATAGCTGGTTTATCCGTACCACTGCTTGCCGCGACCGCATGATCGAACTGAACAATACGATCAACTGGAAGCCGCAGAGTACAGGTACAGGCCGTTTCGGTAAATGGTTGGAAAACCTGCAGGACTGGAACCTGAGCCGTAGCCGTTACTGGGGTACTCCGCTGCCTATTTGGCGTACGGAAGACGGTACGGAAGAAAAATGTATCGGTTCGGTAGAAGAGCTGTACAACGAAATAGACAAAGCTGTTAAAGCCGGATTTATGGAGTCTAATCCATATAAGGACAGAGGTTTCAATCCGGGCGAATACAATAAGGACAATTACGAAAAGATCGACCTGCACCGTCCGTATGTGGATGAGGTGATCCTTGTTTCTGACAGCGGCAAGCCGATGAAGCGTGAGACTGACCTGATCGACGTTTGGTTCGACTCGGGTGCGATGCCTTATGCCCAGATCCATTATCCGTTCGAGAATAAGGAGTTACTGGATAGTCGCGAGGTATATCCGGCTGACTTTATCGCCGAAGGTGTAGACCAGACGCGTGGCTGGTTCTTTACCCTGCATGCACTGGCAACGATGGTGTTCGACAGTGTGGCTTATAAAGCGGTTGTGTCTAATGGTCTTGTATTGGATAAGAACGGTAACAAGATGTCCAAACGTCTGGGCAATGCCGTCGATCCGTTCTCTACGATCGAACAGTATGGTTCCGACCCGTTGCGCTGGTATATGATCACCAATGCGTCTCCGTGGGATAATATCAAGTTCGATATCGACGGAATGGATGAAGTGCGCCGTAAATTCTTCGGTACATTATATAATACATATTCATTCTTTGCCCTGTATGCAAATGTGGACGGCTTCGATTACTCACAGCCGGATGTTCCTCTGAACGAACGCCCGGAAATCGACCGCTGGATCCTTTCTTTGTTGAATACACTGGTGAAAGATGTAGACGGATACTATGATACCTACGAACCGACCCGTGCGGGACGTGCTATCTCTGAATTTGTAAACGACAACCTGAGTAACTGGTACGTACGCCTGAACCGCCGCCGTTTCTGGGGTGGAGGCATGACAACGGATAAATTGTCTGCTTACCAGACTTTATATACTTGCCTGGAAACAGTAGCCAAGCTGATGTCTCCGATCGCTCCGTTCTATGGTGACCAGCTGTTCTGCGACCTGATTGCCGTTACCGGACGTGAGACAGTAGAATCTGTTCACTTGTCGGATTTCCCGAAATATGATGAAGCATTGATCGACAAAGATCTGGAAGAACGTATGAAGATGGCACAGGATGTGTCTTCTATGGTATTGGCTTTGCGTCGTAAAGTAAATATCAAAGTTCGTCAGCCGCTGCAGACCATCATGGTGCCTGTTGCCGATGCTCACCAGCAGGAAAGCATCGAGGCGGTAAAGAACCTGATCCTGAACGAAGTGAATGTGAAGGAACTGAAGTTTGTCGATAACGCTGCCGGTATCCTGGTGAAACGTATCAAGCCGGACTTTAAGAAGTTAGGCCCGCGTTACGGTAAGATCATGAAGAGCCTGGCTGCCGCTATCCAAAGCATGAGCCAGGAAAATATCCTTGCTTTCGAAGCTGCCGGTACATTCACGCTGAATGTGGAAGGACAGGATGCAACGGTCGAACTGGCTGATGTGGAAATCATCTCTGAAGATATACCGGGATGGCTGGTTGCCAACGAAGGCCGCCTGACGGTTGCCCTCGACATCACCGTGACGGAAAGCCTGCGCAAAGAAGGGCTGGCCCGCGAACTGGTGAACCGTATCCAGAACCTGCGTAAGAGCAACGGATACGATATAACCGATAAGATCAACGTGACCGTTCTTTCTTCCGACGAAATGGACGACGCAATTAAGGAATTTAACGAATACATTGCGAACCAAGTGCTGGCTGTATCTGTTGAGATTACAGAGCATGCGATAAGCGATGCGACCGTCCTTGATTTCGAAGATTTCAACCTGTCGGTGCGTATCGAGAAAGAGTGATTTTTTTCTTAAAAAAGAAAGGCGTCCCTTGCCGCATATAAATATTGTCGTATATTTGGACTGCGACTTTGGATCGCCTGATATATATTATGAATTGTGGAACCTAAAATTAAATGAACCATGGCAGAAAAGACAAGATATTCGGATGCTGAACTCGAGGAGTTCCGCGCCATTATTTTAGAGAAGTTGGAGGTAGCCAGAAAGGATTACGAGTTGTTGAGATCGGGTGTAACCAATTCTGATGGGAACGATGTGGCTGATACGTCACCAACATTCAAGGTGTTGGAAGAAGGTGCCGCAACTTTGTCGAAGGAAGAGGCCGGACGTCTGGCACAGCGCCAGATGAAGTTCATACAGAACTTGCAGGCCGCTTTGATCCGTATTGAAAATAAGACTTATGGCATTTGTCGCGAAACGGGTAAGCTGATCCCGAAGGAGAGACTACGTGCCGTACCTCATGCTACTTTGAGTATCGAAGCAAAACAAGGAGGTAAAAGATAAATGAAATTTTCCAAAGGTTGGGGAGCAGTGTTAATTGTAATGCTGCTCCTTATTCTTGACCAGGCTCTTAAAATCTGGATCAAGACACATATGCAGTTGCACGAAAGTATAGAGATCACTCCGTGGTTTTATCTATACTTTACCGAAAATCCCGGAATGGCTTTCGGTATCGAAGTGATAGGCAAATTGTTCTTATCCGTATTCCGCATCGTGGCGGTCGGCTTTATCGGTTATTACCTGTATAAGCTGGTGAAGGAGAAGTACAACTTCGGCTTTATTGCGTGTGTCTCGCTGATCTTTGCGGGAGCCATCGGTAATATAATCGATTCTATATTTTATGGGGTCATATTTGACCATAGCTTTGGCCAGATCGCCTCTTTCATGCCTGCCGACGGTGGTTATGCTACCTGGCTGCACGGAAAAGTGGTGGATATGTTTTATTTCCCGTTGATCCAGACGGTGTTGCCGGACTGGGTTCCAATCTGGGGGGGAGAGGAGTTCGTCTTCTTCCGTCCGATCTTCAACCTGGCAGATTCGGCTATCTGTGTGGGTGTGTTCCTGTTATTGATATTTTACCGGCATACTTTGTCGGCGAGTCTCTCAAAAGAAAAAGAAAGTAGTAAATAAATGCGGAATAAATTGCGCAGATACGGTGTCGTATTGTTGACGGCGGCTTTGGTGGTTTCCTGTAGTAAGGTGCCTGATGGTATTTTGTCGGAGAAGGAGATGAAGGCTGTCCTGATCGATATGCAGCTGGCGGAAGCCATGATCAGTACCGACTATAAGAAGTATAGCGACGATGCTGAGAAGGAAGTGCTTTATCAGTCCGTATTTCGCAAGCATAATATCGAACAGGCTGTTTACGACAGTTCGCTGGTTTGGTACGGGCGTAACCTGGATGTGTATATGCAGGTATACGACCTGGTGCTGGCAGAACTGAACGAACGACAGAAGGCATTGGGGGATGTGCAGGCTAGTGCCGCTCCCGTATCCAAGCAGGATTCGGTGGATATCTGGCCGCGCCTTACGTATCTTACCTTCGAGCCGAGGGCTGTATTCAACGGGATAACGGTCGATATCAAGCCGGAGACGAATTATCCGTCCGGCAGTATGTTTGTCCTGGGTATGCGTGTCTGGGGATTGAACGACGCGATGAAGGGTCGTCCGGTAATCAGGCTGAGTGCCAACCAGGGAGATACGACCATCGTTGTAAACGAAAAGATTCTGCATGACGGTTATCATGAGACGGTTCTCCGTACGATACCGACCAAGCAGGTCAGAAGCGTATTCGGTTCTATCCGCCTGGAAGGAAAAGGTGATTCCGCCTCTTATTTCAAGATATATGTGGATAGCCTGAACCTGATGCGGTATAACTACGGACGCTATACCGTCGGGACGGACTCTCTAAAAAACGCCAAACAATAATTTGACTGCACCGATGCGCAGGATCGCTTCCCATTATATATACTGGCAGAAATGGTATCGCATGCATTATCTGGAACTGGATGCGGAAGGCTGTCTGGTCGGTGTTTTTCCCCTGGAACAGGAGATAGCGAATACGGAATTTTATGACGGTACATTGATCCTTGTACCTTTGGAGACGGATTATCCGCCTTCCGGAGCTTTCTCTACGGAGTGGCTGACTGTCTCAGGCTCCGTGGTTGTTTCCTCTCCGGTGAATGTCTACCGGTTAGCCGGTGTTTCCCCCGCGACGTCTGAACTCGGCGCAGACCACGGCTGTGGCGATTGCCACGTTCAGAGACTCTGACGTTTCTCTTTCTTGGGGATAATTGGGTATATAGAGTTTTTCATTCACGAGCGTTTCCGTTTCGGGGCGGATGCCGTTCCCTTCATTTCCCATAATGATAATGCCTGTTTCCGACAGTTCTTTGGCGTATATGTTCTCTCCGTCGAGGAATGTTCCGTATAGCGGTACCTGCTGTTCCGCTTGTTTTTGCAGATAAGCGTGCAGGTCTGTGTAATGGACCTTTACGTGGACGAGTGCTCCCATGGTCGCCTGTACTGTCTTGGGACTGAATGCATCGGCTGTATCCTGGCTGCAGACGATATGTTCGATGCCGAACCAGTCGGCAAGCCGTATGATCGTTCCCAGGTTGCCGGGATCCTGTATGCCGTCGAGAGCCAGGATGAGCTGATTTTGGGGATCGGCGTCTTCCAATGACCAGGCGGGACGTTGGAAAACGGCCAGTACGTCTTGCGGGTTCTTCAGGAAGCTGGCTTTGCGTATATCGTCGTCATCGGCTTCCAGCAGTTCTTTGGCGGGAATATCGCCTTGCGTTGCCATCCATGACGGTTTGGCGATCAGCAGGTCGCATTCGAATGCATGCAGCATATCTGCCACCAGTTTATTCCCTTCGGCTACAAACGTGTTTGTCTCGTTGCGAAACTTCTTTAATTCTAATGAACGTATCTGTTTTACTTTCGACTTACTCAGCATCTTTACTCTTTTTACAAAGCAAAAGTAAGGGATTTTATTTAATTTCAGTTACATTTGCGTGCGTAAAAGGTCGAATGATGAAGGGAACCCTCCATATATTATATTTCATATGCCTTGTTTGGATACTGGCCGCCTGCAGTACGACAAAATATGTCGGTGACGGTGAATATCTGCTTGATAAAGTGGAGATCGTCTCTGATAATAAAGCCTATAAAACGAATGATCTGAAGCCTTATCTCCGGCAGCAGCCTAACTTTAAGGTGTTCGGGCTGATGAAGTGGCAGCTTTTTGTCTATGACTGGTCGGGACGGAATGAAAAACGCTGGCTCAGTAAGCAGCTCCGCCGTATCGGTGAGCCGCCTGTTATTTTGGATACCACGCTGGTCGCGCAGTCGACGGATGAGCTGAGGCGCTTTTTCATCAATAAAGGGTATGTCAATGCGGAGGTGGAGGCGGAGGTGGATACTTCGCGGCAGAAGAAAGCGGTCGTTACTTACAAGATCAATTCGAATACGCCTTACCGCATACATAACTATACGATGGAGCTGAACGATCCGAAGATCGACAGCATAGCGCATTTGGATGCACCTAAACGTTCGGCTGTTTCGTCGGCTTTCCGTATTTATCCGGAGGATTATACCTCTTTGGTGAAAGACAGTGCTTTGTTTGACAGGGATGTTTTGGATAAGGAACGGCAGCGGATTACCTCTTTGCTCCGCCGCCGGGGATATTATGCGTTCAACCGTGATTACCTGGCATATCTGGCAGACAGTTCCTATAACAGGAATATTGTCGATTTGGATATGATCCTGAAGCCTTACCGCAAACTGAAACCGGATGGTTCGGTGGTCGATACCCTCCATCGTCCCTATTATATAAAGGATGTGACAATCGTAACGGATTATGATCCGCTGAACCAGGGGGATTTGTCGAATATTGCAGCCGATACGGTGAATGTAGGCAACCTGCAGATCCTGTACGGGAATAACGGCAGGAGTATCCGTCCGAATGTGTTGCGCAGAAGTACTTATATTACACCCGGCAGGTTGTTTAATGAACGGGCGGTCGAGCAGACGTATTCTTCTTTTGCAGCTCTCCGTGCCTTGAGGAATGTGAATATCCGTTTTACGGAGGTGGAGGAACAGGATACGATGAAGCTTAATTGTACGATCCTGACTTCTCCGGCCAAGTTGCAGGGTTTTGGTGTTGACCTGGAAGGGACAAATTCGGCCGGCGATTTCGGGTTTGCTTCCAGTTTGAATTATCAGCACCGGAATCTGTTCAAGGGCTCGGAGGTTTTCTCAGCAAAGGTGCGCGGTGCTTACGAAGCGCTGACTAAAAGTTCGACAGGCGGTAATTACTGGGAGTTGGGAGCGGAGACTTCTGTGTTGTTTCCCCGTTTCCTGTTTCCTTTTGTCAATGAGAATTTCAAACGCAGGGTACGTGCCTCTACGGAACTGAGGGTCAGTTACAGTATTCAGACACGTCCGGAATACAGGCGGGCGATCCTTTCCGGAGGATGGAGTTATATCTGGCAGGAGCGGTCGAACACACAGGCCCGGCATGTGTTTAAATTACTGGATATCGATTATGTGCATTTGCCGAAGATCGATTCGACTTTCGATGCCAATCTACCCAATTCTACACGGATTTATAATTTTACGGACCAGTTTGTTGTAGGGTCCGGTTATACGTATTCATTTACGAACTATAATCCCCAAAATCGTCTCCGGAATACACATTCTCTGCGTGTCTCGTTCGAGATGGCGGGTAACCTGTTGTATGCGTTTTCTAAAATGACGCAGGCTAAAAAGGACAAGGACGGTTTATACAATCTGTTCGGGATCAATTATTCGCAGTTTATAAAAGGGGATGTCGATTTTAGTAAGAGTATCGTTCTGGACGATCGTAATAAAATAGCCTTTCATGTGGGAGTCGGTATCGGTTATCCTTACGGGAACTCGAAGATATTGCCTTTTGAACGGACTTATTTCTCCGGCGGTGCCAATAGCGTCCGTGGATGGTCGGTGCGGACATTGGGACCGGGAGGAATGTTGGCTGATTCCGTGAAGTCGTTTGCTGATCAGGTCGGGGACATCCGTCTGGATTTGAATTTGGAATACCGGACCAAGATGTTTTGGAAATTTGAACTGGCTGCTTATGTCGATGCCGGAAATATATGGACCATGCGGGCGGATAAGGAACGTGAAGACGGGAACTTCGATTTCTCACGTTTCTATAAAGAGATTGCCGTTTCCTATGGTTTGGGATTACGTCTTGATTTCGATTTCTTCCTGATCCGTTTCGATACAGGTATGAAAGCATATAATCCGATGGAGCGCGGAAAGGACCGGTGGGCTATTCTGAAACCGAATCTACGTAATAATTTTGCCTGGCATTTTGCCGTGGGCTATCCCTTCTAATGAAAAAAAAGGCTTTCCTGTTTGCAGATATAAATAATAATATTACCTTTGCACCGCAAATAAGGACGGTCGGGTAGCTCAGCTGGATAGAGCAACAGCCTTCTAAGCTGTGGGTCCTGGGTTCGAATCCCAGCTCGATCACTAAATAAAAAGGAGTTGTCTGTTAAAGGCAACTCCTTTTTATTTTAGTACTATGCCAATCTTTTCAATATGTATTTAAGCATTGTTGAAAAGACGGTAAATGATGTGACAAGATTCTATTATCTGGATTTAGGAAACTCTTATTTTCGAGGCATCATCTCATCCCGCATGGCTGCATTATAGGCAAACCAAGCTACGATAACAGCATTATGGCGTATATCGTCCAGCACCAGGCGATCGGAGAAATCCTGTGTACGATGTGAATGTCGCCCCCATTCCATCGGGTCCTGGATGAACTGGAAAGCGGGGATTCCCGCATTGTCGAACGGTATGTGATCCGTACTTCCTACACTCCGGTTGGAGACGGTGGTAAAACCGGTATCGAGGAAAGGTTGCATCCAGTCGGTGAAGATCGGGTGAGCCATCAGGTTATCCTGTGTAAAGATACCACGGAACTTCCCGGGACCGTAATCCGAATTAAAATAGACGGATATCTTATCATATTCTTTCTTTTTCTCCAGTGTCTTCGGATCTTGTACGAATTGTTCCACATATCCGCTGGAGCCGTGCAATCCTACTTCTTCGCCACCCCAGAAAGCAACGCGAATGGTTCGGCGCGGTTGTACGCCAATCGCTTTGAGGATACGCATAGCTTCAAGCATGGCAATAAAACCGGCACCATCATCGCCGGCTCCCGGACTCATGTGATAGCAGTCAAGATGTCCTCCGATAATGACCAGCTGATCTTTCAGCTTCGGGTCGGTACCGGGTATTTCGGCAATAACATTATATATCTTACGATCGGATTCAAACTTCACTGCAATATCGACTTCCATCTCTACCTTTTCGCCATTCCGGATCAAACGTTCCATCAGACCGTGATTTTCGCAGGAGATATTCAGCTCGCAGGGGACAGGACCGACCTCTTCCAGTTTGTGGAAATTCAATCCCGGCACACTGTAGCTTCCCGATTCGTGGATGATAACAGCCGGTTCTTCTTTATAAACAAAGTGGAGTATTTCTGCATATGTTAGTTCACTTCCTTCCACCGGAGGGGCAGCACGTCGCTGTCGGGGACGCACTTTGGTGATCGGGTATTCCACCGTTTGTTTCAGGGATTCTTCGGTATGGCGGCGTGCCATCGGTTCGAAACTGATCTGGTATTCCATGACGGAAGGCATCAGAACGATTTTGTCTTTTAGAGTTCCTTTTAACGCCTGTAATTCTTGTTGATCTTTGGCTGTGATCAGAACCACTTCGCTTTTGGCTGGTCCGTTGGTTCCGTTGGTCCAGGCTACGGGAGCCGGAAAGATCGGAATATAGTAAGGTACAGTCATGGCTGCGTACGCCTTTTGGATATCCCATCCGCCCCGGGGCCAGTCACGGGCAAACTCGATACGGGGATTGGATAATTTGTATTCTTCCATCATTTCTTTCGCGACCCGGTAGCCTCTTTCCATGCCGTCGGAACCGGTTAGACGGGGACCTGCATAATCAAGTAAACGATAGGACAATCGCTCTATATCCGAGTTCTGTTGTTCTTCCTGCTTGATCTTTTGGGCAACGGACAGGTCGATCTTTTCATTCTGAGCCATAACGGATGATGCTCCGATCATCAGTACAATCAATAAGCTTCTCATTTCTATCTCTTTAAAGTTTCACATAAGTATTATCTGCCGATAAGTCCTTCAAAGGTAGTAAATCTGTATTTTTGAGAAGCTTATTGCCCGAGAATATTGAAATTATTTGTTCAGGGCCTTTAATAGGTCTGATCCGGCACGGAACTTGACAGACATGCGCGGCTTGATCATAACCGGCTCTCCTGTCTGAGGATTCCGGGCAGGACGTTCGGTTTGTTGCCAGGGGAGAAGTGTTCCGAATCCCTGAAATACAACCTGATCGCCTTCCAGGAAAGCTTCGGTCGCGTTTTCTATAAAGGAGTTGATCACCGCTTTTACCACTGTTTTCTTCATGCCGGTATCTGCTGCTATTTGTTCGATCAATTTACTTTTATTCATATATTACTGGTTTAAATCGTTTTTGATCCAAATCTATCGGATACTTGATCGGAAATGATAATCTACGGTAGAAGCAGAGTATCATTATTTCCGAATAATATCCCTCAAATCAATGCAAGCATCTTTAATCAGGACATAATAAACTTGTTCTTGTTGCCTGAAACGAGTTTATTGAATTTAATGGAGTTCGTTAAGAACTTCGTCTTCAATGGTGCAAAGATAACA
>NZ_QUKD01000002.1:317638-318109 GCF_003480915.1 Parabacteroides sp. TM07-1AC | reverse complement strand
TAATGGAGTTCGTTAAGAACTTCGTCTTCAATGGTGCAAAGATAACAAATACAAAGGATACATCATCAAACATCCGCCTAAATTCATCATATCTCCTATAAAGTCTTTCATACTGATAATCATTTAGAAAAATTCAAATCCTATAAAAGTACCACACAAATAGGAAAGGGAAGATACAATTCGAATCTTATTGTATTCGTTTCTGTAATAATAAGGTTTTGTTGTCGTAAGTAACCTCCTGTACCATAGAAATGACAGAGTTGTAACCTCCTATTGACACCGTAATGTCATCACTGTGGCACAGTTTTGTCTTCACAATGGTACTATTTGGGACATAGTAATATAGATGCTTTCTCCTATGCTTTCTACTCGCCATATAAATTAAGGCATGACGAGATATTCAGTAAGTTTCTGATTACAATTTTTCCTTAGTTCTTAACGAACTACGTCATCTTTTCCCTCAGGTTTCAT
>NZ_QUKD01000002.1:0-317628 GCF_003480915.1 Parabacteroides sp. TM07-1AC | reverse complement strand
TTCCTTAGTTCTTAACGAACTACGTCATCTTTTCCCTCAGGTTTCATTATCGGACATACTGTTCATTATCGGACACCTCTTAGTGATGTTACTCTTCAGAAAATCAATGGTATATGTTTTTGGCATAGCTTTTGCCTATAGCTGGGCAAAACATATATTACGATGAAAAAGATCTATATAGCCATTACTTATTTATTGCTGACAAGCTTTGGTTTACGAGCCGAAGAACAAGATAATATTGTCCATCTGACGTTGAAAGAAGCGATCGCATTGGCACAACACCAGTCTGTAGATGCCGCGGTCGCTTTGAACGAGCTGAAAACGTCTTACTGGGAATACCGTACGCATGTTGCCGACCAGTTACCGGAAGTCAATTTCAAAGGTACGATCCCCAGTTATAGCAAACAATACAGCCGCTACCAGCAGTCGGACGGAACTTATGCCTTTGTGCAGGATAATAACCTGTCGATGAACGGTGCGATCTCTGTCGATCAGAATATAGCACTGACCGGTGGTAAAATATCATTGAATTCTTCTCTTAACTTCTCCCGTCAGTTGGGACATGGTGCTTTCAATGAATATATGAGTGTGCCGATCGGTTTGACTCTGACACAACCGGTCTTCGGAGTAAACGATCAGAAATGGAATCGCCGGATCGAGCCTGTCCGTTACCAGGAAGCAAAGGCAGCCTATATAGAAAGTGTGGAAGGGGTAACGATCTCTACGATCGCTTATTTCTTTAACCTGTTGCTGGCGAAAGAAAATTTGGCGACCTCTATGCAGAACCTGGAGAATGCGAACAAACTCTACGATATTGCGATAGCCAAGCGGAAGATCGGGCATATATCCGAAAGCGAACTGATGCAGTTGAAATTATCGGCATTGCAGGCGAAAGGCAAGTTGACGGAAGCCCAGTCCAACTTGAATGCCAAGATGTTTCAGTTACGTTCTTTCCTCGGATTGAGTGAGGAGGATGTGATAGAACCTGTCATCCCGGAGTCAGTGCCGGATATGCGCCTGGTTTATCAGGAGGTGTTGGAGAAAGCCCAGGAGAATAACTCGTTCGCAAAACGTATTCTGCGCGAACAACTGGAAGCCGATTATGCCGTGGCGACAGCAAAAGGAAAGCGCCGTGATATCAATCTGTTTGCTTCCGTAGGATATACGGGTAAAGACAGTGAATTTAGAGGTGCTTATAATCCCTTGCGGGATAACCAGGTGATCGAGGTCGGTTTCAGTATTCCCCTGCTGGATTGGGGAAAACGGAAAGGAAAAGTGAAGGTTGCCGAGTCGAACCGTGAAGTCGTACTCTCCAAAAACCGCCAGGATCAGATGACTTTTAATCAGAACATCTTCCTCCTGGTGGAGAATTTTAATAACCAGGCAGCCCAGCTGGAAATAGCGGAAGAGGCGGATGAGATTGCCCAGAAGCGTTACCGGACCTCTATAGAAACGTTCATGATCGGAAAGATTAACATTCTTGACCTGAATGATGCCCAGCAATCGAAAGACGATGCCAAACAGAAACATATTCAGGAGCTGTATGGATTTTGGAGCTACTTTTATAATGTCCGCAGTGTGACCCTGTACGATTTCTTGAACGACCGTAATCTGGATGCGGACTTTGAAGATATCGTCAGAAAGTAGTATCTTTACCAATCTTAAAAGAAACCTATATGATATTGATTGTCGATGATGACGCTGTTGTCCGTTCTTCGCTTACTTTTTTGCTGAAGCGGGCGGGCTTTGAACCGGAAGCTGTTTCGGGACCTGATGAAGCGTTGGCTATAGTGCGCCGCGAAGCGCCGCAACTGATTCTGATGGATATGAACTTTACCTTGACTACGACGGGAGAAGAAGGAATACAGTTATTAAAACAAGTAAAGATATTTCAGCCGGATGTACCGGTCATTCTAATGACTGCCTGGGGATCCATTTCCCTGGCAGTGCAAGGTATGCAGGCCGGTGCATTCGATTTTGTCACCAAGCCCTGGAATAACCTCGTGCTGTTGAAGTCGATCCGTACAGCCCTGGAGTTGAACGAACAGAAGAAAGAAAAGAACTCTCCGTTGAACCGGAATGATGCAGATAATAAATTTCATTTTGAAAAGATAATCGGCCAAAGTGATGCATTGATGGAGGTATTGGGTACTGTTTCACGCATAGCCCCTACGAATGCCTCCGTTTTGATTACCGGCGAGAGTGGAACGGGAAAGGAGTTGATTGCTGAAGCAATCCATGCCAATAGTCCGCGGATGAAAGAAGCCTTTGTAAAGGTAAACCTGGGCGGACTGTCGCAAAGCCTTTTCGAAAGCGAGATGTTCGGACATAAGAAAGGGGCGTTTACAGATGCCTATATCGATCGTACCGGACGTTTTGAAATGGCCAATAAAGGTACTATCTTCCTGGACGAGATAGGCGATCTGGAATTATCCTGCCAGGTGAAACTGTTGAGGGTACTGCAGGACCAGACATTTGAAGTGTTGGGTGACAGCCGTCCCCGCAAAGTCGATATCCGTGTGGTCAGCGCCACCAACTGCAAGTTGCCGGAAATGGTGGCTGCCCGTACTTTCCGGGAAGACCTGTTCTATCGGATCAACCTGATCACCATTCATCTGCCCGCTCTCCGCGAGAGGAAAGACGATATTCCTTTGCTTGCCCGTTATTTTGCCGACAAGCAATCGGAGGTAAATGGTTTGCCGAAAGTATCGTTCTCATCCGATGCTATGAACTTTCTGCGGCGTCTTCCTTATCCGGGTAATATCCGTGAGTTGAAGAACCTGGTAGAAAGGACGATGCTGGTCTCCGGCAAGTCGTTGCTGGAGGTTTCCGACTTTGAAGGACAATGCCTGAACCTGGGGAATAATCAATCGGTACGGAAAGGCGGATCCGTCAGTTTGGAGGGAATGACATTGGATGAGATAGAGCGGCAGACCATTTTGCAGGCATTGGAAACACACGAAGGAAATCTATCTCATGTAGCTTCCGCACTGGGAATCAGTCGGGCTGCTTTATACCGCCGGTTGGAGAAATACGGAATACCAACCGATAAATAAATATGATTCAGATGAGGGTCAAAGGATTGTTTTGGATACTGACAGGGTTGCTGCTGACTATTTTAGGAGTGATCACCTACTATGTCTTCTATAATTTCTCTTCCACTCTATTTTTTATCGTGGAAGGGGTTGTCCTGATAACCGTCATTTATCTTTTCCTTTTTTACCGCCGTATCATCAAGCCGCTGGATATAATCGGCAATGGTATGGAACTGCTGAAAGAGCAGGATTTCAGTTCCCGCCTGAGTCGTGTCGGACAGAAGGAAGCCGACCGTATCGTGGATATTTTCAATAAGATGATGGAACAGCTGAAGAACGAGCGTCTGCATCTGCGGGAACAGAATCATTTCCTGGACTTGCTGATCAATGCGTCTCCTATGGGAGTGATCATGCTGAACCTGGATGGCGAGATCATTTCGCTTAATCCGTCGGCACGTAAGATGTTCGGCCAGCCGTCGTCTGTCGATGTTACCGGAAAGTCCTTTCTGGAGATAGACTCTCCGCTGGCAATGGAGTTGGAGCGTATCCCTTTGTATGGGTCACAGACCGTCCGCCTGAATGATGCCAATGTATATAAATGTACGCATTCATCTTTTGTGGACAGGGGATTCCATCATTCGTTCTATCTGGTGGAGATATTGACACAGGAAGTTTTCAAGGCGGAGAAGAAAGCCTACGAGAAGGTGATCCGTATGATCGCCCATGAAGTGAATAATACGACAGCCGGTATCACTTCGACGCTGGATACATTGGAGTCTACCTTCAGCGAGATGGAGAACACGGAAGACATATGTGACGTGTTGCGTGTCTCTATTGAACGTTGTTACAGCATGAGCCATTTCATCACGAACTTCGCCGATGTCGTACGTATTCCGGAACCTCAGTTGCGTAATCATGAACTGAATGCGGTTGTGGTCTCCTGTAAACGTTTTATGGAAACGATCTGCCTGAACCGCAATATTCGGATCCATATGGAACTGGATGAAGTATCTCCTGTAGTGAAATTGGATAGTTCGCTTTTTGAACAGGTCCTGGTCAATATTATCAAGAATGCGGCGGAATCGATCGGGCAGGACGGACAGATCTATATACGTACCTCACGTAATCCGGTCTGTCTCGAAATAGCAGATACCGGCAAAGGTATAGACAAAGAGACTGAAAAGAAACTGTTCAGTCCCTTCTTCTCTACCAAACCTAACGGACAGGGCATCGGACTGATTTTTATCCGCGAGGTACTACAGAAGCAGAATTGTTCTTTCTCCCTTCGTACCTATACGGATGGCCTGACCCGGTTCCGTATCCTCTTCGAATAAAATCGAAGCGTTAGGGGGAGGTCCTTTTTACTCTTTGAATGAATATACAGCCGATATATTCACAATATCCGGATGGAGGGGAAGCGTCCACACGACCCGGTTATCCGGATCGACCTCTATCAGCAAGGGTTGCGATTTATCCTGACTATGCCCGTTCCAGTTGCTTATCAGCGTATTCCCGTTTTTGTATCGTACCAGTTCGGCGACGAATAATAAAGAGATGTTCTGGAGGTCATCGCTTCCGATTTTCCGGACAATCTGTTTGCTGTCCGGATCGATCTCTACAAAGTTATGGGCATCGCCGCAGGATACCAGCCAATTCCCATTTTTGAGTATTTGGATGGCGAAAGGGTTTCCCCCGCATTCGGCCCTGTTGACGATCTCTTTCTCTTTATTCATTTCAACGACCTCTCCTTTACCCATCAAGGGGATCAGATAAGTGTTCTGCGGCGTTTTTACGATTTGGCGGAATTGGTCGTGCACACCGGTGATACTGGTGTCGAACTCTATTTCTTCTACGGGTTGCCCTTGCGGATCGAGTTCGATGATCCGGGAAGGCGTGCCGCAGATAGCCAGCATATAACGGCCCGAAGGCAATTGGGTAGCAGTAAATAATTCTTCCCCTTTTCGTGCTTTGAAGTCCCATAGCGTCTGCTGTTTGCGGTTGATCAGCCGGGCACCGGACGTATAGGCATACAGGATATTTCCTTCTTTGGTTATTTCAACATCGTTGCAATCTTCATGAGCCGCCAGCGGATGGCTCCATTCGATCTCTCCTGTTTTCTTGTCGAGAATCGCTACCTGTTTCCAGCCGCAGCCGGAAACGAGTAACTTTTCTCTACTATTATTACATGAGCAATAAGTGCTAATCATTGCTATGAAAAACAAGTATTTAAAATAGCGTCCAATCATTCTTCTGTCATTACTACACGGAATCCTACATTGTAAACTTTCTGATATTCACGGTACGGCAGACGGAAAGACGAGGTCGAGCGGTAAGGGCGGTCATACCAGGAACCACCGCGCACAACGCGTTTACCGTTTTCAGAAACAGCATCGTTTCGTCCGTCATTTTCCTTATAAGGATAAGGTTGATAGGATGATAACGTCCATTCCCATACATTTCCGTGCATGTCGAACAGATCCCATGGATTGCGGACATAACGGCCTACCGGTTCGGAAATAAACCCTCCGTCATTATAAGTCGTGTCGCGTGGAATCCAGTCGTCATACTTGTTCGGATTCTCGATGACCATAGCACTTTCATAGAATTTGTAAGCGGTACAGGCGGCAAATTCTTTCAGTTTGATGTCACCCAGGTTGGCATAGCGGGAGAAGTCGGCAGACATGCCACCATACCAGAAAGGCGTATCGCTTCCAGCCCGGCAGGCCCATTCCCACTGTGCTTCCGTAGGGAGGGAGAACTTCATGCCGGTCTTTTCGGATAACCATTTGCAATAGTCCATCGCTTCCTGCCAGGAGAGGCGTACGGCGGGCTGGTCCGGATGGTTCATCGAATAGCCTTTCCGTCCGAACTGGTAACCGTGACGGTGTTCGTCGCGACTGTCGTGTGCCGGGTTATAGGCTCTGAACTGTGCGTTCGTTATCTCGAAACGTCCCATCCAGAAAGGTTTATCTATCTGTACGATCGTTTGCGGCAGTTCGTCCGGATGCCGGTCGCTACCCATAATGAATGAGCCTGCCGGTATCTTGACCAGTTCCAATGTAATGCCGTTGCCCAGTGAGATACTCTTCTGGAAATTCCCCAAAGCCAGTTGTTTCCATTGGGCATCACTCCATTGGTCGTAAGGTTTTTCTGTCGGGTTGTAGATCGGCCATTTCTCCAGTAGGGTATCCCCAATTGCTTTCTGTTCCTTCTCAAACCGGACCGGTTCGATGTTCTGCGGGATTTCCGGCAACCATTCGGCAGTCGACTTAGGAGCACCGAACATTTCGCGGTATAGCTCCCGCAGCTCATTGCTCTGTTCTGCATCTTCAAACTTAGGAATGTCGGAACGACGTCCGTGGAAAGGAGCATTGAAGTCTATCCAGCACGCCAGCTTCTCCATGGATTCTTTGTCCAGTTTGACACCATAGTGGCCTTTTTGTAGAATCTGCATCAATTCCGTCTGATCGGCATGTACGTCCATCGGAACGAGCATGTGCATATCGCTCTCGATACCCGGACGACGCACGTAACGGTGCAGGTTGGCATATGAAAGCGTAAAATGTCCGCCGTTCTTCCAGGCCCTTCCCGATATGTTCGAAGTCCAGTCTTTGATCCATTTGTCCCCTTTCAGGTACGGTTTTCCGGGTTTGTCCTGATTGTGGCAGGATATACAATATTTATCCAAAACGGGCTGTACTTCGTGGCGGTAGCTGAATCCTCTCTCTTTACCGTACCATTCTTTGATAGCCTGCGGTTTTTGCAGGGATGCTTTCGTCCGCTTCGGAATGGCTATGGTCGATTTTTCTTCGTGGCAGCCGATACAAGAGACCGTTTCGCCCGGCATGCCGGTGAACCAGCTTCTCATGACCTGTAATGCTTTTCCCTCTGCATCCAGCGGTTGTACGAATACAGCCGTATTGGCAGGGATGGTAAACATAGCCGAACCGTCTTCTTCAACATCCACTTCACCCAGGATTCGTTTGATGTCCCATGGTCCGTCCATACCAATGGTGCCCAGCAGGCCGCCCTGACCCCACGGGCTGAAGTTGAAAGAACCGATGCGCAGTTTCTTTACTGTGCCACGCGGAATGCCTTTCAATCCATCGCCTTCATAGATATCCTGCAGGAAAACAGTAGACGTAGAAGATGTCAGGTCGACACGGTCGGGGATGACATTCGGTGTTTTGCGGCTGTCCATCAACACCGGTTCGAGGTAGGCAACGTTCTCCTCTTCGGCAATCAGGGTACGGTTGTCGAATGTGTCGACCAGGTAAAGTCCCCACAGGCTTTCCGGACTTTCCTTCATGGAAACCAAATAATAGGTATCATTCAACGGATACGGTTGCAGGAACTGCGGCCAGATACCGTCGGGCAGGCGGTCGCGAACGACAGCTTCCACTTTTTTGCCGGCATACGGGATTTCGGCAACGACTCCGTCTGCTTCGTGACGGCCTTTATTGGTATCGATGATCAGCATGCGTCCGCTTCGTGAAACGCTGTGGTGACCGGAAGCGATACCGACTACCGCCGACGGTCGTCCCGGTATGGGGCGGGCGTTGAAGAACGAAGTCGGAAAGTAGGAGTTCGAACCATAGAAAGCCGACTGCGTGGTACCGTCCGGATTCATCGTAAACAGCAGGCGCGAATTGGAGTGGGGCAGGTCTGCATACTCCCAACGCTGATAGAGTACGGTACCGTTGTCCATGATGACCGGACCCCAGTTGCTGTCCTGGTCGTAGGTCAGCTGACGGGTTTGTTTTGTTTTCGGATCATACAGGAACAATCCGCACATTTTGTTTCCGCCGTCTGTACAGGGCAATCCCAGGAAGGTCCCTGTCGAGCAGAAAATATACCGTCCGTCCGGCGTATAGCAACCGTCGAAACTGTCGAAGTCTTTATATGTATCGGGGGTTAGTTGATGGGTTTTACCGGTTGTGATGTCGAGTTCGAACAGATGCCAGCGGTCGGACGAACCGATGGAGGAATACATCAGCCGCTTTCCGTCGAAATGAGGTTCCGGATCGGTGATGATCATTCCTGCTTCCGGTTTGTATAAGGTCGCTTGTTTGATTTTACCGGGTTGGATGGTGAGCGAGACAAACTCGTTCGTCCAGCCGGTTTTAGGGTTCCATATCTCGGAGTTATTTTGGAAATTGGAAGGAGCGATGCCCAGTTCGCCGCTCATGGCTTTGCGTGCCTTGTCGCCGAGCGATCTGCGGATAGCCACCACCTGCTTGTCTGCCAGCAGCGGATTTGCCAGTAGGGCAGCATCCAGTTGCTTCAATAACTTCTGGGCCTGCTTCCCGGCTTTCGGGTCTTTGGACTTCAGACCGTCGATCAGTTTTTCCTTGTCTGTTTTCAACTCATCGAGCGCTTTTTCCCAGTCCTTATCCGGACGGTAGCTATCCGGATATTTTTTCTTCAGATGATCGATCGCCGATTTGTATTTTTCCGGCGAGTAATAGTTGATCCGGTTGATCAGGCTTTGCCAGGAGTCCTGTGCGAAAAGTAAGGACGGACTACCACATAGTCCGGAAAAAATGAACAGTGCTGTAATGAACCGTTTCATAGTGTTAGAATTATGTTATATAAGATGAAGTTTAGTAATTACAAAAATAAAGCATCTCTTTTTCTTAACTTTGACAAAATAAGATGAATACTTTGCATAATCCGATATAGTGATTTAATTTTAATTCCTATATTTACGGCAGTTAACTAATAAATGTCTGATATGCTTGTCTCTTATTCTCCGTACGATCTGTCGTTGCCTTTGCTTTATGCCGACCATTCCCGGGTGGAAACCTGGTGGAATTATCAGGATGTGATCAGTCCGTTCTACCGGCTTTACCTGATCACGAAAGGCAGGGGGAAGGTTTATATCAATAAGAAAGGATATGAACTGCTGCCCGGTCAACTGTTCCTGATACCCAAGTTTGCTTTCCATAGTTATGAATGCGATGATTTCATGGAGCATTATTATATCTGTTTCTTTGACGAAACGAAAGGGGGGAAGGGTATCAGTAATCCGATGAAAATGAATTTGCAGGTACAGGCTACTCCGATGGATTATTCGCTGATGGAGCGTTTCCTGGCTCTTAATCCGTATAAATCGCTACCGACATCAGACCCGAAGCATTATGACAATGACCGGAATATTTATAACAAAGAAGATGAGGTTTCCGTTTCTACATTCTCGGACCTCGTGGAGAGCAGTGGTATTCTGCTGCAGCTCTTTTCCCGTTTTATAACGGAAGAATGCCTGCTTTTGCCGGAAGCGAATAGTTTGTATGAGAAGCTGGATGTGGCGATACAGCATATCAATAAGCATCTGGACTGTCGTATCTCTGTTTCAACCCTCGCCGATCTGATGTGCATTACGCCCGATCATTTCTCTAAAGTATTTAAACGGATCGTTGGGATGCCGCCCTGTGAATATATCCAGATGAAGCGGATTGAGCGGGCACAGACTTTGCTGCTGACTTCCCATATGTCGATCATCGAGATTGCTGAAAAGGTCGGTATTAGTAATCTGTCCCAGTTCTCCCGGCTGTTCTCGAAGATGGTCCGTTGTTCTCCCAGGGAGTATCGGCTGAAACAATTCAATGCATTGAAATCGGAGAATTATAGTATGCAGTAAAAAGTAGTTTTTGTTTATATGCCTAAAAGTGTTTCACCCTAATGGAACAACTGTTTCATTACGTAGAAACAACTGTTTCATTAGGGTGAAACACTTTTATTGTCACGGTCAGTAAGCCGCTTCAAAGCAGGAGGATGAGCCGTTATTGCTTCTTTAAATTGACAACTTCCGGTGTTCCTTTGGTGATGTAGCGGATGATCACTTCAGGTGCATCTTCGCTGGTCTGTTCGCAAGAGAAAGCGACAGCCGATGAACCGGCAGGAAGCAAGGCACTTCCCTGAGGCTGTACTTCGCTGATCACATTGTAATTCTTATCGGTCACCACCGCTTTGCCGTCAAACGTATAAAGCAGATACTGGCGATCAGAAATCTCGCAAGGGAACTTGATCACTCCTTTTGGGGTTGTGAAAGACGGGTCTTTGATTGTGCCGTCTCCATCTACTTTCAGACGGATTGCGTATGCACTTTCATAGGGGCTTTCCCAGGACCAGTCTGCTCCGCCCGGTTGTCCCGGTTGCATTTCTGCCAGGTTGCAACGGTAATGTTTGGAGATATGGAGCGGATACAGGCTATAGTTTTCTTCATTGACTTTTTCCAGGTGCCATTCAGTTTGCGGATCTCTCAGACGGGCTTTCTGTTCTTCCGTGAAAGCTTCGGCTTCACGTAGCTTGTCCCAGTTTTTGATAGCTTCCAGTAATTTGTCGATCTGTCCGTGGCGGCGTAATGTATTACTGTTGATCGTCATGGCATAGCCGGCATCGAAACCGGCTGATTCGGATAATGCCCATTCCAAATCCTCCAAAGAAGAACATTCGAAGTTACGGTCTGCCAGACGGATCAGGAACCATCCCAGCATGCGTGGGAAAAGGTTGCGTTTGAAGAATGCCTGGTTCTTGATACGGTTTTCTACCTGTCCTGTACGCATGGCTTCTCCCCAGGGTTCACCCCAGTTCATGCGGGTATGGATATGCCATAAGTTATGGCTGAGGCGGCTGGCATCGTTCAGTACGTTATGGTTCAGTTGATTGTACCAGCGATAGACAAAGCGGTTGTTTGCATATTCGTCCTGTCCGGTGTAAGAGCATCCTTCCAGACCATCGAAAGATATCTGGCAAAGTCCTGTTTTATTCATGATCTCCGCCAGTCGGTCGGAGAATTTGTCCTGTAGGACCAGATCCGGAAACAGAGTTTTGTACGGATAATCCCATAATTTGTAAAGCGGAGTCTTTTGTGAATGGGCTGCGGCAGTCGTACCGTATGCGCCTCTTTTACAGTTTTTCAGCAGAAGAGTTTCTCCTTTGTCCTCCGTGCTTCCGTAAGTGATCAGTTCCTGGTCAATCTGCATGGCGTTTAGCGTCATGGGTCTATCGAACAGGCTTGATTTTTTGATTGTGATTTCTGTCTGGTCTTTGTCCAGGTCGGCTGTGAGTGATAAAACACCTTGCTTCAGCAGGTGTTCGGTTGGGACGGGAGTGACATACGCATCGTTGGTTGTCATAAAGTTACTGAGCGTATGTACGCCGACGGCAATGCCTTCAGCCTTTGCCTTGTCTACCATTTTCCTGACACCTTCGTCGCCGCTTTTTGTAAATTTAGGATCCCAGTTGAAATGTCCCCAATCCAGGAACGGACCGCTATGGTACACATATTTGAATCCGGCAATCTTAGCTTTATCGAGGATCATATCGAAATTATCTTCCGAGAAGTCGGAGATCAGATAAGACTTCATGGCAGCACGGGCGGTTTTGCCCCATTCGCCGTCGAACAAGGGATGCGGCAAGCCTTGCTCCAGTTCGATTTCTCCGATACGGGCAAGGGCTTCTGTATTCTTACTTCCGAAGAAAGCTATTTTAGCCCCTTTGATCAGACCGTCTGCTCCTTCTACCGGGAGAACCAGCGAGTTATTCAGTCCCTGTACCTGACGGTATTCCTGTTTATTTCTTCTGCGGGCGGAGAAATGGAAGACCGTACCGTCCGAGATATCGGCTGCCGCCAGTTTGTAATCCGGAATGCTGGCAACGGATAACTCGGCTGCTTTCCCGCTGTAACCGTAAGTTTGTGTAACCAGCTGTCCGTATTCTTCCGGGATACCTGCATTAGTCTTGATGTTCAGCGCTTGTATACCGAAAGCAACGCTGTTGCCCTGGGCGACACCGACTACATCGCCGACTATCTCATTGATGTTGACGGCTAACGGACCGAATAGTAATACCTCGTATTTCTCCGGGATGCTGGCGACCTCCAGTGTGATGCAAACATCACTTTCTTTGTGTTTCAGGGAGATGGTACCTCCGTCGGACATGGTCAGTTTCAGTTGATTACCGCTGGAAGTCAATTTGCTCGGGGTAACCAGTTGGTTACCTGTGCAGGCCGTTACAAGCGGGTACTTCCCTGTGTGAAGGATATCTTTGCCTTCAACCTGGATGGAAGAGAAATAACCTTCGTTATTGATTCCGATTTGAGTGGAACGAGTTTTTAGATTTACATTCTGTGCCCCGGCCTGAAAGACCTGCACGAATACGAAAAGCAGAACAATTCTGCCGATTAGAGAGAGTTGTTTCATGTTTGTTTGTTTAATATGTTAACCTTTTGATCGTTATCTCGCCGATTGATGATGCCCCTTTATTTTTTACTTTTACATTCAGGGTAGTAGGAAATTCATCCAGTGTTTGTTGTGAACGGGTAATCCTGAAAGTATGTTTCTTTGGTAAAAGGGCGAGCGAAGATAATTGTTTTTCTCCATACATGAAAAGTACGGGGTCTTTAAATTCCAGATCAGAGGATTTGTTACTCAGATAATCGGTCGCCAGCCGGGAGAAAACAATCTCATATTCGCCGATCTGATTGACGTAAGGAGTGAGGTCGAGACTGATCTCTGTCCATCGGTCAGGGTTGAATGTCTTGGCAGACCAGGTTTCTATGACCTGGGGTTTATCCTGTAGACGATCGTCTTGCAGATCATTGAGTTCGCTGACCACATGGAATGCGGAGAAATTCTTTATGCGCGGTGTTGCTTTCGATTGCGTGAAATGAACGCGTAGCTTTTTCAGGCGGAGTGAAGGGAAATGATCTATCTTTTTATTTCCGATGGAACTACCTTTGTAAACAGGTATCCATTGATTGTCCTCCGTATATCCTTCCAGCTGATAGGCGAGGACGCGCTGTCCTCCGCTCAGATCTTCCTGTAGAATACAATGGTTGACGGTTGTCGGTCCGGAAAATTCAAGTTCAAGCATGTCGCCGTTGCCTGCCGTTTGTTTCAGCGGGTGGGCGAACCGGTTCTCTATTTCTTTGCCGAAAGCCTGATAGACGGCGGCATGTGTATGGGGGATGACTCCGGTCGTATCGGGTGTGGAATTAAGGAGAAGGACGGAACCCCGTCCGACAGATTTATAATACAGGTTCATCAGTTGCTCCTGTGTCATCAATAGCGTATCGCATCCGGGTGCCCAGAACCATTTGTGTCCTTTGTTCTTGAGTAACGGAACATCGACTTCCACAGGTGCATAACAATCACCGTCCACATCTGAATGGAGGGCGGTGGAAACGCCGGAAGTGAGGTCCTCTTTCTTTATAGTATACCAGTTGGGATAAGGGGCATAACCATCCTCATTCCCCACCCATCGGAGATTTGCCTGTTCACCCTGGAAGATGACGGAGTTGGAGGCATATTTATCGAGGATATCTTTCACAGGGATGCAGCAGTTGCCGTCGAACCAGACCTCGCTGATCGGACCGTATTGGGTGAGGACTTCGATCAGCTGGGTACGGAAGACTTTGTTGTAGGCTTCCTGTTTGGACGGGTCTTGCGTGATTCCTCCGCTACCGATACCGGCTCCCCAGCGGTCGTCGCCCGGATAGATGTAGATACCCAGGTCGAGACCATACTTTTTACAGGATTCGGAGAGGTTTTTCAGCACATCGCCTTTACCGTTCCGCCAGGGTATTTCCTTGACTCCGTAATCGGACGTCTCTGTTTGCCACCAGCAAAAGCCGCCGCAATGTTTGGCTACGAAAAGAACCATTCCGGCTCCCCACGACCGGGCCACTTCACACCACTGGTCGGTATTCAAGTCGGGTATTTTCAGACGATCGAGTGGAGTCGTGAAATTATCATATTCCCGTCCTTGCCAGGCTGCCGGACCGTAATGGACGAACATTACACGTTCGTAATTATGCCAACGCAGCTGTGCTTCCGTCGGCAAAGGAATCTTATTCTCCTGTCTTTGTGCAATCGGGGATGACAAGGACTGGAAATTTCGTTCACAAAGTTGAGCTGAACTCTCGTTTTCTATCTTTACTTTGTAGCCTTCCGGTAGCTGTAAAGAATACTCTATATTATTTCCCGAACGTGTCCATTTCAATCCGATCTTCTCACCTCCTACTGGAATCGTACCGGAACAATGATTTAAAACAATATCTGAAAAACGAATGTTAACCACCTTTTTTCGATAATCAATTTTACTGATCCCCAAAATATCTCTATAAAGTACATGGCCGATATAAGAAGCAAAACCGTGATTACAACTAGCATAACTCCCCATGTGTTCCCATAAGGTTCCGGTAAGATCAGCCATTGTAAAGAAATAATCTTGAATTTCAAATAATATCTGACTCTGTAGCCCATAACGGGAAAGTAAATCCATCCGCATATAATTTCCCATAAAAGCATTTGCCCGAAACACCTTTGGATAAGTTACTGAATCGTTCCTGTTTGGACCGAACTGAGTTGTCAGTTTTTTCCAAAGCTCCGGATGTGATTCGGGTGTTGCAATATCAAAAAAGAATGCATAATACTGACAGACTTCCGTCGTATTTTCTGTGACTTTCAATTGCTCATTTTCTCTCACTGCATTATCTACAAAAAACTCCCCATTGAAGGATTGTCGTAGGATAGTCTGACGTATCTTTTCTGCTTTCTGCTTCCATTTCCCGTTGTTGTATAACCGGGCGGCACTTTTCAAGGCTGCGACATATAACATATTGGATGGATAATTGACATCCTGAACAAATTCGCTTGATTTCGACCATTCAATAAATACCCAACTTTCCAGATTTTCCAATAATCCGTCACTGTTTTCAAATCGGGCAAAGTATTGCAATAACTTTTCTATTCGAGGTTTTAGCTGGGCGATTAATCTCGGATCACCGCCATTCTGTGCATAATCATCCACCTGTAAAATAAACCACAAGGACCAGTTGGGAATGAAAATTCCATCATTATGATCAGCCGGATAACACATAGGAACCATGCCTTCCGGAAGAAATTCAAAGTGCTCCGGTAATGCATAATTCTCATAAAAATTATGGGCAACATCCGCATGTCCGGTAAACTCCCTTTCCATAATTCCTGCAAAATAGCTGTCACATAACCAACCGGCACGTTCCCGTGAAGGACAATCCGTAAACACATCGACTGCATTCTGTCTGAATGTTTCTTTTGCTGCGTTATAAATGGCATTCAGTTTATAATTGTTACAGGTAAAAGTGGCCTGTTTATTTTCTGGATAGGCAAACTCTCTCAAATAAACGTTATCTATACGGCAATCACCCTCCACTGCGATTATCTTCAAATATCTGCAAGTATACGATTCGAATGACTCCAAATTATATGTTCCAGGTTCCAACTCAAATACGATTTGATTATTGATATCAGCCATCCTTTGTTTAGTGTTAACATCTCCCTCTGTCAATAATTCGTCGAAATAAAAATATACCTTGGCTTTCGTCGGACAAACCAGCTTAGCACCCAAAAAACCAGAACGATTTATCCCAAAATCAAATATGTAAAACTCTCCGGTTTTTAATGGATAACTTTTCTGGGAGGAGAAAGGTTTGTTGATTATATGTCTAACATCTGTAATAATTTCTTGTATTTCTTGTGAAGGAGGTGGTGTTTCTAATTCTGATTCTTTATAACCTTTCAGCTTTTTTCCTATATTTACAAGAGACCTGTCTTTATAATATTTTTCGGGTTGTACCTTTTTAACAGTACCGGACAGATAAACTGATACGGGATTTTGTTTTAGAAAATCAGGTAATAATACATTTCGAGGCAATAGATTGATTGATAAAGAACTTGAAAGTTCTAACTTCTTGAGAGGTATGTATGTAGAATAACGCCATTTATCATATCCCTCTTTCATTCGATAATATTCAGTAAAAGGGCGTTGGAAACTATAACGTTCTACTTTTTGTAGTCTTTCTTCAAGTTGAAAAGCCTCAAAAGAGGAGGCATTTCCTGTCGCCAAAACCACCTTGCCATCAATGTTAACTTCCGATAATAGGAATGAGGGCTGATCGAGCGTATAATATGTATTAATGTTATATCCTGCGACTTCGATTGCCACAATGTTGTTTCCTGTTTTAATGTGATCTCCTAAGTCATACTCATCTACCCGGAAATATCCATGTGCAGTACGTGCTGGTCCGGAACCAACGAACTCTCCATTGATGAAAAGCCGATAAAGAGTAGAAGCTGTAATTTTGAGAGTGGCTTTTTGTCCTTTTTCTGCATGAAAAGAACCACGAAACCCCAAGTTTAGATTCATTTCTTTTTCTCGACCCGCTACCCATACCGGTAAAGCTTTTTGTATGAGAGTGCTTTCGGATTTATTTTTCAGTCTTTGACTGAAAGTAGAGGATACGGTTAACTGTAATACCAATATAGATACCAATATAACATAAAGTCTTTTTTTATTCATGATGCTTAGGCTAGAAGTATTTTTATCGATTTTTTTGTTAAGTAAATCATATTGCTTGTAAGATATGACTTATTTTTGATATAAAGCCTTCACCAATGCCGGATCGAGCGAAGCAGGCGGATTGAAACGGTTGGATGCCATATATTGCAGGATACTCTGTCGGAGCTGGCGTGCTGCCGGACGTTTATCCAGGTCTTTTTGAAGGTCTGCACTGCATACCATCAGTTTGCCGTTGCCTACTTTGCCTTCCAGCAAGATTCCCAGTTTCCGGTTTGTGAACCAGTCGTCTATCAGCTGCACTACCGGACGATAGTCTGCCGGGAAGTCATCCAGTACCATTGCATTGCAGTTGCTTACCAGGTCCCACCATTGATAATCGCTGTATCCTTCGGTAGGGAAGGCTGCCAGTGCCGGATGTGCCGGGTCGCAGAGGATTCCCAATGTGTGGGGAGGTTGTTTGTTTGTCCAGGCGGTATTCCAGAAGATGGAAGAGAAACCGACACGGATATCTCCGCCTTTTTCCGGCAGGATACTTCCAGGAGTTAACAGGAGCAGCACATTTTCGCCTTTGTCGAGGCGTACCATTGTCTGGTTATCGAGTGTAGAGGTTATATAGGGCAGTTGCTCTACGGCTTCCTGTTTGGCAGGATATACCCAGATATTCCATTGGTTCTTGCTGTTTGTCTCTTTCACTTCGACGCTGACGATCAGTTGTGACGGTTCACCGATACCGGAGAGGGCATATTTGATTTCACCAGCCGGGATACAGTTGGTTAACGGAAGGTCTTTCGTGAAACTGCCTTGTGCCAGTTCATTGCCGACACGGTCGCTGATCTGCCAGTTGATATGGGCGGCCTGTAAAGGCTTTTCTCCGAAATGGGCTATTTCGATCGGGACGTTCAATGTCTCATTGTTCAACCAGACCATTTTCGGAAAGCGGATAAGTGGAACTGTATTATTACAGAATGTGCTGTATTCCTTGCCTGTTACATATCCTTTTTCATCCCAGAACGGATCGAGAACGCCAACAAGCGCTGTTCCCTGCCCCGGGAAATCATGCAGGTCGAGCAGCTGGAAACCGGCAAAGCCCGGAGTACGTAACGCGGCTTCTATATCGGCTTTGTAACAGAGCGTTTGTAACCGGCCGGAAGCATACAGGAATGCGTCGGCGAGGTCGGCCATGTGATGATCTTTCAATGTTTCGCGGAATATCTCGAAGTTTTTAGCTTTCAGGACACCGGTGTATTTATCTATTTCTTTTAAGTTCGGATATACACACCACTGTCCGATCTCATGGCTGACTGTCGGCATATTTTCCCGGATGATATGAGCGAAGTCGTAATCGGTACGGGGTGGTTGGGCATTGATAATGCTGCGCAATCCTTCTCCCCAGCCTTGTATACGCGGATCAGGGGCATTCCAGTAGTCTGCATTTTCTACGTAAGGCCATCCTCCGGAACTAGTATAGGCACGGCGCAGATCTTTCGATTTCCAGTGGTCGATCAGTTCGGAAAGATATTTTACCTGGTTTGCTCCACCCGGTTCGTTTCCATAAGCCATCAAGCAGAAAGAAGGATGGTTGCCGTATTCTTTCAGGATACGGTCGCTTTCCTCGCGGAACCACTGGTCGGAGTAACCGCCGTCGCCTACGGTTGCCCAACCTGCACATTCGACCTGCAGATAGAATCCCATACTGTCGGCAACGGCGAAGGCTGCTTCGGGAGGACACCAGGAGTGGAAACGGACATGGTTCAGACCGTATGCTTTACACTGGTTATATATTTTTGTCCAGTAAGCGCGATCCGTAGCAGGATATCCGGTCAGTGGGAATATACAGCATTCCAGGATTCCCCGTAGGAATACCGGGTGGCCGTTTACTTCGAAACGTGTACCGTTAGCCTTGAACTCGCGGAGGCCGAAAGTACGGTATTGCTCCTCTTTCTTTCCGTCACTCTCTACGACAGCACATAGTGTGTAAAGATTCGGACTGTGTTCCGACCAGAGCAGGGCATCTTCTCCCATAGATAGAGTGATTTCCTGTGTCATTCCGGCTTCGGGGTTGATGGTGACTTTATGAGGTTTGCCAACCACACCGCCGTCTTTTTTCTCTACCTGAAGAAGGAGGGTGGCATCGTTCGTTGTAGCCGTGCCGTCCAACGATACGGCAACTTTAATCGTCTTATCGGCGATGTTCGGATATATCTGTATGTCGTCTATATAAAGGGACGGTTTGGCTGTCAGGCTGATCGTCCCGATCACACCGTTCCAGTTCGACTGTGTATGGTCGGAAACGCTGTGTGCATTCACGCCGACTTCAATATTGACCCGGTTGTCTACGCGAAGGGTGAGCGTATGTTTACCAGGTGTCAACTCTTTGAACGTATGACGATAGGGAGTGGACAATGATTCGTGTTTTCCCATTTCGACACCGTCGAGGAAGAGTGTCGTTTCCCAATGCGTACGTTCCAGTTCAAGTTGTACCGGACTACCGTTCCATGAAGCAGGTATATCGATCTCTTTCTGGTACCAGGCAACTCCTACATAATGTCTGTCCGGATTCAGCCAAAAAGGCACTTTGATATTTCCCGGCTGGCGGAATTTCTCATATAAAGGGGAGTCGTACCATGACTTGTCGACGATCTGTCCGGTCCAAGATGTTTCAATCCCGACCTCATCGCCGTATCCTTGTTCCTGAAGCGAGCCGGGCAGATGGATCGTGTCGGTTAATGACCGGGTATACCATTGTTCTGCCAGTCCCCGGTCGTTCCGGTCGAGGGCAAAGCGCCATTCACCTTGCAGTGATTGTTTATTATCTGCCTGACGGCAGGCTGTCAGAGCTAAAAAGGAAAGTAAGATCAACAAGTACTTTTTCATGAGTATTGAATTATAAATGAGATATAATGTGCATATTCTGCAAATTAACAGGATTCTGTATGAAGATTAAATAGATAAAACCATCTAAAAGATGGACAATGTTATGATTGGGACAAGAACTGACCGTCTTCTCTCGTCGACGGTGGTCATCGGTTACCATCGACGATACTCGTCAGTGGTCGTCGACGATGTCCGTCGATGATAGGGGGCAGACATCGTATCACCCTAAATACGATGTCTGCTCTTTAAAATGATCCCTATTACAGATTTTCGGCTCCGAGGTTTGGTGTGGTTGGCCATCCCGGGTTCTGATAGATCGGGGAGGTAGCCACATCACTACCGTCTGCAGAGGTATTCAGGAAATTCTGTATGGCGATCGGTGAAAGGTAATGAGCCATTGCCCATTTGAAACCTCCCTGTTGCATGATCAGTGAGTTACCTGCCACTTCCTGCGGACGCAGATACTGGCTCAGTTCCGGTGCGGAGACGTTCGATCTGGAATCGTTTGCACCATAGATCAGGATACTGTTTCCCTCGCTGTCTTTATACCAGTCTTTCATCGGTCCCCAAAGCTTGAAACCTTCGATATGATAAGGATTGGAGATCAGTTGATCCATAGCACGCCAGCGTTTCAGGTCCATGTGGCGGAAACCTTCGGCCATCAGTTCGCAGTTGCGCTCGCGGCGGATGTTGTAAAGCGTCGGACTGATCAGCTGACCGGCAGAATAGGCTCCCCAGTTATATTTACCCTCTTCACTCATATGGGTAGCTGCGATACTTTTGTTGTAATCCGTATCGAGATGGGCACGAGTACGGATGGCACGCCAGTAGGAAGCGGCAGTTCCGTCGATTGCACCAGTTCTTTCGTAAGAGGCTTCGATATAGTTCAGGTAAGCCTCGGCTGCGCGGAAGGTGATGCTACCGATATACGAACCGAAGTTGGCGCAATGCTTGGCATCGAAGTTGCCGCCTTTACGGATGGCATACCCTGTGGAATAATACACGTCGGCATTACCGATAGTGATGTCGGGAACCGGTTCAACCGGGGTGGCATGCGTTCCGTCGGAAGAAGGATAGAGCACGTTGGTCTGTCCCGGTTCTTTGAGGAAGAGCCATAGGCGACCGTCGCGTTCTTTACGTACATCGGAGACATAATCGTCGCCGGCGTAACCCGAACCGGCAGCATAGATCGGTAATCCGTTAGCCATCAGGAAGGTATTGACCATGCCGCGTGTGATACCCTGGCCTGCATTCCCTTTTTGTGCAAATTGGACGACACCGTGTGTCAACCCTAATCCTTTATCATACTGGCGCCACATGAGAACTTCGTCATAACTTGCCATATTTTCATCAGCATACATATTATAATATGGGTTCGGGGTATCTTCCGTGCTTTGTTGTAAAATACCATTGTTCTCTGTCAATGAAACAGCATCGGCTACGACTTTCGCCGCATCCATCGCCTGGCCGAGGAAATAGTCGATCTCATTGTCGATACTTCCTGAAGGATACTGGAAGTTGGCATTATAATCTTTACTTTTTCCGGGCCATCCGCTACCGTCGGGCACGAATGGGGTATTGCGGAAATACTTCAGCCAGGTACCCTCGAACAATGCAACTCTCGATTTGAACAGATAGGCGCAGTTACGGGAGAGGCGGTTCTTTTTGCCGTCGGGCGAAGCGTCTTTCAGCATAACGATCGCCGAATCGAGGTCAGCCAAGATGAAACGTGCCACCTCGTTCCGTGGTGCCCGTTTACTGGCTTCGGTCAACGCTTCCTGTTCGTCGATGACCGGACGGTAAAGGATCGGGAAATCACCGAAAGCTTGTAGCTTATTGAAATATTCATAGGCACGGAGGAAATAGACTTCACCGATATAATGTTTCACATTCTCTTCGTTTCCGCTGATCTCTCCGGCTTTCCATTTATCCACAACCCTGCCGAGGAAATAATTACATTTGTATATCTTGGTGAACTCCCAGTCGCCGCCGGTCTGTGCCGTTTTTAACTCGCCGGGAACATAGTCTTTATAATCACCTTTGGCGATCATATTATCTGTCCCGACATCCCATCCGAATGTGCCGTACCAATTGATGTCTGTGTTGTGTGAAGGCAGGATATCCGGATACACATTATTTATATAGGAAGCCAACTGGCTTTCTTCCGTCAGGTAATATTCGGGTGTGATTTGTGAGAGCGGCTCTCTGTCCAGATAATCGTTACACGAGAATAAGAGTCCGGCCAGGATAATGCCTGCTGTCTGTTTGCATATATTATTTATACGGTTCATAATGATTCTGTTTTATAAGGTTACACTTAAACCAAACGATAAAGTCTTGGACAAAGGATATCCGCTACCACCGTAACCGGCATCGATCGTTTCCGGGTCGAGGGTTTTGAATAAACCGGTTCCTGTCCAAAGGTTTTCGCCGGAGACGAATACTCTCAGTTTGGATACATAGAATTTGTTGGTGAGAGACGAAGGCAATGTATAGCCTAACTGTACGTTCTTCAGACGGATATAAGCTGCGTTTTGCAGGTAACGGGTCTGTATGTTATGGTTCATGTTCGTACGGAAACTGGGACGCGGGAAATAAGCATCCAGGTTGACGCCGGCTTCACCAGCTTGTACCATAACTGAATTCTCGTCACGGAAATAGTCCAGGTGAGGTTCGTAACAGGTCGACCACCATATGCCGCCGTGGCTTCCCCAGAACGTTGCGCTGTTCTGGTAGTAATCGCGTTTCATCACACCTTGGAAGAAGGCACGGAAATCGATACCTTTCCAATCAGCTGTCAGGTCGATACCGAAATGGTAGCGCGGTGTCGAGTTTCCAATGATGGAAAGGTCTCCGTGGTCGCTGATCGTATTGGCACCGGCATCTACTTTACCGTCGCCGTTCGTATCGGCGTACATGATATCACCGGCGGCCCAGAGCGAACCCAGCGCACTTTGTCCGCCGTTAGGCAGGCTGGCTAGATGCTGGTCCATTTCGGCCTGTGTCTTGGCGATACCGACTGTGGTATAACCCCATATTTCTCCAACTTTCATTCCTTTCCGGTATGTATCGCTTGCAATGACACCGGTTTTGTTCGGATAGCGGGTGATCTCAGTCTGTGAGTCGGACAGCATAAGCCGTACACCGTAACCCAGTCCATTTTGCAGGCGGTCGTTCCAGCCGACAGAAAGTTCCCAGCCATAGGTTTTCAAGTCGGTGTTATTGGTGCGCGGTACGTTTGTTCCTAACGTGATCGGAAGTTCCGGAGCCGGGCCGATCATATCGAGTGTGTTTCTGACGAAGTAGTCGAACGATCCGGTCAGCCGGTTGTTCAATGCACCGAAGTCGAGACCTATATTCCATGTTTTTACCCTTTCCCAAGTCAGGGAGGAGGCGATCAGTTCCGGTGTGATAGCTATATTAGGTCTCATTCCATTGATCAACCACGTTCCGTTCGAGGCCTGGAATTGCATCTGTGCATATGTCGGGTACAGGCTTGTCGTATTCTGGTTCCCTAATTCTCCGTAAGAACCTCTGAGTTTGAATGTGCCTACGTGATCGGCGATCGGTTCCCAGAAATTTTCACGTGCCAGGTTCCACCCCAGTGAGAAGGAGGGGAACAGGTTCCAGCGTTCCGATGAACGGAAGCGTGATGTTCCGTCATAACGCAGGTTGACTTCTGCCAGGTATTTACCCTCATAATCATAGTTGATACGCCCGAAGAAACCGGCAGTAGCCCAATGATCGGAAGAGCCTTTTACAGTCGGTGTGATCGGGTTGCCATTGATATCGACACCGGAAGTAATATCAGTTTCCGGCAGTCCCGGCACAATGATACCGTTACGTTGCAGGTAGGTATATTTTTTCTTCGATAACTCAGACTGGAAGCCGAACATGCCTTTGAAGTTATGACCCGATTCCAGTTGCTTGCTGTATTCCGTATAAGCATTGAAGTTCAGGTAGTTTTCTTTCGACATATCTTCGGATACGGAACTGGTTGAATTATAAACATACGGGTCACCGGAAACGTTATGGTTATAAGTGATCTGGCGATCGGTATGCTGTGTCGAGTTGTAGATACGATAGTTTACGTCGACGAATGTTTTCCAGTCTTTGATCGGTTCCAGTACTAACTGTGCCTGCTGATACAGATAGTCAGCCTGTTTCTTGATCCTGCCACCCTCCACCAGATCGAGTGCCGGGGTAGGAGCACTGTAAAGGTAACCGTTCGGGTCGTAAGCTGGCATATAAGGCCATGCCTGGCGGGTTAACCCTTCATATACACCGTCTAGAGTTGTCGGTTTGGAAATATCTTCACGAATGAAACGGCTGCTGTAGTTCATTTGTGCCCAGTCTGTCATCTTGACATTGATCTTTCCGGTAGCAGTATAACGACCGAATTTATCATCGGATATTTTTAATAGACCGTTCTGGTCTAAATAGTTTATAGACAAGTAATAAGTAACCTTGTCATTCCCTCCGTTTAAACTGAAATTGTGTTCCTGCGAGAAAGCCCAATGCCCAAAGATGGTGTTATACCAATCATGGTTGGCACTACCGGAGCCATAAGGATCCATCCAATAACCAGGATTGTCAGGGTTCTCAATCATGGTAGGTGTAGATGGATGTCCATCTCGGTTATCTTTGATTCGTTGTAACCATGTAGCATCGAAAAAAGGTGTTTGTCCGGCATTCGCTCTCGCTTCGTTGAAATATAAAGCGAATTTATAGGAGTCTACCTGGTCTTGCAACAGAACGGGGTCGTTCCAGCGGAAACTGTTGTTATAGTTGATGACGGGTTTGCCGCTGACACCGGTTTTCGTGGTGATCAGTATCACGCCGAAAGGTGCACGCGAACCATAGATGGAGGAAGCTGCCGCATCTTTCAATACGGAGATATTTTCTATGTCCTGCGGGTTCAGTGCATTGATATCTCCTTCCATCCCGTCGATCAGGATCAGCGGGCTGCCGCTTGAACCTTGTCCGATCGTGGCGATACCACGGATGTTTATATCGGCTGTCTGGCTCAGGTCACCGGAACGTTGTGTGATCTGCAAACCCGGGACCAAACCCTGTAAGGCTTGTGTTGCGGTGGTTACCGGACGGGCTTCCAGGTCTTTTGCATTGGCAATCCCGACGGAACCTGTCAGGTTTACTTTCTTCTGTGTACCGAAACCTACTACCACGACTTCGTCCAGGCTTTGTGTATCTTCTGAAAGAGTGATGGTAAGTGCTTTACCGGCTTCGGCTCTGATTTCCCGGGATAGATATCCGATATATGATATCAACAGGAGGGAGTTCTCGGGAACATCCAGGCTGAAGTGCCCGTCCATATCCGTAATAGTGCCGATCGTAGTTCCTTTGACGGAAACGTTGGCACCGATAACGGGAATGCCGGCTTCATCTCTGACCGTTCCCTGTACCCGTTTACTTTGCTGGGTGGTAAACGGAGTTCCTTTTTTAGACAAAATGATCTGACGGTCTACAATACTGTATTGTACATCCGTGTTTTTGAATAGTTGGTTTAGTACTTTGCCTATATCCTGATTTTTAACCTGTATGTTCACCGGTTTGCTGATGTCGAGCGTATTGTCGGTAAACAGGAAGGTAAACTCGGTCTCTTTTTCGATTTGTTCCAATACCTGTTCGACCGTCGCATGTGAAAAAGCGAGCGATAACGACACAGATTGTGAATAGGATTCTTCTGCTCTTATCTGCAGGATCGTGATTAACAATAAAAATATACCTATTCTCATTTTTCGACAAGTTTTAAAGAAATATAGGGATCCTATATCCCCGAATAATTTCTGGATTTTCATAACTTTGTTGCTGATTTAGTGATTAATTATGTCTTTGGAGCTTGTGCCAAAGATGTGATTTTCGCGAACAAGAGTGAGTTGCACCTCGCTCTTGTTTTTCTTATGTCTGTATTTTCAATCTCTCTCCATAGGCTTCAATCATTTAAGTTTAACAATTCATACTGTTTTATTTTAACCAAACGTCGATTCGCTGTTTAGCAAATGTGGCATCGCTGTTTTGTTTCATCGCATTTACTTTCCACCTGATCGGTGTGGCCTGTTCCAGATAACTGAATATCTGATAGATCGTTTCGTCAGTAAATGTGGCCCAACAATTATATTCCTTATCCTTTTTCTGATTGTGGAGCACTATCTCTACATTGAAACGGTGACCGAGTACCCGGAATACGTCGTCGAGTGAGGCATTCCTGAAAACAATTTTGCCGTCTTTCCAGGCTGTATTCTCATAGATGTTGACTTTCCGAATCTCATATTTATTCGTTCGTTTGTTGTAAGACAATCTTTCTCCCGGTTTCAGGCCGGCAATGAACTTATCGTAAGAGTGAATATCCACCAGTCCTTCTACCAGGATTGCTTCTACTTCTTCACGTTCATCGTATGTGTTTACATTGAATTGTGTACCGTGTGCCATCACTTTCAGACCGGATTTGGTAGTGACGAAGAATGGGTGTTCCTTATCCGATTGCACTTCGAAATAACCTTCTCCTGTCAATTCCACTTCCCTGGTGTTTCCGGTGAAAACGGTCGGGTAACGTAGTGTACTTCCTGCATTCAGGCTGACTTTCGAGTGATCCGGCAGTTCCAGTCGTGTGACCATACCCGGGGCGGAAAGAACCTCCATGAATTGTACGGAGCTTTCGATCGCCGGTACTTGCTGTTCAAAGTACAGATATCCGAAAGTCAGTGTAGAGAGTAGGAGAGGTATACTAATAATCGCAGCGACACGCGATAAATAATTTACCAGGGTCTTTCTTCTGTTTCTCTTTTCCAGTTCTCTGTTCACTTCGGCAAATGCCTCCTGCGAGTTGAACGAATTATGCTCGTTTATCTTCGTTTTCAATTCCAGGGCCCGACGGAGAACGTCTGATTCCTTTTGATGGTCATTCGATTCTTTCAGCCAGGATTCTACTTGCCGGGTTTCTTCCGGGGTGGTTTGCTTCTGCGTATATTTTATTAATAATGTCTCCTTTTCCAAATCAAAAAAATCTTTTTTTTTCATTGTCGATAATGTTATCTTTGATAGATGAAAAATATGCTTCTTTATATATAGGATAACTGACCGTAAAAAGACCGCCAGTTATTTCATGATTTTTTTCAGAAAATTTTCAATACATTTGTATCTGTATGGAAATGACTACTCAAATACAGAATCCTGATGAATTGTTATGGAAGATTGCCATAAACGATGATAAAGAGGCTTATCGAATACTTTTTGATCTTTTTTATCCGGCATTATGTCTCTTTGCCAAACGCTATGTCGAAGAGCGGGTTATTGCCGAAGATTTGGTTCAGGATGTATTTGTAACTTTGTGGGAAAGCAGGAAAAAAATAAGAGTGGAATCGTCTGCCAGAAATTATCTGGTTGTCAGTGTCAGGAATCAATGCCTCAATTACCTGAAGCGGGAAGGGTACAAGCAAAATTATATCGATGCTTATCTGGCAAAGAATGCAGATCAGTCCGATTATGATGAATTTTATCTGCTGACCGAACTTCAGAAGCTTTTGGATGAAGCACTGGCAAAACTACCGGAGACGTATCGTCTTATTTTTGAAATGAGTCGGTTGGAGAACAATAGCAATACGGAGATTGCCGAAAAACTGAATATACCTTTACGTACGGTGGAACGTTATAAAGCAAAGGCAATTGAAATACTGAAAAAGGATTTGAAAGATTATTTGCCGTTGCTTCTCTATTTCCACTTATTGAGTTGACAAGTAACACAGATGACAGTTAATAGTTGAATAGTATGATTGAAATATCTATTAACTGTCCACTGTCATCTGTCCACTATCACCTGTTTACAGCCATTCTTTCATAAAGTCGTCCATCTCTTCAGCATGTTCTTCCAGGCTTTGTAGCAGTTTGAACTGAGCTTTTGTACGGATCAGGTTATGTTTCGGGCTATGGATCTTATAATAAGTATCGCCGTTGATGTAGTCTGTCAGGAAGCGTACAGTCTGCATATAAGTCAATAAACGACCGCCATAAGGAAGCAGGCTGATTTCAAGCGGAGAAAGGAATGCCTTGGCTGTTTCCATGTAACCACGGGTATATGCTTTGAAGATATCCATGTTCACATTTACGTTGTCCAGGTTTTCATCGTCTTCTGCACCGGTGTTTGCTCCTGTACGGATAAAGTCACCGATATCCGACAAAACGAATCCAGGCATAACGGTATCGAGGTCGATCACACAAAGCACTTTGTCAGTGTCGGCATCGAACATCATGTTGTTCACCTTTGTATCGCAATGGTTTGTACGTTTCTGAAGTTTGCCTTCACGGTACAAGCGTTCCTGGATACACATGGCTTCCGCACGTTTTTCTACTTCTTCGATCAGGTCTTTTACTTCTTCCAGACGTCCTGCAGCATTTGCTTTTACAGCGTCATGGAATTGTTGCAGGCGGAATTCCATATTATGGAAGTTAGGAATTGTTTCACCCAGCGATCCTTCCGGCAGGTCTGACAACATGGATTGGAAATCGCCGAAAGCTTTTCCTGCTTCATAAGACAGTTCGGGAGTTACTTCTTCGTAGCTTTTGCTGTTCGGGATGAACAGGCATACACGCCAGTAGCTGTCGCCGTCGAAGTAATAAGGTTTGCCGTCTTTTGTCGGAAGGAAAGTCAATACTTTACGGTCGATATCACTTTCACCCTTGGCTTCCAGTTTCTTACGGATATGTGTCGTTACAGTGTTGATATTATTCTGTAACATATCTACATTTGTAAAGATCAGATGGTTGATACGTTGTAATACGTATTTGATTTCACCTTTTTCGTTCGTTACTTTCAGCGTATCGTTAATGTGTCCGTTTCCGAAAGGTTCAGCGGAAACAACTTTTTCTGCCAGTGTGAACTGGTCGAGAATGTTCAGTAATTCTTCTTTTGTTTTTGCCATGGTATTTTATTCGATTAATATAGCTTTTAACAAGCTACAAATATAGGAATATTTTTGATTTCCCATCCATCTTATCCCTAAAATGGGACAACACAAAAAAAGGCTACGAACTGAATCGCAGCCTTTTTTCAAATCCTTGTGGGAAATGATTATTTCTTGTTACGGTTACCGTAGCGGCTCATGAACTTATCAACACGTCCGGCAGTATCGATCAAAGTAGACTTACCTGTATAGAACGGGTGAGAAGTATTTGAAATTTCGACCTTAACCAATGGATAAGTTACACCATCAATTTCGATAGTTTCTTTTGCATTGATAGTAGAACGAGTAATAAATACGTCGTTATTTGACATGTCCTTGAATACTACAGGACGATAGTTTTCAGGATGAATTCCTTTTTTCATTGCTTTATTATCTATTTAATTTAAACTCTTATTAGTTTGGTAACCGGTAAATTGGCTTGCAAAGGTATGGATTTGCTCTAAACAAACAAAGAAATTCCGACTATTTTTTTCTAAACCTTGACTTTTGTGTTATTTTATATGCTTAATAGCATAATATATTTGGATAGTTTTTATCTTTGTACAAGATTTTCAATCATTAACGTAATAACATATACAACAATGGTAAATTACAAAGACTTAGGTTTGGTAAACACTAGAGAAATGTTTGCTAAAGCCATCAAAGGCGGATATGCAATTCCGGCTTTCAACTTCAATAACATGGAACAGATGCAGGCTATCATCAAGGCTGCTGTTGAAACAAAATCTCCGGTTATCCTGCAGGTATCTAAGGGTGCTCGTCAGTATGCTAATGCAACTCTGTTGCGTTACATGGCTCAGGGTGCAGTTGAATATGCAAAGGAATTAGGTTGCGAAAATCCGCAGATCGTTCTTCACCTGGATCATGGTGATACATTTGAAACTTGCAAAAGCTGTATCGATTCAGGTTTCTCTTCTGTAATGATTGACGGTTCTCACCTGCCTTACGAAGAAAATGTTGCTTTGACTAAGAAAGTGGTTGAATATGCTCATCAGTTCGACGTAACAGTTGAAGGTGAACTGGGTGTATTGGCTGGTGTTGAAGACGAAGTTTCTTCTGATCATCACACATATACTGACCCTGAAGAAGTAATTGATTTCGCTACTCGCACAGGTTGCGATTCTTTGGCTATCTCAATCGGTACTTCTCACGGTGCTTACAAATTTACTCCGGAACAATGCCATATCGATCCGAAGACTGGCAAGATGGTTCCTCCTCCATTGGCATTCGAAGTATTGGACGCTGTAATGGAAAAACTTCCGGGATTCCCTATCGTTCTTCACGGTTCTTCTTCTGTTCCTGAAGAAGAAGTTGAAACTATCAACAAATACGGTGGTGCTTTGAAGGCTGCTATCGGTATTCCTGAAGAAGAATTGCGTAAGGCTGCTAAGTCTGCAGTATGCAAGATCAACATTGACTCAGATTCTCGTCTGGCTATGACTGCTGCAATCCGTAAGACTTTCGCTGAAAAACCGGCAGAATTTGACCCTCGTAAATATCTGGGCCCGGCTCGTGATAACATGGAAAAACTGTACAAACACAAAATTCTTAACGTTTTGGGTTCTGACAACAAACTTTAATCCAAGTTACAGATTAAATATAGGAAGCCACTCTGCATTTGCAGAGTGGCTTTTTTATCTGAATCCTTTCAGTGGGCGTGGTTGTGAAATTCTCAGGCTACTGACTATTGCGGCGACAACAGCAAAAGCGGTAGCCAGATATAGACAGGCTTGTGTACTGTTGTTGGGAACTAAATTGAATATCATGGCAACCAGTGTTGCTCCCAGTGTTTGTCCCAGTAGACGGGCGGTGCCCAGCATTCCGCTGGCTCCGCCACTTCGGTTGGATGGGGCTGAAGAGATGATAGTGCTGTTGTTGGGTGTCTGGAATAGCCCGAAGCCGGCTCCACAAATAAACAGGCGCCATACTATATCCATATTTGTCGGATTTTCAGGCAGTATGGCGAGAAGGAAAAGACCGGCTGCAAATACGGTCATGCCGATACCTCCTAATATACCTGCATGGATACGTTCTACCAGTCGTCCCGCAAGGGGAGCCATGATCATGGTGGCCAACGGCCAGGGTGTCAGAAGTAAGCCTGTCGTAACATCACTGCGTCCCAGCGAACCCTGCAGGAAAAAGGGGAGGGAGATCATTGCCAGCATTTGCCCGGTGAAAGAACAGATAGATGTGCCGATCGACATGGAGAAGATCGGGATACGCATCAGGTCGACCGGTAGCAACGGAAACTTCTCATGCAGTTGGCGGCGTACAAAGAAATAACCGATCACGAACAATGCAAATATCCCGGCTATGATCAATGTTGTGTTTTCTTTGTGGGCAATACCTTCTAATGAGAATATAAGCAGACCAAAGGTGACTGCGTTCATCAGACAACTGAGCTTGTCGAAACGGCGTTTGGTTACTTTTATCGGATTGTCAGGCAGGTACATCAGTCCGATTGCGAGTGCAGCAATTCCTATCGGGATATTGATGGCAAAAAGCCAATGCCAGGAACCCAATGAGAGAATGATTGAAGCGATTGTAGGTCCGGCAGCAATCGATACGGCAACGACAAGGGCGTTGATACCCATCCCACGGCCTAGAAAACGTTTGGGATAGATGATCCGGAGCAGCGCCGTATTCACGCTTGTGATTGCGGCTGCTCCGAATCCTTGTAAAATACGGGCGGCTGTCAGCATCCAAAACGAATCGGCTAAAGCGCAGATGGCAGATGTGATGCTGAACAGCAAGATTCCTGATAAATAAATCCTCCGGTAACCGTAAATGTCTCCCAATGAGGAGAAAGAGAGAAGCGAAATGGTGATGGCCAGCTGATAGGCATTGACTACCCAGATCGTTACAGACGGTGATGTTCCCAGGTCGCGGGCTATGGTCGGTAATGCAACGTTGGCGATGGTTCCGTCTATCACCGACATTCCTACTCCTAAAGCTGTGGCTAAGATGGCCCAGTAACGCTTGGGTAACGGCAGTCCGTCGTTTTCATTTACAGTTGTGGCGCGATTTGACAATATCATTTTATCTTATTTACTTGATAACTTCTCTTACCGCCTCCAACATTGGTTCGACAGTGAGCGGACTGCCGGTTGCCAGTATCATCCATTGGTTCGGTGTAAGGCGTCCCTGGCGAAATATACGTTCGACTTCGTTGGCGAAATCCTTCCCTTCCAGATACTGGTCGAGTTGAAATTCGATGATCTGTCCGAATGCATAGGCCGATAAATACAGCGGATAACTGATCATATGTGAATAAACGGCCAGTACGGTTTCATCTTTTACCCCGAAAACAGGAGCATAATATTTGTTCCATATTTCTTTAGACAATGAGATGGTTGCTTCTTTCAGCTGTTCCGCTGTTGCGTCCGGATGGGCATACATCCATTTCCAGACAGAAATATCCAACATGGATACACCGCATATTTCATACATGCTCCATATCTTGTCCAGCACATCCATCGCTTTCTTCTCCGGATTCGGATCGGTGATTCCTAAAATTTCAAGATCACGTTTTTGGAAAACAAATGCCAGTGCCTCGGTGAAAGCGGTGTTCGGAACGCCATGCAGCATATAATAATCCACGTCATAAAGTGACAACGTCTGTTCCACATTATGCCCAAATTCATGAATGGCAATGTTATACCCTTTGTAATTCATTCCGGAAGAAGGGATACGGGTACGAAGGCGCGACTGTTGTCCTTTCATCGAAGCTCCCCAGGCGTGTCCTGAACCACGGGCCGCATCTACTGTGATCTTGTCTGCCAGGTAGTTTGCGCGTTCGGCACTGAATCCCAGTTTCATCAGGATATCCGGCAGTTTGTTATCCAGTGCGGCAGCATCCGGGTAAAGAGCCTGCGTCTGTGCATCCAGCTTCGTTTCATCCAGGTTGCTGCGGGCTTTGAAACCATCGTACCAGATGTCGTAAGCTTCCAACTTACGTCCCAGACGCTTGGAGATCATTTTACCGACCTCTTTCAGTTCGGGGGCAGAAAGAAATTCGTCAAACAGTTTTTCTACATCTTGCAGGGCTACTTCCATATCATCATTGAATTTGCGGTCGATATAAGTATTTCCGGTGTATTGGTCGATGCCTTGCATAGCTTTGAAATTGTTCAGCATCTTCTGATAACGGGTTGTCGATTCGGGTGTCGATTTTACCTCTTTACCGTTTTGTTTGATTGTGTTTGTATACGGCTCCCATTCATAGGCTCCTGAATTGATTACTTCAAGAGGTATATCCTGCGATATGATACGTTTCATCACTTCGTAAACCGTACGTTGCTTATCCAGGCCTTCTTTTCCTTTGTTATAGTTCGCTTTGATCTCGTCACGCAAATTCCAGTGTGATAACAGGATCATGTCTTGCGGAAACAGCAACTGCCCTTTCTTGTTTGTCACATGCCCCATATAAATATTGTACTGGGAAATATAGATATCGGCATCGCTTTCAGCGTTTGATGCAGCTTGCAACAGGGAGGCCGGGATGCGTTCCGTGAACAGGTCACCCATACGTGCGTAAGCCCATGCTTTACGGTCGGTTCCGAGTGCTTCCTTTTCTTCAAGGGTGAGATGCGGAAAATTCAGGGCAATGATAAAGGCGATTTTGTTGTTGTACAAGTCATCGCTCAGGTGAGTGGACGGACTGTATGAACCGAATTTCTCATCGATAGAGAACAGCGGTCCGTTATCTAGATGCAGGTTTTTCTGCAGGCGCAGTGACATTTCGTTGAAATGACCGTAAATGCTTTCCAGGTAATCACTGATTTTAAGAAATGTCTGATACTTTTCTTCCGGATCAGTGATATAATTCGCTTCACAGAAAGCCTGGAAAGCGGCATCGTCGCCATCGGTTTCCAGCCAGAGACGGGCAACCTGGTTGACCCCTTTTACAATACCGTTTTTGTTACTGTTGTCTTTGGTGGTTAACGCGTTGATTGTCGATTGTACGACGGACGGGGCAATAGCCGCTTGTCCGTACAGATACGCTAATGAGCAAATAAGCATGATGCAGATGCGTTTAGTTAGATTTCTCATAAGATTTATGTTGTTAAGTTCAAGATCTTTTGCTGCACAAATAAATGTGAAAAACAAATGTAGCTATAATATTTGTATCTTTGTACGTTTTTAAAAAGAGTAAAACTAGAGAAAAATGAAAAAAGTGTGGGGATTAGTGGTTGCTATCAGCATCCTGCTGTCTGTATCCGGTCAGGCATACGGACAATCGTTGAAAGACATCTTGAATTCATCTACCGTAAAAGATGCGGTGACTTCTGTAACAGGAGGTAAAAAACTGACGGTAGAAAATCTGACGGGAACCTGGACATATACGAATCCGGCTGTCCAGCTGGAAGGAGATAACGCCTTGAAGAATGTAGCCGGAAGTGTGGCTGCCGGTGAACTGGAGAAGAAACTGAAAACATATTGCGCCAAAGTGGGCATCGTTGAGGGTATGTTCAATTATGTATTCAATAGTGACAGTACATTTACGAATGCGTTGAAGAAGAAAACCTTGAAAGGTACTTTCTCTGTTAATCCGGATGAGAAGACGGTTGAGTTGAAATATGCTTTGGGCGGAAAGCTGAAAGTAACTACGCTGACAGCTCATGTCGTTATCTCCGGTGATGAGTTGTCCTTGCTTTTCAATGCCGATAAGTTACTGGATTTTCTGTCGAAGATATCTTCTATCTCTGATAATTCCACGTTGAAGTTGGTTAATAAACTGGCCAGTGAATATGATGGGATGATGCTGGGATTTGAATTGAAGAAATAATTCAGCTTTGGACTTGATCCAAAAGCAGACAACAGATCAAGGCTGAATCGCTTCGCTACTCCGGTGAAGCTCGTTCAGCCTTATTTTTTATTTTAAACCGGATAATAACCTGTAAAGCGTCTTTTTCGTCATAATCTTCTGATTCAGGAAACTGACGATATACCCTGTAATGCAAGCTGCAATAAGTGAGCCTTCGCGTATGCCTTCGATCCCCTGTGTAAACATGAGCGAAATTAGTACCGCTAAAGTAACCAATGTAACATCAAAATAAACTTTAAACTTTCCGAATTCCTTGTTATAGCAACGGGAAGCATATTTTACAAACGCTTCGGCACTCATCATTGCCACTTTGGGTTTGATTTCGAGTACGACACCGATAGACTGTACGAGGCATCCTACGAGTAACAATCCCATCGCCATCCCATAACTGGAAGGCTGTAAATTGCTGGTCAGTATCATATTGAAATCTATAAAAGCCGAGAAGATGAATGAAAAAGGTATCTGAAGAAGAATTTCTATTGTATCCTGCCGGCTTCTGTCTTTCCTGATCAGCCAGAATTGCCCCATGATCAATAAAATATTCACGATAAACGTCCAGGTCCCTAACGAGAAAGGTGTATTAAGACTTAATACGTAATTAACACTGGAAATAGGGGTGGTGCCTAAAGTAGAGCGTACGATCAATACAATACCTACTGCTAAAAAATATAATCCTAAAATAAAAACCGAATACTTTTTTAATAATTCTTTTATCTCCATATCAAATATCTATTTGCTTGATATTTATCTTTTTAAACTTACTGAAAAGATATGCAAATATCCGATTTTTTTACCAGAAAGGGATGACTCTGATGGATAAATTAGTATAAAATAGTCAGATGGGAGGTAAATCTCGTTTAAAGCGAGTAAATTGACTTTCAAAATTTATTTATACATACTGTTATCCTTTACGGAACTCATCAACCAGTTTCAGTAATATACTGCCGTAGTTTTCTATGACTTTCTTTCCTATTCCGGGAATAGCCAGCAACTCTTTGGAATTGGTCGGTAATGTATTTACGATACCCAATAAGGCTTTCTGTTGCAGGATCGTGTAGGGAGGCAACTCTTTTTCTACGGCCAGCTCGTAACGCCAGTTTCTGATGCTGTTGTAAAGGTCCGGATGTAAGATGTCGCTGGAAATCTCCACTTTTGCCGTCTGTGATGAAGAGCGCTCGGAACGTTTTTTGGTCGATGCAGGCGGTTCAATCGATGCTTTGGCCTTGGCGGAGAGATAGCCAACGACAGAAAAACCGTTTTGGCACGCTTTCAATGTTTCCTGCTTCAGATGTAATTCTTCCGTAAATTTGCCGACTGCATTATTGACGGCCTTCCGGCTTTCCTTGTTGTCTATTTCGACTGCCGAGTTTTCTTCCAAAGACGTACAAAGGCTATCGATATGCTCTATAAAATAAGTAACACCTTTTCGGACACGTTCCTGTATCGCTTCGTCTTCCCGGTAATTCGGATTGCCTGTGATCATGCGGGTCAGCTGCTGCTGGAAACGTCCGCCGACCTCTGTTATCACGGAACGGAAAGCATCCCGGGTATTCGCATATTGCGTGTTGAGTTCCGGATATAGCTTTTGTAAATGCGTATAAACCATATAAGCCGCATATTGCAGCCGTTGCTGGATACTCTCGAAGTTGAAAAGTTCGAGAGCCAGTTCCAGGAAATATTCTTGTTGCGCCAGTTCCAGTTGTTCTTTTTGCGGTTGTTTTTCGGCGACGGTAGAGGAAAATTCCTGTATCCGTAAATCCTTGATCATGGCATTACGGGTAATGGGACTGCTTAAAACTAATCCTTCCAGTGTTTTACACCGACTAAGGGCAACATACACCTGCCCATGCGAGAAGGCGGCGGAAGCATCGATGATAGCATGATCGAAAGTCAATCCCTGGCTTTTATGGATCGTGATTGCCCAGGCTGTTTTCAGCGGATATTGACTGAAAGTTCCGGCAATTGTCTCTGTGATCTCTTTGGTCTCGGGATTGATCGTATATTTGACGTTGCTCCAGGTCTCTTTTTCAACTTGTATCTCGTTCCCGTCTTCTCCGACAACGGTGATTTTGTTCGGGTTGATGAAAACGATCTTACCGATTTTTCCATTATAATACCGATGTTCGCCGGAAGAATCGTTCTTGACAAACATAACCTGGGCACCGCATTTCAATTCCAGGTGCTGATCGGTCGGATAGGAGTATTCAGGAAAGTCATTGTTTATTTCCGCATTGAATGTGTACGACTTACCCGGTAATTCCGCCAGTTTACGGTTGTTGAGTTGCTGGGCCTGATAATTATGGGTGGTCAGGGTGATATATCCCTGTCCGTCATCCGGTGTGAAGTCCGGTATATAGCGTTGGTTCAGACAATGTAATGTGTCGTCATCGAACCTGTTTTCCCTGATGTTATTCAATAGATTGATAAACGAACTGTCGCTTTGGCGATATACCTGTGTCAGTTCGATGCAGTAGTAATTACTTTCCCGAAGCGCTTTGCTGTCAAAGAAAAAGGTGGAGGGATAATGTTCTTTCAATAGATTCCATTCTTCCTCTTTGGCAACCGGCGCCAGCTGTTGCAGGTCGCCGATCAATAACAGCTGTACTCCGCCGAATGGCTTTGTCCGGTCTTTATAACGGCAAAGGACATCACTGATAGCATCCAGCAGGTCGGCCCGTACCATACTGACTTCGTCTATCACGAGTAAATCCATACTCCGGATGATGTTGATCTTATCCCGGCTGAATTTATTCATATAGTTGTTACTTTGATTACCTTCTCTGTTAGCGGAAGGAATGTAAGGACCGAAAGGTAACTGAAAAAAAGAATGGATGGTTACACCTCCTGCGTTTATAGCAGCAACACCGGTAGGGGCGACAATAATCATACGTTTAGGAGAAACCTCTTTCAGCTTTTTCAGAAACGTAGTTTTTCCGGTTCCGGCTTTTCCTGTCAGAAAGAGGTGCGTTCCTGTGTTCTGTAGGAAGTTGAAGGCCAGGTCAAATTGTTGGTTCATTTGCATGTTCATAGATCTATTGTTTATGGTATCTGCAAATATAAAATAAAAAAACGTGAAAAAGGGTCTTGTCTACCAAAAATCAAGCAGACAAGACCCTTTTTTATTTATACTTTTTCTCAGACAATCAGATTTGCGATCAACTGAATAGATAAAATCAGGAAAACCATTGCAATAGGGTAAACAGTTGCATAGGCAATACTTGGAGCCGAACTGTCTGTCATAGAGTCTGCAGCAGCCAGTCCAGGGGTACTGGTCATACCTCCGGCAACTGTACCGATCAGGTCGAGGATATTGATTTTAAATACCCAGTATCCGAAAATGAGGGCGATGAGCATCGGAACCATGGTTATCGCCATTCCGACCCCGAATAGCGTCCAACCGCTTTCCTGAAAGGTGGATACCAGATTGACACCGGCTGATGTTCCTACTTCAGCCAGGAATAATAACAATCCCAGCTGACGTAACAACTGGTTGGCGGAACCTGACATAGACCAGACGATCGGTCCGGTTTTTCCGATTGCACTTAAAATAAGCGCCACCATCAGGATACCTCCGGTCAGTCCCGGTGAGAAAGAGAATGAGTCGGAAAAGGAGAGATTCAGTTTTCCGAATAATACTCCTAATACGATACCTGCTGCGATAGGGAAGAAATCGGTGTCGGAAAGTTTCTTCTCGTCATTACCGAGTACCTGTCCCACTTCTTTCAAGTCTTCCTTTTCTCCGGCAATCATCAGTTTGTCTCCAAATTTCAGAGTCAGATCCGGTTCGGGAGGAAGGTCGATACCACTTCGGCGAACGCGTGTTACCGTGCAGTTGAAAGTACTTTGCAGGTTTAAATATCCTAAGGTTTTATTTAATACATTCTTGTTGGTGACAAGCATGGACTGAAGTTCCTGTGTGCTGTTAAAAGGAAGGTCGCCCTTGATACGCTCACCCACTAATATCTCCAGCTGTTCCAGCGATTTGTCATTACCGACGGCCTTGATCAGGTCTCCTTCTTTTAAAACCGTATTAGCTGTAGGGATAGATGTTTTTTCATTGTGTTTGATGCGGGAAACAACAGCTCCTGTCATGCTGCGCAGTTGCAATTGAGCCAGTGTCTTATCGCAGATATTGCTGTTGACAATACGGAATGCGGCAGTATGGAGCGGGGGATATTTGCTTTTCCGTTTGGCTTCCAGTGCCTGTGCTTCGGCATTCAAATCGATACGGAGTATTTTGGGTAATAATTTGATAAATAAAATCACACCGATCACGCCGAAAGGATAGGCGATACCATAGGCGATAGAGGCTGAAGAAGATTGGGTGGTATCGATGGCTACCGCCAAACCGGGTGTACTGGTCAGTGCTCCGGCAATCAGTCCGACGATACTCGGGGTATCGATGCCAAGGGCATATTTAAAAATGATTCCTGTCAGACTGGCTGATCCGATGATAAGTAGGGTAATGATAATCAGTGTTTTACCTTTTGAACGGAAAGAATCGAAGAATCCGGGACCAGCCTGGATACCAATGGTGAAAATGAATAGTACCAAACCGATGTTACCTAATTCCTTGGGGATAGTTACTCCGAAGTGCCCGAACAAAAGTGCAATAAAAATAACGGCAGAAACGTCTAGTGAAAGCCCTTTGATCTGTATCCTGCCCAGAATAAATCCTAATGCAACGATCAGAAACAAAGAAAAATAAGACGATTGAAGCAATGTTTCAAACATGTCAAATAGTTTTATTGTGTAGATTTGAGAGTGCAAAAGTACACTTTTTTAGACGTATAGGCAATCTCCCGGCGATAATTCTGTTACCTTTGCAGCGAATTATTAAGAAGTAAATATCCTGCGCGTGAATCGTTATTTTATTTATTTAGGTTATAATGGTAAGAATTTCTGCGGATGGCAGATACAGCCCAATGGCTTAACCGTGCAACAATGCCTGGAGGAGGCTTTGGCTACGTTGTTGCGTCGGCCGGTTCCGGTAGTCGGGGCAGGGCGTACGGATGCGGGAGTGCATGCTCGGCTGATGGTGGCTCATTTTGATTGGGACGAACCGCTTGCTGATCCGGCTTTCCTGGCAGAGAAGCTGAACCGTTTGCTTCCGAAAGATATTGCCGTTTATCGTGTCGTGCCTGTCAAACCGGAGGCACATGCCCGCTTTGATGCTACTTCGCGTACGTATAAATATTATGTCACTACCCGGAAGGATCCGTTTAATTACGATCTGGTCTACCGGATGAATGGGAAACTGGATTTCGAGGCGATGAACGAGGCCTGTAAAGTGTTGTTCGATTACATCGATTTCACCAGCTTCAGCAAGTTGCATACGGATGTCAAAACAAATAACTGCCGGATCTATCAGGCGGGATGGAAACAGGAGGGGGATGTTTGGGTGTTTACGGTGCAGGCGGATCGTTTCTTGCGCAATATGGTGCGGGCGATAGTGGGTACGCTGCTGGAAGTAGGCAGGGGAAAACTGACAATCGATGGCTTTCGTAAAGTTATAGAGGCAAAAGACAGATGTAAAGCCGGGGGATCTGTTCCCGGTCATGCACTTTTCCTGGTAAACGTCACGTATCCCGAATCCCTTTTTGAAGTATAATAAACTATTAACTGTCAATTGTCAACTATCAACTGTCAACTGTTATGTGGGTAGCATTAGCATTTGCCTCAGCATTCCTGCTGGGATGTTATGAGGTGAATAAGAAGATTTCCCTGAATGGGAATGCCGTAATTCCGGTGTTGTTTCTGAATACGTTGATAAGCAGTCTTATCTTCGTTCCTTTCATACTTTTATCGTTCTACACCAATGTGCTGGACGGTACGATGTTTTATGTTCCGCGCGTTTCCTTTGAAACACATGTAGCGGTGTTGATTAAGGCGGTAATCGTATTATCATCCTGGATCTCCGGTTATTTTGCATTGAAGCATTTACCGCTAACAATCACCGGACCGATCAAGGCGACCCAGCCGGTACTTACGCTGGTCGGTGCGATGGTTATTTTCGGTGAACGGCTGAATCTGTACCAATGGATCGGTGTGTTGCTTTCGATCGCTTCTTTTTATATGCTTTCCTCTTCCGGAAAGAAAGAGGGGATTAATTTCACCCATAATAAATGGATCTTTTTCACGGTGATTTCTATCCTGACCGGTGCTATGAGCGGTTTATACGACAAGTATCTGATGGGGAGTATGGATGTGATGACGGTACAGGTCTGGTTTAATGTATATCAATGTCTGATCATGCTGCCGATCCTGTTATTGTTATGGTATCCGCAGCGGAAAAAGAGTACACCGTTTGTTTGGCTCTGGAATATCGTCTTTATTTCCGTCTTCCTGATCATTGCCGACTGGATTTACTTTTATGCTCTGAGCTTCCCCGATTCAATGATCTCGATCGTATCCATGATACGCCGTAGCAATGTGTTGGTCACTTTTGTCGCCGGAGCGCTCTTCTTCCATGAAAAAAACTTAAAGAGCAAGGCGATAGATCTCTTTTTAGTATTATTAGGAATGATATTCTTATATCTGGGTACACGCTAAAGGTTATTCTATTATTTTTGTACATACAAAATAGTATATGGATATGAAAACAGGAGATAAAGTACAGGTTTCACCTGATCTTACAGGTTTGGATGACTGGCTTGCCGGGGTTGTTACAGATGTGGAAGACAATCCTTTTAACGGAACAGTTATCACTATAAAGGCAGATGACGGGCGTATGTTCTTCGGTCAACTTCGTTTCTTTAAACCGATAAATAAGACTGGCTTATGTATGCAATAGCTTTTGATTTAACCATAGGTGACCTTAAAAAGAACTATGGAGAACCTTACAATAATGCTTATGTTGAAGTGAGAGCTGTATTGAAACAATATGGTTTTCTTTGGACACAGGGGAGTGTGTACTTATCCACTGATAATAATTTGGCTACGATTTATCAGGCAATCAATGCATTGTCGGGTATTGAGTGGTTTAGAAAGTCGGTAAGAGATATCAGAGCCTTTAAAGTTGAAGACTGGTCTGATTTTACTGATATTATAAAAAATGGCAAATAGAATGAAACGACTTATTTTTTCTATATTGATTTGTGCTTTTGCTTTTGGGGTGAAAGCGCAGGAGATGGATGCTTTATTTGTATCCATGCCGGACAGTAATATTCCTCAACTGGAAAATGCCTGGCGTAAAGATTTAATCGATTTGTATAAATCGGGTAAGGAAGCCCGTTTGAAAAATACGATGAATGGCTTTTCTACCTTGAAGAAGCTGACCTCTGATTATTTATTGCTGCAGGCTACCGAACGGAGTACTATCGAAATGAAGTTATTGCCGTTAGTGAATAATACGAATGTGATTTGTATGGTGAAAACGGTGAATGGTCCGGTAGCTGACAGCCAGGTAGACTTTTTTACTACTGAATGGGAACCGTTGGCTGCTTCTGATTTGTTCACTCCGGTTTCTGCCGATTGGTTTATGAAAGAGGATGCGGATAAGAACAGTACCGCCTTTCTAGATGCTACATCCCGTTTGGATATGGATCTGATACAGTACAGTTTAAGTCCCGATAACCTGACACTGACGGCCACGTATACAACTCCCTTGTATCTTAGCCGGGAGGACCGAAAGAATGTAACGCCTTTTATAAAAGAGTCTCCGAAAGTATATACCTGGGAGAAGTTCCATTTCAAATAAGCGATTATACTTTATAAATTATAGCCTCCTCTATAAAGTGTTTTACCTTACTGGGGAGGCTACTTTTTTACTGTGTATTTAACCTTTTACTATTACCGCTGGCAGGACACTGTCTCTTTATTGGTAAGGCTTTCGACAGATAATATAAACTGCCCGTTACTCCACGAGTTGTCCCTCCGCGTCAAAAGTCAGCTTTACTTCGTTATTATCCATTTTCAGTTCGAATGTATAGAACATACCTGCCGGTTTTTCTATCGCATCCACTTCCAACACTTTGTATTGATTGTAGGCGGAGCTGGCCAGTTCATCCATCACGGCAACAGGCACATCTTCCGGACGAGTGTCCCATTTGGTGCTTATCCATTCGTTCTTATCATTGAATACAACCTCTTTGTTAATGTCTTTGTCTTTTATATCCACTTCTGTGCCCTTCTTTTCCTGATCGAACTTCAGGACTGTAGCCTGCGGATACTTGGTAGAGATAAAGTTTTGGAGAGCCTGTGGGATTTCGACGGTCTTATTTACTTTCTTCTGATGATCATTGCAGCCGGTAAACAGGGAAATACAACATACGAGAATAGCTAAAACAGATAGTTTTTCTTTCATGACGTTTAATTTTAATTGTTTATAAAAGAAAACACGAACACAATGGAGGTTCAGCCATTGTATTCGTGCAGTTTATTCTCGTAAGAAACAAATAGACTATCTACAAAGTTCTTTTTACATAGTTAATCTTTGCGGACATTCTCTATGTTCCCTTCGGCACTGATCGTTACTTCAACATCATTGTCGCCCTGTTCCAGTTCAAACAGGTAAAATGTTCCTGCCGGCTTTTCGATCTGATCTATATCTTCGATCCGGTAATTTTTATAGTCGGAAGCTTTGAGGGCATTCATGACAATAGCCGGTACTTTATCTTCCGTGATGTCCCATTCGGTAGAAATCCATTCATTGGCAGCATTGAAATATACGTCTTTGTAAATGCTGTTGTGAAGAATATCCACCTCGAAGCCATTCTTTTCCTGGTCGAAATCGACGATAGTGGCACCTGCATACATTTCGTTGATTGCGTCTGTGATAGCCTGTGGAATGGTAGTCGGTTGGAAGTGGCTGTTGTCATCGTCGGTATCGTTGACTACTTTTATGAGCGTGCCGTCTTCGGCATAATACAGATCGACTTCCTTTTCTCCCTGTTCGGCTTCGATCACATATATTGTGGCTGCATTGGAACGTTCGAGCTTATCGAAGTCAGTATATTTCCAATCGGCATATTCATTGGCCCGCAGGTCTTTGCGTACGGCTTCCGGAAGCAGGCCGAAATTGATTTCGGTCTTTGTCATCAACCAGTTGCCTTTATTGTCGAACCAAGCTTCTGCATCGTTGCCGCTTATATGAAAATCTGCCACTTCGTAGCCGCTCTTGGTTTCCCATTCCACTTTTCCTGCATCCGGATATTTGGTATCGAATGCCTTAGTGACTGTCTGGTCAGGCAGGTAGTTGTTGTCATCATCATCACAGCTTGTAAAAGCCAGTAAACCACACATTACTAATGCTAATACAGATAATTTTGTTCTCATATTTCTTTCTTTTTGTTCTGTTATTAATCAAACTTTTTAAAATTGCCGTTACGGTCGAACTTGAGTTCGAGGTCTGTGTTTAGCTTGACCTCATATTCACGTGTATCTTTATCTACTGAAACAACAGTATTGTCGGGAAAGTTTTTCCGGATATAATCCGCTATTCTTTCCGGTAAAACACTTAATGGGATAGATGCGTGACGCGCTTCAATCTCTTTCCATTCACCGGACTTGTCGAACTCGATATTTGTTCCGTTCGTCAGGATGACATCGTATCCTTTAACACCCAATAGATTACTCTCGATCTTAATATGCGAAATATCCGTTTGTCCGAAATTGGCAGTGATGAAATTCCGACATACAGAAGGCAAAACCGATTTGTCTCTTGTTACCTTTTCGTTATCAGCGAAAATGGCCATGACAGATAATAACAGGCTGGCCAGAATTAATCCAAACTTCTTCATAACATTCTTCTTTTAATTTATACTGCAAAGAAAAGGAGACATTTGGGAAAGATTTGGGAAAACCACCCCATTAGAATGTTAAAATGAATTTATGCAAGCCATCGTACTTATATTTTATATCTATTCCATAAATGGAGGTGATCGACTTAACGATAGCTAATCCCAATCCTGTCGATTCTTTCTTATGCGTTTGCTTTTCGAAACGATTGAATAAGGTCGCTTCATTCAGTCCGGTGCTTTCACTGCTGTTTGATATTGTCAGTGTCCGGCCGGTTACCGAAATGGCGATCGATCCGCTTTCTATATTATGTATAAAAGCATTCTTTAAAAGATTGCTGAGCAGGGTAGAGGCCAACGATTCATTCATTGTATATATTAATGTACCGGTTTCGGTATAGGTGATATGTATATTCTTGTATTCATACATATCCTCGAAGTCCGGCAAATATTTATCGATCAGTTTATTGAAGTCTATCTCGGAAGTATCGGGGAACTGTTTATTGTCGATACGCGAAAGAAGCAGCAAAGACTTGTTCATTTTGATGATGCCCCGAAGCGTATGGTTGATCCCGGCTATTTCGGATAGTTGCTCTTCCGTGCAGTCGGGGTTTTCGCTGAGCAGTTCCAGTTTATTCATGCAGATGGCAAGCGGGGTTTGCAGCTCGTGAGAAGCATTCTCTACAAATTGTTTTTGCTGGTTATACATTTCCGTGCTCCGGTTGGTTGCCGTCTGGATAGCCTGGTTCAGTATCTTGAACTCTTCCACCTTGGTTTGGTTTATCAATGGAGCCTGTTGTTTTCCGGGCCGGTATTCTTTCAACCATTTTACCAACGTATAAAGCGGGCGGAAACTGGACTTGAATACGAAATGCGATACCAGCAGGATGCAACACAAAAGGCTTACATATAGAATAATGATACTCACAAAGATTGCTTCCGCCATATCCTCTTTTTCGAGGGTGGAGGTTTCGATCGTCAGTTCGTAATATTTCCGGTCGGCTGTCATGAACCAGGTGCGTAACACACGTACTGGTTCATCTTCCATCTCTATTTCGATGTAAGTTGTTGAATCGAAAAACTCGTCTTTATCCAGATCGGCTTCTGATTCGGGGACTTCGCGGATATAATATTTAGTCATTATATCCACATGGTCATGCAGGAGCGTGCTGTCGGCAAGTACCGTCTTGATGATGATCTCCTTGTAATTTTCCAGGCTGTCGTTGGTCTCGTCGTCTATTTCATGCATGATAACGAAATAGAAACAACATGCCCACGCCGTTAGAATGATCAGCAACGGGATGGACAGGTTGCGGAATGTATAGTGGATCAGTTTCATCGGCTATTCTTCATTTACCATTTTGTAGCCATAACCGTATACGGCCTTTATTTCCGGGACAGCCCCGACTGACTTCAACTTCTTGCGCAGATTCTTCACCTGGCTGTAGATGAAGTCGAAACTATCCGCCTGGTCGATATAATCCCCCCAGATGGACTCGGCAAGCGCTCCTTTACTGATCAGACGGTCGGGATTGGTGACAAAATAATACAGCAGGTCGAACTCCTTCCGGTTCAAAGCCAGTTCCTCTTCATTGATATATACGGCACGACGATCCGGATAGACAGTGATGTTGGACAGGTTGATATGCAGTTCGCCGTCCTGCTGCTTGCGGCGGATGATACATTTAATACGCGCATTCAGTTCTGCCAGGTGGAACGGCTTCGTCAGGTAGTCGTCCGCACCCAGGTCGAGGCCCGTCACTTTGTCTTCGATCGAGTCTTTGGCAGAGACGATGATGACACTATCCTTCTTCCGCATCTTTTTAAGCTCTTCAAGCAGATCGAGCCCGCTGCCACCTGGAAGCATGATGTCCAACACGATACAGTCGTAATCATAATCATTGATCTTCAATAATGCTTCGTTATAGTTGGCGGCACTTTCCACGACGTAACGCTCCTTCTCCAACGAACGGATCATTATTTCACGTAAAGAATCTTCGTCTTCTACAATCAGAATTTTCATGAGCTATCTTGTTTGTTTACAAAGTTATGCAATAATTCTGGCAAAAAACTGGAATATTGATGTTATGTTTTCTTTCCTTTGCCGTCATATAAACAGAATGGAACTTGAAACGTTTAAAATAACCGTACTGCCACTCCGGGAAAAGCTGATCAACTTTTCCCTGAAACTGACGCAGGAGAGAGCCGACGCCGAGGATATCGTGCAGGAGGCTTTCCTGAAGCTCTGGTATATCCGCGAGAAGCTGGACGGTTATCATAGTGTGGAAGCCCTGGCGATGCAAGTCACCAAGAATCTGACGCTGGATAAACTGAGAGCACGCCGTCCGGAAGGCCCCGACATCGACACCTTGTCGATCGACTCGGGAAGTCGTTCGCCGGCAGAGCTGTTGGAACAAAAGGATGCCGCCGCCCGTATCCGCGAACTGATTGCCGGGTTGCCCACCGTGCAGCAGACTATCATCCGGATGAAAGACGTGGAAGGCTACGAACTGTCCGAGATCGCGGAAATAACAGGATCAGCCATCGAAGCCGTCCGCAGCAACCTTTCAAGGGCCAGGAAAAAGATACGGGAACAATTTTTACAGTTAAACAAACAGGAGCAGTTATGAATATAGAAGAGGTATTAAACCGGTATTTTGAAGGAGAAACTTCGGCAGCCGAGGAACGCGAACTCCGCCGTTTCTTTGCAGGGGCGAACGTTCCGGAACATCTGTCCGCCTACCGTCCGCTGTTCGCATACTTTGATGAGGAGATTGCAGCGCAGCACGATCCGGCAGAAGAGATATGGGCGGAGGTGACAGCCACGACACCGGCTGTGAAGCGTTTTGCGATGAGCCGGCGGTCGATCGTATATCTTCTGTCTACGGTGGCAGCTTGTGTGGTGGCACTGCTGGGGATCAGCCAATTGTTGTATCCGACCGACCCCTGTTTCTGTTCGGATAATTATGTAGTGATAAACGGTCGGTGTTATACCGATATCCATAAGGTACGGTCTTCTGCTTTCGAGGCGTTGCATGAGGTGGCCACTCCTGCTGACGAATATTTTCCCGAGGAAGACAGCGATGAAGCCGACCGCCGGATTATCGATAACCAGTTAAAGGAACTCGGTTCCATATTTAGTGAAGACGAATAAAAACATGTAGCGATGAAACAGATAAGATACACATTACTCGTATTGCTGGCAGCCCTTTTCCTGCTGCCTTTCGGAGCAGGGGCAACAGATGCAGAGGTTCTGCAAAAAGACCTGAAAATACAGGATGTTTTCCAGCGTTACGGCCGGAAGAAAAATGTAACGATGGTCGAACTATCCAACGAGATGCTCGAAACTTACGGCATGACCCGGTATAAGAGCATCACGATCAAGAACGATCCCGACGCCCTGCGCTTCACCCGCCAATGCCTGGAAGCCGATCAGAAGGGGGCCCGGAAGATCAAGGAAGTGACCGACGACGGCGGCGTTATCTCCGCCTACTACCAGCTACCCGGTAAGGAGGCAGACATCAACCGCTTTGTCCTCTTCAAGGTCAGCTCCAAAGGAGTGATTACCCTGGTTTATATCGAAGGAGATCTGGACAGCGACGACCTGATCACGATCCTCTTCACCAAAAAAGATTTATAAACGAATAAAACAATACAAAGATGAAAAGATTATTACTGATCGTGGCAGCCTTTCTCCCTGTGATGGGCTTGCTGGCTGCCGAAGCCGGACCAATGCCGGCCGATACAATCTTCCGGTTGGAAAAGAAACGCATAGAAGTAAAGGATAACGGCGACCGGATGAAAGTCCGCGTTTATGAAGAACAGGAAGACGGCACCGAGATAGACGACGAAATGGTCTTCGAAGGACAATACCGTGACGGGCAGAGCTACGAGCGACGCAAACATATCAAGACGCTTAACATTCCTCTTCCTACCTGGGATCGTGATTTCTCCGCACACTGGGCGGGCTTCGGTATGGGCTTCAACAGCTTTACAGGAGACGATGTGTCCCTGCGCAAAGGTAACTCGCTGGAATACAATCTTAACTTTATGGAATTTAGCCTTCCATTCTCCCGCTACAACTGGGCGGTAGTGACCGGTGCCGGTCTGCGCTGGAACCGTTACCGCATCGACGGGAATGTTCATTTTCAGGAGGTGGACGGTGTCACTCAGTTAGTTCCTGCCGCCGATGGTATCACCTATAAGAAAAGCAAGTTGAATATGACCAGTGTCACCATTCCCGTCCTACTGGAGTGGCAGACCAAGAAGGTACGGCACCGCCCACGTTTCTTTATCTCCGGTGGTGTTGTCGCCGTAATCAAGACTACCTCTTCATCCAAAATTGTTTATGAAGACGGAAGTGGAAAGACCAGGAAGCAGAAGATGGATGGCGGCATGAACCTGCGTCCCGTGACAATGGATCTCCTTTTCCAGGCGGGTGTCGGCTGTATGGGCGTTTACTGCAAATATTCTCCTATCGAAATGTTCGAGAACAATAAAGGGCCGGCACTCCATCCGGTTTCTTTCGGGTTGCAGATACACTTATAACATAATTTTAATCTCTTTTTCCCGATGATGTGCTAACTTTGCGCCCGAAAAGTTTAGGTTATCGGTTATGAAGAAAAGTCTTATCGCCCTGGCGTTCGGTACGCTGGGGCTCGGTTTGTCCGAGTTTGTGATGATGGGGATACTGCCCGATGTAGCGAATGACCTGGGTATATCTATCCCCAGTGCCGGACATCTTATCTCCGCTTATGCGCTGGGTGTTTGTGCCGGCGCTCCCTTACTGGTTTTACTGGCCCGTACACGACCGTTGAAGCAGATCCTGCTTGCGCTGGTCGCTATCTTTATTGTCGGGAATCTGTTTGTCTCGCTTTCACCTAACTACTGGACGATGATGGCGATGCGGTTTATTTCCGGATTGCCTCACGGGGCCTTCTTCGGTGTAGGCTCTATCGTGGCGGAACGATTGGCGGCGGAAGGGAAGAAGTCGGAGGCGGTGGCTATTATGATCTCCGGGATGACGGTGGCAAACCTGTTGGCTGTGCCGCTCGGTACTTATATAAGTCATGCTCTTTCGTGGCGGGCTACCTTCTTCGGTGCTGCCTGCTGGGGACTGGTGGTGTTTTGGTTTATCTGGCGGTGGGTGCCGTACGTGGCTGCCTTGCCAGATAATGGGTTTAAGGGACAGTTCCGTTTTCTGCGCAATCCGGCTCCGTGGTTGTTGATCTTTGCTACGATGTTCGGTAACGGCGGGTTCTTTTGCCTGTACAGTTATATCACACCGTTGCTTACGAAGGTTTCCGGTGTTCCTGTTACCGACATGACCTTTATCATGGTGCTCGCCGGGTTGGGTATGTGCATCGGTAATATGTTGGGAGGGAAGCTTTCCGACTTTTATACTCCGGGACGCGTGGCGGCTGTTACGCAGGGGGTGATGTGTCTGGCTTTACTGATGTTGTTCTTTTGGTCGGCCAATCCGTGGATGTCCGTCTTGTTGATGTGTGTCGGCACGACTTGTTTGTTTGCCGTTTCGGCGCCGCAGCAGTTGCTGCTCATACAGAATGCCAAAGGGGGAGAGATGCTTGGAGCAGCAAGCGTGCAGATCGCTTTCAATCTCGGGAATGCGCTGGGGGCTTATTGCGGCGGACTGCCCATAGAAGCTGGTTACAGCTATCAATATGCGGCTCTTCCGGGGGCGGCTTCGGCTTTGGCGGGATTTTTACTGTTAAGTTATTTTAGCCGTAGGTTTGAATGTCGACGTATTTCGGCAACTTGTATTCCGGTCTAAATTATTTATCTTTGTATCGGATAAGAAATTTTTATGTATCTGTCTGAATGACAGCGTAGAGTGAAGATTAAGAAAGATGTCAGTAACGATTTAGCGACCGTGTAACTGCGCTGAACTGCTGCGCTTTGCATCTCGTCGAATAACTCTATGTAAATATAGCGTTTTTCTTGGAAATAGCAAAATCGACGAACGTAAATATACTGATAATGCGGACAGAACTTTCCATCCGCATTATTTAATCAGCGTCGCCGCTCCTGTTCTTTTTCATCGTCGCGTTGCATCCGCAGGTTCAGACGCTCGCGCAACTTGTCGAGAAAATAGGTACGGCTCTCGCCCTTGCGCCGTTTGATGTCGGTATAAGCGTCATAAAGACTTCGCGCATCGAGGCGAATGCCGAACAACTCGCCAAAGAATCCGGCCAATTCGTTCATGGCTATCTCCCCGTCGTCGATACGTTTCATCTCGTGTAAGGCATATATCAACTCGACCAGTTCGACAACGGCGCCCGTCCAACGCCGTTTACATACATGAGGTTTCGGCGGGTAAGTATCTCCGTAGCGATTCAATATCTCCAACTCCGTGTCGATATATCCGATAACGATATGCAGAAACCGAATTTGAGTACAACTCTCCGGCGTTTCCTCTTTCGAGATATATCCGTATAATACGCGCAGGCGGATACGCGCATAACGCAGAGTGCGAAAAACGGCTTTGCGGTCGGCTTCCTCATCGCAGAGGGCGCGGAGTGTGTTATCGAAGTCGCGGAACAGCTCTTCCGTGACGGCATGAGGGCGGATTCTACCAAACGATCCGCCGTGATATGATGGGTCATAAATGTTCGTTTTTATAAGTAAATAAATCAGTTTCTTCGAATCTGTTGAAGTGAGACTCGGTGGAGATTTATTTCTTGTAAAGCGAACAGCTATATGCTATTTTATTTTTCGCCGAATAGGTTGTATCGCTTTGTGTAGAGAGAATATGCTTTTATTCTTCATTTTTCTATTACAGTTAAATATTTGTTATTCTGGATTATAATAAGAATCATAAATTATTTAATAACAGATTTATCAAAACTCATTTTAGCAACCACGTCTGTACTGTTTTCAGTGTTTGCGGTTGCGAGTTTTGTGCGGTTGTGCCTTTTATGGCAAGCCCTGCACTTACCGTAGCTCCTTTGCAGGCATCTTTCAGTTTACGTTCCGTATCCGACAGCCCGCTGCCCTCGTGCGTGCAGAACGGAACGACAGTTTTCCCGTTCCAATTATGCTTCTCGATAAAGGTATAGACTGCCATCGGCATATCTCCCCACCAGTTGGGATACCCCAAGAAGATAATATCGTAATCCTCGACTTTTACATCGCCTTTTATTTCCGGGCGTGCATTACTCTCTTTCTCTGCTTTCGCTACCTCCACGCAAGCCTTGTACTCATCCGGGTAAGGCTTGACCGTTTCTATCCGGAACAACTTGCCTCCGGTCTCTTTCGCAATCATTTCGGCTATGATATGGGTATTTCCCTTTTCGATATTTCCCACCGCGTAGTTTTCACCCGTCCGGGAGAAGAAAACCACAAGCACTTTCTTACTGTTTTTCATATCTGTTGTTTGAGATGTATTACCCTGCGCATGGGCGGTAAATGCACACGCGCAAAGCATCATTAAAATTGATATTATATTTTTCATAACTCCATTGATTTGATTGTTTCATTTTTCGGGTTTCAACGCTCCATAAAAGTAGGATGCCGTAGCACCGCCATCGATCAGGAAATCGACTCCCGTGATAAACGCTCCTCGTTCACTCATCAACAGCTCGGCCACGTTAGCAATTTCATCTGCCGTACCGGGACGTCCTGCCGGACACTTGGCGAACATATTTTTGTAAAAATCACCTCTTGGCCCGTTGAACTCATCCAATGCCAGCGGAGTTACGACAATCCCCGGAGAGATGGAGTTGATGCGGGCATCCCGTTCGCCCCATTTCACGGCCTCGGCCATTACACGTTTCACGTTGCAGCGTTTGGCCATCTGGTAAGCGTGCAGCGTATCCCGGATATTTTGAGGTTGAAGAATATCGAGCGAGAGCAGTTCCTCTGTCGGTGTGCAGGCCAGTTGCTCGTCCTCGTCGGCAGTGAGTGCAGGCATTCGGTATCCCGACTGGCTGGAAATCGTAACGCCGACACCACCTTCTTTGATAACTTTACCGACTTCTTCGAGCAGAACGGCCGTTCCGTATAAGTCCACTTTCAATATGGTCTCTATCGAAGCCTGCGACGGCGACACGCCCGCCGCATTGACAAGCATCGAAATCTCACCGTATTTCCGAGCCTCGGCAATCTGGCTCAATATGGATTCTCTGGATGAAAGATCCATTTCAACGGGTATTGCATCGAACCCGGCATTATTCATGATTCGGGCAATATCCTCTGCATTTTCCGGATTCTTATCACCCACGACTATTTTCTTTCCATAGCCCATGCGACGGGCTATTGCCATACCGATCTGACCGGCTCCGGTCAATATCATTACATCTTGTTTCATTTTCAAAATCTATTGCTTTAATTATTATTCTTAGTAGTTGCAAAATTACGGTATCACCGATTACCTGACCTTAACCCGATTACAGAGTATCTTACCGAAATTACGAATTGTCAGACTGCTTGTCGCCTCATGTTTTTACGGCGTATATGCAGGGCGAATAAACCGATACTACCGGATAACACGAGAAATACGATTCCCATAATAAAGATAAAACCGTAGGAAGTTGCATCGGCTAAAAGTCCCCAGCCCCCGGCAGCGATAGCCCCGCCTATGGCGATAGCCATCGATACGTTGGAGTAAATCCGAGCATAATTCTTATTGCCGAAAACAGAGCGTACCAACATCGGCGTCTGTACCGTCACTCCGGCGTAAGCCCAACCGAAAAGGAAACCGCCGATAATGGAAAGTGTTATCCCGACATGACCCATCAACAACAGCACCAAGCCCAATATACCCAGTCCGATGGTTGTAAGAATACCATATAACGTGCTCCGGTCGTTTATCATTCCCAGCAAAACTTTACCGACCGTGACACCGACCATAACCGCGGAGGCTACAAACGATGCCTGCTCCACTGAAAATAGAATTTCCTGCATATACGTCGGAACGAACACGTTAAGCGTTGCCGTCGCATTCATTAGAAACGCGAATACAATCAACCCGTAGAAGATAGGCATCCTGACAGCATGGGCATACTCGACTCCATCTCCCGTGGATTGTTTACCGTCTGATCGAGAGGAAACAGTGTCAGACAATTCGATCTCTCCATAAGGTTTCAGTCCCTTATCTTCGGGATAGTCGCGCAGGAGCAATCCCAAGATCGAAGTAACAATCACCATTATTATAATTCCGAATATCAAGTATGTCATGCGCCAGCCATATTCCGTAATAAGGAATCCCGCCAGCGGATTGAACAGTACGCCCCCGATTCCGGACCCGGCACTGCAAATACCGATAAAAATACCCATACGGGTTTTGAACCAGCGGTTCAACAGAGTGGGAAATCCGAGATAGAGTAAAAAAGCCAGCATTATACCGAATACGGCTCCCGCTACATAGAATTGCCACACGGCACTGAACAGCGACATCATCATGAAAGTGGCGGCTATTATCGCAGAACAGAGGGTGAGGATTACACGGACACTGTATTTTTCCAACAGTTTCCCAGCGAAAGAGAGCGTCAGCGTGGAAAACAGAAAATTCAGCGACATATATAATCCGAATTTACCGACATCGACTCCCAGTTCCTCGCTGACCGGCTTATAGAAAATGCCCGCACAACTCATTACCAATCCTACGATGACAAACATGATCAGGAAACAGCATCCCACGATAACATAACCGTAATGAAAAATAGGTCTTTTGTAATTTACCATATTCTACCTCCTTTCGTATAGGTTTCTATACCGAAATAAAACAATAAAATCGGATTCGCTTTCATATCTTTTCTTCCTTTTTAGCATTTTAGTTATACTTTATTCTGCTGCAAAATTAACCGGGTTCTTTGGGATGGAGCTTAAACGGATTACAGATTGGCTTACCGATATTACAGATTATTATCATGCACAAATTCAAAGTGTTACGTTGGCAATCCAGTGTCTTACACGGATTACAGATTCTCTTACCGAAATTACGGATTCTGACCTTTTTGTGATATTGGTAAACAAGGTAATTCTTATATTTGCCGTCAGAAAAACAACAAAGCAATGAATAAAGAACTATTGAATATTACAACCGTTACAGAATATAATGATATGCTGGGTGTGGAGACCCTGCATCCGTTGGTGAGTGTAATCGACTTGTCGAAAGCGAAGCCGATGAAACATATGAAACACACTTTCAGTTTTTATGTCGTATTCCTGAAAGACGAGAAGAATTGCGAGTTGATTTACGGACGTCAGCGTTACGATTACCAGAAAGGCTCTGTCGTGTGTCTTGCTCCCGGACAGGTAATCGGGGTGGAAGACACGGGAGAGACTTTTCAGCCTCAAGGGTGGGCGCTTTGTTTCGATCCTGAACTGATACGGGGAACATCGCTCGGTCGTAACATCCGGGAGTATTCCTATTTCTCATACGAGGTGAATGAAGCCCTGCATCTGTCGGAGCGGGAGCGGAAATTGTTTCTCGACTGTCTGGAGAAGATTCAGAACGAGTTGGAACACGCTATCGACCGTCTTAGCAAACGGCTGCTTGCTACCAACATTGAACTGCTGTTGGATTACTGCCTGCGTTTTTATGAACGGCAGTTTATCACACGGGAGCGGATTAATCACGATGTATTAACCCGCTTCGAAACGTTACTCGACGATTATTTCCAGTCGGACAAAGCACAACAAGACGGCCTGCCGACAGTCAGGTATTGTGCAAACGAGCTATGCTTGTCGCCCAATTACTTCGGTGACTTGATAAAAAAAGAGACCGGAAAATCAGCCCAAGAATACATACAGTTCAAGGTTATGGATATAGCCAAAGAACGTATATTGAATCCGGAAAAATCCATCAGCCAGATTGCCTATGAATTGGGCTTTCAATACCCGCAACATTTCACACGGTTGTTTAAAAAAGTGGTGGGACAAACCCCGAATGATTATAAAGGGCAAGCAATAACCGCGTAAATACGGATATGGAAGAATTTAGAATCGACATGCGCAAGCCTGAAGAGGCCGACCCCGCCGAAGGGATTCGTTGTGCGCAACTTTGCTTTAAGATTAACCACACTATGCCCATGACCGAAGAATATAACCGACTTGTGTCGGAGCTCTTTATGGGAAATATAGGTGAAGGAAGTCGTGTCATGTCTCCTCTGACAGTGGTGCGGGGTAATAGAGTGAAAATAGGTCGGAATGTGGTAGTGATGAATAATTCGCTCTTTATGGCTGCCGGAGGTATTACCATCGAAGATGATGTGATGGTAGCCGCCAATGTGCAACTTATCTCGAACAATCACGATTTATACGACCATCAGATTTTGACCTGCAAACCCGTCAGGCTGAAACGTAATTGCTGGATCGGTGCAGGAGCTACCATTCTCCCTGGTATTACGGTCGGGGAAAATGCGGTAGTGGCCGCTGGTGCTGTCGTTACCAAAGATGTTGAAGATAATACGGTCGTGGGTGGCAATCCGGCTAAAGTGATTAAACGAATATAATTCCACCAATCTATTCAAAAAGGGAACAAGATACCGACAATGGCATTGGTATCTTGTCCCCTTTATTTTTATCGAAATTATGTAGTCTGTCTTCAAGCGTCAGAGTGTTTCGAGTAATTCGATAAGACGTTCAGCGTGCACTACCGATACATTTTTTTGTTGCTCGATAAGTTCCGGTGTGGTACGGTTGCCATAACTTACACCGCAGGTATAAACACTGCCGCTATACTCCATTTGCGTGAGTCGGCAGGTTGCTTTGTAGCAAGCCAGAAATTCGTCGAGCGTGTAGCCCATCGCCCCCTCGTGGCTATACATCGCCTCAGGAGCTCCCGTCGTGAACGAGAGAACGAGTTTCTTGCCTTTGAGTTTGTCTCCGGTACTTCCGTGCGAGAAACCGTGACGGAAAGTCTCTTCCATCCAGCGTTCCAATATGGAGGGTGCGGAGTACCAGAAAAGGGGGAACTGCAACACGATGATATCTGCCCGGAGCAACTTCTGCTGTTCGGCTTCCACGTCGATTTTGAAGTCGGGATAGAGTTCGTCGAGTTTTACGATTTCGGCTTCCGGCAGCCGTTCGTTCAGGGTTTCGAGAATCGTTTTATTGGCTACAGATGCGGTAAGGTTTGTATGGCCGCTGATAATCAATACATTTTTCATATTCATTCTTTTTATTGTTGTTTGTTTTATGCACCTACACCACCGTCCACTTTATAGTCGGCTCCGGTTACGAAGCTGGCTTCGTCGCTTGTCAGAAAAGCGACGACGGCGGCAACCTCTTCGGGTTGTCCCATTCGCCCGAGAGGCACGCTCTTCGTTACCATATCCTTGTGGGCTTTCGCGGCCTCGTCCGAAAGCTCGGTCTTGCCGTAGATAGGGGTTTCGATGGGCCCCACGCCGAGTGAATTGACACGCACGCCGTCTTTTGCCAACTCTTTCGCCCATGCACGTGTCATGGTATAGACGGCAGCTTTCGAGGCAGCATAGTTCGCCATCGTCGCGATAGGATTGGTTGTCATAGTTGTCGTGACGTTCAGGATATTGCCTTTCGCTGCCTTTATCATCGGCAGGCAGGCTTGGGTCAGCATGACGACGGCACGCACGTTGATGGCAAATACCTTGTCGTATTCCTCGATTTTCATCGTTGCAAACGGGGTGACGGGTGCCCATCCGGCATTATTGACAAGAATATTGAGACGACCGTATCGTTCTCCGACAGTCTGAATAATAGATTCTATTCCGGCTTCCGCTTCAAGATCGGCAGTAAGAAAGGTTATCTTATCGCTATGGGCGGCTGTCTCGGCAAGTGTCGTTTCCGTGCGGCCTACGATCAATACGTTAGCGCCTTCATCGGCCAGACGTCGGACGATAGCTCTTCCGATGCCCGTCCCGGCTCCGGTTACAAGAGCGACTTTGTTGTTCAAAGACTTATACATAGGCTATTATTTGTTATTAGGATTAAATTGCTTGTCGTAATTCAGAAGGAATTTTACAAGTTCGGGATTACGGTGCGACCAGCGGAAGTCGGCAGGTTTGTCGAGCGGACGGATGCTTTCCATATCTTCCGGTGTGAGGGTGAAATCGAATACATCCAGATTTTGTTTCATTCGCTCGATGTGCGTGCTTTTCGGAATGGCGATGATGCCGCGTTGCACCAAGTAACGCAGGGCGACTTGCTGTACCGTTTTATTGTATCGTTCGGCCAAGGCCGTCAGTACAGGATTGGTCAGCAGGTCGGGATCGCCTTGTGCCAGCGGCGCCCAAGCCATGATACGTGTATCATAGGGCTTCATTTCGGCTTCAGCGTCCCACTGCTGACTGAATACATTGGTTTTTAGTTGGTTTACGGCAGGTTTTATTTCGGCACATTCGGCCATATCCACGAAGCGGTCGGGATAGAAGTTCGAGAGTCCGATAGCACGGACTTTCCCGGCCTTTACCGCTTTCTCCATCGCCCGCCATGTTCCCGGATAGTCGCTAAACGGCTGGTGGATAAGCAGCAGGTCAATGTAATCGGTGCGCAACTTACGGAGCGATTCGTCGATGCTGCGGGTTGCCTTTTCCTCTCCGGCATTGGTAATCCAGACTTTGGTGGTGAGAAAAAGTTCATCACGGGACACGCCGCATTTTGCAACGGCATTACCCACGCCCTCTTCGTTATAATAAGCCTGCGCCGTATCTATCAACCGATAACCTGTGCCGATGGCATCGAGTACGCAACGCTCGCACTCTTCGGGCGATACTTGAAATACACCATATCCTAATATCGGCATTTCGATGCCGTTGTTCAATTTTACAGTCTGCATATCATTCTGTTTTAAGGGTTAATATTCTATTTGAGCAATGTCGGCGCTCTGTATATCGAAAGCCTCTTCCGCTTTTTCCGCGATGTCGGTATGTGTCCGGCTCCGGATCAACACATCGAAAGCGGCCTTGTCGTTAAGATCGACAACCATCATCACAGCATCGGGACGCCCGAACAGTCCGCGTGTACGACCTACCATGATCTCTTCAATAACCGTTTCTTTCTCTTTCATGGCACGCATTTCTGCCATCTTTTGTTCTACCACGTCATCGGAAATTCCTTCCTTGACGTTGATGATAAATACATGACGTAACATATTTCTTTTTTATAAATTATTCGTGTATGCGATGTAACCCGATACCTTTTACCGTAGGCAAGTCCATATCGTCGTAGATGGGGCTTTTTCCCGTTTCTAGCAGGGCGATAGCATCCATTTCCTCTTTTGAAAGTGTGAAATCGAGGATATTGAAGTTTTCGATCATCCGTTCCTTATGTACGGATTTCGGGATAACTACGATGTTACGCTGGTTCAGCCAACGAAGAATAATAGCTCCGACGCCCTTACCGTGTCGCTCTGCTATCGCTTTCAATGTCGGATGGTTGAATATGTCATTCTGCCCTTCGGCAAAAGGCGCCCATGCTTCGTGCTGGATGCCTTCCTGCCGTAAGAAAGCATTGGCAGCCTGCTGCTGGAAAAACGGATGCGTTTCAAGCTGGTTTACGACGGGTTTTATTTCGTTATGCAAGAAAAGGTCTTGCAGGCGTTCATTAGAGAAACTCGTAACCCCGATAGCCCGGATACGTCCCTCTTTATAGAGCCGCTCCATCGCCCGCCATGCGGCATAGTAATTCCCGTATGGTTTGTGCATTAAATAGAGGTCGAGGTAGTCCAATCCGAGTTTTTTCATCGAGAGGTCGAAAGCGCGCAGAGCATCGTCGTATTCGTAGTCCTGCACCCACAATTTGGTGGTTATAAAAAACTCCTCCCGTTTGATACCGCTTTGCCGGATGGCATTTCCCAACTGTTCCTCGTTGAAATAAGCCGCGGCTGTGTCGAATTTCCGATAACCAACCTCGATAGCATCATTCACGACTCGTTCCGTTTCGTTTTCAGGAATCTGAAAGACACCGAACCCGATAGCAGGCATCATTACTCCATTGCTTAATCTTACATTTTTCATATCCTTTATGGTTTTTTATTCTGATGCAAAGTTACAGGGTACCTATCATTTTATTGTTGTATTATTCGGAGAGGAATTTTCACTATTCGTGGTTTTTTTGTTATTTTCGCAGGAAATGAAAGAGAAATGACACATACAGACTTCGACGGGATTATTTTCGCCGATACATTGCAGGAGTTCAATGCCTTGCGACATGCAGGAAGGGTAATCCATATTCTTTGCAGCGGAGGAAATATGGGGTTTACATTTCAGGATACCCGTTATAACATCGCGGCCGGGGATTATGTAATTCTGCCCAACGCCACGCTCGTATCGGAATTTTCGGACTCCGAAGACTTTCAAGGTATCCTGATGAACCTTTCGGATGCGTTCGTTTCCTCGATTGCTATTCGCAGCAATTACGGCATTATTGGGTATCTATCACTCTTGCAGAATCCGGTCATGAAACTTTCCTCCCATGATTTTCAAGTATGCGAACAGGCAATGCGCTGTATCCGGCAACGTCTGAAAGATAAAGAGCATCTGTTTTGGGAAGAATTGATGGGAAGCCTGCTTACGGCGCACATCCTCGACCTTTATGATATTCATGCACGCAGTCAGAACAACATGCAGGTATCGGAGCGTATTACGGTCTTACTGCGAAATTTCATAGAACTGTTATATAACGGCGAATATATCCGAAATCGAGATCTCGATTTTTATGCTTCCCGGCTTTGCATAACACCTCATTATCTGTCGGAGATATGTAAAAAGGTAAGCGGCAAACCTGCCACTTATTGGATCGACCGCTTTACTCTTCAAGAGATTACCCGCTTGCTGCGACAAAAAGAGTTGTCTTTAACTACGATTGCCGAACGAATGAATTTCTCCTCTGTTTCTTATTTCAGTCGGTATGTGCAAAAGAGGATGAAGATAACACCATCAGAGTATAGGAAAGATATATCTGTCCGCTAAAATTTGATATTCCCTGTTTTACGATACATATTAGTGAGTTTAAGAAGTTCATTGACGCCGCTTTAGTATCTCCGTATGGATTTAAGGGTGTCCGAATACAGGCCAATCTATATGCAAAGATCTACGGGCAAAATTATTCGCAGCAACTGAAAATAAAAACGGGCAGCTTCAACACCTGCCCGTTTCCTTGTTTGTCCGGTTCAATTCAGAAGCCCGTTCCTATACTGAATGACAACCGGAGGTGTCGTGCGTTGGGGTAGGTATTCAGCCGGAACGCGAGGTCGATTACGACCTCCATGTTATACACGTCCGCACCATTGCCGTTGTCCTTTGCTCCGGATAAGAAACTTTTATGTATCTGTCTGAATGAATCTTCCATCCGCATTCTTTAATCAACTCGACCAGTTCGACAACAGCTCCTGTCCAACGTCGTTTGCATACATGAGGTTTCGGCGGATAAGCATCGCCGTAGCGATTCATCGAAGTCGCGGAACAGTTCTTCCGTGACAGCATGGGTGGCGGATTCCACCAAAAGATCCGCCGTGATATGATGGGTCATAAATGTTCATCTTTTAAGTTTAAAATCTGTTCTTTCAATTCTTATATTGTTCACACTACAATTGATGGTGGAGATTTATTTCTTATAAAGCGGGAAACTGCTGTTTCTCCATGCCCATGTACGAAATAAAACACATTATACTGTTGGTCGGATGCTTTATTATAACCATACGGTAAATAGACGTAGGCTGTATTTATACGTGTTTTCCGTTTTTCTTTTCAGCAATCGCCTGCTCCACCATTTGTCTGTAAGTGGTCTGTTGTTCGGCTGTCAGTAGAAGAGAGATGTCGGTCGTCAACTTTTCCATAGCTTCTTTACGTTTTTCACGCGGATATTTCTGTTTGTTGAAATCAGCATAAAGCTCGCGAATTTTTGTTTTCTGCTCATCTGTCAAAATAAGTTTCTCGTCCAGCAATTTGATGCGCTGTTCTGTTCGCTGTTGAACTGTCATTTGCTGCCTATTATTATCTTGTGCAGACACTTGAAATGTTGTTACGATGGCGATAGTCATTATTAAAAACATTCTTTTCATACAAAATTCTCCTTTTTATTTATTAGTTAATAAGTTTATATTGTCAATACTGTAAATTTATCGGGCATTTGAAATATCAGTTCTTACTACTCGGAAGCCGACATTAGCATAACCCTGCGCACCCGTCCTTACGTCATCCGATTTCTCGCTACGACAATCGTCGCGTTTGGAGTCCCAACTGCCTCCTTTGATGATATGCTGTCCGTTTGCGTCGGTCGAGGAAGTCCACTCCCAACAGTTACCCCAAAAATCAATACCTCCACATGCACCGATAGACTGTTTATAAGCATCCACTGCCGTCAATCCTGATTCAATATGGTTGGCGTTCATAGCCACATCTTTAGGCATATGTCCGGCACCAAGAATCCACTCTTCTTCGCTTGGCAAACGGTAGATGTGTTTCCGATCCTGCTTTGTAAGCCAGTCACAATAAGCCGTGGCTTCAGCAATCGTAATGTTTACTACCGGATAATTCTCTTTTCCTGCATCATAGACAAAATCCGTTTTGAAAGTAGCGTATTCGGCATTGGTGACAGGTGCATAACCTATGTAGGCATTTGGAGCCGATGCTCCACGCAACACCATCCAAATATCTTTCGGATTCTCGTCCTTTCGAGGGTCAATGAATCGAAGGAATTGTTGTTGTATTCGGATGTCACGGTTTTGAACCATTTCATCCACAATACCCTTCATATGTTCCACGATATTGTAAGTTCTTGCCTCTCGTTCCAGTTGGCGGAGCTTGTTTTTCTTTCTTGCAACCACTTTGTCGTAGCGAACGCCCATCTGATCCAGTAGAGCTTGTTTATTGGCTTCTGTCGGTTTCTTCCGATATTGAACGAAAAGCTTGTGTGTCTTGGAATCCATTTTAGGGCGTCCCTCTTCTACAAGTGGAGCATTGGGCTTGTCGAACTTCAATTCGCTTTCCACCAAATCATCGGGACTGATAAATTCTCCCCAATCCACTTTCTGATGCACACCGAAATAATGGGCCACAAGTCCGTCCCGATAAATAGATAGCCGGTATCCTCCATAAAGGTCGCAAGGCAAGGTGGAAATGTAATAGTTTTTTCCGGGTATAAATCCGGACTTGTCGCTTGAGCTATATGTAATGATGGTGCTTGTATGTGCCATATCACCAATTGAAGTTTTTCCCTGAATACCCTCATATATGGTTGCCGCACCCGCCAGTGGAAGCCCGTCCACACTTTCCAGTTCAACCTTTGTCACGCCTGTAAGCCGGAAATTGAATTTGATACCGCATCGGTTGGCGGAATTACCCTCGTATCCATCCGCTTTATCCGTCTGGTGGGTTGAAACCACGATTTTATCTTCCTTGTCGCTGTCTTGTGCGGACACAGCGGTGGCCGTCACAATGGCAATAGCCATTGCTAAAAACAAATTTTTCATATTCGTATATTATTTTGGAGAATTAAATAGAATCAGTTCTTACGACTCTGAAACCGACATTGGCATATCCTTGTGTACCAATTCTTACGTCATCGGATTTCTCGCTACGGCAATCGTCACGTTCAGAATCCCAACTGCCGCCTTTAATGATATATTGCCCGTTTGTATCCGTGGATGAAGTCCACTCCCAACAGTTGCCCCAGAAATCAATACCGCCACAAGCACCTGTTGTCTGGCTGTAAGCATCTACTGCTGTCAGTCCCGTCTCCACACGACCAGCGTTCATTACAACGTCCTTCGGCATATGCCCTGCACCGAGAATCCATTCCTCGTCGGTAGGCAAACGGTAGATATGCGAATGATCCTGTGCCGTAAGCCAATCGCAATAAGCCGTGGCATCAGCAATCGTGATATTCACTACCGGATAGTTGTCTTGGCCGGCTTCATAGGTAAAATCCGGTTTGAAGGCTGCATATTCCGCGTTGGTTACTGGGGCATAGCCGATATAGGCATTGGGGGCAGACGCACCGCGTAGCACCATCCACGCATCGTTGGGGTTGTCATCATTCCGGGGGTCTATAAGACGCAGGAACTGCTGTTCGAGACGGATGTCACGGTTCTCTACCATCTCATCCACAATCTCCTGCATTTCTTCCACCACATCCAAAGTCAAGGCTTCCCTCTCCAGTTCACGGAGCTTGGCTTTCTTGCGGGCTACTACCTTGTCGTAACGGATACCCATCTGATCCAATAACGCCTGCTTGTTTTCCTCCGTAGGGTTTTGCTGGTATTGACGGAGAAGTGCCGTTGTCGTGGCATCCAGTTCCGGTCGTTCTTCTTCCACGAGCGGTGCATCCGGATCGTCAAATTCCAGTTCATTCTCCTTCAAATCGACGGGGCTTATGAACAAGCCCGATTCGACGGTCTGGTGTACGCCAAAATAATGTGCCACGAGTCCTTCCCGATAGATTGACAAGCGGTAACCTCCATAAAGGTCGCAGGGTAAGGTAAAAATGTAGTAGTCTTTTCCGGCAGTCAAGCCGTTTTCATCCGAGGCATTGAACACCAGAATGGAGTTGGCGTTTTCCACTTCACCGACAAGTAGTTCCGCTGTTTCGCCCCATTGGATATCGACAGTTCCGGCCAAGGCATAACCATCTACACTTTCCAACTCTATTTTTGTGATTCCGGACAACTGAAAATTCAGTTTCAAGCCACTGGATATGCTGTGCAAATCCTGTGAACTTGGGAAATTCAACACAGTAACCCCATTTTCATCATATCCGTCATTTCCTGCCACCTGTTCGGCAAGAACGGTCATGGTTGGATTTTCACTGCCGGACACTTCTTCCTGTTGGTCTATAATCTCTTCACTGCCACATGAAGATAGGGTTGCTGTCATCAGAAACGACAGGCAAAATATGCCAAATACTTTCATTTTCATAATCTTGTCTTATTTATGGTTTCCTTTGTTTTTGGAACGGTTGAACAGCCTGTTCATCATTTCTCTTTCCAGTTCATACACCCTCTCTATTTGGCTGGGTGTTAAAAATTTGCAGTATTTCAAATAATACTTCTTCCTCAAGTCAAGTATCTTTTGGCTGTGAGCGAACCTTTCATTCATTGCCTGTTCAGCCTCTTTATCCGAAAGATGGGAGGTGTCTCTTTTAGGGCGGGGGCCAAGTGCCCAAATATCTTTCTGGAATTGGCAGAAAGTTTCCACAAACCGCGTGGCTGTCGAATCATCCATAGCCATCTCATTGGCTATAAAACGGGCTTGAGTTTCAGCCAACTGTTCTCTGGTCATGCGTTGACGTTCATTCTTTTGGGCATAGGTACTTGTGCTGATAGTTACCATTGCGATTGCAAGTGCAAGAACTTTAATGATATTCTTCATGTCTTTTTATTTTTACTCGTTCAAAATTTCATAAATAGGTCATCCTGATAAGTTGCAAGCAGGTAATCCCGATCGTTGCTGCTCAGATTGGCAAAAGCCTTTTCAACATCTTCAAAATCATTTCTTGAATTATCAGGTAATAAATTGAAGACAACCAGTAGTGCAATACTTGCTGCCACAAGTCCTCCTGTCAAAGAATACCAAAGGTGAAAATGGCGTTTGGGTTTGGAAGGCAACATCTCCTGTCTTACAGTTTTCCATACGTTGTTTTCCATATCGTCTAGAAAACCATCTGGTGCGGTATAGGGAAGACGCTTGCCTATGCGGTCAAAATCAAAATCTCTTTTCATACATCTAATTGTTAGCATTCATATATTTGACAATCTTATCTTTGGCGATATGATAGTTGGATTTTGCCCCATCTACTGTTGAACCAATGATTCCGGCAATCTCGTCATATCCCAATTCACTATAATATCGCAGGTTAAAAGCCAGCTGTTGCTTGGTAGGCAAGGACAAAATGGCTTTTTGCAGTTTGACGGTTTCCAGATCACTGTAATCGACATATTCATCAGCCATCAGGTTGCTTAGTTCGCTGTAAGAGTCATCCAATGACACCAGTTCTTCTTTTTTATATTTCCCAAGCAAACGTAAGGCTTCGTTGGTCGCAATCCGGTATACCCAAGAGCGAAAGGTGCATTCACCTTTGAAATCAGATAAAGACCGGAATGCCCTGACGAACGTTTCTTGCGTTGCATCTTGTGCGTCTTCGTGGGTAACGACCAACCTTCGGATGTGCCAGTAGACTACTTCCTTATATTTTGTCATCAGGTAACGAAAACCTTTCTCCGGGTCTTTAGTCGTTAGATCCACCAGTTCCTTGTCATCCTTTATACTCATAAACTGTTGCGAGATCCATTGCCATATAGATGGCCAGCGTATTAAACAAAGTCATATTTGTAGTCTGTTGGCTGATGACCATACAATGTCTGTGATGGTGATGATGGTGACGAGCTTTGCGCACGGTTACACAGGATTGTAGCAAAAACATAGCGATTACTCCCAACATCAATAGTTTCCAATTCTTTTTCATATCCCATTATCTTTTGATGTACACTTTCTTTTTTCCTCTGATTACAAGCTGTATGGGCTTTTTTTTATCCATAGCGAAAGCATCCAGTTCTGCTTCTGCCGATGCCACGCTAAGTTTAGTCATTTTGGCATATTGCCTAATGGTAAGCTGCTTATGCGTTTCCAAATAAGCTATAGCCATCGCCAATCGTTCCTTTTGGTTGAAACGGTTACTGACATGAGATATTACGTCAGGTTGAACAACAACGGTAACAATCCGGTTGGGACGATAATGTCGATGCCAATGTTGTGCATTTACAGCTCCGCAAACCAATATCATTGCGACTACCAGTATTCCTGCTTTCCATTTTCTCGTTGTACACATAGTCATTTATATTATTTTGTTATACATTCATATAAAATAAAAGCCTCCATGAACTCATTCGAATGGACGTTCTATATAAAAGACCTTGCAAAGAAATGAAAGTAAAATTGAACTGGTATTTTTTTCATATTCTTACCTGATTGCCGTTGTGAGGCCGGGAATAGCGGACGCACAACAAGCACATGACCGGAATAAGCCCATTCTTTTTCGGGGCATTCTCGGTTTTTCTCCTTATCTTTGCTATATGAATAGAAATAGGATTGAAGATGTGCCTTTCGAAGAGGTGCACGAAGTACAAAAGTACGGTACGTATTATTCGGATAACCGCTTTTGGAAAAAAATAGAACGGGTGGCGAAGAAGGTCGGCGCTACGGTGCTGTTGCCTGTTTTCACACTCTATTATACATTGCAGGACGAGAAGGTGCCGGTGAAGCATAAAGCGTATATCATCGGTGCGCTCGGTTATTTTATCCTGCCGATAGACCTGATACCCGACGGGATTCTTCCGGTGATCGGTTTTACCGACGATATTGCCGTCATGACCCTCGTCATCAGTATGATCAAGGATAGCATCACCCCGGAAATCAAGGCCCGTGCCAATGAGCGGGTGGCAGAGATTATGGGGACGGATAGGGTCTGAAAGATGCCTACTGGCTGGCGATAATGTATTTAACAAATATTAGGAGACGATCTTTGAGACGATCTTGAGACAGATTTTATTTCTTGTAATAAGTTTAATAATAGCTTATTACGTAGGTGTCGTAGGTGGCTCCGAGACGAACTTGAGACGATCTTTGAGACGCTTTTCATATATTATATAAGAATATATATATAAGAGCAAAGATGTCAAAGAACTCTTTTTATCCATAAAGATAATATCGGAAGACAGGAAGTCGTATTCCCTGTTTTCAGATATCTAAGTCTCTTTTAATCAGTGTATTAGATAAATAAAAGGCCCTTATTTGCGTAAAATAAGGGAAGATGGCTTTTTTATGTTATGAAATACATCAAAAGATATTGTTTTTCAGCTTTCGGGGTAATATCTTTGTGATACGATCTGGTGGCGGATTATATGACCATTAACTCTTGATTATGGAGAAGTTTGTAGATACAGGCTTGGCATGCCTGTATCACAATAGTCGCCTGCCTATCTTGCAACTGTGGGTTGCCTATGCCATTCGGCTGGGATTACCATGCTGGAATTGGAAGGAGAAGAACCTGCTTTCGGAAGAAGAAGCAGATGCGTATCCGGCCATTCACGGCGAAGGTATTGCCGGAGATATGCCAGTGTGTTGTCTTCAATCAGCTGGTCGGTATGAGGATATAGGTTGTAAATAACGCTGTGTACTTGAATCCCTTGCAGACGGCAGGCATAGAGGCTCAGCAACGTATGATTGATGCTTCCCAGTTTGCCGGAGGTGACGAGGATAAGCGGGTACTGCTGCTCGCGAACATAGTCGATCGTTAACGATTCGAAATTGTTCGGCACCATCAGTCCGCCTGCTCCTTCGAGAAGGACGTACTCGTAACGTTCCTGCAGTTCATTCGTCGCGCGGGTGATCGTGTCGAGTTCGATCCGGCGACCGTCCCGTTCGGCTGCCATGTGAGGGGAGCAGGGATAGGTGAAGATATAGGGGCAGGTGAGGCCGGCTTTATCTTCTTCCGTAAAGGGGATTCCCATCAATTGGCGATGCATTTCGATATCTTCCGAAATGTCTGTACAGCCTGTCTGAATCATCTTTTGGGTAATGACTGTGTGACCTTCGGCTGCTAGCTGGCGGGCGAGGATTCCGGTGGCATACGTTTTACCGACATTGGTGTCGATACCTGAGATAAATAATACTTTTCCTTTCATTTTATTTGTTATTTTTTTACTGCGAGGACGTAAACCGGGCAGTAAGTGAGTGTTACTTTGTGATCTTTTGTGCCATACAGAGCGGTGTAATTGCGGCAAAAAATTTCCTGGAGACGGCGTGTCCAGTAGCCGTCGCTCGTGGCAGTCACCCCCGTATATTTCAGATGGCGGAGTACGTCAAGCGGCGTGTCGAAGGTGAGGACGATCTCTTCCTGCCGGAGGTGAAGCAGATTGAAGTCTGCCGTCAGCCATTCTGTCAGTTGTTCGGGAGTGGGGTAGTCGAGACCTTTGCCTGTCAGTTTCTTGATCTCTGCCAGGTTACCGGGTGCAAAGGTGTTAAATACCAATGTGCCGTTGGGCGTTAACATGTCCGCCAGCTTATGCAGGAAGGTGACCGGCTCCTTCATCCATTGGAAAGCGGAAGCGGAAGCGATCAGGTCCAGACTGCCGGGGAAAGGGATTTCTTCGGCATTCCCGGCGATAAAAGCGATCGACTGCCCATGAAAGAGTCGGGCGATCTTCTCGTAGCAACCTTCACAAAGGTCATTCAGATACCATTCGTCGATGACGCAGCTTTCTTTCAGCAGGTGGGTGAAACCACCTGTGCCGCAGCCGATTTCGAGGGCGCGCTGAAAGTGCATGCCGGTGTAACGCGATAGCAGGGCAGTCAGTTTCCGGCAGATTTGCTGCTGGGCTTCCGCATACCGGTCGTAGCTGTCCAGCGCACGGCTGAAGCGGGTTATAATTCGTTCCACTGTTTCCATAGGTAAAAGGGGTAATGAGGGGCTGTTATTTCAGTTACCGGACAACGGCTGTCCCACCAGGCGTGCTGGTTGGCTACCGGGAATATATGGTCGTCTGAACCGATGACGGCACGTGTCCAGGGGAACTGCTTGTCGGCAGTATCGGTCGACGGAGCGAAGCGGTTGTAGATGGCTTCTAATTCTTCCTTTACCTCTTCCAACGGGCGGGGCGGACAAGCATCGTATCGGGCGAGTATCTCGCGGGTGCCGCACATGCGACGGTTGAAACGTCGGAGGCCTTCGGCTGTCAGATTGTCGAGTGTACCCTTGAAAATCTTTTCGGGAATGCCGTATGCGTCATGTATCGGACGGGAGGTTCCGTTGATGGCGGTTGCAGAGGTGAGTGTGTATTTGTCTGTCAATGCACATTCTGCCATCCGGACTCCCATCGACCAAGCGACGAGGTGTATCTCATCGTACCGGCTGAGGTCTTCCTCAAATGCCGTCTCCCTGTAATCGTAGCAGAGCATAATGTCTGTTTCTTCCCTGGTCTCCAACCGGGTGAATAGTTCCGGAGATGCGGACCAGCCGGAGAAGAAGAGAAGGAGACGTGCGGCGTGATTATCTGTTTGTTTTATTATTTTCATATTGCATAATTAAATGTATAACGGTATCCCCGTAGGGGCGGGGTTTGCCCGCCCTTTCATACATAACCTATTTTTGAATAAATATTTATGTTGATAATAGGGTGGGCAAGCCCCGCCCCTACAAGGCCTGTATTAACGGTTGCAGGTCTTCGATTGTCACATCTGCTGTCAATGAGAAACGGATGCGTGCCGTTCCTTTCGGTACCGTCGGGGGACGGACGGGGAGACAGTAGAAACCTTTACGTTGTAGCTCTTTCGCTTTGAGGATACAGTCTTTATTATCACCTATTATATAAGGGATGATATGGCTTCCGCTGACTTCTCCGCCTTTGCCCTTCAGTGCTTCGGCTAGTATATGGCTGGTTTGTGCCAGTCTTTCGCGAAGCGGGGTGATCTCCGGCAACAGTTCCACTATAAACCGTGTCCAGGCAATCTGAAAAGGAGGTAAAGCTGTACTGAATATTAGCGGGCGCATCCGATTGATCAGATATTCCCGAATAGTGCGGTCGCATACGATATAGGCTCCCATGGAAGCAAGAGCTTTGCCGAATGTGCCTACCAGTAGGTCTATCTCTCCGATGCAGCCTTGCTCTTCCGCAATTCCCAGTCCGTTTCGACCGCGGACACCGATGGCGTGTGCTTCATCGACATATAAGACAACATTCGGATAGCTTTTCTTTAGTTCGACCAGGCGGTGAAGGTCGGCAACATCGCCATCCATGCTGAAGATGCTTTCCGTGACGACAAAGACTTGCTCGTATTCTCCGGCAGACTTCTTTAGGAATGTTTCCAACTGTTCATAGTCATTGTGCCGGTAGCGTTGGAAAGGCGCACCGCTCAGTAAAATGCCATCGATAATGCTGGCATGCACCAGTTTGTCGGCAAGGATAAGGCTTTGCTTATCGGCTAGTGCAGGGAGTATTCCTGTATTGGCATGGTAACCGCTGTTGAAGATCAGGGCGGCTTCGCGGTTGAAACGTTCCGCCATCAGTTGTTCCAGTTCCGTATAAGCGGTAAAGTTACCGGTCAGCAGTCGAGAAGAAGAGGAGGAGAAGGGGTATTTCTGTTCCTGCCATTCTTCCAGGAAAGCCTTCTGAAGGTCGGCGCAGGAAGCCAAACCCAGGTAGTCGTTGGACGACAGGTTAAGCATTATCTGCCCGTCTTTCTCTATCCGGTTGCCGTGATGCGTTACCGTCGGTAACTGGCGGTAGCTGCCGGTTGCCTTGAGTTGGTTTAATATAGAATTATAATCTTTCATTCTTCGATACATTTTAATACTCCGGAAGTTAACCGTGTAAGTTGCTCCGGCTGGATAATAAACGGAGGCATCAGGTAAACCAGCTTGCCGAAGGGACGAACCCAGATACCGGTTTCTACAAAACGGCGTTGCAGGATGGCCATGTTGACCGGCTCTTTCATCTCGATGACTCCGATAGCTCCCAGTACGCGTACCTCCTGCACATGGTCGAATAATCGGGCAGGTGCCAGTTCCCGACGAAGTTGTTTTTCGATAGCGCTTACCTTCTCTTTCCATCCGCTTTCCAGGAGCAACGAAACGGAAGCGGAGGCAATGGCGCAGGCAAGCGGATTTCCCATAAAAGTGGGGCCATGCATGAAACAGCCTGCCTCGCCGGAGCAGATCGTCGTCGCCACTCTTTCCGTAGTCAGTGTGGCTGATAACGTCAGATAACCTCCGGTCAATGCCTTGCCTATGCACATGATATCCGGTACGACTCCCGCATGTTCCCAGGCAAAGAGCTTGCCGGTACGTCCGAAGCCGGTAGCAATCTCATCGAAGATCAGCAATACATCGTATTGTTCGCATAACTCCCTGGCACGCACCAGGAATGTCGGTGAGTAGAAATACATTCCTCCGGCTCCCTGAACGATCGGTTCCAGTATCAGGGCGGCAATGTCGCTTGCATGTTGCTCCAGTAAGTCTGCCAACGGTTTCATCGCCTCTTCATTCCATTCTTCCCCATATTTTACAGAAGGTTGGGGGATAAAATATTGTACCGGAAGGCTACCAGCAAATATCCCGTGCATACCTGTGACCGGGTCGCAGACAGACATCGCATGCCAGGTATCTCCATGATAACCACTGCGGATAGTCGCAAAAGCATGCTTTGCCGTTTTCCCCTGCGACTGCCAGTATTGGATAGCCATCTTCATCGCCACTTCAACGGCAACCGAGCCACTATCGGCAAAGAATATCTTATCCATCTCAGGAGGGAGTATATCCAATAACTTTTGTGCCAGTTCGACAGCCGGTTCATGGGTGATACCGCCGAACATGATATGGCTCGTCTTTTTCAACTGCTCGTTGGCTGCTGCATTCAATACCGGATGGTTATATCCGTGAACTGCCGCCCACCAGGAAGACATGCCGTCGATCAGTCGTCTGCCGTCTGCCAGGATAATTTCCACACCTTCTGCTCCGGCTACCGGATAAACGGGAAGCGGGTCGATGGTGGATGTATAGGGATGCCACACGTGTTCCCTGTCGTATTGTAATAATTCTTCTGTAGTCATTTGTCTGTCTGTTTTATCCGACCCAGTCGGTTTCCCTTGTTAGTGAATAGCCTGCTTCGGTGAAAAGCTCTTTATCATCAGCCACACAGCTTCCGATAGTTGTCAGCAGGTCGCCGATGATGGCTGCGTTTATACCTATATATAATGCTTTCCGTTGTGTTTCTTTGTTCAACAGGGAGCGTCCGCCGGAGAAACGGAGATAAGCTTCCGGATTGATGAAACGGAATAAGGCGATTGTCGTCAGAAACTCTTCTTCGGACAATTGCGGAGTACCGGCAAGCGGAGTACCCGGTATCGGTTGTAATAAATTCAGGGGAATGGAGTGTACCTGTTCTTTTTGTAATAACAGAGCCATCTCTATTCGTTGTTCCATCGTTTCCCCCATGCCGACTATACCTCCGGAACAGATACGGAAACCCTCTTCCCGGGCTGCATGGATCGTTTCCAGCTTTTGTTCGATCGTATGTGTCGTGCATAATGTACGGAAATAGGAGGGAGCTGTTTCTATATTACAATGGTAATTCTCTACGCCACTTTCACGCAATTCCTTCAGCTGCTCTTTATTCAAAAGTCCCAGGGAAGCACAACATTTGATATCGCTTGCCTGCTTGATGTAGCGGACTGTCTCCGTCAGTTTCTTTATCTCTCCGTCGGATAGACGCTTCCCGCTGGTCACCAGCCCGAAACGTTCGATTCCCTGCTGGCGGTTGTGTAATGCCTGATGAACGCATTCTTCTGCCGGGAGGAGGGGATACAGGGCTACAACCGTATTGTAATGTCCGGATTGTGCACACCATTTACAGTTCTCGCTGCAATTTCCGCTTTTGGCATTGATGATGGAACAGGTATCGAACTTATCTCCCATAAAATGCCGGGTGATTTGATGTGCAGCTTTATACAACGCCTCTTTATCCGTACATCGGGAGAGAGCAGTTGCTTGTTCCTCATTTATTTTTCCCCCTTCGATAACAAACTGTTTAAGTGTCTCAATCATATCGCTTTGTCTTTTAAGAAATAAAAAAGCGGGAAGTCTCAGCATATACTGAAACTTCCCGCTTTAGGATGTATAAATAGATTAATATGTACGTACGAAGCCGCTACCGATGTCTGTTTAACAGCCGGCAAAGAGAATAAAAGAAGCAACAGTTGCGAAATCCACGTAAAGGTTTCCGTGCCCGATCGCTCTTGTGAGCTGTCTGTTACGACCTCGGTCTCTTCTGTGTTTATCTGTCCGGCAACTAATACAGACGAGTGGTTGGAACCGTTCTTGACCTGGAATCTTTCCGATACATTGGAAGAAAGTTGCCCGATCGTAACGCTTCGGCTAAGACTGAAGAATGCAGCATACCCTTTCCGGCTCCATCTTTTGAACCGGAAAGAATTTTGCGTGAAATATCTTTGCTGCAACTTCATATTTCAGTTTTGTCTTATTTGGCTACTTTTTCCAATCGTTTCATGATAGAGAATATGAACAGTGCCGATAACAGACAGCACACGATCAGTACGCTCCATACCATCCACAACTGCATTCCTCCCCACAAGTAACCGATGATAGCTACCAGATAGTTACCGATAGCCGTAGCTACGAACCATCCTCCCATCATCATACCTTTATATTTAGGAGGTGCCACCTTCGATACGAATGAAATACCCATCGGCGATAATAATAACTCGGCAAAGGTCAATACCAGGTAAGTAGAGATCAACCAGTTAGGAGAAACCAGTACATCAGCAGAAATACCATTCGCTTCAACAGCAGCCGGTGTCGGCAGACCTAAAGATCCTAATGCCATGATAAGGAAACCGCAAGCAGCGATAACCATACCGATACCGATCTTACGCGGAGCAGAAGGTTCTTTCTTTTTCTTTGCCAGGTAACCGAATACTGCCAGCGATACCGGAGTCAGCACAATTACAAAGAACGGGTTGAACTGCTGGAAGATCTGCGGCAGGATAGTCACTGTCGAGTCCATAGAACTATAACTCCATCCCAATAACCCCAGCATGATTATCAATACACCGGCTGAGATACCTTTAGCCTTACCTGTCTTTGACTGGAACAAAGAGAATGCGGCATAAACAACCACCAGCAGGAAAGTGAGGTTTACGATATTGAATCCTAAACGATCCAGACCCGTTACAGCCTGTGCGGTATAGTCACGTGCAAAGAATGTCAGTGTTAAACCGTTCTGGTGGAATGCCATCCAGAAGAAAATAACGACGGCAAATACCAGTAACAGAGCCTGGATACGTGCTTTTGTCTGTTCCGGTGTCAGTTCTTCTTCCTGTACGTTGGCAGGTTTAGCCTGTTTAGAGTTGTAATCGGCATGTTTGAATGTCGGGCGGAACACCACGTAGATCAACATGGATACAATCAGGGAGATACAAGCAATAGCGAAGCCGTAGTTGTAAGCCTCGGATAATTTGTCGATATAAGTCGTACAGAAAGCAGCTGTATCGCCAACGAAATTCTGTGCAGCCTGTAAGCCGCTCAGCGTTGTTGCTCCTTCTTCTGTAATCGTTCCGTTCAGGAATTGATGGGCGAGTGAAGGGATCTGCGGCACATAAGTGAATCCGGCTTTTCCCAACATCTTGTTAGTGATCATAGTAGCTGCTGTCGGAGCATACATCGCACCGATGTTGATCGCCATATAGAATATACTGAATGCAGTATCACGTTTCGCTCTGTATTCGGGAGCATCGTATAGGTTACCTACCATTACCTGCAAGTTCCCCTTGAAAAGACCTGTACCACAGGCAATCAGGGCTAAAGCTCCGAACATTAGTACTTTTCCGGTAGAAGAGGGTGTCGGAATAGATAACAATACATATCCGATAAACATTACGATGATACCAGTTGTTACCATTTTTCCGTATCCGAACTTATCGGCGAGGATACCTCCGACGAGTGGCATGAAATACACTGCTGCTAAGAAAGAACCGAAGATGGTTGATGTCTCGGCGGCTGTAAAGCCGAACTTAGCTTGTAAGAATAGAGTAAAAATCGCGAGCATCGTGTAATACCCGAAACGCTCGCCGGTATTCGCTAAGGCTAACGCGTATAAACCTTTAGGTTGTCCTTCAAACATAGAAATTTAAATTAGATTATTATTGAATTATTTGTTTTATGGCGCCGGTCTCCGGATAGAAATAGACTTTCACCGGAGCTTTTTTGTCTTCGAACATAACAGGAGCAAGGCCTTCGCGTGAACCGAACTGAGTGATTTGGGCTTCTCCTTTATATAGTGTTTTCTTGTTCATGCTGATCTCGATACTGGCTTTTCCCGGTACGTTATAAACGATACCTTTCAGTGATTTTTCCTTCTTTTCGGCTTCTTTCGGGTCGAGAACCGGAGCACGGTCGGTCGCTTTCAGGTTCATGTAGACCGGAACGCCGCCCAGGTCGTCTGCATCGACGATCCCCATCAGGTTGGAGAAACGGAACAGGACTTCCTTATCCAGGTTATCATAAGGGGTGATACTTACTTCATAATGAGATGTCTCTTTGGTCAGAATGCCGGTGAACAGGTTGGATAAAGCCTTTTCCTGTTCTTCCAGCTGTTGGATCACCAGCTTCATCGCTTCACCGTCGGGAGGAAGATTGTCTGCATCTCCGGTTAAGATATTCAAACGGCTTTCACGGATACGGTAGATTTGTTTTGCGGCAACTTCTGCCTGTCTAGCTGTTGAACCAGCCATCAGTAATTCTTCAGAGAAAACAGATGCATCCGTTACTTTTACCGGTCCTTGTCCGTTTTTCTTTATTGTTTCGAGTTCCGATTCGTCCGGAGTATAATCGGCGTTGATGGAACATAAGAGTCCTTCTTCTGTCAGGTAAGCATAAGGAGCAACCGTACCGCTTTTAAACTCAACAATATAAGTGTTATCAGGATCGGGAATGCCCTTATTGATAAGTGATAATTTACCTAATTCATAGTATACTTTATCTTCTGTTATCGCATCTTTGACTCCCAGATACTTTTCTGCATATTTGTAGTAAGGACCTGCTTTACAGGTGACTTTGGTTACTTCTGCATCAACGATCAGTTGTGTTTTTGGCAATGAATAAGTAATACCGAAATTATTTGCTTTGACAGCATTTTTCTTCACCACTTTGGTTTGTGCCATGAGCGGTATACTAAACAAAAGACATGCTATTGTGATCAGATTCTTCATATCCAAACAATTTATTATCTCAATAATGATTCCACAAAACTAGGAAATATTTTGTTAGTAACCAACCGTAGAACCGTCTTTTAGATTTTCAGTAATGCAGTTGATCAGTAAGATTATGGCATATTGGGCGGAAAGAGATAAAATCATAGTTAATGTTTTGGCAAAGGGAAGCAACTCGCGAGTGGAAAAGGAGATCGAGATATAGAGGGGCTTGGCTAAATCATACTCACGAGTTGCGTATAAACATAAATTTAGTGCATTGAATGCTATTCGATAACGAATGAGCCGGTCAGGTATCCGTATCTGTGTATTAAGTTCAGCGTATATTCTCCATTTTCAACGTTTAATGGGATAGTATAAGCCTGCGGACTTGTAGCAGAAATACATTCTTCATAGACTACCGTACCTGTAATATCTTTTACCTGAACTGTCAGGTTTGTTAGTGGACTAGTAAATGTAATTGTCAGATTGTTCCCGTCTATAGATGCTGTAGGAGGAGCCGGAAAGATTGACTTAATATCCTGTGGACCCCATTTACCTTTACTGGGGATATCATCTGCATACATATTTTGGGTGCAAAACACTCCACAAAGAACTAAAAACAGAGCTGAAATTAATTGTTTCATGATCTTAAATTTTAAATTGTCGGTTGATAAAATTAAAATGCCTTACAAAAATATAATTCATATTCTAATATGGATTATATTTTTGTTGACAAAATGGTGACAATGTATAATGACTTAAAAATCAGAGATAAATGTGTCGAAGTTCTCTGCATTTTCGGGCTCTTGTGTCAATTTTTTGTACAGTCTTCTACGGCATTGGGATACTCCGGAACTGGTTAAATTCGTTATTATTGCAATCTTTTTGACAGGGATGCCTATTTTAACCAGATAACATATACGCAGTTCCTCTGTAGATATTCGCGGGGATAATATAAAAAGACGTTTTGTAAAGTCCGAATAGGTGGCATCTATCAGCATAGCTAGTTCGGACCATTCGCTTTCGGTCAGTCCGGTATCTGCTTTATGTATTTTGATGTATAGAGATGATTTCTTGAAATCCTGTTCCAGTAATTCCAGTGTATTTTGTTTTAATGAAATTTGCCTGTTCTCCATCTCCAGCATTAGTTTTTGGGTCTCAAACAATTGCTTTTTTACTTCGCTGAGCGTTTCTTGCCCGTTTGATAGTTCGTTTTCCAATAATTGGATCTGTTTCTTATTATCTTCTATGTGCCGTTGGCTCTGTGTATACAATTGTTCTTTCAGGTCAAGTAATCTTTTCTTTTTCTTTTGTTCATTTTTGAAAATAAAGAAGCCTGTGATAAGTAGAACAGTAGTGAATATTAATATCTGATAGATAATAACCATTCTTTTACTCGCTTCTTTTTCATATTTTATCTTTTCATCGGCTATATGCTGGTAGTTGAACATGCTTTGTACCATGCGTATATTTTCATAATGGGAATCCTTTTTTATAGAATCTCTTAATTGTTCATAGTGGTCCCAATATTTGAAATAGTTTATAAAGTCGGATTTTTGTCTTTCAACCTGGGCTAGAAAATATAAACTACCAGCCTGGGTATAAAGGCTGGGGCTTTGAAAACTTTGTTTCAGGTAATAACGGGCGGAATCATATTGTGCTGTTTTTAATAGATATTCCCCGTAAGTCAGATATAAGTGATATTGCAGATTTGGATTCGAACATGTCTGTATAGATTGTTGAATGTAATATCGTGCCTCTTCATATTCTCCGGTTTTTAAATACAAACCTCCAAGGTCATTTTGTAAAGAGGACATACTTTCCGGTGTAGCTAGCTTTATTGCTTGTTGATAATAGTATATAGCACTGTCCAGTTGTTGTGTTTCAGTAAAAACACGGGCTGTATTGCGTAGAGCTAAGGATATTTTTGTCGAGTCGTTGCTGTTTTCTAAAAGATGTAATGTGTTTTTATACAGAGGCAATGCCGTCTCATAAATACTTTGGTAAGAATAAAGCGTACCTAAGCTGTTGTTTGCTTTAATAAGCAGATCGGTTTCGTTTACACTTTTACCCAGTTCGAGTGTTTTCAGATAGTACTGCTGTGCCTGCATAGCATCTTGCATATCAGAATATACCCTACCCATATAGTAATATGTCAGAGCCAGGGAAGGGATATCTTCCTGCTCTTCATAATAAATCTCAGCTTTTTTTATCAGGGTATCAGTTGTCAATAGGATATAGTTCTTGTCGAGTGCCTGTGTGAGTTGCAGGCAATAAGAGGCATATTCCTGGTCTGATAAGTTTTCGGGTGATTGTATGCTGTTGAGAATAGTCAGTGCACTATCGGGGGCTGTTTCCATCAATAACTTTGCCTGTTGCAATTCGATTGCAGCAGAGTTTTTGTTTGAACAGGAAAGGATACAAAGAACACTGACCAGTACGAAAAATAAAGTAATATGTTTAAATCTCCTATTCATTAGTTTCTTATTTGTCGTCGAATATATTGCTTTTTTTTGAAACTTACTGCGATAACAAATATTGTAAAAGCAGAGATTATTTAGTATATGTGGTAAAAGGCAATGAATATGAAAGAGTATACATATTTAAAAAAATAGCCAGATCCTTGATGAGACCTGGCTGATGATATAAATCAGAAAGTATTCTGTCTGTTATTTGATCTGCTTGAACGCTTTTCCCAGCATATCGGTAATATCTCCGGCGATCATACTCTCTTCCGAACGGTAAACGGCAGCCAGGTCGCCGGCCGTACCATGCAAGAAAACTCCTGATACAGCCGCTGTTTCGGGTTCTGCCCCTTGAGCCAGCAAGCCTAGGATGATACCGGTCAGGACATCTCCGCTACCAGCCGTTGCCATGCCCGGATTTCCGCAACTGTTGAAATAGATGTTACCTCCGGGAGTACAGATTGCCGTGTAAGTACCTTTTAGTACGATGCAAAGTTTATGGTCGACAGCAAAAGACTGCGCTTTCCGCAGACGTTCGAACATGCTGCTGCTTTCTCCGGCGATGCGGTCGAACTCCTTCGGATGCGGGGTCAGGATGCTACGCGGAGGGATGCGGTTCAGCAGATCGTTATTGGAAGCGATCAGATTGAGCGCGTCGGCATCCAGTACGACAGGCTTTTCCGTTGTCTGAAGCAAACGTTCCAGGGCAGCGGCCGATTCGAGGTGCTGACCTAATCCCGGTCCTACGCCGATAGCGGAATAGGCTGACATTTCGGGGACAGTCGTGAAATAATCGGTATGCGGATCGAAGCTGACCATCGCTTCGGGGAAGGCTGTCTGCATGATCACTTCACCGCGTTGGGGAATATGAACGGTCAGCAGTCCGCTTCCGCTTCTCAGGCAGGAGCGGGCAGCCAGTAGGGCAGCACCCATTTTACCTTTGCTTCCGGCGATAAGCAGAGCGTGACCGAAAGTCCCTTTATGAGAAAACTTGTCGCGGGGCTGGAATACTTCCGCCATATCTTCTTCCGTCACCATCATATACGGGGTAGGAGTCTGGTCGACGATATCCTGATGAATACCGATATCCAGCACTTTCCATTCGCCTACATATTCGGCATTTTCGGGGAAGAAGAAGGCCAGTTTCGGGAAACCGAACGTCAGTGTCAGGCTTGCCCGTATGATAGCATCTGGGTCGTTGGTCTGATTATTCTCGCCAAACAGTCCGGAGGGAATGTCTATAGATACGATTGTAGCTTCCGACTGGTTGATATATTTTACCATGGCAGCGAATCCGCCGGTCAGCGGACGGTTCAGACCGGAACCGAACAAGCCGTCGATCACGACATCGCGGTCGGTCAGTACCGGAGGAACGAAATCGGCTACCACTTCGGTGAACTCCACTTTCTCCAATCCGAGTATCCGTTGCTTGTTCATTTCGCAATCAAACGAAAGATGCTCGGTCGGGTTGAACAGATACGTTTCTACTTTGTAGCATTCATCTTTCAGCAGACGTGCGATGGCAAGCGCGTCGGCACCGTTGTTGCCTTGTCCGGCAAAGACGATGATGCGGGTTTGCTTCGAATAACGGCGGCAGAATTCCTGCACAAAGACTGTTGAGGCGCGTTCTACCAGATCGATAGAGCTGATTGGCTCGTTTTGAATCGTGTATTGATCGAGTTCTTTAACCTTCTCGGTTGGAAATATCTTTATCATAATTGTAAGACATCAGATGTTTATTCTGCATACAAAAGTATAACAAACTTTGTAAATGGCACACAGATAACACAGATTAAGCAGATTTACGCAGATTATTATTTCTCAGAATAAAATAAATCTGTGGTCATCTGCTTAATCTGTGTCATCAGTGTGCCATCTGATAGCTAAACGAAAGTAAGCAGGAAGCGGCTGCCCTTTCCGACTTCCGAAATGACAGTCAGGCTCCCTTTGTGCATATACATGATTTGCCGGGAAATACTTAACCCGATACCGGAACCGACCGGCTTGGTGGTAAAGAACGGGATAAAGATGCGCTCCTGAACATCTGCCGGAATGCCTGTCCCGTTGTCTTTGACCTGGATGAAGGTTTTCCCTTCCGCATTGATGCCGGCCGACAACTCTATTTGCGGGTCTGTACACTCCTTTGTCGCGTCCAGTGCATTCTTTATCAGATTGATAAGGATTTGTTCGATCAGCGTTTTGTCCGCAATGACCTGCAGATGCGAGGAGGCAGGAAGTATCCGGATCGTATCCGTTTCCTCCTTGAACAGAGGAACGACGTTACCGAACAGGCTGTCTACCGGAATGATCTCGGGGACAGGCGTAGGAATACCCGTTACTTTCCGGTAGTTCTCCACGAAACGGACCAGCCCGCTGCTTCTCCGGAAAATCGTGTCGATCGCCTGCTTCATCTCCTCCCGGTCCTCTTCGTTGATCTCTTCCGAAGCCTGTTTGTTTTTCAACAGTTCGGAGAGGGAGACGATCGGAGTCATCGAGTTCATGATCTCATGCGTCAGTACGCGGATCAGCTTCTGCCACGCTTCGGTCTCCTTGTTTTCCAGTACGGAACGGATGTTCTTCATGCTGACGACCGTAAGCGGCTTGTTCAAAACCACGAACGACATGGAAGAGAGTATCAGTTGCGAATAATCCTCCTGGCGGCGGACCTGCAGGATGGAGAGTTCGCCGGGATGCAGAATACGCAGCCGCGCGGGAAGTTCCGGATGATAAGCAGCCAGATCGTCGATCGTTTCGGCGAAATTCAGTCCGGTTTGTATCTTGGCAGCCTGGTTCATCCACTCGATCTGTGCCGTCTCGGACGAATAGACGAAGACGGAAAGGTCGATATGATTGGCAAGCGCCTGGAAATACTGCAGTTGACTTTCCTTCTGTTGCAGATGGGTTTTGTAATGCAGCAAAGCCTCCTCCATCGCTTCGGTCAGCTCACGGGGAAGCGTATCCGGATTTTCCCTGGGTGCTTTTCCCGAAGACAGGAAATCGGAGTAGCGCACCGACCAGACAAACTGGCGGAACAACCGGTCGCTCCGTTCCATCTGCCGCAGCAAGTACCAGGATTCGATCAGGAGAGCGATACCGGCAATCAGCGCGGAGATATAAAACTTCCCAGCCACCAGGAAAGCCCCCGCCAGGCTGGTGACCAGTATTAAGAGGATCGAGGCGATAGCCTTTTTCGAATACTGTTTCATAATCCGTATTTTTCCAGTCGCCTATATAAAGATGTACGCGTGATGCCCAACAGGTCGGCAGCCTGTGTCAGATTGCCGGAACAATGTTGCAAGGCTTCCTGTATCGTATGCTTCTCCAGTTCTTCCAGATTGAATTTCTCTTCTTTCTCCCGATAGCTGGAAACGGGGGTACGGAGCATGAAGTCGTCGTATTGCAGTTTCTTCTGGTCGGAAAGGATGACCGCCCGTTCGATGACGTGCTGCAGTTCGCGGACATTGCCCGGCCAGTGATATTGTTTCAGCAGCTGGCGTGCTTCCCGTGAGAAGCCGTCGACCTCTTTCTTGTATTTCAGGCTGTAACGTTTCAGGAAATGATCGGCAAGGAGGGAGATGTCGTTTCCCCTTTCGCGCAGGGGAGGGACGAACAGCTCGATCGTGTTGATCCGGTAAAGCAGGTCCTGGCGGAAACTGCCGTCGCGTACTGCCGCATGCAGGTCGGTGTTGGTCGCACAGATCAGCCGGACATCTATCTGTGTTTCCTTGGTCGATCCGAGGCGGTTTATCTTCTGCTGTTCGATCACCGTGAGCAGCTTCGACTGGAGCATAAGCGGCAGGTTTCCGATCTCATTCAGAAAGAGCGTGCCGCCGGATGCGATCTCGAAACGTCCCGACTTGCTTTTCCCCGCATCGGTAAACGCCCCTTTTTCGTATCCGAACAGTTCGCTTTCGAACAGGTTGTGCGGGATACTTCCCAGGTCGATAGCGACAAATGCCTCCTGGTTGCGCGGCGACTGTTTGTGAAGCGTATAGGCGATCAGGTCTTTTCCCGTCCCGTTCTCGCCCTGCAGCAGGATATTGGCATCCGCATGTTTCAGCTTCTCCAGTGTCCTGAATATCTGTTCCATCACAGGAGATTCGCCGATCACTTCTATCTCCGGTTCTGTGGTGGTGAGCACCGATTTCTGTTCTTTCAGCGTCTGTACTTCACCGCGGCGCAGGCTGAGTTCGAGGGCGGACGAGATGGTTGCCAGCATCTTTTCGTTCTGCCAGGGTTTCGGGATAAAGTCGGTGGCACCTGCTTTGATGGCACGGACGGCTTTTTCCGTATCCGAATAGGCGGTGATCAGGATCACGACCGTCTCGGGCGATATTTCGCGGATGCGTTCCAGCCAGTAAAAACCTTCTTTACCGCTGACGGCATCGGCGGTGAAGTTCATATCGAGCAGGATCACGTTGTATTTGGTAGTCGACACCAGGCGGTTGATCTCTTTCGGGTTGGTGCTGGTCGTAACGCTTTCCGCCAGCGGGCGAAGCAACATCTTCAAAGTAAAGAGTATGTCTTCGTTGTCGTCGATCACTAATATTTTTCCTTGTCGTACTGCCATGCTATTTGTTCTTCGTGTGTTATAGAGTGCCCCAAACTTAGGTAAAATTTCCGGATAGACGACAAACTAATACGTACTATCCGAATAATTAATGTTTACCTGCCTACTATTTATCTGAAATCTCCTCACTTTTTATTCTTTTTAGCATGCCTGAAATTGATTTTTAGCATGCTTGAATTTAATTTTGAGCTAGCTAAAAATTGATTTGAAGCAAGGAAAAAAGTATAAAAACAGAAGACTTAACAATTAGTTCTTCCTTAGAAAAAGACTAGTTGCTCCTGTGTCGGGAGCTAGTTATTAGTTATGAACCGTACGGTATCGTATGGGAAGTGTACGATATCGTACGGTTGTTATGTTTTGGAGGATGTATATGTCTTTAATTTTTAACGCCTTATGAAAATGGCATGGATATTGAATGTAACTATTCAGAAAGTAACCTAATATTGTTCAGAATCATGTTTAAACATTACATTAAAGTAGCTATCCGCCAGGTGAAACGGAGTTTTCTGTTTTCCTCCATCAATATATTCGGTTTTGTATTGGGCATGACTGCCGCCTTCCTTATTTATTTATGGATTGTGGATGAACTGACGTTTGAGGATTTTAATAAGAACGGCGACTCCATCTATCGGGTGATCCGGGAAGAACAAACCGCCAACGGGCAAGTCCCCTCTACGGTTACTCCGCTCAGCGAAACCTTCCGGAAAGAATTTCCGAAGGTGGAGAATGCTACTTTTATAAAGTACGGCGGTACATATGACATTCGTACGGACGCTGTGGCTTTGGAAGCTAACTACGCATTTGTCGATTCGACTTTCTTCGATGTATTCAGCTTTCCGGTTGTGGCAGGCGATCCGTCCCTGCTGAAGAAAGACCCGCAGATGATCGTATTGTCGGAAGCGACAGCCGGGAAACTGTTCGGTAAGACGTCGGCTGTCGGGAAAGAAGTTTCCTGCAAATTGAATAATAAATATTATAAGGTAGCCGCTGTCCTGAAAGTACCGCGCAAAAGCCATATACAGTTTGATGTACTGGCGAGTTGGGACTCTTATAAGTGGGCGGGCATAGAAGATGAGGTCTGGAGCTTTTCGGAAAGGATGCACGTCTTTATCCAGCTGAAGAAAGGAAATACACTGACGGATGCCGACCGGTCAGCCATGCGCGATGTCTGGGTGAAACATTCGCAATGGGGAAAGCCGCTCGCTTTCCAGCCGTTGAAAGACATTCATCTGCGTACATCTTTCAAAGAACCGAACGATGTGTTCAATCATGGCAATATACAACAGATTTACCTCTTTGCGGTGCTGGCTGTCCTGATCATCTTTATGGGGGCATTCAATTTTATGACTTTGTCGACGGCGCGTGCATCCCTGCGGTCGAAAGAGATCGGAGTCCGGAAAGTGACCGGGGCGAAAAAGAACAAGCTGGTCATGCAGTTCCTGTCGGAAAGTCTGGTGCAGGCTTTTATCTCGTTGCTGCTGGCGTTGGCACTGACGGAACTGTTGCTGCCGTTTTTCAATCTGTTTGTCGGGAAGGATATCACGTTGCAGTTCAATTGGCAGACGTTGTTGTTTGTCCTGTTCGGTATTGTCGGGGTCGGTTGCCTGGCAGGGGCGTTCCCTGCTTTCTATATGTCGTCGTTCAGTCCGCTGCTGGCTTTCAAGGGAGGGCAGGCGACCGGTAAGAAAGGGACATTGATCAAAGGGCTGGTTTGCGTGCAGTTCGTGATCGCAATCACCATGATCATTTGTACGACCGTCATATTCAAGCAACTCCATTATCTGCAGAATGCCGACCTGGGACTGGACAAGGAACATCTGATTGAAGTGGATGTTATGGATTGGCGGCGGGGAACCGAAGGTTTTAAACAGAAGATACTCAAGAACCCATATGTAAAGAGCGTGGCGCTGGGCGTGGAGATCACGGACTACCTGCAGGGATACGGCTATGAACAAAGTATGTTCCATTGGGAAGATGAAACCGGAAAGGCAGATTCGATGATGATGGTCGGAATGGTGGGCGACAGCGACTTTATCCCGACTTTGGGACTGACCTTGCTGAAAGGGGAAACATTCGGCACGAATCCCGACCATTACTGGGACGGCTCCTATGGGAAGGAATCGCCGATCGTTATCAATGAAACTGCCTGGAAGATGCTGAAAGTCGGGAATCCGGTCGGCATGCTGTTGACGGGCGGCGGTATCGGTATCCGTACTTCGAGGATCGTTGGCGTTGTGAAGGACTTTAACTTCCAGCCGTTGCGGGAAAAGATAAAACCGGCATTCTTCTATTATACGGTTCAGCTGTTCAATTATATGTATATCCGTATCTCGGCGGAGAACCAGGCGGCTACTTTGAAGTTCCTGAAAAAGCAATATGAAGAAGAACGTCCGGATATGCTTTTCAACTACCGCTTCCTGACGGACGTGTTGAATGAGAATTATGCCCGCGAGCAGCAGCAAAGCCGGATGTTCCTGATCTTTACCGTACTGGCGATCATCGTTGCCATGATGGGTGTCTTCGGGCTGGTGGCGCTCTCTACGGTGCAGCGGACGAAGGAAATAGGTGTCCGTAAGGTGAATGGGGCACATTCCGACCGGATCGTGAAGATGTTCTGCCGCGAATATATGATCTGGGTAGGCATTGCTTTCGTGATTGCCTGTCCGGTCGGTTACCTGTTTATGCTGAAATGGCTGAGTAACTTTGCCTATCAGACGACGATCAGCTGGTGGCTCTTCCCGTTGGCGGGCGGCATTATTTTACTGATAACCCTGTTGACCGTCATGGCGCAGACCTGGCGTGCCGCATCCCGGAATCCGGTAGAATCTTTACGATATGAATAAAACATCAAACAAACGATAACGATATGTTGAAACATTATGTAAAAGTCGCCCTTCGGTTGATAAAGCGGAGTTTTCTGTTCTCTTCAATCAATATGCTGGGATTTGTATTAGGAATGACAGCCGCTTTCCTTATTTACCTTTGGATCGTGGATGAACTGACGTTTGAGGATTTTCATCGGAACGGAGACACTGTCTACCGTGTAATAGCCGTGAACCGGGACGAGGGCGGACAGACGAAAGAATCCGCCTATACGGTGGCACCGTTGAGCAAAACATTCCGCGAAGATTTCCCGCAAGTGGAGAACGCAACCTTTATGCTTAACTTCGGCACGCTGAACCTCCATTCGGGAGCCAATCTGATCGAAGCAAAATATACCTATGTAGATACCACTTTCTTTGATGTATTCAGTTTTCCGGTCCTGGCGGGCGATCCGAATCTGATAAAGAAAGACCCGCAGCAAATCGTGCTTGCCCGGTCTGCAGCAGAAAAGCTGTTCGGACAAACAGCGGCTGTCGGGAGAGAGGTAACCTGTCAATTCCTGGGGCAGGTCAACCGCTATAAAGTAGCAGCCGTGCTGGATGTGCCCCGTAAAAGTCATATCCGGTTTGAAGTCTTGCTCAGTGAGCAGGCTTATTTTGAGCCGATGAGCTGGGAGTATGTGGAGGGAACCAATGTCTATATCCAGCTTAAAAAAGGAACTGTTCTCTCCGATGCCGACCGGCAGGCGATGAGCCATGCCTGGCAGGACAGGCGGGAAGACGGACTGGCTCTGGAGTTCCAGCCATTGAAGGATATTCATTTGCATACCTGGTTTAAAGATCCGGAAGTCAGCAACTACGGAAGTATTTCGCAGATATGGCTGTTTACCGCCCTGGCATTGCTGATCATTTTTATGGGCGCATTCAACTTTACTACTTTGTCGACCGCACGTGCTTCCCTGCGTTATAAAGAAATCGGTGTCCGGAAAGTGACAGGGGCGAAACGCCGGATGCTGATCGTGCAGTTCCTGTCGGAAAGTATGGTGCAGGCTTTTCTTTCGCTGGTCCTGGCGTTGGCACTGACAGAGCTGTTGTTGCCTTTCTTCAATGTGTTTGTCGACAAGGACATTACTTTGCAGTTCAACTGGCAGACCCTGCTGTTTATCCTGTTCGGTATTGTCGGGGTCGGCAGCCTGGCGGGGGCTTTTCCGGCTTTTTATATGTCGTCGTTCAATCCGTTGCTCGCTTTCAAGGGCGGAAAGGCTACCGGAAAGAAAGGGACGCTGATCAAAGGATTGGTTTGTGTCCAGTTTGTTCTGGCAATCACGATGCTTTTCTCTACCTCGGTGGTATTCAGGCAACTGCATTACCTGCAGAATGCGGACCTGGGGTTGGATAGGGAAGATATGATAGTCGTCAATTGCGGAGAGTTCGAGCTGATGGCTTACTTCGGTGGTCAGGGGATCGACGATTACCGGCAGGAAGTGATGAAGAACCCGAATGTCAGGGATGTGGCAGGCGGCGTGGAACTGTCGAATTACCTTCGCGGGCATAAGACGGAAGAAACCGTCTTCTACTGGCAGCGCGAAAACGGACAGGTCGACTCGCTGAAGCTGGTTGGCGTTGTGGGCGACGGTCATTTCATGAAAACCCTGGGACTGACACTGCTCAAAGGAGATATGTTCGGTGCCGACAAGAATGCTTATATGGATGGGACATATAGTAAAGAATCGCCTGTCGTGATCAACGAAACGGCGTGGAAGATGATGAATGTGAAAGATCCGGTCGGCATGATCGTTCAGAATAACGGATGGTTCGGAGAGACTTCCCGGATCGTCGGAGTGGTAAAGGATTTCCATTTCCAGCCGTTGCGTGAGAAGGTGAAACCTGCCTATCTGTATTATTCCCGCCAGCTGTTGAATACGCTGTATATCAAGATCGCACCGGAGAACAAGGCGGAAACCCTGAAGTTCCTGAAAGATAAATATGAGGAAATGCGTCCGGATAATGTGTTCTCTTACCGTTTCTTCTCGGATGCGCTGAACCGGAACTATGCCCACGAACAACAGCTGGGAGAAATGTTCCTGGTGTTTACGGTATTGGCGATCATCGTGGCGATGATAGGCGTACTGGGACTGGTTGCCCTCGCCACTGCGCAACGGACGAAAGAGATCGGTGTCCGCAAAGTGAACGGGGCACATTCCGACAGGATCGTGCGGATGTTTTGCCGGGAGTATATGCTTTGGGTGGGGATTGCCTTTGTGGCGGCGTGTCCGCTCGGTTATCTCCTGATGGTCCGCTGGCTGAGTAACTTTGCTTATCAGACGACGATCAGCTGGTGGCTCTTCCCCGTATCGGGACTGGTCATTTTACTGATCACCATCCTGACAGTGGTATTGCAAACCTGGCGTGCCGCTTCCCGGAATCCGGTGGAATCGTTGCGGTATGAATAAAATAATAAGAATAATAATAGAAAGATCATGATAAAAGCAGTCAATTTAACGAAAGTGTTTCGTACGGAAAGTGTGGAGACGACAGCCCTGAACGGCATTAATCTGGAAATAAACAAAGGAGAGTTCCTGGCTATTATGGGCCCTTCCGGTTGCGGCAAATCCACCTTGCTCAATTTGTTGGGGTTGCTGGATAACCCGACTTCCGGCGAACTGTGGTTTATGGGAGAAGAGGTTTCCCGCTATACGGAGAACAACCGTACCGACCTGCGGAACGGCAACCTGGGGTTTGTCTTCCAGAGTTTCAACCTGATAGACGAACTGACCGTATTTGAAAATGTAGAACTTCCTCTGTTGTATGCCGGGGTTCCGGCAAAAGAACGGATAACGCGGGTCAACGCCGCACTCGACCGGATGCAGATTGCTCACCGGACGGAACATTATCCGCAGCAACTCTCCGGCGGTCAGCAACAGCGTGTAGCAATTGCCCGTGCCATAGTAACGAATCCGCATATCATCCTTGCCGACGAACCGACCGGAAACCTGGACTCTGTAAACGGCAGCGAGGTGATGAACCTGCTTCTCGAATTGAACAAGGAAGGGGCGACCGTTGTCATGGTTACCCACTCGGAAGAAAACGCCCGGATGGCAGGACGGCTGATCCGTATGATGGACGGAAATATCCTGACGGAAAGCTATAAATAATGTAAAATGATACTTAATCTTGCCCAGGGTGAAGCCATTTTCTTAGTTGGCTTCACCCTGTGTGGGTTCCTATAATCATAACGTTCGACCCTCTGACGGATGGATGAACCCGAAAATACCATAAACTTTTTCTGAACGGATATATATGCTCTGCCATCCTGTTTGTGCTTCGCTGAAAATGTTGTACCTTTGCTCCCTCGAAAAATAAACGGTATATGGATAAGATCCGATTAAAAGACAAAGAATTTGAACTGTTTATCCCGGAAAAGGAGATCAGGGAGGCCATTGCGAAGATGGCTGAACGGATCAAGGCAGATGTAGGCGACAGCAATCCTCTCTTCGTAGGGGTGTTGAACGGAGCGTTTATGTTTACTGCCGAACTGATGAGGCAGATGGATGCACATTATGAAATTACATTTGCCCGTTATTCTTCTTACCGGGGTCTCAATACCACCGGAGTTGTTCGCGAGATCATGCCGGTGCAGGCCGATGTGAAAGGACGTACCCTGATCTTGCTCGAAGATATCATCGATACCGGCTACACGATGCAGTTCGTGATGGATAAGTTGAGAAACGACGGGGCTGCCGATGTCAAGCTGGCTACGATGTTGTTCAAACCGGATTCCCTGAAATGTGATTTGAAACCCGACTATGTGGGCATACAGATTCCCAGCGATTTTATTGTAGGTTACGGACTGGATTACGACGAGATGGGACGTGCCTATCGGGATATATATAAGGTAATAGGTTAAAAGGTTATACATTTATATAATTAAGAAACAATATTATGTTGAACGTTGTTATTTTTGGTGCTCCCGGATCAGGAAAGGGAACACAGAGCGAGTTGATCATTAAAGAGTATGGTTTGGATCACATTTCAACAGGTGATGTGTTGCGTGCTGAGATGAAAGGTGAAACAGAACTTGGCAAGATCGCAAAAGATTATATTGAAAAAGGTCAGCTTGTACCGGATGAACTGATTGTCGATATGCTGGCAAAGGTATTGGACAGCAAGGCTGGTTCTAAAGGTGTTATCTTCGACGGTTTCCCTCGTACTATTCCGCAGGCTAAAGCGCTGAAAGAAATGTTGAACAAACGTGGTACGGATGTATCTGTTATGCTGAACCTGCAGGTGGAAGAAGAAGAACTGATCAACCGTCTGCTGGAACGCGGTAAAGTATCAGGACGTTCTGACGACAATCTGGAAACAATCAAATCCCGCCTGGAAGTTTACCATAACCAGACAGCTCCTTTGGCTGACTACTATGTAGGCGAAGGCAAGCACGTGGGTATTCATGGCATGGGTACAATTGAAGAAATCTTCGGTCGTATCAAAGAAGCAGTAAATAAAGTAAAATAAGAAAGAAATAAGAAAATGGCTGAATCAAACTTTGTAGATTACGTAAAGATCTATTGCCGCTCGGGAAAGGGCGGAAGAGGGTCTTCTCACTTTCGTCGTGAGAAATATATTCCGAAAGGAGGTCCCGACGGAGGCGACGGGGGGAGAGGAGGCCATGTATATCTTCGCGGTAACCGGAACTACTGGACTCTCCTGCATCTGAAGTTCGAACGTCATATCATGGCGACGAACGGAGAAGGCGGAAGTGCCAAACGCAGCTTCGGTAAAGACGGTGAAGACCGGGTGATCGAAGTGCCTTGCGGAACCGTAGTATATGATGCCGAAACCGGTGAATATATCTGCGACGTTACCGAAGACGGACAGGAAGTCATGCTGCTGAAAGGCGGTCGTGGCGGACAAGGGAACTGGCATTTCAAAACGTCTACCAACCAGGCTCCCCGTTATGCTCAACCGGGCGAACCGGCTCAGGAACGTAAAGTGATCCTGCAGTTGAAGCTTCTTGCCGACGTTGGTCTGGTAGGTTTCCCGAATGCCGGAAAGTCTACGCTGCTTTCTGTCGTATCGGCAGCCAAACCGAAGATCGCGAACTATCCGTTCACGACACTGGAACCGAACCTGGGTATCGTTAGTTATCGTGACCACCGCTCGTTTGTGATGGCGGATATCCCCGGTATCATAGAAGGTGCCAGCGAAGGGAAAGGTCTCGGACTTCGTTTCCTCCGTCATATCGAACGAAACTCGCTGCTTCTGTTCATGATTCCGGCAGATTCCGACGATATTAAAAAGGAATACGAGATCCTTCATAACGAACTGGTCAAATACAATCCGGAGTTGCTGAGCAAGAGCCGTGTCCTGGCTATCACCAAAAGCGATATGCTGGACGACGAGCTGATCGAGGCGCTGTCGGCGGACTTGCCGGAAGGTGTCCCGCATGTGTTTATCTCCTCGATCACCCAGCAAGGCATTACGGAACTGAAAGACTTGCTGTGGAAGGAACTGAATAAGGAAACTTTCCATCAGGTCGAGAATATCGTCCATCAGAATATCGATGTGAGTTCTATTCCGCTGGATGACGACGACGACGATTTCGTCTTTCCTGTGGATGAGGATGATCCGGATGAAGAGTATGAAGAATACGAGTGGGACGACGAAGATGAAGAAACTGAAAAATAAGACAGTCGAAATGTTGCAATTCTCCGGATTAAGCGGAGAATGCAACATTTCTCATTTTATAACGACCCGTCACGGTGGTGTGAGTGCAGGCAACTATGCTACGATGAATCCGGGAGCGTATAGCGGAGACGATTTGGCTTCCGTCCGGATGAACCGGCAACTCCTTTCGGATGTAATCGGAATTTCTCCCGAACGGATCTTTGCTCCTTTCCAGATACATGAGGCGGAAATCGGTTGTATTGATGCCGGTTTCCTTTCTCTTACGGAGACGCTGCAGAAAGAAGCAATGAACGGAAAAGATGCTTTGGTGACCGATATACCCGGCGTTTGCGTGGCTGTCTCTACGGCTGATTGCGTCCCTGTCCTAGTGTATGCACCGGACAAAAAGGTAGTGGCGGCTATCCATGCCGGATGGCGCGGAACGGTAAAACAGATCGTAGCTAAAACCATCGCTTGTATGGCTGACCGTTATTCCTGCGATCCTTCTCGGATGATGGCTGGTATTGCCCCGTCGATCGGGCAGGCTGCTTTTGAAGTAGGCGAGGAGGTGGCTGATGCTTTCCGGACAACCAGAGTGGATATGAACCGTATCATGAAACGGCATCCTCAGACGGGTAAAGCGCATATCGATCTTTGGGAGGCCAACCGTATTCAATTGCTTCAAGCCGGATTACAGGCAGATCGTATCGAGGTTTCGGGTATCTGTACTTATCAGCACGATAAAGATTTTTTCTCAGCCCGTCGGCTGGGTATTAAAAGCGGACGTATCCTGTCCGGCATACTAATTAAAGAGTAATACGATATGATACATGTTTCTATCTCGGAAGAAATAGCAAAGGCTTGTCCGGAACTGCATGTCGCTGTTGTACAATGCGACGTAGTAAATACAGCATCAGACGAACAATTGTGGAAAGAGATCACGGAAATGGAAACCCTTGTCCGTACCTCCTGCAAGCTGGAAGAGATAAACAAATTCCTGCCTATACAGGCAACCCGACAGGCTTATAAGCGACTGGGGAAAGATCCGAACCGGTACCGTCCTTCGGCGGAAGCCCTTCGCAGACGTATTCTTCGTGAGTTACCTTTATATAAAATAGATACGCTGGTCGATATCATCAATCTTTTGTCTATCCAAAGCGGCTACTCTATCGGTGGGTTCGATGCCGATAAGATCGACGGAAACCTGGTCTTGGGAGTCGGTAAGGAGGGTGAGCTTTATCATGGTATCGGGCGTGGCGAACTGAATATAGCCGGTCTTCCGGTATATCGCGATAACCAGGGAGGCGTTGGAACTCCGACCAGCGATGAGGAACGGACCAAAATCGACCTGCATACGAAAAAGCTGTTAATGATTATAAACGGGTACTCGGGAGAGAGTGGTTTGCGGGATGCGGTTGCTTATGGTGCCGGTCTTTTAAGCCGATATGTTTCAGCAACAAACTTCGAAATGGAGGAAATAACGCCTGGAAGTAGAGTGAAAATATTGTTATAAACGCGTTAATTATGTTTAGAAACATCAAAAACGCTGCTTTTTATGCTAAAAAACATCTATTTCCTTTTGTTTTAATCGATTAATCTCTAAATTTGCCCCCGTTAACGAATTAACAAAACGAAAAAGAAAATGATCGAATTGATTGGAACAAACGCCGGCCTCGTTTGGAAAGTACTGAATGAAGGCGGAAAAATGAGTGTAAAGGCAGTAAAGAAAGCAACAAAGATCAAAGCAGAAAAAGACATGTATGCTGCGTTTGGTTGGTTAGCAAAAGAAGGCAAGTTGTCTTTTGAAGAAGTTGAAGGTGAATTATTTGTTGCGCTGATTTAATCACGTAACCGATACTAGGTAAAGGAGGGCTGTTCGGATAGTATTTGGACGGCCTTTTGTGTATCTGTACGTTTTCAGTTTAAAAAAACGGACGGAGTGTTGTTTAATTCAATTCAAAATTTTACTTTTGTATAGAATTTGGTGTGAAATGACCGAAGATCAAAAGAGATTGTTGGCTGTATTTGAGGTTAGAGTTCGTGATTTAATGGAATTATGTAATAAGCAAAACCATAAGATCGACGAGCTCACAACTGTTTTGAACCATAAAGAGACAGAATTGAAGCAGGCAATGAAAACGATCGAAGAGTTGAATACCAAATGCGATAAGCTGTTGACGGCAAGAGTTGTTTCTGTAAATGAAGGGGAAATGAAAAGTGCCAGGATGCGTTTATCGAAGTTAGTGCGGGAAGTAGACAAGTGCATTGCACTATTAAACGAATAGAAGCGATGGACGATAAATTTCTTATACATTTAGAAATAGCCGAAAAGAGCTACGGCCTCTGGATTAATCGGGGAGAAGAACAACTTGCGCGGGATGCCGCCAAGCAGATCCGGAATAAGATTAACCAGTATCGGCAATATTTTGCTAAATCCGATTTGGATGTAAAAGATTTGTTAGCCATGGTTGCTTTTCAATTGTCTATGAGTAATTTGCAATTGGAAGATAAAAACGATACAAGTCCTATTACAGATAAGATACAGGAACTCACGGGTGAGTTGGAACGGTATCTGAAGGATAAGTAATTATATAATAATTGTAAGAAGAGTTTCCGCACTGCTCTGCACGGTGAATCGTGTATTGTAGTGCTTTTTTTGTTTTTATATATAAATGAATTTAAACTATAAGTAAAATGGCTGTGTATATAATCATATCATCAATTGTGGCTCTCCTGATAGGAGGGTTGTTGACATGGTTGAGCATGCGTTTTCTTCTGAAGTCGAGGTACGATTCCGTGCTGAGGGAAGCTGAGAAGGAAGCAGAAGTGATCAAGAAAAACAAATTGCTGGAAGTAAAGGAGAAATTCCTTCACCTGAAAGCGGATTTGGAGAAACAAGTATCGGCAAGGAATGCAAAGATTCAGTCTGCCGAAGGTAAGTTGAAACAACGTGAACTGACATTAAACCAGCGTCAGGAAGATTTGCAGCGTAAAAACTGCGAAATAGATGCGGTAAAGGAGAATCTGGCTAACCAGCTGGAACTGGTAGATCGTAAAAAGCAGGATCTGGAAAAACTTCATCAGAGAGAGATCGAACAGTTGGAAGCTCTTTCCGGTCTTTCTGCCGACGAAGCAAAAGAACGTTTGATCGAATCGTTGAAAGACGAAGCCAAATCGGAAGCTACTTCTTATATCAATGAGATCATGGAAGAAGCAAAGATGACGGCTAATAAAGAAGCGAAGAAGATCGTTATCCAGTCTATCCAGCGTGTCGCGACTGAAACGGCGATTGAAAACTCAATCACTGTATTCCATATCGAATCGGACGAGATCAAAGGCCGTATCATCGGTCGTGAAGGTCGTAACATCCGCGCACTGGAAGCTGCTACCGGTATTGAGATCGTGGTGGACGATACTCCTGAAGCAATCGTGCTTTCCGGATTCGATCCTGTCCGTCGTGAAATAGCCCGTCTGGCATTGCACCAGTTGGTACAGGACGGACGTATTCACCCGGCACGTATCGAGGAAGTGGTGACTAAAGTGAAAAAGCAGGTGGAAGACGAAGTGGTTGAAACTGGTAAACGTACCGTGATCGACCTGGGGGTTCATGGATTGCATCCTGAACTGATCCGTATGATCGGTAAGATGAAATATCGTTCTTCTTATGGTCAGAACCTGTTGCAGCATGCCCGTGAAACAGCCAACCTTTGTGCTGTGATGGCTTCTGAGCTGGGACTGAACCCAAAGAAAGCAAAACGTGCAGGTCTGTTACATGATATAGGTAAAGTGCCTGATGACGAACCGGAATTGCCGCACGCAATCCTGGGTATGAAGCTTTGCGAGAAATATAAGGAAAAACCGGATATTTGCAATGCGGTAGGTGCTCACCACGATGAGATCGAGATGCAGACGCTGTTGGCTCCGATCGTTCAGGTATGTGATGCCATCTCCGGTGCTCGTCCGGGTGCCCGTCGTGAGATCGTAGAGGCTTATATCAAACGTTTGAATGATCTGGAACAATTGGCGCTGTCTTATCCGGGTGTTGTGAAGACTTATGCTATCCAGGCTGGTCGTGAGCTTCGCGTAATCGTAGGAGCGGATAAGATCGACGATAAGGATACGGAAAATCTGTCAAACGAAATAGCAAAGAAGATCCAGGACGAAATGACTTATCCGGGTCAGGTGAAGATCACGGTTATCCGTGAAACACGTGCTGTAAGTTATGCGAAATAAGCGTATATAATTAAGTAAATTATAATTCAATAAAAAAAGGCAGATCGGAAGATCTGCCTTTTTTTATTTCTGCCTGTTTAGGTTACCGGTTACCCAGGTCGTCGTATAGTGTTTGTAGCAGAACTTTTCCTTTGTTCAGGCGTTCGTTGCTGTTCTCTGCCGGGCTTTCGATCAGTGGTTTGTTACTCTCGTTGTCATATACGGAGATACCTGTGCTGTCGATGAATCCGAACCCGTTCGGGAATGTATAGAATGCATATTCCGGATATCCGGGAGCCAGTATGTCGCGGCTGAATGTGAAGGAATCGTGAGGTAAGTTCAGTTGGCTTAGCAATGTCGCTGCCAGGTCTGTCTGATTGGCATATGTGTCGATGATTGCAGGTTCTTTGATTGCACCACCCAGCCAGATCATCGGGATATGGAAGCGTCGGGGTTCATAGTCCGTTAACGATGCAGGATAACGGTAGCCGTGGTCGGAAACCAATACGACCAAGGTGTTTTTCCAGACGGGTAATTCCTTTAGCTGGCCGATGAAACTGCCGATACAGCTATCGGTGAAAGCCATCGAGTTGAGATACGGGTCTTCCAGGTGATGGTAGGGCACTTCGAATGGTTCGTGGCTGCTCAATGTCAGGAAGGTACTGAGCCACGGTGTCTTTTCGTCTCTTTCCCGGATCGATTCGTACAGGTGGGTAAAGGTTATATTGTCATTGGCTCCCCATTTGCTTAACCTGCTGGAAAGCGGGAAATCACGGTCGGCAGTTATTTGGCTGTACCCGGAGCTGAAGAAATAACTTTGCATATTGGTGAAGTTGATATCTCCGCCATAAAGCATATCGGCTGTATATCCCTGTTCACCCAGGCTTTTGGCAATGGACGGGAGTGTCTGGCTTTTGGCGGGATACTTCATGATAGAAGTGGTCGGTTGTGCCAAATAGCCATTCAGTACGGATACTATTCCCCGGTCGGTACGGAAAGAATTGGCATACATATTCGTGAAAGTGATTCCTTCCTGGCTTAGTTTGTTGAGGTTGGGAGTGATTCCGGGTTCACCGCCTACTGCTTCGATAGCATTTGCTGTAAAACTTTCCATCAGAATAATCAGGATATTGGGGCGATCGGTTGTCAGTAAAGATCGCTTTTCTGCATTTCCGGGCAATGTGTCGTTGGTTTGCGTTAAGGCTGTATATCGTTCCTGTCTCTCTTCTTCGGGAAAGAAATTGAACTGGGCTGCAAAATCCTGCTGTTTGCTCAATGACGCAAGCAAGCTGAAAGCCGGATTGATTGCTGAATGGTTCAGGAATTGATTCTTACTGAAATAAACCATGCCGACATTGGCGGTAGAAGTCGTTACACCTCCCCGGATCGGGATGAATAGTATGCCTCCCAACAGGAGAACGATCATTGTTCCTCCTAATCTGCTGCGGACAGGGATTGCAGGGAATAGCGGAATAATAAACCGTTTGAATATCCAAAATATTCCATATGCATATATAAGGAATAGCAGAAACTGCAGAAAGAAGGTTCCGACAGGAACGCTTGCCATCGCATCAGCCGGAGATTGCAGGTAGAAGAATAATGTGGCATCCAGCCGGAAGCCCCAATATCCGTAAAGCGCCACGTCGACAGCAAAGATCGCTGCGATCAGAAGTGCTGCAACCCCAAAATATCCTTTCAGAAATTTCTGATAGAATGCTCCCGGCAACCAGATGGAGATCAATATACAAAGTAGAGGAATAGCAGTCAGATATCCCGAAACCGTACAGTCAAGCAATAAACCATGTGTGATTACCTTAAGGTAATCGGTTAGCGAACACCCGTTCGCTAAGGCGTGGTGATATAAAATGAAGACCGGCTTTTGAATTGCAAGGATCGGAAGCCAGCAAAAAAATACTGTCAGAATAAATAATAACCGTTTTTTCATCACTCTGTCTATTTGGGTGTAGTATAAAATAAAGAAGGGCGACTGTTACAGCCGCCCTTTATAATTATTTGTATAACTTTTCGCGTAGTTCGGCTACTGTCGGATCGGTGATGTAATCATCGTAATCCATCATCTTGTCGATAATACCATTCGGAGTCAGTTCGATAATACGGTTCGAAACCGTCTGAATAAACTCATGGTCATGGCTGGAGAACAGGATATTACCCTTAAACTGCTGCAATGTATTATTGAATGCCTGAATAGACTCCAAATCCAAGTGGTTGGTCGGTGTATCCAGAATCAGACAGTTCGCATCCGTAAGCATCATGCGTGAAATCATACAACGCATCTTCTCACCTCCGGACAATACGCTCACTTTCTTCAACAACTCTTCGCCGGAGAACAACATGCGGCCGAGGAATCCTTTCAAGAACACATCGTTCGTGTCCGGTGAGAACTGGCTCAACCAGTCGATCAGATTATAATCGGAAGCGAAATATTTGGCGTTATCCAACGGCAGATAGCTTGTCGTAATGGTCTGCCCCCACTGATAAGTACCTTCGTCGGCCTTCTCCTCGCCGTTGATAATTTGGAACAGGGCAGTCATGGCACGCGGGTCGCGGCTGATGAATACCACTTTGTCTTCCTTCTCAACGTTGAAGTTCAAATCCTTAAACAATACTTTGCCTTCAATACTCTTCGTCAGTCCTTTTACTTCCAGAATCTGATTGCCCGGCTCACGATTCGGCGTGAAGATGATGCCCGGATAGCGGCGTGAAGACGGCTTGATCTCTTCTATATTCAGTTTCTCCAACATCTTCTTACGGCTGGTAGTCTGCTTAGACTTAGCCACGTTGGCACTGAAACGACGAATAAATTCTTCCAGCTCCTTCTTCTTCTCTTCCGCCTTCTTGTTTTGGTTCTGCTGCTGGCGAAGTGCCAACTGGCTTGATTCGTACCAGAAGCTATAGTTGCCGGCAAACATCTGTAGCTTACCGAAGTCGATATCTACCGTATGTGTACAAACAGAGTCGAGGAAGTGGCGGTCGTGGCTCACAACCAAGATGGTATGTTCCGAGTTAGACAGATAGTTCTCCAACCAGCTAACCGTTTCAAGGTCGAGGTCGTTGGTCGGCTCATCCAGCAACAGATTGTCCGGCTGACCAAACAGAGCGCGTGCAAGCAAGATACGCACCTTCTGCTTACCACTCAGGTCTTTCATCATGCTGTAATGATATTCTTCGCTGATACCCAAACCGCTGAGTAGGCTGGCTGCATCGCTTTCGGCGTTCCATCCTTCCATTTCGGCGAACTTCTCTTCCAGTTCCGATACGCGGATACCGTCGGCATCGCTGAAATCCGGTTTTTCGTAAAGCGCATTCTTTTCGCTCATCACCTCCCACAGGGTGGTATGTCCCATCAAAACGGTATCCATCACCGTATATTCGTCGAAAGCAAAGTGGTCCTGGCTCAATACCGAAAGACGTTCTCCCGGACCCAGGCTCACCGAACCGCGCGTCGGGTCGAGCTGTTTGCTGATCACGCGAAGAAATGTTGATTTTCCGGCACCGTTGGCACCGATAATACCGTAGCAGTTACCCGGCGTAAACTTCATGTTTACATCCTGAAAAAGGATACGTTTGCCGAACTGTACGTCCAGATTGTTTACTGTTATCATATTTTGAGTATCTATTAAATTTCGAATGAGTGTGCAAAGATACTAAAAACAGACGTTCTGTGCCAGCCGGAATCGTTTTAATCGGCATTTACTTCAAAATATTGTGTCTTTAAAATAGCACTATAGTACAATGCTAATACTATAGTGTTCATATCGCGCTGTAAGTATACTATCTTTCCTTCATTTCATTATCATTAAACGAAAGAAACACAATTGTCAAACGAATAAAGCATATATGTGTTTTATTCGTTTGATATGTATCAAACGCAAAAATGGACGAAAAGAAAAATGATTCTTACTAATATGATTTATTCGGAAAAGCCTTATATTTATGGGGTCTTACTGATTAGTTGTTTTTATATTAAACAAGTGATATCAACAAACATTGAACGTGCGTTGGATAATGTAAAGCAGACGTTTTGTGCCAGCATGAATCGGTTTAATCGGAGTAATCGCATTAAAATATCGTACAAAATCTTATCTTAGTATTGTTAATGAATGGAACTTATATGATCAAACTATTAAAGCAGCTGTTAAGCCTTTTGTTTTTTCTCTTACTGGCAGCCTGTAACGAGAAAAACGAGATTACTTCCCTGTTGAGCGAGGCCGAGAGCTATATGCCTGTAAAGCCGGATAGTGCTTTATGTCTTTTAGACAGCATAAAACATCCGGAAAGACTGTCACGTAAGGAACAGGCCCTTTGGTGTTTCTTATATACGGCAGCACAGGAGAAAAAACAGATAAAACATACATCCGATTCTTTGATACAAATAGCTGTCAGATATTATGAAAAGACCGATTGGGGAGAACGGAAGATGCAGGCATACTATTATTGTGGCAGGGTGTTGCAGGACTTGAATGACGCTCCTCAAGCCCAAGCTTTTTATTTGAAAGCTTATGATTTGGGAAAGACTTTGGATGCCCCTGCTTTGTCGGGAGAGTTGTGTGCTAATTTAGGCTCTTTATATACTCTTCAAAAACTGTATCAGCCGGCCTTGAATTATCAGAAAAAGGCGGTTGATTATTTTATGATGGATGAAGATACAGTCAGTGTGTCAGTGACTCTCCGGAATATTGCTCGTATTTATGTGTGCGAAAATAAGCTGGATAGTGCAGTTATTTATTATTCGATAGCTTTGTTGCATACTTCCGATTTGTATAAATTGAATATGTCGAATGAATTGGCTGATGCGTATAACCGAGTGGGAGATTATGAAAGAGGCTTGTCTGTTGCTTGGAATGCTTATTCAAAAACAAAGACTAGGGAAGATTCCTGCCGGGTTAGCCTGACTTTAGGAGATTTGTATTTTAAAATAGGGAAAATGGACTCCGCTTACCATTATCTATCGTTTGCCAGGAAAAGTACTGACCTGCGTACCCTGTGTGGTACATATCGTAATTTGTCACTCTTTGAGAAGTCCAGAAATAACTTTCAGGGTTATATGACTGTTTACGGACAGTTTGAAATACTGCGGGATTCACTTGATAAACAGCTTCATGAGGAGATGTTGGCTCGGGTGGAAAGTTTGTATAATTATCGGATGGTTGAAAGAGAAAAAGAGAATTACAAGCTGGAAGCAGATCGTAAAACGGTTTATTTGTACAGGTTTTTGGCAGGAGGTTCTTTTTTATTACTGGTAGCGGTGTGTGTTGCTTTCTGTTTGTTTAAGAAAAAGAAGCAAAAAGAAGAACAGCTGGATCAGTTTCTGCGTTTTCAGGAACAGAAATATAAAGAAAGCCAGGAATATCTGAAAGAGCGAAATGTCACTATCGCCAAACTGGAACAACAAATAGCTGCGGAACAAAAAAGAATAGAAACAAACACGCTACAGAATGAAAGGAAGTTGGCACAGGAAACATTCTTCACTTCAGACTTATATCTGGGATTATGTACAAAATGGAAAAAGTTAGACGAGACACAATGGCCGGAGGTGGTTAAGGCTATAGACCATGTCTTGTACAGAGATTTTACCAGTAAAATAAGAATGTTATATCCTCGGATCTCAGAGTTGGATTTGGTTGTATGTTGTTTGACCAGATTAGATATTCCGGTGGGACGTATAGCTTCGTTATTATCGGTAAACAGCCAGGCGATATCTAATAAGCGTAAACGTTTATATGAAAAATTGACTAACCAAAAAGGAACAGCACAGGATTTTGATGAATTTGTAAAAGATTTTTAAGAATAGATACGGTTTTAATGTGTTGTTTATTAGCTGTTTGATAAATGTGACATATTTGTGACATGAAACTTTTGGAGAGGTTTTTTGGGGGGACTATTTTTGTGTAAACGTAATTTAAAAGTTATTATCATGAAAAACTTTTTGTTGAATAGAGCATTTGTCTATGTTGTCCTATTGGTATTGATGGGATGTGAAGGCAACAAACCTGGGACTGATAATCTTATCGCAGTGGATGTCACGGCAAACTATCCGAAGAAGAATTTGACACTTCAGGATTTTATGGATGTAGAGTATATTCCATTGGAGACGACGGATGAGTTTATAAGTAAAGGCAAGGTGGCGGATGTTGGGAAAAATATCCTGATATTGACAAATATGCGTCAGGGAGAAATATTGATTTTCGACCGCTCGACCGGCAAAGGATTGAAGAAGATCAATCGCAGGGGACAAGGACCGGAGGAATATATACTTCCTTTTAATGTTCACTTAAATAAAGAGGAGAACGAGATATTTGTGAACGATGGCCCTTCAAGTAAGATCCAGGTGTATGATCTGGAAGGTAATTATAAAAAAACGATCTTTTATAAAAAAGGAGCACTTGTTACGAACCTGTACGATTATGACGATCTTCATTTTCTGTCTCAAAATGTATATGCTCCGGAGAACGACTCTTCTACGAGTACATTCTTCCTGCTGTCTAAAGAGGATGGAAGCTGGACGGATATTGAGGTTCCGTACGAGAAAAGGATATCGCCGGTAATCATGAAACGTGTAGCGGATAGGGTTTATGCAAGCGTTCCCGGTAATAGTTTTATATCCTTTTATCAGAGGAATTGGATTTTGAGTGAGCCTTCAGCCGATACTATTTATGCTCATTGTCCGGGTGGGGATATTCGTCCGTTCATAGTCAGGACTCCTTCTGTACAAAAGATGACACCGGAGGTCTTTCTCTTTCCGGGTGTTCTGACGGATCGTTATTACTTTATGCAGACGGTGAAAAAGGAGTGTGACTTCGAGAAGGAAACAGATATGCCCAAAGTTGATTTGGTATATGACAAACAAGAAAAGAAAATCTACAGCAGTATCGTTTATAATGCTGATTTCGATCAGCGGAAAGAAGATATGTCCTCTTGTGCATTGAATGAGGAGATTGCTTTTTCGGTACAGCTGGAAACTGCGGATTTGTTGGAAGCTAACGGGGAAGGTAAACTGAAAGGCAAATTGAAAGAAGTTACAGACGGATTAAACGAAGAGGATAATCCGGTGATCATGTTGGTAAAACTAAAAAACAGTAGTGAATAGTTATTCGTTTAGATACATATTAACTATCTGATTTGGAAAAGGCTTGCATTTCTCTTTTGAAAAGTGTAAGCCTTTTTCGTTGTTTTTTCTGTTTTTTCGGGATTTGCCCCTACAGTTTTCAACAGATTCTAAGTTTTATTAATGAATTGCCTCGGGAAATTAATTCTCAACATTCATATACATATTGAAAATAATTATCTACTTTTGTGCTCTAAAACATTAAAATAAACCTAACAAAGATGGCTGCAACAAAACGTATTAAGCGTGCATTGGTCTCCGTGTTTCATAAAGAGGGACTGGATGAAATCTTAAAAAAACTCCACAATGAAGGTGTGACTTTTGTGTCAACTGGTGGAACTCAGACGTTTATCGAATCATTAGGCATCCCTTGCGATGCGGTAGAAGACCTGACTGGTTATCCTTCTATCTTGGGAGGACGTGTTAAAACACTTCACCCGAAAGTTTTTGGCGGCATTCTTAATCGTAGAGAAAATGAAGGCGACAGAGAACAGATCGCTCAATACGAAATTCCAGAAATTGACCTCGTGATTGTAGACCTGTATCCGTTTGAGGAAACAGTTGCTTCCGGAGCTGAAGAACAGGCAATCATCGAAAAGATAGATATAGGCGGTATCTCATTGATCCGTGCCGCTGCAAAGAACTTCAAAGATGTAGTGATCGTAGCATCTAAAGCACAGTATCAGCCTTTGATGCAAGTGCTGAATGAAAAAGGGGCAGAAACTTCCCTGGAAGACCGTAAATGGTTTGCCAAAGAAGCTTTTGCTGTTTCTTCTGGCTATGATTCTGCTATTTTCAATTATTTTGACGGACGCGAAGGCTCTCACCTGCGTGTTGCTGTAGATCAGCCAATGCACCTGCGTTACGGTGAAAACCCGCACCAGGCTGCCAAATACTATGGTAAGTTCAACGATATGTTCGATCAGATCCATGGTAAGGAAATTTCTTACAACAACTTGCTGGATATCGATGCTGCTGTCAGCCTGATCGACGAGTTCGACGAACTGACATTCGCTATCCTGAAACATAATAACGCATGTGGTATCGCATCCCGTCCGACTGTGCTTGAAGCATGGAAAGATGCATTGGCCGGTGACCCGGTTTCTGCTTTCGGCGGTATCCTGATTACCAACAGCGTGATCGATAAAGAAGTAGCAGAAGAGATCAACAAGATCTTCTTCGAAGTGATCATCGCCCCGGAATATACAAAAGACGCTTTGGAAGTGCTGATGCAGAAGAAAAACCGCATCATTCTGATCCGTAAGGAAGCAAAGACATGTCCGATGCAATTCCGCTCACTATTGAATGGTGCATTGATGCAGGAAAAAGACCTGAGCATCCAGACTGCTGCAGATCTGGAACCGATGACTGACAAAAAGCCTTCCGCACAGGAAACGGCAGACCTGTTGTTCGCTAATAAACTGGTGAAACACAGCAAATCGAACGCTATCACATTGGTAAAGAACAAACAGCTTTGTGCCAGTGGTATCGGTCAGACATCGCGCGTAGATTCTTTGAAACAAGCTATTGAAAAGGCAAACTCTTTCGAATTTGATCTGAAAGGTGCCGTTATGGCTTCTGATGCATTTTTCCCGTTTCCTGACTGTGTTGAGATTGCTGATAAGGCAGGTATTACTGCCGTTATCCAACCGGGTGGTTCTGTAAATGACAAGCTGTCTGTTGATTATTGTAATGAACATGGCTTGGCTATGGTTAAGACGGGAGTCCGTCATTTCAAACACTAAAAAAACACCTTATTAAAAAATGGGATTATTTTCTTTTACACAAGAAATAGCGATGGACCTGGGTACTGCGAATACCATCATCATCAGTGGTGGTAAGGTCGTGGTAGATCAGCCATCGGTAGTTGCCCTCGACCGGCGTACCGACAAGGTGCTGGCAGTCGGAGAGAAGGCACGCCAGATGCACGGAAAGACGCACGAGAATATTCGTACGATCCGTCCGTTGCGCGATGGTGTGATTGCCGACTTCTTTGCTGCCGAGCAAATGATACGCGGTATGATCAAAATGATAAATCCGAAACATCGCTGGTTTTCTCCTTCATTGCGGATCGTGGTTTGTATCCCGTCCGGAAGCACTGAAGTGGAGATACGTGCCGTACGTGACTCTGCCGAGCATGCCGGAGGACGCGATGTTTATATGATCTATGAACCTATGGCGGCTGCGATCGGTATCGGTATCGATGTGGAAGCGCCCGAAGGAAACATGATCGTGGATATAGGCGGTGGTACGACTGAGATCGCTGTTATCTCGTTGGGTGGTATCGTTTCCAATAAATCGATTCGTATCGCCGGGGATGACCTGACGGCTGATATAATGGAATATATGCGTCGCCAGCATAATGTGAAAGTCGGTGAACGTACAGCCGAGCTGATCAAGATCAATGTCGGTTCTGCATTGACGTTCCTGGATAATCCTCCTGAAGATTATATTGTACATGGTCCGAATCAGATGACGGCTCTTCCGATGGAAGTTCCCGTTTCTTATCAGGAAATAGCACATTGTCTGGAAAAATCTATTTCCAAGATGGAAGCAGCTATCCTGAGCGCACTCGAACAGACTCCTCCCGAACTGTATGCCGATATCGTACGCAACGGTATCTATCTGGCAGGTGGTGGTGCTCTGATGCGCGGGCTTGATAAGCGTCTGACGGATAAGATCAATATCCCGTTCCATATTGCAGAAGATCCGTTGCATGCGGTTGCAAAAGGTACGGGTGTAGCATTGAAGAATATAGATAAATTTAATTTCCTTATCCGATAAAATAGTTGACAGTTGACAGTTGACAAGTGACAGTTTAATTTTTATTCTAACTGTCAACTGTCACTTGTCAACTGTTAACTTGTTATATGGCTTATGCGTAAACTGCTGGACTTCCTGGTAAGAAAGAGGCATTGGTTTCTGTTTGTTTTGCTTGAGATTGTTTCGTTGATGCTGATCTATCGTAATAATGCATACCAGCGGAATATCATCTTTAGTTCGGCAAACGTATTGACCGGTCATATTTCATCTGTTTCCGGTTATGTGACATCCTATCTGGACCTGCGTGAAATAAACAAGGAGTTGCTGGAGAGGAACGGGCAGTTGGAAATGGATTTGCTGGAGTTACAGGACCGTTTGGATATGATGGTCGCCGATACACTTACTTTTAGCGGGTTTGCTCCTGATTCGACCGAACAGTTTCCGTATAGTTTTGTCTTGGCGGAGGTTGTGAATAATAGTGTAAGCCATCTTTCGAATTACATTACTGTGAATAAAGGACGTAAAGACGGTATCGCACCGGATATGGGCGTTGTTTCCGAAAGGGGAGTTGTTGGCATTGTTTCCACTGTGACAGATCAGTTCTCAGTGATTATCCCTTTACTTAATCCTAAATCACGGTTGAGTTGCAAGGTGTTGGGAAGTAGTTATTTCGGTTCGTTGAGTTGGAATGGACGAAATACCCGCTATGCCAACCTGGAAGAACTGCCACGGCATGTGGAGTTTCAGAAAGGAGATACGATCGTGACGAGCGGTTATTCGAGTGTGTTCCCGGCAGGACTGGTTGTCGGTACGGTTTCCGACTTTGAGAAACAGCACGACGATAACTTCTTTTCACTGGAGGTGGAACTGGCGACAGATTTTCAGTCGTTAAACAACGTCAGGATCATTAAGAATTATAATCAGGCAGAACAGAGAAGAGTAGAACAAGAGGCGAGGAGAAATGATTAATTTATTACGGGGGTTGATTTATTTCGTTGTATTGGTATTGATTCAGGTGTTGATCCTGAACAATATACATTTCCTGCGGGTCGCAACGCCGTTTTTATATCTTTATTTCATCATAAAGATGCCGGTAGGAACGTCGCGCGATGTGGTTGTTTTGTCTTCTTTTCTGATCGGGCTGGTGATCGATATGTTCTCAAATACACCGGGAATGCATGCTGCGGCATGTACACTGGCTGGGTTTATACGTGAACCCTTGATTCGCTTTTTCATGGGAAAGGACCTGCCCGAAGGGATCTATCCTTCCTATAAGACCTTTGGCTATGGTGGTTTCTTCCGATATGTTTTCTCATTCGTGGTGATCCATCATGTCACTTTATTCCTGATCGAATCGCTGACTTTATTCGATCCGTTATTCCTTGCGATCCGTATCGGTGCGAGTGTGGTAACGACTACATTATTAATTTGTACGATAGAAGCTTTCAATATAGAGACACAGAAGAGTGGAGACTAATACGAAGTATACACTTGAGAACAGGCGTTATGTAATAATAGGTGCCGTAGTTCTGTTGGTTCTCATCTTTATTGTTCGTTTGTTCTACCTTCAGGTAGTGGAGAACGATTATAAAGCATGGGCTGACAGTAATGCGTTTTTGAAAAAGACCCTAAACCCTTCCCGTGGGATGATCTATGACCGTAATGATAAACTGTTAGTCTACAATCAACCGGCTTACGATGTGATGCTTATCATGCGTGAGGTTCAGCCTTTCGATACGCTGGATTTCTGTAATATCCTCAATATAACCAAGGAGCAGTTTGAAAAGCAGATAGCCAATATCAAGAACCGCCGGTTGAATCCGGGATATTCGTCATATGTCCCGCAATTGTTTATGAATCATCTTTCAGCACAGGAGTGTGGCGTATTGCAGGAAAAACTGTATAAATTCCCCGGCTTTTATATCCAAAACCGTACGATTCGCCAATATGAATATCCCTATGCGGCACATGTGTTGGGTAATATAGGGGAAGTAAACCGGAAAGATATAGAAAAAGACGATTATTATGTACAGGGAGATTACGCCGGTCGTGCAGGAGTTGAACGTTCATATGAGAAAGAGTTGCGTGGTGTAAAAGGAGTGGAGATTCTTTTACGGGATGTGCATGGTCGTATAAAGGGAAAATACGATGACGGGAACAGCGATATTCATCCGGTTTCGGGTAAGAGTTTGAAACTGGCAATAGATATTGATTTGCAGGCTTACGGAGAGAAGCTGATGCGGAATAAGGTTGGAAGTATCGTGATGATAGAACCGGAAACAGGTGAAGTGCTTTGTATGGTTTCTTCACCTAATTACGATCCAAGCTTGCTGGTCGGACGCCAGCGGGGTAAGAATCATAAGATGCTGGAGGAGACTCCCCAGACTCCGCTTATCGATCGTTCTATAACAGGTTTTTATCCTCCCGGTTCGACATTTAAACCCACACAGGGGCTGATCTTTTTACAGGAAGGGGTGATAACGCCTGAAACGATGTATACCTGTGCGCATGGATATACTTATTCTCCAAAGCGGAAACCGGCCTGTCACGGACATCCTTCTCCTTTGAGTCTGGTCCCGGCTTTGGCAACTTCCTGTAACTCTTATTTCTGTTGGGGGTTACATGATATGCTGGATAGCCGCCGTCGTTATCCGACCATACAAAAAGGTTTTGAGGTTTGGAAGAATCACCTGGTATCTATGGGATACGGCTATCAGTTGGGAATCGATTTGCCTGGAGAAAGAAGAGGATTTGTCCCGAACAGTAAGTTTTATGATAATTATTATCACCGTTGGACTTCTACGACAGTCATCTCTATTGCAATCGGTCAGGGAGAAATAGCAGCAACGCCGTTACAAATTTGTAATTTGGCGGCAACAATTGCCAATCGGGGATATTTTATTACCCCTCATGTCGTGAAAGAAATACAGGATACACCTTTGGATACTCTTTATACAAACAAACGATATCCGACTGTGGATGCAAAACATTATGAAGTTGTTGCGGAAGGTATGCGTAATGCGGTACTGGGCGGTACTTGCTGGGCTGCAGCGATTCCCGGTATTGAAGTATGCGGTAAAACCGGTACAGCTGAAAACCCTCATGGAAAGGACCATTCTGCCTTTATCGGCTTTGCTCCTTATAAGAACCCGAAAGTGGCTATCTGCGTCTATGTACAGAATGGAGGTTTCGGTGCGGCGTTTGGAGTTCCTATCGGTAAGTTAATGATGGAATATTATCTGAAGGGTGAAATATCACCGGAAGATAAAGCCTTGGAAGAAAAAATGACAAATTCGGTGGTAACTGAAGACCGTGTTTATTTATTATCTGATTATGGGGTACAGAAAGACTGAAATGTGGAAGACGATTGACTGGTTTACCATTATACTTTATATGTTGATGATAGTAGCCGGTTGGTTCACTATTTGTGGTGCCAGTTTTGAGTTTGACAGCATGAGCCTGTTTGATATAAACGGACGTCCCGGATCGCAGCTGATGTGGGTGGGGATTTCTATGGTGGTTATTTTTGTCATACTGATGCTGGAAAGCGATTTCTTCGATGTCTTCGGTTATCTGATATATGCAGCTATTATCCTTTTGCTGATAGCTACTATCTTTTTTGCTCCGAATATCAAAGGGTCTCATTCGTGGTTGCAACTGGGGTCTTTCCGTATACAGCCGGCGGAGTTTGCTAAGTTTGCAACGGCACTGGCTGTGGCGAAGTTCATGAATTCTTATGGATTTCAACTGACCACAGTCAAGAACTTTTCTATAACACTCCTGCTTATTTTCCTGCCGATGATTTGTATCATTCTGCAAAAAGAAACCGGTTCGGCATTGGTTTATTTTGCTTTTTTCCTGATGCTATATCGGGAGGGCATGTCCGGATATATTCTGCTGGCAGGTGTTTGTGCGGTAGCTTTTTTTGTGACGACCATGAAGTTCTCGGATGTTGTAGTAGGTGCAACGGATATGGGAACATTGATTGTCTCTTCAATGATATTGGTTATTTCTTTTTTTCTTGTGGCTAGAATTCGCAAGAACAGGATGGCTTTACAGATTATGCTGGGAGGGACGGCTCTCGTGTATCTGGCAGCTTATATAACTTCTCTTTTTATCCCCGTAAATTTTGCCTGGGTTTCAGTGGGATTAGTCGGACTGGCTATCGTTTATCTGATATATCTTTCTCTTCGTAACTGGGTGTGGCATTATGGAATGATAGCGGCTTTTGCTTTAGGGTCGATGGCTTTTATGTATTCGGTGGATTATGTATTCGATGAAATACTGGAGCCTCACCAGCAAATTCGTATCAAGGTGTCGTTGGGATTGGAAGATGATCCCAGCGGAGCAGGTTATAATGTGAATCAGTCGAAGATCGCTATCGGGTCGGGTGGGTTGACCGGGAAAGGTTTTTTAAACGGGACACAGACCAAATTGAAATATGTGCCGGAGCAGGAAACCGATTTTATTTTTTGTACGGTAGGCGAGGAACATGGTTTTGTCGGTTCTACGCTTGTCCTTCTCCTGTTTGGGGCATTTATTATCCGATTAGTCGTGCTTGCAGAACGGCAGAATACAACATTTGGCAGGGTGTACGGATATAGTGTTGCCTCCATATTCTTCTTTCACCTGGCTATCAACGTCGGAATGGTTACCGGGCTGACTCCTGTGATCGGTATTCCGTTGCCTTTCTTCAGTTATGGAGGCTCTTCTTTATTAGGTTTTACAATCTTATTATTTATTTTCCTTCGGCTGGATGCTTCCCGGAGAGAGCGTTGATCTTCGTTGATCAGTTCACTTTTTCTACCCGGAAGCCGATTTCCTGTATACCTCTTAATGTACTGTCACGCATACCCTGGCGGAAGCTGAACGTATACATCCCCGGATGTTCGAATTTATAATTTGTCCGTATGGGAAAACTGGACTGAAATAAGGAGATACCGTGTCCATACCATTTTCCGAATTCATCCGCTAAAACACATTCTATCGTATCCCTCTTCAAAGGACCGATCGGCTGTTCTTCGTTGCAGAATAGCCAAAGATTCTGATAAGGATACATATTGTTGTTGCGAACCTCAAAAGTCAGGTTGTAAGGAGTGGTGATGTCGTCTACGTGAAAAGAAAAATAATATTCCTTATCCTTCCCCCACGTTGTGTTATCAATGGCCTGGTACTGGTCGTACAAGGCCTGTTGATCGCAGGAGAAGCATAAGAATACAAAGAGAACGACAACGATTCCTTTAAGCTTCGGGCTTATTCTCCGGTTTGTTTCCTCCCGGTTTAGCTTGATGCTGAGGTTTGTCATTATTCGCTTGTTTGTCATTATTCTCTTTAGGCTTTTGTCTGTTTCTGTTATTCCGGTTGTTATTATTGTTGTTGCGGTTGTTATTATTACCGCCTCCTTTATTACCTCCGGAGTTGTTATTGTTATTATTGTTGGGAGCCTTTTCGTTTCTGGGCTGTTTGTCGTTACCCGAAGGCCGGTTATTTGCCGGTTTGTTGTTACCGTTTTCTCTATTTTCTCCGTTGGCAGAAGCGTTCGGATGATTCCCTCCGCTATTATTGCCGTTGCCTCCGTTTCCTCCATTGCCTGACGGACGTTTTTTCTTCTTTTTCTTGACAGAGTCAAAACGAGTGACGCTATCCTGACCGAGAATATCCTGTGCATCGCGTTTAGGCGGTTGCGGTTTGGTGTCGGCTTCCAGAGTAACCGGTTTGCTTCCTTTCTTATTCATATTGATCACATCGAAAGCACGATCTGCTGATATCGTAACCAGGTTGGCGGCAAAAGATTTGTCGGTTGAATAAGTTATCTCACGTTTGAAGATGTCTGTCTTGAAGTGATAGTAATTGTTATCCTTTGTTTCAAGTACGATTTCCCTGGACGGTAAACGCTTCTGTGCTTCCACGTAAGCATCCACTTCATAGTTGATGCAACATTTCAGTTTGGCACATTGTCCGGCCAGTTTCTGAGGGTTCATGGATATATCCTGATAGCGGGCAGCACCGGTAGCCACTGAAACAAAGCTCGTCATCCAACTGGAACAGCACAATTCACGTCCGCAAGGACCTATACCACCGATACGTCCGGCTTCCTGACGGGCACCGATCTGTTTCATTTCGATACGTACACGGAATGCTTCTGCCAGGACTTTGATCAGTTGGCGGAAATCGACACGCTCGTCGGCGATATAATAGAAAATAGCCTTGTTGCCATCTCCCTGGTATTCTACGTCGCCGATCTTCATGTTCAGTCCCAGGTCTGCTGCGATCTGTCGTGAACGGATCATAGTGGCATGTTCTTTCGCCTTTGCTTCTTCGTACTTCTCTATATCAGTCGGTTTCGCTTTGCGATATACCTTCTTAGGTTCATATCCTTCCCCTGTACGTACATTGTTCTTTTTCATTTGAAGAAGAACAAGTTTTCCGGTAAGGGTGACAGTCCCTATATCATGTCCGGGACTGGCTTCGACAGCAACCATATCCCCTTTTTCAAGAGGTATTTTTGAACTATTCAGATAATACCCTTTACGGGTGTTTTTGAATTGCACTTCTACGTAATCGGTTGCATTTTCCGCATCGGGCACATCGCAGAGCCAATCGTAGGTATTCAGTTTATTATTTTGTATTTTGCTGCATCCTTTTTTCCCCATGCAGCAACTTCCTTTATTTAGTTTGAAATCCATTTTCTGGTTGTATATGTATTTATAGTCTGTACAATTACGCAAAAATAGTCAAATATTCTCAGAGAATGAGCAAGGGAAAGTGAAAAAACAAGAATAGGGAAAACGTGAAAGGCTCCCAAGCTGATATTTCTACCGTTTGGGAGCCTTTTATTATAAAAATAGTAACAGTTTAGTCTACTAAGCCGTGACTTTTAAATACCTTGTGAATTGCTTCAAGTGCATAATCCAACTGCTCTTTCGTGTGAGTAGCCATCAGTGAGAAACGGATCAGCGTGTCTTCCGGAGCAACGGCCGGAGAAACTACCGGATTTACAAAGATTCCGGCTTCGAACAATTCTTTAACGATCAGGAATGTCAGATCGTTATCACGGATGAATAACGGAATGATCGGAGTGGCGGTATGTCCGATTTCACAACCCATGTTACGGAAACCGTCCAGGGCATAGTGAGTCAGATCCCACAGATGTTCGATACGTTCCGGTTCGCTCAACATGATATCGAGTGCGGCACCTGCTGCTGCTGTAGCTGCCGGCGTGTTGCTGGCACTGAAAATGTAAGAACGTGAATTGTGACGGAGGTAGTTGATCGTGTCTTTATCAGAAGCGATAAATCCACCGATAGAAGCCAGTGATTTACTGAATGTACCCATAATGAGGTCTACGTCGTCGGTAACACCGAAGTGGTTACATGTTCCGCGTCCGTGATCACCTAGAACTCCCAGGCCGTGTGCTTCGTCAACCATGACGCTGGCATTGTATTTCTTTGCCAGTGCTACGATTTCGGGAAGTTTGGCTATATCTCCTTCCATACTGAATACTCCGTCGATAACGATCAGCTTCACCTTGTCAGGTTCGCATTTCTGGAGTTGTTTTTCCAGCGATTCCATGTCGTTATGCTTGTATTTCAGTTTAGTTGAGAAAGACAGACGATGGCCTTCAATGATGGAGGCGTGGTCCAGCTCATCCCACAAGATATAATCTTCACGTCCTGTCAGACAGGAAACTACTCCCAGGTTCACCTGGAAACCTGTTGAATACACGATCGCATCTTCTTTTCCTACGAATTCAGCCAGACGTTTTTCCAATTCAATATGGATGTCAAGCGTACCATTCAGGAAACGTGAACCGGCACAACCCGTACCGTACTTTTTGATCGCTTCAATTGCTGCCTCTTTTACCTTAGGATGATTAGTCAATCCTAAATAAGCGTTTGAGCCAAACATCAAGACTTTTTTACCACTGATCATTACTTCAGTATCCTGATCGCTTTCGATCATTCTGAAATAAGGGTAAATTCCTGCAGCCATCGCTTTTTGAGGAGCATCGTACTTTGCTAGTTTCTCTTGTAAAAGTTTCATATTATTATTGAAGAGAATGATTTTCTCGCTTATTAAAATTCCATTATAGAATTAAGGGTTTGTCGTATACATATTCACCTATGTTTCGGCAAATCCAGCCGCAAAAGTAGTAAAAAAATAACTTATAGTAGCCTTAATGCTTTAAAAGTTTTACAAAAGCATTATTTTTGTCGCTTCAATCTTTATAAACAGTTAGGATGGGCGGAAAAAAAATAAAGGTGCAGGCTATAATAAATCCTATTTCCGGCGTCGGTTCGAAAAGAAAGATACCTAAGATGATCGAGCAAATGTGCGAGAAAGGCGATTGTCCGTTGGAGATTTCTTTCACCGAATATGCGGGGCATGCCAGTGAGTTGACGAGAAAGGCAATTGACGAAGGAGCCAATTGTATTATAGCTGTAGGTGGCGACGGCACGGTGAATGAAATAGCCCGTGCGATGGTTCATTCGGATGCCGTTTTGGGGATTGTCCCGAAAGGGTCCGGCAACGGGTTGGCCCGTGAGCTCCATATACCGATGGATGCTAAACGGGCATTGGAGCTGATAATCAAAGGACATGTTTCCACTATCGATTGCTGCAAGGCGAACGACCGTGTATTCTTTTGTACCTGTGGGGTAGGTTTTGATGCGGCGGTAAGCCAGAAGTTCGCTGAGGAAAAACGGCGCGGATCTCTTACCTATATAAAAAATACGGTGGCGGAATATTTGAGTTACAAGCCGGAACCATATGAGTTGCTGGTGGATAACCAGACCATTAAGGAGAAAGCTTTTTTGGTGGCATGTGCCAACGCCTCCCAGTATGGAAACAATGCGTTCATTGCCCCTCATGCCAATATACAGGACGGGCAGATGGATTTGACTATATTGTCGCCTTTTACACCGTTGGATATAGCGCCTTTGGCAATCCAGTTATTTACAAAGCAGATCGATCGGAACAGTAAGATCAAGACAATGAAAGCGCGTCAGGTAACCATTATCCGTCAGAGTCCGGGTGTTATGCATCTGGATGGAGAGCCTGTTATGGCAGATAGCCGGATCGATATTTCGGTCATACCGCAGTCTTTACATGTGATAACGCCTGAAGTGATATCCTTTACCGAGGAGGTTCATAATTTGTTTGGTGAAGTAACGCGTTTCTTCGACAAGAAACTACCTTACATTTTCAGATAAAAATCTTTGGTTAATGCTATATATTCCGGGGTGTACTGGTGTCTGGATTCTTCTATGACCAGTGTATCCCGGTTTGTTGTATCTGTTTCTACTGCCGATAACTCAATCAGTAATCGTTTGGGGTGAGCTCCGGGGACAGGTATTACGTCTGTCTGTCTGGAAACAAATAAAGAATTTTTCCGGGCAATCGATTCTACTTCCTCCAATTGTTCGTAAGGCAGGACCAGGGCTATACGTCCGGAAGAAGATAACAGGGAACAGGCATTTTCAACCAGTTCGGATAAAGGCAGGCTGTCCGTATGGCGTGCAACCGAACGTTTATCGTCCGGACATTTCAAGGAATTTATAAAATAGGGAGGATTGGAAACGATCAGATCGTATTTTTTACGGGTAACCGAACCGGCAAATTCCGAACAGGCAGCATGTATAACCCTGATTCTTTCAGCGAATGGAGATGCCTTCACATTCTCTTCCGCCTGGATACAGGCATCGTTGTCTATGTCGATCGCATCGATATCTCCCGTACTTCGCTGGGCGAGCATTAGAGCGATGATTCCTGTACCGGTTCCTATATCCAAAATGTTTTTACAGTCGGCGAGATTGACCCATGCTCCGAGCAAAACGGCGTCTGTTCCGACTTTCATTGCACACTTATCATGCCATATCGTGAACTTTTTGAATTGAAAATAAGGATTTGCCATACATATTTTTATATTGTGAGGGGCAAAAGTAGCTAGAATTACCTGAAAAGCTGTAACTTTGGCACGTTTATTGTATCAATAAGTACAATTGATAGGGAAGTAATATGATGAAAGAAAGAATGAAGAGGTTTACCGATGAGTCGTATGACGATTTGGACGATAATATTGGGATTGTAATGCCTATCCTTACAGAATGTGATGTGGATGAGGATTTTACAGATGGTATAGATAAAGTAGGGAATGTGGTTCCTATTCTTCCGTTGAGGAATATGGTACTTTTTCCGGGAGTAGCCATGCCGGTCATTGTCGGCAGGCCTAAATCTATGCGTCTGATAAAAGAGGCTGTTCACAATAAATCTTTGATCGGTGTTGTCTGTCAGAAAGAAGTGAACACGGAGGATCCGGAGTATAATGATTTGTATACGACCGGTGTAATCGCAGATATTGTCCGTGTACTTGAAATGCCGGATGGTACGACAACGGTGATTCTGCAAGGAAAGAAACGTTTCTCCCTGGATGCTCTGGAAGAAACAGAACCCTATCTGAAAGGAAAAATAACTTTGCTGGAAGATAGGATGCCGGATAAGACCGACCGTGAGTTTGAGGCGCTTATCTCAACGATCAAAGATCTGACAATTAAAATGTTGGGTTCGATGAGCGAGCCGCCGCGTGATTTGATCTTCTCCATAAAGAATAATAAGAATGTCCTTTATCTGGTCAACTTCTCCTGTAGCAACATCCCCAGCGGAGCTTCAGAAAAGCAGGAACTTCTGTTGATCGGCGACCTGAAGGATCGTGCTTATCGTTTGTTGTTTATTCTGAATCGTGAATATCAGCTGGTAGAACTGAAGGCTTCTATCCAAATGAAAACACATGAAGATATAAACCAGCAGCAACGGGAATATTTCCTGCAGCAGCAGATCAAGACTATTCAGGAAGAACTGGGTGGAAATATAAACGAACTGGAAATAAAAGAGTTACGGGAAAAGGCCAGAAAGAAAAAATGGCCGGCTTCTGTTGCTGAGATATTTGAGAAAGAGGTGCGTAAGCTGGAACGTTTGCATCCGCAATCGCCTGACTTCTCCATACAGACACAATATGTGCAGACGATCGTTAATTTGCCGTGGAATGAATACAGTAAAGATAACTTCAACCTGGTACATGCCCAGAAGGTTCTTGACCGTGATCATTACGGACTGGAAAAGGTAAAGGAACGTATCATCGAGCATTTGGCGGTCTTGAAGCTGAAAGGAGACATGAAGTCGCCGATTATCTGTTTGTACGGACCTCCGGGAGTGGGTAAAACTTCGCTGGGTAAATCTGTCGCTGAAGCGTTGCACCGTAAATATGTGCGTATATCGTTAGGCGGTCTGCATGATGAAGCAGAGATACGCGGTCATCGTCGTACGTATATAGGGGCTATGAGTGGCCGTATTATTCAAAATATCCAAAAGTCGGGAAGCTCGAATCCTGTGTTTATCCTGGATGAAATAGATAAAGTAACGAATGATTTCAAAGGTGATCCTGCTTCTGCCTTACTGGAAGTCCTGGATCCGGAACAGAACTCCGCTTTCCACGATAACTATCTGGATATCGATTATGATTTGAGTAAAGTCATGTTTATCGCTACGGCAAACAATTTGAATACGATTTCACAGCCTTTGCTGGATCGTATGGAGTTGATTGAAGTGAGCGGATATATCCTGGAAGAAAAAGTAGAGATCGCTGCCCGTCATTTGGTACCGAAGCAACTGGAAGCTCATGGCCTTAGTAAAGGCAAGGTGAAGTTTCCTAAAAAGACTTTGCAGGTTATTGTCGAATCATATACCCGTGAAAGCGGTGTCCGTGAACTGGATAAAAAGATTGCCAAGATCATGCGTAAACTGGCTCGTAAAGTCGCTTCCGACGAAGCTATCCCATCGCAGATCAAACCGGAAGATCTGCATGAATATCTGGGGCCGGTAGAATACAGTCGTGATAAATATCAGGGGAATGAATATGCCGGTGTTGTAACCGGATTGGCGTGGACCGCTGTAGGAGGAGAGATCCTTTTCGTGGAATCCAGCCTGAGCCGGGGAAAAGGGTCGAAGTTAACTTTGACAGGTAACTTAGGGGATGTAATGAAAGAATCTGCCATGTTGGCACTTGAGTATATCCATGCCCATGCCTCTGTCTTCAATATAAATGAGGATTTGTTCGAAAACTGGAATGTACATATCCATGTTCCTGAAGGAGCGATCCCGAAAGACGGGCCCAGTGCCGGTGTGACCATGGTTACGTCTTTGGTATCGGCATTTACACAGCGTAAGGTACGGAAGAATCTGGCAATGACCGGAGAGATTACATTGCGTGGTAAGGTGCTTCCGGTTGGAGGTATCAAGGAAAAGATCCTGGCTGCCAAACGGGCAGGTATCAAGGAACTGATTCTTTGCAAGGAAAACCAAAAGGATATCGAAGAGATCAAAGCGGATTATGTAAAAGGATTGACTTTCCATTATGTGGAAGATATCCATCAAGTGATCGATCTTGCCTTGTTAAAGGAAAAAGTAGATAATCCGTTATTCTGATAGTTATCATGACGGATCAAATCCGTCATGACTAAATAAAAAAGCCGATGTAAATCAATTTATACATCGGCTTTTTTATTACTGATTGATTTTTATTCAGCTTTTTCTTCAGCGCTGGTTTCTGTTTCAGCTGTTGCTTCTTCAGCGACAGGTTCTTCCTCCGGTGTGAAGTCTGTGATTTCAGCTCCGATCAGGATGTTATACCATGTCAGCAATTTTTTGATATCGCTCGGATATACTCTTTCGCGGTCAAAATCAGGTAAAACTTCAGCAAAATAAGTACGCAATGCCTTTGTGTCGGAAGGTACTGTTACTTTGGCTCCGTTTTCTTTATTTTTTACGCTGGTAAGCACTTCGTGCAAAGGAACTTCAGTCTCGTTCGTGTAAATAGCGATATCACCAAGCGAGATCACTTTATCTTTTGCATAAGCTGGTACTCTTTTTTTATCTGTCAGCGATTCGACAATCAGCATGTTCTTTCCGTGGGAAACCAATCTAAATAATCCCGGTTTTCCCGAAATAGACAAAATAGTCTTCAACATAATCTTTGTTTTCTAATAGTGTTAAACTTTAAAGCTGCAAATGTAGCATAACTATACGATTTATTCCTATAAAGACGCCAGAAATTTTTCAACCTGGGGCAGTAAAGCCTGCTTATCGTCATTGTAGATAACATAATCGGACCAGTCTCTTTTTGTTTCATCCGGCAGTTGGTTCTCAATACGGCGAATGATTTCTTCCCGGGCAGTATTATCCCGTGAAACCGCCCGTTCGATACGGATCTCCCGGGGGGCATATACCATCAGGCTTTTGTCAACGACTTTGTTGAAGCCCGACTCGAAGAGAATTGCCGATTCGATAGCACATATGGGGCTGGCCTGAGCTTTTGTCCAGGCGGAAAAATGATTGTTCACTTCCGGATGGATAATGGCGTTTACCTGTTGAAGATATTCCGGATTAGTGAATATATGGGAAGCCAGTAGCTTCTTGTTCAGTCCTTTGTCGGTATAAAGGTCGTCTCCGAACAAAGCAGTGAGCTTTTCTTTGATTGCCGGTGATGTTTCGGTCAGAATCTTACTCTCCGTGTCAGCTACGTAGACCGGTATTCCATACAGGTTCAGCAAGGAAGCAATGACCGATTTGCCACTTCCTATACCACCGGTTATTCCGATTTTGATCATTGAAGGTTGTTTTGTTCCAGGATGAATTCTATTTTGTCCGGGACAAGCGTTGTGGTGGTTACCCAATCCGGCTTTTTCGTCAGTTGGATTGGTAGGGTACCCGACACGTTTTGTTCCAGATCTTTAAATGAAAATTTGATCTCAAATGCGTCTTCCGATAAGTCCTTGAACCGGGATAATGGAATACTGCATGTAACTTTTGCTACAGACGGGAAAGTACGCAATGTATAGTGCGAAGGTAAATCCGTACAAAGAACCGGTATTTCCAGTGTTTTTTCCGTAAATTCCTCTATAGGAATCGTGATGGTAACGCTCGTCGGGTCATAAGTCGCTTCGCTGACCTTTTGCAGTTGTACCGTCTTGGTGATTGTTTTGTTGCCTTTTTTTATTTCAGTAAATACCGTTTTAGCCTGGTTCAGGGTATCCAGTACTACATCACTGGCATATACACTGATATTCATCGGTGAGATCGTTATGCTTCCGGATACGTGGAAACCTGGATTTGTCTGGATTGTCCCGTTGAAAACCACCGGGATATCTTTCTTGATGCGTTTACTGTAAGGCGCTTCAATGTGCTGAGGTTCGAAACCTACCAGCGAAGTGGTTGCCAGCAATTGTTTTTGGATATCGTTCTCAATCGCTTTTTTCGCAATGGATAAAGAGCCGCTTTTCTCTGCCTGATTTTTCATGTTCATTTCGATCGGGGCAAACGATCTCCCGAAGGAATAGTTCAGCAGAACACTTCCTTTATCTTTTACTTTAGCAATCACCTCCTGCGGAGGCGTTTCCGTAAAAGAAATATCGGGTGGGATATTCTTATATCTGACCGGTATGTTGATCTCTATTTCGTATTCCTGCTGAAGGCTCTGCAATAGCCAAAAGCCTAATGACAGTAGTACAAAAAAGAAAAAGATTAATGCTTCTTTCCATCTCTGACGACGCAGAAAAGCATTAATCTTCATCCGGGCAGACTTGAATGATTGATTTATATTATCAAGCTGCGGCATATTTGTTGTTCCTTATTTTTGCTGTGCGTCTTCTGATGAAGCAAAGATAGAAGTTTTATCGACACGGATACGTACTCCGTCTGAAATTTCTATCAGCATATAAGTGTCACCGATTTCTTTAATCTTTCCGTAGATACCTCCGGCTGTAATCACTTTATCACCAGCTTTCAACGCTTCACGCGATTTTTGGATCTCTTTCTGCTTTTTCTGTTGCGGACGGATCATAAAGAAATAGAAGATCGCAACGATAACCACCATCATTAGGATGCCTGACCACTGTGACTGGCCTCCGGCAGCCTGAAGTAAAATACTAACTAAGCTCATAATTAATTATATTCATTTATAAATTTGTACCAAGTTGACTAGCTACAAATGTAAGTATAATAATTAGTCTTTAAGCAATACCTTTTCTTTTTTTAACTCGGATACGATAGAATCTAATATACCGTTGATAAATACTCCGCTCTTTGGCGTACTGTAATATTTTGCAATGTCGATATATTCGTTCAGTGTGACGTTGATAGGTATTGACGGGAATGTCATGATCTCTGCCAGTGCAACCTGCATGATGATCAAGTCCATATTGGCAATACGTTCAGCTTCCCAGTTCTTCATATGCTTGTTGATGCGTTCGCGATATTCAGCGCCTTTCAACAAAGACTGGCGGAACAGTTTAATTGCAAACGACTGGTCTTCCAGATCTTTGAACATCGGCAACAGTTTCTGCTTGCTTCCGCTTTTTTCCTCAAATTGCTTGATCGTTTTTAATGTAAACGTTTCGACGATTCCGATATCGTCGTTCCAGTAGATGCTTTTGTCTTCCAGGTAATCTTCGATAACTTCATTACCACAGATTAACTTTTTGAATACGGCACGCCAGAATTCCTTGTCTGTTTCGTACGAATCGTTCTCGTTGTCCAGATATTCGTTGTACAAATCCGAAGCCAGGATTATATCCAATACATTCTTGATGAAGTCTTCGTCGTTAACCCATGACAACCCTTGTTCTGCTACATATTTTTGGAGAGCTTCGTTTTCTGCCACCTGGGCGGTGAAACGGTTATCCACCAAACGGGTATTGGGGTTCAATTCGGCATAAGTCGGCATGTACTTGCTTTTTTTAGCGTCGAGTGTCCGTCTTTGCAGGTTAGTGACTTCGATAATAAGAAGAAGGAAATAGTGATATAAGTCATACGACTTCCGTAAGCTGAAAAGCAATTCATTTTCCGCTACTTTGAGGTCATTGTTTCCGTTTTGATAGAATGAGTAAACTATCTGTAAAACTTTAATGCGGATTAAAATTCTGTTGATCATCGTTTGAAGGAACTACTTTATTATAAATTAGGATGCAAAGGTAGTCAATCTTTTGATAAAAGTGCCTCGCTTTATTTAATTTTACATGTGTTAGGCGTTATTTTACACTTTCAAACGTAAAATGAGATATTTTGATGCGTTAAAATAGTTGTTGTTTAAAAAAAAATGCACATATTTGAAGCAAGTTATGAATATTGGGTGGGTTTTTAACAAATGTTGGCTAATATGGATGAGTCGGTGAAGAAAATACAGGTTGAAGGTGGCGATAAAGAGATTTTGTACTCTAAAGCCATAAAAGCAGGTAAGCGGATCTATTATCTGGATGTGAAGAAAAACTTGAAAGACGATTTGTTCCTGGCGGTGACCGAAAGTAAAAAGGTACAGCCTAAGAACGGAACACAGGTATCTTTCGAGAAACATAAGATTTTCCTTTATAAGGAGGATTTTGAAAAGTTTATGGAGGGTATGAATGATGTGATCAATTACATCAAACAACGAAACTCCGAAGATCAAAAAGCACAGGCCCCGGATGCTGAGACAAATACAGACGATGGTTCGGATGAGATAAAGCTGGATATCGATTTCTAAAGAGGGGGAAAAATAATAACGGACTGTTTTTCTGATAAAGAAAAAACAGTCCGTTATCTTTTATAGGTAGCCTGTTGCCAGGTTTGCCTATTTCCTGCGGTTTAAGCCGGATGAATTGCTTCTGTAGGACAAGCGTCAGCACAAGTGCCACAATCTGTACACATTTCAGGATCGATATGATAGATATCACCTTCCGAAATTGCTCCTACCGGACACTCGTCGATGCAAGTACCACAAGCAATACAATCTTCACTAATTAAATAAGCCATTTTCTTAAACGTTTAAATTGATAACTATTAGTTGGTGCAAAAATAGAGTTTTATTTGTATTTCTGCAATAAGTTCTGATCTTTTTCGTTATTATTCAAAATTGATTGAGAGTTGAGACGTCTATTATTTTTATTATTGATATGTAGTCTTGCCATTCCTGGTGTGATGGCACAGAAAGAGAAGGTTAAGAATCAGCCGTATGCCGACTTGAAGTGGGTTCATTTGGGATTCCATGTCGGATTGCATGCGCAGGATTTGTTATTGACCAATACCGGTGTGGCAACCGACGGTGAGACATGGTTTGCTGAAATTCCCAGTTATTCACCCGGATTCAGTGTCGGTGTGATAGGGGATATGTATCTGAATCCTTATTTTAATCTGCGTTTTATACCTACGGTGCATTTCGGAGATAAAAAGTTTCTGTTCCGCGAACAAGCTACCGGCGAAGAGTTCACTACTTCTGTTCGTTCCACGATCCTGAGCTTTCCTCTGAGTGTGAAATATTCAGCCCTCCGTTTGAATAACTATCGTCCTTATCTGATTGGCGGTATATTCGGAGCAATGGACCTCGGACGTAAGAAAGGAATGCCGGTCTTATTGAAAGGGGCCGATTTTGGTTTGGAATTCGGTATAGGATGTGATATTTACCTGCCGTTCTTCAAGCTCTGTCCTGAATTGAAGTTTAGTTTCGGACTGGTCGACCTGCTACAGAAAGACCGTAGTGACCTGACGGATAAAGATCTTATCAAATATCCGAATGCATTATCGAAAGCGACTTCCCGTATGGTTTCGCTGACGTTTAATTTCGAATAAATAGTTCTATATAAATGTAGGCGGCAGGGGCAGCCAGCATCAGGCTGTCGAACCGGTCGAGCATTCCGCCGTGGCCGGGGAGTACGTTCCCCGAGTCTTTTACACCCAGTGTGCGTTTCAACAGCGATTCGATCAAATCTCCCCAGGTGCCGAACAGGACAACGGTAGCTGATAATCCCAGCCAATTGTACCAGCTTACTTCCGGTGCATACCATGCCAGTGCTTGTGAAGCACTCAATACGACAGCCAGGCCTCCGAAGAATCCTTCCCATGACTTTTTAGGGGAAATTCGTTCAAACAATTTCCTCTTCCCGATCATCGAACCGACCAGATAGGCTCCGGTATCGTTCAACCAGATGAAAATGAAAATAGCCATAATAAATAATGGAGAATAAACGATCTGCCCCGGAGTATCCGGCAGGGCTGCTATAAAGTTCAGCATCGAAAATGTCCCGGCACAATAGACCTGTGCAAAAATGGTAAATGCCCAGTTATTGATCGGGTTCGGGGCTTTGTAGTATAATTCGGCAACTAGTGTATATATAAGGAATAGGAGATAAGGCAGGAAGACTACACCGTCGGCCAGTTGGTTGGTGTAGGCAAAAGTGGCAGCGAATAAATAAGCCCCTCCCAATGAAGATATAGTCCGTTTGATGGAGGCCTCTTCATAATGTTTCACTAAACCGTAAAATTCCCATAAAGTCAATCCGGTAATTAAGCCGAATACAACAAGGAAAGAGATTGGATGGTAGCAAATAGCTCCCACTAGGATCGCAACGAAAATTATACCGGTAAGCGCCCGTTTTATCAGATTTTTCAATACTGTATCGTTTTGTTCGTTTGTTGATTTATTTTTCGTGCAAAGATAAAGAATAAATCTAAATATATACAGAGAGACCGGGCAGTTCTTTCTTGAAGAATACTGTCCGGTCTCTTTTTATTTATCGGATAAATGTTTGTCAGGCAATATTGTCAGTCTCACTGACATTCGCTGTAACAGCCTGGACCTTATTATCGGTTGATTGGCAGTCTGTATCTTCCGGCTTTTTATCGTCGGAAGCCTGTTTCTCATTATTCGCCTTTTCCTGTAGCTCCAGGATTTCCTGTGAGCGTGAGATCCAGGCCCGTTTACCAAAGATATGCTCCACATCTTCCGTATAGATCACTTCCCGTTCGAGTAGAACCTGTGCCAGTTGGTTGTGTCCTTCTGCATTTTCTGACAGGATTTTCTTTGCACGTTCATATTGTTCGTTGATGATCTTTTGTACTTCCTGGTCGATCATGCGGGATGTCTCTTCACTGTATGGTTTAGTGAATCCCCAGTCCTGACCGGTTGAATCGTAATAATTCAGGTTCGGAAGTTTATCACTCATACCGAAATAAACCACCATGGCATATGCCTGTTTGGTTACACGCTCCAGGTCGTTGGATGCACCGGTCGAGATCTTACCGAGGAACAATTCTTCGGCAGCACGTCCGCCCAGTGTTGCACACATTTCGTCGAGCAATTGTTCGCGCGTAGTGATCTGACGTTCTTCCGGCAGATACCAGGCAGCTCCAAGAGCTTTACCTCGCGGTACAATCGTTACCTTTACCAACGGGTTGGCATGTTCAAGCAGCCAGCTCAATGTGGCATGTCCGGCTTCGTGGTTGGCGATGCTGTTGCGTTCGTCAGCTGTAGTTATTTTAGTCCGTTTTTCCAGACCGCCGACAATACGGTCTACAGCATTCATGAAATCTTCTTTTTGTACAAATTTCTTTCCGCTACGGGCTGCGATTAAGGCTGCTTCATTACAAACATTGGCAATATCGGCACCTGAGAATCCCGGAGTCTGGCGAGCCAGAAATTCAGCATCGACACTTTCGTCTATTTTGATCGGGCGTAAATGTACGCCGAATATTTCTTTACGTTCATTCAGGTCGGGCAATTCCACATGGATCTGACGGTCGAAACGTCCTGCACGCAGTAAAGCCTTATCCAGAATATCGGCGCGGTTGGTTGCTGCCAGGATAATCACACCGCTGTTTGAACCGAAACCGTCCATTTCTGTCAGCAACTGGTTCAGGGTATTCTCACGCTCGTCGTTACTGTTCATGTTTACGTTTTTGCCACGGGCACGACCTACGGCATCAATTTCATCGATGAACACGATGCAAGGCGACTTCTCTTTAGCCTGGCGGAACAAGTCACGAACACGTGATGCACCCACGCCGACAAACATTTCAACGAAGTCTGAACCCGACAGTGAGAAAAACGGAACATCCGCTTCACCTGCTACAGCCTTTGCCAGCAACGTTTTACCTGTTCCCGGAGGACCTACCAAGAGAGCTCCCTTCGGAATTTTACCACCCAGTTCCGTATATTTTTCAGGATTTTTGAGGAACGAAACGATTTCTTCCACTTCCTGTTTGGCCTCTGACAAACCTGCTACATCTTTAAATGTCACTTTCCGGTCATTATCTTTGTCAAAGAGTTGTGCTTTCGCTTTGCCGACACTGAATACTCCACCTGGACCACCGCCTGCACCGCCGGACATTCTTCTCATCAGGAAAATCCATACGGCAATGATCAGGATGATCGGTCCGAAAGAAACCAAAAAGTTCCATATGGCATCATCTCCTTCTTCGAAGCGCACTTGTGTGTCGACATGATTATCTGTCACCGCTTTATCGTAAAAATCGGAAAATTTGTCTGCAGATGGTATCTTTACGTATACTTTCGGGTTAGTCCCCAGTGCAGTGCTGTCACTTTTAAATACCAATCCTTTCTTTCCGCTTTTAACGGTGGCTTCAACCAGATTTTTCTTGTTGTAGACAACCATTTTGTCAAACACATTCTCCTGAGCCAGCTTTTGGAATTCAGTCCATCCCAGCTCTTTCGATGCCGAGGAGTCGTTTGTCAGGTATAACGCAAAAAGCATTATGAATATTAGCCCGTACATCCAATACAGGTTAAACCGGAACATTTTAGGCTTATTGTTCTTCGGCGCTTTATTAAACATGTCGTTTTTATTTTCCATACTTTGAATTCGATAATATTAACCCGGCTTAATCGAGATCCGGTATCTGCGTGACTTTAACGTCCGACCACAGTGTTTCCAGATTATAGAACTCGCGTTGTTCCGGTAAGAATATGTGTACAAGAACCGTGCCATAATCCATTCCTATCCACTCGGCACTTTGGTTGCCGTCAACAGACAATGGCTTTTCTCCAGCCTCTCTACGTGCAAAATCCCATACTGAATCAGATAGGGCCGACACTTGGGTGGGGGTGCTACCTTCACAGATCACCATGTATTGGCAAATCGCTCCGGGTATCTGGGTTAAATCTACGGTTACAATATTTTTGCCTTTTTTATCTTGCAGGCCTTCTACAATTGTTTTTACTAATTCGTTTGTTTGATCCATTTATTTTTTATTGAATAATTTTCGAAGTTGCAAATATACTCCTTAATTTATTATCTGCATCCTTTCTCTCTTTAATATATGTATAAACCCTGTAATTTCAAAACAGGAGAAAAAGAAAAATGTTTATTTTGATGAAATTTTTTTGCAAAATATTTGCAAGAATAAAAAATGTCCGTATCTTTGCACCCGTAATCGAGAAACATACTACTCGAAGCTACAAAAACTGTTCTATGGTGTAATGGTAACACGTCAGATTCTGGTCCTGAAATTCCAGGTTCGAGCCCTGGTAGAACAACAAGAAAGGTTTGAAATTCATTTTTCAAACCTTTTTTTTGTTTTTATTCTTCACTTCCTTTTCCCCATCTGAAACCGATGCAATCAAGCAAATGGATACGTTCGCTGCTGAGTTTGTTTCTTCTTTTCAGATAAGCCATTCTCATCCACCACGAGTATAGAGATTCTTCTATCGGATCTTCGGATTTGACACGGGGGTATCTTTTTTTGCTTGCTGTGAATTCACAAAATTCGTGATATCTTTCGATCCATATTCTGTTGACCCGCTCCGGAGAACGTCCGTTGTTGCCATAACTGCCGGTCCAGTCGAAGCCCAGATCATTCAATTTTTTGATCTGTCTGGAAGTCAGCGTGACGCTTGTGTCCGTCTGATTTTTGTAAGCCCTCATTTTGCTGCACCATTTGGCCAGTTTCGTTTCTTCCGGATCTTTAGTGTGGACAGGCCAGTGCCCCGTATTGTTATAGAACTCCTTCACCAGATCGAAAGATTCCTTCCATGTCCTTCTCGATGTATATGAATCCCAGCGAAAGCCGATAGCATCCAACAATTTGATACGTTTTTTATTTAGTTTGTATTTAGGCGTGTTTTTTCTGGTGATCCGTTGTGCCAGACACCAGTGGAAAAGCCTGAGTTCTTCCGGGTCTGTTGTTTTGTTGGAAGGCCATCGCTTTTCTCTTTCTATAAATTCCTTTACATTCTCGTAATTAGTCAACCACTGTTCTTCCTTTTTCTGAGTCTTCTCTACGTCGATCCTGTCGATTAATTGGATCTGTTTTTCTGTAAGCTTTTCCGGAGTATGATTTCTGATAAATCTATATCTGATAATCCATTCAGCCAAATGTCTCTCTTTTTCATTTTTTGATGTAAGCATAGGCCATCTGTTGTTCTTTTCGTAAAAAGCAACAACGGCATTCTGTTTGGTATTTCTTTTCTTCTTTCTCCTTTTCATATACTAGCGACTCTTGAACGACTTTATCCTCCTCAAAGATATTCAAATATTTGATTTCTAGTGATATCATTTAATATCATTTTGACAGAATGTTATTTTACCCCTGTTTTCTCTAGGTTTTATAGGAGATATTCACGTCTGTTTTCAAAATATCCGTTTCTCACGAGGGAAAATGAATACAAATGGTTTTTGTTTGATTGTTTGGGCTAACATATTGAGAGTGGTTAATGGAAATTCTCCATTTATCTTACAAAGTGAATGGCAAGCAAAGGTATCAGGTATTATATTAGGTAAGCTTTATGGTACAAAATTCCCCAACCGTAAACTTTTTATCCGGAAGTTTACGGTTGGGGGATTGAATTTATCAGATATGATTGATTAATTCTGTTCTTTCAGGATTACATCGTGTGCACCGCCTTCTACGATACTTGTTGAGGAAACCAATGTAATCTTAGCACTTCTCTGCAAAGCGGGGATTGTGATAGCACCACAACTGCACATAGTTGATTTGATCTTGCCTAACGTCAGATTCAGATTGTCTTTCATCTTACCGGCATAAGGAACGTAACTGTCTACACCTTCTTCAAATTTCAGTGAAGCAGTTCCTCCCATATCGTAACGTTGCCAGTTTTGGGCACGGTTTGAACCTTCTCCCCAATATTCTTTTACGAAATTATTTCCGATACGCAGTTTCTTTGTAGGTGATTCGTCGAAACGGGCAAAATAACGTCCCATCATCAAGAAGTCAGCACCCATTGCCAATGCCAGTACCATGTGATAATCGTGTACCAGACCACCGTCACTACAGATAGGAATATAAATGCCTGTCTTTTCCTTGTATTCGTCGCGAGCTTGCGCAACATCGATCAGGGCTGTAGCCTGTCCGCGCCCGATACCTTTCTGTTCACGTGTGATACAGATGGAGCCGCCGCCGATACCGACTTTGATAAAATCAGCTCCAGCTTCTACCAAATATAAAAATCCTTCTCTGTCTACCACGTTTCCGGCTCCGACCTTTACTTTGTCGCCATATTCCTTCTTGATCCATTTCAGTGTTTCATATTGCCATTCGGAATAACCGTCTGAAGAGTCGATACACAATACATCCACACCGGCTTCAACCAGGGCAGGGACGCGTTCCGTATAGTCGCGGGTATTGATACCTGCACCAACCAGCAATTTCTTGTCAGCACCGGATATCTCGTTCGGATTCTCGCGGTGGCTGTCATAATCCTTGCGGAATACGAAATATGCCAGGTTCTGGTCTTTGTCTATGATCGGAAGTGTATTCAGTTTATGATCCCAGATGATTTGGTTGGCTTCTTTCAGCGTGATACCGACTTCGCCGACGATCAGCTTGGAGAAAGGAGTCATAAATTCTTTTACTTTTGTGGAAGGATCGTCTTTTTCTGCACGATAGTCGCGGCTGGTAACCAACCCCAGCAGTTTACCGTTAGGGGTTCCGTCGTCGGTGATACCGATTGTGGAATGTTCTGTCTTGTTCACCAGGTCGATCACGTCGGCCAGTGTGTTTTCGGGTGTCAGATTGGAATCGCTGGTAACAAAACCTGCTTTGAATTTCTTTACTCTTCTAACCATTTCAGCCTGGCTTTCAATAGGCTGTGAACCGAAAATGAAGGAAAGACCACCGTTGCGGGCGAGTTCAATTGCCAGTTCCGGACCGGATACCGATTGCATGATTGCTGATACAAACGGGATATTTAATTCGATAGATGACTTATCGCCAACATTGTGTTTGACAAGCGAAGTTTTTAAAGATACGTTTGTTGGCACACATTGTTTTGTAGTCAGACCGGGAATAAGAAGGTATTCACCGAAGGTTCTAGATACATCGTTTAAGTAAACTGCCATATGATTAATATTTACTGGATGAATTTTTGTGCAAAAGTACTGAATTCTGTTCAGATATGTTTTATATATAACCATTTTTCATACGAATAAAAAGGGGTATTATAGAGTGAGGGGGGATGCCGGAACTTTTTCAATGGCTCAAATGTTATATATGTGAATTAAAGAGGAGGAATATTTTATGAAAATGGTAGTAGATAAGGCGAACTCTCGCGGATATGCAAACCACGGCTGGCTGAAAACATATCATACATTTAGTTTTGCCAATTATTACAACCCTAAAAGAGTACATTTCGGAAAGTTGCGTGTCTTGAATGATGATACGGTTGCACCGCGTGAAGGTTTTGATACACACCCGCATAAGAATATGGAAGTTATCTCTATACCGCTGAATGGTTATTTGCGGCATGGTGACAGTATACAAAATAGCGAAACGATTACTCCGGGAGATATACAGGTGATGAGTGCCGGTACGGGTATTTTCCACAGCGAGTTTAATGACAGTGCTGAACAGCAACTGGAGTTTCTGCAGATATGGATTTTCCCACGTGAAGAGAATACCAAGCCGAAGTACAACAATTACGATGTACGTCCTTTGTTGAAAAAGAATGAGTTATCTCTGATCCTTTCACCAGACGGTGAAACACCGGCGGCGATCAATCAGGATGCCTGGTTCTCGTTGGGGACATTGGATGCCGGACAGATCAAGGAGTATAAACTTCATAAAAAAGAGACAGGCGTGTATCTTTTCGTTATCGAAGGAGAAGTGGAGGTGAATAACACCACCTTATCCAAGCGGGATGGTGCCGGCTTCTATGATACTGACAGTATTACAATAGAAGTTCTGAAGGATGCGAAAGTCTTATTGATGGAAGTCCCGATGAATTGATTTTTTGGATCTTTTGGTTAATATGGATATGAAGGAGGTATGTTGTAACGGCATACCTCCTTCTGTTTTTTTAGTAGTCTCTGTCGGATAGAAAATCGATCATTCGAAGAATAGCACGGCTACAGGCCGGACAGAACGGGGCGTAATCGCGCATCATGCAATGATCCATCGGTCGGTAAATTCCTTTGGATATGTAGCCGCCTCCTTCAAATACACCGGGCTTGTCTTTATACGTAGCGTTCAGGGGTGTTGGAACAGGGGTATTGGTGGGTAACAAATCTTTCCACTTGCTGTCAAAATCGACCAGTGTGGTGATATTGGGTTCCCAGGGCTCGTATTCCAGATTGTAGAAATCCTGATAGGCTACTTCGGAAGAGAAATACTCGTCTGCCAGTCCGGCGAAACTATGTCCGAACTCATGGACGAAAACATGCTGCGTTTTTTCGTTATCAGCTGTTCCCATTGCATAGAAATTATACATGCCGCCTCCGCCGTATGTGTCCGTATTGACTAGCAGGAATATAGCATCGCAGGGAACATTCCATACGGCATCGCGGATGGATTTCATATCCGGTGTCGTTAGATAGCGGTCGACTCCGAATGTGTAATATCCGGAATTCAAAGCCGTGTTCTTGTAAATACCTTTGCCGGAAATATCGGTTCCTTTATCTTCTGAAATGAGATTTACAGCCCATACATTAAAGTCTTCCCGGCGTGTAGTATAGGGTGGTGTCTGAAATAATGTTTCAGTGAACTTCTTTGCATCGGCTACAAATTTTTCCTGATCGTCTGCGGTGTAACCTTCTGCAATGAAGACCAAGTCGACCTTTTCTTTAGAATCTCCTTTATATTGGATTTGAGTCACTTTATTGTCTTTCAGTTTACCTCGGTCGATAAAAATACTGGTCGGGTCGATATCCATTTTTAACAGGGAATGAAATTGCATATCCGCTTTGTCGCGTGCTGTGATTTCGACAACGACTGTTGTTTTCGGATAGGGCACTGAGATACTGTTTATCCATGATTGAGTTTCCGTTTTAGCTTGTTCTGTGCTACGCCATTCTTCAAAAAGTGTGTTGAAGCCGCGCGAATAGATCAATTCGTTATTTGATTTGTCATATATATTGACATAATACCCTCCGTAATTGAATTTGTCGATCAAATTTTTCACGGGACCTCCCCATACAGGTTCTTCCCGCAGTTGCTGTATGGCTGCTGCCTGGAACTGTGTATTTCCGCTTAATGCGAAATCTATCCGCAGGCTTTTGATGGTGAAGTATTTGTCGAACTCATTTTGTGCCAGGCATGTAAGGCTACAAAAACAGGCGATTAGAAGCAGGGAAATTTGTGTTCTCATATTTTTAGTGTTTTATCAGGTGTGATTTGTACGCACAAATATAGTATAAAAAATTAATCCCGGGAAGGACTCCCGGGATTAACCCTCTTCTCTTAGTTATGATGGAACTTTGCACCATCTCACGGCGTATCCCTTATCGCCCTCCTTTTGACTAAATTATTACCTATTATTTATAACACTACATGATTCTGTAGCAAAGTTCGCTTATTCGTTTACCCTTGCCAAACTTATCTGATGGATAATATCTATGAGGCGATAGACTGTATTTATAGGAAGAATTATTCTTTCATAAATTCTGACGGGGTTTTCCCATACTGCTTCTGGAAACAGGTTGAGAAATAAGCCGGCGAAGAAAAACCGGTTTGGAATGCTATTTCGTTGATGCGGCTTTCTCCTTTTTCCATAAGCTGGACCGCTTTTTTTAATCGGGTTACTTTGATAAAGTCGACCGGGGACAGGCCCGATAGCCCTTTTACTTTCCGGTACAGGCTGGATGTACTCATTCCCATTTCCGTGGCCAGCATTTCTACACCCATCGCTTCGTTGGTGATATGTTCTTCCAGATAATTGCTGAGTTTACGGAGGAAAAGATCATCAACTGTGGAGACAGCCAATGTGGTTGCCGGAGTTGCCGGAGTTTCTTTATATGTTTTGGTCAGCATTTCCCGGCTTTTCAGCAAGTTGGCGACCTGGGCAACCAGCAATTCTATCGAGAAAGGCTTTTCCATATAGGCATCAGCCCCGTTATTCAACCCTTTTAACCGGGATTGCAGATTATGCTGGGCAGTCAGCAGAATGAAGGGAATATGGCTGTAGTCGATATCGTTCTTGACTCTGTTGCATAGTTCAAAACCATCCATAACAGGCATCATGACATCACTGATGATCAGGTTGACCGTATGATCTTTTAAAAGAGTAACAGCCTCTTTTCCGTTGGCTGCTTCCCAGACCCGGTATGTTTCTGCCAGCTCTTTCGCAATGAACCGGCGCATATCTTCCTGGTCTTCTACGATCAGGACTGCCGGTTTTGCTGTATCTCTATCGTCGTCATTATCAACGACAGTATTTTCCGTATTCTTTTCGGATGATAATAAATAACAGTCTTCCTGCTTTTTGGGTAAGGTAAGTGTGAACCGGTTCATTCTTTCCGGAGTCTGAGTATAGGTAAGTGAACCATTGTGGAATTCGGCCAACGAACGGGCGAGAGAAAGACCGATACCGCTTCCCTGTTGGTGTTCTGTTTCTTTCAAGCGGTAGAAAGGAGTGAAGATATTTTCTTTTTCAGTGGCAGGTATAAGCATGCCGTCATTAGTTACGGAAATGATAAATTCGTTCTTGTCCTCCTGTATCTGTAATTGCAGAGCGAGATACTTGTCTGAATATTTTATGGCATTGGTCAGCAGGTTATTCATTATCTTGGAGAAAGCCTCCCGATCGATAAAGGCGGAAAATGTTTCATCGGAAATGTCGCAGGCAAATGTTTTATCCTCATGCTCCATAACAGGGAGGAAAGGTTGTAGGATTGTATGAAGCCAAAGGGGGATGTCCGTATTTACGTAATTCAGTTTGAATCCACGGCTTTCCGTTTTCCGGAAATCGAGTAACTGGTTGCTCAGATTCAATAACTGTTGCGTATTTTTTTCTATGATTTGCAGATTCTCCCTGGTCGACGGGTTGCCGTCGTTCGATTTGATGATCTTTTCCAATGGGGCTTTGATGAGGGTTAGCGGTGTCCGTATTTCATGCGTGATAAAAGTAAAGAACTGAATTTTGGCATCGTATAGTTCTTTTTCTTTTTTACTTTCGAACAAATCCTGGTTTATACGGTGTTTCTCTTCCAGTTTTGTTTTCTTGTAATTATAAAAGAGGACGATGCAGATAACAATAATCAGGGCGTAGACTAGAAAAGCCCAACCGGTAGCCCAGAAAGGCGGGGTGATGATGATCCGTAACGATTGTTCGTTATCCTGCCATATGCCACTGCTGTTGGTCGATTTCACTTTGAAAGTGTATTTTCCGGGAGAGAGATTGGCAAATGTGACGTTTTTATTCTGATTCATATAGATCCAGTCTTTATCGACACCTTCCAGTTTGTAGGCATAGCGGATTGCATCCGGTGAAGTATAGCTGAGGGCTATATACGACAGAGTAAAAGTAGAAGCATCGTAAGGTAATTTTAAAACTTTCCTGTCTTCGATAGAAGAGGAGGTGAGGTTATGCTTGTTTGCTTCATTATCAGGAAGGTCGATTCCGGTGATATACATAGGAGGGGTGAATATATCTTCTTTGAACCGGGACGGATTGAATGACAGCATCCCGTTAATGGTCCCCATATAAATTGTTCCGTCGGGGGCCTGGTAGGAAGAACTGTAGTTGAACTGTGTCTCATGCAGCCCGTCCTTATAGGTGAAGATTTGCATCCCGTAAGTTTCCGGATTGAACTTTACCAGTCCGTTCGCTGTGGATAACCAAAAATTATGAGAATCGTCTTCAACGATCCGGTAAATGATGTTACTGGGTAATCCGTCTTCGGCTGTGATCCGGTTGAACGATTTGGTCTCCCGGTTGAACAGGGATAATCCATTAACGGTAGTGATCCATATCCTGCCTTTTGAATCTTCAAAAACGGATGTCGTGTTATTGCTGCCGATGCTCTGTGGTTTGTTGATATCGGTGTTGTACTGCTCTGTTTTATTCTTTTCACGCAGGTAATGGTAAATACCGTTGGAGGTAGCAGCCCATATATCTCCGCGACTGTCTTCAAATATCTGTCTGGTCAGGGTGTAGATAGTATTCCATTGTGTAAAACTTTCTTTCTGCCTGTCGTAAGACAATATCCCGCTGCCGGTTCCTATCAGAAATTCGTCATTCTTTGTTTTGCAGAAGCAAAGAACGAAATTGTTATTCAGGGTATTATTTGTGTTTTCGCGTGAATAATGTTTGATGATCCTGCCGGTCGGGATATCCAGTACGTCGATCCCTTTATTGAATGTACCTACCCATAATTGATTACCGTCGGCCAGCAGTCCATGGATATTGGTGGCTGACAGGAGATGATTCGGATTGTTGTATGAATAATTTGTTATTTGTCCGTTTTGAGGATTGTAACAGTTGATGCCGTTATCTTCTGTCCCCAGCCATAGATTGCCATATTGGTCCGGTACGATTTCACGGATTGCGTTTCCGGGTAACTGGGGATGTGTCTTTCCTCCGATGAAATAGTTGAACCGATTATATTCTTTCGGCAGGTAACTGATGCCTCCAAAGAAAGAACCAGCCCACATGCCTCCTTCACGGTCACGGGTCAGTGAATAAACGGCATTGTCAGCGATGGCATATTCGTTTGTTAAGGATTTTCGCAGGTTAGTTACCGTCTGATCTAGTATATTATAAATGTAGATGCCTGATTCGGATGCGATCCAATAAGTCATTGTACTGAATGGGGTGATGGCACGTACCTGTATTTCCGGAATGATGTTTATCACACTCCGGTCCTGGTATTTATACAGCAGTAGTCCGGCTTGGTTGGTTCCTGCCAGAATACCTAAGTCTGGAATCTGGCAGATAGCCTGTATGATGGTCTGATTGTCGATCTGTTCTTCATTCAGAAGAGGGTGTTTCTGAAAATTGTCAGTTTCGGATTTGTATGTATACAAGGATTGACGGTCAGAGAACAGAGGATTTCCGTCTTCTGTCAAAGATATGAGAGCCGGGTAGAAATTGTTTTCTGCCGGATAGGTGTGGAAAGTAGTGTCCGATGGGTTGTACCGGACAATCCGGTTATAACCGATGAACCAGAGATGATGATCTTTGTCTTCCGTTACAGCGGAAAACGATTCCGGTACGTTCTGTCTGGGAGACAGCCGAAACGGTTGAAAGGTGTCTGTCTTGTAATCGTAATAACAGGTACCTCCGGCAGTAAATACCCAGATTTTTCCGTCCGAACTTTCAAAAAGATTCCCGATATGATCATTCGGCAGGCTGTTCGGATGAGAAGAATTATGTCTGTATATTTTAAATGTATGTCCGTCGAAACGGTTCAGCCCGTCTTCCGTACCAAACCACATGAATCCCCGCTGGTCTTGTAGTGAGCAATATACCGTATTATGCGATAATCCGTGCTTATTGTTGTAATGCCTGAAATGTGAGTTTTCAGAAACTCCCGGCAGACATATAAACAATAGCATTATATAGACGATTAGCAACGGTATTCTCTTCATATCAAATCATGATAGTGTTTCTCGAAGGCAAAGCTAATAAATAAAAAAAAACAATGATCATTTTGAATGATTATTGAAAGCTTATGCAGGAAAATTGAAAGTCCTTCTGCTTGAAAAAGCGTTCCTTTGTGTCAATAAAAACTACATGCCATGAAAAGGCGTACTTTAATATTTAAGAACATGAAAAAAACATTATTGGTATGTTGTGCTTTGGCACTGACTGTGTGTGCACAGGCTCAATGGAAGCCGGCGGGTGACAAGATCAAGACAAAATGGGCGGAACAAATCAACCCCAAGAATGTATTGCCCGAATATCCTCGTCCGCAACTGGAACGTACGGATTGGGTAAACTTGAACGGAGAATGGGAATATGCCATTAAGCCGAAGGGAGAGGTTGAACCAAAGTCGTTCGATGGAAATATACTGGTTCCTTTTGCTGTGGAATCTTCCTTGTCGGGGGTTCAGAAAGAAGTGGGGGATATGAATGAATTGTGGTATAAACGGACATTCTCTGTTCCGGCTAACTGGAAAAACAAGGATATTGTACTTAATTTCGGGGCGGTAGACTGGAAAGCGGATGTGTTTATCAATGATATTCTGATCGGTTCCCACCAGGGTGGATTTACTCCGTTCTCTTTCAACATCACCCCTTACTTGAATGGCAAGAATAACCAGAAACTGGTTGTACGTGTTTGGGACCCGAGTGATAAGGGATATCAACCACGAGGAAAACAAACTTCCAATCCGGAAGGTATCTGGTACACGCCTGTGACCGGAATCTGGCAGACCGTATGGTTGGAACCGGTGGCGACCAATCATATTACTTCTGTGAAGTCAATCCCGAATATCGATAATGGAACGATGAATGTAACAGTCGGTACATCTGTTCCTTGTAATACATCTATTGTAGAGGTTAATCTTCTCGATAAGGGACAGGTCGTTGCTTCAGCAAAAGGTATTCAAGGGAAAGAACTTCGTCTGGCTGTACAGAATCCTACGCTTTGGGATACCTCCAATCCGTATCTGTATGATATGAAGGTTTCTCTGGTAAAGGATGGTAAAGTCCTGGATAACGTGAAATCATATACTGCTTTCCGTAAAATTTCAGCAAAGAGAGATGCTAACGGTGTTATGCGTATGCAGTTGAATAATAAAAATTTGTTCCACTATGGTCCGCTAGACCAGGGATGGTGGCCTGACGGATTGTATACAGCTCCGACCGACGAGGCATTGCTTTATGATATCATTAAAACAAAAGAGTGGGGATTCAATATGATCCGTAAACATGTGAAGGTGGAACCGTCACGCTGGTATTATCATTGCGATAAAGAAGGTATCCTGGTTTGGCAGGATATGCCGAGCGGTGATATGGGAAACCACTGGGCTCCTCATACATATAACGGTGGTACGGATAAGAATCGTTCTGCAGCTTCTGTGGCAAACTATTATCAGGAATGGAAAGAGATTATGGATCTGTGTGTGTCTCATCCTTCCGTAGTCGTATGGGTTCCTTTCAATGAAGCATGGGGACAGTTCGATACGGAAAAAGTGACCGAATGGACAAAGGGGTACGATCCTTCCCGCCTGGTAAATCCAGCCAGTGGTGGTAACCATCGTGCTTGTGGGGATATCCTCGACTTGCATAACTATCCGGGGCCGAGCATGTTCCTGTATGATCCGCAGCGGGTGACCGTATTAGGTGAATACGGAGGCATCGGTTTACCTTTAGAAAACCATTTGTGGTGGAATAAACGTAACTGGGGATATGTGCAGTTTAAGAACAGAGATGAGGTGACAGCTGAATATGTAAAGTATGCTAATGAACTGAAAGGTATGGTTGACCGTGGTTTCTCTGCTGCCGTTTATACACAGACCACCGATGTGGAAGGTGAAGTAAATGGCTTAATGACCTACGACCGCAAAGAAATCAAGATCAACGAAGCTGCCGTGAAGAAAGCAAACCAGTCCGTGATCAACCAGTTGTCAAAGTAAATAGTCAATCTGAATAAATAATATTTGTTTAGCTGATAGGTTTTGTCCCTATACCTCTTAATGCAGGTATAGGGACATCTTGTGTAAATCAATTAAAATAAGTACATTTGCCGAATAAACGAATATGATAATGAAATATAATACAGAAGAGAAGAAATTGGCTATGCCCGAATACGGACGCAATATTCAGAACATGGTAGACTATTGTGTGGCAATAGAGGACAGAGAAGAACGTAAACGTTGTGCCAATACTATAATTAACATCATGGGAAATATGTTTCCCCATCTGCGTGATGTAAACGACTTTAAACACATTCTATGGGATCATCTGGCTATCATGTCAGATTTTAAGCTGGATATCGATTATCCCTACGAAATTGTAAAGAAGGAAAATCTGTATGCCCGCCCTCCGCGTATCCCGTATAATAACAACCGTATCCGTTATCGTCATTACGGTAAAACGTTGGAGCTGATGATCCGTAAGGCTACGGAGCTGGAGCCGGGCATTGAGAAAGATCAACTTATCAAGTTGCTGGCTACCCAGATGAAGAAATCTTTCCTTACCTGGAATAAAGAATCAGTGGACGACCGTAAGATTTTTAAGGACCTCGATGAATTATCGGAGGGACAGATCGTGCTGGATGAAGAAGTTCATAAACTAGTGGAAAGCCGTGATATCCTGGCACGAAATAATACAAACAAAAAGAATTATCCCCGTAAAAGCCGATGAGTTCATTTGTTATAGAAGGTGGCTATAAGTTATCCGGCGAGATTACTCCGCAAGGTGCCAAAAATGAGGCCTTGGAGGTGATCTGTGCTGTTTTGCTGACTTCAGAGAAAGTAACGATCCACAATGTACCCGATATCCTGGATGTAAACAACCTCATTCAGCTTTTGCGCGACATGCAGGTGAAAGTGGAACATCCGGCTGCCGATACCTACACATTTCAGGCCGATAACATCGATCTGGATTATCTGAATACGGACGACTTCCTGCGTAAAAGCGGATCGTTGCGTGGTTCGGTTATGATCGTCGGTCCGTTGGTGGCACGTTTCGGCAAGGCATTGATCCCGAAGCCGGGGGGCGACAAGATCGGACGCCGTCGTTTGGATACGCATTTTGTCGGTATACAGAAGCTCGGCGCCTGCTTTAGCTACGATGCCGAACGCCAGTTGTACGAGATCGAAGCGGAGCGTCTCAAGGGTGCTTACATGCTGCTGGACGAAGCTTCGGTAACCGGTACGGCCAATATCCTCATGGCAGCCGTGCTGGCAGAAGGTACTACCACCATTTATAACGCAGCTTGCGAACCCTATTTGCAGCAACTTTCATCCATGCTCAACCGGATGGGAGCAAAGATATCGGGAGTAGGTTCAAACCTGCTGACCATCGAAGGTGTCGATGCCCTGGGAGGAACTGCCCATACTATTTTGCCGGACATGATCGAGGTCGGTAGTTTTATCGGTATGGCAGCCATGACCGGATCAGACATCATCATAAAAAATACCGGATATGATATGCTGGGAATCATTCCCGAGTCATTCCGTCGCCTGGGTATCTCTGTTGAACAGGTTGGTGACGATATTCATATCCCAACGCACGATTCATACGAAATAGATACTTTCATCGACGGCTCTATCATGACCATTGCCGATGCTCCCTGGCCGGGATTGACACCTGACTTGCTGAGTGTCCTCCTGGTCGTTGCGACGCAATCCGTAGGTAGCGTGTTGATTCATCAGAAGATGTTCGAAAGCCGTCTGTTCTTTGTGGATAAGCTGATCGACATGGGAGCACAGATTATCCTTTGTGACCCGCACCGTGCGACGGTGATCGGTTTGGGTAACCGTTTCAAACTGCGTGGTTCCAATATGGTTTCACCGGATATCCGTGCCGGTATAGCCCTGTTGATAGCAGCCATGAGTGCGGAAGGAACCAGCCATATCCATAATATCGACCAGATCGACCGCGGATATCAGAATATCGATAAACGTTTGAATAGCATAGGAGCCCGTATTACCCGGCTCTGACAACCTCTGTTATGATAAGAAAAGAAGAAGTTTTTAAGATCGGGCAGTTTGCCAAACCTCACGGGATCAAGGGAGAGATTTCGCTGGTGACGAACTGCGACTTGTTTGATGATGTAGAAGACCCTTGTATCGTTTGCGAGATAGATGGTATACTGGTTCCGTTCTTTATTGAGGACTACCGGTATAAGACCGACACGGTGATGTTGGTGAAGCTGGAGAATGTAAACGACGAGAAGGCCGCCCGCGATTTTACGAACCGTGAAGTCTTTTTCCCGTTAGAGGATGTGGGAGAAGACGACCTGGTAGGCGATATGTCGTGGGACAGTTTTATCGGATATACCGTTATCGATGAGCTACACGGGGAACTGGGTAAGATCACTGATGTGGATGAAACGACAATCAACGTTCTTTTGCAGATCGACCATAAAGGCAACGAAATACTCCTTCCCGCTGCCGAAGAGTTGATAACTTCTGCAGATCATGAAAACAAAACACTCCGGGTTTCCGTTCCCGAAGGTCTGCTTGATTTATAATAACGTTAATTAGAGTAAACAATGCCCGTGTCGATACGGTTTTTGTTACTTTTGCGTTTTAACATAAAAACATGGCACGAAAACAACGAAAGAACAATAAGAAATCATTCTGGCACCGGATCAGGTTCAAATACAAGCTGTCTTTTTTCAATGAAACGACGCTGGAAGAAGTATGGTCTTTCCGTTTGTCACAACTTTCCGCATTTCTTACGCTTGCCCTGTTCGCTTTTATGTTGGTGGGCATCACCTCGCTGATCATCATTAAAACGCCGATACGAAACTATTTGCCGGGCTACCTGGATGTAGAAATACGTAAAGAAATTATGCAGAATGCACTGCGTGCTGATTCGCTGGAGCGGATGATGTCTATCCAGTCGCTTTATCTGGAGAATGTAGCCGGTATCCTGTCCGGTACGATCGAGCTGGATTCTATCCGTCAGATCGATTCCCTGGCGCATGTGGATGCAAACTACGAAATCCCCCGCAGCAAATCGGAAGAAAAGTTTGTCAAGAGTTTTGAGGAAGAAGAAAAATATAACCTGACGGTGCTGAATCCGAATCCGGTTCCTACCGACGGCATCTTTTTCTACAAGCCTGTCAACGGTGTGGTGTCTTCACATTATGAAGCGGATGCCCGTCATTTCGGCGTAGACCTCGTGGCTGCTCCGAAAGAAAGCGTATTGGCGACCTTGGACGGTACGGTGGTATTTACCGGATTTGATCCCAATTTCGGGAATGTGATCCAGTTGCAACACAAAAACGGATTCCTTTCCGTTTATAAACATAATGAATTATTGCTGAAAGAGATTGGCGACCACGTGGTGGCCGGCGAAGCGATCGCTTTGGTGGGAAACACGGGGAAACTGTCTACCGGCCCGCATCTCCATTTCGAGTTGTGGTATAAAGGTATTCCGGTCAATCCTGAAGAATATATAGCTTTTTAAATCGATGAAAAGGACTTTAGCCATATTAGGTTCTACCGGTTCGATAGGGACACAGGCCCTGGAAGTGGTCAGCGAGCATGCCGACTTGTTCGAAGTGTATGCTTTGACCGCCAACAACCAGGTAGATTTACTGATTAATCAGGCACGTAAATATATGCCCGAAGTGGTTGTAATTGCCAACGAACAGAAATATCCCGAGCTGAAAGAGGCTTTGGAAGATCTGCCGATCAAGGTATGGGCGGGTTCGGATGCAATTGCACAGGTGGTACAGTCGGAACCGATCGATATGGTATTGACTGCCATGGTCGGATATTCCGGACTGAAACCGACAATTGCCGCCATTAAGGCAGGAAAGGCAATTGCATTGGCAAATAAAGAAACGTTGGTCGTGGCGGGTGAGTTGATCACTTCGCTGGCTACAGAGCATAAAATACCGGTCTTGCCGGTCGATTCTGAACATTCTGCCATTTTCCAGTGTTTAGCGGGAGAATGGGAGAATCAGGTGGAGAAGATTTTGCTTACTGCATCCGGCGGTCCGTTCCGTACGAAAACGATGGAAGAACTGGCCTTAGTAACCAAAGACCAGGCATTGAAACATCCGAACTGGAGTATGGGAGCAAAGATCACGATCGATTCGGCTTCCATGATGAATAAAGGCTTTGAAATGATTGAAGCCAAATGGTTGTTTGGCGTGACACCCGAACAGATCCGGATCGTGGTACATCCGCAGTCGGTCATTCATTCTATGGTACAGTTTGAAGACGGTGCTGTGATAGCCCAGTTGGGCATTCCGGATATGAAGTTACCGATCAGTTACGCGTTCTCCTATCCGAAGCGCTTGACAAGTAAAGCACCCCGGTTGGATTTTAACCAATATTCCACGCTGACATTCGAAGAACCCGACATGAAGCGTTTCCGTAACCTGGCATTCGCCTTCGAAGCGATCCGTACGGGGGGAAATATGCCGTGTATTTTGAATGCAGCCAACGAGATCGTGGTCGCGGCATTTCTGCGGGATGAGATCGGGTTCCTGCAAATGAGCGATGTGATTGAAAAGACAATGGAAAAGGCATCTTTCATAGCTACACCAGCTTATGAGGATTATGTGGCAACAGATACCGAAGCACGCCGGGTGGCGGCAGAGGTTATGAAAACGATAGCCGGATCGTAAACCGGGAAAGATTATATGAGTAAAAATGAAATAAATTAATACAGACAAATAAATAGATGGAGACATTTTTAATTAGGGCGCTACAGCTCATCCTGAGCTTATCGATATTGGTCCTCGTACATGAGTTCGGACATTTTATCTTTGCCCGTATTTTCAAGGTCCGGGTGGAGAAATTTTATCTTTTCTTTGATCCTTGGTTCTCGTTGTTTAAATTCAAGCCGAAGAACAGTGAAACAGAATATGGTATCGGCTGGTTGCCTTTGGGCGGTTATTGCAAGATATCGGGTATGATCGATGAAAGTATGGACAAGGAAGCGATGTCGCAGCCTGCCAAACCGTATGAATTTCGTTCCAAACCTGCCGGACAGCGTTTGATGATCATGATTGCAGGGGTTTTATTCAACTTCCTGCTGGCTTTGTTTATCTATTCGATGGTACTTTACACCTGGGGCGAAACTTATCTGCCTCTGAAGAATATGCAGTATGGCATGTACTATAGTGAAGCTTTCCAGGAAATAGGTTTTCAGGACGGCGATATTCTATTGAAAGCGAATAACGAAGAGCTGGATCGTTTGGATCAGGCAAGTTTCCGTAAAGTAGTGGAAGCAAATAATGTGACGGTATTGCGTGACGGTGTAGAAACGGTCATTCCTATTCCGGAAGATATGATGCAGCGTTTTATGCGTGAAGGCAAAGGCTTTGCCAGTCCGGAACGTATACCGATGGTCGTAAGGAGTCTGTTGTCAAAAACATCACCGGCTGCGGTTGCCGGTTTGCAGGCAGGTGATAGTATTGTTGCTGTGAATGGGCAGTCAACTCCCTTGCTGGAGGATGTCGCTGAATTATTCGATCAGAATAAAGGACAGAATATAACGCTGAACTTTTATCGTGATAATAAGGAACAATCTGTCGTTCTTCAGTTGGATACAGCCGGAAAGATGGGAGCTTATCTGATGAGATCATCCGATATATATCCGACAGTGACCCGCACATATGGATTTTTCGAATCATTCCCTGCCGGTGCTATGCTGGGGGTAAATACCTTAAAAGGGTATATCAATGATATGAAGTACGTCTTTACGAAAGAAGGGGCATCGAGCCTGGGAGGTTTCGGTACGATCGGAAGTATCTTCCCGACAGTCTGGAACTGGCAGGTCTTCTGGATGCAGACGGCGTTTTTGTCGATCATCCTGGCCTTTATGAATATATTGCCTATTCCGGCTTTGGATGGCGGACATGTGATGTTCCTGCTCTATGAAGTGGTTGCCCGTCGCAAGCCGAGCGATAAATTCCTGGAATATGCACAGATAACCGGTATGTTCCTGTTGTTCGCTTTACTGATCTATGCAAACGGGAATGACATATTCCGTTTCTTCTTCAAGTCCTGACTTTTTGTAAACAAATAGCACTACTATGTCACTACCTTTAGCACTACTGTGCTGATAGTAGTGACATAGTAGTTTAGGGGGGCTGAGACTATAGTGCTGTGAGGGGTGTAAAACTCAAAAGGAGTATGCCAAAACGACATACTCCTTTGAAAAGTAAATAACTATTTTAATGCTATTAGTGCGTTTATTTAGCCAACGTTTCGTTGATAGAATCCAGGATTTTCTTTGAGTTAGCGTCTGCTGCATTGATAGCCAGCGCCTGTTCCAGGTATTCTTTTGCTTTCTTCATCTGAACGTCTGCCTTATCTTTTTCAGCTTCATATTTTGCAGGATCAGTAGCAGCAGCCAGAATTTTTGCACCTTCATTATAGAACATAGCTCCTAAACTGTAAAGGGCATTTCCTTTATATTTCGGGTTGCTTACAATCAGGACGTCTTTATACAGTTCTTCTGCTTCAGCCACTTTTCCTCCTTTTTGGGCAGCTTGTCCTTGTTTTATACAATATACATAAAGCAATTTTTCCAGGTCTGCATCACCCGGTTTGGCTTTCAGACCAGCTTCAACTGTTGCAGTAAATTCGGCAGCTTTATTCAGGTTACGCAATGACATTGCTTTTCCTGTATAGGCATCGTCGATGTTTTTGTTCTTTTGAATAGCTAAATCATAATATTTTACTGCATCTTCATATTTCTTGGCTTGAAAAGCAGCGAATGCACAATTAAAAACACGGTCAGCATCTTCGTTGTTAGTTTGTTTCAGGAACCCGTCATACTTCGTAAATGCTTCCGCATAGTTTTTAGCTTTTAATGCTGCATCACCTTCATCACGCAGTTTATCAGCGTCTTGTGCAAATACATTTCCAATACTCAGGCAGAAAGCCAGTAACAAAACAATTTTCTTCATGGTTGTTAAACGATTTAATTTTTATTATTAGTTGCGCTAAGGTAGTAAGCTCCCTAAAAGTATCAAAGTGATTTTACATTTTTTTTGTATTATAAAGGAAAGGGGCGAAGTCATCACGACTTCACCCCTTTGTACTCTTTGACTTATATGGGCATCCGAAAAAGGTTTGGTAGCACTAGTAACGGATGCCCGTCAAGAGTTTTATATACTGTATAAGTTAGTTGGGCAATTAAAAAGGCCGGCTATCGACCTATTTTAAAGCTCTTGTCGGCTACGATGACGATGCAGGCGCCTTCGGGGGCGTCGATCAGATGCTTGCCGCCGGTGGTAAGGCGGTGCGCTGACAATAGCGTGCCGCTGAAGTTGTATATGCGGACGTCGGCGGGCGAGGGCGTCGTGATGCAGAGGCGGTTGCCGAGACGGCAGACGGCGGGGGCATCGGAGGCGGTTATCGCTTCGTTGGCGACGGCGGTGTTGGGGACGATGCCGTCGATGAGGATGGCGAGGTCGCTGCGGACGTACTTCACGATATAGGCACTGTCGCTCGTGCGGGGCTCGATCGTCTCGCCACGGTCGGTGGTGACGACGGGCGTCGACCGGTCGTAGGCGGCGTCGAGGGTGAGGTAGAAGCGGAAGCTATCCCACGATTCGACCTCGTAGGAGCCTGCCGCCGGGTCGGTCGTTGCGCCTTCCACAGCCGGAATGGTGACGGTGTAGTAGACCGGCGTCGGGGGAACAGGGTCGGGATCGTCGCCATCGTCGTCGTCACCGGAGCTGGCTTTCTCTGTGACTTTCTGGGAATTGGTGTAGAGGGCGGTGGTGACGGTGCGTGCGTCAGAACCCACTTTTACCGTTTCAGTGACTTGGCAACGGTATTCGCCGAGACCAGCATTGTATGTTTGACTGGTTGCACCCTGTATATCCACCCAGGTTCCTTCTTCATTCTTTTTCTCCCATTTATAAGTACTACTATTTTCTGTATAGCCGGGAAGCGATCTGGTAACTATAGCATTGACGGAAGAGGTCGCTATGGCGTTGACGGACGAGGTGGCTGTCAGCGTCGTTGTGCTGTTGGGGGCGACTTCCTCTTCTCCGTCGATCGCTACGCTGAGGGAAACATACTTATTACTGTTTTCGTTTGGAAGCATTGCGCTCCACAGAATTTGGACGGAGGGTATACTGCCTGTTTTATCGATGAAGGTACCGTTGTTCGTGATCGTGCCAATGGCATTGAGACTTGTATTCTCGATAGTCAGACTGCCGTTTTTCCGGATTTCGAAAGCCAAACAGCCATTGTCTGAGGCAGAGATATTACCGATGGTCGTTGTGCCATTGATATCGAGGGTAGGGGTACCACTCACTGTCAGATTGGTGATAGTAGAGACATTGTTCAAGAGTAACTTAGAATCATAGTCTTTTCCCATTTCCAGTGTAGTGATCTCTTTATTTGACAAGACGTTGTTGAAGGTGGATTCCGTGGAGGAAGTACCTGTTTGGTAGGTATTTGGACTTGTAAGGGTGATTTTATCCTGTTTATCCTCCTTCTTGTCATCCTCTTTCATTGCTACTCCGACGTAAATGTATTTATTTGATTTTGACTTATCACTCGAATAAGTGAACTCCTTTACTTCGTCGTTCGTGTTTTCCCGTATTCCGCTGTACTGATCTTCATCTGCGTAAAGGCTGTATGCATCGGGAGATGAAACATAGGCAGCGAAGCTTTTGGCTTTCTCAAGAGAATTATCGAAATCTTCTTTCAAGAAAGAGAAGACGGCCTTTCCATCTTTCTTTACGGTAATAGATTTTTCCGGAGAAGTAGCAAAATCCCACTGGAGTATGTGAGTACCCGTTGATGGCTGAGAGATATCCGATATCGAAGCGAAGGCATTCTCCTTTGTCGACGCCAGAAGCAGGAGACCACCTTCTTTGATTTCTAATTGGTTGGATATATTTGCGAGTGTATCCAGTCCGTGATGTTCTCCGTGAGCATATACTTTACCATTCTCGTTAATTGTAAGTTTACCTCCTTCTTTTCCGAGGTTGATGCCGCAAACATCATTAGGAGCTCGATCATCCGACTGGTGGGTAATATATAATTTTATCGTGCTATTGACGGTGGCGCTACCGATTTTGCCGACAGAGAGACCTGCATAGCCACTCGCTAAACTACTTTTTATTTCTTGCGGTGCATCAAATATCATATCGCCATTGGCAACGATTTGTTCGGCGTTTATGCTGCTTTCGATGTAGCACTTGTTATTCACCATGGGTTGCAGGAGACCTATCTTGTCAACATTCTGGAACTTCAGGTGGAAAGTAGTAACTTCGTCTTTATTCACTGACTCAATTATGACAGAAGGAGTGGCATTGTCAGTCTTATTTTTCAATATGTAATAGCCACCATCGGAAGAGGTAAGATAGATGCTTAGCCCGCTTATATTCTTGTATTTATTCTCCTGATCTTCGTTTTTAGCCAAGTTACTGAAATCGATAATATAGGGATTCGCTTGCGTACCTTTTGCGACGTCGCCTGACATGGCGGTGTAATAGATAAAGTTATTCCCGCTTTCTTCATCGAAATTGAAGACGCTAAGGGGATCGCTTGTAGTGCCGTTTTTCTTACCTTGCTGTGCTTCTTCGCCTATCTTGACAGTGACATCTTTGCCGGATGGGTTGGTGGCGAGTCGGGTGTAGGAGTCGGCGGAGGTAAATTCGGTACTGCCGCCATCCCAGGAGATGGTAATAGCTGAGTTGGGGGCAGCGTCCCATTGCCACTGCATCAGGCCTTTCAAAGTGCCGGAGGTGCCGTCGCCGCCGCCGTTGCTGTTGGTGGTGATGCCGCCGTAGATGTGGAAGCGGTTTGTCGGGTCGAAGGAGCAGGTGGTGCCGGCGGCAACGGAGAGGGCGTTTGAGGTATTCACGCCATTCGTTGCGCCGCCGCCTGTTGTGGCTGCTTTCGCTTTCACGGTTGCTGTGCCTTCGGAGACGAAGGAGATAGAGTTGGTTGCGCTGCTTTTGCTGACGGTGATGGCGGCGGCGTCGCTGCCGGATGTGATAGAAAATTTGTCGGCGAAAGTCAGGACGGCTTCGTAGTCGGCGCTAGAGGAGACGGTAAGGGTGGCAGCGGTGTTCGTGCCTTTGATGCGACCGCTAAAAGAGGTTGCCTCGCCTTCGCCTTGCTTATATTTCCAACCGTTAGCCGGAGTATCCGAAGTATTGGTCGTTGTGGGGGTGCCTTCGCTGGCATCGCTGCCCTCGCTGTAGGTGAGGGTGTAGGCGGTGGTAGTGCCGTTACCGGTGCTGGCGGTGGTGGCAATATCGAGCGGGGCGTCGAGATAGGCGGATTTATCGAGAAGGGGTTGAGGTTTGTCCCCGTTGTTGCTGTCTGAATTGAAACCTTTAAGTATGGGGAGCTTTCCTTCTTTGATTGTCCAGGCACCGTTGTTAGCGTCGGTCGGGAAAAGCGTGCTGAGGTCGAAATCGGTATCGATGTCGGGGCCGTCGATAACCTCTATATATTCTGCAATTCCAGCTCCTTTTACTTTGCCGTTGAGACGGATTTGGGTGGAGGCGTAGTAGTTTGTGGGCATCTGCTGATAGATATTTTTATTAGCAATACGAGCGATGCTGTATGTAGTTTTAGTATCAGCAGTTAAGCCATCTTTATTCAGGGCAACGATGTTGGTAACAGTTCCACTGTTATACTCTCCGATGATACCGCCGCAGTAGTTACTTTTACCTCCTGTCGCCTCTATCTTTCCGGTAGCGTAGACGTTGCTGACACTGCCAGCATTATATCCGATGATGCCGCCGGCACGATTATTATCTCCGCCTTTTGCCGAGACGTTTACAGTCGTATAACAGTTAGTAATGGTCCCGTCATTACGACCTACAAGACCACCAACATGGCAATAATAAAAATTAGATAGATGTTCATTATTACCCTTATCTGCTGTTATGCTTCTACCTTCTTCTCCTATCACAAAGCAGTTTTCTATTGTGCCGCTGTGATTGTAGCCTGCCAGACCGCCGACGTGGCTATCTCCCTTTGTGGAGTAGCCTTTCACTCCTTCTGCAGCTATTTGAATGCCGAGGTTGCGGATGCTGCCGCCGCTGCTGTCGATGTAGCCTCTCAGCTCCCCGAACAGACCGACGAAATGATCTTTTTTCCAATTCCCAGAACCCTTCGTTTTCGTCTCGTCCACCTTCAATCCTTTTACTATCTTGTGGTTGCCGTCGAAGGTTCCTTGGAAAGTTGGATTTTTCTCCTCTAAAGAACTACCTATCGGTGTCCAGTAATGCTCTTTGAGGTCGATGTCGTTATTCAGCGTCACCGTGCAGCCTTTGAAGCCGGCGGCGGAGGGGTAGTTGTCGCCGGCTTCGTCGTCACCTTTTTTCTTGCTGCTGTTCGTCACCATTGCGATCCAGGCGAGGCCTTTGGCGGTTTTGACGGTGTAGGTGGTGTCGGTGGCTTCGTCGGAGGTGATGCTGACATCGGTTTCATTGCCCGTGCTACCGACGGAGACGCCATCGAGCTGGCCTTTCCAGTAGGTCTTCTCGTCGTCATCCGCCCATATTTTCTGCGGGCAGAGGAGGAGGAGGGCGGGGAGGAGGAAAATGATTGTTTGTTTGAGTAGTTTTGCTGTCATAATGCTTGTTTATCTGTTTATGAGAGGCTGTGTAAAACAGGGTTCTGTCTGTTTACACAGCCTCTCGTGGGTTATTAATCGATTTTATGTCGTCCGTTGCCGGAATATTCACCTTTTATCAAAATTGAACCTATTCAGATCGTATTAGGGGACGCAGATGACGCAGAATACACAGACGCTCGCAGATTTTTTATTTTCTTTAAAACAATATATTATCTGCGTTTATCTGCGCTCGTCTGCGTCATCTGCGTTCCTTAATACAAACTGGATATATAACTCAAATCTTTCTAATTCCGATCACGAAGCCCAATAAAAAAAACTGCGGGTTCCGGAAGGAACGGGCAGGTTGGAAAGGATAGAAAGAGCGTTGCTGCGTGAGGGTGCATCACGTTACCGCGTGATACCTCGTCACGCGTACGCGTGATGTGTCGTCACCGCATAGCGTGATGCGCCCTCACGAACTTTCATTCGATAACGGGACGGTCGTCGTCGCCTCCGCCTCCGCTGTTTCCTACCGTTACGGGGTTGGGATACTGGAAGGAGCGGGGTGTTTTGACCATCGTGCCGCTGGAGCTGCCCTGCGTGGTCACCGTGATGCGCCAGTCGCCGTCGGTCACGGTGGCAGGCAGGGTGAACTGGAGGTTGCTCGGCGTGTTGGGGTAGACCTTCGCCGGGGCGATACTGACCGTCTTCGAAGGGTCGGCAGCCGAGGTGAAGAGGATACCTACCGAGGGATCGTCGCCTCTCAACGCCAGTCGCATGCCCTGGATGAGCGCCATCGCGCCGGCGTTGAGATGGTCGGCCTTCTTCTCGGTCGGGTCCATCACCGTCTGGATGACGGGGCCTGTGGCGCCGGCCTGCTCGAAGACGTAGACCGTGCTGCCGGCGATGGCTTTGCGGGGGCTTTCGCCGGGGGTGAGGTTGACCGATACGTTGAGGCGTTCGGCAGGGATGGGGTGGCCCAGGTCTTCACTGAAAACGACTCCCTGGATACCGAGGGAGGAATGGAAGAAGGGGGTGGTGATGTTGCCGCCTTCGGCGGAGATTTCGGAGCATTCGGCGAAGAAGTTGTTCAAGAAAGCCTTGCCGTCGACGTTCTTGGTGGCGATCTCTTTCTTCTTCATGCGTTCGATGACGCCGTCGGTGTCGTACACGCCGCTAACCTGTGGGGTTACGTAATAGTCGTTCGTTACCTCTTTCGTCAATTCGTTCAGGTGGGCGATTGCATTGATTTGTCCCATGATACTTATAGTTTAATGTTAATACTGTCAGCCGGGGTGAGAGGTGGCCTGCGGGACAGGCTGCGGCTCTCAGCGGAACCGTGGCAAATGTATCATTAAACGGGGGAACAGCCGCGAAAGGGCGTGGGACAATTCGTGGGACAAATGCAGGGAAACCCTGTGTTTAATGCTGTTTGTGCACTTGCCGGCGATCGTTTGCACGGAATAACACGGGTTATCTTTGCGGAAAGCTTTATATTTGCGCGAACCAATGAGATGTATGGTATGACAAATCTATCGATGCGGCTTGCCGCTTTTCTTTTACTCCTTGCCTGTCTGCCGGTTGCCGGAGGGTGCGGGCGGCAGACGGCTGACCGGCAGTTGTCCGTCGAAGAATGGATGCAGTCGGATCCCGACTCCTGCATGTGGTATTACACCGGGCTTTACGTCCCGCTGGCGGAACGGAAGCAATACGATTCGCTCGAAAACGTCTATGCCCGCATCCTGCGTGCCATGCCCGACCCTGTGCCGGGCGATCCGGATTCGCTGGCTTATATTGCGGGGTGGGTGGCTACATTCTATTATAATGCGCGGATGCTCCAGGACAAGCTGGAGGGCGGTTCGCGGTTGACCGACAGCCTGGCGGCGTCGGCGAACCCGTTTTATGCCCGCACGCTGCAGCCGGAGCTGATGGCGGTCACGGCTAAGTTTTACGTCGAAGAGGGGCGGATCGACCGGGTGGACAGTCTGGGGCGGCTGTTCGAACGGCTGCCTTATACGAGTGACCCGCGGCGCGACATACGGGCATGGCATTCGATGGCATGGGCGATCGAGTATTGCGACTTGAGTACGGCCCGCGCCATCGCCCTCCAGCAACACGCCGTCGATATTTTCCGGCAGGGGCGGGGCGGCAACGGCGACTGGGAGGTGCTCTCGCAGATGGGCCGGCTGTATGGGAAGAACGGCGATTTCGAACGGGCATCGGAACTGATACAGGAGGCGGTCGACCGGATGACCGCCCGCCCGGATACGCCGGGCGACTGCCTGCTGAATGCGTACAACGACCTGACGGATCTTTACGCGACCCTGGGGCTTTACGACAAGGCGCTGGAGGCGAACCGGCTGGCTGCCGCAGAATCGGTGCGGAAGGACGGCTGGCTGCTCGACGAGGTGTACCGCCGGCGGGCGGCTTGTTTCCTGGAGGCGGGGCGTGCCGACTCGGCCTTGCGGTGGGTGGCGGAAGCGCAACGGGTGTTGCCTGCCGATGGCGATGCGACGTTGCTTCCCGGCTTGCGGGCCGATCGGATGGCGTATTATATGGCGTTGCACCCCGATTCGGCGGGGCGCTGCCTGGAGGAATGCCGGCTGTTGCTGGCGGATACGGTGCGGATGGAGCCGGAATGGAAGCCGGAGGTGCTGGCGCTCTACGGTCGGGCGTTGTTGCAGACACCGGGACGGGCGGCTGAGGGGGTGGCTTGCCTGGAGCGGTCGTACCGCGATTTCAGGGCCGCAGGTCGACCTGCGGAAGCTGTTCGCTTAGCCGAACAGCTTGTTCGTGGCTATATCGGCAGGGGGATGGAGGGGCGGCTCGCCTCTTTTTATCCGGCGTATGCCGCCTTGCGCGACAGCTTGTGGGCGGAACGCAGCCGGCTGGCGGCTATCGGGGCGAATATCCGTTACGAGGCGGGGCGAAAGGAGCAGGAGAACCGGGCGCTGGCGGCGGAGGTGGAGCTGCAGGAACAGGTGTTGGCGAACGGCAGGCTGATGGCCCGGGCGATCATCGGGCTGCTGGCGTTGCTTGCGGGGGGCGCGGTGGTTTATATCCTGCTTTCGCGGAGGTATTACCGGATGAAGGGGAATATGCATCTGTTGCGTATCAACAGCTTGCTTGACGAGCAGCGGGTTTTGAAGGAGCGTAACGAGCGGTTGGCGGAGGATTTGCGGGAACGGGAGGATACAACCGGGTGGCAGGAACCGGCCGACCGGCAGCCGGCAACCGACCAGCAGGAAGCGACCACCCTGCTGCCGGCGACCGGGGGGCGTGAGGAAGAAGCCGGGCTGCCGGACATCGCCGGGGATCTGCTAGACGTCGCCGACGAACGGCTTTCTTTGGCTGCCGAGTTGCGCAGTAAGGAGGGTAGGTTGCGTGAGAGCTTGGGAAGCAAGGTGTTGAAGTCGGAGGAGCTGGTGAAGTTCCGCCGTTCGTTCATGGCGGTCTATCCCAATTATCTGGCAGACCTGCATCAGCGTTGTCCCGATCTGACGCGTACCGACGAACTGATCGCGATGTTGCTGCGCCTGGGTCTGTGCAACGACGACATCGCCCTTGCGCTGAGTGTCACCAAAGGCAGTGTAAACAAAGCCCGCACCCGTATGCGCCGCCGGTTGGGGCTGGTGGATACGGGGGTGGTGCTGGAAGAGTTCTTAAGAGGGATAGGGGAAAAGAAAAGCGATGCCCAGGGTCATAGTACTGCCGGATAGCAGGGCAACCCGAAGGCTTCGGCTACTGCCGGATAGACGATTTTCCCTTCTATGATATTCAGTCCGGGATAAAGGCTTTTGTCTTCCTGGCATGCCTCTTTCCATCCTTTATCAGTCAGTTCCAGTACATAAGGCAGCGTAGCGTTGGTTAGCGCCAATGTGGAGGTTTGAGGAACGGCACCCGGGATATTGGCTACGCAATAGTGAACGATGCCGTCGACGGTATAGACCGGGTCGGCATGTGTTGTCGGATGCGAAGTCTCGAAGCAACCTCCCTGGTCGATGGCAACGTCTACCAGGACACTGCCCGGCTTCATTCGTTGCAACATATCCTTTGTTATCAGATGAGGTGCTTTGGCACCGGGGATCAGAACGGCACCGATCACAAGATCGGTGTATGGAAGCTCTGCCTCGATGTTATGGGTTGAAGAATAAAGTGTTTTTACGTTGGCAGGCATGATCTGCTCCAGGTAACGCAGGCGAGGAAGTGAAATATCGGCTATTGTCACGTCAGCACCGAGACCGGCTGCCATCAATGCTGCACTGTGTCCGACTATACCGCCTCCTAAAACCAATACACGGGCAGGTTTTACACCCGGTACGCCCCCCAGGAGGATACCTTTTCCACCTTGGGGCTTCTCCAGGAAACGGGCACCTTCCTGTATAGACATGCGTCCGGCTACTTCACTCATGGGGATCAGGAGCGGAAGTGTGCCGTCCGGATTTTCCACTGTCTCATAAGCCAGGCAGATGGAGCCGCTGTCCATCATGGCAAGTGTCAGTTTTTCATCTGAGGCAAAATGGAAGTAGGTAAAGACCAGTTGCCCCTTTCGTACCAATGAGTATTCAGCGGCAATCGGCTCTTTTACTTTAACGATCATTTCAGCAATCTGGTAAACGTCGCTTATCGACGGGAGAATCTGTGCTCCGGCTTCTACATAGGCTGAATCAGGAAAACCGCTGTTTTCACCGGCTGTATGTTGTACATACACGGTGTGTCCTCTCTTCACCAATTCTTTAGCTCCGGCAGGCGTAAGCGCTACACGGTTCTCATTGTTTTTGATTTCTTTGGGAATTCCGATGATCATAATGTTAGTCTTTAATAGTTATTATGCTGCAATATACATATAAATCTGACATTATGCTGTAAATGAATGCTTTTTATTACTTATTGACAAAAGGATAGTGGCAAAGATGTAGCATATAACAGATTTGTTCTACTGTTCGGCGGATATTACGGTAGGCGTAGTCGGGCTGCATTGCCTTTTCCAGGGAAATAGGAGCAGGGTGTATAGGGAATATAGCAGACAGACCTGCTTCCCGCAATGCCTTGTCTGCTGTAGTATCCACTTGTCCGGTGATAGCAATGACAGGAATATGCCGTGAAGCTGCAGCGCGGGCAATACCGACCGGCACTTTCCCGAATAAGGTCTGCCGGTCCATTCTCCCTTCGCCGGTAATCAGGAGATCGGCTCCCTGTATAAGTTCGTCGAAACGAAGATAGTCCATGATAAGCTCGATACCGGAAGATATAGTGGCTTGCAGAAATGCAACGCATCCGCCTCCCATGCCGCCGCCGGCTCCTGATCCGGGGAGATAACTAATATCTTTCCCTGTTGTTTCGAAGATAAGTCCGGCAAGATGCTTCATCCCTCTGTCAAGTATCTTGATTTGTTCTTCATCTCCGCCTTTTTGCGGACCGAATATGCAGGCTGCTCCCTGCGGACCATAAAAAGGATTGGTTACGTCGGTTGCTATATGAAATGTACAATCCTGTAATTCCGGCAGTTGATTTTGTGTGTCGATATGGCGGATGGCAGAAAGACTTTTTCCTCCTTTTTCCACTTCTTTTCCCGTATCGTCTGTAAAGCGAACACCTAAAGCCTGCATCATCCCTGTTCCTGCGTCATTTGTGGCACTGCCGCCTACACCGATAATGAAGTTGCGACAGCCCCTCTTTATGGCATCGGCTATCATTTCTCCCGTTCCATAAGTCGTCGTATTCATGATATTTCCCGGTTTCAAGGGAATCAGATTCAGTCCGCTGGCAGCCGACATTTCAATGATGGCCGTTCGTCCGTCTCCCGTCATACCGTAACCGGTATGAATGGGTTGCATTAAAGGGTTGTGCACCGGCAGGGTTATTTTTTTCCCCTGTGTCGCATCTACCAGTGCTTCCACGGTCCCTTCACCGCCATCGGCTATAGGAACTTTGATCACTTCACATTCGGGCAACGTATTGAATATCCCTTCTTCCACTGCCTTTGCGATGGAAGAGGAGGAGAGGCATCCTTTAAAAGAATCGACGGCGATAACTATTTTCATTTTCTATCTGTTTGGATGGGGTAAAGATACAAAAAAGGGCAGCTTAACCAGTAAGCTACCCTTTCTATCTGTTACCTTGTCTGGTTTTATAAACCTTGTCCGTGACAGTTCTTGTATTTCTTGCCGCTTCCGCAAGGACAAAGATCGTTACGGCCTACGCGTTTTTCGGCGCGAATCGGTTCCTGGCGCGGTTGCTGCGGAGCACGTTCTTCCGGATCATTGTTTCCGCTGATATCGGTTTTCTCCGTACGGTAACGGCTCATGTCCTGGCGTTCTTCCGGACCAGCCTGTCTTACTTCGATACGACGGCGTTCTGCAGCGGCAGCTTGTTGAGCAGCCTGCTGTGCTGCTGCCTGGCGTTCTGCCATAGCCTGCTTTTCTTCTTCGGTCGGTTCTTCGCGTACCGGAATCTGTCCGCGCATCAATACGGCAGCAGTCTTACGGTTCATGGTGTCGACCATCGATTTGAACAGATTGTATGATTCCAGCTTGTAGATCAACAATGGATCTTTGTTTTCGTAACTTGCATTCTGAACGGAATGACGCAGTTCGTCCATTTCGCGCAGGTGTTCTTTCCATGCTTCGTCGATCGTATGCAGTACGATGGATTTCTGGAATGCTTTCGTGATCGCTTTACATTCTGTTTCGTATGCTTCTTTCAGATTACATGAAACGTTATACATACGTTTACCGTCCGTGATAGGGATCATGATATTTTCGTACATAGCCCCCTGGTGTTCGTAAACCTGTTTGATAACCGGGTTGGCTACCTGAGTCATGCGTTCCATACGGCGTTTGAACAACTGCAATGCTTCCTCAAACAGTCTGTCGCCCAGTTGAGCTGCTTTCATGTTCTTGAATTCTTCTTCTGTGAACGGACTTTCCATAGCGAACGTCTTGAACAGTTCCAGTTTGAAGCCTTCATAATCGAATCCGTCAGAGTGTTGATCGGCAATAGCGATAGATGTATCGTAGATTGTGTTCAATACATCCAGACCGATACGTTCTCCCATCAGGGCGTGACGGCGACGGGTGTAGATCACGTTACGTTGTGAGTTCATCACGTCGTCATATTCCAGCAAACGTTTACGGATACCGAAGTTGTTTTCTTCCACCTTCTTCTGTGCACGTTCTACTGATTTGCTCAGCATATTGTGTTCCAATACTTCACCTTCCTTGAAGCCCAGTTTGTCCATCAGCCCGGCAATCTTGTCGGAGGCGAACAGACGCATCAGGTTATCTTCCAGTGATACATAGAATACAGAAGAACCCGGGTCACCCTGACGTCCTGCACGACCACGTAACTGGCGGTCTACACGACGGCTCTCGTGGCGTTCCGTACCGATGATAGCCAAACCGCCTGCAGCTTTAACTTCAGCCGATAGCTTGATGTCGGTACCACGACCCGCCATGTTGGTGGCGATAGTCACTGTTCCGCTTTGACCTGCCAATGCTACGATCTCAGCTTCTTTTTGGTGTAACTTCGCATTCAATACGTTATGTTTGATCTTACGCAGGGTAAGCATACGGCTCAATAATTCGGAGATTTCGACTGAAGTCGTACCGACCAGTACCGGACGTCCGGCTTCGACCAAAGCGCTGATTTCTTCGATAACAGCAGCGTATTTTTCACGCTTGGTCTTGTAGATACGGTCGTTCATATCGTTACGGGCGATCGGACGGTTTGTCGGGATCACCACTACATCCAGTTTATAGATGTCCCAAAACTCGCCTGCTTCCGTTTCGGCTGTACCGGTCATACCCGACAGCTTGTGATACATACGGAAATAGTTCTGGAGAGTGATAGTTGCGAATGTCTGTGTGGCAGCTTCCACCTTTACACCTTCCTTGGCTTCGATAGCTTGGTGCAGACCGTCTGAGTAACGACGGCCGTCCATGATACGTCCGGTCTGTTCGTCGACGATCATCACCTTGTTGTCCATCACTACGTATTCATCGTCTTTTTCAAACAATGTGTAGGCTTTCAGCAACTGGTTGATAGTATGTACGCGTTCGCTTTTTACAGAGTAGTTGGCAAGGATCTCGTCTTTCTTTGCCTGCTTTTCTTCTTCTGAGCCCTTGAAGTTTTCCAGCTGTGACAGCTCGGAAGTGATATCCGGCAGAACGAAGAATGTAGGGTCGTCAGAACGGCCGGTCAACAGGTCGATACCTTTATCCGACAGCTCTACGCTGTTGTTCTTTTCGTCGATCACGAAGTACAGTTCATCGGTTGCTTCGTGCATGTGACGCATGTTTTCAGACATGAAGTATTCTTCTGTCTTCAACATCTGAGCTTTTACTCCCTGCTCACTCAGGAATTTGATCAGCGCTTTGTTACGCGGATATCCTTTGAATGAACGATATAATTGGATTGAACCTTCTTCTACTTCTTTCGGATCGCTGCTGGCCATCTTTTTCTTGGCTTCGATCAGCAATTTAGAGCACAGGTCTTTCTGTGCGTTAACCACCACTTCCACGTTCGGACGGAACTGTTCGAACAACTGTTCTTCACCACGGGGGATCGGACCGGAGATGATCAACGGCGTACGGGCATCATCGATCAATACGGAGTCGACCTCATCGACGATGGCATAATTGTGTTTGCGCTGTACCAGGTCGCTCGGGCTGATCGCCATATTGTCACGCAGGTAGTCGAAACCAAATTCGTTGTTTGTACCGAATGTGATGTCGGCGTTATAAGCAGCGCGGCGGGCATCCGAGTTCGGCTGGTGTTTGTCGATACAGTCTACGGAAAGTCCGTGGAACATATAAAGCGGTCCCATCCATTCCGAGTCACGTTTTGACAGGTAGTCGTTCACGGTAACAACATGTACACCGTTACGTGTCAGGGCGTTCAGGAATACCGGCAGGGTAGCGACCAAAGTTTTACCTTCACCGGTTGCCATTTCGGCGATCTTACCTTTATGCAGAACGACACCACCGAACAACTGAACGTCGTAATGTACCATATCCCAGGTAATTTCATTACCACCGGCTTTCCAGTGATTCAGGAAGATGGCTTTATCGTCTTCGATACGAACGAAATCATATTTGGTTGCCAGATTACGGTCGAAGTCATTAGCTGTCACTACAACTTCTTCGTTTTCAGTGAAGCGGCGGGCTGTCTCTTTCATAATAGAGAATGCTTCCGGAAGAGACTCTTCCAGGACCACCTCCATTTTGTCGGTGATCGCCTTTTCTATTTTATCTACTTCTGCCCAGATGGCTTCACGTTCTTCCAGCTCTTTATCGTCGATGCCTTTACGAAGCTCTTCTACCTGCGCCCGTTCAGCAGCTACATAATCCTGAATACGTTGTTTGATTTCATCTGTTTTTGCTCTCAGTTCATCATTCGAGAGCTTTTGGATTGACGGATATACGGCCTTGATCTTATCCACGTATGGAGTAATCTCTTTCAGGTCTCGCTGCGACTTGTTGCCGAACAGCTTCGTCATAATTTCATTAAATCCCATGATATATATTAATTTATTTATTTCGTAAAGTGATTATTTGTTGACGATCGAATTTAATTGATCACCGGAATGATATACTTCTATCAAACTTCGTGCCAAAATAAAAACCTGTCAATCTTTGTTTATTTTATGAGGGAGGTTAACAACAATACCTGTGACCGGCCGGGTCTTATTTTTTGGTCGTCAACTCCCAAAGAGGCAAACTTTGGGATGCATTAGGTGGCCGTATCCTCAGCACATGGGTTACCGTAGGGGCTACCTCTGTGGCTTTTACTTCGCGGTAAATATGTTCCGGCTTGATACCGTTACCAATAAATACAAGCGGAGTAATGACTGCGTTGTTGCGAATTATTTTAACTTTTTCTTTTGGATTGTCGTTGTTGATGATCCAGCCCGGTTGTAATTCAATGATCAGGTCACCACGTTTCAAGTGATGAGTTCCCTGACGGAATTTTACGGTTCCTTCATTCCATGCACCGGTTCTCAGGGCATCATCGGTTGTTACATGCTGAACTCCGCTAAATTCCATCAGGAACTCGGCGGATCTGTTCTGAATCTCCGACAAACTGAGTTTGGCATCTTCAATGGCCTTGCGGTTCAGATATATCTGGTTGTTATAAAATCCTTTAACCCAGCTGCTCTGTTGACCGTAGATGGCCATCAGGTACATGTTGAGCAATGCTACGCAACGTTTCGGGTGAAATTCACCGCCATTAATCAGTAATCCGTCCGCATATTCCTCTTCACTGGTATAATAGCCGGAACCGGTAAATACGACCAATGTGTTGGCGAGACCGACTTTCTTGTCGATGGCATCCAGCAACTGCTCGATATCCTTATCCAGCTGGTAATAGGTATCCTGAATTTCACGGGTATAATCCTTGCTCATGATACCCTTGTAATTACCCGCATAATAAGTAATCGCCAGCATGTCCGGACAACTTCGTGTACCGAATGCCCCGTATTCCAGGAACTGCAATGCCAGTCGGTTGATCTCCTTATTAATGAAAGGTGTTGTTTTCAGCTTCGGAAAACAATCCGTTGTCTTTTCGTTAAAGGTATATTTGAACGGAATTTCATCCAGCACATAAGGAAATGCATTATATTTATCCAGTGGGAGGGACGGTGTCCATACCATCTGATCCAGGCGGGCGGACAATGATTCGACCCCATTGTTATAGCGGTCTACATACCAGGGGATACCTTTATAATAGGTGGTTGTTGCCCATTTCCCATTCATGTCGTCCATCCAGAATGCACCGTTGGCTGCATGTCCTGCGGAAAGGATCGCACTTTCTGCATCGGGAGCGATCGCATAGACATCACTTCTTCCTTTGGATGCGATTTTCAGTTCATCTCCGATCGTGGAGCTGAACATCTTTTTGGGAGAATAGTTTTCACGCGTATAATTTCCCAGATAGTCTTTATCGTATAGGACGGAAACTTCTTTTTCGTTGTCGAAATCGTAAAACTTATCTCCGGTCACTCCGTGGAAACAAGGATTACTTCCGGTAAACAAGGTCGCAAAAGCACTTGCTTGGTTGACATCTGTGAATTCAAATTTGATATTGTTATATACCAACCCCTCGTTCATCAACCGTTTGAAACCGCGTTCACCGAATGTATTGTAGAAATATTCGATATAATCGCCCCTTAACTGATCGACGGTAATACAAACCACAAGTTTGGGAGTACGTTGTTGTGCCTCCAGGTTTGTGACTACCAGGATCGCGATAAGCGACGTTATTATTTTTCTCATTCGATTCTCCATCTGTTCAAATATGTGCCCGCCATCTGTATATACCGTATCCGGAACGTAGCCAAAGCGTGGCTACAAGCGGGATAAAGGCTATATTTAAGTGTTGTGGGATGAAATACCAACCCGCCAACAGCAGCGTAAGCGCCGCAAAGTTAATAAAATGATAATAATATGCAGCCTTTCTGAACTTTTTTACTGCAAACAAAATAACAGCTATCAGGTCGAAAGGTTGTAACCACACGATCGACCAGTTCGGTCGGACGCAGGGATGAGTCGATATGAAACAGAGGAAAAATAATACCGTACCGGCCACTCCTGCAAGGAAAAAGAGGATGCAGTCCACCAAGCGGAAATAGGTTTTTCTCTTCCATTCGACAAATGTGATCGACAGTACCAGCAGGAAAATAATCATGCTGCATAACATAGGGGTGAACCACTCTTTCGTCGTGTTAGTATCGTTGATCAGCTCTTCCGAAAGTCTGTTTGTCTGTTTTATCAGCTTCCGTTCGCTTCCGTCCGGATTGACAATGGTTGCTTTTTCGAATTCATCTTTCAGGTAAGCCGGTAGGAACATCATTTCATGTGGGGTGGCGATCCGGTCGGTCGGACTTCCCAATGCCAGGTCGCATCCGAATGTCAGCCATGAGTTATTTCGCGTACAATAATTGATAAGATCGCGGAATGTCTGCGGTTCGGGCGGATTGTTATATTTAACTTTCCCGTTTACCTGTTCTTCAACGATAGCGACCGGTCGGGTGGCACAATTGTCGAAAAAGAAATTGTACCGGTAAACGGCGTTCTCCGGCTGTGCATTGACGATCAGTGCATTCCATATCTTATTGATCTCTTCCGGGGTGAGGTTTAGTACCTGCTCGGTCACTTCGCTTCCCCGCATCTGATATTCTATTATATAATGTGAGAAATTGTACGCAGCCAGTTTATAATCCGTTTCCCCTTTCGTAAAACGATAGATGAAGTTCGGTTTCGAAAAGTCGAAAATGCCATAGTTGAATACAGTATCGAGCTTATATAAAGAATCTTTCACCCGTATGGCCGTATGTCCGTACAAGGTGTACACTTCATCATCGGATGGAGCTGCCGTCAATATGCTGATCTGCGCTTCGTCGCTTAATCTGTATTGCGCCTTTGCCGGGATCAGGCAAAGGAGCAGAAAAAGCAGAAGCAAGTTCTTTTTCATACGATAAATTTTTATCGCACAAAGGTAAAGCTATTTTTTAAATAGAGAAACGATCCATAATAAAACGATGGCACCGACGGTCGACATGACCAGGCTTCCGATGACTCCGTTCACGCTCAATCCCAGCAGTCCGAATAGCCATCCGCCCAATACACCGCCGATGATACCTACTATCAGGTTTACAATCAACCCGAATCCACTTCCCTTTAATATTTTCCCAGCCAGAAAGCCGGCAAGGATACCAATAATAATCGAACCTATAATTCCCATAATAACCTAATTTAGTGTTGTTATTAATAAACAAGGGATCGGGAACTTATGTTTAAATTATTTCTGACGAAATATGTTTTCATTTAACAAGTAAGAAACATGTGTACTGCCACCGATACGGATCAGTATCTTTTTTTCCAAATACGATTCCAAGTCGGCTTTCGCCCGGTAGTGGGAGCAAGCGTTCAGTTTTGCATAGGTGGGTGTTGTGATGGTTTCATGTTCTTTGAAATATTCCCGCATCCGTTCTTCCCGTTTTTGCAGTGGATAGGTTTGTGGTTGTGACTCTTTTTCAAGTTTTGCAGTGCGTAACTTTTGTTTCAGTTTTTCAGAACACCGGAAGTTTACGCCGTCTACTGTTACCATAAACTTTCCATCCGATTGTTTACGGGTGCGAAGCGCCGGTGAGAAATAACCTAACTCTTCCAGCTCCACGTGATCCCCGTATCTCAGGGAGAATTCGATATACCATACAAATGAATCCAAAACGGCTTTTACATCGGCCGACGAAATGGAGGAACGTTGACAGATAACTTTACAAATATCATCCATCTGCCGGGTCTGGCTGGCTGTCGTGCGGGCATGTATCAGCTTTTCTTCGTTGCCTTTCGGACGCGGTGTTTTGTGTTCTGTGAATCTTATAGCCATGTTTTTAAGTATTAGTTGCTGATGACTTTGTCGGGGCATCAGCATGTTATTCCGGTGATATTTCAAACCATTTGCCTTTCGATAGCTATGGTAAGGCTTTTTGATAGCTATCGTAAGATCTTTCCACAGCTATCGAAAGGCTTTACCATAGCTATCGAAAGGTAAACAGTTTCAGATACAAATATACAATGGATGAGAAGGAATTGTTCTCTGATAAGGATGTTTTTTATTTATATTGAATGGTTGGCGGTATTCTTGTTGTTCAAGTATGAAATGTTATATGGTTAAATATTTTTATCCTTTTATTTACGATATATTCGTAATATTATGTAACTTTCGGACGTTTAAAAGAAAACATTCCTACTTATATGAAGAATCAAAATTTAATTTTAGTTTTTATCCTGTTAGTAGTAGCAGGATGTGAAAAAAATAAACAACAGGCAGATGATCTCATCACTGTTGATGTCACAACAAGCTATCCTAAAAAAGAACTGGTTCTTCAGGATTTTATGGATGTGGAATATATTGCGCTGGAAACCACTGACCAGTTTCTTACGCAAGGTTTGGTACGAGATGTAGGAAAAGAGTACTTATTGGCGACAAATAGAAATAATGATGGGGATATTTTCCTTTTTGACCGAAAAAACGGTAAAGGAGTAAGGAAGATAAACCGGCAGGGGCAAGGAGCGGAAGAATATACAAGGATGAATGACGTTATTCTTGATGAAAGTAATGGGGAAATATTCGTAAAGTCACAGGGAAATAAAATTTTAGTGTATGATCTTTACGGAGGATTCAAGCGGTGTTTGAATCTAGGTCGGGAGGTTTCATCTGTTTTCGATTATGACAAAAATAATTTAATTTGCTATGATATGTCTGATTATCATAGTAAGGGAAAGGATAGAAGCAAATCATACCATATTATTATATCCAAACAAGATGGAAGTGTTACCCGGGAAATTTTTATTCCTTTCAAAACGATTAACACGCCGATTGTGGTTGATGGAGATAAATTTATAGCAAGCTATTCTTATCCAATACGTCTGAGCCACGACGCTTGGACACTGGTGGATACATCTGCCGATACATTGTATCACTATGCACCGGATGGTACATTAATCCCCTTTATTGTAAGAACCCCTTCTGCACATACCATGCAGCCTGAAGTTTTTCTTTATATGGGTATTTCTACCGACCGCTATCATTTTATGCAAACCCTTAAAAATGTATTTAACTTTGAAAAGGGAAACGGATTCTATACGGATGAACTGGTGTACGACAGGGAAGAAAAAGCAATGTTTCAAGTAGCCGTATGCAATGACGACTATGCTGAAAAAAGGACTGTCGCTATGACTGCTAAGTCGATTAATCGCGAAATCGAAAACGCCACTAGTTTAAATGCATCCCGGCTTGTTGAGATTTACAAGAAAGGCCAACTGAAAGATGGCAAATTGAAAGAAATTGTCTCGAAGTTGGATGAAGAAGACAATCCGGTGATTATGTTGGTAAAGCAAAAGAAATAGGAGTATCTGAAAGTTTTTTTGCTGATTATTTTGCAGGTTGTACCTTAGTTATGCCTGTTATTTCACCAATTTTGCTTTTCTTTGCGGAAAATTTCAGTCACGTGAATTTAATTATAGAACAAGGAAACACCTCTTCAAAAGTTGCGGTATACAGCGAGAAGCATATGGAAGCCTCTTTTGTGTACAAGAAATTCGATGTTGATGAATTGGAGTCTCTCTTTGGGAAATACGATTTTGAACATGGAATATTGTCGACTGTGATAGGCCGGAATGAAGAGCTGAATGATTACCTGCGGGGAAAACTTCAGCGGTTCATCTTTTTGGATGAAACGATCCGGTTGCCTATTTCGGTTCAATATGAAACGCCTGAAACTTTGGGAAAAGACCGGCTCGCTGCGGCAGTCGGGGCTAATTACCTGGAACCGGGAAAAGACCTGCTGGTCATCGACGCTGGCACAGCAATCACTTATGAACTGATCGAAGCTTCGGGTACTTATTTGGGAGGAAATATATCTCCGGGGATGACTACACGTTTCAAAGCTTTGAATTCTTATACCAAAAAACTACCTTTGGTGACGGAACAGGAGGAGATCCCTTTGTTGGGAACAAATACTGAGAGTGCTATTCAAGCAGGAGTAGTAAATGGAATAGTCTACGAGATGGATGGATACATCGAGAAGCTACGGATAAAATATCCTAATCTTTTGGTTTTTTTAACAGGCGGTCATTCGTTTTATTTTGAAAGACGGCTAAAAAACTCCATCTTTGCAGACATTAATTTAGTGTTGACAGGATTAAACAGAATCTTAGAGTATAATGTTGAAGATTAATAAGCTACTAATAGCAAGCATTCTTATATTGACACAGTTGTCGCTAGCGGCACAAAATAACACTAACTCGCCATATACCCGCTTCGGTTACGGTGAATTGGCTGATCGCTCATTTGGAGCAGGACGCGCAATGGGTGGCATCGGTTTCGGATTGAGATCGCCGAAACAGATCAACCCGATGAACCCTGCATCTTATAGCTGCATGGATTCGTTGACATTCCTTTTTGACTTTGGTGTTTCAGGGCAATTATCCTGGTTCGACGACGGAGTTAATAAGCAACATAATGTTAATGGAAATGTGGAATACATTGCGTTGCAGTTCCCTATCCATAAACGTATTGCCATGAGTGTGGGAATTTTACCTTATTCTTATGTCGGATATAGCTTTGGCGCTCCGAGAACGACTGAAGGCGGATTCAATTACGTAGAAACATTTAATGGTTCCGGCGGATTAAACGATTTGTATGCTGGTTTGTCTATAGATATATGGAAGAAGCGTCTTTCAGTTGGAGCAAATGTCGGATATCTTTTTGGCAACATCAAGCACGAGCAGACTTCTATTGTCGGTAGCAGTACGGAATACAATACGATCCGGAATCAGAATTTGGAAGTGCGGGATATAAAGCTTGATTTCGGTGTCCAGTATACTCACCCGATCAGCAAAAGAGAAGAGATTACATTGGGATTGGTATTTTCTCCTAAAAATCGTCTGAATTCGACGTATATTAATACAACGTATAAGTCTACCTCTTCCGGTTCAGCTGAAGTGGTTGCGTCGGATACAACGAAAAATATGGCATTTGATATACCGAATTCAATCGGTTTCGGTGCATCGTATGTGAAGAGAGATAAACTGACATTAGCGGCGGACGTACTGTACGAAACATGGGATAAAGCCTTTTATGCGGATGAAAAGAGTAGTTTCAAAAATCGTGTGCGGGTAGCTGCCGGTGGAGAAATTATTCCGAACTATCAGAATCGTAACTTTTTTAGTCGCATAAGATACCGTGCCGGTGCTCATTACAGTAATTCTTATCTGATGATAAATAATACGGATGATGCGGCCTATAAAGGTAATGGATATAATGAATATGGTGTGAGTGTTGGTATGGGATTGCCGTTGATTGATAACCGTTCGTTAGTAAATATATCTTTTGAATACACGAAGATTAATCCTAGTGGAAAAAACATGATTGATGAACAGTATTTCCGTTTTACTGTTAATTATACATTCAATGAAATGTGGTTCTGGAAGAAAAAAGTTGATTAATTTAAATTGCTAACTTAAATTAAAACAGATATGAAAATAAAGGTATTGTTAATTGCAGCTGCATGTTCCATGGGAGCATTCGGCGCGTATGCACAGAAAGGAGTAGATAATGGAACACAGTTTGGATCAGGTGAAGACAGTATCCGTTGTGTAACCAATATCAGCTTGTTCGTTCCTTATGCAAAGGCCGGGAACTTTAAAGATGCATATGATTTTTGGAAAATTGTTTATGACGAATGTCCTGCTGCTACAAAGGATATTTATCTGCATGGTGTAAAGATCATGGCATGGAAGATTGCCAATGAGAAAGATCCGGCTAAGAAGGCTGCTTTGATTGATGACCTGATGGCTGTGTATGACAAACGTGTGAAATACTTCGGTGATGATAAACGTTACGGTAAAGACTGGATCGTTTCTCGTAAAGCCCAGGATTATATCCAGCAGATGGGTGAAAAGGCCGACTACAATAAATTATATAGCTGGCTGGGTGATATCATCAACGAATATGGTGACAATACGGAAGCATTAGGTGTTTCTCTGTATATGTTTGCTTCTTATCAGAAGATGGCTGATGATCCTAATCACAAAGGACAGTATGTAGAAGATTATCTGAAAGCTTCTAAAATATTGGATACTCAGTTACAGGCTGCACAGGCTGCAAACAATGAAAAAGAAGTAAACAACCTGACTACGTTTAAAACAAGTGTGAATGGTGCGTTTGCCAATAGTGGTGCTGCCGACTGCGAAACATTGCAGAACTTGTATGCTCCTAAAGTGGAAGAAAGTAAAAGCGATTTAGCTGCTTTGAAAGAAATCGTTGCATTATTGAGACGTGTACGTTGTCAGGAAATCGATGCATTCTTTGCTGCTGCAGGTTATGCTTATCAGTTGGAACCGAGTGCTGATGCTGCTATCGGTATTGCCAAACAGGCTGTAAAGAACAAGGATTATGATAAGGCTATCAAATATTTTGAAGAAGCCGCCAATATGGAAACAGATCCTTCTTCAAAAGCTGAAGATTATTATATGATGGCTCTGTTGTCTTTCGACCAGAAAGGTTATTCAAAAGCCAGAGAATATGCAAAGAAAGCTATTTCTATCAACGGAAGCTATGGTGCTCCTTATATCCTGATCGGACAGATGTATGCTGCGACAGTTAAGAACGTATTCCCGAATGACGGCGTTTTGGCAAGAGCAGCTTATAACGTAGCGATCGACCAGTGGGAAAAGGCAAAACAGGTTGATGAAAGCTGTAAAGACGAGGCTAACAAGTTGATCGGTACTTACCGTGCTCATTTACCTTCTACAGAAGAAATCTTTATGCATCCGGATCTGGAAAAAGGTAAAGCGTTTACTGTAGGTGGTTGGATCGGTGAGACAACAAGAATCAGATAATTATGACTGAAACGCGTTTTCCTGGTAAAACGAACAAATACGGCATAACAACTATCCTCGCGGTAGTTGTTATGCTTCTTTTATTTATGGCTTCTTGTGGTAAGGAGAATAAAGAGGTGGTCGAGGTTGAGTTCGATCCGGAAAATACGTATACTATGAGAACGACCGACATGACCAGTCTGATCTCAGACTCCGGTATTACCCGTTACCGGGTGAATGCGAAAGAATGGTTGATGTTCGGTAAGGCTAAAGAGCCTTATAATTACTTGCCACAGGGTGTTTATGTGGAAAAGTTTGACTCTCTTTTTAATGTAGAGGCTAGTGTAAAAGCAGATACTGCTTATTATTGGGATAAGAAAGGATTGTATAAGCTGATAGGCCATGTGAGCGTATTGAGCCTGGAAGGAAAGAAACTGGATACTTCGATATTGTTTATTGACCAAAAAGAGGACAAGATTCATACGGATCAATATTTTGAGTTGCAGGAAGGAGAGAAGATCATCACCGGTATTGGTTTCGAGTCTAATCAAAATATGACAAAATATAAGATTTTCAATTCACAGGGTACTTTCCCCGTAAGCGAATCTCCCCGTGATTCGTCAAGAGTAAATGTGACTCCCACAGACTCGACTGTTGTGGATATAACAAAGACAGATTCAATAAAATAGAATTGATGTGAATGCATTAACGTACATATTGATTTCATTAGCTTTTTCCGCTTTTTTTTCAGGCATGGAGATCGCGTTTATTTCTTCCAATAAATTGCGGCATGAACTGGATAAAAAGAATAAAAATATAGCCGGTAAAATATTGGATATCTTTTACCGGAATCCCAACCAGTTTATTTCTACGATGCTGGTGGGTAATAATATCGCATTGGTCGTTTACGGTCTGCAAATGGCAATTATACTGGAACCGTTTATTGCCCGGTTCGTTTCGAATGAGGCTTTGATCGTTCTTATCCAATCGATTATCTCAACACTGTTGATTCTGTTTACAGGTGAGTTTATTCCGAAAACGATATTCAAGCTGAATCCGAATTTCTCCTTGAACTTATTTTCGGTTCCGTTGCTGATCATATACATTATATTATATCCGATATCGAAGTTTTCCGCTTTGATATCCTATCTGATCCTGAAACTGGTGGGAGTGAAGAATATCACCCAGTCGAGCAGGCGTACTTTGGGAAAAGTCGATCTGGACTTTTTTATTCAGCAAAGTATTGAAGATGCACCTTTGAATTCGGACATGGATACCGAAGTGAAAATATTCCAGAATGCGCTCGACTTCTCCAATGTACGTTTGCGTGACTGTATTGTTCCCCGTACGGAGATCGTTGCTTGTGATACGACTGCCGGTATCGACGAACTTCGTTCTAAATTTATCGAGACCGGATTGTCAAAGATTCTGATATATAATGAGAATATCGACGATATCATAGGATATATCCATTCATCGGAGCTCTTCAAGAATCCGGAAGACTGGACACAGAATATCAAGACTGTCTCGATCGTTCCCGAAACAATGGCTGCCAATAAACTGATGAAGGTGCTGATGCAGGAGAAAAAGAGCATGGCGGTTGTTGTGGATGAATTTGGCGGTACTGCCGGGATCGTGACATTGGAAGATTTGGTGGAAGAAATATTCGGAGAGATTGAGGATGAACATGATATGAAATCATATGTAGCCCGTAAGGTTTCGGAGGATGAATACCTCGTATCGGGTCGTATGGAGATCGACACCTTGAATGAGAAGTTTAATCTGGAGCTGCCGGAGTCGGACGATTATGTGACGATCGCCGGCTACATATTGCATTTCTACCAAAAATTTCCTAAATTGAATGAATCAATCGTAATTGATAAATATACTTTCAAAATAATAAAAGTAACGGCAACGAAAATAGAACTTGTGCGAATGAAAGTAGGCAATTGATGAAAAAAAATGGAATAAAAGATGTAACAAATCCTTTTTTTCGTATCTTCGTGCCCTTAAACTGTAAAATATAAACTTTAAAAATAAATAACGATAAATGGCTACGCTGGAAAAAATCAGAAGCAAAGCTGGACTGCTTGTACTCGTTGTGGGTTTGGCATTGTTCGCTTTTATCATTGGAGACTTTTTGAACTCCGGTTCTACTTATTTCAGACAAACTCAGGAGAGAGTTGCTAAGGTTGACGGGGAAGTAATTAAAATTCAGGATTATCAGGGACGTATTGATGAAATGACTGAGATGTATAAAATGCAGTCCGGTCAGAATAATCTTCCCGAGGAATACATGAATCAAATCCGTCAGTCGGTATTCGACGCTATGGTACAGGAAGTCGTACTAGACGAAGCAACAGCTAAATTAGGTATGGGGGTAAGCCCGGAAGAATTGTTCGACATGGTTCAGGGTGAAAACATTTCACCGATGATCCAGCAGATGCAGATGTTTGTTAATCCGCAGACAGGTGCATTCGACAAGACTGCTCTGTTGAACTTTCTTAAAACAATTGATGACGACAATATTGCCAGCTATCCGGCTGATCAGCAGGCACAATTGATTCAGGCTCGTAATTTCTGGTTGTTCTGGGAAAAGAACATCAAACGTCAGCGTTTGGAACAGAAATATACAACCTTGCTGAGCAAAGCAGTTTCAGCTAATGTATTGGATGCGAAAGAAGCATTTGATGCTGCAGCTGAAAATTCGGATATCGTTTATGCTATGCAGTCATATGCAAGTATTCCTGATTCAACGGTTGAAGTAAGCAAGAGCGAAATCGAAAAGCTGTACAACCAGCGTAAAGAGCTTTACAAGCAAAAAGAAGGTAAGGTTATCAAATATATCGCTGTAGACATTCGCCCGAGCCAGGAAGACTATGATAAGGCTAGTGCAGACATCGAATCTTTGAAAGAAGAATTTGCAACATCAGAAAAAGTCGCTGATATTGTGAATGAAAATTCAGAAGTACCTTATATGGATGCATTCTTTACAGAAAATGCATTCGATCCGGAAATGAAACAATTCGCAACAACATCTGAAGTGGGTGCCGTATATGGTCCGGTATTTGACAATGACAAATACAGAATGTTCAAGTTGGTAGACAAAAAGATGGCTCCAGACTCCGTGAAGGTAAGTCATATCATGTTGGCTAACGGTGACGAAGCACGTACAACAGCTTTGGCTGATAGTTTGATGAACGTTTTGAAGAATGGCGGAAACTTTGCTGAACTGGCAAAAGAATTCTCTGCTGACCAGGCTGCTGAAAATGGCGGTGAACTGGGATGGTTTACTGAAATTACAGCCCTGAGAGGTGTAAACGAAGATTTCAAGAACGCTGTATTCTCAACTCCGGTTAATGAAGTAGTGAAAGTTAAATCTTTATATGGAACTCACCTGGTAAAGGTTACAGAAAAAACAGCCAATGTGAACAAGTATAAAGTAGCTGACATTGACATGACTGTATCTCCCAGCTCCAAGACTTATAGCAATATTTATAACGAGTTGAATCAGTTCATTTCTAAAAATAACGATTTGGCAAAATTGGATGATGCTGCTAAAGAAGCGGGTTATAACCTGATCTCAGGTGTAACTGTTACTGCAGATAATCAGACTTTGGGAAGTATCAAGAACTCTCGTCCGGTTATCCGTTGGGCATTCCAGAATGATAAAGGCAAAATCTCTGAAATCTTCGAATGTGACGATAAATTTGTTATTGCAGGTATTGAAGGTACTTTGAAAGAAGGTTACCGTTCTCTTGCTTCTTTAACTCCTACTTTGAGAGCTGAAATTGCAGCTCAGAAGAAAGGTGAAAAGATATCTGCTGATCTGAAAGCAAAGAACCTGACATCTGTAGAGTCTTATGCTGATGCTATGGGATCAAGAGTAGATTCAGTTAAGTTTATCAACTTCGGAACTCGTCGTATCGCCGGTATCGGTGTAGAGCCTAAACTGAATGCAATGGTTTCTGTTGCTGAAGTAGGTCAGGTAAGCGAACCGGTTGCCGGAAACAATGGCGTATATGTATTCAAAGTATATGACAGAAACAAAGATGCTAAAGAATATAATGAAGCGGATGAGATCAAGACGTTAGATGCTTCAAATGCTTATCGTTTCGGATTCCAGGCTATCCAGTCATTGGTTAACAAGGCAGATGTAGAAGATAACCGTATTCGTTTCTTCTAAACAAATAAGATATAAAGGATATACTTGATCCTTTTCAATGAAAGCTGCCGGACTTATTCAAAAAAGTCCGGCAGCTTTTTTTATCTTTGTACTGAATTAATCGTTATAGAACAAAATACAATGCAAGAGAAAAGACGATTGTTAGGCATGACGCTGGACGAACTGAAAGAAGTCGCTGCACAGGTCGGCTTGCCCGGTTATGCAGCGAAGCAGATGGCAGATTGGCTGTATAAGAAGAAAGTGACTGCCATTAAGGAAATGACTAATATTGCCGTAGCCAAACGTACTCTTTTGGAGGAGTCCTTTGAGATAGGCGCGGTTCCTCCGGTCGATTGTATGAAATCGGTGGATGGAACGATCAAATATTTATTTGCCGCAGGTCCCGGCAATTTTGTCGAATCGGTCTATATTCCGACTAACGACCGGGCAACATTATGTGTTTCTTCGCAGGTAGGCTGTAAGATGAATTGTCTGTTCTGTATGACAGGCAAACAAGGATTCACAACCAATCTTACCTCCAATCAGATATTGAATCAGATTCAGTCTCTTCCGGAGTCGGATTCGTTGACCAATCTGGTCTTTATGGGGATGGGAGAACCTTTGGATAACGTTGACGAACTGTTCAAAGCACTTGAAATCCTCACGTCGTCTTATGGATATGGCTGGAGTCCCAAAAGGATAACCGTCTCCACTATTGGGGTTATAAAAGGACTGAAACGTTTTCTGGAAGAGAGTGATTGCCACCTGGCAGTCAGCCTGCATTCTCCTTTCCATGAGGAGCGCTTGTCTTTGATGCCTGTAGAAAAGGCGTATCCGGCGCAGGAAGTCATTGATCTGATTAAACAATATGACTTTTCCCATCAGCGTCGCGTTTCTTTTGAATATATAGTTTTTAAAAATTTAAATGATAGTCCGAAACATGCTAAGGCTTTGATTGGTTTATTAAAAGGAATGGAATGCCGGGTGAACCTGATACGTTTTCATGCTATACCCAATGTCCCGTTGGAAAGTTCGGATTTGGCGAAAATGGAAATATTCCGTGATACCCTGAATAATGCCGGGCTCGTTTGTACGATCCGGGCTTCAAGAGGAGAAGATATATTTGCCGCTTGTGGGATGCTGTCAACGGCAAAAAAGCAACAAAATGGATAGAAGGCAGATCATTTAATGGAAAAGAACTATATTTGTGTAATAAAAAACGAATGGGTATGAAAAAGATTTCTTTACTGATTAGCTTATGTATGTTTCTGGTATTGCTGGGATCATGTAGCTCAGGTCCGGTTGGAAAACGGGCCACTGGCCTCGCTTACGAGGTTGTTGTAGTAATGAAAAAAGCAAACTGGGATGGCCCTTCGGGAAAGGCTATTAAGCAAGAACTGACATCAGATGTCCCAGGTCTTCCTCAATCTGAACCTGCATTAAAAATAACTTATGTAGATCCTTCTCAATTTGACGGGTTGTTGACTTATGTCCGCAATATCCTGATCGTAAACATAGATCCTGCCATTTATACGAAGGCTTCGCTGAGCTATGAAAATGACCGCTGGGCAAAAGGCCAGGTGGTTGTTACCTTGAATGCTCCTTCTCCGGAAGCAATCATCGAATATGCACAGGCACATCCGAGAGCGCTTGTAGACTTCTTTGTAAAAGTCGAAATGAACCGGGCTGTAGCTCAGTTGGAAAAAGATTATAGTACGGTGGTTATGGAGAACCTGAAGGATAAGTACGACCTGATGCTGAATGCTCCGGCTAACATGACTTACTATCGGGATACGACAGACTTTTTCTGGGCATCCAATAATGCCAATACCGGACGTACGGATTTGATTGTATATACTTTCCCTTATACGGACCCGAATACGTTCACTGCCGATTATCTGGTGGCGAAACGTGACTCGGTGCTGAAAGCGAATCTGCCGGGTGCTTTTCCTGATTCATATATGACAACAGAATCCCGGTTTGGCGTTGAGTACACGCCGATCACGGTGAATGGAAAGTATTGCGGTGTGTTGCGTGGTTTGTGGAAGATGGTTGGCGATATGATGGGAGGACCGTTTGTCAGTCATGTCCGTCTCGATGAAAAGAACAACCGCGTAGTTGTTGCCGAAGGGTTTGTCTTTGCTCCTGAAACAGATAAACGTAACTTTATCCGCCGTGCCGAAGCTGCTTTATATACTCTTCGCCTGCCGGGTGAATTTGATAAATCAGTAGAAGAAAAGCTTGACATTCCGGAAAGTAAGAAATAAACAAACATAATACATGGAAGAACGATTGATAAAGGTGGGCATTACCCACGGGGATATAAATGGTATCGGATATGAAGTGATACTTAAAACATTTTCAGATGCCAGGGTTGCTGAACTTTGTACTCCGGTCATATACGGATCGTCGAAGATCGCAGCTTATCACCGGAAAGCGTTGGAGTTGCCTCCTGTGAATATGAATATCATCTCTCAGGCAGAAGATGCCGGAATTAACCGGGTGAATATCATTAACTGTGTGGATGATGAGACAAAAGTAGAATTATCGCAGTCGACATCGATAGCAGGAGAAGCTGCATTCCTGGCATTGGAAGCAGCCGTTACCGATTTGAAAAGGGGAGCGGTGGATGTTTTGCTGACAGCTCCGATCAATAAACATAATATTCAGAATGATCAGTTCCATTTTCCGGGACATACCGAATATCTGGAAGAACGTTTTGGCGGTGTAGGACGGAAAGCATTGATGATCCTGATGAAAGATGGTTTGCGTGTCGCTTTGGTGACCGGGCATATTCCACTTTCTGAAGTCCCTTCAAAAATAACCGTAGAGGATATTGTGTCGAAGCTGCGTATATTCAATCAATCGCTCAAACAGGATTTTGGGATTGTGAAACCTCGTATTGCCGTTCTTTCCTTGAATCCGCATGCAGGCGATGACGGTTTGTTGGGAAAAGAGGAGGAAACGATCATACTGCCGGCTATGGAAGAAGCTGAAAGAAGAGGTGTGATGTCTTTCGGGCCGTATGCGGCAGACGGATTTTTCGGTTCTCAAATGTATGATAAGTTCGACGGAGTACTGGCCATGTACCATGACCAGGGCCTGGCACCCTTCAAAACGCTGGCAATGGATGACGGTGTTAATTATACGGCCGGCCTGTCGATCGTACGAACTTCTCCGGCACATGGGACTGCCTATGACATCGCCGGACAGAATGTTGCATCTGAAGAATCGTTCCGCCAGGCTTTGTATGCTGCTCTCGATATTTACCGTAACCGGTTGATCTATCGTGAGGCGACGGCAAATCCGCTCCGAAAACAATATTTCGATAAGGGCGGCGACAATGAAAAACTGGATCTTACCAAAGATGATGATGCAGAGGTTTGTTCTCAATAAATAATAAAGAAATATCCCTCGGAAAACTCTGTTTCCGGGGGATATTTGTTATAAATAACGACTCTTTATACCTGTTGTTTTTTATAATAAAATGGTCAATATTGCGCTTTTTGACTTCAAACTTTTTTTGATAGGAAAAGTTTGCGTAAGTTTGTGGTTCAAAATTGCAACATGAATTATGTTTAAAGATAAAACGATCGTATATACTTCCGGAACATTCGATATGTTTCATTATAATCATCTCCGGATGATCAATTATGCCCGTAGCCTGGCTGATATCCTGATCGTAGGAGTAAGCACGGACGAACTGGTTTCTTCTTATAAAGCAAATCCTATTATCCCGTTCAACGAGCGTCTTCAGATCATTGAGGCGTTGAAAACTCCGGATATTGTCATACCGCAGCATACACTGGATCATACAGAGATTGTGAAGAAGCTGAATATCGATGCTTTCGTGGTTGGTGACGACTGGTACGGTAAATACGATTATCTGAAAGATTTAGGTGTACAGGTTTTTTATTTCCCATACGGAACCGGCGTTTCTTCATCTAATTTGAAGAAGACGATTCATGATTCTTACGAAGAGAACCTGAAATATCAACGACATGCTAAACCTGCTACTGTAAAGGGGAAAGGGGAGGAATAAAAAGAACTCATGGAAAAATGTGCTTTAATTACCGGTGGTACGAAGGGTATAGGTAAAGCGGTGGCTTTCTGTTTGGGAAAAGCCGGGTATGATCTTGTGCTTACATATGCTTCAGATTCGGAAAAGGCTGAACAGACATGTGATAGTTTGCAACAGCAATTCGGAATCAAAGTCTCTGTACTACAAGCTGATATTACTAAAAAGGAATCCATTGATAAAATAGATGCTTATTTGCGGGAAAAGAATTTACAGTTGGATGCTGTAGTCTTTAATGCGGGACTGACTTGTCGTGATTCGTTTGAGGATTTGTCACTCACGGATTGGGAACGGGTCTTTTTTGCAAATATACATTTCCCGGTATTCTTATTACAACGTGTTGTTCAATTGATCAATAAGGGGGGGAGTGTGGTCTTTACCGGCTCCTTGATGGGTATTCAGCCTCATTCGGTTTCCCTGGCTTATGGGGTGACGAAGAGTGCTGTGCATGCTCTTGTTAAGAATATGGTCAAATTCTTGACTCCTTATGAGTTGCGTGTGAACGCAGTCGCTCCTGGATTTGTCGATACCGAATGGCAGAAGGCCAAACCGGCTGAGATACGAAAAAGTATAGAGAACAAGGTTTCTTTAGGGCGCTTTTGTGATCCGGAAGAGTTGGCCGAAGTGTATAAGATGTTAATTGAAAATAGTTATTTTAATGGCGAAGTGGTCGTTGTAGACGGCGGATATTCGTATAAATAATAGATCATGAGTAATTTGGATAAAGAATACGAAGCATCACTAAAATCGATAGAAACAGAAAATGTAGTGGACCGGGCGTTTTACCGTCCGATCGGTTTTCGTATCGCTCGTATGCTGCGTGGCACGGGGATTACCCCGAATATGGTGACGGTTATTTCTATCTTTGTAGGAGCAGGTGCCGGCTACATGTTTTATCATGACAATCTAGTGTATAATATCTGTGGTATTTTATTATTGGTTTTTGCCAATATACTCGATTGCGTAGACGGCCAGCTGGCTCGTCTGACCGGTATCAAGTCGGCTATCGGACGAATACTTGACGGATTTGCCGGTGATATTTGGTTTGCCTCCATCTATGTCGGTTTTGCTCTCCGTTTATCCCATGAATATGGCACTTACTGGTTTTTCGCTTTAGCCGTTATCTCCGGCTTGTCTCATCTGGTGCAGGCGAATATAACCGATTATTATAAAACATTGCACCTTTATTTCATCAGTAAGGATAAAGGCGCAGAATTTCAGTCTCTGGAACAGGTAATAGCCCGTCATAAAGAGATGAAGCTGGGTATCAACAAAGCATTTTATTTTCTTTACAGAGGATATACTTTACTCCAGGTAAAAGCGACTCCCTCTTTGCAGCATATGTTGCAGAGCCTTCATGCTAAATACGGGGATGATATTCCGGAGAATGTACGGGTCGCTTTTCGTAAACAAAGTCGTGACCTGATGCGTTATATAGATCTGCTGACATTTAACGGGCGTACAATTGTCATGTTCGTTGTCGTGTTGGTAGGCGAAGTGTGGGTTTATTTCCTGTATGAAATAATCGTGTTGAATTTTGTATTGCTGATGTCGATGCGCAAGCACGAAAAAATGTGTGCATCGTTTATTGAATAAATAAAATATGAAAAAGAGCGTAGTAGACATTAATGATTTGCAGGAAGCTGCCCCGTTCTTCAGAAGCCGTGTAGGCACCTTCCTTGGCAAATTACTGATTAAATGGCTAAGTGTTGACAAAGTAAACAAAGTGCATGCCAATAATTGCCATTTGCGTGGAGCAGCGTTTACTACTGCCTTACTGAATGATCCTTTGATCGACATCAAGTATCATCTGCATAATGGGGAAATACTGGATCATTTGCCTGAAGGGGCATTTATAACAATATCCAATCATCCTATCGGTTCGGTCGATGGGATCATACTGATCGATATCATGGCAGCGCGCCGTCCGGACTTTAAGGTGATGGTGAACGAGATCCTGGTAAAGATCGGTGCCATGAAGGATAATTTTGTTTCAGTCTTGCCCGATTCTACCGGTAATGGTCCGAACCCGGCCAATATAAACGGTGTACGTTATTCATTGCAGCGCCTGAAAGAAGGGCATCCGATGGGCTTTTTCCCGGCAGGGGCGATTTCTTTCTACAATAAAGAAGACAAGGTGATCCGTGACCTGCCCTGGACGCACAGCGTGATCCGTCTGATCCGCAAAGGCAATGTTCCGATATATCCCGTTTATTTTGATTTTTTGAATTCCCGCTTCTTTTATTGGCTGGGTGGTATCAGTTGGAAGATACGTACTCTGCGTATTCCAGCCGAAGCTTTCAACAAACGGGGAAAGACAGTCGATGTATATGTCGGTGAGCCCATCTCGCCTGACGAAATAAAGAATTTTACGGATGATACGGCATTGGCAGAATTTTTATTCAACCGTACTTATGGTGCTAAAAAATAAGAAACCGCTGATAGAATCTGCTCTTGATAGCTGGAATTTGAATTAAGATTTGTAATTTTGGCAGACAAACTGAAATAATTACAGATATTCAATAGATATGATGATTAAGGTTGACGTCCAGCAAATAAAACAGCGTTTTGGAATTATAGGAAATAGCCCTGGCCTGAACAGGGCGATCGATGTCGCTCTTCAGGTGGCACCGACTGATTTGTCTGTGCTTATTACAGGAGAAAGTGGTGTCGGTAAAGAAACTTTTCCTCAGATCATACATCAGAACAGTCCGCGTAAACATGGTCAGTATATAGCCGTGAACTGTGGTGCTATCCCGGAAGGAACCATCGACTCCGAGTTGTTCGGACATGAAAAAGGCTCTTTTACAGGGGCATTGGCAGACCGGAAAGGTTATTTTGAAGTAGCCGACGGAGGAACTATTTTTTTGGACGAAGTCGGGGAATTGCCTACTCCGACACAAGCCCGTCTGTTGCGTGTTCTTGAGACCGGTGAATTTATTAAAGTCGGTTCATCAAAAGTACTGAAGACGAATGTGAGGATTGTTGCTGCGACTAATGTGAACCTGGTGCAGGCGGTGGCAGACGGAAAATTCCGTGAAGATCTGTACTATCGTTTGAATACAGTACCTATCCAGATACCTCCTTTGCGTGAACGTCCGGATGACATTATCCTGTTGTTCCGTAAATTTGCCGGAGACTGTGCCGAGAAATATCGTATGCCGCCGATCCGCCTGGATGAAGAAGCTCGCCAGTTGCTGACTTCTTACCGCTGGCCGGGAAACGTCCGCGAATTGAAGAATATTACGGAACGGATTTCAGTGATCGAGGAAGACCGGGATATCACCGCCAGCATACTGCGTTTGTATCTTCCGGATCTGAATGTGGAGAAATATCCGGTCCTGGTCAAACAGCAGGAAAACGACCAAAAATTTTTCAACAGTGAACGCGAGATACTTTACCAGGTCCTCTTCGATATGAAGAAAGATGTCAATGAACTGAAAAAGCTGGTTCATGATATCATGGGAGGGAAGATGCCTATGCCGGTAACCGATGAGACTGCTTATGCACATCCGATCCATCCGGTTCATTCGGCTCCTATCCAGGAAGCGGAAGCGGTGGAAGAAGAAGAGACACTTTCTTTGGAAGAGGTCGAAAAAGATATGATCCGTAAAGCATTGGAGAAACATAACGGACGCAGAAAGAATGCGGCTGCTGATCTGAAAATATCGGAACGTACTCTTTACAGAAAGATTAAAGAATATAATTTGGAATAATATGTTGAGAAAGAATGTGATCTGGCTCTGTCTGCTGATAGGGGTAATAGTTACGGCTTGTTCTATTTCCTATAAGTTCAACGGAGCTTCGATTGACTATACAAAAGTAAAAACAATTACTGTCAAGGATTTTCCGAACCAGGCTCCTTTGGTGTATCCTCCGTTATCGCAGGAGTTTACCGAAGCGTTGAAGGATATTTATATCCGTCAGACCCGTCTCCAGATGGTCAATAACAACGGAGACCTGGAGTTGGAAGGGGAAATTACCGGTTACGAACTGACACCGATGGCTGTCAAGGAAGATGCCTGGTCGTCCCAGACGAAGCTGACGATCACCGTCCGTGTCCGTTATTCCAACCGGACGAATCCGGATGAAGATTTCGAACAGAGTTTCTCTGCTTATCGTGAGTTCGATGCAAGCCGGATGTTGCAGGATGTGCAGGCAGAGTTGTGTACCGAGATCGTCGATGAGTTGACAGATCAGATTTATAATGCAACCGTAGCCAATTGGTAAAATTATGAAAGCTGCAGACTTATATCTATTGATGGAAGATCCCTCTCTGCTGACAAAGGAAACACTTTCCCCGTTACGTCAGATAGTGGATGAATATCCTTATTTTCATATAGCCCGAATGCTTTATCTGAAGAATCTGGCTGTATTGAACGATATACGTTTTGCCGCAGAGTTGAAAAGAATGGCAGTTTATATACCGGACAGAAGAAAATTATTTGCACTGATCGAGGGAGAGCGTTACGGTATGACGTTTAAGGCAGCTACAGGTGAGGAAGGTGCATCGGCAGCAGATTCTTTCTCCTTGATCGAAGCTTTCCTGGCTGATCGTGAGGGGGAAGGGGAGCAACAGGCGACCGATGAAAGTCTATTATTTCAGCCTTCCGTATCATCCGATTATATTTATTGGTCGTTATCCAAAGATGAGACACCGGCTGAAGAAGAACCGTCGGCCAGGCTTCAGCATCATGATCTGATCGATTCTTTCATTAAAAATGATGAACAACGTGCACCGGGTAGCGGTTTGTCGCTGACTTTGCAGCCGGATGCCCCATCTTCTCAGGCTCCGTTAAAAGAACAGGAGAGTGAGCACCCCCGTTCGTTGGACGATGATTCTTATTTTACCGAGACATTGGCTCATATTTATGTTAAACAGAAACGGTATGAGAAGGCATTGCAAATTATTAAAAACTTATATTTGAATTATCCAGAAAAAAATGCTTACTTTGCAGACCAAATTAGATTTTTGGAAAAATTGATTATTAACACTAAAAAATAAAACTAAAATGTACGTATTTATTTCTATTCTAATCCTGATCGCTTCAATACTTTTGATCCTGATAGTATTGATACAGAACTCAAAGGGGGGAGGTCTGGCTTCGGGATTCTCTTCATCTAACCAAATTATGGGTGTACGTAAAACCACAGACTTTTTGGAAAAAGCAACATGGGGCCTGGCTGGTTTTGTTATTGTATGTAGTATCGTTATTACAGCATTTATCCCTAGAGCAACAACTACTACACAATCTGAAATCAAAAAACAGGTAAATGAAGCTGTTACAATCGATCCGAATACGGTAGCTCCTAACTTCGGTACGGCTCAGCCATCGGCAAATGCTCCGGTTGAAGAAGAAACTCCGGCAGAAGAACCTGCACAAGCACAATAAGTTTGATTTTATCAGATATTTAAATGTATATAAAAAAGCATTCCGGAAGGGATGCTTTTTTTTATGGAAAAACACACTCTACAGCCAATATAAAGCGAGAGGCTTCACCTTTCACACTCCTGCAACTTGCTGTCAATCTGTATATTCCTGTGACACCAGACGTTTCACAACACCAAACGCCCAAATCTTAATAAATGTAACACGCAAAGCCGTGCTTTCAAAGCATATATCTTTTGCAATCAAAAGACCGGACTTTTGATTCTAAAACACTGGTCTTAACATTTCAAAACACTGGTCTTTTTCAACCGATCAAAAGACGTTTCACCGTATTATTTTGATACATAATAAGTTGAAAGCCGTGACAGGTGAAGGGTAAAATTGTTTTTATCGTATGCAGATGATGATCCGGTCGCTGCCGCACCTATATTAGATGGCTGCCGCACCTGTTTCAAATAGCTGCCGGAGTTATTTCAAATGGGTCGGCAGCTATTTTTGATGGGAGCCGACCCATTTGGGAATTGCTCCTTTCTTTTCAATGGATGTAGAAAATTGTTTCACTTTTGTTTGCATAACCGGATGCTTCTCTCTACTTTTGCTCCTGCACACTAGTATAGCGATACATGGTTGTGCATCTTATTGATTACGAGAAGCGTTTAAAGATATTATCCTTATAGTGAAACTTCGACACTTTCATAATTGCTGGATAATAGACAACTGAACGCTCACGTACCTTTCCTTGTTATGTACACTCATGCCAGTCATGCGTATAGACAAGATAAAAGGGCGTGGGCTGTTGTTTATATCAGCAATTAGGGCAGTCGAAGGCCTCACTATAAGATATATTCAACAGTTCCTACGCCTTCTTTTATTTTTATAACCATCCACTCCGGGAATTGATGGAGCTCAAGTTGTATTGCCTATGAAATAAGAAGAAACGAAAGAGAAGAACCCTGTTTTATGTAACCTTATTGATTACAACTCAAACGAGTATAGAAAATTTATATTTATTATTAAGATACAAGCAAATGAATAAAATATTACTAACAGTATTTGCCGTTATTCTAAGTGTAACGACAAATAGCGGATGGGCGCAAACATCTCCTATCTATCAATCCTGTACATTAGGAAGTTGGGAAAATGATCGGACAGAACCTCTAAGCTGGGATATCTCAGGCGACTGGATCACATTCTCTACGAAAACTGAACCCCATGACAACTGGTTTTCATGGCATGGAAAGACAGCACAAACCAATATGACCATGACCGACAACTGGGTTGTCGAAACACAGTTGAAGTTAACCGACGAGTTATTAAAACGAAATGGTGTAAGAACATCTTTATGGCTAAATGTCTTCAATGAAAAGGGGGTGAACGCTGATTGGTCGATCCTGCAATTTAATATCGACAACAATACCCATACAAAAGGATGGCAGTACTGGATATCGACAGGTGACGGGGAGTGGAAAGATATCTCTGCCGATAAAAACATACCTGTTGTTGCCGGTACTTATACGATAAAAATAAGCTATCAGGACGGAAAGATCATACAATATATTAATAATGTAGAAGTTAACAGCTATGATGTACCGGACTGCAAAATGTCTTATGTAAAAGGAATTATCTTCAATTCATTCAGCTTTGGAGATAGTTACGCAACTACATGGAAAGTGCCTTCGGCTAAGTTTGTTGCCGGAAAAAGTATGGTATCGACAGACGAGGAATTGAAGAAAGCAGTTGCAGACGAGAGCGTTTCTTCCATCACCCTGGCAAAGGGAAACTATACCGCAGACCTGACTATCGACAGAGCGATCGACATTGTTGGAGCAGGAAGCGGGGAAAATGGAACAACAATTACCGGTGTTATGAATATAACAGCAACCAATGGAGCAAAAGTAAATCTGTCGGAATTGCATCTAACCCCTAATAATATCAACAATAAAGCAATAACGGTGGGTACTGCATCTGGAACAGAAACTCCAGTTGTTACTGCAACAAATTGTGTGATAGACAAGGCTCAAAGAGGATTTAATATATTAAGCGTTGGTGCGCAAGTCTATGCAAAGAGTACAAATATAGATGTAACTTACTATGCAATCAGTCTTTGTAATGAAAAACAAAAGATAAGTATTGAGGGTGGTACTATACAGGGATGGGCGGCCATTATGACAACAGCTAACGGAGGGTTAAGTAGCCCAAAAGGGGACATTGCCTCTACTGGAACAGAAATAGTTGTTAATAATGCTACATTGATAAGTAAGATACTTTCTAATGAAAACTATGGAGTAATAGTTTTGCAGGAAAAATACAATGGCATTAGTGCTACAATTACAAACAGTACGCTAACAGCGATTGGTGACAATCAAATTAACCCTCAATATTCAGCAATATTGGATATCCGTTCCTATAATAACGTAGTAACCGTCACCAATTCGGAACTCAATTGTACAAATGGAGCGAACGAAGCAGGAGGAGCAGTAGTTTCTTTAGGATGGAGCCATGCTGATTTTGGTAGAGAGTATGAGGAAAGTGTACATTTCTCTCAGGTAAAAGACTATTCCATACCGACTACTAATACGGTCACTATCGGTAATGATTGTCGGATTGCGATGAAAGAAGGAGAAAAACTTGTTGTAACTTCCAGAACAACTCCAAATCAAGAGAAGGACAAATTGACAATCAAAGGTGAAATATATACCGTATCTAAAGGGAATGTATATCGTCAATATCAGGAAGGATACGTCGGTAGTAAGTGGGTGACAGTCGATGACGAAGGATCGCCTATGGCAACCGATGCCGAATCGCTGAAAGAACAGATAGAAAAAGCCACTCCCAATGCGACAATCAATTTATTGCCGGTTACATACAAATTAGAATCACCTTTGCAGATAACAAAAGCGATTAAGTTGACTTCTGTCAATGCCAATCAAAAGGCTACTCTCAAAGGTAACATTACAATTGAAGCAGATGGCGTAATACTGAATAACTTAAATATTGAAACCGAAAGTACCGGTACCAAATACTGGCAAAAGAATGCAATCAGTGTAATCTCCCAAAAGGTAACTATCACAAACTGTGACTTCAAAGGTAGCGTTCAAGCCGGACATGGTAACGAGTGGGTAGTAAATGGTATTGTCTTGTTCCCTACTAGTGCAAGTCCTACATATACTGTTTCCGGTAATACTTTCACGATGTTCAAAGGGACAACATCGGATAAGAAATGGACTGCTACAGCTATTATCATGGCTGACGGGTATACATTAGATAAAAAAGAAAATGGTCAAGTTGTTCTACCTGTTGTTAGCAACTTTAACGAAACGGCTATTGCTAACGCAAACACTTATACCGACTGCTTTGCCGATTATATCCATATGACGAACAGTAAATATGTATATAGCCGTACCCAAAGTGCCGATGGTGTTGCCGATGCATGGCTTTCGATGGATAAAGGGACGATCGAGGCTCCGGCTGTAACCAATAGCGATGTATTGACAGCTCTTAATAATACAACTAAACCGGCCCTTACCGATAAAGCAATTGCGATCAGATGTAGCGATGCCTGGTTGGTGACTAATGAAAGCCTGGCAGGAAACGACCTTCCGGTATTGATTATCACAAAGTCAGAGGATACTTATGAAGTTGTAAAAAAGACGGTAGCTCCGACAATCGAGAACTCTACCTTGAAAGCTTCTACCATCGAAGCCGGACAGACGCTTTCTGCTTCTGTTCTGAGCGGAGGTAAGGCAATGGTGGATGGAAAAGAGATTGCCGGTACTTTTGCCTGGGAAGATCCGAAGACTGTTGTTGCCGAAGGTGAGCAAACTTATCCAGTGGTCTTTACTCCTAATGACTTGTCTACTTATAGTGCAGCAAAGACTACACATACTTTCTCCGGGAATAATGCAATTAAGCAGTATTATACAGTTACTGCCGGCAAATGTGAGAACGGCCGTGTGGAAATAAAAGAGGCGAATGCTGCCAACCGCTATCTAAAAGGTAGTACGCTGACTCTTCTGTATCATCCGGATGCTAATTATAAAACGAAAGCCGGTGCTGAAACAACCCTGAGTGTAACTGAAGATAAAGTGGTTACTACTACTTTTGATGCAATTATGCATACGGTTACGATTGTGGCCGGTGAAAACGGTAGTGTATCGGTAAACGGGAAAACGTATACCGGAAACTCGAATACTATTTCCATGCAACAAGGTTCCGAACTGGGCGTACAGGCAATACCGGCTACCGATTATGTCGGTTCGCTGACTTGCTCTGATAGCAAAGTGATAAGCAATGGAGTTGTTACGGTAGACAAACCTTTTACAATCAATGCTTCATTTACGGCAAAGCCTAAAGATCAGTTTGTTGTATCGGTTCCTGCTGTTCAGAATGGTAAGATACTATTGTATGATAAGGACGGTAATGCGATCGATGCTGGTTCATCGGTTGTTTCCGGTACGGTAGTCAGTGTGTTGGCTGTTCCGGATCTGGGGTATGAGCTGACAGAAGGTAGTTTAAAGAATAATGATACTTCAATTAGCGGTGGTAAAATAACAGTAACTGCTGCTGCTTCTATTACGGCTACTTTCAAAAAAGAAACATTTGCTGTGACAAAGACAGAACAGAATGCAACTATCACAATCACAGGTTATGAAAATTTGAAGCAGGTACCGTATGGTACAGAACTTACAGCCAACGTTACGCCTAAGGATAATTACAAGCTACTTTCTTTAGTCGTAAACGGCAAGGAGATTGCTAATGGTGGAACCTTTACTGTAACAGCTATTACAGAAGTTAAAGCCGTTATGCGTAAATTGGCAACGATCGTTATCGATAATACACCGCAGACGTTTGTTTATGATGGAAATAAGAAAGAATTTGTCGTAAAGACAATTCCGGCAGGTATCGGTGGATTTACTGTGAAATATGAAGGTACTCCTCAAGAGGTAGACAACCATATCCAAAAGGCTTATAAAGTTATCATTACCCGTCCGGCTGATGATGTATATGCGGAAGTAACAGCAGAACAGGGTACAATCGAAAATGGCCTTGTTATCCTGGCTGCTGAAATGAAAGGGGTTGCTATACCGACGGCCTCTGGAGGTAGCTTAAATACTAATCCAAATGCGGATTTAGGGAGTTATGCCTGGGAAGGTGGAAGTGTAGGAGATCAGGAACCCATCCACGATGCTATCTTTACCCCGACAAGCGGAAACTACAAAAAGGCAACATTCTCCATTCTTACCGGCAAAGGTACGACTCCGAAAGTAGTAACTCTTGACTGGAATGGTTTGCAAACCCGCAGTACAACTCCGAATGTAACATTCTCAGTAAACGGCGGTTCATTAATAGCCCTGAATGGTAGCGCCTCGCTTTCTTCCGGTAGTACTTTGTATGCAGGACAAAAGATCCGTTTGGTAGCTACCCCGGATGCTACACATGCTGCTAAAGTAAGCTGGTCTGTCACTGGTGGTACGCTTAGCGACAAAACTGCTACGGAAGCAACACTGACTTTGGCTGAGAATACTGTTGTTACTGCTACTTTTGCTACTAAGTCTTCTCCGGTATTTCCAGGATTGGAGGGTTTAGACAAGGTTGTTTACGACGGAACGATTTACGGAACAGGAACACCTGGTATAAAAAGTGGTAATGATGCGGTAACAGATAACTGGTCAATAACCTTCAAACAAGGCAGTGTTGCCACTTCTACTCCGATCAATGCCGGCACATACGATATTTATGTAAGCCGTCCGGCAGATGTAATTTATAGTGCAGTGATCGATCAAAAGGTCGGTTCCTTCACGATTGCTCAAAAACAGGTTACAGCCAGTGTTACTGCTGCAACTTCAGTCTTGAAAGGACAATCTTTAGCACAGTCCGTTCTTTCCGGAACGGCTGATGTAGACGGTTCGTTCGTATGGATCGACCCGACTGTTCTGATGACAAAAACAGGTGATCAGAAAGCTAAATTTGTTCCAGCCAATGCCAATTATAAGGAAAGCGGAGAGTTGACAGCGAATGTAACAGTCAACGAAGCTACCGGTGTAACCTTACGTACCTTGAATGTCACTATAACAAATCCGGAAAAGGGTACTGTTACTATGACGTTGAACGGCAGAGAGGTTGTAGCTGGTGCCAGTGTTACTAAAGATGATAAGCTGATTGTTACTTATACAGCGACAGCAGCTAATTATAAGGCATCGGCAACCATTGGCGGAAGTGATTACAAGAGCGGGGCAGAATATATAGTACCTGAAAGTGGTAATGTGGAAGTTGCAGTTTCCTTTACCTGGAATAATCCGGGTACCGGCACTGATCCTGAGCCAGGTACTCCCACAGTAGATGTAACAGGAATTACCTTGGAGCCGACTAGCCAAACATTGAGCGTAAATGAAACGTTAGCCCTGAAAGCAACTGTTGCCCCTGTTGATGCAACAGACAAGGGTATTAGCTGGAGCAGCAGTGCCCCGGATATTGTTTCCGTAGATACAAAAGGAAATCTAAAAGCACTGAAAGCCGGAACTGCAACGATTACGGCAACAACTAATGACGGTGGCTTTACTGCTACCTGCAAAATTACCGTATCTGTTCCGACAGGAATCGAAGATATCCTGAGCGGAACCCGCGTCTATGCACAGGATGGTTCTATCGTTCTGGAACCAGCGATAACTGTACAGGTACTTGTTTCTGATATGACCGGCCGTGTGATCTGGCAAGGTAAACTGTCTGAAAAGAAACAGATGGCTGTTTCGGCAGGTGTTTATATTGTCAGATTAAGTAACGTTAACGGAGTACAAACACAAAAGGTTATCGTTCAGTAACGGTTTTTTGCTCCTTCCGAAAGGAAGCTGACTAATACGAAAGGCTGTATCAAAAGGACTTTGGTTCCGGCTGATCCAGCCTTTTTCTTGATATTTAGTTCTTTTGTGATGCGGTAATCTGTTAGCTGATCTTTTTGTATCTGTATGTTTTATGTCCGGATAGATATATTTTATGAGGAATCACGGTTGATTTTTGTATCTTTGTTGGGACAGATCAAACTGTTTTATATTAAATAATACAATAGTATGGATATGATAAATTTCGACGGTCTATTAATCGGGATCGCTACTTTTCTAATAATCGGGTTGTTCCACCCGGTAGTTGTGAAGGCTGAATATTATTGGGGGACTAAGTGTTGGTGGATCTTCCTCGTTTTGGGGATTGTCGGAACGGTTGCTTCCTTACTGATCGAGAGTGTTTTTGTCTCTGCTATCTGTGGAGTTTTCGCTTTCTCTTCGTTTTGGACGATCAAAGAAGTATTCGAACAGGAAGAGCGTGTACTGAAAGGTTGGTTTCCGAAAAATCCGAAAAGACAATATCCGGAAAAATAATTGTACCTTTGTGGCTGTAATTAAATAGTACAGCTATGAAGAAGAAAAAGAAAGTCTCTCCGTTGGACGAGTACATCAAGGCGAACCGTAAAGGGAGCCGTGAAGCGGAACTGGAGAATCACGGACGTCCGGTAAGTCATAACCGGGTGCATGTATCGAAAAAAGTTTACAACCGTAAAAGAGATAAGGCAGATGCCCAGGGGCGTCTGCCTTACTTGATTAACAGGGTTGCTTGATTTTCTTTTATTCTTCTTTTATATATAATCCTTCGCGTGACAATTGATGGTCGAGGTTAGCTACTCCCAGTCCGACGATAGCCATAACGGTCGCAGCATGTTCCTGGTATTCAGGAATACTTTTAGTGTATAAGTCACGTTCCGTATGCCATATTTCGTCGTAACTGAAGTTATATCCTTTGATATCCTTTTCCATAAAGCCAATGGTCGGAACACCTTCGATGGCGAAGACTGAAGCATCCGTACCACCTGGTGTTTTCGGCTGTTTGCGGGGAGCTGCTTCTTTGACTTCGAACGGATATTCCGGATCGATTTTTTGGATAGGTTCGCATATCTTTACAAAATCATCGTACATTGCTTTAGGTACACTGATCCCGACCGGAGGAGTAGGACCGCCATCACGGTTGAAAAGGTTGGATATCTTTTCCAGTTTCTTCGGATTCCCTTTCACCCAGGCTGTAGCACCCAGCAGACCAAATTCTTCACCGGCAAAGGCACAGAATAGCATGGTACGTTTGGGTTTGGCTCCGGATGTTGCGATCAGGCGGGCTGCTTCCATAACGGGGGTAACGCCTGAACCGTCATCCACACCACCTGTTCCTACATCGAAAGAGTCGAGATGGCCGCTTAACATGACATATTCTCCGGGATATTTGTTCCCTTTGATGGAACCTATTACATTGTAATATTTTACCGGTCCTAGACGGAAATGGTTACGTATATCGAATTCGAGCATGAAAGAACGGCGTTCTTCTACCATCTGCTTAATGGTGGCATATTGATGTTCATCCAGCTTAATATCGGGAACTGTCGGGAGTTTTTCTATTGTCATTTCCTGATCGAATACGACGTTCTTATCATAAAGTGCACGAAGTGGAACAGGGGCCGATTGAATAAAGCCTAAGACACCAGCTTCGCACATCTCCTTGTAGAACAATGCCGGTACATCTTCTTTAAGAGGCAGCAACGGGGTATTCTTCTTATTTACCCAGTTGTCGGTCATTATTTCACGGTTCTTTTTGGCTATTTCATTATTCTCGGCGATAATCGCGGCGCGGCTGGAATCGGCCGAAGCAGAGTGGGCTATCGGCCATCCGACATTCGTCCCGTTGACTAATATCCACGCTCCTTTCAGCTGATCTCTCATCCGGTCGAACTCATCCTGTGTAAGCGGTTCGAGCAGCACGTGTCCCCGTTGAAGACCTTTTGTGCCGGAGGTATAAGAAGGGGTAACGAAATGGAGGTCCATACCGTTTTCACCGAGCAGTTTGCCGAACCACGGTCCTCGGTTGAATCCGACCGGTAATGTGCCAGCTTCCTGTAGTTCGACTTCTAGTCCCCATTCTTTAAATTTGGAGGCGACCCATTCGGTGGCATTATCATAGGCATCGGAACCGATCGGGCGTCCGCCGAAACGGTTGGTCAGAATATCCAGATGGCTCATGACCCGGTTGTCCGTTCGTCCGGTTTCTATGATTTTGTTTACTGCAGCCTCCTGCGCCGGGAGGAATGAAATGGTCATGCAGGCCATGGTTGCAAAGAGAAGAATAGTCCTTTTCATATCAGTGTTTGTTTAAGTATTGCAAATTAATGGATAAAATCAACGTGTACCAAATGAAATACGGGAAATAATGACAGAATCGTTACTGTTTTGTAAAAGTATTACCAAAATAAATAAATACCTTTGTTGCCAAATCGGGAGCATGTGAAATCTATCTGTAGTGCCATAGCGAAATACTTGTTGGTCGTACTCTTTATAAGTTATTATGTAGGGGGCACTGCGTTTACTCATACCCATTATTTCCCGACCTATTCGATCACCCATTCCCATCCTTTCCTGCCGGGAGCAGACGGTTTGCCTCATCATACGCATAGCTCGACCGCTTTCAATACGATTCAGGAACTGGATGATATTATGCTGGAAGCTGCAGCCCTCTGTTTTGTTTTGGCGGCAGCTTGGGTACTCCTTTCCGTGTTTATTCAACAACACAAGTATATAACTCCTGTACGTCTTGTACGTAACACCAGTCTCCGTGCTCCGCCTTTCCGTATTAAATAATTTATCAGCAACGAAAAACAGAATTATTTAATACAAGAAAATCAATATGAAACAATTACTATTACTATTGCTTCCGGCAATGGTATTATGTTCCTGTAACCATAATAAACAGGACGATGAGGTTGCTATTGCTGTAACTTTGCATGGCGACACGATACAAATAGGGGATAAATCACCTATCTTATCCCGGTTGAAAACCGATGTTGTAAAGAAAGAATCTTACCGCCTGGAGTTTACCACTTCCGGTGTCGTGAAGGCTATTCCGTCCAATTATGCGGAGATCGCTTCTCCTTTTGCCGGACGTATATCCAAATCATTCGTACGCCTGGGACAGAAAGTAATACCCGGAAGTCCGGTTTTTGAGATAAGTTCGCCGGATTTCTTTGAAACAGGGAAGGTATATTACCAGGCCAAGCAAGAGATGGAACTGGCTCTGAAAAGCCTGAAACGTGAAAAGGACCTGTTGCAGAACAAAGTCGGCGTACAGAAAGAATTGGAAGAGGCGGAAGTCAATTACGAACTGAAGAAGAAAGATTATGAGAATGCGGTAGCCGCCCTGAAGGTATTCCAAATAGAGCCGGACGAACTGGTGCTGGGACAACCTCTGATCGTTCGTTCACCGATAGCTGGTGAGATCGTGACCGATCGTATCGTGATCGGCCAGTATATCAAGGAAGATGCCGAACCGGTGGCGGTGATAACTAACCTGAGTAAAGTATGGGTCGCTGCCCATGTGAAAGAAAAGGATATGGGGATGATACAGGCACTCGACAGTGTTGAAGTCCGTTTGCTGGCTATGCCTGACCAGCCGTTTTCAGGAAAGATCTATCATGTCAGTGAAATGTTGGATGAAGACACCCGTTCGGTAGAGGTTTTGATCGAATGTGATAACAGTTCGCGTCTGATGAAACCGGCTATGTATGGAACGGTCAAATTGTGCGACCGCAGTACGGAGGTAATCCGTATCCCGACTTCGGCTATTCTGCAGGAAGAGGAGAGTGCTTATGTTTTGCTTGCTTTGGGTAATAATTGTTACCGGAAGCAGAAAGTTTCTACTTCTGTTACGGAAGACGGCAAGACGGTGATTCTTTCCGGACTGACACCCGGAGATACGATTGTAAGTACGGGAGCTTTTTATTTACTTGACGCCCGGTAGATCCTATGAAAAAGATAATTTATATGGCGATACATCGGCGAGGGCTGATGTTCGTACTATTCCTGTTTCTTGCCGTTGTAGGATATTACTCATGGACGAACCTGGCGATCGACGCCTATCCGGATATTGCCGATACTACCGTACAAGTTGTAACACAGGTTCCCGGACTGGCTGCCGAAGAGATCGAGCAACAGATCAGTATCCCTATCGAAAGGGCAATGAACGGTATGCCGGGCCTGAATGTGATGCGAAGTAAGAATACCTTCGGACTGTCTACTGTCGTGCTGGTGTTCGACGACGGTATCGACGATTACTGGGCACGCCAGCGTGTGCAGGAACGTCTGGTCGATGTGGAACTGCCTTACGATGCGGTTCCGGGATTGAACCCGCTGACTTCACCTACCGGTGAGATTTTCCGGTATGTACTGGAAAGCGACCGGCTGGACTTGCGTGAGCTGACCGACCTGCATAAGTGGGTGATCATTCCCCGTCTGAAACAAGTGACGGGGGTTGCCGATGTCAGTAACTACGGCGGTATTACTACACAGTACCAGATAGAGGTGAATCCGCATAAGATGGAACAATATAATGTGACATTGGGCGATATCACCGAGAAGATCGAAAAGAATAACGTAAATGCCGGCGGCAGCATGTTGAGCCGGGGTGACCTAAGTTACGTGATCCGTGGTATCGGTTTGGTAAAAGACTTGACAGACCTGGGGCGTATTGTTATCAAAACCGAGAATGGTATACCTGTCTATCTCGACGATCTGGGAACATTGAAGTACGGGAGTCTGGAACGCAAGGGCGTATTAGGTTTCTTCGATGGTGTGCGTGATCATTCGGATGGTGTGGAAGGTATTGTTCAGATGCTTCGCGGCGAGAATCCGTCTAAGGTGCTGGAAGGTGTGCATCTGGCTGTGGACGAACTGAATAATGAGGCCCTACCTGAAGGAACCCGCCTGCATGTCTTTATGGATCGTACGAATTTGGTTGATATGACCTTGCATACCGTATCCCATACACTATTTGAGGGAATGGTGCTGGTGGTGTTGGTTCTGATCCTGTTTTTAGGGAATTGGCGTGGCGCTTTATTGGTAGCACTTACCATTCCGTTATCTTTGTTGATCGCCTTTATCCTGATGCACCTGACGGATATTCCTGCCAACTTGCTTTCGTTGGGTGCTATCGATTTCGGTATTTTGGTGGACGGAGCGATCGTGATGATGGAAACTATCCTGAAGAAGCGCGAACGGCATCCGGACGAGATACTGACTGAAGATTCCATCCTGCGCCGTACGACAGAAGTTGCCCGTCCGATCTTTTTCTCTACATTAATTATCATAACGGCTTATCTTCCCCTGTTTGCTTTCGAACATATCGAAAAGAAACTGTTTACGCCGATGGCTTACACCGTAGGATATGCTTTGTTGGGTGCTCTGGCTGTCGCTTTGTTCCTGATACCGGGACTGGCTTTTTATGCTTATCGCAAACCGCGTAAGATATATCATAACCGCTGGCTGGAGAAGTTGGGAGAGATCTATCACAGACAGATCGTCGCTTTGCTGGATAAACCTAAGCGGGTATTACTGCCGTTATTGGTTATACTGGTTGCTGCCGGTGTCTTGAGTTATACGGTTGGAAAAGACTTCCTGCCGCCGCTTGACGAAGGAGCTATCTGGATTCAAGTGCAGTTACCTCCGGGTATTTCGATCGAGAAGTCGAAAGAGATGGGAGCGGAGTTGCGTAAAGCGGTGAAACAGTTTGATGAAGTCTCTTATGTAATGACCCAGGTAGGTCGTGATGATGAGGGAGCAGAGGCTTTCTCTCTGTCTCATATCGAATGCGGAGTAGGTCTGAAACCCTACGACACCTGGAAGTTCGGCAAGACAAAGGCAGACCTGATCGAGGAAATGTCGGAGACGTTGTCGACCATGCCCGGCTATACCGTCAGCTTCTCGCAACCGATCATCGACATGGTAATGGACCAGATAGCCGGTGCCCATAGCGACCTGGCAATCAAAGTCTATGGCGATGATATCACTGATACCCGCCATATAGCCGACAAAGTGGTAAATGTACTGCGTGCGATTCCCGGAGCTGCCGACGTAGCTATCGATCAGGAACCGCCGTTACCTCAGTTGCAAATAGTCGCCGACCGTGACCGTATCGCGCAATACGGACTGAACTTTTCCGATGTAGCCGATATGATCGAGCTGGCGATCGGAGGAAAGGCTATCTCACAGATATTTGTCGGAAGCAAAAGTTACGACGTGATCTGCCGTTTCGACGATGCCAGTCGTGATACGCCCGAAAGTATCGGTAATCTGTTGCTTACTAACGGGGCAGGAGCGAAGATACCGCTTTCGCAGGTGGCAGAGGTGAAAATGACAACCGGTGCCAGTACCATTTCCCGTGAAATGAACAAACGCCATCTGACTATCCATATCAACCTGCGTGGCGTTGACCTGACCGAGTTTCTGAATAAGGCGAACCGGCTGATCGATAAGGAGGTTGCCTATAACCATGATACCGTTCATCTGCAATGGGCAGGGCAGTTCGAGAATCAGAACCGTGCCTATAAACGTCTGGCGGCAGTCGTGCCTCTGGCTTTGGGTATCATGCTGTTGCTGTTGTTTGCCGCCTGTGGAAAGTTCCGTCAGGCAGCTTTGATGATGTGCGTGGTTCCTTTGGCTCTTTTCGGCGGCATGTTGGCGTTGAATGTGCGGGGGATGACGCTGAATGTGTCTTCTGCCGTCGGTTTTATTGCGTTGATCGGTGTGGCGATTCAGAATGGTGTGATTATGATCTCCCATATCAATAACCTGCGTAGCCGCGACCGGGGTTTCAAGCAGTCCATTATTACCGGGGCGAAACACCGTTTCCGTCCGATCCTGATGACGGCAACGGTAGCTGTATTGGGATTGTTGCCGGCTTCCTTGAGTACGGGGATCGGTTCGGATGTGCAACGTCCGTTGGCAACGGTGATTGTCTATGGGCTGCTGTTTGCGACCGTTATTACGCTTTATGTACTTCCTGCTTTGTATTATCTGGTGGAAAAGCACTATTTGGATGAAGATACGCCACCTGTTAAACCGGAGGATACGACTGTTTAGGCAGGGAGGAAAGAATTAGAAAGTACAGATAAAAAGAATAAAAGATATGCGACAATATATTACTATGTGCCTGCTTGCCGGAAGTTTGGCAGGGAGTGCCCAGCAGATGGTTCCCCTCTCTTACCGCAATTATATGGAGAAGGTGACGGAAGGGAACCTGGAGTATGCAGCCGAACGTCTGAATATGGATGTTTCCGAAGCGGAGGTCGTTGCTTCGAAAGTCTTCAATGACCCGAACCTTTCCGTATCGTATTTCAATAACGAAAACGGAAGCTTGCAGATGGGAGAAGGAGTAGAGGTAGAACTGAGCAAAACGTTTTCTTTCGGGAAACGGGGAGCGAATATAGCCCTTGCCCGGAGTGAAAGTGAATTGACGAAGGCGCTCCTTGCCGATTACTTCCGCAACCTGCGTGCCGATGCTACGGTCTCTTACCTGGAGGCGTTGAAACAATATGACTTGTATAAGGTGAAACAGAATGCTTATGAGAATATCCGCCAGTTGGCGGAAAGTGACAGTGTTCGTTTCACTTTAGGGAAGATTATGGAGATCGATGCTACGCAAAGCCGTCTGGAGGCCGGTATCCTGAAGAATGAATTATTGCAGGCGGAAACAGATTTGCATAACGCTTTCTCTAATCTGAACCTGCTGACCGGTTCGGTTGCCCGGGATACCTTATATATTCCGGAGGCTTCGCTGCATCTGTCATCCCGCGATTTTGTGCTTGCCGACCTGATCTCTACTGCTTCCATCAACCGTGCCGATCTGGTGGCTGCTCTGAAGAATAAGGAAGTAGCTGCCCGTGCTCTGAAAGTGACACGGCGGGAACGGAATACGGATGTAGACCTTTCCATCGCTGTAAGCAAGAATGCCCGGGTACATAATGAAGAAGCTCCGGCTCCTCCCTTTACGGGGGTGACGGCGGGGATCGCTATTCCCCTGAAGTTTTCCAACTTTAATAAAGGGGCGGTGCGTGCAGCCCGTTTCCGTGAACAGCAGGCGGAAACGCAGTATCAGCAGGCTTTATTACAGGTACAGACGGAAGTGATGCAGGCTTACCGCAGTTATCAGTCATTGACGGTGCAGGTCAGCCATTATGAGAATGGCATGCTTCATGCGGCCCAGGAAGTGATCGACGGGAAGATCTATAGCTATAACCGGGGAGAAGTCTCCCTGCTGGAGGTCCTGGATGCCCAACGGACGTATGATGATGTGCAGGCACAATATATAGAGACTTTGTTCAATTATTGTACAGCGCTTGTGGAGTTAGAGAAGAGTGCCGGGGTTTGGGATGTGGAGATGTAATAGGAAAAGCACAGTAAATAATCTGTATAAAGGATGTTTACTGTGCTTCTATCTATAAGGCTTGGGACAGTTTATCCGGATTTTGTCTGCAATCGAATATGGCAGCAATTCTGATATAATTATCCTTTTCCAGGCAATATACGATTTTATAATTACCTTCAATAAGCGAACGATATCCATGAGGATTAGTAAGTAATAAAGGTTCCTTAAATCCTAACAGGGGTTGTTCTTTCAGTCTTTTACTGCTTAGTCTGATTGCATCAGAAATTTTTTTTGCAGTACGTACTCCGTATCGCGTCTTATAAAAGTTGAATATTTCTGTGATTTGTTCTTTTGCGATAGGGTCCCATCTAAGCTTTTTCATTTAAGCGAATCCAAGTAGTTATCCATATCCTCTTCTTCGATAAACTTCCCGTGGCGGTAGTTCTCTTCAGATTCAGCAACAATCGATCTCATTTCATCAAGAGTCGGTGCCCAAGGGTACGGTTTACTTTTAGATGTAAGCTTCCTTTGCTGTAAAGTTTTTGCATAATTCTCCAACTCTGTAAACTCCTCTTCACTCATCGAGAGGATGAACTCGGTGAAACATTGTTTCCGTAAATTTAATTCCATTGTAGTCATAATATTTCTTATTTGGTTTACTAGCATGACAAATATAAGGTATTAATTCTGAATTATATTTACATTTGTGACCAAATAAGAAATACACGTATGATATTTTACTTTTCAGGAACCGGGAACTCCCGTTGGGTTGCGAATGCTTTGGGCATCGCTTTGGGAGAGCCTGTTGTTTCGATAGCAGAGGAGTTAAAAACAGGTAAAAAGGAATTTGTCTGTCCGCTCAGGGAAGACGAGAAAGTGCTGTTCGTTTACCCGGTGCATTCCTGGGGACCAGCTGTTCCTGTAACTCGCTTTATCTCTGGTTTGAAGCTGACCGGATACGATAAACAACCGGTTTATTCTATCTCAACCTGTGGCGACGAATGTGGCTATACGGATGATATAATGCGGAAAGTACTGAAAAAGAAAGGTCTTATACTGACCGATAGTTACTCTGTCATTATGCCGAACAATTATATCCTGTTACCGGGTTTCGATGTCGATAGCAAAGAGGTGGAACAAGAGAAACTGAAAGACGCCCCTTCGACTGTCGATACTATTGTAGCCGCTATTCGGGATGGTAAAAACGTTAATTTATACAAGAAAGGAAGCCTGCCGGGGCTGAAAAGCTACTGGATATATCCTCTTTTTACTAACTTTGCCATAGGGAAGAATTCTTTTCGGGTGACGGATGACTGTATCTCATGCGGCCTGTGTGAGCGGGTTTGTCCGACCGAAACGATTACGCTGACCGGCGGGAGACCTGTCTGGTCTGATACCTGTATACAATGTGTCGCTTGTATCCATCGTTGTCCGGTTCGTGCCATCGAATATGGTAAGATAACCCTGAAGAAAGGAAGATATCATCATCCCGATACTAAACAATAAACAAAGCAAAAATGAAACAATTTGTAATGATGGCTATGGCGTTGTTCCTGTTGGCAAGCTGTCAGGAAACGCCCAAAGGTTATGTAATAAACGGAGTAGTGGAGAATATGCCTGACGGCAAGATCTATCTGAAATCTTTCCGCAATAAAATGTTCTTTGACGTGGATACCGCCGAGATTAAGGATGGGAAATTTACGTTCAAAGGTGAAGTAGACCAGCCTCTGTTGTATGGTCTGGCTACCGAGGATATGAATTATCCGGTACAACTCTTTGTTGAGAACGCTACTATGGACGTAACGATCGGTAATGACGGCGAGACAATTATCGTGCAGAATTCTCCTGTTAATGTGATTTTCCAGGAGAACCAGAGTAAGGTCTTTGAGAACGGGTTCGATATCGATAGCCTGATCAGCAAATATCCTGACTCACCGGCTGCAGCTTTCTATCTGTACCGGTATTTTACGTATCAGCTACCGCTGGATCAGTTGAAGGCTACTCGTTCCAAAATCTCTCCGGCTTTGGCTGACTGTCCTTATGTGAAGGATCTGGATGGCATCATCGGTCAATTGGAAAACGTACAGATCGGTAAGACGGCACCTGAGTTCTCTTTACCGGATACGGCTGGAGTGGCTGTTTCCTTGTCCGACTTCCGTGGTAAATATGTTCTGTTGGATTTCTGGGCATCCTGGTGTCCTCCTTGCCGTCGCGAGAATCCGAATGTCGTGAAAGCATTCCAGGATTACAAGGATAAGAACTTCACGATCATCGGTATTTCCCTGGATAATAATAAAGATAAATGGCTGAAGGCCATTGCTGATGATAACCTGACCTGGACGCATGTATCCGACCTGAAATACTGGGATTCGGAAATACCGGCCTTGTATGGTGTCCGTGGCATTCCGGCTAATGTCTTGCTGGATCCTGACGGTGTGATCATTGCCAAGAATATCACAGGTGAAGAATTGCATAATACTTTAAAAGACGTAATCAAATAAGCATGAAACGAAATCTGCTTATATCCTTTTTCTGCCTTCTCTGCCTGTGGGTTTCCGCTGCGGAGAAGGTTGATTTTGATAAAGCCGTCCGTACGGCTGTCGAGCGGCAGATGCAGTTTTATCCGAAATCTACCTTGAAAGACCTGTATAAGAATTTCTTTCAGGATAAGTTCGGTCCCGGACATATTATCAGCGATACGACTGCTGCCGGAAATTATTTGCGCCGTGAAATGGCTTCTTATACGGAAACAGAAGGTGAACTGGCAGAGCCGACGGGTTGGGAAGGTAATTTCTACCGGGTAAACCTGTCCGTCATAAAGAACGGGCAAATTCCTTACCAAACCTTTTTTGATGCTTTTGTCCGTAGCGTGAACGGAATCCGTCCTGTAACCGTTGCCGAATGGCAAAAAGAATGGAACCGGATTGAAGCAATTATCCGTTCGATGGAGCTAACTTTGCCGGACTATGAAAGTGACAGGAAAGAGATCGACGACCGTTTGAACCGGGGTGAATATGTCGGTCATCACAGTAAAGTGTTCGAAGAGACTTACTCTCCGCATTACCGTATCATCAGTAAAGATATTTTTGAACAAGAATTACAACCTTTAATACAATTGTCATCCAGGTAGTTACAACAAACAAACCTCTCTTCTTGTTTTATTATTGAATAATAAATTGATGAAGAAGGAGATGAGAATTGCAATCAGCGGTAATTCAGGTTTTATAGGACGGCATCTGACGGAGTTTTTATCTGCCGGAGGAAATGTTGTTGTCCCTTTGAAACATTCGATGTTCCGTTCGAGGTCGGATGAGAAGCTGAGGCAAGCGTTGGCAGGATGTAATGTCGTGATCAATTTGGCGGGAGCTACTATCAATCAGCGCTGGACCCGGAAAGCCAAGCGTAAAATACTGAACAGCCGTATTCATACGACCCGGCGACTGGTCTCGATCATTAATGAGATGGAGGTGAAGCCGGAAGTATTCATCTCTGCTTCTGCCGTAGGCGTTTATCCGGATAAGGGTATTTATTCCGAGAGCAGTACGTCGGAGGGAACAGGTTTCCTGGCTGATGTATGCATCCGTTGGGAAGATGAGGCACAGAAGCTGTCGAGAGATATCCGGCTGGTCATTGCACGTTTCGGGGTTGTTCTGGCAAAAGACGGAGGGGCGTTGCCTAAAATGTTGTTGCCGTTCCGCTTCTTTGTCGGTGGAAAGATCGCTTCCGGAAAACAGGGATTCTCCTGGATACATATAGAAGATGTATTGCATGCCATCCAGTTTATTATCGATCATAAGGATTTATCAGGAGTCGTGAATCTCGTTGCTCCCCAGCCTTTGACGAACCGGGCTTTTACAAAAGCTACCGCTGAGGTGATGCATCGGCCGGCATGGCTGACTATTCCCCGGAAAGTTTTCCAATATGTATATGGGGAAGGCGCGGAGGTGATCACCAAAGGACAACAGGCTTATCCTGCCCGGCTACTTTCTGCCGGATATATATTTCGTTATTCGGATATACGCTTGGCTTTACATAGCTTCATGATGTAATCTTAAACTTTTGTTGTTTGAATGTATCTTGTTTCTTCATTGACGAGGCTTTGCTTTACATTGTTGATGCGGTAAATAAAAAAGCGATCCCCGTTCATTTGGAGATCGCTTTCTTTTATGTATTGGCACTTATTTATTTGTAGCTATAGCCAGCTTTCTTTTGTGCACTGTTTGCGTTTGCTGCCGGAATGATAGTGAAGCCCCACTTGTATTCTTTGTCGGCAGGTAATGTATATTCAGGTTCCGGACGCGAATACCAGCTGTCGTAACCGGCCAGACCCTGTTGTTTCAGGTCGACACATACCTCTACGAAGTTACGCGGAGTAATATCGTTGATGTGTGTCTGGCGGGGTTTGTCGTACGGGCCGAGGTTCGGACGGTTATCGATCTCTTCTTGTGTGAAGTTGTTCCACTGGTACGGACGGTGAGTCGCCTTTCCGGCATCGAAATCTTCCACAGAGTTACGCATTGCATTGAATTCCATTTCATCGTCGGCAACGATCAACAGGTTCTTGCCTTTGCCGCCTAAAGTGATCCAGCGGGTATCGCAATGGTGACCGTTTTCTTGCGGACGAACGTAGGGGAAATACTGATCTTCAGCCGTACTCTTATACTGTCCGATCATGTAACCGGCTTTACGGTCCCAATAGTTTTCCAGCGGACCACGTCCGAAGTATTCCAGCTGATCCATTGTAACCGGTAGACGGAAACGAACACCGATACGGGGAACGACCATCTTGTCACGGTCACTTACCTTATCACGGCCCGGGGAGAATGTAGCAGTGGCTGTTGCTTCAGAAATTTCAATCTTCTTTCCATCCAGATAAGTCGGAGTGAAATGAGTAGCCACGTTCATAACACCATCAGGGTAGATCTTGTAAGTGATCAGGAACTGGTTGCCGGCCGGTAATTTATAATCGACGTTTACGATTGCATTACCGTCGACGATCTCGGCAGAAGCATTCGTTACGTTGAAGTTGCGGCTGGATAGTTCCCATATTTCCAAACGTTTCGGGTCACCGCTTCCGTAATCGTTGTCGTTAGGAGCGCGCCAAAAATTCGGTTGGATACCGAAACCTTCGTTGAAGTATTCTGTTCCGCCTACTTTATAAGAAGTAACGACACCTGCTTTTTTATCGAATACGAAGTTGACCTTAGAAGAAGTTACTTTTACATTATCTCCTTCTTCAGATACAGTCAGTTTAGGACCACCTGCCTTATAAGCTACCTTTTCGGCTTCGATAGGCAAACGGAACTGATCCTGTGCGATATCGTAACCGGCCGGAATAACACCTTCCTGTTTGGTAGAAGTAACGACAAAGTCAACCAGATAATCGGTACCGGCCTGTGGTTTCAAATCGGCTACAGGAACAGTGATTTCCTGTGAAGCCTGCGGAGCCAGGTCGAGTGAAACTTTATTACTCTTGATTACTTTGTTGTTTGCCTTTACGGTATAGGTGATCATATAATCTTTCAGGTTGGTGAAGTAGAAACGGTTTGTGATCTTGAATACGCCGTTTGCTGCATCAACAGCTTCGAAACCGACATTCTGATGCGTAAATTTCACTTCTGCTATTGCCGGATGCGGGGTACGGTCCGGATTGACGAGGCCGTTGCAAAGGAAGTTTCCGTCGCTGGGCATATCTTTACCGAAGTCACCGCCATAAGCATAATATTCTTTTCCATTCTCATCTTTTACAAGAATACCCTGGTCTACCCAGTCCCAGATCCAGCCCCCCTGAAGGTTCGGATATTTGTAGATAGCTTTCCACTGTCCCCAAAGGTTACCTGTCGAGTTACCCATTGCGTGAGCATATTCGGACGGAGCAACCGGACGGTCGCTGCCTTTTGCACCGATCTCTTCCAGCCATCCGGCACTCGGATACTGAGGAACATACATATCCGTATTCCATTCCCAAAGGGCACGTTCGTAGTTGACCGGACGGTCCATCAAACCTTTTTCTTTGTTTTTCAGGTAAAGGTAAGTCTGATAGAAGTTATATCCGTTACCGGCTTCGTTACCCAGTGACCAAATGGTTACTGACGGGTAGTTCTTGTTGCGTTCATACATATTCATTGTACGATCCATGTGCGGCAACAACCATTCCGGGTTGTTACCCAGTGAACCGCCTTTGCTCAGGCTGTAATACATACCGTGTGATTCCACGTTTGCTTCATCATACACATATAACCCGTATTCGTCGCAAAGTTCATAGAACCGACGGTCCTGCGGGTAGTGGCACAAACGAACCGAGTTGATGTTGTTCTTTTTCATCAGTTCGAAGTCTTTACGCATCAGTTCCTCTGTCACATAATGACCAGTCAGGGGATTGTGTTCGTGGATATTCACCCCTTTGAACTTGATCGGCTGTCCGTTGAACAACAGTACGGTGTACGGTTTGCCGTTACCAGCGATCTGGTCGATCGGTTTGATCTCGATACGGCGGAAACCGACGTTGTACGGGATGACTTCTGTTACTTTGCCATCTTCCTTTACAGTCATCAATAACTTGTAAAGGTTCGGATGTTCGGCACTCCAGGTAGCTACGTCATTTAGATTTTTTTCAAAAGAGGCTGTCTTGATGCTGTTGGCTCCGACCCACAGCTTATTATCTGCTGTAGCAACAGTCTGACCTTTTGTATCCAGCAGTTCATAAGATACGGTGATGTCTTTCGCTTCTTTCGTATGGTTTTTGATGTCTACAGCCAGATTGAAGATACCATTCTTGTACGTATCGTCCAGGGTAGAGATCACGCGGAAATCGTTTACCGCAATCTTGGGCTGTGACCACAGGAATACGTCACGTTCAATTCCGCTGATGCGCCAGAAGTCCTGGCATTCCAAATAAGAACCGGTACTCCATCTGAATATCTTCAGTGTCAATACATTTTTTCCCGGTTGCAGATAGTTATTGATCAGGAACTCCGCCGGGTTCTTGGAATCTTCGCTGTAGCCGACTTCTTTCCCGTTGACATATACATAAACTCCCGATTTAGCACCGGAGATATGCAGATACACATCGCGTCCGTCCCAGTTTGCCGGGATTTCGAAGTCGCGGCGGTAAACACCTACCGGATTTGCTTCAGGCAATAGCGGAGGTTGCGGATTACGTGGTTTGAACTCATAGCCATGATTGGTATAGATGGCTGTGCCGTGTCCCTGAAGTTCCCAGTTTCCCGGTACGGTGATATCATCCCAGGATGCAGTGCTGGTGGATGGGTCAGTGATATTTGCCGGAAGATCCTTGTATGAATCGACATAATAGAATTTCCAGGTTCCGTTCAGTAATGAATAGTAGGGACTCTTTTCAAAACTGGAAGTGAGAGCTGTCGAACGGTCGCCATACGTCATGAACGAGCTGCGCGGCAGTTCTTTGTTTACGGCAACGACCTGAACGTCCTGCCAGTACGGCTTCGTATCCGGTGAGTCTGTCGCATGAGCGGCAAAAGCAGAACCCAGAAGGAAGCAACCGAATGCTCCGGTGAGCATTGCTTTCTTAATAGAGTGTTTCATTTGTATTTATTTAGGTTGGTAGTATCTTATTGAAAAATGGGAGGCAGGTAATTATGTGCATATACCAATTACCAGTCTCCCATTTTAAGTGTTGTTTTTTATTTAGCAGCGTAGAAAGAGTAGCCTTCAACTACCTGACGGAATGCCAGAACGCCTGCCTGATTCAATTCAACGTTCATTTCCTTACCGTCCGGCAAATACATGACAACTTCGTCATTGTCGGTGAACTTTAACAGCTTAGTTGCTTCACCGTCAGCTTCTACGCTCCAACTCTTGTCTGTCTCGTCGAATACAAGGTCGATTGCTTTTTCTTCACCTTCTTTTTGGATATGATATCCGTCTTTCTTGGTTTCAACAGTGTATACACCGTCTTTTCCATTGATTGTCTTTACGGTTCCTGCATCTGCAACAGGATTGTTTCCGCTCCAAAATTCGATAGAGTTCAGAACCAGTATATCTGCAAGAGCAGAGATTTCATAAACGGGGACAATCCAAAAAGCGACAAATACCAATTCGTTGACGAACTTACTGTCGATATTTCTGTTCCAGTCCAGGAGTTTGTTTGTCAGTCCGAATGATCCGATGCAAGATGAAAATAGAACACTGCTGGCCAAGGTTGTAGCCACTAATAATGTTAAACTTTTTTTCTTCATGAGTGATATAATGTTAATAGTTATTTGGCTACGAAGATAATAATAATTTGTTTATTTGCTTACTGTTCTTTTATTATTTCGGCTTGCGGTAATCAGCTCATCCCCGTTTTTTACAGGTGCGGTGAGCAGTTCGGGCAAGTTGAATGTACGGGTGAAAGTGAGGTAAAAATCCGGGTCTTGCTGAGGCAGGACGAACGGCTTGCCGGCTGTACCCGTTTGAGAGTCGAACTTCGCGATATAGGGATGTGCCCACAGACCGTCCATCCGCTTGCTGCTGAACACGAACCATTCGCCGGTAGACGACCAGGTGTGGAAGCTCTCTACATCCGCACTGTTTACCTCTTTCATATTGCGTATTTCGTTGCTTTCCAGGTTTAACAGATACAGTTCGCTTTCCGGATGCCAAATGGAAAAATTTCCATAATTGGAACAGGTGAACATCAGATATTTGCCGTCCGGCGAAATCCGGGGGAAGGAGACGCTTTTCCCTTTTTCGGAAGCCGGATAGATGCATTCCGGCGTGCCGAAAGTGGCTTTTTCCGGGTCAAAGGCAATGCGGTAAAGATCATATCTGATACTGTCCAGAGGCGTTTGCGGATCGACTGCCTTACTTCGGCAGAAATAGAGCATATTACCATCGGGGTTCCAGGAGGGGAATGTCTCCATCCATTCTTCTCCATAGATGGCGGGTGAGGTGAGCAACCGGTTGGTTTCCGTGTCCAGCACGATTATATCCGATTCCAGGTCGGATACTTCAACAGCTTTGGGACCGGTTGAGTGGATGAATTGTTGGATTTCGTTGACGGAGAAGGCTAGATAGCGTCCTGTCGGATGCCAGGCGGCATATGTCCCGCCGTTTTTCATGTCCGGTGTCTTGATGTCCAGTCGGCTGGTCTGTCCCTGGCGGTGTATCAGCGTGCCGCCTACTGCTCCTCGGATATGTATCATCATGGTCTCCGGATTGTTTTGGCAGAAGGTATGGCAGTTCAGGCAACCCTTTTCGACCGACTGGTTTTCAATTAGCGGAGTTTCCTTGTAAGTGGTCAGGTCGCGCTGGTAGATACCCATTTCGTTCCAAAGCTCATAGCCCGGATAGATAAGTCGGTACATCAGATAAGGATCGATGGGAGAGGAGGATATAATGTTTGTAATCTCCGGAAATTGTATCCATTTTCCGTTCTGAAGGATACAAATGCGAATATAGATGCTACTGCCGGCAGCCTGTTTGAGCAGCTTTTCCCATTTGTCGGGCGGAAGGATGACGGAAGAGGCCTGGCTACGGACGGTGATGAATGTCCGGTTGCCGCTCCCGATTTCGGTGTAATAGGCTTCTCCCTCTTCCATGATTCTGAAATTGGGCGGTGCGATGTTGCATGGGAAGGTGACTCCGGTATAGTCGGGAAATAGTGCCACCGGTTTGTTGGATTGTGCATTCGGCGTGATAGCTGAATGGCTGCAACTACACATCATACTTTGCAGCAGGATGGCAATCAGCAGATAATGTATAGATTGTATAAGGCTCATCTTGTTCATTTGTCTATTATTTTATTACCATGCGGGCTGATATAGTGGAGGTAATACCAATAAGTATTGCCAAACTGTCTTTTCAGTTCTTTCAGATCGTTCCGCTGGTGGAGTGAGTAATATCTTTTGAATTTTTCTTCCGTCTCCGGACGTATGGTGAATCCGCATTTTTGGAAAGTTTCTTCATCCGTTCCCAAGCGATAGATATAAAGAGCCTCTTCGTATATACGCGGTAGGTCGGGATAGTTGAAAGCGTGTATCTTGTCCAGGTTTTCTACGAAACGTATCAACCGGTTACTGAGCAGCAGGTTGCTCATCAGGTATTCGAAAGCCATCCGGTTGGTCGAATCGCGGTAGCTTAAATAATAGAGTTCAGGCAGGATATTGAATACGTTGGAGAAGCGTACCGGCTCGTTCGTGTCATGAGGCAATGCTTTGAGTCCCGCTAGTTTGCCGGATGAAACCTGCTGTTCCAGTTCTTCTGCCTGCTTGCGGTAGAAGAGCGACTGTCGGAGTTGGCGGATAAACTTCATGGCTACCTTGGGGCGTTGGTTCACAATGTTATAGCGGGTCAGGTTGATCAGATGAGGGGCTGTCTCACCGAATACGACCATCGCTTCAAACTCCCAGCGGTGTGCCTCGTTGATATGTCCCAGTTGCTCATACAGATAATGGCCGTATTCACTTTGGCGGCTGTCGCTTTTCCAGGGTAGATAAAGGGATTCCGCTCCCAGGGTCTGTTGTATTTCGAACAGGTCGTATGGCATTCTGCCGGTATGATAGAGTGCCATATTATAGAAGTACAGGACGAGCTGGTTATTCCCCCGATAGCGGCGGCAGCAGTCCATCACCTTTTCCCATTCTCCGGCTTTCAGATATATTTCAGCTTCGATAATGCGTCGTTCGCGCATATTGTAAGAGGTCACGAAGAAATAAAATGTCGTGCCGGCATAGATGATCAGGCAAACGGTCATGACCGACAGTTGCATGATTTTCTTTGCTATATAACGATCGGTCAATAAGGCGAATGCCGACGAAACAGCCAGATAGCCCAATGCTACGACCGGATATTTCCATCCGCAAATGAAATACAACACGATGACGGCCATCGCCACCCATAAATATCTCCACCGCCGGTTGCGAATCAGACTGACCGGATAGAAAAGCAATAGGCAAAATACCAGACCGACCGAATGCGTCAGTGGAAAATCAATCGACACATGCCGCACCAATAAATAAAGCGGCAACAGAAGTCCGGAGAAGAACAAATCTTGTTTTTGTATTAGATTTTTAACAGTAAGCGTATTTAACAGGAAAGGAAGGGATAATAGTAGCGCAAAGACCAGTTTGCCGATATGAGTCAGGTAAAAGAATTGAATACAAAAATCGGTCAGATAGTCCAACAGCTGACCTGGATGGGAGAGGTGTTTTTCCAGATAAGCCTGGCTAAAAAGAAATAGATGATGCTGTTCATGATAATAAGGAATATGAAACATAGGCCCTTCCAGTAAAAGGAAACAGATAAAAAGCAACAGGCTGAAAATGATATATTGGATATACTTCATTTTATACGAGGTTATTTAAAGGAAGGAAAGAGGTTGTGTCAAACCCAAGGGGAGAGTTTGACACACCTCTTGCAGATGTATTATAGATCTAAAATAGGGATCACTTTGTCGGATAACCCGGATTCTGGGTCAACGCTTTGTTCAAGTCGATTTCGCTCTGAGGTATCGGATACAGATAGTTATGCTCTTCATACTTACTGCCGGTCAACTTGATGTTTTCGCCTTGATATAAGATACATCTCTTGCCTTCATCTTCTGCCGGAGCATTCGGATCGTCAACAATTTTGTATTTCATACCCAGGAACGGAGCGTTCAGCACTTCGCTGGCGATGTCCCAGCGGCGGATGTCCCACTGACGTTTTCCACCTTCCATAGCAAACTCAACACGCCATTCGTTGCGGATACGCTGACGCAGTGCATCCTGTGTGCCGCAATAAGTCGGCTTGCTGGCATCCGTGTTTTGCAGATCCGGCATACCGACACGGCGGCGTACCTGGTTGACAGCGTCGAAGGCAGAAGCATCCAGTCCTGTCACTTCATTTTTAGCTTCGGCGTATGTCAGCAATACTTCCGCATAGCGGATGACATGCCAGTCTTTTCCCATATCCCAACCATCAGATGACGGGTCGATGCTCGGATCCAGATATTTCTGGTTATAATAACCGGTTGCCGTAGCGTCATTATGCTGTGCGACACCTGTATTACCGCTTGATTTCATCGGAGCAGTCTTGATGGTTACGCCATACATCTCTTCGCCGTCGTGCAATACGCAAACTTCCAGACGCGGGTCACGATTTGTAAATGGATCTGTTTCGTCATACAAAGGAGAAGTGGTGATAGGCGCTCCGTCTGTACATTCGAAAGCATCTACCAGGCTCTGAGTCGGGTTGATACCGCCCCATCCCTTTGTCGGGAAACATCCCCAACCAATGATGTAGTTAGTCAGTGTAGGTGCGTTGAACTGGCGAACTAAAATGGCTTCTTTGCAAGCTTCCTGTTCTTCCCAGAATAATTTGGCATACTGTCCGGTATTAGCCGCGTCAAACAGTTCATATTCTCCGGAATCCATTACCGCTTTAGCAGCATCGGCTGCTGTGTCATAATGTTTGAAATAAAGGGCTGCACGTGCTTTCATGGCATTGGCTGCTCCTTTAGTAGCACGTCCGTAGTCGCTGCTGCCCCATTGTGCAGGCAGATGGGCGATAGCGTAATCGAAGTCTTCCATGACTTTGTCATACACTTCTTCCACCGGTGTGCGGGTGATTTCACCCATTTCTTTCAGATCGAGCGGCTGGTCCACGTAGGGAACTCCACCGTAACTCTGAATCAGTCCGAAGTAAAGATACCCACGCAGGAAACGGGCTTCCCCAATGGTTGCTTCTTTGTCTGCCTGGTCGTAATCGGGAATATCTTCGATTTTATTAATCAAGACGTTGCAGGCGCGAATAGCCTTGTAGTCGCCACTCCATCCCATATCGGCCGGGTCGTAGATACCTTTGGATACGTTACCGGCTGCCCATTTGATACCATGAACGGCGTTGTCGGAGTTGATGTCGCTATCAATATCTCCTGTATCACCTCCGGGCAATGTCTGACGATACACATCGGCGATAAACATTTTAGCATCTTCCGGTGTTTTCCAGAAGCTGCCGTCAGACAATTCGTCATCCGGAATACGATCCAGGAAGTCGCTACAAGAACTGAAACTCAAAAGTGTTGTAGCCAGAATTGCTGTTATATAGATAAATTTCTTTTTCATATTTCTGATTTATAATCTGTTATTTAAAAACCAACTTTAAGACCGATTGATATTTTGCGAACGTTAGAGTAAAGTCCGCCGCGTGAGTTGCTTGGTGCCGATTCCGGGTCGAGTGTTGTCATACCGGTAATAGTAAATAGGTTTTCACCTGTCAGGAAGATCTTTACACGATCCAGATTCACCTTGCTCAACAGGGCTTTCGGAACATTGTAACCAATCGTCAGGTTCTTTAGACGTACGTAAGAAGCATCTTCCAGCCAGTAGGACGAGAACTCGTAGTTTGTCTGGTCGGCAATCGTGATACGTGGATAAGAAGCATCGTGGTTAGTCGGTGTCCAACGATCCAGATGGCGTTCCAATACTTTACCACCATTGAAGAAAGCATAAGCTGCTTCACCATTTACGTATGCATCCACATCGAATGCACCCTGGAAGAAGAAAGATAAGTCGAAATCTTTGTAATACAGGTTCGCGCCTAAACCGGCTGTCCAGCTCGGGAACTCTTTACCGATAACGGTACGGTCGTTGGCAGCATCGATTTTGCCGTCTCCATTCAAATCCTTGTATTTGATGTCACCCAACTTTTCTGTTCCCAAACGTTTCGGACCCTTCAGGTCTTCTTCTGTATTATAGAAACCATCAGCTACATATCCGTAGTAAGAACCGATAGGATGACCTTCCAGGAACCAGAAATTGCCACGTCCGTCGCCAGGTTCTTTACCTTCCGTACCTTTCAAGTCAGTCAGCTCGTTATGAACGTACGCAACGTTGAAATTGATGTCGTAACGGAAATCTTTGCTGACTGTATTGTTGTGGAAGATGTTCAAGTCAAAACCTGTGTTTTGAACTTGTCCGGCATTCTGACGCGGAGCATCCATACCTAAAACACCCTGCACCGGCAGATACAGCAACATGTCATTGGTTGTCTTTTTATAACCGGCCAGTTCGAATCCGACTTTATTATTCAGGAAAGAGGCTTCGATAGCACCTTCAATACTGTTTACAGTCGCCCATTTCAAATCGGTGTTTGCATAACGGCTTTCGTAAGCAGTTGAATAGAGCGTATTGTTAAACATATAGCTTTCGTATGCATACGAAGGGATGTATAGGTAAGCTTCGCTTTCGCTCAACTCCTCATTACCGGTTTGTCCCCATCCGGCACGCAGTTTCAAGTTGCTCAACCAAGTAATATCTGCATTCTTCATAAATTCTTCTTCTGTAATTCTCCAACCCACAGATACAGCCGGGAAAGCCCCCCAACGATTGTCTGAAGAGAAGCGAGAAGAACCGTCGATACGCACATTAGCTTCAAGCAGATATTTATCGGCAAAGCCATATTGAGCGCGGGCGAAATAAGAACGGTGAGCTATTTCATATCTGGATTCTTTATTGGTTTGAGAAGAGGCATCCAATGTGCTGAGTGATTCCTGCAACTCATTATTGCCACCGCCTTTACGTTCTGCTTCCAGATGTTTGTAACGGTAGTCGATCTGTTCGAAACCACCTAACAATCCTAAATCATGCTTGCCCCATGTTTCGTTGTAGTTGATCAATACCTGTGTAGTGTACCAGTTCCACCAAGTCTGTTTTTCGAATGCTTCACGCAGATTAGCACCACTATTTCCATATTCGACTTGTGCTTTGAATCCTTCTTCACTTCTTTCGTCATTACGTACGGAGAATAAGGCTTTTGCTGTCAAATTAGGCAATATATTTACCTGTCCATACAACGTTCCGTTTACCTGTTGATCCATGGTTCTTCTGAATCCGTCGCGTCCTAACAAGGCTACGGGATTGTCTTTACCATGATACAGGAAGTCGCCGTTTTCATCGCGGACACCTTCTATTGGCGTTGCACGATTGGTAAATTGTGTCATGCTTGCCACAGTGTTCCAACCATCCATCAGAGTTCCTCTGTAGCCAGATACGTTCAAACCGGCAGAGAACCATTTGTTGATCTGTGAATCAATGCTTGTACGGGCATTGAAACGTTTATAGTCGTTCGCATCGATCAAACCGTTCTGTTGTGTGTAACCGACAGAAGCGCTGTAACTGGTCTTTTCAGAACCACCGCTGATTGAAAGGTGATGCATGGTTTCAATCGCATTCTTATTCATAGTTTCTTCATACCAGTCGGTATTGGGATGACCGTAAGGATCGGTACCATTGCGGTACAGTTCGATATCGTTGTCTGAGAAACGAACCGGGTTATTGGGGTTATCATTCAGGGTTGCTTCATTATATAATATAGCATAATCAGCAGAGCCCAGGAATTTAGGACGCATTGTTGGAGTAGACCAACCCACACTTCCTGAATAGTTTACGCGTGTGCGGTCTCCTTTTTTACCCTTTTTAGTTGTAATCAAGATAACACCGTTGGCAGCCTGTACACCATAGATAGCGGCTGAAGAAGCATCTTTCAATACAGAAAGCGTTTCAATATCAGACGGGTCGATTGTATTCATACTACCCGGCACACCGTCAACGATTACCAGTGGGCTGGCTGCATTCACAGAGTTCTTACCGCGGATTGTAATCGTACCAGTCTGGCTACCCGGACGTCCGGAACTTTGAATACTGGTAACACCCGGCATCTGTCCGGCCAATGCTGCCGATACACTGGATACGGGTCTTGATTCCAATGCTTCAGCTTTAACTGTAGATACGGAACCGGTCAGGTTGACTTTCTTTTGTACACCGTAACCTACTACAACCACTTCATCGAGTGCTTGTGAATCTTCTTTCAGAACGATTTTTCCATTTGCCGCTTCCGAGGCTTTAATTTCAAGTGTTTTGAAACCAATACTACTGATGACCAGAATGTCGTTAGGATTAGCATCTAAGGTGAATTTACCATCCAGATCTGTAACTGTTCCGTTTGTCGTTCCTTTCACGACAACGTTGGCGCCGATAAGTGGCTCATTCAAACCACCGTCAAAGACTACTCCACTTATGGCTTTTGTCTGTTGTGTAATAGATACTTCTGTTGCGTTGGCGTACAAGGCAGAAGTGGTTACCGAAACAGGAAAAGCAAGTGCAATTAAAAGCAAAGGGAATCTGTTTTGCTTCAAAAAAGACCTGTAATTCATGCGTTTTTTAATTATGATTAATATTAATACTGCGTAATTAGTATGGAGTTCCTGCAGAACTATATCCTTTATGTGTTGGTTAAATTATTGTTATTTAGTGGTTTAATGTTTTTGGTACGTTCTTTAGTTAAAGCAGGTTAAGTTAAATGATGCGTGGTTATTTAACGTTTGAATATGTTTTTCTGAAGAAAGAATCTAAATTTTAAATATTTATAGCATATATATTAAAAAAGCGCTATATTTGCAACGTAATTATTAAATAGTTCTGCAGGAACTAAGTCAATTACTGGACTTCCTTTTTATTTCTCGTCGATTTGAAAAAACAATAGTATTTCAAAACATCCGATTATCAAAATGTCACTAGCATGCCATGTATTTGAGATTAATATACCGAGTAATTTGAATTAGTATACCGGGTAATATATTTTAACAAATCAATTTGAGGAAAAGAGCATTGATTGGTTAACATATTGTCAAAATAGAAATTGTATCTTTGTGCCCGTAATACAAAATAAATATGATTTCGGTTGAAGGACTAACAGTTGAGTTTGGCGGATTTACGCTTTTTGATGACGTATCGTTTGTAGTAAATAAGAAGGATCGTATCGCGCTGGTCGGAAAGAACGGGGCGGGGAAATCTACGATGTTGAAGATTTTTGCAGGTTTGCAGACTCCGACATCCGGTACGGTGAGTGTTCCTAAAGAAACAACGATCGGTTATTTGCCACAGCAGATGCAGTTGACAGATAGCCGTACGGTTCGCGAAGAAGCGGAACAGGCTTTTGGTCATATTCAGGAAATGGAAAAAGAGATCGAACGGCTGAATCTGGAACTGGCTGAACGGACCGATTATGAGACTGAATCATATCAAAAACTGATAGACAAAGTAACGCATCTTTCCGAACATTTTCAGCTGATGGGAGGAAGCAACTATCATGCGGAACTGGAGCGGACATTGATCGGGTTGGGATTTAAGCGTACTGACTTCGACCGTCCGACATCCGAATTTAGCGGTGGATGGCGTATGCGTATCGAGTTGGCGAAGTTATTGCTTCGTCGGCCGGATGTCTTGTTGCTCGATGAGCCGACCAACCACCTGGATATTGAATCTATCCAATGGTTGGAGAATTTTATAGCTACCCGTGCCAATGCGGTGATCCTGGTTTCACACGACCGTGCCTTTATCGATAACACAACTTTCCGGACGATCGAGATCGAACTGGGAAGCATCTACGATTATAAAGTCAAATATTCAGAATACGTGGAGCTCCGTAAGGAACGCCGCGAACAACAGCTTCGTGCTTTTGAGAACCAGCAGAAGAAACTGGCAGATACGGAAGCCTTTATTGAACGGTTTCGCTACAAGGCTACAAAATCCGTTCAGGTACAGTCGCGTATCAAGCAGTTGGAAAAGGTAGAACGTATCGAAGTCGATGAGGTCGATACGGCGATGTTAAGCCTGAAGTTCCCGCCTGCTCCCCGGTCAGGTTCTTATCCGGTAATCATGGAGAATGTGGCAAAACGCTACGGTGATCATCTGATATTTAAAGATGTGACATTGACTATAAACAGAGGGGACAAGGTTGCTTTCGTCGGTAAGAACGGAGAAGGTAAATCTACGCTTGTGAAATGTATCATGGATCAGATCGACTATGAGGGTAAGTTGCAGTTGGGACATAATGTGAAGATCGGTTACTTTGCACAGAACCAGGCACAGTTGCTGGACGATAACCTGACGGTATTCGATACGATTGACTATGTGGCAGAAGGAGATATACGTACGAAGATTCGCGATATACTCGGGGCTTTCATGTTCGGTGGTGAAGCATCTGATAAGAAAGTGAAGGTATTGTCCGGTGGAGAGCGGAGTCGTTTGGCTATGATCCGTCTTTTGCTGGAACCTGTCAATCTCCTGATTCTCGATGAGCCGACCAACCATTTGGATATGCGTTCGAAAGATGTGTTGAAGGATGCACTGCGTGAGTTCGACGGGACTGTGATCGTCGTTTCCCATGACCGTGAATTTCTGGATGGCCTGGTAGATAAGGTTTATGAATTCGGAAACCAGCGTGTCGTAGAACATCTGGGCGGCATCTACGAGTTCCTGGAAAGAAAGAAGATGGATAGCTTGCGTGAACTGGAACGCACAGCACAGGTTGCTTCTTCTACAGCGGATACGGAAGCCCAGCCTACGCAGAACAAGTTATCGTATGAAGCCCGTAAGGAGCAGAGTAAAGCGATCAAGAAGGTAGAAAAGGCTGTCGCTGAAGCCGAAAATAAAATAACTGAACTGGAAAACTCCATTGCTGCTATCGAAGCCAGGCTGGCTACTCCGGAAGGTGCATCCGATACCTCTTTATATAATGATTATTCTTCATTGAAAAAAGAGTTGTCCGACACGATGGATACATGGACAGAGTTGACCATAGAGTTGGAAGAATTGAATGAGAAAGCGTCCCGGTAATCCGGTGGCGCTTTTTTTTGAAATATATTGATTAAAGAGGGATAGCATTAAATAAAAAGTATTTACTTTTGTCAGTGGCAAACTTTGGCTTATTATACCATGAGTTAGAGCCGATCGATAAATAACAAACGCCTAATTTATATAGACAAAATATTATGCTGACTCAAATTATTAACGGTCGTATCCTGACACCACAGGGCTGGATGAAAGATGGCTCTGTTCTGATTAGCGATAACAAGATTCTGGAAGTGACTAACTGTGACCTGGCCATAGTTGGTGCAAACCTGATTGACGCCAAGGGAATGTATATCGTTCCCGGTGGAGTGGAAATCCATGTTCACGGTGGTGGTGGACGTGACTTTATGGAAGGAACGGAAGAGGCATTCCGTGCTGCTGTAGCAACTCACATGCAACACGGGACTACCAGTATATTCCCCACATTATCTTCTTCAACAATCCCGATGATCCGTGAAGCGGCAGCTACAACCGAAAAGCTGATGGCTGAAAAAGACAGTCCTGTTCTGGGGCTGCATCTAGAAGGGCATTACTTCAATATGAAGATGGCGGGCGGTCAGCTTCCGGAAAATATCAAGAATCCGGATCCGGAGGAATACATCCCTCTTTTGGAAGAAACGAATTGTATCAAGCGCTGGGATGCTGCACCGGAATTGCCGGGAGCCATGCAGTTCGGTAAATATATCACTTCTAAAGGCGTACTGGCTGCTGTCGGTCATACACAGGCTGAGTATGAAGATATCCAGACTGCTTACGAAGCCGGCTATACGCATGCTACACACTTCTATAACGCAATGCCCGGTTTTCATAAACGTCGGGAGTATAAATATGAAGGTACAGTAGAAAGTATCTATCTGATCGACGATATGACAGTGGAAGTGGTGGCCGACGGTATTCATGTTCCTCCGACGATCCTCCGACTGGTATATAAAGTAAAAGGTGTGGAACGTACTTGTCTGATCACGGATGCACTGGCTTGTGCGGCAAGTGACAGCCAGGTGGCTTTCGATCCGCGTGTAATTATTGAAGACGGAGTTTGTAAACTGGCTGACCGTTCGGCATTGGCCGGTAGTGTAGCTACTATGGACCGTTTGATCCGTACTGTAGTGCAGAAAGCTGAAATTCCTTTGGAGGATGCTGTCCGTATGGCTTCTGAAACGCCTGCCCGTATCATGGGGGTTTATGATCGGAAAGGTTCTTTGCAACGTGGTAAGGATGCCGACCTGATGGTATTGGACAAAGACTTGAATGTACGTGCCGTTTGGGCAATGGGTAAATTGGTTGAAGGAACGAATAAACTGTTTTGATTATGCTGACACAAATAATAAACGGACAGATACTGACACCGCAAGGCTGGTTAAAAGACGGTTCAGTCCTGATCAGTGATGGTAAAATACTGGAAGTAACAAATAGCGACCTGGCTGTGATAGGGGCTACTGTGGTGGATGCCAAAGGTATGTATATTATTCCGGGTTTCGTTGCTATGAACGTACATGGTGGCGGTGGATATGATTTTAAAGAATGTACAGAAGAAGCTTTCAACGGGGCAGTGAACTCCCACATGAAATATGGTGCAACTTCTATTTTTCCGACGTTGTCTCCGCTCCCAATGACAGAAATTCAGAAAGCTGTAGCCTTATGCGAAAGCGTAATGGCTAAAAAAAATAGTCCTGTTATGGGATTGCAACTGGAAGGACCGTACCTGAATCCGAAGATGGCGGGTAGCTTATTGACGGATGCGTTGAAAAATCCGGATCCGGATGAATATAAATCATTACTGGAAAGTACGACTTGTATTAAACGTTGGGATGCGAGTCCTGAATTGCCGGGGGCATTGGATTTTGCCCGTTATGTCCGTTCAAAAGGTCTTTTGGCAGCCGTATCTCATACGGAAGCTGAATTTGACGATATTAAAGCGGCTTATGAAGCAGGTTTCACTCATGCGGCCCATTTCTATAATGCGATGCCCGGTTTCCACAAGCGTCGTGAATATAAATATGAAGGAACGGTAGAAAGTGTATTCCTGGAAGATGATATGACGGTAGAAGTGATAGCCGATGGTCGTCACTTGCCTTCAACGATCTTGCGTCTGGTTTATAAGTTGAAAGGTGTGGAACGTACTTGTTTGTCTACCGATGCATTGGCTTATGCTGCTAACGAAGGAAAGCCGGTAGATGATCCCCGTATTATCATCGAAGACGGCGTTTGTAAGTTGGCCGACCATTCTTCATTGGTGGGAAGTATTGCCACGATGGATGTTCTGGTTCGTACGATGGCGCAGAAAGCCGGAGTACCTTTGGCTGACGCAGTCCGTATGGCTTCCGAAACCCCTGCCCGCCTGATGGGTGTAGACGATCGTAAGGGTTCTTTGCAGCGTGGTAAAGATGCCGATATTGTTATTCTGGACCGTAAGTTGAATGTCCGCTCTGTTTGGTCGATGGGACATTTGGTGGAAGGAACGAATACGCTGGCATAATAGGAGTTTTTTTTCTTCCGAATGAAACTTTAGTTTCTTCCGAATGAAATGGAAATTTCTCTCGGAAGGAACTAAAGTTTTTCTTTTTTTATACCTACCTATAGGTAAATAGATATTTTTGATAGGGTTCTTTAATCTTTATTTGACGAAGAATTGTTATATTTGTAATTCAAGTAAAAAAGTTGTACTAAATCGTAATTAAACATGAAGACGAACCTTAGTTCTCAAATTACCCTGACGCGCATACCGACCCGGTATTATCGTCCGGAAAACGCTTATGAGCAATCTGTTTTAACCCGTTTGGAAAAGATTCCGACAAACATCTACGAATCGGCAAATGAAGGCTCCTTCGCGATAGCAAAGGAACTGGCATCACAAATACGTAAGAAACAGGAAGCCGGAGAGCCTTTTGTTCTTGCTTTGTCCGGAGGCCGTTCTCCTCAGAGTGTTTTTAAAGAATTGATCCGTATGCACAAGGAAGAGCAACTGAGCTTCCGTAATGTGATTGTATTTAATGTATATGAATTTTATCCGCTAAGTGCTTCAACAAACAGCAATCTCGCTTATCTGAAAGAGTCGTTGCTGGATCATGTGGATATCGATCCGAAGAACATCTATTCTCCTGACGGTTCTATGCCGAAGGATGATATATTCGAATTCTGCAGACAATATGAACAACATATCCAGAGTTTTGGTGGCATCGATTATATCCTGTTGGGTGTAGGTCATGCAAGTAATATCGGCTTTAACGGTCCGGGTTCTTCTGTAAATGTAGGTACCCGTCTTGTATTACTGGATAACGATGCCCGTAAAGAAGCTGCCCGTACATTCAAATCAATTGAAAATGTTCCGGCAAGTGTGATCACGATGGGTATATCAACCATCATGAAAGCCAAGAATGTAATTCTGATGGCTTGGGGTGAAGATAAAGCGCGTATCATAGCCAATACGGTTGAAGGCAAAGTGAGCGAAACAGTTCCTTCTACTTACCTTCAGAATCATATGAATGCAAAAGTGGTTATCGACTTGTCTGCTGCTTATGAACTGACAAGAATCAGTCATCCTTGGTTGGTTACCAACTGCGATTGGGATAACAAGCTGATCCGCCGTGCTATCGTATGGTTGTGCCAGTTGACGGGTAAACCGATCTTGAAACTGACAAACAAGGATTATTGCGAACATGGCCTGGGCGAACTCTTGGCTCTGTACGGTTCTGCTTATAATGTAAATATCAAGATTTTCAACGATATTCAGCACACCATTACCGGCTGGCCGGGTGGTAAACCGAATGCCGATGATTCCAACCGTCCGGAACGTGCTACTCCGTATCCAAAGAAAGTGATTGTTTTCAGCCCGCATCCGGATGATGACGTGATTTCTATGGGTGGAACATTGCGTCGTTTGTGCGACCAGCATCATGACGTGCATGTGGCTTATGAAACTTCCGGTAACATCGCTGTCGGTGATGACGAAGTAATCCGTTACTGCGAATACCTGCGTGATGTTTGTGACAAATATTCTCCGAATGATACAGCCGTTAAGGATAAGGCGGAAGAGATCATCAAATACCTGCGTTTCGAGAAAGTGGAAAACGGGGAGCCGGAAAAGAGAGACGTTCTGTTTATGAAGGGGACTATCCGTCGTGAAGAAGCTCGTCATGGTTGCCGTTATTCGGGTGTGAAAGATGAAAATGTTCACTTCCTGGATCTGCCGTTCTACGAAACAGGTCTTGTGAAGAAGAACGATCTGGGAGATGCCGATGTAGCTATCGTTAAGAAATTGCTGCAAGATATCCAGCCGGATCAGATGTTTGTAGCCGGTGACTTGGCTGACCCGCACGGAACACATAAGGTTTGCCTGGATGCCGTATTGGCTGCTATCGACGAATTGAAAGACGAAGAATGGCTGAAACATTGCCGCGTTTGGATGTATCGCGGAGCATGGGCAGAATGGGAAATGGACCACATCGAAATGGCAGTTCCTATCAGTCCGGAAGAATTACGCTTCAAACGTAATGCGATCCTGAAACACCAGTCACAGGCAGAAAGCGCACCGTTCCTGGGTGACGACGAACGTTTGTTCTGGCAACGTGCCGAAGACCGTAACCGTGCTACAGCCGAGCTGTACAAGGAACTTGGTTTGGCTTCTTATGAAGCGATCGAAGCATTCGTTCAGTATATGATCCCATTTGATAAATAAGAATAGTATTCTAAAAATAGAGAAGGTATCCTGAAAAGGATACCTTCTTTTTCAATTAATAGGTTGTTCCCTGGAAAATGTTTGATTGAGAATATGGGAGCAATGTGCCTGTCATTGTCAAGTCTCTTCCTGAGAAGTTCGGGTCTACCGTTACGGTTGCTCTGTTGCTGCCGTTCATCAGTGTCAGATTTACTGTGGCAGAGATGAAGATACCCTGAACACTCATAGACAGATAGACATTCCCGTCTTTATCCTGCTTGGTCTGAATGTTTGATGCGCTACCCTGAACTGTTACGCCACCTAAGCCGTTAGGACCTGGATACGGAGAGTTGGATGCGATCTGTACCATTGCCTGGCCATTGTTTAAAGAGACGAAGTTGGTGTTTGAGTTCACATAGTAAACCATTCCGTTCATAGGTTGTACGGAGTTGGCTTCCAAAACAAAAGACTGGTCGCTGATAGCTTGCATGGCTGTGTTGAACTCCTGCTCATCCATGATAGCATCCTTAGCTTCTCTGGCTTCTCTTTTAGCTTCTCTTTCTAACTTTTTCTCTGCTTTTTCTGCGGCTTTACTCTGAGCCTGTACATGTGTCATTCCCCCTATAACAAGAGTGAAAACGACGATAAAAGATACAATTCTTTTCATACGATTTAGTTTAAAACGTTTTCAAAATGTAGTAAAAAAACAAGCGGATGATGAAAAGGTTTCTAATAAATAGACGATTGTAGATACTATAACATTTTATCAGGGTAATTTGGTTAATCCTCATTTTTATTATAGAATCTTTTATATTATAGGTAGTTGCAGAGTATTCGAATTAGGTATTCAGCGAATTATCCAGTACTTTTGTGAATGATATAGGATGATAAAAACGAAATGATTATGAATATTGATGTTTGTTTTTCGCCGGCGCTGTATCCGGTATATCATAACCCGGAGGCGATCGTTGTCGTGGTGGATGTATTCCGTGCAACGACGACGATGGCAGCGGCTTTTCAGAATGGAATAAGTAGTATCCGCCCGGTTGCCTCCGTGGAGGAAGCGATGGAATATAAGAGAAAAGGCTGGTTGGTCGGAGCCGAACGCAATGTGAAACGATGTGATTTTGCCGACTTCGGAAATTCACCGTTCGACTATACGCCGGAGAAAGTGGTCGGAAAGGATGTAATCTTTACGACGACCAACGGAACCAAAGCGATAACGATCGCTAAATCGGCTTATCGTGTTATCACCGGAGCATTTATCAATTTGCAGGCAGTGGCGGACTTTTGCCGGAAGCATGGGCGGGATGTTGTCGTATTGTGTTCCGGCTGGCAGGATAAGGTGAATATAGAAGATACTTTGTTCGGAGGTGCTTTGGTCGATGCCCTTGTCGCTACCGGTGAATATGAACCGGCTACCGATGCGGCGATCATTGCCCGCGATATGTGGACGAATAACCGGGATAACTTACTGGCTTATATCGATCCGACGGATCATATGGCTCGTTTGAAAGCAAATCATTTGGCAGATTCGGTTCCGTATTGCCTGACTTTGAACAGTGCGGCGGTAGTGCCGGAGTTGACGATAGAAGGAGGTGTTTTAGTTTTGAGAACCAAAGAATACTGATATTGATAAACGATTGAAAGATAAGAACAATGACAACGAATAACAAGATACGTTTCGGTGTAGTCGGAACGAATTTTATAACAGACTGGGTGATTGCCGGGGCACGGCAGGATGAACGTTTTGAGTTGGCGGCCGTTTATTCACGAACACAGGAGCGGGCGGATGAATTTGCTGCCAAACATCAGATTCCTTATACTTTTACCTCTTTGGAGGAAATGGCACAAAGTCCGCTGATCGATGCTGTTTATATTGCATCTCCTAATTTCTTGCATGCGGTACAGAGTATCCTTTGCATGAAATACGGCAAGCATGTCTTGTGTGAAAAACCTTTTGCCTCGAATGCGCTGGAAGCGAAAAAGATGATCGAGGCTTCCCATACATATAACGTAACGTTGATGGAGGCGATGAAGCCGACATTGACCCCGAACTTCCGTGCCGTCCGTGATAATCTGAGCCGTTTGGGAACGATACGCCGTTATTTCTCTTGCTATTGCCAGTATTCCTCGCGTTATGATAAGTATAAGGAAGGGATTGTATTGAATGCCTTTAAGCCGGAATTGTCGAACGGGGCGATGATGGATATAGGTATCTATACGCTTTACCCGATGGTGGTCCTGTTCGGACGACCGAAGAAAGTGGAAGCAACGGGTATTGTACTTTCCTCCGGAGCAGACGGACAAGGGGCGGTGAATTTCCTGTATGATGAGATGAATGCGACTATCCTTTATTCAAAGATTGCTAATTCCTATCTGCCTACGGAGATACAGGGTGAGGAGGGAAATATCAATCTGGATCGTATAAATATAATAGGAAAGGTTACTTATACCCCCCGCATCCCGGCGGGTGCAGGAAAGACAGCTGTTTCTGAACCGGTAGATATAAGTGCGGTGACAGATAAAAATGAATATTATTATGAAGTGGCAGAGTTTTTGAATCTTATACAGGCCGGAGAACGCGAGTCGTCTATTAATAGCCATGACAATTCATTGATTACCCTGGAGATTATCGACGAGATACGGAGGCAGTTGGGGATTGTTTATCCGGCTGACAAGTAGTGGAGGGGGATTCACTATTTGTCAATTTTGAACCTATTCAGATCGTATTAGGGGACGCAGATGACACAGAATACGCAGATGCTCGCAGACTTTTTATTTTCTTTAAAACAATATATTATCTGCGTTTATCTGCGCTCGTCTGCGTCATCTGCGTTCCTTAATACAAACTGGATAGATAGCTCATATCTTGCTAATAATTATTCTTACACCTCTCTTATAAAATACTTCGCCAGGAACTCCCAGTTCCCATGAATAATCTCTTTTCCGCGTTCCGGGCTGTACAGGCTCTTCGTCTGTGCATCTGCCAGCATACCACGTTCTTCTAGGGCTTTCAGCAAGTCCATGCTACAATGTTTGACGATGAAGAAAGCAAGTGCCTGTTCGGATGCCTTTTTCTCATTGTAGAAAGGATTCTGTTCGTCTTTGATGTATTCGATACCATCCACAACTAATTGCAAACCCTCTTTCGGAGATGCATATATGGCAAATTTGTCGAATTCGATACAGTTTGCCAACGGAGTATATTCGCTATCTTCCAGTTTCAACTGCTGAGAGGCGAAATCGATGAACTCCTGCTTGCTCTTCATGTAGAATAACAACTTACCGTCGGCAACTGCGGTGAATTTGTCGTAGGCAGCCTTGTTGCTTTCTTCCCTTTCCTTGATGGCCGGGTCGATGAAGTTTTCTGCTTGCTCTGCCTGTTCAGCGAAGAAAGCGTGAGCAGGATGCGTTTCCGGCAGGATGAGTGACAGCCATTTGGGTGAAGTATAAGCCAGGAGTGCCGTACGATCAATATGGGCCAGAGAATTATGGATCGTCATGATTGCCTCCGTATTCTCCTTATTGCCCGGGTTCTGACGCCAGAACTCCTTGATCGTTTCGCTCAGGTTATATTTCGTGTCCGTGAATAAATACGAATCGTAATGGAACCAGTGCAATAATATTTCATATTCTTCCGCTGTCTCATAGGACGTTTCCGAGGCGAATAAAGCCTGCATCTTACTGTTTTCCGGGGCGGTAGTCCACTCCTGGCAGAATAGCTGGTAGATCAAGCGGCCTGTCTCTTCGTTCGTCGGGTTATCCGGGTTGACGAAAGTTCCTTTCTTGGCTCCGTGATACTGCTGGGTGTAGTGCCAGAGTAGGAAACGGACATCTTCGAGGTTAGCTTCGTCATCGTAATAATGGTCACTGACGGTATAGAAAGGGAGATAGTTGCCTGTCTGTTTCTTATATTCCGTGATGAAAGAATGCCATATGTTGAGGCCGGAGATTACATCCTCGAAATAAGCCGCCATACGCATACTGATCTGGATAACATCTTCTTTGTCGAACGAGTTTGCCAGATCGGTATGTAACATTATATCGTGTATCTGATTGGCGATACGGGTATAATAAAGGTCGGTTGGTCCGGATTGTTTATATGGATGCAGTTGCAACCAGTCTTTTGGGAAAATCTTTGTGTTCTTCATCTTATAATCGTCATTTACGCTTTTGATTAATAAAGATGCAAATGTAGTAAATTTATTTGTCAACAAATCGTAACACTCGTTACCGTATTGTCATCCCTTCTAAATTTAACTGAAATATTTCGCCTCTACTTTTGCGGCAAATAAATGTAACAACAAGTAAAAGAATGAGAAATAAGCGTGAAAAGAGAGGGCTGTTGATGCTGGTCCTCCTGCTGTTCGGAAGTTTTCTTGCGCTGACGGCCCAGGCACAGACAGGCGTTATCTGCGGGACTGTAACGGATGCTAAATTTAAAGAACCATTGATCGGGGCAACCGTATCCATTGAAGGAACGACTATCGGAGCTATTACAGATATAGACGGGAATTTCCGTATTGAAAAGGTACAGCCGGGTAAGTATACGCTGGTTGCATCTTACGTATCTTATAAAACGCAAAATATAAAAGATGTGGCGGTAGTAGCCCATCAGGAAGCAGTCGTACGCATCGAACTGTCGGATGCCGACCTCCAACTACAAAATGTCGTGGTAGTTGCCCAGCGGAAACTGGGGACGGAGACGGCGGTATTGAATACAGTCCGCAAAAGCCTTCCCGTCGTAAGCGGAATATCCGCCCAGCAGATCAGTAAGACGCAGGATAGCGATGCTGCCGAGGTACTTCGCCGTATTCCCGGTATCACGATCGTGGACGACCGTTTCATCGTAGTCCGCGGTCTGGCACAGCGTTATAATAATGTCTGGCTGAACAATGCCACCACCCCGTCGAGTGAGACGGATAGCCGTGCCTTTTCCTTCGATGTATTGCCTTCTTCGCTGATCGATAATATGATGGTCTATAAAAGTCCGTCGGCTGAACTGCCTGCCGATTTCTCAGGTGGTTTCGTACGATTGATGACGAAGAATGTCCCTGAGGGGAATACCTTCAATGTCTCTTACCAACTGGGCTTTAATACGAATGCTACTTTCCGTGATTTCCAGTTGACGAAAGGACATGCGATCGACTATCTGGGTTTCGGTGCCGGTAAACGTGCGCTGCCTTCCGGTACGCCTGCCCACCTGAACGATGTAAGCACTTTGGATGCCGCCGCCTTTACCCGCCGGGTGAATACGGGCTGGGACATCAGCCATTTCACCGCACTGCCGGAACAGAAGCTGACCTTTACCATGAACCGCCTGTTCAATATCGGCGATTGGAAGATCGGAAATATCACCAACGTAAATTATAGTACGGGATACGATTATTACGAACTGAAGAACAATAACTACCTGTCGTATGATATGACGAACGACCAGTCGTCTTACCGTTATAAATACGACGACGTGCAATATAAGAATACGACTAAGCTGGGCGCTTTGTTCAATTGGTCTTTCCTGAAAGGGAACACGAAATATGAGTTCCGTAACTTCTTTAACCAGCGCGGTTCGTCTTCCCTGACGCAACGCCAGGGTACGGACTATTATTCGGAAGAAAATATCCGCAAATGGGAATCGCTCTACACCGGACGTACTACCTATGCCGGTCAGCTGGCCGGTGAGCACCGCTGGAATGACGACGTCGATAAGGTGGACTGGACGGCCGGTTATGCCTATGCTGCCTACAATGAACCCGACCGCAAAGTGGTGAAGTCGATGGAACGCAAACAGGACGGTGAACTGAAGTATTACGTATCCGACCCCACCCGTTACTATCAGGATCTGAAGGATAACAGCTTTTCCCTGGCAACCAACTATGAGCATATCTTTACCGTGTCCGATCTGTTCAAACCGACCTTGAATGCCGGTGTATACGGTGAATATAAGAAACGTAATTTCGATGCCCGTCGTTTTGTCTACAACCTGTTGGGTAACGGTTACAACCGCTTTGCCGAATGGGATTACAGTTCGATCTTCTCGGACGAGAATATCTCTGCCGACCGTATTTATATGAAAGAGAGTACTAACAAAAGCGACTCTTATACCTCCGATAATCTGTTGGGATCGGCTTATGTGTCTGCGAAGTTGAATTACGGGGAGAAATTGAATGCAAATGTCGGTGTCCGTATGGAGTACTACCAGTTGAAGCTGGACGGTTACGAGTCGGATGGCATTAAACCGGTGCACCTCGACCAGAATTCGACCGAGTTCTTCCCTTCCCTGAATGTGGCTTACAGCCTGACGGACAAGCAGCAGGTGAGGGTGGCGTATGGCCGTTCGGTGAACCGTCCCGAGTTTCGCGAGGTTGTTCCCTATGTGTATTACGACTTTGCTCTCGATGCCAATATCACCGGAAATGTAGATTTGAAGAATGCTTATACCAATAGTGTGGATCTGCGTTACGAGCTGTATCCTTCCCCGGGCGAGACGGTGACGATAGGCGGTTTCTATAAATATTTTGCCGATCCGATCGAACAGACCTACCGTGAGGCGGGTTCGGGTTTGCAGTATACCTATCACAATGCCGATCATGCCAAAGCGTTCGGAGTGGAAGTGGATATTAAGAAGCACCTGGACTTTATCGGGCTGAAAGACCTGAGCTTCGTGTTCAACGGTGCTTATATCCATAGTAAGGTCTATTTCCCTGAAGGTTCTTTCGAACGCGACCGGGCTATGCAGGGACAGTCGCCTTACCTGATCAACACAGGGCTTTTCTATCAGAATGACACGAAAGGGTTGTCGGCCTCGGTTCTCTACAACCGGATCGGCAAGCGTATCGAAACGGTGGGTGTACCGGCGCAGAACCCGAACGACGATATCCCCGATATCTATGAGATGCCCCGCAACTCGCTGGACCTGAGTTTCTCGAAGAAGCTGGGTAACTATGTGGAACTGAAAGCCGGTGTCAAAGACCTGTTGAACTCGAAGATCGAGTATAAACAATTCCTGGAGCTGACAGATGCAGCCGGAGCGAAACGCGAAGTGGAGCAGTTGGTCCGCAGCTATCGCCCGGGAGTGACGGTCAACGTGGGAGTATCCGTTAAGTTTTAATTGAAATCACTTATACAAACTAAATTAGTTTTATTATGAACAAGTTTTTATTGAAAGGTGTGGCTGCCATGTTGTGTATGGCCACGATGTTTGGAAACGTAGCTTGTAGCGACGATGATCCTGTACAAGGAGGTGAAACTCCGGAAGAAAGCAAGGACGTTGTACTGGAAAACGAAATTACTTCGGATATGACTTTGAAAGCAACAGATAACAATCTGTTGAGAGGCTTTGTTTATGTAACGAAAGGAGTAACCCTGACTATCGAACCGGGTACGGTGATCAAAGGAGAGAAAGCAACGAAGGGTTCATTGATCGTTGAACCGGGTGGTAAGATCATTGCCGAAGGTACGGCAGAAAAGCCTATCGTCTTTACTTCCGACCAGGCTGCCGGTTCGCGTGATTATGGCGATTGGGGTGGTTTGATCCTCTGTGGTAACGCTCCTGTGAATGCCAACGAGCCGCAGATTGAAGGTGGCCCACGTACAGTCTATGGTGGTGACAATCCCGAAGATAATTCTGGTATTGTGAAGTATGTACGTATCGAGTTTGCCGGCTATCCGCTGGAACCGAACAAGGAAATCAACGGTCTGACTTGTGGCGGTGTGGGTCGTGGTACGACACTTGAATATATCCAGGTAGCTTTCTGTGGTGACGACTCTTTCGAATGGTTCGGTGGTACGGTGAATGCAAAGCACCTGATTGCTTACAAAGGTTGGGATGATGAGTTCGATACGGATTATGGTTATAGCGGTAAGTTGCAGTTCCTGTTGGGCGTACGTGACCCGAAGGTGGCCGATACTTCCAAGTCTAACGGCTTTGAGTCGGATAACGATGCGAATGGTTCAGGTAATGAGCCGCTGACCAACCCGATCTTCTCGAATGTAACGTTGATCGGCCCGTTCTATGGCGAGTCGGCCGGAAAGGCGGAAAGCGAAATTCTTTATACAACGGAAGATGCTGCCAACGGTGCGAAGGGGGGCCAGTTCCAGGCTGCTATGCATATCCGTCGTAACTCTGCCCTGAATGTATATAACTCTGTATTCACCGGCTGGCCTTATGGTTTGTATCTTCAGGGTGCAAATGCTGGTGCTACGGTGAAGAACGTGATCTTTGCCGGTATGTGGGAAAACTTCAAGGATGATGCAAGCAAGAGTTATTTCGAAACAACAGGCCTGAACAATCAGGTGTATGCTTCCAGCAACGATCTGATAGCGAAAAATGCCGATTACTCTTCCGTTGTAGTGGATAAGATCGGTGGTGCAGATTTCTCCGATTCAGTTTTATCCGACAGCTTCTTCGATAAGGTCACTTACAAGGGGGCTTTCGACGGGACAAACGACTGGACGAAAGGTTGGGCAAACTGGGATCCGCAAAACACAGCTTATTAATTTACTTCTGTTGCTTATCGTAATTTTAAAATAATGGAGGAGGGGCCGGAATATGTAACAGTTTCCGGTACCCTTCCTATGTATTAGGATGGTAACAATAATAAATACATGCAAATGATAAAGAAATTATTACTGACCTCTACACTGGTTGCCGGTTCTGCTCTGGCTATTCATGCACAGGATCTCGTCCTCAGCGAAGGACAATATTATACGGATGCCACACAAACCACCCCATACACCGGACGTTACACCGAATTCTACGATGACGGTATGTTGAAGATGGAGCTGTTTTTGAAAGATGGCCGTCCCGAAGGCACATACGTCATTTATTATCCGGACGGAAAGATTGCCGAAGTACGTTCTTATTACCATGGTGTCTTCCACGGGGAATGGCGTACTTATAACGAAAACGGGCAGTTAGTGGGGCTGGCCAGTTATAAAGATGGTCAGAAAGACGGTCCTTGGCGTATCTGGAATGAAAAGGGTGTTTTGCGCTTTGAAATGTTCTACACCAAAGGCAAGAAAAGCGGTATCTGGCGTACCTGGAATGATGAGGGAAACTTGTTGACAGAAGAGAAGCAATAACTGTCATACTATCATTTTTGACTTTCTGGGAATTGAAATACAACGGTTACGGACTATGATAGTTCGTGTGATAGTTCCATTTTCAACCATCATACTATCATAAAATAGCCCAGCAAAACCGATTGGGTATATGACTTATTTTCAGCAAAGTAGGGACTTCTCTTTTTTGAGACCCGGGTGTAAAGGGTATTGGGACCCGGGTCTTAGCATCGTTCAAACCCGGGTGTAAAAAGGCCTGAAAAGGGGATCTCAAGGAGAAGGATAAGTAGTTTTCGTGAAAATAACAGCCATATTTGAGCAAAAGATGTAGGGTATTATCGGAAAACAGTAGGCATCTGATCTTTTTTAATCCCCTTTTTTGCGCTGCATTACCTCAGACAGGTCGTTTTATGATAGTTCATGATAGTTGAATTTTGTCCTTTATTTTCATTCTTCATCATTCGAATCAAAATCGAAATCAAAGTCGAAGCCGTCGTCCATTACTCCCGGATCAGTGAACTGTTCCAGTTCGCGACGGTCTTTCTTTGTCGGGCGGCCCAGGCCACGGGCGCGGTCTACGAAGCCGGAGATTTTGTTCATTTCCAGTATTTCATATTGGTCTGGTGTCGTGACATTTTCCAGGTAGTCCGGAACCAGTTTGGCTCCCATCCGGCGTTCCGTCAGTGCCAGTACTTTGAAAGAGAAGGTTACAGGCGGCTTGCGCACCTGAATCACTTCGCCGACTTTGATCATGCGGGACGGTTTTACGGTGACATTGTTTATCATGACCCGGCTTTTCTTGCAGGCTTCCGCTGCGATTGTCCGAGTTTTAAAGATGCGGGTTGCCCACATCCATTTGTCTATTCTTACTTCGTTCATAACTTTTTACTTGTTATTAAACTGGTTCATCGTGATCTGTACTCCCGCCAGGCAGAAGCTCTTGACGATCTCGATGGCCCGTTTCAATTTTTCCGGCATCAGTTCCAGTTCTTCAGGCGGAAACTTGCCTAAAACGTAATCTATTTGTCCGCCGCGGGGAAAGTCGCTGCCTATACCGAACCGCAGGCGGCTGTATTCCTGTGTGCCCAGGAGCTGCTGGATGTTTTTCAGTCCGTTGTGACCAGCGTCGCTGCCCTTCGGTTTCAGGCGTAAAGTACCGAAGGGGAGAGCCAGGTCGTCTACTACGACCAACAGATTCTCTACAGGAATGTTCTCTTTTTGTAACCAGTAGCGGACAGCATTTCCGCTCAGGTTCATAAATGTATTCGGTTTGAGCAGGATCAGCTCGCAGTTCTTTACCCGCATCCGGGCAACTGCTCCGTAACGCTCTTCCGTGAAAGGCACTCCGGCTTCTTCAGCCAAAGCATTCACGACACGGAAACCGATATTATGCCGCGTACCCCAGTATTCAGAACCTATATTACCAAGTCCGGTTATCAGATATTTCATGATTTTTGCATTATTATATAATATAAGAAAGGGAAGAACATTCTCCTGAACATTCCTCCCTCACGTTATTTGGTATTCTCTTTTTCAGATTACTTACCAGCAGTAGCTTGAGCACCACGAGCGGCACGAGTCAACTGAACGGCGCAAACAACAGCGTTCTTTGCATTGGTCAGTTCCAGACCTTCGAAGTGTAAAGCACCCACCTGCATAGACTTACCTAAGCCCAGGTGATCAACGTTGATAGTCAGTTTTTCAGGGATCTGAGTGTAAACAGCTTTTACTTTCAGCTTTCTCATACGTAATGTCAGCTTACCACCGGCCTTAACACCTTCGGCGTGACCAGTCAGAACAACAGGAACTTCCATTGTTACCGGTTTGTTTTCTGAAACTTCCATGAAGTCCATGTGTATGATAGCATCGGTTACTGCCTGGAACTGGATATCTTTAACGATAGCCATAGTCTTTTTTCCGTCGATGTTCAGTTCAACAGCGAAGATTTCCGGAGTATAAACCAGTTTACGTACACTGTCGACAGTTACTGTAAAGTGAGTTACTTTTTCGCCACCGTATAATACAGCAGGGATTTCCTGATTTTTACGCATAGCTTTCAAAGCTCTTTTCTGATCAGAAGAAGTAGCAGCTACTTCTCTTCCTTTTCCTTCTAATTGGAATGTCTTCATTTCTTTAATTTTTTGTGTTACTCAAAATTAGTATTTATGCTTCCTAATTTTCCCATCACACGTACGGGGGTTAAAAGCGGTGCAAAGGTATGTTTTTTATTAATACGTTCCAACTGTCCCGTGTATATTTTTTTAATCCAGTAGATTACGGGAACGAAGCAATGTCTCCGTATCGTCCCAGAGCTTGACTTGTGCCGGATGGTTTCGGATACGTTCCGACAGCTTTTTCTCTTTGCTGTTGGCGTAGCATGCACCACTTTTATCGTTCACATCTTCCGACAGAGCAAGGTGTATGGCTGTTGCCGCTCCTTGCAGCGGTGTTTTGATGAAAGGACGGAACAGGATATCTGTCAGCGGGTCGAACCAGGCATTCATCGTGATCATATTCGTACTGACGATACCTGGGTCGGAGGCGTTGACGGTAATTCCTTTTTCTTTTACCCTTTCTGCTAGTTCGCGTGTAAAGAGCAATAAGGCGAGTTTGGTATTTCCGTACACCGATATCCGGTTGAAGCGTCCGTTCTTCCCTTTGGTGAAGAAGTCGGATTCTATTTTACCGATGGCATACGTGCAGGATACTGTATTAACGATACGGGTTCCCTTATGCATCAGGGGAAGCAGTAACCGGGTGAGCAGATACGGACCGACGTAATTAACGCTGACAATCGTTTCCAATCCGTCTACTGTAGGACGGATATGGGTGGTCAGAACTCCGGCATTGTTCATTAACCGGCTGACCGGGCGTCCTTCCGCCAGTATCTTTTGTGCGAAAGCATGGACGGATGATAAAGAGGAGAGGTCTATCCCGCGGACCTCTATTTGCTTATTCCCGCTTTCTTGTTTTATACGTTCGCAGACCTGATATGCTTTCTCCGGTTCTTTACATGCCATGATGATCTGAAAACCGTCTTTGGCCAGTGCCAGGGTGATCTCTTGTCCCATGCCCCCGTCGGCACCGGTTATAATGGCTATTCCTTTTTCCATTATTATTTATACTCCAGTTTTTCTATTTCTTTGACAATACTTTTAGGTAGATTCTGTATATGTTTATGGCAAGCCATTTCCAGTGAATACATACGGGCAATGCAATAGTTGCTGTGACCGCAGTCGCAACGGGCCTGTTCGTCTTCTTTCATATGGTTGACGAAAGCCGGGTCGTTGAGCAGTGCACGTGCCATGCTGACAAACTCGAATCCGTGGCCGAGCACTTCCTCTATCTTTTCACGGGAGATAAGGCCGCCGACATATACAAGGGGCATTTTCAGGGCTGCCCGGAACTTCAGTGCATCTTCCAGGAAATAGGCTTCCTTGAACGGTTCGGTAGGTATCATCAGGTGACCTGCCATCCGAACGCCAATGGGCAACCAGCCGTTTGGCATGTAATGGGTCATTGTACGGATAGGCATGGCTCCCCGCATGACGTACATAGGAGCACGGCTTACAAATCCCCCGCTCAGTATCAGGGCATGTACGCCGCATTGGTTTTGCAGGGTACGGGCGACTTCCAACGTCTCGTCGAGTTCCATGCCGCCTTTAAAGCCGTCGCGCATATTCATCTTTACCAGGACTGCCATATCCGAACCGGCAGCTTTCATTACCTCTTCCATACACATCTTCATGAAACGCATCCGGTTTTCCAGGCTTCCGCCATATTCGTCTTTCCGGCGGTTGGTATAAGGAGAGAGGAACTGGCTGATCAGATAACCGTGTCCGGCATGTACTTCGACGGCATCCATTCCTGCTTCGCGGGCGAGGTGAACTGCCTGGCCGAAGGCTTTTGCTATGGCTGCTATCTCTGATTGTTTCATCCCACGAACGAAAGTCGGAGAATAGATGTTGAATCCCGTAGAGGCGGAAATAGGAGTGCATCCGCAGATATTTTTGTGGGACATATTCCCGCAATGTCCGATCTGTATGGAAGCGGCAGCACCCTCTTTATGGATGGCATCTGTGATCTTCTTCAGACCGGGTATAATTTCAGGGCGTAACCACAACTGACGTTCGAATGAAAGTCCGCTTTGCGTTACGGCGGCATAGGCTAAAGTAGTCATGCCGATTCCGCCGGCAGCCACAGAGGTATGGTAGTTATATAACATTTCCGACGGAGCGTTCCCCGGGCACATACTTTCGAAAGCGGCCGCTCTGATCGTACGATTTCTGAGCGTGAGCGGGCCGATAGATGCCGGGGTGAATAGCATAGATTCTTTATTCATATTAATAACCAGTTATTTGTTGTCGTATTTTGTATAATCACATCAGTAAATAAATGGGATAATTCGTTTCCGGTTCCCGACTTCTTTGCCGAACATGGCTTTGTACTTGTGCCAGATCGTATTGGCACGCGGAACCAGGTTGGCAAATGTCCACCAAGCGAACAATGCTCCGCTGGCGCTCCAGGTTAGGATGGCAAAACCACACCATTCCACCAGTTCGCCAAAATAGTTGGCGGAGGTTACGTAGTTGAACATACCTCCTTTGGGAAGATAATGATTGGTGTCGCCCGGCTTGCGGAGATGGCGGACGATATAGTCAGACCGCCAGTTGATCCACATGCCGCTGAAGAACATCAGTGTTCCGATAATGAATTGCGGAGTGGTCAGCCATTGGCTCGAATACATATTTTCGGGGGCGAGGTAAAATATCCACATGCCTTGTATGTAACCGTTCAGCAGGTTGAAGACAATCCCCATTGTCATAATGCCCACAGGCATTTTGCTCTTACCTTTGATCAGTAAGGGGAATATAAATGCCCGTTGCAGGTAATGCAGTTCGAAGAAGAGGAAGAAGAGTAGGGGAACGGTTTCAAGTTGCCGTTCGGACTGGCTCCAGAGGAAGAGCATCACCCCAAAGACTGGTGCTTCCATACAGATCCAGGCTATTTTGTTTGGAATAGGGATACCCCATTTTTTGTCGAATAACATGCCGTATCCGGCTTCTACGAAGTAAAGGGTAACAAAAACAATGGCGGCAATGACCGCCATTATAATCAGCAATATATTAAACTCATCAAGGGTCATTTTAAATCGAGTAATAAGATTATGCTTCTTTATGTAATGTTTTATAGTGGTTGTATTTCTCGAATACAGCCTTTTCGAGTTCCTTAAATGTACAATCCAACGCACGGTCGGAGATACAAATAGGCGATCCGTAGTATTGAAGCTTCAGTTCCAGGGAACGCTTCTTGCTACGTGTGGGCTCCCGGTCAATATATTCGTTCGGATTTTTTACCTTCAGCACGATATATTTACGTTTCAGGTTGCTAAGGTCGTCCATTATTTTGATATTGTCAACATCTTTCCACAAAATTGTGCCTATCCGGTTGCCTGTCGATATATCATTGATCCCCTCGTCGGAGATATAGATCGCCTTGAAACTTTCGCGGGTTAGGAATGAATAGCTGATTAAGCAGAAGAATGTCGTGAGTAAAGCAAAGACACCGATGAAGATAAAGACAAAACGTCCTTCCCCGTATTTGAGGTCATGAGCAGCATACAAAGCTCCGGCACCGATCAGGGCAGAGAGGAGCGTTGTCAGGAACAATCCTCTCTTTTTATGCCTGCTCAATTTGAATGTGATTGTAGAAGGTGCTTCCATAACCGTCAAATTGATTTTTCAATGTTCCATACGAATGCACGTAGTCCCTGGGCTTCTGTCTGCATATCCATTTTGTGGAGCAGGTCCAGGAAAGGATCGACTTTTTCGTCGTCTACCATTGCCAGTATGGCTGAGTTGAGGGTTGGCCAGGCATGGCTACCGTAATGAGGTTCGCCTTTTTGGCTGCCGCGTCCCTGCACTGTTTCCCAGAAAGTAAATCCGCGAATGTTGCTGCGATCCATAATACTGAGGATCATTTCGTAGTAAGCCTGATTGAATGATATGAATATAGCTTTCATTGTTCTTGTATTTTAATGTTATATTCGGGAATAACCGGTTCCCAGCTTAGGGAGTGGCTGTCTCTCTTATCTGGGAAATACCTATTCCCTGATAAGGGAGATTGTCACTCCCGGTTCTGTTATTTTATAATTGTTCCAGATGATTCAACCTGGCGATCTTACGGCGGCGGCGTTTTACACCGTTTCCGGCAAATACGCAATATACCGTCGGTACGATAACCAGTGTGATCAAAGTGGATACTGAAAGTCCCCATGCAACCGTCATACCCATCGAGCGCCACATTTCAGCACCTTCACCTGTACCGATAGCCATCGGGATCATACCGAGTACGGTAGTCAGGGTGGTCATCAATACCGGACGGAGACGGGATTTACCGGCAGCAACTGCAGCAGTAAGAATACTCATTCCGCGTTCGCGGCACAGGATCGTGTAGTCGATCAGCACGATACCGTTCTTTACAACGATACCCATCAACATGATTACACCGATCAAAGCCATCACCCCGAGTGGCGTCTGTGTGATTGCCAATCCCAGAATTACACCGGTAAAGGCGAACGGGATGGAGAACATGATCACGAACGGGTCGGTCAACGACTCGAACTGGGCTGCCATCACAATAAATACCAGGATGATGATCAATACCATCAATATACCCAGGTCGGTAAAGGTATCCTGCTGGTCTTCGAATGTACCTCCCAGCTGCCAGCTTACATCAGACGGGATATCCATCTTCTTCAGCTCGGATTGAACGGCAGACACCAGGTCGCTTAATGCAGCACCCTGACCGACAACGGCAGATACTGTGATAAGACGTTCACGGTTCTTACGCTCGATAGTCGGCGGTGTCATACGTTCTACAACTTTACCTACATCGCGGATACGAACCCCTTGTCCGGCATTGTTATAGATCATGATATTTTCGATATCTTCGATAGACTGGCGGAATTCGGGAGCATAACGTACTTTGATATCATACTCGTCACCGTCTTCACGATACTTGGATGCGGTGGAACCGTTGATACGGTTACGCAGATACAAAGAGGCTGTCGTAACGTTCAGGCCGTTCATTGCCAGTTTTTCGCGGTCGAAGTCTACCTGGTATTCCGGGATATAATCTTTACGGCTGATGTTAACCTGTGAACATCCCTTCAATCCTTCCAGACGTCTTGACAGATCTGCAGCAACAGCATCGGTCTTGGCAAAGTCGAAACCGTAGATTTCTATATCCACAGCGTTCTCACCACCCATAGAACCGGACTGGCCGCCAGCCAAAACCTTGTACTCTTTAATCTCGGAGTATTCAGCCAGGTCCTGACGCATCATATCACAAATCTCGATCAAACCTCTTTCACGGTCGCCGACACTGCTCAGGTTGACATTCATTTCTATGATGTGCGAACCGTTGTCGCTCAACTGGGCAAATGTGTTATCCGTATCAGCCTGTCCTTCGGTGAAGTTCAGTACCAGAATTTCCGGGTATTTCTCACGGAACTGTTTGTCGATACGCAAAGCTAGATCGCGTGTGATCTCCTGGCGGGTACCGATGGGCATTTCGATCGTGATACCGATACGGGCATTATCCTGGGTCGGGAAGAACTCAGTCTTAATCATAGGGATCATCATCATGCTGCCAGCAAAGATCAGGAAGGCACCGGCAATAACAGTTTTACGATGACGTACTGCCCAGTCCAGGAAACGTGCATAAGCAACATCCAGTGCATTCAGTGCTTTTTCAATAGGAGTGAAGAACAAAACGTACAAACGTCCTTTCTTCGGATCGAGACGTAACAACTGCGAACAAAGCATCGGTGTTAAAGTCAAAGCTCCGACTGTCGATACGATCATGATGATACTAACGATCCAGCCTAACTGTTTGAAAAGGATACCGGCCATACCGGTCACCATTGTCAATGGCAGGAATACTGCCAACATAGTCAATGTGGAAGCAATTACGGATATAGCCACCTCGTTGGTTGCGTGTACGGCTGCCTGCTTCGGCTTACTACCTCTTTCAATATGCGTCGTGACATTCTCCAATACCACAATGGCGTCATCCACCACCATACCGATTGCAATAGACAATGAACTTAACGAGATAATGTTCAGTGTATTGCCGGATGCCAGCAAGTAGGCGAATGCGGCGATCAGTGAGATCGGGATCGTCAGGATAATGATAAATGTCGCTCTCCAGCGTCCCAGGAAGATGAATACCACCAACATAACGACAATGAAAGTGATCATGATCGTTTCCTGCAAACTGTCGATTGTATTCAGGATGTTGGTCGAGGTATCGACGATCACACCCAGTTGTACGTCGGATGGCAAACTGGCCTGTATTTCCGGCAGTTTTTCGTGAACTTTCTTAGCGATATTCACCGAGTTTGCTCCGGACTGCTTCTGGATAACGATCATACCCCCCTTACCTCCGTTGTTGAAGGTTTCCTGGGCACGTTCTTCGATATAGTCTTTTACCTGTGCAACGTCGCGCAGATACACATTTTTACCGTTGTTGCTTCCTACCACCAGGTCCAGCATTTGGTTGGCATTGGTAAATTCACCTTGTACACGGAGCGTATAGGTGTTTGAACCGATATCTATGCTACCACCCGGCGTATTGCGGTTCTCCTGTGCAATGATAGAGGAGATTCCCTCGATGGTCAGCCCGTAAGCTTCCAATTTGTAAGGGTCGCAATATACCTGTACTTCACGGATTGGAGCACCGGAAATAGATACGGCACCTACTCCGCTGATACGTGCCAGCGGGTTGGATACTTTATCGTCCAGGATTTTGTAAAGGGCGTTGGTACTTTCCTCTGCTGTTACCGAAAGCAACAGGATTGGAATATCGTCGGTACCGAACTTAAAGATGATCGGGTTTTCCACGTCATCCGGCAGAGACGATTCTACGATGTCCAGTTTATCCCGGACGTCGTTGGTCGCGACATCGATATCGGTACCGTATTCAAATTCCAGTGTAACGATAGAGATGTTTTCGCGGGATTGTGAGGTGATATGTTTCAAGTCACTCACACTGTTCAATACGTTCTCCAATGGTTTGGATACGTTCATTTCAATATCGGTGGCGCTGGCTCCGGGGTAAGCCGTCATGACCATGATCATGTTGGTCTCGATCTCCGGGAGCAAGTCGACTGATAATCGGGTTAAGGAAAAAAGTCCCATAATCACCACAGCCACGAATACGAGGGCGGTGGTTACTGGCTTTTTTACCGCTGTTGCATATAAACTCATATAGTATTATTTCTTACTTGTCAATTTCTACTTCCATTCCATTACTCAAACGGTTCTGACCGGTTATTACTACCTGGTCGCCATTTTCTACGCCGGATACGATCTCATATTTGTTTCCCATGCGGCGTCCCAGTTCTACCTTCTGGTAGGATACTTTTCCATCTTTGTAAACATAGATGTAGCGGTCACCCGATCCGGATTGTTTTACAATGGACTGGTCCGGTGCAACAACATGGTTACGTGTACCGAAATTCATCGTTGTACGTGCAAACATTCCTGGACGTACGCGTTCGTCGGTGTTGGCAATCTTAATCTCTACCGGGAAAGTACGGGTGGAAGAGTCGATGGTCGGGTAGACCAAGCTTACTTTACCTTTGAATACTTCGTCGCCATATACATCCAGCTTGATATCTACTTCATTGCCTTTCTTCACTTGTGTGAAATAACTTTCGGAAACGTTCACGAACAGTTTGACCGGGCGGATCTGTTCTACTGTATATATAGGATCACCACCGCTGTACATATCGCCGCTGTCGTAATTACGGGCAGTGATGATACCGCTGATCGGACTTAGCAACTGAGTGTTATCCTGCAGGTTCTTATAACTTGCGCGGCTTACGTCCAACTGTGTTTTTTGGGCATCCCAGGCCGATTTGGAAGCTCCGCCGACTTTATACAATTCGTCGATGCGCTTGAATTCAATTTCCTGATTGTCCAATTGTATTTTGGCCTGTTTCAGGTTTGTTTCGTCCATCTTGACAAGTACCTGGCCTTCTTTTACATGGTCACCCACTTCTGCGAACAGCTTCTCAATACGAACCGGAGACTGAGGCGCAATGTTGTTCTTTATGTTTGCCTCTACGGTTGCAGTAAATTCCGCCAGCTGGTCTACATCCTGAGCCGATACCTGCTCAATCTTCACTTTTACTTTTTCATCATGGGTATCTGCCTCAGAGTCTTTCTTTTCACCTGTACATGACATCAGCAGGGCTAATGTTACGAGCGGTACAACTTTCAGCATTTCACGTGTTTTCATATTGTAAACTGTTTTTATTTTTGTTCTCATTCTTGTTTCTTAATTCGTTTGTTCCTGACCTAAGACTTTTTCCATATCCGATTTAGCTACCATATAATTGTAGATGGACTGGTTCAGATTCAGTTTCGCTTGTGTCAGTGCCAGTTCCGCATCGTTCATTTCAAGCAATGTACCGGCTCCTGTGTCATAGCGTTTCTGGGCGATCTTATATCCTTTGTTTGCCTGTTCGACACCTTTCTGGGCGGCATCGAATTGTTTTACGCAGGTTTTCATATTATCCAGATATTGTTTGATAGCCAACTGCAGGTTGCGTTTCGTATCGTCGCGCTGCAAATCCATCTGATGCATGGATACCTGCGTCTGCTTGATCTTATGATATTTGCTGCCTCCGGAAAAGATAGGGACCGTAAGCGATACACCGACAATCGAGTAAGGAGTCCAGTTATAGTTCTTGAACTTGAAATCATTGTTCATGGCATTCCACTGGTACATACCTGTGAGCGATAATGTAGGCAGATAGTCGAACTTCTGCATGGTCAAAGTCTTTTTCAACTGTTGCATCTGCAGATCGATCTGTTTCAAATCGGTGTTGCCTGCCAATGTCGTATCGGTTGCCATATAGTCCGCAAACAGGACTGATTCGAAATCGGCCAGTTCTCCTTCGCAGTCGATAGCCATTTCCAGATCCATTCCCAGGAGTGCCTTTAATTGCCATTTAGCCAATGTGAGCGAGTTTTCTGCCTGGAGCATATTCGGTTCACTGTTCTTTACGGTCACGTCTGCACGGATCAGATCGTATTCGGCTACCGTTCCCTGGTCATATTTCTTTTTGATATCCAGATAGTTTTCCATCGCGTTGTCATAGCTTTCCTTGAAAACACGATAAGAATCGTTTGCCAGTAAAACGGCATAGAAACCTTTCTTTACCTGGTTTACCATCGATATTTTGGATGACCGTGCCTGCTCTATAGACAGTTCCACGTCGAGGGCGGATATGCTGAGGCTTTTCCATAATGTAGCGTTGACAAGGGGCATCGATAGATTGAAGCCGGTAGTCCAGTTGTTATCACGGCCAACCTCAATACCTTTGCTCATATCGATACCTTCCATACCGGGCGTCGATTCGTCACTGCCGCCACCCATATCGAAACCATCCATATACATCACCTGCTTTTTCAATGTGCGGGTATAATCGGCTGTAAAATTAATCTGAGGGAACAGAGCGGCATAGGTGCCTTTCTGTGCATACTTTTTCTTTTCGATCTCTTTGTCAGCGACTTTTACGGTCGGGCTTTCACTTAACGCTATCTCCAATGCTTTTTCCAGGTCGAGCTTCAGGACATCCTGTGCTTTCACCGTAGAAAAGACCAGAGAAGGCAGCAACATCATGACTACCCACATCATCTTCTTAGTAATTAATACTCGTTTCATTTAAACTAGATTTGATTTTGAATAAAATTCCTATTACTCTTCACTTAATAATATATCCTGCGAGTGTTTCAAAGCATAACGCTCCAAAATCGTCAGGCCTTTCTCTGTGCATATACCCCGGAGGAAGGTAAACAATACCGTCTGGAATACTTCTGCCACCGAATGGTTCAGAAATGTTTTCGACGGGCGGATCATTTTCAATTGTTCTTTTGCCACCAAAGCTAATATTTCGATATTTACATCTTTCTGAAAAACACCTTCTTTAGCTCCCCGATTGAGTAACTTGATACATCTTTTAGTGAAATCCGCTTTGTCTTTCTCGGCTTGTTCCAATGCTTTCGGATAACGTTTCAGATCATCATAATATTTTTTATTGTACCAACGGGGGCGTTTCATAAAATCTTCGTAGAACAGGACGAAAACATCGAGAGCCGTGTATGGACCTTTTTCCAGTTCGGCAAGTGTGCTTCGCATGCTATTATTATAGGATTTAATAGCTTCCTGTAATAATGTTTCCTTGTCTTCGAAGAATTCATAGATCGTACGTTTTGAAATACCGATATTCCGGGCAATATCGTCCATGCTCACACTCTTGATACCGTATTGTGAGAACAGATCCAATGCCGTCGTCATAACTTGTTCTTTTGTCATATTTATTTTTTTGAATCACTTGCCATTATGCTCGGTGACAAAGATCTGCCTAATTTAGAAAACTCAAAAGGTTTATTCTGTTACAGGATTGGTTTGAAACGAAAGGAGTATTTTCTGTTTTGGGCTATATAGGGAGGAAAACTGTGTGAATTGGTGAAAAATGAAACAAACTTCTTTGATCGAATATAAAAATGTCTATCTTTGTGCAGACTATAATGATGAGTAAAATATAAAATTATGGAAAATCTCCCTTTGATAAAGTTTGCTGAGTTAAATAAGGGTATAATAATCCGCGATAGTTTCCAGGATATTTTTCTGATAGCCGATATTGATGGCAATCAGGGTGTGGACGACCAGGAAGTGTATGAACATACTATGCCGATGCGGTTGGATGCATTATTGATGGTCTTAGTGCTGGAAGGATCTTCTGAAATAGCGCTGGACTATGTACCTTATACTATAGAAAGCAATAGTTTTACTATTATTATGCCGACGCATACGATACAGCTTAGTAAGATTAGTAAGGATTTTAAAGGGAAATTACTGGTTATTTCACGTGAGTTTCTCGATGAGTGCAATACGGCGAAACGTAGTCCATCGATGGCTAATTATATGCAATTGAGGAAAAATCCATGCACTACTTTTGAACCACAGGAAACTGAGTTGGTAGACAATTACATCGAGTTGTTAAGGAGTAAAATAAAGAACCGGGCTCATTTTTTTCAGAAAGAAGTGATGCAGAACTCTTTTGTCGGATTCCTTCTGGAGATAGCCAATATATTTATGGGGAAAAAAGATGGTCTGTTAATGCCGGCTCTTTCCCGCAAAGAAGAACTTTTCGAACAGTTCCTTCAATTGCTGTTTGAACATTGTAAGGAGCAGCATGTGGTTACTTTCTATGCAGAGAAGCTTTTTATCACTCCGCAATATCTATCTTTGATCTTAAAGGAACTGACCGGAAAATCTGCTAATAAATGGATTGACGATGCTTTGATCGTTGAGGCGAAGATCTTGTTGAAAGCTCCGCAGGCAACGGTACAGCAAGTCGCAGACATTCTTCATTTTTCCGATCAGTCTACGTTTGGTAAATTCTTTAAAAAGCATATGGGTATTTCTCCGATGGAATACCGCAAGTCTTAATATTTTCCTCTTTTATCTTTGGCGGAATTTATACCAGTTGATCAATTCTATAACTCCATAGAAGATACTGGCTACGCCAAAGATTACAAATGTGTTCGCCGCAGCTCCGAACGGATAGGCGATGATCATAATACCTGTCAATAAAATCAATGCAGGCATGATGTAGAATCCAAACGGCACTGTACTCCATTTGCGGGCAGATACCAGCATAGCTATTTGCTGAATTCCGGCAATAACCAGTAACGCTCCCAGGATATACATTAATATATTGACGAAAAACTCCGGCATGATCACAAGCCATGCTCCGAATAAAATACTTCCGGCGCCGTCGATAGGGAACATAGGAGAGGGTTCACCTTCCACTTTCTCCCGTGTGAAATAGTTCAACAAAGAAAACAGGCCGGGTATGATGAAGCAGATACCTATGGCAATAACCAAATAGGTAATGGCAGCTTCCGGCCATAAGACCAGTACAAATCCTAAAATCATAGCAAATGCACTTCGTAAAACTGAGTTGTTAATTTTTTTCATCTGAATATCTTTTAGTAGTTCTTTTTATATATAACAACGAAGATACCTCATTTTCTTTTTACGATAAAATAGTATTCGCTTTATTCTTCTGGAAACTTCATTTTGGGATGTTTTTATTTTGACAATCTGTTTCTCTTTTTAGTCCTTCCGTAATCAAATAGATATGTTAAAATATATTACCTGGTCAGGTAATCTTAGTACATGACAAAATTTTGAGTGCGATCCAAAATAACTTCGACTTGTTAGGATTCATAAGTGTCTGTCCAATAAACTCAAGTCCGTATTTAAAGAAAGACTTAACCCTTCTACCATGTTTCATAATCTTGATCTCTTTCTGGTGCTCACTACGATAAGCTCCTGTAATATAAGCCCATGTAAAAACGATCATGACAATTGCAAGTAGCTTTTCCACTCTACGAATATCTCTTAAATGAGTCGCCTCAATATTAAATCCACTGGATTTAAATCTTCTGAACATTGTTTCTATTTGCCAACAGTCTCTATAGAGTTCCAGGCTGTTATGATTATTTTCAAGGGAGATTATTACCAATAAATCCTTTTGTCCTTTATCGTTTATAAAGCAAAGAGCAGACAAATAACATTCATTTCCGTGTATAATGAAAGATTCAGGGATGAATTGTACATGATTCACTGCCAGTCGATTAAATATCCCCCTAATATGTATTCTTTTTCCATTTCTGCTATTTATCGTTACTGATTTATCCTTTATACGAATAAAATATTTTATTTTTTCCACATGAAGAAAACTAAGCCAGGATTCACCGGTAAATTTCCTGTCGGCCATTAAATGTAATATCGTTTGTTTTCCAAATAAGTTAATATATCGTTCGATTAAAAGAATCCTTTGCTCTGATGAAGATGCTCCTTTTCCGGGCAATAAAGAAAAAAGAATAGGGAAACTGATACCTTGGTAAGCTATAGAAAGCATTAAAACATTAATTTCTGTCGATCCTCCTGACTCCAATTTGTTCGATCCAACAGTAGACTATAAGGAGGCCTGTGGGGTAATAAGGTAAAAATAAGCCGGGTTAAGAGATCGACAGATAAAGCGTATTGGGAGATGAAACGCTGGATCCTTGAAAAATTTATGTAAAGAGGAATATAAAAACTCTTTATAAGTAGTTTCTTTCAATTATCAAAATGACACTACCCTACCGGCAAAATCGGATTAATATACCGGGTAAAATGAAATACCCGACCAAGTAATATATTTTAACATATCAATCCGACTGCTAAACACTTGAATAATGAACATTCTGTTATTTAACAAAATATGATAGACAGATTCATTGTGTTGATTTACAAGAAATCGATAAATAATTTCTTCCTTTTTTTACCTGTGAAATTTTATACTATATATTTTTGTCATGTACTGTGTTGGGGAATTTGAATTATTCGGTATAGTAACCGTAAATATATGGTAGGATAGTTACATTTTGATAGATGGCTAGTTCTGTCTAAATAGTTATTGCATTTCTGACTAATAAAAATTAGTTTGAATTGCATAAGTATGTGTTTGATGTGAAATAATGATAATGAAAAATTAAAATATGTATTATTGTTGTTTTGTATTAAAATAATGCAGTTATTTGTCATACAAATAGTATAAATAGTATTTAATCTTATAATATAATGCATATGGATAAGCTTAAAATATACAATCAGAATATAACTTTGGTAGATCAGGTAGAAGATAAACTACTTAATTATTTTAAAGAGAATGATTTACGTACAGGCGATTCTATCCCTAATGAGCTAGAGTTAGCAGCAGCATTGGGTGTTGCCCGAAATGTTTTAAGAGAAGCGCTTAGTCGTTTGAAAATGATGGGAATGGTAGAATCACGTACGCGGCGAGGTATGATTTTAACAGAACCTTCCATTTTGGGAGGAATGAAAAGAGTTGTAGACCCGCGTATATTGAGTGAAGAATCCCTGTTCGATATATTAGGATTTAGAATAGCTTTGGAAATTGGTATTTGTAGTGATCTTTTCAGAAATATAACACCAGAAGATATTGCAGAACTTGAAGAGATTGTGAAAATGGGAGTTATGTTTGAAAATAATGAATATGCGCCAGTGAGTGAATTTACTTTCCACGCAAAGCTTTATGAAATAACTGGGAATAGAACTATTTCTGAATTTCAGGGAATCATTCATCCTGTAATGGTCTTTGTAAAAAATAAATTTAAAGACTTGTTAGAGCCGATCAATATTGAGATGAAAGAAAAAGGTGAGATTGTTACGCATGAAGATTTACTCGTGTTGATTAAGAAAAGAGATGAAGAAGGATTTAGGAAAGCCTTAGAAAAACATTTTGCAGTATATAAAATATTTATGAATAACAGAATTTGATACTTAAGGAGGATTTATTAACCTGTTATCTAATATTTTGTCAATATAATCTATCTTTTGTTCATTCTATTTTTCTCTCTGCTATAAGGGAGAGAAATTTCAAAAATAATAACTTTAAATATAGACAAATGAAAAATTACCAACGTTTCAAAGGGTTGATTGCCGCATCTTTTACTCCTATGGATGTATTTGGAAAAATCAATTTATCCGTGATAGACAGGTATGCCGATTTAATGGCAGAGTCCGGTTTATCCGGAGTTTTTGTGTGCGGAACAACAGGTGAATCTCATTCGTTAACAACGGATGAAAGAAAAAAAGTACTCGAACGATGGGTGGAGTCTTCCCAAGGGAGGTTTAAGGTAATTGCCCATGTAGGAAGTGATTCGCAAATAGAAGCTATGGATTTGGCTTCTCATGCTTATGAGGTTGGTGCTGACGCTTTTGCGGCTATGGCTCCGTGTTTTTTTAAACCAAGCACTGTAAAAGATCTGATTACTTTTTTTGAACCGATAGCTCGAAGTGCGGAAGAACTGCCTTTTTACTATTACAATATGCCCTCTATGACTGGGGTATATTTATCCGTCCCGGAATTTTTGAAAGAAGGGAAACAAGTTATGCCTAATCTGGTTGGAACAAAATTTACTCATAACAATTTAATGGAAATGGGAGAATGTTTGTTCTTGAATAATGGCGAATTTGAAGTTCTTCACGGTTATGATGAAATCTTGATTTCCGGTTTGGTTTTTGGTGCCGTAGCGGGTGTTGGTAGTACATATAATTATATCCCGAATATTTATCATGGGATAATAGCTGCAATAGAGGTTGGCGATATGTGGACTGCAAAACAACTGCAAATGAAGTCTATCGAAGTCGTTAACATTATTATAAAATATGGCGGTGGAGTTCGTGGTGGAAAAGCTATTATGAAATTGATCGGGTGCGATTGTGGAAATTGTAGACCTCCCATATCTTCATTTACAAATGAAGAATATGCTTCTCTAAAAAATGATTTATTAAGAATCGGTGTATTAAAATAATATGGTAAAGGCAAGCGTACTTTGCTGAGAAACTTGCCAATACCATATATCTTAAAATTGTTCTAAAAACATACAAAGATGAGATTTTTTTATAAAACGATCACCATTTTTGCGTTACTATTTTGTGTCGCAATAGTTTTTGCACAGGAAATGTCAGTTTCAGGTGTTGTAGAAGATGAGACTGGAGAACCCCTTCCCGGAGTATCGATAACAATAAAAGGAACAGCACTGGGAGTGATTACTGATGCGGATGGGAACTTTACTATTCATGTTCCAAAAGGAGCTATTTTATCTTTTTCTTATGTCGGTTTTGCTTCTAAAGAGGTAAAGATTGAGACAGCGATAGTTAAAGTTGTTCTGAATTCATCTTCTGTAGAATTGGATGATGTTGTTGTGGTTGCTTATGGAACACAGTCTAGAAGAACATTGACCTCTTCTGTATCAAAAGTGAATACAAAAGATTTGGAGAATATGTCTGTCACAAATGTTATGGATGCTTTGAAAGGGAAAGTGGCTGGAGCTCGTATCTATAGTAATTCAGGACAACCGGGAGAAGCTCCTAGTATTATAATACGTGGAGGATCTTCAATTAATAAAAGTAATTCTCCATTGATTTTGGTTGACGGTTTTGAAAGGGGATATAATGAGATTAATCCTGCGGATATTGAGTCTGTTCAGATATTAAAAGATGCTGCATCAACGGCACTGTACGGTTCACGAGCATCTAACGGTATTGTACTGATAACAACAAAAAGTGGATCTATGTCTTCAAAGCCACGAGTTACATTCCAGACAGACTTTTCTTTACAGAATATTGAACGATATTATGATTTGTGTAATGCGGAAGAATACCTCTCAATTATTCGCCCTAGTGTGGCTAAAGGGCCGAATCCCAAATGGAATGAGCAGAATAATTATGGGTTTAGTTCTGGTAATACTGAAACGTCTCCTTTTACAACGCATTATTTGCAGCCCGGTGAGACGGTTCCTGTTGGTTGGAAGACAATGCCGGATCCCTTAGATCCTTCCAAAACTCTTGTGTTTCAGGATAATGATATGGTTGATGTTGCTTTTAGCCCTGCATTACGTCAAAATTATTATTTAAGTGTAGATGGGGGAGATTCAAAATTGAAATATTCGGCATCTGTTGGATTTACTGATGATGAAGGGGTTGGTATGTCTACTAGCTGGAGTCGTTTTTCTGCACGTGGAATGGCCGATTATAGTATAAGGAAAAATTTGAGATTGTTTTCAAATATCAATTATCAACGGAGTACGACTGAAGATTATAGCAGCCAGGCTAATGCCATATCCCGATCTTTATATTTGCCTCCGACTCAAAGAGTCTATAATGATGACGGAACTCCTTCGAAAGGTTATAATGCAACTGCTGCTCCATTACCGTGGTGGGTAAATGCGCATCAAAGGGAGACGGTATTGCGTCAAACAACTATCTCTGGAGGTTTGGATTGGGGTATTACCGATTATTTGATAGCAACGGCAACTGCTACTTCTTATTTCTCAACAACAGAGTTTGATGGATTTCAAAGAGCAAATGAATATAATAGTTTGCGTCCAGCTTCCTCTACTTTGGATAATACGGAAAGAGTACAATATGAAGGGTTATTGAAGTATGACAATAAATTTGGTAACCATAATTTATCAGGTTTATTGGGGCTGTCGTATATGAATACTCAGATAAAGGCTCTTACTGCTGCTGCTCAAGGGGCAAGTTCAGATAAAATAGAAACGCTGAATGCTGCACCTGAGAAAACTGATGCAACGACGACGAAGACAGAAGAAGTTTTAGCAAGTGTTTTTGCAAAAGTTTCTTATAATTATGCCAACAAATATCTTGTGTCTGCTTCTCTAAGACGCGATGGATCTTCCCGCTTTGGAACTAATCATAAATGGGCGTATTTTCCCGGTGTATCCGTCGGATGGGTTATTTCAGAAGAGAATTTTCTAAAGAGGAATCAAACATTATCTTTTTTGAAATTACGTTCAAGCATTGGGCAAACTGGTAATAATGCAGCTGGAATTTATACGGCACAAGGAGCTTATGATGCTTCTTATAAATACAATAGCCTGGCTGGTATTGTAAATACTTTGATGCCTAATCCAAACTTGACATGGGAGACAACTACTCAGATTGATTTAGGTATTGATGCAGGTTTTCTTAAAGACAAAATATTGTTGAATATAGACTTGTTCAACAAAAGGACTGATGATTTGATTTTCAGTAAACCTTTACCGAATACCTCCGGATTTTCTTCAATAGAAACAAATGTTGGATCAGTTCGATTTTATGGTTTTGATATTGAGTTAACTTCGAAGAATATTCAGTCAAAAGACTTTTCATGGGAAACTAGTTTCTCTTGGGGATTTGTTAAAAATAAGGTCGTTTCATTACCGGATAACGGTCAGGTGAAAAATAGAATAGGAGGAACTTACTTGCCTGATGGAAAGAGTTTTGGAGGTATAGCAGAAGGAGAACCTCTTTATCGGTTATATGGATATAAAGTAGACTATCTGATTGATACGGAAGAACAGGCAGCAAATGCAAGATATGATGAATTGGCTAAAGGATGGGATTATAAAACCCAGACTTTTACAAAAGGTAAAAAATTTGCTGGGGATTATGAATGGAAAGATAGGAATGGAGATGGCAAAATCACAGAGGTTGACCAATTTGAATTAGGAGTTACTGTACCTCATTCTACAGGTGGATTGACAAATACATTTACTTATAAAGACTTTTCATTAAGAATATATCTAGATTGGGCAATAGGGCATACATTGATAGATACAGATTTCAAATATCATATGATGTCGACATTTAGTGGAAATACGAATCTTTCTCGTGAAGCCCTTGACGCATGGATGCGACCGGGTGATGCTGCAAACACAAAATGGGCTCGTATAGCTGCACATGATAGTAATGAAAACTGGAACTATCGTCGGGATAGTGACATTGTAACATTTAAAGGTGATTATCTCTGTATAAGGGATGTCTCTTTAGGATATAATCTGCCAACTGATTTGACAAAGCGAATAGGGATGCAAAGTGCTACAGTTTTTGTTTCTGGAAATAATCTTCATTATTTCACGGCTGTTCAGGCGACTCCTCCGGAAGTCGGTAATATTAATAGTTCCAGTACAGGTTATCCACCTATCCGGCGTTTTTCTTTAGGTTTCAAGGTTCAGTTTTAATCATAAATAAATAGAAGTATGAAAAAGATATTAGTATATGGTTTTCTGTCATTTTTGATGATTTTCTTCGTCTCTTGTGATAGTTGGCTTGATCTGAATCCCAAGAGCTCGATAACTGTAAGTTCTATGTGGAAAAATTCAAGTGATGCGAAAGCTGCATTAAATGGAGCTTTTAATCGTTTTCGTTCCGCTTTCCAGACAAATTATATTGTTTGGGGAGATTATAGAACCGGATTTTATGGGAATGGGATTGATAATGGCTCTGTGGACAGAGGTAATGTTTGGAATAATTTATTGATACCAAGTACAGTTGGAACCAATTGGGCTGGTTTATATACTGCTATTAATGATTGTAATTTAATACTTAAACATACTCCGGATATAATTTTTGAAAAAGAAAGTGACAAAGATTATATTTTAGGTAGTGCTTATTACCTGAGGGCTTTTATGTATTACTATATAGTTCGCATTTGGGGAGATGCTCCTGTGTTAACAGAGGGATTTGAATCTGATAATCAAGAAGGATTGTTCCCTACAAGAGATGTGGCTTCTAAGATTTACGAACAAATAGAAAAAGATCTGCAAAATGCTTACGATCTGATTTCTTCCAGTGGGGGAGGAAGTTCTCCTTATGGCATTTCTAAAGCTGCAGTAAATATGCTTCAGACTGATTTTTATTTATGGGAGGCAAAAGTAAATAAAAAAAAGGATGCTTTAGGTAAAGCAGAAAACGCTATTACTTACGTCTTAAATTCCGGATTACAACTTTCGGATAGTTATGAGAGTGTTTTTAGAGACGATATTAATAAGGAAATCATTTTTTCTATAGCTTTCGTTGAGGCTGAAAATACAAGTTCGTTTGCTGGGGATTTTCTGCTAAAAGTAAGTAATGTCCCTGTAGAATATCAAAATAATCCGGTTCAAATAGGTAGTAGTGCACAATGGGTTTCAATGACATCGGAACATAAGAACTTTTTGTGGGGAGTCGAAAATGATACTCGGGCTAGTGTAAATATTTTAGATTATACGACTCCTGATGATCAATATTATTCATGGATTAATAAGTATTTAGGCACTTGGAAAGAAGGTACCCGTATCTTTGATTCTGATGTTCGTGTATATCGTTTTGCGGAGGCTCTATTGTTTAAAGCTGAGATCGAAATAGCTCACAACAATAACTCTGAAGCGTTGAAGTATATCAATCAGGTTGCAAAGCGTGCTTATGGAAAGGATAATTATTATGCAGGATCTTATACCCGACAGGAAATTGAGAATATTTTGTTGGATGAAAGGCTGAAAGAGCTGGCTTCTGAAGGAAAATCTTGGTTTGACCTGATACGCTTAGGGCAGGTTTTCAATAGAGTTAAGAGTCTTCATGGGCGAGAAAATGAATTAAATATTTTACTGTGGCCTGTAAATAATGCTTCAATAAATACTAATCCTGCAATTACTCAAACTCCGGGATATGAATAAATGATTTTAGGAACCTGTTTCTATTTTAATAAAAACAGGTTCCTGTAAATATTCTAACATTAAAATACTGATATGAAACCAATAGTTTTAATAAAGATCTTATGGCTATTTTTTACATGGTCTTTATTGTCTTGTTCTTCATCTCAACCGCCTGAATTCTCTAAAACAGTAGTTTGGGAATCAGGAGAGGGGAATGTTGAAGGGTATAGAATTCCTGGGATTGTTGTGACAGGAAAGGGGACAGTGCTTGCTTTTGCTGAAGCACGTGTTGATTATAGAGATGAAACTCCTAATCACTTAGTTCTGAAAAGAAGTGAGGATGGAGGGAAAACATGGTCTAATACTATTTATATAGAAAAAAGTGATGGCTCTTATTGGGCTGAGCACAAAGATGAAATAGCATCTGTTGATAATGTTTTAAAAAAAGAAGTTTGGACAAATGTTGCTCCGATTGTAGATAAAGTTACTAACCGTATTTTCTTCTTTTATGCTCTTAATGAGGGGAGTATTAATGGTAAAAACTTACAGAGATATACGAAAGTATTTTATAAATATAGCGATGACGACGGTTGTACATGGTCTGTTCGTAAAGAAATAACGGATCTTTTAAATGTAAACGAGCTGGGTAAATCGAACCTGGATGAAAATGGAAACCCAGTTTTGGATATGAATGGATTCCCTTGCGATTATAGAGGTCGTGCATTTCACATGCCGGGACCGGGACATGGCATTCAGTTGTCATCAGGTCGTTTGTTATTACAAGTTTGGAGTAGGACTGCTTTAGGAAAAGTAGATGAAGCAGGTGTATTCCAGTCTATCCCCATAGAAGAAAGAAGGTATGGAATGTCAACTTTGTATAGTGATGACCATGGTGAAACCTGGCAATATGGTTCTTCTTTTGGTGAAAATGTACGTATGGGAGAAGCTCGAATGGTCGAACTGGATAATGGTGATGTTTATATGAATAGCCGTTATACGAGTGAAGAAAAAAATAACTATCGGGCAACGGCGATCAGTCATGATGGCGGGAAAAAATGGACCGATATAAGCATCGATAAGAACTTTCCTTTATCTAACCAGTGTGACGCGGGATTAATAGAGTTAAAGATTAAAGAGACTTCTTATCTTTTATATTGTAAAAATGAATCGACAGAGGGACGAAAAAACTTAGTACTGAAATATAGTTCAGATAATGGTAAGTCATGGAGTACGGGTAAATCTATTGATCAGGGATCTGTTTCATATAGCGATTTGGCTGTTTTGCCGGATAATACAATTCTGATATTGTATGAAACTGGGAAACAGAAACCTATGTATTGTGCAAGAGTAAATATGAGTACGATTATCCAACAGTCTCCAAAAGTCATTTGTAATACAGGGGATATACCTGATATTCCGTTAGTATCAGGATTGGGTGGTGCATTTTCGGGAGTGCATAATGATGTTTTGATAGTAGCCGGAGGCTCCTTTTTTGATAAACCTGTATGGGAAGGAGGTAAAAAGATATATACGGACTCAATTTACGTATGCGTAAAAGAGAAGAATAAATATGTGTGGACGGGAGTTGGTAAATTACCTCATTCTGTTGCTCATGGAGTATCGGTACAGACTGAAAATGGTTTACTTTGTATAGGAGGAAAGACGGATAAACAATTTTTTTCTGATGTTTGGTTGTTACAATGGGATGTTGTTGGTAAAGATATAGTAATTAATAAATTGCCTTCTTTGCCTGAAGCATGCGCATTTCCTGCCGGGGCAATGATGAATGGCTATGTTTATGTTACGGGTGGTTGTTCTGAAACTCCTATGAAAAATTTTTGGCGATTGGATATTAAATGTGAACATGGAAAATGCTGGGAGACATTGGATCCTGTTCCGTGGGCTGAACGATACGGAGCTATTTTAGTAGAACAGTCGAATGGGGAGAATAACTGTCTTTATTTACTGGGCGGACAAAATATATCTACATATCTAACGGATATGTATTGTTATAATCCAAGTAAACCATCCTCTTTACGTTGGGAAAAAATGCCTGAAATCCCTCGCCCTGTTTTTGGAGCTCCTGCAATAAGCTATAAAACATCAAGTTTCTTTGTTTTCAGTGGATCAGATGGGCATGATACTGATAAAGTGAATGACCTAAAGGACCACTATCAGTTTATCTCTGATATCTTGTCTTTTAATACTATAACCAAACAGTGGTATGTTGCAGGAAATTTACCTTACGGAATAGTAAATACTACCCCCGTTTTTTGGCAAGATAAAATTTATTTACCGGCTGGAGAATTACGACCTAGTGTACGGACTTCAAGTATTATCTCTGTTTTGGTGCAGGATAGAGAAAAAGCTATCTTTACGTTTGCAGATTATGTTTCTTTAATAACGTATTTAATATTGATAGTTTGGCTGGGGTACTATTTCTCTTCCAAGAATAAGTCTTCCAAAGATTTCTTTTTGGGCGGACAGAAAATCCCATTTTGGGCTGCGGGTTTGAGTATGATGGCTGCTCAGGTTAGTGCAATTGGATTCATGTCTATACCAGCAAAATCATTTGTCACCAATTGGAGCTACTTTGCTGGGGTATTGACCTGGTTTATTGTTGTTCCTTTGGTTATTTATGCTTTCGTACCTTTTTACCGTAGATTGAATGTGACCAGTGCATATGAGTATTTGGAAAAGCGATTTAATGTTTTCATCCGAAAGTTCATCGCAGCATTGTATTTGTTGTTCCAATTGTTAGGGCGTTTAGGGGCAGTTATATTTTTACCGGCTTTGGCCCTGTCTGCTGTTACTGGTATGAATACAATAGTATGTATTGTTATTATTGGAGGTTTGTCAACTCTATATACGGTAATGGGTGGAATGCATGCTGTTATCTGGATTGATGTTATTCAGGCCTTAGTTTTGTTTGGTGCTATTTTTTTATGTATCGGTTGTGTTGTGCTTAATATAGAAGGTGGTGTTGGTGAAATTATTAGAATAGCAGCATCTGACGGTAAGTTCAGTTTTGGACGTATGGATATGGATTTAACTGCGGCTGTTTTTTGGGTAATTGTCATAGGTAATATATTTAATAGGCTGGGAAGTATGGCAACAGACCAATCTGTTGTGCAGCGATATTTGACAACCCGAAATGAAAAGGAAACAGCAAAGGCTTTATGGACAGATGCTCTTGTTTCTATCCCATGGGCTTTATGTGTATTTGGATTAGGTACAGCACTGTATGTATTTTATAAGGTTCATCCTGATTTATTGAATCCTTCCATTACCAATGATGAAATAGTTCCATTTTTCATTGGACAGAATCTACCAGTAGGAATCAGTGGTATTGTGATTGCCGGAATATTTGCGGCATCCATGTCCAGTGTAGATAGCTCTATTCATAGTTCTACTACTGTTATTATGAGGGACTTTATGCAAGGGTGTTTAACTTGTATGACTGAAAAACAGAATGTTTACACAGCTCGTTGGATAACAGCGGGAATAGGTATAATGGGGACATTGATTGCATTGATAATGACATTTTTTGATATAAATTCCGTTTGGGATATCATATTGGAATTTGCCGGATTATTTACAGGTGCAATGACTGGAGTTTTTATTCTGGGAATATTCTCGACCAAGGCGAACGGTGGAGGTGCTGTTATCGGAACTTTGGCAAGTGCAATACTTTTGTTGGCTATTAAAACTTTTACAGCATTAAACTTCTTCCTTTATAGTGGAATAGGTATTGTTAGTTGTATTGTGATCGGATATTTAGCAAGTTTTATGTTTAAATCCCGTAAATCAATTGAAGGGCTGACAATCTATAGTGTCGAATTTAATAAGAAAAATTAAAAACAAAGGAATTATGATTTTTAATAAAGAGATAGAAATTACAGATAGTTATGATGTCGTTGTGTGCGGCGGTGGACCTGCCGGATGTACGGCAGCTCTTTCTGCGAGAAGATCAGGAATAAGAGTACTGCTGATTGAAGGAATGGGACAATTGGGGGGGATGGCTGTTTCCGGTCATGTATCTCACTGGTTAGGCGGAAGAACTCAGGAAGGAGAATGGGTTGTTGGAGGGCTATTTCGGGCATTGGCTGAAGAAGCGGCAGAAAGAGGGTTTGCGGTGATACCTTTTTTGGATCCTCTTCATAAATATCATCCTTACGGATGGTTTAATTGGTTCATTCATGGTATACCATTGGATCCTTTTTCTATTGATTATTTTTTTGATGAGAAAATGGAACAGGCTGGTATCGATGTTCTTTTACATACGAATTTTGTAGATACAGTTGTTGAAAATAACCGTATAACTCAGGTTGTCTTGCATAACCGTAGTGGATTATTTGCTGTACAGACAAAAGTTGTCATCGATGCAACAGGTAATGCTGAAATTGCTTATAAAAGTAATTGTGAGACAGTTAAAGGACGGCCGGAAGATGGGAAAATGGCACCGTCATCATTAATATTCCATGTATATAATGTGGATACGGAAGAGTTGATGTCTGCAATAGAAGGGAGCAGGGATCCGAAATTCAGAGATTTGATATCACAGTTGAAGCAGAATGGCGAATGGAATTTTCCATATGATATTTTTATTTGTACACAATTGCCGGAAAAAGGAGAGTTTTATATCAATACTTGTCGTCTGATCGGTATTGATGGTACTGATGGTAAATCGATTTCTGATGGCATGAGGCAGGGACGCAAAGAAATGTTTTCTTTGATGGCTATTTTCCGGAAATATTTTCCGGGTTTTAAACATGCTAAAATTAAGTCTGTAGCGACTCAATTGGGAATTCGTGAGACACGAAGAATCATAGGTGATTATATAATGACTGTTGATGATCTGCGTAAAAACAAGAAATTTAACGATTGTATAGGATTCAGTATGTATGGATGGGATTTGCCTGATCCGGATAAACCGAGTATACAACCATTTGCTGATGATAAAAAAAGTGGATTTAAACCTAAAATAGAGAAAGGATTGACTACTCCTTTACCATATAGAATCATGGTACCCAAAGGTCTTGATAATTTAATTTGTCCGGGACGTGCAGTCAGTGTAGAAGGGCAAGTGTTGGGACCGGTTAGGGTAATGGCTCCCTGTATGGCTATGGGAGAGGCTGCCGGGATAGCGGCTTGCCAGGTTGTTTCATCTAATATTTCTTTTTCCAATGTAAATATACAACAATTACGGTCTGAATTAGTGCGATGGGGAGCTATCATAGAAGAGGAAATGCTACCTCCCGTATATCCAAGGATCGATCAAATATAGGAGAATATATATATGAAAAATATTGTAAGTATAATTTTTGTGATTTTATTATTATTTTGGAATAGTATATCAGCTCAACAGGTTGTTCCGACGATTGATATTTCGGGGCAAAAAGAACGTCAGGTTATAATTGCTTCCGGAGCGGAGGATATTTATCAGGGACATCCGACAACAGTATTAATGCCGGATGAAAAAACTATATATTGCGTCTGGACTTTTGGACATGGTGGTGTATGTGGTCCGATGGCTAAGAGTTCAGATGGAGGAAAAAGTTGGACACAGATTGTAACACCAAAAGATTGGAGTACAATGAAAAATTGTCCAAGTCTTTATTTAATGGCAGATCATACAGGCAAACAAAGACTGATGATTTATGCTTCTGAGCCGCTGATGGCCCAGGTTTGTAGTGAAGATTATGGTGAGACATGGACATCTGTAAAAAGTTTGGGAATACCGTGTGTGATGGCTTTTACCAGTATGGTTCGTTTAAAGAATGGAAATTACCTGGCAATGTATAATTGTCGTCCTGAAGGAATAACCGGGCCTCCTCAAAATGAAGTATGGCAAGCAATTTCAGAAGATGGAGGTTTATCTTGGGGTAAAACTAAATTAATTATACCTAATACTATGGATAATATTCCGTGTGAACCATGTGTTTTTGATTCTCCGGACAGAAAAGAACTAGCGTGTTTGATTAGAGATAACAAACGTGACGGGCATTCTTTGTTGATTTTTTCTTTAGATGAGGGTGAGACGTGGTCTGAGGTTAAAGAAGCGCCGTGGGGACTAACAGGAGACAGACATGTTGTGAAGTATGCCCCCGATGGACGTATGGTTGTGGCTTTTAGAGATATGGCTCCATTCAGTCCGACAAGAGGGCATTTTGTTATTTGGGTAGGGAATTATAATGATTTGAAAAAGCAGTCGGGAGGACAATATAAAGTAAAGTTATTGCATAGTTATGCGGGTTCAGACTGTGGTTATCCGGGATTGGAAGTTTTACCGGATGGAACTTTTGTTGCAACGACTTATATTAAATATGAAGAAGGGAATAAAAAGCATTCGGTGGTATCAGTCCGGTTCAAATTGGAAGAAACAGATAAAATATTGGGGTATGCAAAGTAGATATTTATTATTTGTTTTGTTAATAATATTGGGAGCATGTAATCCGTATTCGGAGCATATTGAGGTTACTATAAAGCAGCCTGTTATCCCTGTCCTGATCATGAAAGAAACAAATCCGGTATTAATGATAAGATTAATAAAAGATATGTCTTATGATTGTAATGTGGAGAAAATTGTTTTATCGCTGGAGGGTACATCGAACTTGGATGACATAGAGTCTGTTTCTTTGTATGGTTTGGATAAACAATATAGAATACGGGATACAATGTTATTGGGAAGCCCACAGCGTCCAGCCAATGAGATTCTATTTCAGGATAATTTTTTATTGAGCCGGGATACTACAACATTGGGGGTATCTGTTAAATTAAAAAGAAATGCAGGACTTTCTCATCGTATAAATGTAGTATGTAAAAGTATACAGACAACAGATGGAAAAGTTAAAGTACCGTTATTACCTCCATCCTCCGGTTTACGGGTAGGAGTAGCTGTCCGTCAACATAAACAAGATGGTGTGGACACCTATCGTATTCCGGGATTAACCACATCGAAGAAAGGTACTTTATTGGCTATTTATGATGCTCGTAGGGATAACTCCAGAGATTTACAGGGAAATATAGATATTTGTCTGAATCGAAGTTTAGATGGTGGTCAAACATGGGAACCCTTGCAAACTGTTTTGGATATGAAAGAATGGGGTGGATTACCGGAAAAATATAACGGAGTTAGTGATGCTGATATTCTAGTGGATGAAAAGACTGGAGATATCTATGTGGCAGGTCTTTGGATGCATGGTGTTTTGGACGGGAATACAGGTAAGTGGGTACAAGGATTGACACAAGACAGTACCCGTTGGATTCACCAATGGAGAGAAAAAGGTTCTCAACCTGGATTGGGAGTGAAAGAAACTTGCCAGTTTCTGATCACTAAAAGTATGGATGACGGCTTGACGTGGAGTGCCCCCGTTAATATAACAGCACAAACTAAGCAAAAAGATTGGTGGCTTTATGCTCCGGCTCCCGGACATGGAATTACTTTAAAAGATGGAACTTTGGTTTTTCCGACTCAAGGACGTGATTTGAATGGACTACCTTTTTCTAATATAACTTGGAGTAAAGACGGTGGTAAAACTTGGAGAGCAAGTAATCCGGCTTTCAGTGATGTAACAGAATGCATGGCTGTGCAACTATCGGATGGTCGTGTTATGTTAAATATGCGTGACAATCGTAATCGTATAGAGAAAGAAAATGGACGCCGTATTTGCGTAACCTCTGATTTGGGAGAGAGTTGGATGGAACATCCGACATCCCGTAATGCATTGATAGAACCAGTTTGTATGGGTTGCATTCATAGGCATGCTTATAAAGAGAACGGAATGGAAAAGAGTCTTTTACTCTTTTCTAATCCTGATTCAAAGACAGACCGTAATCATATGTCGGTTAAAGTCAGTTTTGATGATGGTAACACATGGCCTGAAGAACATAAAATAGTATTGGATGAATATAATAGTTTTGGATATTCCTGTATTACTTCCGTTAACGATTCTGTTATCGGAATCCTTTATGAAAGTAGTCAGGCGCAAATGGTTTTCCAACAGATTCAATTGAAAGAACTTTTACCTAGATAAATTTCATGTTAATTTATTTGATATAATCTTAACAACTTTCCCTTTATTTTGTTTTATAAGAAAATGGTCGTAAGACATACTACAAAATAGGAAGTTGAAATTTATATCATAAACAAATATGAGCTTGAAAGAATCGTACTGGAAATATTCCCTGATAATTATTATTCTGGTAATGGGGATAATACTTTTTATTGAATTTATCCCGTTCTTGGGAGGGATACTGGGAGCTTTTACCATTTATATCTTATTGCGGAAGCAATTACAATACCTGACAGAAAAGAAGCGGCTGAACCGAAGTCTGGTCGCTATCCTGTTATTGCTGGAAACCATTCTTTGTTTTCTTATTCCGTTGTCGCTGGCAGTCTGGCTGTTCGTTAATAAATTGCAGAATATAAACCTGAACCCATCCGAACTGGTGAGTTCCTTTGAGCATATTGCCGACCTGATCCGTGAGAAGACCGGGTTTGATGTACTTGAAAAAGATAATATAGCCTCCATTGTATCTGTATTGCCTAAGGTAGGTCAGGCTTTGATGGGAGGGATCAGCGGTTTTGCCGTAAATGTGGCAGTTCTTGTCCTTATTCTTTATTTTATGTTGATTGGAGGAAGTAAGATGGAAACATATCTCTATGAGATCCTCCCTTTCAGTAAGGAGAACAAACGTGAAGTGTTGAAAGAGATCAACATGATCGTAACTTCCAATGCTATCGGTATTCCTTTACTGGCAATTATTCAAGGAGCTATTGCGATGGTAGGATATTGGATATTTAATGCCCCGAGTCCGTTCCTGTTCGGTTTTCTAACCTGTTTTGCTACGATTATCCCGGTTGTTGGAACTGCTTTGGTTTGGTTGCCGCTGGTGGTGTATATGGCGCTGACCGGTGATTGGGTGAATGGGCTGGCTCTGATGGCTTATGCATTGATCGTTATTACCAATGTGGATAATTTGATACGTTTCGTTCTGCAGAAGAAAATGGCGGATACCCATCCATTGATCACTATCTTTGGAGTAATTATCGGCTTGTCCCTGTTTGGTTTTATGGGGATAATATTCGGACCGTTACTGATCTCTGTCTTTATACTTTGCTTTAGCATGTTTAAGAAAGAGTATCTGGATAAGGACAGATAATAGTTGACAGTTTGCGTACAGAATGAATTGCATTAAAGGCGATGCATCGAAAGTCTGTATTAAAGAACGCAGAATACGCAGACAAGGCGCAGAGCAGCGCAGACAATATTGATTTTAATAAACATAGTCTGCGGAACTCTGCGTATTCTGCGTTGTCTGCGTTCAGTAATTGCTATTTTGATACAGCCTCTTTGATACTAATAACTGAACGGTGTCATTTTAGCATACGCTTTATAGTCTTTGATCATGCCGGGATAACCTTCTTCGGCACGCGGCAGATAACGGAATCCGGAGATAGTTACATTTTCACGCAGGTCTATGACTACCTGGTGAGGATATTTCGCCTTTCTCGCCGTACTCCAGTAAGTAGATTCCTGCAGGTCGAATATTTTATCGGCTGTGAAATTACCACCATAAGTTTCTTCACTGTCTGCATAAACTATTTTCCAATGTTGACGGGAGAGAGGTTTGCCGTTTTCGTCCAGCAGATAGAATTCAGCAAGAGCAGCAATGTCTTTACCATCCTGTGCATTGAGTGCTTCCAGACAGAAATGACGAGCCTGTACAGGTGTATCGAATTTTACTTCCTGCCAACCGTTACCAGGCTTTAAGGAACCTTGTCCGACCGGTTTTTCATTTTTCAGGTTCAGGTTTTGTCCTTCCTTCCGGTTTGTCAGCGGAGCTTCCGGTCGCAACATATCGAGGATAGGGGTCTTTAAACCTTTGACAGATGCCTTTTCCGGTCCTTTCAGGTCGAGAACAATAATTTCATTTTCTCCTTTTTTGAGCCAGCAGCCCGGCATGAACAACGTCTGTTGAGGACCGATTTCCCAAAAACGTCCCATTGCCTTTCCGTTCACCCATACCATACCTTTTCCCCATGTCTGCATATCCAGGAATACATCGCCGGGAGTTTCCAGATTGAAAGTTGCCCGGTAATAAGCCGGTCCGTCTACTTTTGTTCCGGGTGCATATTTTTTATCTTTAACGAATGAATAGTCTACAGGCAAGTTGTAAACCGTCCAGTCTTTCAGTTCCTCTGCAGAGTTCTCGGTGATCAGCGCTACTTTATTCGTAATACCTTTCCGGTCATGGATTGCCTTGTCAAAGTTGACGCGTCCCATCGCTTCGATAAGGATATCCAACTGAGCTCCGGCTGCAGAGGCTGGCAGTTTGATCGTGTTTTCTCCGCGGCGCCGATCCAGGCGACCGACCAGTTTACCGTTAATGAAAACCTGTGCCCAGTCGTGCACCTCGTCTATTAACAGGGTTGTTCCGGCTTTGACTGCCGGTAAGGTCGTGCGATACAGGATTGAACCCCAACCTTGGTCGAACTCTTCCATAGGCTTGATGTCGTGAGTCTTTTTGGGTTCCGGCAGGTTGTCGAATAACAAAGCTGTCTCTTTCATTTCAAACTCAGGGATTTCAATGACAGGAAATGCTTCCGGTACTTCCGATTGAACTTCACCCGGTTCCATATATTTGGCCAGAAGCTCACGCAATTTGTAGTATTTCGGAGTTGTCCATCCGGCTTCGCTGATCGGTGCATCATAATCATACGAGCTGCACATCGCTGAATAGGCAGGACTGTTTGCACCTCCCCAATGTCCGAAAGTGGTACCTCCATGAGTCATATATAGAGAGAAAGAGATATTCCGGTCCAGCATATCTTTCAATCCGGCAATCATTGTTTCCGCGTCACGTGTTTCGTGTTTCCTTCCCCAATGGTCGAACCATCCGCTCCAAAATTCACTACACATGAGCGGAGTGTTCGGACGTACTTCTTTCAGTTTTTTGAATTGTTCTTCTATATTGGCTCCGGTTCCGAAATTGACGGTCCATACCAGGTCGTCGAGTGCATTGTTCTGGAAGTTGGAACTCCAGTCGCATTGGAAAAGCGGAACATCGGTAAATCCGGCTTCACGCAGAATATCCCGGTTTTTGGCAATATAGGCTTTGTCGGTAGCATATGCACCATATTCATTTTCAACCTGCACCATGATGATATTACCACCGCGGCTGATTTGCATGTCAGCCAGCTGTTTCCCTATTTCATTCATGTATAAACGCACGCGTTCAATGAAATACGGATCGTTGGTACGCAGTTGTATGTCTTCTTTCTTCAGCAACCACCAGGGGAGACCGCCCATTTCCCATTCCGAGCAAACATACGGACCGGGACGTAGCATGATATACATACCGTGTTTTTGAGCCAGACGGCAGAATGCCGCGATATCATTTTGTCCGGTAAAATCGAACTCTCCGGGTTTCTGTTCATGGATGTTCCAAAAGGCATAGATACAAATCGTGTTCATGCCTAAAGCCTTACACATCTGAATTCGGTGTTCCCAGTATTCGACTGGTATACGGGTGTAGTGAATCTCGGCAGCCTTGATGGTGAAAGGCTTGTCGTTCAGGAGAAAAGTCTTGTCTCCAATCTCGAATTTTCCTTTTTCTCCGGAGCTGCTGTTGCAACCGGCTAACAGAAAAAGGAGTAAGGTCATCAGAATTGTCATGTTCTTCATAAGGTGATTCTTGATAAAATTAAGTTTATAAATACTTTCGGATGGTAAAAGTAGATAAATTTGTGAATATTATCGGTATAATAATAGTTCATATTGGACTAAAATCGGTTCTATTCTTCTGAATTTATGTACCTTTGCGGCATAATTCAAGTAAACGTTGAACAAAAATGAAGAAGTTAATAGTAATTCCGTTGGTAGCCGTCGGCATGATGGCAATGGCGGGGTGCAGTAAATCACCTGTGAAGGAAACTGCAAAAGTGGACGCCATCAATCTGGCAAATTTAGACACAACAGTCGCTCCCGGCACTGATTTTTATGAATATGCTTGCGGGGGATGGATCAAGAGTAATCCTCTGAAACCGGAATATTCACGTTTCGGAACATTCGATCAGTTGCGTGAAAACAACCAGGAGCAATTACGTACGCTTATCAATGAGCTGGGAACTACTTCGCAGGAAGCAGGAAGTGTAGCCCAGAAAATCGGAATGTTGTATGAAATGGGTATGGATAGCGTCAAGCTGAATAAGGATGGCCTGTCTCCTGTAAAAGAACAACTGGATGCTATCCAGCGTCTGGGTACAAAAGCTGATGTTGCTAAAATGGTCGCCGTTTTGCACAAAGAAGGAATGGCTCCATTCTTCGCTTTGTTTGTCGATGCGGATGAGAAGAACAGCTCGATGAATATCGTTCAATTGTATCAGGCTGGTTTAGGTATGGGTGACCGCGATTATTACCTGCTGGACGATGATGCGACGCTAAAAGTGCGTGATGCTTACAAACAATTTATCGGACAACTGTTTACATTGACCGGAGCATCTCCGGAGCAAGCCGATGCTGCTGTAAATGCAGTGATGAAGATCGAAACCGGTATTGCTGAAATCTCTTTCAGCCGTGAGGATTTACGCGATACGCAGAAAAACTATAATAAGATCAAACTGGATGAATTCAAGGCGAAGAATAATCCTTTGGACTGGGATGTCTATTTTGAGAGCATGGGTCTGATGGAAATAGAATATCTGGATGCCAAACAGCTTCCGTTCTATGAAGCATTGGGTGAATTCCTGAAAAACGTATCTATCGACGAACAAAAATATTATCTGGCATTTAACCTTCTGAATGCGGCAGCCCCTTATCTGAGTGATGATTTTGTAGCTGCTGAATTTGATTTTTACGGAAAGACAATGTCAGGAAAGCAGGAACAGCAACCTCGTTGGAAACGCTCCCTGTCTACAGTCAACGGTGCTTTGGGTGAAGCTGTCGGTCAGATGTATGTTGCCAAATATTTCCCGGCTTCGTCTAAAGAAAAGATGTTGGAGTTGGTCGGTAACTTGCAGAAAGCATTGTCCGAACGTATTGCCGGCCTTGAATGGATGAGTGATGAGACAAAGGCTAAAGCACAGGAAAAATTGTCTGCCTTTATCGTAAAGATCGGTTATCCGGATAAATGGCGTGATTATACGGCTCTGGAAATCAAAGACGACTCTTACTGGGCAAATGTTTGCCGTTCGAATATCTTCGAGATGGACTATATGTTGCAACAGGCAGGCAAGCCGGTTGACAAAGCCCGTTGGGGAATGACACCGCAGACAGTGAATGCCTATTACAACCCGACTACAAACGAAATCTGTTTCCCGGCAGCGATCCTTCAACCTCCTTTCTTTAATCCGGATGCTGACGATGCTGTCAATTATGGTGCTATCGGTGTCGTGATCGGTCATGAAATGACTCACGGATTCGATGACCAGGGACGTAACTATGATAAGGACGGTAACCTGACTGACTGGTGGACTGCCGAAGATGCCGTTCGTTTTACAGAACGTGCCGACCGTTTGGTACAGCAATATGATAATATCATTGTCATCGACAGCGTTCATGCCAATGGCCGCTATACCTTAGGTGAAAACATTGCCGACCAGGGTGGTTTGTTGGTATCTCATCTGGCTTATCTGAACTCATTGAAAGGAAAGGAAACTCCGGCTCCGATCGACGGGTTTACGAATGAACAGCGTTTCTACCTGGGATATGCAACCCTGTGGGGACAGAATATCCGTCCGGAAGAAATCCTGCGTCTGACGAAGATAGACCCGCACTCTTTGGGTAAATGGCGTGTGAATGCTGCTTTGCGTAATATCGATACATTCTATTCGGCTTTCGATATTAAAGAAGGTGATCCGATGTATATGATGCCGGCTGAACGCGTAGTGATTTGGTAATGCTGGAATACAGATAGTATATATATAATGTATAAAGCGGGATAGTCGTTACGATTATCCCGCTTTTTTATACCTGAAACAGTTGTTCAGGCAAATATAAATTTCAAAAGGAACAGAGCTGCCAGTATATACATGGTAATACTTATATCCCTGTGTTTTCCGCAAAACAACTTGACCAGTACATAGCAAAGTAATCCCAATACCATTCCGTCTGCGATAGAGTAGGTGAGTACCATCATGATAATGGTAATGAAAGCCGGGAGTGCTTCGGATATATCATCCATATCGATCTTTGATACCGAGTCCATCATAAATACCCCGACAAGCACTAAAGCTCCGCTTGTTGCTGCACTGGGAATAAGCAGGAACAACGGAGCAAAGAACAAAGCCAGGATAAACAGCAATCCTGTTACCAAGGAGGTAAAACCGGAACGTCCTCCTTCAGCAATGCCCGAAGCACTTTCCACATAAGTGGTAATGGTCGAACTACCCATCATCGCCCCGATCGTTGTACCTATTGCATCAGACATCATCGCCTCTTTCACATGTGGAATATGTCCGTCTTTCCCCATGATCCCGGTTTTGGAAGCCAGACCGACCAGTGTCCCTACCGTATCGAATATATTCATAAACAATAAGGTGAAAATAACGATCGCCATATCCAAAGTAAAGAACTCGGTGAAATCAAATTTGCAGAAAGTCGGCTCTATCGAATGAGGCATGGAGACTGGAAGAAAACCTTCCGGTATTTCCGTCACTCCCAGCGGTATCCCGGCCAACGTACAAATCAGGATACTGTAAAATAAAGCACCCTTCACCTTCTTTACAACCAGGATTCCGCTCAGTAGGATACCCGTCATTGCCAGGACGGAAGACGGCGTGAACTCCCCGAACATAACGAACGTTGCCGGGTTCGGGGCAATGATCCCTGCATTTTTTAACCCTATAAAAGCGATAAACATACCGATCCCGGCCGAGATGGCATATCGCAGGTTCATCGGGATGCTGTTGAGAATAATCTCCCGGATGTTCAGGAAAGTGATCAGGATAAATATCACCCCTTCGACAAACATCGCCGTCATTGCTGTTTGCCAGGAATACCCCATTCCCTGCACCAGGGTAAAAGCGAAAAAAGCGTTTAACGCCATACTCGGCGCCTGTGCAAACGGAAGTTTGGCCATAAAAGCCAATAGGAAAGTCGCAATAGCGGAAGCCAGTGCCGTTGCTGTGAAGACAGCCCCTTTGTCCATTCCGGTAGTGCCCAGGATAGAAGGGTTGACGGCCAGGATATAACTCATTGTCAGGAAGGTCGTTATTCCTGCGATCACTTCCGTACGGATTGTCATGGTCTGTTTGTCAAACCCCAATAGTTTTTGTATCATATATTTTGGATTAATCGAATGTCCACTTTATCGCCAGTGTCGGAATGGTATAAAAACCGTTGCGACCGCCGAAGTTATGACTCAGTTCCACTTCACTTCCGACACTCAGCTTGAACTTATCATCAACACCTTTCAGCTTGTTTAAGTTCACCCATATCTGCGGTTCGGAAAGGAAAATAAAGTTCCCGTGGTCGTTCTTCTCCCGCCACCAGTCGGCAAACCCGCTGAATGTGCACAACCCGTTTTTAGCAAAATGAATATACCAGGTACCCGTCAATTGGAAATTGTTCGGGCTACGGTGTTTCTGGATATATTTGTACATAGGAGTAAAAGTAAACCCTTTGGAGAAGTCCTTATTATTATATGTATAGGTGAAACCTCCTAGGTAGGCATTATTATAGGAAGCCCCTTTCATCAAACCTCCGTTATACTCTATATGGACGGAGAAAGGCGGTTGCCAGAAACTCAGTTCGCGGGCAATCTCCCAGTATGCCGAAGCAACTCCGCTGCTTTTGTAATCCATATCTACAAAAAAATAGGTGCTTCCCCATTTGTCAGGCTTGAACATTTCCACGGTGGAAGTCAGTGCCGGGCGACCGTCCAGATCCTTGTCATAGAGAGCACCTCCGAAATCATAGTGTAACTGAATGTTTTGCGCTTTCCCACAGAAAACGGCGAGCAATAAAATCGCCAGAGTAAAAAACTTTCTCATGCTGATCGTTTAAAATAAATATGTATGGAAGCCACAAAGGTATAAAAAAAGCAAGACCTTCAAAAAGTCCTGCTTTGACATTCTCAGATCAGATCCCTGAGCAACCAGGCGAGGTAACAGAGGTACACCACAATCAGTGCCCACCCTTCGGCACGCGATATTTTCTGTCCGCTTTTTACCAGCGGTAGCAGAAGCAGTGTTAACCCCAGCATGACCAGTAGGTCGACATAGTTTACGTTCTTTGCAACGATCGGTTTGACCATTGAACTGGTTCCTGCAATTGCCAGGATATTGAACAGGTTGGAACCAACGATATTTCCGATGGCAATATCCGGATTTTTCTTGAGTGCGGATACGACCGATGTTGCCAGTTCCGGCAGGCTTGTCCCGGCTGCAACGATAGTCAATCCGATCACCGCTTCGCTGACACCCAGTTCCTGGGCTATCGATACGGCATTATTGACCAGCAGGTTGGAAGCGAATATCAGAATAACCAGGCCACCTACGATATACATTACATCTTTATACCAGGCTTCAGGCTGTTTTTCCAGCTCTCCCGCCAGTTCTTCCACTTTCTTTTCATGCTTGCGTGAGTAATACAGACTGAAAATCGTATAAAGAATGATGCCGGCTAAGAACAGGCAACCTTCCAATCTTCCAAGCGTTCCGTTCCAGAACAGCAGGGTGAAAACAACAGTGGCTACGATCAGGATAGGAATGTCCAGGCGTGTAAGCTGGCGTTTGGCCTGCAATGGCTGGATAACGGCAGAAATACCGAGAATAGCTGCTATATTGAAAATGTTGGAGCCGATGATGTTACCGACTGATATATCCCCCTGGCCCGATAAGGTGGCATTCAGGCTGACCACCAGTTCCGGTGCGCTTGTTCCGAATGCAACGATCGTAAGACCGATCACCAGGTTTGATATCTTTGCTTTCAGGGCTAACTCAGAACTCCCTTTAACCAACCAGCCCGCTCCGATATAGAGAGCAAACAGTGAAAGAATTAATAATGTAACGCTTGTTATCATGGTCGCAAATTTACTAATCTTTTATTACAATGTCTGGCTTCCTGTTGTCCGATAATCAAAAGATTATCGTAACCAAGTAAACAGCAAGTTATTTTTTAGGCAGAAAAACGTACCTTGGATAACCCCGGATCACTACGGAGTAACAGCAGGAAGCTACTAGACATTTTAGTTAGGGTTGTTAGGAATATTCGTATTAGTGATTTAATATTCGTATTCTTCCTTTGGCTCTTTAGCCGCTTGTCTCAACTGTATGCCTCGAAGTACGACCATACAGATTGTTACAAACCCCAGTACTCCCATTGTTACATCTTTAGTGACTGCATTGTCAAAATCGGTTGTACCGATTAATACCAATATGATAAACGATACCATCATGACAGCGTCTACCAGGTCCTTATTTATCTTCATTTTATTAACTTATTAAAGGTTACTTTTGTTCAATTATTTTTACTTTTTTTCTTCGACAGCTGTTTCTTCAGTAGAATCGGTGCCGCTCAGGCCTTTCATAATACCGAACAAACCATATCCCAAAGCAAACATTACAACCAATAACTTAATATAGTCATTAGGAATGATGGAGCTACAAGCTAATACGCAACCAATGATTGTGATAATAACCGACAGATAAATACGTGTTTTATTTGATTTTTTAGTAGACATAATATTTTAATTTTTAAATGGATAAATAAATGTAAAATTGCTTTTTTTGAACTGTTTCGTAGCAGCTGATAGTAACGTTATAGAACATAACATTCCCTTATCCTCTCTCAAGAGGAGAACAGTTACTTTCATCGCCCATAAGCCGAACCAGTCTGAATTCGATTAGACGGAGTTATCCTTTAAAAATTAAATAATGAGTTTCCGTAGGGCAAACACATGTTGTGCCGTACGGCAAAGGAGTGTAGACAAATTTATAGTTTGACATTCCGATACATTTTCCAACACTTTACGTTGTACATTCATTTCTTTCAGGCGGATATCCTGAAGAGCTTTCTCCGCTATTTTCAGCGTGCGTAAGTGAAATGTATTATTAGTCAGTTGAACCGTTCTGCGGGCATTCAGACCTTTGCTTTCTTTCAGGTCTGTACTTAATACATTGAGGTAGTATTGTACATCTGCAGAACTTTTTTCTTTCATGACAGCCTCTTTTTGAGACACAGCGATATCGTTGCTTTCGATCTCCTCTTGGGGAGAGAAAAGCAAGAAGCCGAAAAGCAGAGTCAGTATGAATAGAAAATTTTTCATGCTGCAAAGATATACGAATTCTTAATAAAAAAACAAATGATTGTGCTTTTTGTTTATACTTTTGTCCGTGAATTGTGAACGTGAAAAGATGGAACAGAAGAAGAGTCTTTTAAAATCATGGGTAGAGGCCGCGCGTCCTAAAACACTGCCGGCATCATTAAGTCCGGTGTTGTTAGCTTGTGTTTTAGCTTGGTGTGAAGGGGTATTCCGGTTGATACCTGCTATTTTGTGTTTTGGAGTGGCTTTGCTGGCACAGATTGCCAGTAATTTTGCTAATGATTATTTTGATTTTAAGAAAGGAGCGGACAGGGAGGATCGTTTAGGTCCTGAGCGTGCGGTGGCTCAGGGATGGATTACCCCAGGAGCGATGCTGAAAGCTACGTTTATAACGTTAGGCTTTTCTTGTTTATGTGGTTGTATGCTTTTGTTTTATGCCGGCTGGGAGCTTATACCGGTCGGAATTGCCATTGCTCTTTGCGTGCTGGCCTATTCTGCCGGACCTTTTCCTTTGGCTTATAATGGGTTGGGAGATGTCTGTGTGATATTATTTTACGGGGTTATCCCACTATGTTTTACTTATTATGTGCAGGCAGGTTCTTTTTCCATGCTGTCTTTCCTGTTGTCGCTGTCGCTGGGATTACTTTCTACGAATATATTGGTAGTCAATAACTATAGGGATTATGTGCAGGACAAAGCTGCTCGCAAACGGACTACGATTGTGCTTTTCGGTCGTGGCTTCGGTCGGATCTTTTATCTGATGAATGGAATAGTAGCTTTTTTGTTGGCTATGCCTTTATTGTTTGAAGCTCCTACATGGGTGTTACTTCTTTTTGCAGCATTCTTTACCTTGTTTATTAAAACCTGGAGGGAGTTATACCATTTTGAGGGAAAAGAATTGAATAAGACGTTGGCACATACTGCCAGAAATGTTTTCCTCTTTACTTTACTACTGTCATTATTGTTGTTGTCTTTTTGGCTTCATCAACCGGAATATGTAGGTTAATGTGTTGTTATTCAGATGATATATAGGTGACGCCGGAACTCTTTGGTGGCGTCACGGGTGGTTTTTTATTCTATAAATTGAAAAAGGCGATCTATACTGTATATAAGTATGAAAGTCATAGCTTTTAATAGCCTAATAAGTAATATATTATATATTCGACCTGGGGCAACTATGAATTTGACCTAGGTGAACCGTGGGTTTTACCCAGGTCGAATATGTAGTTGCCCCAGGTCGAAAGGTTAAAAGATAGTGAGTTTTATGTCAGAAAGCGCTAACTTTAAGTAAAGAAGTCGATAGGATATGACCTAAAAAGCATCAGAATATGGGTGACGCTGTTTTAATCATAGGTGTCACCTTTTAATAGGCTGGTAATTAATTGTTTATCTTAAATAAATAGGATGGTGACGCTGCTTGTGTATAACTTAATGTTGTCATCTCCTGTAATGTAAGAGTTTTCTACGGGTTTCTTTCAGTCTTTTTTGTATGGTTTTTGACAGAATGATCATTGTGACAGCAATGATTATGAGAAGGATACCGATAGCCAGATTGAAAGTGAATGGTTCGCCGAACAGTAACACACCTACAAAAACAGCGGTGACAGGTTCCATTGCTCCGAGTACGGCTGTGAGTGTACCGCCGATATTGTGTACTGCCAGTACAAGCGTAATGTTGGAGATGACTGTCGGAACAATGGCAAGAAGTATCAGGTTGATAACCGACATAGCGTCAGGGATGGGTTGTATGCCTTCGTTGGTACTTGCTTTGATGGTGAACAGGAGGGTGCTGACGATGAATACGTAGAAAGTCAGTTTCCTGCCGGTCATAGTATGTACCCTCGATTTGTTGACTGTGGTAATGTAAAGTGCGTAACCGACAGCTGAAAGCAGCACGATAAAAACGCCCAATGCACTCAGTTTCATTTCCCCTTCATTGATAGACAGGCGGGCAACCCCGCAGATCGCCAGGCAAATCGCCATCAACGTGACCCACGATGTCTTTTCGCGGAAAAACACCAGCATGAGGAGGGTGACGAATATAGGATAGGTGAAATGTAATGTTGTGGCTATCCCTGCCGACATGAAATTATATCCCCAGAAAAGGAACATGGCGGATGCCGTGTAAAAGAAGCCGAGCAATATCAGTACGGGAATATCTTTTTTGTCGATACGCATGGATTCTTTTTTCACCGCCATGATACCGACAAGGGCAATCGATGCAAAAAGGAAACGGTAGAACAGGATCGAATCGAACTGCATCCCCTTCGCCATCAGCGGCAATGTAAATAATGGTATCAAACCGAATGTAGCCGAAGTGGCAATGCCGTATACGAATCCTTTCAAATTGCTGTTCATCTTTTTACCTTTTTCTGATTGCTAAAACGGCTGCAAATATACGAAAATATTAGGGAACGCAGATGACGTAGAATACACAGAAGCTCGCAGATATTTTATTTAAAAGAAAAAATTAATCTGCGTACCTCTGTGTATTCTGCGTCATCTGCGTTCCCTAATATAGTCTTTGTTTTTTATAACAGCAACCCAGCCGCCACTTCTTCAGCCACAGCTTCGCTCTTAATAGCTGCAACTAAGGCAAGGGCAAAGTTCATAACCAATCCGGGACCTTTGCCGGTAATCACATTGTCGGAAACTTCAACAGCTTCACCGGTTACATTAGCTCCGATCAGTTTCGGTTCGAAGCCCGGATAGCAGGTAGCGTTACGGTCTTTCAGCAATCCCAGTCCACCTAGAACCATCGGAGCTGCACAGATGGCGGCAACGATCTTTCCTTCACGGTATTGCTGCAACAGGGCTTCTTTTACCGGCTCCGAATCATTCAGGTTGGCTGCTCCGGGCATACCGCCGGGCAGTACAAGTGCATCGGCTCCGGCCAGGTCTGCTTTTCCCAGCGTTGTATCAGCGGTAACCGGAACATTATGTGCTCCTATTACAACAGGATTGTCTGTGATGGAAACAGTTGTCACTTCGATACCTCCGCGGCGCAGGATATCGACTGTGCCCAGGGCTTCCATTTCTTCGAAGCCGTTGGCTAAAAATACAATTGCTTTCTTCATATTACCTCCTTTTTTAGTTGACAGTTGTCAACTTATTTAAGTTTATACACATAGGTTATCGTACCGCTCTGGTTGTTTGCCCCGTTGATGCTATTGAACTTAGCACGTTTGGCGGCATCCAACGCACTTTTACGCATGGAAGCGTTGTCGATGTTGGTACCTCTACCTATTTCTGTAAATATTACATTCCCTTTCGGGTCTACTGTAATGTTGATCACGATCTTTCCTTCTTCCTGGATCGTGTAAGCGGGGCGGGGCAAGCCTCCGGCTCCGATAGAACGACCGTTCAGGTTGAATGAACCGTATCCGCCTACGCCTTCGTTGGCTCCGTGGTCGGAGTTACCGAACGGACTTCCCTGGTTACCTGCGCCTGTTTCTGCATCGCCCTGGCTGTTTCCTTCAGCACCGCCGATACCGAATGCTCCGGCAACACGGTTGCTGATGGCCTGTTCTTTCTTGCGACGTTCTTCTTCCAGGCGTTTCTTTTCAGCCTCTTCCCGTTTACGGCGATCCTCTTCCTCTTTCCGTTTACGCTCTTCTTCCTTCTTGCGTTGCTCTTCTTTCTTTTTAGCATCTGCTATGGCAACACTCTCTTCGATGTCCTGCGTGATCACTTCCTCTTTCGGTGTTTCTACCGGCGGAGTGGGTGGCGGTGGAGGAGTGGTCGTCTCCTGGGGCAGTTCCTGTCCGGTGTATTTAGGTTCGAAGGTACCGGCGGCGGAGTTTACATTCCCGAAGTTGACAAGGACACCCCCGTCTTCTTCCGGAATTTCCGTACGTAGTACCGTGAACAACAGGATCAGGAAGATCGCCAGGTGAAATGCGACCGAACCGGTTATACTGTATATGTCATCTTTGTTGAATTTCATATCTGTTATTTCTGCGCACGGGTGGCAAGCACCATCTTGAATTTGTTTTCGTTCGCTATGTTCAGGATCTTTACGATTTCTTTATAAGGAACTGTCTCGTCTGCATAAAGGGCGACGAACATTTCGGGCTCTTTTGCGTAACTGTCTTGCAGGAACGGGGTGATCTCGTCGAACGTGACCTGCGTTTCCCGCTGGTTACCGAATGCTACGTAGTAATTCAGGTTGGCATCGATGGTAACCCGCGTGAGCGGTTTGGCTGCCGTCTGCTTCTTCGCCTGCGGCAATGTTACCTTGATGGCATTCGGAATGACTACCGTAGAGGTGACCATAAAGAAGATCAGCAGCAGGAATATGACGTCGGTCATGGATGCCATGCTGAAGGCTTCGTTTACTTTTGTTCTTCGTTTTAGTGCCATTCGCTTTGTTAATTAGCCGGTTCGTTCAATAAATCCATAAATTCCATGGTGCGGGCTTCCATCTTGTTCACTACGTTATCGACCTGTGAAACCAGGTAGTTGTAAGCAAACAGGGTGATGATACCGACTACCAGACCGCCGACGGTGGTTACAAGTGCTTCGTAAATACCTCCGGACAATAAGGATACGTCAACGTTCGTTCCGGCATTCGCCATATCGAAGAAGGCGCGTACCATACCGGTTACCGTTCCGAGGAAACCCAACATAGGAGCTCCGGCAGCTGTCGTAGCGATCAGCGGAAAGCCTTTTTCGAGTTTCGCAATTTCCAGGTTACCCACGTTTTCGATGGCAACGAGTACATCGTTCATCGGGCGTCCCAGACGGGTGATACCCTTTTCGATCATACGGGCGGAAGGGGTGTTGGTGCTACGGCACAGGTTCAGTGCCGAGTCCACTTTCCCTTCGTGGATATAGTCTTTGATACGGTTCATGAAATTCTGATCTTCTTTACCCGCACGGCGGATAACTAATAAACGCTGGATGAAGATGTAGCCTGCCATTAGTGATAACAGCAATAGTACAACCATGATCCACCCTCCTTTGAATGCAAGGTCTATTACATTGATCTCTGCTTCAGTGGGGACTGTTACTGCCGTCAGATCCGGCATCTGCTCTGCTGTCTGTGCCCCTACTGCCTGTAGGGAAAGTAAAATACTCATAGATTTGTATACTTATTCGTTAATATTAGTTCGTTCTTATTGTTGCAAGCATGCTTTATATAATGAAATGGTCTCCTGCAATCCGTGATACAACGCGTCGCAGATCAGGGCATGACCAATGGAAACCTCTTCCAGCCAGGGTATGTTCTGACTGAACCACGCCAGGTTTTCCAGGCTCAGGTCGTGGCCCGCATTGACTCCCATTCCCAAATTCTTTGCCAGTTGTGCGGCAGCAACGAAAGGAGCGATGGCTTCTTCCTTGTTTACCGGGTAATTGGTTGCATAAGGCTCTGTGTACAGTTCGATGCGGTCGGTACCTGTTTTTGCCGCCAGTTCGATGTTGGCCAGGTCGGTTCCAACGAAGATAGAAGTGCGGATTCCCTGAGCCGTGAACGTATCGACCAGTTCACTCAACAAGTCGAAGTTAGCCTTTACATCCCAGCCGGCATTGGAGGTGATGGCATCGGGTGCATCCGGAACCAGTGTCACCTGTGTCGGTTTTACTTTTAATACCAGGTCTATAAAATTGTTACAAGGATACCCTTCAATGTTAAATTCTGTCCTGATAAGAGGTTTCAACGCGTACACGTCACTGTATTTGATATGTCGTTCGTCCGGACGTGGATGGACTGTAATTCCTTGTGCACCGAAATTTTCGCAATCTTGAGCTACTTTTAAAATGTCAGGCATGTTACCTCCGCGTGCGTTACGGATGGTTGCAACCTTGTTAATGTTTACACTTAAATTTGTCATCGTATATCGTTATATCTTTTTTCTTTCATTACATTTGCACAAAAGTATCGGCAAATTTAGCAGAATTAAGGGAATTAACAGAATAATGTTGGTGAAAGATTTCATAACGAAGGAACTTCCCGTGTTAAAAAGTTTTGACACAGGGGAATACGCGTTGGCATTGATGGATGATTTTAAGTTAAAACATCTGCCTTTGTTGAGCGAGGGGATATACCGTTGCCTGATCTCGGAAAAGGATCTGATGGCTATGCCTGATCCTGCGGCAACGATAGGCGAGCCGGTTCTGTTTGCTCCCAGTGTGATGGAGAATACGCATATCCACGAGGCGCTTGCGCTGATCGCCCGCTACCAGTTGAGCTTGTTGCCGGTGGTCAGTCCGGAAGGGGAGTATCAGGGGGCGATTACAAGAGAGAAACTGATCGATATTCTTTCGGAATTGTGTAATGCCGAAACTTCGGGCAGTGTGTTTGTCCTGGAGGTGATGCCGCAGGATTATTCACTGACGGATATTGCCCGTTTGATCGAATCGAATAATGCGCATGTATTGAATCTGCTTTCGTACACGGATAAAGATACCGGAAGGTTACATCTTATTATTAAGATCGACCTGGAGGATGCTTCGCCGGTGATCCGTAGTTTCGAGCGTTTCAATTATACCGTCCTCTATTATTTCATGGAAAAAGGGATGGTGGATGATCTGTTGCAGCAGCGGATGAACGAGTTGTTGCATTATATGAACATTTAATAAATTGAAAATTGAGAATTGAGAATTGAAAATTAGTAATGTGTTCAGCTCTTAATTCTCAATTTTCAATTTTCAATTTTCAATTATATGAAGGTAGGTATTTTTGGCAGCGAGTATCAGGTCGAGAAACAAAGTCAGATAAAACGGTTGTTTGAAAAGCTGATATCGCAGGAGGCGGAGATCTATGTGGATGTCCGTTTTTATAATTTTCTGGCTGATGGCCTGAATTATGAACCTCCCATTGCAGGATTGCTGACGGACGATCATTTTGATCTCGATGTAGCTCTGAGCGTCGGTGGCGACGGTACGTTTCTGCGGACGGCGGCACGTGTGAACCGTCAGGATATCCCTATACTGGGTATTAATACCGGACGGCTGGGATTTCTTGCCGATGTGGGAGGTAATGATATAGAGGATACGCTGGACGAATTGTTCAAGAACTATTATAAGATAGAAGAACGCACGCTGTTGCGGCTTTATACGGAAGGGCGGGTATTTCGCGGTTACAATTATGCCTTGAATGAGATTGCGATCCTAAAGCGCGATACCTCTTCGATGATCACGATCCATACTTCCCTGAATGATGAATACCTGGCATCTTATCAGGCTGACGGTCTGTTGATCGCAACGCCGACAGGTTCGACTGCTTACTCTATGAGTGTGAACGGTCCGATCATCATTCCACAAAGCAAGAACCTGGTACTGAGTCCTGTTGCGCCCCACTCCCTGAATGTGCGTCCGCTGATCATACCGGATAACTATACGATCACGCTAGGGGTAGAAAGTCGTAACAAATCCTTTCTGATCTCCCTGGACGGTCGTTCGGAAGTTTTTCCGGCAGGTATCCAGTTGACGATAACAAAAGCCGATTATACCACGAAGGTGATAAAAAGATATAATCATACCTTCTATCAGACACTTCGTGAGAAGCTGATGTGGGGAGCCGATGCAAGAATGAAGTAGCGTTAGAAGAGGTCAAACTGTTCTAGAAAGATGTTTTATAGCATGTATTTGTTAAACCTGGTTAAATAAATGAGATTTCCAAGTGAAATATTATGCTACATAACATAAAACCTCTATATTTGCATCGTGTTTTTCATGGTATTAGATTTAAGGTTAACAATGAAGATTGGCTGTCCGTGATGGATAGCCTTTTTTTGTTTATAGCCTATCGGTCTTTATATCCGTAGAAAAAACTTATCTTTGTACCCCTGTTAAACGTAAATGCTTCAAATAAAGATATGAAAAGAATATTCTGCCCCAAATGTGATAATCAGTTATCGTTCGATGAAACCAAATATCCGGATGGAAAGATTTTGGCTTTTGTATGTCCGCAATGCGGATCGCAGTTCAAGATAAAGCTGGGACGTAAGACGGTCCGTACGGAGTCCGGCCAGGAAAAAGAGGTGAAGGAGCCTGATTTTTCTTGCGGTTATATTACTGTGATCGAAAATACGTTTGGTTTTAAACAGGAACTGCCGCTTGTGATGGGCGATAATATGATAGGACGAAGGAATAAAGATACGGAAGGTGTGGATGTGCCTATCATTACCAGTGATCCGAGTGTGGGACGCAAACATTGTATTATTAATGTAAAAGAAGATAAGCAGGGAAAATTGATTTATACCTTGCGTGATAACGAGAGTATGACCGGTACATTCCTTCGCAGTGTACTTTTAGGAAAAAAAGAACAGGTGCGTATCGGGGGAGGAGCTATTGTGACGATCGGTGCGACTACTTTTATACTTCATGTTCCGGGAGGGGAAGAAGAGGAAGATTTTTAAATTAAACTTAGATACTGCCCCGGAGTGAATGATCTCTTACATCAGGGCGATAAGGGAGATAGGGGGAATTGGCGTAGGTTTCGGGAGAGATGGATACAAGATTACCTTTCATCTCCGGCGCAGCTCTAAAGTTTAAATCTCATTATTCATGTTTTTTGTTTAGTTGTTCAACGATAAAACAACCATAAGGCTATTTAGCTCACGGCAATTTACGTAAAGAATCAAAAAGAACTGAAAGAAAAGTTTTGTTAAAAGAGTGCCGAACTGAAAGTCGGATTATGAAACATAGGTCTTGTGTGAAATGGATGGAAACAAATGTAAATGTTAATTGATAGATTTTTACAACTCCAAAAAGAAAGAAAATACACTATTCCCCGACAAATCCCCCTGTAAATAAAAAGTAGCGATATTAGCAATCCGTTGTTTTTATATGTAATTTTGCGGTCCAATCAGGCAATAAGGTTAACAAATGGGACAAAATAGAGTAGAACCGGTCAGTGGCATTACTTTCCGGATATTGGTAGCGTTAAGCATTTCACATTGTATAAATGATTCGTTGCAATCCGTCATAACAGCCGTTTATCCGTTATTTAAAGATGATTTAGCGTTGACATTTGCACAGATCGGGTTGATCACGTTGGTATTTCAGTTAGCAGGATCTGTTTTTCAGCCGCTTACCGGATTATATTTTGACAAACGTCCGTCTCCTTGGTCATTACCTATCGGAATGACTTTTACGCTGATAGGGATGCTTTCACTTTCTGTGGTCAATAGTTTCCCCGGAATTTTATGTTCTGTAGCTTTGATTGGTGCGGGATCGTCCATATTCCATCCGGAGGCTTCCCGATTGACTTCTTTAGCATCAGGGGGAAAGAGAGGACTGGCACAATCGTTATTTCAGGTCGGGGGAAATCTGGGGGGATCGCTGGGACCGTTGCTCGTGGCTATTGTGGTAGCTCCTTACGGACGTAGTAACATTGCTTTTTTCTCTATCCTGGCTTTTATCGCTATTCTTGTCATGACATATGTGGGGCGCTGGTATAAAGGGCTGCTTTTACGGTTTAAACAGGAAGATATGGGGGTAGCCAGACGACATGTCGAAATGCCTTTGTCACTGGGAAAAACAATATTCTCCATTTCTATCTTGTTGATTCTTATCTTTTCCAAATATATTTATATGGCAAGTTTAAGCAGTTATTATACCTTTTATCTGATAGAGAAGTTTGGGGTCAGTGTTCAATCCTCCCAGTTGTTTTTATTTATTTTCCTGATAGCAACTGCTATTGGTACATTGATGGGAGGTCCTATAGGAGATAAAGTTGGACGTAAATATGTTATTTGGGCTTCCATTCTCGGGGCGGCTCCTTTTTCTTTGCTAATGCCTCACGTAGATAGTTTGTATCTGACTGCGGTTCTGAGTTTTTGTGTCGGTTTGGTTTTATCGTCTGCGTTTCCGGCTATTTTAGTGTATGCCCAAGAGTTATTACCTTATAAATTGGGACTTATCTCAGGTTTGTTCTTTGGCTTTTCTTTTGGAGTAGCAGGGATCGCTTCGGCTGTACTGGGTAATCTGGCGGACCATTATGGTATTGAGACGGTCTATAATGTTTGTGCCTATATGCCACTGATCGGACTGGTCACCTGGTTCTTGCCTGACTTAAAGAAAGCGACCCAAAAAGGAAGTTAGCCCGCTGAACAATCCCGGAGAAGGGGTTGTTATTAATCATAAATTTCGCTCAAACTAAATTTAAACGCATTTATGATTAATAACTTAACGCATTTCAGTATTGGCTTGCTGCTTCTTTTTCCTGCCGTGACTTCTGCTCAGACAACAACGATCGACCTCAGTCTGGAACAGTCGATGGAGTTGCTTCAAAAAGGAAACCGGAGTATCCGGATGGCAGGGAAGGAGGTTGAACTGGCAAAAAACGAGCATCAGAAACTTAACTCGTTCTGGTATCCGTCAGTGGGTGCAGCCGGTGCCTTTGTTCACATGTCGAATCCGGTCGAGGTTCGTCAGCCTTTGGACCAGTTTACCGATCCTGCCAAGGATTTTGTTCATTCCATTCTGCCCGACGACCAGTTTATCTCTTCCATTCTGGATAAAATCGGCCAAAATACACTGACACTTCCGCTTATTTCACAGAACATTACTTCTATCGACGCCAGTGTGACCTGGCCGGTCTTTACCGGAGGGAAACGAATCTTCGCCAGTAAGATCGGAAAAACGATGGTCGGTATTGCTGAAGTGAACCGTGAACAGGTCAACGCCGACCAGCAATCGAAATTGATCGAATGTTATTTCGGTTTGCGTTTGGGCCAGCGGGTCTTAACGGTGAGGGAGGCTACTTATAATTCGTTGAAAACCCATTATGACCAGGCACTTAAACTGGAACAGAACGGGATGATCAACCGGGCGGAACGTCTTTTTGCCCAGGTGAGCATGGATGAAGCCAAACGCGAACTTGAATCGGCACGCAAAGACCTGGAAGTGGCACAACAGGCGTTGAAAAGCCTGATAGATATGGATGCAGACAAGGAGATCAGTACGACCACCGCTCTTTTTATCAATGAAAATATTCCTTCAGCCGATTATTTCAGGGAGTTGGTTCCGGTCAATAACTATATGGTAAATCAGTTAAAGTTACAGGAGAATATTGCCGGCAACGAGCTGAAGATCGGGCGTACCGGATACCTTCCTACTATTGCCTTGTTCGGAAAACAGACACTGTATTCGAATGGCATAGATAAATATCTTATGCCCCGTACGATGATCGGGGTCGGTTTTACCTGGAATATTTTTGATGGTTTGAACCGGGAGAAGAAAATCCGGCAGGCACGACTGACCAGCCAGACATTGGCGATCGGGAAGGATAAAGCCGTTACCGAGTTGAAAGTCGGTGTCGATAAATACTATACTCAAATACAGAATGCACTCGATAATGTAAAGGCACTGAATACGACCTTGGAAATGAGTGAGGAACTGGTCCGTATCCGTCAGAAATCGTTCCAGGAGGGAATGGCTACTTCAACGGAAGTGGTCGATGCTGAAGTCATGCTCTCAAAAGTAAAGACAGCTTTCCTGCTCGCCTATTACCAGTATGATGTCGCATTGATCAACCTGCTGTCGATCTGCGGCATACCGGAATCGTTCCAGCAATATCGCCTGGAAGGGACAACAGAGATTATATAGAAAGAATCAACAATAAACACAAATAATAATTATGGACAAGACTAAAAAATACCTGACGATCTCCTTTATTGTGGTGCTGATCGCCGTAATAATCATATCTGCCGTCGGCATGCTGTTGCTGAAAAAGAAGCCGGTTATCCTGCAGGGACAGATTGAAGCAACCGAAATACGAATCTCCGGCAAGTTGCCCGGTAGAATAGATACGTTCCTCGTAAAAGAAGGACAAAACGTGAAAGCGGGCGATACGCTTGTTATCATTAACAGCCCCGAAGCACAGGCTAAATACCAGCAGGTAAATGCCCTCGAAGATATTGCCAAATACCAGCATCAAAAGATAGACGACGGTACCCGCAAACAAATCATCGCCACTGTCGAACAACTCTGGAACAAAGCAAAATCAGACTTGCAACTGGCTAAAACGACCTACGACCGCATCCAGGCCCTTTATAAAGACAGCGTAGTCACTTCCCAGCGAAAAGACGAAGTGGAAGCCCTCTACAATGCTGCCGTAGCGAATGAGCGTGCCTGCCATAGCCAATATGAGATGGCTCTTGACGGTGCGCAGATACAAGATAAGGAAAGCGCCCGCTCACTGGTAACAGCTGCTCAGGGAACCGTCAATGAAGTGGAAGCCCTTCTGCAGGATGCCCGCCTGGTGGCTCCCGAATCCGGTCAGATATCGACCATCTTCCCGAAACGCGGAGAGCTGGTCGGTGCAGGCATGCCGATTATGAATCTGGTGGTCATGGATGATGTGCATGTGGTACTGAATGTCCGCGAAGACCGCTTGCCTTTGTTTAAGATGGGCGGAACTTTCCGTGCCGATGTCCCGGCAATTGCCACAAACGATATTGAGTTCAAGATCAACTACGTCAGTCCTCTGGGTAGTTTTGCCACTTGGAAATCGACCAAGCAGACAGGCAGCTATGATTTGAGAACCTTCGAGATACACGCCCTTCCGGTAAAACCGGTTGACGGATTGCGTCCGGGCATGTCGGTGCTGGTGCGAATTGAAAATGGAGAATTGAAAATTGAAAATTAAGCATGATGAGCATGAAGAATTTTCAATTCTCAATTTTCAATTCTCCATTGGCTCGCGTTGTTCAACGCGAGCTACGCCGGATGGTTTCACGCAGGCTTTATTTCGGAGTCTGCATCGTGTTGCCGCTGTTTTGTATCTTCTTTATGTCTACGATCTTCGGTAACGGGCAGATGGAGAACATTCCGGTAGGTATTGTCGATCAGGACCAGACTGCTTTATCCCGTGAATTGACCCGCCAGGTCGAAGCTGTCCCGACTTTCCGTGTCACACATCATTATGCAGATGCCGAAACAGCCCGGAAAGCGACACAAGCCAAAGAAATATATGGCTATTTGGTTATCCCGAACCGTTTTGAAGAAGACGTGACGGGTGGGAGGCAGGCTACTTTATCTTATTACTATCATTATGCATTGCTAAGTGTCGGTGGAGAGGTCCGGGGAGCTTTTGAAAGTCTGCTGCGCACGTTTTCAATGGCTCCGATCGTAGTGCAGGCGACCGCTATGGGGATCAGTCAGAAAGAGGTATCCACTTTCCTGGTTCCTATCCAGGCACAGAACCATCCGTTGTTCAATCCGGATTTGGATTATTCAGTGTATCTGAGTAATCCGTTCTTCTTTATTTTCTTCCAGGTGATCATTTTGCTTACGACAGTCTATGCCGTGGGAAGTGAAATAAAGTTCCGTACCGGCGATGAATGGCTGGCAACGGCAAGGATGAACATGGTAACGGCTCTTTTTGGGAAATTACTTCCTTATACGATTATCTTTTCCCTGATGAGTATCCTGGGAAATTATGTCATGTTCGGTATAATGAATATTCCTTTCTCGTGCGGATTCTGGCCTTTGAACCTGACTTCGATCCTGTTTGTGATTGCTTCGCAGGCTTTGGCTGTATTCCTTTTTTCCCTCTTTCCGGCAATCAGTATCATTATCAGTATTGTGTCGATGGTCGGATCGTTAGGGGCAACCTTGTCGGGCGTAACCTTTCCGGCCCCATCTATGTATGCTCCGGTTTATTACACTTCGTTCCTGTTTCCGGTACGTCATTTTGTGGAGATCAATCAGAATCTTTTGTACGGCGACTATGGGTTTGCCTATACCTGGTGGAATTTCAGTGCCTTATTCTGTTTCATCCTGGTAGCGTTCCTGATGGTGCCGCATTTAAAAAGAGCAATTTTAAGTCATAAGTATGAAAACATCAAATAACATAAAAGCAGGTCTGAGTAATATATCTTCCATCATCCTGAATGAGTTCAAGACCATTTCGGGTAGCTTTGCCATCGTTCTCGTGCTGATGGGAGGTATATTCATGTACGGTCTGCTATATAATTATATGTATGCTCCCGACGTGGTGCGTAATGTACCTGTCGTAGTGGTGGATAATTCGAAAACGGAGTTGAGCCGCGAATATATCCGCCTGCTGAATGCAACGCCCCAGGTCGATGTGATAGCCACCGGAGAGGATTTCCCTCAGGCGCAGGAACTGATGAAACGTGATGAGGCTGCCGGTATCCTGTATTTGCCCTACGACTTTACCGATCGGGTTTCGCGTGGTGACGAATCGATCTTTATCATGTATGAAACGACCAGTGCTTTCCTTTATTATCTGTCGATACAGGAAGCGTCGGCAGGTTCGATGCTGGCACTCAACGATCGTTTCCGTCCTGAGATGATAGTCTTTCTTCCAAGCAAGGATGCGGCACAACTTTCGGTTACCCAACCGATTAATGTGGCTGGGACTGCTTTGTACAATTATACGGAGGGGTACGGAACGTACCTGATACCTGCCGTGCTGATCGTCATTATGTTCCAGACGTTATTGATGGTGATCGGAATGGTCAGCGGGGAAGAACGTCAATTCCGGCTGTTGCAGGGAAATCGTCCTTCGTTCGGGCAGGCGGCAAGATTGGTGACCGGAAAGACGTTTGTCTATATGATGCTATATGCTATCTTCTCGCTATTCCTGTTGGGATTGATCCCGTTGATCTTCGACCTGCCGGATATAGGGAATGTGTGGAATATCATCATGTTGCTCATCCCATTCCTGATGGCGACCAGTTTCTTTGGCTTGGCGGCTTCCGTTTTCTTTACCGATTCGGATGCTCCTTTGTTGATGATCGCCTTTTTCTCCGTAGGATTGATTTTCCTTTCCGGTGTATCTTATCCTTTGGAACTGATGCCCTGGTACTGGAAATTATCGCATTTCCTGATCCCGGCTGCCCCGGCAACCCTGGCGTATGTCAAATTGAATTCGATGGGAGCTTCTATGGCTGAGATTCATACGGAGTATGTTACTTTGTGGATTCAATGCGCAGTATATTTTGGGTTAGCATGTTTAGCTTATCGCTATAATATAAGGAAAGCATATCATTGAAAGTGCCAATGATACGCTATGTGTCAATCGTCAGCTACTTAAACAGAACTATAACAGTAGCTGACGATAAATTTATACGCAGACAATATGTACAAAGACAATAAAGTATTACATTTGTCGGCATATCTGATAACATGAGAAAAGAAATGAAACAAACACTATTACTACTTATTTTAATTTGTTGCCACTTATTACCGGCAACAGCACAGAAGAACGCCGCTCCTAAATGGATGGAAAAAAGTAAAAAGGCCGTTGTTTTAATCACTACATACGGAAAAGACGGAACTAAACTGACTTCGGGGACAGGTATCTTTGTTTCCGAAACGGGAGATGTTCTCACCGCCTATGAACTGTTCGAAGGGGCGGAGAAGGCTACGGTGACGGACGTGGAAGGAAAAACTTATCCGGTTACACATATTGTCGGTGCAGACGAGTTGTATGATGTCATAAAGGTAAAAGCGGAAACGCCTAAGAAAGTTCAGTTCTTACCTGTAGTAGCAGATCCGCTGGCAGTAGGGGCAGTTGCCTATTTGTTGCCTTATACAACAGAAAAGAAAGTCAGTTTCGAACAGGGAACGATCACGGAAGTGAGCAAGCTGAAAGATCCGTATAGTTACTACAAATTATCCATTCCGTTGGAAGACGCCCACGTAAATTCTCCGATATTGAATGCCGAGGGAGAGGTTTTCGGTTTGGCGCAGGCGGACGCTTCCGGAAAGAAGGATATATCGTATGCTGTTTCAGCATCTTATGTGAACAATTTGGCTATAACTTCTACCGATTTTCTAAATTCCGTATATAATAGTATAGCTATAAAGAAAGCGTGGCCGGCAGATGTGGAACAGGCTCAGGTTGCTTTGTTCCTGAAAAGCAGTACACAGGATGCCAAAACATATTTGGAAACATTGAACGATTTTATCGCGACTTTCCCGAATTCGGCAGACGGTTATCTGAACCGTGCCAGCCATTATGCCGGACGGCGTGCCGAGCTGGCTTCTACTCCGGCCGAACAGGAAAAATTTCTGAAACTGGCGTTGGATGATATTGGAACAGCCTCCAAATACAGTGATAAAAAAGGGGATGTTTATTACAACCAGGCGAAACTGATCTATAGCGTAGCTGTCACGGATACGACTTTGACTGACCCGGCGTGGACGGTACAGTCTGCTATGGAGACTATTCAGAAAGCTATCGGTGAAGAGGATCTTCCTGTTTATCATCAGTTAGCGGGAGATATTCATTTCTTCCTGAAAGAATATGACCAGGCTTATAATGAATACATGATCGTAAACAACAGTGACCTGGCATCGCCTACTTCTTACTATTGGGCGGCTAAGGCTAAAGAAAATACACCCGGATTCAATATCGGCGATGTAATTGCCCTGTTGGACGGTGCTGTAGAAAAGTGTGGGTTACCTCTTACTTCTGAAGCCGGTCAGTATATTCTGGAACGGATAGACTGGAAGCTTCGTTTGTCACAGTATGCCGAAGCAATAGAAGATTACAATTTGTATTATAAGGCAATGAACGGCAGTGTGGGCAGTGATTTCTATTTCTATCGCGAGCAGGCAAAGTTCCGTGCCGGAGATATGGATGGTGCACTGGCCGATATCAAAGAAGCTGTTCGCTTGAGTCCGGATATTCCTGATTACCGTGCAGAAGAAGCGTCTGTATATGTTCGTTTGAAAAATTATACGGAAGCGCTGACATGTATTGATGCGGCTTTGAAGGTGGCTCCGGATTTTGCTGCTTGTTATCGTCTGAAAGGTATCTGTTATGTGCGTATGGAAAAGAAAGCGGAAGCCTGCGAAGCATTGAACAAGGCAAAAGAGTTGGGGGATCCGTTAGCAGAAAGACTGATAAAAGAACATTGTAAATAAGACCGGATATGAAGAGTGTGAAAAGTATTTTCATTATGGTAGTTGTTAGCTTTTGCCTGATCGGCACAAGCGGTTGTAAAGGCAAGTCTGGACAGGGAGGAGCGTCGGACAAAATTGAATCCCAGACAACGCTTCGGGCGACTCTCTTTGATAAATCGCTTCCCGAGATCAAAGAATTTGTTGATGGGAAATGGGAATTGATCAGCGGTCAGAATACCGGTCAGCTTTGTGAGTTCGAAAATACTTTCATCACATTTGACGGCGATAAATACGTCTGGTCAGAAGACGGCAAAGACGAACCCGGTGATTTGAACTGGCGAAAAGCTGATACAGGCGCAGGATACGATGCTTATCTGATGGATGTCTTCTATGCTACCAATCCGGCTTATCCGTTGTCTATAAACGGCGATACCTTGTTTATCCAGGATTGTTCGGAGACGGCGTATAAATATATGTTGGTGCGACGATAGGTATAGATTCCCTAAAAACTCGTTTTAAACGAACCCTCACTTCGTTTAAAGCGAGTTTTTTTTCGTTTAAAACGGACTGTAAGCTCATTTAAAACGAGTTTTCGCTCGTTTAAAACGAGATTTGGGCTCTTTGGTTGGTTGTGTTATGTAAAGTTATTGATAATTAGTAAATTAACTACTGTTTGGTATAAAGGTTGGGCTATCCCATTCCCGTGCCCGATATGGGGACAAGATAGTTCACTTTTGACAATATTTGATTTTTTAATCCCATAAACTGAGCTGTATTCCTCCCTTTCCCTTATCCTCTTTCTTTACAGGTTTTTTAGCATCACCAAAAACAGTCTTTCCACCATATTTATAAGACGTATCCCGTTCGTGCTGTACCCAATCATCAAAATATTTGCTTGGCGTATATCCTTTTTCTATTTCCTGTGATATCTTGGATAGATTCTTCAAAGCATCCGATTTCTCTTTATCCCCGAGACGAGCCTGTCGTATGGCTTTGTCGAATACTTCAACCGTCTCATCATAAACACTTGTCGGGACAGGAAACGGATGTCCGTCTTTTCCCCCGTGTGCGAATGAAAAACGGGCTGGATCAGAGAAGCGGGATGGAGTACCGTGTATCACTTCGCTGACCAATGTGAGCGATTGCAGTGTACGTGGCCCGACACCTTCCAGTAAAAGCAATGATTCCATGTCGGACACATTTGTCTCATGAGCTAACAATAGTGCAGCCCCCAGGCGTTTCAGGTTAACATCTTCCTCTCTTACCTCATGATGATTAGGGAGAATGATAGAAACTTCACGCATCAGCTTGTCGGGCGTCTCTTTTGTCAGTTCGACGATCCCCTCTTTAGTAGGAGCGGCCAGCTTATCCGTCAAGTTGAGTATCAATCCCTGGTTTCTGCCACAAACGGAAGTATGAGGCTCCTCCATAAACGAACGAAGCGAAGACGACAGCCAGTGATAACGCCGGGCCATACGCTCATTCGGGTTCATGCCTTGTTGTATGACAGACCAGTCGCCTTCTTTGGTGACGATAAACGTATGTAGATAAAGTTGAAAACCATCTTGAACGGCTGTATTATCGACTTTGGCCGCCAGTTTGCTGCATCTTACCAGTTCATTTCCGTTCAATCCGGTTTTATCGGCTACTTCCAGGAGTTGATTAGGTGTTTCTCTTGAAAATTTACCCCTTCCTCCGCAAATATAAACGCCCAGTTCTTCCGACCTGTAATTGATCGCTTTTCTCAGGGCATTCATGACGGATGTCGTAATACCTGACGAATGCCAGTCCATACCCAATACACATCCTAACGACTGGAACCAGAAAGGATCACTAAGCCGTCGTAATAAGGCCGGACGACCATATTCGATAATAATTGCTTCGGCAATGGCTCCTCCTAGCAAACTCATACGTTGAGCCAGCCAGGGCGGGACTGTTCCGTAATGTAATGGCAAATCAGCTGTACCTCGTTTCATAGATGCGAAGATAGATAAAAAACAAAATCAATTCAGTTAATGAAGTACTAATATGAACAACAAAAGAAATACCTGTGGTGTTATTATTTAGAAATCAATATAGTAACAGATATGTATTTGGAAGTAAATAAGAACGATCATGTTCAAGGTCCGGTCAATGCACCGATAGAATTAATTGAGTATGCAGACTATCAGTGTCCTTATTGCAGGAAAGCATATTATATAGTAAAGGATATACAGAAGAAATTCGGGAACAAGGTTAAATTCGTTTTCCGTAATTTCCCGCTTACGGAATTGCATCCGCACGCTTTGCATGCCGCTATTGCTGCGGAGATAGCGGCTTCCGACGGTAAGTTTTGGGAGATGCATGATCTTCTTTTTGAAAATCAGAATGCGTTGGATGATTATTACCTGTTGGAATATGCCAGGAAACTGGGAATAAACGCTGCTGAGTTTGAAACGGATTTCGGTAAAGACCGTTTCTACCAAAAAGTAAAAGATGATTATGATTCCGGATTGGAAAATAAAGTGGAAGGAACTCCGACTTTCTTTGTCAATGGTGAAGCCTTTGACGGGAATTGGATGACTTCCGAATTTATCGAATATCTGGAGTCTCTAATTTCAGAATAAAGATGAAGAAAATAAGTTTGATTCTATTGACCTCTTTCTTGTTAGTGGCTTGCGGAGCATACAAATATCTGGATTTGGGTATGCTGACTACTGGTATGACTGTCGCTGAGGTGGAGAACCTGATGGGGGCTCCTGACCGGGTCTTGGCTGTCAACAAGAAAGATGGTTATATACAGGAAGTGCTGGAATACCGGACAGCCCGTAATGAGGTGTATGCGCTGGAATTTTGGGATAACTATCTGACAGGGTATGAATATTTGTATGATGATGTAACTTACATTCCGCCTGTAGCCCCTCCAATGGTATTTCCTGATTATGGACGGCCTATCTATATTTATCCGCCGGATCATCATCCTAGTCATCCGAACCGTCCCAATCGCCCGGGTTCCAACCGTCCTGAATCGAATCGTCCGAGTCGTCCCGAATCAAACAGACCGAGTCGCCCCGAATCGAGTCGTCCTGAGAGTAGCCGTCCGACAACAACCCGCCCTCAGACAAAACCGGCAGAAGTAACCCGCCCGTCCAATTCCGGTTCAAGCAACCGTACGGAAAATAAAAGAACAACAAACAGCCGTACAAATTCCGGTGGAAGAAATGGAGGACGAAGATAATAATTTGAATATTTATTTCTCCAACTTTTGTGAGAGAGTGACTTTTGTGGTAAAATGTTTATTTCAATCTTATTTGTGTGTCAATGAAATATAGCTTGTCATCAATACCATAAAGCACATTATTGGGAACTGCATCAAAAATTTCATATTGTTCATTATGGTATTCTTTATTGGTATTGTTTTCCACAAAAAAACATGTTCAATTGAAGAAATCAAATAAGAAGTATTTTTTTATTAGCCAAAAAGGAGAAGTAAATAAGTTATTTCCATAAACAAAAAACTCCCGCAACCCAAAGATTGCAGGAGTTCATATATAAGTAATTTATCAGATTACTTCTTCATAGCTTCCTCGATAGCAACAGCTACAGCAACAGTAGCACCTACCATCGGGTTGTTACCCATACCCAAGAATCCCATCATTTCTACGTGAGCAGGAACTGATGAAGAACCGGCGAACTGAGCGTCACCGTGCATACGGCCCATTGTGTCGGTCATACCGTAAGAAGCAGGACCTGCAGCCATGTTATCCGGGTGCAGAGTACGGCCTGTACCACCACCTGAAGCAACAGAGAAGTAGTTATGGCCATTTTCCATACATTCTTTCTTGTATGTACCGGCTACCGGGTGCTGGAAACGAGTCGGGTTAGTTGAGTTACCTGTGATAGATACGTCAACACCTTCAGCACGCATTACAGCAACACCTTCACGAACGTCGTCGCAACCGTAGCATTTTACTTTTGCACGAAGACCTTCTGAATACGGAGTTTCTTTAATCACGTTCAAAGCACCTGTTGCATAGTCGAACTGAGTCTGAACATAAGTAAAGCCGTTGATACGGGAAATGATCATAGCAGCATCTTTACCCAGACCGTTCAGGATAACACGCAACGGTTCTTTACGAACTTTGTTTGCCATTTCAGCGATCTTGATAGCACCTTCAGCAGCAGCGAAAGATTCGTGACCTGCCAGGAATGCGAAACATTTTGTTTCTTCGCGAAGCAGACGTGCACCCAGGTTACCGTGGCCGATACCAACCTTACGGTCGTCGGCAACAGAACCTGCGATACAGAATGCCTGCAGACCGATACCGATAGCTTCGGCAGCGTCAGCAGCGCTTGTGCAACCTTTCTTGATAGCGATAGCAGCACCTACAACGTAAGCCCATGCAGCATTTTCGAAACAGATAGGTTGAGTTTCCTTACACATTGTATAAGGATCAATACCTTTAGCGTCGCAGATAGCTTTTGCATCTTCGATACCGTTGATACCATATTCTTTTAAAACCGCGTTGATATGATCGATACGACGGTCGTAACTTTCAAATAAAGCCATATTATTTTTACTTTTTTAAATTCTTATTTACCAGGAATAAAGATATTAGAAAGTTGAAAACAAGTACACCGCCGCAACAGGCCATATAAAATGCCATCCAGGGACGGTCCGGCTTCATGATGAAGTAGGTGATTACCGTCGCGATAACAGTTATGATAATTAGCCCGATCAGGACGCGTGTCAGTGTTTTCTTATTCATTACGAGGATCGATATATTTTACAGCTTCTTTGAAACGACCGTAAGAACCCTTAGCTTTTTCTAATGCTTCGTTAGCATCGATACCTTTCTTTACCATTTCCATGAATTTACCCAGGTGGATGAATTCATATCCGATTACCTGATCGTCAGCGTCTAATGCCATACGGGTACAGTAACCTTCTGCCATTTCCAGGTAACGAGTACCTTTAGCCAAAGTACCGAACATAGTACCAACCTGGCTACGCAGACCTTTACCTAAGTCTTCCAGACCAGCTCCGATAGGCAGACCTCCTTCTGAGAAAGCAGACTGTGTACGTCCGTAAACGATCTGCAGGAATAATTCGCGCATAGCTGTGTTGATAGCGTCGCAAACAAGGTCAGTGTTCAATGCTTCCAGAAGAGTTTTGCCCGGAAGGATTTCTGATGCCATCGCAGCAGAGTGAGTCATACCAGAGCAACCGATTGTTTCAACCAGAGCTTCCTGAATGATTCCTTCCTTTACGTTCAGTGTCAGTTTACATGCACCTTGCTGAGGAGCACACCAACCCACACCATGAGTCAAACCTGAGATGTCAGTGATCTGAGTAGATCTAACCCATTTTCCTTCTTCAGGAATCGGAGCACAAGGATGGTTGGCTCCCTTCTTTACAACACACATGTGTTGAACTTCATGTGAATAAATCATAATCGCTAATTTATTATATTAAAGTGATAATAAAACTTTATGCTAATTTCTATGTAATATCGCCTTTGTTAAAGCCGCACAAAGATAGAGTTTTTAATTTTTCCATGCAACAGGGCAGGTTTGTTATTTCTCTGTGGAATCAACATTTAGAGGTGTTCCGTTGAGGATGATATCCCAGGTGACAGGAGCTATCTTTTTCATCATAAGCGTTACTCCGCAATACTTTTCTTGTGATAAGCGGACTGCTTTCACTATTTTGGCGCTGTCGGCTGGGTTGGCAACAACATGGTAAGTCACATGAAAGCCGGTGTAGACCATCGGAATGCCGTCGGATGTTTCTGCGGTGACGTCAATGGAGAGACTTTCAAAATGTACCCGCATCTTCCGGAAAAGGGGGGCTACATCCATGCCTGTACATCCGGCCAAGGCAACCAACATCAGAGCTTTGGGGCGCGGCCCTTCATCGTTACCCCCGTTTTCTACGGAGGTATCGATGATGATCGGGTGGCCGTTCAACTCGGTTTCAAAAGTAGAATCTTTTTTCCACTTTAATGTGATCTGAGCGGACATATACCTTATTTATTTAGAGTCTCCTGTAGTTTGGCATCTATCTCTTCACCATGAATATTCTTGGCGATGATTGTACCGTCTTTGTCGACCAGAACCGTATGAGGAATGCTGTTTACTCCGTATAGAGCGGCACCTGCATTCTGCCAGCCTTTCAGGTCAGACAGTTGTGTCCAGGTAATGTTCAGGTCTTTTACGCCTTTTGCCCATGCATCGGCTTTACTATCCAATGAAATACCAACGATTTCAAAACCTTTATTCTTGTATTGTTTGTATAGCTCGACTAAATGCGGTGTTTCTTTACGACAAGGAGGACACCAGGATGCCCAGAAGTCGATCAGGACAACTTTACCATTACCTACAAATTCAGACAGTTTGTGAACTTCACCTTTAGGATCAGCCATTTCGAAATCTACGAACTGTTTGCCGACAGCTACATTTTTCAGTATTTCGAGGCGGCTCATCATTTTGTCGATACCCGGGAATGCCTTGAAAGTTGAGTCAGCCTGTGCGATGATTTCACTCTGTTGTTCTTCACTCAGATTGTAACGGTTGTCAAACGTATATTTAGCAGACATTTTTTGATCCATATGGGCCAGGATATAGTTACAAATTGCCCGTGTGATCTTTTCGCTGAATTCGTCATACTTCTTTTCTGCGGCGTTGGCTATATCTTTATCTTCAGAACGGATGGCATCCCCCAGTTTACCCATTTCATCATAAATCGGAGCGATCTCATCTTTCAATGCCTTTTCTGCATCATTGGCCGGTGTTCCGGTCACAACAGAGAATGTATCGAGGTTGGCGATGATTTTTCCGTTTTCAAGGGTGAAGGTTGTTTTAAACAAATTGGGTTTGCCACGTTCTTCGGGAACAACATCCGTCGAGAACTGAAGAGTAGCAAGCAGCGAACCCTCTTGTGTCCCTTGAAATCTGAAAGTGTTGTTTTCCACTAATGCACTGTCCAAAGGTGGGACATCCGGATTTCCGTACTCATAGAGGTATACATACTTTCCATTCAGATCGGCGTTTGATACTGTACCGGTTATTTCGTAACCCGGTTTTTCGCTGCAGGCAGCAAGAAGCAGTGCGGAAGCAGCAAGAGGTAGATACTTTTTCATATATTATATGTGTTAAAACGATATTATCACCTTCGAATATGCGAAGTTATCGCTTTATTAATAATCCTTTATTCCTTTAAGCTTAAAAAGTTTTAATATTACGGAAAAGATGGATTATATTTGTCGTCTGATCAATAATAAACATAATAATGACTCGATTCCTATCAATACGATTTCTATTATTGGGCTTATTCCTGCTGTGTCCTTTTTTTAAAGGAGCGGCATCGATGGCGTTCCATAAAGCGAATAATATTGATTTGTCGAATAATGCGATAATAGATATTTATCAGGATACTCATGGTTATATATGGCTTGGAACGTATGACGGATTGAACTTGTATAATGGGAAGAATACCTATGTTTACCGTTTTGAACCTGATAATAAAAATACACTTTGCAGCAATATTATTCATAAGATTTCGGGAGGTGGCGGAGAATATCTATGGATCTCGACCTCGATGGGGCTGAACCGGTTTTCATTGAGAGAACGCAAAGTGACGGAGTCGTATATGGAATATCCCGAATGCCGCCTGATTGTTGCTGACGCTCTGGAAAATACGCTATTGGTAAGCCGGAAGAATTTTATTTCTTGTTATACCGCCCGGGCTGGTTCTTTTCAGGATATTTATACAGAAGGGATAACACCGGATGCAGTAAAAGCCTTGTTTACCGATGAGCAAGGGGATTTTTATATCCTTTCGTCTGACGGCTTTCTGAAAAAGATCATTCCGGATTATTCTACTTTACCTCTTAAATTACAGATAAAAGAAAGCAAAATACATGATAAAGAGATAAGGCAGGCTTTTTATGAAGAAGGTGTTCTCTATTATGTGGATACTGAGAACAAATTGTATCAATATGGAATGAAGGATAAAAAGGAAAAATATTTGTCTGATCTTTCCGTATGGATGAAGAAATATGGGGATATATCCCGTATTGTTTCTTTTCAGTCGAAACAATACCTGGCGTTCAGGGATGGTTTATTGATGGATTTGGATGATCCGGAAGGAGCTTTCGATCTGAATATCGGTATTTTTAGTATGATTAAAGACAATAAACAGAATATTCTTTGGATCGGAACGGACGGACAAGGTGTCAGGATGTTTTACGATAAGTCTGAGCGTTTTGACGGGTTGTTGCTGGAAGATTTGCCTTTTGTGATGCGTAATCCTGTACGTTCGGTTTATACCGACGAAGATAAAACGTTATGGTTCGGAACAAAAGGCGATGGCTTTGTTCGTATAAAGGAGTATGATTCTTATAAGGGAAAACAGATACCTTCCGATAAGATAACTCGTTATACCACAGCCAACGGACTTTCTAATAACCGTGTATATTGTTTTTATAAGAGCCGGTATCATTCTTTGGTATGGATCGGAACGGATGGTCCGGGGCTTTCCTATTATTCGTATGAAGATGGGAAGGTGCATACACTTCCCAGTAAGATCGATACAAAATTAAGATATGTGCATTCTATTTGTGAGGTAAACGATTCTACTTTATGGGTAGCCACGACAGGGGATGGATTGATCGAGGTTATTCTGGAGAAAAGTAAATCGGGTCTGGTCGTCGAATACATTGATTCCTATCAACTGGAGAAGGATGGAAAAGTCTGTAACGAATTCTATTCGATGTATTACGACGGAAAATCGACTATATATCTGGGTAGTCGCGGCGGATACGGGATGGCACGTTTTGACCTGCTTACCCGGGAATATGACTTTATGTCGATGAATAATTCATCCAACCAGGCAATTGGTGACGTATTAAGCCTGTATTATAGTAGCGACTCGACTTTTTATCTGGGCGCCAGTTCCGGAATGACCCGTATGAAATGTAATTCATCAGGCACTTGTGATGTCAGGCAGTTCGACAGGAGTGACGGTATCAGCAACGATATGATCCACGGTATATTGGAAGACCGGGATGAATGTATCTGGTTAAGTACCAATAAAGGATTGACGAAATATAATCCCCGTAACAGTTTCTTTCATAACTATGGGTATCAGGAGTTGAAAGTTACTGAATTCTCGGATGACGCCTATTGGATATGCGAATATACCGGACGGTTGTTTTTCGGTGGTATCGATGGTCTCGTCTGGATCGACCCCCAAAATGACCAGTTGGAAAACTTTCGGCCGGACCTTCATTTCTTTGAACTGAAGATGGGAGGGGAGACGGTCAGTCTTTACGACTATACGGATGCAGAGTCTGCCCAGCTCGTGATTCCTCCGGATATCTCGACGTTTAATATCTCGTTTGTTGCAACAGATTATATTCATGGAGAAAACTATGAATACTCTTACCTGTTGCAGAATTATAATACCGGCTGGACGGAATTACAGAAGAATAACGAAATATCGTTCACCAAACTTCCTTACGGTAACTATGTACTGAAAGTCCGCTACAAAAACGATGTGTATGACTCGAATGCCCGCGAATACCTTTTACCATTGAAGGTACTTCCTCCCTGGTATCGTTCAACCTGGGCAATCGTATTATATGTGTTTGCATTTCTTCTTTTATTAACGGGGTTATTTTACCGTTTCAACCGGAGAATGGCAGAAAAGCAACAACTCGTTGCACGGAAGATCAGGGAAGAACAAAAAGAAAAACTATATGAGGCAAAGCTGAATTTCTTCGCCAATATCACACATGAACTTTGCACTCCGCTTACTTTGATCAACGGGGTGGGGGATTATATCCATACTTATGCGGAGAATACTTCGGATAATAAACTGATAAGATATATCCGTATATTGCGGGATAACGTAGTAAGCCTTAACGAACTGATCCAGGAAATCCTCGACTTCCGCAAGATTGAGGAAGCGGGAATGAACTATTTCAGTATTAAAAAGACTTCCGTTTCCGATATTATCCGCAGGCAATACGACTCCTTTACCCCTATTGCTGAGCAGAATGGAATAAACTTTACGATATCTCTGCCGGACTCTCTTAATTGGAATACCGATCCTACCGGTCTGAAGAAGATTTTGGTTAATCTGATATCCAACGCTTTCAAATATACGGACGAGGCCGGTAGCATCCGTATCTCGGCAACGATAGAGGATGATTCGTTAGTCATCAGCGTATATAATACTGGTAAAGGAATATCGGAAGCAGACCTGAATACAATCTTTGACCGATATCGTATACTGGGTGATCTGGATGGAAACAATTATACCCAAATGACTTCCAGAAACGGTTTGGGATTGTTTATCTGTCATAGTATGGTGCAGTCTTTGCGTGGTACGATAGAAGTGAAAAGTGAAGAAGGTAAATTTGCTGAATTTATCGTCCGGTTACCACATCTGGAAGTAGATGAAGACGGTACGGTGGAAGATAACGAAGAACCTGATACCTGTATTTTAGCGACTTCTCCGGATCAGGGTGAGATAGGGATACCGGTATCTGCGGATGACAAACCTTGCATCCTTGTGGTAGACGACAATAAAGATATTGTCTGGCTTATCAAAGAATCCTTATCCCCGGCTTATACGATAGAAGAAGCGTTCAGTGTAGAAGAGGCACTCGCTTTGATGGAGAAACAAACACCGGCTCTTATTATTACAGATATAATGATGCCGGATATAGACGGCCTGGAGCTGATCAGTCGCGTGAAGTCGGATAAGTTTACCCGGCATATCCCGTTGATCGTCGTTTCCGCCCGTATCTCCGAAAGCGATCAGGCTGAAGGATTGGACCTGGGGGCTGACGCTTACCTGACTAAACCGTTCTCGTCGGTTGTGCTCCGTTCGGTGGTGAATCGTCTGATGACAAGCAAGAAGGAACTGAAAGATTACTACTATTCACCGGAAAGTGCTTACGAGCAATCCGGGGGACAGTTGATCCATCAGGAAGACAAAGAATTTATGGATGAAGTTATTGCTATCATCACAGAGAATCTGGATAAGGAAACTTTGCGTCCCGAGCTGATTGCAGAGAAAATGGGTATGAATACCCGTTCGCTTTACCGTCGGTTCAAGAAAATATCTCCGCTTACTCCGACCGACTTTATTAAGGATTACCGGCTGACGTATGCTGCCCAATTGCTGGTAACGACCAATCTGAATGTACAGGAGATCATCTATAAAGTAGGTATCTCAAATAAATCCTATTTCTACCGCGAGTTCGCCTCCAAGTATAACCAAACACCAGGTGAATATCGGAAGAATTAACCCCTCGATCTTTTCGACGGTGTCGAGACGATCCTTTCGATGGCGTCGAAGCGACCGTCTCGACGACATCGAACCGAAGCATTCGACATTTCCTGTAAGAAACCATCAGTGTCCCGGATTACCAAAAGAGTGTCATAATCTACATCCGGCAGATTATGACACTCTTTTGGTATTTGAGGAATAACCGAGGGAAATGAAAACTAACTAATATTGCATTCGTGATTTATCACCGCCCTTGTTTGATAGGCATTTTCAGACAAAGGCGTTTTTGGGGAGTTGTTTTCTTTGGATAGTGAATGCATTATTGAGTTAACAGTAAAGTTGTGTTGTTATGAATAAATATGTAATTGTAGTAGTTAGCTTACTCTTATTCTCTGCATGTAGGGAAAATATCTCTGTAAATGTCCCGGAATTATCGGACGGAGATCCTACCACTTGTTATACGGGAGCGCAGGGCTTAAATAAAATCGTTTTTGATACTCAATGCAGCATTCCTATCCAAAGTTACAAACTCTACTCATCGGGAGAAACGCCGGAACACGATCCGGCAACCTGGACATTAAAAGGTTCGTACGACGGAACGAAATGGGTCGTGATTGACGAACGCAAAGACCAGCGTTTCTGCTCCCGCTATCAGGAGATACTTTGCACGATAGCTAATCCTTCAAATTATAAACAGTATATGTTGGAAGCGTCCACTGAGGGAAATGATATATTGATAATAGGCGATGTCTCTTTCTCAGAAAAGAACCTCCTGACGGACTGGAAAGATTTCAGATATCCCGAAGTAGACTTCGAGGTACTCGATCCTCAGACAAAGGGGGCGTCCATCTATGCCGACCTGGTGCAGGATCCGGACGCTTACATAAAATACCATGCCGAAAAGGTAGCGGAAATCCTTTTCTATACCGCCCAGGATACGATGAATGACGTGCAGACCATTCAATATACACTGAAAGACTACGACGGTGTATCTGCCAAATCCGGCAATCCCCCTGTTATTTCCATCGAATACAGTACACAACACATAGAGAAGTCAGCCAACGAGTCGTTGTATAAACTCGACTTTGAGACACGTGGCGTCTTATACCATGAGTTGGTTCATGCCTATCAGTTCGAACCGAGAGGTATCGGGAGTTATTCCACCAATAAGGAATTTTGGGCCTGTATCGAAGGAATGGCTGATGCAGTGCGGGCAGAAGCCGGTTTTTTTGATATGAATACACGCAAGCCCGGAGGTAACTGGATGGATGGTTACCGCACAACGGGTTTCTTTATCCAATGGCTGAAAACCAAAGATCCGGATGCTATACGTAAATTCCATCTGACTGTCCGCGACCTGGAAGTCTGGAGTTTCGATAAAGCGATAAAAAGTGTCTTCGGTGAAGATAGCAGCATCGAGGGCATGTGGAATGAGTACCAGGCGTTCCTGACGAAATAACAAATACATTATATATTATGAAGTCTTCAACATGTTTAGCCTTAATTCTGTCTGCTTTACTGGCAGGAGGAAATTTATTTGCTCAGCAGGATAAAGTCTCATTAGTGAACCCGATCATCGGAACGAACGGGATGGGACATACTTTTCCGGGAGCATGCGTACCGTTCGGACTGGTACAGTTGAGCCCGGATACCGATACGATCCCGCATAATGTGGACGGCAAATATCAACCCCGCGCTTACGAATATTGTGCCGGTTACCAGCATAAAGACAGCAGCATCGTCGGTTTCAGCCATACCCATTTCAGCGGAACCGGACACTCCGACCTGGGTGATATCCTGATTATGCCGACTACCGGCTGCCTGAAACTGAATCCCGGAACAGCAACCGATCCCGACGGCGGCTATCGTTCCCGATTCTCACACGACACAGAGATCTCCCGTCCCGGTTATTATGAAGTGATGCTGGCCGATTACGGTGTGAAAGCACAACTGACTACAACCAAACGGGCAGGAATACATAAATATACTTTCCCGAAAGAAACGGAGAATCAGCGTATTATCCTGGATATGATACATGGTATTTACAACTACGACGGAAAGGTTCTATGGACAAGTATCCGTGTGGAAAATGATACGTTAGTGACAGGATATCGTATAACCAACGGCTGGGCACGAGCCAATTACACCTATTTCGCCATGTCTTTCTCCAAACCGGTTATCCATTACGGCTGCGATGAAAAAGCAAAAGTCGATTACCGCGGCGGTTACGGCAAGTTCAATATGAAAGAGAACTTCCCGGATATAGGCGGACGGAAGATCGTTGCTTATTTCGATTTCGATCCTGCTTCTTCGAATGAACTGGAAGTAAAAGTAGCCCTTTCCGGTGTAAGCACCGATGGCGCTTTGAAAAACCTGCATGCCGAGGCTACCGGATATAGTTTTGACCAACTGGCTTCACGTGCTGCGGATACCTGGAATAAGGAACTTTCTATTATAGATGCGAAAGGTACTGACGATCAGATGGCAATGCTTTATACCTCTTTGTACCATACGATGATCAATCCTTGTGTCTATACCGATGTAGATGGTCAGTATCGTGGCCTGGATGGTAATATTCATAAAGCAGACGATTTTACTAATTACACGGTCTTCTCTGTTTGGGATACGTACCGGGCTTTGCATCCGCTGTTCAATATCATCAATCGCCAGGTGAATACCGATATTGCCCGTTCCATGCTGAAACATTGCGAACAAAGTGTACATAAGGCGTTGCCTGTATGGAGCCATATGGCAAACGAGAACTGGTGTATGATCGGTTATCATTCTGTATCCGTATTGGCTGATGCCGTGGCAAAAGGCTTGCCGCTGGATAAGGAGGAAGTGTTGAAAGCAATGGTCAGCAGCTCTACCATTCCTTATTATGACGGAACGAAAGAATTGATGGAGAAAGGATATGTCTCCCTCGACCGTAGTGGCAGTGCCGCTTCGTTGACACTGGAATATTCCTACGACGACTGGACGATTTACAACACAGCCCTTTTGGCAGGAAATCGTGAAGTGGCCGACCGTTATAAGAAGCGGGCTATGAACTATACGAATGTATTCGACACCAGTATCGGTTATGCCCGTCCCCGTTATTCCGACGGACGCTGGAAAGAGAACTTCAACCTCCTGAGCACACACGGCGAAGGTTTTGTCGAAGGCAATGGCCTGAACTATTCGTTCTATGTTCCTCAGGATGTAAACAATATGATCCGATTGATGGGTGGCGACAAGTCATTCATCACTAAACTGGACTCTCTCTTCACTATGCACCTGCCCGACGAATTTTTCGCCGAAACGGAAGATGTTACCAAAGAAGGTCTTCTGGGTGGTTACGTACATGGCAACGAACCGAGCCATCATATCCCATTCCTGTATATGTGGACTACACAACCCTGGAAAACCCAGTACTGGCAACGTGAGATCATGAACAAGATGTACCGCAACAATATCGACGGCCTGTGCGGTAACGATGATTGCGGCCAGATGTCTGCCTGGTATATCCTGTCGGCGATGGGCTTCTATCCTGTTTGCCCGGGAACCGATCAATATGTATTGGGTGCCCCTTATCTGCCTTACATGAAAGTCTCTCTTGAAAATGGAAAGACATTCGAAGTCAGAGCCGACAAGGTAAGCGACAAGAACCGTTACGTCAAATCCGTAAAACTGAACGGGAAACCATATACCAAAGCGTATATTACTCAACAAGATATAATGAACGGGGGAGAGCTGACCTTCGAAATGACATCTGCTCCAAACAAGAAGCGTGTCTTTGCCGAAGCTGACAAACCTTATTCATTGTCAACTACTTATCAGTAATTGTTAGAATTAAAACAACGGCAGAAGGAATAGGGATGCGTGTTCTTTTTATCATGTATCCCTTTCTTGCAGTTTCTCCTTTTCCTTTTTCGGAAGACTCCCGACTACGATCTCATACGATTTCTTCACCAGCTCTTTAATCTTCTGATCCGGCACATCCTGATTGAAATAGACACTGATCCAATACTTCTTGTTCATGTGCCACCCCGGCGTAATGCCTGCATACCTTCCTTGCAGTTCCCCCGATTCATCCGGATTGCATTTGATACAACAGAAATCAAAGACCTCGATATTCACAAAGCAAAACCATTTGTCCGCAATATAGAAACACAAGACATCCCGACTGTATTTATCCGCCACATTGGGAAACGGCATCTTTTCATGTACTCCTTTTAATGAAAGGCAATATTCTCTGAACTCTTCGATATTCATATCAACATGTCAAGGTAATTTTCATATTCATTTTACATTCATCCAGTTTTCGATATTGCGCTCTTCGGCACTGAAATTGGCACCGACTTTGATTAGTTGGCGGCCATCGGACTGGTAAGGGATGAGATAGCCCTTATCGTCGATCTGGCGGAGGGCTTCTTCTACGGTACCGTCGAGTTTGAACTCGAAGACGTAGATGTAGTCGCGGGTTTTCACCACGGCGTCGGCACGACCGCGGGCACTGCGCACTTCGGCCTCCGTGAACTGTCCCATAAGCTTGAAGACGAGATAGAAGACGGCCTGATAGTGGCGTTCGGTCTTGTCATTCAGTTCGTAGGGAATATCGGCAAAGAAGGCACGCAGGCGTTCCATAAAGGCATCTACGTCGCCCGACTCCAGTTCACGAACAAATTTTCCAATGTAGAAAGAACTCTCGGTAGAGGGGATAGCAGTATAGAATGGCACGATAAAATTCAAGAATCCGTATTTTACTTCTTCGTTAGGAAAGCCTAACGTATATAGTCGGAAACGTGGATCAAACCCTTTAATCGTCAGGTAACCGCTTTGATAGATCACCGGGATGGGACGTTGCACGTCGGCTCTATAATCGGCAAAACCATCGACTGCCATTTGTACGCCGTCGATGTCGCGCAGGTCGTAGTTAGTCTTTTTCAGCAGTTCGACGAGGAAGGTCGGGGTTCCGGTCTTAAACCAGTAGTTGTCGAATTGACTTCTGTCCAACACATTCAAGACGCTGAAGGGGTTGAAGATGCCTTCCTGCCCAAACATGAAATGGTAGCCGTCGTAGAGGCGTGTCATGGTTTCGCGCGTCTCTTCGGGAGTGAGGTCGTTGTCTTCGCCCAACTCTTTCAGTTCGGGTTCGAAATTGTCGGCTATCTCTTGCCAGGTGAGGCCGCAAATCTCGTTATAACGCTTGTCCATACTGATATCGTTCAGCTGGTTGAGGTCGCTGAAGACGCTGACCTGGCTGAATTTGGTGACGCCTGTCAACAGATAGAATCTCAGATATTGGTCGGCACTTTTCAGTACGCCGTAGAACGCTTTCAAGGTATCCTTGTAGGCTGAATGGAGTGCTTCTTTATGCAGCGATTGTAATAGCGGCTTGTCGTATTCGTCAACCAGGACAACGGCGGGGTGGCCTGTTTGCTCGGCAGCACGGCGTATCACCCCTTTAAAACGAAGGGAAAGGGTTGTTTCATCCTCCCCTTTTCCGTAGATTTCTTCCCATTGTGTCAGTTGGTTGCTGAGCAGGGCGTCCAACTGTTCGGGGGCGTCGAACTTTTCGGCATTCAGATCTATGTGCAATACCGGATAGGTGATCCAGTCTTTTTCCAGCTGCTCGATGGCAAGTCCCTCAAACAACTCCTTTTGTCCTTTGAAGTAGGCTTCGATAGTCGATATCAGCAAGCTTTTGCCGAATCGCCGCGGACGGCTCAGGAAATAAGAACTTCCGCTGTTGGCCAGTTCATAAACAAGGGCTGTTTTGTCGACATACAGGAAGTGATTGTCGCGGATCTTTTTGAAACTCTGCACCCCGATCGGGAATTTGCGTAAGATTGATCTAGCCATAGTCGTACTGCTTTATAAAGTAGCAAATATAGTTATTTAATTTGAATTCTGCCGCAGGTTGCTGCCGGCGCATTTGTCTATGCGGGCGATATTTCCTCTGCCTGCGGTGGCAACGAATACACCCTGTGTGTCCGATATCCCATCTTGATCACTATTCCATCCTTCGTAAACTGTTTCATATCCTCCGTAGCCCGGTAACGGCTGCAACTGTTCAGCGAGGCATAATCCGTCAGATTGATATACGGATTGTTTTGCAGGTATCTGAGCATTTTCTTTTTCCGGTCTTCCTGTTCGTTGGAAGTTACATTTTCCCTTTTGACTTTTATCGGTCGCTCCTTGTTGACCAATGCTTTCAATCGTTTGGAGCAACGGAAGTTTACCCCGTCAGCCCTCGCAAAGAAGACAGTCCGGCCTTTCTCATCTGTTTTCTGTAACGTTTTGAGGGCAGGGGAGAAGTGCCCGAACCCCTCCAGTTCCACACAATATCCATGCGATAAATTCCTACCTATATAAGTGGTCAATGCTTCGATCACTCCTTTTATATCCGCTGAGGTAAGCGAACTTGAATCTGAAAGATATTCACAAATCTCTTCCATTCTCATGGTCCCTTTGGATATAAGCCGGGCGCAAGACTGTTGCTCTGTCCCATTCCCTTTAGGAGTCTTATATACTCCGAATTTTATTCTCCCCATACTAGTGTCAATTAATCGTTATCTATATCTATAATTACTCGGACTTATCTTTGATTATGTCCGATCTTATCGTGTTTTTCTGCCGATGTAAGTTGTTGCCGACGCCCTCGGCAATATTGTTGAGGACGTCGGCAAAGCTGTCGAGGGCGTCGTTTATTTTGCCGAGGGCGTCGGCAACAACTTCCCCGCCTTCCAAAGATACTAAATATTGGGGCAGAAAGCAAGAAAGACAAGCTTTATTTTGTTTTTGTCCGAGGTAATTGCCATATCTTCCCAGGATGATGTATTTTTGTATCACCATAAAAAAGATTACCATGATGACATTATCTAATTTTGAGTATTATGTACTTCCCCGGATATGGGAACGCGGAGTTTCTTATTATAGGCAGGGGGCCGTGGAAAGTTTGGAAGAGGAGTTTCCTGACGAATGGAATGCGACTGTCCGGGGAACAGAGGAATATACAGTAGAGATAACTCTGGAAGATGACAAGATTATGGATTATTTCTGTGATTGCCCTTATGATGGAGATATTGAAGGATTTCTAATCGGTTTTTCGATATCTAAATGGAAGCATGGAGGTTCTGAAATTGATTTCAGGCCAATTCAGGAGAATCGGTTGATTAGTAAGTAAAATGTTTTTCTTGTATTTATAATAGTTTCAGCCCTTTGGCTATCCGGCATGCCTCGATGGAATTGCTTACGTGCAGTTTTTCCAGGATATTCTGCCGATGCCTGTTTACCGTATTTATGCTGATCGAGAGGGTGGAAGCAATCTCTTTGCTCATCATGCCCTGTTCTATTAGCTGTAGAATCTCTCTTTCTCTTACGGATAAAATATCGTTATAAGTCTGTTTCTGCAGTTCCAGGATTTGTCCGTTGGCGGAGTTGATGATGGCACTGTCTAAAGATGGATCGGCTGTCAGGTTGTAAAGACATAAAGACAACCGGATGCTGCCGTTGGATTGGCTGGCGATGTAGAACATTCTGTGTAATACATGGATATATTTGTCGGTATTATCACGCATCCGGATATGACTGACAATATGATAGTCGGCACGTTCCTTTTCCGGAATACTTTTCAGAAAGTCCAGGAACCGGAGTTCCTGGAGGTGTTTTTCCAGCAGGTCGTCGGGATGGATACGGCTGAAGATCTCTTCTTCCCAGATCGAGTGGATCGTTTTGTTGGAGCCTCGTTCGGTCAATCCCAGTTTCTCCGCCATTCCTCCGTAGTAGATATGGCTCGTGTTCGTTTTCATGTCACTTAGTACTGCGATCGAATTTTCAATCTGTGCATACGTGGATGCGATCAGTTTACATTCATTGAGCCGGTTCGATAACTGTTGCTCTTCTGTGAATGTCTGTTTCAGTAATTCGTCGTTCAGTTTGTTTACGATATCCATATCTGACGGGTAGAATGGTTATTAATCAGTATTGCATGTTTATCGGCAAGCGTCTACCTTTGCAAAGGTAAATAAAATGTATGAAAACAATGAAGAAAATGATCTTAGGCGTATTCGCCTTACTGGCAATGGAAACAATATCGGCACAGACACTCGAAAAGATGCAGTGGTTCAACGAACCTGTACAATGGGAGATCAAGGACAAGACATTGTCCATGTTCGTCACCCCGCAAAGCGATTACTGGCGTATCTCCCATTATGGATTTACCGTCGATGATGCGCCTTTCTATTATGCGACTTATGGCGGCGAGTTTGAAGCCAAAGTGAAGATCACGGGCGATTATAAGGAGCGTTTCGACCAGGCGGGACTGATGCTGCGTATAGACCATGAGAATTATATCAAGGCCGGTATCGAATTTGTAGACGGTAAATTCAATCTGAGTACGGTCGTTACCCATAAGACCAGCGACTGGAGTGTGATAACGTTGGATAAACCTGTCCCTTATATCTGGATCAAGGCTGTTAGGCGGCTGGATGCCGTCGAAATATTCTACTCCTTCGACGACAAGACCTACACCATGATGCGAAATGCCTGGCTACAGGATAATACGCCGGTAAAGGTCGGCTTTATGGGAGCTTGTCCCGACGGAAACGGTTTTAATGTAAAGTTCGAACATTTTCAGGTAAAGCATCTGCCCGATTTGCGCAGATTGGAGTGGCTGAAGAAAAATGCGGAATAAACCTCTGTGTTCCTCTTTCACGATTAAAGAAAAAATTCTATATTTGCACCGCTTTTAGGAGTAAATCAGATAATTTCTATATAAATCAGATTAAGAAATGACAAAGAGCGCATTACAAATTGCAAGAGCAGCTTACCAGCCTAAGGTACCCGCTGCATTGAAAGGTGCTGTAAAAGCCGTTGACGGCGAGTATACAGAATCAGTAGCCGATCAGGAAGATATCAAAAAACTGTTCCCTAACACGTACGGGATGCCGATCGTTACTTTCGAAAAGAGCAGCGAAAAGAAAGATATGCCTGCTATCAATGTAGGTGTGATCCTGTCAGGCGGTCAGGCTCCTGGTGGTCATAACGTGATTGCCGGTATCTTCGACGGTGTAAAAGCTACAAACAAAGACTCTCGTCTGTATGGCTTTATCCTGGGTCCTGGTGGTCTGATCGATCACAAATATATGGAACTGACTGCTGATATTATCGATGAATATCGTAATACAGGTGGTTTCGATATGATCGGTTCAGGTCGTACTAAACTGGAAACAAAAGAACAGTTCGACAAAGGTCTTGAAATCCTGAAAGAACTGGGTATCTCTGCTCTGGTTATTATCGGTGGTGACGACTCAAATACAAATGCTTGCGTATTGGCTGAATATTACAAAGCTATCAACGCTGGTGTACAGGTTATCGGTTGCCCGAAGACGATCGACGGTGACTTGAAGAATGAACAAATTGAAACTTCTTTCGGTTTCGATACTGCTTGTAAAGTATATTCAGAAGTGATCGGTAACATCCAACGTGATTGTAACTCAGCTCAGAAATACTGGCACTTCATCAAATTGATGGGACGTTCAGCTTCTCACATCGCACTGGAATGTGCTTTGCAGACTCAGCCGAATGTGGCTATCGTTTCAGAAGAAGTGGAAGCTAAGAACATGTCTTTGGACGATATCGTAACTTATGTTGCTGAAATCGTAGCAAAACGTGCAGAAGCTGGTAACAACTTCGGTACGGTATTGATTCCTGAAGGTCTGATCGAATTCGTTCCGGCTATGAAACGTTTGATCGCTGAATTGAACGACTTCCTGGCTAAACACGATGCAGAATTCAAGATGATCAAGAAGAGCGAACAGCGTGCTTATATCATTAGCAAGCTGACAAAAGAAAATTCTGACCTGTATGCTTCTCTGCCGGAAGGTGTTGCACGTCAGCTGTCTTTGGATCGCGACCCGCACGGAAACGTTCAGGTTTCTCTGATCGAAACAGAAAAGTTGTTGTCTGAAATGGTAGGCAAGAAATTGGACGAATGGAAGAAAGCCGGTAAATATAACGGTAAGTTCTCTGCTTTGCACCACTTCTTCGGTTACGAAGGTCGTTGCGCTGCTCCGTCTAACTACGATGCTGACTACTGCTATTCTTTAGGTTACACTGCTTCTTGCCTGATCGCTTCTGGTAAGACTGGTTATATGTCATCTGTACGTAATACGACTGCTCCTGCTGACAAGTGGATTGCCGGTGGTATTCCTGTAACAATGATGATGAACATGGAAAAACGTCATGGCGAAATGAAACCGGTTATCCAGAAAGCTTTGGTGAAACTGGACGGTGCTCCTTTCAAGAAGTTCGCTGCTAACCGCGACGAATGGGCATTGACTACAAGCTATGTTTATCCGGGTCCGATCCAGTATTTCGGTCCGACAGAAGTTTGCGACGAACCGACTAAGACGTTGCAGTTGGAACAGGCTAAGTAATAGCGTTCTGCGCATGATATAAAAGAAGAGACTGTCAAAAGTTTGTATTACCACAGACTTTGACAGTCTCTTTTATTTTTCTTGATTACGACAATGGCGTTCAGTGCGTCTATGCATTAGATGGTTAGTTGTTGACTATCAGATTGAGTTTCTCCATATTTTTCCTTTTTGTTACTCCGGTAATCAGGAACCAGTCGATGAGCCACCAAATCCCCAATCCGCCTCCGGTGAGAAGTTTACCGATCCCTTTCCCTATATTACCGACCAGGAAACGGTCCACACCAAACATTCCGAGGAAGATAGAAGCTAGAAGTATTTTACCCGGACTTTTAAAAGGAGTTGTCATTAAAAGGCATTCTTTTTCCGGGGTGAGATTTAGCAGACGATTGATAGGAATCTCATATTCCGGAAATTTATGTTCATTGGCCAGAAGGAACTGGTCTACTTTTTCAGCTTCCATATGATCGTGTTAGTAGATTATAAATGTTTTGCAAAGATAGTTATTTCTCCTGTCTTCTACAGACCTTTATGGATATTCCATATCCAATTCAGGAGCATAAGTAAGATTATCAGCATGAGAATGTATTTGTTAGCAAGAAGCTGTTCTGATCTTTTTAGCCAGTCACGGAACTGGCGGCTTTTTCGTATAAAATCGCAGGTAAGTCCGGTAGTGTAGAAAATAACCAGTAATGCCAATAGTAATCCGTAAGGATTGATCAGGACAGAAGTATAAATGTCTCCTTTCAACAGACTGAGTAAGGCACGTCGCGTGCCACATGCCGGACAGGGATATCCGGTAATGGTATGGAAGATACATGGGATTGATAATAAAGCATATCCCACCATAATAACTATGGCAGGATATGCATATTTATTTCTTATTCCCACAAGAAACAGGATTAAAGCATTAATACGTTTTGTAGCTGTTCCAGATTTTTCTTTTTAGTAGCATCCATGATGAGGAACCAGTCGATGATCGACCAGATTCCGCAGCCCCCCAGGGTCACTAATTTACCGACTCCCAAACCTATGTCACCTATCAGGAAACGGTCTATACCCAGTGATCCCAGGAAGACGGAAATGATAAGTATCGTTGTCGGATCTTTAAAATCGCAGGTTTGTAAATAAATCAGCTTGGATTCATCTAAGGCTAACAAACGATCTCTGATAAAAGGCATCTGACTGGCAGGCAATTTGCTACTGTTCGTCATGAGGAACATATCGACTTTTTGTGCGTCCATAATTTTGTAGATTGATTTACTAGTGACAAATATAATATTTTATATTATACTGAGGCATGCAGCGGATGTTATTCTTCGATATACGGCATCAGGAGATCACACTGTTCCAGGTAATCATGTAATGTCTCTGCTTCTTGCGGTCTTTTGTCGAGTAATTTACAACTTAATTCCCTGGCGGCGGACAGTTTCATTAATCCCGGCAAGCCGCTTTTTATCAGTTCTTTTTTCGGGAGATAGTCGTCTGGGAGGCTATCTTGGAGCAATTGGAAATAACTGATGGATAACGCAATCTCTTGCATTTGTTTTGCATATCCATTGCGACGTTTTTTTAAGGCGGCAATCGCTTCGATGTACATCTGTTGATGCATTTCGACGGCAGCCGGATAATCACCCGATAATATCAGTGTCTGCAACACAAACATACGGCATAAAGTTCGTTCTTGTTCCGGTACCGGTAGTTCGATCAGATATTCAAGTCCCGCTTTTGTCTCGGCAATAGTGAGAAGGCTTTCCGGTGGCAGAGGACGCGGTGTCTGTCTTTTTATCCAATGGTGGCAGGCGAGACTTATCATACAGCGATGGAGCAGACATGAGGGATCCTTTTCATCTCCCATGTAGGAAGCATACCGATCGGCTTCTGCAAACTCATTCTTGCTCATGCACTCGTACACCAGGTTCCTGTAAAACTCCGGACATAGCGTTTCGTCATCTTCATCTTCGTACTCGTCTTCATCATTCAGCCCTTTCCATAATTTATACGGTGCACTCCATTCCTCCAGGAAAGGCATCTCTTCCTCGTCGATAAAATCTTCGAAATCCATATCTCTGACATATTCTTCTGCGGCCTTAAAGGCTTCGGGGAAGGCAACGAGGCTGAGCATATTCTCAAGCTTTTCAGCTTCCGGCTGTTCGTCGTATCCTGTCATAATACAAATGATGGGAAAAAGTCCATACCAGAGTCCCAGTGTATCAACGGCAGTCTGGTCACCTTGGGCAAATCGTTCCGAAGCCAATGGTACAATGGTTTCTATCAGTTCAAAAGGTGAGAGCTCTCGGACTTCCTGTGGGTCCTCTGCCGGTAGGATACCGAGCGACAGTAGTTTTTTCCATAGTTTCGAACCGGCAGTGATGCAGCAGCGGTTTGTCTTGTGGTCAAAGTATGTTCCTTTGGCGAAAAAGCCACTTCGTTTCTTGAATTTCATTGCTTGGCTACGTTCTGGGTCCGGTAGTAGTTCCGGTGGTAGAAGGTAGAGGTATCCAAGTTGTACTAATTCATCACGTACCCGTAGCAGGGTGTATCCGCAATCGAATAGATCTTGAATTTGGTAAAGACTGAAGCATATGCTCTTGGCTAAAGGCGGAACGGGTGATGCAGTAGCGACTGTTTTCACTGAATATTCTACCAGACTTTCTATTTCGTGCATTGACATAATGACTGTAATTAAATGAGTTTAAAAGGTTGTCTGCACAAATTTACCCATTTTAAGGGAAAGTACACCATTTCTATCTATCTTTGGTGTTGAAAATATTAATTTAAATAATAAATAGACTATGTTCTCAGGAATTGTAGAAGAAGCAGCTCAGGTGGTTGCGTTGAACACAGATCAGGGAAACCTGCATATCACAATGAAATGTTCATTTGTAAATGAGCTGAAAATTGATCAGAGTGTGGCACATAACGGCGTATGCCTTACAGTTGTAAGTCTGACTGACGATACATATACGGTGACAGCCATTCAGGAAACTCTGGACCGATCCAATCTGGGATTGCTGAAGGTGGGTGATCTGGTCAATCTGGAACGAAGCATGCTGATGAATGGTCGACTGGACGGTCATATCGTACAGGGACATGTAGATCAGACTGCTGTATGTAAAGATGTACGCGAGGCTGACGGTAGCTGGTATTATACATTTGAATATACATTTGACAAAGCAATGGCGCAACAAGGGTATATGACGGTGGAAAAAGGTTCTGTTTGCGTGAACGGTGTCAGCCTGACTGTCTGCAACTCACAGCAAAATAGTTTTGAAGTGGCTATTATTCCTTATACACATGATAATACGAACTTCTGCCAGATCGAAAAAGGTACGGTAGTCAATTTGGAATTTGATATTGTAGGCAAGTACATCAGCAAAATGATGCAGTTCAAATGAAAGATTTCCTCTCATAAGCCAGACAACGGCAGAGCGACCGGGCATTCGACCCGGTTTCGTTTTGTCGATTCATTTCACGACACATCTTTTTTTCCAGATATCCATCTTGTAATATATATAGGTAATAAGCAACCCGATGGCAATACTGATCCCGATTGCCCACCAGATCCCTTGCCGCCCGTACCAGGCACTTAGTTGGTAAGCCAGCGGAATGCGGATCAGCCACAGACAGAGCAAGCTGGTAACCATCGTGAAAATGGTATCGCCTGCACCACGGAGTGCTCCGTTGTATATGTTCAAAGCACCGTGTACAATAAAGAATCCTCCGATGATCAGTAAATATTCTTTTCCGATAGCGATAACAGCCGGATCGTTGGTGAATGCGCACATCATCTCCTCTCCGAAAAAGTAAACGGCGGCAAAAGTGATCACGCTGAATATAACATTGACCAGCATGGTGAAACGAAGTCCCTGGCGAACACGGTCGAAACGACCGGCTCCGATATTTTGTCCGCAAAAGGCAGCCAGTGCTCCGGACAGGGTGAGAACGGCTTGTGTTATGATGGTATCTATTTTGCCTGCAGCACCATAGGCCGTCAGCGTATCAGTACCGAAACTGTTTACTATTCCGAGGAGTGCGATCAGCCCTAATGCGATTGCACACTGCTGGACGCTGGTCGGCAATCCTATTTTCAAACCTTCCTTGAAGAGTTTCATATCAAACAGTAAATCCTGTTTTTTGATGGAGAGCAGGGGATGCGTGTTGTTTACATATCCCAGAGCGACACACATGCCAATGCCCTGCGCGATGACAGTTGCACGTGCTGCTCCTTCGATTCCCCAGTCGAAGCCTGCGATAAAAAGTAAATCCAGGACGATATTCAGTACTGTCGTGATGAAAATGAAGATCATCGGACGGATCGATTCACCTACACCCCTTAATATGGAGATAATACTGTTGAATGTCACAAACAGGAAAGTTCCTCCTATATAAATCCTGAAATAAGCAACGGCACCCGGTATGACTTCTTCCGGTGTATTGGTCAGACGGAAGATCGGTTCTGCAAATATGATTCCGGCGATGGAAAGGGCGATGCCTGCCACCAGCATAAATATAAAAAAGGAAGAGAATGCCCGCTGCACTTTATCATATTGTTTGGCTCCGAAGAACTGCGAAACGACAACGGATGTACCGCTTCCGACACCGATAACCAATGATATAATAAAATAGTAAATGAAAAAAGAGGCGGAAACGGCAGCTAGTGCTTCTTTTCCCAAGAACTGCCCGACGATAATACTGTCCGTAATATTATAGAGCTGTTGCAGTAAGTTCCCGATAAGCAGCGGCAAAGCGAAACGAATGATCACTTTCCATACGGAACCGTGTGTCAGGTCTGAGGTGTTCATAGATCTTTGAGCAGGATATTATCGTTTGCTTTGATCATATCTTCCCGGGTTTTCAGTAATGCATGCCATTCTTTGGTAAAAAGTTTGGAAGTATCTATCTTGAAATTTTCGGAACCATATTCATCCATCTTTGCAAACAGGTAACCGACTGTTATCTTATTGATGTCGATGGCCGGTTGATAGTAGGCTACACGCTCATCGTCGCCGTAATTTACTTCGATGATGATTCCGAGTTCGGTAAGTAGATAAAGTATGTCTGTCGTGAGACGGATGGGAATGCGATAAGCGTCCGACAGCTCATCGGCCGTATAGGGTTTCTCTCCATTGACGAACCGTTTGATGATCAAGGAAGAGATAAGCAAGGTCAGGAAATCTTTGTATCTGCGGCTGATATTTTTACTGTCGCGCTCAAAACTAAACTTCTTCACATTCTGTGAGGCATAAGACAGTTCCGCTCCGAAAAGGCATATCAACCAGGATAGTTGTAACCAAAGCAGCAATAAAGGCAAAGCGGCAAAGCTACCGTAAATGGCATTGTATTTACTTACCCAAATCTGTCCGCTGATATATATGAACTGAAAGAACTGGAAAGCACAACCGGCAATCACTCCTGCAACCAAACCGTTGATGAACCTGACTTTTGTATTGGGAAGAGACAGGTATAAACCGGTAAAAGCCATGATCGTAATAATATAAGGTACTACATTCAGAGCAAGTTCCACGATCGGAGTGAAAAACAGATAGTTGCTCAAGAATGAATTTTGAAGCGTAGAAGCAAAGATGGAAAGCCCGCTGGAGGCCGTCATCAATATCGGTAATATGAGGAACAAAGCCAGATAGTCGGATATTTTCCGATACCAGGGTCGTGATTTCTTTATTTGCCAGATATCGTTAAAAGTATCTTCAATGGAAGAAATCAGGTTGATGACCGTATAGAATAGCAGAACAAGACCGATTCCGATGATAACGCCGCCCTGTGCCTGTGCCAAATAATTTTCCACATATTGAAAGGCTTTGTTCAGTTCGTTTTCATGTCCGGGAAAGTAATAGAGTAGTTCTTTCCTCACAGTGGCCTGGAATCCGAATCCTTTGGCTATCCCGACCAATACTGCCAAAAGAGGAACAATTGCCAGAAAAGTACTGTAGGTAAGGGCTGAAGCTTTGGTTTGCAGATTCTCGCTGTTGAATCCGCGTACAGCAAGTATGATTGTTTTGATCGTGTTGATATAAAGCTCTTTCAGACCGCTTACTTCATTCTCTGTGATTCTCCAGATGTCGTAAGTTACAAAACGAATGGTTCTTGTCAGCAAGGTGTTGATCCGTTCAATCAAAGGCTTTTTATCAGCAGTCTTTTTATCCGTCTTCTTCTTCATGCTGTGATTTGTAGGGGCAAAAGGTGTTTGCCTGATGAATAAAAAATGCAGCCTGCCTATAAGCCGGGTTCTGTACTCCCGTTTGCACGAAAGCGTCTGCCATTTATCTTGTCTTACCGTCACCGATAAGCTTTAGCGGTCTACCCCCCGGCATCGGACGAGCAATCCTACATGCGCCGGTATACATGACCTTACAACCCATAAGACGTACGGCATCCCGTATTACTACGGCATCCGGTGAGCTCTTACCTCACCTTTTCACCCTTACCGGACATGTCCGGCGGTTATTCTCTGTTACGTTACTCTACCCTCACGGACAGCTTCCCGTTAAGAAGTATGGTGCTCTGCGTTGCCCGGACGTTCCTCTCACCCGAAGATGAGCGACAGACCGGCAGGCTGCAATGCGACAAAGATAGGTATTTTAGTTGACAGTTGATGGTAGACGGTTGAGAATTTTGTCTCAATTGTCACTTGTCAACTGCCAACTTGATTGAACTTTCTGCCATTCTTTCTGTTATATTACTGAAAGCATGACCATTTGACCGGGGAATGATTGTTAAAAAGGTACTTTGCAATACACAGTACTGTTAAGTGCAGTTAACCCTGTATAATTCGCCGTTAAAAGTGATAAAAAATGAAGGTCAAATGGAATAATCGCACGTTTTTTGAGTTTTCTTTGTCGAAAGAAAAGTGTTAAATTTAAATGTTTGATAAAATAAAAAGAGTATGAGAAAAATGTGGAAAAATGTGCTTGGATTTGTTCTTGTAGCTGTTATTAGTACAGGAGCGGCAGTTGGGACGAGTGCTTATCTTATGAATAAAAATCAATCCGTATATAATGCCTCTAACTCAACAACGGCGAATACTTTTAATCAGCCTTACCGGTTGACTGGTCTGAATGCTGTAGCTGCAGAAAATACAGATTTTACTACAGCTGCGGAAAGTACGGTACACGGAGTTGTACATATCAAGGCAACGACGAATGCTAAACAGTCTGCGGGTGGCGGAGGCCAACAGCAGTATATGGATCCTTTTGAGTATTTCTTCGGATTTGGAGGACGGGGAGGTTTCCAGCGTCCACAGCCGCAGCCTCGCGTAGGAGCTGGTTCGGGGGTCATTATTTCTACAGATGGATATATAATCACAAATAACCATGTGATTGATGGTGCCGATGAGTTGGAAGTAACATTGAATGATAACCGTAAATTCTCAGCAAAACTGATCGGAACAGATCCTACTACAGATATTGCATTAATTAAAGTAGATGCCAAAGATCTGCCGACTATTCCGTTTGGAGATTCTGAAAAACTGAAAGTAGGAGAGTGGGTGCTGGCTGTAGGTAACCCTTTCAACCTGACATCGACTGTAACTGCTGGTATCGTTAGTGCAAAAGGACGCGGTATATCCATGGGAGGCGATAGAAGTAAAATCGAATCATTCATTCAGACAGACGCAGCCGTAAACCCGGGTAACAGTGGTGGTGCTTTGGTGAATACGAAAGGTGAACTGGTTGGTATCAATACAGCTATCTATTCTGAAACAGGAAACTTTGCCGGATATTCATTTGCAGTGCCTATCAGTATTGCGGGTAAGGTGGCAAGCGATTTAAAACAATATGGTACTGTTCAGCGTGCTGTTCTTGGAGTGTTGATGATGAGTGTGGGCGATATTGCCGATCAGTTGAGTTATCCGAATTTGGATAGTAAATTGAAAGAAGAGTTGACTGAACTGAAATCGAAGATTAAAGTTTCTGAGGGAGCTTGTGTATCAGATTTTGCTGAAAGAAGTTCTGCGAAAGAAGCCGGAATCGAGAAGGGTGACGTGATTATTGCTGTCAATGGAGCGAAAGTTAAAAATGCGAATGCATTGCAGGAACAAATCAGTAAATATCGCCCGGGTGATAAAGTTCAGGTCACTGTAGACCGTAATGGTAGCAGTAAGACATTTAATGTAGAACTTCGTAATGCACAGGGTAGTACATCTGTTGTGAAGAGCGCAGGTGATAACAGTGCAGATGTTCTTGGAGCCGCTTTTAAAGCGTTGACGGATAAACAAAAACGTGAACTTGGTGTAAGTTATGGTGTTGAAGTAGCAGGATTATTGAAAGGTAAATTAAAAGATGCCGGAATCCAGAAAGGCTTCGTTATCATGATTGTCAATGACCAGAAGATCTCTACACCCGAACAACTGGAGAAGTTGGTAGATAAGGTCTTGAAAGGAAATGCAGACGATCGTTACATCGTAGTAAAAGGTTTTTATCCGAACGGACGTACAAAAGTATATGCTATTGATCTAGCCGAATAATAAAATAAAGTTATATTCGTCTTATTTGGCGGGAAGATTGTTAAAGGTTTATAATTGGTCGGGTGTAGGGTGCACTCGACCAATTTTGTCAATAAAAATAATATTATCTTTGCACCCTGATATTTCTCAATTAAAAACATTGGATGAGACAGTTAAAGATCACAAAGTCCATTACCAATCGCGAAAGCGCTTCGCTTGATAAGTATCTTCAGGAAATAGGCCGCGAAGATCTTATTACAGTGGAAGAGGAAGTTGAATTGGCACAGGCAATTAAAAGAGGCGACCGGAGAGCATTGGAAAAATTAACCAGAGCTAACCTGCGTTTCGTCGTTTCTGTAGCTAAGCAATATCAAAACCAGGGGTTAAGTTTACCTGACCTTATTAACGAGGGTAACCTGGGATTGATTAAAGCGGCTGAGAAGTTTGATGAAACCAGAGGGTTTAAGTTTATTTCTTATGCAGTATGGTGGATTCGTCAGTCTATTTTGCAGGCTTTGGCAGAACAGTCTAGAATTGTTCGTCTTCCGTTGAATCAGGTAGGTTCGTTGAATAAAATCAGCAAAGCCTTCTCTAAATTCGAACAGGAAAATGAGCGTAGACCTTCTCCCGAAGAATTGGCAGACGAACTGGATATTCCTGTAGATAAGATTTCAGATACTCTAAAGGTATCCGGAAGACATATCTCAGTGGATGCACCGTTCGTAGAGGGCGAAGACAATAGTCTTTTAGATGTGCTTGTAAACGACGACGCTCCTATCGCTGACCGATCGTTGATGAACGAGTCATTGGCAAAAGAAATTGACCGAGCACTTGCTACACTGACCGAAAGAGAATGCGAAATAATCAAAATGTTTTTCGGTATTGGCTGTCAGGAAATGACATTGGAAGAGATTGGCGACAAATTTGGCCTCACTAGAGAGCGTGTCCGCCAGATCAAGGAAAAAGCAATCAGAAGATTAAGACAAGGAACACGTAGCAAGCTCCTCAAATCGTATTTAGGTTGACCTCGGGTAAAACCAAAGAGGTAAACAAAGCTCCATATCCAAAGGGATACGGGGCTTTTGTTTTTTATATATATACTATAATATAGATAATACAGGTTGTTAAGAAAATACTTAAAGGTTGCTGAATATTTTTTTCGTACTTAATAACCAGTACTTCAGTGTTATACTCTGTATGTGGCGACTCTCTATGAAAAATAAAGCATGAAAAGTTTGGAGTGTATGTTGTAAAGCACTACTTTTGCATCCGCATTCGAGAGA
>NZ_QUKD01000019.1 GCF_003480915.1 Parabacteroides sp. TM07-1AC | reverse complement strand
CAACGCTTATCAACTGGAACGGATGGGCGGTTTACTCGACGTGTCCCGTGACCAAATCCTAAAAGGTGATTGCCATTTGTTGATCGTCTCGCATGTGAATGCCTATGAATACGAAGATAAAGAGGTTGTGAACGAAGCCTCACTACGGGCCGGACGTATCCGTGCCTATCTGAAAACCCGTTTTGATATTCCCCATGATTGTGTCGCCTTTTACATTGACCGTAGCGGAAACTATCGCGATCAGGTACATGTCTATAAGATATATAAACCACTTCCGTGGTTTGCAAACATCTCGATTCATTATAGTGAAAGCCGTTACCCGGTAGCGGTAGAGGCTGCCATCGGTGAGTATGGTGCAGTCCCTTATGTAGACCTGTACCGTCGTGGCGAGACAGGAGGTTACGACCGTGAAGTGTACCGTATCGACGATCCTCTTTTCGACCGTACGGAACTGGAAGATTACCGTTTGGCTTCCGTAACGGATACGGTACGCCGTAGTAAACGGAAAGAAGAACAGGACATCGCTTTAGCAACTACCGTAACAACGAGGGAAACTGTGCGAAAGGTGACAAAACATAAAAAGATAATCGGAAAAACGGTTGTTCCCGAGAAAACCGGATTGCAAGCAGAGAAAAAAGTACAAACTTCGATGGAACCGAGTCCTGTATATCTGGCCGTAAAAACAAACCTTCTTCCCTGGTGCGGTGTAGTCCCATCGATCCGTTTAGGAACCGGTGAAACGAAAATAGAAACTGGTGCATTTATGCCGAACCTGGAAGTGGAGTGTTGTTTTGCCGGTAGTTGGTCGGTAGCCTTGTCGGCCATGTATTCCGACTTTGCCTATAAAGACAAGCTACGCGATAGCTGGTCTGTCTCTGAAATATCCCTTGAACCAAGATTCTGGCTATCCCCTTCGGGAAGGTTTACCGGTCTGCATACCGGCCTGTTTGCCGAGTACGGTGACTTCGATGTACGTGGCAGCGCGATCGATAGGTCTGAGGATATACTTTACGGCCGGACGGGTTGTTTCTGGTCGGCAGGCCTGTCAACGGGTTACCGTTTCTCCCTGGCCGGAGGTTTGGGGATGGGGCTGAGTGTACGTGCCGGTTACCGTTCGGTCTTCGACGGGAAGAAATACCGCTATGACGCGCCGGATGACCGAAATTATTTGGAAACCCGTTTTGCCTCGACGGGATTTATGTTGGGACTTCGGATCAGTTTGTCGTACCGTTTTCAAATCAGATAGGAAGATGGAAAGGAATAAAAGAAATAAGAAATATCGTATAATACAACTGATGAGTTGGATAATATATGCCGTATGGACCGTGGCGGTCTTGTCTTGCTCATACCGTATGACGGACGAGGATTGGGAGAAGAACGGAAAAGTACGTTTACTGCTTCGTAAACAAAACAGTGGTTGCCCGGATAATATGACATGGTATTTTTATCTGGAAGGTTCTGACAGTCCGCTTATCCGTACGGGTGACGTTTCGGGGTACGAAGGTACGCTGCCTTCAGGCTGTTACCGGGTGGCGGTTTGCAACAGGGGCTGTATGGGTGTCACGCTTGAAATGGAGAAGGGTTATGAGGAAGCCTGCGGAAGGGCTCAGCGGCTTTCTTCCCTGAAATCTTCATCGGTGCAGATAGCCTGCCCTGGTAACCTGTATGGGGCAGGTTTAGACCTGATCGAAGTGGGTGGAAGAGAAGTCGTGGCAAAGGAATTGTCTGCGGTGAATCTTGTCCGTACATTGGAAATGAATATAAAAGTCATAGGAGGGGATAAGGGTGATGTCGTTCCTGCGGTCTTGTCGGGAAGGTTGACCGGTGTTTCGTCACGGGTTCATATACCTTCCGGCAGGCCGCTATTCGATATGCGGGCCTTTATGACGTTCGAGCCGGAAGAGACCGGACCTGGCATTTATACTTCTACCTTAAACCTGTTCGGATTGTCCCCGGGTAAGGAAAGCGGTGAAGCGGTCGACCTGACCCTAACGATGACACTGGCAGACGGAAAGGAAATTACTTCATCCACGGATATCACCGAGGAGGTGAAAGAGGCATTTACCGTCGGAGTTACGACACATGTGATACTGGACCTAGTTGTCCGCTATGATGAAATGTCCGGTTTGACGATCACACTGAAAGAGTGGAAACCGGGTAGCAGCGGTTCGGGTGTGGTGACTCCCTGAAACGAAATGAAGACGATAGTAATAGCAGTAATAACGATAAAACACTGGTATAATATGGAAAGAGGAAAATTATTGATCATGAGTCTGTTGGCAACAGCTTTCTTAAACAGTTGCACCAACACGGAAGAGCCGGTGACGGATGAAGCGATAGAGGTGAATGCCGGAATAACGGAGTCTACCCGTGCGGTGATCGGCAGTGGTTATATGGCTGATCTGGAAGTATCGTTTGCCCGTTTGGATAACCCCGGTACAACGGGTGCTGCGTGGGCCTCTATCGATGCAGTCCGTACAGGTGGTGTGGGTAATACGGCGCTGACTTTTGAGCCGGAACAAACCTATCTGGCGGAAGAAGGCGAGTCTGTCCTAATGGGCTATTATCCCCGCAAGGAACTGAGCGGAACCACTAACCCTGCCAGCGTCACTTACACTATAGCGGGCGACGAGGATATCATGGCGACAGATGTGCAGACCGGTTCGCTGGTCGATAAGTTCGAGACTTTTACTTTTAGCCACCTACTAACCCAGTTGCAGTTCAAATGTGTGGGTTCAGCTGGTGCGATCGGCAAATGGACGGCGGTCGCTTCCATTAAAGTAAAAAATGTAGCCATGGGATTGAAGCTATCGCTGGATAAAACAAGCGGAGCCAAATTGACAGTCACGGGTACGGCCGACCAAACGCTAACAGTAAAAAACTGTCCGTCTACGGTCTCTGCTTTGGATGCTGAAACCCCGCCGACCGGTTATCTGATGCTTTACCCGACGACCAATATGGGAACAGAAGAGTTGCCAATCAGTTTGGAAGTGAAAGGAACGTATGACGGGAATGCGAAAACCTTGAACGTTGCAGTCTCGAATATCAGTGAAGGGGTGAAAGCTGGCTATTCGCATCTGATCACGCTCACCTTTACGGAGGACGGTAAAATAGCGGTAGAATCCGGCATTGCCCCGTGGCAGCCGGGTAGTGGTGGCAGTTCAGTGATCGTTCCGGGAAATTAACAAAGTCAATAATGGTACACAGATAACGCAAATCAGACAGATGACCGCTGATTTAAATATATGATCTGTGTAAATCCGTCAAGATATGGGTCATCTGCGTGCCATAATGAATATTAACAAAATGAATAAACTCATAGTAATAACAACCTTTGTCTGCCTTAGGGGCCTTACCGCCTGTTCGGACAGCAATCCTACACCGCCTCCGGTCCCGGAAACGGCGATTTGCCTGGAAGGTGCGATCGGAGCGTCGACGCGCGGGATAATCGGCTCGGGCTATGAACAGGAGCTGAAGGTTAGCTTTGCCCGTCAGGATGAATCGGCGGTTTCAACGGATACATACAGTGGGTGGGCTGTACACGAGGCTGTGCGTCAGGGTGGAAGGGGGAACCGCCCGATTGTATTTGCCGAGTCGCAGTCGTACCCGGAGGATGGCCGTCATATCCGCCTGCACGGTTATTATCCGGCGGAGGGTGAGCCGACAGCCGATGCAGGAACGGGCAAAGTAACTTTTCGCATAGACGGAACGACGGATATCATGGCAACGGGAATCCTCGAGGGAAATGGTTTTGTTCCGGTGACGACCTGTACGTTCCGTCATTTGCTGACTCAGGTCCGCCTGGTCTGTTACAGTGACCGAGCCGATGCATGGGGAACGATACAAACGATCGAGGCGGCAGATGTACATACCCGTCAGGAACTGGATTTGTCAGCGGAAACGCCCCGTCTGGCGGATATATCTGTGGCGGAAGATATAAAGAACCTCCCGGTACAGGATATTGCCGGTCTGCTAATCCCGCAGGTCGTCTCCGACGGATCGTCCCCCGAGGCACAAGGCTATCTCCTTCTTCCGGTATTTTCGGTGGACGGGACGGCGGCTCATCCGCTCCATCTTCGGATTACGACGACGAAAGACGGCAATGGCAACCTGAAAGAAACCATCTCGGATGTTTTCATCCGGATAGAGGGCGGTTTTCAGATCGGCAAAAGCCATATCGTCTCGCTCCTTTTCACCGGAGCAGGTAACATACAAGCCATGCATGTCAGTGTGGAGGCGTGGACGGAACAAGAACAAGGAGAGATGCCGATATGATAAAATATGAATGAATAAACAGGAAATAAAACTTTTAAAACGAATGAAAATGAAAACGATTATGACAAATTGGGCCATGCTGATAGCCCTTGTGACAGCGTTTAGCTGTACGGAAACAGAGACAGGAATAGATCCGGAACCGGGTGACGGCCAGGTGGCACTGGGTATCAACCCGAACCTGAAAGTGGAAGCCGGAACGAAAGCAGCAACCAAATCGGTTGTAAGCGGCAGTGCGATTACCTATACAGATTATAATAATGCTCCGGGATTGGGCGTAGTGGTGACTAACAATACGGTGAATGGCTGGTACTCTCCCGATGCATCGAGTTCAGGCTATACCGGCCATCATGTATGGTATATGGGAGACGCAAAAGGTGAGAACTGGATTTCGATTACCGAGAAAGGTCTTAGTTATGAACCCAAGAATGAAAAACCTTATTATCTGAAAGAAATGATAGGCAAGGTATATGCTTATTATCCGTATGATGAAAATGCCCTGAGTAGCCTGTCAGGCATAAGCAGTGAATCCGATCTTAAAATCCCGGTCACAGTTATTACCAGCGGAGAGATGGATGCTTCGGCAAATAATGCGAATAAAATCTGGAATGCCACTTCATGGTCAGCCAATAAAAACAAGGGGATGAGCCTGTCTTTGACAACCGAAAAAGACTACCTGTATTTTGATGGGACGGAGGGTGGTCGGAATGTAAACAACGGACGTGCCAAAGGACAGATACCTTTCGATCCGGAGAGTGGTTCGAATAATACCGATGAAAATAACCCTGGTTACCTGATCAACCTGGCCATGAAGCATGCTATGGCGATGGTATCTTTCCGTGTGTATGACGGTGGCAACCTGAGTGATAATGATGTGAATTTTACGAAGTTTGAAATCAAGAACCATCAGAATAGCTCCAATCTTTTTAAAACCGGAACCGGCAAGATGGCGTTGGCAGATGGTGCAATAAGCGATAATTCAACTACCGGAGCACTTAGCCGTACAATTACGAATTACGTCCTGATGAGGCAGATCAAGGAGGGAGAGCAAAGCGACAAAGCATTTATCGAGGATAAGACTACTACCGGACAGGCCGTATCTAAAAAAGTCAGTGCAATCGTCTATCCGATAGCTGGTTTTGGTGATAATGAAATCGATGTAGTGATAACCCTCCAGGAAAGTACTAATACGCCAGTCGAATATACGGTCACTCTGCCGGCTCATGAATGGACGGCGGGCTCTAACTGCATCTATACGTTCTCTGCCGGCCGTAATAAGTTGACAGTGATGGATGTAACTGTGGAAGACTGGGTGGAAGACGAACAACCGGATATTTCATTGTAATACATTAATAATAAAAAAGACAAATCCCATGAAACCATTCTTATACCGATTAGTGACTGTGTTTTTGTTACTGTGTGCTGCGTGTACAGAGGCAGAGATCGTTTTGCCGGGGTCTGGTGGCGACGAGCCGGAAGAGGGTGTTCCTTTTCGAGTGAAGAATCTGGGCATGTGGATGGAGGTAGAGTCGAGAAGTGTCGTGACGGGCGGCCCCGGGGAAACGAATAGGAACCCGAACCCGCTGACCGGGATAGGCATTTGCGTGACGAAACAGAATAGTAGTGGTACGGAGATTTTATACAACAATGCTGTCGGTAGCCAGCAGTTCGTATACAATCCGGCAGGGAGTCCTCCTCTCTGGGAACTGGCAGAAGGAGAGGAAACGCTTCTTTTGTATTCGGAGAAAGGGACAGTTTATGGCTATGCTCCGGCAGAAAAGAGTGTTTCGCTCGCAGGCATTCCGAAAGCTCTTTTAATGAATGGTATAAAGGTGTTGGACGAGCAGAAGTTCTACTTTTCTGACGGTAGCGCAACGGTAAATGCAGCAACGGATGTGCAATGGGAAACCGACCAGGAGGATTACCTCTATTGCACGGCTGCGGATCAGGTAGACCGCTGGCATCCGGAGGTTTCTTTGACGATGAATCATGCATTGGCAAAAGTGAGTTTCCGTGTACTGGAAGTTAATGCAGGTTCTTCTTTTGCCGGTTGCCGGGTGGCTAAAATCGTATTGAAAAGTAAAGGAGGATTCAAAAAGTCTGTTGTTGCCCAATTGAATCTGGCAACGGGTGAAACAACGGGAGCAATAATGCCTGTCGATCAGTTGCAATTTACGGCCGGAGGTGATAAGCGTGTGGTAGGAACCGGAACAGAAGAAACGTCGGAAGTTCCGGTACAGGCTTTTGGTCTGGTTATTCCTGTCAGCGATGTAGGTATCTCCCTGGAGCTGACACTCGATGACGGTCGTACGTTTTATATGGTTCCGGGAGCCGACAGTGACGTTCCTGGAACATTTACCGCCAGTTGGGAAAAAGGATACAACTACATCTATAATATCCGTATGTCGCCGCAAGGGATCGAGATAGCAGATGTGAAAGTGGCCGGTTGGAACGATGGCGGTTCAGTGGATATTCCTGTCGAATAATAAATGAGAAAATGAAACGGATGTTGACACGATTATTTTTGCTAGAACTCTTGTTGACCGGACTGCTTACAGGATGTGCCTGCGGTATGGTAGAAGATATTGTACCGGAGGAAGCCCGGTTGGTAGAGGTCGGATTCGTTAAACCCGACCTGGGGATACCCGCTGTGCTGACGCGTGCAGAAGACACAGAAGTGCCGGCTCCGACTCCGTTGCCGGAAGGTTCAACTGTACGGATTGTTGCTTATTACAGGAGTAGCATAGGGGTAGAGGCTTCTCCCGTTCCGTTTTCTACGACGACTCCCACCGTTGAAGCTACCTATAAGGTCATGGCCGACGGTTCGTTGGCACTTTGTTCGGTAGACGATACGGGAAAACCGGTCGATGGCAAAGCCGAAGGCATGGTTGTCAGGGGAGGAGTGTATGATTTTTATGCTGTTTCTCCGGCAAGGAAACTGGCAAAAAGTATTGATGGAACGTATAAGATAACAGATATTCCTCATAAAGAGGATGTAATGACATCTTTTGTCCGTGGCGTAACTATATCGGCAAGTTCGCGTCTGGTAACTTTGGCGACTTTCAGTCGTAAATGTGCATTAGTAGTATTCAATGTAGCTCCGTCCAAAGAGAATGTGATCCCTTTCACCCGACTGTATGCAACCGGGTTGACCATAAGTAAAATATCCTCGTCCGGTGCAGCTCTTATAGTAGGTGAAGATACCGGTATTCCATGCACCGGTGGCGAAGCCGAAGATAAAACAGAAGTGGTATTTGCTTCGGAAGAATTTGAACCCGTGGAGTCTGATGCCGATAATCTGGGTTTGAACAAGACAAAAGGAATACTTCTTCCTAAAAATACGGAACCTTTTGATGTGGAGATCGAAGTACAAAGGGATGATAAAACGGCGACGTTGAAAGCAACGATCGATAAAAATATATCTTTCGATGAAGGTAAACGATATGTTTTCACCCTGGAGGTGAAGAACAACGAAAGCTCCCTGCTCATGACAGTACTGGATTGGAAGGAGACAATCTTCTTTACAGATGCGAATGTAGGAGCTCCGGACGAACCCTATCCCGACCCGGATATCAATGAAGGAATAGGAACTTCGTTTGTTGTGGCAAGCTGGAAAGAAATTGTATGGACTGATGGGGAAGTTGGCGGTGGTCAATAATTGTGGATATAAAATGACAATAGAATAAAACAGGATATAATGAAACAAATAAGTGAAATAAGGAACAAACATTGGATTCGCCTGTTTGGCTGTTTGGTTTTACTTTGGATAGTCGGTTGTACACAGGCAGACGTGGATGATGATATTCTTTTGCCTACGCTGAAAGAAGTGGATGCCGGTTTTAATCTGAATGTCCTGGCAAACCATATACCGGTAACCCGCAGCATACTGTTTACTGCCGATGGCACTATGGAATCGGATTCGATCGGTACTCGTGCAGCTACTCCGCTGGAAGAGGCACAGGAAAGTAAGATTGCCAGTGTCTGGGTGGGGCAATATGTTGGCGGTAAGCTTTTGTATGCTAAATATATTTCTTCATTAACAGGCAATACACTTAATATTAAATTGAAACATGATAGAGAAGGTTCAGAATCTCATGTGTGGTTCATTGCTAATATGGGTGACCAGGGAGAGGTAGCAACCGAAACTGCTTTGAAAAAGTTGCTGTTGACTTATGTTTCGACCGAAACCGGATTGCCCCAAAGTAATCTGTGTGGAATGACAGGGATGTGGAGCGGAGTAGTACAAGAAGGGGGAGTAAAGGATATCAGGGTGAATTTATCCCGTATGGTGGCTAAGATATCGTTTACTTATTCGATCGCCGGAGAGGGGTTTACTTTTACTCCTAATACTGTGACATTGAACTCGGTTCCGCAGAAAATGCAGGTTGATGTGCCTGAAAACCAATTGGTAGGTATGACATATACAGATTATACCGGAATAGCGGATAGAGACGGTGCTACCATGTATTGGTATCTACCGGAGAATATGGCGGGTATTGTCAGTGATGGGAACGCAATCGACTCAGAAAAGAAGAAGATCGGTATGGGGGTGACAAATGCTACTTATATCGAATTGACGGGTACGGCTGTGCAGGGGGGAGTGACATATAACAATGTTGTATTCCGTTTTTATCCGGGTGATGGAATGAATAATTACAATATCGAGCGTAACTACCATTATGTAATGAAGGTGACGTTGGTCGGTATAGATATTTCCGATGAACGTATTACGGTAAATGAGATACCGCCAATAGAGGTCGATCCGGGAAAGATGCCGGCGGAAAAAGGTGGAATGAAAGAGGTACAGATCACCGCCCGTCCGGGGCAGGCGTGGTCTTTCGATTTGGAAGAATGGTTGTCGGCAATGATAGGAGGTGTGGCTGCCGGAACTGGGGTAACAGTAAGCCATCAGGGGCCTGCTATGGTTACTTTCCAGTCGGTGTCTGCCAATCCGAAAGCCGAAGACAGGAGTGTGACTTTTTCTGTAAATGTGAACGGAGAGAATCAGGAGATAACCATTACGCAGGAAGGATCCGCCTTGTCTAAAGGGAGTGATGTTATCTCTTTAGGCGCGGCAGAGGGTTCGGAAGGGGCTTCTTCCTTTACTACTACAAAAGGTTTACCATGGCTGGCTGCCTTAAGCGGGGAGAATTGGTGGAATTGGGCAGACGATAATCCTGCTTTTTCAGGAGATGAAGCCACGGGGACTGAGCAGGCTTTGAAAATAAAAGCGACAGCCAGTAACCCCTTGGCTTCGGAACGGAGTGGAAAGATAACAGTGAGTGCCGGTACATCGATAGCTGAGATAGGTTATACAGGCTTGAAAGAGGAAATAGTGGTAAAGCAAGCAGGTTCCAGGGTAGAAGGTTCGAGCATGGAAGTAAATCCGGAAGCAGCTAATAATCAAACATCGTCGTTTGTCGCTACATCTGGTTTGGACTGGGTGGCAAAGGTAACGGAAGGTGACTGGATTACATTGGTTGGTGCGACCTCAGGTTCTCAAACAACGGGAAAAGCACAGAATGTGACTTTTAATATCGCTGTCAATCCCTTTTCTTCTGCGCGAAGCGGCGAGATAGTTGTTCGTGCCGGGGATGAAATTGGCGGACCAACCGGAACAATAAAGGTGAATCAGAAAGCCTCTGCACTGACAGTATCTGCCAGTCCCACAACGTTGGCTGCAACAAAGGACGCTGCCGGAACACTCTCTTTTAAAGGAACTTCGGGATTATCTTTTTCTATTACCAAGCCTGATTGGCTGACACTGACCGGTACTATTCCGGAAACAATGAATGGAAACGAACAGAATCTGGGATATAAAACAAGCGAGGTGAATCTCAATAGCACAGAAATATCGGGCGATATAACAGTGAAAGCAGGAAATATAGAAAATAAAGTGGCAGTTAAACAATCGGGCTCCACATTTACGGTGTCTGAAACTGAACTGTCTTTAGAAAAGGATGCGACTTCAGGTAGTGTAAAGGTAAAGGGAACCTACGGTCTACCTTGGACAGTCAGTCCAGCTGGCGGAACAAACGCTATCACTCCCTCGATCGACTCTTCTATTGCAGACGGTTCGGAGCAAGTATTAACATTTAATGCAACTGAAAATATGGGGAGTGCCCGTTCTGCAACATTTACTATTGCTGTAACCGGTGGTGATCATTCAAAAACAGTAAAGGTTAATCAAGCAGGAGATTTAACAAAGATTACTGTTACAATTAATCAGCAAGTATTGAGAAGTTATTATACTCAGATGACTAAAGATGGGGGCAATTGGAAACTATATCCTCCTTTTGATGCAGGTGGAACAGATATGGCTGAATCTCATGGCGTAACAGTTAATTTATCAGAGTCGCCTACAATGAACGGTTCTTATTCTATACAAGTACAAAAAAGCCAGAACCCTAGTGTTTTAACACAAATAAATACGAAGAGTTATTGTTCCAAATTGGATGAAGATGGCACAGGTTGGCGCTTACCTACTCAAATAGAGTTACATGCCATGTATATGAATAAAGAATATATAGAGGGTATTAAAGGTTCTGGTACATTCTTCGGCAGTTACTATTGGAGTAGCTCAATATATGGTGGAAATGGTAAATTTTGTTTATTGCGCTTAAGCGATGGCACATTCAATTATTTAACCACGAATAATCCCTATTATATTCGTTGTGTCCGGGATAACTATTGATGAAAGAATATAGTTAAACACGTAAAGAAAACATATTATGAACAAAGCAGATTTAGTAAACGAATTAGCAGAGAAAATGGGTATTTCGCAGAAACAGTCCCGTAAGTTTATCAATACTTTTCAGGCAATACTGACAGAGAGGGTAAAAGAGGATGAAATAGTACTTCAGGGTTTCGGTACTTTCAAAGCCTGGGAACAGGCTGAACGTACAGGTCGCAACCCTCGTACCGGCATTTCCTGTAAGATACCGGCCCGTAGGAGTGTGAAGTTTAAACCTGGTAAGTTTTTGCTTAGAGATTTGAACCTATCCAAATAGAGAGCAAAAGGGAGGTACAAGTGTTAACCATATAAAAAAGACTTTGTGTCTCCCTGCTTTTATTTTAGATTTCCCTCAATTATTTATTAACGCCTATTGGATATATCATGAAGAAACAAAACAAATTAGAGGCATTATTCCTTAATGGAAAAGTGCCGGAAGTGAACGAGTTTAACCGTAGCCTTGATAAAATGTCGAAGGAAGGTCGTAACCATTTACGTGAAAAGATTTACAAAATTGCATTTACCGTATGGTCAACCTTGCCTAAAAAACACCAGAAGTTCATCGAAGAAGTCATCGTCCATGATCGGCAGTCATACGTAGACTTTATGCAACAAAGAACGGTAATGGCCTGTCTGCGTTGTCCACTCAGGTTTCCTGTTTTGTTTATCCGTATGCTGCATTTGACTGAAGTTGTTGAACGGAGTGCGCAAACTTCTATAAACCATATTGCGATGTCTGTCCTGATTTGTTTTCAGGTTTGTGGTAAGATAGGTACGCTGGCTGGGCATATCAGTAAAGGGGGGATTACTAGTGAAGAGGTGCTGGTGTTGGCGGGGAAGATGAGGGTGGTGGAGTATTGCGGGGGATATTAAATGAGAGATGGATTCATCTGGTATATCGGCTAGAAAGATATTGTCAATGAAGCGGCACTAGTGTTGGTAAGGTAGATGATAGTAATTAGAGTTTTGTAGTATTATGTAAATGAAAACTTTTAATCGGCTTATAAATAAAAAGCAACAGCTTTGCATGACTGTATAAAAGAATTGTCCCGTCTGCCAACTGGTTTTTTATGCCTGGTTGGTAGACGGAATGTTTCTTTAGGTTAGGCTGTAGTTCGAAAAACAGTTGCCTGAACTTGTGAGAGTGACGGTTTTCGGATGGAGAAAATGAGCCTTTATTCCGTATTGGGGGGTATCCACGGTGTTAATATCTCTGTCAAAGTCAATCAAGGCTGTGAATGAGAGTTTGTGCTTACGCAGGTAAAAAGGGAAAATATCAATTAAACTTCTTAGACGAAGATTAGGATGGATGAAGTAGAACTATGATGATACTTAAAGGTTACCAATTTTGGCTTGCAGCTATTTTTGTTTTTTCTTCTTCCACTAAATTTACCAATGCATGAATAGAATCAGATAATTCCTTATGATAATCCCTGTTGTCGTAAGTTAAAAACTTTAAATTGAAAATTTCGGAGTAAACATCCTCTTTATTTTTAATATTTTCTTTAGTGGTAATAAAAAAATGAGGTATAGTAGTATGAAACATAGTTGAATAGTTTTCAAGAAGCAAACGAACATCAGGATCATTAATGCCAGCACCAATAAAAATGAATGTATGCGTCATTAGTAAAGCTTCCATTATTTTATAAAATTTAGCATTGTTAGTTCTTGCAATAGCATAATCTTTTTGTGTAAAAATAACTTTTTGAGGAGCGTCTATGGTACCATGCATTTTTATAACTAACATATCATGTCTTCTCAAACCATCTGCAATATCAGCTTCTTCATCATATTTTTTTATATGTACTGTTCCGTTTGATTCATGTGCAGCATAAGAATCATAAATTTTGTCAAAGTTTGGTGTTATAATTATTCTTTGATTTAGCTTAAAAATGTCCTTATGTATTTCAGCTTCACGAAAATGTGGACGTTCAAATTCATTTTTAAGTAATTCTATAAAATCATTGTCTCCTAATGATTTTTTTAACAATTCACAAGCAAGCAGATAATCTCCATTTTCTATCTCCTTTTTTATCAATTTCTTATCACGAAGGTTATCTAGTGTGTTCGACCCACTTATGAGAAAGCCTTTCCAATCTTTAGGATGAGTTCCAAAATTATCTGTGGAATTCATAGACAATCCTGCTCCCAGAAATAAGACACTTTTATTACGTGCTATACAATTTACTAATTGATTAGGCCATTTCATAAGCATTCAGATTTCTTTTAATTTTATCGGAAATAGATTTCACAACTCTTTCATATTCTTTCACTTTTGAAAAATGTGCACCAACCACTCCATCAGTTCCTGTAAGATTAAAAATTGGCTTATGGGCAATTTGAGATAATGGAATTAAGCTATTAAGTGTAGGTATTTCTCCTATAAGTAAATCATCTTCGGAAAGAGATGGTGTGTAAAATTTTTCTAATTTAGATGATAGCGTTTTATTCATTTTCTTGATGATATTATCATATGCTTTTACTGGTCGCTTAACTCCTTCTTTAGTAGTCTTTGTTACATATTGCTGATATATATAGCCTAGAAAACTTATTTTAACATTTACATTTTTGCCTCCAATAGTATATGGTTCATTATCAAAAGAATTCTGATACTTATTCAATCCATCATCTACAAATTGTTTCCATTTATTGAGTGATTCTGATATGTTATCAATAGCTTTTAAGCTAAATATATCAGAAGACATAGGTATAATAAAATAATCACAAGAAAGTAAAACACTACGATTGATTGCCCCTAATGAGGGACCTACATCGAAGAAAATATAGTCATACATACTTTCCAGCTTCTGTAATAAATCCTTGAAGAGAAATGTAGTTTTTAGACCTCTAGGATTCCCTCCTTGTCCATCTATCCAGTCTGAACTTAAAAAATCTTCAGCTAAAGACAATCGAGTATCTCCGAGAATAATATCAAACCCAAACCACTCGTTATGAATAATAGGTATATTACTACTTTCAATATAATCACTACCACGCTGTAAAGGTCTTATAATATCATATATGGTTTTTGTTTTTGTATTGGAGTATACTTTTTCTAAATCATTCTCATCTGTTACATAAATAGAAGCATTACACTGAGGATCTGCATCTATAACTAACACTTTCTTATTCTCTTTCATTTTCAAATATGATGCAAGATTACAAATAAGTGTGGTTTTTCCGACACCACCTTTGTTGTTGAAAATAGCAATTGAAACCATAATCTATATGAATTTATCTTTAATGACCTACTAGTGAAATTAAAATATTAATATTGAATAAGTAGTATTTATTGTTAATGTTTTGAGAATTAAAAGTATTCAATCTTCTGATTCACAATTATCGTATGCAATATTCGTAAAATTTTTAGACATTTGCAAATAAATGATAAGAAATTTAGTTCGAATTTGATTAGCAAAAAGGGGATATGTAACAACTTTACCTATAATGAAATGATGAGTATGAGATAGTTAAAATGAATCTAACTGTAAAAAATGGAAGCAGAGAATTAATCCGTTCTTAAGATGGCAAGAAGATTGAAAACGAAGATTGAGATATTGGAGAGAACACAAAAAGGAGGCTTGGCTATAACAGGGTGGCTTGAGTGGTTTCTTGATTGTTTGGAAACGGCATTGGTCAATACTGTAAAATCAATCAGTACGGTTTTACAGAAAGCTGATTTCTGGGATAAGTATCGGTTAATCTCCATGAATGAACGGCAAATAAGAATGGTGAATTTGCTTTGGGATGGTTTTGATGGAAAATTAACCTCTTCTAAATGGGGTAAGATTACAAAATGTTCTGCTGATACGGCTTTCGTGATATACAGAATTTGATGACAAAAGGTGTGTTACGTAAAAACAGATGAAGGTGGAAGAAGCATTAATTATGAACTTGTAATGTGATTGTTTGCGGAGATTAATGTCTATATTAGCTGCATAGTATGCGGAGAATGTGTCTGCTAATCTCCGAAAGAGTTAAATAATACTAACTTCCTGTAATTTAGGAAACAAAGTTTTTTATCCTAAAATAAAGGAAGATTTATGAGGAAAGAGGTTATTAAATCGCTGATTGCTATTAAGTAAAGTGAAATCCCGTTTGATGTGATAGAACGGGATGTGAAATAGCCAATCGACCGTAAGAAGATTATCATTATCCCCGGCGTACGTCGTTGTCGTAAATCCACCTTGATGGAAATTGTTGCTGTAAGATGATTGGTTTTAGAGATCGATTCTTTGCGGGAAAATGAATACCCTTTAAGTGGGGAAGATATATTGACTTATATTCAATTATTCGATACCCTTTCGGGTATTTATTTTGTGATTATATTAAAAAGAGTACCTGAAAGGGTATTAAGAATGTTATTGGATGTTGTAAATAAATTAAATCCGTTCCGGAGATTCCAGCGTAAAAATCATTATTTCCTTGATAAACTTTAAATAAGAACCTGAATCCATCGGTGTGATGGTTCGCGAAAAATGGTATTTTAAGATTTT
>NZ_QUKD01000018.1 GCF_003480915.1 Parabacteroides sp. TM07-1AC | reverse complement strand
CTGGCAGACATTTTCTCCATTATTGCCGGGATTTACCATTAATGCCATCACTAAAAACAAGGTACGAAGAAGCTACTTGAGTCACAAGTACCCTATATTTATCAGAAAGATGCTATCCCTCGGTACAATTCCTTCCTTTCTGCTGTATATTTGTATTCAATCAAATATACGTTTAACATATATCAAACGAATAGAACACATATATGTTTCTTTCACTTGGTAATCGTTCTACTTTCATTCGATATTTATAGAACGATTCATTGTTCGGGATGAAAATTGGGTTTGGCTGGTATTAATTTAAAACACGATAACAATGAGTTTAAAATTCGGTTGGTACAAAACTCCGGTTCCGGGAGACAGGGAGGATAAACAAGTTCCCCATGCACGCATCATTTCACAAGGGACACTCGACACAAAGTATATGTGTAAAATGATCTCGATGTCGAGTACCATTTCTTCGGCTGATGTAAAAGGGGTATTAGAAGCTTTGAACTTCTGGATGGGATTCTGTCTGTCGGAAGGGAACAGTATAGAACTGGATGGACTGGGTTACTTTACCCCTACACTGAAAAGTAAAATAACCACCGATGAAAACGGTAAAAACAAGGTACAGGCAGAAATAGATTCCGTCAGTTTCCGTTGTGCAACCTCTCTGAAAGAACAGGTACGGGAAGCCGGACTCGAACTGGTGAAAAAAACGAATACGGAAAAGCTCCCGCAAGAACAACGCCTGAAGAATATCATGACTGAAGTGGAAGAAAACAAATGCATTAATCGTAGTACCTGCATGAAGCTGAACCGTTGTAATCAGTTCATAGCGCTAAACGACTTGAAACAACTGATAAACAGCAACAAACTGATACAGATCGGCGGAGGTAAACAGACAATGTATATACGTTCAGTGTAAATCTGAAATTTCGCGGCGGCGAAAATAACCGCCGCGAAATTTCAGATTCAAGCCAAAATAGCTTTATTCCCATACATTTGATTTATCCACTGATTTATCCACACAAAATAATCCGCACTATGATAAAAAGGACGGGCAGCAGACAGAAACATCTCTTGCATCATATGCTGTTATAATTATTTCATTTGAATTATTTGATTCGAATAATTCGGATTTAACCGTTTCACAAGGACATACAGCCATTTTTGTCGCCGTAAAATTTGTTATTCTACATCCTTTCTTTTACCTTTGTAACAGCCGTTAATGTAATGGCCATTAAATTAACGGGGATTAAATTAAGATGTGCATGAAATCGATCTTATCGCCCTCAACCGTTTTGAAGGGAAGGCATTGATAGCTGAAGTTAAGCGAAATCCAAATAAGATCAATATAGCTCGCCTATATGAGAAAGTTGCCTCCATAAAAAAACAATTATCGCATTACACATTGGAAATAAAAGGCTTGTCAATGCAGGACATGTAAATAGTCTAACGAAAACATTGAATAAACTAAACCTCCGTCGATATGATACTACTCTCGAACATAGATTTCACACTGCCGCTGGCAGATCCGGTATTGAAGTTTCTGCTGATACTGCTGATCATCCTGGCGGCTCCGCTCCTGTTGAACAAACTTAAAGTACCGCCTCTGCTGGGGCTGATCATTGCCGGCGCGATTATCGGACCAAACGGGTTTAACCTTGTTTTGCGCGACAGCAGCATCATTCTGTCGGGTACGGCAGGCTTGCTTTATATCATGTTTCTGGCAGGGCTGGAAATCGACATGGGTGACTTCAAGAAGAATAGCGGGAAAAGCCTCGTTTTCGGAATGTACACGTTCCTTATTCCTATGATATTAGGAACGGCGGTAGGATTATGGGTACTTAAATTCAGCATGGAGACATCCGTATTGCTTGCCAGCATGTTCGCCTCACATACATTGATTGCCTATCCGATCATCAGCAAACTGGGAATCAGTAAAAACAACGCGGTCAGTATCACTGTCGGGGGAACCATGATCACGGATACACTGGCTTTATTGGTGCTGACCATCATCGTTGGAATGGCAACAGGGAATGCCGATGATGCTTTTTGGATACGCCTGGGTATTTCCATCGTTGTTTTCGCATTGATAGTCCTGCTGGTATTTCCTTTTATCGGACGATGGTTCTTTAAACGGGTACATGATAATATCTCACAGTATATCTTCGTACTGGCGATGGTCTTTTTCGGGGCATTCCTGGCACAGTTGGCAGGGATGGAAGCGATCATCGGCTCATTCCTCGCCGGACTGGCACTGAACAGGCTGATACCGCAAAGCTCGCCGCTGATGAACCGGGTCGAGTTTGTCGGTAATGCGATCTTTATTCCGTTCTTCCTGTTGAGCGTCGGCATGCTGATCGACTACAGGGCTTTCTTTACCAGCTTCGAGACGATCAAGGTCGGCATAGTGATGATCGTTGTCGCTACGGCTGCCAAATATGCAGCCGCGTGGCTGACACAAAAAACATTCCGGCTGTCGGTAGACCAGCGAAGCGTCATCTTCGGGTTGAGCAATGCACAGGCGGCGGCAACCCTGGCAGCTGTCATGGTCGGATATAATGTGATCCTCGGGACCGATGCTAATGGAGATCCTATCCGCCTTCTGAACGAGAGCGTCCTGAACGGAACGATCCTGATGATCCTGGTGACTTGTGCAATTGCCTCTTTCTCCGCACAAAAGGGGGCACATAATATCGCCATAAAAGAATCAGAAGAAGAAACGGAAGAGAATGAAACGAAAGACGAACATATCCTGATACCTGTCAGCAATGAAGAGACGGTAGAAGAACTGGTCAACCTCAGCCTCGCCGTTAAATCGAAAACAAACACCAGCGGCTTATATGCCATGAAAGTCATTGACAACCAAAGTTCGGACGACAAGACACTGAAAGCGTCCAAACGGGTGTTACAAACAGCTATCGATACGGCAGCAGCTACCGACACGAGACTGAAAGGGTTGCTCCGCTACGACCTGAGCATCTCCAATGCCATCACCAGCGTAGTAAAGGAACGGGAGATAACCGACCTGGTTCTCGGACTGCATAAAGAAAAGGATATTCCGGCAGCCTTCCTGGGCAATATCGTTGAAAACGTATTACAACACAGCAGTGTTACCACCTTTATCTACAAGCCCGTACAACCGCTCGCCACCATCAAGCGCCATCTGATTCTCATACCGGACCAGGCAGAAAAAGAAATCGGCTTTATAGCGATCATGAACCGGATATGGAACGTGTTGCAGAACACCGGAGCCAAAGTGGTATTCTACGGCTCGGAAGACACGCTGAAAGCGATAAAAAAAGTCTTTGCCAAAAGAGCCGGCGAAATATCGTATACGAACTTCAGCGACTGGGACGATTTCCTGATTGTCTTCCGGGATGTGAAAGCAGACGACAGCATGTGGGTGATATTCAGCCGGAAAGAAGGACTGTCTTACGATCCCGTAATGCCGCGTATCCCCGGATATCTGAACAAATATTTCCAGGGCAACAGCTTCGTCCTTTCCTACCCGATACAGGCGAGCATGGATGAAAGTACACGGTATCTGACTTGAAGAAATTAAAAATTGAGAATTGAAAATTGAAAATTACGGGTGGATGGTCGACAGTTTAGTAAGCTATAAAATCATAAACCGTGAACTGTTGTTGACATATTTCAGTTATATTTGCAGACTGGAACAGATAAGTAATCAATAAAATAATGAACAAAGCATTACAAAGAATGGGAGAATATGTCATGTTGATGGGGAAATCCTTATCGATCCCTGACAGATGGAGCATGTTCTTCAAACAATTGATAAAAGAAATTTATAAACTGGGAGTCGATTCGCTTTGGATTGTAATTATTATCTCAGTCTTTATCGGTACGGTTATCGCCATTCAGATTTCACTGAACATCAGTTCTCCGCTGATCCCGAAATTCACGATCGGATATACGACCCGTGAAATTATCCTGCTGGAATTTTCATCTTCTATCATGTGTCTGATCCTCGCCGGTAAAGTCGGCAGTAATATCGCTTCCGAGATCGGAACGATGCGTGTCACGGAACAGATAGACGCGATGGAGATCATGGGTGTCAATTCGGCGAATTTCCTGATCATGCCGAAGATTGCCGGCCTGATGATCTTTATACCGGTACTGGTTATATTCAGTATGTTCACAGGTATCCTGGGAGGTATTGCTGCCAGTCATTCGACAGGTACGGGTATGACACCAGCCTCTTTCGAATATGGATTGCAATTTTATTTCAATGAATTCTATATCTGGTATTCTATTATTAAATCTGTCGTTTACGCTTTCATTATCTCATCCATAGCCGCTTATTTCGGTTATTATGTGAAAGGAGGAGCACTCGAAGTCGGTAAAGCGAGTACGAATGCAGTGGTAATGAGCAGCATCATGATTCTGCTCGCAGACGTAATATTAACCCATTTAATGCTTACGTAAAAAATGATAGAAGTAAAAAATATAACGAAATCGTTTGAGGGCCGTAAGGTATTGAATAATATCAGCGCTGTCTTTGAAACAGGAAAGACGAATCTGATCATCGGACGAAGCGGTTCGGGTAAAACCGTTCTGATCAAGAACATTATCGGCTTAATGAAACCGGATTCGGGAGAAATACTGTATGACGGACGAGACCTGACATCCATGAATAAACTGGAACTGAACATGCTACGCAGGGAAATGGGAATGCTGTTCCAGGGATCCGCCCTGTTTGACAGTATGACTGTTCTGGAGAATGTCATGTTTCCACTTAACATGTTCTCAAAAGACTCCTCTAAGGAAAGAGAAAAGAGGGCTATGTTTTGCCTGGAACGTGTCAACCTTTCGGAAGCAGAACATTTATACCCGTCGGAGATCAGCGGCGGTATGATGAAACGTGCAGCCATTGCCCGTGCGATTGCGCTGAACCCGAAGTATCTTTTCTGTGACGAGCCGAACTCCGGACTGGACCCGAAAACATCGTTACTGATAGACGACCTGATTCATGATATTACGACGGAATATAAGATGACGACCGTTATCAACACCCACGACATGAACTCCGTAATGAATATCGGAGAAAACATCATCTTCATCAAGGAAGGCGTAAAAGAATGGCAGGGCACGAAAGAACAGGTTATCACCTCCAACAATAAAGCACTGAATGACTTTATTTTCGCTTCCGACCTATTCCGGAAAGTGAAGGAAATAGAAATGCAACAAGAAGAAGGATAACAAAAAACTCCGGTCGAATGACCGGAGTTTTTTTATTTAATACCCGAATATCTCCTCTTTACTCAGTTTGGTAATCGGTCCGTACTGGCCCAGGGATTTCAGATCCAGATCTTTTTCATCTCCCAGAACACAATACGTATATTTACGTCCTTTCACCCATTTTTCCTGGAATGCTTTAATATCCGCCAAAGTCATGGACGGGACTTTTTCATACAGTTCCTTCCGGCTGTCGGTAGTCAATCCCAAATCCTGAGCATTCAGATATGACCATAACACGCCCGATTTCGTAATACGTTCAGTACGCATACGGGTTATCAGAGCGTCTTTTGCCAGATTAAACGCTTTCTCCGATTCCGGCATATTGTTGATGATATCATCGAATGCTTTCATCGCATCGATCATCTTGTCATTCTGGGTGGCAATAAACGTACGGTATACATACGGATATTTCAATTTGGAAGGAGTGATCAGGAATGCCCCGGCAGAATAAGCCAGACCACGGGCTTCACGCATCTCCTGGAAAACGATAGCATTCATGCCACCACCGAAATATTCGTTATACATGTTCAATGTGGGCTGAACGGACGGATCGAATTTCTCTCCCCGGTTGGATACAGCAGAGAAATAAATCTGCTTGGCATCGTATTGAGCCAACAGCACTTTATTTTCCGGTGTTTCCTGTTGTTTGAACTCGGTTGCTGCCGGAACAGGAGCCAGTTTCTCCGGAACATTATGATACTGATTAACGATATCCAGCAATGCCTGTGTTTTTTCAGGACCATAATACAGGATCTTATGTTCGTAGGTATTTATCTTGCGGATACGGTCAACCAGCTCCTGAGGATCCATCTGCTGTAACTCGGCAGTGGTCAGGACATGCGTAGACGGAGACTGCGGCCCCCAGATGGCATACTGGATCAGTTTGTTGAAATTCTGTCCCTGGTTCAATTTGGCATCCGCCCGTTTTTTCAGAATATCAGCAGCCAAATTACCATAAGTGTCTTTATCCACCTGGGCATCCGCCAAAATTTCTTCAAAGAGAGCCATTGCCTTCGGCATATTTTCTTTCAATCCCTCCAGCATGACATATGTACGGTCCGAGCCGGGGAAAACGTTGAAATAACATGCCAGACGATAAAATTCTTCATTGATCTCTTTCAGGCTTTTCTTTGAAGTTCCCAGATATTTCATGTATTCAAAAGCCGTACCCATCGCCTTATCGTTGTTGGTGCCCATCTCAAAGACATACATCAGAGAGAAAATATCGTTCGTCATGTTCTGTTTGTAAAGGACAGGAATATCCGATTTGGCTGTCAGCTTCTGCAAATCCTTGTCATAGTCCAGAAAGACCGGTTCTATCGGAGCCACCTCGGCAGCCTGTATCTCTTTGAGGAATACACTCGAACTGTCACGGTTCATTACGATAGGAGTAATTTTAGGCTTGTCGATTTTCTTTTCATTCGGGTCCTTTCCTTCTCTTTTATAGATTAAGGCATAATTATCTCCGAAATACTTATTGGCAAACTCGACAATCTGCTGTTTGGTAACCTTGCTCAAACGATCCAACTGGGCTACCTCATCTTTCCAGTCCACCCCGTTTATGAATGCAGAAACGAACATATCCGCACGGCTGTTGTTATTATCCAGCCGATACATCTGCATCAACTTATAATTATTGATCGCCGCTTCCAGTAATCCTTCATCGAAATCACCCTTTTTCAGTTTCTCTATCTCTGCCAGGAAAAGGTCTTTTACATCATCCAGGGTTTGTCCCTGTTTCGGACGGCCACTCATTACAAAAGCATTATAATCGGCCATACCATATGTTCCGGCGTAACAACTCAGCACTTTCTGCTGCTGAACCAGATCCACATCCAACAAACCTGCTTTGCCGTTATTCACGATCTCGCCGGTGAGGTTCAGCAAATCTTCTTCCGGAGACGATGCGCCCGGAAAACGCCATCCCAAAGTCACATTTTCAGCATCTACGCCCAACACTTCTTTTACAACCGGTGCTTTGATCGGCGATTCGTGAGTCACCGGCAATTTCGGTAAATTCGGGTTCGGCTGCAGATGACCGAAATATTTATCGATCACCTCAATCGTCTTATCCGGATCAAAATCACCTGACATACAGATTGCCATATTATTGGGCACATACCAAGTAGCATGATAGTTCTTGATATTGGTGATAGACGGATTTTTCAGATTTTCCTGAGTTCCCAAAACAGTCTGTGTTCCATACGGATGATCCGGGAAAAGAGCACTCAGTACAGCTTCATACACCTTACGGCCATCGCTGGTCAGAGACATGTTCTTTTCTTCATAGACAGTCTCCAGTTCCGTATGGAAGCCGCGGATCACGTTGTTCTCAAAACGGTCTGCCTGGATTTTAGCCCAGTTGTCTATCTGATTGGAAGGGATATCTTCCGTATAGACAGTCATGTCAAATCCCGTATAGGCGTTGGTTCCGTTGGCTCCGATAGCCGACATCAACTTATCGTACTCATTGGGAATCGCATATTTGGATGCTTCATAGGATACGCTGTCGATCTGATGGTAGATAGCTTTCCTTTCAGCCTCATCCGTAGTCTTCCGGTATACTTCAAACAGTTGTTCGATCTGGTCGAGCAGCGGTTTTTCCGCCTCATAGTTCTGAGTTCCGAACTTTTGTGTACCCTTAAACATCAGATGTTCAAAGTAATGTGCCAACCCGGTCGTTTCAGCCGGGTCATTTTTTCCGCCCACCCTGACAGCAATGTAAGTCTGAATACGCGGGGTCTCTTTGTTCACGGTCAAATACACTTTCAAGCCGTTATCCAGCGTATAGATACGTGCTTTCATGGGATCATTAGGGACCGACTCGTACTTGAACGGAGAGGTCTCCTTACATGCTGCCGCCAGTAATATAATCATGGCGAGCGAGAGAAGCTGAATAATTCTACGCATAAGATTTAGATTTAGGGATTACTTAGATGCCAAATATAGGGATTTATAAATAAAAAGATTTCATAAAGGACTAAATTCTTGGTTTATAAACAAAAAAAAGCGATTATAACTCACGTTATAACCGCTCCCTCTTATTGTTATCCGGATATCAGAGTCCGAATGCTTCTTTTACTTTATCCACATAATCCAGTTTCTCCCAGGTAAACAACTCCACCTCGCAAATAGTAGGTTCCGGGTTATAACGGGAAGTAAATGTCTTGGTAACAAGCTCCGGCTTACGTCCCATATGTCCGTAAGAAGCTGTTTCCAAATAGATCGGATTACGCAATTTCAGACGCTCTTCGATTGCTTTCGGACGCATATCGAAAAGATTCCATATCTTCTCTGCGATCTCGCCGTCCGACAGTTTCACATTGGCACGTCCAAACGTATTGACGAAAATATTCATCGGTTTGGCTACACCGATCGCATAAGAAACCTGTACGAGCATTTCATCAGCAACACCGGCAGCCACCAGGTTTTTCGCAATATGACGGGCAGCATAGGCAGCGGAACGGTCCACTTTCGAAGGGTCTTTTCCGGAGAATGCACCACCGCCGTGGGCTCCTTTTCCACCGTATGTATCCACGATGATCTTACGTCCTGTCAGACCTGTGTCACCGTGAGGGCCGCCGATCACAAACTTACCGGTCGGATTGACATGATAGATGATATCGTCGTTGAACAAAGCCTGCACATGAGCCGGATACTGGGCTTTTACGCGCGGAATCAGGATCTTCTTCACATCAGCTGCAATCTTCTTCTGCATAGCGATGTCGGCTTCCTCCTGGCTGATGCCTTTCGGACCGATAAACTCATCGTGCTGCGTAGAAACAACGATCGTATCGATGCGCAACGGCTTGCCGTTGTCATCATATTCAATAGTAACCTGACTCTTTGCATCCGGACGGAGGTAAGGCATCAGTTCGTTCTCGTTCTTGCGGATGTCTGCCAGCTCCCACAACAAACTGTGTGAAAGGTCGAGAGCCAGAGGCATGTAGTTTTCAGTTTCATTCGTTGCATATCCGAACATCATTCCCTGGTCACCCGCACCCTGGTTGTAAGGGTCTTCGCGTTCAACACCGCGGTTGATATCACCGCTCTGTTCATGGATAGCAGAGAATACGCCGCACGATTTGGCTTCAAACTGATACTCGCTCTTCGTGTAACCGATCTTTTCGATCACACCGCGTGCCACTTCCTGCACGTCTACATAAGCACTTGATTTAACTTCTCCAGCCAAGACAACCTGTCCGGTTGTAACAAGGGTTTCGCAAGCAACTTTCGAGTTCTTGTCATAGGCAAGAAACTCATCCAGCAAAGCATCCGATATCTGATCGGCTACTTTATCGGGGTGCCCTTCGGACACCGATTCGGAGGTGAATAAATAACTCATTACTTTTTAATTGAAAATTGAAAATTGAAAATTGAGAATTAGATATCAGACATACCTAGAATCAATCAACAACAGACAATCGATTATTAATAATGAATTGATAATGGAAGGAATCTGTTCGCCGGAACGGCTAAGAAAAGAACTTGTTTTTAGCATTTTTTCCTGTGGTTGCAAGCAATACAAATCTATCCACATCAATTCGGAGGCAAAGATATAAATAATTGACAATTGATAATTGATAATTGACAATTATTTTTTCTTCTTTGTGTTACGAAGTGCTTTTTTATACTTGTATTCGGCTTTCATCTTTGCCGAACCCGATTTATGTGTACCTTTCAGAAAATCAGAGTATTTTATTTTTTTTTCACCGACATTTTCTTCTGAGGCTTTCTTCTTGAAAACCATTCCTCCACCGGTCAGGATCTTTTCTATGTCATTCATTGCTTTATCTTTTATAGTTCTATTTGAAAACAGTATGAAGTTACAAAATGTTGTGTTCCCGGATCAGGGATACAATTGTCTTTTTAAACACCGGATGAACCACGCTCGGAGCTATTTCAAGTAACGGTTCCATCACGAACCGGCGATCCTGCATCAACGGATGCGGCAATGTCAGTTCCGGCGTCTGCAGGATCAGATCGTCATACAGCAGAATATCGATATCGATGATGCGGTCATGATAAGTACCGTTGCTTTTCTGCGTACGTCCCATTTCCACCTCTATCTGCTGGGTCGCTTTCAGCAGCTCCAGCGGGGATAAAGAGGTTTCGAGCCGTAAAGCGGCATTCAGGAACGTATTCTCCGACTGAAATCCCCAGGGTTCGGTTTCATAAAAACCGGAAAGGGCGAGAACATCTCCCACCCTTTCAGCTAACAGCGCAGCGGCTGTTATCATATTCCGTCTTCTATTTCCTATATTCGTACCTAAAGCCAGGTATGCAATAGCCATAAACGTACGTCTTAAATGATCAACATTGCATCGCCATAAGCACCGAAACGGTATCCTTCTTTCAATGCCACCTCATAAGCATCCATGATCAGGTCATATCCGCCGAATGAAGCAGTCATCATCAGAAGCGTAGACAACGGCATATGGAAGTTGGTGATCATGCTGGTAGCCACACTGAAATCGTAAGGAGGGAAAATGAACTTATTCGTCCATCCTTCAAACTCTTTCAGATGCCCGTCCGTGCTTACAGCCGTCTCTACCGCACGCATCACGGAAGTTCCGACAGCACAGATCTGGCGACCGTCGTCCTTGCCTGTATTTACGATATCCACAACGTCTGCATTCACGATCATCTGTTCGGAATCCATCTTATGCTTGGTCAGGTCTTCCACATCGATTTCACGGAAATTACCCAATCCGGAATGAACTGTCAGGAAAGCGAAGCGGCAATCTTTGATCTCCAGACGCTTCATCAATTCGCGACTGAAATGCAGACCGGCAGCCGGAGCCACTACCGCACCTTCTTCCTTGGCGAAGATATTCTGGTAACGGTCTTCGTCGTCCGCTTCTACCGGGCGATCGATATATTTAGGCAGCGGAGTCTCTCCCAGCGCATACAATGCCTTCTTGAACTCATCATGGTTTCCGTCATACAGGAAACGCAGAGTACGGCCGCGTGACGTTGTATTGTCGATCACTTCGGCAACCATCGAATCATCCTCTCCGAAATAAAGTTTATTACCGATACGGATCTTACGGGCCGGATCAACCAACACATCCCAAAGACGAAGGTCTTCGTTCAGCTCACGCAGCAAAAACACTTCGATACGTGCCCCGGTCTTTTCCTTATTACCATATAGACGGGCAGGAAAAACTTTCGTGTTGTTGAAGATGAATACATCTTTTTCTCCAAAATATTCCAACAGGTCTTTAAAGACTTTGTGCTCGATCTCTCCGGTGTTACGGTGTACAACCATCAACCGGGATTCATCTCTGTTCTTTGCGGGATGAAGAGCGATCTGTTCCTGCGGTAAGTTAAATTTGAATTTAGATAGCTTCATAATGTTACTTTATTTATTTTCTTTTATTCTTATCATTTTTCTATCGAAGTCGCTCCGGCTTCATCAGCCACACGATCTCCAACCGCTTCATCCAGAAAAGCATCGATATCTTCCGGATTCATGCATTTATCCAATGTAATATCTCCGATCCGGGTACGCTCCAATCCGATCAGATGGGCTCCCGAATGCAGAGCAACGCCGATATCACGCGCCAAAGCACGGATATAAGTACCCTTACTGCATACCACACGGATTTTAATGACCGGCAGGCTGCATTCCAACAGTTCCATCTCGTCGATCACCAGCGTCTTTGACTTCAACTCCACTTCTTCACCTTTACGTGCCAGTTCATAGGCACGCTTCCCATCCACTTTGCAGGCCGAAAAAACAGGAGGGATCTGCTGGATCGTCCCTACAAACGAATTCAGCACATCCTCTACCATCTCCCGGGTAATATGTTCCGTCGGATATACGGCATCTATCTCTTTCTCCAGATCAAACGAAGGTGTCGTTTCCCCGAGTTTCAGGGTTGCCACATATTCTTTAGTCTGGTACTGAAATTCATCGATCCGCTTGGTTGCCCTCCCGGTACAAACGATCATGACCCCGGTAGCCAGCGGATCCAGCGTTCCCGCATGTCCGACTTTTATCTTTTTTACTTTCAGCTTCCGCGATAATTTATAACGGAACTTGTTCACCAGATCGAACGAAGTCCACGTCAGCGGCTTGTTAAAATATAAAACCTCTCCTGCTATAAAATCCATTCTATATTACTTCATCAATGTACATGCAATAGTGATCAGCCCGACTATCGCACAATAAATAGCAAAGTAGATCAGCTTTCCTTTTTTCACGATATTGATCATCCACTTACAAGCCAGACAACCGGAAAGGAAAGCAGCTACAAAACCGACAACCAGCGAAAGCGTCGGAATATCTCCGGCAATATCTTCGCCCTTTACCAGCTTCAACACATCCAGCAGGGCTTCACCCAGAATCGGGGGAATAACCATCAGGAAAGAGAATTGAGCCAGTTTAGCTTTATTATTACCCAGCAGCAAACCTGTAGCGATCGTTGTTCCGGAACGTGAAAGTCCGGGCAGAACGGCACAAGCCTGAGCCAAACCGATAATAAAAGCGTCTTTCATCGAAAGATTTTCTTTCTGCCGGGGTTTTGCATAATAGGAGAAAGACAGTAATGCCGCCGTTACCAGCAACATGCAACCGACTATCAGCAAACCCGAACCGAAGATCGCTTCGACTGTATCTTTGAAAAATACTCCGACAATACCGATCGGTATCATAGAAATCAGGATATTGATCACATAGCGTGTTTCACTGTTCATCTGAAACTTGAACAATCCGCGGAATATCCATTCGATCTCTTTCCAGAGTATCACTAATGTACTAAATACCGTAGCCACGTGGACTACGATTGTAAAAGCCAGATTCTCTTCTCCTTCAATTCCGAACAGCGCCGATCCGATTGCCAGATGTCCGCTGCTGCTTACAGGAAGATACTCTGTCAGTCCCTGTACGATCCCCAGCACCAAGGCTTCAAACCAACTCATTCTACCGCCTCTTTATTTTTGCTGTTTTTCAGGATTCCTACAATCATCAGGCCGAAACCGATCATCGTTACTACCGGAGCAACTACAATACGACGTGTACTGAATATTTCCGGGTTAAAACTGGTTGTATCGGCAGAACCACCCCCACTCATCAACATAAAACCAATAATGATCACTGCCACAGCAACTGCGATCAGAATAAAATTCTCTTTTCCGAAAGCAAAATCTCTCTTAGCCATCTTTTCTGTTTATTATATATAATACAACTTATCAACACCCATACGGAGGTACTTGTTTACAGCCAACACGGTAGCCGTCACCGACAACAGGATTCCGAGCAAGAACACTGCTCCAAAAACCACCAGCAAAGCCTTCACATCCAAAAGCTGAATAAAACCGTCCAATTCGTGCTGTAAATAATATAACGAACCGGTCAGCATGAATATTGCCAGGATGGACGCAAAAATACCGCTAACGACATTATAGCGGACAAAAGGACGCCTGATAAAACCGGAAGTAGCCCCGACCAGTTTCATCGTATGGATCAAAAAACGTTTGGAATAGATCAGCAAACGGATCGTATTACTGATCAGGACAAACGATATAGCCATCAGCATAACTGCCAGCGTAAGCAGGATAATGCCCAGGCGTTTCATATTATCGTTCACCATCTGCATCATATCCTTACGATAGAGCAGGTCAGAAACGGATGTATATGTTTTAATTTTCTTTTCAATATGCTGCAGGCTGTCCGGATTGGCATATTCGGAATGCAACTTTACTTCTATAGAAGCTTGCAGAGGGTTAAAGCCCAGGAAAGTCTCGGGATTTTCTCCCAGTTCTTCTTCCAGTTCTTTCGCAGCCTGTTCTTTCGAAATGTATTCTGTGGATTTAATAAAAGGAAGTGCGTCCAGGCTTTTCTGCATCTTCTTGATGTCGGCCTCCTTCTGGTTATCTTTCAAAACAATGGAAAAGGATATATTTTCCTTCACATAAACCGATAACTGATTCCCCAGCAGTCCCATCAACAGAATCAACCCGAGTAAAAACAATACCAGGGCTATACTTATAATAGATGTAAGACGAGAATTAAAGAAAGAAACCGAGTTTACCTTATTATTTTCAGCCATCAGACGTAACCTTATTATTATTCAATAAATTGGGGAGATACGCACAGAGCGCATACCTCCCAATTTTTCTGCAAAAGAACGAATAAATTGTGAGACAGACAGCGGATTACGATTATTTAACCATTTACAAACCTGCCTGTTCACACAGATCATTCTACCGGTTCACCAAATAAGGTGGCTGAAGAAGCCCGGGTGATCCGTACCTTCACAAACTGTCCGACTTTATAATTTTTCTTATCGAAAATAACCACTTTGTTCTGGCTGGTACGACCGAACAACTGTTCACGTGAACGTTTGGAGAACCCTTCGATCAGGACTTCGAACTCCTTGCCAATATCGCGCAGGTTGCTTTCTTCGGATAACTGATTCTGCAGGTCGATCATTCCCTGCAAACGGCGTACTTTCTCTTCTTCCGATACGGTATCCGGAAGATGCTTGGCTGCATATGTTCCCGGTCGTTCCGAATATTTGAACAGGAAAGCCGCATCATACCTCACTTCACGCATCAGTGAAAGTGTCTCCTGGTAATCCTCTTCCGTTTCCGAATGGAAGCCGCAGAACAAGTCCGTGGCAATAGACGCTTCGGGAACGATGCGGCGGATGGCTGCGATACGGTCCAGATACCATTCGCGGGTATATTTCCGGTTCATCACCTTCAGTATCTTCGAACTTCCCGACTGGGCAGGCAGATGTATGTACTTACATATATTATTATGGGCGGCAATCACACGAAGCGTATCGTCACTCATGTCTTTCGGATGAGATGTCACAAAACGGATACGCATATTGGGAGCCTCCAAAGCCACGCGTTCCAGCAACATCGGGAAAGTAACAGTTTCATCCTCTTTTTCAAAAGCATAAGAATTTACATTCTGTCCCAGCAGGGTCACTTCCTTAAAACCCTTGTCACGCATATCGCGTATCTCATTCAGGATACTCTCCACATCGCGGCTACGCTCACGACCACGGGTATAGGGTACAATACAATAAGTACAGAAATTATTGCATCCGCGCATGATCGACACAAAACCGGATATATGCACGCCTCCCAATTTCAGCGGCATGACATCTTTATAGGTCTCCTGCGTAGACAGTTCCACATTGATTGCTTTTTCACCATGCTCCACTGCTCCTATCAGATTCGGCAGATCCATATAAGAATCCGGTCCGACAACCAGGTCTGCATGATGCACATGGATCAATTCTTCCTTCACCCGTTCGGCCATACACCCCAGTACACCGATAATCAGCGACTTCTTTTTACGTTTAAGCGACTGGAAATACTGTAGCCTTCCGTAAATTTTCTGTTCTGCATTATCACGCACAGAGCAGGTATTCACGAAAACAGCATCCGCTTCTTCAATTTTGTCAGTCAGGGCATATCCGTCCATTTTCATTATGGAAGCGACTACCTCACTGTCCGCCACATTCATCTGGCACCCGTAGGTCTCGATGAACAATTTTTTCTCCTCAAATCCGGCTGCAGATTTTAAGTCTGCGCCATTTTCCTGATTCGTCATTTCGTCCTTGTTAATAAAATTTAAAATCTTACATTCTATAAAAATAAACCCCCAAAGGTTTGCACAGTTCAAATCTGAGAGCTATATTTGCATACGAAAAACGTAAATTTTTTCATAGTTAAGGTTTTGGTTAAATCGAATAAGGGTGGCTGTGAAGTTACCCTTATTTACTTTTATACCGTTTCTATTACTCTTCTCTTTCACTATTCAATTATTATTCCTACATTTGGACTGCAAAAATAATCAAAAGTTATGGATAACTTAGGCGATTGGATCTATATTGTTTTCCTGATAGTTGCAGCAGTGAGCGGTTTATTCAGTTCAAAGAACAAGAAAAAGCGCCCGACTCAGGTGCTGGGCCAACCTGAATACGAGCCTGCTAAAGAGGAGCATGCTCCCTCTGGCAAAGGCTTTTGGGAAATACTGGAAGAGGCTACCACTCCTCCTGAAAAGAAAGAAAAAAAGAAAAAGAAAAAAGAGATACGGCAACCGAATCCTTTCCTGGCTGCCGAACAGGAAATCCACAAATCCAAAGTCAGTTCATCCCCGATCACGAATTTTCCGACCGAAGAGGAACATGCCCTTTTAGAAGATATTGAGTTCAATAACGCTGAAGAGTTAAGAAAAGCTGTTATTTACTCAGAAATACTTAACCGTAAGTATTGATCTATATTCTTTTTTAATACCTTTGCAGCCGTTTAGCTGACTAACAAGTATTTATCTAATATAAAAAAATAATATCATGGCTTTAAAATTCATCACAGCTGAAGAAGCTGCTTCGTTCGTACATCACGATGATAACGTAGGATTCAGTGGTTTCACCCCTGCCGGATGTCCGAAAGTTGTTCCGGGAGCCATTGCCAAAAAAGCGATGGAAGAACACGAAAAAGGTAATCCTTTCCAGATCGGTATGTTTACCGGAGCTTCTACAGGCGACAAACTGGACGGCGAACTGGCACGTGCAAATGCAATCAAATTCCGTACTCCATATCAGTCAAATAAAGACCTCCGCGCACTGTTGAATTCACACGGAGCGCAGTATTTCGATATGCACCTTTCTGAACTGGCACAGGACCTGCGCTACGGTTTCCTTGGAAAAATCGATGTAGCGATCGTCGAAGCTGCCGATGTAACGGAAGACGGTGAAATCGTTCCTACCAGCGGTGTCGGTATCCTGCCGACTATCTGCCGGATGGCTGACCGTATCATTATCGAATTGAACAGCCGCCACCCAAAAGAGATTCGCGGCATGCATGATATTTATGAACCGGCAGATCCTCCTTATCGTCGTGAAATTCCTGTTTATACTCCGTCAGACCGTATCGGGACTCCTTACGTAAAGGTTGATCCTGCCAAAATCGTCGGTATCGTTAAAACAGAAGAACCGAACGAAGGCGGTAAGTTCTCTCCGCTGGATGACGTTACAATGGCTATCGGTAAGAATGTTGCCGACTTCCTGGTGAGCGAAATCAAAGCCGGTCGTCTGCCGAAAGAATTCGTTCCTCTGCAGAGCGGTGTAGGCAACGTTGCCAATGCTGTTTTAGGCTGTATGGGAGCCAACGAAGAAATTCCGGCATTCAATGTATATACTGAGGTTATCCAGGATGCTGTTATCAGCCTGATGAAAGAAGGCCGCGTTAAATTTGCCAGCGGTTGCTCTTTGTCTGTAAGTAATGAAGTGATCCGTGAAATTTATGCAAACCTCGATTTCTTCAAAGACAAGATTCTTCTTCGTCCGCAGGAAATTTCCAACAACCCGGAAGTTGCCCGCCGCTTAGGTCTGATCGCTATCAACACAGCGCTGGAAGCTGATATCTTCGGTAATATCAACTCTACTCACGTATCAGGAACAAGAATGATGAATGGTATCGGTGGTTCAGGAGACTTTACCCGTTCAGCTATGCTGTCTATCTTTACAACACCTTCTACTGCAAAAGAAGGCAAGATCAGTGCTTTCGTTCCAATGGTATCCCACCTGGATCACAGCGAACACTCCGTGAAGATCATCATCACAGAATACGGTGTAGCCGACCTGCGTGGCAAATCTCCGATCGAACGTGCCAACTGCATTATCGACAATTGCGTGCATCCGGATTACAAGCCGTTATTGAGAGAATATCTGGAAATGGGTGTGAAAGGCCATACTCCGCAGAACCTGAAATGTTGCTTCGCTTTCCACGAAGAACTGGCAGCAAGCGGCGACATGCACAATGTAGACTGGAGCAAGTACAACAAGTAATTGCTACCTTATATAATATAGGAAATCCCGAAGTGTTTTCATTTCGGGATTTTTTTTGCCCCATTTTCAACTGCAGCCGGCCTAAATCTCGTTTTAAACGAACCTTTAACCCGTTTTAAACAAGAATAATTTCGTTTTAAACGAGATTATGCTTCGTTTAAAACGAGTTTTCATTAGCAAATTTAGCCATTGTATATTCAAAGTAAAAAGATGATATACCGATTTTATACCGTAACAAAATCGTATGTATTAAAAATTATAACGGAGAGTTGTATAAATTTGTCAATGCAAATAATTCACTAACAGGCAATAACAATTCAACCCTTTTAAACCATAAGTCAGGATTTTCATCAGCTACAGACGCTTACAGACAAATAATTTATCTACTGCCAATCTCCCGCCTCTACGAAAACGCTTGTATCCGATGTTTTTGTTGATGTGAAGTCATTAATAATAAAAGATAAAGAAGAGCATACACAAAAACATTGACAAAGTCTTTGAAGAACT
>NZ_QUKD01000017.1:53646-54128 GCF_003480915.1 Parabacteroides sp. TM07-1AC | reverse complement strand
AGTCTTTGAAGAACTCTGTATGTTTACAATCGTGCTAACAGTTATTTTTAAGTAATATTCAGCTTATATCGACTAAATCCTGAATTTAATATGAACTGAATCATTATTTGCTCAAACTAGTAAGGATTTAAGGTTATAACTGCTATTTTTCCATAGTCATTTTTGAATTCACTATGAAAAGCTGTGCAATTTAAACAAATATATCATAATTACAATTTATTTTTATGCAAAAAGAAATATTATCATGAAAAAAAATCGTCATACCGGCTAATAGCTCTTTTTTCGATATAGATATTTTTATTGTACAATGAGAAAAACAAATTGTAAAAAGTCAAATTGTAAACCGCACTATCGCCAGGCGATGGTAGATATTCCTCCCTATGATGTCTTACTGATCAAAAACGAACATTTTGGGTAACATTTTGCTCATCTCGTAAATTGGTATTATAACATTGATTTATAGACATAGTTCTTCAAAGACT
>NZ_QUKD01000017.1:0-53636 GCF_003480915.1 Parabacteroides sp. TM07-1AC | reverse complement strand
AATTGGTATTATAACATTGATTTATAGACATAGTTCTTCAAAGACTCTGGCAAAATATATTTTTATTAACCTAATAAGATGTCTATGATGAAAAAGTTAACTTTAGCAATGCTATTCCTATTTATAGGAATCAGTATGGTGATTGCTCAGACGAGGCAAGTAACAGGTACCATTATTTCCGCAGAAGACAATGAACCCATTATTGGTGCTTCTGTAATAGTGAAAGGTACAACTATCGGCACAGTATCGGATCATAACGGTGCCTTTTCATTGGAAGTTCCCAACACCACAAAGACTCTGATGTTTTCTTATGTTGGAATGGTTGGAAAAGAAGTTCCGGTTCAAAACATTATGCATGTCGTGTTGAACACAGCTTCAACCGAGTTGGATGAAGTTATGATCGTTGCTTACGGAACAGCCAAAAAATCTTCATTTACAGGTTCCGCTGCAAATATCAAAACTGAAAAACTGGAAAATCTTCAGGCTGCTTCATTGACAAAAGCTTTAGAAGGTGCAGCTCCGGGTATTCAGGTAACGGGAAGTACCGGTATGCCGGGAGATAATGCAAAAATCCAAATCCGTGGCGTTGGCTCAGTAAATGCATCGAACGATCCGTTATATGTTGTAGACGGTGCACCGTTCGACGGTGATATCAGCACGATCAATACAGAAGATATTTCCAGTATCACAGTATTGAAAGATGCCACTTCAGCAGCTTTGTATGGAGCCCGCGGCGCAAATGGCGTAGTTATGATCACGACCAAGAAAGGAACCTCCGGAAAGGTTCAATTGAATGCAAAAGTAAATTTAGGTGTCGTTTCACGTGCAATTCCAGAATACAACCGTGTAAGCACAGGAGAATACTATGAATTAATGTGGGAAGGCTGGCGTAATGCATTGGTAAACAACAATGGATATACACCCGAACAAGCTGCTGCAACGGCTAGCGGAGGCGATAAAAATGGTATCGTTGGTAAATTAGGAGGATATAATAGCTATAACGTAGCAAACGACCAGTTGATCGGAGCAGATGGAAAGCTGAATCCTAACGCCCGTCTGTTATATAATGACGACTGGAATAAAGAGTTATCACGTACAGCTTTACGTCAAGAATATAATGTCTCCGTAAATGGAGGTGGACAGAACTCTACATTTTTTGCTTCTGCGTCCTATACAAATGAAGAAGGAATGGTTAAATGGTCTGATTTCGAACGCTTCACCGGACGCGTCGGATTAACGAGCCAAATCAATTCATGGCTGAAAGTCGATGCTGGTTTATCCGGTGCGACTTCCAAGCAAAACGGCTTCCTGGCAGAAGGTTCTTATACAACCAATCCGTTCTATTATGGACGTATGATGGCTCCGATCTATCCGATCTATCAATATGACGGCAATGGACAAATTGTCAGAAATGCGAACGGTGATATTATGTATGATATGGGTGGAGGTAATTCTCCTTATGCCTGGGCCGGCCATACACGCCAATATGCGCCCAATTCAAACCTGATGGTTACCTTACCGCTCGATGACCGCTCTACAGAACGTAACATGATTTCCGCTCGTGTATCTGCTGAAATTAAATTCCTGAAAGATTTCACCTTGAAAATTTCCGGTAATACAGATATCAGCAATGACTACAAAACGACTTACCAAAATAATATGTATGGTGATGCTGAAGGCGTATCCGGACGTTCTACCAAGAACTATATCAAAAAGAATTCATATACATTCAACCAGATCCTGACCTGGAACAAATCATTCGGAGACCATAATTTGGCATTGCTGGGAGGACATGAAAACTATATGTATACATATCGTTATCTGGAAGCTACCCGTACAGGTTTTACTGTTCCGACAACAGAAATCGTTGCCGGTTCCGTAGCGGAAGGTTCTACTTCCTACACGAACGAATACAGTTTGGAAGGTTATCTGTTCCAGGCAAATTATGATTATGCCAATAAGTACTATTTGTCCGGTTCATTCCGTTACGACGGAACCTCCCGTTTTTACAAAGATGCCCGTTGGGGTACATTCTGGTCATTGGGAGCTTCCTGGCGCTTGAGTGAAGAAGATTTCATCAAAGATATCCATTGGATCGACAACCTAAAACTGAAAGCTTCTTACGGACAGCAAGGTAACGACAATATCCTGGACGAATGGGGAGATCCGATCTATTTCGGATGGCAGAGCCTGTATTCGTTTGATGATAAAAACAACGGAACTCTGAACGGTGCCGTTCATAACCAGCTTTTGAATAAAAAACTGGAATGGGAGAAGAACTCCAATTTGAATGTTGGTGCTGAGTTTGCCATGTTCGACTTCCTTCGCGGTGAAATAGACGTATTCAACCGTGTATCCAGCAACTTGTTGTTTAAAGCTCCGAGACCACAGTCTACCGGTATCGAATATATGTGGCAGAACATCGGAACCATGCGAAATACCGGATTGGAAGTTTCATTGGGATTCGATATTTTCAAAAAAGACAATTTCCACTGGGCCCTTGACTTAAACGCCACATTCTTTAAAAACAAAATCACAAAGATGCCAAAAGACTCTGACGGCAAAGCACAGGAGATCATTAACGGAACCAAAAAACTTTCTGAAGGACATTCTATTTATGAATTCTGGTTACGTGAATATGCAGGTGTAGACCCCGAAGATGGTAGCGCTCTATATTACAAAGATATTGAAGATGCCAACGGCAATGTAACAGGCCGTGAAACAACTAAAGACCAGAATGCAGCCAGCTATTATTATATGGGTGATGCTATACCTGACCTGTATGGTGGCTTCACAAACAGCTTTAGTTATAAAGGCTTCGATTTATCCATTTTCTTCAGCTATCAGATCGGAGGTCAGATGTACGACTCCAATTACCTGGGCTTGATGCATCCGGGATCATTTGGTACACACTGGTCTACGGATATTCTGGACCGCTGGCAAAAACCGGGTGACATAACAGATGTTCCCCGCTTGCAGAATAACTATACGGCTGCCAATGCAGCATCTTCACGTTGGTTGACAAATGCCAGTTATCTGGCTCTGAAGAACGTAACGCTTTCTTATACGTTACCGAAAACTATCCAGAAAAAACTGGATATGAAGAACTGTAAGATTTTCCTGACCGGCGATAACCTGTTCTTGTTGAGTAAACGCAAAGGTATGGATCCGCAACAGAGTTTCAACGGAACAGCCGATTATACATACGTGCCGAATCGCGTAGTAAGTTTAGGTATTAATGTCACATTCTAAAACATGTATCAAGCAATGAAAAAAATATTTTCCTATATTATAATCTGTTCATCCCTGCTGATGGCTTCGGGATGCGGCGAGGACTATCTGGAAAGAGTTCCGACTAACAGTGTTACAGACGAAGACCTGTTCTCTACGGTAAATGGTGCGGAAACTGCACTGAATGGCATTCACCGTTCCACGTATGCTTATTATGACAATCACGGACGGTTCGGTCAAAAATCTATCGATATCATTATTGATTTCATGGCGGATGATTATCTGCAATTGGAACGTGGATATGGCTGGTTCGTTTCCTGGTATCAATATCTGAATAACCGGAATATCAACTCTGCTGATTTGGAATTTGCCTGGTCCTACTATTACGATATTATCGATAATGTCAATTTGCTCCTGGCAAACGTAGACAATGCTTCCGATGCGGCATTAAACGAAAGTCTTGTCAAAAATATTAAAGGACAGGCATATGCTTACAGGGCTTACTCCTATTGGCAATTAGTGCAAATGTTCGCTTATCGCTATGATTATAATGGAAATAATACCCAACTGGGAGTTCCATTGGTATTGGATAACAGCGGAGAATCCAAGCCCCGTTCCACAGTTCAGGAGGTTTATGAACAAATCTTCAGTGACATCGATCAGGCAATAACATTACTGACCGAATCAGACGAATCCCGTCCGAACAAATCACATATCAACCTGAATGTGGCACAAGGTTTCAAAGCCCGTTTTGCTTTGACTACCGGTGATTGGGCTACTGCTGCCGATATGGCAAACAAGGCACGTCAAGGCTACGAGTTGACCAGCAACTATAAAAATGGATGGAATGATTCGAATGACAGCGAATGGATTTGGGGAGCCCTTTTGATCGATGAGCAACAGACTAGTTATGCATCTTTCTTCTCACATGTAGACCCTAATTTCGGAGGATATGCCTCGATGGGCAGTTTCAAATTAGGAAGCACGGAGATCATTGGTTATATGGCGGATACCGATCAGCGTAAACAATTGTTTGATGAGGACCGCGTAGGCTACAAATTCACTGGTTTCGGAGACTGGACTAACGATTACATCTACATGAAATCCGGAGAAATGTATCTGATCGAGGCAGAAGCTCTCGCGCGCCAGAATAAAGATACAGAGGCACAGGATGTTATTTTTGAACTGACTAAAAATCGTGATCCGGAAGCTCAGAAACCGACTGTAACAGGTGAAGCTTTAATCCAGCACATTTTGATGGAACGCCGTTGCGATCTGTGGGGAGACGGTTTCCGCCTGTTCGATATCAAACGTTTGAATATCGCTATGGACAGACGCAACAAAGGACATAACGAAACATTCTGGGACAAAGCCGGTTACTTTGAAGCAGGAGCAAAAGAACTTCTGTTCCTGATCCCAAAACAAGAAATGGACGCCAATCCGTTGATGGAACAGAATCCATTATAACGAAAAGGATATTCCGTTTTTCAATAAATCAATAAAGCCTTAATTAAAAACCTATTATTTACAAGACACACATTAATTTTGACAGCCGGGATTTGTAGTGATATAAGTCCCGGCTTTTTTAATTCCGTTTTAGCCACAAAGAGAAAAAGCGATCATAAACCATATAAAAGGCTCCTTCTTTCGTAACGAAATCTTTCTCCAGCAATCCTTTTAGTGCCGATTGAACCGAACTACTCGACGGCAAACTATATTTATGGATAAACTTCCCGGAAGTCAGCGCCGTTGCTTTTCCTTCCTTGCAAATGGCAATCATCAATTCTTTTTGTTTTTCCGGTAATTGATAAAGCAATTCGGAATAAGTAAAGGAATAAGAATCCAAAATAAAGTCCACGGCCTGTTCAATCATCTCGCTATTACAAACCTCTCCTTTCGGAGTCATTGCAAAAAGAATATTCAATATTTTTTGCAGATACCAGGTGATTCCTTCAAAACGATCATACAAAGAATCAATGACTGCAACATCAATATTCTTTTGTGCCATTCTGAAATGATGTTGTGCAAACTCTATGTATTTCTGTTTATCGATTGCCGACAAATGTAAAATAGATACACTTTGATAAAAAGGACGGGCAGGACTAATGAACATTTCTCCCATTAAATGACGTTGTGAGCCGGCAAATATAAAATGAGCATTGTTACAATGCTGGACATAAGTACGTAGCAATGCCTCCGTATTCTTTTCCGGATATTGAGCGACCTGTTGAAATTCGTCGATTGCAACAACACAAGGCTTATCGGATACAGCCAGATAATGAAAGATTTCATCCAAAGTAGTTTCCGGTGATTTGATATCTCCCAGTTCCAAATTCCATTGTGGCATTCCCGACATATCCAATGAGAAGCCAGCCTTTAAAGAAACCAAACTATTAACAAACACTTCCCATGCCTTCCGCCCTTTCGGTTTTAAAGTAGTCAGAATCGCTTTTCCTAACTGGAAAACGAACTCACGGAGCGTTTTAGTCGCATAAATATCAATCAGGAAGGTATAATAATTCTCCTTTATTTCATTCAATTGAAAACAATGTCGAATCAATCCGGTCTTTCCCATACGCCGGGTAGAGATGATAGCCACATTATTTTCGTTGATCAGCCAACGAGACAACTCTTCCGTTTCCCTTTCGCGATCACAAAAATATTCGGGAGCGATGTAACCACTGGTTACGAATGGATTATTTATCAGTGTCATACAATTTCCTTTTTATGCAAAGATAATTATTATCTTATAATAATCATCATAGTGTAATCGGAATCCGATTTTAGTTCCATCCGGTAGAAAATAAAATTCCTTCCGAAAGAAATTTGAATTTCTCCCGGAAGGAATCTTTTTTATCTATAAAGACAACTGTCTTTACTATATACTAAATTATCAGGGTTGTTTTCCGATATAAGCCAGGATACCGCCGTCAACATACAACACATGACCGTTTACGAAGTCGGATGCATCGGAAGCGAGGAATACAGCCGGTCCCATCAAATCTTCCGGAGTTCCCCAACGGGCAGCCGGTGTCTTTGCGATAATGAAAGAATCGAACGGATGACGTGAGCCATCCGGTTGAGTTTCGCGAAGCGGAGCCGTCTGCGGAGTAGCAATATAACCCGGGCCGATACCGTTACACTGGATGTTATATTGACCGTATTCGGAAGCGATATTACGAGTCAGCATCTTCAAACCGCCCTTAGCAGCCGCATAGGCAGAAACGGTTTCACGTCCCAGTTCACTCATCATGGAACAGATATTGATGATCTTTCCGTGACCTTTTTTGATCATGGAAGGAATAACTGCTTTTGAAACGATGAACGGAGCATTCAAATCCACATCGATCACCTGTCGGAATTCGGCAGCCGACATTTCATGCATCGGAATACGTTTGATAATACCGGCATTGTTTACCAAAATATCGATCACACCTACTTCTTTCTCGATCTGGGCAACCATTGCATTTACCTGCTCTTCACTGGTTACATCACAAACATATCCTTTTGCATCAATGCCTTCCGCTTTATAAGCTGCCAGACCTTTATCTACCAACTCCTGTTTGATATCGTTGAAAACGATCTTTGCACCTGCCTGGGCAAAGGCAGTGGCCAGTGCGAAACCAATTCCGTAAGAAGCACCTGTTACAAGTGCCACTTTTCCTTCTAATGAGAAATTTACCATTTTAGTATTCGATTTATTTTAAGTCTGTAATTTTAGAAAAATCCTGATCGCCATAATCGAGGTTCTCACCACCCATACCCCAGATAAAAGTATAGTTGTGAGTAGCAGCCGCACTGTGGATAGACCATTCAGGAGATAAAACAGCCTGGTCGCCTTTCATCCAGATATGACGGGTTTCGTCTACTTCACCCATAAAGTGACAGATAGCCTGATCTTCAGGGATATCGAAATAGAAATAAGCTTCCATACGACGGCTGTGAACGTGTGCCGGCATCGTGTTCCATACACTGCCCGGTTTCAGTTCGGTCATACCCATCTGCAACTGGCAGGTCGGCAAGACCTGATTCACGATCATCTTGTTGATATTACGGTCGTTCGACATTTCCAGCGAACCCATAGCGGCCACAACGGCATCCGCCTTCGTCACTTTCTTATCCGGATAGTTACGATGAGCCGTGGTAGAATTGAAGTAGAACTTAGCCGGATTCTTCGGATCCTTGCTTTCGAAAGTTACTTCACGGTCGCCCGAACCCAGGTAAAGCGCTTCTTTAAAATCCAGCTCGAATGTAGCATCACCGGCTTTCACAATACCGGGACCGCCAACACTGAAAATACCCATTTCACGACGGGTCAGGAAATAAGGAGCTTTCAACGGATCGATCGCTTCCAGTTTCAATACTTCGCCGACAGGCATAGCGCCACCTACGATCATTCGGTCGTACATGGAATAAACCATATTCACTTCATTCGGTGCGAAAACCGTTTCGATCAGGAAATCCCGACGAATACGTTTCGTATCATATTGCTTTGCATCTTCCGGATGCGCAGCATAACGCAATTCATAATTTGTTTTCATCTTCTTATTCTATCTTTAATTTTCAATTTTCAATTCTCCATTTTCAATTACTTAAGCGCATGATCGGCTTTTACATCACTCTCACCTTTCCAGGCACGCAGGTTCGTCCACTCCGTATAAGGAGCCGACCAAAATTCGTTGGAAGCAGGCAATCCCAGCGCCAACAAACCTACAGAACATAAATAGACACTCCCCGTATTTATATAAGACTCTGACATATCGATTTGTTCACCGGTAAAACCGACACGCAACCAACCGTTTGAATCAAAGTTCTTCGGCGACTTCATCTGGTTGCGGATCACAGCAGTCATCGCACAACGCACCTGCGCCGGTTTCACCCGTTCCGGCAATACCTGCATCAAACTAGCCTGTGCCAATGCATGGAATGCTCCAAAGCGGTAAACAATGGAACGGCCCACTACCGGGAAAGTTCCTTCCGGAGAGATAAAACGCTCCAGCTGTTCAGCATAACGAGTCAGGCGAGGTAACTGTTTTTCAGCAAAATCCGCACCTTCCAGATTATGTTTTTTCATGATCAGCAATACATCTGTCAACATCGGGTGGATCACAAAACTATTGTAGTAGTCCATATGAAAAGCCGGCCCGTCACCATACAGTGCATCTCCTTTATACCAATCGTCACGGAATTTTTTAACACCATATGTCAGACGATCCATATCACATTCACCTGTAAACTCCAACAGGGCAGCCTCAACCATAGATGCGAACAACAGCCAATTATTCTCCCAAGGCTTAATAGAACGACTGCGTTTAAACTCTGTGATCATCCATTCTTTTGCCTGTGGATCCAAATTATCCCACAATTGCGTTCTTGCACGCAAGAGACCCTGTGCCAGAAAAGCGGCATCCACCAAAGGCTGATAAGGTTTTCCAAACACCAGATAGTCGGGAGATTCCGGATTCACAGCATTCTTCAGACCTTTTACAGCCAGTTTGATATATTTATCACGCAACTGACCTTCGGGTGTATTATCCGGCCCCAATTCCAACCATGGGGAAATACCGCAGATCAGACGGCCTACAGCTTCCAAGTGAGCAAAATCACTCCTGTCTTTCGACAGAGATTCGTAAGGCATATTCTTTTTAAGCGTATTGTTGCTCAGGTTCGTCAATACCGGATCCGCAATACGGGTCAATGTTTCTACCCAAAAAGCACGGTCTTCCACTCCGCTCTGCTGTGCTTTACCATGGAAAGATAGGCACAGGAAACATACTAAAAAAGTGGTTGTTTTTATCAGATTAGTCATAGGGTCTTATTTATCTGTTAGTTTTTTTAAACGCATCAATGCTTCCACATAATAATAGTCGGCATAACTCAAAGGCACGTCTACTTCGCTGTTACCAGGGAAATGACCGGTAGAATGCATCAAAGCAAAATTACAATTGGTACCTTTTGCAGCCAGGTATTCCGGACTTGTCAGCGAGCGGACCTGCTGTTCTGCAAAATCAAGATAGCTCTTAGCTTCCGCACTCTTATCCAGCTGGCTCAGTTCGATCAAAGCCGATGCCATAATAGCTGCGGCAGAGGCATCTCTCGGTACATTCGGAATCCCCGGAGCATCAAAGTCCCAATACGGCACTTTATCAGCCGGCATATTCGGATTGTTCATGATGAATGCAGCGACATGTTTTGCCTGATCCAGATATTCCGGTTTTCCTGTTTCACGGTACATCATGGTAAAGCCATACAAAGCCCACGCCTGTCCGCGAGCCCATGCAGACTCGTCTGCGGCTCCCTGATGCGTCTGTTTCTTATGAGGAACACCGGTTATCGTATCATAAGACACCACATGATAACAGCTATAATCATCACGGAAATGATTGTTCATTGTTTTATCGGCATGGGAGATAGCCATCTTACGGAAACGGTCGTCACCGGATGCTTTCGAAGCCCAGCTGAAAAATTCCAGGTTCATCATATTATCAATAATGACCGGGAATTGCCATATCTTTTTATTGAAGTCCCAGGAACGGATGGCTCCTACGCGTTCGTCATAGCGAGTTGCCAGCGAATTCGCTCCGGTCAGCATTACATCTTTATATTCCGGCTTTCCGGTCAGGCGGTATCCGTTACCATAGCTACAATACAACATAAAACCGACATCATGGCTGTAAGTGATATTTTTCACTTCCTCTACACGATCGGTATACATTTCAGCATATTTTTTTAATTCCGGTGTCGGATTGTTTTCGTACAGATACCATAACTCACCCGGGAAGAAACCGCTGCACCACCAGCTATAGTCACTGGTTTCGAGTGTACCCTCTTTATTGATCGCTTTCGGCAGACGGCCTTCCTGGTTCTCCAGGTCTTTTGCCATTAAAAGAGCTTGTTCAGTCGAGGCCTTCAGACCACGGTCGATTACATCTGCGATAGGTTCCTGCTTGGGTTGCGAATCACAAGAAGCCAACAAGGCTGTGAACGCAAACACTCCGTACGAAAGAAATTTGTTCATGATAAAAATAGATTATTAAGTTTTTAAGTTTGTGGCAAATATACAGGTTTAAATTCTAAAATTCTACATAACCGCTCAAAAAAGGCAATAACCTTGAATTTATGATAAAAAAAGAGCTAAAGCTTAACCTCATTCTCTGCCTGTAATATTTTTGCAACACCAATGTAACATTTACTTCAAAGCGCCTTAACCTGTTCTTAATACATGTTACCTTACTTTGCACTCAGAACAAACAGGTAAATGACGTGAGAAAGTTTTTTGAAAAAATTGTAGAAGGAGGACTCCTGATCAGTGGAAGTGTAACCAGTTTCACGATTCTATTGATTGTCTTTTTTCTTTTTAAAGAAGCATCCGGTCTTTTCAGCAGTCCGGTAGTTGAAGAAGGATATGTACTTGCCGTGAATAAGGGGAATGACGTAAGTCATCTTTCACCGGAAACGATCATGGATATTTTCGATGCCAAGATAACCAACTGGAAAGAGGTGAACGGCAAAGATGAAGAAATCCTTGTTTTCCGTTTTTCCGATCTGACACAGTATTACAGTGAAGAAGAACTGGGCGACGAATTCCAGTATGTCCCCGAAAAGATCAGTGAACTGGTCAGCAAAGAACCGGGAATAATTGCTTTCTTCCCTCAACAATATCTGGCTGAGCCTTTTGACGGGACAGTCCTCCCGGAAGAAAAGATCTCACTCTCCGATTTCTTTGCCGGAACAAAATGGTACCCGACCTCAGCACCAGCTCCTATCTTCGGATTGATCCCGTTATTATTGGGAACCTTGTTGGTCAGCATCGGGGCAATCGTTCTTTCTTTACCTTTCGGTATAGCAGTTGCCATCTACCTGGCTGAAATAGCCAACAAACGCACCCGGGAAATACTCAAACCGGTTATCGAACTTCTGGCAGGTATTCCTTCCGTTGTATATGGCTTTTTCGGACTAGTGGTAATTGTCCCGTTGATACAAAAAGGACTGAACCTTCCAGTCGGAGAAACAGCTTTTGCCGGCAGTGTCGTTCTGGCTATCATGGCATTACCGACCATTATCACCGTTGCAGAAGATGCTATGCGCACCACACCGCGGGCAATGAAAGAGGCTAGCCTCGCATTAGGAGCCACCCAATGGCAAACAATTTATAAGGTAATCATTCCCTACTCCATTTCGGGTATCACCTCAGCAGTGGTTCTCGGTATCGGCCGGGCTATCGGCGAAACAATGGCCGTACTGATGGTAACAGGGAATGCCGCAGTCATACCGACCTCGTTCTTTGAACCGGTACGAACCATCCCTGCCACGATCGCAGCCGAACTGGGAGAAGCACCGGCCGGAGGCGCTCATTATCAGGCTTTGTTCCTGCTGGGAGCCGTTCTGTTCATTATCACACTGATATTAAGTATCACGGTAGAATATATTTCATCCAAAAGAAAAATCTAAATAAGTTATGGCACCTATTCTGAAACTAGGCAATATCGATATAAAGAAACGGACTTCACAGAAACTGGCATTCGGCATATTTACGCTTCTTAGCTATCTGGTCGTCGTTATTCTTTTTCTCATCCTCGGATTTATCATTATAAAAGGAGGTAAAGTAATCAGTTGGGATTTCCTTACGGAAGCTCCCGCAGAAGGAATGACTGCCGGAGGGATTTATCCCGCCATCGTCGGTACGCTTTACCTGGTACTGGGCAATAGTCTGATCAGCTTTCCGATCGGGATCATGAGCGGTATTTATATGAATGAATATGCGACAAACGGAAAACTGATCCGTTTCATCCGTATCATGACAAACAATCTGAGCGGTGTCCCTTCAGTGGTGTTCGGTTTGTTCGGTATGTCCCTGTTTGTTGTTACATTGGGGTGGGGAGACTCGATCATTGCCGGTTCATTCACACTGGCATTGATGTCGTTGCCGCTGATTATCCGTACCACGGAAGAGGCCTTGAAAAGTATCGACGACTCGTTCCGTCACGGGAGTCTGGCACTGGGAGCTACCAAGTTACAGACTATCCGGCGAGTGGTACTCCCGATGGCTTTTCCGAATATCATTACCGGGCTGATCCTGTCGGTGGGACGTGTATCGGGAGAGACGGCTCCTATCCTGTTCACTGTAGCCGCCTACTTCCTGCCTCAGCTGCCGGAAAGTATCTTTGACCAATGTATGGCATTGCCTTACCATCTGTACGTAATTTCAACCAGCGGTACGGACATCGAAGCATCCCGTGGAATGGCCTACGGAACAGCATTGGTCCTGATTGCAATCGTGTTAGTTGTCAACTTACTTGCCAATGCACTGAGAAAGTATTTCGCAAAGAAAGTAAAAATGAACTAACCGATATATTACAACTACAACAATAAAAAACAACAAAAAGAATATGATAAAGATTGATGCCCGTAACGTAGATTTCTATTATGGCGACTTCCATGCCTTAAAGAATATCTCGATGCAAATTGAAGCAAACACCTCCGTTGCCTTTATCGGGCCGTCGGGCTGCGGTAAGTCCACCTTCCTGCGATTGTTCAACCGTATGAACGACCTGATCCCCGATACCCGTATGACCGGCAATATCCTGATCGACAACCGTAATATTTATGATAAGGGAGAGAAAGTGGACCAGCTTCGTAAGAACGTAGGTATGGTATTCCAGAAACCGAACCCTTTTCCTAAAACGATCTTCGAAAACGTTGCCTACGGACTACGTGTAAACGGAATAAACGATAACGATTATATCGAAGAGACAGTTGTCAAAACTCTTAAACAGGTAGTTCTCTGGGATGAGGTAAAAGACAAACTGAAAGAGTCAGCCTTCGCATTATCCGGCGGTCAGCAGCAACGCCTGTGTATTGCCCGTGCATTGGCGATCTCCCCCTCTATTCTTTTGATGGATGAGCCGACTTCAGCCCTCGACCCGATTTCCACCAGCAAGATCGAAGATCTGATACACGAGCTCAAAAGCGAATATACGATCGTGATCGTTACTCATAATATGCAGCAAGCAGCTCGTGTGAGCGACAAAACGGGGTATTTTTATCTGGGTGAACTGATCGAGTTCGATAATACACGAAAGATATTTACCAATCCGGAGAAGGAGTCGACTCAGAATTACATTACGGGAAGGTTCGGGTAATTGAAAATCGAGAATTGAAAATTAAAAGATTATATATATATGAAAGTTATAGATCAGGAGATTGCCTCCTTAAAAAACAGTATCAGCGAAATGTGGGCTTTGGTCCACCAACAATTATATAATGCCGGCGAAGCGATGCTTACCGGAGATAAGGAACTGGCTTATAAAGTGATCAGCCGCGAACGTCGTGTGAATGCTTTCGAGTTGAAGATAGACAGCGATTGCGAAGATATCATCGCCCTTTACGCTCCTGTCGCCGTCGACCTGCGTTTCGTTCTTGCCATGTACAAAATCAATACGAACCTGGAACGCCTGGGTGATTTTGCCGAAAGCATCGCCCGTTTTGCAGGAAACCTGCCGGAAGGTGCCCCCGTCGATCCGCAACTGATCAAAGAGACACGGGTAGAAGAGATGCTGAAAGAACTGCTCAATATGCTTACCCTCAGCCAGGAAGCCTTCGAAAAAGAAAGTTCGGAAATAGCCTCCCGTATTTTCCTCAAAGACAACCTGATCGACGAGATTAACCATAACTCCACCCGGATCATTGCCGACTACATCGAGAAACATCCGGGAAGCGCCCTGGTCGGACTTTATATGGCAGGTGTGATCCGTAAGATGGAACGTTTCGGCGACCATTGTACGAATATCGCCGAAGAGTTGATCTTCTATCTGGATGCTAAAGTAATGAAGCATATCGGAAAAACAGAAAATTAAAATAGGCATAAATAAGATTTGTGTTTTACGTTTCTATCTCGTAATATTGTATCCCGAAAAGGGACCAACATCTACAATACTATCGTGGAGATTCATGAAACAGAATTAATAGACGGGTTAAGAAGTGGGGAAAGTAAAGCTTACCGTACTTTATTTGACAACTATTATCATCTTCTATTTCGTATTGCCTGTCAATATGTAAGGGATGATACGGTGGCCGATACCATTGTCGGAGACGTATTATCCCATATATGGGAAACACGCACATCTCTCCGTATTACCTCTTCCCTGCAAGCCTATCTAGTCTGTTGCATACGTAACTATGCACTCAACTACCAGAAGAAAATATTCGCAGACCGGGAGATCAGCCTCGACGACTATGAAGAATATCCGGAAGCGATCCTTCAGGGTCTGTTCCTGTCTGATGAATATCCATTGGGACATTTGCTGGAAAAAGAACTCAGTGAACAAATACTCCGAGAGATAGATAAACTGCCTCGCGAAACCCGGCAGGTTTTTATCTGTAGCCGGATCGAAGAACTAGGTTATGATGAAATAGCCGATAAAGTAGGTATATCCGTCAATACTGTCAAATATCATATCAAGCAGGCTCTTGCCACTCTCCGCAGTCGTATGAAGGGATATTTATCCTCCCTACTTTTCTGATTATTTACTGCCGGATTATTTTTTGAAAAAATATTTCATTTTCCACTACCCTCGCACTATTGGAATGTTGTCTTTAGGGTAAGAAGCAATAAAAATGGATCAGAAAAGACAACAAGAATACTACGACGAACTGATTACCGGCTATCTGAACCGATCGCTTTCCCGTGAACAGGAGAAAGAACTCGGTCGTTGGGTAGCCGCTGACGAGTCTCATAAAAAATACTATTATGAGATGACCGAGTTATGGTTATCCTCATACGACATACATCATAAGAAAAAAAGAAAGAACGAAGCCGTATTCCGCCGTTTCGCCGAACAGGCCGGATTACAGAAGCCTAAGCAGCTGTTCTTACGGAAATATACCCATATCGCAGCCTCCCTGTTAATCGGAGTTTTCCTGGGCAGTGCCGGATTATACCTGTTCGACCGATCCGACCGGCAGGACGACCAGGCGATGGTACGTACCATCGAAGTACCGCTCGGTTCACGCAGCCGTCTCCAGTTGGAAGACGGAACTATCGTATGGTTAAATGCTGGCAGTAAATTCAGTTGTCAGCCCGGATTTTCCCAAAAGAACCGACAGGTAGCTTTGGAAGGCGAAGGCTATTTTGAAGTTGCCCGTAACGAAAAGCTCCCCTTCATCGTCAATGCCAAAGAGATCGATGTAAAGGTATTGGGAACAAAATTCAATGTCAAAGCCTATTCCGACGAACAAGAGATCGCCGTAACCCTGGCAGAAGGTTCCGTGAATATGATCGATAAAGCTGCTCCCTCCAATTCCGTTATCATGGTACCCCAACAGCAAGCTATATATAACAAACTGACGGGAAAAACAGAAGTACGGAAAGTTTCTACGGAGGCTGTCTGTCAATGGACCACAGGAGCACACTTCTTCAACGAGATCAGTTTCGACGAAATTGCCGGACAACTGGAAAAAGCTTTCGACGTAACATTTATCTTCCGTAATCCCGAACGCCGGCAACTTCGTTTCTTCGGAGAATTCCGCAATACGGATACGCTCGACGATATCCTGACAATCATGTCATCCAGTGAAAAATTCACTTACAGGCGCAATAACAATATCATTGAGATATATTAAAACAGTTGATAACCCCATAAAGAAAGGAGAACCAGAAAAGGAAAGAGAAAAGCACAAAAAAAGAGCCGGAAAATGTTCGCACCATTTCCCGACTCACGAGTTCATTAAAACTTAATAGTTAAATTCTAATCACATTACAAAAGTATGGAAAACATTCTTTATAAAGAAAGAAAAATCACGCTAATTGTTTGCTCCAGGCTCCAGGTAGCCCTGTTATGTTTGATACTCTTTACAGCCAGTATCCAGCAAACATTTGCAGCATTACCACAAAATCAAAAGATCACGTTGAATCTGCAGAATGTAACTCTGAAAGAAGCTTTCGAGACGATCAGGAAACAGAGCGATTACATTTTCTTTTTTGAGACCGGAGATGTCGATACCCGGCAAAAAGTCAGTCTGCAAATAAGCAGCGAATCTATCAACGATGTATTAAACCAGGTACTGAAAGGGAAAGGCCTGAAATACGAGATCAAGAACAAGCACATTATCATCAAACCGGAGAAAACACCTCAACCGGCTCAATCATCCCGCCAGTCGGGAACGATAAGCGGTACCGTCACCGACGAAAAAGGGGAACCGATCATTGGTGCCAATATCATGGTCAAGGGGACTACGAACGGGACTGTCACAGACCTGGACGGCAAGTTCACCCTTCAGGCTACTCCCGGCGATATCCTGGAGATCAGTTATATCGGCTATAACCCCTTACAGATAAAGGCAGGTACACAAACGACCCTATCCATTAAAATGACGGAAGACACACAAAATCTGGAAGAAGTTGTTGTCGTAGGATACGGTACACAAAAGAAATCGGACCTGATCAGCGCCATAAGTTCCGTTCGCGGACAAGACCTGATCGAACAACCTGTACCACGTGTCGACCAGTTGCTTCGCGGACGTGTTGCCGGTATGCAGGTCGTTCAGTCAAACGGTACGCCCGGAACATCTTCATCCATTCGTATCCGAGGAGGTAACTCCCTTTCTGCCAGTAACGAACCTCTGTATGTGATCGACGGATTTGTCGATGCCGGTGACCTTAATTCATTAAACCCGAACGATATAGAGTCCATCGAAGTGTTGAAAGACGCAACATCCACGGCCATATACGGTGCTCGTGGCTCCAACGGTGTCATTCTGGTAACAACCAAACGCGGTAAAGCCGGCAAAGCGACATTCGATGTTGAAGCTTCCTACGGTTGGCAAAAACTACCCCACAAAATCGACTTACTTTCAGCAACCGAATATGCATCCTATTTAAACAAAGTAGCCAAGATCAACGGGACGACAATTCCTTATGCCGATCCATCCAAGGTCACAGGTGTTGACTGGCAGGATGAGCTTTTCCGTACTGCTCCGGTTTACAATCTCAACTTTTCCAGCAGAGGCGGTACTGAAAAGATCAAATATCTTGTTTCCGTCAATCATTTTGACCAGGAAGGTATTATGATCGGATCCGGATTCAACCGCACAACATTCCGCACAAACGTGGATGCGGAGATCAAGCCGTGGTTCAGTATGGGAACGACCGTCAGCCTTTCTCATGAGTTCCATGATCTGTCGACCATGCCTTCCGATCCCGACAACCATTTCGAAATGGCTGTATATGGCGTCGGTATGTCTCCTATAGGGAGTGCCGTGAATGAAGATGGTTCATACAACTATACGGAGCCCAGCCGTCCGACCGGACGTAACCCGTTAGCCGAAGCATTGTTGCCGACCGACGAAAAAAACGGATATTATCTGCTGAACAATTCTTATCTACAATTCAAACTCGACCCTCACTGGGTATGGAAATCGACATTAGGTGTAAAGTGGAATTACCAGCGTGAAGATTATTTCTCACCCAGAAAAGGTTCGTACCTGGAAAAGACGAATAGTGCAAAGGCCCTCACATCCGAGAGCCAGGACCTATTGACGGAACATACGTTGACATATAATCTGAAAAAAGAGGTACATTCACTTTCCGTCCTGGCAGGTTTTACCGCCCAGAAAGGGCATGACAAAGGCTTGAATACCGAAGTCTCTAATTTTGCCAATGACATCACAGGCTTTCACGACCTGAATGCCGCACAGGTAAAAGACAAGGTAGAATCCGGTTATCACAACTGGGGATACATGTCCTATCTTTCACGTATTAACTATGCGTACGATAATCGTTACTTATTGACAGTCGTTGCCCGTTATGACGGTTCATCCCGTTTCTCAGAAGGAAATAAATGGGCTTTCTTCCCTTCCGTATCAGTAGGATGGCGCATTACGGAAGAAGCTTTCATGAAAAAGCAATCCGTCATAAACGATTTGAAACTGCGTACCAGTTACGGTCGTGTAGGTAACCAGGCTATCGACATTTACTCCACACAATATCTCTTTTCATCCGGAAGTACGATTCTAGGTGGTTCCCAAATCGTCACCTATACCCCGAGCGAAGTTCCCAATCCCAACCTGACATGGGAAAAGACCGATCAGTTCGACCTGGGTGTCGACTTCTCGCTTTTCAACTCCCGTCTAAGCGGATCTTTGGATTTCTATCATAAGAAGACACGCGATTTGCTTTGGAAAATTTCCGTCCCTTCATACATCGGACAGTCCACACAGCTACAAAACCTGGGATCATTAAAGAATACAGGATTTGAACTTTCACTGAATGCTTCATTGATCGACAATAAGGATTGGAAATGGGATGCAAACTTCAATATTTCAACCAATCGCAGTAAAGTACTGAGTCTAGGACCGGATAAATATAAATACGTAGGAGAACATTGGGGTGGTTATTACAGCAGTATACTGAAAGTAGGCGAACCTATCGGACTTTTTTACGGACAAGTATACGAAGGTGTCCTGACGCAAGAAGAAATCGATGCCAAAGGATTGAATGCCCGTCCGGGAGATGCTAAATTCAAAGATATCAAAGACGATCCCAACAACTCAACGGTCATAGGAAATGCCAACCCTGATTTCTTCGGAGGCTTCGGCACGACGGTCAGCTGGAAGGGACTCTCTTTAAATGCATTCTTCCAATACTCCGTAGGCAACGATGTCTTAAACCTGAACAGTGCTTACTTTCTGCCGGGTAATTCGGCTGTAAACTGCTACCGCGATCTGGCAGAACAGATCTGGACTCCTGAAAATCCGAACACATCGGTAGCTCGCCCGAGTAACGAATACATCTATGCGGTCGACACAAGATTTGTGGAAAACGGCAGTTTCCTCCGGTTGTCGTCCCTGACACTGGCTTACGACCTGCCGATGAAATGGTTGAGCCCCATCGGATTTTCCGCTGCACGCGTCTATGCAACAGGAAATAACCTGTTCAACATCTGTAACTACCGGGGATATGATCCGGAAGTCAGCTTATATTCAAGTAGTCCTATTTTAAGAGGTTACGATTGGGGACAATACCCAATGAACCGTTCTTTCACATTAGGCGTTAAATTTACCTTATAATACTGATAGCATATGAAAATTTTCAAAATATTACCGTTTGTTTTTCTCCTGCTGAGCTCATGTTCAGGTTTATTGGATGAAAATCCTAAAGGGGATGTTGCCGGAAGCAATTTCTTCATCGACGAAAACAATGCTCTTTCCTGTGTTAACGACCTATACAATGCATTTGCCGATGCGAATGTATATACTCGCCAGGCCATGATGGTTATGGAATTCGGGACAGACATCGGGACCCGTTCCCCGACAGACAACTGGCCAACTCTCGACCCGATAGCAACTTATACTCATAATGCATCGGCAGAGCGTATCGGATGGACATGGCGCGACGGATTCAAATATATCCGCAACGCCAACCTGGCAATCGCCAATATCGAAGCAATGGACGAGAGCTTGTTTAAACAGATACCAAAGGAACGTCTGTTGGCAGAAGCCCGTTTCGTTCGTGGTTTCCTGTACTTCCACCTGACCAACTTCTTCGGGGATCTGCCAGTAATACTCGAACCGGTAACAGATATAGATGCCTATCTGACATTAAGCCGCACTCCTGCATCTCAGGTCCGGAAGGAGGTTGCTCTTCCCGATCTGCAATATGCAGCCGAAAACTTACCTGAGTTCGACGAGTATAGCACCTCTGATGCAGGAAGGGTAAGCCGTAGCAGCGCCATCGGATTAATGGCTAAAATATACCTTTTCGAAAAAGAGTATGCCAAATGCGAAGAACTCTGTCGCCAACTCTATACTGAAGGTAAACGAGGATTACTGCCACATTACAGCGATGTATTCAATTCTAAGTACAACAACAGCAAAGAAAGTCTTTTTGCAGCCCAGGCATTAATCGAAAAGACAGAATTACCCAGTCAGACTACCTGCTACGGTGATTATACGGAAGAATCAGACAGTCCGTATAAAAACAGTGCAGCAATAGCCCCTCTTCTTCCGTTCGCTTCTTATTATGTACCGGATGAAGACAAGTGGTATGATACAGAAAACGACAGCCGCTGGAAGTTCAATTTCCGCCTGGCTTCGGAAAGTAAATACAAGGAACTTATTGCAGGAACAGGTACTACCGCCCAACATCTGGGAGCAGGTATCAAATACAAAGGAGAAATTGTACGAACTCCTTATATTGTGAAATTCTGTGATGTGGAGAACCGCCGTGCCGACCGCGAAGGAACTTCCCTGAATTTTCCTCTCTTACGATGGGCAGACGTCTTATTAATATTTGCTGAGGCTTTGAATGAACAAAACAAAACGAATGAAGCTTTTACCTATATTAATGAAGTCCGCGAAAGAGCTTACACCAACGAAGACGGGACCATCAACCCCGGTTGGAAACTACAAGGCCTGTCGCAAGCACAATTACGTGAAGCTATCCTCAAGGAACGGGCCCTGGAGCTTTGTTATGAAGGACACCGGAAATTTGACTTATTCCGTACCCATAACCTGGTCAAAGCAATACAGGGAGTTACTCATCTGAATGACATCGAATATCTTTTCTCTGAATCTTACTATCCGAAAGAAGCAGCGAAAAATGTAAAGGATTATCACGAACTGTTCGGTGTTCCTACAAATGAAATAACACTAAACAGCAACCTTCTTCCCCAGAATGAAGGTTATTAACCCCAATATTTTATGTTCAAGAAACTGATCACAGGCATATCGCTGATAGCCTTTTGCTCAAACATAGTAGCCCAAAGCCCCGAACAGGGGCTGGTCTACTATCAGTCTTTCGATGATCCGCAGCCGGAAGCCATCCGGATGGCAGAAATTGCAACCCGCGATTCATCCTCCCTTTTCCTGGTGCATACCTCTTCCTATAGTGAAGGATTAAAAGGGAAAGCCCTCGACCTGACAGATGAGATAGCTTATCGTATTCCCCTTTCCCTGACCGCTAAAGAACGTCCGTCTTTTGCAGCAGACCGTTCGTTCACCCTGCAAGTCTGGGTAAAAACGAAACCCGGCGCCCCATTAGGTACGCCAATCATGACGAATGCAACGACTGCCGACCCGACGGGCTGGTGTATCGGAACGCAGGAAAACGGAGCTTGGTATCTGAGCCTGAACGACGGAAAGAACAGTTACAGCTATCAGCCGACAGCCGGACGGCAGGCCATAAACGACGGGAAATGGCATCAATTGACAGTATCCGTAGATAAGAAAAAGGGAGAAGTATGGATGTATCTGGATGGACGCAATGTTGCTATTTATCAGACAGAAGGACTCCAGTCGCTCGAAAGTAAATTCCGCACGATCGTAGGAGGGAGTGATGAGGAACAGGATTGGGAGTGCCGGGGCGAATGGATGGCCTTCAACGGAAAAATAGACGAAGTGAAGATGTGGGATCGTCCGATCAGCAGCCAGGAGGTACGGGAAAGTTACGGACAGTTCTTCCCATTATCTCCCTTGTATCCGTCTTACAAGCCCGACAAACTAAAAGTACAGGTATGGAATATATGGCATGGCGGAAGGCGCTTCGGCAAGCAGGTCGGCGTAAACCGTGTCATAGACGTCCTGAAAAAAGAGAATGCGGATGTGATCGGATTGATCGAAACGTACGGTTCCGGTGCTATCATTGCAGACTCCCTCGGGTATTATTTCTACTTGATCAGTTCCAATCTCAGCATTATGAGCCGTTACCCGATAGACGAAACGATTCAACTGTTCCGTTCATTCAATTCGGGAGGAGCATTTATCCGCTTGAATGAGGAACAGCAAATCGCCTTCTACGACATCTGGCTTCATTACCTACCCGACGTTGCCGATCTGAATAAAGGAAAAGAGGCGATAAAGAAATACGAAGAGGATGAAGCGCAGACCCGCCTGCCGGAAATCAGAGAGATACTGAAACAAATGGCACCTCATACCGCACAGTCGGCAGAAACACCGGTCATACTGGTCGGAGATTTCAACTGTGACTCTCATCTGGATTGGAACGAGCAGACCCGGCCGGCCCATCAGGGTGCGTTTGCCAAACTGGAAGTATCGAAACAGGTCATCGATAAAGGTTTCACCGATAGCTTTCGTCATCTTTATCCGGATGTCCTGTTAAACCAGGGAGCAACCTGGTCGCCGCTCATCAATCTGGGAGCTAAAAAACTGAGTTGCCTTCCCCAGCGGATCGACTATATCTATTACAAAGGGGAGAAACTAATACCCTATCGTTCGGAAGCCCTGAGCCATCATCCTGTAGGGTGGCCCTCCGATCATGGAAGCGTAGTGACGTCATTCTACTTTAAATAAAAGGCAGACTGCTAATATTGTATATCACTACTGTCTTCTTTTCATATCACAGTCAGATTCCGTTTGTTTTACAGATGGATTTCTTTTGTATCACAACTGTGATATGAATAGAAGATCAAGAGAAAATGACTCTATTCCGGAACAAAATCACTGTATGCCCCAAACAACCCGCTAGATCCCCCCAATTATTTTACTTTACGGCCTTGTTCTTCTGAATAAATGCAGTAGGGATCATTCCGAACTCATTCTTGAAGATACGAGTGAAATATGACTGGCTCTCGATACCAATCCGCTCCATCGTTTCACGGATAGACAGATTTTCCTCTATCAACAATCTAGCAGCCTTTCGCAGACGGTAACTTCTGATGAACTCGACAATTGATTTATCCGTCAGCGATTTGACTTTCGCATAGAGTTTACTCCGGCTCATCGACAACTCGGAGGCAATGTAGCTGACATCCATGTCCGGCTGGTCGATACGACTCTCAATAATTTCGATCAGACGACTGATAAATTTATTATCCTGCTGGTTTGCTGCCAGTTCCCGACTGTCAACGAAATAGTTCCGAACATAGTGTTCTTTCAGGTTTTGCTGTTGCCTGAATATATTCTGCACAGTCAATTTCAGAAGTCCGAAATCAACCGGCTTTTCAAAATAAGCATCCGCACCGGAGTCCACCCCTTCCATCTGATTCTCCAATCCACCTCTGGCTGTCAGCATAATAAATGGTATATGGGAAAAGTTCATGTTTTCCTTTATCTCCCTGCATAAAGTTATTCCGCTTTTTACCGGCATCATAATATCACTGACGATAAGGTCGATTTCCATTTCTTCCACTATATCGGATGCTTCCACCCCATTCCCGGCCTCGACAATCTCAAAAGAAGAGCGAAGATGCATCGCCATCAAACCACGCAAATCCTCATTATCTTCCACCAAAAGGATTCGTTTCCTGTCTCTCAACAAGAAGAATTCCTGTTTATCTGATTCCTGTTTATCAAACAGGAGTTCCGGTTCGATAAAATATGACATTGTCATATTTTTCGCTGATGCTTCATTTTCCAACAATTCCACAGCATCATACATTTCTTTATCCAGAGGAAACTGCACAAGCATTTCCGTACCTTTGTTGCGTTCACTATAAATCGAAATAGCTCCTTTATGAAGCAATACCAGACTTTTTACCAACGCAAGCCCGATTCCGGAACCGATGTGAGCCTCCGTATCATCCGAATCAACTTTATAGAAACGTTCAAACACTTGGGCTATAGATTCGGCTGAGATACCGACACCTGTATCCTTGACCAAAATACTGAAAGTCCGGACCAACTCCGGATTAGATTGTATTTTATAGCTGTTTTTAAAACCGGACCGAAAAGGTTCCTTATCCAACCGGGTCTCGACTACAATATGCCCTCTATTGCCTGTGTATTTGAATGCATTGTTCAATAAGTTCATAATTACTTTCTCCATGACCTGTTCATCGAAGTAAATAGGCACTGATAAAGCCGGATCACACTGAATCGTGTAGTCGATCTCCTTTTGTAAAGCATACTCCTGAAAATCAGAAGCGACCTCCTGAACAAAACGGTTAATATTAGATGAATGTACCTTCAGCTTCATTTTCCCATTCTCCACTGTCCTAAAATCCATCAGCTCATTAACCAGATTCAGCAGGCGGCGGGCATTACTATTCAACAATCGGATATAATGATTGTTCCCATACTGTTGCTGCATATGCTCGACAGAAGCCATGATAAGAGACAGCGGAGTTCGGAAATCATGGGAAATATTTGTAAAGAAGCGCAGTTGAGCCTGATGGTTCTCTTCCTTCTTCTCCATTTCCAAAGAATCCATATAAAGCTCTAGTTTCAGTTTTTTCTGATGGTTGTAATAATACAAAACAGTTCCTCCTAAAGTAAAAAACAGGAAACCATAAATCATATACGCCCACCAGCTAAACCAGGGAGCCGGTAACCTTCTGATCCGGATCGTTGTTAGAACATCATTCCATACGCCATCATTATTGGATGCCATCACTTCAAATGTATAAGTACCCGAAGGAACTTTGGCATAAGACACGATCCGGCTTGTGGCATCGATCTCTATCCAACGCTGATCGTATCCCACCAACCTGTATTTAAACCGGTTCTTCTCCGGTATCAGGTAATTATCAGAAGACAACTTAAAACCAAAATTTATCTGGTTATAATCCAAAATGATCTCTTTGGTAGTAGAAATCGACTGGTGCAACGGAGAACCAGTCGAATCGGGTTTTACAATCTCATTATCTATATAGAAATCTGTAATAATAGCAGTCGGTTTAAATTCACTGAGCAACACTTCCTTCGGATTGATAATTGTAAAACCGTTGGTCCCTCCAAAATACAATTCACCATTTTTCCCTTTCATACAGGCTTTCGGATAAAATACGATTCCCTGTATCCCGTCTTTCTTATCAAAACGGAAAAAGGTATTTTTTTCTATATTATATTTAAACAGACCGTTATCCGTGCCCATCCAGAGATCGTTATCATCATCCGCACAAAGACTATAAATTGTGGATACGTCATAGCGCAAAATATCATTGACGGAATAAAACCGGTTATTCTTCACATCGTATTTAACCAACCCACTCCCAACCGTTCCAATCCACACATTCCCCGTTTCATCCAGACATAACGCCTGTGCCCTGAGACTGTAAGTCGAATCCGAAGCAATCTTCCTGTACTCCTTAGACCTAACATTCATATAATAGAGTTCCTCGTTATTGACCACCCATAAATCATCTTCTCTTCCCCGGCAAAGATCCGAGATGGAACTATTGTTGTTATCTCTTTTCGACAGATAATGAGTAAAACGATCTGTTGCAAACGAATAGAAAGAAATACCTGCCGACTGATAGCTGATCCATAAACCGGAATCCGCTTCCAGTATCACCTTTCTCAAATCGTTGGTTAGCATTCTGTTGTCTGAACGATAATCTTTATTGAATCGCTTAAAGGCCGATGTTTTGTAAGAAAAACAATCTAATCCTCCCCGATACATGGCAACCCATAGATTCTGAGACTGGTCGATAACCAGCGATTTAACATTATCGTAGGTTAAACTGTTTTGTAACGGATTATGGGTATAATACCTGAACTCCCCCGTTTTCTTATTCATCCGGTTGACACCACCACCTTCCGTGGCGATCCACAGAAATTCATCATCTTCTGCAAAACCACTTACCACTTTATGGTTCAAACCGTTTTCACGGGGAGTAAACGTGCGGAACCGGGATGTCTCCTGAAAATTAAGATAACACACCCCCCCCGAGTAAGTACCTATCCAGACATTTTTCTGGGCATCTTCTTCTATCGTCCATACCGAGTTACTGGGCAAAGAAAAAATATCTGATTTTGAATTTGTGAAATGGGAATATTCCTCCGTTTCCGGATTCATGATATATAATCCTCTCTGAGTACCAACCCAGACATAACCGTTTTTATCGACATATAAAGTTTTCGACGGAACATATTCGTTATTTTGCGTACAAAAAAAACTGTAGTGGTTAATAATGGACAAAGTCTGATAATTCAACTTATACAGTCCATAGCTTTCGGTCAACACCCATAACTCATTCCCATGTTTTTTTATCTCGATAATTGCCTGGTTATCCGAAAGCACACAAATTTGTTCAAAAAACATTTTGTCATAGTCAAACCGATATATCTCACCTTGGGAAGTTCCGGTTATAAGTTCATCCTCATCAGCACACAGAGTCACGGCATCATACAACAAACCTTTTTCTGACTCCATTCCGAAAAAGGTCTTTTTCTCCACATCGAAAATGCCTAAACTGGCACTTATCAGCCAGAGATTCCCCCGAGAATCCGTTTTAATGTTCATCGTATTCGGCTTGAACATTCTTTTAAAAGAGTCGGTAATCTTATCGTAAACGAAAAGCCCTTTATTAGTTGAAACGAACAAATGTCCGCGGGCATCCAGTTCCACATTCCGAAAGTACCATTTATCCGAAGTATCCAGCATTCTGAAATAAGAATAATACCTTCTAAACTGGTAACCGTCAAAACGGAAAAGATCGTTCTCCATGACGATCCAGATAAAGCCGTCGTTGTCCTGCTGAATAGACTTTACCCCATCATAATAAAAGCCACCCTCAGGCGACAAGGTGTGGAATTTGTAATTTTTTATATTCCCCGCCAAAACTGGTAAACTGAAAGATAGGCAAATAAATAATATCAGCTTGTATAAAATATGATTTTTTCTGAGTCTAAACATCGTAATTCCTCATTTTGTATAGAAATAAAACTCCCCCAAATATAGGATATTCAGGGGAGAGTTCTTTATTCAACTTCGAAAAATATACGGATGTAGCCCTTTTTTGACTTTTCATTCAGACGGATTCCGATACGGGAAAACTCAGGACCGTTTTCTTGTATTTTTTCTGGGATAATAGTATATCCCTTCGGAGATGATACTTCTATTTTTACATTGGCTGTATGTTGCTTGCCTGACAGTTTTATTGTATTGTCTCCCTTTTCCTTCCAGTCGGCCAATGTCGTAACAGCAGACTCAAAAGAGCCGGCCTGATCCAGTTCGAAACGATCTTCTATCAGCAAACTACCTTTTCCGCTACGGTCAAACACAAATTTACGAGTATATGATTTCAGATTCGAACAATCGTAAGCACTCGTTAAGTCCAAAACATATTCATCACGGGCAGCTGTAAAATCCGTTCCTATGATTTTTGCCCGGTATTCTTTTCCGACTCCCTGTAACGCCTGGTCTATCACAGCGACAGGATGACCGAAAGAGGAAATCGACTTGAATGTATACCGTTTATCCGTCCACATTGCACCGGCATAGTGATAAGGACCTCCCGGATCGCCCGCCAGTGTTTCATTCCCTATGACAAGAGAATAACTTCCCACATCATTATGATTGTGATGTTCGGCATTATTTCCGCCCTTCAAGGCAACTCCCATGGAATGTGTCGTTGGATTTTCAGGACGACAAATCAACACTCCGGCTTTGTCAAAGAACATTCTGACCGGTTGTTTTCCCTCTGTCTTTGCTACACTTTCAGCATGGCAGGATGTCTGCAAGGCCGTATTCTGAAAAAATAACATCGCAGTAAAGACCGAAGGCTGGAGTTCTCGAGTGTCGATCTGATCATAAGCAGACAACCCTAATCCCAGATTATGGTTACAATACCATAAAATCTGTGGAGAAACAGCCGTTCCGATCCGGCAGTCGGCAAAAGCCGGATAAACCCCGTTGATAATTTCGAAATTGATGCCATACATCGCTATCTTTTTCATCTTCTCACTCTTGAATAAGTCTATAGCGCCTTTGGTGCGCTGATACAACTGTTCCCGTAAAATGATGTAATGTTGGAATCCATAATTAAAATATCCCAGCCCTTCCGTACAATATCCGTCATCCGTATATCCCAGCACACTGTTCTGTGAATAATATTCGGCAGCGGCAACAAACAAGGCTCGTTCCTTTCTGTCTTTTATAACCCCGACAGCAGCACTGGTAACACCTGCCAGACAAACGGCATTCCAGTTATTCGTATTATTGAACCAGTTAAAAGTATATCCTTTCCCCGTTTGTAAAGCATCTTTAACCGGATTAAAAGCACGGGCATACATGGAGTCTATCACAGCCACCCTGACCGGTTCACTGATCTTATCATCCAGGAAATAAAGAGTCTCTGCCAACTCATGGACAAAAGCTGCCGCTGCCAGATCCACTTCATGTTTCTTTCCATAAAATACGTTCAGATACGTATCGTGTGCCGGAAGTACCCAGGAACGATGGGAGATCAGCTCTTTCAAGGTCGATTCTATTTTAGGGACAAAACGTCCTTCATTCTCCATACATTCAGCCCAAACCAATGGTGCCAGACGTGATTTTCGGGCATTCAGCATTTTCTCGCCGGGAGGCCTGACACCATTCTTTGAAAATTCCAGGTAGAGCTCATCATCCCAAGCTGGCATTTCCGTATTCAAGACCTCCTCTGCCTTTTTCAAGACAGAAGGATAGTCAATTTTATCTTTGATCTTTTCCCACTCCGCACGGTTGTGATAGGATACGCCAAAACCAGCCGGCTCCTCCTCTAGGTAACCGGCAATTTCATTGATTCGAAACCGGTTATTCTCTTCAAAAGGAATACTTTTCGGTACTTGTGCTAGCAAAGCAAAAGGCAACAGACAAAAGGTTAAAAGGTATTTTTCCATGGTATACTGTATTTAAAGATTTCAAAACAACTGTATTCCAGAGTTTTTCACGTTCGGTATATTTTCTCCGGGTATCAGGCAAACATCTACCCACTGCCGGGTATTTGCCGGAACTTCAAATTCGAATCCAACAAAGATAGTTCCTTTATTGGAAGCATCATACTCATGACGAGATTCCGTACTCCAGGTTCTGCCCTTTATCGCAACCGTCCCTTCAGCTTTTATTGTCAACTTCTTTCCATCCATGACAAGCACAATGGTATGGTCATCTATGATCTGCGGGGTAGCTGCAGTCAGCAGATTCCACCGGATCGAAGCCGCCTTGTCATCCGTCCGGATTTCATCACGGATCAGGACATATTCGTTATTAATAATTCCGACACCTCTTTTCAAGCTACTGACTTCTGTTCGATATAAAGACGTAAGATCCATTGAAACAGACATCTGCCCGTCCTTTTCTGTAATATTTTCTACCGGAGCATACCCTGCTATGATCTGTTTCTTTCCATTTACAGTCAATGTATTATGAGCCATATTGTTATAACGAAACACATCCCAGCGGGGAGATTCCTGCGTCATATTCCACAGGTCAATACCTTTCGATTCCAGCGAATGATAATCTTGTGCCCCGAAATCCATAGCCCATCGAATACCATCCGATTCCATCACAAAAGAACCTATATCCATATGTCCGTGACTTTCCTTCGGAGTTCCCCCTTTCACCCCCAGGTAAATAGCGTTATCCGATTCCCAGGAAGTCCGCATAATGGCAAGAGCACTTTTTCCTTGCCCCGTATACATCCGTTCAACAGGAGTCGTAATGTCTTTAAACAAAATATCCTTACTCCATATAAGTAACATGGGGAGATAACGGTCTTTAGTTAGACTGGGATCTTTTCTGACTTCAAGCGCTTTTAATTTATCCAGTTCTCTCCAGATAAGTGAAGGAGTATTCGTCTTTCCGGCAAACCAATACATAACCGGATTCACTACAGTGGAACTCCCGTTATCGGCAAAGTTAAAACATTGTAGGCTGGCATGCCTGGATTCTGTAACACGTTCTAGCGATTTTGTGACAGCGAGTCCATTCACTGCCCTGGCTGTACCTTCCATATGTTGCATAAAAGAGGCTGTATTCAAAAATCCGGGAGCCTCGCAAAGGCCAAAATCCTTTTTCCAAATAGTTTCCAGCAGATCAATGAACAACACATTATAAGTCGTCCCATAAATCCAATAACCATATCCTTCAGGATAAGCCCCATTATTTACATAGACGGTCATCGGTTGGCGTATCGACTCCAAAGCACGATTTATCAAAGCGGCAGATTCCTCCGGTTGTTGTTCATACAAAGCCAGTGCTCCAAAAGTAATGCCTCCGTTACAAACCTGGTTCCAATTGTTATTACCACCCAGCCAGCCGTTATATTGTTTTTCTAACGATGGCTTCAACCCTTTCTCCTTGATTGCTGCGGCAATCTGTTTTCTCGATTTTTCAGACAACCGGGGATATAGCCAGTCATATCCGATCGACACAGCAGAAGTCATCTCCGCCACATCCAAAAAATGACTAGGATTCCAGTCCGACAAATCAGCCATTGCCAGCAACTCTTTTTCCGCCCGCAGAAAATAGGTATCCTCCTGCGTCAAACGAAAAGCATACGACAAGTAAAAAATCCTCCGGATAGCTTCACGCGAAGTATGCAAGATTCTGCGCCCTTTCTGGTTACGGGCAAGGACCGGTAGCGAAAGCATCCGGTCGCATTCCTCTATAATCTCGTTGTGCAAGGTTTGCAACAGAGGCTCAGAAGATATCTTATCCTTCAACAGCGTTTCTTCTCCTTTAGTTAAAAGAAGACGAGGGTGCTCCGGGACAACCTCATGTGAAGAGATCCCGGATAATGACTGTGCATGCAAGACTATCGGCAAAAGCAAGGCAATCAATAAGATATACTGTTTCATTTTTTCTCTATTTGGGTAACTGAATAAAAAGAAAGTGTACCGGGCTCGTAGGATAGTCGGTACACTTTCCATAAATTTATTATTTCAACTTATACTCCGGATAAGCGTCAACCACATGCATAATGCCATTGGTCGGCTGCAAATTGGAAGTCACTACCGAAACAACCTTTCCCGAATTTACCACGTCATTGATCCGGACTTCAAACTTATTTTGTGCATCATTATTCTGAGGTCTCAAACTCAGATACATGATTGCATCCGGATTCATAGTTTCAACTTTCACCGGCGTAGTCGTCAGATCTAAAGAATGATAACGTCCCTTTACAATATATGAATTCAGTAACGTCTTAATATCTTCTACTTTCATTGCCTGCAAACCGGAATAACGATTATCCTTTAGATAACTGGTGAACGCTACGTCATTCAGAATAATAAAAGTACGGTCGTCGATCTCATATTCCTGCTGGTAACCGGCCAGTGTAATTGCGTCATACAGCAAAGACATATCCATATTTTTACGGCTTTCAATAAAAGCATAGGCCGACATATCCATTGTCAGTTCAACCGGACTGTATTCATATTCAAAATCCTTTTGCAGATCAAGTCCGAACAGGTTGCATGAACTGAATATTGAAGCCATGAAACAACCTGCAATTAGTTGGAATAGTATTTTTTTCATATCTGTATCTTTTTAATAATTACCATTTTGAACCAAATTCGCATTTTCCAGAATATTATTATAATATACCGGCCAGTAAAGCTGCCATTCATCTGTAAAGCGGGGGCATACGTCACCTGTTTGCGCTTCAATGTAATTTTCAAAATAATCGTTCATCACTTTCATCGCCCGGCCTGTACGGATCAGGTCAAACCAACGGCGTCCCTCACCCAACAGTTCCAGCTGCCTTTCCTGAAGGATAGCATCCTCCATAGCCAGAGTCCGGTCCGAAGCATTTGTAAAATCGTCCATCGTCTTCAGTGACAGTCCCGCCCGCTCGCGGATCATATTCAGTAATTCCAGTGCTTCTTCCTGTCTCTGCTGCTTATTCAGCGCTTCCGCTCTCAGCAATAGAATATCAGCATAACGGTAAAAAGGAACATACTTTTCATTTGCTTCAATCACACGTTCACCCGGTTGCCATTTCCAGATGGATGCATCGCCATTCGGGCTGGATATGTGGTTGGATGCATAGACAATCGTAGTATCGATCGTCTGATAACGGCGAAGGTCCATACGATATTCCTCCGTATTCCACAAGTTCTTCACTCCTTCCGAAGGTATCATCTGCGGAGCAGCTGTCCGGCACATCATATAGATAATCCAGTTCTGTTTATTATTCTGGTAAGACCATTTCATTGTCCAGATGTTTTCGCTGGTAGTACCGTCTACACAAACCTGGGCAAATTCAGTCCCTTTGAGAAGCGAATAGCGTTTCAAATCCATCAGTTTCCCGGAGTAAAGAATTGCTTTGTCATAGTCACGCATCCACATGGCGTAATCGGTATAAAGGGCATACAAGGCACCGGGATTGAAACGGAACACATCATTCTGGCCTTCGTCCACTAATTTCACAGCTTCTTCCAGGTCTTTTCCCACCAGGTCCAACACCTGCGACTGAGGAGACTGAGTCGGTTTTTCAACATCAGCCAAAGATAAAGTCGGTTTTTCTACCAACGGGACATTTCCCCATATTCTCGCCAGATTGAAATAACAGAAAGCACGTAAGAAATAAGCCTCAGCCAGATAATTATCTTTCTTAATCGCAGTCAGTCCCTGCACATCAGGTATATAATGCAAAGCATAATTAACAGTAGAGATAGATTTATACCACACATTCCAATCAGCAGAGACATGCGATGAATTCAGTTTATTGGTATTGGCGGCATAGGTAGGCATACTGCTGGAAACCGTTGTTCCCACAAAGTTATCGGAGCGCATCTCAAACCAGGTCATATAATTACCGGCACTGTTCTTATTATAGTTTGTCTGGAAATCCGCATAAACAGAATTCAATGCGGCACGGACATCATTATCAGTCTGCCAGAAAGTGGAAGTTGCAATATCACTCACGGGGTCCACATCCAGAAAATCATTCAGGCAAGAGGTGAACAAAAGAGTCGACAAGAAAACTGCATATATCTTTTTCATCTTCATATACATTTAAAAGTTAACATTTACTCCGAACAGAATATCTTTTGCCTTCGGATAGGAGTTATTATCATAACCTACGGCAAATCCGCTGCTTGGTAATTCAGGGTCGAAACCGGAATAGTTCGACCAGGTAAAGAAGTTTTGCATCATAGCTGATACGCTCAATGATTCAACACCGATCTTTTTCACGATATTTTTAGGCAATTCATAAGCCAGACGGATATTCTTCAAACGGATATACGAACCATCCTCGATCCAGAGACTGCTGGCAAAGCGGGTATTATCCATGACTGCCGCACCATTTGGTTTCGGGAACTTGGCTATATCGCCGGGAGCTTTCCATGAATTAGCGATATTAGCTGGGTTACCGCGGGTGATAGCCGACCATTTATGTTCCGAACGGCTCTGCTCGTAAGCATTGAATACATCTCCGCCTATGGCAAAGGAGAAGAACAAAGAAAGTGTGAATCCTTTATACGTAAAGTCGTTATTGAAACCTCCGATCACGTCCGGCTGTCCGCAACCCAGTACCTGACGGTCTTTGGCATCGATGATACCGTCCTTATTGACATCGTCCCACATAACATCACCGCCTTTGAAAACATCACCGGTTGCCGTATTATAACGATACTGTTTGATCTCGCCGTCATAAGCCTTGCCATCCAGTTCATAGCCGGTAAAGCGGTCTTTTTCATCAAATATCGGAGTAAGCTGTTTCCAGTCGGGGGTAAAGGCATTCGATTCATCGTACGGGAAAATAGCATTAGCTTTCCATCCATACATAGTTCCTACCGCATATCCCTTATCCAGGATATATACCGTATTGATAAACTGTTGTCCGCCCTCCGGAATGGAAACGATCGTATTCTTATTGAACGAAAGGTTCAATGAGGTATTCCACTGGAAATCTTTCGTTTTAATATTGGTTGAATTCACCGTTATTTCCCATCCTGTATTTTTTACATCGCCAATATTCTGATAAGAACTACTGAAACCGGATGTTTGCGGTAATTTAACCTGATAAAGAACATCTGAAGTCTTTTTGTTATAATAATCCACTATCAATCCGATTCTTCCGTCCAAGACAGAGACATCTAGACCGATATTATACTGCTGCGTCTGTTCCCATCCCAAATTCCTGTTCTCTAACTGATTCGGGTAAATACCCGGCATATCCGCATAAAAGTTTGTAGTATACAATCCCAAAGAAGAGAAGTTTCCGGCAACTTGGTTACCAGTCACACCATAACTCAGTCGTAATTTGGAATCATTAACTACCGGTTTCATCCATTTCATAAAAACTTCATCCGAAAATCTCCATCCCAATGAGGCTGACGGGAAAAAACCCCAGCGTTTATCTGTTCCGAAACGGGAAGAACCGTCGTAACGCAAGTTAGAATTAAACAGGTACTTACCTTTATAACTGTAAGAGATACGTCCGAAGAAAGAAGCCAGCCGGTTCGCAGTCCAGGTCGCTTTCGTATTGGTCATATCCACACCACCATAAGCATTTGAAATTTCAATGGCATCACTGATATTATCGACAACAGCTAGTTTCGTCATTTCTGTTTTAAACTCCTGGAGACTGAAACCGCCCAATACCGTTAATGCATGGTCTTTATTGAAGGTTTTATTATAAGTCAGCACATCTTCATGTGTCCAGCTGGTTTTCGTATCGTCTTGGTTGGTCGATTTACGACGTCCGTTCACATCTAGGATAGCCGGACGGAAACTCTGATACTTCTGTAAATTGAAACTACCGGCAATGCTGGCTTTAAACTTCAGTTCGTCCAGTATCTTATACTCTAGAAATTCATATAGGTCCAGATTATATATCTTATAATTGTTTTTTCCTACCATACTTTCAGCCAAAGGATTACTACGACTTGCCAGAATCGGGGTATAACTGCCGTCGGGCTCTATCACATTATAGTTAGCGGGACGCTGAAGGATACGTGACCGGGATTCACTAGTCGACCTGCGCTGGTTGGAAATAGTCAGTGCCAAACGATTACCGATAGTCAGACGGGGAGTCGCGTTGTAATCGGCATTGATACGAGTTGTCAAACGCTTATTAAAGGTGTTGATCTGAATACCCTGCTCTCCCAAATAACCAGCACTGACAAAATATTTCAATTTCTTTTCCGCACCGGAAACACTGACATCCACCTGGTTTGTCCACGCATGTCTGAATAACAAATCCTGATAGAAATTGTCAGCAGTCATGGACGGGTTCAAAGAGTCGCGGTTGGCGATCGTCGTATAATTGCCGTTCAGGAAATTACGTAAAGTTTCATATTGGATACCTTGCAAGCGGCTCATCTGGGCCAGTTTTTTACCTATCCGTGACTGTTTCAATGAATAATTGGCAGAAACTTTTGCTTTTCCTTCCTGTCCCTGTTTGGTAGAAATAATGACAACACCATTGGCAGAGCGGGAACCGTAGATTGCAGCAGAAGCGGCATCCTTCAAAACCTCCACGGATGCTATGTCACGCGGGTTGATATTATCGATATTCGAAACTTCCATTCCGTCAACAATAAACAACGGATTGGAGCCGCCGTCACTCAATGTAGAGGTACCCCGAATACGGAATGTTGCGGCAGTACCCGGTTCGGAAGTACTCATAATATCCAGACCTGAGACTTTCCCTTGCAGGGCAGACGCAATGTTTACAGGCTCATTGGACTGTATATCCTTATCACTTACAGAAACGATAGAACCGGTAATATCCCTTTTCTTCATCGAGCCGTAACCGACAACGATTACTTCATCCAAAGCCTGGGAAGATTCTTCCATACTTACATGAATGATCTTCCGGCTATTAACATTGACCGTTTGTGTATTATATCCTAGAAATGTAAACTCTAAAACACCGGTAGCCGGCACCTGAATCGAATACTTTCCATCCATATCAGTCATAGTACCGGTTTGTGTTCCTTTCAATACGATATTGACGCCGGCCATCGGACCTAGTTTGTCGTTCACTGTACCGGTAACTTGTATATTCTGAGCAGAAAGGACAGTCCCAATGCTAACAAAGAGCAGAAGGAACAAAAACTGTCTGTATTTATTAATGTGGTTCATTGTATACTGAATTTAAAGTGATTATTCTTGTTTCGTTGTTACAGAGACCATATAAGTGGCAGTCTTCTTGCCATCTTCCGAAGTGACTGTGAATTGAATAGGCTCCGTAAAATCATAGGCCTTTCCATCCGGTTTATCAAACGAAGCATTAAAGGACTCTGGAGAAAGTTCAAATTTCGGAACCAACTTTGTCAGATCTGTGTTTGCGGGCACTACAAGAGTCACAGTTTTGTTATTCTCATTACAAACCGCTTTCACTGGTTCTCCCGTCTCCGGGTCAATAACAGCAGGGATAGCAACAGAATACAGTTGACAGGCCGCATACTTATATGTCATATCCAGTATCACTTCATAAACGGCTTTTTTTCCGCTTTCCGCTATAACTGTATATTCTATGAGACCAGTAGAAAAATCAACAGCCTCCAAGCTTTTTGGAGTAACACTCGTCCAGGGAGCCGCCACAATCTCCGGACGGATCTCTTTCAGGTCCAAATGTGAAGGTAGTTTCAACGTAATTGTTTTTTTACTCTGGTCTATAGTAGCAATGTGCTGTATAAATACATTGCCTCCGTTCTGGGCAGGGTTCAATGTAAAGCGAACAATACTACGCATGTTGGATGGAGGGTAATCACTAAGATCTTCACTGCCACAACCAAAACCGATAAAGATAAGGCACAGAAACGTGCTTAAATAAATACTTAGTTTTTTCATGTGTCGAATACAACTAAAAAGGTTAAACATCTATTGTTTTATTTTTCTCTCTCTGCGAATTTATACATCTCGGATGCGACCATCAGAAAAGCACCGCTGCCATATTCCTGGTTATCCGCAGCCTGTACATTTTCAGGGCTAGCGCCGATAGCCTGTACATATCCCAATTTCCCGTTTTCATCTATACACTCCAGCAAGGCAGTCCATGCCCGGCATACTTTAGGCATATAAATATCCGGACACAATAATCCGTTATTAATTCCCCAAATCATAGCATAAGCAAAAAAAGTGCTACTGCTGGTTTCTTTTACGGGTACTTCTTCCGGATCCAGGAGACTCGCACGCCAGAGTCCGTCCGGTTGCTGGACAGATGCTATTTTTGTTATCATTTGCATATACAGTTCCTTATAATCCTTATAAATCAGACTCTTTTCCGGAATCAGCGAAAGGAGTTGAGCCAATCCGCCTACCACCCAGGCATTTCCTCGTCCCCAGAATACTTTCTTTCCATTGGTTGTCAATGCATTAAAATAGCGCTTGTCCCTAAAGAAAAGACTATCGTCTTTACTATACAGAAAATCAGTTGAATCCCAATACATTTCTTGCAGATAATCGTAATATTTACCATCACCTGTTATAGTAGCCAGACGAGCCAACACCGGTGGTTCCATATATAAGGCATCACACCACCACCAATCGACACGACCGGGTTGAGGGTCAGCGATCAGACTATCTATCGCTTCCTGTATCCCATGAAGCATCTTCGGGTCCTTCTCTACTTTATAGACATCCAAATAAGCCTGCCCACAGGCCAAATCGTCTGCATGGCGGTACCGACGTCCTCTTTTCCAGTTCCAACCATTAGCCCATTTCTTCGTCTGTTCCAAATAAGCCAGATCAGCAGTTGTCTGATACGCGTACATTATACCGGAATAAAAGACAGAACGGGCCCACTGTTCCTGTTCTGCATTTATATCTACCGGATGGTTAACCTGCCATCGGAAAACATCGAGCATTTTTTCTTTAATAAATGCTTTTGAATAAATATCTTCTTCAGCCGATTTCTTTTCTCCCGAAAAAGAGCAGGAACAAAGCTGGATTGTTAGTATACTGACAAAAACAAATTTCAATTTCATGATTTGCAATTTAGATGATTTTTAGTCCAAAAGTATAGGAATAAGAGGAAGGTCTTTTGTCCGAATAAGCATCCTTTTGTCTCTATTTGCCTTTTACACAGGAAAAAGCAAAAAAAAACGATTTGTACTAAATTTGAAGACAAACGAGCAAAAGGGTTCTTATTGCCATATTACCCATTTATAATTATCTTTGCCCCAAATCAACAAACAGAAAAAGATTCATGAAACGACTACTGGTACTTTGCCTGGCCGCTTTTTGGGCTGGAACTACTTTTACCGCTTCTTCACAAAAGCCATTGATCCCGAACAATACGGAAGTTTTCAAATTATACCTTGAGACACATGGATCTTATAACGAAGCGCTTTCCGGTGAAGCGGAAAGGGATCGTTTTCTGCTGAATGATTTGAAGGTGGAAGCAACGGGGACTGTCACTCCCTGGCTTTCCTATGCCTACCGGCAGGTTCTTTGTTACCGGAATGAATGGGTACGGGCCAACGGCTTCGGCTCCTACATCGAAAATGCCTGGGTAAACGTTCGGTTATCGGATAAATTCTCTGTGACAGCCGGTAAACAGGATGCTGCGCGGGGAGGCTTCGAATACGACGAATATACCTATAAGATATACGATTACAGCGATATGAACGACTGGATGGATTGTTATTTCACCGGAGTCGGGATCAGCTACGAACCTGCAGAAACACAGGAACTCTGCCTGCAAGTGACCAACGGTAATGATAACCGCAGCAAATCCCCTTCTTTCTATAATCTGGGCTGGAATAGCAGTTACCTGGATGAGCTGTTGTCACTTCGCTATTCGGTCACCGCCGGACAACAGGCAAAAGGCAACTGGATGTGGATGATCTGGGGAGGCCAGCAGGTGGAAGCCGGCAAATTCCTCGGTTATTTCGATGTCATGTATACAAGGGGGAAAATGGATCCGCTGGGGTTGTTGGCGGAGCAGTTTGAACCGGAGGATGAAGAATCGGGAAGCCCGATTGCAAATACCAGCTATCTCTCTCTGGTGACTCGCCTGAACTATCAGATTCATCCGAAATGGAATCTATTTGTAAAGGGAATGTACGAAACAGCCTCTGTCTACAAAACGAACAACCCGTATGAGTCCGGCAAATACCGTACATCCTGGGGATACCAGGGAGGTGTCGAGTTCTATCCGCTGGCGGACGACAATCTCCATCTTTTCATTACCGGCACCGGACGGGCTTACAGCCTGACGGAAAGAGCAAAGGCGCTCGATGCCTCTGTCGAGAACACCGGACGCCTTTCCGTAGGGTTTGTTTATAAGATACCGCTATTTTAGTTGACAAATGACAGTTGACAGATGGGAGGCTATTCCTAACTGTCAACTGTCATCTGTCAATTGTCAACTGTAGTACATCACCAGCTTTCATATCTACCGTAAGCATTCCACCGATAACAGGGAGGGATGCCGGATTCTGATTCATTTTGATACTCAGATTGGCAGACTGTGCCGGCAGCTTGATTCGGAACGTACCAGGGACTGTAGCTTTCAGTCCGGCTTCAGTCAGCTGACCTTCCGTCCATTTGGCTGAGACCTCACCTCCACCCTGCACTTTCAAACCTTTAAAACTACCGGTTTTCCAAGCTGAAGGCAAAGCCGGAAGCAACTCGATATTTCCGGTCTGGCTCTGTACCAGCATTTCTGCAATACCGGCACAACCGCCATAATTGCCATCGATTTGGAAAGGAGGATGCGCACAGAACAGGTTCGGATAAGAACCGCCGCCGTTCACCATATTCGTTCCTTTCTCCACACAAGGACGAAGCAGGTCCGCCAATAATTGATAAGCATGGTCGCCATCATGCAGACGTGCCCAAAAATTGATCTTCCATGCCATCGACCAGCCGGTACTCTTATCGCCACGTGCTTCCAAAGTCTTACGGGCCGCTTCTGCCAGCTCAGGAGTATGCTCCATCGAGATCTCATTTCCCGGATAAAGACCATACAGATGAGAGACATGGCGATGATGCGGTTCCACTTCTTCGTATTGTTCGAGCCATTCCATGATACGTCCGTCTTTACCGATCGTTGTCGGCATCAGGCGGGAACGCTTATCAGCCAGTTCGCGGCAAAAAGCTGAATCCACACCGAGAATATTGGCTGCCGCTATCGTATTGGTAAACAGTTCACGGACGATCTGGTTATCCATAGTCGAACCGGCACAGATATGTATCACCTTGCCATTCGGCATACGGAAAGCATTCTCAGGAGAAGTCGTGGGAGCCGTTACCAGGTAATTATTCCGTGGGTCGCGCACCAGCATATCCGTAAAGAACAGGGCTGCGCCTTTCATCACCGGATAGACCTCTTTCAGATATTCCTTATCTTGCGTATATTGATAATGAGTAAACAGATGTTCGCAAAGCCACGCGGCAGAAGTATTGGTAGCTCCCCACGAAGGATGCTCTCCCGGAGCAGTAAACTCCCAGACATTTCCCAGGATATGGGTCACCCAGCCACGGGCATTATAAAAGACTTTCGCCGTACGTTCGCCGCTCTCCACCTGCTGTTTGATCCATTCCGTCATCGGCAAATGCAACTCGGACAGGTTGGTCACTTCAGCCGGCCAATGATTCATCTGAAAATTGATATTCAGATGATAATCACCATTCCAGGGCGTATTGATCGTGTTACACCACAATCCCTGAAGATTGGGAGGCAATGAACCGACACGGGTCGATGAGATCAGCAAATAACGTCCGAACTGGAAGTAGAGAGCTCCCAGTGACGGGTCGTTCTTATCCTGCTGGAATGCAGCCAAACGTTCGTCGATCGGCAGTTCATCCCGCTCGGTACGGCCCAGGTCCAGATCGACACGGTCAAACAGAGACCGGTAAGCATTCACATGCTCTCTTCTCAGAGTAGGATAATCTTTCCGTTCCGATTCAGCCAGCAAAGAAAACAACTGATCTTCGAATCCTTCATTCTTATAGCTGGTAGCCATGCTCACCAGGAGAATAGCTTCGGAAGCATTTTGGACGGTCAGCGAACTGTCCCCCGGAATCAGAGAGCCCCCTTTCGGCAGGAGAACGCGTACACGTGCCGCATATCTGGTTCCTTTCATCTCCAAAGTATCCACACCGTCAGGCAACTGACCTTTCATCAGCAGGTCTTTGCCATCGACGGATAAGGCATAATGTTCGGGGCGATTCATACCTATGTTGAAGTTTAACGCTTTATCAGCGTCTGCCACCAGATGAACTACGCCCAGGTCACCGGAGAAAGAGGTAAAAGATTCACGGCTGTAATTCACTTTTCCCTTGCGGAAAGAGGTTGAGGCGATCGCATCGTTCAGATTCAGTTCCCGCCGGTAAGCTGACACAGAATCTGCATTTCCAGCATAGATATAATCCAGCACGAGATTTCCCAGCAGCTGATAACTTCCATACGGTACATTGGCACCTTGCCCCTGACCACTGCCGGCTCCTTTACAAACAAAGGTTTTGTACATCAGATCCTGTGCTTCGTCGTTCTTTCCTTCGAAAAGCAGACGGCGTATATTCGCCAGCGACCAAACAGCCTGCGGGTTATCCGTATCCTGTTTACTTCCCGACCACATGGATATCTCATTCAGCAGAATGTTCTCCCGGTCGATTCCTCCGTCAGGCATCATTCCCAGACGGCCGTTTCCCAAGGGTAATGTCTCCTCCCACATACGGGCAGGTTCATCGAAATGATAAGCGATCTTGTTAGTTGTTTTCATTTCCGGCATATCGCAGGCTGTCAAAATAACCAATAAGACGGCAACAGAAGGACGAATGATTTTCCGCCCTATCTCCTTTAATCGAATTGAGTTCATAGTATTATAAATAAAAAATAATAATCAGTATCAGAAACTCTGCATATCGCACAACCGCTTGTAATAGCCATTCAGTTCGAGCAGTTCTTCATGGCGGCCCCGTTCCACGATCTCTCCTTCATGCATTACGCATATCTCATCCGCATTGCGGATCGTGGAAAGACGATGGGCAATAACGATGGTCGTACGGTTACGCATCAAGTTTTCCAACGCTTCCTGAACCAGACGTTCCGACTCCGTATCCAATGCAGAAGTGGCTTCGTCGAGGATCAGGATCGGCGGGTTCTTCAGAATTGCACGGGCAATACTGATACGCTGCCGCTGTCCGCCTGACAGTTTGCCGCCACGGTCACCGATATTCGTGTCATACCCTTCTTCGCTAGCCATAATAAACTCATGGGCATTTGCGATACGGGCAGCTTCCTGTACCTGCTCCAGTGTCGCACCTTCCACACCGAAAGAGATGTTATTGAAGAAAGTATCGTTGAAGAGGATCGCTTCTTGGTTCACATTTCCCATCAATCCCCGCAAGTCGTAGAGGGAGGCATCACGGACATCCGTATCGTCAATGGTAATGCTGCCTTTCTCCACATCATAAAAACGGGGTAACAAGTCCACCAGCGTACTTTTACCGGAACCGGACTGGCCGACCAGGGCAACAGTCTTCCCTTTGGGGATTTCCAGGTTCACGTTTTTCAATACCCACTCATTCTGATATTTAAACCAGACATCGTTATAACGGATCGATTTATTCAGACTGATCGGTTTCGGAGTGGCAGGGTTCTGTATTGTACTCACCGTCTGCAATATCTTATCCACACGTTCCATGGATGCCAATCCTTTAGGGATATTATAACTGGCTTTTGAAAATTCTTTCAGCGGATTGATCAGACTGTACAGCATCACCAGATAAAAGATAAAGGAAGGGGCATCGATACTGGAGTTGTTATTCAGGATCAACGTTCCGCCGAACCAAAGGACGATCACGATCAGGATCGTTCCCAAAAATTCACTCATCGGGTGTGCCAGCTGCTGACGGGTGTTCACGCGGCTGATCGTATTCCGGTAGATATTGTCGGCATTGATAAAACGCTCGTCCATCTTCTTCTCTGCATTAAAAGCCTTGATGATGCGCAGACCGCCCAGTGTTTCTTCCACCTGCGACATTAGGTCGCTCCATTGGTTCTGGGCTTCCATCGATTTCCGTTTCAGCTTTTTACCGACCGTACCCATCACCCAGCCCATCAACGGCAGGACGATCAACGTGAAAAGTGTCAACTGCCAACTCACGGCAATCAACGTTCCGAAATAAATAAGGATCAGGATCGGGTTCTTGAACAACATATCCAACGAACTCATGATCGAACTTTCGATTTCCTGTACATCGCCGCTTATACGCGCCAGGATATCCCCTTTACGCTCTTCCGAAAAGAATCCCAGCGGAAGGTCTAATATCTTTTTATAAAGCTGGTTCCGGATATCACGAACCACACCGGTACGGATCGGAATCATCGTTGCCGACGATAGAAAATAAGAGCCGGTCTTCAGCATCGTCATAAACGCCAGGAACAGTCCCAGTATAAGCAGTGTCAGGCTCGCCCCGTAGTAAGAGATCAGGTCCGTAACGAAATAATAGAAATTATTGATGGCTATATCTTTCAGACTTACACTTTCCGCTCCCCAGGGGATATACTCGTATACCTTATTATCCAGCTTGAACAATATCTGAAGAATAGGTATCAGCAAAGTAAAAGAAAATACATTCAGGATCGCTGACAAGATATTCAACAGGATTGTCAGAACCAGATATTTCTTGTAAGGGGGTACGAACCGTTTCAGTACCAGTAGAAAATCTTTCATGTTTATTTAGTCGATTGGATTTGGCGCGCAAGTTACTCATAAAAAACAGGTGGTGCAACGTTTATAGTTATCTTTGCATCTATTAGATATGGATGTTAATACAAATAAAACCATACGGATATGAATAAAACAAATCATTTCTTTCTGACCTTCACAAACAAAATGTTGGCCGGATTATTGAGCCTCCTGGGTTTCTCGCTGGCTGCTTGTGACAAAATAGGAACAGTAGAATACGGATGCCCCCATGCCGATTACACGATCAAAGGAAAGGTAGTGAATAACCTGGGCAACCCGATCCCGGACATACAGATAGAGATCAGAGATTCTATTCCGGAAAGTGCCTGGGCACACAGTGATACGGTCTACAGCGATTCCAACGGAGAATTTCTGTGGAAAAAAGGAGATTTTCCAGGAATGACTTACCAGTTGATATCCAGGGATATCGATGAAGAAGAAAATGGCGGGAAATTCGCTACCAACAACTCATATGTCTCATTCAGGAATGCAGACTTTAAAGGAGGAGGCACCTGGTATGAAGGAGCAGCCACGATGGAAACCAAAATAACACTCACGCCATACGTCGATACCCACAAAGTTCCCCATGCCCTTTATACGATTCACGGACAAGTTACAGGCGAAGACGGCTATCCGATAGCGGGTATAGTCATCAGCAGTAGCCCTTCCCTGCTGTCGAATGTTCCGGACAAGATATCCGATTACCTTGCCATTACGAACGGGAATGGAATGTACAGTTTCACGTGCGACCTGGAGACGATAGAAGAATATCCAATCGAAACTGAACTTTTAAAAGGATACTGGAATTCCAATCCCTATGAAATGAAATCAGAAATGATTAACTTTGCAGAGATAGAACTATCAGGAGGAAAAGGGATGCTGATCGGAAAAGGATCGAAAGAAGTAAACTTCACTCTGAAAAGGAAATAAAAACTAAAAAAGACAAGGATGGATAAACGCCCCGGATTTCGTAAGCGCATCGCTTTGGAACTCGCCCGAAGTATCAGGAGAAACAAAGCCAAGCTACACGAACTACGCACACTCTTTTGGGAATGTACGCTTCGTTGCAACGCTTCCTGCCGTCATTGCGGCAGCGATTGCCACGTATCGGCCGGCATGAAGGACATGCCGATGGAAGATTTTCTGAAAGTAATAGACGATATTACTCCTCATGTCGACCCCAATAAAGTACTGGTTATATTTACCGGAGGAGAAGCCCTCGTTCGCAAAGATATTGAAACCTGCGGACTGGAATTATACAACCGGGGCTATCCCTGGGGGATTGTCTCGAACGGCCTGTTACTTACCCGCGAACGGCTGGACTCCCTATTGGCTTCCGGGCTGCACTCGGCAACGATCAGTCTCGACGGCTTCGAGGAAGCACACAATTGGTTGCGCCGCCATCCGAAGAGTTTCGAAAACGCAGTCAATGCCATCTGCATGTTGGCCGAAGAGAAAGAGATTGTCTGGGATGTCGTCACTTGTGTAAACCAGCAAAATTTCAAGGACCTGAAACTATTCAAGGATTTTCTCGTGGAGATGGGGGTAAAACGGTGGCGTCTGTTCACCATCTTTCCCGTCGGACGCGCTGCCGAAGTACCGGAACTGCAACTCAGTAACGAACAGTTCACCTGGATGCTCAACTTCATCCGTTATTGCCGGAAGGAAGGACTTATACATGTCAGCTATGGATGTGAAGGATTCCTGGGTAACTACGAAGCCGAAGTACGAGACTCGATCTTCCAGTGTAATGCCGGGGTCAATACGGCTTCGGTATTAGCCGACGGCTCCATCTCCGGTTGTCCGAGTATCCGTGCCAACTTCCATCAGGGGAATATCTATAAAGATAAATTCATCGACGTATGGAATAATGAGTTCAAACCCTATCGCAACCGGGAATGGACCCGCAAAGGACAATGTGCCGACTGTAAAATGTACCGGTACTGCGAGGGGAACGGCATGCACCTGTATGACGACGACGGCAATCTGCTGTTCTGTCATTATAACAGGATCAAATGAATTATATATTCCATCTTTTTTCTATCTTTATCCCCCGAATAAACTTCTAAAGCATTTATACATGAAAAACTCGCTTATCCTTTGTGCCCTGCTAACGCTAGGCCCGGTTTGTTACGCGCAGCAATCGGATTCAAAAATCTGTACCGATTACACCGAACTGACCGACACTAAGCCACACGACAGTGAGGCTATTTGGAATAAAATAACAACGCCGACCCAACTGAGCTGGGCAAGCACGGACGTTCGTTATCCGAAACTCAGTATTCCTAAAATAACCAAAAACTCCCGCTGGCAGGCAAAAGCCTGGAAAGGGGAACGTGTCAACGCGCAGGCTGTATTATGGACTACCGCCGATTTGTCGGATGCCACTATCACAGTGACCGATTTGAAAAACGGCTCATCCGTGATCCCTTCTTCTGCCATAACCACCAACTTCGTTCGTTACGTCATGACAGACGAACTGAACAAAGACCGTAAAGGCGGTTGCGGACATCGTGAAAACAAGGCGGAATGGGATTCTTCCGTTGTTGCCGACGTATTGGACATTGTAAAGATGCACGACGTCAAGGCACGTACCACCCAGCCTATCTGGATGAATGTATGGGTACCGTCGGATGCACGTACCGGAAAATACAAGGGAACACTGACTGTTTCAGGCAAAAACTTCCAGCCGATGAACCTGCAGGTGGAGATAGATGTCCTGAACCGTACCCTGCCGGAACCGAAAGACTGGAAATTCCATTTGGATTTATGGCAGAACCCGTACTCCGTGGCCCGCTATTACGATGTGCCGCTTTGGAGCAAGGAACATTTCGACGCTATGCGCCCGATCATGAAGATGTTGGCGAATGCCGGACAACGTGCCATCACCACCAGTATCATGCACAAACCCTGGGCGGGACAGACGGAAGATCATTTCGACAGCATGGTATTCCGCATGAAGAAGATCGACGGCACATGGGCATTCGATTATACCGTCTTCGACAAATGGGTGGATTTCATGATGAACGATGTGGGCATCAACGACCTGATCAGTTGCTACACAATGATCCCGTGGGCACTCAGCTTCGACTATTTCGACCAGGCAACCAACCGCGTTCAGTTTATCGAAGCTAAACCGGGTGATGCTGCCTATGCAGATTACTGGGGTTCTTTCCTGAAAGATTTCTCCCGTCACCTCCGTACAAAAGGCTGGTTCGAAAAGACTGCCATTTCCATGGACGAACGTCCTATGGAAGCGATGCAGGAAGCCATCAAGGTGATCAAAGCTGCCGATCCTGAATTTAAAATCACGCTGGCAGGTAACTATCACAAAGAGATACAAGGCGACCTTTATTACCTGAGTATCCCGTACGGAAACAAATTCCCGGAAGATGTAAAGGCTGAACGCGACCGCAAAGGTCAGATCAGCACCGTTTACACTTGCTGCACAGAAGCTTTCCCGAACACATTTACCTTCTCCGATCCGGCAGAAGCTCCGTGGACAATCGTTCATGCCGTAGCCGGTGGCTATGACGGCTACCTGCGTTGGGCTGTCAACAGCTGGACGGCAGACCCGTTGCGCGACTCCCGTTTCCGTACCTGGGCTGCCGGCGATACGTATAGTATCTATCCGGGTCCTCGTAGCTCCATCCGTTTCGAACGTTTGGTGGAAGGTCTTCAGGATGCCGAAAAGATCCGTATCCTCCGCGAAGAACTGAAAGGCAGCAAACTGACGAAGCTGAACAAGACGGTTGCCATGTTTACACCGGAAGGGCTGGCAGAGACACAGAAGTCGGCTGACGAGATGGTCAATGAACTGAATAAGGTGCTAAATTCGTTCTGATAAAAAGATAACGCAAAAAATAAATAGTGCGCCGAAAAATATCTCCCGTTCCGACACGGAAACCGAGATCTTTTCGGCGCATTATCCTTTCCCCCGACAGAAACCGTCTTATCCAAACAGTTCCTTCCCTTTTATCATATATGTATCAATGATTCCGACAAGGACGACGACCGCCCAATCATGTGATAAGCCCGACAGTAAAAAGGATAAAGAACAAAGAGAGTGTGTCAAAAATCACACTATGGCACACTCTCTTTCTTTTACAACGAAACTATTCTATCTGTATTTTCCGCGTTTGTTTGATTCGATTTATGCTTGAAGCAGCATATGCTTCTGCTTGAAAATACCCAAATAAGTCAAGGCCTTGTTCGTATACGGAATTATAACTTTCCCAAAATCGGTCACTAACTACAACCGGCTTTTTAGGAGCGCCGTTTTCCATTGCTCAAATTTTTGGAAACCTTCGTCTAAAGGAGTAAACCTTCCCCGTTCTATCTCATGGATATGTTCCCAAAATTCTTCTTGGGAAGTTTGAAGCGGAACATTCGGATTCCATTTATCGGAATTCCGACATGCACAAGACTTATCTTTTTGAGTTGATAAGTCCGAATCTGATGAAAAATGATTAATTTTTGTCATAGTTGTAATTGTTATTAATTAGAATGCGATAAAGATAGATATTCTTTTCCGAATAAAATCTATAAAAAAGAAAACCTATAAAAAAAGAGATACTGTAACAGCATCTCTTTTTTGTTTCTTATTTCTCGCGAATGAAAATATTGATCGGTGTCCCTGTGAAATCCCAGTTATCACGGATCTTGTTTTCCAGGAAGCGTTTGTAGGGATCCTTGATCCATTGCGGCAGGTTGGCAAAGAATACGAACGACGGAACCTGTCCGGCCGGCAACTGAGTGATGTATTTGATCTTGATATACTTTCCTTTCCATGCTGGAGGCGGATAGTTCTCGATGATCGGCAGCATGATCTCGTTCAGTTTCGCTGTAGGGATACGTTTCTGACGGTTGTCGTAGACTTCCTTGGCCGTTTCCAGCACTTTCAGGATACGCTGCTTGGTCAGTGCCGAAATAAACAGGATAGGGAAATCGGTAAACGGTGCCAAACGTTCGCGAATGGCATTCGTATAACTGTCGATCACCTGCTGGCTCTTGTCTTCCACCAGGTCCCATTTGTTTACACAAACCACCAAACCCTTTTTATTCTTCTGCACCAAAGAGAATATATTCAGATCCTGGCTCTCGATACCACGGGTGGCATCCACCATCAAGATACAGACATCAGAGTTTTCAATGGCACGGATCGAACGGATCACGGAATAATATTCCAGGTCTTCGTTCACCTTTCCTTTCTTACGGATACCGGCTGTATCCACCAGATAGAAATTCAGGCCGAATTTATTGTATTTTGTGTAGATCGAATCGCGGGTCGTACCGGCAATATCCGTCACGATATGACGCTCTTCACCGATAAACGCATTGATCAGAGAAGATTTTCCGGCATTCGGACGGCCGATGATGGCAATACGGGGCAGCTCTTCTTCCAATGTTTCAGACTGATCCTCCGGAAGCGTCTCAACGATCTTATCCAGCAGGTCACCCGAGTTGGAACCGTTGATGGCTGATACGCAGAAAGGATCGCCCAGACCGAACGAATAGAACTCCGCCGAAGCAGCGTGCATTTCAAAGTTATCGGCTTTATTGGCGACTACGATAACCGGCTTCTTGTTGCGGCGCAGGATCTTAGCCACTTCGATATCCAAATCAGTAATACCGTTCAAAACATCTACGACAAACAAGATCACATCCGCCTCGTCGAGCGCGACCTGTACCTGTTTGTTTATCTCTTCTTCAAAAACGTCATCCGAATTAATTACCCATCCGCCTGTATCGATCAGCGAAAACTCTTTACCGGTCCAGTCCACTTTACCGTATTGACGGTCGCGGGTAGTCCCTGCTTCATCGTTCACGATGGCCTGACGCGATTGGGTCAGACGGTTGAACAGGGTGGACTTTCCTACGTTGGGCCTACCAACAATTGCTACAATATTTCCCATAAATTTCCTTTCTGTACGCTGTTATTAATCCAGCTGATAACCAAAATTCTTCAGAATGTTATCCCTGTTACGCCAGTCTTTTTCTACCTTGACAAACATTTCCAGAAATACCTTCTTATCAAAGAAACGTTCAATATCCTTGCGGGCCATGGCTCCTACTTTTTTCAGTGCCTGTCCCTTATGCCCGATGATAATCCCTTTCTGGGAATCCCGTTCCACAATGATGAGCGCCTTGATGTGAATCATTTCTTCTTCTTCCTTAAACAGCTCTACAACGACTTCCACCGCATACGGTATCTCCTTCTGATAGTACAGGAGTATCTTCTCGCGAATGATCTCCGTCACAAAGAAGCGGGCCGGTTTATCGGTAAGCGCGTCTTTTTCAAAATAAGGGGGAGATTCGGGCATCAAAGTCTCCACCCGTTGTTTTACATAATCAATGTTGAAGTTCGAAAGCGCCGAGATCGGAATGATTTCCGCTTTCGGCAGTATCTCGTTCCAGTGGGCAACCAGTTTTTCCAGTTCCCCCTGGTTACTTGTATCGATCTTGTTGATCAGCAACAGGACGGGACATTCTACCGTTTTAACCCGCTGAAGAAATTCTTCATTTTTATCGATTGTCTCAACGACATCGGTCACATAGAGCAACACGTCGGCATCGCCTAATGCCGACTCCGAAAAATTCAGCATAGATTCCTGCAACTTATAGTTCGGATGCAGTACTCCCGGCGTGTCTGAATACACGATCTGCATATCGTCGGTATTCACAATCCCCATGATACGATGACGGGTGGTCTGCGCCTTCGACGTGATGATGGAGATGCGCTCTCCCACCAAACGGTTCATCAGCGTAGACTTCCCTACATTAGGATTACCGACAATATTAACAAAGCCGGACTTATGCTTGTTTTCCATTATAACCCCATTTAAGATAAATTGCACCCCAGGTAAAACCGGCACCGAATGCAGCCAGAATCAGGTTATCCCCTTTCTTCAGCTTGTCTTCCCACTCCCAAAGACAGATAGGAATTGTTCCGGCACTTGTATTACCGTATTTCTGGATATTGATCATGACTTTGTCCATATCCACACCCAGACGTTTGGCTGTTGCATCGATGATGCGCAGGTTGGCCTGGTGGGGAACAATCCATGTAATATCGTCGTGAGTCAGATTATTTTTCTCTGCTATTTCTGCAGCCACATCGGCCATATAAGAAACAGCATACTTAAATACATATTTACCATCCTGAAAAACGAAATGTTCGCGATTATCAACAGTCTCGTGGCTGGGAGGATAGGCTGAACCACCAGATTTCATGATCAAGTGAGAATAACCGGTACCTTCCGTACGCAGGATCGTATCGATAATACCAACATCTTCCGTCGTCGGTTCCAGTAACACTGCACCACAGGCATCGCCAAACAGAGGACAAGTCGAACGGTCCTGATAATCGGTAATGGCTGTCATCTTATCACCGGCAACAACAATTACTTTCTTATAACGTCCCGAACGAATATAGTTTGCACCTGTTTCCAGCCCATACAGGAAACCTGCACAAGCCCCCTGCAAATCGAAAGTCATTGCATTCTTACATCCGGTATGGTGAGCGATGATCGAAGAGGTAGTAGGGAAATGATGATCCGCTGTCGTCGTAGCAGTCAGGATCACTTCTATCTCTTCCGGGTTCACATTCGTTTTTTCGAGCAGTTGCTTCACAGCACGTATGCCCATGTAAGAGGTACCCATGCCCTCTCCTTTCAAAATTCGGCGTTCTTTGATACCAACACGTGTCATGATCCATTCATCTGTCGTATCGACCAGTTTCGAGATGTCCTCGTTTGTCAATACATCTTCAGGAACGTATCCGCCTACACCTGTTATAACCGCGTTCAATTTATCCATAACTTTAAAAATAATGAGACTATATCCCAATTAAAAAATTAGCCCTAAAAATACTTTTAGGGCTATTTCTTTCGTTTATCAAAATCTATGTGATTATGACAAACTTACACAGCTGCTTCTTTTACGATAGCTAACTTACCTCTGTAATAGCCGCATTCGCCGCATACAGTGTGATAAATATGCCATGCGCCGCAGTTCGGGCAAATAGCCATTGTTGGAGTGACAGCCTTGTCATGAGTTCTTCTCTTGGCTGTTCTTGTCTTACCTTGTCTTCTTTTAGGATGTGCCATGTTTTAATTTATTTAATTGTTATCATTCTCCATCAAACCTTTCAGGGCATCCCAGCGAGGATCAGAATTACCGCTTACGTCATCATCCATGGAAATATCGTCCACTTCTTCTTCGTAATCATCATCTCCGTCATCTGTACTTTTAGCAGTGTGCTTCTTCAGCTTCGTCGACATGGTCTTATTGCATTTGCCCGGAGCATGTACATGCTTCATCGGTACTGCCAATGCAATAAACTCATAAAGGAACCATGCCAAATTAATGGCACCTTCCTCTTCGGGTATTACTACCACCTCGTCGCTCTCTTCGGCATATTCTTTGCCGAATTTCACTACCAAGCGATTATGGGTATCAACCGGAATCTCCATGTCGTCCAAACATCTGTCGCACGGAACGATTGCTACACCTTCAATCTGAAAGTTCATTTCATAAGCCACTGACGTACGTTTCACCGTCAGGTGAACCTTGACTTTGCCCTTCTGGACTTCATCTCCGTCAATGTCCACAAAAAACTTGTTCTCCAGTAAATACTCGAATTCGTGCACTCCTGGAGCGAGATTTTTCAAATCTACATTATATAATTTAAATTTTCCCAAAGCCTTTTAGTGTAAAAACCTTGCAAAGGTACGAAAAAACTAAACACAAATGCAATAACTTTACAGTTATTTTTTATTATTGAATGATTTAGCCTCTATATTTTCGAAGCTCTATGCGAAATGTCGTGCCTTTTCCGACTTCTGAGCTCTTTACGAATATCTTACCGCCGTGATAAGACTCGATAATACGCTTTACCAAAGACAAACCGAGTCCCCATCCGCGCTTCTTGGTTGTATACCCCGGATTGAAAACCGTCTTGTATTTTGACTTAGGAATACCTTTGCCTGAATCCGTAATATCGATACGGACTGTCTTATCCCTCTCTTCTACCTGAAAAGTAATTTCACCCTGCCCTTCCATCGCATCCACAGCATTTTTTGTCAGGTTTTCAATCACCCAGGCAAATAAGGAGTCGTTCATTAAGACCAGTACCGGATTTTCAGGAAGATGAGTATATATCTTTACCTTGGAAGAGATACGCGTTTCCATATAATTTAAAGCCGTACGGATCGAATCGCTGATATTGACAGGTATCGGGTCCGGATTGGATCCGATTTTCGAGAAACGCTCTGCAATCATCTCCAAACGCTTTACGTCTTTTTCCATCTCACTAAGCAGGGAAGGATCTATTTCTTTGGTACGGAGATATTCCACCCAAGCGATCAGTGAAGAGATAGGGGTTCCGAGCTGATGGGCCGTTTCCTTGGATAATCCGACCCATACTTTATTCTGTTCGGCTTTCTTCGTGCTGGCAAGAGCCAGGAAAGCGATCAGGATAAATATAAACACAACCGTCAGCTGGGCATAAGGATAGATGAGAAGCCTTTTCAGAATAATTGAATCATCATAATACAGGTACTGGAAAGTTCCGTCCTGCATATCGATCAATATAGGGGGATTCTTACTCTTTAGTTCACGGACTTTGTTCTTCAGAAACTGGTCGACCTCTTTTTCCGGAAGTTCGATATTCTTCTCAGCGATGACGCTGTCCTTTTCATTACACCACAGAACAGGGATAGTCGTATTGCTCTCCAAAATTTTCAGGATAAGAGCCATATTCGATCCGTTCGTCTCAGAAGCGATCATACGCTGTGCTTCCGCCCAGATCTCGACTTTCTGTCGTTCTTCCTGCGCCAAACTCTTCACAAGTTTATCAGAAACAAACACTGAAACGATTGCAATCAATGTGGCAATTAAAATGAAAAGATACTTTAACCGTTGTCGGGAATCATATATACTGCTCATAATCTAAAATTCATGCTCAACGTATATTAGAACGGGAAAAAAGATACATTATTATAAAAAGCCGGAAGAATAAAAAAAGGAGTCCACTCTTTCGAATGAACTCCTTCTGTCTTTCAGCTTTCGCCTGAATAAAACGGCGG
>NZ_QUKD01000016.1 GCF_003480915.1 Parabacteroides sp. TM07-1AC | reverse complement strand
TACCAAATATTTTGTATTTATTTTTTCATCAAAGACGTTGTTATATAATGTACGTACGTGAAGGAAAAACAAAAAGCCGATCCCTCGGTTCAAAGAATGATTATTCGGGGGATCAGCTATAAGCTGATTATTTAATAAAATCAAAAGAACAATTCAGGTTCACGCCGTGCACTGAAGTTTTTGTGAAGCATAGCCGTATAAGGCGTATCGAACGTACGCGCTCCTTCCGGACATTCCTTCACACAGGCACAACATTTAATACAGAGTACGGGATCGCTGAACATCCGGTCATCGACAATCGAGATGGCAGCAACCGGACAAACATCGATACAATATTCACACTGTGTACAAAGCTCTTCATCCGTAACCGGTGCTTGCGGAGTAGACGGTCCTTTAACCTTATAAGGATAATTACCTTTTACCTCCAATACCGACAATTTAGACAAACAGCCAGCTTCCTCCAGCTTCTTCAGCGTATCATGTCCAAATTGCGAAGCCTTGAACAAATCATCTTTATCCGGACGACCTGCCGCAATAGGCATATCTTTCCGACTATAAGAATGTTCACCGACAAAAGCCCCTGCGCTGACAGGAATAAACCCCTGCTCCGACAAAGCATCACTCAGTTCCTTCAAGGCATCTTCATAATCACGATTCCCATAAACGACTACAGGAATGACCGGTGTATTCTTTCCCTGGAACATACGGATACGCTCCATCGCCGTTTCTGCAACACGGCCACCATAGACCGGAGCAGCAACGATCACCAATTCATTCTCCCCGATAAGTAACGGTTCCTTCAAGCCCTCGCAGGTTATATCCGACTCGGACAAAGTCTCCGCTTCCAAACCTTCTGCAATAGCATAAGATATTTTAGCCGATGTATGCGTCGGGGAGAAATATATTAAATGTATATTCTTATACTGCATATCTTTTATTTTATTGCCGTATCGATCTTTTTCATTAATTCGGCAAACTCTTCATCCGTATATCCTTTGCCGGCATAAATCACTTTCCCGTCCTTACCTATCAAATAAGTTCGGGGAATCAGGTTCTTGGCAAACGCTCCGAAGATCGCCCGATTCTTATCGGGGTATAACGGGAAAGTAAACCCTTTTTTCTCGTTGTACTTCGCCAGTTCGGCATCCGTATGTTCACGACCGATCACCAGCATTTGAAAACTCTTGTTATCCTTATACTTCGGCCACAGCTTCTGCTGCACCTCAGCCAGCTCTTTCTGGCAAGGAGGACACCAGGTGGCAAAGAAGTTTATCAGGACTACTTTTCCTTTCAAAGATGCTGACGATGTTTGCGTTCCGTCATCGGAAACGATCGTAAATGCGGGCATCTGGTCACCTACCTTTATTATGTCTGCATCGTTTTGTGCATGAGCAATAAAGGCAAAGATCATTAAGATGGCGGTTAAGAGACTTTTCTTCATAAAACTCTATTTTAAACTTTGGGCTACATCATAGCCGGCTTTCAACGCTTTCAGGTTCATCTCGACCACTTCTTCCCCCTTACGGGCAAAGATATGGCGGATACCGTCTGCTATTTTATCATACTCGATACCGATAAAAGGAGTTGCCGCCCCCAGCATAACGATATTTGCAGCACGGGCCGTAGCTACTTCCTTGGCTATCGCTTCTACATCCAGAACTACCTTATGCGGCAGTTTATCCAATTCTTCATTCACCTTATCGATATCCGGATAGTTCGGGATATTGACGAATGGCTGAGAGTTTGTCACCAACCATCCTTCTTTTTTCAGATAAGGAAGATAACGGAGACTCTCCATCGGTTCCAGTGAAATGATCAGGTCTGCATGTCCTTTCGGGATCAGGTCGGAAGCGATCGGCTGGTCCGACAGACGCAAATTCGACTGTACGTCGCCCCCACGCTGACTCATTCCGTGTACTTCCGCTTGTTTCATATACAGGCCTTCTTTCAAAGCTGCTTCTCCAATAACGGCGGCAATAGAGAGGATACCTTGTCCTCCTACACCTGACAATATAATATCTGCTCTCATTTCTTGCTTGCTTTTTTCTTTCTGGTTAATGTCTGAATACATTCACGACGCGGGATCAGGACTGATACGCCCTTATATTCGATCTCTTCGCGGATGATCGTTTTCATCTCTTCATAATTCTTTTTCAACGGGATCATCACACGGATATGAGCCGGATCGACACCGATACCGGCGCAGATAGCTTCCAGGCGTCCTGTTCCGGCAGAATCCTGACCACCGGTCATCGCCGTTGTTTCATTATCGGAAATAACGATCGTTATGTTTGTTTCCTCGTTTACGCAATCCAGCAAACCAGTCATACCCGAATGCGTGAAAGTGGAGTCGCCGATCACTGATACAGCAGGGAATACACCAGCATCGGAAGCACCTTTCGCCATCGTAATAGAAGCCCCCATATCGATACAAGAGTCGATAGCACGGAACGGAGGTAATGCACCCAACGTATAACAACCGATGTCACCGAATACTTTCGGATCTTTATATTCAGCCAGCACTTCATTCAAAGCCTCATATACATCGCGATGACCGCATCCTTGGCACAAAGCAGGCGGACGCTGTTCTACCACTTCCGGTATTGCATAATAACTATTGATCTCTTTACCCAAAGCCTTACCTACAGCATCCGGTGTCAGTTCACCGTCACGCTGCAAAGTTCCATCCAAACGGCCATGCACTGTAACACCTTTACCCAAGAAGCCTTTCAACTGCTCTTCCACCACCGGATACCCTTCTTCCAGTACCAGAATCTCCTTACATTCGTTCACGATCTTTTCGATCTGTTTCCGAGGTAACGGATACTGGCTGATCTTCAGAGCCGGATATTCGAATCCGTCCGGATAATTCTCAGACAGATAGTTGAAAGCAATACCTGTGGTAATGATACCCAACTCTTTATTCGGAGCATCGAAATACTTGTTATATATGGAATTTTCAGAAGATTCGGTAAATACTTTCTGAGCTTCCAGCAACACCTTGAAACGCTTGCGGGCCAAAGCCGGAAGCAGGATAAAACGCTGACGTCCGTCCGGCGGGCAATTCATTGTATTTTCATCCTTGATCGGACGCGTCACCACTCCTGCACGAGAGTGAGCCATACGCGTAGTGATACGCATCAGTATCGGGTAACCCAACTTTTCTGAAAGTTCGAAACCTTCATATACCATGTCGTATGCTTCCTGCTGGCTGGAAGGTTCCAGCATCGGGATCATGGCAAAATTACCATATACACGGTTATCCTGTTCATTTTGTGAAGAGTGCATAGAAGGGTCGTCCGCAGTAATAATAATCATACCACCGTTGATACCGCTCATTCCCGCATTCATAAAACAGTCTGCAGCCACGTTCAGTCCGACATGCTTCATACAGCACAAAGAACGCTTTCCGGCATAACTCATACCTAATGCAGCTTCCATTGCAGTCTTTTCATTCGCACTCCAACGGCTATGTATCCCCCGTTCTTTCGCTACAGCCGAGCCTTGGATATACTCGGTAATTTCAGTTGAAGGGGTACCCGGATAGGCATAAACACCGGAAATACCGGCATCAATCGCAGCTTGTGCGATGGCCTCATCCCCCAAGAATAGTTGTTTTTCCATGTATATTTGTTTTCTTAAATTGATTTTTATGTTATACCAACTGCCAAAGATACAGTTTTTACCCCAACAAGAGATAAAAAACCTATCGAATCTTTCTCCTGTTAAGCTCAGCCCTGTAACGATTTGCATTACGGTTATGCTCTGCTAATGTCGCTGCAAAATTGTGGCGTCCTGAAAAATCCTCTTTGGCACACATATAAAGATAATTATGCTTCATATAATTCAGAACACTGTCCATCCCCTTGATGGTTGGGATGCGCAGAGGTCCCGGCGGCAGGCCGGCATATTTATATGTATTATAAGGAGATTCGATTTCCAGATGCTCGAACAGGATACGCTGTAAGGTAAAATCCCCTACGGCAAACTTTACGGTCGGATCAGCCTGTAACGGTATACCGCGATGCAGGCGGTTCAGATACAAGCCTGCAACAATCGGATACTCATCCGCAGCCGCCGTTTCTTCTTCCACGATAGAAGCAAGCACAGATACTTCAACCGGAGTCAGACCGACAGCCTTTGCCTTTTCCAAACGCGCATCCGTCCAGAAAGACTTATACTCCCGCTTCATCCGTTGCATCAGTTTCTCTGCCGGAATATTCCAGTATACTTCATACGTATTCGGGATAAACATCGCCATGACCGTCTGAGTCGTAAAACCTAACGAATCACAATAGGCGGAATCATTGAGTAAAGAGAGCAATTCGTCTTTATCCAGCATCAACTGATCGTCCAAACGTTCAACAAGATCCTCCTTAAAGCGAATATTATTGAAAGTAAGCCGGGTTGCTACCTGATGTCCGCGCCGTAGATTGTTTAATAGTTCCAGGTTATTCATTCCGGGTGATATGGCATATCGTCCGGTCCTCATATTTTTCTGATATTTTAATATACCTGCCAACTGTTTAAAACTACCGATCCGGTTACAATCGGCAGAATCGATCAACTGACGACAAAGGTTTTCAAAATCTTTCTCTTCATCTATATATAAATAGACAGTTGCCTTCGGGGAAAAATTGGGAGCCCATGCCAAACGATACCCCCAAAAACCAGTACCTGCCACTAATAAGACTAAAAATACGATTATCCCAATAAGAATATTCTTCTTTGTCTGTTTTTTCTTGTTCATTTTTTATTAAATAAAATACTGAGTATCAGAACAGGTCACAAAAGTAGTATCTTTTTCTCAAAAAATAGATGCAAAATACTTTGTTTATTTAAAAACATACGCCTATCTTTGCAGCGCAATTCTAAGGAAGAAGCACAGAACACATGGAAGTGTGGGTGAGTGGCTGAAACCACCAGTTTGCTAAACTGACGTACTCGTAAGGGTACCGGGGGTTCGAATCCCCCCGCTTCCGCTCCAAAGGCTGTTAGTCGAAAGACTGATAGCCTTTGTTGTTTTATCCTCCTAATTGGAGTCTTCATACACATAAGTACCCAAATACTTTTTCAACTGGTAATATCTGTAGAATAACTTTATATTTTAAACATACGAAACATAGCTGTTGTTTAACTGATTTTTGAGGATATTTTCATCAGATTTCCACGATTCCACAGTCCAATTCCACAATTACACAAGCGTTAGCAAAAGTAGTCATCACTGATAATCAACCACTTACTCAAACCAAATTATTTTGGCACGCCAATTGAACTATCATATGTGTATTAGCATAAAAGATTGTTTAATTAAAAAATTAAGATCATGAAAAAGGTATTAGTTGTAATGGCAATGGTGATGGGTGTAGGTTGTATGAGTGTTATCGCAGCAGAAGCAAGTGTAAATGCAGTTGCTGTATGTCAGGCATCACAGGATGAATACAAAAAGATTGAAGTAACAGAAATACCGGATGTCGTGAAAGGCGCAGTTGAAAAAGCCTATGCAGGCCAAACGATCAAAGAAGCCTCTGTAGCAGAAAAAGATGGAACAAAGACATACAAGTTGGTGATCGCTACAGCGGAAGGAACTGAAAGTACCGTTACTTTCAATGACAAAGGTGAAGAAGTAAAATAAACGAATAACCAAAGGTTATAAAACGGTTAAGATAAAATGTCCGGGACTTTTGAGAAGCCCGGACATTTTTGTTGTTTCAGCCTTCGTACTTGTCCGCCCATTCCAGGATCACCGGACTGTGTACATCTACACCGAACTCATCCGCCTTTAGCAGGATACGATGTGCCAATAAAGACTTTTTCTCTTCCGGCGCATATCTGAAATAAGCTTCGGCAGCTCTCACATGGGCAGCATCCGGCATAGGAAATTCCCGCGTTTCCGGGAGGCCGAAATCTGAAGAAGGAAGTTCTTTACGTTCCTCTGTCGTTAATTTGTCACTAAATACATTTGCCATACTGTTCTATTTTTTCAGTTGCTTATAATAACCCCGATAGCAACTGAAAAGCTCATCCGCATGACACTATTTAGTAATTATTCTATTAAACAAGATATGACCTTAAAACATAAACCGGTCAGTCTTCTTTTTTAAGCAAGATAATTTCCAATATGGAACTGACCGTATCCGCTTTTTTCACAACCATCAAATGATCACCGCCCTCCACCGGAAAAACATCTTCCAGGCGGTCATACGGAAATATCTGGTCGGCAGTTCCATGAATATGATAAAGGTGCCCACTCTTGTTATCCGGAACCCAATCGGTGATCTGCTCCACTGCCCATTTTATGTAGACAGGATCAGTGACTGTCATATATTCGGCGAGGTCGGAATTGGACGCATTATAAACCAGGCGGTTGAAGGCATTGGTTATAAAGTCGGTTGAAGAAAAAAGTCGCTTCGGCATGAATTCCATCAGATTCACCTTACGGACAGCCTGGAAAAGAATCGGGATTTCCCGTTTACTTTTAAAAGAAGAGATGATGACACATTTTGCAGGTTTCAGGAAAAGGGTCATCTCCTGCATGACCACTGCCCCGAAAGAGTAACCGATCAGGATAAACGGAGATGAAGTATCGATCACTTTTGCCATAATCCGGGCATATTCCGACAAGGATTCATCCGACCGGGGAATACTCCATTCGATATATACTTTCTTATATCCTTTCGGAAGCCTCAGCTTATCAAATACCTTACAGTTATAACACATCCCGGAAATAAAATAGACATTCATCTCTTTTACCTCCTTCTTCCGGAACCAGCTTACCAACGACGATAAACGTTCCCATATGCCAGGTGACTGCGCTTTACTTGCTTCCATACAGTTTTTACTCTTTACCAGCATAAAGATAGTGGTTTTATGCTAAAAATCAATCTTTCCAACCATTTTGGAAGGATCGACCCACTTGTCAAACTCTTCTGCTGTCAAGAATCCCGACTCTATCGCCGCTTCCCTCAACGTTTTATTCTCACGATAAGCCTTCTGAGCTATTGAGGCAGCCTTATAATAACCGATTTTCGTATTCAGGGCAGTGACAAGCATCAATGAGTCGTCCAAATGTTTCTTTATATTCTCTTTTACAGGAACAATACCCACCACACAATGATCATTAAAACTCCTGCAGCCATCCCCGATCAACCGGGCACTATGTAAGAAATTATGGATGATCATCGGCTTAAAAACATTCAACTCAAACTGCCCGGAAGCACCGCCGACAGAAATTGCCACATCATTCCCCATCACCTGTGCAGCAATCATCGTAAGAGCCTCACACTGCGTAGGGTTTACTTTTCCCGGCATGATAGACGAACCCGGTTCGTTTTCCGGCAGATGAATCTCCCCTATTCCGGCACGTGGTCCGGAACCTAACATACGGATATCATTGGCAATCTTCATCAAGCTGACGGCTATTGCTTTCAATGCACCATGACTTTCCACAATAGCATCATGCGTGGCAAGTGCCTCAAATTTATTCGGTGCCGTAACAAACGGCAAACCGGTAAGCTGAGCTATTTGGCGGGCTACGTTTTCAGCAAAATTATCCGGGGTATTGATACCCGTTCCTACTGCGGTTCCTCCCAAAGCCAACTCAGCCAAATGAGGCAAGGTGTTCTTCAATGCCTGGATACCATATTCCAGTTGGGCTGCATAACCGCTGAATTCCTGACCGAGTGTCAGCGGAGTAGCATCCATAAAATGCGTCCGCCCTATCTTGACGATCGGCATGAACTCACGGCTCTTCATCACCAGGGTTTTATGCAGTAGCTCCAGGGCTGGGATCGTGTTCTCCCGTAAAATCTTATAGGCGGCAATATGCATGGCTGAAGGAAAAGTATCATTCGAGGATTGTGATTTATTCACATCATCGTTTGGTAACAGTATCTTCACTTCATCCGTCAGCTTACCTCCGTTCAAGACATGAGCACGATTAGCGACCACTTCATTTACATTCATATTGGTCTGTGTTCCACTACCGGTTTGCCATACCACCAAAGGAAAAGCATCATCCAGTTTTCCTGCTAATATCTCATCACAAACACGTTCTATCAGTTCGCATTTCTCCGAAGATAAAACACCAGCATCCCGGTTTGCCAAGGCCGCACCTTTCTTCAGATAGGCAAAGGCATAAATAACTTCCTTCGGCATCCGGTTTATATCTTGTGCTATCTTAAAATTTTCAACACTACGCTGCGTCTGAGCACCGTAATAGGCATCAACAGGAACTCTGACATTCCCCATCGTATCCTTTTCCATCCGACATTCCATGATCATTCTATTTTAGTTTCTTTTTATAAAACCATCCAAAGAATGATTTGTTTACAACGATGCATATCCGACAAGAGAACATGTTCCGTGTTTTTAGCCAGTCGTATACTGAAAAAGGCGGTGTTCAACCGCCCTTTATACCAACTCTTTACTTATCCGAATACAATCCGAGCGTATTCCCTTCGCTATCGGAAAACATAGCGAAATAACCCCGACAGTCCGATTCGATCTTCGTTTTTTCGCGGACTATGGAACCGCCATTTTCCTTTATGCAGGAAAGTGTTTCTTCCATATCTTCCACATTCAAAGAAACCAACACGCCATTCTTCGACGGTAGAAAATCAGCCGCCCATGAGATAGCGCCGGGAGTTACCTCTTCTTCCTCCGGGAAGAAAGCCATTTTCTCCGTACCACAATCCAAAACATTTAATTTCAAATTCAACACCGCTTCATAAAATTTTACGGCCCGGCTAAAGTCTGCTGCCGGAATCTCAAAGAAAGAAACTAACTTTTTCATGTTCTCTTTTTCATTATTTAATTATTTCTGCCAATTGACACGACAAATGTAGTCTAACGGCAAACCCTAAACTTGGAAAAAAAAGACATTACTTATCCTCCTCCGAGAAATAATCGGAATAAGGAGCACAAACAGCCAAATATTCTTTCGGCGTATACCCGGAAAATACTTTAAACTCATTGATCAAATGAGGCTGATCATAAAAACCGCATTCACAGGCCAACTGCGAGAAATTGATTTCCGGTGATGATTGCAGTACATACAAAGCATGTTGAAAACGGACGATCCGCAGGAAATCTTTCGGGCAGATTCCTACATGTCCGGTAAAGACGCGCTGAAACTGTTTGGTACTTAAAAAGACGGAAGAAGCCAGTTCCGATATACGAATTTCTCCTTTCTGGCGGTTTATGAAAGAAATGGCGGAACGCATCCGGTCCAAATTATAAGCTTTCGGAGGATTCAGACGTTGAAGCAGGAACTGTTCCACCATACAGATACAATGCCGATCATCCGTTTCATTCAGGATACGGTCTTCCAATTCCAGCAATTCACGATCACCTACCTCATCTGCCGTAAATTTCTGATCGCAAAAATCGCTGACCGGCATACGGAAAAAGGCACTCGCTGCATATGTATGGAAAACGACAGCCAATATCCTAATATTCCCCGTATAACTCAGATCGGAAAAGCCGACGAATTGACCGCACAGGACCACTTTACTATCGATAAGAGACGTATTTTGTGAAGAGGAAAGTGAAACGGGATTTCCCCGATAGAAAACCATTTGAACAGTACCACTCGGAATAATTCGTTCCGTACTCCGGTCTATGCTATCCGTCTCCAGCAACCAGTAATGCCTGATATAAGGAGCCAATGCCGGCGATGGTAATACAATCTGAAATGATTCCATGCCGGCAAATATACAAATTTATTCAATGGGAATATCGACCAAACAAGAAGAAAGGGCGACCAGTCACTGGCAACCCTTTCCGACGTTCACGTTGAATTATCGTTTGTTTCTAAATCAGAGAGTGAATGTTTAATATCATCAATTGTTATTGAAAAATCCTTGTTATTCCTAAGCCTTTCCAGTACCAGCGAACCGATCTTACGGGCACTCGCCTCATCCGGAAAAGACCTCAGCGTATCAATTGCAGGAATGGAGGGCTGATATATCAACACCTTCTTATTCATCACGATCTGATAGCCCCAGCCATCCTCCAATTGAAACGTTTGCAACTCCGGTTGCCGGTCACCCCGGGACCCCATTTCACCGGGACGAAAATAAAGAAATAAAATCAGTACCGGTAGCAGCACCAGGCTCCAAAGAGCCTTTCTACCTTTAATAGTCATCATCGTCGTATTCATAAGGGTGAAGTTCCCAAATGTCATCAAAACGGTAAGTGCTACTTTTTCCCGTCACCACAAATCCTCTTTCACCATTTGAGAAAGAAGCCGCAACTGTACGGGCCGATCCTTTAAACTTGGCAACATTTTCCCACAAATCAGTTGTAGGATAATATTTCCATGTGTCCGAACGTATGCCTCCGCTTTCTCCGCAGGTCAGATAAACCGCCCCATCGATAACAAAGGCAGAAGCATTCGTACGTACTATATTATAGTCATCATCATAACTTTCATCCGATGTATCGGCAATGTCACGCAACTGACTCCATGTCTCCGTCGACGGATCGAACATCCAAAAGTCGTCCACATAGGTTCCGTTATTCGTTCCGCAACAAATATATGCTTTATCGTTTATCACGAAACTGGTAGCCCCGCGCCGCTTCGTACCGCCGATACTGACGATCTGCTGCCAGCTATTGGTACCCGGATTAAACGAATAGAAGTCTTTCAGATAGTTCCCATCATAACCACACCCCAAATATCCCTTGCCGCTGATACCGAAAGCCACTGCATCATAACGTGCCCCACCGGGGAAATCAGCCTTTTGCGTCCAGCTATTGGATGTAGGATCATACTCCCAAAAATCGCTCAGTTTATTCGATCCGTCATAGCCGGTTCCGAAATATCCTTTGCTGCCTACCGCCATGGCAACTCCCGAGTTACGTGCCGTACCGGGGAAGTTCGCTTTCTGTGTCCAGCTATCCCGACTCATATCATACTCCCATAAATCCGCCAAGCGGTTTGTTCCATCAAATCCACAGACCAGATATCCCTTATTCCCGATAGAGAACGAGGAAGCATCGCTGCGGGCCAGCCCGTCGAAATCGGATACGCGATACCACTTTCCTATCAAATCATCATCATCGTCATCCCCACAGGATACCATTACCAAAGGCAGCAGAGCCAGCAGGAACAGAAATAGTCTCTTTTGTGTCATCATATAACGTGTTACTGTTTACGAATGCAAAAGAATAAAGTATCTCAAACCCCGGCAAATTTAATCGACAAACAGCCCCTCCTACCCGATGAATGGGGATTTCAGGAGGGTAAAACCTTTTTTCCGCTTTCTCCGGGTTCGATTGGCGGCTAATCTGCGCAATCAGGCCATTAACAGAGAAATCAGGGGCATTGGCAGGTTATTCTTGCATGAAAAAGAGCGAATCCGGTTCTTTGTGCGGTCAATTGAACAGTATATAATAATATGAGAAGAAGCATTTTTCTGTTATGGATATGCCTGGCTATGGCCGGCTGCCTTTTCCAATCCTGCTATGACGAGAGTAATAAGTATGGTAACGGATTAGTCGATTCCGCATTCCGCAATATCAGTACCGACACCAGTACGGTGACCGTTACCGCCTTGCTGATCGACTCGTTGGAGACCTCCGGTAAATCACTTGTCATGCTAGGCGAGTACACTCATCCGGTCTGGGGCAACATATCTTCCTCCGGTTATATAGCTTATAACTGCCCGTCATACACAACTGAGATCGATGCCCAGGTCGTGCTCGATTCGCTTGTCCTTTCGTTTAATTACGGAGGATATTACGTAGGCGACACCTTGCAACCTCTACGATTCAATATACATAAGCTGACAGAAAAAATAAGATTGAATGACAACGGGTATCTTTATAATACCTCTTCATTCGACTACGAGACCGAGCCTCTGGCTACGAGTTCTTTCACTCCCCGTCCTTTAAGCGGAGAAAAGGTACTGGTACGCCTGCCCGATGAGATGGGACAAGATTTTCTGACCCGTTTCCACAAACGGGATATCCAGGTCAGCTCCGACTATTTTGAAGATTATTTCAAAGGTCTTGTAGTCATACCGGAGATAACGGACAACCGGTCGATTCTTTCTTTCCAAGTTGCAGACAGTTCGGCGACACTCGTCCTTCATTACCATATCATCGATGAAAAAGAGAATGAACAGGTTCTGACATTCATCCCTAACACGACCACGCAGTTCAACCATATCGATCACGACCGCAGCGGAACAATCATGGAGCCTTTCCCGGTAACCCAGAAAGAAATTCCGTCTGCTTCGCTTGGGAATCGTGGCGTTCTTTTTGGCGGACTGGGATGGTACACACGTTTGGAATTTCCTTTCATTAATAATATCCTGATGCAGGGGGAAAAGGTGGCTATCGAAAGTGCTTTACTGAAAATTTACCCGGAGCCGGGTACATTCTCGGGAACAAATACACTCCCCGACAGTATTTTTCTTTATATCGCCGATGAAAATAATGTGGTAACCGATGCGGTAACCGATTATCTGGGAACAGCCGTACAAAGCGGTACCCTGGTAAAAGATGATACATACGACGAAAACACCTATTACTACTTCGACCTCACCGATTTTATGCAGCAGGAACTGGGAGCTTTCGGAATGTACAAGCACAACCTACAACTGGTATTCAACGAAGATACTTATACAGCATCGTTTCGAAACCTGACCTTCAACGACCAGCAGGGTCGTTCTCCTATTGTCTTACAGCTAATCTACAAAATATATGAAAGTTATTAAATATCTGATCCTTTCCTTTCTGCCGGTACTGACAACCAATGCCCAAAATATCATGACTTCCTCGCCCTATTCGATGTTCGGGCTTGGAGAAATCGTAACAGGTCTATATGGTTCCAATTCTGCCATGGGAGGCGTATCGACCGGTATGCGCGATTCATGGCTGATCAATACGGAAAACCCCGCCGGGCTGACGGGGCTCGACACGCTACGCCTCTTTGCCGAGACTTCCGCATTCCTGAAAAGCGAATCCTACCAGTCGAAAAGCGGCAGCAGCCATGCTTTCACGGGAAATGTATCAGCCTTTTCCCTGGCAGGACGTATTGTTCCCCGCTGGTATATGGCAGCGGGACTGACACCTTATTCATCGGTCGGTTACTATTTCCAAAGCACGCAACCGCTGGAAGGATCACCCGACTCCTATTACACCAGTACATTTGAAGGATATGGCGGGCTATCCAAGGTTTATCTGACAAATGCATTTATGGTAAGCAAGAATCTTTCAGTCGGTATCAATGTGAGTTACATATTCGGAAACACGAAGCTGACAGAAAGCCAAAGCAGTACTTCGGTTGAAAACAGAATGTACACGCACAATTTCTATACAGACTTCGGAATACAGTATCACCGTCCGATCAGTCGTGACGTCTCTTTTACGGTAGGAGCTGTTTACGGATATAAACAACGGCTGAAAATGGAAAACTCCATTGCTATTACTTACGAAAGCAGTGAAACGGAAGAGAGCAAGCGGAATACAACACAATACCTGCCGCAATATTTCGGAGTGGGTGGTTCGTTGATTTATAAGCAATGGACATATGCCATCGATTATAATTTACATCAATACAGCAGCCTTTCATCAGGTGACAGCCGGGTAAAGTTCAAAGATTCGCATGAATTAAAGATGGGGGTCAGTTATTTCCCCAACGGGTATACCTCGGGAAGTTATTGGAAACGGATCACCTACAAAGCCGGCATAAATTTGTCAACTCCTTACCTACAGATCAGCGGGCAAACAGGTTATTCTTACCGACTAAGTGCCGGAATGGGCTTACCGGTAATAAACGGTCGTATCAATGCCGCTATTTATTATGACCGCACGAAGTTGAAAAATAATGTATTCGGGCGGGATGCCTTTGGGGTAACGGTTTCGTACACATTGAGCGAGTTGTTCTATAAGTTGAAGTTGTAATTTATCACAGGGATACTCCTGATCCTGAGACAGTAGAGTCACTGATCCAGCATGCCTGTGATAATAGGGCTAACACTACAGTGCTGGACCAATGATATTATTACTTCGAAGACGTCCCGCTTTCCAGAATGCTGACAATCGAGAATAAGGTAAAGCAAATACCTCCCAAGCCAGCCAATACACGTGCCGGAATGAAATAGTAAGCATGAGCCGACCCCAGTTCAAATAAAAAAGCGGAGAGGAACAAACAAGTCAACGCCGTAAAAATAGGTATCAGCGGGATACGGTTGGATAATTTAAATTCATGCCTCCATATCTTCGACAGTAAGATCACTTTACTGGATATACTGTAGCAGACCAGTCCCAACCCTATCATTATATAACCAGTCGCTCCGTTTGCCGGATTGGCGGTGGCCAAAATCAGGATGATACCCCAAACCACACAAATACTTCCCATGACCAATACCATCACAGGCCAGAACTCCCGTTCCGTTGGAGTAAATATATTCCGGATCTGCCGGGCAATCGTTGCAACCAAAGCTATCAGACTGGTACAGATACAAGCCAGACCGATCATGACATGTCCCGCTACAAAATATTCCGACCCACAATCGCTGTTGGCCAACAGGTAAAAAGCCCATACCCAGGCAACCAGTGCAATCAATCCGGCAATAGCGATCAGGGTCAGTCCCTGTGCACGGGTAAACGCTTCGGGCGGCACATCGTGGTCCGTCTTTTTCGCATTGACGGTAATCATCGTAAACCGGGTGGAAGAAGTAGCCGTTGTAGAGACACAGGCAGTGATCAATCCCACTCCGCAAATCACATGACCGGCAACAAACGATGATGCATCGGGCGACCTCATGATGCAGATACCTGCTATCACGGTCAGGAGGGCGGATAAATAACCCAGTACCGGAAGTGCATACCGACTTATTTCCCCAAACGTATGGATGATCTGCCGGATGATCGTTGCCGCAGTCGAAAACAGGGCGATACAGATCATCCCCAACGAGAATACTACCGGACCTGCAACAAACCGGCTCGGGTCTGTCCCATAGGCCAGGACGAACCACCCATAACCGAAACAAAACAGGGCCATCAACAATGGTATCGCCCTGAACAGAACACTAATGCCGTAATTCATAGTCTATTTGTTTTTTAATTTTCATCCAAACAGACCTGATTACGGCATTGTTTCTCAAATTACATTTTTATAGAATCTTTTTAGTTATCCGAAACCGATCCCCTATTCCTGCAATGCCAACCGCCCCATAAGTGTCGGCAGGTAGGAATCGCTGATCGGTATCAGTTCATCGCCGATACGTATCCGTTTCCGCTCGATATAACTGATATGGGCGAGGGAAACGATATACGAACGGTGCACGCGGCAGAACAAACCGTCCGCGAGATTTTCTTCAAAACGTTTCAGGCTTACCTGCGACAGGAGCGGCTTGCCTGTGGTACGGTGAATCTTTACATAATCTCCATAGCCCTCCAGGAAAAGGATTTCTTCCTTGCAAAGACGAATGATCTTACTTCCTTCCCGAACAAAAACAGGTTGCTCGGTTTGTTCCCTGTGCAATACATCATGCACATCAGCCAATGCTTTATCCAACTTCTCAAAATAGCCCATCAAGGCGTTCAACGTAGAAGCATCCCCATCGAAAGTAATACATTTCAACATAGTTCCGTATCTTTTAAATTTACACTACAAATAAATAAGAAACTTCGGTGAACAAAGGTTAAGGGGCGATCAATGGTACAACTTAGTCGGTGAACCGCCTAAAGGGCGGGGCGAAAAAACTTGACCGAATGATGCAGTATTTCGTCTGTTCACTCTTCCATAAGTATCCACTTCTTGAAAACCGGAGTCTTTGTCTTGCTGATAATAATGCGTTCGGGAATAGGCAGGGTGAGGTTGACTGACAAACGGCTGCCGAACCATAAGTCGATGTCTTTGATTGCTTTCCGGGAGATGATAAACTGGCGGTTTGCACGGAAGAAAAGCCGACCGTCGAGCTGGTCGGTCAAGGTGTCCAATGTACGGTCTACCGGATGCTGTTTACCATCGGCTGTATAAGCCGTCACCTTTTCGTTTGTCGTATAGAAAAACTGAATATCTTCTACCTGCAAAGGATAGAACTTGTCAGAAAGCATGATAAGCAGGCTCTTGATAACATGGCGGCTTTGTATCGCATCATTGGTCTGCCGGATATGGGCCAGACGTTCCTCCGGACTGAACAGGCGGAGTTTACCCAATGCCCGTTCCAGGGAAGCAAGCGTAACAGGTTTCAGCAAATAATCGATGCTGCTGACCTGGAAAGCCTGCAATGCATACTCATCATAAGCGGTTGTAAAGATAACCGGAGCTTCGATCTCTACCTGCTCAAATATTTTAAAAGCGGAGCCGTCCGCCAGATGGATATCCATAAAAATGATATCCGGCTGAGGAGCCATACGGAAATAAGCCACACTTTCTTCTATACTTTCCAACTCTGCGATGACATCTACCGGGATCATAGAGTTTTGTGCCAATATCGCTTTCAGGGTGCTTACCGCAGCCGTTTCATCTTCTATTATTACTGCATTCATACTATTTAGTTTGGTTCATGAAAATGGGTTCTTATTCATACCGGCATATTCGATAAAGGGAGAGAGACTTTGAAATACTCTTTCCGGTTGGAGATATTGATATCCTTACCGGTCAACAGACGGTAACGGCCCCATAGATTCTTTAAGCCGATGCCGCTGCTGTGTCCCTCCTCTACTTTCGGCTGAACTTTGTTGGAGACCACCAACATGTTCTCCCTTGTAGTATAAATGTCGATTTGCAACGGATACTGCTTACTGATCACATTATGTTTCACTGCATTTTCAATCAACGGCAATACGCTCAGGATAGGCAACGACAAAAACAGCAGCGCTGGTTCCGCCTGTATGGAAAAAAACAGCTTGCCTTCATAACGCACTCCCAGCAAATATGTATAGGCTTTTACAAACTGCAGTTCTTCCGCCAGTGTAACCATTTCCTTTTTATTGCTTTGCAGGATATAGCGGAATACATTCGACAGTTCATCCAGATAAGTCAGTGTTTGTTCCTTTTCACCATTACGTATCAGCGAGTTAAGACCATTGAGCGAGTTAAAGAAGAAATGAGGATTGATCTGCCCCATCAGGGCATTGTATGAAGTTTGCAGCTTTTCCGTTTTCAACTGTTCGTATTCCAGCATCATCTGCTGCTTGCCACTGAGCAAACGAATCAGGAGGACACTCAGAAGTACGGTCAATAACACAAACAAGTGTTCCGTAAGTTGCGGATGGAAAAAGAAAGGAGGAGCTGTCATCCGGCTAATCGAAACAGCCTCATGCCGCTCTCTTGCCTTTGTTACAGGGCGTCCATATCCCGGAATTATTTTATCGGAAGGCGATTTCTTCACATCAGGAATATCCTTTATCACAAATTCCCGTATCTCCATGTCCTGGGCAAAAAACTCTTGCTGGGCAAACGGATAAACAGTCAGAAGCCCCAACCCGACAAGAAAACTGACTCCACCGGCAAACAATACGACCTTATATTCTTTCAGTTTCAGCAACTGATCGCCGACCTTATACATTTGCACATTGACCATAAAAAGGATAAAGGCAAACAAGAAAAACCAAATCAGAGGGAAATAAAAGAAAGAACCATGCAACAGCATTGGCGGTGCCATCATATATTTATCGTTCGCCACATTTACTGCATAATCATAACTACGCATCAACATCGGGAAATTAACGAAAAGGGTCAATAACACCGATATCGTAAAACCAATCAACAACTCACTCTTTCCGGAACGTAACATACAGGATTCATTTATAGGACGTAAAGATAGCGATCCCCTTTTATATGGAGAATTTCGATCGACGAAACGGATAAAAACATCGGTGAAACGTCCTTTTGACAAACAAAACGCATAAACAACAAAAAAGCCACCCGAAATAAATCGGATGGCTTTTTTGTATGGCAATTAAATCCAAACGGATTAGAATCTTCTTTCTTTGATTCTTGCTTTCTTACCTGTAAGAGCACGCAGGTAATACAATTTAGCACGGCGTACTTTACCCAGCTTGTTTACAGTGATGCTTTCGATAAACGGTGATTCGATCGGGAAAATTCTTTCTACACCAACGTTTTCAGACATCTTACGAACAGTAAAACGTTTTTTGTCACCATGTCCTGAGATACGGATCACTACGCCTCTGTACTGCTGGATACGTTCTTTGTTACCTTCTTTAATACGGTAAGCTACTGTAATAGTGTCACCACTCTTGAATGAAGGATATTCCTTCTTTGTAGCAAACGCTTCTTCTGCAATCTTAATTAAATCCATTGTTTTATAGCTTTTTAATTGTAACTTTAAATGAAACGCAATATAACGGGTTACCTTTTCCCGACAGAGATTGCGCAAAGCGGATGCAAAGTAACGAAAGATTTATTTGATACGCAAATAGTTCAAAGAATATTTACGTCACTCATACAAAACCTCGGCAGATTTGTGTATTTTTGGAGAATAATAATGATAACGTGAAGATGAGGAAGATACTTACAATGCTGTTTTGCTCTGTGTGTTTACTGACTGCCAAAGCACAGACTATACCTAATATGTACCGTAACACCGATCAGGCAAAAATGAATCACTGGGTCGATTCTGTGTTTGACGCGATGACTTACGATGAACGGATAGGGCAACTCTTTATGGTCATAGCCGAACCTAAATCGGAGAACCGCAACATGCAACGGCTTATGCGGTATGTGAATGAGATAAAGATCGGCGGAATCCTTTTCCATAAAGGGAATCCGGTCACCCAGGCGGAAGTGACCAACCGGCTCCAGAAAGCATCGCGTGTTCCGATGTTCGTTTCACTGGATGGCGAATGGGGATTATCCATGCGGCTTAGCGGAACTACGCGCTTTCCTAAAAATATGATGCTGGGAGCCATCGAAGATGATAAGCTGATTACTGAATACGGACAGGAAGTAGCCCGCCAATGCAAAGAGATGGGGATACAAATAAATTTCGCTCCGGACATAGATGTGAACAGCAATACAGACAATCCGGTAATCGGTCTGCGTTCTTTCGGAGAGAATCCGCGGGCTGTAGCCGACAAAGGCATTGCCTATGCCCGCGGCCTGGAGAGGGCCGGCATTATCTCTGTAGCCAAACATTTCCCGGGACATGGCGATACTTCGGAAGATTCACATAATACGTTGCCTGCCGTCCACCATGACCGGGCCCGCCTGGACAGTGTCGAACTATATCCTTTTAAACGATATATATATGACGGGTATGCCGGAATCATGACCGGACACCTTTATATCCCGGCACTGGATAAAACCCGTAACCTCCCTTCTTCCCTTTCCCGCCCAATAGTTACCGGACTATTGAAAGAGGAACTGGGCTTCAAAGGTCTGTGCTTTACGGACGCACTCGCCATGAAAGGTGCCTCCACCAGTAAATCGGACAACCCGTCGGTAAAAGCATTGCTGGCGGGAAATGATATTTTGCTGGCACCGGCTGCACCGATCAATGACTTTACAGCTGTAAAAGAAGCGATCGACGAAGGTATTCTAAATATAGAAGATATTGAAGCCAAATGCATAAAAATACTTCAATATAAATACATTACCGGACTGAACAACTATCGCCCGATCGAAACGAAAGGATTGAGTAAACGGTTGAACTCGCCCCATGCCGCCTGGCTTGCCGCCAAGCTCAATGCAGAAGCAATCACACTGCTGAAAAACGAAGACAATATAGTACCGGTCAGACAGTTGGATAAAAAGAAGATAGCTGCATTGTCTATCGGAGCATCCGCCGGAAATGAATTTCAGGAAATACTGGGGCGTTACGACAGCGTCGCCTGTTTCAGTATCAGCCGCAATTCGACTGCCGCACAAATACAGAATGTCTACAAACAACTGGAGAAATACGACGTGATCATCTGCGGCGTACACACCGTCCGTATACCCGAAAGTCAATTGCTTCGCGGGTTAGCGACTAAAAAAGAAGTGATCTATGCATTCTTTACCCTCCCCTATTTCTGTAAAGAGTATAAGAGTTCTATCTTGAAAGCAAAAGCCGTAATTATGGGATACGAGGGTACACCACTGGCACAGGAATATGCAGCACAAGTCATTTTCGGAGGAGTTCCGGCAAAAGGCAAACTCCCCGTCACGATCCCCGGATTATTCCACGCAGGCTCAGGGATCTTTACGGAAAAGACACGGCTGGGCTATCATGAACCGGAGGAAGTCGGAGCCAATGCCGTCCGTCTCGACGTGATCGAATCTATCGTCGAGGAAGGGCTGGAGCAAAAAGCCTATCCAGGTTGCCAGGTATTGGTTGCCAAAGACGGAATGGTCATTTACGACAAATCATTCGGATATTTCGATTATAGCCAAAAGCAGAACGTAAAGGAAAATTCCGTTTATGATCTCGCATCTGCCTCCAAGGCTGCCGGGACATTACTGGCAGTCATGAAAGCCTATGATGAGAAGAAGTTCACCCTTAATAATAAAATATCAGATTATATCCCCGAACTAAAAGAGTCCAACAAGAAGGATCTGAACATAAAAGAGCTGCTTTACCATCAATCGGGCGTCATTTCCACAATCAACTTTTATCTGGATGCAATAGATAAAGACAGTTACAAAGGCAGCCTTTACAGCCGTGAAAAGAATGCCACACATCCGGTACGCTTCGATGCCAAGACCTATGTCCGCAACGATTTCAGCTATCTGCCGGAACTGGTCTCCACTACAAAGAAGCCTGGATTTACTACAGAAGTGGCACGCAACTTCTACCTGCATGACTCTTTTAAAGACAGTATCATGCAGGACATAAAAGACTCCCGCCTCGGTACACGCGGAAAGTATGTATATAGCTGTATCAACTTTATCATGCTGAAGATGATGGCAGAGAATCTGATGAAGCAACCGATGGACCAACTCCTCCATAACGATTTCTACAGCCGCCTCGGAGCGTGGCATACCACCTATAATCCGCTCAGGAGAATGGACAGCCTGCAAATCGTCCCGACCGAGAACGACCAGTTCGTACGCCGCCAGCTATTACGCGGTTACGTACATGACGAAGCCGCAGCCTTTCAGGGGGGTGTATCGGGCAATGCCGGTCTCTTCTCGAACGCCAACGACCTGGCGAAAGTCTTACAGCTTTTCCTCAATCAGGGGACATACGGCAACGAACAATATTTATCAGCAGAAACCTGCCGCCTTTTCACACAGAGCAAAAGCCCGACAAGCCGTCGCGGACTGGGTTTCGATAAACCGGCTGTCGGCACTCATAAAGGTTCACCCTGCAGTAACCTCACGCCCCCTTCAACGTATGGTCATACGGGATTTACCGGAACTTGCTTTTGGGTAGACCCGGATAATCAGCTACTTTATATATTCCTCTGTAACAGAGTAAATCCTTCACGAGCCAACAACAAGCTCAGTGCCCTGGATATACGTACGCGCATACAGGACGCAATCTATAAGGCGATTGATAGGAAAAGCCAAAAAGATTAGTATTTTTGCACCACCTTTTATAACATTATTAATTACATAAAACAAGAAAGTATGCTATTCGGACACGGCGATGACTTTTATAATTCCCAGAACGAAGTAAAGATAAACTTCAGTTCTAACGTTTGGCACGGCGCTAACCTCGATAAACTCAAAGAACATCTCAATGAGCAGTTCAGTAAACTGACACGTTATCCGGAGCCGGATGCTGCATCACTGAAAAGACTGCTTGCCCGCCGGTATGAGATAAAAGAAGAAAACGTTGTAGTGACAAACGGCTCGATCACTGCATTCTATCTGATCGCCCAAGCTTGGAAAGGGGCTAAATCCACCATCGCCGTCCCTTCTTTCGCGGAGTACGAAGATGCCTGCCGCCTGCACGAACACGAACTGACCTTTTTCTCGACCTCCGACGACCTATCGGAGCTTTCTCTGGAAGGACAGGATTTCTGCTGGATCTGTAATCCGAATAACCCGGATGGAAAACTACTTCATCGTACAGAGATACTCAGACTGCTTGCAGCCAATCGCAATACGAAGTTTATCATCGACCAGGCTTATGTTGCCTTTACTACCGAAGATATGTTGAAACCTTCGGACGTAAAGAACAATCCGAACCTGATCCTGATCCAGTCTATATCGAAAGCATACAACATTCCGGGGTTACGTATCGGTTACCTGGTTGCTTCACCGGAAATAACGGCGATGGTAAACAAATATATTATCCCCTGGTCGGTTAATGCCATTGCGCTCGAAGCAAGTAAATATATTCTGATCCATCCGGCACAATTCACTTTGCCTATCCGCAAATGGCAACGCGAAACAGCCGAACTGATCTACCAGTTGAATAAGTTCGACAACCTGGAAGTAATACCGACTTCTACAACATTCTTCCTCGTCCGTTTGAAAAAAGGGACGGCCGCTGAATTAAAGAAATATCTGTGGGACAATTACGGTATCCTGATCCGCGATGCATCTAACTTCCGTGGTCTGGATGAAACATATATCCGCCTGTCCACCCAGACAACAGCAGAGAATCAAGTTCTGATCGATGCGATCCGTGAATGGTTCTCCCTACTGTAAACAAATAGCTATTTACAATTCATACAAAAAAATCCCGGTGTGTCAGTCTGATAGATACACCGGGATTTTCTATTTGCACCAAACAATTAAGGTCATTACTCCCTTTATTTGAAAGTCAATCTCCCTACTATTAAGAATCAAAATCAGCACCTTTTTATCAAGAATATATGCTTTACAAAAAGGAAAGGCACAGGTTACACATATATAATCTATGCCTTGCAAAAACAAAACGTATACCTTACTTATATAAATATTATAAGAAAAGAGGTTAAAAGTCCTATATTTAACGGTTAATACACAGGATAAAATTGTTTAATCTTCAACACCCGGCACTAGACTATATATAACAAATAAAGCAACAAGAAAAAGAGAACCATCTATAACATCCTTTGCATAAACTTTTATCTTTGCAAAGAATAACCGGTATAGTCTTAAGTTTGAGTCCTCCAATCAATCTCTTGTATCAGGCAACACCTGAATCATTAATAGAGAATCAAGCTGGTCGATATATATCCATCGGAAAGAGATCCGGCTTACATACACAAATATTAATATAAAATATCGATTCCATGAATCTTTACAACCCACTTTTACGACAACTGACTATTTGTCTTTTTTGTCTCTTTACAGTCATCAGTTTACAGGCACAGATCAGCGAGGGTGGCCTGCCGCCTAGTTTTCAGTTCAAATCGAACTTGCGAAGTACAAAGCAAGCCATACAAATCCCGGTAAAATTCAGTGTCGAAGATCTAAAAGCTGTCGATGCATGGCATGTTAGCCAAGGTGCTCCGCTGTGTATTGCCAAAGTAATCGACACCGACTTCAACATAGCGAACGACGGGGACTGGATCACCTTACCTGATGGTCAGCAAGTATGGCAGTTACATCTGCAAGCGAAAGATGCAATTGCCCTGATCTTCTATTATTCCGACTTCTACATTCCGGAAGGAGGTAAATTGTATATTTACAATGCAAACAAAACCCAGGTATTGGGAGCCTATACCAACCGTACACATCCTCAAAACGGAGCTTTTGCAACCGAACTTATCGCAGGTGATGAAGCTGTACTGGAATATGTACCCGCCCCCTCTGGAAAAGAAGTGCTTCTGCGAATCGACAAGGTAGGATACGGATACAACCACTTATCCATTGAAGCCCCCGGTGCCGGTCAGTCAGGTCCTTGCCAGGTTAACATCAATTGCGAAGAGGGAGACAGCTGGCAACTCCAAAAGAAAGGAATCATTCAGATGATACAATTGATAGACGATGCCACCTATATCTGCTCTGCTTCTTTGATAAATAACACAGCGAAAGATAAAAAGCCTTATGTATTAAGTGCCTTCCACTGCTCACAGAATATGTCTGGGACAAAGGAGGCTACCGACGAAGATCTGAATCAATGGTTGTTTTATTTTCACGAAGAACACTCGGGTTGCGATAACGAATCACCGATCTTTCCGATCAAAACCATGGTCGGTTGTACCCGAAAAGTAGCTATCCCTGTCGAAAACGGTTCAGACGGCCTGCTCCTGTTATTGAATCAAAATATACCGGACGATTACGATGTATTTTTCAATGGATGGGATCGTATAAACAAACCATCTCTCTCCGGAGTCGGAATTCACCATCCGGCAGGCGACTATATGAAGATATCCACTTACGGTAAATATCCCACAGAATCAGTAACCTGGAATAATAGCGACGTAAATCAAACAGGGGCTACAAATGCCCATTGGAATGTTATCTACGATGCAACCCCCAACGGACACGGAGTAACCGAAGGCGGCTCTTCCGGTTCACCGCTGTTCAACAGTAACGGATTAATCATCGGGACATTGAGCGGAGGTGACTCCAGTTGCGAAGACCCCGAAGGCATAAACCTATATGGCAAATTATCCTTCCACTGGAATAAATACAGTGAAAACAATACAGGCCGGATGGATATCTGGCTCGACCCATTGCAAACGGGAGTAACCACGCTGTATGGAATGACGCAAACGGGGGAAACGATAGGAAGTAACTATAAAGGCCCCGCCGATCTGACATATCAGGAAACAGACAACAGAGATATTTTATTGAAATGGTCGGCTCCCTTATACGATCAGTTAGCAGGATGGGGTACGTCAAGCCGTTACAATCAATACGGATTACGAGGGGAACCTTTCTATTTCGCACAAAAATGGGACACGAGCGACTTGTCCCCCGTGCATAAGAAAACGATTACACACGTCTGCATCTATCCGGTATCGAATGTGACATACGGTATATATATCAAGCAAGGAAATCGTATCTATGAAGAAGATGTCATCGAATCCGATCCTGACAAATTCAATTCGGTCAAACTCAAAACTCCCTTTGTAATCGATTCTAATCAGGAGCTACTGGTAGCCATCCATGTGAAAGAATATGGCAATGACGTTTATCCGGCTTTCGTTGATGAGGGACCGGCAATAGATGGAAAAGGAAATATTTATTCGTTAGACGGAAAAGAGTGGAAAACTTTCGCAAAGGAGGAGTTAAATGCCAATACACTCCTGGCCATTAACATTTCATCTCAGGATGGTGAATTAACTTCAAACTATACGGCATCCGGTATGCGACGCATACCGATTACTCCAGCCGGACCCTCGGAGACACGTCGGTTGTCAGTCAAAAGATCAAATGTTGTTTCTGATTTGCCCGAAAGTTCCCTGATCACAGCTTTCCCTGAATTGACGGAATATAAGGTATATCAGGATCAATCTCCACTAGCGACATTGCCGGGCTCACAAACACAATATACGGTCAAAAACAGAATCTCCGACGTATCGCTGTTCCAGGTATCGGCCCTCTATGGAAAAGAGGAAAGTCTTCCCGTCAGTGCCCGAATAGAAACAAGCGTCAGCAATGAACTGACACCGGTTAAAGAGGAAATAGATATTCACCCTCATGTATTCAGTGAAGAAGTTCAGATACAAAATCACCAGCAGGTAAAGGTGTTGGAAGTTTATTCTTCTGATGGCAAACTGGTACGGAAAATACAACGCCCGAACAACATACTGAACACCAGCAGTCTATCCACTGGCATTTATTTCTTCAGGCTTTCTACTGAGGAAGGGAGAAAGACCATACAAGGTATAAAGCACTAAAGGATAAATCTGCATATACATAAAAAGCCTCTCTGATAATTCTACCAGGGAGGCTTTCAAATATATATCAAATCTATTTCTTACTTTTTGTAAGTCTTATAGCCATAGACAGCCAGGTTACCCAATTCTTCTTCAATGCGAAGCAGCTGGTTATACTTAGCCATACGGTCTGAGCGGCTCAATGAGCCGGTCTTGATCTGTCCTGAATTAGTTGCTACAGCGATGTCAGCAATCGTAGCATCTTCCGTTTCACCTGAACGGTGTGAAGTAACAGAAGTATATCCGTTACGATGAGCCATTTCGATAGCATCCAGTGTTTCACTCAATGTTCCGATCTGGTTTACTTTGATCAGGATAGAGTTGGCACAACCTTCTTCAATACCTTTCTTCAGGAATTCAACGTTAGTTACGAACAAGTCGTCGCCTACCAGCTGAACACGGTCACCCAACGCCTTGGTCAATTGCTTCCAACCTTCCCAGTCATTTTCATCCATACCGTCTTCAATAGAATCGATCGGATATTTGTTTACCAGCTCGGTCAGATATAAAACCTGTTCGGTTGCCGTACGCTTTGCACCGTTGGGTCCTTCAAATTTGGTATAATCGTAAGTACCTTTCTTATCGTAAAATTCAGAAGCAGCACAGTCCATAGCAATGGTTACATCCTTACCCGGTTCGTATCCGGCAGCCTTAATGGCAGCCATGATTGAGCCCAGGGCATCTTCTGTTCCATTAAGAGCCGGAGCAAAACCACCTTCGTCACCAACAGCCGTGCTCAGACCACGGTCGTGCAATACTTTCTTCAATGCATGGAAGACCTCTGCACCCATACGCAGTCCTTCACGGAAACTCTTTGCTCCTACAGGACGGATCATAAATTCCTGGAATGCGATCGGAGCGTCACTATGTGAACCACCATTGATTATATTCATCATCGGAACAGGTAATACATAGGTATTTGTTCCGCCTATATAACGGTAAAGCGGCAAGTCGAGATAATTAGCTGCAGCTTTTGCTACGGCAAGCGAAACACCTAACATGGCATTGGCACCCAGTTTTGATTTGGTCTTTGTACCATCCAGTTCGAGTAACTTATGGTCGATCTCGCGCTGGTTCAATGCACTCATTCCGATAACGGCAGGTGCTATTACCTTATTGACATTCTCTACCGCTTTCAGAACACCTTTGCCTCCATAACGTTTTTTATCGCCGTCACGAAGCTCAATCGCTTCATTTTCGCCGGTTGATGCACCGGAAGGAACTGCCGCACGACCAAATGCACCGGATTCGAGAAGTACATCTACTTCTACTGTCGGGTTACCACGGGAATCAAGGATTTCTCTACCTACTACTTTTTCAATTTTCATAACCTAAATATTTAGTTGCTTTATACTATTTTTCATGTCAGTACAAATATAACAATCCGTCCCGACAGAATGTTGGTCTGAGCCGATAGAATTTATGAATATTGGAATAGATTAAACAAAAGCCGATAAGACAAATTATACTCATTTTCTCTAAATTTTTCTCAACTTTTTATATCCTGATATGTTAATATAGAAAGATATTAACTGTACCATGATGAAAAAGTTGCTGAACATAGTAAGTATTTTAATCCTGTTTCTTCTGAGCCAGGACGCAGCTTTCAGCAAGAATAGTACAAGAATACCCGAAGAGCAGATTTGTATTTCAAACTACACCGAACCGAATGACCTGCAACAACAATTCAACCATTTTGAGTTAAACAAAAACAACGACGCGTACCGGCTGTTTGTTGCACGTAATTTCTCAACAGCAGAAGGCTATGCCTCATTACTGAAGACAGCGAACAAATTGTCTTATTTCATCACCCTGAAAGAACAGAACAGGCTACAGAAAACCTCAGAAATAAGAGCATATTACAACATCTTAAATTATTCTACCCTTCGTAATCGCACGAGCCATCAGGTGTACGTATTGCGAAAGATTGTTATTTGATCACTGCGATAAAATAAAATTCCCGTCTTTAACAGGAATATAGAGAGTACATATTTCATTATGTACAACTCTTTTATTTTCTATTTTATCCATAATCAACTAATAATCTGAAATATGAAAACAGATAATTCTATTATAAAGAAATCGGCGAACGGTATATCGGCCGGTGTCGTCATCATTGTGTGCTTTATCCTGGCAGTATGCTTTTATAAATTTGTATTAGGAAATCCTGCCAACTTCATGGATAATAATCCGGACAATCATCCTCTTCCGGGCAACTATGCCGGAACGATTTATAAGGGTGGCTTCATCGTCCCTGTAGTTATTACTCTTTTGCTTACCGTTATCACACTAAGTGTGGAACGCTTTATTGCCATAAGTCGTTCAAAAGGGAAAAAGGCTTTACTTGGATTTGTTCATACCATAAAAAAGGATCTTGAAGAGGGTAATCTCGATGCCGCCCGGAAAGCATGCGGAGAACAACAGGGTTCCGTAGCCAATGTAGTAAATGCGGCATTGACACGTTACGCCGATGTCGAGGACAGAACCGATCAGACCAAAGAACAGAAGATGGTCATCCTGCAAAAAGAGATCGAAGAAAGTACCGCGCTGGAATTGCCTGTCATGGAACAGAACCTGCCGGTAATCGCAACCATTTCAACCCTGGGTACTTTATTCGGATTGCTTGGAACCGTTTTAGGTATGATCCGTTCATTCGCCGCCCTGGCTAATGCCGGAGCACCGGATTCTGTTGCACTGTCCACTGGTATCTCCGAAGCACTGGTCAACACGGCACTGGGTATTGCTACCGGTGCTATGGCTATCATCTCGTACAACTATTTCACCAGTAAAATAGATAATATCACGTATGCCATCGATGAAATAGGTTTCTCTATCGTACAAACGTTTGCCGCTAAACACTGAAGCATATGCCTAAACTTATAGTAAAACGCAAAAGCACATTCATTGACATGACGGCAATGAGTGATGTAACGGTGTTGCTGCTTACTTTCTTCATGCTGACATCTACTTTCATTCAGAAAGAGCCGGTAGTGGTCACTACTCCGGCTTCCGTTTCCGAAATCAAAATACCGGAAACGAATATTCTTTCAATCCTGGTAGATACGGACGGAAAAGTATTCATGAGCATGGACAAACAGGAAGACAAGGCTAATGTATTGAAAAAGCTGGGACAAGACTATGGTATCAGCTTTACCGACAAAGAGATATACGAATTCAGCCTGCTTCCTTCTTTTGGTGTTCCAATCCAGAACATGCAGGAATTTCTGAATTTGCCATCCTCCGAACAAGACCGGTTGACGCAAAACTACGGAATCCCGGCCGACAGCACCAATAATCAGTTTAAGGCATGGGTACAACATGCCCGCGAAGTGAACCGCGACCTGGTGATCGCCATCAAGGCTGACCAGCAGACGCCTTATCCGAAGATCAAGAATATAATGAACACATTGCAGGACCTGAGAGAAAACAGATACAATCTGATAACAACGCTCAAAAATGTACCTGACAATGTTTAAACAACGTACGTTATGGCAGAAGTAAATACAGACAAAGGAAAAAGCGACGGAAAGAAGGGCAAACAGAAAAAAATAAATATCCGTGTCGACTTTACGCCGATGGTGGATATGAATATGTTACTGATTACGTTCTTCATGCTTTGTACTTCACTCAGCAAGCCGCAAACGATGGAGATTAGTATGCCGTCGAAAGATCATGTCACGGAAGCCGAACAGACAAAGGTAAAAGCATCTAAAGCTATCACCCTCATACTGGGAGAAGACAACAAGGTGTATTACTATTTCGGTGAACCGGACTATGAACATGTAGAGTCACTGAAAACGACCGATTTCTCACCTACCGGATTACGCAACATCTTACTGGAACGTAATTCCGATGCCGTGCAAAAGATAACAGAGTTGAAAGTGAAAAAGTTAAACAAGGAAATTTCTGAAGATGAGTTCAAAAAGCAGGCTACAGAAATAAAAGGTGGCAAAGATGCGCCGGTCGTACTGATCAAAGCTACCAATGAAGCCTCTTATAAAGACCTGGTAGATGCTCTCGACGAAATGCAGATATGCAATATCGGCAAATATGCAATCGTCGACATCACGGATGGAGACAAGTTTTTGGTCGACAATCTGAAAAGCGGAGGAGAACTTTCGAAGGAAATAGCTCAGGCAAATAAAAAATGACGATCATGATTAATATTAAAAATATAAATCTGAATTCTCCGGAATGGTGCGAGCTGATCTTTATGGGGAAAAACAAAGAATACGGAGCGTACGAACTACGCAAAAATTCCTCAAACAGACATATCCGCGCCCTGATCATCGTCGCTATCGGAGCAATTCTGGTAATGACGGTGCCGGCTTTGATCAAATCTGTAATTCCACAACATGCAAAAGAGCAGGTACTGGAAGTGACTACACTTTCTAATCTGCAAATGGAAACGAAAGTACCGGAAGAAAATCAAATTCGTACGATCGAGGCTCCTCCTCCCCCTGTACTGAAAAGTACGATCAAATTTACACCACCTGTCATCAAGGCGGATAAAGATGTAAGGGATGAAGAAGAGATCAAGACACAGGAAGAGTTGACGACCTCCAAACTAGCCATATCCGTTGCTGATGTAAAAGGTTCAGAAAGTGAAGATGCAATAGATATTGCGGACTTGAAGGATAACAAAGAGGTGATTGAGGAAGAAACAGTCCCTTACGTTGCAGTAGAGCAAATGCCGCAATTTCCCGGAGGAAACGAAGCGTTATTGAAATTCATCAGTACTCATTTGAAGTATCCGGTTATTGCCGCTGAAAACGGTATTCAGGGAACAGTAACTCTCCGCTTTGTTGTCAGTCCTACTGGAGATGTAACGAAAGTGGAAATACTAAAGCAGTTGGATCCATCTTGCGATAAAGAAGCGATACGTGTTATCAAGTCTCTTCCGCAATGGCTCCCGGGAAAACAGAATGGCAAACCGGTTCCGGTCTATTTTACAGTTCCGGTACGATTCAAATTACAGTGATATGGAGGTAAAGTGTATAAATATGAAGGTTGTCTGGGGTATATTCATGATTTTGATATACCTCGGCATGACCTTTCTTTTGATTTTCACCAATTTGTTTAATGAGCAGATGTCATTCCCGATGAGAATGTTATTTGGCATTCTATTCTTCTGTTATACTTTATTCAGAAGCTATAGACTAAAAAAAGACAGTAAACAATGAAAAACTTCTTTTATATAACGGTATGTATAGTTCTGTTGGTTTCTTGTAAAAACAAAAATACCGACACTCCGACAGATACACCTACCAGTGGCGTGATAGCAATCGCTTCTGATGGTTGCTTTGCTCCTGTCGTAGAAGAGGAGATAGCGGTATTCGAGAGTATTTATAAGGAAGCGGGAATTGTTCCTTATTTCTCCGGTGAAACAGAAACGATCAACAGTTTGTTGCACGATAGTACCCGACTGGCAATCACGTCACGTCCGCTGACCAAAGAAGAAACAGAATTCATGAATTCAAAAAAGTTATTCCCTAAAAGTATGCAAATAGCGACTGATGCCATCGCATTGATCGTTAATAAAGAAAATACGGATTCCCTGATCGGAATACCTGTATTGAAAGACATACTGACCGGAAAGATGAAAGAATGGAAAGATGTCAATCGGGATAATAAATCAGGGATGATTGAAGTCGTATTCGATAATCCCAATTCCGGAACAGTGCATTATGCCATTGACTCGATTTGCGCAGGAGAGGCTTTTGCAGGAAATCTGCATGCTATGAAAGATAACAGGCAAGTGATAGAGTATGTAACCCGAAACAGAGGAGCATTAGGAATCATTGGAGCAAACTGGATCAGCAATCCATCTGATAGCACAAACATGAGCTTTCTTGAAAATATAAGAGTTATGGCAGTAAGTCCTTACAGAAATGCGACTGTCACAAATAGTTTCAAACCGTATCAGGCATATATTGCTTTAAAGAGCTATCCAATGACAAGACCGGTTTTTCTGATTTTATCAGAACCGCGCATGGGACTGGCTTCCGGGTTCACGACCTTTATTTCCAGCGATCGCGGACAACGGATCATACTCAAATCTGGAATTATTCCAGCAACACAACCTGTCAGGTTGGTAAATGTCAGAGATCAGTTATAAACCCTATAAATATCTACAGTCATGAAAAGAAATTTATATATAATTATTTTAAGTCTTATTGCTTTAGCCGTTCAGGCTGATAACCGGCAAGGCATTGATTTCTTCAAAGCCGGTGAACCAACCGTTGCAAGCCGGCTTTTTGAGAAACAGCTTAACGGTTCCCCTGCCGATCAGGCAGAGGCTTTGTACTATTTAGGAGAAATAGCGTATGATACGAACAAAATCTCTGAAGCCTTGACTTATTACCAAAAAGGCTGGAATGCATCTCCTGATTATGCATACAATAAAATCGGAGAAGGGAAAGTATTACTTAAAACGGACAAATCTGCAGCACAAAAAGCGTTTGATACCGCAATCAAAGTGAATAAAAAAGATCCTCCCGTCTATGTTGCCATTGCAAAAGCTTATTTAATAAACGGAATGGAAGCGGAAGCGCAGGCGGCTCTCGATAATGCAAAAAAACAGAACATCAACGATCCGTCCATTTACCTATATGAAGGGGACTGGCTTATCAGTAAAGACAAACCCGGAGATGCCGCCGGACGATACGAACAGGCTATCCATTTTGATCCGGCCTGCAAAGAAGCTTATATTAAATATGCAGATGTATATCAGGGGGTCACTCCAGCCTTGTCTATAGAAATGCTCAGAAAAGTAATAGCCAATTATCCGGATTATTTACCGGCATATTACAAGCTAGGTAATATATACTCATTACAAGGGAATTATTCCCAGGCAATAGCAGCCTATAAAACCTACATGACCGAAGGAGTATATTCAATAGACAATCTGATTCATTATGCATCAGCTCTGTTCTTTAACAAGCAATATGCAGAAGCAGAAAAAGCAATCAATAAAGGACAGGCTACAGATCCGGGCAACTTCTTACTGAAACGCCTGGCTATCTACAACGATTATGAAACCAAGGCTTATGAAAAAGGACTGGAAGAAGTAAAAACATTCTTCAATGATCCGGATGCCAAATACATATGGCAGGATTATTTATATTATGGCCGCTTACTCAATAAAGCAAAACAGTACGATAAGGCTGCGGAGGCATTACAAAAAGCAATAAAAGAAAACCCTTCCCACAGTGAGATCTACAAAGACCTGGCGGAAGTCTATAGTAATAGCGAGAATAACACTGAAGCCATAACTGCATACAGGCAATATATAGAAGCAATGGGAGAGTCTGCAGAAGCCGCTGACTATTATCAGTTAGGTAAATATTATTATACAGCTGCATCCAAGGACAGTACGATATCAAAAAACTACCTGTCTAAAGCTGACAGTCTGTTTGCTATTGTAAAAGAACGCGTACCTGACAGTCATCTGGGTAGTTTATGGCAGGCACGTACGCAGGCTCTGTCAGATCCGGAAACGGAACAGGGCTTGGCTAAACCTTATTACGAATCATGTATTCCAATTCTTGAAAAGAATAAAGATAAATATAGAAATGAATTGATAGAATGCTACCGCTATCTGGGTTACTACCATTACCTGAAACAGGATATGGAAAATTCTAAAAATTACTGGAATAAGATTATAACTATCGATCCCTCCAATACTACCGCTCAAGAGGCGTTAAAGAATATCAAATGAACAGAAATATAGAACCCTATAAAACAAAAAGAGCCATCATAAAAATGACGGCTCTTTTTGTTTTATATAAGTTACAGAAATTACTCTGCAGCTTTTTCTTCTGTTGCTTCTGCTGCAGGAGCTTCAGCAACCGGAGCAGCTGTTTCAGCAGCTGTAGATTTCTTACGAGAACGTCTTGTTTTCGCAGTTTTCTTAGTTGCAGTGTCCTTCAACATGTTTTCGTTGTAATCTACTAATTCAATGAAGCACATTGCTGCGTTGTCACCTAAACGGTTACCAGTCTTGATAATTCTAGTATAACCACCCGGACGATCACCGATCTTCTGAGCTACTTCCTTGAACAGTTCTGTTACAGCGTTTTTATCCTGTAAAGTACTAAATACTACACGTCTTGAGTGAGTTGTATCCTCTTTACATTTTGTGATCAGAGGTTCTACAAACTTACGAAGTGCTTTTGCTTTTGCTGTTGTCGTAAAGATTCTCTTATGCTTGATCAAAGAAGAAGCCATATTAGACAGCATTGCTTCACGGTGAGTATTTGTACGACCTAAATGATTGAATTTCTTATTATGTCTCATCGCTTTACTTACTCTTTATCTAATTTATATTTCGTGATATCCATACCGAATGAAAGGTTCAGGCTTTCAAGCAGTTCATCAAGTTCAGTGAGCGACTTCTTACCGAAGTTACGGAACTTCAACAAATCGTTCTTGTTGAATTTAACCAGTTCACCCAACGTTTCAACATCTGCAGCTTTCAAGCAATTCAGAGCACGAACGGAAAGGTCCATATCTGCTAGCTTGCTCTTAAGCAACTGGCGCATGTGAAGTACTTCTTCATCGAATTCTTCATTGCCGTCAGTATCCACTGTCTCGATCGCAATCTTTTCATCTGAGAACAACATAAAATGATGAATCAGAATCTTAGCAGCTTCTTTCAACGCTTCCTTCGGATGAATAGAACCATCTGTGGCTATTTCAAGAACCAACTTTTCGTAGTCCGTCTTTTGCTCAACACGGAAGTTTTCGATTAAATACTTAACGTTACGTATAGGAGTGAAAATAGAGTCAATAGCAATAACGTGAACGTCTGCATTCGGATCTCTGTTTTCGTCAGCGGGTACATATCCGCGTCCTTTATTTATCGTTAATTCAATCTGGAAACTAGCGTTCGGATCCAAACGGCAAATAACCAGGTCAGGATTCAATACTTCGAATCCGGTCAGTTGTTTACCTATATCACCGGCTTTGAACACTTCGGAACCCGAAACAGTAATACTTACTTTTTCATTCTCTATGTCGTCTACAATATGCTTGAACCGTACCTGTTTCAAGTTCAAGATAATGTTTGTTACATCCTCAATAACACCGGGGATTGTACCAAATTCATGGTCAACCCCTTCGATCTTAATGGATGTAATAGCAAAACCTTCAAGCGACGACAGGAGAATACGGCGCAGAGCATTACCTATAGTAATACCATAGCCGGGTTCCAACGGACGAAATTCAAACTTTCCGAAGAAATTGTCCGCTTCCAACATTAATACTTTATCGGGTTTTTGAAATGCTAATATCGCCATGGAAATCAATTATTATTTAGAATACAATTCTACGATCAACTGCTCTTTAATGTTTTCAGGAATGTCAGTTCTTTCCGGCAGATGCAGTAATTTTCCGCTTAAAGAAGACTGATCCCACTCAATCCAAGGATATTTGCTGTGGTTGAATCCTGACAATGCATCAGCAATCACTTCCAACGACTTGGATTTCTCTCTAACACCAACGATCTGACCGGCTTTCAAAGAGTAAGAAGGAATATTTACAACCTTACCGTCTACTGTAATGTGACGGTGAGAAACCAACTGACGAGCAGCAGCTCTTGTGGGAGCAATACCTAAACGGTATACAACATTGTCCAAACGGCCTTCCAGTAACTGAAGCAGAACTTCACCGGTAATACCTTTTGAACTCTGCGCTTTGTCGAACAGATTTCTAAATTGTTTTTCTAATACACCATAAGTGTATTTTGCTTTTTGCTTCTCGCGAAGCTGAATTCCGTATTCAGAAGTTTTTTTCTTTCTGGCGTTACCATGTTGTCCGGGAGGATAATTCTTTTTAGAAAGAACTTTATCCGGTCCGAATATAGCCTCACCAAACTTACGGGCAATTCTTGTTTTTGGTCCAGTATATCTTGCCATTTTTTTATTGTTTTAATTTTTCTGTCTGAATCTGGAACCGTGCAGCCGCGATTACAGAGAGGATAAGGTCTTTGTGCAATCTATTCACAATTCCGGATTCAATGTTCAAGAAACTATAGTTAATTATACTCTTCTCTTTTTCGGAGGACGACAACCATTGTGAGGCAGCGGAGTAACGTCAACAATTTCTGTTACTTCAATACCGGCACCGTGGATAGTTCTGATAGCAGACTCACGTCCGTTACCCGGTCCTTTAACGAATACTTTTACTTTTCTCAAACCAAGATCATAAGCTACCTTAGCACAATCTTGTGCTGCCATCTGAGCGGCATACGGAGTGTTCTTTTTAGAACTTCTGAATCCCATCTTACCTGCAGAAGACCAGCTGATAACTTGACCTTCGCTATTGGCAAGAGACACAATAATGTTATTGAAAGAAGAATGAATATGAGCTTGACCGTAAGCGTCAACTTTTACGTTTCTCTTCTTTGCTGCGACTGTTTTTTTTGCCATATCAACTCTTATTATTTAGTAGCTTTTTTCTTATTTGCAACAGTTTTCTTCTTACCCTTACGAGTACGAGCATTGTTCTTTGTACTCTGACCTCTCAACGGTAAACCAATACGGTGACGAACACCTCTGTAGCATCCAATATCCATCAGACGCTTGATGTTTAGCTGAACTTCAGAACGAAGATCACCTTCTACCTTGTACTCAGCGCCAATGACTTCACGTACTTTTGCAGCCTGATCGTCTGTCCAGTCTTTCACTTTGATATCGCGATCAACGCCTGCTTTCTCTAAAATAGATTTTGAAGCACTCCGACCGATACCATAGATATAAGTCAAAGCGATTTCTCCTCTTTTATTTTGTGGCAAGTCTACACCAACTATTCTTATAGCCATATTACTTACTTAATTATTTTGCAAAAATAATAAATTATCCCTGACGTTGTTTATACTTAGGGTTTTTCTTGTTAATTACATATAAGCGACCCTTTCTTCTTACAATCTTACATTCAGGGGTACGCTTCTTTAAAGATGCTCTTACTTTCATATCTAGTTATTTTTATTTATATCTAAAAGCAATTCTACCTTTTGATAAATCATACGGAGACATTTCCACTCTCACTTTATCACCAGGAAGAATTTTAATATAATGCATACGCATCTTTCCTGATATGTGGGCAGTAATCTCATGTCCGTTCTCTAATTCTACACGAAACATTGCGTTTGACAATGCTTCTACAATAACTCCATCTTGTTCAATAGCTGCTTGTTTAGCCATATAAATCAAATTAAATTGCGTTACTTCCTAGGACTTCTTCTAAAAATTCAAATGAAGACAAAATCTGAGGACCATCGGGTCTGATTGCAATACAATGTTCAAAATGAGCAGAGCACTTTCTGTCCTTTGTACGTACCGTCCAACCGTCCTTTTCAAAAACGATATTCTTACTTCCCATATTGATCATAGGTTCAATGCAAATACACATTCCACTACGCAACAACGGTCCGCAACCATATCTTCCATAATTAGGTACTTCAGGTTCTTCATGCATTTTGCGACCGATACCGTGCCCTACCAGTTCTCTTACTACAGAGTATCCTTTCGATTCACAGTATGACTGTACCGCATGACTCACATCCCCTATTCGTTTTCCTTCCACAGCTTGTTGGATACCCAGGTAAAGAGATTCTTTCGTTGTTTTCAACAATTTCTTCACTGCCGGATCGACTTCTCCCACACAAAATGTATAGGCGGAATCACCAACAAAACCATTCAATATTGTTCCACAATCAACAGATATGACATCACCTTCCTTTAAAATAGCTTTTGAGGAAGGAATACCATGTACTACTTGCTCGTTTACAGAAGCACATATTGAATTTGGAAAACCACCATACCCTAAAAAGGCTGGAACTGCTCCATTATCCCTAATGAATTCTTCAGCAATTTTATCGAGTTGAAGAGTTGTTACTCCGGGAGCAATGTGCTTAGCAAGCTCTCCTAGTGTCCGGCCTACTAACTGGTTGGCCGAACGCATCAACTCGATTTCTTCATCTGTTTTTAAATAGATCATTCTATTAATAAGCGGCAACTGAGCCTGTACGACCCTTAATTCTTCCTGACTTTAACAAACCGTCATAATGACGCATCAACAAATGACTTTCGACTTGCTGTAACGTATCCAACACTACACCAACCAAAATCAACAAAGATGTTCCTCCAAAGAACTGAGAGAACTCCATACTCACACCAGCGATTCTTGCAAAAGCAGGCATAATAGCTACTAATGCCAGGAAGAATGCACCTGGAAGAGTAATGCGGTCCATGATTGTATCCAGATAGTCTTTGGTACTTTTTCCAGGTTTAACACCCGGAATAAATCCATTGTTTCTCTTCAAATCATCAGCCATCTGCGTCGGATTGATCGTGATAGCTGTATAGAAATAAGTAAAGAGGATAATCAATACCGCAAAAACGAAGTTATACCAAAAACCGGTATTATCCATAAATGCAGCCCAAAAACCACTTTGATCACCAGTACTAGAGAATCCTACAATAGAAATAGGAATAAACATAATTGCCTGAGCAAAGATGATAGGCATAACGTTCGCAGCATTTACCTTTAACGGGATATACTGACGTGCGCCACCATACTGTTTGTTTCCTATAATTCTCTTTGCGTACTGTACGGGCACTTTACGAGTTCCCTGAACCAGCAAAATAGCACCGGCAATAACAAGTAAAAGAAACAGCATCTCAAACAAGAACATAACCAGACCACCAGTTTTTTCACTTGTTCTTGAAATAAATTCCTGGAACAATGAATGGGGCAGACGGGCTATGATACCAATCAAAATGATAAATGAAATACCATTTCCAACACCTTTATCTGTAATTCTTTCACCTAGCCATAAGATAAACATACTTCCTGCAGCCAAAATAATAGTAGAAGAGACAGTAAACATGATACCCGGAGGTAATGCTGCACCAGCGGCTTTCAACTGAACACTCAGATTCACAAGATAAGTCGGTCCCTGGAATAACAGGATAGCTACTGTCAAATAGCGTGTCCACTGATTGATCTTTCTACGACCACTCTCGCCTTCTCTCTGTAGTTTCTGGAAAGAAGGAACTGCTATGGCTAACAACTGCATAACAATTGAAGCGGAAATATAAGGCATAATACCCAATGCAAAAATTGAAGCATTAGAGAATGCACCACCTGAAAACATATCCAACAGTGCAAGCAATCCGCCTCTTGTCTGCGCCTGTAAAGCGGTTAACGCTTGAGGATCAATACCAGGAAGTACTACATACGTTCCGAAGCGATATATAGCCACCAATAAAAGAGTGGTGAGGATCCGATTTCTCAGATCCTCAATCTTCCAGATATTTTTTATTGTTTCAACTGCTCTCATGACTTAGAGTTTAACAACAGTTCCACCTGCGGCCTGGATAGCTGCTTCTGCACTCTTAGAGAAAGCGTGAGCTTCAACATCTAATTTAACAGTCAGGCTACCATTACCAAGAATTTTAACCAATTGAGATGAAGAAATAAAACCAGCTTCGATCAATTCGTTAACACCAATTTTAGTTAAGTTCTGAGCTTCAGCCATTAACTGTAATGTAGCGATATTGATAGCTTTATATTCAACACGATTAATATTCTTGAAACCAAATTTAGGCAAACGTCTCTGAATTGGCATCTGACCACCTTCAAATCCGATCTTTCTTGAATAACCAGATCTAGACTTTGCTCCTTTATGACCTCTTGTTGAAGTTCCTCCTAATCCTGAACCCGGACCACGGCCGATTCTTTTTCTGGTCTTAGTAGATCCTTCAGCAGGTTTTAAATTTGATAAGTTCATATCTTATAATTTATTTTTTCAACCAATTATTACTTTTCTACTGAAACCAAATGTTTCACTTTCTCAACCATGCCCAAGATAGCCGGAGTAGCTTCATGTTCTACTACACGGTTCAACTTTGTCAGGCCCAGTGCATCCAGTGTTCTTTTTTGGTCTTTCGGGCACTTAATTCTACTCTTAACTTGTTTAATTTTAATAGTCGCCATAATTTTTCCTCCCTAATTAACCTCTAAACACTTTTTCAACAGCAATACCTCTATTCTGAGCAACAGTAAACGGACTTCTCAATTCACTCAAAGCAGCAATAGTAGCTTTTACTAAGTTGTGAGGGTTTGAAGAACCTTTAGACTTTGCCAAAACGTCAGTAATACCAACACTTTCCAATACAGCACGCATAGCACCACCGGCTTTTACACCAGTACCATGAGATGCCGGTCTGATCAGCACCTGTGCACCACCGAATTTAGCAAGTTGTTCGTGAGGAATAGTACCTTTGTGAACAGGAACCTTGATCAAATTCTTTTTAGCAGCTTCTACACCTTTAGCGATAGCTGTCGTTACTTCACCAGCTTTACCTAAGCCCCAACCGATGATACCGTCTTCGTTTCCTACTACTACGATAGCAGCAAAACTAAAAGTACGTCCACCTTTTGTAACTTTAGTTACGCGGTTGATTGCAACCAATCTGTCCTTCAACTCTAAGTCGTTGGTCGATTTAACTCTATTATTAACTCCTGCCATCTTCATTAAAATTTAAGGCCGCCGTTACGTGCAGCATCTGCTAATTCTTTAATTCTCCCATGATACAGGTAACCATTACGGTCGAAAACAACAGTCTGAATACCAGCTTCCTGAGCTGATTTAGCTATTAATTCGCCAACTTTTGCAGCAACTTCCTTTTTAGGAGCTTTTACATCCAGCTTCAAAGAAGAAGCAGCAGCCAAAGTCTTACCTGTAGTATCATCTATAACCTGTGCATAGATCTGCTTATTGCTTCTAAACACAGTAAGGCGCGGACGTTCAGAAGTACCTGATACTTTACCGCGAATGCCTTGTTTTATTTTTAATCTTCTTTCTTCCTTCGTTGTCATGATAATTTCAGTTTACGTAGATTACTTACCTGCTGATTTACCAGACTTTCTGCGAATTTCTTCACCCACGAACTTGATACCCTTACCTTTATACGGTTCCGGCATTCTGAATGAACGAATCTTAGCACAAATCTGACCTAATAATTGTTTATCAGCTGATTCAAGGATAATAAGAGGATTCTTATTTCTCTCAGTCTTCGTTTCAACCTTCACTTCCTTAGGTAACTGCATGTAGATGTTGTGAGTATAACCTAAAGAAAGATCCAACAGCTGTCCTGTGTTAGTCACACGATAACCAACACCGACCAGTTCCAGTTCTTTCTTGTATCCTTCAGATACACCGATCACCATATTGTTGATCAAAGAACGATACAAACCATGTAATGCACGATGGTTCTTGTCGTCAGTCGGTCTTGTTAAATGCATAACTCCATCTTCCAGAGTTACATTAATATCAGGATTAACAGCCTGAGTCATTTCGCCCTTAGGACCTTTTACAGTCACTACGCTATCCTTAATCGTAACCGTTACACCGGCTGGCACATGAATTGGTAATTTTCCTATTCTTGACATTCTTCTTTCCTCCTAATTAATAAACATAACATAATACTTCGCCACCGATTTTAAGATCGCGGGCTTCTTTGTCTGTCATCACACCCTTAGAAGTAGAAAGAACGGCAATACCTAAACCATTCAATACTCTCGGCATTTCTTTGTAACCAGTGTACTTACGCAAACCTGGAGAAGAAACTCTCTCAAGTTTCTTGATTGCATTCACTTTGTTTACCAAGTCGTACTTCAAGGCAATCTTAATTGTACCCTGAGGACCTTCTTCTACAAACTTAAAATTAAGAATGTAGCCCTTTTCGAAAAGGATCTTCGTGATCTCTTTCTTTAAATTTGACGCCGGCACTTCAACAACTCTGTGCTTCGCTTTGATTGCGTTACGCAATCTTGTCAAATAATCTGCAATAGGATCTGTCATATATAAATGAATTAAATTGATCCGGCCACCCGGACAATATTTAAATAAAAAAACTTACCAACTTGCTTTCTTTACACCCGGGATTAAACCATTGGATGCCATTTCACGGAATTGAATACGTGAAATGCCGAACTGGCGTACATACCCTTTCGGACGTCCTGTGATCTTGCAACGGTTGTGCAAACGTACAGGAGAAGCATTTTTAGGTAAAGCCTGCAAAGCTTCATAGTCGCCGGCAGCTTTCAATTCTGCTCTTTTAGCAGCATATTTAGCTACAAGCTTTGCTCTCTTAACCTCGCGGGCTTTCATTGATTCCTTAGCCATAACTTAGTCTTTTTTTGCATTTTTAAAAGGCAACCCAAATTCTCTCAACAGAGCATACCCTTCTTCATCTGTTTTCGCAGAGGTCACAAAGGTAATATTCATTCCTAATATTTTAGTAATATTATCGATATTAATTTCAGGAAAAATAATCTGTTCCTGAATACCCATGGTATAATTACCTCTACCATCTAATTTACTTTCAATACCTTTGAAGTCACGAATACGCGGAAGAGCGATACGAACTAATCTTTCCAAAAATTCGTACATTTGCTCGCGGCGCAGTGTTACCATCACACCGATCGGCATTTTTTTACGTAACTTAAAGTTTGAGATATCCTTTTTAGATACTGTCGCAACAGCTTTCTGACCTGTAATTGTAGACAATTCGCTGATAGCGATATCAATGATCTTCTTGTCAGCAGCAGCCATACCTAATCCCTGATTGATAACAATCTTTTTCAGTACAGGAACCTGCATTACTGATTTATATCCGAACTCTTTCGTCAAAGCAGGAACAATTCTGTCCTGATATTCTTTTTTAAGACTGGCAGTATTGCTCATTACTTAATTTCCTCCCCTGATTTTTTAGAATAACGAACTAAAGCACCTTCTGCATTTTCCTTACGGCCGATACGCGTCGGTTTTCCAGATTTAGGGTCAACCACGTTCAGGTTTGAAAGATGGATAGGAGCTTCTTTCTTTTCAATTCCTCCTTGCGGATTCTTTGCATTAGGCTTGGTATGCTTTGATACCATATTAACGCCTTCAACAATAGCACGGTTCTCGTCTACGAGCACCTGTAAAACACGACCTGTTTTACCTTTGTCTTCGCCGGCATTAACAAAAACTATATCGCCTTTTTTGATATGTAATTTACTCATTACCTTAAATTTTACGAATTAAAGTACTTCAGGTGCAAGTGAAACAATTTTCATATTTGTTGCACGAAGTTCTCTGGCAACCGGACCGAAGATACGGCTTCCACGAATATCACCACCGGCATTCAACAATACGCAAGCGTTATCATCGAAACGGATGTATGAACCATCCTGGCGACGGATTTCTTTTTTAGTGCGAACAATGATAGCTTTAGAAACAGCACCCTTCTTCACGTCACTTGACGGGATTACACTCTTAATTGCAACTACAATTACATCCCCAACAGTGGCATAGCGTTTTCTTGTTCCGCCTAAAACACGGATACATAATGCTTCTTTTGCGCCACTGTTATCTGCTACTACTAGTCTTGATTCTTGTTGTATCATGTTACTTAGCTCTTTCGATTATTTGAACTAATCTCCATCTCTTTGTTTTGCTCAAAGGACGAGTTTCCATAATTTTTACGGTATCACCTATATTACACTCGTTCTTTTCGTCATGAGCATGATATTTCTTCGTTTTATTAACGAACTTACCATAAATGGGGTGTTTTTCCTTCCATTTAATAGCAACAGTGATGCTTTTTTCCATCTTGTTGCTAGTAACCACGCCCGTTCTTTCTTTTCTTAAATTTCTAGTTTCCATCAGGCTCAATTATTTGTTGTTAAGTTCTCTCTGGCGCAATTCTGTTTTCATGCGCGCAATCATCCTGCGTTGTTGTTTAATCTGAGCAGGGTTGTCTGTCGGAGAGATAGTGTGGTTAATAACCTTCTGATCGTAGGCAGCAACCTCAGCATCTACTCTTTCAAGCAATTCTTTTGTGCTTAATTCTCTAATTTCTGCAATCTTCATAACAATTACGCATTTTGATTAGCCATATCATAATCACGTCTCACAACAAACTTCGTTGTCACCGGAAGCTTTTGAGCAGCTAAGCGCAAAGCTTCTTTGGCAATATCAAAGGGAACACCTTCGATTTCGAAAATAAGACGACCTGGAGTAACAGGCGCAACAAATCCTTCTGGATTACCTTTACCTTTACCCATACGTACTTCGGCCGGTTTCTTTGTAATAGGTTTATCCGGGAAAATCCGAACCCAAACCTGACCTTGACGTTGCATATAACGAGTTACCGCGATACGGGCAGCTTCAATCTGGCGACCGGTAATCCATTTATTCTCTAACGCTTTTATACCAAACGAACCGAATGCCAGCTGGTTGCCACGTTGAGCTTCACCCTTCATGCGGCCTTTCTGCTGTCTTCTGAACTTGGTTTTCTTTGGTTGTAACATCTCTTCTTAATTCTAACGTTTAACGATTAGCTTTCTTTCTCTTGAAGTTTTTATCTCCTCTGTTGCCACCGGCATTGTCATTTCTGCGGCCTGAATCTTTAGAGGCAGTGAATGAAGGAGCAAGATCTCTCTTACCATAAACTTCACCACGGCAGATCCACACCTTGATACCCAGCAAGCCAACTTTCGTCAACGCTTCAGCCAAAGCGTAATCGATATCTGCTCTCAGAGTGTGTAACGGAGTTCTTCCTTCTTTGTACATTTCAGAACGGGCCATTTCAGCACCATTCAAACGACCAGATACTTGCACTTTAATACCTTCGGCACCCATTCTCATGGTAGAGGCGATAGCCATCTTGATAGCACGACGGTAAGCAATTTTTCCTTCAAGCTGACGAGCAATATTGTTTGCAACAATGACTGCGTCTAATTCGGGTCTTTTTACCTCAAAGATGTTGATCTGAACTTCTTTGTCGGTAATCTTTTTCAACTCTTCTTTCAATTTATCAACTTCCTGACCACCTTTACCGATGATAATGCCCGGACGTGATGTGCAAACTGTTATTGTGATCAACTTAAGCGTACGTTCAATAACGATACGAGATACACTAGCTTTAGCAAGACGAGCATTCAGATATTTACGAATTTTGCTATCTTCCAGCAAAGTATCTCCGTAATTCTTGCCGCCATACCAATTGGAATCCCAACCACGGATGATTCCTAAACGATTACTAACCGGATTAACTTTTTGTCCCATCTACAATTAATTTTGACTATCGTTTTTACTAAGTGTATCCACAAACAAGGTTACATGGTTCGAACGTTTACGAATTCTGTATCCTCTACCCTGGGGAGCCGGACGCATTCTCTTCAATGTAGTAGCGCAGTCTACGCTGATTGAAGAAACAAACAACTCACCAGTTTCTGCTTTACGTTCATTTTTCTGCTCCCAATTGGCAATTGCTGAACGAAGCAATTTTTCTACTCTTGCTGCAGCTTCCTTGTTAGAAAACTTCAAAACACCAAGTGCACGGAATACTTCCATACCGCGGATCATGTCTACAACGAGACGCATCTTACGCGGAGAAGTAGGTACATTACGCAATTTTGCGAAGTACATGGTCTTTTGGGCTTCTTTTCTTGCTTCAGCTGATATTCTTTTTCTAGCACCCATTTTTATTGATTCTTTTTATTTTCAGATTCCTGAATTCCTGTTACTACCGATAATTATTTCTTCTTGTTACCGGCGTGACCACGGAACGTACGAGTTGGTGAAAATTCTCCCAACTTGTGACCTACCATATTCTCGGTTACAAAAACAGGAATAAATTTATTTCCATTGTGAACTGCAATAGTATGGCCTACGAAATCAGGCGAGATCATTGAAGCTCTTGCCCATGTCTTAACTACGGCTTTCTTTCCTGACTCATTCATAGTCAAGACTTTCTTTTCCAGCTTTACGTTAATATACGGGCCTTTTTTTAGTGAACGACTCATAGTTTACTTAATTAATCAGATTATTTCTTTCTTCTTTCAATAATATACTTTGAAGAATGCTTCTTCGGAGCTCTTGTCTTCAAGCCCTTAGCATACAAGCCTGTACGAGATCTTGGATGACCTCCGGAAGCACGACCTTCACCACCACCCATTGGGTGATCAACCGGGTTCATTACAACACCACGGTTGTGAGGACGACGACCTAACCATCTAGAGCGACCGGCTTTACCTGATTTTTCAAGACCATGGTCTGAGTTACCTACACTACCAATTGTAGCCTTACATGCAGCAAGAATCTTTCTGGTTTCGCCAGAAGGCATCTTAATAATTGCATAAGCACCTTCTTTAGAAGTCAACTGAGCAAATGCACCTGCAGAACGTACCATTTTAGCACCCTGTCCAGGACGAAGCTCAATATTGTGAATAATAGTACCAACGGGAATATTTGCCATAGGCAAAGTATTACCTACCTCAGGAGCGGCATCGCTACCTGAAACCACTGTCTGGCCAACTTCCAAGCCGTTCGGAGCGATGATATAGCTCTTTGCTCCGTCAGCATAATACAATAAAGCGATACGAGAAGTACGGTTTGGATCGTACTCGATAGACTTTACTGTTGCAGGAATGCCATCTTTATTTCTCTTGAAATCGATAATTCTGTACTTTTGTTTGTGACCGCCACCAAGATAACGCATAGTCATCTTACCTGTGTTGTTACGACCACCAGTACTGCTCTTACCTACCACAAGAGACTTCTCTGGTGTACTTGCAGTGATTTTATCAAATGCACCAATAACTTTGTGTCTCTGCCCCGGTGTTGTGGGCTTTAATTTACGTATTCCCATTTCTTTTTTTAGATATTACTAAAGAAATCTATTGTTTCTCCTTCTTTCAACGTTACGATTGCCTTCTTAAAAGCTGATTGTTTACCATTGATAATACCTGATTTTGTATAACGGCTTTTCTGCTTGCCAGAGTAGTTGATGGTGTTAACATCAACTACGGTTACATTATACATATCCTGTACAGCTTTTTTGATCTCCAACTTGTTGGCATCAGGAGAAACACGAAAACCATAGCGATTAGCCATTTTTTCTGTAATCGCTGTTTGCTTCTCTGTTACTATAGGTTTAATGATAATTCCCATTTCTTTACTCCTTATGCATTAAAAAGTTTTTCTATAACAGCAACAGAGCTTTCAGTCAAAACCAAATTAGCTGCATCAAGCACTTTGTATGTGTTTAATTCAGAGGCTGTTATAACATTTGTCTTTTCTAAATTACGAGCCGACAAATATACAAAATTATTTTTCTCCGGTAAAACCATAAGTAACTTTTTATCAGCCACTTTCAGGTTTTTAGCAATTGTTACAAATTCTTTAGTCTTCGGAGCTTCCAGAGCGAAATCTTCTACAACTACAATTGCATTATTTTTAGCTTTATAAGCCAAAGCAGACTTACGAGCCAGACCTTTTACCTTCTTATTCAATTTGAACTCATAATCTCTCGGTTTCGGACCGAAAACGCGAGCACCACCAACCAATACAGGAGAGTTGATATCACCACGACGGGCTCCACCACCACCTTTCTGACGGATCAGTTTGCGTGTACTACCAGAGATCTCACTTCTTTCTTTCGATTTGTGAGTACCCTGACGCTGGTTAGCCAAATACTGTTTTACATCCAGGTAGATGGCATGATCATTGGGTTCAATGCCGAAGATAGCATCGTTCAAAGTTACCTTTCTTCCGGTATCTTCACCTTTAATATTAAATACGCTCAGTTCCATTACTTTTCAATTAATACGATTGAACCTTTTGCTCCTGGAACAGATCCTTTAACCAATAAAAGATTGTGTTCCGGCATTACCTTGATCACTTCCAGGTTCTGAACTGTTACACGTTCATTACCCATCTGTCCGGCCATACGCATGCCCTTGAATACCTTTGCAGGGTAAGAACAAGCACCAATACCACCGGGAGCACGCAAACGGTTATGCTGACCGTGAGTAGTCTGACCTACACCACCGAAACCATGACGTTTTACTACACCCTGGAAACCTTTACCTTTTGATGTACCAACTACATCAACGAAACCTGCATTTTCCAGATAATCCACAGTGATCACGTCACCCAGATTGTATGCAGTTTCAAAATTCTTGAACTCGGCCAAGTATCTCTTGGGAGTTACACCGGCTTTTTTGAAGTGACCCATTTCAGGCTGTGTAGTATGTTTCTCTTTTTTGTCTTCGAAACCTAACTGTACAGCTTCATAGCCATCTTTTTCCAAAGTCTTAATCTGTGTAACAACACAAGGACCCACTTCGATAACAGTGCATGGAAGATTCTTTCCCTCGGCACTGAAAACGGATGTCATTCCGATTTTTTTTCCTAATAATCCTGGCATTTCACTTAATTTTTAAATAACTCACACTTTAATTTCTACTTCAACACCGCTGGGTAATTCCAGCTTCATCAATGCGTCAACTGTTTTTGCAGTTGAGCTATAGATATCTATCAATCTTTTATAAGATGACAGTTCGAACTGCTCACGTGATTTCTTATTAACGAAAGTAGAGCGGTTCACAGTAAAGATACGCTTGTGTGTAGGCAGAGGAATCGGTCCGCTAACAACAGCACCTGTAGCCTTTACCGTCTTCACGATCTTCTCGGCAGACTTGTCTACCAGAGAATAATCGTAAGACTTTAATTTAATTCTGATCTTTTGGCTCATATTGTTATATATGTTTCTAAATTATTTGATCAAATCAGCACGACCCTGTACTTCTGTCAGTACCTGCTTAGCGATAGAAGAAGATACCTGAGCATAGTGAGAGAACTGCATTGAAGATGTTGCACGACCTGAAGTGATAGTACGCAAAGCAGTTACATAACCGAATGTTTCTGCCAAAGGCACTTTCGCTTTAACAACACGTGCACCGGTACGGCTTGTTTCCATGCCTTCTACTTGACCGCGACGTTTGTTCAAGTCACCGATAACATCACCCATGCTCTCTTCCGGAGTAACAACCTCCATCTGCATGATCGGTTCCATCAAAGCAGGACCTGCCTTTTCAGAAGCGTTCTTGAATGCCTGAATAGCACAGATTTCGAATGACAACTGGTCAGAGTCAACCGGGTGGAATGAACCATCGATCAAAGTCACTTTCAGCTTATCCAACGGATAACCGGCAAGGATACCGTTCTTCATAGCCTTTTCGAAACCTTTCTGAACAGAAGGGATAAATTCTTTAGGAACGTTACCACCCTTTACTTCGTCAATGAACTGCAGAGTACCTTCGAAATTTTCGTCAGCCGGTTCAACGCGAACGATGATATCAGCAAACTTACCACGACCACCAGACTGTTTCTTATAAACTTCACGAAGTTCAACAGGCTTAGTGATAGCTTCTTTATAAGTAACCTGAGGTTTACCCTGATTACATTCAACCTTAAACTCACGACGCAAACGGTCAACGATGATATCGAGGTGAAGCTCACCCATACCGCTAATAACAGTCTGACCTGTTTCTTCGTTAGTCTGTACACGGAATGTAGGATCTTCTTCAGCCAGCTTAGCCAATCCCATACCCAGTTTATCCAGGTCTTTCTGAGTTTTAGGCTCTACTGCGATACCGATAACCGGATCCGGGAAGTCCATAGATTCCAATGTGATCGGATGATTTTCGTCACACAAAGTATCACCAGTACGGATATCTTTGAAACCTACACCTGCACCAATATCACCACAACCGATAGTTTCCATCGGGTTCTGTTTGTTTGAGTGCATCTGGAACAGACGAGAAATACGTTCTTTCTTACCTGAACGAGTATTGTAAACGTAAGAACCTGCATTCAATGAACCTGCATACACACGGAAGAAGCACAAACGTCCTACATAAGGGTCTGTTGCAATCTTAAATGCCAAAGCAGTCAACGGTTCTTCAAACAACGGCTTACGGATAATTACTTTTTCGGGATCATTAGGATCAGTACCTTCGATAGCAGGAGTATCTTCAGGAGAAGGCAGGAATGCACACACAGCGTCAAGCAATGTCTGAACACCTTTGTTCTTGAAAGAAGAACCACAAGTCATCGGGTTGATCTGCATAGCCAATGTACCTTTACGGATAGCCACCTTGATTTCTTCTTCTGTGATAGTAGAAGGATCATCGAAGTATTTTTCCATAATAGCATCATCACATTCAGCCAATGCTTCCAACATTTTGTCGCGCCATTCTTCAGCTTCAGCCTGCAGGTCAGCAGGAATTTCTTCAACTGAATATTCAGCACCCATTGATTCGTCATGCCAGAAAATAGCTTTCATCTTAATGAGGTCTACTACACCTTTGAAAGTTTCTTCTGCACCGATAGGAATTTGGATAGGACACGGATGAGCACCCAGTACATCCTTCATCTGACGGATAACTTCGTAATAGTTTGCACCAGAACGGTCCATTTTGTTAACGTAACCGATACGAGGTACATTATATTTATCAGCCTGACGCCATACAGTTTCAGACTGAGGTTCAACACCACCTACTGCACAAAAAGTAGCAACAGCACCATCCAGTACACGAAGTGAACGTTCAACCTCTACTGTGAAGTCAACGTGTCCCGGAGTGTCGATCAAGTTGATCTTATACTTGTCACCCAAGTAGTTCCAGAAAGTTGTTGTAGCAGCAGAAGTAATTGTAATACCACGTTCCTGCTCCTGAGCCATCCAGTCCATGGTAGCAGTACCATCATGTGTTTCACCGATCTTATGCGTCAAACCTGTGTAGAAAAGAATACGTTCAGAAGTCGTAGTCTTACCTGCATCGATGTGCGCCATGATACCGATGTTTCTTGTAAACATTAATTGTTTATCGTTTGCCATTGTATATCCTTTATGCTAAATTAAAATCTGAAGTGAGCGAATGCACGGTTAGCTTCAGCCATACGATGCATATCTTCTTTTCTTTTGAATGCGCCGCCCTGGTTGTTGTAAGCATCTACAATCTCTGCAGACAGCTTGTCAGACATTGTCTTACCACCTCTCTTACGTGAGAAGATAATAAGGTTCTTCATAGAAATTGATTCTTTACGATCGGGGCGAATTTCAGTAGGTACCTGGAAAGTAGCACCACCTACACGGCGTGACTTCACTTCGACTTGAGGGGTAATATTGTCGAGTGCAGCTTTCCAAATTTCGAGAGCAGACTTTTCTTCGTTAGGCAATTTAGCCTTAACGTTTTCCAGAGCGGAATAGAAAATTTCGAAGGCAGTATTTTTCTTGCCATCATACATTAAATGGTTAACGAATCTCGTAACCTTTACATCACCGAAAACAGGATCCGGCAGGATCTGTCTTTTCTTTGGTTTTGCTTTTCTCATTTTGTTTCAAAAATTTCGTTTTTGTCTTTGGTTGCCTTTTTAACTTTGTCTTCAACGGTTCCGCTGAACCATTTACTCAACCTATAGCCTATCCAAATAACTCAAACCAGCTTTAATACTTAAATTTAAATTCTCAGTTTGAAAGGGTGATTTTTACTTCTTTCCTTTTGCTGGAGCAGCACCTGCTTTAGGACGTTTTGCACCGTATTTAGAACGACGCTGAGTACGACCGTTAACGCCAGCTGTATCCAAGGTACCACGTACAATGTGATAACGTACACCAGGAAGGTCCTTTACACGACCACCACGTACTAATACGATAGAGTGTTCCTGCAGGTTATGTCCTTCTCCCGGAATGTAAGAGTTTACTTCTTTACCATTTGTCAAACGAACTCTCGCTACTTTACGCATTGCAGAGTTAGGCTTTTTCGGGGTTGTAGTATACACACGTACACAAACGCCACGTCTCTGAGGACATGCATCCAGTGCAGGTGATTTACCTTTTACCACCAAAGTTTCCCTTCCTTTTCTAACTAATTGCTGAATTGTAGGCATTTCTTTTTCTTTTTAAACTTTGAATGTGTTATAATTATATTTATCTCTTTTTCTATTTCAGGCTGCAAAGATACGCATTATTTCCGTATAACCAACGAGTTACAACTCTTTTTCTGCATAATCCGCGCTAAAAACGGTGCAAAGTTACGTAATAGTTTCCGTTTGATTCTGCTCTATAACATTCGAATTTAAACTATTTATTATTATTTAACACGAAGCCCCGCCGGCTTAAAACCAACGGGGCTTGCCGGCATCCTTCGCACACATAAATAATAAGCTAAAAGTATATCTACAACAGAAACAACACAACTACCCTTCACCCGTCACTGCTTGCAATACTCTATTTGTCAATCTATTGCAGTGACACCACCTGATAAAAGTTTCCATACTTGGTATGTTTGCGTTCCACACCCATAGCAACCAGCAATTTGCCGAAATTGGCTACCGATACGCTTCGCATAGCTGCCGGATTAAATTTTTTCAATCGTTTGAAGATTTCGGCAGACGAAAGAGACAATGCTTCCTCACCATATTCGGCCGGACGAAAGCAAGAGTAAAACACCTCCTCCTCGACCGGACTCTTATAGAAAGCAGCATTCGAAGCCATTATCTTTGCTTCTTCTTCCCCCGTAAACCAATAACGTTCGCCGGCAAGTAATTCCGCTTTCAATTGGGCATACAGCTGGGCATGATCCACAGGCGAACAGTCGATCTTCTCTTCTATCTCAACACAAAGAAAACAATACCTCCCGGTAGCAAGAGAAAACCGCGTCTACACGCACGCATAGTAACAAACGGAACAATAAGTACGGAAGAACTGGCTGAAGAAATACATGGCCGGAGCACGTTGACAACCGCTGATATCCATGCTACACTCATCTCGCTCAGTAAGATGATAACCGAACATTTGCGGCGCGGCGACCGTGTTCACATTAATGGATTGGGGTATCTGCAGATGACTTTGCAATGTCCTCCGGTTAAATATCCCAAAGAAATACGTGCCGAGTCGGTACATTTCAAGTCGGTAGCCTTCCGACCGGAGATAGCCTTGAAGGATGCACTGAAAACAACCCACTTCGTACGCACCACACGGAAAAATCATTCTGCCAGCTATTCAGAAATAGAAGTGGACAACCTGCTGACCGGATATTTTCTCGATCATCCATCCATCAGCCGGGAAAAATTTCAGGATCTGTGTTGCTTCACCAAAGGAACGGCCAATCGCAGACTGGCCAAACTGGTACAGAAAGGGAAACTCAGAAAGGAAGGGTTATACCGTTTTCCGGTGTACGCACCGGTTCCCGGGAATTACAGAAAATAACAAAGGTGAAACGTCAGGTTTCACCTTAACAAGCTGTTCACCTGGCCATTACATCAAGGTGACAGGTGAAGGGTATACCGGTTACCATCGCATTAAACGGAGGAAAATCTGCCGACCGGTAATATCCATACAATAATAGAACGAATACAGGCTTTCTTACTTGAAACGTTTCTCCAGCTCGTCGTCAGTCAGCATGGAAATAATCGTCTTTCCGTCGGGTGTCAGATTCGAATTTGGACAGGAAAACAACGTGGCGATCAAGTGATCCATTTCATCTGCCGACAAGGTTTTACCCGGACGGATAGCAGCAGCTTTAGCCAACGACAAGGCGATTGCTTCACAGATCTCCTCATGCACTTCGCAACCGGTCTCGATGGCACGGTTCACGATATCCTTAATCAATACCACCTGGTCGACGTTCTCCAGTCCGGCAGGCAGGCCGTTGACAGCATAACTATTATTTCCCAGATTGGACAAATCGAAACCGATAAAACGCATATCGTCCAGGAGTACGGGCAATGCAGCAGCTTCGGCGGCTGTAAATTCGATCACTTCGGGGAAAAGAACCTGTTGCGACGCCCCTTTCTGTTGCCTCATATTGTTCAGATACTGGTCGAACAGGATGCGGACGTGCGCCCTGTACTGGTCTATCAATGCCAGACCGGACTTCAAGGAAGTGATAATATAACGTCCCTTATACTGATAACAGGGAGTAGTCGTCTCTGCAAACAAAGTCTCGCCGGAAGCAACCGGTGCAACCGGTTCCGACAACTCATCCTCTTCCGTATCGATCACCTCTCCCATCATTTCCAGGTCTTTACGCACAGCATCCCGGTCGCTTTCAAAGCCTTGATAGAGTTGTGACCAGTCGAAATTCGACTTTCCGGCAGACGAAGCCGGTGATGACGACGGCGAATAGGAAGACCTCGGAGCAGACGATTTGAACGGGTTATATCCCGAATCGAGCTGCACGGTCGGTGCTTTAAAGCCATCAGCCTCCCTGACTGGGTTGTAGACCGGTATGTCTATCGCATCTTCCACATCAAAATCAATGGTAGGAATAGCACTCGATTTGGCTAGCGCCTCACGAGTGGCCGCCATCAGTATCTGCCAGATAGGCTGCTCATTTTCGAACTTAATCTCGGTCTTGGTCGGATGGATATTTACATCGATCGTAGCCGGATCAAGCGTAAAATAGATAAAATAATTGGGTTGTTCGCCGGAAGGGATCAACTGTTCATAGGCTTGCATGACAGCCTTATGAAAATAGGGATGCTTCATGAAACGACCGTTCACAAAGAAGTATTGCAGGGCACCGCGTTTCTTGGCGGAATCGGGACGGCCTACAAAACCGGAGATAGTGACCAGCGAGCTTTGCGCATCCACAGAAAGCAGCTTTTGGTTCAGGTTCTTGCCATATACGTTAATGATACGCTGGCGCAAACCGGATTCCGGCAAATTAAATATCTCGGTATCATTATGATTCAGTACCAATGCCACTTGCGGATTGACCAAAGCGATCCGCTCGAACTCATTGATGATATTACGGAACTCCGTTTCATTCGATTTCAGGAATTTACGACGGGCAGGCACATTGAAGAACAAGTTCTTGATCGAAAAGATACTCCCCTCGGTACAAGCATCCGGTTCTATATCGACCAGGTCGGATCCGGCAATAGAGAGCTTCGTACCCAGTTCAGTTCCTTTCAGACGGGTACGCAATTCCACATGAGCCACTGCAGCAATAGAAGCCAACGCTTCGCCGCGAAAGCCCATGGTATGAAGGGAAAAGAGGTCTTCGGCAGAAGATATTTTAGAAGTGGCATGCCGTTCGAATGCCATACGGGCATCTGTCTCGGACATACCTTTCCCGTCATCGACCACCTGGATCAATGTACGGCCGGCATCCTTTATATTCACCTGGATATGACCGGCACCTGCGTCAATCGCGTTCTCAACCAGTTCCTTTACAACGGAAGCAGGCCGTTGAATGACTTCACCGGCCGCTATCTGATTGGCTATACTATCTGGTAGTAAATGAATTATATCGCTCATGACCAAAACAGGAACCAAAGTAATGCACCCAGGACAGCAATGCCAACGATTAGTTTTGCACTCTTATATTTACGGCTTCGCGCATCGTCGCCTCTGTCAAGGCTTTTCTTCAGATGAGAAGTACCTTCAACAAAAGTTCCTTTGATCTGCGGCTTATAATCTTCCAGCGATTCTTCCATTCCCATCTCGCGCTTAATTTTACGCACGCGTTCTTCCATCGCCTCCTTATGGGGATCCCAATAGATCGGCTTATGATTGAACTGCCGGGGCTTACGTGTATTATAAAATGAGAAAAGTGCCATGACTTACTAAATTTAATAATTAATGTGCTATTGCTCGTGCTTAAACTTATTACTTCGAACCGGTGCATCTTCAACTTTCTTCCGTATCACATGATAGATATCGTCTTTGTTTTTCGGACGCAGGTAATCGAACCAATAAAAATCCTTCAGAGTTTTCTGCTCCGGCTTCAGGTCGGGTATCGGCGTAAGGCTTCCTTGCGGACTGGGCCATATCTTCAACCGTTCCAAAGCATTGTCTTTCACCCAAATTGTCAGGAATCCGCTCTTGGTTTCATTCAAACCGATCATCGCACCGTTATCCAACGGGTAGAAGATGGATTCCGCATTCCCTTCAACATCGATCTGCCGGACAGTCTGACCTTCAAAATAGGCTTTCAGGTCGTTCCCTTTCAACTGATTATAATAAGACGAATCGAGATGCTGCACAGCAAACGCATACTGGATCACATGTGCATAGTCGATCGTACTGTCATTCATATAGATAACGATCGTATCGCCGGATATCTGGTATTGCTCATTCCACAGGATCGGATCATCATACATATATAATATAGAGTCACGCGTATTAAACTGCATGGAATCACAAACACCCTGCATATCGGTACGATAAAAACGCACCCCGTGGAAAGCCTTGATCTCACGGGCTGTCGAATCCAGCGTCGTCATCTCAAGCGTATCGGCATGCAGATACAGCGTATCTCCCTGCGAAAACTCCAGGAAACGGGCACTGTCGGTAGCAAACGCATATTCCGTCCGTTCGTTATAAAAACCGTATTGTCCTTCCAGCATCACCTTCTGAGCCGTATCACGCAGACACATATTCCCGAAAGCTTCACCGAAACCGGCATCCCGATCATAGGCAATAGAGTCACCGATCAGGATCTTGTCGCCCGAATAGATTTCAGACTGGTCCAGCAACAGAGCGGTGCTTGTCTCCGTATTGTACCAACCACGGGAAGAATGGATCGTGCCGCTGTCGGAAACTATAATCGACGGTCCCAGTATAGTGGCAATCTTCGATTCCGTATCATAATGGAGCGTATCCGAATACAATGTGAAATCCTGATTCTCCAAACGCACGCTATCATTGAAGACAGCCTGCTTCGTTCCCGGAGAATATTGTCCGTAGAAAGAAGACAACTGGTTCAACGAATCGACAATCAGACCGCCCTCGAAATAATAACCGATATCAGGAATACGTTCATAGTTCAAGCTATCGGTAAAAAGCGTCACCTCCCCGTTCTCCATACGGACATTTTCGCGCAGGTAAGCAATCTGCGTATTGCCGTCATAAAACAGGTAATTGCCATACACGAATAAGGTATCGCCCTGTTCCATCCGAACATTACTGAATGCCTCCAATGAATTGGTTGTCTCAAAAAAGTATGCACTGTCGCAATACATATACGAACTGTCGTGCCGGAAACTGACATTTCCCTCCAAAAACTGTGCATCCGCCTTCATCACGTCCTTATCATAAGACACCGTATCGGCATGCAACAGATAAACCAATGTCTTTTTAGTAGTGACTGTATCGGCAGTAAGTGTCTCTCCCGGAACCGAATCCCGGTTGACGGGAACAATATCCTGCGCTTGTGCACCGGCACAAACAATCAGCAGACAGAACAGTCCTGTAAGGAAATACTCGTTTACAATTTTCATTCTTTCACCCAACCCGGATACTTGAAATCGCAATTACGCCATCCTTCGGCAATACGAACATAGGTGGATTTTTGCTTTTTCTTGATCCAGTTATCCAATAATTCTTCTCTCTTCTGCTGCTCCACCAGATTCTTCATCGCCTGGAAGTCATCAGAAAGATTTGCCTTATGTTGTTCTGTACGGGATTTCAACTTAACGATAGCAACCACTTCCTTCTGCTTGTCGGTAATCATGGTAAACGGTTTGGAGATGTCGCCCACCTGCATATCATACACCACTTTACCTACTTCCTGAGGGAGCTCCTGCATTTCAAATTTCGGAGTACCGTAATTGTTTCCTTCATGATTCTGATTCACCATCAACCCTTTGTTGTTACGGGTATCCTTATCGTATGAAACAAATGTAGCGGCTTCCTCGAACGAGAATTTATCAGCTTTCAGGTCCGTATACAAAGAGTCCATACGAACCGTCGCGTCAGTCAGTTCCTTTTCCGATACTTTCGGCTTCAACAGGATATGACGGCAGTTGATACGGTTACCACGTTTTTCGATCAGCTGGATGATATGGTATCCATATTCAGTCTGTACGATCTGTGACACACGTTTCGGATCCGAGAGGTTGAACGCCACGTTGGCAAACTCCGGCAACAGGTCGGTCTTACTCATAAAGCCCAGCTCACCACCACGTGCAGCCGAACCCGGGTCTTCCGAATACAGACGGGCCAGTGTGGAAAATTCCATCTTTCCGCTATTGATCTGTTCTGTGAAATCACGCAGACGGGCTTTGATGGCATCCGTCACATCGAACGGGATCTTCGGTTCGATAGTAATGATTTGTACTTCCACGGTTGTCGGGATAGTCGGCAGACTGTCTTTCGACAACTGATTGTAAAACTTACGGATCTCGGAAGGCGTCAACTTGATCTCACCGATCAGATTACGCTGCATTTCCGATACAATCTGCTGCTCGCGGAACTTCTCCTTTTGTTCGTCCCGTATCTGCGAAATTTTCTTTCCGAAATATTCCTCTACCTTTTCCCGTGATCCGATCTGGTTGATCGCCCAGTTCACCCACTGGTCGGCCTGTTGTATCACCTGGCTTTCGCTGGCCTCGATACTGTCGATCTTCGCCTGATTCAGGTACAGTTTCTGTATTGCCATCCGCTCCGGAATCACACAATAGGGATCGCCATCCAAACGTTCGCCTTCGTTTTGCATATACAAACGTTGCGCTTCTACGTCCGAACGTAAAATAGCATCATCTCCTACCACCCACACAATCTCATCAATCACATTATCCTGTGCCATTGCCACACAAGATAAGCAGGCAAGAAAGAATACAGTTAAAATCTTTTTCATCATATCTACCTTTATAAGTTACAAATTACGGTTCCGTATAAAACTTTACATCACCTCCTCTGATTCCATCTTTATATAACTCTTCTTCAAACGTCTTCAAAAAATCCACTTTCCGCTGATTGATCAGCATCTCAGTGATCTGCGCACTGGCATAATCATAGGGAGCGACACTTCCTTCCGGAAGATACTCCTTAATATTCAGCAGATAGCAATAACTACTGTCTGCCACTTCCACGAATTTATTCGCCTTCAGATAGGCGTTCGGATTGGATACATGAACAGGGATATTATCCATCACTTCGTCAAAATCCACCCATTTGTCGTAAAAGTAGTCATAAATAGCGGCATTTTGCACACTATACTTCTCAATTTTTTCCAAAGAAGCCTCAGAAGTCGATTTGTACCACCCCTTTACGTCCGATAAACCGGGAGCATCTGCCGGTATCTTCAGGAAAAGTCCTTTGATCAGGGCTTTATCGAGTGTAAACTTTTTCTGATTCTCTTCATAATAGTTCAGCTTATCGCTTTCGCGGATATCAGCCGACAATTTCTCTTTGATCAGGCGCTCCTGATAACGGTAACGGACCAGCGAATGGCGGTATTCTTCTACCAGCTTGTCGACCTCTTCCTTTTCGTTTCCCAGATTCCGCTGGGCGACTTCGTAAACCAGGGCATCTTTCACCCATTTCTTTACAAAGCTTTCGGCTAACAACAAACTATCCGCAGAGGACGTCCCCCGCGGAATCAGACTAACCACATCCGAACGTTTCAACGCCCGGTCCTTCACTCTTACCAGCACATCCGCATCGTCGGTGGGCTGGGTCCGTTTGCAAGAACACAGCAAAGATACGAATGCTATAAAAATGAAGCAATACTTCATAACCTTCTCTTTCTTATTTCTTTAGTTTTTTCAACAATTTCCAGTTAATCGTAACAGGATATTCCTTATTCAACTCCTTCAACCAGGCACTTTCCAGCTCGGATTGTTCGGCAGCAGGCTTGCTCCAGACTTTCTGGTTACTGATATTGAACAACAGGATGCCGTCACGATATTCCTGCATGAGATGTATAAATTCAGGATGTTTGGTTTCGAGATTCTTACGTTCGGCTGTCGTGACAATATCACGGACGAACAGGTCGAACACTTCCTGCATAAAATCACCTGCATATGTTTTTGTCGAGAACGGACAGCGCTGAATATAGTAAGCGAACTCACTCTGCGGGAAATCGGTATCCACCAAATGGATCAGTGTCTTATCCATATCCTTCGCCTTTTCATAGAATTCCTTATCGGTAGGGAAATGATCATTACACAAAGCCTGCAGTTCGGCATATGCTTCCGGATAGAACACATAGCCGTATTCTTTTTTCAGGCGTTCGTCGAATGCCTTGTAATATTCAAAATTACGTTCGCCCTGCGCCATCGTGCGTGACCATGTTTTTTTCTTTTCTTCGAAAGAAGGTATTCCGCGCTTTTCAATCAGTTTGATGATATGATAACCGAAACGTGTTTTGACGGGCTTTGAAAGTTCACCCGGAGTATTTAGGGCAAAGGCGCCTCTTTCAAACGGTTCCACCATTTCTCCGACACCGAACCAAGGCAGCTCGCCACCTTTGCGTGCCGAAGCTCCGTCCGATGAATATTCTTCAGCCAGCTTCCCGAAGTCGGCACCGTTCTGTATCTTCTGATAAACATCTTCAGCCAAAGCCAGCGTTTCACTATCACTGCGTGTTACAGAATCCTTCTGGAACGGGATCAGGATGTGAGCGACATGACGCATACCCGGATTGGGTTTGCGGCTATGCAGTTTGATGATATGAAATCCCAGGGTAGAACGAACCGGCATGGATAATTCGCCCGGCTTCATGGAGTAGGCGTAATTTTCAAACGCTTTTATAGTCTGCATAGGCATCAGACAACGCGTATATTCGTATCCGGTCTGTTTGGTAGAATCGAGCTTGGTAAGCTCCTGACCGACAACGGCAATATCTTCCCCGTTCTTTATACGTTCATAGGCTTTCATGGCTTTTTCATAAACAGCTACCGTATCTTTCGAAACCGTCTTCTCCGGCAGGCGGAACAGGATATGGCTTAACTCCAGGACTTCTCCCAAACGGTCATACTCAACCCGAACGGCAGCCTCTTCCCCGTCTTTATCCGACAAGTAACTCGATGTCAACTGAGCGCGGTATCCTTCCAGCTCGTCGGTAAACTCTTTCGTCTTGTCCAGACCTGCTGCTTCTGCTGCCGCCACTTTCAACTTGAAGTTTTTATACAGCTCCACATAACTTTCCAACGATTTACGATCAGATAAATTAACTTCACCATTCTTCCGTGCCATAAAAACAAACTCATCCAGCGATACCTGTTTTCCGGCCACAGTCATTACTACAGAGTCTGCCTTATTAGCGGCTTCTCCGGTTAAACAAGCGAATAACAAAGATAATACAAGTAACTTTTTCATCAAAAATCCGTTTATCATACTACGTACACATTACAAAAATAACACTAATCTAACGGATAGCATCCCCAAAAAGTATGCTACCCGATTAAATTAGTGTTTTTTATATAACGGGATTTATGCGCATTTATTATTCGCCACGGCTATAATTAGGCGCTTCCTGTGTAATTGCAACGTCATGCGGATGGCTTTCCTGTACACCGGCATTGGTGATACGGGTAAACTTAGCCTTGTGCAGTTCTTCAATATTATGGGCTCCGCAATATCCCATACCGGCACGCAGACCGCCGACCATCTGATAGATGACTTCAAACAGAGAACCTTTATAAGGTACGCGGGCAGCAATACCTTCCGGAACCAGCTTCTTCACATCGTCTTCCACATCCTGGAAATAACGGTCTTTCGATCCTTTCTGCATAGCTTCCAGCGATCCCATACCCCGATAGGATTTAAACTTACGTCCGTTGAAAATAATTGTTTCACCCGGTGATTCCTCAACTCCCGCCAACAACGATCCCATCATCACAGATGATCCGCCGGCAGCAATGGCTTTCACGATATCGCCTGAATAGCGGAGTCCGCCATCGGCAATCAAAGGAATACCTGTACCGTTGAGTGCTTTTGCCACATCATAGATAGCAGACAACTGCGGCACACCGACTCCGGCAATCACACGGGTCGTACAAATAGATCCCGGACCGATACCTACTTTAACAGCATCTGCTCCGGCATCTGCCAGGTATCTGGCTGCATCGCCCGTCGCGATATTACCTACCACGCAGTCGATACCCGGATACTGGGCTTTGATCTGTTTCAGCACATCGACCACTCCTTTCGAATGCCCGTGAGCCGTATCGATAACCAACGCATCGGCTCCGGCTTCCACCAGGGCAGCAACACGTTCGAACGTGTTGAACGTCACACCGACACCGGCAGCTACGCGCAAACGTCCTTTAGAGTCTTTACAGGCAGACGGTTTATCTTTCGCTTTCGTAATATCTTTATAGGTTACCAGTCCGATCAGTTTATTATGACTGTCCACCACCGGCAGTTTTTCGATCTTGTGTTCCTGAAGTATCTGCGCTGCAGCTTCCAGGTCAGTCGACTGATCCGTCACCACCAGATTTTCTTTCGTCATCACCTCATCGATCGAACGGTTCATGTCTCTTTCAAAACGAAGGTCGCGGTTGGTCACAATACCCACCAGATAACCGCCTTCGTCCACCACAGGTATGCCGCCGATCTTATATTCCGCCATCATAGCCAATGCATCGGCTACACGTTTCCCTTTCGTGATGGTTACGGGATCATAGATCATCCCGTTCTCAGCACGCTTAACGCTCTGAACCTGCTTTGCCTGTTCAGCAATCGTCATGTTCTTGTGAATAACGCCGATTCCTCCTTCGCGGGCAATAGCGATAGCCATCTTTGCCTCGGTAACCGTATCCATGGCCGCCGATACCATCGGGATATTCAACGTAATGTTTCGTGAAAACTTTGTCGTGAGGTCGACATTTCGGGGAAGAACTTCTGAGTAAGCAGGGATCAACAATACATCATCGAATGTTAATCCGTCCATAACTAACCTGTCTGCAATAAATGACATAAAACGTATGCTTTAAAAATTATTGCGCGCAAATATACGATTTTTCCGGGAACTATGCAATGTTTGAAAAATTCCTTTCGAAAGAAATATAATTTTCATCCGAATGAAACTGAATTTGCTCCCGGATGGAAACTAAAAAGGTCCTTTCCTGCAGTTCTGTTTGCGGGAAAGAACCTTTTTAATTCCTGTTTAAGAAGGATCCGTGTATTAATTGGCCATCTCTGAAAGGAACTTAATGCGTACCAGACGAATTTCTTCTTCCGTATAATCACCGCCCAATTCTTCGATCGCATCTTCCAGATCGTCCGTTTCAGAATCCTTGAAATATTCATAGATATCCTCCACATGATCTTCGTCCATCACATCATTGACAAAGTAATCGATATTGATGCGTGTTCCGGAATAAACGATCGCTTCGATCTCATCCAACAATTCGTTAAATTCAAGACCATTCGTCAAGGCGATCTCATCCAAAGCCACCTTACGGTCGATCCGCTGGATAATGGAAACTTTCAGTTTCGATTTGTTGGCAACCGTACGTACACGCAAATCTTCCGGACGTTCGATCTCGTTTTCTTCGACGTGTTTTTTGATCAGCGTAATAAATTCCTGCCCGTAGCGTTTTGCCTTGCCGGCCCCGACACCGGGGATATTCTGCAATTCATCCAACGTCACCGGATAAGTGGTAGCCATTGCTTCCAATGACGGGTCCTGGAAAATCACAAAAGGAGGAACTTCCAGACGTTTGGACAGTTTCTTACGCAAATCTTTCATCATAGAATAAAGAACCGGGTCTACAGCACAAGTAGCACCACCGCGTACCGGTACTTCTTCTTCCTCTTCTTCAAACTCGTTATCCTTCGTTATTTTGAAAGACACCGGTTTCTTCATGAAGTCTTTCCCTTTCGGCGAAATCTTCAGCAGACCATAATTTTCGATATCTTTTGTCAGATACCCGGCGATCAGTGCCTGACGGATCACTGCATTCCAGGTCTTGTCATCTTCGTCCGTTCCGGAACCGAAGATTTCCATTTCATTGTGTTTGTAAGATTGAATTTCGGAGGTCTCGTTTCCGACCAACATATTGACAATATAGTCTGCCTTAAATTTTTCCTTTAACGTACTTATCACTTCAAGTACTGCACTCAATAATTCTTTCGCTTCCACTTGCTTTTTGGGGTTCAAACAATTATCACAACTTCCACAATTATCTTCCAGGTACTCTTCACCAAAATAATGCAACAGAACTTTACGGCGGCACACGGAAGTCTCGGCATAAGCGGCTGTTTCAAGCAACAACTGTTTGCCGATCTCCTGCTCCGCTACAGGTTTTCCCTGCATAAACTTTTCCAGCTTCTGCAAATCCTTGTAAGCATAAAAGGCAATGCACTGGCCTTCGCCGCCATCACGGCCGGCACGGCCTGTCTCCTGGTAATAACCTTCGAGACTTTTCGGTATATCGTAATGAATGACATAACGCACGTCCGGCTTATCGATACCCATACCGAAAGCGATAGTAGCCACAATGACATCTGCCGTTTCCAGCAGGAACGCATCCTGATTGGCTGAACGCTGCGCCGAATCCATTCCGGCATGATAGGCAAGGGCTTTGATCCCGTTTGCTTTCAGAATATCGGCAAACTCTTCCACCTTCTTGCGGCTCAAACAATAAACAATACCCGATTTACCTTCGTTGGCCTTAATATATTTAATGATCTCGCGGTCTATATTTTCATCCTTCGGACGAACTTCGTAATATAAATTAGAACGGTTAAAGGAGGATTTGAAAACTGAAGCATCTATCATGCCCAGGTTTTTCTGGATATCATGCTGCACTTTCGGAGTGGCAGTGGCTGTCAATGCGATCAACGGACGTTTCCCTATTTCATTGATGATGGGGCGTATCCGACGATACTCCGGACGAAAATCATGTCCCCACTCAGAAATACAATGCGCTTCGTCGACAGCATAGAACGAGATATTCACATTTTTCAGAAATTCCACGTTTTCCTCTTTGGTCAGCGACTCCGGGGCAACATACAATAATTTTGTACGACCGGCCATTATATCAGCCTTCACCTGGTCGATGGCAGACTTATTCAGCGACGAATTGATAAAATGGGCTACCCCATCTTCTTCACTGAAATTACGCATGGCATCTACCTGATTCTTCATCAGAGCAATCAGGGGGGAAATTACGATCGCCGTACCTTCCATCATAATAGAAGGCAACTGGTAACAGAGAGACTTACCTCCGCCGGTGGGCATCAACACAAAGGTATCATTCCCGGCCAGCACATTTTCAATGATTGCTTTCTGATTCCCTTTAAAGGTATCAAAACCAAAATGAGTCTTTAAATGCTCAGTTATACTATCCTTCTTCGCCATACTTATTATATTTTACAAACCGCAGGCATTACGCTATCTGCAAACGGTTTACATCTGATTTTTCAAACTTCTCCTTCGCATACTCCAAAGTAACATGGAGTTTCTTTTTCTTTTCTGACGGCATGCAGAACATAGCATCCATCATGATAGCCTCGACGATTGAACGAAGGCCACGGGCTCCCAGCTTAAATTCCAAAGCTTTGTCTACAATGTATTCGTAAACTTCTTCATCAAACGTCAGTTTAATGGCGTCCATCTCGAACAGTTTGACATACTGTTTGATGATCGAATTCTTCGGTTCTGTCAGGATGCTGCGAAGCGTGCTCCGGTCAAGCGGGTTCAAATAAGTCAGAATAGGCAGACGGCCGATGATCTCCGGAATCAATCCGAACGACTTCAGGTCTGTCGGCGTAATGTATTTCAGGAAATTATTCCTGTCGACCTGGGCAGTTTCCTTGCTGGCAGAATATCCAACGACACGGGTGTTCAGACGTTGAGCAATCTTCTTTTCGATTCCGTCAAAGGCTCCCCCGCAGACAAACAGGATATTTTTTGTATCCACCGCAATCATTTTCTGTTCAGGATGCTTTCTTCCGCCCTGGGGAGGTACGTTTACGATCGAACCTTCCAACAGCTTCAACAAGCCCTGCTGTACACCTTCACCACTGACATCGCGGGTTATAGAAGGATTGTCACTTTTACGTGCTATCTTATCTATCTCGTCAATAAATACAATTCCCCGCTGTGCTGCATCCACATCATAATCGGCAGCCTGCAACAGACGGGTCAGAATACTTTCAATATCTTCTCCCACATAACCGGCTTCAGTCAGCACCGTAGCGTCTACAATAGCAAACGGCACATGCAGTAATTTCGCGATCGTACGCGCCAGCAAAGTTTTACCCGTACCGGTTGCGCCAACCATAATAATATTAGATTTCTCGATCTCCACATCATCCGAGGTGACTTTCTGAAGTAACCGCTTGTAATGGTTATACACCGAAACAGAAAGGTAGCGCTTGGCGTCATCCTGTCCGATCACATATTGGTCCAGAAAGTTTTTTATATCCTCCGGCTTCGGCAATTCTGCCCGGTCAAGACCCAAAGAGCTTTTCCTGGCAGGCTGTTGTTCTTTTACAATTTCATACGCTTGCTGTGCACACTCGTCACATATAGCACCGGATATCCCATTTATCAACATATTAACGTCCCGGCTGCTCCTCCCACAAAACGTACAAACGTCGCCTGTTTTGGCCATAGATTTTTGTTTATTTAATTGTCAAAAAAGACAAGGCACAAAAAGCCTTGTCTCTATGTTTGTTATTTATTGTTACGAACCAGGATCTCATCGACCATACCGTAAGCTTTCGCTTCTTCGGCGGTCATCCAGTAGTCGCGGTCACTGTCGCGTTCTACTTCTTCATAAGGTTTTCCTGAATGAGTTGAAATAATAGTGTACAGTTCCTTTTTCACCTTCAGGATCTCGCGAGCTGTAATCTCGATATCCGAAGCCTGTCCTTGTACACCGCCCAGAGGTTGGTGGATCATAACGCGTGAATGAGGCAACGCCATACGTTTGCCTTTTGTTCCGGCTACCAGCAACACGGCAGCAAAAGAGGCCGCCATACCTGTACAGATAGTAGAAACGTCACAACCGATAAACTGCATGGTATCGTAAATACCATAGCCAGCATATACGGAACCACCGGGGGAGTTAATATAAATGGATATATCCTTGCCGGGGTCGCTTGAATCCAGATATAATAATTGCGCCTGAATCACATTGGCCGAATAATCGTCGACCTGTGTTCCCAGGAAGATAATACGGTCCATCATCAAACGGGAAAACACGTCCATCTGCGCAACATTCAGCTGACGTTCTTCAATAATTGTCGGAGAAATATAACTGCTGGTGATATTCATATAACTATCCAGCGCATTACTGTTCATCCTCAAATGTTTTGTTGCATACTTTCTAAAATCGTCCATAGTTTACTGTTTATTGTATAACCGCAAGTCACACAAAAAGGGATTTCCCTCTGACTTATCGGAATAACAAAGTTATAAATAAATTTCTGAAAGAAACAATTTATTTGCTATCCGGTAAGATATTTTTTAGAGAGAAACCCCTTTTTCTTGCTGAAACCATAATAAACACTACAGTTTCTGAAGAATAATATTATTCAAAGAGTTTGTTGAACTCTTCTGCTGAAACTTCTTTTACTTCCAGTTCAACCTGTTCTTTCAACCAGCCAGCCAGTTTTTCTTCTACTGCACGGTCGATAACATTCTGCAAAGTCTGCTTGTTCTTCAGCATGTCTTTTGCATAGTTAGCCAATACTTCTTCAGGAACAGAAAGCATACCGTACTGTGCAAACTGAGCTTTAGCCACACGTTTTGCGAAGTTTTCGATATCTGCATCTTCTACCTTCAGGTTATTGTTCTTCACCAGATTTTCTTTGATCAGCTGATATTTCAGGTCTTCGATGATCTGAGGATAATCTTCGTCCAGTTTTTCCGGTGTATTCTTTTCGTTTGCTGTCAACAACCAACGTTTCAGCAGTTCGTCAGCAAATTTCAGTTCGCCGGCTTTCTGTACCAATACGTCGCGGGCATCCAACAGGAACTTATAGTCGCTCTGAGGAGTGAACTGTTCAGCCAATGCTTCTTTGATCTTGTTCTTAAATTCTTCTTCGCTGGTAACAACACCTTCGCCGAATACTTTGTCGAACAATTCCTGGTTCAGTTCTGCATTTTTGTGACGGGTAATTTCTTTGATTTCAAAGCTGAAGTCACCAGTGATACCGGCAACGGCTTCTTTTTCAACTTTCAGCAAAGAAGCGATTTCTGCTTCTGCACCTTCATAAGCCTTGTTCGGGTTGAACACGATTACAGAATTAACCTTTGCGCCGATAAATTTAGCCTTTTCAGCTTCATCTTTTATATAGGAAGACATCAGGACTGCATCTTCAACAACGATACCACCTTCTTTCGGCGAACCGTTTTCCAATTCAGCGATAGTACCTTTTACCAGGTCTTTTTCTTCTACTTCTTCAACGCTGTCATAAGAACCGAAGTTTGCAGTATAAGCTTCTACCTGCTGGTTCATCATTTCTTCATCGATAGCCACCTGATAGAAAGGCAGTTTATCGTTTTTGCTCAGTTCGATTTTGATTTCCGGAGCCAAAGCTACATCAAAACAAAATTCGAAATCTTCCTGTGTATCGAAATTAATTGACTGTTGTTCTGTTTCATTAGGCATCGGTTCACCTAAAATGTTCAATTTGTTATCACGGATATAGTTGAACAGATTTTCAGAAACCAACTTGTTAACTTCTTCAACCAGCACGTGCTTTCCATACATTTTTTTCACCATACCCATCGGTACCATACCCTTACGGAAACCTGGTACATTTGCTTTCTGACGGAAGTTGCGCAGGCTCTTTTCAACCTGTTCAGCATAGTCAGCCTTCACTATTTCTAATTTCACAATACCGCTAACGGCATCAATGTTCTTAAGCGAAACGTTCATTCTGAATGATTTATTTAATTAATAGTCGTATCGAATTTTAGGCTGCAAAATTAGAGTTATTCTTTTAATCTCGCAAATTGTTTACCTAATTTGTTCTAAGTAAGACAAATTTAGACACATATTATTTTTTTCTACCCAAAATCTTGTTTATCTAAAATAAATGTATTCCTTTGTAATGTGAAAGGGGATTTACCTTGAACGTAAATAACATTGTTTTTATTTCTTCATTTACTTGTTACGTGTCGATTTATCTACTTCTGTTACGAAATTCCGGTTTACTACTTTCATCAGTAACAATTTTATTTTTTAATTATTTCTATTTTTATGAACATTTACATTGGTAACCTGAACTATCGTGTTCGGGAAGAAGATCTGAAACAAGTAATGGAAGAATACGGAGTGGTAGATTCTGTAAAGATCATCATAGACCGTGAAACAGGTAAATCTAAAGGCTTTGCATTCGTAGAAATGCCTGATGATGCAGCAGCAAAAAAAGCTATTGCCGAATTGAACGAAGCTGAATTCGAAGGTCGTCAGATGGTTGTGAAAGAAGCCAGACCCAAAATGTAATTCACTCTTCCTCGAAAAAATAAAAAACTTCTGCCTATATTTGGGCAGAAGTTTTTTTATGTCCCTACTTTATATTTAATAAATGATGCTAAAAGGTATATACGCCGGCAAACCGGCACTGTTCCAGTTATTGCTCCTGTTAGTTTCTCTTTTACTCGGAGCCATTTTTTCTTCCCTGATCGGAACGGGGATATTTTTTATGTTGCATGGTACAGCCGGTAATATAATGCATTATCCCGGGATGATGCGGATGATGCAACTGATCTCCGCTATCGGGACATTCCTCTTCCCGGCACTGGCGGTAGCATGGCTATGCAGTCCGGATCCGGAGGCTTACCTTTGCATAAAGCGGAAAACGGATACAAAGATTCTGTTGCTCGTACTGGCCAGCATGATCCTGATGTCGCCGACCATCACTCTGACTGCACTACTAAACAAGCAAATGGTATTACCCTCGTTCATGGCTCCTGTCGAAGCCTGGATGCAGACCCAGGAAGCGCTTGCCGAACAGCTGACCAATACGCTTTTAGCCGGTGACGGTCTCCTGACGTTTTTATCCAATCTGGTAGTCATGGCTTTAATGGCTGGTATCACCGAAGAGTTTTTATTCCGGGGAGCATTACAGCGCATTATCGGTCAATGGACTGCCAATCACCATATTGTCATCTGGTCGGCCGCCATATTATTCAGTGCTTTCCATCTGCAATTTTATGGATTCCTTCCACGCATGTTATTAGGAGCTTATTTTGGTTATCTGTTATATTGGAGCAGGAACATTTGGATCCCCGTGTTTGCCCATTTCGCAAATAATGCATTTGCTGTGATCGGCATGTCTGATAACCGGTTGAAAGAGAATGAATTTATCACCGGAGATATATCCAACGCCAACCTGCTGCCTTATTCAGCACTGGCTGTCATCACATTATTATTATTTATCGTATGCGTACAACGGATCAGGAAAACCATCCAATAATCCCCTCATCCATTGGCAAATTAGCAAATTGGCATATTATTACAAATCTTTCTTCCGTAGCACGAAGTCTTTACCCAAATACTTTTCACGGACGATTTCATTCTCTGCCAGCTGCTCTGCCGTTCCCTGGAAAAGGACTTTACCCTCGAACAACAAATAGGCACGGTCACAGATACTCAACGTCTCGTACACATTATGGTCAGTAATCAGGATACCGATATTTTTATGTTTTAATTTAGCAACGATGGTTTGGATATCCTGCACGGCAATCGGGTCGACACCGGCAAACGGCTCATCCAGCATGATGAATTTAGGGTCGATCGCCAGACAGCGGGCAATCTCGGCACGACGGCGTTCACCACCCGATAACTGGTCACCGAGGTTCTTCCGGACCTTGTTCAAACCAAACTCAGCGATCAGGCTTTCCAGCTTTTCCTTTTGATATTCTGCAGTCGTCTCCGTCATTTCCAGCACGGAACGGATATTATCTTCCACTGTCATCTTACGGAAAATAGAAGCTTCCTGTGCCAGATAACCAATCCCGTTACGGGCACGTTTATAAACGGGGAACTTCGTGATTTCCATATCATTCAGGAATATCTTCCCCTCATTAGGAGTAACCAGCCCCACAGTCATATAGAATGTAGTCGTCTTTCCCGCCCCATTCGGACCGAGTAATCCAACAATCTCCCCTTGTTTCACATTAATGGAAACATGGTTCACTACCGTACGCGTTCTATATTTCTTCACCAGGTCCTCCGTCCGGAGTACCATCTGTTGTTCGTCTGCCATATCCTACTAATTTACGGGTACAAAGAAACGCAATTAATTAGTTTTCCACAAGACTATTATCATTTCTTACAATTCCATCACCACCAAGACTGGATTATCATCCTCTTCCACTCCCTCGACGCCACCTTCTACAGCCGTTGCTGCATCGATAAATGAAGCGACCATATTGCCATTGACATACAAAAGCCTTGTATTAAGCAATACTTTTTTTCCAGATGGCAGACAAAGAGGAAAACCCCATTCTCCGTTTTCACATGACAAACGTGATATTATTTTATTATCCCGTCCATTCCATATCTCGTCATAATACTGATTCTCAAACAGGTAAGTTATCAAATAGTAATCAGATACAGTAGACAGCCACATCGAACGAATATAAGGGGTAGAAATTATATCCATAGGTTTCTTTGCTTCCTCTTCCGGAAGAGCATATTTTCCTTTCTTTAAAACACAAACGGGCAGTGCTCCTTTTGCCGTTACTGCAAAAACAGTATCTTCATTGGCAAAATTTGCAATAAACATATCCCGGTTTTTACTATAATTTAATTGCCATATCATACAAAAACGTTCCATTTCCGTAAGAGTAGTATCCATAGGGAACAAATTCTTCCGGATGTTCAGGTCTTTATCAGTTACACAGAGTTTATAACCACCAGCATCCAGCCCTTTTGCTACAGCAAAATTATCTGATATCAAATGAACTGTATTCAACCCTTTCTCTTTTAAAAAAGTTTCTTTTATGAAATTACCCATCAAATCATAAATAATATATTTCCCGCTCTTTTGATCAAAGACACTGATAGTCGAGTCTTTCGGATTCATAGATACATACGTGAGCCATGCATACTCACCCGGACCTTGCCCTTTCCTCGAAAACGAATGAATAATCTTTCCAGTTTTATCTGAATAAAAAACAGAACTCGTTTTTGGGTCTATCATACAGTAAAAATCGTTATCAATATGCACTAGTTGGGCCGCCCCAAACAGGGCATCCGATGATGTAGATAAAGGGACATAGTCAATCTTTTTAGCTACGCCATTCCATGTAAACGTATCGGGGATCTGTCTGCCGATAACAGCTTCCATATCAAAAACAGGAAGAGAATCTTTTCTATCGTCCGAACCTTTTTTACATCCGACAATAACAAACAAGATAATCAGTAAGAAAGCCAAACTACTTCTTTTCATAACTACTTCTTTTATCCTAATTAACCCAAAAACATTTTCTTCAGCACGTACATGATCAAAAACAGAGCATAGAACATAGGATTAAAGGTACTCCAACTTCCCATTCCGCCTACAGAAAACAAATTATATAAAGCCGTTAACGAACCGGACGAAATGAGTGTAGCTTTACGTTTGATAATATCCTCATATTTAGCCCATTGTCCTCCTGAATAACCCATACTTCCTTCCGGTACATAAATTGTCTCCAAAGAGAAACACGCGCCAAATACATTCTCTTCAAAACCATCCGGCGCTTTCGATGGCAAAAAAGTAACATCTGTCAGTTTAGAACAACTATGGAACGCTTCTTTCCCTATCGTCCTTACAGACGACGGTATGATAACAGATGCCAGGGAAGTTTGAGAAAAAGCGGCCCGCTCTATGTTTGTAACAGAAGCAGGAATAGTTACCGACTGAAGAGCCGAGTGAGAAAAAGAACCGGCTCCGATCGTTTTCACCGAAAAAGGAATTTCTACCGACTTCAAAGCTGTCCCGTAAAATCCGGCAGCCCCAATCTTCTCCAATTCCGATTTTCCGACAAACGTAACAGAAGATAACTTTTTACAATCCGTAAAGGCAGCACCTTCAATTTTCGTCACTGAAGAAGGAACCTCTACCCACTCCAAAGGAGTTTTTGCGAAAGCTCCCACCCCAATCGTAGTCACTGAAGGCGGTATAGAAAAAGAAGTCAGAGCCGTCCTTGAAAAAGCCTGTTCACCAATTGTCTTCAGGTTCGAACCTCCAAAAGTGACCAACGACAGTCTTCTGCAGAGCCTAAAAGCCCCCTCACCGATAGCCGTCACAGAAGAAGGAATATTTACAGAAGTAATGGATGTTCTGGAGAAGGCACCTGCCCCTATCTTTTCCAACCTGATATTTTCGTGAAAAGCAACAGAAGTCAGCCTTCTGCATCCCTCAAAGGCAGCTTTCCCTATAGTCGTCACCGACATCGGGATAACAATCTCTTTGAGATCTGTTTCGTAGAAAGCCCATTCTCCGACCGTCTTCAAACGCGGCTTAGATGCAAATTTCACCGACGACAAATTCGGACACTCTCTAAAAGCAGCTTTTCCAATCCTTTCCACGGAAGCCGGAACACTGATCGAAGTCAAGTCTGTCTGATAGAAAGCATATCCTCCGATAAACTTCAAATTGGAATTCTCTTCAAATGTGATGGATGACAAATTCGTACATTCAAAAAAGGCTCCTGTCCCGATCGAAGTCACAGACGATGGAATTGTTACGGATTTCACATGCCTCATATCTTTAAACACTTGATTCGGAACAATAGGAACTCCCTCATCTATCACTATCTTAGTAACAGAACTCTTATCATGGATACCAGCCTTTTTCCAGTCGTCAAAACCTCCATACATCAAAATGGTCAGCGTACCATCTTTCAGTTCATAACCAAAATCTTCAGCCGATAATTTCCCGACCGAGAGTAATAGCAGACTCAATACCAACAGACCTTTGTTTATTTTCATGATACTCATTTTACAGGTTAACAATTTATTTAATGGCACAGATGATCAAACTTATTTTCATCAAGCACCTTGTTTACGAGCATATTCAATGATTAACTCATCAATTAAATAGTTATCGCCAAGACAATGAATATCACCTATTTTTTGACGTAAAACCTTATACAAATCAGATTGATAAAAAAGACGTAAGCCACGGCGACTGTCAATCTCCAGCCGTTTCGAGAATCCCATAATAATACGAGCATACTTCATTTGAAGCAATATTTCATTTGCCTGAGACATACAGACCTCCTTTCTCACTTAAATTTACAAATTCAACAAATTTGAGATTATTATCTATCATCTCTTGATTAATCAAGCACAACTGCCTGTTCGGATATTCAAAACTCAAACGTTTTAAGGCTTCTTCTTTTCCTATAAGGTTTGAAAAATATAATTCAACGGTATTGAACACACGGTCATTCGCTATACCACCTTCTACGACATCATAATCTCTCCACACAGGTATACCCCGACGACAAGAGATTACAAAATCCAACCAATCATCATTATAACTATCGAAAGTCAGCACCTGATAGTTATTACGTACCAATTCCATATCCATCTCATACACATTAAGATAAGGAACCATCTTGGTAATAGCTGCGATCCTCAAAGCCCAACTAACAGCCTGTTCTTTCAAGTCAGTCACATAAAAGCCCTTTCCAAAATCCAGATTATCCCGACAAACACTAGCTAAAGGAAGATCCACACAGAACGTAGAACCATGATACACTTTCATACAACCGTCCCTCCTTTCTCCCGATTATTCAAAGCTGTAATGACATCTTCTACAATATGCAGTTTGCTTTGAGTATGAAGCGCATCATAACAATCAAAAATCAATTCATCGATAAGTCCCTGCTTACTGAGTCTTTCATATATATCTTCCGGCAATTCATTCAATTGAGCCGCCACATTTTCAATACAAAACACGGCAAATTCCATTTTCTTTTCTTCCAGCGTCATGTCTTTTACCTTTTGAGATGATAAGGACAAATATAAGGAAAAGAATCATATCCAATAATAATCTTACCGTTTTTTCCAGCAATAGCCCCCCCCTGAAAACAAATGTAAAATTATCGGAGAAAGTGATTCATCATACATGCTATTTATTACTTGAATTTGATTATCCTGACCACCGGATTATCATCCTCGACAAGATTTTTTGCTATCTTCATGCCATTTCCAGCCAGACGTTTTCCGTTATAAGCACTTAGCATTGAGGATACATCTATAAATTCAGCACACATATTTTTAGCAATCGCAGGATCTCCTCCAGGCTCCCATCGTCCCGAACTCCAAGCCCTTGTGTCAAATTCAGTATCTAAAATAGAAACCTTATTTACCTCAGCTGTTTTAAAATCGTACATAAATACCGGAATTTTTCCTCCTGATGAATTAAAATCCAAAACAAATGTACCTAACAGCATAAATTTGTCAGTAGTCAAAACTGGAATCCATATTTTTCGTGGTTCAGTAGCATGAATAGAAGGTGTACGAGTCAGATAAGGAATTAGTCCCTTATCGGGAGACAAATGGTAGAGCGTATCGGAAGATATATCCATTATCACTATATCTGAACCGTAATGTATGTTATGAGAATAATAAATCTGCAAAGGTCTCCACATATTTCCCTCTAATTGTTGAGAAATTTTGTTTGAATATCTTTTTGGAAAATAAAGACCTAATACGGAAATCAAACTACCATCTTTTTTTGAAACTAATCTATATGGATCTTTTTTTGTTCTATTTTCACGACCAGGTTCTATAACCACATCATCATATATCAGTATAGATTCATCATTAAAATTCAGAATCTTCATATCATTCTCAAAACCATTTATTTTCAAAGTTCGTTTATACTCACCTTTTAACGAATAAACTTGAATAAATTGAGAGCATACATAAATTTCTTCTTTCTGCTCATCTAAAATCGTACCATTCTTAATCCAGCTATATTCCATACCACCTTGCCCTTTATGGTTAAAATGAGAATAGAGCTTCCCCGTTTTACGATCGAAAACAAATATATCCCCCAAGCGAACTTCATGTACAAGAATATATTTATCAGTCACAGCCGAGAGTACCGACGACCCGCCCAATAAAATATCATCCGTTGTCTCCAACGGCACATATTCGATATCAGCCATATCCTGAAGACGTAATTTCTTTTGGGGATAGTCTTTTGAAAAATCGAACACCGGCAAATCCCCAGTCTTTGATTGCGGACTTACAATTTGACTGCTCACTAAGAAAAGTATGAGCAATAAGATTACGTTTTTCTTCTTCATGGCATTTTATTTCATAAGGTTAATATTATACTAGCCACTCAAATATCTCGAAAGATACATATTATTCCGAACATTTCGTAAATTAAAGAATAAAAATCACTTAATCACTCCACTTTCTCCATAACCAGTAAACGAAAGGCAACAAAAGCAAAACCAACATCCATTTACCTGTATACCTCGATTCATATTTTGTAATCGTTTTTTCTGTTGATACACCGGTATTCATGACTTGCTTTTTTGTCGTAGCCAGTCCCGCAGAAAGTATTTCTGCCGAATCTGCCACATTCCATTCTTCCGTAGCATACACAACACGCTCCACATGCTGTTTCCCCGAACTATCCGGTAAAGAAAAAGAAATCTCTTTCAACCGGGAGGTTCCCCGTAACCGGGTCTGTCGATTATAATGCAAACAGGATGTATCCAACCGGGTATACGTCATTGAATCCTTATACGCAGAAAACTGTTCCTTGCTTCCGGAATTACGTGTAACACAGCCGGATAATCCTGCCATTGCCAAAAACAAATAAAGAACGGTTCTCATTTGATTATCACTTGACGACGGTTCTTTCCCTTTAACTTCAAAGACAAATGGATGAAATTACGGCGACGATAATAAATCACCTGATCGAAATTCAACCCACTTCTCTGCAAGGCATTAAACAGATAGCAATTATCCAATGTATAAATATCGACAGCCTCACCGGTCAAATGTTGTGAATTTTTGACACCTCCCACCAAACGGTTCAGTTCCTCGCAACGATACCCGCTGCTAATATGCATGCCTTCAGAACAACCGGCATATCTACGGAGCGGCTCTAATAAATTTTTAACCAGATTCCGGATTGCCTTCCGTGCCTCCGGTGTCGGTGTATTTTCCAATCCCCGTTCTACAGCCACTGCACTATACATAAACTCTCCCATATAAAAATGGTCACTGATCCAATCCGGATGCTTAGTCCTCCAAGCCTGTTGTTGTGCACTCAAAGGAGACTCAAATATGAACTCTTTATCTTCCATGTTCGTTTTTTTTGATTTTATATGAATAATCTACACCAAACAACGCTCCGGCAAACGTGCTGATCTCTCCGAAAGCCACTAATACGCTATTATGAATTTCTCCGGCCGGAGCAATCCAAAAACCGGAAAAGACCAAAGTAATGCCGGCTGCACAAAGCAGCACGGCCATTACCAATTGTACATTCATCTTTTTCATTCCGAATGCTTTACTCGATTACAGGACGGTCATCCTCGCCACCGGAATTATCAGTCTTTTCCACTTCCGGAACAATCAGCGAATATCCCATTGTCTTTTTAGTCTCACGCAGGTCAAATCCGGGAGTAAATACGATCTTCGGAGCACGAATCATACTTGCAGAGAACTTCTTTTTATCTTCTATGCCCTCGCTCCCGACCGTAATACGGAAATTGCCGAATTCTCCCAACTGAACAATACGACCATCCTGCAATTCCAGATCCAGAATATAATTCAGATTATCCAGTACCGCTTTCACATCCGCACTCGATACCGTACTTCTTGCAGCGATCAACTTGCACAAACGTCTGAGGTCTGTAAACCCGGTACTTTTCGATACCGCATAATACAACTTCGGAGAATCTTTCTTTCCCGGTTCCGACGGACGCAGAACCAATTTGTAACCTTGTGCCATAATTAAAAATGTTTTTAGTGAATAATTAAGTACAGCACAAAGATATACCGGCAAAAAAAGGATAAAAAGCAACAGGAGTTTACATGTATAATATGATTTTCAACTTCAAAGAGTCAACAGCCCAGCAACCATTACACTCCCATTGCTTTTCAGAAATCTAAATTTTTAACATCTTTATTCTATTGCTATCTTCTCGAATAACTCATACAAGTCATCCGTATCTGCTCTTGCATATCGGATTTT
>NZ_QUKD01000015.1:364-141430 GCF_003480915.1 Parabacteroides sp. TM07-1AC | reverse complement strand
GGAAAGCCTTTCGACAGCTATCGAAATATCTTACCACAGCTATCGAAAGGTAAACTGTTTGAGATGTGAATCGGATTTCAATACATTTTTTAAAGATTTTGCATAAGATGTTTTCCTATCTTTGTCCCATATCATTATCAATTAAAACTTAATTCTAAAATGGAATCAGTAGTGAAAAGAGTAGCTGCAACAAGTTTGTTAGCCTCTTGTGCAGTATCATTAGCTCTGTTTACCTCTTGCGCAGGTGCAGAACAAAACACACTTACTCCCGAAGAAGTGGCCGGTGGATGGCAACTCCTTTTCGACGGAAAAACACTCGATGGGTGGAAAGATTACAATGGAACAACCCTCACACAGCCATGGCATGTCGTTGACGGATGTATCCAGGCAAAAGGTGACGGCAGCGATGCCAGCGGTTATATTGTAACCGATAAACAGTATGAAAACTTTGAATTGTCATGGGACTGGAAACTATCAAAGGGAGGTAACAGCGGTATGCTTTACCACGTTGTAGAACGTCCTCAGTTCGCTGTGCCTTATGTCACCGGTCCGGAATATCAGTTGATCGACGAACCTAATTTCCCGGAACCACTGGAAGAATGGCAAAAACTGGGCGTAGACTACGCTATGCATTTGCCAGACAAATCTAAAATGAAAGTTAATCCGCAGGGCGAATGGAACAATTCTAAAATTGTATTTGATAATGGTCATGTAGAACATTGGCTGAATGGTCAGAAGATTTTGGAATTCGAAGCATGGACCGACGATTGGTATGAAAAGAAAAACAGCGGAAAATGGGCAAACGCTCCTGAATATGGTTTAGCTAAAAAAGGTGTTCTTTGTTTGCAGGACCATGGTTATCCTGCCTCTTTCCGTAATATAAAGATCAAAGAACTTCCGCGCAAAAGCAAAGAAGTAAACCTTTTCAATGGAGTCGACCTGAAAGGTTGGGAAGCATACGGAACTGAATTATGGTATGTAAAAGACGGTTTGCTGATCTGCGAAAGCGGTCCGGATAAGAAATATGGCTACCTGGCAACACGCGATTATTATGATGATTTTGACCTGACTGTTGAATTCAAACAGGAAGCAGACGGTAACTCCGGTGTATTTATCCGTTCTTTCATTGAAGAAGATGTAAAAGTCAACGGATGGCAAGTTGAAGTCGCTCCTAAAGGACACGATACCGGTGGTATCTATGAATCATACGGACGCGGATGGTTAGTCCAAATTCCGGATGAAAAAGAAACTATCCTGAAAGAAGGTGACTGGAATACCATGCGTATCAAAGTGCAGGGCGATAACGTACAAACCTGGTTGAACGGCGAAGAAATGGTAAACATCAACGATGAGAAAATCGGTGCCGGACAAGGTCGCATCGCTTTACAAATCCATGATGGCGGTGGCATCAAAGTGCTATGGCGCAACCTGAAACTGAAAACGTTATAATCCATACTAATAAACACAAAAATCCCCGACAGAATATTCTGCCGGGGATTTTTTATTTTTATCATCTACGTCCATGTCCCTTTTTACGAGGGCTATCCGCTTTTTTCTGTTTCTCCTGATATTGTTTGTACTGTTCGTCTGTCAGAATCTTCTTTATCTGAGCATCTTTTTCAGTACGCATAGCTGTCATTTTTTCCCGCATCTTTTCACGGTCTTCTTTGACAGATTCACGTTCTTTCTTCATCTGCTCTCTAAAGTCAGCTTCCACCTTACGATATTCAGCTGCTTGTTTATCATCGAGTTTCAATTCTTCGATCATTTTCTCACTACGTTTGGAAGGATCTCCCTTCTTTCCCTGGCGATCACCGCCCTGTGCAAAAACTGTTGCTGTACTAATCAGGATAACCAAAAACAATCCTATTACCTTCTTCATAAACTACTACTTATTACTTAAATTAATATTTAACTGTTTGTGAAGCGCTTCGATATAATAGACTTTGTTACATGGAAATAGTTTAATCACTTTGAAAAATATTTTTTTTATTCAACCGGTCCGATCACCAGTCCTTCGGCCGTCCATTTATTGACAAAATGACCGAGAGAATTCAAGAATCGGTTGAAATCTTTCTTCTCCGTCCCCGTCCATCCGGTTTCAGCATAGGCAGCAATACGCGGATAAATTTTCTGATTCATACTTTCGACCGTCGGAATAAATTCACTCCACATCTGGCAACCCAGTCCCAACACCTTACCCTGTTCTTCTGGAGATAATCCTTCGGGGATCGGATTGAATGAATAAGCCTTGGATAATGGGATCGATTTATAATCATAATCGATATAAGTATATATATGATAAGAATTTACAATGTCATATCCTTTGTCGATCGCTTTCTTGATAAGTTCGGGATCCCCTTTCCAAAAGTGAACGATAGTACCTTTAGCAAGCTGTTGATCAACATCTTTCGTATCTTCGGCAGACTGATATTCATGCAATTTATCTCCTGTAATTTCGTTCCATCCCATCATTTTCTTACCTTTCGCCGCAAGCATATTTGAAACTTCATTCGTAAAATAGATCTGTAGTTCCGCAGGCGTTTTCAAACCTTTCTTAGCCATATAACTACGTATAGCAGGAGATTCTTTCCATTGGTTATATTTTACTTCATCGCCACCGATATGAAATACCGGACTAGGGAACAAAGCGATAACCTCATTCGTCACATCATCCAAAAACTCCATCACACGGGGATCGGAAACATTCAAAACGTCATAATGCACACCAAACTTACCTGGGACTTTGATCTGTTTACCACTTGTACCCAACCAGGGATAAGAAGCAATAGCGGCACTGGCATGTCCCGGCATGCTGACTTCCGGTACAATCGTGATATGCCGTTTAGTCGCATAATCAACGATTTCCTTTATATCTTCCTGCGTATAGAAGCCTCCATGCGGCTTTCCATCATACACATCACTTCCAAAATGATTAATTTCCGAAGAATCGCGGAAAGCACCGATCTCCGTCAGTTTCGGGTATTTCTTAATTTCAATTCTCCATCCCTGATCGTTGGTAAGATGCCAATGGAAAACATTCATTTTCAACCCAGCCATTTCATCCAGCAGATCTTTCACGACTTCTTTCCCTTTAAAATAGCGTCCTTCATCCAACATAAAAGCACGCCATGAAAAAGCCGGATAGTCAGTAACTTCAGCTCTCTGAACCAGATATTTTCCGTCTTTCTCTTTAATAATTTGACGCAGTGTTTGTACACCATTCAGTATACCGGCAGAAGAATTAGCCTTGATATTTATTTTACCGGAAGTAACTTCCAGCTGGTAACCTTCCGGTTTATCCGGCAAAACTGTCGGATCGAGCATCAGGTTAATGTCTCCTTTCCCTGAATCTTTAAGGGTTGCTTCCACAGAAAAGTCAGAGGAAAGAACCGCTTGTAACAATTGAGCTTCATTGTTCAAATCACCGGAATAAGAAATAGCCGGATCTTCCCCCATCTTGAAAAAGCCCGGTGTGTAACTGATTTCCTGAGGTTGCGGAATAACCGCATACTCTTCAACGGGTGGAGCCTGGCAGGCACAAAGAAGCACTAAAAACAATGAGATTAACAAGTTTGTTTTCATAGAATTAAATTTAATACTGGACAATAATTAATCGCACCTTCAGAATAAAATTCTTTATTCAACAATTTTACAAAGATAAAATATTAATACAGATACTCAAAAACGAAAAACTGGAATGTCAAATAAACATTCCAGTTTTTACAATTCATCATAAAGTACAAACGATTAAACAATTCCTTAAATACTAAAATATCTCATTTGTTACCTTATTGAAATAAGTTATGCATTCCCTTATATCAGAAATAGAATTTTCCCAGTTATATTCATATTCAATCGAGAATATCCCTTTGAAACCTTGCGCCTTCAGTTCCTTCAACATGCCTTTAACATCAAGTATACCTGTCCCCCAGATCACATCGTGCTGCCCCTCTTCTCCAACCTTTTTTATTGCTATATCTTTAAAATGAAGGGATATAATGCGCCCACTCAGTTTTTTCAGACATTCTGTCTGATCAAGTCCTTCCCTGCGCCAATGTCCAACATCGGCACACGAACCGAGTGAACGGCTACGGAAAGAGATAGCCTGTAATAAATTCTCTGGTTTCCAGTAATCAGATGGTTGAGGATGATTATGTACTGATATGTTAATGTCGTACTGTTTCGACAATTTTTCTACCAAATCCCAGTCATCGAGTGCCGGTTCACAGGTTATAAACTCCATTTCCATCGCTCTAGCAAAACGAAACATTTTTTCCCAGTCGGAGGATTTTTCAGCAACATATACGCCGGTTCCAACAATTTTTATTCCTTTAGAAGCGGCCAGTTCTTTCAACTCCCTTTGAGTTTGGGTATCCAAATCAAAGTCGAACACCAGGTCACCCCACTTACCTCCCAACTTGTGCCCAGGATATACTTCTATATATTTCAAACCTAATTCCTGTGTTTTATCGAATGCTTCTGCCAATGAGAACAGATGAAAACTATACGATTGCATCCCCAAACGCCAGCCGTTTTTTTCTGCTTTAGTCTGTGCTTGCACGGAAATGAAGAATAAACCACAAACCAGAAACAATAACATATTGAATAATCGCTTTTTCATGATTGACTTATTTTTCTCGAATTATTTAGGCATATCCGGTAAGGAAAAACCATTGCTATAAGTGTGCCTGATCCATTCGTTTGCCATTTCTGCTGCATTAAATTCAGCAAAGCGGCGGTCGAAACGAGGATCACCGTCTATTACATTGAAATCATCTACCGTAACGATCTTTATTTTGTCTGTAGAAGAGATATTGGTAAAGCGCATATTCTCTCCGTCCCATTGCAATCCACGGTGTAATCCTTGCAATCCAGATAACCGTACAGCCAGGACTCCCATCACAACCATTTCATTGAACGGACCGGAAAACTGAAAGTTGGAAGAAGCTTCCGTTCGGTTTTCAGGAGATTCTTTACATGCACGTATCCAATCCTGTTCGTGGGCATTTGTCGACCAAATATCTCCATTACCACCTTTAATCCTGGCAATAGTAGGTTTAGGCTGATTAAAATGTTCCATATCGGAGACAGGTAATAAAGTCGGATTCATCCCGTAACAGCCTGTCATGATTTTACCTTTCGTACCGATAAAGATAATACCTCCGTTTTCATCACCCATCATTTGTCCGTCTTTCAGCTCTTCCGGGCGAGGCGGCATCAACCCTCCATCATACCAGTAAACTTTTACTTCCGGCATTTTTACATTTCCTCTTGCCGGACGCTCCGGGAAAGTATAAGTAACAACCTGAGCATGGGGAGGAGAGTACAAATTACTCAATGTAGAACTACCGATAACACTGGTCGGATATTTAAGCTCAAGTGCCCAATACAACGGATCCATGATATGACAGGCCATATCTCCTAACGCTCCTGTTCCAAAGTCCCACCAGCCACGCCAGTTCCAAGGGGTGTAAACCGGATTATATGGGCGTTTCTGCGCCGGCCCAATGAATAAATCCCAATCCAAAGTCTTCGGACATTTGGCAGCATCCTTGGGTTGTATCAATCCCTGGGGCCAAATCGGACGATCAGTCCAGCAATGGACTTCATACACTTCACCGATAGCACCTGCTTGTATCCACTCCGTAATCTGACGACACCAATCAAATGAATTACCCTGGTTTCCCATCTGTGTAGCCACCTTATATTTCTTAGCCAGCTTGGTAAGTAAACGTGACTCGTAAACAGAATGAGTAAGCGGTTTTTGTGTATAACAATGTTTACCCAATGTTATGGCATGAGCTGTTACACCGGCGTGCGTATGATCTGGAGTTGCAACCATGATAGCATCAATCGACTTTCCGATCTCGTCAAACATCACACGCCAATCTTTAAAACGTTTTGCATTTGGATAATCCTTAAAAGTCTTATCGGCATAATGCCAATCAACATCACAGAGTGCAACAATATTTTCCGTATTCATATTTGCCAGATTACGGCGTCCCATACCACCGACACCAATACCAGCTATATTCAATTTATCACTCGGGGCAATATGTCCGTAAGTTCTGCCTAATACAGAACCTGGAATAATGGTAAGACCTGCTGCCATAACAGCACTTGTCTTCAAAAAATTTCTTCTTGAAATATTTTTCATAACTATTACTACAATATAAATCAGCAACTAATACCGATTTTGTTAATTCTAAAACTAGCCAAACTACTACGATAATCACTATCCCGTCTTACCACGTAGCATATTTTTTTCACTTTATCCAGTTTTGTTCTATTTCTTCCAATGATTTACCGGTTGTTTCCGGAATTAATTTCCATATTATTAATATGTAAGGAACACACATGACCGCAAACAGGAAAAATGTTCCCGCCGGTGTCAAAGTCAAGAGCATCCAAGGTGTAAGTTGCCCTATTAAATAAGTTCCTACCCACAAGGCAAAACCAGCGATAGACATGCCTAGTCCTCTGATTTTCGCAGGATACATTTCCGACAGAAGCACCCATACCACAGCACAAATAGAGATCGCACAACAAAAAATATAACACAAGAAAAATACCAATAAAAAAAGGCTGGATATAGAGATTGATCTATTCAATATAAAATAACCACCGATAAGCAACAAGGATACAATCATTCCTGACACTCCATAATACACCATTTTTTTTCGCCCAACCCGATCTATTATTATCAGTGCGAGAATAGATGTCAGCATATTAACAAGTCCGACCAGTACCTGAGAAAAAAGAGAATCTCCACTGGAAAGGCCCGCACTTTCAAAAATCGATGGTCCATAGTAAAGAACAGCATTCACTCCCATAAACTGTCCCAAAATAGCAATACAGACACCTATCATCACAATCTTTAGGATTTCCGGCTTAAACAACAGAGCCCATTCGGATTTTGATTCACACCGGATAACAGATAATGTTTCATTCAACTGCGCCTTAACATCTCCCCCATCACGATAGATTTCAGAAAAAACTGAAAAAGCTTCCGCTTCCCTCCCTTTCAAAAGTAGCCAACGAGGGCTTTCAGGTATAAAGAAAATAATCACAAGAAAAAACAAAGCCGGAAAAGTTTCCATACCCAACATTCCCCGCCAAACTTCCGTTATAAACAGACGATTTAACCATGATGCCATTAAAGAAATATCACCTTTCCCAAACTGTAATAAAATGTAATTAGTAAGATATGCACCTAAAAAACCGACTGTAATTGCAACTTGATAAAGTGATACCAACCGCCCACGATATGCTGCGACAGATACTTCCGAAATATAAAGAGGAGAGACAACAGATACTATGCCAATGCCAACACCGCCAATGATGCGATAAACGACCAGTTGATTAAAATCTGTGCTGAACGCACAACCAATAGCAGAGGCTGAAAACAAAATGGCAGAAAAAATCATTGTTCGTTTCCTTCCCGTCATATCACTCAATATACCAGCCATAAGAACTCCGACAATCGAACCAACAAGTGCGCATCCGACATACCATCCTTGTTGCAGCGAGTCCAACTGAAACAAGTGGGTGACTTGAACAATCGTTCCGGAAATAACAGCTGTGTCATATCCAAACAGGAAACCACCCAAAGCTGCTACCACAGAAAGAAAAATAAGATAACCAAAATTTATTTTCGTTTTCATACTCACTTTATTAGTTTTCGAACATTGTTTGTAGCACTTCATCCATATAAGATTTCACTGCAACATCTTTTGTTTTATCCCAAAAACTGGTATCATCCTCAATCAATACCTGCGTACCAATAATCCAACTCTGAATCCAACCGGTCAAAGTAGACCATGCCCCCCAACCATGATCAGCATTTGAGGCCCAATAATCCCACCGGTCATAATCGAAAGCACGATACCAGGCTCCATCTAAATGAGCATACCTGTCACTCTTTACCTGAATACGGATCAAAAAATCCGACAATTTTTCTACAGCTTTTTTATATTGAGAATTACCTGTCGCTTTTGCAGCTTCATTCAACGAAAAAAAAGCAAAATTTGAAGTATATAACATATCCGCCACCGGATCACCATTATGTGATATAAGCGGAGCTTCTGTTACACCATACTCCTTATTAGATTTAGCTTTTCCAAAGGTACCTGTACTACTATTTCCTAACTCTTCCCTGATCGCACCTGATGCCTGTTGATTCTCCAGCAAACGACTTACTACCCGATCCAGCCACTCCCTATGCTCCGGAGTATCCTTTACCCGTACTAACCAGGCCAACGGCAGTATCATTCGTGCTCGTTCCTGCTGGATTCCATTTGTCCACTTCCAACCATCCGGATAGTTTTCCATTGTAAGCCTGATAGCTTTTTCTGCTTTTTCTAACAGCGGCTGATAGCCTGTTTTGTCATAAAGCCATAAATAACAGGCCCACATCCAAGACTCAAAATGAGGATGAGGATTCACGAGTTCAGGACGTTTTGCATAATATCGCCATCCCTTTTCCATAACCTGAGATTCCTCCAAGCGACCACCATTACCGAAAAAACCATTTACATTACTTAAGCGGAAATTAGCCAGTATATTCTCTACAATTTCCTTATTCCACCGATCGTAACCCATAAAAGCTGAAGCACCGATCAATCCAAGTACCAAACGGGCATTGTCATCTGCATAAAAAACATAAGGATGAGTATCGGACCAACCAATCAATCCATAAACCGGACTAAAAGGGTCTATCCTTTTCCCAGCTCTAAATGCTGAATTTTTCAAAACATACTCCATCAAATTTTTTGAAACCTCTTCATAAGTTGGATTATTCAACAACTTTCCACCGGAAGCAAGAGCAAACGCTACTTCTCCCTGCACATCAGCCCTGAGCCAATACCGAAAATCTTGTTCCCCATCATAATAGATATTGGAGGCATGACCTTCAAGAATCCCCATTGTACCATTTCCGACTTTACTATCAGTCGGAAGTGCACGGGCTACAGGCATTAATCCATCTCCCTGCCGTTCCAATTGTAGTTCTTTCCATGACGAATCAATGAAGAAACGACCATTGAAAAACCATTCCAGACCTCTGCTTATCATATTCTTTCCTGCATCGGTCGGAAGAGATAGCCCTTTACTATAAGTCGGTTTTACATCAGAAGGCCACTCTGTTAAAAAGGTAAAATCTGAATCATCCGTTACAAATGAAATGATATATTTCCATATAGATTGCCAGGAGGCAAGAGGTTCGTAACGACCTGTCCGAAAATTACTGAGTTTCGTAAATGCGATCAACATATTCTCTCTCTCACATAATAATGGATAGCTCTCTACATCTTCTATTCCATATTCAGCCTGATCAAAACCTGCGACACGAGCCAGCACAATCAAGGGATCATCCACCTTTGCCACACGGGTATAGCAATCATTAATCCCTATAATATCCATTGGTTTCAGGTTCTCCAGTTTATCACAGGTAATCACTCCACGTTCCAAAGATGCATGAAAAGTTTCTTTTTCAATATGCATATCCGGCAACAGATCCGGATATTCCAAATAAACCTTGATCTTCTTCTGTTGTGCCAATTTGTATGTTTCTTGTGTTATTTTAAGAGGAGACACCGGATAAGTATCACAAATGATAACAGCAGCTGAACCATTGGTCGCTTTTTCTATCATTGCCTCCGGAGAGTCAAACCTTTCCAGTTTGAATCCCTCGTCTTTAAGTAACTGAAATACTTCACTCTGCTCACTACCACAAAAATATACCGTTTTCTTTTCTACACAGCCACATAACAAAAGAAAAAGCCCCCAAAACCATAATAATTTTAAATTCATATTTTTCATATATTACTATTTGAGAAAAAATGTCACGAATATAAAGGAGGATATATATAAAAATCCCCCTTTATATATTTTATTGAATATCAATATCCCGGATTTTGTTCCAAATTTGAGTTTAGAACTAATTCATTTGAAGGTAACGGCTTCAACCAATTTTTCTTTTCATCAAACTGCCAGCCATTCTTTGCCGGACTATTCCAATGAGGAGCAATGTAACCTGCATCATTCACAGGTATTGCACTCGGATCGAGAACCGGTTTAAACTGATCTTTAATATCTGCAAATTGTTTCATCTTCGCTCCTAACATAGGACGTTTAATCAAATCAGCAGCCGCCCATCTCATTAAATCATCGAAGCGATATCCTTCGCAAGCAAATTCAACCCGCCTCTCACGACGTATTTCATTCAATAGCGGGCTTAGTTCCGGGAAATCCCACTTCGGATCAACAAAACCGACATTAACTGTCATATGAGGCATGTCTACCCGGTCACGCAACTGGTTCACCGAGATATCCAAATCATTCTGACTACATTCACCTAACTCAGCCTTGGCTTCTGCATAATTACACAAAACCTCCGCATATCGGAAAATAATACTTGCGGTAATATACCCGCCTTCATGTACAGCTGCTGGATCACATCCCTTATATAACTGATAGCCGGTGGTATTTCTCAAACGGGAATCATAGGTCATATCCGGTACAGTAAAAGAACCACTCACCTGTCCGTTCACTATCACGCGAGGATCCCCCTTCTGATAAATCGTTTGTCTTAAACGGGGATCTCTATCCTGTACCTCTTTCTCCACCAGATCGTCTCCTTGGTAAAGAGGACTGATACTGATAGGCTTACCATCTGAACAGAGATAAGCTTCCACCATGTACTTGGAAACTCCAGTATTATTATCACTTACGCCCCAAATACTTTGACTGTTATTATAGACTCCTAATCCCATATCATATTTTTTCCAAAGTAAAACCTCTTTATTAGTAGATAAGTCTGTCTGGTTAAACAAGCTCCAATAACCTTTACTTTTATCTCCTCCTACCGGTTCTATTGCATAAACATCCTTATCTATCACAGCCCGTGCAGCATTAGCCGCAACCCGGAAAAAACGATCCGGATCCGAATTTGCAACGCCAAAAGCCGTTCCGTTATGATATTTTTCCCATGTACCTTCATATAAAGCTACACGACTCTGAAACAACAAAGCCACATCTTTATGAATTCGCCCGGAAGTAGCCACACTCTTTTCCGGCAAAAGACTGATTGCCTTATCCAGATCTGCAATAATAGAATCTGCTATTACCGTTCGCGAAACTCTAGCATCGAACAATTCTTCCGAATCTGCATACAGAGCTTTTCCAATCCAGGGAAGATCACCAAACTGTTTCAATTTATCATAATAAAACCAGGCACGCCAAAAATAAATCTCACCAATATAAGGAGCCGTTTCAGAAATAGGATCCTGCGATTTATGGTAGTTATCAATAAAGAAATTCAGTCCTCTGAGCATTGTCCAGTCCCATCCGCCTCCGGAAGAAGGAACTGTAATCGTTCCGGATATTTGTGCATCAAAAATATACGACCCGGAAACCAAGTTATCTGAGGCATTATCTCTCTCATAGGGTCCGTAATCCGCGCCCCCTAATACCGGAAAGTTTCCATAATACTTATTGGCATAAAGTTCCATTTCCTTTGCCGAAAATGTCATCTGCTGATCTGTTATCTTGTCCAGCGGGTCCCGGTCAAGAAAATCTTCACAAGATGTAATGAGCAGTCCTAACAGTACAATAAATAAGCTATATTTTTTCATAACAATTCAATTTAAAAATCAACATTAAAACCAAAAGAGAATGTTTTCGTCAAAGGGTAAACCTTTCCGGCTCCCCAACTTCCGTTCAAAAGTTCGGGATCAAAGTTTTTCTGTAAAGAAGTGATCGTAAACAAATTCTCTCCACTGACAAACATACGGATACGCTGCAAACCGATCTTCGACATAATCGTTTGCGGAATTGTATAACCCAGCTGGAAGTTCTTCAAGCGTAAATAAGCTGCATTCTGCAAATAACGAGTTTGCGGCTGTTGGTTTTTATATACTTCTGAAGAATTGTAGGGCTTCGGATAATAAGCGCCTGTATTTTCAGGAGTCCAAAAATCAGATGTTTCTTCATACATATTTGAACCAAATCCACCTGTGAATCCCCAAAAGAAAACTCCACTATTACCACCTGTTGGAGGACAAAAATCACGTTTTCCTACCCCTTGCAGGAAAATGTTCAAATCAAAACCTTTCCACTGCGCTCCTAAAGAAATACCATAACTAAAACGAGGAGTTGTATTTCCTATAACAGCCAGATCTCCATGGTCATCCTTTGTATTTTTACCTTTATCTATTTTTCCATCATTATTCAAATCCTTGTATTCCACATCTCCAATCGTCCAGTTCCCATAGATATACGACTGATCGGGTATCTTTTTCAACTGTTCTTCCGTCTGTATGATACCAGCGGTCTTATATCCCCAAATTTCTCCGATCGTCTGTCCTTCATAATAGGTTGACAGAATCTTTGTAGGATTATTGTAAGTTGTAACTTTGGAGATATAGTCTGATAAAACTAAATTCACATTATAAGAAAAATCACTTCCTATCTGATCTCTCCAGCCCAAATTCAATTCAAAACCAGAAGTACGTAAATCTGCATTATTTTCTTGTGGTACACTGGCACCCAATACTGCAGGTAAAGCATTGGCAGGACCAAACATATCTGTTGTCGTACGACGATACCAGTCAAACGATAAATTTAGCTGATTCGATAAGAAGGATGCATCAACGCCGACATCAATGGTAGAAACTGTTTCCCAAGTCAGATTACGGCTGACCAAGCCCGGCGCATCCAGATAGTTCGGACGTACACCGTCTATCAGATAACCATAATTATTACCTACATTCACAGTACTCAGATACAAATAATCACCTACATTCTGATTACCTAACGATCCATAAGAAGCTCGCAATTTCAACGAGTTCACAATATGTTCGATTGTCCAAAAGTTTTCCCTGGCTATATTATAACCGACGGAAACCGACGGAAAAAATCCAAAACGGTCGCCACGTTGGAATTTAGAGGAACCATCATAACGGGCATTAAACTCGATCAGGTATTTTTCCTTATAGTTATAATTGGCCCGGATAAAAGTACCCATATTAGCCCAATGCGTCATTGTCTGGGAATTTGTCTGTTCACCGATCGCTGTCGATAAAGAAGGAATATCCTGATTTATCAAATTACGACGCATAGCAGTCAAATAATCATATTTGCTTAACTCCAATTGTTGACCAACCATAACCGACATAAAATGATCGCCAAACAAATGTTCATAAGAAGTATAAGCATTAAATGAACTATAATCAGTTTGAGCTTGCAAAGTAGAAAAAGCATCATGGTTTGGGGCCATTACCGGAAGTTCGGAAACCGTATATTCCCAAATTACCGCTTTATCATGAGTAGACTCTTTCCTTGCTGTATTCCGGTAAGTATAATCTACATTTATCTTCCACCCTTTAATTGGTTCAGCTTCCAAAGCACCTGTTGCACTAAAGACATTGGTATTGTCTAACGTACGCCCCCCATCTATTTGTTTGTAAATATGGGATGTGGAAGCCCAATGCCCGTTCGGATCTTTCAAAGACCAGTTCGGATATCTGGTTGTTGCCAAATGTACCCAGTTACCTATATCTCCGTTATAAGCCTCTGAAACTGTATTGTTTTTATCTCGGCTGAATTTAACTCTGATATCTCCACGCAACCATTTATAGGGTTCAAAATGTAAATTACTCGTCAGGTTAAAGCGTTCGAAACGATCCTTTCCATATCGTAGCAATCCATTCTCCTTATAATAGCCAGCACCTACATAATAATTGGATTTCTCCGTACCACCTCTTACACTCAAATCATGTTTATGATTCCATGATCCCGGTTTAAAGAATGCCCTAAACCAATCTACATTATCATTATCCAACGTAGCATACGACCAGTAATCCGTATTATTCGGATTCGGTATGTTTGACGGATAATGTTCCGGATCTGCCATATAAGCTTTAATGCGCCCAATATGTTCTTCACTGAACATCGGAGACTGACCTGAATTTAGTGATGCTATGTTATACGCATTGGCAAAATCAAGCGAGTTGACCTGATTGGGGATACATGTTGCATGATTATAGCCTATTACATTATTATAGGAGACTGTCACTTTTTCATTTTTAGCCCCCTTTTTAGTTGTTACCAAAATAACACCATAAGCTGCGCGCGCACCGTAAATAGCTGCAGAAGCCGCATCTTTCAAAACTGTCAGTGTTTCCACATCTGCAGGATTGATGTTGTTGATATTATCCGCCGGAACTCCGTCTACGATAAACAAAGGAGATCCTCCGGAAAGACTCGTTGTACCACGAACATTATAATCCATCGTCGAGCCGGGAGCTCCACCATTCCCGGAAACTGTCATATTCAAGTTTCCGACTACTCCTTGCAAAGCTTTGCCTATGTTCGTTACAGAGCGGTTTTCCATTGTTTTATTATCAATTTGAGCAACAGCCCCGGTCAGGTTCACCTTCTTGGTGGTTCCATAACCAACCACTACCACCTCTTCCAATGCTTGGCTATCTTCCTGCAACGAAACAGAAACATCCGATTTTCCTTCCACCGCAATTTCCCTTGTCGTATATCCGATATAAGAAAACTGAAGAACTGCATTATCACTGGTCAGCATCAAAGAATAAGCGCCATTCACATCAGTAGTTGTCCCGTTCGTCGTTCCTTTTTCAACAACATTCACACCTATAACGGGATCTCCCAAATGATCGGTCACTTTACCGCTAACTTTTTTACCTACCTGGTCAGCCCCGACCACATCGATAGTTGTAAGGATTACATCCTTATCTATCACTTTATACCGAACATTCGATTCTTTGAACAAACGGCTCAATATAACAAACACATCTTCATTCCGTACATCGATAGAAACTTTTCGGTTGACATCTACGATTTTGTTATTATAAAAAAATTGAAAATCGGTTTGCTGTTCAATCTCTTCCAAAACCTCTGCAACAGTCCTTTCTGTCCCCAAAACGGATATTTTAGTCGTTTGCGCATAGGACTGTGAGGCAAGTGCCATACCAATAGACAAGCATAACAATAAACAGGTTAACTTCATGGTTCTTGTTATTTTAGGTACTAAATTCAGGATACAAATTTCCCTATCCTGTTGGATATAATAATTCTTTACCATACTTTTGTAAATGATTTAAGATTAAAAAATAAATTCCTTAGTCTGTTTATAGACCGGCTATCGAATATTTCATACGGGAAGATGCTGGTAACATGTTTCCGTATGTTTTTCAATAAGAAGGTCTGCAATAATCGTTCTATTCCATAGGCTTTCTGTTTTTTATGATTATACATTATTATATTACACTTCTACTTCCGCTTATTGGTTAATTCCACCACTGTATGATTAACACCTTGGCTGTCATCTCCGGTGATCTGCCTGATCTTATAATCTATTCCCGATGAGATTTTCAGGTAATCCAATATTTGTGACAATTGTTTATCGATGAATGTCCCGGTAAAATAATAAGATTTAATCATAGGATCCTTCACTTCGAATTTCACATTATAGAAATAAGATAAATCGCGTAATACCTCAGGTAAAGGAGAATTATAAAACATTAATTTTCCTTCTATCCAGGCTGTTTCATATGCGGTATTAACAGACTCCATATTCATCTTACAAGTAGAAAGACTATATGTAGCTTTTATTGAAGGAGACAATTCTTGTCTCACCACAGTTCCATTTTCTTTTTTTGCTTCAATATTCACTTTTCCGGAAACCAAGGTTGTCTCTATTACTCCTTCTTCCCGATATGCCTGTAAGTTAAACTCAGTACCCAGTACTATCACTTTCATTTTACCATCGGCAACACTCACGATAAAGGGTTTTTCTGAATCATGTGTTACTTTAAAATAACCTTCTCCATCCAATGTTACTGCTCTTTTATCTTTATCATACGGAACCGGATAAACTAGCGTAGATCCGGAATTCAAATAAGCCACTGTCCCATCCGGTAAGTTACAACTGGTACGCATACCCGGATTTGAACGGACAGTAACCATTTGTACCCCCGTCCCATCATTTGTTATATTCCACCATGAAAGAAGAGTAGACAAAAAGAATCCAACAGCAATACAAGCAGCAACAGTAGAAAAACGATAAATATTTTTCTGCCATACACGCCGTCTAATTCGCTCTTGCATCAACTCAAAAGCTTTAAGAGAATCACGTTGCCCAATGCGCCTGTGTGTATATTGCACATGATAAATACGAGCTATCTGCAACAACGTTTGCTCATTCTCTTCTCTATCCTGTAACCAGGCTTCAACAATAGCTTGTTCTTCAGACGAAGCTTTTTCCCGAATATATGCCAACAATAATGAAGCATCCGGTTCTTCTATATGTTTTCTCTGTTCTTCCATTTTATCTCTTTCTATATATACGACAAAAGCTCCCCTCTTCTACCCTAAACAATATCATAAAAAATTTTATACATATTCCTTTTTTTTCTAAATAAAATTAGAATTATCAATTATCTTTGTCCGGAACCTTCATAATAAATATTAGTAAATGAATGATTTCCTATTAGTTAGACAGTTACAAGAAGGTAACACAGATACTTATAAACAAATATTTATCAAGTATTATTCTCCTTTATGCGAATACATTTCCCAATATGTATCAGATGAAGATGCCGAAGAGCTCGTACAGGACCTGATGCTTTTTATATGGGAGAATCGAAAGAATATCATTATTACCCAATCCCTAAAATCATATTTGTTCATTGCTGCTAAAAACAGGTGCCTGAATGCGATTCAAAAGAATTTGTATCATGAGAAAATACATTCAATACTTTATGACAAACTTAAAAATCAGTTTGAAGATCCTGATTACTATTTTATAAATGAACTGACAGAACACATTAACAAAGCAATTAAAGAACTTCCTGACACCTACCGCGACACTTTCGCCTTAAGCCGCTTCGGAGAACTTACTAATAGTCAAATAGCCAATAAACTTGGCGTTTCCATCAAGACCGTTGAATACAGGATCAGCCAGGCGCTGAAAATTCTCCGTGTCAAACTGAAAGATTACCTACCTCTTCTTTCGTTCCTATCTCTATAATATCGTTAATACAAGCAGGAAAGTTGTTGCCGACACTGTCGGCAATATTGTCGACGACGTCAGCAAAATTGTCGACAGCGTCGGCAAAGCTGTCGAGGGCGTCGGCAACAGATTCTCCCGGCAACAAATTCAAGTCAGCTAAGGAAATTTACAAAAAGGTATACAATATTTCGGAAAGACACGGTTAGTTAATAAATCGAAATCACAACTTATTTTTTTAAACTTAATCACTTTCCTGATGTCTATCTTCTCGTACCGGAAACCAGTCCGGAGCAGCATTTGTTATAGACAAATAATATATTAGTTATGAAATCGGGAAGATACTTACTATGTTTATTTCTTATTCTTTTTTCGTTGCCGGCAGTTGCACAGCGGGGAGGAGTTGATGTCACTGGAACAGTGATAGAAGAGGGGAACAACGAGCCGATCGAACAGGCCACAGTCCGCTTATTGAATGTTAAAGACAGTACAATGATCGGAGGTGTGGCCAGTTCGCGCAACGGGAACTTCACATTAAAAGGGATCAAGGCCGGCAGTTATTTACTGCATGTCAGCTTTGTAGGTTTCGATCCTTTATACCAGCCCATACGTATCACGGGAAAGACAGATCCGGTCAAATTGGGCAAGCTGGCACTGAGTGACGGAGCGATTCAGCTGGGAGAAGCCGTTGTCATCGGTAAGGCACCCGAAGTCGTGATGCGAAACGATACCGTCGAATACAATGCCGACTCTTATAAAACGACAGAAGGTGCCGTACTGGAAGACCTGTTGAAAAAGATGCCCGGCGTGGAAGTGGACAGTGAAGGAAAAATCACCGTCAACGGAAAAGAGATCAAGAAAGTCCTGATCGACGGGAAAGAGTTCTTCTCCGACGACCCGAAGGTAGCCTCTAAAAACCTGCCATCCAAAATGGTTGAGAAGGTACAGGTACTCGACCGCCTGAGTGATATGGCACGAATGACCGGATTTGATGACGGGGAAGAAGAAACCGTGATCAATCTGACCGTAAAGCCCGGGATGAAACAAGGGTGGTTCGGGAATGCCTTTGCCGGATACGGCAGTGAAGACAGATATGAAGGAAACTTCATGGTCAACCGCTTTATTAACAATGACCAGTTCACATTGATGGGGGGTCTGAACAATACGAATAATATGGGATTCTCCGATATTGCTTCCAACATGTTCTCCGGTATGGGCGGACGACGGGGCGGACGTATGGGAAGCGGAGGAGCCGGAAACGGTATCACGACTTCCGGAAATGTAGGTATGAACTTCAGCAAAGAGTTCAGCAAGAAACTGACTTTGGGAGGCAACGTACGCTATTCTCATTCCGACAATGAAGCAGACAGTAAAACCACCCGTACAAATATCCTGCCGAACGACAGCTCTACTGTTTATAATGAGATCAACAATAACAATACGAGAAGTGACAATGTGGGTGCCGACTTCCGCATGGAGTGGAAACCGGATACAGCCACCCAAATCATTTTCCAACCCAGCTTCAGCTATAGCAACAGCCACAACCGGGAGTCCGGTTCATTCAACACGCTGACCAACCGGGGAGATACCGTCAATCTCGGGGAATCCGATTACCTGTCCGACGGGGAAGGATACAATATCAACGCCCGCCTGGAATTTAGCCGGAAGCTGAACGATGAAGGACGTGTTTTCAGCGGTTCATTAAACGGAAGATTAAGCGACTCTTACAACAAAGGACTGAACTACTCTAATACGGAATATTTCCTCGGAAACGAACAAAACGAGTTGATCGACCAACAATTCAGATATGACAACAAAGGCTTCAACTACCGCGTTTACTTGTCCTGGGTCGAACCGATCGGTCGCAATAATTTCATCCAAGCGACTTATAGCTTCAGTCAGAACAAGCAGGAATCTCTGAAAAACTCATATACCAGAGAAGAGGGAAGCGAAGAGTATAATGTATTGGATACGGCATACAGCAAAAGCTACCGTAATAACTTTATAAACCAGCAAGCCAGCCTGGCGTTCAAGGCTGTACGTGAAAATTATGACTATACGATCGGTATGAACCTGGAGCCCTCGCACAGCGTAAGTGAGAACTTTGTTGGTGATTCTACCCTTTCCAAGCTGACCCGTAATGTGGTCAATGTTTCCCCGATGGTCCGTTTCAACTACCGGTTTGATAAACGAACCAATCTGCGTATCAATTACCGTGGTCGTACCAGCCAGCCGAGCATGACGCAATTACAGCCGGTAGCCGACATTTCCGACCCGTTGAATACAGTTACCGGTAATCCGGACCTGAAGCCGACCTATTCCAACAATCTGTTTGCCCGTTACCAAAAGTTTATACCGGATAAACAGACTGCTTTCATGGTGATGTTGAATGCCAATTATGTGGTGAACGATATCGTTACCAAATCCATCTATGTCGGTGAAACAGGTAAAAAGATGACGACTTACGAGAATGTGAACGGAAACTACAATGGCAATGTACGTGTCATGTTCAATACGCCGTTGAAGAATAAGAAATTCTCGGTCAACTCCATGACAATGGCTTCGTTCGCCAATTCAAACGGCTTCATCAACGATGAGAAGAATGTAAACAAGGATTTCACAGCCATGGAGCGTGCCGGCATTGATTTCCGTTCCGACTATATCGACCTGGGAGTAAACGGGAACATACGCTACAGAAGTACGAATAACTCCCTGCAAAACCAGAATGATCAAAATACTTTCAACTACGGAGTCGGCGGGACAACGACCATTTACCTTCCGCTTGATTTCAAGATTGAAAGCGATATCACCTGGTCATCCAACTCCGGTTATGCTACCGGATACCAACAAAAAGAAGTGCTGTGGAACGCATCAGCATCCAAATCTTTCCTGAAAGGAAATCAGGCGACATTGCGTTTCAAGATATATGACATCCTGCAACAGCGTAGTAATATTTCCCAAAGTGTAACCGCCAATTATACCCAATACTCGGAATACAACACACTGAGCAGTTACTTTATGGTTCACTTTATTTACAGGTTCAGCATCTTTAAAGGCGGAGCTTCTGCCAGCGATATGCGCGGACCCGGAGGCAGAGGACATGGCGGACCGGGCGGACCTCCTCCACGATTCTAATAATCGTAAAAACAGATATGCTCACAAACTATTAGGGGACACAGATGACGCAGAAAACGCAGTCTGCGTCCCTTAATACAAATATTGGAACCAGTCTTTAGCCTTCTTCCTATACATTATTATATATACTATACTTTCAGGCTATACGGTTCACGTATCGGATTTCCCCTCCGCTTATTAGCCTCGTTGTCAAAAAAGAACTCCTCTTTTTCCGGATTCCAGACCAGTTTACGGTCAAATTCATAACAGAGATTGACGATATGGCATAGGGAAGCGGTGCGATGTCCTATTTCCACTGTACTGAGCGGCTGCTTACGGGTCTTCATCGCCGTCAGGAAATCATTATAATGATCGTCGCTCTTATATAGTTTGATCTTATCGTCGCCAATAACTTCATCCTGCAGTTTTGCCGGAATCGTATCCAGGAAGCTACGGCTGATATCGATCACACCGTCCGAGCCGATAAAACGGACTGCATTTCCGTCTGCTTTACGGAAAGGTTCGTGTGTCATAATGGTTCCATTGGCATAACGCATACTAAGCGGTCTCAGTTCGCCTTCATCGGGAGGAGTAAATTCGATTGGTCCGGAATCGTCCATACCCAAAGCCCACTGTGCAATATCAAACATATGAGCACCCCAGTCGCAGATCATACCGCCGCCATATTCCCGGTAATTACGCCAGTTCGGGAACATATTCCGCTCCATAGGCGGTGCCAGTTCCTCATTATAGACATTCATCGGAGCCGGACCGATCCACATATCCCAGTTTAGCGTCTTAGGTACCGGTTGTGCCGGCAAGTCATATTTTACAGGAGGAGGTCCGATAGAGACTTTCACCTCTTTTATCTCACCGATATAACCATTACGGACCAACTCGCAGGCATGGCGGAAGTTACGCCAGGAACGCTGCATGTTACCGACCTGCAATACGCGGTTATATTTCGCAACGGCATCTGCCATGGCACGTCCTTCCTCGATACTGTGCGACATAGGCTTTTCTACATATACATCTTTACCGGCACGGCAGGCTTCGATGGTCTGGACAGCGTGCCAATGGTCCGGCGTGGCAATGATCACCCCGTCGATATCGCTGCGGTTCAGCAATTCATGGTAATCGGCATACAGTTTAAATCCTTTATATGCCTGCCCTTTAGCCTTTTCGGTTTCTTTTTCAACAATTGCCTGCATGGCATTCAGTTGGCGGGATTCGCAATCGGATGCTGCGATCAGGTTGGCCCTACGGGCAAATTCCGGGCCAAGGGTCCAACGTCCTTGTGCTCCGCAACCGATAATACCGAGATTGATCTGGTCGCTGGGAGCAACAAAATTAGTTCCACCTAAAATGTGACGGGGCAAAATGGTGAAGCCGGCAATTGCCAAAGCTCCGCTTCGGATGAAGTTTCTTCTTTTCATTGTGTCTGTCTTATGGTATTAGAGAAATTGAGATATTTCTACAAATCTATAAATAATACCTTACAAAACAAACACTTGAATACAATTATGTACAGAAAAACGACTATTTAGAAATGCGACAGAAAGGCTTTTAACAAGGAAGGATTAAGTAAAGCCGGATACAGAAAACCATAGACTGCCCCGTAAAAATGGGCATTGTGGTTGATATTGTCCCCTGCACGTTTAGCCATATATTGACAATAAGCCAGATAAACTACTCCAAAAATAATTCCCGGTACAGGAATGATCGCAAATAACAGTATCTTACTCCAGGGATCGAACAATATATAAGAAAACAGTACTGCCGATACCGCACCCGACGCACCTATGGACACATAATAAGGATCATTATGATGTTTGATCAGGTCATACAAGGATGCAAAAATCATTCCGCCAAAATACAGTCCGAGGAATCCCCATGCTCCGAACCCGAGATAACCGAATACCTTTTCTATATAAGTTCCGAACGACCAGAACGTAAACATATTGACCAGCAGATGTGTCATATCGGCATGAACGAATCCGTGAGTGATCAACCGGTACCACTCATTATTCTTTACTGTCCGGTAAGGGATCAGCGCCAGTTTACGGAATAATTCCACATTATTGAAACAGAGCCAGGAAACTAAAACGGTTATACCGATAATAATATATGTGATCATCTTCTTTCTTTTGATATATCCGGCAAATGTAGTAAAGATTTGTTATTTACAAATTACCTTACTACCTTTATCAACTTGTAACAAAGTTAAAATTCATGCTGGCTGCCATACACATACAATGGGTTGCAGGAGTAATATTCATCATATTGTACTCCATCACCATACTGGGGTTGGTTCTGGTTATCATCGCAGAGAACAGGAATCCTTTAAAAACCATCCCCTGGGTCATCGTGTTATTACTGGCTCCCGGTATCGGACTGCTTTTTTATTTCTTCTTCGGGCAGGACAACAGGAAGCAGCGTATCATCTCACGCAGGACTTACAAACGTATTATGAAACGTCCGCAGGAGGGAAAACTTCCGCAGGATGCCTGTACCGTTCCCGGTCCATACCAACCTTTGGTCACGCTATTGAATAACAACAATCAATCCTCCCTCCTTTACGGAAGCGAGATCAAAATCTATACGAACGGAGCGGATAAATTCAAAGACCTGCTGAAGGATATCCAGGAGGCGACTCACCATATCCATATCCAATATTACATTTTTTGCGATGATGAAATAGGGACACAATTCAAAAATGCCCTGATCACAAAAGCAAAAGAAGGTGTCAAGGTGCGGTTATTGTACGACGATGTCGGCTGCTGGAACGTAAAAAACAGTTTCTTCGACGAGATGCAGGATGCAGGCATGGAAGTGCATGCCTTCCTGAAAGTAGCTTTTCCGGTCTTCACCAGCAAAGTCAATTACCGAAATCACCGGAAAATCGTTGTTATCGACGGACAGGTCGGCTATATGGGAGGAATGAACATTGCCGACCGGTATGAGAAAGGAACGGAATGGGGTATCTGGCGCGACACTCATTTCAGGATAATCGGAAAAGGAGTACACGGACTGCAGTCCGCTTTCCTGATCGACTGGTATGTTGTCAGCAAGAAACTGTTGAACGACAAGATATTTTATCCGCCTGCAAAGATATATAATGAAGACAACATCATGCAGATAGTGACAAGCGGGCCGGTCGGGCAATGGCGCACATTGCTCCAGGCATATATCTTTGCCATCGCGAATGCCAAAAAATACATTTACATACAAACTCCTTATTTCCTTCCGACCGAAGGGTTGAACCAGACACTGCTGATCGCGGCATTGGGAGGTATCGACGTACGGCTCATGCTGCCTAAACGTTCGGATACCCGCACCGCCAATATGGCTACACATTCTTTTATCGACGAGATGGTAAAGGCTGGAGTGAAAGTTTATTTTTACGAGCCGGGCTTCCTGCATTCCAAGCTGATGATCACTGATGATGCGCTTGCCTGCATCGGCTCAGCCAACATGGACTTCCGCAGCTTCGAGCACAATTTCGAAATAAACGCATTCGTATACGAACCCTCTTTTGCCATGCAGATGAAGCGGGTATTCCTGCACGACATGCACAGTTGCGAGCGGCTGATCCCGTCACGCTGGCTGAAACGGCCCGTCAAACAACGGCTTGCCGAGTCATTCATGCGTCTGTTTTCCCCGCTCCTTTAAGCCTTTTCTTCTTTAATAAAGATACTGAAGTTGACGGAGCCGTAAACACGTTGCTGGTCAAAATAGGGAAGATGAGAGAAATCATTCGTTTTCGGATGCTCCATCACGAATATACCTCCGTCTCGCAACAGGTCACGTTCAAAAACCAGCTCTGGTACTTCCGGCAGTTCCTTCAGCGCATAAGGCGGATCAGCAAAAATAAAGTCGAACCCCTGTTTCGGAGCCGAATGCAGATAACGGAACACATCACCACGAATCAGGTGAAGAGATTCCGTCTTCAGCTCTTTTGCAACCTTGGCGATGAAAGAAGCATGGGCATTATTTTTTTCCACGGCTGTAACACTTCTGCATTCCCTTGAAAGCAATTCGAACGAGATACTTCCCGTTCCGGCAAACAGGTCCAGCGCATCAGCCCCTTCCAGATCGGTCAGGTTGTTGATCACATTAAAAAGATTCTCCTTGGCAAAATCGGTCGTTGGTCGTGCACTGAAAGAAGACGGCACATCAAAACGTCTACGTCCATATATTCCGCTTATAATTCGCATACAGATAAAGCTATTAAATCCAACGGAGCCTGAACGACTTCGGCTCCCAACAAGTAAGCATCCGACGGTATCTCAGCCGGACTGATATATTGTATATAATTTCGTAACGTAGTCGTCATACTGTTACGCAGAGAAACACCTCCATAGATATGAAGCTGGTCCTTCTCCTGATCCATACCGACCTGTTTCCATACATATAATATATAGTAGAGGATATCGTCAGGCTTATCATACCCGAAAGTATTTACAAAAAGCAGCTTTCCCTGGGCAAAACAAACCACATCCATCATCTTCCGGTGAATCACCACATACATCTGGCGGGGGATCAACGCACGGCTCTGCTGTTTCCACAAAACCAGCTGAGGTGTGATATGATGAACAAAAGCGGGGTTGATCAGTGAACGGGAACAGAACTCATACACCTCTTCTTCCATACCGAACACGACTTCCGCAGCTTCGCGCGCCAGCGGATTATGCAGGCATTTATTCTCAGGAGCGGAAAAGGTAAACGATAACAGATCCGTTTTCTGCTTTTCCGTAAAGACTTCCTCAGGAACTACCGTATATTGAGGCGACACATAGACCAGGTTCGTCCGTTTATACGAATATGTAAGAAACTCGTGCTCGAAGAAAAACTCTTTCAGTGAAGAGATATAAGGCTTCGTCCGGTCGAACTCTATATTTCTATAAAAGAAACTTTCGCTCTCCGAAGGACTGTATCCTGAAAAAGAAAGTCCATCCGACCTAAGCCGGATGGACATTATATATTTTCCAGAATTATCTGCAGTCAACGTATCAGGAATACTGATAGCCATAAGCAATCGATTATTCCCAGTTACCTGCGTTGTTATTAATTTCAGTCAGTGAACCAACACGTAAACCCGGGAATTTTTCCAGCTTATCAGCTTTGTCCTTCAGGTTTGTAACCAACTGTTTGTCCAGGTCACCCAGATAATCGTCATACTTAACGCCTGCTTCAAATACTTTTACAGTATAACCGGAACCAGAAGTCAATGTAGCTGTGTCCATAGAGAACTTAACGCTTGTTCCGGGAACATTTGCCAAATCGTCTACATTGTAGTTTGCACCGAACAATGTATCTTTTGCAACCACCCAGATAGTATCACGTCTGATCAAACCTTTCTTTACAGCTTCTTTCTCAGTCATACCTTTTTCCAGCTGCTCGTCAGTCAAGACACCTTCCTTGATCAGGAACGGAAGTTTATCTTCCTTCAGGAACTTAACCAGGTCGGTAAAACTACCTGCATGCGTTTTGTACACATTCTTATACTCGATCTGAGCTTTACGGATGTCGATCAAACGAGTCTTAATAGCACTTTCACGCACATCTTTTTCCTTATTAAATTCGATCGGCGTCATAATGCTTCTGTAGCACATGTAAACTAGCAGGATAACTGCAGCAGCTAATAAAATCTTTAATGTAACTTTCATGGTTTGTATTGTTTTTTTGAATTTATTTCGTTCGGCAAATTTAAAAAAGAATATTTAATACACTACCTTTATCACCAAAATTATTGCAATCAAAATGATAAATAGTTATTTAAGCCGCCAAATTACACAAAATTTCCCACATAATCCGACAGAAGACCAATTTTCTGCCCTAAAAACACTCACGGATTTTCTGCTTTCAACCGAATCAGACACCCTTTTATTGCTGAAAGGGTATGCAGGAACTGGAAAAACGTCGCTGGTCGGTGCCCTGGTCAAAACCCTGAACGAGCTAAAACAAAAAACAGTTTTGCTCGCTCCTACCGGAAGGGCAGCTAAGGTCTTTTCGAACTATTCCGGCCAAAAAGCTTTTACGATCCATAAAAAGATATATCGTCAAAAAGCATTCTCCAACGAACCGACCGGCTTCATGCCTGCTGATAATTTACACAAAGATACGTTATTTATTGTTGATGAAGCATCCATGATCTCGAATGACGGGATCGATTCGATCTCTTTCGGGACCGGACGGTTACTGGATGATCTGATACAATATGTCTATTCGGGTGAAAACTGTCGGCTGATCCTGATGGGCGACGTGGCACAGCTACCGCCGGTCATGCAAACGGAAAGTCCGGCGCTGAACCCGGAAATACTCAGAGGTTATAATCTGCAGGTAGAAGAAATCACCCTGACACAGGTTGTCCGGCAAAGCGGAGATTCAGGGATATTACTCAATGCCACCCGCTTACGGGATGCACTGCGAAACAACGAGGTCGAGATATACCCCAAGCTCCACCTGAAAGGTTTTACAGACTTCAGGAAGGTCAACGGAGACGAACTGATCGAGGAAATATCATCGGCATACAGCCGTGACGGAATCGAAGAAACAATGATTATCACACGCTCTAATAAACGGGCAACAATTTACAATAACGGAATACGCAACCGGATACTATACAGAGAAGAAGAGTTGTCATCGGGTGACCGGCTGATGGTTGCCAAAAACAACTATTACTGGACCAACGATTGTAAGGAAATGGATTTTATAGCGAACGGCGAGATTGTCCAAATATTACGCGTGAAACGTACAAGCGAACTCTATGGTTTTCGCTTTGCCGATGTGACCGTCCGTTTTCAGGACTATGACCTCGAACTGGATATAAAGATCCTACTCGACACCTTGCAGACCGATTCACCCGCTCTTCCCAAAGAACTCAACGACAAGCTCTTCTATACCATTCTGGAAGATTACGACGATATTCCCACCAAGGCAGGCAAAATGAAAAAGATGAAAGCCGATCCTCACTATAATGTCGTGCAAGTAAAATATGCTTATGCCATTACCTGCCACAAAGCGCAGGGCGGACAATGGATGAACGTCTTCCTCGATATCGGCTATATGACGGAGGAAATGCTGGGAGAAGATTTTTACCGGTGGCTGTATACCGCCTTTACCCGCGCCACCCACCGGCTGTATTTAGTTAATTTACCGGATGAATTTGTTGAGTGACAGTACACTTTTTTACATATTAAGTACGTTACATTGATAGAAATAGTTATTTTTGTTGCAATATAAATCGGGACGTTGTTATTACGCCTCCCGTTAAGCATAAATTCAGAAATGGCAAATAAAGAAAAAATAGATTATCTGTTACTTGACATCAAGGAACTCGAAACGTTGATTGCCGGTATGCGCGATGCAGAAGTATATCCGGTATCCTTCTTTAGCCAGACATTCAATCTGACACATAAAATACTGAATGACCTTCATTCATTGGAAACGGCGCAGATCGAGATGTTACGTAAACAAATGGAAGCCCATCAAGCTTTGATCCAGTCGCTCCCCAACCCAGTCGCCACAGTGATGCCGGAACCGGAAGTGAAGGAAGAGCCGGCTGAAAAAAACGCGAGCACTCCGGAACCGAAAACAGAATCGGAAGCAGAACCCGAAGCAGAACCGGCCAGGGAAATCATCGTTGAAAAACAGGAGATTATTCCGGAAACACCTCATAAAACGGTGGTGGCAGATAAACAAGGGGTTTTCCTGAGCGATATACTGGAGAAGAAGAATCTGTCCGACTTCCGCAAGGCGTTCAGCCTGAACGATCGTTTCCGTTTCCGCCGTGAGCTGTTCGGAGGCAATGAAGATAAAATGAACGAAGCGATTACCGACCTCAACGATATCCACTCGTACGAAGAATCGGTAACCTATCTGAATAACGAACTGAAATGGAATATTGAAGATGAAGCTGTAGCCGACTTCCTCAAGCTGTTAGAGAAACGATTCCTTTAATTAGTTGACAGTTGACAAGTGATAGTTGACAGTTTTAAGGACTGCATTTTAACTGTCACTTGTCAACCGTCAACTGTCAACTAAAAAAGATTATGGCAAAGTTAACAGTTGTACCGACTCCCGTAGGCAACCTGGAAGATATGACCTTCCGGGCCATCCGTGTGTTGAAAGAAGCCGATCTCATCCTGGCCGAAGACACACGTACGACCGGTATTCTGCTGAAACATTTTGAGATACAAAACAAAATGCAGTCACACCACAAGTTCAACGAACACAAGACCGTAGAGCAGATCGCCTCCCGTATTAAAGGCGGTGAAAACATCGCTCTTGTGTCGGATGCCGGGACACCGGCCATCTCCGATCCCGGCTTCATGCTGGTAAGGGAATGTGTACGCCAGGGTGTCGACGTGGAATGTCTGCCGGGAGCAACCGCATTTGTTCCGGCACTGGTAGCCTCCGGGTTACCGAACGAAAAATTCTGTTTCGAAGGATTCTTACCCCAGAAGAAAGGTCGCCAGACCCGCCTGAAGGAGTTGTCCGTCGAATACAGGACCATCATTTTTTATGAATCCCCTTTCCGGTTGGTAAAGACGCTAACCCAACTAGCCGAATTCTTCGGGACCGACCGACAAGTATCCGTGTCACGCGAAATATCCAAGCTGCACGAAGAGACTGTCCGCGGAACCCTGGAAGAGGTTATAGCACACTTTACCGTGAACGAACCGAGGGGTGAGATTGTTATAGTATTAGCAGGCTTAAAAGATAAAAAGGAAAAAGAGACAGAAAAAGATGTTTAATTCAAAAACAAGAAGAAAATGAAAAAGTTATTATTAGTTTGTACCTGCGCAACATTACTGGTATCCTGCGGACAAAATTCGGCCGAATACAAAAAGCTGAAAGCCGAAAACGACTCTCTGAAAATCGAGAATACGAAAGCGACCAGCGAGATGAACGAGATCCTCACAACATTAAATGATGTAGAGGCAGACATACAGTCTATCCGCGATGCAGAAAACTACCTGAATATCCAGCAGCAAAGCGGCGGAGAGTTCAGTAAAAGTAACCGCGAACAGATCAAGCAGAACATGCAGCTGATCAGCGAAACACTGAAAAAGAATAAAGAAACGATCAGCCAGCTCGAAGAAAAACTGAAAAAGAGTGGCATACAATCTGCAGCTTTAAAGAAAACGATCAACCGTCTTTCTTCCGAACTGGACCAGAAAGCAACCATGATCGTCGCTTTGCAGGAAGACCTGGCAAAGAAAAATGTCCGTATCCAGGAACTGGATGAAATGGTTTCTTCCCTGAATGAAGATGTGGAAAACCTGGCAACAACCGCAGCCGCCCAATCGGAAAAGTTAGGCGAACAGGACAAGGCACTCAACACGGCTTACTATTGCTTCGGTACTGCCAAAGAACTGAAGGACCAGAAAATCCTTTCCGGAGGCGGTCTTTTCTCTAAATCAAAAGTATTACAGAGTGGCTTCAACAAAGATTACTTTATCTCCGTCGACATCCGCGAAGTGAAGGAAATACCTTTGTTCGCCGGTAAAGCCAAACTGAAATCCAATCACCCGGACGGTTCTTACGAATTCGTAAAAGACGAAGACGGTAATCTGACATTGAACATCACAGACCCGAAAACATTTTGGAGCCTGGGCAAATATCTGGTTATTGAAGTAGGATGATGAAATACAAAAACCTCTTTATAGATCTGGACGATACCCTTTGGGATACGTACCACAATAATAAAGAATGCCTCGAAGAGATTTATACCGATCACCACTTGGATCGGTATTACGCCTCTTTCGAGGCTTTCTTCGATATCTACTGGCCACACAACGAGTTGCTCTGGAAGCAATATCGGGCAGGCGAGATCGACCGTCAGACGCTTATTGTCGACCGTTTCCGTTACGTGCTCCGTCCACTGGGTATTGAAGATACCAAATCGGTGCTTGCCGTCAACAACGATTTCCTGCAACGTACGACAACCAAGACCGGACTGGTTCCCGGAGCGATCGAGTTGCTGGAATACCTGCGCCCATCCTACCGCATGTATATTTTATCGAATGGTTTCCGCGAAGTACAGGACAAAAAACTCCGCAATTCCGGACTGGCACCTTACTTTACCCGGATGATCCTTTCAGAAGATGCCGGCATACAAAAACCTCATAAGGGTATTTTCGACTTCGCTTTGATCAATACCAATTCACGCCGTTGTGAAACACTGATGATCGGCGACTGTTTCGAAGCCGATATTTTCGGTGCCCACCAATCCAAAATAGACCAACTTTGGTTCAATCCACAGGGATTACCTCCCCAGGAGTTTACTCCAACCTATACGGTTAAAAGCCTGGAAGAGATAAAAGGAATATTATAAACCTCGTTCTCAGGAGAATCTCACACGGTATAGGGTATATATAAACGCCCTATCCCCCATCATCGGATACCCTATAACCTATCCTCTGATACCCTATAAGGGAACAATTCATTTCCCCATACCCAGTTGCACGATACAGAAATGCTATTTCTGTATCGTGCAACTGGGGGTATCAAAATTCCGACGTAAAATGGAACTTGATATCCGGGAAATCCTGTTGTGCCATTGTCAAGACGTAGCCGGAATCAGCCAGGTAGACATCGCGCCCCTCTTTGTCGAGCGCCATATACTGCGATTTACGTTTTTTGAAATTATCCAGGGCAGCCTGATTGTCACTTTCGATCCAACAGGCTTTATAAAGACTGATCGGTTCCCATTTACATTGAGCACCATATTCATGTAGCAGACGGTACTGAATTACTTCAAACTGCAATTGTCCTACCGTACCGATGATCTTCCGACCATTGAACTGGTTGGTAAAAAGCTGTGCAACCCCTTCGTCCATCAACTGTTCGATCCCCTTGTTCAACTGCTTGGCCTTCATCGGATCGGCATTTTCAATGTATTTGAACATTTCCGGCGAGAAGCTCGGCAATCCTTTGAAGTGAAGTTCTTCACCGGCAGTCAGCGTATCACCGATCTTGAAATTACCGGTATCCGGCAGACCGATGATGTCACCGGCAAAAGCCTCATCCACCGTCTCTTTCTTCTGAGCCATGAATGCCGTCGGACTGCTAAAACGCAGTTGCTTACCGAAACGGACATGTTTATAGGGAGCATTTCGTTCGAAACGACCGGAACAGATTTTTACGAAAGCGATACAACTGCGGTGGTTCGGGTCCATATTCGCATGTATCTTAAAAACAAAGCCGGTAAAGTTATCCTCTTCCGGTTCAACGACACGCTCCACAGCCTGGATAGGACGGGGAGACGGCGCGATCTTGACAAAGCAATCCAGCAATTCCTTTACACCGAAGTTGTTCAGCGCAGAACCAAAAAAGACAGGAGCAATATCCCCTCTCAGATACGTATCCACATCGAACTCCGGATAAACACCCTCGATCAGTTCGATATCCGAACGAAGCTTTTCAGCCAGCGTATCGCCGATATGATTTTCCAGTTCAGGACTGTTGATATCGTTAAACTCGATCTTCTCCGTCACATACTGTTTGCTCGGTGTGTAAAGGTCAAGTTTCTGTTCATATATATTATATACCCCTTTGAAACGCTGTCCCATGTCGATCGGCCAGCTCAAAGGACGCACGTTGATATGCAATTCTTCTTCAATCTCATCCAAAAGGTCGAAAGGATCCTTACCGTCACGGTCCATCTTGTTGACAAACACGATCACCGGCGTTTTACGCATACGGCAGACTTCCATCAACTTACGGGTCTGTGCTTCCACACCTTTGGCGATGTCGATTACGATAATAACACTGTCTACGGCAGTCAATGTACGGAACGTATCTTCGGCGAAATCCTGGTGACCGGGTGTATCGAGGATATTTACTTTATGATTCTCATAGTCGAAAGCCATCACAGAGGTTGCAACGGAGATTCCACGTTGTTTTTCTATTTCCATCCAGTCGGAGGTTGCCGTCTTCTTAATCTTATTGGATTTTACGGCACCCGCCACATGGATCGCACCACCGAACAACAGCAGTTTTTCCGTTAATGTGGTCTTACCGGCATCCGGGTGGCTGACAATAGCAAACGTTCTTCTTCTTTTAATCTCTTCTGAATACTGACTCATTTTTATATCGTTTATTTTATTTCAAACAGGGTTATGAACAGAGTTATCAACATACTTCTCAACATATCAACAGGGTTATCAACACCCTAAAGTTTCTCCATACAGAGGCGAAGACTCTCTTCCCAATGCGGGATAGTGATACCGTAGGTTGTTTTTATCTTCTTCTTATTCAGCACGCTATAAGGCGGGCGTACTGCCTTTGTCGGATAATCTTTCGTTTCGATCGGCAATACATGGCAATCAATTCCGGCAATCTGTAGGATTTTTACCGTGAAATCGTACCAACTACAAACACCCTCGTTCGAGAAATGGTAGATTCCCGGCACGAAAGCATTCCGCTCGTCGGCTGTTACCACTGCCAAAATCGCAGCAGCCAAATCACCCGCATAGGTCGGCGTTCCGATCTGGTCGAAGACAAAGCCTAATTGGTCACGCTCCTTACCCAGACGAAGTACGGTCTTTACGAAATTAGAACCGAACTCGGAATAGAGCCATGCCGTACGGATAATAACTGCATCCGGACAAACTTCCTGCAGGATCTCTTCACCGGCCAACTTGGTCCGCCCGTAAGCGGAAACCGGACAAGTAACGTCTGTCTCCACATAAGGACGGTAGCTTGTTCCGCTGAAAACATAATCGGTAGAGACATGGATCATCTTTGCTCCGGCTTCATGTGCCGCTTTTCCCAACACACCGACAGCAAAAGCATTGATACGGCGGCACAGGGCTTCATCCTCTTCCGCCTTCTCGACTGCCGTATAGGCAGCGCAGTTTAATACAAAATCAACCTGATTATCCTTTATCATCCCCCGCACAGCAGCAGGATTCGTAATGTCCAACGTATCGACATCCGTAAAAAGGAAATTATATCCCGGATGGTTCTCTGCCAGCAGGCGAATAGAATTGCCCAGCTGCCCGTTGGCACCGGTTACTAATACTGTTTTCATTTCGTTAATCTTCTAATTTCAATTCTCCGTTCATATCTTCACGATACTTCTCGGCTAAAAGAGCCAGGAAAGAACTGATCTGTTTAATCGCTTCCTGTGTTTCCGGACTGACGGTTTTCCCCTGCATACGAAGAAGCAGATAACCATAGATTGCATTAAAACAGGTCTCCAGTTCCGGCAAGTCTTCCCCCCCGGACTTTGCCCGGAGCTGTACTATATAAGGAAGCGTTTTATAATAAGCCGCCCCGTAGATCATCTCTTTAGGCGACTTCAACAGCCGCAGGTGCAGGTCGGTCAGGGCTATGATCACATTCTTGTTCAGCTGGATATGTCCTTTTTCCATGACACCCTCGCTACGCATCATATCAATCAGTTCCTCATACCATTTGGCAATCTCCTCTTTCACCTCTTCCGGCTGGTCATATTGGGCAATCACCGTCCGGCGGATCGAATCGAGATCAAACTGATTGGCACGTATCAGGTCTTCCACCTGCCACATGTACAACAAATACTCGGCTATATTTTCTTTTCTTTTTTGTTTCGCTACAATCATAGCTACAAAGATACACTATATTCGGATATCGCCCGATAAAAATCAGCATCTTTAACACCTAACTGGCGGCATGCCAGGCGTGCAGCATTCAGATTCGTCAGGAAATAACTGTCCGGGACCTGTATCGGAAATTCGCCGTAACGGGTCTGGAGGAAAGTGGCACCGTCCTTTTCGATCACAGGATGCGCACCGTAAGAGATAGCGGTAATGTCTTCACGCACCTCTTCAGCCAACTGTTTCACAGCCGGATCCCCCTCGAAATAGATCAGCTTCCCTTCCCGTTCGATCAAGGTCGTAAAATTCCTGAATGTATCGTAATAGGCATCCGGGCTGGCGTGATCCGTTTCCGGTGTCCAGGCCAGATTGGTCAGTATCGCGATGTGAGGACGGAAAAACTCCAGCTGGAAACGTTTCTCCAATGCCGATGTAACATGTTCATCGCCTTCTATCAGGGCAATACGCGCCTCGTAGCTCATATGCACACGATTCGGCAACAAAGGGATTTCGCTGGTCAGGGCATAATCGAAAACCATCTTCTGCCGCTGGAGGGCATAAATGATCATCGAGATAACCGTTTTCTTTCCGCGGCTTCCCGCAACGACTACCCGAGTTTTCTCTTTGGTCCGCTGAAATATGAATTCAGGTATAGAGAGAATCAATAACCCTAATTCCTTAGCTTTTATCAGTTCCGGATTATCCTGCTTGACAGTGGCGCCCAAAACGACAAAATTATTATCCTTTGTTAATCTCTCCGGAAACCATCCGTTTCCATGACATGTACAACCAGCAGTGTGCAGCTTCGCTATCACTTCTTCCGTCATACCATCACCGGAAACACTCACTTCATATCCCTTCTCATGAATAGCCAAAGCCAGGTCAAGCACAAGAGGTTCGGTTACGGAGATTAAATGAACTTTTCGCATCGCTTAGATTTTGTCGCAAATGTACACAATTTCATCAAGGTTCACCATACCAGTAATAGAAAAAATAGGCTTATATTTGACACAAAAAAAGTGAAATGAATATACAGATAATCGATACAGGTTACTTTTACGCAGATGGCGGAGCCATGTTCGGAGCTATTCCGAAAACCGCATGGAGCCGGCGTTATCCAAGCAACGACACGAACGGCTGTGTCCTGGCAATGAGGAGCCTGTTAATATCAAACATTCCTGAAAAAGTGATCCTCGTAGACAACGGAGCAGGCACCAAGCATTTGAAGCAGTTAAGCTATTATAATTTCTTCGACCTGGTTGACCTGGGGGAAGAATTGCAGAAAAGAGGTATCACGGCCGGACAGGTGACGGATGTAGTACTTACCCATCTGCATTTTGACCACTGCGGCTATTCGACCCTGAAAAATGAAGAAACGGGAGAAATACTCCCGGCGTTTCCCAACGCCACTTACTGGGTCAGCCGCAAACAGTGGGAAAATTTCCTCCATCCGAACGCTCTGGAAAAAGATTCTTATTTTATAGAGAACATGCAGGCGATAGCCGATAACGGGCTGTTACGCCTCATCGATACAGACACGGAACTTTGTCCGGGTATCGACCTGCGTCTTTTCGACGGACACACACCGGGACAGATCGCTCCTTATATCCGGATGCCGGAACAAACCTTTGTCTTCATAGGCGATGTGATTCCCCTGGCAGCAAGCGTTTCCCCGGATTGGATTTCAGCCTATGACACTTTTCCCGTTACATCTTATCAGGAAAAAATACGCATACTGGAAGAAGCAGCCCGTGAAGGACAAGCACTCATTTATTGTCACGATGCTTATACTAAATGTAGTACAGTAAAGAAAATAAACGATTTCTTCAAGAAAGATAAAACGATAGAAATACAATAACATCACCGATTAACAGGCAAATTTATATCAGAAATAAAATAAATTACTATCTTTGGGAACAATCTCTAAGACAGATCATAAATACAAGAAAAAGACATTATCATTTATAACTTTATATAACGCATGAATAAACTAAGCAAACTGACGCTGCTTTGTGCAGCTTTTGCCGGAATGATGGCCTGTTCCGATGGAAAAGTCGCTAAAGGCGATTACGGGATTATTCCCCTGCCCCAGGAAGTATCCATGATCAATGGAGGCTCTTTTGTGTTAACACCTTCTACATCTATTGTCTATCCGGAAGGGAATGATCTGCTGAAACAGGCTGGCGAATTTCTGGCTGCTTATATTAAAGAAGCAACCGGTTATGCTCCGAAAGTCGTTACGGCAAAAGGCTCGAAACCGATCCATCTTTCGATAGACAAAAGCATTTCCAACCCGGAAGGTTACCGTCTGACAGTCACTCCCGAAGGTATCGAACTGGCTGGTGCCAGCGAAGCCGGAGTGTTCTACGGCATACAGACCTTGCGCAAGTCGATCCCGGCTGTTGCCGAAGGAATGAATATCGAACTGCCGTCTGTAACGATCAACGATTATCCCCGTTTTGCCTACCGCGGCATGCATCTCGACGTTTCCCGTCATTTCTTCACAGTGGATTCAATAAAAAAGTATATCGACATACTGGCTCTGCACAATATGAATACATTCCACTGGCATCTGACAGACGACCAGGGCTGGCGTATCGAGATCAAGAAATATCCGGAACTGACAAAAATCGGTTCCCAGCGCAAACAGACCGTGATCGGACATAACACCGGAGAATATGACGGCAAACCTTACGGCGGCTTCTATACACAGGACGAAATCCGTGACGTGATCGCTTATGCCCAGCAACGTTTTATCACGATTATCCCTGAAATCGACCTGCCGGGACACCAGCAGGCTGCATTGGCTACTTATCCGGAACTGGGTTGTACGGGCGGTCCGTATGATGTATGGCAGCAGTGGGGAATTTCCAACGATGTGATCTGTGCCGGAAACCCCAAGTCCATGCAGTTCCTGGAAGATGTGCTCTCGGAAGTGATCGACCTGTTCCCCTCCGAATACATCCATGTCGGCGGTGATGAATGCCCGAAAGTACGTTGGAAAACCTGTCCGAAATGTCAGGCAAGAATCAAGGCGGAAGGCATCAAAGGAGACAAGAAGCACAGTGCGGAAGAATATTTGCAGAGTTCTATAATCTCGCAGATGGAAAAATTCGTGGAAAGCAAAGGCCGTCATATCATCGGTTGGGATGAGATTTTGGAAGGCGGACTGGCACCGAATGCTACGGTTATGAGCTGGCGTGGCGTGGATGGCGGTATCGAAGCAGCCAAACAACACCACAATGTGATCATGACCCCGAATACGTATCTTTATTTCGACTATTACCAGTCTACCGATACGGAAAACGAACCGATGGCTATCGGTGGTTACTTGCCGCTGGAACGGGTTTACTCACTGGAACCGACTGCCGGTATCCCGGATGAATATAAGAAATATGTGATCGGCGTGCAGGCTAATCTCTGGACTGAATATATCCCGACTTTCTCACAGGTTGAATATATGGTCATGCCGCGTATGGCTGCTCTGGCAGAAGTGCAGTGGACAGACCCGAGCAAGAAGGAATATCAGAGCTTCCTGCCCCGCATGGTACGCATGACTAAACTGTATGACCGCCTGGGATACAATTACGCCAAGAATATTTTCGACATCCATGCCGAATTTACGACCGATACGGAAAACGGCGAGATCGTTGTCAACCTGTCGACCATGGGCGACGGCGATATTTATTACACACTGGACGGCAGCGAGCCGACAAGCGCAAGCAATAAATACGAAGCACCTGTAAAGATCAAGGAAAATGCGACGATAAAAGCCGTTGTAGTACGTCCTGCAGGTAACAGCCGCGTATTCTCTGAAAAGATCACGTTCAGCAAATCGACTGCAAAGCCGGTTACGTTGCGCGTTGCACCGAGCAAAGGATATGAGTTCAAAGGCGGTCCCGAAATGGCAGACGGCCTGATCGGCGACAGCAACTACAAGACTGGCCGCTGGTTGGGCTTCCAGGGAAAAGACCTGGATGCAGCGATCGACCTGAAACAGCCGGTTGAAATCAGCAAAGTATCTTTCAATACCAATGTGGTAAAAGGCGATTGGATCATGGGGGCTGCCGGAGTTACCGTCAAGGTTTCCGAAGACGGCAAGAACTTCAAGGAAGTAGTGTCCAAAACAATCCCTTCATTAAAGCAATCGGACAAAGACGGCATCTACCCGCAGGAAGTTACCTTTGCACCGGTAAAAGCCCGTTATGTAGAAGTGATCATCAAGAGCGACAAACTGCCTGCATGGCATGGTGGTGCAGGCAATCCTGCTTATCTGTTCGTTGACGAAATCAGTATTCAATAGAATATAAAAATACCAATACAAGGCCGGTTAAAGGATTACATCATTTCGATGCAACCTTTAATCGGCTTTTTTGTTTAAAATCCTCCAAGGAATAAATACCTTTGCACCAAATATCTAATTTTATTCGCCATGAGAAAAAACATGTTACTTTTGGCGGCGATCTGTTCCTGCTATAATCTGTTTGCCGAAGAGGTGATTGTGAAACAGTTCAGATATGCCGGCCCTTATGAAGTTAAAAAGCCGTTCCTGCAAGACAGCCTCGACGTAAACAGCAAGAAATTCACAGAAAAAGAGTTATTGAAAACAGCCATTCCGTTTAGTAATGTCCGCCAAAGCGCACAATTCCTGGAGACAGATACCAACGGGGAAAGTACGTTGCCGGGTACTAGTCAGGCTTGCCATATCGGACTGGCTTCTTTCTATCTGAACAGCGACCGATATGTAAAAGGGTCTTTGCAGATAAAAGGACCGGAAACCTACAAAGTCTATATAAATAATGAAAAGCAGACTCCCGCAGATGGAAAGATTGCACTGACTCTGGAACCTCACCGCTATGAAGTCGTGATCAAATACCTGTCGGAAAAAGATAAAACTGGTTCTCTGAAAGTCACTTTCGAAACGGAAGCAGAAGCGGTTGTTACGGCTACGACTGATCCGGAAAAAAGATATACCATCAGCGATGTGTTCGACGGGACACGCATGCGTTCCGTCAGCCTCTCTCCGGACGGGAAATATCTGCTGACAGCTTACCAGACCACTTTTCCCGGAGGTAAAACCGAATCATTCCAGCAGGTTACCGACCGGGCCAGCGGACAGGTCCTGATCGAAAGCAGCTCCAACGATTACAGCTGGATGCCGCAAAGCAACCTCCTCTACTATACACGTAACGGCTTGCAGGGCAAAGAACTGGTAAGTATCGATCCTGTAACCAAAACAGAAAATGTACTTTCCTCCAACTTGCCTGACGGATGGTTCATATTCTCCCCGACCGAAGAGTATCTGCTGTTTACCGTATCTGAGGAAGGTCCTAAAAAAGATAAGGATATGGAAGAGATACTGGTCCCCGACGACCGTCAACCGGGATGGCGCAACCGTTCCTTCCTCCACAAATACGATCTGGCGACAGGAGTTTTCGAACGCCTGACTTACGGGCATAACTCCACTTCGCTCAATGATATTTCACAGGATGGCCGTTACCTGCTATTCACAAGCCAGGAGCGCACACTGACCAAACGCCCGTTCAGCATCACCACCCTTTATCGCATGGACCTGCAAACGATGGAAACGGAAGCGTTGCTAAAAGATCCGTTTATCGGCCGCGCCACTTTCTCTCCGGACGGGAAGCTACTGGCTATCGAAGGTTCAGGGGAAGCGTTTGACGGCATCGGGCTGAATATCGCGCCGGGACAAACATCCAACACTGCCGACGGTCAACTGTTCATTTATGATTTAGGCAGTAAACAGGTATCTCCCGTCAGCAAGGACTTTAACCCATCCATTCAGTATTTTACCTGGAACAGACATGACAAGCAAATCTATCTGCAGGGAGAAGACAAAGATTGCGTTCGCCTGTATGTCCTCAATCCGTCCACCGGCAAGATCAAGCCGATCCCGCTAAAAGAAGATATACTCTCTGATTTCACACTAGCCGAATCAGCTCCCGAGCTGGTCTATTACGGAGAAAGTGCTTCCAATTCGCAACGTCTTTACTCTGTGAACCTGAAAAAGAACACGACAGTCTGCCTGAAAGACCTTTCCAAAGACATACTCAAAGATATCACGCTGGGAGAAGTTCGTGACTGGAATTTTAAAGCTGCTGCCGGTGATACGATTTACGGACGTTACTACCTGCCTCCTCATTTCGATCCGAACAAAAAATATCCGCTGATCGTCAACTATTACGGTGGAACAAGCCCGACAGAACGTTCGCTGGAAAACCGTTATCCGTCACATGCATATGCTGCATTGGGCTATATCGTTTATATTATCCAGCCCAGCGGAGCAACCGGTTTCGGACAGGAGTTCTCAGCACGCCACGTCAACGCCTGGGGGAAACGTACCGGTGATGAGATTATCGAAGGGACAAAGAAGTTCTGTGCAGAACATAATTTCGTCGATGCCAAGAAGATCGGTTGTATCGGTGCTTCTTACGGAGGTTTTATGACACAGTACCTGCAAACAAAAACAGATATCTTCGCCGCAGCTATCTCACATGCCGGTATCAGCGACATTACAAGTTATTGGGGAGAAGGTTACTGGGGCTATTCATACAGTTCGCTGGCAACGGCAAACAGTTACCCCTGGAATGCCCGCGATATATATGTAGAACAAAGTCCGTTGTTCCATGCAGATAAGATCAATACTCCGCTCCTGTTCCTGCATGGCTCCGTCGATACGAATGTGCCTGTCGGAGAAAGTATCCAGATGTTTACCGCCCTGAAACTACTGGGTAAGGAAACCGCCTTTATACAAGTGACAGGACAAAATCATCAGATTTTCGACTATAAGAAACGTACCGAGTGGAACAATACAATCTACGCCTGGTTCGCCAAATGGCTGAAAGAACAACCGGAATGGTGGGAAGCCTTATATCCTGCCAAGTCCTTATAAAAAAGAGACCCTCAGTCCATAGCTTGAGGGTCTCTTTTTATAATATATACCGTTACGTTACAACATGCCGCGCATCCGGTCTTCGAAAGCAGTCAGTGCCGCTTTCGCCCCTTCGCCCATCGAAATGATAATCTGTTTGTAAGGCACAGTTGAAACATCGCCTGCCGCATAGATACCCGGCACACTGGTACGGCAATGGTTATCGATCACGATCTCACCCGGACGGTTCGTATCCACTACCTCACGGAAAGCACCGCTATTAGCAGCCAAACCTATCTGAACGAATATACCATCCAACTCAATCGTACGTACTTCATCCGTCTGACGGTCCTTGACACGGATACCGGTTACCTTCTCACCGTTCCCCAATACTTCCATAGTTTGTGAATTCATGAATATCTCCACATTGGGCAGGCTTCTAAGTTTATCCTGCAATACCTGGTCGGCTTTCAGCGTATCGGCAAATTCCAACACTGTTACCTTCGAGCAGATACCAGCCAGGTCGATAGCCGCCTCGATACCGGAATTACCGCCACCCACTACAGCGACATGTTTCCCTTTATAGAACGGTCCGTCACAATGCGGACAAAAAGCGACACCACGTCCGATATATTCCGCTTCACCAGGGATATTCAGACGACGCCAGCTCGCTCCGGTTGCCACAATCACGGCAGGAGCAATCAATTTCTCGCCGGTAGAAGTCGTTAATATCTTATCACGGCCCTCTATTGTCACATTCTCCACACGGCGATGTTCGAGGATGTCGATCGGATAATCTTTCATATGCGACATCAGGTCGAGCGCCAGTTGCTGACCAGTGGTCTGAGGAACAGATATCATATTCTCAATACCCACCGTTTCCTTCACCTGACCACCGATACGATCTGCAACAACGGCTACTTTCAAGCCTTTACGCACCGTATAGATGGCAGCCGCACTACCAGCCGGACCACCGCCCACAATGATCACATCGTAGTTCTTCTCAACAACAGGCAAGTCTGTTTCCTTCACGCCGTACTGAGCTTCCAGCTTACCGAGCAGTTCACCGAAATCGCCCCGTCCCACATGGATCAGTTTGCCGTCGGCAAAGACAGAAGGGACACCCTGCACTTTCATGGCTTCCACTTCTTCCTGGTTGATCGCCCCGTCTACCATCTCATGCGTGATCTCCGGATTCAGTGTAGCCATTGCGTTCAAAGCCTGCACTACGTCCGGACAATTGGTACAGGTCAGAGAGACATAGGTAGTCAGTTTGACCGGACCGTTCAGAGCTTTCACACGGTTGCAGATACTTTCATCGGGGATATTTTTACCTTTGCCATCGCTATTCAGAAGTGCCAGCAGGAGAGACGTAAATTCGTGTCCGTTAGGAACACCGCGGAACTTTATCCCGGTTTTCTCACCGTTCTTCAACAAGGAAAATTCCAGACCGTCGCCATCGGCTACCTGTACAGAGATTTTATCGGAACAATCTGCTACATCGTTCAGCAGTTCCAACAGTTCCTTGCGGCTTTCGTGTTCAGGAGAAACCCGCACGTCAAAAATATATTCGTTCGTTAATCCGCCGAAAATGCCGGATAACTGATTTTTCATTGATGCATCTAACATATTAATTGAAAATTGAAAGTTGAAAATTGAAAATTAATCCCTGAAAAAAGAATTGAGAACTGAGAATTGAAAACCTTGTACCAAAGACTCATTTTCAATTTTCAATTCTCAATTTTCAATTAAGAAAAGCTTTCGCTTTTCTTAGATCTTACCGACCAGATCGATGCTCGGTTTCAATGTTTCGCCGCCTTTTTTCCATTTGGCAGGACAAACTTCACTCGGGTGTTCAGCGATGAACTGAGCTGCTTCTACTTTACGAAGCAGTTCGTCTGCATTACGACCGATACCGTTATCGTTGATTTCAGCCAGTTTGATCTTTCCTTCCGGATTAACCAGGAATGTACCGCGGTAAGCCATACCGTCTTCTTCGATCATGACACCGAATGCACGGCTCAATACGCCTGTCGGGTCAGCCAACATCGGATATTTGATCTTACGGATCGTTTCAGAAGCATCATGCCATGCTTTGTGTACGAAGTGTGAATCTGTACTTACAGAGTAAACCTCTACGCCCATAGCCTGGAACTGGTCATATTTGTCAGCCATATCTACCAACTCAGTCGGACAAACGAAAGTAAAGTCAGCCGGGTAGAAAAAGAAAATTGCCCATTTGCCTTTGATATCGTCGCTGCTTACAGTTTCGAACTTACCATTGTGGTATGCCTGTACTTTGAACTCGGGTGCTTGTGAATTGATAATAGGTTCCATAGAATTTTTATTTTAATCGTTATTACTATTTTGTTTTGTTTCTGATGCAAAGATAAGTTGCCGATTCGAGGTAAGAACAAAAAATCCAATCGAAAGGTTTTATGCACTCATAGACAAAATCTTTGAGTATCAGCATTTCAGAGTTATTAACAAGAAGAGTCAATCTGGCCAGCAGAGGTTTTCACCCTTGATTTCCGAGGTCTCGAACTCCAGGGTGGCATGATGTATGCCGACATGCTGCAACTCATGTTTTAGTTCCTGTTTGATACGTTCCATTTCTGAAAGATCGTCGATCGAAACATGGGCGGTCAAGGCTGTTTCAGTCGTACTGATCGCCCAAATATGCAGGTGATGGACCCTTCTCACACCTTCCACGGCGTGCATGGCTTTTTCGACCTTTTCGATATCCGTTCCGGAAGGAACACCGTCCAGCGAAAGACGCAGGCTGTCACGCAGCAATCCCCAGGTAGAATAGATAATGACCAAAGCGATGACCAGCCCGATCACCGGGTCGATGATGTACCAGCCGGTATGTGCAATGACAATCCCGGAAATAACGACACCGACAGACACCAGCGCATCCGCTGCCATATGCAGATAAGCCCCTTTCACATTCAGGTCCTTATCCTTATCTTTCATAAAAAGCCACGCCGTAACCGCATTGATAACGACACCGATCCCGGCAACCCAGGCGATAGCATCTCCTTCCACCGGACGGGGATGAAGCAGCTTCGTTATACTCTCAGCTATAATGATACCGACAGCGACCAACAGAATGACCGCATTCAGTAGGGAGACCAGTACCGTACTTTTTTTATATCCATAAGTATAACTGGCGGTCGGATGTACCTTTGCCAGCCGGAAAGCCAGCATAGCCAATACGAGGCTGGCAACATCGCCCAGGTTATGTCCGGCATCAGACAGCAACCCCAGCGAATTATACCAGAAACCCGCTGCAAACTCGGCTACAACAAATGCCAGGTTCAAGGTAATACCGATGATAAAGGCTTTATTCAAAGAGGTTATTTCGTGATGATGATGGTCGTGATGATGTTGTTCCATATTCGTTCCTACTTTTATTTGAGTAACAATATGGGACAAAACTATGTTCTTCCTATCGGCAAAAATTCACAGGGAACGGATTGAATAGGGTTACACGGTTATACCCTGTTTCTTAAATATCTCTTTTGCATTTGCCAGACGTTCGGCAGACAGAGGTTCTACGTCTTTTAATTTGTACTCCATCCCTTGTGCTTCGTATTTGTAAGCACCCATTGTATGGTAAGGTAACAGTTCGGCTTTCCGTACCACTTTATAACGGCTGATATATTCCGCCAGTTTACCCAAGGCTTCGTCATTATCCGTCCATCCGGGAACGATGACGTGACGGATCCATACAGGAACATCCCGTTTCTCCAGTTCATCCAGAAAGCGTAATGTATTATCCAGTTTTACAGCCGTCAACCGAGGATGTAATTCGGGATCGATCGTTTTTATATCCAACAGGACAAGGTCTGTATATTCCAATACCTCCAATGCTTTCGGTATACAGACATAACCGGAGGTATCCAGTGTCGTATGGATGCCGGCTTCCCGGCAAAGACGGAAAAAAGCAGTAAGGAACTCTGCCTGCAACAAAGGTTCTCCCCCTGTGACAGTCACCCCTCCTTTAGCTATAAAATTCTTGTAACGTAAGACTTCGGCAAGTAGTTCTTCCGGTGTCAACAGGTATTTAGCTTCTCCCCTGCTATCCCAGGTATCCGGGTTATGGCAATAGAGACAACGAAGCGGACACCCTTGCATAAAAACAACAAAACGAATACCGGGGCCATCGACTGTCCCGAAACTTTCTAAAGAATGAATTTTCCCCTTCATGATAGTTGACAGATGACAGTTGACTGTTGACAGATGACAGGTAGAGAAGCTTTACGCATCCTCTAACTGTCAACTGTCACTTGTCAACTATCAACTGTTAAAGTGAGTGATTGATTGTTCTTGAAATTACGTCTAACTGCTGTTCGCGTGTCAGCTTCACGAAGTTTACGGCATAACCGGAAACACGGATGGTCAGCTGCGGATACTTTTCAGGATGATCCATTGCGTCGAGCAGCAATTCCTTGTCGAATACGTTTACGTTCAGATGTTGTCCGCCGTCCGGAGTAAAGTAACCGTCCAGCAAACCAACCATATTGGCGATCTGGGTATCACGTTCTTTACCTAAAGTAGCAGGAGAAACGGCAAACGTATAAGAGATGCCGTCATGTGCATGCTGGAACGGCAACTTGGCAACAGAAGCCAGTGCTGCGATCGCCCCCTTGGTATCGCGTCCGTTCATCGGGTTGGCACCCGGAGCAAACGGCGTACCGCCTTCACGCCCGTCAGGAGTAGCCCCTGTCTTCTTACCATAGACCACATTGGAAGTAATGGTCAGGATAGACTGTGTCGGAGTAGCATTACGGTATGTCTGGTGCTGGCGCAGATATTCCATGAACATTTCAGTAATATCTACGGCAATACTGTCCGTACGGTCATCGTTATTTCCGAAAGGAACATAATCGCCTTCACGTTCAAAGCCGACAGCCAGTCCGCGTTCATCACGGATCACCTTCACTTTCGTATCGCGGATAGCCGCCAACGAGTCTGCAACGATAGAAAGACCGGCAATACCTGTCGCGCGGATACGTTCCACATGACCGTCGTGCAAGCCCATCTCGAATGCTTCGTAAGCATACTTATCGTGCATATAGTGGATGATCTTCAGAGCATTGACATATACTTTCGCCAGCCAGCGCATCATCTGTTCGTATTTCTCCATTACTTCGTTGTAATCGAGGTATTCGCTGGTGATCGGCTCGAATCTCGGAGCCACCTGTACGCCCGAACGTTCGTCACGTCCTCCATTGATCGCGTACAGCAAACATTTAGCCAGGTTGGCACGTGCACCGAAATACTGCATCTGTTTACCGATCTTCATCGGAGATACACAGCAGGCAATACCATAATCATCGCCATAATCCGGACGCATCAGATCGTCGTTCTCATACTGGATAGCAGAAGTATCGATAGAAACCTTTGCACAGAAACGTTTCCAGTTTTCGGGAGCATTGTTAAACCACAGCACTGTCAGGTTGGGTTCCGGAGCCGGACCGAGGTTGTATAATGTATGCAGGTAACGGTAAGATGTCTTTGTTACCAAAGAACGGCCGTCGACACCCTGCCCGCCTAAAGATTCAGTCACCCAAACCGGATCACCGGAGAACAGATCGTTATATTCCGGAGTACGCAGGAAGCGGACAATACGCAGTTTGATAATGAACTGGTCGATCAACTCCTGTGCTTCTTCTTCCGTCAGTTTACCTTCACGGAGATCTTTGTCAATATAAATATCGAGGAAAGTAGAAGTACGTCCCAACGACATAGCCGCACCATCCTGGTCTTTTACAGCAGCCAGGTAAGCCAGATAGACAAACTGAACGGCTTCGCGTGCATCCTTTGCTGGTTTAGTCACATCGAAACCATAGCCGGCACACATCTTTTCGAAGGCTTTCAGAGCCTTGATCTGTTCGGATATCTCCTCACGGCTCTGGATAATCTCTTCCGTCAGTTCCTGAATATCGAGTCTTTTCAGATAGTTCTTTTTCTCTTCAATCAGGATGGCAGTACCATACAATGCTACGCGGCGGTAGTCACCGATGATACGTCCGCGTCCGTAAGCATCCGGCAGTCCGGTGATGATAGCGGAGCGACGTGCTGCAATCATTTCATCCGTATAAGCAGAGAAAACGCCTTCGTTGTGCGTCTTTCTATATTTTGTGAAGATTTCTTTTGTCATCGGATCCAGCTTGTAGCCGTAAGCTTCCAGGCTGTTTTCCACCATGCGAATACCACCTTTCGGGAAAATACCGCGTTTCAGAGGGGCATCGGTTTGCAGGCCGACAATTACTTCGTTTTCTTTGTCAATATAACCTGGTCCGTAAGTATCTATGCCTTGAGGATATTTTGTTTCAGCGTCGTAAACACCCTTCTCCCTTTCTACCTTAAACATTTCGGTCAGTTTATCCCAAACTTTCTTCGTCTTATCCGAGGAGCCCTTCAGGAAAGAATCATCCCCTTCATAAGGTTTATAATTGTTCAGGATAAAATCCCTTACATTAATCTCTCTTTTCCAAATTTCGCCTTTGAACTGCGCCCAGTTCTCGTTTTCAAACTTCATACCTATCTTTGTTTACTTCGGTTTTAATTTCGATGCAAAGGTACTGCTTTTATAGGTGACTAAAAACTATTGTACAACCTGGATGTCTCCCAAACAGCCAAAATCACTACAAATAGTTACTAAAAAGGCCCTATAACTAGGGTGTATCGCTTGTTTTAGGTATCACTGGGCATGGTATGATAAATAATACAAAAAAAGATGAATATGAATCTTTAAGATCACAAATTGTGACCTAAAAAAATTAATGAGAGCCTTTGTTGTTATCCGCCAGCTGATCGCTAACCCTATATTGTTTTGTCCGTTTTTGTTCTCCCGTCAGCGGAAGGGAAGTCTTGCTTCAATTCTGCATGGTTACTCCAAATGTTATTTTCATCAATCACCTTCCTACGTTGTATTCTCATTTCATTTACTCTTTACCACAAAACTACGAAAAATGTAGCTTCAAAACGATGTAATGACTGTGTTAGCAATTGTCAGACCAAGTACGTTCGTGATTACTACATTCTTGCCTTCAGCACCCTTAACAATTACGGCACCGTCATTAGCGATTATGCTGATCGAAGATATCGTGATATCTTCGTTTGCTGTCGGATGACTGATTGTTCGAATAAGAAATAAAAAAGGAACCGTCCTTCACAGGAAAGCTCCTTTTTTATGTCGGAAACAACCAATAAAAACATTCCGACATAACGTTTAATCATCTTATATGCTTACATAATTAGCAAAAAGGTTTTGATATAGCGATTATACTAATAGTGTTACTTTCTTTTTACATTGCAAAGATAGGGCAGCCCGCAAGAGTGCACAATACCTATTACTGAGTAAAAAAAGAGGTGCCGGCTACCTATTCTGTGTTATATTAAAGAATATCCAGATTCTCGCCGGCAACATATACCACAGACTTGCCTGAGCCACGCCGGCGAAGCACTCCCCGGCTAATGAAATCATTCAGCTCATTCATAGCGCCGTAAGAAGTCAGTTGGCTCAGCTGAATATATTCCTTTCGGGTGATACAGATATTTATTTTGAGAAAAGACACCAGCTTTTCCTTTCTTTCTTCCACAGTAGAGGTGATTTTCTTCTTCTTTCGCGAAAGGGAATGCACACGTTCCAGCTTCATCTCACTGCTGATCTTTTTGCGAAACTCGCTGCTGAGCCTTAGATGTACGTTTTGGAAGGTGACTGATTCCGCCCTGATTTTTTCTTCCTCGTCATCCGTTTCCTGCAGACACTTCAGCGAAGTACTAAAAAAGCCAAGCTCGCCCACTTCCACGATGTTGCCCTCAGCAAGCAGATAACGTAAGTCGTCAACAATGGCATCGAGTGCTCCGGTCAACACATTTTTCGGCAAATGTTCATAGGCAGCCACATGTCTAATAAACTCTTCACGCGTATACGTTTTTTTAGGATAAATGCGGGCATGCAGTGATTTCTTGTCCTCCTTCCCTTTAGGTGAAGGCGTTTCATACAGATCATATTGTGCGCTCATAGATTATATGGTATTATTTTAAAGTAACAAATTCTTTTCTCACTAAAAACTAATCGTTCGATAGCCGTTCTCTACTCGTTCAACGGCTGTCATCTATTCGTTTGATATTAGTCGAATGAATAAAGAACGGCTATCGAACGATTAATTTTTAGAAAACAAAGATATAAAGAATAAGAAAAGAATGGGTATCTGTTGTAAATAAAAAAAGAGCCATTCTTCACAGAATGACTCATCTTTTATATGAAAGGAACAACCAATAAAAAATCCCTTTCATTTGGGTATTTACCTTATAAATAATAGGTGTACATAAAAATCAACAATTTCGGTTTCGGTCAGGACGATTATACTAATAGTAAAACTTAATTGATGATGCAAAGGTAAAGTCATATAAAAGTACCTGCAATACCTATATATATGTAAAACTTACTCATCTCTAACCATTAATAGGGATTTTACAGCATTTTTCCAGTAAAACACCACACAATACCCACAAATAGGTAGCATCGGGTAATTTATACCTACTATACGCGATTGCGCATACTTTTTAACCGCCCTAATTTTGCCAAAAATTTCAAAAGGCAATGAGAAAATTAACAAATTTGTTGGCTATCACTCTACTTGGATCCTGTGCAACAGCCTTTGCACAGAGCAACGAAGAGTCAACAGCGGCAGATGAATCGGCAAAGATTTATGCCAGCGGTTATGATAAATTTAGATTTGGCGGTTATGGTGAAATCCTAGCGAATTTTATGGATTATGGTATCAACCGCTTTTACGGAGGGAATAATGGAAATGCAAAAACAAACAGAAACTCAATCTCTATCCCTCGTTTCGTTGTAGCTTTCGACTATAAATTTAATCCTAAATGGATATTAGGGGCAGAAATTGAATTCGAAGCGGGTGGTACAGGTACTGCTTATGAACTTGAAAATACAGAAAACGGAGAATATGAAACTGAAGTCGAAAAAGGTGGCGAAGTGGCACTGGAACAGTTTCATATCACACGGTTAATCCACCCCGCATTCAATGTCCGGGTGGGACATATTATCGTTCCGGTCGGTTTAACGAACGCGCATCATGAACCTATCAACTTCTTCGGTACATCCCGCCCTGAAGGAGAAGCAACGCTTATCCCCTCCACATGGCATGAAAACGGTATCGAAGTGTTCGGTACATTTGGTAGAGATTATACTCGCTTCAGTTATGAAGCGTTGGTTGTTTCCGGATTAAATGCCTGCGGATTCTCGCGCGACGAATGGGTTGCAGGAGGCAAACAAGGTATTTTCGAAACAGACAACTTTACTTCTCCTGCTTACGTAGGTCGTTTAAATTATGAAGGCGTTCCCGGATTAAGAGTCGGAGCCTCATTCTATTATTGTAACAACGTAGGTGCAAACTCTGATAAACCGCACACATTTGTCAGTATAGGAAAAAGTCCGCTACGCATTTACACGGCAGACCTTCAGTACAAAAACAAGTATGTAACAGTCCGGGGAAATCTGATTTACGGAAGCTTAAGCAATGCCGAAGCTCTTTCCGGCAAAATAGGTACACAAAGTAATACATCTCCTTACAGCCGTCTTACCCCGGTTGCTAAAAATGCAGTCAGCTATGCCGGCGAAGTCGGCGTTAACCTTCGCTCTATCTTCAAAGAGAATAAGAAAGTCCCGGTAATTTATCCGTTTGCGCGTTACGAATATTACAATCCGCAAGAGAAGGGCGAAGGTAAACAGACCATGGACCTTCGTGATAAAGTAAGTATGTGGACTGCCGGAGTTAACTGGTATGCACTCCCCAACCTGGTTGTTAAAGCTGATTATACAACACGCAAAATCGGCGGAGGAAAATACAACAGCGAAAACGAGTTCAGTTTAGCAGTTGCTTATGTAGGCTGGTTCATCAACAAATAAAGAATGAAATAATATAAATCTATTTTAATAACAGAAGAAAATGAAAAAGAAGTTTTTATCATTTGCTGCATTTATGTTAAGTATAGCTCTGACATTCAGTGCTTGCTCAAACGATGACGACGATCCTCAAACGGAAACACCGACAGATCTTGACTACTCTGCTGAAAATGCGGAGGCATGGGGTAATTACATGTATAACGTTGCCAGCTTGCTTAAAAATGATGCTGCCAATTTATATAAATATTGGAATGAAGACTACAAAGGGGCTGGTCCTTATGCAGAAGCATTCAAGAAACATAATATCGGAGGCGAGACAAGCATCAAAACGGCATTGAACGGTATCGAACAGATTTTCGACAAATGCGCCGAAATCGCCAACGAAGTAGGTAGTGCAAAGATTGGTGACCCTCTTGACAAATATAATTCAGGAGATAAAGAAGGTGCACTTTATGCCGTAGAATCATGGTATAGCTGGCATTCACGCGACGACTATACCAATAACATCTGGTCAATCCGTAACTCTTATTACGGAACGGTTTCTGCCAACGATGCAAACGACCAAAATGATATTCAGACAAGCTCTATTTATAAATTGGTTGAGGCAATGGATGCCGATATGAACAAGAAGTTGAATGACGCCATCCATGCGACAGCCGAAGCTATCCAGAATATCCCGCAGCCTTTCCGCAACAACATCAACAGTGATGAAGCATTAGCCGCTCAGGAAGCTTGTCTTTCATTGGAAAATATTCTGAAAGAAGTAAAAGCTGCCGTACGTGCTGCCTATGAAAATACACCGAACGACAGCAAGCTGGAAGCAATCCTGGTTCAATACACAGACTACGTAGTGTTGCCGACCTACAAATCGTTGATGGAAAAGAATGCAGCCTTGTTCGAAGCTGTTAAACAGTTCAAGAATAGTCCGAGCAATAGCAATTTCGATGCAGCCAGCGAAGCATGGCTTGTTGCTCGCGAACCATGGGAAAAGAGCGAAGGCTTCCTGTTCGGTCCGGTTGACACAGAGGGTCTTGATCCTAACATGGATAGCTGGCCTTTAGACCAGAACATGATTGTTAGTATCTTGGAATCAGGTAACTTCGACAAAATGGAATGGGATGAAGACGACGACAGTGCTTCGGTAGAAGCTGCACAGAATGTACGTGGTTATCACACCTTGGAATACCTATTGTTTAAAGACGGAAAACCGCGTAAAGTAAACAACTAAAAAATAACCAGGTGAATCTTTTTCACTATTACATAATGCCTTGAAGTAGCCCGGTTATGCGACCTGGCTACTCCAAGGCTTTGGAACGTTTGACAATGGATTTCAAACGAATAAGATCTGATCAAAAATAAAGAAAAATCAATATGAAATTTCGACATCTGTTTTTTCCTCTGTTGTTCCTAGCTCCACTCTGTTCCTGCGAAAAAGAAGGGATAGATATGGATGATGTAGAAGTTCCTAATAATTATGCGCTCTCAGCCGGAACTTCGACTATCTTCCTCAATTCATCCGTAGCATACGACACAGAAGCAGACTGGGTATCAGGTAAATATTCGACCCGGTTTAATAATGGAGATAGATTGTATGACGACGTACGCACGAGTAGTAACGGCACAGGTGGTGGCCTCGGCCCGGTGTATGCGGGTTATTCCTGTGGAAGCTGCCATCGTAATGCCGGACGAACCAAGCCGACATTATGGAGCGAAGGAGGCTCCGGAAGCTACGGATTTTCTTCCATGCTGGTTTATATCGCCAAAAGAAACGGGGCACAATTCAAAAACTACGGCCGTGTATTGCACGACCAGGCCATATATGGCGTAAAGCCGGAAGGTAAACTTTCCGTTGAATATACATACGAAACGTTCTCGTTTCCTGATGGCGAAACATACGAGTTATGTAAACCTGAATATTCGATTTCAGAATGGTATGCCGACAGTATCGCTCCAAAGGATCTGTTCTGTACCGTACGTATTCCTTTACGCCATGTCGGCATGGGGCAGATGATGGCACTCGATCCGACAGAGATCGAAGCACTTGCTGCAAAAAGTAATTATCCTGAATATGGAATCAGCGGCCGTTGCAACTATATTTCCGAACGAGGCGTCATGCGTCTGGGCCTGTCCGGCAATAAGGCACAGCACGCAGACTTGACCATTGAACTCGGTTTTTCCAGCGATATGGGTGTAACAAACAGTCGTTATCCGGAAGAGATCTGCGAAGGACAGATACAAATGGATCAGGGAAGCATGATGGGCCTTTCGTATGATCAACTGGATGTCTCGACAGAAGAGATGGAAAATGTGGACCTTTATCTGCATGCCCTGGGTGTTCCGGCCCGAAGAAACGTCAATGATCCGCAGGTAATCAAAGGAGAACAAAAATTCTACGAAGCCAAATGTCACCTATGCCACGTAACAACGCTGCACACCAAGACACGCGGTGCCGCCTTATTGAATGGGACACAATTACCCTGGCTGGGAGGACAAACCATCCATCCGTATTCCGACTTTCTATTGCATGACATGGGATCTGAGATTATGGGAGTTGGACTGAACGACAACTATGTCAGCGGCCTGGCACGCGGCAATGAATGGCGTACCACTCCTTTATGGGGAATCGGCCTTCAAGAAACAGTCAACGGACATACTTACTATCTCCATGACGGACGTGCCCGCAACCTGGTTGAAGCCATCATGTGGCACGGAGGTGAAGGAGAGGCATCCAAGAATTTATTTAAGAAAATGAGTAAAGAAGACCGTGATGCGTTAATCACATTTATCAATTCATTATAATAGCAAGACAACAAAGATGAAACAACTAATAACTACAATCATTGCATTACTGTTCTTACCATTAACAGTACTGGCCCAGCACGAAGAAGATACGGAAAACGGGGTGGTATCTTTGTCCGGCAAAGAAGGTTTCACTATCGGTACTAAAAAAGGCGATTTCGTTTTTAAGCCTTATATGCTCGTTCAAACCAGTGCAAATATCAATTATTACGATGATGAAGGTTTGGATCCTGCTTATAATCAAGACAACATTGCAAATTCCGGTTTTTCCATCCCATACGCCATTCTCGGTTTTACAGGAAAAGCGTTCAATATGGTTACATTCAACCTGTCTATCAATGCAGCCGCAAGCGGAGGTGGTATTCTGCAACAGGCTTGGTTTGACGTAAAACTCAAAGAAAGCTTTGCCATACGCGCGGGTAAGTTCAAAACACCGTTCGCGCATGCTTATCTGACAACATTAGGAGAGACACTGATGCCTACTCTTCCTGTTTCACTGACAGCACCTGTCATTCTACCTTATTCACTGAATGCCGTAACTCCCAATATCGGCACAGGTTTTGACCTGGGTGTAGAAGTCCACGGATTAATCAAAGAAAAATTCGGCTATGAAGTAGGTATATTTAATGGTACAGGCAGCTCCGTAAACGTGGCTTCAAAAACATTCAGCGATGATTGGCATATCCCTTCTTTATTATATGCCGGACGTATTACTTACATGCCAAAAGGTGTTATGCCGTCTAATCAAGGAAACCCCAATCGTCTGAAAGAAGATAAAATATTATTCGGCCTATCAACGTCTTTAAATGTAGAAAGCGAAAATGAAAGTACAAACGATTACCGTGCCGGTGCAGAATTTGCCATGTTGAAAAACCGTCTTTATCTGGGAGCAGAGCTCTATTATATGAACGTTGGTTTCACCAAACGACAGAAAATAGATGAAAGTTATAACTATCTGGGCGGATATGTACAAGGCGGTTATTTTGTAACCAATCGCCTGCAAGCGACGGCCCGCTACGATTTCTTTAACCGCAACGGAGTTGACACAAACGGTTTCCTGAATATGCCCGCAGTCGGATTCAACTATTTCTTTACTGGATGTAATCTGAAATTACAGGCAATGTATCAGTTCATCGGACGTACAGGACATGACACACAGCTTGATCGTGATAACGATGATCTAGGGTTAGCTATGCATTCAGGAACAGTTTTGCTTCAATATACATTCTAATTGTCACACCATGAATAGAAAGTTTTTTTCATTCATAATCAATGCGCTACTATTCTCTTGTCTTTTCGTTTCCTGCGATGACGGCAAAATTTACGACGAGGGCAGACACGTAGAGATAGAGGGAGGCATAGCCAGGGTTACAGCTACTATCCAGGGTGTTCAAACCTGGCCCAGCGATTATACGATTGTTGTCGCCGGATTTAAAAAGGATGATGAATATGCTGCGGTCGCCAAAACAGTGACAACTGCAGACGATGGTTCGATGGACCTTATTTTAAAAGGCATTTCAAACGAAGTCAACCAGATAGAAGTTTGTGTTATCAATAAATTGAGAAAACGTATTGTCAGTTTCTATCAAACGGATTTTACGGATTCATCCGATACGCTAAAGCTGGATATAGGTACGGTCAATGCGAGTTTATTCAATGGCATACAAAAAAGCATTTTTGATGCTAGCTGTACCGGCTGTCATGGGGCCGGGGCCAGTGCTGCAGATGGTCTATATCTGACTGAAGGAAAAAGTTACAGTGCTTTGGTCAATGTAAAAGCGAACTCTTCGAATGAAGGGAAAATGCTTGTAAAGCCTGGTGATGCAGATAACAGCTTCATCATGGATGTACTGACAGAAGGGGCGAGCAACCATTATCATAATGATTTGTTATCCGGTTCACCCGAAAAGATTTCTCTTTTGAAGAGTTGGATCGAAGGGGGAGCCCAAGAATAAATTTATAATTATGGCATTCAAAACAAAAACATACGAACAAGACTTTATACACGCTCAAATTTGTTCTTTTGAAGGCAAGGGAGGGGTAACGGAATATCATATACTATTTTCTGTTACCAACCCTTCATTGCCGTTTACGGAACAGCTGGATAAATTACAAAAAGCATACGAAACAGTAACAAAAGAAGAAGCCGGTAAAGCCGTCGCTATATTCCGCCGGTATTTCCTGAGTGATGCGGCGAATCAGACGGAACGGTTGATGGAACGGGAATGCGAAAACCCGTTTTGTGCATTATCGATTGTACAACAAGCTCCGCTAAACGGTACTAAAATAGCACTATGGGCTTATATGCAAACAGATATGACTACGGAAACCTACAATTCCGGTATGTTCGAAGCATCTCATAATAAGTATCGCCACCTCTGGACCGGCGGTGCACACAACAAGGCGGCCACCTCTGAATACCAGACCCGGCTGTTATTGAACGATTATGTGTTGCAACTGACCGAACAGCATTGTACGCTGGCTGCCGACTGCATCCGTACCTGGTTCTTCGTACAAAACGTAGATGTAAACTATGCAGGTGTCGTAAAAGCCCGCAAGGAAGTTTTCATCACACAGAACCTGACGGAGAAAACACATTATATAACCAGTACCGGGATAGAGGGCCGTCACGCCGACCCGGAAGTGCTGGTGCAGATGGATGCCTATACAGTAGACGGTCTGCTACCGGAACAGATACAATTCCTCTATGCCCCTACCCATTTAAATCCGACCTATGAATATGGCGTCACTTTTGAACGGGGCACAGCCGTTTCGTACGGCGACAGGAAACAGATATTCCTGTCGGGAACAGCCAGTATCGACAACCGGGGAGAGATCGTTCACCCCGGAGATATATTGAAACAGACTGAACGGATGATGGAAAACATCAGCGTCCTGTTGCAGGAGGCCGGAGCTTCCGTTGCCGATATCATGCAGGCTATCGTCTATCTCCGCGACCCGGCAGATTACGAGGAAGTGAACCGCTATATCCGCACCCATCACCCGGATATGCCGCACCTGATCGTACTGGCACCGGTATGTCGTCCGGGATGGTTGATTGAAACGGAATGTATCGCCGTTATTCCGGCAGACCTTCCGCAATACCCCTGTTTATAAATGAAACACCATAAATACAACAACTATGTATAAACAAGGAAAATACAAAGAGACAGACAAGATGAGCGACTTGATTTGCGAGAACTATCCCATGGTTCTCGTAATGAGCCGCTTCGGTATCGACCTGGGATTCGGGGAGAAAAACATCAAGGATGTATGCCGGCAGAACGAGGTGGATTGCTGCACGTTCCTTACCGTTGTCAATTTTCTCTCGGAAGAGATTTCAGGCACGATCAACGAGATCAACAACTGCCTTTCTCTCGGGTCGCTGATCACCTATCTGCATAATGCGCACGATTATTTCCTGAACTTCCGGCTGCCTCATATCCGCCGCAAACTGACGGAAGCAATTACCGGCTGCCCGGGTGACATCGCTTTCGCTATCACCAAATTCTTCGACGATTATGTTTACGAGGTCCATAAACACATGTCGTACGAAGAAAAGATCGTCTTCCCTTACGTCCGCAACCTGTTGGAAGGGATGAAAGATACCAAATACAATATCAGTATCTTTCGCAAACGGCACGACCAGATAGAGATGAAGATCGTGGAGCTCAAAAATATCCTGCTCAAATACTATCCCGGACCCGACAATTACCTGCTGAACAGTGTCCTGTTCGACATCTTTGCCACCGAACAAGATCTGGCCTCTCATAACCGGGTAGAAGATTACCTCTTCGTTCCCGCTGTACTAGCCATTGAAAAAACAATCAAATGACCGTTGCTTTATGAGCACTAACTTTAAAATAGCTGTTGCAGAACCTTCCTCCATTATCCGTTGCGGATTGATTACCATCCTAAAACGGTTGCCCGGGTTGCATATCCAGCTGACGGAAATAGCTACGGCTGAATGCCTGGTGGAAAGCCTCCGCATGCACCGGCCGGAAGTACTGATCATCAACCCTTCACTTCCCGGCTATTTCGGGATACAGCATCTGAAAGAAGAGTGCGGCTGCTCCGAAATGAAATGCCTGGCTATCGCCTGCATGGCGACCGATCAAGCCATGCTCCGCCCGTATGACGACCTGATCAATATTTATGACAGTCCCGACGAACTGAAACATAAGCTGGAGCGGCTGAATGCGGAAGAAGCATCTACTGAGCCGCAAGAAGAGGAGGAAGAACAGCAGACACTCAGTTCGAGGGAAAAAGAGATCGTTGTCTGTGTTGTCAAAGGTATGACGAACCGGGAAATCGCCGACCGTTTATATCTATCCACCCACACCGTGATCACGCACCGGCGGAATATCGCCCGGAAACTGCAGGTCCACAGTGCCAGCGGTCTGACTGTATATGCCATTGTGAACAAACTGGTCGAACTGAATGAAATAAAAAAAGCATGACAAATCAGTTTTATTTTCTTTTCACACTCCAAAATTTGGCTTCAGACTGATATACTGTATCTTTGGAAAAAGAAACAATAATAGATATCAGATACCATGGAGTTAACAATAAAACAATACAACAAAACAGAAGTACAGATCACCTCATTCGAAACTAAAAAGGGAATCACGGAATATCATGTCATCTTCCAGCAGACAGATTATATGGAAGATTATCCTACCCAATTAAATAATCTGTTACAGGCATACACCCAATGTGTCGAAGAACTTCCGGGTAACCCGACAGCGGTATTCCGCCGTTACTTTATGAGTGACGTTACCAATCAAACCGCCTTGTTAATGGAACAGGAACGCTCCAATCCGTATTGTGCTTTATCCATCGTACAGCAGGCTCCCGTGAACGGGACCAAAATAGCTCTTTGGGCATGGCTCCAGACAGGCGTACAGACACAGGTTCTTCCCAGTAATCTGTTTGAAGCACGTCACGGCAGTTACCGCCAATTGTTCGGTGCCAACCTATGCAACCGGGCTGCCAATTCGGAATATCAGACACGCCTTATTTTCCGCGATTATATCATGCAACTGACAGCAGCCAACTGCACGCTGGCCAATAACTGCATACGGACCTGGATATTCGTACAGAACGTCGACGTGAATTATCCAGGCGTAGTCAAAGCCCGCAAGGAGGTATTCGCGACACAGAACTTGACGGAAAATACTCATTTTATAGCCAGTACCGGCATTGAAGGCCGTTATCAGGACACGAATGTGTTCGTTACCATGGATACGTATGCCGTATCGGGTATCGGGCGGGAACAAATCCAATACTTATATGCCCCCGACCATCTGAGCCGGACTTATGAATACGGAGTGACTTTTGAAAGAGGCGTTGCCATCACCTATGGCGACCGCCGCCATGTCTTCGTATCCGGTACGGCTAGCATCGACCGGTATGGCGAAATCGTCCATCCGGGGGATGTGATCAAACAATCCGAACGCATGATCGAAAATATCACCGCCCTGCTCAACGAAGCAGGTGCCGACCAAAACGATATCATGCAGGCCATCGTCTATATACGGGATACCGGCGATTTCGCCCGCGTTAAACAGTATATGGAAACCCATCATCGGAACATGCCTCACCTGATCGTCCGTGCCCCGGTATGCCGATCCGGATGGTTGGTTGAAATAGAATGCCTGGCAGTCGTTGCCGTCGATGAACCGGAGTATCCGGCATTCTAACCAAAAAGCACTAACAAATATAGAATAATAATAACGTATCTATTGGCTGACAAAAAAGAAGTATCTTTGAACAGTCAAACACCAAAACAAAAAAGGACGATTATAGCTTATGTATAAAAATGGAAAATACAGGGAAACCGACAAAATGAGTGATCTTATATGCGAGAACTATCCGATGGTTCTTGTTATGAGCCGTTTTGGCATTGCCCTGGGCTTCGGCGAAAAGAATATCGGAGAAGTATGCCGTCAAAATGGTGTCGACGCCTGTACCTTTCTCACAGTCGTCAACTTCCTGACACAAGATGTATCCGCCCCGGTCATGAATGTAGACAAATGTCTGTCTATCGAGGCACTGATCACCTATCTCCATAATGCACACGATTACTTCCTGAACTTCCGTCTTCCGCATCTGCGCAGAAAACTTCTGGAATCGATCGGCGAATGTCCGCAGGACGTTGCTTTCGTTATCCAACGTTTCTTCGATGAATATGCCGAAGAGGTAAACAAACATATGTCATATGAAGAAAAAGTTGTTTTCCCGTATGTCCGTGACCTGCTGAAAGGGATAAAGGATCCGAAATATAACATCTCTATCTTCCGGAAACGGCATGACCAGATAGAAATGAAAATTGTCGAACTGAAGAATATCCTGATCAAATATTACCCGGGACCCGGAAGTAATTTACTGAACAGCGTCTTGTTCGACATCTTTGCTACGGAACAGGACCTGACTTCCCACAATCATGTGGAAGACTATCTTTTCATGCCTGCCATACTTGCATTAGAAAAAACAATTAAATAACAACCTATGAGCGCCTATTTGAAGATCGTTATTGCTGAACCTTCCGCTATTGTCCGTAGCGGCCTGGAGACAATACTGAAACACCTGCCAGGTCTCCGCATCCAGGTATCGGAAATAACTACCATCGAATCGCTTACCGAGGATCTCCGGACACACCAACCGGATATTCTTATCATCAATCCTTCTATTCCGGGTTATTTCACGATCCCTCATTTAAAGGAGATGACCGGATGCCCGGATATGAAGTGCTTCGCGCTGCTTTATACACTCACGGATCATTCCCTTACCCGTTATTATGACGATCAGATCAGCATCTTCGACAGTGCCGACGAACTGAAGCATAAACTGGAACGCCTGCACACAAAAAAAGAAGAGGGTGATGAATCGGATGAACAACAAACATTGAGTACCCGCGAAAAAGAGATTGTCGTCTGTGTGGTCAAAGGCATGACCAACCGTGAAATTGCCGACCGTCTTTTCCTCTCTACCCACACCGTTATTACGCACAGGAGAAATATCGCCCGTAAACTACAGGTACATAGTGCCAGCGCCTTAACGGTTTATGCCATTGTGAACAAGCTGGTAGAGCTTAAAGATATAAACAGATAAAACAGAACCACCTTAAATGGGGTATAGCCAAAGAAAAACTTAACTTTACTTACTGTGATCTGACCGGAGCTGAAAGATATAAACGTATATTTGCAGACAGAGATTATCTATGGCCTATCCCCGGCCTCGAAATCGAACGGAATCCGGCCCTGGCGCCTAATAACCCGGGCTGGTAAAAATAAAATACCATGAAGACAGACAGATTAATAGTACTCGCCTCCTGTGCAGCCCTCGCGGCAGCACAGGCTCAGGCAAAAAAGCCGAATGTGCTTTTCCTGATCGTAGACGACCTGCGGACGGAACTGGGATGCTACGGAGCTCCACAAGTGAAAACGCCGAATATCGACCGGTTAGCGCGAAACAGCACAGTCTTTGCAAACGCCTACTGCAATGTACCCGTCAGCGGAGCCTCCCGCGCCAGCTTTCTGACAGGTGTATATCCCAAATTCCCGGAACGCTTCATCGATGCCGACACCTACGCACAGACAGACGCTCCCTGGGCTATCCCCATCTCACAAACGTTCAGGGATCAGGGGTATTACGCCACCTCCACCGGTAAGGTATTCCATAATACCGACGATCATGAAGGTACGTGGAGCGAGGCACCCTGGGCTATCAGTCCAAACAGCAAAGACTGGGCGGAATATAACAAATGGGAATTATGGCTGAACGATGAATCAGGCAAGCACCTGAACCCCAAAAACAACCGGGGACCGTATTGCGAATCGGCTGATGTACCCGACAGTCTGTATGAAGACAACAAAATCGCCCGCAAAGTTATCAGCGACTTACAACGCCTGCAAAATAGTGACAAACCTTTTTTCATGGCAGTAGGCTTCCGGCGCCCCCATCTCCCTTTTAACGCACCTAAGAAATATTGGGATCTATACAAACGAGAGGAGATCGTTACAGCCGACAACCGTTATCTGCCGGAAGACCTGCCTAAGCAGGTGTACGGTTCACGTGAGATTTTCCAGTACACACAGACCGGGAATGTTGACAGTGACGACTTTCACCGTGAAGCGCGGCATGCCTATTATGCCTGTGTCAGCTTCGTCGACGCACAGATCGGGTTGGTTCTGGATGAGCTGGATAATTTGGGACTGGCCGATAATACCATCGTCGTCCTCGTGGGTGATCACGGATGGCATTTGGGTGAACATACTTTCTGGGGAAAGCACAATCTGATGAACCATGCCACACGGGCTCCCCTGATCGTCCGTATGCCCGGAACATCCGACGGAGTTTCCCGCGGCATAGTTGAATTTGTCGACATCTATCCTACCCTCTGCCAGGCATGTAAAATAAGTTGTCCGAAGTCGGTACAGGGTAAAAGCTTTCTCCCGCTTCTGAAAGATCCGGAAAGTAAAGGAAAAGCATTTGCCTTTATCCAATGGGGAAAAGGGACGAATGTAGTCGACGGTAATTACAGCTATGCCGAATGGACCGACAAAGAACGCCGGTCCGCCGGAGAAATGTTGTTTGATCATTCCGTCGATCCGGAAGAGAATACAAATGTCGCCTCCCAGACCAGATACCGGAAACAGACAGACCGTTTCCGGAAAGCAATCCACCAATTCAGAACACGCATATTAAAAGATTAGAACATGATACACAAACCGACTGTTTCCTGGCTGTTATGTCTCACGATTTCTGCTGTTCCCTGCCTGCAGGCCCAGCAGAAAGCATTACAAGATATCCGCATCCCGGACACTTACAAAGTAACAAACAAGGCTATTTACCATAAAGGTTGGATCGACTTCAACAAAAATGGCAAGAAAGACATTTACGAAGACCCGTCAGCTCCACTCGACAACCGTATCGAAGATCTATTGTCACAGATGACGGTCGAAGAGAAAACCTGCCAAATGGTAACCTTATACGGCTATAAACGGGTACTGAAAGACGACCTGCCCACCCCTGAATGGAAAAATCAGTTGTGGAAAGACGGCATGGGTGCCATCGATGAACATCTGAACGGTTTCCAGCAATGGGGATTGCCGCCATCCGACAATCCATATGTATGGCCGGCTTCACGCCACGCATGGGCTTTGAATGAAGTACAGCGTTTCTTTATCGAAGAAACACGCCTCGGTATCCCTACCGACTTTACGAACGAAGGGATCAGAGGAGTTGAAAGTTTCAAAGCGACCAATTTCCCGACTCAGCTGGGATTGGGTCACACCTGGAACCGCAGCCTGATCCGCCAGATCGGTTATATCACCGGACGTGAAGGCCGCCTGCTGGGTTACACCAATATTTATGCCCCCATCCTGGATGTGGGACGCGACCAACGCTGGGGCCGCTATGAAGAAGTATACGGAGAAAGCCCCTATCTGGTAGCCGAACTGGGTATCCAAATGGCTAAAGGAATGCAACAGGACCATCAGGTGGCAGCCACGTCAAAACACTATATAGCTTACAGCAACAACAAAGGAGGACGTGAAGGGATGTCGCGCGTCGATCCGCAGATGTCACCGCGCGAGGTCGAAAATATCCATGTCTATCCATTCAAACGGGTAATTCGCGAAGCCGGAATCTTAGGAGTCATGAGTTCTTACAATGACTACGACGGCTTTCCCGTTCAAAGCAGCTATTACTGGCTGACAACCCGTCTGCGGGGTGAAATGGGATTTCGCGGCTATGTGGTATCAGACAGCGATGCCGTAGAATACCTGTATTCCAAACATAATACGGCAGAAGATATGGAAGAAGCCGTTCTTCAAAGTGTTGAAGCCGGTTTGAACATACGTTGTACCTTCCGTTCGCCCGATTCTTATGTCCTGCCGTTGCGCAAGCTGATCAAAGAGGGAGCTATCAGCATGGAAACGATCGACAGCCGTGTCCGTGATATCCTGCGGGTTAAGTTCCTTGTCGGACTATTCGACAATCCGTACCAGACCGACCTGAAACAAGCCGACAAAGAAGTGAACAGCCCGGAAAATCAACAAATAGCTTTACAGGCTTCAAAAGAATCCCTGGTCTTACTGAAGAATAAAGACAATCTGCTACCTCTGGATGCGAATAAAATCAGCAAAATAGCCGTTTGCGGTCCCAATGCCGATGAAAAGTCTTTTGCCCTGACCCATTATGGCCCGTTAGCCGTAGAAGTCACAACTGTCCTGGATGGCATCCGCAACAAGGTCAAACCCGGCACGGAAGTTCTATACACAAAAGGATGCGACCTGGTAGACCCAAACTGGCCGGAGTCTGAACTGATGCGTTTCCCGCTCAGTGATGAGGAAAAGAAAGAGATCGACCTCGCCGTAGAAAACGCCCGAAAAAGTGATGCCGTTGTCATAGTTCTGGGTGGAGGCACCCGGACCTGCGGAGAAAACAAATCACGTTCCAGCCTGGAACTGCCGGGACGGCAACAGGAATTACTGGAAGCAGTAGCAGCCACCGGAAAACCGGTTATCCTGGTACTGGTCAACGGTCGTCCGCTTTCAATCAACTGGGCGGACAAGTTCATTCCTTCCATACTCGAAGCATGGTATCCCGGCTCACAGGGCGGTATAGCCGTTGCAGATGCCCTATTCGGAGATTATAACCCGGGAGGTAAACTGACCGTCACTTTCCCGAAGACAGTCGGACAAATACCATTTAACTTCCCGAGTAAACCTGCGGCACAGATAGACGGCGGGCATAATCCGGGTATGAAAGGAAATATGTCACGTGTAAACGGTCCGCTCTATCCGTTCGGTTACGGACTAAGTTATACTACTTTTGAATATTCCGACATCACTGTGCACCCGGCTGTCATCACTCCAAACCAGGAAGTGACGGTCAAATGCAAAATTACGAACACGGGGAAAAGGGCTGGTGACGAGGTTGCCCAATTATATGTGCGCGATCTGCTCAGCTCCGTAACGACCTACGAAAAGAAACTTTGCGGATTCGAACGTGTCGGGCTGGAACCGGGAGAAACCAAAGAAGTCACTTTCATCCTCCATCCCCGCGAACTACAGTTATATAATAAAGAGAACCAATGGGTGGTTGAACCGGGAGATTTCAAGATTATGGTAGGAGCCTCGTCAGAAGATATCCGGCTGAATGAACGTATCCGCGTGATAAAATATGGAAAAAGCGATTCGGGCGTAGCCACCACTTCCGGTTTTGGTAAATCGGTGAATGCCAGTACTTCGCCCGAAACAGCGGTACAGGTCCTGGATAAGAATTTTTCAACCGCCTGGAGTGCCGGAAAAGGAGAATCCATTACATTCGCCCTTGAAAACAATGCATCTCCCAACCGTATCTCCATCGCATGGAAAGAAAAGAGTACAGATGCCGCTTTCGAGATACAGCTTTCCAGTGGCGGCGGCCAGTTCCTGACCGTTTATTCGGGAAAGATTGAAGCGACCAACGAGCTGAAAAGCTACCGGTTCAAAGGTACAACAGCCAGTGATATCCGAATCGTAATCACTTCCGGCAATGCTTCCATCTCTGAAGTAGGAATTGCTGAATTGAAAAAATAAAGACCTCATAGCTGATCCAGACGACCAGCATCCGTTAAAAGACCGACAGGCACCCGTTGATGAACGGGTGCCTGTCGGTCTTTTGTCCGGTGCCTACTCATTTATCCGGCTCTATACTCCTGGGGAGTTTTTCCAAACTGGGCTTTAAAAGAATGACGGAAATAACGGAGACAACTCCCCCTATTTACCCTAATTATTCTTAATTATTCACCCTTTTTTTTTAACTACTACGAACTTTCGCGTATCTATGCATGTTACATTGATGAGTATCACCAATAATGAATATCATATGAAGAAATTCTTTTTAATAGGAGCAACGTTATTCCTTTCTTTATATGCTAGCGCACAGCATGTTGCATTAAAGAATAATATCGTCTACGATGCCACCGCCACTCCAAACCTCGGTCTGGAAGTAGGACTGGGAAAAAAGGTCACAATGGACCTTTCTGCGGGTTACAACCCATTTGAGTTTAGTAACGACAAACAATTCAAGCACTGGCTTGCCCATGCAGGTGTACGGTTCTGGACTTGCGAAAAGTTCAACGGAACGTTCATCGGAGTTCACGCACTGGGCGGACAATATGACGTAGCCGGATTCAAGCTGCCGTTCGACATGTTCAAGAAATTGCGCGACCATCGATACGACGGTTATATGTATGGCGGCGGAGTAAGTATCGGTCATCAATGGATCCTGAACAAACGTTGGGGTATCGAAGGTGAGATCGGTGCCGGTTACGCCCGTATGCATTACGACGAATACGCAAAAGGCAAAGACATGCCGAAACTTCGAACAGGTAACCACAATTACTGGGGTGTGACGAAAGCGTCTATCTCCTTTATCTATTTTATCCACTAATTTATCAACTACTAAAATCAAGTAAGTAAAATGAAGAATTTATTTTATATTGCTACCGTTTTGTTGTGCACCACGTATGGAAGCATGCAAGCGCAGACTGTTAGCCCGGACGGTATAGCATACAGCGACCTGCAAGTAAAGAAAGAAGGCAGCGAGGTTGTATTGTCGACGACTGCCAACCTCACAAACATGAACCTGAAATCGCAGAACATGGTAATCATCACCCCGGTGCTTCAATCGGCAGACAAAGCAAATACAGTCAAGTTCGACCCGTTTGTTATTACCGGCAAGAAACGTATGAAGGCACTCAACCGTGAAATGTCTTTCGGTGCCGAACCGTTCGCACAGACACCGACCGTGATCTTCCGCCACAAGAAAAACGAAGTGGAATCGATCCCTATGACACTGACCGTACCTTACGAGAGCTGGATGCGTAACGCCTCGCTCGTGATGCAGGCGAATACGACCGGATGTGCATCCTGTGATGTAGCTAGCAACATCACTCCGTTGTCATCACGCATATTGCCTCCGGTAGTTGCACCGACTTACGAACTGAGTTATGTGACTCCTCCGGCAGAACCGGTAAAACAGCGTAGTGAAACACACTCGGCTTATCTGAACTTCGAAGTAGGCAAATCTGTCCTGCTGCATGACTTCAAGAATAACGCCGCCGAGTTGAAAAGCGTAAATAAGATCGTCAATGAAGTACGTAACGACAAGAACCTGAAGTTCACAGAGTTTAATATCACAGGATATGCTTCACCGGAAGGCGGCTACGACTATAATATGAAACTGTCGGAAAGCCGTGCCAAGGCATTTGCCGCTTACATGAAAGATAAGGAAGATATGAACCCGTCGCTGATGAAGGTAAACTGGGAAGGTGAAGACTGGATCGGTTTGCGCAACACGATCAAAGCATCCAACCTGTCCGACCGCGATGAAATCCTGAAAGTACTGGATATCTCCGACATCAATAAACGTAAGGCACAGCTCAAAGCCCTGAACGGAGGACGTACGTACCGCATGTTGCTGGACGATTATTATCCTGCCCTGCGTCGTATCGACTATACGCTGGCTTACATTGCTCGTCCGTTCGATGTGAACGAAGCCAAACAGGTGATCAAGACGAAACCTCAGTATCTGAGTCTGAACGAAATGTTCGTGGTAGCCAATACGTACCCGAAAGACAGCCCGGAATTCAAAGAGGTATTCGATATTGCCGTACGCCTCTATCCGACCGATCCGGTTGCACAGCAGAATACTGCCGCTCTTGAGATCGAACGCGGAGCTACTGAAGCCGGCATCGAACGTCTGCAAAAGATCAACACACCGGAAGCCTGGAACAACCTCGGTGTAGCCTACGCCAAGAAAAAAGAGTATCAGAAAGCACTCGAATATTTCAGCAAGGCTGCCAATGCTGGTGTCAAAGCCGCAGCCGAAAACCAGGAAGGGTTGAGCAACTGGCTGAAAGAACAATGAAAATGAATCTTTCGACCCGGCATCGGTAGCGAAAAAGGTCGTATTAGTTACAGCCCTTAAAATAATAAAACCCCGGTAAACATCACGTCTACCGGGGTTTTATATTCATATAAGTAGAAAAAATCATTCTTTCGATTTCCACTCGTTGATCAGTTCGTTGATCGTCTCGCGTACCGACATGATGCGGCTGGTCTTCCAGGCATTGCTTCCGGCAAAGGCATATCCGTTCTCAAAGTTTCCTTTGAAAGCATTGTACAAAGCCGTGACGATGCAATAAGGACTTCGCGAAATGTCGCACGTCTTGATGCAGTTGAAAGGACACGCTTTCGGTTGCTTGATCCCTGCTTTCACCTTTTCGAGGAAGTTGCAATGGATCGCACGACCGGGCATACCGACCGGGCTCTTGATGATCTCGATGTCCTTCTCTTCCGCTTTAATATAGCTTTCCTTGAAAGCGTCGGAAGCATCACACTCGGTAGTCGTGACGAAACGGGTTCCTAATTGAACGCCCGATGCTCCAAGGTCCATCATGCGTTTGATATCTTCACCCGTATAAATGCCTCCTGCTGCAATTACCGGGATACTCTTGTTGTATTTCTGTTCGAAAACAGATACTTCCTGCACAACCTGTGGCAGCAGTTCTTCCAACGAGAAATGTTCGTCTTCCAGCTGGTTCTCCTTGTAACCGAGGTGACCGCCGGCTTTCGGACCTTCCAGCACGACAGCGTCGGGCAGGTAGTCGTAGTTGTTTTTCCATTTCTCGCAGATGATGCGTACGGCACGTGCACTCGATACGATGGGCACGAGCTTCGTCACACTGTCTTTCTTCAGGAAAGAGGGTAAGTCGAGCGGCAGACCTGCACCACTGAAGATAATATCCACCTTTTCGGCGATACTGGTCTTCACCAGTTCGGCAAAGTCTGACAAGGCGACCATGACGTTTACACCGATGATACCTTTTGCCTTTTCACGGGCTTTACGGATCTCTTCAGCCAAGCCCAAATTGCCGGCTTCAGTGTAATTAGGAGATAATTTCTTATATAAAAGTCCGAGACCGGCTGCGGAGATAACGCCAATCCCACCTTCATTTGCAACGGCCGAGGCTAAGCCGGATAGAGATATTCCTACGCCCATCCCACCTTGGATAATTGGGAAACGGGGTTTGAGATCTCCGATTGTTAATGTCTTCATGTAAGTTTATATAGTTTATAAATACGCAGCAAAGGTAGCACAATAAACCAAATGATGTGCAAAAAGGACTAATATTATTGCACACGTATATCTTTTTTGTGCAACAACATCAGTCCTTTACGACTAAAACCAAAGCAAAACCTTTAAAGACTAAACTATTTAACCGGGATATAACCCACTTTCTTCACAATTTCCTGTCCCTCAGCAGACAACACATAATCGATGAACGGTTTCACAGGACCTTCGTTTTTTGCCTCGTAATAGTAGAACAACGGACGGACAATCGGATAGGTCTTATTCTTTGCATTGGCAAAAGAAGGTTCCACATAATTCTTTCCGGCATCGTAAGAGACATGAAGCGGTTTTACGTCTTTATTGACATACGCCAGTCCGACGTAGCCGATAGCACCTTTTGTCTGGCTTACCGACTGGATGATGGCTCCTGTCGCGGGCATACTCAGGATACCGTTCATATAATTCTTGTTCTTCAATACACTTTCCTTGAAAAACTCATAGGTACCGGAAGAGGTTTCACGCGAATAGGCAACGATCTTCATATCGGCTCCGCCTACTTCTTTCCAGTTCTTGATCTTGCCGGTGAAGATTCCTTCCAACTGTTCGCGGGTCAGGTTGTCTACCTTATTGGAGGGATGAACGACTACCGCCAGGGCATCATAAGCGATCACCACCTCCTTTGCATTCTTCTTTGCTTCCTGCAGACGGACTTTTTCATCGAATTTCATTTTACGGGAAGACATCGCAATATCGGTCGTTCCTTCCATGAGAGCAGAGATACCGACACCCGAGCCGCCACCCGTTACGGTCACTTTAGTGCCTTTATGCTTATTCATAAAATTCTCGGCCTCCGTCTGGCTGACGGGCAGACAAGTATCACTTCCTTTGATCTTCTGTGCAAATACATTTGTTGTAAATAAACCGATGGCCATAGCAGCCAAAAGAATCGTCTTTTTCATTACTCTTATTGAATTAATTTTCTTACTGCAAAGTAAGTACAGGAGTATTTCAACGACGTGAAACAGGTATTACATTTGTATGAAGATGAGAGTGATATTGTTTTTCCGAAACAAAAACGTATATTTGCAATTCACAAAAGAAAGGAGTTTATCATGACACAGCTAATTATTACATTAGACGATTCGGTTAAGTTGCCGGATATAAAAAAAGCCCTTTCCTTGCTACGCGGAATAAAGCACATTACAGTGAAAAAAGAGGAACCAAATGCCGAAACCCGAAAAGCAATGGATGATATAAAAAAAGGGAATACTATTAAGTGCAACGATTTCAACGATTACCTTAACAAAGTAAAGTGAGCATGTACGCAATTGAATTTACCCGGAAATATCTGAAAGACCTTAAACTAGCCCGGAAACGAAACCTTGACGAGTCTAAGTTAAACGAAGTGATCTCCATCCTGAGCAAAGGAGAAGCATTACCTGTTAAAAACAAAGATCACTCTCTGAGCGGAGATTACTCCGGGTTCAGAGAGTGTCATATTACACCTGATTGGCTTCTTATTTATTCAATCGATCATGGATTGAAAATACTGGAATTAGTCCGGACAGGTTCACATTCCGACCTGTTTTAGAACTTATACTGCAAACGAACCGTCAGCACATTATCCTTGCGGTCTTTTTCATAGCCTTTTACGAAGTCGCTTTTCTCGTTGAAGTTAAATTCGTAGTAAGCCTGTACGCGGATATGTTTGTTGAAGCGGTAGAGAGCTCCGATACCGAATGTGCTTTGTGCCAGGTCCGTTTTGGAGGTATTGGAGTTTTCCTGACCGATCTCGTTGCCTTTCAGTTTGGTGTTCGGATCGTATACGTCATACTTGAACACGGCAGAGAACGGAGAAGTTCCGATGTCCTGCACCAGGTAGAAGAAATAACCGATGAACGGGCGTTTGAACAAAGCATTCTCCGGCAGGTTTTCCGGACGCGTACCGGTATTGGGACTCTTACTGCTGGAGGCAATCCCCGGCTGTGTACCGATAAGACCTTCCGCACGCAGAGTAGTCATACCCCATGAACTCAGATAGCTGAACTGGGCATCCAAACCGAGATATTCACGTTTCATATACGTACCCGTTTCCCCTTTGTCTACCTTAACGAAGCGTTTGTCTACCATCTCATATGCATCCGTTGTCGGATTGTAAACGCCACCATTATAATAAGAGAAGCCGGCTCCCCACTTTCCCCAGTTGCCGATTGCTTTCTCTGCACCCAGGCGACCGATAAAGTCCTTGCGGCTGTCGGTTTCGCGGTTAATACTGTTACCGGCAAATAGACCTGCATCCAAACGAAGGAAAGCCAAAGGACTTTCCTTTTTAGTACGGAGAGTCAACATGGCTCCCAGGTCGCGTTCATCCGGGAAAAAGTACTGAATGATCGTGGCACGTTCGGGAGATTCCAGTCCGCTGGTCGAATAACCGATCTCATAACCGAAAGGACGGTTGAAAACACCCGCCATCAGCTGGCTGCGCTTCGTCCAGGGATCTTTGATGCCGATATACAAGTCGCGGAAACTGACACCTTTGTCGTTCGCTTCGATCTGTACGGCTCCGGTACCGATACCGTCGTTGTATTCAAATTTCAGTCGTCCGCGACGGATACCGATGCGGTTGAAACCTTTGTCTTCATGTTCGTTCTTATCGCCGACTTTCAGGGTGGCATCTTCCTGTCCATATTGGTATTGCCCCTGAATATAGGCAGAGACTTTAAATTTGCTCAGCCCTTTCACTATCTTATCCAGCGTCGCTGTCTCTTCCGCAAGCGAGTCGATGCGGGTTTCTAATTGTTCCGTGTTCTGTGCTCCCGCAAAAAAGGGGAGAAGCGCCAACAGGAGAAGCGCCGTTAATTTCATTTTCTTCATTCCTGACTTTGTTGGTTGCGGTGAAAAATGTGTTACATCACTGTTTCCGGTTGCAAAGAAAACGCTTTTCTGTTTCACATATGTTTCATCCTTGTTACAAAGGTGAAAACAAACTATTACAAACTTACTACAAACGACTCGCCAAACCCTTATTAGTCAACAGTCAGATTACCATGTCCCGTTCTTTTGTCAGACTCGGCACGCTTCTCCAGTTCTTTTATAGTCAGGGAGATCAGCTTGCCAGACGGCTTACCGTTAAGATAGGTGATAACACGCAGTCTGCTGGCAGTCTTCGGGATACTCAACGGCTCACTATATTTCGGAGTGAAACAGTCCGGATCCGTATTATCGAATGTATAGTAAATATCGGTTCCTGCAATCTCACTGCTCAGTTCCACCTGCAACACGCCATCCTGCAGATACGGGGTGACAATCGCATTATACATACTACGAGCGTAATTGATACCTGCCTGATCGGCACGTACGAAATGACGTTCGACACGCGGCCAGAATTTCTCCCAGTTAGTTTGTGCCGGACCGCTCCATAACACTTCCGCTAAAGCCCAGCCACGCGGCCATGCCATATATTCTGCATGACGGAAAGTAGGAATCGCCTCTCCCCAGATGTTGCCTTGTCCGCCCAGAACCATTTCAGCCGGAACGCCTTCCGGTACCGGATTGAAGCTATACGAATCCGTCAGACGGCACATGGAATAAGTGGCGGGTTCTACAGAAGGCTCTCCCTGATACAAATCCAGGTAACAATGTTGCGTCGGTGTCATGATCACATGATGACCGGCTTTAGCCGATTTGATGCCACCATCCATGCCACGCCAGCTCATCACATTGGCATCGGGTGCCAGACCGCCTTCCAGTATCTCGTCCCAGCCGACCAGTTTCTTTCCTTTCGATTTCAGCAGATCACCCATCCGGTGGATAAAGTAACTTTGCAATTCTTCTTCATTCTTCAGATTCTCCGCTTTCATACGAGCCTGGCAACGGGGACATTTATGCCAGAAACCTTTAAAGCATTCGTCGCCGCCGATGTGGATATATTCATCGGGAAAAAGTGCCGCCACTTCCGTCAGCACCTTATCCATAAACTCGAAAGTCGATTCTTTACCGATACAAAGTGTATTCTCATCTTCTCCATAGAATTTATTTCCTACATTGACTGCATCCGGTGCTTTCATGCAAGCCAGCTCCGGATAGGCGACCAAAGCGGCAACCCCATGACCTGGCACGTCTATTTCCGGAATAACACGAACGAAGCGTTGAGCGGCATAAGCCAGCACTTCCTTGACATCTTCCTGGGTATAGAAACCGCCATAAGTGGCTTTTTCACCCTGTTGAGCACGTTCACGTCCCCACCAGTCGCCTACACGGTCAGCACGCCAGGCTCCTACTTCCGTCAGTTTCGGCAATGACTTTATCTCCAGACGCCATCCCTGGTCGTCTGTCAGATGCCAATGGAAAACATTCATCTTGTACTCTGCCAGTTCATCGATAAACTTCATGACTTCTTCTTTATTGAACCAGTGGCGGCTGACGTCCAGCATCATCCCACGCCAAGCGAATTGAGGTTTATCAATAATATCGACGCAGGGAATCGTCCATTTCTTATCTTTAGGTTGTTCAGTCATACTTTTGATCTCAGCCGGAAGCATCTGCAACAATGTTTGCACGCCATAGAAAATACCGACAGGCTTATTGGCAGTCAAGAGAATATCGCCATGTTTCACTTTCAGGTGATATCCTTCATCACCCAATGCAGCATCGTCTGTAAGTTTGAACTCGATCTTTCCGTGTTTCTCAACAGGAAGTTCAAAACCGGCTGCCGGAGCAATCTTCTCATTAAAATACCGGGCAATACCTTTCAGCTCTTCGTTAGAAGTATCCAACGTGATTGCAGCTCTACGGGTCAGTGTGAAACAATCCGAGCCGACAGTCATTTCCTGTGGCACGGGGATCAAGGCGAGTTCTTTGTCCGCTGTCGCACAGGTCTTGTCAGCACAAGACGTAGAGGTAAACAACAAAGCGGCTGTAGCAAGACTTAGCAGTGTTCTTTTCATTATTATTTGTTTATGTTAGAAATTTTGCACGAAGATAACAATTCGCTGATAAACAGAAAAGTCTCCCCGGTAAATAACCGGGGAGACTTCTTTTTTATTGTTTTCCAAAGCTATCCTATCCCTTGTGGCAGAAGGATAACCTGTTCATGCTTTACTGAACAATTGCTTTAACAGCAGCTTCTCCTTCCACGCTGATAATGATAATTCCTTGCGGAGCAGGGATTGTCACATTATCGGAAGCAATAGCCTGTTTAGCAAGAGGCTGACCTAATACGTTCGTGATAGAAACAACCTTTCCGGCTGCATTTTGGATCGTTACGGAAGACTTACCGGCAACAATACGGATTTCCGACGCAGAGATCTCATCGTTAGACGTTGCAAAATCATCCGTTTCTTCCAGATTGAATATCTGAGACTGGTTGATAAGTTCTTTCATCTTATCGTCATCATCCTGGTGATTGCCGTTATCGACTTCGTATTCTGCCAATACTGGAACTCCGTTGTGGATCTTCACCCATGCACCCTTGAAGGATGCTACCTGTGATACACCTTCCTTATTAGATTCCAATAAGAAATCTTTATGGTCATCATCCGTGTAACGCAGAGAGAATGCATAGTTTTTGTGCAAGCCTGTCAGGTCTTTCTTTTCGAACTTGCTGGCATCATTCAGGTCGCGAGGATCAAGAACACCGTCTTTATTCTTCAGATCAGCCAACTTCAGACCGTTCTTCAGGATATACAGATATTCATTTTCTCCTTCTACCTGGTGAACACCTTCTACGAATCCAAGGCGAGTGTAAGACTGCCATTTGTAAACGTCAGGATTGTTCAACATATTAGTTCCGCCCTGAACAGAGTCAGTCAGGTTGATCAGGAAGCTGCCTGCCAGATAACCGTTATAATCGCCTTCATGCTCACAGCCCGGATTGTATCCGTGTGCGTCACACCATTTACCGTCTTTCACAGAATCCGGACGTACAACAAACAGATACTGAGGCATACGGTCTGTAGAACTTACCACGTAATCAGCATACAGAGCGGTTGTTTTACCGTCACCGATCGGTTTGATCTTTTCAGCAGTCATACCCAGGTAACCGAAGCCCTTAACAACTTGCGGAGCATTGCTCTGGTTGTTAGTATCTTCGAACAGATATTCAGAACCTGTTCCTCTTCCACGGAAGATATTGACACTCTTACCTTCTTCACCCAAATCCATATATAACGGACGGTTGTCAGTGATCACTGCAAAAGCAGACGAACGATCTTCCGGCTCCTTATCCAGTTTTGTAATGCTCAGTCTGCCGACACCATCTATACAATGAGCTTGTCTCCAGCCATTGAATGCATAAGAATATTTCGGGATGTAGCATTCTTCGCACTCATCACAGTCTTCATCACCCGGATCCGGAGTATTACGTAAGCGTATACTGCTAGGAAGGACAGGATTTGGATCAGGACATTCATTACAATCGTTCACCTTATTATTAAAGATATCAATCAAGATATAACATTTTTCATCTTCTTTGCGCTGGTCGGCTTTCAGATAGAACACACCTAACTTGCCTTTACCAGCTTCAATATCATCGCGGCTCATCGGCTGATAATGGGCTGTTTTACCATACTCTTCTACCAAAGCAATATACATCTTATCGTTGTCAATAAGATTCTTATCACTGACTTTCAACACATAAGCCGTACGTGACAATTGCGGCAAACCGGCAATGTTCACACCGTAACCGAACTCATAATCAGTTGCTTTAAAGTCTTCCGGAGCAATTTCCAGCTCATAAGTGGTAGACTGGCTCTCTATCGGCATAAATGTGTTATCTACAACATTCAGATAGAGGTTACCGTTCGCAAACAGGTTATAATTTAAGCGATATTTCGTATAAAGCAGTGATTCCTGATCAAGATGCTTGTAACCGTGATGTTCACTTGCCAGTGCCTCTTCATCCGTTACCGGAATAAAGCTATAGTTATCCAGATTATTCAGCATCCAGTTACAACCGTAACTACAGCCTGTTTTCTCAAATCCCTGATAATTTTCATCGATCAGGAATATATTACCATCTTTGTCTTTATATAACTGACCTTCAAAAACAGGCATCTCTTCCTGGCATATATTCCAGTTATCATACTCATATCCCATCCTGAGGTCTACCGATGGATCATCTCTGTCATACAGAGTGGTATAATCGAATGCATATTCACGGTTATAAATAGCGACAGTTGCCCTGTCTCCACAGCCTGTTTGCTTAATAACCCACATTGTGGCCGGCATATCGTCATAATTCTGATCATCTTCCGGAGCATCGAACATCAGCCGTCCCTGCAAGTTTGCTACAACATTTTTACCATTGTCCGTACTCTTGATAAAATACAACCCTTCCGGCAGCGTAGTACGTGTCAGGTAGCCGAAGTTACGATCTTTAAAGATGAAACGGGTTTGCAGAGAACCGGGGAATTCATAACCACCATTTAATTCTGCATTTTTAGCAGTGATAACAGAGGATCCTCCAGTCAGATAAGCCAAACGGATCACAACCGGTCCGTAGGTGTCGTTATGTTCAGGAGCACCACCACCTGTTGCCGCCCTAATGGCTACCTGGTCATTATTGGTCGAGTTAAATGCATAATCAGCATTTACCCACGTATTGCTGGTCGGATCCCTTTGTAAAGCATTCATTGGTTCAATCACCAGACTATCTTCAGAAGGATAATAAGTAAATTTGAAAAGAGAGCGGGCAATCCAGGCTTTCTCCGTTAAACCAGGAATATCAGTTGGCATATTAGCAGCATCAAGATCTTCCTTCATAAGTTCCAACTTCAATTCCTTGCTACTATTCTCATAGTATTCAGTTCCTACATATAAAGTAGAATAAGATTCATAATCTCCCTCTTCATCCATTTCACCCGGGACCTGCAATCTCACATATTGCCAACCTTCATTATTTTCAAGCCCTAACTTTACATCTTCATTATTTATTCCCGGAAAATAACTACCATCGTTATCCACCGCTACAAATTTATTACTTAATAACGGACTTTCTACAGTTGGTCTAACTGTTGCATCAAATTGTACTGTATTAGTTGCTCCTAACCACGGATATCTATACTGAAAATCCACCATCTCATTTACAAGATTGGCAGTTAAAATTATACCTCCTGCCAGGATCGGTTTTACTTTAACAATATCACTAAGAATATCGCTCATATTATCACCGGCCTCCTTTTTTGAGAACTTTCTGGCCAAGATTTCCCCCCCATAAGAATACATATTCTCTTGTAAAACAACAACCGAGTCCTGATTACTGAAATAAGAATACAAAGGTGCATAATCAAAATCATCCACTTGCTTATCCGTTGAATACCAAGTCCAATTTTGTATACAACCGCCAAGATAGGATTTAGCGCCATAGTAACTATTGTCAAGCATTTCCTGAGTATAAGCCTTTACATGCCCATACTCCAATTCCATATTTGTTTCTTTATTGACAAATACAAAGTTTTTCCCACTACTCCCATCTTCAGATACCTTAATTGACCATAAAGAATAATTGACAGGAACACTACCCGGTTCTTCCAACTTCAAGATCAATGCATTAGAAGCATCACCGACATAAGCCAAATGACGATACTGTACCAATAGTTTACCTTCTTCATTTACCAATTGATACCACTTACCTGTTTCGAAATGATTTACACCTTTGTCAACATCTTCTGCACTCATTACATTAGTAGGGCGAAAAAGAGTTCTATGCCCTCCCTCATTTATCTGAGCCAATGCATTCGATGTAACACTGAAAGCCAGCAACAGACTGGCAATTAACGAAGTAATTGTTTTACTCATAAATCAATAATTTAAGTAATACTAAAATAAAGTTCTATATAAATTCTCCTTGTTATCCTGATTTTCATAGGACGCAGGTCCGACAGCACATAGTTAACTATCTAATATTTTGATCGTTACAAATATATAAATACTTTTTCTAATGATAAATAAACTTTCAGCTTTTTTAATTATCCGATCAAAGTATCTTATCCAAATCGGACAAAAGCAGCACCAAATGCCCTAATTAACACACAAATCCGATTTTCACACACACCGTGATGTGACTAAAGTCAAGAGAGAGAGAAAGACCTTTCTCTTTCATGGCTCTTGCTACGGAATAAATGCCTTCTTTACGTCCTTCCTTTAGTCCTTTGGTCACTCCGATCTCTATACCCTTCACCTGTCACCTTTGTGTATCTTGCTAACAAACAGCAAATTGCAGTGACGGTAGCCGTTTCACACAAACAAAACTGTTTCTTCAGAAAAAAAACAGGTCTTTTGATTTCAAAAGTCCCTTGTTTTAAAGTCAAAAGTCCTGTCTTAACATTTCAAAAGACCTGTCCTTTTCGGCAGCGGCAGTTATCCATCATCCGCCTCCCATTGCAATCCGGACAGTTTCCGTTGTGTAGCGGGCGAAAACTGCAAGGCTTTTTCCACGAAAGAGTACGTTTCACTACAACTTCATGATATACAAACATTTGGAAGCCGTGAAAGGTGAAAGCTATTTGTTCGATCTTTATGTGTATGATCTAATACTATCAGTTTTTCTTTACTATTTCCTTCAATTGTTCCGGTTTGTCGGTCGTAATGAAATCGACATTTTGTTCGATCATCGACTGCATCACTGCCGGATCATCCACTGTCCAGACATTGACGGTCAGCCCGGCATTTTTTGCTTCCTGAATCCAGGTCGGATTTTTCTCGAATACCTTATAATGATAATCCAGACCGGTGAATCCTAAGACTTTCAGATCGGCCGGCGAAACTTCACCACGCAGGTAAGCCACCTGTGCAGCCGGAGCACGACGGATCAACTCCTTACAGATATTCATGCTGAAAGAGATATATTCCACATGGTCTTCCAGTTGATATTTCTGTACCAGGGCCAGGATAGCCGTTACCGCCCGGTCTTCATTGACTACTCTTTTGTGAGGCTTTATTTCAAGGATCAGTTGCGTACCTTTATTCTGCTTGCCTTGTATCAGGTAATCTTCCAGGGTAGGAAGTACTTCCCCGTTTTTTAGTTTCAAATCTTTTATCTCTTCATACAGAGAGGTTTCGATACAGAATCCCTGGATACTGTCATTGTGGTTGACAACAGGTATGCCGTCTGCTGTGATCAAAACATCGAACTCCGAACCATAAACACCTACTTCGTGTGCCTTATTCAACGCCGTGATAGAATTTTGCGCAGAACCTTCACAGTCCCAATAGCCGCGATGAGCGATTACTTTCGTCTGGGAAAAAGCGCTGCTTCCACAAAGGAAAGCGGTAAGCAGCACCGATAAGATTAATCTTTTCTTCATTGTTTTATCTTTTTAAAAACACCGGTATTTGCATTTACATTGTAAACATACTGCTTTTGTTCGGAATCAAAGCTTTTGATCGAATAAATATTTTGTGAAGTTCTTATTTCAGACTAAAATACCAACCGACATTGATTTGTATCACGCCATTATTGGATATATTATCATACATAGAGTCGCTCAAACCGCAAAACACGACGAGAAACGATACTCACCGGCAACACCGATATTCAATCCCGGTCGCATATCGGTCCCATAAGGTGTCAGATCAGCCAGACCTATATGATGATTTCAACGGTTCAAAAGTTGCAACGGAATATTAAAATGAGCCGGGAAGTTGCCGTAAGAAGAGAACAATTCGCTGATAAACAGAAAAGTTTCCCCCGGAGCTTTTCCGGAGGAAACTTGTTTTGCCTGTCGTCACCCTTCACAGGAGTCAGAACAGAAGAACTTTATTTTCACTATTATTAGTATTAATACTGACTGCTTGTTCGCCTGTCGCAGGGTAATTGGTAGGGACGGTTCGTGAACCGCCCACCGCGCCGTCAATTTAAAATTATTGATTATAAAAAATTTCTTATTTTACGATTGCTTTCACTGCAGCTTCGCCTTCAACGGCTACTACTACGATACCTGCAGGAGCAGTGATCGTTGCTTCATCAGAAGTAATCACTGCATTAGCAACAGTCTGACCAAGTACGTTGCTGATAGTAACTTTCTTACCAGCTGCACCCTTGATGATTACTGCACCTTCTTTAGCGATTACGCTGATTGAAGATGTCGTGATATCTTCGTTTGCTGTCGGATTACCTTCGTAGTTTTCTTCGATACCGAATACATCACCATTTTCGAAAGTACCGGTTACAGCCAAAGTACCGTTCACCCATTTCAGATAACCGTTGTTGGTAGCGGCATCGTCGATTTCATCGGCATCAGCTTCCGGATCATATTCTTTATACTGTGTTTGGATCTTGAATGTCTTATCCGAACTGTTTACATAACGGAAAGCGAACTTAGCTACGTTGAAGTCGGGAGTATCCATTCTCAGTTTAACAGCTTCACCGCCCTTGCGAGTAATGATCAATGTATCACCAATATGATAACCTTCTACGAATGACAGTTTAGCCAGATGTTCATCAGCTTCGACATCATTGATATACGGATTGTTATGCAGGTGAGTGGCGCCGTAAACGTTAGCAGTATCGATCAGGTTGATCAGATAACGACCGTGAACAGCTCTGTGTTCTTTTGCATCGGCACAAGGACCATTGTGTTCCTTTCTCCATTCGTCTGTGTTGTGTTCCGGGTTGTACGGACAGTAGTAAGACTTTTCAGGATCTACATTTACAGCCAGTAAGTACTGGTAACAAGTGTTCAATTCACCATTAGCATCTACGCGGTTGATATAAGCGGTATCTGCGAAGATAGCCGGGTTTACCTTAAACTGGTTGATGTTATCGATGTTCAGGAAGCTCAGTGTGTCTTTTTCTACAACAGACTTAACATCCTGTTTTTCATATACTACCTGTGAATTGTTTTCATCACGGAACAACTTGATAGTGTCGCCCCAAGCCATAGCGATCTTGTGATATTCAGGAGCATCAGCCTTTTCTACAACCATCAGCGAGTTTGCATTCTGATTGTAAGTTTCTACGCGAGAAATAACACCCTTGTTAGCACTATTGCCACCCAGTACTTTGTTTGTACCCAAAGCATCGTTGTCGGCATTTACAGCCATATTAAGTTCAACGAAATTATAAGTGTTATCCGGTTTCATTTTCAGAGCGAACTTGATAACTTCAGCTTCGTTTACATCGTCATTTTCTTTATAGGCTTTATTACAGAAATAATACTCAAAACCTTTACCTTTTTTGTAAGAAACGAATTCTCTGTTAGAAGCATTCTGGAATGCATACGGAAGGATGAACAAAGTATCTTTTACTACATCTTTATTCTTAACATCAGTTACAATCTTACCATCTATCAGAGTAGCGAATACCAAAGGAACTTTTACAGTATCAACTAATGTATATTCTCCTTTTTCATCAGCCTTTGTTGCCAATTGCAAGTTCCACTTCTGAGCATTTTCTTTTTCAGCTGTCATACCAATCTGATGGCTAGCCTTGTCAGTATGGTTTTCTACGAAGTAAGCATGGTTGTTACCTTCAACAGCGTGATACTGACCTAAGTAGAAGTTCTCATTTCTCAGCACATTCGGAGTAGACTGCATATAACCGTCAAAGTTAGTAGTCTTATTCAGAGCAGTTGTAGTCAGAGTTACCAGATCAGATGTGATATTAGCATTACCATTACCACCCGAAGCAGTCATAACAAACTTATTACCAACTTCACGCAACTGAACACCAGTCAATTGGATAGATGCATTTTCACGGTTTGTTAATGTGAAGGTATTATTATCCTTATCAGCAGCAGTTACAGCCCACTGAGCTTCAGGCAATGTAGCGCTTGTACCTGTAATGAAGTCGGCTTCTACTGCAGTATTTTTAGTAACAGCCAACATTCCGTCTAATTTATATTCTTCAAGAGCTGGAGTATTTGCTTTTGTATCAGCATAAGAGAAGCTCAAGTACTGGCCTAACAACTTCTTAACATCGTAGATATTGCTACCTTCCAGTTTGATGTACGGAAGTGTGGTATCTTCGTTTACAGCCTTATTAACAGTCAGATAATATTTATCAGATGCTTTAAAGATATACAGAGAACCTAAACCATCCACTTTTACTTCTTCAATCAAAGCCGGATCTCCAAGTGAATAAATGAATTGGAAACCTGTTTCGTAGTTAGCACTATTCTTAGTAAGTTCTGTCGGCGTAATCCAAACGAACTCACCTACTATAGGAGAAGTAGAGTCGAATGTCTTTGTCTTATCCAATGCAAGAAGTTTAGCACCCTTAGCGTCTGTTTTATTGTTATCCCACAATTGTACAGTTGTTTCACCTACATTTGCAGCTTTAGAAGCTTTCGGATACATTGTCTTGCCGAATACATCGATATCTTCGATAGTTTCTTTACCATCTTTGCTGACTTTTACAGTCATTTCAAAGCCAGGGCTGTAGATGCCGTCCAACTGTGCCTGTGTCTTAGCCAACTGGAATGCATCGTAAAAACCGATAACAGCAGGAGCATTACCTAAAGTTCCATTTATACCAACAAACTGTGAACCATCACCCAATGTAATACCCTGTTTAGAATAAACTGCATTTGCTTGATATTCTTCAAAGGCTACATAATTCTTATCGCCATTCTTTGCCAAGCTGGTGAAAGTATAATATGCTTTACCACCAAGCGTCTTTGAAGAAACATTCCACAAATATTTTTCATATTCTTTCGGGTCTCCGTTTGTAAGCGTAGCAGTCAATTCAATATCATTTACAGAATTAGACTCACCTGCTTTCAGATATTTAGTCGTACCATCTTTCTGCAAAGAAATAACGACAGCCCCGGAAGGAACATTCAAGATTTGCAAATCACCTGCTACAACATTAGAACCGCCTGCGATAGGTACTTCTGTTTTAGCCTGAGCGTTTGCCAACACAGCAGAAGCATACATAACCGGACTTGTCAAACTTACCGGTGTTGAACTAGTAGTTGCTGTAATTGCATTGTCTTTAATTGCGAAAGTGGTAGCATTAGCTTTTTCTACCAATGAATACGCAAGAGCACCTTCTTTTAATACAACATTCAAATACTTAGCTTTTACGTCAGCATCAGCATTTTCAGCAGCAACAGAAACAAACTTACCATTTTCCCATCGCCAGGATGCGCCAACAGCCTCTCCTGCTTTCGGTGCAGCATCCATATCAACTTTCACGTCTTTACCGCTTACATACAGATATTTACTATTAATCTGGAAATATACAGGAGCTGCGAAGTTAGGAGCTGCTACGTCATCCGTAAATATCAACTGACCATCATCATTTACATTCAAGTCAAAACCGGGGACCTTGGAATCTGCTGCGTAAACACCGAATAAAGCAGTATGTTGAGCACTAGCATCAGCAACAGCAACAATAGAAGACGCTGCTATATTCAATTCTTTATCTTTAACGTTGTTGTTAGTAAACGCTGAAGCAACGACTAATTCTCCGTTAATATAAGAAAATGGAACTTTCGCATGAGTGGTAGACAATTCACCTTCAGTCTTTAAAGATAGAGTAGCTGCATCAGTTGATCCATTTCCTGCAGCAATAAACTTATCAGCATCTCCTTTCAAGTAGAAACAGCCTGAGTAATCTGAACTAGCATCCACCAATGTCCATTTACCAGTAGCACTAGATACTGTTTGAGTTCCTTCTACTGCAGCATCATCTGATTGCAGCAATACAGCAGAACCATCAGTAAAAACAGAACCAATAACATAAGAACCACCCGGAACAGGCGTTGTAACCTCAACCACCTTTGCATCCAGCGTCGTCCAAGCACCGGCTGCCAAAAGGACAGCCACAAGTGTAGAAAACTTTTTGTTCATAATCTTAAAATTAATTGTTTATAAAATAGAGTAAAAAAACCAACAATTAATTTTACGAAGGGGAGAACAAGCCCGGCTTTGGTTACGCCAAGACATAATAAAAGCGCGAGCGTTGTCTATCATTTACTCTGAGGCATCTGGAATAGCCCGTCTAGTAATGATAGAACAACTGCTCGCGCTTATACTATATAATACAATCCTCCCATACAAAATGGTAGAAACATTTATACGTAGTCGGCGCAAGCATTTACTGTCCATTATCCCACTAGACTCAAAAATTTTCCAGATTTTCAGAGTAGAAATAATCTTCGTAAAATGCTTACAATATGTAATCGAATCCGCATATTGCGAGCCGCTGCCCGCCACGGAATCTGTTGCAAAGGTAAAGAGGTTTTTCGAATCGACAAGAGAAAACGCTTATAATTTTCCAAAATACATGGGTTATAGAACAAAACAGCACTATTTATGCAACATATTCCCCGATTTTGGGGATAAACACGACAAGATACACAGCAGCCTATAAAATGGAAGCCTTCCAGGGAAAGTGTCCGATGAGTGTCGTTCATTTCCACATACAAGACTTTACTATATTCCCGTTGGCGGATTAATATGCATCAAGATTAGAAAGAATTGAACCGATTTCTAACGTAAACAAGGCTGCCTCGAATGAAGCAGCCTTATTTAGTAACCTATTTATTATGAATATTATAATGCTTTTATCTCCGCCTCGCTGAGGCCGGTTACCTCTGCAATTGTCAAGAGAGAAAGACCTTTCTCTTTCATAGCTTTTGCCACGGAATAGACGCCTTCCTTGCGTCCTTTGGTTATTCCTATCTCGATACCTTCTTTGCGTCCTTCTTTACGTCCTTTTTCTATCCCTCTCTCCTCGGCATAGTCGATCGTATTCTTATAGTCGCGGTAACGCTTCAGGGCTTCGTCATACAAGACACGCTCGTCCTTGCTCAGATTAGCCACATCCGCCACTTCGAGCAGTTTGTCGAATACGGCCTTTTGTGCCTTGAAAGGCATTCTGTCTAATGTATCCATATGCTTTAATAAATATAACCAACGTTCAAAATCTGTTTCGCAATCATCAGCTTCTTTCGTGAACCAGGGTAACTCCAAATATACCTGCCGGATCTTGTCGCTAAACATCTGTCCGGTATCACGGTCTGCCAATATAACATCTGTCCGGAATTTGGAGTTCATTCCCATCTTATAGTTTAACAGGAAGATTCCGTATACCGGGCACAGGTTAAACTTCCAGTCTTTACCCTTCTCCCCCTGGTTACTGATTGCCCGCGATAAGTAGTAGATACCCCGGTCGTAAAAATAGGATTGGGCTCCGTTCTGCATTTCGACTACAAACCAACCGCCTTTGTCATCCTTGCAATGAATATCGAATATCACTCCCCGATCTTCGATCGTTTCCGGTTGGAGGATCGGGTTTTGAAAGGTGATATCGGTGATATGGCGTTCGCCTTCCAGCAGCTGATTTAAGAAATCGATTAATAACTCTTTGTGTACCTCCTGCCCGAAAATCCGGTGAAAACCGAAATCGGTGAAGGGATTGATAAATTTCCCCATAGCTTATATATTTTGGCTGCCGCCCAATAACAGGCGGTGCGACAAAGATAAAGAATATTTCTGTCGGACAAAAAAGAAAGGAGATTATTTTAATTGACAATTGGGCTTCGCGCTCGGAAGTAGAAAGTTTTGAACCTACTTTTCCCTTGATGGAAAAGTAATATTCAAATCTGATAAATAGTGAACTAACGATGTATATTCCTATATTAATTATGTATATTTGCAAAGTTACTAACATAAAACACTTAATTATGAAAGAATTAGATTCAAAAGCTATGGCAGAGACTGAAAAACAAGAGTTGCAAGATCGATATATTCGATTTGACTGGGCCGTAAAGCGTTTATTGCGCCAAAAGGCTAACTTCGGTGTGCTCAACGGTTTCCTGACCGTCATGCTGCGGGAAGAGGTGAAGATCCTCGAAATACTCGAAAGCGAAGGCAATCAGGAGAGTGCCGACGACAAGTTCAATCGTGTCGATATCAAAGCGTTGAACAGTAAAGGCGAAATTATCATCGTCGAGATCCAGAATACCCGCGAAGTGCATTACCTCGAACGTATCCTCTACGGCGTAGCCAAAGCCATTACCGAGCATATCTCGCTGGGTGAAGGCTATCAGAAAGTAAAGAAAGTCTACTCCATCAGCATCCTCTATTTTGACCTGGGTGTGGGATCGGACTATATCTACCATGGCCAGAACCATTTCATCGGCGTGCATACCGGCGACCGCTTGCGTATCAACACCCGCGACCGCGACGCCGTCGTTACCCGCCTGCCTGCTGAGATCTTCCCCGAATACATTCTGGTTCGGGTGAACGAGTTCGACAAAGTGGCCACCACGCCGCTCGACGAATGGATCACGTACCTGAAGGATGGTACGATCCGTCCCGACACGACGGCGCCCGGCCTTCGTGAAGCGCGAGAGAAACTGAAATACTATTCCATGTCTACACAAGAACGTCATGCCTACGATAAACATCTGGACACAATCATGATCCAGAACGACGTCCTCGACACAGCCAAATGGGAAGGCCGCATGGAAGGCCTCGCTGAGGGGAAAGCTGAAGGTCTTGCTAAAGGTTTTGCAGAGGGTGAGGCTAAAGGACTTGCCGAAGGGGAAGCCAGAAAGGTCGAAGCTCTACGCCAAGCGGCGGCTAACATGAAACGTATGGGAATAGGGCCTGCCGATATCGCAAAATGTACAGGTCTGCCGGTAGAAGAGATAGAAAAGTTATAGAATAAGGTTTCACCTTTTTTTGTCCCGGGACAAGCCCGGGAGGATAGGACTGATGCTCTGAGTAAATTCATTACCAGTTAAAAACGAAGAGAGTGAACTCCTCTAACCGGAATCCACTCTCTCATTCTTATTATGAAGTATATCTTTTTCTTACTTCTTGTTTTCTTCAATCCACTTGCGTGCATTTACGAAACCTTCGATCCACGGAGTTACTTCGTCACCTTTACGGTCAGCAGGATAATAACCGCACTGCCATGGGAACAAAGCACGTTCCAGGTGAGGCATCATAGCCATGTGGCGTCCGTCGTGTGAGCAGACACCGGCAACCGACCAGGGCGAACCGTTCGGGTTGGCAGGATAGCCTTCATAGTTGTATTTAAGAGCAATATGATATTCTTTCTCTTCGTACGGGAAGCTGAACTTTCCTTCTCCGTGTGTGATCCAGATACCCAGCTTCTGTCCGCTCATCGGACCGAACATCACCGAATGGTTCTTCGGAATCTCTACAGAGATAAAGTTAGACTCCAGTTTGTGAGAGTCGTTATGCAACATCTTATGTTTCTTTTCGTGTTCCGGATAAACCACACCCAGTTCAGCCATCAACTGGCAACCGTTACAGATACCCAGACTCAACGTATCGGGACGTGCATAGAAGTTATCCAATGCTTTCTTAGCCTTTTCGTTATACAAGAAACCACCGGCCCATCCCTTGGCAGAACCTAAAACGTCGGAGTTGGAGAAACCACCGCAGAAAACGATCATATTCACATCTTCCAGTGTTTCGCGTCCCGAAGCCAGGTCGGTCATGTGAACGTCTTTCACGTCGAAACCGGCCAGATACAATGCGTAAGATGTTTCACGTTCGCACTGGCAACCCTTTTCACGGATCACAGCAGCACGGATACCGCTCTTACCTTTGCGGTCGGCAGTCAGGCCGTAGTCAGCCAGCTTACCGGTGAAGTTCTTGCCGTATTTGAATTCCAGCGGCTGCATCTTATAGTTTTCGAAACGGTTACCTGCACATACGCTACCGCTCTGCTTGATATCCAACTTGTAAGACGATTCGTACCATACGTCACGCATATAGTCGATGCCGAAGTGATACTGAACACCTTCTTTTTCCACCAGGATATGACGCTCGGCAGTCGGCTTGGCGATGATAGCGAAACCGACACCGGCTTCTTCCATCAGCTTTTCGAACGCCTTCTTGTCCTTCACCTGTACCAGGATACCCGGGTTTTCAGCGAACAGGATTTTCACGATGTCTGTTTCAGACAGCTTATCCAGATTGACTTCCAGACCGCCTTCTACGTTTGCGAAACACATTTCAAGCATGGTAGTGATCATACCACCGGCAGAAATATCGTGTCCGGCAAGGATCAGACCTTTCTCGATCGCATCCTGTACGGCGTTGAACGCATCTGCGAAATATTCGCTATCCTTCACGGTCGGCACTTCATTACCCAGCTTGTTCAAAGCCTGTGCAAAAGCAGAACCGCCCAGCTTCATCGTATCGAACGAGAAGTCTATATAATATATGTAAGAATTCTTTTCGTGAGCCAATACCGGAGAAACGATCTTGCGGATATCGCTTACCTCAGCACCTGCCGAGATAATTACCGTACCCGGAGCGATCACCTTATCGTCGCCATACTTCTGTGTCATCGACAGAGAGTCTTTACCTGTCGGGATATTGATACCCAGTTCGCAGGCAAAATCAGAAGCAGCCTGAACAGCCGTGTACAGACGAGCGTCTTCCCCTTCGTTGCGGCACGGCCACATCCAGTTGGCACTCAGAGAAACACCGGCCAACTTATCGGCCAGCGGAGCAAATACGATATTGGTCAACGACTCGGCAATAGCCATTACCGAACCGGCAGCCGGATCGACCATGGCCACCTGCGGAGCATGACCGATGGAAGTAGCGATACCTGCCTTTCCGCGGTAATCCAATGCTACGGCACCCAGGTCGCTCAACGGCAACTGCAATTCACCCTGACACTGCTGACGGGCGATCTTACCTGTTACGGAACGGTCTACCTTGTTGGTCAACCAGTCTTTACATGCAACAGCTTCGAGCTGAAGTACGTTTTCCAGGTAATGATGTATTTCTGAATCTTTGTAAACCACAGGAGCATAAGTTTCGCTCACTGTATGGTCTGTCATGATTGTTCTAGGCGGTTTACCGAACATATATTCCAGCTTAATGTCGATCGGTTTCACACCGTCGGCCTGCTCGAATACGAATTTCATATCGTTGGTCGTTTCACCTACTACATACATCGGAGAGCGTTCGCGGTCGGCAATGCGGCGTACGCGGGCAACGTCTTCTTCCTTCATCAGTAAGCCCATACGTTCCTGGCTCTCGTTTCCTACGATTTCCTTAGCAGAAAGCGTCGGGTCGCCAACAGGCAACTGGCTCATATCGATATGTCCGCCGGTAGCTTCCACCAACTCAGACAGACAGTTCAGGTGACCGCCTGCACCGTGGTCGTGAATAGAGATTACCGGATTGTTGTCAGATTCGGCAATCGCACGGATCACGTTCGATACACGTTTCTGCATTTCCGGGTTGGCACGCTGTACGGCGTTCAACTCGATACCGCTGGTGTACTGTCCTGTATTTACAGAAGATACGGCACCACCGCCCATACCGATACGGTAGTTATCACCACCCAGCAGTACGACCTTTTCACCCGGCTGAGGATCACCCTTCAAAGCATCGCGCATATTGGCATAACCAACACCGCCTGCCAACATGATCACTTTATCGTACCCATATTTCTTATTGTTCTCTTCATGTTCGAAAGTCAGTACCGAACCGCAGATCAGTGGCTGACCGAACTTGTTACCGAAATCGGAAGCACCGTTGGAAGCCTTGATCAGGATCTGCTCCGGTGTCTGATACAACCAAGGGCGCGGGTCCAGTATCTTTTCCCATTCACGGGCACCTTCCGTACGCGGATAAGCAGTCATGTAAACGGCTGTACCAGCGATAGGCAATGAAGCTTTACCTCCGCCCAGACGGTCACGGATCTCACCACCCGAACCGGTAGCAGCACCGTTGAACGGTTCAACCGTTGTCGGGAAGTTATGTGTTTCAGCTTTCAGGGAAATAACCGATTTAATTTCCTTTGTTTCATAGAAATCAGGCTGATCGCCGCTTGCCGGAGCAAACTGTTCGATCACCGGACCTTCGTTGAAAGCCACATTATCTTTATAAGCAGAAACCAGTTTGTTCGGGTTTTCTGCCGATGTTTTCTTAATCAGGTTAAAGAGAGAGCTTTCTTTCTCTTCTCCGTCGATAACGAATGTACCGCCGAAGATCTTGTGACGGCAGTGTTCCGAGTTTACCTGTGCAAAACCGTACACTTCGCTGTCGGTCAGCTTACGTTCCAGCTTCTGGCTTACTTCGTTCAGGTAAGACACCTCTTCAGCACTCAGCGCCAGCCCTTCCTGTTGGTTGTAAGCTGCAATATCTTCGATATAAACAATCGGATCCGGTTGTTTACTGATCGTGAAGATATCCTGGTTCAGTCCGTTGTAAATGCGTTGCAGCATCGGGTCGTGGTCTGCCTCACCGGAAGATACAGGGAAGTATTCTTCGATACGTGAGATACCGCTCAATCCCATGTTCTGGGTGATTTCCACGGCATTAGTACTCCACGGGGTGATCATTTCCCGGCGGGGACCAACATACCAGCCATCCAATGTTTCCGATTGAACGGGAGTTGCTTCACTAAACAACCAAACGAGCTTTTGAACATCTTCAGGAGAGAAAGCATGTGCCGCCTCAACAGCCAGCACCGTCTTTGTTGGAGATTGAAAGAATAGAATCATATCGTCGATTTATTTAAGTATTCTTTGTGTCGCGACGGATTTCCGTCCTATAATTCGCGGAGAAGTTACCCTCTCGCTAACAGAGCACAAAGATACGAAATAAGTTGGACTCCTCTATCCAAAATCAGAGAGGAAATGAGTCAATACTTGTTCTCCGGATATTTTTAAAGTAAAAGGACCGCCCAATATTTCATAGACAGTCCTTTTATATTAGTTAGCGAGCATGCTATTTGCCATGTACTTTATTGCCCACTGAACGGGTTTTGATCAGCCTCACTGATTACGGAATTGTTAGAAAACTCCTTATGAGGAATTTGTATGATAAAACGATAATCGTTTGAAGGCAATGTACCTTTCGGTTCCACATCGGAGCCATTATAACCATCCAAATTACCCAAACCGGAAGCGAAGTGTCCTCCCGGATTAGAAGCAGAAGAACCATAACGAACCAAAGGCTGTTGCAAGCGAAGCAGGTCGTATATACCGGTCAAACCTTCACCCAGTAACTCTTTTCTACGCTCCACATAGATAGAATTTAGTAATGTTTGCTTGTCGGCAGCAGTAGTCAGTTTGGCTTCACGAGCTGCCTGAAGCGTATTCAGATAAGTCAAAGCCTGTCCCGTATTACCCAAGTTGGCTTCTGCCTCAGCCATGATAAGCAACATTTCCGAACCGCGCATCAATGGAAAATCAATATCGTATGAATGCGATTGTTTTGCACCACCGCCATCACCATAAGACTTTATTTTATTGTAAGCCCATTTTGTATTTATTTCAGGATCGGCATTACCTGTGCGATGCCAAAACATCACAGCCTTTTCATCTTCATCTGTTACACCAGCCGTCTTGTCACAACGTGCTCCACGGTAATCTGTTTCATCAAACAGATCCACATATTTCTGGTCTACCAGCAAATTTATAAAGTTGTAGATCGGACCGTCTTGCATACCTTCACCATAACTGGGGTCTTGATTATACCAGAAATTGAATGATGTACAAGTAGACAAGTTACTCAAGTTGGTGAACTTAACGCCCCAAACCAACTCCTGGCAATTATTAGCCACCAAGTCGTCGAAGCCGCCATACCATTCCTCTTTCGTCATAAGTGTACCATAGTTTTGATAAACCGACGAAGCTTCGGCAAGCGCATTTTGCCAATTTCCCATAACCTGATAAACGCGTGCCAGGATACCGGAAACCACATTTGCATCAATTTCCCATTTTTCACTGCGCTTAAAACCTGACAAAGCAGCCTTAGCCCCGCTCAAGTCACTTACGATCTGATCATAACATGCTTGCACGGTGGAAAATCCCATTTCATCCGGATCACTGGCTGAAGTACGCAAAATAACCCCTCGCTTGTCTTTAGCAATAGCATATGTCTGCTGGTAATTGACAATCAAGTTAAAATAGCTGATACCACGCATAGCCAACGCCTGTCCCTCAATCTTGTTCTTTTCCTCTTCGCTGCCTGTAGCGTCAGGAAGCGCATCAAGTATTTGGTTCACCTCATTGATGATCTTATACATTTTACTCCACAAATAGTGAGCATGACCTGTAGCCAGTGTACGATCCTGAAGATATTTATAAGATGCATCCGGAGCACCGCCATAATTACCAGTACAAAGAATGTCCGAACCGCCTACATCATAATGCATAGCCAAACCAGGCATACCTGTATAGTTAGCTGTCACCTGGTCGTAATAAGAACTACCACCCAACAATAGTCCGTAATACCCCGACCTTAACACCATATTCAATCCTGTCGTACTTGAAAGTACAGTTTCTGAAGAAACTCTCTGAGCATCATCCGTCGTAAGTTGATCGTTACAACTACCTAACGACAACATCAAGAAGGCTAAAGGAAGAACCCCTAATGTTTTATATATCTTTTTCATATCGAAATCTTACTTTAATTAAAATGAAACTTGAATACCACCCATGAATACACGTCTTGCTGTTTGTATACCGCCTGAGTTACCATTGTAGTTGTCTCCATCTATTTCTGTTTCAGGATCCGTATGACGTTTAGCCGCAGAACCTAATGTAAATAAATTATCGCCCGTCAAATACAAACGGCAATGAGACAAATGTAATTTTTCAGTCAATGCTTTTGGAAGAGTATAACCGACAGTCAGGTTACGCAAACGGAAGAAGTTGTTTTTGAACAGATAAAAATCCGTTGTTTTACGTGTGCTTGAATAATCATCTCCTGACCAACGGGGGAACAATGCTTCGTCACCCGGTTTCTCCCAAACCTTGCCTTCGACTTGATCCCAGAAAAGACCGCAACCATTACGAACAGTTGTTCCCTCTAACCATCCATAGTCGAAAATCTTTCCTCCGAAAGAAGCATACCACATCATGGAAGCATCGAAGTCCTTCCATTTAAAGTTATTGGTGATAGATCCGAAAGCTTTAGGAATGGAAGAGCCCAACCATTGATAATCGTCAGTAGTCACATCAGAGAAATTCTCGGTTGTTTTCCAGCCGTCCTTGCCATCTCTGATCCAATAACGCATATTACCATTCTCCGGATTGACACCTGCATTTTTCGGCATATAAAATTCATACAATGATTTACCCTCTTCCATACGATAACCCGCACGGGATGAATAATTGTAAGGACCGCTTGGCAAATAAGTAACCTTATTGCTCAAAGTTGAGAAGTTGAAATCGATTGTCCATTCGAAGTCACGATTCTTTATTGCAGTAGCGTTCAAGGTAATTTCAACGCCTTGATTCCTAACATTGCCCAAATTAGTATTGATACCATTTGCATCACCTACCTGAGCAGAAAGAGGCAATTCTTTATAATAAAGCAAGTCGGCAGAATTACGAGTGTAGAACTCAACGGTACCGCTCAAACGACTCAAGAAACTGAAGTCGACGGCAACATTGAATTGCTTGTTTCTTTCCCACTTCAAATTAGGAGTAGCAATCGTCGATGGCTTGTAGCCAGGCATACCATACAGGTTGTCACTTGTAAAATAAGCCTGATAAGCATACCAAATCTCATTGCCACTACTATACAATTTATCATTACCGGTAGTACCGTAACTTGCTCGCAACGCTAAGTTATCCAACCAGTCATTCGTTCCTTCCATAAACGCTTCTTTGGAGATACGCCAGGAACCACCAACAGAGAAGAAGTCACCCCAACGACTATCCTTGCTGAATCGGGAAGAACCGTCGCGACGGTAAGAAGCAGACAGATAATAACGATTCGCATAGTTATAATCAAGTTTACCGAAGAATGACAGCAATGCATAACGTATGCGGTTTGAAGTATTGCTCCAGTTCATTGTGGTTGAAGCCAATTCATATTGTCCCAATTGCATGATGCCTTCACCGTAAGCTTCCGTATACTGCTGATTGAAGTGGTAATACTCATGGCCAAGCATCGCATTAAGATTGTGATCGCCGAATGTCTTATCCCAAGTCAACAGGTTATTCCATGTTATGGAAGTTGTCTTTGTTGTTTTACGCGTAGCCGAACCACCGTTTGTCTTGACTGTCACGCCATAAGGGGCAAGCTGTCCGCCGTCACCATGAATAGCAGAATCATATCCATATTCATTCATTGTGTTATCATCCAAATTAACACCTGTACGAAACTTCAAGTCAAATGGAAGTTTTACTTCTGCAAAATATTTAGCAGACACCGTTGAGAACTCGCTGCTGTTAAAACTTTCATCATTCGAATTATTCCAGTAATCACCTCGACCTACCGGATTCTCTCCAAAGAAATATGCGTTATTATTAGCATAGTCATACATGCGTTCACCTGTTTTCTCTGAAACACACCAAGCTGTGTTGTCTGCATTACGCAACCAAGGAGAGTTCATCGTATTGGAGAATACCAAAGCACGTCCGTATCCCCTCGTATTCTTACGGGCATACGAGTAGGCTACGTTTCCTCCCATCGACAGCCAGCTGTTGACTTCTGAAGTTACATTCGCACGGAATGAATAACGTTTATAAAAGTCATTATTCGCATATCCCTTGTCATCCAGGAAACCAAGAGAAGTAAAATACTGCGTTTTGCCATTCTGACTTGACCCGCTTAAATCCAAGCCATATTCCTGGCGAAGTTTCTTATCGAAAACAGCATCATACCAATCGTAGTCCTTTTCGTCCCAAACCATCTCCAAATCAGGATTGGCCCAGCAATTACCCTGACCATCATGCAACACGTATTTGGAAACATCACCTATCCATTTAAACGGTGTGACATAAACAGTCTCTCCTTTTGAATTTATACGGGGTACGACGTGGCGCGAAAGCATAGTCTGAGAAGCAAAATCTCCTGCTTCCTGCATGCTCTTACCATATTTATAATATTGGTCGTTATAAATAGATCTCCAAACAGTAGTCATCTGCTGATAAGGATCAGCCTTGGTTGGATGCGGCACAGCCAGGTCGGAAGTACCCCAGGATCCACGGAAACTGATTGTCGGCTTTCCCTGTTTCCCCTTCTTCGTAGTGATAACAACTACACCGTTTGCAGCACGTGAACCGTAAAGGGAAGAAGCGGCAGCATCCTTCAGCACGGTCATAGATTCAATATCTGAAGGGTTAATCGAATTCAATGCGCCATCATAGGGCATACCGTCAACAACATACAAAGGCACTGTCTTACCGGACATAGAACCGATACCTCTGATTTGGATTCGCGGATCGGCACCTGGGGTTCCTGCATTATTAGACACATTTACACCAGCACTCATACCCTGCAACGACTCAACAAAGCCGGAACCGGAAATCTTTTCCAACTGCTCGGCCTTGACAACTGATGCGGAACCTGTAAATGAAGACTTTTTTGCTGTACCATAAGCAACAACAACAACCTCATCCAGATCTTGAGTGTCACTCTTCAACTGTATGTTCAACGCACTATGACCATCCCAAGTGATTGTCTGCGTAGCCATACCTACAAAAGAGACCTCCAACACAGTACCTTTAGACACACCATCGAGAGAGAATTTACCATCCATATCTGTGATTGTACCATTTGTAGTACCTTTAACAACGATGGATGCACCAACAACGGGTCCCATGTCGTCTTTCACAACTCCTGTTAGTTTTCCATTCTGCTGTGCTATCGTCGAAGCAGAAATAAATGGATTTACTGCTGCACTGGCTAATCCCGTCGTTCCAAACAAAACGGAAAGCAGCAGAACTTTTGCCATTTTTGATTTTTTCACCATAAACACACAAAAATTAAATTAATCTACACTCTTTCTAATACAAAGCTTAGTAAAAGTTCCTTAGAATTTGGCGTTTCTTAAATCTTTAGACATAGTTCTCTAAGAACTCTATTACTAAACACTTTCGACAAAAGTATTAATATTTTATTATATATCGTTATTTTACGTCAAAAAAGCAATAAAAAGCTAATATTTTAACAATTTAAATACAAATACAGCATTTAATCCCTACTTGTCGATACAATATATGTTAACTTACGCATAATAAAAGATTGTGCAAACTAAATGAAAATTTAGTCAAAAACAGGTTTGTTGTTATTGAGCAGTCATTATAAGTGACAGAGAAACAGTATAATGGTAAATATACATACGACACAGTTCTTAGAGAACTCTGTCGTATGTTACATCCGTATCTTTTCTCTATTTAAGATTCATCATTCATGCTCATTATTCAAGAAAGGAAAATACTATTACAGCCAAAGGAACAACCCTTTTTATTACTAACTATAAACCGAGTCAACCCTTTTTATAGATTGGACAGAAAGTAGTCAACTAAAATCGTTAAACTACACTACCTTTTTGTTTCACCCTAGTGAAACACTTGTTTCATTACGAAGAAACAGTTGTTCCATTAGGGTGAAACACTTTTAAGCATCTAGTTTTTACCACTCGTACTGTCCAACATATTCATCAAACACCGGAGCCTCCTGAAGACCTCGTTTAAGGAATAGTTGGCGAACATATTCCTGTTGTTCGAGAGTGAAAAAACGTTCTTTACGCCAAAGGCGGTAAAAATGTGTCCGTCCGAAATAAGCCAGCATCTGCTGTTTGATAACAACCGCATCGTTATGGGGTATATGTGCCAACAAATTGGTCATACCCAAAGCAAATTGCTGTACCTGGTCGAGCTTGAAGAAGGGACATTCTTCACTTGCAGGATTAGTTTGCGCCGGATTAATGATAGTAACCGTTCTGCGTTCCGCCGGTATATACTGTGTTGCTCTACAACGAAGACACTCATTGGCCAGTTTACACGTGTTATTCAGACAATGTGCAAAATCATGCGGCAGTAAATCGTAATTGAAGTCTTTATCCATAATATTATAGTTATCCACGAAAGTACACCTTATTATTCAATCACAAAACAAATTCCTAAAAAAAATATAAAGTTGCCTTACCAATATTTATCGTATATTTGTCACAAGAAAGAAATCACAAACATCATAATGGATTCTGCCACCGAAAAAGGATACATAGAAGCTGTCAGCAAGGGCGATGAACAAGCATTCAAAGCATTGTTCCTGCATTACTTTCCACGAATAAAAGGATTCATCAGCGGAATCCTGCAAAACGGAGAAGAGGCTGAGGATATTTCGCAGGATATCTTTGTATCCATGTGGCAAAACAGGGAGCGGTTAACCTGTATCGATAACCTGAACGCTTATCTGTTCCGCATAGCAAAAAATACCGTTTTCCGCCATATCGAACGTAGTCTGTTATTTAAAGACTATCAGGAACAGCAGACCGAGCGTTCCTTATTATTCCCTACTAATAATGACAGCATTGAAGAAGAAATATATGCAAAGGAGCTGGAATACCTCATTTCTATTGCTGTTGAAAAAATGCCGTCTCAACGAAAACGGATTTACCAAATGAGCCGTATGGAAGGATTATCCAACGAAGAAATAGCAGAACGGCTCGTAATCAGTAAACGGACTGTCGAAAATCACCTCACGCTGGCACTGGCCGACATCCGCAAGCTTATCGGTTTCTTTATAATCACTTATTGGGGAAATATCATCTAAAATTATTTTGAAAAAAGTTTCTTTTTGACCGTGTGTGTTTCCCGCTTCACGTATCCTATAGTAAACGGAAAGCATACACACATGTCGAAAACATATAAAATATTACATAATCTGGTCAATCACACTTTCGATCCGGAACTCCGGAATAAGGTATGGCACTGGTTGATCGCTCCTTCCAAAAAGAAAGAAAAGGAAGAAGTACTTTTTTCTATTTGGGAAGAATATCCGACGGAAGCTACGGCAGAAACTTACCGCTCACTGAAAGCGACACAAGAAAAAATAGGATTAAAGAAGTCTCCACAGAAACAGTATAGTCTGTCATATAAACTATTGAGAATTGCCGCAATCCTGATCATTCCATTATTATCCATGGTCGGTTCATACCTGTATATCCAGCACAACAAATCAGATCAGGAACTGATCCAATGCTTTGTACCGGAAGGGGAAAAGCAGGAACTGACACTCCCCGACGGTTCAAAAGTAAATATTAATTCGGGAAGTATCCTTATCTATCCGAAAGAGTTTAAAGGAGATACTCGTACTCTCTTTCTAATAGGTGAAGCGAACTTCACTGTAAAAAAAGATCCCAAACATCCTTTCATTGTCAGTACAAGTTACCTGAGAGTACAAGCTCTCGGTACAAAATTCAATATACAGGCTTACTCTGAAAGTGACAGGATTACAACGACTCTTGAAAACGGGGCTGTTAAGGTCAATAAAATTGATAACACAGAAAATGCATTCTTTTTATCCCCTGATGAACAATTGGAATATAACAGTAAAACAGACATGTTTGAAAAAAGACATATCGATGCCACTCATTATTCCAGTTGGATAAAAGGAGAACTAGTTTTTATCAATCAGCCACTTAAAGAGATACTGGCCAGTATCCAACGAAATTATGCGATAGATTTCGTGATCAATCCACATCTGTTTACCCAGGATCTATACACCATAAAGTTCCGTCAGAATGAAGATATTAATACGGTTATGAAGATTCTAACTCTGACTGTGGACGGATTGAACTATCATATAGAAGACAATATAATCACTATCAATTCACTAAAGAAGAAAGGAGCAAAATAAGATGCAAAAAAAGGGACCGGAGAATAATTGCGACACCATTCCCGGACCCCCGAAATCAAGAACTCAACACTTAAAATCTTAGGGATCTTAAATTTAATATTCATTGATTAATTTACAAATGTATGAAAATAAACAATCAAAAGAGTTATAAAATGCTCACAAAATTCCGTAGAGTATTCCTTTTAGCCTTGTTAACCTTCTCTACTACAATGATATGTATTGGGCAGAATCAGAAAATCACGATTTCCGGAAATAACAAAACATTATTAAATGTATTCGGGGAGATAGAGAAACAAAGTGGCTTGAGTATTTCCTACAATCAAACAAAATTAGATGTCAATAGGAAAATTGGGCAGAATTTCGACAATCAAAATCTGTCATCCGTCATGGCTGACATTTTAAAAGGTACGAATTTTACTTACCGGATTGAAGGAAACTATATCATCATCACATCTGCCGCGACTTCCTCTAAAAATGAATCTAAAAAGATATCAGGTATTGTTCTGGATGAAACAGGCCAGCCTATCATCGGTGCCAATGTCATTGTCAAAGGAAGCACGAACGGGGTTATATCAGACCTGAACGGTTCTTTCACACTGGAAGTTCCTCCGGGAAGCAGACTGCAAATCTCTTATATAGGCTATCAAACAAAAGAAATAACAGTTGATGGTAACAAAACCAACCTGACAGTCCAGTTAAACGAAGATTCACAAGCATTGGACGAGGTCGTTGTTGTTGGATACGGCACTGAAAAGAAAGTAAATGTAATCGGTTCCATCGCCCAGATCAACGGTGAAAAATTGCAGAATCGTTCAAGTCCGATGCTTTCCAATGCACTGACCGGGCAAATGTCAGGTGTCACTGTTATCCAACGCTCGGGACGTCCCGGCCAAGGTGGCGGAGAAATCCGTGTACGTGGCGTAGGCTCTTTCGGAGGAGAAGACAACAAATCGGATGCGCTGGTCCTGATCGACGGAATACCCGGTTCACTGAATGACATTAATACGGAAGATGTGGAAAGCATATCCGTATTGAAAGATGCCTCGACTGCTGCCATTTATGGTTCAAGAGCTGCCAACGGCGTTATTCTTGTTACGACAAAAACAGGTAAAGAAGGTAAAATATCAGTTAGCTACAACGGATATGCCGGTTTCAATACGGCAACTGAATTACCGGAATTTATCGACACCTGGCAATATGCGACATTATACAATGAAGCGACAGGAAGAGAAGTCTACACTGCCAGCGAAATACAGAAATTAAAAGACGGAAGTGATCCGGACCATTATTCAAACAGCAGATATCTGGATGAAGTCTTTTCCAGAAAAGGTTTTCAGACTGGGCATGACCTGACTTTAAACGGAGGGAATGCACAAAATAAATATATGGTTTCTTTCGGCTACATGCGTCAGAATGGACTTGTAGAAAAAAATGATTATAGTAGATACAATGCACGCGTCAATCTGATCAATGAGATCATCCCCCGTTTGAAACTGACTACCCGTCTATCCGGAGTGTACGGAGAAAGAAATGAGCCGACAGGACCCGGAACAGACGGAACAGATAATATGATGAAAATTATAGAATTTGCCCTTCGTCATCCGGGCATTTGGCCTAGCGTCTTATCAGACGGCACATTCGGGGTTGGACGTGACCTGAACGGAACACCTCCCGGCTGGATCAAAAGTTCATCTTTCTACACAAATCCTAAGTTTTCAGTCAATGCCAACATCCGGCTCGATTATACACCGATAAACGATTTAAAAGTATCAGCTATAGGAGCCTACACATATACAAACGGAGAAGAGAGAACCTATCGTTCTACAATGAAACTTGCAGATGATTTATCAGTTAGTCCTTCTATGCTGACACATAAAATGACAAAAACCATCTATAAAACATTTCAGGCAACTGCTGACTATAATAAAACAATCAATAAACACAGTTTTGGAGTTTTAGCAGGTTATTCATGGGAACAACAGGATTACACTGATTTACAAGGATCAAGAGACAAGTTTCCAGGAAACGACCTACCATACCTAAATGCAGGCTCACCGGATAATCAAAAATCATCTGGTGGAGGTAACGCTTGGGCTATACAGTCTATATTTGGTCGTGTTAAATACAATTTTGATGAACGATACCTAATAGAATCGACATTACGTTATGATGGTTCTTCCAGATTCCCTAAAAATCAAAAATATGGCTTCTTCCCTTCCATAGCCGGAGGCTGGAGAATTTCTGAAGAAAATTTTATGAAAGACCATGAATCACTCGACTGGATTTCCAATCTGAAACTGAAAGTGTCGTGGGGACGGTTAGGAAACCAGAATATCGGCAACTATCCGTACCAGTCTGTTTATGAGTTAGGACAGAATTTTCCGTTCGGTGAAAGTTTCAGCCAGGGTGCTGCTATTAAAACAGCTACTGATCCAACCATCAAATGGGAAGAGACTGAGACGATCGACGGTGGATTTGAAAGTATCTTTTGGAATGGTTTATTAAGTTTCAACGTATCCTATTTTTACAGAAAGACATATGATATCCTATATAAACCCAGCGGAAGTGTTTCTTCTATCCTGGGACTTGAGATTTCGGAGATGAATACCGGTAAACTAAAAAACCAGGGGTGGGAGTTTGAAATAGGCCACCGAAACAAGATCGGTGAAGTATCCTATAATGTCAATGCAAACCTGACAGTCATTAAGAACAAATTGTTAACCCTTGGCGTAGGTAACGTCGAACAGTTGAATGGTATGGTCGGTAACGGTAGTAATTTATTTATAGGTCAGCCTATACAAATGTATTACGGATATTTGACTGACGGTGTATTCCTCGACCAGGCAGATATTGATGCGTGGTATGATCAGAGTAAAGTAACTCCGAAACCTCAACCAGGCGATATCCGTTATAAGGATATAAGCGGACCGGACGGAGTTCCCGACGGCGTGATCGATCCGAATTACGACCGTGTTCCATTAGGTTCACGTATTCCTAAATTCACATTCGGCCTGAATCTAGGAGCAGAATACAAAGGTTTTGATATTTCAGTACTGATCCAGGGAGTAGCCGGCGTAAAAGGATTGCTGGAAAATTATGCAGGTTATGCTTTCAGACAGAACGGAAATGTTCAGGTATGGCAGGCCGAAGGACGTTTCGATCCGGCTAATCCGACACGTTATCCGGCTTACCCGCGATTGGAAGAGTTAAGTAATACGATCGGTCCGAATATCCAAACATCCGATTTCTGGATATTAGATGCTTCCTATATCCGGTTAAAAAATATCCAATTGGGCTATTCGTTGCCAAAGAAACTCATGCAAGCGGCAAAACTCGGAGGATTACGAATCTATGTACAGGCTGAAAATCCATTAACATGGAATAAATACAGAAAAGGATGGGACCCGGAAATCAATACCGGAGGTCAATATTACCCGATCCTGGCGACTTATACATTTGGTGTAAACTTTAATTTCTAATAGATATGAAACGCATACAATATATAATTTTACATGTAATAGCAGTATTCTCTTTACTGACTTCCTGCGATCTGGAAAGAAATCCGTTAGATAAATATGCAGAGAACGCATTCTGGACAGATGAAGAAAATGCTCAACTGGCTCTCACCGGACTATATCGGGGAAGTATCAGTTTCAATGCTGCTGAGTATAGTCCCGGCGACTGGTGGTCTTACGGCGGTTTGCTCTTTTTTGAATTTCCGACTGATAATGCATACGACAGACGCGGCTCCAGTTCCAATTTTCATAAAATGACAGATGGAACCCTTATGCCTAATAATGCTTTTATCAAAAACTACTGGAGTAACTCATATTCCAAAATCACCCGTTGCAACTATTTTCTGGAAGGAATAGATAACCTGAACTCCGCCCCGGAAATCGTAGCCAGATTCAAAGCCGAAGCACGCTTTTTACGGGCGACCCAATATTTCTACCTGTCACAATTCTTTAGAGATGTACCTTTAGTTACCAAAGTGCTGACACGTGATGAAGCGAATATTGTAGAAAAAACTTCCCAAAGAGATATCCTTTCTTTTATTACACAGGAATTTAAAGAAGCCGCCGCCGATCTGCCCCGTTTTAAAGATTTGAAATCGGACGAGGCCGGACGTGCAAGCAAGCAGGCTGCTTTAGCCTTTCTGGGTAGAACTTTCCTGGCTACAAAAGAATATCCGGAAGCGGCAAAGGCATACGAAGAGATCATCTCATACGGGGATAATAAAATCGACCCGGATTATCAATCCATTTTCCTTCAGTCCAATGAAAGAAGCTCGGAAAATATCTTTTCTATGCAGTACTTACAGGATATGGCAGGAAGTGCACTGCCGCAGCATGCCTTCTCCCGGACAGAAGGAGGTTGGTGCCTGATCAATATCACAGCCGATCTGTTTGAAGCTTATCCTTTTAAAGATGGCACACCATTCAGTTATGACAGCCCGCTATACAACCCTGATAATTTGGGAGAGAACCGCGATCCCAGACTGGATTACACGATATTGTATAACGGTGCACCTTTCAGGGGAGGCATCTACAACTGTCACCCTGATTCTGAATTAGGATCCGATCGTATCGGCAGCGGGCAAACTACGCAAACCGGTTTCCTGATGAGAAAATATATGGATGAAACCTACACCGGGAATGTACTTAGTTATGGTGGAGATCTGCCTATCATACGTTATGCAGAGGTATTGCTCAGTTATCTGGAAGCTAAGCTGGAAGCTGGCGAAGCGATCAGCCAGTCCCTTCTGGATGCAACTATCAACCAGATTAGAGGGAGAGCTTCAGTAAACATGCCTCCGGTCACGGAAACAAATCCGGATAGACTCCGCCCGATATTACGCAATGAACGTCGGATCGAACTGGCAATGGAAGGAATCAGATACTGGGATTTGCTTCGCTGGGGTATTGCCCATGAAGTTTTAAAAGGTGATATCTATGGAGCACCATTCCCCGGTTCCATTAGGACAAGCCCGAACAAAAACGGGGAAGTAGACAAATATGGAAGATGGTATGTCAACACACGTGCCTTCCGCAACAATCAGGATTATAGATGGCCTATTCCTCAATCAGAACAAGACATCAATCCGAATTTAAGATAATCAATTTATGAAGGTGTTGCAAAAAGAATATGACCTACCCCAATACGTTCCCTGGTTATCACGGGAACAGGCCGTATTTTGTAACACCTTCTTTTATACATAAGCAAGTATGAAAAATATCAGAAAATTATCCTTCATATCTCCGCTCTTAATAACAGGAGCGATAAATATTGCGGCTCAGGAGAAACCCAATATTTTAATTATCCATACGGACGAACAAAATTTCCGTACACTAGGTTGTTACAGGCAATATTTATCCGAAGACCAGGCTTTCCCATGGGGAAAAGAGGTTGCGGTAGAAACACCAAATATAGATGCCATGGCATCCAACGGGGTTCTTTTCATGCGCTGTTATGCCACTACGCCAGTCAGTTCCCCCAGTCGGGGATCATTCCTCAGCGGATATTTTCCTCAGAATAACGGAGTATTAACAAACGACATGATTCTTAACGTACCGACCTTCGCTGACATATTGAGAGAACACGGATATGACACCGGTTATATAGGCAAACTACATTTAAACGGCAAAGGACGTCCGGAATGGCATCCTCACAAAGATTATGGCTTCAACGATAACCGGTTTATGTATAACCGGGGACACTGGAAAAAGATCATAGAGACCGAAAACGGACCAGAGTTTATCACTAAAGCGGATATGTCCGAGACCGATTCGACAAATTTCCCAACCGATTATCTGACCGGCAAAGCAATCGATTATATACAGCAACACAAAGATACAACCTTCTGCTGTGTATTAAGTTTGCCGGATCCCCATAGCGCGAATCTGGTCAGGTCACCTTATGATACGATGTACAAACATTTTACATTCCAACAACCTCGAACAGCGCAAAAAGATACGACCAACCTACCCGCATGGTCACACGGAGCCAACCTGCCCCAAGACCGGATGGAAGATATGGCACAGTACTTCGGTATGATCAAATGTATCGATGATAATATAGGTAAACTTATCCAAACACTTTCCGATTCAGGCATCCTGGAAAAAACAATCGTCATATTTACATCCGACCATGGAGACATGTGCGGAGAACATGGATTGATAAACAAAGGCGTTCCACTTGACGGCTCTTCCCGTGTACCTTTCGTCGTACGTTATCCGAAAGGAGTAAAAATAAATCATAAAATAGACCATGTCATGTCCGTAGTCGACTTCACCCCCAGTATTTTATCTTTCTGTGGAATACATTCACCGGCTAAACTTGAAGGACGGGATCTCTCCCCATTATGGAAAGGAGAAAATCTTCCAAAGCAAGTTGAAGATATTGTTTTCATGCGTTCGACTACGCAGGTTATAAAAGGAGACTGGGATGATCCGGCTACCAGCAACCGTAGTTTATGGATATCGGCTGTAACTCCCGACTATAAACTAACTTATTCCGAGAACGAACAGGATGTTCCCTGGCTGACCGATCTGAAAAAAGACCCGGATGAATTGATCAATCATTATCGGGATCCGGCATATAGAAAGGTTGTCTCAGAATTAGCCTCCCAATTAAATAAGTATGGAGAAAAATACAATGATCCAAGGATAAAGCATCCTAAAATTCAGCAGGAAATCCAGTCTGCCATTTTAAATAAATAGACTATATCCGTAAAAAAGCAAAAGATAGTAAGGCTATTATTAAAAAAATGCAGATATTTATGAGCTAAACAAAAAAAGACAACTTACATAGACTAAAAATATCATGAAATCAAACGTACTAATCGGTTTCGGACTGGGAGCATTCCTTGTCTCCCCGACCACCTCCCATGCTCAAAAGGCAAAAGAGACAAAAACTCCGAATGTCATTTTCATCTACGCTGACGACCTGGGTTATGGCGACCTGGAATGTTACGGCGCGACCCGCGTACAAACACCCAATGTCAACAAACTGGCAAACAGTGGCATCCGCTTTACGAACACTCACGCAACAGCGGCTACCAGCACGCCTTCGCGTTACTCGCTGCTTACCGGAGAATATGCATGGCGCAGGCCGGGAACAGACATTGCTGCCGGAAATGCCGGAATGATCATCCGTCCGGAACGGTATACCATTGCCGATATGTTCAAAAGCGCAGGCTATACGACTGCTGCCTTAGGCAAATGGCATTTGGGACTGGGAGATAAAACAGGCGAACAGGACTGGAATGCCCCTCTGCCTGCCGCATTGGCTGATCTTGGATTCGATTATTCCTATATCATGGCTGCTACAGCCGACCGTGTTCCTTGTGTATTCATAGAAAACGGAAAAGTAGCCAACTACGACCCGTCTGCACCTATCGAAGTCAGCTATCAGAAACCTTTTGAAGGCGAGCCGTTGGGTAAAGACCATCCGGAACTGCTTTATAATCTGAAACACAGTCATGGTCACGATATGGCAATCGTCAACGGAATCGGACGTATCGGTTATATGAAAGGCGGAGGCAAGGCATTGTGGAAAGATGAAAACCTGGCAGACTCCATCACTACCCACGCCCTCGACTTCATCAAGGCGAATAAAGACAAACCATTCTTCATGTACTTCGCCACAAATGACGTACACGTACCCCGTTTCCCTCATGAACGTTTCAGAGGAAAAAATCCAATGGGACTCAGAGGCGACGCCATCGTACAGTTCGACTGGAGTGTCGGACAAATACTGGACGAACTGGAAAGATTAGGGTTAAGGGAAAATACATTGATTATCCTCTCCAGCGACAATGGTCCGGTTGTAGATGACGGTTATGCAGACCAGGCGGAAGAACTGTTGGGTGACCACAAACCAGGTGGTCCGTTACGCGGAGGAAAATACAGCGCATTCGAAGCCGGAACACGTATTCCCGCAATCGTCAGCTGGCCGAAAGAAGTAAAAAAAGGGAAAGTATCAGATGCTTTAATGTCACAGGTAGACTGGTTCGCTTCACTCGCCGCATTGACAGGTTCTGTACTTCCTAAAGGCGCTGCTCCTGACAGTTACAATTATTTGGGAACCTTGCTGGGAACGGACAATGCCGATCGCCCATGGGTTATCGAACAGGCATCCGACCATACTTTATCAGTCCGTACGAAAGACTGGAAGTATATTGAAACCAGCGACGGACCGAAAATGGTACCCTGGGGACCAAAGATCGAGACTGGTTACTCGAAAGCCCCTCAGCTATACGACATGACTCAGGTCGGCGAACAGGATAATCTGGCAGAAAAACGTCCGGAAATCGTTTATCAACTGCAGGGAATTCTGAAAGGAGTACGTAACAATACTGTCAAACCTAAATAATCCGGATAACCCGGTCAAATTATAAATCAATGGTCTGGGACTTTTGTTCCAGACCATTTTTATGTTTTTACCTTTTTTTATCAACGAATAGACACTATCTTTGCAGTCAATTGGGCAGAAAATAAAAGATAATGCTGGGACTTATTAGTAAAGGAATTGTGATAGGCATACTCGTATCAGCCCCTATGGGTCCGATCGGAATGCTGTGTATACAAAGAACATTGAATAAAGGACGCTGGCACGGATTCGTTACCGGTCTGGGAGCAGCCCTATCAGATGTCATATACGCAACTCTTACCTGTTTGGGCATGGGAGTTGTCGTTAACTTCGTAGAAGCCAACCAGGCTCCTCTCCAGCTAATGGGCAGTATTGTCTTAGGACTTTTCGGTTACTATATATACCAATCCAATCCTGTAAAAAACTTAAAAAAGCAACGTGAAAAAAAGTTATCGTTCACACAGGATTTTATTACAGCTTTTCTTCTTACCTTTAGCAACGTTTTAATCGTGCTTCTATATATAGGCTTGTTTGCACGCTTTGGATTTGTGCTACCAGATCATTCCGTTTGGATGTTATTGGGGGGGATTGCATGCATTGGTGTAGGTGCCGTCTTATGGTGGTTCGGAATCACATATATAGTTGCCAAATTGAAAAAATGGTTTAATGTACGAGGAATATGGTTATTGAATCGGATTGTAGGGACAATCATCATTGTTTTGGCTATTGTAGGAGTATTATCCGTGCTCCTCACCTCATATTTCCATTTGCCGTTGCTCCAAATCTATAATTAACATGAAGAAGCTTAAAGTACCGTATTTAGTGACGCTGGATGTACTGGATTTATCATCCGCAGGATATCTGCTGGAGAGTAAGGCCCAGCGAGAGTATATCGATGTGATCAATTGGGAAGAATATCCTTACAAACCAATTGTAGCCTTTGATATTGCTCGAACAGACACGAATTTATATATTCGTTATTTTGTAAAAGGCAATTCCCTGAAAGCTGTACACAGCACAGACGGATCACCTGTTTATACCGATAGTTGTGTAGAGTTTTTTATGAAAACCATAGAAGATCACAACTATATGAATTTTGAATTCAATTGTATCGGCACCTGTGATGCAGCACGCCGCCAATCACGCGATATCAAAAGATCGCTGAACTCCGACGAGTATGCATCCATCCGCAGATATTCCACATTGGAGCACAAACCGTTTGCCGAGAAGAAAGGGGTATACTCCTGGGAACTGGTAGTTGCCATCCCATTCCAGCTGATGGGGCTCGATCCGAATAACCTGCCGGAAAAAATACTGGGTAACTTCTATAAATGCGCAGACGATACAGAATTTCCGCATTTCGTAAGTTGGAGTCCGATCGATGTTTCGGCACCGAATTTCCATCGTCCGGAGTTTTTCGGGGAGATTTACTTATAAAAGAGACTATGATTATCAAATAAGAAATAGTAGAGAATAGCAGATAAATGTTATTCTCTACTATTTCTTCATAATCACTCAGATCAAGGATGAATAATTTATCAAAAGTAAACAATTGATTGCAACTCCCTAAATTATTTATCTTTGTCCTTCGAAAGTTTCATTTCTAAAATAAAAGCAACAATTAGTCCGAGACCGCCAAATAGCAGGACCGATGCTCCATACACAGCACTTCGCATTTCATAATTATCACATGCCACCGTAGATATCGACAAGAAGAATCCGAACAATATACCCAAGCCGATTCCAACCAACAGGCAGCCAGCTTTTAACGAGCTAAAAGATAAATTAGTACTCAAACGGGGCAAACCTATTTTAGCATCAAAGGCAGAAGGTTCCAGCTTATCTCCTATCTTCTCAATAATAGCCAAACGTTCTTTCTTCCGTACAAACAATTCAAACAAACCATAAATACCGGCACAAATTATTCCGATAATAAGCGGAATCATTATAAAATTCATCATAACTGTAATTTTTTAGTTGTTAATTAATTTCGTTTACTAGTTTGACGCAGTAAAGAAAAAAAGGTTACAGTCTGAGAAGAAAAAAGAAATACATATTCATAAAGATATTTATTTAAATTTGCATACGGAAAAGCAGATAATACGATAAAAATGGAAAATCAATTGAACTTTGAGCAGCTATACATCACCTATTCCCCAAAAATGAAACGATTTGCCCTGGAATATATTCAATCGGAAGAAGATGCGGAAAACATTGTCCATGATGTTTTTATGGAGGCTTGGGAACACAGAGAGGTCCTTTCCTATCACATAAATATTCTGGCATTTCTTTTCACTGCAATAAAAAACAAGTGTATCGATTATCTGCGCCATAAAATAGTCGTAAGAGAAACTTCAGACCAGCTCAAAGAAGAATATCGGCTGACCATGCAGATGAAGTTCGACTCATTGGAAATATTTGACCATAATATGTTTAATGAAAAAGATATCGAAACCATTCTGAATAATGCCATTCTTTCACTGCCGGAAAGATGTCGGGAAATCTTTATCAAAAGCAAGATTGAAGGGAAAAAGCAGAAAGAGGTTGCCCTGGAATTAAACATTTCTGTCAACACTGTTGAAACTCAAATCGGCATCGCTTATAAAAAGTTACGGGAAGAGTTGAAAGACTACTTTCCCTTACTACTTTTTCTTTGCAGTTTATAAAGTTGTAATCAGGAAATAACAAAAAATCAAATTTTCTTTTAGCGGAAATATTTAGCTCGCCCGTTTTCTTATATATCAGCAGAAAATGAACGAACAAATAAAGAAATATTTCCAGGGAGAACTGACTTCGTATGAACGGTTAGAGCTTTTGCGTGCGGTAAAAGAGAATGAATCACTAAAAAAAGATTTTATCCAACTGCAGAACTTACACGCATTGTTCAGTATCACACCCCAAAAAGATGACGAAAAAGCAGGCATCAGCTTCTACAAGAAATTCCGACATTATAAGAAAAAACATATAATACGAAAAACAATTTTACGGTATGCCAGCTACGCCGCCGTAATTATATGTATGCTTACTGGAAGCTGGTTCGGTTCCTACTACTACAATGAATCGCTATCCTCCGTCAATCCCAATAAATTATATGTACCTTCAGGACAAAGGGCTTGTGTCACATTGAATGACGGGACAGATGTCTGGTTAAATGCCGGATCAACCCTTCTGTACCCGGCTGAATTCAAAGGGAAAGAAAGAAGAGTCACTCTTATAGGAGAAGCATTCTTTGATATCGCCAAAGATAGGGACAAGCCATTCATAGTATCTACAAAAGGGATAGACATCAAGGCTGTAGGGACTAAATTCAATGTCTACTGTTATCCGAAAACAAATTATGTGTGTGCTAGTTTAATAGAAGGCTCCATTCTTGTTTATGAACCGGAAAAAGAAACACAAAATATCAGATTAAATCCAAATGAACAGGTCTATTACCAAAATGGTGTCATGCGGGTTCAAAAAATAAAGAACCCGTCAGACTTTCTCTGGAAAGATGGAATATACAATTTTGAAAACGAACCTTTCGGAGACATAGCAAAAAGATTGGAACTGTATTACGACATAAACATCATAGTCAGCGACACTTCTTTGGAAGCCAGGGAATATACCGGTAAATTCCGTCAGCTGGACGGAGTCGATGAGATTCTACGAATCATCCAAAAAATACATAAATTCAAAATAAAGAAAGAACCGGAAAAGAATACAATTATAATTTCCAGGTGACAAGTAAATAGTATAAACAATTAAAAAGAATGCCTATGAAGAAATGACAAATGAAAAACTGGCAAGTGTAGCAGCACCCGCCGGTTGCGAAAAGCAAACACGAGTTTTAATTTTAGTATTCACTTAACAGAGCAAAGATATGAAAAGAAATCCTTTGTTAGCACTATTGTTATTTAGAATAAACCATAACAAATGGTCTAAAATCATGAAAATTTCCTTATTTCTATTATTTGTCTGTACATTTCAGCTTATGTCCATAAACTCTAATGCACAAAATGTTACAATAAAGATTGCATCAGGGAATATCACCGTCGGACAATTTCTGAAAGCGATAGAAGAACAGACTGAGTACCTGGTTGTATACAGCAACCGGGAAATCGAAACAGAGAGAGTCGCAAATATAAAAGCCGGGACCAGTAAAGTCACAGAGCTTTTAAGTAATGTTTTTAAAAATACAGATGTAAAATATGAATTTGAAAACAACTACATCATCTTGTCGAAACAGAGTAAAGGAACGCAACCCTCAATTCTGCAGCAATCCCAAAAGAAAATAACAGGAACCGTCAGCGATCCGAACGGTGATCCGATTATCGGAGCAAATGTCGTAGAAAAAGGTACTACTAACGGGACAATAACAGACCTGGACGGTAAATTCTCTCTTTCCCTACCAGCTAACGCAACACTTCTAATCTCCTATATCGGATATACATCGCAGGAAGTCCCCATCGGCAACCAAACATCAGTCTCTATTCAACTGCAGGAAAGCATGGGTAAGCTTGATGAAGTTATCGTTGTAGGTTATGGAACCCAACGAAAATCCAGTATGACTGCCGCTGTGACCAATGTCAATACCAAGGAATTGCAAAATATTCCGCGCCCAAGTATCTATTCAGCACTACAAGGACGAGTTGCGGGTTTGACCATCAATGAAAGTTCCGGTGAACCGGATAAGGCAGCCTCTCTGTTGATCCGCGGATTGGGAACAATCGATGGAGGAACCGAACCTCTAATTCTTATAGACGGCAGCCCATCAGGAACCCTGTCGCATCTGTCGACTTTCGATATCGAGTCAATCTCCGTGTTGAAGGATGCAGCTGCTTCTGCCATCTATGGAGCCAGAGCTGCCAACGGTGTTATTCTGGTAACCACCAAACAAGGACGTATCGATGATGACAAGCCGATGATCCAGTTCGACAGTTACGTCGGTCTCCAAACACTGGCACAATTTCCAAAGACACTGAGTGCTTACGAATACGCCACCCTGGTCAATGAAGTACACCGGAATGACGGTAAAAGTAATGTCTATAGTGACACAGACCTGGAAATGTTCAAGAATGGACAGACAGACGACTTCCACGGGAATACAAACTGGAAAGACCGTACTTTACTGAAAGTTGCCCCGATCTTTACCAACCATCTAAGTGTTAGTGGTAACGGAAAACTAGGTCGTTATTATGTCTCCGGCGAATATGTCGATCAAAAAGGGATGGTCCGTAAAATAGACAATTACGACCGTATGAACCTGCGTGCCAACATCACCAGCGACATTACCAAGAAAATACAATTCCAGTTCATGTCGAACTATATCCGTACCCATAAAGATAACGGAGGTCTGTCGGGAACATTTTCAAATGTATTGGCTGCATCCAGCACAGCACAGGAAAAATATTCCGACGGAAATTGGGGAAGCATGATCTTTGCAGACGGACGTTACCTTTGGGATACCGGTAACCCGGTAAAAAGTATCAATGAATATGGTCCGGTAGAAACCTACTGGAACACATTGAACACAATGGCCAGCCTGCAATACCAGCCCATAAGCGGTCTGACGCTCAAAGCGATGGGAAGTTACCGCTATTCATGGTCGGACAGCCAGAGCTACAGCCGTAGCTGGACCTCTTGGGACCCGTTAAAACAGGAGATAGCCCAGTCAGGACCAGCCTCTTTACAGGAGAACTGGGATAAAGAAATGAAATACGATCTGCAATTAACAGCAACGTATGAAAAGACGATTCATGACCATTTCTTCAAAATACTGGGAGGTTACTCACAGGAGAACTTGCGCAGCGACTTTATAAAAGGCTATAGAAAGAATTTTATCAATGATTCTCTATGGGAACTGAATGCCGGCGACGCTTCTACCCAGACCAATGAAGGTGGAGCCGACCAATGGTCGTTCGTCTCTTTCTTCGGTCGTGCCAATTATACTTTTATGAACAAATATCTGTTCGAAGCGAACCTGCGTTACGACGGTTCTTCCCGTTTCGCACCAGGCAAACAATGGGGATTATTCCCTTCTTTCTCTCTAGGATGGAATATCAGTAAGGAAAGTTTCCTGAGTAAATACGACTTTATCGACAATCTGAAAGTCCGTCTTTCATGGGGACAGTTAGGTAACGCAGAGAAAGTAGGACTGTACCTATGGTTCCCTGGCGTTGAATCCGGAGCTTATTACAATTTCGACGATAAACTGGTATTTGGAACCCGACCAGCAAAATTTGCCAACAAAGATTTGACCTGGGAAACGACCACTTCCTACAATCTAGGCTTGGACGGTAGCTTCCTAAACGGTAAATATACGTTTGAAATCGACTTATGGAAGAAAAATACAGACGATGTATTACTAACAGTCCCTATTTCCACAACGATCGGTGCACCGGATGCTAACCTAACGGTCAACGCCGGCAAGATAGGCAGTCACGGATTTGATTTATCAGTCGGAACAAACGGTAATTTCACGAAAGACCTCACCTACAGCGCCCGCTTCTCACTGACAGGCTGGAACAGCTGGGTGATCGACCTGAAAGACCGTGCAACCGCATTCAGTACGGAATATCGTCCAGGCGAGGAACTCGGTAACTATTACGGATACGAGTGTCTCGGTATCATCAACGACGAAAAAACACTGGACGAATACAAAAAACTGGAAAACGTAGCTCCGCAGATAGCCCTTGGAGACCTGATGTATAAAGATCAGAACGGAGACGGTCGACTGGATTACCTGGATAACGTAAAACTAGGCAACTGGAATACAAAGAACAGTTTCGGTTTGAATCTTGGACTCGGCTATAAAGGATTCGACCTGCAAGTATTCTTCCAGGGAGCCTTTAATGTGGATAAACAGATATCCGGCAATACCCGAACCTCTTTCCACAATTTCTGGTCGCCTGATGCCAACCAGCTGGATCGCTGGACGGAAGAGAATCGGAATGCAGATGCCCTGTACCCTCGTTTACGGAAAGAATACAGCCACAACACCGATCCGATGTCAAGCTTTTGGGTAAAGAGTGCATCTTATATAAAGTTGAAAAACTTACAGATCGGATATAACTTCCCGCAATCTTTCACCTCTAAAATACGGGTAAAGACATTGCGCCTGTATGTATCAGGTACCAACCTGTTTACCATTGCTCCCGATTTTCTAGACGGATACGATCCGGAAGGAGATATGAAACCGGATATCTATCCGACTCTGAGAGTTTATTCGATAGGACTTAATGTTAATTTCTAATTGGTACAAGTCATGAAAAGATTATTTTTATTCTTCTTCGTTATATTGCTGGCTTCCTGCGACGATTTTCTGAACAAAGGGCCTCTTACTACTTTGTCTGAATCATCTTACTGGCAAAAAGGAAGTGATGCCGAATATGCCGTAAATGGTTTATACGAATGCTTTTATGAGCTTGACGGAAGCGGGGAATTTAAACCCGGAGGTGCTCCCTACATGGATTTATGTACGGATCTGATGTACTTGAAAGCTCCCTGGGAGTTCGGCTTTAATGCATTCAATACCGGAACACTGACAGCTGACAATGGTTGGGTGGCCGATTTTTGGAAAAAGAAATACAAATTCATCCGTAACTGCAACTTCTTCTTTGAGAATGTAGAAAAAGTAAAAGACCAGCTGGCAGAGAAGACATACAACGATTATTGTGGTCAGGCACGCGTCATACGTGCATTCCTGTATCTTCGTCTCGTACAAGGTTTCGGCGATGTCCCGCTGATCACCCAAACACTTTCTGCCGACGAATGGCCGGCACGGGATGCAACCGACCAGATCATGGAGTTTATCATCAATGAACTGGACAAGGCTATCAGCGAATTACCGGAAGAACAGTCGGACGGAGCCCACGGACGTATTGATAAATATGTTGCCTACGCCTATAAAGCCAGAGCCGCCATGCATTACGCCGGATTTTATGGAAAGCAAGACTATTATCAGGTTGCCGCCGATGCTTTAAAGGAAATTGTTAAAAGCGGTAAATACGAACTTTTCAAGAAAGATGCGGACCCGGTAGAGAACTTTACCCAAATATTTTGGGCAGCCAATGAAGGAACGGATAACAAGGAAGTCATTTTCTCTTACCAGTTCATGAAAGACAAACATCCCAACAATATCAGTACCTCATTTGCCGGACCTGGCTGGAAAGGTCAGCAGGCACAACAGAATTACATCGATATGTATGAATGTAAACATGGCTTCCAGGCACATGGTATCAGTTTCAAGGAGATGAACGAATACAGGAATACCAAAATGCAGAGAAGTCCGCTGGAAGGTAAATGTCCGGACTATGACCCTCAACAGGAATTTAAGGACAGAGATCCGCGCCTCAATGCGACTTTCTTCAATGCCAATATCTATAAAGACGATAACGGGGTTTTACAAAAGCCCGGTGAATATTGGGCAGCTGCCAACCGTAGCTTTGCTCCCGACTGGGAAAACGACTGTTATTTCTTTAAAAAGCTGGTAGACCCGACAAATTTCAACCCGGTTTACTATTACGGAAACAGCGACAACAACTACCCGCTCGTACGCTATTCCGACATGCTCCTGCTATATGCCGAAGCACTGAATGAAACCGGCAAAACGGCTGAAGCCGTCAAATATGTCAATATGGTCAGAGAAAGAGTCGACATGCCTGCTATCGCCTGCTCCGATAAAAACGAGATGCTGGAGATCATCAAGCATGAGCGGAAAATCGAGCTGATGGCCGAACATGTACTGGTATGGGATTACAAACGCTGGCATGAATATGAGCGGACAATGCCGTATGGTGCTGAATTTTACGGATATCGCCGTGAAACATTCGGACAGGAATCGATCCTAATGCAGACAAAATATCTTACTTATCCGCAATATTACCTGTGGCCGATCCCCGCAGTCGAATTACGGAATAACAAGAATATGACACAGAATACAGGTTGGTAATTTAAATCTTAGAATTATGAAAATCTTCAAGTATATAATCATGCTATTCCTTATTGTCGTGGGCACGTCATGCGACAAAACAGATTTGTATGCATATCCTTCCAGCGACAGTAACAAGACTGATATCACCGCTTTCAGTTTATTGAATGAAAAAGGGGAAAACGTAGTCATAGAAAGTAAAATAGACAGCGAAACCGGTACCATCACCGTCAAGGCAACTCCGGGAACAAGCCTAAACAGGCTCGTTCCTCGCGCCGCCGTTTCAGAAGGTGTTGTGATCGAGCCGATCATGGGAACCTACACAGATTTTTCCAGTCCGGTAAGCTACACGCTCATAGCCGGAAACCGTACTACTAAACAGACCTGGACAATATCGGTTTCTTTCTGATAAAATTCTAATATCACACCGGAAGTTGCCTTATTCTGTAGAAACATAACTACCTTTAAGGCAACTTCTTTGCTAAATTCATTAAACTTACGATCATGAAACTCAAATTCTTATGGTTCCTCCTGATCAGTCTGGCCACCATCCCGGCATCAGCACAGGAAGTAATACCAATCACTCGTTTCGGTGCGATACCAAACTCACAGACCGATGTAATGCCTGCCGTAAAACAGGCGTTGGAATACTGTAAAGATAAATCAGACATAGTCATCAGCTTTCCCGAAGGACGCTATGATTTCTGGCCTACCCGCTATGCAGACAAGACTGACAGTATCGGATTCGACCTGCAAAAGATGAATGACCTGACAATAGACGGGAATGGTTCAGAGTTCATATTCCACGGCTGGATGGAAATAGCCCATGTCGACTCCTGTTTCAATATCCTATTCAAAAACTTCTCGGTCGACTGGGACAGGCCACTGATATCCCAAGCGGAAATTACTAAGTCGACAGATACATATCTGGATGTAAAAATAGACCGAAAAAGCTATCCTTATGTGATCGAGAACAAAAAAATTCTTTTCCTCGGCGAAGGCTGGAAGCTTCCGGTTCTGAACGTATACAATAATCTATACGACAAAACAAACAAAGAGATCGTCTACAATAGTTGGGATAGCCCGCTTGGTAATATATTCGAACAGGAAGCCGAAGAACTGGGGGGAGGAATCGTACGCTTTCACGGGAAAACACCTATGAAACCCGAAAGTGGTACCTTCGTTTCCCTGTTTCATGCCCGTTACGCCATCGTCGGATTCCATATTCGGAACAGCCGGGACATTGTCTTGAAAGACCTTCAGATTTATCATTGTCTGAGCCACGGCGTATTGGGAGAACGGACGGAAAATATTACAATGGATAATGCCTCCATGATGGTAAACGATGCCAAAGGTCGTGTATTCAGCATTATTGCTGACGCTTCACACTTCGTCAACTGTAAGGGAGTTATTAAAGTGGAGAATTGTGCACATACCGGGCAGGGAGACGACTTTATCAACGTGCATGGCCGTAGTGTCATTATCATGAACATTCCGGATGAAAAGACAATCGAAGTAAAAACAGACGGACGATATACCACCCCGAACGATGAGATGTGGTTTATTAAACACGAAACAGCCCAACGGGAAGAAGTCCGTATCGTAGAATCCATCACCCCGATCAAAGAAGACGGTAAAGTCACCGGCTTTCAGATTTCGTTTACCCAACCTATTCCGAAAGGTATCCAGGTTGGTGACTTCACGGAGAATAAAACCTGGGTAGCAGGTCTGGAGTTAAGGAACTGCAAAATACTAAAACGACACCGGGCAAGAGGGATTCTCGTAACGACACCGAAAGAAGTCATTATAGAGAACAACTACTTCCGCAGTGCAGGAACAGCTATTCTTATTGAAGGTGACATGGATTATTGGTACGAATCGGGAGCAAACAACAATATGCAGATACGAAACAATGTATTCGAAGACTGCCTCACTTCCGGAAATGCTCACGGAAGCCGTGGCGAATGGGGGGAAGCGGTTATTACCATCACACCTTCCCATAAGCCGCAAGATGCCCAAGCCGAACCGTATCATAAGAACATTTACATCCGGGATAATGTCTTTAAGGTCTTCGACGCACCGCTCGTACGTGCTCGTTCCGTAAGAAATCTTTCATTCACCGGCAATGAAATCATAAAGACATATACTTACAAGCCCTACGCTTGGCAACAATCCGCTTTCTTGCTGGATGGTTGCCGGAATGTCGTCATCAAAGACAACAAAATAGATAAAGCGTACACCACCCGGGATATACTGATCGAACATATGAAGAAATCAGATGTAAAAGTAGCAAAGAAAGAACTCTTCAACATCGATTTTCTGAAAGATATTAATACCTATCATCTCTGGTAGATCTATGCACTTAATAATAAATCCTATGAAAAAAACTCTTTTATTGATCACATTGATCACCACACTGGGAGGATGCTCGAATCGGGCATCCTTCCCGGATGGGAAAAGCCAGTACCAGGAATTTTCGCCAGACGGTATTCCTTTTGTCATCACACAAACACCCTGGGATGTGGATGGATCCGGAAACCATCGCGCCGTCGTTTTGGTCAGTGACATACAAGCCGACGCTGTCATTGCAACCCTCCCCTGGCGGCGACCGGATATGCGGCCGGAAACCAAACGGATTATTGTCACCAATGCCCGGACAGGAGAAAACATCCGGAACGTTACCGTACTGGAACTCACTCCGGAAACAGGGAAAATAGCTTTTCAACCTCGGGAAGCAGGCGAATACTATATCTATTATCTGCCTTATAAATTCAGGAAAGGATCTGACGATGCCCGTTATGGTAAACCCTGGAACGATTATTTGCCACCGGAAGAGATTGCCGATGCCGACTGGAAAGCAAATGTCAATAAAAACCAATCAACCCTCCCGCAGGTTAAAGTCAAACAATTCGAAAGCCGTTCGGAATTCGATTTTTTCACCCCGATGGGACTCATCGCTACCAGCGAAGAGGAACAAGTCTTAGCAAAACAAGCTCAGGACGGCTTCCTTATCTTTCCGGAAGACAGAGCATTTCCGATCCGCCTGTCCAAAAGGCTTCCGGTACGATGGATAGAAAAAGGTTCTTCTTCCGAATTCTCCGGTATGGCAATCAAAAACGAATACTATACCTGGCAAATTGGTGTTTGGGCAGCACAAAAAGAGCTGAACAATATCCGGCTTTCCTTCAGTGATTTCGCTTCCGGCAGCCATATCATCCGGGCATCGGAAGCAACCTGTTTCAACCAGGAAGGCATCAACTGGGACGGTAATCCGATCCGATTCACGGTAAATATTCCCGCCGGTCATATACAAGCACTATGGTGCGGACTACAAATACCGGAAAATGCCAGTCCAGGGAATTATCAGGGTACAGTAACCCTGACCTCCGATAATGCAGCCCCCCAGACAATCCGGATAAACCTTCAAGTAACTAATGATTTCCTGACTGACAAAGGAGATGGAGAACTCTGGCGTCATTCACGCCTCAGATGGCTGAACTCCACGATCGGAACCGACAATCTGCCGGTAACACCTTACACAGCAATGCAGGTAACCGACAACCGAATCACCGCTACTGATAAATATCTGACAATAGACGGGAACGGACTGCCGGAAGCAATCGAAATAAATAACCGACCGATCATAAGAAAACCATTCAGTTTCATCGTCGAGACATCACAAGGTCCCGTTACCTTTAACAGTGAAAACATCCGCCTAAAAAAAGAAGCAGATGGCTTGGTTTCATGGACTGCATCCTCCACTCAGAACGATATCAGCTTCGATTGTAAGGCTTATATGGAATACGACGGATACATCCGTTACCACCTGAAAGTCTCTGCCGCACACGAAATGATCGTAAACAACATCAAACTGATAACCGATTATGCCTCCGTTTCTTCGGAATATTTCATGGGAACCGGTTATAGTGGCGGAAAACACCCGGAACATTATACATGGGACTGGAAAGGTCCGTGGGATAGTTATTGGATGGGAGGTCCAAAGTCCGGACTACATGTAGAATTCCGAGGCGGCACTTACCACGGTCCGCTGATCAACGACTATAAACCGGCAGCTACCCCGGTATGGTCAAACAACGGGAACGGGCATATTCTCGTCAACGGAACAACAGTCATCGCACAGACTGGAAAAGATACGCTCGGCTCGGTTCCAAAAGACTTTGAGTTCGCATTACTGGTCACTCCGGTCAAGCCCGTCAACCCGTCCAAACATTTCTCCGAAAGGTATTATCATGCCAACCCGAACGGTTTCGCACAGGCTGCCACCGAAGGAGCCAACGTTGCCAACATCCACCACTCGCAGAACCTGAACCCGGTAATTAACTATCCGTTCATTGTCCGCGACTCCCTTATAGAATATATTAATGAGCAGCATAAAGCAAATCGGAAAGTGAAACTTTACTACACGATCCGGGAACTGACTAATTATGCTACCGAAATATATGCATTAAAAAGCCTGAACCACGAAATATTCGTTGCAGGAGTCGGTTACGGCCTCCCCTGGCATTGCGAACATCTGATCGACGACTACAAGGCTGCCTGGTATACGGAACTGCCCGGACAACACTCGGATGCTGCCCTCGTATTAAATGGTTTCTCCCGCTGGATAAATTATTATCTGGAAGGATTGCGCTGGATGTTCGAAAACTATCAGATAGACGGAATCTATATGGATGATGTGTCCTTCGACCGTACTGTAATGAAACGAATGAAAAAGATCATGGCACAATATCGTCCTAATGCATTGATAGACCTCCACTCAAATACCGGTTATTCAATCGGACCAGCCAACCAGTACACAGACTTCTTCCCGTATGTGGATCGTCTTTGGTTTGGCGAGAGCTTCAAATACAACCAGATGCGCCCCGACGAATGGTTCGTAACTTTCTCCGGTATTCCTTTCGGACAAATGAGCGAAATGTTACAAGATGGAGGCAACCGGTATCTCGGTATGGTTTACGGCACAACAGCCCGCCATTCATACGGTCAGTTCTCACCTGCGCCGGTATGGGCTTTATGGAAATCCTTCGGTATCACCGAAGCAAATATGCTCGGCTATTGGGACAATGATTGCCCGGTACGCTCTAACCATCCGGACGTTAAAGTCACGGTATATGTAAAACCTCAGGAAACATTACTGGCTATTGGTAATTTTGATACGAAAGATCAGACCATCAAGCTGGATTACAACTGGATAACATTGGGTATCGATCCGTCAAAAGCCATACTATATGCTCCTGAAATAGCAGACTTCCAGCAAGAACATACGTTCGGTATCAATGAAAGTATTCCGGTCGGCAGCAAAAAAGGCTGGTTACTGATCGTCAAAGAGAAAAAATAAAAGTTTAAGCAGAAAAATCATTTATAACATTCATTCGATAGGATAACAAACAATATTTCAATCCTTTATCGAATGAATGTTTCCCATTTTAAAGGTCCATAACCGGCAATCAGTGAAAGACTATCCATTTCCTTAATTTTCTTTGGGACCCATACCATGAATCTTCTTATTATCAGAAAGATAAATCACAAAAATGAATAATGAATGGTGATTTTAATATTTTTATTGTTGTAAGTTGTAACCAAATTGCCGAACTTGCGTCCATTAGGTAGGATGGAGTTGTATAGCGACGCATATTACATAGAAAGAATAGTTGCGGGAGATACAGGTTGCTTTGCCTGCCTTCTGGATAAATACAGCCGTCCGGTTCATTCGTTAATCCTTAAAATGGTACGTAATAAGGAGGATGCGGAAGAACTGGCGCAGGATGTATTTATGAAAGTATTTCGTAACTTGCCGTCGTTTAAAGCCGATTGCAGCTTCTCCACCTGGATCTACCGTATAGCTTACAATACGGCTATATCGGAACTCCGCAGGAAGAAGCAGGAATTCGTTGCCATCGAAGAGCCACAGATCAGCAACGTATCGGAAGAGGCTGTCAGCGAACTGCTGGGGAGCGTATCACCGACCGAACAACTCGACCGGCTGGAAGCAGCCCTGACCCTGCTCCCACCGGACGAAAGAGCATTGATACTACTTTTTTATATGAAAGAAAAGACGGTGGAAGAATTAACCGTCATTACCGGTTTCAGTGCATCCAACATCAAAGTGAAACTGCACCGCATACGGAAAAAGTTATTTTTATTAATCAAAGGAATGGAGGAAAAATAAAGATGGACAATCATAAAAAGAACCCGGATATACTGGAGAAACTGTTCAGGCAAATGCCGGAAGAAGAACTGCCGGCTTCCTTCCGTCTGAAAATTATGCAACAGATAGCCGGCGAAACGGTTAAAGCCAGGAAACGTAACGAACGATTCGGGCTGGCGGCAGTCATTGCTGCTTCGCTGGGGATGCTGGGGATGGCTGTCATTTCTATTCTTTATTATATAGGGCTACCGGAAACGACCGGGATGCAGATGAACTGGCCGAAAATTGATATCTCCGCCTTTGGTTTCTATTTCTATATCGGTATATTGGCATTGTTACTCCTGTTCCTCGATTATAAATTCAGGAAGGCATTCCGTAAAGAGAAATAACAGATAAGGGAAACGTATTTTCAGGAGTAAAACTATTGTCTATCAGAAAAAAAGCGTTACCTTTGCCCCGATTTTTGAGATATGACAACATAATGTCTAACTTACTAATTAAAACAAACTTAAGTATTAACAATTAGAGAATGGAAAATTTAAAGAACATTCAGCCGGTTGAAGATTTCAACTGGGACTCCTATGAAAAAGGGGAAACTTACGGTGACGTAAGCAAGGACGACCTTGTAAAAACGTATGACGAAACCCTGAACACTGTAAAGGATAAGGAAGTCGTTATGGGAACCGTTACTGCAATGAACAAACGTGAAGTTGTAGTGAACATCGGTTTCAAATCAGACGGTGTTGTATCAATGGCGGAATTCCGTTACAATCCGGATCTGAAAATTGGTGACGAAGTAGAAGTATACATCGAAAACCAGGAAGACAAAAAAGGACAGCTGATCCTTTCTCACAAGAAAGCTCGCGCTACACGTTCTTGGGATCGTGTTAACGAAGCTCTTGAAAAAGACGAAATTATTAAAGGTTACATCAAATGTCGCACGAAGGGCGGTATGATCGTTGACGTATTCGGTATCGAAGCATTCTTACCGGGTTCTCAGATCGACGTTAAACCGATCCGCGATTATGATGTATTCGTAGGAAAGACAATGGAATTCAAGATCGTGAAGATCAACCAGGAATTCAAAAACGTTGTTGTATCTCACAAGGCTCTTATCGAAGCAGAGCTTGAAGCACAGAAGAAAGACATTATCTCTAAACTGGAAAAAGGACAGGTACTGGAAGGAACTGTTAAGAACATCACTTCTTACGGTGTATTCATCGACCTGGGTGGCGTAGACGGTTTGATCCACATCACAGACCTTTCTTGGGGCCGTGTTTCTCATCCGGAAGAAATCGTTCAGCTTGATCAGAAGATCAACGTTGTTATCCTTGACTTCGACGATGAAAAGAAACGTATCGCTTTGGGCTTGAAACAACTGACTCCGCATCCTTGGGATGCTTTGGATCCTAACTTGAAGGTTGGTGACAAGGTAAAAGGTAAAGTAGTTGTTATGGCTGACTACGGTGCATTCATCGAAATCGCTCCGGGCGTAGAAGGTTTGATCCACGTATCAGAAATGAGCTGGACTCAGCACCTGCGTTCTGCTCAGGACTTCATGAAGGTTGGTGACGAAATCGAAGCAGTTATCCTGACTTTGGATCGTGACGAACGTAAGATGTCTTTGGGTATCAAACAGCTGAAAGCTGACCCATGGGAAGATATCGAATCTCGTTTCCCGGTTGGTTCACGCCACACAGCAAAAGTACGTAACTTCACTAACTTCGGTGTATTCGTAGAAATCGAAGAAGGCGTAGACGGACTGATCCACATCTCTGACCTTTCTTGGACTAAGAAGATCAAACACCCGAGCGAATTTACTCAGATCGGTGCAGAAATCGAAGTTCAGGTTCTGGAAATCGACAAGGAAAACCGTCGTTTGAGCTTAGGCCACAAACAGCTGGAAGAAAATCCTTGGGATGTATTTGAAACTATCTTTACAGTAGGTTCAATCCACGAAGGAACAATCATTGAAGTACTGGATAAGGGCGCTGTAGTTTCTCTGCCTTACGGTGTAGAAGGTTTCGCAACTCCGAAACACCTGGTAAAAGAAGACGGTTCTCAGGCTGCTGTTGACGAAAAACTGCAGTTCAAGGTAATCGAATTCAACAAAGAAGCAAAACGTATCATCCTTTCTCATAGCCGTATCTTCGAAGATGAACAGAAGGGTGCTAAGAAAGATGCTCCTGCAGGTGACAAAAAGCCGGCTGCAAGACGCAACAACAAGAACGAAGAGTCTTCTGCAATGGTAACTGGTCCGGTTGAAAAAACTACACTGGGTGACATTGAAGAACTGGCTGCTTTGAAAGAAAAACTTTCAGGCAAATAATCAGGTCTTACTGATAACAAATATAAAAGGAGCTGTTTTCAAAAACAGCTCCTTTTTCTTTATAACCAACCCGATACGGCCCATCTTTGTCCCCAACGCATGTATTTGTTGATTTTCATATAATATTTAGCACCTATTGCTTGCGTAATTTAAATTAATTACAGAACTTTGTTGATATTACTCCAATATAAATATCATGGAAGAAAATACAACAGACAAAGGCATAACAATTCTCATCGCAGAGGATGAAGAAAGCAATTTCTTATTACTAAAAACTATACTGAAGAAACATTGTAATGTTCTTCATGCAAAGACCGGAAAAGAATTGTTGGAGATATATAAGAAAGAACATGCCGACCTGATCCTTATGGATATCAAAATGCCGGAAATGAACGGTATAGATGCCCTGAAGGAGATCAGAAAGTTCGATCAGGATATCCCCGTGATTATGCAATCGGCCTATGCCTTTGAAAATGATATGGAATCGGCACGTCAGGCCGGAAGTAACGGATTCGTGACCAAACCGATCAACATCAAAGAACTCAAAGCGGTTCTTTCCAGTTTCCTGCCGGCGCTGACATGGTAAACGCTCTATAACACAACATAAAAAAAGGAGATGCTTTTCTAAAAAGTATCTCCTTCTATTTTTAAATAAACATTCGCTTACCCATTGGCAGCTTCTGCCTTTTCGCATTCAGCTGCCTGTTCTTGTGCACCATAATAAGCACAGTCTTCACCGATACCTATCAGCTGATTAATTTCGTGTCTTTTGTCCAAATCGGTAAAATAGGTTTCAACTACTTTATAGATATCAAAACCACCAGTCGATCCGGCTGCCAGGTTTAAAGACTCTACCATTTTTTTGGCTGCATTGTGAATTTCTTTCTTGTCGATAAGATGCAGCTCATTGCTGTGAATCAGATTTTTTCCCATGATGTTTGACTTTAAAGTTATACTTGCTTTTTATTAATAACTACTGAACGAACAAGTAAGTTGTACCTGCTGTTTCTTTACAGCTTTAAATATACAAACATCTTCTTATTTTCATACAATTTCAAGCCTTTAATTTCATAGAATCTTCAAATTCGTCAAAAGACCCGGTTTTCTTCCTACTCCGCCGCATTGAATAAAGAGTTGGAAAAGGCATATCTTACAACAACATTTTTTAGGATATCATACATGAACAAAAACCTATATATACTGGTTTATATTGTTCAACAAGGCACTATCAATAAAAAAATGTCAATATATGTGCCATATTTCTTCATTGTCATACCAAAATTCCACAATCCAAATATCATAAGGAACGATGTTTTATTTTTATACACGAAATAAAATAGGGTGATGTCTTTAAATGAAAACAAACTATATGTAGGAAATAATGACACCAGTTATTCTATAAAAAATGATTTAATAATCTATGAGAATGTCAAACAAGTTCCTATAACTCCGTATCCATCGTACACAGAATGCGGAATAGTCATATTGTGCTCCGAAGGAAACGCAACATTCAAAGTGCACAATTATGAACATGTTCTGAGAAAAAATGAACTGGCCATTTTTCTTCCCGGACAACTTTTATCTGTTAATGCAATAAGCGATGATTTCACCGTAAGTGCGTTTTCGATCTCCCAGTCCTTATTTAATGACGTACTGAGCGGTATCCACAGATTTTCGCCTCACTTCTTCTTTTATATGCGAAGCCACTTTCATTATCCATTAACAGATAGTGATTGTTACAACTTTGGGAATTACTATAAAATGGTATATACGAAAGCTTTATCGCCATCCAATTTGTACCCGAGAGAATCAGTCATTCATATACTCCGGATTCTCTTTTTGGATTTATATAATTCATATAAGATAAATTCACTTCCGCATATTCCGACCATGGATGCTCATAAAAAAGAAGTTGCAGATAAATTCTTTTATCTGATCATGAAGCATTACAAAGAAAACCGGGAAGTTGCATTCTACGCCAAAGAGTTGTGCATCACTCCTAAATATCTGACAACCGTGATTAAGACAGTCAGCGGCAAGTCCGCCAAAGACTGGATATTAGAGTATATTATCCTGGAAATTAAAGCATTATTGAGGGATTCGACGCTAAACATCCAGCAAATTGTAATAAAGACCAATTTTGCCAACCAATCGTCTTTGGGAAGATTTTTCCGTAAACATACGGGCATGTCTCCCTTAGAGTACAGAAAGAGCATGATCGAAACAAAACAAATAGAACAAACATCTAATAACTAATAAAATAAAGCTATGAACAGAAGTCAATTAATTAATGAATTAGCAGAAAAAACAGCTATAAGCAAAAAGGATATAACAACTATACTTGATGCTTTTACCGAAATGGTCGCAGAAAAGACAAAAGCCGGTGACCGTGTTTTCATCCCCGGATTCGGATCATTCAAACCGCGTCTGCAAACAAGCCGTCCGGCAAGAAATCCTAGAAACGGCGATGTAATCCAGCTTACACCACGAACAATCGTACATTTCAAATGTGCCTCTCTTTTATTGGAAAAGATGAATAAATAATAAATAGAAAAGGACTTATTTCAAAATAAGTCCTTTTTTTATCACAGTCGGGTATACTTATTGATTAAAAAGTATCTTTGCAGCCACGGAGCAGAGTAAAAATCGTATGACAGAGCAAGAGATCAGAAAATATTTACGACAAATGCAGGAAGAAGATTCTCAGACAGCCCTGAGAAAGTTCTACGATTTGTGCTTTGACCGCTTTTTCCGTATCGCTTACTATTATTTGAAAACAGAAGAGTGGGCCCAGGAAATCGTACTTGACGTGTTCATGAAAATTTGGGAAAGACGGGAATCCCTGCACACCATTGCCAACCTCGAAGATTACTTCTTTGTCACAGTAAAAAATGCCTCCCTGAACTATCTGGAAAAAGAACAACGCCGCAGAAACATAACAGAAGAAATATCCGAAACCCCACCTGACCAGGAATATTCACCGGAGGAAACCCTTATTTCTGAAGAACTTTTCGCTCATTACGTCAAGGCTTTGGACCGTTTGCCGGAAAAATGCCGGGAAATATTTATCCGGATACGGGAAGAAAAACAGAGCTACGCCCAGGTAGCCGGGGAATTGAAGATCAGCACCAATACCGTAGATGCACAATTACAAAAGGCGGTTACCCGACTGCGGGATATGCTATCACGTTATTTGAATACTGACGAAGACAATTCAGAACATTAACTTCTTTTCACCAAACAAGCATAGTGAGTTTTGCGACCTTCCCCTGTCTTTATTTGTGAAACCGATCATCAAATAAAGAAAGAATGACATCTGCAAACAAAGATATTGACAAAGTACTGGATCAACTAGTTGCTTCCACCCGATCGCCGAGAGGACGTTTCTCAGCCCGAAACAGTTGGAGAATACTGGAAAAACGCCTTTTCCCGGTAACGGGCAGGAGAAAGTTTCTCCGGATAGCCGGAAGTGTGGCAGCCTCCCTGCTTATAGGTATAGCAGGCTGGTACACATACGACCATATACAGTCCACAACCATGCAAACGATTTCAACATTAGCGGAAATACAGGAGATCACACTCCCCGACCAGTCCGTGGTCACGCTGAACCGTTATTCCACACTTCGCTTTCCTACCCGTTTCAGGGGGGATAAGAGGGAAGTACAACTGACCGGTGAGGCGTATTTCGATGTGGAGAAAGATAAAAGACATCCGTTTATCGTCAAAGCAGAAGCCATCGACGTAGAGGTACTGGGCACCCGGTTTAATATAGAAGCCTATCCCAGCGATCCGGAGATAAAAACGACCTTGCTCGAAGGTTCCGTTGAAGTCAGTATTCCGGGCGAAAACAAGCAACTTATCCTTTCTCCCAATGAAAGTGCCGTTTACGACCGGGCAAAACAATGTTTAGCTCATGAAGTAAACCAGGAAAGTGACAACGAAATCACCTGGCGCAACGGCCATTTCCAATTCGACTATCTGCCTTTGCAAGAAATTACCCGACAGCTGTCGCACGCATTCAATCTGAAAATAGAGATCACCGACCCGGCTCTCAGAAGTTTCCGCATACGGGCGAACTTCTCCAATGGCGAGAGCCTGGAAGAAATACTTAGCCTATTGAAAGGGGCTGCCCATTTTAATTACACAAAGACAAACGATACGATCATTATCAGTAGTAAACTTAACTAAGTTATGAACCATTTCACGAATAGCTTTTTCTCCCGCATCAGCCTTCTACTTTTGCTGTGGATAACGCTGGGAAGTAGCTCTCTCTATGCGCAAACCAAAGAAGAACGGCTTAACTTTAGCATTCAGAATGCTTCTTTAGATACATTCGTAAAGCAGTTGGAAGCCTCTACCGGCTTTTCCATTATCTATGGGGAGAATATACATCTTAAAAAGCCTGTCACATTGAACATGTCCCGGAAAAGCGTCAGCGAGATCCTCCGGAAAGCATTCGAGAATGAAGCTGTCACTTTCAAAGTAACCGGAAAACATATTCTGCTACAGGAACGGGGAACACCTGCCAATCTAAAATACACGATCAGCGGTTACGTTACGGACGGCATTTCTTCCGAGACACTGATCGGTACCAACATATTCGAACGACACCAGGGGACAGGAACCTCCACCAATCCTTTCGGATTTTACAGCATCACACTACCGGCAGGGGCAACGGAACTCTCTTTCTCTTATCTCGGATACGAACAGCAGACATGCCGGTTCCGACTGGAGAAAGATACGTTACTGAATATTCGCTTACAGACGAACAATCAACTGGAGGAGGTAGTCGTCCTGTCGGAAAAAAGGGAAGCCGGCATCCATTCCACAGGCATGGGAGCGATAGATATACCGATGAAGCAGATACGCAATACCCCAGCAATCCTGGGAGAAGCCGATCTATTGAAAACCATCCAGTTAATGCCCGGAGTACAGGCGGGTATAGAAGGATTCAGCGGCTTATATGTGCGCGGTGGCGGTCCTGACCAGAATCTGATCCTGCTGGATGGCATTCCTATTTATAATGCCGACCATCTGCTGGGTGTATTCTCTATCTTCACACCGGAAGCCATGAAGAAAGTCACTCTCTTCAAAGGATCTTTCCCGGCACGTTACGGGGGACGGCTATCATCCATCGTTGACATCCGCACCAACGACGGCGATATGCAGAACTATCACGGAACAGTCAGTGTCGGCCTGCTGACCAGCAAACTGCATCTGGAAGGACCGATACTGAAAGATAAAACATCTTTCTGCCTGACAGGACGGCGCACGTATCTGGACCTGATAGCCCGCCCGTTCCTGCCGAACGATAAAAAATACAATTATTACTTTTACGACATCAATGCCAAAGTGAACCACAAGTTCTCTGATCGCAGCCGTTTATTCCTGAGTTTCTACAAAGGAAAAGACCATTACGATTACAAGCAGGACAAGGAATACGACGGATATGACGGCGGCCCGCGCATGTATTTCTACAACAGTGATATCAATTTCAACTGGGGCAATACGATCGCTGCCGGACGCTGGAACTATGTATTCAACAATAAACTATTCAGCAATACGACCGTGGCTTACAACCATTACCAGATGTCGATGGCAGACAGTTACAAAAGAGAAGTCACCGGCAAGAATGAACACGAAGAAACGAAACCCGACCATAACGAATCCTATGTATATAACTCCGATTATCGCTCCGGCATACACGATGTCAGTTTCCAGACAGACTTCGATTATACGCCGGCACCGAACCACCATATCAAATTCGGCGGAGCTTACCTCTATCATACATTCCGTCCGGAGGTCACGACTTCCCGTGTCAAGGAAGCCGAAAACGGATCGACAGCACAGGATACTGTCTACAACGATTCTTCAAACAGTTATCTTCACGGTCACGAATGCTCGTTATATGCAGAAGACAATTTCAATATCGGCAATAAATTAAGCTTCAATGCAGGCGTGCATCTCTCCCTGTTCTATACGCAAGGAAAAGGGTATCTCTCCGCCCAACCCCGCCTGTCAGCCCGTTACCGTCTCACCGATGATTGGGCGATAAAAGGCTCGTTCACCCAAATGGAGCAGTACGTACATTTACTAAGCTCCTCGCCTATTTCATTACCGACCGATTTGTGGGTACCTGTAACCAAACAGATCCGCCCGATGCGCTCTTATCAATATGCGGCAGGAAGCTATTATACCGGAGTAAAAGGCTGGGAGTTCTCACTCGAAGGATATTATAAGGATATGCACAACGTATTGGAGTATCAGGACGGTGCCTCTTTTTTCGGCACCTCAGGAGGCTGGCAGGAGAAGGTCGAAATGGGCCGCGGACGCTCTTTCGGATTAGAAATAATGGCACAGAAAACCATGGGGAAAACGACCGGCTGGCTGGCCTATACCATCGCCAAAAGCGATCGCCGGTTCAAAGACGGCAGCATCAACAACGGCGAACGTTTCCCTTATAAATACGACCGTCGCCACAACATCAATCTCTGCGTGAACCACCAGTTCAACGCCCGGATCGATGTCGGGGCTACCTGGATATTCAACACCGGCGGGACCGCTACCATTGCCGACCAGCGAACCGGCATACTCTCCTCAATCTGGCAGGCAAACATGATAGACTATATCGCCCATCGAAACAATTTCCGTTTACCGGTCAGCCACCGGCTAAACCTAAGTGTCAATTTCCACAAGAAACTACGCCGGGGCACACAAACCTGGAGCCTGTCGGTCTATAACGCTTACAATGCCATGACCCCCAACCTGGTCTATAAAGAAGAAGAACTTATCGGACAGGACTACATGGACGAACATGGCATCATGCAGACCAAATGGACCCGCAACACCAAACTGATCAAGCAAACCCTGTTGCCTTGTATCCCGGCAGTAACCTATACATTCAAATTTTAAAAGACATCGGATATGAAAAAGCATTTATTCATCGTATTCATACTCGGCATCACGCTCTTCTCCGCTTGCGAGAACGAAATACCGTTCAACGACAAGTACCAGAAACCGCAATTACTGATGAATGCCATCCTGGAAGCAGAGAAAGAGGAAAACGAAGTGCAGCTATATATAATCGACAGTGAGAATATGACATTGGTAAGCAATGGCTCCGTCACGGTCTATGTCAACAACGAAAAAAAGGAAGTGGCTGAATCCCAAATAACGCTATGGAGTTCAAATGGAGACAGTATGAAAGTATGCCGCCTGCAAACCGTTTTCCATCCCGGCGACCGCGTACGCCTGGAGGCAACAGCCGAAGACGGCCAGTATAACGCATGGGCAGAAGTGGAAATCCCCCGACCTATCGAAAAGATCATCCGGATAGATACGCTTCTTACCCAAATAAAAGTAGGATATTATATGACAGAATGCATGCGATACAGGATCACGTTCGATGACCTGCCCGGCGAAAAGAACTATTACCAGCTGGCAATCGAAGAAAAGTCCTATACAGCAGATATAAAGACCGGTATCAGAGACACATTCCCCCCTTTCGACAGAAGGCAAACAGATATCATCAACCAGGAAGACATCGTACTGACCGATGGCCACATGACTACTGCCGACGACGAAGAGTTCGGCATCCTGGACATGACCGTACAAAATGTACGCAACATATTCACCGACAGCCGTTTCGAGAATGGTTCCTATACCTTGAATGTCTACGCTCGCTTCTTCGACTTCAACCACCAATATGAAGCCGTCCGTATCCAGACAGATGCCATCGTCCATATCCTCAGTATTACCAAAGCGGACTACCGCTATATGCGTGCTATGAACTGCCTGGATTCGGAAAACTACAACGATACGTTCATGGAACCGGTCATCGTCCCACAGAACGTGGTTGGCGGACTGGGCTTTGTCGGTGCCAGTTCAGAGGCAGAGATGAAAATACAGATCCTGGACCGACTGCCGCTATGGTAAATAAAACCATTCCAATTACTTATACCGAAACCTTACTCTTTTGAAGAGACAGGAGCGTCTATACGCAATATAACATCATCCACACCATGATCATTATAATTTGCAAAATGGATATCGAGCATTCCGATATGCGGTCTAAGGTCTCCGGGATGAAAAAATTCCCTGATCATCCCCTGGGTTGCCTGCAAAACAGGACCTATTTCATCCGAGAAAGTACCGTTACCACCTCCCGCATTAAAGAGAGCCGTACGCACATGTAAGTTCCTGACAAGTGTCTTTTCGGCTTCCGTCAGTTCTTCCCCATCCTTCACCTTGTTTACCAGCGCTTTGATGGAACTACATGTACTATCCGACTCGATCGTCATACATCCTATAACCCCATAACTTATCGAGTTAACGTATTTCAGGGACGTATAATCCTCCGGATCTTTTTTCAGCAGTTGCCCATTCTGAGGCAAATCCATATCGATAGTAAATGCCGTATATTTAAAGTTATAAAGTACCCCATGCTTTTCTTTCATCTCCAGGGTTGAATATTTCCGACCGTTCATGATACTATCCATCCTGATTCCTTCAGCGGCAAACAGCATATATAATTCCTTTGCTGAATGATAATCGCGCCCTGAAGAGCTACTAAACGAATTTATCTGGCCGCTACTTGCCAACACTTTTTCTTTCATTTCAGTACACATCGACTCGACAGGATGCTCTGTAGTAACAGCACCAACAAAAGGCCAGCTGCCAAAAGTTATCGGATTATATTCCACATCCGGAACAGGTTTCAATGTAGGAATTCTATCCGGATTGACATCGACCACCAACCCCGGATAGATACCGTCCTTCAGCCGGTAAGAATCTTTTATTACATAAGCCGAAAAAGAAGAGTTCTTCACCAGAAAAGTCTCACCTTTCCCATCCGCCCAAACACTATCTTTCACTATATCCAGGTAAGATATATAATTTTTCCAGACAATCGGTTCCGGATCAGGATCGGGCTCCGGTTCGGGAACAACAACAGGAGGCTCCGGGTCCAAACCATCATCTTTTGAACAGGAAAGACAACATGCCAACAAGAATGCGGATAACAGATAAACTTTTTTCATAACTCTCTCGTATTTTCCCAAAGATAAGTATTTTCAAGGAACGGGCACAAAAAAAGGAGCTAAACTTATCGTTTAACTCCTTTTGCTCAGCAATGTCGGGGTGAGAAGATTCGAACTTCCGACCACACGCCCCCCAGACGCGTACTCTAACCGGGCTGAGCTACACCCCGTTTTGTTTTACGGCTGCAAAGGTAAGATTTTTCCTTTATACGCCAAAACTTTCGCGGTAAAAATCTAATGACTCCAGTATTTTTTCCTTTGTCACCTGCTGATTTATCTGAACTTCACCGATTTTCGAAAGCAGGGTAAAATTGATGATCCCCCCCTCATTCTTCTTGTCATGAGTCATCAGCTCGTACAAGGTCTCGTAATCTTTGCAATCGAAGATGAAAGGAGGATAATATTCTTTGATATATTGGATGACCTGGCTCAGATTGCTTGACGGAAAACCGCAGAGCTTATGAGAAAGATACAATTCACTGATGATACCGGCAGCTACCGCATGTCCGTGCAACAACGGACGGTTCTTTTTAAAAGAAAGACTTTCGTAAGCATGCCCGATGGTGTGTCCGAAGTTCAATGCCTTACGGATACCATGTTCTTTCGGGTCTTCTGCCACGATACGTTCCTTCACGGCAACAGACTGCGCCACCATCTTATTCAGGAAAGCATAATCCATCTTCTGGTCGAGATCGAACAGCATCACCGTCGCATAGGTATCCATCGAACTGATCAGTGCATGTTTGATCATCTCCGCATAACCGGACAAAAGGTTGTCACGGTCCAGCGTACGCAGGAACTCACAGTCGATAAACACACATTCGGGCGGATAAAAAGAACCGATCTCGTTCTTCAGGCCATTGAAGTTGATACCCGTTTTTCCGCCTACGGCAGCATCCACTGAAGCCATCAGCGTTGTCGGGATATTGACCGTCTTCAGCCCGCGTTTGAATGTCGCCCCGGCAAAACCGCCCATATCCGTGATCATTCCTCCTCCTAAGTTTACCAGCAGAGAATTGCGGGAAGCTCCTTCATTGGAAAGACGCATCCAGATAGCAGACAAGGCTTCCAGTCCTTTATGCGTATCACCTGCATCGACCGTTATCACCGGAGCATCCTTTAATGCCGGTACATCCTGCACCAGCGGATAACACTTTTCCTGTGTATTCGTATCGGTAAGAACAAACAATTTATCGTAATTCAATGAAGTAAGGAACTCCTGCAAGTCGGCTTTCAGATCCTTACTAATCACTACTTTTTGATCAGCCATATTTTTATCTTTTTGCTTCTTGGTTACAAAGGTATTATTTGTAATCCGATTATCAAAGGAGTTATATTCGCATTCGAACCTTCAAGGTAATAATTTACACCCGACATTGAGTGGTTTCTCATATATTTCCACTAAGTTTAAGCCAGTTTTCAGTAAAAACACATATCTTGTATTTTGTCATACTATTTAAATATAAACGCACCATGAAGAAAGTTTTCTTTTTCCTGAGTCTTTGCCTGTTCGTAGTGTCATTTGCCAACGATGCCGCTGCACAGCAAAAAAAACCACGTATCGGCATTGCCGGTATACAAATCGAGAACAGTGTATTTATGCCAAACAGGCAACCGCTGGTCGGGAGACCGCTTACCTTGCCGGATTATCTGAGCCCGGATTCTGCTATGGGACAAGCCGCGACATGGCTTCCCTCCCTGATGGGCAGGGGCGGTGGCAGAGGTCCCGTTACACGTGAATCATACGAAGCCTTTGTCAACGAAGCACTCGAAATCATAAAGGCAAACATGCCTTACGATGCTTTCTGGTTTTACAATCACGGAGCCTGTAGCGTGGAAGGTGTTGCCGACCCGGAAGGCGAGTTTATGGAAAAAGTACGCAGCCTTATCGGAAACGATGTCCTTGTTACGACAACGATGGACCTCCACGGCAATGCTTCCTGGCTGGTAGCCCTCAACTCGGACCTGATCACGACCTACCGCAAGGCTCCCCATGACGATTCCCGCGAATCGCATCGCCGTGGCGTAGTCAATCTGCTCGACCGCCTGGCTTCCGGCAAAGGACGTCCGGCATATAAAGCCTGGGTAGCTGTTCCCGTATTAGTTTCCGGAGAATGGTCGAGCACGCGTGCCGAACCTGCCAAATCGCTCTATGCCCTGGTACCCGAAGTGGAAGCCATGCCGGGTGTGATCGATGCCGGTATCTGGATCGGTTATGTATGGGGAGACGACCGCCGCAATCAGGGTGTAGTGATGGTATACGGCGACGACAAGGCACAGGTGGAAGCCGGAGCTAAGAAACTGGCACAGAAATTCTGGGATGTACGCCGCCAGTTTATGCTGGAAGCTCCCGGATATTCGCTCGAAAAATGTCTGGACGTGGCTATAGCCAGTGACAAGAAACCCTTCTTTATCAGCGACATGGGCGACAATCCCGGCGGTGGCGGATCAGGTGAGGTTACATGGACATTGGCACGGGTGTTGAAACGTCCTGAACTTCAGTCGTCCAACGGCAAAAGCCTGCTTTATTGTTCCATTCCGGGAGACGAGATGGTCGAAGCCGCACGGAAAGCCGGTGTCGGAGGTCAGGCTGAAGGATATGTAGGCGCTATGACGGACAACTCCTACGAACCGCCTGTAAAACTATCGGGTACGGTCGTATATGTCAGTCCTGCACAGGATGAGACGCAGACAAACGACAATGCTCCTTACAGAAGACGCAACAATATTGCCATTATCAAGACAGGAAGCATTTATGTAGTTGTAGGAACCTCTTCCCCTACGCCTAACCTGGAGGGTACCGGAATAGATCCCCGTGAAATGGATATCGTCATGGTAAAACAGGGATACCTGGTCAACCAATGGTACAATATGAAAGCGGACTGGGTGATGGCTCTGACACGCGGAGGAGTGGATCAGGATTTCCAGAAACTTCCGTATAAGAATATCATCCGCCCGATGTTCCCGTTAGATCCGGATATGTCGGACCCCGAACTGAATGTCATATTCGTTCCTTCGGCAAAACACCTATACGGCAGATAAAGAGATATCAATTATAAATCAAAAGTATGGCACGCAGATGAGACAGATCGGACAGATGAGCACAGATTAATAAATTGAAATTAATAAATAATCTGTGTTCATCTGTTTAATCTGTGTCATCTGCGTGCCATTTAGTATCAGTTCGTTTTCTTTACTTCACATTATATCCCGAAACAACCACCTTCGGCGCATTGCCGCGAGTATCTTCGTCTTTCCAACGGAAGCTCACTTCCTTCTTTTCTCCCGGAAGCAGGGCAAAGTAATTATCGGAATAGAACATCGGCAGGAACTGCTCGCCGTCTTTCTCGCCAACTACATTGACACGGATCATCAAAGCCGGAGTAGAAGTTGTATTCTCAATGACTACCGTACCGTTCCATGTGCCGTCAGCATCTTTAGCAGTAGATACATCCGACTTCAAAGCCACTGCCGGAAGCGTACGCAACTCCTGATAGTTGTTCTCTTCCAGGCTTCTGTGATAGAAGTTATCCGAAACGACCTTGCCATTCTCCGTCAAAGCCATCTTGATAAAGTGAACCTTCGACAGGTTGGACGGAAATTCCAGCTGAATACATTTGTTAGTCGTATCTTCGTTGCTGTCGATCGTCACCTCTTTTTCCCAGGCTACGGAAGCATCCATATTCAACACCTGTACTTTTGCCGTCAGACCTTTATGCGCACCGGCACTGTAATTGACCACTTCCACTTCGTCGGTAGCCGGATTCCACTGGATATGCAGCGGTTCGGAAGCCTTCTTGATGGCGAAGTAGGCAGCTGTCGGTTCGAAATAATAATCGTATGTCTGCCATACCATGGAAGGCCAGCAAGAGTGGCTCATCCACATCAGCAGACCTTTACGGTTCTGACTTCTGGATTCGAACAAGCTGCGGTGACCGTCGTAGTTCACCCACTGGGCGAGTTCGGAAAATTCTTTGGCACTCTGCGGTTCTCCGTATCCTTTCGCAATGATCTCGTTGAAAGAAGTGGCACCCTGTGCACCTTCGCGGGTATAGTCGTGCATACCCCACTGGTTGTCCTGCGGCCAGATACCCTCCGGAGAGAAGGTACGGAGCATACTTTCATAGGTCAGTACGTTCGGCATACCGCGTTCGCTATGGAACTTGTCATTTCCGGTTTTCAGCGTGAAATACTCCTTCGCCGGAAGCATACGATACGGACCGTGACCACTCACCACATCATCGGCAGAGCTGGAAATATAATGGATATCCCCGTGTTCTTCCTTGACAATCCGGCGTAAAGCCTTGTCGAGCTGCTCGGGCGGGAAGCCTTCGTTACGTCCGCAATAGATACCGATAGACGCATGACTGCGGATACGTTTCACATAATCTTCGGCATTGGCGATAAACATTTCCGGATAATACGGATCAGGTCCGTCAGACGGGTTCGCCAGCCAGAAGTCCTGCCAGATCATGATACCGTGACGGTCGCATGCTTCATACAGTTCCTCGTCGCCGATCATACCGACCCAGTTACGCATGATCGTAAAGTTCATATCGGCATGGTAAGCGATGGCGATGTCGTATTCGCGGGCACGATAGTTCAGGTTGGATTCACTGAATCCCCAGTTTCCTCCGCGACCGATGAAACGACGGCCGTTGATGAACATGCTCAGGATATGATTATCTTCATTGAATGTCATCTGGCGGATACCGACCTTGAAGTCTTTCGCATCCGATACCTTATCGTCGATCTTGAATGTGAAATTGGCATCATACAGGTTGGGCTCGCCGTAACCTTTCGGCCACCACAGACGCGGATTCTCCATCTTCAGCTGGGCAAAATCCTTTGCATCGAAGACTACCGCCTTTTCCTCGCCGGCCGCCAGTTCTACCGGCTGTTGGAATGTGATATCGCCTACCTTACCTTCCAGCATACCTTTTACGGCATTCGCGTCATGGTTCTTCACGATCACTTCCGCCGTCAGTGTGGCAGAGGTCGTGTCGGGCAACGGCAATACGGAAGTCACGAGCGGATCGGCTACCGTCACTTTTCCGGTAGTCGTCAGGAACACATCGTTCCAGATACCGATATTACGTCCGCGCATCGTCGGGATCCAGTCCCAGCCGATCGTTGCATGGAAAGTAGGATTGTCAGCCCCCAGGATACCTCCGTTGAAGTCCGTGCTCTGTGCATTCTTTTCCTTGATGGCACCGATATGTTCGTTTTTGATGATCTCTACAGCCACCACGTTCTTACCCGGAACGACCAAATCCGTCACATCGAACTTGCCACGCATAAAGGCACCCTCGATACGCCCTGCCTTTTTGCCGTTCACATAGACGTTCGCTTTCCAGTTGATGCCGTCGAAGTTCAGGAAGATACGTTCCTGCTTGAAATTTTCCGGCACGGTAAATTCATCGCGGTACCAGAAGTCGGAGTTGAAGAACGATTCCGAAATCATCGACTGATTGTCGGCATAGTTCGGATCGGCAATAGCCCCGATATTCTTGTAACTGCTCAGGACAGTACCCGGCACGGTAGCAACGATCCAGTTTTCCGGCTTGAAGTCAGGAGTAGATATCTTTTCACCGGCGACAGTCACTTCGGAAGCCCGCTGCAATTGCCAGTTTCCGCCGGACAGGTTGATCTTTCCTTTCGATGCGGTAGGCTCGGCAACAGGCTGGGGAACCAATCCGCCCTTACCCATCACTTCCAGCTCACTCAGGATATAACGGCTGTCGTTGGCAGGCTGTTGCATCAGGATACGTACGTAACGCCCTTTCTTGCTGCCGCCCAACGCTATTTCATCTTTCAGGCTCTCACCGCCGGGCAGTTCGGCTACATCCGTCCACTGTTTGGCATCATCAGAAACCTGTACTTTACCTTTTACGGCTTTATTGATCCAATGCAGGATCACCTTATCAAATTCGGAACGGCTGCCCAGATCCACATACAGCCACTCTTCGCCTGTCGTAGCACTCATCCAGGCACTGTTGAAGAACTGGGAAGGTTTCATTTCCACCAGACCGCCTTTATTATAAAAGTCGACAGCCATGAATACCCAACTATAGGCACCCGGCATCTTCAACAAAACCCGGTAATTGGAATAGTTCGCTTCTTTATCGAATGAGATAGTTTCATTCAGTTTGCGGACCGGCATGGATATCTGTTCGGTCTGTTTGTTCGGGTCGGTAACCGGCACGCGATAACGTACGGCATCGCCCGGCAGGTCTTTGCCACTCAGTTTACCTACTTCCGTCCAGTTCTGTCCGTCGTTGGAACCCTGACAGATAATCTCGTAGCCGGCTTTCGCCAACTGGTCATCATAAATAAGAGTTCCTGTCAATTTCAGCGCATCGGCTGATTTGCTGTAATTATTCAACGAGAACTGAAACCAGGTATCCGCTCCTTCAAAGGTGTTCCGTGAGTACGGTCCCTCGTCGATCATCCATTCACGCTCACGCCGCGGAGCTTCGCCCGACGGGGAAGAAAGGATCAGATACTGAGGTTGCTGATCGGTCACGATACCGTCTGTCGCCAACTGTGCCGTCAGGTTATAATCGTGACTGGATGAGTTGAACGCCGAACGCCGGAGGGCAATATTCCTGTAGTTAGTACGGTCCGGAGCCAGTTCGGGTGAAAAATCCTCCTTCGGGTTACCGGGATACTGGCCAATGCCACGGGTATAATAATCCGACCGTTCGAATGATTCGTCTGTTGCACCTGCTCCGCTGCATCCCCAGAGAAACAATGAGGCTACCATTGCGCCACAAAGAGTGAGGGTACGGGAAACTGCTTGCTGTTCATTACATTTTTTCATTTATGAGAGTCTACTTGATTTGTATTTTCTGTATGATTTAATTCTTTCTGAAAGAAAGACAGGCAAATATACATAAAAACTCCAAACATTCATGTTAAATGATATGGAAACGGCCTGTTTCATTGTGGCAACGCCTGTAGGGGCGGGATTTGCCCGCCCTTTGCTGTAAGGGCGGTTCGCGAACCGCCCCTACCGACGACACTACTTCTTTCGTCCTAACAGGAAACCCAACAAATCCATGATAAACTGGAGGATCGTCCTCACCTTGTTGTTGTTTTCTTTTTCGCTCATACCTTTTCATTATTTAGATTATACACTATGGGAACCAACGAGCGGGAAATGCTTTCCAGCATCCGGCAATAGGCCTCCCGGTTGTCCCCGTTTACTTCACTGATATACCGGCTGTAGGCAATCTCGCGGGCATACGCCGCCGGATAATGGCTCACGGCTGCCGCCTGTTTGTAGACTGTCGCTATCAGACGGGCAAAATCGAGAAAACTGTTTTCGAAACTGTCGTAACGGCGGAACAGCAGTCCGTCTGGCTTATCCAGATCCGTCTTCCCGCCATGCCAGTAAGCATTGGTGACACCATAGCCCGTCAGTCCGAAAAAGTTATTGTAGAGGGTAGCCAGGGCACTCTCGCCCCAGCCGGTTTCGATCGCAGACTGAGCCAGGATGACCACCGGATTCAGTCCGTACAACTCACCCGCCAACCGTGCAGCGGGGAGGTACTTGCGGGTAAATGACTGCTTATCCATGCGCATGCTCTTCAAAGAGTCACTACTCGATAACAGGACGGTCGTCCTCATTATCCGATCCGGAAGATTTTGTTTCCTCCAATTTAAAACGCTCGCCTTTAGTCGTCTGTATCAGATTACGCAACTTCTCGCCGGGACGAAATCGAAGACGTGCCCGATACAACAGGGCAGAAGAGAAATCTTCGGTCGTGGGACTTCCCGAACTGGTCTGTACCAACTGGAAAGTACCGAACTCGCCGCACTGAACCACTTCACCGCGTGCCAGAAACAGAAGAAGAAACTCAATCACACGATCGATCACCACCTTCACATCGCCACTCGACGCCGTGGAACTCTGTGCCACCAGGGCGCATAACTCTTCGAAGGTACATGTCCCCGTTGCTCGGGTCTGTGCATAGTAGAGTTTCTCCTTTCCTGCCTCTACATCCTTACTGAGGTTCTTCCTAAGAACCAAATGATACTGTAATGCCATAACTTTGCTATTTTTAATTGATTATTAATTACATATCAAAGATACGACAGCCACAAGGGGGGATTGATGCAGGAGGTGACAGGGTGTGACGAAGCGACAGTTTATTTCCGATAAATATTGGATATCGTGA
>NZ_QUKD01000015.1:0-354 GCF_003480915.1 Parabacteroides sp. TM07-1AC | reverse complement strand
AAACGGATAAAAAGTGAAACCATGGAAAATAAAAAAAGGAGTCCACTCTTTCGAATGAACTCCTTTCTGTCTTTCAGCTTTCGCCTGAATAAAACGGCGGCTATCTACTCTCCCACTTTTACGCAGTACCATCGACGTGGTTGGGCTTAACTTCTCTGTTCGGAATGGGAAGAGGTGGATCCCCAACGCTATAACCACCTTAATACCTTTTAAGATGTTTGACTTTGGACAACGTTACTTTAACGTAACTCATTTTCTTTGAGCTTATGACAGGTATTACTACCTACCATCTGCTGATATATCAATCCTTCCTTCCGGAAAAAGAAAGTCTCGGGCTATTAGTACTACTCGGCT
>NZ_QUKD01000014.1 GCF_003480915.1 Parabacteroides sp. TM07-1AC | reverse complement strand
TCCGCCTAATCCGCGTCATCCGCGTACCTGGTTCTTATTAATCTTGAAGGCTGTAAGCCTGACCCCAAATTAGCCCGGGGTTTTAACCCTGGATTATGATAATCACACTCCCACCCTCTCTAGCAGCTTTTATATATTAAGACAGGAAGAACTAAATGTTAAGATTTGAGCTGTTATTTCTACCCTGTACACCCTGGCAAATTACCCTGTACACCATACAAAACCAGCCTGTACACTCTACCAGGTTACCCTGTACAGGGTAATTTTAACAGGTCGGGACTCTTGTATTAGTATCTCCCTTTTTAACAGGCAGTTACATGGCTATTAATACATAGTCTTATGCAGATAACGATACAGGTGACAGATGAAGTTGCAGATAAAAAGAAACGTCTGCAACACTTTATCGTTTGATAACATGAATGTTACACCGACAGGTGACAGATGGCAGATACTTTTTGAAAACTTTATGTATATATGACAAATGACAAACGCCATTGCAAATAAAAGAGGCATTTGCAATGGCGTTATATTCTAATAAACAGGATATTATAAGCAATTATTGCAAATAACAAATAAATCCGAAAAACTTTTAGGTAGAATTACGTTATTCCATCTTCCGGTAATAACGCGGTGTATAACCGGGCAGTAATTCAGGATGAAATACCCACACCAGGTCTTTCAACAGATAATCCGGATGGATCGGAAACTCCTCATAATAAGGGACAACACCCGTATTACAGGTATAGATCCGACGGTTCTTGAAGGCATCAAAGTTCTCGTAGGGAGTATACTCGGTACGCAGATCTTTGTATGTCATATCATTTGCCTGATTATATTTGATCAGCCATATATCGGCATGGATGGCTTTATCGAGCACGGTTTCAAAAGCCAGAGGTGTGCTGCCTGCTCCGGGAAGATCCTTAAAGATATAATCTGCACCGGCATCGGCATACAAATGGGCGATGTAGCTATCGCCGGCCGGCATATACCAGGAAGAGCCGAATTTCTTTTCGGAGATGACGGTCGGACGGTTGGTCACGGTCTTTGCCAGTTCTTTCAGTTCCAGGTAGCTTTGTTCCGTTTCGCGGAAGATGGAGTCTGCCATCGCACTCTTTCCAAACAACAAGCCATAGAAACGTATCCATTCAGTCCGTCCCAGAGGCAACGACTCCATATAGTCGGCTGCCTCGATAATTGGGATACCCAGTTTCTCAGCCGGGCCATACCCCGCATTCTGAAAGGGGGAAGCGATAATGATCTCCGCCCCTATATCGATGATCTTTTCTATATTCGGCGAAGTTGCTTCACCCAAATCGGCAATCCGTCCGGCACGCAGACCTTCCTGAATGGCAGGAGTATCCATATATCGGGGTTCGCATACACCGATCACCTTATCAGCTTCATTCAGCTGATCGATAATAGCAGCATGCACGGAGGTATAGACAACTATATTACGAATAGGAGTCCGCACCACTGTTCCTTTCGGCAGATTATCCGGTACCGACTGCTCACGGTCTACCAAAAGGTACCGTTGCAGGATACGGGTACTGTCCCAGGGGTCACGGACTTCGACGGAAGTATAGTCGTCGAAATATTGAACTGTAAATCCTTGGGCGTAACGGATGGTGTCGGAACTTAATAAATCACTTCCGGTAGTGTTCTGAACTTTGGACTGAGTACACGAAACAGCCCAAAGCACAAATATTATGAAAAAACAAATTTGTTTCAAATCACAAAGTGTTTTTACTTATTAGTCATAAATACAAATTCTGACGGATAAGGAAGCGTTTCAAACTGAGACTTCAACTTTCCTTCAGAAGAGAAGATATAAACATCTCCATTGTTCTTCTTATTGCTTTTCCCTACATAGATATCACCTGTAACGGGATCAACACCGATACCATTAGGAGAGCTGACTACAGTTCCATCTGTGATAAAATTATCACTCAACAGCTTCTCGTTTTTCAGGTCGTATTTATAAAACTTCACTTCATTTGCATAATAATCATTGAACATGATATATGCGATATCATCCGCAACAGTCATTTTATAAGCCTTAATACCTTCTACAGTCTTTACTTCGTCTGTTTTAGCATCAATACGTTGCACAATATACGATTTATCATCTGAATAGTCGCTCATACAAATAACATATACATCACCATCTGAATCTGAATAGATATAATTCGGGTTCAATGACACTGTAATTGTTTTTTCGAATTTAAAGCTATTAATATCGATAACAGAAACACTGGTACTTTGACTCGGCCAGTTCATTCCATCTGTATCTGCCGTATAGATACGACCATTGGCAACCGTTATGCCGTCAGGGTTAGGACCTACTTTCACATAGCCTTCAACAGCCATCGATGCAGTATCTATTTTAGCTACATAACCGTCAAAAGTAGTCAGATACACTTTGTCTTTATAGGCAGCAAACATACGTGGAGCACGTGTTGCACCCTGATCGTCAGTCAAAGTCAACTGCTTCAAGCTTGTAGCATCGGCAGCATCCAATATTTCAACAGTCTTGGAACCATACACCGATACATATAGTTTAGAACCATATTTAATCATGTGTTGTCCCATATCTCCCAAAGCACGGTTATTCTGTTTCTTAAAAATATCTTCTGTTACCTTTCCTTCTGAGTCCAAATAAGAAATTCCGGTATTATTATCACCAAAACTACCACCATCCAGAATATAAACACCTGTTACTTCTTCCGGGATCTCTACATCCGGTCCATTCTTATCGTCATCATCACTACAAGAAGAAAAAGCCAGCACTGCACAAGCAAGACAGGCAAACCAATAAAAATTCTTTTTCATTTCTAATTACATTAATTGTTTGTTAACCAAAATCTATTCTTAATACACAAAAACAAGCCCTCCCCGGAAAGAACGTCCGGGCATGGGGTAGTACTTTATCACATCATAATTTATATTACCGACATTTATAATATCAAACTGCAACCGCAAAGAACAGGAAGCAAAAGTAAACGATCGATTCAGCGAAATCGTTTGTTCCGCATAACGATCTATCAGATTCCTTCCTATATTTTGGGGACTTGCATAGCGGTCTCCTACCACGGTCAATAAATAAGACACATTGACCCAGGGCATTTGGAATGCCACAGATACATTTCCTGAATGTCGTGGAGTATAAGGTATTTGATCCCGATAATTCTTCTCAGTCTCGTCTGTTATATCTATCGCATGTTGCCAGGAATAAGAAGCTTGTCCGGATAAAGAAATATTTTTCCATAAAGGAACCTCTGCCGACAAGTTGACATCAATTCCCCCGATTGAAACTTCCCCCATATTCATCATTTTCCAGATGAACATAGTCGGTATGGCAACGATCTTATCACTCACACGATTATAATAACCATCCACAGATGCATTCAGATAATTAATAAAAGGTAACGAACCACTCCAGGTCATTCCCAGGTTATATTGAGTTGCACGCTCCGGTTTCAAATTGGTATTTCCCATCCGCAGATAATACAGGTCATTAAAAGTCGGAACACGGAATATATCTTTATAAGAAGCTCGTAAACGGAAATTATATTCAGGCATAACCCTCCATGATAAACTGACTGCCGGTGATAATCGTTTACGGTCAGACGGCTTGTCGCCTCTTTCTACTTTCTCGGTTATATAAGTTCCCAATAAACTGGCTGTGGCAGTCAATCTTGTATCTTTATATTGGGCGGCCAAAGCCGTTAAAGAAGTATATCTTTTTGGGAAAGGACATTCCGGAATGGTATTATCCAATGTATTGATGAAATAATCTTCAGCCAAAGAAAACAAAAGATGATCTGTCAGTGAATATAAACCGGATACGGAAAGATAATATTCCTTTTGTGTATACCGGTCATCCTGTCTTCCCGACTCATACTTATTATCAACATCCAAATGGCGCATCCAGGAGTAATTATATTTGGCCTGTGCCTGCAAAGCGAACTTTTCAGTTATACGATTCTCATAACGAGCTTGTGCAAAGGCATTCCGATCCCACAAGCGTTCACCTGAATAATCATTGTAGAGAATTACAGACCCTGGCAGTCCTCTGTGGGAATCAAAATAATATCCTTTCATCGACAGCGTACCGGCTTTTCCCAAATCACCTGCAAAATTAAGTTCTGTACGCCAGGATTCGATATCACTGTTATTTCTTTTCTTCTTTTCTACCAAGTCACCGTTCACTAAGGTAAACGGATAATTACCATCAGCCCGCAAATAATCGCCATGCCAGGAGGCATACCATTTTTTACCGAACTTCTGCTCATAACGTAAATAAGGATTCACAAGACCGAATGACCCCGCTTTCAATTGAGCTTTCAAATGGAAAGGAGAAGATGTAAAGTCCGGAGAACTAGTCTTCACACTCAACGCCCCCGCCGATGCATACATCCGGGCTGTCTGGAAAATATCGTCGGTCTGTCCGATCGAAAGTGAAACCATTTCTACATTATCCAGTGAGAAGCGGCTGATATCGACCTGTCCGCTCTGGGCATCCGTTATCGTCACGCCATCATAGCTGACGGCTGTATGTTGTGCCCCCAGGCTGCGCACAGAAACAGTCTTCAGTCCTCCTATCCCACCGTAATCCTTTACGGTAGCACCGGAAAAACGCTTTACCGCTTCCGACAGGTCCTGTATCCCCAACCGCTCAATACCGGCACGATCCATCACCTGCAAAGGAGTCGCTTCGCGGGTAGTGGACGGACGTGCCTTCTCCACCACTTCGACACCTTTCAGCTGGTGATAAGCAGTCGTATCAATTGTCTGTGCATACACAGCAGGCACACACAGAAGTATACCAACCAGGCATACAATCATTTTAACATATAATATTCGCATATCTTCAGGTCTATCAATACCTTACCCGAGGTATCGCATCAACAGAATGATGGCAGGTTTTCTGACTCGTTCTCCCATGATCGGCCGCCTTCCCAACTTTGCAGTCAGTGGCAACAAGATTTGCCGGGGTTACAGAACTTACAGCTACGGGTACAGTTCCGGATTCACACCGGATTCCCTTTTACTAACGGATAGTGGAAACTAAGCCGTTACACCATAATTCGATGGCAAAAGTACTAAATATATCGGAAATCCCTATTATCCGACCTGCCACTTTTCTATAATTGTGGGTCTGGGCACTAATCAATATCCGCCTTCTTTTCTGACTGATTATCGAAATGTTTATCGTACTTTTACATTAAACACCTGATTTACCTGTAAATAATAAAAATTCGAGTAGTTCGTCAGGAAGGTAATAGAAAGGTTAATCGATACATTGATTTTTACTACCTTGACATGATCATTTCGGTCGGTTACAGGGTTTCTAGCAAAAGAGGTGTACAGTTCAGGCAATGGGCAATAAAATAATAATAGAGATTAAACAAATATATGTAATTATTCTTTATGGAAGATATTTAATCTGGATTATTTTTTTACATGACACGCTACGCTTCAACTATGGTCGCCCACCCTCCCTACCCTCTGTCTACTGTTAACTGCTCTGTCAGTAGCAACAATATTTACCGAATCTATAGAACTGCATTGATTTTTTACTCTGTAAGCAGCGCTGGAACTCCATCCATCATCTTGAATTTCGGGACATTCAAAGGGACTTCAAATTCACCAGCATATTTTTCGTAAAGAGATTTTGCAACAACAACCGGGTCTTCAGCACTTATATGAGCAGGGAAAACAGTTGTCTCCCTCGTCCAATCTTCTTGTAACCGTAAGAGATCATCCGTATAATGACGACTATCCCATTTCGTACCGTCAGCTAATGATTTGTCTATCGAGTTATAAAAATGTCTCCATCTACGCCCGTAATAATCACGCATCATTCCTGACCATTGTTTAGCTGCATAATCATTAAGTTCACCATCAAATGCCCAAACTGAAATAATTTTACGGGCATTCCATTCATATTGTTTTTTCTCATCTTGTGTGTGTCCCCAGCGTTTTGCTCTTTCAAGCCATGCCCCCAACAAAAATTCTGAATTAGTAGCCAATTGCCGATCGATATCGTTTATTAATTCATCCATCTTTTCATAAGCAGCTTTCAAAGCATCTCGATCTTTATTTAGATAGGCTGTAATAAGTTTTCCATAATAAAGAGGCGCTAATAAACCTAATGCATGCCGTGTCACGTTCACAATATCGAATTGATAAGTTTTCTCTTTACCTACTTCATCTGAGATATCTAAAAAAGATTTCCAAATCAATGCGAAAGTCTTATCAGGTTTTGCAGCCTTATAAGTAAATGACGGTTGGGCCTGTAGGATATTTCCATGATTCTGATTCTGCTGATAAACTGTTTGATGTAATTTACCCCAAACTTCCCGAGCTTTAAGAAAGTCTTTCCCATAACGCCGTTTAACAAATCCACTAAGCCACTCCGTGATATCAGGAATGGAAGCACGCCAAATCATATCCGATTGAAACTCGTCAATAACAGGATTATAGCAAAGACCTTCCATAGCATATCCAATTCCAGCCATATTACCCGAAGCTTTCCCTCGCTGTTCAAGGGCTTTACGCAGATCCGCGGCCATAATGTCAAGCCCTCCATGTAAACTAACCTGTCCTCCGAAATTCTGGATAATACACCAAATCCACGGTTGACCGAAAAAGGCATTTTCAAATTTAGGCCAGCCCGGCGTCACATCGCAATATAAGTCAAGAATCAGTAATTTACCCTGTGGAACACTCCGGAAGAACGCCTCGGCTTGCGGTGCTTGCCAAAACTCCGTATTAAAATGAACGAAAGGCCAACTTTGCAACATCCAAACAGCTTCGGAATCGACAGACTGCATAGATTGATAGATAGATGATCCCATTTTGCGTATAAATTCGGGATCATTATTCTCGGGCGGCATTTCAATAAATGGATCCGAAGCATAAAGATGATTAGTTCCGAAAAGTTTCGTTTGCTCTTCGAGAAATATTTTTCCAATTTCAATAAAATACGGATCAGCAGGATCAACAAAATAAGTCGGTTCAAAATTAACCCATGGAGATAGTTTGACCAGCTTAGCATTTTTATCAACGTCTTTCAATTTACGCGGGACGTGTCCACTAAATCCCTGTAAAACGGGGGTCATTCCAAGTTCACGTTCCCGTTTGAGAATTTTCTTTTGAAGTTCAATATGATCATCGATCCACGAATTAGGAAGCGGTCCTGCCCAGCGGTCGATACACCCCATCCAACCAAATGGCAAATAACCTGGTCCAACATAGAAATCCTGCATCTGTTCCTCTGATAAACCTAGACGTTTTCCAACATTCCGCCAAATACCTTCCTGACCAGTCACCGCTAAAGGAACATTAATACCGTAAAGAGCCATCAGATCAATCATCCATTCCCAATCGTTCCAATCCCACCATGCTAATGTATAAGCAAATGTGCAATAATTAAAATAATAACGGTATTGATACAGAGATACAATCCTTACGACTTCTGCTATTTGGGGTAACAGATCTGGTATGTTCAGTTGTCGATCACGAAAAGTGATCTGACAATGACAGTAATGTTTCAAATACCAGTTTAGTCCCGAAGCCATCGAAACGCCGTTGTTGCCACGAATCACGAGGATTTCATCATCACTTTGCAGTTCGAAAACATCTAAATCATTATCAGAAGGAATTTCTTCAAACCGAACTTTGTCTACAAGTTCTGGAACAACTCTTTTCAGAAGATTATCCGCTGCCACGACAGAATCACTTGTATGCAGACTATGCCCGGACACACAACTACTAGTCGTAAACATTGTAAAACTCGAAAAAGCACTAAGAGCTCCAATACATGTAATGCTTTTTGTCAAAAAATCCCGTCGAGAAAGATGATAACCATCATAATAAAGTCTATTTTTCGTTTTGGTTATTATTTTTTTCTTTTCCATATATGAAATATTATGGTTGTTCAATAATCTTATAAATATCAAACAGGAACTGTGGCAAAAGTACATTCTTTTATGGCGGAATCGACCCACCATTTCACCCCGAATATTGTATATCAACGTTGTACACAAGTACAAGAGAACAGAATGATCACTTTTGACACAGCTTCCTTTTATAAAAACTAAAAGATCTCTACTTTTTAGTTTCCATCATTGGTGGCACCATTTTCCCATCCTGGATTCTGACCGAGATTCGGATTTAGATTTAATGCTGCTCTAGGAATAGGATATAAATATTGCTTTGATCCCCAAACTTTAAGATGATCTTCATTGGTACGCCATGCCAAATAGTATCCTACGCCATCACCTGCAGGATGAACCTGTAACAAAGGTGAATCAGGATTTGTACTTACCGCAACTTTATATACATTCGGATTATTGCATAAAGCATCTGCCTTTGCCAGCTCAGCCTCGTCTGTATAATAGATCACATCATGAGTTCCATCATGATCTATGTCTAACGGCAGGTTAATAAAAGGAATATACATACCCGTCCAACTCATTTTAAATAAATTTCCACATTTCCAACGACGAACATCATCAAAACGGACCCCCTCAAATGATAGTTCAATTCCACGCTCACGGCGTATTTCCAAAATCACCGGATCAGAAATATTTGGATAATAAGTATTTTTCAAATAATTATCCACTACAGTCGGTTTGCTCGTAAGACCTCCCGTAATACCTGCACGTTCCCGTAAAGCACCTATCGTTTTACTCCAGTCATCATTCGTAAATGTCCCTAATTCAGCTTTTGCCTCGGCATAATTAAGCAACACTTCTCCATAACGTATCACCTGTAAGGCATGAGTACTTAACTGAGCTGCATCAGGAGCCGTCGCATCAACACAAAGTTTATACATCTGATAACCTAACCGACCGATACCATTCAATAATGGTAACGCAAGATTTCCTTCACGTTTATATCCCGGATAACGAAGTGTAGCACTCAATCGTTCATCACGATTTTGAAATTCCTCGTAAAAATCCTCATATTGCCACCCCGGACGATCTGTATAAGGCGTACCATTTTTTTGCAAATAAGTACATACAAAAGGACGAATAAAATGCGTTGTAACTGTAATTCCCGTCGACCAATACCAATTAGTACTATGCATTATACCTAAAGACTCACTTCCCGTAATAGCTAAAATTGTTTCGGTAGTAGGAGGATTATTACTGGTGAATAATTCACGATAACTGGGGTTTAGCCGTTTTCCCGAACTCTGCATTACTTCGTATGCCGCATCTTCAGCTCGTTTCAACCACGTGTCAGCCGATGTTGCTAAATTCAGATTATGATATTTCCGAAAAGTACCTTCAAATAATGCAACGCGAGAGGCAAAAGCCAATACAGCCCACTTGGTAACATAGGTACACTGGGTCGCATCTGTAGTACGGGTTATATTCTGAGCTGCAAACATCAAATCTTCATACACCTTTTCCATCACGAGTTCTCGTGAATCACGTGAGCCATACAATATATCCTCATCTTGAGGATCCAATGGACGATCTACCCAAGGTACGTCACCAAATGTCTTCACCTTATCGAAATAGAACCATGCACGAAAGAACCTGGCAAGTCCGATATAATTATTTCTTACCTCTTCCGGAACATCAGGATTCGTACAATTAACAATAAAGTAATTCAAGTTACGCAAATTCGCCCAGTTCCAGCCCGTACTCGTATTTTCACTGACTCCATTCAGTAGAACAAAAGGTAGAATAGACTGAGCAGCACAATAATCAGTAGGAATCGCACCGAAACCTTCATAACCTCCTTCTATTGCGCCTTGCACAGTAGGAGACGGGAAAATTTCATAAAATGACATAGAATAGGCAGACAAACCTTCTTCACTACTGAAAACAGAGTTCTTGTCGATAGTGGAAACTGGTTCTTCATTCAATTCACAACCTGGCAACAAGAACGCTATAGCTAGTAATATAAATAAATACTTTTTCATATTCTGGAAGTAAAAGATTAAACTAAAAAGTAACTGAAACACCAAGTGAGAAAGTCTTCAACAAAGGGTATCCGTTTCCTGATCCTTGATCAAAACTACCATCGCCGTCAGGATCTGTCGTTCCCATCGCAGTAAGAACATCCATGCTATTTTTTGTTACCTTGTAGAGAGGCGACCAACTTGCTAGATTTTCACCACTCAAATAGATACGGGCATTCTTTGCACCTATCTTTGATGACCATGATTCAGGTAGCGTATAACCTATCTGCAAATTCTTCAACATCAAATAAGCTGCATTTTGCAAATATCTATCGTTCGCTTCAAATACCGGAGGATTCTGACCTCCCCTATAGCGTGGTAAATAAGCACCTGTATTTTCCGGTGTCCAATAATTACCTAGATGCCATGACGGTATTTGGTTGTATGCCCGATTATACTGTCCCCAAAAAGCAGATTCCGCTCCCGGATACCAATTCATTTTGCCTACCCCTTGGAAGAACGCAGATAAGAAAAATCCATTCCAATCAGCACTCAAAGTAAAACTATACTGATAACGAGGAGAAGAGTTACCGATAATAGTCATATCTCCGGGATTATCTACCGTTTGATCGCCTTTAGTAATCATATTATCAGGACTATTATCCAAATTTTGAATCTTCAGGTCACCTGCATGCCATTTAGAATCAGAAGAAGGTGTAAAAATAGTATTGACATATTCTTCCGGCGTCGGATCATGTTGGAATAATCCATCCGTTTTAAATCCCCAAATCTCACCAACGGTCATTCCTTCGTAATAATCCGTAAATCGCTTGGTTGGATTGTTATACTTGTCGATTTTCGATACATAGTCGTATAGAGTTGCACGAATCTGATAATTGAAGTTTTTATCAGCTAGCATGAATTGATCTTGCCAATTCAGGGTAAGTTCAAATCCCTTCGTTGTCATCCCTGCATAATTACCTTTAGGAGCGGCAGCACCAAAAATATCAGGTAAAGTAGGTCCCGGTACATACATATCCGTCGTTTTTCGAATGTAATAATCACCATTGAAACGTAATTTACCTTTTAATACTCCAAAATCCAATCCAATATTCGTAGTGGTAGCTTTTTCCCATGTCAGTCCATCCGGAATAGGATTGGGAGCACTTGTTCTTTTACGCAACGCACCATCAAGTACCAACCTCGAGTTAGAAATGTATAACAAATCCAAGTATTGATAAGGAGAAATGTTCCCATTACCTAAAGAGCCATAAGAAGCACGCACCTTAGCATCTGATAAAATATTATCATTCACATGCCAGAACGATTCTTCCGAAACTCTCCATGCACCTGAAATAGAAGGGAAAAATCCCCATTGCTGATTGTTCGGAAATCGAGAAGAACCATCATATCGTCCATTTACTTCCACCAAATAACGATTCTTATAACTATAGTTCAGGCGGAAAAACGTACCCAATGTTCTCCACCTAACATACTCTGCTGATGGATAAATAGACTTTCCGGTAGCTAATTGCACGCTTTCTGCACTTTCAATTAACAACCCGTTACGCGAAATGCTGTTCACTTTAAAAGTAGATGTTTCGTAATTCCAACCGGCCATCGCTTTTAAATAATGATCTTCCGCAAATGTATTTTCATACTCTGCATAAATATTGGAAGCCGTATACATCGTTTTACCTGTCCGTTCAAGGATACTTCCTAATTCGTCTCCAAATATTCCAGTAGGAGCTGTTGCATTCGCATTATCATAGAACGGAACTTTAACCGCTTTTTCAAAACGTTCGCCAACATCATAACTAAAAGTATAATCTCCATTAACACGTAATGTATTATTAAGGAAATTAGCACTAAAACCGACTGTATTTTTAAACAAATTTCTCGTATTATCCCTATAATTCGTTTTATTAATCAAACCGCCAATACCAAAAGCCCCTGTACGTGTATAAGTCCCATCAGGGTTATATATCGGCATTGTTGGAAAGCCTGTTACTTCAATACAACGCTCGGGAGTAAGAAAGCCAGAAGCAGCTCCGAAAAGAGGTTGATGGAAATAATCTCGAGAAAATTCCATATTATTGGAAATACGTAACCATTTCGTAGCCATAAGGGAACCTTTAGCCCTTAGATTATAGGCCTTATAATCATCCGGATTAAAGTTAAACATACCATCGAAACCATAAAAACGTCCTGAAATATAAAAATCGCTCTTATCGCTCCCCCCTGAAATATTCAAGTTATGATCCTGAGCAAAAGAGTGGTCTTTATATAAAAGATCATAATGGTCCATGTTGTAATAATACTCATAATCTCCATTTGGTAATATTTCAGTCTTCGGTCCTGCGCCTGATGCTTTCCAAGCCCTCATGCGTTCCAGCCATGCATCACTATAGGGTTGAAAACCATTCAGATTTTCCGGTACTGTTCCGTTCTGGTTCCACCACGCTTCTCTGAAATGTTCCAAATAAGTCACACCATCAGTTACATACTCTGGCTTTTTCGCAATCGATCTGAGAGAAAAGTTTCCGGTATAATTAACTGATACTTTACCTTTTTGTGGAGCTTTTGTTGTTATCAACACTACTCCAAAAGCTGCTCTAGCACCATAAATAGCAGCCGAAGCGGCATCTTTCAAAACACTGACACTTGCAATATCATTGGGGTTAAGCAAAGAAGGATCTCCTTCCACACCATCTATTAAAACCAAAGCATTACCTCCCTGCCCAATTGAAGTAGTACCGCGTATATTGAAAGAAGCAGCACGTTGGGGTTTTCCGTCTGCCAAACTTATATTCAAGTTGGGAACAGCACCTTGTAACGCCTGCGTAGCATTAGGAAATGATCGACCTTCAAACACTTCAGTTCCTACTGCATCTACAGCGCCGCTAATATTTACCTTTTTCTGTACGCCATATCCCACTACGACTACACCCTCCAATTGCTTAGCATTCTCTTGCAGAACGATTCTTAAATCTCTGCCATCCGTGACTTTAACATCTTTGCTTACAAACCCCAGATAAGAAACACTAATTACGCTATTCTGAGGTACTTCCAAACTGAACTTACCATCAATGTCCGAAACCGTTCCTGTCTGTTGAGATTTTATTGTAATCGAAGCTCCTGAAAGAGGTTCGTTTTGAGCATCCAAAACAGTTCCTTTAACAATAATCTTATTTAATGTCTGATCAGTTGTTCTATTTGCTCCCTTCCTCAGTATGATTCTTTTATTTTTTATCTCATATGAGATATCATACGGCCCAAACACCATATTCAAAACTTCCCGGATACTTTTCCCCTCTACATCAATATCGACAGGAGCATCTACATCAATATCACTATACAAGAAAGTATAATCAGTTTTCTTTTCTAATGTAGATATTAATTCTTTTATCGTTTGCTTCTTCAGCGTAATATCTATTTTTTGTGCTGATTGAGCTATGGCAGTAGTATTTATCACTACAAAAAAGGAAAAAAATGCCAATAAGAATATTATTTTTTTAACCATATGTACAGATTTAAGTTGATTTAAATATTTTATCAATAAAAATATTCACCCAATAGTTTAAAAATATCAATGATATTTCTAACTTTGTCAATTAGAGTTTATATAGAATAAGCCATAGGGATATTGATTTTCAGCATCCTTGAATTTATTCGATATAATATCTATTATGTATTACTTTATTTACCTCAGATTTGAGGTAATATACCTTAAGAGTATAGAGAATGGCAGTTCTCTATACTTTTTATTTATTTATATGATATTGTCACCTCCTCTCCTTCTATCCTATATATAATAGGCGTTATACTATTGATCAGTTCTAACATTTCACGCAAAGATTCTTCTTTTATCGTAAGTCCGTACCTCTTCGATACCGGCATATTTTGCACATTGATATGAACTCCATACCAACGTTCCAATTTCTTTATCATTTCATCCGTATATATATTGTTTATTTTTAAAACATTTTGTCGCCATATACTTTCTGTATAAGCCTCACAGTCAGTGATTGTTGTTACTATACTCTTTTTATCTATAGTAGCTTGTTCGTTCGGATTCAATGTAGCCAGAAAACTATTATCATCGTGCATCCGAACCTCCACCTTACCTCTCTCTAATGAAACCTTAATATTTGGATCGTCAGCATATGCAGATACATTGAAAGCTGTGCCCAATACCTGAATATTAATTGAGTCGACCTCCACATTGAAAGGTAAATACTCGTTCTTTTTCACATCGAAGAAGGCTTCCCCTTTCAATTTTATACTTCTATTCGATTGATTGAAATTGGAAGTATAACTTATTTCCGATTCGGAATTTAACCAAATATGAGTTCCATCCGGTAATAATATCTGATTTTTCTGTCCTTTTCCAGACAAGACTGTATATTCCTGAACATTTGCCACATACTCTTCTTTATTATCCATAAATAATAGAGAAATATTTATAAGCAATATCGGCATCATAATAATGGCAGCAATTTTCCACCAGTTGAATACTCTTTTTACAACTATCGCTTTATGATCTATAATATTATGTACAGACTGAAGAATATTATTTTTTGTTAATGTATCCATTGGTATTACATCGTTTTCATTATTCCAAATGAAATCCAATTCTTTTTTGAACATTTCATCGGACATTTCATTAACCACAGACCGGAAGTCAGTCAACTCCTTTTTGGTCAACTTACCATGAAAATATTTGTGCAACAACTCTCTTAACAATAATGTATTCTCCATATTTTAGTATACAGTTTTAGATAATACGGAAAAAGTCAAAAATTGTCCCGACTTTTTTGAAAAAAATCCTTTCCACATTCCAAAAACTATAAAAAGCCGAATAAAATCCATATAGAAGATTTTATTCGGCCTCCCAGTCATTCCGGCAGATATCACCTAAGACTCATTATCGACTGATAATAAACAAGATAATCAAAGCCAAAGCATTTTTTATTATATTTACAATAATCGACGATTGATTCCTGATTGTTTTCTCAGAAAGATTCAACTTCTCTGCAATCTCGACATTAGAATACCCTTTTTCATATTTCAATTCAAAGATAGCACGTTGTTTATCTGAAATCTTTCTCTTAGCCAACGATAATAGTTTCAAAAAATCTTCCGAACTCTCTTCCATCGAGTTCTCTAAAGGATGTTCTATATCATTTTGTAGAAAAAGCTCAAAATCTATATTGTTTAGCTTTATCCTAAATGAATCAATGATCAAATTATGGGATATAGTAAAAAGAAAAGATTTGAAAGATTTATCCGGTGAAATCTTCTCCCTCATATACCAGACTTTTAAAAAAGTCTCTTGTAGAATATCTTCTGATTCAGAACGAGATTTCGTCATTTTCAATATAAAGCTATATAAACTATCAGCATATAAATTGTAAAGTTTATCGAAAGCGTCATAATCACCTCGCTTCAATTCCGATATCAATTCATATTCCTTATCTATATAAGCACGTTTATGACCACCGAATATCTTCATTTCTTCATTCGTCAATTGAGATTTTCCTGATTGTCTGATTTAAGTTATAGTTATTTTCTTTCAGTTTGTCCAAAGCTTCCGCGTCAGACAAGCCAAATAAAATCCGGAGTATCCCGACAGCCCGTTCCCTTAATTTCTCATTGAGACATTCCAGTTCCGTCATATAACAGCCATATACTTTCCCTAGTCGAATCATGACGGTTGTCGAAATAAAATTAAGTACCTTCTTTGTCGCGGAACCAGCTTTCATCCGAGTACTGCCGGCGATTAATTCTCCCCCTGTATTCAAAGGTAAGACATAATCACAAAAAGGAAGTTCCTTATCAACAGCCTGAATCATAACCGATAAAGCCCCCTCTTTTTTTGCATAAGCTAACGCGGACTGCACATAAAAAGCCTTTCCGCTTACGGAAATACCAATAACCACATCCTTCTGTGAAACATTAGCCATTAATAATTCTGGAACAGCACTTGCATCCTCCTCGAAATTCTGTTCTATATCTATCGCGGCATCCGTTATACCCCCAGAAATAAACGTTAACACCTTATCTCGCGGAAAACCAAACGTACAAGCTAATTCTACCGCATCTATCGCAGCTAAACGCCCACTTGTTCCACATCCTACATAAATCAACCGGCCTCCATTTGACAATTTAGGAACAATCTGATCGATAATAGATTTGAGAACCGGTAATGAATCTTTCAATCTCGATCCGGCCTCTTGTTCCAACATAAACAACTTCTCCAACACAGAGGCCGTATCCAATTTGTTTAACATAAGAGAGGCGTCATACGGTTGTTCCGTTCGCATATCGGAATAAGCTAAAACCTGACGGTTCTCAATAACAAAACTATTCCCTCTGGCCAACAACACAGCTCCAATCAACGGTAATTGATTGCCTTCCTTAAAAACACGTACTCGTAACTTTTTTTGGTTATACATGGGATAATGGCTCAAACACTTCTCTAATTTTGATTCCAAATTCCAATCCAATGAAGTAACGGCATTCGCTAATCCGCCCGCTATACAAAACTCCTCAACCCCATAAATCACAGAAGAAGAATAAATCACTCCGGCCAGATTATCCAAATAAGTATTCCTTAAATTTTCATGTTCTTTTTCTGTAAAGAACTCACATAAACTATTACTGTTTCCCAACCGAGCATATTTCGATACACCGACAAGAGTATCAAAATTAGAATCTGGTTGTGTATAAACCGATCCTAAAAGAGGCAACTGAACCGAAGCCTCACACCATCTTCGTCCATTTCTCAACACCACAAAACCCAACCCGGTACCAATAGGCGCTATTCCATAACAAACGTTACCGGATAAATAATCTAAACTCGCCGCACCAATACAAGCCGCTTCCGCATCGTTAATTAAAACAACCGGGGCTCCGATTTGTTCTTTCAAATAGTCGATCCACTCCTTTGACATCAATGCACTTAAATGAGAAGCACATAATGCCACTCCACTACCGTCATAGTGAACGATACCCGCAGACGAGATCCCAATCCCATCTATTTTCCTCGCATCAATATTCAAGTCCCTTAACAAGAGTTCCAAACTCTGAATAAAATCATAAACTGTCGCCTCACGACCTAAATGGCTACTCACCCGAACCGGCTTCTTATGACGACACTCCATAGCCAATTGTCGGGCCGAACAATCATCATCGCATGAGACAAGCATTCCTTTTAACCAGGATCCACCAATATCAATCCCTAAAAAATGTTTTTTCATTTCTTATTCACAATAATCTTTTGTTGATTTATCATATATATAACGCATACATCAATTAGAATTAACGCTCGATAGTTGAAACACATTTTTTAAGACCGGTACCAAGAAACTGTTAATACCCAAAGCAAATTCCAAAGAGAAAAACAATAAGGCAATCACATATAACATGCTTGTGTGTTGAATTTTCATTTTCGATTGATAAAAAATTTAATGTTAAAAAGTCCGTACCTTTAATCTTTATCGTATCAAATCCGAACAATACTCTAATATTCAATCATTATAAAATACTCGATCCGATTCCTGCACAATATTCGCAAAATTTATCGACACCTACAAATAAACGACCAGAAATTTCATCAATTCACAAAGCCTACATTCTATATTGCAGATCCGGACGATAATTTACACTTTACCTTCTACTTGGCCTTTCCCTTTTGAACATAACGAGGAAAAGTAATATCTTTACACCCCGAATTGGTTTCATTGTTACCGTTCGTTTAGGTTATTAGATACATTTAAGGATTAGACAAAAAGATGACAGACAAGGAAGTATTGTTACTGCGACGCAAATTGGACCTTTTGCTGCGTACAGGCAAATTATTGATGGAAAGTGCTGCCGACACCAACCGTATTGAACGGAATATGAAACGAGTAGCAGCTTTTATGGGTATCCCGGAAGAAAAATTACATATCGATATCCGGTGGACGATGATCATGGTGAATGTGAGCGATGAAAGGAACTCGTTTTCCAAATTCCAGAAATGTGAGAAACATGGCATTAACATGACCACTATCTCACAAGTCAGCGACCTCTCCTGGCATGCCATCGAAAAAGATTATTCGCTGGACAAATACGAAGAAGAACTGGAAAAGATAGCCCGGAAACCACGCAACTATGTACCTTATATTGTCGCTATCGGTGCAGGATTTGCCTGTGGAGGATTCTGTAAACTGTTCGGTTCCGACTGGATTGCCTTTCTGTTCGCTTCCATTTGTGCATTCATTGGTTTCAGGGTACGTGCACGATGCGTTGAAGCCGGCTTAAACGTATATATGAGCATAGCACTAGCCGCTTTTATAGCCACCTGTACAGCATACCTCTCCTCTTTTTCGGGCTTATCCGAGACACCCTACCATCCGCTACTCGCCTGTGCTCTGTTCATTGTGCCGGGAGTGCCGCTGATCAACTTTGTGGACGATATGCTCGACAACCATTTGCTGGTTGGGATGACACGTGCCGCCAATACCGCTATGATGGTAGGTGCAATGACTTTCGGTATCGCATTCGCGCTGCGCATACTGGTCATGAATGATGTTGCGATCGACCATAAATTCAGCGAATTAAGCATGGTTCCCCATGATCCTTATTATGTTTATGCAATCGCCGCTGCTATCGCTGCTATGGGATTCTCAATGATATTCAATATACAGCGCCGCCTGTTATGGGTCGTTGCCGTTGGTGGTATCATTGCTGTGTGTACCCGTAACTTTGTGAACTTCGAACTCGGTTACGGTCCTGTGATCGGCTCGTTCATGGGAAGTTTCGTGGTCAGCCTCCTGGCTGTCAAGGCAGTCCATTGGTTTCATGTCCCCAACCATGTATTAACGATCCCGTCGGTAATCCCTATGATCCCCGGAGTCCTGATGTACCGCTCCCTGTTAGCTTTCATCAACCTGCACGGAGTGATCGGCGAGGTAACGAATGCATTCTTCAACGGTATCAATTCAGCCCTTATCATTCTCTGTATTTCACTGGGAGTTGCCGTTCCGAATATTTTTGCCCGTCAATACATTGCAAAAGACCGGAAAAAGTATTTGCAGGAAGAATTGGAGAAACGCCGGCAACGTGGCAAGTTCCTAGAATGGTAAAAAATAATTTTCCGAAGATAAAACAAGGGGCTGCCTATACTATTTTAGGCAGCCTCTTACATATATTAATATAGGGAGAGGAATAATTTCCTCTTTTTTTAACAATGAGAAACACAACAACTGTTTTCGACGGACTTTGCATTCAACCCTAAAATAACCGCTTATTGACAAATCAGAGGGGGCTTTACGCCCTCGAATTGTTCCATATTTCATAATGGTTGGTTTATTTCAGAACACAACACAATTTAGTTTAAAGTTTAACTAAGTGCAAAAAAGCCAAAAAAGTAATATCTTCGGTTTTCCGGCGGGTTGTTTTCGTAATATTGCAGGGTTGAAAACAAATTGATGAGGTTAAAAAGAATTGTATGGGAGAAACAAAAGGTTATGTTTCGCAGGTTATCGGTCCGGTAGTGGATATTCACTTCGATAATGAAAAAGAAGAGAAAATTGTGTTACCACGCATCCATGATGCCATGGAGATAACCCGCCCCAATGGAAAAGTGCTGATTGTTGAAGTACAGCAGCATATTGGGGAAAACACAGTCCGTACAGTGGCTATGGACACGACGGACGGACTGCAGCGAGGAATGAAAGCCGTATCATGCGGTTCGCCCATTACCATGCCTGTTGGAGACCAGGTAAAAGGGCGTTTGATGAATGTGACCGGTGATTCGATCGACGGGATGGAAGAACTGGATCGTAAAGGAGCTCTTCCCATCCATCGTGAACCACCGAAGTTTGAGGATTTAACAACCAGTAAGGACGTCCTTTACACAGGTATTAAAGTGATCGATCTGCTGGAACCTTATTCCAAGGGTGGTAAAATCGGACTTTTCGGTGGTGCCGGTGTAGGTAAGACAGTTCTTATCATGGAACTGATCAATAACATTGCCAAGAAGAACAACGGATTCTCTGTTTTCGCCGGTGTAGGTGAACGTACCCGTGAAGGTAACGACCTGCTGCGCGAGATGATCCAGTCGAACGTGATCCGTTATGGTAAGGAATTTAAAGAAAGTATGGAAGCCGGTCATTGGGACCTGTCGAAGATAGACCATGAAGAACTGGCGAAATCGCAGGCTACCCTGGTATTCGGGCAGATGAACGAACCCCCGGGAGCACGTTCTTCGGTAGCCCTATCCGGTTTAACAATAGCCGAATCGTTCCGCGACCTGGCTCCGGAGGGCGAGACACGCGATATCCTGTTCTTTATTGATAATATCTTCCGTTTCACACAAGCCGGTTCGGAAGTATCCGCCCTGTTGGGTCGTATGCCGTCTGCCGTAGGTTATCAACCGACCCTGGCAACAGAAATGGGTGCTATGCAGGAACGCATCACTTCGACAAAGAAAGGCTCCATCACATCCGTACAAGCTGTGTATGTGCCCGCCGACGACTTGACAGACCCGGCTCCGGCAACCACCTTTACACACCTGGATGCAACCACCGTGTTGAGCCGTAAGATCACGGAGCTCGGTATCTATCCGGCTGTCGACCCGTTGGAATCGACTTCCCGTATCCTCGACCCGCTGGTTGTCGGCAAAGAACATTACGAAACAGCCCAGCGTGTAAAACAGATCCTCCAGCGTAACAAGGAATTGCAGGACATCATCTCAATCCTGGGTATGGAGGAACTTTCGGACGAGGACCGCCAGACGGTTAACCGCGCCCGCCGCGTACAACGCTTCCTGTCGCAGCCTTTCGCCGTGGCGGAACAGTTCACCGGCGTACCGGGCGTAATGGTCTCTATCGAAGATACGATCCGCGGATTCAATATGATCATGGACGGAGAGACAGACGATATCCCTGAACAGGCCTTCCTGAATGTAGGAACGATTGAAGATGTGATTGAAAAAGGAAAGAAACTGGCAGAACAAGCAAATTAATAAAGCATGGAACTGGAAATCATATCCCCCGACGGCATTTTATTCAAAGGAGAAACGAATTATGTATCCTTTCCGGGTACGGCAGGCTCGTTCGACGTGCTGCCTCATCACGCTCCGATGATAGCTGCCCTCGAAGCAGGGGCGATCCGGTACCAGGCAAATGGGAAAGAAGAGCAACAGGAAATAAATATACAGAGCGGATTTGTCGAGATAAAAGACGATATCCTGTCCGTATGCATCGAATAAAAAAATACGATCATGAGCGGTAGATTAAGAATGAAGCTAATGGGCTTGACTACCTTTATTAATGTAGTTATCGGCGTCTCTTTGGGGGGGCTGTTATACACCATCTGGCCTTCACACTATTTTGAGTGGTATCCGTCAATACCGGTATTCTATTGGTTAAGCAGTATGTTAATGATCTTTTTTCTGGATCATGTGAAACGGAAACACGGAGACGTTACAGTAGTTACTTATATGGTAGTCCGTCTGTGCAAGTTCACCCTCGCATTAGTTTTCCTTTGGCTCTACGCCGTCTTGGTCAAACAAAACCTGAAAGCTTTCGGTTTTACGATGATGTTGTTCTATTTCATTTATCTTGTGCTGGAAACATATACATTGTATCTGTTTGAGAAAAAGAGAATGAAAAGTGAAAAGAAAGAAAAAGATGAGCAGAATAAAAAACAATAGCCTGTTATGGTTTACCTTCTTGTTACTGGCATGGATCAGCTTTCCGGCAAGTGCTGCCGCTGAAAACAAACCGGGTGAGGTGGATGTGCAGGATATCGTTTTTTCTCACATCAAGGACGCTTATACCTGGCATATCACGGAATGGAACGGAAAGGAAATATCCATACCCCTTCCCATCCTGCTGAAAAGTGAAGAGCGCGGATGGGACCTGTTCCTCTCCTCGCATCTGCATCATGGAAATGTGCATCACAACTACTATATTGCAGAAGAAGGTGATCATGCCGGTAAGGTAGTGGAGAAAAACAGCAAAGGAGAAGAAGTCAAACCGCTGGACCTGTCGCTGACCAAAAATGTCTGCGGCCTGTTGCTCAGTTGCGGGATACTGCTTTTCATCGTCCTCAGGACAGCCCGATGGTATAAGAAGCATCCGAATGAAGCTCCGGGCGGATTTACGGGACTGATGGAAATGGCGGTCATGTTCATCCACGAAGGAGTGGTGAAGGAAGGGATCGGTAAGGAATACAAGCCTTTCTCCTCATACCTGCTGACGGTGTTCTTCTTTATCCTGATCAATAACCTGATCGGTATCATTCCGGTATTCCCCGGAGGTGCCAACATCACAGGTAATATTACGATCACCGCCGTACTGGCAGTTTGTACCTTCCTGGCAGTAAACTTGTTTGCTACCAAGGCGTACTGGAAAGAGATATTCTGGCCGAATGCCCCTATCTTCCTGAAACTGCCTTTGCCGATCATGCCCTTCGTGGAATTTTTTGGCGTATTCACAAAGCCGTTTGCCCTGATGATCCGTCTGTTTGCCAATATCATGGCAGGGCATACGATCATTCTGGCACTGACTTGCCTGATATTTATCACCGCCTCGATGGGGACAGCTATCAACGGCACGATGACAGTCGTTTCCGTATTGTTCACCGTGTTCATGAACTGCCTCGAACTGTTGGTGGCATGCTTGCAAGCCTATATATTCACCTTACTGTCCGCCAACTATATCGGACTGGCCAAGGTACGGGAATAAACAAACATATTATTAAAAACAAGGTTACTAATTCATTTAAAAGATTGAAACTATGTTATCAGCAATTTTATTACAAGCAGCAACAGCCGGTATGGGCATCGCAAAACTTGGAGCAACCGTAGGTGCAGGATTAGCCGCTATCGGCGCAGGTATCGGTATCGGACTGATTGGAAAAGGAGCAGTTGAAGGAATCAGCCGCCAGCCGTCGGCAGCCGGTGATATCCGTACATCCATGCTTATCATGGGTGCGTTGGTGGAAGGTGTCGCCCTGTTTGCGATCGTAGTATGTTTCTTAGGATTGTTCCAATAAAATAAAAACGAACTATGTCATTGCTCACACCAGACGCAGGGCTTTTATTCTGGATGATCCTTTCTTTCGGAATCGTCTTTGTCATTCTGTCCAAGTATGGCTTTCCGGTCATTATCAAGGCCGTGGAACAACGGAAAAAATACATCGATCGTTCCCTTGAATCGGCTCGCCAGGCAAACGAACAGCTTGCCGGCATCCAGGCCGAAGGAGAAAAGATTCTTGCCCAGGCAAGAGAGCAGCAGAATACGATTCTGAAAGAAGCCCTGGTCGAAAAAGAACAGATTATCAGCGAAGCCCGGCAAAAGGCTTCGGCTGAAGCGCATATGCAACTGGAAGAGGCTACCCGGCGCATCCGGGAGGAAAAAGACAAAGCGATCCGCGAAGTCCGCACCGAGATAGCCGACCTGTCCGTTGCCATTGCAGAGAAAGTAATGAAAGAGGAGATCAGCCGCACGGATGAACAGGAAAAGATCATCAACGGGCTGCTCGACAATGTTTCGTTTAGTAAATCATAATATATGGATGTAGGTACAATCTCTTCCCGGTACGTCAAAGCACTCTTTTCACTGGCAAAAGACAAGCAGCAGGAAACCCGGGTATATGATGATATGAAGATGCTGGCCGTCAGTTTCGAGCAGGAGCCGGGACTGAAAGCCGTACTGGATAACCCGATCTTTCCGGAAGAGGAAAAAGTGAAGTTGCTCAAAACGGCGGCCGGACTGGAAGTCTGCGAGCTGTTTATCCGCTTTATCCGCCTGGTACTTCAGCGCAAAAGAGAGAGCTTGCTACCGCTTATGGCATACATTTATATCCATATGTACCGGAAGGATAAAAAGATTACCCGGGTATTATTCAAAACTCCCGTTCCGGTAGACGAAGCTACGCAGGAACATTTGAAGGAACGGCTGAAAAAAGAAACCGGCAATACCATCGAGTTCATGGGAGTGACGAGGCCGGAACTGATCGGAGGTTTCGTGCTACGTATCGGTAACTACCGGATAGATGCCAGCTATGCCCGACAACTCCGGGAGATCAGGAATCAGCTAATCGAAAAAAATTAAAAAGTAAAACGTATGACAGACCAGATAAAAGTAAGTGAAGTTTCCGCCATATTACGCCAGCAGCTGGAAGGTATTCAAACCAGTATCCAGCTGGAGGAGGTAGGTACCGTACTCCAGGTGAGCGACGGTGTGGCGCGTATCTACGGACTGGATAATGCCGAGGCCAACGAATTGCTACAGTTCGACAACGGTATGGAGGCTATCGTCATGAACCTGGAAGAAGACAATGTGGGTGCCGTACTGCTCGGCCCGACCGACCAGGTGAAAGAAGGCGATACCGTAAAACGTACTCGCCGTATCGCATCCATCAACGTGAACGAAAATATGATCGGACGTGTAATCGACCCGCTGGGAAACCCGATCGACGGAAAAGGGGAGATTACCGGTAAAAAATACCAGATGCCTCTGGAACGGAAAGCACCGGGCGTGATTTTCCGCCAGCCGGTAAACGAACCGTTGCAGACCGGAATCAAGGCAGTCGATGCCATGATCCCTATCGGACGCGGACAACGTGAGTTGATCATCGGCGACCGCCAGACGGGAAAGACCTCTATCGCCATCGACGCGATCATCAACCAGCGCAGTAATTACGAAGCCGGGAAACCCGTTTATTGTATATACGTTGCAATCGGGCAGAAAGGTTCGACCGTGGCTTCCCTGGTCAATACATTACAGGAAAAAGGAGCGATGGACTACACGATCGTGGTCAGCGCCACGGCTTCCGACCCGGCTGCCATGCAGTACTTCGCTCCTTTCGCCGGAGCGGCTATCGGCGAGTTCTTCCGCGACAGCGGACGCCATGCACTGGTCGTTTACGATGACTTGTCCAAACAGGCAGTAGCTTACCGTGAAGTATCTCTGATTCTTCGCCGTCCTTCCGGACGTGAAGCCTATCCGGGTGATATTTTCTATCTGCACTCCCGTTTGCTGGAACGTGCAGCCAAGATCATCAACCAGCAGGAAGTGGCAAGCGAAATGAATGACCTGCCGGAAAGCATGAAAGATCTTGTGAAAGGTGGCGGCTCCCTGACTGCCCTACCGATCATCGAGACACAGGCCGGCGACGTTTCCGCCTATATCCCGACGAACGTGATCTCTATCACCGACGGACAGATATTCCTCGAAACAGACCTGTTCAACCAGGGTAACCGCCCGGCTATCAATGTGGGTATTTCCGTTTCCCGTGTAGGTGGTAACGCCCAGTTGAAAGCGATGAAAAAGGTGGCCGGTACACTGAAGATCGATCAGGCGCAATTCCGCGAGTTGGAATCGTTCACTAAATTCGGCGGCGAGATGGATGCGGTTACGGCCTTCACGATCGATAAAGGACAAAAGAATACACAACTGCTGATACAGCCCCAATACAACCCGATGCCCGTGGAACAGCAAATAGCAATCCTGTACTGCGGTACACAAGGCTTGTTGAAGGAAGTTCCGTTGAATAAAGTACACGAATTTGAGAAGGCATTCCTTCAGACGTTGATCACCAATCATCAGAAGGACGTACTGGATGTATTGAAATCCGGTGTGATAAACGATGAAGTCCGTAATATCCTGGAAGAGACGGCAAAACAATTGAAAATTGAAAGTTGAAAATTGAAAATTACAATAAGCAACATTTAATTTTCAATTTTCAATTCTCCATTTTCAATTAAAAAGATATGTCATCACTGAAAGAAATAAAAGTTCGCCTTGCGTCGATCCGGAATACGCAGAAGATCACTTCAGCCATGAAGATGGTGTCTTCTGCCAAGCTGCATCATACGCAGACGATTATCGAACATTTGCTGGTATACGAGAACAAGCTGAGCGCCATACTGAGCGGGACCTTGTCTGCCGAGAATGATTTGAATTCACCTTATACAGCAGTGCGTAAGGTGAAACAGGTCGCTATTGTCGCTTTTTCATCCAATACCGGATTATGCGGTATTTTCAACGCCAACGTATGGAAGGAGCTGTCTGCCCGCCTCCACCAATATGAGGCGGACGGTATCGCCGTACACATTTATCCGGTCGGAAAGAAAATAGCGGACGAGCTGCATAAAGCAGGTTACCAGACAGACGACAGCTTCCTGACAATCGGTGACAAACCGGCTTACGAAGATGCAGCACGGCTGGCTACGGCATTGATGGACTTATATACTACCGGGCAAGCAGACCGGGTAGAACTGCTTTACCATCATTTCAAGAATATGGCGGAGCAGGTGCTGACTGAAAAAACGTTCCTGCCGGTCACCTTACCGGAGACAGACCCGGCAAAGGAATCGCTGAATTATATCCTGGAACCGTCGGCAGAGCAACTACTGGCTTTGCTGTTGCCCAAAGTTCTCCACCTGCATATCTACACGACTTTGCTCGACACCGTCACGGCTGAACATGCCGCCCGCATGCTCGCCATGCAGACGGCCAACGACAATGCCAACGACCTGATCCAGGAACTGACATTGCAATACAATAAAACCCGCCAGCAGGCAATCACAAACGAATTGCTGGATATTATGGGCGGGAGTGGTCAATAATCTTCTACTTATAATGATCGAAGCCCCGGCGAATCACTTCGGCGGGGCTTCCGGCTTTAAAATTATTATTGAACAATTTTCTAACAACCAAATCTATTAAATTTAGCAGAAGAATAATATCATTAATTGGGCAGTCAGTACGCGCAGGAACATGGTCAACGGATAAACCGTTGCATATCCGACTGCAGGAGCGTCGTTGCCTGCCGTTGCATTCACATAAGCCAACGCAGGAGGGTCGGTCGTACTACCGGCCAGCAATCCCATCAGCGTAAAATAATTCAGTTTGAAGAAATACCTGCCGGCAAAACCGATAATCAACAGCGGTAACATCGTTATAATAAAACCGTAACCGATCCAGGCAAATCCCCCTTTATTGACAATCGTATCCACGAATCCATCTCCGGCACTCAATCCGACACAAGCAAGGAACATGGTTATACCGATCTCCCTCAGCATCAGGTTGGCACTCTGGGTCGTATAAGTAACCAACTTGTAACGATATCCGAAGCGGCTCAATAGAATAGAAACCACCAGCGGACCACCCGCCAGACCTAGTTTGATCGGTTGCGGGATTCCCGGGACAGTGAATGGGATACTACCCAGAATAATACCCAAAGCGATGCCAATAAAAATAGGGATCAGGTTAGGCTCATTCAAACGCTTCATCGAATTACCCAATATCGTACTCACCTTATCGACAGCCAGTTCACTACCGACCACCGTTACGCGGTCGCCCACCTGCAATTGCAGTCCCTGGGTAGCCACCAATTCGACTCCGGCACGGTTTACACGCGTCACATTGATACCGTGCAAACGCCGTAACTGCAAATCACCCAAACGGGAACCGGTCAGTTCCGGTTTGGTAACCAGAATACGACGGCTCACAAAAGCACTTTCAGCAGGGATCCACTGTTTACGGTCCATTTCTATTTCGGGACCGACAAAAGTTTTTATAGTCTCTGCGTCATGCTCTGTTGTGATCACAAATATCTTATCATCCTCATCCAAAATCGTATTGCCGGTCACGATCTCGACTTTATTGCTCTTCTTCCGCCAGATACGGGATATCACATATTGCCGGTGTTCGAGAAAAGCGCCGAGTTCCATCACCTTCCGTCCGAAAAGTGCGGGATTCTTCACGACAAGCGATATGGGAGTCGCTTCACTGTTATGCACATCGTTTTCCGCTTCCAGTTGTTCTGTCTCTTTCTCAAAACTGATATGAAAAATGTAGCGGACAAACAACATGGAAAGGATAATACCGACAACCCCCAGCGGATAAGCGACAGCATATCCCAGTGCGATCGTTTCATTCGATGTACCCGTCATATCGGTAAAAGCCTGTTGGGCCGCACCTAAACCGGGTGTATTTGTTACCGCTCCCGACAAAATACCGACCATTGTCGGCATGGGAATATCCGTTATGAAATGAATGACCAAGGCCGTTACAACGCCGAGGAAAACAATTCCGCAAGCCAACCCGTTCAATGTCATTCCCCCCTTTTTGAACGAAGAGAAAAAACCGAGACCGACCTGCATACCGACAGAATAAACGAACAGGATCAACCCGAACTCCTTGAAGAAATGGATCACGGCTGGATTAATGGTAAAACCGAAATGTCCCAGTAAGATACCGACAAACAACACCAGGGTTATACCCAATGAGATACCGAATACCTTGATCTTGCCTAACTGGATTCCCACAGCGATCACCAGCGATAACAAAAGAATAGAATGCCCTATTCCCTCTCCCCACAGCAGTTCACTTATCCACTCCATAATTATTTATTTTTCAGATATGCAGATGAAATATCAAAAGCATAAAAATTATCCTTTACATGCTGAACACATGAAGGGCACAGGCAATCCTTATAATAGACCCTGATAAAAACCTGCTGGCATTGATCCAGACCGGTAAATACATGCTGATCTTCCGGCGAAAAGCCGTCACAACCTGATAACTTCGCGCCACAACGCGCACAAAGCTTCTCCATAAATGTTACCTCCTTAAACGATAAATATTCTTTTCGAACTACTTTTCTAACCCACGAGAAAAACAGCCTTTAATGAACGGCAGGTCTTCTGACTGACTCCCATCCTGAAGCCTTCCCGACAAACGTCAGTGGCATTAGTTGTTTTCAGAATGTTGAACGGAGCTTCACAGCAGCGGGACTGTCCGGGATTTACACCCGATTCCCTTTTAATCCACATCATCCGACCAGACGATACGGAACCAATTCGACGGCAAAACTACAAAATAAAAAGATATAACAACTATTTAATCATAAGTTTTTTACAATAAAAAAATCCCTGCCAGCCTCACGGTCGACAGGGATTGCCATTCATAAATTCTAACAACAAAATCAAATCGTTATAATGGCATATTGCCATGTTTCTTCGGCGGATTGCTCTGGCTCTTGTTCTTTGCCATCTCCAGCGCCTGTATCAGTTTGAAGCGAGTCTGCCTCGGCATGATAATCTCATCGATAAATCCTTGTTCGGCTGCCCGGTAAGGATTGGAGAATTGCTCGGTATACTCTTTCATTGCCTGTTCTTTTTCTTCGCCGGTTGCTTTCCGGTACAGGATATTCACAGCACCTTCAGCTCCCATCACGGCGATTTCAGCCATCGGATAGGCCAGGTTTATATCGGCTCCGGTCGGTTTGCTCGACATCACGATATAAGCACCGCCATAGGCTTTCCGGGTAATCAGCGTGATCTTGGGAACGGTCGCTTCCGCATAAGCATACACGATCTTGGCACCGTGGCGGATAATACCGTCATGTTCCTGCTGGCAACCGGGCAAAAATCCCGGAACATCTTCAAATGTGATCAACGGGATGTTGAAACAATCGCAGAAACGGATAAAGCGTGCCGCCTTATCGGAAGCATCGATATCCAACACACCCGCCAGAAATGCCGGTTGATTGGCAACGATACCTACCGAACGTCCGCCCAAACGGGCGAAACCGACTACGATATTCTTTGCAAAATGAGGCATTACCTCGAAGAAATAATGATTATCGACAACCGGTTCTATGATATCTTTGATATCGTAAGGCACATTCGGATCGTCCGGGATCACCTGCTGCAAAGCTTCATCTTCACGCCGGACATCGTCGGAACAGGAAACGACCGGTGCATCCTCCATATTATTTGAAGGAAGGAAACTCAACAATTCACGAATACTCATTAATGTTTCCTCTTCCGTATCGCACATAAAATGGGTGACACCGCTTTTACTACTATGCGTATAGGCACCTCCCAGTTCTTCCTTCCCCACTTCCTCATGAGTAACCGCCTTGACTACATCCGGTCCGGTAATGAACATGTGGCTTTTATCCTTTACCATAAAGATAAAATCGGTCAATGCCGGAGAATAACAGGCCCCACCGGCACAAGGTCCCAGAATAGCCGAGATCTGAGGAACGACGCCCGAAGCCATCGTATTCTGATAAAAAATAGAAGCATATCCGGCCAGGCTGTTCACACCTTCCTGAATACGGGCTCCTCCCGAATCGTTCAGGGCAATGACCGGTGAACCGCTTTTCAGTGCCAGTTGCTGAACTTTCACTATCTTGGCGGCATTCGTCGCGCTCAACGTACCTCCGTAGGCTGTAAAGTCGTAGGCATAGACAAAGACTTGCCGTCCGTCTACTTTACCGTAGCCGGATACGATCCCGTCGCCGGGAATTTTATTCTTATCCATGCCGAAATTCGTACAGCGGTGAACCACAAATTTATCCAATTCGTTGAACGTCCCTTTATCCAGCAACATATCGATCCGTTCGCGGGCTGTCATCCGGCCGGATTCATGCTGCTTTTCGATACGGGTAATGCCACCTCCCTGCGAAGCTGTCTTATCCAGTTCTTCAAAGGCCTTATACAACTGTTCCTTTCCCATTTTATTCTTCTTTATCTGTTATTACGTCCAGCGACAGAAGAACCTGGTTGCTTGCTACCGAATCTCCTTCTTTGACCAATACCTCACGTACCGTACAGGCTGAACTTACCTTATAATTACTCTGCATCTTCATCGCCTCTATCACAACGACGATATCACCGGCTTCCAGACGGTCGCCTTTCTCCACCAACACCTTCACGACTTTTCCGGGCATAGGAGAAACGATCTTATTATCCTGCCGTTCTTCGCTGCTCTTACGCATACGCAGATATTTCATCTGTGTATCGACAATATCGACGGCATAAGACAGGAAATGTGTATTCACCGTATAACTTTTGCCTCCTTCTCCCCGGATCAGTTCGGCATTATACGAATTACCGTTGTGCAAAATAGAGCAGGCACCGTTCTCGGCCATCATAATATCGACTTCATAAGGGACACCGTCTATCGTCAACTGCACCTTATTCCCTTCCTTGCTGACCAGCGATACGTCCGCCACTCTTTTTCCTATATGTATTTCCATAATGAATAATTTTCTAATATGCTTATGAGCCAATTATTAAATACGCAAGACGCCTTTCTGAAGACCGAACTCACGCCAGCGGCTGATAGGACGGTTATCCGATGCCAACCCCGACTTGTTTTCCTCCAGGTTGATCAGATAATCGATATAGGCAGCGATCATAGCCACATTCTCGGTTTCCGTACCGCTCTCACTTACCGGATGCCGTAATTGTTCCGCATTTTTCGCAATAAAAGAAGTATCATATTTCCCCTGTACAAAATCAGTCGTATCCATGATCCGGCGCAGATAGCTGATATTGGTTTTCAATCCGGTGATCTTGTATTCATGCAGTACACGCCGCATACGTTCGATTGCATACTGGCGGTTGGTCGCCCATACGATCAGTTTGCCGATCATCGGGTCGTAATAAACCGGTATCTCATATCCTTCGTACACATAACTGTCCACACGGACACCGATACCGTTCGGTTCCGTCAGTTGCCTGATCACACCGGGAGACGGCATAAATCCGGCTTCGGTATCTTCCGCACAGATACGGCATTCGATAGCATGGCCACGCTGGGCTATCTCTTCCTGACGGATATGGAGCGGCTCATCGTTAACCACCCGGATCTGTTCTTTTACCAGGTCGACACCCAATACTTCTTCCGTGATAGGATGCTCCACCTGCAGGCGGGTATTCATTTCCAGGAAATAAAAATTCCGATGTTTGTCCACCAGAAATTCGATGGTACCTGCACCGGAATAATGAACGGCTTTTGCCGCAGCAACAGCTTTCTCTCCCATATCTTTCCGCAATTCAGCCGTAATAAACGGTGACGGGCTTTCTTCTACGATCTTCTGGTTACGCCGTTGTACCGAACATTCACGTTCGCAGAGGTGGATCACGTTCCCGTGATTATCGCCCAGAATCTGAAATTCGATATGATGGGGCTCTTCCACAAACTTCTCCAGATAAACAGTATCGTCTCCAAAAGAAGAAAGAGATTCCGAACGGGCGGAATTATAGGCTTCCACCACCTCTTCCTCTTTATAGATAAGCCGCATCCCTTTTCCACCGCCGCCCATCGATGCTTTCAACATCACAGGAAAACCGATCTCCTTACAAACCCGAACTGCTTCTTCCGCACTCTGCAACGGCTGCTGTGTTCCGGGAACTACCGGTACGCCGGCTTCGATCATACGTTTGCGGGCAGAGATCTTATCTCCCATCGCTTCCATCGTTTCAGAAGCCGGACCGATAAAAATGATCCCTTCTTCCTTACATCTCCGGGCAAAAGCGGCGTTCTCCGAAAGAAAGCCGTAACCGGGGTGAATAGCATCTGCCTTATGAAGTTTGGCTGCCTGAATAATTTTTTCAATATCCAGATAACTCTCTTTGGAGGCCGCAGGGCCTATCAGGCAAGCTTCATCGGCATAAAGTACGTGCCGGGCAGCCCGGTCGGCTTCCGAAAATACAGCCACAGACTGTATTCCCATCTCCCGGCAGGAGCGCATCACACGCACCGCGATCTCACCACGATTTGCGATCAATATTTTCCGTATCATATCAATGCTTTAAATGTTTATAGCGGGGATTCACCTCGCAGGCATAGAAATATTTCTTTATCTCATTCAAACAGGAATTGCATAGGCATCCCGGATAATGCATCTTTACATAAGCAAGCTGGAGCTCATCCAATTTCACAGGTGCACAATGACAGGCAGAGATATCGTCTACCCGACAAACAAAGGAGATACCACAACGCGGACAATCTTTCTCCATAATCTGATAATTTTTGAAATAAACAATCTTTTCGAACCCGTATCCTAACCCACGAGGACATGAGCCTTTAATGAATGGCAGGTCTTCTGACTTACTCCCATTCTGAAGCCTTCCCGACCTTCGTCAGTGGCATTAGTTGTTTTCAGAATGTTGAACGGAGCTTCACAGCAGCGGGACTGTCCGGGATTTACACCCGATTCCCTTTTAATCTGTATCACCCGACCAGATAATACAGAACCGATTCGGTGACAAATGTAGAGAAATTATTACACATTTTATTCCAAATTGTGCATATTTTTTATTGGGACGCATAAGAGGCTGATAATATAACAGTTAGAAGAGAGCTCACCATTGACTATCCATTTGGGAAAACATTTCTTACTTTAAAAATCAAAAAGTTTTCCACTTTCACTGATTTCATATCTAATAATCAGCGATTTGACATAATTTAACTCGTTAAAAGTTTTCCAAAAAGAACACCATATATAGTTTAAGCATACCTTTGTTGGAGTAAAAACAACATAAATAATTATCAATTTTATCATGATACAAACAGTTATCAAACGGGATGGACGTATCGTCGGATTTAATGAGGAGAAGATAGTAACAGCGATACGAAAAGCCATGCTGCATACAGAAAATGGGGAGGATTTGCAGCTGATCCGCCAAATTACGGACCATATTTCATTCAAAGGAGAACCACAAATGACAGTGGAAGCGATTCAGGATGCAGTCGAACTGGAACTGATGAACAGTAGCCGTAAAGACGTAGCACAAAAATACATCGCTTACCGCAACCAGCGTAGCATTGCCCGTAAAGCGAAAACGCGCGACATGTTCCTGGAAATTATCAATATCAAATCGAACGATATCACCCGTGAGAATGCGAATATGAACGCGGACACGCCTGCGGGTATGATGATGAAGTTCTCCAGCGAAACGACTAAACCGTTCGTCGACGACTATTTGTTAAGCGAAGAGGTAAAAGAAGCCATCTCCAACAATTACCTCCACATTCATGATAAAGATTATTACCCGACCAAGAGTCTGACATGCGTTCAGCATCCGCTGGACCGCATCCTTAAATATGGTTTCTCTGCCGGACATGGTGAATCACGCCCGGCAAAACGTATCGAGACAGCCAGCATCCTGGGCTGTATCTCTCTGGAAACAGCTCAGAACGAAATGCACGGCGGACAGGCAATCCCGGCTTTCGACTTCTATCTGGCTCCTTATGTACGCAACAGTTTTATCGAAGAGCTAAAAACACTGGAAGAGTTAAACGGAGCCGATTATTCGCACCTCTACCAGGTAAAAGTTGATGATTACGTAAATGCTCCGTTAGACGGCCTGACAGGCGACCAGCGGATCATACAGCATGCTATCAACAAAACGACCAGCCGTGTACACCAGTCGATGGAAGCCTTTATCCATAATATGAACACCATCCACTCACGTGGCGGCAACCAGGTAGTATTCAGCTCTATCAACTACGGGACAGATACTTCGGCCGAAGGACGTTGCATCATCCGCGAAATACTGAAAAGTACCTACCGTGGTGTCGGTAACGGAGAAACAGCTATCTTCCCGATCCAGATATGGAAAAAGAAACGTGGCGTAAGTTATCTGCCGGAAGATCGTAACTACGACCTGTATACACTGGCCTGCAAAGTTTCTGCCCGTCGCTTCTTCCCTAACTTCCTCAATCTGGATGCCACATTCAACCAGCATGAAGACTGGAAAGCAGACGACCCACAACGTTACATGTACGAGGTAGCAACCATGGGATGCCGTACCCGTGTATTCGAGAACCGTTTCGGACCGAAAACTTCTATCGGACGCGGTAACCTCTCCTTCTCTACCATCAATATCGTACGCCTGGCTATCGAATGCATGGATATCGAAGATAAGGAAGTTCGTATCGCTCGTTTCTTTGCGAAGCTGGATGATATGTTGGAAGTGACCGCCCGCCAGCTTCACGAACGTATGGAATTCCAGAAAACAGCTTATGCCAAACAGTTCCCGCTATTGATGTCCTCACTTTGGCTGGGTAGCGAGAAACTGAAACCGACCGACACGATCGCCTCTGTTATCAACCAGGGTACACTGGGTATCGGATTCATCGGACTGGCAGAATGTTTGGTTGCGCTTACCGGCAAACATCATGGCGAAGATGCAGCTTCCCAGGAATTAGGCCTGAAGATCGTAACGTATATGCGCGACCGTGTCAATCAGTTCTCTGAACAGTATCAACATAATTATAGCGTATTGGCAACTCCGGCAGAAGGCCTTTCCGGCAAATTTACCGGAAGAGACCGTAAGAAATTCGGGCCATTGCCCGGCATTACCGACCGCGACTATTATACCAATTCGAACCATGTTCCGGTATATTATAAATGCAGCGCCCGTCATAAGGCGGAAGTGGAAGCTCCTTACCACGCACTAACCGGTGGTGGTCATATCTTCTATGTCGAAATAGACGGCGACGCAACCCACAACCCGGAAGTGATCATGAAAGTGGTCGATATGATGGACAAATATAATATCGGATACGGCTCGGTAAACCATAACCGTAACCGTTGCCTGGATTGTGGCTTTGAAAATGCAGATGCCCACATGGAAGAATGCCCGAAATGCGGTAGCAAGCATCTGGATAAGTTGCAGCGTATCACCGGTTACCTGGTAGGCACAACCGACCGCTGGAACAATGCCAAACTTGCCGAATTAAATGATCGTATTATTCATAATTGATAATTTTCATTGGCATATTAACTCATTGACACATTATTTTTTATGCTTTCAATCATAGACATTATAGAAGATACAACCGTAGACGGTCCGGGATTCCGGACCGCTATCTACGCTGCCGGATGCCCGAATCAATGCCCGGGCTGCCACAATCCGGAGTCATGGGATATAAAGAAAGGTAAACCAACCCCGACGGAAGAGATATTGGATAAAGTTCTGGCAGATGAATTTGCGGACGTCACTTTTAGCGGCGGTGATCCGATGTTCCAGCCGGAAGAATTTACCGAACTGGCTCGTGCCATTAAAGAAAAAAGTCAAAAAAATATCTGGTGCTACACGGGTTACCAATTTGAGAAGTTATTGCAAAACCCTAAACAAGCGGCTCTCCTCCAATATATCGACGTACTGGTAGACGGTAAATTTAAACAGGCTCTGCACGACGAAAGCCTTTTGTTTCGTGGCAGCAGTAATCAACGTCTGATCGACGTGAAAAAATCATTAAAAGAAAACAAAGTAGTCTTCTATAACTACAATCCGTTTATTTGAAAAGACTTTTTCAACAGAGGTAGGTCCAAATTCATTTACACCTACCTCTAATTTATATTTCTTCCTATTATCTTCTTATTTTCCTCCAAATGTTCTTCCAGTGACATACTGTTGTTTAAACATAACCGGTGAGACTCCTTTATGTTTCTTGAAGAACTTTCCAAAAGAGGACTGATCTGAAAAATTCAACATGTCGGCTATCTGTTGAATGGACAAATCCGGATTCCGTAAAAGAATCTCGGCTTCGCGCATCAACGCTTCACTGATCCATTGATTGACAGTCCTTCCACTGAAACTTTTCATTATACGCGACAGGTACTCGGGGGTAATGCACAATTCGCCGGCATAGAAAGAAACGGAATGTTCTGTCCGGCAATGTTTGTTCAGTAACTGGATAAACAGGAAAAGCAATACATCTTTTGCCGGTGGATTCGGATTTACTTTATGCCGGTTTGCCTGATAGACAATGTTATTCATCTCCAGTAAAAAGCCACGGAGTTCGTTCAGGATAATATCGCGTTGCCATGCATGTTCCGTACGGTCGATATTCCGCTCGATACGGCAGAGGCAATTCTCCAATAAAAGACCTTCCTCTTCATTCAGATGTTGGATAGGACGACTATGCAGGGAAGCGATATAAGCAGCTGGCATACGACGGCTGTTCAACATGATCTCGGAAAACAGATTGCGTTCGATGATCAGATGATAGCCTTTGAAATCGGAAGAAAAACGGAAGTTCTTTACCGAGTGCATATCCATTATATTCAATAATAGATTATCAGATAAATGATAGGTAAAATCATCTATGGTAACCTCTATATCTCCTTGACGAACCAGAAAAATAGAAAAGGCATCCAGGCGGATAGAAACATCTTCTTTGAATCCGGGATTCCTGTGATTGTTACCATCCATTTTCACAATAACCAATTTATCCTGATAGGACTTCAGATTCATTTTAAAACGAAGCAAGTCCGCAATACTCAGCTGCAAAAAAGATTCTTCCATATCCATTTTTATAAGGTTGCAAAGATAGAAAATATATTGGAAAGCAGCTTTGGACGGACCTTCATACAACCATTTTGCGGACATCCGCAAAATGGTTCTAAAAGTATCTGGTAGACAACCTTCCCTGTTCAATTTTGGAACAAATATATTCATTTTCCAACCACAGCTATTATCTCAAAAAGTCGGATATTTGCACCGGTTATTAGTTAAGGCAGTATATATCAATGAGTAGCAAACTTACATCACTCTGACATTACCGTGTTGATGTTTTGATTTTGGAACAATCCTACTGCCGGGATTATAATTGAATAATAGCAGAATATGAAGAAAAATTTTATGGCCCGATGCCTCAATGGCATCGGGGTAGGGCTTCTTTGCCTTATCGCAAGCTCATGTAAAGAGCAACCGGCAACAATGGTTAACAGTGAGTACAAAGTGCTGAAAGTGTCGACAACCGACAAAACCCTGAGCAGTCTTTATTCCGCCACGATACGCGGACGACAGGATATCGACATCTATCCGCAGGTCTCAGGATTTATCACACAGTTATGTGTGGAAGAAGGACAAGCTGTCAGAAAAGGACAGTTGTTGTTCATCATCGACCAGGTTCCTTATCAGGCAGCGTTGCAGACAGCGATTGCGAATGTAGAAGCTGCACAGGCTGCACTGAACACGGCAAAGCTGACGTTCGACAGTAAAAAAGAACTACATGCACAAAATGTAGTATCGGCTTTCGACCTGCAAACCGCTGAAAATTCATGGCTAAGTGCCAAAGCACAGCTAGCCCAGATGAAAGCACAGGAACTGAGTGCCCGCAACAACCTCTCATACACAGAGGTAAAAAGTCCGTCCAACGGAGTTGTCGGAACACTCCCCTACCGTGTCGGAGCGTTGGTCAGCGCCAATTCGCCTAAACCGTTGACAACTGTTTCAGATAATTCGAACATGTATGTCTACTTTTCCCTGACGGAAAATCAACTGTTGGCCCTCACCCGCCAATACGGTTCCAAACAGAAAGCTTTGGAAATGATACCGGAAGTCGAATTGCAACTGAATGACAAATCCGTTTATCCGGCAAAAGGAAAAGTCGAAACTATTAGCGGTGTAATAGACCGTAATACAGGGACTGTAAGCCTGCGTGCCGTATTCCCGAACGAAGAAGAGATCCTTTACAGCGGCAGTTCCGGAAATATTATCCTGTCGACAGAGAAATCGGGCAGTATCGTGATCCCGCAAACAGCCACATTCGAAATACAGGATAAAGTATACGTTTATAAAGTCATAGATGGCAAAGCGACATCGGCTCAGGTCAATATCACCCGTGTGAACGGAGGCCAGGAATATATCGTGAACGAAGGTCTGAAAGCCGGTGACGTGATCGTTGCCGAAGGTGTAGGTTTGCTGCGCGAAGGAACTCCGATCCAGGTTAAACAATAATAGGAAGAACGGAATATGAAATTAAGAACCTTTATAGAACGCCCGGTACTATCAGCCGTTATCTCTATCGTGATAGTATTTATGGGTATCATCGGGTTGACCAGTCTGCCCGTCGAACAATATCCCGATATTGCCCCGCCTACCGTTATGGTGAGTACAACTTACTTCGGTGCCAGTGCGGAAACCCTTCAAAAGAGTGTGATCGCCCCGCTGGAAGAGGCCATCAACGGTGTAGAAGACATGACCTACATGACATCTACGGCTACCAATGCAGGAACCGTATCCATTATGGTATACTTCAAACAAGGTACCGATCCGGATATGGCAACCGTAAACGTACAGAACCGTGTGTCCAAAGCCACCGGTCAGTTACCCGCAGAAGTAACTCAAGTGGGGGTCACTACTACCAAGCGTCAGACCAGCATGTTGCAGATCTTCTCGATTTACAGTCCTGACGATTCATACGACGAAGGCTTTCTTGCCAACTACCTGAGCATTAACCTGAAGCCGGAAATCCTCCGTATCTCAGGTGTCGGCGAACTGATGGTAATGGGCGGAGATTACAGTATGCGTGTCTGGATGAAACCGGATGTGATGGCGCAATACAACCTGATCCCTTCGGATGTGACCGCCGTACTGGCCGAACAGAATATAGAATCGGCAACCGGTGCATTCGGCGAGAACTCTACGGAGACCTACCAATATACGATGAAGTACAAAGGCCGCCTGATACAGCCGGAAGAATTCGGAGATATCGTGATCCGTTCGACTGAAGACGGTGAAGTTCTGAAACTGAAAGATATAGCAGAAATAGAGCTGGGACGTGAAAACTACTCTTACATCGGTGAACTGACCGGGCATGTCGGCGTTTCCTGTATGATATTCCAGACAGCCGGTTCCAACGCAACTGAGGTAAACCAGCAAATCGACGCTTTCCTCGACGAAGCACGTAAAGACCTGCCAAAAGGAGTCGAGATCACACAGATGATGAGCTCGAACGACTTCCTGTTCGCCTCCATCCACGAAGTGGTAAAGACATTGATCGAAGCGATCTTACTGGTTATTCTGGTGGTATACATTTTCCTGCAGGATATCCGTTCGACCCTGATCCCGCTGGTAGGTATTATCGTGTCGCTGATCGGTACATTCGCATTCATGTCGATTGCCGGATTCAGTATCAACCTGATTACTTTGTTTGCACTCGTTCTCGTGATCGGTACGGTGGTCGATGATGCCATCGTCGTCGTCGAGGCGGTACAGGCCCGGTTCGACGTCGGGTATAAATCTTCGTACATGGCAAGTATGGATGCCATGAACGGGATCAGTGCCGCCATTATCTCTTCTTCACTGGTGTTTATGGCCGTGTTTATTCCGGTATCGTTCATGAGCGGAACTTCAGGTACATTCTATACACAATTCGGTCTGACAATGGCAGTTGCCGTAGGTATCTCAGCGATCAATGCATTGACTCTGAGCCCGGCGTTATGTGCACTGATACTGAAACCGTATATCAATGAAGACGGTACGCAAAAGAATAATTTTGCCTCGCGTTTCCGTAAAGCGTTCAATACTGCTTTCGATGCTCTAATTGCCAAATACAAGAAGGGCGTACTCTTCTTTATCAAACGCAAATGGCTGATGTGGTCGATGCTGGCTTGCTCGGTTGTCCTGTTGTTCTTCCTGATGAAAACGACGAAGACCAGTCTGGTGCCGGATGAAGACCAGGGTGTATTGTTCGTCAACGTAACAACGGCCGCCGGTAACTCATTGGCAACGACCAACGACGTGATGACCAACATCGAGAATCGTATCAAAGACCTGCCGCAGATCAAGGATTATAACAAAGTATCCGGTTACGGACTGATCTCCGGACAAGGAAACTCATTCGGTATGTTCATCATCAAACTGAAACCGTGGGATGAACGTACAGATAAGGAAGACCACGTACAATCGGTTATCAACCAGATATACGGACGGACTGCCGACATCAAGGATGCAAACATCTTCGCCATGTCACCGGGTATGATTCCCGGTTACGGTATGGGTAATGCGCTGGAAATGTATATGCAGGATAAAAAAGGAGGCGATCTGACTGAGTTCTTCAATACGACACAACAATATCTGGGAGCCTTGCGCGAACGCCCGGAAATTGCAGCCGCCTATTCAACCTTCTCTATCAACTACCCGCAGTGGGAAGTGACGGTAGATGCAGCTAAATGTAAGCGTGCCGGTATCACACCGGATGCCGTACTAAGCACCTTGTCAGGTTATTACGGAGGACAATATGTATCTAACTTCAACCGCTTCTCGAAAGTGTATAAGGTGATGATACAGGCTTCCCCTGATTACCGTCTGGATGAATCTTCACTGGATAATACTTTTGTACGTATGGCAAACGGCGAAATGGCTCCGTTAAGCCAGTTCGTGAACCTGACAAAGGTATACGGCGCCGAATCGCTGAGCCGTTTCAATATGTACAACTCGATCGGGGTTAATGCAATGCCAGCGCCAGGATATAGTTCCGGTGATGCTATCAATGCCGTAAAAGAAGTAGCGGCAACCAGCCTGCCGAAAGGGTATGGTTACGACTTTGCCGGTATCACCCGCGAAGAGAACCAGGAAAGCAATACGACAGCCGTGATCTTCGTCATCTGTATCCTGATGATCTACCTGATCCTGAGTGCGCTTTACGAAAGCTTCCTGATCCCGTTTGCCGTGATCCTTTCCGTACCGTTCGGACTGATGGGTAGCTTCCTGTTTGCCAAAATTATGGGACTGGAGAATAACATTTATCTGCAAACCGGTTTGATTATGTTGATCGGTCTGTTGGCCAAAACAGCCATTCTATTGACTGAATATGCAGCCGAACGGCGTGCCGCCGGTATGAGCCTGACCTCTGCCGCACTGTCTGCCGCCAAAGTACGTCTGCGTCCGATCCTGATGACGGCGTTGACCATGATCTTCGGTCTGCTTCCGTTGGTAGTAGCGACAGGTGTCGGTGCAAACGGTAACAGTTCATTGGGTACAGGTGCCGTAGGCGGTATGTTGATCGGAACACTGGCACTGCTGTTCGTCGTGCCTTCCCTGTTCATTGTATTCCAGTATCTGCAGGAAAAAGTACGCCCGATACAGTTCGAGCCGACTCACGACTGGCAGATCCAGGAAGAAGTAGAAGAGGTAACCGCCGAGCGGAAAGACTATCTCGAAAGTAAAAAGAAAGGAAATCAAGCAGATGAAAAATAATATCATTCTATTATCCGTCGCCACCCTCTCGTTACTGAGCGGGTGCGGCATCTATACATCCTACAAACCGGAGACCTCCGTTCCTGACAACCTGTTCAGGGACGAGGCGATGGCTACGGATACGACCAGTATCGGCAGTCTCGACTGGCGGGAACTCTTCACAGATCCGCAATTGCAGACGCTTATCGAAAAAAGCCTGGAGAACAACACCGACATGCGCACCGCCCATTTGCGGGTACAGGAAGCCGAAGCAGCCCTGATGACTTCACGTCTGGCTTACCTTCCGGCACTGAACCTGAATCCGCAGGGTACGATCAGCAGCTTCGACGGTTCGAAAGCCGCCAAAAGTTATCAGTTGGCGGTAGCTGCCAGTTGGGAAATCGACATCTTCGGGAGACTCACCAATGCAAAAAGAAGCGCACAGGCAGCTCTCGAACAGACTAAAGCATACAAACAGGCCGTCCGGACACAGCTAATAGCCACAGTAGCCAATTCCTATTACACATTATTATTGCTCGACAAACAACTTGTCATCAGTGAACGGACGGCCTCTCTTTGGAAAGAGAACGTACAGGCGATGCGTGCATTGAAGAAAGCAGGCCTGGCAAATGAAGCCGCCGTCTCCCAGTCGGAAGCGAACAGCCTGAGTGTGGAAGCCTCCCTCCTGACCCTACGCCAGCAGATCAACGAGATGGAAAACAGCCTCTCCAACCTGCTCGGAGAAGTACCTCACCGGATGGAGCGGGGAGAACTGGATCGACAGGAGTTTCCCCAGACACTATCCGCCGGCGTTCCGCTCTCCCTGTTAAGCAACCGTCCGGATGTACGGCAGGCAGAATACTCGTTGGCACAGGCATTCTATGCAACGAACGGAGCACGCAGTGCTTTCTATCCGAACATCACCCTCAGCGGTGTTGCCGGATGGACGAATAACGGAACGGGGATCATCACCAACCCGGGCGGCTGGCTGTTGCAGGCGATAGGCTCGCTGACACAACCGTTATTCAACAAAGGTGCCAACATCGCCCAGTTAAAAATAGCCAAGGCACAACAGGAAGAGGCCTCCCTGGCTTTCCAGCAGAGCCTATTGAATGCCGGAAGTGAAGTAAACAACGCATTGACACAATGGCAGACGGCACGCGGACGCATCCAACTCGCCGACCAGCAAATTACGGCTTTACAAAAGGCGGTAAAAAGCACTCAGTTACTGATGCAACACGGGAACACCACTTATTTGGAGGTACTAACCGCCCAGCAAGGTTTACTACAAGCGGAACTCTCGCAGGTAGCCGACCGTTTCGACGAGATACAAGGTGTTATTAACCTCTATCACGCATTAGGCGGCGGACAGGAAGAATAAAAAAGAGAATCCACCTACATAAAAAAGCTGTAAAGGTCCGGCAATAGTTATTGCTCCCTTACAGCTTTTTATTTATCAAGTCTTATCCCGGATTACAGGATCACCTTAAACCGTTCATCTCCGATAAGGACAATATAGGTTCCGGAAAGCAGCGATATGAACCGGTCGCCTGCCTCCGACCGGAATTTCTTCTGCAATTGTCCGCTAAAAGTATAAACAGAGACCTCCTCCGGTCGGTCAGTACGGATAAATAACCGATGATTATTTGCCCATACCTTTATACCCGACTGAATCTCAGCATTCGCCACCGGATCGGGGTTCTTTACAACCCCATCGATACGAATCTCAACATCCGTACGAACATACTTTATGATATAAGCGCCGTCACTGCTACGCGGTTCGATCGTTTCATGGCGGCTGGTCGTTACAACCAGCTTCGACTGGTCGTAATCCTTCCCGATCGTGAGATAGAAACGGAAGCTGTCCCATGCTTCCACCTTATAATCGCCCGCAACGGGATCGGTCGTTACGCCATCTACCGACGGCAGCGTGACTGTATAATAGACAGTGGGTTCTTCCGGTTCCACAGGAGGATTAACAGGTTTATCGGGTTCCTCGCTTTTATTTTTAACCGTTACTCTCACTATATATGGATCGGATTCCTGACCGTCCTCTATGCGCTGCAGTTTATAACTGATATCGAATGTGCCTGTCTGACTCCAAATAAATGATTCTTTATAATCATTCTCTGCCTTTGTCAGAGCACCACCTTCCGATTTAATCAGAAAGCCGCTGGGAGCCGTAACAGTAACCTGGTCGATATAAGCGCCATCCTCAATCGTTCCGGAAAGAATAATCTTCTCATTGGCTGCCACATTATCTAAAATACTAACCGTTACATTCTCAGTGACAGTCATGGAATAATTTTTATCAAACGGATCATTTAGTGTTAAATTATTATCCATAATTTTTTTACCATCATCAAGCTTTAAATCTCCACTAAATTCCAGCATCTCATTATTCACTGCGCCTGTTACTTCATACTTCGGTTTATAAGTTTCTGTTTCATTCGGGAAAATTATCTGACCGGGTAAAGGATTAACTGTCAATGATACCTTTTTGATAGTAAATACGGCAGTCTTTGCTTCTGCTTCTGCATAATTATCATTTCCGGTAAAGCTGGCTGTCACCTTATACTCGCCTGCATATTTAGGGGCTTCGCCATCATTCGAAGCACCACTGTTGTCTGCAGTTGTCGATTCATATTGACCATTATCTGTCTTGATTTGATACGAAAGACCGACAACGGCATCCTTTATCTCATTACCACTCTCATCTTTTACGAAAGGAACAGTTATATCAATTACTTTGCCGTTATAAGTTCTATTTGGTATAATAACAAATTCATCGATACTGCTTTTCCCTTTGGCAATATTGATAGGAACCTTTGCTTCTACTTCCTTCATACAATCAACACTGCTTATAGTAATAGTAACAGTAGAATTATCATCTATCGCTTTCTTAGGAGTACCGGTTATTTGCTTATCTAATATAGACAATCCATACTTTTCAAGATCTGAAGATGCATATATAATATTATCTTTATAAGAATCAGTACTTAATAATTTAGACAAATTATAATTTATCTCTTTCCCATAAGTTCCATTTAAAGTAGGAAGAGATTTTACCAGTTTTATTTCATTCTCTTTCCAATTGGCATAAAGATCAATGGAGCCTGTAATATTTTCTACCTTTTGACCATCGCTTGCCTTATCATGCCATCCGTCTATTGAATAGTATTGACGTGTGAAATTGGAATAAGAAGGTATTGAATTATGTGCTACCTCAACATCTTCTGATTCATCACTATTATTATGATGATACGTAACTGTGTAAATTATATTCTCTATTCCTTTAATAGTTCCATTATTCGTTAATGTTACCCCTTTTCCTAATGTAAGTTTTTGATCTTCTTTAATAGTAAGTGTTTTCCCTTTAGGTATTTCTGCATTTGTTTCTAATCTTTGTTTACCATAGACCTGTCCGTTATATCCATCGAAGATAATACCTTTCCAATTTTCTTTATTGCTTTGATCCGATATACTAGAGACATTGATAAAGGCATTACCATTTTTAGCAGAGAAAGTACCATTATTCTTACCATCATATCCTTTACCTATTCCTGCTCCCAAACCTGCTATAGGAGCATTAACAACACCACCTGTTATTGTTATTTCACCTCCATCACCATTCGATCCTCCGCCTATCTGTGCTCCCATATTTCCTCCCTCAGCAGTAACAGTACCTCCTGTTATTGTTATAATACCTCCTGCTCCTCTACTTCCTCCGCCTCCTATCCCGGCTCCGCCACCATCTCCTCCAGTAGCATTAACGATACCTGTTTCTATTGCTATAGTACCTCCATTACCATTACTTCCTCCGCCTATCCCAGCTCCACTAGTTTTTCCAATAGCTTTAACATTACCTCCTTGTATTATTATAGTACCTCCTGCACCACTGGTTCCTCCGCCTATCCCGGCTCCATTATTACCTCCAGTAGCAGTAACAGTACCTCCTGTTATTGTTATAGTACCTCCAGCACTACTGGATCCTCCGCCTATCCCAGCTCCACTACTACCTCCGGTAGCATTAACAGTACCTTTTGTTATTGTTATATCACCTCCAGTTTTACCGGATCCTCCTATCCCGGCTCCACTACTACCTCCATTAGCATTAACAGTACCTCCTTGTATTTTTATAGTACCTACAGCACCATTCGATCCTCCACCTATCCCGGCTCCACTATTACCTCCGGTAGCATTAACAGTACCTCCTAGTATTATTATAGAACCTCCAGCACCACTGGATCCTCCACCTATCCCGGCACCAGAGCTACCTCCATTAGCATTAACAGTACCTCCTAGTATTTTTATAGTACCTCCAGCACCACTGCGACCTCCGCCTATCCCAGCTCCTTGACTACCTCCAGTAACATCTAATACTCCATCACCCTTTATAGTTAGTGTTGAACCTTCAGGAACTTGCAATCCGGCTTTCAAATTTCCACTTTTTAATACATTCGTCCCTTCAAGTGTCAAATTAACTGTCCCTGCCTGAATTTCGAAAGCACAATTTGGGAACTTACTTACATCTATCTTCAACCCACTAATCGTAATATCAACCTCTTTATCGGGAGCATTAACAATTACTTTATTAGCTCCCTCATAGTTTTCAAACTTATAAGTGCCTGCTTCAGTAATCGTTACTTTACCACTGTTTAGATCAGGATTCTCATCTGCCCTCCCCATAATAGGGAAGGCAAAGATGAGACAAAAAATAAAAAATATATATCCCCTCAATCTCCTTTTCATACCTTCTCAGATTTTAATTATTCGATTACCGGTCTATCTTCGCCACCACTGCCGCTACCTGAATTGCCGCTGTCGGGATTCGGCTGGCTGTTTTCGGGATTGTCTGCCGAACCTCCTTTGCCTTTACCCAGGCGGTTGGAGATTTCACGGCGGTATTCATTGATCATCGCGTTCCACCAGGAGAAGAGTTCCACATAATCGGCATCTCCCTTATAGTTGGCAACCGCATTCAGACGTTTCACCAAAAGATCGTATTTTTCGATTACTTCCTTGCGCGTCACCGAAGTTTTACGTACACGGACACGCATTCCGGATGCGTCGAACCGTTTGTTTTTAAGCATGATACCTTCATTCAGCTTGGTCTGCAATTCTGTGATGCGACCGGTATATCCTAGTGTAGTAATATACTCCTTATAAGGAGATTCATTGGAAGAATTGATCAGCCTGGTAGTCCAGGTGAGCAAGTCATCATAGATGTAACGTGATATATTCGCATATGCCTTCGCTAGAGGCATGGAGCCCAGGGCTGCCTTTCTACGTTCGGGGTTTTCGCTGGTGCAGTCGCCCTTCAGCAACGAAAAGAACCCCGTACGCATATAATTAAGTGAATTTTTAATTATAATTTTCTCTTTCGTATAGACTTCTTCCGTAATCTTTGTCTGACTATTTTCGAAATCATCCGTACTATGTTCAAGATCGTCTTTCTGTTTTTTGAAATCGATCGGAGAGATGTTATATTCAGATAATTTCAAAAGAACAGTCCTGGCGACAGTCGTCAATTGACCATTTGTCAGATTCGACTTAGGTAGATATTGTATCTCTGCCATAATAGTTCGTAAGTTTAAGATTTATACTAGTAAATTGTTTATTTTATCATGAATGCGTTTTCAACTCGGATATAGATTTACGCAAATTGAGCGCCATGCAGATGTATTCACGCCGGATTCATAAGAATTTGACATCCAATACATGTATTCACGCCGGATTTTCGAAAATCCGGTCTGAAAAAGGTCTTTTCGACGCCAAAATTTAGAAAATACGGTGCCGAACACCGGAATTCGACCTTAAATTTTCGAAAATCCAGCGTGAATACCGGTATTACGTACCATCTGTGTACAAATCTGTTTCCGATTTTTCATTTCATTCGTCTTATTTTATAATTTTCGATGATTAATAGTAATGACTAGTTTAATCGTTCGTTTTTTCTAGTCACTCTACCGTTAAATTATTTCATATAATTTAACATAATACAATTTACAGATTGATTAATATTCAATTGATAGCTAATATTATATTATTTCATAATAATTCTGCAAATGTTTTGATATGTGAAAAACAATAACGTCCTTTGTGACTAGAAAAAACGAACGATTAAATTAGTCACTTTTCATTTCTTATAAATTCATTATAATTCAACGCCCACGCTGCATAAAAAAGCCTGAAACGCAATATACGCTCCAGGCACAAATTTGCTATCAATACTTTATTAAATCCTTGCTGTTATATAATCGATAATATCCAGGCAGAGATTGGTTGTCAGGTCGTTCGTATCTAAGTCGGGATTGAGTTCCACCAAATCCAACGACTTCACAAGATTTGTTAAAAGGATATGATTGACAAAATCCTTAAATTCATCGGGTATAAGCCCTTCGCTGACCCGTGTTCCTGTTCCCGGAGCAAACCGCGGATCGATACTGTCCACATCGATACTGAAATGGACATTACGTATTTTCCTTTCCTTCAGCTTCCGTTTAATATCTTCGGCTACAAAATCGATTCCCTTCAGATGGATCGTATCCATGGTGTAAACACTCAGACGTTCCCGTTCGATGAGAGCCTGCTCGCCTTCGTCCAGGCTGCGGGTTCCTACGAGGAACACATTCTGCGGATTCACCTTATTGCCGGGGGCATAGATATTGACAAGTTCTTCGCTTCCCATCCCCATCAGGGCACTCAACGGCATTCCGTGGATATTCCCGCTGGGAGAGGTTTCATTCGTGTTAAGATCGCCATGCGCATCCAGCCAAATGATCCCGAAATCGTCGAAACATTTCCCTACACCGGAAGCACTTCCCAGCCCGAGAGAATGATCGCCGCCGATAACAAGCGGGAATGCCCCACCGCGCAAGGTGTCATACACCAGCTCCGCCAGGTTATTATTCACCTCGACGATGGCGTCCAGATACTTCATGCTCTTGCCTCGGGCAAATTTATCCGTTTCCGAAACGGGAGGGACATACAGATTCCCCAGGTCGAAGGCACGATGGCCGTTCTTCCGGATCACCTTCATCAATCCCCGTTCGCGCAGATGATTCGGGGCACGCTCTACGCCTTCACGGTCGCAACCCAGATTCAAAGGAACTCCTATTACGTTTATTTTCATATTACAATAATGTGTTAATGTGTCAGGTAGGGGCGGTTCGCGAACCGCCCCTACAAAAATCGGGACAACGTTTCCTTTATTATACCGATCGCTTCCATCATCTGTTCGCGGGTAATGACCAGCGGTGGTGTGAAACGAATGATGTGATCGTGTGTCGGTTTAGCTATCAAACCGTTTTCTTTCAGTGCCAGACAGATATCCCACGCCACCTTTCCGCCGCGAGGTTCGGTAACCACGGCATTCAGCAATCCTTTTCCGCGTACCTGCCTGATCATCGGATTATCTATCTTCTGCATTTCGCTGCGGAACAATTCACCCATCTCGTAAGCATTCTCCGAAAGATGTTCGTCGCGCACCACTTCAAGGGCAGCTATTCCGACAGCGGCAGCCAACGGGTTTCCGCCATACGTGGAACCGTGTTCGCCCGGAGCGATCGTCAACATGATCTCGTCGCTCGCCAATACGGCGGAAACAGGAGTGACACCACCGGAGAGGGCTTTCCCCAGGATCAGTATATCGGGATGAATATGCTCATAATCGCAGGCAAGCAGTTTACCGGTACGCCCGATGCCGGTCTGTATCTCGTCGGCAATGAACAGCACATGATGGGCATGGCATAAGTCGTAACAAGTGCGGAGATACCCTTCGTCGGGAACAACTACACCTGCTTCCCCCTGGATAGGCTCCAACAGGAAGCCGACCACGTCGGGGTCTTTCAAGGCTTCTTCCAACTCTCCTACATTATTATATTGTACTTTGATAAAACCGGGTGTATAAGGCCCGAAGTCGGCATACGAACTGGGATCGGTGCTCATGGAGATGATCGTGATGGTACGTCCGTGGAAATTCTCGCTGCATACGATGATCTTCGCCTTTTCCGGTGCAATGCCTTTGATACGATATCCCCAGCGGCGTGCCAGTTTCAAGGCTGTCTCTACCGCTTCGGCGCCGGTATTCATAGGCAGCAATTTATCGTAGCCGAAGAACTTACAGGCAAACTCCATATACTCGCCCAATACGTCCGAATGGAAAGCGCGCGATACCAGTGTCAGCTTCTGTGCCTGGTCGGTCAATGCCTGGATGATTTTAGGATGGCAATGCCCCTGGCTCAGGGCGGAATAACCGGACAGGAAATCAAAATAACGTTTGCCTTCCACGTCCCACACAAATACGCCTGCTCCTTTTTCGAGAACGACAGGCAGGGGATGATAGTTGTGTGCACCAAACTTCCCCTCACGGGTGATGTAATCTTCCGGTCTCATACTATTTCAGATTTAATTGTTTTGTCAGACTGTAAGCGTTTCATACAGTCATTGTCCCAAAGGTAGCGATTTGAGTGACAGTATGTCACGAAAAAAGATATGTTAAGAAACACAGGAAACTAAAAAAGGGACACCCTCGTGTCCCCTTTTTCATGTTTGGCGTAAAAAATATATATAGTCTTGAGAATTAAATGCGTATTATTTACCGGATGTTTTAAGGCTTACCGGTTTGAACAGGAATAGGAACAAAAACAATAACACCGCTGTACAAATAGAAGATATTATAAACAGTACCGGCCAGTCACACTTGTCACCATCCCGGAAAAATCCTATCAACCATCCATTCCACAATGTACCGATCAGGAAGCCTACACCCCATACCAGGAAGAAAAGAAGCCCCTGAGCCTGTGCTTTCATTTCCTTCGGGGCCACATTATCCGTATAAACCTGTCCACCGACATAGAACAATCCGAAAATCAGCCCGTGTACGATAATTCCGATATAATAGAACCACTGTTGTCCGGTTTCCGCACCGAAAAAGAAGGCTCCGTAACGGACCAGCATAGCTATCATACCAAAGATCAATGTATTCTTAATTCCCGACTTCACAAGGATCGTCGTAGTGATAACCAGGAAAAACATTTCTGCCAACTGTCCGAAGTTCATCGTCACCGTGATATTTCGCACCTGCTCGTCTGCCAGGATCATAGAACCATATACATGATAAAGCGTAAACGGTATAATCGACAGGAAAGTCAGTATCATAAACACCCGGTAGTTCTTATCTTTCATCAACGAGAAAGCGCTGAAACCTGTAATATCCATCACCGATATCTTAGAACTCTTTGCTACCGAAGGTGGTGTATGCGGAAGTGTCAAGTTGGCAAAAGCAGCCACAAAACAGACACCGGCTCCACAATACATCGGCAAATTCGTGTCATCGAACGCTTCCATTCCTAATAAATGGATTGCCACCAGACTAAAAATACCCGAAGCTACCCATCCGACCGAACCGAACATACGTATACGCGGAAACTGCTCGGACGGAGCATGGCTCATAGCAATTGTACTTGTCAGACTTTGTGTCGGCATATGACAAAGCATAGCCATTACTACAAAGAACATCAAAGGAGGAAAATCCTTTTGCTGGGCTGCCAGTAAAAGAAAGACACCCGTTAATATATTTAATACTGCTAATATCTTTTCTGCGGCAAAGTAACGGTCGGCAATCGCTCCGATAAAAGAAGAAGCCATTGCACCGATAGCCATCGCACTTAATACTAAGGAGACCTGATACACTTCCAGCTTAAGCGTGTGTGAAAGATAGGCAGCCAGCGGCACCCACCATACAGCACTTAGCATGTACTGTAAAAACATCATCAGACAGAGCTGAATCTTTGTTCCCATTCCGGTATTAACTTGTTGTGTATTCATGATAGTGATCAAAAAGGTTTCTTATAGTATTTCCAAATCGTTGATCAAAAGTACTTCCTTATGAAAAATATATCTGTTCATTCCAGTTGCATTAATTCCCGTATTTATCTCATTCTGTGGTATTCTCACCGGGTATGATACGATTTTTGAAATCCGTGATACAATAAATGAAAACTGGTAATACAATTTTATATATCTTGCAGTGTCAAACAACAAACTTATTTATGAGACATCTGAAGTTGATCTTATCTATACTTTTCCTGTTCTGTTCTCTCTGCCTTTTTGCTGAAGAAAGCAACTATCTTTTCCGCCATTACCAGGTGGAGAACGGGTTAAGCGATAACATGGTGACCTGTTGTGTGCAGGATAAAAGCGGCTATATATGGATCGGTACGCGCGACGGTCTGAACCGGTTCGACGGATATACCTTTAAAGTATTCCGCAACGACCCCGACGACACGGAATCGCTGGGCAATAACTGGATCACCCATCTCGGATGCGACCATGATGGCAATCTATGGGTAGGTACACTTTCCGGATTGTATCAATACAACGAGACTAAAGAATCGTTCTTGCACGTCCCTTTCACCAAAAACAAAGGGATTGAACTTTTCCAGTTTGACAAGAGCAACCAGCTTTGGCTACTCATGGACGGGACACTGATACAGTATAATGTTTCCGACGGACAGTTCCGCATCTTCGCCGGCAACAACGGACAGACGTATACCTCCTTCTGTATCATGGCGGATAATTCGGTCTGGCTGGGCGATTCGGAAGGTTTTATTTCCCAGTTGAACCCGGAGGATGGCAATCTCGAATCGCATAACCTGTTTGCCCATTCGCCGGAAACCACTTCGCGAAAATTATCTATGTTATATCCTTCACCTTCCTCCCCGAATATCTACGTCGCGTTTGAACACGACGATGTCAAAATATTCAACGTACTTTCGAAAACATACGAGGATCTGAATATCCAGGAGAAAAACCAGCTGACGATCCTGATCAACTGTTTCCTCGAAAAAGACAAGAAAGAACTTTGGATCGGAACTGACTCCGGCCTCTTCATCTACGACCTGGATACAGAAACCTGCAAGCGTATCCGCCAGGACCCGTTGGACCCGTATGCATTATCCAGCCATTTCGTCTCCGCCTTGTTTGAAGACCGCGAAGAAGGAGTCTGGATCTGTTTCCACCAAAACGGGGTAAACTACTACTCTCCTTTCCGCCCGTTCAACGTCTATTACCCCTGGAACGAGACGCATTCGCTGAAAGGGGAAGTAATACGCGATATCTGTACGGACATTTACGGGAATATATGGGTAGGTACGGAAGATGCGGGAGTCAATTGCCTGGAAAAAAAAACAGGTTCGTTCACCAACTACCAGCCGGTCCCCGGTGTAAAAAGCCTTTCACATACCAATATACGCGGACTGGCGGCTTCGGGTGATAACCTGTGGATAGGCCATGTGATACATGGTATCGACCTGATGGATATACGAACGCGGAAAGTCATCAAACATTATGACCTGCTGAAAGACGCACAAACGGTAAAGAACAGTACGGTGCGATGTATCAAAGTCTTACGGGAAGGCGAAGTCCTGGTAGGAACGGAAGACGGCATTTTCCGCTACGACTATCTGAACGATCGCTTCGTCTATGCACCTCAGTTCCCGCCGTTTGCGGTAAACTGCCTGTACGAAGATCGGTCAGGAAAAATATGGCTCGGCATGTTCAATCGTAGCTATTACTTTAATACAACCAGTAATACAGGTATGTATCTCCAATACGACAAGCTCAATACCCAACGTCATAATTCGGTCAACGATGCCTGCGAAGATAAAGCCGGGAACATGTGGTTTGCTACGGTAGAAGGAGTCATCAAGTATGATTTTCAGACCGGAGAATCACTGCATTACACCGTAAAGAACGGTATGCCGAGTAATGTGGCTTTCCGTATCCTGCCGGATGACAATAATTGTCTGTGGATCAGTACGGCAAACGGGCTGGTCTGCCTCGACACGCAAACAGAAGAAATCATGACCTATACCGAAGCCCACGGCCTCGTCACCCGCCAGTTCAATTATAACTCAGCATTTAAGGATGAAGACGGCACACTCTACTTCGGTTCAATAAAGGGATTTATCCATTTCAAGCCGACGGATATACGCCCGGCAGCCGAAAAGATGGACGTTCGCATCAGTTCGCTGGAAATACAGAACGGAATGGGGGGACGAAAGATCATCAACAGCTCTTCGCTTTCCGAAGTCGGGAGCATCACGTTGAATCACGACCAATCTTCTTTCAACATCAATTTTTCAGTTCTCAACTTCATTGCCCCGGGATCTATCCAGTATGCTTACCGGATGGTGAACCTCGACAAGGACTGGATCGCACTGGGCGAACGTAATATCGTCTACTTCACCGACCTGCACCCCGGAGAATATACTTTTGAAGTAAGAGCCGCCAATCTTTCCAACAGTTGGGGAGACGAAATCACACGCTTGCACGTCCGGGTACTTCCTCCCTGGTGGGCATCCCGTCCGGCTTATGTAATCTACTCTATCCTCGCCCTGATGATCATTATCTACCTGATTATTTACTGGCGAAGAAAAGAGAGAAAGAAAATGGCATACAACATGCAAATATTCGAAAACAACAAGGAGAAAGAGCTCTATCAGGCAAAGATCGACTTCTTCATTAATATAGCACATGAAATACGTACACCGCTTACCCTGATCAAAAACCCGTTGGAACGTTTGTTGAAATCGGAGAAGATCGGAGAAAAGGAAAACAACTCCCTGCTGCTGATGGACAGGAATGTTTCCCGCCTGTTATCCCTTGTCAATCAGTTACTGGATTTCCGGAAAACGGAAATAGAAGGATACCGCCTTAATTTTGTGCGCACGGAAGTAGTATCTCTTCTGTCCGAGACCGCCAAACGCTTTCAGGATATTGCCACAGAAAATAACCTGTTGCTGAACCTGGATTTATCCGTACAGGAATTATATGTTTTTGTCGACCGCGAAGCACTCACCAAGATTATGAGCAACCTGTTCTCGAATGCCGTCAAATATGCAGCTAAAAGCATCGTGGTTCGTCTGCATCTGTCTGCTGACTATGAAACGTTCATGATCGACTTCATCAACGACGGAGTACCTGTTCCGACAGAAATGAGGGATAAAATATTCGAACCGTTCTACCGCATCAAAGGGAACGAGGACAAACCGGGAACCGGACTGGGCCTGCCTCTGGCACGTTCGCTGGCGGAAATGCACCACGGTACACTGGCACTGATCGACTTTTCCAACCAGCAGACCCTGTTCCGCATCACTTTACCCGTCAAACAGACCGGTGCAGTGAAAACAACCGAAGAGGAACCACAACCCCAGATCTCCCAACCCAAGCTGTCGTACATCGTCGAAGAGGGCCGTCCTACAGTCCTCATTGTCGAAGATAATAAAGAAATGAGCGCCTTTATCGCCGACGAAGTCAATGAGAACTATAATGTCCTGCTGGCAGCCAATGGCTCGGAAGCACTGGAGTTGCTCAAAAAACAGAGCATACAGTTGATCATAAGCGACGTTATGATGCCTGTCATGGATGGTTTTGCCTTATTGCAACAGGTAAAAAGCGATATCGAATTCAGCCATATCCCCGTCATCCTGCTAACAGCCAAAAACACCATGCAATCACGCCTGGAAGGACTGGAACTCGGAGCGGATGCCTATATCGACAAACCGTTCTCCACCAGTCTGCTAATGGTTCAGATATCGAACCTGATATCGAATCGGGATAACATCCGGAAGTTCTACTTCAATTCCCCGATCGCCAATATGAAGTCGATGGCCTACACCAAGGCAGACGAAAATTTCCTTGAAAAGCTGAACGATATCATCAATGAAAACATCGGCAACCCGGAGCTGGATGTCAACAAGATCGCCGACCTGATGCATTTAAGCCGGCCGACATTGTATCGTAAGATACGTGCCATCTCTGACCTGACCCCGAACGAACTGATCAAGATCAGCCGTCTGAAGAAAGCCGCAGAACTTCTCCTGCAGGGAAATATGAAGATTTATGAAATATCGGAAGCGGTAGGTTTCAGTTCGCAGTCCTATTTCTGGTCAGCCTTTATTAAGCAGTTCGGCATGAGCCCGTCGAAGTATGCGAAAGAGAACCGGTAGCCCCGAATCAGTCTTTTCCCTAACTAAAAAGCAATTAATTATTACGAAAAGTTCTTGTTTTCAAAATAAATCGTACATTTGCAATGTTTTGCTCCCGGCATAGTATTCGGGGGCTACATTGCTAAATGACTAGATAAAACGTTCGTTTTATCTAGTCATTTTTTTCTTCTGTTTCAGTACTTATCATCCTTCCTTTTTTATTCAGAAAAACACCTGAATATCAAGATTAAAACCGTTTTAGGTTCCAGTGCCACACTCATAAATCACATGACTAGAAAAAAGGAACGATTAAATTAGTCATTCTTCAACTTTCAATTTGCTCTTCTTCCCGTGAAAAAACAATCATTTTAATGTCAATTCAACCAATTATGAAGAACAAATTACAAGGATGGCTCGCGCCGAATACCTTAACGGAAGATCCGGACGATCGCATCCTCATCCTTAAATCGGCAGGCACGGTAAACGACGCACGTATCTACGAAGAGATGCGCAACGAAGACACCGGCTTACGCAAAGAAACTATGGTTCACGTAGTTACACTCTACGAACGTATCGTTGCCCGTTTCCTGATGAACGGCAACAATGTCAATACCGGACTCTTCTATGCCGTCCCCCGTTTTACCGGAATCATCCAGGAAGGACGCTGGAACCCGCTGATCAACGATATTTATGTCGATTTTACACAGAATCGCGTCTTGCGCGAAGAAATCCGTAACACACAGGTGGAAATCCTCGGCGAAAAGCCCAGCTCAGTCTACTTTGCCAGCGCACAGGATTGCAGTACCGGACAGACCGACGGCCACCTCAGCCCGGGGCGCAACTTCCGCCTCACCGGCTCGTATATCCGTGTGGATGGAGACAATGAGAACGTGGGTATCACCCTGCGCAATCTATCCGACGACACTGTCACGAAGGTGGAACCCGACATGTTCGGAACCAACAACCCTTCGGAAGTGATCTTCATCGCTCCCACAGGATTGAAAGACGGTGAATACGAACTGACACTAACCACTCAGTATTCGGGCAGTACCAAACGCCTGCTGAAAACACCGCGCAGCATCAGCCGCACCGTGTACGTAGGCACCAAGAAGGACGATGACGACGACCGTCCCGTCATAGAATAGCCCCTTTCCCTGCCTAAGGAGCACAGGCAAAAGGCGAACCAAACTCAAAGAAAGCTTATACAAACACTAAACAAGTATTAATATGAAACAGAATTACAAAGCATTCGCCCCGGATATCTCAACCGGTGGCACAACAATCAAAGATGTGGGGAAACAACGATTCTCCCGCAAAAGTTCTAACTCGTCAAAGCTCTGGAGGCTGCTGATTTGCCTCATGGCAATCGTGATGCCGGTAGGGGCTTGGGCTGAGGGAAATGGGACAAGTTCCGACACTCCGTGGTCTGGGAATATAAAAAATGTCAAAATCACGCAAGGCGGTGACTATTATTTAGCAGGAACTACTGATGGTCAAATACGGATTGAAACAACAGGAAACGTAACACTGCATATAGCGGGAGAGAACAAATTACATGGAACTCACATAACAGGTATAGGAGAGACAGGCTCTTGGCCTGCCATAGGTACCAAGAATTTATCTAACCTCACAATTGCATATTGGGATAAAGATCATAAAAACACTCCTTCTTACCTTTATTTGGTAGCTGGGAATACTGTCACAAACAAGGAAGGTCTCAGACTTGAAGGTAATTGTAATTTAACAATAACAGGTCCTGTGGCTGTTGTTGCACAGAGTGGAACTGAAGCCCCCCCCCACAGTCCTGCTGTTAACATGAATAATGCAATTGTCACCTTGAAAGATGGAGCTTATTTCTCTTACAACAATGCCGAGAATCCTAAACACCCTGATAATTGGAAAATCGAGAATTTCGCATCAGCAGGGGATGAGGCATTGAGACAGATTGGAACAAAACTTGGAACAAATAATCCTATGCAAATCAATGTTGATTTTAGCCAATTTACCCCATCTGAACTCTATAACGATTATGTTCATGGAGAAATAGGAACTCAAAAATTCATTACAAAAGCAACCAGCGATAAGTTTACTTTATTAGTTCCTAGTAGTAATATGAATTATTATGGGGAATTAGAAACGGATAATGAGAAACTGCCTTTTGCTTTAAGGAATAGTGATGGTACTCAAATGCCAAAAGTTTATGCAGGGGCTGCTACTAGTAGTGGTAATTATTATGCTCAAATAAAAGATATACAACAAGGAACTTACAACCTTAATGTATCTCAGTATCCCCATAGCGGTCAATTACAGGCTTCATTAAGTGATATCATAATAAAGGGTGTTGATGATCACAAAATAATGTATATTGCCACAGAGGAAGGACTCGAACTAGATGGTAATAATCATACAATCTGGTTGAAAAACATCACTATCCCTAGTCCTTATCAAATCAAGGTTAACAATGATGTGAGGTTAGGGGAAAAAGTTCTGAATGAAAGTTGTTTTCTTGGAAGTGCGGCAAAGTTTAACGACACGGATGTTTACTATTGCATAATCAACTATAGAAATACTGATTTAGAAGAAAAAAGTGATATCCGGATTTATGACGAGAGCGGCACAAATCCGGTTAACTATCCTCAGACTTTAGATACTGAAGAAATGCTCATTTATGCATGGTTGCCGAAACAAACAAAGTTTCAAATAAAAAGTAATAATATTACACGTGAGATTACTACCCAGACAGATCATTATCAAGAACTCTATGCCGCAGATCCTGTTATTTGTATCAACAGGAATGACGAAATAAAGAGATACCAAACATTATCTTTAGCATTCAAAGATGTTAAGGATGGTGAAACCATCTACTTCACAGATAATTATAAGGCAGTAAATGGAGGATCAGCTGAACCTAAAGATAACCAAGGAAACTGGACTATCACTGTAAATCAGACTTTCACCCTCAACCTAAATGGATGGCAATTAAGCATCAGCGGACACACAGACTCAGAGGGTAAGCTTCCGTTAATCTCCAGTGGTTTAGGTACACTCGTAATAAAAGATGAAATTGTTAATACAAATGCTACTGACCACGGTAATAATGGTGCTATCACCGGCTCCTATCGGATTGAAGGTATAGTTTATACAGAGCTAGCAAATATAGAACCTCATATCGAAGGCTATAAAGTTGAGGCTCGACAAGCATCAACGAATATAAAAAAGGGACAAAGTATGCCGAAAGTCATCACTTACGACATAAACGGTGCAAAAGTGAATGCGACTAACAATAATACAAATAAATACTGTATTTGGATACCTACAACCAACGATGCAATCGGACCGGTTAAAGATGAGCAAGGTACTATCTTTGCGCAAATTAAGGATGATGAAACAAAAAATTACTCGCTTATTCCATTGTTCGACTTGAATAGTTACAACATCACAGTTGGAACTGATAAAGTATCGTATGCAGACGACTACGAAGTTACCGGTTATGGCACAGAAACAGATCCTGCCGAAATCGTAACAGTAGCCGAAGACAAGTATACTACAGCAAACATCCTAACAGTTAACGGCAACGTTCACGTCCTCCTGAAAGACATCTACACAAGTTTGCAGACAACGGATGGAATGGTTGGTGAGAATAAAATTTCAACCAAGCTGGTAGTAACAGGCAACCAGACAGCCGACATCAAAACCTCCGGTATCAACAGCATCGGTACAATTGAAATTGGTGACGGTAGCACGCTTAAATTCAACCAGTCGGAAGAAACTCCGGCTACAGCTAATGCGTTGAGATTCTTTAGTATCAGCAAAAGTATTTCAGGCTCAAGTAGTAGTAGTGGTACAGGTAAATTAGAGGTAGAAAGCGGCACACTGCTTGCTTATATCCAGGACAATGCAGAAGACCCTATTCAAAACGTTACTGCAACTTATAAAGGAGGTAGTGTGAGAGCGAAGTTTGCAAAGAATAATAATGCCCGTTTTACAGATGGAACACTCCCAAACTCCAAGAATTTATACCGTGTTTCATTCAAAGTAAAAGACTACTATATTCCGTACAACTATGAATATATACCAGAAGGTGGAACTACTCCTCTATCCGGAAAAGTAACCAGCGACAAAAACGGTGAAATCCACTTGTGGATGCCAAAAGCTACTCTAGGCGGTAAAGTGAAATTCAGTTCTGCGGATCAGACTTCTTCTCCTGAGGAAATCATATTCAGCGCAGTTGCAGAGAACGATGACAATATCGCTCCGGCTAATATCGGTTTGTATCCAGGTGATAAAATAGATGCAAACAACAAAATTGGCTCTTTCATTTCTTTGGAAAAAGCATTTGAAGCAATGGAAGAAAATCAAAACTACACAGTCGCCCTATTCACTACACATTCCGAATCGAATACGACTTGTGAGGTTAACGGCAGCCAAGTAACCATCGACCTGAACGGTAACACGCTTACTTGCCACAATGTAACGTTTAAAACGGAGGAGCAAAACTTCATGTTGATAACAAACAAAGGCACCGACAGTGGCAGCGACAAACACGCCACCATCAACGGTGACATCGTCGTTTCTCAAAACGTGTATATCGGCAAGGACGTACACATGGAGGGCGTACATGTGGATATGATTAATCCAACCCTAGGAGAAGAGCCGTATAAGAACGTACGCAGATTACTGGTGAAGGGATTAGAAAAGGGCAATACATATACTTACGAATTTGCCGATCAGAAAGTTGGTTTCACTGTTGGACAACAATTAACTGAAAACAGTCAAACAACAGGCGTTGCCTGCCTATGGCTCGTTGAATCCATGTATCCGCAAGAATTCGTGGTTTATGGCGAAAGTCAGAATGCCGAAAACGGCCTTACCGTCCCTGGTGGTGAATTGGCTATCGTAGCTCATTCGAATGGTTATACACAATTAGTTAAAGGCGGAATTGTAGCAACAGTAACTGTAGACACAGGTACCCCAAGTCCTTACAGAACACTATCTGCTGCGATAAACGCGGCAAATACTGCTACTGGTGATAAGATTGTTATTGCACTTCAGGAAAACATCCAATCTCAAGCTACATTCGAAATTACCAAAGACTATGCCATTGACCTGAACGGTCACGACCTGACATTTACACAGGGTGGTTTCAAGGTTACGAACAAAGATAATACTCTAACCATCTCTAATAACAACAAGCAGACTAATAGTACCCTGACAGGCGTTATCAACATCTCAGGTAATGGGGATGTTATAGTAGATGAGAATGTTACTATCGGTGGTGTTGTTTTGCAACATACAGCTGAAGGTATCAAAACAGTTTATCGTTTGATAGCAAGAGGCAATGATGACTACGACAACAATTGGGTAGAAACTCCGGAGCGCGATACAGATGTTGAGATAGGCAACCCAGCAACAAGCCTATACACCATCCCTGCAGGCCTGGCAAACCATAATACAACAGTAACGATTTATAAAGTTGTTACTATCGGTAGTACGGAGCAGGGAAATAACTGGGACAATATAAAAGACTGTAATATCGTAGTTCCTACAACTCAAACATGGACAGTTCCTAAAAATGAGCAAGGAAACACAATCCACCGTTTAACCATCTACGAAGGTGGTAAAGTTAATACTGAAGCTGGTAAAGCAACCGCTACCGACGGCATTCGCTACATTCGTACATTCACTACAAAACAGTGGTCATTAATCGCCCTGCCTTACACAGCTACGGACATTACGACAACAAACAATAGCGGAAAAGTCGTTTCCATCAGCCCAGCCGCCAACCCGGGCACTTCCGGCGAGTTCTGGCTGCACACTATCAAGAGCGACGGCTCGACAAGCGACGTGGTTAATAGCGAAATGACAGCCAACAAGGTGTATGTGATGAAGACTCCGGCAAATATGACTGTCACTTTCATCTCTGGTCCGAACCAGATGTTGAAACGCAATCAGGAATTGAATCCGGATCCGGTTAGCGGCTTCGTAGCGTATGCTAACGGTACATTAAATGACGTTACTTTAACAAAAGCATTCTACAAGCTGGACGCAGAGGGAAAGAACTTCGAACGTGTTACTCCTACAACAACTACTAAAGCAGATGAAGAAGGTGCCGGAACAGGCGCATCTACAAATGGAACAATCGCCCCATTCAGCGGCTACCTACTTGCAGACGCAGCAACAACCCAAAACGTTGCCCGCTTCAGCCTCCGCTCTACTCCGACAGCCAATGAGGAAATCGAGATTGCGGAAGACGAACTGCAAATCCGTACAGAAGCAGGACGCATCATCCTGACTACCGAAACGCCGGTACAGGTGGTAATCTGCGACCTGAAGGGTACAGTGAAGTTCAGTGGTGAAATCCCTGCAGGCGATTCTTCATACGAAGTAGGCGCAGGAATCTACATCATCAACAACCAAAAGGTAATCGTAAAGTAATAAACAATACTAACAGAATATGTTGAGGAGCTGTCATACTCCTCGACATATTCACTTAACACTAAAGAATATGAAAATAAAATCAAACATATTATTCATCCTGCTGGCTCTCCTTTGGATGCCGGTATGCGGATGGGCACAGGATCTTGTAGATCCGGGCGAAGGTGAAGGTCCCGGTAACTTCGTTGCAGAAATAATAGGAACCGAAAAATACAAATCCCTGAAAGAGGCTTTTGCAACAGCTACTAAAGATCAAACTATCAGTCTATTGGTAAGCCTTCCTTTAGAAGAGGAATTGACAGTAGACAAGGCCATTGTATTAGACTTAAATGGATTGGCTTTGACCGGTAATGAATATGCCGGCTTCAAGTTGGATGAAGATGTTGCCAAACTGACAATCACCAATGGTGCTATGGTCGGCTCTTTCAACGTAAGCGACTTCAACAAACTGTTTGTAGGGAAAGATGTAAACCTGGGTCAGACAGCATTCAAGAAAGATTACAAAGGAGAAGAGTTATATCGCGTATTGGCAGAGACAGATGTAGACCTTACCGAAGTTAAATTCTACAAAGGAAACACAGAGTTAACAAACTACTCGACTACCGACGATGCCATCTGTTTCTGGATACCGGCTTCTCAGGTTTCAGAACCTATCTACTTTACAACAGATGACGCTAAAAAGGTCTATGCAACCGCCTCTATCAGTATCTCCAGTCACAGCAAAGAAACACTCACCTTTGAAGACGTAACAGACGATCCCAATCATCCAATTGCTCCCGACGGTGATTGTGTTATTACATTCGACCAACCGGCAGGTGGAAAGTTGACAGTAACAGCTAATGGAATTCCAATCACAAGCGGAGGGACTGTAACAAAAGGTACTGAAATCACCATCAATGCTAAATCCAATAGTACATATTACCAACTGGCTCTTCTCTTAGCAGGTAATAAAGACTTGACAAGAAGTACAGATAAAAAATACACCGTCAAGTCCAACACTCGCATCCTTGCCGTATTCTTCAACAGTAATACAAGTTCAGGTGGCAGCAGCGGTGGCGGTAGTTGCGACTGCCCAAGCTGGGATTACCTTGATTGGGACTTCGACGATGAGTTTGAAGATTGGATGGATTCCAACTATCCAGGATGGGAAAAATGGTGGAACGGTAACATCAAGAAAGACTTCACCATCCTGGTTCGTAAAACAGGTTTGGGTACCGTCACACCGGGTACTACAGGCGCCAACAGAAGAGAAAACATCACCTTCAAGATCGATCCCGCACAAGGCCAGCAGATTGTCGATGTACGTATCAACGGTAATAGCGTGGGAGCTGTCAATGAATATAAGCTGAAGAACATTCAGGCAAATACCATCGTGGATGTCGTATTCTCCAACATCGCCGTACCTGTTTATACGCTGACATCCAAAGTGATCAACACCAAAGAGGGTACAGCCTCACCGACCAGCGTCCGCGTAACCGAAGGCAGCAACCACGATTTCAACTTCTATCCGAGCAAAAAGAATTGCGTCATCACAGACGTGAAGATCGGGCCGAAGATGGAAGACGAAAAAGAACAGGAAAAGGTTCTGAAGAGTATCGGCAAACCTGAACAGTACATCTTCACAAACGTACAAGCCGACTCCATCGTTGTCGTTACATTCGATTGCCCGACAGCTAACGAATCCATCTCCGCCCCGGACTACATGATCTATACGGAAGACAAAACCGTTGTCGTCAACCCGGAAAACGAGGTAGGAGCCATCAAAATTTACGACCTGATGGGCCGCATCGTTTGCAGCCAAGCAATCGAAACAACTACCCGCATCCCGCTGACAGAAGGTATCTACGTTGTTGTTCTGACCATCAACGACAAACAATACGTAAAGAAAGTTAGTCTATAGGAAGTAATTAAGTAATTAGAAAGCCCCGTTACCACAGTCATCCGACCGGTAACGGGGCTTTTTATGTAATGATTTATATATATCTTATTCCTGATTAGCCAGGTGATTCTTCAATGGGTTGGTATACATTTCCAACATCTTGGTGCGCAGGAAAGCCTCGTCTTTATTCGGCAGGACGATCTTATCCAACTGTCCCTGCAAATACTCCTCAAAATGTTTTTTATCTCTCTGCCCGTAATTGCCACTGAAACGTTTTGTACCCGTCAACATATCATATGCAACATAATTACAAGGGTAGAAACGGTAATGTTTATAGATTTCCTTGTCGATAATAGAAGCGATGGCAGCCACCAGCTCGTTCTTTTCCATATCCTTATCCAAAGCGGCCAACTGGTCGTTGATCGGCTGGGTCAGGGTGAAATGAACACGGCCTTTGTTATTCAGGATACCAGTCTCCATGCTCAGCAGGTCATCGCGCTGACTCTTCACAAATTCAGGATCATCGCGTTTCATCTGGAACTCTTTCGCTTTCAAGAAGTCGCACGGATCATATTCGTAAGAGATGGCAACCGGAAAGATGTTCAGTTCCATTAAATTGGAAACGATATCCTTATCACCACTCATGTTCAACATTTTCAGCACACTACCCTGCGTACGGTCATTCGAATCTTTGGCACGTCCTTCACGCTGTGCGATCCAGATAGACTCTTTTGTTTCGTTGATCGTATGACGGATATAAGCAGACAATGTACGGCTCACATCCAGCATCTGGCGAACAGAAACCCCGCGCTTTACGATGAAACTGTTGTTCAGGCGTACCAATGTCTCGATCCACGGACGGATCATCAGGTTATCGCCTATCGCAACCTGTGTCATACCATAACCCACATCATACAACATAACATTCAGGAAAGAAGCATCCAATACAATGTCGCGGTGATTGGAAATAAATGTGCAAGGTTGTTTGTCTTTTGGAAGGCGGCTACGTCCGGAGATCGTCAGAGAGAAAGTTGTCTTGTTTGCCACGTTCATAACTGCCTCGTAAGCCAGTTTCGATTTGAAATCTTCCTTTGTCTTAAACGAACGCATCGTTTCGGAAAATTCCTTCCAATTCACATCCGGTTTGATATACCGAAAGGCCCGCTCGAAATCTTCGTTGGCAATGAGCGCCTCAATAGCATCCTTTACCTCGTCGTTGTTCAGCGGACGAATGTCGTCAAAATTATAGGAAACTTCTGTATCCATATCTTCTAATTTTATTTACCTGCCTTTTGTAGTTCGTTCTCAATAATGTCAGTCATGACATCTTTGATATCCAATCCGGCAGCCCGAACTTGCTGCGGGATAAAGCTGGTAGCTGTCATACCTGGTGTCGTATTTACTTCGAGCATTTTCGGTTCACCGTCTGCTTCGATAATAAAATCAACCCGGATAAGTCCTTTGGCGCCCAGTATATCATAAATCTTTGATACTTCGCGTTGTACCTTCTCCGTCAGTTCGGGAGAGATACGTGCCGGAGTAATCTCGTCAGACTCTCCGTTGTACTTCGCATCGAAATCAAAAAACTCATTCTTCGTAACCACTTCGGTGAGCGGGAAGATAACTTCCTTCCGGGCAATGCCCCGACTACCGCCTACCTTATAGCAACCGCAGGTTACCTCCGTGCCGGACATAAAACTCTCCAGCAATACCTCATCGCCTTCGGCAAAAGCCTTCTCGATGGCCGGTTGCAGCTGCGAAGCCTCTTTCACCTTTGTTACACCGAAACTGCTTCCCCCATCGTTGGGTTTCACAAAAATCGGTAGTCCCAGACGGCTGACAGCCTCTTCTTCCGTCACCGTCTGTCCTCTGAACAAGCGGATAGAATCGGAAATACTGACACCGAAGCTACGTAGATAATTATTACAAACAAACTTGTTAAAGGTAAGAGCACTCACCAACTGACCGCATGAAGAGTAAGGCATACCTATCATATCGAAATAGCCTTGCAGCCGTCCGTCTTCACCTGGCGTACCGTGAATGGTGATATAAGCAAAGTCAAAGTGCTTAGTTTCACCGCCTTCGCGGAAACTGAAATCATTCTTGTCTATTGGTGTATATTCCCCTCCGGGAAGTTTCACTGCCCATTCGTCCTTTTTAACGATTGCAATATATAAATTATATTTGTCTTTATCAATAAAAGAGTAGATTCCTTCTGCACTTTTTAATGAAACAACGATTTCAGAGGAGTATCCTCCGGCTACAATAGCAATGTTCCTTTTCATCTTTATATCTCTTTAGTTGTTGCATATACCCGCCATTTGTCGATCAGCTGTGTCATGTCGGCTGGTATTTCGGAATCAAAAAACATTTCCTCGCCGGTCGTTGGATGGACAAAGCCCAGCGTCTTGGCATGCAGTGCCTGACGGGGACAAATGGCAAAGCAGTTTTGTACAAACTGTTTATATCTTGTAAAGGTCGTACCCTTCAGTATGTCGTCACCTCCATACCGTTCATCATTGAAAAGTGTATGACCGATGTATTTCATATGTACGCGTATCTGATGTGTACGTCCGGTTTCCAACCGGCATTTCACGAGGGTGACATATCCCAGACGCTCCAGCACGGAGTAATGGGTAACAGCCGTTTTTCCCTGGTCGCCTTCGGGAAAGACCGTCATCTGCATCCGGTCGCGCGGATCACGTCCGATATTGCCTTCGATACGGCCTTCGTCTTCCTTCACGATTCCCCAAACCAAAGCACGATACTCACGCTTAGTTGTCTTATTAAAGAACTGAAGGCTCAGATGCGCTTTGGCTTCCGGCTTCTTAGCCACGACCAGCAGGCCGGAAGTATCTTTGTCGATACGGTGAACCAGGCCCAGAGCCGGATCATTCGGATCGTAGGTAGGATCATCTTTCAGATACCAGGCCAGTGCATTCACCAGTGTTCCGGTATAGTTACCGTGACCCGGATGCACGACCAAACCTGCCGGTTTATCTACCACCAGCAAATCGTCATCTTCGTAAATAATCTTGATTGGAATATTTTCAGGAATAACAGTCAGATCGCGACGGGGGCGCGACATCATGATCGTCACCACATCCTCCGGTTTCACCCGGTAGTTACTCTTTACAGGCTTTCCGTTCGCCATAATACAACCGGCATCTGCAGCCAACTGTATCCGGTTTCGCGTGGCTCCGAACATTCGGTCGACCAGGAATTTGTCTACCCGCAACAACGACTGTCCGCGATCGGCAACGAAGCGGAAATGTTCATACAGCCGGGGAGTACCATCCTCATTCTGTTCTAACAGGCCACCTGCCTGTTCATCATCCATTTCGTCGAAAAATTCATCCATAGTTAAAACCAGTTTTCTTCTTCACTATCCAACGATTCAACAGGCATGACTGACAAAGAGTCCAACGACAGCGAATCGGCAGAGAAATTAGGATCGCCACTGCTCACCTTCAACACCAAAGGGGCTGTCAGTGGGACATGTTCGCCTTTCTCCAGCGTCTTACCACGTAATTCGACCGAAACGGCCAGGTCCTTAAAATCACCAGCCACATATTCGATCTCCACGCTCTCAAATCCGCGGGCACGCAACAGTGCATACGCCTGGCGGAACGACAAATCCTCTACTTCCGGAATCGTTGCCATCTGTGAGGTCAACGCATTCACTGTAATAAAAACAATACGTCCTTCCTTCACCTTCGAGCCTGCCGCGGGCACCAGCTCAACGATTGCGCCCGGCTCTACCTCTTTCGAAAAAACCGAGTCAATCACATTATAACGTAAGTTGTTATTTTTAAAAAACTCAGCAGCTTCTTCCATCTTGAGACCCTTTACATCCGGTACGACCACCGCTTCGTTATGCCGTGTGTATTTATCGAGCCACTTCAGGGTTCCATAAATCAAGCCACAAGTCACGACCACTGCCAGCAGCAGATTCAAGACGTACGGATTCTTTATCAGTTTAACAAAAAAGTTATTCATTTCTGTTTGTTTTTGTAGGCGGGATCAAAAATAGAAAACAAAGCCGTTAAAACAAAGAAAGTAAAGGCTTTTTAGCAAAAACCTCTACTTTCTTATACTAATTTCTTCTAACGGGGATTATCCGTTATATTCGTCAGATACAGTTAATTTAGCTCTTCCTTTAGCACGACGAGATGCCAATACTCTGCGGCCATTAGCAGTAGCCATTCTTGAACGGAAACCGTGCTTGTTCTTTCTTTTTCTGTTGGAAGGTTGGAATGTTCTTTTCATCTTTCTATATATTTATTTATTATTATCTTATATACCAATTCGGGCTGCAAAGATAGAGGCTTTTTTTTAATAAACAAAGAGTTGCAGAAAAAAACTTTATCCACAACGATTTCCCTTTGGTTTAAGGACGAAGCACATCCGTAAATACAGCTTTCTGATTAGTAAACTTCAGTCCGTTTCCATCCTGATACGTTCCAAATTCAGAGATAATAGCACCATTATCACCTGCACGCAGAAAATGAGGGGAGAGAAGTTCTTTCAGCGGGAGAATATCACCGACTTTCATATAAACAAAATTGGAGACAGTAATAGCCTCCTTCTGACTTTCGGGTAATGCAGGAGGGTTGGGAGTCGGATCACCTATTCCAAAGTTATAAGCCGATCCGTTGCGTACCATCCACGATTCGAATTTTGCCGGATATTCAGCAGTCTCCACGTGACGATGTTCAGGAATCATTTGTCCGGGCAACAGATATATTTCATGTCCGAAATGGCGGTTGACTGGATCGTTTACCCAAAAGACGCCCGCCATGCCCACATGTTCAAAATCTCCCAAGCCAAAATCAGATATCCACATGTTCTCTTTCATGAAATCGGTAAAAGGAACTCCATAAAACTCAAACATTTCGAGAAAAGCTTTCAAAGCTACTTCACCATTAAACTTTCCATCTACATAAAAATCCTCATTAGTATACTTCTTAGTAAATACCTTTTCTTTAGTCTGTTCCATATTCTCTTTACTTTTGTTCGTTTCGCATCCGGCGAATCCACCTATTAATAAGATAGAAATCAGGAGGGATACTGAAAATTGTTTTACATTCATTGTTTATCTATTTATTCGTTCACACCGTTGAGAGAAGCTATATGGTCGGCAAGCATCTTAAACTTGAAAAGTGCTCGTCGGTAAATTGCCTGATGCTCCGGATTAGGAAGAAATCGCTCCTGTGTCTGATGAAGGTTGTCAATCCTGTCATAACTTCTCCAAAAACCGACACCTTTTAGGGCCAAAGCAGCCGCACCAAGAGAAGCGGCTTCTTGCCCGATATTTGTTTTCTCAACTTCCAACTCGTAGATATCGGCAAAAAGCTGCATCCAGAAATTACTTTTAGTACCGCCTCCGACAAATAACATCTCTGTAAATTCTGTATGATAGTTGCGGAATAAATCCAAAGCAATACGCAGATTCAAAGCAATGCCCTCCATCGTTGCACGAATAAGGTCTGCACGTGTGTTTCCTAACCTTAACCCCATGAAGGCCCCCGTCATATCCGGACTGGGTTCAATGCTCGAGCCACCAGCCAAACTAGGGTTGAACAGTAGACCATTTGCTCCCGGAGCCGATGTTTCTGCCAGTTTATTCATGCCGATATATGCATTATCTCCCCCTTGTTCTTCAATTGCCAATAAATCAGGACAAACGATGTTACGTACCCATTGCAGACTGCTACCTGCTGAAAATATGCAAGTTGCAGAGGTATACATTCCTTTGACAACATGAGCAAAAACATACGGTTTTTTCCAAAAATCCAACACAGGTCTTTCAGAAACCAAGGCAATCCAAGCAGACGAACCGAGCGAGGTGTAAATCCGGGATGGCTTGATGCCTTTGCTCCCCAGGGCCATACAAGAATTATCCACTCCACCACATATAACCTTGACATGGGTGGGTAAGCCAGTTTCAAGAGAGGCTTCCGGAGTAATCGTACCAACCACTGCATCAGAAGCCAGTATTTCCGGGAAGATGTCTGGACGGATACCTGACATCTGTATATATTCCGACTTATAGTCCCATGCTTCCAGGTCGAAGACTCCACTTCCGGATGCATACGAATAGTCCGTACAAAGCCTACCGGTGAAGCGATAATTACAATAATCTTTGGTGCCGACTATTTTATCCGTGTCTGCATATTGTTTCGGAAAATGTTTTTTATACCACATCATTTTGAAGATAGAATAGCATTCCGGCGGAAAACCGTTACCGGTTATCTCATACCATCTTTTGTAATCAGTTTGGGCAAAGAACACCTCCGCTTCTTCCGTAGCCCGACGGTCAGACCAGATAGGAGTAGAAGCCAGCAGCAAATTGCCACCTTTTCCTATCGGGACAACGCCAAGGCTGTGTCCGGAAATAGCCAAAGCTACAATATCATTTTTATTACATTGTGTCTTTTCCAATAAAAGCCGTGTAGAGTGGATGATGCTCTGCCACCAGTCGTCAGGTGCCTGCTCCTGCCAACCGGATTGTGGATAAATGGTCGGATAAGGTATAAAAACAGAATGCAATATTTCTCCATTCCGATTGAACAAGGAAGCTTTTATTCCTCCAGTTCCCAAATCATAAGATATAACTTTCTCACTCATGGGCTTCCCTATTTATACATTCATCCATGATATGGAGAGCCGATTTGTAACCGATACCAAAACGGCTGACCCCCATCCGATGCATTTCCAAAAGCGTGTCGAGCGTACGGACTCCACCTGCGACTTTCAGTTGGATGGCATCTCCAACCATCTCTTTGATGAGAGCGACATGACGAAGCGTAGTTGCCCCCGCCCAACCTGTTCCGGTTTTGATATAATCGGCTCCTGCCCTCAAGATAAGAGTAGAGGCTATTTTTATCTCTTCGTCTGTGAGAAGGGCTACTTCCATGATTACTTTTAGGGGAAAGGGAGATACTGCTGCTTTAATTTGCCTAATTTCATCTTCCACTTCAGTCAGCATACCAGATTTTAGCTTGCCTATGTTCAGAACCATATCGATTTCGTTACAACCGGCTTTTTTCAGTTCCTGCGCCTGAAAGAGTTTACAGGTTGTTGTCTCCGCACCGGAAGGGAAGCCTACAACTCCACCAATACCGATATGCGGATGTTTTTTTAATTTTTCAAAAACAAGAGGAAGCAGGCCTGGCATGGGGAAGACACAGATAAAATTATGCTTTATAGCGGCTTCGATAATGTCTTCCACATCCTGGCGGGTGGAATCTGCACGAACAGCGCTGATATCAATCAGGCGTGCAATTTCTCGGGAAGATATAGTTGTAGTGCTAGTGTTCATATTTATAATATTATAAGCTGATATAACCGCCGTCAACAATTAAATCTGTTCCTGTCGTGTAGCGTGCGGCATCGCTCAACAGGTATACGTAAGCCCCGACCAGATCTTCAGGAACACCAAGGCGTCCGGCGGGTATTTTCGATATCCATTCTTCGTGCATATTCTTCATTTCGGCAACCAGTTCAGTCGCCATATATCCCGGACTGACACAATTGACACGTATATTATATTTAGCCCATTCTACAGCCAGAGCCTTGGTCAGCAGGAGAACACCACCTTTAGAGGCACAGTAGTTAGCTATCGTTTGTGGAGTATTGATAATATGAGCAGACATGGATGCCGTGTTTACGATACTTCCGGCTTTTCCTTCTTTGATCATTTGACGGGCTGCAGCCTGTGCTGTCAAGAAAACTCCGTTCAGATTGATGTCGACCACTTTCTTGAAATCTTTGGAAGAAATATTTTCAGCAGGATAAGTGTTTGCTATACCGGCATTATTGATGGCAAAATCGATGGTGTCATATTCTTTTATAAATGCCTCCATCATCCGTCCGACATCTTCTGCATCCGTTACATCGCAACGAATAGCAATTGTGTGTGCGGAATAGCGAGCGGCCAGTTCTCCGGCTGTCTTTTCTGCTTCCTTAATATCGATATCGACAATGGCAATCGAAGCTCCCATTTCCGTAAACGCTTCGGCAAGGCATTTACCAATACCTCGTGCAGCTCCGGTGATAAAGCCTTTTTTCCCTTTCAGGCTAAATAAATCAAGTGTTTTCATTGATATATGTTAATTTATGAGGAATGAATATTATACTATCTCAAATGAAAAAGCTAAAATTGACCGTTTTTCTACTGATCATAAACCTTCCCGTCCTGCCCTATGATCGAACAGTTTTGCTGTTCGACTTTCAAGCGTTCTGCATATTTTCGTAGTTGTGTTTTATGCCGTTCACAAGGCACAAGATCCTTTTCAATATCTCCGCGCGGAGTTGCTTTCAGCCGTTTCTGTCCGGTACGGATAATTTCGACGGCACGAGTGTATTTCTGTTTATCGCTCCGAATCTTATCCAGACACGGGCTGACTTCAGGACGATCGAAAGATATCTGTGCAGTCAATTTCCGTCCGTGGTTGTTGAGATCCCAGATATTGACACCTGTCAGTTTTATCAATTCCTCGATTTCTTGGTTATATAGAGGACTTCGCCCGGCTAGTGTCGAGTCGAAAGCAGATTCGTATACCGGATAATAGACACCGTTCAAATCCATCCAGGTGTAAAGAGCCTCTTTTTCTTTGGGGGATAATTTGACTCCCTGATGGTTACTGTCGATTACTTTAGTCAGTTTGCTGGCATGCGACCCCCAGGAATAAGGGTCTTGTATCGGAGCCGGTCCGCCACCAATAAGGGTAATCTCTTTTTTTACATATAGGTTGACATAGGCCGCATTAAAGAATGGATTTTTATCTTTTGCCAATACGAGTTTGTCACGGTTCTTTGGATCAAAATCGTGGCAACGCACGCAATTCTTGTCCAGGATAGGCTGAACCTTTTCCATAAACGAAAATTTTTTAGGAGCTTCTTCCTGCCATCCGTTCAATTTTACCGGTGCTTTCTTAAGAGCCAATGGTCTGGGTCCCATTGCACTGGGGACACTCAGACGATCTTCATGGCAACCGATACAACCGTTTATTTCTCCCGGCATGACCATTGTGCCGCTCCTCATGGACTGAATCATCTTTTTATCTTTATCCAGCAATTGGAAAAATACAAATGTGCCGGACGGAACTTCGAAGTTAGCAGAACCGTCTTCTTCAACGGGGACTTCTCCCAAAATACGCTTATTTTCAAAGCTATGCCAGTTGACTGCAGGAGCTTGTTCTCCCTGCCCTCCCCATCCATTCTTTGTCCATGTTCTTTTCTCCGGAGATTCTATGACACGCAGATATTTGACGGTGCCCGGTTCCACTCCTGCCATATGAGTCCCGTGGTAAACGTTCTGTACATAGAACGTTCCTTTGTTGTCCGTATAATTGCGATTAGAAGGAATTGCGTGAGGCTTATGCCGCGGTTCAATAATCATTGGGTCAAAAAGGCTTCTGTTTCCTTCAACAATCAGTTCCTGCGTACCGTCCCTTCCGACCAGATAAATGCCGGACTTAGAATCGACATGCATCCAGCCTCCGGGTTTGGCCCAGATGGTGCGGGAAGCTAGGAAGAAGTTTTCATTTAAAGGATAAGGATCTTCGAATAGATACTCAATCCATTTGAATGAATCCAAATCCCCTTTTCCAACAAGTTTCCGGCTTTCTTCCGGCCAAATTTGTACGACTGGTTCCACTCCGTCTACCCCTTTTTTTCTATCTATGATAGCTAGAGCCCCCCACGGACGGTCATGACAAGAACCCAAAATACAAATTACCTGATCTGTTCCCGGTATCTGACGGGCATCGATTACCCCTCCGGGAGATTGGGTGTTATTCCCATAGTAGATGGAATGTTTGGTGCCGTCGGGATTAACAGTCCATAAACCTTGTGCATCTCCGAAATTACGGTCTACATATTCCCAGCGGTCGTACAGGATTCTGCCATCACTTAATAAGGAGGAATGTCCTTCGAACAAGGTACTGACTCCAATCTGTGTAATATTTGCCCCATCTGCTTCCATCCGATATAAATTACACATAATATGGCGATTACACATACAATATTTCGGCTGACGAGTGGAGCTGAATATAATTCCACCATCGGGTAAATATAAAGGATCTATATCGGATACACCTTCTGCATAAGTCAGTTGCTTTAATCCACTACCATCCGTATTTATTTCGTAGATATGATAGAAATCATCTTTGTTTTTCCGCATGGAGAAAATAATCTTTTTCCCGTCGAAAGAAAGTTCCGGATCGCGAACAACTCCGTCTTTCAGTTCGATCAACGTAGTCGTATTCCCTGTATTCACATCGAAAATACGCATGGCTCCTCCGGGAAAAAACTTATTTTCATTGATTTCTCCTTTCTGGAAAAGAGTTGCGGTATTATGGTGATCCGGAGCATACTGCTCCCGTTCTATATACAATATTTGTTTTCCGGCTAATTGTTCTTTGGCTTTAGTAGTAAGTACAATTTTTTTCGGGTCCATTTGCTCGGCGGAAAGTTGTATTCCCCCTATGCAGACTGTCGCCAATAAGACGATAAATTTGCTGTACTTTTTCATGGTGTCCGTATTTAGAAATTAATAATTATTTATGAATATATCCCAGGTTAGCAGAGATAATATCAGCTGTCCGGATTAATTCTTTCGAAATTTCCGGGAATTTCTTTTTTTCCAATCGACCGGATGGACCTGAAGTCCAAATGGTTGCTGCGATACTGCCGAATTGGTTAAATATCGGTGTTGCTATACAATGCACACCAGCCATTTCTTCTTCCAGATCAACGGCATAACCAACTTTCTTGATATGATTTATTTCTTTTCTCATTTGTTCTTCACAAGAAATTGTACGTTTGTTAAAAGTCTTATATTGAATCATCTGTAATGCTTTCTCACGTTCTTCATCTGAAAGATAAGCCAAAAAGAGTTTACCTGGTGCAGAAGCATGCAGAAAGAAACTTGTACCTGGGCGTAATAAAAAGGTGAAATTGTGTGAACCTAATACTTGTTCAAGCAAAACAACCCGGTTCTCCATAAAAACGCCTAACATAACGCTTTCCTTAATAGTATCACGCAAGGCACGCATAGGCGCCAACGACTGTTCTACTATATTTGACTCACCCAAAGCTGCCAGTCCCAGTCTTAAGAATCGTTTAGACAAGAAATAACGCTGTGTATCAATATCTTTTGTCAGATAGCCCATACTTTGCAACGAATTTAATAGACGATATATAGTCGTTTTAGGAGTATCTAGCAGATTTACAATTTCCTGCATGGGTAAACCACTAGGGTAATTCACCAAAAACTCCAATAGCTCGAAGCTCTTTTCAAGCATCGGAATATTATACTTTGCAGTGTTTTTCTCTTCAATTTCAATCTGTGTTACCATCTTTTTAAGGAGTATCTTTTGTTTCTGATACGAAACTAAGTTTCACATCAGAAACAAAAGTAAATATATCTATTAAATAAACAAGCCTAATTCTGTTAATAAATAATACTACATAATGAAGTCTAAAGATATTTACTGATAGTATTTATTAAAAATTTCAGATGCTGTATCAACCGGATTATTACTTGATGACAATATAGTATCACCCAATTTTTCATACAGCCATGTCTTTGTCACTCCGAACATATACGGTTCCGGTAGAGAAGGATTATCCCATGCTTGATTCAAATAATTAAAATATAAAGACCATCTCTTATAATAATATGTACCTAAAAGACCGCCTAGCTCACGATGAGTATAATCATTTAAACTACCATCTACCGTATCCCATGACGTAACAATCAGTTTATTATAATATTCATATTGACTTTTAATACCAGGAGTTGATCCTGCACTACGGGCTGATTCTAACCATGATTGAAGACAAAAAGCAGGATGACTCAGCAACAACCGATCCTGGTCTTTTATTAACTGAAGAAAACGTTTAGTTTCTTTGTCAAAAAGTTCACGATTTCTATTTTTCCAAGCTTCTTGTATTCGAGCATAAGAACTTCGGCCCAAATCTGAAATGTATTGGCGAACCATATCAACCACATCATATTCATAGTTTTTATTTCCTTTAAGGGCAGAAGCATCCTGTAAAAAGGTCTTACAAGCATCAGCAAAAAGATTCGGATCATAATAAATTTTGCATTGAGACCATGAAGATACTGTTTTGACGCCCAAAGACGGTTCTGCACAGAAAACAGGTTCTGAAGGACGACGTGAACCTGGATAAGTCCCATACACCGTTTTATAAAATCCATTCCAACTTTCTTGTAAAGATGGTAATACGCTATGATATCTATATTGGGCATATTTCTGTATCCATTGTTCCATATCCAACGTTTTGCTGTTCCAGACCATATCACTCCACAAAGCCGGAACAACAGGATTGGTTTCTATACCTTCTGGAGTAAAGCCAATTCCGATCAATGTCTTCGATGCTTGTTTATCATGTAATGCATCTAACGGTTCGGAAGCGATAGCATCCAATCTGCCATGAAGTCCAATATTCCCACCCCAGTTAGAAATATTCGACCAGGCCCAAGGTATCCCATCATATCCCCCATTATCTTTCCAACGATGCCAATATTCCGCACATAGCTCTACAACCAATGCATGTTCAGGACTCAATCCTTTCAACAACTCAGGAACAGGATTTGGCCCCCAACTTTGAAGTACCCACACTGCATCGGGATTAAAAGTCAACATCGCTTTTTCTACAGATCGGGCACAAGCCGTAACATCCAATCCTCCGGTCTTACCTCCTTCATGGAACAGATCCCCAGCATAATAATCTGTTTTACCAAATAGAGCTGTATACTCATCGTACCAGATACGAGCCAGACGATCAAATTCAGGATCCAATGGAGACAAAACATCCGGTCTGTCGAATGTATTCCATTTCCCTTGTTCAACAACGGTTGCATTTGGATACTTAGCTTTATAGCCAGATGGCACCATTCCATAAAAAGCCTGGAAAATCGGCTCCATCCCATAACTCCTCATCCTGTCAAGAATCTTATGCTGTAATGCCACCTGTTTCTCAAACCACTCATCAGGCATAGGACCACCTAATGCTTCCATATTCCCCATCAACAACCAAGGAAGATAAACCGGACCGGTCAAAAACTTTTTTGTCTCTTCTTCCGTATAACCAATCCGCGCAAGAAAATTTCTCCATACCTGTTCAACACCAACCATGCTCAAAGGATGCGTGACCCCATGAAGGGCCATCCAGTCAATCTCTTTCTCCCATCGTTCCCAATCCCAATATACCGTTGTATACCCAAACGTACAATAATTCATATAAGTAACAAACTCATAAGGACTTTCCTCTTTAATCACCTTGGATGGCAATGGCAGTTTATCGGGTAATACCGGAGTAAAGTCGGTCCAACTCACAGATACATTCAAGTAATCTTTCATATAGCGATGTAAGCCGGATGCGATACTGACAGGTGAGTTTCCTTCGACAACCAACTTCTGTCCGAATTTGAATATCTTGAAGTAAGGTTTTATTGCTTTTACGTTCAATCGACAATCTACAGACGTTTTATGCTGTGGCATAATTCTGGATATTAATCCATTAATAGCTTCCATATTGTCACTTCCGTCTTGAGAATGAGCAGAAAGACTACATAAAAACAATACTGAAATTATAAAAACTATTTTATTCATTTTTCTGTTAATCATAAGATAATTATTTAATAATCATCGGAGATGTAAATGTAAATACATCCGAATCAACATGTGCTTCATTCATTATTTGTTCTAAATCCCGAACTATCTCCGGATACAGGCTTGCGACATTGTTATCTTCATGCAAATCTTCTGATAAATTATAAAGCTCAGTAACACGTCTCTCCGGATCCAAGACATTCAGTGTAATAGCTTTCCAATTATCCTTTCGAACAGCAATTTTACCTCCTGACTCATGAAACTCCCAATACAAATAGTCATGTTCCCGTTGTTTCCCTTTCCCCAATAAAGTCGGTAAAAAAGAAATACCATCTGTTCTTTCGTAAGGTACTGTTTGCGTCAGTTCAGCCAAAGTCGGCATGACATCCCAAAAGGCAGACACATGATGTGTTACACTGCCTGCCTTTACCTTCCCTGGATAACGAACAATCATGGGAACTCGTATTCCTCCTTCATACATGTCACGCTTCACACCACGTAAAGGGCCATAACTTTTAAAGAAATCAGGATCAGCCCCACCTTCTCTATGCGGTCCATTATCACTCGTGACAATTATCATTGTATTTTCATCCAATCCTAAAGCTTTAATATGATTTACAACTTCTCCTACATAAGCATCAAAACGTGTAACCATTGCTGCAAAATCAGCTTTAGGATGCGGCGTACTCCCATAGCCTCCTTTCTTATAATCAGGCCCATCATCTACACCAACATAAGCTTTTTCCGGAAATTTATTTTCATATTCAGCCAAAATACTGTCTGCCGGATTAACAAGTTCCGCATGAGGAATCACATAAGTCAGAAATGCAAAGAAAGGTTTATCTTTATTTATCTCCATGAATTTCAATGCTTGCCCTTGAATTAAATTATGAGAATACTGCTCTTCTTTATATCCGTCATTACCAGATAAACAGACCTTCTCTTGATTATGCCATAAATAATGAGGATAATAATTATGTGCCATGCGCTGGCAGTTATATCCGAAAAACTCATCAAACCCCTGGCTTTCGGGGCTACCCTCAGAACCTGGATAACCCAACCCCCATTTGCCAAAGCACCCCGTTACATACCCACCTGTTTTCAACATTTTAGCAAGTGTATACGTATTCAGAGGCAATGGATATTGCCCTTCGGGTTCAATCTCCTTATTGCCACGTATAGGGCAATGACCTGTATGCATTCCCGTGATCAAAGCTGATCGGGATGGTGCACTGACCGTGCAACCGGCATAATGCTGAGTAAACAACATTCCTTCACGGGCCAACCGATCTATATTTGGGGTTTTTATTAGTTGCTGACCATAACACCCCAAATCACCATACCCCAAATCGTCTGCAATAATATATACAATATTAGGCTTCCTGCCTACTTCTCTTTCTTGCTTATTTTTGTTGCTGCACCCCCATAAGGATACACAACATAAAATAGCAGTAAACATCTGCTGTGATTTCATGTCAATAATTATATATTGGAAGAGTGATTAAAAATAGAGGAAATAGAGAATCAAAAATTCAGGCAAAATCAATAGGGGGAAATATTTCCCCCTATATTAAATCTGATCAATCCGTATTATTTACTTTCATAACCGGGGTTTTGTTTCAATTGACCATTCATTGTCAAATCATTTATAGGAATAGCATATAAATAATATTTATTTTTCCATCCCGGATTTGGAGTTCCAAACAAAGCTATACGCCCACTATCCTTTGTCGGATCTTCTATTTTCAGATCAAACTTTGAAAAATCGATATCAGTTACATAACGAGAGTTCTCGTAATCACTTTTCTGAACATAGGCACCGAATTGTCTTTTATTCAAATAATGCCCTTTACCCCATCTTCTCAAATCATCAAAACGGAATCCTTCAGCATATAACTCTACGCGTCTCTCCCTACGAATCTCCCACAAAACTGGATCAACTTCATAATCGGCAGGACCGACAACAGGATCTGAACTTGAAGAAAAGCCACCCTTGTCTCGTTTTGGATCAAAGTTAGCATCAATTTGAGCAACAACCATATTAGCAATATGAGCACGACTTCTTAATTTATTAATAGTCGCATCAGCCACCGATTGATCAAATTCTCCAAGCTCCCAGGCTACTTCAGCATGATTTATCATCACTTCTCCCATTCGGAAGATCGGAGCATCCGTATCACTCACTACAGTCTGATTGTCAGGAGTATAATATTTCCAATTATAATAACCGGCATTTGTAACATTATAGCCTTGTAACATTTGGTAACGACCTCTAAAATGTGGTTGCTCTCTAACATAACAATCATTCCACTGAATTACAGGAAGTTCTTTCACACTACTTGACCCTTCATTTATTCTTTTCATTAAATCAATGTATTCCTGATCCAAAGGATTTCCTGTCGGTGTCACTAGATGATCCTCTCCACGATTCCAAAAAGTAGCAGGTACCGGTGTATTTACCCGATAAGGCGGACAAATAGAATAATACAATCTATGATCACGATTACGAAATTCTATATTCATAATATCGTCACCCGTTTCCTGATTCCCTTCATACACTGAACTAGTCCAAATAGGTTTACCATCCGAACATAAATAAGATTGGACCATATCAGCAGAAGCCTCTTGCCATGATTCCGACGATCTCATATTTCTCATCAGACTGTGACCTTTTGTCGGTATATACACTTTGTACAATAAAACACCTTTTACTCCAGACAAATCGTAAGAATTAAACACTTCATTATAATTATTATGGAGTTCTGGATATTTAGTAATCAAAGCAGAAGAGGCCTCAAAGCTAGCTTGCAAATATTTGGAAGGATTACCATTAGGAACATTATGATATTTTTGCCATGTTCCTTCAAACAAGCCAAAACGTGAAATCAGTGCATTAACCACGTCTGTATTGATAGTATTAGCCCCATCTCCGTCCTGCTTTATATTATCCCGGGCATAAAGCAACATCTCCAAAATCTTTTCAGCTACCTCCACACGAGGTGTCGTCGGGCCATATAATACATCTTCATCTGTTTCTGTCAACAGTTTTTCAATCCATATAACATCTCCGAACCTTGAAACAAGACGAAAATATTCCTGTGCCTTAAAAAAATAACAAACGCTCTTCCAATGCGCTTTATCAGTTTCATTCATTTTTACATTATCCAAATTATCCAGCATAGTATGTATAGAGCGTATTCTCCAATAATACCAGCCATTGGACCCCGTAGAAGTATAGTCTACTTTCGTTATCTTATCCCATGCATAACTGTTTTCACCATTGTTATATCCTCTGAATCCATTGTCAGAATCAGAATCATGCAATAAATAAGAATCCATCCCATAGCCTGGATACCAGGCATAAAATTGCCAAGCATAGGTTCTACAATTTTCGTATGTAGTGAAAAAAGATTGACTGGTTTCCTGATCTAACGGAGATTTATTCAAAAAATCATCATTACAAGAAAACAATCCAATCAAAAACAATAAAATAATATATTTCTTCATAAGAATATTTTTTACGGATTAAAATGTTAAATTAAGCCCAAAAGAAATTTGTCTCATTAAAGGATAAGACCAATTTCCATTCCCTGAGTCACCTTGTATTCCACTAGTCATACTCAAATTACCCGGCTGGGCAATGAACGAGTCTGGGTTATAACCTGTTGGCAAATGGTGCCATGTAAACAAGTTCTCACCACTAAAGAAGAATCTTAATCTTTTAATAAATAATTTCTCACAAATATTATTTGGTAAATTATATCCTAAAGTCACATTTTTAAGTCTCAGGTAAGAACCATTCAACAAATATTTTGTCTGAATTTTCTGATTAGCACTATTATTTCCTCCATCTCCATACAGTCTGGGCCAATAAGATTCTGTATTATCTTCTCTCCAATAATCTGATTGAAAATCAAATACCGATGTCACAAAAGTTCCATTAGGTGACCAATAGTTCGGCATAACCAAATCCCTTTTTCCCGTTCCGGTAAACAAAAAAGACAAGTCAAAATTATTCCACGAAATCCCTCCGTTAAAACTGAACTGATATCGGGCCGTATTATTCCCTATAACGCTCATATCACCCGGATTATCAATAGTATTATTTCCATTATCAATTTCTCCATTACCGTCAAAATCAACAAACAAAATATCACCAGGGTTATGTTTCGTCACCCCCTTTACCTTTGGTATACCAGGAAGTAAATTCCCATTATCATCAAAATCCGCTGCTGTATAAAAACGGTCTGTTGTATATCCCCAAATTTCTCCATATTTCAACCCTTCACGAAAAACCAACTTGCCGTCATTGACCAAAATACCCTGTGCATTGTCATACTTAGTTATTTCAGATTGACTATCATACAGGTTCAACCCAACGTTATAACGTATTTTTTCACCTATATTACTACGCCATTGCAACGAGATTTCCCATCCTTTTGTTTGTAAACTTGCAGAATTCGTATTTGGGAAACTGGCCCCCAACACTGAAGGTGCAGATTTATAAGGAGCCAACATATCTTTAGTATCTCGTTTATACCAATCAAAAACAACTTCCAGCTTATTGTCTAACAACCCTAAATCACCCCCCACATCAAAAGTTTGTACCGTCTCCCATGTATAATTGGAAGAAACCAATGCCGGATACATCATCGACAAAACATAATCTTCTCCTCCGGGTAATATCCAGGTTCCTTTTCCATCAAAAGCACCACCATTGCTTAACTTTCCGGGATTCATTCCTGCCATATATCCATAATTAGAAACATTCTGATTACCAATAGTACCCCAAGAAATTCTCGGCTTTAAATTGGTTACATATTTTTTCAACGGCTCCATAAAAGATTCTTCAGACAAACGCCAGCCTGCAGAGAAAGAAGGAAAAAATCCAAAACGACTTTCTTTAGCAAATCGAGATGAACCATCATAACGTCCATTCACTTCCAATAAATATTTCCCTTTAAAATCATAATTAAACCGGAAAAATCCGCTTCTCAACGCATATTCTTTAAATTCATCGTCCGTGTATTGAGTTCCACTAGATAGAGATAAGGACGGCAACTGTTGATCTATCAAATCATCAGCTTTTCCCCACAATGATTCATAATGATACGATTCCTGATTATACCCAAGCATTAACTTCAAATTATGATCCTCATTAAATGTCTTTCCATACGTAGCAAATAAATTAATCGCATTGGTTGTTGAAAACCAATTCGTATTTTCATAATAATTTTTAGTTACACTTGGATTCCTTTGATTGCTGGTTGCGATCAAGGCATCATACATCATTGGTGAATACGACTTTGTTGCCCATTGACGATAAAAGCTATATTCTCCAGTTATAGTCAAGTCTTTTATTGGAGTTAAAATTATCCGTCCTAAAATACGAGTATCAGATTTCCTGTCCTTTTGAGGATTATCTAATTCCAACATATTTCTGGGACTAAAAAAAGGAAGATAATTTTCTTCGCTTTCCACATTCATATCATAGCCATAACCTAAAGGAGCCATCGGTTGATATTCTGTAGCAACAGCCCATAAACTATTACTTCCTTGTCTATTTCCCTTTGCCGTATTTGTTTGAGATTCCGAATAACGAACATCTAACTGACCACTCAACCAATTTGTTACATCCATATTGATAAAAGCAGAGACATTATATCGGGAATAAGTATCATTATCGCCATACAAAATGCCATCTTCATCAATCATTCCAAAAGACACCCGGTAATTAGCTCGCTCGCTACCCCCCGACATAGCTAAGTTATGCTGCTGCTGAAAGCCGGTATTTGAAAGCATATCGTCATAAACATCAGTAGGAGCTAAATTATATCGTATTCCGTCTTTCACGACATATCCATTAGAATGCATACCTTTATTATAATACTCATCCATATATTGCATCCATGTTGGAATATCCTGTCCACCAAAATATCCGACAATACCCAAATCATTATATGCTTTCACTGTAGAATAAGGATCTATTTTCTTAGGTAACGTCGTAGGATTAGAGAAAGCAAAATTATTAGAATAGTTAAAAGATATAGGAGTTTCTTTTTTACCTTTTTTAGTTGTAACCAATATTATACCATAAGCAGCACGTGCACCGTAAATTGCTGCTGCTGCCGCATCTTTCAACACAGACACACTCTCAATATCATTAGGATCGATCATATCAAGATCCATTGGTACATTATCTACAAGAACCAAAGGTTTTTCTTCCGGGTTATTAGTACTTGTTACACCACGGATATTCATATTCATTGATGAACCTGGTTTTCCTGTTTGACGACTAATTTGCAAACCAGGTACAGCACTCTCCAAAACCTGCGTCACAGTACCGACCGGACGGTCTCCTAAAACATCGTCCATTTTAACGGAAGAGATAGCACCTGTCAAATTGATCTTTTTCTGACTTCCATACCCGACAACAACAACCTCATCCAACGTTTCTGCATCTTCTTTCAAAACAATATCAAGAGATTCCTGTTTACCCACAGGTAATTCCTGTCTAACATAACCTATATAAGAGACGATCAGAACAGCATTCGGATTAATCTCCAAAGAATATTTTCCATCAATATCCGTAATAGTACCATTGGTTGTACCTTTTTCAACGACATTGGCACCGATAACAGGCTCTCCAGTAGCATCCTTCACTATCCCCGTTATTTTTCTTGATTGTTGTACAACCGGTAATTCATTCGACATTTCACGCGTTTTGATCACAATATGGTTATCCACCATCCTGACATCGACCGCTTTATTCTTAAATACAATATCAAGAACTTCTTTAACACTCTTGTTTTTTGCTTTTACGGAGACAACTCGATTTACATCCACATCATTCACATCATACCAGAAAGAGTATGATGTCTGTGAACGTATCGTATTAAAAACTTCATTTACACTTACATTCTTCAAATCGAATGTAACCCGTGCTTCCTGCGAATAAGACTTGGCAGAAATTGAAAATACTGCCGCAAAAAGGAGTAACACAGATATTTTCATAATATTTAGACTTTTTTTGTTGCACAAAATTCGACATAGCGAACCCGTGCTGCATGATTTTTGATACATTTGCAGTATGTTATTAAGTTGTTAATAATTTAATTGGAATAATTGTTCTTTAATAACAGGGATTGAGGAATGTTAGCGCATTCCTCAATTTGTATACTGGTTAACTCGGAATCTCTCTCATAGGCATTTTTCTTTTAAGTCAGCAATTAAACATTTATTAATAAATCTCTATTACATTGTTTTTCATTGTGTACGTAAACTTTCCATTGACAGCCATTATCTTTAAAACTTTATCAATGGACTCTTCTTCTCCGAAATCTCCACCAAAACGTCTTTTCCGTAAGGCATCATTATGTATATTGATTTTTACATCAAACCGTCTTTCCAGCATACGAGCTATTTCCTCGAATGCTTCACCGGTAAACAACAGTTGATTTTTCATCCAAACCAAAGCATTACTATCTAATCCGGGATGTACAGTTATCTGGTTAGAACCTGCCTGATAAACGCCTGTTTCCATCGGCTTCAAGATGGCAGACTCCGGTGAATTTCCTGCATGCATGCTAACCGAGCCTTCCAGTAAGGATACTTTCACTTCCGACTTTTCCGGATAAGCATTCACATTAAATTTTGTACCAAGCACTTTTATATCCAAACCTCCGACTTTTACAACTAATGGAATTTGCTCATTCCGTCTCACATCCAGATAGGCTTCACCGACCAGTTCCAAATTTCGGTTTTCTTTACCAAACTTGTCATTATATAGCAGCCGGCTACCAGAATTCAACCAAACAACCGTACCATCTGCCAAACGCAACTGGGTTTTCGACCCATTGGGGCTAACTACCTCAGACTGTAAAAATCCGGTTGTATCTGAAGGCTTTTCAAAATAAAGCGACGTATAATATCCCAGTACAAAAACAGGTATAAGGACAGCTGCAACAGCTATTATTCTGCGCCATAAAATCTGTTTATTTTTTGTTTCTACAACTAGAGTACTTTCTTTTTCTCCCCTCACTCTTTTCATGAACAGGGAATACCCCCTCTCATAATCAAAAAGTAATTCCGGATCTCCCACAGCCGACGAGTCCCACAAATCTTTCATCTGATTAAAATACGACAGATGTTTAGCAGACTCATCCAACCATGCATCCAACTTCCGATTATCTTCTTCCGAAATATTATCAGACAGTCGATCAATAATCAATGTGTCCCAATATTCTTTATTTTGAATTTCCTTTCTCATAAAATGTGCTTCTATTATTATGACAAACGAAAATAAAAAACGGGTGAAAAAAATGATTTTTTTTTCAATGAAATAAAAAGAAAGGTAGTAAAAATGGCAAATAGTCCTTCAAATCGCTCTTCAATTTACCCAAGGCAATACGAATGTGGTATTTTACAATATCAATTGTAATGTTTTTCTCACGGGCGATTTCTTCATACTTCATTTTTTCATTCCGGCTTAAATGAAATATTTCGCGAGTTAACTGAGGTAACTCTCCCAAAGATTGTTCAATACGATTTTCCAACTCTTTTTCTAACAAAGAGCATAACGGATAATTATCCTGCTCATGATAGGACAATTGTTGCTTCTCCATCTTCACAGACAGAGATTGTTTCATATTTTCCTGACGTAAACAATGATCCAGATAATTGATAGAAGCATTTTTAACTGCTTTCATCAGATAAGCGCGAAGTGATTGACTGATTTCCAGAACTTCACGCTTTTCCCATATATTAAAAATCACGTCGCTGACCAAAGATTCTGCAATAAAGGAATCATTCACATAAGTATATGCAAATGCACAAAGTACTCTATAATGAAGCCTGTATAACGTTTTATAAGCAAGCTCATCCCCTTGTTTCAACCCATCGATTAACTCCTTTTCCTGCATACTCTCCCTTTTCTGTCAAATCTACAATTTTCAGAAAGGCATATATGTTTTATTTTCAAAGTTGACATGCTGCCCTTCAAACTTCTTCGCTACCTCCCCTTCCGGATTCAGTTCAATAGACTTTTTTAAGTCTTCGAAAGCTCCCTCTTTATCCCCTTTCAGGTTCTTTGCCCGTCCGCGTTCAGTATATGCCTTGGCAAAATCCGGTTTGATATCGATCGCATCGTCAAAAAACGCGATGGCTTCGTCCAGCAAACCTTTTGTGGTCAGGAGCGTGCCTTTCAGGATACAAGCATCCTCATTGAACGGATTCAGATCCAAAGCCTGCTGATAATCATCGGCAGCAGCATCCAGATTGCCTAACGATTCATGTATTTTTCCTCTTACCAGGTAAGTTGTTTCTTCTTCGGGAGCCAACGAGATAGCCTTTTCAATATCGGGCAAAGCCTCTTTTCCCTGCTTCAAGACTAATAATATTTCCGCACGAAGTAAATAAGCATCTGTAAAATCGTCTTTCAAAGCGATCGCTTTCGTCAGGTCGGCAATAGCACCAAGCTGGTCGCCGGTCGTTCTTTTGGCCTTCGCCATCAGAAACCAAGCCAGATGGTTGGACTCTTCCAGTTCGATCACCCGCAGACAATCAGCAATCACTTCTGCATCCTTGTCCAGCATAAAGAGCACGCTTACTCTTGTCAACAGGGTCTGCACATGATCCGGTTCCATTTCCACCATACGGTTTAATGTTTCCAAAGCCTTTTCCGTCTGGTTTGCCATCGAGTAAGCCGATACCAAGTAATTCATTGTTTCAAAATCTTCCTGAATGTTCAAGGCTTCCGTAAAGCACTTGATAGCATAGGCGACTTGTCCTATTTTCAAGGCACGGACACCGTCATATTTTAATATGTCAAAATTTTTCTGATCATTTTTCGCTTTCTCTTCTGCACTATCCTCATTTTTTGAAGAAGAGAATAAAGATGTAAAGAAATTTCCCATGGCTATATATTATATGTTCGAGAGGGCAAAGATACAATTATTTTAGCTTGCAGCACCGTTCATAGCCTCATATTAAACCAACTATCATTCGGCACCTCAAACACGAACAACGAAAAAAGAATTTACTATTTTTATACAACAAAAAAATACAGAATAACGATCTTTTGTTATATTTGCAATCAATTTATAACTTGGCGGAGATTGTTTTAGTTACTTCTCTTACAGACAGTAGATACTTTTATTGCACACAAATATAAATTATGGAAAACATAGAAACTGGACTTTTATTGATGGTGGTCGGTATGACCACGGTATTTGCAATTCTTTTGATCGTTATTTATCTGGGGAAAGGATTAATTGCACTGGTTAACAAATACGCACCTGAAGAAGTCGTCGTAAAAAAACAAATGGTAACACAAGCCGTCACCGCACAAGCCGCAAGTATCTCCGGCAAAACAACCGCAGCAATCGTAGCAGCAGTCAGCATGACTACAGGCGGCCAGGGAAAGGTTACAAAAATTGAGAAAATATAATACTAGCTATACACAAAATATCATGAAAAGAGAAATCAAATTCAGTTTGGTCTTCAGAGACATGTGGCAATCTGCCGGAAAATACGTGCCTAGAGTAGACCAACTAACTAGAGTTGCCCCTGCTATCGTTGAAATGGGCTGTTTTGCCCGCGTTGAAACCAACGGAGGAGGATTCGAGCAAGTTAATTTACTATTCGGAGAAAATCCAAATAAAGCCGTACGCGAATGGACGAAGCCATTCCATGAAGCAGGTATCCAGACACATATGCTGGACCGCGCCCTGAACGGACTTCGCATGAGCCCGGTTCCCGCCGATGTGCGCCAGCTTTTCTACAAAGTAAAGAAAGCACAGGGAACCGACATCACCCGTACATTCTGCGGACTGAATGACGTGCGCAACATCGCCCCGTCTATCCAATATGCCAAAGAAGCAGGAATGATCTCCCAATGCTCACTCTGCATCACCCACTCCCCGATCCATACAGTCGAATATTATACAAAGATGGCAATGGAACTGATCGAGCTGGGAGCTGACGAAATCTGTATCAAAGACATGGCAGGTATCGGTCGTCCTTATTCACTGGGACAGATCGTTGCCAACATCAAAGCCAAACATCCTGAAATACCTATCCAGTACCATAGCCATGCAGGCCCCGGATTCAATGTAGCTTCCATCCTGGAAGTTTGTAATGCCGGCTGCGACTATATTGACGTAGGTATGGAACCGCTTTCATGGGGTACGGGACATGCCGACCTGCTGACTGTACAGGCAATGTTGAAAGATGCCGGTTACAAAGTGCCGGAGATCAATATGGAAGCCTATATGAAGGTACGCAGCATGATCCAGGAATTTATGGATGATTTCTTAGGCCTGTATATCAGTCCGAAGAACCGCCTGATGAACTCCCTGCTGATCGGTCCGGGGCTTCCCGGCGGTATGATGGGTAGCCTGATGTCAGACCTGGATAAGAATCTAGAATCGATTAACAAAAACAATATCAAGAACAACAAGCCGCTGATGTCGCAAGACCAGCTACTGATCAAGTTGTTCGACGAAGTGGCTTATGTATGGCCGCGCGTAGGTTATCCCCCATTGGTAACACCGTTCAGCCAGTATGTGAAGAACCTGGCCCTGATGAACGTGATGCAGATGGAAAAAGGAAAAGCCCGCTGGAGCATGATCGCCGATGATATATGGGATATGATCCTCGGAAAAGCCGGCAGACTGCCTGGTCCGCTTGCCCCGGAAATCATCGAGAAAGCAAAAGCTGAAGGACGTGAATTCTTCACTGGCAATCCGCAGGATAACTATCCGGATTCGCTCGACAAATACCGCAAGATGATGAACGAAAAGCAATGGGAAACAGGCGAAGACGACGAAGAACTGTTCGAATACGCTATGCACCCGGCTCAGTATGAGGCTTACCGTTCAGGAAAAGCGAAAGTCGAGTTCCTGGCCGATGTCGCCCTGAAGAAAAAGGCTCAACAGGAAAAAGAACATTCGGCAGCATCCCCTGCTGCTGCTCCTGCCCTGCCTACCACTCCGCAGGTATTGACTGTCGATGTCGACGGACAGCCTTACCGCGTAACCGTTGCCTTCGGAGATTCTGCCAACGCAACACCGGCAGCGGCTCCTGCAAAGGCTGCGCAACCTGCCGCAACAGTAACTCCCGCACCAGCCGGCGCAGGCAACGAAGTACTCTCTCCGCTGGAAGGTAAATTCTTCCTGGTAAAGAATGCTTCCGAAACTCCGCTCAAAGTGGGAGACGTGGTAAAAGAAGGGGATGTACTTTGCTATGTGGAAGCGATGAAAACATACAATGCCGTACGTTCCGAATTCAGCGGAACAATCACTTCCATCAATTATGCCGGTGGTGATGCGGTTTCGGAAGATGACGTATTAATGACGATACAGTAATGAAAGAGATATTTCAAAATCTGTATGAAATGACTGCGTTCAGCAACATTATTGCTGAACCACAGTTCCTGATCATGTATGCAATCGCATTCATATTACTTTACCTGGGTATCAAAAAACAATATGAACCTTTGCTGCTTGTCCCTATTGCATTCGGAGTACTGCTGGCCAACTTCCCGGGAGGTGATATGGGCGTGATCCAGGCAGACGAGAACGGGCTGATCAATGTAAATGGAGTTATGAAAAACATTTGGGAAATGCCTTTGCACGACATTGCGCATGAACTGGGGATCATGAACTTCATTTACTACATGCTGATCAAGACCGGATTCCTTCCGCCAATCATCTTTATGGGCGTAGGTGCTCTGACCGACTTTGGCCCGATGCTCCGTAACCTTCGTTTGTCTATTTTCGGTGCGGCAGCACAGCTGGGTATATTCACCGTATTATTGGTAGCCATCCTGATGGGATTCACTCCGAAAGAGGCGGCATCATTGGGTATTATCGGTGGTGCTGATGGTCCTACGGCAATCTTTACGACCATCAAACTGGCCCCGCATTTATTAGGTCCGATCGCTATCGCGGCTTATTCATATATGGCATTGGTACCGGTAATCATACCTTTGGTGGTAAATCTTCTTTGTTCTAAAAAAGAATTAAGCATCAACATGAAAGAGCAGGAAAAGAAATATCCGTCCACAACAGAAATCAAGAATCTGCGTGTACTGAAAATCATTTTCCCGATCGTAGTAACAACGGTTGTAGCGCTGTTCGTGCCAAGTGCCGTACCTTTGATCGGTATGCTGATGTTCGGTAACCTGGTGAAAGAGATCGGAACAAATACATTCCGCCTGTTCGATGCGGCTTCAAACAGTATTATGAATGCGGCTACGATCTTCCTGGGATTATCTGTCGGTGCGACCATGACAGCGGAAGCGTTCCTGAACCTGACAACGATCGGCATCGTGGTCGGTGGATTCCTAGCGTTCGCCTTATCCATCGCCGGCGGTATTTTCTTCGTGAAACTATTCAATTTGTTTACTAAGAAAAAGATCAATCCGCTGATCGGAGCAACCGGATTAAGCGCCGTTCCGATGGCTTCGCGTGTAGCCAATGAGATTGCACTGAAATACGACCCGAAAAACCATGTATTACAATATTGCATGGCCAGCAACATCTCCGGCGTGATCGGATCGGCTGTTGCGGCCGGGGTATTGATATCGTTCTTAGGATAAAAACCGAGAACAAACATACTAAGATCCCCGTAACTTACTCAAAACAAGCTACGGGGATTTTCATTTCCGACATTTTAAAAAGATCAAAGGAACTCATTTCGGTCTTTTTGAGCATTTATTAACCTTTTCTAATAAATAAATTGGCCTCAAATGCTGTAATCCAAAAATAAATACTTTAATTTGTGACTTGATATAGGAATGTTTTTATCCTTTTCTTAAATGTGATTGAATATGAAGGACACTCATGAAACTAATCTGCCGGCTGAAGAAACTGGCAAATTGGAAGAAACTAAAGCTCCGGAAGTGACTCCGGAAAACACTGCGGCTGAAGTTGAAACAACTGAAACCCCGGAGGAAGCGACAGCGAATGCGATCGGTAAATTATCGAAAGAAGAAATTCTTGAAAAATTAACCGGTTTGGTAGATGCTGCAGCCGAAACGGCACGTAACGAGGTGGAATCGTTAAAACAGGCATTCTACAAAATCCACAGAGCCGAAGTTGAAGAATCGAAGAAAACATTCCTCGAAGACGGAGGAGAAGAAAAGGATTTCGTTGCACCTGAAGATGAAGCCGAAAACAAACTGAAAGAATTGCTGGCTGTGTACAAAGAAAAAAGAGCAGCAATCCTGGCTGAAGAAGATCGGGTGAAAGCAGCTAATTATGCTCTGAAACTCCAGCTGATCGATCAGTTAAAAGTCTTGACTGAAAGCCAGGACGATTTCAACAAACTATACAACGACTTTAAGGACATCCAGCAGAGATGGAAAGAAATTAAACTCGTACCACAGGAACATGCAAACGAACTGTGGAAAAACTATCAGACTTACAGCGAAAGATTCTACGATATTATCAAGATCAACAATCAGTTCCGGGATTACGATTTCAAGAAGAATCTGGAACTGAAAACAGCCTTATGCGAAACAGTTGAAAAGCTGCAAACGGAGCCGGATGTAGTATCTGCGTTCCACCAGCTTCAGAAACTGCACCAGCAATGGCGTGAGATCGGTCCGGTGGCAAAAGAACTGCGTGAAGAGCTGTGGGCTCGTTTCAAAGCGGCTTCTACCGTGATCAACAAACGTCATCAGGAGCACTTCGAATCACTGAAATCGAAAGAACAGGAAAATTTGATAGCTAAAACTGCTATCTGCGAAGAAATAGAAGGTATCAACTTCGAAGCTTTGAAGACATTCAAAGACTGGGAAGAAAAGAATAAAGAAGTGATCGCTTTACAGGAAAAATGGAAAACAATCGGTTTTGCACCGAAAAAATCCAATGTGAAGATATTTGAACGCTTCCGTGCGGCCTGCGACGTTTATTTCAATAAGAAAAGTACTTTCTACAAAGGTATTAAGGAAGAGATGGAAAAGAATCTCGAACTGAAAAAAGCCTTGTGTGAAAAAGCGGAAGCCTTGAAAGACAGCACAGAATGGAAGAGTACGACTGAAAAGATGATCGCTTTGCAGAAAGAATGGAAAACGATCGGTTCGGTAGCCCGTAAACATTCGGATATCGTTTGGAAACGTTTCATTTCTGCCTGTGATTATTTCTTCGAGCAAAAGAATAAAAATGTTTCTTCTCAGAAGAGCGTGGAACAGACAAACCTGGCTGCCAAGAAGGCCTTGATCGAAAAGATCAACAAGCTCGATGAAGCTTTGGCAGCTGATGACGCTTTAGCTGAACTGAAAGGCTTGATGGCTGAATGGAATACGATCGGTCACGTACCTTTCAAGGAAAAAGATAAAATCTATAAAGAGTATCACGAAGCTGTAGACAACCAGTTCGATCGTCTGAAAGTCGACCAGACAGACCGCAAAATGCAGTCGTTCCGTAGTAATCTGAACGATATGACAAGCGGAGAACACGGGAAAGGCAAACTGTACGGTGAACGTGAAAAGCTGATGAGAATGTATGACCGCATGAAAAATGAATTGCAGACATACGAAAACAACATCGGCTTCCTTAGCATCTCCTCCAAAGGCGGTGGCGGTCTCGTGAAAGAAATGGAGCGTAAGATCGAAAAGCTAAAAGATGAGATGGCGCTCATAATCAAAAAGATCGATGCGATAGATGAAAATCTCGAATAAATAAAAACGAAGCCGTCTCAGTAACAGACGGCTTCGCTGTTTATATACACTTATGATATCTCAGATACATTTTTTTAATCCCGGCCACGAAACAGCCGTTTTACTAGGTTCGGAAAATTACACACCTCCAACCAATGTGCAAAGGATGATAAGGGAGCTATCATGCCTTCCGGTATGGTATGCCGACAGTACCGATTATGTCTACGCGGAAGAGATTATCTCGCCCCGTTTTTTCTCCTTACTACCTAAAGAGCTCAGACCTTTTGCTACGCTCGTTACCGATAAAGAGTTGAAAGAGCAAAAAATGTCTTCCATAGAACTTGAAGCTGCTCCCTGGGGAATATCCCCGCACAGCCTGCATCTGTTCGAAAAATTAAAACAGAATTTCAATCTGAATTTGTCCATACCGACCTGGAAAGATGATTATTTCCGGTTGACCGGACGACAGACGGCAGCCGAGTGCCTGGAACTGATCCGCCAGCAATTACCGGATCTGCCTATTCCTGTTGCTCCTAAATTCTGTCGAAAGATCAGAGAAGTTGAAAAATACCTGATCCTACAGAACGCTCCATTTGTAGTGAAAACACCTTACTCCTCTTCAGGGCGAGGCTTATTATGGTTACCGGAACGCAAACTGACAACCAAAGACCGTAACTGGATTGAGGGAGCGATCAATAAACAAGGGATGGTCAGTATTGAATGCGGACTGAATAAGGTACAGGATATTGCCATGGAATTCTACTCTGACGGGCAGGGAAATGTGACGTATGAAGGTTTGTCTGTTTTTGGGACAGTAAAAAAAGGAGCTTACGCCGGAAATGTTCTGGGCAGCCAGGAATATCTGAGCGAACCGATCAAGCGCTGGGTTGGAGAAGAAGTCTATCTGCAGATACAGCAAGCTGTTACTCATGCATTGAAAAGTATATACGGGAATGTATATTGCGGATATCTGGGAGTAGACATGATCGTTTACAAAACCAAAAATGATGCATATGCAATCCACCCTTGCATTGAAGTCAATATGCGCTACACGATGGGAATGCTTGCTCTCCGTTTCAATCAGAAATACCTCGCCCCAAAAGCGATCGGAGACTTCAACCTCACCTATGAAAGTAAACAGGGAGAAGCCTATGAGCGTCATAGTTTTATGAAAAAAGCTTATCCTCTTACCATCGAGAACGGTAAGATCAGAGAAGGTTATTTGCCATTATGTCCTGTCACAAAAGACACTAAATACAGAGCCTATATTTTAGTTATGTAGATAGCCCGGACTATCTACATAACATTGACTTATTTATTGCGACGAACAGAACGGATGGTTCCTATGTCATCCTTGCTTCCTCCCAATTTATACCCCAAGGATAATCCAAAAGTAAATGTCCGGTCACGTACACCTTCCGCCAGACGGGTAAAACTAGGTAAATAGGCGATATTCAACCCTAACTGCATATTCCCGAAATCCTTCCGTATACCGCCTACACATTTCAAACCAAACAGAACCGGATAAAAGCCATCTATTTTCTCTTTAGTAGGAACAAACCCTTCCGGGCCATGTTGATCAAAATCTACATACGTTTGCGCCACCGATTTCAAGTTGAAATCAAGACGAGGGCCGAGACCCACAAAGAACGTATAGCCGTCACGACTTGTCCTCTTTATATCAAATGTCGTACTAACTGTCAGATAATGCAGTTTCTCTTTCAGTGTCACATCTCCTTCTCCTTGTAATGTAACCATTCCTACCTGAGAGCCTCTTCGCGTATATCCTATATTACTGGACAAATTATACCATCCTTTATCCAGATATTGCATTCCTAAAGCCATCTGATAAGGATAGACCTTATCCAACGCAAACTTAGAATACCGCATAGAAGTAATACTAACCCCATTCTCCAGCGTTACCACTTGTGCCTTCCCCGCCATAGCAACGAATAATAAAGCACACACGAACCATACACAACTCCTATTTCTCATAACCTGTATTTATTTGTTACAAAAATAAGAACGGAAGCCGGCTTCATTTCGTATGCCATCCCTGGGTATCCAGTACGACTATAGGGGATTTCTTATTGAAACGCAGCAAATTTATTCCAGCCCATCTTCTTCAAACTCTTTCAGTTCTTCCAATCCCTCTTTCATGGCATCCAGCTTTTTCCGGTCACACCGATATTCTACCATACCTCCAAAGAAAGCAATCAGAGAAGCAAGCATAAAAATTGCAATCTGCCAATTTCTTTCAAACTGTTTAAGTTCGATCATCGGGGAACACGGCAAGGTATACGACGAATAAACGAAAAGATTAATCCGCAGACAGGCAACAAGTCATCCCGTCGTCGGTTCAAAAACATTTTGCCAAGCTGTTGGCAGTGCTTTGCCATGCCTGTGGCAGAGTTGTGCCATCGTTATGGCAGACTCCTGCCATGCCTGTGGCAAAGCACTGTCATAATAATGGCAGGCCGCTCATCTAAGCATAGGAAGTCAGCCTCCCGCAAGTACTACCGATTATTCTTAATCAGGTTCATAAACTCTTCGCGAGTCTTTGCCTGCTGGAAGAAACCTGTGAAATCGGAAGTCGTTGTCAGGGAGTTTTGTTTTTCTACCCCACGCATCTGCATGCACATATGCTGTGCTTCGATCACAACCATTACACCCAGCGGATCGAGTGTCTGCTGGATACAATCCTTGATCTGCATCGTCAGGCGTTCCTGTATCTGCAAACGGCGGGCGAAGATGTCCACTACACGGGGAATCTTGCTTAAGCCTGTAATATATTTCTTAGGGATATAAGCGACATGAGCTTTTCCGAAGAAAGGCAACATATGATGTTCACAAAGAGAGAAGAAATCAATGTCCTTTACAATAACCATCTGCTTGTAATCCTCCTCCTGGAACATGGCGGAAGCTAATACCTGGGCAGGATCTTCGTTGTATCCTTTAGTTAAAAACTGCATAGCCTTAGCTACACGTTCCGGCGTTTTGAGCAGACCTTCACGTTCAGCATCCTCACCTAACAAACCAAGTATTTGTTTGTAATGACCAGCCAGTTCTTCGCGTTCAGCCAAGGTCTTTGCGTCTATATCTTTTGTCATTTCTGTGTATATATAATGGGGTGCGAAAGAGTTTCCGCATATATTAATTCAGAGGGATTCTTACTTCTTCTTTTACAATATACATTTCTTTTCCGAATGAAGGGAAAGCAGTCATCAACAGACGCTGCATATGATAAGCCTCTTCATGTGAACGGAAATCGCCTACACGCAGTTTCCAGAACGGAGCGGTATAGGTCACATAAGTCGGGACTGTCGGGAAAAGTTCCTTGATCTTCTTTTCTTTCTCAAAAGCTTCATCTTTCGACTTACGCTGGTTATTACCGGAAAACACCTGTGTCCGGAATCCTTGTATCTTCAGGAAAGCAGTACTGTCCGTCTTCTCGACATTTTCACCGTACATACGCACTCCGATCATTTTACGAAGGGCCTCCGGCTGGTTGACAATCACCTCGCCTTTACCCGGCTTCGATGTTTGCAAGTCGTCAAAGATCGTCTGAGCCGATCCATCCGTACTTATCTGTGCAGACGCTCCGGTCACACAGGCCAGCAACATGAATAATAAAGCGATACAAGGGAATTTCTTCATTGCGATTCTTTTTAGTGTAAAGCCAATATTTACCGGACGCAGACTGCGCGTGTCTGCGTCATCTGCGTCCGGTTTATTTGTTTCAATACATTTTACAAATGAATGAAATATTAAAATGCTTCGATGATCGGCATGAATTTATCAACAGCCAAAGAAGCACCACCGATCAGACCACCGTCTACGTTCGGTTTAGAGAACAATTCTTTAGCGTTGCCACCGTTACAGCTACCACCATACAGGATAGTGCAGTTGTCAGCTATTTCCTGACCATATTTAGCAGCTAATGTTGCGCGGATATGAGCGTGGATTTCTTCAGCCTGTTCAGCAGAAGCAGTCTTACCTGTACCAATTGCCCAAACCGGTTCGTAAGCCAATACAATCTTGCCGAAATCTTCAGCAGAAAGATCGAACAAAGATTCTTTGATCTGTGCGTCTACAACCTCGAAATGTTTGCCAGCTTCTCTCTCTTCCAGCACTTCACCGATACAGAAGATCGGAGTCAGGCCGTTAGCCAGAGCCAATTCAACTTTCGTTTTCAGGATAGCCGGAGTTTCGTGGTAGTAAGCACGTCTTTCAGAGTGACCCAGGATCACATATTTAGCTCCTGTAGAAGCAACCATAGCAGCAGAAACTTCACCAGTGTAAGCTCCTTTTTCCTTGTCTGCACAGTTTTCTGCAGCGACACCGATCTTATCTGTATCGATAGCAGCAGCAACGCTTGCCAAATGAGTGAACGGAGTACCGATGATTACATCACAGTTGATAGCTTTGCCTTTCAGGGCTTCGTTTAATCCTTTTGCTAATTCCAGGCCTTCCTGAAGAGTAGTGTTCATCTTCCAGTTTCCTGCAACAATATTCTTTCTCATGACTTAATTAATTAAATATATAAATACAATAAAATCTTTTATTCAGCCTCAGCTCTCCGTCTCCGTCGGAAACGGAAAAAGTCATATACCCAAACGAGCAGCAAAGGTACGGTAAAAGTCGATAGGATGGTAACAAGCCAGCCATCTTCTTTCTCTTTTGTTTCACTCCCGTTCAGATGTTCTTCTATGACGGACTTTACATGTTCCTCATCGGGGATATCGTTATAATGCCATTTAGCCATCACCGTACCGTCTTTCAACAGCACCAGTCCGGGATTGGAACGGATAATCGTTTTCAGCAACACTTCGTCTGCCATACGGAACGGATATTCAGCCCCAGTATTGTCACTCCATTCGTCGATCATTTCAGGCGAAGAACCGGTCACGCAATAAAAGGGCAATTCATGTTCGAGCGCATAATCATACACACCGTTTATTTCATCGATCTTTTCGTCGTTTGCCTTTTCCAGTTTCGGAGCTATCAGCAAGAGGACCGGTTGCGGGTTATGCAATATATTGTCGGTCATATCGTCACCTTCTCCGTCATAGATATTAAAGGAAGCCACGGAAGGCTCATATCCTTTCTTTATCAGTTCGGTCTTCGATTCGACAAAGGTCCAGGTACTGTCCTCAGAAGGATAATCTTCCAATGAAAACTCCTTCTTGACACCCTCTTTCTCATAAACAAAGGTATACTTATACTCGTCTTCAGGCGCTCCTTCCGGAATAGACATCAATTGCGGTATATTTGCTCCTATTTTATAAGGCCGGAAATCCATCACCGGCAGATGGTTGTAATTCCAGTAAGCAAAACCTATACAGAAAAAGTAGGAAAACAAGGCAACAAACCAGTACACCTTATAGGTAAAACACTGGAACATCTTACCGGAATGCATAAATACCATGATGGCAGCAGCAGACAGGACCAGATTCTTGAAGAAAGTCTCCCAGTTGGAAATCACAATCGCATCCCCGAAACAACCACAGTCGGAAACCGGATTGAACAAGGCAAGATATAACGTCAGCGGCGTCATGAACGCCATGAAAAGTAAAACAAGGAAAGAGTTATAGCGACGATACACCCCTAAAAGCATGCAGACACCCATCGCAAACTCGGCAGCTGAGAGGGCAAAAGAAACGAGGGCGGTAAAAGGCTGCAACATATCCAATCCGAAAGAAGTCAGATAATCGCCTATCTTAATGGCTCCTCCCACCGGATCGACCGCCTTTACAAAACCGGAGAAAATAAATACGACTCCGATCAGCAGACGGCTACACTCTGTCAGTATCTTTATTGCAGTCTCTTTATAGTTCATATATTACTCTTCGCCGTATTCCAGTTTGATCAAACCGAACAGAGCATAATTAATCATATCCATATAATTGGCATCCACGCCTTCCGAAACGATTGTTTTGCCGCCGTGGCTTTCGATCTGCTTGGTACGATAGATTTTCATCAGGATCAGGTCGGTATAAGAACTGATACGCATGCTTCGCCACGCTTCGTCGTAATCATGATTCTTGGCATACATCAACTCTTTGGTCTCCGTAATGTATTTATCATACAATGCCAATGCTTCCTCGTTCGTCATATCCGTGGTATCTGAAAAACCTTTAGCCAGCTGGATCAATCCGATCACGCCATAATTAACGATGGCTACAAACTCGGGACGTATCCCTTCATCCACCATGCTCACCCCTTTGATCTCAAGGCTACGGATACGGTTTGCCTTAATAAATATCTGGTCGGTCAACGACTGGGGACGCATGATCCGCCAGGAAGGACCGTAATCTTTCAACTTCTTTTCGAACAACTCCCGGCACTGGGAGATCACTTTTTCGAACTGTTCTTTCGTATCAGCCATATACTAAATATATTATGCCGCAAAGATAGTAAAAAAACAACAAAGGCACAGATGTTGTTTCCAGCTGTGCCTTTCCTTTATCTTAAAAATAACTTATTTACAACGGATGGAACGTCCCAGTTTCAATACGGTTGTCTTGGATATTCCGTTCATCTCACACAACTTGCTGACAGTTGTTCCATATTTAGCAGCCAAGGCCCCCAGCGTATCGCCGCTCTTGATACGGTGATAAACAGGTTCTGCAGCCTGAGCTGTTGAAGCATTTCCTGTCAGTGAAGCAACAGGTGTCACGGCCTCTACGGTTGTTGTCTTAGTTGTTTTAGCAGCCACAGTCGTCGTTGCTTTTGCTGCAGCCGGTTTAGCCTCCGATTTAGCAGCTACGCTTGAACTTCTACCTGCACTGCACCGAATAGACTGACCTAAGCGAAGCATTGAAGTACTCTTAATACCGTTCAAACGGCAAAGCTCATTCACGCTGGTTCCGTACATACGTGCAATCTTACCCAGCGTATCACCCGATTTCACACGGTGGTAAACCATTTGGTCGCTGGAAGAAGTATAAATATTACTCTTGCGTCCGTTAATCTTTATATTATGGAATACATAAGTATCCTGGTGAGGCACAGAGTTTTCGAAGTCAATAATGTCGGCCGGATTGATAGCCTGTCCCAGGAAGCGGGTTTCAAAGTGAAGATGGGAACCGGTAGAACGTCCGGTATTTCCTCCTAATGCGATCGGATCACCTGCGCGTACAATATCATTTACATTCACTAACATTTTCGATAAATGACCGTATACAGTTTCCAGTCCGTTCGGATGGCGAACCACCAGATAATTGCCGTATCCACGACGTTCGAAATTACGAATACGGACTTTTCCGTCAAATGCGGCACGGATCGTATCACCGATCTGAACCTTCAGGTCAATCCCCTTATGCATACGGCGACGACGAGGACCATATTTGGAAGTAACCCGTGTCATAGTATCAATGGGAAGTATAAATGTCGAACAATCTATTTCACATGAATCAGGCATTTCTACTTTGGAGCCACCACGGAAAGGATCAACCCAACGGGTATCCCAATTTGAGCCGTACAACTCGTCTGCGGGAAACATGAGAGCTTCTTTATCAGCCAGTGTTTCATCAACACGGGCATTGATTTCGGCCAGTTCTTTCAAACCCATATCTTTACGGATAGTGACGCGGTCAGCCATCAGTTCAGATACGCGTTTGTCCATTTTCACTATATGTATAGTCTGCTTTGGAGTATCTTCCCCTTTAGGCTGTGCCGAAACTGCCGATGCCATGAGGGTAGTACAACAAATAAAAAGTAGTGTTCTTATCTTCATTTTTATCATTTTTCGAAATGGAATCCAGGAGTAAAATAAGCTGTGAAACAGACCCTATTTTTTACAAATCGACCAAAGTTCGTTATTTTGAGCAAGTTGACAAAACACAATCCGGAAAAATTTCCGCAATGAAAGTAAAGAAACTTAAAACCACACCCGTATTACATTGAAAAACAAAAGCTCTGCTGAAAATATGTTTTACAACACATCAACTAATCATTCCCCAGTTTATCTTTCTTGTGAAAAGAGTTTTTAACCTTTCGTTCAAAATCCGGTTAGGTTCGGACAGTAACTCCGGGTCTTTGTCCAAAACTTCCTGTGCAATATCGCGGGCATATTGAAGTATCTGACCATCGGCTGCCAAATTCGCTATTTTAAGGTCCAGTCCCTCTCCGCTTTGCTGCGTTCCTTCCAGATCACCATGTCCCCGGAGACGGAGATCGGCCTCGGCTATTTCAAATCCGTTATTGCTGTTCACCATTATTTCCAGACGCTTACGGGTATCATTGCTTAATTTATAAGAAGAGACAAGGATGCAATAGGACTGCTCTGCACCACGTCCCACCCGACCACGCAACTGATGTAGCTGCGACAAGCCGAAACGCTCAGCACTTTCAATCACCATCACGGAAGCATTCGGCACATTCACGCCCACCTCTATCACTGTCGTAGCCATCAATATCTGTACCTCTCCGGTAATGAATTTCTGCATTTCCGTCTCTTTATCCGCTGCTTTCATCTTTCCGTGTACCATACAGACTTTATATTCGGGAAAGACTTCCTTAAAGGTTTCGAATCCATCTTCCAAATTCTTATAATCCAGCTTCTCACTTCCTTCGATCAGCGGATACACCACATAGACCTGGCGTCCCAACTGAATTTCTTTCCGCAGGAAATCGTATAACTGAGCTTTTTTATTGTCATAACGGTGTACGGTCTGAATCGGTTTACGACCCGGTGGCAATTCGTCGATAACGGACACATCCAAATCGCCATACAAGGTCATAGCAAGCGTCCGGGGAATCGGCGTCGCCGTCATTACCAGTACGTGAGGCACAACGGTATTCTTTTTCCATAAACGGGAACGCTGCTCCACACCGAAACGGTGTTGTTCATCGATAATAGCCAACCCCAGCGACGAGAACACGACTGTTTCTTCAATCAAGGCATGCGTGCCTATAACAATCTGTATTTCACCGCTGGCAATAGCCGGCAACAGTACATTACGCTCTTTCTTTTTGGTCGATCCGGTCAATAAAGCGACACGAATATCCATATCCTTCAGAAACTCCATCACAGTAGCATAATGCTGCGTTGCCAGAATTTCCGTCGGTGCCATCATACATGCCTGGCAATGATTATCGACAGCCAGCAGCATGGAGAGCAAAGCGACCAATGTTTTTCCACTTCCCACATCCCCCTGCAACAGACGGTTCATCTGCCGTCCGCTTCCCATATCGGCACGGATCTCCTTGACTACCCGCTTTTGTGCACCGGTCAGTTCGAACGGGAGATACTCTTTATAAAAGGTGTTGAAATAGTCTCCGACAGTAGGAAAAACGATTCCTTTCAGCTTGAGTTTACGCAGGCTGGCGGTACGAAGGATATTCAATTGTATAAAAAAGAGTTCGTCGAATTTCAGTCGCAACTGGGCAAGTCTCAGTTTCTCTGTCGATTCGGGGAAATGGACATTGCGGATCGCCTCTTTCAACGGCATCATCTGAATGCGCGACAAGACGTCCGCCGGCAACGTTTCCGGTAAATTCCAGTTCAACGAACTCAATAAAGTATATTGCAAATTCTGGATCGCCCTCGAATTGAGGAACGATTTCTTCATCTTTTCCGAAGTATTATAAAAAGGGGTCAGCCCTGCTGCCACCTGATCTGCCTGATCGATCGGATCGATATCGGGATGGGGTATATTATAGATATGTCCAAATTCAGTCGGTTTGCCGAATACGATATACTCCGTTCCCGTTTTATATTTATCAGTCACATAATTAAGTCCTTTAAACCAAACCAGGTCGATCGTCCCGGTCCCATCGGAAAACTTGGCAACCAAACGGCGGGTTCTTCCTTCACCCACCGTATCATAATACAGGATACGCCCCTTCAACTGAATATAAGGCATATTCCCCGTTATCTCGGAAACCTTATAAAAACGACTGCGGTCAATATATTTATACGGGAAATAAAACAACAAATCTTCATACGAAGATATTCCGGCTTCTTTCCGTAATATCTCCGCTTTCTTCGGGCCTACACCCGGCAGATACATGAGGGATCGTTTGTCGAGATCAAGCATAGCTGTCTATTTGGACAGCGAATTTATTATTTTTATAGTCACAATGCAAATTTATAGCCAACTGAAAGATTTACTCTGGAATAACTTTCACCTGCTATATCTTTGAACCAGAAAAAGCCCACATAATATTTGCGATACTCCAAGCCACCCTCAACCGCTGTTCCCACATTAAACTCTAATGCCGATCTACCGACAAAAGGTCCTACATTCATACGAATATTCATAACTCTGGTAACTGGCAGACAATAAGAGGCATACGATTTGTTCAATAAAAAAGAGATGTTGGCAAATACTGTAAATCAGAAAGCCTTACTATACCGGACTTTATGATTTACAGCGTTAGACTTTTATCCCGTAAAATCAAACTTTCGGCAACCAGTAAATCAAAAGGTGTCGTAATTTTTATATTCTCCCGGTTTCCGGTAACCATGTGAATAGCTTCCCCCATCGCTTCCACGACAGATGCATCATCTGTAAAAAGAGCAGAAAACTCTTGTTCATAGGCTTTCAATAACAGGTCGGAAGAAAACACTTGCGGCGTCTGTACAGCAAAATAACGGTTGCGGTCTACCGGATGAGAGCCTTTTTCGTCTGTTTCGCGTAAGGAATCGATCATCGGCATAACGGGAATAGCGGCTCCGTTTTTTTCCGCTTCATCGAAACAGGCAGCAATCACTTCGGAAGAGACAAACGGGCGTACGCCGTCATGCACCGCTATCAGGACTTTTTCATTTCTCCCGGATGTATTTCCAATTTCTTCCGAAAGGAATTGCAAACCGTTCCGAACGGAATGAAAACGCGTCTCCCCGCCATTAGCAATCCGGTGAGGTACTTTGCATCCGATTTCACGACAAAGCATATTCCAATAAGACTGATGATCTTCGGGAAGAACCAACACCAGTTCAGCCGAAGCATCCCACCGATGAAACGCTTCCAGCGTATGCATCAGGACAGGTTTCCCCTCCAGCGGGATAAACTGCTTTGGCAGGTCTCCGCCCATCCGAAGTCCTTTCCCTCCGGCAACGATCAGAACGTATTTACGCATTATTCCAGTTCCTCCAGTACCTTTTTAACTTCTTCGTCTACTTTATATAATTTCTCCTTACACAATTTGATCAGCCGGGTCGCTTCCTTCACTTTCTCGGAAAGGACATCCACATCCAGTTCGCCGTTCTCTATATCGGCTACGATTTTACGCAGTTTTTCTACTGCTTCATTGTATGTTTCCTCTTTCTTTGTCATATATCGGAATGATTTATTTTTTAACGATACTCTTCACATCCCCATCCGCAAACCGGGTAACCAGTTCGTCGCCGGAACTCAGTTCGGTGGCATGTTTAATTATTTTGCCGTCTTTGAGGGCCAGGCTATAGCCTCGTTTCAGTACATAATCGGGAGAAGCCATTTTGATGAACTGCTCCGTCAGCTGGATAAAACGAGCCTTTTCTGTCAAACGGGAAGTAGCCCGATTCTGCAATTGCATCTGCATACTTTCCAAAGTCGAACGGCGACGAAGCAGCATAGCTGAAACCGAAGACGGCAGTTTATTACCGACCATTTGCAAAAACGAACGGTTACGCTCGATCCGGTTCGTTACGATCACCGGCAAACGTGCGCCCAGCAATTGCAGAAAGTTTTTCTGTTTCAACAAAATGTCGGTAGCCAGTTCACTCACATCCTGCTGAAGCTCTTCCAACTCTTCGGCAGCGGCGTCCATACGACCGATCAGAAACTCAGCCACCGCAGTAGGCGTTTTCATCCGTGTGTGAGCGACCAGATCCAGAATTGTATCATCGCGTTCATGCCCGATGCCGGTTATTACAGGCAACGGGAACTGCGCACAGTTCGCTGCCAGCAGGTAAGAATCGAAACTATTCAGGTCAGACGTAGAACCACCGCCACGAATGATCACGACTACATCAAAACAATCCATATGGCGATATATACGGTCGAGTGCAGCGATAACCGACTCCTCTGTCCTTTCTCCCTGCATCAAGGCAGGAAACAATTTGGTATAGAAAGAATAACCGGCTTTATTACCCTCCAGCTGATTCAGAAAATCTTCATAACCGGCAGCCGTAGGAGAAGTAATGACGGCAATACGTTTCGGCAGGACAGGGAACGGCAATTCCTTATTCAATGCAAATACACCCTCCTCTTTCAACTGGCGTATAATCTCCATCCGCTTCCTCAACATATCCCCCAACGTATAAGCCGGATCGATATCCAACACCGTCAGGCTGTATCCGTATAACTCATGAAATTCCACAGAGATCTTTACCAACACCTTTAACCCGGATGCAAATAACTGTCCGGTCTCCATCTCAAAATAAGGCTTCAGCATCCGGAACGTCTTCGCCCATATCGAGCCACGCGCCTTTGCCACCAATTGTCCGGTAACCGGATTCTTTTCGATAAACTCCAGGTAACAATGGCCGGAAGATGCATTTGTCCGCACATCACTCATCTCTGCGCGTACCCAGCAAGTGCCGGGAAAAGCTTCGCTGATAGCGGAATGGATCCGATTGTTCAGCTCCAACAAAGAGAACTCCCTGCGCTCATTTCCCGTATATTCCGAATTAATGTTCTGTCCTGGCATATTGCATTCCTTTCTTATAGGCTTTATAGATATTCGGTATACCATATCCCAACTCAGCATCAGGCCGTTTGGATTGGCTTGACATTTCCTGTAATAAAGCAATGATCTCTTTATTGGTCAATTCCGGCAATGCCTGCCACAGACAGACACCCATTCCGGCCAATATAGGCGTTGCGAAAGAAGTTCCACTGGCATAACGGATATTCCCATACGGATCGATCACACAACTGCCTGATCCCAATGCGACAACATCCGGTTTCACACGGTAATCGGCAGTAAAACCGACAGAGCTGAAAATACTTTTCTTCTTATCTTCCGTGACTGATCCTACCGTCAGGATATCCGAAGCATCCGAAGGGAAAGTGATTTTTCCCCAACTGCCGTTTCCTTCATTTCCGGCACTACAAAACATCAGGATACCTTTTTGTCCGGCTATATGGGCTGCCTGACTGATCAATGAACTTTTCCCGTCAAGGGCAGCCTGATCATAAGACAGTTCGTCCGCATCAAAAGCAAAATAACCCAAAGAAGAAGAAATGACATCTACACCTACACTATCCGCATATTCGACAGCCGCAGCCCAATAATCTTCTTCTATCGGATATTCCGAATCGCTGTCTTCACTCTTGATCAACAGATAAGAGGCTTTAGGAGCCGTACCGACCATTATACCGGGCATATTGGCAGCCATACAGGATAATACTTTCGTTCCGTGATCATCCGCCTCATAGACGCTGCGCCCCGGATAAATCACATTGTGCGTTCCGATCAGCTGCAGGGAATCGAATACACAGATACGGTCGACATTCCGGAAGCCGGCATCGATCACAGCCACACGCATTCCTTCTCCCCTGAATCCGGCTTCATGCAATTTAACCCCGTTCAGCATCTTAATCTGGTTTTCCGCATATCCATATTTTGCTTTCAGAGGTGTATCTGTTGGAGACAGGCGGATTTCCTGGTCGTCCTCCTGAGCAGGAACCACATCATTCCCTTTCCATACCCATTTCACTGAATCGACCATGGTCAGTTCTTTCAGCCGGTCGGCAACAGTACTATCCTTGCTGGTAACAACTACGGTCGAAAGCCATTTACTCTGCACAACAGGTTCTCCGCCACTGGCAACCAATGTATCCAGGTAAGCCCTTGAAATAGGCAGATCAGAAGCGGTAACAGGTATTCCCGTCTTTTTACGCCGCTGGATAGACTCTTTCGACAGGAATGCCTCCGGTTCATCTACAGAAAACCCGGAGTCGCCTTTATCTTTCAGATAGACACGGAAGCAGTAGTTTTCTCCGGCAGTAAGCCACGAAGAAAAACAACATAATAAAATGAACAGTCCTATATATTTTTTCATGGAATCATATAACTCAACCCTACAAAAGTAGTAATTGCCGTGAATATAAAAAAGCCCGGCTACTCACCAGGAGGCCGGGCTTCTATTTTTTAGAATATTTTATTCGTTTATGTTGCAGATAGGAATCTCGCGTTTTACACTCTGACGCAAAGATATCAATGTTTCTGTAGCCGTAACACCCGGTATTTCTTGAATCTTAGAGTTTAACAATTCCATCAGGTGCTCATTGTCGCGTGCATACAATTTGATCAGCATAGTATACGGACCTGTTGTAAAATGACATTCAACCACCTCCGGTATCTTCTCGAACTCAGGTACTACATCTTTATACATGGAACCGCGTTCCAACTTTACCCCGATGTATGTACAGGTGTTATATCCCAGAATCTTAGGATTAATATGATAACCCGACCCAACGATCACATTCATATCAATCATGCGCTGTACCCGTTGATGAATGGCTGCACGCGACACGCCACACTCTTCAGCTACATCCTTGAAAGGAATCCTGGCATTCTTTGAAATAATGTTCAATATCTGCCGGTCCAGTTTGTCTATTTTCTCCATCTTCTCTATCGCTTTATTATACGCTCTTGTTATTTATATATCAAAAGTATATAATTATTTTCAACAATCTATCATTCTGAAAGAAAAAAAGTAGTAAATAAATAATAAAAGCGGGCAAATAATGCTTTTTAGCATAATTTACCCGCCTCTTTATCTACAAAATGTAGAGTTTCTTTTTATCGCCTTATTTTACGATATCCAATAATTCTACTTCAAATTTCAAAACGCTGTTCGGTTTGATATTGCTTCCGCGAGGAGGCTGTTGGCCATAACCTAGTTCAGAAGGAACCCAAACTATATATTTAGAACCAACCGGCATGATCTGCAGAACTTCTGTCCATCCCGGAATCACACGGTCTACACCGAACTCAGCCGGTTCACCACGTTCTACAGAGCTATCGAATGTAGTTCCATCCAGTAATGTACCCGTATAATGTACTTTTACTTTATCTTCTTTTGTAGGTTTTGCACCTGTACCTTCAGTTTCTACTTTATATTGCAAGCCGCTTTCTGTTGTGATAACGCCTTCTTTCGTTTTGTTTTCAGCAAGGAATTTATCACCTTCATCTTTTGCTTTTTGGGCTTCTTTAGCCTGAGCCTCTACGAAATAAGTATTCAGATAAGCCTGAGCCTGTTCCATAGTCATCTTCGCACCAGTAGTGTCGCTCTTCAAAGCTGCTTCGAAACCTGCCAACAGATCGTCTATATTCACAGGACCGCCAGGCATACCTTCCAGATTCTGTTTGAACATACTTCCGTTCGCAATACCGATTGCATAGCTCGCGCTATCCGCACCAGTTTTCAGGCTCGCACTTCTTTTTGAGTCACAAGATGTGGCAGAAACGCCCAACGCTACAATAACCGTAGCAACTAAAACATTAATCTTTTTCATTTTTCTCTATAAATTATTTTACTATGTCCAATAATTCAACATCAAACACCAATGCGCTGTTCGGCTCGATAGCTTCTCCTGCTCCGTGCTCGCCATAAGCCAGGTTGGAAGGAATGAACAGTCTCCATTTGGAACCTACCGGCATCAGCTGCAATGCTTCCACCCATCCCGGGATTACCTGTGATACTCCGAATACAGCCGGTTCACCGCGCTGTACTGAACTATCAAACACTGTACCGTTGATTAAAGTTCCGTGATAATGACATTTTACGCTGTCGGAAGCAGTCGGTGTCGGGCCTTCACCTTTCTGAAGTACCTGATATTGCAATCCGCTGGGCAGCGTTACAACGCCTGCTTTTCCTTTATTAATGTTCAGGAATTCTTCGCCTGCTTTCTTATTGATCTCAAATTTTTCTTTTTGCAGCTTCATGAAGTAATCGTTGATCACCTGCTTAGCTTCGTCATAACTGATTTCAGGAGTCTGGTCACCCAAAATATCTTTTAATCCTTTTACAAAGTCTTCAATTTGAAGATCATTAATGCCCGAGTTCTGGAAATTATTTCCGATACTTAAGCCAAGTGCATAACTTACTTTATCCATTCTTTTTCGTTTTCAACTAATTACAAGCTACAAAAGTAATGCTTTTAACTACACAAACGTCATCAAAAGGTACTTTTTTATTACTTTTGCATCTGTTATGGGGAGAAAGCATTGAAACTATTCCACAGCAGGCCAAAAGATCATTCGCCATACCCCCTGTTTTTCTAAACATTCTGACAGACAAATCGTTTATATATTAAAACGATAAGGTTATGAGACACATTAAGAAATGGGGAATAGCGCTGGCTGCAATCACGGCTAGTGCACAGTTTAATCCGGCAGATGCCTGCACCAGAGTTGTCTATCAGGGAAAAGATAATACAGTATTGACGGGACGGACCATGGACTGGAAAGAAGACACCCGCAGCAACCTTTGGATATTTCCGCGGGGAATGCAGCGTAACGGCGAAATAGGTAAAAATCCTCTGGAATGGACTTCCAAATATGGCAGTGTAGTGACTTCAGCCTACGATATCTGCAGTACGGACGGAATGAATGAAAAAGGACTGGTAGCCAACTTGCTTTGGCTGGCTGAATCGGAATACCCGCAATGGGACGGGAAGAAACCGGGATTGTCCATTGCTGCCTGGGTTCAGTATATGCTGGATAATTTTGCAACAGTGGATGAGGCAGTCGCTTTTGTCGAAAAAGGGACATTCGAAGTGGTATCGGATATGATGCCGGATGGTACCCGGATGGCGACATTGCATCTTTCCATCTCTGACGATAAAGGTGACAATGCAATCTTTGAATATGTAGACGGCAAGTTAAACATCCATCACGACAAATCCTACCAGGTCATGACAAACTCACCTGTTTTCGATCAGCAGTTGGCTTTGGACGATTACTGGAAGAACATCGGAGGGACGACTTTCTTACCCGGAACCAACCGGGCTGCCGACCGTTTTGTACGTGCTTCTTTCTATATCAATGCCATCCCGAAAGTAGAAGACATGCGTACAGCAGTGGCTAGCGTATTCAGTGTGATCCGCAACACATCTGTTCCGTTAGGAATCACAACACCTGACCAGCCGAATATTTCATCGACGATATGGAGAACGGTCTCCGATCAGAAAAATAAAGTCTATTATTATGAATCGACTATCCATCCCAATATCTTCTGGGTGAATCTCAAGGATGTGGATTTTTCAGAAAAGGCATCCGTGAAAATGCTGGATCTCGTGAGCGGCAAAACGTATGCCGGTAATACGGCAGATCAGTTTGTTACTACTAAACCTTTTAAATTCCTGGGAGCTCATTAAGCTCCCTTTTTTATGCAATATCCTCACTCAACTTCACCCGAAGGTCATTTTGATAGGTATGCATGAACTTCTCCAAATCGAAAAACAAGTAGGAAAGGAGTTTGATGATAGGATTTTTTATCCGAATGGTTTCCGTTGATGTAAAATGCGTTCCGCCTGTACTGGTTGACTTCAATTCACCTTTCCAATGGCCGGTGAATCCGTTCCCCCGGATAATATCAAACTCATACAACGAATAAGGCTGTTTATTGGCTGTCCGGAAACGAATGACGGAACCATTCTTCGCGATCTCATCCCAAACTTCTATCCCATCATTTTCTTCTATAATGACCACCTTTTCCAAATCGCTGCGATAACCACAATCTGCGTTATTCGTCAGCGCATTATAAACCTTTTCCGGCGATGCATTGTAATAGCATTCGCTGGTTGCGGTTCTTTCATTCGGCAGAAGAAGGCCAACAATACAAATCAAAGCCACAATCCCCACCACAATAATAAAAAAGTAAATAAAAAAGGACATCATTATAATCTAATTTCTAAATAACTGAATCACTGATCTTTCGCAAATGTAACCAATTAAAAGAATATAACAGAAACATTACGGATAAAATTAATACCTCCTTTTCCCGTCTCCCCTGGTCCCGGTTTCTTTATTTCATATACAGGGAATAAAAAACAAAAGTTCATTTCAATTCCTTATTCCGGAAAAAATATTCGGATCGTATAAACAAAAAAGGTTTGCTCCAATAGCAAACCTCCATAAACAATTAAAGCCTGTCTCACGACAAGCCCTAATCAAACTTTGTTAACCTTAAATCTAATACTATTATGAAAAAACCACAGTACAAAGATACGCCTGCAGCAAGCATTTGTCAAGCTTTTTACAGACAATATATGTTAAGCATAAAAGCCCCTTTCGCCAAAAAGTGTTAGCTAAAATAAAACTATATACAATACTGGCAAAAACTGCTAAAATTAACAATTAAAATAGACTTTCTTTGCTGAAATATCCGATATAGACTAGATCACCAACTCGGCATACAGCTTCTCGAACGTCGCCTCCAGATCGCAGGAAAAGCCGGGATGCGGACGGGATGTCTGTATCGAAGAACTGCGCACAGCCGTCAGCCAGCGGAAACGTTCAGGGATATCCATGGCAGCGATAGGACCTGCGCTCTTTGCCCCCGAACAGATATGATCGAATACTTTCAGAGCAGCATACAACGAATCCATATCCAGCTCTGAGGAAAACAGACGGAGCTTCTTCTCGTCCACCTGATAACGCGCCTTTATAAAGCGGGCCTGTTTCGAGAACATGATAATACCTACATTAATAAACTCCTCACGTTCCACCCGGGGAACAAAACGGATAACGGCGTATTCATATAAGTGCTTTCCTTGCATCTTGTGCTTCTTTTATAAATGTTTCGGAATGGGCAATCCTTTCTGTCAAAAATTCAATATAGACTTCTCTTATCTCCTGCGGCATACCGGGACTTTCACTCCAATGCAGCCAGTCGTCCGGAATCAGGGAGACGATCTCACGAACCTTTTCCGGAGTAAGCAAACGTTCGAACTCGGCATTCACTTCTTCCAGCTTACCGGCCTCCGGCAACAAAGCATGATCCTTGATCTGGATAAACGGACTCAAAGCGTGTTTGTGCCAGTTCGACCATGAATAATGGAAGTAAAGCGATGCACCATGATCGATCAGCCACAATTCCTTATGCCACATCAGCATATTGGTATTGCGGGTCGTACGGTCCACGTTGGTCAGCAAGGCATCCAACCAGACGATCTGCGAGGCCAGCTTTTCTCCTACCTTATTAACTACCGGATCGAATGTCAGTGCGCCCGACAGGAAATGTAATCCCAGGTTCAGACCACGGCTCGCCTGTAACAAATCCTGTATCTCCTCATCACCTTCCGTTCGTCCGAAAGCCTCATCCAGATTTAGGAAGACCAGCTCCGGAACACGAAAGCCTAGTGCACGTGCGACTTCACCACCGATCAGTTCGGCAATAAGCGCTTTGGTTCCATGACCGGCGCCACGGAACTTTACTACATATTTATATTCATCGTCGGCTTCAGCCAAAGCCGGCAACGAACCGCCTTCCCGTAAAGGCATAATATATCTGATCACATTCGCTGTTCGCAATTCCATATTCAAATGCTTTTGACAAAGATAAAGATACTTCCTGTTTACACAAAAGAAACAATCAACATCTCTAAAACAATATAAACAGGCGGTTGTTTTAATTGAAATAAGTTATGAGATGTAACCGTTAGGCAAGCCGGTAGATATTTCCCGGCAAAGTCCTGATCAAACCGTTCATCTCCAGTTCAAAGAGCAAAGATGACAGTTCACGGACAGGCAGATTCAATGCAACAGCCAGTTGGTCGATATGCATCTCGCCTCTTTCACGGAGAACGGTTATTACCGGTGCTGTCCGCTCATCTTCCCCGAAAAACAATTCAGTCTGAGCAGGGAGGGAAGAAGCTGTTTCCTTTATATCCCAGCAAAGCGCCGAGATAAGGTCGGAAGCGGAAGTTATCAGCCCAGCCTTATTCTGCCGGATCAAGGCATTGCAGCCTTTTGAATGGAGATCGTTTACCCGACCGGGAAATGCGTAGACATCCCGTCCATAGGAGAAAGCAAGATCGGCAGTGATCAGCGAGCCGCCTTTCTCGGCAGATTCTATCACGACCGTCGCATCCGCCATACCGGCAACAATCCGGTTACGCCGTACAAAGTTTGGCTTATCCGGTTCCGTTCCACTACGAAATTCGGTCAGCAAACCTCCGCGGTCCAACATATCCACTGCTACGGAACGATGCGAAGGCGGATAAATACGATCCAACCCGTGAGCCAGTACACCTACCGTCGGCAAATTCGCTTTAAGCGCAGCCCGATGGGCACATACGTCGATACCATAAGCCAGTCCGCTTACGATCAGTAAGTTCGGGATAGAAAGCGAAAGGGTGTGTACCAGTTCGTCCGTCATCGCCCTGCCATACTCCGTTGCATGACGGGTTCCAACAATACTGATAATACGAGAAGCATTCAGATCGGCACCGCCTTTAAAATAGAGAAGCACCGGAGCATCAGAGCACTCCTTCAAACGTTTCGGGTAATTCTCATCTGTCAGGAAATAACAGGTGAGCTGGTTCTTTTCGATAAAGGCTAACTCTTTTTCCGCTTGCAGAAGGACTTCCGGGCGTTTGACAGCAGCGGCCGTAGCCGAACCGAAACCCGGAATCTTCTCCAATACATGTTGTGTCTCCGTAAAAACGGCTTCCGCATCACCACAGGTTTGCAGAAGCTGACGGGCCAGGATATCTCCTACCCCGTTTATCATAGTTAAGCCAATTTGGTAAATCCGGTTGTCTGTCATAATCTATCTCATAGTTTATCCTGTATCCTTTTAAGCATTTCGTCGAAATATTCGCCGCGGGTCAGCTTGCCGTCCTGCACAACAACAGACTCAACTTTCCCTTTGGTAGCCAGCACACCGTCCGAAGCCCGATAGATATCCTGTTCAAAAACCAGTTTCACGCCTTTCTTATACACATTCAGGCAGGAGATATAACTGTCGCCGCTCTTCAAGGATGTTTTATAATCGATCTCCACATGAGAGACGAAGCCGTCCACCCCTTTATCGTGCATGGCTCCGAAATTCTCGCCCAGCGATTCGAGGAACTCATGACGGGTATGTTCCATATAATGCTGATAGTTGGAGTTGTTCACTACTCCCTGCAGGTCGCATTCATAGTCGCGCACCTTGTCTGTCAGTTTAAAAATATACTCTTTCATTATTTCAGTTCTTTATCGTTGTTAGGTACCATTTTATACAGGCGGTCGGAAGGGCGTACCTTTTCAGATACTTTGAAGGAGAAACGCTCGCCTTTTACGGTTTCTTCCACCGGCTTCAGGTCGACACGTATCTCATCGATGGTCTGCATCACCGCACCGGTTGTCGGGCCTGTGATCAGAATCTCATCTCCCGCTTTCAGCGAGCCCGATTCCATTTCAAATTCAGCCACACCGATGCCGCTGAAGTATTTGATGCCTTTCGCCACATATACTTTCTTTTTGGTCGAACCGGAACCATACTTGCTGCTCCATTCCCCCAAACGCTGTCCCAAATAATAGCCGTCCCAAAAGCCCCGGTTGAAGACGCTTTTCAGACGCTCGTCCCAGACGGCGATCTTTTCTTCATCATATGTTCCACTGCAATAAGCCTTCACTGCTTCTTTATAACATTCAGTCACGAGACGCACATATTCCGGTCCGCGGGCACGGCCTTCGATCTTGAATACCCGCACGCCTGCATCCATCATCTTGTTCATGAAATGGATCGTTTTCAGGTCTTTGGGCGACATGATATATTGGTTTTCTATATCCAGTTCGATATTGCTGTCCTTATCTTTCACCGTATATCCGCGGCGGCAGATCTGCATGCAAGCACCCCGGTTGGCGGACGCATTCATTTCATGCAGGCTCAAATAGCATTTACCGGAAACAGCCATACACAAGGCTCCGTGGGCAAACATCTCGATACGGATCAGTTCGCCTCTCGGACCGGTTATCTGCTGTTCTACAATCTGTTTGTAGATTTCGGCTACCTGTTTCAGATTCAATTCGCGCGCCAGCACCACCACATCGGCAAACTGGGCATAGAACTTCAGCGCCTCCACATTCGATATATTCAGCTGGGTAGACAGGTGAACTTCCTGCCCGATCCGGTTCGCATAGCTCATGGCTGCCACGTCTGCCGCAATAATTGCAGAGACTTCCGCTTCCTTTGCCGCATCGATGATTTCACGCATCAATGCCAGGTCTTCCCCGTAAATAACCGTATTAACCGTCAAATAACTCTTAATACCGTGTTCCTTACAGATGGAGACAATCTTACGCAAATCGTCCGTGGTGAAATTATTGGAAGAGCGCGAACGCATATTCAGTCCTTCAATGCCGAAGTAGATGGAGTCGGCTCCTCCCTGGATAGCTGCCATCAACGACTCATACGAGCCGACCGGCGCCATTATTTCAAAATCTTTCTCGTTCAAAGCTGTTTGGTTTTAAATTAGAAACTACAAAGATACGGCTTTCTTCGCATACTTCTAAGATAAAACCAGTTAACTTTTTATCCGGCATCGGACAATGCACATAATAATATCACATATTTATTTTATTTCATTAGATTTTATTCTCTTAAAATTCCTATATATTATAAATATAGAATATCTATATAGACATTCAGACAATTTTTTTCCCACATTTATCTGTTAATTTTGCGGCATTTAACAAATTAAGACATATGATACAAGCAAAAGCAAGATGGATACAGCTGATGATGATTATTGGTTGTACGACAATGTGGATGACATCCTGTAAAAAAGAGACGTCGGATGCACAGATGAAAGCGTCTTACGCAACAATGAAAGTTTCAACAGCCAATAGGGAGCTGACCATGCCCTATTCAGCGTCTATTCGCGGTCGCCAAGATATAGATATTTATCCGCAAGTATCAGGAACTATCGAACGACTCTGCGTAACAGAAGGACAGGTTGTACGAAAAGGACAGTTACTTTTTGTAATCGACCAAGTACCTTATAAGGCAGCTTTGAAAACGGCTCAAGCCAACGTTGAGGTTGCAAAAGCAGCTTTAGGTACTGCCGAATTGAATTACAACAGCACAAAAGAACTGTTTGCCAAAAAAGTTGTTTCCGAATTCAATCTGAAAACAAGCCAAAACAATTACCTGACAGCCAAAGCGCAACTGTCACAGGCAGAAGCACAGGAGTTAAATGCAAAAAACAACCTTTCTTATACAGAAGTAAAAAGTCCAAGCGACGGAGTAGTCGGTATGCTGCCTTATCGTGCCGGAGCATTGGTCAGTGCCAATATTCCGCAGCCGTTGACAACTGTTTCCGACAATTCAAACATGTATGTGTACTTCTCCATGACGGAAAACCAGCTGTTGGCCATGAGCCGTCAGTACAAAAGCATGGATGAAGCGTTGGCCAATATGCCGGAAGTCACATTGAAACTGAACGACCAGTCTGTTTATGAGCAGAAAGGGAAAATTGAATCTATCAGCGGAGTGATCGACCGCAAAACCGGTACGGTAGGCGTTAGAGCCGTATTCCCGAATGAATCCCGCCTGCTCCATAGCGGAGCATCCGGCAATGTACTCATTCCGCAAACCTACACAGACTGCATCGTTATCCCACAAGGCGCAACAGTCCGTTTGCAAGATAAAACCCTTGTTTACAAAGTAGTCGATGGCAAGGCCGTTTCTACATTAATTACCGTTGCTGAAATCAGCGACGGCCGTGAATATATCGTACTCGACGGGCTTAAGGTCGGCGAAGAAATTGTATCCGAAGGAGCCGGATTGGTACGTGAAGGAACACAAGTAAAATAAATCAGCAAAATATGAAAGGAAATATTTTTATCAAACGGCCTGTTATGGCCATATCTATCTCCATTCTTATTTTGGCGATAGGACTCATTTCGCTCTTTACCTTGCCGGTCGAGCAATATCCGGATATTGCCCCTCCTACGGTCCATGTATCGGCAAGCTATACCGGAGCAGATGCTGATGCCGTGATGAACAGTGTCATTATGCCACTGGAAGAAAGTATCAATGGTGTGGAAAATATGATGTACATGACTTCCACAGCCACCAATGCAGGTTCGGCGACTATCGAAGTGTACTTCAAACAAGGGACAGACCCCGATATGGCAGCCGTCAACGTCCAAAACCGCGTAACAAAAGCACAAGGTTTATTACCTGCCGAAGTAACCCGTATCGGTGTCAGCACACAGAAACGTCAGACCAGTTTCTTACAAATCGATGCACTTGTCAGTTCAAACGGACGCTATGACAAGACATTCCTCGGAAACTACCTGGATATTAACGTTGTGCCACGTATCAAACGTATCGAAGGCGTTGGTGACGTTATGGAGTTGGGCGATACCTATAGTATGCGTATCTGGTTGAATCCCGAACGTATGGCTCAATATGGATTGATACCCTCAGACGTGACTTCTATTCTGGGAGAACAAAATATCGAAGCACCTACCGGTTCATTAGGTGAAAACTCAAAGAATGTATTCCAATACACCATGAAATATCGCGGACGTTTGAAAAGCGTGGAAGAATTTCAAAACATCGTTGTCCGTGCCCAAGAAGATGGCTCCGTGTTGCGTCTGAAAGATGTGGCCAAAGTAGAATTGGGAACATTGAGCTATGGTTTCGACAGTCAGATGGACGGTAAACCTGCCGTAACATTCTTAATTTACCAAGTGGCAGGTTCTAATGCGACAGAAGTAAACGAACGCATTGCCGCCGAATTGAAAGAGATAGAAAAGGAATTGCCCGCCGGTATGGAATTTATCACGATGATGAGTTCCAACGACTTCCTTTTCGCTTCTATATATAATGTAGTAGAGACATTGATCGTCGCCATCATACTTGTAATCTTGGTGGTATATTTCTTCCTGCAGGACTTCAAGAGTACGCTTATTCCTTCTATCGCCATCATTGTTTCACTGATCGGTACATTTGCTTGCTTAACAGCTGCCGGGTTCACAATCAACATCCTGACCCTGTTTGCATTGGTGCTTGCCATCGGTACGGTGGTGGATGATGCCATCGTGGTGGTAGAGGCCGTGCAAGCCAAATTCGATGCCGGTTATCAATCGGCTTATCAGGCTACGAAAGATGCGATGGGGGATGTAACCATGGCCGTTATTTCTTGTACATGTGTGTTCATGGCCGTGTTTATTCCGGTTACTTTTATGGGAGGAACATCCGGTATCTTCTATACGCAGTTTGGCGTGACGATGGCAACCTCCGTAGGTCTTTCGATGATTTGTGCCTTAACACTCTGTCCGGCTCTTTGTGCCATGATGATGCGTCCTAGTGATGGTACCAAGAGTGCCAAAAGTTTCAACGGACGGGTACGCGCCGCTTATAATGCTTCGTTCAACGCCGTATTGGGCAAATACAAAAAAGGAGTGATGTTCTTTATCCACCACCGTTGGATGGTGTGGGTTGGTATGGTAGGAGCTATCGTCTTATTAGGATGGTTGATCAGCAGTACCAAAACAGGTCTTGTTCCTCAGGAAGACCAAGGAACTATCATGGCCAACGTGGCGATTGCTCCGGGTAGTACGTTGGCAGAGACGACCAAGGTGTTGGACAAGGTAGAAAACATCCTCAAAAACACCCCTGAAATAGAACACTACTCCCGAGTAGCCGGTTACGGTTTCCTGGCTGGTCAGGGTACATCTTACGGTATGGCTATCATCCGTTTGAAAGACTGGAGTGAGCGTAAAGGCAGCGAACATGTTTCCGATGCCGTAATCACCCGATTGAATGCACAATTCGCTCAAATCAAAGAGGCGCAGATATTCTGCTTCCAGCCAGGTATGATTCCGGGTTACGGTATGGGTAACTCCATTGAGCTTAACTTGCAGGATCGTACCGGAGGGGATATGGGCACGTTCTACCAAAAAGCCATGCAATATATCGGAGCATTAAACCAGCGTCCGGAAGTGGCTATGGCTTATACTTCGTATGCTATGAACTTCCCCCAAATTGCAGTGGATGTAGATGCTGCCAAATGTAAACGTGCGGGTATTTCACCTTCGACAGTGCTTGATGTACTGGGCAGTTATTGCGGTGGTGCCTACGTTTCCAACTACAACCAATTCGGAAAAGTATATCGCGTCATGTCGCAGGCTTCACCGGAATATCGTTTGGATGAACAAGCGCTGAACAACATGTTCGTAAGAAACGGTACAGAAATGGCCCCGATTAGCCAGTTTGTAACGCTCAAACGCGTGTTAGGCCCGGAAGTCGCCAACCGTTTCAACCTGTTTAGCTGTATCACAGTGAATGTAAATCCGGTTCCGGGCTATTCTACAGGTGAAGTACAGAAAGCTATTGAAGAGGTGGCCGCACAAATGTTACCTACAGGCTACGGTTACGAATATGGTGGTATGGCACGAGAAGAGGCTAGTAGCGGAGGTTCTCAAACACTCTTTATCTATGCCGTCTGTATCTTGCTTATCTACTTGATTCTGGCTTGTCTTTACGAAAGCTTCCTTGTGCCTTGGGCGGTTATCCTTTCCGTACCGTTTGGCTTGATGGGTTCATTCCTGTTCGCTAAATTATTCGGATTGGAAAACAATATTTACTTGCAGACTGGTGTAATTATGTTAATTGGTCTTTTAGCTAAAACGGCTATTTTGATTACAGAGTTTGCCATCGAGCGTCGCCGCCAGGGAATGGGCATCGTAGAATCGGCCTATTCGGCAGCACAGGCCCGTCTGCGTCCGATCCTGATGACCGTACTTACCATGATTTTCGGTATGCTTCCGCTGATGTTCGCTTCCGGAGCCGGTGCCAACGGTAACAGTTCATTGGGAACAGGCGTTGTCGGTGGTATGGCTGTCGGAACATTGGCCTTATTGTTTGTTGTACCGGTATTCTATATCATTTTCGAGTATCTGCAAGAAAAGATTCGCCCGCCGATGGAAGTGGAAACCGATGTCCAGGTCGCGTTGGAAAAACAAAAAAGCCAAGCCGAGCGCGACAGTTTAAACAATGAAAATAATTAATATATGAAGAAAATAATTGTATTGACAACCGCAACTGCCTTACTTAGTAGTTGCGGCATATACACCAAATATCAACCGGCTACAACAACTCCGGATAATTTATACGGAGAAGAGGTGGTCATCGATGATACAACAAACTTCGGTAATATCAACTGGCGGGAACTTTTTACAGACCCGCAGCTGCAAACACTTATCGAACAGGGGTTGCAAAACAATACAGACCTTTTGTCCGCCCAACTGAGAGTGGAAGAAGCGGAAGCATCATTGCTGTCGGCAAAACTGGCCTTTTTGCCTTCACTGGCCCTTACTCCACAAGGAACAGTAAGCAGTTTCGATGGTGGCAAAGCAACTCAAACATATACATTGCCTGTCACTGCCAGCTGGGAATTAGACATTTTCGGACGTCTGCGCAATGCCAAGCAACAAGCAAAAGCGTTATACGCCCAAAGCAAAGACTATCAGCAGGCCATCCGTACCCAACTGATTGCCGGAATAGCAAACACCTATTATACGCTATTGATGCTGGATGAGCAGTTATTAATCTCTCAACAAACGGAAGAGTCCTGGAAAGAGGCGGTAGCTTCTACTCGTGCATTGATGGATGCCGGTTTAGCAAACGAGGCAGCCACTTCACAAATGGAAGCTGCCTACTACAGTGTGCAAACATCCATAGTCAACCTGAAAGAACAAATCAATCAGGTAGAAAACAGCCTTTCGTTATTGCTTGCTGAAACTCCTCGTCGGTACGAGCGCGGCAAATTGGCCGAACAGCAGTTCCCGGAAGATGTAGCTGTCGGAATCCCTATGCAGTTGTTGGCAAACCGTCCTGATGTCCGTTCAGCCGAACGTTCATTGGAACAGGCTTTCTATGCAACAAATCAAGCGCGTGCAGCTTTCTACCCCTCTATCGTGTTGAGCGGAAGCGCCGGTTGGACCAACTCGGCCGGAGGCATGATTGTCAATCCGGGTAAATTCCTGGCATCGGCTGTCGGTTCATTGACGCAGCCTTTGTTCAACAAAGGACAAATCACAGCTCAATATCGCATAGCCAAAGCCCAGCAGGAAGAAGCCAGCCTGGCATTCCAGCAGGCTCTTTTGAATGCCGGAAGTGAAGTCAACGATGCATTGGTGGCTTGCCAAAGCAGCAAAGCAAAGACAGCCTTGTACGAGAAACAAATTACGTCTTTGGAAAAAGCGTTGCAGAGTACCTCCTTATTGATGGAATACGGAACAAATACCTATCTGGAAGTACTGACAGCCCGCCAATCACTGTTAAGTGCACAATTGTCACAAACCGCCAACCGGTTCACCGAGATACAAAGCATGATAAACCTCTATCATGCGTTGGGTGGCGGCAGAGAATAAAGTAACATTTGAGAATTCATAATACTTTAACCAAACCTTAATTTACAATCGGTCCTGTTTCAATAAGAACACTTTGGTTTCTTAAAGAAACAGGATCTTTTATTGTAGGCAAAATTTATTCGTGCCTTTTATTAGCGCAAATGATAAATAGTGACCAGCGGATTCGATTCTTCTGTTATTTTCTGCAACACAGGATGTTTCTTCAACTTCGGATCTTTTTCTTTCAGATATTCAATTTCTACTGCTGTATTCACCTGTATCATCAGCTTCTTAGCCGGATAAGAGAAAAAAGGCCAGACAGGAAGTCCGCCGTCCGTTTCGTTGCGGACTCCGATGCCGGTCAGCGCCCTGTTGTGTTCGAATAGTTCCATAGCGTCAATATCTGATGCTTCACGACTCAAGGCACCAGTCTGCTTATCCAGTCGATATAAAAAGAATTTAGATTCATTGGAGCTTTGGAAGCATTTAGCAAAATAAGAACGGGGCGTTTCGAAGATATTAAAAACGCTGTATGTGCCGTCGACAGATGCGTTTCCGGTTTTAGACGAACGCATCTCCTTTTCCTCCGATGCAGAATAGCCGTTGTTGACAAGGAAAGCCGGTGAAATCGTTTTGGCATTCACATTCCAGACCGTATCGGTTCCTTCTGAATAGCAAAACCAACCGTCCATGCTTCCGTTATATATCCATCCTTTCAGACTGGTTTCTTCCAACGGCATCAGGTTCATATTCCCAATGGTCGGGCGAAGCGCGATCGTATCATCCGTCGCCCAGTTAAAGATTCCCAGACTGAACATACCCGGAACATTCAACGGAACATACATTCTGCCCAATTCGGCCATCACGTTCGGTCCGACGGAAAGCTGGTAAGAATAAGGATGCAAACTTGTTATCTTCTTGATAAACTCTCCGTAAAAAGAATAAAAAGAGGTAGAGAAGTACTCACTGACACAGAACAGACGGTTTTCTTCATCAACCGTGAACGATATGATCTGCCCCGTTTCCCCCGGGCCGTTTCCTGTCTTCGCTATCCGACGAAGAAAATGACCTTTCCGGTCGAACTGCAACACACCATCCTGACGGGTAGAATAAACGAATATATACTCATCGGTAACCGCTATATCCAATATATTGGCGATCAAAGATTCATCCGTCAGTTCCAGGGGAATGTATTCGACCGATTCTATCTCGTCTGCTATTTCCACCTGACCGGAAGCAAAGTCTTTTGCCGTCAGATCGATCTGAAGCAACTCACCGGAAGACTTTTTCGATCCGCATCCGGTACTAATAAGAATGGCTGCCATGAGCCCGAACAATACCTTTTTCATACGCTTTTTTTCAGACAAAAGTAGAAGAAAGCCTCTTTTCTCGGTTTCACATCAGTTCACATCTGCTTAAAAATCACGAATAAAGGCATCGCATAGCTCCGGTGTCCCCTTTTCTCCCGTCATTTTCTGATACAGGCGGACACGGCGCATCGAAATAGCCTGATTCGTACAACACAGCAGCATGGCGGTTACCGAAGGGGGAACATCCATTTTAATCAGGCAACACATGCGCCATTCCTGTTCACTTAATTTCGGGATCTTCCTCTTCAGCCGTTCACGAAATTCGGGGTAGGTGCCGTTCACCGCCTGCAGCAACTCTTCCCAGTCTTTGGGAGCCGGCTTCCATTCTTCTTTTCTGTGGAAACGCTGATACACTTCAGATGATTGAAATTCTATTTCAGACAACGCAACAACAGTCTTCTTCTTCCAGTAACGGAAATAGCTCCAGCCCCCGATTCCACAAGCGGCCAGCAGACCGATCCAGAAAAAGACCTGTCCTTTTTGTGTCTTTTCGGCATTCGACAAACGATTCTCCCACACTCTCTGTTCAGAAGTAAAAAGAAGCTGGGCTATCTGATTCTGTTCTTTCTCCTGCCGCAGGGAAGACAAATAATGGGAATAATTTTTTCGGTAAAAGTCAGCCTGCAGACTGTCTCCACGTCTCTCGGCAATCCGGGACAGGGAAGCATATACATGTGGATGGGAAGCGGGCACATGGCTTAGATAGTCCTCTGCTTCTTCCAATTCGCCTGAAAATATTTTCAGGTCAGCCAATGCCAGACAGAGCTCCGCTTTCTCTTCTTCGGAAATATCTTGTTCGAGTTCCTCTTTCAATAACAGTTCGGCTTCCCGGCAGCGTCCTCCCTGTTGTAATATCTTTGCCTGACTGATCCGGCAACCGCCTATCTGATAATAATAGCATGCACTATCCGCCTCTCCGGTCAAGGCATGGATATCGCCTATTTCCCGATAAAGCCCCATCCGCAGGGAATCGTTGGCATTACTGATGTAAGACAAGGCCTTTTTTTCGCATTGCAACGCTTCATGCTTCAAGGATTGGTTCCGGTATATATTTCCCATCCTCCGGTAAACAGAAGATAAAGCAACGCTGTCTTTTTCCTTTTCAGCCAATCTCGCTGCCTGTTGATACATCGCTAAAGCAGGAAGATATTGTAACCGTTCTTCATAGAATGCAGCCTGCCGGAGAAGTGATTCGGCAGGTATGGTCTCTTGCCGTCCGGCTTCGGAAGAGCAGGAGACTAGCAGACAAATAAAAAAGAATATCCCTATCATAAGCGACAAAGATACAAGCTTCTACTTATACTCTGTCGCCTCACTTGCGAACTTTTAATGTTTTGTTCCTTATTATTTAGTTTTTTGGTCGTTATATATTAGTTGCAAAGTACGGTATATTTTTTCTTTTTGGCATGCTTGAATTTAATTTCGAGCTAGCCTAAAATTAATTTCGACCATGCTAAAAATTAATTTTATGCTTGCTCAAAAGAAAAGAAATATAGGAGAAAAATAATAAATAATAGTGATGAAAAGACTAAAAGTATAGCATGAAACAAGTAGAGGAAAGCGTATTGAAAGCCTTCCTCTACTATCTTAAATCGTACCGTCCGGACTAGAAGGAGGAAGTACACTCTTATTATCAGAGGGCAACTGTATCTTCTTTTTCTCCGTCGAATAAAGCATATGATGCACACCGTCTTCAAACAAAAGGAAAGGGGCTTTATCCGTCCCAACGGTTGCCTGTTGCTGTAGGAATGCCTCTTTGACTATTTCCAACGCACGCTCGACCTTTTCTTTCGGTGTATTTATATCCTGTTTAAAATAAAAAGAGACAGGCTTTCCGTTCTTTTTCTCAGAAGCAAACCGTTCTTGCAGCACAGCCGGCAATTCCTCGACCGAAAGAATCTTATCGAACTTCAATAAAATGACACTGTTTGCATTCATAAACAGTTCATACACGTTCGTATTCTTTTTCAGAAATGCAGCGGTCTTATCGGCAGAAGCCATTACAGCCGTATCATTCACATACTTGCACAGCTCCGTTTTAAAGAATTCTTTCAAATCCTGTTGTTCTTCCGGCGGAGTATCCTTATCTTTGCTTTGGATAAGCGTCTCCAACTGCCGGTTCACTTCCGGACGGGCAAAAGCATTGAGGACGATAAGTCCTACGGGAACCAGGAGCAGCAGCTTCAACCGGGCCCAATTGTTTGATTTACCTTTTAACATCATAGTAATACGTTTTTTAATTTTACTGTGATTGAAGCTGTTGGCAAGAGTGTAGAGGCTGGAGCCGACAGCTTTTTTCACGAGTAACAGTTGATATTTTGTTGCATCGATGCCTTGAGCAAGTACGCCCTTATCGGCCTGGTATTCATGGATATCCTTCAGTTCGCGTTTCAACAGCCAGGCAGCCGGATTGAACCAGTGAAGCCAGAGTATTACTTCCATAAAGAGCAGATCGACAGAGTGGCGGGATTCCAAATGTATTTTTTCATGGGTAAGGATCTCATCGGGATGCTTTTCGTAATCATTCTCGGACAAGATGATATATCGTCCCCAACTGAACGGGGAAACAGTATCCGAGGTCAATATCAACGTATAACGCTCTTGTTGCAACTTTCGTCCGCTCCGGATAAGAACAAACATTTTCCGGAACGACAACAACGTGACCGTCAGACAAATCAGAACCCCAATCAAATAAGCAAAAAATAAAAGCTGTCCCCAATCAACGGCCACAGCTGGTTCGACAGCCGGAACGATTCTCATCCCCGAAGCCCCGCCGGAAAGAGCCACAGAGTTTGTCCCCTCTCCCATGATCATCTCTTCCAGATGCATAAAGGGTTGCTGGATTAGCAACGGTTCAGCCGTCTTTATTCCGAATACAGGCAACAACATACATATACTCATTCCACCTAACATCACCCAACGGTTGAAGCGAAAGAATGTATCATTACTCAACAATGCCTTGAACCCGATATAAAACAGGGTCAGGCAAATGGTGGATTTTAATATGTACAGAAGTAAAGTGCCCATAATCCGGTCATTTATTTATTCTTGATCTGTCGGATCAATTCCTGCAATTCATCCAGTGTCAACGCCTCTTCCTCGATCAGCGTAGAGACGACACGGGTATAAGAATTATCAAAATACTTGTTGACAACCTGCTTTAGTGTCTTCCTGCGGTATTCGTCTTCCGAGATCAGGGCATAATACTGATGCGTATTCCCAAAAGCTTTATAACCGATATATCCTTTCTCTTCGAGGGTACGGACAATGGTGGAAAGCGTGTTGTAATGTGGCTTAGGTTCTTCCTGCAAGTCGAGCAATTCGCGGACAAACAAAGGTCCTTTCGCCCAAAAATAGCCTAATATCTCTTCTTCTTTCGATGTCAATCGTTTCATAATCTGTCGTTTTATTAAAGGAATGCCCAAATATAACTATATTTTCCAGTAATACAACTACAAAACATAGTTAATCTACTATAAAACGTAGTAGATTATATATTGGAGACTATTCTATCATAATTCTTCGCGGAAAAAGCAGTACTTTTGCAGTCTATAATAAGAAGGTATGAAGATAAGCTCAATAGATTTAGGTGAACATCCGGTATTCCTGGCACCGATGGAAGATGTGACGGACATCTCTTTCCGTTTGATGTGTAAACGTTTCGGTGCCGACATGGTATATACGGAATTTGTATCGAGCGATGCACTGATCCGCAACGTGAACAAGACACAGGAGAAACTAACCGTTGCCGAGGACGAACGACCGGTAGCAATACAGATATATGGTAAAGAAGTGGAAGCGATGGTGGAAGCTGCCCGGATATGCGAAGCCGCCCGTCCGGACATACTAGATATCAACTTCGGCTGCCCGGTAAAGAAAGTGGCAGGCAAAGGGGCCGGTGCAGGTATGCTTCGTAATATTCCCCTGATGCTGGAAATAACGAAAGAGGTAGTGAAAGCCGTTAATATTCCGGTCACAGTAAAAACCCGCCTGGGATGGGATGCAGACAATAGGATCATTGTCGACCTTGCCGAACAATTGCAGGACTGCGGTATCGCCGCCCTTTCCATCCATGGCCGTACCCGTGCCCAGATGTACACCGGTGAAGCCGACTGGACACTGATCGGTGAAGTGAAAAAGAATCCGCGCATGCATATTCCCATTATCGGAAACGGTGACGTGACATCAGCAGAAATATGCAAACAGCGTTTCGAAGATTACGGAGTGGACGGCGTGATGATCGGTCGCGGAAGTATCGGACGTCCTTGGATATTCCGTGAAGTAAAACATTACCTGACCACCGGAGAAGCATTGCCGGAAGAGAAGTTCTCCTGGTATCTGGATATCCTCAAGCAACAGGTCATGCAAAGTGTGGAAAGACTGGACGAACGACGCGGCATTTTACACATCCGCCGTCACCTGGCAGCCACTCCCCTGTTCAAGGGTATTTCCGATTTCAAACCGACACGCGTTGCTATGCTTCGTGCGGAAACGGTTACCGAACTGTTTGACATAATGGATTCTATCACAGAGAAGTTCGGCCTCACGGAATAAATCGTTCAAAATATGTAACTTTTGCGTCATAAAGTGACAAAATTACAATAAAATGATACAATAGAACATTGCATATAATATATTTCCTCTTATATTTGCATCGAGTTTTTTTCATAGTATTTTAGATCTAAGGTTAACAAGTCTTTGCAAAGGAGGAATCGTGAGATTGCTTCGTTGGGAAGCAAAAAGACCGCATCCGTTATTATTTCGGATCGCGGTTTTTTTATTGTTTGCGCACCCTCTCTTTTTTGAAAAATAATTCACTGAATCTGCAACCTTTCCACCGATAGCTTCGTCTTATAAGATAAAGAACTAAAAACAATTTAGATGAAAACAAAAGTATCACTCCTTATTGCTTGTTTACTGGTTACCCTGACAGGATTTGCCCGCACCACAGAAACAGTGTCCGGCAACGGAAATGTCATTACAAAAAGAATTTCCATCAGTGATTATAACGAGATATCGACAGTCGGAGTTATGGAATTCGTTTACGAACAATCGGACGCGGCTCCTTACCTGGAAGTGCAAATCGACGAGAACCTGCTTCCGCTGCTTCAAATGCAAGTGGACGGCAAAGAGCTGAAAGTCGGCCCGAAAAAGGTAAAAGAAAACAGCCGTAACGGTAATACATACAATCTGAGACCGACCACTTTCAAGGTCATCAGCAACTCGCGCGAACTAAAAGAGCTGAACGTAGTCTCTTCTGGCGATTTCATTATTGCCAGTCCGATACATGTAGAGAAGCTGGAGATCAACATGGCTGGCAGCGGCAATATTCTTTTGAAGAAAAAGGCGGAAGGCAACAAGATAGAGATCAACCTAGCCAGTTCAGGAAGCGTCGTTGCATCGGATATCAATCTGAATACGATCGAATGCAGTTTAGCGGGCAGCGGAGCGATCCGAATTACAGGCAAAGCAAGCCGTGCCGAATACAACCTGGCGGCAAGCGGCAACATAAAAGCATTCGATTGTATCACAGAAAAAACAGAATGTAATATTGCCGGTAGCGGTAATATCCAGACTTACACCAAAAACCAGCTGGAGGCCAACATTGTGGGTAGCGGCAATGTCTATTACAAAGGCAATCCGACGACCAGCAAAAGTATCATCGGATCAGGTAAACTGAAAGACGCAAATTAAAAGAACAAACTAAATAATAAATGTCATGAAAAAATTAGCATTAGCCATCATCGTATTAGTAGTACTTGGTACGGTCGGCTGTTACGCACAAAAGACCAAAGGGAACGGTAATATTATCACCAAAGAAATACAGATAGCCGATTACAGCGGTCTGATAGTAGGCCAGGGCATCGAGATTAACGGAAGCTTTTTCTCCGGAAAAAATAAATCTCCACAAGTTAATTATACCCAACAGAATGGAAAATCCGGTCTAAAGATCACGATAGATGAAAATCTACTTCCACTTCTCAAATTCAAAATAGAAAGTGGTATATTAAAAATAGAAACAGAGAAAGGAACCAAAATCATCCCCAGCAGATTGACTATAGAAGCCCATTCTACTGAATTAAAGAAACTGGGAGTTTCCAGCAGTATCGATTTTATCCTGAAAAGTTCATTATCAGGCGATAATATTGAAATCAACGCATCCGGAGCCAGTGACGTATACCTGGAAAAACCGATGCGCATAGCCAATTTATGCAAGATCAACCTGAGCGGAGCCAGTGACCTGAAAACAAGCGATCTGGAATGTCACAGAATAGAAGCCCGCTCTTCAGGCTCCAGCGACCTGTACCTGAATGGGAAAGCAAACGAGGGAAAATTCAACTGTAGCGGTAGCAGCGATATAAAAGGGTATGGTTTCACCTTGAAGACATTGGAATGTTCGGCAAGCGGTAGCAGCGATATTTTTATCACAGTTACGGAATCTTTGAATGCATCAGCTTCCGGAAGCAGTGACATCAAATACAAAGGGAATCCAAAAGTTAAGAAACATTCCAGCGGTTCCAGCGATATCGATCCGGCAAACTAAGAAATCAATATATTGGGAGTTGGAAAACCCGGAATTACTTTTCACTGTCGCACGGTGAAAAGATAATCTCCGGGTTATTTTATAGACCAAAATTCTATCGTTTAATGCCCTATAAATGTTTAACAAATGTAGGAGTTGAATTAAATTACTCCTATTTTTGTAACCTGTCGTATAAAAGATACGTCTATTATAAGGAAAGGCAATACTAAACAAATAAATTATGAGAACAAAAGGTTTATTATCTATTATCATGTTATTGGGATTGTTATTCACTGCTCAGGCAGCAGACCACGTAAAAGGTAACGGAAAACTATCCAGTAAAAAGATCACTATTGATGATTACAATTCAATCAAAATCGATGGGGTAATCGATTTCAATTATGAACAATCGGATGCAGCACCCTATATTGAAGTGACTGTAGATGAGAACCTGCATGAATATGTCAATATCAATATCAAAGACCGGGAACTCTCAGTAGGTTTCAAAGGGGCTAAAGTAGACCATTATACCAAGTTTATCGTAAAGACAAACTCTAAATGGCTCAAGGAAGTGAAAGCTTCAGGTAATGCCAACTTCATGGTAAACAGTCTGCTGACCGGGGACGAATTAAAAATCAATGCAAACTCCAACTGTTTGGTTCAATTGAAAGAGCCGGTAAAAATGGGCAAGCTCGACCTGAATGTTTCGGGTAGCGCCAATATGGTTATCAACGAACTGCAGACTGACAAACTGGAATGCAGCATCAATGGCTCAGGCACTATCAACCTGAAAAAGGGAGAAGCCAAAGAGGGCGCATACAGTATCACCAGCAGCGGTGAGATCATGGCTTTCGGAGTTGCCGTACCCGAGCTAAGCTGTAAAATGACAGGAAACGGCTCGATGGAAGTTCATCCCACCAATAATCTGAAAGCAAACATTGTCGGTAAAGGCAAGATCCGTTACAAAGGGCCGACAGCTGTTCAGCAGAAGGTATTGGGCAAAGGCTCCGTAGAAGAAGTAAAATAATAAAACGATATGAAACAAACACTCTATTTATCTGTACTGTCCGTTATCCTGTTGCTAACTTTGGGATGTATCTTCATGCCGTCCGTCAGAGGTGATGGAAACGTAATTACCCAGACAATCGATATCACCAATTTCGATGAAATTGATGTGCAGGGCTCTTCAATCATATTCAATTATTCACAGCAGGAGTCGGTTCCGACGCTGACTGTCACAGTCGACCAGAATATTTACGATTTGTTTGAATTTAAGACAGATGGGGAGAAACTAGTTATCCGTCCTAAAGAACGTGGTAAGAAACAGATCCGGTTCCGCCCGACCGAATTTACGATCACTACGCACTCCTCCTCATTGAAAAAAGCCGATATGAGCGGGATTAAAGTATTTAACCTGAATGGTAAATTCGCATCCGGTGAGAAAGTAGAATTCAATACGGCAGGCAGCACGATAATAGAGTTAAGAGATACAGTGACCGTCGACCAAATGGAAATAGGTACAGCCGGCAAATGCACACTGAACGCCGATGCCCTGTATGCAAGAGTACTTAAAGGTGAAATAGCCGGGAAAGGCACATTCAACCTGAAAGGGGTGGGCGAAAAGGCTGAATTCGAGATTGCCGGCATGGGTAAAGTGCATGCTTTTGATTATGAACTTTCGACTTTATCATGCGAGATAGCAGGTAAAGGAACGATCGAAACATATACCAAAGATAAAATCAGTGCCGAGATAGCCGGAATGGGAACCGTAAAATATAAAGGAGATCCTACCGTCAATGTGGATAAAGCAGGATTAGGTTCCGTAAAGAAAGTGGATTGACCAACCCGTTTATCCGGTCCTTACCGGATAACAACGGATCATAGCCATCCCTCTTTCCGATACCATTCAAGACTTTCCTCCAACCCTCTACGCAAGGGATATTCAGGAGTAAAACCTAATTCATCCTGGAGCGGCGCGACATCACAAATCCAGTTGCGCTGTTTCAGGATGATATATTTATCAGTATTCAATGTCATACCTTTATTCAAAAACTTGCCGATCCATTCGGAACAATGACATGCCACATTCACCAGCCCCAACGGGATACGGGCATGCAGCACATGCTTCTTGCCCAATAGCTCCTGTATCATCCGGGCAAAGGATTCGTCGGTATGCACATCTCCGTCCGCGACAAAATAATGCCGGTTACGTATCGCTTCATTCTCCAACGCCAGGAAAGCTACCCGTGCCAGGTCTTTTACATAAATAAAGGTAATACGCTGGGGAGTATGTCCCACTGCAAAATCAAATCCGGACTTCACACTCTTAATCTCCATAAAATAATCCTTCTCGCCGGGACCATACACACCGGTCGGACGCAGAATCACATAAGGGAAATAGGATTGGTTACGCACTAAGTTCTCCGCCTCCAACTTGCTCTGCCCGTAAGCAGTGTCCGGTCGCTGAGGATCATCCAGGCGGATCGGGCGGAACGTCTTTTCATCTCCCTGTCCATAGCTGCTCAGGCTACTCATCAACAGGAATTTTTTCGGCTGGCAATCAGCTGCTGCCAATGCTTCTATCAGATTTTGCGTATTCTCTGCATTAATACGGAAGAAGTTTCGTTTATCCAACGTCTTGGTCAGTCCGGCGTTGTGGATTACATAATCCCATCCTCCCTGTTCACGGGCAAAATCAGCCAACTGGGCAGTCAATGCCTCCCGGTTATTATATTTCAGATCGATAAAACGAATCCGTTCATCCTGCAGGTTCTCACGACTACTCGTAGCACGTATTCCTGCCCACGTCTCATATCCCCGGCGCAACGCCTCTTTTACCAAAAAGCCACCGATAAATCCGCTTGCTCCTGTAATCAATATCTTCATATCTTAGTCTTTATTCTTCATATAATAGGTATAGTAATACCATAACAGTCCGATCCAGTTCAATACAACGATGATCAGTATCCATACGATTTTTTGTCCGCGGGAGATAAAAGGATTCTGCATGACCGCCTTGCATCCGAACAGAATTACGGCAATACCGACAATAAACCCGATTTCCGGCAGTGAGATTAAACAAAGTGTGTGCGACATGGAAAAGAATATTAATGTTCGTGTGTTTTCAATACGCGATGCGGCAAATTACCATGCCCGATCAATTCGATCGGACAGGCATATTTCTCACCGAGCCATTCTTCGGATACATCCGCGCCGGGATGATAGTGCAACGTCTCGTTCACGCAGGCGATATTCTTGACCATCGCCAGCACCGTTCCGATGTCATGAGATACCAGAATGATCGCACTCTCTTTATTGATCTCCTCCAGTAACTGATAAAAACGAGATTCAAAGCGTTTATCGACATACGAATTCGGTTCGTCCAGGATCAGAAGCTGCGGACGGGAAACGATAGAACGTCCCAGCAAAACACGCTGTAACTGTCCTCCCGACAACTCACCGATCGAACGGGTGTACAGGTCTTCCAATCCCATCTGATGGATCACCTCTTCGATACGCTTTTTCTGAGCGTCCGTATACGAACGGAAACGGGGCTTTTCTGCTGCCAGTCCCGAAGCGACCACCTCCCAGACAGAGATAGGGAATTTACGGTCTATGTTATTCAACTGCGGCAGATAACCGATCCGTAAAGAAGAAACTTCCGTCCCGTCCCGAAAGAAACGGATGGCACCGGATACCGGCTGCAGCAATCCGAGGATCACCTTCAGCAAAGTAGTCTTACCTCCCCCGTTAGGTCCTATTATTCCCAGGAAATCATTCTTCCACACGGTCAGGGAGACATCTTTCAAAACAACCTTATTCCCATAAGCGGCTGTTATATGATCTATTTCAATGAGCTTGTCCATCTGCCAATGCTTTTGCTATATGAATCATTTCTTTAGGCCAGTCATAAGCCAGCGGATTGATCACCGTCAGTTTACAACCAGTTTCCCTGGCAATCAGTTCGGCATTCTTTTGGTCGAACTCCTGCTGGATAAATACGACACGGGCATTATTGGTACGAGCCGTTTCCACCAGTTGCTTCAACTGGGCTGGCGAAGGTTCTTTGCCATCCATCTCGATGCAAAGCTGCGTGAGATCGAACTCACCCGCAAAATAGGTCAGTGCCGGATGGTAAATAATAAATGTACGGTCAGTCAGCGGATCGAGCAGTTTTTTGATCTCCGCATCCGTTTTATCTAGCTCGTCCGATAATTTATTATAATTCTGCCAGAAATAATCCGTATTATCCGGATCCAACGCGATAAAAGCGTTCAATGTATTCCAGGCAATCGCTTTAGCCCCGGCAATGGAGCTCCAGATATGCGGGTCCACGCCACCGTGATGATGATGGTGATGCGTTCCCTCTCCGGCATGGGCATCATGATCGTGTGTACCATGATCATGGTCGTGTTCTTCCTCTGTCTCTTTCAACAGGTTAAACCCTTCCGAAGTATCAAAGAACGTCAGTTTCGGATTATTCTCACGTATCTTATCCATCCACGCCAGCTCAAAACCGATATGTCCGATTTGCAGGTATGCGACACTTCTGCCGACCTGGATCATCTGCTGGGGAGTAGGATCGTATGTTTCAGGACTTTGCCCGGCAGGGACCACACAATTGATCTTGAATTTATCCCCTGCAATCTGCTCTGCAAAATAACGCTGGGGCTCGATCGTAACCGTTACAATTTTCTCATCCGTCTGTTTAGTCACACAAGCCGTCAACAGCAGAATCGAGAAGATAGTGATTATTATACTCGTTTGTTTCATCTTTTATTTCTATCACAATTCGTACAAAGATACGATTTTTTTGAAACTCTCCCGCATTTCAGAAGAAAGGCAGTCCTTGTGTAGAATATGTCACATAAATATGGAAAAATTCCACACCTTCAACGGCAGGACCTTCTTTATCTGAGTTCTTATTCCAATATATAAATTCTAATTTTCAGTTACTTGCTCCCAAATAGGCTTTTCCTGTCCCTTTTGGCACAGATATTGAAGAATAAGAGCAAAAGGCAAAATAGGTATTAGTTTTAGGTTTTAAGTAAAAAGAAAAGTATGAAAAAGATTATTTTAATGGCAGCGATTGCCATGTGTTCCGTATGTACGTCACAAATTCAAGCACAAAACACAGTTGATAATAGCAAAACGGAAGTGAAGAATCAGGATAAGTTTTACGAAATAGACATTACAGCCATTCCCCAAATACTGCAGGAAGGAGTAAATAACGTCTATCAGGATTGTCGGATCAAATCGGTTTACGTATCCAACAACAGCACGTATGTAAAATATAAAGTGATACTGGAAACGCGTGAGGGAAAAGACAAGAAAGTGTATTTCGACGATAAAGGCGTAGTAATCAAAGAACATAGCTATTTTCAATAAGCAGGATTTCATTTATCGGTAACCGCTGTTGTCAGCGGCTGAGTCCCAGCAATGAAAAAGGAGGTGCAGAGAAAGGTGGTTATAATATTTTTACGGGAATGTACTGGTTTTAATGGAAAAGATGCTTATTTTTACCCGCCAATTCAATGATTCAATGTCATTTGACGGATACAAATAACAATCAATAAAACATATAAACCCATGACTACACGTAGAAACTTTTTAAAATCCGGAGGTCTGTCGCTGGCAGGTCTATTGGTCGGGCAGAAATCGTTCGCCCATTTAACAGAGTCGGCTACCTCCGGAGCATCTCTTGCATCTAACACATTACAGTACACGTGTCAACGTCCGGCACCGGAAAAGCGGCAGTTTACATCCACTGCTGTCGAAAAGGCTATCCAGACTACCAAAGCACAGCTGAAAGATCCGAAACTGGCTTGGATGTTCGAAAACTGCTTTCCCAATACACTCGATACGACTTGCGAGCATAAGATGATAAACGGCAAGCCCGACACGTTCGTCCTTACAGGTGACATCCACGCCATGTGGCTGCGCGACTCGTCGGCACAAGTTTTCCCGCATATTCAATTCGCCAACGAAGATCCGGCGGTAAAAACCATGCTGGCAGGTGTTATCAACCGTCAGACCTGGTGCATTAACATCGACCCGTATGCCAACGGCTTCAACGAAGGTCCCGACGGCAGCCCTTGGGAAAAGGACCGGACAGCCATGAAAAAAGAGCTTCACGAACGCAAATGGGAAATCGACTCGCTCTGTTACCCGATCCGTCTGGCTTACCATTTCTGGAAGAAGACCGGCGACATCTCTCCTTTCGATGCTGAATGGGACAAGGCTATGAAGACTGTCTACAAAACATTCATCGAACAACAACGCAAAGACAGTCTCGGTCCGTACCGTTTCTCACGTAAGACAGACCGCCAGGGGGATACGCTTCTGAACGACGGTTACGGAAGTCCGGTAAATCCTGTCGGACTGATCGTGTCATCTTTCCGTCCGTCTGACGATGCCACCTTGTTCGGCTTCCTGATCCCGTCGAATATGTTTGCTGTCACTTCACTCCGCCAGCTGGCAGAGATGATGCGCGACATCAAAAAGGATAACGACTTTGCCCGTCAGTGCGACTCATTGGCCGACGAAGTAGCTGCTGCCATCGAGAAATACGGAATTGTCGAGCATCCGGAATTCGGCAAAGTATATGCTTTCGAAGCAGACGGTTTCTATAACCATGTATTTATGGATGATGCCAATGTCCCCAGCCTGCTGGCTATGCCTTACCTGGGTTGTATCGACGTGAATGATCCGGTTTACCAGAATACCCGTAAACTGGTTTTAAGCCCGATGAACCCTTATTTCTACAAGGGAAAAGCCGGTGAAGGCATCGGTGGTCCGCATATCGGCTTCAACTATATCTGGCCGATGAGCATCATCATGCGCTGTAACACCACCAGCGACAACGAAGAAATACGCCATTGCGTAAAAATGCTCCGCGACACAGACGGAGATACCGGCTTCATGCACGAATCGTTCCACAAAGACGATCCTAAGAAGTTCACCCGTTCCTGGTTTGCCTGGGTAAATACTCTGTTCGGTGAAATGATTTACCGCCTGGTACAAGAAGGAAAGACAGATATACTGAACAATCTGGGATAAACCCATAACACATATCTTTGCTGATATTGATATAGAACGATTGCCTTATGAAAAAGAAATTAGTCGTTTTGACCGGCGCCGGTATGAGTGCCGAAAGCGGTATTTCCACTTTCCGCGATTCAGACGGGCTTTGGGAAAAATACCGGGTGGAAGATGTGGCGACACCCGAAGGGTTTGCTGCCAATCCGGAATTAGTCCTCAACTTTTACAACCAGCGACGCAGGGAACTGCTGAACACCCAGCCGAATGCCGGACATATCGGACTGGCAGAACTGGAAAAAGACTTCGAGGTGCATATCATTACACAAAATATCGATAATCTGCACGAACAGGCAGGAAGTAGCGACGTGATCCATCTGCACGGCGAACTGATGAAAGCCTGTTCCGTACGCGATTTGAATACGACCTACGATCTTTCTCCGGAAAATCCGGATATCCATATCGGGGATAAAGACCCTCATGGCGTGCAGCTCCGCCCTTTCATTGTCTGGTTCGGCGAGGCAGTCCCAATGATCGACCCGGCTATCCGTATGGTCGAATCGTGCGATATCTTTGTCGTGATAGGCACCTCCCTCAACGTTTACCCGGCTGCTGGATTACTGAATTACGTACGCCGCGGCCAGCCTATTTACCTGATAGACCCCAAAGAAGTAAAAGCCTATCGCAACGATATCCACTTTATCCGGAAAGGAGCTTCCGAAGGCGTTAAAGAACTTACAAACATATTATTACAGAACAAATAACAGCTGCATAAAAAAAGCATAGGTGCTTTGCAAACAAAATAAGGAACTTTCGTTGATGAAAGTTCCTTATTTTGTTTGCAAAAGATATATCTTTTATTTTCAGTCCTCAATGATCAGGCGAAGCCCCACATTATTAACGCGCTGCCAGGGCAGATAAACACGGCGTGCAGTTGCTGTAGCATCTTTCGGACGGTCAACCCATGAACCGCCGCGGGCCACGACCTGACGGGTATCGGCTGTCGCCTGGGATTTTTCGCTGTAAGGATAAGGAGCATACAGCGAACGAGTCCATTCCTGCAGGTTACCATGCATGTTGATCAGTCCGAACGGATTCGGCTTATAGTTATATTCGTCGGTCGGAATCATCATTCCATCATTGACCGTCTCAACTTTCGGCAGATAGTTGTAATACGGGAACCAGGGATTATCCTTTGCCATCGGCTGCGGATCGATACCCGTCACCGCCATCTTTTCCAACTGAACATCCGCCAGGTTCTCATAAGGACCGAAGTTTGCATCCATCGCACCATACCAGAACGGCTGGTCACTACCACCACGACAAGCCCACTCCCACTGCACTTCTGTCGGAAGCGTCACCTTCAATCCGGTCTTTTCTGAAAGCATATCGCAATACTTCATAGCTTCTTCGTAGCTGACACGGATAACCGGCTGGTTGGGCTTATTGGCCGGATAACCAGGAGTTGTATGATCTTTCCAAAACTGTGCATAGATACGACTGTCATGCTCCGGAACCAACGCATTATACTGTTCGTTGGTCAACTCTTTTTCCGACATCCAGAAACCCTTCTTTACTTCGGCCTTGAATGCAGGAGCCTGATCCGGATAACCGTCATTCGTTCCCATCACAAACTTACCGGCAGGTACGCGTACGAAAGTGATCTTTACGCCATCAGCCACTTCAATCTCTTTCCGAAGTCCTGTTTCCTTTGACAACAGATTCTGAATATCTTCAGTCGTCAACGGCCAGCCTTTCATCTTTACCTCTTTATGCTTTACCGGAGCCATCTTTTCCGGCATTTCCGGACGGATTTCCCCTTTGCCCTTCAGATAAGAAGCATAATCAGCCAACTCTTTGCGCCAGTCCACACCGGCATTGTTCGCATATTTATTAGTCAGTTCAATACGACGTTCATACTGGTCGTAGCCATTCAGCGGATCCGCATCGAACTCACCGCGTCCGGATGCATTCATATCGATCCACGTAGTCAGATGATCCCATTCACTGTCAGTCAGTTTCACATTATAATGACCCCGTTCCAACATACGGACAATCTCACTGGTAGAAGCATGATATTCATACGGGCTCATAACATACATATCCGCTTCCGGTCCCTGTCGGTTCACGTAAGGATGGAAAGCCAGATAACTCTTCTGAAAATAACGTGTACCGCTCCAGTCGGTAATACCTACAGATGTCGTATCCTTAAAGTTCGGGCGTCCGGCTTTGCTACCGTCGTGACAAGCTACGCAGGCACGATCCAGTATCGGCTGAATCTCATATTTGAACGCATATGAACGGACTCCGCCGTCGGCAATCGTCAGTTCATGAGGTTTACGGGTAGAAGCCTGCACCCGCTTCGGAACGGGGATCGTATTCTGGTCTTCGTGGCAACCGACACACGAAACGACTTCGCCCGGCATACCGGTCAGCCAGCTACGCATCCATTGTACGGCACGTCCGTCTTTATCCAACGGCTGCAAGGAAACAGGCGTATTGGCCGGAATCTTAAAAATAGCAGAGCCGTCTTCTTCCACCGGGACAGTCCCCAGCAGGCGTTTGATATCCCATCCTGCCTGAATACCATGGTTATAATGATCGGACAATGTCCGGCGATAAGCATACTCATAAGCATAGACACGGAACGACTTGATCTCCCCGCGAGGCACGCCTCTCAATCCTTCTCCTTCATAAATGTCCTGAATAAATACAGTCGCTTCCTTTTCATTCGGTTTGATACGATCCGGAATAGCCGGAGGAACCGGTGTACTCTTTACCGGAACGGAATAGATCATACCGGCATCATCCGCATTGGCAACCAATGTCAAGTTATCGTAAATATCCACCAGGTAAACACCCCAGCGGCTATACGGAGACAATTTGGCTGTTACGAGAAATGTCTCGTCCGTCAGCGGATACGGTTTAATAAACTGCGGCCATACGCCGTTCACCAGTTCATCTTTTACTTCCGGAATAATCGGACGACCACGGAAAGGCAATTCCTGGATCATTCCCTTTTCTTCCTTACGGCTCTTTGCCGGATCAAAGATCATCAGACGACCGGAACGTGCTACTCCATGATGGCCGGAGATAACTCCGACGAAACGGTTGGTACGCTTCGGCAACGGTTGCACGTCGAAAATACTGTTCGGGAACATGGAACCGCTGCCATACAGTGACTTCTGCTCCGTCCCGTCCGGATTCATATGCATAACGATACGGGAGAAATAGTGTGTCAGGTCGGTATATTCCCAACGGACGTACATTACTTTTCCGTTTGCCATCACTACCGGATGCCAGTTCGCATCTTGGTCAAAAGTCAAACGGCGCATATCTCCATTATCCGGATTATACAACACCATATTACCTACCGCATCACTACCGTTTACACAAGGTACTCCCTGATAACCAATATTGGAAATCGCCAGCATACGTCCGTCAGGCAGATAAGTGGCATCAAAAAATTCCAGATCCGGTTCCAGGATATTAGTAATCTGTTTAGCTTCTCCGTTGTTGATATCCAATTCATGTACCTGCCATCTCCTTGTCGTATCCAAAGCGGTAAACATCAAACGTTTTCCGTCCCAGTTCAATACCAGGTCAGTAACGGAAGAACCTTCGACTGCCGGTTTATAAAGTACTTTCTCGTTCAATTCGCCACTTTGCAGACCGGACACTTCAACCAGTTGGGCCTTAAAGTTCTTACGGCTGGCAGAACTCAGATTCGACCAGTTATTCGGCTGGATACCCAAACTACCTGCTCCAACGAAATTAGCTCTTTCTCCCAAATCGAACTTAACCGTCAACATTTTGTCGACATTCACATCCGGGCTCATCAGCATCAACTTTCGTTTTAAAGTCAATGCTTTATTTGCCTTGTCGATAGCCTGAGTATCTCCGGTATAAATACCGTCAAAACCACCAGCCAGCAATGATTTCAATTCACCGAAGCGTTTATCCGCCAATGCTGCATCAAATCCGGAACTTTTTTTCATGATACCTAAAGCCTCCTGAATGGCTTCCGGCTTCATCCATTCCAGCTCAGCCTGTATCTCCAAAACAGACAGTAAGCGGGCTGCCAAATCCTTATAAGCCGCCATTCGCCCGGATGGACTTGCCAGGACAGCAGCCTTATCCAGCTCTGTCTGAAAATAAGAGTCATTCTTTAACTCCTTCATCATGGCAACCAGTCCCTTTTGGGTCCTGTCAAGTTGTTCGGAGGTAACCTCCTCCTTAGTCTCACAACTGGGTTGTGCGGATAGCATCCCTCCACTCAGCAAGCTGAAGGTCACACATCCTGTAATCAATAATTTTTTCCACATAGATGATTATTTTTAGTAACAAATTCGTCCATCGCTTTTCCATCCAAATACTCTTCATCCTGCGAAGCATACAGACCATCCATAATATAATTCGCCTGCGGGAATGCAGCCAGTATTTTACGGATAAGTGTTGCTTTATCGGATTTATATATCGGAGCATTGGTATTCCACAATTGATCATGAATATCCTTTTCCGGTGCGGAAATAAGAATATCTTTGATCTCCATTTGTTTCAGGCGATTCAAATCTGCATCCAGACCGGCTTCATTATTCAACAGCAACGACAGAGCCGGTGTCAGGGTAAAGTTCGGACGGTTTACCTCCCCTACCAGCTTCTGAAGTCCTTCTATCGTATCAGGCGTACGTGCGACGGACTGTCTCAACAATAAACGGATATTTTTCTTTGCCGCATAATCAGATAATACCTGGAAGGATTCTTTCAGCGAAGCATAGAACTGTTCCATCGTATAATTATTTTCGATGGTCCGCTGGGTAGAAATCAATAATTCGTCGGCTCCCAGTATCTCCATCTTATCGATGACACCTTTCATCACCTCCATACTCTTCTGATAGAAAGGAGGATCATTATTTACAATTCTCAAATCCGGATACAAGTTTAGCCCCGAAGTCAGATCGACCGTCATTTTCAGTTTCTGCCGTCCCAGCCAGCCGGCTTCCTGTTTCAAAGCCTTTTTTTCCCGATTATGCAGATAACGCCAGTCGATCACGACACGGTCATAATGTTCGAAGAATGTCGGGCGTGAAAGGATTTCTTCCTTCACATCCAAAATATTACGCAGCACAAGCGCCCGTCCGGTCGTATTCGGAACCGGAGTACTTTCCGGCATAACCGTCACATCTGCCTTATCATCCAGGCGGACACGGAAAATACGGACATTTCCACCGGCTATCGTATGGGCTGTGTTTTTACCAAACGATGTGTTCAGCATCACCTTAGGTGTATAGCCTACAGCCTGCATCTCCGAGCAATCAGTTGGTAATTCTTTGATAGAGACAATTTTGCCTGTCTTTGTACCAATCGAAAACACTTTCGGTTCCCAGGATTCATTGGAAATCAAAACTGTATATTCGCCATTTCCTCTGGAACAAGTCACAAGACTTAACTCCGGATTGGTCTCAAACAGTTGCACAGAGGCAAAAATATCTTCCATCAGTGCTTTCGTATGGTTCAGTATAGGATAAGGTTTATCCAACGGCTTTTCTTCCATCACCTTTACAGGCAATTCACATTGTGGTTGCTCCGTAACACCATACGGAGAAGCGAGCACTGTTACTTTTCCTTTGCCGGCATTCAGTTCGATGGCAGCCGGAAGTTCATTACTTTTTTGCAATACAGTGGCGGAAGCCGGATAGATTAATTCGGCTAATGTGTAAGGAGCACGCTCCTTGAATGACTCACCTTTATATGTGATCGGTGCAGTACATACCTTTGTCCTTTCTCCGGTACGGATACCGGCTATTCCATCCGGCATGTTCTTCAATGAACCGGCCGTAATGACCAAATGACCGCCTGCATGTACATAGGCATTCAATTTATCATTAATCTCCTGCCCCGGACGCAGTTCATCGGCAATGACCAATACCGGATATTGTTTCAATACCCACAGCGGGGCATCACTCATCAGACAGTCGGCAATATCTCCGTAAGGATTCGGAGTGATAAAGCCTCTTTCATCTTTATAATAGGAAGCATCCTGATAACCCGGATACAGAATATCGAGCATGGCATCCGTCTGATAATCCGGCAGCTCGTAAGGCAGATTGCCCCACACTTTATAGGCCTGCCTCGAATATAAATGGCGCGGGAATGACCAGCCGGAAAAGAAATCGGTCATCAATGCTACCGGTGTGTACATCGTACCCGGATCACCGTATTTGTCCACCCATTTAACCGCACTCTGCTGTATCTTTCCGATAGGGCTGAGTTTCTTATCGTCGACCCGCATAGCCCCTTCAAAACCGACAGCCACACAATCATACATCAAATGGGTATAGATCAAACGCTTGAGCAATCCGAGAGAGGTTCCTTTCAACGGGCCTCCACTATTGTAATCATCATCGATATTGGTCGCGTTCGAATCGTATGTCTTATGTCCCCATCGGTTCCATACGGAAGCATTACCGAACCAGTTTACGCCATACTGTTTCCCGGCTCCACGGATAAATGAATAATAGATCTGCGAGTTAGGCAATCCCTGCGCCGTCTCGGCTCCGATCAGGGTATAAACGCCTTCTTTCAGAAAATAATGTCCGAAATTCAGAGAAACAAGCGTCGCCATTTTGTTTCCCAACTGATCGCCCATTTCTTGAAAATGACGCTGGAAATTAAAATATTGTTGTTTGCGGTCTGTCCCCAAAGGATACATACGAGGAGCAAAACTACCGACATAACGGCCATCCTGTTCACCATTGTCCATACCCAGCCAACGGTCACCCAGCTCTGTTTCAAAAAGGTTCAGTACGCCATCCGGAATAACGAACTGGGTCCAGTATCCGCCAGGACCGGAACCGGGAATATATCCCCACAGGTCAAACAGATAGAGGTTCCTTTTCTTGATCTCGGCAACGATCTCTTTCAGATTATCCTGAAAAACCAACGGATAGGAAACCCACAGGATATCCCCTAGTTTATCTTTCACCACCCATTGATCGAGCTTTTGCTTGTAATCCCCGGAAAGATCACGAAGGGCTATAAACTGAATTTTGTCATTAAAGAAAGAGGCATCCGGCGATTTCACATGATGACGTTGATAATCGGGATGATGAGACGGAGTCATTTGATAAGGATACAGCTTGATACTATTCTGTGCAAGCAGTCGGTCAGGATACAGCACTCCCAACAAAACAATAAGTATAAGAATCTTTTTCATAAGTATTTATTATTGCTGTTGCGTTAACAAGTTGACAACTGATAAGCCGATCATTTCTTATCGCAACAAAGATCTGTTAATATTTTGAGATTTGGTAACTTTTCGTTCATAAAAAAGTTTACAAACTAATAAATAGATATATTTTTAGGCATATATCAATAAATTTCTCAGATCGGACTAGTTCTGAGAAGTCGGCAAATACTCTTTCAGAACCTGGCGAAGTTGTGCCAGCGCTTTCTTCTGATACAATTTCACAGCATTAATAGAGACACCCATTTCTTCTGAAATCTCGGCATAGGTCAGATTTTTATATCGGCTCAGTTCAAAAACCCTTTTATACTGAGGAGGCAATTCTTTCACCGCTTTACCAATCCGTTCTATCAGCTCTTTAGAGAGAACATAATCGAGGGGAGACTCATCCAGCGAGAATAATGTATTCCTCTCTACAATAGTTTCATCCAATTCAATATATTCAGGTTGATTTCGTCTAAGATATGACAAGCACGCATTATGGACAGCCCGGACTAAATAAGCTCTGACAGAAGTGGTAATGACCAATGTCTCTCTGTTTTCCCATAACCAGCGAAATACATCTCCGACAATCTCCTCAATTATATGTTTTTCCGTGATGTAAGAACGTGCCTCATAGCAAAGAAAAACATAGTACTTTTTGAATAAAAACTCAAAAGTTTTATGATTTCCTTGTTGCAACTTCACTAATTCATAACGAGCATCCATTATAACATATTAAAGATATTGCCACAAACACCCTTCATCGAGTTATATATCAACACATTAAACGAACCATGAAGTTTTCTTAAAAACACGGGTGACTAAAAAAAACGGTCGTTTTTTTTAGTCACTATTTTTCAAGAAAATCTTTTGATTTTTATACTATCAGTCGAATGGTATCTCACAGATTTTTAGTACTTTTAGAGGTCTGAATCGATTTTGTCTGGTCAACATAAAAAATGACTAGAAAAAACGACCGTTTTTTTTAGTCACTACAATACTCTTACATAGATCTTAATATTCAAAGGCAATATCAACTTTGTCGTACAAATAAAGTTTATACTTCCGATATTGTCAACAAATATTAATTAGCAAGTTACTTATAATTCGGATCCTGAACCAATACACCACCAGCTTTATCAATTTCAGTTTGTGGTAACGGGAAATAATAAAATGCAGGTTTAAATACCTTTATATAAGTCGGCAGAGCTGGATCTGCAGCACCATTCACCAGTTTTTCCATTAATTTCCAACGCTTTAATTGGAAATAACGATGACCTTCAAATACAAATTCTACACGCCACTCATTACGGATACGTTCGCGCATCTGTTCTTTAGTTAACCCTGTAGGCAATTCTGGTTGCCCAGAGCGTACACGAATCCGATTAACAGCATTATACACTTTTTGAGTCGGTCCATTCACTTCATTTTCTGCTTCAGCAATCATCATTAACACCTCTGCATAACGAAGAATAACAACATCCGCATCAGAAACAGTTGAATAACTAGGCATTTCCGTGGTTGGTTGAAGTAATTTCATCATACCGAAACCTGTTTGCATCTGATTGGTTATGGTAACAGGATCTCCCTCTTGTCCATCTATTGAGAAATCAGCCAAACCACTATGACAAACAGTTTCATACAAACGACGATCACGAATATGAACTCCATTTGCATCTGAAAATAATTTTTCTCTTTCTGCATTATTGGCATCAGACAATGCACCCGTTGCTAATAAAGATTCATTAACCGTTGCAGTTAATGTAGACTCACCCCACTTCAAACCATCTGTACACTCAAAAGCATTCACTAAATCGCGAGTAACTCCACATGTTGTCCATGCCCCATAATATAAATCCATACTATGCGTAGTATTAGGAGCTAAATAACGAACAGAAAACATAATTTCAGGAGAAGCCAATTGCTGTGCAGAAATAAAATTATCTCTCATCCTGTCAGCTAAATCATATCCTTGAATACCTTCCAGCAACGCTACTATCTCACCCATTTTAGAGGCATCTGCATTACCATTATCATCATAAGCTTCTGCCAACATTAAGCGAGCCTTGAAAGCTTTCATCGCCCCCGGTGTGAAATATCCACTCATTTGTGAATCTGAATAAGGTTTATCCGGCAAAGCAGCAATTGCTTCATCAAAATCCTTCATAATCTGAGCATAGATCTCAGTACGGGCAGCTTTTGGCTGATACATATTTTCTGTTGTTAGAGAAGACGTTACTAAAGGAACTTCCCTATAACACTGATACAACCAAGAATAATAATAAGCTCTCAATGCTTTACATTGTGCCATAATAAAACTTTTGTCAGCATCCGACATATCTGCCCCTTGGTAAGTTTCCAGATTTTCCATAACCAAATGAATACGAGCTATGCCTCTATAACAATGGTCATACATATAGGATACATACCCACCTGTGTTCGGATCCAAATCGCCCAAAGCAATTGTTTGTGAACTGCCATAAGTACCCTCATTGTGCTGACAAATAGAATTATCAGTCAGATTATCAAAACAAGCCACAATTTGCGACATAACTCCAGGCCATTCATACATCATTGAAAAACTGCCAGCCAATGCAGAATCAAAGTCACTTTTCTTTTGCCAGAAAATAGATTGTGAAGGTGAAGAAGGAGGATCTTTCTGTAAAAAATCACTACAAGATGTCGTAGAACCCACCAATAGTGCCGAAGCCAATATTATATTTATTACTTTTTTCATTGTAGTCTACTTTTAAAATTCAACATTTAAGCCAAATGAACAAATTCTATTCTGCGGATACTGTGCCGCACGACCATCGTCATTACGTTCAGGATCCAAGCCATAATATTTTGTAAATGTCAACAAGTTATCTCCGGAAAAATAAACTCTGACTCTCGACATTTTGACCTTATCTGTAACAGACTTCGGCAAAGTATATCCGAATGTCAAATTCTTCAAACGGAAATAAGAAGCATTCTGCAAGAAATAGCTATTCGAACGGGTGTTCTTATTACCCCCTAAATTATCATTGTACAATCTTGGATGTTCTGCATTATAAGGATTTTCCTCTGTCCACATACCTTCTATATACTCACGAGTCGGAGCAGATCCCTGACGAAATGGCTGCATACCCCATTCATTCGTATACCATTTCTTTCCGGAAACACCTTGTCCTAACAAAGACAAATCAAAGCCTTTCCAGCTTGCACCAAGATTCACAGAATATTCAAAACCAGGGAAACGTCCGGACATCGGAACACGGTCATCATTATCAATTACACCGTCACCATTCTGGTCTTTATACTTCAAATCACCCGGTAATGTGTTATCATTGAACTGCTTCGGTGAATTTTTCACTTCATCTTCCGTCGCAAAAATACCGATACATTCCAACATATAATATTCATTATAAGGGAGCCCTTCTCTTCTCAATTTGTAACCATCGATTTCTTCGGCACCGAACTGAGTCAATTTATTTCTTGAACGGTCAAAATAGACACCTGCATTATATTGTAAACCTCTGAAAACACCTTCTGAAATCATATTATTATAGTTAAATGCGATTTCAAAACCCTTATTTTCAACCTCTCCATTATTTACTGTCGGAGCAGAAAGTCCCAACAGATAAGACACCTGTGACGAACGTAAAATATCAGAAGTAGTTTTCTTATACCAGTCAAAAGTCATACTCAAACCATTGAAAACCTGCAAATCAACCCCTATATCGGTTATAGTCGTTGTTTCCCATTTGATGTCACGGTTTGCATATGCTTTTTGCTGATAACCAACAGTCTCTGTTTTCTTGTCAAACGGATAATTGGAAACACCTTCAATCATGGCCTGATAGGGATACAAACCGATGTTCTGGTTACCCAACTGTCCCCAGGAAGCTCTCAATTTCGCATTATTCAACCAGGTTAGATTCAGATTTTTAATAAAATCCTCTTCCGTAATACGCCAACCAACAGAGAATGAAGGGAAAATACCCCAACGATTTTCAGATGAGATACGCGATGTTCCATCATAACGCATATTGGCTTCAAACAAATAGCGTTCTTTAAAGTTATAGTTCAAACGACCGAACACAGACTGAATAGCCCATTCTTCCTGTTTTCCCCCATTAGACCAATTGGCATTAGACCCTGCATCGATAACCGGCAGATCAAAAGCAAACTCTTTTCTGTATGCTTTCAATGTCTCATATTTTTCAGACTCCTGGTTATAACCTACCATAATATTGAAATTATGATTCTTATTCGGAGTCGAATAATCATATTTCAAATAAGTGTACAAATTCTGATAAAAACGACGCTGGTCTTCTACTGTCAGACCATTGCTTCCTTTATCCAGATTCCCAGTCTTCGCTCCTGTATGATAATCATAGACAGGTTCATCTGAACCACCCCATTCTTTTGACTTATTAGACTCCAAACGAACAGCGCCTTTTGTATGCCAAGTCAAACCTTTTGCGAGGTTCACCTCAACCCACAATTGAGCATTGATATCAAAATTTTGGAATTTCTTTGATGTATTCGACGCTATAATAGCAGGCATATTTTTATTATGATCTTCATGCGGATAAGCAGAGCCTGTCCAACGACGTACTCCGGAACCATCATCCGGCAACCACGGCATATAAGTCGGGGCTTGTGACATTGTTGACAACAAAACATCATCCTGTCCCTGACGTGGCTGAGTACGATCTCCATACATCATACTAGTATAAGTACCGATCTTAATAAAATCCGTGATCTGAGAAGTCAAATCTACCGTCGCATTATATTTCTGATATTCAAATCCCTTTAATGTACCCGGTTGATTCACAAAATTCAAAGCTACGTTATAAGTTGTTTTCCCTGAATTTCCTGCAACAGAGAAGTTATGATTCTGAACGACAGCCGTCCTGAACATATAATCCAGCCAATCGAAATTCGGATACTGATCGCTACCTCCGCCATTTCGATATGCATCGATCTGTTCTTGTGTATAAGCTTTTCCTGTACCTGAATTTTTCTGTGCCAAATTATATAATTCCATATATTCGACAGAGTTAGTCACCAAATCATACATGCGAGTCGGATTATATAAACCCACGTTTCCATGATATGAAATATGAGCTTTACCATCCCCCAGGTCCGCACCTTGTTTGGTTGTAACAAGAATCACTCCATTAGCCGCACGAGCACCGTAGATCGCAGCAGACGCAGCATCCTTCAATACGGAAACACTTTCAATAACACTCGGGTCCAGATTGGAAATATTACCGGGAACACCATTGATTAAAACCAACGGATCGGAACCGGCACTTGAGAAAGTGCCCTGACCACGTACACGGAAAGAGGTAGACTCATCGCCCGGAGTTCCCAAACCTTGATTTACACGTAACCCTGGAACCTGCCCCTGTAACATTGTCGCCGTATTCGTTACCGGACGTTTAGCCATTTCCTCGCCGGTTACAGCCGTTACTGCACCTGTCAAGTTTAGTTTCTTCTGCGTACCGAAACCAACCACAACCACTTCATCCAAAGCTTGTGAATCTTCTTTCAGAATAATAGAGACAACAGATTTATTACCAACAGGAATACTCTGTTCAATATAACCTATATAAGAGATTTTCAATGTGGCACCAGCAGGTACATCCAACGTAAAGTTTCCATCTACATCTGTTACCGTACCGATTGTAGTACCTTCCACTACAACATTTGCACCAATAACCGGTTCATTATTTGCATCCAACACACGACCTGTGATCTGTTTTGTCTGTTGCATAACAGACGTTGATCCAGCCTGTCCAGTACGAGTGATTACCACATGACGATCGTTAATTTCATAACGTACATTCCGTCCGTTAAACAATACCGCCAATACTTCATTGATAGTTTTGTTGTCCAGGGAGACAGACACTTTTTCATCCAGATTCAGGTCTTTAACATCCAGACTGAATGAAAATTCACTTTGACTCTTGATAGTTTCAATTACCTCGCGAATCGTGGCATTTTTAAGATTTAAGGAAAGCATATGTTCAGTTGCATACGTACTCGCACTAAGCGAAAGCGTTCCGGCAACCAGAAATACACCTGCCAGGTTTGCCAAACGTCCTGCCCTTGCAGACAGTAAGTCCTGAACAGATTTTCTAAATGTTTTTTTCATACTTCACTTGTTTAAGATTTAACTTTTAATTACTTCATTCTTTTGGGGCTTATGAGTTCTTTCCGCCCAACGGTTACAATTACTTTTTCCTCATTCACATTTACTTTATAGTTAGACTTATGTTAATTGAAAATTCGAATTATATCAGGTTTCACCTCATACCGGAATTTATTACCGGATGATAATATCTCCAGGACCTTCTCTACCGATACATTTTCCTGGAAATCCGAATAGTAGACTATTTGCTTTAGCCTATCGCTTTCTATCCGGATCGGTATGTTATAGAGGCGTCTCAATTCTTTGGCTATTTCTTCCAGCGGGACCTTGTCAAAAGTCATTGCCCCGTTGCGCCAATTATCTATATGGCTGGCATCCACCGAATCCACCAGCATGCTCAAGTCAGCTTTCCTGAAAGTAAATCGCTGATTGGGTTTCAACTCGACCGGGGCGGCATCGGTCAGAAAATCTCCGACCTTCACCGCGCCCTCTTTGAGGGTTACTTTCACCTCTGAGTCTTCTTCATAGGATTTTAGATTGAATTTAGTACCGAGAACTTTCACCGATAATTTCTCAGTATTCACCACAAATGGTAATTCCTTATTCTTGCTTACTTCAAAATAACCCTCCCCTGTCAGCTCCACATTTCTCGATGCCTTAGCAAAGTTCGAATCATACTTCACCTTACTCCCGGCATTCAGCCAGACAACAGAACCATCCGGAAATGTAATTTTTGATTTTGCTCCGTCCGGAACCTCAACCACATATTCCTTATATTCTTCCACCACCTCAGAAGCCGTTCTTTCCGACTGCCATAAAAAGAATAAGGAAGAAATTCCGCATACTAAAAGAATGATTGCTGCTGCCGAAAGCCTCAATGCACGACGATAGAAATCGATTCGATTTACCGATTTTGTTTTTTTATTAAATCGGCTGATAGCACCAGCCACATCGAATCCTTCCGCATTCGACATCACACCAGTCGCTTTCCATACAGCGACTGTGGTTTGGAAATAGTCTCTGTTCTCCGGCTTTTCTTTGATCCACTGTCGCAAAACAGCATGACCTTCAGCATCCAGAGAGCCATTCAGAAACGATTGTATATACTTATCTATTTGATCCATTTATCCCAATTAAAGTATCCGAGTATCGCCACTCATTTAATAAAGGCGCGAAAAAGAAGAGGAAGGGTATACGATGAGGGACTATTTTTTTAAAATTTCGTTTTAAACGGGCAAAATCTCGTTTTAAACGGACTGTAACTTCGTTTAAAACGAGATTATTTTCCTTTTAAACGAGTTTAAGGTTCGTTTTAAACGAGATTTCAGAGATTTTTGAGGATATAGGGTAGAACAAGTATGCAAAAAAATAAGAAATATCAATTAAGCATTAAGTTCTTAATCATGTTTTCCGTACTTTTGCAGCCAAATAACTCATAAGCATATATATAATCAGAAATGGATCATAATCCCATAAAAATACCTTCACCATTACTATCACTGGTTCCTATACTTGTATTGGTAACCCTTTTGTTTGTCACCATCCGGACGTTCGGCAGCGACGCTCTGAGCGGGGGAAGCCAGGTGGTATTGCTTACGGCGACAGCCGTTTGTTGCCTGATCGCCATGGGATACAGCAAAGTTCGCTGGAAAGCGATCGAGCTGGCGATGATCAATAATATTTCCGGTGTGGCTACGGCTTTGATCATTTTGTTGATCATCGGGGCCCTTTCCGGCAGCTGGATGATAAGCGGAGTCGTTCCGACACTGATCTATTACGGGATGCAGATCATTCATCCCAGTTTCTTCCTGACATCCACCTGTGTTATCTGTGCAATCGTTTCCGTCATGACCGGAAGTTCCTGGACCACGATAGCAACGATCGGTATCGCTCTCTTAGGTATCGGACAGGCACAAGGGTTTGATGACGGCTGGATCGCCGGAGCCATTGTATCCGGAGCTTATTTCGGAGATAAAATATCTCCCCTTTCCGATACAACCATTCTTGCCTCTTCTGTCACGGACACTCCGCTGTTCAAGCATATCAAGTATATGATGATCACCACAGTCCCGTCCATATTGATCACACTGGTAATCTTTACCGTAGCCGGACTGACACATCAGGCAACCGCTTCCGACCAGATTGCCATGTATTCCGCATCTTTAAAAGAAACATTCGATATTTCTTTATGGCTGTTGATTGTCCCGATCATTACGGGAATACTGATAGCCAAACGTGTGCCGTCTATCATCACCCTGTTTATTTCCACTGCTTTAGCCGGGGTATTCGCCCTGATCTTCCAGCCTCATCTGTTACAGGAAATATCCGGTCTGTCGGTAGAGAGCATGCAATCACAGTTCAAAGGACTGATCATGACATTCTATGGCAGCACACAGGTTCAGACAGGTAATCCGGATTTGAACGAATTGGTTTCTACCCGTGGTATGAGCGGCATGATGAACACGATCTGGCTGATCATCTGTGCCATGTGTTTCGGCGGGGCTATGACTGCCAGCGGAATGCTGGGAAGCATCACTTCCGTATTTATCCGCTTTATGAAACGGACAGTCGGACTGGTTGCTTCAACCGTTGCATCCGGACTGTTTCTAAATATCTGCACGGCCGACCAATATATCTCCATCATCCTGACCGGTAACATGTTCAAGGATATCTACCAGAAAAAAGGATATGAGAGCCGTTTATTAAGCCGGACGACAGAAGATTCAGTGACCGTCACTTCGGTACTTATACCCTGGAATACATGCGGTATGACGCAGGCAACCATCCTGGGTGTAGCCACTCTTACATATTTACCTTATTGTTTCTTTAATCTAATCAGCCCGTTGATGAGCATCACGGTTGCCGCCATCGGGTATAAAATCAAACGGATAAATGAAAAAACTGAAAGTATCGCTACTGACTAAAGTAGTCATTGCCATCGCTGCCGGTGTGTTGTTCGGCCAGTTTCTGCCGAACGGTATCGCACGTATCTTTGTAACCTTCAACTCGTTGTTCGGAAACTTCCTTTCGTTCTCCATCCCGCTTATCATTCTGGGACTGGTGACACCTGCCATCGGAGACCTGGGAAAAGGAGCCGGCAAACTATTGGCTATCACGGCTCTGATCGCTTATGGATCGACGATCTTTTCAGGATTCTTCACGTTTTTCAGTACTTCGGCGATCTTCCCGCATATATTACCGGCCAATGCGGAACTCACAGCCATGGATAATCCGGAAGATTTCATGCTGCTCCCTTATTTCACCGTGGGTATGCCGCCATTGATGGATGTCATGACCGCCCTGTTATTATCGTTTACAATCGGGCTAGGACTATCTTATATCGACGGGAACGCATTACGGGAAGCATTCAACGATTTTCAGAAGATTATAACCAAACTTATCGGGGCCATTATTATTCCGCTACTCCCTTTGCATATCTTCGGTATCTTTCTGAATATGACGGTCAGCGGACAGGTGATGAGTATTATAGCCATGTTCCTGAAAGTGATCATCGTGATATTCGTACTGCATGTGCTACTTTTGATTATCCAGTTCACGATTGCCGGAAGTATCGGCGGTAAAAATCCATTCCGGTTATTAAGAAACATGCTGCCGGCTTATGCTACTGCATTAGGAACACAATCGTCGGCTGCCACTATTCCGGTGACACTGGCTCAGACTGTCAAGAACGGCGTCAGGGAGACAATCGCTATTTTTGTTATTCCATTATGCGCAACCATTCACCTTTCCGGTAGTACGATGAAGATTACGGCCTGTGCAATGGCTATCATGTATATGGCCGGAGAGCCGGTAACGTTTGCCGGTTTAGCCGGATTCATTATGATGTTGGGCATTACGATGGTTGCCGCTCCGGGAGTCCCGGGGGGAGCTATTATGGCTGCGCTCGGATTATTGCAGAGCATGCTGGGATTCAACGAGACTTTACAGGCTTTAATGATTGCCCTCTATATCGCAATGGATAGCTTCGGTACGGCCTGCAACGTAACAGGCGACGGTGCAATTGCAGTTGTGGTCGATAAGATTGCCGGGAAGCAGCAGACTGTAACCGTAGAAGAGGTCACCGAATAAGGCTACCGGTTATAATAATTCCTGTAAGGTTTCTACTCCTTTCTCGCGCATCATAGTAACTGCAATATGGGCACAGGCATACGCGTCCGCCATTGCATGGTGGTGGTTTCTAAGGTCATACCCACAATAAGCTGCCACCGTGTGCAACTGATGATTCACCAGGAACGGATACATCTTACGCGACAAACGGCAGGTGCAGTAGAACTGATATTTCGGATAAGCCAGTTCGTATGTTTGGTGTACGGCTTTCAGGCATCCTTCATCGAAAGGACTGTTATGGGCTACCAGGGGTAAATCGACTATTTTAGGTGCGATCTTTGCCCATACTTCTTCAAAGTCGGGGGCATCATTCGTATCGGCTGGCGTAAGTCCATGTACGGCAGTAGTCCACTGTGTATAGTAATTCGGATAAGGGCGGATCAGGCTGTATACCTGATCGATAACTTGATTGTCTTCAACAATAACAACCCCGACACTACATACGCTACTACGTTTCCCATTGGCAGTCTCAAAATCTATTGCGGCAAAGCGTTCCATATAAGTTTATTGATTACTACGACAAAGATAAAGATAAAAACATACGAAAAACCTTTGTAACCCGTTATTAATCTCTACTAGACAGGGCATGCATCGCAAATGGAACATGCCGAAGAGAACTGAAGTGCACCCCAAAAGTTAGACATAAAACTTTAGGGATGCACTTCACAAGGCAATAGACAAATTATCACGGAATAAGAATCACTTTATCAATCATCAAGTTAGGACCAGAGGTACATTCAATATCTACAACAATCTTCCCATCCAGACAATTTTCTCTCGTTACCGGAATAGTTACAAAAAAGTCTTTTGCATGTTCTTTTAAAACCACTTCCGGCATATCCTCACATTTGATTGTACCGCGCCGAGATTGTTTTTTCGAGTCATAGAAATATAACTTTAGATTCATCAATTGCGGATATTTGACATCAATCTCAATCGATATCTTTTTACCATACCAGAAAGAGCCGTTATTATCCTGCCAAATTCCGTCACAAACAACACGGTAATCAAAACCTTCTTCTTTCATTGCCATATCCAGTTCCGGCTTCCATTCTGTTGAACCCAAATCAGTATAAGAAGCTCCGGCTTTAACATACAACAACGCATTTTGCGTATTACTTTCTTCTTTGAAAACAGATTGTATATCGGTTAACTTCTGTTCCAACCATTCTCTTTCCACAAGCTGTTCAGGGGCAAAGGCAGAAGAAGACACATATTGCATTAAACTAGCCCGCAGCTGTCTGGCCGCCAGGCGATGATCCAAATTATCTGTTATATTATAACCACAAACCAGCAACTTTCCTCCTTCTTTTGTTTTCAATTCAAAAATCGTCCCCAACTTGTTTCCATGATGAAAATCGTTTACTGGCTGAACGATTGGATAATAACTTTTAGGTAACTCATTCAACACAAAACCTCTAGCGCCTTCACAAACATCTTTCCATTGCCAATCCATCACATCGGATGTAGGGAATTTGCTTAATGCAGCATGATCAGCCCGGATAAAAGCACCACTGACATCCGTATTCTGACCGACAAACCAAGTTGCTGACCAAAATACCGGATTAAACGCAGCATATATTCTATTCTTCACACTTCCCAGCTGATCTGCCTGCAATAAAACCTTACCCCCTTGCTTCAATCTTTTCAATGCTTCAGATAAAGACGTTGTAAATAAAATATCTTCAGAGACTTCTTCTTTAGAAGCAGAAGGGAAAACCCAGATATTCCAACTATTTTTATATTCTGTTCCGACAATGTCCAAAGAAATTGTTAATTGGCTTCCATATTCTCCAGCTTTCAACAAATGAGAAAATTCACCTATAAAAGTAATGCAGCCCTGTTTCATATCTTTACTTGGTAGAGTTCCGTTTTCCAGTATTTTATCACCATCTTTCAAAACATAATGTACTTGCGCTCCTTTTAATGTCTCTTTTCCGTAATTAGAAACCTCAATCTTTCCTATAAATCTTTCTCCTTCCTCCCAAACATATTTGGAGAACCGTAATAAAGGAACCGTATGTGTACCGAATAAACGAAACTCCTCAGCAGTCATGAAATTTTTATTTTCATAAAAAGGATTCACCCAACCCACCAACGCTTCTCCCTGACCGGGATAATCGACCATACTTAACAAACTATAGCCGGCACTGGCTGGAGTTCGCAATGTTGCTTCTATCTCTGCTTTATATAACATTTTATTTATATTGCCGGAAGCACGCTGAAGTTCGGCATCCAGATTTACAAGACCATTCTCTTCAGCCCGTTTTTTGAAATATTCCAGGTTTTTGGGAATAAACACACCGTCATATTTATCAATTTCACTCCATAATGGATGGACAATATACTGTCCAGCTTCATGAGTAAACTCCGGCAAATCTTTTCTTTGATAAGTGGCGTCATAATTATGAGTTTTCGGAATGGTATAATTATGCGTGTAATCCCAATCCGTTCCTTCATAATTATGAGCTTGATTTTTTCCTCCATATTCTACATAATCATCTGCACTAGTTATATTATGAGCGATACCTGCCGCATAATAATGTCTCGGATCATCCTTTTTTACTTCTGCTATCCATTTTCCCATCTGTTCAAAATCTCCCCCCAACTCATTACCAAATGAGACCAGCATCATAGAAGGATGGTTTCCATATATCTTAATAGCCTGTTGAAACTCACGAAGTACAAAATCATTCAATGCCTCATTATTCCCTCCTATCAGATCTTTGTACCCCATCCAGCCGTCTATCCAGAAAAATTCGACCTGCATATACAAACCTATTTCATCTGCAGCAATAAAAGCTGCTTCCGGAGGACATGATGAATGGAAACGAACGGCATTAAAACCATGATCTTTATATAACTTCCATATTTTTTTCCAATAATCGACATCTGTTGCAGGATAACCGATCTTAGCAAAAAACATACCTTCATGGCTGTTTCTGTAAATAAATTTACGTCCGTTAATGGTAAAATGTTTGTCTATAATTCCCAAGTCACGGAAACCAAAATCCGTCGCACTTACTTGTTTCTGACCGGAATAATCCAATGAAACTTCCAATTGATACAATTCTGGAGTAAATTCATCCCAAGGTAATAAAGAACCATCGATTGTAAAAATGTGATCTATTATTGAAGAGCCAACTTCAATAACCGGCTTCAATTTTTCAGCTGCAACAGTCTTTCCTGTTGATTTTTCTTTAACTGTCAGATGAATCGTCACTTTTTTCTTTCGATCATCATTAGACAATTCTAACCGGGTCTTTACTGTTTTATCCTTAAAAGAAGAAAAAACAGCAATGTGTTCAATAGAGATACGAGGGGTTTCCAGCAAACAGATTTCTCCAACAATCCCGTTCCATTGAGACTGCATGTGCGGACAATAAGCATGTCCTAATGTTCCGATTGGATGAATCTGGCCGTTGTCAACCTGAATTGTTATCAAATGTTCTCCCGGAGCCAGGCTTCCGATTGTATATACATGAGGCGTACTTAAGAAATCAACTGGGCTATCAACTGGATTCCCATCAATCCAGACTTTACTTTTCCACATGACCCGTTCTAAAAACAAGGTATATTTTTTATCCTTTGAATCTTCCGGTATAATAAACTTTTTCTGATACCAGGCCTTTCCCAAATATTTATGCTTACGGGTCAACATGCCAAAGTCGGCATCGACAGGATATCCTTCCAGATTATTCGTACCTAAAATTGATTTGAATAAAGGATACTCGTTTCCTATACCCCATTCGTCAGTAGAACCAGGTAGACTTATTTTTTGAGAGAACATACTAGTTTCCCAATGCTGTTGTTCACCTACATTCGTTGAATCTACTTTAAAAAACCACTCTCCCTCCAATGAGATTTTATCCTGGGCACATAAAGGGATAACTCCACACAAGAAAAACAGGAGTAAAAAGTATATCTTATCTCTTTTCATTATTCTTTTATTTAAGAAAAGTGTGTCCCTAAAGATATCATAGTCAACTCGGAACACACTCTTTTCAATTAATACTCGGCACCTGTATTTGCCGTCATAGGCCATCCTGGATTCTGATAAATAGGAGATTGTTCAACCTCATTATTATCAGACGTAATCATAAAATGCTGAATGGCAATCGGTGACAAATAGTGAGCCATTGCCCAGCCATATCCATTTAAGACCAATGATTTGGAAGACATTTCATAAGGTCGTAAATATTTACTTATCTCCGGAGAGGAAACATTCGCTGAAGAATTATCCAAGCCATATACTAAGATAGAGTTACCATTGTTATCCTTATACCAATCCTGCATTGGTCCCCACAATTTAAACCCTTCGATATGATAAGGAGATGTCATCAACTGGTCCATTGCTCTCCATCGTTTCAAGTCCATATAGCGAAGAGCTTCTCCCATCAGTTCACAACGACGTTCACGGCGAATATTATACAAGATAGGATCAATCAACCGACCGGCAGAATATGCTCCCCAGTCACCTTTAGCTTCTTCCGACATATTGGTCGCTGAGATCGTTTTGGTAAAGTCCGTAGAGACTTTCGCTCTTTCGCGGATAGCCACCCAATAACGTTTAGCGGTATCATCCAGGTAACCTAACTTTTCATAAGAGGCTTCCATATAATTCAGATGGGCTTCTACACCGCGAAGAGTTATGCTACCCGTATAAGATTTAAAGTTTCCACAATGCTTCTGATCGTAATTCAAGCCTTTAGAAATAGTGTATCCGGTCGAATATCCCCAGCCCGCATCCGCATTAGTTACTTCTGGTACCGGTTCGATCATGGCTCCATGCGTTCCTTCACTAGAAGGATAAAGCAGGTTTATTTGTCCCGGCTGTTTCAGGAACAACCATAAACGACCATCTCTATTTTTACGTACATCTTCAATATAATCATCGCCAGCATAGTTGTTCGATGCATAAATAGGCATACCATCTTCCATCAGAAAAGAATTAACCATGCCGCGAGTCAATCCAACTCCAGCATTTCCTCTAGATGCAAACTGTACCACCGCATGCATAATTCCTAGCCCTTTATCATATTGTCTCCATAACAAAACCTCATCGAATCCCGACATATCTTCTGCTCCAAACATATCAAAGTAAGGATTTACCGGATCATTAACGGTCTGCCTCAAAACACCGTTATTCTCAACCAGCGTGATTGATTCGGCAACAGCCTTCGATGCGTCCATGGCCTGAGTCAGAAAATAGTCAATCTCCTTATCTATATTTCCTGATGGATATTCATAATTACTATTATAATCTTTTGCTTTACCGGGCCAACCTTCACCGTTAGGAACAAAAGCCGTTCCCTTGAAATATTTCAACCAGGTTCCTTCAAATAGAGCAACTCTCGATTTTACCAACTGGGCACAAGCTCGGGATATACGGTTTTTATGCCCGTCGGGAGCTTCTTCTTTTAATAAAACGATAGCGGAATCCAAATCAGAAATGATAAAACGTGCCACCTCATTACGCGGAGCTCGTTTGCTAGCCTCAACCAGAGGCTCCTTCTGATCAGGAAAAACGGTACGCACTATAGGAAAATCACCTACACTTTGTAACTTTTTGAAGTATTCATAAGCACGTAAAAAATACATTTCACCAATATAGTGCTTGATATTCTCTTCATTACCAGAAAGTTCTCCATTATTCCATTTAGCCAACACTTCCGTCATAAAATAATTACAACGATATATATTATCAAAAGACCAATCTCCTCCGGTTTGCGAAACCTTCCATTGTCCGGGAACAAAACGGTTATTATAAGACTTACCCGCCATATTATCAGTATTCACATCCAAGCCAAAAGTTCCAAAGCTAGCATCACTGTGTGACGGCAACACATCCGGATACATTCCGTTACTATACGCTGCCAACTGTGACTCTTCCGTCAAATACACATCGGGCGTAATTTCCGATTGTGGGGAACGATCCAGAAAATCATTACATCCGGTTAATAAACCGACTAAAACTAAACCTGCAAAATTCTTAATTATATTATTTGTCATTTTCATAATATGCATCTAATTAAAAGTTTACACTTAAACCACAAGAAATAACTTTTGACAAAGGGTAAACATTCCCTTGTGAGCCTCCATCTATCGTTTCCGGATCAAAGTTATCAAACAGTGAAGCTCCTGTCCAAAGATTTTCCCCCGAAACAAAAAGTCTTAATCTGGATACAGCAAACTTCCGGGTTAGAGATTCAGGCAAAGTATATCCCAATTGGACATTTTTCAAACGGATATAAGCTGCATTCTGCAAATAACCGGTCTGTACCTGATGATTTTTCTCATCACTAAAGTCCGGACGCGGGAAATATGAGTTCATATTTAATCCCAACGGATGGTTTTCATCATTACGGAAATAATCCAAATGAGGTATTTGACAGGAAGAACCATATACACCACTTCCTGATCCCCAAAAAAACCAACTGTTTTGGAAATACTTACGTTTCATTACCCCCTGGAAAAATGCTCGGAAATCAAATCCTTTATAATCAGCAGAAATATCCAAACCAAACTGGAAGCGAGGAGTTGAATTCCCAATGATCTTCAGATCACCATGATCATCGATCGTATTCGCCCCATTATCTATTTTTCCATCTCCATTAATATCCGCAAACATTAAATCACCAGCTTCCCAACGACTGCCGATCGCATCCTGTCCTCCATTAGGTAAAGATGCCAGATGAGCATCCATTTCTTCCTGTGTCTTTGCGATCCCAACAGTGGTATATCCCCATATTTCTCCATATTTCATACCTTCACGATATGTATCCAATCGCCCCGTCTGATTAGGATAACGAGTAATCTCAGTCTGCGAATCGGATAATATAAATTTTACACCGTAACCCAATCCGTTCTGCAACCGGTCATTCCAAGCAACAGACAAATCAAAGCCGTACGTCTTCAAGTCTGTATTGTTCATTTTGGGGACACTGGTTCCTAATATAACCGGTAATTCCGGTGCTGGTCCAACCATATCCAATGTTTGACGCTGGTAATAATCAAATGATCCTGTCAAACGATTCCCTAAAGCTCCAAAATCAAGACCAATATCCCATGTTTTTATCCGCTCCCATGTCATCAATGAACTTACCAAACCTGGTGCATATGCCGTATTGGGTTTTGCACCACTCATCAACCAACTGCCACTAGAAGCACTCACAGACATTGTCTGATAAGTCGGATACCAACTTTTTGTGTTTTGATTTCCAAGTTCTCCATAAGAAGCTCTCAACTTTAATGTTCCGACCATATCTTCCCAAGGTTTCCAAAACTCTTCACGTGCTATATTCCATCCTAAAGAAAAAGAAGGAAACATATTCCAACGTTTATCTGACCTGAAACGTGATGTACCATCGTAACGCAGATTGACTTCTGCCAGATACCGACCTTCATAATCATAATTCAAACGGCCAAAAAAACCGGCAGTAGCCCAGTCTGACAGATTTCCGGAAACAGAAGGAGTCACCTCTTTTCCATAAGCGTCTGTACCAGAAGTGATATCTACCGAAGGAAGTGAAGGGACGATTATACCTTCACGTTGTAATGAAATTGATTTATATTTCATCAGTTCAGCTTGAAAACCAACCATCCCTTTAAAATTATGTCCCGATTCAAGTTGTTTACTATATTCCGTATAAGCATTTATATTCATATAGTTACTTGTATTATGACCTTCATACACATGAGAACTGTTCCGATATGGATATGGATTACCTTCTACATCATGGTTATATGTTTTTTGATAATCCCAGTTACGCGCCTGGTTTTCTATACGATAATTAAAATCAACAAATGTTCTCCAATCCTTGACTGGTTCAATGACAAGTTGTCCTTGCTGGTACAAGTTATCTGTTTTCTTTCTATCGCGCCCACCATCCCGCAAACCTAATGCCGGAGTTGGAGAATCATAAAGATAACCATTAGGATCATACAACGGTAATGTCGGCCACCCACGGATTATCAGATAATAATATAAATTATCCGTCAAATCACTGGGACGTCCGTAATCTTCACGGATAAAACGGCTACTATAATTAAATTTCAACCAATCTGTCACTTTTATATTCACTTTTACCGTACTGGCAAAACGATCATAAGTATCTTGATTAAACTGCATCATACCGTTTTGATCCAGATAGTTGGCAGAAACATAATAATTAAAATCTTCTGTACCTCCGTTGATACTGAAATTATGTTCCTGCGAAAAAACGTTTGTCCGGAAAATAGATCTGAACCAATCTACATTATCATTCCCATACAGGTAGCCATCTCCCCATTTGGACGGATTACTTGGATTAGGTATAATCGACTCCGTTATTTTCCCACTTTGATAATCTAATATCCGCTGTAAATGCTCTTCAGTAAAAAAGGGAGTCATCCCACCATTAATATTTCCGTCATTCATAAACAAAGCAAATGTATAGGAATCAGGAGATTCCGGTAACAAAACAGGCGAACTCCAACGAAAACTATTATTATAATTCAAGGTCGGTTTTCCGGTACGCCCTCTTTTCGTTGTAACTAGAATGACTCCAAACGGTGCACGGGAACCATAAATAGAAGAGGCTGCAGCATCTTTCAACACAGATATATTTTCTATATCCTGCGGATTAATGGAATTGAGGTCTCCCTCCATACCATCGATTAATATCAACGGATTTCCATCAGAACCTTCGCCGATCGTTGCAATACCACGAATATTAATACTGGCAGTTTTATCCATACTACCAGAATTTTGTGTTATTTGTAATCCCGGTACTACCCCCTGCAGTGCTTGGGAAGCAGTCATAACTGGCCTGCTTTCTAGGGTTTCAGAACCAACTGTGCTTACGGAACCCGTTAAATTAACTTTCTTTTGTGTACCATACCCAACAACAACAACCTCATCCAAGGCCTGAGAATCCTCTTTCAATGTAATATTAAATATTTCTCTTCCTTTTATAGACAATTCCTGACCACTATAACCAATATATGATATCAACAGATTACTATTATTTCCTACTTCCAAAGAGAACTGACCGTCCACATCTGTTATAGTTCCATTAGTTGTTCCTTTTTCCGAGACGTTAGCACCAATAACAGGCTCTCCCTTTTCATCCACAACAACTCCACTTATCATCCTTTTTACATTCGATTTTTTATACTGTGCAGAGGCGGCCGTTATCAGAATCTTATTACCGGAAACCTGGTATTCTAAATTACGCTTAGACAGAATATCCGTTAATAAACTTTTAATTAACTGATTCTTTGCAGAAATGGTTACTGGTTCTTTTTTTGCCAGATCTGCGTCTTTATAAGAAAAGCGATAAGTCGATTGCTTTTCTATTTCTTGAAGAAAATGTGCCAATGTCACATTTTTGAGCTCCAGATTAACACTACCGGTTTGTGCATAAGCAGACACGGTAGTTAAAAAGATAAAACATAGTACAATAAACAAATTGATTCTACAAAATTTTGTACTTTTACGCTTTAACTTAAACATGTTTTGAATAACATTCATAATAAAAAATTTAAAGTTGACTTTTAGTTATTTATACAGCTATGTTATCGCATAGCTTTTCGAACTGAATTCGACGTTCTATCCGGAGAGCCTGCCCGCTTTCCGGATATCTTTTTTCCTCCTATGTTTCCATCATTTTTCTTTTTTAGATTAATACTCTATTTCCGGTTCGCAAAAATTTGAATTCCATTGCCTTTTATTTTATAATCAAATCCATAATGAATTTTCAGGATATTCATCACATCTTCGATTTCTTCTTTATCAAACACACCAGTATAAGTATCCTTTATAAAAGAAGAATCTATTACATCAAAGGAGACTCCATATTTACGTCCTACTCTTTTCAATACCTCTTCCAGGGGCTCCGATCTGAACACCAACTCTTTACTTACCCAAGCCGTTTCCAATATATTCGAAGATGTGATTTTTTTCATTTTCCCTGTTTTCTTATCATAAATGACTTTCTCATTCGGAACAACATTTATTTTTTCAAAAGGAGGATGAACCGAAGATACAGTTACACTGCCCTGCACCAAGGCCATTTCCATCATATCCTTATTTGAATAGGCATATACATTAAATGAAGTTCCTGTCACCTCTATATCAATGAACTCTGTATTAACCACAAACCTCTTTTGTGTATCTTTTTGCACTTTAAAGTACCCCTCACCAGAGAGAGAGACCCGACGATCTTTTTTACCAAAATCTTGTTTATAAGAAAGTATCGATTCAGAATTAAGTTTTACGGCTGTTCCATCCGGTAACGTGATTGAGACACGTTCGCCTTTTCCTACTTTCACTTCCATTTTTCGATCAGCCAACAAGGTTATATTCCGGTTATCTACATATAAATATAAAGATAAACTGCTCATTATAAACAATGCAATGGTTGCTGCGATCTGTCGCCAAGATAACTTTCTTATTTTCTTTTCCGGAGCCGGAGATGTTGCTATATCCCTGCGAATACGAAGTAATAGATCCTGCGCATCCTCCGGTGATAAAGTTTTATTATTCAATGAATTATTCCAACTGTCCAATAAAACAGGAAAAAGTTCTTCATCTGTATAGTTATTGACCTCTTGCCTCAATTCACGAAACTCCTCCCGGCTGATTTGTTCAGCCTGATATTTCGTAAACCAGTCTTTCAGTTTCTTATTTATTGATGCACTCATAAGCCAAGAATTTCTTTTGTTTATGAGTTATATCCCTAAACTCTGAATTTATAACATTGATTTTTATATGCTATAAAACATATTTTCAAAAATGAATTGTAAATAGTATAAACAAATAAGAGTAATTTGACAATTCACTACGTAGTAACTTCAAGGCGGCAGAAAGTTGGTTACGTACCACTTGTTCTGTTATTGATAGTCGGGAAGCGATTTCTGTAACGGAAAGATTATATTCCTTATTCAAAACAAATATTTCTCTTTGTCGAGGTGTCAGTTTCTGCTTGGCAACTTCCAGTTCTTTCAAAAAAAGATCAAAATCATATTTAGCTTCTATATTTTCTGCTGAAACAAGTTCCTTTTTGATCTCCAGAAAATTCTCCATCTGTGGATGATTCAACTGACGGCGAAGTTCTTTCAATAAAAAATGATAGGAAATAGTAAATAAATAAGCTTTAAAAGATGAATCCGGATTTATATTTTCCCTATTAGTCCAGATTTTTACAAATGTTTCCTGTACCACATCTTTCGCCGCACTATCTGATTTCAAATATGAGAATGCAAAATGGTATAGTCTAGAGGCCCAAAGATTGTACAGAGCGTTAAAACTAAACTCTGATCCTTCGGTTAACTCTTTTAATAATCTCCTTTCCTGCAGCATTCTTTCCCTATTTCCATATTAATGGTCACAAATATATAAAATAATAAACTTCATTTATCGACAAATCAATTTATTGCATACTTCTGTCTGTTAAAAAGTAATTTAAGTATGTAAATGAAAAAAGGATACCTGTGCAAGATATCCTTTCTTCCATATTTTACTTCAACATCACTTACTGAAATCCCTCGGTGCCGGAACCGGAGCCAACGGCTTACGATTCTGAAGATCTTTCATAACCTCTTCGATCGCCTTGTTCAGTTGCTGGTCTTCGCCGTTCCACTCCTTGATCGGATCGTTATCGATCAGGATATCCGGGTCGACACCGTGGTTTTCGATGATCCACTGACCGGTCTTCGGATCATAGCTGGTGAAGAACGGTACACGGATATCGGTTCCGTCCATGTAAGGCAGCGGACCACTGATACCGACGATACCACCCCAGGTACGGGTTCCGATCAGTTTTCCTAAGCCCAGGGCACGGAACCCCCACGGGAACAAGTCACCGTCCGAAGCAGAATACTTGTTGATAAGGCAAACTTTCGGGCCCACCTGTACTGCATCGGGAACAGTTCCAATATGGTTGGAGCCGCGGCGCATCGTCAGACGATATGGTTCGCGGGAAAGACGTTCAAGGATCATCGGAGAGACGTTACCGCCACCATTGGCACGGTCGTCGATGATCAGACCTTCTTTATCCAGTTGCGGATAGAAATAACGGGAGAACTCATTCAGACCATCCACGCCCATATCCGGGATATAGATATATCCAACACGCCCGTTAGTCGCCTTATCCACTTTCTTGATGTTATCCTGCACCCAGTTGTAGTGATACAAAGAATATTCCTCGGCAAGCGGGCTGATCACAATCTTACGTGCACCAGCCAGCTGGGGTTTACTGTTCAATGAAAGTTCGGTAGGCACACCGGCTTTCCCTACTAACAAAGAGAACATATCCTTCACACTGTTGGTCGGAACGCCATCGATAGCCACGATAAACTCACCGGCTTTGGCTTCGATACCCGGCTCAGTCAGCGGAGAACGCAAATCCTTGCTCCAGGAAGCACCCGGCAATATCTTTTCCAGACGGAAGAAACCACTCTTATCACGTGAAATCTCTGCTCCCAGCAGACCGGTCTGCACACAGTCCGGACGATCCAATTCACCCGGATTCACATAAGCATGACCGCAGTTCAGTTCGCCGATCATCTCACCGATCACATAATTCAAATCCAAACGTGTTTTTACGTACGGCAAAAGGACTTCATATTTCTTCTTAATAGCCTTCCAATCCACTCCATGCATATTTTCCACATAGAAGCCGTCACGGAAAGCACGCCATGCCTCATCGAATATCTGTGCCCATTCTTTCGGATAATCAGTCGTAATCTTCATGTTCGAAAGATTCACAGCTTCGCTCAGATCAGCCTTACCCGAAGGAATATCGGTCACATAGATCTCTCCTCCTTTGTAGAACAATGCTTTTTTGCTGCCGGGAGCTACGGACATAGATGCACCGTCAGCTACACTTTCTTCTTTTTGCTTTTCGAGATCGTATACCTTCGTACCGCCCCTGCCGAAATAGTAAACTTTATTACCATCAGCATAGAAGTTTCCGTAACGGGAACCTGCCAGCGGGAGCTGGATAATACGATCAGAAATACCATCCATATCGATCTTCACAACCGGACTTTCGGATGCAGTTTCTTTCTTTCCGTCTTTCTTCGGTTCTTCCTTTTTCGCTTTATCCTCTTTTACTACAGCCACTTCGGCATCTTTTTCCAAGAAAGGAGAAGGAGTATCCTTTGATAACAATACCAGGTAAACGCCCTCCATATTATTATATACATGATTCCATTCCAGAGAACCGTAAGTAGGATTAAAATCGCGGGCAGAAGAGAATACGAGATATTTTCCGTCACGACTGAAAACAGGTGAATCCGAATTATACCACTTATCCGTTACCGGATATTCTTTTTTCTCTGCAATGTTGTAAACATAGATAATACTGTGCTCATTCGTTCCCGGACGGGAATAGGTCAGCCATTTGCTGTCGGGAGAATAGGTTACGTCCCGGATCTCGGCCATCGGGTCCTGCAGCAAGGTCGTTACCTGCTTAGTAGCTATATCCAGCAGGTTGATACGGTTCTTACGGTCTGTATAAACGACCGTTTTTGAATCCGGACTCCACTCGAATGAACGGATATAGGTGTCGTTATCTTTTGTCAGCTGAACAGGTTCGCCACCTGTTGCATCCTGCATATAAAGTTCCGTTTCACCGGTACCGTCAGAGATGTAAACGATCATTTTACCGTCTGGAGACCATTGTGCTTCTCGGTCATGCTGCCCCGGAGAGCGGGTGATATTCTTCGTTACGCCTTTCTCTACCGGCAGGTTGAACACTTCACCGCGGGCTGTTACGACAACACGTTCGCCGTCAGGAGAGATACTGGCTTCAGTCAGATACTGTGCGCCGTCTTTTATCTCGCTACGGGCATAGATATTATCGGATGTCAGCTTTACCTCCACCTTTTCCGGCTTCTTGGCTGCCGCATCCATCTTATAAAGATAACCGCCATTCTCGAAAACGATCGTATGACCGTTTGCACTCGGGAACTTCACATCGTATTCCGTGAAATCGGTCACTTTACTGGTTTGCCGGGTCTTTGTATTGTAAACAAAGATATTCATCGTACGGTCACGGTCCGAAAGGAAGAATATTTCATCACCGATCCACATCGGAATAATATCCTGGGCGACATTGTCCGTAATATTTTCCACCGATTTCTTTTCCGGATTATAAATCCAGATATCATCGGCCATTCCCCCTTTGTAATATTTCCAGGTACGAAATTCACGCATCACACGGTTGTAAGCCAGTTGTTTTCCATCCGGTGAATAACTGCAGAAACCACCTTCCGGCAAAGGAATCACCTCGGAAAGACCGCCTTCTTTATCCACCGTATATAATTTCCCGTCGAAACCATCGCTGATACGATTACGGTAAACGATACGGCTTCCGTCGGGAGTCCAGTTCATGACAATGTTGTTAGGCCCCATACGGTCACCGAGATCATCACGCTTGTTGGTCGCCGTATAAGTGACACGTAAAGGCTCTCCCCCCGTAGAAGGGATCGTATACACTTCTGTGTTACCATCATACTGTCCGGTGAATGCAATCGTTTTGCCGTCCGGAGAAAAACGGGGGAACATTTCATACCCTACATGCGAAGTCAGGCGCTGGGCCTCTCCACCGGTAGCCGGAACTTTATACAGGTCACCGGCATACGAGAAAACGATCTCACTGCCATTGGTAGCCGGAAAGCGCAACAGGCGTGCATCGTCCGCAGCCATCAAGAGGGTGGGAATACCTGCTAAGGCTAGCAAAGAAAGAATAAGTTTCTTGTTCATGTTATATTAGTTTAGTCTACGGGCAAAGGTAGAAAAAGAGACTGACAATTTGTACTCATACACGTACTTCTACAAACTTATTGATACGTTAAAAAATATTACCCGGTCGGGTAATTTCATTTACCCAGTATAGTAATCCAATTTACATGGCATAGTAGTATCAATTTGTCAAACAAAAAATCCCCGGAGGACAGTGATTTCCCCGGGGATTTCGGTTATAAATTTAGTAACAAAGGATTATGCTTCTTCCGTATCTATACCTTTCCATACCAAAGCAGCTATTGCGGCTCCCAGGAAAGGTGCAACGATGAACAACCATAATTGTGAGAGAGCTTCACCACCCTGGAACAAAGCCGGACCGATACTACGTGCCGGATTCACCGATGTTCCGGTAATAGGGATACAAACAATATGGATCAACACCAAAGCCAGACCGATAGCGATACCGGCAAACTTGGTATTGGCTCCTTTGGATGTGGAACCTAAAACAACAAGCAGGAAGATAAATGTAAATACTGTTTCGGCAACAAAAGCCGGAACGAGATCATGATACCCGTTGGCTCCGGTAAGCGTGGTAGTAGAACCGGAGTCTTTTGCCAGTATATAAAGGATAGATGATCCGATGATCGCACCGATCACCTGGAAGATCATATACATACCCGCATCTTTTCCGGAAATCTTTTTAGAAAGCAACATTCCCAGTGTGATGGCAGGATTGATATGACATCCCGAAATCTTACCGATCGTGTATACCATTGCAAGAACTGACAGCCCGAAGGCAAAAGCTACACCCAGCGTTCCAACCGCTGAAAAAGGTTGAGAGGCTCCCGCAAATACTGCGCTACCACAACCCATCAGGACAAGTACCATCGTCCCGATCATCTCTGCTAAATACTTTTTCATTAGTGATCAAAAATTTGTTTTTAAATAGTATTTGTATAGGAATAAATTGTTAACTATCTCGCCTTATTGACTATACTTCATTTAATAAAACAGACACTTATCATCCTTTGTTTCGGTTTTTTAGTTACTATTTTCGAACATAACAGAGGGAATCAGAGACTACGTTTTCCGGTCACATTGAATTGCATAAGCCGTAGCCTTTCATACATGATTTTAGGAAATATGACATTCGTATAAAAATAATCTTGTACTTTTACGGAAATTAATAAACGCATGAAAAAATTACTGATCTTAACATCGGCCCTTTTATTGACAGGGTCCGTTTTTGCCGACAATGATCCGTTATGGATGCGTTACCCGGCAATTTCCCCGGACGGAGGAACAATAGCATTCACCTATAAAGGCGATATCTATACCGTACCGGCTACAGGTGGTAAAGCTACCCAGTTGACAACCCACCAGGCCCACGACACACGCCCTGTCTGGTCGCCCGACGGAAAGCGGATCGCTTTCGCTTCCGACCGTAACGGTAACTTCGACGTCTTCATTATGAATAAAGAAGGAGGCGCACCGACTCAACTGACCACCCATTCGGCCAACGAATACCCGGATACATTCAGCGACAACGAGCATGTTCTTTACACAGCCTCTATCCAACAGGATGTAAAGGACAGCCAGTTCCCTTCGTCGCTGTTTGCGCAGGTCTACCAGGTCAATACTACCGGAGGACGACCGACTTTATATTCGTCATTGGCGATGGAAAATATAGCGCTCAGCAAAGACGGAAGCCAGCTATTGTATAATGATTTCAAAGGATATGAAGATCCCTGGCGCAAACATCACCAGTCTTCCATCACACGTGACATCTGGTTATGTTCGTTAGGCAACGACCGTTCTTTCAAGAAGATCACCACTTTCCGCGGTGAAGACCGTAATCCGGTATGGACAGCCGACGGAAAGGCATTTTACTACCTAAGCGAAGAAAAAGGGAGTTTCAATATCTTCAAGAACGACCTGACCGGTAAAAACGGTAAGCAGATAACCAATCATACGACACACCCTGTCCGTTTCCTTACTTCCGACAACAACGGAATGCTTTGCTACGGATATGACGGTGAAATATATACAATTAAGGAAGGCGGACAACCGTCAAAAGTAAAAGTAAATATCATCTCCGACCAGACAGAGAACGATCTGATTCATCGCTTGATGTCAAACGGAGCGACTAGCATTGCTGTTTCTCCGAATGGAAAAGAAGTAGCCTTTATCGTAAGAGGCGACGTATATGTTACTTCCGTTGAATACGAAACAACCCGCCAAATCACCGATACACCGCAGCAGGAACGCAATATCGATTTCAGTCCCGACGGTCGTTCACTGGTTTACTCGGCTGAACGGGGGGAAACATGGGGTATCTATCAGAGCAGCCTGGCTCGTAAAGACGACAAATATTTCACTTATGCACAGGAAATAAAAGAAGAACCGCTCGTAGTAACGGACAAAACTTCTTTCCAACCGGCTTATTCGCCTGACGGTAAAGAGGTGGCTTTCCTGGAAGACCGTACGACATTACGTGTGATCAACCTGAAAAGCAAACAGGTGCGCACGGTATTGGATGGCAAATACAATTATTCATACAGCGACGGAGACCAGACCTATCAATGGTCGCCCGACAGTAAATGGTTCCTGGTGGAATATATCGCAATCGGCGGATGGAACAACAAAGACATCGCATTGGTAAAAGCAGACGGTAGCGGAGATATTACCAACCTGACGGAAAGCGGTTATTCGGACGGAAACCCCAAATGGGTACTCGATGGAAAAGCAATGATCTGGTCGTCCGACCGGGCAGGTTACCGCAGTCATGGCAGTTGGGGGGCACAGGATGATACTTATATCATGTTCTTTGATGCCGAAGCATACGATAAATTCCGCCTGAGCAAAGAAGAGCTCGCACTGATCGACGAAGACAAAGAGAAGGACGAGGACAAAAAGGATGATAAAAAAGAGTCCAAAGCGAAAAAAGATGACAAAAAGAAAGATGATAAAGACAAAAAAGACGACAAGGACAAACCGGTAGAACCATTGAAGTTCGACCTGGAAAACCGCAAAGACCGTGTCATCCGTCTGACAATCAACTCATCGAACCTGGGTGATGCCGTATTGACACCGAAAGGCGATAAACTTTATTATTGTGCTTCTTTTGAAAAAGGTTATGACCTGTGGGAGCGTAACTTCAAAGAGAATACGACCAAGTTATTGATCAAAGAAGTCGGCGGAGGCAGAATGTTTACCGATAAGAAGGGTGAAAACCTCTTCCTCGTATCGGGTGGCCAGCTGAAAAAGGTAGAGATCAAAGACAGCAAAACCAAGAATATCCCGTTCAAGGCTGAATTCTCTTATCGTCCGCCGCAAGAACGCGAATATATATTCAACCATGTATGGCGTCAGGTAGAAGACAAGTTCTACGATCCGACGCTTCATGGCATCGACTGGGATGGATACAAGAAAGCCTATGCCCGCTATCTGCCGCATATCAACAATAATTACGACTTCCAGGAAATGTTATCCGAACTATTGGGAGAATTGAACGGTTCGCATACAGGTGCCCGTTTCCGTCCGTCTTCCTCTGCTCCGGCAACGGCTTGCCTGGGTGCATTCTATGACAATAGCTACAACGGCGACGGTTTGAAGATTGCCGAGATCATTGCAAAAGGTCCGTTGACCCTGGCAGATACCAAGATTAAACCGGGTTGCATCATCGAGAAGATCAATGAGAAACCGATCAAGAATGGGGAAGATTTTTATCCGTTGTTAAGCGGTAAAGCCGGAAAGAAAGTCTTATTGTCGGTTTACAATCCGGCAACGAAAGAACGTTTTGAAGAACAGGTTAAACCAATCTCTTACGGCGAACAATCCAACCTGCTGTACAAACGCTGGGTAGAGAACTGCCGTAAGAAAGTAGACGAACTTTCCGGCGGAAAGATTGGCTACGTACATGTCAAAGGGATGAACAGCGAAAGTTTCCGTGAAGTTTACTCTGAATTGCTTGGACGTTGCCGCAACAAAGAAGCGGTGATCGTCGATACCCGTCATAATGGTGGCGGCTGGTTGCATGACGACCTGGCTACATTGTTGAGCGGTAAAGAATACCAGCGTTTCATGCCACGCGGACAGTATATCGGTAGCGATCCGTTCAACAAATGGTTGAAACCGTCGTGTGTACTGGTTTGCGAAGATAACTATTCGAATGCACATGGTTTCCCCTGGGTTTACAAAACGTTGGGGATCGGTAAGCTGATCGGTGCTCCGGTACCGGGAACTATGACTGCTGTTTGGTGGGAGTCGCAGATCGACCCGTCTATCGTATTCGGTATTCCGCAGGTGGGTGTTCAGGATATGCAAGGTAATTACCTGGAAAACCATGAACTGGAACCGGATATCGAAATCTACAACACACCGGAGTCGCAGTTGAAGGGTGAAGACCATCAGCTGGAAGAAGCAGTGAAAGTGATGTTGCAGACGGTAAAGAAATAAGTACCTAGCAATAAAAAAAGCGGATCAAGTCAGTAGCCTGTTTTATGGCTCTGATTTGATCCGCTCTTTTATATCAATTAAATAGTCAGATTACCGGATAGACAAAACAGACGTGCTTTCATTCCAGGAGTTTCAATAAAGCATAACAATAATGTTCTACTCTCAAACAACACAAACTCTATTCATGATAAATGCTGTTTTAATCGGGGATTGCTATGCGGGAAGATGAAAAGTCTAACTTTTTATATTTATCTTTCATCCGATCGTCGGCCTGTTCCTTATCATCGGTAAAATAAACGGGAGATTGTTCGAAATGCCAGGTACCGACATAGTTCAGCGTATTCGGGGCAACGGTAAATTTAAACAGGACTAGTTCGTCCGGGCGTTGTTCCTTGTTCTTTATCTTCCGTTCCGTCTCCAGGATAGAGTCTTCTCCTTTATAAATAGGTTCCATATAAGATTTTCCGCCATACCATTTGCTTTCCGTCCACCAATAATTCAGGATCGCATACGTTCCCGGCTCGATCAGGTAACAGAATGGATTTTCCTTGGAGGTCTTAAAGGTAGACTTTACCCTGAAAATAAATACTTCGTTCGTCTCAATGTTGATTATCCGGATATCCTGGGGATAACCGCCACTTTTAAACTTTTTCAGGCGTTGGATGAAATCGCCGTAAAATGCAGCCTGTCCGGCTGGGATCATTTCGTTATCCCCCAGCTTATCCAGCCTTCGTCCCGGCTGTCCGGCAGCACATAACGAAACAAACAGCAATATAGCGATCAATAAGTTTCTCATACAGATTATTATATTATCTTTTATTGACTATCCTATTCACATTGAACAGAAAAAAGAAACAAAGAACGGCACCGTAAAATCGACCAGAATACCGTGGAAGATAGAAACGAATACCAGATCCTTTCCGGAATAACGGGTAATAATCGGTAATGTTGTATCCATCGTCGTCGCCCCTCCGGCACAGATAGGGGCCAGTCTTCCGAAATACTTGACAAACAAAGGTGCACCGAGCAAAGCCATAATCTCACGGATAATATTAGCCATCAACGCAATCGTCCCTAGTTCCGTAGCCATCTGTACACCCAGTGAAGCTTCTTTCAACTCCGTTATCAGGATAGACGACAACGAATAATAAGCAAATCCGCTACCGACAGCCAGGCAGTCGAACACACTCCATTTGGTGATCACCAGACTGATCAAAGCGGAAGCCGTCAGCGTCCCGATAATAGTTGCCAAAGGTACCAGCAATAACTTCGGACGGATACTACATAATATATCTTTCAGTTTCTTATCGCTACCGATACTCAGCCCTACCTGAAACATCAGCAGGTAAAGCACATACATAGTTATATTATTTTCAACGATCACATCCGGCAGATATCCGCTCCATCCCAGGATACAGCCGAGTGCAAAGAAAGCGACAACGATCAGACTCCCCCTCATTCATTCCTCCTTTCCTTAAAGAAGAAATGGTAAACGCCCCAGGCAGCCAGCACACTTCCGGAAGTTCCCGCCAAAGCGATCAGAAAAGCCTGCCCTCCCAATGTAGTCAGATTATCGACAATAGCATCATTTGCCCCTACTGAGATACCCAGCAGAAACAGCAAGAGCAGGATTGTATAAGAAATAGGCTTACCAATCTTTTGCAGCAGTTCCACCTTCCGCAAAAGATATCCGACAGCAATACCACCAAACATGATTCCAATTACCGTGAACATGATTTTTCAAATTTCCTGCAAAGGTAAGAATATATCAAACACAGCAATTATTCTCTATCATAAAAGAAGATGTCAGCAACAAGACCAGCAACAGGATAATAATGACACTTACCAAGGTGGTAAATGAATAGAAAAGACGAAGATGCCGCCGTTTCTTCTCCCTGCTGATCCGCTGGAGAACTTTCAAGTCAAATTCCTTCCCTAACGGTGGCAGGATCTCTGCTTCGGGAGACATGAACCAGGCACGGTAAGGGCGTAACTCCGGCGGCAATGTTTCAGCCGAGAAAAAGTGACGCAATTCCCGTTCTTCTTCAATAGTGGTAGCGCACTCCCAGTATTTGTCCAACAATAATGTAATACGGTTATAATCCATATTCGCGGTTTAAACAATGTTATCTGACTACGAAGCTTTCTGTTCGTTTCTTCTTTAAATTGACCGTTTCCAATGCCATGTTACGCGTGACCATCAAGCAATAAGAAGGAAGATCTTCTATTACGATCCATGCGGCCCGTTCGTTCCAAATCTTCAGCATGACCTCCTGAACGATCTGCTCCGAACGATCTGCATTTCCGGTAATCCTGAAAGCAACCCGCAACAGGTTGTCTTTTAGCGGCAGTATCCTTGTTATGAATTCGTCTGTTCTCATCTCTGTTATATTAGACGAGTGAGCCAGGTAAAAGGTTGCAGTTTTCTGTCACTTTTTTTATCAGATAGAAGAAAAACAGCGCTATATAGTTCTTTTTCATTATATTTGTAGCAGTTCTAATTAACAATAGATACGCATAATATCAAACTAAATCAATAAAAAGTGAAAAAGACGATCTTATTCCTACAGGCAGCTGTACTCTGTCTGCTGGCAGGTTGCCAGTCAGCCCCCGGCAGTGGCTTATTAAGTGATGAAATCAAGTATGTCGATCCGTTCATTGGAACCGGATTCCACGGGCATACTTTCCCCGGCGCTACCCGTCCGTTTGCTATGGTACAGGTTAGTCCGGATACCCATATCATGGGTTGGGATGCCAGTAGCGGTTATCATTATGATGACCGGGAAATCTATGGATTCAGCCATACACACCTTTCAGGTACCGGTATCGGCGATCTGGGTGATGTAGCATTACTGCCTTTCTCCGGTACCGACTCGATCAAGCCGGTTGGTCTTTTCAATAAAGATACCGAGAAAGCAACTCCGGGCTATTATGCCGTACGCTTGGATAACTTCGGAGTAAATGTGGAATTAACAAGTACTGATAAAGTTGGTTTCCATAAATATACCTACGACAACCCTAAAGATCGCCGCGTAATGCTCGACCTGGGACATATCCTGCAACCGAACTGGGGGCATAAACTGGTAGATAACAATTACCTGTTCGTGAACGATTCGACGGTAGAAGGAACAGTCCGCACGCAGGGATGGGCACACTTCCATTCAGTTTCTTACCGGATCACCTTCTCTGAACCTATCGAAACAATATACCAATACATCGACGGTAAATTGCGCCAGGATTCATTGTTCCTGCGTATCAATACTGCCGAAGATCTGAAATTCCATTACAAATTTCCAGAAAAGGCTGAACCTTTATACGTAAAGGTAGCACTTTCAATGGTAGATACGGAAGGAGCAGAAAAGAACCTCGAAGCAGAGCTTCCAGGATGGGATTTCGAAGCAACCCGCATTAAATCGGCTGAGATATGGAACAACGCACTGAATGCGATCGAAATTCAGGCTGATCCTACCGTTATGGTAAATTTCTACACTGCTCTATATCATACGATGATCGCTCCGTTCGCCTATCAGGACGTAGACGGTCGTTATCTAGGTATGGATAAAAAGATACATAAGGCAGAACCGGGCTATACGAACTATTCCGTATTCTCTTTGTGGGACACCTTCCGTGCTTTGCATCCGTTAATGACGATCATCAATCCGGATCTGGCAGCCGACTGGGGTAAAGTATTGGTACAGGGATATAAAGAAGGAGGCATTCTACCGAAATGGCCGTTGGCTTCCAGCTATACAGGTTGTATGGTTGGCTATCCTGCCGTATCCGTTCTGGCTGACCTGGTTTGCAAAGACCTGGCTGACGGTGACCTGAAAACATGGGCGGAAGCCGGTGCACGTTCTTCCGTTTACCGTGAAGACCTGGCAGAAAAGTTCAAAGGAACACGTGAACTCGATTTGATCACCCGTCATCCGTATTATAAAGAAAAATATGGATTCGTTCCGGCTGATTCCGTTCCCGAATCTGTATCCTGGGGATTAGAAATGGCTTACGAAGACTGGTGTATCTCACAGATCGCAGCCAAAGCAGGATTGGACTCTATGGCGCAGGCTTATGCTGCCAAAGGAGAATACTACAAACGTTATCTGGATCCGGAAACGAAGATGATGCGTCCGATTATGGGTGACGGAACTTTCCGTACTCCGTTTAATCCGCGTTACTCGGCTCACATGAGAAGTGATTATACGGAAGGTAATGCTTTCCAATGGAGTTTCTTCGCACCACACGATATGGATAATTTCATTGCTACGATCGGAGGCAAGAAAGAATTGGAAACACGCTTGGATACTCTATTCACAACATCTTCACAGGTGGATGGTGAACATGCTTCAGGTGATATCACAGGTCTGATCGGTCAGTATGCTCATGGTAACGAACCGAGCCACCATATGGCTTACTTGTATAACTGGACGGACTCACCCTGGAAAGGACAGGAACGCCTGGATTATATCATGCGCGAATTCTATACGAACAAGCCGGACGGTATCATCGGCAACGAAGATTGCGGACAGATGTCGGCATGGTATGTGATGAGTGCATTAGGTTTCTATCAGGTTGCTCCGGGTATTCCGGTTTATACATTGGGCCGTCCGATGATAAATCATGCCTTAATTCGCGTGAAAGGCGGAGTATTTGAGATTCGGGTGGAGAACAACAGTCCTGAAAACAAATATATAGAAAGAGTTTTGCTGAACGGCAAAGTACTGGATACTCCGTTTATCTCGCATAAGGATATCATTAAAGGTGGTAAACTTGTATTTGAAATGACAAACACACATCCGTAAAAAACGATAACGGGTAGGTATCCGATAAACGACGGGCAAAGATTCTATATAAATGAACCTCTGCCCGTTTTTATTTGTTCCAAATCTGATTACTGATTCGATATAATAGATATATTTGTTGCAGACTATAAAATAAAAAAGCTATGTTATTAACAACGACAAACAACATCGAAGGGAAAAAGATCACCCAATATTATGGAATTGTATCCGGTGAAACAATCATCGGGGCAAATGTATTCAAAGATTTCTTTGCAGGAATACGCGATATTGTAGGTGGCCGTGCCGGTTCATACGAAAGTGTATTACGCGAAGCAAAAGATATCGCTTTACAGGAAATGAGCGAGCATGCTGCTCGTATGGGAGCCAATGCTGTCATAGCAGTAGATCTGGACTATGAAACAGTTGGAGGCAGCGGAAGTATGTTGATGGTCACTGCAGCCGGAACAGCCGTGCGCTACGAATAAAGGCATCGATGTTTTGGACGAAGAGAATGGATTTGTATAAAATAGAAAAGGAGTCAATTCTGTTGAACTGACTCCTTCTGTCTTTCAGCTTTCGCCTGAATAAAACGGCGGCTATCTACTCTCCCACTTTTACGCAGTACCATCGACGTGGTTGGGCTTAACTTCTCTGTTCGGAATGGGAAGAGGTGGATCCCCAACGCTATAACCACCTTAATTTCTTTTAAGATGTTTGACTTGGACAACGTTACTCTAAGAGTAACTTCTTTTTAGAGCTTCAAGAATCGTCAATTTCTAATTGGCAATTGCTTTTCCCCCTGCTGATATATCAACCCTTTCTCCGGAAAAAGAAAGTCTCGGGCT
>NZ_QUKD01000013.1 GCF_003480915.1 Parabacteroides sp. TM07-1AC | reverse complement strand
AGCTGAAAGACAGAAAGGAGTTCATTCGAAAGAGTGGACTCTTTTTTTGTTTTATGACTATCCATAAATACATTATTTGTTTTTGATTTATATTAATTTTGTGGACTAAGTAACATTCGTTTGTGGAATAATTCCACGAAAGTAGATTTTAGTAGAAAACTCGCTCTATCTGATAATAGTTTTATATGGTTAATATTTAAGAGTATAGCGTTTTTTAACAGATTGTATTGAACAATGGTACGATTATTTCATTCTTACAATAGAGAGATAGAACAATAGAATATTTAAGTGTCATTTATAGATATTAGTAATGGTAGGAGAAAGATTAGTAAAAGGAAGTATCGTATTAGTCGCCCTTTTAATGCTGGCAACAGGTTGTCGTAAAAAAGAAGAACCGTTGCGTCCCCTTGTCATTGTAGACAAGCCTCAGAAAGAAGATGTGCAAATATTTGGTGAATACGTAGGACGTATCCGTGCTGCGAGTTATGTAGAGATACATGCCCGTGTAGAAGGTTACCTCGAAAAGATGCTGTTTGTAGAAGGTAAACAGGTGAAACAGAACGAACCTCTGTTTATTATCAATTCAGCTCTTTATAAAGCCCGTGTAGAAAAAGCAAGAGCACAGTTGAAGAAGAATGAAGCGCAGGCGGCAAAAGCCAAAAGAGATGTGGAACGTTTACAACCCTTGTATGAACAACATGCAGCGAGCCAGTTGGATCTTGATAACGCATTGGCTTCCCTGGATGATTCGGAGGCTAATATAGCTATGAGTAAAGCAGACCTCGATCAGGCACAGCTGGAACTTGGCTATACAACTGTCACTTCCCCGATTGCCGGATATATCAGTGAACGTTTTGTCGATGTTGGAGCTTTGGTTGGTCCCGGAGTTAATTCAAAACTGGCCGCTGTTGTAAAAAGCGATACGGTATTGGTGGATTTTAAAATGACGGCACTGGATTATCTGCGCGCTGAACGTCGCAATATCAAGTTTGGTGAACAGGACACAACCCGATCCTGGCAACCGACCGTAACTGTAACCCTTGCCGATAATTCAGAATATCCGGTAAAAGGAATTGTTGATTTTGCTGATCCGATCGTAGATCCACAAACTGGAACTTTCGGTGTGCGTGCAGAATTAGCGAATCCGAATCAGAAACTACTTCCCGGACAGTTTACCCGCGTGAAATTATTATTAGATGTACGTGAACGATCTATTGTTGTTCCGCGAAAGGCTATATCTATTGAACAAGGCGGTGTCTTCATTTATATTATCCGTCGTGATAATGTTGCAGAGAAACGTTTTGTACAGACAGGACCGGAAATAGGAAACAATATTGTTATCGAGCGTGGTCTTGGTGAGAATGAATCTGTGGTAGTAGAAGGTTATCATAAGTTAGTTCCCGGTATGTTGGTTCGTCCGGTTCAGGCTGGTGACGATAAAGCTGTCGCAGCATATAGAGAGGAGGCAGGAGAATGAAGCCGGGATTCTTTATAGACCGTCCCGTATTCTCGACTGTACTTTCTTTATTAATTGTTATTGTCGGGATTATCGGATTGATGTTGTTGCCGGTGGATCAGTATCCGCAGATCACGCCGCCAGTTGTGAAGATTAGTGCCTCTTATCCGGGTGCCAGTGCGTTGACGGTGTCGCAGGCTGTAGCTACACCGATCGAACAGGAGTTGAACGGAACTCCGGGGATGATCTATATGCAGAGTAGTAGTAGCAATTCAGGAGGTTTGACCATTACGGTCACTTTCGATGTTTCGGCAGATCCTGATTTGGCTGCTGTAGAAATTCAGAATCGTGTGAAGCTGGCAGAGTCGCGTCTTCCGTCTGATGTCGTACAGAACGGTATCACGGTAGAGAAACAATCCGCCAGCCAGTTGATGACATTAAGTTTGAGCTCGGATGATCCGCGCTTTGATGAAATTTACCTGAGTAACTTTGCAACGATCAATGTGCTCGATGTCCTTCGCCGTATTCCGGGGGTAGGACGTGTATCGAACATCGGTAGCCGTTATTATGGTATGCAGATATGGGTCTATCCTGACCGTCTTGCTAATATGGGATTGACGGTGAAAGATATCCAAAATGCCCTGAAAGAGCAGAACAGCGAATCTGCAGCCGGTGAGTTGGGAAAACAACCTGTTATCGATGTGGATGTCACTATACCAATTACTGCTCGTGGCCGTCTTTCGACTGTAAAGGAATTTGAAGATATAGTTGTTCGTGCTAACCAGGACGGTTCTATCGTCCGTTTGCGTGATGTCGCTCGTATTTCACTGGAAGCCTCTTCCTATTCTACTGAAAGTGGAATAAATGGAGAGAATGCTGCTATCCTCGGTATTTATATGTTGCCGGGAGCTAATGCGCTGGAAGTCGCTACGAATGTGAAGGAGGCGATGAAAGAGATCAGCCAGAACTTTCCGGAAGGACTGGAATACGGATTTCCGTTTGATATGACGGAATATATCTCTCAATCTATCCATGAAGTGTATAAGACCTTGTTTGAGGCCTTGTTCCTGGTCGTTTTGGTGGTGTACTTGTCTTTGCAGAACTGGCGCGCAGCCTTGATTCCGACTATTGCCGTACCTATTTCTTTGGTCGGAACATTCGGATTCATGTTGATCATGGGATTTTCACTGAATATGCTGACCTTGTTGGGATTGATCCTGGCTATCGGTATTGTAGTGGATGATGCCATTGTGGTTGTGGAAAATGTAGAACGTATTATGCATGAGGAAAAGCTCACACCCCGGGAAGCCACTCATAAAGCTATGCATGAATTATCCGGCGCGTTGATCGCGACTTCGATGGTATTGGCTGCCGTATTCGTTCCGGTAAGTTTCCTGAGTGGAATTACAGGTGCGCTATATCGTCAGTTCTCTATAACGATCGTTGTTTCGGTCTTACTTTCAACGGTAGTGGCATTGACTCTGAGTCCTGCTATGTGTGCCTTGATCTTACGTCCGACAACCGGAAAGAAGAACTTCGTGTTCCGCAAAATCAATATCTGGTTACATAAAGGAAATAATAAATATATTCATTTACTGTCAAAGGCTATAGGAAATCCTAAACGTATTCTGGCTGGTTTTGGTATGGTACTTGTTTTCATTTTTGTACTGAACCGTTTTATTCCGACCAGTTTTATACCCGAGGAAGACCAGGGTTTTTTTACTGTTGAGTTGGTAATGCCTGAAGGAGCAACCCTTGAACGTACCCGTAAGGTAACCGACCGTGCCATTGAGTTTTTGGAGAAACAACCGGCTGTGGCCTATGTGCAAAACGTAACCGGTAGCAGTACTCGTGTGGGAACATCGCAAAGCCGTTCTACCCTTACCGTTATCCTGAAACCCTGGGAGGAACGTAAATCTTCCGGCATGGGAGTTGAAGATGTTATGGAAGTTGCCCGTAAGGAGTTTGAATATTATCCGGAAATATTAGCCTATCTGAACCGTCCGCCTGTTATTCCCGGTCTAGGAGAAAGCGGTGGTTTGGAAATGCAGCTGGAAGCCCGCGGAGAAGCCAGTTGGGAAAATCTGGTAAGTGCGACCGATACTTTCATGTTGTATGCATCGAAAGCTCCGGAGCTGACAGGTGTCTCTTCTGCTTTGCAACCGCAGATTCCTCAGTTATATTTTGATGTGGATCGTGACCGAGCTAAATTCCTGGGTATTCCACTGACCGATATTTTCTCGACGATGAAGGCTTATTTGGGATCAGTCTATGTGAATGACTTCAATATGTTCAACCGTATATATAAGGTATATATCCAGGCGGAAGCCCCTTATCGTGCCACTCCGGAAAGCCTGGGATTGTTCTTCGTAAAAGCACAGAATGGCTCGATGGTACCTTTGACTGCATTAGGAACGACAAGCTATACAACCGGACCTGGTACGATCAAGAAGTTCAATATGTTCTCTACGGCTGCTATAAGTGCGGTTGCCGCTCCCGGATACAGTTCCGGCGAAGCGATGGCGGCTATGCAACAGATCGCCCGGGAACATCTGCCGGATAACATCGGTGTGGAATGGAGCGGATTGTCTTATCAGGAAAAGAAAGCTGGAGGACAGACCGGTATGGTGCTGGCACTTGTATTCCTGTTTGTATTCCTTTTCCTGGCAGCTCAGTATGAGAGTTGGATTGTTCCGATCGCTGTACTGTTGTCGTTGCCGGTTGCTGCTTTAGGTGCTTATTTGGGAATTTGGGCTACCGGATTGCATAACGATATTTATTTCCAGATCGGACTTGTAACCTTGATCGGTTTGGCTGCAAAGAATGCCATTCTGATCGTAGAGTTTGCCAAGGTACAGGTCGATGCAGGCGTAGATGTGGTAAAAGCAGCCATTCATGCTGCTCAGATGCGTTTCCGTCCTATTTTGATGACCTCTCTGGCTTTTGTGCTGGGTATGCTTCCAATGGTATTGGCTAGCGGACCGGGTTCAGCCTCCCGTCACAGTTTGGGAACCGGGGTGTTCTTTGGCATGTTGGTGGTTATCACGGTAGGTATTGTGCTGGTTCCGTTCTTCTTTGTCTTTATCTATAAAGTGAAGAAGGTATTGAAATTGGAACGGGTTAGCCGGATCATTCCGAAAGAGAAAATTCTCCGGAAGAAGAAATTCTTCCTCTTTATTGCAGTTGTCACAGTTGCTTTGGTATCGCTTTCTTCCTGTAAGTTAGGAGAGAAGTATGCCCGCCCGGACTTGAATCTTCCGGCTCAGTTTGAAGGAGAATCGGATACGCTTTCCGTAGAGAATATACCCTGGGAAAGTTTATATGCCGATACGACTTTGCAACGGTTGATAACGACCGCTCTGGAAAATAACAAGGATATGAAGATAGCGGCTGCCAAGATCAAGGAAATGATGGCAGCCAAACGTATCACTTTTGCTGAACAGTTCCCTGAAATCGGGGCACGTATTTACGGGCAGAAGGAACGTTTGAACTACGGTGGTGATAATCCGGATCCCGATCCTGAATATGGAGCCAAACTGACGCTTTCGTGGGAACTCGATTTGTGGGGAAACCTGCGTTGGGCGAATGAAGCCGGAGTAGCCGCCTACCTGCAATCGGTAGAAGCCCAGCGTGGTCTTCAGTTGACTTTAGTCGCGGAAGTGGCTGCCGCTTATTATGAATTATGTGCCCTCGACCGGCAGTTGAATATTGTCCGGCAGACGTTGGAAGCTCGCCGTGAAGGTGTGCGTTTAGCTAAACTTCGTTTTGAAGGCGGTTTGACCTCTGAAACATCTTACAACCAGGCATTGGTAGAATTGGCCCGTACGGAAACACTTGTCCCGTCGTTGGAGCGTCAGGTCAGGATAAAGGAAAATGATATATCCCTGCTTTTGGGAGAATATCCCGGCTATATTCCGCGGGGATTGCCGCTGGGCGAACAACGTTTACCCGATGCATTGCCGGTGGGACTGCCTTCTGCTTTGCTGGAACGTCGTCCGGATATGCGGCAGGCTGAATTGAAACTTCGTGAAGCCAATGCCAAAGTAGGAGTAGTTTATACCGACTTGTTCCCGAAGATCAGCCTGACAGGTAACTTCGGTATTGAAAGTGAAGAATTGGGCGATCTGTTGAAGAGCCCGGCGTGGTTCTTGGCAGGCGACCTGCTTCAACCTCTTTTTGCGATGGGAAAGAATAAGGCGAAGCTGAAAGCATCGAAAGCCCGTTACGAGCAGGAAGTGTATAATTATCAAAAAAGCGTAATCGGAGCCTTTAAAGAAGTGAACGATGCCATTATCACGATCCGTAAAGCGAAAGAAATCCGTTTCTCACAGGAAAGACTGGAATCTGCCTCTGCTAAATACCTGAAGCTGGCAGAACTGCAATATATCAATGGAGTGACTAATTATATCGATGTATTGGATGCCCAGCGTGGATATCTGGATGCGCAGATCAGTTTGAATAATGCCGTACAGAATGAATTACTGGCTGTCGTTTATCTGTATAAGGCATTAGGGGGCGGATATACTTTATCCCCGGAGAAATAGAATCCTTTTGAAAGAAAATACCGCGAGTAAATAATATGTACCTATAGACGACCTTCTGCGGATTGTCTATAGGTACTTTTTTTATCGGGAAAAACGTTAACTGCTAACTTATTCCTATCTTTGTATTCCTAAAAACAATAAAGAGAGGAATTACTATGCCATTAAATTTACAAAAGAATTTACCCGCTATTGAACTCCTTAAAAAGGAGCACATCTTTGTGATGGATTCCCTTCGGGCATCGGAACAGGATATTCGTCCGCTACGCGTAGTGGTGCTGAACCTGATGCCATTAAAAATAACAACGGAGACCGATCTGATCCGTCTGTTGAGTAATACGCCTTTACAGGTGGAGCTTGACTTTATGAAAATAAAAGGGCATACTCCGAAGAATACGCCGATCGAACATATGCAGGAGTTTTATAAAGACTTCGACGATATAGAGAAAGATTATTATGACGGAATGATTATCACCGGTGCACCGGTAGAGCAGATGCCGTTTGAAGATGTGAGTTACTGGGAAGAAGTGACGACGATTTTCGATTGGGCACGTACGCATGTTACCTCTACATTGTATATCTGTTGGGCGGCGCAGGCAGGATTGTATCATTTCTATGGTGTGCCTAAGTATGATTTGCCGGCAAAAATGTTCGGCGTGTTCCGTCATACGCTACGGGAGCCTTCTTTACAGATATTCCGAGGATTCGATGACGAGTTTTATGTGCCTCACAGCCGTCATACGGAGATTCGCCGCGAAGATATCCGGAAGGTACCGGAGCTGACGTTGCTTTCCGAAAGCGAAGAATCAGGTGTTTATATGGCGATGTCACGCGGAGGACGTGAGTTTTATATTACCGGTCATTCGGAATATTCGCCTTATACATTGAGTGATGAATATATCCGCGATTTGAATAAGGGACTCCCTATTTCGGTCCCTCACAACTATTACCGTAATAATGATCCGGCTCAGGGTCCGGTTGTCCGTTGGCGCGGCCATGCCAACCTGCTCTTTACGAACTGGCTGAATTATTACGTATATCAGGAAACGCCGTTCAATATCGAAGATATCAAGAATTTGGGCAGCCTGTAGGGGGCGGTTCGAGAACCGCCCCTACGGTCGCACCAATCAAATAACAACCAATAACAATATATGTCAATAAAACCTCGTCGTATCGAACTCCTGGCTCCGGCAAAGGATTTGACCTGTGGCATTGAAGCTATTAATCATGGTGCTGATGCCGTTTATATTGGTGCACCCAAATTCGGTGCGCGTGCTGCTGCCGGAAATTCGCTGGACGATATTCGTGCCCTTTGTGATTATGCGCATCTGTATAATGCCCGTATCTATGTGGCATTAAACACCCTGCTTCGTGAAGACGAATTGCCCGAAGCGGAGCAGTTGATCCGGCAACTTTATCAGGCAGGAGTCGATGCACTGATCGTGCAGGATATGGGGATTACCCGCCTGAACCTGCCGCCTATTCCTTTGCATGCCAGTACCCAGACGGATAACCGCACGCCGGAGAAGGTCAAGTTCCTGGAGGCTGCCGGATTTACACAGGTCGTTCTGGCACGTGAATTGTCACTGAACGAGATTCGTCAGATATCCGAACAGACGACTGTGCCGTTGGAGGTCTTTGTGCATGGTGCTTTATGTGTCAGTTACAGCGGTCAGTGTTATTTGAGCGCTGCGCTTAGCGGTCGAAGTGCCAATAGGGGGGAATGTGCTCAATATTGCCGCTTACCCTACTCAATGGTAGATGCGAATGGAACGGAGATCGTGCATGATAAGCATTTGTTGTCTCTTAAAGATATGAACCGTTCCGATCAGCTGGAAGCATTGCTCGATGCGGGTGTTTCGTCGTTGAAGATAGAAGGGCGGTTGAAAGATGTCACCTATGTAAAGAATATAACAGCTTATTACCGGAAGAAGCTGGATGTGATTTTGGCGCATCGTCCGGAATATTGTCGTGCATCGGCAGGAACGAGTAAGTATGCCTTTGAGCCGGTGGCGGAGAAGAGTTTTAACAGGGGATTCACTCCGTTTTTCCTGCATGAACGAAGCAAAGATATTACAGCATTCAATACGCCTAAGTCGCTGGGGGAACCGGTTGGAACGGTAAAAGAGCTGAAAGGAAACTCGTTTACGGTGGCTGGTCTGAAGCAGTTGAATAATGGCGATGGTCTGGTCTTTTTTAATGGCAGGGGCGAGCTGGAGGGTTTCCGTGTGAACAGGGTAGAGGCCAATCGTGTTTTTCCGTTGGATATGCCGGCGATAAAGCCGAAGACACCTCTTTATCGTAATTTCGATCAGGTATTTGAAAAGCAGTTGGCCAAACCGTCTGCCGAGCGTAAGCTTTCCGTAAAAATAGAGTTTTTGGATAACTCTTTCGGCTTTACCTTAGTGATAGAAGATGAAACAGGTGCCCGCGTCATGCTTACTGAGCCATTTACTAAAGAATTAGCTCGCCGTGACCAGGCAGACAATATCCGTACCCAGCTTTCCAAATTAGGTAATACACCGTTCGAAGCCTCGGAGATTGTCGTACAGATGAGTGAGAACTGGTTCGTCCCTTCCTCTTTGCTGGCGGATATGCGTCGTAAAGCAGTGGAGAAGTTGCAGGCCGATCGTGCTATCCGTTATCAGCGGGAACTGGCACGTAAGGTGGAGCCGGCAAAAGAGATTCCGTTCCCTGAAAAGCAATTAACTTATCTGGGAAATGTGTCGAACAGCCGGGCAACCGCTTTTTACAAGGCACATGGAGTAGAGAGTATTGCCGAAGCATTCGAATTGAAGCCGGAAAAGGATGTTCCATTGATGTTTACCAAACATTGCCTGCGATATAGTATGGGATGGTGTCCGACTTATCAAAAACAGAAATCTCCATATAAGGAACCGTACTATCTGTTATATAAAGACACTCGGCTCCGCCTGCAGTTCGATTGCAAGCGGTGCCAAATGTTGGTGTATGCTACGGACTTTTCGCCAAACGACCGGATGAAATAGTGCCAAATGACCGAACAAAATACGGCCAAATAGCCGAATCTTTTGACTTTCATATAAAACAACGGAACTGCATTGTATTATTATGCAGTTCCGTTGTTGTGATTTAGTGAGAATGGAAGCGGCGCTGTAACTATCTCAGCATGATTTTCCTACTCTTTTGCCCTTCCAATACCAGGATATAGATGCCGGAAGTAAGATCCGTGATGCGGGTATCACCAGACGGAAGCTGGCGTGTTAGGATCAGGCGACCGGAAGTATCCGTCAGATACATACGTGTGGGATAAGGCGCTGTTATCAGGAGGAGACCGTTCGCCGTCGAGACACTGAAGCCGGACGGAAGCGGTTCGTTACCGGTGGCCACGTCTTTTACGATACCCGAGATTTCAATCTTTATGTCTGTATGTATATTCGGGACGATGTATTTACCATCGGATACCCGCGGTGTTATCACTTTACCTCCGGCTGTTACTACCGGAGCGGAACCTTCCCGGTATCCCTCCTCTAATGTGAGGAAGAAACTAAAGCTATCCCATGCTTGTATATCGAAACTTCCAGCAGTAGGGTCTGTTATTACGCCTTCGATAGCGGGAAGCGTGACGGTGTAATAAACCGGAGTCGGATCGGGGTCGATCGGGCCGACAGGCGGTGGTGTAACAGTTGTTTTCTTAAAGGTAGCCGTTACCGTTACATCGCTTTCAGGCATAACGTATTATAAATGATGGGAACAGTCGTTCCTTCAGACTGAGTATAGAATAAAGATTTGCGTTCATATCCACTAGCCGGGTTGACTGTGAGGGTGACAGTTTCGCCCTCGGTTGCCGTTGCTTTGTCGGCGGTGACTGTACCATTCTTTATTGGGGAAGCGATAGTGATGTTATATTGCTTTTTATCAATGGTGAATGTCCAATCGGGATCGGTTAATTCATCTGCTGTCGCTTTATAGTTATCTCCTTCGGCAACGCTGATCTTTACGGTATATGTTCCGGGATCTGCGGGGGCATCGTCTAATTTCGCGCCATTATTATAATAATAAATTGAGATTAAGCCTGTACCTGTTATCCCGCTATTAACCTCTACTTTTGCGGCTTTCTTTGTTCCGTCGTAAACCCGATTTTCCGGTTGAAAGAATACGAAATCTGTTGCCGATAGAGTGCCCTTGTTGACAGTTATCTCAATGCTACGGGTTACTGTTTCAGTTTCCTTATCGTAACCTTGAATACTACTATTCCCCCAGTCATAATTCTCATTTCCTTTTGTTGTATAAATGGCAGGATAACCGCTATTATTTATGACAGGTATCGTTCCTTCATCTTGCCACTTCCAACCAGACGGCAAAGTTACATTTAATAGTTTAATTCCATAATCGTAGGTAGCTTGGAGTACCGGAGTAGGGAACTCTGTCGCTTTCTTTACTTCAAATATTTTTGATACAGTTTCTGAATCTTTAGTGTACTTTAATGTATATTTTCCTGCATTCTTTACCACAGCGGGGTCAAAGGATTGTATCCAGTTCTCGTTTGTTACTACTTGCGGATTGGAGAATATAGTAAGTGAAAGACTAGTTTCATTTTGGGCTGCATTTGTTAAATCCTCTCCCGTATACGTTAAGTTTTGCGGAACAGTAATCATATCCTCTGTCGGTTTTTCAACAATATATTTACCGCTTCCGTTTACCGTTCCGTTACCATTAAAGCTGGTATTTTCACCTATTTGCATTGTTCCATTGATCACTAGAGCATGGTCTGTTGTTAATTTCGCATCTTTGGATGTAACAAAAACTTCATCTTCATTAATTGTCAAATCTTCTCCTAAGGTGTATTCTCCGTAGATCGTGCCGGTCTTTGCTGTTTTGTTTGCTTTTTCCCAAACAAAAGAATTGGTGATAGTTGGTTTCCCGTCACTTCCCTTTATATGAAAAAAAAAGCATTTTTCTTGATAGCTGCAATGTAAATCTATATAACTGTTGCTCACTGAAATATTATTATCAGAGGAGCCAAGGTCAGAGTCGCGAACTATAATTCCATAATTAGTAGATTTATTAATGCTAATTGTACTATTGTTGACTTCTATTGTTCCAACCTTAACAATTACTCCAAACTGATGAATTTCACTCCCCATTTTCACTTCACTGTTGTCAATGGATATCTTATCCCCTGCGAAAAGTCCGCCCGGACCATTCGTTTTATCAATGGTTACTTTGCTCTTCTCAATAGACATCTTGTGTTCGGCGTAAACTCCTGAGTATCCGGCATTTTTTATAGTGACCTTACTATTGTCGGTAATAGTAAGATTGTCAGCTGATAAACCGTGCGACCCTTGCTTTGTTTCTCCAATTTCAATTGTACTATTTGTAATAGTAAGATCGTTATTATTTATACGAATCGCTGCCGATCCTGATTTAAGGATCTTTATAGTACTATTCTTGATTGTAGAAGTTGTCGTAGTTCCACTAAGGGCATTCACATAAAGCCCGCTTCCACCACAATTCCCTATTGTAATATTACAATTCTCAATATCCATTGGTCTAGAGCAATTGAAAGCATATTGATACTCTAATCCATCTTTCACAATTATTGTAGCATCAGTCATCTTCAAATTATAGCAATGGATAAGAGAACCTCCGTTTGTAGCATTACCCTTTAAAATCAATGTTCCATCACTTTCTCCTTTGATCGTTAGAGTACTATTGGAGTCGCCGACTGACTGATCTATTGAACAATATTGATAATACTTTTCCGGGAATGTCCCTTCATATGTAATTGTATTTTCTCCGATCAATTTAATTGTCGAATTTTCTGGTAACCAGATGGCTCTATTGTTGCTTTCTTGAGGTATTAGATACATATTGAAACCATCTAATGTAAGGGTTTTTGAATCTTTCTCCCATTTATATCCATAACTATCTAGTTCGTTAACATTATTAGATTCTCTGAAATTTAATGGAGAAGTAGACTGCTGCTTTTCTCCCCATGCAATAAGAGGAACGAACAAGCAGATGAGAATTAATTTGAATACTTTTTGCATAATGAAAATTTTTTATTGTATTTGTTTCTGACTTAACGTAAGTGGTGGAGTATGCCAAGATTGAGGGGAGAGTTTTATCCGGCAAAGAGGCTTTGTCCGACCACGCAAAAGGTCTTTGCCTTACCGCGCAAAGGGTCTTTGCGTGATAAGGCAAAGGGGTGTTGCTTATTCTATCACAGGACGGTCGTCTTCGCCGCCGGGATTTCCCACTACGATGGTAGTGCTTACGCTGCGCGGTTCTTTTAATAACTGTGCGCTTTGGCTGTATTGCGTGCAGACGGTCAGCGTATAGGTCTCATCCTTCAAACCTGCGGGTAACAACAAGGTGAGTTCGGAAGGTTTGTTTATGCTAACTTCATCGTCGACCAGCTTCGTCACGTTTCCTGCGCTATCGGTCAGGGTAACGCCAACGGCCGGATCGGAGCCAACTACTTTCAGATGCGATCCGCGTACGAAGAAGTTGCGTCCCGGAGTGGCTGTGCCGTCTTTCAGGCCGGTCTTGCGGTCTTCTACTTCAAGGATATACATTACATTGGCTTTGGTACCGAGTATTTCCACCTTGGTTTTTGCTATCGATTCACGCAGCTGTTTTTCCTGGTTGAACGATACGTAGATGGAGTTTTCCTCCGGGTTCCATACACCTTTTTTTACTGTTCCGACGAATTGCACGACGGCGCGAAATAGTCCGGTGTTTACACTGTAACCGTTCAGAATTAAGCGCATTACGATGCGCAGGAAGAGCGTTACGACATGTACGATTGTTTCCATTTTAAGCCCGGTGTCTTCCTCTTTCATCTCTTTGTAGATTTGTTCGAGGCCGATGTTTCCGGCTGATTCCAGCAAAAGAATCTTGTCTGTTTTGTCGTCGGTAGTCACGGTGTTGTCGGCCAACCAACCTTTCAATGTGTTTTGCATACGATTAATATATTGATTAATAAATGAATAATGATTCGATATTGGTAGAAATGGAGTAGAATTCAATCCTTGTTTTCTCTCTTAAGGAGGATAGGATTGGAAACGCTTTCAATCTCTGCAATTTGATAATAAACCCTTTAATAGTCATTGCTTCTTTTGTTGTAGTCTTAGTAGAACTACGGATGAATTAGGGGACGCAGATGACGCAGAAGACGCAGATTTACGCAGAAAATTAATTTAAATCTGCGTTGCTCTGTGCTTGTCTGCGAAATCTGCGTTCCCTAATATTTTTTATAATTTATTGAATATAAAGACTTGGCTGTAATAAATTATTCATATATTTGCCAGCAATAATTAACGTAGTTCTACTAAGACTAAATCCTTTTTCTTATAAAGAATCAAGATTCTGATAATTAAAACCCTATAGATAGTTATGCTTCCTGCTACATAAATAACTATCTTTGTTTTGTCGTTATTTATTAAATTCTAATCGAAAATGAAACAACAACTATGTACCTTTTTACTCATCTTATTTACCTTAGCATCCTGTGCAGATAAACCGCTCGATCCCTCTAAACCCGTCTATGTGACAGTAAAGACGACGATGGGAGATGTAACCGTTATGTTGTATGACGATACGCCGCTGCATCGGGATAACTTTATCAAACTGTGCCACTCCGGCGAATATGAAGGAATGTTGTTCCATCGCATTATCAAAGATTTTGTTGTGCAGGGCGGCGATCCTACAAGTAAAGCTCACGAACCCGGCGTATTATATGGCGATGGCGACGGAGGTTATACCGTTCCTGCCGAGATACTCCCGAACCATTTCAATAAACGCGGTGCCTTGATCGATGCAAAGGAAAGCGATGATGTAAACCCCGAACGTGCATCTGCCGGTACTCAGTTCTGTTTTGTACAGGGTAAAGTTCTTACTGATGCCGAACTGGATGAGAAAGAAGCCCGGATTAATCAGATACGTCGTAACTGGTTATATTATAAATATCTCGATCAGTTAAAGAAAGACGATCCGACATTGGCTGTCGATTCGATGGAGACTGAGTTGACGAACCGTGCCCTGATCATGGTGGAAGATACCCTGGCTGAACTCGGTCCGTATGTTATTCCGGCAGAACACCGCGAAGTATATAAGACTGTAGGGGGTGTTCCCCATTTGGACAGTTCGGTTACTATTTTTGGTGAAGTGGTCGACGGTTTTGATGTCGTGGAGAAAATGTCGTTGGTAAGAACTGATAAAAACGACCGTCCCGTACGTGATGTCATGATCAAATCGACTAAAGTGTTTCAGAAATAGAAAGGGCTTTTCCTAAACAAGATACCTACCCGGTGTTGTTCTATAAACAAGTAATCAATCATACATATAGTCATGAAGAAAATTGTTATTATAGGCGCAACCGGTTACGTCGGTTCTGCTATTTTGAAAGAGGCGTTAGGAAGAGGGCATCAGGTAAAAGCCATTGTTAGAAATCCATCCAAATTGACATTGATTCATCCGAATCTGAAAGTGGTAGGAGGGAATGTGACCGATACTGATTTTCTGTCGCGTGAACTGGCTAAGTCGGATGCTGTGATCAGTGCATTCAATCCGGGATGGGAGAATCCGAAGACATACGATGAAACATTGGAGGGGTACGGTTCTATTATTTGTGCTGTACGCAATGCCGGTGTGCATCGTTATTTAATGGTCGGTGGAGCAGGTAGTCTGCTGGTGGCTCCGGGGCGTTTGTTAATGAATGAACCTGATGTGCCGGAGAAACTGCTTCCTGGTATCCGGAGCCTGGCGAAAGTTTATACTGACTTGTTGCTGCCGGAAAAGTCGTTCGACTGGGTCTTCCTGAGTCCGGCTGCCAATATGTTTCCCGGTCAGCGTACAGGGAAATTCCGTTTGGGAAAAGACGAATTGGTAGTAGATGAAAAAGGCGACAGTAATATTTCTGTAGAAGATTTTGCTGTCGCTATGATCGACGAGTTGGAACAGGAAAAGCACCATCAGGAACGTTTTACGTTGGGATATTAAGAGAACATCATATAAAAGAAGAACGTTATGACAAAGATTAGAAACATTGTATTTGATTTGGGAGGTGTCTTGATAGAACTGGACCATGAGTGTGCAGTGCGCCGCTTTGAAGAGATCGGGGTGGAGGATGCCAGGCAATTGCTCGATCCCTATGAACAGAAAGGATTCTTTTTGGAAGTGGAAAACGGAACGATCACTGCCGACGGGTTTTGCCGGAAACTGTGTGAATATACCGGAAAAGATCTTTCATACGAAGCTATCAGACATGCCTGGCTTGGATTCATCGTCGATACTCCCCAATATAAACTGGACTATCTGCTGAATCTCCGCGAAAAATACAATGTGTATCTTTTGAGTAATACCAATCCGATTATCCAGGAAGGTTGGGCAAGAACCAGCGAGTTTACTCCTGCCGGTCGCCCGATCGGTGTCTATTTCGACAAGATGTACACTTCTTATGAGGTGGGTGTCACTAAACCGGATGCGAAGATTTTCGAATATATGATCCGCGACAGCGGTCTGAATCCGGCAGAAACACTTTTTGTGGATGACGGAAAGAGTAATATTGAGATCGCTCGCCAACTGGGTTTCGTTACTTATCAACCGAAGAATGGCGAAGATTGGCGGGAAGTAATAAACAAATTCCTGTCTGAATAATTTATATGGTTTAACTGATATTAGGAATCTATCAGTTAAACCATTTTGTGATAATCTTGTAGAGGGTAGTGATCTCTATCGGCTTTGCGATATGTTCGTTCACGCCTGCTTTCAGGCTTAACTGTACATCTTCAGCAAAAGCATTGGCGGACATGGCTACGATCGGTAATATTTTTATATCTTCCCGGTCAAGCAGACGGATCGCCCTCGTTGCTTCGAGTCCGTTCATTACCGGCATCTGGATATCCATTATGATTAGATCGTAGTATCCTTCTGTAGAGCTGGATACGCAATTTACCGCTTCTTTTCCGTTGCAGGCTGTTTCAACTTCTGCGCCGGTTTCCCGTAGCAGTTCGTAGGCGATTTCCCGGTTTAGGTCATTGTCTTCGACTACCAATATGCGTTTACCGACGAAGGTGGTGAGGGCTTTTGGGGCAACGCTGTTCAATTTGTCTTCCTTCTTGTCAGTAGCAAATCTTTTCATCAGGTGGAATAGTTTGGATTTCATGATAGGTTTACTGATGAAACCATTGGCTCCGGCTTTCAGGGCTTCACTTTCATAACCTGAATAGTCGTAAGCCGAAATGATTATGATAGGGATATCCGGACCCGCATATTCCCGTATTTTGTGTGTTGTCTCGATACCGTTCATGTTGGGCATCATCAGGTCTATGATAATAGCAAAATACTTGTTCCCGTCAAATATCTTCTGTACAGCTTCCTGTCCGGAAAGAACCCATTCCGGTTTCATTCCTAGTCCCTGTAAGTTTTCACAGGCTATTTCGCAGGAGATATCATCGTCATCTACAACCAATACCGGTAAATTTGCCAGTATATCCTTATCATATTCATCCATATCTCCCAATTTGACATGGAATGTCATAGAGAATCTGGAACCTTTGCCGTGTTCGCTTTCCACCAGGATGTCGCCGTTCATCATCTGGGCAATATGACGACTGATGGCCATGCCGAGGCCGGTACCCTGGATATTCCGGATAGCAGCATCGTCCGAGCGTTCGAATGGTTCGAACACCTTGGATAAAAATTCAGGCTTCATACCGATTCCATTATCTGCAACTGTTATTTCAAACAGGCCATAACCGTTATAAACAGAGACTTTTTCTCTGATGGTTACGTCTATCCGCCCTTTTTCAGGTGTATATTTCACTGCATTAGTCAGTATATTCATTAATGCCTGCTGTATGCGTTGTACGTCTCCGATCAGATATTCGTGTTTTACCTGGATAACGCGTATGTGTAAATCCTGCTTTTTCATTTCGACGGATGATTGTACCATCGCAAATAAACTTTCCAGAAGTTCTTCGAGCTTAAATGCCTCTTCCGTCAGCATGATATGTCCGCTTTCCAGTTTTGACATATCCAGTACTTCGTTGATGAGGTTCAGCAGGAGCTTGGAAGAAATAGTTATCTTCTTCAGGCAATCGGCTATACGTATCTGATCATCTATATGCAGACTGGCTATTGCTGTCATGCCTACAATAGCATTTAAAGGGGTACGAACGTCATGGCTCATTCGTGACAGGAAATCGGATTTGGCACGGTTGGCAACTGTCGCACTTTGCAGGGCTTCCTGCAGTAGTTGTTTCTGTCTTCTTTCTTCCCTGATTTCCGTTATATCGGTTCGGGTCAGTAACCAGATGTTCTTTTCTTTGTCGAAATAACTGAATCGTATTTTCTTATCCCGGTTCACACCATTTTCTATCATGGTGTTGTATAGAATATATTCCCCGTGTTGTTCCAGTATCGGACCGACATGGGCAATCATCATATTCTTCGTCATTTCTTCACATAATTCCGGTGACATATATTGCCGGTTGTATTCGGTGACCACTGCCTCATAATCGCTGCTGGCGATTGGAGGGGGACTATCGCTTTCCGAACCGGAGGCGTACATAACATAGCTGTTTTTTGAAGCTTCTATATAAATCACATAGTCGTATTCTGATTGTACGGCTTTTTCTATGATTTGAGATTTTCTAAAATTGTTGACGTTACGACTGGATAAAATGATCTTGTCAGGTATGCCATTCTCATTGACGATTATGTCGATGAAGGCTTCATGCCATTCAAAACCGAAATGTGTATTGAAGAAACGTATATCGAATTTCTTGTGCATGCATCCTTCCGCTATCATGCTATGAAATGTATCGAACGAGATTACTTCGTCCCATAGACTATAATCCGGTGGATAGACATCTTTTTTGCGGGTATCGCAGAGGTTTTTGTAGTCGTGTTTCGTATTATCCAGTTCCGGGTTTATGCTGTCCTTAAAGACTTCGACACTTTCGTTTTGGGGATAAATAGTCCAAACGATATCCATAAGATACTGGTAGTTGGCTAACGATTCATTTGATTTAAGTTTCTTTTCCATATAACTATATTTATCCGCTTTTATATCAGGCTTTATGTTCAGCAATCAATTGACAGATTTGATTGTATTCTGTCTTTAATTGGTTGAATAATTCCTGCATACCTTCCGTATTCCCGGTTCTGAGTTGTTCTGTCATCGGGGTCAAAATGTTTAGTAGGGTGGTCAGATCAAGTGTTCCGGCTAATCCTTTTAACGTATGGGCATGGCAGAATGCCTGGTTGATATTATTCTCTACAAGACATTTCTCCATTTGGAGGAAATTTTCATCCATCGGAAATTTAGAAAGTATCCTTTCATATAACTGTTCATTATCCATGAATCGGTTTAATGCACTGCTCAGGTTAACTCCGTTTGCTTGTAATTTTTCTTTGTATTCGCTTGTCATGTCTTTGTAGTCGGTTTTATGTCACGAACTAATTATCAGTGACTAAAGAATATTACACAAAAGTAAATAAAATAATATACAAAAACAGAAAAGTCGTTATAATTCAATAGGATTCAGTGCTTTTTTTGTCGAAAAAAAACCGGAAGAATTTTGTAAAGATTCTTCCGGCATACTTATTTAATGAATGACTTTTTATTGGATACCGCGTTCGCGCAGTCTTTCCTGCCATTTCCAGGCAGAAGCCAATGTATCAGCCAATGTTTCTTTTGCTGTCCAACCCAATACTTTGTTAGCACGTTCCGGATTAGCCCAAACCTTTTCGATATCACCTTCGCGACGGCCTACTATCTTGTGAGGAACTTTTACGCCGGTAGCTTTTTCGAATGTGTTGATCAGTTCCAGTACGGTTACACCGTTTCCGGTTCCCAGGTTGAAATATTCAACATTTGCATCTGTCTTACCGCCCAACATACGGTCCATAGCAATCACATGAGCTTTCGCCAGGTCGACTACATTGATATAATCGCGGATACAAGAACCGTCAGGTGTATCGTAATCGTCACCGAATACGCTCAGTTCCTTACGGATACCGATAGCAGTCTGTGTCAGATACGGGATCAGATTCTGGGGAACACCGTTAGGCAACTCACCGATTTCTGCACTCGGGTGAGCTCCGATCGGGTTGAAATAACGCAGGATGATGCTCTTGAACGGAGCATTTGCGTGGATTGTATCGCGGATGATCTCTTCGTTGATCTGTTTGGTATTACCGTAAGGAGAAGTTGCCGGTTTGATCGGTGCATCTTCTGTTACAGGTAAGTTTTCAGGATCCGGCTGTCCGTAAACGGTACAGGAAGAAGAGAACACAATACCTTCGATATTGAATTCAGGCATCAGTTCCAACAGGTTGACCAGCGTAACGACATTGTTACGATAATACTTCAGCGGTTGTTGAACCGATTCACCGACAGCCTTGCTGGCAGCGAACAGGATGATACCGTTGATACCCGGATGGGCCTTCAATGCTTCACGAGTTCCTTCTTTATCTTTTAAATCCAGCTTGATAAATTCAGGACGGATACCTGTGATCTTTTCGATACCATCCAATACCTCGATATTGGAGTTCGACAGGTCGTCGATGATTACTACATCATAACCTGCATTCTGCAACTCAACTGTAGTGTGAGAGCCAATGTATCCGGTTCCACCTGCTACTAAGATTTTCTTTTTCATGCTAGTCTCTATTTAGATTAAATTATACGATTCCGGAGAATCCCATAAACGCCATAGCCAGTAAACCGGCAGTTATCAGCGCAATAGGGGTACCTTTCATACCTTCGGGAACACGTGTCAAAGCCAACTGTTCTCTAATCCCTGCAAAGATAACTAAAGCTAGCGCAAATCCAATAGCTGTTGATATTGCATATACAACAGATTCCAATAAATTATACTCTTTTTGTATTACGAGGATGGCGACACCCAGGATACAGCAGTTGGTGGTAATCAATGGAAGGAATACCCCAAGTGCCTGGTAAAGAGCCGGAGATACTTTTTTCAGGATGATCTCGACCATTTGAACCAATGCGGCAATGATCAGGATAAAACTGATTGTCTGCATAAAACCTAGTCCGAATTTATCCAGGACATATTTCTGTACCAGGAAAGTGACAATGGTTGCGATGGTAAGCACGAATGTAACGGCTGCCCCCATACCTGCCGCAGTTTCCACTTTCTTCGATACACCGAGGAACGGGCATATACCCAGGAACTGTGCCAACACGACATTGTTGACAAATACGGCTGCGATAAATATTAGTATATATTCCATATCTTTCGTTTTTTAATATCAGGCTTTACGCAATTTGTTTACAATAGCAATCAGGTAACCCAGTGCGATGAAAGCACCCGGAGCCAGTACGAAGATCAGCGAACCGAATTGTTCAGGCATAAGAGTCAGGCCGAATAATTTTCCTGTACCCAATAATTCACGTATGGCACCTAGCAGTGTAAGTGCCAGGGTGAAACCGAGTCCGATACCCAGTCCGTCGAATGCGGAAGAAACGACACCATTTTTAGCGGCGAAAGCTTCTGCACGTCCTAATACGATACAGTTTACTACAATCAACGGAATGAATAGTCCCAGGCTGGCATACAATGCGGGAACGAAAGCTTCCATACACATTTGTACTACCGTAACGAATGTCGCGATAATAACGATATATCCGGGGATACGTACCATATCCGGAATAAGATTCTTCATTGCGGAGATCGCCATGTTGGAACAGATCAATACAAACATGGTTGCAAGTCCCATACTCATACCGTTCAGTGCTGAAGAGGTTGTACCAAGAGTTGGACACATACCCAGCAGTAAAACAAATGTCGGGTTCTCTTTGATGATACCGTTCATCAATATTTTCAGATTACTCATTGTCGTTTCCTCCCTCTTTAGTGTTAGCGGTTGCACCGGTTACTCCGTCAGTACCAGAGAATGCGCTGTAAGCGCGGTTCACTGCATCCAGGAATGCGCGGCTGGTGATGGTTGCAGCTGTGATAGCGTCCACGTCTCCACCGTCTTTAGTTACTTTTAGCGGTCCGCTTGTCAAGTCGCGTCCCAGCACACTTTGTTTGTTCTTATCTGCACTAAACCATTCCTGCATCTTGGCACCGAGACCCGGAGTTTCCGCATGCTGTAATACTGAATAGTTTAACAGTTTACCAGTTTTATCGAATCCGACGATCACTTTGATCTCGCCGCTGAATCCTTTCTTGGTGTTACTTTCAACGGCAGCACCTACGAATTCACCGCCTTTGGTAGCCGGGTAGATCTTTAGTGAGTCGCCTTCGGCTGTAACGGCCATATAGGCATCTTCCGACGGTTTATTGTCGAACTCAGGGGTAACCGCTTTGATCGCTGCTTCCAGCGCAGCCGCTTTGGAGGCAGCAATCGGACCGGTGGTGTACATGTTCACTCCGGCTAATATCGCTCCGGCCGCCACACAAATGATGGTAAGCGACAAAAGCATATTGGGTAATGTTGATTTTAGTTTTGCCATGCTTATTTCCCTCCAAAATGTTTAGGTTTGATATAACTGTTGATCAGCGGGGTAAATGCATTCATAATAAGAATAGCAAACGACATACCTTCCGGATAAGAGCCGAACAAGCGGATCACTGTGGTCAGGATACCGATACCGACACCGTACACTAACATTCCGTTCTTGCTCATCGGGGAAGTCACATAGTCAGTCGCCATAAAGATAGCTCCCAACATCAGACCTCCGGATAGCAGATGAACGAACGGACTCGCATATTGAACCGGATTGACCAGGTGCATAATACCTGTAAATACAAATACCGTAACCAGGATGGAAACGGGAATCTGCCAGGTAATGATCTTTTTCCATAACATATAGCATAGTCCCAGAAGCAATGCCAACGCACTTACTTCACCGAGGCTACCGCCCATCTTACCGCATAACATATCGACCAATGTCGGTAATTTGTCGAGTGCCCCTTCGTTCATCAGGGAAAGAACGGTAGCACCCGTTGTTGCGTCAGTGTAAGCTGTCAGTTGTCCTACTTCCGGCCAGGTTGTCATCTGTGCCGGGAAAGAGATCAACAGGAATACACGTCCGACAAGTGCAGGGTTGAAAATGTTGTTACCCAGTCCGCCGAACGACATTTTCCCGATACCGATAGCTGCCAGCGCGCCGATCAGGATGATCCATACAGGCAGGTTCGACGGCAGGTTGAATGCCAGCAGGACACCGGTCAGGATGGCTGAACCATCGCATATAGTCGGTTCCTTTTTCATCAGGAACTTTTGGATCAGATATTCAAAGAGGACGCAGGCTACGACCGATGTTGCAGTAACGATCAATGCACCCAGTCCGAAAAAGTAGAGGGATACCAGGAAAGCCGGAACAAGGGCAATCAGTACACCATACATATTCTTGCTTATGCTGTCACCACCGTGGATATGGGGCGACGGAGATACTATTAAATTATTTTCCATATTGCTCTGTTTTTATGACTTTCGTGCCCGCATGATTCCCATTACTTTTCCTTTACCTGAACGGATATAATCCAGCAACGGACGGTTGGCCGGGCAGGTATAACTACAAGAACCGCATTCGATGCAGTCGGTGATATGATTCTTTTCTGCCAGATCCCATTCTGTAAACTCTGTAGCATTCATCAGCAGGGTCGGGTTGAGGCCCATCGGACAAACATTGACACATTTGGCACAACGGATACAATCGCGCATCGGTTTACGTTCAGATTCTTTTTTTGTCATCAGTAATACGCCGGAGCTACCTTTGGTAACCGGCACTTCCGGACTGATCAGGGCTTTACCCATCATCGGACCTCCGCCGATTATTTTACCGGTATCTTCAGGAATACCGCCTGCAGCTTCGATCAATGCACTGATCGGCGTACCCATGCGAACCAGGAAGTTAGACGGATTGGCAACTGCTTTACCCGTTACGGTAACGACACGTTCGAACAACGGTTTGTTTTTCATCACCGCTTCATATACTGCATAAGCCGTACCTACATTCTGTACAACGGCTCCGGCAGAGATTGGCAGTGCACCGCTCTTTACCTGGCGACGAATCACAGCGTCGATCAGCTGTTTTTCACCTCCTTGAGGATATTGTACTTTCAGAGGCATGATGTCGATTCCTTTATATCCGGCAGCCAGTTTCTGCATAAGTGCGATGGCATCCGGTTTGTTGTTTTCAATACCGATCACTGCTTTTGTTACGTTGACGGCTTTCATCAACAGAGTAACGCCGACCAGAATCTGTTCTGTCTTTTCCATCATCAACGAATGGTCGGAAGTCAGATACGGCTCACATTCTACGGCATTGATAATAATGATCTCCGCTTTGCTTCCGGGAGGAGGCATCAGTTTTACCTGGGTAGGGAAAGTTGCGCCGCCCAGACCTACGATACCGGCAGCCGCGATCTTATCTACGATTTCCTTGGAAGGAAGCGGGCATTCTTTTACGAGTGTCTCGCTGCGGTCGATGGATTCTTCCCATTCGTCGCCTTCCACATCAATATAGATAGCGGGGCGTTTGTATCCGCTTGCGTCGAGGGTGTTATCTATCTTGTTTACTTTACCGGATACCGACGAATGGATATTCGCCGATACAAAACCTCCGGCTTTGGCGAGAAGTGTACCGACTTTAACCGGATCGCCCTTCTTGACCACAGCCTGGGCAGGAGCACCGATATGCTGGCTTAGCGGTATAATGACCTGCTTGGGTATAGCCAGTCCGGTGATTTTCTTCCCGGCAGACAATTTATTTTCGGGTGGATGTATACCTCCGATTCGAAATGTCCTTAGCATACTATTAGATTTTTATTTTTGAATTGTTTCTTCTGTTGTTTTTGTTTCAGGCGCTGTGGCTGCTTTTGCAGTCGGTTCAGCTTTAGTTGTAGCTTCTGCTTTCGGTGTTGTTTCGGCAGTTTTCGGAGCTGGTGTTGCTTTCGGGGCAACAGGCTTTACTTTGTCGGCGTCCACGGCAGGGGCAGCTTCTTTACGGGGCGGGAAATTCAGTTCATGAATCGCTCCGGTCGGACATACGGCTACACATTTGCGACACAAGCGGCATTTGCGGTAGTCGATATAAGCCACATTGTTTTCAAGCGTGATGGCTTCGAACGGACATTCCTTCACACATTTACCGCAACCGATACAAGCATTGGAACAAGCCTTGCGGGCTGCTGCTCCCTTGTCTTTATTCACACAGCTAACGAAGATACGACGTGATTTCGGTCCTTTCTTACGTAGTTCGATAATGTTTTTCGGACAGGCTTTTACGCAGGCACCGCATGATGTACATTTGTCATCGTCTACCTCGGGCAGTCCTGTTTCCGGATTGATGTGGATGGCATCGAAAGTACAGGCGTTTACGCAATCGCCATAACCGAGACAACCGAATGTACAGTTCGTTTCTCCTCCATATAAAGAGGAAGCGATGGCACAACTCTGTACACCATCGTAACGGTTTGTACGCGGACGGGCCTGGCAAGTTCCGTTGCAACGCACTACTGCTACCATCGGCTCTGCGCTGGCAGCTTCCATACCGAGGATTGAAGCAACTTTACCCATCGTTTCGGCTCCGCCTACAGGACAAAGCAGTCCTTCCAGTGAATCGGCTTTTACACAGGCTGCTGCAAAACCACCGCATCCGGGGTATCCGCAACCTCCGCAATTGGCTCCGGGCAATGCTTCCTGAACCTCTGCGATGCGGGGATCTTCGTATACTTCAAACTTCTTGGAGGCGGCGTAGAGGAATACTGCACCGATGGCTCCAATGGCTCCTAATGAAATAACGGCAATTAAAATCATGATATTTGATCAATTAAGTTTTTTCAGGGTAAATATGAATTTTCTTTTTAGTTTTTCGCGTAAAAAGTATAGTATGCAGTAGTAGGGAACTAATAGTAATAGACCGGTTAACCCGCTGGTTGTTTCGTCCCATTGCAAATAAGTTCCTGCTACAATGGCCGCGACTACAATGATCAACGGAAGAACAAAGGCCAGTAACACAGCCTGTAGTCCAAGTGAACTCTGACCGCATAGCGTGACTTCTTCGTTTACATGGAATCTGTCGGAGTTGGGATCGTTCACTTCAATAATCTTCTCTTTTTGGTCGGATGCGCTGCACATACCTTTTGCGTGGCAACCGGAGCAGGCCGATTGTTGAATGATCCTGACAAAGATCGTATCGCCTTCGATCTTTTCGATTCTACCGTTGTGATTGATACTTTCGCTCATGTTTGTAATCTCGACATTGCAAAACCAGGGCAAAAGTAAGGATTATTTAGATAATATGTCACGATTAACAAAGTTTATTACAGAAATAATTGAGCTTTACTTACCATTTGTAATTAAAACCAAAACTCAAGAGTTCGTTGATCTGCAGATAACTGTCGAAGTCTTCATTCTTGGCAATACCGTCGTCATATCTCAGGTTCAGTGAGATGATGGTTGAGAAGAATCTGCTGATAGCCATATTCAACCGGTTTTCGAACTCACCCTGGATACGATGATAATTGGTATTGTAATTCAGACGGGAATACCAGCTGATATTCCGGCTGATGTCGAATGTCATGGTCGCATTAACAGTCGAACCGAACAGGCTCTGTTTGTACGGATAATTTTCTTCGGTATCTTTTTTCTGGAAATGGCGTGCCAGGTCGATGTCTTTATCTATCGTTCGGATATAAGTATAAGATAACGGTGCGATATTGGCAGATAATACCAGTTTTTTGTGTTTAGAAGATGCAAACGTCTTGTTCAGGTCATATTTCATACCGAGACCGAAGTTGATGCTGAATGGTGAAAGCAGACCGGCCAGTTTGACATTCTGGTTTTCTGCGTAACTGCTGAATAACTGTGTCTTGAATTCCATATCCAGCGTATAGTACCATTTGTTGAATGCCTTGTAACCGAAGTTACTGTAAATACGGAACACGTCATCACCGACTTTATAGTTACGCAAGGTATCTTTCGGTGCTGTATATAAGTTATTCTTCAATTCCAGTGAATTGGTGAACATGACCTTGTCCTTATTATAGTTGTAGGTGAACAGTTCGCGGTTTGTCAGGTTCAGCGTACTAACACCACCTTTATGCCAGTTCGGAGAGATATAATTCTGTGCAAACTGAAGTGAACTTTCAAAGTGTGACGTCCAATACCGTCTTTCCGGAATGAATTTTACCGGAGCATCCACATCACTGAAATCAGCATCACTTTCCACTTTGATCATATCCGGCTGGTAAGTCGGTTTTGTGATCACTTTGGCGATCACTTTATCCTGTGGCAAATCCCTCATGGAATAACGGATGTAGTTCGGATAGTTTGCCTCTATATATTTATATGCTTTATTTTCAATCTCACGTCTTAACTCCTGTTCCTTAAACAAAGTATCCGGGGTAAAGGGCAGAGGTATATCGATTTTATTTTTCCAGGCATCTTTGTCATAGTACGAAAGATTGTCCGGCAGAAGTTTTCCTTTGAATATGATTGGCAGAAACAACGGGTTCACTATAATCGTATCCCGGAAAGTTACGTTGTTGTCAAATATAGTGGAGGCATCACGAACTAAACGTGCCCAGTACATTGCTTCATCAGACAGTTCGACTTCGTCTTTTTTTAGAAAACGGAGCAGATTTTCATTGGGGGTAACCGGTGCGGAATACGACCGGTTCTGTTTCTCGAATTGTGCCCGCAGGCTAATGATATTATCCAGGTCCGGATCTTCTATTTCAATCACAGGGATAGTATCTGTCGCATTACCTTGCTCGGTCTGTGTGAGATTGCTCCCGGTAATGAGAGTCCCTTCCTGCGCTTTAGCCAAGCTTGCCAATGATGAAAGTATAAAAAACAGAATGAAGTATCTTTTGATAACCATAATACTTTTTTATTTGCAATCTTTAGTATCTACGATGCGAAATTAGATAAAAAGTATGAGATGTGCTAATCTTTTACATGATATAACAAACTTAACGGTCCGGGCAGGAACTCGAGATGAAAAAATATCCGAGTCCCTTGCTGTCTGAATGAAAATGACTAACTTTGCGGTTTCGAAATGCAAGTGAGCAATTAAAAGACAATTAAAATATTACTATCGTGGCAGATACAAAGTACATCTTCGTTACGGGCGGCGTAGTCTCTTCTTTAGGTAAGGGAATTATTGCTGCATCATTGGGTAAACTCCTTCAGGCGAGAGGCTACAAGGTTACTATCCAAAAGTTTGATCCCTACATTAATATCGATCCGGGTACATTGAACCCTTATGAGCACGGTGAATGTTATGTAACCGTAGACGGACATGAAGCGGACCTGGACCTGGGACATTATGAACGTTTCCTGAATGTTCCTACCACACGGTCTAACAATATTACGACAGGCCGTATTTATCAGAGTGTAATAAATAAAGAACGTAAAGGCGATTACCTGGGTAAGACAGTCCAGGTGGTTCCTCATATCACAGACGAAATCAAACGGAATGTGAAGCTGTTGGGATCAAAGTACAAATTTGACTTTGTGATCACGGAGATTGGTGGTACCGTAGGCGATATCGAATCGTTGCCGTTCATTGAAAGTGTACGTCAGTTGAAGTGGGAACTGGGTAAGAATTGTATGTGCGTGCATCTTACTTATGTACCTTACATTGCGGCTGCCAAAGAATTTAAAACAAAACCGACACAGCATTCTGTTAAGCAATTACAGGAACTGGGTATCCAGCCGGATGTATTGGTTTTGAGAACTGAACATCTGCTGAGCAACGATATTACCCGCAAGGTTGCCTTGTTCTGTAATGTGGATGCGGATGCTGTTGTACAGTCTGTCGATGTTCCGACTATTTATGAAGTTCCGCTGGTGTTGCAGCGTCAGAATATGGATGTTACCATCCTGAAGAAGATGGGACTGGAAGTAGGACCTACTCCGGAAATGAAACCCTGGAAAGAGTTCCTGAAGAAAAAGACAGATGCCACTGAAACTGTTAAGATCGGTTTGGTCGGTAAATATGTCGAATTGCAGGATGCTTATAAATCGATTGACGAATCATTGCTGCAGGCTGCTATCTATAACGATCGTAAACTGGATCTGCATCTGTTCCATTCTGAAAAACTGACTGAAGCCAATGCTGCCGAACAATTGAAAGATATGGATGGTATCCTGATCGCTCCGGGATTCGGGCAGCGGGGTATTGAAGGTAAGTTTGCCGCTTTGAAATATGCCCGTGAAAATGATGTTCCTTGCCTGGGTATCTGCCTGGGTATGCAGTGTATGGTAATCGAATATGCCCGCGATGTTTTGGGTCTGACCGAAGCTAACTCGACAGAAATGGAACCGAATACACCATACAAGGTGATCGACTTGATGGAAGAACAGAAAAATGTGACCAATATGGGTGGTTCTATGCGCTTGGGAGCTTATGACTGTGTTCTGGCAAAAGGCTCGAAAGCGTATGAAGCTTACGGGAAAGAACATATCCAGGAACGTCATCGTCACCGTTTCGAATTTAACAACCAGTATCGCGAACAGTTTGAAGCAGCCGGTATGAAATGTACTGGTGAAAACCCGGAAACAGGTTTGGTGGAAGTGGTTGAGATTCCGGCACTGAAATGGTTCGTAGGTGTTCAGTTCCATCCGGAATACAACAGTACGGTAGTTAATCCGAACCCACTTTTCGTGAGCTTTGTGAAAGCCGCTATTGATAATAAATAACAATGTTATAGATGGATAAAAACACATTAATTGGTTTTCTGCTTATCGGTATTGTTTTATTTGCGTTCAGCTGGTTTAACAGGCCGACGCCTGAGCAGTTGGAAGCTCAGCGCCGTTATCAGGACTCGATCGCCAGGATCGAACTGGCTAAACAGGCTGAGATGCAGCTTGAAGACAGCAAAAGCACTGCCGATAATTCTTTTGACAGTCTGCCGGATTCTGCGCGAGCAGCCCGGCTGGAAAGCAATTTCGGGGTATTCGCCGCAGCTATGACAGGTACAGACGATGTAACTGTTTTGGAGAATGACCTGATTGAATTGCATATCAGTAATAAAGGAGGACGTATTTCATATGCCCGTCTGAAAGATTATACCACGTATGATAATAAGCCTGTTATCCTGTTTGAAGGAAAAGAGGCTTCTCTCGATTTCACACTGGTAACCGCAACAAACCGTGTATTGAATACTGCCGAACTGTTTTTTACTCCGGTAAAAACACAGGATCCGAACCAGTTGATCATGCGTGTAAATGCAGGCGAAGGAGGTTCGCTGGACTTTATCTATACAATTAAGCCGGACAATTATATGGTTCAGTTTGATATAAAAGGTACAGGTCTGAACGGTGTTCTGGCTCCAAGTACAACGGCTTTGGATATGGTTTGGAAACAAAAAATCCGCCAGCAGGAGCAGGGTATTAAATATGAAAACAGATATACTGCCTTGTATTATAAATTCCTGGCCGACGGTGTAGAACAGCTGAGCGAAAGTAAAAGTGAAGATAAGAAAGTGTCAGGCCGTCTGAAATGGATCGCTTATAAGGATAAATTCTTTTCGACGATAATGATTGCCGACGAAGGTTTTGAAAGTGCAACATTCGATTCGAAGATGGTTGAAGCTGATGGTATTGTGAAAGAGTTTAAAACAACAACGGCAGTTCCTTTCGACCTGAGAGGAAATGAGATGACAACTTTCCGTTATTTCTTCGGACCGAACAGTTATCCCTTGCTGAAATCATATGACAAGGGTATCGCTTCCGACCAGCAGCTGGATCTGGAACGCCTGGTTCCGCTGGGAGCAAGTGTTTTCCGTTGGGTGAACCAGTATTTCGTTATTCCGCTGTTTGACTTCCTGGGTAAATATATCAAGAGTTATGGTCTGATCATCTTCCTGATGACAGTGATAGTGAAACTGATTTTATTCCCATTGACGTATAAGTCTTATATGTCATCAGCGAAGATGCGCGTACTTCGTCCGCAGGTGGAAGAGTTGAATGCTAAATATCCGGGACAGGATAAGGCGGTGGAGCGTCAGCGGGCTACGATGGAGCTGTATAGCCGTGCCGGGGCGAGTCCGATGGCAGGCTGTATACCGATGTTGTTGCAGATGCCGGTATTGATTGCCCTGTTCATGTTCTTCCCGTCGGCTATCGAGTTGCGTCATCAGAGTTTCCTTTGGGCACATGACTTGTCGACTTATGATGCGATTTTCAGCTGGAATAAATACATTCCTATTATTACTCCATACTTCGGTAACCACATCAGTTTATTCTGTTTGCTGATGACGATCACCAACGTTATTTATACCAAGTATAATATGGAAATGACCAATACCGGACAACAGCAGATGCCGGGGATGAAGGCCATGATGTATATGATGCCGCTGATGTTCCTGGTGTTCTTTAACCAGTATGCGTCAGGTTTGACTTATTACTACTTCATTTCTACATTGATCACGATCGTTCAGACATTAGTATTCCGCTATACGATCAATGAAGATAAGTTGCTCGCCAAGCTGGAAGCAAACAAAAAGAAACCGCAGAAGAAATCCGGTTTCATGAAACGTTTGGAAGAAGCACAGCGTATGCAGCAGGAACAGTTGAAAAAACAGCAGGAACAGAAAAAGAGAAGATAACATTCCCTGTACATGATAAAAAAGAAGGGCATGCCGGTCTGAAAGACGCGGGTATGCCTTTTTTTATGACCTATTATCTAAATAAGTTGTATATTCTGATCAATCGCTTGAATATGAATAAACATGGGGTTTGTTGTATTAAAATATTTATATATTTGCATCATTGTAATATAAGTCAACCTATGTGGATTGTCGTTATGTTGACGACTTATTTATCGGATGGCAAGTTCCGATTGGATGGTTTGGAGTTATTAGTCTAAAATGATTCACTGATGAATAAGAAAGAAAGACTTTTGCAAGGAAGTGTAGCTGGGCTCTTTGCAGTGGTATGCGTTCTCTTTTTCCAGTTTTTGGTTTCTGACCATTTGTTCGCGAAGGAACAGATGGTAAGTATGGCGGGGTTGCCTGAGGTGCTGTCCGGATATTGGGGAAAGCCGGCATGGCTTGCCTGCTCCTTAGCAAAAATACTTACCTCCGTATTGGTTCCTGTCGGGGGCGGTGCTATTCTGATTACTTTGGTGCTGTTGTCCGAATGGTGGGCTTCTTGTTTCATCTTGAAGAAGTTTCATGTGGGTGAAATGGCCCCTTTATTTGCTTTGTTTCCGGTGATATTGGAGTGGGGTACTTACGCGAGTCCTTACTATCATCTGAATTCTATCTTGTCTCTGATAATAACACTCTATATATTCTGTGGCTATACGTTGATAAAGAAGAAATGGCTTTCAGGTATAATGGGATTCGTTTTGTTGTTTGTCGTTTATTCCTTGGTTGGTAGCCGGTTATTTATATTTATTATTTTGGTGTTGCTGTATGAGGCGGAGATAGAGGAAAAACGGTGGATGTATTGGACTTTGTTGTTGATTACAGGGACTTTGTTGCCTGAATTTCTGAAAAGTTTATATTCGCTTTCAGAAGAAGAAGCCTATCAGTATCCGCATGCATGGCTGCCGGCTTTTTTTCCGGCTATCATGTTAGCCAGTCTGCTGGTGGCAATGCAGTTTGAAAAAGTCCGGTATATGAAAGTCAGTACATGGTCTGTCTCTGTTACTTCCGGACTTTTACTGTTATTGCTGGCGGTTACTATAGTGAGCCATGTTGCTCGTTGAGAAAAGCGAGTGCTTTCTCCATGTCTTCCGGCGTGTCGATACCGATCGTCTCCTGTTGGGTTATGCCGACTTTTATCTTGTAACCGTTTTCGAGCCATCTGAGCTGTTCCAGGCTCTCGGCCAGTTCCAATGATGATTGGGGCAGGTTGGTGATTTCCTTCAGCGTATCGGCCCGGTAAGCGTATAAACCGATATGTTTATAATACGTATGGTTGGGTAACCATTCCTGATAGTTCTTACCACGCATATAGGGGATGATGGAACGGCTGAAATACATTGCTTCACTGTTCTTGTTGAGAACGACTTTCGGGGAGTTCGCATTGAAGAGTGCCGTTTCGAAATCATCATCCGGACGGAAAGGTTTAACCAGTGTGGCAATCTGCGTTCCGGCATCCGTAAAGCACGCTTTTAATGTTTCAATCTGTTCCGGATGGATAAAAGGTTCATCGCCCTGAATGTTGACCACTACGTTGTAACCATCTCCGACTTTGGTATAAGCTTCATAAACACGGTCCGTTCCGCTTCGATGCTGGTCGGAAGTCATAACGACATTCCCGCCAAAAGCTTTTACGGTAGCTTCAATCCGGCTATCGTCTGTGGCGACACATACGGCATCCAGTACATCTTTCACCTGTTCGTATACACGTTGGATCATCGGTTTTCCTGCCATGTCGGCCAACGGTTTTCCCGGAAAACGGGTAGAGGCATATCTTGCCGGTATTATTCCTATAAATTTCATATCCGGTTGTTTTATTCGTTAATTGATTATCTTACTGTTTTACCTTCGCTGAGGCGCAGCACTTTCTCATGCTCGCCGACAATCCATACAATATCTCCCTGTTCGAAAACGGTGGTGGGAGGCGGATTCTTGATCGAGTGAGAGTCCCGTTCGATTCCGATGACAAGGCATCCGGAATTATCGCGTATACCCGATTCCAGGATCGTCCGGCCGATCAGCCCGGAGCCTTCGCTGATAAAGAACTGTTCCATGTTGACCTCTTTCTTTTCCTGCAGGTTGTTCATCGATTCTTTATAGCGCTCTTCTATGTATTGCCGGAAATGAGTAAGGTCGTCGTCTGCACCGACTACGACCAGTTTGTCGAACGGATAGAGCCGTTCGTTTCCTCCCGGTATATTGATGCGTTTGCTCCCACGGATGATTGTGACGATATTTACGTTACATTTCTGTCGGAAGTTGAGTTCTTTCAAAGTTTTGCCCATACTGGGGGAATTTTGTTTCACTTCGAAATCGGCCAGGTGAAGGTCTCGCTCCAGTAAGTGGCTGGCAAAACGCTGGTTGATAGGTGCGTTCCGCTCGCTTTCCATTTCACGGGCAGTCAGGTTCGTAAAGAAATGGCGCTCCATCAGGATCGACTGCTTTTTCAGCCGTTTCGAGAAGATAACCAGTGCTATGACTGTTGCAGCGATGGCAAGGCCAATTCCGATGGCTGTATTCAACAATCGTGCGATCGGCAGCATGACGAGTCCTATACATAATATAATACGCAGTACGATCAGGGAAACAAGCGGACCACGGTTATATTTGCTGTCATGCCATAATTGCTCGTATTCAGCCGAATGATTTTTCTTCATCATGATAGCGCGCAGCATCGGCGAGATAAGAAGAAGGATCAGAACCAGAGATATGCTTTGTCCCTGTATGCCGGGAAGTTGTTTGATGATGAACGGAGCAATAAACTGTAGCCATATAAAGATCAGTACCAGGGTAACGGCTGTATAAGTACCGACAATACGTACCAATGCTTTCAATAATTTATCCCACGCACTTTTTTGCCGGATTGTGTTGGAACCGGAGGAGTAACGTTCAAGAAAACTCATCCAGCTGGCGGGGATAAGTCGTTCGGCAACCTTACAGGCAGGTTCCGCCATACGTATCATATAAGGTGTAAAAAAGGTCGTTATGACGGAAACGGCTACAACGATCGGGTAGAGGAAATTGTCCGTCACTTTGAGTGTTAGTCCTAAAGAGGCTATGATAAAGGCGAACTCGCCGATCTGTGCCAGGGAAAAGCCCGATTGGATGGCGACTTTGACGGTCTGTCCTGATAAGAGGACACCGAAGCTGGCAAAAAGAATTTGTCCGACCATAACGACAAGCGTCAGGATCAGGATCGGTATCTTATATTCCCAAAGCAGTACCGGATCGATCAGCATACCGACGGAAACGAAGAAGATGGCACCGAACAGGTCCTTTACCGGTTTTACGATGTGTTCGATATGTTCGGCATCGATCGTTTCGGCAAGGATCGATCCCATAACGAATGCACCTAGTGCTGAAGAAAAACCGGCCTTGGTTGCGATCATGACCATTCCCAGGCATAAACCGAGACTGACGATCAGCAAGGTTTCGTCGTTGAGGAATGTCCGTGCTTTCTTCAGGAAAGAAGGGATAAGATAAATGCCGACAACAAAGCAGAAAAGTAGGAAGACGCCCAGCTTTACCACACTGTCCAGTAACTCCATACCTTCGACATGCTTACTTACCGCAAGTGTGGAAAGTAGCACCATCAGTAAGACGGCGAACAAATCTTCTACGACCAAAATACCGAATACGACCCCGGCAAACCGCTGGTTGCGCAGTCCCATATCGTCAAAAGCCTTGAATATAATCGTGGTGGACGACATCGAGAGCATTCCGCCCAGAAAAAGACTATTCATATGTCCCCAACCGAGCGATAGTCCGGTGATATATCCGAATGTCATCATCCCGATAACGACTGTGACCGCTCCGATCACTGCCGTTCCGCCGACTTTCATCAGTTTTTTGAAACTGAAGTCCAGTCCAAGTGCAAAAAGCAGGAACACGACACCTATATCCGCCCAAATACGGATACTTTCTACGTCAGATACAGTGGGAATCTCTTTTATCGCTGGTCCTGCCAGAATTCCGGCAACAATATAGCCCAGTACGACCGGTTGCTTTAATTTCTTGAAAAGCAAAGTAACAAGCCCTGCAGAAATCAGTATTACTGCCAGGTCTGAAATTAATGAGGGGATCTGTGACATGCTTTCACTCTTTTTCGGTTGGCAAAGTTAGACATTTATTTTAATTTTGCCGGTCAAATAATGAGCCAAAATGAAGAAGAAACATCCGATAGAAGCATTGATTGAACAGGGCGAGCATCAACAACTCGATTTCAAGTTCGAGGTAAGCGACAGTAAAAAGATTGCCCGCACCTTGTCTGCTTTTGCCAATACCGATGGCGGTCGGTTGCTGATAGGGGTAAAAGACAACGGGAATATTTCCGGTGTACGCAGTGAGGAAGAGTATTATATGATTGAGGCTGCCTCAAAGATGTATACCCGGCCGGAAGTTCCTTTTGAGGCTACACGTTGGGAGATAAATGGGAAAACGGTATTGGAAATCTATATAGCGCCCAGTCCGGAGAAACCTCATCTGGCACCGGATAAAGAGAATAAATACAAAGCTTATATCCGTGTGTCCGATGAGAATATTCTAGCGAACGAGATTCTGATGCTTGCCTGGGAGAAGAAGCATATGAAAGACGGAACACTGGTGAAGATCAGTAAGCCGGTAGAGCGTTTGTTTGCCTATCTGGACCAGCATCCATCTATCAATGTCGGACAATTTTGCCGTGTAGGCCATGTAAATTATTACACGGCCAGGAATATTCTAAGCGACCTGCTGGCTATCGATGCCTTGCAATATGTGGTTATTGATAAGCGCATTCTCTATGAGCGTGTGCCCGGGAATGATAAACTGGCATTATAAGTCGGGATTTTCCACATATACCTGCGCATTCTCGAAGCGGACGACTTCCACTTTTGTCCCTTTTTCGATGAATCCGGACTCTGAAACACCGTCATAGAGTTCGTTGTCGATCATCACTTTGCCCGAAGGACGAAGAACGGTAAAGGCTGTTCCTTCCTTTCCGATTAGGGAAGTCAGGGAAGGGGAGGAGTGGGCATCTTCCAGGTCTTTGTGGAGTGCCACTTTCCGCATCATGCCTTTTGTGCCTATTTTGTTGGATAGCCAGATCATCAGTACGAAGCCTAGCCCCAGTCCGATCAGAACGGTCAAGGTTGCCTCGCCAATTTCTTTTGTGGAAACCTCTTCGAAGTTAAAGTCTGTATTGTTCAGCAGACTGAGTGTCAGTCCGGCTATCAGGAAGATAATTCCGCTGATACCGGCTATTCCGAATCCTGGAATAATAAATATCTCAACCGCGATCAGGAGCAATCCGAGAATAAATACCAGGATTTCCCAGTTCTGTGCCAGGCCATCGATGTATAAAGGAGCGAAATAAAGTATGGCGGCGACTACGGCAGCTGCCGATGGAAAACCGAGCCCCGGTGTCTGCATCTCGAAGTAAATACCTCCTATTATAATAATGATCAGCAGCGATTGCAGCATTGGATTCATCAGAAAACCTTTCAGATCGTCCTCCCAGGAGGGTTTATATGTTTTCAGTTCGTAGTCATTGTATCCCAAATACTTGGTAATCACTTCGTCCGGCGTTTCTGCGATCCCGTCGCAATATTTCCATTCCAGTGCCTCGTCGGCTGTGAAAGTGAGAACTTTCCCCGAATCGATCAGGTTGGGAACGACGACGCGTTCATCTACCATAGCTTCGGCGATCAACGGATCCCTTTTCCATCTGAATGTCGTGTCTTTCTCCTGTATGATCGTGTCTTTTCCATGCGCTTCGGCAGTCGAGCGGATCATGGAACGCATATAAGACTGATATTTGTCGGGTAAGGCGGCTCCGGTTTGGTTGACGACGGTCGCAGCTCCGATGTTGGCCCCTTTTCGCATAAATATTTTTTCACACGCAATGGAGATAAGTGCTCCTGCTGAAGCAGCATTGTTATCGATAAAAACATAGACCGGGATCGGATTGTATAAAATCGCTGTGCGCATTGAATCCGCAGCTTCGAGCAATCCGCCGTAAGTGTTCATATGGAGAAGGACTGCATCTGCCCCTAACAATTTGGCTTCTTCCAATCCGTTACGGAGGTAGATACGAGTGGTGTTATTTATCTCTTTTTTTATATCTATCTGATAGACGAGTTTTCGCTCTTCCCCTATTGATTTAAAGGTTGTTATCAGAAGAAATAGCAATAAAAACAAGAGCTCTGAATTTTTCTTCATTTTATCTAAATATCTATACTTTTTGTTCTTTGTTGAAAATTGTAACATACAACTTGTAAATTTTATATTTATACAAGTTGTAAACTTGTAAAAGCTGTTCATTTTCAGCAGCATTTGTTATAAATATATTAAGTTACGATTTTTAATATTAATATTTCTCAAAGCGCCATTCGATATCAATAATATTTTCTACATTTGTATTGTCTCTCAATAGTGAGGGGCTATACTTAACCGGTATTAACCTTTTATAAATAGTAAGTAATATGAATGCGTTGCAATTTCAGAAAAAATTATTGAGCATGCAAGAAAACATGATGAATTTTGCACTGATGCTCACCGCAAATCGGGATGACGCCCAAGATTTGATGCAGGACACAACGCTGAAGGTTTTGGACAATCAGGAAAAGTTTGTTGACAATATTAATTTTAAAGGTTGGGTCTTGACCGTAATGCGTAATATCTTCATTAACAATTACCATAAGATAGTTCGTACGCAGACCGTTGTTGATCAAGGTGTTGATTTGTATAATCTGGACGTCGTAAATGATTCGGGATTTGATTCTCCGGACGGAGCATATCAGATTCAGGAGATCACAAAAGCCATTAATGGATTGAATGAAGAATTGAAAGTTCCTTTCTCCATGTTTTTAAGTGGCTATAAATATAATGAGATCGCGGATAAACTGAATGTACCACTGGGAACTGTAAAGAGCCGTATCTTCTTTGCACGCCAGGAGTTACAAAAAGTTTTGAAGGATTTTCGTTTAGGATAGTGGTTAATATTCTAATAAACAAGTTAATAAAAAGAAGAGGCTTCCGATCGGAAGCCTCTTCTTTTTTAATATATAGATGATAAAAATGACATATTAATGAATTAATCCGTACTTTTGCCGCAAAATACTAAAACATAATGAGAAGTTTTGCAAGCGATAACAATTCAGGCGTCCATCCGTTGGTAATGGAGGCTGTGATAAAAGCAAATGAGGATCACGCAATCGGATATGGCGACGATCCCTGGACAGCTGCTGCAGCGGCAAAAATCAAGAGTATATTCGGTGGAGAGGCTTCTCCGTTCTTTGTTTTTAACGGAACCGGAGCCAATTCGGTGGCATTGCAGGCGGTAACACGTCCTTTCAATAGTATTTTGTGTGCAGAAACGGCACATATTAATGTCGATGAATGTGGTGCCCCGGCACGTATGACCGGATGTGCAATCGTCACTATTCCGACTATTGACGGCAAACTTGCACCCGAACTGATTAAGCCGCGCTTACACAATTTCGGCGTTTGCCATCATTCACAACCGAAAGCGGTCTATATATCACAGGTTTCGGAGTTGGGAACAGTTTATACGATTGAGGAAGTAAAAGCGATTGCAGACTTGTTACATGCTCATAATATGTATTTACACATGGACGGTGCGCGTCTGGCGAATGCCTGTGCGTATCTGAATTGTTCCATGAAGCAGGTGACAGTAGATGCCGGTGTCGACATTCTTAGTTTTGGCGGTACCAAAAACGGTATGATGATGGGGGAAGCTGTTATCTCTTTCCGTCCGGAAATCACGGAGAACCTGCAATATTACCGGAAACAGTCGGCTCAACTGGCTTCCAAACTGCGTTATCTTTCAGCCCAGTTCATCCCTTATCTGGAAAATAACCTGTGGCTTGAAAATGCCATGAAAGCCAATATCAGTGCTGCGAGATTGGCAGAAGCATTGAAGCAATATCCTCAGATACAATTTACACAGAAGGTAGAAACGAATCAGATATTCTTTACTATCCCTTCCGAACCTTTGAAGAAACTGCAGGAACGTTATTTCTTCTATATGTGGAATGAAGAAAACAATGAAGCACGCCTGGTTACTTCCTGGGATACGACAGGAGAAGATATAGCTCAATTTGAGCAGGATTTGAAAGACGTAATGTCTATTGATTAATCGTCATATTATCGGAACATCCGTATGTAATTAAAATTTCTCTCGAATGGAATACTATTTTCTCTCGGGAGAAATTTTTTTTAACCGAATGTCCTTGCTTTTTGCTACTTTTGTCATCTGTTAATCACTAAACAATAAACATATGAAACACGGGAGTGGGTTGATGGCGGTACTTTTTATGTTATTGCCGTTATGTAATCTTTATTCACAGGAGAAGGGGGCGAGGGAAGATAATACCTTGCGTATAATGAGTTATAATATTCGTAATGGGAGAGGAATGGACGATGTCTCTAACTTTCAACGTACGGCTGACGTAATTAATAAAGTACGTCCGAATGTTGTTGCCGTACAGGAAGTGGACAGTGTGACAGGCAGAAGCGGTCAGATCGATGTGTTGCGTGTGTTGGCTGATAAGACACTGATGTTTCCGATATATGCTCCTGCGATCGATTATGACGGAGGAAAATATGGTATCGGTATGTTGGCAAAGGAAAAACCGCTCGGTTACCGGTACTTGGCGCTTCCGGGAAGAGAAGAAGAGCGTGCCTTGCTGATCGTTGAGTTCGAAAAATATATCTATTGTTGTACCCACCTTTCGCTGACAGGAGAAGATCGTCTGGCTTCGTTGGATATTATCCGCAGGGAAGCGGCAAAAGCCAATAAACCTCTCTTTATCGCCGGCGATTTTAATGCACATCCCGATTCGGAAGTCATTAAAGGTATACAGAAAGACTTTGTGATCCTCACAAATACCAAACAACCTACTTTCCCTGCAGACGAACCGACTGAAACAATCGATTATATTGCTGCCTATGCAAAAGATACTACAGCATTTACACGTCTTTCTTCATGGGTGGTAAATGAACCGGCAGCTTCCGATCATCGTCCGATCGTAACAGATATTGTTTTTATGCAACCGGCTGACAAGATTTTCCGCACGGAGCCTTATTTACAGAATCCCGTAGGAAACGGAATTACGGTTATGTGGCAGACAACTGTTCCTACTTACAGTTGGGTGGAATACGGAACGGATAAGAACCAGTTAAAGAAAGCACGTACCATCGTGGACGGTCAGGTAATCTGTAACGACCTGCAGAATAAGATCCGGTTGAATGACCTGGAACCGGGCAAGACTTACTATTATCGTATTTGTTCACAAGAAATCATGCTGTATCAGGCTTATAAGAAAGTATTCGGAGAAACGGCTGTTTCCGATTTCCATACATTCACGTTGCCGGCAGCTTCTGATACTGATTTTACTGCTATTATCTTTAATGACTTGCACAAGCATTCTGAAACATTGCAGGCTTTGTACAAACAGGTGAAAGACGTAGATTATGACTTCGTTATCTTTAACGGTGACTGTATCGACGATCCTGCCAACCATGATGAAGCCACTCATTTCCTTTCTGAACTGAACGAAACTGTGGGTGCGACGGATGTTCCTGTCTTTTACCTGCGTGGTAACCATGAGATCAGGAATGCCTATTCGATCGGTTTGCGTAAACTGTTTGATTATGTCGGCGATAAGACATACGGTGCGTTTAACTGGGGCGATACTCGTATCGTCATGTTGGATTGCGGTGAAGATAAACCCGATGATCATTGGGTTTATTATGGTCTGAATGATTTCTCCGCCCTGCGTGAGGCACAAGTAGGCTTCCTGAAAGAAGAACTGGCTTCCAAGCCGTTTAAACAAGCAACGAAACGTGTGTTGATCCATCATGTGCCTATCTATGGAAAAGATGTAGACCGTTATAACCCTTGTCTGGAGCTGTGGGGCGGACTGTTGGCAAAAGCTCCGTTCAATGTATGTATCAACGCGCATACTCATCGTAACGCCTATTATCCGAAAGGTGATGCCAACGGAAATAACTTTCCGGTTATCGTAGGAGGCGGTTACCGTATGGACGGTGCGACGGTCATGGTGCTTCAGAAAAAAGGAAAGGACATGACTTTGAAGGTATTGAATACGAAGGGCGAAACCCTTCAGGAATTGAAATTGTAATTAAATATTTATCATCAAATAACAAGTATGGATATCAACACAGAAGAGTTAGAGGAGACTATTATCTCGGTTAAAGAAACAGATCTGATTTACGGTATCGACGACCGTCCACCTTTGAAAGAAGCTCTGTTTGCCGCCTTGCAGCATTTATTGGCTATCTTTGTCGCGATCATTACTCCGCCGCTGATCATTGCGGGAGCTTTGAAACTCGATCTTGAAACGACTGGTTTCCTGGTGTCGATGGCTCTTTTTGCTTCCGGTATATCCACATTTGTACAATGTAAACGGATCGGTCCGGTGGGAGCCGGGCTGCTCTGTATACAGGGAACGAGCTTTTCATTCATCGGTCCGATCATTTCTGCCGGACTGACGGGTGGTTTGCCGCTGATTTTCGGTGTTTGTATGGCTGCTGCTCCGATCGAAATGATTATTAGCCGGACATTCAAATATATGCGTTCGATCATTACTCCGCTGGTTTCAGGGATTGTCGTGCTGTTGATCGGGTTGAGCCTGATCAAGGTCGGCGTGGTTTCTTGCGGGGGCGGTTTTGCTGCGATGGATAACGGGACATTCGGTAGCTTGGAAAATATCGGCGTAGCTGCAACTGTATTGCTGAGTGTGCTGTTCTTCAACCGTTGCAAGAATAAATACCTGCGTATGAGTTCGATCGTTCTCGGACTGTGTATTGGTTACGGACTGTCTTTTGCCTTGGGAATGGTCGATATGAGTGCGGCTTCCTCCCAGAACCTGATGGGATTCAATATACCGGTTCCGTTTAAATACGGGCTCGATTTCAATATTTCTTCATTCATCGCTATCGGGCTGGTTTATCTGATCACGGCTATTGAAGCGACAGGCGATATAACTGCCAACTCCATGATTTCCGGTAAATCGATTGAAGGAAAGAGTTATCTGAAGCGTGTCTCCGGCGGTGTGCTGGCAGACGGTGTAAATTCTTTTGTTTCCGGTGTCTTTAATTCATTTCCAAATTCTATCTTTGCACAAAATAACGGGATCATCCAGTTGACAGGCGTTGCCAGCCGTTATGTCGGTTATTATATTGCCGGCATGCTGGTTTTACTGGGATTGTTTCCGGTTGTGGGTGTGGTGTTCTCTTTGATGCCCGATCCGGTTCTCGGAGGGGCTACATTACTGATGTTCGGAACGGTGGCAGCTGCCGGTATCCGTATCATCGCTTCGCAGGAGATCAACCGGAAAGCGACACTGGTATTAGCAGTCAGCCTTTCCCTCGGTTTGGGGGTGGAATTAATGCCTGACATTTTGAAAACGGCTCCGGAGGCTATCAAAGGCATATTCTCATCCGGTATTACTACGGGCGGTTTAACGGCGATTATTGCCAATGTGCTGATCCGTGTAAAAGAAGATAAAGAAGATAAAACACAATAAAAACAAATGGAATTACTTAAACAGCGTATTTTGCAAGACGGCAGATGCTATCCGGGAGGTATCTTGAAGGTGGACAGTTTTATAAATCACCAGATGGACCCGATGCTTCTGTATAAGGTTGCTGAAGAATTTATCAATCGATTTAAAGGAGAACATATCAATAAGATCGTTACGATCGAAGCAAGCGGTATCGCCCCGGCCATCATGGTCGGTTATATCCTGCAACTGCCGGTGGTATTTGTAAAGAAAAAGCAACCGAAGACAATGGAGAATATGCTGAGCACGGTAGTCCATTCTTTTACCAAAGACCGTGATTATTCTGTTTGTATCAGTAATAATTTCCTGACGGCAGACGATCATATCCTGTTTATCGACGACTTCCTTGCTTTCGGTAATGCAGCTATGGGAATGCTGGACTTGGCAAAACAGGCTGGTGCGACAATTTCCGGTATGGGTTTTATTATCGAAAAGGCATTTCAGGATGGAGGAAAAGCATTGCGCGAATCAGGTATCCATGTGGAAAGTTTGGCTATTATCGACAATCTCGACGATTGTAAGATCACGATCCGTTAGAAAGAAACCAACTAATTGAGTAAAAAATAATGAATACAGAAGTAAAAGAAAGATTACTCGACAGAGTGAAAACCAATCCCTATGTAAACCATTTGGGGGTACAATTCACTACTGTCGAAGATGGGATCGTTGAGGCACGTATGCCTTTGCACGATGAACAACGCCAGTATAGCGGTGTTATTCATGGAGGTGTATTGGCTGCCTTGGCCGATACGATCGCCGGATTTGCCGCCTATACAATGACTCCGTTGGATAAAGATGTATTGACGGCAGAACTGAAAGTCTCCTTCCTGCGGGCAGCCTGGGGGAAAGAGTTGATTGCCAAAGGAACAGTGATCAAACCAGGACGGCACGTACATTTCAGTGAATGCGAGATTTATTGCGATGATAAACTCGTAAGCAAAGCATCCGGCACGTTCAGTGTCGTACAACCACAGGTATAGACAAAATCCGTTTTATATCGAAAAGCGCAGGCAAGCTGTGTTTTTCATAATCGGCAGCTTCAGGATATCCTCTTGCTGCCTTTTTTCTATCCGTACGATGATGGCACGGTTAAATCCCCCATGCCCGATAGCCAGGATACGTTTGTCCGGAAATTCGGTTTGCAGGAATTCCAGAAACTCTCCGGCTCTCTTATATAAAGCCTCCAGGCTTTCTACACTTTCAGGCAGGTGCTTGAAATCCATTTCGTTGGCAACCTTTCCGGTATAGATATCCCAGTCCATTTCACGGAGCAGGGGAGTCTGGACAGGTTCCAGCCCTTTACGACGGGCAACAGCCAGGGCTGTATCGTAACTCCGGGCCAGGTCGCTGCTGACAATCACGTCGATCTCTTCTCCTTCCAACAGGTCGGCAAGTTGTTCCGCCTGTTGTTTTCCCAATTCGGAGAGATGGCCGGGCATTTGTCCCTGCATGATGCGCAGTTTATTCTCTTCCGTCTCTCCGTGGCGACTTAGTATAAGCGATATTGTTGAAGTCATATTATTTATACTTGATCCATTTTACCATTTCCTTTATACTCGGTTTCTTTCCATACATCAGGATACCGACCCGGTATATCTTGGCTGATAACCAGACAATGCCGATAGCCGAAGCATATAGTAAAGAAACAGATAACAACTTCTCCCACAAAGGTATTTCAAACGGGATACGTACCATCATGACAATCGGTGATGTGAACGGTATCATCGAACACCAGAAAGCCAGCGGGCCGTCCGGATTCTCCATGCTATAAATACCGGCGTACAACGCAAAGATCATAAAGATTGTAACAGGCGCCATAAACTGTTGCGTATCTTCCTGGCTGTCTACAGCCGAACCGATTGCCGCGAATATGGATGCATATAACATATAACCGCCAATAAAATAGATAATAAAGGAAATACCTATCTCTGCGATATTGATAGAATTAATAATTCCCATAATCTCATTACCGGAAGAAGAAGCCAATGCATTCGTATCCACCATTCCCATTTGGGGGCCGGCTTGCAGGGCACTCATATCAGCCCCTCCCGAGAACATGAATCCTCCTACGCTAACCAGTACGGTCGTGATAATCCCCCACAGGAATACCTGTGTCAATCCGACAAAACCGATACCGATAATTTTCCCCATCATCAGATCGAACGGCCGCACAGAAGAAATCATCACCTCGATGATGCGGTTGGTCTTTTCCTCCATCACCCCTTGCATGACCATCGCACCATACATCATAATGAACATATAAATAATGAACGTGAATACCATTCCGATCACGGATGCTACGGTGGCCGACGACGTACTTTCTTGCCCGTCTTCGCTCCATTTGATGGTTTGTACATTAAAATTAATTTTACTTTCCCGGATGATCTCTTTCAGATTGGGGATGTTGAAGGAAGCAAGCTTCTCACTTTCGAGTTGTTTGCTTAATGTCTGGTTAACCAGCCGGCTCAGTTCGACGGGTACCTGCTTTTCCGAATAGAGAGTTGCCGCCTTTGGGTTGCTCAACAGATCGTCTGTAATACTGAGGAAGGCGAATATTTCCTTGTCACTGTTCCGGCGATAGTCGTCTAACGTCTTGTCGCTATGGACGAAGTGGAAGCTTTCATTGTTTTCAAACAATTGGGCATATTTTCCTGTCGTATCGATAATGGCGATATTACGAACCTCGTCTCCTTTAATAGTTGACAACCATAATGGAACGAACACCAGTGCTGCAAACAAAAACGGAGTTAATAGCGTAAGCAGGATAAACGACTTTTTACTTACCCGGCGCAGATACTCTCTTTTGATTATAAGTCCTATTTTATTCATGCCTGTGTCGTGTTTGTACCTGATACGGTGTTAATAAATATGTCGTTCATGGATGGTAACTCTTCGGTAAACGAGAGAATTTCTGCCTGTTTCGATAAAGTGGACAGTAGAGCAGAGTTGCTGATACCTTCTGCCTTATGGATCTGAAATTCACGTATCCCGCTTTGTTCCTTTTCGGAAAGTATGGTAAAGATATCCGTCTGATCGTTTTGCAGGGAGCTATCCGATGTGATACGTAAAGTAAATGTATTGTTCCGGAAACGGTTCCTTACTTCCGTTACATTTCCGGAAAGAACGACCTGTGAACGATTTATCAGGGCTATATTATCGCATATTTCTTCCACTGATGCCATATTATGGGTGGAGAATATAATCGTATGTCCTTTCTCCTTCAGTTCCAGTATTTCCTGCTTCAGCCGTTCCGCATTCACCGGGTCGAAACCGCTGAACGGTTCGTCGAATATAAGCAGTGCCGGTTCGTGAATAACGGTAATGATGAATTGAACTTTCTGTTGCATCCCTTTCGACAATTCTTCCAGCTTCTTGTTCCACCAGGGCATGATGTCGAACTTTTTGAACCACTGGGTCAGGCGGGTCCGAGCCTCCTGATAGGATAAGCCTTTCAATTGCGCCAGATAGATTGCCTGTTCGCCGACTTTCATCTTTTTATATAATCCCCGTTCTTCCGGCAGGTATCCGATCTGGTATATGTCCTCCGGCTGCGATTCACGTCCGTTGAAACGAACGATCCCACTGTCGGGAGCCGTGATACGGTTAATAATACGGATCAGCGTGGTTTTTCCGGCGCCGTTAGGTCCGAGCAACCCGAATATCTTTCCTTCGGGCACCTGGATGTTGACTTTGTTCAGGGCAAGATGATTGGCATACTGTTTTACCACATCTTCCGTTTCCAAAAAGTTCATAGGCTATAAATTGTTGTTACATTTTTAATACGATACGTTCTCCCAATTCTTTACTCAATACATTCTTTATCTCGTTCAGGTGAGTCAGCTTTCTCATCAACTCGAACACCTGATCTTCATTCCCTTTCAGATGTGCTTCCTTGATGCCTAACTGGGTCTCTTTAATCTGGCGTATGATATAGGCATCCTTCATGGCATATATTTCACGTATAACCAACTGATCCAGTTTGTCCTCTTCCTGTTCCAGTTCACGATACTTGCTGTGATATTTGCTCAACTGATATTTTTCGCTGATCAGGTTCGCTGCCAAACGGCTGACGTTCGGGTCCGGATGGGCCAGGAAGTAACGGTTGGCAATAAATCCCTCGTTCTTGCATCTCTCAGCAGCTTCGTCGAGCATATTTTTGAAGATCGGGGTATAGAAAGTCAGATCGTCACGTTCCAGGTCGTAACGGATATATTCGGCAACACGCATAACGATATGTTCGTTTGTTTCTTCATCCACATAGTCGAACAAAACTTTCTCGCCATAACGCACGATATATTTCAGCAACGTAAGTTCGTATATTTCATAAGGCGAACGTTTCGGCTGGGCGGCGCGAACCGCTTCTGGCGGTTGTACCGGCGGAAAATCGGGGGGGGGCACATCCATAGGACCTGTCTCTCCCGCCGGATATTCTTCCATGGGCGGAGGAGGAGGGGGCATATCGTCCGGTAATGATGGCATTGCTTCGTCCGATGGTGGCAAAAAGCTATCCTCTACGATCGGCTGGTAACCGGGAATATCCGGATATTCCGGTATCATACTCATTGTATTGGATACCGGAGGTGTGGACTGTGCCTGGTTGTTTTGCCTTTCTTCCTTATTTAAACGGATTTTGTTTACCTCGTTCAGCAACACCTGTTCGTCTATCTCCATCATCGCACTGCATTCGCGGATATAGATGGAACGGGCTATATTGTCGGGGATAATGGCTACCGTGCGGATAATATCCGTGATCAGCGACGAACGTTTGATCGGGTCGTTGCCTGCATCATCCAGTAATAAACGGGTTTTGAAACGGATAAAGTCCGTTTCGCTCTGTTTGATAAATTCGGCGAACTGGCTGGCATTGTGTTTGCGGGCGAACGAGTCGGGGTCTTCACCGTCCGGCAGCAGAACTACCTTGACGTTCATTCCGTCTTCCAGCAACAGGTCGATACCGCGCAGGGCGGCTTTGATACCGGCGGCATCACCGTCATATAGTACGGTAATATTATTGGTGAAACGATGTATAAGCCGTATCTGTCCCTGTGTAAGAGCCGTACCGGACGAGGCGACCACATTCTCTATACCCGCCTGGTGCATGGAGATCACATCGGTGTAACCTTCTACCAGGAAGCAGCGGTCTTCCTTCACCATCGACTGTTTGGCGAAATAGATACCGTAAAGCTCATTACTTTTATGGTAAATCTCGCTTTCGGGCGAGTTGACGTACTTGGCTGTTTTCTCGTCCTTTTTGAGCACGCGGCCACCGAAAGCCACCACTTTACCGCTCAACGTATGTACGGGGAAGATCACACGACCACGGAAACGGTCGTTCACCCCTCCGTTATCGTAAGCAATGACTAACCCTGTTTTTTCAAGGAATTCTTTTTTATAACCGTTCTTGGTTGCTGCCTTATATAAAGCATCCCGCTGGTCGAGACTGTAACCTAACTGAAATTTACGGATGGTGTCTTCCCGGAATCCACGTTCGGCAAAATAACGCAATCCGACGGTTTTCCCTTCTACGTGTTCGTACAGCTGGGTGCTGAAATACTGTTGTGCCCAACTGTTGACGATCAACATACTTTCCCGGTCGCTGCGTCTTTGCTTTTCCTTATCGGTCAGTTCCCGTTCCTGTATCTCGATGTTGTATTTCTTGGCAAGATAACGTAAGGCATCGAAATAGTTCAGCTGTTCATGCTTCATGATGAAGTGAACAGCCGTGCCGCCTTCGCCACAGGCGAAGCATTTACAGATATTTTTGGCCGGAGAGACGTAGAAAGAGGGGGTTTTGTCTGTATGAAACGGACATAATCCTACATAGTTGATCCCTCGCTTACGCAAGGTAACGAATTCTGAAACAACATCCACAATATTTGCAGTGTCAAGTATCCGGTCTATGGTAGGTTGATCGATCATTTATTTATTTCCTTCCTTATAATAACGGAAGGCAAATGTAGTGATTTTATTTGAAATGGAGTAACTGTAGATAATATCCCTTTGAAAGTAATAGTTAATGCGCGTAAAAAAGAAAGGAAGCTCTTTGATATGTAAGAAACAGGAATAATCCTTATCTTTACAGCGAAAGTTTAATCATATAATATATTTAACTATGAATGAATTACAGGTAATTCAAAGTAAGATCTACGAGATACGAGGACAAAAGGTGATGATAGATCGGGATTTAGCTGAAATGTATGATGTGCCAACAAAGGTGTTAAACCAAGCTGTTAAGCGTAATATAGATCGCTTTCCATCTGATTTTATGTTCCAACTTACAGATAAGGAATTAGAAGATTGGAGGTCACAATTTGTGACTTCCAATTCAATAAAAATGGGTATGAGACGAAAGCCTTATGCTTTTTCTGAATTAGGAGTAGCTATGCTTAGTAGTGTTCTTAATTCAAAAACCGCAATACAAGTAAACATTAATATTATGCGTGCTTTTGTTGTAATTCGGCAGATGTTGATAACATCCCCTATCAGTAAAACAACAATGCTTCAACAGGAATTAAAGGAGTTGAAAGAATATATTGAAGAAGTATTCGCTGACTATAATGATATTAATGCTGATACTCGCCTACAATTGGAACTAATTAATAAAACATTGGCTGAATTACAGGTACAAAAGAGATTATCGGATAGACCACACAACCCGGTTGGATTTATAAAACCGAAATAGTTCCTATAGAGTAGCTATCTGTTCCTCGAACCGCTCTTTGTCGTAAGCCTTGCTTCTTACCTTGCTTCGGTAGGAGTAAACCGTAGCCAGCGAATATCCCAGGAAATGGGCGATATTGCTGCTGTCGTTTATTCCGAGCCGGATGAGGGCGAAGATGCGCAGTTCGGTCGACAGGATTTCGCCGGATTTAGGATATAGTTTTCCCTCTTCCGTCATCAAGCCGTTGAAAGATTCGGTGAAGCGGGGGAAGAGCCGAAGAAATGACTTGTCGAACTCATTATAGAAATTTTTCCGCTCATCGCGTATGAACTGTTCGGACTTGATCGTCTTGAACAAATCATCCAGTTTGGAGGCCATTGCCAGTTTGGCGAGCGAACGGCGATACGTATCCAGTTTGTCCAGATAGATGACGCATTGGTTCAGGTAGAGTGCGATGTATTCCTCTTTTATTTTGCTAGCCTGGCTCAATTCTTTGTTGATCTCCTGTAGCTGTTCGTTGGCTGCACTGACTTTCTTACGCATAAGCGACAGCTTTTTCATCTGTCGGTAGAGGTAGAAAATCGTGATCAATAAAAGAAATGCCATCAGGCTGATGCTGATAAGCAGGGTACGGGTGATCTGTTTCTCTTTCTGTATTTTCAGTTTATATACTTTATCCACGATCGGGAAAAACTCGGTCACTTCCACTGAGCGGAGACGGGCGTTACAGGCAACTGCATCTTCCATCGAACAGCTCAGGTATTTGTATGCCCGTTCGATATCTCCTTTTTCAAACATCAGTAGTGCTAGTTTTTGCAGGGATATGTATTCACGTTTGGCTGCTTTTAGGTCACCTATCGCTGTTTGTGCCAGGTAATAGATTTGTTTTTCCGTATCTCCTTTTTGAGCGTATGCCTGGGATAGGTTATATAATATGTATATAGCAGATTCTGTTCCTTTGGCCTTTTCGAGTTCTTTGTTCATCAGGCGGATGGCTTCGTCGGGATTGCCGTTTACGATCAGCTGGTCTGCCAGAACGATATTATGGTCGGTACCGTCCGGGGTAACCGCCAGGATCGAGTCGCGGTAAGCGTTTGTCTGGGCGATATATTTATGACGGTCGTTTGTACGGGTGTAGTCGGCTATCCAGCCATAAAAGGTGCGGCAGGTATAGTAATAATAAAGTAATGACCTTTCGCTTAAATCCTCTCTTTGTATTTGTTCCAGTTGTTCGGGTACTTCGTTATAAAGACCCATAATACCGAGAACCTCTGCTCGGGCTATCCGCAGATCGTTTTTATAGGACGGGTTACGAAGTGAATTGATCAAAGTCTCCCTTCTTTCCAGACAACGCAGGGCCGAGTCTGCCTGAAAATGCAGATAGATACCGAACAAAGTTCCGTAAAGCTCATATTTACTTTCCAGCGAAGAGGTTGCCTTCAACAGACTTTTAATGCTATCGGCTTCCTGTTCCCGTTGCTGCTGGAAGACCGGTTTCTGCGCAATCGTGCGATCCAGTTCTTTTAACAGGGCTAGATTCGTCTTGTCTTTTTCAGAAGCATAAGACAACTGGAAGCAAAACAGAAACAGGAGAATGGCTGATATCGTTTTAGTCATAGGAGTGTTTTTCATTTACAATGTTCTGTATTCATTCATTTACAAATGTAAGAAATATCTTCGGGTTGTCTATTCTGATCTGTAATAATTATAGGCATGACTTCTTTTATAGCTCACCATCCCGAATTCCCTAAAAACTCGTTTTAAACGAACCAGCATTTCGTTTAAAACGAGATTTTTTTCGTTTAAAACGGACTGTAGCCTCGTTTAAAGCGAGTTTTCGTTCGTTTAAAACGAGATTTGGGCTCTTGGGCTGATCGGGGGCGATATTACCTCTATAAATAATGAATATACTCCCTATATAGTACTATAATTCTTTCTAATCCGTTTTGATTTTTGCCCTGTTTGCTTGAAGCTATATATCTGTTAATCAGTAGAAAGATACTTTTAAGAGTTTTGATTTTTTTTCTAGTGAAAGTTTTCGGTTGACTAACCCTCTACATTTGCTTCCGTTAACAAACAAATCATCCATGAAACAAATTATTATTACGATTGTATTATGTCTGACCTTCAATCTACCCGGAATATCGGCTTTGAATGTTCAGAAAACAGAACCGGCCTTCTGGTGGTCCGGCATGCAGAATACCGAATTACAGATTTTATTATACGGTAACGATATCTCCACAGATAATGTCTCTCTGTCGGCATCGGATATCCGTATCAAAGAAATTGTCAGGTTAGAAAATCCCAATTACTTATTAGTTTATCTGGATTTGACGGAGACGGCTCCGCAACAATTCAATATCATACTGAAGAAGAATGGTGAGCAGGCCGTTATTCCTTATCAGATCAAAGACCGCAAAGACAGTCCTGCCGGTGCAAAAGGTTTTGATGCTTCCGACGTATTATATCTGATCATGCCCGACCGCTTCGCGAATGGTAATCCCGATAACGACCGTGTTGCGGGAATGTTGGAGAATAAGGTAGACCGTTCCGATCCTTTTGCCCGCCATGGAGGTGATATTCAAGGAATAGAAAATCACCTGGATTACTTTACCGATCTGGGCGTGACAGCTATTTGGTTGAATCCCATTCTTGAAAACAATATGCGGGAAGGTTCTTACCATGGCTATGCAATCACCGATTATTATGCCGTCGACCCGCGTTTGGGTAGCAATCAGGACTTCTGCCGGATGGTAGATGCTGCCCATAATAAGGGTTTGAAGATTGTGATGGATATGATCTTCAACCATTGCGGCAGCGAGCATTTTTTCTTTAAAGATAAACCGTCCGATAACTGGTTCAACTTCCAGGATAATTATACGCAGACCTCTTATCAGACTATGCCGCAAATGGATATACACCGTTCGGATTACGACAAGACGAAAAGTGTGGACGGCTGGTTCACTGAATCCATGCCCGACTTGAACCAACGCAATCGTCATGTCGCTACCTACCTGATACAGAATAGTATTTGGTGGATCGAATATGCCGGGATAGACGGTATCCGTCAGGACACACATCCGTATGCAGACTTTGAGATGATGGCACGCTGGTGTCGGGCTGTCAAAGCGGAATATCCTGATTTCAATATTGTCGGCGAAACCTGGCTCGGTAGCAATGTAGGTGTTTCTTTCTGGCAGAAAGATAGTAAGGTGGCTTATCCTCGCAATTCTTATTTACCTACTGTGATGGATTTTCCGTTGAACGGTCTGATGTCGTATGTTTTCGATGAGGAAACGAACGAGTGGGACAGAGGATTGGCGAAGATTTATGATTATCTGTCACAGGATATTGTGTATGCCAATCCGATGAATCTTTTGGTATTCCTGGATAACCACGATACCTCACGCTTCTATAAAACAAAACCGTCTTCCGGCCTGAACCGTTACAAACAGGCACTGGCTTTCCTGTTGACTGTCCGTGGAATCCCACAGATCTATTACGGAACGGAAATAGTGATGGCCGGCGATAAGGCAAACGGCGACGGTGCTTTGCGTAACGACTTTCCCGGAGGCTGGAAAGGAGATAAAGTAAATGCATTCACTCCGGCAGGACGTGATTCGTTGCAGACGGAAGCATTTGCCTATATGCAGAAACTCCTTCGGTGGCGTGCCGGAAATGAAGTGGTCGCCAAAGGTTCCTATAAACATTTCATTCCGCGCAACGGCGTTTATGTCTACGAAAGACGATTGGGTAACCGTTCCATTGTCGTTTTCCTGAACGGTACGGATGAAAAGAAAATGCTTGACCTTGCTCCCTACCGGGAAATTCTCCCTGCTTCTTCGGCTAATGAGTTGCTGAGCGGTAAGAATATCCGGTTGGATTCCTCCCTCTCTCTTTCTGCAAGAGATGTTGTGATCCTTGAATTTTAATGTTAATATAAATCATATAACACCATGAAACGTAGTATTTTGTTTTTGGCCGCATTGTTCGGCTGCTGTGCGGTGTCATACGCCCAGCAATTACTTTCACCGGATGGAAATCTGAAAATGACTTTCAAGCTGGATGAAAAGGGCGCACCGGTTTATGACCTGAGTTATAAACAGAAAGAAGTGATCAAACCCAGTAAACTAGGGCTGGAGTTGAAGAAGGAAGATGCGGATGCCGCTGTCGACTTCGAGTTCAAACAACGCAAAGATGTTGCAGCGTTGGATAAAAAGACGAACCTGTATGACGGATTTAAAATAACGGATACCCGTACGGCTGCTTTCGATGAAACCTGGCAACCGGTATGGGGAGAAGAAAAAGAAATTCGTAATCAGTATAACGAGCTGGCCGTTACGTTGGATCAACCGGCAAACGACCGTTCTATCATTATCCGTTTCCGCCTGTTCAACGATGGGTTAGGGTTCCGTTATGAATTTCCGCAGCAGAAAGAGCTGAATTATTTCGTGATCAAAGAGGAAAAGTCACAGTTTGCCATGGCAGGCAACCATAAGGCGTTTTGGCTCCCGGGCGATTATGACACACAAGAATACAGTACGGTTACTTCCCGCCTGAGCGAAATCCGCGGGTTGATGAAGGAAGCCGTTACGCCTAACTCTTCACAAACACCTTTCTCCCAGACTGGCGTTCAGACACCGTTGATGATGAAATCGGAGGATGGTTTGTATATCAACCTGCATGAGGCAGCCTTGGTTGACTATTCTTGTATGCACCTCAATCTGGATGATAAGAATATGGTCTTCGAATCCTGGCTTACTCCGGATGCCAAAGGGGATAAAGGATATTTACAAACTCCTTGTCAGTCTCCGTGGAGAACGGTTATCGTGAGTGACGATGCGCGTGATATTCTGGCTTCACGTATCACTCTGAACTTGAACGAGCCTTGTAAGCTGGAAGATGTTTCCTGGATCAAGCCGGTTAAATATATCGGTATCTGGTGGGATATGATCACCAATAAAGGAACATGGGCTTATACGGATGAATTAAGCAGTGTCAAGTTGGGCGAAACGGATTACACAAAGGTGAAACCGAACGGCCGCCACTCTGCCAATACGGCTAATGTGAAGCGTTATATCGACTTTGCCGCGGCCAATGGTTTCGACGCCGTCCTGGTGGAAGGATGGAATGAAGGTTGGGAAGACTGGTTCGGAAAGAGCAAAGATTATGTATTCGACTTCGTAACTCCTTATCCTGATTTCGATGTACAAGAAATCCATCGTTATGCGGCAAGTAAAGGTATCAAGATGATGATGCACCATGAAACTTCGGCTTCCGTACGTAACTATGAACGTCATATGGACAAAGCGTATCAGTTCATGGTAGACAACGGATACAACAGTGTGAAAAGCGGTTATGTCGGTGATATCATCCCTCGCGGCGAACATCATTACGGACAGTGGATGTGTAACCATTATCTGTATGCCGTAAAGAAAGCAGCCGATTATAAGATTATGGTAAACGCCCATGAAGCCACTCGTCCGACAGGTTTGTGCCGCACGTACCCGAACCTGATCGGAAACGAATCGGCTCGCGGGACCGAATATGAATCGTTCGGAGGTAATAATGTCGACCATACCACGATCCTCCCGTTCACCCGTTTGATCGGAGGACCGATGGATTACACGCCGGGCATTTTCGAAACGCATTGCAGTGCGATGAATCCGTCGAACACCTCACAGGTACGTTCCACGCTGGCACGCCAATTGGCTCTTTACGTAACGATGTACAGCCCGCTTCAGATGGCTGCCGACATTCCCGAACATTACGAACAATATGCCGACGCTTTCCAGTTCATCAAAGATGTCGCCCTCGATTGGGACAAATCCCTTTATCTGGAAGCTGAGCCGGGCGATTATATTACGATTGCACGTAAGGCAAAAGGTACAGGTGACTGGTTTGTCGGTTGTACGGCAGACGAGAACGGACATGACTCACGTCTCTCTTTCGACTTCCTCGAACCGGATAAGAAATACATCGCAACAGTATATGCCGATGCAAAAGATACCGACTGGAAAAATAATCCGCAGGCCTATACGATTAAGAAAGGGCTGTTGACAAACAAGAGTAAATTGAATTTGAAGGCAGCCAGCGGTGGTGGCTACGCGATCAGTATCTTCGAGGTGAAAGATTTGAAAGATATAAAAGGGTTAAAAAATCTATAAGGTAAAAGGATTGTTAAGGTTATTAAGTAAACTTGTAAAGAACTTAAATTTAAGCACATGAAACGTTTAAGGTTTAAAGCTTTGTTGATACTCATCGCAGGCTTGTGTATGTCCATCTCTGTGTTTGCCCAGCAAATAACAGTGACTGGAGTTGTGAAAGATCCTACAGGAGAACCGGTTATCGGGGCGAATGTCATTATAAAAGGGACAACGAACGGTACTGTCACGGATGTAGACGGTCAGTTTATGTTGTCTGCTTCCAAAGGAGATATTATCTCTGTTTCATTTATCGGATATAAAATGCAGGAACTACCTGCCGCTGCCAATATGAATATTATTTTGGCGGAAGATTCCCAAATGCTGGAAAACGTAGTCGTTATCGGCTACGGTACGGTAAAAAAGAATGACGCGACCGGGGCGGTGACGGCGATCAAGTCGGATGAGAAGAACCGGGGCGTACAGGTCAGTCCGCAGGATATGTTGATGGGTAAGGTGGCAGGTGTATCGGTGGCTTCTTCAACCGGACAGCCGGGTTCCTCTTCGTCGATCCGTATTCGTGGCGGCTCCTCCTTGTCTGCCAAAAACGACCCGTTGGTGGTTATCGATGGGGTGATTATGAACAACAGTGCTCCCGACGGTCTGAGTAATCCGCTGAGTACGGTCAATCCGGCGGATATCGAATCGTTCACCGTATTGAAAGATGCTTCGGCGGCTGCTATTTACGGTTCGCGTGCTTCCAATGGTGTTATTATCATTACGACCAAGAAAGGGAAAAGCGGTAGCGTGAAGATCAATTATTCCGGAAATGTATCGATCAGTACAAAACGTAACAAGATAGAGGTTATGAGTGCAGACGAATATCGTGACTATATCACTACTTCACCGAATGTTACGGAAGGTATGTTGACTGCACTGAACCTGCATCCGGGTGTAAGTACGGACTGGCAGGACGAAGTGTTGCGCACGGCTGTATCTACCGATCACAACCTCAGTGCATATGGTTCAGTCAAAGAGTTTATGCCGTATCGTGTATCGTTCGGTTATACCGACCAGAACGGTATTTTGAAAACATCTAACTTCCAGCGGTACACCGGAAGTCTGTCTTTGACTCCCTCCCTGTTTAACGACCATCTGAATGTAAACCTAAATGCGAAAGGCGTTTATATCAAGAACCGTTTTGCCGATACGGGTGCTTTGGGTAGCGCTGTAGCTTTCGATCCGACCAAGCCGGTGTATAACAATAGTAAATATGGTGGTTTCTTTACTTGGACGGGCGATTATACGCCTGACGGAACGCGTTCCACTTCTGCCGGTGTGAATCCGGTTTCCATGCTGGAAATGGTGGACGACCGTTCGACTGCCAAATCGTTTATCGGAAATGCTCAGTTCGATTATAAGTTCCATTTCCTGCCCGAACTTCGTATCAACATGAATATGGGTATCGATTATACTTCTGTGGAAGGTAAGAAATATGTGGACCCGAACGCGCCCGGTTCTTATCAGCCGGACGATGATGCAACCGGAAGCCGTAATATCTATAACAACTCGCACAACAATAAGATATTCGATCTGTATGGCCAATATTCAAAGGACTTTGAATCCATATCCAGCCATTTCGATGTAATGGCTGGATACTCTTACCAGAGTTATCGTACGAAAACGGATAAAGTGACTTATTATCTGTCACGCCGTCCGGAGACATTCGGTCAGAATGCCACGGTAAGCAATGAGTTTAAGGAAACCGATACGAAATATGTGCTTGCCTCTTTTTACGGTCGTATGAATTACTCGTTGATGAACAAATACCTGTTGACTTTTACCTTACGTGACGATGCATCTTCTCGTTTCGCCAAGAACAGACGCTGGGGACTTTTCCCTTCACTGGCACTGGGATGGAAACTGAACGAAGAATCTTTCCTGAAAGATTTCAACAGTCTGGATGAACTGAAGTTACGTTTGGGTTGGGGTGTTACCGGACAACAGGATATCAACCAGGGAGATTATCCGTATCTCTCTTTCTATCGCGACGGTAAAGGTGGTGCCATGTATCCGGTCTATGACGCAGCCGGGAATGTGACCTGGGTGAATGTGATAGCCCCGACGGCAGCTAACCCGAATCTGAAATGGGAAACAACGACTACGTATAATGTGGGTGTCGATTATAGTTTTCTGAACAACCGGATCAGCGGTTCTGTAGATGGATATATCCGCAAGACTAAAGATCTGATCAATGCCGAAGTGAATGTGCCGGCAGGTACCGACTTTGCCGAGTATGTCGTATCGAATATCGGTTCATTGGAGAATAAGGGAGTTGAGTTTTCTATCAATACCCGTCCGGTGGTCGGAAAAGATTTCAACTGGGACCTGGGATTCAATATCGCTTATAATAAGACAAAGATCACTGAACTGACTTACAATGATAATTCGGATTCACCGGGTAAACGTTTTGAATCGACCGGTGGTGATGGTGGTCTGCGCCTGAAAATCCACAGTGTGGGATATGCTCCCGGTTCCTTCTATGTATTCCAGCAGGTGTACGACAAGGATGGCAATCCGATAGAAGGGGAATATGTAGACCGTAATGGCGACGGAGTTGTGAACGACAACGACCTGTATCGTTATAAGAATCCGGTAGCCGACGTAATGATGGGCTTCAATTCCAAGTTCAGTTACAAGAACTGGGATCTGGGTTTCAACGGACGTATCAGCCTGGGAAATTATAACTTCAATGCGACGGCAGCCAATGCGGCTCTCGGTGTAAATGAACTGTTCGGAAACAATGCATTGAGCAATAAACCTGTATCGGCATTGGAGACCGGTTTCCAGACACGCCAGCGCCTGTCGGATTACTATATCCAAAATGCTTCGTATCTGAAAATTGACAATATCACATTAGGATATAATGTCAGTAAGTTCTTGGCAACCGGCTGTAATGCCCGTTTCTACGCCACGGTTCAGAACCCCATCGTCATCACTAAATATGACGGACTGGACCCGGAAGTAAATGACGGTATGGATAACAATGTGTATCCGCGTCCGATCACTGTTTTATTCGGAGTTAACATTAATTTCTAAATTGTATAGATCATGAAACTGAAAAAATATATATCGTTATTCATCGCTTCCTGTAGTTGTGTCTGGGCAACCTCTTGCCTGGGTGACCTGGATCAGGAGCCGATACTGGATAAATCCAGTGCTTCCATTCATAATGAAGCTGATTGCCAGGCATTCCTTGCCAAGATCTATTCCGGTTTCGGCTTGTCGGGAAACTCTTCCGACCCGAATGTGGAACCGGACCTGCAGGGAGGTGACCAGGGGTCACTGGTTTTCCTCCGCGGACTACTTTCCATGCAGCTTTTCCCTACCGATGAGGCCATCTGGAACTGGACTGACGAAGGTATTGTGGAACTTTGCGAGATCGACTGGGATTATACGTTGCCGTATGCTTATACTTTCTATCAGCGTGCAATGTTGAATGTCCGTTATTGTAAGGAGTTCCTGGATGTGTATCACTCCGAGAGCGACATCGAGGATATTCAGAAATACCGGGATCAGGTACGTGGCCTGCGTGCAATGAATTATTATTATCTGATCGATCTTTATCGTAATCCGGGCGTTGTCTGGGACGACAGCCCTACGGACGATAAATCATGGAAACCTTCACAGATAGGAGCGGAAGCCTTGTTTGAAAAGATCGTGAACGAGCTGGTCGACCTGTCGGAGAATGGCGATCTCGATGAGACACCTTCCATGGCTACATATGGTCGTATTACTAAACCGGTGATCAATACTTTATTGGCTAAAATGTATCTGAATGCCGAAGTGTATACCGGTACGCCGATGTATGATAAAGCGGCTGCTTATGCCAAAAAGGTGATCGATGCCGGTTTCGGTTTGGAAGATAATTATGCAAACCTGTTCTGTGGTGAGAACCATCTGACAGGCATTCATAAAAATGAGATCATCTATGCCATACCATTCGACAATGTCAACGCAAAAAGCTTCGGTAGCACGATCGTCCTGACTGCAGGTGCTTTCGGTGGTGATCTCGACCAGACGTGGTTTGGTATGTCTTCATCCTGGACTTGTCTGAAACCGACTCAGCAAATGATCGAATTCTTTGATGAAAGCCCGGATGCAGGAACTGACAGTCATGGCAGCCGTATCAAGAAGGACAAACGGTATGCTTTCTACGACGGTGCCGGAACACGCACGCCCGAATCGAAGATGCAGGACTGGAACTCTGGCTATCTCTGCTATAAATTCACCAACCTGGGTTGGGACGGTGCGGCTGTAACGCCGACTCCCGATCCGAACACTGATTTCCCCTTGTTCCGTCTGGCCGATATTTATCTGATCTATGCCGAATGTGCAGCCCGTAATGCTGCCGGAACGAGAAAAGAACAGGCCGTTGAGTATGTGAACAGACTGCGCGAACGTGCTTATGGCGACCAGAGTGGAAATATAACCTTATCCGATCTGTCCCTCGATTTCATCCTCGATGAGCGTGCTCGTGAGTTATATTGGGAAGGACAGCGTCGTTCGGACCTGGTTCGTTTCGGTAAATTCACCAAGGATTATGCCTGGGCATATAAAGGCGGTACGTTGGAAGGGGTAGCCAATCTCGACAGCCGTTTCAATGTGTATCCTATCAGCGACCGTGATCTGACGGCTAATCCGAACCTGAAGCAGAACACCGGTTACGAATCTTTGAAATAATAACGATTAATCTGAAAGAAAATGAAGAAACTGAATATATTCATGCTGCTTCTGGCCGGTTCGCTTTTGTGGACCGGATGCAGCGACGACAGAGACGATAATCCGGTGTTCCAGGAACCGACCGAATTCAATCTGAATACACCGGAACAAGCATCTAACGTATATGATCTGCAAAATATTTCATCTATCGATCTGACATGCACGCAGCCCGATTATGGCTATGCAGCCGGAACAACTTATAAAGTACAGCTTTCTTTGGAAAGTACATTCAAAGATGCGGATGAGGTAGCCGGTACGACTGCTAATTATGCCACCCTGTCCAGTACTTATCAGCGCCCGGAACTGAATGTCGATGCCGTTGAATTTGCAATGGCTTTGCTGGATCTGTGGAAAGCTTCTCATGATAACGCTGAACTGCCGGAAACACCGATGCCGGTATATGTCCGTCTGCGTGCTGCTTTATCCAATAACGGAATGGGGCAGATATCGTCCAATAGTATTGAGTTGCCGAAAGTTTTGGGATATAATGTAGAACCTCCGGTGTCTTTACCTGGTCAGATGTTTTTAGTAGGTGACTTTGCTTCCGGCAGTAGTTGGGGTAAATGGGTCGAAATGATTCCGGTAACGGATACGCCGGGTAAATTTTGGTCGGTTCAGTATTTTGGCGGTAATAATGTTATGAAGTTTAATGCACAGCCTACATGGGATGGTAATCAGGTAGCTTATAGTGAAGGACTTGTTCCTGCTGAATCTGCCTCCTTTGCCGGTGTTTCCGGTGTGGATGACGGCAGTGGCGGAATGAATATCGGCGTAAAGAATGCAGGTTGGTATATCCTGGTGGTTACTACTGCATTGGAAGGTAAGAATCTGAATTATACGTTGGAATTTCTTTCTCCGGATATCTATGTAACAGGGGATGTTTCCGGTGGTTGGGATACTTTCGATGAAGCCCGTAAATTTACGGTATCTTCCGGTGAAGGTGAGTTTGTTTCACCGGCTTTTGTTGCGAGCGGGAATTTACGGCTTTGTGTTAAACTACCGTCGACAGACTGGTGGCGGACTGAATTTATAATCATGAACAATAAGATTGAATACCGGAAGAACGGAGGTGATCAGGAAGCTGTAAGCGTATCGGCCGGTCAAAAGGCTTATCTGAACTTCCTGGATGGTTCGGGGCGTATCAAATAAAGAACTCGGACGGAATTGTGTAATTGATAATTTAATTGTCGATAGTTGTAAGCAAGGTCGCTTATGGCTATCGACAATTTTTTAATAAGTGAAATAATTGGCTAAAGTTGGCTTTGAAACTACAGTAACTGTTATATTTGCAGTATAAAAACATAAAGATATGATAGTCAGAATACTTTCTCTGCTGGTATTTACGTTGATTTTTAGTTCGTGCCATGGTCAGCAAACTGCAAAAACAGAAGAAAAGGATACAACACCGAAAAGCTTTGAAATGGTTACTGTCCCGAGTATGATCACCGATCCGGGGGAACGTGCCAAATATCTGGTGCAACATTACTGGGATAAATTCGATTTTACCGATACGGCTTATATTCATTTGCCAGATATAACGGAACAGGCGTTTACCAACTACATCGACCTGATGAAGTATGTGTCTCCGGAGGTGGCTTCCTCTTCTATCAAAGGGATGATGCATAAAGTTACTGCCGATAGCACTTTCTTTGCTTATATGGCTGGTTTATATGAGAAGTATTTATACGATCCCAACTCTCCGATGCGAAATGAGGCTTTGTATATCCCTGTTCTGGAATCAGTTCTGGCAGCTCCGGTTTTGGATGAGGTCAACAAGATACGTCCGGCACATTTACTGGAGTTGGCATTGAAAAACAGAGTAGGGGAGCCGGCTACCGATTTTACTTATACGCTGGCGAGTGGAAAAACAGGTACATTATATAATGTAAAGGCTGATTATCTGTTATTATTCTTTTATAATCCGGATTGTCATGCTTGTAAAGAGATTACGGAGCAGTTACAGTCTTCACCGCTGATCTCTGATTTGCAGAAAAACAAAAAACTAAAAGTCCTGGCTGTCTATCCGGACGAAGACCTGGAAGCATGGCGCAACCATATTCCGGATGTTCCGGCAGAATGGATCAATTCTTATGACAATACAGTTAGCCTTAAAAATGATGAAATATATGATTTGAAAGCAATACCTACACTTTATCTCCTGGATAAAGACAAAAAAGTCATTTTGAAAGATGTCACATTCAACCAGTTGATGGAGTTTTTACAAATGCAAACAAACTAATATGTAAATAGACAAATTGAGTATGAGAACAACGTTATTATCATTAGCCCTTTTGGCAGGAGTTAGTCTGACTGCGTCTGCCCAGTTCAAAATCGGAGGAAAAACTATCAATACCAAGAAAGTTGTCAGTGCTGCAACCGATGTGGCAAAAGCGATCACACTGAGTGATGCCGATATAGCCAATATGAGCCGTGAATATATTGAGTGGATGGATACGCATAATGAAGTGGCAGGTCCTGATACGGAAATGGGAGCACGTTTGGAGCGTTTGACCAAAGATATAAAAGTCGAAGGGCTGAATTTGAATTTCAAAGTATATAATGTGATAGACGTCAATGCTTTTGCCTGTGGAGACGGAAGTGTGCGTGTTTGTGGCGGATTAATGAAGATCATGGACGACAATGAGGTAATGGCTGTTATCGGCCATGAGATCGGTCACGTTCTCCATTCCGATTCAAAGGATGCCATGAAGAATGCTTATCTGACTTCGGCTGCCAAGAATGCGGCAGGGGCAACCAGCGATGTTGTTGCTAAGTTGTCTGATTCTCAGTTGGGTGATCTGGCTACGGCTTTGGCTGGTGCACAGTATTCGCAGAAGCAGGAGAATGAAGCGGATGATTATGGCTTTGAGTTTAGTGTAGCTAATGGATATGACCCTCACAGCATGCATGATTCATTGGCTAAATTATTGGAATTGAGTGCAGATGCACCTAAGTCATCCAAGTTCCGCCAGCTCTTTTCCAGCCATCCGGAAACGGAGAAACGGGTTCAACGAATGAAAGAAAAAGCAGACAATTATACAAAGTAGTACGTATATTATGTTACCGTCTCTTAAACGGGCGGAATCTTTACTGAAATATTGCTAAAATACCTCTATTTATGCCGGAAAAGCATGTTGGATAACATAAAAGTGCTTATATTTGCACTGTGTTTTTCATGGTATTAGATTTAAGGTTAGCAATGAAGATTGGTTGTCGGGAGACAACCTTTTCTTTTTTATACACCTGACTAATCATTTTCAGACTTTCCCACTTTTAATTCCGAAATAATATTACTTTTGTATAGTGACTATAAAACTTATATGGTGTGGATACAAAAATAAAATTACGGGTTCAGGGGCTAACGAATAGTCAGATTCAGTCCGGAGCTTACGCTTTGATACTGGCAGAGGAAAACGGAGCCCGTCGTATACCAATTATAGTAGGAACTTCAGAGGCACAATCCATAGCTATTGCATTGGAACATATTACGCCTCCCAGACCTCTTACTCACGATTTGTTTGTAACTTTTGCACAGGCTTTTGCCATTCAGTTGCGGGAGGTTTTTATTTATAAATTTGAAGACGGGGTTTTTTATTCGGAACTGCTGTTCGATGATGGTATCACCCAGGTGCGCCTTGATTCGCGTACGTCGGATGCGATTGCAATCGCCCTTCGTGTGAAATGTGATATCTATACGACAGAACAGATCGTGACCGAATGTGGCGTAGTGCTGGAAGAAGCTACGTTGCTGGATGATAAAGACGATGATGAATATGCTTTACTGGACAAAGAACCGGAAGATATAAAAGACGAAGTTGAATTAAAGAAATGGCTTTCTCTTTTGGACGAGGATGAATTGAGCGAGCGGCTGGAAGAAGCAATCGCCGATGAGAATTACGAATACGCCAAGATGTATAAAGATGAGATCCGCCGGCGTGAAGAAGAGGAGGGCAGTGCCAAATGATAGATCAACAGAGTGGGATCAGCCTTGAATCCCTGTTACGTGGAATACTGGGGATTGTGACAGTACTGGCTGTGGCTTACGCCTTGAGTCAGGATCGGAAACGGATCGACTGGAAGCTGATCGGAGGCGGTTTGATCATGCAGATTCTGTTTGCACTGGCTGTTCTTTATATTCCTTTTGTGGGAACCGCTTTGGAATGGACGGGAAAGGCTTTTATCAAACTGATGGATTTCACTCAAGCTGGCGTAGGTTTTTTATTGGGACCGTATGCTTCTAAAAGTAACGGCTTTATCTTTCTGATTCACTCATTACCTGTTGTTATATTCTTTTCTGCGTTGGTGTCGCTCTTTTATCACTGGGGGATTATTCAGCGCGTGGTGGGGGCTTTCTCCTGGGTACTGCGAAAATTTATGAATATCTCAGGGGCGGAAGGCTTGGTTACTTCCGGCAATATATTCATGGGAATGACGGAATCTCCCGTACTTATAAAGAATTATTTGCCGGCGATGAACCGGTCTGAAATATTTTTGGTCATGGTTTCGGGAATGGGTACGATTGCCGGAACGGTTATGGCTACGTATATCGGGATGCTTTCGGGGGGCGATCCGGTTGCCCGGGTATTGTTTGCCAAGCATCTGATCTCTGCGTCCCTGATGGCTGCTCCCGGATCGATCGTCCTGGCAAAGATGCTTTGTCCGCAGACAGAAGTGGCAGTCGATCAGGCTGCCAGCCTGGAAAAAGGTAGTTCACATCCGACTGCATTGGATGCGTTAGCTTCCGGAACATCTACCGGCATACGTCTGATGGTGAATATTGCGGCAATGTTGCTGGTCTTTATTGCTTTGGTTGCATTGGCCAATTATTTGCTGGAAGGTTTATTGGGCCGTTATACCGGATTGAATGAATGGATCGTTTCGGTGACTGACGGAAAAGCACACGGATTGACGTTCCAGTTTATTCTGGGAGTAATTTTGGCTCCGTTCATGTGGCTGATCGGTATTCCGTCGCCGGATATCATGCTGGTAGGCTCTTTACTGGGACAAAAGACGATCCTGAATGAATTTGTCGCTTATTTTCAGTTACAGGAGTGGAAAGATGCCGGTATGTTCATGTACCAGAAGTCGATATTGATGTCTACTTATATATTATGTGGCTTTGCCAATATTTCGTCTATCGGGATTTTGTTGGGAGGAATGGGTGTGCTGGCTCCGGAAAAGAAGGAGATGATCACTCGTTTCGGTTTTCCGGCGATGATTGCCGGTGCCTTGGTTTCAGTCCTTTCCGCGACGATTATTGGTATGATACTTGGGTAATTGATAATTGACAAATTGATAATTTGAGATGCAGATATTTTATACACCTGACATTGCGGTGAATCCGGAATTGCCGGAAGAGGAGGCGGGTCATTGTATCCGTGTGCTTCGTCTGACTGAAGGAGACGAGATTTTGTTGACAGACGGAAAAGGTTTTTTTTATAAAGCGGCTATCAGCCGTGCCCATCATAAACATTGCGAGGTTTCTATCCTGGAAAGCTGGGAACAACCGGCATTATGGAATTTCCAGCTTCATATTGCTGTTGCACCTACCAAAAATATGGATCGGATGGAATGGTTTATGGAGAAGGCTACTGAGATCGGGATTAATGCAATCACTTGTCTGAACTGCCGTTTTTCGGAGCGACGCGAAATTAAACCAGCCCGTTTGGAGAAAATATTGGTCAGTGCGATGAAGCAGTCACAAAAAGCGACCTTACCGGAATTGACTGGTATGATTGATTTTAAGAGCTTTGTAAAACAACCATTTGAAGGTCGTAAATTTATAGCCCATTGTGAAGAAACTGAAAAGAAATTGCTGAAACATCTTTATCATCCGGGAGAGAATGCTTTGGTTTTGATTGGGCCGGAAGGTGATTTCAGTCCTGAAGAGATTGAGTTGGCTTTGCAGCAGGGATTTGAACCGATTTCATTGGGGGAAAGCCGCCTGCGGACGGAAACTGCCGCGTTGGTGGCTTGCCATACGATACATGTCCTGAATCAATAGTGACCACTAAAAATAGAACGATGACAGAAAAGGAAAAATGCCGTCTAGGCTTATTGTATGATGCCAATTATGACACAGAGATATTGGCAGATCGTGAAAGAGCAAAAGAGTTGCTTTATGATTACAATCGTCTGCGTCCCTCACAGCAGGGAGAAAGGATGCAGCTGTTAAAACAGCTCCTGGGGAAGACTGGTAATAGCCTGATCATCGAACCGCCTTTTGCCTGCGACTATGGTTATAACATCGAAGTAGGGGAGAACTTTTATGCCAATGTGAACCTGGTTATCCTGGACGGAGCCAAAGTCAGTATCGGTGATAATGCCTTTATCGCTCCGAATGTCGGTATCTACACAGCCGGCCATCCTCTGGATGTGGAACAGCGCAACCGTGGACTTGAATATGCCCTCCCTGTGACGATCGGTCATAATGTATGGATTGGTGCCGGCGTCTCCATCCTGCCCGGAGTGATGATTGGCGATAATACTGTTGTCGGTGCCGGAAGCGTGGTGACGAAAGATATTCCATCGAATGTATTGGCGGTAGGCAATCCTTGTCGGGTGGTGAAGGAGATTAAATAGTTTCTAGTACTCATCCGGATAGCATAATTGCATATTTTTCTTTGAACACATCTGTTGAGTATGTTAAAAAATGTATAGGAGGATTGCTGCTGTCATATAATAGTTATGAAACCACAGAATAGGTTGCCTGAATGCGTTCTTGTTTTTGGGACACCTTAATTAATGAGCTTTCTTCGACTAAAAGGTCTAAAAATCAGGGATGAAGAAATCGCATTAGCCATCTTTGCATTTTGCAAATAAATAAAAAAGAAGCATCTTTATTTTGTTTGTTTTTAATATTTCTACCTTTGCAAACAACTAGCGCTAGTTGTTTAAACTTATTTCCTAAATAAGTTTAAACGAGCGATATACTAGTTTATGAAAAAATGCTGGAAGCGAAGGTTGCGCAGAAACCGGCGTGATCCGAAAAATGTCAACAACATCGCTCGGCAAAACCAACAGGCCGACAAGGCAGAACGTTACCTCGCAAAAGTCACCCCTTCCTCACAAAGGAAGCTGGCTAAAGCGATCTTCTTGATGCTCGACGAACGATGGACAGGAGCCGAAATGGCCGAAGCTGTAACTGCCAATCTAAAAATCGTAAAGCGGATGTAATAATATATGCGAAGAAAGCTATTTATTAATATTAAATTTCAACTGAAAATAAATGAAAGAGAAGTATGAAAAACCTGTCGTTGAAGTTGTACAGGTAGAGTTTAATGAGTGTATTGCGGGATCGACACCTCCTCCAGGACCTACGGTACGTAGAGGAAGTTCTGAACATTTGAACTTGGGTGGAGCTAGCAGTTCTAGAACCTGGGGGGAGATTTTTCCTGCTAATTGAATTTGGTAGGTTTATGATTAACTTAAAGCTATAATTCTTAAAGAACAAATGAAGGAATTAGGTAAAATAAAGCAAGTCTTTTTCGGTTTCATGGCGGTTGTTTTGATGACAGCTTGTTCAGCCGAAGAAGAATTGGGACAAGAGCCCCAATTAAACAGCAATATAGAATGGAAGCCGATGAGTTTTTCGGCTGGTGTAGAACAGGGAACAGTTGTTGAGACCAGAGCAAAGGGCGAACTGGATGACAATGATCTTCCAGTAGCTGCCTATCCGGCAAAGTTGGGTATCTATATGCATAAGACTGACCTTGATGGAAAGGTTTCTGGAACACTCACTATCAATGAGGAAGGTAGTAATGATAATCGTTTTGCCCGATTCGTCTATGGATTAGATGAGACGAAGAATTACATTTATATTAAAAAAAACAAAACCGACAGTGATGATGAGCAGTATCGCTTGAAGTGTAAGATTGATCCTCAATCAAAAAAGGAAGGTGCTTATCCGGATGACTGTGATGTATTCTTCTTTACTTCTCTGAAAGAGTCTGGAAATATACCATTCCCAGAAGCAAAAAATAATACTTATGACAAGTTGTTTCCTGATGCTCGTGAGGAATTTGGTGATAGATTATTCGTTTCGAAAGGTTATTTTTTTCGATGGAAAGCTGATGGTAGCTTGGGGCTATTTACGATACAACCAAACGATTATAAGTCCGACCCTGCCGGTGAGTATGAAGTAGTGGAACTGCCAAACTGGAATGAAGCGGAATTAAATTTAGTCATGAACCGCTTGACTGCCTGTGTCACTGTCAGGTTGATGTTGATAGAGCGATATGATTCTGACGGTTCACCAGTGAGTCTATTTGGGGAAGAAGACCTTACTGACAAGTTTGAAGCAGTAAATAAGACAAATGCGGCTCTGCGAGAGTTTGTTGCTAAAGGCAGCTATAGCCAAACGGTTAAAGACGATTTTAAGGATTTTGATGTGCAAGATATTTTTGTTCGGAAAAAATTGTTCACAAACTATCCGCCGGTTTACGACTGGCAAAGTGGGTTGAACACTAAGAAGTCTAGGATACCTTTGTATTTATGTAATTTAGATCATCCTAGTTGGATAGATGCTACTACTAGATACGAAATCTCACCAAAGCTTATAGTATATAGCTTAACTGCTACTTGTGACAATGAACCTTTTATTCCAACAACTATAGACGGTCGTCCTGGCATTCCTGGTTTATCCTTAGTCCTGTTTTTGGGGATTGGTGACCATGAGACTGGAACATATAAGAACCTAGTGCCTTTTAAAATTTCACTTACTAGTGATTTCAGTGTTAGTCCTAATACACATACTTATGTCTATATCGGAGTGACACTGAAAGACATTGTCGATTTGTATCGACATTTGTCGGGAGAAGCTCAACCGGACTTTAAAACCCGTTCAGCCTCTTCTATGCCTGAGATTGTTTTGCCTTCAAACCAGTTATTCATAACTTCCGAGCCTTACACCGGCCAACACGCACATTGAAACTAGAGAGTAAGATTTTCCCTCATATAACTTCAATACACACGTTTCAGCCTTCAGCTGTGTTTTCAATAAATACGGTTGAAGGATACTGAAACGGTATCTTTCTGATTGCGGTAGTCACTTGGAGTGGCTGCCGCAACTGTATTTGGTAGCTGCTACAGATATATCAAATCACGGCCTACCCATTATAAAAAAGCCTGTGTCAATACAAACACAGGCTTTTTTATATTCTTATTTATCAAATCTTACTCCCACTCAATAGTTGCATTGGGTTTCGGAGACATATCGTAGCAAACGCGGTTTACGTTCTTTACCTCTTTCAAGATACGATCTGTGATCTTCATCAGGATAGGCCAGTCTACTGGTTCGATAGTTGCGGTCATTGCATCAACCGTATTGACGGCGCGGATGATAACAGGCCAGTCGAAAGAACGGGCATTGTCGCGTACGCCCACCGATTTGAAATCGGGCACTACTGTGAAATATTGCCATACCTTCTTATCCAAACCAGCCTTTTGGAATTCTTCACGCAGGATAGCATCCGATTCACGAACGGCTTCCAGTCTGTCGCGCGTAATAGCACCCAGACAACGTACACCTAGACCAGGACCGGGGAACGGCTGGCGGTAAACCATTTCGTACGGCAAGCCCAATTCCAGACCACAAGCACGAACTTCGTCCTTGAATAACTGACGCAGCGGTTCAACTAATTCGAACTGCAGATCATCAGGCAGACCACCTACGTTGTGGTGAGACTTCACCATCTTCGCAGTCTTCGTTCCACTTTCCACGATATCCGGATAAATAGTTCCCTGAGCCAGGTAATCTATACCGTCCAGTTTACGTGCTTCCTCTTCGAATACGCGGATAAATTCTCCACCGATGATCTTACGTTTTTCTTCCGGATCGGCAACGCCTGCCAGTTTATCGAGAAAACGGTCGGTAACATCTTTGTATATCAAGTTGGCATTCAACTTGTTTTTGAATACTTCAACGACATCTTCCGATTCACCTTTACGCATCAAACCATGGTTTACATGTACGCAAACCAGCTTGTCGCCGATCGCTTTCAGAAGCAGTGCGGCAACAACCGAGCTGTCGACTCCGCCCGATAAGGCCAATAATACTTTCTTATCGCCAACCTGGCGTCTTACCAGTTCAATCTGGTCATTGACAAAGTTTGTCATGTTCCAGTTGGCTTCCGCTTTGCAAGTATCGAAAACAAACGGTTTGACAGCTTTCTTGATAGCTTCTATATCGTCGGTAAATTCACCCAGTTTAACTTCGCATAATGCTTTGTCGTGACCGGCAGCCATAACGGGAATTCCCATGGAATAAATAGCCGGATCCACATCGATGGCAACACCGTCGATTACATGGTTAGGACCACCGTTGATGATGATACCTTTTACGTTCGGGAGAGCTTTCAATTCTCCGACAGTGATGTCGTGAGGATAAATTTCACTGTAAACTCCCAATGCACGGATAGCTCTTGCCAATACCGTATTTTCATGACTTCCCAGGTCTAAAATAACGATCATATCTTGTTTCATCGTATTCCTATTAAAATTAGTATGTTAATTAGATTATCCTTCTGCTTGTTTTATTCCCACTCAATTGTTGCAGGCGGTTTGGAACTGATGTCGTACACAACGCGGTTCACACCTTTTACCTTATTGATAATTTCGTTGGATACTTTTGCCAGAAATTCGTAAGGCAATTGTGCCCAGTCGGCTGTCATGGCATCGGTAGATGTTACGGCACGTAAAGCGACCGTATTTTCATAGGTGCGTTCGTCGCCCATTACTCCGACCGACTGGATCGGAAGCAGGATTACTCCGGCCTGCCAGATTTTGTCGTAAAGCCCCCATTCGCGCATCAGTGACATATAAATATCGTCGGCATCCTGGAGGATACGTACTTTTTCAGGAGTAATATCACCTAAGATACGGATACCTAGACCAGGACCGGGGAACGGATGGCGTTTGATCAGGTGCGGCTGCATACCCATCTCGATACCGACACGGCGAACTTCGTCTTTGAAAAGCAGGCGAAGCGGTTCTACCAACTTCAGTTTCATCGTGTCAGGCAGACCGCCCACATTATGATGGCTCTTGATCACAGTCCCTGTAATGGATAAAGACTCGATTACGTCCGGATAGATCGTACCTTGTCCCAACCATTTGATATCTTTCAGCTTATGAGCTTCTTCGTCGAATACATCGATAAAGCCTTTACCGATAATCTTACGTTTCTGCTCCGGCTCGGTCACTCCGGCCAATGCTTTATAGAATTTATCTTTGGCATTCACCCCGATAACATTCAAGCCCAGGTGTTCGTAATCTTTCATTACGTTTTCGAACTCATTCTTGCGTAACAAGCCGTGATCGACGAAGATGCAAGTCAGGTTTTTGCCGATTGCCTTGTTCAGCAATACCGCTGTAACGGAAGAGTCCACACCGCCCGATAAGGCGAGGATCACTTTGTCGTCGCCCAGCTGTTCTTTCAGTTCGGCTACTGTCGATTCGATGAAAGAAGCCGGTGTCCAGTCTTTGGCGCATCCGCAGATATTCAGGAAATTATCCAGCAATTTGGTTCCGTCTGTAGAGTGGAACACTTCCGGATGGAATTGTACGCCCCAGGTCTGTTCGCCTTCCACATGATAAGCGGCAGCCTTCACGTCGTCCGTGCTGGCGATCACCTTAAAGTTGTCAGGCAATACGGTGATTGTATCTCCATGTGACATCCATATCTGTGAACCTGTATCGATGCCTTTCAGCAGAGGATCATCATTGTTGATATACGATAGATTCGCACGTCCATACTCGCGTGAGTTGGCCGGTTCTACATTGCCTCCGGATGTATAAGCCAGAAACTGAGCCCCGTAACAGATTCCTAAAACCGGATACTTGCCACGAATTTCACTCAAGTCGGCCTTGAAAGCATTTTCGTCGTAAACGGAGTAAGGACTTCCTGAAAGGATCACACCTTTCACATCTGTTGCATCATGGGGAAATTTGTTGTAGGGAATGATCTCGCAATACATGTTTAATTCTCTGACCCTGCGGCCAATCAATTGCGTTGTTTGCGAGCCGAAATCAAGAATAATAAGTTTCTCGTGCATGCAGTTATTATTTAATTGAGTGCGGCAAAGGTAGTAATTTTATTTAGAAAATCTGTAAAGCTCATCCTATATATAAAGGTACCGATGGGGGGATTTCAATATATTTTTTATGATTTCACAAAAGTTTCATCCGAAAGAAACTATATTTTCTCCCGAAAGAAACTAAAAAGATGTCGGTATATGTTGAAAGGATGGTTTAGTTCTTAAAAAATGTATAAACAGACTGGATATGTTTTAATACATCTGATTAAACATTACCTTTGTACGTTCATTTTTAGAAGAACCGTATGGATACAGAAAAGAAAGAAACAAAGGAAATAAATAAGCTCTCATTATTAATCATGGCAGTAGTCGTTTTGATACTGATTATTGCCGGTGCCGCTTACTATATTTATCAGCAGAAACAGCAGATGAATGATTTGGTTGAGGCGTATGATTTGGATAAGCAAACGCTTGAAGACGAGTTTAATGAGCTGTCTATGCAATATGAAGGGTATCAGTTTAAGGTGGGTAATGATTCCTTGATGAGTCTGTTGTCTACGGAACAGGCGAAAGTTCAGCGATTGATGGAAGAACTTCGTACTGTGAAAGCGACGAATACCAAAGAAATAGCCCGTTTGAAGAAAGAACTGGAAACGCTTCGTAAGATCATGCGTAACTATGTGGTCCAAATCGACTCTCTGAACAGAGCGAATGAACAATTGCAGGTAGAGAAAAAAGAAGCCGTTCAGAAATACCAGCGTGCCACTTCGCAGGCTGCCACCTTAAAGAAAGAAAAAGAAAAACTGTCTGAACGCGTTACCCTGGCAAGCCGCCTGGATGCGACGGGTATCACGGTTACTCCGGTCAATTCGCGTGGAAAACTGGCGAAGAAGATCAAACGTATGGAACGTTTCGTACTGGACTTCCGCATAGCTAAAAATATTACCGCTCCTGTCGGAGAAAAGACCGTTTACGTGCGTATCATGAAGCCGGACGACGATGTGCTGGTGAAGAGCCGTGCGGATGTTTTCGCCTTTGAAGGAAAAGACATCAACTACTCGATGAAGAAACTGATCGAATATGACGGGGAAGAATATCCGGTTACTATGTATTGGGATATCGAGGAATTCCTTTCTCCGGGAACTTATCGGGTGGATATTTTTATTGACGGCAACCTGATCGGAAAGATAAACTTCACGTTGGAAGATTAACGATGGAGACAGATGCTCATTTGACAAAGCTTTTAGCGGATCTTCCGGAATCTTTGGCCCGTGACGAAGTTTTTGTAAGTGAGCTTAACAACATCACCAAAGTGGTCGCTGTCGACAAAGGTGACTATCTGCTCCGCACCGGCGAAATATGCCAGGATGCCTATTTTATAAATAAAGGACTATTCATTAATTTATATGTAAGCGAAAAAGGGGATGAATGCGTAACCGGTTTTTCTTCCGATTACTTATATCCTTTCCTGTCCGCTATCGGATATTTTACCCAGGCACCTTCCGAGTTCGAGATCAAGGCGTTGGAATCCGGAGAACTGCTCCGGCTATCACGTGCTCATATCGAGGATCTTTCCCTACGCTATCCGTTATTTGCGTCGTATTACCAGAATGCGATGCTGACCATTATATCGAAGCTGTATTCCATGTTTGCTATCCGCCAGTCCTGTACCGCCGAAGAATTTATCAAATATCTTTACAATCACTACATGTGGATCATGCAGCGTGTTCCCGACAAATATATTGCCCAATATATGGGAATCAGCAATGCGTGGTATTGCAAGCTGAAAAAGCGCATCTTTAATTGAATTAATTCAATTTTATATTTAAAGTAAACCAGTACTTTTGCATCGGAAAATCGTACTTTTGTTTGTGTACGAAGAATATAGGATTATCGACTATAAACAATAGGAGATAGCTGGTTGTTTTTTATTATGAATAAGGGTGATAAATTGTTTTAGTGGTTAAAATAAAGTCTCCGGATGAAAAAACAATAAAAAGATGAAACGGATTATCGTATTAGTAGGATTGTTGGTTTGGTCTGGTTATGCCAATTCCCAACAAACGCTGACATTGGAAGAATGTCGAAACTTAGCTATTCAGAATAATAAAGAATTGCAAATGTCCGGTGAAAAAGTGAAGGCGGCTAATGAAGAAAAAAAGGCGGCTTTTACTAAATATTTCCCGCAACTTTCCGCGATGGGAGGCTATATGTGGAATCAGAAAGATATCAATCTGCTGGACATGGACGCTTTGAGTGCCAAACTGGGTTCTGCCCTGGGACCTATTGCGCAGCTTCCTGTTTTCGGTCAACTGATGGGAGGAGTGGACGAGATGCAGCATCTGGATGTACAGAATATCTGGGTAGGAGGTGTTTCGCTGGTTCAGCCTGTCTTCATGGGAGGAAAGATAGTCTCCTATAATCAAATCACCAAATATGCCCGCGAGCTGGCTGAGTCGATGAACGACCTTCAGCTACAGGAAGTCATTTATAAAACCGATGAAACATACTGGCAGGTGATCTCTTTGGTCAATAAAAAGAAGCTGGCGGATGCCTATGTCGGATTGCTCCGTAAAATGGACAGCGATGTGACGGCCATGATTGCAGAAGGCGTTGCTACGCAGGCAGATGGACTCTCGGTGAAAGTGAAGCTGAATGAAGCGGAAATGGCACAGACGAAGGTGGACAATGGTCTGGCTTTATCGCGTATGTTGCTGGCGCAGATTTGCGGATTGCCCCTCGATGAACCTTTGGCACTGGCAGATGAAAACATAGAGAATTTCCCTGTACATGCGAATGATGCCGTTGCGAATGTCAATGAAGCTTTTACAAACCGCGATGAACTGAAAAGCCTGGAACTGGCAACAAAGATCTATCAGAAAAAAGAACGTATTGTTTTAGCGGATATGTTACCGAATGTCGCCCTGTCGGCAAACTATCTGGTAACGAATCCGAATGCATTCAATGGCTTTAAGAATGAATTTGCCGGAATGTTCAATGTGGGCGTAATGGTAAAGGTGCCTTTATCCGGTTGGTGGGAAGGTAGTTATAAACGGAATGCCGCCCGTGCCGAGACACGTATCCAGATGTTGCAACTGATGGAAGCGCGTGAAAAAGTTGAATTGCAGGTGAACCAGTCTGTTTATAAAGTGAATGAAGCCAATAAGAAACTGACCGCTTCTTCCCGTAATATGGAGAATGCGGAAGAAAACCTTCGTCATGCTAATCTGGGTTTTGAAGAAGGTGTTATTCCGGCACTGAACCTGATGGAGGCGCAGACTGCCTGGGTTTCGGCTCGCTCCAGCCTGATCGATGCCCAGATAGAGGTGAAATTAACAGAAGTCTACCTGTCGAAGGCTATGGGTAAACTCTCGGTAGACAAACAGAAGTAATAACAATAAAAATATACAAAGATGAACGAGAATAAAAAGTTTTCGATCAGCAACATGATGTTGGCATTTATCACGGTATTGGTCGTGATCGGATTAGTCGCATTGACCGGTTTCTTTTTGCTTACTCCTCCCGATGATATTATTATGGGGCAGGCAGAAGCCAACCAGGTTCGTATTTCCGGAAAAGTTCCCGGACGAATCGAATCGTATCGTTTTGATGAAGGAGATAAAGTGAAAGCCGGCGACACACTGGTCTATCTGAATACGCCGGAAGTGCTGGCGAAACTGCAGCAGGCGGAAGCCGCTCAGAAAGCCGCTGAAGCACAGAGTGCGAAAGCGATCAAAGGTGCCCGTGCGCAGGAAATAGCCGGTGCTTACGAAATGTGGCAGAAAGCACAGGCGGGGCTTGAAATAGCGAAGAAATCGTATACCCGTGTTCAGAACCTTTACGAGAAAGGAGTCATGTCCGCTCAGAAAAGGGATGAAGCCGAAGCGAATTATAAAGCGATGGTAGCTACGGAGAAAGCAGCTAAGTCACAGTACGATATGGCGATGGACGGTGCCCGTTCGGAAGACAAAGCGGCAGCGGCAGCCCTGGTTCAGCAGGCCGGAGGCGCGGTAGCGGAAGTGGAATCTTATCTGAAAGAGTCGGCTTTGGTTTCACCGATCGACGGCGAAGTATCCGAACGTTTCCCGCAGGTGGGAGAGTTGGTCGGAACCGGTGCACCGATCATGAATATTACCGACCTGAACGATATGTGGATATCATTCAGCGTGCGTGAAGATCTGTTGAAAGACATCAAGATCGGATCGGAACTGAATGCTTTCATACCTGCACTCGACAATAAGCCTGTGAAACTGAAGGTATATTATCTGAAAGACATGGGATCGTATGCCGCCTGGAAAGCGACGAAGACAACCGGACAGTTCGATTCCAAGACTTTCGAGGTACGTGCTCGTCCGCAGGAGAAAATAGCTGACCTGCGTCCCGGAATGTCTGTTGTAATGAAGAAAAAAGGAAACGAAATATTATGACATTGAAGCAGAGTTTACATAGTATCTGGAATGTGGCGAAGCGGGAGATGCAGCGGCTGACATCGAAGCCGATCTATTTCTTCTGTATGCTGATCGCTCCGGTTCTTTGTGTCGTCTTCTTCCTGTCACTGATGCAGGAGGGGTTGCCGACCAATTTGCCGATCGCCGTGGTCGACATGGATGGCTCTGCTACTTCCCGCAACCTGATCCGGCAGCTGGATGCTTTCGAGCAGACTGAAGTGGTCTATAAGACTGCCACGTTCGACGATGCACGCCGGGAAATGCAAAAAGGAAATGTGTATGGTATTTTCTATATACCGAAAGATTTTGCCGTGGAAGCAACTACGGGCAAACAGCCTACCTTGTCCTTTTATACGAACGGGACATATCTGATCGCAGCGTCCTTGCTTTTCAGGGATATGAAGACCATGTCTGTTCTGGCGGGTGCTTCAGTCGGTTTGCAGACCGGACTGGCGAAAGGATATACGACTGACCAGATCATGGGACAGCTTCAGCCGGTAGTGGTTGATACGCATGCACTCGGTAATCCCTGGCTGAACTATTCCGTTTATCTGAATAATACGATTTTGCCGGGGATGCTTCAGTTGATGATCTTTTTGGTGACGGTTTTCAGTATCGGAACGGAACTGAAATACTCGACTGCCCGCCAGTGGCTGCAGACCGGAGGCAACTCGTTTACAATAAGCCTGTTGGGGAAACTTCTGCCGCAGACAGTTATCTTCACGGTAATAGCGCTGTTGTGTAGTTCTGCCTTATACGGCTTCAATGCCTTTCCGTTGAATAGCGGATGGATGCCGATGGTCGCAGCTTTGTTCCTGCTGGTTATTGCTTCGCAGGCGGTAGGCGTATTTATGATCGGAGCATTACCGACTTTACGTCTGGGTCTGAGTTTTGCCAGTTTGTTCGGGATGATTGCCTTTTCTATTGTCGGTTTTTCTTTCCCGGTTTTGGGAATGGATCCGACCTTGCAGGCATTAAGTACCCTGTTCCCCCTGCGTCATTATTTCCTGATCTATGTGGATCAGGCATTGAATGGGAGAGACTTGTTTTATTCATGGACGGAGTATCTGTGGTTGACGGGCTTTCTGATCTTGCCGTTCCTGATCGGGAAACATCTCAAGAATGCATTGCTGTACTTTAAGTATATTCCGTAAAACAGAAAGTAATGAAAAGAGAACATCGTTTACGATATATAATCAAAGAAGGCATTCAGGATACCTTTTTTATCTGGAGAGACGAGTTGAAGAATGTCTTCAAAGACTCGGGAGTCATGATCTTTTTCTTCCTGGTCCCGTTCGTCTATCCGCTTTTGTATGCTTTTATCTATAACAACGAAGTGGTGCACAATGCCAAAATGGTTGTTGTGGACCAGTCGGATTCATATCTGAGCCGAGAATATATCCGTAAGGTAGATGCGACAGCCGACGTGAAGGTGGTCGCTGTATGTGCGGATATGGAGGAGGCAAAACGGATGCTGGATGAGAAAAAAGCATACGGGATATTGTATTTTCCCGGTGAGTTCAGTAAAGACATACATAAAGGAAAGCAAGCGACTGTTTCGCTTTATTGCGACATGAGTGCGTTGCTGTTTTATAAGGCTTTCCTGTTGGCAACAACCGAAGTTTCGTTTGAAATAGGCAAGGAACTCCGGGCACAGAATAACCCGTCGTCGACGATAGAGCAGGAGAAGATTACGATCAATCCTATTCCGTATGAATCGGTAGCCCTGTTCAATTCGCAAAATGGCTTTGCCAGCTTTCTTGTCCCGGCTATCTTGATTTTGGTTATCCAGCAAACATTGATCCTGGGGATCGGTATGTTGGGAGGAACTGCACGCGAAAAGAACCGTTTTCACAGCCTGGTGCCGGTCAGCCGTCATTTTAACGGGACGTTGCGTATCGTATTCGGTAAATCGCTTACTTATCTGTTGCTATACGTAGTCGTTTGTATCTGGGCTTTAGGAGTGGTACCGAAGTTATTCTCATTGCCGCAGGTGGGTGAGCCGTGGACGGTCATGCTGTTTGTTCTGCCTTATCTGTTCGCCTCCATCTTTTTGTCGATGACGTTATCCGGGTTTATGACCAGCCGTGAGTCGCCGATGCTTGTTTTTGTTTTTACCTCGGTGATCCTGTTGTTTATCTCGGGTGTTTCCTGGCCCAAGGAAGCGATTCCTCCGTACTGGAAGGCAGTAGGCTATCTTTTCCCTTCAACTCCGGGTATACAAGGATTTATCCGTATTAATACGGCAGGAGCCACTTTGAATGAAGTCGCTCACGAATATCGTACGCTGTGGATACAGGCAGGCGTTTATTTTATTACCGCATGCATGATTTACAGATATCAGATTCTGCGTAGCCGGAAACTGATCATAAAACAATATCGGTATATGAAGATGCAACGAATGCTGCATGGTAGTCAAAAGTAGTGTTTTTGATGGATTTTAACGAAATAATGTTAGAATCCATCAAATATAGTCTTACTTTTGTACAAATTCTCAATCAAACTTAATTTTTAGTACTATGCAGAACAGACGTAACTTTTTGAAGCAAGCTTCAATGTTGCTTGCAGGAGGTTTAGTTGCACCTCAGTTATTATCTTCTTGTGCCGAAAAATCGAAGAAACATATCGGTTTACAGTTGTATTCTTTAAGAGACCTTGTAAAAGATGAGGGTATTCAGACTGTATTGGAGACTGCTTCCAAAATGGGATATACAAATCTGGAAACAGCCGGTTACAATAACGGTAAGATCTATGGAATGGCTCCTGCCGAATTTAAGAAAATGTGTAATGACCTCGGTATGAAATGTACCAGTGCTCACCTGGGACAGGAGTTCACAAAAGAAAAAGAAGCAGAAGTAATGAGCTGGTGGGATCAGGCGATCGACGCTCATAATGAATTAGGCGTTAAATATATGGTTCAGCCCTGGATGCCGGTGAACGACCAGACTACGTTGGATGACCTGAAGATGTATTGTGATTATTTCAATACGGTAGGTTATAAGACGGCTGCCGCCAGTATTGCATTCGGTTATCACAACCATGCATTTGAATTCCGTAAGATAGAAGATAAGTTGATTTACGATTTCCTGTTGGATAACGTAAGTCCCAATCATGTATTCTTCCAGATGGACGTTTACTGGGTGAAAGAAGGTGGTGCAGATCCTGTTGCTTATCTGAAATCCCGTCCGAGCCAGTTCAAAACCATTCATATTAAAGATGATATGGAAATCGGTGCGAGCGGTAAGATTGATTTCAAGCCTATCTTCGATCAGATGTATGCCAATAATGTAAAAGACTGGTACGTTGAAGTAGAAGAATATACAAATAATAATCCGGTTGAAAGCTGTCAGCAAAGTTTTGACTATCTGAATGCGGCAGATTATGTAAAATAACATCGTAGGGGCGGGGTTTGCCCGCCCTTCCATAATGTTTGAATTTTATTGCATCAAGGGCAGGCAGACCCTGCCCCTACAGATATGTATTTCATTATATTATCCCAGTCGTTTGCCAGGTTCGTCATATCCGGATATAACAGGTCGGCTCCTGCATCCAGCAGCACTTTATCGGGCAGCGGTCCCGTATTTACTGCAATTGTAAAGATACCGGCAGCAACGCCCGCTTCCACACCCATTGGTGCATTCTCCACGACAAAGGCTTCATTCGCCTTTACTCCGGCTTTTTCCAGTCCCATCAGATAAGGTTCGGGATGAGGTTTGCCATATTTCACATCAAAGGCCGTAACCATCTTCTCGCGGGTAAAATAACCGGGATACGTATGTTCCAGCTTATTGATGAGGCTATGTTGTCCCGAGCCGGTAACGACTAGTGTCTGTAAACCATGGCTTTTAGCCTGTTTTAAAACCTCGGCAGCACCAGTCATCGCTTTACCATCATTGTATTTGTTGAAAAGCATTGCTTTCTTGTCATATATATCCTGCTTCTCTTGATCTGTTGCGTCACGTTGAAATGTACGCTGATATAACTCATTGATTGTACTTTCTCCGGTACGACCTTCAAACATATAAAAATCTTCTTTTACGGCTTGAAGTTGATGATTTATGGCTGTCTCATACCAGGCTTGGGCATGAAAACGCATTGAGTCGTAGAGCACGCCATCCATATCGAAAAGTACGGCTTTGGGCGAAAGATAATCCTGTTTCTGCTTTTGCAGATAACACTTGATAGCTTCTTGTATCATTCTGTTCATATTCTTAATAATCTCTGCAAAGTTACGAAAATAGTGGTTGTCAAAACTCTTTTTATACACAATGCTCATACGTTTTCAAGCCCGGGATTGTTCTTATTCTAACAATGCCTATCGTAAGACCTTAATAATAGGCATTGTTAGCTCCTTAGAATAGGCATTGTAACACCCTAACAATAGGCATTGATAGAACTATAAAAAAAGGTTGTGCCAAAATGTTGGCACAACCCATTTCTATATCTAAATTCTATCTTTTTAAAGTTTAGCGCGGATCGCTTCGCTTTCCTTTTCATATCCGGGCTTGTTCAACAACGCGAACATGTTTTTCTTGTAAGCTTCAACCCCCGGCTGGTCGAACGGATTGACGCCCAGCATATAACCGCTGATACCGCAAGCCTTCTCGAAGAAGTAGAACAACTGGCCGATGTAATAAGCATTTACTGCCGGCATCGTGATCTTGATGTTAGGAACGCCACCGTCTACGTGTGCCAGCTGAGTACCCAGTTCTGCCATTTTATTTACTTCGTCCACGCGTTTGCCTGCCAGGAAGTTCAAACCGTCCAGGTTTGCTTCGTCAGTCGGAACGATCACTTTATGATCCGGTTCTTCAATTGAAATGACGGTTTCGAAGATAATGCGTTCACCTTCCTGTATCCATTGACCCATAGAGTGCAGGTCGGTTGTCAAGTCGACAGAAGCCGGGAAAATACCTTTTCCGTCTTTACCTTCGCTTTCACCGTATAACTGTTTCCACCATTCACCGATGTAATGCAATTTCGGATGGAAGTTGGCTAGGATTTCGATCTTTTTACCGCTCTTATACAATTCGTTACGAGTAGCAGCATAGATAGCCGACAGGTTTTCTGCAAAAGGAACATCCGTACCTGTTACTTTTTCCATAGAAACAGCACCGGCAACCAGTTCGCGGATGCTGATACCAGCTACAGCGATAGGCAGCAAGCCAACCGGGGTCAGTACGGAGAAACGTCCGCCTACATTATCAGGGATAACGAAAGTCTTATAACCTTCCTGGTCAGCTAATGTACGTAGGGCACCTCTTTTAGCATCAGTAATAGCAACGATACGATGTTTTGCTTCTTCTTTACCAACAGCGTCTTCCAGTTGTTTCTTCAACATACGGAATGCAAGGGCAGGCTCGGTAGTCGTTCCTGATTTAGAGATGTTGATCAGACCGAACTGTTTTCCTTTTAGAACTTCGCACAGCTCATACAGGTAATCTTCACCGATATTCTGTCCGGCATACAGGACAACCGGATTTTTGCGGTCAGACTGTAACCAGTCGAAGCTATTGTTCAATGCTTCAACAACGGCCTTTGTTCCCAGGTAACTTCCGCCGATACCGATAGCTACGACAACGTCACATTTGGAACGAAGCACGTTAGCCGTGTTCTCGATGTCTGTCAATTCAGCATCTGTAATAGAAGAGGGGAGATGTAACCAACCTAAGAAGTCGTTACCAGCTCCGTTTCCGTTATGTAAAGTGGCAATACATTCGTTTGCCTTAGCTTCCTGTGCGTATACTTGTTCTTTCGTAACAGCGCCCAGTGCTTTGTCGATGTTAAGACTGATGTTTTTCATATCTACTTAAATGTTTCTGTCAACTGCCGTATGATGGTAGTCGGCGATTTTCTTTCATATAAAATGTCGTATAAGGCATCCAGGATCGGCATGTTTACCTTATATTTCTCGTTTATTTCGTGAATACACTTGGTCCCGTAATACCCTTCGGCGATCATTTCCATTTCCAGTTGGGCGATTTTCACCGAATATCCTTTTCCGATCATCGTCCCGAATGTACGGTTACGGCTGAAACGGGAATAGGCAGTTACCAGCAGGTCTCCCAAATAAACGGAATCAGTAACATCCCGCTCCAGGCTATGTACGGAATTCAGGAAGTTACGCATTTCTTCAATCGCATTGCAGATAAACACAGCCAGGAAGTTGTCGCCATACTTCATCCCGTGACAAATACCTGCAACGATGGCATATACATTTTTCAGTACGGAAGCATATTCTATACCTCTAACATCTTTGCAGCAATAGTTGTTTAAATATGGATTCTGAAATACATGTGCGACAGCCCGTGCGTTATCGATATTGGAACAGGCCAGCGTGATATAGGAGAGACGTTCGAGTGCTATCTCTTCTGCATGGCACGGACCTCCGATGACTGCGATATGATCCGTCGGAACATTGTAGTATTCCGTGAAATAATCGGCAATCAGCATATTCTCGTCCGGGACGATTCCCTTGATGGCAGAAATGATGAATTTGTCATTCAGCGGAGTGGTGACTTTCATCAAATGCTGCTTCAGGAAAGGAGAAGGGGTAGCAAAGATCAGCGTATCTGAATCTTTGATAACCTCGTTTATATCTGTGTAGAATTTAATTTTGTCTGTATCGAACTTTACGGCCGACAAATAACTTGGGTTATGTCCGGTTTTTAAAAAGTCGTCAACCTGGTCCTGCCGGCGCATGTACCAGTTAATACTATCCTGTGTAGAAAGAACAATTTTGGCTAAGGCGGTAGCCCAGCTACCACCTCCCATTATTGCTATTTTACCGGGTAATTTCATGGCATTCCCTTTTATTTGGCCGCATTAGCAATCCAGGCTTCAACTTCTTCAGCCGCAGGATTTTGCAGTTCCAGCTTATACTTCTTGTTCATTTCGCAAAGCTCCTGACGTAACTTGTTAGGATTTAACTCTTTCAGCGTGTCAACAGTTATGTATCCGGCTTTTTGTAATGCCGGAACCCAAGCTTCGTCGATACCTAATGCAACATATTTATCAGCAGTATCTTTTTTTACTGTTTTTTCAGGACGCATCTGCGGGAAGAATAAAACTTCCTGGATCGTCGTCTGTCCTGTCATCAACATCACCAAACGGTCGATACCGATACCGATACCGGATGTCGGAGGCATACCGAATTGCAGTGCACGCAGGAAGTCCTGGTCGATGAACATCGCTTCGTCGTCCCCCTTTTCGCTCAACTTCAACTGATCTTTGAAACGTTCTTCCTGGTCGATTGGGTCGTTCAGCTCGCTATAAGCGTTTGCCAACTCTTTACCGTTCACCATCAATTCGAAACGTTCTGTCAGTCCCGGTTTGCTGCGGTGCATTTTGGTCAATGGGCTCATTTCAACCGGATAGTCGATAATGAATGTCGGCTGGATGAATGTACCTTCGCAGAATTCTCCGAAGATTTCATCGATCAGCTTACCTTTACCCATCGTATCGTCGATCTCCATCTTCAATTCTTTACAAATTGAACGGATTTCATCTTCGCTCTTGCCTTCCAGGTCGTAACCGGTCTTTTCCTTGATGGCTTCCAGAATAGGCAGACGACGGAAAGGAGCCTTGAAGCTGATGGTCTTACCGTCGACTACGGTTTCGCATGTGCCGTTGACAGCCATACAGATCTTTTCCAGCAGTTGTTCCGTGAAACTCATCATCCAGTTGTAATCCTTATACTGCACATACAGTTCCATGCAGGTAAATTCCGGGTTGTGTGTCCGGTCCATACCTTCGTTACGGAAGTTTTTGCCGATTTCGTAAACCCCTTCGAAACCACCGACGATCAGTCTTTTCAGATACAGTTCGGTAGCGATACGCAGATATAGGTCGATATCTAATGAGTTATGATGCGTGATAAACGGACGTGCACTTGCACCACCGGCGATAGACTGAAGGATCGGAGTTTCTACTTCCGTATATCCGGCATCGTCGAGCACAGCGCGCATTGTTTTGATCACTTTTGCACGTTTCATGAAAATATCCTTTACGCCATCGTTTACGATCAGGTCGACATAACGCTGGCGATAGCGCAGTTCGGGATCGTTGAATCCGTCATAGGCAACACCGTCTTTGTATTTAACGACCGGCAGCGGTCTGAGTGATTTGGACAATACCGTTATCTCTTGTGCATGTACGGAGATTTCACCCATCTGTGTGCGGAATACAAAACCTTTGATTCCGACGATGTCTCCGATATCGAGCAACTTTTTGAAAACGACGTTATATAAATCTTTGTTTTCGTCCGGACAAATATCATCACGGGAGATATACACCTGTATTCTGCCTTCAGAATCCTGCAGCTCCATGAAAGAAGCCTTACCCATGATACGGCGGCTCATGATACGTCCGGCAATACTTACAGGACGAGGTTCGGCATCGTCTTTAAAGGATGCCTTTATTTCATTGGAAAATGCGTTTGTTACGTACTCGGCAGCGGGATAAGGTTCTATCCCCATTTGGCGCAATTGCTCCATGCTATTGCGTCTTATGATTTCCTGTTCACTCAGTTCTAATAGATTCATTACGCTATTATTTTGTATAATACGGCGCAAAATTACAAAATTATTCTCATTTATCGGCTAAATGAGTCGTTGTTTACTTAATTATATATCAGAAAAGCACTTATGATTGCGTATCGCTTCCGGTAGGAAGAAACGCACATCCTTTCCGGCTTTCAATGATTCGCGGATAAAGGTGGAAGAAATTTCCATTAAAGGGGCATCCGCTTTGCGGATAGAAGGAATGTCTGACGGGATATGTATCTCGTATCCTTTACGCGGATAAATAAGGATTGGGTAATGGGTGATCAGCTGGTCCGATTCTTTCCAGCGTCTGATGGAAGCCCAGTTGTCGGCTCCCATGATAAAATGGAACTGACGGTCGGGATATGTTTTTTCAAGTGCGCGGAGTGTATCGATCGTATAAGTAGGCTGTGGGAGCGTAAATTCGAAATCGCTTGCCTTGAATTTGGGATACCCTGCAATGGAAGCTTCAACTAATTCATACCGAAGCTGGTCGTCCATCAGGTTGCTACGGTCTTTCAGCGGATTATGGGGAGTGATGACGAACCATACTTCATCCAATCCGGCAAATTCACACAGCCAATTAGCCAAAGCCAGATGGCCGATGTGAACCGGGTTGAACGAACCGGAAAAGATTCCGGTTTTTATTCTTGTATGATCTTTTATCGCTGTCTTTTCCACTTGATGAAATTGAATGCCTGTACACCGAATACCAATCCGGTTGCAAATGCAATAATATATTCCTTATAGAGAATACCGGCAATACAAGTTCCTAATGCGGCAATGCCGGTTAAAGCAAAGATGTATCCCCATTTGCGGGGCAGTTGTCCGTTTGTATTCATTCTTTTGAAAGAAAGTTTTTAATTACTTCAAAGGCTTCTTTCTGTGCCGTTTCCAGATCATCGTTTACAATGCAAACATCGAAGTGGGGGATGAATCCCAGCTCAAACTCCGCTTTGGCGATACGGCTGTCGATTACTTCCGGTGTATCTGTTCCACGACCTACCAGGCGTTCACGCAGGTGATCGATACTGGGAGGCTGAATGAAAACCGACAAAGCACGATCGCCATAGAACTTCTTGATATTACAACCGCCTACTACATCGACGTCGAATATCACGTTATTACCTTCGTTCAGGATACGTTCCACTTCGCTTTTCAGTGTCCCGTAATATTTATCGGTGTAGACTTCCTCATATTCCAGGAATTCATCGGCAGCGATGCGTGCCCGAAATTCGTCGGGAGTCAGGAAATAGTATTCCACGCCGTCCTTTTCTGTTCCGCGAGGAGCACGGCTTGTCGCCGAGATAGAGAAATGCAGGTTCAGGTTCTGCTTCAGCAGATAGTTGATAATGGTTGATTTACCTGAGCCTGACGGGGCGGAGAATATAATTAGTTTACCAGCCATATTATAAAACGTTTAATACCTGTTCTTTGATCTGTTCCAGTTCGTCTTTCATCTGAACGACGATCTTTTGCATTTCTGCATGATTGCTTTTCGAACCGAGGGTGTTGATCTCGCGTCCCATTTCCTGGGCGATGAAACCAAGCTTTTTACCCTGTCCATGTCCATCTTTCATTGTGCTGATGAAATATTTCAGGTGGTTGTCGAGACGGTTCTTTTCTTCGTTTACATCCAGTTTCTCTATGTAATAGATCATTTCCTGTTCAAAACGATTCTTATCGTAATCCTGGTTTGCCACCTTCTCAAGGTTATCCATGATACGTGCTTTGATCTTTTCGATACGTTCGCCTTCGTATTCTTCCACTTCTGCAAGTAAGCGGGCGATGTTACCGATCTTTTCTTCAAACAGCTTCTGCAACATGGCGCCTTCCTGGATACGGAAATCACAAAGATGTTTGATGGCCTCTTTTACTGCTGTGAAAACAACTTCCCATTCGCTTTCGTCTACCTCTACAATTTCCGACTTGATAACATCCGGCATTTTCAGTAATGTCTGGAACCAGTCTGTAGGAAGTGCGATATTCAGTTTGTCTGCGATGTCTTTGATCTGGCTGTAATAACTTTCAAAAGCTGTGAGGTTAATCTGAGTAGGAGTATCTTTTCCTATATATTCAATGTAAATGCTGAAATCGACCTTACCCCGTTCGAGCGACTGAAGCAGCTGGCTACGGATTTGCATTTCTTTATCTTTGTAGATAGACGGAATGCGGGTTGATAAATCCAGTTGCTTGCTGTTGAGCGCTTTTATTTCTACGGTTACCTTTTTTGAAGGAAGTTCGGCTGTAACCTTACCGAATCCAGTCATTGATTGTATCATTGTTCTAAAAATTTGTGCAAAGATAAATTAATCAATTGACAATTGACAATTGACAATTGACAATTAATTGAAAAGGTGAATAAAATAGATGTTTTCGTCCGTTCTGTTCTGTTTATTTTATACTTTTGCATCCATTATCAAAAGATTGGCTTTTGACAAATATAATTGTCAATTGTCAATTATCAATTGTCAATTAATATGTCTTGTATTTTAAATATTGAAACATCGACCTCTGTCTGCTCCGTTGCTCTGTCAGCCGGCGGTGAGGTGCTTTTTGAGAAAAGTTCGTTTGAGGGCCCTTCACATGCAGCCTTGCTGGGCGTTTATGCGGAAGAAGCTATTGCGGTAGTGAAAGCGAAAGGTTTGAAGCTGGAGGCTGTAGCTGTCAGCAGCGGTCCCGGTTCATATACCGGATTGCGTATCGGCGTATCGGTTGCCAAAGGATTATGTTTCGGATACGGTATCCCGTTGATCAGCATTCATACACTGGAAATACTGGCTGTTGCTGCTTTGAAACAGCAACCTGCCGACAAAGATACTTTGTATTGTGCGATGCTGGATGCCCGTCGGATGGAAGTATATGCAGCTATTTACGATACAGATTTGAAAGAAGTTCGCGGAACTTCGGCTGATATAGTAGATGCCGATACCTATGCTTCTTATCTGGAAAAAGGCAAAGTTTGTTTCTTCGGCAATGGTGCTGCCAAATGCCGTGAAGCGATCGCTTCCCCGAATGCGATTTTCCTGGATGATATTCATCCGTTGGCGGTTAATATGATTCCCCTGGCAGAAAAAGCATTTACAGCCGGTCAGTTTGAAGATGTAGCTTACTTCGAGCCATTCTACTTGAAAGAGTTCCAGGCTACGATCGCTAAGAATAAAGTGCTGGGGTAGGTTATACCTCTTCGCACTTTACCATATCCCACCCCCGGAACTGCAATAGCAGCCGGTGGAGGGTTGTCCCTTCCGTCAATTCTTGTACTTTTTTGTCTTCACTATATTGGTATAATTGACTACGTCCTTCTTCTGCCTGTGCTTCAAGCTCCTTGTCGGTTGCATTACGGGTTGCATATTTTAGTTCGAGGATGTAGCTGTGTTTTATATCGGGATAACGCTGTTTGTTTGGCAAAAGGAAAAAGTCGCAATATCCGTAATTCATTTCCAGTTCAGGCTCTACCAGATAATAGGAAGACAATGCCAGGTACGCTTTCAGAAAACCCTGTAAATTCCTTTCCCCTTCCATTGCATCACGTACGGACGAATTTTCATGATAAGCACGTGCAACAGCTTCAAAGAATGGTTTCCAAAGACCGTCGAAAGCAAGGTTGTCAATCAAATCTTGTAGGTAAGATAAATTGACAGGGAATGTTTGCTGGTAGTAATCGCGAAGGAAACCTAAATATTGTTCTCGAACGCAATTATTAGGAATACACATCTTCAGGCGGTCACCGCGTGTACCGCATATCGTGAGTAATCCGTAATAATAGAGTAGGCTTCTGAAATTGTCGTGCTCTGCTATTTTCTCTGCTGGAAACGAGGTATGCAAATCAACAATGATTTCGCCTTTTGCGGCAATCTCTTCGATTGTACTCATACGATTCCCTTCGTGTGCACTATCATGATCGATGCGAGCAAGCATTTTCAATTTGCTGTAATCCGTACGAATATTTTTGTCTACCATCTCATCCGGCGCACGATGTCTCTGTATTTGAAAATTCAGATAATAAAGCGTCATATCACAATTGAACACCCTGTCCTCATTCAAGCTTTTAGGTGCAAAACAATAGTTGTTATACCATGGCTTCATCTCTGTTATCATTGTTTCAATGTCGCCAGTTAACACATTATTCTGATGATAATAGTGGAACATTTCGCGAACTTCCGTTTCGTTAAATCCCATCATGGAGTTGAATGTCTCGTCTGTTGAAATATTCCAGTCGATATTATATCCGCTGGAAAGATCGTCCAGTGTAACGGGACTGACACCCATCATGAAGATACGATCGAACATTCCCTTGAATTGTTTAAAATATTCGCGGTAGAAACCACTGGCATGTGTAAGGTCACGGAACATTTTTTGCCCGTGTTCGCTTAGTATGACATTCGTGAAGTTATCGTATTCATCAATAATAAGGTACAACGGATGATTTTTCTCTTTTGCTTTTATTTCTATGTAGGAAAGTTTAGCCTTTGCGCTTTCCAGGCTTTCTACCGTTGTCTTGAAGTCGGCATCATAGAAAGGGGCATATTCGTGTGCAAACTGGTTAATGATAATACTGCAATACTCATTAAAACTTGACATCATATCGCTTCCCGGCAATGAACATCCTGCCTTCGAGAAGTCGAAATAAAGGACCTGATAGCGGTTACGCTGGTCGGTCGGATGTTTTCCGATCCATAGATCTCCGAAATATTTGTCGAAATTCTTCTGTTGCAAAATGTCATAGTAGGTACGCATCATACTTAAGAACAGGCTTTTCCCGAAACGCCTCGGACGAATGAGGAAAAGATAGCTGGGCATCTTTTCAATAAGCGGCAAATACTCCGTCTTATCCACGAAATAAAAATTATCGTTCCTCATCCGGTTGAAATCGGATATTCCGTATGGTATACCTTTTACTTGATTCATAATGGCAACTTTTTAATAATGAATACAAAGTTAATTTATTCCGGTAAATAAAGCAATGATCGGGAAGATTCCATTATCATATTCCTATCATCTTGTCCAAAATAATTTTTGAAAATAACTATCATACTATCATTATTTTGTTTAACATATTGTTTATTAGTATTTTATATTATGATGGTTGCCGTTTTAAACTATCATTCAACTATCATCAACCATCATTCATGATAAGTGCGTTGTAATACTGAAATCTATAAATAGACAGGTCGGAAATATATTGTCTAAAATGAAATAAACTATTGAAAAACATTGCTTATGTGCTATGTTTTTATTATATTTGTAAGGAGGAAAAGGTGTTGGCCTCCGGGTCTGAATACCCCTGAGACCCGGGTGTGAGCATCGTTCAGATCCGGGTGTAAAATGGGGTAAAATGCCCGTTTTGGTGAAGTTTTCTAGTATTATTATTAAAATAAAGTACCGACCTATGGCACATTTCTATGTAGTTCGCACAAAATCGGATAAGACAGGTCCGATAGAAAAGAAACTGTTTTATGGAGTACCCGTTACGACGGGGCGGGTCACTACCGAGGAGTTGGCGGAAGAGATCGCTGCTCGCTGCTCATTGACGCGCGGAGATGTGCTTGCCACAGTCTGCGAGATGAGTGATATTATTCTTGAACGTTTGAAAGAAGGCTATTCCGTCGAACTGAAGGATATGGGTGACCTGTATCTCTCGGCAGGGAGTGAAGGGTATGAGAAAGCGAAGGATTGTACGCCGCATCGGGTAAAAGCGAAACGCGTCTGTTTCAGGATGGGGGCACGATTACGTAAGGAAATGCAGTTTTTTAAATTTGAAAGATACCCGTTCGAATGAAAGTAAGCCAATATCGTTATAAGAAAGACCAGCTTATGTTGCAGATACGTAGCCTGGAACCTGTGATGGAGATGTTACGCTCAGATAAAATGGGGGTACAGGTGGCTAATGTCCGTACCAGTTTACGCTTTTCATTGCCGGGGCGTACGAACGAGTGGATACGGAAATTGCCTGTGATCGTGTGGGGAGCAACATTTCTGCGGAAAGACGGGAAGGTACAGATGAAAAACTATACCGGGTATATCCTTTTGGAAGTGAACGGTTTGTCCGGTCCGGAAGAAGCCGCATCGATACGTGAGGAGGCGGCTGCCATGCCTCAGACCTTGCTGGCTTTCATTGGATTGAGCGGCAAGTCCGTGAAGATTGTCGTGCCTTTTACGCTGCCCGATGGCAAGTTGCCGCGTAGCCGGGAGAAAGCCGTTCTCTTTCATGCGGCGGCCTATCAGTTGGCGGTCAGGCATTTTCAGCCTCAGTTGAGCAGCATGATCACATTGAAAGAGCCGTCGCCGGAGCGGGGGACACGTGTCAGCTATGATACCGGGCTGTATTATAATCCGGCGGCGATATCGATCCGAATGGAACAACCGATACGGATGCCGGAGGAAAGCGAACTCCGTATCGTGCAGGAGGTTCCGCTCGATCCGATCGAACGTCTGTTGCCGGGCGTGAAACGTAATACGCAGATTGCAACCCTGTTCAGTATCGTGCTTTTGGAAGCGGTCCGTAAATTTGCCGGAAAGGAGAGTGACGATCTGCATGCATTGTTTACGGAGATGGCACAAAATAGTTGCCGTCTGGGGATTCCCGAGGAAGAGGCGGTAGGGTGGACCTTACGGTATGAGGCTTTGAAGTCGCATGAATTACTGGTGAGGCAGGTATTCCGGGGAGTTTATCTGCTGAAGAAAGCGATCGGAGGTAAATTACCTTTGCCGGAATGTCTTTCGATGGTGATGCAACTGGATGAATTCATGGCAAGACGTTATTTCTTCCGGATGAACGAGATGAGTGGGGAGGTGGAATATCTCGACCGTTCGGTCATACAGTTCGCGTACCGGCCTTACACCCTGAAAGTGCGTAACAGTATTTGCCTGGAGGCTCAGAAAGAGGGGTTGAATGTGTGGGATAAAGATATCGACCGGTATGTATATTCAGATCAGATACCCTTGTTTCATCCTATCGATGCTTTTCTTGCGAATCTTCCGGTATGGGATGGCAAGTCGCATATTCATGAGATGGCTGCGCGGGTTCCTAACAATAACCCGTTATGGAGTGATTGCTTTTATCGTTGGTTCCTGAGCATGGTAGCTCATTGGATGCAGCTGGATAAAGAACACGGAAACAGTACGACGCCGTTGCTGGTTGGTGACCAGGGATGCGGAAAATCGACCTATTGCCTGAACTTGTTGCCTCCGTCGCTTCGTCCTTTTTATACCGACAGCATCGATTTCGGTAATAAGAAGGAGGCAGAACTGGCTTTGCATCGCTATGCCTTGATCAATATCGACGAGTTCGATTCGGTAAAGGCTTCGCATCAAAGTTTTCTGAAGCATGTTTTGCAAAAGGCCGTGGTCAATGCTCGCTTACCTTATCAGAGTACGACGCGCAGCCTGCGACGTTATGCAACCTTTATCGCTACCAGCAATAATTTCGATCTGCTGACCGATCCGACCGGAAGCCGTCGTTTTATCTGCGTGGAAGTGGAAGGTCTGATCGACTATCTCCAGCCGGTCGATTACGAGCAGCTGTATGCCGAAGCAAAAGAGATGTTGCGCCGTGGCGAACGGTATTGGTTTACGCATGAGGAGGAGGCGGCAATCGTTGAGAACAACTGGCGTTTCCAGCAAATTCCGGCGGAAGAGCAATTGTTCCTGCGTTATTTCTGTATTTCAGAGGATACGGAAGGGATAGAACCTTTGCTGGCATCGGAGATATTGGATATAATTGCAGAGAAACAACCCGGTTTTGTTATTACGAAGAAGATGATACTCAACTTTGGTAAACTTTTGAAGCGAAACAATGTACCTAATAAACGGATGACGCGAGGGACTTGTTATTATGTAAAGGGTGTAAATAACTGAATATCACTATGTTTATGAAGTGTGATATGATAGTATGATAGATGTTATGATGGTTTAAATGAATAACTATCATAAGGCTAATTCCTTTATAATCATTGTTTTATGTTTGATTGATGATAGTATGATGGTTGTTTTGTGAAAAAAGAATTATGATAGCTGGTTTTAAACCAAATCATTGTATCTGCTGTTTTATGCTCATATAATAGAAACAGAGTAGCATAAATATGAAAAAGAAAAATGTATGGTTGGTCATCGGGGTAGTTGTAGCAATTGTCCTCCTGATGGTATGGTTATTCGTCGGAACAACAGTGGAAGAAGTGGCTGATCCGGTAGTGAGTCCGATGGTGGTTGAATAAAGTATGTAAGTGAACTGCTATTAATGCAAGGATGGCATGCTAAATGGAGTCTTAAACCCATTTCACATGCCATCTTTTATTTTTAGAATATCTATTGAATATCCCTATTGAATCTTATCCCAAGAATCCTAACAGGATACCGGCAGCTACAGCAGAACCGATCACACCTGCTACGTTCGGACCCATAGCGTGCATCAACAGATAGTTGGTCGGGTCATATTCCAAACCTACGATCTGGGAGATACGTGCAGAGTCAGGAACGGCGGATACACCGGCGTTACCGATAAGCGGATTGATCTTGTTACCTTGTTTCAGGAACAGGTTGAAGAACTTAACGAACAATACACCGGCACATGTTGCGATAACGAATGACAACGCACCCAGACCGAAGATCTTAACAGAGTTCAAGGTCAGGAACTGAGTTGCCTGTGTAGAAGCACCTACCGTGATACCTAACAGGATTGTGATTGTATCGATCAGCGGACCGCGGGCAGTTTCTGCCAGACGACGTGTCACACCACTTTCTTTCAACAGGTTTCCGAAGAACAGCATACCCAACAGAGGTAGACCGGAAGGAACCAGGAAACAAGTCAGCAACAGACCAATAATCGGGAAAACAATCTTTTCCGTAGAAGAAACGGCTCTCGGCGGTTTCATACGGATCAGACGTTCTTTCTTTGTGGTAAGCAGACGCATGAATGGCGGCTGGATAATAGGTACCAATGCCATATACGAATAGGCTGACACCGCAATAGCACCCATGAGGTTTGGAGCCAGTTTTGAAGACAGGAAGATAGCCGTAGGACCGTCGGCACCACCGATAATACCGATAGCACCAGCCTGGTTCGGTTCGAATCCCATCTGAAGAGCAATAATGTAAGCACCAAAGATACCGAACTGGGCTGCAGCACCGATCAACATCAACTTTGGATTGGATATCAAAGCGGAGAAGTCGGTCATGGCCCCGATACCGAGGAAGATCAATGGTGGATACCATCCGGAGGTTACCCCTTGATAGAGGATGTTCAGTACAGACCCTTGTTCATAAATACCTACCTGTAATCCTGCATCTTTGAAAGGAATATTACCGATCAGGATACCGAATCCGATAGGAATCAGAAGCATAGGTTCAAACTCGTATTTTATCGCAAGGAATATAAAGAGCAAACCTACCAAAATCATGACGATATGGCCCGGAGTTGCATTATATACCCCTGTATAGGTGAGGAACAACTGTAGGTTGTCACCCAGGAATGACATAAAACTCTCTTGCATATTCTTATCCGATTACGACGAGATCGGCACCTTCCAGTACAGAATCTCCTTTGTGTACTTTAATTTCAATAATCTTACCATCGCGGTCTGCGTTGATGTTGTTTTCCATCTTCATGGCCTCAAGGATAAGAAGAGTTTGTCCTCTTTTTACAGTGTCGCCTACATTACATTTGATCTGCAGGATAACACCGGGCAGCGGAGTTTTAACAGCTCCCTGTGTGGTAGAGGCAGCCGGGCGTGTGATAACCGATTCTCCTGAAGGGGTTGTCGGAGCCTGAGCCGGACGTTTCAGAGTAACCATTTGTTTTTTTGCCGGTTTCTCCATCTTTACATTATAGGGTGTACCGTTTACTTCTACTTCAGCGATATCGTCAACCACTGAATTGATGTGTACTTTATATACGTTACCGTTGATGGTATATTTAAAACTTTTCATTCTTGTTTGTTTTTAGAGATAATCACTTTCTGGGAGTTTCACGTAAGCTATAGATCTTTGAACTCCATGGAGAATATGCACGACGGACTTTACGGATCGTAAGTACTGTATGTTCGATGTCATGGTTGTCATCGCTCATTTCATACAGAGCCGTGGCGATAGCTGCAAAGACTTCTCCTGAAACCTCGTCAGGTGCACTGGCACTGACTGGAGCTCCGGCTTTCTCTGCATTACGTTTGCTGGCGGCAATCGCAGCTTTACCGACCTGTTTGAAGATAAGGTAAAGAAGGAGCAGTCCCAGGAATACAACAGCCATGGCTGTAATCGTCATACCGATACCTAAAGAGTCATTGTTTTTGAAGTTTTCGATCTTTTCATTCGAGTCGAGTGTCAGGTTGTTTGTGCTGGGAGTTACTTTTGTAAGCTGTGCCCATTCTTCCTGACCGTCTATTACTCTACCATAGCTCACATCCGGTCTTTGTGCAGCCGGAACCGTGATTTCGTCGATCAGTGTTCTACCATCCGCATCGTATAAAGCGATATAGTTTTCTTTCGACGGGTCTAGTGTGAAATTAACATGGAAAGTTCCGCGATCCGGCTCTCCGTCAGCCCAAAATAATGTGTGCTGATGAGGAGGAATCTGAGTTAATACATCACCCTTCGGGATCGGATATTTTTTTGGGTTGTTTTTGTCGTCTGTCAAATAACAACCGGCAATGTTTACCGTTCCGGCAGAAGTATTGAATAATTCTATCCAGGCGTGACGTTTGCCGTAGTCGTCAACGAAGTTGTCTTCGTTGATAACCAACACTTCATTTATTCGCATGGAGGTTGCACGCTGTGCTTTTGCTCCGAATGAAACGAGCAAAACGAACAACAGCAATACTCCAATTCTTTTGTTAATCATATTCATTTCCTGTTTTAAGAATTATAGAGGCAGATTGTCATGTTTCTTAGCAGGATTGCTTAACTTCTTAGTCTGCAATTGTTGTAATGCGCGAATAATACGGAAACGAGTGTTACGCGGTTCGATCACATCGTCGATATAACCGTACTGAGCAGCATTGTATGGGTTTGCAAATGCTTTCTTGTATTCTGCTTCTTTTTCAGCAGTTGCTTTTGCCGGATCTTCCGATGCAGCAACTTCTTTTGCGAAGATAACTTCTACTGCACCGCTCGGGCCCATTACTGCGATTTCTGCAGTCGGCCATGCGTAGTTCATATCGCCACGCAGGTGTTTAGAACTCATCACGCAGTAAGCTCCACCATAAGATTTACGCAGGGTAACTGTGATTTTAGGTACAGTTGCTTCACCGTAAGCATAAAGCAATTTAGCTCCGTGAAGGATTACACCATTGTATTCCTGTCCTGTTCCCGGAAGGAATCCCGGAACGTCAACCAATGTTACCAGAGGAATGTTGAATGCGTCGCAGAAACGAACGAAACGACCAGCTTTACGTGATGCATTGCTGTCGAGACATCCGGCCATAACTTTTGGCTGGTTGGCTACGATACCAACTGTCTGTCCGTTGAAACGAGCGAAACCAACGATAATATTTTTGGCATAATCGGCGTGTACTTCAAGGAATTCGCCGTTGTCGATAATTGTTCCGATCACTTCATACATATCGTATGACTGGTTAGTGTTATCCGGAATAATATCATTTAATACATCATCCAAGCGATCGATAGGATCGTTACATTCGATCAGCGGTGTTTCTTCCAGGTTATTCTGCGGAAGGAAGCCGATCAATTTGCGGATCAGTTGCAGACCATCTTCTTCTGTATCGACAGCGAAATGAGCAACACCCGATTTGGTCGTGTGTACGCTTGCGCCACCCAGTTGTTCCTGGGTTACGTCTTCTCCGGTAACAGTTTTTACAACTTTCGGACCAGTCAGGAACATGTAGCTTGTTCCGCGTGTCATGATGTTGAAGTCTGTCAGTGCAGGAGAATAAACGGCACCGCCGGCACATGGGCCAAAGATACCGGAAATCTGTGGAACAACACCTGATGCCAGAATGTTACGCTGGAAAATTTCGGCATAACCGGCCAAAGCGTTGACACCTTCCTGGATACGTGCTCCACCTGAATCGTTCAGACCGATGACAGGGGCACCCATCTTCATGGCCTGATCCATTACTTTACAGATCTTCATAGCTAATGACTCTGACAAAGCACCGCCGAATACTGTGAAATCTTGTGCATAGACGTAAACAAGGCGGCCGTCGATCGTACCATAACCTGTTACAACGCCATCACCCAGGAATTTTGTTTTTTCGATACCGAAGTTGGTACAACGGTGTTGAACGAACATATCGAACTCCTCGAAACTACCTTCGTCAAGTAACATGGCGATACGTTCGCGTGCTGTGTACTTGCCTTTTTTGTGCTGAGACTCGATTCTTTTTTCTCCACCACCGAGACGGGCTTGTTCGCGAAGAGCGATAAGCTCTTTTACTTTTTCAAGTTGGTTACTCATTGTATTTCTGATTTGTTGTTAGAAATGAAGTGTTTTTGTTATTTGTTACCAGGCATGCAAAGTTCTGTCAGAACGCTGCAGGTTGATTTCGGGTGAAGGAAAGCGATGTTCAAACCTTCTGCACCACCACGGGGAGCTTTGTCGATCAGCTTAACGCCTTTTTCTTCAGCTTCATTTAAAGCAGCCTGTACATCGGGTACAGCAAATGCGATATGATGAATGCCTTCGCCTTTCTTTTCGATGAATTTAGCGATAGTGCTGTCTTCGCTGGTCGGTTCCAGTAATTCAATTTTGGTCTGGCCTACTTTAAAGAAAGCAGTTTTCACTTTCTGGTCAGCTACTTCTTCGATGTTGTAGCATTTCATGCCTAAAATTTCTTCGTAATACGGCAGACAAGCTTCGATGCTTTTTACTGCAATGCCCAGATGTTCAATATGTGTAATTTCCATGTCAATAATAATTTATTAATTGATAAATGCTTTTTGTTCTGATGGCAAAGGTACATTCTTTTTGAAGAATCAAGAAATATTTCATTAATAATAATTTGCCAATATATCAATATGTCAATGTGCCAATGAAAGCTTTAACTTCTCATTGACACCCCCTGTCTTTTTATTGGCATATTGGCAAATTATCTCATTGACATATTATTTAGAAATCCACTATCAGCCGAGCGTTGAGTTGTCGACCAGTCAGATAGTTAGGTACTGCGTACTGCTGGTTGTCGATGTTGGTGATCCAGTAGTAGGAGCTGACATTTTTTATATCAAATAAGTTAAAGACATCGAGTCCGATCCAGATGTTTTTCAGGTGGCGGAAAAAGCCGCGGTCCATGATCGCATCGGTGCCTCCGGCCAACTGGTAAGAGAAGCCTAAGTCGACACGTTTATAGGCGGGGGGACGGAATGTTCCTTTGACATCTTCGTATTTTGTACGCGGTGCTATAAAAGGAAGTCCGCCGGAGATGACGCCTTTCAGATTCAGTTTTACACGTTTGTATCCCGGGAAATAATCCTGGAAGAACAAGGAAACGTTATATCCCTGGCTGTTTGGCATGGGTACGGTTACTTTGTCGCGAATGGTTTGCTGGGCTTTCATCAACGAGAAACTGATCCAGGAGTCGGTTCCGGGAACAAACTCGCCGAAGAATTTGACATCGATACCCATAGCATGCCCTTTGGCACAGTTTTCACCGTAATAACGGATCTTTACATTGTCGACGGTATAGGGGATCAAGTCATCCAGTTTCTTGTAATACAGGTCGGTGCTGACTTTGAAGTTACGGTTGCCAGCCTTAAAGGTATAATCGCCCCCCAGAATGAAATGGATGGAACGTTGCGATTTGATATCTTTATTCAGCGCGATGACATCATTGCCTGCCGCATCCTGTACCGTGGTACGCAATTCTTTATAGAACGGTGATTGATAATATATACCCGTTGCTGCACGGAATGTCAGCCGCTGGTCGAAATTAGGAATGAATCCTAGAGAGACACGCGGACTGAAGATAAACTCTTTGTTATAGCTCCAATAGCTTCCGCGAACGCCTCCGATAAGCGTGAACATACCCTGTTTGGTACGGAATTTGAAAACATCCTGAATGTATCCCGATACGCGTGTGCTGGATAAATCGTTATCCGAATATAGGTTGGAGATTACATTGACACCGTTTCCTGTCTGGGGCAGTGAGTAACCTGCCGAGTCACGTTTTTCCCACTCGCTGATGCGGTCGTTTATCTTTTCCATCTGTACGGTCGCTCCCCATTGAAGTGTATGGTTTTTGATTTTGCTGCTACCGAAATGACCTACGTTCATGATCGTAGAGCTTAGTCGGTTGCGGGCATGTTCGTGATAACGGGCTACCTCAAGAGCTTCTTGTCCGCTATTGTTTTCTGTTGTTGCGTCACCCAGCCAGTATTCACCGGTGATGTCGTACGTTTCTATTTCTTTGCTGGAGAATGCCGAAGCCTGAATACCCAGCTCGGTTTTCTCGTTCGGATTATGTTTCAGGGTCAGCGCTCCGAATAAAGTCTGGAACTTATCCCGTTCGCGGCTGTTAGGGAAATATACTTCAAAGCGCTGGGCGTTTTCAACCGTACCGAAGTTGGTTTCACGTTTATTTGGTGTGAATTTGAACGTGTTGGATGCCAGGTTTCCCAGGAAGTTCACTTCCCATTTCGGAGCCAGCTGATAGGTCATGTACGACTGCAGGTCGACGAAGTCCGGTTGGTATTCTGCGTCCGTATCCATTGTTTTCAGCAGGGAGCGTCCGGTCTTGTAACGAATACCTGTTACCTGGGTAAACTTGCCGATCGAACTGCCGATATAGGCATTGGCTCCCAGCAGACTGGCGGATGCCGAACCTTCGAACAATTTCGGTTTTTTATAAGTGATATCGAGAACGGAACTCATCTTATCGCCATACCGTGCTTCGAATCCTCCGGCAGCGAAGTTGACGGCTTCTGTCAGGTCCGGATTGATAAAGCTCAAACCTTCCTGCTGCCCGGAACGGATCAGCAACGGGCGGAACACTTCCAGGCCGTTTACGTAGACTATATTTTCATCGTAGCTACCGCCGCGAACCGAATATTGGGAGCTCAGCTCGTTACTGGAAGAGACCCCGGCAAAGGTGACTACCAGGCTTTCTATACTACCTCCGGCAGGGTCGGGGAGCAGCTTGACACGGTCTGCATTGAGCGATTCTAGCATCGATGTTTGCTTGCGGATAGCGGTAGCGACGACTTCGCCCAGGTCGATACTGGTGTAGTTCATCTGCACATTCAGCCTCATGTCCTGTTGCAGGCTGGGCAGAATGCGTTCCGCTTTGTTGTAACCCAGGCAGGAGAATATGACCGAAACGGAATCACCCGGAGAAGTTGTGATCGAATAATATCCCTTTTCGTTTGTCATTGCTCCGTTCAGGGTATTTTTAATCTGGACAAGTACCAGTTCGAGCGGACTACCGTCGGCATCCCGTACATATCCCGTTATTTTGACATGCTTTTGTCCAAAAGCGCTGATTGAAACCAATATAAATAGCAGTGCAGCTATCGCACGAATCTTCATAATATATAATGTTATAGCTTTACTAACGCGAAAAATGAATGAAGCGTATATTCAGCGTGTAAAAAATCTTTATCTTTGTCCTGTTCGGAAATATCTTCCCTGTAGGATGAAGATGATTAATTAACAGTACAAAAGTAAGATAAAAATGGAGAGTTTTGCATCACTGATCAAGAATAGAAGAAGCACGCGTAAGTTTACCGACCAGTTGCTTTCACCTGAACAAGTCGAAATGATTTTAAAAGCAGCCTTGATGGCTCCCGCTTCCAAGCGTAAGAATCCATGGCAGTTTATCGTGGTGGAGGATAAGGAAATGCTAAAGAAGCTGGCGGGATGCAAGGCGGCAGGTTCTTCATTCCTTGAAGGGTGTGCACTGGCCGTTGTGGTACTGGCGAATGTGATGGAAAGCGATGTTTGGGTAGAGGATGCCTCTATTGCTTCCATTTATATGCAGCTTCAGGCAGAAGATCTGGGATTGGGAAGTTGCTGGTGCCAAATACGTAACCGTCAGACGGAGGACGATACGGATGCCAATACGTATGTGCGTAATCTGCTTGATATCCCTTATCAGCTGGAGGTTCTTTCAATAATCGGTTTCGGTTATAAGGACCAGGAGCGTAAGCCGTTTGACGAAGCTCATCTGCAGTGGGAAAAGATTCACCTGGACAGTTTTAAAATGCCGGAAGAAAATAAGGAAGCATGAAAATAGTTTTTGTTGGAGCCGGAAATTTGGCGACACGTTTGTCACTTGCCATGCAGCGGGTCGGTATGCAGATAGGACAGGTGTACAGCCATACGGAAGAGAGCGCCCGTCAGTTGGCTGCACAACTGGGTTGTCCGTGGACCAACGATCTGTCAGCATTGCAGGCTGATGCGGACCTGTATGTTTTTTCATTGAAAGATACGGCTTTGCAGGAGGTGATTTCCAAGGTTAAATCGAATAACGGAATGTGGATTCATACTGCCGGAAGTATGCCTATGAGTGTTTTTGAAGGATATGCCGGACGGTTCGGGGTGCTTTATCCTTTGCAGACGTTCAGTAAGGGGCGGAATGTGAATTTTGAGGTGATCCCGTTTTTCATCGAAGCCAATACGGAAAAAGATGCGGATTATCTGAAGAATATAGCGAGTGCCCTTTCAGAGAATGTCCGTTTCATGTCTTCTGAAAAGCGTAGGAGTCTGCATCTGGCAGCTGTGTTCGCTTGTAATTTTACCAATCATATTTATACGTTATCTTATAAATTGCTGGAAAACGAATCCATCCCGGCAGAAGTCCTGTTGCCGCTTATCGACGAGACGGCAGCAAAGATACATTCCATGTCGCCGGTAGCTGCTCAAACCGGTCCGGCGATCCGGTATGATGAAAATGTAATTAACAAACATGTGGCTATGCTGGACGATCCGGATATGAAAGCGATCTATCAGCTTCTTAGCCAAAGCATACATAAGGAGGCCCAAAATGAGTAGTATCAATTATGACCTGACGAAGATAAAAGCATTTGTGTTTGATGTAGACGGTGTGTTGTCGTGTGATGTGATTCCGCTCCATCCGGACGGTGATCCGATGCGTACCGTCAATATTAAAGACGGTTATGCCCTGCAGCTGGCTGTAAAGAAAGGCTATCAGGTGGGAATCATCACCGGTGGGTATACAGAGGCTGTTCAGATCCGTTTTTCCCGCCTGGGTATTGAACATATCTATATGCGTAGTGCCGTGAAGATACATGACTTCCATGATTTTCTGCAAAAGACCGGGTTAAAGCCTGAAGAGGTCATGTATGCCGGAGACGATATTCCGGATTATGATGTAATGAAGCTGGTTGGATTGCCTGTCGCTCCTGCAGATGCAGCGCCGGAAATCAAACAGATAGCCAAATATATCTCCTTACGTAACGGGGGTGAAGGTGTTGCCCGCGATGTGATAGAACAAACAATGAAAGCACAAGGCCATTGGATGAGCTCGGAAGCCTTCGGATGGTAAATAACAATGAAGCATATGTTGACTAACCTACTAAAATACCGTATTGTGCTGGGATCGAACTCACCCCGCCGAAAAGAATTATTGTCCGGGCTGGATCTCGACTTTGAGGTCGAAGTCATTCCCGGTATCGATGAGTCGTATCCCGAAACATTGACGGCTGAAGAGATCCCTTTGCATATTGCCCGTAAGAAAGCGGAAGCATATATGGGGAAAATGACTGATAACGAACTGCTGATCACGGCTGATACGATCGTTGCCACTTACGATCGTATTTTGGGTAAACCAGCCAATCGTGAAGAGGCGATCGAAATGTTACGTTATTTGTCTGACCATGTGCATGAAGTTGTGACAGGCGTTTGTTTGACTACCAGGGAAAAGAGTGTTTCTTTTTCTGTTGCTTCGGCTGTCTGCTTTGCGAAGCTGGAAGATGATGATATTATCTATTATGTAGATAAATATCGTCCGTTCGACAAGGCTGGCAGTTATGGTATACAGGAATGGATCGGATACGTCGGAGTGGAAGCCATCAACGGTTCGTTTTATAACGTAATGGGCTTACCCGTACAACGTTTGTACCAGGAATTAAAAAAGTTCTAAGTTGTCATAACTCTTCTATTCCGATAACACTTCCTGTATAATTATAGAATACACGGTCGTTGAATTGCTGATGGAAGAGAGCATATTTATCGACACCCGTACAATGGCAAGTACCCATTCGTTCGGGCGGATTCGCAGCCAAATAGTGAGCGATCACATTGAATTTTTCAGTTTCCGCATTATGAATATGAAAACCTCCCAGAATCAGATCGGGAGATAAAGCCGGAAATCTGTTTTGTATGGTTCGGATCATATTGGTGATTCCCCGATGGGAACAGGCACTGATGACGGAAAAAGAATTATTTGTTATCAGGGCGATCGCCAGTTCATCTTCAAAGGTATCGGGGATTTTACTTTCGGCTTTTCGTGTATAGAAACGGTCGAAGTGCGTGTCTTCCGGATCGACGATTTCTATATGTGGAAAAATAAAAAGACCGGGAACCAGCTCTGTTGTATTATTTATGTATAAGAAGCGGGAACGTTCAGACAGTTCTGTTTCCCTGATTCCGTTTTCCCTGTTTTCTTTAAATTTCGGATATAATATTTCTTTCTTACAGGCTATTTTTGCTGTTTCATTCAGTGTCATGAAATGTTGCAAACCTCCGGTATGGTCGCTGTGCCCGTGCGAAAGGATGAGGTAGTCTACTTGTTTCAAATCAATATTCAGTACATTTGCATTATGGATGAACAAATCCGATGCTCCTGTATCGAAAAGTATTTTGTGTTCAGGAGTTTCTATATATAACGACAAGCCATGTTCTGCACGGAGTTGGCGTCCGTACACGCAATTTTCTACTAGAGTGGTTATTTTGTATTTCATACGAGTGTATTTTGGATGTGTTGAATAGAATTTAGTGATAAAGATAAATAAATATTTCGGGAAGAATAAAAAAATACCAGTAATCCTTGCATAATATATTCGGAAACAGTAATTTTGCGGTCTGAAATTCTGCAGAGGGTAAACAAGTGATACTTAATATGTATCCACCCCCGGGACATAACCTGTTTAAATATAAAAAGACAGATGTACGTAATCGTAGAAATTAACGGACAGCAGTTCAAAGCTGAAGAAGGAAAGAAATTATTCGTTCATCACATTCAGAACGCAGAAAGCGGAGCTGTTGTTGAGTTTGACAAAGTATTGTTGGTTGACAACAATGGTGAAGTTAAAGTAGGTGTTCCTACCGTAGAAGGCGCAAAGGTAGTATGTGAAGTACTGTCTCCGCTGGTAAAAGGTGATAAAGTGCTGATCTTCCACAAGAAGAGAAGAAAAGGTTATCGTAAACTGAACGGTCACCGTCAGCAGTTCACTGAAGTGAGTATTAAAGAAATTGTTGCTTAACGTTTAAAGGAGAAAAGAAGAAATGGCACATAAGAAAGGTGTGGGTAGTTCTAAGAACGGCCGTGAATCACAAAGTAAAAGATTAGGTGTTAAGCTTTTTGGTGGTGAAGTTGCTAAAGCTGGTAACATTTTAGTTCGCCAGAGAGGTACAGTTCATCATCCGGGTGAAAACGTTGGTATCGGTAAAGATCATACGTTGTACGCTTTGAAAGATGGTGTTGTTACTTTCCGTAGAAGTAAAGAAAACAGATCTTTCGTTTCTATCCAGGAAATCGTAGCAGAAGCATAATTCGCTTTACTCGAAAGAATAAGAAAAGCGGAATGTCCGAAAGGATGTTCCGCTTTTTGTGTTTCCCCGGGAGGAGGCTAATGTTTGTTTGGGGAGCTGAATAAAACGGTGAAAGCACTTCCTGCACCTTCCTGGCTTTGCACATGCAGCTTTCCGTTATGAAGTTTGACGATTTCCCGCGAAATACTCAGTCCGATGCCGTTACCGTTCTTTTTAGAACTGAAGAATGGGATAAATATCTTGTCACGTATCGTATCGGATATACCGCATCCATTGTCTGCAACGGTGATGTAAGGATGTCCTTCGTTATCACATCCGGAAAAAAGATGGATTTCCGGATTCTCCTTTTCTTTTACGGCATAAGTCGCATTGGTGACAAAATTAATTATCACCTGTTCGATCAGATCCCTGTCCATATAGGCTGTCACGTCGGGATTATCTGTTTTAAGGGTGAATCCGATTCCTTTCTGCTGCAAAGACGGGTTCATCAGGGAATGAATAGCGTTTAACAGCTCGTAGAGGTTGTAGAATTTCATGTCAGGCACTATCTTCTGGCTTAGACTACGATATGTCTCGGCAAAACGTAGTAATCCGTCACTCCGCCGGTGAATGGTGTCCAACGCAAATTCCATATCTTCCACATCCGGTTCCGACAGTGGGGAAGAAGTTTCTTTCAGTGCATGTATCTTCCTTCTGAGCGTATCCGAAAGAGAGGAGACGGGTACGATAGAATTCATTATCTCATGGGTCATCACATTAAGCAATCCTTTCCATGCGCCCGATTCGACCTCTTCCATTGTGGCGCTTACGTTGTGGAAAGCTATCAGCTTATAGGTTTTTCCTCCTGTTTGAAAGACGGAAGCATTGGTCATTGTTTTGATGGTTTGTTTCCGGGCATGGATAGTCAGCAGGGTACTTTCGTTTACCGGAATATCGAGCAATTCATTGAACAAGCCTTCGTTCTGTTTTTTTAGCCAGTTGATATTTTTGATATGAGGAATGTTGAGCATCGTTGTAAAAGCGTCGTTCATCCATAATGTTTCATAGGTTTCTATATCGTAGGCGAGAATGCCGGTGTCGACCAGTTCCAACATTTCTTTCAGATAATGTTGCTGGGCTTCTTTTTCACGTGCCAGGTTCAGGAATGCATCCGTGATGGTTTGGAAGCGCGGATATTTTTTGGAAAAGTCTTTGTAAAGAATCGACTCGGCAAACTCGTCGATTTCCCGGTTTGTTTTTCTCCGTACATATAGTATATATATAAGGAGCAGGACGATTAGGGTGGATAACAGGATGGTCATAGTCCGTATTTTTCTAACCGGCGGTATAAAGCTCCCCGGGTCAGTCCCAGTTCTTTGGCCGCCTGTGATATGTTTCCGTTATGTTTTTGGATCACCTGCTCGATAGCGGCTCTTTCCAGATCTTCCAGGTTGTGGGTAGGTATCGGCTGATTGTTCCCTTCCGGCTGTTCCATAGGAGAGAAGGTGATATCCTCGGCTTTCAGAACATTGCTGTCTGACATGATAACACCTCTTTCAATGGTATATTGCAGTTCGCGTACGTTTCCCGGGTAATGATACAGCATCAGTTTCTTTTTGGCTGAGTCGGATAAACGGAACTTTTGCTTGAAATACTTTTTCTCATACATCTCCAGGAAATGTTCTGCCAACAAGATAATATCTTCACCCCGCTCACGGAGAGGGGGCACCGTTATTTCCACCGTATTGATCCGGTAGATCAGGTCTTTACGAAAACGTGTCTCATTAGCCAGTTCCCGTAATGGTAGATTGGTGGCGGATAACAGACGGATATCCACCGGTGTCGGTGCATTGGCTCCCAGACGTGTTACCTCCCGGTTCTGTAATACGGTCAGCAGTTTGGCCTGTTGTTGTAAAGTGATATTACCTATTTCATCCAGAAAGAGTGTGCCCTTGTCAGCAGCCTCGATCAACCCGGTTCGATCTTCGCGTGCATCTGTAAAGGCTCCTTTTTTATGTCCGAAAAGCTCATTTTCGAAAAGAGTTTCTGTCAGGGAACCTACATCCACTTTTATATACGGGTAGTTACGGCGCAGGGATAACTGATAGATATAACGGGCTACCAGATCCTTACCCGTCCCGTTTTCTCCCAGTATTAGTATATTGGCATCGGTAGGTGCGATCTTTTGTAATTTATGAAACAATTGTTGCATACTTTCCGAAGCTCCTACAATCTTTACATCTGTTTTCCTTTCATTTATTTTTTCTTTGACATCGGAAGATGTCTGCTTGTGAAGCGTTTCCCTCAGGATATTTATCAGGTTTTCATTATGCCAGGGTTTGACGATAAAGTCGGCGGCCCCTTCTTTCAGGCTTTTGATAGCCAGATCGATATCTGCATAGGCGGTGATCATGATGACAGATTGGGCAGGCTTCCATTTCTTTATTTCCTTCAGCCAGAAAATACCTTCATTGCCCGTGTTGATGGAACTTCTGAAATTCATATCTAACATGACAATGTCGATGTCGTTGGTCATGATCAGCTTATGGATATTTTCAGGATTCGTTTCGGTCAATATCGTTTTTACTTCCATCTTCAGCAAGAAACGTACTGCGGTCAGAACGTCTTTATCATCATCAACAATCAGTATATTTGCCTGGTGTAAGTTCATAATAACTCTTTTTAGTAGATTGCAAATATATCAAGAATGAGGTGAATCCCAAAGTTGTTTCTGTTTTTTGTCCACAGACATACAGAAGGTGTCCGGTAATGGACACTTTGGAAATTTGTGTGTTAGACTAATGCTTTAATAGATAGGGTGTTAATGTTTTGGTACGCTGCTTGTTTTCGAATATAGGTAATATGCTGAATAACTTATAATACTATGATTAGAATAAATGATTTGAGAAAAGTATACCGGACGGATGAAGTAGAGACAATTGCGCTGGACAGTATGTCGCTCCATGTAAAGGAACATGAATTTGTTGCTATCATGGGGCCTTCGGGATGTGGTAAATCCACTTTATTGAATATCCTGGGATTGCTCGACGATCCGACTTCGGGTTCTTATCTTCTTAATGGTGTCGAAGTGACCGGCCTGAATGAAAATAAACGATGCGATTTGCAACGGGAGAATATAGGGTTTGTTTTCCAGAGTTTCAACCTGATCGAAGAACTTACCGTATTTGAGAATATTGAATTACCCCTGGAGAATTGCGGAATGAAGGCTTCTTTGCGGAAAATGAAAGTGGAGAAGGCTTTAAAAAGCGTTCTGCTTAATCACCGCCGTAACTATTTCCCGTCACAACTTTCCGGTGGACAACAGCAACGGGTGGCAATTGCCCGCGCCATAGTCAATGACCCGAAACTGATCCTGGCGGATGAACCGACCGGCAATCTGGACAGCCGGAATGGTTTGGAAGTCATGGATCTATTGACATCTCTCAATGATGCGGGTACTACCGTCGTTATGGTGACGCACAGCGAACATGATGCCCGTTATAGTCATCGTGTCGTTCACATGCTGGATGGAAAACCGGTTACGGAAAACTTCTTGAAAGAATTGGCTTACACTACAAACTAAAAAAGTAATACGAATGAATATAAGAAGATCTATCCGGATTATTTTCCGGAGTAAAACATATAGTTTTTTGAATATCATCGGGCTGGCAATCGGAATTACTTCGGCAGCGCTTATCTTTCTTTGGGTCGAGAGTAAGGTGAATTTTAATAAGGCTATTCCCAACTACCGGAATATGTATATCGGAGCTTATACCTATTATCCAACTACGGGAGATTGCGTCACTGTTTTTGAAACAAATAATTCGCTGGCGAAAACACTGGATGACGAGTTTCCGGAAGTGGAAAACAGTACGAGATACAATGACAAGACACTTATTTTTGTACCGGAAAATACAACGGATTCTTTTCAGGAAAAAGGAGCTTATGCCGATTCTACTCTCTTTAATATGATCGGTATGAAGTTTATTTATGGTGATGCGTCCTATGTTTTTGAACCGCAATATTCGATCATTCTCAGTCGTTCGATGGCGCGGAAGATTTATGGAAAAGAAAACCCGATAGGGAAAGGCTTGATTAATGAAGGTACTATCTATCAGGTGACGGGCGTATTTGAAGATATGCCCGGTAATACTTCCTTCCAGTTTGAATGGGTAATACCTTTTCGTGTTCAGGCACAGGCGATGAAAAAAATATTGAATATAGACGAATGGGGTGTTTCCTGGTTAAAAACTTATGTAGAATTGAAACCGGGTGTGGATATAGACCTGTTGAATAAGAAAATGAATGTATTGGCTTCTCAAAAGGCCGGTCCTACTTATAAATCTATCCAAATGTTTTTCTATCCTCTCGATAAAATATTATTGTATGGTCAGTTTAAAAATGGGGTGGAAACCGGAGGCGGTTATATCAAGACTGTTTCTCTTTTCTTTCTGATCGGTGTACTGATCCTTTTGATTGCCTGCATTAATTTCATGAACCTTTCGACGGCGCGTTCTCAAAAGCGTGCATTGGAGGTTGGGGTACGGAAAACGTTCGGAACTAAACGTAAATACCTGATCCGGCAATTTCTGGCAGAGTCAGGTTTGATAACAGCAATAGCTCTTATCATTTCGGTTGGGTTGATCTGGCTGACCCTTCCTTTATTCAATGGACTTATAGAGACTCAACTATCCTTTAGTCTTCTCAATCCGACGATTGTGATAGGGCTGGTGGCGATCGGTTTGTTCTGTACCTTCCTGGCCGGTAGCTATCCTGCCTTGTATTTATCTTCTTTCAATCCGCTGACTACACTGAAAATGCAGAAAGTGAGTAAAGGAGGAAGTGCGGCTTGGATACGTCAGGGGTTGGTTATTTTTCAGTTTACGATGGCATTTATTCTGATCTGTACCACTTTTGTGATCTTTCTGCAGATACGATTGGCACAAAATCGTGATATCGGGATGGAAAAAGAGAATATGATTAGCTTTCCTGGCACAAAAGAATTATGTAATTCTTATTCCGCTGTGCAGAATGAATTGAAGAATACCGGTTTGGTACAGAGTTGCGGATTTGCAGACAGTCCGCTTCTACAGGTAAGTTACACTACGAATCCCTGGGTTTGGAATGGGAAAGATCCGGATGAAGAAGTTTCAGTCTGTTTCACTTTTGTATCGGATGGATTGATCGATGCTGCCGGAATAAAACTGGTCGATGGGGTTGATATCGATCCCTCTAAGAAAGATAGTAAAGGTGGTACAGGAGTTTTGATCAATGAAGCTTTGGCTAAATTAATGGGACCGGAAGGGCGTGTAGGAGGGAAGATCGGCCAGTCGGAAGGTAACAAAAATGAGATTGTGGGTATCATGAAAGATTTTGTATTTGGAAATCTTTATGCATTGGAACCGGAGCCTGCTTTGTTTTTCTATAATCCTAAAAGAGCTAATTATTTATTTGTCCGCCTGAAACTGGATGTCGATGCAGTAGAAGCAATAATACGGATACAGACTGTATTACGTTCCTTTACACCGTATCATGCGTTTGAGCCGACCTTTATGACTGAACGCTTCGATCGTATGTTTAGTGATGAACGCCTGATAGAGAAATTGTCGGCATTGTTTGCAGCTTTGGCTATTTTTATATCTTGCCTGGGGCTGTTGGGATTGAGTGCTTTCTCTGCCGAGCAGCGAACCAAAGAGATCGGCGTACGTAAGGTATTAGGTGCTACTATAATCGATATTCTGTTCTTGTTAGGTAAAGCCTATACGGTACTTTTACTTATATCTTTTGCGGTAGGTATTCCGATCTCTTTATATGCAGCCAATCATTACCTGAAGGATTATGACTATCGGATTATGCTCGGTTGGGATATTTTTGCCGGAGTAGCCTTGTTTATCACGCTGATTGCCCTTCTGACGGTAAGTTTCCAGTCGCTGAAAGCTGCTATTGCCAATCCGGTAAAGTCAATAAAGACGGAGTGAGTGTGTATTCACTCTGTTTGCCTATGTTTTTTGGACGAAATTTCCGCTTTTTTGCCTATGTTTTTAGTTGTTATTGCTTTTAAAAACAGGTTGGGGAAAAGCGGGGCAAACGATCAAATTAGGTAATTTCGGAGATTCAAATTACAATTGGTAAGAAATAGTTGATCCTTTTAGGGGTATAACCATAATAAAAGGATAATATTGCATAGTTTTTAGGGTTATAACCCTAAAAACTATCAGTAAATATGCTATATTTGTGGTTATATCCCTAAAACTATTTATATGATAAGTCGTGATTCGTATATAAAACAGATAGAACCATTTATAGACAAACCTTTTGTAAAGGTTATGACCGGTATTCGGCGAAGTGGTAAATCAGTCATTTTACGTTTGTTGAGAGATGAACTGATACGACGTGGAGTGGCTGATGATCATATTATTTATATGAATTTTGAAAGCTTTGAATGGATTGATATACATGATTCGAAAGCATTGTACACTTATATCCGTTCCTGTATAGAAGATAAGGATACTTATTATATCTTATTGGATGAGGTACAGGAGGTTGAAGAGTGGGAGAAAGCTGTAAATTCTTTTTTGGTTGACTTTAATTCTGATGTCTATGTAACGGGGTCTAATTCAAAAATGCTATCTTCTGAACTTGCGACTTATCTGACGGGACGTTATGTGAGTTTTCATATCATGACACTTTCTTTTAAGGAATATCTCCGGTTTCATGATCTTTCTTTAGATATGCAGGGATTGAATATTAAAGAAGAATTTGTTAAATATCTTCGTTCCGGAGGCTTTCCTGCTATCCATACGGCTGATTATACGTATGAAACTATCTATAAAATAGTATATGATATTTATTCCTCTGTGATTTTACGGGATACGGTTCAACGAAATAATATCCGGAATATAGAATTACTGGAACGGATTGTCAAATTTGCATTTGATAATATAGGCAATAAGCTGAACGCCAAGAATATAGCCGACTATTTCAAAAGTCAACATCGGAAGGTGGATTTGAATACGGTTTATAATTATTTGAATGCGTTAGATAGTGCATTTATCATTCAGCGCGTACCGCGTTATGATGTAAAGGGGAAAGAGGTTTTACAGACCAATGAAAAGTATTTTGTCAGTGATTTGTCGCTTATTTATGCGGTAATGGGCTATAAAGACCGGATGATTGCCGGCATGTTGGAAAATCTGGTTTATCTTGAATTAAAACGTAGAGGGTATGACGTATACGTAGGTAAGCAAGATGATAAAGAAGTTGACTTTGTGGCGATTCTTCGGGATGAGAAAATATATGTACAGGTTACTTATCAATTATCTTCACCAGCTACTGTAGAACGCGAATTTGCTCCGTTGCTTGCTATTAATGATCATTATCCCAAATATGTAGTAAGTATGGATGATTTCTTTCAGGATAATATAGAAGGGGTGAAACATTGCTATATAGCTGATTTTTTACTGTGTGAAAGTCTCTGATAGCTCGAAATAACGTATATTTGTCTGACCTCAGAAGGTGAACTAAAACAAGCATGAATATGGAGAATGTAAAACGGATACCGTACGGTGTCTCCAACTTTGTGGAAGTGGTGGAGCAAAACCAGTATTATGTGGATAAGACGATGTATCTGCCTCTGTTGGAGGCGCAGCCGAATAGCTTGTTTTTTATTCGTCCTCGTCGTTTTGGAAAAAGTATTTTCCTGAGTATGCTTCGTGCCTATTACGATATATCGCAGAAAGATAAGTTTGAGAAACGTTTCGGAAATCTATGGGTCGGCAGTCATCCGACCCTGTTGCAGGGAAGGTATCAGGTGCTTTTCTTTGATTTTTCGAAAGCCGTTGCCGGGGGAGGAACATTGGAAGAGAATTTTAACCGGTATTGTTGCAATGCGTTGGATGGCTTTATGCGTACGTATGCCGAATTTTATTCCAGAGAGTTACGGGACGAGTTTTTTAGAAGTGATTCGTCTGCCGATAAATTGGCGAAGATAGATATAGAAGCTAAGCGGCATGAGTATCCTCTTTATCTGATCATTGATGAGTATGATAATTTTACGAATATCGTTTTAAATGAACAAGGGGAGCGGATCTATCATGATTTGACACATGCCAGCGATTTTTACCGGGATCATTTTAAGCTCTACAAGGGCATGTTCGAACGTATCTTCATGACGGGTGTCAGTCCTGTGACGCTGGACGATTTGACAAGCGGGTTCAATATAGGCTGGAACATCAGTACGGATTTTCAGTTTAACATGATGTTGGGATTTAGTGAAGTGGATGTGCGTACTATGCTTCACTATTATAAGGATGCGGGTTTGTTGCCGGTCAGTGTAGATATTGAGAATATGATTGCAGATATGAAGCCCTGGTATGACAATTACTGTTTTGCCGAAGAATGCCTGGATCGTGACCCGAAGATGTTTAACTGTGATATGGTGTTTTACTATCTGCGTAGTTTTATAAATTTGGGTCGGTCTCCGGAACAGATGATCGACCCGAACACCCGCACGGACTACAATAAAATGAAGAAGCTGATCCAGTTGGATCGTTTGGATGGTGACCGTAAGGGTGTTTTGCGGAAAATTACCGATGAAGGTCAGATTATCACTTCGTTGGTGACTTCTTTTACCGCCTCCGAAATCACCAATCCGGAGATATTCCCCAGTCTGTTGTTTTATTACGGTATGCTGACGATAACGGGAACCCGTGGCGATCGTATCATATTGGGGATCCCCAACAACAATGTGCGTAAACAGTATTACGAGTTTATGCTGGAAGAATATCAAAACAACCGTTATATCAACCTGAACCATTTGCAGGATTTGTATTACGATATGGCCTACGAGGGCCGTTGGCGTGAAACGTTTGAGTTCATCGCCCATGCTTATAAGGAAAACTCGTCTGTCCGCAGTGCAATCGAGGGCGAGCGCAACCTGCAAGGCTTCTTTACAGCCTACCTGAGCATAAACGGTTATTATCTGACTGCTCCGGAGATGGAGCTGAATCACGGTTTCTGTGATCTGTTCCTTATGCCTGACCTGCAGCATTATGAAACGGCCCATAGTTATATCATCGAATTGAAATACCTGTCCGCCAAAGATAGCGAAGCAAAGGCCGAGCAGCAATGGCAGGAGGCAGTGATACAGATTTGCGATTATGCCCAGGCTCCGCGTGTCCGCCAGTTGAAACAAGGTACGAAGCTTCACTTGATCGTGATGCAGTTCCGGGGACATGAACTGGTTCGGATAGAAGATATTTGATAAAAATAAGTAATATGAACGAAGATAAATATAATTTTTGCGACAACGCACCCGGTGATTTCAGTTTTTGTATGAAGCCCGACTGTGCTTCAGCCGGCGGATGCCTCAGAGGACTGGCCGCTCGCGACACGACGGAGAAGAAGGTCTCTTTGTCTATTATAAATCCGCTGTTAGTCGATCCTACCGGTGAGTCTGCATGTCGTTTCTTCCGTAAGGCGGAGAAGGTTCGTGTTGCTTATGGATTCAAACAGGCTTTGGCAAAAGTGGAATCCGGAAAAGTCAGTACGGTGCGCGACTCCATGTGCAGTTTGGTGTGTCAGCGCAATTATTACCATCTGTTGCGTGGCGATAAACCTCTCTATCCGCGTATGCAGAAGAAGGTCATTGCCATCTTGACCCGATGCGGACTGGAAGAGCCTATTGAGTTCGATCGCTACGAGTGGCATTACGAATGGAATAAGCAGTAATAGTAGTTGTTTTGTATTCAGGGTACAAAATTTTGTATTCGATAGTGCACAGGACTGCATTCGTCAATGCAAGCCTTTGCATTCAGAAGTGCAAAACTTTGCATTGCCGAATGCAAAAGTTTGCACTGCGGGGTGCAAAGCATTTGTGTTTTGGGACAATGTTTTTAATGATGGTTATTGATAACGGCTCAGTAGCTGTTGAAGAATAGAGTAAACCTCCTTTCTGAGTGAAGCTGGCTGTAATACTTCCATATTTTCTCTATGCCATAATAGTTGTTGGATGAAATCGAATGACGGACGTATATAGTATTGAAAAATGGCATAACCATCACCTGTTTCCACTTCCTGCTGAGAATGATGGAGTGGAAGTGATCGCACATAATCCACCTGTTCCTTGTAGACTTTCAAAATTATCTTTTCCGGCTGCTTGTTATCCCGTATAATTCCAAAACAATTCTTGTAGAAATGCTCAGGTGTAATATCAGGGGATGGAAGAAGCGTCTGCTCTCCTATAAATAAGATTTTCCATCTGCTCCAAGGCAAGAACCCGTATTTGGCTATGATCCGGATACTCGCAGATCAAGTACCAGCGGTGTTCAAACAAGCGGACGAAGCACGGAATGACTTCAATGTTATATGTTTTCTCCTTTGCGTAATAGGAAGTATAGTTGAAACAGACAGTCCGCCCTTTGTCGATGGCGTCCAACAGGATATGCAACCTATTAGACCGCTGACGCGATCTCAGTCTGTAGATCTGTCCCCATCCGTTTTATCCGTGTCATCCGCGTTCCTGGTTCTTTTGGAGCCTACAAAAATAGATCGCATTAGCGGTCTCGGGCACTATAAATCCAAACTTGATAGGACAAGGTGGTGCATTGACAAAGTCAGGGAAATTCATACGGCGCAGGACGTTTTTGGATTAGGAAGAAGACATGTGTTATTTGGTGCGGTTACCCTGAAAAAATGTAAACCAACCGAGGTGAAAACAGGGAATTTTTTTGTGCAGCTCCCGTTTATTCTCTAATTTTGGGCGTTTGTTAAGAAGAATCTACGAATAAATCCGGTCATCATATCATGAAATGCGAAAAATGCGGCGGCGAATGGGTTCCGCCTAAAACAATATCGGTCTCATTGACCAACTGCCCCTTTTGTAACGCACCTCTTTTGAATGCGGAGGTGGCAAACAGTTATACGGAGATGGGCGATTTCCTCTGTTATTTGGTGTCGCTCTACGGAGCCGACCTGTATGGCAACCGCCAAAAGCTGAACGACCTCATCTCCGACCTCTACCGGGGCGACGACCGCATGAAACGCGCCTACCGCCGAGCCATCCTCGACGAGTCTTTGCCCCAACGCATCCACGCCCTCTCCCTAAAACCCAAAAACGAACGGGAAGCCTTCCGCAACCAAATCATTGTGCAATTCTCCGAAGCCAATTTCTACTCGTTGGAGTTCGGGAAACAGATTGTCGATAGTTTCGTGAAAGGGCTGGGGGTAGAAATCGAAATGCCTATTTCAACGGAAGCAACAGAAGAGGATGGGAAATGGGTGGATGAATATGGGGTGACGTATAGTGCGGATAGGAGGAAGTTGATAGAAGGTGATTGGAATTTAGAAACTTATAGTGTTAATGAGGGAACGGTAGTTATTTGTGATGAGGCGTTTCGGAGTTGTGAAAACTTGACCCATATAACCCTCCCCAATTCGGTGACACATATTGGAGACAGTGCGTTTGAGAGTTGTAACAACTTAACTTGTATCACCCTCCCTTGTTCAGTGATACATATTGGAGACTGGGTGTTTTATTGTTGTGAAAACTTGGCAAGCATAATTCTCCCCAATTCGTTGACTCACATTGGAGACTGGGCGTTTGATGGTTGTAGGGACTTAACCACCATAAACATTCCCCAAGGCACAACCAACAAATTCAAATCATTATTGTACAAAGAATATCATCCCCTCTTAAAAGAAACTTCATCTGAAAAAGTTTTTTAATGTAATGTTATAGAATTTCCGTCTTGCATAAGAGGCACTGCCCATTGATCACTGAATAGCTTGGCAAATATTTCCGGTGCATCGGTATGTATGGGGATTATTGCTTTGGGAGAAAGCTGTGCAAAGAGATTCTGAAGACTTTCCATATCACAGTGACCGCTGGTATGCCGATAAAGATATTCCTTTCCTAGTGATGCCGCAAGATGTTCGTTATATGCAGGTGAGGATGGATTGTTTATATATCCATTCCACATGGAGAGATAGTGTTGCTTAGGTTCGCCAGGCATTTCCCCTATAAGATAATCCATTCGTGAGTTGCTTCGGGCTATCAATACATATCCTTTTTCTTTCAAGAAACCGATAAACTTATCATTGACAAGGTATTTGTCCATATTATCCTTGTCGTACATCAAGCCCTTTGGTTCGTATTTCCCATAGTTATAGAGCTTGGCTTCTGACCAAATGTGATTACTATTGACAACCATATCCATGATACGCTTTTGATATGGGTCCACTATAAAAGGAATTCCGACTCGCAAAGCCGCATGATACAACGAAAACAAGCGATCGATGTTAGTTGAAGACAAATATACGATGTTGAATTTATGTTGCCGGAAATCTTTTTCGAACTGTAGCTGTAATTCATGTTCCGTCTGTAAAGTTGCCTCAGAACGCTTTACATTTGTTCCTTCGCAAACCACATAATCAACCTTTCCTATGAATTTATCAATCACATCTAGCAATCTTTTGCTACGGAATCCATGTATGCGGAAATCACCGGTATGAAACACCTTTACTTTATTGGACTCTATCTTGAAAGCGTAGGCATCGAAAGCAGAATGGTCTATGCTGATTGGTATTATCTTGAACTGACCAAAATCAAAAGTCTTACCTGCCTCGAAAGGGATTGTCTTTTTAAGGCGTTCAAGTAAAAGCGAATGTTTCTCGTCAACGTGTTTCAGCTGATTGGAAGCTATTTTTTGAATTTCAAGCCCCAATTTGCCCATAAAGACGGGAACGTCATCTGGAATCTGATGAATGTTACCTATATGGTCGCCATGATAGTGGGTGATAAGCATGGCACTCTTTGAAAGGTCTCCTTTTGTCAGTCCCTCAATATCGAGAGGTTCGGATGCTGGCGTACCGGGCAACTGTTCACCGAAATCGACAAACAGTCGCCAGCCTTGATGCTCATACTCTGTTACAGAGCCACCGATTTGGTTTGTTCCGCGATGAATGGTTATTTTCATAGAACATAGTCGTATAATGACTCTTGTAATATATCATCAATATGAAAGTCTGTCGGACTTTGTACTTTCTTGAACAGGAACTTGATATCAAAAGGAGGATTGTTTTCAACGTTGATACCCGTTTCTTTCATAGCATTTTTCGTAGATACACGTGCCGAAGTTCCTCCAACCCAATGCTCACGTGCATCATTGAAAAGATACCGTCCCATTTTTGCTTTGGGGTTACTTTTGTCATCCCATAGCGTTATTACATAAAATTCTATCTTCGCGGAAAAATCAAAAGGTATTTCCAAAAGTTCTTTAGGAACATTTATACCAATCTGATGCAGATTATGAAGTTGGCATACAATTTCCGAACAGAGATTTTCTGAACATACCGGATTTTGGGAAAATATCTTGAAATCCTTTATGTGCTTCACAATACCAGCATCTCCGCCTATTGCAGACGAGTTATATTTTAGTTCTATTACTGCAACTCGGTGGGGTGTTGTCTTTGAAACGGCAATAATATCAAACCGACCGTTAAATTTTTGGTCTATATTTTCCTGAACTTTCGTTGATTGGCGATATTCTATATCAATACAAAACCATTCGGAATCAGGATTAGAGTTGTTCTTAGAGACAAGGGTGTGCTGGGCATTTTTTTCCGGAGTACCACGACTTAAACTGTTTGCCTTTATGTCTTTGATTTTCGTACATATCTCCTCGGCCTTATATGAATGTTCTTTCTTGGTATGTTTTCCTGACATGTAGAAATCATTAACTTTGCATACCAGCTCTCCCTTTCTGTTGTGTACCATTGCCACCTTGTCAGCAAGGTGATAAATACCGATGGCGTTATCGCGAATACAAGCCAATAAGTCCTTGTCTTTTTTAATAAGATCACACAAAGGTGATGCTCCGAATTGTTTTATCAGCGTTTCATCTATGCCACGTAGATTTGGTCTCTTGCTTTCTTTTACCATTTTCATACTCCTTGATTTCTAATTGTATAACGTAAGACAAAGATACGGATACTTTTGAAAATGCTTGATGCTTTTCGGGAAAATTAGAAACTGTTCTTTTGGGCACTTAGTGCATCAAGGATTTGTTTTTTTGTTAAGATATTAGTTGCGGAAATTAGGTAATTCTTAACTGAATGCGAAAATGAGGATGTTAGCGGATTATTGGGACGAATATACTATATTTGTAGAACATATTCTTAACATGTAAAATTGTTATGATTCATAAAAAATATAACCTGTTTTTCTTTTGGATACTGTTGTTTGTTTTGACGCTTACGTCTTGCGGCAGTAAAAAACGTGTTGCGCTTCCTGCTGACTTCAAAGGGCCGAAAGAATTGTCACGTTTATATGGTGTTCGTATTACTCCCGATGATAATATATTTCTTTATAATGAAGGGGCGAAATGGCTTGGTACACCTCACCGGATGGGAGGAAGCACGAAGCGGGGAGTGGATTGCTCCGGGTTTGTGGCGATTGTTTTTCGTGAGGTTTATAGAAAACAATTGGCTCGTTCGTCGGCCGATATGCTGAAATATAATTGTAAAAAAGTGAGTCGCTCTAAGTTACAAGAGGGTGACTTGGTGTTTTTCAGGACAGGTAGCGGAAAGAAAAAAGTGCCAAACCATGTCGGTATCTATCTGAAAAACGGAAAGTTCATACATACCAGTACCTCGAAGGGAGTGATGGTCAGTAGCCTGAGTGAACCTTATTATACGCGGACCTGGATAACAGGCGGACGGGTGAAGTAAAATATTTTTGTAAACATCTGAATGGAAGTTGCTTTTTTATGTATTAGGTTTACACTATCTTTGCACTTCAAAATAATAAACATAGATCAAGTATGTTGACGCTTAAAATGATTACGGAAGAAACAGACCGCGTAATTCGTGGTTTGGAGAAGAAACACTTTAAGGATGCTAAGGAAGCTATCGCTAAAGTGATCGAGCTAAACGATAAAAGACGTAGTACACAGAATCAATTAGATAATAACTTGGCAGAGGTAAACTCGCTGTCGAAAGCTATCGGTGGCCTGATGAAAGAGGGCAAAAAGGAAGAAGCTGAGGCTACTAAAAAGCGTGTTGCCGAAATCAAGGAAGTCTGCAAGGGTATCCAGGCTGAAATGGATCAGGCGTCGGAAGAAATGCAGAACTTGCTTTACACCATTCCGAATGTTCCTTATGATGAAGTACCCGAAGGTGTTGCAGCCGAAGATAATGTGGTAGAGAAAATGGGCGGTATGGAAACGGAATTGCCGAAAGATGCACTGCCTCACTGGGAATTGACAAAGAAATATGACTTGATAGACTTTGACCTGGGTGTGAAGATCACAGGTGCCGGTTTTCCGGTTTACAAAGGACAGGGAGCACAATTGCAGCGTGCCCTGATAAACTTTTTCCTGGATGAAGCCCGCAAGTCCGGTTATATGGAAATTATGCCGCCGACAGTGGTTAATGCCGCTTCCGGTTTTGGTACAGGTCAGCTTCCTGACAAGGAAGGACAGATGTATCATTGCGAAGTGGATGATCTTTATCTGATACCGACAGCCGAAGTTCCGGTAACAAATATCTATCGTGATGTTATTTTGGATGATAAGCAGTTGCCGATTAAGAACTGTGCCTATACACAGTGTTTCCGTCGTGAAGCAGGTTCTTACGGAAAGGATGTACGCGGTCTGAACCGTCTGCACGAGTTTTCCAAGGTAGAACTGGTTCGCATCGACAAGCCGGAACATTCAAAACAGTCACACCAGGAGATGTTAGATCACGTGGAAGGCCTGCTTCAGAAGCTGGAACTTCCGTATCGTATTCTTCGTCTGTGCGGTGGGGACATGAGCTTTACGGCGGCTCTTTGCTTTGACTTCGAAGTTTATTCAGAAGCTCAGAAGCGTTGGTTGGAAGTAAGTTCTGTATCCAACTTCGACACTTACCAGGCAAACCGTTTGAAATGTCGTTATCGTGATGAGAATAAAAAGACTCAACTGTGTCACACCTTGAACGGAAGTGCATTGGCTTTGCCGCGTATCGTGGCTGCCTTGCTTGAAAACAACCAGACTCCTGAAGGTATCCGCATTCCGAAAGCGTTAATACCTTACACAGGATTTGATATGATCAAATAATATTCGTAGATTAGCTGCGGAGGAAATAACAGGAAACGGGACGGAGAGTAATAGGTTTACTTCCGTCCCGTTTTGCTTTAAATCTAAGAAATAGACAATGAAGAAGATCAAACAAGTTATTTTACTGGGTATGGCTGTATGGATGATGTGCAGCTGCCAGGGTAAGAAGTTGGAACTGTCTGCAGAAGCAGTTGCTGTTCCGTTAGGTGGTAATACGTATGTGACTGCCGGAAAAGAGGGTGCGAAGGTTTCTACCGAGGGCATCAAGTCGTGGACAGGCTCTGATGCTGTTCTTTCGTCGTGGTTTAAGGTTAGTCAGGCCGGAGAATTGAAATTGTTCCTGAAGGCTACTGCTACGGATGGTCCGTCGGTTGTGAAAGTTACTTTCGGTGGGAAAAGTTTTACGGTAAAGATCACAGAAGCGGAAGAAACGATTGTTCCGGTGGGTAGCGTATTGCTTGCGGAACCGGGTTATGTTCGTGTGGATTTACAAGGGGAGAAGAAGGAAGGTGCTCAGTTTGCCGGTATTTCCGAACTGTTGATAGACGGGCCGGCTGCTCAGGAACCTCTTTATTTTATCCGGGACTTTGAACCTTATTGGGGTATGCGCGGGCCTTCGGTACACATGAAATACACATTGCCGGAAGAGCCGGTTGAATATTTCTACAACGAAATAGCCGTTCCCGAAGGGGAAGATAAGATCGGCAGTTATTTCATGACTAATGGCTTTGGTGAAGGATATTGTGGTATCCAGGCGAATAGCGATACGGAACGACGTATTTTGTTTTCTGTCTGGAGCCCGTTCGAAACGGATGATCCGAAAGCTATCCCGGAAGATCATCGTATCAAGTTACTGGCTCAGGGGAAAGATGTACATATCGGAGAGTTCGGCAATGAAGGCTCAGGTGGTCAAAGTTATTTGATTTATCCCTGGAAAGCCGGGCAAACTTATCGTGTGATTACACGTGTCCATCCGGACGGAAAAGGGAATACCGCTTATTATGCCTGGTTTTTTGCTCCCGAGGAGAATCAGTGGCGATTGATAGCAGGTTTCCTTCGCCCGCAAACAAATGCCTGGTATACCGGGGCGCATTCTTTCCTTGAAAACTTTATTCCGGGGCAAGGCTGTCTGGAACGTAGCGTACGTTTCGGTAACCAGTGGGCTCGTACGGCAAAAGGTGAATGGAAGGAACTTACGGAAGGGATGTTTACTTATGATGCAACCGCCCGGGCCGGTGTTCGTCAGGACTATGCCGGTGGTGTGGCTGACAATATGTTCTTCCTTCGTAACGGCGGTTTCTTTAATGATAATACGGAATTTAAATCAGTTTTTACGCGTCAGCCGAATGGAGTGAATCCTGAAGTCGACGTAACGACGTTGCCTTTAAAGTAAAAGCATATGACTTCTTTAAAAAAAGGATGCACCCTTTCCACGAAGAGGGTGCATCCTTTTTTTGTAGCTAATCTTGGTTAGATGAATAGGTTTACATTGGCATCTTCTGCGCGTTCCAGGTAAGTGGCAACACCGCCCAGTGTAACGTTATCCATCAGTTCTTCTTCCTTGACGCCCATCACATCCATACTCATGGTGCAGGCAATCATTTCGACACCGTTTTCGGCGGCTTGTGCGATCAGGCTTTCCAGGCTGTCGATATGTTTTTTCTTCATGATCAGACGCATCATCCAACTTCCGGCGCCTCCCATGTTCATCTTCGACAACTTCAGTTTACCGCTGTGGGCAGGAAGCATCCAGCCGAACATTTTTCCGAAGATATCTTTCGATACGGCCGGTTTCTGTCTTTTCTTGATTACGTTTAATCCCCAGAAGGTGAAGAACATGGTTACTTTCTTACCGGTAGAGGCCGCTCCGTTGGCGATGACGAAGGAGGCCAGCGCTTTATCCAGGTCGTCGCTGAATACAATCAGTGTTTTATTGTCGGCCCCGTTTACCATTTTGCAGGAACTTTTAGGTTCTGCTTTTTCGATTGTGGCGTGAATGATACCTGATTTATTCTCGACACTCACCAATTGTGCCCCTGTCATGTTACACCAGGCTCCTACATCTTTGCCGAACCCTTGGTCGGTGGCTGTGATCAGCAAACGATCGCCTGTATTTATTTCGGCATAATGCTTTTTCAATTGCATAACCGGTCCGGGGCATTGCAAGCCGCAGGCATCGACCTGTACGGTCTTCTGTGAAGCAGGGCGAGCGGAGGTTACAGCAGACGGTTCTTCCGGTTTTGTTGTTTGTTGATTACTTTCGGTCTGTTTTAAAACAGGTTTAGCGGTCGCGATGCTCCATGTTTTATAACCACCCGACAGGTTCTTTACATCTTTATAGCCATGCTGAACCAGAATGCGATAAGCCAGGTATCCGCGCAGACCAACGGCACAGGTCACCACGATCGGTTTATCTTTAGGCAATTCCGACAGGCGGTTGCGGAGTTCGTCGACCGGTATATTGATTGCACCCGGAATAGATCCCAAAGAATATTCGTCGGCCGTGCGTACGTCTACCAGGATGGTGTCGCTACTCAGTTGGCTTATTTTACGCCAATCTATAACCTCTACCTTTTTAGTAAGAATGTTTTCTGCTACATATCCGGCCATATTTACCGGATCTTTTGCCGATGAATAGGGGGGAGCATAGGCTTGCTCAAGTTCGGTCAGGTCGTAGACTGTCCCTTTGCGCTGTATAACCTGTTCAAGCATTTCGATCCGTTTGTCCACTCCGTCGAATCCGACAACCTGTGCGCCCAGCAGCTGTCCGTTATCCGGTGAGAATAATATTTTGATAGACATCGGGACTGCTCCCGGATAATAACCGGCATGTGATGCCGAATGCGTATACGACGACTGATAGGGGATACCTTCGCGTTTTAACAATTTGGCATTGGCTCCGGCAGCAGCAACTGTCAGGTCGAATACCTTTGCAATAGAGGTGCCGATAGTTCCCTTGTAAGTTTCGCGGTTGCCGAACACGATATTGTCGGCAACGATGCGTCCCTGTTTGTTGGCCGGCCCGGCAAGTGGGATCAGGGCTGGTTTTCCTGTTACCGGATTGAGTACTTCAACGGCGTCTCCCAAGGCGTAGATGTCCGGATCGGAAGTTTGCATGTAGTCGTTTATGGCAATGCCTCCTAATGATCCCAGGGATAATCCGGCTTCTTTTGCCAACCTGGTTTCAGGACGAACTCCGATACTGAGTAATACCAGGTCGGTTGTAATCTGTTTTCCGCTACGCAGATGAACGATGATCCCTTCAGGTGTTTCTTCGAAACGAGATACACCATCTTCCAGGCGGAGGTCCACCTGTTTTTCTATTAATTGCTGATGTACAATGGCAGCCATGGAATAATCCAACGGAGCCATGACTTGGTTTGCCATCTCAACGACCGCTACCCGGATGCCTAGATGATGCAGGTTTTCTGCCATTTCCAATCCGATAAATCCGCCGCCCACTACTACTGCATGGCGCGGATTATTCCGGCTGACGTACTTTTTGATTGTGTCTGTATCGGGTACATTACGTAATGTGAATATCTTATCGCTATTGATCCCTTCGATGCCGGGACGAAGCGGTTCCGCTCCGGGAGAAAGAATTAATTTGTCGTAGTTTTCAATGTATGTCCGGGCTGTATTGAGTTCTCTTATTTCAACAGTCTTTTCTTTCGGATGGATGGCTGTGACTTCCTGCTCGGTACGAATATCTATATTAAAACGGGCGGTAAATCCCTGCGCTGTCTGTACGAACAGTTTGTCGCGCTCAGTAATAGTTCCGCCAATGTAATAAGGTAGTCCGCAATTGGCATAAGAGACATATTTGCCTCGTTCGAACAGGATTATTTCTGCATTTTCATCGATTCTGCGTAAACGGGCTGCTACGGTAGCTCCACCGGCAACTCCTCCAACTATTAAGTATTTCATGTTGTAGATATATTATTTTTATTATACATATTTGTCAATGGAAAACATATTGATAAAAAAAGGTTTTACCCTTTTTTCATGCATTGCTGCAATTTATCGAACAGACTGTCGAAACGCAATTCGGCATTCATCATCTGCTGAACTTTCTCTTTGCCTTTCGGGGTAAGAGAGAAAAACATCTGCCGCTTATCTTCCTTACTGATTGCACGGTGGATGAATCCTTTGTTTTCGACGGAAGTAATAACCTTGGATACTCGTGAATTCGATAAACCGATATAATCACAAATCGTACCGGCTGATTTTGCCTGGTTGTCTTTCAGGCAGCAAAGCAGCATGGCTTCATTGATTGTGATCTCATGTACCTCCGAGAATGCTTTCTCAAATTGGTACAATGTTTTATAGATGTCTTTTATTACGCAAATTGCTTCCATCTTGTTTTCTTTAATGATGGTGCAAATATAATAATATTTCAGATATAAATAGTGTTTAGTGGAAAATATATTTTAAAATGCTTTTGACTATGATCAAGGGATAAAAAAATGGACAAGGTAGTGAAGCCTTGTCCATTTTTATTTTATAAGATGAATTTAGTCTCTGTTTGAGAAGTATTTCATAAACTGTGAACGCTCGTACATTGCCGGATTAGGAATGTTGGCGTAGTTCAGTTTACCCTGGAATTGTGACAGGCTTTGATAGTGTGCCTGGTGCATCCATTCTTCTATGCAGGTAAGTACCTGTGAAATGATTTCACCGCCATGTGTATATAATGCGCTGCACATCTGTACGGCTGAAGCTCCTGCCAACAGGCATTTGATCACGTCTTCCCAGTCATGAATACCGGTAGAAGAAGCAATGCTTATTCCGGGTACCTTTCCGGATACAATTGCGGTCCAACGGATCGTATCACTCAGGTCGGAGTGGTTGCTGAATACATTGCCGGATACTATCTGCATATTATTAATGTCGATATCCGGCTGGTAGAAACGGTTGAACATAACGATACCGTCTGCTCCGTTTACCTTTAATGTGTTGACCAGTGCCGGGATATTTCCGACATTTTTCCCGATCTTTATAATAACAGGTATTGAAATCGTTTCCTTTACTTTCCGGATGATATTGACGTAGAGGTCGCGTATCTCGTCGGGGTTGTATTCCAAACTTGTTTCAAGGAAGAATACATTCAGTTCCAGAGCGTCTGCTCCTGCCAGCTCTATCTGGCGGGCAAAATCAATCCATACATCAGACTTGTAACAGTTGATGCTGGCAATGATAGGAATGGTGCACTGTTCTTTCGTCTTTTTGATCAGTTCCAGGTAGTTGTTTACCTGGTTTGCTTTTACATAACCGCGGATATAGTCAGCGGCCTCTGGATAATCGGAGTCCTGCATAAGCGAATCGCTCTGCATTTCGATTTGTTCCTCAAAAAGAGATTTGAGAACAATGGCTCCGGCACCGGCCTTTTCGAATTCCTTGTTTCGCTCAGGATTATTTGTCAAACCTGAACTTCCTACAATTAAAGGATTGCGAAGTGTTAGTCCCGCGTATTGGGTTTTAATGTCAATCATGTCAGATTCAATTTTAATGTAATTAGTACTCGCGTTCGCCGAAAATACTGGTTCCAACCCGTATCATAGTGCTACCCTGACGAATGGCAATCGGATAATCGTGGCTCATTCCCATGGATAACACTGCAAAATTATCATTTCCTTTGAAATATATAGATTTTAATTCACTGAAAAGTTCATGCAAGGTGTGAAATTCCTGTTGGATGAGCGTTGTATCATCTGTATAGGTCGCCATTCCCATCAATCCGCATATCTGAATATTCCTTAGTTCGGCGAGTTGTTCGTTTTGCAGAAGTTCGCGGCATTCGTCTGGTGACAGTCCGTGTTTTGTTTCTTCCTGTGCAACGTGTATTTCCAGCAAGACACGGATAACACGGCTGTTTTTTAAAGCTTGCTTGTTTACCTCCTGCAATAATTTGAGGGAATCGATGCTATGGATCGTATGGATAAAAGGTGCGATATCTTTCACTTTATTGCTTTGCAGCGGACCGATAAAATGCCATTCTATATCACCCGGTAGTACTTTTTGTTTAGCCGTCAGCTCCTGTGCCCTGCTTTCGCCGAAGACACGCTGGCCAGCATTGTAGGCTTCCTCCAATGCTGCTGCCGGATGAAACTTAGACACGGCTACCAGCGTGACGTTTGCCGGTAACGATGCCTTTAGCTGTACTATATTCTGGGAGATGCTCATGCTTCCTGTGCTTTGTCTTCAGCCTGTTTCTTCTGTTCAGCAATCAGTTCTTCTCCTGATTTAGGTGTTTTGTCGTCGCTGGCAGAGAATGGGAATACATCCATCAGCATGGTTTCCGTAACCGATGCGATCGTGTAATCGGCCATTGTACCTTTCATGCCTTCTTCCAATACAGCGATGGCTTCTTTTAATGTGCATGCCTGGGCAAGCATTTGTGCTGCTGTTTTTTTCTCAGCACCGCTTTTCTCGTCGAGCGTGATGAAATAGACCTTGATCTTGTAGAAACGGTCGCCGTTTTCGTTGAAGAATAATTCAGAGAGGCGTGCGCGTTTAATGTCTGTAACAGTAAATTCGCCGGAAATGAACGGGCGGATTTCTTCGATGATACGTGCTTCTGCTTCCGTAAAGGAGAGGGCATCGACCAGGTAAGGTTCTGTTACTTTCTTTTGCATTCCGTTCTCCAGTACTTTTTCAAAGGAGACTTTACATTCAAACCAACTATGCATATTGTTTTCTTTTAATTTTTGTCTGTACTCATGTTTAAAATACAGTACAAATATAGGTCCAATTCGGGAATAATACAACTGCAATGAATTTCTTTATTTATTTGGAAACATTTCATGCAAAGGGCTTGTTTATATGATATAGTGTGTTTTTCATGGTATTAGATTTTTAGATTAGTAATGAGGTTGTTCATCCGGTCCGGGAGGATAGGATGAGATATCTGAAATAGAAAAGCCGGAAAAGAGTATGAAATTTCTTTTTTCCGGCTTTTTGTTTTGTTTTATTTCTCAGAATTCGTCATTTGCGTAAAGGCTGAGCAGGTTTTTTGTCTCATAATTAAATAATTCGTCATCATTGAAGAATCTTTTTAATTCGATGGCAGCTGTCTCCTGTGAGTCGGAAGCATGTACGATATTTTCCTGTACACTCATGCTATAGTCCCCGCGAATAGTACCGGGAGCAGCGTTTCTACCATTGGTAGCGCCTGCCAACGTGCGTACTACATTTACGGCATCGACTCCTTTCCAGCAACAAACAACGACAGGACATACTGCCATTGCATCTTTAACTCTTTGGAAAAAAGGCCTTTCTTTTAGGTGAGCGTAATGTTCGCTCAAAATTTCATCTGTTAACCAGGTCATTTTCATACCTTCAAGGATTAATCCTTTTTTTTCGAAACGAGCAATGATTTCACCGATCAAACCTCGCTGAATAGTGCATGGTTTCAATATTACAAGTGTTCTTTCCATTTTGAATTTCTTTTTATAAGGTTCAACATTCCACTTTACGCTAATTATTCCAAAGATAGTATATTTATTCACTATTACTTAATTTATAGTATAATAATGTGTAAAAAAGAGATAGAAAAGTAATGTTTTCTCTATACACAACTAATTCTTTACTAAAGTAAGATATGGAGTCTTTGTCCTTTTAATTTCTTGCTGCGCTATGGAATCATCTTTTTCATTTTTTAAACAGGATGCCTATATCCATTTTGTTTATTCCTTGATTTTTTTCTCTTGGTGTAATTTTTACAATCTCTGATTTATTATCAAAAAACATCTGCCTTGACCGAAGATTATCCGTATATCTGCCTTTAATGCGTAAATCATTGTAAATTAATTTTATACAGATTGATAGTTGATGCTAAATGGCTGGAAATTAGTGTGTAATTGTGGGTAAAATATTCCCGTAGAACACAAACAGTATTAATATTGGAAATTTCAATACCGGCGTTTCCCGTGTATTTAGAACAAACAACTATAAATAAACAATTTAGCTTAGAATTCATTTACTAGGATTGCATTGTTTAACAATTTAGGCATATACTCTTCGGATGACAAAAAACTTAATATTTCTATAATCAGTCCAATTCCGGATTCATTTTCATAAAATCCCTTAGAGTTTGTCTGTTTACACCTAATTTTTTACTAATGTACAGCTTGGTTTTCTTTTCCTCCAGGAGCTTTCGAATCATGCTTTCCTTACCGGAAAGTTTGTACAGTTCAGATTTTCCTCCTTTAGGACGTCCCAGCTTTGTACCTTCTTTCTTTTTTCTGGCTAATGCCTCTTTGGTACGTTGTGAAATCAGGTTACGTTCGATCTCTGCACTCAGGCTGAAAGCGAATGCCAAAATTTTGCTGTTGATGTTGTTTCCCAACTCATAGCGCTCCTTTACCGTAATCACAAAAATGTCTTTTTCCATGCATTGATGGAGAAAGCTCATAACCTGCATCAGATTACGTCCTAAACGTGATAACTCGGTTGTAACCAGGATATCTCCCTTACGAATTTGTTTAATTAAACGGCCAAGCTGCCGTTCTGCGACATCAGTCGTTCCACTGATTGTTTCTTCTACCCAGCGATCAATACGCATGCTTTTGGCTTTTGCGAACTTTTCTATTTCAAATCGCTGATTTTCAGTACTTTGCTTATCTGTACTGACTCTTACATAACCGTATATCATACAATTGAATATTAAATGAATAACTAAAGATACGTTAGAAAACTAAATGAGAGGGGGTGATTAGTAAAAACCAACGTTTTTTATCGTCAACTGGATATGTAAGTTGTTTTTCCCTACAAATATGAATATAATAATTTAAACCAATAGCATATTGAATGGTAAAATTAAATTAAAATTTAACTTCCATGTAATCGAAATGGAAGGAAAAACTACTTTTGTAACAAAGATTAGATTAATTGGATGGAATTGATTTCATCATTTCCTGATACATATATAAATATGAAGAAATTATTATCATTGCCTCCCAATTTGGTAAATAGTTTCCACAGAATAACAAAAACAGATGTGGATGAGTGGTTTTGTACTTCAGATCCGGTAGGTGCCCGTTTGGGATCCGGAGGAGGAACTACCTGGCTGATTGAAGCATGTTGGCAGAAAGAGGCATCTAGTCTCCCTGTGAAAGAATGGTTGGCAAAGGAGAAAAGGATATTGCTACATGCCGGCGGGCAGAGCCGGCGTTTACCGGGGTATGCTCCTTCCGGAAAAATATTGACACCAATTCCTGTCTTTCGGTGGGCGAGGGGGCAGAAGTTATCACAAAATCTATTGTCTTTGCAGCTTCCCCTTTATGAGGAGATTATGGAGAAAGCTCCTGAATCGCTCCATACACTGATTGCCAGTGGGGATGTATATATACGAAATAGTGAACTGTTGCAGGATATTCCGGATGTGGATGTCGTTTGTTACGGGCTATGGGTCGATCCGGCTTTGGCAACCAATCATGGTGTATTTGTTTCCGATAGACAAACTCCCGATAAATTGGACTTTATGCTTCAGAAACCGTCTTTGTCCGATTTGGGGCAGTTGGCTCAGACACATCTTTTTCTGATGGATATAGGCGTGTGGTTACTAAGTGACCGGGCTATGGAGTTGCTGATGAAACACTCGTATACAGCCGATGGAAAGACCATGAAATCATACGACCTCTATTCCGAATTTGGACTGGCTTTGGGTGAACATCCCCGTATTCCCGATGAAGAGTTGAACCGGTTGAGTGTGGCTATCCTTCCTTTGGAGGGAGGGGAGTTTTATCATTATGGGACGAGCCGCGAACTGATCTCTTCGACGCTGGCTGTGCAGAATTTGGTCCGCGATCAGCGGGCTATCATGCACCGGAAGGTTAAACCTCATCCTGCCATGTTTGTGCAGAATGCATCGATTAATATCATCCTGACTGCCGCGAATTCGGAGTTATGGATTGAGAACAGCTATATAGGTAAGCACTGGAAGCTGGATAACCGACATATTATAACCGGAATTCCTGAAAACGATTGGACATTGGATATCCCGTCCGGTGTTTGTCTTGATGTTGTACCTGTCGGAGAACAGGACTGGGTGGCTCGTCCGTATGGATTCAATGATCCGTTTAAAGGAACATCGACTGATGAGAAAACAGTCTTTATGGGATATCCTGTCGCTAAGTGGGCAGAGGATAGAGGTATCCTATTGGAGGTTTTCGCTGACTTACAGAATGCTGCATTATTCCCGGTATGTAAAAGTATCGAAGAATTGGGCTTGGTTATGCGGTGGATGGTTTCTGAACCGGAACTGGAAAGTGGCAGGGATATATGGCTGTCGTCGGAGAAAATGTCGGCAAATGAATTATCCGATCGTGCTAATCTGAGCAGACTTTTTGCCCAGCGTGAGAAATTCCGTTATGCCAATTGGCCTATGTTGGCAGCCAATCATGAGAAAAGCGTATTCTACCAGTTGGACCTGGCAGATGCTGCTCGCGAGTTTGTTGGAGGAAATCTTGATTTGCCGGATGTACTTCCTACTGAAACACCATTGATGAAACAGATACATAACCGGATGTTCCGAGCTCGTGTATTACAATTGGAAGGGAAACCGTATGAGGGAGAGCAACAGGAAGCTTTTTCTTTATTACGAGAAGGATTGATCAGTTCCGTATCCGGAGAAAAGCAATCTCCTTATCTGAATGTATATCGTGACCAAATTGTGTGGGGGCGAAGTCCGGTCCGCATCGACCTGGCTGGTGGATGGACTGATACTCCTCCTTATTGCATGTACGCCGGAGGGAATGTGGTCAATGTAGCCATCGAGTTGAACGGTCAACCACCTTTGCAGGTATATGTAAAGCCTTCGAAAGAATATAAGATCATCTTGCGTTCTATCGACCTGGGAGCGATGGAAGTTGTTTCTACCTGGGATGAATTGCGTGATTATAAAAAGATCGGTTCTCCTTTCTCTATCCCGAAAGCGGCTTTGTCTCTAGCCGGCTTTATCCCTGAATTTTCTGCAACGCATCACTCTTCACTGGAAGATCAGTTGAAAAGTTTCGGTTGTGGACTGGAAGTTACTTTACTGGCGGCTATTCCGGCTGGATCGGGACTCGGGACCAGTTCTATTTTGGCTGCGACCGTGCTTGGAGCAATATCCGATTTTTGTGGTCTGGCGTGGGATAAAAGTAAGATAGGATATCGTACCTTGATTTTAGAGCAACTGCTTACAACAGGCGGAGGCTGGCAGGATCAGTATGGCGGGGGATTACATGGTCTGAAACTGTTACAGACAGGAGAAGGCTTCAATCAGAATCCTTCCGTGCGTTGGTTACCGGAATATTTGTTTACCGACCCGCAATATCAGGCTTGTCATTTGTTATATTATACAGGAATAACCCGTACGGCCAAGAATATTCTGGCAGAAATTGTACAAGGTATGTTTCTGAATAGTACCACACATCTTCGTCTGCTTTCAGAAATGAAGACGCATGCTCTGGATATGTTCGATGCTATTCAATGCGGTAATTTTGAAACGTACGGTAAACTTATCGCAAAGACCTGGGAACAGAAGAAGGCACTCGATTCCGGAACGAATCCCCCTGCAGTAGAAGAACTGATCGCGCAGATAAAAGATTATGCCTTAGGTTATAAACTACCTGGAGCAGGCGGTGGCGGCTATTTGTATATCGTAGCAAAAGACCCGGAAGCTGCTTTGCTGATACGTAAACAGTTGACGGCTTCTCCGCGTAATCCGAATGCCCGTTTTGTAGAAATGGGGCTTTCGGATAAGGGGTTGCAGATCAGTCGGTCCTGACAGTATTATCTTTTATAAACAGGTATCCTATAGTGGCTACTAATGCCATAAAGAGGAATGCCATTATAATAATCACTTTATTAGGAGAGATTGCTTTTAAAGGTACAGTAGCAGGGTCGATAATTGCATATACCGGCGTTTGCTCCTGTACTTTTAGTTTATCCTGTTCATATTTTTGTGCCAGTGAGTTGTAGACATTGAATGTTAATGTCATTTCGTTTTTTAGGCGTTCCTGTTCCGTGCGGTAGCTGGCAGATATGATATTTTTGTTGGAATCCTCGAATTTTGCGTATGCCTGTTGGGATTTATAATAGGCATCCCGGGCTTCTGCATACACTTTTTCTGTAAATTTCAAATCTTGTTTTGCCTTTTGGGTCCGATAGCTGGTAATATAGGTCTGGAGTTTCTCCAATATGACATCTGTTAATGTTGCAGAAATGACAGGATCTTGCATACGGACATTAATCGTTATTACCATTGTTTTTTTGTCGACAAAGATGGATATACGATTTCTTAATCCATTTATAACCTGTTGCTGCTCGCCTGTCAGATAGAAAGGATTCACTTCATCCGATTGTTCTCTTTTTTCGGAAAACAGTTGTTTTATAGCTGTCAGTCCTCGGGAAGGAATGCCCAATATATAGTTCCACCAGGCTTCACGCTGGTGTTTACTGATGTAATCATACACTGACAAGTGGAGTGTCCCTTTTTTATCTGTAACTTGCACAGGAAATAATTCAACCAGAAAAGGTATGCTTTGAACAACATCCGGATACAGTTCGGGAGAGATGGCGTCGGAACTGCCTGTATTATTCAGGTTGATACCTGCCATCGCTGCCAGTCCCCCTAAATCTCCGACCTTTTTGGTATTATCATTTGTTTCCGGAGCCAGTTTAGCGGTAGTTATATATTCTTTGGGAATGCTGACTGCTATAATCAAACCGATGATAATAGCAGTTCCACACGTTTTTAGAAATAACATTCGCTTTTTCCATGCATACAGGAGTAGTCTAATTTCATTACCCATGGATATTATTTTTTAATCATATTTATGATGGAAGTTACCATTGCAGCCATTGATGTTGCAGAACTGCTGATACTCATTATTTCTGATAAGCTGGCTCCACGGTTACGCTGCGATTTGCTTGGTACGACAATTTCACATCCGGGTTCGACTTTCGGATATCGCTTAAAGAATATTCCGGTCCTTCGGGTTGTTGCAACCTGTCCGTTCATGTAAATGACGATCGGATATTTGCGGGAAAGATCGTTATAACCTCCGGCTTGTGAGAGACAATCGCGAACCGACATTCCTTTGTTATAAGTGATACTGTTAGGATAGGTTACTGCTCCACTGATCTTTACGGTGCTTTGTAACTGAGGAATATATAGAATGTCTCCATCCTGTAAAACCAGGTCCTCCGTACATCCCGGATGAGACAGTGCTTTCTCCAGGTCGATACCGACCGGATAATCATGTATGTCTGCCATCGATAAGGCGATCGAATCTTTACTTTGTTTATTGGAATTGCTTAATTGTAAAAGAGTTTCGACCTGTCTGATCTCGTCGTCGCTGAGTTTTCGTTTTAGGCTGGCTCCTTTTACATAGGCTCCCGGGGTGATACCTCCCGACTCTTTGATCAGATCGCTTAATCGTGTGTTTTTATGCGGAAGAGCATAGCTTCCGGCAAACATAATTTCGCCGTTCACTTTCACAACTTGTTGCTTTTGGTATTCCGGAGAGAAACGGACATATACTTCGTCAAAAGGATCCAATGTGAATAATGTGTCACCAGAGGTTATTTCCAAGCCATCTTTTAGGGTAAACTTGAACACTTTGGCTATTTGTTCCGTACTTTGGGAGGATTGGGGATTTTTTATGCGCCTGGCAACTTCCACATTGACAGTTGCCGCCGCTTCCTGTAATCCTCCTGCCAGTACGATCGCATCCTCTATTGTCATATTCTTACGATAGGGTAAGACGGTATCCGGCTGGTTCACGGCTCCTCCAATCTTGATCGTATAAGGCTCCCGCAAATCAAACAGTGAGGGGATATATAACTGGTCTTCGTTCTGTAACTCAATGTCCGGTGAGGTGCCGTTCAATATATCTTGTATATTGATCGCAATGACAGAATGTGTGAAATCGGGGTTCAGGCGGGTAATTTGAGCTCGCCCTGTAAATTCATCTCCTTTTAAACCGGCAGCCTGCTGTATCAATTGTTTGACTGTATGGACAGAAGGACTCAGTTCATATTCTCCCGGACGCCATATGGCACCGGAGATGGTTAATCTATTTTCGTAAAAAGGAATGACAGAGTCAACCAGTAGTGAGTCACCGTCATGAAATGTGAATGTGGGGAACTGTTCCTCTGTAACTGTTGCAATCTGATAACGTGTTCCGGATTTTCTTTTTACGGTAACATCCCTGGTGTATGCATCTCCGGTAAATCCTCCCGCCATATCCAGTAATTGTGAAAGAGTTTCTCCCTTTTTTAATTCAAAGATTCGATTGCGTTTTATTTTTCCTTTGGCTACTACGAGCTGTTCATACGGACCGATGATGATCATATCGTTATCTTCCAGTCGTATATTTGTATTGTATTCGCCGTGGAGCAAATAATTATAAACATCCAGATTGGCAATTTCTTTACTGTTACGGTATACTTTGATACTACGCAGCGAACCGATGTTGTTTACTCCACCGGCAGCGTATAAGGCATTGAACAGAGTGGCAAGTGAGGTCAATGTGTAAGTTCCGGGAACTACTGCCTCACCGACAATGTTGACCTTGATGCTGCGGATCTGTCCAAGACTGACCGATACAAATGTATTAGGCTCCCTGCCGTCTATAGTAGCCATAATGCGGCCGAGTTCCTGTCGTATCCGTTGTTCGGCAGCTTCTATGGTCAGTCCGCTAAGGGTGACAGGTCCGATATCGGGTATAATAATTGTTCCATCGGGCGATATTGTCAGTTTCAGGTTTAATTCCGAATCTCCCCATACATGGATGAGTACTTCATCACCGGCTGAAAGCCGGTAATTAACGGGCGTCGGAATATTTAAGACCGGTTCAAAAGTCAGATTCTTTTCTGAGAATATTTCACGTCCGAATACGATATCTTCCAGTTTCTGCTCCGGCTTATTCTCTTCTCGCTGGAGTTCCAGGGGAGGTAATTCTTTATTGGTAAGAGGTGCCCGGCCGGGAATCTCTTTTTCCGGAATGAATTGTTCTGTTTGGGATTGTTGGGTAGTTGTTGACGTTTTCGTCTTATCGATGTATTTTGACATTTCCTGCTGAATCTGCTCCTCCGACATACCTGCCTGCCGGGCTTTATCCAGTAGCTCCTGAGATACCTGTGCTTTGATGCCGGTACATATTAAAAGACAGAAAATACAAAAAGAGTACCTTTTTACAGTGTTCATACAATTTCTTTTGTTTTTGTTACGATTCTCTGGCAAGCGAACCCATCTCCATACGGATTCACGGCTTTACTCATTTGATCATAATACGTACTGTCTTCCAGTAGTCGGGATGTCTCCGCTACGATCTTGTTGAAGTCCGTTCCGACTAACCTGACAGTTCCGGCGTTTAATGCTTCCGGGCGTTCTGTTGTTTCACGCATGACCAAAACCGGTTTTCCCAGTCCTGGTGCTTCTTCCTGAATACCTCCGCTATCTGTAAGAACAAGTGTTGACAGTTCCATCAGATAGATGAACGGTAAATATTCCAAAGGTTCTATAAAGAACATATTGGATGGTTTTGAATCTCCGAATATTTCCCGGATCGGTTGCCGTACATTCGGATTCAGATGCATTGGATATACAAAGTCGATATCCGGATGATTCTCGGCTAATGTCTTAATCGCTTTGCATATAGAAATAAATCCTTTTCCGAAGTTCTCACGACGATGACCTGTTATTAAAACCAATTTCCGGTTACTTTGTTCGGTTAACCGTGAGATTTTATATCCGGATCTATTCAGTTCATTCTCCAGTTGTTGCCTTAATTCTTCATTCTTTTTTATTTTTTCTACCATCTGATACAAGGCATCGATGACCGTATTTCCCGTAACGATGATATTCTTTTCTGCAATATTTTCGTCCAGTAAATTTTTTTTGCTTAATTGTGTGGGGGAGAAATGAATGGAAGCGATTCGTCCGGTAAGTTGCCGGTTCATTTCTTCCGGCCACGGGCTGTATATATTATGTGTCCGCAAGCCTGCCTCTACATGTCCGACAGGGATTTGCTGATAGAACGCGGCGAGGGCAGCAGCGGTAGAGGTGGTGGTATCTCCGTGTACCAGCACGAGGTCCGGACGTGATTCGGATAAGACCTCCCGCATACCAGTCAGAACCCGGGCGGTTACATCATATAAATCCTGTCCTTGTTTCATTATATTCAAATCGTAATCAGGGTGGATGTCGAAGATATGAAGGACTTGGTCCAACATCTCCCTATGTTGTCCTGTGACGCATACGATGGTCTGGAAATCTTCCGGATATTTCTGATATTCTTTAATGAGCGGAGCCATTTTGATTGCTTCGGGACGAGTGCCGAATACTAACATTACTTTTTTCATACTTGTGTTGATTATATTTTACCTAGTTTGACTAATATTAAAAAGCGGATCAGATGGATTTGCCGTTTGATACGGCTGGGTTGTTTTATCAGACGGTAAGCAAACTCCAGGTTATGGTCGACCCACCATTTTGGAGCACGTTTGACCTGACCGGTATAGACATCGAAACTTCCACCCAATCCTTGGTAGATGGCCGGATGTACTTTGAACATTTCCTCCATAAGCAACTCCTGTTTAGGTGATCCCATGGCAACAAATACGACATCAGGTTTCTTACTTTGGATATCGGCGAGTAACGCCGCTTTCTCTTCTTCGGATTTGATATATCCGTTTCGATAATTGGCGAATCGGATACCAGGATACTCCTGTTTTAATTTGCTGATGGTTTGTTCGATGACTTCCTGTGTACTGCCAACCAGATAGAATGTTTTATTTTTATCATACAATGCAGCTGTTATTTTCAGCCATAATTCACAGCCTGGAATCTTAGCTACATTTTTATAACCTTTCTTTTTCAGCGCCATAACGGCTCCATATCCGTCACAATAACCGATGTTCCGGTTTATGATATCGCGCGTCTGGCTGGTTGCATGTAATATCTTTTCTGCGTTGATAGCTATTAAGATTCCTTTCCGGCTATTTACATATTGTAAAAGCTCTTGGGCAGAAATAAAGGGGAAAACCTTTATACCATTTAATGTAACTTGTTTTTTTTGCATATTCCTTATTTGTGTTTCATTGTTTTCTTTATATTGGAACAAGTGTTTCATATGGTAGAAACAGTTGTTTCACCTAAGTGGAACAGTTGTTTCATCAGGATGAAACACTTCTGATAATGCCGTTTCCAAACACTTGGCAACGGTAGAAGCAAGGAAATGCTCCAAGGCATATCGGTGATTGGTCTCTGATATTGTTCGGGTGAGTTTAGGATTTACTATCAGTTGTCTGATGGCTTCATAGAAATCCTGTGCGTTGAGGGTCGGGATCAGATAACCCATTTCTCCTTCGATAAAGTAATCGACGATACCTCCGACAGGTCTTGAAACGATCGGCAGACCGAAAGCCATTGCTTCCAGAATGGAAGTCGCCATACCTTCTTCATAGGAAGGAAGGATGTATAGATCGCTGTTTTTGAAAGCGTTGATCAGAGTGTTACCTGAAACAGCTCCAGTAAACAGGACATCCTCCAGATGATTTTGCAAAATATATTCTTCGGCTTTGATTCGGTCAGAACCCTCTCCGCAAATCAATAGTTTCAGCCAGGGAAATTCTTTTTTCAATAGTCTGAAAGTATCTAGTGCAATGAAAATTCCTTTGGTTTTGATAATCCGTGCCAGAAAGAGTATTTGCCGTATTTCACCATTCCTATGGTTAATATCGAAGGTTTTCAGAAGTTTGTCATCCACTTTGGTGGTAGTTAACCTGATGGGACTGGTAATCCCCATACGAATTAGTTGTTTCTGGAATTCACTGGATAAGACAAACAGGAGAGAGGATTTATTATATACATATTTAAACAATCCGGGTTTCCTGATCAGAACAGAGGCCAGGCTCGTATCCCAGCCATGAATAAAAGTCACGACCTTTTTGCGGAATAGTTTAGCCAGTAAAATGTATATGCCGTCCCGTATCAGTTGATACCTTCTTAATGAAGGATTGACGAATACGATATCTATCCGGCAGAACATCAGTTTGAATATGTATTTGAGGATATCGAAAGGGAAACAGATGATGGCCGGAATTCCTTTCCGTTTCCCATAATATTCATAAGATACGGGGAAAGTCCAGTAATCATGTAATCCCGAATAATGGTTGGCAACTCCTCCCAGATTCGAAAGGTCCGGAACAACAAACAGTAAATTCATTTATGATAATCTTAAATTATAGATGAGGATAAGTATAAATACACCGCCTATATAAGTCGTGAGCATCCGCTTTCCAACTTTGCTTTGCTGATGAACGAATACATTCAATCCGTATCCGGCAATGATCAGTTGAAACGGGATATGAGGTAATTGATAACGGATATGCAGCGTATAGAAAGTAAAGAAAATCATTATGCTTTGCAGAAAGATAAAAGCAAGCATCGGCAGATAATAGTAAAGCTTCCTTTTGAAAATGTACCAGATTCCGTAGAGATAAAAAAAGGAGAACAGCATCTTTATAAATGCCGTATAGCTGTATATAGTAATATAATTAGCCTTGTCACTGTCAGATATAAAGTTGGGGAAGGGGCCAATTAGCATGGCTATAAAATTAACCAACATAGTAAAAGTACCTCCGTATGAATTTTCTCCGATCCGGTAAGCAACTGCGTCGAGTAGAGCTTCATAAGAACCTCCTTGTAATGTTGCGATAAGATCTACGGCAATCTTGAAAGCAAAACCACCTAAAACACATGCTCCGATAAGCAGATATTTCAGTCTTTTGCTACTTTGGCTGTTAAATAGTAGTAAACCGGTAATCAATGAAATGAACATCATAAAAACGAGTGCATATCTGAAGAAGAATAACCCGGAAGTATAGATCAGAAAGTACAGGAGATTTTTCAGGTTCTTTTTTTGCAGATACCTATACATATAATATAAAGACGAGATAGTAAAGAACAGAAAAAAGTTTTCTTTCAACCCGACTACCGTTGTGTAGGCCAGAAACGGCAGCGTCCCCCAAATAAATGTAACCAGGAGCGCATAACTTTTGTCCAAAAAATAACCGGCTAGCTGATATAGCCGGAATGAAGAGATTGTGATAACCAGTATGTTGAGAAGTAATAGCAAATCGATTCCTATATTATCTCCCAAAATATGGTAAGCAAAGTAGACAACAAGAGGGAATCCCCAGTCGTCTACATTAAAGCTATTACTCTTCAGATAAGTGAAGAATTCTTCCAGCGAATAGTTCTGAACCGCAACGCCTGTTGAATGGTATAGCCATGAATCGATCGGATTATATCCCAGTGGATTTCCGAAATGTTGGATATAATAATAACGTAGTGTCACCGATGCTATATATTGGAATAGAATAATACCCAGTAGGCATCCGGTTATTTTATTTTTGGAAAAGACCTCGATGCCCAATATAAAAATCAATAAGGCGAAAAATAGTTGAAACAGAATCATCCCGTTATCCGGAGCATTTGCCGGATAAAACAAAGGTAGCACAATGGCTAATCCTGCATAAGAAACGAAGATGCAGGAACTGATGAAGACTGTGTTATAATGATTGGTATATAACATCTTTATACATCTTGTTTATAGAAACCGAATGATAAAAAGCGAGTGCTTTTTTACTATAAAACTCATATTCGCTATCTATAGCCTGGATTGCATTCAATATCTCTCCAATCCTATCTGTATCTACGCAGATGCCTGCCTGCGATGCTCCGATAGTCGATTGAAGACCCGGTATATTGTTTCCGAGCATCGGTATGCCAAAACCTGCATATTCCCAGATTTTATTAGGTGCACAAAATATGTTATTCAGTGATTCATACGTATAAGTGACAATACCGATATGTGCATGACTGGTGATATTAAGGTGAAGAGGCGGGGAAACATAGTTTTGATGGATGATAAACGGAAACCGGCTTTTCAGGTCGACCAGGTAGTCCGTTTCCTTACCCATCAGGACCAGGCAGTAATCCGGCAATTGCGATATGGCTTCACAGATAGCATCCAGTCTTCTTTCTTCAATGATGTGTCCTTGATATAGAATGATCTTTTTAGATATATGTTCTAAAATGGTGTTACCGATTTGGTCGACAGACAGATTCTTACAACACGGATGTTCGGAAGGTTTGTTCGGTATGACAAACGGAGTTTCCGGCAGATTGAACCATACCCGGAATATATTGGCTCTGTTTATTTCAGGAACTACTATGTTGCGGGCATACGCAGATAAATGATGCAGCCATTTTAACCGAACGGGAAAAGTATCGTAAAGTTCAAACAGGTTCAGGATAAAATTATGTTTCTCGATGATCCCCCGTAAGTGGAGGGCTGTATCGGCTGTTGCTACCCACACAACATCATATGCATTGTTTGTCAAATAGTTCTTTACAAACTTCCTGTATTTAATGATCCGGCTTATACGGTTGTATGCTTTGTGGAGCAGATTTCCCATATAAGGTTTCCCGTACAGGTGGAAAAAGGTTGCCTGTTTCTGATAACGTTTATCCATGTTGGGATCATGTTCTCCCTCGATAACGGTAACGGAGAAGTCTTCTTGCAGGGTTATTGCATCCAAAAGGGCTATAACGGGAGGGTATCTTTCGATATTTGTATCAATTAGAACAACGATATGTATCATAGTCGATTTACTTTAAGCGTTTATGTATATTTGATATAATTTGTTTGTCTGTTTCTCTATATTGAATGAGTCGTTCCATCTTTCTTTGGATCGGATAGCCATCTCACGATGAATTTTTTTATCCTGATATAGTTTATAAAGATAATGAGCCAATTGGACCGCAGATTCACTTTTTATCAGGAAGCCATTCGATTCGTGGGCAATAACCTCCGGTATCCCGCCAACTCTGGTCCCAATAAGAGGCAGTCCGGCAGAAGCCGCTTCCATCAAGGAGACTCCTATGCCTTCTTGTCTGGAAGGATGGATGTACACATCAAAGGCCGGTAATATATATTGTATATCAAATCTTTTCCCTAGCCAGACGATGTGTTCCCGGACCTGAAGACGAGCTGACAGCTCTTTTATCATTTTTGAATAATTGTCATTTCTTCTGTCAGTCCCTATTAAGTAAACTTTGAAATCCCTTAATTGATACTTTTCTTTCAAAAGGGCTGCAGCCTCAATGATTATATCTATTCCTTTCAGATGTTCGAAAGCGGAAATATGACATATCCGAAATCTCGTTTCATCTTCAAAATGCAGTATTCTTTTAGCCTTTTCCTGACTGGTTATAGTAGGATTAACTCCTAAATACAGACACTTGACTTTTCTATTATGATGTAAAAACTGAAGATACTGTCGCTTTACAGCTTGGCTGACACAAATAATGGCATTACTTTGCTGATATATAAAGCGGCAATACCAGGTGTAAAGTAATGTTTTGACAAATCCTTTCTGTTTCCTGTACTTTTTATAGGAAGAGCAAGGGTTTACTGTCGAATGAAAAGAGATAAACAGTTTGAAATGATAAAAAAGACGAAGGAAACAATTCAGCAATTTGAATAACGACGTAAAATGAACATGGACGATCGCAGGTTTGTACGAATTGAAACAGGTTAGATATTCCTTCAATAGTTTCAGTGTACCGGATTTGGAATCCAGTAAAACGATCGTATGTCCGTTTTCTGTCAGTTCCTCGCGATAGACAGGAGCATATTCCAGTGTATCATAAAACAGGAATATATTCTGATAATGGTCTTCTGCCAATTTGTTTGCCAGCATAAGAGTAAACCGGTCGAGTCCTGAGTATACCTTTGGCGAGTAACACATGCAATGGAATATATATTTTTTATCCATATTTCGTTTATGTATCAGTGATCGATAAAGTCTGTATACAAATGAAACTCAACGTTTCCTTCCAGTAAAGTCAAAAAGGATAAAGCTGAGTATGTAAAATCTTTGGGATGGTCTAAAAATACCAGCAATTCCTTTTTCTCTTTCTTTAAAGCATAGAGCAATACATAAGGAGACAGGCGTGACAGCGTGAATCTGGACAGGATCGAACTATTCTTCCGGATCTTTGTCGGAAGAGTCCCGTAAGAAATCCGGGAATGGGTGCCGTCTGTTGTTTGTCTGAATAATCCGGGATTGATGTATCGGTGTATACTATTGATAATCCGCATAGGAAATGTATATTCGTAAGAAGATATCGGAAATTCAACAAATTCTCCGTCTTTATCTTCTACCAGGACATCGTCTTTGAATGTATATACCGGTTTGTCCGGCACATGTGTGAAATCATAAAAGGAATCGTTCCCTTTGTAGCGAAATCCGCAGGAAACGGAAGAGTCTATTTTTATATTCGCTTTCTTAAAAGCTTTGTGTAAATGGGAAAAAGGTTGTACTGCCCATCCGCCTGCCCGGAAAGCTACCACCTTATAGGATGGATCGACAGTTCCGGCAATTTTGTTCAACATCTCGCAACCTTCGGTAAATAGATCGGAAACAGTGTCTTCCGGCAATGAATTCAAACTGTAGTGGGTGAAATCTTTAAAGTCCCAGGTCCCGTCTCCATTGTAACGGGCATCTATCCAATGCGGATGGATGTGTAGTTCGATACGATGACCTTGCTGTACTATTTCCTGCAGTTGGGTTGTTATCTTGCGGGCCTCTTTGGTTGTTTTCAGCTGTGCTTCTAAATATTTGATCATTAAGTAATCGACGAAAAAGGTTGCTTTCCCGTTGATCTTATCCAGTTTATTAAGTAATAGTTCCGTAGGACGTATAATACTGTTGTCTACAGTACCGGATCTTTCTCCGAAAAATAATTCATAATCGAATGATAATATAACTTTCTTCATGCAATCAATAATTATAAGATCGATTTGACTTTGTTTTTCACCCAGTCCCTGGCCTGTTTGTCCAATACGATGAAATAGGAGCATGCTATGACGGAGAATGATGATGTTACGACGACCATAAATAGTCTTAACAGACTGCTATTCATATGTAAATAAACAAGGACGGGCAGAATGGACGACAGGGTTACCATATAGAAGAGAGGATAAATGATCTGTTGTAAGATTACTCTTCTGGAAATATTTATCCATTTATTCAGATAATGAGTTTCTACCACCAGGCAGAGAATCACTACTATAATATTCAGTATGAACGGTGTATAAAAGGGTAATCCGATCTTGAGAAGCAGGTACGACACCGGTAATACCATTATCTGCATAGGGCCGGTAAACAGATTTACTTCTTTCATGCGTCCGACTGCCTCGATAGCAATATCGAACGGACGGTTGAAGGTATAGAACAGGCTTTGTATAATCACCAGCCGGGCCATGATCATAGTTTCGGAAGGAACTTCTTTCAACCATAGAACGAGTATTTTGTTTATCTCCAGCAAGACCGGCAATGAGAGAAGCCATAGCAATGAAAAACCGTATTTTGAATTCTTATACAACAGGTTTTTCATTGATTCCTGCTGGTCGTCGGCATATAACTTGACGACTTGAGGTGTTACGGCAATCTGGAAATTATTGACAAACGAGGTTAAAGCCGAGTTTATCTGATAAGCGATCGCACGTGCAGCATTGATAGCCGGATAGAAGAATATATTCAACAATATATTTACTCCCTGGCTGCTGAGTAGATAGCCGAACATACTCATCATGTTCCAGCCGGAAAAAACAAGTATGGGTTTATATAATGCTTTATCTCTGACGATTATAAATGCGCATTCCGGGTATTTTTTTCGACAATATAATATGTATATTCCAATGACTACTAGATTGACAAGGAATACCAGCAGTGAATAGAGTATCAGTTTATCCGTATTTATCACTACCAGTAAATAAACGATCAATAGTTTGAGTACAACATCTATAATACTGACATACGCATAGATATTCATGCGTTCATGGGCAATAATACAAGCGTTGTAAGGAGACTGGATAATCGTCAGCAGACTGGCTGCGATGGAGAACTGATAACACCACTGTGCCGCATACATCCTGTCTGGTGGAATGTTCATCTTGTAATCGAGAAACCACAGGCCGATTGTTTCCGCCAGAATCAGGATCAGGATAGCCAGAAAGAAATGGATGACGAGAGTGGCAGAAAATGTTTTTTGAAGTCGGTTGAAATCCTTTCTGCCTAGTTCGAAGGTGAGGAACCGCTGTGTTCCGGAAGTTAATGTCCCTTTCAAGAAAGAGAACATGGTAACTACTCCGCCGACCACATTGTAGATTCCATAGTCATTTACTCCCAGCGCATTTAAAACAACCCTGGAAGTATATAAGGTAACTGCCATAGTCAGCAGCATCCTTATATACATCATCATAGCATTTTGGGCAATGCGCTTGTTACTATTTGTCGTTGTCATTCCCTTTTGTAGACTCCGGCAAAATCAAGTATTATTTTCTTTGGGTCGTAAACTAACTCATTGAAGGGGGCGTGTTTCACCAGGAATACCACGATATCAGCTTTTTCATATGCCTCCCTGTAATCGGTGAGTTTGAACACTTTGTGTACTTCTACGTTCGGTTCCACCACTAATATGTCGGCATTATTATGGCTTTGCATCACCTTGGTTGTGATGTATTTGGCAGGTGACTCCCGTAAATCGTCGATATTTGGCTTGAAAGCCAGTCCCATCATGGCAACAATCGGTTTGCGGTGATGCTCCAGTTCGAATTTCAGCATGGCGCTCTCTACCTTTTCCGCGCACCAGAAGGCTTTGTAGTTGTTGATCTCCCGTGCCTTGGCGATTAATTGTGATTCATAAGGAAATTCAGCCGTGATGAAATAAGGGTCTACAGCAATGCAATGGCCGCCTACACCGGAACCCGGTTGCAAGATATTTACCCGCGGATGCTTGTTTGCCAGTTCAATCAGCTCCCATACATTGATCCCTGCTTTATCGCATATCAGCGACAACTCATTGGCAAAAGCAATCTGTACGTCCCGTGAAGAGTTTTCCGTTAGCTTGCACATTTCGGCAGTCTTGGCATTTGTTTTGTGCAGGGTCCCTTTTACAAACCGGCTGTAAAACCCGATCGCTTTTTCTGTCGACTCTTTGTTGATGCCACCGATAACCCGGTCATTGTGTATCAGCTCGTAGATCACATTACCTGGAAGAACACGTTCCGGACAATAAGCGATGTATATTTTCCCCTCCAGTTCCGGACGGAGTGAATAGATCAGTTGAGTCATTTTCTCCGTTGTTCCGACAGGAGATGTCGACTCGATCACAAACAGATCCCCCTCTTTCAGTAAAGGTATGACAGACCGAGTGGCTGTTTCCACATACGAAATATCCGGTTCATGATTCCCTTTGAACGGTGTAGGTACAACGATCAGGTAAACATCGCTCACTTCCGGTTTCACCGAAGCCCGTAGATGACCGGATGCCACCACTTTCCGGCATAACTCCTGTAATCCAGGTTCAACGATATGTATTTTCCCTTCATTGGTCATATCTACAACCAGCGGGTTGATGTCTACGCCAATTACATCGATGCCGTGTTCGGCTGCTATTATTGCTGTGGGCAGACCGATATAGCCTAAGCCCATAAAACATGCTTTCATAATTCAATTAAACCTTTTAGATGATTTTTTTCTCTTTCAATGAATTCTTTTTGTTTTGTATTTTATCCAAATAAACGTTCAGTCCTGTCCAGATCACTATATCTCCGATAAATAAAATGTTGATGTTTACATAGGGAACCAATATGATATTCAGACTGCTGAAAGTCCATGAAATAGCCAGGATATAAAGCAGGGCCTTGTGGGGGCTGCAGCCCATTTCCAGAAATTTATGGTGTATATGATTTTTATCGGGAGAGAACAGGCTTTTACGTCTGCGGAACCGTATCAGCATCACCCGTATTACATCAAACATGGGAACGATCAATGTGGAAAATGAAATAAGGATGGCGCTGGTGGAGTAGGGGGCAATATCCGGATTGTATGCTGCATAACGGATACACAGGAAAGCCAGAATATATCCTAAAGTCAGGCTTCCGGTATCTCCCATGAATATCTTTCTGCCATGTTCTGCCTGTCCGAATACATTATAATAGAAAAAAGGAATCAGCACCCCCAATGTGGAGAATGACAACATGGCATAGGCCCACATATGATTGTGCAGGAACAAAGATCCCAATATAAGCAGGGCTGCTCCGCTTAACCCTGATGCCAGTCCGTCGATACCGTCGATCAGATTGATCGCATTCGTAATGAACACGATAACAAAGATAGTCAGCGGCATGCCGATCCAGGGTGCCAGTTCGTGGATTCCAAAAAGACCGTAAAAGTTATTGATCCATAATCCGGAAAGAGGGAGTAGGGTGGCAGCGATGATCTGTACGATAAATTTTGTATGGTACCGCAGTCCGATCAGATCGTCTTTGATGCCGGCAAGATAAAGTATGATCAGGCCACAGGTGAGCAAATAGAAATCCGGAGTGATACGCGGAGTAATATCGGCAGGTATTTTGAACCCGTATAAATATCCCAGATACGCGATAGCCGATACGAAAGCTAACGAGAATAAGATAGTCGGAGCGAATGATATGCCACCCAGGCGGGGGATAGCTCCTGTATGTATTTTTCGTTCGTTCGGCATATCGAAAAGTCTTTTCGTCAGAGCCACGATCAGAATACGTGGGATTATCAGCATGGAAAAGACTACTGATATGATAAAGGCCAATAAAATCAAGAGGTATATCATTTGCGTTTTAAGTTAAGTTCTACGACAATGTTCGTCAGTCACATTTACTGTGACTGACGGAAATACAGTTTGGCTTATAAAATACATACCTGATTTTGGCTGAAGGGAGATTCTCCCCGGAGAGGTATGTGTTTTTTGTTTAGCTGTGTATATAAACAGAAAGAACTGGAAAACGTTCAATGTCCAATAGGTTATTACTCAATTTTAACTCTGAATATCAATGTTCTAAAAGAGGCTTGGAATAGATGGACAATTTATGGATCATATGAAAATCCGCCTGTCAAAAAGAACGCTTTTATTGACAAAACGACTTTTTATCTTTACGGGAAGTAAGCATTTCTAATACTAAGATTCAGAGTAAACCATAGGATATTTAAGTATAAACCATTAATATTTTAATAATAAAAGATTATGATTACATAAATGCAGAGTATGCCTTGCCTTTATGTAATTATAGTGTTACATATTTGTAGAGTACATATATTAATTTTAAAAGTCAGGAGATTGTTGTTTAAAAGATAGGAGCCTGGAGGTTAGTTGTCTGGTGGGAGCAGCTTAACAGTAGAGATGAGATTAACCGAGCTGTTTTAGTTAGGTTCATGCGTGGTAGTGACCGTTGAGGGGGATTTCAAGACATAAAAAAAGAGAACCAACATTGTTGATTCTCTTTAGATAGTTGCGGAGGCAAGACTCGAACTTACGACCTTTGGGTTATGAGCCCAACGAGCTACCACTGCTCCACTCCGCGATATAGTTGCTATCATTATCTGATTGCGAGTGCAAAGGTACGAATTATTTCTTATGATCCAAATTGTTTTGCAAAAAGTTTTCAATCCTCTGCTGGAAGCTGGGGATTAAAGGTGTTTTTTGTAACAAAATGACACATCTACCTGGTTGATTGTAAGGTGGATGTGTCGTTTTGTGTTTTATAATTCATTTTCTTCAAAATCTTTTGCCTCATATACATGAAGCATCTTCTTCAGGTGTCCGATCTGCTGTTGCATGGACTTGATACGGTTCAGTAGATGATGGATGGCATCGATCCCTTCGAAGTTGATCGCCAGGTCGTAATACATACGTGTATATCTTTCGATATCCTGTAATTGTTCCGCCTGCAAATACTTCTCACCTTCGACAATGCGGATTTCAATTAGTCCGCCTTCTTCCAGTCTGAAAATGAAGGAAGGTTCGATATGGCATATCCGGCAATATTCGTTGACTATAATTAAATCTGTTTGCATAGTACTCGTGTTTTATTAATTAAGACTCTGTATTTCGCGGAACAACTCTTTCTGTTTTTCCGTCAGATTCGTCGGTATCTCAATAGAGTAGGTGACGATCAGATCGCCGAACTGTCCGTCTTTTTTATAGACAGGGAATCCTTTGCCTTTCAATCGTACTTTGCTGTTATTCTGCGTACCGGGAGCTACTTTCAGTTTGACTTTGCTATCCATCGTTTCGATGATCTGTTCTCCTCCTAATATGGCGGTGTACAGGTTCAGAGGAGCCGTTACATACAGATCGTCGCCCACACGTTTGAAGCGACTGTCTTCACCTATGCTGAACGTTATATATAAGTCGCCTGCCGGTCCGCCGTTTACACCCGGACCACCTTGTCCTTTCAGTTTGATAGTTTGTCCGTCGGCTATACCGGCTGGGACGGTGATACGCAGGTTCTTGCCATTGACCGTGATAACCTGTTTGTGCGTTTTGGCAGCATCTGCCAAAGAGACGTGCAGCTCTGCGTTATAATCCTGGCCGCGGAATGCATAGTTTCCTCTGCCGCTGCTTCGACCGCCTCCGCCGAACATGGACTCAAAGAAGTCGGAGAAGCCGCTACCGTCGTCCGACGCACTCCACTGAGCGCCTCCTCCGTTGCCGCCAAAGCCTCCAAAACCACCCTGGTACTGTCCGTATTGATTCTGTTGAGCCTCGAATTGATCAGCATGTTTCCAGTTTTCACCGTATTGATCGTATTTCTTTCGTTTTTCCGGATCACTTAAAACTTCATTGGCTTCGTTAATCTCCTGAAATTTCCGATGGGCGTCCGGATCATTCGGATTCAGGTCCGGATGATATTTACGGGCCAGCTTCTTGTATGCCTTTTTGATGTCATCCTGCGAAGCTCCTTTGTTCACCCCTAGAATGTTGTAATAGTCTATATAAGCCATATTATTTATATTGTTAAGTCTTTTATCTGTTGCTATTCATACATCTACATTACAATAAACATGCCGGGGCGGAATTTGATCGTTTAATTTTGGCTAATAAAGCTTAGAGAAGATGAAAAATAAAAAAGGCTTCCAGTTTGAACTGAAAGCCTTCTTATATAGTTGCGGAGGCAAGACTCGAACTTACGACCTTTGGGTTATGAGCCCAACGAGCTACCACTGCTCCACTCCGCGATATAGTTTACAATCATTTCGTGATTGCGAGTGCAAAGGTATGGAATTTCTCGTATAAAACAAATTTATTGCAAGTTTTTTTTAATATACTTGGTAAAACCAATCTTTTTTAGGTACTTTGCGCACAGTTTTAATCAAAATGTGCAATACAATGCCGATGACAGTTTCTAAAACACGCGATATGTTGGTGGATGTGGCCAGGCAATTGTTTGCCCGCATGGGGGTTGATAATACGACAATGAACGATATTGCACAGGCTTCCAAGAAAGGCAGACGTACGTTATATACGTATTTCAAGAGTAAAAATGAGATTTATCTGGCTGTGGTGGAATCGGAGCTGGATCAATTATATAAGATGCTGCTTGATGTTGCCGGAAAGGATTTGCCAGCTGATGAGAAGTTGATGACATTCATCTATTCCAGATTGGATGCTATCAAGGCGCTCGTGTTTCGTAATGGTACACTGAAAGCAAACTTTTTCCGTGATATATGGCGGGTAGAGAAGGTTCGTAAGAGCTTCGATATACGCGAAACAGAATTATTGAAGGGAATTTTGGATGCCGGAGTCAAGGAGGGCATTTTCGCAATGCCTGATACGGAAATTACAGCAGTCGTGCTGCATCATGCCTTAAAGGGACTGGAAGTTCCTTATATAAGGGGTATTATGGGAGATAATATCAGCCAGCGGATTAAGCGTAGAGATAATGTAATGAATTTAATATTCAACGGAATAAAGATAAAGTAAAACCAGAGATGTTTATTAATGCAACAGGGTTTTATGTGCCTGAAGAGCGGGTGCACAACCAACATTTTTTGGAATTAAACGGGTTGACAAGTGAGTGGATTGAACAGCGTACGGGTATTAAGACCCGGTCCAAGGCCAAACCGGAAGAGAATATTTGTACAATGGGCATAGAAGCCGTACGTGATGCACTGCCAAAATTGCCATATGACATTACGGAGGTCGATTTGATTATTTCGGCATCCTATTCTCCGTATGATACAGTAGCCACCGCGGCTCATTATACGCAGCGTGAGTTCAATATTACAGAGGCGAAAGCTTTGTATCTGTCTTCTGCCTGCTCTTCCTTTTTAAATGCACTGGAAGTTGTGGAAGGTTATTTTGCTATGGGCAAGGCGACAAAGGCTTTGATCCTTTCGGCAGATAAGAATTCAGCTTATTATAACGAGACAGATCCGAAAGCCGGTCACCTTTGGGGAGATGCGGCAGCGGCGTTCTTTATCTCTAAAGAACGTGTAACGGAAAAAGATCCTCATATCATTGAGATATTTACACAAGGTCTGGGACATTTGAGCAAAGGTCCGGAAGGTGTTCAGTTGCGTCCGCGTGACGGAGGTATCCAGATGCCGGAAGGTCGCGACGTGTTTATCCAGGCTTGTACCTATATGCCTAAGAATGCGTTGTATCTGTTGGAAAAGAACGGATTTGAGCTGGACGACCTGACTTATTTCATCGGTCACCAGGCTAATATGCGCATCATGTCGAATATAGCCAAACAACTGGGGTTGCCGGAAGAAAAGTTCCTGCATAATATCGAAGAGTTGGGTAATACAGGTTCTGTAAGTTCTGCTTTGGTATATGCCCAAAACGATCATTCATTCAAGAAAGGTGATTTGGTTTGCCTGACGGTATTCGGTGGCGGTTATTCTGCCGGTGCTTGTCTGATACAGTGTTAATATAAACAGGAAGGGGCAAAACATTTTTTTGCCCTTCATAAAAAAGAAATAGTATGAAATTATTAGAAGGAAAAGTAGCTATTGTAACCGGTGCTGCACGCGGTATCGGTAAAGCCATCGCTTTGAAGTTTGCCTCTGAAGGTGCGAATATTGCATTTACAGACCTGGTTATCGATGAAAACGGTGAAGCAACACAGAAAGAAATCGAAGCTTTAGGTGTAAAGGCAAAAGGTTATGCTTCTAACGCTGCCAACTTTGAAGATACTCACAATGTAGTGGCAGAGATCGCGAAAGACTTCGGTCGTATCGATATCCTGGTAAACAATGCCGGTATTACGAAAGACGGTCTGATGATGCGTATGAGCGAAGGCCAGTGGGATGCTGTTCTGAATGTGAACCTGAAATCTGCTTTCAACTTCATCCATGCCTGTACTCCGATCATGATGAAACAACGTGCAGGTAACATTATCAATATGTCTTCTGTTGTCGGTGTTCATGGTAACGCTGGTCAGAGCAACTATTCAGCTTCAAAGGCCGGTATGATCGGTCTGGCTAAATCGGTAGCTCAGGAACTGGGTTCACGCGGTATCCGTGCGAATGCGATCGCTCCGGGTTTCATTATCACGGATATGACTGCTAAACTGCCGGAAGAAGTGAGAGAAGAATGGAACAAGAAGATTCCTTTGCGTCGTGGCGGTACTACCGAAGATGTGGCAAATGTAGCAACATTCCTTGCCTCTGACCTGTCTGCTTATGTATCGGGCCAGGTGATTCAGGTAGACGGCGGCATGAATATGTAATATGGAAGTTATCTACGAAGACAATCATATCATCGCGGTAAATAAAACGTGCCGCGAGATTGTACAAGGAGATAAGACCGGTGATACTCCTCTTTCGGAAATGCTCAAGGCATGGCTGAAAGAGAAGTATTGCAAGCCGGGAAACGTTTATGTAGGTGTGACTCACCGGTTGGACCGTCCTGTCAGCGGTGTCGTTCTGTTTGCCAAGACAAGTAAGGCTTTACCCCGTCTGAACGAGATGTTCCGTTTGGGAGAGGTGAAAAAGACCTACTGGGCAATCGTTAAGAATTGTCCTCCGGCAGAAGAAGGCGAACTGGTTCACTGGCTGGTCCGCAACGAAAAACAGAATAAGAGTTATGCTTATGATACTGAACGTCCGGACTCCAAGAAAGCGATTTTGCATTATAAGGTGATTGCCCGCTCGGATAATTATTTCCTGCTGGAGATAGATCTGAAAACAGGACGCCATCACCAGATACGTTGCCAGCTGGCAAAAATGGGATGCCCGATCAAAGGGGATCTTAAATATGGAGCGGACCGTTCGAATAAAGACGGTGGCATCAGCCTGCATTCCCGCAGTGCCGAATTTATCCATCCGGTATCCAAACAGAACATACAGATCATAGCTCCCGTGCCTGACGATAATCTATGGAAAAGTATATCCGAAGGGTTATAACGGAATAAAAAGAGATAAAATAAAAAAAAGCCGTATTCAATATGAATTTACTCATTTGAATACGGCTTCTTTTTTTCCGTTATGTGTTATTAATTAATGAATAGACCATGAAAAAGCTATTGACAATACTATTGTGCTCGGCATCCGCTACTTTCGGGCTGGCACAGCAGCAGACTTATTTTTCCAACCCTGTTATTCACGGAGATCTGGCAGACCCATCCGTCATGTGGATCGGGGAGACTTATTATGCAACCGGAACTTCCTCGGAATGGGCTCCTTATTATCCGGTATTCTCTTCTTCCGATCTAGTCAACTGGAAACCGGAGGGACATGTATTCGACCGGAAGCCGGACTGGACCAAATCTTCTTTCTGGGCTCCGGAGTGGTATTACCACAAAGGGAAAGTGTATGTTTATTATACAGCCCGTAAAGAGTCTGATAATATATCATGTATCGGGGTGGCTGTAGCCGATTCTCCGACGGGAGAGTTCAAAGATTACGGTCCGGTTGTCGAGTTCGGAAAGGAAGCGATCGACGCTTTTATCCTGGAAGATAACGGGCAGCTTTATATCAGCTGGAAGGCATACGGGCTGGACCAGCGTCCGATCGAGTTGTTCGCCTGTAAACTGACCGACGACGGTCTGCGTTTGGATGGGGAACCTTTCTGTTTGCTCCGGGATGACGAAAGACGGGGTATGGAAGGACAGCACTGGTTTAAAATGAACGGGTATTATTACATTATATATTCCGTGAACGGATGTTGTGGTCCGGATAGTGATTATGCGGTAGCGGTGGCCCGTTCCCAAAAGTTGGCTGGCCCGTATGAGAAGTATGAAGGTAATCCTATTCTGCATGGAGGAAAAGATATCCTGTCTATCGGACATGGTACGCTGACGACAACTCCTGACGGGCGTATGTTTTATCTTTGCCATGCATACAGCAATGGGAATAATTTTTATCAGGGACGTCAGCCGCATCTGCAGGAAATGAGGATGGGGGGCGACAACTGGCCTTACTTTGTTACGGGTGAATATGCCAGCATGGTACAACCAATGCCGTTTACCGATTGTGTACAAAAACCGGCTTTTGATTTTGCCGATGATTTTACTGCGACCGCTCTTCGTCCCGAATGGAGTTGGAATTATCCGTATGCAGATGTGAAAACGGAACTGAAAGCGGGAAATTTGTTACTGAGCGGTTCTCCTAAACAGGGTGTAGGTACGGGGAATGCACTTTGCCTTCGTCCGGTGACAGCCGATTATACGTTGGAAACGGCTGTTGTAAACCGGAATGAGAGTTGGAAAGGGGTTGTTATGTATGGAGATGACAAGAACATGCTTACACTTGGCTGTGAAGCGGACCGTCTGAAGTTGAAAGCGGTGAATGACGGAAAGGAGATGGTTCTGGCGGATATGAAACAACCTGCCTCTTCTTTGTATCTCCGGATGAGTGTGAAGGAGGGTGTTCATTGTTCGTTCTCCTATAGTGAAGACGGCAGGAAATGGAAAGAATTGGAGTACTCGCTTTCGCCGGAGGCTGTAAAGTCTCTTGTCCGTTGGGACCGTATTTCCCGTCCGGGATTATATCAGCAGGGAGATATAAATAAACCGGCAATTTATGGTTATTGCCGGTTGTTGAACGAATAAATAAGGTATGGTTATTCAGGCTTGCCCTGTGCGGCCTGATAACCTTCCAGTTGTGCTCTCGATTTGCTCTGTGTCACGATATATACGCCGGAAAATACCAGAGCAACGGCGATACCTTTCATTACCCCGAAAGTATCCATTCCCCAAAGTACGGCTATCAGGGATGCCACGATCGGTTGTACATAGTTATACATGCAGGCTACTGTCGGGCGCAACAGGTTTTGTCCGATAGGGATAAATAAGTAGGGCAGGAATGTTCCTCCCAGTACGACATAGGCGATACCCATATATAATTCAGTAGGAAGATGCAGGAAGTCGATGCCTGCAATGTGGTTGTAGGAGAACGGTATCGTACAGATAGTTGCATACGTGAACATCCATTTCATCAATGTGATCGGAGAATATTTGCCGATCAATCCTTTGAATAGCACGAAGTAGAATGAGAAACTGAACTGCGCGAGCAGGCAGAGCAGGTCTCCCCATATATTGCTGCTTTTCCCTCCGCCGGTACCGGTGCCCTGGCTGCTTAGGATAAGCAATAACGCTCCGGCAGCTCCTATAAATATACCGATAACCTTTTTTCCTGTCACAGGTTCTTTCAGGTAGAAGGCTGCAATGATCATTGTGATGATGGGTGTTGTGGTCGTGACGATAGAGGCATTGATCGGTGAAGTCAGGGAGACTCCGAAGATGAATGACCCCTGGTTCAGTACGATCCCCAGTAGCGCTGCAAAGAATAGCTTCATCAGATCCTGATGATTGACATGTTCTTTTTTCGTAAAGAGGGAAGCGAGCCAGAATACGATTGCCGCCCCTACCATGCGAAAGGTAGTAAGCGATAATGCACTGATAGGACCTGCAGATAATACGGCTTTTGATACCGGTGACATCAATCCCCACAAAATATTGGCTCCCAGCATGGCCAGGTGCCCTTTATAAGCTGCTGATTTCATTTTGCCTTCATTAAAACACGGGCAAAGGTAATGGGTTTTTGGCTTACTGTACTCTTTTGAAAGAATATTAAAATGTAGGGGGATTTTTTTAAACTTGTATTCATTGATATTCAATTCTTTATTTGTTCTGTTTTGATTTTTAACAAAATAAATTACTTATAATGCTTGCTAATATTATAATCATCATTTATATTTGTGGGACATATTTAATATGTCATACATATAACACATAATTATAATACTATGGAATCATTAAAGATTAATACGGAAACTACCACCCTGGTTGATCTGGTGGAAGAGTCTCTTCTTAAATATATTAAGGAGAAGAACTTAAAGCCCGGTGACCGGTTACTTCATGAAGAAGAACTGTCGGAACAACTGGGAGTAGGGCGTAACGTTGTCAGAGAAGCCTTAAGCCGTTTACGTTCATTAGGTATCCTGGACAGCCGTAAAAGGAGAGGGATCGTCCTGCAGGAACCGGACATAAGGAAAAATTTGGAGAAGTTGATCAATCCTCAGATGTTAGGTAGGGATACGATTATCGATCTGCTTGAACTACGGTATACGCTTGAACTGGGAATTATTCCCACTTTGCTGAATCGGATAACGGATAAGGATATTAAAGATCTGGAAAGTATTTTGGCCAAAGAAGTCGTTCTGGGGGAAGTGAGAGTTTCTATGGAAGATGAACTGGAGTTTCATTCCCGGATGTATGCTATTACAGGAAATCAGATTATTATGGACTTACAGCAAATGCTGATCCCTATGTATCGCTATATTCATGACAATTATGATGAGTTTGATGTATTCAATAATAAAATGAAGAAGGAGAAACTTCAGGCTTCTCATAAAGATATTCTTCAGGCTTTGAGGAATAGGAATAAGAATGAGTATGAAGAGGTGATCAGGCGGCATTTGATGGCTTATCAGTTGTATATTGAAGAATACAGGAAAATGAGTAGTTGAAATAGATTATCAACCTTAAATGACAAGTTATGGAGAAGACTAAAATTAAAGGGCTTATTGCCGCCACGGTTACACCGATGGAAAAGAATGGCGATATCAACCTCACAGCGATCGATGCTTATGCGGAGCATCTAATTAAACTGGGAGTGGCAGGTGTTTTTGTTTGCGGAACTACAGGGGAAAGTTTGTTCCTGGACACGGAAGAGCGTAAAAAAGTCGCTGAAGCCTGGATGAAGTTTTCCGACCGGCTTAAAATATTGGTTCATGTCGGCAGTACCAGTTACAGGATATCATCGGAGTTGGCTGTTCACGCCGGTCTCATCGGGGCGGATGCTATCTCTGCTATGGGGCCCTGTTTTTTACAACCTAACCGGGTAGAAGAACTGGTACAGTTTAATAAACTGATTGCGGAGAAAGCTCCGGGCATACCTTATTATTATTATCATATTCCGACAACCTCGGGGGTGAATATTCATATGCCGGCCTTTTTAGAAAAAGCGGCTTCCGAGATTCCGACATTGAATGGTATAAAATATACGTCCTATAATTCAATGGAAATGCAGGAATGTATAAATTATAACGATAAGATGTTCGATATTTTGCATGGCCATGATGAAACCCTGTTGACCGGATTGGTTCTGGGAGCAACCGGCGGGATCGGAACATCTTATAATGTATCTGCTCCGTTATTCAATCAGTTACTTCAGGCATTCAATAAAGGAGAGCTTCAAAAAGCAGTGGATATACAGGCGGATGCAAATAAGTTGATCCGTATCATGGTTAAGTATGTCAATGCTGTTGTGGGTATTAAAGCAATCCTTTCTGTAATGGGGATTGACTGCGGACCTTGCCGTTTACCTTTACAAAATCTCTCTGTTTCGGAAATTAAATCTTTGGAAAATGATTTGAAAACAATCAGTTGGCTTTAATGGAGTAATACTAACAAAGAAATTCATAAGATGAAAAAATCTGCTAAAATAATTGTGTTTGTTCTTTTGTCAATCATTCTTTTCGGAGTGAATGCACAGAAGATTCAGGCAGATGTCGTTGATAAAGCCTCTGAATATCTCTTGAAACAAACAGGGGACAGTTCTTTTTGGAATAAGATTCATGCTTTGGAATTCCTTTGTCAGGTTGGCTATAAGCCACAGGTACAAACTATTTTAAAGAAAGATTTCGAGTATGTTTCTTCTATTCCGGAAAAAAGAATCGGATATTTCAGGTGTTGGGCCAATGCAGCGTTGGATGAGAAGGAAAAGGCATCTTATGTCGATAAAATATTGGAGATATACCTCAATCCGGATAGTCCGGATAAGATACATGCAGCGGAAAGTCTGGCAAAGTTACGAGTTTCTTTGAAAGAATATCCGGCTGTTGTAATAGAAGACGATCCGATCGGTAACGGGCTGTTGCAGGCTTATCTTAAGTGGGGATGTGTTTACAATTCAACATCTTCTATGCCGTTAGATTATACGTTGTTGTTTTCAGTTCTTGATTCCGGTAAAGAGACGGACCGTAAGGTCATGGCTTACGGTTTAAGTTATATGGGTGTTTTTGATACAATTCACTGGAAAAAAATTGTATCATGGGCTTTGGCAGAACCATTGAGTTCTCCTTGTGTGGCCTTTTTATTACATGGCGCTGTTACGACTTGTCCCGATAAGAACACTTTCAGAGAAGAAATAGGACGGATCAGAATCAAATTGCGTGATCTGGCTGTTACAGGTGGAAAAACAGAACGATATGAGGCTTATGTGGCTTTAGGTCAAATAGGTGACCGGGAGGATTGGTCATTCATTACGGATTCGTTTGAAGAAGGAGACGGGGATGAGGGCCTGATCAGTGCGGAAGGGTGGAGGGATATACAATCCGCCCGGGCATACGCGATTTTAAAAATGAATGGCGTACAGAAAACTCAGGGATTTACCTGGTTGGATTGGTCGGTTGTCGTAGTTTTTCTTTTGTTAATGTTGATGGTCGGATATTCTTCCTCCAAACAGAATAAGACTGCCAGTGATTATGTACTGGGAGGAAGGTCCATGAATTCCATGATGATCGGTATATCCTTGTTTGCGACTTTGTTGAGCACATTGAGTTACCTGGCTTATCCGGGGGAGATGATCAAATATGGTCCGGTCGTTTTTACAGGACTTGCCGCTTTTCCTGTAGCTAACTGGATTGTCGGTAAATATCTGATACCTCGTTTTATGTCGATGAGGGTAACGAGTGCCTATGAGATTTTGGAGATAAAGTTAGGAAAAGGCACACGTAATCTGGCTACGGTCTTTTTTCTTTCTTTACGGTTCCTTTGGATGTCGACAATAGTATATGCGACAGTCGATTCTGCCCTTATTCCTATATTGGGGTTATCTCAGGAAATGGTTCCGGCTATCAGTATCATACTGGTGCTGATCACAGTAGTCTATACTACGATGGGAGGTTTGAAAGCTGTAGTTATGACGGATGTATTACAAACAGTAGTGATGTTCGTCGGTGTTATACTGGCTATTGTGGTTATCGGGTGGAAGGTCGGTTCTGTCGATGCTTTTTTGAATCCGGCTCTGTTTGCTCACTGGGAGTCCGTCGATTTTTCTATCAATGCAACGAAAAGAATGACTGTCGGGAATATCTTTATTATGACATTGGTTTGGCAGGTTTGTACGGCAGGGTCGGATCAGATGGCGATTCAACGGTATTTGGCAACTAAGGACGCCCGTACGGCAAGCCGCTCATATAAAATATCATTGGCAGCCTCGTGTGGTATCCAGTTATTACTGGCTGTAGTGGGATTGATGGTCATGGCCTATTTTACTTATTTCCCGGGACAGATGGTAGAAGGTACTACCATATACCAGGATGCAGATACGTTGTTTCCCCGGTTTATCCTGATCGGGCTGCCGGCCGGTATTACCGGACTGATCGCTGCAGCTATTATGGCCGCAGCGATGTCGAGTTTGTCTTCCGGTTTAAATTCTTCTTCCACTGTGATTCAGGAGGATATAATCAACCGGGTACGGAAGAAAAAAAGTGATCCTGTTTCTGATTTGAAAATGATAAAGACAATATCCGCTATTCTGGGTATTGTGATCTCCTGTTCCTGTTTCCTGATTTCTTATGTGACGGGAAACTTACTCGATGTTGTGATCAAAGTCGTCAATTTGGTGGTGGCTCCTTTATTTGTCTTGTTTTTTATGGCCTTGTTTATCCCGTTTGCAACAAACAGAGGGACTGTGATTGCCGGATTGATCTCCCTGCTTACAGCCGTTTTGATTGCATTCTTTGAGATATTCAATATTAAAGTTCTGTGGATTATGCCGGCGGCTTTGATAGTCGGTATTGTTGTTGGTGTTATATGTAGTTATATTGAATCTAAGTTGTTAACTCTAAAAAAGTAATTATGAAACGTGTATCTCTGATTGTTTTTTGCCTGCTGATAGTCAGTATGGCATCGATTACCGCACAAAAGTATGAGGTGTCGGTAAAAAAAATATGGGATAATGGCTCTCACTGTGCATTTACTTCGCTGATCAAATATAAAGGAAAGTTTTATTGTTCTTTCAGGGAAGGTGAAACACATATTTTTGATAGGAAGGGGAATGCAGAGGGGAAAGTCAGAATCTTGGTCTCTGAGGATGGAGAAGAATGGAAGTCGGTTGCGCTGATGTATAAGCCGGAGTATGATCTGCGTGATCCTAAATTGTCTGTCACACCGGACGGACGGTTGATGGTTATCATAGGAGGATCGATCTATAAAGATAAAAAATTGATAGCCCGTATCCCTCAGGTATCTTTCAGCGACGATGGAGTTTCTTTTACAGAACCGGCTCCGATCCATATCGAAGAGAGAGCTAAAAATGGTAATGACTGGCTCTGGCGGGTGACTTGGGATGGTGCTGTCGGTTATGGCGTGAACTATTCGCTGGAAGGAGATAATGAAGCCCGGATCACTTTGCTGAAAACAACCGATGGTGTTAATTATCAATGGGTGTCAGATATGGATGTTCCAGACTTTCCGAATGAAACGACTGTCCGTATTTTGCCGGATAAGAAAATGTTGATGATGGTGAGGAGAGAAAAAGGTGATCGTTACGGATATTGGGGTGTTAGCCTACCTCCTTATAAAGAATGGAGCTGGAAAAAAATGGAGATGCCTCTGGGCGGACCGGATTTTATCTCTCTCGGGAAAGGAGTTTTAGTAGCAGGGTCACGTTCCTATTATGTCCCGTCGCATCATAAAACCGTTTTATTTACGGGTAACGAAGAGGGGGATCTTCAGGAATCTTATGTATTGCCTTCCGGTGGAGATACGAGTTATCCCGGATTCTTGGTAGAGGGAGATCAGTTGTGGGTTAGCTATTATTCTTCACATGAAACTGCAAATTCAGCTGTTTATTTTGCAAAGTTACCTTTGTCATTGTTTCTGAAAAAATAGAAATCGAGTTGTGTCCTAACGAATGACTGTTCCCGACGGTATATATTCGCGCGCTGGTTACCAGGGGGGGGAGGTTGTTTGTATTCTACTTAAAATTTAACTGTATTTTTTGTTTAACCTAGTTTTTGTGTGATACTTATAAAAGAATAATCTTGCTTTAAACAGAGGGTTATGTCTATATGTGCGTTTGGTCACAGACTGAGCGTAGCCCCCTTTTTATCTCGGATCGAACGTTTTTTATAAGTCTGTCCATTATCAAAAGCATCAATCATGAATTAAAGAAAGACCATGAGAAAGAATTTGTTAAAACTGTATTTGTTCCTGACGTTTCTTTTATTATGTGTAAGTCCGTTCCGGCTTGTAGCTCAGGAAAATCAGATAAAAGGTATAGTCTCAGAAGTAAGAGGAGAACGGTTGGCCGGTGTGAACGTTGTTGTGAAGGGAACGACCAGAGGTACTGTCACTGATTTGAACGGTGAGTATTCGCTTGAGGCTAAGAAGGGTGAAACGCTGGTATTTTCATTTATTGGTTATGATTCAAAGGAAATAGTAGTAGGAAATCTGTCTACTATCCATGTGAGTCTCGATGAAAGTGCTTTGGCATTGCAAGAAGTGGTAGCCATAGGTTACGGTAAACTGAAGAGCAGCCAGGTGACGAGTTCCATTACAAAAGTCAGCTCGGAGGATCTGGAAGATCGCCCGGTGACTCGTGTCGATCAGGCTATACAAGGAAAGATTGCCGGTGTATATGTTCAGGAGACATCCGGTGCGCCGGGTAAGTCGCTTAATGTAAAAGTCCGTGGTACGGGGTCTATCAATTACGGAGCTTCACCTTTATATGTAGTGGATGGGTTTCCGATATCAGGCGACCTGAACAGTATCAGTCCTTCGGATATAGAATCCATAGAAGTACTGAAAGATGCGGCATCGGCAGCTATTTACGGTTCACGCGGTGCAAACGGGGTTGTTTTGATCACAACAAAAAGCGGACGCAAAGGAAAGCCGGTAATCGATTTGAATGTGTCTTACGGGATCCAGAAACGATTTAGTAAAGTAGATGTCCTGAACCGGGATGAATATATAGAATATGCCATTGAGGAAAGGACAAACAGCTATATTTATAACGGAGGCGATCTCTCTGTGCCTGAAAGTGACAGAGATAATTATAAATATGCCATCGACCCGTTATGGCGTACGAATCCTACTTCTTTCCCGGATCATGACTGGCAGGAGTTGATCAGCAGGACGGCTCCGGTTCAGAATTACTCGGTTTCTGTTTCCGGTGCGGGAGAGAAAAGCAAGTATTTCATATCTGCTAATTATCTGGACCAGGACGGTATAATAATCAATTCGGATTATAAAAGGTTGTCGTTCCGTTCAAACGTGGAAGTGGATGCCAATAAATACCTGACACTCGGTCTGAATTTACAGACAAGTTATTCGGAGAAAAATGATCCGGATACGGATAGTTCACAAGGACCTATTTCCCGCTCCATCCTGGTTGCACCGATCGTTGGACTGGATCAGCAGACTGTAAAGGGAGGAAACTATTATTATCATGCTCATTTCTTCCTGAATCCTATAGCCCTGGCAAAAGAAGTTGAAAACCAGTCCAAAGGAAATAATTACCTGGCGAACTTATATGCCAATGTAAATATCCTGGATAACCTGGTCTTTAAATCATCTTTCGGTGCCAACATTACGACGTATAATGATAAGTATTACAAGACCATGAACGTAAATAGGGGAAATCCGAGTTTCGGCTCTGTTTCCAATAGTATGCGAAGAAATCTGTTGACGGAGAATACATTGAATTATGATCTGGAGAAGAAGGACTGGTCGTTAAATTTACTGGCTGGTTTTACTTATCAGAATGAATATTTTGAGAACTCGAGTTTCCAAAAGAGTGATTTTCCGGATGATGATATTAAAACACCGAATGCTGCGACGAAGATTGACAGTGCAACAGGCAGTGCAACCGAATGGAGTCTGATCTCTTATCTGGCGAGAGCGAACTTTGCCTATATGAACCGTTATATTTTAACAGCTAGTATCCGCCAGGACGGTAGTTCGCGGTTTGGCAAGAATAACCATTGGGGAATATTTCCTTCCGTTTCTGCCGGTTGGCTGATGTCTGAAGAGGAGTTTATCAAAGACGCTTTGCCTGTTGTCAGCAATATGAAATTGCGTGCGAGTTATGGGGTTGTGGGTAATAATAATATAGGTGATTATTCATCTATTGGACTGATGAGCAATACGAACTATATCTTTAACGGCAATAAGGTTGGTGGTTATAGCCCCAGCAGTTTCAGCAATCCTGATCTTGGTTGGGAAAAGACACAAACGACCGACATCGGCATAGACCTTGGATTTGTGAAAAACCGTATCAATTTAAGTCTGGATTATTATATTGCTAATACGAAGGATCTGCTTTTGAATGTACCGATCCCTCAGATTACAGGATTTGGGACAGCCTTGCAGAATATCGGAAAGATACAAAACCGAGGTTTTGAAGTAGAGCTGATGACTAAAAATATAGTAGGTGCCTTTAACTGGAGTACCAATTTCAATCTTTCTTATAACCATAATGAGGTAAAGCAGCTGGGACCTGACGGCAGTCCTATTATCGGTTATCAGGAAGGTTTCCCGATCACAAAAACAGAGATAGGCGAGTCGATCGGAAACTATTATCTGTTTAAGACGGACGGTGTTTTCAAAGATGAGGAAGATTGCCGGGTAAACAAGAATATGTCTTATGCAAATAAGAACCCTCAGCCGGGAGATATTAAGTATAAAGATATGAATGGTGACGGTGTGATCGATGAGCTGGATAAAACCAATTGCGGCAATAATGTTCCTAAGGTCACGTGGGGATTGACCAATAATTTTTCCTATAAAGGTATCGAACTGTCTATTTTCATGGATGGCGTTTCTAAATGTAATTTGATCAACCTGGGAAAGAAAGAGACGACACAGTCCCGCGGTAATGTAAGAGGATACTGGAGAGATCGTTGGCGTTCGCCCGAACAGCCGGGTAACGGGAGAGTGCCGCGTGCCTGTACAACGGATAATCTGACAACTCCGTCCGACTGGTGGCTGGAAGATGCCTCTTTCTGGAGAATACGAAATATCAATATTGCTTATAATTTTCCGCAAAGTTTAATGAGTAAAATCTTATTTATCAGCAACTGCCGGATTTATTTCAGTATGGATAATGTCTATATGCATGATCATTATAACCACATGGCACAAAATGCTCCGTTCAGTAACAGTAATTTAACTCCGGGTGTGGATTATGATTCCGGATATCCTCTTGCCCGTACGTATCAGTTTGGAATAAATGTCAAATTTTAAATGCAGGAGATTATGAAAAAGAGTTTGCTATATATACTAAGTTCATTGTTATTGGTGGTAGCCGGAGGATGTTCGGATGACTTGAATTTGTCTCCGATCTCAAATAAGAATATCGAAGGATTTTATAAGACACAAAGTCAGTTCGAACAGGCGATTATCGGTTGTTATCATGGTTTACGGAATGCTAATCTGAAAAGCAATTTTTCTTATCAGTTGACCGAATGCCGCAGTGATAATGCCTGGCAACAGGTGGATTATGATGACGGTATGATTTCCCGGTTTACAGAGAATGCTGCGACTCCGGTGCTCAATACAGCTTGGGCAGATTTGTATAATACGGTTATGCGTTGTAATTATATTCTGACCCGTATCGAAGATGCAACTTTTGACGACGAAGGCGTAAGGAAACAGATAGAAGGAGAGGCCCGTTTTGTCAGGGCTTTGATCTACTTTGATTTAGTGCGTTATTTCAGAGGCGTTCCTATTGTTGATAAACCGTTGACGATTAGTGAGGCTTATTCTGTGACACGGGCAACGGAAGAGGAAGTGTATGATTTTATTATCAGTGATCTGAAAGCGGCTATCGGTTTGTTACCGGATGTGAAGCCAAAAGAACTGCCTAACAGGGCAACCGTTTTGGCGGCCAAAGGTTTTTTAGGTAAAGTCTATGTGTTCCAGTCCGGTTATCCGCTGAATAAAAGCAGTTGGGAGTCGGCAAAGGGTGAGTTGGAGGCTGTTGTCAATGGTATAGGTCAGGCCGGATTCTTTTCTAAATATGAGGATATTTTTTTGTATGAGAATGAAAACAAAGATCAAGCGGTGTTCTCTTTAGGTTGCCAAACGAATGCGCAGGGAGAAGGGAATCCTTATCCGAGTCGTAATGCGCCTAATGGTATCAAGCCGGGAGATACGGAACTTACCGTGCCGTTTGGAGGAAGCCCGTGGCAGCTCTTCTTTGATGATGAGATTCTGGACGATATATTTTCCGAGGAAGGGGATGAGCGGAGAGTTTATTCTATACAGACGGAATGGGAGGAAAAATCGGGTAGCATCATTACTAATAAGCCGTTTGTAAGAAAGTATCAAAACGGACCGATCAGTGCGGCGAGCGATTGGGATATCGACTGGATCATGCTGCGTTATACGGATGTTTACATGTTGTATGCAGAGGCTCTTTATCATACGAATAATCAGGCCGGAGCGTTGGATATAATAAATAAGGTGCGTATTCGGGCTGGTTTGACGGCATTGACCTCTGCTGCCATATCTTCGGTAGATAGTTTTACGGATGTGTTGTTGAAAGAACGGCGGCGTGAGTTCTGTTTTGAAAATCAGCGGTGGGGAGATCTGGTCAGGACAGACAGGGCTTTCGATATTATGAAAAAGTTCTTGTCCCGTTATGGTATAGCTGATAATCTGAAAAGTAAGGAACAGTATTTCTATCCTATACCGGAAAGGGAAACCAATGTTTCCGGTATCAAGTAATAGCCTGAAATAAAAAACACCCGAAAAACATTCCATAATCGATGGTGAGTTTTCCGGGTGTTCTATTTAATCGTTATTACTTATGCGATTGTAATTTCCGGGTCTAGATATACGTCCTGAATGGTGTGTAACAGTTCGACACCATCCTTCATGGAGCGTTGGAATGCCTTACGTCCGCTGATCAGTCCCATACCGCCGGCACGTTTATTGATAACGGCTGTGGTAACGGCATCCTTCAGATCGGAGGCTCCGTGTGATTCACCGCCGGAGTTGATGAGGCCGATACGTCCCATATAACCGTTTGCAACCTGGTAGCGGCAAAGGTCGATCGGGTGTTCGGTAGTCAGTTCGGTGTACATCTTTTTATCTACTTTGCCGAAGTTGATGGCAGTGAAACCTCCGTTGTTCGTCGGTAGTTTTTGTTTTACGATATCGGCTTTGATGGTAACGCCCAAATGGTTAGCCTGTCCGGTCAGGTCGGCAGCTGCATGATAATCGACACCATCTTTCTTGAAATCATTGTTTCTTAAATAACACCAAAGCACAGTTGCCATACCCAACTCATGGGCATATTCAAATGCATCTGCAATTTCAACCAACTGATCACGGCTTTCGGCAGAACCGAAATAGATCGTAGCACCAACGGCTGCGGCACCCATATTCCAGGCTTCCTTGACCGTACCGAACATCACCTGATTGTAACTGTTCGGATAAGTCAACAATTCGTTATGATTGAGCTTTACAAGGAACGGTATTTTATGTGCATATTTGCGTGCCACTACTCCTAAGTTCCCGAATGTGGAAGCCACAGCGTTACAGCCTCCTTCGATAGCCAGCTTTACAATGTTTTCCGGGTCGAAGTAAATAGGGTTGGGGGCAAATGAAGCGCCTGCCGTATGTTCTATATCCTGGTCTACGGGAAGGATAGACAAATAGCCGGTATTGGCAAGACGTCCGTTTCCCAGCATCCTTTGTAAATTATTTAATGTTTGAATATTTCTGTCTGTATTGATCCAGATATCATCTACTGTTGAAGGAGATGGAATATGTATCAGCGATTTGTCGATCGTTTTGCAGGTATGACCAAGTAAATACTCCGCTTTGTCGCCTAACAGGCTTTTAATCTTTGATGTATCCATAATATATGTAAGTTTTATAATCTAACACTTGCCGCCGGAAATAAGTTCCATAGTTTTTATCAATTAACAGATAGAATATATCTATCGGAGATCATTTGCCTTTTAGATTTGTTTGGTTAATTTTGTCGCAGGAAATAACAATGATTATATATACTAATAGTTTTACAACCAATAAAATTTTACAAAGATGAAAAAGAAATGGATCTGCACAGTATGTGGTTATGTTCATGAAGGTGACGAAGCTCCTGAATTTTGCCCGCAATGTAAACAGCCGAAAAGCAAGTTCAAAGAACTGGTAGAAACAGAAGGTGCTTTACAGTTTGTTGACGAACATGTATTAGGAGTAGCTAAAGGTGTTGACCCTGTTATTCTTGAAGGGTTGAATGCTCACTTCATGGGTGAATGTACTGAAGTCGGTATGTATTTGGCAATGAGTCGTCAGGCTGATCGCGAAGGTTATCCTGAAGTAGCAGAAGCGTTCAAACGTTATGCTTGGGAAGAAGCAGAACATGCTGCTAAGTTTGCAGAACTGTTGGGTGACGTTGTTTGGGATACAAAGACTAACCTGAAAAAACGTATGGAAGCGGAAGCTGGTGCATGCGAAGACAAAAAACGTATTGCAACATTAGCTAAACAGCAGAATCTGGATGCAATCCATGACACTGTACATGAAATGTGTAAAGACGAAGCTCGCCATGGAAAAGGCTTCGAAGGTTTATATAATCGTTATTTCAAATAATAACGGATAATTCGTTAACACGATAGGAGAGGGGGAGACCGGAAGGTTATTCCCCTTTTTTATATTGATAGTCTTGTATTTTTAGCACAGTAGTGCTATGACTACTAGTACTATAGTGTCACGCCTGTTAGCACAGTAGTGTTACTGATTGAAAAAAAGAGCTTTCGGAGGATAACGGTATGAAATTTTTCATACATTTGTCACGCAAACGACCGGGAAAGCTGCCAGAGTGGTCGAATGGGCCGCACTCGAAATGCGGTGTACGGGTAACTGTACCGGGGGTTCGAATCCCTCGCTTTCCGCTGAAATATAGAAAAACGGGTAGGCATCACTGTATAAATGGATGCCTACCCGTTGTTTGTTCGGTGCTTACCGGTTTGGACGGAGTACCCGATTACTTTTTCAATCCTTCCAACAGCTTATCTACCGCATCGGAAATAGTCTTTTCGCTTTTCAGTAACTGGATAAACTTGCTGCCGATGATGGCTCCTGAAGAATTGGAAGAAGCAGCTTCGAAAGTTGCTTTGTTGGAAATTCCGAAACCTACCAGGCGGGGATTCTGCAGATTCATTGCATTGATACGACGGAAATATGCCTGCTTCTGATCGTCGAAACTCTGTTGTGCTCCGGTGGTGGCTGCACTTGATACCATATAGATAAAGCCGGAGGTATGTTCGTCGATCAGGCGGATACGGTCTGCGGAGGTTTCCGGAGTGATCAGCATGATCAGTTTCAGGTCGTAGCGGTCGGCAGTCTCTTTATAGTCTGACATATAGTCGGCAAACGGGAGGTCGGGGATGATCACGCCGTCTATACCGGTTTCCACACACTTCTTACAGAATGCCTCGAAGCCGAATTGCATGATCGGATTAAGGTAACCCATCAGTACCAGCGGCATTTGAACTTCCTTTCGTATATCCTTCAACTGGTCGAACAGGAGATGTAACGACATGCCGTTATGGAGGGCCTGGGTTGCAGCCTCCTGGATAACCGGACCGTCAGCCATCGGATCGGAAAAGGGGATGCCTACTTCTACCATATGGATGCCTTTGGCTTCCAACTCTTTTAGAATGGTTACCGTATCGTTTAACTGCGGGTAACCGGCTGTAAAATAAACGGACAGGATGCCGTTCTTTTTTGTTTCGAATAAGTTTGTAATACGATTCATAATATGTTGTTATAATTATAGTTCAGTTATTTCTCCAAGTAATCCATTGGCACATTACCCCATTGGCATATTATTCTTTATTCCTTAATCTTTTCTATAAACGTTCTTATCTTTTCTGTATCCTTCATGCCAGGTTCGATCTCGAACCCGCTGTTCAGGTCGATACCGGCGAGTCGGGGATGTCGGAAATGTATGATGGCATCCGCACTGTCGGGGTTGATACCACCGCTGAGCAGGAACGGGGTATTTCCTTTATAAGAAGCAAGCACCGACCAGTCGAACTGCTTACCGGAACCACCGTAACTGTTACATTTGGTATCGAACAGGAAATAATCGGCACGTCCTTCATATTCAGTCGTGGAAGCCAGGTCGTCAGCCGAAGCAATAGGGAATGCTTTGATAATGGCATAGCCTCGCTTTTGCAGTGCGTAACAAATATCCGGCGATTCGTTACCATGCAGCTGTAAATAGTCGAGCCGATACAGTCGAGCTATCTCTATCATCTGTTCGGTCGTGGCATTGACGAAGACACCGACTTTTTTGAATTGACAATTGAGAATTGACAATTGAGAATTATTAAGAGGGGAGCTCTTTCTTTCATTTTCAATTTTCAATTTTCCATTGTCAACTGAGCGAGCAGAGCGAGCGTAAAAGATAAAACCCATCCAGTCGATCCCTGTAGCAGCCACCTGTCGGATATTTTCCGGATCCCGCATTCCGCATACCTTGATCAGCATGGCAAACCTCCTATGAAAGCAGAGAGAGTATCACCCGGCTGCCCCGTTTTCATAAATGTTTCACCGATCAGGAAGCCCCGGAAACCGGCTTCACGCAATTGAGAGACAGTCTCTGTCGATGAGATTCCGCTTTCTGATACCAGGAGAGGAGCAAGGTCTTTTTCTTTGACTATCTCCTGCATCTTCTCTGCCAGCCGGAAGGAATTGGCTACGTCGGTGTGGAAGGTCCCGAGGTTGCGGTTGTTCACGCCCAGCATGTCGATATGCGGATTCAGGTATTCCAGCTCAGCTTCGCTATGGATTTCCAGCAAAGTTTCCAATTGCAGGGTGTGCGCCAGTTCTGCCAGTTCCAGGCATTGGTCCGGTGTGAGGCAGGCGGCAATCAGCAGGACGGCATCGGCTCCCATGACACGAGCCTGGTAAAGCTGATATTCGTCGATGATGAAATCTTTCCGCAGCAGTGGGATGTCGACCAGTTTGCGTGCCAGACACAGGTCACCCAGTGAACCGCCGAAGAACTGCGAATCGGTGAGGATGGAACAGGCAGATGCACCGGCTTCTTTATAAGCGGGGACTATCTCTGCAATGGCGGCATCGGGATGTAACCAACCCTTTGAAGGGCTCTTGCGCTTGAATTCGGAGATGATACCGGATGAGGAAGCAGCCAGCGATGCACGCATCGAATAGGTGGTGCGTTCCAAACGTTCGCCACCCAAAGCCAATAAGGTCTGAAGGCGCACTGCCTGCTTTTGGCGGTCCACTTCAATGCGTTTGTTGGCGATGATGTCTTGCAATATATCTTTCATAGTTAATTGTTTAATGAAATGAATTTCTTTAATGTCTCTAACGCCTTACCGCTTTCCAAAGATTCACGAGCTTCAGCGATACAGGTTTCTATCTTCTTTTCCGGGCAGATTACCTGGATGGCAAAAGCGGAATTGGCAATCACGCAATTCTTTTGTGCCGGAGTAGCCGTGTTGTGCATCACACTGTCGAAAATACGGGCTGCGTCTTCTACGGTCTGCCCTCCGTCGAGGTCTGCTTCCGTGCAACGGGGGAAACCCAGCATCTCCGGTGTGTAGAGCTTTTCTTTCTCCGGCATAGCCACCTTAAACTCTGTCGTCAGCGATATTTCATCGAATCCGTCCAGGCTGTGAACGACGGCAAAACGTGTTCCGCTTTCCTGATACGTGTAGCTGTACAGACGGAGTAACGGCAGGTTATATACGCCTAATAGCTGGTAGGCAGGCATCACCGGATTGACCAGCGGGCCGAGCATATTGAAAAAGCTGCGTACTCCCAGGCTTTTACGTACCGGAGCTACTGCCTTCAATGCCGGGTTGAACAACGGAGCATGCAGATAAGCGATATGGCAGGTATCCATGCTCCGGCGTAGTTGGTCGATATCGTTGGTGAACTTCACGCCGTGCTGTTCCATCACGTTACTCGCTCCGCTGACGGAGGTTGCCCCGTAGTTACCATGTTTTACCACATTGTAACCCGCCCCGGCAACGACAAAGCAGGAGGCCGTACTTATATTGAACGTGTTTTTACCGTCGCCGCCTGTCCCTACAATATCGATCGACTTGTAATCCGACAGATCGACCGGAACCCGCATTTCGAGCAGTGCTTCGCGGAATCCGCTCAATTCCTCTACGGCGATGTTACGCATCAGATAGACGGTGATCAGGCTGGCAATCTGTGAATCGTTATATTGTCCGACCGCCATATTTTGAAGTATCTGCCGTGCTTCATCCCGTCCCAGATACTGATGTTCGAATAATCTGTATAATATATCTTTCATGACTCTTTTTCTTTTATAAATTCTCTCTACATGCTGTTATTTGTTTCACCCTAATGAAACAACTGTTTCTACGTAATGAAACAAGTGTTTCACTATGGAGAAACAGTTTGTTTCGTATGGTGGAAATAGGTGAAACACTTTACTTGCTGATTCCATTACCGCATGTTTAACCAATTTTCTATGATAGCCTTCCCTTTCGGGGTCAGTACGGATTCCGGGTGGAACTGGATACCTCTTACATCATAGGTGCGGTGACGTAAAGCCATGATCTGTTTCTCTTCCATATCTTCGGCAGTTATTTCCAGGCAATCAGGGAAGTTCTCGCGTGATACGACCCATGAATGATAACGTCCGGCACGGAATCCGGGTTCCAGTCCCGTAAACAACGGTTCTTTAGCTGTTACTTTTATATCGGAACAAACACCGTGATGTACGTCCTTCAGATTGATCAGGGTTGCTCCGAATGCTTCGCCGATGGCCTGTTCACCCAGGCAAACGCCCAGGATACTTTTGGTCGGGGCATATCTGCGGATCAGAGGAAGCAGGATACCTGCCTCTTCGGGAATGCCGGGACCGGGTGAAAGGAGTATCTTGTCGAAACGGTCTACTTCTTCCAGTGATATTTTATCATTGCGGTGTACTTCAACATCTGCACCAAGTTCCTTCAGTATGTGTAATAAATTGTAGGTGAAGGAATCGTAATTATCGAATAATAATATCTTGCTCATAATGTTTGTTGGTTAGGGCGGTTCGCGAACCGCCCGTACGGGGGATTCTAATTTTTAATTCTCAATTCTTCAGTTTTTCTGCCAGGTCGATTGCTTTCTTCAAAGCGCCCAGCTTGTTGTTTACTTCCTGTAGTTCCCGCTCGTCGTTGCTCTTGGCAACGATGCCGGCACCTGCCTGGTAATATAATACATTGCCGCGGCTGACGAATGTACGGATGGTGATTGCCTGGTTGAGGTCACCGTTCAGGCCGATAAATCCGATGCAACCGCCGTAGGCTCCGCGGTTATGTTTCTCGATGTCCGTAATCAGTTGCATGGCACGCACTTTCGGGGCACCGCTGAGGGTTCCTGCCGGGAAGGTGTCGATATACGTTTTCACCGGATTGCTATCGTTGTTTATTTCACCGCTGACACGGGAAACCAAATGGATCACATGGCTGTAGTATTGCACTTCTTTATAGAAATCGACTTGTACGTTGTGGGCATTCCGGCTCAGGTCGTTACGTGCAAGGTCTACCAGCATCACATGTTCGGCATTCTCTTTCGGGTCTGCCAGCAAGGCTTCGGTACGCTGTTTGTCGAGGGCTACATTTCCGGTACGGAAAGCGGTTCCGGCGATCGGGTCGATGCTGGCATGGCCGTCCGTCACTTTGCAATGTGTCTCGGGAGAAGAACCAAAGATTCGGAAACCGCCGAAGTCGAAATAAAACAGGTAAGGTGAAGGATTGATACTCCGCAATGCACGGTAGACTTTGAAGTCATCCCCTTTGAACGGTTGTTCGAAGCGACGGCTAAGTACGATTTGGAAGACATCGCCACGCAGGCAGTGTTTGATTCCTTCGCGGACCGATGCTCTGTATTCTTCATCGGTGATGGGAGAAGTCTCCGGTCCGGAAGTCTGGAAGTTATAGGAAGCATAGTTGCGGTTTTCGATCAGTGCTTCTATTTCCTGCAGGTTACTCTGTTCGTTTTCCTGCAGCAGCTCGACCAGGGTCAGTTCATTTTTGAAATGATTGAATACAAGGATATACCTATATAATATGTATAGCATGTCGGGTGCGTCGTTCTCTTCGTGATGAGCTTCCATCACCGGGATATTCTCGAAGTAACGGACTGCGTCGAATGCCGTGTAACCGAATAATCCGCAGACATTTTTGTCTGCTCCTTCAATACTGTAGCGGCTGAGGAAAGCATTCATTGCATCTGCCACATTGTAATTTTCGGTAAGAGGGGTAACCTCCCGGATTCCGTCGGGGAAAGCCGCTGTACTCTCACCGTTGTTGATGCCGATACTGGCCAACGGACAGAGAGCAATGAAAGAAAGGCTGTTCTCATTTCCGTGGAAGTCGGAACTTTCCAGTAACGCCGATTCCGGGTAGATATCCCGTACTTTTAAGTAAATGCTTACGGGAGTATGCAGGTCGCCTAAGACCTGTTTGCTTATCGCTTTGAAATGATAGTGCATAATAATTGAAAATTAAAGATTGAAAATTGAAAATTGAAAATTAAAGATTGAATCGTGTAGCCAATTTTCAATTTTCAATTTTCAATTTATAATTAATAAAAGTGTCCATATCTTTATCCCCACGTCCGGAAACAGTCAGTACCACCACATCTTCCGGTTTGAAATTCACTTTACTGAGTGCCCCCAGTGCATGTGCACTTTCCAAAGCGGGAATGATCCCTTCCAGTCGTGTCAGTTCGAAGGCCGCTTCCAGCGCTTCATCGTCGTCGACAGCCAGGATGGAAGCCCGGTGAGTAACGGAGAGATTCGCATGGATCGGACCGATACCCGGATAATCCAGTCCGGCGGAAATCGAGTAAGGTTCTTCTATCTGCCCGTCTTCGTTCTGCATCACCAGTGTCCGTGCTCCGTGGATAATGCCTTTCTTTCCCAATTGGATAGTAGCGGCGCTCTGACCGGAACAGATTCCTTTTCCCCCGGCTTCCGCCAGTACGAGCTTCACGCGTTCATCATCGACAAAATGGTAAATAGTCCCCGCTGCATTACTGCCTCCTCCCACACAAGCGATCAGATAATCTGGATGATCCCGTCCCTCTTTCTCCAGCAGTTGCTTCTTTATCTCTTCGCTGATAACGGATTGCAGACGTGCTACCATATCCGGGTAAGGATGAGGACCTACGGTAGAACCAATGATATAATACGTATCGGAGGGATGACAACACCAGTCACGGATCGCTTCGTTCGTTGCATCTTTCAGGGTCATATTACCGGATGTGACCGGAACGACTGTTGCTCCGAGCATCTCCATCTTCTGCACATTGGCGTGCTGGCGTTCCACGTCCGTCTTACCCATATAGACAATACACTCCATATTCATCAGGGCGCAGACGGTTGCTGTTGCCACACCATGCTGTCCGGCACCTGTTTCTGCGATGATGCGTGTCTTACCCATACGGCGTGCCAGCAGGATCTGTCCGATCGTGTTATTGATCTTATGGGCACCCGTATGATTCAGGTCTTCCCGTTTCAGATAGATCTTGCAGCCATACTTTTCGCTTAACCGTTTGGCAAGGTAAAGAGGAGAGGGACGGCCTACGTAATCGCGGAGTAACAGATTGAATTCCTGTTTGAAACTTTCGCTTTCCAGTACTTCCAGATAAGTGTTCTGTAAGTTTTCCACACACTGGTGAAGTATCTCGGGGATATATGCTCCGCCGAACTCTCCATAATAACCGTTTTTGTCAACTTGATACGTTTTCATCTTTTTGCTATGTTGTTTTAATTGTATTTCGTGAATGCTGTAAAAAGAAAAAAGGCCCGTCGCAAGTGCGACAGACCTTTCTATGATATCTTGACTAGTATATACACAGGACTGCGTTCCTTACGACCGTTTGAGGAGTAAAGAGCGCCACCACCAAAATGTATTTACTATAAATGTTGTCATTGTTTTTTCTGTTATTACGGCAGCAAATATAGATATTCTCTGACAAACTGCAAATGATTTGCTACTTTTTTTTGAAAAAATCTATATACAGGAATTCTTCTTATCTTTGCGGCATGAAACAGACTGATGAGTTCCGGAGATTTGTAAAAGAGCATGCAGGGGATGATTTGACACGTCTCTTGTTGAGTGCTTCCCGTTATCCTTCGATCGACGTTCCTTTTGCGGCAGACCAGATTGCTGCCCGCCGCCAGATCAGGGAGAAGCTGCCTTCATGGTATGCCAATGATGCTTTATTGTTCCCTTCGAAGATATCCGCCGAACAATGTTCGTCCGAGCAGACCGCTTTTTATAAGCAACGTTTGGTGCAGGAGAACGAAACGCTGTGCGATCTGACCGGCGGGCTGGGAATCGATAGTTATTATTTTTCCCGCCGGGTCCGTCATGTCGATTATATCGAACGTTTCCCCGGATATTGCGAGGCGGCACGGAATAACTTCTCCGTCTTGGGAGCGGATAATATAACGGTGATCGAAGGAGACAGCACGGAGCTTTTATCCCGTTTGCCCCAGGTCGATGTCTTTTATATCGATCCCGCCCGTCGTGGCGAAGGCAACAAACGTGTCTATGCCTTACCCGATTGCGAACCGGATCTGCCAGCTCTTTTGCCCGACCTGTTTCTCCGTGCTCCCAAAGTGATTGCGAAGTTATCTCCGATGGCCGATATCCGGCAAACACTTGAACTGTTACCCGGAACGATTCAGATACATGTTCTGTCAGTGAAGAATGAATGTAAGGAACTTTTATTTGTTATAGAACGCGGGAGTGCAGTCACCTCACCGGCTATCCATTGCATCAATTATGACAGCAGCGGGAGGGAAGATGCTTTTACTTTTACATTGGAAGAAGAATATTCCGAGCTTCTGCATCCGGCAAACCGGATCGGCCGTTTCTTTTACGAACCCAATGCTTCTTTGCTGAAAGCCGGAGCCTTCAAGTGTGTGGCAACCCGTTTCGGGCTGGAGAAACTGCATGTAAGCAGCCATCTCTACACCTCGGATACCGTGGTCGAAGACTTTCCCGGCAGATGCTTCGTTGTCGAGGAAGTCTATCCTTTTTCCGGAAAACTATGTAAAAGTTTATCCAAAGACATCCCTCAGGCGAATATGACTGTCCGCAATTTTCCGTTGTCCGTCGAAGAATTGCGCAAACGAACAAAGATAACGGATGGGGGAAATGTGTATCTTTTTGCTACAACCCTTGCCGATGGTAGTAAAATTATGGTTAAATGTAGCAAGTTGTAGTATCATAAATCTTTTCATGTCTTTTATCTCCGGATTTTATCCCTATATTTGCGGGGTTAAATCAAATACATGAAATGATACAGAAAGATTCTTACACTTCTGCGCAGCTGACCGCGATGGTCGTCCTGCGATTATTCATTGGCTGGCATTTTGCCTACGAAGGACTGGTGAAGATCCTGAATCCCAAATGGACGTCGCTTCCTTACCTCCTCGATTCCAAAGGTTTTATGTCTGACTTTTTTGCCGGGTTGGCTAGTGATCCGGCTATGATGAACATGGTAAATGCGCTGAATGAATGGGCGCTGCTGTTGATCGGTCTCGGACTGATAACGGGTGCTTTCAGTAAACTCTCTTCTATCGGGGCAATGGTATTGCTTGCGTTTTATTACCTTTCCCATCCTTCTTTCATCGGCGCACAATATATGATGCCGTTTGAAGGTTCATACCTGTGGATAGACAAGAATCTCGTCGAGATGGCGGCACTGGCTGTACTGCTGGCTTTCCCCACCTCTCATATTATCGGGCTGGACCGCTACCTGAAAAAGGCGATCCCCTTATTGTCTAAACTCAAATTAATGTAACAGCATGGCAACAGAGAACAATACTCCGAAAGAAAGTAAAGGCCCCGAATCGGAAGGCCGTCGTAATGCCCTGAAGACATTGGCTACCATCCCTGTGTTGGGTGCGTTGGGTTATGGCGTATACAGAAAACAAAAGCACGATAAGGAATCGAAGAGCCTGGGCAGCGCTTTCCGTTTCGATCAGGAACATCATATGATCCCTGCTCAGCTGGACGGAAAAAAGATACGTATCGGGATGATCGGATTCGGTATCCGCGGTAAACAGTTGATGCGTGCGGCAGGCTTTGCCGAACCTTCCTGGATCGACGGACTGATCGAAGGGGCGAAGAATGACAGCAAAGACAAACGTTACGAGCAGTTCCTGGAACAGGACGATCTGAATATCGAGGTGACCGGCGTATGCGACATTTTCGATGTGTATGGTGAGGCGGCTGCACTGGCTGCATCCAATATTCACCGGGAAGGATCGAACGGTAAGTTCGGCAAAGCTCCGAAGCGTTACAGGACGTATAAGGAGTTGCTGGCGGCTGACGATATCGATGCCGTTATCATCGCTACTCCTGACCATTGGCACAGTACGATGGCGATGGAAGCTGCCAAAGCAGGTAAGCATGTCTATGTAGAGAAACCGCTTTCATGGACAGTCCCCGAAACATATGAGGTGCGTAAAGTGGTGAAAGAAACCGGTATCGTGTTCCAGTTGGGACACCAGGGCCGTCAGACAGACAGTTATATCCGTGCCAAGGAGATCATCGACAAGGGGCTGATCGGTAAAGTCTCGCTGATTGAAGTATGTACCAACCGCAACGATCCGAACGGTGCCTGGGTGTATCCGTTGATCGACGGTGCTTCCCCGGAAACGATCGACTGGAAACAGTTTGAGGGACCGGAAGAACGTATTAAGGAATATACCGACTATATGACATCGAACAACCTGCAACGGTATATCGGTCCCGATCCCCGCGACAAGTTCAGCCTCGAACGTTTCTTCCGCTGGCGTTGCTGGTGGGATTACAGTACAGGATTGAGCGGCGACTTGCTGACGCATGAGTATGATGCCATCAATCAGATATTCGGTGTGGGGATCCCTCATTCGGCTACCTCTTCCGGTGGTGTCTACTTCTTCAAGGACGGACGTACCGTGCCGGATGTGCTGCAGACTACCTTTGAGTTTCCGGACCGCGATATGACGATGTTGTACAGTGCCACACTGGCAAGCAACCGTCCGCGTGGAAAAGTGATCATGGGGCATGATGCCCAGATGGAGCTTTCCAATACGATTACCTTAAAGGCCGACCCTGCTTCCGAAATCTATAAAGACAAGATCGACCAGGGGATCATCAAGCCGAACGAGCCGTTCTACACCTATGTGCCGGGACAAAATTCGGTGGATGCCATCACGTCGCCTACGGAGTTGTACTTCGCCCAGCGCGGTTTGCTTTATACTTATGTAGGCGGTAAACGTTTCGACACGACCCATCTCCACATCCGTGAATGGTTGGAATGTATCCGCCAGGGAAAACAGCCCAGCTGTAACATCGATGCTGCATTCCAGGAAGCCATGACCGCCCACATGGGTACGCATGCTTATCTGGAAGGACGCACGATGTACTGGGATAAGGAAAATGAAGAGATTGTGAGAGGATAATCTGACAAGAATAGATATAAGAAAAAGGGCAGCGTCTATATGGCACACCCTTTTTTCGGACACAACTTTTGTGATTAGGAAAAATAGTTGATTGATAACGAGTTAGTAAATGACACAAGTACGGATTTATCCGTATAAACATTATTTCGCTAAGGAAACTACTCTTTTCATGTAGGTTTCTATGTAGGTTAATTAATACCAATTGATTCCTACTAATGCGAATTAATAATAAGTCATTAACTAACTCGTTATCAGTCTATGTACACGATTAACATCAGGGGTAAGCAGAACCCGAAAGACACCAAGATGGTCAAGCTGGAGATAATTTTCTTCAAGACCGGTTACGCCCGTGTGCCGAAGGTTATAAACATCACAGGGCTATTAAAAGACTGGGATGTCAAGTCTCAGAGTTTCCGTGTAGGGAGTGCGGAGGCCACTACCAAGAACAAACTGCTTTTCGATTTGCGAACCAAATATCTGCATGTCGCCGATACCTGGGAGATGGAAGGCAGGAACTGGTCGCCCGTCCAGCTATCACATTGCTTCGATGAAATCAAGGCGGCCAAACCCGAGGTCAAAGTAAAGAGTGTCCAGCAGATGATCGATTATCTTGAAGAGACATTCAAAAACAAGAAACGCATCAAGAACGGTCAGATTGTCGACAGCACGACCAATGCTAAACGGTATGTCTATCTCAAGCGTGAACTGCAGGCGTTTACAAAGGAAAAATATGAAAAAGCCTTTTCCTCTTATTTCTTTACGGATATTACAGAAGAGTTTCTTCTTGACTTTGCGTTTTGGCTTAAAGAAAGAGGTATCAGAAATGGCAACAAGGCCGGACTTACACACAAACTAAGGTTGCTCCGTGCCGTATGCAGGCAGGCAGAAAAGAAAGAGATGTACGGGGTGAATATGGATAACTTCCTCTGTCTCGGTGATGATATTAATTGGCCGGAAACCACTTCAAGAGCAGTTCCGGAAACAGTCATAGCTAAAATCGCAAATGTTGACCGTACCTTGTTTACGAAAAAAGAGCAGTTGCATCTTGATTTGTTCCTGTTCAGCTACTATACCGGAGGTATGGCGAATGTCGATGTATGTAACCTGACATGGGATTTGGTCCAGGAAGACCGCATCGTCTATGAACGTATCAAGTTTCCCAAAACAGCCAAACCGGAATTACTCAGTAAAGCAAAAGCCATCATGAATAAATACCGTGGGCAAAGTTATGGAAATTATGTATTTCCTGTTTTTACTCATAAACACACGACCACTTCCAAGAAGACTACACGTGTCAAGCAAATTTCCACACGCCTTTCACAAACCTTGACGAAAGCATGCAAGATGCTGCGCATTAAAGAAAACATCACATGGTATTCCGCCCGTGGCTCTTTCATATCGAAGATGGTAGATGCCGGTAATAATCCGTATGTGGTTGCAGAGATGGCTGGTAACAGCCCATTGACCATCTATAAGCATTACTACAAGAATACAAAGCGGGAAGAAATCAAGCGGCAGATGGAAGAAATGTTCTGACCAGACATATCCATAAAGTTGTAAACACCTTGACAATTTCTCTGATGGATAAATCATACGGTGTAATGGCTGTTAAAAGTCATTGATTACCAATGTGATATTTGCAATATTGACAAAATCGCTCTTATTCTCGATTATTTTCATTACCTTTGTGGTCAATAACTTAAATAGAATTTATATGAAAGAATTGGTTTCAAAAATACAGGAAGTATATGCTACATTCTCCACGGATGCGGCACTTCAGATTGAAAAAGGCAACAATTAGGTAAACACTATTATAATGTAAAGAAGCGGTTGGAATATATTATGTTCCAGCCGCTTCCTAATTATTTTCTTTACATAATTATTTGTAGCTTTAGTAAATTCTAAATCTACAAGTTATGTGTAAAACGAATAAATCCATCTCGGAAATTATCGATGCATATCGATGTGAATTGATTGACAGAGGTTATAGTCAGGGAACTTTTTATGATTATTCGAAAATCTGTCGTATCATACAAAAATGGTGGGATAAAAAAGGTCTTAAAGAATTTAACGAAGAAAATGCCTTCCAATTTTGTGACGAATTTATAGGGACACGTTATCTGGCCCCATCTTTAACATCAGAACAGAGGCGTAAACTGCGGGTTATTCGAATGCTTCTGTCGATATATAGAGATGAAGATTTCGAAAATTATACACCCTCTCACCAAAAAATTTTTAAGACAAAACTTGGTGATGTCTTTTATCCGTATATCGACTGGTGCATATCGACACTCAAATTCACACCGTCCACAGTGGAAACCCACAAACGGGTTGCAACTAAATTCGATTCTTTTTTATGGGCACGAGGAGTTAATTTGGCGGAAGTCTCATCATCGCTTTTTGAAGATTTTATTACGTCCGAATCAAAATCCAACCGAGTAAGGTACAAAGGCGTTCTTCGCAACATTTACCGATACCTGTATGAAACAGGTATTACGAAAGGGGATTTATCAATATTCATACTCAAAGAGCCTTATATTCGTGCTGCATCAAAGCTGCCTACAACATATACCGAAGAAGAAATTAAAAATCTAATCTCATCCGTTGACAGAAGTACACCGTTGGGGAAACGGAATTATCTTATTTTACTATTGGCTTCAGAATATGGTATGAGAGCATCGGATATCCGGAGTTTGAGTTTGAAACACATCGATTGGGAATCGAACACGATATTGTTTAACCAACAAAAAACAGATATTCCGGTTTCTTATCCTCTTATTCCGTCTATCGGTAATGCCATTATTGAATATTTGAAATACGGACGGCCTCCGGGTGGAGATGATGTGATTATTGTACGACATGACTCTAAACGTAAAGGGTTACGGCTTTCATCCGGCGGGATTTATTCCATAGTGGAAGGCGCTTTTAAGAATTCGAATATTTCGAATTGGCAGAAAAAGAAACATGGTCCTCATTCTCTTCGGCATAGCTTTGCTTCAAATCTGTTAAAGCATGGAGCTGGATACTATATAATCAGTATGACCATGGGGCACAGTTATGCTGAAACAACCAAAACATATTTGCAAATCGACTTTGACCAATTAAGAAAATGCAGTTTACAGATTCCAGTTGTACGCAGTATCTATTATAACCATATGGCATATTAAGGAAAGGAGGTGGCATATGGGTAGACCTAATTATTATTCAGCCTTTGCAGAACATATTTCCAAGTTCTTAGATTATAGAGAGAATAGCGGGATAAAATATATGTATCCGGATTATGTGCATCTCAAGAACCTCGATAACTTCTTTATCCAAGAAGGAATTACGAACATCTCTTTTTCCAGAGATCAAGCCGTCAAATGGAAACAACAACTTGAGAATGAATCAAAAAGCACACAATATGACAGAATTAATATAACAAAACGATTTTTTGAATATCTGTTCATACAAGGATTTCCGGTATTCCAATTTAAAGACATCAAACACCCTAAATCAAAATTCACTCCTCATATTTATACGGACGAAGAAATTGAAAAATATTTCGTTGCATTGGATCGATATGAACCGATAAAAAATAGAAAGCATAAGATCCAATTACCTGTATTATTCAGAATTATGTTATGCTGTGGAACACGTATGACCGAAACGATAAAGATTCAGAAAAAGGATGTCGATTTAGATGCAGGTATCATAAAATTATCCGAGACTAAAAACTCAAAACAGCGTTATGTGGTTATGTCCGACAGTTTAATAGAACTTATGAGAGCATTTGCCGACAAAACGTTCTACGCTTTATTGGATGATGACTATATATTCTCCTCTTTATACGGCAAGAATATTTCTGCTTCAACAGTTGCGGCAATACATCACGATATTCTTCGGCATGCAGGCATACCGAATAGAGGTAGTGGACGATACGGAAAACGAGTGCATGATTGGCGCCACACTTTTGCCGTAAAGTCTTTTAAACAACTTATTGATTCAGGGATGGATATGTATGCTGCTTTGCCAATTATGTCTGTTTACCTGGGACATGACAGTATCTATGCTACGGAAGGTTATCTGAGATTGACTATCAGCATGTATCCATATCTCAAGGAAAAATTCGAAAAAAATCTTGATGAAATATTTGAAAAATAGCTAATATGAAACGAACTGATTTTGCCGGTGCGCTTTACCGTTATTTCCGTGATTATTTAGTTAATGATCGAGGTTGTTCTGCACGTACAATAGAAACATATCGCTATGCTTTTATACAATTTATTGACTACATGGAAAATCACCTTAATATACGACCGGAGAAAATAGAACTAACGCATATCAATGTTCAAAATCTGCAATCATTTCTCTTGTGGCTGGAGCGCGAAAAGAAAGTATCAACGTCTACACGTAACCAGCGGCTCGCTGCTTTTAAGAGTTTCTCTTCTTTTTTGAAGTACGATCTTCCTGAATGCCTTGATAATGTAATACAAATTCAGAATATTAAAATGAAAAAATCTTTTGTTAAAGACGTATCTTATCTTAAACCGGAGGGGATTAAACTGTTACTATCTCAGATAGATAGGTCTTCGTACAAAGGGAAAAGAGATTATGCAATGTTCTCATTGTTGTATGCAACAGGCATCAGAGTTAGTGAATTAATCAAAATAAGGGGACGGGATATTTCAATGAGTTCTCCAAAGCATATAACTATACATGGAAAGGGAAATAAAATAAGGCATGTGCCAATCGTACAGCACTTGGCATCTATTCTTGAAAAATACTTGGAAGAAAGCCGATCCATGCTCCCGCAAAATCTGGATAAACCAATTTTTGTAAATCATTCGGATGAAATGTTTACAAGACAAGGGATCAATCATTTACTAACAAAATATGCGAATAAAGCGAGGACGGTGAATTCATCTCTCATCCCAAAGGATTGCAGCCCTCATAAGATCAGACATTCTACTGCAATGGCTATGGTTGAGAATGGAACGGATCTAATCGTTATACGGGATTTTTTAGGTCACTCCAGTATTCAAACAACTGAAATATATGCAAGATTATCCGCTTCTCGTCGAATAAAAGCTATTGAAGCGGCCAGTAAAGAAATTGTTCCACCAGAAGATGCTATTTGGGTAAACAACACATCTATTAAAGAGTGGTTGAAATCCATGACAAATCCTAAAATTATGTAAAGAAAATAATTAGGAAGCGGCTGGAACATAATATATTCCAACCGCTTCTTTACATTATAATAGTGTTTACCTAATTGTTGTTATGTCAATATTTACATAACAACAAGGCCGCAGGGACCCGTGCCCGTAAGACCTCGTTGGAACTGGAAAAACTGATGAAAGAGTTTCGTAAGCTTTCCTTGGAAGAGTCTAAAAAATAACCTTTACACGTCCGGTCGTTATCACATAATGGCCGGTTCTTCTGCAGATGCGGCATAAAAACCATATTGGCAGAACGACATAATAAAATACGGAAAGCGTTAGCTTTTGTCATGCACCGAAATCTGGTAAATTTCACTTATCCGCAGGACAAACAGTTTTCGCCTATGCTTTTGCGTGGGCTTAACTTGTTTGCGGATAGGTTTACCAGAACCTCGGTGCTACGGGTTATGTCCCACGCTTTTTGGTCTTGGTACATTGAATGCTTGACGGGACTCAAGCCAAATACGGAGATATTATGAACGACATGAATCTGATGGATGAACTTTTGAAAATTCCTGCTGATGCAACTGCCGCCACCGTACAAGGCATAGAAATGCTGCTTATCGATGAAAACAAGGCGGGGGCTTTATTGGAGTCGGATCCTAATGACAACACCATCCACGAATGCCTTTTAAGCAACGGCCGTTTCCTGTTCCAATCGGACAATACCAACCTCGTTGCCCTGTATAAAGTAACAGGAGCATCTGAATAACGCTCCTGTTGCATATAATCACCTTATTTGTCTGATTTCATCCTTCCTGCAAAGGCTTTTGACGGTTTGAATGCCGGGATATTGTGGGCAGGCACTATTATCGTGGTATTCCTGCTTATGTTGCGTGCTGTCTTTTCCGCACGGTGTTTGATGATAAAAGAACCGAAGCCGCGAAGATAAACCTCCTCGCCGTTTATCATGGAAGACTTTACGCTATCCATGAATCCTTCGACAACTTGTAACACGACCTGCTTCTCCAGACCGGTCTGCGTTGCTATTTCCCTGACGATATCCGCTTTTGTCATATTAACTCTTGATTAAATACTGTCAATCCGTTCACAAAGATACATCATTTCCTGAAATATCCTCCTTTTACAAACACATATAATAAACATTAGCCGGCGTCCGTCTCTACTCTTTCGATACAAATAGTATCGAAGTATGAAGCTGACACTCAACCGCAAATTCAAAGGTCAGACCTATACCATAGGCGACCTGTCCATCGACGGCAAATTTTTCTGTAATACCATCGAAGATGCCGTGAGGGAACTTCCGGCAACCTGTCCGGATACTCCTCGCGGCCGTTCCTGTACCTGCAAGGAAAAGGTCTATTCCAAGACCGCCATTCCTGCCGGGACTTATAAAGTTACCCTTCAGTACAGCCCCAAGTACAAGAAAAAAATGCCATATCTGCACGATGTACCTCATTTCCTCGGCATCCTGATCCATTCAGGCAACACCGAGGGAGATTCCGCCGGTTGTATCATCGTGGGAAAGAATACGGTCAAGGGAAAAGTTTTGGAATCCCGTACTACATTCCAAAAACTGTATGCCATGCTCGAGTCCGAAAGGGACATAACCATTCAGATTATATAAATCGAATGGCGGTCAACAGGCTCAAACCACCCAGAAACCTGCGCATCGAGTTCAAACCGTCCCCACGGCAGTATGAACTCTGGAAACTGTTGCAACCGAACTATTGTCCCCATTGTGGCGGGGAGATCGAGCAAATCCTTATCGGTTATGACCAGCAAGGCAACCCTCAGTACAGGCCTCAATGCAGGCATTGCAAGTCGCAGAACCTGCCGCAGCTGATACTGGGAGGCGGAGCGGCCGGCGGCGGAAAATCGTATATCGGCAGCGTTTGGCTGGTGTCTTCATGTATTCGGTTCGAGAATATCCGTGCGGTGGTGGCCCGTAAGACACTCAAGTCGTTAAAGGAATCGACATGGAACACCATCAAGTCGATTCTGAAGGACTGGGGACTGAAAGAGGATACAAACTACAAGATAAACAACCTCGAAGGCACGCTCACATTCTGGAATGACTCGGTCATCATCATGAAGGAGATGGCGGATATCCCCAGCGACCCCAACTTCGAGCGTTTCGGCTCTTCGGAATATACCATCGCCATGGTGGATGAGGTGTCGGAAATCTCGGAACGGGCCGTCGAAGTACTGTTCTCCCGTCTCCGCTGGAGAACCCATGAGACATTCAAGACCCCGAGAATGCTGCTCACCACCAATCCGACGATTAACTGGGTGCGTTCCCGCTTCGTGCAGGACGAAAACGGAGACAAGGTCATCTGCCGCGAGGGTGAAGCGTATATACCTTTTTCCGTGTTTGACAACCCGAATATCGCTTTCCGTCAGGTGTACGAGGCGGCCCTGAACAAGATCCGGGATCAGGCGACAAAGGAACGCCTGCTCTATGGCAACTGGGATTTCGTGGAAGCCAACGATATGGCGATTTATAACAGTTTCGACGGCTCCCGGCATCTCGTTACCGGACTGAAAGAAAAAGCATACGATCCGACCAAGCCGCTCATCACGGTGTGGGACTTCAATGTTGCCCCCCAAATGTCGGTGCTCTCCGCACAAATAGACTATGAAAACAGGAAGGTCTATATACTGGAAGAGATACTCGGCAAGCCGGAGGAAAAGGAGAACAACACACCTGCGTTGGCACGGAAAGTACGCTTAAAACTTTACCGGGACAAGCATATCGGCGGAGTGGATGTGACCGGTGACCCTTCCGGGTTACAACGCTCCACCACCAACGAGGACGGCATCAACAACTATACCATCATCACGGACACTTTCGGCAGAGGAATCCTGCGACCGAAGGTAAAGCTATTACGCAAGCAGCCTCCGCAGGCTACACGGTGCGAGTTCGTCAACGAGGTATTCGGGGGCTATGAAGGCTGGGAGATACAAATCGATATCAAATGTCGCAAACTTACCCAGGATCTGATTTACCAGCTTCGTAACGAGGACGGTACCAAGAGCAAACAGAAGACCACCGACCCGAAAACCGGTGTCAAATATGAACGGTACGGGCACTTGTCCGACTGCCTTGACTACCTGCTCTGTTACTACCTGCGTGACAGCTGGTACAAGTTCAAGAGCGGAGGCGACGGGAACGGGTATGTGGTATCCACATCGGTAATTCAGGAAGGATTTTCATACTAATAACGGAACAAGGATATGTACAGACGGTTTCTCAATAATGACGACTATCTTGGGATAATTACTCCGGAAGCCCTGGCACAACTCACGCGGGGCAATGATGCACGATTCATCCAGGCGGAAGAATCGACGGAGATGAGTATCGTGGAATATTTGTCGGAGAACTACGAGATTGAAAAGGAACTTGCAAAAGGAAAATATATCGCCGAATACGACCGTCGGATTACCTATCCCGTGGGTGTGCATGTCTATTTCGAGGGACAAATCCATGAGGTGATACGCTCCGTCAGCGGCTATCGCAAGCCGGCAACGGTTGTCTATTGGGAAGAGAGTTCTGATATCCGTGTCGATGCGGGACAAGTTGTAAATTATTCCCAGTTCAACACCTATTATCCGGGAGATAAAGTGAATTATAACGGCATTGTTTATACTTGTCTTAATGAAAACGGGTACAAGTTCGATGATGTCCGTATCCCGTTGGTCGGCGGTTGGATCGAGGCGGAAGCCTCGTTATGGCAGCCTGTCGAGTATCCTCTGTGGGCAGTCGTCGAGTATGAAGGAGCATTCTATACTTTGATGACGCTTGAAGGTTTCGATTACAATCTTGACCCGATGGTTTCCGACTGCTGGGGAGCCATAGCCGATTACGATTCATCATACAATGCCTACGAATTGTCGGAACACGAATATGTAGTTTATGACGGACGGGTATTTTACCCGGAAACGGATGTGAACGCGGACACGCCGCAAGTCGGTCTAAACCTATCATTACACGATCCACGAAACTACAACCTCAAGAAGCATATGGTTCGATTGGCTATCTACGAGCTCACGAAACTCATTGCCCCGAATAATGTCAGTGTTGTCCGTATGCGCGATTACGAGGACAGCATGAAATGGCTTAATGATGCCGCCAAATTGCGACTTAATCCACAAATCCCCCGTAAAGTCGATGACACGAAAAAGCCGGTTACCGATTGGCAACTGGCTACTTTCCAAACAGATTATGACCCGTATCGAAACCCGTGGCTGACCTAAATAACAGTAAATACCGCTACCGGATTTGTTGTCGTAGTCTTTACCATGAACAAGAAACGAAATTACTGCTTGTTTGTTAGTTCCGTTTCCACAAGAGCCCCCCTGAACGGGTGGCAAGTTCCTTGTAATATGCCGCCAAAAGAAGATATAAATTTGGCCTTTTAGAATAATCCAATCTGCTATATTCCTTACTGCCTTTGCGGTATTTAATAATCTCAAGACATTGAATAATTATTTACTTGTTTTTGTGCCCGTTGGATTTAGGTTTGAATAAGGCATGAAGTCTTATCACGCACACCAACAATGTTTCATAATCAACATGAAAGTAGAGGCGTTCATCTTTCAGACTACATTGAAAGTGAATCCGATAGCGGCATGAAACGGTTCTCCCTACAGGACGGGCAGATGAGCAACTGCATGCTCTCTGCCCGTTTTCTATGGTACAAGGCAATTATAATAAAGCCATTTTTATTTTTCCCTGCACTACTGTCCCGTAAAAGTGGATAAATAGTTCTTTGAAATTATTGAAATATAGTCAATTACACGGTTTTTTGAAATGAAACGGACTTGATTTTGCAACTTTGCAGTCTAATACAAATGGCTGCTATGTTCCAAGACAAATACGTATTCTCTCAATTAACCGCTTTTCTGAACAGGACTCAGTTTAACAACTATGTTCGCAAGTATGGTGGCAACCGATATGTGAAACATTTCACTTGCTGGAATCAGATGCTCGCGATGATGTTTGGACAACTGAGTAACCGTGAGAGCCTGCGAGACTTAATCGTTGCTTTCGAGGCGCATAGGGCCAAGCAATATCATCTTGGGTTAGGTCGTGAACCGATAGCCAAGACAACTCTTGCGACAGCCAACCGGAACCGTGATTATAGAATTTTTGAAGAATTTGCATTCTATATGATGAAGGAAGCCTGCGAGAAGCGGACGACCAACATCCTTGACATTTCCGGAAAGAAATATGCGTTTGATTCAACAACGATTCCGTTATGTCTTGCAACATTCCCATGGGCAAAGTTCCGAAACAAGAAAGGAGGAGTTAAGGCTCATGTCTTATATGACATTGAAGCACAAGTTCCTGCCTTCTATACCGTAACCACTGCATCAAAGCATGATTCTACATTACTGTCTTCAATCCATTATGAACCAAATGCTTATTATATCTTCGACAGGGCTTATGATTCCTTTAAAGAACTCTATAAGATACATCTTACAGACTCTTTCTTTGTTGTCAGAGCCAAGACGAATTTAAAGTATAAGACAGTCCAATGGAAGCGAAGAATGCCAAAGAATATAATGACAGATGCGGAAGTGAAACTGACCGGCTATCTCTCCGAGAAGAAATATCCTGAGTCATTCAGACTCGTCCGATATTACGATGAAGAAGATGACCGTGAGTTCACTTTTTTGACAAATGCAAAACAACTTTCTGCACTGGATATCGCCAATCTTTATAAGAAAAGATGGTTAATCGAGCTGTTCTTCAAATGGCTCAAGCAGCATCTCAAGATAAAGAAATTTTGGGGCACAACAGAGAACGCTGTTCGCATACAAATCAGTGTGGCTATTATCACATACTGCCTTGTGGCTATTGTCCAACATGATATGAAGTTGAAACGCTCAACCTATGAAGTTTTGCAAATTCTCAGCATATCATTGACTGACAAAACCCACTTGCGTGACCTGTTCGATAAGACTAATTTCAATGATGTCAAAGATCTAAATAATCCCCTTATTCCGGGGCTATTTGATTAATTGTTTAACTCGTCCCATTTTAACGGGACACTAATGTTTTCCCTGAAAAAAGTGTCGGTTATTTCATTGCAGAACAAAACATTTTTCTATTTTTGTATTTGAAGAAGTATTCACTCTAATAAACTGATATGTATGACAATGGATACATTGTAAAATGTCGCTCGATTTTAACAAATGATATTTGTTTGAGCGAAGCTTCGCATAAAGCGGACGTTTTTCTTGTGTGCATTAGTTACCTTACATATTCCCTTAAAAAGTGTATTAATAATTTGGCAGTGTGGAAAATTCGTGTAAACACACACACACACACACACACAATTATCGCGCGTCAATATATAATAAAACATTTAATTTACAATGGATTACCGGAATCAATTATCCGGGGTTATCCTTGTCTTACGACAAAAGTTCCTATAAATACTCATCCTCTGCCATATTGTCTCAAAAAAGGCAGGATATTTTTATGGTCCGACGGTACTGGGGAGCGTTCTCTGCGCCCGAATATCGTCGGTTTTTTGTTTCCACCCATAACAGTCTGAAATCTCTTTTAGTGTTTAAGTATCTATGATTGGAATATATGGAAATAAACAAACCATGCCTGAATCCCAGAAAAAAGAACTTTTTTCCGCAGGTATTACCTATATGGTAAGTGGCGAATATGCCTTTGCCTTCTCCTGTTTCACGCAGGCAGGAAAGTCTGACCTGCCGACACTTTACAACAAGGCGTTATGCTACTACTACCTTGCTCTGTATAATGACTGCCGTTCCCTGCTGTTGGAAGCGGAGAGGCTGCTGCCACCGTTAACGGAACGTCTGCCGGAAAACCTGCCGGAAGCCGTCCTCCGCTGGGAATACGAAAAAAGCCCTGCCGGTTGTCCCATGCCGGAGGATGCTCCCGATAACCTCGCCGCCGTACAACTGTTGAGGCTGAAAGCGAAAGTGTCGGCCAGACTGCACCTGCACACGGAGGTGCGGACTATCCACGCCCGTTTGGGCAATAAATATCAACACATTGAAGAACTGATAAAAAACATACAACCATGAAATACAGTGACATATACAGACTTTATTCGACAAGTCAGCCGAAGGATGCAATTCATCAGGCGCTCCGGGAAGTGCCCGTCGATGACAGCGACGAACAGTACGAAGACCGTTCTCCGTTGCATCTTGCCTGCCAGTATGGAGACACGGAGGGGGTCAAGATACTTCTTGAACGTGATGCCGAACCCAACACGAAGGATGCAAACGGTTCCACCCCGATTCATATCCTCGGCAGAACCAGTGCCGGCTGTGCAGATGAAGACAAACTGAAAGAAATAGCCGTCATGCTCATAGAACAAGGAGCGAATATACCGCGTTCGGCCAAGAATACGACGGCCCTTATCGAGTGCATAAGGAACCGTCATTTCAAGATGGCGGAAGCGATCATAGATTCCGGAGCACGCGTCAACTCAACCGACCTTAACGGCGAGAACGTGCTTTTCGGTTTTTGTGCCGCTTCAGGCGACATCAGAAGGGATATCCGGTTCGCGAAAAAGGAACTGGACGAATCCGTACAATACCGTTACCCCGAAAACAAGATAGAGGAAATCAGGAGCAGGATTGCAAGGCTGGAGGATGATGGCGAAACCGCCTACCGACTTGCCAGAAGGCTTGTTGAAGAAGACAAGGCCGATCCGGAAGACAAGTCAAACAGTGGAAAGACAGCCTGGGATGCCGCCATAGAGAACAAGGCGATGAAGATCGCGGCCTTCCTTTCCGGAAGCGACCCCGATGTTGACGAACTTTCGGCCTTGCACGGCAACATGGACATATTCCAGGCTATGTACATGAAGGATATGGAGGCACTGGATGCCATTCTGCGTTCGGGTGCAGACCTGCAGACGGTGTGTGAGCACAAGGATATGTATGACTTTGAAAGCAAGTCGCCCCTCGCTTGTGCGTTCAGTTGGTTTGACAGCATACAGGATGCTCCGGCCATGATTCTGAACGGCGGAGCGAATCCGAATTACCGTTTCCCGAATGAAGAGACGGCTTTTTCGGTATGGGTGAGTAAGGACTATTTCTGCAAGGATACCGAGGTTTACAAGGGGCTGCTTGACCTGATGAAGGAAAAAGGCTGGAATCCCGAGCTTCCTGTTGATACGGAAGGCAACACGGCACTTGCCCTTTCCTGCCGCCATACCGGCTACAGGTTGGGTAAAACGGCATTCGGTTGGCTGCTCAAGGGAAAGGCCGACCCCAACGCCGCCAATCTTTCCGGCCAAACTCCCATGATGATTCTCTTCGGTGGTCATAAGGCGAACGAAAAATATGTGCCTTACGGCTGGTCAGCCGGTTCTGACGACCCCACGGAAATCCTCGAAAAGCTTCTCGAAGCCGGAGCTGACGTGAACAAGACGGACAACCGGGGAAACACCCTCCTGCATTATGTGGCGGCATGTTGTCGTGACAGCATGGCACAGAAAGCGATTGAACTCCTGCTGGACTTCAAGCTGCCTGACGTAAATGCCGTAAACAATGAAGGCAAAACGGCCATGGACGTGGCGGCAGACTACAACAATGACAATCTCGTAAGACTATTATTGAAATATTCTTAAACAAAGATATATGGACAACAACCAGACATTTCTCAATGCTTGCCGAAACGGGCAGAAAAGCATTGTCCAGATATTCCTGAAAAAGGGAGGAATTGACATCAACAAAAGGGATCAGGAAGGAAACACTGCTCTTTATTATGCCTGTCAGAAAGGTTACAGGGACATAGTGGCTCTGCTTCTTGACAACGATGCCGACGCGTCATGTATCAACAACCGTTCCGAAAGCCCGCTCCACGCGGCGGCACGGAGCGGCAACAAGGAAATCCTCGGGAAGCTGCTCCAGAAGGGGGCCGACATCAACGTGACGGACAATGAAGGACGAACCCCGCTAATATGCCTGCTTGACAACAAGCGTACAGATGCCGCCCTTTTCCTGATGGATCAGGGAGCCGATACGGAGGTCGCCGATGCCTCCGGCCACAAGGCCATCGACTATGCCACAGCCCACGGGCTGCGGGAAGTGGTCGCCCGACTCTCGTGCGGGAATGACCGGGATGCACGTGGCAACACCCCGCTTCATCAGGCCGTGTATAACGGACAGGGTGAAATTGTCCGCACGCTGCTCCTGTCAGACAAGTCCATGCTTGACTCGACGAATGACGGCGGAGAGACTCCGCTGATACTCGCCTGTATGCAGGGGAATCTTGTCATGGTCAACCTTCTTCTCGGGACCGGAGCCGATCCCGGCAAAGCTATGCTGAGCGGCAATGCCCCGATACATTACGCGGCCATTTCAGGTAACCGCTTTATAGGCGAGGCTCTGCTGAAGGCCAAAGCTGCGGTTGACGCACAGAATGACAACGGGGAAACCCCGCTTATTCTTGCAGCCAAGGAGGGCCACAACGATTTTGTGTCCGTCCTGCTTGAATTTCACGCGAATGTTAGCATCTCAGACAACCTCCAGCACACCGCCCTGTACTATGCAGGAGAGCGCGGCTTCAACGAAATCGTGGAAAAACTTCTTGAAAACGGAGCGGAATAAACAGGTAAGATATTCATTAACAAATTTAATATTAGAAAGATATGGCAGAAGAAACCAAGAAGACACCTCAGACACCCGAGGAAATCGCAAGAGAAGCACAGGCTCAGGCCATGAAAGCAGCACTGGAACAGGCGCAAGCCTTGTATGGCAACGTACCCGGATTTGAAGGCACCGACCTGATGAAGATGCATGAAAAGCTGATGCAGGACTCGGCCGAGATGTTCCCGGGAGTTGCGGAGGCACAGGCATACCAGGCAAAGATGATGGCAGAATCCGCCCAGGATCCCGAGGCGATAATGGAGACCTACAGCAAAAACATCGAGTTCGCAGGGAACATGATGCAGCAGGCAATGAATGCCGGATTCATGCCGGAAGGTTTACCGGATTTCTCGGACGGTTTTGACGTATATGCAGGTTGGGAAATCACCCGCAAGGGCGACAACAGCCTGACACCTGAACAGAACAGACTTCTGGCTTATGGGGCACCTCTGTTCCTATACAACGATGACAACGTGGACTCCCTTGAAAGTACAGCAGGCACGGACACCCTTAAGGAAATGCTTGAGGAATGGTGGGAAGTTACTGACAGGAAGAGTGCCCTGGAGACCATCTCATGGCTGCTGAACGAAGGCCAACATGCCGGTGCGGATCCGGCCTTGACTGAAATCCGCCAGCGTGGAATCGAGGCCATCACCGAGGAAGAAAAGGCGGACGAGGACAGCAAGATCGGCGATGCGTTCACGATAGCTGAATTTGTAATGGGAGTAAATGAAACGACGGAAGCGGACCTGCCCGAAACCGTGCTGGCATGGGACCTTGTACGTGCCGTGAACATGGCCCGTTGGGCTTTCATCTGCGGCTACATCAATGAAGACGAAATGTGGGAAGCCATCAGAACCACTGCCGGCATAGCCAAGGAATCCTTCAATTCGTGGGAAGAATACGGCAACAGCTTTGCCGTGGGACGCGGAATATGGAGAGGCGAAACAGATGACTACGAGACTGCGGATGAAGTCGTGGGAGCGCTTCTCAATAAAGAAGATTCCCCTTGGAAGGCAATCGAATGGTAGAATCCGAAAAAAATAGGATCAACAATATCTTAAAAGTTTTACGATTATGGCACTTTTCAAAAATGCAGCAACAGAATGGGAGAAAACCATGACAGAGAATGATCTTGACCAAATGGAAGCACAAGGTCTTGACGTAAGTAAATACAGGGAGAAACTGGCCGCACGGCGTGCAAAGGAGGCCGAAGAAGCCAAGCGAGACAGGGAACTGTACAAGAACCCGACACAGCTTGACAAGATGAAACCGTACATGCAGACGCCACGCAGTTCTGAGACCGAGTTCTTCAAGAAACTTGCAGGAAAGGCACCATGGCTGGGCAAAAGCAAGTGGTTGAGAAAATTCACGGAAGGATATATCGTTTACGCGGGGATTGTCAGTGCCCCGGCAGAGGCGTGGAAAGGCGTGAAGCACAAGGACGACTCTTTCCATGGTATTGGCATATACGCACTGGACAAGGGACACATGAACGATGTGGAATGGCTGAAGAGAGTGATGGAAAAGCTGCGCAACATGTGTGAAGGCAGGCAGCCGGTAGCTCCCGGATGTGAGGGCGTAGTCAGTCTTGCCAAGGAGGAGGACTGCTGGTCAACCGTGAAACTGAGTGGTGAAATCGTGGAAGGCGCCGATGTGGAAGTAAGGAAACTTGTCCTTTATTACAAGGAACTTCCCCAAGGCTATCTTCCTTCAGACGGCATCGTCCCCCACTTCTACTGGGAAGGGACAATCAGAGTCATACCGGCTGAATTGTATGTCTAAATCCATCTGAAAATATGATTATAGCCGTTATATGTATTATCGTGGTACTGCTCATAATTATTTTATGGGCAGTATTCACTAACAACAGCCTTATTGCAAAGAAGAACCGGGTCAAGCAATGCAGAAGCGGTATCTGCGTGGTCCTCAAACAGAGGAATAACCTGATCCCCAATCTTGTCGCATCCGTAAAGGCATACATGGGGCACGAGAATGAGATTCTCACCCGCATTGCCGATTTGCGGTCAAGGGCTTCGAACGCTACAGAGTCCGAGCAGATAAAAAGCGGTACGGAAATGTCCTCGCTTCTGTCAAGACTGAATGTGGCGGTGGAAGACTACCCGGAGCTGAAGGCGAACCAGCAGTTCCTTCATCTTCAGGTCCAGATCGAGGACATGGAGAATGAGCTGCAGGCAATCCGGCGCACCTACAATGCCGCTGCTACCGATTATAACAATTACATTGAAATGTTTCCGTCGTCGATAATCGCATCCTGGCGCAAGCATGAGCAGCAGGAGTTGATAGAGTTCCCGGAAAGTGAGATCAAGGAAGTGAAAGTGGGAGAATTATTCAAGTAAAGCATGGAAGAAAGTCAGAATATAGATTTCAAGGGCATTTCCCTTCACATGAAGAAAGAGATGTCCCGTATCAGGATGCTCCGGATTGTGTTCCGCATCCTGACCTCCATTGTCTATCTGTGTACCGTCGTGTGGTTCGGTTTCTGTATCTTCGGCGGATTCCTCGTGGACCGTACTGACTATGAGACTTCCGTCACCACGGGAAAATACCTCATGATAGGCTTTGCCGTATTTTTTGTACTTCATTTCGCATTCATGAAATGTTTTGCCGCGCTGAACAAGAGGGAAACCTACACGATGGCCCACATCATCTACCTGCTGTTCCCGGGAGCAAGGTACAATCCTTCCGGTTCCATACAGCCGAAAGTCTTTGCGGACAGCCGCCTGTTCGGAACGGCATTGTCATCGGGCAATTCGGTAAGTTCGACCTGTTACGGCCGTCTTGACATTCCCGTCGGAAATGACATGATGACTGTCGTGGATGCCGGTGTGACTTCAGCCAATTCGAAAGATTTCTCGGCCTTCAACTTCCTTGAAGTGCCGTACCAGTATTTTATCCGTCCGATATTCGGAGTCAGGATAGAGAGCACGATGCACAGTTTCAGGGGCATGTTCGGGTGCTGCAAGCTGAACCGCACCTTCAGGGGCTACGTGATGCTGCTGCCCGACCATCTGGAAAACAAAATCGGCTACCTGGCGCAAACAATCCAGGGAATGAAGGAAAAGTACGGGGCAAAATTCGTACATTTGGAAGACCCGGAGTTCGAGAGGCATTTTGCCGTGTACGCGGATGACGAGGTGGAAGCCCGCATGGTGCTCACCCCGGCGATGATGCGGAAGCTGACCGCCCTGCGGAAATCCTTCAGCCGTGACCTGATGCTCTCCTTCAACGGGAACATGTTCTACTACGCATCCGACACTCCGGACGGTTTCTTACGTCCCGGCAGGAAGTCGCTGGATGACGAACATCTGCTGGAACAACTGTACAGGGAGGTGAACTTCTGTCTCACTGTAGAAAATGGAATCAAATAATCAACAATAATCGAAAACGAATAAAAAGAATTACAACATGAGCGAACTTAAAAATCTGTCAGCCATTCTTGAAGGAGGTGCTGTTCCGGCCGGTTATAACGGGAAAGCAATCGGCAAATTGTCTAAGACATACCTCAAACTGGAAAACCGCAAAGTAGTAAACCTCTATCCCATCAGAACCGTGATGCACGAAGACAGCCGCTATTGCCTGTATGCCTGCCCGTTGAAAGGGACTGAAATTGACGAGGCCACCCTTCAGAGCATCAAGGCTGAAGTGGATACGCTGGAAATCGGTGAAATCCGTTATGATTCCGTACAGTCCTGTGGCTATGACTATTACATAGTAGATCCTGATACAGGCCGTCATATACTGACAGGACAACGGGATATGGATTCGGTAATGGAAATAAGCGATCATTATGACGGCGTCATCCTGTTCAGCAAATCGGTATTCTCGCCAAGAAAGGCCAATCAGCTTGATTGTGCCTATGCCTTGATCGGCATTGAAAAACAGCCCAACGAGTTCAAGATAGAGGCTATTCCTAATAGCGCGATAGGCCAAGCACCTACGATACTGGAATTTGAAGCTCCGCAGGAATCGCCTGCTGTCGAAAAATACAGGTCGGCCATGACGGTCCTGTCCATAATCATCACCGCGGCTCTGCTTATCTGGTACTTTTTCATAAAATAATATCACCGAACGAATAACTTCACTAATATCCGAATATGGCTACATTCAATTATTCTTCCAAATCGTCCATCAAGGACAATCTGACTGAAATCCTTGTCGGTGCCGGACTGATAATAGTACCGGTAGTTTATCCTTTCGGTATAAAAGTCGGTACACTTCGCATCCTCGGACCGTTACCAACAGCCATCATCCTTGCCCTTGTCGGACTGTACATGCTGTTCAGAGCCTGGCGGAAGATACATAAGGCCCGCAAGTTGGCTGCCAAAAGCTGTATCATCACGGTTGACGGCGATAAGGTGACATACCCGGTCATCGTGAAAGGAAATGTTGAGATGCGTTCTTTTACATTGTCGGAAATATCCAGTTCAAACTACAATTACGACAATGGTATTCTGACAATCACCCTCGCCAACGGCTCAACGGCCAAATTTGACGTTGATTTCTTTGACGGACTGCCACAGCTTAAAGAATTTGCGGCGCTCTTGAAAAAATAAACCGGTGAGATATGGAATGGTTGGATAAAATAAAGGATTTTCCGAATCTGATACAGCAGGAACCCCGCTACGGCTATCTGGTCGTGGCGGGCCTGCTTCTGATATGGCTTGTCGGTGTCATCTGTGGCTGGAAGTGGACGTATTCCCGTCCGGGTAGTACAGGAGGTAACTTCTGGATGAATCTGCTCGGTCCGAAAACTTTCCGGTTCTGGCTGGGAGTGATTCTTGCCGTCGGGATAGGACTGTCTCTGTACCTGTTCTCTATTTCCGGCAAATAGCTGAGTGCTCTTTCCCGGATGCCACCTGTAAACTTAAAAAGTGATTGAGTATGAAAACAATTCCAATTATAACCTTCTTCCTGTGCACGGTGATGTATGCCCATGCACAGCTTAACATCGTTCCCAAGAACGATGGACTGAAAGAGTACACGGTGACAAATGCCCACCCCTATGACAGCCTGACGAACGTGGAGAAGCGGAGTTTCACTTCCCTTCCGGGACAGACCCTGTACATGCATGGGGTAAAAAATGACAGGAACGGCTACTGGGATGCTTTCTACACGGTCAATTTCCTTACCGGGGATGACCGAACGGTGTACAAGGCGGTCAACATCAGTACCACCCCTTCTAAAGAGGTAGTGGGGAAATATTACGAGGTAGTGAAGGTCTGGACAAAGACAGACTACCTGTCGGCTGGATGCTGCCTGCTGCTCCGTGAAAAAGAAAGCGGTGATGAGATGTATTACAACCCATTCAGGTATCCGCTGAGCATGACCTGTATAGGGTATTATGAGAAACTGAAACGCTTTGTCGGACAGACATTCCTGTCACTTGCCAAGGCCGTCGAGACCGAGGACGGTCAGGTAATCACCCCGGCTGAAGGTGCGGAGTACCGTTGTGTGGACATCGGCCTGAAGATGAACAGTGACGGGGCGTTTCTGCTGATGGAAGGTGCTGACGGTGTCCGTGTGGAAGCATTTCCTATAGGCGGTGACGAGGTGTACGAGTTTGTAAGCACGGCACGTATCGGCCAGCTGGAAAAACGGTACGGCGAGAAATACGGGAAGCTGATTGCCTTCCGCAAGGTCGATACCGGCATGACGAGGGAAATGGTCATCGCCGCGTGGGGCGAACCATACCACAAATCGGAAGTCAAGAAGGAAGGCAGGACTCTGGAGACATTGCGCTTTTCCGACAACCGCTATGTTGAACTGCTTGACGGGGAAGTACAGTATGTGCGCATCTATTGAACGGAGCGCAACCTTTATCTGTAAAGTCACAGGCAGGGCCTGCATTTATCGTATATTAACAGATGAAAGTACCAAGGAATCAGGGTAAAATACCTATCTTGCGCAAGAATCTTCAATAATTGACGACTCAAAAAGAAAGAACTATATGGAAAAGGATAATATCAAAGGATGCTTTGTCTCGTCCGTGTTGCTTTCACAAAATCAATGGGACAAGAAACAGTTCATCCATGACTTCGAGGAAGACTGGGGAATCGTCCTTACCGATGACGACGACAACGGGGACGTACTTGTCGGAATGTTCAGCGGCATGACATTGGCAATAGCCATCATGCCCGGTCCCGTACCCAACGGAGAAGCGGAACACTATGCACAGGGCAACTACCTGTGGAAAGATGCAACAGAAGTGGCACGACAACACGAGGCTCATATCCTCGTATCCGTGACCGGAGACCAATCCAACCTGCTGGAGAGAGCCAAACTGTTCACCAGAGCCACGTCTTCCTGCCTGAAACAGTCCTACGCTACAGCGGTATATACCGACGGTATGGTGTTCCAACCCGAATTTTACAGGGATATGGCCGCACTCCTGCAAGAAGATGAACTGCCCGTCATGGACTGGGTATGGTTCGGCATCTACCGCACACAGAAAGGAATCCCCGGCATCTATACCTACGGACTGAGAAAATTCGGGAAAGAGGAAATCGAAGTGTATGCCCCTGCCGATCTGAGTGACATCCGTGATTTCCTAATGGACATCGTGCATTATATCCTGTCGGATGATGTCACCTTGCAGGACGGGGAAACCATAGGATGCTCCGAAGAACAGAAACTTGCCATCACGCTTAGCGAAGGCATCGCTTTGGACGGCATGACATTGAAACTTGAATATCCGGACGAATGAGAAAGGTAAAGGGAAACATAAGAAAAATGCTTGCGGCCATCGTTCTCACGCTGCTGTGTTGTTCTGCCTTCGCACAGCGGATCGTGGAATCCGGTGACTTGCGAACCACCACGGACGAACAGCATGGAACAGTCGTCCATTATCTGAAGGGCGGAAAACGTCCGCTATCGGGCAAATTCCGTATCTTGCGGGGGCAGGATGAGGAAATAGTGCATTTTTCCAAAGGGGTTATGCAGGGCGAGTACAGGCGTTTCCGCAACGGCAGCCTGCGGGAAAAGGGCAAGTATACCGACGGCAGACGGCATGGTCTGTTCGTTTCCTATCATCAGGACGGAAAGACACCGCAACGGGAAGCACCCATGCAGTACGGGAAGATAGACGGTACGGTAAGGACATGGTTCAGCGACGGGAAGCCGGACATGGTTCAGGAATATAGGCAGGGCAAGCGGAACGGCAAGGAACAACGCTTTGACCCGAAAAGCGGCAAGCAGATCTACGAGGCAAACTATACCGACGACCGGAAAGAGGGAAAACAATGGAAAATCAGCGAGGATACCACCGAGAGATGGGTCAGCAAAACCGTCAGCCACTATAAGAACGGCGAACTGGACGGCCCCTACGAATACACGGCCCACCTACATGGCAAGCTGTACGCCTACAAATCCGGCTCGTACAAGAACGGCTACAAGCACGGTTCGTGGAAAGAAATCGACCGGGACGATATCGCAGTCCAAGGCGAATACACCGAGGGACGCGAGACGGGACACTGGATACGATATGATATCATAAGCGGAGAAATCCTGAACGAGTGGGACCGGTAAAATTTAAAAAACATGGAAATATATACTCCAAAACCCAAAATCAAACTTTCTCCTGTGGTAAGAAACGGGAGAGAATTTGTCGAAGTGACTTTCGGTAATGACAATGACATCCGCTTGTCGCTGTCGAAGGAAGAAAACGTACTGCTTGTCGGTGGCAGAGCTTATCTGCCGGCAGAGAATTTCGTGCTTGCCGAGTTCTTCGACCGCTATGTGAAAATGGCGTTTATAGACTATTCCGCCATCAAGGAAACCGCACCCCGTAAAGAGGAAGACAAACGGCCGCCACTGCCGGAAGGTTATCTGGAAAAACTCCAGCAAGTGCGTTACAGTGACCATACCGTAAGGGTATATACCTCCTATTTCCGCGATTTCCAACAATATTTCGAGGGGCGTAAGATTGAAACGGTTACTCCCGACGAGATAAACGACTACCTGCTGTATCTCATCCATGAGAAAAACATATCCTCCTGCCAGCAAAACCAGCGTATCAACGCCATCAAGTTCTATTACGAGAAAGTTCTCGGTCAGGAACGGCGGTGTTACAAGGTGAACCGTGCCAAACGGGAGAAGACGCTGCCCGACGTGTTGAGCAAGGAGGAAATAAAGAAAATACTCGACGTGACAGTGACAGACCTGCGTTTCTTCTGTATGTTCTCCATACTCTACTCCGCAGGGTTGCGCATCAGCGAACTGCTGGAACTGAAACCCGGCGACATCAACGAACCCCGCTCCCTGATACGGGTGCGTCAGGGAAAGGGCAAGAAGGACCGCTACACCCTGCTGTCAAAACCGTTGATGAAAAAGCTGACGGAATATAACAGACTATACAAACCGAAAGTGTGGCTCTTTGAACACAGACCGGGCGAACCTTTCACCGAGAGTATCGTGTCGAAACGGTTGAAGGCTGCGGCTCGGGAAGCGGGAATCACGAAACGGATTTATCCGCACCTGCTGCGCCATTCGTTCGCCACCCACTTGCTGGAGCAAGGAACCGACATCAAAATTGTGAAAGAGCTTATGGGACATAACAACATCAAGACAACGGAAAGGTATGTCCACATAGCCGACACTTTCAAAAGCAATATCAAAAGCCCGTTGGACGATCTGTTGATGGAGGAAGACGAGGTCTGATACTTAAAGAAAATAACAACCAAATCGGCTGATAGTATAACGTTAGTGATTATGAATCAAAAAAAGGAAATATTAGAAAAATT
>NZ_QUKD01000012.1:230598-232629 GCF_003480915.1 Parabacteroides sp. TM07-1AC | reverse complement strand
ATAATGTAGAGGTCGGCAGTTCAACTCTGCCTGGGACTACAAAAAAGTTGACAGTTGACAGATGAAAGTTGACAGTTAACTTACTCTCAAGAGACGGAGTTTTTCAGTGATATTCGGATGTTGTAACTGTCAACTGTCCACTATCAACTGTCAACTCTCCTAACGGGGGATTAGCTCAGCTGGCTAGAGCATCTGCCTTGCACGCAGAGGGTCAACGGTTCGAATCCGTTATTCTCCACATAACTCAGTAATGAGTAGAAGATCTTTGACATGATGGACAACGTAAAATAAAGTAACGAAAAAGAGCAAGCTGAAGATATATCAATCCGATTCACAGCAATGTGACCGGAAAAAAGAAAGTAAGCAAGGGCAGACGGTGGATGCCTTGGCTCTCGGAGGCGATGAAGGACGTGATAAGCTGCGATAAGCTGGGGGGAGATGCAAATAATCTTTGATCCTCAGATTTCCGAATGGGGCAACCCGGCAGGTTGAAGGCCTGTCATCCTGTAAAGGAGGCGAACGTGGGGAACTGAAACATCTAAGTACCCATAGGAGGAGAAAATAAGAATGATTCCGCAAGTAGTGGCGAGCGAACGCGGGAGAGCCCAAACCGGGATTGTTTAGGCAATACCGGGGTTGTAGGACCACGCTGTGGCAAGAAATCAGGAAAGTGGAACGCTTTGGAAAAAGCGATCAAAGAGGGTGAAAATCCCGTACACGACTTTCTGACGAAGCCTAGTGGTATCCTGAGTAGCGCGGAGCACGAGGAATTCTGTGTGAATTAGCGGGGCCCATCCCGTAAGGCTAAATACTCCCGAGAGACCGATAGCGAACCAGTACCGTGAGGGAAAGGTGAAAAGAACCTCGAACAGAGGAGTGAAATAGACCCTGAACCCGTCTGCCTACAAGCGGTCGGAGCACTTTCGAGTGTGACGGCGTGCCTTTTGCATAATGAACCTACGAGTTACTTTCTCCGGCAAGGTTAAGTGATTCAGTCACGGAGCCGAAGCGAAAGCGAGTCTGAACAGGGCGCCATAGTCGGAGGGAGTAGACGCGAAACCAAGTGATCTACCCATGGTCAGGTTGAAGGTTAGGTAACACTAACTGGAGGACCGAACCGGTAAGCGTTGAAAAGCTTTCGGATGAACTGTGGGTAGGGGTGAAAGGCTAATCAAACTTGGAGATAGCTCGTACTCCCCGAAATGCATTTAGGTGCAGCCTTTATTTAGTATAGCATGAGGTAGAGCGACTGATTGGATGCGATGGCTTCACCGCCTATCAAGTCCAGATAAACTCCGAATGCGTGCTATATATTGATAAGGAGTGAGGGCGCGGGTGCTAAGGTCCGCGTCCGAGAGGAGAAGAATCCAGACCATCAGCTAAGGTCCCCAAATAACAGTTAAGTTGAACTAACGAAGTCAGACTGCAGAGACAGCTAGGATGTTGGCTTGGAAGCAGCCATTCATTTAAAGAGTGCGTAACAGCTCACTAGTCGAGGAGTTTGGCGTGGATAATACTCGGGCATAAACTGTTTACCGAAGCTATGGATCTCGTAAGAGATGGTAGGGGAGCATTCCAGCGGCGTCGAAGGTGAGGGATAACTCTTGCTGGAGCTTTTGGAAAAGCAAATGTAGGTATAAGTAACGATAAAGGAAGTGAGAAACTTCCTCGCCGAAAGACTAAGGTTTCCTGATCAACGTTAATCGGATCAGGGTAAGTCGGGACCTAAGGATAAGCCGAACGGCGATTCCGATGGAAGAATGGTTTAATATTCCCATACTACTTTATGGAGCGATGTGGAGACGGAGAAGTGACAGTCCTGCCATCTGACGGAATAGATGGTTAAAGGGTGTAGACGTGGATCGTGGTAGGCAAATCCGCCATGAGAGTCGAACCTGACAGTATGCCGCGTACTTGTACAAGGCAATATGGACGTAATCAGGCTCCCTAGAAAATCCGCTAAGCATATTCATAAAGTACCCGTACCGTAAACGGACACACGTAGTTGGGTTGAGAATACTGAGGCGCTCG
>NZ_QUKD01000012.1:226-230327 GCF_003480915.1 Parabacteroides sp. TM07-1AC | reverse complement strand
TTAATATTCCCATACTACTTTATGGAGCGATGTGGAGACGGAGAAGTGACAGTCCTGCCATCTGACGGAATAGATGGTTAAAGGGTGTAGACGTGGATCGTGGTAGGCAAATCCGCCATGAGAGTCGAACCTGACAGTATGCCGCGTACTTGTACAAGGCAATATGGACGTAATCAGGCTCCCTAGAAAATCCGCTAAGCATATTCATAAAGTACCCGTACCGTAAACGGACACACGTAGTTGGGTTGAGAATACTGAGGCGCTCGAGTGATTCACGGTTAAGGAACTAGGCAAATTGACCCTGTAACTTCGGGATAAAGGGTCCCTACTGAAAGGTAGGGCGCAGAGAATAGGTCCAGGCAACTGTTTAACAAAAACACATGGCTGTGCGAAATAGAAATATGAAGTATACAGCCTGACACCTGCCCGGTGCTGGAAGGTTAAGAGGAGAAGTCATCGCAAGAGAAGCTTTGAATTGAAGCCCCAGTAAACGGCGGCCGTAACTATAACGGTCCTAAGGTAGCGAAATTCCTTGTCGGGTAAGTTCCGACCTGCACGAATGGTGTAATGATCTGGACACTGTCTCAACCGTGAGCTCGGTGAAATTGTAGTATCGGTGAAGATGCCGATTACCCGCGATGGGACGAAAAGACCCCGTGAACCTTTACTATAGCTTTACATTGAATTTGGGCAACTAATGTGTAGGATAGGCCGGAGGCTATGAAGCAGGTACGCCAGTATTTGTGGAGCCGTCGTTGAAATACGGCCCTTTGGTTGTTTGAGTTCTAACTCGCGGAAGCGAGGACACTGTATGGTGGGTAGTTTGACTGGGGTGGTCGCCTCCAAAAGAGTAACGGAGGCTTCTAAAGGTACCCTCAGACCGATTGGTAACCGGTCGTAGAGTGTAATGGCATAAGGGTGCTTGACTGGGAGAGATACAACTCGATCAGGTAGGAAACTAGAGCATAGTGATCCGGTGGTTCCGCATGGAAGGGCCATCGCTCAAAGGATAAAAGGTACTCCGGGGATAACAGGCTGATCGCTCCCAAGAGCTCATATCGACGGAGCGGTTTGGCACCTCGATGTCGGCTCGTCACATCCTGGGGCTGGAGAAGGTCCCAAGGGTTGGGCTGTTCGCCCATTAAAGTGGCACGCGAGCTGGGTTCAGAACGTCGTGAGACAGTTCGGTCTCTATCTATCGTGGGCGTAGGATATTTGAGAGGCTCTGACACTAGTACGAGAGGACCGTGTTGGACAGACCCCTGGTTTACCGGTTGTACCGCCAGGTGCACCGCCGGGTAGCTAAGTCTGGATTGGATAAGTGCTGAAAGCATCTAAGTACGAAGCCAGCCTCAAGATTAGATATCCCTCAAGGGTCGTCGTAGACTACGACGTTGATAGGCTACAGGTGTAAGGGCAGTAATGTCGAAGCCGAGTAGTACTAATAGCCCGAGACTTTCTTTTTCCGGGAGAAAGGGTTGATATATCTGAAGAATTGAAAATTGACAATTGAGAATTGACAATTATTGATTCGCTCTATGGTTACGTTAAAGTAACGTTGTCCAAAGTCAAACATCTTAAAAGGTATTAAGGTGGTTATAGCGTTGGGGATCCACCTCTTCCCATTCCGAACAGAGAAGTTAAGCCCAACCACGTCGATGGTACTGCGTAAAAGTGGGAGAGTAGATAGCCGCCGTTTTATTCAGGCGAAAGCTGAAAGACAGAAAGGAGTTCATTCGAAAGAGTGGACTCCTTTTTTTGTTTTATTCTCCCCGAGAATATTAACTCTCTTCTAATTGCATGAATCAAATAAGATATTTATCTTCGCTATCTAAATCAGTATTTATAGAAAAACATATAATGAAAAGAAGAGCCTTTCTTAAATCGTCACTATTAGCAGGTGCAGGAGTTGGATTCAATCATTCTGCCCAATCTGCCGTTTCTTCCTTAAGTGAACAGAATAATGAACAAAGGGAAATAAAGAAGAAACCTCATGTCATATTTATTATGACTGACCAGCATCGTGGAGATGCATTAGGCTGCATGGGAAATAAAGCTGTAATCTCTCCTAATCTGGATAAACTGGCTGCAGAGGGAACATTGTTTGTAAACGGCTATTCTTCAGCTCCCAGTAGTACGCCCGGACGTGCCGGTTTGTTGACCGGTTTGTCTCCCTGGCATCATGGAATGTTAGGCTATGGCAGAATGGCTGAACAATATAAATATGAAATGCCTCAGATGTTGCGTAATCTGGGTTATTTTACATTCGGCATTGGAAAGATGCATTGGTTCCCACAGAAAGCTCTTCATGGTTTTCATGCCACATTGATTGATGAAAGTGGTAGAGTTGAATCAAAAGATTTTATCAGCGATTATCGGGAATGGTTTCAGTTGAATGCTCCGGGCAAGAATCCTGACCTGACGGGAATTGGCTGGAATGATCATGGAGCCGGCATTTATAAGTTGGATGAACGCCTGCATCCGACAACATGGACCGGGCAGACAGCTTGTGAACTGATTCGTAATTATGATAATGATAAACCTTTATTCCTGAAGGTTTCTTTTGCTCGTCCGCATAGTCCTTATGATCCTCCTAAGCGTTATCTGGATATGTATAAGAATGCAGATATACCTAAGCCGTTTATCGGAGACTGGTGTGGGCAGTATGCAGAGCGTCTTGATCCTGAGAAGGCAGCTTCTGATGCTCCTTTTGGTAATTTTGGAGATGAATATGCGGTTAATTCCAGAAAGCATTATTATGCCAATATTACTTTCATTGACGATCAGATAGGGCAGATTATTACTGCATTGAAAGAAAAAGGAATGTATGATGATGCAGTAATCTGTTTCACGGCTGATCACGGTGATATGCTGGGCGACCATTATCATTGGAGAAAAACTTATCCGTATGAAGGTTCTGCCCATATTCCGTATATTGTAAAATGGCCCTCATATGTGGAGAAATCTGTGCCTGCCGGAACGAAGATCGAGCAGCCAGTTGAACTGCGTGACTTCCTTCCAACTTTTATTGATCTGGCTGGTGGTGCAGTTCCTCCTGATATGGATGGTAGCTCGTTACTGAAACTCGTACAGGGACATGGTAATGAATGGCGTAAATATATCGATATGGAACATGCGACCTGTTACAGTGCTGACAATTATTGGTGTGCCTTGACGGATGGTAAACTGAAATATGTGTGGAACCTCCATAATGGAAAAGAACAATTGTTTGACCTGGTAAAAGATCCGGGTGAACTGGTCGATTGCTCTGCGAACTCCAAATATGGTAAACAATTGAAAGAACTCCGTGAAGAAATGGTTAAACATCTTTCGGAACGGGGAGATGAGTTTGTGAAAGATGGCAAGTTAATGACATTGGAGAAGACAGTGCTATATAGTCCGAATTTCCCTCAAAAATAATGGTTCTTATAAATTCTTTAAACAGTGTAGTGTATGATCAGAAAATGTATGCTCCTGCTTGTTGGGGCAAGTTGTTTAATAGGTTCAGTTATGGCACAAGATAATCCGATCCTGTTGTTTCCGAAAGGAGCACCGGGTGAGACTACCAAGCTGATAGAAAAGGCTGATACCGACGGAGGAAAAACCGGTGGTGAAACTGTTCTGCGCGTAACTAATGTGAGCGAACCGACAATTACGGTTTATCCGGCTCCCGATGAAGTGGCTACAGGTGCGGCAATGGTTGTATGCCCTGGTGGCGGCTACAATATTCTGGCTTACGACCTGGAAGGAGATGAAGTTTGTGAATGGTTGAATAACCTGGGAATAACAGCGGTATTGGTTAAGTATCGTGTTCCGCGCCGGGAAGGTCGTGAGAAACATGAAGCTCCGTTACAGGATTTGCAACGTGCGATCGGTTATGTCAGAGCTCATGCAGAAGAGATGAATGTGGATCCGCTGCGTATTGGCGTAATGGGCTTTTCTGCAGGGGGACATCTTTCTGCTATGGTTAGCAATAACTTTGAAAAAAGAACCTATCCGGCAGTCGATGCAGCAGATAAGGTTAGCTGTCGTCCGGATTTTTGCCTGTTGGTATATCCTGCTTACCTGGATGGTGAAAACTTCCAGTTGGCATCGGAGATCAAGGTAACTCCGGCTACACCTCCGACTATGTTGATTCAGGCAGAAGACGATAAGTCATATATTAACAGCAGCCTTTTCTATTATTATGCCTTGAAAGAAGCAGGTGTGCCTGCCTGGATGCATTTGTATAGTAAAGGCGGACATGGTTATGGTCTGCGAGATACCGGGGCAGCAGTCAATGAATGGCCTGACAGAGCTGAAGACTGGTTCCGTGAAATTGGCGTAATAGAATAAAAAAACTAAACAGAGTACGGAGATACGGAGATTCTTCGTATCTTTGTACTCACAAATCATGGGGCTGACCGGTTTTGACAGCGGGCAGAAGTGGTTTGTAAGCATGTAGTGCGTGGTTGGCTTGCACTTAAATCTCAGACAACGAACAATTAACTGGCGAAAATAATTACGCTCTCGCTGCTTAATCGAAGTATAGTAGATTCAAGCTTAATCCCTGCAAAAGTTGTGGGGACGTGACATCACCCGGATGCTGTTGCTCCGAAGCTTTCCGATCAGGTGGTGCAGCAATATCGGAGATAGTCTGAAATGAGCCTCGGGTCTCAGGCGAAAATTTAGAGGATAAGGATTAAGTGGGTGGCTTCGGTCTTGCTTGATCTCGACAATCGAAGGCGAAGATAAACATGTAGAAAGCAGATTAGTTCCTCGTTTGGACGAGAGTTCGAATCTCTCCAGCTCCACAAAAAAAGCTTGTAATCATTGTGATTGCAAGCTTTTTTTGTTTCTATGCTGTAATTGTTATAAGTCTATTTTTTTATTATTCTTGTCCGGGACCGGAACGCCTGCATAAGAATATCGATATTCGCTTTCTTGCTGGTGAGGAAGTATATCAATCGCTTTTACGGCTATATTTCTTCCTGTTTTAGTAGCAACGAGGCAAGTATTTTGCAATTTATGCTTTTCCATATCGAACACTTTGTTAGGGTTGAAGTGTTGTCCGTTGATACGTACTTCAAAATGAAGATGCTCGGTAGTTGCTCTTCCGGTCCGCCCTGTTAATCCTACAGGATCGCCAGCCTTTACACGTTCGCCGACTTTTACAAGATTCTTTGAATTGTGGCTATAGACCGTTTCCAGTCCGTTATAATGGCGGATAACCACAACATTTCCATAAGCAGCATAAGGTTTAGCCATACGGACAATACCGTCGAATGCTGCGACAATCGTATCGTTGGCACATGTTTTCAAGTCAACTCCGGAATGATGTCTTCTGCGGCCAGCATAAGGTGAAATGACTTTTGCCCCGGGTAACGGAAATGCATAATCATCTCCAGTCATGAGAGCTAAATCGATAACCAGCGAATTTTCATCAGCCAGTAGTTTAGGATCGGGTACTGCTATATCTGCTTTTTCCCGCGGGGAAAAGTTTTCCGTAATATCTTTACGGGCATATTCTGTTTTTTCTAGTTCAGGTGTCGGGGGAAGAAATATGTAATCGATTTTGGGCAGCGGAACTTCGGTAGCCGGGGGAGACATCACGATTTCCTGATCGGATACTGAGGGTGGCGTTTGCACTGATAGTACCGTTGAGCAGGTAGTTAGTGTTATGAGTATAATTAATGATAATATGTAACTATAGATCTTAGGCATTATAAATAATATTTTTTAGCTGGACAAAAATAGGAAAAACAATCCAGTCTAAAAGCCTAATCCGGAATACTTTATAGTTCTTTTTCATTTCTTTATGCTTTTCAATGGCATGGGAGTGAGCCCGGTAAGTGATAAAACAGGAAAAGGTGCCAACCGAAATTGAACACCTTTTCCTTTATAAATCAATAAGAAATGAAATATCAGTCTTTGTTATTCCTTGAAAAGAGACTTGGCAATACCCATCTCCAGACCGCGAAGTTCAGCCAAACCTCTCAGACGGCCGATGCAGGAATAACCGGGATTCGTTTTCTTTTTCAAGTCGTCGATCATCTGATGGCCATGGTCCGGGCGCATAGCGATCGAACAGCCGCGTCTTTGTTGCAATTCAAGCAGGGCTTTCATTACACCATACATATCGACATCGCCTTCCAGATGGTTTGCTTCGTAGAAGTTTCCTTCTGCATCGCGCTGCGTACTACGGAAGTGAACAAAATCGATACGATCACCATAACGTTCCATAATTCCAGCGAGGTCATTATCGCTGCGAACACCGAATGAACCGGTGCACAGGCACAAACCATTGCTTTTATTAGGCACGGCTTCGATCAGTTTTTTGAAATCCTCTTCCGTACTTAGGATACGTGGTAAACCAAGAATAGAATAGGGAGGATCATCCGGGTGGATCACCAGCTTAACACCGGCTTCGTCGGCTACCGGAGCAATTTCTCTTAGGAAATAGATCAGGTTGGCACGCAGTTTCTCTGCATCGATATCCTTATAGCGATCCAATGCTTCCTGGAATTGTTCTACTGTGAAACTTTCTTCTGATCCGGGCAGTCCGGCAATCATATTGCGGGTAAGCAACTGACGATCATCTTCTGTCATGATATCGAAACGGGCTTTCGCTTTTGCTTTTTCTTCATCCGAGTAGTCGTTTTCAGCTCCCGGACGTTTCAGAATGAAAAGATCGAATGCAACGAAAGCTGCACGTTCGAAGCGAAGCGCTTTGGAACCATCCGGCATTGTATAAGCCAGGTCGGTACGTGTCCAGTCAAGTACAGGCATAAAATTGTATGTAACGACGTTGATCCCGCATTTGCCCAGGTTACGCAAACTTTCTTTATAATTATCGATGTATTTCTGGAAATCGCCTGTTTGTGTTTTTATGTGTTCATGAACAGGAACACTCTCTACAACAGACCATTTCAGACCAACAGCTTCGATCAATTCTTTCCGTTTCATGATCTCTTCCACTGTCCATACTTCCCCATTGGGAATATGATGCAAGGCATTTACGATACCGGTAGCTCCGGCCTGTTTGATATCCCAAAGGCTGACGGGATCATTCGGCCCGTACCAACGCCAGGTTTGTTCGCATAAATACATAGGAAATAATTTATTAATTTATCAATGTGCCAATATGCCAATTGGCTGCGTTATATGCTAAAATAATTGGCATATTGGCAAATTACTTATTGGCATATTATTTTAGATTGAGAATGCATCGAATCCACCGTCTACAATCGCAATTGTTCCGGTTACGAATTTGGATGCGTCACTGATTAAATACTGGATTGTTCCGAATAATTCATCCGGTGTACCCAAACGTCTGAACGGTGTATGCGCAATAACTGATTTGGCACGTTCCGTATAAGAACCGTCCGGATTAGTCATCAAGGTTCTGTTTTGTTCTGTCAGGAAGAATCCCGGAGCGATTGCATTGACACGCAGGCCTTCGCCGAATTTGATAGCCAGTTCACCAGCCATATATTTTGTCAGGTTGGAGATCGCGGCTTTGGCAGCACCATATCCGACAACACGTGTCAACGGACGGAGAGCAGATTCGGAAGAGAAGTTTACGATAGCACCTTCTTTTTGCTGTGCCATTACTTCTGCAAATACCATTGTAGGAAGTACGGTTCCGAACAGGTTCAAATCCACGACTTTCTTGAAAGCATCGACCTGCAGGTCGAAGATATTGCTGTCCGGACCGATTGTTGCACCGGCCATATTACCACCGGCAGCGTTCAACAAAGCATCGATACGACCGTATTTAGCAAGGATATCTTTTTTATTCTGTTCAAGTGTTTCTTTATTCAGCACATCAGTCAGGAAGAAACTGGCTTCGCCGCCTTTTGCTTTGATATCGGCAACGATCTTTTCACCGGCTTCCACAGCTCGGTCGAGGATTACAACTTTTGCACCTTCTTCAGCCAGGTGACCGGCGATTCCGCTACCCAAGATACCGGCTCCACCGGTAATAATGACAACTCTGTCTTTAATACAAAATAAATTAGCCATTTTATATATGATTTTTTATTGTGATATTTTCATTTTATATCCAACATGTGCGCGAGCACACATCGGGTGCAAATGTATGCTATTTATTTGTCAAACAAAAAAAATATCGAAGAAAAATAATTAATTTATGCCTTTAAATATAGTTGTTGTAATACTTAATGTTCTCTTTGATAAGTATATCAATAGGCATATAGTTGATTTGTTCGATTTTTTCTTTCAGTACCAGGTGACGGAATAATGCACGAACACAATTGAATCCCTGGACTTCCGGACGCTGGGCTATCAGGTGAGTGATATACCCATTGTTCAGATGGCTCAGGTTTGAATCGATCACATCATAACCGATCAGTTTGAAATGTCTGTCAGTATCCTGGTGTTGGAAATAATCTCCCAATACATGCGCCCTGGAATTAAAGATGATTCCGGCCTTGATTTCTTCATGTGTCGCGAAGAAAGAGTCGAGTATCTCTTTGTTTTCCTGTGAATCATCGGCATGGATGTGTACCGGATATATTTTCCCTAGAAAATCGTGTCCGTACAAGTAATCCCGGAAGCCTTCTTCACGTTTCATCACTTGCGTTGAATGCATATCCCCTTTGCGGATAAAGCGGAAAATGGCAATGTTATCTTCCGGATGTATCTGTTCAAAAAGCAACCGTCCGGCAATATATCCGGAATCATAGGAGTTTGTACCGTAATAAGCAATGCAGTTTGTGTTTTCGATAAAGGCATCGATCAGTACGTAAGGGATCTCCAGTTTATCGAGTTGTTGGGTGAGCTGAATGACACTCTCCTTGAAAAGAGTAGCAATGATCACTCCCTGACAATCCGCTTCTGCTATTTTGGGTATCAGATTGTCGAAACTGCCTTTGTCATACTGGTTAAAGTACATCCGGTCGACTTCGACATTATAGCTGAACAACTCCTGTTCTGCCTTATTGATCCCTTCAGACAGTTTACCCCAGTATTCTCCCTGGGCAAAAGAAGGTATCAATGTGATGAATTTATATTTCTTCTTGAGTGCCAGTGAACGGGCTATCAGATTCGGATGATAGTCTATCTCCTTCAACACTTTTTCAACTTTCTTCTGTGCTTCTTCCGATACTTTACCGCGGTTGTGCAATATACGGTCGACTGTTCCGGTAGATACACCGGACAGTTCTGCTATATCCTTAATTCTATACGTCTTCCCCATAGGGCCATTCTGTTATTTATACTTCTTCAATAATCTGCAAAGGTGCATTTAATTTACGGAAAACATAGCCATACATCATATATATAAAAGGTATTGCTACAAAAATACCTATCCCCAGTATGATCAGTCCCAATAGGATGAAACCGATCATAGCCAGCATAAGCAGGAACAACGGCATCCCTTGTCCGCGGGTTATTTCCCAACTGCGTTTCAGTGATTCCATGATTCCCGCGTCCTCTTCAACAATGAAAGCGGTGAAGAACTGTAGCCGTATGGCCAGATATAAACCCGGGATAACGAACAGGCAAATACCGAATAAAACGATGATCCCCATAAAAAGATTAGCTACAAAGTAAGTGATGATTTTACGAGCTTGTTGTCCGTAAGCTGAAAACTGCGGTTCTTCTCCGTCCAGAGCCTGGAATATGTTTTTCATGTATCCCAGGGCAAAAATACAAGAGATAATGCAACTAATCAGATTAATAACGATCGTACCTACGACAGATTTCTGCATAGGCATGGCAAATGCACTCAAGGTGAAAGAAATTATGGTCATACCGATCAATAATCCGGACAAAACCCATATCTGAGCTTTGAGCCTTTGCCAAGAAGTGCTACATACTTCTGAAATTGAAAACTTTGGTCCCATCAGATTGTAGATTAATTTAGTTTATAGATAGCTGTAAATTTAAACTAAATTATTGAATAAGCAAACCTCCTGTTAAGAATATATGCAAATTTGGACTAATTTACTTTCGATCCGTCAAAATATTGGCTATCTGTTTGATCTCTACATATAAATAAAGCTATTTTTAAGTATAAAAGAATGTATAAACGGGAAAAGTACAATAAAAAGATTTTACATTTGTACGTTTTTTAGGATATAAGTCCCCTGTTGTCGAGCCTGATAATACAAGCCTTCAAATAAAAAGTATGAAACTATTAATAGGCAGAAATATATTAAATTATAATTATGAATAAACAAATGTTGAGAACTACTATTACCCAATTAAGGCAAATTGCGTTATTTGCAGTGGGAGTGTCTTTATTAACCGCCTGTGGAAACAGCCAGGGGGGGATGAAGTTAGGCGACAGCGAATATGCTGTATTGACCGTTAATTCTTCTTCTTCCGATCAGACAACCTCTTATCCGGCTACCATCAGAGGTACGCAGGATATCGAAATCCGACCGCAGGTATCAGGGTTTATTGTTAAGTTATGTGTTGATGAAGGGGCGACAGTTCGTAAAAACCAGCCCTTGTTTGAAATCGATCCGACTCAGTATAAAGCCGCCTATAACCAGGCGAAAGCTGCGGTCGAGATGGCACAGGCGAATGTCAGTACGTTGGAATTGACCGAGAAGAATAAGAAAGAGTTATATGATAAGGCTATTATCAGTTCTTTTGAGTATCAGACTGCTGTCAACCAGTTGGCATCAGCCAGAGCTACTTTGGCACAATCGAAGGCATCTATGGTAAGTGCAAAACAAAATCTGGATTTTTGTACCGTGAAAAGTCCTTCCAACGGTGTAGTCGGAACTTTCCCGTATCGTATCGGAAGTTTAGTCAGTCCGTCTATCTCCAGTCCGATGACGACAGTTTCGGAGATCGGAGAGGTATATGTTTATTTCTCCATGACGGAAAAAGAATTGTTGCAGCTGACGAAGGCTGGCGGCACTTTGAAGGAACAATTGGATAAGATGCCGGCCGTTCAATTACAACTGGCAGACGGAACTATGTTGGAAGAAAAAGGGAAGATCGATGCTGTCAGCGGTGTGATCGACCAGTCTACCGGTTCGGTAAGCATGCGTGCCGTATTTCCCAACGACAAAAAAATCCTGAGAAGCGGTGGTACAGGTAATGTTATATTCCCATATACCATGGACGGTATTATTATGATCCCGCAATCTGCTACGGTTGAAATTCAGGACAAGAAATTTGTATATGTACTGCAATCGGATAATACGATTAAGAATACGGAAATTCAGATATCTCCTTTAAGCGACGGACAGACTTATCTTGTAACCAAAGGTCTGAAAGGTGGCGATAAGATCGTTATCGAAGGTGTTCAGAGCTTGCATGACGGTCAGGAAATCACGCCGATCACCAAAGCTGAACAAGATGCAAAATTTCAGCAGGCGATGAAAGATCAGAATGAAGGAAATTTAAAAACAGCTTTTAATTAATTAAAGGTATAGAGTGGATCGGGTTTCCGCCTGATTGCTTTCGTATATAAAAAAGTAAAATATGAAATTAGATAGATTTATTAACCGTCCGGTGCTTTCTACGGTGATTTCCATCGTAATTGTCATCCTGGGTATATTAGGCTTGCTCACATTGCCTGTTACCCAGTATCCGGATATTGCACCTCCTACCGTGTCGGTAAGAGCCACTTATACAGGTGCCAATGCGCAGACTGTATTGAATAGTGTGATTGCACCTTTGGAAGACCAGATAAACGGGGTGGAGAACATGATGTATATGACCTCCAATGCTTCGAATAACGGTTCTGCCGATATCTCCATATATTTCAAACAAGGTACAGACCCGGATATGGCTGCGGTAAACGTTCAGAATCGTGTGTCTATGGCTCAAGGTCTGTTGCCGGCCGAAGTAACAAAGGTCGGTGTGACAACTCAGAAACGCCAGAACTCCATGCTGGTGGTTTTCGCCGTATATGATGCGGAAGACCGTTACGACCAGAAGTTCCTCGAAAACTATGCAAAGATCAACCTGATCCCTGAAGTACAGCGTGTGCCGGGGGTAGGTGATGCGAACGTGTTGGGTACCGACTATTCTATGCGTATCTGGTTGAAGCCGGATGTGATGGCACAATACAAACTGGTTCCGAACGATGTCTCCAATGTTTTGGCAGAGCAGAACGTGGAAGCAGCTCCAGGTTCTTTCGGTGAACAGGGTAACCAGACTTTCCAGTATACGATCCGTTACAAAGGTCGTTTGCAGACTGCGGAAGAATTTGAAAATATTGTTGTGAAGGCATTGGCTGACGGTGAAGTTCTGCGCCTGAAAGATATAGCTGACATCGAATTAGGGCGTTTGACCTATAACTTCGTCAATAAAGTAAACGGACATAATGCCGTTGCCTGTATCGTTTACCAGATGCCCGGAACGAATGCGACAGAGACTATCAATAACATCCTGGAATTGCTGGATAAGTCAGAAAAGACAATGCCGCCGGGCATGAAGGTTGAAGTTTCCATGAATGCCAACGACTTTTTGTATGCTTCTATCCATGAAGTATTGAAGACATTGATCGAGGCATTTATTCTGGTATTTATCGTGGTTTATATCTTCCTGCAGGATATGCGTTCCACATTAATTCCTGCCATTGCCATTCCGGTGGCCTTGATCGGTACCTTCTTTTTGTTATCCTTGATCGGGTTCAGTATTAACTTGCTGACACTTTGTGCGATGGTGCTTGCCATTGCGATTGTGGTCGACGATGCCATAGTCGTCGTCGAGGGGGTCCATGCCAAGTTGGACCAAGGATACAAATCGGCTAAACAAGCCTCTATCGATGCGATGAGTGAACTTGGCGGTGCTATCGTTTCTATTACACTGGTGATGATGTCCGTATTTATCCCCGTAAGTTTTATGGGAGGTACGGCCGGGGTGTTCTACCGTCAGTTCGGTGTAACAATGGCTATTGCGATCGGTCTGTCTGCATTGAATGCCTTAACGTTGAGTCCGGCGTTGTGTGCCATTTTCCTGAAACCTCATGATGATGATGAACACGCAGAGAAGAAAACGACATTCGTTTCCCGGTTCCATACCTCTTTCAATGTTGCTTACGATTCATTGCTGAAGAGTTATAAGAAGCGTGTCCTGTTTTTTATTCAAAAGAAATGGCTTGCTTTCGGAACGGTTATCGCTTCTGTTGCTTTGTTGGTATTTTTCATGCAGGTAACACCGACCGGTATGGTACCGAACGAAGATACGGGTACGATTATGGGAGCTGTAACACTGCCTCCCGGAACTTCACAGGAACGTACACAGGAAATCATGCAACGTGTTGACAGCCTGATCGCTTCTGATCCTGCCGTTAAATCACGTACGGCTATTACCGGCTTCAGCTTTATCGGTGGTCAGGGACCTTCTTACGGTTCATTCATCATCAAGTTGAAGGACTGGGATGAACGTTCGATGACACAAAGTTCGGATGTGGTTTATGCCAGTTTGTTTATGCGTGCTCAGAAAGTAGTGAAGGATGCACAGGTATTGTTCTTTACTCCGCCTATGATTCCGGGTTATTCGGCATCCAGCGATATCGAGTTGAACATGCAGGATAAGACAGGTGGTAGCCTGGAAAGATTCTTCTCCGTTTCCAAAGATTATATGGCAGCATTGACCGCCCGTCCGGAGATCAAGTCTGCACAGACTACTTTCAACCCGAACTTCCCGCAGTATATGATCGATATCGATGCGGCAGCTTGTAAGAAAGTCGGTATCAGCCCGAGCGATATCCTTATGACGTTGCAAGGTTATTACGGAGGTTTATATGCATCCAACTTCAACCGTTTCGGTAAGATGTACCGTGTAATGGTACAGGCCGATCCTTCTTTGAGGGCCAACATGGAATCATTGAAGAATATTAAGGTTCGTAACGGTAACGAAATGGCACCGATCTCTCAGTTCATTACGATTGAGAAAGTATACGGACCGGATATCATCAGCCGTTTCAATATGTATACGTCAATGAAAGTGATGGTTGCCCCGGCTGAAGGATTTACCAGCGGTCAGGCATTGAAGGCCCTTGAAGAAGTTGCCAGCACGACACTGCCTGCCGGTTTCGGTTATGAGCTGGGAGGTATGGCACGTGAAGAAGCCGAAACCAGCGGTAGTACGACCGGTCTGATCTTTGTGCTCTGTTTCGTGTTCGTTTACTTGTTGCTGAGTGCACAGTATGAAAGTTATGTATTGCCGTTGGCCGTATTGCTTTCCATTCCGTTCGGTTTGATGGGTAGCTTCCTGTTCGTACAGGGTTGGGCTGCATTAGGCAGCATTCCGGCATTGAAGATGATATTGGGTACGATGTCAAATAATATCTATATGCAGATCGCCCTGATCATGTTGATGGGGCTGTTGGCAAAGAATGCTATCTTGATCGTAGAGTTCGCTCTCGACCGTCGTCGTATGGGTATGAGCATTACCTGGGCCGCCGTGTTGGGAGCTGCAGCCCGTCTTCGCCCTATCTTGATGACCTCACTGGCGATGGTAGTCGGTTTGTTGCCGATGATGTTCGCTTTCGGTGTAGGTGCTCACGGTAACCGTACGCTGGGTACTGCTGCGATCGGCGGTATGTTTGTCGGTATGATCTTCCAGATCCTGATCGTTCCGGCTCTGTTCGTAGTATTCCAGTACCTGCAGGAAAAGGTTAAACCAATCGAATGGGAAGATTTGGACAACAGTGATCTGAATACGGAAATAGAACAGTACGCTAAAAAATAAGTGAGAAGACAATGAAGAAAAATCAAGTTATATATATGATGTGTGCAACCGCTCTGCTGAGCAGTTGCCACATTTACAAAGCATACGACCGTCCTGACACGATAGAGACTGCCGGTATTTACCGTGATCCGGTATCGGTTACGGACACCCTGATTGCCGATACGACCAATATGGGGAATATATCCTGGAAGGAGATTTTCCGTGATCCGAAACTGCAGTCTCTGATTGAAGAGGGATTGGCTAACAATGTGGATATGCAGGCTGCAATTCTCCGTGTGGAAGAGTCGAAAGCGCTGTTGACCGCCGCCCGTTTGTCTTTCCTGCCATCTTTGAATCTGGCTCCTCAAGGAAGTATTACAAAGATGGAAAATACAGGCTACAAGCAAGCATATACCTTACCGGCTGCAGCAAGCTGGGAAGTCGATCTGTTCGGTAAGCTGCTGAATGCAAGCCGTGATCAGAAAACGATCTATCTGCAAAGCCAGTATTCACAGCAGGCAGTACGTTCACAGCTTATCAGCGGTATTGCCAATACTTATTTTACTTTGCTGATGCTCGACCGTCAGGTAGAAATCACTACTGAAACTGTCGATATCTATAAAGAAAATGTACGCGCGATGGAGGCTATGAAGGAGGCTGGTATGACCACCGAAGCAGCTGTTGTACAGATGAAAGCTGTATACCATCAGGTATCCTCGTCACTGATTAACCTGAAACGTCAGGTTCGTGAAGTAGAAAACTCATTGTCGGTACTGTTGGCAAAAGCACCTCAGCAGATCGAGCGTGGAAGACTGGAAGATCAATATATTCCGGATGAACTGATGGCAGGTGTACCTTTGCAATTGCTGGAAAACCGTCCGGACGTGAAGATCGCGGAAATGTCGCTTGCAAGCGCTTATTATACAACGAACAAAGCACGTGCTGCTTTCTATCCGGGGTTGAATATTACGGCTACTGCCGGTTGGACGAATGGTTCAGGTATTACAGTTTCCAATCCGGGACAATTCATGTTCCAGGCATTGGCATCTCTTGCACAGCCAATCTTCAACAACGGCAAGCTGATGGCTAACCTGAAAGTGTCGAAAGCGGAAGAGAAGATCGCTCAGATGAATTATCAGCAGGCTATCCTCCAGGCCGGAAAAGAGGTGAGCGACGCATTGCATCTGTACGATGCAACCAATAAAATGCTGGTTCAGGATAAAGAACAGATCGCACAACTGGAAAAAGCTGTAGAATATACGAAAGCGTTGTTCCAGTCGGCTCAGTCCACTTATCTGGAGATTCTCTCGGCCCAGCAGAGCCTTTTGAGTGCACAATTGACAGAAGTATCCGACAACGTTCAGCGTATGCAGGCTGTTATCAACCTGTACAGTGCTGTCGGTGGTGGGAGAGAGTAATAACCATTAAAACTTAGATTATTATGATTAGTCCGTTAGCTTATGTAGATGCCGGTGCCAAACTAGGAGCGAACGTTACTGTTCATCCGTTTGCATACATCGATAAGAATGTCGAGATCGGTGATAATTGCGTGATCATGCCTCATGCCAGCATCATGAGTGGTGCACGTTTAGGTAAGAACAATCGTGTGTTCAACGGGGCAGTGATTGCAGCAGAGCCTCAGGATTTCAAATATAAGGGTGACACTACGCTGGCTGTTATCGGCGATGACAATGTGATCCGTGAAAACGTTGTGATCAACCGTGCTACGAATCCGGAAGGACAAACGGTTATCGGTAATGGTTGTTTTCTGCACGAAGGCGTACATGTTTCGCATGATACCCATGTCGGCAACCATTGCGTATTCGGTTACGGCAGTAAGATCTCCGGTAACTGTTTCTTTGAAGATTATTCGATCTTCGGAGGTAATGTGTTGGCAAGCCAGGGAAGCCGTATCGGAACCTGGTCGATGACACAGACCGGTTGCCGCTTCCGTAAGGATGTTCCTCCTTATATCGTGGCTGCTTTGGAGCCGACTACTTATTATGGCGTTAACTCCGTTATCCTGTCACATCAGGGAGTAAGCGAAAAGATCATTAAGCATATCAGCCATGCTTATCGTATCATCTACCAAGGCAATACAAGTATTTTCGATGCTTTACTGATGATTAAGGATCAGGTTCCGATGAGCGATGAAATACAACATATCATTGATTTTATCAATGAATCGAAACTGGGAATTATCGGAAGATAATAAACAGGGTATATAAGTAAACGAGGGTATCTGTAGAAGGTATCCTCGTTTGACATAGATAAGGGGGAGAGTGATGTCACAAATGTAGTAATTTCATGTGTCTTAAATTACAGAGAAAGAATCAAATCTGCTAAAAGGACGGCTGTTTCTGATTCATTTTTTTGTGCGTCTTTGGGCTTCCATGCCACAATGAAACGTACAGATGCGGATTTCACTTTATAACCTCTTTCTTCCCACTCTGATAATGTATCCTGCATTTTTAATGATAGCCTTGCTACAGGTTTATTGGTCAATGAGCTATACAAAAAGAAATCATTGTAAGTTAAACAATCTCCGCCTCTTAATGCTAAAATATCTTGTTTCCGTTCTTTGAAGAATCCTAGATAGACATCTTTGTGAGAGAGTTGTAGAACTATTTCTTCGGGCATGTCATACTGTCGTTGGTCGACAAAATATCGGTCTGTACTTAAATGATTAAAGCAATCGCTGTTCGTATGTACAAAGAGACGATTTTTCGCACGGGTTATTCCTACATAGTACCGACGCATCAGGTGGGCATCTTTTGAATAATTGTCTGATACGAGCATATACACGTCGTCAAACTCTCTGCCTTTGGCTTTATGAATGGTCGATACCACAACGTCTGCTCCTGAAACATCGCAGAAATCTTCTACGGATGATTCAAATACAAACTCTTTGAAGTCGCTGAAATATTTAGTTTTGTTGGTTTGCTCAAACTGCTCCACGCAACGCTTCACATATACCAAGCTTAAACTCCTTTCATAAGTGGAAGTAGTAGAATGCTTGGCTTCCTCCCATAATTCTTCTGGAATTAGTGGCGTTTTTATTCGTTTGTCTATATACCTTAAAAAATACCTCATTTCGGCCATGTTCCAAAAACGCAAACCGTCCATTGACTGTATCAATTTGCTATTTATGTCATGTTTCCGCAAAAGAGCCATTAAGATAACAGCCTCTTCGTTCGTTTGGGTGAGTACACACGAAGTACCTTTATTTCTCTGTTGACACAATTTTTCGACGAGTGGCTGATACATATACTTTGATTGATGGCGTGTCACTTCAACCCAACCCTCTTCGTTTTTCATGGAGATAATTGGCGTACTTTTTATTCTTTTATCAATAGTTCTCAAGAATCCGTTGGCAAAATTCACCGGATGGTGTGCACTGCGGTAATTCTCGGTCATCTCGACAAACTTGCTTCCGCTTTCTTGTGCTAGCTGGTACATATAGCCGGAATCAGAACCGCGGAATTCATAGATGTTTTGGTCATCGTCTCCTACTGCTATCACACGCATTTCCTCATTGTTGGTCATCAGAGCCTTTACCAGTGCATGTTCCTCAACTCCCATATCCTGAGCTTCATCTATGACCAGTACCGTCTTTCCGATTTTGTTTGGCTCTACCTCTCCTTGGCTAATCATCTCGGCTGCTTTTGCAACGATATTTTTTGCATCTTCAAGATTTCCTATTCGCCCCAAAAGGTCAAAACAATAGGAGTGGAATGTTTTTATTTCAATAAAATGAGCAGCGTTGCCTATCAGTTCCATGAGTCTCTGCTTGAATTCTGTAGCTGCTGCCCTTGAAAACGTCAACATCAGGAGTTGCTCGTGTTTTACGTCTTCAAGTAGTAGGAGTGAGGCAAGTTTGTGGACCAGTACTCGTGTTTTCCCACTGCCGGGACCGGCTGCAACCACAATGCAACGCGAATCCTTATCGGAAATAATCTCCATTTGACGTTTGGATAACTGCCCGAACAACTGCTTGTATTTCTGCGGTGTCAGGTTACGTTGTATCTCACTTACTCTGTCCCCTTTGAAGTATTTTGTGATAAACTTCCTGTAATCCATCTGGAAATAGTCTTGAACATATTGTAAGGCTGCGTTGTAATCCTTCACCATCAGATTGGCATATTCGCCCACAATATGTACTTGCTGAATCTTCTGCTTGTAGAATTCGTTGAGCATCCGGTAGTCATCCTGCTTGTATCTCGATTTGTTATCCTTTATTCTTTGGATATTCATGGCGTTATAAAGAACCAGGAAGCCTCCTTCAAGTTTTAGCGCACCGATTTTTGATAAATACAGAAGTGCTTCTTCCACGTCTTCCAACTGAATGTCATCAAGTCTGCCGAAAAGGGATTGGGGAGTTGATTTTATTCGATTCAGAAGTTCTACTACAGAGAACTGAATGGTTTTGGAGGTTCCCTTTTCCGTATCTGAGGCTAGCCTGTATAGCCATTCTGTGGCGAAACGACTTATTTCCAATCGTTTTTCAAAACGCTTGATGGTTGTTTCTAAGTCTGCCAGGAGACTTAGTTCTATATTGTGAACCGCATCCTCTTTCTTGCGGGTATAGCCCTTGACGGTGAGGAAATAGAGCAGTGTCCGAATATCTTTTTCTTTGGATGTATTGATCCCGTCGTTTACTGCATTGTCATTCAGTTGCTTGCATGATATTTGCAAAGAGTCGTCAGGAATATGGCTGAGGATGTATTGTTCAAGTTTTGCAAAACGTTCGAGGAGTGTTTGCGACTTTCGTTCCGAGTCACCTGCATCCAGCAAATAGGCGGATATGTCTTTGCTGTCTGCCAATATACCTTCTTGTCGCATTCGTCCCACTACGGATATTACTTCCCTTTTGCTTATCCCCAATATGTCTGCCAAATAATCAATCCGTGACTCTGCTTCTGAATCCTGGGCTTTGGCAATGTGTTTTTGGGATATCAATGATTTGATGATTCGGACTGCCTTTTCTATTTCGTCACTGCCGAAGAGTAGTGACGCTGATATGCGTTTTCGTGCTTCATCCATATTCTTTACCGTGATGCCTGTGGCATATACATGAGGTACATTGCTTCCTCTTACCAAGTATCCACTTTGTTCCAAGGCTGCTAATGCTGTTCGTACACGGGTTTCAATATCAGATACCGAATCGTCCCATCCTGCCTGCCGGGCAATTTCCAATGCAGAACAGTTGACTTTTACGCGTTGCCTGGTAAAGTCTTTTACGGCTTTCCATACCTGTTGTATTTCACTGATGCTTAGTTTGGTTTGGTTCAGTAGTATAAAATGTTTGTCCAAATCGTTATCACTATAAAGCACATAGCAACGTGCGCTGAGGTTGGGATCACGACCGGCTCTACCTGCTTCTTGAACGTAGTTCTCCAGCGAGTCGGAAATGTCATAATGTATCACAAGACCGACATCCTTTTTGTCGACCCCCATGCCAAAAGCGGATGTAGCCACGATAATGTGTACTTGGTCGTTCATGAATGCGTCCTGGTTGGCGATTTTTTCATCAGCTTCCATTTTACCATTGAAAGGGAGTGCCTTATAACCGTCGCGAGTCAATTGGGTTGCCAGTTCTTTAGTTCGTTTGGTACGTGATACGTAAACAATGGTCGGACAATCGGATTCAGCCACAAGTTCTCTTAGCTTTAAATATTTATCATTGTCACTATCGGCATGTATGACGGAATAACGCAGATTTGTTCTTGAAGCCGTTGATGCGAATAATTCTAAATCTAAGTTCAATGTTTGTTTGAAATAGTCGCAGATGTCTTGTACTACTTTCTGTTTTGCCGTAGCCGTAAAGCAGGATACGGGTATTGGATTCTTGCACTTTTTCTTTTGCTGGTATTCTCGGATGAATTTACCTATGTAGAGATAGTCAACCCTGAAATCCTGCCCCCATGAAGAAAAGCAATGCGCTTCGTCTATCACAAACCTTACGACGTGGCGTGCTATCAATATTTTCTCGATAGTTTTTGAGCGAAGCATTTCGGGAGATATATACAAAAGCGAGGCCTCTCCGTCTTGTACTCTTTGTATTGACAATGCTCTTGTGATGGGGTCTAACATTCCATTTATGGTTACAACATCTGTAATGCCTCTGTCGGCAAGGTTGTCTACCTGGTCTTTCATTAGCGACTGTAAGGGGGAGATAACAACCGTAAGTCCGTGCACAGAGCGTCCTGCCATTAGTGCCGGCAATTGGAAGGTAAGTGATTTGCCGCCACCGGTAGGAAATATCGCCAGCAGCGATTTGCCTTTCACGGCAGCCTGGGCTGCTTGTTCTTGTAGGGGTTCGCCTTCATAGGTCCGGAATTGTTTATATCCGAAAAATATTTTTAAGTTCTGGAGTACATCCAATTGCGTATTACAGTATTCACAGCCTTCCTGGCAGCTGGTGTGGCGCAGTAGTTTTATAATAGACTCTACTTCCGGATAATTGTGAAGTACCCATCCGGGAGTAATGGAACGATAATCGGTAGTATCGATCAGAGCCAAGGCGTATGCCAATCCGCATGGATATTGCTCGATGAGTCTGTCGAGGTCGGCATGCAGGCAAATCTTTCCTACATAAAGTTTTTTTATAAGTTCAGGTATTTCCTCGTTGATATACTCCGCATTCACCATGTTGAGAAATCCATCAAACTCTTTCTTACCCTTCAGCAGTGACGCAAACAACCTGCACTTTTCGTTCGGTAACGAGTACCAGCGTGCTATTTCGTCTAGCAGCAGCGCTTTTGCTTTTTCACAGTCGTTCACCGGATTGTTCATCTGTTCACTCATCAGTTTGTCATCTTTTACAAGCCTATGGTAAGGGCGTTCCGGAAACAATAAAGGCGAGACATATAGTGTATCAACTAAAATCCAGCGGCATGTTTTGTCAGTGAACAGATATTTGGCATCATGATGAATGATATTGTGGCCGCAGATATAGTCTGTATCATTAATAAATTCAAATAATTCTTCTTTCGAAGCTTTATGGTAGGTCGCACCATCATAGCGAAGTGCTCCGATGTCATGTATTTTACGTCCTTTCAAACTAACCTCGATGTCTATTATAGTATAGCGCGAGGCATCGTATGGTACAGATGTGGTTTTATTACCGATGATATTGTTTATATCCTCAGTTTTCTTGATTCCTATGAGTCTGCTCCATATTGACATATATTCAATATAATAAATTGTTTTATAATTTGAATTTTTTATGTATCTGCATCGTTCTCTTATTGTTGTTCGGATACAATAATCCAATGTCTCTCTTACAAAGGTAAGGATAAAACCGAAGAATCTGTTAAAACCACTGTTCTCTTTTGATTTTTAGTGTTTACATCATGTCGCTTGTAGATACTTATTCTCGGGTTTGCGTTATATTTGCAACACTTGTACGTAAGTTGCTGATAGAGATATTATGTTGACATTGAAGAAGAACCTCTATCGGTATAATCGGTAAATATATTTTATCTTAATGCAAAACCAGTGACCTCTTACTTCGATTGTCCCTTATTCTTTCTTATTTGTCATTAATCGAACGCTTGTTTGTCAACTGTCAAACGCTTGTAAAATAATTATCGAACAAGCGTTTGACAGTTGACAAACAAGAAAATGGTAATGACTTTTGAAATAAACAGTAATAGGGTAACCTATTGTTTGTTTACTGGTGGAACCTTATCTGTTATTTGATCAATTGTTTCAAACAGATATGATTGGAAAGGAATATGTATTAAAAAATCAGAAATACAAGAGACTTTCTTTATTTATTCATTATTCCTTCATGGTTAAACATTAGACAATCAGAATAATATCTAACACGCTGAAGGAATGAAGGGTTTATTTTGGGAAACTTTTTTAGAAATCTTGTTAAATGCAGAGAAGAACCTTTATGAAAACATTGTCAACGGGTTAAAATCAACTTACCGCTAATTTGTTTCCCTTTTTATTTGCATTTCCAAACCCTTCTGTATACTTTTGCCTTTGTACTCCGGCGAAGCGTTGCCGTTCAGTGCATTTTATTGATAACGAGAAGCGTTTTAAAGATATTATCCTGAAGATGAAACTTCGACACTTTCAGTATAACTGGATAATAGACAACAGAACGCTCACGTTCCTTTCCTTGTTATATACATTCATGTTTAGGCATGCGTATGTTTCAATAAAGGACGTGGGTTGTTGTTTATATCAGTTATACGGGCAGTCGAAGGCCTCATCCGAAGATATATCAACAGTTCCCACGTCTTCTTTATTTTATAATCGTCCACTCCGGGAATTGATGGATACCTAAATCCATTGCTTATGGGCTAATGACAGAAAAAAACAATATGATTTGAAAAGCAAGGCTACTTGCTTAAGGGTAAGGTATTTACAGTATTAATATTAAATTAGACAAAATGAAAATAAAATTACACATATTGTTAGTTACCATCATAATGGCGACAAGTGTAGGGTGGGCACAAACTTCGACTATTACTCACTATACAATAGGAGGTAGCCAAGGGGGAAATGGTACAGAAAGTTCTCCTTATCAGAAATCCTCATTAAGTGAAGTACTAACAGCAATTAATGCATCGCAAGAAGATAGTACCGTTATCTATTTACCTGATGGGAACTATTCTACAACTGACCCTTCTTTTTTTTCAATAACTAAGCCATCAGTTGCGGTTATCGGGAAAGACACGAATTCAGTAACTATAGGTTCCCCTTTTGATATTACACTTGCAGCAGGAGGTGCCGTTTCCTTTTACGGAGTTCACCTGAATGCAACAACCGACAAAGGAAGAGGTGTTGTCGATATAAAGTCTTCTAACACTACTGTATCCTTCACTGACAGTAAAGTGACTATTTCCGGTACAGGAACTGCAGATGGAGGTTCGACTGTCTGTTTTGGTATCGTTTCCGGAACTGGAGAGATAAATAACAACACAATCAATTTCCTGAACTCCCGTATGTTCATGCCCAATAGGTGTCAGCGGGGTATAGCATTTCGTGACGGGAATGGACACACATTAAATTTCTCGCATAGTGTAATGGAAGGACCTGCTGCGAAGTCAGGACATGACTATGTTATAGGTCTATGCTCCTGGCCTAGTGGTACACAAAATGTAAAACCTATAACTTATAATATATCAGACTCAAGAGTTGATATTTGTTATTATGCTGTTTTTGTAAATAATCAAACAGTTGTACCGATCGATATAAATATCGACAATAGTGATCTCACAGCCTGGAGTTCTCTTTATTTGAGAGGGGACGGAGTTAAAACCACCCCCTATTCTTTTCCTCAAACAATTAATATAACTAATTCGAATTTGACAGGACGTTCTTTTATGAATGGTCCCAGTGACGGGTTTAGTACCATTGTTTTTGAAGCTTGCCCGAATATAGATATGGCTATTGACTCAAAGTCAACAGTCATATCCAAGCATTTAGATCCCCAACAGGTTCCTGCTATTACAATGGATTTAATACAAATGCGCAATACACAAGGAAATATCACTTTCACTTCCGAGGGTAATGAAAAATGTACAATACAAGCATTGAATACTGCATATTCTCCTATCGCTTTTAATATAAGTGATAATAATGAGTACAAAAAGCCGGCTACAGATGTTAAGATCTCAGGCATTGAAAATACAATTATTACAAACGGGGATGGTATTCCTTATATCTCCATTTTCAAGTCAGACAGTTCTTTTCATAATGCAGTAGCAGATATAACTACTCTTTTGACAAGGATATCGATCACAGATGGTGATAAATTAGTTTTTCCTGAAAGTTCTTTTGAATTGCCTACGACATTTACACTCAACAAGTCATTGACTATTCAGGGTGCCGGTAAAGATAAAACCATCATCAAAGGGCATATAGAAGTCAATCCGTCTGTAAATACAAAAGCCACCCTTACAGCCAGTGATCTGACATTGGAAGGAAACAACAATAGTTCTAAACATGGTATTGTCGGTATTATTGGTCAGGGTACAGGTAAAGTAGAGCTAACCAATTGTAAGATATCGGGAGGGGAGCTAAAAGGACAAACTGCCGCCGTAGGTGTCAGGATGGAATCGGTTGGTGCAGAACTGTCGATGACTAATACCGATATTGATGCTTATTATTACGGCATAGGTGTTCGTAATACAGAGCAAAAAGTAACGATCGACGGCGGAACAATCGAAGGATGGGCTGCCCTGATGACAAGTGCCGGCGGCCTAAGTTCCAGTGATGGGGTATTAGCCAGTACGAACACTGTAATAGAAATAAGTAATGCAACATTAAATGCCGCTACCATTTCTAATGAACCCTATGGGGCAGTCGTTTTGCAGGAAAAATATAATGGAGTAAAACTTTCTATTAAAAACTGTGAGATAACAGCCACCGATAAAAGAAACACTGAACATGCAGAAGGTGTAAAAATGTTGTCTGCATTAGATTTGCGTTCTTATGGAAATACTATAACAGTCGAAGGCGGCACTTTGTCTTCTTTGTATGGAGAGAATGCATCGGGAGGCGCTGTTGTTTCATTAGGCTATAGCGGCAGTGGCGATGAATCTGCATTGGCAAACAACACAATCACCATAAACTCGGATTTAAAAGGTAAAGAAGGTGAATCTCTCGTTTATTCCAATCGTACAGGTGAAGGGAAGAAATACGATAACCTGACTATCAACGGAACAGATTATTCCGTCGCTTCCGGATTAATTTGTTACGGAGCACCGATCACTTCCGGAGCAACATTGGAGCAAGCCATTGCTGGTGCAACGGATGGTGAAGTGATTTCTGTTTCAAGAGATATCATACTCGAAAACGCTTTGGTTATAAACAAGGCTATCACGCTTACTTCTACTAACAAATCCACCATTAAAGGTCATTTGGTAATAGAAGCAGAAGGCGTTACAGTAAAAGGACTGAAGTTCGAATGCAACTCTACCGGTTATAAGTATAATGAAAAGAATGCCGTCAGCGTCTTTGCCAATCAGGTGACTTTGACGGGGAATGAGTTTACACAGGCTGACAATATCGGAAATAGCTATGTGACTAACGGCATTGTTTTGTACCCGCAAGGTCAGGGTGAGGTATCTGCTTCATACATTGTAACAGGTAATACCTTTAAAGGACTTGTTAAAAAGGCAGGAATGGCAACTTCCACTCCGGTCATTATCCGTGAGAACTTCTCCGATAAAGGCCAGTTGGGTGATAAAGGAACAACAGCCGCTTTGACCGGATTTACAGGAGATGCAACGATCGCTATGCAAAACAGCTTTGAGCAATGTGCCGGCGGTGAATTTTACGTAAGGATAAAAGGTAATAAATATGTATATGCTTCTTTATATAGTGAAGATGGTAATAAAGGAATTACCGAAGCATTGGCTTCAACCGATGCGGCAAGTATTCTATATATAAAGGATCTGAAAGCAGAAGGCCTGGCGAAGTTGATCACCGGCGATTTACCTGAGTTGGCTTATGCAGAATGTTCGGATGCCCTGGTAGTGACCGACAAGGAGAAAGCTGGTTCGTTACCTGCAAGCAGTAAGCCGATAGCACTTCTGCAAAAAGGAACAGAGGGAGCTGCTACTGTTGAATACATAACCCAAATACCAGTGGTCAACCCTTCGAAGCTGACTGCTTCGGGCGTAGATGCAGGCAAAACCATTTCTACTTCTATCCTGCAAGGCGGTTCGGCTACAGTGGAAGGGCAGACAATTGCCGGAACGTTTGCATGGGAGCACCCCGATACCATAGCTTCTACTGCTACAAAGAACTACAATGTCGTATTTACGCCTGCCGACCAGACACGTTACGGTAAGGTAACGGTAAGTGTCCCGGTTGTAGTCACGCAATACTGGATGGTAACAGCCGGTATATGCAATCATGGAAAAATAACGATCCGTAATGCCAACGCCGGCAACCGGTATGTGGATGGCATAACACTTACGCTCGACTATACTCCGGATGCCCATTATAAAGTAAGTGCTTCTGCTCCGAAGACTATGAAAGTAACCGAAAATAAGGAGTTGACAGTAACCTTCGAGCAGATCAAACGCAAGGTGACGATTACGAAACCTACAGGTGGAAGTCTGAAAGTGGTGGATGGTGATAAAGAGGTAAAGACCGGAGAATATGTGGCCGATGGAACAGTACTGAAAGTAATCGCCACACCGGAAACGACAGGTGGTGCAGGCAACGGTTATAAGCTCTTAAGCCTGACAGCCGGAAATAACCCGGTAAGTAACAATGCCGTTACTGTAAACAGTGATGTGGCTATTGCCGCCACTTTTGATCCGCTTCCGGCTTCTGAGTATACAGTGGGATTTAATAGCGATATCGAGCACGGCAAATTGACGATGATGGATGGAAACAATAATGTAGTGAATGCCGGCGCTTCGGTAAAAGCCGGAACTAAACTTACGGTTATTGCGATACCGGATAAAGGGTATAAGTTGAGTGGCGGTATTTCTGCTACAGGTTCTTCCATTTCCGAAAATGCTTGTATGGTTAATGCGAACACAACATTTAGTGCTACTTTTGAACAGATAAAGTATGAGGTTTCATCTGTAATTGTCAATAATGTTTCACTTGTTATAAAGGATCAATCAAGTAAAGTATTAACTGGAGACGGATTGAAGGGCATTCCTTACGGCACAGTCTTAACAGCAACCGCCACAGTAACCGATGACGATTATAAACTCGGCTCAATCGTAGTAAACGGCAAACAGATCACGAATGGCGGCGAGTTTACTGTAACAGAAGCTACAAAAATAGTCGTTTCTGCAATTGAAAAGGCTACTATCAACTTCATCAATCTGAAGCAGGCGGTTACTTATGACGGTACAGGAAAGCAGTTTGTTGTACAGTCGATCCCGGCAGGATTGGACGGTTTCAGTGTGTCATACGAAGGAATCTCTTCCGGTTCGTTACCGGTTAATGCGGCAGAAAACAAGGGGAAAGAATATAAAGTAACAATTACCAGAAATGCGGATGATATCTATAAATCCGTAAATATAACAGACGCATCGTTGACAATTGAAGCGGCAGAATTGAAAGGTGTTTCGGCTCCGGCTTATGGTGATGGCTGGACGTGTACAGCAGGAGAATGTTCTGCAGAACAGGTGGGAAGTACGGCTTTCTATAATGTAACCGTTACTCCTACTGACAAGAATTACAAAGCGGTAGTCTTTAATCTTCCGCAAGATACGAAAGACTTACAGGAAGTTTCTCTCAAAGAATTAGGACTACGCTCCATGAACCTTAAAAGTACCGATGCTTCGTTGACTATTACGGCTACAAATGGCGGCGTCTCTTTGTGGAACGGTGCGGAAAGACTTACAACAGAAAGTACTGTATATGTAGGACAGCAACTTACTGTAAAAGGTGAACCGGATGCCGGATATTCTACTCTTGCCGATTGGAAGATCAATAATGTAGCATCTGTTTCTGCTAAAGAGACGACTATCCAGTTGGAGAAAAACAATACCATTGAGGTTAAATTTGCCGTTAAATCACGCCTAGAAGGTCAAGATCTACCTAGCGTAGACCAGTCTTCTAATGTGTTTACAGGCAATGCCATTCAGCCGGTTATAAAGTTGAAAGACAATTCTATCTCTTGGATTATTCTTGTGAAGCGAGGGAAAACCATTGTAGAAAACCCGACGGATGCAGCAACATATGATGTTTGGGCACAGTGCAGCGAGCAGGAACAGTTTGAAGCCTTTAACGGTAGAATCGGTTCATATATAATCAAGCCTCAGGAACTTAAAAGCAGTGATATCGCAGTAACAGGAGCCACCCCTATCTTGAAAGGGCAGAACATCGGCCTGTCCGAATTGACAGGGAATGCATCGGTAGAAGGTACATTCAAATGGTCGAATCCTGAGCAGACGGCAGATGGTTCTGATGTGACATCTGATGCGTATCCTGTCGTTTTTACCCCGGCAAGCACCAACTATACGGTCGCTTCCGGTGTTAATCTGACACAAACGATCCCTTTCTATGCCTCTACTAAAGTGGCGGCGCGTAAGGTCACTTTTGCAGATGCGTCAAACGGAACCTTTATCGTAAAGGTCAACGGTGCCGAAGTAAAAAGCGGAGCACAGATCACGGAAGGCGATAAGATCGTAGTCGAGACATCACCGAACACGGGCTATACGGCTTCTGTATCCATAAACAACGTTGCAGCCCGTGAATGGACAGTTACGTCTGAAGGCGATGTTACGGTTGTGGTTACTTTCAATGGAAACAGTTCCGGGGGTGGAGAAGAACCCGGTGTAGTTGTAATTACCGGCGTCTCACTCGAACCATCCGCCAAAGTATTGGCAATAGGCGAAGAGTTTACGCTGAAAGCGTCGGTTAAGCCGGCTTATGCCGACCAGTCAGTCACCTGGTCGAGCAGTGACGAGACTGTCGCTACCGTGAAGAACGGAAAGGTGAAAGCATTGAAAGCCGGCAAGGCAACGATTACGGCCATGGCTTCCGATGACGAACATTATGCGGATTGTGAAATAACCGTCAGCGTACCGACAGGTATCGACGACTTATTGGCTGTCAGCCGTGTTTACGGGTGCGTCGGTTGTCTGATTATCGAACCGGCAATGCCGTCTGAAGTGATGGTCACAGATATGGTGGGAAGGATTCTATATCACGGTCGGATTACGGACAAAACCCAGCTTTCTGCTACGGAAGGCTTATATCTTGTTCATTTGTCCGACAGCGGAAAAGCTATAACTGTCAAAGTGATCGTTAAATAAACAGGACAGAGGGGAATATGCTCCCGTTCCCTTTCGAATGAACCGGATGCAGATTGATGATAATTATTAATTATCATCGGTTTGTATCCGGTTTGTTCTATTTGGTTCATACTTTCGTGCTAATTACGGCTTGAATGTTTTTTGTTGAACTGTACTATATAGTCGTTGGAGCAGGTAATTTCTTACAGGATACGGAGAATTAAATTTTATATAGGGGTATTGGTCATTCAAGAATTAATTCATAATCGGCAACGTCGAGCCATTTGTCGAACTTCCGGCCAACCTCATGAAAATGGGATACCTGTTTGAAGCCCAGTTTCTCATGGAGTTTTACGCTCGGTTCGTTGGGGATAGTGATGCAGGCGACCAGGGTATGGTAGGAGCGTTCACGGCAGTCTTTGATCAATTGCTCCATTAATATTCTTCCGTATCCTTTCCGCAGATAATCCGGATGCAGGTAAATAGTCGTTTCTGCCGTTGCACTATAAGCTTTCTTTGTTTTCCATTCATGGGCATAACAATAGCCGGCTATTTTGCCTTCTTCCACACATACCCAGGCTGGGCAGTTCCTGATAATGGGCTGTAGGCGTTCGCACATCTCTTTTTCAGACGGAACCTTCGTGTCGAAAGTTACCACTGTATGGGTTACGTAGTGGGCATAAATGCGGGTTATCTCACTCACATCGTTCAATGTCATCGTGCGTATCATGTTGTTTTTGCGGTAAAGTTAATGATAAAAATAAAAAAGAGGATAACTCCGTGGAGCTATCCTCTTAAGATATAATCAATCGAGTTTGTTTACTGATTATAAAGCACCTACTTCTTTCAATGCTTCGTTTGTTTTCTTAACAGCTGCAGCGCTCTTAGCGAACAGTTCTTTTTCTTCAGCTGTCAGTTCCAGTTCAACGATCTTTTCGATACCGTTCTTACCCAGGATAACAGGAACACCGATACAAAGATCTGATTCACCGTATTCTCCTTCCAGGTAAACTGAACAAGGAACCATCTTACCCTGGTTGTGGATGATAGATTCAACTACATAAGCTCCTGCTGCACCCGGTGCATACCATGCAGAAGTACCCAGCAGTTTAGTCAGTGTAGCACCACCAACCATAGTAGAAGCAACCACTTCCTGCAGTTTTTCAGCGCTCAACAGTTTGCTGACAGGGATACCTTTGTAAGTAGCCAAACGAGCCAACGGAATCATTGTAGTATCACCGTGACCACCGATTACCATACCTTCTACTTCGTTAGCGTTGCATCCCAAAGCCTGAGACAAGAAATATTTGAAACGTGAGCTATCCAGTGCACCGCCCATACCGATGATACGGTTTTTCGGCAGACCCAGAGATTTCAATGACAGGTAAGTCATTGTATCCATCGGGTTAGAGATAACTACGATAATTGCATTCGGAGAATATTTCAGGATGTTCTGAGCTACACTTTTAACGATACCAGCGTTAACACCGATCAACTCTTCACGAGTCATACCCGGTTTACGAGGAATACCTGAAGTGATAACCACAACATCAGAATTTGCAGTTTGAGCATAGTCGTTAGTGCAGCCTACGATAGTGCTGTCGAAACCCAGCAGCTGAGCTGTCTGCATCATATCCATTGCTTTACCTTCGGAAACACCTTCCTTAACATCAAGCATTACAACTTCGTCTGCCACTTCATTGAAGGCAAGAACATTTGCGCAAGTAGCACCTACATTACCGGCGCCAACAACTGTTACTTTAGACATAATAATAAGTTTTATATGTTATTACTTATAAAAATACTTCCTGTTTTTAACGTGGACAAAGGTACAATGTATTGGCGAATAAAGAAATATTTCCGTAAATAATTTAGTTCTCCGGTTTATTAATTATCGCTAAATAGAGGGAGAGCGGTTTTCTTAAAAAACATTACCGGAATCATGAACAATCGCCATTGATCGATAGTTTTATTAAAAAGGGGGTTACTAATCTTAAATCTGTGTGCATATGAGTAAGTTATTTCACTCTTGTTTAACGATATATCCGATCATTTTATTCTTCATTTCCGGGCAGGAAGGCCTGGCACAGGTCGCCCCGTTGTTGCCGGATACGTTCAGAACGGTTGTCCCTGACACGGTGAAGCTGGACGATGAGATTGCTGTCGGATATGCTACAGGTAGTCGGCGGACCATTTCCGGTTCTGTCGATAAAGTTTCCGAAAAACGTATGAACAAAGGCTTTGTGTCCAGTTCGTTGAATGCTTTGAGCGGACAGGCGGCGGGTGTCAGTGTTTCTACCGGGGCGAACAGGGCGGCTGCACTGAGTTCCGTCCGGGTCCGGGGGACGACTTCACTGACAGGAGGTAACGACCCGCTGGTTATTATCGACGGGGTTTCTTCCGACCTGAATACGCTGAGTTCTATCTATCCGGCGGATATCGAGAGTTTTACCATCCTGAAAGATGCTTCCGAGACGGCACAATACGGTTCACGTGGTGCTTCGGGTGTCATCGAGGTCGCTACGAAAAAGGGGAAAGGCGGAGCTTTCAGTATCAGTTACGATGGCAGTTTCGGTATCGAGGCGGTCTATAAGAATATGAAGATGCTGTCGGGCGATGAATTTCGTGCAGTGGCGGCAGAGCGTAGTATCGATATACTGGATCTGGGATTCAATACGGATTTCCCGGACGAAATAACCCGGACCGGGATTGTGCAGAACCATCATATCGCTTTGGGAGGAGGTTCTGAAACGTCCAACTATCGTGCTTCCCTCGGGGTGATGGACCGGGATGGAGTTGTGCGGACGAACGATTTGCAGAATTTCACCGTTAAGCTGGATATTGCCCAGCGTGCGTTTAACGATCGGTTGAAGATAGACCTGGGTGTTTTCGGTTCCCTGCAAAAGAACCGTTACCTGAACGATATTCAAAAGACGTTTTATTCAGCTGCGGCATTCAATCCGACGTTTCCGAATCATCGGGATGAACAGACCGGCGGATGGAATGGGGTAACCAACGCCAGCCAGATCACCAATCCGTTGGCGTGGCTGGAAGTAAAAGACGATGATTCGAATGCCCACTTCAATACGCATATGAAGTTTACGGTGAAGCTGAGTAAGCAACTGAAGTTTTCAGCTTTCGGTTCCTATACATATAATATAATAGATAACTCCCTGTATCTGCCGACTACGGTATGGGCACACGGACAAGCCTATAAAGGCGAGCGAAAAATGGAAGACCTGCTGGGTAACCTGATGCTAAGTTATTCCAATGACTGGGGAAAACATCATTTGGATGCGTTGGGGCTGGCAGAGGCACAAAAGAATATACTGACCGGATTTTATACGACGGTCACTAACTTTTCCACAGATAAGTTTGGTTATAATAATCTGCAGGCGGGTGCCGTACGGCTGTGGGAAGGAACGAACTCTTATTATGAAGATCCCCGACTAAGCTCTTTTCTGGGGCGTGTCAATTATGTGTATGCCGGAAAATATGTGGCAACAGTCAATGCCCGTGCGGACGCTTCTTCGAAAGTGGGCAAGAATAACAAATGGGGATTCTTTCCTTCTGTTTCGGCTGCCTGGGTGATAACCGAAGAGGATTTTATGAAACAGTTCACTTTCCTGAACAATCTGAAACTGCGTGCCGGTTACGGTTTGTCCGGTAATCAGGATGCGATAGACAGTTATAACTCCCTGCAGCTGGTGAAGCCTAACGGTGTTGTATCCGTAGGAGGAACTCCGACGGTGACGATGGGAGTGATCCGGAATGCCAATCCCGACCTGAAGTGGGAGGTGAAGCGTACCGTGAATGCCGGTATCGATGTCGGCTTTTTCCGCAACCGCCTGTTGATGACTGTCGATTATTATAATTCGAAAACCAGCGATATGCTTTATCTGTATGATGTGAGTGTTCCTCCTTTTGCCTATAATAAATTGTTGGCAAACCTGGGCTCTATGCGGAATAGCGGAGTGGAACTGGGCTTTGGAGTTACCCCTTTGCAGACGAAAGATATGGAGTTGAGTGTCAATGTGAATGTAACATTCCAGCAAAATAAACTGTTATCGCTGAGTGGTATGTATAAAGGAGAACAGATGTCGGCTCCCGAATATACCAGTATCTCTGACTTGAACGGTGCCGGTTTCCACGGTGGATATAACCACATCGTCTACCAGGTGGTCGGACAGCCTTTAGGTGTCTTTTATCTTCCTCATTGTACCGGATTGACTCAGCGGGAGGACGGAAGTTACCAGTATGAAATAGCCGATCTGAATGGTGGCGGTGTGAATCTGGAAGATGGCGAAGACCGCTACATCGCCGGGCAGGCAACCCCCAAGACGATGCTGGGCTCGAATATCAGTTTCCGTTACAAGCAATTCGATGTCTCTTTGCAGATAAACGGGGCGTTCGGGCATAAGGTATACAACGGAACATCCCTAACCTATATGAATATGGGTAGTTTTCCGGATTATAATGTCATGCAGGGGGCTCCCGAACAAAATATCAAAGATCAGACGGCTACGGATTACTGGCTGGAGAAAGGAGATTATATCAATTTTGATTATCTGACGGTCGGTTGGAATATTCCGTTGGGTAAATGGAGGAAATATGTGCAGAGCCTGCGTTTGTCCTGTTCCGTCAACAACCTGGCGACGATTACCGGTTATTCCGGTTTAACACCGATGATCAACAGTTACATTGTAAATAATACGTTGGGAATAGATGATAAACGGAATTATCCTGTTTACCGTTCTTATACACTTGGATTGAGTTTTCAATTTTAATAATCAACGGCGATGAAGAAGTTAGTTTTACTTTCCTGTATACTATATGGCGTGGCTTTTCTTTCCTGCAGTAAGTTCCTGGAAGAGAATCCGAGGGATCAGATTTCAGAAGAAGATGCGTATGACAGTGCGACTGCCGTTTACTTGAATACGGTCGCAACTCTTTATAATTATGTAGGCGGTTACAGCGACAGCCAGGGGTTACAGGGTACCTACCGGGGAATATATGACCTGAATACGTTTACGACCGATGAGGCTATTCTGCCGACACGTGGCGGTGACTGGTATGACGGCGGTTTTTGGCAGGGACTTTTTCTGCATAAATGGGGGGTGAACAGTGATGCGATCCGAGCAACCTGGGAGTATCTGTATAAAGTGATCGTCTTGAGTAATAAGTCACTGGAGCGTTTGGACGAGTTTTATAAACAGACCGGCAATAAATATATTCCGCCCTATATGGCTGAGGTACGGGCTTTCCGGGCGATGTATTATTATTATTTAGTGGATCTGTTCGGGCGTGTACCTCTTGTGTTGTCATCTTCCACTCCGATGAAAGAGGTGAAGCAAAGCCCCCGGCAGGAGGTTTTTGAATTTGTAGTCAAAGAATTGCAGGAGACTGCTCCTTTGTTAAGTCCGGAGCGCAGTAACCGACTCGGTGATTATTATGGGCGTATGACTCGTCCGGTAGCTTATTTCCTGTTGGCTAAACTGGCCTTGAATGCAGAGGTGTACACGAATAACAATTGGACCAGCGGTGGTCGTCCGGATGGTAAGAATCTGTTTTTTGAAGTGGGTGGTCAGCGTTTGAACGCCTGGCAGACAGTAGTGGCTTATTGTGATTCCATTACTGCATCGGGTTATCAGCTAGCCCCTGCTTATGAAGATAATTTCTCTGTATTCAACGAAACGTCGGTAGAAAATATCTTTACCATTCCTATGGATAAGAACTTCTATACGAATCAGATGCAATACCTGTTCCGTTCCCGTCATTATAATCATGCGAAGGCGTATGGATTATCCGGAGAGAACGGCTCTTCTGCAACCTGCGAGGTACTCCGTACTTTTGGTTATGATACGGATTCGCTTGATGCCCGTTTCAGTAAATGTTATTTTGCAGGTGTCGTACTCGATCTGAATGGGGATACTGTCCGGCTCGATACCGGAGAGGTGCTGGAATATCTGCCTTGGTTGGTGGATGTCGATATAACCGGCAAGTCCTATGAAAAGGTAGCCGGTGCCCGCATGAAGAAATATGCGATAGATAAAACGGCAACTAAAGACGGTAAGTTATCGGATAATGATATTGTGCTGTTCCGTTACGCAGATGTCCTGTTGATGAAAAGCGAAGCCAAGGTCAGAAACGGAGAGAGCGGCGATATCGAATTGAATCAGGTGCGTTCCCGGGTCGGCATGGCTGACAGACAGGCAACATTGGAGAATCTTCTGGCGGAACGGCAGATGGAGTTTGCCTGGGAAGGGTGGAGGCGGCAGGATTTGGTTCGTTTCGGACTGTTCACACGTGCTTATAGCAGCCGTCCGCAGTTACCGGATGAAAGTAATGGGTATACGACGGTTTTCCCTATCCCGGAAAATATATTGTTGCTGAATGGTAATCTGACACAGAATCCCGGGTATTAGCAATCGAATAAAAAAAGGATGTTCTCTCTTCACAGAGAACATCCTTTTTAAGTATAGCCTATATGGATTTATTTTATAACTGGATCCAGCGAACATATGCGAAGTCCATACGATGAGGCAATTCTTTATTTTCCGGGTAAACACGGAAGCCCATCTTATGAACACCGGCTTCGCTTGAAGTCGTTTTCAGTTCGAAGAACAGTTTGGAACCTTCTTCTTTCTTCAGTTCGAACGGTTTTGTGTAAAGCAATTCGAGTTGATGATTTTCTGAATTTTCTTTGGTAACCACCACTTCAGCACCTAACATTCCCTGAAGGTCTTTACGGTCGATCACAAGGTTGAAAGAGTATTCTTTACCAACGACCGGTCCGTCGATAGACAGGTCTCTGCTGCAGGTGAACGATTCAACCTGGAAGCTGTCCCAGTGTTCAGCCACTTCTTCTTTCCAAGCTGCGATCTCTTTTGCTTCGGCGAAGTTTCCTTCACGTAAATGAGCGGAACGAGTTGCCAGCTTGTTGTAGAAACGGTTGATATAATCGTCCAGCATACGTTTCATTGTATAGTCAGGAGCAATCTGCGACATCGAATTCTTGATATACTGGATCCATTCCGGAGAATATCCCTTACTGTTTTTAGCATAGTAAGTCGGGATGATCTCTGTTTCCAGGATATGGTAGATTGTTGCAGCGTCCAACTGATCCTGATACTGTTGGTTTTCATAAGTACGCTTGTCGGTCAATGCCCAACCTGCACCTTCTTTGTAACCTTCGTACCACCATCCGTCAAGTACGGAGAAGTTTAGTACACCGTTCATTTCAGCTTTTTCGCCGGATGTACCGGAAGCTTCCAACGGACGTGTCGGAGTGTTCAACCAAACGTCGACACCGGCAATCAGGTGACGAGCCAGACGCATGTCATAGTTTTCGAGGAAGATGATCTTACCCAGGAATTCCGGACGGCGTGAGATTTCAACGATATGTTTGATCAATCCCTGTCCACCACCGTCAGCCGGGTGAGCTTTACCTGTAAATACGAACTGGATCGGATATTTTTCATTGTTTACGATCTTAGCCAGACGGTCGAGGTCGGTAAACAGCAGGTGAGCACGTTTGTAAGTCGCGAAACGACGTCCGAAACCGATCAACAGTGCATTCGGGTTGATCTTTTCAAGTACGGAAACAACCTTTGAAGGATCGCCCTGGTTTTTCAGCCAGTTCTGTTTGTACTGAACTTTGATATATTCGATCAGCTTTTTCTTTAATGTTTTACGGAGATCCCAAATATCATCGTCGTTGACATTCTGGATAGCTTCCCAGTATTTTTTGTTCGACTGGTCGGTGAAGAACTTCTTGTCGAAATGTTCGTAGAAGAAACGTTTCCATTCCGTAGAAGCCCATGTCGGCATGTGTACACCATTAGTAACCCAGCTAACGTGAAGTTCGTCCGGGAAATAACCCTTCCATACCGGAGCAAACATCTTCTGTGAAACTTTACCGTGCAACCAGCTTACACCGTTTGCTTCCTGGCAAGTATTCAATGCGAATACGCTCATGGAGAATTTCTCGTTTGAACCTGGATTTTCACGTCCCATATCGATAAATTCCTGCCAGCTGATACCCAGCTTGCCTGGGAATTCACCCATGTAGCGACCGAACAGGCCTTCGTCGAAATAGTCATGTCCGGCAGGAACCGGTGTATGTACTGTATAGAGAGCAGAAGCACGTACAACCTCCAACGCCTGGTTGAAAGTAAGTCCGTCGTTCTGAATAAAGTCTACCAAACGTTGAGCATTGATCAATGCTGCGTGACCTTCGTTACAGTGGTAAATTTGCTTTTTGATGCCTAACTTGTTCAACATCATGATACCGCCGATACCTAACAGATATTCCTGTTTCATACGGTTTTCCCAGTCGCCGCCATATAACTGATGAGTGATAGAGCGGTCCCATTCGCTGTTCTGAGGAATATCCGTATCCATCAAATACAAAGGCACACGGCCTACGCTTACTTTCCAGATATGTGTATATACGGTTCTACCTGGATAAGGAACTTCCAATACCATCGGTTCGCCGTTTGCTTCCATAACCTGGGTAAGAGGTAATGAGTTGAAATTCTGCGGTTCGTAGTTAGCAATCTGCTGTCCGTCCATAGACAGTGATTGAGTAAAATATCCATAACGATACAGGAAGCCGACTGCTGTCAGGTCAATATTGCTGTCGCTGGCTTCTTTCAAATAGTCTCCTGCCAAAACTCCCAAACCGCCGGAGTAGATTTTCAGTACGTTGGTAAGACCGTATTCCATACTGAAATAAGCAACAGAAGGTTTCGTAGCATCAGGTTTCGTATCTACGTATTGTCTGAAGCTTGTATAAACTTCCTGGATTTCAGCCATCAATACTTTGTCGGCCTGAATTTCCTCAATGCGTTTGTAAGATAAGCTTTGGAGTAAAAGCACTGGGTTACCTTCAGTAGAAACCCAAAGATCCTTGTCGATTTTTCCAAATAATTTAGCTCCTTCATGATTCCATACCCACCACAAGTTTGTTGCCATTTCGTGTAAGGGTTGTAATGCTTCAGGAAGCATCGAATGTGAATAAACGTCCTTCCAGATCGGACTGTTTGCGTTATTCGCTTTGATTTTCATTATTGTGAGATTTAAAATGATTCAACTTTAAAATAAGATGTAAAAAACTGTGGCAAAGATAGAATTATCTCGCTAATTATGAGCCATATTTAACCATTTCTTTTGGCAGCAGCAGCTAAAGCATCGCTGAAAGCCTTTTGGTAAAATACGATAAATTTGCTCCATTCAGCCTGCTTTGCCAGTTTGAAACAGCGTTTGCGTATTTCTCCAATTTCCTTTTCGTCTTTTTTTACGAGTGAGAGAATTGAAGTAGTGATAGCGTCGGCAACATCGAAATAGTTGAAGTCTGTCCGTTCGATAACGGCAACTCCTTCGCTGATGTTCTTGCCGGATACACTTTTCTCTGCCCACAAGCCGAATCCGGCGAGGTTGGTAGTCACTGTCGGTATGCCGAAGGCAACACTTTCCAGCGGAGTGTATCCCCATGGTTCATAATATGACGGATATACAGTAGCATCCATACCGATCAGCAGATCGTAGTAAGGTTTATTGAAGATTCCGTCGCGTCCATCCAGATAGCAGGGTACAAAGATGATTTTGAGCTTTTCTGAAGCCTGGTTTGTAAATCCTGCGTGAGAGATATAATTTAATACCTTGTCCTGATCCATCAGGTTCAGCCAGTGGGTAATAAAAGGCATTTGCATGGGAGAGGTCGTCTGAATATTCTTTTCAATAACCTCTTTCAGATCGGCACGTGCATCGCGGACCCAGGCAGGGACCATCAGGAAAGCGACGACTTCGCGCTGTAATTCTCCTGAGTTGCGCACACGATTCATGGCTTCGATGAAAACATCGATCCCTTTGTTGCGGTATTCGTAACGTCCGCTGGTCGACACCAGTAAGGCATCCGGTGAGATGGAACATCCCAAAAGCTTCTCGGCTACGTTAATCAGTGTCTTGCGGGCTTCCGCGCGTTTCTTTGTATATTCTTTTCCTTCAGGTACAAAATTCGGTTCGAAACCGTTCGGAGTCACAATATCCGGTGCTTTGTCCAGTAATTGTTTACACTCACAGGCTGTGATATCACTGACTGTCGTGAAACAGTCTACATGGTGTGCTGCTTGCTTTTCGAGCGAATGTTTGGCTTCCATGTTCAGTTCTTTCGCCATCTGGTCGCCGTTGTACCCGTCCATATAAGCATATAATGCTTTGTTGTTGCCGGCGATGGAACGTCCGATAGAGGTGGCGTGTGTGGTGAACAGGGTGGCAATGGCAGGCAGTTGCTTTTGAACGTAAAGCGCTCCCATACCCAGCATCCATTCATTGAATAATGCAGTTACTTTTTTGTCGGAAAGGTTGTAGAAGTTGTAGAAACTTTCTATCACTTTTCCTACGGCATAGGCAAAAATACAGGATTCGTCATAATCGCCGTAAGCGTGCATTGAATCTACCCGGAAATTTTCCCACATAGAATAGAAGAAAGCATCTCTTTCACTGAAAAAAGGCTTAAAATCGACCAGAACAACCGGAGGTGTACCTGGTACATTCCAGCGTCCGACTTTCATTTTCAGCTTATCAGTGGTTCTTGCGTGTTTTTTCCAATCAGCAAACAGAGTATCATCTTCGATAAAGTCCGGAGCATTTGCGGGTCCCCACACATCCGGTCCGATAAAAATTACTTTATCATTGAACATCTGCTGCAGAGTATGTGCCTTTGTAGACAGCACAGTGTAAATACCTCCCACTTTATTACAAACTTCCCAACTGCTTTCAAAGAGATAATCTGGCGTTGTTGTCTTTGTATCCATAAACGATTTTGTTTATAATCAGAGAATTTGAAGCTGCAAAGATACATTATTTTTATCTTTTTTCCTGTGGTATTTATCTTTTTTCCCGTGGTATGTGTTATTTAATAAAGGATTTTGTAGATTTGTAGATAATTTAATTTGAAAATTATGGCTAAGAGAAGAATTTTGAAGAAAGAAATCAGCTATGTAGCAGGTGAACTGTTTTCTGAAGTATTGGTTTGTAAGCTATTTATACCTGGAGTAGAGGAAGATAAGGCTGATGTTCTGTTGGCTAGAATATTGGATATGCAGGATGAGTTTATCCGTCGTGCCGGTACTCCGGACGCCAAAGACAACAAAACGCTGGTAAAAGAGTATTATCGTAAATTGCGCGTCGATTTGCAGACTGAAGTAAATGCAATCGCCAACGAAATAGGAGAGCTAAGCAAAGAAAAGTAAATAATGAAGAAAGCTATTAGTAAGGCACTTCTTCGCATGGCAGGATGGAAAGTGGGTCCTATGTGCGAAGATGTGCCTAAATGTGTGATATGCGTTGCCCCGCATACCAGCAATTGGGATTTTATTGTCGGTAAGTTGCTTTATACGGCGTTAGGACGCAACGCCAGTTTCCTGATCAAAAAGGACTGGTTCTTTTTCCCCTTTAATTTGTTCTTTTCGTGGTTGGGTGGTGTGCCGGTCGACCGGCAGAAACATACTTCGGTGACCGACCAGATGGTTGAGGTATTCAATAAACGTAAAATATTTCAGCTTGCTATAACGCCGGAAGGTACACGGAAAAGGGCAGAGGAGTGGAAAAAAGGTTTTTATTATATTGCACAGAAGGCACAGGTCCCTATTATGATCGCTTATTTCGATTATGCAAAGAAAGAAGCGGGAATCAAGGGATTATTCTATCCGACAGGGGATGTAGAAAAGGATATTCAAACAATCCGTGAATATTATAGAGGTGTGACAGCTTGTCACCCGGAAAATTTCGTACAAGTTTAATTTACTATTATGGCAGACAGTTTACGTATCAGTATGATCCAGTCCCATATCATTTGGGAAGACAGGGACGAGAATCTTGGTTATTACGGGGAGTTACTTCGGCGTGTAAGTGGTAAAACGGATATTGCCGTATTGCCTGAAACTTTTACGACCGGTTTTTCCATGGAGGTGGAAAGGTTGGCTGATACGATGGACGGGCCAACTATTCCGGCTATAAAAAGCTGGGCTGGTAAATATAACCTGGCTGTTGCAGGCAGTTTTATTGTGAAAGACAATGGAAACTACTTCAACCGTGCTTTTTTTATCACTCCCGAGGGGGATGAGTATTATTATGACAAACGTCATTTATTCCGTATGGCGGATGAAGACAAGCATTTTACTGTCGGGAATAAACGTACGGTCATCAGCTATAAGGGCTGGAATATCTGTCTGCAGGTATGTTATGATCTTCGTTTCCCTGTCTGGAGCCGGAACCGGAATAATGAGTATGACTTATTAATATACGTAGCCAACTGGCCGGAAGCACGTAAAAAAGTATGGAAGACATTACTTCCTGCCCGTGCGGTTGAAAATATGGCGTATGTCTGCGGGGTCAACCGGGTGGGAATCGATGGGAAAGGTTTTACCTACCGTGGCGATTCGATGGTCTTTTCTCCCAAAGGAAAAAAGCTGGCGGATGCCGGTAAACGGGAGGAGATTACCCGTACCTGTACCCTGAACAAGGAGGACCTGGACGAATTGCGTGCCAAGTTTCCGGCATGGAAAGATGCCGATGCTTTCTCGATAGAATAATTTGAAGGATTTTCAGAACCGGATTTTATAAAGGCAGGGCTATTGTAAAGCAACTGCCTTTTCCTTTTTCTGACTGAAGCCTGATCTCTCCTCCGAAACGTTTTACAATGACCTGGCAGATTGCAAGTCCTAGTCCTGTCCCCTGTGCGAACTCATCCAGTTTGCTGAAGCGTTCGAATACAGCTTGTTGTTTTTCTTTCGGTATCCCTATGCCCGTATCTTTCACGTAGATTTCGACTGTCTCTTCTATAATGTCACAGGTGTAGCCTATTTGGATGTATCCTTTATGTGTGAATTTGGATGCATTGTTGATGAAGTTTGTAATGACTTGTGTCAGCCGGAGAGGATCCGTTTCTATCACAACCGGTTTTTCCGGCAGGTCTATCCGTAATTCTACTTCCGGTGGCATCAGTACCAGGTGCGTATGATAGATGTTCTTCATCAAATCGGTTAAATTGCAGGATTTGAATGAAAAGTCCATTCTCCCTGATTCAATGCGTGAGAGATCCAGGATATCATTGATCAGTTTCAGAAGCAACTCCGAATTGGTATTGATCAGCCCCAGGAATTCATTCCGTTCTTCTGCGGACAGTTCGACCTCTTCCTCTTCTGCTATTATGTTTGAAAAACCGACAATAGCGTTTAAAGGCGTACGTATTTCATGGCTCATATTGGCAAGAAATGCGGATTTCATCTTATCCGATTCTTCAGCTTTCTGTCGGGCATTGATCAGCTCCTGTTCTGCTTCTTTGCTCTGTTGAATATTCAGACAAAGTCCGTTGAAAATATCCTCTTCCTTGTTGTATGTATAACGAAATTCCCACCATTGATAGCCTTTTCCGTCGAAGTTACATCGTATCTGTGAGATGTTCTTTTGATATTTACCTAGCCGTGCATTTATGACATCGTCATTAAAACTTTCCTGATTCTTAGGGTGGAGGCAGGCCTTGAATTCTTCAGTAGGAAGTATTTTTTCTTCTATTCCGGCATCTATATAGAATTCCTTGTCGAAAGAAAACTTGTTTTCTCTGAGTTGGAAAGCATATACTTTACCTCCGGCAAGTGCCAAAGATAAAAAACGTTCCCCTTTTTTCAGGTTTTCCTGTGCGATCTGCTTATTCCGGTTTTCCCGAAAATAAAGATATATCAGATAGAATATGATAAGAATAATAGCTATGCCTGCCAGGATACCGATAATGATGAGTTGTAGTTTGTATCGTTCATAAAAAGGCATTTTTATGATATGACAGTAATCGGGAACATTACTTTGAGATATATTCCAGCGATCCATTTCTGTCCAGTCCAGCAGATATTCTTTAGGACTGGGAGTGATAGGTATATCTTTTACCTTTTTACCATGTAGAATTTCTGTTGCCAGATTGACGGATTGGCTTATTTGCGTTTCCGGTGATGTTAAATAGCCTCCCAGGATGCCTTCTTTCAATCCGAATCCTTCATTGACAACAGACAATGTAGGACCATTAGCAAATAAGCCCAGTCGTTTTGAGGCAAAATCTCTTTTACTCTGTACAAACAGGGTATAACGAGCCAATCCGGAAAGTGACCATAATAAACCGCTGGAAGTGGATTCGCGAGCATCGATCAGTCTGAAGTTTGTTTTTTTAGGTTTTTGGAGTATCCGGCTTTTATCTTTTATAGTCGTGATACTGTCCAATGTAAATGAATATGCACCGTTTCTGTCGATGGTAAAAAGTTTTCCACTCACTCTTTCTACCCCTATGTTTTTGGCTTCCTCTAAAAAAACTTTTGTTGTTTTTCTTCCGAGAAATGTATTGTCTGTCCATATATTGAAGTACATAGGACCAAATATCATTTCTCCTAGCTGAACTGTTTTCATATATTCCGGTTTATCCCAGAAGCCTGTTATATTCGGGTAAAGTTTTAGTAATTCCCAGTTTGGGAAATTAACTCCGTCGAAAACGACAGGGACTTTTTGTATGAAACGATGATCGCAGGCCATTATTGAATATGCAGCCTGATCGTCATAAACAAGTATTAGTTCAGGATTCCAATAAGCGACAGTATCGAGAAAATTATACATTCTGTTTTTTTCTTCTGCGTCCAAATAGGAGTCGCAATCCAGATAGAATGTTTTAATATCGGCATCTATGCCGTGTTTCTTAAATTCCTTATATATTTTCTCTTTTTTCCCTTCGTAGCCTGTATATTCAGGCTCAAAAGATTCAATGACCAAAATTCTGTGTTGTTCTTTTTGGCGATTTTTGTTACATGAGGTGGCAATTATGATTAGTAATATCCACGTGATTTTAATAATATGTCGAAAAAAAGGTTGCTGCATATATTTGCTTGATGACCGCAAATATAGGAAAGACTATTTGAATCTCAATGCTTCTTTGTTGGTTTATTTTGAAGACATGCAGAATAAAAAAAGCGACTGCCGGATTTGAATCCGACAATCGCTCTTATCTTATGTGGAAAATGTATTTTTATTATTTTACTTCCTCGAAGTCAACATCTGTAACACCACCGTCTTTGTTTCCGCCGGCGTTGTTGTTAGCTTGCTGCTGTCCGAAGTCAGGACCCGGCTGTGCGCCACCCTGAGCATTCTGAGCGTTGTACATTTCCTGGCTTGCAGCCTGGAATACTGTATTCAGTTCAGTCATAGCAGCATCGATACCGGCAACATCCTGTGCTTTGTGAGCTTCTTTCAGCTTGTTCAATGCAGCTTCGATAGGAGCTTTCTTGTCAGCCGGAAGTTTATCTCCCAGATCTTTCAACTGCTTTTCAGTCTGGAAGATCATACTGTCTGCCTGGTTCAGCTTGTCGATACGTTCTTTTTCTTTCTTATCGGCTTCTGCGTTGGCAGCAGCTTCGTCTTTCATACGTTTTACTTCGTCGTCACTCAAACCACTGGAAGCTTCGATACGGATACTTTGTACTTTACCGGTTCCTTTGTCTTTTGCAGATACATTCAGGATACCGTTGGCATCGATATCGAAAGTAACTTCGATCTGAGGTACGCCACGCTGTGCAGCAGGTATTCCGTCCAAGTGGAAACGACCGATAGACTTATTATCTTTTGCCAAAGAACGTTCACCCTGCAGGATATGGATTTCTACAGACGGCTGATTGTCGACAGCAGTTGTAAATGTTTCCGATTTCTTGGTAGGGATAGTCGTGTTCGCTTCGATCAGCTTAGTCATTACACCACCCATTGTTTCAATACCCAAAGACAGCGGAGTAACATCCAGCAACAATACGTCTTTTACTTCACCTGTCAATACACCACCCTGGATAGCAGCACCTACAGCTACAACTTCGTCCGGGTTAACACCTTTAGAAGGAGCTTTACCGAAGAATTTCTCAACGATAGCCTGTACAGCAGGGATACGTGTAGAACCACCTACCAGGATCACTTCGTCGATATCGGAAGTACTCAACCCCGCATCTTTCAATGACTGACGGCAAGGTTCGATACAAGCCTGGATCAAGCTGTCTGCCAATTGTTCGAATTTAGCACGTGTCAATGTTTTAACGAGGTGCTTTGGAATACCGTTCACCGGCATGATATACGGCAGATTGATTTCTGTACTTGTTGTACTTGACAATTCGATTTTTGCTTTTTCAGCAGCCTCTTTCAGACGTTGCAATGCCATTGGGTCTTTACGCAGGTCGACGCCTTCTTCACGTAGGAATTCTTCTGCCAACCAGTCGATGATCACGTGGTCGAAGTCATCACCACCCAGGTGAGTATCACCGTTTGTTGATTTTACTTCGAATACACCGTCACCTAATTCCAGGATTGAGATATCGAATGTACCGCCACCAAGGTCGAATACTGCGATCTTCATATCTTTGCTTGTCTTATCAAGACCGTAAGCCAGTGATGCGGCAGTCGGTTCGTTTACGATTCGGCGAACATTCAGACCGGCAATTTCGCCGGCTTCTTTTGTTGCCTGACGTTGCGCATCGCTAAAGTAAGCCGGAACAGTGATAACGGCTTCTGTTACTTCCTGTCCTAAATAATCTTCAGCAGTTTTCTTCATTTTCTGAAGAACCATCGCTGAAATTTCCTGCGGAGTGTACAGACGACCTTCGATATCCACACGCGGAGTGTTGTTATCGCCACGTACTACTTTATAAGGTACGCGGTTGATTTCTTTCTGAACCTGGTCGTATGTTTCACCCATGAAACGTTTGATAGAGAATATAGTCTTTTCCGGATTGGTGATAGCCTGACGTTTTGCGGGATCACCAACTTTACGTTCGCCTCCTTCAACGAATGCAACGATTGAAGGAGTTGTTCTTTTACCTTCGCTGTTTGCAATAACAACCGGTTCGTTACCTTCCAGTACGGCAACACATGAGTTGGTTGTTCCTAAGTCGATTCCAATAATCTTTCCCATAATTTGATAATATTTTAATTGTTATTATTCTTCGTCTTTGCTTTTTCTCTTGTCGAGTTGCACCAATTAGTATACAAAACGTATGCCAAAGTAACAATGAACAGTTCCGAATTGTTTTTGCTGTCAGAAATAATGACAATACGGCAGTTGTTAAAACGATATATTTTTATCTTTGTGCCATAGGAGGATTTATGCCTTAATTTATATGTAAAGAAGAGACTATTATCAATTAAATCATTTATAAAATGAAAAACTATCTAGTTTTTACCATGGCTACACTTTTATTGGGAACTTCCTGTTCCTCTAAAAAAGAGCAGACTGAAGGTTTTACCGGTGCTCCGGGTGAAGTCAGGCTTATTACGCTCGATCCCGGACATTTTCATGCGGCGCTGGTGCAGAAAGTATCTTATCCGCAGGTTTCTAAAGATGTTTTTGTGTACGCCCCCACCGGTTTCGATGTGAATGAACATTTAAAACGTATCGAAGGATTCAATGCACGTGCGGAGAATCCGACAGCATGGAACGAGGTCGTTTATACGGAATCTGATTATCTGGAGAAAATGCTTGCCGAAAAGAAAGGTAATGTGATGGTCCAGGCGGGAAATAACGGCAAGAAGACCGAGTATATAAAGAAAGCGCTGGAAGCCGGTATTCATGTGCTTTCTGACAAGCCGATGGTGATCGACAGCCGAAACTTCCAATTGCTGGAAGAATGTTTTGATATCGCCAGGCAAAAGAATATTCTGTTATATGACATTATGACGGAAAGGAATGAGATTACAACGATGTTGCAACGTGAACTTTCAACGATCCCGACGGTATATGGCGAACAGTTGAAAGGTTCTCCCGAAGAGCCGGCTATCGTGAAGGAAAGTGTGCATCACCTGTTTAAACTGGTGGATAATAAACCATTGACCCGCCCGGTGTGGTATTTTGACGTGACTCAGCAGGGGGAAGGAATTGTGGATGTGACGACGCACTTGGTGGACCTGGTTCAGTGGGAAGCTTTCCCGGAACAGATCATCGATTATAAAAAGGATATCGAATTGGTCGATGCAAACCGCTGGACGACTTCGATCAGTCCGGAAGAGTTCAGACAGGTAACAGGAACGGATGCTTATCCCGATTTCCTGAAGAAGGATGTCGTGAACGATACGCTGAAGGTGTATTGCAACGGTGATATCGTCTATAAGATCAAAGGTGTGACTGCCAAAGTTTCTGTTATATGGAATTACACTTTCCCGGAAGGTGGCGGCGATACGCATTTCTCTGTCATGAAAGGAAGTAAGGCTGATCTGGTGATCCGCCAGGGACAGGAGCAGGGATATAAGCCGGAGTTGTATATAGAAGCATTACCGGATATCGATTTGGGTACGTATGAAAAGGGATTGGAAACAGCAATGTCTGCTGTTGCGGATAAATATCCGGGAGTTTCTTTAAACAAGATCGCAGATAACGTATGGCAGGTTCAAATTCCTCCAAAATACCGGGTAGGGCATGAGGCTCATTTCGGCCAGGTTACGGAAAATTATCTTCAATATTTGCAGGACGGAAAGTTGCCGGACTGGGAGGTTCCGAATATGATCGCTAAATATTATGTGACAACGCATGCGCTGGAGATGGCGAAAGCGAAGAACTAGGGTGAGGTTGACTATTTAGGGGATGTAGAATGTTTCTACCTTCTGCGTCCCCTAATAGTCAATAGTCTGCTAATTTTCCTTCTTATTACAGATATAATAATTGTATTTATAATAAAGATATATTCCTGAAATCTTTTAATGCTTGGTAGCGAGGATTGTCATTAATTGTTTATCTTTGTATCAAATCAATTCATTATTAAATAATAAGATATGATACGAACTATACCAAATCCAGAAACTAGCCGCGAAGATGTGATCCGTTTTCGCGAGATGATGCGTAAATGTGTCAAAGGAGAATTTACGCTTGTTGAAAAAGCTCAAATTCAAGATCGCAAGCAGGAAATGAAACGGATTGAAAAAATTATACGGCGTAACAATGGAGGAAAAAATCCAATTCTCGGATATTGATTTTACTATAAACCTTTTATCTGACTGTGACAATTTATCTCAATTTTCTTGTGGTTGTGAAGAACTGGATTTATTAACCAGACTAATAGTGACTGCTTCAATTCAACGAGAAGAATGTTTCTCCCCTTGAGGGTTTATCAGGAATTGTAGAGATTATCGATTAAAGCGTGCTTTCGTTAATAGTGAAAAGAAGTTTCTCCGTTAAATAGAACAAAAAGCCCCGAAGCTGTCAACTTCGGGGCCTTCCTTACTTCATTTCTTTTTCCTCCATCATGTCGAGTTCGTTCTTGTCGGAATCGATAAATTTGTATTCCAGAAAACCCAGACTTTGATTAGGAATAACTTTCATACCCATGGAGTATTTCAGTTTCCATTTCATACTAAGGGGATAAAGCCCCTTGTTTACGAATGCTGCTACGTAGGGATGTACGTGCAAAGCGAATTTCTTCACATTGTGTTTGTTTACCAGACAGTCGATCTTTCCTTCCAGATTGTCGGTGAATAAGATCGATGGTTTGATTTTACCTGTGCCAAAACAGGTGGGACATGATTCTGTTGTATCCACATCCATTGCCGGGCGTACCCTCTGGCGAGTGATTTGCATCAAGCCAAACTTGCTTAAAGGCAGGATGTTGTGTTTAGCCCGGTCATTTGCCATTGCTTTGCTCATGTGTTCGAACAGCTTCTGTCGGTTGGCGGCTTCTGCCATATCGATGAAGTCGACAACAATGATACCGCCCATATCGCGGAGACGAAGCTGGCGTGCGATTTCGTCGGCGGCGGCAGTGTTTACGTCGATAGCTGTCTTTTCCTGGGCGTCGCTCCCTTTGGAACGGTTACCGCTGTTCACATCTATTACGTGCATGGCCTCGGTGTGCTCGATGATCAGATAGGCTCCACTTTTATACGTAACCGTGCGTCCAAACAACGACTTGATCTGTTTGGTGATGCCGAAGTTGTCGAAAATAGGCAGTTCACCGGTATATCGCTGTACGATCTCTTCCCTCCCGGGAGCGATCAGGCTGACATAATCGCGTATGTTATGGAAAACATCCGCATCGTTTACGTAAATGTTCTGGAAAGACGGATTGAATATATCGCGGAGTAAGGCAACTGTACGGGCTGTTTCCTCATATACAATTGACGGTACTTTTAGTTTTGGGACTTTTACGATATTTTCTTCCCATCGTTTCACTAATGTCTTTAATTCATGGTCGAGTTCAGCCACGCGTTTACCTTCAGAGGAAGTACGTACGATCACACTGAAGTTTTTGGGCTTGATACTTTGGATTAACTGCCTCAAACGGGCACGTTCTTCGCTCGACTTGATTTTTGTGGAGACTGAGACCTTATCGGCAAATGGTATCAGAACGATGTATCTTCCGGCAAAAGACAGCTCGGAAGTCAATCGCGGACCCTTTGTTGAGATCGGCTCTTTGGCAATTTGTACCAACACCTCTTGTCCGACTTTAAGCACGTTACTGATACTTCCGTCTTTTTCAATTTCCGGCAGTATCTGCATTTTTGCTATGGCAGGCATCTTTTTCGGATCGCCAAGTGCTTGTTTGAGGAACTTCTGTTGGGTGTTGAAGTTCGGACCTAAGTCCAGGTAGTGAAGAAATGCGTCCTTTTTATACCCTACATCAATGAAAGCAGCGTTCAGACCCGGCATTAGTTTTTTCACTTTGCCAAGATAGATATCGCCTACGGCAAACGAGACATTGCGGGCCTCCTTTTGGAGCTCCACAAGGTTTTTGTCTTCCAATACGGCAATAGATACCTCTTTGGGTTGTACATCAACTACTAATTCACTTATCACTTAAAAGAGGGTTTTTTAATTCAGACCTTTCTAAATACGCAAAGAACAAACTTAAAAGGTCACTTATTAAGTTTGTTCTTTAGAGTTTCTTGATAGACTTATTTCTTTTTATGTCTATTCTTTTTCAGTCTCTTTTTGCGCTTGTGCGTAGACATTTTATGTCTTTTTCTTTTCTTTCCGCTAGGCATTGTTTCTAAATTTTAAATTAAACTATAATTACTAATTACTTAACTTCGTTCAGGAAAGTTTTAGCCGGCTTGAATGAAGGGATATTATGCTCCGGAATGATGATCGTAGTATTCTTTGAAATATTACGAGCTGTTTTCTGAGCTCTCTTCTTAATAACGAAACTTCCGAATCCTCTCAGGTAAACGTTCTCACCTTGAGACAAGGAACTTTTCACGATGTCCATGAAAGATTCTACAGTATTCAATACCGTTTGTTTATCGGTACCGGTACTTTTTGCAATTTCGCTAACAATATCTGCTTTAGTCATGTCTATAAATTAATTAATGATTTGGACCTATTAATTTTTTGGAATGCAAATATATAGCTTTTTATTTAAGTGGAAAAAGAATTGCCCGGCATTTTTTAATAAAAAAGATTCCTTACAATTCATTATATCTGTGTATGTTTGCATTAATCAACGAGTTGAGAGTGTCAGAACGAACAAAAACCGGACGAAATATAGTAAATGGAAAACGAATTGGAAGTCAGTCATATTTTATTGGACTGGTATAAAACAAATAAGCGGAACCTGCCCTGGAGGGAGTCATCCGATCCGTATATAATCTGGATATCAGAAATTATTCTTCAGCAAACCCGTGTCGTGCAGGGAATGGATTATTTTCTCCGTTTCACCGGACGTTTCCCGAATGTCGCTTCCCTGGCTTCGGCCGAAGAGGACGAGGTGCTGAAGTATTGGCAGGGACTGGGCTATTACAGCCGTGCACGTAACTTGCATGCCGCTGCTAAGGAGATCATGGAAAAGTTTGGCGGTGTTTTTCCGGAAGAATATAAAGATATATTGTCATTGAAAGGCATCGGAGAGTATACGGCTGCCGCTATCGCCTCTTTTGTGTGGAATAAGCCTTATCCGGTTGTCGACGGAAACGTGTTCCGCGTATTGGCACGTTTGTACGCATTGGATGTGCCTATCGACACAACGCAGGGGAAGAAGCAGTTTACAGAACTGGCTGGGATCGTTATGGATCCCAAACGGGCGGGACAGCATAATCAGGCAATTATGGAATTCGGGGCTCTGCAATGTGTTCCCCAGAGTCCCGACTGCGAAGTTTGTCCGTTGAAAGATCGGTGTGCGGCATATGCATCCGGAACGGTACAATCTTTGCCGGTCAAACAGAACAAGACAAAAACGCGTGCCCGTTATTTTCATTACCTATACATTATATATAAAGGGCAGACCTGGCTTTCCCGCCGGGGTAAAAAAGATATTTGGGAAGGGTTATACGAATTTCCCCTGATCGAGACGGGAGAACCGATGGATTTTACCGGATTACAGGAGACGGAGGCATTCCGTAAATTGTTTGCCGGAGCGGGGCGGTTGGATATATCTCCCGATAGGAAAGAGGTGAAGCATGTCCTTTCGCATCAGGTACTGTATACGGCTTTTTACCGGATCGAGGTTGAAAAAGTGCCGGAAGCATTGGATTCCTATCTGGCTGTTCCGTATGAATATATCGAGCGTTATGCCGTTCCCCGGCTGATACATATTTATTTAGAGAAATTAAACGGAAATTTGTCTGAATGATCGAATTTATGTTTCTTTGTAAGATATTAAAAGAATTACAACTATGTCATTGAATAAAGTCATATTGATCGGTAACGTGGGTAAAGATCCCGACGTTCGTTATTTCGACAGCGGTACGGCTGTTGCAAACTTTCCCCTGGCAACATCTGAAAGAGGTTATACACTGGCTAACGGTACGGTTGTTCCGGAACGGACGGAATGGCACAATATCGTCGTACGTCGCGACCAGGTCGCTTTTGTAGAAAAATGGGTGAAGAAAGGTTCCGGCGTTTACGTGGAAGGAAAGATTCGTACCCGCAGCTATGACGACCAGAGCGGTGTGAAACGTTATGTCACTGAAATTCATGCAGACCGCATCGAGTTTTATAATACAGGTACACGACCGGCAGACGGTACGACTTCGAATGCCGGAAACGGTTTCCAGCAGGGAGGACAGGCACAGCCTATGCAGCAGACTACGTCTTACCAGCAGCCGGCGCAGCCAGATATGTCATCAGATTCAAACAGTGCGGATGATCTTCCGTTCTGATATTGTTTAACTAATACGGTTCCCCTTGGACTCAGACTATTATTTATCGGGCTTATTTGATCAGATAACTATCCAGGCGCTTACAGCAGGTCCTGTCATAGCATTAAGCCTCGCTTGTTTACTGCTGTTGGTGTCCGGCTTCGTGTCGGCTTCGGAAGTGGCATTCTTTTCTCTTACCCCGGGTGATATCAACGACATCCGGGAAGAGAATTCGTCTTCAGATCCGCTTATCCGCAAATTGCTGGACCGCTCCGAATATTTGCTGGCGGCTATTTTGATCGCCAATAACTTTGTGAACGTGGCCGTGGTTATGTTGTGTACTTACGGCATCAATTCTTTGATCGATTTCTCGGCTGTACCCGCTTTGGGATTTATCCTTGAAACAATCGTACTGACCTTTTTACTTTTACTTTTCGGCGAGATCATGCCTAAGATCTACGCACAGAAGAACTCGCTCCGTTTTGTACGCCGTTCGGCTTCTGTGCTGAACATGGTGGAACGTATCTGTCGCCCGCTTTCGACGGTGCTGGTAAACTCTACTTCCATTATCAACAAGGCTTTGGTCAAGAAGAAATACGACTTGTCGGTCGACGAGTTGTCGAAAGCCCTGGAGTTGACATCCAAAGAGATACCGGAAGAGAAAGAGATGTTGGCCGAGATCATCAAGTTTTATAACAAGACTGCCGATGAGATTATGACACCGCGTCTGGATATGGAAGACATCGAGATAAAGACCAGTTTTCGTCATGTCATCGATTTCATCATCCAGTCCGGCTATTCGCGAATCCCTGTATACGCCGATTCGGAAGATAACATTAAAGGTATCCTGTATATAAAAGATTTGCTTCCTTACATCGAGAAGCCGGATACATTTCGCTGGCAGAGCCTGATCCGTCCGGCATACTTTGTTCCTGAGACAAAGAAGATCGACGACCTGCTGGAAGAATTTCGTACCAACAAGATACATATGGCGATCGTTGTGGATGAGTTCGGCGGTACGTCCGGTATCGTTACGATGGAAGATATCCTCGAAGAGATTGTCGGTGAGATATCCGATGAATACGATGAAGATGAAAAGCAGTTTATCCGTCTGGCGGACGGTAGCCTGATCTTCGAAGCCAAGATATTGCTGACGGACTTCTTCCGTGTGATCGGTGTCGATCCGTCTGAGTTCGGAAAACTGACGGAAGATGTCGAGACATTGGCAGGACTTTTACTGGAGATAAAAGGCGACTTTCCGCGTCGCAGAGAGATCATCGATTATGGAAAGTATCGTTTCCAGGTGCTGGAAATGGATAACAGAAGGATATTGAAAGTGAAATTCAACTGTATCGGGGATACAGAAGGGAAAGGGAAGGAGTGATGAAGCGAATACTGTCTGCCGGACTTTTTCTGTGTCTCCTGTTCTGTGCATCCTGTACGGAATATACGCCGAAGCCGCGCGGTTATTTTCGTATCGAGCCACCGCGGGCGGATTATCAGGTCTTGTCGTTGGACAGTTTGCCCTATTCTTTTCGTGTTTCCCGGTTAGTTACCGTCGAGTTGCCGGAAGTAGGCAGTCCCGAAGGATGGATTAATTTATCTTATCCCTCTTTGGGAGTAAAAATCTATTGCAGTTATTTGCCGGTGACGCGGGCGACATTACCGGTTGCGGAAAACGAATCCCGTTCGCTGGTTGCCCGTCAGATAAAACAGGCGGAAGCGGTGAAGGAACAAGCTTATAGCAATCCGGAAGAACGGGTGTACGGCTCTCTTTTCCTGTTGGATGGGGAGGCGGCTTCACCGGTCCAGTTCATGTTGACCGACAGTGTTTCGAATTTCTTCCGGGGTGCCTTATATTATGATTGCGTGCCGAATGCCGATTCGCTGGCTCCGGTTACGGACTATCTGCGGAAAGATATTATTGAGTTGATACAATCTTTTACCTGGAAAAAATAATGCCTCTCCTGTTCAAACATACGGAGCCGTTGCTGGGAGTCTGGAAGATGGATGAAACTTCGGATGAACTGCTTGCCATGTTGGAGCTGCAATCTGAATATCAACCTTTTCTGCAGCAGATAAAAACGGAAAAACGCCGTCAGGAATGGCTGGCATCGCGTGTCCTTTTAAAGGAGTTGGCAGGAGAGGAGTTACAGGTCGCTTATCATGCCGATGGGGCACCTTACTTGCCCGGTTCGTCTTTCTCCCTGAGTATTTCCCATACAAACGGTTATGCGGCAGTGTTGTTGCAGGATCGGGGGGACGCCGGTATAGATATTGAATATCACTCTAATCGGGTCTTAAAAATACGGAGTCGCTTCATGTCTCCGGAAGAAGATGCTTCCGTCTGTCCTGACCATGTAACGGAGCATCTGCTTATCCACTGGTGTGCCAAAGAAGCTCTGTTTAAAATGATCCGCCAGCAGGATGTCGACTTTATCGGACATCTGCATATCGAACCTTTTACCTATGCCGAGTCCGGACAGATCCGCGCTTACGAAACCCGTACGCCGCACACTGCGTCTTATACCTTGCACTACGAAGTCTATCCCGCCTTTATACTTGTCTATAGCGTCTTGCCGTAAATAAGTTTGTTTCCTCCTTTTGACAGTATTTTGCCATGCTGTTGGCAGAGTTTTGCCATCATAGTGGCAGTGTCCTGCCATCATAATGGCAATGCTCTGCCAATTAGGTGGCAAAGTTGTGCCAATACGATGGCAAAGCTTCCGGCTGCCTGAGAAGCTAAACATAATATCCGTTATCTTGTTTTAAATTATAGAGCCTTTGCTCTATCGGATAATGTTTTAATAAGATATGGGGCGGAAAAAGAAAATAGCAAAATATATATTCCCGGCAATCGGATTGCTGGTCGTGCTGCTTACAGTCCTGAACCTGTATCTGAGTCACCGGCTGGAACGGTATCTGAAGAAGGAACTGAGCCGCCGTACGGCTGAAGCGACAGACGGCTTTTATAACCTGACGTTCAATGACCTGTCTATCGGTTTCGTGAAAGGAGAGCTGAAGATCGAAGGAGTCAGGCTGCTGCCCGATTCAACCGTGTTCAGGCAGTGGAAAGCTAACGACAGTCTTCCCCGCACCTATGTGAAGGCTGAAGTCGGTGTGATAGACTTCAAAGGCGTGAACCTTACCTGGCGGTGGAGTTATAAAGAACTGCATTTTAATTCATTCGAGATAAAAGACCCGCGGATAGAAGTTTTTGATTCTTATTATTCGGGGCGCACGGAGAAAAAGAGCCGGCATGCCGAAACGAAATCTTTGTATGAAGTAATCTCTCCCTATATCAATGTGTTGAGTGTAAGGACGCTGAATCTGTCAGATGCCAGCGTATTCTATACGGTCGAGAATCCTGCCACGCCGATTGTTTACGCGTTGGATGATGTCAGTTTCCGTGCATATGGTTTCCTGTTGGATAAAAACTCGTCGCAGAGCGGCAAGTTGCTCTATTGCGATAACTTTGAGTTTGTCACGCACCAGCCGCAGACCCTGCTTGCCAACAACGACTTTCTTCTCCGTACGGACAGTATAAAACTCAGTACGCAGGATTCGATTATTTATATAGAGAAGATCCGTCTGATCCCGCAGGACAGTTTGTGGACGGAAAATAAACAACGTCCGGACAGTTATGTCGATGCACAGGTCAGAACCGTAGAGATTGACGGCATTCATTTTAAGCGGGAGGAGGCTTTGAATTATCTGACGGCACGTTCGTTTGAAATATCCTCTTCGGATATTCAAATATTTAACCTGGCGGGCAGCGATCCGCAGGCGGATAAACCGGCTGACTCCACTGCCAGGATCGATACCGATTCGCTGGTACAGGCGTTGTCGCTTTATGATATTATTTCGCCTGTGCTGCACAGTGTTTCTATCGGGACAATAGGGATCGATACAGCCAAAGTTGCCTATTCGCAAGTTGTAAACGATTCGGTGGAAGTCTATCAGCTGGATAATTTTAATTTCCGGGCAACCGGTTTCCGGATCGATTCGCTTGCCGAAGAGAAACACGGGCTTTGGTATTCCCAAAACTTTGCTTTTGAGGCAACCGGCATCAGCGGCAATATGACGGCACGTAACCATCGTTTCGATATCGAACGTATGGCGCTGGATACGGAGACGGGTGATTTCAGTATCGGGAATATCCGTCTGAAACCGATATCCGTCAACTCCCGGAAAGATTATATGTCCGGCAGTATTGACACATTGGCTATGAAAGGTTTGCTTTATGACAAAGGAATCAGTACAGACCTGTTCAAGATAGACCGTCCGGTAATTTATTATTATAAATCACCGTCTTATGCGAAAAAAAATAAAGAAGTGAAAGCGCCGGTCGATCCGAGGGCAGATGTTGAAAGTATCCTGAATCCTTTATTACAATATTTGTCTATCAAGCGGATCGATCTGAATCATGCCTATGTTACGTTGAATGACCGGAGTGTTCCTGATCCGGTTGTCTACAAATTGAAAGATTTTAATTTTTATGCAACCCGTTTTCTGATGAATGACAGTACAAACCGGAGCGGCAGTCTATTCTTTGCCTGCGATCATTTCGGTTTTAGTTTCAGCGATTTCGATAATTATTTACCGGGTAAAGCCTATCGCCTGGCTGTGAGGAAAGGAAATTTCTCAACATCAAAAGGTGTATTGAGTTTGCAGGACGTGAAACTGCTTCCACAGGATTCTTTATGGCAGCTGGGGGCGAATTCATATATTAGTGTAGAAACTCCGATGGTCTATGCTACAGGATTGAGCCATTTGCCTCAAAAGTTGCTTCAACATCTGGATGCAGCCTCCCTACATGTCGAATCGCCTGATATACGAATGTTGAAAAAGGATGGTAGTTTATTGCATCTCACACTCCATGATTTGGAAATTGGTAAGATCGCCTGGGATAGCTTGCATTTTTCTGTCGGTTCGATAGATCTGTCTGAACCAGTTATCCGCTATCAGGCCGGAAACTCACCTGATACGATAAAGGTAAAAAAGAAATCTCCTCTGATCATATCGAATGATATCTATGAAGCAGTCAACCGTTTCACTCCCGACCTTTCGTTGGGGAAACTGGCTGTTTCCAATGCCGTTTGGAACGGCGATACGGCAAGCTTGTACTTGGAAGGACTGCATATCAATGCAAAAGACCGGACTTTCGGGTTGAAAACCGTCCGGTTCGACACCCGCGACCTGGCATTCCCGTTGGATAATGGTTCTTATACATTGAAGATAGGAAAGGTTCATTTGGATAATACCGATCTGAGTCTGGAAAATATCCGTCTCATTTCTGCCTGGCCGAAAATGGAATTTGCTTACCGGCAGCCCAAACACCAGGATTGGTTTGATGTGAAGGTCGGTAAGCTGGGATTGTCGGGAATCGATTTGCCGGCTTACTTCTCGGATCAAACTGTCCGGATCAGGAATGTACAGATCGACGATACGGAACTTCAGAACTTCAAGAACCAGCAGATTGCCGTTCCCCGCCATATCGTTCCGATGATTTATTTCGGTTTGCAGAAAGCACCGGTGAAAGTGGCGGTCGACAGTCTTGCCGTGAATAACCTTACCGTCGTTTATGAAGAATTATCCAAGAAAGGGACGGAACCGGGCAAACTCTTTTTCACGGAGATGAATGGGCAGTTTTCCGGCTTTACCAATATCGTTTCCCGTCCGGACCAGTATATCCGTCTGGACGCAAACGGTAAATTGATGGGGAAAGGGTATTTTACTGCCACCTGGATGCTCCCGGTCGATTCCCTGAACGACCGTTTCCTGCTGGATGCACATCTGACTGACTTTGACCTGACTGCGCTCAACGAACTGATCACTCCCCTGGCTTTTGCCAAGGTGGAAAGCGGCAGGCTGACGGACTTTACATTCAGTACCGAAGCCTCTTCCAAAGGTGCCACTGTCGGGATGCTATTCCTTTACAGGGACCTGAAGGCGGAAATCATGAAGGAGAAAAATGGCGAAGTGACCGACAATAAGTTCCTTTCCCGCCTGGCAAATCTGGTACTGAAACATGATAATCCCGATCATCCGGAACGGGGAACGCACCGCCCGCGGTATTCCCGTCTGAGCATCGAACGTGATCCGTATCATTCCACATTCAATTACCTGTGGCAGATACTTCGTCCGGCACTGACCGAATCGGTGGGTGTCTCTAAAAAGACGCAGGATATGGCTAAGGAAGTCACCGGCTTTTTCGCCAAAGTGAAGAACTTTTTCCATCCGAAAAAGAAAAAGCGGCAGGAGGATAAAGTTTCCGGACAAAATGCTCCGGACGGTGAACCAAACCCGGACTAAACTGTTTTAACAATATAGGGTGTTGTATTGTCGATAAAAAAATAGAATATGGAATATAATATTATTCACTGTCCTGAAAAGTATCGCTTTGAATTGAAGCAGGATGGTTTAACTGCCTTTGTGCAGTACAGGCTTGTAGGCAATAATTTGGATATTATTCACACGATAGTGCCGGAACCTCTCGAAGGTCAGGGAATAGCCGCCTCGCTGGTGAAAGCGGCTTTCGACTATGCGTTAGAAAATCAGTTGAAACCGCGGGCTGTCTGCTCCTATGCAGTCGCCTGGCTCAAAAGACATCAGGAATATGCAAGATAATCAGTTTGAAAATGAAGACTATCCTTTGATAGTCACCCCCAGTAGATGGGCTAGTTCGAGTGCTTGTAAAGAAGTGACGGTAGCTCCGCGTAACTCACAACCTACTATGGGACTTATTCGGATGCCGGATATGTCGCAGTTGCTGAAGTCGGTGCCTTTTAAAGACGTACGATAAAATTCCGCCTCTTTGAGGTCGCTGGCATTGAAGCTGACGCTGGCAAACTGGCAATTCTCAAGAGAGCTGTTTCGCAGGTCGCACCGGTCGAAGTCGACATATTTGAGCTTGCTCATGGTCAGATTCAGATATTCGGCTTTGCAGTTACTGAAAACCAGGTGGTTTAATGCTGATTCGGAAAAATTAGCTCCGATCAGTTTACATTCGATAAATTCGATCCGGTGAAAACCTGAACCGGAGAAATTGACATTTGATAAGTCGCAGTTTCGGAAGATAATATCACTGAACTGCGACTTTTTTATGTGGCAACCGATCAGCAGGCAGTTCGAAAACACACAGGATTGCATGCCGATATTTTCTGTTTTAACCTCGAACAATCTTTGGTTCCTGAACGAGTATTCCGTCAGGTCTTCTCCTGTCTGCAGGAGCGTTTCGTTGAGTGAATTGTCTTCTTTCAATACCTTGGTTATGCGGGGAGATGTTATCTTCATTGTATTTTGTTTTTATAAGCGGATAAAGATAGCTATTTTGATCCGTATTTTACGATGCTTGTATCGATATCGGTTTATCCCTTGTCGGAATAATATTATTGTGTTATTGGAATATTTGTTTTATTTGTATCTAGTTTATTTCTGTCGGATGATTTTATTAAATAATACAGTTTATGGAAGATAAAAAGAATGGATACAAGAGCAAGCGATATGATTTCCCTACCAAGCGTTATTGTCAGACGCTGGATTTGAAAGACGATCCGGAATTGATCGAAGAATATAAGAAAAGACATGGACAAGCATGTTATTGGCCTGAAATAGGTGAAGGAATCAAGAGCGTCGGGATATTGGAAATGGAAATTTATCTGTGCGGGAACCGATTGTTCATGATCGTGGAGACTCCGGCCGATTTTGATTGGGATACAGCTTTCGCTCGTCTGGCGGGTTTACCGCGACAGGCTGAATGGGAAGAATATATGTCGGTTTTCCAACAAGCTGATCCGAATGCCAGTTCTGCCGAAAAATGGCAGTTGATGGAACGTATTTTCCATTTGTATGAATAACTTATAATTTACTTTTATACATGACGGGAGTCAGCCCCGTGTATCTTTTGAAAAGCCGGTTGAAGTAAGATACGTTCTCGAAAGAAAGTGTATAAGCAATGTCTTTGACTGGACGATTGTCGGTAATGATTAACAACTGGGCTTTTTCTATTTTCTTTTGGTTGATGTATTGCACCGGAGTGATATGCATTTCCTCTTTGAAAAGCCGGATGAAATGATCTTTAGAGAGGCAACAAATCTCGGTCAGTTCATCGATGGTTATGTTCTTGTCGATGTTTTTACGTATATATCGGATCGTTTTTCGTATCCGGTTATCGGTAATCTCGTATTTGTGTGTCGCCTCTTTCATAAAACGTGACAATAGTTGAAGCAAAATTCCCTGTGTTTCCATCATGGTATAGGTTGGGTTTTTAGTGTGAAGCAGGATATTTTGCATCAGGGTGGATGAATTGTCGTAATTGGAAGGATCGTATTCTTTCAGGTTTCTTCCGGGATTGATGACGGCCAGTTGTTCCACCAGTTGACTGTCCAGCGGGGTCGCATCCACTTCCACCGGAAAAATATAATCTTCCAGGATACGTTGGTTGGATAGCGGGTTCTCATAAATATGTATATAATATAATGTATAGAAATCGTCGCATTCATAACTATGCAGCGTGAATGGAGGAATCAGGTAAAGATGTCCGGGGGTAAGAGACTGGACCTGATCCTGTAAATGCAGTTTGGCTATGCCTTGCCTGACCAGATAAATGCGGGCGAACGGGCTGTTTACATTTTTGTAATTCCAGTCGGCACGATGAACCGCATATCCGATATTCAGCAGGATCAGGTCTGTGTTCTCTTTTTCTTTCATATTTCTTTGACTATAATCCGGTTAGTCCAATAACTTGCCGGGGATAACTATTTTGTTTTCTTTTTGTGTCCGGAAGATAATAAATTCGATATCTTTCGACTTATCGATCTTCTGAAGAGCATCCTGCATTTCTTTCAGGTTGTTGACGGTGACAGTTCCTATTTTCAGGATCACGTCATTCGGGCGGATATAATCCCGTAGTTTACCGCCTAGAGCATTGACCGATACTACATATACTCCCCGTTCTGAGTCCATTCCTGTTGCCGACCGTTCTCCGAGTGTTTGCAGGCTTTTGATCGTTGCTCCGCTCCAGTTGATTATTTCGTCATCTGCATGAGTGGCGATGATGATGGGAGTAGGCATTTTGGGAGTATGTGCGATCGCTTTCAGACGAGAAGAGACCACTCCGAACTGGTCCATAACAAAATTGCGGAAGCCGCCTTTGGTTATGGCTTCGGAATCATCGGTAACGGTAAAATCTCCTTCTGATGGATTACTGAATTGTACGGAAGTCACAATGGAGTGTTCATCCGTATTGTTTTTTCGGGCGGTAGCACAGGAGAGGCTATCAGTGAAAATATTATAGTCTACCATCAATCCCCATTCCCGTACACCGATCGGTTTGTATTCTGTCATGACGATATTGCGTGTAAAGACATCGCCGCTGTTTATAAACCAGACATGCGGATGGAAAGAGTTATTGACCATGATGTTGTTTTCTACTACACGGTAAAAACCTTCCCGTAGCTTGATCCCTCCGTTGAGGCATAGGTTGTTATATATGTGGTAATTACTGGAACCGTCGTCCAGATCGATATCCCAACCCCTGTCACAGCGGAAACGGTTATTTCTGATTACGGTCGTCCGGACAGCATCCGCCAGAATAAGGGCCGGGTCTTTGGCTACGATGGATTCCATTGTTTTGTAGCTCGGATGCCAGTAACGGTCGCGTCCCCAGGAATTGAAAGAACCGTGGTCGCCGGTTTCTTTCACCGTATCGAAAATGTCGTTGAATTCCAGGATATGTCCTCCCCATGTTCCCTCGCTGATATTGATTCCGGCGCGGGGGGTGTCGTAGATACTGTTGTGGCTGACGGTGATAGCTTGCGACATGGATAGTTCAACTCCGGTGATCTGTTTTTCAAACAGGCCGATCGAGTGGATCAGGTTATCGTATACCAGGCATTGAGCCGGATAGTTATTGCTTTTGGGGCCTTTGGTATGATCCAGTTGTTCATATGGAACAAATTCTCCGTATTCAAAACTCGGTGAACGGACCGCATCCGGATCACCGACAAAACAAATGGCACTGGCACCGATCCGGGTGAGATGAGAACCGGATACTTCTGAATGACGGTTATAATTGGAAAAGAAAATAGCGTTTCCTCCCAGGTTATGCAAGTAACAGTTGCGTAATGCACAATGCTCGGTTCCTTCAAAGAATACGGCAGCCCCCCGGTAGACCGTCCAGTCCGAGCGGAGCAGTTGTTCATACGGTTCCATGAACGTACGCAGTGTTTGTGTCAATTCCAAACCTTCCAGTGTGATATTCTTTACCGGGGTGGCTTCTGTTCCCCGAAATTCGATCAGGTGTTTGAGTTGAGGAGATTCAAAAAGAACTTTAGATACATTTTCGCCTTCCAATGGATAGTAATATAATGTATGTTCACCGGCAGCATAATACCATTCGCCCGGTGCATCGAGTTCTTCAAATATATTTTCCACCATCCGGTTATCCGGGTGAAGACCGGACTGGCGGTTATTTTGCCAGCCTCCTTCCATCTCTAATTCTCCTTTCTTATTTTTCCCCGTAATGCGGTAATGGAAGTCACCCCAGTCATGATTGTGCATGGCATGCAGATATCCTCCTATAGGATTTTTCCATTTTTTGACCCGTTCGGGAGCGGTAGCCTGAGCTGATGTTCCATTGAAACGGACTGCTTTTTCATCGAAGTTCGGGTAACGGGCCATGTGGCGGAGCTGGCCGTCTGCAACCAGCATATCCATTACGGGGTTACCATCTATTTGGGCTTTCATAATTCCTTTTTTATAAGGTTCCCATTTTAGGGTTAAAGGGATACCTGAAGAGAGGATTACTTTTTCTCCCGGGTAGGCTTTTACGGAGAGTTGCCGGCTGTCGTTTCCATCTTGCGGGGTGAATATGACCGGTTTGTCAAGAATATATTTCCCTTCCCGGATATAAATGACCACGTCTCCTTTTTCCGTCCGAGCCTTTTCCAAAGCGGCAGGGATACTGTTCAACGGATTCCTTATACTTCCGTCGCCTGTGTTTTTGCCTGTCTCGGCAACGTAAAATTCTGATTGTGCCGATATCGGTAATGTTATAAGGGTCAGTAATATTACCGACAGAGCATTTAGTACTTTACTCATCATTGTTACTTATTAGATTTAAATTGTTATGTAAGTGTGTTCTATCTCTTTTCTTTAACGTTTGCAAGATAGAGTTTTTTTATGAAAAATAACTATACTATTCCGGGTATGAATGATAAAATGTCGAAATCGTGTTATTCCTTCTCTTTTTTGTATCACTCATTTCATATTAATAATAGTTCTTTTGTATATCTAATTTAATCTGTTAATCTTATGGGCAAACACACTTCTTTTCTATTCATTGCATTATCCTTGTTTATGTCATGCAAGCAGGCCGGTACACCGGCAAAGGATGTTCTTTCGGTAGCCTCTCCGAAGGGGACGGCTGTGTTTCAGGATAACTGGGAAAATATGGGTGAGAATTACCAGTTTCCTGCATGGTTTTCGGATGCAAAGTTCGGTATATTTATCCATTGGGGTGTTTATGCAGTTCCGGCCTATGTAAATGAATGGTATCCGAGAAATATGTATCAGAAAGATTCTAAGGAATATAAGTACCATATTGAAAAATACGGCGATCATGTAAAGTTCGGTTATAAAGACTTTATACCGATGTTCGGGGCGGAGAAGTTTAATGCGGATGAATGGGTGTCGTTGTTCAAGGCTGCCGGTGCAAAATATGTGGTGCCTGTTGCGGAGCATCATGACGGTTTTGCTATGTATGACAGCGATCTGAATCCGTGGAATGCCGTAAAGATGGGACCTAAGAAAGATATTATCGGTTTGTTGAAGAAAGCAACCGAGAAGGAAGGACTCATTTTCGGCCTGTCGAGCCACCGGCTGGAAAACTCCTGGTTTTACAATGGAGGAATGGAGTTTCCTTCGGATGTGCAGGATAAGTCGGTCTCTCTATATGGCCGTCGACTGGAACAGGAGAAATATACGGATGAGGTCGGTCTGGACTTCTTGGCACATACTCATGAACTGATAGATAAGTATCAGCCTCAGTTGATCTGGTTTGACTGGACAGTGAATAATCCGGTTATACGTCCTTACTTCAACAAGTTTATGGCTTACTATTATAATAATTCGATAGATTGGGGAAGAGGTGTTGTGGTAAATACCAAGCATGGTTACCCGACAAATATCCAGGTTGGCGACGTAGAGCGTGGTAAATTGGATAAGATGCGTAAATATCCCTGGCAAACAGATACTTCCGTTGGTAAGCATTCGTGGTGTTATACCGATGGGGAAGAGAATAAGACCCCGGAACAGATTGTACACGACCTGATCGATATTGTCAGTAAAAACGGTAACCTGTTGCTGAATATCGGTCCCCGTGCGGACGGAACGATTACGGAAGAACAAAAATCAGTGTTGCTTTCTATCGGTGACTGGCTAAAAGTGAACGGAGAAGCGATCTACGGAACTCGTTGCTGGATAAAATCAGGAGAAGGAGATATTGCCGGTACTGCCGGTACCTTCACGGATAATGAAGCGACCGCTTATACCGCCCGTGATATGCGTTTTACAACCAAAGGAAACGATCTTTATGCGATTGTTCTGAATTGGGATAAGGCCGGTGTTTTAATAAAATCGCTGGATAAGACTACTGTTGCCGATGCAAAGATACTGGATGTGAAGTTGTTGGGATCCGATGCGAAGATCAGCTGGAAGCAGACCGACCAAGGTTTGAAACTATCTGTTCCGGCAGAGAAGCCGTGTGAATATGCTTATGCTTTTAAGATCAGTTTCGATAAGAAAGCAGGAAGCCATTTGGAATCGGAGATGATCGACATCCCGTTTAAGCACGGGGATGAATGATCTACATGGAAGCAACCTGTTGTTTGGATAAAATAGGGCTGTAGGCGAGGTAGTTTTGATTATTGGCATAGATAAAGAGCAAAGAACCGCCTTTGATCGTGTTGATAATAGGCTTGCTTACAGCTTGTGGCAGTGCCGGACAACCGAAACTGCGTCCTAGACGACCGGATGAAGCTATGACAGAAGGGTTGGAGTAGGCTGCTCCGTGGATCACGATTGCCCGTTCTTTGGCACGGTCGTTGATCCCTTTTTCCAGTCCGTTCAGGACAAGCGAATAACCGTTTTTTCCTTGATAGGTATTCTCCGTCAGAAAGAATCCCAGCGAACTTTTCAGCGAACCGTTCTCGTTGGAGAAAGAGGTGGCGTAATTTCCGCCGCTGTTCTTTCCATGTGACACAAGGGAAGAGAATAGCAACTTTTTATGTCTCATATCGAATACATAAAAACGTTCTTCGGTGGAAGGCTTGCTGAAATCGACCAGTGTCAGTATCTCTTTTGACTTTTCTTCGATTTTATTATATCCGGCGATTGCCTGTTCGAATGCCGTGAAGTTGACGATCCCTTCCAGTTGCATCTCCTGGTATAATTGCCGGCAGCTTGAAACTTCGCGCATGACAGGTTCTGAACTTCTCATTTGGGAGAATTTCACAGGTATGAACAGGAGGAGCAGGTAGATGAAAATTTTGTGCATGTCTGTGTGAATCAGACTGCAAAGTTAGAATTTTTAATCGAAAACAAAAACGAGTGCCTCATAAACCGGTGCCCAGTCGTAAATAAATTTAGCATGCGAAGTGGCGTTCCGGACACACATATGGGAGCGGGGAGTCGTGCCCAGCGATGGGCTGTATTCGATAAATGTTTTGCGTGGGGCATTGACCGGTACGCCGTGGATATACCCTCCATTCGTGAAGCGGCTGGCGTAAGGCGCAAATCCTCCGGTTTCAGTTGTCCCGTCTACCAGATAGATCATACGGGGTTTCTTTTCCTGGACGACATATATGCCGGGAGGTGTTTCCTGGGCGTAAGGTGGTCTGTGTAACCCGGTAGTTGCCGGATTCATACTTCTAACCAGCCACTTATCGCCATCCTGTTCCAATGTGGCGATGTTTTGATTCTTTGTATCGACGAAGATGGCTTTTCTGAATATGATTGTGTCGGGAATGGTCTTAATATATTTTTTAGGGATCATCCATTCCTTTCCGGTATGTACGGAGGCTACTTTCGTGAAATTCGTATAATCTTCCAAATGTTTAACCAAAGCACCGTCTCTGCCATAGAGTTCAGGTACGGAGGTGTCTGCCGTCAGGTAAAGAGGAACGCCCTGGAAACGTTCGACACCTAAAGAATCTGCAATACGCCGGTAGGAATCCCTGTGATAGTTTTTTACCAGTGGGGCTTCTCCGTTTTTATTCCTGTAATTCTGCAGGACTGACCAGGTCGCCGGTTTCTTCTGGATAGATTCCAGCCAGGAGAGACGTTCTTTTATTTTATCCCATTGAAATTCCCGGGTGGTATCTTTATAAGGGTATGTGTCCGCCAGGGTATGCTGGTCGTAAAGTAACTCTTTTTCCAGGATGATCTCTTTAGGGACCGTATCGATCTCTTCCACTGTTACTATGGTCGTCGAGTCCGGGAGAGCTTCTCCGCCGGAGACCGCTCTGTCCGTTTTTGTCGTACAGTAACTAAGCAGAATAAGACAGAATACCGGAAATATAACAGCTCTTTTCATCCCAATTATCTTTTTTGTGAATATACGGTTTTTTATCGGAATAACCGCGAATACCGTCAGAAAAAGAGGTTATCCCGGATGGAATAACCTCTCTACTTTTTACTCTGTCAAACGGTGAGTGGTCCATCCTCACTTAATCATATTTAATAACGCTGACCGGACAGCTTTCTGCAGCTTCTTTGATCCCTTCCTCAAAATCGTTGAAGTTTACTCCTTCATTTACGTGGGAACGGTCGGTTACATGAAAAACTTCCGGACATATGCCTTCACAAGTACCGCAAGCGATACAGTCTTCTTCTATCCAAACACTTTTAATTGCCATACTTTATACATTTAAGATGATTATATCCTAATAACAGATATAGTAAAGAAAATGTTGATGTGTCCGCTACAAAGACAGTTGTCCGATTAAAACTAATTTAACGCATTAAACCCTCTGATTTAAAATTATTTTACTACGTTTACAGCATAGATAAAATCATTGATTAACCATTCATAAACTAAAACAACATGGATAACGCTATTTTTAGATTTCCTAAGCCAGGTAATGAGCCGGTAAAATCGTATGCACCCGGATCGAGTGAAAAAGCAGCATTGAAAAAGACATTAGCGCAATTGTCGGATGAAGAATGGGATATCCCATTAATCATCGGAGGAAAAGAAGTTCGTACCGGAAATACCGGTAAAGTGGTTATGCCACACGATCACCACCATGTATTGGCAACTTACCATAAAGCTGGTGAGAAAGAGGTACAAATGGCCATCGATGCCGCTATGAAAGCGCACAAAGACTGGTCGGAACTGCCTTGGGTCGAACGTGCTTCCGTAATGCTAAGGGTGGCGGAGCTTTTTACTACAAAATATCGTTATCTGTTGAATGCCTCTGTCATGCTGGGACAAAGCAAGAATCCGTTCCAGGCGGAGATCGACGCTCCTTGCGAACTGATCGACTTTCTGCGTTTCAGCACGTTCTATGCGAGTCAGGTGTATGCCGACCAGCCTTATTCTGAACCGGGCATCCTGAACCGGATGGAATATCGTGCCCTGGAAGGTTTTGTGTTCTCGTTGACACCGTTCAACTTTACCTCTATCGCCTGCAACTTGAATATGGCTCCGGCTATGATGGGGAATGTGGCTGTATGGAAACCATCTACAACAGCTATCCATTCGAATTATTTGTTGATGAAGGTGTTCCAGGAAGCCGGGCTTCCGGACGGCGTAGTCAATTTTATTCCGGGACAGGGCAGTGTGATCGGTAAGGTGGTAACAGGCAGCCGTGATTTGGCTGGTTTCCATTTCACGGGTTCTACTGCAACATTCAATACGTTATGGCGTCAGATGGGGGAAAACCTCGGCCATTATAAATCTTATCCGAAGATTGTCGGTGAAACAGGAGGAAAGAACTTTATCTTTGTTCATCCGTCTGCTCCGGCTTTGGACGTGGCAACGGCTATCGTTCGCGGTGCTTTCGAATATCAGGGACAGAAATGTTCTGCCGGATCACGTGCTTATATTCCTGCTTCCATGTGGAAAGAAGTAAAAGATCTGGTAGGGGATATGCTGAAAGAGATCAAGATGGGAGATGTACAGGACTTTACGAACTTTATCAATGCTGTTATCGATGAGGCTTCGTTCGATAATATCATGAGCTATATCAATTATGCGAAACAATCACCGGATGCAGAGATCGTCTTTGGCGGTAATGGTGATAAATCGGTAGGCTATTTTGTTGAACCGACTGTTATCAAGACGACTGATCCGATGTTCAAGAGCATGGTGGAAGAGATCTTCGGGCCGGTTATTACTATTTTTGTCTATGATGACGATAAATATGAAGAAACGCTCGAACTGTGCGACCGCACTTCTCCGTACGGTCTGACCGGTTCAATCTTTGCACGCGACCGGTATGCGATCGACACAGCTTTCAATAAGCTCCGTTATGCGGCAGGTAACTTCTATATCAATGATAAGCCGACCGGTGCCGTTATTGCACAGCAGCCGTTCGGCGGTTCGAGAGCTTCCGGTACGAACGACAAGGCTGGTGGTCCGTTGAACCTGATCCGCTGGACGAATCCTCGTTGTATCAAAGAGGCTTTGGTCCCGCCCACTTCTTACGGCTATCCGTTCTTAGGAGAAAAATAGTTTACAAATTGAAAATTGAAAATTGAGAATGGATAATTAGAAGAAATACTAATCCCGGTTCTTAATTTTCAATTTTCAATTCTCAAATTTCAATTAACTCAAATACTATGTTAGACTTTAATAATACCGAGATTGCATTTTCATCCAAATCGCAGTCTGAACTGAAAAACGCTTACTTACTATTCAACACAATCAAATATCCGTGGTTGGTAAAATGTGCCAGCTTCGCTAGTAATATCGCCTTAAAAATTCATTTTCCCCTTGCGTGGGCAGTAAAGCCAACCTTGTATAAACAGTTTGTCGGTGGTGAGACCTTGCAGGATTGTACGAAGGCTATCGACCATCTTCGCAAGTTCAATGTGCGTTCTACGCTCGATTTCTCTGCCGAGGGTGAACAGACTCCCGAGGGGATTCAGGCTACCTTTGAAGAAACGATACGTTCGATCGACTTTGCCAAGGGAAACGACAACTTGGCTTATGCCGTATTCAAACCTTCTACTATTATAACGGATGAATTACTGGCAAAGGCTTCCGAAAAACGCAGCGAACTGACTATCGAGGAGGTGGTGGAATTTCGTAAATTCAAAGAACGTTTCATGGCTTTTTGCCAGCGGGCGTATGAGAATGATGTCCGTTTGATCGTCGATGCAGAGGATTACTGTTTCCAGGATGCCCTGGATGAACTGACTGATGAAGCGATGCGGAAATTCAATAAAAAGCGGGCGATCGTATTTGCCACTTTGCAAATGTACCGCCACGACCGTATGCCTTATCTGCGCCGTATCCTGGATGATGCCACGGAAAAAGGGTATATTGCCGGAGTCAAGTTTGTGAGGGGCGCTTATATGGAAGCCGAACGTGCACGTGCAGCTGCTTTAGGCTATCCCGATCCGATCTGTAAAGATAAAAAGGCAACGGATGAGAATTTTGATGCAGCCGTGCGGTTTACTATGGATCATTTGGATCATATGGAAATGTTTATGGGGACACATAATGAGGAGAGTAATTATAAATTGGCAAAACTGATAGATGAAAAGGGGCTTGACAGGAATGATTCGCGTATCTTTTTTGCCCAGTTGTTGGGAATGAGTGATAATATCTCATTTAATCTGGCACATGAAGGATATAACGTGACGAAATATGTACCTTATGCAGCGGTAAGGGACGTTTTGCCTTACCTGATCCGCCGGGCAGAAGAAAATACGTCGGTAGCCGGACAGACCAGTCGTGAACTGAAAATGTTGCAGTCTGAGTTGAATCGCCGTAAAAAAGTAAAACAATAATCAGCCGTCATAACTAGGAAAGACTGATAAATTTATTGATGGATTTAACGGCAGCTATGTTGCCAAAAGTGTTTCACCCTAGTGAAACAGTTGTTTCATTGGGAAGAAACAGTTGTTCCATTAGGGTGAAACACTTTTTTGAAAGTATGTTGTACGGAATTTACTTGCTTGCTTTCAATCCTTTGATCACAGATGAGGTGAAGCCGGACATTTCCATTTCATTTAAACCTTTGATCGTAATGCCGCCCGGAGTAGTCACTTTATCTATTTCCATTTCGGGATTACTTTTATTCTCCAGTAACAGGTCCGTAGCCCCTTTTACCGTGTGAACAACGATCTCCTGTGCCTGTTTCGGGTAGAAGCCGAGTTCTACACCGCCTTCGATCGCAGCACGGATATAACGGAGGGCAAAAGCAATACCACTGGAAGCCAACGCTGTTCCGGCACCCATCAGACGTTCTTCCACCAGCATGGCATTTCCCAATTCATTAAATATATTGATGATCAGGTCACATTGCTCTTTCGATGCATTGTGTGCAGAGACAAAGGTCATGCTGCTCAATACTTCGATAGCCGTATTGGGCATGATACGGAAAAGCGCCGGTGTCACCCAGTCTTCGTAACTGGTTTTCTTCGTAAGATAGGCATTCAGTGTCTCAAAAGTGATTCCTGCAGCTACTGAAACAATGATCTGTTTGTCGGAATCGAGTACGCCTTTTATCTGGTCGATAATTTCTTCCACTCGCCAGGGCTTTACTGCTATGACAATGATGTCGGCACCTTTCACGGCTTCGATGTTGTCGGATAATACGACAAAATCAGGATTGGCAGCTTTGATCTTATCCAATGTTGCTTGCGACTGTGCCGTACAGGTGATATCCGATGCTTTGAACATATTTCCTTTTGCCAGTCCCCGGGCAATAGCACCACCGATATTTCCGGCTCCGATAATAGTTATTTTCATGTCTCCGTTTATTTATAATTGTAAAATCATGAGTTGCAAAAGTATGGAAAAAAGGAATAAAACCCGTACATTTGTCACAAAATGTATAATTGCTAATAAAATCGAAAACAAAAGATGAAGAAACTTATTGCTGCCAGCCTGATGCTGGCTTGTGCGTTCTCTACAACAAATGTCGGAGCACAAGAAAAAGAAGGAGAAAAAGAAGAAGGTTTCATTTTTACGACCGTAAAGGAAAACCCGATTACATCCATTAAGAATCAGAACCGGGCAGGTACTTGCTGGTGCTACTCTACCATGGCTTTCCTGGAATCGGAATTGCTTCGTATGGGAAAGGGAGAATATGATCTTTCAGAGATGTTTACCGTTTACCACACTTATCAGGATCGTGCCGATATGGCTGTCCGTACTCATGGTGATGCTTCATTCTCGCAGGGTGGGTCTTTCTATGATGTGATTTACGGAATGGAGGCTTTCGGTTTGGTGCCGGAAGAAGAAATGCGCCCCGGGGTGATGTATAGCGATACATTGAGTAACCATGGAGAGTTGTCTGCCCTCACAGATGCTATGGTAGGTGCTATGGCCGGCGGTAAAGTAAAAAAATTCCAGTATGACGAGAATTACAACTTGTTGTGGAAAAAGGCTGTAGCTGCCGTACATGAAATCTATCTGGGAAAAGCTCCGGAAAAGTTTACTTATAAGGGAAAGGAATACACTCCGAAGTCATTCTATGAATCTACAGGATTAAAACCGTCGGATTATGTATCGTTGACTTCTTATACGCATCATCCGTTCTATACGCAGTTTTCGCTGGAAATCCAGGATAACTGGCGTCACGCACTGTCTTACAACCTGCCGATCGACGAGTTCATGGAAGTGTTCGACAATGCGATCAATACAGGCTATACGATTGCCTGGGGATCCGATGTAAGTGAGTCCGGTTTTACCCGCGACGGTGTAGCTGTTATGCCTGACAACGAAAAGGTACAGGAACTGAGCGGATCGGACATGGCTCATTGGTTGAAGATGAAACCGGAAGAAAAGAAATTGAATACGAAACCGCAACCGCAGAAATGGTGTACGCAGGCAGAACGCCAGTTGGCTTATGATAACTGGGAAACTACTGACGACCACGGTATGCAGATTTATGGTATTGCCAAAGACCAGGAAGGAAACGAATATTACATGGTGAAAAACTCTTGGGGGACATCTAATAAATATAACGGTATTTGGTATGCTTCAAAAGCATTCGTACGTTACAAAACGATGAATATTGTTGTTCACAAAGATGCACTGCCTAAAGCTATTAAATCTAAATTAGGTATCAAGTAATTATTTGTATCATAAAATGTGAAAAGAGGCGTTCCCGGTAGGAGTTGGGGCGCCTCTTTTCTATTTATACAAAGATGTGCTTATTTAAAGATCTGCTTATTTACGGAACTAATATCAGGGTATAATTCAGATCGGATGCTGCTTTTTGCAGTTCCTGATTCAATAGTGTCAGACTGTCGCCCTCTGCCTGGAAATAGAATGTCATACTTCCGTCACTGGGGATCAATTCGTAAACAACAGCTTCCGAATCGTTCGGTGTACCATGTTTTACCTGGCGTTTACCGGTAGAAGAGAATGTCTTGTCCTGTCCGTTTTCGGCTTCCAGGTAAGTGGCATCCATTTCGTAAACACCGTCGTCGCTATCCTGCTGATAGAACAAAGTCAGGTCATAAACGATACCTGGACCATCTGCTGCCGGGAATGTTCCCTTGTATTTTTTCTGAATAACAGTTCCTTTTTTAGGGTCAACCTTCAGCGAATCACGCATATTCACAGGCTTGGTTGTTTTCCCTGTTATTTCAGGCAAAGCCGGTGCATCAGGTACCGCTTCAGCTACTGTTACGCTTTCTTCTTCTATTAAAGCGGGTTCGGTTGTTTTCTTCCCGCTACATGCAGCTAATAAAGCCAGAGCTGCTACTGCGATAAAATACTTTTTCATTATTCTGCGTTTTTATTTATTAGTGACTTTGCCGTTATAACAAAAGTCCCCCTGCATTTTGTTTTGCAGGAGGACTTTTTTAACTATATGACAGGCTGTTTCTTATTTTTTATCCGGGCTGTCCGGCTTCTTCTGATACTCAGAAGGAATCGTGATGGCACTTCCGTCACGTTCTGCATAATAATGAGGCGACATGATCTCTATGCCCGCTTCATTGAATATATCCTGTATGTTCTGATGCAGATCGGAATATATCTGCGATAATTGATCAGCTTCCTTTATATAGGCATTTATTTGGTAGCAGGGATAATAGTCCTGCAATTCCGTTTCCAGAACGAAAGGTTTCGGGTGTGGCATAACACCCGGAGTGGAACGTGCCGCATCGATCAGTAATTGGTGGACCTGGCGCCAGGGAACATCATATCCGATACTGACGGTCGAGTGAATGATCAGGCCGAACTGACGGGCGGACGCGCTGTAATTGACTGTATGTGACGACATGATGAATGAGTTCGGAATGGTAACCACTTCATTCTTCGGTGTGCGGATACGGGTGACGAACGGTGTTTTTTCAATCACATTCCCTGTTGTCTCGTTTAACTTGATGCGGTCACCCAGTTTGAACGGACGCATATAAGTAATGACCAGACCTGCGATGATATTTCCGATAACCGTACTTGATCCCAAAGAAACGATCAGTCCGACAAAAACTGAAATACCCTGGAATACGCCTGAGTCAGACCCCGGCAGATAGGGATAGATCATGGCGATCATAAACGCATACAGCAGGAAACGTATAATATTGAAAGAGGGCTGTGCCCAGTCCGGATAGAATCCGGTGATTTTCAGTTTCTCGCTTTCGATCTCATTCGCTATATACTGAATACCCTTAATGATATATTTTACGCAGTAATAAATGACAATGATGATGAACAGATTAGGAATATATTCAACTACGGATTTGAGAACCATTTTGATCGGTTCGATAATATAAGTGAATAATCTCATTGCCAGATTCTCTGTTTGCGGGAATATGGCAAACAGCATCGGGACACTGAACATGAGCTGTATCAGCAATACTATATAACGAAGGATGTTGTTCAGGAATATAAGTATCCTCCCTTGCCGGTGGGTATTCAGAAATTCGTAATCCCGTATGGTGATGGACTTGAGTTTGTTCTGTTTCAGCCAGATGATACGACGGCGTAGTTTTCTGAACAGATAGTTGGTCAGCTTGAACAGGAGATACTGGACAACCAGTACCAGGATAAACAAGGCAACTCGTTTGGTAACCTGGAGAATACCATGTTCTTTTTTCAGTGACTGTATTTTATCACTGACGACAAACCGGTATGTTTTGGCTAGTTCATCCCTTTCCGTGTTCAGCCAAAGAGCATCCTGGTCAGTGACACTTAGTATCACCTTTTCCCCATACATGATATCCGTTTGGTATTCGCTTCTGAACAAATATACGGAGTCGTTTTTCAGGCTGAGGTCTTTGCCGATCTTCAGGATCATATTGACGGCATTCTCTGCCCGGTCATAGGCGGATACACCCCCTCTTTTGGCATAGAAAGTAAGAAGTGTATCACCGTCGATAATAAGAGGAACGCCGGGTGTCAGTGTCCTCAGTGAATCGATACTGCGGCGTTGCTCTTCTTTTTTCAGCGAATCGGTTGTGATATGTTTGTATAACGCATCATCCCGTTCGGAGCGGAGCATGATTTCATTCAGCTTCATCTCCTGTAACTGAAGTTCCAGCTCCTGCATCCTGATAGAATCCTTGCGATGCATTTCTGCCAGGATAGATAAAGAATCGGCTGGGATCTCATCTGTCTTATTCTCTGCAATAACAGCATTCAGTAATCCTTCGGCCTTTTCTCTGATCTGGGATGCAGCCCGACCCGGCATAAGGAATATAACCGCAAGGGCGGCAAAACATAACACCAAACGTTTCATAGCGCTTTTACTCTCTACTTTTAATTAATTGTATTTTATTTACCTCCGGCGGGCAAATGTTTTAACCAGTAATCAGCCATACTTTTCCGCAGATGCAGTGTCGTACCTTCGCGTTCGTAGATACCGTGGCTACGCATCGGATAGCTGATCTGGCTGAATATCTTCCCGTGTTTGACCAGTTCGTTCACTACCATTTCGCAGGCTTGGTAATGTACGTTGTCGTCACCGGTGCCGTGTATCATCAGTAAGTTTCCTTTCAATCCATCGGCATAGGTGATGGGCGAACCTTTGCGATAGCCTTCCGGATTGTTTTGTGGCGTGTTCATGTAACGTTCCTGATAAACGGTATCGTACAGACGTTGGTCGGCAACAGCTGCGATCGCAATACCGGTATGGAATACTTCAGGATAACGGAACATGCAGTTCAGGGTCTGGCTGCCGCCGCCGCTCCATCCGTTGATGCCGATGCGGGACAGGTCGATAAACGAATATTGCCGTCCCAGGTCTTGTATGCCGCGTGCCTGGTCTTCGGATGCGAATGTGCCGACTTCTCCATAGATACATTTGCGCCATTCACGTCCGCGTGGTGCATTCGCTCCACGGTTTTCGATGCTGACATAGATATATCCCAGGTTGGTCATATATTGATTCCAAAGGTCACCGCCGTTCCATACGTCCTGTACGGTCGATCCCGCCGGTTCGCCATAGACTTCGATGATTACCGGATATTTCTTTGACGGATCGAAACCTACAGGTTTGATCATGCAGGCATCCAGTAGCAGGTCGCCTGATTTTACTTTGACAAACTCTTTCGGATTCAATCCCAGAGCTTCATATTGTTCTTTAGCCTTTGCATTGTCTTCCAGTATACGGACGGATTGGTTTTTGGGGAATGATACCATATCGATCATCGGTGGTGTCACTGAATTGCTGTAGGTGTGTACCGCCCATTTTCCCGTCGGTGACATGTTATAGCGGTGTTGTCCCGGCTGGCTTTCCGGACTCAGACGTTTCACTTCTCCTTTACCGAACAGGTTAGCACTGTACAGGTAACGTTGGGTATAGTTTTCCGGTGAAGCGATAAAATAAACCAGTCCCTTTTGAAGATCGGTTCCAACCGGCTGGATATAGTCGAAATCACCTTTGGTAATGGGTGCTATTTCTTTTCCGTCACGACTAATGCGATATAAATGACGCCATCCGCTGCGTTCACTTTCCCAGGTGAAAAATTGGTTATTCTTCAGCCACAGGATGTTGTCGTTCGTATCCAGCCATGCGGCATCTTTGTCGGTAAAGATATTTTCCGGTGTGGCGCTGCCGATTCGGGCGATCCATACTTTGTTGGTATTCTGTTCCCGGTTCAGTTGCTGGATGAACAGTTCATTGCTTTCCGGGATAAAATCCATGCGGGGGATGTAATTGTTGCGGGGATCTCCAGGGATATCGATCCAGGTAGTTGTTCCTCCTTCAGCCGGGATGTATCCTACTTTTACGGCAGAATTGGCAGTACCGGCTTTCGGATAGGGAAAATGCTGGATGGTTGGATAGATGGAGTCTATATTATTGATAATATCGAATACACCTGTCCCTTCCGTGTCGCTTTGCCAGTAGGCTATGTACTTACCGTCCGGACTCCAGCGGAAACCGTCGCGGCAGCTGAATTCTTCTTCATATACCCAGTCGAACGTGCCGTTTACGATTGTTTGGCTTCCATCGCTGGTTAACTGTGTTCTTTTGCCGGTATGGATGTCTTCTACATATATATTATTCTCAAAGACGTATGCTACCCGAGTTCCGTCGGGGGAGAACTTGGCGAACATCATAGACGATTCGGGCAGTCCTTTACCCAATTGGCGAAGGCTTTTATCGGTGAGGTCGAGTACCCAATAATCGCCACGGGTGTTATACCGCCAAACCCGTTGGGTATTGTTAAATATCAGTACCTTGTCGTTGTTATTACTCCAGGAGAGGCTACCCATTCCAATACGTTTTCCGGTTAATGGGTCTATAAATAGGGTGGAGGGGATAATCACTTCACGGGCATTATCTTTGGCCCGGTAGGCTACCACATCCATGCCGCCGTCTTTTTTATTTTGCTCCAGGCGACTGTACCGTTCTCCGTCTTTCATCCAGTTCATGGCTCCGACCCCTTTGGTTTGGATCAAACGTCCGGTAAGTACATCTTCCAGGTATAGTTTGCCCCGTATTTCTGTCTTTTCATTGGAGGCAAATGAATACTCGTCTGTTTCCGTCCGGTTTTCCCAAGGCATGATTTGTGCGTTGCTTATGTTTCCGGCTAACAGGAAACAAGCTACCGGAAAGATGAGTTTATAAAGTTTCATATATATTTGTTTATTAAATGTTTTATACCTACAAAGAACGGAATGTTTTATGAGATGGTCAAACATAAACGAAAGAAATCCACCGACCGGGAGCCCGGAGGTGGATTTCTTATATAAAGATGCAATTAAGTATTTATTTATTCAGTACTTTTTTGAAACGGGCAAGGAATTCTTTCGCTTCATCCATTGTCAGGCAAAGCGGCGGAAGCAGGCGGATTGTATTGGTTCCGGCAACCCCGGTGAATACTTTTTCTTCGAAAAGAAGCTGGCTACGTACTTCTTTGATCGATTCTTCAAACTCGATACCGATCATCAGACCGCGACCACGAACTTCCTTGATTCCCGGCAGTTTGTGTAACTCTTCGATCAGGAATTCTCCGACTTTGGCTGCATTGTCAACCAACTTCTCGTTTTCCATGATATCCAATACAGCGATAGCAGCAGCACAAGCCAGATGGTTACCTCCGAAAGTCGTTCCCAGCATGCCGTAAACAGGTTTAAACATCGGACTGATCAGCAAACCGCTCATCGGGAAACCGTTACCGATCCCTTTGGCTACCGTAATCAAATCCGGCTGGATACCAGCATATTGATGGGCAAAGAACTTTCCGCTTCTACCGTAACCGGACTGGATTTCATCCAGGATCAAACATGCTTCATATTTGGTACATAAAGCACGCAATTCCTTCATGAAGTCGTCTGTCGGAAGCTGGATACCGCCGACACCCTGGATACCTTCAATAATAACGGAAGAAACGTCCCCTTTCTGCAATTCGGCTTCAACAGCTACCGCATCGTTTAACGGCAGGTAAGTAACAGCCAGGTCTTCGTTGACCGGAGCGATGATCTTCGGATTATCAGTGACGCGAACGGCAGCAGAAGTACGTCCGTGGAAAGCGTGCTTGAAAGCGATTACCCGTTTCTTCCCATTGTGGAAGGAAGCCAGTTTCAACGCATTTTCGTTTGCTTCGGCACCGGAGTTGATCAGGAACAAGGAATAATCGTCATAACCGGAAGCTTTTCCCAACTTGTCAGCCAGTTTTTGTTGCAGGCTATTGATGACGGAGTTGGAATAAAATCCCAATTTGTTCACTTGATCGGTGATAGCAGCTACATAAGTAGGATGGCTATGACCGACGGAGATAACGGCATGGCCGCCATACAGGTCGAGGTATTCTGTACCTTCGCTGTCCCATACATGGCATCCTTTGCCTTTTACTATTTCTATATTAAATAAAGGGTATACGTCGAATAAATTCATAATTGAAAATTGATAATTGAAAATTAGTAACATGGAAAACAGGAAACTGAAAATAATTTTCAATTTTCAATTTTCCATTATCAATTAAAAAGCCGAAGGCTTCAAATGTAATCCTACAGTCTCTTCCAAACCGAACAGCAAATTCATATTATGCACAGCTTGTCCGCTGGCGCCTTTCAACAAGTTGTCGATCATAGATACGATCAGCAATTTGTTATCATATTTTTGGAGATACAGGAGACATTTGTTTGTGTTGACTACCTGTTTCAGATCCGGATTCTTATCTGTAATGAAAGTGAACGAATGATCGTCATAATATTCTTCATAAATACGGCGGATCTCATCCAATCCTACTTTACAGTCGACATAAGTCGTTGCAAAAATACCGCGTGAGAAATTGCCCCGTACCGGAATAAAGTTGATATTACTTTCGAAACTATTCTGCAACTGGCGCAGGCTCTGGCCAATCTCAGCCAGGTGCTGGTGTGTGAACGGTTTATAAATTGAAATGTTATCGTTTCGCCAGCTGAAATGAGAAGTCGACGAAGGCTTAACACCGGCTCCTGTCGATCCGGTGATCGCATTCACATGCAGCTCTGAATTCAACATCAGGTGTTTAGCCAGCGGCAAAACGGCTAACTGGATACAGGTGGCAAAACAACCGGGGTTCGCAATGTGTCGGGAATTGCAGATACGTCGTCGGTTCAATTCCGGCAGACCGTAAACGAAATCATGCTCGTCGCTTTCGATACGGTAATCCATGCTGAGGTCGATGATCTTCACGTTCTCGGGTACAGTATGGCTTTCCATGAACTTCTTCGTGTCGCCGTGGGCGGTGCAGAAGAACAGAAGGTCAATGCTGTTCAACGGCAACTCGTCGGTAAAACGCATTTCGGTTTCGCCGAACAGGCCGCTATGAACGTCAGTGATCAAATTTCCGGCGTTACTGGTACTATTCACAAATGTAATCTCGGCGTCCGGGTGATTAAGCAGCAGGCGGATCAATTCGCCTGCCGTATATCCCGCACCACCTATAATTCCGATCTTTATCATATTTCTTCGTCCTTATGGTTGTTATAATAAACACGTAACGGTGTAGAAGTTACTTTGATAAAGCCTTTGGCATCTTCTGCCGTCCAGCCTTTCTGCATTTCACCGTATTCACCGAATTTAGTTTTCACCAGGTCATCTTCCGATTCTACACCGACGGTTGAGAAAGAAAGCGGGCGGAGTTCGAGGATAGCCGTTCCGTTTACGTTACGCTGTGATTCCTGCAACATGGCTTCGATGTCACGCATAACCGGTTCCAGATACTGGCTTTCGTGCAGGAACATGCCGTACCAGTTCGCAACCTGGTCTTTCCAGTACTGCTGCCATTTGCTCAATGTATATTTTTCAAGGAAGCGGTGTGCACCGATGATCAGCATAGGAGCAGCAGCTTCAAAACCGACACGTCCCTTGATACCGATAATTGTATCACCAACGTGCATATCGCGGCCGATACCGTAAGCAGCACCGATCTCTTCAACTTTTTGGATGGCGGCAATCTTATCTTCGAATACTTCGCCGTTCACAGCATGAATTTCACCCTTTTTGAACTCGATGCGTAATTCTTCACTGCCGGTCTTTTCCACCTGTTTCAGATAAGCACTTTCCGGTAATCCCTGAGCTGAATCCAGAATTTCGCCTCCACAGATGGAAGTTCCCCACAGGCCGACGTTGTAAGAATATTTCAGTTTTGTGAAATCGGCAACGAAGCCGTGTTCTTTCAGGTAGTTGATTTCATAATCGCGGGTCAGCGCCATGTCGCGGGTCAGTGTGATGATCTCCACGTTCGGGGCCAGTACCAGGAAAGTCATGTCGAAACGAATCTGGTCGTTACCTGCACCGGTTGAGCCGTGGGCGATCGCGTCGGCACCGATCTCGTTGGCATAACGGGCAATAGCCAATGCCTGGAAGATACGTTCGGAGCTAACGGAGATAGGATAGGTACCGTTACGCAATACATTGCCGAATACCATATATTTCAGGCTCTTTTCGTAATATTCTTTTGTAACGTCGATCGTTACATATTTGGTAGCGCCCAGTTTATAAGCATTTTCTTCGTTCTGCTTCAACTGTTCTTCGCTGAATCCACCAGTGTTGGCACAAGCTGCATATACTTCGTAGCCTTTTTCTTTGGCAAGGTACATCACTGTGAAAGAGGTATCCAAACCTCCGCTGAATGCAACTACTACTTTCTTTTTCATTGTCTGTTTGTTTTTGTGGGTTCCGGTAAGGGCGTTTCGCGAAACGCCCTTACCGGAAAGCCCCGTATGATTTATTTATTATTATTTTTTTCTCTTTCGTCTGCTTCCCGTTTGGCACGATGCGGATCGGCCGGGTCGAACAACATCGCTGTACAGATACAATATTTCCGGTTCGTACGTTCCAGAATATCATGGTTTACGCAACCGATGCAACCGCGCCAGAACGATTCGTCGTCGGTCAGATCGGAAAAGGTTACAGGTACATAACCTAGTTCGGTGTTCATCTTCATCACCGCTGCACCCGAAGTAAGACTGAATACCTTCGCTTTCGGCCAACGCATGCGAGCCAGTTGAAACGTCATATCCTTGATCCGTTTGGCAATACCCAAACCTCGGAAATCCGGGTGAACAATTAACCCGGAGGTCGTTACATACTGTTTGTTCCCCCACGATTCGATATAGCTGAAACCGGCAAACTGATCTCCGGCCAGTGCGATGACTGCTTTCCCCTCTTTCATTTTCTGGGCTACATATTCATGCGTACGCTTAGCGATACCTGTTCCGCGTACTTTGGCAGCCTCTTCAATGGTAGTCAATATCTTGTCTACGTATATCTCGTGAGAGGCGTCAGCAATCATTACATCGATTTCTGTTTCTTGTTTCATTTTACGATTGTTCTTAATCTTCTTTTGTTTATAAACGGAAGAACTGTTGTCTCCCTTAATCGCCCTTATATAAAATGTGATAATGCTTTTACTATCCGGTCCCTGCTGATCCCTTCGCGGGGAATGATCAGGATCGTGTCGTCTCCGGCAATCGTTCCCAGTATCTCGTGCGGAGCATGGGTGTCGATATCGGATGCAATCCCCATCGCATATCCCGGACGTGTCTTGACTACTGCCAGGTTTCCGGAAAATTCAATGTTCGGATGATGTTGTGTCTGCACCTTGTTCGGCTGTATCAAAGCTGAATAATCTGGCAGACAATATACATAATCGCCGTTCGCATCATGTACTTTGGCTACTTTCAGTTGCTTTATGTCGCGTGACAAGGTAGCTTGTGTAACCTGAAATCCGCTGGCTTCCAATTCTTTCAGCAGCTCTTCCTGGTTACATATCACCTTCGTTTGTATGATGCGGCAGATAGCGTCCAATCGTTCCTTCTTTGTACTCATGTTTGTATATTTATGCAAAACGGATGCAAATATAAATCGAATAATTGAATAAATATACATTGTTGCCTTGTTTTTTTGTATAATTATTTGTCTTATATCTCTATTGAGCAAAAATGCCTTTGGATTTGTTCTATTCTTATAAAGAAATGATAATTTTGTATTCGTAAAAACTAAATGAGAGAGATGAAAAAGATTACAGGTTTATTAATGGTTATGCTTCTGATGCTGAGTGCTTGCGGAAGCGTTCCTTTGACAGGAAGAAAACAGGTGTTGTTGGTTTCCGATCAGGAGGTGCTGACTTCCAGTTTAACGCAATATAGCGATTATATGAAATCAGCCACAAAATCGACAGACAAGAACGAGAGTGCAATGGTGACCCGTGTCGGTAAAAAGATTGCTGCGGCTACGGAGGCTTATCTGAAAGCCAACGGGATGGAGAGCGAAATCAAGAATTTCCAATGGGAGTTCAATTTGGTAAAAGACAACCAGATCAATGCTTTTTGTATGCCGGGTGGAAAGATCGTCGTGTATGAAGGTCTGATGTCTTTGGTTTCGTCGGACGATGAACTGGCAGTTGTAGTGGGACATGAGGTGGCTCACGCTGTCGCAAAACATAGTAACGAACGAATGAGCCAGCAACTGATGGCACAGTATGGCGCAGCTATCCTGGGACAGGCGGTAAGCAATAAAAGTGCGGCGGTTCAGAATCTGGCAAATACGGTGTATGGAGTGGGAGCACAATATGGTGTTATGTTACCTTTCTCCCGCAAACATGAATCGGAAGCGGATTATATGGGACTGGTATTTATGACAATGGCAGGATATAATCCGGATGTTGCTGTAAACTTCTGGCAAAAAATGTCTGCCGGGAAGAGTGGGGCGACTCCGGAATTTATGAGTACTCACCCGAGTGATGCGACCCGTATCTCCGAGATACAGCGGGCGCTGCCGGAGATCAAGACCAAGTATAAAACCAGATAATATCTGTTAAAGTTTTAAAAGGTCGATTTTCAAAAGAAAATAAAAAGGGCTCTAATGTATGACCCATCTAAAGATCCTAGAGATCCAAAGTTTAAAAAGTAACCCTCAATTCAGAATACTACTGTATTGAGGGTTTTATTTTAGAGTATTTAATGTAAAATGGTATATAGTTACCCTAATAATATATTATATAGAATATTAATCAACAAAATTTGTATAAGATGAAAAAACTAATGTACCTGTTTTTTATGTCGGTGATCTGTATGTTGTACGGATGTAACGACGATATGAAAGTGAAGGAAACGATTACCCTTACAGTGAATAAACCGGTTTTAATGTCTGCGGATGCTTTTCGTTCTTCCGTGAAGGTGAAAACCCAGCCGGAAGAGATCACTCAACAGGGTAAGATCTGTTTTTATGAGGGTTATCTTTATATTTCCGAGCCGGGAAAAGGTATCCATATCATTGATAACCGTAACCCGTCATCACCCTCTCCGGTTGGTTTCATTGAATTGATCGGTAACGCTGATGTGGCTATCCGTAATAATATGTTGTATGCCGACTCGTATGTCGATCTGATTTGGTTCGATATCTCTAATCCGGCCTTACCGGTATTAAAGAACCGGTTGGAAAATGTATTTCCTTATGCATTTCCTCCTATTGAAGAAGGAACGATCGATTATCCGATGTGTGAAACGGCAGCCGCAAATTCACAGATCGTAGTGGGATGGACTCAGGTAGAGGAGAGTTATACAACCGAGCGTTATAAGGATCAGGAAATATATTATGACTCTATGGTCAATTCGTCTGGTGGTAATTCAGGTGTTTCAACCAGTGTGAACGGTTCGATGTCTCGTTTTGGCTTCTATCAGAATTATCTTTATGTAGTGTTAAACAACTAGATGAGCATCTTTGACCTGTCGGGAGATAAGCCTGTAAAAGCTGTTGATAATATGCATCTCGGTGGTAATGTGGAGACTATTTTCAGTTATAAGGATTATATGTTTATGGGAACTCCTACCGGTATGCTGATCTATTCCGTTGCCGATCCGTTAAAACCGGAATATCAGTCGATGATGTGGCATGTATATGGTTGCGACCCGGTAGTTGTCGAGGATGATATCGCTTATGTGACTGTTCATGCCGGCAATAATTGCGGACAGAATTTCAATGAACTGATCATTCTGGATGTAAAAGATGTAAAGAATCCCCAGCCAATCGTCTCTTATACATGACCAAACCGAAAGGCCTCGGTATCGACAACGGAACACTCTTCCTCTGCGACGATGGCCTGAAGATCTATAATGCCTCCGATCCGCAGACACTGATGGCAAACCGCCTGGCTCATTACTCGGGTATGGAAGGATATGATGTGATCCCGCATGATAACGTATTAATGATGATTGCCGATGACGGTATCTATCAGTACGATTATTCGAACCTGAAAGAGATCAAGCAGCTGAGTAAGCTGGCGGTGAAGAAGTAATAACGACTTGATACAAATTACAAAATAAGGTGAAAACGGAAAATTAGAAAAGATTTTCTGTTTTCACCTTATTCTTTTTCTTTTTATACATAAGCTATGAAGTGGCTATTAAATTATAAGCCCGGACGAGACTATATTATACGTTTATGAAACTATAATATACTATGATTATTTGTTAACTATCTGTTTTGTAGTGATTTAATAAAATATACCTTCTAAACCATACAAGAACGTTTTTCTCTTCTCCATTCCTTAATTGTATACCTTTGTCAAATATGTTCTATAACACTATATACCCCTTTGAGAACATTGTAGACTCTTCCCGGATATTAGTCCTCTACTTTAGCCGTAGAAATCTGACTAATTTATATTATTATGGATATCGCTAAAAGATGTGAGCAAAATCCGCTACTTGCTCCGAAAGATTTAAAAGCGGGAATTAATGGAATGGAGATAACTTGTTTGTTGAATCCCGGAGTTTTCAAATATCAGGGAAAAACCTGGCTGCTTCTGCGAGTAGCCGAACGTCCTATACAAAAAGAAGGAGTTATAAGTTTCCCTGTATATAATAAGGAAGGGGAAATAGAAGTGGTTTCCTTCTCCAAGGATGATCCGGATCTGGATGCTTCAGATCCGCGGGTAATAGGTTATAAAGGAAAAAACTACCTGACCACGATGTCTTACCTGAGATTAGTTTCAAGTACGGATGGAATTCATTTTAAAGATGAACCGGGGTATCCTGCCATTTTCGGTAAAGGTGAACTGGAAGCTTTCGGTATTGAGGATTGTCGGGTGGCGACAACGGAAGACGGTTTTTATCTTACGTTTACAGAAGTATCATCTGTTGCTGTAGGTGTGGGGTTGATACATACTTCCGACTGGAAAGATTATACCCGGTATGGAATGATATTCCCGCCTCATAATAAAGATTGTGCTTTGTTTGAAGAAAAAATCAATGGAAAACACTATGCTTTCCACCGTCCGAGCAGCCCTGAGCTCGGAGGCAATTATATCTGGCTGGCCGAGTCTCCCGACAGGTTACATTGGGGAAATCATAAATGCGTAGCGACGACCCGTGACGGGAAATGGGATTGTGCACGCGTGGGAGCCGGTGCCGCTCCTATCAGGACGGAAAGAGGTTGGCTTGAGATTTATCATGGAGCAGACTTTAATCATCGTTACTGCCTGGGTGCTTTGTTACTCGACCTGAATGATCCCTCCAAGGTGATTGCCAGGAGTGAAGAACCTATAATGGAACCTATTGCCACTTATGAACAAACCGGATTTTTCGGAAATGTGATTTTTACCAATGGGCATCTGGTTGAGGGAGATACCATTATAATGTATTACGGAGCAAGTGATGAAGTGATTTGTAAAGCACAATTGTCTATTACGGATATCTTGAATACTTTAAAATAAATCCGGCCTGAAATGAATAAACTGAAAAAAGAATATCTGTTCTTCAAGCAACAGGCACCTAACATGCAGACACTGTTGATGACCAATATGCTTTATGCATTGGTCTTACCGGTAGTCGAGATTTTTGTCGGTGCATATATCATGAGGAACACCAGCGATCCGGTAATGGTTGCTTTCTATCAACTGGCAATGTATATCGGTATTGTTGTAACTTCTCTGGTCAACGGTTTTCTATTGAAGAAATATAGTATAAAGACACTTTATTCCGTCGGTATCCTTGTCAGCGGTATCTCCATGTTCGGGATGATGGCCATTCGTTCGCTTGGATTTATAGAGCTGGGACTGGCTGGATTTTTTATGGGAGCAGCTTCCGGATTTTTCTGGACTAACCGCTATTTGCTAGCCCTTTATAATACCAATGATGATAACCGGAATTATTTCTTCGGACTAGAGTCATTCTTTTTCTCTATAACATCTATCGGTGTCCCGTTAATCATCGGGGCTTTTATCAGCCAGATCGGCGGAAAAGAAATTCTGGGCTTTTTATTTGATGTCAATGCATCCTACCGGGTAGTGACGATCGTAGTGGTTTTCATTACCATTTTGGCCTGTATGATACTATGGAAAGGAAAATTTGAGAAGCCGAAAGAAACAAATTTCCTTTATTTCCGTTTTAATATTCTTTGGAGAAAGATGCTTTGGTTGGCGGCACTGAAAGGAATGGTACAAGGTTTTCTGGTTACGGCACCTGCCATCCTTGTTCTGAAGCTGGTTGGGAATGAAGGCGCGTTGGGATTAATTCAAGGAGTCAGCGGTGCATTGACGGCTATATTGGTCTATGTATTGGGACGTATAGCCCGTCCGCAGGACCGTCTGAAGATCTTTGTAGGGGGATTACTCATTTTCGTTGTCGGGACATTATGCAACGGTATACTTTTTTCTGCAATGGGAGTCATATTGTTCGTACTCTGTAAAGTTATATTCCAGCCTCTGTTTGACCTGGCTTACTTTCCGATTATGATGAAGACTATCGATGCTGTGGCTAAAATTGAAAACCGCAATGAATATGCTTATATTTTGAGCCATGAATTCGGACTATTCTTCGGAAGAGCCTTCGGATTGTTATTGTTTATTTTCCTGGCTTATTGCGTCTCCCAGGATTTTGCATTGAAATATGCACTGATAATCGTTGCCGGATTGCAATTATTGGCGTATCCGTTAGCTAAAAATATAACTAATCAAACTAATGCTGTTGAACATGAAAGTAATGAATAAAAGTGTCTGGACACTGATTTGCTGTTGTTTCCTGGCTTCTTGTTCTGAAAAAGAAGAGGCTTTCGGAGAGAAGGTTGTACAAACTCCTATCGGCAGGGTAGAGGTTATGCCTGACATGCCGGAGAGTTATCAAATGTTGGACTGGAAGGAAAAAGCAAAAAGTTATGACCAATTTATTTTTGATTGGGATAATAAGAGTGCGGTCGGTCCTCTGATCTGGCTGGATGATAGTCGTAGGAATATCGACCAGACGACATTCGGCTTGTATACCGCCATAAAAGATATCCGTCAGGGAAAAAATGCGAATAACGGGGAGTTCCATGAAAGCCTGAATTCTCTGGCTGCGATCTTGGGTGCCGGCCTGGTTGGCATCGACAAAACCAATCAGGGAGGATATAATTATGTAAAAATGGTACAGAATTATTTCAACTCGGATAATGGCTGGAATATAATTATGAATAATACGAACCCATCTGTCGCCTTATTAGGTGGAGGATATGGTCGCGACTGGTGGTATGATATTCTTCCCAATGCACTTTATTATGCGGTATGTGATGTTTTTCCGGGAGTAGAGGGGGCAGAAGATATACAAAGGAGCATTGCCGAACAATTTGTCAAGGCTGACTCTGTCTTAAATGGCAACTATGACTATTCCTATTTTGATTATGCACAGATGAAAGGAATGGTAAATAATATCCCGTTACAACAGGATGCGGCCGGTGGCCATGCCTATGTATTGTTGTGTGCTTATCATAAATTTGGAGATCCACGTTATTTGAAGCATTGTAAAAGTGCTGTTGAAGCGTTGTTATCTCAGAAAGAGAGCCGTTTTTACGAGGCTCTTTTACCTCTGGGGGCTTATACGGCTGCCTGCTTGAATGCAACCGAAGGAACGAATTATGATGTACACCGATTACTGGATTGGGTGTTTGACGGTTGCCAAAGCCCGACCGGCAGGACCGGCTGGGGGATCATAGTCGGAAAATGGGGTGATTATGATGTCAGCGGTTTGCAAGGCAGTATAACCGACAGAGGCGGGTATGCCTTCTTTATGAATAGTATCAAACCGGCATGGCCTTTTATCCCGATGGTGAAATACCAGCCTCAGTTTGCAAAGGCCATAGGTAAATGGATGTTGAATAATGCCAGTGCCTGTCGCTTGTTCTATCCGGGCAATATCGATGAAAAGCACCAGTGGGCACCTGAGTTGAAGGATATAACGAACAATAATGTATCCTATGAAGGGTTGCGTAAAGAGGATGATTACGGGAAAGAAGAATTAAAAGGTGTGAGCCCAGTTGCGATCGGCGATGGCCCTAAATGGATCGAAGGTAATCCGACGGAGAGCATGTTCAGTGTGTACAGTTCTTCCCCTGTCGGTATACTTGGAGCTATTGTCAATACGACGAATGTAGAAGGTATTCTGCAATTGGATTGTAATGCAACCGATTTCTATATAGAAAAGCCTTATCCGGTCTATCTTTATTATAATCCTTATGGAGAGTCTAAATCCATTCATTATACGTCTTCGCAAGCATGTGATTTATTTGATATTGTAGCAAAAGAATACGTAGCGAAAAACATAAAGACAACAGGCTCTTTTGACATTCCGGGCAAAGAGGCCAGGATTATCGTGGAGTTGCCGGTGGGAACAACATTGAGTTTAACAGATGGTAAGATTATTGCCAATAAACAAAATATCATTTCATATAATTAATCTAACTAATTTATTATGAGCAAACATTTATTATTAGCTTTTATTCTTTTGCTAAGCCTGGATGCTTTTGCACAAACTTTGTGTGTCCAGGAAAATAAGGCATGGGTGTTAGGCGAATTCAAACGTCCCCCAAATGTGAATCCTGTTATTTCACCTAAAACAGATACCGAATTTTTCTGTCCTATGCGTCAAGAAAGGGTAAAGTGGGAAGAAAGTGATACATTTAATCCTGCAGCAGTCGTTAAGGACGGCAAGATTGTGGTACTGTATCGCGCTGAAGATAATTCAGCACAAGGGATTGGAAGTCGTACTTCCCGTATAGGTTATGCCGAAAGCGCCGATGGTATTATTATGACTCGCCGTATGGAACCTGTACTTTTCCCTGCCGAAGATGCAAACAAAGTACTCGAATGGCCAGGAGGATGTGAGGATCCACGCGTTGCTATGACTGAAGATGGATTGTATGTAATGCTCTATACTGCCTGGAATCGCAACAAAGCCCGACTAGCCGTGGCCATCTCACGTGATTTGATTAATTGGAAGAAGCATGGCTTGGCATTTGGTAGAGCTTATGATGGGCGATTCAAGAATTTGAGTTGTAAATCAGCATCCCTAGTGACCCGTATAAAAGATGATAAGCTTGTCATAGAGAAGGTTCAAGGCAAGTATTTTATGTATTGGGGAGAGAGTGCAGTATTTGCCGCCGTGTCTGATAATCTCATTGACTGGACTCCGGTTTTAGATGAAAATAACGAACTAAAAGTGTTGGCAACTCCCCGAAATGGATATTTCGACAGTCTTTTAACTGAATGTGGTCCTCCTGCTTTAATGACTGATGATGGCATAGTCTTGATTTACAATGGAAAAAACGGACAACATGATGGTAATGGGGATTCTGAATATCCCGCTGGAGCTTATTGTGCCGGACAATTTCTGTTCGACAAGAACGACCCTTGTAAAGTACTCGATCGCTTGGATAAGCCATTCTTTTATCCCGAAGCCCCTTTCGAAAAAAGAGGTCAGTACGTAGATGGAACCGTATTCCTCGAAGGGCTTTCTTATCTCAACGGAAAACTATATTTATACTATGGGTGTGCAGATTCGCAATTAGCTGTTGCGATATGCGACTATAATTTTTAACAATTAATCTATATTAAACATGAAACAACGTTTGAAAACCACTCTGGCGATGTTGATTTGTTTTGTCTGCTGGACAGGAATACTTCCAGCATATGGAGCAGATGTCAGAGAGACAGATCGGGTACCACCTGAAATTAGAGTAAATACGGTAAATTCGATAGTCCTGCTGATCGGATACAATCGATTATTGAATAACCAACAGGAATAAAGTTAACTAATTCTATTTTTTAATAATTAAACCAGTTTAAGTCATGATTAACAGACGAATCATATTTTTAATAATGGTACTTTTTGGATGCATAGGTCTTTGGGCACAGCAAACCAAAACAGTTTCGGGTATTGTATCCGATGCAAGTACCGGCGAAACTTTAATTGGAGCTTCGGTAGTTGAAACCGGAACAAACAATGGGATAACAACAGACTTAGATGGCAAATTCAATTTGCAAATTACAGGTAAACAAATTACAGTATCCTATGTAGGTTACCAGATGCAGACAGTGAATATTCCATCATCAGGAGTAGTAAATGTAAGACTACAATCTGATTTGCTATTGGATGAGATTGTAGTTGTGGGTTATGGTACACAACGTAAAAGTGACCTTACAGGGTCAGTTTCATCCATAACTGAAAAAGATATTAAAAATTATGCAGTTTCCAATGTCTCAGAACTACTTACCGGTAAGGCCTCGGGTGTCTTTGCTGCTGCTCCGTCAGGACAGCCCGGTTCGGAAACGGTTATTCGTATCCGTGGATTTGGTACGGTAAACGATAACAATCCGTTATATGTTGTGGACGGACAGTTTATGGATAATATCCGCAGTATAAATCCTTCAGATATTGAACGTATCGAAGTCTTGAAAGATGCATCTGCTACAGCTATTTATGGATCTCGTGGTTCCAATGGGGTGATTCTTGTTACTACAAAAGGCGGAATTGAAGGGAAAACAATTGTCACTTTGGATGCTTACATAGGAGTCAAAAGCAGCTATAAAGCTCTTGATGTGATGAATAGTGATAATTACTACAATTTTATCATGGAAGCCTATAAGAATGATGCGAACTTTCAAGCATCCATGAAAGATAAATTTACGAATCAGTATAAAAAAGGATATAATACTAATTGGTGGGATGAAGTGACACGCAATGCGTTCAACCAAAATTATAATCTTAGTATTCGTAAAGGAACAGATAAATCACGTTCTGCATTAAGTTTAGGTTATCTCAATGATCAAGGTCCATTAATAACAACGGAGTTCAAAAGAATATCTTTGCGTTTTAATCAAGAATATGATCTTACTAATTATATAACTGTAGGATCAAATTTAGGTTTGTCAAGTATTCGTTCGAAAGATGCTGGAGCAGTACCCAATTTTAGTTTTATTCAAGGGGCTGATCCTTTCACTCCTGTGATAAATCCATTAGTGGATCCTTCTTCTGAAAATTATGAATATAATAAATATGCTCCTACTGAATGGGGATTCAATCCTAATCCAGTTGCAATGCTTGAACTTCCGGAAAGACATGAGGATTTCTTTAATGTTTTCGGGAATGTATTTGCTTCTTTGAAACTAATGAAAGGACTGACTTATCGTGTTCAATATAGTTTTGAAAAAAATAACTCTCAGTTTAAAGATTTCAGACCATTATATTCATCTGTTTTTTCAGAAGACAATCTTGCTAACCGGGAAGATAAATATAGTACTGAAACTAAACTGAATCGTAATAATCAGGAAGTATTCAACTATATTATTGAACAGAGGCTGAATTATAATAGAGAGATTAATAAGCACCGTTTTGATATTATGGCAGCTATGACTTATGAAAAGCAATCGCTAGAGACTATGCGAGGTTATAAAACAAATGCATTAGGTAATGAGGATATTTATCAAATACTAGATGCCCAAACAAAAGGTGATCAAACAGGTGGTGGTAAACAAACATCAGCCATGTTGTCTTATTTGGGACGTGTGAATTATACTTATGCCGATAAATATTTAGCGACAGTAAGTTTCCGTGCTGACGGTTCATCTCGTTTTGCTAAAGCAAACCGTTGGGGATATTTTCCTTCTTTTTCATTAGGTTGGAGAATTTCCAATGAAGAATTTTTTCAAACATTAAATGTAGAAAACTGGTTATCTAATCTCAAATTACGTGTCGGTTGGGGACAGAATGGTAATCAACGTATTGACCGTGATGCTCCTTTCACTCTCGTTGGGACGAGTACTGCTAATCAATGGTATTTTGGAAATACTTTTTCACAAGGATACGTTCCTCAATATACTGGTAACTCAGATGTAAAATGGGAAACCAGTCAACAAACTAATGTAGGATTAGATATGACATTGTTTAATAACTCATTGGATTTGTCGATGGACTTCTATGTAAAAGAAACTAAAGATATGCTTCTTGCTATGCCTATACCTTCTTTTGGTGCATTCCCGACCAGTCCATTTTTCAATGCCGGTGATCTTAAGAATAGAGGTTTTGAGCTATCTGCTAATTACAGAAATACCATTGGTCGTGACTTTAATTACAGTATCGGAGCAAATATATCTACTTATAAAACAGAAGTTACCGGACTTGTTTCTGAGTATTTAAGTGGAGATGTAAGTCGTACTTATGTAGGTGGTCCCATTGGACGTTTTTGGGGATACAAACAAATTGGTATTTTTCAGAATCAGTCAGAGATTGATCAATATGTAGATAAAAATGGAACTAAAATACAACCTAATGCGCAACCTGGTGATTTTAAATTTGCTAAATTGACAGAGGAAGGTGAATTGAATGATGACGACCGAACATTTATTGGTGATCCGAATCCAGATTTAATTTTAGGTTTGAATTTAGGTTTTGAATATAAAAATTTTGATTTTTCAATGGCTTTCCAGGGGATGATTGGAAATGATGTCTGGAATACAACTAAGGGAAGTTTTGCTGTTGCAGGAATGCAAAATGCACTTACCGAGGCATATACGAAAGCATGGAGAAAAGAAGGAGACAATGCTGTTTATCCGCGAATGACAAACTCGGATACAAATGATAACTTCCGTGCGTCTTCTTTTTATGTTGAAAATGGATCTTTTGTTCGTTTGCAAAATGTACAGTTAGGGTATACCCTTCCTTCTTCATTGGTGCAAAAAACAAAACTATTTAATAGTTGTAGATTCTATGTATCTGGTCAGAATTTATTCACAATAACTGGATACTCTGGTCTTGATCCGGAAATCGGAGCAAGTAGCCCGCTGAATATGGGAGTGGATAATACACGTTATCCTACTTCACGTACGGTTATTTTTGGTTGTAATTTACAATTTTAAGAGAATAGTATTATGAAAAATAGTATATTGATAATAGTTTTGGCCTTTTTTTGTATGGGCTTTTACAGTTGTTCGCTGGATGAACCCAGTTATGGAAAAACAACAACTGAGAATTTTTATGGAAAAGAAAGCGACATTAATTATGCACTTACAGGAGCTTATCTACAATTAAGAAATACCTATAACGAGTTTGCTTTAAATTTCTATTTCATAGGTGATTGTACTACGGATGATGCCTTGAAGGGAGGAAGTAGTGATGGCGATCGTCGCGAGGTTCTTGACCTTTCCTATTTTACTGTTTATACCACCAACGCTGAAGTGAGCCGTCGTTGGGAAATACTTTATCGTCTCATTAACCGTTGTAACGAGGTTATTTATTATGCGCCTGATGCAGTAGGAGATAAAGATATGTTAACACGGTATGTCAATGAAGCAAAAGCCCTGCGTGCTTTTGGGTATTATTTTCTGGTTAGCTCTTTTGGTGATGTTCCTCTGCTCACAGAACCAAAAACTCCAAGCGAAATTTTGACAATTCCCCGCTCAAGTGCTGATGACGTTTATAAACTTATTGAAGAAGATTTGACAGCAGCGATGAGTTTGCCTGCAAAAGGTGAATACGATGAAAATAATGCTTATCGTTTAACTCGTGGTTTTGCGAAAGTGATGTTAGCAAAGGCCTATATGTTCAGAGGTGATTTTGTAAATGCAGAAAAGTATCTTAAAGAGGTGGTTGAAGTAGATGGTGATTATAGTTTGTTGCCTGATTATGGTTTGAACTGGACTCAAAGTTATGAAAATAGTAGTGAGTCTGTATTTGAACTCCCGAATAAAATGTATGATAGGAATATATTGACCGGGACGAATGTACCTCACTTTTTTACAAGTAGAAGAGTTGCTGGTTATCAAGGATATGGTTTCCATATACCTACCAAGAACTTATACGATGAATTTGATGCGGACGATCCACGTATTACTTATGTCTTTACACAAACGGGTGACCGTTATGTGGGAGATACTGAAGATCAGGATAATGGCGAATCAATTACTGGTTTTCATGACTATAAATCGACTGTACCTCGTATAGAGAAAGAAGGTTACGATATTTGGATGATTCCATATAACATTCGTTTGATTCGTTATTCAGATGTGTTGCTAATGTATGCAGAAGCATTGAATGAAAATGGAAAATCGGTTCAGGCTCTTAAGCCTCTGAATGCTGTAAGAAGTCGTGCTCGTGCTACAAATCCGGTGGATCCTCGTAGAACAAAACAGGCTTATACTCCAGTTGTTACAGCTAATACACTTCCCGATATTACGACGACAGATCCTGCGCAGTTACGTCAAATAATTTGGAAAGAACGCCGTTGTGAGTTGGCTATGGAAGGTTGGAGAAGAGATGATCTGTTGCGACAAAAACGTTTTGGTGAGGTGATGAAAGCATATGCCCAGAAATATGATACGTCCAAAGGGGCAAATTTCAACGATGGCAGAGATTATTTGTTACCTATTCCACAAGGGGAAATTGATAAATCGAATAATGTTCTAACTCAGAATCCTAATTATTAATAAATCTCCCTTAAGGGCTGTTCATGAACAGTCCTTAAGGGAAAATTTTACTATTAAAGCCTAATCATAATGCTGCGAAATATTATTTTACTATTATCATTGTTCTGGATATTCAGTTCTAGTATATATGCACGGATAACGTTACCTCCCATACTTGGGGACAATATGTTGCTTCAGCAAAATAGCGATGTAAAGTTATGGGGTAAATCAGATAAATCGAAGGTAACAGTAACTACTAGTTGGGATGGTAAAACCTACCAGACAAAAACCGATGATCAGGGAAATTGGTTGGTGAAGGTTACAACTCCAACTGCGGGAGGTGATTATTTCATTACTCTTACGGATGGAGAAGCCATTACCATAAATAATATATTGATTGGTGATGTGTGGTATTGTTCCGGTCAGTCTAATATGGAAATGCAATTAAAAGGAATGACTGCTAGCCAGCCTATTGTTGGCTCTAATGATGCCATCGCTACTGCGGCCAAATTGAAAAAAATGAGAATCTTTACAGTAGCATTTGGTTCGGAGGGTGAAGGTGCAGATAAGCCATACGCTGGTAAATGGGAAATTGTAGACTCTGCTACTGCTGCTGATTTCAGTGCCATAGGATATTTTTTCGGACGAACTTTAAGTGATGTTTTGGATATACCTATAGGAATGATATGTTCTGCTAAAGGTGGAACAAGAATTGAACAATGGTCTAGCAAAATTGATCTTGATACATTCACTGCGAATGAACGTCACAGTACTACCAGTGGTAATTCCGCTTTATATAATCAGTTAGTTAAACCTATTTCTCAATATGGTATTAAAGGATTTCTTTGGTATCAGGGTGAATCAAATTGGGATTCTAATCCGAAGTCTTATGGGCCGGTATTTGAGAAAATGATTGCCCGCTGGAGAAGTGATTGGGGACAAGGCGAATTACCTTTTTATTTTGTGGAAGTTGCTCCTATGGAACATTTAGCTTCGGTTGATTTACGCATGGAACAATATAAAGTAGCAAAAAAAGTTCCTTTTGTAGCAATGGCTTCTACAATTGATGTGGGTGAGCCGCACTGCATTCATCCCTGTCAGAAAGAGGTAGTGGCTAAAAGATTAGCATATATCGCTTTAGCTAAAACATATGGAATGTCGGGAATAAGGGCTGATAATCCTTCTTTTAAGGAATGTAGAATCACTGGTAATGGTAAGATATGGATTGAATTTGATCATGCCGAATATGGTTTTTATCCCCGTAACAATATTGAAGGGTTCGAAATAGCGGAAGCTGATGGAGTTTTCAGACCGGTGAAAGCATATCCGGTATATGTACGAGAATTAGATAAGAATTTCATCCAGATCGATATTACTGAAATAACAAATCCGAAATATGTGAGATATTGTTATCAGCCTTGGGTGAAAGGTTCATTATATAATACTTTTGGTTTACCAGTATTGGCTTTCAGTGAAGAAATTCCTAATAAATAAATTCAACTGTTTATGAATCATATTTTTAAAACTATAATTCCGTGTTTATGCCTTTTTATGCTTGCATTGCCTTCTCTTGCTCAGACCCATACGGCATTTAAAAAGGGTGATCGTTGGTGTGCCATAGGTAACAGTATTACTCATCGGGGTAAATATTTGGAAATGGTATACCTTTATTATATAACTCGTTATCCTACACAGCAGTTTCTTCTATTTAATTGTGGTGCAGGGGGAGACACAGCCACAGGGACTCTTACCCGTCGTATGGATGGGGATATTCTGGTACATCAGCCTACAATATCTACTATTATGCTGGGAATAAATGACATTTGGTGGGAGAAGAGCGGGCTTTTTTCAAAGGAAAATTATAGCCGTGATCTGGAAGGAATTGTGGATAGACTGGAAAAGAGTGGAAGTAAGGTTATCCTAATTACCCCTTCTCCTTATGATTCTTCAGTAAAAAGTACGGAACCTGTAGATCCTAAAAGACTTGGATTAGAACGGTTAGTGAATGAAGTAATTAACTTAGGAAAAAAACGGAATATACCTGTTGTTGATTTTTATAATCCTATGCACCGGATTACTTTAGAACAGCAAGCTATTGATTCCACATTTACTTTATTGACGCGTGATCGGATTCATACAACACCCTTGGCTGACTTTCTTATGGGATATATTTTTATTAAGTCTACAAATGCTACTCCTTTTGTCTCAAAATTAAGATTTAATGTAAAACATTCTTCTATTAGTGAACAAATAAACTGTTTGGTTAGTGATTTGGCATTTAAGGAAGAATCAATTAAATTTTCATTATTGGAGAATGCGTTGCCTTATCCTAAAACTGCAATGCCGGATAAAGCCTCTCTTTTTATGGATTTTGATAATGAACTAAATCAGGAAATACTTCAAATAGAAGGATTAACACCTGGTAAATATGAACTTCTCATAAATGATATGATGATTGGAAGTTTTTCCGATTCTGATTTTTCACAAGGTGTAAATTTGGCCACAATAGCTCATACGCCTCAGAATAAACAGGCGACCTTACTTGCTGAAATCATAGCAGAATATACTTCCATAGTAGAGAACATTCGTTATATTGCAATGATAGAATATGGAGAACTTAAAAGAAGATATGATATAGATGATATAACTACTCCCAAAGCTCATATAATGAAACTATTTAAAGACAATGTAGAAAATTTTGATAAGTATCTTACTTTAAAAGAAAAAGAAAGTTTTTGGGTGGAAAGGGCTGATGAATTAAATAAGAAGCTTTGGGGAAATAATAATCCACAGCCTAATTCTTATGTAATAAAGAAGGTGAAATAATACTTTATTTATGTACTAATACTTTATTTTTTAATCTAAATGTAGCAATTATGAAAAAGATCGTATTGATTTTATTGGCCGGGATCTTGTCGGCCGGCACATCCGTTCAAAGTCAGGTGAAGCAAAAAGAGATTCGTCTTGTACAGTATATGCCGAATATGCCTTTCCCTTATAAGATGAAAAACTGGAAAGATATTGCCACACAGCAGGATAAGTTATTTTATGATTTCAATGCTAAAGGGCAAAACCTTCCTCTTATCTGGTGGGATGACTCACAGGTCAATTTCCCTTTCCGGACATTCGGGCTTCCCAGTTATGTGGATAAAAGGCGTTTGGGAGGAAACACCTATGAATCGTTGCCGACAATGGGTTCCCTGATTAGCGCGAGTTTGCTCAAGATAGATAAAAGTAACTATCAGGGAGAAGATTATGTGACAATGATACGTCAGTTCTTTAATAAGAAGAACGGGACAAACCTTATTCTAAACGGATTGAACAGGAAGGCCGGCGAAAGTTTCTGGTATGAGATATGGCCTGCAATGGCTTATTCCATGCTGGTCGATTTATATCCGGCAAAAGAAGAAATGCAGGAGCCGATGAAAATAACTGTGGATAACTGGCTCGAAGCAATCGATGATTTAAGACAGGGGAGAGAATACCCCGATTTTAACTTTACGGCATTTGACTTTAAGAACCGTAAAGGGTATCATAATAATGTATGGCGTGAACCCGATGCAGCAGCCGGGCTTGCATGGCTGCAATATATTTCCTGGATAAAATACGGTGATCGGAAGTATTTGGATGCGGCTCGTCGATGCATGGCTTTTTTACAGAACCGTCAGGAAGCGGAAGGTACCTTTTATGAGATCATGATGCCTTATGGTGCATACCTGGCTGTCAGAATGAATGCAGAACTGGGTACTCATTATGATGAGTTGAAAATGTTGAACTGGTGTTTTGACGGAAACAATTCTGATCGGGATGGGTGGGGAGTAATGTGTGAACGTTGGAATAAATATGATGTGCATGGACTGGTAGGACAAAAGAAAGAAGAACAGTATGCCTTTGCCATGAATACTTTCTCACAGGCAGCAGCACTCGTCCCCATTGTCAAATATAATCCGGCTTATTCTGCCACAATCGGTAAATGGGTCTTGAACCTGGCTAATGCATGCCGTTTGTTTTATTCGGATGAACACCCTCGTAACCGTCAGTCGAGTTCTATCTGGCAGGGAGACCCTCAGCATGTAATATGTTATGAAGGTTTGAGGAAGGATCTGGAACATGGTAATCATTTCGAACCTTTTCAGGGGCTATTGGCTGAAGAAGGTCCTTATGCGATAGGCGACCAGGTAAAAACAATGTCGTCTGCGACAGACATCTGCCTGTATGGTTCGGCATGGGTAGGAATGCTGGCGGCTATTGTCGACACGACCGATGTGGAAGGTATTCTTCAATTGGATTGTAATGCCACCGATTTCTATTCCGACAGGAAATATCCGACCTATTTAATCTTCAATCCTTATTTTGAAGACAAGACCGTTACTTTGAACCTGGATGTCGAAGCACCTGTCGACCTGTATGATCTGGTGTCGAAGCAGTATCTCCGGAAAAATTGCCAGGGAAAAGTGCCCATTCGCTTACAGGCCGATCAAGCGGCAACGATTGTTTGCCTCCCTTCTTCGGCTGTCAGGACAAAGAAAAAAGGAAAGTTGATGATCGGTCAGGATGTGATCGACTATTCTCTGTAACATATTTAGCCTATTTATTCTAAATATATTCTTTATATTTGTCACTGTTCTAAGTGCCATAAATAAGATACACTTGCATGAAAAGTTCACTGGTAATAAAAATATGTTTCATTCTTTTTGTTTCATGTTTCTCTCCGGAAAATATCAATGCTTCTAACCTTTTGAAATACATTTCAAACATAGACGGGTTGACAAATAATTCGGTTAATTGTATTTTAGAGGATAATGAGCATACTATCTGGGTAGGAACATGGGATGGACTGAATGCATTCAATGGGAGAGATATACTCACTTTCAGATATAGTAAGAGTAATCTGAACTCGATCAGTAATAATATTATCAGGCAGCTCATAGAAAAAGAAGATTATTTGTGGATCGCAACAGATAATGGTATAAACCGTTTGAATAAGAAGACACATCAAATAACCCGCTATTATCTGCAAGCGGATAATAAAATACCCAATCAGGAAAAATCATTTATTCTGGGAAACATAGGAGGGAAAGAGATCATTTGTTTTGTCAGGGGGAAATATTTGTTTCGTTACGATGAACAGACAGATGAATTCAATCCGGTAAAAACGACTTTTACGGATACGGTAAAAGATTATTGTACGGATGATACCGGGAATATAATATTCTTGTTTGAGAATGGAAATGTAAAATATTTGAATTACAACTGGATACAAGGTGAGCTTAGGGAGGCGGATTTACAGTCAGTCTCCACAGCTGGCCCTGTAAATAAGATATTCAGATCGAACGGCACCCTCATTTTGAATGAGGGGAATATCCTGTATCTATTCAATCCAGATTTTACTGTTTCACATCGTGTAGAACTGGATATTCGTAATTCGGTTTCACAGACGGTATTATTAGGTAAGAAGCTTTATATTAGTTTTATAGAAGGAGGGTGTATCGTCTATGATCTGGATGAAAAGACCTATTCGTATCTGGATGAACTGCCCAGGCAGCTATCTGTGTTTACTATTTATCCGGGTAGCCAGGGTATATTATGGATCGGCACCGACGGGCAGGGGTTAGCACAACTGTATTCGTATAATTCTATCTTCCGGACGGTTCACACGCTTCACCCCGTAAGAAGTTTCTGTGAAGTTGATGATAATATATTGGTAGGAACAAAAGGTAGCGGAGTAAAATTACTGAATACGGAGACAAAGCGACTGTCTGATTTTCTGGATGAGAGTAAAGGGCTGATATCCAATTCTGTGTACACAATGAGGAAGAACGGATCGGATGATGTATTTATCGGTACGGAAGGGGCGGGTATTAATATCCTGGAGGCTGGAACCGGGCGATTATTGAAACTGAAAGTCCCGGATAAGTATCCGGCGTTTAAAGCCGTTTACAGTATTTGTTTTACGAATAACGACTCGCTGCTCTGGATAGGAACTTCCGGCTATGGATTAATTAAAATGAATATTTCGAAAGAAGATGGTGTCTATAAGGTAGATGGTTTCCGGCAATATACTTCATCCGATAAAAACAGTTCATTGAATAATGACGTGGTTTATGCTATTACCTCAAGCCCTGATGACCGTTTTTTATGGTTTGGTACACGGGGTGGAGGATTGAACCGGATCGATATTCCCAACAACGGAATCTGCTCACTGGAAGATATCGATACGAATATTTTACTGACCAATAATGACGTATTGTCTTTATTATATGATGAGAATAATATCTGGATAGGAACTAGTTATGGGTTGAACCGGTTGGATAATCAGGGTAGTAATCTTCAGCTCTTCCAATATGCCAATGAACAGCTGAACAACAAGACAATCCATGGCATATTGAAGGGAGATGACGGGAATATCTGGTTTAGTACGAATCAGGGATTATCCAATCTGAATATCCCGGATAATAAGATTGAAAATTATACATTTAGGAACGGACTGCAAAACGATGAATTTTCGGATGGTGCTTATTTTAAGGGCAGTAGAGGATTTTTATATTTTGGAGGCGTAAGTGGATTAAGTTACTTCAATCCGCAAAATATGCATTTACGTGAGTTTACACCTCCGCTCGTTCTCAGCAGTCTGAAGATTTACGATAGTGTCCAGAATATCCATGACAGGATAAAACAGGATGTCTTGAAACTCAATTATGAGGAGAAGTTTGTGACTTTTACGTTTATCGCTAAAGACTTCATTAATAATGATAATTGTGAATATGCCTATCGGTTGAAAAATCATTCGGATAACTGGATCTATGTAGGTAATAATCCCAATATAGTTTTTACTCAACTTCCACCGGGAAAATATCAGCTTGAAGTGAAGAGTACCAATGGCGATAAAGTTTGGGGTGGCAATACTTATAAGCTGATTATAAAAATGGGATATCCGTGGTGGTTCAGTATCCCGGCTTTGGTTGTCTATGGGGTTTTGTGTTTAATTCTATTTTTCATTACCAGGTCTGTTATAAAGAATCGCATCCGTTTAAATCGCCAGGTGTTGATTGCACAGATAGAGAAACAGCATGAACAAAAGTTCTACGAGTCGAGACTGAATTTCTTTACCAATGTGGCTCATGAATTCTTTACCCCGTTGACATTGATCTATACTCCTGTCCAGTATTTGTTGGAACAGTCGGGACTGGATAAAGAGACGGAGAAATATTTGTTGATTATAAAAAATAATGCAGAGCGGATGCAAAAGCTGATTAGTGAACTTATGGAATTCCGTAAGACTAAGTCCGGTAATATGGATTTGCATCCGGAAAATATGGAAGTCGAGTCATTTATAGAGTCTGTATCCGGCAATTATGTGGATATACTGAAGGAAAACAAGATCGATTTCAAGATAGATATACATGATACCACTCAGATCTATTCGGACCGGAATGCTTTGGAGAAGATTGTTTTCAATCTTTTATCCAATGCTTTTAAATATACTCCGGGTTATGGATATATCCGGTTGGAAGCATTTCAGGATGCGACTCAAAACAATAGACTGCATTTGATTATTCGAAATTCGGGGAAAGGGTTAACCGAACAGCAGATGGCCGAAATTTTCGATAAGTTCAAAATCTTTGATACGCCGCGTTTGAATAACTCAGTCAGTAACGGGATCGGTCTGAATCTGACCAAAAGCCTGACCGAATTATTGGGAGGAGAAATAAAAGTAAATAGCGAATTGGGTAAGTATGTCGAATTTCAGGTAAGTATTCCATCTTTATCTGTGGATAGTTCTTCTATTATAATTGATGAAGAAGTCATACAAAAAGAACAAAAAACGGGAAAAGAGCCGGAACTTCATAAGGAAGTGAAAGTCCTGATCGTAGAAGACGAGAAAAATATCCGGAGTCTGCTGAAGGATATTTTATCGGACTATACTATACGGGAAGCAAACAATGGCCTGGAAGCCCTTAAGGAAATAGAGAAAAATCATCCGGATATCATCATTAGCGATATGGTTATGCCTGATATGGACGGAATCACTTTGATCGATCACCTGAAATCTGATGTAAAGACAAGCTATATCCCGATTATTGGAATATCGGCGAAAGCATCGGTCAGCGATCAGGTGAATGCTTATAATCATGGGGCTGACGCCTATATAGGCAAGCCTTTCCATCCGCGGCAAATCATATCGACCATAGAGAATCTGTTATCGAGGCAGGCGCTTTTAAAAGACTATTTCAATTCGAGCCTGTCGTCTTTGAAGGTTAAAGACGGATTTATTCTTCATCCTGAAGACGAGGCTCTTATCCAAAATGTAACTGATTTTATCAATGAGAACATAGATGACGAGGCGCTTAGCCCTTCTGCTGTTGCCGATTTCATTGGAGTAAGCAAAGCTACTTTATATCGTAAGTTTAAGGAAATAATGGATAAAACTCCCAGTGAGTTTATTAGAAATATCCGATTGGAATATGCTGCTAAATTATTGCGGAGTACAAAATTTACCGTATCGGAAATTATGTTTAAATCCGGATTTTCCAATAAGTCTTATTTTTATCGTGAATTCTTAAAACAGTATGGCGTATCTCCTAAAGATTATAGGAATCAGTAAGAAACAAAAGAAAAAGGAGGTTGTGTCAAACTCAGGCACAACCTTTTCTTTATGCGTAAAGCCCAGACTTTCCCAAGCCCGGGCTTTGTTATTACCTAAAGTTTTTTGTTATGGCAAAGTTCTATTTTCGCTCTTACATACCCAATCAAATCGTTTTTTTTCCACAAAGAATTGATGAAAATATAGCTGCGAACGACCCGGTCCGCATAGTCAATGCTGTTGTTGATAATCTCAATCTTGACAATTTTTAAGAAACTTTATAAAGAAACGGGCCGTTGTCCTTATCATCCTAAAATGATGCTTAAGGTGATTTCTACACCTAAAGTAGAGGACTGATATCCGGGAAAAGATTACAATGGACTTTCCTTTCTTTGCTATAGCTTTTAATATCAAAAAGATGTGCGCGAACTGCGAAAAGCAGGAAAGGACTCTATTACATTTGCTAATTCTATGGTTATTGGTCTATTTGGAACCCCGTACAATTGGATAATACTAACTTGTTACCAAATGAATGAGAAAAAAACTGAATAGGCTAAAGGCTATATAGCAGAACTATAAAACATAAAAGAGGTTGTGTCAAAATGCAGACACAACCTCTTTTAAACGGTTATTCCCATTTTCTTCATCAGGAAGCAAGCATTCATATTTTGGGCAATGCCTTCCCTTAATTGATAGGAGAACGTTAGTTCTTCGTTTTGGATATCTGCCTCAAAGCGGTAGTTTTTAATCTGATCAGGGAACTCCTTTTCCAGTTCACCTAATACCAGGTCGTGTGTGGCGATGATGCCGCAAGCCTGATAAGAAACAAGCTGTTTCATCAGGGCGATCGAACCTTTCTGCTTGTCGATGGAATTGGTTCCTTTCAGGATTTCATCCAGGATGATGAATAATTGTTCGCCTTGCTGCAGGCGGTCGATGATCATCTTCAACCGTTTCAGTTCGGCGAAGAAATAAGATTCGTTGCTGACCAGCGAGTCGGAAGTACGCAGGCTGGTCACCATCTTTGCCGGATAGACGGTTAAAGCCTTCGCACAAACCGGAGCACCGATACAAGCCAGCAAATAATTGACCCCGATAGTTCGCAGGTAAGTACTTTTTCCTGCCATATTCGCTCCGGTAATAATCAGGAACCAGGGATTTTTCTCGATGGATATATCGTTTCTTACACAGACTTCCCGACGAAGGAGAGGATGTCCCAAAGCCTTGCCGCTCATCTTGAAGTAAGTGTCTGCTATTTCCGGATAAATGTAACTTGGATGATTGAATGCGAAGCCGCCCAGCGAACTATACGCATCGAACTTCTCCAAAGCATCGAACCACAAAGGAATATCTTTGACATGTGCCTGTATCCAGCGTTCCAGCCTGATTGCTGTCCGGGTATCACGCAGGATGAATATGTTCAGGATGATTCCCATAAAGCTGATTCGTTGGTCGAGGGCTCCGATACAGCGGGATAACTTTTTCAATGAACGGGAAGCTGTTCCCTCCGGTCCGTTGAATCGACTGCTGATCGTTGCCAGTTCGGAGGATTTGAAAATATCACCTTCAATACTTTTGATCAGTGAAGAATAGGTGTATAGTATTTTTTCCATCTTATTCACTGAATTGTGAAGTGTGCTGATCTGTTTTGCCCGCAGGTTGGAAATAAGAAATGCAATGGCGAAGAATATGCCTAACGGAGCAAAAGGGATTGAGCCGACCGATGCTCCCACGATCAGAACAATCCATATGGCCGGAATGATCCACATCAGGCTTTTCCAAAGCAAACTGGTGATAAACGCCGGCTGATAGTCCGTCAGTGAGATCAGCGTACGAATATCTCCTTTTTCTCCGGGATGCAGCATGCCGGTAACATAGAAATGTTGTCTCAACTGCGTCATTTCGCTGAGTTCGAGGATCGCTTCCTGCCGTTTGAGAATTTCCTCTTTATCGGTGAGAGGATTGATAAACCAGTCGGCAAGCCTCTCTTTTCCTACGGAAGTGACCGTACGGTTGATCGATTGGAAGATGGAACGGTTGCCGAAAAGGTCCAGGTCCAGGCTGAAAGAATGTTCTCCGCTGCTTTTTTCAGGTGCTCCGTTGAAAGCGCTGAAGTCATAATCCAGTCCTTTCAGCTCATTGTTGCAGAGTGATATAAGAACATCGGCATACGATTTTTTCGATGACAAAAACGTATGATAGACCATCAGCCCGACAAAAGGAATAAGGAACAGAACCACAGCTCCTGCCAGCATCATCCAGTTTTCAGCTTTTAAAAACCATATGGCGGCAAGAAGTCCGGCTACGAGCAGCAGGCGTATTGTTCCTATCAAATGTATTTTCTTTCTTAGATTGTCCGAGCGGCGTGTGTATGCTGCTATTGTATCCTGATAATATTGATATACTTTTTCCATGCAGACAAAGATATAAAAAATGAACTTACCGGATAAGAAATGGTTATTAATAAAGAAAAGGTAACTGAATTGACCATAATTCAGGGAATCGGGGAGAATTGTTTGATGGTACGCTTGTTATCTTTGCTTTGTTTTTATTGATTTTACATACAATAATATTATATATGAAAAGGATAACTATATTTCTGTTTGTCTTATTTCTGTCCGGCTTTGTCTCCGTTTTCTCCCAGGTATTGGTTCAGGATCCCAAGCTGGAATATAATGCAGACAGTGTACGTGCGGTATTGGATAAAGCTCCTTATTTTACTTTGTTTAAAGATAATTATTTCATTGGAGGAACGACGATCGGGCATAAACCGACTGCTGCCAATTCGGATGTCAAATTTCAGTTAAGTATTGCGCAACGTCTGACCAAGAGTAAGTTACCCTTCGATACGTATCTTTTCATCCAGTATACTCAGAAAGCTTTCTGGAATGTTTTTCAGGAATCTCTTCCTATGCGCGACCTGAACTTCAATCCGGGGATCGGTTTGGGACACCTGATCATTCATCATAATAAGTATATCGGTAAGGGATATTTAATGCTAGAACATGAGTCGAACGGGAAAGATAGCACGGCTTCCCGTAGCTGGAATAAGGTCACATTTGCAGCGGCCGTTGTCCTTAATAAGAACTGGGAAGCTCAGTTCAAAACATGGATACCGATCGTCGATGGAAAATATAATAAGGACTTACTGAAATATAACGGTATATTCCAGGTGGCAACGAATTTCCGAACAGATAATAAACGCTTTAACTGCGGAGTGATTCTGACGAAACGTAAAACATGGTTCAGCTTTAATACCCAGGTAGAACTGAGCTATAAATTCAATAATAACGAAAACCAATATTTCTTCCTTCAATATTATAATGGCTACGGAGAGAATTTGCTGGAATATAATCAGTTCAAAAGCATGCTGAGGATCGGGTTTGTGATAAAGCCGCAGGATTTCAGTATATATTGAGATACGGAGTGAAGATGCGGAGCGAATCGGAATGGGGGATGCGCTCCTGTTCAAGACGGAGGTTATTCTCTTGAAGATGTTGATAGAGAGAATATTCGTCGGCAGTTAGGTTGGGGAGGAATTGTAATGGAGCCGGTGTTCCTTTTTTGAATAGGTGAGTGTATCGGTGGAAAGTACCCCAGTTCATCAGTAAAGATATAGTAGAAGGGTAGTAGCTGCGAAACTGGTTAAGAATTTGCAAGCCTTGTGCATCCAGATCTCCCCAGTAGAAACTTTGTACGTTTTTCAGCCAGGGAATATCTTTAAGATAACTGACGTTGAAACCGCCTCCGCTCCATAGTGCAATACTGTCGGGTAGTTGGGGTAACGTTAGGAAATTCATCTTATTTTCTGTAACAAACAGACGTTTGCAAGGACAATTTAATCGGCTGAAAGTTGTCAGAGGAATGGATATATCTGTCAATATTTTATTGTAAGCTAATGAGGTATCTAAGAAACGGATGCGTATCAGTGGTTCTGCTATTTTCAGGCCATATCGCTTCTCAAAGGTTTTTTCTTCCGAATTAATAGCCGATTCGGGTAAGATCGTGTCAAGCAGGGAACGAAGCAAATCCTTATTCTCTTCAATATATTTTGTATGAACGTCGATCGGTAATTCTCGGATGTATAGGTTAGGACGGGGATTTCCGATGAAATATTGGCAAACCTTTACAGTGTCGCTCCATGTATTGTGAGAGATAAGTCGGAGCGGATTGTTTTTTGCCCAGGCTAAAAGTTGTGGCATCGCTGTTTCAATATAGTGTAGATTTCGGGTGAAGATATCCAACTCCGATCGTTTCCGAGTGATGCGTAAGTAGACGTCCAATGAAGGGATGACGATACTTGAAGGGATTGTCTGAAAGCCGATCTTATCGAAGTTTTTCTCGCTCATTTCTATGCTATACCCATAGGTAACAGCACCTTTCTGTAATTCGGCAATGGCTGCTTTATGCTCGGTTAATTTTAAGAGAATATCTTTGGCTGTGATCTTCCCTATGCGGGTGATAGCCCTGGGGAAGAACTCTTCTCCAGCCATGACAGACAAGAGTAGTTCTCTCCACCAGTTGAGGCATTGTTTTTTTATTTCTTGCGGTGTAATCATGAAACGATTTCTATATGTAAATTATGCTGCGTTTTTTCCTTTCTGTATTCCTCTATGCTCAGGTTACGTATCTGTGAGTCATTACCTCCCGGGTTGGAGACGTAGTGAACGGAGCGGATATAGTTTTCTATCACATGGATCTTCTGCATAGGAGTAACGATCAGCAATTGCAGGTTCAGTTTTTTGAACAGGTCGAGGCCGAACTGCGTACTTTCATCGTCTCCCCGTCCGAATGCTTCATCTATTACCACAAAACGAAACGATTTGCTACGTTCTTCCTGATAGTTTAATCCGAACTGGTAAGCGAGGGCAGAGGCGAGGATAGTATAGGCTAGTTTTTCCTTTTGTCCACCCGATTTACCGGAGGTTCCGGCATAAAACTCTTTCTCCATATCATCGGCGCGATAGCGTTCGCTGGCATTGAAGAGGAACCATTGGCGTACGTCGGTTACTTTACCGGTCCACTCGATGTCACGGTTTTCATTGCTTCGGAAGCGATTCAGTATCTGTTGTACCTGTTCGAAACGCTCTTCGGTGTAGGCATCGTCGGTGTTGAGGATATTACTGTAGCATGCTTTCAGGTTTTCTTTGAATTCCATGATTTCACGGTCGGGATTGGTGACAGCCTGGAGTTTAATATAGGTTCCTTTGTTGAATTCTATGGCTTCCAAATGGGTATTGATGATGCCGATCTTTTCCTGGATCTGTTTGGCATGCAAGTCCAACTTGCTGTCGAAAGTGACAATGCTTTGTATGGTATCCTGGTTCAACATTGCTTTGAGCCGGGCTTCGTGGGCGGGCAATCCTTCGGTGACGACACGATGATAGATATTCAGATACTCTGCGCATGCTTCGACATCTTCAGCCAGTTCGAGGGCATCGAAAGGGAAGGCGTAGCGGTATTCGCGCATGATTTTAGTGATCTTGTCACGTGTAGATTCCGATTTCTTCTGAATATTCAGGCGTGTTCCTCCCTGGCTTTTAATGAGTTCGCCTTTGAGATTGTCGATAGAATGAAGTGTGTAAAACCTGTTTTGTAGTAACAGGTCTATCTTCGGGTAATATATTTCCTTGTCTTCTTTCAACAAGGATGCTGATAGTGTTTTTTGCTCCGGCAGCTGGTTGGTAGCCAGTTCTATCAAGGTATTCTGGCGCCCCATATTGTCTCTGAGCTGATTATATTGTTCTTTCAGTTCTTTTTCCTTCTTTTCGGCCTGCTGTTGTTGTTCTTTGAGCGTATTGATCAGGTCGTTGCTGTCGGTGATCTGCCGTTCTTCTTCCTGTAGACGGGTTATATTCTCTATTTCACCTTGCCAGTTCAGTTCGTTCCAATTACGGAATCGTTTGATTTCCTGAAGGTAAGATTGCGTCGTGTTATAGTGGTTGATCATCTGAGACAGATTATTGATCTCGGCCTCCTCTGTTTTATATTGTTTCTGGAGTGTTTGCAGGTATGATTCGATGGCACATATTTTTTCTTTATTGTTCCAACCCAATATGAAGTTTCTACGGTCCCACAGATCGCGACGGTCGTCTTTCACATGGCGCAGACGTCCGGTTTTGATCTGCCCCTCTTTCGTGATACCGTCGCTAACCGACCGAAACTCTTCCAGAGAGACGCATTGCAGGTCGAAACGGCGTACCAATTCTTTTTCTAACCAGTTATAAAACGGCGTATTGGGCTTGATGTCTATTTTATTGATCACAGATTCCGAAGAAACATCTTCTATCTGATATAATTTATTTTCTGCCGGAACGCGAAAATACTCCAGGCGAACTCCTTTCTGAAACTTGTCCTGCAGTCTGTTCGTATTCACAAATCCCGAGACCAAATGATAGTATCGGTCAGGGACTAACATGCTGATCCCGAAACCATGCAATAGGCGTTCCAAAGCACCTTCCCACTCCTTATCTTCGCTGCGTACCTTCAATAGTTCCCCGACAAAGGGGATTTCTTCCTCCCGGATACCCAAATGCCGGACGAGCTGGTTGCGTATATCGAGGATGCCGGAGGGAAGTTGGTTGGAGCGTTTCTGTAACGATTCTATTTCTTGTTTCTGCAGTTCGATCTCCTGCTTGGTTTGCAAGTGTTTTGCTATCTTTCCACCTTGCAAAGTAGTTGTCTTTTCCCGTTCAGCAACCACCTCTTCCAGCTTGTCTTCGGCTGTTTTCTGGTTGCGGAAGAAGGTCTGTTCGGTGTTGGCGGCAGGGATTCCACAATCTACGGTCAGTTGCAGATATCGTTCGTGTTGTCTTTTTTTCTCTTGTTGGGCAACGGTCGCTTGTTCGATTTCTTTCTTGATTTGTTCAAGGCGGTCGCCACCGTTTTCATGGATAGCCTGTCGCAGATCGTTAATGGAATTACGACAGTTATCGAGTTCCTGTTCGGCCTGGTTGAACTGGCTTTCCAACTGGGTCAGTTTGCGTTGGCAAGTCGCGATTTCCTTTTGCAGCAGATGAAGTTTCTTGTCGGCAAAATAGGTTGGAATGGCATCCGAGAGTAAGAACTCTATTTCCTGCAGTTGCTGCCGGGTTTCTGAATATTCCTGGTCCAATGTAGTCAAGGGCGACAGTATATCCCGTTGTTTGCGAGCCTCCATAACGGCGGCATGCGCTTGATGAAGGTTGTCGAACCGCTTTTTCAATTCCTCGATCTGTTCTTGGATATTGGTGTGTTCCAACATCTGTTCACGAACGAAGTTGGTGAGGCTACTTACTGATTTCATAGAGACAGTCTGGTAGAACAATTCGATCGCTTTGTCGGAATTCATGCCGAATAACTGGCGGAAACGCTGGCTGTATCTGGCGAAGTTGTCATCGAATATCTCGATGCTTTTGTTAGCACGCAATCGCTTTTTCAACTCTTTTGCGTCTGTAAAGCCTGAAAGGTGCTCTTTGATTGTGAGCGGCTCGTTGCCAATCAGCAGGAGCTTACGTACACCGCCGTTTTCTATCCAAAAAAGCTGTGCCAGTGATATGTTTGTTTCGTACCCGGTGTTCCGGAAGTTGGCGACGATGGCGGTGAAAGTAGCCTCTCCTGCTTTTGTGTAGCGTAAGGTGACAGCTTTGCTACCGTTGGTCAATTCGTCGCTCTTCGAACTGTAATTTCCTTTGATATAGGATGCCAGATTTCGTTCCCGACTTTCGGCGCCGGCCGCTTTATTAAACGTAATGCGTTGATGAGGAACCAATAACGAGGTCAGCGCATCGACCACGGTCGATTTACCCGAACCGACAGCCCCGGTCAGTAACGAGTTTTCACCTTCCGGCGTGATTCTCCATATTTTACCGTTGAATGTTCCCCAGTTCAATAATTCCATATATTGTAGGCGATGGCCTACCTGCTGAATTTCGTTATTCATTTCTTCGACTGTTTTACGTATTCTTTATAACGTTCCAACCATTCGCTCACCTGATCGGCATTAACAAAGGCTTTGATGATGCGGTTCACTTCATATTGCTCCTGTTCGGTTTTCATTCGGCGCAGGAAGCCTTCGTCTTCAACCTTTTTGATCGCAGCATCGATTTGTTTATTGACAACTGCTTCGTTGGTACTCTCTTTCATATACAGTTTCATCTGACTGTTGATTTCTTCCCGACTGAGTATTGCTCGTGTCGATTCGCCGGTCTGGTCGTTTTCAATCAGATGTTTGCGAAGCAACAGGCAAAGTAGGGAAACATGGAAGGTTAGTGCACGTCGTCGGATCAGTTTCATCGGCGTTTCCTGTTCATTTTCCCCTTCATCGGCGGAAGTTTGTTGCTGCTTCAGATAGGCGTATCCTTCCGATTTGTCGATAATGAGATCCAAATGAATATCGGCGAAATAGTTTCGTACATCCCGCTCGTTTTCAGGTAGGATCAGTGTGTTCCAGATCTCTTCCTGATGACTGTAAACAATGCCTTTCAGTAAGGCTATCAATACATTTGAATAAACCTTTTTCATTGATTAAAGATGATTTTCGGAATTTTTACTTGAAAGCGTTGTCCGGTTTGAGCGTTCAGGATTAATATTTCGTCCTGCTCATTATGAGAAACGGTGCACCGCTTTTCGTTTTTACTTGCAATATCCAGATAAGCAACTATTTCGGCTACTCCTTTCTCAATCGGATATTCCCGGATTAACTCCGGCAGAGAGACAGGACCGTGCTTCCTGAGTAACAATTGTTTGATATGATCCTTTAGTTTGGGTATATTAATTTCAAACTGCTCATACAGCAACTCGTTGCCGCCCGAAGCCTTGCCTTCCTGCATCGGCTGTTTTTTGAATTTAACCTGTTCGGGAGGCATATAGAGCGGTTGATCGGCTATCAGATTGATGCGAATAGTTTCATCTACTTCCAGTGCCGGAAGTTTTGTGAAGTCGATTTCCGGATGTTCGAATATCACTTTGAGTCCTTCGCTGATTTGCTCGTGTATCCGCTTGTTTTCGAAGAAGGATTTATGTTCCAGATACTTCCGGAGTTGTCCCCAAAGCGAGTTGGTCGTCTTATTTGTCCGGTCGCCGGCCTCGATCAGATTGTTTCTCAGCAGTTCCATACGGAAATTTTCGTTCCTTATTTGTTGTACTACCGGGATTTCGAGCATACGGGTAAGTAATTGTTCGAACTCCAGTTGTTTGGATTGCGAGAGTAGGAATTCCCAAAAAGCCGTGAAACTTTTTCCTTGATCAGTCTGTGACAGAAAATCCTGCTGCTCAAATAAATCGGACAATACCTCGCCTTTCGACTGGCTGGAGGTGATGATCTGTCTTTTGAAGTTACGGTCCAGGTCTCTGAAATTTTGTTCTACCTCTTTAAAATCAGCCAGTAACGATTTTGCCGTATCTTCGATCAGGAAATATTCTTCTTTGATCTGTCTGTCGTCCATCGTTTCCAGCTTGCCTTCTTTGATATTTTCAATCTCCTGCTCCAATGCCTGCTTCTGCGCTTCCAGACGAGCCAAACGCTCCGTCACATCCATTTGCGTTTTACCAACCAACTCCTGCATCCGTTCGAAAAGGTATTTCAGGCGTGATTCGGTACCGATAAATTCTCTTTTATCCAGGCTGTCGATCCATTTGAATACAAGTTCGGTGGCTGGTGTCAGTTCGTAGACAAATTCGTCTGTTTTTCAGGGATATTTGCGAAGGAAACCAGCATTAGCCCAGTCTGTCAGGTATTCGTTGGGTTGTTTGGGATAGATCTTGTTCGAATCATTCAACACATAAAGCATATCCGCCAAACGGTCGGCAAGTTCTTTCTCTTTTATCCCTCCTTCGCCTTGATTCGTAAAGTTTTCCTTAAATGTTTCGAAAAGAAAACTGATGATGAGAGGAGCATTGTCCGCTTTCAATAATCGGATGGAGGTATGGCTTTTTAGTAATTGGCTGATGTATTCGAAGGTCATATTCGCTGTTGGTTATTGATTTTAATGGGGTAAAGGTAGTATTTCTTTTTGAGAAACAGAATGATGGACGGACATTAAAATTTCCCCACTATTTTTTTCAACGTGGGGAATTAGTCCCACTGCAGTGGGGAATAGTACCCATCCATGTGGGGAATATTACCCATCCGAGCGTGATTTTAAATTGATTGCGACCTGAAGGGTGAACGGTTTATTACCAATCGTATTGCTCTATATATTTATCGAAAAGCGGATCGGTATGGATGCCATGTTGGATAAAGATCATACGGATGATATTTTGTTCGTCAGGGGTAATCAACCGTTCTTTTTTCTGGATGCGGTAAATGGTCCCTTTACTAAAATTGGCTTTCATTGCCCTTTTAATGTCAATCGCTTTGTTATGAGGGAGATCATCCAATAGATAAGTAATCCCCAAAGCGTATCTATCCATTTGGTCAGCTTTAAAAAAGGGACAGCTATCTGCTTGCGGCGTTGTGCAAGCCGGATTTACGATTGAAAAAATTGTCTGTTCCGGTGTAAGTTGTTTCGAAGCAAGATAGCGCAGGCACTTCGCGGAATGCTTGCATTGCTTATTCAGGCAGTAAGCAAAACTTTGGGGGACGGATTCGTATTTAGATTCAGGTTCCATGTGTTGAGTTTTATAAGTTAACAAAGCTACGGTTAATATTTGAATAATGATATGAAAGTGAAGACTATTTAAAAGTCGTATTTGATTTTTACCAGAAATTCTTTTGAATGTAAGGTGAAGTTAAGGGATAATCTGTGGAGAGTGTTTTAATCTTTTATGATTCCCTCAAACTCCCCAATGATTCTAAAATCTTCAGCGTCTTCTTCATTAATAAAGATAGGATTGTAATCCTGATTTTTAGGGGTTAAAACAATTTCTTCATGTTCCCAATTTCCTAACTCATCAAATTTTTTCTTACTGTTGTATGTTTTAATGGAATAACCTCCTGCATAATCGGCATCATAGAAATTATGATGTTGGATTAAAACTATTTTGCCTTGTCGACTTCCTGCCGGATTTGCTCTGAATACACAATAGTCATTATGGCATATAACAGGTTCCATCGACCGACCTACAGCTTGTACGACATACATGTTTCTATTTAGTTTTCCTAATCCTTCTACTTTTATCCAGCCAAGTTCATCCACTATTTCTCCTTCACCAAAATATCCACAAGCAGCTTTAATAGAATATAGTGGGAGAAAGTCTATGTATTTGACGTTGTCGTTGACTTCTGGCTCAATTCGAATCTCCTTTTTTGTTTCTTGTTGAGGCTGCAATTGACTCATGAAATGTTGAGCTAAAGCTTGGTCGCAGAAATAAACGTAGCAACCTTTCATTCCTCTGGTCATTAAAGTTCTGTAAGTATTTTTTATTATCTCATCGGCATCTTGCAAAGCCCGCTCTTTGTCTTTTTTTAATAAAGATTTGAAGCCTTTTACGGACTGATCGTGCTTGGAACGTTGAGTAACATCAGTGATTACTTTATTATTTTCATATCTCATATCTTTACCGACTATGATACCAATGTAATCTAGTTCCAAACCCTGGCAGGTATGTATACATCCAATCTGATCGACAGACTTTTCCCCGATAATCCAAGGTGTTTTTTCTGAATTCAGATTCCATTTCTTTTTGAAATTGAATTCTGAAATAACGATATCGAAACTATCGGAATCTTTTTTACTATTCCAATCCCAACAATAACCAGCTACAACCCGGGACTGATTATTCTTTTTATTTTTTGTTTTTATTGTTTCAAATAGTTCATTGGGATCTGAGAATATTTTGAAATCATAATCTTCCGCAGAGAGGTGTATATTGGCAGTCTCTTTGATTTGTAGTGTATTATCCAACCAGCTAAGGTAACCGTCTGAGCCATTACAACGGAACTGAGAACTTAGTTTGGTTGTGTGCACTATAGCACCGAATGATTCTGCATACTTCTCAATGGCTCTTTTAGAACCTATATCTTTAATATGTATTCTTTGTCTGTCATCGACAAAAAACACAGAAAATTTTGCAGCACGTATAATTTCAAGTATTTGGTTTTCCCCTTCAGTACCATAAAATCCGCTTTTCAAGTTTAATCGATGTGCCTCGTCGACTATTAAAGTATCGAATATATCAGCTTGAACATCATAAAAACGACCACTTCCTACAAAAAGGTTCTTGATGCGTTCCTTCTGATAATCACCACTCAGTTTTATTGTATAAACTTCTCGTGGAGCAGCATTTTTTGAAACATACTGAGTTAAAAAATTTTCTTTTGTTAATTGTACCAGGAGATTGATTGCAACGACACTTTTTCCTGTACCCGGACCTCCTTCAATTATTAATACTTGTTTTTTACCAGTCGATATGGAGGTTCGAGCCAGTTCTAACGCCGTTTCATATACAATCTTTTGATCGTCCAGTAATACAAATTCCTGATTGCCTTGTAGCATAGAAGTTAAAGCGTCTGCTAATTGTTTGGATGGTCTTAGTTTCCCTTTATCTACCATCCAGACAATATCATCTTTTGCACCATATTTAATATGTTTTTTGATAAAGTCTTGCAACTGTTGGGCATTTGACTTTAAGAAAACAGGTGCTTTTTGGATGAACTCTTCATAGCATGGATTTGTAATGATATTATCCGGACTGTAGTTATGTAAAAATGCACATGGGGAAAGTATTATTTGCCGTTCCCTGACTAATTCGTTATAGTTGATCAGCATATAAGCATATGACCATGCTTGATATGATGGATGTGCTGTTTCGCTTTCTCCATGTTGGAAACGTGTTTTTACAATTCCGGACTTATTAGATAATTGGGCTTGTTCCCATTGTTTTAATTCAATAATGACAATATTCTCTTTTTTGTTTTCATCAAGTCCGGCTATGATAAAATCAATACGTTTTGAAGTCAGTGGTATCTGATATTCGATGGCTATATTGGATGAGTCAGGAATGTTTGGCGTATTGATCACTTTATACATATGCATCATAGAGTTCTTCCATGATTGTACCTCATTAGGAGATGTGTGTCTACCCAAGTGAGTAACAAATGCGTGATCTATCTCATCTGCAATAGTTCCATTAAAGACGTCTTTTAGGAATCCTTGTTTAGAAGCATGATAGACTATCATAACTCATTGTATTTTTTAGCGTTACCTTTGGATTTATTTACCGGGTATTTTTCTGCATTCTTTGCTAATTTAGTAAGAATGATATCTTTAATATCCAGATTATATTTGTAAGCAATCAGAAAGGCATAATTCATGATGTCTGCTAATTCTTCTTTTATTTTATCGACATTGGCTCTATCGGCTTCTTTCCATAAAAAAGCTTCGTTAAGTTCTGAAGCTTCGATAGACAGAGCCAGAGCTAGATCTTTTCCATTATGGAACTGATCCCAGTCTCTCTCCTTTGTGAACTTAACAATTTGTTCCATAATTTCTTGTATATCTGATTGATTATTTTTCATTACTTTTATTTTAATGGGTTTGATTGAAAGACAAATATATAAAACTATCAGAATAATAGCAAGAGAAAATTTACGGGGAAATTGTATTGTGACTTATTTTTCCTCTTCAGCAAAATATCATAATGTCTTATTGTATTTTTTCATTATTCCTGTTTTTTGAATTACAAAACTAGGAATTTGTTTTAATTTACAGTTTCTTTATTTAAGCAAACTGCGAACACTTAACCTTTAATAGTAACCTAACGCCTATTTTTTGTATCTTTGTCCGGCATTTAAAGCATAAAAGGCAGTATGATCAGTTATTTACAGATAGACGGACTGACCAAGAGCTTCGGCGATTTGGTTCTTTTTGAGGATATTACATTTGGTATTGCACAAGGTCAGAAAGTGGGCCTTATTGCAAAGAACGGTACAGGTAAAACAACTTTACTGAATATCATTGCCGGAAAGGAGGATTATGATAATGGGGCAGTTGTGTTCCGCAACGACCTGCGTGTCGGTTATCTGGAGCAGACACCTGTTTATCCGGAAGGGTTGACTGTGTTGCAGGCTTGTTTCTATTCTCCCAATGAGACGGTACGTCTGATCGCTGAGTATGAAGAAGCTATGGCCAGCGATGATCATTCCAACCTGCAGGATATCCTGATGCGTATGGATAACCTGAAAGCCTGGGATTATGAACAACGTGCCAAACAGATCCTTTCGCAGTTGAAGATCACAAACTTCGATCAGAAAGTGGAACATCTGTCCGGTGGGCAGTTGAAACGTGTGGCATTGGCTAACGTTCTGATCACCGACCCTGAACTGATCATTCTCGATGAGCCGACCAACCACCTCGACCTGGAAATGACCGAATGGCTGGAAGGATATCTGAGCCGTGCGAATATAAGTATCCTGATGGTTACTCACGACCGTTATTTCCTGGATCGTGTCTGCAGCGAGATTATCGAAATAGACCGTCAGCAAATTTACCAGTATAAAGGTAATTACAGCTATTATCTGGAAAAACGTCAGGAACGGATGGAGACGATGAACACAGAGGTGGAACGTGCCAACAACCTGTTGCGTAAAGAGTTGGAATGGATGCGCCGCCAGCCGCAGGCACGCGGTACGAAAGCTAAATATCGTATCGATGCTTTTTATGAGCTGGAAAAGAAAGCCAAGCAGCAACGAGACAACGGTAATGTGAACCTGGATGTGAAAGCATCCTATATCGGTTCGAAGATTTTTGAAGCGGAACATGTTACGAAAAGTTTCGGCAGTATCAAGATTGTAGAAGATTTCAATTATATTTTTGCCCGTTACGAAAAGATGGGTATCGTAGGTAACAACGGAACAGGGAAGTCTACCTTTATTAAAATGCTGATGGGCGAAGTGGAACCGGATAGCGGACGCTTCGATGTCGGCGAAACTGTACGTTTCGGCTATTACAGTCAGGATGGTCTGCAGTTTGACGAGCAGATGAAGGTGATCGATGTCGTGCAGGATATAGCCGAATATGTCGATCTTGGAGACGGAAAGAAGTTGGGTGTTTCTCAGTTCCTGAATTATTTCCTGTTCACTCCCGAGAAGCAACATAGCTATGTCTACAAACTGAGTGGTGGAGAAAAACGTCGTTTATATCTATGTACTGTCCTGATGCGCAACCCGAACTTCCTGGTACTGGATGAGCCGACCAATGATCTGGATATCGTGACCTTGAATGTATTGGAAGAGTACCTGCGTAACTTTAAGGGGTGTGTAATCGTTGTTTCGCACGACCGTTACTTTATGGATAAAGTAGTCGATCACTTGTTAGTATTCCGTGGTAATGCCGATTTGAAGGATTTCCCTGGTAATTATACCCAATACCGTGACTGGAAAGAGGTGCAGGATCAGTTGGAGAAAGAGGCGGAGGCAGCCCGTCAGCCCAAACAAACACCGGCTCCTGAAAAGAATAACCGTCCGCAGCCTGAGCAGAAAAAGAAACTTACTTTCAAGGAGCGGAAGGAGTTCGAAGCTCTGGAAGCGGAAATACCGCAGCTTGAAGCCGAAAAAGCTGAACTGGAAACGGCAATGAGCAGCGGAACTCTTAGCAACGATGAATTGATGACTAAGTCGGAACGTATTGCGAAAGTAATTGAAGAAATCGACGAAAAGACAATGCGTTGGCTGGAGCTAAGTGAATTGGCTTAATACGATATTACATATATAATATAATGTACGGGTGGGAGTATTTCCATCCGTATTTAATTACTAAAGATATGAACGAAACGAAACCTGTGCTTTGGAACCGGAATTTCATTCAGTGTTGTATCTCTTATTTCCTGATGAACTTCTCATTCTACATGTTGATGCCAACTATGCCGGTTTACTTGGTGGAAGTTCTGAAGATTAACCCGTCGGAAGTGGGAATCGCCCTTTCCAGTTATTCGATCGGTTTGTTATGTGTTCGTCCGTTCTCCGGATATCTGGTGGATTGTTTTTCCCGTAAACCATTATATTTGTTTGCCTTTATGGTTTTTGCCTGTATGTTTACCGGTTATTTGTTTGCAACGACGGTGTTGACTATTATGGCAGTTCGTTTTATTCAGGGTGGATTTATGGGAATGACTTCCGTTGCCGGAAATACCATAGCGATCGATGTGATTCCTTCCAAACGAAGAGGGGAGGGAATGGGCTTTTATGGGTTGACGATCAACCTGGCAATGTCGCTCTCGCCGTTGGTGGCCGTGTTTATTTATGACCGGTTCGGTTTTCATCCTGTGGTGTTTGTCGGATTGGTAATCGCTTTGGTGGGTGTCGGTTCGGTTTGTCTGATTCGTTATCCTAAGCGGGAGAAAGTGCCGAGACCAACTTTTTCACTGGATCGTTTTATCCTGGTGAAAGCATTGCCGACGGCTTTGGCCTATCTGTTGAGTGCTATTCCTTATGGGATGGTGACCTCTTTTGTGGTGTTGTACGGGAAAGAAATCAATGTAGCAAATCCGGGTTATTTCTTTATTTTCATGGCGATAGGAGTCGGAGTGGCCCGTCTTATTTCCGGACGTTTGGTCGATCACGGAAAGATTCATCTGGTGTCGATCAGTGCACTGACGTTCCTAACACTTTCGTTTGCCGTTTTTGCCCTTTTCCATAATGAGATTGTTTTCTTCGCTTCTGCCTTGGCTATCGGTATCGGGTTTGGTGTTTGTGTACCGGCTATTCAATGTCTTTTTGTGAATGTTGCTCCACATCATATGCGTGGGACGGCTACTTCTACTTATCTGACTTCTTTCGATTTCGGTGTGGGGATCGGTATGCTTGCTGCCGGTTTTATTGCTTCGCGTGCTGATCTGGCAACAGCTTATTTAGTCGGTTCGGGTTGCTGTCTGGTGTCGCTTCTGGTTTATCTGCGTTGGGTACGGTCATCGTATGAGAAGAATAAACTGATAGACTGATTACCTATGGATTTAGATCGTAAATATTTAGTTGAACAATACGGGAGGATGGTTGCTACCATCGCTCACCGGATGATCCAGAATAGGGAGATTGCGAAAGAGGCAGCACAGGAAGTCTGGTATGAAGTCTTTAAAAGCCTGTCTTCTTTTAATGGAGATTCTGAATTGTCTACCTGGATTTACACGGTTGCGAAACGGACTATTTTACGGTATGCTCAAAATGAAAAGGTAGCGACACTGCTGAAGTTGGAGCAATTCAGAGGATTGGAGGAAATTGAATATTCCGGCTCTGACGAGGATCGGAAAGAATGGGTGAAAGAAAGGTGTGACTGGTGCCTGACTGCATTGAATCACTGTTTGAATAATGATGCTCGTCTGATCTTCATCTTTAAGGAAAATATAGGTCTTTCCCATAAACAGATCAGTCGTATTATGGAAATGTCGGTGGAAAATATCCGACAAATATCCTCTCGTTCTATCAATAAGATCAGTCATTTTATGAATGATACCTGTCCGTTATATAATCCTGCCGGGACATGTAAATGCCGAATTTGCAAACAAGTTTACCATATCGATCTGAACAAAGAATATTCTACTGTAGCGAAAATGATACGGCTGGCCGATATGTATCAGAAATTCGAAAAAGATTTACCAAGAAAGAATTATTGGGAAAAATTTTTGGACTGAGTTGTCACATATCCTGCTCTTCTGTTCACTAATGATTAATGTATAACTTAAAAAAGTAGACATTATGAGTAGAATTGAATTTTTGAGAGAACAGATCATTGAAGCAAGAAATTTTGTCAATCGCCTGGTTTCGGAACTCCCTGAAGATTTATGGTTTGTCATACCGGAAAATACGGATTCAAACTTCGCCTGGCAGATCGGACATCTGATCGTTGCCCAGAACTTTCACGCAATAACTGTGATAACGGGATTGAATGAAAAAGTAAAACGGGTGATTCCTTTGGCGCAATATAATAAACAGTTTAACGGGATGGGTACGTTGCACCGGTCTGTCAAAGAGGATGTTGTAACAGCTTCCGTATTGAAAAGCCAGCTGGACGCTGTTCATGAAATTTGTATTGAAAACCTGTCGGGTTTAAGTGATGATATTTTATATACTCCGTTAGAACCTATTCCTTTTAGACATCCGGTTGCTGAAAACAAATATGAGGCATTGTCCTGGTGCTTCAAACATGAAATGTGGCATAGCGCGGAGATGGAGGAAATCAAGCGGAGACTGGGATATCCGATCATTTGGATGAATAAATAAACCTGTTCGTGAACAATGTTATAAAACATGCTGTTATATAGATGAACGCAAAAAGAGAGATAGATAGGAGGCAGCGGCCTCCATGTTTAGGTTTATTAATTAAATGTTTAGGTATTATGAGACGTTTTGGTATGGCTGTAGCAGCCATTTTATTATGTGCAACAGTAGGTTTTGCACGCGAGAGCCGTAAGATGAGTAAAGAACCGTTTGCTATTAACTTTGAAAAACTGAGTTATTATTTACAATTAACTCCATCTCAGACAAATGAAGTAGCAAATATAAATGAATATTTCCTTGATATGCAACGTGCAAGCCTTCGTTCAAGCGAAAGCAAACAACAGAAGAAAATGCATCAGGCTGTATATGGGAACTTGAAATTGATGAAACAGGTTCTGACTCCCGATCAGTATCGCAAATATGTAACATTGTTGAATGTAACAAATAATAATAACCGCGCATTGAGCCTTTAATAATAAAAGGTACCGGGATTGTTTAATTCCGGATTGAGGTTGTTAAAAATAGATAGAAGAGATTACGCAATTAGTTTGTGTAGTCTCTTCTTTTTTTATCTATCTTTGCAATACTTAAAAGAACAAATAATGATTTAATCTTATCATGAAACAACTAGGTTTTCCTTCTAATGCTACATTGAGAAGCAGTGTTTTCGACTATTCTTTTATTGTAGTCGGAGCTTTTCTCCAGGCACTGAGCTATGTGCTTTTTCTTGCCCCTTATAAAATCGTACCAGGTGGGGTATATGGTATTTCCATTGTTTTACATTATGTCACGAAAGGAGTTTTCTCTGTTTTTCCTGATGGTTTGCCGATGGGTGCTACAGCCTTGTGCTTCAACGTGCCGTTGCTGATACTGGCAATGAAAAAAATCGGGCTTTCTTCGGGACCGAAAACGATAGTGACATTTGTGCTTATCTCCGTTTTCACCGATACGCTGTCTTATTTCTGCGGAACGGAACCGCTGGTGGAAAATGATACCTTTATTGCCTGTTTCTATGGAGGGGCGATATTGGGTCTTGGTGTGACTTGCGTCTTTAAGGCACAAAGTACGAGTGCGGGGACTGATGTACTGGCCCGCGTCATTGCCAATAATTCCAACCTGAAAGTAAGTAATATGATCATATTGCTTGACTCTGCCATCGTAATGCTCGGTTTGATCGTGTTTCAGGATTGGGCAGTGCCTTTGTATTCCTGGTTTGCCATCTTTGTCTATGGAAAGGTGGTTGAAATGTTCCAGACGGAGAATCCGAACCGTGCCGTATTTATCGTGTCGAAGAAAACACAGGAAATAAAAGACCTGATCGTCGGCAAGATGGGGATGCGCGGTACTTTCCTGCATGGACGCGGAATGTATGAAGGACAGGAGAAAGAGATCATTTTCACTATCGCTGAACGTAAGGATATGCCGCGTCTGAAAGACGAGATTAAAGAGATAGATCCGCATGCGTTTATCTCGACTATGCATGCCAGCAAAGATTCACCCCGTCCGGGAATTTGAGGAATTGAGAAATGATTATTGAAAATTGAAAATTAAATGAGGGGAAAACATGCAAACCGATATTAATTTTAAATTTTCAACTTTCAATTTTCAATTATTTCCTATCTTTGCCGAACTTTAAACTAACATATAGAAAAAGTAATGCCTAATATCTCACAGCGGGGTGTCAACATGCCGGCTTCCCCCATTAGAAAACTAGTTCCGCTAGCCAATAAGGCTAAGGCAAAGGGTACCAAGGTGTACCATCTGAATATCGGTCAACCGGATTTACCTACTCCTGAGGTCGCGATGGAGGCGATGCGCCGTATTGACCGTAAGGTTTTGGAATATTCACCCAGTGAAGGGATTCGTAGTTTCCGTGAGAAATTGGTTAAATATTATGCGAAATTCAATATCAATGTCGATGTTGACGATATAATCATCACAACCGGTGGTTCGGAAGCTGTGTTCTTCTCTTTTATGGCTTGTTTGGATCCGGGGGATGAAATTATCGTTCCCGAACCTGCGTATGCCAACTATATGGCATTTGCCATTTCGAGTGGGGCTGTGATCAAAACGGTTCCGTCCACTATCGACGAGGGTTTTGCTCTTCCATCCGTAGAACGTTTTGAGGAACTGATCACACCGCGTACAAAAGCGATTCTGATTTGTAACCCGAACAATCCGACCGGTTATCTCTATACACAAAAGGAGATGGATCAGATTCGTGATATCGTGAAGAAGTACGATCTGTTCCTTTTCTCGGATGAGGTGTATCGCGAGTTTTGTTATACCGGAGCACCTTATATCTCTGCTTTTCATTTGAAAGGGATAGAGAATAATGTGGTCTTGGTCGATTCTGTTTCTAAGCGTTACAGTGAATGCGGTATCCGTATCGGTGCGCTGATCACGAAGAACCAGATGGTGAAGGAAAATGTTATGAAATGGTGTCAGGCCCGTTTGAGTCCTCCATTGATCGGACAGATTATTGCCGAGGCTTCATTGGATACGCCTGAAGAGTATATGCTGGAGGTGTATAACGAATATGTGGAACGTCGTAAATTCCTGATCGACGGCCTGAATCGTATTCCGGGATGCTATTCTCCGATCCCTATGGGAGCTTTTTATACGGTTGCCAAACTGCCGGTGGATGATGCCGATAAGTTCTGTGCCTGGTGTCTGGATGAATTTGAATATGAAGGGCAGACAGTCATGATGGCTCCGGCTTCCGGCTTCTATACAACGCCTGGTCTGGGTAAGAATGAAGTGCGTATTGCTTATGTACTGAAAAAAGAAGATCTGGCAAATGCGTTGGTTGTGTTGGCTAAGGCGTTGGAAGCATACCCGGGAAGAGTCATTTAATAATTGAAAATGGAGAATTGAAAATTGAAAATTAGAGAGAGAGGAGGCTGATTCTCAATTTTCAATTTTCAACTTTCAATTGCTATGCGCTTAGAATTATTTATAGCACAAAGAATTCATTTCAGCAAGGAGGGTGACCGGCAGGTTACACCTCCTGCTGTTCGTATTGCCATAATTGGGATTGCGCTCGGGCTGGCGGTGATGATTCTTTCGGTAGCTATTGTAATCGGGTTTAAAAAAGAGGTCCGTAATAAGGTGATCGGTTTCGGTTCTCATATCCAGATCACCAATTTCGATAATAACAGTTCATACGAAACGACACCGATAGCAGTGAGCGATTCATTGCTTCAGGCGCTTCAGGAGTTCCCCGGTATCAAGCATATAGAAGCATATGCCACAAAGATGGGGATTCTGAAAACAGACAGTGATTTTCAGGGAATCGTATTGAAGGGTGTCGATACGGATTATGACTGGAGTTTCTTCCGGAATAATTTGAAAGAGGGTGAGATACTGACGATAAACCCGGATAAGAGTTCGATCGATATCATTGTTTCCCGATATTTAGCTGATTTATTAAATCTGAAACTGGGGGATTCTGTTCGGACTTATTTTATTCAGGAAGATATCCGTGCACGCAAATTCAATATTGCCGGGATTTACGAGACCGGTTTTATGGATTACGACAAGTTATTTGTCCTGGCGGATATCAAGCAGATACGTCGTCTGAACGGTTGGGAGAAAGATGAAGTCAGCGGGCTGGAATTGCTTGTCGATGATTACGACGATCTGGATCAGATAGCGGAAGACCTGTATTTCAATTTAGTAGAAAAGCAGGATCGTCATGGAAATACCTATTTTACCCGTTCGATCAAGGAGATGAATCCGATGATATTTAACTGGCTCGATGTGTTGGACGTGAATGTGGTCGTTATCCTTATCCTGATATTTGCTGTTGCCGGTTTCACCATGATCTCCGGTCTGCTGATCATTATTTTGGAGCGGACCAATATGATCGGAATCCTGAAAGCGTTGGGAGAGAACAACGCCAGTATCCGTAAGATATTTCTTTATATCTCTTTCTTCCTGATAGGGAAAGGGATGCTTTGGGGGAATGTGATCGGGATTACTATTTGCCTGATACAGTCTCATTTCCATGTCATAAAACTGGATCCGTCTACGTACTATCTGGATGCAGTGCCTATCGATCTGAGTATACTTTCTTTAGTTCTGCTGAATATCGGAACATTATGTGCATCCATGCTGATGATGCTCGGCCCGTCTTACCTGATCACCAAGATCGACCCGGCCAAGAGTATTCGGTTCGAGTAATATTTAAAGTCTGAATGTATAGTCGTTCTTCCCTCTGAATATACGGTATATTCTTACGTACAAATTGAACAGGGGCAAGATTAATTCCAATAAAAACAGCCAGCCTGTTACAGGTTTCTGCTGCAGGAGCTTGGCGGATTTATGCAGGATGGCAGCTTTACTGGAAAACTGGATTATGTAAAGTAAGCCCGCCAGTATGGAGATTAACCAGTTCCCCAGGATACCGAATACGATACTGGCAATCACCGCGATAAAGAACAGGAAATAACTTAGGCTCTCCATTCTGAAGAAGGTCAGGTTCCAGCCCTTATAATAACGCTGGGTCGCAGCTCGCGATACTTTCATTTCTTTCCACATACTGAAACGGTCTATCTTTGCCATTTCAGTGATGCTTTCCGGCGAGTATTCCACCCAGGTGTTTTGTTTGGTGGCGGATTCATTGATGAACAGATCATCGTCTCCGGCATGCAGACTGAGCGATTTGTAATAACCTTTATGGGCAAAGAACAAGTCTTTCCGGTAGGAGAGGTTCCGGCCGTTTCCGGTATAAGGGTTTCCGGCAAGGGTGGACGAGATGTATTGCAGTCCGGTTATCAGGTTATCATAAGCGACCAGTTTGTGGAAAAATCCTTTATGGGGACCATATGCACAAAAGCCTAAAATAATGCTTGTCTGGGATGTATAGTTGCGTGCCATGGCAGATATCCAGTTTTTACCCATCGGTTCGCAATTGGCTTCGGTGAAAAGGAGGATCTCGTGTTTGGCCGCTTTGATACCGACGGTAAGTGCCAGTTTTTTGCGGCTCAGGTATTTTACGTCTTCCGGGATATAGGTATGATAGAGGTGGTCGTATTCGTTCTTGAATGTTTTTAAAACCTCGTCACTCTCGTCTGTGGAGCCGTCGTTGACGACGATAATTTCGTATTCCGGATAGTTCTGATTCAGCAAAGCCGGAAGATGTTTCCTGAGATTCTCCGATTCGTTCTTGGCATAGACAATCACGGAAACGGCGGGTTTAGCCTGTCCTGCCTCCATTTGTCTCCTTTTTGCCTGTCTCAACGGGCGGGCATAGGTGACAAGATAATACAAAAGCTGGATGATGAAAAGACCGGCTGTTGTAGAAGCCAAGATCAATTCTATATGGTTGAAAATAAGTAAGTCGTTCATTATTGAAGATGTAAATTTAAAAAACGTACAAATGTACATGTTTCCTGCCTAATTACCACACTCATAAAAGAAATATCCCGTTTCGTCTGTTTTTCTGAATGTTCCCATTTATACCAGTAAATGTGCAATTAATGTAAAAGGCGGACGGAAGGAAGACAGTACTTTTGTCGCGGTAATTTTAATAGGTATAATGTGATGAATAGAAAAATGGGAATCGTGGTTCTGGTCCTTTCTTTATTAGCGGCACTGGAACCTTTGAGTATAGACCTTTATCTTCCGGCTTTTACGGATATTGCTGAAAGTCTGCAGGTTTCTCTGAGTGAGGTACAAATATCCTTATCCATCTTCCTGGCTGGTTTTGCTATCGGACAACTGTTTTGGGGATCGCTTTCCGATTATTACGGACGGAAAAATCCGATCTTGCTGGCGACTGCTTTATATACGGTCAGTTCGTTTGCTTCCATCTATGTGACTTCGATCGAACAACTATGGGTGATCCGTTTCTTTCAGGCTTTCGGTGGATGTGCCGGCGTAGTGGTCGGACGTGCTGCCGTGAACGACCTGTTTGTGAATGAGCAACGGACAAAAGTATTTTCTTTGTTGGTGATTATTTCTGGTATTGCCCCTGTCATTGCTCCGACTATCGGTAATTTGCTGTTGAAACAATGGCATTGGCACGGGGTTTTCAATACGATGGCGTTGTTAGGCGCTTGTACTATCCTGCTAACCTGGGCGTTTCTTCCGAAAAGTAAGCCGATGCCTTTACCCGAAGGTGTGAAAGCGAAGAAACCTTCGTTGCGTGAGATGGTGAAAGGGTATGTACGGGTGATGAAAGTATGGCCGTTCATGGTCTATACGATTATTGGCTGTATGGCTTACGGTGGTTTGATGGTATATGTTTCCAATGCTCCGTTCCTGATCATGGAAAAGGGCGGAATGTCGGGAGATACGTTTGCCATTATTTTCGCAGTCAATTCGTTGGGGTTGATGTTCGGTACCTATATTATTAATTTCTTCCTGAAATATATGACGTTGAAGAAGCTGGTGAGATATACGCTTGTCTTTCAACTACTGATCGGGGTATTGCTGGTGGTGACTTCGTTGGTGTCGACTTCTGTCGTGCCTTTATTGGTGTTGGTTTTCCTGAATCTGATACCGATCGGGTTGTTGCTTCCGGCAACGACTTCGCTTGGACTCGCTTATTTTAAGGAAGACAGCGGGGCGGCTTCGGCATTGATGGGATTCCTGCAATTATTGTTTACCGGAATACTGTCGGCTGTAGTCAGTTTCCTGCAGAATAATTCGGTAGTGCCGATGATGTGCGGGCTGTTCGTTTGCGGACTGACCTCTTTTGTGTTGTTGTTTGTCGATACACGGCGGCGGCTGGCAGTGATCAAAGTCCGTTCATGACAGGTCTTTTTTCAATAATAACCGGAATTGTTCGGGGGTACAGCCACTTTGCTCCTTGAAGAAGCGGGTGAAATAAGATGCTTCGCTGAATCCCAGGCTGAACGCGATTTCCTTGAAGCTCGAAGCTCCGGAACTGATCATGCGTTTGGCTTCCAGTAATAGCCGTTGATCTATCAGTTGTTTGACTGTGTGGCCAACGGCCTTTTTTGTAAGCTCGTTCATCCGTTTGTTGCTGAGGTTTACTTCGCGGGCATAGAAGTCGGTGGAGCGCTCGTTGATATAATGTTTGTCTATCAGGGACAAGACTTTACTGACGCGTATATCCTGGTCGACCCGGGTATCGGTGTATAATAATAGCAGATGGGTGATCAAAGCGTGCATGTATGAGTTGAGCAGGCTTTTCCGGTGCAGTCCTTCATGTTCGGTGTAGATCAGACGGGCGATTTGGCGGATCGCTGAGGTTTCTTTCTCCGGGAGAAGAAGCATGCTGGGAAATGTATGATCTGCATAACTCTCGATATGGAGGCAGAGGCGCTCGAAATAATCGGGATTGATGGCAAACAGGAATCCCATTTGTCCTTTTAGTTTCATCGTATGTACTTGTCCCGGGCGGAGCAGGTAAAGCTGATTGGACTGTAAAGGGTATTCGATAAAGTCGATGCTGTGGCTCTCGTCTGTTCCCGTTTCCGTGAAGAATAACAGTTCGTAGAAATTATGCCGATGCGATCCTCTGAAATTCAAAGGCGCGCAATTCTCAATCCGTTCGACGACAAAGAAGTCCGTTTCATCCAGGTTATGTACGGGAATATTATCTAAGAACATTTCACTCTGTTTTATCGCAAAGATAGCTTTTTAATCCTTATTTTTGTATAGTATATCCTCCTGAAATATGAATGAAACTGTTCTCGAAAAACTGAAAATATTAGCAGAATCAGCTAAGTATGATGTATCCTGCGCGTCAAGCGGCACAACCCGTTCCGGAAAGAAAGGAATGGTCGGAAGTGCGGCTGGGTGGGGGATTTGCCATAGTTTTGCGGAAGACGGGCGATGTATTTCCCTGCTGAAGATCATGTTGACCAATTATTGTATGTATGATTGCGCCTACTGCATCAACCGTCGGAGCAACGACCTGCCCCGGGCGACGCTTTCCGTGACGGAGCTGGTCAATCTGACGATCGAGTTTTACCGGAGGAATTATATAGAAGGGCTCTTTCTGAGTTCGGGTGTGGTCCGTAGTCCGGATTATACGATGGAGCGTTTGGTACGTGTCGTGAAAGACCTGCGTCTGATACACCGTTTCAACGGCTATATCCATATGAAGAGCATTCCCGGAGCCAGCCAGGAACTGGTGAATGAAGCCGGATTGTATGCCGACCGTCTCAGCGTGAATATCGAGATACCCAATGAGAAAAGTTTGCAGGCTCTTGCTCCGGAAAAGGACTTTAAGAGCGTCTTTACCCCGATGCGTTACATTCAGCAGGGGGTATTACAAAGTGCGGAGGAGAGGAAACGTTTCCGGCATGCTCCTCGTTTTGCTCCTGCCGGGCAAAGCACGCAGATGATTGTCGGAGCGACAGCCGATACGGACAAGGATATTCTCCGTTTGTCGTCCGCCCTTTATCAGCGTCCGACGATGAAACGTGTTTATTATTCGGGGTTTATTCCTGTGAATGATTATGATAACCGGCTTCCGGCATTGAAGCAACCGCCTTTGGTGAGGGAAAACCGCTTGTATCAGGCGGATTGGTTGTTGCGTTTTTATGAGTTTAAGGTGGATGAGATCGTGAACGATGCTTATCCGGAACTGGATCTGGAGGTCGATCCGAAGTTATCGTGGGCACTGCGGAACCCGCATATGTTTCCGGTCGATATCAATAAGGCGGACTATGAATTGCTTCTCCGTGTACCCGGTATCGGGGTAAAATCGGCGAAGATGATCGTTGTCTCCCGCCGCTATTCCCGTTTGGGATCGGAACAATTGAAAAAGATCGGGGTCGTGATGAAGAAAGCGCAATACTTCATCACCTGCCATGAGCTGGCGATGCGGACGGTAAACGAACTGACACCGGAGAATGTACGCCATATCCTGACGCAGAAAAAAGGCAGGAAACTGGACGACCGTCAACTAACAATTCAATTTCAGGATGTATTGTGAACGTGATGTAGAGGTAGAAATGTAGCATTTTTTACGGATGCGTGAATTGAAACAGGACATATTGTGATTGCTTTTATATATGACAAAACTTTCGAGGGATTACTGACTGCCGTCTTCGACGCTTACGTCCGGAAGTCTTTTCCCGATGTGCTGCTGGCGGAGGGCGAGCCGTTACCTCTGTTCTGCGAGGAAACGGTGACGATTTATTCCGACAAGAAAAAGGCGGACCGGGTTTGGAAAGGGCTTGAAAAGAAGGTGTCGAAACTATCCCTGTCGGGGCTGACAGTCTCCTGGCTGTCGGAGCTGCCGGAGGTCGACATGCTGTTGTTCCGCTATATCCGCAAGGCGCTTGACCATTCGAAATCTATTGAGATGAATTTCGGTGATCCTGATGTACTACAGATATCCAAGGTTTGGAAGAAAGTAAGCAACGAACGTCTCCGCATCATGCAGTTTCTCCGTTTCCAAAAGGCATTGGATGGCACTTACTTCTCTGCCGTCGAGCCTATATATAATGTATTGCCGCTTGTCCTTCCGTATCTGAACGATCGTTTCGGCGATCAGAAATGGCTGATCTATGATATGCGCCGGGAGTATGGCTATTATTATGATCTGAAAGAGACGATCGAGGTTCGTTTCGAACAAAAGGAAGAGCATCTGTTATCCGGCTTCCTCAATGAGAGCCTGATGGATAAAGATGAGAAACTGTTCCAGCAGATGTGGAAAGAGTATTTCAAGACGATTGCCATCAAAGAACGTATCAATCCGAAGCTGCACCGCCAGCATATGCCTGTCCGTTTCTGGAAGTATATGACGGAAAAGCAATAGCATCCTATCTTTTTTGCCTGAATAAAGCTGTTTTTTTCGTGCAAATAGCTTGTTCTTCTTGTTTAGACCCCCATTTTGCCCTCTTTTACATCCGGATGTGAACGATGCTAAGACCCGGGTGTGAAGGGTATAGAGACCCGGGTCTCAAGAAAGATATCTAACTATGTTGTTAATAATAAGATATATACATCACCAACTTTGTCGGGTAGTTTTGTGATAGTATGATGGTTGAAAATAGTACTATCATACTAACTATCATTGGTTTTATCCTTTAAATATCAAAGCGTACTTGACTGTTTGTGATAGTATGATAGTTGTTTTTCAGTTTTTTATTTCTGCCAGATTTCCCAGCCGGCAAATGCCTGCAACAACAGCATCTCAAGTCCGTTTTTGACGACAGCTCCTTTTTCTTTTCCTTTCTTCATGAAAAGTGTTTCATCCGGATTATACAGCAGGTCGTATAACAGATGGTCAGGGGTGAGCAGATCGTAGGGAATATCAGGGCAATCATTGATATTAGGGAACATTCCGAGCGGAGTCGTATTGACAATAACCGTGTATTGTTCCATCGTTTTGGCTGTGATCTCCTCATAGGTAATGCAAAATTCTTTCGGCTTGCGTGAGACTAAAGTAGCGCCGACTCCCAGTTGTTTCAATCCCTGGAAGACTGCCTTTGAAGCTCCGCCTGTTCCGAGGATCAGGGCTTTCCGGTGCGTTTCGTTCAGGAAAGGTTCGATCGATTGCTTGAAACCGATGATATCGGAATTGTAACCGATCAGCTTTGTTCTTCCGAAAAGACCTTTTGTAAACTTGATCACGTTGACGGCACCGATCAGGCGTGCATCTTCATCCAGCTCGTCCAGATAAGGGATCACCTGTTCTTTATAAGGGATCGTAACGTTCAAACCTTTTAATTCGGGATTCTCTTTCAGAACATTCTTTATCTCTTTGATGTTCGGAATCTCGAAATTTACATATTGAGCATCTATCTTTTCCGCCTCAAACTTTTGGTTGAAATAAGTTTTGGAAAATGAATGCCCGAGTGGATATCCCAATAAACCATATTTCTGCATAACCTTCTTCTTTTTATGTTTAAATTGTAGGGGCAGTTCGCGAACTGCCCTTACTACTGCCCTTACTGGGCGAACTGTCCTTACTGGCTGTATATAATGAACAAATTCCAAAGGTAAAGGTGCGTGCTTTCGCCTGTGTAAAACCTTGACGGGCGAGTAGTTCTTCCATGACCTTTCCTTGAGGAACGACCTTGATGGATTCCGGCAAATAACTGTATGCCGCTTTTTCTTTTGAGAACAACCGGCCTATAAAAGGAATGATCGTCTTTGAATAAATAGGGTAGAGCTGTTTCATCGGAAAATGTTCCGGGGTGGAAAGCTCCAGGATCATGAGATGGCCGCCGGGTTTCAGGACCCTGAACATCTCTGCTATCCCTTGTTCTATATTTTCAAAGTTACGTACTCCGAATGCGGCAGTAACGGCATCGAACGAATTGTCCGGATAAGTAAGCGCCGTACAGTCTTGTTGTTCGAACGAGATATGCTCCGAAAGACCGGCACGGACCACTTTCTCACGTCCGACCTGCATCATACCTTCCGAAATGTCGGCGCCGATGATCCGGTCCGCCTTCAGTTTCTTTTGCATGGAGATGGCCAGGTCGCCTGTTCCGGTTGCGATATCCAGTATCGACTTCGGAGAAAAAGGACGCAGGAAAGCGATACCTTTCCTGCGCCATATTTTATCAATTCCGAACGAGAGCGTATGGTTCAGCAGATCATAGGTGCCTGCAATCGAGTCGAACATACGTCTGACTTGTGTGCTCTTTTGTTCTTCCCTGTTGTAAGGTAAAATCTGTTCCGAACCGTACTTCATACATTCTTATTTATTGTTCAGATAATCTGTAACGTTCTTTTCGATACGTGCAAGCAAGTCGTCTGTATCGCCTTTCACGAATTTTTCGCCGGTGATATGTTCGAACAGCTCGATGTAGCGGTCGCTGATACCTTCGACGATAGCCGGAGTCATTTCAGGAACCACCTGGCCTGCTTTACCCTGGAAGCCGTTATCCATCAACCATTCGCGAACGAATTCTTTAGACAGCTGTTTCTGCGGTTCACCTTTGGCGAAACGGTCTTCGTAACCTTCTGAATAGAAATAACGGGAAGAGTCCGGTGTATGGATCTCATCGATCAGGTAGATCTTACCGTCACGGTGACCGAATTCATATTTGGTATCGACCAGGATCAGTCCGCGTCCGGCTGCGATCTCTGTACCACGTTTGAAGAGCTCTATTGTATATTTTTCAAGAACGGCGTAGTCGGCTTCAGAAACAAGTCCCTGTTTCAGGATTTCTTCTTTGGAGATATCTTCGTCGTGAGCACCGATGGCAGCTTTCGTTGTCGGGGTGATGATAGGTTCCGGGAAACGCTGGTTTTCGCGCATACCTTCCGGCAGTTTCACACCGCAGATTTCGCGTACACCGCTTTTGTAAGCACGCCATGCGCTACCGCAAAGGTAACCGCGTACGATCATTTCAACAGGGAAACCTTCGCACTGCACACCAACGGTAACCATTGGGTCGGGTGAAGCCATTTTCCAGTTCGGGCAAATGTCGGTGGTCGCGTCAAGGAATTTGGCAGCAATTTGGTTCAACATCTGGCCTTTGTAAGGAATACCTTCCGGCAATACTACGTCGAAAGCTGAAATACGGTCGGTTGCGACCATCACCAATACTTCGTCATTGATATTGTACACGTCGCGTACTTTACCATGATAGACACTCTTTTGTCCCGGGAAATTGTAATCTGTTTTAACTAACGCCTTCTTCATGACCAATTTATTTTTAATTGTTTTCTGATAGTTTGTTGTTCTTTTCTGTTGTTGTCTTAGCGGCGGCATGCGCTGCTTTTTTCTTTTCGTCGAATTTATCGTACGCTTCGACGATGCGTTGCACCAGTTTATGGCGTACGATATCTTTCTTATCAAATTCAATCTTACCGATCCCTTTTACGCCTTTCAGTATCTGCATGGCCTGCACGAGTCCGGAAGTCGCTGTGGGAGGAAGGTCGATCTGCGTTACGTCACCGGTAATGATCATTTTAGCATTCATACCCAGGCGGGTGAGGAACATCTTGATCTGGTGCGTAGTCGTATTTTGTGCTTCATCGAGGATAATAACAGCATCGTTCAGCGTACGTCCGCGCATAAAAGCCAGTGGAGCGATCTGAATCACGTTATTTTCCATATATTCTTTGAGTTTCGCTCCCGGTATCATATCCTGCAGGGCATCGTACAACGGCTGGAGATACGGATCGAGCTTGTCTTTCATCTCTCCCGGAAGGAATCCCAGCTTCTCGCCGGCTTCGACGGCAGGTCGGCTCAGGATGATCTTCCTTATTTCTTTGTTCTTTAATGCTTTTACGGCCAGGGCGATCGCAACGAAAGTCTTGCCTGTCCCAGCCGGACCGGTGGCAAATACCAGGTCGTTCTCTTCGAATGCTTTCACGAGTAATTGCTGGTTTTCGGTACGGGCAACGATTGCTTTCCCATTCATTCCGTGGATGATCAGGTTCTCCTGTTTAACGACGGTCGGGGTTTTACCTTTGATAATGTCGAGTATGACATCTTCGGTCAGGGAATTGAACTCCTCGCAGTATTTCTCGACTTCCCGGATTTTCTTCAGGAACAGTTCGGATTCATCTTCGTCTCCGATTACTTTCATCACATTTCCTCGGGCAACGATGCGAAGCTTGGGAAACAGTGTTTTGATAAGCTGCATGTTCGCATTGTTCACTCCGTAAAAAATAACCGGGTCTACGCTTTCCAGAATATATATTCGTTCTATCATCCGTTCTTTTCCTTTTTCCTTATAATTTTTATGTTTTTATCCCATCTATTATTTAGGTACGCAAAATTAGTAATATTCTTTGTCTCCTAAATAGATTCGGGCTTTTTTTTGAGAATAACTATCGGAACATTTCTTTAAGTTTCCAGTCGTCTTGCCTGCAATCCCATATGGCATGTATTTCGATGAGGTCGGGGCTGATTGTATAGATCAGCTTATAATGTTTTTCGACAACAAACGAATGAAAATTCTGTGGAAAATCCTTTAATAAAGGTTCGAGAGGTCCTGCGTGAGGGAATGTCTTTAACGGTTCAGCAGAATCAATGATTCTGTTATATAAGCGAACGGCAGAGCGTTCACTCCTCTTACTGTAATAACCGTAAATATTTTCAAGTAAGGTAATAGCTTGTGGTAACCACTTTAATCTTGTTGGCATAGAGGATGTCTTTTTCGTAATTCATCGGAAGTCATGCCTAATCCTTGTTTGGATTCTTCTATAGATTTCTTCAACACCTCTTTCAGCTCATCTACCGTCATTTGTGCCGGCAGGCGTTCGGCTTTCTTGCCTGTGTGCTGGCTGATAAGATTTTTGATCTTGTGCAACAACTGCTCATCATCGATTTGAGTCAATTGTTCAATCAGTGAAAGTCTTAGTTCTAAAGTACTCATATCCATATTCTTTTATTTATGCTGTTTACAAAAGTACGAAATCTTTTTTCTCTTATCCTGTTAAGTCTGTTATTTTTCTTATTTTTGTTTCCCAAAATCAAAAAGGATGAAATTATTTATAAATACAATAAGTTTGGTGGCCGTATTGCTGGCTGTTTGTGCTTTTTCTTCTTGCAAGGAAAAGCGGGGTGAGTTGAAAACTATTTGGTATAATGGTAGCTATAACCGGGACTTTAATGACTTGAATGATGTTCAGTTGGCGGTAGCGCAGAAAATAGGGATAGAACCTATCAGTAACCGGGATGATGCCGAACATGCCTCTAAAAAAATGAAAGAGATCAAGACCTGTGATTATTATGAAGTGGAAGAATTGAAACATTCCATCCCTTATCTCATCCCCGAAGCTGCTACATTACTGGAAGATATCGGACGTAATTTTCAGGATTCCCTTTATAACCTGAATGCTTCCATCTATAAAGTAAAGGTGACAAGCGTTACCCGTACGGTCGATGACGTGAAGAAATTAGGAAAACGTAACTATAACGCTTCCATGAATTCAGCCCACCGCTATGGTACTACTTTTGATATATCTTGGGTTCGTTACACCAAAATAGACGAAAAGGATACATTGAATATCGATAGCGACCGTCTGAAAATGGTACTTGCGTCTGTGCTCCGCGATCAGCGAAAGGCTGAACGCTGTTATATCAAGCACGAACGCAAGCAAGGCTGTTTTCATATCACAGTCCGTAAATAACAGACTGTGTGAATCTTATTTCAGGATATTTTCTTCAATGATCTTTTTTAACTCATGCTTGGGCATTGTACCGAGCATGAATTCTTTTGTCCCGTCCGGTTTGCAGATAAGAAGTGTCGGGATGGTACGGATATTGAATGCCGTCTCCAGAGCTTCCTCATTATCTACATTCACTTTATAGATAGTCAGTTTTCCATCGTATGTTTCTGCGAACTCATCCAATATTGGATCCAGGCGTTTGCAGTAACCGCACCACGGTGCCTGGAAGTCCACGATACAAGGTTTGTCTCCTATATATTTCCAATCTTTCGGATCTGCTTCAAAATTACCAACTTTCTGAATGAAATCTGCTTTTGTCAATTCTACTGGTTTCATATGCTCATTGTTTTTATTTACAGTGCAAAATTATACAAGATTCAGAAGCGATGAGATAGCAAAATGTCTAATATATTTGTCAATTTTACCGGATTGCTTTACTGCCTCTGTATATTAAAATAGCTGTATAAGGAGTAAACCTAGCATTACGGAAACTCCTGTCGCGATCAATCCGGGGATCATAAAAGAGTGATTCAGGATATATTTCCCGATATGGGTGGTTCCTGTACGGTCAAAATTGATCGCAGCTACGACTGTCGGGTAGTTCGGTATGAAAAAGTAACCGTTCACGGCAGGGAAAAGGGCGATCAACATATAAGGAGATATTCCCAAAGCGATTCCCAGCGGCAATAAAGCACGTACGGTTGCCGCCTGGCTGAATAGCAGGATAGACATCAGAAACAGGGCGATCCCGAATAACCAAGGCATTTCGGTAACGATTTGTTCAATCGAGCCTTTCAGCTCCGCCATATTCCCTCCGATAAACGTATCGCCCATCCAGGCAATACCGAAGATGGCGACAACAGCCTGCATACCGGCAGAAAAGACCGAACCCTGAACAGCTTTGATCCCGTCTGTCCGGGTTGCCAGCAGGATAATGGCGGCAGCCGACAACATCAATATCTCGATAATGTAAGCCATCGACAGAGACTGGCCGTTGAATGTCGGACGGATACTTTCGATGGAACCGAACAGGATGATGCCGATAGTCGCCAGGATAAATATGATAACCGACCAGCCGGCCGCTTTCTGATTCTTTACATCTTTCAACTCATACTTTTGGGTTGTGAATTCACCTTCTGCAATACGTCTTTTAAATTCAGGATCGTCTTCCAGCTCTTTACCGACACGCAGGGAATAGAAAGCACCAGCCAGCACGCCTGCCAGCGTACAGGGTACGGAGATCATCAGAATATCGAATAAAGTCACATTGAACCCTTGTCCCACCAGCATACTTAACAGAGCCACGGTAGCAGCAGAGATCGGACTGGCTGTAATAGCTTGCTGTGAAGCGATCACGGCAATACCTAGCGGGCGTTCCGGACGTATTTTCGTTTCGGTCGCCACTTCTGCGATAACGGGTAAAACCGAGTAAGCCACATGCCCTGTCCCGGCAATGAATGTGAAAACATAGGTAACCAGCGGGCTTAATATTGTAATTTTGGAAGGATTCTTACGAAGAAGTTTTTCTGCCCATTTCACCATCAGGTCCAGGCCACCGGCTGCCTGCATGCAACTGGCTGCAGCGATGACGGCTACGATCATCAACATCACGTCGATAGGAGGAGAAGTTGGTTCGAGCCCGAAGACAAAAGTCAGTACGGCAAGCCCGAGCCCACCTAAAACACCAAGCCCGATACCACCAAGGCGAGCTCCGATTATAATTGCAATTAATACGAATGCTAGTTGAATTAACATATTCAGTAACTTGTTATTGTAGATTTAGTTTGTGAAAGCTGCAAATTTAGCTATTTTTGCTGCGCTAAGAACTACAAAAACATTAAAATGCGCATGAAAAGATTCAATTTAGTTATTTTAGTCGCGTTATTCGGACTGCTGACCAACCTTTCAGCACAAGTACGCAATGAGTTCCTTCTAGAGAAAAACTGGAAGTTCACTCGTGAGGATAACCCCGACTTTATCAAACCCGCTTTCGACGACAGTAAATGGCAATCGGTGACAGTCCCTCACGATTGGGCGATATACGGTCCGTTCAGTTCCCAGAACGACAAGCAGGAAGTAGCCATTTCACAGGATGGTCAGAAAGAGGCAATGGAACACGCTGGACGTACAGGTGGTCTGCCTTTTGTTGGTGTGGGTTGGTACCGTATCGAGTTTGAAGTCCCCCAGTTCGCTGAAGGTAAAAAAGCATCCATCCTGTTCGATGGAGCGATGAGCCATGCGAAAGTGTATATTAACGGAGAAGAAGTAGGGTATTGGCCTTATGGATACAACTCGTTCCATTTCGATATTACGAAGTATCTGAAACCGGAACAGAAGAATACATTGGCTGTCCGCCTGGAAAACCTGCCGGAATCATCCCGCTGGTATCCCGGAGCCGGTCTGTATCGGAACGTACATGTGATTGTTACGGAAGATGCACATATCCCTGTTTGGGGAACGTATGTGACAACTCCTATCGTAAAGAAAGAATTTGCCAAAGTGAATGTAAACACGAAGGTGAATCTGCCGGCAGGAGCTGACCCGAAACAATATGCAGTAAAAACAAGCCTTCGTAATCCGAACGGACAGATGCTGGTAGAGACAATGCTTCCATTGACCGACATTAAATATAATAACGGTTCGGTCGACCAGGAGTTTATTGTTCATACTCCGACACTTTGGTCACCGGATATGCCGGCCCTGTATGTGGCAGAAAGCCGTTTGTACCGGAACGGAACCGAGTTGAAAGACGAATACACAACCCCGTTCGGTATCCGTTCCATCGAGATCATTCCGGGTAAAGGCTTTTTCCTGAACGGTGAAAAGACCGTGTTCAAAGGCGTATGTAACCACCATGACCTGGGGCCGTTGGGAGCAGCCGTGAATGATGCCGCTATCCGTCGCCAGATCCGTATCCTAAAAGAGATGGGGTGTAATGCGGTCCGTACTTCCCACAACATGCCTGCTCCTGAACTGGTGAAGGCTTGTGATGAGATGGGTATGATGCTGATGGCTGAAAGCTTCGACGAATGGAATGTCGCTAAATGCAAGAACGGCTACAATCTCTTCTTCGATGAATGGGCGGAAAAAGACATGGTAAACCTGGTTCACCATTTCCGTAATAACCCGAGTGTGGTGATGTGGTGTATCGGTAATGAAGTGCCGAACCAGTGGAACGAGGGAGATGCCAAGATTGCCCGCTTCCTGCAGGATATCTGCCACCGGGAAGACCCGACTCGCCCGGTAACCCAGGGTATGGATGCACCGGATGCTGTCGTAAACAATAACTTTGCAGCCGTAATGGACGTAGCCGGTTTCAACTACCGTCCGTTCAGATATCAGGTCAATTACAAGAAACTACCGCAGGAAATTATTTTGGGAAGTGAGACGGCTTCAACGGTAAGTTCACGCGGTGTCTATAAATTCCCGGTTGAACGTAAGGCGATGGCTGTCTACGACGATCATCAGAGTTCTTCTTACGACGTAGAGCATTGCGGCTGGTCAAACCTGCCGGAAGACGATTTCATCCAGCATGAAGACCTGCCTTATTGTATCGGCGAGTTCGTATGGACCGGTTTCGACTATCTGGGTGAACCGACTCCGTATTATACCAACTGGCCGAGCCATAGCTCCCTGTTCGGTATCATTGATCTGGCCGGTATTCCAAAGGACCGTTACTATCTGTATCGCAGTCATTGGAACAAGGCTGAAAAGACGTTACATATCCTGCCTCACTGGACATGGCCGGGACGCGAAGGTGAAGTAACTCCAGTGTTCGTTTACACCAACTATCCTTCTGCCGAGCTGTTCATCAACGGAAAGAGCCAGGGTAAACGTACGAAAGATCTGAGCATCGGCATCGACAGCAGCTATACCGAAGCGGCTCAGAAGAGTTTCGAACGTCAGAAACGCTATCGTCTGATGTGGATGGATACCAAATATGAGCCGGGTACGCTGAAAGTGGTTGCTTACGATAAGGATGGAAACGCAGTTGCTGAAGAGGAAGTACATACAGCCGGCAAACCTCATCATATCGAGCTTTCTGCCGATCGTAACAATCTGACTGCCGATGGCAAAGATCTGTCTTTCATTAATGTACGGGTAGTGGATAAAAACGGTAACCTTTGTCCGGATGCCACCAACCAGATCAAGTTCAACGTTCGTGGAGCCGGTACATATAAAGCGGCTGCCAACGGTAATTCGGCAAGCCTCGAATCTTTCCAGGCTCCGCAGATGAAGCTGTTCAGCGGACAGCTGACTGCCATCGTACAAACGGAAGAGACTCCGGGTACGATCTACTTCGAAGCTTCTTCACCGGGAGTCAAGAGCGCACGGATTGAGTTGATAAGTAGATAAGATTATTTCAAGGTATAGAGAAAATCCCTTTCGCACATTATTCTGCGAAGGGGATTTTTTTATGGATAGATTCGGATATTGTTCTATTTGTATGTTACTTTTCTCTTGAAAGAAAAGTAACCAAAAGTTCAAGGCTGCACCTGCCTCGCTACTCCGTATCCTGCGTTCGCTGTCGATAGGTAAGGGTCGTTCGCGAACGACCCCTACAGCGGATGCTCCGGACGCTCTCTCCGGCTGCTACGCTTTACGCTCGCCAGCTGAGGCCTTTCATAGAACGTAAAGCGTTCTCCTGTGATTGCCGATACTGACAGTTCTTTAGGCTGTCATCCCGGGATGACAGGTTTGTTATCAATCCCGAAGTCCCAAGCTTGTCATTCCGGGCTTGACCCGGAATCGTGCAAAAAGCAAGCGGTGTCGGCAATCCTAAGAGGAAGCTCTGCTTCCTATGAAAGGCCTAAACGGATGAACGTCCGCGTAGTCTTTCACCGTAGCAGTGAAGCCGGTTCAGCCTTGATCTTTTGACTACTTTTCCATCAAGGGAAAAGTAGGTTTAAAATTACTTATTGTACGATATTTCCGATCGCATCGAACGTAACCTCCGTGCTCTGCCCGTTGTGATCGACGGTAAAGGTATAGAATGTGCCGTTTGCATCGATCTTTACCAGGATCGATTCAATCGTGTCTCCGGCGTAGCCCGTAGATTGGAAACTATCCATGATGATCTCAGGTACATCCTGCTCCGCGATCTGGTAGGAAGTACTTTGCCATAAATAATTCTTATTCAACTGAGCAATCTTGTACACCTTTCCATCCAGCATATTCAGGATATACCCGTCGGCATTACTCTGTATATCCAGCAAGTCGCAGGTAGCAAAGGTGAATGCCATCAACGTATGTACCTCTGCCGGTATCACGATCGGGGCATCCTCATTCCCTTCATCATTTACAGCCTTGATAAGATTGCCGTACGGGGAGTAATACAGATCCATATCGCTGTTCCCTTTTTCGGCATTGATCTTATAAACGACCGCCATACTATCCCGGTTGATCGTATAGGAATCATCCACTTTCCAACCGGCATAAAGTCCGTTATTGAGTGCGGCGGTCACCGCTTCCGGAAGCTGGTTGAAAGGCGTATCCGCTTTGTCCATCATCCACTTGCCCTGTTCGGTCAGCCACGCTTCGGTAGAGACACTGTTGTTCGTGAATTCCGCTACGTAGTAATTACCCTCTATCGTAAAGATCGGGTTGGAGGCATTCGGATATTTCTTGTTGAAAGCCTGCATGACCGGTTCGGTCGGTTCGATTGCATTTTTGTGATCGTCGTCGTTATTGTCGCAACTGGCGAGAAATAATCCCAAAACGGCGAAAAGGGATAGAAAGATTGACCTGATGTTCATATTCTTATTGTTTTAGCGATTAATAAGTGCATATTTCTATTTGTCGATAAAGAACAAGCCAGACATAAGGAATGTTTTCCGTAAAACCGAACACACTGTCCGATATTGAACACCCGTTCATCCTTCCTTTTTGCACATAATCAGCTGTTTAGCTTTTTGGCACGGAGTTTGCCCCTAGGAGGACAGAAAATAAAAACAATACTAAATATGGACAGAGAGATATCGAAAGAGGTTCGGAGAAAAGAACAACGCAAACAGATCATCAAGATCGGGGCAGGGGTAGGGAGCATCGTTCTCGTCGTTGCCGTTGTCATCTCTTTTCTGCAAACCAGCCTGAATCGTAAAGACATTACTATTTCGAAAGTGGATAAAGGGGTGATCGAAGTATCGGTCAGCGCATCCGGGAAAGTGATTCCCGCCTTTGAAGAAATAATCAACTCACCGATCAATTCCCGCATCGTCGAGATCTATAAAAAAGGCGGTGATTCCGTGGATGTCGGTACCCCCATTCTGAAACTGGACCTGCAAAGCGCAGAAACCGAATACAACAAACTGCTGGACGAAGAACAGATGAAACGCCTGGAACTGGAAAAGCTGAAAGTCACCAACCAAAGCAAGCTGTCTGAAATGGAAATGAAACTGAAAGTGTCCCGCATGGAACTCGACCGGAAAGCCGTGGAACTCCGTAACGAGCGCTATCTCGACAGCCTCGGTGCCGGAACGACCGACAAAGTGCGCCAGGTAGAACTCGACTTCAACGTCAGCCAGCTCAAACTGAAGGAAGACGAACAGAAATACATCAACGAACAAGCTCTTTCCGAGGCTGATCTGAAGGTAAAAGAACTCGAACTCAACATCTTCCGCAAAGGCCTGGCCGAGACCAAGCGTACGCTCGACGATGCCCAGATCCGTTCGCCGCGTAAGGCTATCCTGACGTATGTGAACAACGAGATCGGTGCTCAGGTGCCACAGGGAACGAAAGTCGCCATCGTCTCCGACCTGTCCCACTTCAAGATCGAAGGAGAGATAGCCGACACGTATGGCGACCGTATCGCCGCAGGCAGTAAGGCGGTCGTTAAGATCGGCAGTGACAAGCTGGAAGGTACCGTCAGCGACGTCACCCCGCTTTCAAAGAACGGCGTGATCTCCTTTACCGTGCAGTTGGAGGAAGACAACCACCGCCGTCTCCGCTCCGGCCTGAAGACGGACGTCTACGTCATGAACGCCGTAAAAGACGACGTCATGCGCATTGCCAACGCTTCCTATTATGTAGGTAAAGGTGAATACGAACTGTTTGTCATCAACGGCGACCAACTGCTGAAGCGCAAAGTCCAGCTCGGTGACAGCAATTACGAATACGTGGAAGTGGTCAGCGGCCTGCAGCCCGGCGACGAAGTCATCGTCTCCGACATGAGCAGCTACAAGGATAAGAACAAACTCAAAATCAATTAATATCAAACATCATGATCAAGTTAACAAACCTCGAAAAGATCTACCGCACGAAGGAGATTGAAACAGTTGCCCTGGAAAATGTAAATTTGGATATCCAAAAAGGTGAATTCCTGAGCATCATGGGACCGTCCGGTTGTGGAAAATCGACCTTATTGAACATTATCGGCCTGCTGGACGCTCCGACAGGCGGTATGGTGGAAATTGCCGGTACGAATACCAGCAATATGAACGACAAGCAGCTGGCTGCTTTCCGTAATAAGACGCTGGGCTTTGTCTTCCAGTCGTTCCATCTGATCAATTCACTGAATGTCCTGGATAATGTGGAGTTACCGTTACTTTACCGCAACGTCTCTTCCTCCGAACGCCGCAAAGCAGCCGAAGCTGTTCTCGAAAAGGTCGGTCTGAGCCATCGTATGCGTCACTTCCCGACGCAGCTTTCGGGTGGTCAGTGCCAGCGTGTAGCCATTGCCCGTGCGATTGTCGGTAACCCCGAGATCATCCTGGCGGATGAGCCGACCGGTAACCTGGACTCGAAGATGGGTATCGAGGTCATGGAGATACTTCATAAACTGAACAAGGAAGACGGACGCACCATCGTGATGGTAACCCACAACGAAGCGCAGGCACAGCAGACCAGCCGTACGGTGAGGTTCTTCGACGGACGACAGGTACAGTAAGGATGAGCCCTCATGCATTGTCCGTATCGGGAAGGGCGGGCAGATGGCTTTTACTGACGCGTAGCAATACTCGGGCCGGTGTGATGCCTGATAATTGCGATTTGGGTAGTTCCTTATCCATGACTAGTGTGATTTTAAAGTTTGAATAACAAAGATAGACATTATGTATAAACAATATCTCAAACAGGCCTGGCAATTGATGAAGCAGAACCGCTTCTTCAGTTTCGTTTACATCCTGGGGACGGGGCTTGCCATTTCGATGGTGATGATCATGGCCACGGTCTATTACATCCGCACGGCAGACATTGCTCCGGAGGATTGCCGGAGCAGGCTGTTGCAGCTTGACCGTGCATCGGTGAAGTCGAAGGATGAGAATGGCGGAACGCACAACTGGTCGCTTTCGTTTCATGCTGCCCGGCAGATACTGAGTGAATTGTCGGAGGTGGAGAAAGTGACCTTCGTGATCAATCCGCAAGGTACGGATATATTGATGGGAACCGTCTATTCGCAGTTGCCCGGAAGTCCCGACCGTTATAGGGCGATGGTTGAGGCTGTCGACGGTGCGTTCTGGCAGATCTTCCGGTTTCGTTTCCTCAGCGGTAAACCCTTTACCGGTGAAGAATTTGAAAGCGGCGTGAAGCGTGTCGTGTTGAGTGAATCGTATGCCCGCCGCCTGTTCGGAACGATAGAGGCGGAAGGCAAAGCCGTTCTACTCAACGGGCTGGAATACCGCGTCAGTGGGGTGGTGAGAGATGTTTCATCGGTTATGTCGATGACTTGTGCCGATATCTGGATACCGATCACCTCGGTTCCTGTCCTGGCGGAAACGGCCAATGCCGAGAGGTCTGCCGGCCCTGTTGTCGCCTACCTGCTTGTCTCCGGTCCCGCCCGTTTCGATGCCGTCCGCGATGAGGTGAACCGCCGCCGGCTCCAATACAACGCTACTTTGCAGGAGAGGTATGTGGATACATTGTGGCTATCCACCCCGAAGCAGACGGAGCTTCAGAAACTCGACTACGGTTCTTCGCTGTCGGACATCATCCGCCGTTACTTGCTTATCGCGTTGGTCTTCATGCTGGTTCCCGCCATCAACCTGACGGGGCTTATCTCTTCGCGGATGCAGGAACGCACCGAAGAGATGGGACTGAGGAAAGCCTTTGGGGCCGGTGCGCGTACGTTGGTGTCGCAGGTACTGACCGAAAACCTGATGTTGACCTGTATCGGCGGACTGGCCGGTTTGCTGGTGTCGTGGGTGCTGGTTGTCGTGTTGCGTAACTTCCTGCTCGGCAGCGTCGGGCAAATGGCTGCGACGGGTGATGTACAACTCACATTCGGCATGTTGTTCAACTTCCCGCTTTTCTTTTCGGCTTTCGGGCTTTGCGTGTTCCTTAATCTGCTCTCGTCGCTGCTGCCCGTATGGAAAGCCGTGCGCCGGCCGATAGCAGACTCGATCAACGATAAATAATGATATATTATGATAAGACATCTATTTAAATTAATATGGACACAACGCCGTTTCAACCTGTGGATCGTGCTCGAATTGTTTGTCGTCTCCGCCCTGATGTGGTATATCGTCGATTTCCTGTCCGTCCTGACCATTACCGCCTCTACCCCGACAGGCTTTCATATAGATAACACCTATAAGCTGACCCTTGCCGTCCGTCAGAAGAACGAAAACGGGTATATTACTTACGAAGAAGATAGTCCCGAGCCCTGGCTGAATATGCAACGTATTGCCGAACGTCTTCGCCAGCACCCGGATATAGAAGGTGTGAGTGTCGGTTCCTGGCATTTCCCTTATTGCCGCAGCAATATGAGCAACCTGTTCTGGCACGATACGTTGAGGGTGAATGCCGATATTCTGACCGTTACGCCCGACTACTTCCGTGTGTTCCGTGTTGCCGGCTCCGATGGCTATCCCGAAACGTTGGCGCAGGCTATGACTGAGGGCTATGTGATTTCTTCCGCCGTGGAAGAACGGCTCTTTCCCGGTTCTTCGGCTATCGGGCAGACCATCCTCGATAAAGGCGATAGCCTGGAGATGCGTGTGACGGGAGTTACCGGGCTGATGAAACGGACGGAGTTCGACCGTCCGGCACGTTTCCTTTTTGTCCCGTTGAACGAGTCTTTGTTGTCCGTAGAGAGTGAGAACGACCTCTGGAGCTCTGTCGACATTTGTTTCCGTGTGAAAAAAGGGGCGGCGAAGAACGACTTTGCCGAACGTTTTGGGCGGGAGATGCGACAGCAGTTGCAGGCCGGCAATTTCTATCTGTCGGAGGTCACGCCTCTGAGTAATTACCGCGACGTGCAGCTCCAAAAGGCTTATAATATCTTGAATTACCGGATTGGCTTTGCCGTCTTTTTCCTGCTTAACATATTCCTGGGAGTGATCGGAACGTTCTGGCTGCGTATCAATAAACGTAATTCGGAGATAGGCTTACGTATGGCGGTCGGCTCTTCCCGGCGTACCATCCTGTGGCAGATGGTGGGAGAAGGGATGATCCTGTTGTTTATCGCTTTCCTTCCGGCACTGGTCGTCTGCCTGAATCTGGTACATCTCGACCTGCTCCCGAAGCAGTATATGGACGTAACGCCTTTACGTTGCGGATTGACTACGGTGATCACGCTGGCTTTGCTGGTGTTCGTGGTCGTGCTCGGTACCTGGTATCCGGCCCGCCGCTCTTCCCGTATCGAACCGGCGGAAGCATTGCATTATGAATAAAAGACAGCGGGGGATATGTTCAAACAGTTAAACCAACTAAACCTGCAGTGTTCGATACCGTGACCACTGTTCGTTATTGAACACTACGGTATTTGCTCTTGGGGCTTACTATCAGTCAGTTATGTTTGTGGCACGGCATTTGCCTTTGCAGAATCAAAACAAATAATATTGCACCATGTATAAACAATACTTCAAACAAGCCTGGAACCTGATGAAGCAAAACCGCTTCTACAGCGCGGTCTATATCATCGGTACCGGATTGGCTATCTCGATGGTGATGGTCATGGCGATCGTGTACCATATCCGTACCGCCGACATTGCCCCCGAAGTGCATCGCGGCAAATACCTGTACATCGACCAGATGAAATATGAGCGGGGCAAAAGCAACACTACTTTCTTCTGGGGCATCCGTTCTGCTAAAGAATGCCTGATGCCGTTGAAGTCGGCGAAGGAGGTGGCACTGATGACCAACACGGCCATTACAAGCCTGCTTCATGGTGATACCTATGTGCAGATTCCCGGGGGAGACGACCCGCAGAAGGTGCAGGTGATGGGGACGAACAATAGCTTCTGGCGCCTCTTTTCTTTTTCATTTATCGAAGGGAAGCCGTTTAGTGAGGAAGAGTTCCAGTCGGGTTTCCCCCGTGTGGTCGTTTCTGAATCGCTGGCACGCCGTATTTTTTCGACGACGACCGGTGTGACGGGAAAAAGCATCCTGCTCGATGATACCGAATATTCCGTCAGCGGTGTGGTGAAAGATATCTCTGCCGTTACACCGTCCGTTTATGCCGATATGTGGATACCTTATACTTCCATACCGCTGGTTATGGCGGCCTCCAACGAACGCGATGTGTCAGTCGGCTTGCTGACGGTCTGTATTCTGCCTGTCGACGGGATGGGAGCCGATGAGGTGAGCCTTGAACTGGAAGAAATGATCGACCGTTATAATACGACCCTGGCCGACGGAAAGCTCAGTATGATGAACGGGGTGGAGACACATCTGACGCATGTGGTCCGCCAGTTTGTGATGGGCGGCTCCGTGTCTGCGGTTTATCTGATACTCCTGTTTCTGATCCTGCTTTTCATGCTGATCCCGGCTCTGAACCTGTCCGGACTGAACGCTTCACGGATGCAGGACCGCATCTCCGAACTGGGTGTGCGGAAGGCTTTCGGGGCACGTAAGAACCGGCTGTTGACACAGGTACTGATAGAAAACTTGTTGCTGATGCTGCCGGGCGGATTGGTTGGACTACTGGTCTCTTATGGGATGGTTGCGCTTTTCCAGCAGTTGCTGCTTACTCCGGGTATCATCGCTATGGTACAGGGCAGTGTGCAGACGGAACTGACATTCGGAATGCTACTGAGCCCGGCTGTGTTCGGCTATGCCTTCCTGGTTTGCTTCGTATTGAACCTGATGTCGTCGATGATCCCTGCTTGGCGTGCGATCCGTGTGAATATAACTGAGTCATTAAACCACAATTAAAGAGATAGATATGCTGTTACATATACTGAAACTGATCAAGACACAACGCCGCAGCAATACCTGGGTGTTTATCGAACTACTTGTCGTCTTCGTACTGCTTTGGTACGCCGTCGACCGGATGATGATGAACCGGATAACACAGGCGCAACCGATGGAATATTCGTTTGAAAATGTCTATAAGGTGACGCTGGCAGTACGTCCTTCAAGCAGCGCTTCCTATATTGCCTACGAAAAGGGAAGCCAGGAGGCGGGAGAGGATTTCATGCGTATCATCCGCCAGTTGGAGGCACATCCCGACGTGCAGGTGGTAGGTATGGCGAACGGGGCTTCGATGCCTTATACATATATGTCCAATTCGGAGACTTACTTTCAGGAGAAAGATTCTCTTTTCCGGAATGCCTTTGACTTCAACGTTACGCCCGGTTATTTTCGTGTGTTCGATATACATACAGCCGATGGCGATTCGTCGGACGAGCTGGCTGCAGCTATTCAGGAGGGTATCCTTATCAGTGAGCCGATGGCAATGGAATGTTTCGGTTCGACGAAGGTGGACGGCGAGGAGTTGCTTATCCTTCAGGATGATACCTTTCGTTTCCGTGTAAAGGGAGTAACGAGGGCCGTGAAACGCGAAGAGTTCAGTCAACCGCCTTCGATTGTCTTTAAAGAGATGAAGGAACGGAGTATCCTCAGGATGGGTGAACAGGAGCTGGGGAAGATGCAGATCTGTTTCCGGGTTCGTCCGAATGTCGCGGCGGAAAGTGCTTCCGAATATGCCGTCCGTTTTAAGAAAGAGATGAAACACCGGCTAGCGGGGGGAAACTTCTGGCTGGTGAATGTTCAATATTATCCCGATGTACGTACGAACTATCAGGCGACCTCGATGAATACGGGTGGGCAGAAGCTGGACGTTGCCATTAATCTCTTCCTGCTGATCAATGTCTTTTTGGCTGTGATCGGGACATTTTGGTTCCGTGTGAACCGCCGCCGTAACGAGCTGGGGATTCGCATGGCTGTCGGTTCTACCCGCCTCCGCCTGCAGCAGTTGCTGATCGGCGAGGGATTGATGATACTGACTATTACTGCCGTACCTGCCTTGCTGATCTGTGTGAATGTAGCCTTCGCCGGCCTGCTTAGTACGGAAGTGATGGAGGTTACTTTCGGCCGCCTGCTGACCGTCAGCCTCCTTACCTGGGGAATCCTGGCCGGTATCATCACCCTTGCCGTCTGGTACCCGTCGCATAAAGCGGCGCATCTGGAGCCGGCAGAAGCCTTGCACTATGAATGACTCCTGTAAGGGCGGTTCGCGAACCGCCCCTACACAACACAAAAAACTATGTATAAACAATACTTCAAACAAACCTTTCACATGTTGAAGGAGAGCCCCTGGCTCAGCTTCATCTCGATCTTCGGTACGGCATTGGCCATATCGCTTATCATGACGATTATCATCGCTCACCAGGCGATGTACAAGAACATGCCTCCCGAGACGGCACGCGAACGGACGCTTTATGTCAAGTGGGTCGGTGTGCAGGATAAACTGACCGAAAGCACCCAGGCTAACGGTTACCTGTCGCTAAAGACGATCCGCGAATGTTTCCAGTCGTTGGAGATACCGGAGGCGGTTTGTATCACTTCCCCCGCACAGTCGCGCCTGGCAACCATACCCGGTGATCCGGGCGAACGCTGCTTCGTTCTCTTCACCGACGATGTGTTCTGGAAGATATGCTCCTTCAATGTATTGAGGGGAAACCTATACACCAAAGCCGAGTTCGACGCCGGTATCCGGAAAGTGGTGATCAGCGAAAAGCTGGCACGCCGCATGTTCGGCTCGATCGACGAGGTGGTGGGGAAGAGCATGCAGCTCAGCTTCGTTCCCTATACGGTCTGCGCTGTGGTGGCCGATGTCACTCCCCGTACTACATTCTCCTATGCCCATGCCTGGGTACCTTTCACTTCGGCTAATATCCCCGAGATAAAAGGATCGGAAAATATCATGGGACATTACAAATGTATGATCGTGGCCCGCTCTTCGTCCGATTTCGACGAGATACGCGAGGAGATCGACCGACGGACGGAACAATATAATAAGACGCTGGTCGATCATAAGGTCTATTACTATCGACAGCCGGATACCAAATATGTGGAAGAGATGCGTTTCGGTCCCGGTATGCCGGATATGCGAATGGTCTATCTCAATGCTATTATCCCGATCTTGATCGCATTATTGGTGCCTGCCATCAACCTCTCGGGCCTGACTTTATCGCGTATGAAAGAACGGGTGAGCGAACTGGGAGTGCGTAAGGCGTTCGGATGTACCCGGGCCGGGTTGCTCGGACAGATCGTTTACGAGAATATCGTGTTGTCGGTAGTCAGCGGGTTACTGGGGTTGCTGTTCTCCTATTGGTTCCTTTACCTGTTGAAGGATTGGGTGTTCACCTCTTCCACCTACTTCGGTATGGATGTGACGGCAGAGGTGCCGTTATCGATCCTGTTCCGTCCGGAGGTGTTCCTGATCGCTTTCCTGTTCTGTTCGCTGCTGAACTTATTGAGTGCCTGTGTTCCGGCGTGGCGTGTGTCGTCGATACCTATTGTTGAATCATTAAAAGGGGAATAAGGAGGAACGTATGATGATAAAGCACCTGTTTAAAATAATATGGAACCAGCGTAAGAGTAACGTCTGGATACTGACGGAATTGATGTTGGTCTCTGTCTGCCTGTGGTACATTATCGATTATATGAGCGTATTGTCCACGATCGTCCGTACTCCGCTGGGATTCGATATAACCGATACTTATCGTGTCGATATCAACGAACGTACTCCCGATAGCGACAACTACCTCGACCCCGCCACCAAAGAAACGACTACCGGCCAGGATCTGTTGACCATCATGGAGCGTATCCGGCAATACCCGGGTGTGGAGGAAGTATCGTTGTCGATAGGCTCTCAGCCGTATGCCGCAACACATTATACCAATCAGGTTTATTACAGCCGCCTGTTCTATAAGGATACGGTCGGGGTGACCATGCAACGCTACAAAGTAACGCCTTCCTTCTTCCGTGTCTTCCGTATAGAACGCGAAGGCGGGAACGGGCCGACCCTGGCCGATGCGCTCGATGTACGTTCGATCGTTTTGTCGGCCAATGGCGCCGCAGAACTGCTGCCGGGCGAAAATGCGGTAGGCAAAAGTCTACAGATCGGTAAAGACGGCTACTTTAAGGAGGTAAAAGCCCTTTGTACCCCTATCCGCTGGACGGAGTATGAAAAGAGTAGGCCTTGTTTTTATACCTTGCTGCCGGAAGATGAAATAGCCGGTGAAATGAGTTCGAACGACCTGGCGAATATGGAACTCTGCGTCCGTATCCGTCCGGATGCCGCTCTCCGTTTCAGTGACGAGTTCCGTCGGGATATGGCGACGCAGTTGTCGGTAGGTAATCTATATATGATAGATGTCCGTCCCTCTTCATTAATAAAGAGGGCAGTCGTAAGCCCGGTACTGAGCGATATAAGGATGCGCCTGTTCCTTCTGTTTTTTCTGGTTGTGAATATCTTCCTGGGTATCTCCGGAACGTTCTGGTTTCGTACGCAGCACCGCCGGGGGGAGATGGGACTGCGTGTCGCCCTGGGTTCTACTTCACAAGGTTTGCGAACTTTGTTGATAAGCGAAGGACTGGTGATGCTGTTCCTGGCCATGCTGCCTGCCGTCATCATCTGCTTTAACCTGGGAGTAGCCGAACTGGTCAACATCTATTGGGCGGACTTTACCCTCCCTCGTTTCCTGATAGGAACGGTGTTGACCTGCCTGCTTATGTCGCTGATGATCATCTCCGGCATTTTATATCCGGCCTGGCGTGCCATGAAGATGGAACCTGCCGAAGCCCTGCATTACGAATAACAGATCCCGTACGGGCGGTTCGCGAACCGCCCCTGCATAAACAACAATAAAGATTATGTATAAACTCTATTTCAAACAAGCCCTGGCCATGCTGAAAGAGAATAAACTCCTCAGCCTGATCTCCATTCTGGGAACAGCTTTGGCCATCTGTATGATCATGGTGATGGTGATCACTTACGAGGTGAGGGTAAATAACTATTCGCCGGAGGACAACCGCGACCGCACGATGTATGTGCGGTGGGGCGGGCGTGACTTTAAAGGTTCAAACTATGGCAACGGTTACCTCTCCCTGAAAACGATCCGGGAATGTATCCAAACGATGGAAACGCCGGAAGCAGTCGCCATCGTTTCCCCCTGGCGCAGCCAGTTGGCATCCATTCCGGGAGGACAGGAAAAGAAAGATTGCCTGATGCTGTTTACCGACGATGTGTTCTGGAAGATATTCAATTTCGACTTTGTGTCCGGTAGCCCGTATACGAAAGAAGAGGTGCAGTCGGGTATCAAAAAGGTCGTTATCGCGGAGTCGCTTGCCCGCCGGCTCTACGGAACTTCCGATGCGGCAGGCAAGACGATCATGATCAGCTATAAACCCTATACCGTCAGCGGCGTAGTAAAAGATGTGTCTACGATTGCCAAAGCATCGTATTCCGAAGTATGGGTGTCTTATTCGGCGCAGCCTTTCCCCGACGATACCTGGGCGGAGAGTATAACCGGCTGGTATCAGGCCATTATCCTGGCACATTCCCCTGCCGATTTCGATGCTATCCGGCAGGAGATGGACAGGCAACTGGTTCGTTACAACAGTTCGCTGGCCGATTATAAACTCACGCTGTACGACCAGCCCGATACCCATCTGGATTGGGAGATCAAAGGCCTGGGGGCAATGGGGCCTGACAAGACAAAGACCATCCTGCAATATCTGCTGGTGATCGTTATCTTGCTGCTCGTTCCGGCTATCAACCTGTCGGGTATGACCTTGTCGCAGATGCGGAAACGTATGTCGGAAATAGGTATCCGTAAGGCTTTCGGGGCAACCCGGGGAACATTGTTGGTGCAGATCCTTTCGGAGAGTATGGTCTTAACCCTGCTGGGGGGCGTTATCGGGTTGTTTATCTCTTATATCGCGATCTGGCTGATGCGTACCTGGTTATTGAGCAACAGTTTTGCTTCTATCTCCTCTGTCTTTGGAGGCACACCGGCGTTGTCGGTGACGGAACTGCTTAACCCGGTGATATTCCTCTATGCCTTTGTGTTCTGCCTGATACTGAACCTGCTGTCGGCGGGAATACCGGCTTACCGGATGGCCCGGAAGAATGTAATGGAAGCGTTGAACGAATACTAAACCCATACGAAGATGATCAATCATATATTAAAACAAATATGGAACCAGCGGAAGAGTAACGGCTGGTTGTTCGGTGAACTGTTGCTTGTTGCCGTTTGCCTGTGGTACATAGTCGACTTTTTGCTGGTGACGCTGTATGCTTTCAATGCTCCTATGGGGTTTGATATCGACCATACCTATAAGTTCCAGTTCAGCGCACGCGAAGAAGGTGCTGAGGGATATCTGTCGTCCGAAGAACATCCGGCAGCCGTAGGTGAGGACTTGTGGGATGCGATGAACAGGCTCAGGCTGCATGCGGGGGTGGAAGCGGTTACTTTGTCGAGATTCGGTGTACCGTACAACGATATAATCAATTATATGCCCTTGGGACGTGATACGGTGGTGGAGAAGACGGCTTGTCGCATCTATTACGTAACACCGGAATATTTCGATGTCTACCGTATCCCTGCGGCACCGGGAAGTAACCGGCAGCCGGGAGAGGGTGTGACTGCCAATAGTATTGTCCTGACAGAAGATGCAGCCGATAAGATATTCGAAGGGCAGGATGCTCTCGGAAAGATGGTCTATTCCGGCGATAATACCTGGACAACCAAAGTAGGGGCCATTTGTGGGGTAGTTCGTAGTTCTGAGTTTAAGCGTCCCAGACCGAATGTGTATCTCTGTATGGGAGAAGGGGATATAAAGACGATAGATGCCGGTTTTCTTCCCTGGGCCGAAGTCTCGGTAAGGGTAAAACCGGAAGCGGACAGGGATTTTGCCGAAACCTTTATGAAAGAGAACAGTAATCAGGTAGAGATAGGGAACCTTTACTTGCAAAGCATCACTCCTGTATCTACTATACGGGAGGACGGCATACGTGAAGGCAAAGGGGAGATGAATACCCGTTTGTCGATCCTGCTCTTCCTGTTGATCAATATCTTCCTGGGAATAGTCGGAACATTCTGGTTCCGTACCCGCCAGCGGCAGGGGGAGATGGGGCTTCGCATGGCATTGGGTGCTACCCGTAACCAACTGCGGAGTACTGTCCTGGGGGAAGGTGTCTTGCTGTTGACTCTTGCTTTTGTTCCGGCAGTAGTGATCTGTGGCAATATCATGTTTGCAGATCTGACAAATACAGTACTGATGGATAACACGGTCCTTCGTTTTGTCGTAGGCATGCTGATCACTTACCTGTTGATCGTAGGTATGATCATTGCCGGAATCTGGTATCCGGCCAACGAAGCAGCACGCCTGAAACCGGCAGAGGCTTTACATTATGAGTGATTATTTCTCATATAAATTACATTAGTCACATAGAGCTAATAGAGCCCGGATCTGTAGCGAGTACATGTCCGGGCTGTTTTTTATCTGTGCCGTATGTCATCAGAAAGTCATCGAGGCATAAATACCGAAATGTTTGTCACCGGCAAGCGGGCTGAGTGTCAGGTTATGCTTTTGGGCGAACGGACGGGTAAAGATATAGGCACTGCCGATACCCATAGCGGCTCCGGCTGCCACGTCCCACCAATCGTGCTTCTTGGCATACGTACGGCTCCAACCTACATAGGTAGCTACGGCATATGCCGGAATACCCCATTTCCAACCATATCTGCGTTGGATAAAAGCTGCTCCGGTAAAAGATACCGAGGTGTGCATGGAAGGGAAGGAGTGATTGTCGCTGCCGTCCGGACGTTCTTTCTTGATCAGATACTTCAGGGCATACGTCATTCCGACGGTACTTACACCAGCTAGTGCTCCTTGCTTCAATCCTTGCCAGTCCTGTAAGATCAATACCGTCGCCAGGCTGGCTGCCGGAGTCAGGCAGGCAAGTACGTCGCCCGAGGTGCGGACGGCTTTCCGGCTGCCGCTTAACTTGACTTCTTGTGCATGTCCGTTGAAACAGGCGATAAAGGCCAGGAGGAAGATAAAGAGATAGGTTGTACGTTTCATATATTTATTGTTAGTGCAAATATAGAAACGGAAGTTACCAGAACTTATTGTTTTCAGCACTGTATTCAAAGCCGGCAATAGCCAGTTTATGTACAAGCATATCCTTGTCTACATCCATTTTACTGCATAATTCATCGAGTGATGCATATCGGTCGCGTAGCTTCATGTTGATTACGCTAAAGAGCATCGTCGGGTCTTCGGGGAGTTTCATTGTTTTCATCATTTAAATTAAATAACTGTGATATATACTATTTTGTTCAAAACGGGCGGTTTTAATATAAAGCGATCAGTTTAGGGAAAAAGATGATTCCGCCTACGATTGCGGCGGCAATAGCCATGATTAATACGGCTCCCGCCGCCAGGTCTTTGGTTCGTTTAATGGCTTCGCTGTATTCCGGTGAAACGAAGTCCGCTATCGCTTCCAGTGCCGAGTTGACTGCTTCGGCTGCCAGTACCGCACCGATTACGATCACAACAGCGATCCATTCCGTCTCTGACAGTCCCAGCAAAATACCAGCGACAACCACACAAACAGCAGCAAAACAATGTATCCAGGCATTATGTTCCCGGGTAATCAATAAGCGTATCCCATTAAAAGCATACCGGAAACTCCGTAACCGTTTGCGGAAAGTAAAACCGTCGTTTTTCATCTGTTTATCCTGTTCTCTTTTTCTTTATCAATAATGGCTTCAATCTGAGGAATAAGAACCGGTATAATATTTTTAGCAACATCCCAAACAATGAGATAATTAACGCCCATATAATCATGAATTAACTTATCTCTCATACCTGCCATTTGTTTCCATGAAATGTCATTCCATTCATATTTTACATCAGCCGGAATTTTCTTAGTCGCTTCACCTATGATTTCCAGGCTACGGGTAACAGCTCTTTTTAATGTTTCATCCGATAAGAACTGGTACATAGGCAAACTATCCGTTACAACAGATGTGACGTAGCAACATTCTTGAAGTATATGTTGTAAATAAACGATATGTGATTTAGACATATTCTACTTCATTGAGGATTTGTTTGCCAATGAAAGGGCTGAGACCTTTTAATGTGACTATATCCAGTTTATGTTTATGAAAGAAATTTTCCAGGATATCACATACTGAAATATAGTTTTGATAGGTTTCTTTTCCTTCCTGGAAATCTATCAAAATATCAATATCGCTATTCTTTTTGTTCTCACCGCGTATAGTGGAACCAAAAAGGCCGATCTTGCTTACCCCGTATTGGGACGAGAGCGTCTCTTTTAAGAATGCGAGCTTTTTTAGTACTATATCCCTTTTCATACGAACATGTTTACTGATACAAAGGAAATAATAATTCTTTATCTCTGCAAATTAGTATGATCTAAAATTAAGCCTCTATATTATCCTCATCCTCCGTCAACGGTCCCAATTCAGGAATGATCGCACGAGCTTCGCGGTCGCTCAGTGTATCGACATCTTTCAGCTTTCGCTGGATAGCGCGGGTACGGGTACCGAGTACTTCTTCTATCTGGCCGCTGGCCGTTTGCAGGTTCTTTTGTGCTTTCTCCAGCATGCCGCCCACCTTTTCGAACTCCTTTTTTACGGCACCGAGAATGGTCCATACTTCTCCCGAATGTTTCTGGATAGCCAGTGTACGGAAACCCATTTGCAAACTGTTCAGGATGGCGGCAAGCGTAGTAGGCCCCGTTACAACCACTTTGTAAGTACGCTGTAACTCTTCCATTAAAGCAGAACGGCGTACCACTTCGGCATAAATACCTTCGAACGGCAGGAACATGATACCGAAATCGGTTGTCGCAGGCGGAGCCAGGTATTTGTCGGAAATATCTTTAGCCATCTTCTTGATCGTCGTTTCCAGTAACTTCCCGGCAGCCTCGATCGCTTGCGGATCGGCATTGTCGTAGGCATCCAGCAACTGTTCGTAGATATCTTTCGGGAATTTGGCATCTATCGGAAGATAAACGTATTCGCGTATATCATCCCGTCCCGGCAGCTTGACGGCAAATTCGACGACAGCATCCGAACCTTTACGGGTATGAACATTGGCCTCATATTGTTCCGGAGCCAGTATCTGTTCCAGCAACATACTCAGTTGTATCTCTCCGATATTCCCCCGTGTCTTGACATTGCTCAATACCCGTTTCAGGCCGCCTACATCCTGTGCCAGTGTCTGCATTTCCCCGAGTCCTTTCTGTACACTCTCCAGTTGTTCGGTGACCAGGCGGAACGACTGACCGATCCGGTCGTTCAATGTTTTTTGTAATTTCTCGTCTACCGTAACACGGATCTCCTCCAAACGTTTTTCGGTGTTCGCAACCAACATGCGCTGCTGTTCGTCCAGGTTGGCGAACTTTTCCCGTTGCAGGTTGTTAAAGGAAGCGATCCCCCGGTCGAAAGCTTCCCGAAATTCGTTCATGGAACGGGTCAGCTCTTCCCGGTTATCGCGGGCAACGATGCGGCCTTCTTCGCGGTTCAGGCGGAAGTCCTCCCGGAAGTTTTTTTCAATGCGTTCGAAAGAACGCTGCATTTCATCCAGCAGGCGTTTCAATTCGTTTTGTGTATCGGTATTGTCCTTTTTAGGACGGAATAAGATCTGTAAAACAATGATGATAAGTAATGTACAAATAATCAACCAATCCATGTCATTCAATTTTGCGTCAAAGATAGAAAAACTGTTCTCTGAACAAGTAATTAAAAAGAGTTAAAAGGAAAAACATTATTCTTTAACTTTTGTTTTAGTCATACAAAGCCGCTTATATTTGTGAGCCGCTTTTAACGTAAAACATAAAATACTACAAAGATGGCAAAAATAACATTTAAAGGAAATGAAGTAAATACCAACGGTACATTACCGGCAGTTGGAGCAGAGGCTCCGGATTTCAAAGGAGTAAAAAGTGATCTATCGGAATTATCTCTCAAAGAATTGAAAGGTAAGAATGTTGTAATTAACGTATTTCCCAGTCTGGACACTGCTGTGTGCGCCGCTTCGGTGAGACGTTTCAACAAAGAAGCCGCTTCTTTACCCAACACTGTGGTACTTGCCGTATCAAAAGATTTACCTTTTGCACATGGACGCTTCTGTACGACGGAAGGCATCGATAAAGTGATCACACTTTCTGCATTCCGGTGTTCATGTTTTGAAGATAAGTACGGGATGCTGATGGTTGACGGTCCGCTGAAAGGTCTATTGGCCCGTGGCGTGATAGTTGTCAACGAAGCAGGTAAAGTGGTTTATGAGGAACTCGTTTCCGAAATTACCAACGAACCGAATTACGAAGCCGCAATCGCTTCGCTAAAAAACTAATTAAGTAGATTATTGTTTTTCATTGGTTAAAGTTAAGGGTTAGTGTAGAAGGCTGTCGGATGTGAATCCCGCAGCCTTCGTTTTTTAAAGAGTTTGATAATTCGGATTTTATTCGTATACTTGCAGCAAATTAATCATCTTTTATGTGTTCAATAACTTCTAAATTTGGTTTCGTTTACTTTGTGTAACGGCAGATAAGAGCCTTCTTATCTTTTGAACCTTCATTTTTTACTTCCGGAGAGGTTTCGGGAAGTATATTTCTATACATATTTTATTTTAATTAAAAGAAGTTATGAATAACTGGAAAAAAGTATTCGCTATTATATGGACCGGGCAGTTCTTCTCTATCCTGACCAGTTCGATCGTCAATTTTGCAATCATCTTATGGCTTAGTTTCGAAACTAAATCGGCTGAAGTACTCGCTTTTGCAGCCATTGCCGCCATGCTTCCGCAGTCGGTACTCGGGTTATTTGCAGGTATATTTGTCGACCGCTGGAAGAGGAAGCGGGTCATGATCATGGCGGATAGCTTCATTGCTTTCTGTACGCTGATCCTTGCCTTCCTGTTCTATCTGGATGTGGCGAAGCTCGGACATGTGTATATCCTACTGGCTTTGCGTTCGGTTGGATCGGCATTTCATATGCCGGCGATGCAGGCTTCCGTACCTTTACTGGCTCCTAAATCGGAACTGATCCGTATAGCCGGGATCAATCAGATCATTCAGTCGGCCTGTAATATTGCCGGTCCTGCTCTGGCTGCACTTTTTATTTCCTTTATGGAGATGACGAATATATTGCTGTTGGATGTGATCGGGGCGGCATTGGCTTGTACTTCGCTTCTGTTTGTAAAGATTCCCGATCCGGAGAATGAAGAGAGAAGTCAAAAGGTACAATTATTGAAGGAAGCCAAAGAAGCCTATACGGAGGTGCGTGCGCAGAATGGATTGTCGTGGTTGTTTGTCCTGTCTATCCTGGCTACTTTCTTTATTATGCCGGTCGGTGTGTTGTTCCCTTTGATGACACTGAATCACTATTCGGGGAATGCTTATCAGATCAGTCTGGTAGAAGCGGCCTGGGGAATCGGCGCCTTGTTAGGCGGTGCTTTTCTGGGGATCAAGAAGTTTAGGTTGAATGAGATATCACTGATCAACTGGATGTATATTTTGTTAGGGATCACATTCCTGTTATCCGGAGTATTACCTGTTTCGGGTTATCCTTTGTTTGTCGGGTTGACGGCGGTCGGTGGGATATCCGGTTCTCTTTATATGGCATCTTTCACTACAGTGATGCAGACACGCATCAATCCGGTAGTAATGGGGCGGGTGTTCTCATTTTATATGAGTGTCAGTTTGCTTCCTTCAATGATAGGATTGCTGAGTACCGGTTTCCTGGCGGATAATATCGGGATCGGGAATACATTTATAATAGGGGGAGTGTTGGTTGGAATGATTGGACTGGTTTCATTCTTTGTACCATCGATAAGAGAGTTGCGTGAGAGCTTTTGTAAATAAACTTCCCACAAACTATTGTGTATCTCCTTATATTTTATACCTTTAGTCCTTACTTAGTAATATCATCCTGTACACCCTGGCTGACTATCCTGTACACCTTGCCAAGCCACCCTGTACACCCTATTCAATTATCCTGTACAGGGTAGTATTACTAACTAGTGACTAAAGAGATAAAAGGTAGTAACCTTTGACATAACTAGTAGTAATATTAAATCTAAAAGAAAGGGAACCGCATGGCTGTAAGGTACAAACTCACGAAAATCAATGACAATATCACCGACAAAGAGCAGGTGAAGTACTCAGTAACCACCGTAAGTTACGGTAATGTAAATCTCGATGCTTTGGCCAATCAGATGGCCGATATGAGCACCTTCAACTACGGAGAGGTGAAAGGGATGATCGAAAACCTGACCCGTATGATCGCATTTCATCTGAAAGATGGTTACACCGTTACGATAGACGGTTTGGGCACGTTCAGTATCACCGCCCAACCGAACCGGGAGGTGGAAGTTCCTTCCAAGGTACGTGCCGAGTCCATCAAATTGAAAAGTATCAGCTTTAAACCCAGTCCGAAACTAAAAGAAAAGCTGAGCGATATAGAGTTTACGAAGCTGAAATAATCGTTTATACATAAAGTTTTGGGAAAGTATTTGTTATTTGTCATATTTTCCTGTAATTGTATGTACTTGAGTAGGATATACTATTGCAAACGCCTTGTTTGTTTGCAATGGCATTTGTCATCTGTCATATGGAATTGTTGAACTTATAGGGCTAAGAATGAAAATTACACAAATAAAGGGCGATGGTAAGTCGTTGAAAAATATAGAATTATCAGCAGTTATGGCTGCAATAGAGACCGGTGAACAAAGCCGGGAAGTAAATAACCTGCGGGAGTTATTATCTTCTTCGATGCCTTGCGACAGGAATATACATGCAGGTAAAATTCCGGTATTATTGTTTGCCGCGGTATTTCGGGGAAAACAAAATAATTTGGAGTTTCGGGCTTATAACGGATTGATCCTGGTGGAAGTCGACCGCTTGGCTGATCGGCAGGAGGTCTTGAAAATAAAAACATTGGCCTCGCAGGCTCCGCAAACGCTGGCTGCTTTTGCCGGTTCAAGCGGAAAGAGCGTAAAAATTCTGGTACCTTTCGTTTTGCCGGACGGCTCACTGCCGCAGACGAAAGAACTGGCTGAATATTTTCATGCGGCAGCTTATCGGCGTGCAGTGAATTATTACCAGGCTCAGTTGAATCGGGATATAGAACAGAAAAAGCCGGTACTGGATCAGGGTTGCCGGCATTCGTATGATCCGGAGCTGTATTATAATCCTCAGGCTATCCCACTTACACAGGAACAACCTTTACAAATGCCGGCGGAAGCGACTTACCGGGAAGTGGTCGGGGAATATGAAGATCCTTTGCTGCGTATGATGCCCGGTTACGACCGTAGTCGTATCATTTCCCGTTTTTATAATGCCTGTATGCAGGACGCTTTGGATAAAACCGGAGGACTGGATGAGGGAAAAGAGCTCAGACCTTTTCTTGTCAGGTTGGCTGAAAACTGTTTTCATTCCGGTATTCCCGAAGAAGATGTCGTACGCTGGACAATGGTTTATCAGTATTTGTCTATTTTTGAAGAAGAGGTAAGGGATATGATTCATACGACTTATCAGTTGTCGAAGAACTTCGGAAAGAAACCGGCTGTTGCTCCCGAGCAATTATTGTCTGTGAAAACGAATGAGTTTATGAAGCGGCGTTACGAGTTTCGACGGAATATGCTGTCCGGCGAAGTGGAGTTTCGGGCAAGAGGTTCCTTTTATATTCATTTTGCCCCGGTTACCGAAACGGTATTGAACAGTATCGGGCTTAACGCGCAAGCGGAAGGGCTGGCTTTATGGGATAGGGATGTGAAACGTTATATCTACTCAGACCGGATTCCGGTTTTCCATCCGCTGGAAGATTTTCTGGATTATCTGCCGGCCTGGGATGGTAAAGATCACATCCGGGCATTGGCAGATACGTTGCCGACGGATAATCCGGCGTGGCGTAATCTGTTTTATATCTGGTTTTTGAGTATGGTGGCACATTGGCGTCGGCGCGATCATTTGCATGCTAATAGTTCGTTGCCTTTGCTGGTCGGTCCACAGGGATGCGGCAAATCGACGTGGTGCCGGAATTTGTTGCCGCCGACTTTGCGTATGTATTATACGGACAGTATCGATTTTGGAAATAAACGTGATGCAGAGTTATTGCTTACCCGCTTTGCACTGATAAACATTGATGAGTTCGACTCGGTCAGTTCCGGTTATCAGAGTTTTCTGAAGCATGTGCTTCAGAAGCCGGTAGTGAATGCCCGGCAGCCTTATAAGCGAAGTGTTCAGGCTTTACATCGTTATGCCTCTTTTATAGCGACCTGCAATAATTATGATTTGTTGACCGATCCGACCGGAAGCCGGCGTTTTATCTGTATCGACATAACGGGGACGATCGACAATACCGCTTCAATTAATTACGAGCAGCTTTATGCACAGGCTTCTGCTGCTTTGGCGGCTGGCGAACGTTATTGGTTTACTTCGGAAGAGGAGTTTTCAACGACAAAAAGCAACGAGGCTTTTCAGCAACTTCCGGTAGAAGAGCAGTTATTCCTACAGTATTTTCGTGCGGCACATCCCGACGAGGTCTGTGAAAGTCTTTCTGCAATTGAAATTCTTCAATATTTGCAGGCTAAAAGTGGAGTGAAGTTGGGAAACAAGCGGTTGACTTACTTCGGTCGTTTGCTCCAGAAAAACAAAATACCTTCGCGGCGTACTATGAAAGGAACGTGTTATTCAGTTGTAAAGAATGAATGATGTATGACAGATGACAAACGGCATTGCAAACGAATAAGGTGTTTGCAATGCTGTAAATTATTGTAACATAGCTTTGTATGGTTTAGTATTGCAAATAACAAATAAAAGAATAAAACTTTGTGTATGAAAGAAGTTGGAGATGAAAATGTCTTTATAGCCCATGTCCGGAAGGATGAAGAATCTTTCAAAATTCAAACATTGCAGGAGCATTTGACAGGGACATCCGTATTAAGTGAATCTTTTGCATCCGTATTTGGAGCTTCCGGCTGGGGTAAACAGGCCGGGGTATGGCACGATTTGGGAAAGTATACCGCAGATGAATTTCAGCCGTATATTCGTAATGCCTCCGGGATGACCGGAGAGAGTAAGAAGCCAATGAATAAGCCGGATCATTCGACAGCGGGAGCTATTTGGGCGAAGATGAGATTGCCACATTGTTATCCTCCGTTGTCCTATTGTATTGCCGGACATCACTCTGGTTTACTGGATTGGGTTTCGGACGGAGATGCGAATATGAGCCGGCGTTATCAAAAGGAGTCGTGCTGCGAGGAGATGCGAAAGGATGCTCCGGTGGAAGTACTGGAAGAATTGCTACCTCTGGAAGCTCCGGCATTGAGTGATCCGGAAAAGGAGTTTCATCTGTGGATACGTATGTTGTTTTCTTGTTTGGTAGATGCCGATTATTTGGATACGGAGCAGTTTATGATGCCTGACCAGGCAGGGCGTAGAGGGAAGTACGATAGTTTGCAAGAGCTGAAAATTCGTTTTGATAAACACATGGAAGAGTTGTCGGTGAAGGCTCCCTCTTCTTTTATCAATGAAAAGAGAGCTTCTATTTTGTCCCGTTGTCGGGAGAAGGCAAAAGATCTCCCCGGCTTTTTCAGTCTGACGGTGCCCACGGGTGGAGGAAAGACGTTGGCTTCGATGGCCTGGGCTTTAGATCATGCGGTTCGTTATAAAAAGGATCGGATTATAGTCGTTATCCCTTACACCAGCATTATTGTGCAAACGGCAGCTGTATTACGCAAAATCTTCGGAGAAGAAAATGTGGTGGAGCATCATAGTAATTTGCAGGTGGATAGGCTGGATGAACGGTCGGCTTCTTTGCTGGCAACGGAAAACTGGGATGCTCCTATTGTTGTAACCACCAATGTACAGTTCTTCGAGTCATTGTATGCCTGTAGAAGTTCGAGATGCCGGAAACTTCATAATATCTGTAATTCTATTGTTATTTTGGATGAGGCACAGATGTTGCCGGTCGAATTTCTGCGACCGGTGTTGGAGGTTTTACAAGGTTTGCAATCTGTTTTCAAGGTGAGTGTTCTGTTTACTACCGCTACGTTGCCCGTATTCAGCGGTCGTATCGGTACGGGGCAAGAGGCTTTTAACGGATTGAAGAGTCCGGTTGAGGAAATAACTTCTGCCCATGAAAATCTGTTCGAAGCTTTTAAGCGTGTGGAATTACACTGGCCGGAGTCGACAACGACTTTCGATGATCTGGCCGACGAACTGACCGGCTACGAATGTGTGCTCTGTATCGTTAATACCCGTAAGGAGGCTCGGGAGCTTTATCAAAGGATGCCAAAAGGAACTTTACACTTGTCCCGTATGATGTGTTCCGCACATATAATGAAGGTGATCAAATTGATAAAAGAAAAGCTGAAGAACAATGAGCCGGTTCGGGTGATTAGCACGCAACTGGTGGAAGCCGGTGTAGATATTGATTTTCCTGTGGTATACCGGGCTTTTGCCGGATTGGATTCTGTCATACAGGCGGCAGGCCGGTGTAATCGGGAAGGTAAACTGAATCATACGGGTCAATTAGGTCAGGTTTTTGTCTTTAATTTAGAGAATACTCTTTTACGTGGTCTGATGGGGAAGGGAGCTACTGCCTTGAGAGAATTGCTTCGGGTGTCTGATCGTACGGATTTGTTTGATCCGGCTGTTATGGCTCGTTATTTTACGCTCTTTTATGGTGGTTGTAATACCTTTGATAAAGCAGATATAAAAGGTTTGTTATATAAAGGTTTTGCAGAAATGAACTTTATGTTTGCAACTGCTGCCGAGAAGTTCTGCCTGATTGATGATAAGAACTCTGTTTCCATCCTGGTCAATTATGGTGATGGCGCAGATCTTATTAGGGAGTTGAAAGAAAAAGGTCCGGAGTTTTGGCTATTACGCAAGTTACAGCAATATAGTGTCTCTGTGAAAAAGTGGGACTTTGAAGAGCTGGCACGGAGTGGCAAAGTTATCGAGTATTCGGGCGTTTTCATTCTGGAGGATCCGAGTAGCTATGATCCGCAGGCAGGACTGGTGTTGGATGGGGCTTGGGCGGAAGAGCTGTTGCTGATAGAATAAAGAAAGGACTGGATTTGTTTCTTTGTGAGGTGTTTTGTCATACTCTACGAAGTATGTGGATTGAAACATGGTAATAACCTTAAATAGGTAAATGAATTAAGTCGTACCTATATAAGTTACGACATAAAAGCGATACTCTCTCTTCCCTATTGTAGTTTCAATCCATGTACCCGTAAAAGATACGACTCATGAGTGATAAAAAAGACTTAAGTATTTACATTGTTTCAACCCACGTACCTACATAAGGTACGACCTAAGCCGCTTTTTTAATCTTTTTGCTGTGATAGGTTTCAATCCACGTACCTACATAAGGTACGACTTACTGCCGAGTAAGTGTGCAAACTCTGATGCCCAGTTTCAATCCACGTACCTACATAAGGTACGACTTCCCGCCACGACCCGGATCATCTGTTCACGATCGTTTCAATCCACGTACCTACATAAGGTACGACCATCAGCGTCGCAAGGCATTGATCGCTTTACGAGTTTCAATCCACGTACCTACATAAGGTACGACTCCATAATAAATAACACAAACATTTACAGCATATTAGATATGCTGTTATGCGAAACTTTATTTACTGTCTTATTTCTTTATGGTGGAACGAAAGGTAAAGCATATAATATGCTGAAAATCAGAAATAGCGAACATCCTTGTATATCCGTTACCACTTCAGGTTCGCAGAGACTTAAATTATTAACTCATCCTCTACATTATAAGACGTGACAACTCCGATATACTCGACTCTTTTAGAGTAATTATTACCCAGGAAATAGAAACGGATACTATCTTTATTACTATCTATAATATCTAATAGTTTCAATCTTAATTCAGTGAACTGAGTAGGAGACACAGAACATTCAAAAACGGAGTTTTGAACACGTTGCCCGTAATTCATGCACTGTCGTGCTACTTGTCGTAACCGGCGTTGTCCCTGAGGAGTCATTGTTTCTACATCATATGTGACCAGAACATACATACTGCTATTTTATTAAAAAGACAGGATAATTATCTAAATCATTTCTCAGGAATCGGGCTAATAACATTGCCTGGATATATGGAATCAGTCCTATGGGAACAGATTCATTCAAATATGGATGAATAATAGTTTCCTTCTTTCTTTTTTGCCAGGCAGATAAAACCTCTTTCCTGACATCATCATTCATAACAATTCCATTATCTCCATGTTCGATAAAACCTTTGCCTGAAATTTGTTTGCGATTAATCAATGACAAAACCAACCTGTCTGCCATATAAGCTCGCAGCTCCTCCATCATATCTAACGCTAACCCAGCCCTACCCGGACGATCTGTATGCAGAAAACCAACATACGGATCAAGTCCAACAGACTCTAATGCAGATTGGATCTCATGATTTAATAATGTATACACAAACGATAACAATGCATTTACTTTATCTTTTGGCGGTCTCCGGTTTCTTCCGCTAAAAGGAAAATCTTCATGCTGAGCAATAATCATCTGACTAAAGACAGAGAAATAGGTTGTTGCTGCTTCTCCTTCTATTCCTCTGAGGCTATCGGATGAATCTGCTGTTAATGCTTGATTTTTCGATCTTTTCAATTTTTCAGAAGCTGATAGAAATACAGAAAGTTGTTCATCAGAAGATATATGATCCCTCTTGAATCGCTCTATTACAGCTCTTGAGTTCGCTATCTTCCCGGCTATACAGATACGACTGATCTCCAACGATTTGTTTGCATCATCTGCTATTCTGTACTGCGTTCTTCTTAAAAGCACATTCCCTTTTACCGGTCCCGAAAGCCGTCCCTGAAATTGCCCGTTAGCACTTAAGAAACATAATCCTACGTTTCTCTCGGCGCACATCTTCATCAAAGCCGGAGATGCTCCCATATATCCAAACGAAACGATACCTTCTATATTCAATACCGGAATACGGAAAATATCCTTCTCTTTTACTCTGATTACAACGTTTTCCCCATCTTTGGTAAGATAGGCTTCCGGAGTTGTTACATACAACGTATTCAACAATTTTCTCATACTCTATTCGTATAATTGGGTAAGGTAAGAATTCACTTTTGGTGTTTTGGTCAGCACTTTAGGCATGCATACATCATTCAGGGAACAAGACTTGCAGTGTGCTTTGTATATAGCAGGCGGAAGAAGTTTCTGTTCATATAACTGATGCATTCTCGTGCACTTTTCTTCAACTAAAGTCCGTAACTCTTTTGTTAGCAGAACCTCTTCCCGATGGCGGGTTTCACCATAATATAAAAAGCCTTTTTCAATACAAATGTCATACATTTCTTCCAGGCAGATGGCTTGAGCACATAGCTGGACTTCGTCAATCTGATCTTTCTTTGGTTTTCCCCGTTTATATTCTACCGGAATTAATCGCCATAATCCCGGATATTTAGGATGCCGTATTGCGTTTTCTTCGGAAGATGACGCAACCATTTCTACAACGTCAGATATTCCATAAAGTCCCAGTCTTCTGGAAACAAGAGTTACGGATCTTAATGTTACGACCTCTTTATTGCGGTTCATTAACAGGGGATCATCTACCTTTTGATGCATCCAGTTACCTTCAACAGTGAGCTTGTTTTCAGCCCACTGTTGTTCTATATGTATAAGTGCCCATTGACGCTCGCAAAATGTAATATGTTGAATACCGGAAAGCATCAACAGATCCTCATCTCCGTATTCTATCATATCATATCTAAAAGTTCTACTCCTTCGGGAAGTTTATCCTTATCGATAGTCACTACATAATCATTGAACGAGCGGGGAGGAACCGCTTCATTTTTCAACTTTACATCAATCAGATTAAACAACGTATGAGCAGAAGCATTTCCTAGTGCTGAACTATGTTTGAATACGATCAATTTACGGGCATTCATCATACCTCTTGCAGCCGAATGATCATGATCGAACATATTCTTTAATGACTCCCAGAATAAATTCAGATCATCTTCATTAAATCCGGTCTGGGTCGCCAAATGTGCAGAGATGAATCCGTTAGCTTTATATAATCCATAGGGTACTGTATATTTTCGTCCCATGGTACGGTTGTCACCGCTTTGTTTTTTAGCCTCGTCTTCAGTCGCTACTGCCATGCGGGTAATACTATGCTCTGCTGTCACAATAGGATCAATAGAACGAGCAAAAGTAAATTGGATTGGACCGCGAACCTGTCCTGCATTCTCTCCGGTACTCAATACTGCACCGAATGTCCTGATATCATAGAAATTCCGGCACATCCATTGACGGGCTGCCTCTGTCTTATCTCCTTTTTCTTTCGCTTTTACATCTTCCTGCTTATGAGCTTCTGCTATCTGGTTATTCAAAATAGCTTTTTCCTTAATGAAAATATCATAAGGTTTTTCACAGTCTTTTACTATCTGAATGAAGTTTCTGACTTTTCGCTTCAAACAAACATCTGATACCAGACCTTCACCGGTTTCGGAGTCTACTCTGGGTAAGTTACCTGCGTCAGGGTCTCCGTTGGGATTACCATCTTGTACATCAAATAAATAGACGAAATCATAACGGTTTTTTATTGCTGTTTCCATATTGTATAGAATTATTATTTTTATTCTTTATCTGTTGTTTCCTTTTTTGTATATAACTCTTCTCTCTGATGATAATAGCCTATCGCAAAGCGGGATTGATCGTCTATCGACAGATATTTCGGTAAGCCGTTACTATCCAAATCAGAAATTACCCCTTGTAGTAACTTCTCGTAATAGACACATTTGCCTGTATCTAATTTTGCCAGATGATGTCTGGATAAGGAGAGTAAACGTCCAAAGACGGTTGCCGGTGTTGTCGAAGCTGCACCGTAATAGCGTTCCTTTATGGTTGAATTAGCTCCGGGGATTGCATCACTCTGAATTTTTTCGAGGATAGCAAACAAGCGGCCACATAAGTATGCCTGATTTGTATTTGTTAAATCTAATCCCATGATAATATCTTTAGGTTTATTAGTACGATTTCTATATTTTCGATTTAAATATGCTTTGAGAATAGCAGCCCTTATGGATGTTATATTCCGGTCGGCCTTTATCCGAGTGAGACATTGCATTTGCAGTGTTGCAGGATAAGGTCCGTTATCCAGAATACTTTGGGTCAAATCACTTGCCAGATTGGGTGGAAGGTTTTCCATTTTATTCTGAAAAGAAATCTGAGTAAGCAAGTTAAAGAGAGAGTAATATTCCTTTTTGCTTTTATTTCTTACTATGTCCAGGTCTTCAAAATGTTGTCTGAAATAACTTGAAAATTCCCCTACTGTCCCCTGACGCCAAAATCGCACGGAGATACGAGCTGCATTAGGGGATAGTCCCAAAATATAAAAAGGAGTTTTATCTTTTTCATCCAATACCCCGGATTCCAAAGAAGATAAAAAGCTTTTAATAACTTCTATATTCTTATCCGGATTATCTTTGGGTGGAGCCGATACAAGGAAAGCAAAACTTTGTTCCAGTTTAGTTGGTTTTTGTGACCAGAAAACAACGGATGTATCATGTAGTCGGTATTTATTGGAAGAGTCTTTTCCTAAAAGCGTATTAAGTGCTGTTGTATAGGCATCTTCTGCTTCTTTTGAAATAGGGGCATTCATTCCCTGTTCTTTGTAATAAGAATCATACCCTGATTTCTTTTGGAAACCGACCAATTTGGCTCCGCTTTTTCCTCCGGGTATAGCAATAGCACTATTTAATAAAGCAATCGGTGCTTTTTTTCCGGTAATAAGACATATCCCCTCTTCTTCATTTTCCTCCGAACTGCATTCTATTAAAGATGTTATATCCGGATTTGCTGCAACAATAGACGTATTACCGATCACTTTGAAAGATAAATTTGTTCCGTCTTTCTTTATACATTCTTCCCATAAAGGATCTGCTTTTATCCGTTCGATATTTTCTGCCATATCATAAAATCGGGATACAGCCTGAATCTCTTCATTAGAAGGGAAAAGTGTTGCTATCCGTTTCACTTCCTGTACAAACGATTTATTTTGTTTGCGGGCATCCTCTAATGCTTTAGGCATTCCTTTTTCATCGGTGTTTTTGGGTTGTGCCAAAACGTAACCGAAATGATCCCATAGAATATTTACGGTTTGCCAACTACCGCTACCTGAACGTCCTTTGCTCTTAACGACTAAATATTTCTTAGCGCGTTTTTGTTTTGCTGAACCTTCTGTTGTATCCTGTAATTCCACAAATGTTCCATCTTTATCAATCAGGATAAGATAGGGGATTTCTTTCCATTCCAGCCCTCTAGGGGCAATAGTACTATCCGGATCAGCCGCTTTACGTTGATAATAATCATATAATGCTTGTAAAATCATCGGCGTACCTCCTCACTGTTTATTGCAGGAACCTCTAAAACTCCTTGTTTCAAAATAGCACGAAAGAACATTGGTTTGGGATTCTTTTCATTTGTGAAATCCATATCATATAACATATATCCTAAATCGCGATCTTCCTGTATACCATTCCCTTTTATCGGATTATCTATATATGTGAAGTTAGCGGAAAATTCTCTACAGCCTAAATAGGGTTGATTGAAGCATTGTCCTTTTTTAGCTCGGCGTTCAAACATGGCGTTATACTTACCTGGGTTTTCATCGGCTTGCACTGATGTGTTTTTGTCTTTTTCTTCTGCATTCCTTTTTCTTGGTGGAATAAATTCTAGCTCTGCATATATCCTATAGTGAACATCTTTCAATAACAAACTGGACTTTTGTTGTCGGTTGTCTTCTATGAATAAGTCGGAAGCACGTGGACTCATCAAACTCCCTACTTCATTTCTTTTAAAAGAAATCCATTTTATTGGTTTCAAAACTTCTATCCGTGTTATATTCCATCGAATGGCAGGTTTCCAGAATATGGCTTCAAAGATAGCACGTGCAGCAGAAGGTGTAATAACATCATAACTGACTCGCTCGATCTTCATTTCAGGGCGGGTAAAACAGGCAAGCTTACCTTCAACTTCTAAACAATATTCTTTATTATGATATTCCATAATTGTCAGGTTAACTGTTGATTAATTAAAATATAGGAGTCTGTACTTAGAAAACAGAGCTTTATTAATTACCCCTATGGATACAAATCTACATTTTATTTTTTGATAAATAGCTATTCTCAGCCCTTAAATTTAAATGTGTGCTGGATTGTTTATGCACCTGTGAGGATGCGACATATCGGCTTAACCTATTCAAATTATCATCTTGGAATTTCACCCACGTACCTTAAGGTATGACGAAGGCGACGTGAACGATTCTATGGGCTGGTTTAAGTTTCAATTTACGTACCCGTAAAGGATACGACTTTGCCATGCTACACGTAGATTACAGAATGAGACTGTTTCAATCCACGTACCCGTAAAGGATACGACGATAAGGGAAATTAACCGTCAATATGGTATAGCTGTTTCAATCCACGTACCCGTAAAGGATACGACGCATCTTCCGCTGTTAATGGAGGCTTAGAATTTGTTTCAATCCACGTACCCGTAAAGGATACGACAATACTTGCACCATTCTTGTTTTAAAAGGCTTTTCGTTTCAATCCACGTACCCGTAAAGGATACGACTATGCGTCCCATGCTTATGATCCTGTTCAAATAGGTTTCAATCCACGTACCCGTAAAGGATACGACTTCGGGTTTTTAGGGATATGAGTAATAGCTTCAAGAGTTTCAATCCACGTACCCGTAAAGGATACGACTGTTAGCCCATTTTAATCTATCAATTATCATATGTTTCAATCCACGTACCCGTAAAGGATACGACTGCATGTTTACCAAAAGCTTTATTTATAACACTTTCAGCGAATGATTCTGCGAATAATGATATAAGACAATAAACAATGTCTGTCTTATTATCAATAAAAATGTAAACATCTGTATTACAGGGAGTGCGAATGTCCTATGTTTTTGTTATCACTTATGGTTCGCGTTTTATCTATAATTGAAACATTGTTGTGTAATAATGTTATATATAAAGTAATCTGTAATTTCGTCTACAAAAATAAGAATAAGCTTTTATTATATACAACACCATGAATAAAAAAATCTTCAACTAGCAAAACCTTCTATCATTTCGAATATAACGGTTCTTTTATTAGGTCTGATCGATGTTGCCATTGTGGGTATCCTAACCAGATAAAAGATTATGATCCATTATCAGTTAATCAATTATATGTGTCTGATATGGACAGAGTTATACAGTATTGTAGCAAAGAATATCTCTATTTTACAAGGTATTGCGTGTTGCGCCAGTATGACAGAAAATAGAGATCACAGAGAGATTGCAATAGCCGAACATGTAAATGATATATTGAAAGAAGAATGGTTGAATAAAGAAATGATTACAACGCTCAGTCAGGCTCGTAATCTAGTAGGTGAAGTTCGGTATCTATAATAACCATCGTCCTCATCGTTGTGTGGATATGTGTGGAGCTTGTTGAGTTTACTTCAAAACATCCAGCGGATTCTGTCGTACCGTCCATAAACTTTGATTACTTACTACCAGCACCGAGATAATAGAGACTACGATGCCTGCTAATGCAAAAATCCAGAGGTCTAAGGATGTTTTATATACAAAATTACTTAGCCATTCATTCATAAAGTATCCGGCGAACGGGCATGCAATAACAAATGAAATGAGTACCAGCCGGAGAAAGTATCTGACTATTAATGACCATATCTGAAAGTTTGTAGCTCCGTTTACTTTTCGGATTGCCATTTCTTTCTGCTTTCCCTGACAAAAATAGAAAGCTAAAGCAAAAACACCCAAAGAGGATATAAGTAGTGCGAATATGGTGAATACGATAATAATTTTGGTGTTCCTGTATTCTTTCTCATACGCCTTGTTTAAGGTATTTTCCAAGAGATAATATTCAAAAGGGAAAATGGAAGAATACTGTTTGTACACCTTTTCAAGTTCCGGTATCAAAGAGGTTAATCCGATAGAGTCAAAACGGATAAAGGCATATTCGGCCCAGTTATCAGTGTTGATCTTAGTGAAAATGACCGGCTTGGCTTCTGAATATAATGGTTCGAATTGTATATCCGGCAGGATACCTTTTATTTTGTATGTCATGGGATTCTTATTTACCATTATCTTGAGAAACTCTTCATCGGAAGAGACTTCCAGCATTTGGGATGCTTTCTTATTCAACCAACAGCTATTATCTTCCATGACAGAACTTTCAACCGCTATATTCATCAACCGGAAATAGGTGTCGTCTATTTCCATGTGTTCAAATTCGAAATTAGCTCCTTTGTAATCAAAGGTCATAGGGATAATACCAACGCCTGGCATTCCGTTGCAAAACGATACTTCCCGAACGCCTGACAATTGCTTGAGGCTTTCTTTGAGAGTTTCTGTTTTTCCTTTAAACTCACGGTTCAATGGAATATACAATGTCTCTTTGGCATCAAATCCTAAATCGAATTTTCGGATATATGCCTCTTGCTTTAACAGGATCAGCATACAGATAATTAATGTGGTGGAAACAAAGAACTGAAATGTGAGCAGTACTTTCTGGATAAGAGTAGTATTCAACTGAGCAACTTTTCCCTGGATGAGAGCGGCAGGAGAAAACCTGGTGAGTGTGAATGCAGGTACTATGCCGATAAGCAAAATGGTGATTACTGTCAGCAGTAAATAGATTCCCATGAAATCACCACTAATCAACTCTCTGATACCTATATGATATCCTGCTAAGTTATTGTAGAATGGCAAAGCAATCAAAACCAAAAGATAAGCCAGTAAGGCAGAAATAAGGCATACGACTGTCGTTTCCAGCATTGCCTGACGGATGATTCCAAAGTTTTCCGCACCGGCTATTTTTCGGATTCCTATATCTTTGGCTCTCCGCATGGATTGTGCAACAGAGAGATTAATATAGTTGATCGCAACGATCAGCAGTATAGCCAGTGCAATAGCAGACATGATAAACAAGCGGGTTTTGTTCCCTTCCCGTTCTCCGGTAGGGAAACCATATTGGGAAGGATGGAAATAGGCATCGGATAGAGGTTGGAAAGTAATACTTTTATTCAGGCCGTTTTGCAGTAGCCAGTACCAGGGCTGGGCCAGATTGAATAATTCTTCTCCTTTCCGGCTCATGTCTACACCTTCCTCCGCCAATACATATAGTCCGGGCATAAACATAGGTAAGTCGTACTGTTCCGGATAGTTCTGTCCGAAAAATTCAGTCAGCAGATCGAATGAAAAAACTGCATCCGGCTTTCTGAAATGTGTATTTTCGCCAAAGTCTTTTATTATACCGGATACTGTTACGCTCAGTCTGTCGTTGATCCGTATGGTTTTACCCAAAGGGTTGTCATTTCCGAACATGGCTTTGGAGAAGCTTTCCGATATGGCTACATCATTTTTATCTTGAAGCGCACCGGATATGAAAGGGAAAGAGAATATTGAGAAGAAAGAGGTATCGACAAAGATACAGTTTTTCGTTTTCAATATGTTCTCATCATATTTCAGTACTGTTTCCATCTCAAATATACGGGTATATGCTTTGATTCCGGCAACATGTTCTTTCACATAGTCGGCGAAAGGAGGGGAGAAGGCGCAGGTGTTGTCGCGTAGTACCCGGTAGATATTTTCCTCCTGTTCATGAAACTTATCCACACTTGATTCAGTTCTTACATAAAAGGAGAGGAGGAGGACAAAGGTAAAGGCGATAGCCAGTCCTCCAACATGAATAAACGTGATCCATTTATTGTGTAATAAGCTTCTGATAAGAACTTTCAGGTGTAACATGGTAATGGGGTTTATTTATGATTAACGATGTCTTTGCTGCTAAAATTGTGTAGGACTGTAAAATAAGGCTATTTTTGCAGGTAAAATAAAATAGAATGAATAAAAAGATACTTCAACTGGCAATTCCCTCTATTGTCTCAAATATAACCGTTCCTCTATTGGGACTGATTGATGTCGCCATTGTGGGGCACTTGGGATCGGCTTCCTATATCGGAGCGATCGCAGTGGGAGGGATGCTGTTTAATATAATCTATTGGTTGTTTGGTTTCTTGCGGATGGGGACGAGTGGGATGACTTCGCAGGCTTTTGGTAAACGTGATTTGAAAGAGGTGACCCGTGTTTTGTTGCGGGCGGTGGGAGTAGGGCTTTTTATAGCTTTATGCCTGTTACTGCTTCAGTATCCGATTCGGAAAGTCGCTTTTCTTTTGATAGATGCTACCGCTGAGGTTCGCGAGTTGGCTACGGTTTATTTTAGTATCTGTGTATGGGGAGCACCCGCTGTACTAGGGTTGTATGGTTTTGCCGGGTGGTTTATCGGCATGCAGAATTCCCGTTTCCCGATGTTTATAGCGATTACACAAAATATAGTGAATATCGTGGCGAGTCTGGCTTTTGTCTATCTGTTGGATATGAAGATCGAGGGCGTGGCATTGGGTACGCTGATTGCCCAATACGCCGGACTTTTTATGGCTTTACTGCTTTGGCTACGTTATTACGGAAGACTGAGAATCCCTTTTCACTGGCGGGAGATTTTGGGCTGGACAGCTATGCATCGTTTCTTTCAGGTAAATAGCGATATCTTTTTCCGTACGTTGTGCCTGGTAGCTGTCACAACCTTTTTCACGTCGACAGGGGCGCGGCAGGGGGATGTCGTATTGGCTGTCAATACCTTATTAATGCAGTTGTTCACCTTGTTTTCTTATATCATGGATGGCTTTGCCTATGCCGGCGAAGCGATGACAGGGCGTTATGTCGGTGCACAGAACCGGAATGGATTACAAAGGATGATCCGGCTATTATTCCGTTGGGGCTGGGGGTTATCATTATCCTTTACAATTCTGTATATGATAGGCGGTCAAGGCTTTTTGGGTTTATTGACCAACGACACGACAGTCATAGAGGCTGCCGGAACTTATTATTACTGGGTGCTGGCTATCCCATTGGCCGGTTTTGCCGCTTTTCTTTGGGATGGCATCCTGATCGGGGCTACGGCTACCCGCCTGATGCTTTATTCGATGCTGGTCGCTTCAGGTACATTCTTCGTTGTCTATTATCTGTTTTACGAAATAATGGGAAACCATGCATTATGGATGGCGTTTTTGATTTATTTATCGTTACGAGGAATTATGCAATGGATATTGTGGCATCGCCGCTCTTTTGCCTCTATCTGAATATGCTATAAGGGGGGCTTATTTGAATGGGGGGGCTTATTTGAATAGGGCAGGCCCTGTAGGGGCGGTTCGCGAACCGCCCCTACCGTCGCCCCATCCCCCCATCCCCATCATCGCCTCTATCCCCATCATAGCCCCCATCCCCCCTTTCATCTCCTATATTTATCCCTATCCCACCTCTCCGGATTCTCCAATATATAATTATATATATTCTGATATGAGTAATCATTGCGGATAATATGTTCATAATAATTGCGATGCCATAATCGTTGGCCTGGTGTGTTATTGATAAGATTAATGTTTTTGGTTGTGATTGTTTTGAATGCGCCGATGATGCGGCCGAGAGGTTTGGTGGGGCGGGAAAGGGCGGTTCGCGAACCGCCCGTACAGGGGGAGGTGATTTCGATGATGGCGTGGAAGTGGTTGGGCATGATGCAATAGATGTTGAAGCGGATGTAGGGGGATTGTTGTTCGATTTGTTGGCAGGCGGATTCGATGATTTGGCCAAATTGGTTTAATATCATTTGACCGTTGGTGATGTTGCCAAATAGGCATTGCATATTATGCGTGCATACCGTTACGAAATACAGGCCTTCTTGGGAGTAATCGTATCCTTGTAGCCGGATACTATGACGGTGGTGTAATAAAGGATTGTAATTGTTCATAGCTAATACTGTTTGGTTGTTGGGACAAATGTAGAAATAAAAAATCCGGATATCAAACGATACCCGGATTTTCTTTTTTATGAGATGGTTGTATTATGCTTGTCTGTAATACGCCAGATCTTCGCGGTTGAAGTTGTTGATGAAAGATTCGATCTTGTCAACTTCTGCCTGGCCGTAGTTGATATATACTTCGGCTGAACGGCGGTAACTGTCGTCTTTGTTGGCATCCTGAAGTAACAGGTAACCGAAGACACAATGAGCGGCAGCTTCTACCATACGGCGTGCCTGGAAGTCGATGTATTCGTTGTCTTTGGTTTCTGTAACCGCGGCAACTACTTTTTCGTACTTGTCGGTCATTGCTTTCAGCTTGTTCTTCAGACCTTCCAGTTCCGGTTTGTATTCGATGGCTTCGTATTCACGGATCTGAGCCAGGTAAGTACCTGTGGTGACGTGGCGGATCGCTGCAACCACCTGCAACTGGGTAGTACCTTCGTAGATGTTTGTGATACGGGCATCACGGTAGATACGTTCGCAGGCATAGTCTTTCATGAAACCTGAACCACCGTGGATCTGGATTGCGTCATATGCATTCTGGTTGGCATATTCGGTGGTCATACCTTTACCCATCGGGGTATATGCATCAGCCAGTTTGCTGTATTTCTTCATTTCCTGACGTTCTTCCGGAGTTAGCTTACGTTCTTTGGATATATCGTCCAACGCCTTGTAAACATCTACGAAACGAGCTGTTTCGTAAAGCATGGAACGGGAAGCGTCCGCTTTGGCACGCATCAGGGCTACCATTTCATATACAGCCGGGAATTCGATGATCGCTTTGCCGAACTGTTTACGTTCCGTTGCATAGGTATAACCTTCGCGGTAAGCCGCTTCGCTCAAACCTACTGCCTGTGCCATGATACCCAGGCGGGCACCGTTCATCAATGCCATTACATATTTGATCAAACCAAGTTTGCGGTCACCGCAAAGTTCGGCTTTAGCATTCTTGAATACCAATTCGCAAGTAGGGGATCCTTTGATACCCATCTTGTTCTCGATACGGCGAACATTCACACCACCGTTGCGTTTGTCGTAGATGAACATGGACAAACCACGACCGTCGCGTGTGCCTTCTTCGGAACGTGCCAGTACCAGGTGAATATCGGCATCACCGTTGGTAATGAAACGTTTTACGCCGTTCAGATACCAGCAATCGTCCTTTTCGCAGTAAGTAGCTTTCAGCATAACAGACTGTAGGTCGGAACCTGCATCCGGCTCTGTCAGGTCCATCGACATCGTTTCTCCGGCACAAACACGCGGGATATAACGCTGACGCTGGTCGTCGTTACCGAATTCATATAGTGTTTCCGCACAGTCCTGCAATCCCCAAAGGTTTTCAAAACCTGCATCGGCACGCGATACCATATCGGCTGCCATGATGTAAGGAACGATCGGGAAGTTCAGGCCGTCGTAACGGCGGGGCATTGCAATACCCATCAGGCCGGCTTTGCGTACGGCATCCAGGTTTTCCTGAGTACCTTTGGCATACGTCACACGTCCACCAGCAACAGACGGACCTTCATGGTCTACGCCCTCTGCATTGGGAGCGATGATCTCACCACAGATTTCACCTACAATTTCCAGTACCTTTTCGTAGCTGTCCATTGCATCCTCGAAATCCTGAGGCGCATAGTCATATTTATCCTTGTCGGCATAGCCGCGTTCTTTCAGCTCGACAATCCGCTGCATCAACGGGTGATGCAGGTGATGTTTCATGCTGGGATTATCTAAATAAAAGTTAGCCATATCTTATTTACTGTTCTGTTTGTAATACTTGATCATCTTCGGGATCACTTCTTCAACCGAACCGTTGATCACATAGTCAGCGATGGTGTTGATCGGAGCGTTCTCGTCGTTGTTGATAGAGATGATAATACCTGCGTCCTGCATACCGGCAATGTGCTGGATCTGTCCGGAAATACCGCAGGCGATATAGAGTTTCGGGCGAACGGTCAGACCGGTCTGTCCGATCTGGCGGTCGTGGTCACAGAAACCGGCGTCGACAGCAGCACGGCTGGCACCTACTTCTGCATGAAGTTCTTTAGCTAATTCGAACAGCAGGTTGAAGTTTTCTTTCGACCCTACGCCATAACCTCCGGCAACTACGATAGGAGCACCTTTCAGGTTGTGTTTCGCTTTTTCAACGTGACGGTCGATTACTTTTACTACATAATCAGCATCGGATACATATTTTGCTACGTCGTGTTTTACCACTTCGCCTTTATAATTGGCATCCAGGATCTCTTTCTTCATCACACCTTCGCGAACGGTAGCCATCTGAGGACGGTGTTCCGGGTTGATGATGGTTGCCACGATGTTACCACCGAAAGCTGGACGGATCTGATACAACAGGTTTTCATACGTGATACCTGCCCGTTTATCTTCGTGAGGACCGATCTCCAATGAAGTACAGTCTGCAGTCAGGCCGCTGGTCAGTGCAGAAGATACACGAGGACCCAGGTCACGACCGATAACGGTAGCACCCATCAGGCAGATCTGAGGTTTTTCTTCCTTGAACAGGTTGATCAGGACAGAAGAGTGGGGCAGTGAAGTGTAAGGGAACAGGCCCGGAGCATCGAACACGTGTACTTTGTCGACACCGTAAGGCAGTACCTGGCTTTCTACACCTTCGAGGCCGCTACCGGCAACAACTGCTTCCAGCTGGCAACCTAACTGATTCGCTAACTTACGACCTTTGGTCAGAAGTTCGAGACTTACATCGGCAATGGTTGTGCCTTCAATCTCACAATATACAAATACGTTATTCATAATCTTATCCGATGGTATGGTTAGCTAACAGTTCAACAATCATCTCTTCTATATCCTTATCCGCGCTGGTCAGCGTTTTGCTTTCCTTTGCCTGGAACACGATATTCTGTATAGTCTTTACCTTTGTAGGTGAACCGGACAGACCGCACTGTGTCAGATCTCCGTTTACGTCGTTCACGCTCCATTCCTGGATATTCAGGTACGGGCGTTTTTCGTAAAGATCTGCATACGGCAGTTCGCTCGGAACATCAGGATGGCAGGCAGTCGGGTGGGCTGCTTTTTCCTGTGCACCCATGGCACGTTTGTATTTCTGTACCAGTTTGGCATTGCGCGGACGGCAGGGAGCTGCCGAGCCGTTTACTGTGATGACGATAGGCAGCGGACCTTCTACGGTTTCCACACCTCCGTCGATATGACGTTTAACGGTGATACGGCGTGCTGCTTCATCCACATTCAGGATTTCTTCAGCGTAAGTGATCTGTGTCAATCCCAGCTTTTCTGCTACCTGGGGACCAACCTGTGCTGTATCTCCGTCGATAGCCTGACGGCCACCGATGATGATGTCATAATCATTAATTTTTTTGATAGCCGTAGCCAAAGCGTATGAAGTAGCCAATGTATCGGCTCCGGCAAAGGCGCGGTCGGTTAACAAAAAGCCGCCGTCTGCTCCGCGGTATAAACCTTCACGGATAATTTCGGCGGCACGTCCCGGGCCCATAGTCAGCAATGTAACAGTTGATCCGGGGTAGGCATCTTTCAGGCGTAGGGCCTGTTCCAATGCGTTCAGGTCTTCCGGGTTAAAGATGGCGGGAAGTGCGGCACGGTTTACCGTTCCGTCTTCTTTCATCGCATCCTTTCCCACGTTGCGTGTGTCCGGAACCTGCTTCGCTAAAACAATAATTCTTAAACTCATATTAAATAGGAATATTAGATTTCTATTGTCTGAAAATTATTCGGTAATTAGTAAAAAAATTACCGATTGCAAAAGTAGTCAAACATTCTTTATATCAAACAACTTTAACCTGAAATGTGCACACTTTAGGGTTTTTTGAGCACTCTGACAGGTGCTTTTCCCCATGTTTAATTGGCTTTTGCTGCATCCAATCGTTTTACCACCTGACCATAAATAATCAGGGCAAATGCCGATACTAAAGCGATTGCTCCAAAGTAGTACCAGATATAATGGGCATTGGTACTGGCTGCCACCCATTCTTCATGCGTAGCGAACAGGGTCGGTTCCGGACAATATTTGCTTAGTAAGAAACCGGATAATCCGAATCCGAGAATGGACGACAGGAACGAGTGGAGATGACTGAAGCCTAGATATAACCCTTCTTCTCCTTTGGGGGCCTGCAATGAGAAATATTCGAGGAAACGGGGAGATATAAATGTCTCAGCCAATCCCTGGAAAACGATACCGACTACCATCATAAAGGCAACCGGATGCATACCCAGAATCGTTGTATTTCCATCGAGCATATTTCCCGAAGCCATACAAAGTGCGGATATCGGCATAATGAACATGCCGAATGTCATAGAGGTCAGCGCTGTTTTTTTACGCATTAACTGGGTAACCAAATTAACGGTCAGCACAACCACCAACGGGTTTACGTTGGCATACCAGGAGGGAGAAGCCCCTTCTCCTGCCAAACGTAAAACATACTTAGGCATGGTTGCATACAACTGGTGCTGAACCATCCAGAATCCGGAGATGATAAAGATCAGTATAATCAGGCGACCGTTCGTACATACTTTGATCAATGCTTTCCATATCTGTCCGAATGTCTTTCCTTCTCCTGAATGCTGGCTGCTTTTATAGAAGAACCAGATCGCGAGTAAGGCGAGAAAAGTCATCGAAGCGGAGAAATAGTTGAGGGTGATCAATCCTTCGTTCCCTAATGCTTCGCGCAATGGTTTTACAATCGTTTTGCCGGAGAAAGCTCCGATATTTACCATTGCATAGAATATGGAGAAACCTTTGGCACGGGTTTCGGGAGTCGTTTCTTTTGCCACCGTTCCGGAGATCACACTCTTGATGAATGAACCGCCGATAACGATCAGTATCATGATTGGGATAATCCCATAACGAAGATTACTTTCAAGCAATCCGGTAAATGTAGTCGTAGTCCCGTATTCGACCAGTCCGGCAGACTGAAGCCAGGTAGGATAAAGTCCTAGACCGGCATAACCGATAGTCAGTAAAGAAAAAGCCAGCAGCATGGAATTACGGAATCCGATCTTATCGGCCAATGCACCGGCGAAAGTCGGGAGAAAATAAAGAAATGCAGAGAATGTTCCGGCGATAGTTGCCGCCTGTATGTCGTTGAACCCGAGGATGCGGCTGAGATAAAGGGTTATTACGATAAATACGCCGTAGTAGGCAGCACGCTCAAATAGTTCGACGGTATTGGCTACCCAAAACGCTTTACTGAATTTGATTTTCTCTTTCTTTGTCGTTGTGTTCATGTGATAGTTATTTGTTTTTAGAATATAGAATATAAAACGTAAAACGCAGGTATAGGCAGATGAGAAAATTAGAGCTGCGTATACCTGCGTGTATTTACATTTCGTGTAAGTCTTTTTTTATTTCTTTACAGTGTAAGTTTGATGAATAGCCTTGTCGAAAGCTTTCCAGTGTTCGTCAGTCATGTTACCTGGTGTGAACAGAGCCACACCGGCTGCACCGGCTTCCATTGATCCGCGAACGGCTTCTTCAATCTCCGACGGGATCAATCCGTGTCCTTCCGGATCTTTGATGTTGGCTTTGTTTTGCCAGTCGCGACAGATGAACAGACCGCTGTAAACAGGTTTTTCTCCCTTGACAGAGTTCACTTCTTCTTTGGTCACTTTGCCTACCCAGGCAGCATCTTCCAGGTAGAAATCGTTGTAGTTCATTGGGAAGAATGCATCGATATTCCATTTGTTCCATTCCTGGCGAACCATCCATTTGGCATGAGAGTCAGGACCGGGGAATACGGCAGCACTTACCTTCTTACCTTTTGCGTGAACAGTATCGGCAATGCGGTCGACCAGCTTTGTGATCAGGTCGCAGCGGAATTGTGCCCATTCTTTGCATTTGGAAGGATCTTCAACCGATTTGATGTCGATGCCGGTAGCAGCTTTGAAGTCGGCTACACATTTATCGCAATAGCAATAGTCGGCAGTCGGATATTCTTCATCCATCACTAAGCCGTATTTTTCCCAAAGACCTTTTGCCAGGATCACGTCTACATAGCGGATGTAGTCCAGGTGGACATAATCCACTTCCGGGATATCAGCCACTTTGCCATACAGGTCAGTAAGGAATTCTGCCGTACCTTCATGGTTCGGACAAAGACATTTGTAATAAGGAACATATGCCTGTACTTCGTAAGCAGGTTCACCTTTACGGTTTACGGCATAAAGGGTTGAATCCATACCTCCTTGCAGCATGGCAGGGATCCAGGCATGATATTCCATACCGTTTGCATGAGCGACTTTCGCTGCACGCTGAATTTTCTGTAAGTCGTGTCCGGCATTATAGCACATACCGTCCAGGCCATGAGACTTCCATTTACTAAAATCGGCTTGTAAGGTCTCTTCGGTCGTGTTACCTCCTTCGCCTTGCCAGCCGTACACTTTGATTTTTGATTCCGGTGCTTTCGTGCAAGCCGTTGCCAGAAGGGCAACGGCTGCTAAAGCGATAAATACTTTTTTCATTCAGATTTGTTTGTTATTAAATTTCACAAGCACAGAGAGTCGGAATCAGGTTACGGTCACCGTATGCATTGTCTACGCGTGCCACATTGATCCAGAATTTACTGTCATGCAACCATTCCAGTGGGAAAGCTGCTTTACTACGAGGGTATTCATGCTTCCATTCATCGGCTGTTACTTCGTATTCAGGATGCGGAGCATTTTTGAGCACATTATCTTCTTTGGATGCCTTACCTTCTTCTACTTCTTTGATCTCTTTCCAGATGCAGTCCATTACTTCGGCGAAGCGGTCGAGTTCGGCTTTGCTTTCGCTTTCGGTCGGTTCGACCATCAGGGTACCGTGTACCGGGAATGAGAGCGTAGGAGCATGGTAACCGAAGTCCATCAGACGTTTGGCGATATCGCCTTCGTCGATACCGGATGCTTCTTTTACGCCGCGGCATTCGAGGATCAACTCATGGCCGACACGTCCTGTGGCACCTGTATAGACGATACCGTACGTATCTTTGAATTTAGAAGCCAGATAGTTCGCATTCAGGATGGCTGTTTTTGTAACGGTTTCCAATCCTTCTGTACCCAGCATGCGGATATAAGCGTATGTGATCGGCAGGATACCAGCACTTCCGTAAGGAGCGGCAGAAACTGTATTCAGATCGCTGCCCCAGGCTACCGGATGAGAAGGCAGGAACGGAACCAGATGTTCGGCTACGCAGATCGGACCGACACCCGGGCCGCCACCACCGTGAGGCGATGCAAATGTCTTGTGCAGGTTCAGGTGGCAAACGTCTGCGCCGATGGTTCCCGGATTTGTCAATCCTACCTGGGCGTTCATGTTGGCACCGTCCATATATAATTGACCCCCACAAGCGTGAACGATGTCGCACATTTCTTTAATGTCGGCTTCAAAAATACCGTGTGTAGACGGATAAGTGATCATGCTGGCAGCCAGATTCTCCTTGTTAGCTTCCGCTTTGGCACGGAAATCTTCCAGGTCGATATTGCCGTTCTCGTCACATTTAACGGTAACAGTCGTATAACCGCACTGGATGGCACTCGCCGGGTTTGTACCGTGAGCCGAAGCAGGCAGCAATACGATATTGCGATGTCCTTGTCCGATGCTTTCCAGGTAAGCGCGGATAACGCGGAGACCTGTATATTCGCCGGCAGCACCTGAGTTCGGTTGTAAGGTAACACCTTTGAATCCGGTGATCTCAGCCAGGTAGCAGCACAGGTTCTCGATCAGCTCTTTGTAACCTTCTACCTGTTCTTCCGGGGCATACGGGTGAATATTCATAAACTCTGCACGGCTTAACGGAAGCATTTCAGAAGCAGCATTCAGCTTCATCGTACATGATCCCAAAGAGATCATTGACTGAGCCAGCGATACGTCTTTGCGTCCCAGGCGGGTGATGTAACGCATCAACTCGGTTTCCGTACGATATTTCTTGAATACATCTTCTTGCAGGAAGTCCGAAGTACGAGCGAATTTCGGATCGAAATAAGTCTTTTCCGGGATCGCTTCTTCCAGCATATAATCTTTTCCGGCAGCACCGGCGAAGATATACAACAAGACGCCTATATCCGTAGGCTGTGTTGTTTCGTCGATACTGATGCCTACCTGACCGCCTTCGAAGTAGCGAAGGTTCACCTTGCATTCCAATGCGATCTCGCGGAGCGCGTTGACGGATACGTTGGCAGGTAGTTCGATCTTCAAGGTATCGAAATAATCTTTATTCAGCTGTTTGTAGCCTAACTTTTCCAATTCGGCAGCCAGGAATCCGGCAGAAGCATGGATACGTCCGGCGATGTTGCGCAACCCATCTGCTCCGTGATAAACGGCATAGAATCCGGCCATTGTAGCCAGCAAAGCCTGTGCGGTACAGATGTTGGAAGTTGCCTTTTCGCGTTTGATATGCTGTTCGCGTGTCTGTAAAGCCAGGCGGTAAGCCGGGTGTCCGTAAGCATCTTTCGAGATACCGATGATACGTCCCGGGATAGCACGTTTGTATTCATCTTTCGTAGCGAAGAATGCAGCAGAAGGACCGCCGTAGAACATCGGTATACCGAAACGCTGGCTACTACCGAATACGACATCGGCACCCCATTCTCCCGGAGGAGTCAGCAATACCAGGCTCATCAGGTCGGCAGCTACGGCAACACGGGTTTCGTTCGCATTGGCTTTCGCGATGAATTCTTTGTAATCTTCAACCGAACCGTCTGCATTCGGGAACTGTACGATCGCACCGAATACTTCAGGGGTGAATGTAAATGTCTTGTAATTGCCGACCACAACATTGATTCCCTGCGGAACCATACGTGTTCGGATCACGGCCAATGTAGATTCAAAAACATTTTCATCTACAAATAAAGTGTTAGCTCCTGCCTTTGCCTGTGCGCGGCTGCGAGTTCCGTAAAACATCGTGGCAGCCTCTGCTGCTGCGGTAGCTTCGTCCAGCAGAGAACAGTTGGTCAGGGGCAGAGCTGTCAGTTCGCTGATGACAGTCTGGAAGTTCAGCAACGCTTCGAGGCGTCCCTGAGAAACTTCTGCCTGATACGGGGTATATGAAGTGTACCATACCGGATTTTCAAAAACATTACGCTGGATAGGAGCAGGACAAACTGTGTCATACCATCCCATTCCGATGTAAGAAGTGAAGACTTCGTTTTTGGAGGCAAGTTCTGCGATATGTTCTGCAAACTCCCTTTCAGTCATTGGCTCCGGAAGGTTCAGAGGTTCTTTCAGACGAATATTGGCCGGGATTGTCTGGTCAATCAGTTCGTCAACCGATTTAACACCGATAGCTTCAAGCATAGCCGGAATATCTTCCTTTGCAATGCCGACGTGGCGGTTTACAAATTTATTTGTGTCCATAGTATTTAATGTGTTTTATAAATAAGGATTGTTTAATTTTTCGTCGATAACTCTCGTTTCCGGGCCATGTCCGGGGTAAATGACCGTTTCGTCCGGCAGTGACAACAACTTATCGTTGATGGCAGCGATCAATACATCCTGATTGCCGCCCCACAAGTCCGTACGTCCGATGCTTCCGGCAAATAAGGCATCTCCCACGATGGCGAAACCGTTCTTCTTATTATAGAAGGCAACGCTTCCGGGAGAATGACCGGGAACAGTCAGTACCTGCAACTCCGAATGGCCGAACTTGACCACTTCATTGCCGACCAACAGTTTCTGGACCGGAATATGTTGATAATGTCCCGGCAATCCGAAAGCCTGCGCCTGCTTATCAGGTGACGGAAGCTGTTCCACATCGAGCCTGTGCGCTTGCGGTGACAGCCCGTATGTTTTGAATACGAACGGATTACCAAAGATATGATCCAGATGCAAGTGAGTACATAACAGATGCTTTACCGTCAGTTTGTTCTCTGCAATGAAATCACTTAATTCTTTTTCTTCCGACGGACGAAGGCATCCGCAATCGATAATAACCGCCTCTTTGGTATCATCATACAACACGAATGTGTTTTCCTGGAAGTAATTGAACTCAAACGCTTTTATTGTGATCATAATGGTACGTAAACTACTTTTTTAGTACTAAAAAATTCTTCTTTGAAATGGTCGCCTAACTCGACAACAATCGCTTGTTTCCGAAAAGCCTGTATTTCGTGTTCCAACTCACCGCCTTTCAGGCATATTAAACCATTCGGCAGTGCGTTCTGTTGTTCCTTCCGTATGTTTTTACGGGAAATCTTAACCAGGTCGCCCAGCGGCATAACAGCCCGGCTGACAACAAAGTCGAACAGTTGCTTTTCTTCTTCAGCGCGGCAATGACGGAAAGTGACATTCTTCAAACCGATCGCTTCGGCAACGGCTTGCCCGACCTTGATCTTTTTCCCGATACTGTCTACCAAATGGAATTGTACTTCAGGAAAGAAGATAGCCAGCGGAATACCCGGAAATCCGCCTCCCGTGCCGATATCCATTACGGTAGAACCGTTTTTGAATTTCATCATCTTGGTTAGCCCCAGCGAATGGAGCACATGATGCGGATAAAGATTCTCGATATCCTTGCGCGATATGACGTTAATCTTTGCATTCCAGTCTGTATATAAGTCGTACAGAGCTTCGTATTGTGCAAGTTGCGTTTCGTTTAGCTCCGGAAAATAAGTTTTTATCAGTTCCATAGATTGTATTTAAAATGCCAGATGTGCGATCGGACTCTCTTTCTTGAGCAGGTACTGTATCTCTTCATAGGGGAGATGTACACTCGTTGCTCCGACCACATAGGCTGCTATCTCATATTCATTAAATGTATAGGTAATCCCATTTTCGTCGATCAGGAAGTTGTTGTTCGGGAAAATCTCGTCGATGCTGAAGAAACCGATGTTTTCCAGATCCTTGGCATTCTCCACGCTGTTCTGTTTGGCGATCCGGTCTACAAGGATCTGCGCCAGGTCGTCCTGGAAATCTTCGATGAAAATATCGGATTCCGTGATTGGGGCACCGGTTTTCATGTTGATGACATGGTTGGCGGTCGCATGCGAGCCATGCGCCCCTCCGGTATAGTTTTCTACGTAGATTGAGTAACTGAGGATATCGTTCTGGTTATAGACAATATCGTTGGTAGACATTTCGTAATAAGAGAACCAGGCTCCGACCGGCGTTTCATCGGCTTTTGCCACTTCTTCTTTATATTCGCCCTCCAGGTCCTTATAATTATTCAGATAATCCTCCGTGTACTTGGCTACCGCTTCTTCCGGAGATAACTTTTCGTAACTGTCCCCGAAGTATGCAGACACAAATTGCTGCTGTATCTTTTTCAGGATCTCTTTGTCGTCATATTTAGCCGGATAAGTGAAATTTATCTGAAGGTTACAATTCGGATTCTCCGGGTTTTCCAGAAGATGATAGGTCTTGTCCACATTGATTGAATCGAATGTAATATCATTATCCGCCGTTTTTTTTGTCCCGGTGTTACAACCGCTGACAATTATACTTATGAGAAAAAGAGCTACAAGCTTTTGGCATAATTGCGTCTTCATTGTGATACAGATTTAATTGAATACTTTAAAATGCAAATGTACATGTTTATCTCCGAATTACCGAATAGATAAACGAAATTAGTTCGTGCTAAATCAGTTTTCAGTATCCTTAAAAACAGAAATGAATCAAACAGTCGGTGTTTATATAAAAGCTCACCTGAAAAGTGTTTCACCCTAGTGGAACAGTTGTTTCTACTAGGTGAAACACTTGTTTCATCCTAATGAAACACTTTAAGCAATGTAGTTTAATGATTTTAGTTGACTACTATTGTCTAATATATAAGATCGGTTGACTCGGCTTATACCTAAGTTATAAAAAAAGTTGTCCTTTTTGTAGAGTCTGGGAATTGGAGGAAGGAATAGAAGATATGTATATATTTTTTAGCGAAAAATTGATTATTTGAATCTTCTGTGTATCTTTGTTCCGCACATGAAATGCAAGGTGTTGCAACATGGGCAATTTGTTAGTTAGACATAAGCGTTTTTAAATATTATTTGACATTGAAATCTCGACAATTTCATCCCAACAAATAATAGTACTGTAAATGCAAATGTTCTTTTCTATTTATACACACCGAGAGAATTGTAGAAATTGATTCGTGTATATGGATAAGAGCGTGGTACTGTTATATATATTGTTGGGGGGCCTGTCGAGAGCCTCAATGTCTATATATCAACAGTTTCCACGCTTCTTTTGTTTAGCAGGCAACCGATAGGTTTCCTGAATATGATTGGTTATCATCTTTCGTCAGGTACGATCTTCTTCATGTAATTTCATTCAAAAATAAGATAATTCTTTATTTCCTGAAACTAAGCCTATCGGATGCCTCCATTTGCATGAACTTTCTGATATAAATGAACATATTCAAGGCTTACTTGTTATATAGACGAAAGGGTAAAATTTGGTCTACCATTAAGGTATTAAAATTAGCAGATAAATTTACGATTAAAAAGTCATTTCGGATTCACTGCGTGCGTCCGGAAGAGGAATTTTGCTTGTCCGGCCAGTCTGAGCCGGAGCACGCCCCCTTGTTTCATAAACCTAAGTAATAATCAATATATGGCAAAAATAGAAATAAAAAACTTATCCATCCTTTTCGGTCCCGAAAAGAGCCGGGCGAAAAAGATGATCCTGAAAGGGAAAAGCAAACAGGAAATACTAAAAGAAACAGGCTGTACCGTTGCCGTGCGTAACGCGAACCTGGAAATAGAAGAAGGCGAGATGTTTGTCATTATGGGGCTTTCCGGCAGCGGTAAATCGACCTTATTACGCTGTATCAACCGGCTGAACGAGCCGACGATGGGAGAGATTCGGGTGAACGGGATAGATATAACCCGTTCGTCGGACAAGGAACTGTTGCAGATACGGCGAAAAGAGCTGGCGATGGTTTTCCAACACTTCGGACTGCTGCCTCACCGCACTGTCCTGAATAACGTATCCTTCGGCCTCGAACTGCAAGGTGTCCCTAAACAGGAACGCGAAAAGAAAGCCCTGGAGAGCATCCTTCAGGTCGGTCTGAAAGGGTACGAAAACCAGCGGGTCGATGAACTGTCAGGCGGAATGCAGCAGCGCGTCGGACTGGCACGTGCCCTGGCAAACAATCCCGAGGTCCTTTTGATGGATGAAGCCTTCTCTGCACTCGACCCGCTGATCCGTGAACAGATGCAGGACGAGTTGCTGCTCTTGCAGGAGAAGATGAAAAGGACGATCGTTTTTATCACCCACGACCTGGACGAGGCGATCAAGCTGGGCGACCGTATCGCCATTATGAAAGACGGTGTCATCGTGCAGGTGGGAACGCCGGAAGAGATACTGACCGACCCTGCCAACGATTACGTCACCCGTTTTACGGAAAGCGTGGACCGCGGCCGAATCGTAACAGCCTCGTCGATCATGCTCAGGCAACCCATTGTTGTCAGGATCAAAAGAGACGGTCCGGAAACCATCCTCCGGAAGATGCGCGAAAGACGCCTCTACGCACTGCCCGTCATCGGCAATGATGACCAATTCATCGGAGAGATACACTATAAAGATGTACTGAACCTGCGGAAAGAAGGCGGGAAGGATATCGGCTCCATTATCAAAAAAGAAGTCCCGTCCGTCCTCGAAAACACCATTGTGGAAGATATGCTCCCTCTGCTGTCCAAAGTACGGCAGGCATTGCCGGTAGTCGATGAGAACAACCGTTTGCTGGGCGTTATCCCTCCGTCCGCCATCATCATTGAAATGACAGGAAAAGACGAAAAAGAAATAGAAGAAATAATTCAAAACGCAATAGATTTATGATCAATATCGGAAAATATATAGAAATCGTCATCAACTGGATGACGGAACACTGGGCGCATTTTTTTGATGTCGTCAATAACCTGATCGGAGGCTTTATCGATGCCTTCCAGAACGGCCTGTTATGGATACCTTTTTTTATAATGATTGCAGCCCTGACCGTATTGGCTTGGTATAAAGCCGGAAAAGGGACTGCCGCTCTGACACTACTGGGGTTGCTTCTGATCTACGGAATGGGCTTTTGGGAACAGACTATGCAGACCGTCGCATTAGTCCTGTCCTCTACCGTGATTGCCTTGGTACTCGGTGTACCGCTGGGAATATGGACGGCGCGTAACCGGGTTGCCTCCAAGATAATCCGCCCTGTCATGGACCTGATGCAGACCATGCCCGCCTTCGTTTACCTGATTCCCGCAGTCTTGTTCTTCGGATTGGGGCCCGTACCAGGTGCATTCGCGACCGTTATTTTTGCCATGCCGCCCGTAGTTCGTCTGACGGACCTCGGTATCCGGCAGGTACCGGAAGATATCGTCGAGGCGACCCGTTCTTTTGGTGCCACCTCCGGACAGTTGCTATTCAAAGTACAGCTTCCTTTGGCATTGCCGACGATTATGACCGGCGTCAATCAGACAATCATGATGGCGCTCTCGATGGTAGTCATCGCTGCGATGATCTCGGCAGGCGGTTTGGGCGAGATAGTCCTCAAAGGAATCACCCAGATGAAGATCGGCCTCGGTTTTGAAGGCGGCATTGCCGTCGTGATCCTCGCGATCATCCTCGACCGTATTACCCAGGGATTTGTCCGCAAGAAATAAGCGGCCCTTAGTTATTCACTCCATAAAAGAATTTATATGAAAAGATTATTTATACTTATCAACCTGATTCTGCTGCTGGCTGTCCTGATGTTCCTGGTCAGCTGTAACCGTGCCAAAGACCCGAAAGAAATTTCCATCGGCTACGTGAACTGGTCGGAAGGCATCGCCATGAGTTATCTTGCCAAGGCGATGCTGGAGGAGCAGGGCTACAAGGTGATATTGAAGAATGCCGACATCGCCCCGATCTTCACCTCGGTAGCAGCCGGAAAAGTCGACCTCTTTCTGGATGCCTGGCTTCCGAATACCCATGTCGACTACATGAAGAAATACGGCGACCGCCTGGAAACGATCGGCATCCCTTTTAAGAACGCCCGTTTAGGTCTGGCCGTCCCGTCCTACGTGACGATCAATACGATCGAAGAACTGAATGCCAATAAGGAACGCTTCAAAGGCGAAATTATCGGTATCGATATCGGTGCCAGCCTGATGAACCTGACGGAAGACGCCGTAAACGATTACGACCTGCAACTCAAATTAATGCCTTCCAGCGGCCCGACCATGACCGCCTTCCTGCAGAAGTCCGTAGAGCATAACGATTGGATCGTTGTCACAGGCTGGACCCCCCACTGGATGTTTGCCCGTTATGACCTCAAGTTTCTCGATGACGACAAAGGTGTTTATGGCGATACCGAGCATATCGCAACCGTTGCCACCAAAGGCTTCTCCGAGACGCACCCATTTGTGGCAGCCTTCTTCAAAAACTTCAGATTCACCAACGAACAGTTGAGTGAACTGATGAACATCATGGAAGACTATCCGTTACGCGAGCTGGAAGGCGCAAAAGTTTGGTTGAAAAAGCACCCCGAAATAGTTGATTTATTTTTATCTTCGCAGACAAATAATCTAACTCAACTGAACGGATATGAAACAGATCGCGAAAATAGCCTGCCTGCTGCTGGGACTGGCAATCAGTAACCCTTTTATGAAGGCGGAAAATAAAAAGAGCATGAATATCATATTTATAGGAAACAGTATTACTGCCGGAGCATTGATCGCAGACCCTGCGCACGATGCCCCTCCGGTGAAAGCTGCCTTGTACCTGACCAAACAACCCTCCGTCACTTCGGTCAAATACTCCAACCAGGGAGTAAGCGGCTGCACGACTACGGATTATCTTCCGGCTACGGAAACCCTGTTCCCGAAAGCGAGAGCCGCCGCCGACAAGTTTGCCGATGAAACCTGGGCGACCCTGATCTTTTCCATTATGCTGGGGACGAACGACAGCGCCATCACCGGTCCGAACGGTGCACCCGCTTCGCCGGAGAAATACGAGGAAAACATGAAAACCATCATCAACCAGTTGCTCGCCTTGTACCCGAATTGCAAGATCGTCCTGAACCGTCCGGTATGGTACAGTCCGAACACGTACAACGGAGCGATGTATCTGAAGGAGGGGCTGAACCGTTTGCAGAGTTACTATCCGGTACTGCAATCACTCGTGGAAGAATATGCCAAACGTTTCCCCGGACAAGTGTTCATGGGCGACACGGAGGCATTCGATTATTTCAAGGCAAACTACCTGACCGACCTTTTCCCTGAAGACGGGAATGCCGGAACCTTCTATCTCCATCCCAACGAGAAAGGCGCGGCGGTGCTGGGTGAGTTCTGGGGGAAAGCCATTTTGAAGGCTGTCGAATAAACCGGATGCCGCTTAATGGCAGAAAAGCCGCATCCGGTGCTTTCATATAAAAGTCTATAGTAAGTAATAGGATGTTGTGTCTCTATCTTTTGGCGAGATGATGATCCATGATCGCCACATGATGTTCGCCGTACAGCTTCAGCTTTTCGACGATGTTCTTGGCTGTAGCTTCTTCTTCCACCTGCTCACGAACGAATCCCCAAAGGAAATCCTGCGTAGCCTTGTCATTTTCAGCGTGGGCGATGTCTACCAGCTTGTCGATCAGCTCCGATACATGTACTTCGTGCGAATAAACATGCTCGAATACTTCCAGCGGTGTACCGAAAGCGGTCGGAACCACATTGACCTGATCCAGTTTCACCTGTCCGCCACGCTGAATGGAGTAATCGATCATTTTATACGCATGTTCCAGTTCTTCCTGTGATTGCTTTTTCATCCAATGTGCACAGCCGTCCAGACCGATCTGGCTAAAATGGATATACATGGATAAATAAAGATTGGAAGACCACATCTCTGCCAATATCTGCTCATTGAGAGCATCGGATAATTTTCTACTTAAAATCATAGTTGTATGTTTTATATTATGTTTATTGATTTTATAATAAAACAAACAGCTATCGGATTTGTTCCAAAAATAAGAAGTTCTTATCTTCGTTTTATATCTATAAACATCAGATCGTATGAAAAAGAAAATAGAAGCCATCATGATCCGCCTGCGTTCGGCAGTCAGACAACATCCGGTAGAAGTCTTCATGTCAGTCGTTTTCAGCCTGGCAGGATGTGTTCATTTCGAGAGCGGGTATGAATACGACTTCCTCGTGGGACCGCTGTCCTATTTTCCGATCCTGTTTTTGGCGACCTATACGCTGAACGGCCTGACAAAGACCGGCAGTCCGGCTGCAGCTATCCGGTTGCGTCCCATATATTATCTTTCCGCGTTCTTCTTTATACCGTTCCTTTGGATGACGGATACAGCCATCTGGACACCGACCTATCTGGTCTCGCTGGTCGTGATACAGCTCGTCTACCTCATAAGCGGCTGGAAACGCGACAATGACGATTTTGTCCGTATTGCCCTGCGCTATCTCAAAGCGATGCTGTCAGCCGGACTGCTTGCCGGAGTCGCCTATCTGCTGGCGATATCCATCAATACTTCCATACGATATATCTTTGAAATATGGGAAGACAGTTACAGATGGTTCTACACCGAGGCTGCGTATCTGATATTCATGTGCGGGATGCCTTTGCTGTTTTTAATGTTCAACCAGGAGAAAGAGGAGAGGGACGAGAGCCGAAACCGGCTGTTTGAAGTCTTGCTGAACTATGTCCTTTCACCCGTGTTGCTGATCTATGCGGTGATATTGTACCTCTATTTTATTAAGGTAGCCGTGCTATGGTCGCTGCCGAAAGGAGCGGTAGCTTATATCGTAGTCAGTTTTATTTCGGCTACATTTATTTTGAAAGGCTGTCAGGTGTTTCTTTCCAAAAGGTATTACGACTGGTTTTATAAATACGCCAGCTGGGTGGTATTGCCCGCGCTGGTGATGTACTGGATCGGGACTTACTACCGTATCAATCAATACGGCTTTACAGAACCCCGTGTTTATTTGGTCGCAGTGGGAGGGATACTGACCGGACTGGTCGTGCTGTTCCTGACGAAGCGATGGGGCAGGTATTTGTATGCCGCTTGTCTGTCGGTTGTCCTGCTGTCGGCGGTTACTTATATTCCGGGTATCACGGCGAAGGATATCGAAAGGATCTCGCAGGAAGGAAGGGAGAATGAGCCGGGGCATGAGAGACATTACGACCGGTATTCCTATATGGAGATAGACAACAAGTATCCGATCGATCTTTCCGGTTACCAGTTGCTGATCCCTGTGACAGGCTATCAGAACGATAATTGCATGTACACCATCAACAACAACGATACATTACGTTTATTTAACAAAGAGAATGCTGTTATATACAGCGAAGCCCTGCCTTCTTTTTGGGAGGGACAATTAAAGAAAGCCGGAGTAAATCCGACGGATACGATACCGGAAGCCGCTTTCCCCAATCTGCTTGTTTTAGATATAGATTCGGCAAAGCTGATTTTCCAAAGTATTCATTTGTATCGTCCTTCCATTGATTCGGCGTATACAATCTCTTATATGACACCTTCGTTTTATCTGAAGAAGAAAGACTGAAAACAGCATGCACATACAGTCATGCTGTTTTTCAACATCTTCGTTTATTCAATGAAAACCGTATCTTTGCAGTCCTTAAAAATGAAGTTATGAAAAGATATTGTCAAAAATAATCAGATGGAAAAGAAAAACAAACAAAGCTTATTCGCCGCCCCGAACGGCAAATCCTACCTTATCCCGTTTATCCTGATCACGAGCCTGTTCCTTTTATGGGGATTTGCACATGGATTGCTGGACGTTCTGAATAAACATTTCCAGGGAGCTTTCACCATGACGAAAGCCGAAAGCGGCCTGGTGCAATTCTCTACCTACATCGCTTATTTCCTGATGGCGCTGCCTGCGGGTATGTTTATGAAACGTTACGGTTATAAGAAAGGCATTATCCTCGGGTTGCTGCTTTTTGCTGCGGGTGCTTTTGCTTTTATTCCCGCCGCTTTCCTGCATTCGGCAACCCCTTTTTTGGTGGCGTTGTTTGTTATCGCCTGCGGATTATGTATTTTGGAGACGGCTGCAAATCCGTATTCAACCATACTCGGTCCGGCAGAATCGGGTGCACAACGGCTGAATCTCTCGCAGTCGTTCAACGGATTGGGATGGATATTAGGCCCGCTGGTTGGCGGAGCATTGATCTTCGGTGGGGCGCAGGATGATCCTTTCACGTTGACAAAGCCCTATATATTGGTAGGATGCGTTGTGTTGCTGGTAGCTGTCCTGTTCTTCTTCACACGTCTGCCGGAAGTGAAGACGGAGGAACTGGAGGAGGCTGCCGACGATACGGAACTTCCGGCTACTTCCATGTGGCGGCACGGACAGTTTGTGCGGGCGGTATTGGCACAGTTCTGTTATTGTGCGGCACAGACAGGTATTTTCAGCTTCTTTATTAATTATGTAACGGAGGCGAACCCGGAAATGACGAATGTCGAGGCTTCACGAATACTGGCATTCGGTGGGATGGCATTGTTTATGATCGGCCGTCTGTCCGGCAGTTTCACGATGAAATGGATGTCGCCCGGAAAGCTGCTGACCTGGTTTGCGCTGGCGGATGCGGTTTGCATGGCATTGGTGATTGTTTCTGCAGGAACGATTTCATTGTATGCATTGTATATTTCTTTCTTCTTTATGTCGATCATGTTTCCGACGATCTTCGCACTGGGACTGGAGGGGATGGGGACTTACACCAAAAAGGCTTCTTCTTATATTGTGATGGGCGTTGCCGGAGGTGCTTTCAGTCCGATGCTGATGGGATACATTGGCGAAAACAATATGGCGATCGGATTTTTCGTCCCACTGGTCGCATTCCTATACATATTATATTTCGCAATCAAATGCCGGAAATAAAAAGATTTCATTCTACGGCTGTCATGTATTTCATAAGATAAGGTGTCTAGTTCTTTGCGGTAATTGTATTTTGTGATCACGAACTTGTAGATATTATTCATAATCAGTAGTTTTAAGTATAAATATATTAAGATCACGCCTTAATTATTAATGTATGCCAATGAAATGAAATCGTGTCATAAAGTTTCTTATATTTGTATTGTATTTGTTACTGATTTATAGCAACAAATAATTTTTACAAACATAAAATTGAATAAGTATGAATGCCTTCCATTTCCAACAAAAACTAGTGAGCTTACAAGAAAACATGATGAATTTCGCTCTCATGCTCACTGCCGACCGCAATGATGCCGAGGATTTGTTGCAAGACACAACACTGAAGGTGTTAAGCAACCAGGAAAAGTTTGTTGACAATGTCAACTTCAAAGGATGGGTTTTGACAGTGATGCGTAATATTTTCATAAATAACTATCATAAAGTAGTACGTACACAGACGGTTATCGATTCGGGTGCCGATCTGTATAACTTGGATGTCACGAACGACTCCGGGTTTGAATCTCCTGATAAGGCCTATCAGATGCAGGAAATATCAAAAGCCATCGAACAATTGAACGATGACTTGAGAGTTCCTTTCTCCATGTATCTGAGCGGTTATAAATATCATGAAATTGCAGAGAAGCTGGATCTTCCGTTGGGAACTATCAAAAGTCGTATCTTTTTTGCCCGTCAGGAATTACAGAAAGCTTTGAAAGATTTTCGTTATGCATAAACCGGTATTTTCCCGATACAAAAAATGGAGCACCTGTAAAGATGCTCCATTTTTTATGGCGGATGAAATGCCTATCTTTGCAGGCAATCAATTAAACTTAGTATAGAATGGATAAGCAAGCGACTTTTCCCAGGAGGCAGATCATTGATATCGAATCGTGGGAACGGAAAGATAACTTTAATTTCTTCAGAAACTTCCTGAATCCCTGTATCACCATCACTTCCGAAGTAGAATGCAGTGCCGCGCGCGAAAAGGCGAAAGCGAACGGAGAGTCCTTCTTCCTGCATTACTTATATGCAATCCTGCGGGCAGCAAACGAGATCAAAGAGCTTCGGTTCCGCGTGGATAACGAGGGACAGATCCTCTATTTCGAGACAGTCGATGTGTTGTGCCCTGTCCGGATGCATGCGAATGGGAAGTTTTATACGGTCAGGATTCCCTGGAAAGAGGATTTCGGGGACTTCCACCGCGAAGCCCGGCATATCATCGACTCCATTCCGGAAGACGGTGATCCGTACGCAACCGAAAACGGCTCCTCGGAGGACCAGCGATACAGCGTCATTCTGGTAAGTGCTACGCCCGACCTTTATTTTACTTCAATGACTCATACGCAGGAGCGGCCGAGCGGTAGCAGTTATCCGTTGCTGAATGTCGGCAAGGCGGTTGTAAGGGATAGCAGGCTGGTGATGCCTGTCGCCATCAACGTGCATCATGGTTTTGTCGACGGTGCGCACCTGGCAACCTTTTTTCAGAAGGTAGAAGCATATTTACAATAGCCGGACGCCCCTCATAACTCTTTCCCCATCTAGCGACAGGAGTATCTTCCTGCCCTTTGGAGAGGGGGCAGGGGGGGGCAAATCTGATCACAACCCGTATTCCTCAATCTTCCTGTAAAGCGTTGTCAACCCGATCCCCAATAGCCGCGAAGTCTCCGTCTTGTTCCCTTTCGTATATTTCAGCACCTTCTGAATATGCATCTTCTCAACGCCGCTCAGATCGAATCCGGCATAAGCCTCTGTCTCTACCACATCTGCCCGTTGTATATTCAACGGCAGCGAATCCGTATCCAGCGTATCGCCATCGGCAATGATCAGACTGCGCTCCACTACATTGCGAAGCTCGCGCACATTCCCTTTCCATTGATTTTTTTTCAGCAAATCAATGTAATCCGGCGAGATTGTCTTGATCTCTTTTCCCATCCTGGCAGACAGGGCGGAGACGAAAGCCTTCACATGCAGCGGAATATCCTCTGCACGCTCTCGCAACGCCGGCAGATGAATCTGGAAAACCGACAGGCGGTAAAATAAATCCTCCCGGAAATGTCCCTCGGCAATCTCTTTCGACAAGTCACGGTTGGTTGCCGCTATGACGCGCACATTGACCTTGACAGGACGTGTATCGCCAATCTTGATGAATTCGCCGGTTTCAAGGATACGGAGCAACTTGGCTTGCAGGTCGAAAGCCATTTCCCCGATCTCGTCGAGGAAGATCGTGCCGTTGTCCGCCTCTTCGAAAAGACCTTTTGTCTCTTTCAATGCACCTGTAAAGGCTCCGGCCTTATGTCCGAACATCTCACTCTCCAACAGATCACGGCTGAAAGAAGAGCAGTTGATGGCAACGAAGGCTTTTCCGCTCCGGGTACTGTGCTGGTGGATGGATTGGGCAAAGACTTCTTTTCCCGTCCCGGTCTCACCTGTCAGGAGAACAGGCACATCGGTCTGGGCAACCTTGCGGGCGAGGGCAATCGCTTCCTGGATGGCTGGCGATTTGCCAATGATGGTGTCAAACGAGTATTGCTTGCCGACCGGCGAGGCGGACAGCTTGCTTTGCTGATAAGCGGCGGAGGCTTTTTCCATCGCCTTGGCGATCAGGGGGAGTATTTTGTTGTTATCATCGCCTTTGGTGATATAATCGAAAGCACCGTTCTTGATGGCTTGTACGCCGTCGGGGATATTGCCGTGCGCCGTCAGTAAAATGACTTCGGAGAGGGGGCGCAGTTTCTTTAGTTCGCTGACAAGTTCTACACCGCTGCCGTCGGGCAGGCAGACATCGCACAGGATTACTTCGGGCGTATGCTGCTCCAGTTGTTTCAGACCCGCCTTGCAGGTGGCCGCCTGGAGAACATCGTATCCTTCCAGTCCGATGATCCGTGATAATAAACCTAAAATCTGCTTTTCGTCGTCAATAATCAATACTTTTCCCATCTTGTCCGCTTTCTGATAACCATCGCAAATGTACGATGATTATTTTTTTCCGCAAGGGGATGCAAAAGAATAATATGAAAGGCTACAGCAGGTTTATCAGGGCTTGCTTGTTCAGGATCTTTACCTTTCCTCTGCCCAGACTGATGAGTCCGTTCTCTACGAGCTTGCCGATTTCCTTGGAAAGGGCAGGGCGGGTGACTCCGAAGTATTCGGCGAGCTGCACCTGGTTGTGTTCCATCTCAACGGTAACTTCTCCTTCCTTCAGATGGTCGAGCAAATAATAGATGTAACGGCTGCGGATACCACGGAAAGATAAAACACGCAGGCGGGTCATTGTGCATTTGTTGCAGCTCGTACTGACACAAAGGAAGTTATGGAGTAAAAGAGGCATGGTATGCATGACCTTAAAGAAAGATTCTTTAGGTATCTTCATCAGGACGACATCTTCCTCGACAGAGAAGGTGGCAGGAAACTGATTCTTCTCAGCGAACACATGCGGAGTGGCAAAAGTTCTGGGTGCCTTAATGACCTCAACCCGTACTTCGCCTCCTGAAACGTCGACTACATCTACGTTCAGCTTACCTTTCAGCAATACATGTATGGCATGACAGGGAGAACCCTGGTGGATAATGGTTTTTCCTTTCGAATGCTCTTCAATAGTATATTCAATATTTTCCAGAAACTCGTCCTGCATCTTCTGCGTAAAATTCCGGAACAGTGGTATTTTAAAGATATCGGTTATATTCATTCGGCATTGATTTAGTATCGGAAATGTTCCATACAAAGATAAGAACATTTCCGATACTGCAAACTACCATTTGGCAGTAAATATTCTTGGATTAATGTTGATCGACAACCATCCCCAGTCTTGCCAGCTGTCTTTGCTGCCACCTTTGACGGCTTCCATCGTCGATGTTCCGAACATGGTGGAGTAACCGGCGGAGAGCTTCACGTCTTTCATGATCTGCCAGTCGACCTGCAGGTCGAGTTCGGAACCCAGACCGCGATCGAGCTCCTTGCTGTTTATGGTAAGATCACTGGTGGTCGAGAAGTAATGATACGTCAGGGCAAGGTTTACCTTTGAGGAAGCGTTGTAAGCTACTTTTACCTGGTTATCCCACAAGCCCGGATTTAAGTTGTCCTTGAACGGCGTGGCATAATAATAGTCCATAGCACCGTAGAACTTATGATGCGTTCCGTACAACGGATCGAAAGCCTTGTATTTGGCATCGGGACCGTCCGCAGTGCCTGCACCGCTCAGATAATCGCTGCCGATACCCAGGCTCCACTGTGAATTGAATTTATAAGCGGCATTCAACGCCCAAAGGAAAGCGGAAACGTCGCGTTTGCCGGCATTCTTTCCGGACTGATAATAGAACGTACCGCCGAAAGTCCAGGCTCCCGGCTGGTAATAGAGGTTGGTACCCATCGTTTGCATAAACTGGGTATCGGATTTCTTTGTTTCAGCGTCGCCGCCTTCCAAACCCAGATTCATGAACAGGAAAGAGGCTTTGAACTCTTTGCTGGCAATATACTGGTACCATAAGGTCTGCATGTTCTTATAAGGCTGTGCACCCGGAGCATAATACGTACCGTCAATCTTTGTTTCGTCGTTTTGGTTAAAGGCGAGGATCAGGTGGAGCTTATTCTTTTTGTTTTCGTAACCGAGTTTGAGAGCGTCGTGATAACGACCGGCAATATTCCAGTCCAGTCCGCCGAGGATACGTTCGTCGTCATAGATCAGGGACTGGCGGCCGAGCTTGGCAAACAGGCCGTACCCGAAGTCCAGTTGGGCCCACGCCTCGTTCAGGATGAAGCGACCGTTCTTATCTATCTGCGGGTCCTGTCCCCAGACACCGACATGCTGTGCGGAAAGGCCCAGCGAGAGGTTCTGTCGCTCGTAATTCATAGAAAGACGGGCACGGTTGTTGATAAAGCCTGCCGGTCCCTGTCCTTCGCTACGGGGATTTAATACTCCGTTGCGGTATTCCGCCCTGGGGCGTATCTGCGCACTCATCGAGAAGGTATTCTCTTTCTCTTTGGATGTTTCATTTTCATCTGCTTTCATCCATACCGAGCCTAGTAACAGAAGCCCGGAAAAAACAATCACCCGTTTCTTCATATCGTTTCTATTTAAAGTTGATATTTCTATTTGCTTGTTATTCCATGTTATATACGTGCACGCTATTTCCTTGCGCCGAAGGGAGGTAGTTCACACCGAACCAGCAAACTTGCAGCAGGACAAAAGCGAACACCAATAATCCGAGAGCAACCTTATATTGTTTGTACCTGTGAAGCCTGAAATGAATATATAGCAAGTTGCCCAGCCAGGTTGCAGCTGCCCAGGTCTCTTTCGGATCCCAGCTCCAGTAATGCCCCCAAGCTTCTTTTGCCCAAAGTGCACCGAACAGCATGCCGATCGTCAGAAAGGCGGTCCCAACATAGACCAGGTTGTCGCAGAGACTCATCACCTTCCGGTCTATCGTTCTTTTCCGTGAGCGGACTAACAGATAGACCGCCACGATCGCCGCCGCTCCCAGCATCGCATAGGAAAACATATACACAATCACATGCGGTGCAAACCACGGACTCTGCAGGGCTGGCATCAGCGTCTTATTATGTATCTCCGGCTTGAACAGATTGATGCAGATAAAGACGAACGACAGCACCGTACTGAACGACAATATCCATTTATACCGCCAGCGGATATAAGTAATGATTCCTGCAACCGGCAGGAAGAACGAGTACCACAAGCGCGTCTCGCCCATCGTCCGAAGTGGCGGACGTTCCAACGACATCCACATGCCCACAATGAAAGCCATGAATATCGCCAGTCCGGCAACCGTCCACCCGATAACCCGTTCCGGCTTGTCCGTCCGGTACGCCATCGCTGCACCTATCGCCCAGCAGATGACGGACGGCAAAGCGAAATATATAAAATGACTCCAATCCATATTATTCATTTATTGTATCGTTAACCGCCTCTTCCTTTTCCTTGTTTCCCGGAGCCTGTATGAACAGGCAGACAGAGCCGAGCAACAGCATCAGGATGCCGGCGTATACTATCGGAAGCCACGGATCGCGAACCAGTTCAAAGACGCTGACAGTGCTCCACTTCCCTTTCGTCTCGTCATAGCTCAGCTGGTAAATCTTCCATCCGGCTATGCTGAAAGGCTTATTGACTTCGATAAGCGCATCTGCCTGCTCCTTGTCCTGCGTATAGACGGAAACTTCAGACGCAAAGCGTTTCGGCTCCCGCCCCGGCATCACCAGGCTGATCTCGTCGTTCAGCTGTAAGGAGACGTACGGGAACATGAAGCTACCGCAACTCACCCAACCGCTCTTCTCCGCACCATCCTTCTTATTACGAATCTTGACAAAGACGGCGGAAGTCGCCCCTTCAGAATGGAACTCGACAAAGTTTACCGTATCTTTCCCATGAACACAGGCTGCCATCGGAAGCGATCGGATCACTTTCACCTCCCAATCCAATAAGGAACCCGATAAAGGAGTCTCTTCCACCAACAAGTTTTCAGGATTATTTTCCGGCAACGCATTTCCGGTCGTGTTGTCGATAGCCAGCAACTTCGGAGGATATTCATCGATCGTAAACGATTTCAGCTCGATCGCCAAAGGTAATTCCTGCATTTCACCGGTTTCATTCGTCGCCCGCCATTCGGGTTGCTCCAGAGGAACCGTCATACGCATGCGCTGCAAATCGCCGTTTCCCAGGATAGCCGCCAGCAGTGTGATGAACAATCCCGCATGATTCAGGATAAAAGGAATGTCTTTCTTTCTGAAATGAGCTATTTTACGAATAGTCACCAACCCCAATACCGAAAGAAAGTAAAGGAACAGCAACATAAAAGGCCACGAGAGCGTCATCTGCATGAAACCCAACCCAGACAGTAGTCCTCCGTGAGTAACCGTTACGGAGGGAGCCACCTGTCGGGTCAGTCCCATGATGATAACCAAAACCATCCATGCAGTTAAAGACGTAATACTCGTCGTGAGGCTGTAAAACCACTGCAAGGCAGTAGCTTTACGGCTCGCGACATATACCATTATCAAGAAAAACAGGAACAAACCTCCCGTTATAGCATTTAGGGGATACCGGAAAAGCGTCGGATCAACCTTTCCGGCTGTCAGTTGCAACACTGCTCCGGTAATGAACAATCCGATACAGATCGTCCATCCTTCCTTATATCCCCAGGGTTGTCTCCACATATCTTTAAATCTTATCAGCCAGACGTTTGTTTGCTTTCGCCTCTTTGATCCATTCCGGAACGACCGTGTTCATGAACTTTTCCTTAGCCTGACGTTCAGCAGCCATATCCAGGTCGATATATTGTTGTGCTTTGTCCTTTGTAGAGATGTCCGGCATCGGCACATCATCCGTATAGCCTAACTTCGACAACACTTTCGATACCGCTAGACGAGCCTGCATGGTCTTATCCAAGCCGTTGCCCAAAATACGCTGTATCTCCTGGGGAGCATGGAACGCGCCGCCATGAGAAGCAACCCCGAAGTCCCAACGCCATTGTGCCTGGCGGAGCAGTTTCAATACCGGAGCCATTTGATCTTCCGTAGCGCCCTTATCCCAGGCAAATTTAGCTTCGATATGGGCCTTTGCCAGTTCCGTTTCGAGGCGGTTTCGTATTTCGTTCGCCTTGTTCTGGCGTTCGTAAACGTTGTTGCGGAGTGTCTCTTCGCTTTCGCGGTGGCAAACCTGACAGGTACGGTCGATCATGGCAAGCGGACTCATAATATGGTGATCGCTATACTTTACGCCGCCTTCACTCTTGTAAGGCATATGGCAGTCGGCACATGAAACGCCGCGCTGTGCATGGATACCCATCATGGATAGTTCGTAGTCCGGATGCTGCGCTTTCAATATCAGCGTACGGCTCAATTTATGCGTATAATCTGCAAAACCTTCCTCATCATAGTAAGCCTCCATATCTTCAACCGTAAAACCTTTGTCCCAGGGGAAAGTCAGATATTTTCCGTCTCCTTTGAAATAGTATTCCACATGGCACTGCGCGCATACCAGCGAGCGCATTTCCTGTTGGGTCGCTTTATTGATGTCGCGTCCCTGGCGCTGGAAGGCTTCGATCAAAGCCGGGCGGCTGATATGAAGATTCATGTTCTCCGGCTCATGGCAATCGGCACAACCGATCGGATTCACGATCTCCGTACCCATCGAAGCCCATTTTCCTTTATAAAAATTATCGACGCCGATAGCCTGCATCATGCGCGGAACGTCCGGGCTTTTGCAAGTCCAGCAGGTTGCCGGCTGTGGACCTTCGTCCGGTGTCATCGGAGAACCGACACGCAAGGTATGGCGCATGTCCTCGATCGCATGCATATGACCGCGCGGAGTGGAGTAGTCCTTCGAGAAAGCATATCCTGCCCAAAGGATCACCATTTCGGGACGCGCTTCCAGCACATCGACCATCTGGTTGCCGTTAAACTGGCTCCGGAAACTGGTATCGGCAGTCTGCGTCCATGTTTCATATTCGCGCGGATAGTTCGGAGCGAACTTTTCGTTCACCGCTTCGATCCCTTTGATCTCCACCTTCTTGTTATTCATAACGCTGGCAATTTCAGCCCGTCTCTCGTTGATAGAAGCGGCGAGTACACCCAGTACAAAAACGACGATCATTGTTCCTCCGAACAATAACCAGCCTTGCCATGATTTAAGTTTCTTTTCCATATTCGTTGATTTTTATTTTATTCGTTCTATTTAAGCATCTCTTTCAGCCAGTCCGGCGTGTTGGATTTCGGATAAGGGACGATTGCCGACGGAGTCGACGAAAGACTGTTCGATCCTCCGTGCGGAACCTCCCGGTGACAGTCCCAGCAGGCTTTTCCATCGCCTGCCATCGCCATTTCATGGTCGATGCGACCGGTATTGACAAACTCCGTATTCAGTTGCATGTGGCAACGGATACAGTTGTTCATAATGACTTCAGCGCTCTCGTCGATGGCCTGAATCACCTGCGGTTCCCCGCGCATCATGAATACAGCGGCATGACGCATACCGTCCATTCCTTTGAAGAACCATTTCTTCGCGGCGTTTTCGTGTGGCACATGGCAGTCGTTACAGGTGGCGTTCCGGCTGTGTGAGCTATGGTTCCAGGTGGCATAATAAGGCCCCATGATATGGCAGTTCACACAGGTCGACGGCTCATCGGACAAGTAACTCCAGGCCCTCGATACATAAAATGTATAAAAGCCTAAACCACAGATCGCCCCACTGGCTACAAGCGCAAATAATTTACTCCGCCGGGTAGGAAGAATCCTGTTTATGATCTCTTTTATCTTCATACAGCCTTAATTAAAGTTTAATTGATTACAAATATCTTAATTCGGATACAGGTAAAATGTAATAAATATTACATTGCACGAAAATTATAGGTGAAATGAGGAAAGTTTTATTCATAGCAGTCTCCGCACTGCTGCTTTGCACTTCATGTGTAACGAAAAAGAAATACCTGGAAGCGGAAAACGGCCGTCTCGAAGCCATCGGCCGTGCCAACGCATTACAGGAACAACTGGTCGATTGCCGCGATACCGGTGACAAACTGAACGAGCGTCTTGCCGCCCTCCAGCGCGACACGGCACGCCTGGGCAGCAACATCCGTAATTACCAAACCATGCTCAGCTCGAACATGACGCAACAGGAGAAACTGAACAGCCTCCTCAGTCAGAAGATGGAAGAGCTGAATGAACGTGAACGGACGATCAACGAACTGCAGGACATGATCAACGCCCAAAACGAGAAAGTCCGCAACCTGCTGAACAGCGTGAAGGATGCCCTGCTGGGATTCAGCAGCGACGAACTGACGGTAACCGAAAAAGACGGCAAGGTATATGTCGCCATGTCCGACAAGCTGTTGTTCGAATCAGGCAGCGCGCGCGTGGATAAACGGGGGAAAGAAGCATTGGCGAAGCTGGCGGAAGTCCTCAACAAGCAATCGGATATAGACGTATATATCGAAGGGCACACCGACAGCAAGCCGATCAATACGGCACAGTTCAAGGATAACTGGGATTTGAGCGTGATACGTGCGACATCGGTAGTCCGTATCCTGACCAAAGACTATGGCGTGAACCCGTTGCAGATCCAGCCCAGCGGACGCGGCGAATATATGCCGGTTGCCGACAACGAGTCTGCCGAGGGTCGCAGCAAGAACCGCCGTACGGAGATCATCATGGCTCCGAAGCTGGATAAGTTGTATCAGATGCTCCAGTAATATATAATGTAAGAGGATATCTTACCGGACACAGACGGTGCAGAATACGCAGAGGGACGCAGACTTTTTAATAATCAATATAGTCTGCGTCCCTCTGCATTATCAGTACCGTTTGCATCCGATACTTGTTCTTTTATTTATCGATCGAAAAGAAAGTCCATTCCAGCTCGAAAGGAGAGTGGGGATACCAGATATCCGTCTCTTTTCCGTTCTCATCTTTAAAGATATGGACGAGATAGGTATATAATTTCACGTATTTGTGTCCGTCCTTCGTATCTGATACTTGCATGAATCCCCTGCCTTCAAAATCTATGGTTGAATATCCCACGTCGACCTTTTCCTTGGGAAAAACTAATTTATCCATATCATCTTCCATTTCTACCGTAGCCTCATAAGTGCAATAGTAGTAAGATTTATCATATCCCGATTCCTTCGCTACATTTTCCGGCAATTTCCCTTTGACGACTTCTAACGCTTCGCATCGGTCGAACCCTTTTACAGCGATACTATCCTGATCATCCAATGTAAACCGCGTCACCTCCGGAGTAGACAAATAGATTTTTTTCTCATAAGTGAACTTTGTCTTTGAACAGGAGAGCAAAGCAAATACAACCAACAGACTATAAATAAATGATAGATTCTTCATAATTCCTTCTTATTATATTGAATATTAAAACCTGTCTTTCTTATTTTATACCTTTGAAGGCAATGCAATGCCATTCCAAATCAGCAGGGGAGCACGGATACCAGACATCCATCTTTTTGCCATTCTTTTCCTGCGAAATATAGATCAGATAGGTATTCATAATCAAATAATCACCCGCGTTGCTGCCATCTCCTATGATGCTTGAAACTCCGTGCTGATCCAGCTCTTGAGTCGTATATCCGAGTTTAGTATCCGGATCTGCGGAACTGGTTATAAAATCATCCTCTTTCATTTCCACCTTAGCGGTGACTGCACATATATAATATACGTAAGATTTATCATATCCCGAATCTTTCACGACATTATCGGGCAGCATGCCTTTATGTTCATCCCTCATAGCCCAGTTATTAAACCCTTTTACAACGATGCTATCTCTTTTTTCCAGTGAATATCGGGTTACTTCCGGTTCCGACTGATACAAATAAACCTGCCCCTTAAACCCAACTTCCATCTTCGTACACGATACCAAAGACAACATCAGCAACAGGCAACACACACACATTTGATTTTTCATATAATTCTCTCTATTTAAGTATTCTGCCTATAAAAACGACAGCCCATGTTTGTTATTGCCTGAAGCGATGTTTATAAATTATTGTGTAGCTCCTTATTTATTTTAGTAAAATCTTCCGGGTCGGTTGTCCTTCTAATGTCAGCAGATAGATACCGGCGGCAAGACCTTCGATGCGGGTATCGCCTGCCGGAAGCTGGCGTGTCAAGATGAGGCGACCATTGGTATCAGCCAGATACAGGCGGATAACATACGGCGCTGTCACACGGAGGATACCGTCTGCGATGAAGATACCGAAGCCCGAAGGCAATGGTACATTACCGGTAGACTGGTCTTTAACGATGCCGGAGATTTCAATACCTATATCACTTTGCACATTTTTGAGGATATATTTACCGTCGGATATGCGTGGCGTTATCACTTTGCCATCGGCTGTCACTACAGGAACGGAGCTTCCCTTATAACCTTCTTCTATCATCAGGAAGAAACCAAAGTTACCCCATGATTCAATCTCATAACTACCGGCTACCGGATCGGTCATTGCACCTTCAACAGCAGGAAGGGTGACAGTGTAATACACTGGCGACGGATCGGGATCGACAGGCGGATCAGGATCGACAGGATCGGGTGGGGTAACAGTTGCTTTCTTAAAGGTAGCCGTTACCGTTACATCGCTTTCAGGCATAATGAATGTTTTATTAGTGATGGAAATAGTTGCTCCATCAGACAACTGAGTATAAGATAAAGATTCGAGTTCGTATCCACTAGCAGGATTAGCCTTTAAGATAATTGTTTCACCTTCGGTTGCCTTTTCTTTATTTACTGTGACTCTGCCATTTGCTATCGAAGAAGTAATAGTAATATTATGTAGCTCTTTAATGGTAAATGTCCAACTGAGATCTGTTAATGGATCTTCTTTCAAAACATAATTAGTAGACATAAAAAAAGTAATAGATACAGTATATGTTCCCGGCTCTTTAGGTGTTCTTACTAATTCACCATTAGTATTATAATATTCAATAAAAAAATTGCTATAGGATATACTTTTATCTTTTACTTCTACTTTCGCCTCTTTTCCTTGATCATCATAAATCAGATTTTCCGGAGGAGTGAATATAAAATCCTTAGCCTCTAAATATATTGGTTTTACATCTAGCTCAATCTCTCTTATTACTCGATGTTGACCTTTATTATAGCCACTTATTTTACTCCAATCATAATTTGTATCATCTTCTATTTCATAATAAGCCGGATATGAATTCCAAGACGAAACTCTCGGTATGGTATTTCCATCTACCCACTTCCATTTATCAGTAATTTCTATATTAGATAACGTTATGCCATAGGTCACCGGCTGGGACGATATAACTTTTGGGTCATCCAACTTGCTTACAAGTAAAGGACTCACAGTTACGGTAAGATCTTTTGAAACCACCTTATAATTCCTTGTATCCTTAGGTGTAAAGATTGCTGCAAATGTATTATCTCCGACATTGCCTACCTCTGCCTCTGGTACATCCCACGTCCATCCCGTAGGTAATTGAATATCGCTTAATTTATTTTTATAAATCGCCGTTAGCGTAGGATCTTCATATTCGGGAGCTTTAGTACCTTCGGCCTGAGCAATAATCAATGGAACTTCTTGTTTACTGGATGGATTACTCTCACTACTTCCTCCATACTGAGCAGTTAATGTATAAGTACCTGCATTGAGTTTTTTTGTATCAAACTCAAATTCATATTCACCATCTGTAGTAACATCTTTCCAGTCAGACAATAAAACATTATTCTCTTCATCTATTAACGCCAATTGCACACTGTTCATAGCGGCACTACGGGTTCTTGTTACTTTATTTGTCACCGTTAATTTTACTGTTAGCTTATCTGTACCGTAAATTATGTCATAATTGGAGAAATTAAAAGCAACAGAAGAGCTCTCAGTGGGTGTTGATGAGGTTCCACTATCAAATGTAAAATATCCTTTATTAGTCCCGTCATTATTTACACCTTGCGATGCATAAGTCGCGTTATAAGTCGTAACATTATTACTACCACTTGTACGCACAGTTACAGTATGCTTATCTCCTGTCATATATAAATAAAGATTATCATCCTCATCTATATTCCGATCAATATAATAAGGTTTACCATCTACTGAAACATCGGTTACATTTTGAACTTCCAACTTGCCTAAATAAACAGGTTGATCACCAGTTGTTATTGGCTGACCATCGATCGTTCCTTTAATAGAACCACCATATATTTTAGTAATGCCTGATCCACGATTTGCTCTTCCGGAGCCAATACCAAATCCTCTGGCTGCATCATAGTAATTAACAATAGCAACAACAGTTCCTCCATAAATTATTGTTGTGCCTCCTTGACCACCGCCAGAATATCCATCTCCACCACCGATACCGGCTCCATACACGCTAGTTGCAGTTATGTATCCTCCATATATTGTGACATTTTTCCCATTACTACTACTATTTCCTCCAATGCCGGCACCCCAAACTCCATTTGCTTTAATAGAACCTCCATAAATATTGACTTTTGAACTATTAATGGCAGCCTCATTATTATTAAAAATCCAATTTCCATCATATATATAACATTCTGAACCTTTTACAGATGAATCACCGGTAGATGAGCCATTATATAAAAAGACTTTTCCATCAAAGATGCAGTCAGTAAATGTTCCATTTTTAACTGTTATCTCTCCAGTGAAAGTAGAGTTTGTAAATTTCCCACTTTTAATAGTTATTTCCCCATTGAAAGTACAGCCCGAATAATCTTTTGTTAATGTTTCCGGATTTGTAAAAGTCATATTGCAATCTGAGAAAGAAGCGTTAGTCTCATCAAAAGATATAATCTTATTGAGGGTACAGTTTGTGAATGTTCCACCTTTAATTGTTATCTCTCCATTGAAAGTACAGCCTGAATAATCTTTTGTTAATGTTGCCGGATTTGTAAAAGTCAGATTGCAATCTGAGAAAGAAGCGTTAGTCTCATCAAAAGATATAATCTTATTGAGGGTACAGTTTGTGAATGTTCCACCTTTAATTGTGGTTTCATTATTGAAAGTATAATTATTAAATGTTCCTCCTGTTATAGTCTGTAGACCATTGAAATTATATTTGTAAAAACTACTTCCATGATAAGAAGTAGTAATCTCCCCTCCATTTATATTTATTGTACCATTTATGCTAGAAGAACCCCATTCTTTTCCACCAGCACTTACAATTCCTCCATTTATATTAATAATAGCATCTGTTGTTGGCTCCATCTCTAAAAAGCAGCCTCCGCCTAAACCAAAAGCCCAACCTCCGGGAAAAGCATTTACAGTGCCACTGTTAATATTAATTGTTCCACAAGAAGTTGCTTTTCCGGCACCGATACCAGCGCCTCCCCAACCACCTTGTGCATTTAGTGTACCATCCCCTTGAATTGTTATGGAAGCGTCTTTTTCTATCTGAATACCAGCTAAAAGTGCACCACTTTGAATAGTATTAGTACTAGTGATAGTTACTGTGACATGAGCTTTTTTATATATATAAAAGGCACATGTTCCTTTAATTGGATTATTTCCATCTTCAAACTTAATGGACAAATCATTGAATATAATATTCGCTGTCACATTTTCCCCCACAGCAATATGATCCGCTGTAGTCGTTCCGGATATTGTTAATTCTGTGTCTGTCAGAATAGTGTATGTATTATCCTCATACTTGTAATCCGTTCCGGGTGTTCCCCCTTCAACCTTCAACCCCGTCCCTTCCGCCGCCATCGACAGCGGGAGAAACAAGATTGTGAAACATAAAATAATTAATTCCCTCATATTCTTTATTGTGTTAGTGTTATTCTATTACCGGGCGATCATCGTCACCACTACCGCCGCCATTATCGACCCCTTTATTAGGATCTGTTTGCGAAGATTCGTCGGTTTGCGTCTTACCGCCTGTGCCGGAACCCGAGCGGGCAGAGATCTTGACACGGTAGTCGTCGATCAAAGCATTCCACCAGGTGAAAAGTTCCAGATATTCGGTATCGCCTTCCACCTGGGCAAGGGCATTGAGCTGGTCTGTCAGCCTTTCGTAGGCGACATTCAACTCACGACGGGTAACAAGCGACTTACGCATACGCTTGTTTGTACCTTCGGCACTGATCAACTTCGATTCCAGTTCGATGCATTCATTATATAATGTACGAAGAGCCGTGACGATCTTTGTCAGTTCCAGCTTTTCGATATACGTCTTGTATTCGTCCGAATCAAGATCGTTGAGCAAGTTAAGGGTCATTAATTGCAGATCCTTATATTTCAACTTGCTCATATTCCGATATTTTTTATCGATCAGATCGAGCAGGATGGTTGCCGCTCCTTTGACATCGGCAACGGCACTTACCGACAAGCCGGAGATCACATTGAAAAAGCCTGTACGCGAAGTGTTCAATTTCTTTTTCATATCGGCAGACTTCTTGTCATAATCCATCTTGCTTATTTTGTTGATGCTGTCGCTGTATGCGTCGAACTTCTCCTTGAAATTATTGAAGGCTGTTTTGAACTTCAGTACCGCAAAATTGGCTGCTGACAGGTAATTGACGATAAACAGGCAGAAATAATAAAATTCGCTGACTGACATTTTTGACTTAGGTGCAGATTGAATCTTTGCCATAATGTGTTAGATTTAAAGTGTTTATACTAGTGTTTTTGTAAAATCGGGGATGAATATTTTATTTACCACGGTAAACAGTGCGTGGAAGCCCTGAAATGACCTGTTCACCCGGGTTGATAGTTTCAAATACACGGGAAATGTTAATCTCACCCGGGTAAACGTTAAATTGGAGGCGTTGAATGCTCCGTTCACCCGGGTCGACAATTTCAAATACGCAGGAAATGTTAATCTCACCCGGGTAAATGTTAAATTGAAGGGCTTCCACAGGTTGTTCACCCGGGTAAACGATTCATAAGATGAAGGAAATGCATAATTCACGCAGATGGATGAAGAATTAACTGCCTTGCTTGTATAAGTAATCACGGTTGATGGCTTATTTTCTTTATTTAGATCATCGTTTATTGTCATTTGCTGGTTTGTTTATCAGTCGAAATATCTAGTGATGACTAGTAAAAAGGATCGTTTTTTTTAGTCATTTTTTATGCCTTTCATTTAACATTGGTTTACATTTGTAGTATCGTTGATTATCAAGATATATTTTACTGATTTATAGTAAGAAAAACTTGATTTTCATTTGTTTTATAATAATTCTTTTTAACTTTGCGACATGTAAAAAATAGTGACTAAAAAAAACGATCCTTTTTTCTAGTCACTATTTTTGTTTGTAATTATCTGATTATTAGTCGCTAATGTGTTGATATGCATATTGAAAATACAATTCTTACCATTTCCCATAGAGTATTAATACAGAATGAATTAAGGAAAGTGAAATAATTCATAAATCCACAGAAGCCATGAAAAAAAGGCTTTTATCCTTTTAAGCAACGAAAAAATAACGCTCTTTGTATAAAGTTTTTCCGTTTTGGTAGGCTGACCCTTTCAAAATGGTAGGGTTGTATTCCTGCCTCCTAACCCTTGTTTTTAAGATAAGTGTTTCTGTATCAAATCTTCACGTGGTAATCTTCCTTTTTTGGCACGCCTTTGGCATATAGTAGGGCGAAACGATTAGTATTAACGATTAAATAACAAAGGTATGTTAGAAAATGAGATTGTATCATTGATTTTTGTATGCGGAGTAGGGAGTCTCTGCTATTGGTTCTTTTTCAAGTGTGTAGATTGGTTCGAAAAGATTTAAAGAAAGGAGAGAAGATATGTTTATCGCATTGTTTATACTCTGTCTCGTGATCTTCGGGTATCTGATGTATGTATTGGTGAAGCCCGAAAAGTTTTAAACAAATAATGAGAATGAAAAGATGAATACGGAATTAGTAGGTAGCATCACGCAAATAGTATTGATGATCGTCCTGGCGTATCCGCTGGGAATGTACATCGCAAAAGTATATAAAGGAGAGAAGACCTGGCTGGACTTCATGGCTCCGGTGGAACGTTTTATTTTCAGACTGTGCGGCATCGACCCGAATGTGGAGATGAGTTGGAAAAGTTTCCTGAAAGCACTTCTGACAATCAATCTCTTTTGGTTTTTTTGGGGAGTCCTGCTCTTATATTTCCAGCAGTATCTGCCGCTGAACCCCGACGGTAACGCAGGACAGTCGTCGCATCTGTCGTTCAACACCTGCATCAGCTTTATGGTGAACTGTAACTTGCAGCATTACAGCGGCGAGAGCGGGTTGACCTATTTTACACAATTGTTCGTGATCATGCTGTTCCAGTTTATTACAGCGGCAACCGGTATGGCGGCGCTGGCGGGTGTCTTCAAGGCGATGGCATCGAAAACGACACAGACGATCGGTAACTTCTGGAATCTGTTGATGAAAAGCTGTACCCGTATCCTGTTACCGCTTGCCCTGATCGTTGGCTGTATCCTGATCGTGGAAGGTACGCCGATGGGATTTGACGGAAAGATGAAGTTGACGACACTGGAAGGTACCGAACAAATGGTTTCGCAGGGTCCGGCTGCCGCTATCATCCCGATCAAACAGTTGGGGACGAACGGAGGCGGTTACTTCGGAGTCAATTCATCGCATCCGCTGGAAAATCCGACATACCTGACCAATATGGTCGAATGCTGGGCAATCCTTGTCTTGCCGATGGCGATGGTCTTTGCATTGGGATTCTACCTGAAACGGAAGAAACTGGCTTATTCGATCTTCGGAGTGATGTTGTTTGCCTATCTGGCGAGCGTTGCGATCAATACGCACTATGAGACGAAGGGAAACCCGATGATCTCGGCGATGGGAATCGACCAGCGCGCGGGAGCGATGGAAGGAAAAGAGACGCGGCTCGGAGCGGCAGCCACTGCACTGTGGAGTTGTACGACGACGGTGACCTCCAACGGGTCGGTGAACGGTATGCACGACAGCACGATGCCTCTGTCGGGAATGATGGAGATGCTGAACATGCAGATCAATACCTGGTTCGGCGGCGTGGGCGTAGGATTCATGAATTATTACGCATTCCTGATCATTGCCGTCTTTATCAGCGGTTTAATGGTAGGGCGTACGCCGGAATTCCTGGGTAAAAAAGTAGAGGCGCGTGAAATGAAGATAGCAACGATCGTGGCGCTGGCACATCCGTTCGTGATATTAATCGGTACGGCGGTGGCTTGCTACTATTGGGTATATAACCCGGCTTTTGTGGAGGCGGAAGGTGGTTGGCTGAACAATCCGGGGTTCCACGGTTTCAGTGAGATGCTTTACGAATATACGTCGTCTTCAGCGAATAACGGTTCCGGTTTTGAAGGACTGGGCGATAATACTTACTTCTGGAACTTTACGACCGGTCTGGCTCTGATCATCAGCCGTTATCTTCCGATCGTGGGGCAGGTTGCCATTGCAGGACTGCTGGCTCAGAAGAAATATATACCGGAAAGTGCAGGGACATTAAAGACGGATACGGCGACATTTGCCGTGATGACATTCAGTGTGATCTTTATCGTAGCCGCTTTGTCTTTCTTCCCTGCACTGACGCTGGGACCGATTGCGGAGTATTTCTCGATTTACAGATAACAATTGATAGGTGTAATATTCATATCGATATACGAAAAGAATAAATAATATGAAAGATAAAAAAGCTGCTTCCTTATTTCCTAAGGAGCTTGTTATAGAAAGTTTTAAACAATCGTTCGTGAAGCTTGACCCGCGTACGATGTTCCGGAATCCGATCATGTTCATCGTAGAGATCGTGACGTTCGTAATGCTTCTTGTTACCCTTTGGGCCGCCGTGACAGGCGATCATACACAAGGTTCGTTCGGATATAACATATTGGTATTCATTGTGCTGTTTGTCACCTTGCTCTTTGCCAACTTCGCCGAAGCCATCGCCGAAGCCCGTGGCAAAGCGCAGGCAGACAGTTTACGGAAAACCCGTGAGGAAACACCAGCTAAGCTGGTTGGTGCGAATGAAAGCATTACGACAGTAAGCAGTTCGCAACTGAAGAAAGGCGATATCTTTATCTGTGAGGCAGGCGATACGATCCCGTCCGACGGCGAGATCATCGAAGGGCTGGCATCTATCGACGAGAGTGCCATTACAGGTGAGTCCGCTCCGGTGATCCGGGAAGCGGGCGGCGATAAAAGTTCGGTGACGGGCGGTACGAAAGTTTTGTCCGACCAGATACGGGTGAGAGTGACGACGCAGCCGGGAGAGAGCTTCCTGGATAAGATGATTGCCCTTGTCGAGGGTGCGTCCCGCAAGAAAACACCGAATGAGATTGCGTTGACGATCTTATTGGCAGGTTTTACACTGGTGTTTGTGGTAGTTTGCGGTACCTTGAAACCGATGGCGGATTATTCGAATACGCAGATCACGATCGCAGCCTTCATCTCTTTGTTTGTTTGTCTGATACCGACTACGATCGGGGGACTGCTTTCAGCGATTGGTATCGCTGGTATGGACCGGGCGTTGCGTGCAAATGTGATCACCAAGTCGGGTAAGGCTGTGGAGACGGCAGGCGATATCGATACCTTGCTGCTCGACAAGACGGGAACGATCACGATTGGTAACCGGAAGGCTACGCAGTTTTATCCGGTGACATGGATCGACGAACATTCATTTGTGCAGGCTTGCCTGCTGGCGTCCTTGTCCGACGAAACTCCGGAAGGTAAATCGATTGTAGAGTTGGGACGCGAAAAGGGTGTCCGCATCCGCGACCTGAGTACTTCGGGTTCACGCATGATCAAATTTACAGCGGAGACAAAATGTTCGGGTGTCGACCTGAAAGACGGTACACGTATCCGTAAAGGTGCTTTCGATGCCATCCGTAAGATGAGCGAGGCGGCAGGAAACAAGTATCCGGAGGAAGTAGCCGAGCTGGTGGAGAAGATATCGGGTAACGGAGGTACGCCGCTGGTCGTTTCGCAGGATGATTTCATTATCGGTGTGATCGAATTGCAGGATATCATCAAGCCGGGTATCCAGGAACGTTTTGAACGCCTACGCAAGATGGGGGTAAAAACGGTTATGGTAACGGGAGATAACCCTTTGACAGCTAAATATATTGCAGAAAAGGCAGGCGTGGACGATTATATTGCCGAAGCAAAGCCGGAAGATAAGATGAACTACATCAAGAAGGAGCAGGAAGCCGGAAAATTGGTCGCCATGATGGGTGACGGTACGAATGACGCTCCCGCACTGGCACAGGCGAATGTCGGCGTTGCGATGAACAGTGGTACGCAGGCAGCGAAGGAGGCTGGCAACATGGTGGATCTTGATAATGACCCGACAAAGCTGATCGAGATCGTGGAAATCGGTAAGCAGTTGCTGATGACACGCGGTACGTTGACTACATTCAGTATCGCAAACGATGTCGCCAAGTATTTTGCGATCGTACCGGCTTTGTTCATGGTGGCAATCCCGCAGTTGGCTGCACTGAACATTATGCATCTGCATAGTCCGGAGAGTGCCATCCTGAGCGCGGTTATTTTCAACGCGATCATCATCCCTATCCTAATACCGCTGGCTTTACGCGGGGTCGCTTACAAGCCGATCGGTGCTTCCGCTTTGCTTCGCCGCAACCTGTTGATATATGGGGTGGGAGGTATAGTTGCTCCCTTCGTAGGCATCAAGCTGATCGATATGGTAGTCAGTCTTTTTATGTAACGCAGTAATAATTAAAAAATAACGAATAATATGATATCGACTCTTTTCAAATCATTTAAACTGACCGTAGCATTCTGTATTTTATTCAGTGTATGCTACATCTTCATCCTGTGGATTTTTGCACAAGTCGCTGGTCCGAACAAAGGAAATGCGGATGTTGTTGAATTGAACGGCAAGATCGTAGGTGCCGCAAACGTCGGCCAGACCTTCACGCAGGACATTTACTTCTGGGGTCGTCCCTCCTGTGCGGGCGACGGCTATGATGCTTCCTCTTCCGGCGGCAGTAACAAAGGCCCTTCCAACGAAGAATACCTTGCCGAAGTAGAATCCCGCATCGACACTTTCCTGGTGCACCATCCGTATCTGAAACGTGGGGAAGTCCCTGCCGAGATGGTCACCGCCAGCGGTTCCGGACTCGATCCCGATATCTCTCCGAAAGCCGCATACGTGCAGGTACAACGGGTAGCGACGGCACGCGGTCTTTCTCCTGAAAAAGTGATGGCTTTGGTGAATGCCAATACGGAAGGACCCCTGTTAGGTTTATTCGGTCCTGAAAAGGTCAATGTCCTGAAACTGAATGTCGCTTTGGAGAAAGCGGCAATGAATAAATAACCGGAATAAAACAGATGACAATAACAACTTGAATATATAAGAATATGAAATCTATCGTTAAAAATATCACATTAGCCTCTCTGATCTTCTCTTTATCTTCCTTTACTGCCTTGAAAGCGGAGGAAAACGAAAGCCCCGTAAACTTCACCGTCCAGGGTGACCTCGTGAGTTCCTATATCTGGAGAGGCTTCTACCAAACGGGAGCAAGTTTCCAACCGACACTGGCATTCAGCGCCGGAAGCTTCTCCCTGACGGCATGGGGATCGACCGATTTCGACGGTTACAAATCCTCGGAAGGTGCCGCCAACAAAGAGATCGACCTCACCGCCGCCTATACCTTTGGAAACTCCGGTCTGACCCTCTCCATCGCCGACCTCTGGTGGGCTGGTCAAGGTGCGAACAAATACTTCAACTTCAAAAGCCATGAAACGGCACATCATTTTGAAGCGGGCGTAGCCTATACACTCCCGGTTGAGAAACTTCCCCTCTCGATCGCCTGGTACACTATGTTTGCCGGACAGGATAAGGATGCCGACGGCAATCAAAATTATTCATCTTATGTCGAATTGAACTATCCTTTCTCTGTAAAAATGGTAGATTTGAATCTGACCTGCGGTTTCCTTCCCTATACCTCTTACGGCGTATATACCGGTACGAAGACCAACGACGGATTTGCTGTTACCAACGTCGCGCTCAAAGGAAGTACGGCAATAAAGTTCAGCGATTCATTCTCTTTGCCTATATTTGCGCAGGCTATTTGGAATCCTCGTATGGAAGACGCTCATTTAGTGTTTGGAATATCGTTAAGACCGTGGTAATCTGAAACAGGAACTCATGGACAGAGAACAAAGCGTACAACACTTTTTAGATTTGCTGAAAAAGTCCCGTCGCGGCAATTTCAAGATCTACATCGGTATGATCGCCGGTGTAGGCAAGACATACCGCATGCTGCAGGAGGCGCACGAATTGCTTCGCAGCGGAATAGACGTGCAGGTCGGCTATGTGGAAACCCACGGCAGGACTGAAACGGAGGCGTTGGTAGAAGGTTTACCTTTGATACCGCGCCGCCGGTCGTTTTACAAGGGGAAGGAAGTGGAGGAGATGGATTTGCAGGCAATCCTGAATATCCATCCGGAGGTCGTGATCGTGGACGAACTGGCACATACCAATATCGATGGAAGCAAGAACGAAAAGCGTTGGCAGGATGTGACGGATATTTTAGAAGCAGGTATCAGCGTGATTACGGCAGTAAATATCCAGCATCTGGAAGGTCTGAACGAAGATGTGCAGGATATCACCGGCATCGAGATCAAAGAACGCATCCCCGACAGTGTCCTGGAGCAGGCGGATGAGGTCGTGAACATCGACCTGACAGCCGATGAACTGGTGAAACGCCTGAAAGCGGGCAAGATATACAAGCCGGAAAAGATTCCGACGGCACTGAACAATTTCTTTAAATCCGAAAACATTCTCCAGTTACGCGAACTGGCCTTGAAGGAGGTTGCCCTCCGTGTCGAGAAGAAGGTGGAGAGTGCTGTCCCAGTCAATACCGGTGTCCGCCACGAGAAGTTCCTGGCCTGCATCAGCAGTAATGAGAAGACGCCGAGGAAAGTGATCCGCAAGGCGGCGCGGCTGGCTACCCGCTACAACACGAAGTTCTTTGTCCTTTACGTGCAAACGCCCCGCGAAAGTATCGAGCGCATTCCGCTGGCAAACCAGCGTTATCTGTCCAACCATTTCAAACTGGCGGCAGAGTTGGGAGGCGAGGTGATGCAGGTCCAGTCGAAAAGTATCCCCGACAGCATTATCGAGGTATGCCGCGAAAAGCAAATCACGACCGTCTGTATCGGAAAGCCTGTTTTTACGCTCACTTCCGTCCTTCGCGCTTGTTTCCAGTACCGGAAATTGCTGAATAGCTTGTCACAAATGAATATTGACCTGATAATATTGGCATAACATGTTACAGTCTATTAGTTTAAAGATTAAAACGAAGCTCACCTACGGAATAGGTCTGCTGTTTGCAATGATCGTCCTGTTGGGCGGTCTGTCGGTAAAGAATATCTACCGTATGTCGGCAGATACGCAGAATATCCTTGCGGATAATTACAACACATTGTTGTATTCCCGCCGTATGTTGGATGCGCTCGAACGCATCAAGACCGACCCGGTGGCACGGAACGAATTTGAAAAGAACCTGGGCCTGCAAAAGGAGAACATAACAGAGGTGGACGAGAATGCAGCGACCACTCATCTGGTCACACAATATGAATCGATGAAGAAAGACATGAACGATGCTTCCATCCAACGTGTCCGCATCGCTTTGAACGAGGTGATGAGCCTGAACATGGCTTCTATCTACCGAAAAAGCCAGGTAGCGGAACATACCGCGCATGAAGCGTTGCTATGGATCTGCATCATCGGTATCACCTGTATTCTGATTGCCTTTGCTTTCCTGATACGTCTCCCGCGATCCATCAATACTCCGATTCGTAAGCTGACAGACGGTATCATGGAAATTGCCAACCATAATTATGAGAAGCGTCTCGACCTGGGAAAATACGAGGAATTTACCGAAGTTGCCCAATCGTTCAACCGGATGGCGGAGCGTCTGACCGAATACCGTAAAAGTACGCTTTCCGATATTATTCAGGGTAAGAAATACATCGAAGCCATCGTAAACAGCATTACCGAACCGATCATCGGCCTGGATGGTAACCGTATCATTCTTTTTGCCAACGACGTGGCGTTAACTATCCTCAATCTGAAACGTGAAAATGTGATTGGCAAATCCGCCGCCGAACTCGCTTTAAAGAACGATCTGTTGCGCCGCCTCGTCCGTGAATTGGTTCAGCCGAACGAAAAGGAAGAACCGCTCAAGATTTATGCCGATAATAAAGAAAGTTATTTCAAAGTCCAGTATATCCCTATTCATGTAACGGACGACCAGAAAAACGGCAGCCAGTATGTCGGCGACGTAATTCTTCTGAAGAATATCACAGAGTTCAAGGAGCTCGATTCAGCAAAGACAACCTTCATCTCGACCATTTCCCATGAGCTGAAAACACCTATCTCTGCCATTATGATGAGCCTCAAGCTCCTGGAAGATAACCGTGTCGGCAATATGAACGACGAGCAAAAGGCGTTGGCTGAAAGTATCAAGGAAAGCAGCGACCGCCTTCTGGAAATAACCGGCGAACTGCTTAAAATGACGCAGGTGGAAACCGGTAAACTACAGTTGAACCCGAAGATCACCAAGCCGATCGAACTGATCGACTACGCGATTAAGGCAAACCGTGTGCAAGCGGAGCGGTTCGGCTGCCACATTGAAGTCGAGTATCCGGAGAAGATCTCCAAGCTGTTTGTCGATAGCGAAAAGATTGCCTGGGTATTGACCAACCTGTTATCGAACGCCATCCATTACACGCCGGAGAACGGTCGTATCATCATTGGAGCCCGTCAGGAGGGCAAATCCCTGGAGATATTCGTCCGCGATTTCGGTAAAGGCATCGATCCCCGTTACCATCAAAGCATCTTCGACCGTTACTTCCGTGTCCCCGGAACCAAAGTGCAGGGTAGCGGGCTCGGCCTGGCGATCAGCAAAGACTTTGTTGAAGCGCATGGCGGTACGATCCGTGTGGAAAGCGAAGTCGGTAAAGGGAGTACGTTCATTATAAAATTTGAAGTCTGATAGTAATTTAGATAACACAGTAAACAATCATGAAAGTATTGAAATTTGGCGGTACATCTGTTGGCTCAGCCCAACGGATGAAGAACGTCGTATCTATAATCCGTAATGGAGAACCTAAAATTGTCGTCTTATCAGCTATGTCCGGAACGACCAATTCGCTGGTCGACATCACCCGCTGTTTCTACCGTAAGGAGGCTGATGAAGCAAATAAGATCATCACCCGTCTGGAACAGACCTATGCCGGACATATCGAGGATTTATATTCTTCTGTCACCTATAAGGAAAAGGCGTTGGAACTGGTCATGGAGCGCTTCAACGTAATCTGGGCGTTCGCCGATACACCTTTTACCATATTTGATGAGAAAGTGGTCCTGGCACAGGGTGAATTGATCTCGACCGGAATGATGCACTTATACTTGCAGGAGCAGGGAATAAAATCCGCTTTGCTTCCGGCTCTCGATTTTATGCGGATCAATGCTGACGGAGAACCGGATATGGCATATATCTCAGAGCATCTCAATAACCAGCTTTCCCGCTTCCCCGGTACCGGAATCTTCATCACACAGGGTTTCATTTGCCGGAATGCATACGGAGAGACGGACAATCTGCAACGTGGCGGAAGTGACTATTCCGCTTCCCTGATCGGAGCTGCCATCCATGCTGAAGAAATACAGATATGGACGGATATTGACGGTATGCATAACAACGATCCCCGCGTAGTGGATCACACGGCACCTGTCCGCCAATTGAATTTTGAAGAGGCAGCGAAGCTCGCATATTTCGGCGCGAAAATACTCCATCCTTTCTGTATCCGCCCGGCAAAGGATAACAATATCCCCGTCCGCCTGCTAAGCTCTTTGCAGCCGGAGGTTCCCGGAACACTGATCTCCAATACGGCAGAGAAGGGAAGGATCAAGGCGGTAGCAGCGAAAGATAATATCGTGTTCATTAAGATGAAGTCGTTAAATATTTTACCACCTCATAAGTTCCTGAATGTGGTTTTTGAAACGTTTGCTCTTTATAAAACGGCTGTCGATATGGTGACGACATCGGATATCGGTGTCTCTGTGACCATAGATAATCCTGAACATTTACAGGAAATAGTCACAAACCTGGAAAAGTATGCAACGATCTATGTGGAAAGGGATATGGTGATCGTATGTGTTGTCGGAGATCTTGAATGGCAGAATGTCGGCTTTGAAGCCCGTATCATAGATGCGTTAAAAGATATCCCTGTGCGGATGATCTCTTACGGAGGAAGTAGCAGTAACGTCTCGCTGGTTATGAAGTCTGCCGATAAAGCCCGGGCGCTGCAAGCATTAAGCTCTCGCCTGTTCCCGAAACCGGATGTACCGGAAACTGTCGGTGCATAGAAAATAAAAGCGTGTCAAAAGAGGCAGACCTCTGTTTTGACACGCTTCCCTATCTTTGTGGAAACCTTATTCGTAAGGCTTTTGCTTATTTCTTTTCTTTCAGTAAATCACGTATTTCAGTCAGCAACTGAACATCAGCCGGTGGAGCGGGAGGGGCGGCCGGAACTTCCTCTGCCTTCTTCTTGTTGAGGGCATTCATCCCTTTTATCATCAGAAAGATTGCAAACGCAATGATGATAAAGTCCAATGTCACCTGTAAAAAGTTCCCGTAATTGATGGATACGGCAGGAGTGATTACTTTGTCACCTTCCATTACCGCGTGCTTCAATACGATTTTCAAATCCGTAAAGTTCACACCACCCACCAGTAACCCTACTGCTGGCATAATAATATCTCCAACGACAGAAGATACGATCTTTCCGAAAGCACCACCGATGATGATACCGACAGCCATGTCAACGACGTTGCCGCGCATGGCGAACTGCTTAAATTCTTGTAAAAACTTCCCCATATATATTCGCCTTTTTTATGATATAACCATTCTTATCCGAATTTGGTTGCGAATATACAAAGTTTCGTTAAAATATCAGGCAAGAATTAGTTTTTCAATATCCTCGTCTACAGTGCTGATCGTCCCGATACCGAAGTTCTCAACCAGTACCTTTGCCACGTTGGGAGAAAGGAAAGCCGGAAGCGTCGGACCCAAGTGAATGTTTTTGACTCCAAGACTCAGCAGGGCGAGCAGGACGATCACCGCCTTTTGTTCGTACCAGGCGATATTATAGACGATCGGCAGTTGGTTGATATCTTCCAGTCCGAAAGCCTCCTGCAGCTTCATGGCTATAACGGCAAGTGAATAACTGTCGTTACATTGTCCGGCATCCAATACGCGGGGAATACCGCCTATATCTCCCAATGGCAATTTGTTGTAACGGTATTTGGCACAACCGGCAGTCAGGATCACGCAGTCGGAGGGTAATTCGCTGGCGAATTCCGTATAATAGTTACGGCTCTTCATACGTCCGTCGCATCCGGCCATCACCACGAACTTACGGATTGCACCGCTTTTAAAGGCATCGATCACTTTATCAGCCAAAGACATTACCTGGTTATGGGCAAAACCTCCGGTGATCTGTCCATGTTCGATCTCTTTCGGTGCTGCACAACGTTTGGCATGTGCTATGATCTCTGAAAAGTCTTTTGTTTTACCATCTTCTCTAGAAGGTATATGTTTCCATCCCGGGAAACCGGTCGAGTTGGTTGTATAGACACGGTCTTTGTAGGAAGCTCCTTCCAGCGGCGGTACGATACAGTTTGTTGTGAACAGGATCGGTCCGTTAAAGCTCTCGAACTCTTCCCGTTGCTGCCACCAGGCATTTCCGTAGTTGCCGACAAAATGTTTGTACTTCTTGAAAGCCGGATAATAATTGGCCGGTAACATTTCACTATGTGTATAAACATCGACTCCGGTTCCTTCTGTCTGTGCAAGCAGTTCTTCCATATCCTTCAGATCATGACCGCTGATAAGGATTGCCGGATTATTGCGGACACCGATGTTCACCTGTGTGATTTCCGGGTTACCGTAACTGCTGGTGTTTGCCTTGTCTAATAAAGCCATGGCCTTCACACCATAACTTCCGGTTTCCAGAACCAATGCTGTTAATTGCTCTGCGGAAAGGTCTTTTCTTAAAGTTTCCGCCAGGGCATATTGGATAAATCGGTGCAGGTCTTTATCCTCGAATCCCAGGTTTCCGGCATGTTCCACATAAGCAGCCATGCCTTTCAATCCGTAGATGGTTAGTTCTTTCAACGAACGGATGTCCGGGTTAGCTTCGCGTAAAACACCGACGGTCAGTGCTTTCCCTTCAAAACTGCTTTCATCGCCTATCCATACCAGTTCGTCGATGATCGGAAGTTCGATTGCCTGTTTGCGGGCTTCTTCCTTTAACCGGTCTCTTAAAGTGATACCTTCGACAATTCGTTTAGTAATACTTTCTATGTCAAAGTTCGCATTCGTAATTGTAGAGAAAAGGGCATCGACAACGAAGTGGTCGATATGTGAGGGAATTTCAACTCCGGCGTTCCGTAATAGAGTAGCTACAACGGAAACACCTTTAGTAACAAATAAAAGCAGGTCCATCCGGTTGGCTGTTTCATCATCTTTTCCACAGACACCTTTGATTGTACAACCTGTACCTTTTGCGGCTTCCTGACACTGAAAACAAAACATTTTTGCATCCATACTATTCTATAATTTATTGGTTTATATTATTCTGGAAACAAAAGTAAGGTGGTAAGGTTTCTTATATTGTACCAAATGTTACAAACGTGGATATTTTTTAGATAGACACGGTAAAACTTTTAGCAGGATAGGAATGAAAGCAGTATGGGACCTTATGTAACTTTGTTTAGTTGCCGATGAAAGTTGTTGCCGACAGTGTCAACAATATTGCCGACACTGTCGAAAGCTTTGCCGACGCTGTCGATTATTTTGCCGACAGTGTCGGCAACAACTTTCCCTTGCAGAAAAAGAAGCTTTCCTCCATATCTTTTGTTATATTTGTCTGTATATATAATTGAATATGATAGCTATTCTCTCTAAATCCATCCTATTCCGGGATATCCCGGAATCTGAGATTTCCGCTTTGTTGGAAACGGCGGCTTACCGGGTTGTTACTTACCGGACAAAAGATGTCGTTGCTTTACAGGGAACGCCCTGTAATCATCTGATGATCGTTTTGAACGGACTTTTACAAGGGCAAATGGTGAATGATGCAGGTAAACTCGTTGTTATTGAGGAGTTGGAAGCCGCTCAATTATTAGCCCCTGCATTTTTATATGCTCCGAAAAATAATCTGCCGGTAAACATTATTGCTATGGAATCGTCGGAGATCTTATTTATTCATCGGGATGATTTTACCGTTTGGATGCAACAGAACAGGCAACTTCTTCAGAACTTCCTGATGTTGATATCCGGAAGAAGCCATTTCCTGAGCGATAAGATCATGTTCCTGTCCCTGAAGAACATAAAGAATAAGATTGCGGATTATTTGTTGCGTAAGTTACCGGATGCATTGTCGACTGTGATTCATTTAACAGAAACACAGCAGGAGATAGCCGATTCGTTCGGTGTTACCCGGCCGTCATTGGCACGGGCGCTGGCAGAGATGGAGCAGGAGGGAATCATCTCTATAGACAGGAAAGTGGTAAAAGTATGTAACATGCCTGCATTGAAGCAGATGGCACAATAAAAAATAAACCCACGGCTTTCTATTGAAAGGAGCGGGTTTATTTTTCAGTAATTTATACCGGACCAGGTATTACTTTAAGAAAGAAATTTTCATTCTGGCAATATCAGTCAGATAGTCTTGCAGATCCTGCTCATGTTCTTCTTCCATACCCAGGATATGTTTGGCGATTTCGCAGGTAGTAAAGTCTTTGCCATCTGTAAATTCAGCAATTTGCTGGTATCTGACGATAGCGCAACGTTCTGAAGCAACATTCTGGTTCAACAGGCTGACAACATCGAAATCATTAGGTGTGTCATATTTGCATCTTGCCAGTTCAAACCATTGTTTCGGATCGAGAACTGGAACGCCTTCCAGTTCGATGATACGGTCAGCCAGTAGTTTGGCATGTCCTAATTCTTCGTTGGCATGTTCTTCAAATTCAGCCTGTACGTTTGCACGCATAGCACCTTCTGCTACCAAAGCGCCTACCCAATATTGATAGTATGCTAACCATTCTTCTGATAATGCAGCGTTAAGCTGTGATAATAAACTTTCTACGTCTAGTTTCTGCTGTAGAATCTTAACACTTTCTTTTGCCATAACTGTAAAATTTAGTTTAGTATAATGCTCGTTTGTCTTGTTCAAACAATGCTGTCAGGCGTTTGTTCATACTAAACTAAATTGAAGCGGTAATTTATTATTTTTTCTATTCTGTTAGATGTAAGTTGTATTGTATAACACTGGAATATCTAACAGGAATAGTCGGCCTAGTCACCCTAGTCATCCAGTTTACCGAACTTACCGGCTCCCAAGTCGATGTAAGCTTGTTTCAATTCTGCAACATTGTTCATGACGAATGGGCCATAAGCAGCGATAGGTTCTTTGATTGGTTCTCCACTCAATACAAGGATAGTCGCTTTGTTTACAGCCTGAATACTGAAACTTTCTCCTTTATTTTCGAACAAAGCGAAATAATCGGTTGGAACCAGTTCATTATTATTGATCTTTACGGAGCCTTCAATGACCAGAATGGCAGTGTTATAATTTGCTGGAAATGAAAAATCAGCACTTCCACCTTTATTTAGCTTGACATTTAGTAAATGCATGGGCGTGAAAGTGGATGCTATTCCGTTTGTATTCTGATAATGTCCGGCAATGACTTCAACCAGTCCGGCATTATCGGGTAGTTCAACCTTGGGTATCTGGCCGTTGATGATAGATTGATATTTCGGATCTGTCTTTTTATCTTTGGCTGGAAGATTGATCCATAGTTGTACGACATGGAATTCTCCTCCTTTTTGGCTGAATTGTTCTTCATGATACTCTTTGTGAAGAACACCGGAAGCTGCTGTCATCCATTGGATATCACCCGGACCGATCACGCCGCTGTTTCCTCTGCTGTCATGGTGAGCGACCTTCCCTTTATATACAATTGTTACGGTTTCAAACCCACGGTGTGGATGAACCCCGACTCCTCTTGGCTCTTTTCGTGGTGCGAACTCCATTTTTGCATTATAGTCGAGCAAGATAAAAGGATTCATGCGCTCTCTGCTTAATTCTTCCAGATGAGGTATGAAGTTATGTACTCTGAATCCATCTCCAACCATATGTGGTGCAGGAGGTGCTATGATGTTTTCTACTTTTTTTATTGCCATAAAATAATCTCCTTGTTTTTTTAGTAAAACAAACAAGAAGAAGGCTTTGTTGTACCTGATGTTTTTCCCATATTATAATGTATAGGAAAACCGGTCTTTGGAAGAGCGAATAGGGCATAAGTTCTGATTTTTAACGATAGTTGAGTGTTTGGAGTGTGTTGATTTTTTTTACTTTGTAATCGTCAATGACTCAGCGCTATAGTTGAATAGATACGATTTTATGTGAAAAATAAAGCGTGAAAAGTTTGGAGCGTATGTTGTAAAGCACTACTTTTGCATCCGCATTCGAGAGA
>NZ_QUKD01000012.1:0-216 GCF_003480915.1 Parabacteroides sp. TM07-1AC | reverse complement strand
TGGAGCGTATGTTGTAAAGCACTACTTTTGCATCCGCATTCGAGAGAGAACGGCACTGCAGAACATGATGAAAAAACTTTTAGAAAAAACTTCCTAAAACATTTGGAAGTATAAAATAAAAGTCCTTATCTTTGCATCCACGTTCGCTAAAAAAACTAGCGAGTGTAACAAAAAGAGTTCTTTGAAAGATTTACATATCAACAAGTAGTACAAGTA
>NZ_QUKD01000011.1:88893-242515 GCF_003480915.1 Parabacteroides sp. TM07-1AC | reverse complement strand
GTCTTTACGTGACGATACGGCACTTTATTTCCGTTTATTGCGCTTTAGGTCGTTTTATCTCCGTTAACTGGAAACCGTTAAGCCTAAAAACAGCATCGCCACCCTACCTTTGTTTCTCGATTATGAGACAAAGATAGGATGGCGATACAAAGCCGTGTCCGGTTATGAAAGGTTACGTCCGGTTATGTCCGGATAAAAGAGGATAAAGCCAAAAAACTCCGAAAAAGATCCTGTTATTGAACCTACTGTTTTCTATTTACAAAATCAGGAACACTCCTTTACTAATCAATTCAGAATCCAAATCTAGAATACTCACTTTGATCTATATCCCTGACACAACGAATATTTGCAGGATAATCAGTACCATTAGGACCAGACAATCCCATATGTCCTCCATTATACATATAGCCATTTGCATTATAACTTTTAGAACCAGGTCCATTACTCAATAGACCAAAACTATACAAAGTACGCGTTATATAAGTACCTGATATATCATAACGATCAGCAAACATCGTATACTCACGTTGATTAGGTAAACGCCAACCGTTTTTAGTATCACATGGAGACTCATTGTTATCAGCCTTTTTATTCACCTCTACAAGAAACCTATTTGCATCTACTGCCTTCTTTTGAACCAAAAAGGCTTTATACAATTTATTATTTTCCTCATCTTCAAAATGTTTGCCTAACTCATTTCTAACTTGCTTATTCCTAAAGGACTTTTTATTAAGATTTATCACCTCTATCAAACGGTAATTTTTATTTTCTCTAGAATTTATTAGATCTGGTATTTCACTTTCAGGACCAGAAGTAATTTTGCCATATGTTTTCCCTAAATTACGGGCACAGCGAATTTCCACCATACCATCAGGAACTCTATTTTTATTACCAAATCCACTAATAGAGGCTCCTTCCTCCGACCAAAATATATTTCTATTCCAAGTATTTGAAGCAAAATGTACCTTCTCATATTTAATTTTAGAATAAGGATACAGCCAAGCTTCTTGATCTATACCTTCAGTTCCCATCCAAATATCATTGTATTGATTTGAAGCAGGAAGATACCATTTAATCTCATTTTCATTAATATCTCCATCTCCATTCTCATCCCTATTTCGAGACATGCACGCAGCGTAGGCATATTTAGATATATCATCATTTTCCCATCCGCCTTTTTGCCCCACCATAGTACCTAATTCCTGAATCATATTAGCTCTACCATCATATTGATCCCTAGGACCTGCTTGCGATGGTTTATTAAAATTACAAATATCATTATCTGTAATAGTAGTATAATAAGGCAATCTTTTTGATTCATTCACCCATTCAATTCCCCATGCAGCATCTACTTTATCCACATCATAAATAGATTGAATGGGCTTTTGAGAAAAATAATATTTCGCATCCGTAACAGAACTTCCATGCCCTGTTTGGGTATTCATGATAATTTTCATTTCACGGTTTTGTCCATTGATACCTTCTTTCCAGTCATCATCTCCATAATAATATTCTAGCACAAAAACTCTAAAATAAGCCTTTCCACTTTCATCAAAGAAATCAGAATTCTCATTATTAATTGCACTTTTTATATCATCGACAAATTCTTTCACTGTCAATTTATTTGTTGCATCATCACCTGGATAAGCTACATTATCTTCCAATTTACTTTTCTTAACAAAACGAACCCAGTCAATATCAATAGAACTTCCATTCTCTTTGGTTTTATCATCTTGCCATTGATAACCTGTTTTTGGGGTTTTAACGGAGAAACCATATTCTATTCCTTCTTTTAAATCATTCCGATCAACAACTATATCAAAAGAACAGTTATGAGAATCCAATGATTCTATCTGTTGACCAGAACCATCAGTATAATAAACATCTCCATCTCCCGTCTGATAGTTATAATAATCTTCTTCTACAACTTCCTGTATAATTTTATTGACATCGGTTACAGTTATATTATACTCATATTTCTTATTTCGTTTCGTCTCAAAATTATTTACATTTTTATCAATATAACCTAAGTAGATATAATATGTCACATTCGCATGAACTTTCGCAGAAGCCACCTCTCCTGAAGAATTATAGCTAGCCGGTCCATCATATTCTCCGGTTAAAACCAAATAGGAAGATCCAGTTGGAGCAAAACCAGGACGATCATCATATTTAAGGCTCTGCGCGCTAGAAGATTTTCGATTTTCAGACATATAAAAAGTAAATTTTTTTGAATTGGGAACAGGTTCTGCTTGCTCCATATCAAAATACTGCCCAGTCGCATCATTTTCTTTCTCAAAGAGATTGGTTGTATAAGGCACATTTTTTATTTGCCAAGTTTTAGGAGTAAAAGTGACATTCTCTCCTGCTTTAATACTAAAAGTGACCGCTGAACTAACTCGTCTTAAATAAATCTTTTTATCTGTAATAACATTCTTTCCAGGAGTAATGCTTATAACACTAGCATCATTATCAGTTCCTGATGAAGCCAGATAACCACTCATTAAAACATAACCATCCATATATGAAATAAGCTCACCATTCAAAGTGGCAGTAATATCCATTAAAGCACTTTTAGTATTTATAGCTTTTAGCTCCTCCACACTAAATGAGCCATCCTCTTTATCAAGTCGGTAAGATCCTCCCTCAACATTTGCTAAAGCATATAATTGAACATCATTCGTTGATTCAACCGAAAATGTTATGTTTGTCGATGCACTCTCATTACCCAAACCATTCTTAAAATAAACGCATTCTGCAGCATCTCCTTTGATGAGAAATATCATTAAATCGAAAACCTTACCATCATTTGCTAATGCTTCTCCGGAACGGGTCTGGATTTTATCCATCTGAACAGCATTCAAAGACAAAGACACCGTTGCCGGTAAACCTTCCTCTACCTGTTCTCTCTTCTCCGCATACTCTTCATTAGTACAAGACACAAGTAATAAACTGCAGAGCAATACAATCGTATATAAATTATTCCAGTTCATATAGTACATTTTTTTAGTCTTTTATTTATTAAAGCAGGATTTCTACTTTTATAGGCTCTTCATTCACCACTTCATATTCAAGAGTAAGATTCGATTTATTCATAACCAACTTACCTATCACTTCATAATAATTACCAGCTAGAAGACCTTCGGTTGTTTCATTTGGATTGATTTTAATCATAAACTCTAAATCAGAAGTACCTATAGGTTTCATGTCTGTTGTATTTTCGACAATATCACTAGGCTGATCATCCTTTATATAATCATACACAAAAGTTGTATTTCCATCTCCCCAACCGTTACTCTTATCATTCCACATAGCATGAATCCCACCTCTAGGTTTCCATATTTCTTCTTTTACTAAATTACCTTTAGCTAAAGCCCCTGTTAGATTTATAGATAAAGATTGATCGTTCAGTGATTCTACATAATAAGGCTTTTGATATGTATAGAATAACAATCTTACATTTTTTATACCTTCACCCATATTAGTTATTTCTACAGGTTTACAAGTTGACGAATTTAGCTGTCCTTTTGGAGGCAATAAATATGAAGATGTTTCTATATTATTAATAGTCACTTTTTCCATATTAAACACAAAAGTATCATAAGTTGTCGTTATTTTTTTAAAAACCAGCCCTGTAATATGCGCATATTTTTTACCTCCAAATTCTTTTTTCCCATCAAAACCATTGGGACATTTATCAGCATTCTTACATTGATAAGCTGTTGCCAGAAAATCTCCTTCAGGTTTGGAAGATGATACTTTAAATTTTACATCACTATTTTGATCACTGTTTTCAATAATATATATTGGGGAGCTACTATCATTTACATCATTTATATCCTTCTTCTTGATTGCATTCAAGACATCCTGGGCTGGATACTTCCCAAAATATTCGCCCTCCTCAACAATTGTTTTGCCCTCCGAAGTTGGTAAAATCACACTCAGGTTCAAATAAATTTTAGCAGCCAACTGTGTTAATGGGATAACTGCTTCTCCTATTTCACGATCATTCGAATCAACAAGGTTGCCATTTACATTAAAACGCATATCTTTTTCTCCTGTTTTAATCAGAGAAGAAGGATCGAAGGTATAATAATCTTTACTCTTTCCTATTTCCGTTATAATTTTTGCCTCAGTTAATTCTGCATATGTTTTATTTTTGTATTCCGGAACTAAATCAAACGGTAAATTGGCTATAGCCACAACTTTCAGATCTGTTTTAATGGGTAATGTCAATCCTTCAACTTTAAAGGAACCTATCTTATCTTCTTCTATTGAATAATCATCTGCCAATATTCTCCTGGTCCATAGGTTATCTTCTCCTTTTGCGAAAATAGCAATGAAACAGTTATTTACAGTCAACTCTTCCTTTGTTGAGTAACTAAAACCTTCTGCATGTCCAGGTACCTCCTCAGCAGCTAAAGTTTCCGTAGCCTTCGTATTCCTCTCATTCATCATGAAATTTAAAGTGAATGTACCTGTATTATAAGGAGGCTCACCTACCGGGCTCTCTTCACTACATGAGGTAATGATAATTAACATCATTAAGACTAGTCCTATTATTCTTTTCGTATCCATAATATTATTATTTTACCCTTTTCTATTATTTAATTATACCTTCTATCTCACCTAAATCGATAGTGTTAGGTATCCAATCAGCAACCTTAAAGTTAATATCTACTGAAGTCTCTGAGACTGTTACATATAGTTTATATAATTTTCCTGCTTCTACTTTTTCTACAGGACCTGCATTCCCCGGACTCTTAATTTTAATAACTTTCGTATATTCAGCTCCACCTTCTTCTAAAGTATACACTATTTTCAAAGCTGTTTTTCTCTCTTCCAAAGATGTTTCATTCCTATATGTATAAAAACGGATTTGTTTAATACTTTCATATTTGGGATTTACATGGTCTGGATAATAGTCCAGATCTTTATAGTCGCGATTAAAAGTATAATCATCACCTACCCCACAAGCCGCTACTTTATCATAATTATCACCATCATCTTCTACTGTTCTGTCGGGATTCAAATATGTTTTATTTTTAAGATTTACCAGCTCAACACTTTTGACTCTTCCTAACTCCTCCACACCATCTTTCTGTCCCGCTCTTCTTATTTTAAAACTCTCTAATAAAACGGCTGATGTGACTTGATATACAGGTATAAGAATCTTATTACAACGATCATCATGTTTTGATACATCTTCTTTCAAAATCAGATTTTCACCTGCAGGCAGTTCATATGAGCCTTGCTTCACAAAAATATTAATATGGCTTTTTATCAGATTGTTTTGTATACCATTCCAAGTAGTACATTGCATAAAACCATCCTTGTCTGAATCTGAAGTTCCATCTGAATTTACATTTGACTCCAAATTTGCAATTGCAAAAAATCTCAGTTTGGGATTCTCTCCATTATGAACTTTGATTGTTATATGTTTTTTTAATGTCGGATAATTTTTACCATCAATCTTACTCCATCCAAAATCCCCCGAATTATAGGTACTGTAGAAATCTGATGCTATTACATTATCAGATTCGTCTATTACTGCGATATAACAACTTGAAAGTGAAGCCTCAGTTGTATCCTCATTAGGATCACTCTCACCGTCTTCTTCCACGCTTGATCTTGTTTGAGTAGTACCCGTTGATAATGAAAATTCAAATTCGGCATAAGCTTCAGCTTCTATATTATTATCGGGAGCCTTTGTTTCAACGCCGTCTAATATATCGTCTTCCGAAGAACATGCTACAGCGATGAACAGGAAAAATAAAACTGATAATCTATTTATTGCTTTCATAACCCTACACTTAAATATCGTTTCTAAAATCATATTCGTTTATCTTATGATGCAAAGGTAGGGTGGTTCCAAAAGAGTGGCGATAGGCGAAACTTTCAAGATTAAGGGGTAAAAATCGCAACCTGTCAGATTGATAGAAGTGCCTTTTCTATACGAGAGGAATGCCAATATGTATATAGAATAGTCCCCCTCAGGGAGGGTATTTATTATAATAAATGAGAATTTTCGGCAATAAGAGAGAGATACCTATTATTTTGAAACTTATAACAACAATCAGAAAGGTTTATACCTCCCCTTCTAAAAGACAAACTCCTAAAAACAAATAAATCGGAGCCGTAATAGACACGCTCCGGTTTATCAATATATATATTCACAGACTAATTCACATCATCTTCTGTCTGTTTGATCACTTTCCAGGGTTGTACATCTATTGAAAAGCTTAAACAAGCATTCAACATGTTTTTGTCCGGATTAGCAGTACCTTCACCGGTAAGGGTCGCATGCACTTTATAAATATAGTTACGTTTTACCTGATAGTCCTCATTTGAATGCCTGATAGGGATACGAAAACTTCTCTCTTCATTTATAGGACCATTTTTCCAGTTACCGGTTATGATGAGCATTGTATTTATTTTTGTATTAGCAGTGGAGGGCAGATCTTCCTTATCATCAGGAGTCACATCTACACTTTGAAATTCAAACGCATAGAATTGAGCCATATCATGAGTACCCTCTGCTTTTTGAGTCGTTTGATCATTGAATGTTATAGTTGAAGTTTTTTTACTACTCAATGCAATTCCTTCATAAGATTTACTCAATGCATTCGCAGCATACTGTCCTTTCCCCAAATAATAGTCTGCACGCTCTATTGTTTCCGGAAATCCCCTATAAAAATCATCCTTTAGCATATCGCCAGGTTGTAAACTACCGCTTTGTTCTACATACAAAGAGTAATTACTTACATTTGCCAAAGACACTTTTGTTAATTCAAATTCAGCATTATCATAATTATTATCAAAAGCGACTGTCAATGATTCTAACTGTACACGAGCAACATAACGAACCAATGAAATCCGGTTAGTAACTTTATACGAAGTACTACCTGCCATATAAATACCATCTGTTCCTTTTTCCAGTTTCTTGTAATCGTTACCATTTCCCGGGTTTGATGTTAAAACAGGATTTTTGTTTCCAGCTTCCATCCAGTTATTATAAGCAGTACCAGCGATCATACCTTCCACTGTCAGCTCACTACTACTCATAGGAATATACTGTTCACTTTTTTCACTCATTACTCCATCAAAAGAACAATTGGTAATACCGCTAAATTTAGCTTTTACAAAAGCGCCATAATCCGCAATATCACTCGAAGCCAATGAAACATTTGCCAATAAATAAACTTTTAATTTGGTAGTTGAGATTTGTCCTGCTTCTATAGCTGCTACTTTTACGATAATATCTTTAATTTCTGTATTACCATTTTCATCTTGACTAGGTTCTTCAACAGTTTTCGTTGCAGCTAACTTGCCATCTTCATAAAAAACGACAGCCGTCAATGTATGAATTTTACGCTCTTTTTTATCACCAACTTCAGTCGCAGGATCTCCATCTTCTACATTTCCCGCTTTTGTTATTGTACCCGTATTTGCCGTCGTTGAAATAGACAAATAGGAATCTATCTGCTGATATACCGGTTCGCCGGGACCGTCGTCGTCCGAACAGGAAGCGAATGCACAGGCAACCAATGTGGATAAAAATAAATGTTTGAGTTTCATATCTTTAATTTTTTATTTATTCGTTGATACTATTTTAATCAATCACTACGTCCTGAGAAACCGGTCCCCAGTCAACAACTTCTACTCGAACGATCAATGTTGTTTCCGGATCGAAACTATTTTCCCCGAAAGTAACCCATACACGATATACATAATTTCGTTTAATCAAGTTATGACCATATCCCAAGTTAATCCCATTCAAGTTGATCGGCGAAGTGAATGTCTTGGTCTGTGCCACAGCGCCGGATTTATTCACCAAACTAGCCTTGATCCGAATACTGGTCGGAGCAGCAGTATCGGTATTTTCCATTACATAAGTGACATAATTTGTACCAGTCAACGGGTTTACATCGTTAATCACCGTATTCAGGGATACGATCGGTGAACTATCCAGAGCACCATCGGCTTCGACAGCCCCCCATTCGCCTTCACTGAAATAAAAGGCACGCGTTTTACGATTGACAACAGATACTTGCTCCAGTCTCACTGAATTTCCTGCCAGTTTGGTTCCTGCAAATTTTGTATCTACAGTTACTAAATCCACACGGGCCGGTACACGAGTCAAATACAAAGGAGAAGAAATTCCATTGACATTTTGTTCTCCCATGGCAGTATATCCCAGATAATTATCTCCGGCAATCAGAGGTTCATTCGTATCGATCACCCGGCTACTCATCCCCAGGCTTGTTTGCGACTGGGAAGCTAGATCGACCAACTTGCTCTGGAAACTATCATACGATGTAATTCCACTGATCACTGCTTCCGGAACATTCGCAACGATCAAAATACGTGCTTTAGCAGCTTTCGCCGGCACATCGGTCAGCGTAGCTGAATATTCGGTTTGTACAGGTTCCCACTTTGAACCATAAACAGTCGAACCATCCGCACTAAACACGATAACCGCCAGATTATTAATATTAGCTTCTCCCTGTAATTCATTCAGGTCGTCCCGATTGTAAGCTTTTGTCTTTGCTCCGGCAGCTTTGATCGTAATTGCCAGTTTAGCATCAGCAGAAGGATCGACTCCATGGTCGTCATCCTTTGAACAAGCCATACAAGCCAACAAACATGTTCCTGTTAAAAACAAATATTTAAATTTCTTTATTTTCATAATCTGTTTCTTTAAAATTCGATATGATCGTTTACTTCACCCCAGGGACGAACCTGTACACGTGCCGATAAAGTGCCGTCTTCGGCAAATTCCAATACAATGTGAGTATTCTCACCGGCCTTGGTTTCGATCGGCTTGCCATTTTGATCCACAGTAGCAGATCCCAGATTAATGCCATTTATATCAAGAGACACTCCCATAGAATTTCCCGGACAAGCAGTCTGCTGATTAGGAGTTTTCCATTCACCGATATTCAGAGTGCTCGGTTCACTAGCCGGATTATAATAGACGCTGTCACCAATTTGTTCACCCTGATAGTCAAATCCACTTAATGTTTTATTCAAATAAAAATCGCATTCATGAACTGAAGATATTCCTCTACTTCTCAAGCCATATTCCAGATTAATAGTTTCAATCGTTACAGAGCCGACTTTCGGATGAACCACTATTTCCTTGTTTTCAGTAATGCCTCCACTCGCTTTGGTCTGAACCTGCTGTATGCCATAATACAGACTGTCCGGCATAACAGCCAACGTCTTCTGATTTTTCAGCATCACTTTCAACTCATCGATACGCTTGGATTCTGAAACCTCTTGTTTATCTCCCAACACATTGACATTACCCCAAGCCACAATATTCAGTTTACGATCGGCGGTATAGTTATCCAATACAATCTCATCATGCGAAATGATAAAATCTTTATCCAATACACGCGTTTCCAAATAGTTCAGATCTTCATCGAAAATATAAAGGGAAGCAGTCGACACATAACCTGTAGCTGTAATATCTTCACCCTTGATATTTTCGGCTCTCAACCGAAGTTTGTAACACTCATCCAAATCGTCCTTAATGCAACCGGTTGCCAACACTGCTAATAGGCAAAGTGCCGGAAACAAGAGCTGTTTTATAAATGATATACGTTTCATAATGATTAATTTTTTCCTGTTGGATGTATTTTGTTTATTTACCCTATTTATTCAACGTCTTCATGAATGATCTTTACATTCCATGGCAACACTTTCACCGATGTGCTCAAGTTGGAAGAGATTGCTTTATCGTAAGGTTCTGTTGAACCTGATCCGGAAATCGTCAACTCAATATTGTAATTAAAATTACGTGTGACATATTCGTGTTTCTCAGATTCCGATTCAAAAGAGCCTTTTCCCGGTTCGTTTACGATGACCGTATAAAAACTCTGTTGCTCCTGATACTCTGCATCAGTTTCGTTCACTTTATATTTGAATGTTCCGTATACGATCAGTAAAGTATGATTTTTACCGGTTTGATTCTGGTAGACGTAGAAAGGTTTGCCTATGGGGGTATCGCTGACTTGTGTCTTTTCACTATTCAATATCATAGATTTTTCCTCAGGAGTGTATAATAATAGTTCACTCATTTCTTTTGCTTTACCTTCTTTCAGAGCTCCTGTTTTTTCATTAAAAGCTCCGCACCAATAAAAGTCATTCGCTGCAATATCAGCAACTTCTACAGAACCTCTACCTTTTGTTTCTGATGCGAGATATGATTTCGATTTTACATTTGCGACATAAATTCCCTTAATTTCCAAGGATGCATCGATATATTGTTCTTTCGGAGTAAAATTGATTTTATTTAATAGGACACGGGAAACATTGCGATACAACGGAATTGTATTCTCACCTAGTGTAGTCGGAGAAACTGATACACCATTTGTTTTGTTCCCTACCTCCGAATTTGTATAACCAAGACAATTTACCTTACCACGCTGAGTAGTTATATCATATACCTCACTACTAGCTGTTACATTTATCTCATCCGACAAAACTGTCGTTTTAGCATTTTCTCCAATAAAATCATCTATGGTAAAAGTTTTACCTTCTGTAGTAAATTCCTTTAATAAGCTTTCAGGGAGATTAGCTAATACCAATACTTTGACAGGTCCTGACTTCACTTCAATATCTTCGACTTGAGTTATCGACTGATCGCCTTCCGCTGTTTCTGTCTTCAAAACTTCCAAAGCTCCCATAGTATGTCCGTCGTAAGCTCCTGCATTAAACACAGCCACAGTCAGCCTGGCGATCTTATTATCGTCGATTGTCGGTGCATCAGCCTTTGTGAATGACTTGAGTTGAGCTTTTTCACCCGTATTTACCAACAAAGAGATTGTTGCATCCGGCTCAATGACCGAAGGTAAAATTTCTTTGGGTGTATCTTCGTTTCCACAGGCAAACAGGACACATACCGATGCTAATGACAAGATATAATTAATTGGTTTCATATGTATTTATATATTTATTCTACCCTTAGGTGTTACAAAGGTATATTATATGGAAAACAAGGGATATAGGTGGGGCTATCTATAACTATAGACAAAAGTATCAAATAGATAAAATGAGAGTTTTACCTAGCAAAAAAATATAGTAAAAAAATAAAAGCCCTCATTTATTGAGAGCTTTTATTTTTTTTACAAAGTCATTAATCGATTACTTCTTTTTGATTAACAGAACCATAGTTAACTAATTCCACCTTTACATCCAAACTTGTATCATTATCAGAACCTGGAATCAACGGATTATCAGAACCCGGACCTATAATAGAAACATACACATTATATTGAATATTACGGCGTAAACCTTGAATCTCACTAATATCTGTTATTCCAAATTTTGAAGGATCAAATTGGGTTGTTGCACTAAATTTATCTCCTAATTTCACTGTATAATATCTATTTTCTTCTGTTTCAGTTATTTTCTTACCATTTTTTTCAACCACATAACTGAAATCACCTTTTACAACCAATAATGTTGGATTGTCTTTATCAGTATTCTCATAAGTATACAAATAGTTAAATGGATTATAGGAAGATATAGGTGAAATTTTTTCAGGATCATAGCTTCCCCATTTTCTAGGAGTAACATCATATAAATTAGTTTTTACAAAATTGTCAGAAGAGATTGTTGTAATATAAGTTTTTTTATTCTTTTCTTTAGCCTTGTCATCCCATCCTTTATAAGTTTCATAATCAACGCCATTAAGATATTTACCATTGCGATATTCAGTAGGTTGCCATATATTTGTAGAATTAACTGATAAATAAGAAGAATTACGAGCATTCAATATAAAAATTTGTTTTGCAACAAAAGACGGACTATTATATCTCACTTTATTTACGTCTTTTGAATCATCTAAATAATTATAATCCACACCAATACTCTCAAGATTAACTAAGGCAACATTTCTATACATAGGTATTGCTTGCTCACCTGCGGCATCCAAATAATTACCACCTGCAGTTGTAACAGCACTTTTTGAATAGCCAAGCATATTTATCTCACCACGTTTAATTGCAACTTTATAAACTGCAGAGTTTAAAGAAGCGTCAGCTCCAGTGTTTGGTAATATGGGGGGGATTGGATCCGGTGTACCTTCAGATGCCTCATTTTCAGAATAATCGATTACAGAAAGAAGATCACTTTTCACTTTAGGAGTAATTGAAGCAGGGATATTCTTCAATATCATAACTTCCATATTACCTTCAGCCTCTGTAGGTAATTCAAATGGAGCATTTGCATCTCCTGTTTTAACAATTGTTCCCGCTTGATTGATTACATAAACAGTAAAAGGATCTGCTGCAGCCTTAGTTGTGATAATATCAGGATTTACCTGTAACATTGTTTTACCACTAGAGTTTCCACCATTTCCACCGTCATCAGGATCAATTACATCGTCTTTTGAGCAAGATGCGAATGCACATGCAATCATTGTTGCATACAATAAATTTCTTAGTTTCATATTCTTTAATTTTTTGAAGTTATATAATATACGTTTAATAAATACTAGTTTCAGCCATAAGAGGATTATCATTTTTTACCCTATACGATAATTTGTTTCCTGATGACATTGCAAATGTATGGCAGTCCTAAAAAAAGCTGAATAGGTATCAGTGTCAATAAATAGCGGTGAAACTCTAAATGTTTTTCAACGGTTCTTTCAATGCGATTCTCAACAAATGTAAGACTCTCAAAAAAGGGGTAAAAATATCTTTTGCAGGGTCCGACAATATTTATAGGCCAAAGATTTCAATTAGATCGCTTGTTTTCATTAGCTTTGTCGAATTATTAATCATTAAAGAAAAATACTCATGAACAGAGCAGAACTTATTGTAGCATTGGCGGAGAAATCCGGCCTGAGCAAGCAAAAGGCTAAAAAAGTGTTGGAGTCCTACATCGAGATCGTAACAGAAAAAATGTGCCAAAAAGAAGAAATAGTTATTATTGGCTTCGGTACATTGACTCCGCGACCGCAAACTGCCCGTATGGCACGCAATCCCAAAAACGGAGACCCGGTAATGATCGAGGCAAGAACGACAGTCAAGTTCAAACCCGGTAAATATTTGCTGGAAGATATCAATGGCAAAAAAACAAAATGACATCTCCGGTAGTTGTATATACTTTTCAGTACAACTCACTGATAACCGTCAAGTTAGATAGTATGATATCAGTAAAAGTCAGCCCGAAAGCCCAAATCTCGTTTTAAACGGGCGAAAATTCGTTTTAAACGAGCCTACAGTCCGTTTTAAACGAAAAAAAACTCGTTTTAAACGAAATGACGGTTCGTTTAAAACGAGTTTTTAGGGAAATATTGTCTTGTACACCAAGTTTACGGCTGCCCGTACTGCGAAGGTGTTGTGCCATATTGCTCGGTGAAGCGTTTGCGGAACGTGGCAGTATCGTTGAAGCCGACCAATTCAGCCACTTCCTGTACAGAGTATTGCTGGGTCCGGATCAGTTCGGCGGCTTTTTTCAGACGGATCGTACGGGTCAGCTCCAGGATACTGCAATCGGAGAACTGCTTGATTTTACGATATAAGGTCGGCAAACTCATATTCAATGAATCCGCCAGCACTTTGGCTTCGAAAGTTGAATCGTCCAAATGCATTTCGATATTCTTCACGACCAGATCCATGAACGGATTGCTCGGTATGCCCGGTTCGTTTTCGTCCGGTTCCTGGGGAGCCGTTCCTGCAAGCGTCTTGGTGAAGAACTGCTTCAACTGTTCACGCCGTTTCACCAGGTTATTCAATTTACTACGCAGAATCTCAACATCGAAAGGCTTCGTGATATAATCATCCGCACCGGCTTCAAGACCGACAATGACATCCTCACTCTCCACCTTTGCCGTCAGCATGACAACAGGGGTCTGCGAAGTACGTGGATCGGCCTTCAACTCCTTACAGGTTTCGAACCCGTCTTTGACAGGCATCATCACATCGCAAAGAATCAGGTCCGGATTGGCGGCAAAAGCAACACTCAAACCTTCTTCTCCGTTACGCGCCTCCAGTATCTCATATTCTTTCGCAAAGACATGTTTCAGGAACCAGCGTATCTGGTCGCTGTCGTCGATAACGAGGATTTTCTTACCGGTAGTCTTCTTCTGCGGGATCACCTGGATAAATTCGGCAATTTCTTCCTTCTGGCGGTCGTTCAGTTTCACCAGGTCGGCTTCCGGTTCCACAAATTCCACACGGCGTTCCATCAGATGCTGTTTACCCAGCGGTATTAATAATGTGTAGGTCGTACCCGAAGCGGTCGTTTCATTGCTGTAGAATCCGCCTATATCCTCCGTCATATCGTGCACCTGTCTCAAACCGCGACGGGCACTTTCATCTTCATTCAACCCCTCGTCCTGTACGGATACAGCGCAGTAGGCCCTGCCGTCCTTGCGGACCACGGAAATATCCAGCGTAACTTTTCCGTAAACGAATGTATTCTTGAATGCATTAGATAATAATGTACGTAAAGCATATTCCATTTTACGCCGGTCCAGCCAGATCCATAACACAGCCGTCTGGGTATTGACCTGGAAATCGACGTTATTCATAGCCACCCAGTCGACAAACAAGTCACATATCTGGCGGGATATCTCAATCAAGTCGTAACGGGCGATACGCAGATAGTTGGCAACATCATTGGCGCGGCGTGTTCCGATCAGCTGGTCGGCAAGGTCCTGCAAGGCCAGCGTATTACGATAGGCAGAAAGCAGCTGGGTCGACATATCCTCGTTTTCATCCTTATTCTGCACCACCAACGCCAACGAACCCAGCACCAACGAAAGAGGAGTACGCATCTCATGGATGGTCTCGATAAAGAAATTATCATGGATCAGTTCGGCTTCTTTCAGGCGGGATTCGGCTTCCGCCAGTTTGTCGGCAACCTCGCGCTGCATGGCATCGCTCTCTTTTATTTTGGAAACAAGCAGTTGCTCCAGGTCTTTTTTATTACTGTTCAATGTAGAGATAGCCGTTTCCTGGGCAGTAATTTTTTGAAGAAGTTCGTTTTTCTCTGATTCGAGCTCCGCTGCTTGTTCTTCGATAGTTTGCTTCTGCTCTTCTATTGCGTGCTTCTGTTCCTCCAATTCTTTTTTAGCAGCTTCCAACTCTTTACATTTTCGGTCAGCCTCCTTTTGTTTCATTGCCAGCAACTCGTTTTCCTTTACTATTGCCTGAGACTGACCCGTAAAACCGCTATACATCTTTCTTATATAGAAAGCTGCACCGATAAACAGCAATACCAAAATAAGAACAACCACCAAAACTGTTATTTCCAAAGGACTGGCAGAATCCCCTGCTGCGAATGCCTGTAGGCCGCAAAAAACAAAGTAAACAAGAAATAGGAACCATTTCCTGTACAAAGTCTTATTAATCATATCGATATATATATTTTAGTTTCTAAGATTTTTTATCTCCTCAATATCCTTTCAATCAATGACCAGTGCCTGCCTGATTACACCGGATCACCTATGCAAAGGTGCTAAAAAAATTTCGTTTTGAGAGTGTTGAATCTTTTTTATTTACGAAATAAGACATGATTATCAATTTTTTCTTCACTATTTGCATTTATCAACACATTCCACAAGATCTCCCCACTACCCTCCTCAAACTATCAAATACAGATGTATTCCTATCGCAAAAGAGTGGTATTTCTATCAATTCAAAGAATAACGAGCCTGTCATATCTATCATTCACGACATGCAAATAAGAGATTTACATATGTTTTAAGAGTTTCACACCGCTGTTTTTGACATTTTCAGCAACTATTTTGATCGTTTTAACTTTTATTATCACTATATTTGATACACATGTCATTTTAGTCTCTACATTTGCAATGTAAACGAGAGACAAAAGGTTTTGATGAGGGTCTTAACCAAATTAAGGGAATCTCTCAAGAGTATAGGGTAATTTACAAGCATATAAAAAATTAAGGTCATGAAAAAGGGTAGAATTTCAACAAATTGTATTGTGTTTGTTTGCACATTGATCGCTACAATCACTTTCGCTAGCTGTTCAGCAGACAGTACTTCTTCAACAGGTATCGATGAAAGTATTATTGATACAGCAGCTTCTAAAGCTGAAGCTCCATTTTCTGTTATTCTTAAAGCATATTCCGACAATCAGGATATCACAGTAAAAGGTGACGTAGATCAGACAACTTTGTTCGTATTCGACCAGAGCGGTGATTTCTACAAACAAATGACTGTAGACAAGACGTATTTACTCCAGGCTAAACCGATCGAAATAGCATGTCCGGGATCTGATCAGATCACTGTTGTGGCATGGGCAGGATTGTGTGGAGACAATGAAAACGTCAGCACCATGAGTCAGGCAAATATTATTTCCGACCTGCAGGTAAGCCTGAAACAGAATAACGGTATCGCATCAACCCTGCCGGGAGATTTATTCTACGGACAGGTTACTTTAAAAAGCGCTTCTACAAAATCGGCTACTCAAACTTTAAAAATCGAACGCAAAGTTTCTTCCATTTCTTTGATCACAAAAGGGATCATTAAAGTGCTGGATTCAAGAGACGGCGATTTTTATTACAAAATAAAGAAAACAAAAAGTTCTTTCAATCATAACGGTGAACTGACCGGAGAAGATATCGAATATATTATTCCGGCTACTTTGAACGAAAAAGGTAATCTTGTTGCTGACAACACAACTATTTTACCGGCTTCCAATATCACGATAGAGCTTTACAAAGACGATAAAATGATTCTTTCTTCCGAAAATGTCAAAAATTTGGAGAAAGTGTCTGTAAACGAAGGAGAATTGTCTGAATTGACTTTTGATCTTTCAAGAAATAGTGGCAATATTGTTGTAACAGACTGGGGTACAGTTATTCAGCATGTTACTATTGATTAAAATTTGACCCTCAATTTTTTATATGCATAAAGGCGTACATCCGGATTGTTCCGCATGTGCGCCGCTTTTTTTCATATACGCGATTCTCCGTGATAGGATTACCACCCTTTATGATAGGAACACATGCGTTAATTTAAGTTTTATAAATATTGATATTCAAGACCTACAAACACAACAGCTGTATTTGTATCAGAAATGATAGTTTTACCACCCAACATATAGCCTCCAATAAAGATTGATATATATACCACATATCTATGATAGGAATACACACATTGCAAATAACACCAATGGCAGTACATTTGTGGACACAATACAATTTGTGAAATTTTACCCTATACTCTGTCTATACGGATCCCTTAAATTCTATAGGCAAACCTTAATTAACATAACCGTGAGGTTACATAATTAATATAGCCCGCATTCTCAAGTTGTTCATAGATGACAATCTGAGAATGCGGGCTTCTTTTATACAGGATTATGGACAAATTTGTCCGTATTCGGACACCCCGTAAAAAAGACTACCGCTCATTTTCAGCACAATAGAAATATGGCACACACATTGCAACAGGATAGGCAGATAAACTGGAAATAATATGGAAATAATCAAACTGGAAGGTATAACAAAAATATACCGCACAACGGAAGTAGAAACCACTGCTCTTGAAAATGTGAATCTCTCAGTCCAAAAAGGCGAATTCCTTTCTATTATGGGACCGTCGGGATGCGGGAAGAGTACATTACTCAATTTAATGGGCTTACTGGATTTGCCTGATAAGGGAAATATCCTGATCAATGGTACAAAAACCACAGAAATGAAAGACGGGGAAATGGCGGAGTTTAGAAATGAAATGCTCGGATTCGTCTTCCAGAGTTTTCATCTGATCAATTCGCTGAATGTGCTGGACAATGTAGAACTCCCGCTGCTTTACAGAAAATCCTCTGCCAAAAGCCGCCGGGAAGCTGCCGTAAAAGTGTTGGAAAAGGTAGGGCTATCACACCGCATGAGACATTTCCCGACCCAGCTATCGGGCGGACAATGCCAGCGCGTCGCCCTTGCCCGCGCCATAGTCGGTAATCCGCAGATCATTCTCGCCGATGAACCGACCGGAAACCTGGACAGCAAAATGGGAGCGGAAATCATGGAGCTTTTATTCCGGCTGAACGCAGAAGGAACCACCATCATCATGGTAACCCACGACGAGCATATTGCCGAATCAACACAACGCATCGTCCGCTTCTTCGACGGAAGACGGGTAGAATAAATCACAAAAGAACCAGTATGTACAAAGTATATTTCAAACAGGCGCTGCTGATGCTGAGACAAAACAAGTTCATCAGCCTGATCGCTATTATGGGAACTGCACTGGCTATTATGATGATCATGACGATCATTGTAACAGACGAGATAAAGGAGATCAGTACCGCACCGGAGATAAACCGGTATCGTACCTTATATATAAACTACCAGGTAAAAAGGGATACGGCAAGAAACAGCTGGCAGTCGGGATCCATCCCTTACGAGACACTCAAAGAGTATCTTTACCCGCTGAAAACTCCCTTATATGTTTCCGGAGTCAATCCGTCATGGTCAAATATTCCCAATACACTGATCACGCGCGAAGGATCGAGCGAGATCATCAATGCCCATATGCGGATAACCGACACGGCTTACTGGAAAATAATGTCTTTTTCCTTCTTGCAGGGACGGCCGTTCAGCGACGGGGAATTTCAGTCGGGAATATCCGTGGCGGTTGTCAGTGAAACACTCGCCCGGCAAGTATTCAAAGGAGAAAATGCGCTGGGACAAACTTTTCTAGTGAATTTCAAACCGTACCGGATCGTGGGTATCGTAGAAGACGTATCGCCGGTTTTCAAACAGGCATACGGCGACCTGTGGATACCCAATACCACACAGCCTGTCGAAAACAGGTTTACCGAAGTGATGCTGATGGCTGAAAGCCCGGATGATTTCCCGGCTATCATAGAAGAGGTACGAAAGATGGAGAAAAAATTCGAAACGGAACACAGTCCCTGGATTCTTTATCTGAAAGGACCGGTAAACAACAAGATATTCCAAAAAGAGATTTACGGGAATAATGCCGAAGAGATTGCCTCCGCTATCGCCGTACAAAAAAGGAAAATGATTTTTATCCTGCTGATCCTGCTATTGATACCGGCGATCAACCTCTCTGGCTTGAGTCTCTCACGTATAAAGAAACGGACGGAAGAGATCGGTATCCGAAAGGCGTTCGGTGCCAAGAAGTATACGATCCTGATACAGGTACTTTTTGAAAACCTGATCACTTCGGTGATCGGCGGCGTGATAGGATTGGCACTGTCGTATGTCGTCGTCTTCCAAATGCGGGACTGGCTGCTGGATATTGCGGCAGACAGCACGATCCCAGCCAGTACGCTCATCTCATTCCCGGTCTTGCTGGCGGTATTTGCCGTTTGCCTGATCATCAATCTCCTTTCTGCCGGCATACCGGCGTACCGGGCTTCACGGATGAAGATCATTAATTCACTCAATCAAAATGACAAATAATTATGATACGTCACATATTTAAAATTATCTGGAACGAACGCAAAACGAATGCCTGGATCGTATTGGAATATATACTTGTATTTTGTGTGCTTTGGTTTTGCGTCGATTACCTGTACTATATGGGAAAATGTTATTGGGAACCGGTCGGTTTTGACACGAAGAACACGTATCTGATCGAGATGCAAAAAAGACCTGATACGCCCTCCAACAACACCGAAGGAAACGGAGAAACGGAAAAGGTGGACAAACCGGCACTGGCGCAAACGCTTCTGAACCGTGTAAAAAATTATCCGGGTGTAGAAAATGTATGTTTTTCCAAATGGGCGGCTCCTTTTGACAGATCCAGCTACATGAGCGGCTACTACATCGACGAAGATACGACCCACAATGTCACATTCCGGTTGAGATGGGTTTCAGAAAGCTTCTTCGATGTGTTTAAAATAAATACCACGGCAAAAGAGCTCAGCGGCTGGGGCGCTCCCGGATCGAACCAGATACTGATCACTCCCAACCGGAAAGGCTTATTCGGCAATGACGAATACAGTGTTCCGCTGGAAAATGTAAAAAAACTGACTTCATCCACCGACGACAGAAGGGAGCATACGGTCATCGGGACCGCCGAAAAAATGAAAGACGGCTATTTCAACTCGTATTTCTGTAATATCTTGTTGCCGTTAATGAGAGAAGAATATGATTTGCGGGAGCTGCAGATATGCCTGCGCGTAAACCCGGGTGCGGATAAAGATTTTGAAGAACGGTTTACGAAGGAGATGCGGGAACAATTGATGCTCGGACCGTATTTCATGAGTTCACTGAAATCGATCGACAAAAATGCCCGGTTAACGAATTGGCCGACAGAAGATTTGAACGGGATCTATGCGATCACGGCCTTCCTGATCCTGAATATATTCCTGGGGATCATCGGGACATTCTGGTACCGCACGCAGGCACGCCGGAGCGAAGTAGGCCTGCGGCTGGCGCTCGGATCGACCCGGTGGGGCGTGAAAAAGTTAATTTTCGGAGAGACGTTGCTGTTGTTATTTATCGCCAGCATAGTGGGAGTAAATATCTGCATCAACATAGGGCATACCGAATTACTGGAACTTCTTGATATTCCGATCGCAAACAGGATGGATGCGGGCATAGGGAATGAACAGGAGTTCATTAATTACGCACTGGCATTCGGCTTGCTGGCTGTCATATCACTGATAGCGGTATGGTATCCTGCCCGGCAGGCAGCAAAGATTCCTCCGGCAGAAGCCTTACGGGATGAATAAAATTAGTAACTTTACAGTACTGATAATAATGAAATAATACATGCTATGATACTTATCTGTGACGATGATCTAACGGTACAGACTTCACTGACCCTGGTGCTGAAGCGGGCGGGATATGAGGTCGCAACAGCGTCGAACCCGCAGGAGACAGTCGACTTCGTGCGCCGCAACTGTCCGCAACTGATCCTGATGGATATGAATTATAGTAATACGACAACCGGCGAGGAAGGGTTGGAGTTACTGGCGAAAGTCCGTATCTTCTGGCCGGCGGTTCCGGTTATCCTGATCACCGCCTGGGGCTCCATAAACCTGGCGGTACAGGGCATACGGGCCGGCGCTTTCGATTTCATCACCAAACCCTGGAACAATCTGGCTCTGCTGAAAACGATACAGACTGCTATCCAGCTACGGGAAAGCGAAGAAAAAGAAACGGACGGAAAAGAGACGGAAAGAACGGACCGCTTTGAAAAGATCATCGGAAAGTCTCCCCGTCTGCAGCAGGTTCTCAATACGATTTCACGCATCAGCCGGACGAACGCGCCTGTCCTGATCACCGGAGAAAGCGGTACAGGCAAAGAACTGATAGCCGAAGCGATCCACGAGAGCAGTAACCGGCTGGGTAAACCGTTCGTCAAAGTCAATCTGGGAGGTATTTCTCAATCGCTGTTCGAGAGCGAAATGTTCGGTCATAAACAGGGGGCTTTCACGGATGCGCGCCACGACCGGACGGGACGTTTCGAACTCGCCGACAAAGGGACGATCTTTCTCGATGAGATCGGAGAACTGGATATGGTTTGCCAGGTCAAACTATTGAGGGTTTTACAAGATCAGACTTTCGAGCCGCTGGGTGAAAGTAAGCCCAGGCAGGTGGATACACGGATTATCTGTGCGACAAACAAAAATCTCCCGGCGATGGTGGCGCAGGGAATATTCAGGGAAGACCTGTTTTACCGCATCAATCTGATCACGATACAGATGCCGGCTTTACGCGAGCGGCTGGAGGATATTCCTTTGTTGGTCGAACATTTTGCACGCAGACAGGCTGAACAGAACAACTTTTCCCAACCGGAGATATCGCAGGAAGCGTATGGGTATCTGAAAAAGCTCCCCTATCACGGAAACATCCGTGAACTGAAAAACCTGGTAGAGCGAACCATCCTGATCTCCGGAAAGGATATCATTACGGATGCCGACTTCAAAAAGCAATATATAGAAGTCCCTGCCAGCCAGCCTGCAGGCGGGAACACCATCCTTTCCCTGGAAAGGGTGGAAAAAGAGATGATACAGAGAGCTGTGGAATTATATGGTTGCAATCATTCCAAAATAGCTACGGCATTGGGACTGACCAGGCAAACGTTATACCGCCGTCTTGAAAAATACGACATCAAATTACCTGAATGAAATCGAAGCTGATATTCTGGACGATCGCTGCCTTTATCACGGGTATATCAAGTGGTATCGGTTTTCTCTTTTTCCGGGAAGAGCCAATTCCTTTTTGGGTCATACAGTGTATCGCCATTTTATCGCTCCTGCTGGCTGCATTTATCTACCATAAGCTGGTCAAGCCGTATCATATCCTGCTCAGCGGCATGCAGCTTCTGAAAGACCAGGATTTTTCCACGCATCTGCGCCCGGTCAGAAATAAAGATGCCAACGAGCTGATCGGTATCTTCAACCGGATGATCTCGCAGTTGCGGAGCGAACGGCTGGCGGTAAGGGAGAAAAACCAGTTCCTCGACCTGCTCATCCATGCCTCGCCGCAGGGGATCGTTATCCTGAACTTCGACAAGCAGATAGCAGATGTAAATCCCACCGGCTTAAAACTGCTGAATATTTCCAATCTTTCGGATATCAAAGGGAAAACGCTCCTGGAATCTTCTTTTGAGCTGGCTCCTGCCCTGGCAGAATTAAAACAGGGGGATGATGTGATGATCCGGACTTCAACGCACACGATCTACCATTGTATCCGATCGGCATTTATCGACCAGGGATTTAAGCATCCTTTCATATTGATAGAAGAGATTACGCAGGAGTTGCTTAAAGTGGAGAAGGATTCGTACGAACGTATCATCCGGATGATGTCGCATGAAGTGAATAATTCGGTCGGAGCGATCGGATCGACTCTGAATGTAGTGGCAGACATTTTCAAACAGGACGAAAACGGGCAATGGGAATATGTATTACCTGCCGTGGAAGCGTCTTTCGAGCGGTGCAGGCATCTGGCGAGTTTCATCAGTAACCTGGCGCATGCCATCCGTGTACCCGAACCGACTCTTTCAGCTATTTCATTAAACGAACAGGCGCGTTCGGTCTATGCCCTCACGGATATAGAATGTCGCCAAAGAAACATCAGGCTGGTCCTGACATTGACAGAGAATGACCGGACGATTGAAGTCGACGGGGTACAGATCGAACAGGTGCTGGTCAATATTATCAAAAATGCGTATGAAGCAATCGGGCAAAACGGGGAAATACGGATTACTACCCAAACTTCGCCGGTATCCATCCTCATTGAAGACAATGGTCCGGGCATCAGCGAAGAAACTCAAAAGAAGCTTTTCACCCCTTTCTTCACCACCAAATCATCAGGCCAGGGCATCGGCTTAATGTTCGTCAGAGAAGTTCTGACAAATCATCACTGCCAGTTCAGCCTCTCCAGCGACAACGGCTGGACCAGATTCACAATCCTGTTTAATACAGTAAATGATTAAGAACAAATGAATTAAAAACAACCCTGAAGATATGAAAAACAAAAAAAGCCTCAAAATCTTTCGACCTTGAGGCTTAAATCGTAGCGAGACCCGGGATTGAACCGGGGACCTCATGATTATGAATCATGCGCTCTAACCAGCTGAGCTATCTCGCCATCATGTTTTTGTTGTCATTTCTCTTATTGACGCTGCAAAAGTAGAAGTTATTTTTATATTATGCAACACTTTCGCGAAAAAAAATCTTTTATTTTTCAGGGCTTTCAGCTAAGACGTTAAAAATTAGATGCTTTTTTACTATAAGATTATTGGGAATATCAATCTTTATGAGTAACTTGCTGCGCAAATAATTGCATGAAAGATGAAAAAAGAGAAGTTTCATATCGAATACATTTTCGATAAAGTTTCGCGCCGAAGTTTATGGAATCACCTCACTACTCCGCCAGGGCTGTCGGCCTGGTTCGCTGACGATGTAACTATTAATGACAACATGTACGTTTTTAAATGGAACAGGGACGAACAGGAAGCAGAGGTGTTGTCGGTAAAACCGGAAATAAGCATCCGCTACCGATGGGCAGATGAGGAAGAAGATAATGCCTACTTCGAGTTTTTAATTCACACTGTCGAGCTTACGGGAGCAACCGCGCTTGAAATAACTGACTTTGCCGAACCGGATGAAAAGAAAGATTCTATCAATTTGTGGGACTCACAGGTGGAAGAATTGAAACGGACACTCGGCATTTAGGTTGTTTTAGAGAATTATGTAATGTTCTTATCGTTTTTTACACTACTTTTGCCCCGTCAATCCGGATAGGCAATGGTGAAGATAAAACGATTATATACATTTATGCTGCAGACTTTCCTGCCGTTGTTCATTATGACCTTCGGTATCTGTCTGTTTATTGTACTCATGCAGTTCCTTTGGAGGTACATAGACGATATGGTAGGAAAGGGATTGGGCATTCCTGTACTCGGCGAAATGTTCTTCTACGCCGGCTTATCACTCTTCCCACTGGCTCTCCCGCTAGCCATTTTGTTGTCATCGCTCATGACTTTCGGGAATCTGGGAGAACGCCTGGAATTGCTTGCCATGAAATCCGCCGGTGTATCGCTTATTCATATCATGCGCCCCCTGATTATCACTATCGGACTTATCAGTGTCGGCGCTTTTTTCTTCCAAAACAATGTAATGCCTGTCGCACAGGTCAAATTATACACCCTACTCTATTCGATGCGTCAGAAATCACCGGAACTGGATATTCCGGAAGGTGTTTTTTACGGGGAAATCACAGGGTACAATGTGTATGTCAAAGAAAAAGACAAGACCGGTTTGCTCAAGGATATCATGATCTATGATTATTCGAAAGGATTCAATAAAACCAGTGTAATCGTTGCCGACTCCGGCAGACTCAAAACATCAGCCGACAAGTTATTTCTCGTGTTGTCGCTCTTCAATGGGGAGTCGTTCGAGAATATGGAAAACCAGTCCGGAGGCAGTAACAAGAAAACATCTGTTCCTTACCGTAGGGAGACATTCAATACCAAGGAGATACTGATCGAATTCGATGCCAACTTCTCCCGGACCGATGAATCTCTCATGGCAAACCAGTATATGGGCAAGCAGTTGAATGACCTGCAGTCTTCCATCGACTCCATGACCGTTCGGCTCGACAGTATCAAAGCACTCAATGCAAGAAGTGTTTATGACATGTCGTACAGAAGAACATTCTCCAAATCAAAAAGAGAATCGAGCCTACAGGAGGAATCGGGTGCTGCCGCAGTCGCATCAAACAAAACTGATTCGTTGACCAAGAAATCGGACGAGCCGGTCAGAATCATCAATTTCGACAGTCTGTACAAGGCTGAAACGCCAAGTGGGCAGGCCGCATTACTTGTCCGCGCCAAATCAAATATTGAAAGCGTAAAAGCTGATTATTATTTTAAAGCCGCCACACAGGGAGACGAAGCCTACAAGCTGCGCCGTCACCTGACCGAGTGGCATAAGAAATTCACACTTTCGTTCGCCTGCATGGTTTTCTTCTTTATCGGTGCCCCGCTGGGAGCTATTATACGTAAAGGAGGACTGGGTATGCCGGTCGTTATCTCCGTTATCCTGTTTATCTTCTATTATATCATAGATAATATAGGGTTCAAGATGGCGCGCGACGGGATATGGCAGGCATGGGAAGGCATGTGGCTGAGTTCAGCCGTACTGGCTCCGCTGGGTATTTTCCTGACTTACAAAGCAGTAAACGACAGCGTGATACTGAATGCGGACACGTATCTGAACGCATTGAAAAACTTCATCGGCAAACGTGCCGGCCGTAAGGTGGAGAAAAAAGAAGTGATCATCTTCAATCCGGATTATGCTGCTATGCTGCCCCGCCTGGACAAGTTGGCGGAAGACTGCGTCGTATACCTTAAAAACCATAAGCGTTGGCTTAATTATTTTACTTTCTGGAAACAGGGAGGAAAAGATCATACAGCCGAACAGTTGGCTGCAGAAATGGAAGGTATCATCGACGAACTGGGAAACTCGGATCAGAATCTGATACTCAACAAGCTGATGGATTATCCCGTTATCGGAGGATACAACCAGCTGAATGCCAACATCAATGGAAAGGTCGGACTGATATTCGGACTGTTTTTTCCGATAGGAGTTCCGGTTTATCTGCTCGCCACCTACCAGCGTAAGTTATTGCGCCATGATATACAGGTTGTACAAAAGACAAGCCGCGAACTGGAAGATATGATCAGTAATTTGGAAACTAAAAATTTAAAATGATATGAGTGAGATCAAATTAAACACCATCGAAGAAGCAATTGAAGATTTCCGTGAAGGAAAATTCCTGATCGTAGTAGATGACGAAGACCGCGAAAATGAAGGAGACTTCATTGTGGCAGCGGAAAAGATAACACCCGAAAAAGTAAATTTCATGATGACATATGGTCGCGGTGTTTTATGCGCCCCGATCACAGAAGAACGCTGCCAGGAACTGGAGCTGGACATGCAGGTTGCCAGAAACACTTCCATGCTTGAAACACCGTTTACCGTAACAGTCGACAAACTGGGCGGGGGATGTACAACCGGTGTTTCCATGTTCGACCGTGCTGAAACGATCCGCGCATTGGCTGATAAGCAAACCAAACCTGCCGATCTGGGACGTCCGGGACATGTGAATCCGTTACGCGCCCGTTCACGCGGTGTGCTTCGCCGTGCAGGACATACGGAAGCCGCTGTCGACCTGGCACGCCTTGCCGGTCTCTACCCTGCCGGTGCACTGATCGAAATCATCAATGAAGACGGCACCATGGCGCGTCTCCCGCAATTAGTGGAAGTGGCTAAAAAGTTCGATATTAAAATCATTTGCATCAAGGACCTGATCGCTTACCGCTTGAAGACGGAATCGATTGTCGACAAAGGCGTGGAGGTAGACATGCCTACACAATACGGTCATTTTCATCTGATCCCGTTCCGTCAGAAAAGTAACGGACTGGAACATATCGCCTTGATAAAAGGAGATATCTCCGGCGACGAACCCGTATTGGTTCGCGTACATTCTTCTTGTGCGACAGGCGACATTTTCGGTTCCATGCGTTGCGAATGCGGCGAACAGCTTCACAAAGCCATGCAGATGATCGAGAAAGAAGGACGCGGTGCCATCGTTTACCTGAACCAGGAAGGACGCGGTATCGGTCTGATGGATAAGATGAAAGCCTATAAACTGCAGGAAGAAGGACTGGATACGGTTGATGCCAACCTGCACCTGGGACACCAGGCTGATGAGCGCGATTACGGTGTCGGAGCACAGATACTGAAACATATCGGTATCACGAAAATGCGCCTGATGACCAACAATCCGATAAAACGCGTGGGCCTGGAGGCTTACGGTTTGACTATTGCAGAAAACGTTCCTATCGAAGTCACTCCCAACAAATATAACGAGTTTTATATGAAGACAAAGAAAGAACGTATGGGACATATCCTTCACAACATCAAATAAATTCATACTATCATGACACAAGTTTCAGATCGTTTAGCAAGTTTGTCGCCTTCCGCTACGTTGGCGATGTCTCAGAAGAGCAATGAGCTCAAAGCACAAGGTATCGATGTAATCAACCTGAGTGTGGGAGAACCTGATTTCAACACACCTGATCACATCAAGGAAGCAGCTAAAAAAGCGGTAGATGACAATTTCTCTCGTTACTCTCCGGTTCCCGGTTACCCGGCATTACGCAATGCTATCGTAGCCAAACTGAAGAATGAAAACGGATTGGAATATGCAGCTACTCAGATTTCTTGCGCGAATGGAGCAAAGCAATCCGTTTGTAATACTATCCTGGTACTGGTTAATCCCGGAGATGAAGTGATCATTCCGGCTCCGTTCTGGGTTAGCTATCCTGAAATGGTTAAATTGGCTGAAGGTAAACCGGTAATCGTTACGGCTGGCATCGAACAGGATTTCAAGATCACTCCTGCCCAGCTGGAAGCTGCTATCACACCGAAGACAAAAGCATTGATCCTCTGCTCTCCTTCCAACCCGACAGGTTCTGTCTACAGTGCAGAAGAGTTGGCAGGACTGGCTGAAGTATTGAAAAAACATCCGGAAATCATCGTTATTGCTGACGAGATCTACGAACATATCAACTATATCGGCAAACATCACAGCATCGCTTCCGTCGATGGCATGAAAGACCGTACTGTTATTGTAAACGGTGTTTCCAAAGCCTATGCAATGACTGGCTGGCGTATCGGTTTCATTGCCGGTCCGGAATGGATTGTTAAAGCCGTAAACAAATTACAGGGACAATATACTTCAGGTCCTTGCTCTGTATCCCAAAAAGCTGCAGAAGCTGCTTATACAGGCTCACAGGAACCGGTTGAAGAAATGCGCAAAGCATTCGAACGCCGTCGCGACCTGATCGTCAGCCTGGCAAAAGAAGTTCCGGGATTCGAGATCAACAAGCCGGAAGGCGCTTTCTACCTGTTCCCGAAATGCAGCTACTACTATGGCAAGACAGACGGAAACAACACGATTAAAGACGCTGACGATCTGGCTATGTATCTCCTGGAAGCCGCACACGTTGCTTGTGTAGGCGGAACTTCTTTCGGTGCTCCCGAATGTATCCGTATGAGCTATGCAACCAGCGACGAAAATATCGTGGAAGCTATCAAACGTATCAAAGAAGCTTTGGCTAAACTGAAATAAGAGAAAGCAAATCCTATAAACAGAAAAAGGGGTTCCGATAATTTCGGAACCCCTTTTTTATATCATTCTGCTAACGCAAAATTATTCAGCACGCAAAGTAAAGCGTTTGAATGCAAGGATCTGCAATTCAGGATCTGCAGCCTTCATTACTTCTTTAACAGTCTTCTTGGCATCCATGATGTCTTCCTGGTTCAGCAAGCAAACTTCTTTCAAGAATTTGCTAAGACGACCCTGAGCGATGTTCTGGATCATCTGTTCCGGCAGGTTAGCAGCCTTTTCAGCAGAAACAGTAGCGATAATTTCTTTTGCTTTCGCTACGTCTTCAGCAGTGATCCAGCCCTTAGCCATATTGCTTTCCATATGGTCTTCGCTATCCACGTGTGTAGGATTGATACCCGCTTTCTTCAAAGCAGCTTCAACAGCTTTCTGTACCTGTTCAGCTTTTGTCTTTTCGATAGCTACCTGGATTTCCTGTTCTTTTACAGATTCAGGAACACCGGCTTCGTCGATAGCGATCGGGTTCATAGCAGCGATCTGCATAGCGATGTTGTGAGCAACTTCTTCTGATTCCTTGTTGAATGCAACGATTGTACAGAGCTGATTCTTACCCATGTGGTTGTAAGTAGTGGTATAAGCACCTTCTACTACATTGTAGCCGTCCAGTTCCATCTTTTCGCCAGTGATACCGCTACGGTCAGTAACAGCGTCCTGGATAGTACCTTTACCCATCGGCAATGCTTTTACTTCGTCCAAAGTTTTGCACTTGTTAGCCACAGCAGCGTCAAGGATAGCCTGAGCCAAAGCAACGAAATCTTCGTTCTTAGCAACGAAGTCTGTTTCGCACTTCAAAGCGATAGTTGCAGCAAATTCACCGTCTTTTTTAGCCAGTACACAACCTTCAGCCGCTTCACGGTCAGAACGTTTTGCAGCAATTGCCTGTCCTTTTTTACGGATAATTTCCATTGCCTTTTCGATGTCACCGTCAGCTTCAGTCAAAGCCTTCTTACAATCCATCATACCAGCTCCACTCATTTTGCGCAGCTTGGTAATATCAGCCATAGTTACAGCCATAATCTTATTTCCTTCTATTTTAATGTTTATACTCTTTTAAATTGACAATGGACAATTGACAATTGACAATTACTGTCAAAAGCCAATTGCCCATTGTATTTGTATTCGAATTGTCAATTGTCAATTCTCAATTTTCAATTGAAATTACTCTTCTTCTTTAGCGTACTTGTCGGCAACGTTAGCATTCAGAGCTTCTTCGTCTTCTTTCTTAGTACGTTCTTTCTTTACAGTAGCTTTTCCTTTGCGTTCTCTTTTAGCACCTTCGCCTTCGCCGGCAGCTTCTGTATCGATCTTTTCAGCTTTGCGTTCCTGCAGACCTTCGTTCATAGCTTCGCAGATAGCGCCTAAGATAACTTCTACTGATTTAGTAGCGTCGTCGTTAGCCGGGATCACGTAGTCAATGTTGTTAGGATCAGAGTTTGTATCAACCATACCGAAAACGGGGATACCCAGACGGTTGGCTTCGCGAACTGCAATATGTTCTTTCATCACGTCAACAACGAACAAAGCAGACGGCAGACGAGTCAGGTCTACAATAGAACCTAAAGTCTTTTCCAGCTTAGCACGCTGACGAGTGATCTGAAGTTTTTCTCTTTTCGACAGATTATCAAATGTACCATCTTTTGTCATCTTATCGATAGTAGTCATCTTTTTGATGGCTTTACGGATAGTCGGGAAGTTAGTCAACATACCACCCGGCCAGCGTTCGATAACGTAAGGCATACCTACAGAAGCAGCCTTATCAGCGACAACTTGTTTTGCTTGTTTTTTAGTAGCAACGAAAAGTACTTTCTTACCTTGCTTAGCCAGGTTTTTCATTACTTCTGCTGCTTCGTCTACTTTAGCAACTGTTTTATATAAATCAATGATATGAATACCATTGCGCTCCATAAAGATGTAAGGAGCCATAGCGGGATTCCACTTTCTCTTCAAGTGTCCGAAGTGTACACCAGCTTCTAATAACTGATCAAAATTAACTCTTGACATTTTTTTCTTTTTAAATCGTTTACTTTCTGTTTAATTTTCAACTATCAGGTAGTCCTCCGGCATGTCGACATGCAAAAGAAATCCCGACAATTTAGATACTAAACGCTTTGTCCTTGTAAGAAACTCACAAATAACATTAACGTTTGCTGAACTGGAATCTCTTACGAGCTTTCGGCTGACCCGGTTTCTTACGTTCAACAGAACGAGGATCGCGAGTTACGAATCCTTCTGCTCTCAACGCAGGTTTGTCTTCCGGATTAATCTTGATCAAAGCACGAGCGATAGCCAAACGTGCAGCTTCTGACTGACCTTTGAAACCACCACCGTCAAGGTTGATCTTGATATCATATTGTTCTTCAACATTCAGCTTTGCAAGCGGTTGCTTAACAATGAACTGAAGGATTGTAGAAGGAAAGTAATTTGCAAGATCACGTTTGTTGATAGTTATCTTTCCCGTTCCTTCGCTTACGAATACGCGAGCAACTGCTGCTTTACGTCTTCCTATTGCATTTACTACTTCCATAGTTATTATTTAAGTGAGTTTATATCGATTGACTTAGGCTGTTGAGCTTCGTGTTTGTGCTCTGTTCCTTCATATACATATAAGTTACCAAGTAACTTAGCACCCAGACGGTTTTTAGGCAACATACCCTTTACTACTTTCTTGAACAAATGACTAGCACCTTTCTTCATCAAGTCGTTAGGTGTGTACTCGATCTGTCCACCGGGATATCCGGTATATCTCAAATAAATACGATCGTTCCATTTGTTTCCTGTCAGAACGATTTTATCTGCATTGATAATGATTACATTATCACCACAATCAACATGAGGAGTGAAGTTGGGTTTGTACTTGCCGCGCAAAAGTTTTGCTACTTTTGCACAAAGGCGTCCCAAAGTCTGTCCATCAGCGTCAACGATGACCCACTCTTTGTTTACAGTTGCTTTGTTTGCAGAAATGGTCTTAAAACTTAAAGTATCCACTGCTTAATAAATTAATTAATTAATAACTCTAAAAAACAAGCGCTTAGTTTTTTCGCTGTCATTATCACTACGGACACTTGACGTAATAATGTGCTAGAAACTAAACCCTTAGTACAATTTGATAATATTCGGCTTGCAAAGGTACGGCTTTTCTTCGAAATACAAAATATTTACACATCTTTTTCATTATGAACAGCTAAGAGATAGAAGGTATAAAGTACGGCAAACATTTTTTATAATCAATGAGATACCTATCGCTAATTTATTTTGTATATTTGCGATATGGGAACGTGGGAGAAGCAACAAGAGATAAAACGAGAGAAACGGGAACAGGATAAAATTCGTAAAGAAAGTCTTGGTAAATTCTTCTATGATCTGGCAAAACTAACATTTGCAGCTATCGTTTTAGGAGAAATGCTAGTTTTACAAAAAGATATATCGGATTTTATGAGTTGGTATATGATTTGTGTCGGTATTTTACAAACTTATATACTTGCTTATATTGGAAATAAAATATTAAAACAATAATAATATGAATGGGTTAGCTTTATTTTTCACAATCGGTTGTGTAGTAGCTGGTGCTTTCCTTGCATGGCTTTACACCAAACCTGGCAAAAGATGGCTGGATAACTTATAAATAATTTTTATAACAAGCTAAAGCTCTGTGTAAACACACAGGGCTTTTTTATTCAATAAAGTTACTTCCTAAAATAATACCCCAGTGAGAAAGTGACATTATTCTGATAAAGGGAAGATTCGCCGTCGTGTTTGGAAGTACGGCGGTCTAAGGTTCCGCATAGGGCGGATACGGAAAAGAAGAAATTGGAATATTCAACCTGTAATCCGAGATTTACTCCCAGGTCGAACGTTTGAAGGTCTGCCTCGCCCGATTTTCCGAAAACGATATCGGTATCGACATTTTTAGTTCGCATCTTTCCGAAAAGAGAGAAATCGACAGCCGGACCGGCCATCACACTGAAATAGACATCGGTAAACTGGAAAGTATACACCAGGTTGACCGGAACAAGAATGGAATAATAGTTACATTTCGTCTTCGGATAAGCCGGATCCAGCACCTCTCCATCCGAGATTTTGGAAAGATAATTACCTCCCTGATGCACGAATGCGACTTCCGGTTGCAATGACAGTCTCTTATATAAAGGTATCTGCGCCAACCCTGCCACACTGAAACCAAAGCGGGCTCCCGACTGATAATTATTGTCAATCTTCTGTACCAGCGACGAATAAGCCAACCCGCCACGTACCCCCCAGGTAACCTGTGCCGCAGACGGCAAGACCATCAACATCACCAATATTATTACCAATCCAATTTTTTTCATGCTATATCCTCTTTTCTACGAGCAAAGATAGTTTTTTTTTCTAACGATGATACTTATTTCATGAAATTAACGTATGATTCAGCAAATTGAAAGAAAACAGAACATATATCAGTAAATAAAGCCACCCCGACCCTAAAACCGAGGTGACTTACTTTTTGTCTGTTGTTGCTCTTCACAGAGATCGAACAGAAGAACTTTATTTCATTACTTTAGTATTAATATCTACCGCTTGTTCGCCTGTCGCAGGGTAATTGGCTCTTTGTGCGTTGCATGCAATATGAACCACGCGGTAAACAATTTAGAATTATTTGATTTTAAATAATTGCTTATTTTACGATTGCTTTTACAGCAGCTTCGCCTTCTATGGCTACTACAACGATACCTGCAGGAACAGAGATTGTTGCTTCACTTGAAGTGATCATTGTGTTAGCAACTGTCTGACCAAGTACATTGCTGATAGCGACTTTCTTGCCTTCAGCACCCTTGATGATAACAGCGCCGTCTGTAGCAATTACCGATACACTTTCAGTTGAGATTTCGTCGTTAGCTGTCGGAGTTTCTGATGTTTCACGTACATTGAAGACTTCAGCTTCATTCAGTTTTTCAGTCAATACAGGACAACCGTTATGCCATTTTACATAAGCGATCTTGTAACCCTGAGAGGCGTCAGACAAGCTGTTACGAAGAGCTGTTTCGATTACGAAATCTTCTGTTTCTGCATCCACGATACGGAAAGCGAATTTAGCCGGATTGATCTTCTGATCACCTACCAATACTTTCTTAGACGGAGTTTCGATAACCAAAGTATCTACATGATGTACAGCCGGAACAAATCCTAATTTAGTCATTGTAGTTCCTGCATAATAGAACTTGTTGTTCAATTCTGCACGGTGAGCAGCCACAGAGTCTGTGAATGATACCAGGTAACGAGCAGCGATCATTCCAGGAATTTCTTCTGCATGTTCACAATCTTCCTTACCACAGATCGGGCATTTTTGTGTAGCATCTGTTTTGTCTACACCTACAGCCAACATATAGAACGGTTTCTTTGTTTCTCCACGAACATAAGCTGTATCTACAAAGATAGACGGGTTATATTTTTCACGGTTGTAAGTCATACCCAGGAATTCGCCATGTTCGAACAAGAACTCATCAGCATATTCTGTACGGAAGAACTCCAATGTGTCAGGAGCAGCGATCGTACGATAAACAGCCGGAGCATTGCCTAACATTTCCAACTGAGCATTAGCAACCCAATTATAGATATTTTTAGCTTGTCTCAACTCTGCATAGTTGAAATCAAAGTATAGCATGTTCTCATCCAACAATTCTTCTGCATTTGTTACATTATCAGCATCGGTATCTTCTACATTAATAACATTTACAGTTGTTCCTTCTTTGAATTTAACAACATAGTTGTCTGCTGAAACAGTCTCCGATTCTGTAATCAAATCCAATTTATCGCCAGATGTAGCCAAATACTTACCATTATATTCCAGTTCATAACGATAATAGCTGATTGTATCTCCATCCTCCTTCAACTCCCATGCTTCATCGTCTTTATTGTAAACCATGATATCATTGGTAATACGGAATAAGTCCGTTGCTTTTTCGGATTTGATTTTACCATCGTCTCCCATAATGTCAGTCGTAGCCGTCTTTTTCATATTGAAGTTGATAGCAGCGGCAGCATTGTCAGTCAAAACCACTTTACCTTCACCATCGAAACCTACGTAGTTCAGTTTACCAGTCACCTTGTTTACCAAAGTAATAGCATATGTCTGAGCATTACCATTGTTTGCATCATCTTGCTTATAATTACCATAATAAGCAAAAGATTCGCCTCCTAATTCAATAACTTTTGTAATTTCATATTCACTATCATCACTGTAATATACATCACCTGATTTATGACGTAAAGAACCAATTGCAAAATCTGATACAGTTTTCGTTTCACGGTTTGTCAATGCCAATCCGTTTACATCTTCAGTGATGATCCACTGTCCTTCCGGTTTAGAGAAAGCTACATAATCTGCATTTTCCCATGTTGCAGTTGTTGCATTAGGAACCAATGTCTTACCATTATTAGTACCCTTTACTCCCTTGATATTGATTGCATATCCATAATATTTAGATGCATCAAAGTTGTTGCCTTGACCGAATTTAACATAAGTAGTTGATGCATAGTCAGCTTTCTTGTCTACAGTAGAAGCTTTTGCTGTTGTCAGCAAATAGCTACCGTCAACTTCTGCAACCAATAATTCAGCCCACTCAGTATCTATCTTAACAGCAACCTCCAACGGTTCATCAATAACTACATTCGGCTGTGAGATGCGGAATACATAAGATTTGATTGTTTTTTTAGCAGCATCAGTTTCTTTTGCATCAGCTATTAATGCTTCAATCAACTCTTTTGCTGTCATCAAACCAAATTTATAACCTTTCAGCAAATCACCAGTTGCAGGAATCAAGTCAGTATTCTGTTTACTCCATTTCTGATTCAATAATACAACAAACTTCTTAGCATTTGCATTATACAAATAAGATTCTGTATTATCAGCCAAAGCAGTAAATGTAACACCCAGATTTGTATTATCAGTAATCTCATCGTTCGCTTTCAAAGTACCAGCAAAAGCCTCGCCACCTTTCAGCGTGTATTCAGTAAACTTATCAGCTTTGCCATCTTTCAGATAACCAATACCTAAACCGAAACCACTCTTCAGTTTATTATTTAAATCTGTACGTGTGATTGCTGAAGGATCTAATGTGTAAATACCAAAAGCTAAATTGTAACAAGGTTTACTTGTCCCTGAATTAGCAATATCAGATACTGCTACTAATTTCGGTTGGTTAGCAGTATAATCCCATGCCAAATACAAATCAACACCTACAGCCTTTACCTGCAAGCCGTTAAATTCAAAAGTTGAAATAGTTCCATCAGTACTATATTCATAAGAAGTAACGCCTGCGTTAACTTTTTCTGAAAAAGCCAATTTTACACCATTTGCATTTACCAATGAATAACCTAGCACTTTTCCATTTTGCTTAACAGGTACTGCCTTCCAAATATTTTGAGAAGCAACCTGATCTGCGGCAGCATAAGTAAACTCGCCTTTATTCACTGTTAAAGATACTTGACCTGCATCTGGAGCAGTACTTGGCGTACCACTAACAACTCTTAGAATATAATATTCCCCTTCAGTTGTTGCAGTAAAATTGTTTCCTGACAACAAAGTTGTTTGTGCATTTACTCCACTAAAAAGTGACCCGCCTGCTAAAAGCATAGCCACCAAGAAAGTAGAAAACTTTTTGTTCATAATCAATAAATTTAATATTAATAATAGTGTTATATAAAAGTCCTGTTCTATGTCGTTTAAATGTCATCAATTGTTAAATGACTAGTTTAAACGTTCCTTTTTTCTAGTCATGTTTTCGAGCCTTTTTTAACTTCGTGTCAAAAAGTGTGAATTTCGTACTCACTTTTATAATGCGTTGATAAGAAAGAAGATAGATTTGGAAAAAATATTGATGAAATGATTGGAGGTTTGAAAGAATGTCGTAAATTTGCTGGCGAGAAAAAAGGAACGATTATTTTAGTCATATTTTTTCGAGCCTTCGATGTTTGATATTCAATTCCTAGAATACAGTTTTCGAGCCCTTTCAAAAAAGGCATTTTTGACCCTTTTGCCGGTCACCTTTCAAACAGATGCCTACCCGTCAGAACCCCGATGCCTACTCGTTTTCGAGCCGATTACCATCCATTCAGGAAAAGAACGGTTTCAGACGGTGAAATGTTAATGAGTCTCACGAGTCTCATAAGTCTCACCCCCCGTTTTCAATTTTTAACATGCTTGCCTTTTTCCGTCTTCCGGTAGCAACCTATTGATACTAACTCAACTAAACCATATAGCTGGGCATTTTTCAACATACGGAATACGCTCGCACGGCTGATTCCCCGGACGCTCGCCTCGGTCAAAACCTCTGCCGTTTTAAACTCATCGGGCATCGCATCGAACAGGCCGACCTGTGCATCCGGCAATTTGTGATGCTGATCCGCATCGCTGTGCTTCAGACTAGTGCTCACCAGCAACGAATGACGCAGGCAACGCGTACCGATATGGTAAGCTATTTCGAAATCATCGTCCGAAATCTCGATATCTTCCTCCATGCTACGGCTTTCTCCTTTACGTATCCCCGTCAGTGTCATGGCAATACGGAAAATAATCAGGCGATGGCGCAGCACCACCGAAGTCACGTCGCTGTTACCGAATACGCGTACATTATAATATTCACGTTCAAAGTAACGGTCGAGACGTTTACGCTGCTTATCGGAGAAGGACACGAACGTGTGCGATTTCTCCAGGTGTACCGCCATATCGAGCACACGCAACCCCAGATTGTTGAAGTAATGCACACAGCTCATCGTATCGTCCGACGATGTCAGCGGCTGATAATCCGTACGACCGGCAATGCGGTAAATCAACAGACGGCTGTAAAGCCCACTTTCGGTGGAAGGGATCAGCTTCTGCAACATCGCAGGCGTACCGGTTGCCAGGAATCCCAGTTCGGGAGCTTCCACAAAAGAAGTCCCGTTCGTTCTCGAAGAACAACTGATCCGCTCATGATGGAAAGCCTGGTTCAGGACATAGCCGTAACCGCCGAAATCCTGCATCATCGTATTGTTCACCGACTCCAGCTCGGTCTCGAAGAGCAGCGAAGCATAAGGTTTGTTTATCTCCAGCTGTTCGATCATACGCGCCGTAGAGGTATAGCCGCTCATATGAAGCCGCTTTTCATATACCGGTTCGGGCTCTTCGGGGACAGGACCAGCGGGGAGTTTTGCTTTTCCCGTACGCTGCTGCGCCTTGTAAAGCTCATAAGCCTCTTTCTCTTTTTTCGCTTCCTTCACCAAAGCTTTCGAGTTATTCAATACGTACTCCTGCCAGTAGTCGACCAGTTTATGGAGCATGCTGATACAACCCTTTCCACTTCCCGATTCACCAACGATCAGGGTGTAGAAAGGAGGTTTGTAAGGTGTTTTCTTCAACATGCCGCTGACACCGGGCAACACGGTACTAAGCATCGTGATCGAGGATATCGCCATCAGATCGTATTCACGCTCGTCGCCGGACGTTTTGAGAACGTCCAAAAGCAGTCCCGGAAGACGGTCCAGAACAGCCTTGTCGAAGTGGGGCAAACACGCCTCGTCCGGCTCAATATCAAAGCCCATAGGAGACAATTCTTCAGATGCCGGATTTTCAGGAAGAGGGGTGAGACTTGTGAGACTGTTGAGACTCGCCGGCCTGGAAGGAGGCACAGGTGGAGTCCAGGGATTCGATCCGTGCGCCCCGCGATAACGCTGGTAGATATCCGCCACGATGCCCCGGATTTCTTTCTCCGGAAAACCCGGTTCCGAGTAGCGGCGCAGGCATTCGGACTCCACCTCATACTCCGCAAAACCGGCACTGTTCAGCGCCGAAGCCAACTTCACCAAATAGCTGTGGCGGCCTCCGTCCATAAAAGAGTTATCCGATTCGAAACGGTCGATATAATTCGACAACGTCGTCTTTACCGGTTGCCCCGTCACATGTGCGGAAGGTCGGGCTGCCGGAGCTGCCTGTTGCTTTTCAGCCTTCAGTTCTTCGACAGGGATATGCACCACGCGCGATTCCTCTTTATAGAAAGCCTCCGGATCGTAACCCGCAAAGCAGCCGCGGTTGGCGTCCTTGCCCGAAATGTCCACTTTCACGCCCGGAAGGTCGTGTTCGATCATCCGGCTCACATACCCGAATGCCGACTGATGGTCCGCCAAAGAGCTATCCACCAGCACAAACAGTTTGTCACCCGTACCCGAAGGACTGACATGTCCCGCTTTCACATAATCGAGAGCCTCCGCCTGATGCAGAAAATCAAGCGCCGACCCCGGCACATCGTCCAGGTCGATCGGCACACACTGGCTGTAACGTACCATGTGCTCCAATTTACGGCCACCTTCCATCACGCCGCCCGCCACCAGCAGGGGCAGACGCTTCTTCGTGCTCTCGGCATGTTCCGCATCGTGGGCTGCCAAATAGCCGCGCAAACGTTCGACGGCAGCCTTGTGCTTTCCGTTCTTTACTCCGGCAAGGTAATCATCCAAAAAGATGGTTGCGCAGACCGCTGTCTTGAATGCCGATTCAAAGAATGAGCATTCCACTTGTTGTTTTTTCAATTCACTCATGAAACAAATTTTTAATGACACCTGATCAGGGTTCTCCCAAATGGTCTATCAATACGGAGACCTGCTTCGGCGTATACAATTTCTGAAACTTTACCCATCCTGCGGCTTCGAGCTTCGCTTTCAGCCCGCGGGAAGTGCGTATCCATTCCCACATACGTTTATAGGCAATCACCGGTGTCTGACCCGGAAAATACAATTGGGCAAATTCCGTTACCCCATACGCTCTCCCCCAGGGAGACATTTCTCTTTTTTTACCGTCCATACTGTTTTATTTTTTAGACAATTAAGTGACTACAATATACGTATAATATCCATACGTTATCCTCCGAAAGACAACTATTTACAGAAAAAGAAATACATACTGATCATTCCCTACCATCCGGCAGCTTCCGGTGAGAAACAAAGCATATATTATCTTTGTAATGTAGTTCAAAGAGAGCTACTTATTACACTAACCCTTAAACATTTAAAAGTATGTCAGTAAAGTACAAGCTGGTCCAGAAAAAGGACCTTACAAAAGGAGCGGCAGCGGATGCCAAGCGGTATTATGCCTCGGCTCCGGTCAGCGGCACAATGGATTTCGATTCGATCTGTGACGTGGTAGCCGATCGTTCGACGGCGAGCGACGGCGATGTTTCACTGGTGGTGCGCGGGCTGCTGCGTGCCATGGAAGAATCGCTGCTGCGCAACGAGGTCGTACAGTTGGGCAGGCTGGGGAATTTCCGCCTCTCGATCGGCAGCTCGGGAACGGTTGCAGAAAAGGATTTTCAGGCAAGCATGATCCGCAAGCCGAAGATCATCTTCACACCGGGCACGAAATTGCGGGCGATGATCGAAAAGGTCAGCCTCGAACGCATCGGCAAGGAACCGGAACAATCCGGAAGCGACGGGGAAGATGACCGTCCGGTCATTGAGTAACCTTTCTTTAAATCATTCACTTATAAACTTAAAAAAAGATGTCCAAATTCAAACGAATCATCGAATTTATTCTTGCATTGCTGAACTTTTTGTTTCACTTTAAACCATCGACAGATGATGAAGCAACTACCGTCACTCAAACCTATCCTAGCCCTGCTGCTCCGCCTGGCAAGGAAAGGGATCACACTCTATTTACACCTGTCCCTTAGGATCAGGCTGAAGTTATCGTAAGGGCGGTGGGATAAAACCCGCCCTTACCAAATTCATCAATTGTCAATTAAATCGCCACTCTTCCAGACAAAAATAGTATCTTTGTAAGGTCGAGATTAAAGAATCATATATGGAACCATTTATACATCTACACGTCCATACCCAGTATTCCCTGTTGGATGGGCAAGCCTCTATCGATGCTTTGATAGACAAGGCACAGAAAGACGGCATGAACGCGATTGCAGTGACCGATCACGGGAATATGTTCGGTATAAAAGAGTTCTTCAATAAAGTTTCCAAGAAGAACGGTAAGCCGCTCGGAGCTATCAAGGATCTTGAAAAGGAACTGAAGACGCTGAAGGCGAAAGAAGAACTTACGGCTGACGAACAGGCTCGGATAGAAGCAATCCCGGGATTGATAGAAGCTGAAAAGAAAAAGATATTCAAGCCCATCATCGGATGCGAGTGTTATTGTGCCCGCAACGGACGGCATAACAAGTCAACCAAGGAAGACCGTAGCGGTTACCACCTGATCGTGCTGGCTAAAAACCTGCGGGGATATAAAAACCTGATCAAGATGGTCTCCATCTCATGGACCGAAGGCTTCTATGGCCGTCCGCGTATCGACCACGAACTGCTGGAAAAATATCACGAAGACCTGATCGTCTGTTCCGCCTGTCTCGGAGGTGAGATTCCACAGCATATCATGCATGACCGGATAGACAAGGCGGAAGAATCGATCCTCTGGTTCAAGAACCTGTTCGGCGAAGACTATTACCTGGAAATGCAACGGCACGAGACACACGATCCGAATGCCGACTGCACCACGTATCCCAAACAGCAGGAAGTGAACAAGGTCTTGATCGAACTGGCTCACAAACACAATATCAAGCTGATCGCCACCAACGATGTGCATTTCGTCAACCAGGAAGATGCCGAGGCACACGACCGCCTGATCTGCCTCAGTACCGGCAAAGACCTCGACGACCCGACCCGTATGCGCTATTCCAAACAGGAATGGATGAAAACGACCGCCGAGATGAACGCCATCTTTGCCGATATTCCCGAAGTACTCAGCAATACGCTTGAGATAGCCGACAAAGTAGACTTCTACTCCATCGACAGCGGTCCTATCATGCCGACATTTGCCATACCTGAAGAATTCGGAACCGAAGAATCCTACCGCGCCAAGCTGACCGAACAGGATCTGTTCGAAGAGTTTACACGCGACGAGAACGGCAAAGTCGTCCTGAGCGAAGAAGATGCCAAAGATAAGATCAAGAAGCTGGGCGGATACGACAAACTCTACCGTATCAAGCTGGAAGCCGACTATCTGAAGAAACTGACCTACGACGGAGCCAGAGAATGCTATGGCGAAGATCTGTCGGAAGAAGTCAGGGAACGTCTGGATTTCGAGTTGCACATTATGAAGACAATGGGGTTCCCCGGATACTTCCTTATTGTGCAGGACTTTATTAAAGCAGCCCGCGAAGAACTGGGCGTATCGGTAGGTCCCGGACGTGGTTCGGCTGCCGGTTCGGCTGTGGCCTACTGCCTGGGGATCACCAAGATCGACCCGATCAAGTACGACCTGCTGTTCGAACGTTTCCTGAACCCCGACCGTATCTCCCTCCCCGATATCGATACCGACTTCGATGATGACGGACGCGGCGAGGTATTGCGCTGGGTAACGGAAAAATACGGAGCCGACCGCGTAGCACATATCATTACATACGGTACGATGGCAACCAAATCAGCCATCAAGGACGTTGCCCGCGTACAGAAACTTCCGCTTTCCGAATCGAACCGGCTGGCGAAGCTGGTACCGGACAAGATACCGGACATGAAAAAGTTCAAGCTGAAAGATGCGATCAACTATGTGCCCGAGCTGAAAGAAGCCGCCACCGGTAATGATCCGCTGGCACGCGATACATTAAAATATGCACAGATGCTGGAAGGCAACGTGCGTAACACGGGCGTGCATGCCTGCGGCGTTATCATCGGGCGTTACGATATTTCCGATGTCGTTCCGGTAAGTACGGCGAAAGACAAGGAAACCGGCGAAGAAATGCTGGTGACCCAATATGAAGGATCGGTGATCGAAGAGACCGGACTGATCAAGATGGACTTCCTGGGACTGAAAACGTTGTCAATCATCAAGGAAGCCATCGAAAACATACGGCTGACTACCGGTGAGGAGCTTGATATCGACCATATCAGCCTGGAGGATCCACCCACCTACAAGTTATACTGCGAAGGAAAAACAACCGGAACATTCCAGTTCGAATCCGCCGGTATGCAGAAATACCTGAAAGAATTGCAGCCGTCGAAATTCGAAGACCTGATTGCCATGAATGCCCTGTATCGCCCAGGCCCTATGGATTATATCCCTTCTTTCATTGCCCGTAAACAGGGAAAGGAAGAAATCAAATACGATATACCGGTGATGGAACGTTACCTGAAAGATACATACGGTATCACCGTCTATCAGGAACAGGTCATGCTTCTGTCACGTTTGCTGGCCAACTTTACCCGTGGTGAAAGTGATGCCCTCCGTAAAGCGATGGGTAAGAAACTGATTGAAAAGATGAACCACCTGAAATCGAAGTTCATGGCTGGTGGACAAGCAAACGGTTATAAACCGGAAACGCTGGAAAAGATTTGGGGAGACTGGGAAAAGTTCGCGTCGTATGCTTTCAATAAGAGTCACGCCACCTGCTATTCGTGGGTCGCTTACCAGACAGCTTTCCTGAAAGCGAACTATCCTTCGGAATACATGGCTGCCGTACTGAGCCGAAGTTTGTCGAATATCGTGGATATCACGAAGTTCATGGACGAATGCAAGGCGATGGGTATCCAGGTATTAGGCCCGGATGTGAACGAGTCGATCCTGAAATTCAGCGTAGACAAGGACAAGAACATCCGCTTCGGGCTGGGAGCCGTCAAAGGTGTCGGAGAATCGGCTGTACAGAATATTATCGAAGAGCGGAAGAAGAACGGTCCGTACAAAAACATTTTCGATTTTGTGGAGCGGGTGAACCTGACCGCCTGTAACAAGAAGAATATCGAATCGCTGGCTTTGGCGGGTGCATTCGACAACTTCGGCATACAACGCGAACAGTTCTTCGGGGAGACAGGGAAAGGGGAACTTTTCCTGGATACGCTGGTACGCTATGGCAACAAATACCAGATGGACAAGAGCACGGCAGCCAATTCATTGTTCGGCAGCGACGACCTTTCGATTGCCATCGCCAAACCGGAAATTCCGGTATGCCAGCGCTGGAGCGACCTGGAGCGCCTGAACAAAGAAAAGGAACTGGTCGGCATTTATCTTTCCGCCCACCCGCTGGATGAATACCGTATCGTGCTGACGTATGTATGCAACACGGGTATGGCAGAACTCAGCGACCGGGAAAGTCTGAAAGGGCGCGAGATACTGCTGGGCGGCATCGTCACCGATTTCCGGGAAGGGATGACCAAGACGGGCAAGCCTTACGGGGTAGTCAAGATAGAGGACTTTACCGGTAGCGGCGAGATCGCCTTGTTCGGCAACAACTATATAGAGTACAGCAAATACTGTAAACTGGGTATGTACCTGCTTATCACCGCCCGCGTGGAACCACGCCGCTGGAATGAGAACGAGCTCGATTTTAATATCGGCTCGATCCGCCTGTTGCAGGACGAGAAAGACAAGCTGATCGAGAAGATCAGCATTACCCTGCCGATACATGACCTTGACGAACCTACAGTCAATGAATTATCGGTGCTGATCAAGAACAATCCGGGTCAGAGCCTGTTATATTTCAGAGTAGTGGACGGAGAACACAATATCGCACAGAATTTCTTCTCACAGAATATCCGGTTGAACGTGACAAGCAAGCTGGTTGAATTCCTGCAGGAGAATGAGAATATTGATTTCAAAATTAACGGGTAAAGTTGTACGGTGCAGAAAGAATTAGTACTTTTGGCACCGCAAAAGGGAACAATTTAAATTAGATATACAATTATGGCACTAGAAGTTACAGATGCAAATTTTGAAGAGTTAGTAAACTCAGGTAAGCCTATGGTCCTTGACTTTTGGGCAGAATGGTGTGGTCCTTGCCGCATGGTCAGCCCGATCATCGATGAACTGGCAACCGAATATGAAGGACGCGTTACAATCGGTAAGATGGACGTAGACAACAACAACGACGTTGTCGGTCAGTTTGGAATCCGCAATATCCCGACCGTATTGTTCTTCAAGGACGGTAAGTTGGTAGACAAACAGGTAGGCGCAGCTCAGAAGCCTGTTTTTGTTGCTAAGATCGACGCTCTTTTATAATCATTTCATAGCGCGCAGCATTTCGCGCTTTCCCGGAGGGCCGGGTATTCTTTCAACGGAATACCCGGCCTTCTGCATCATACGGCGGACTACTCCTTTGGCACAATAGGTGGTAAGGATCCCTCCTTCCGACGTATGCGCATAGATTTTATCGAATATCTCCTGGCTCCACATCTCCGGCTGCTTGTCCGGGGCAAAGGCATCGAAATAGACGAGGTCGATGTCTTCGGGTAATTGGCAGGTATTGCTGTCCCCCTGTATCTTATGCAAAGTGAAACGGTCGGTAATCTTTGCCGCTTCATTCCAGGATGCGGCATGTAACGCGCCGAACCATTCTTTCTTTTCCGGACAGATCATGTCTCCGTAGTTCAATGCCCCGACCAATTCAGGGGCTAGCGGATAAAGCTCGACAGAGTAATAATTCACAGAACGGTTATTCTCTTCCGCATCCAGCAAGGTCAGGAAGGCATTCAACCCTGTCCCGAAACCGATTTCGAAGACGGTAATATCTTTTTTGGTCTGATGATGCAATCCGGCTTCAATAAAAACATGGCGCGACTCCTGTACCGCCCCGTTCACTGAGTGGTAGTGTTCGTCCATTTCCGGGATAAATAAAGTATGACTGCCGTCGGCTGTCTGCTGCAATTCGCGATTGATATGATTCTGTTCCACGATATATCTCTATTAATATTGCAAAGGTAGAGAAAATATTATCTTTGTAAAAAAATAGTCTGATGTACTGGAAATTCATTTGCTCCATCCTACTCTCCGTGATTTGTCCGCTGGTAATGACAGCACAAAAAACCTATTCCGTCAAAGGCATAGTAAAAGAAGCCGCCAGCGGGGAACCTATTCCCTACGCAACCGTGATCATATGGAATACGACACAGGGTACAGCCACCGACTCTGTCGGCCATTTTGAAATAACCGGAATCACGCCCGGCAGCTATCGCCTGCAAGCTTCGTTTCTGGGATATAAACCGACGGTAACGGCAGAATTCCGCGTCGCCAATAAAGACATCTTTTTCCCGATCGAGCTGGAACCTGCCAGCGAAAGCCTGCAGGAAGTGAGCGTCGTCGCCTCCCCGTTCCGTAAAACGGCTGAAAGTCCGCTCGGCTTGCGCGTCATAGGATTTAAAGAGATTGAAAAGAGTGCCGGCGGAAACCGGGATATATCACGCGTCGTCCAGTCTTTTCCCGGAGTGGCTTCGACGGCTGCATTCCGAAATGACTTGATGGTGAGAGGCGGGGGACCGTCAGAAAACCGTTTTTTCCTGGATGGGGTAGAAATTCCGAATATCAACCATTTCTCCACACAAGGGGCTTCAGGCGGACCGGTCGGGATCATTAATCCGGATTTCATACGTGAAGTGAATTTCTATTCGGCAGCTTTTCCGGCAGCCAGGGGAAACGCGCTGAGCTCCGTACTGGATTTCAAACTACAGGACGGGAATAAGGAAAAGTTCTCCTTACGCGGCGTATTGGGAGCTTCCGATATAGGGGTGTCAGTCAACGGACCTATGGGAGATAAAACGACTTACCAGGTATCCGTCAGGCGGTCATACCTGCAATTCCTGTTCGATATGATCGGGCTTCCTTTCCTGCCGACCTTCACGGACGCACAGTTCAAGATAAAACATTCTTTCAACAAGAAAAACGAACTGACATTTCTCGGTCTGGGAGCTATCGACGATATGAAACTGAATACCGGAATGAAAGACATGAGCGAGAAGAACCAGTATATCCTGGCTTACCTGCCGGTTGTCAAGCAAAAGACCTATACGCTGGGAGCCGTCTACAAGCATTATGCAGGAAAAAATATCTATTCGCTGATCGCCAGCCGCAGCCAGATGAACAACAAAAACATCAAATATCGTGATAATGACGAAAGTACGCCAGATAACCTGACGCTGAATTACCGTTCGGACGAGATCGAGAACAAATTCCGCAGTGAGAATATCTTCCGTCTCCCTTACATACAATTGCAGGTAGGCGGCAACGTCGACTACTCGGAATATACCAATCACACTTTTCAGAAACAATTTACGACCAATCCCTACGAGATTACCTACCGGACCGACCTGGGGATATGGAAATGGGGATTATATGCCACTGCCATCTATGAAAGCGACAATGAGCGTTTTACCGCATCATTGGGACTTCGTACGGATGCCAGCAATTATTCATCCGAAATGAATAACATGCTCGACCAATTGTCCCCGCGCCTGTCACTTTCCTACCGGATTGCCGGGGACGTTTACCTGAATGCCAATGCCGGACGTTATTACGAGCTTCCTCCTTACACCGTGATGGGTTTCAAAGACAATAACGGCAATTATATCAATAAGTCCAACGGCCTGCAATATATCCGCAGCGACCAGGCGGGTCTCGGACTGGAATACCGCCCTTCTTCTTATCTGAAATTCACGGCTGAGGGATTCTACAAGCATTATAATCGTTACCCGATGTCGGTCATCGACAGCATTCCGCTCGCCTCCAAAGGGACCGACTACGGTGTACTGGGAAATGAAGCCGTTACTTCCACAGCTACCGGACGCGCCTACGGGATGGAGCTGATGGGACGCTGGTACAATTATAAAGGGCTTACCTTCATCGCCTCCTATACGTATGTGAGAAGTGAATTTAAGGACGGCAGAAATACAGGCAAATACCTGCCTTCTGCCTGGGACAATAAGCACCTCTTCACATTCAGCGGGACGTATTCCCTCCCCCGTAACTGGGATATAGGAGCCAAACTCCGGGTAGTCGGCGGTGCTCCCTATACTCCTTACGACGTAGAAAAGAGCAGTTATGTGGAAGCGTGGGATGCCAGCGGTAGCCTTTACTACGATTACAGCCGCTTCAACAGCGAGCGCCTGAAACCGTTTACCCAGCTGGACCTGCGTGTGGACAAGACGTTTTACCTGAACAAAATCATGCTCGGCTTCTATATCGACCTGCAAAATGTACTTAATTCGAAATACAAAGAGCAGGATGTATACATAAAAACGGGAAAGATCGTAAATCCCGAAGCTCCCAGGGGTGAACAACGGTATGAACTGAAGCCTGTAGAACGTATGACTGGGACCTTATTACCCAGCATCGGCATCATGATTGAAATATGATACCCTTGATTTTCTTGCGTTTTTCTTTGCCATAGTTCTGCATACCTCACAAATAATGTCTATTTTTGTAGCCGGGATTAAGGACTGTAACAGATAAGGTATCAATGTTTAATACAACTTTAAGAAATAGAATACACCACATACGAATATTGTTTATACTTGTATGCTTATCGTTGACTATCCCATGTCATGCTGAAGAGGATACCCACCCCATTCTTATCATCAGCTCCTATAACCCGGACACCCGCAATACGACTCAGAACATCTCCGAATTTATGGAGGAATACAAACGTCTGGGGGGCACCGCACCGGTCATCATCGAAAACATGAACTGCAAAAGTTTGCCGGAGGCTCCTTTGTGGAAGAAAAAAATGGAAACCTTGCTGGAAAAATACAAGAACGAAAATACTCCGCAGATTATAGTTATCTTAGGGCAAGAAGGATGGGCTTCCTACCTCTCACAAGACCATCCGATTCTGATAGACATACCTGTCATATGCGGTATGGTCAGCAGCAATGCCGTCATACTGCCGGACTCCAGTACCAGGATGAGTGAATGGGAGCCGGAAAGCATAGATATCAAAAGTTATGCCGACAAAGGATATCATCTCACGGGATTTACCTATAATTACGATATAAAAAAGAACCTTAAACTGGCCCTGGACCTTTATCCTGCGACAAAACATTTCGCATTAATAACAGACAACAGCTACGGCGGTATCGCCCTGCAGGCACTGGTAAAAAAAGAGTTGAGAGAATTTCCGGAGCAAAGCCTGATCTTACTGGACGGACGAAAGAACAATATTTATACGATTGTCGAACAAATAAAAAAGCTACCCAAAGAAACTGTTATCTTGTTAGGTACATGGCGTGTAGATGTAAACGATGGCTATTATGTAGGTAATGCGACTTACACCATGATGTCCGGCAACCCGACTCTCCCGGCTTTCACTCTGACATCGATCGGACTCGGTCACTGGGCTATAGGAGGTTATATCCCTAAATACCGTCCGATAGGAAAAGATCTGGCCAGGCAGACTATCGATATCCAGACAAAAAAGGTACAGCTTACAGATATAGAGACGATAAATATACCTAACACCTACACTTTCGATGCCAAAAAGCTGAAAGAATTCAACATTGAAAAAGGTAGTTTACCCGATGATTCTATATTGATCAACACCGACGGGAATCTGTTCGTGAAGTACAGATTCGAGATTCTGTTGATCGTGGCCTGCGTATTATTGCTCTTCCTGGTCATGATCCTGTTCTTCCTGTTCAAAACCAACCGGCTGAAAGACAAACTGCTGGATATACAGAAAGACAATGTTATTATTATGAATAACATACAGTCTTCCATCCGCTTTATCAAACCGGATTACTCGGTGAAATGGGAAAACCAGATCAAAATGCCGTGCAGACCCCAATACGGTCCCACAAACTGTTGCCTGGTTAAAAACGGACAAAAGCCTTTCTGCGACGAATGTGCACTGATATCCGCCATGGAAAGTAAAAAGCCTTTCGAATTAACTAAACAATGTGCTCCGGGCGAATATACGCATGTATTTGCCAATCCGATCATAGACTCGAAAGACAATTTATTGGGTGTCGTATTCAAAAAAGAGAATGTCACCAGACAGAAACTGGCCGAAAACGAGCTGAGACTGGCAAAAGAGAAAGCGGAAGAATCCGACCACCTGAAATCGGCATTCCTTGCCAACATGAGCCATGAGATACGTACGCCTCTGAATGCGATCGTCGGTTTCTCCGGGTTGCTCGCCATGACTGACGAACTGGAAGAACGGGAAGAATATATCAGTATCATCAACAATAACAACGAGCTCCTGTTACAATTGATAAACGATATTCTCGACCTGGCAAAGATCGAGGCCAACACGCTTGAATTCGTCTACTCGGATGTCGACATCAATCAGTTGTTATGTGACATAGAACAAACATCGCGCCTGAAAGCAGCCGAGGGTGTAAAGGTTTCATTCACAGAAAAAATGTCGCATTGCATTATCAGGACCGACAAAAACCGCCTGTCGCAGGTTATGACCAACTTCATTAACAATGCGATCAAATTCACCAAAGAAGGAAGCATACGTTTCGGATACAAACATAAAGAAAACAAACTGAAATTCTTCGTAACCGATACGGGGTGCGGTATTGATAAAAGCATCAAGGACAGTGTCTTCCAACGTTTTGTCAAACTGGATAATTTCGCACAGGGGACAGGACTCGGGCTGTCTATCTGCCAGATGATCGTGCAGAAGCTGGAAGGAGAGATCGGTGTGGAATCGGAATTGGGAGAAGGATCGACTTTCTGGTTCACACTGCCTGATTCAGTGATCGAAGAGTCGCATATGGCGGTTCCCGGACCAGCCAGAATTGAAATACAGAGTAATGCTTCTACCGGCAGTGACAGTAAAAAGGCGACTTTGCTGATAGCCGAGGATAATGAAAGCAATTACATTTATATAAAAGCCATATTAAAAGAATACAACCTTATCCATGCGTGGAACGGGCAGGAAGCTGTAGAACTGTATAAGAAATATCATCCGGACATGATCCTGATGGACCTCAAAATGCCGCTCATGGACGGTTACCAGGCTACCCGGGAAATACGTGAGGACAACACGGTCATACCTATTATTGCTGTAACCGCTTTTGCATTTGCCGAAGATGAGCAACGCGTAAAGCAAAGCGGGTTCAATGATTATGTAGCCAAACCAATCAAGCCGGACAGCCTGAAACAGAAAATATCGGAACTTCTGTAGAGTTTTAGATAGAACGTGTACCGGGGAACTGCATAGTAAATGTCGTTCCTTTTTCCATCTCTGAAGTAACAGTAATATTTCCGCCATGCCGGTTCAATATTTGCCGGCAGACGCTCAATCCGATACCCGATCCTCCTTGTTTGGTAGTAAAGAAAGGTACAAATACCTTATCCAACGCTTCAGGAACAATACCGCTGCCATTATCTGTCACGGTAATTACCGGCATGCCGTCGCGTCTGAAAGCCTCTATGCGGATTTCAGGAAACTCATTGTCACAACAGGCTTCTACCGCGTTCTTTAACAAATTAATAAGGACTTGTTCGATCATGCTCCGATCGGCATACAACCGCAATTCGCTCGGGCGAATGGAGTAAACGACCTGTATGCCTTCTGCCGGAACCAGTTTCTGCAAGTCGCTGAACAAAGTCGATACCGGGAATATCTGCATGGTAGGAGTCGGGATGCGCGTCAACTTGCGGTAATTCTCCACAAAGTCGAGCAACCCTTTGCTACGACGGTGAATGGTTTGTATTGCCTGGAGCATAACTGCATAATCACGTTCATTCATTCCATTCAAAGTGGCCCGCTCGGTAACCGTTTCCGACAGGGAGATAATGGGAGCGATCGAGTTCATGATCTCATGCGTAAGCACACGGATCAGTTTCTGCCAGGCATCCGTTTCTGCCTCCGCTACCACTGCATTATAGAGCCGGGAACGGAATGCATTCAACGCCTCGTTCATCGAACGGGTCAGCTGGGCTTCGGCATCTCCCGAAGAAGGTACCGGGAAAGAAAGATTCAGGTCGCCGTAATGGATATTCGCTATCAGATGTTCCATCCGGCGGATTGCCTTCTGCTGGTCCAGGTACAGGGAAACAGCCAATATAATCAAGATAGCTCCCACCATAACCGATGTGAAGTAAAGACCTTTCAATAGCAAGAAAGCGACTGCCAGCGAAAGCAAGACAATCAGCAGGATCTTTATCGGGACGATATAACGTTTCATAGGCCCAGCTTATCCAGTTTCCGGTACAAGGCAAAACGAGTAATTCCCAATAATTCTGCAGCCCGCGTCACATTTCCTTCGGCACGCCGCAAAGCCCGTTCGATCGCTTCCTTCTCCAGGATACTCAGGTTAAGTTCTTCCAGGTCCGCAGTCTTGTTGGAGACCGTCGGCTGCAGCATAAAATTCTCCGGTCTCAGCATCGTACCGTCAGACAAAATCACAGCACGTTCGATCGCATGCTGCAACTCACGAACATTGCCGGGCCAGTTATAATTTTGCAACTTGCTCCGCGCGTCACGCGACAGTCCTCTGATCTCTTTCTTGTATTTCCGGGCATAACGTGCCAGGAAATAGTCAGCCAGCAGCTGGATATCATTACCACGTTCCCGCAATGGGGGAATATGCAGTTCGATCGTATTGATACGGTATAGTAAATCCTGGCGGAAAGTTCCCTGCCCTACCATCGCATGAATATTCATATTGGTTGCCGAGATCAGGCGGACATCGATAGAGATCGGACGGGTTGCACCCAAACGGGTGATCTGCTGTTTTTCTATGGCTGTCAGCAATTTGGCCTGCATGGGCATACTCAGGTTACCGATTTCATCGAGGAACAGTGTACCGCCGGTTGCCACCTCCATACGTCCCGGCTTATCGCGGCGGGCATCCGTAAAGGCTCCTTTCTCATATCCGAACAGTTCGCTTTCGAAAAGCTGTTCGGGAATACTCCCCAGGTCGATCCCGACAAAGACCTGGTTGTTACGCGGCGAATGATGATATAAAGCACGCGCCACAAGATCCTTGCCCGTGCCGTTCTCTCCCAGTATCAGGATATTCGCATCGGTATCGCGCAGCTTCTCTATGGTCGTGAATATCTCCTGCATGGCATTGCTTTCACCGATAATCTCAAACCCATCGTTTTCCGAGCTTTCAAGAGCAGCGACCTGACGCTTCAGCGACCGCACCTCGGTACGGCTCTCACGGAGTTTCAGGGCAGCGGACAAGGTGGCAAGCAACTTCTCTTTCTCCCAGGGTTTGGGTATAAAATCGGTAGCTCCGGCTTTGATGGCACGTACTGCCTTTTCGGTGTCTGCATAAGCGGTTATAAAAAGAACGACGGCGTCCGGATCAGTCTTTTTTATCTTCTCAAGCCAGAAGAAACCTTCCTGCCCACTGATAGCATCCCGCCGGAAATTCATATCCAGTAAAATAACATCGGGCACATAACTCTCCATAAAATGCTCGATCCGTTCCGGCTGTGTCGTTACACGTATCTGTTCGACATAAGGTTCCAACAACAGATTCAATGCAAAAAGCACATCTTCATTATCATCGATGATCAATATCTTCCCTTGTTTCATTCCTGTATCTGATTTGGTTGTAAAGATACGTATAAAAGTAGTTGCATGTGTGTGCGAATACGAACGTTTTTCGTGCGCTCACGCACTGTAAAAGAAGAAACATCCAACTATTACTTTCTACAAATCAGCAGATTACAAACATGGCATACTATTTGTATCCTATTTGGCATGAAACAGATAAAGAGTTACATAGTATCCATACTCCTTGCCGCACTGGCCACTTTCCCGGCTCACTCGCAGGATACACTACACCTGACCTTGTCAGAGACAGTACGCATCGCCCAGGAGCAATCTCCCCAGGCCATCGCCGCCCGCCATTCTTTCCGGGCTTCTTACTGGAACTGGCGTTCCTACCGGGCAAACATGTTGCCGAGTCTTACTTTCACCTCCGATCCTTCGCTGAACCGGTCGATCAGCTCGGTTACCTTGCCCGACGGAGGGGAAAGTTTCGTACATCGCAATCAGTTAATGATAGATGCCGGTTTAACGATCAACCAGAATATTCCGTTTACCGGGGGTAGCCTCTTCGTAAAAACCGCTTTACAACGGCTGGACCTGTTTTCAGAAAAAACCAGTTCATATAACAGTACACCGGTAGTAATAGGATATGAACAAAACCTGTTTGGATACAATCAGTTCAAGTGGGATCGAAAAGTCGAACCTATCCGCTATGCCGAATCCAAAAAGAATCTGGTGGAAACACTTGAACTGGTTGCCGCACAAGCAACCCAACAGTTCTTCCAACTGGCTACCGCACAAACTAACTGGGAGATCGCACAATACAACTATGCGAATGCCGACACCCTGTTCCAATATGCCAAAGGACGGTATAATATAGGTACAATCACAGAAAACGAAATGTTGCAACTGGAACTGAACCTGTTGACCGAACAGACCAATGTGATGAATGCCCGCATCGAAGTGGACGACTGCATCCAATCGCTACGTAGTTATCTGGGCATCAACAACGCCTCCGAACTAGTGGCCGATGTCAACGGAGAAATACCTCATTTCAGCGTTGAAGTAAAACAGGCATTGGAACTGGCCTACGCCAATAACCCCGAACCTGAATATCTGCAACGTCGCCGTCTGGAAAGTGAAAGCGCCGTGGCACAGGCAAAAGCCTCACGCGGTTTCAAAGCCGACCTTTATATGCAATTCGGTTTGACACAGACCAATGAAAAACTGAAAGAGGCCTATCGGAATCCGCTAGACCAGCAACTGGTCACCCTGGGTATACGCATCCCGATCCTCGACTGGGGTGTCGGTAAAGGAAAGGTAAAAGTAGCTCTCAGTAACCGAGACAAGACATACACGGAAGTAGAACAGTCACGCAACGATTTCGAACTGAACGTCATCAAGATGGTCAAACAGTTTAATCTGCAAGCTGATAAAGTGACCATCGCACAAAAGACAGATCAGACGGCTCAACGCAGAAACGATGTGGCACAAAAGTTATACATCCTCGGTAAATCAAGTATTCTCGACCTCAACGCTTCTATCAGCGAAAAAGATCGGGCACGACGAGAGTACATCTCTGCCTTATATAATTACTGGAGCCTCTATTACGGCCTGCGCAGCATGACCGGATACGACTTCGAGAAAAACAGAGAACTGACATTCGATTACGAACAATTAATGAAATAAGATAATGGATAAACCTATTGAAAAGAAACCCGTATATTACCGTTATCGCTGGCATATTGCCGGAGGTGCAGCCTTTATTATCCTTTTAGTGTACGTTTCTATCGTTGCCTCGGGAGGAAGGAAACTACGCACGGAAGCCGACAACCTCATCATCGGTGAAGCACTGGCGGATAAATTCCTCGAATATGTCGATGTGGAGGGTGTCGTCCAGCCCATTCTGACCATCCAGATAAATGCCCGGGAAGCCGGTAGTGTCGAGCGTATCGTTGCTGAAGAAGGAACGATGATGGATAAGGGCGACACCATCCTGGTCCTGAACAACCCGGACCTGATACGTACCATCGACGACCAGCGCGACGAATGGGAAAAACAATTGATCTCTTACCAGGAAAAAGAGATAGAGATGGAACAGAAAAGCCTGGATCTGCAGAAACAGACACTGCAAACGACCTACGAACTGAACCGCTTGAAAAAGAGCTTTGCCCTCGATGAAGAGGAGTTCCGTATGGGTGTGAAAAGCAAGGCACAACTGGAAGTACAGCGCGATGAATTTGAATATAAAACACAAAGTACGGCCCTGCAACTGGAAGGTCTCCGCCACGACAGTGCCGCTACGATCCTCCGCCGTGAACTGATGAAGAACGACCTGGAACGGGAACGAAAGAAGTTCGACCGTGCCCAGGAACGTATGGAGAACCTGATCGTCCGTGCCCCGCTGGCAGGACAGCTCAGTTTCGTTAAAGTAACTCCGGGACAGCAGGTACAAAGCACCGAAGCTATTGCCGAGATCAAGGTACTCGACCAGTTCAAGATTCATACTTCACTCAGTGAATATTATATCGACCGCATCACGACAGGTCTTCCTGCAACGATTACCTGGCAGGGAAAGAAGTATCCGCTGCGTATCACCAAAGTTGTACCGGAAGTAAAAGACCGTAATTTCGATGTCGACCTCGTCTTCACCGGCGAATCTCCCGATAATGTCCGTATCGGTAAGAGTTTCCGCGTACAGGTCGAACTGGGACAGCCGGAAGAGGCACTGGTCATCCCTCGGGGCGATTTCTTCCAGACTACCGGCGGCCAGTGGATCTATAAGCTGAATGAAGCCGGTACAAAAGCCCGCAAAGTAAATATCAGCATCGGACGCCAGAATCCGCAGCAGTATGAGATCACCGGCGGATTACAAGCAGGCGACAAGGTTATTGTCACCGGATATAGTACTTTTGGCGATGCAGAAGAATTGATCCTGAAATAAAAAAAGAAGAAAAGCAGATACCATGAAAATAATATTACTTGCCATACGCTCATTGAGCCGTTTCCGACTCTATACCCTAATTAACATCCTCGGATTGGCGATGAGCCTGGCATGTGTGATCATCTTATGCAGATACATCCACAGGGAGGTCAACACCGACCATTTTATCAAAGACCTGGACAGGGTTTATTATACCGTACTGGATCGTAATACTGACAAACAACCTTTTATTGCCAGCCGTTCAGACGAGGCACTCCCGGATATAGAGTCCGAGGCAGCCGTGGAAATAAGCAGTACGTTTATCCCTATGGCTCAAGACAGGATCAGCTATAATGACAAGAAATTCAATGTCAGGCTACTGGCAGTAGACAGCAACTATCTGAAAATAGTCACTTATTCCATCCTGAGGTCCAGTCGCAATACGTTATTCACCCAACCGGATGAGGCAGTACTGACCCGGGATTTTGCCCGAAAAGTATTTGGGGATACCGATCCGATAGGCAAAACGATCGTACATGCTTCCGGAAACATCGCGACCGTAACTGGTATCCTCGATGAACCGGGGACACACGTATCCTACCCGTTCGACCTGCTGGTATCAGCAGGGCTACAAGAGAACTGGAGAAGACTTAGTACCCAGCTGGTGCGCCTCAAACCCAACACGAATGCAGACGCGCTCAATAAACGGCTGGATCATTATACGGACGTACAATCCTGGAGATCAGGTATCCGCATGCAGCTATATTCGTTAAAGAAATTCTATTTCGACAAACAGATACGCTGTTACTACGACGCTTGCCAAAAAGGGAATCATTCCCATATCGTCATCCTATCGATCGTTGCCATGCTGTTGCTGATTGTCGGTGTATTCAATTTTGTGAATATTTATACCGTGTTGATGCTGAAACGTGCCCGGGAGTTCGGCATGAAGAAAGTATTCGGAGCAAACATCAGGCAGGTAGCCGTGCAGCTATACCTGGAGAATCTGTTTATGACTACCATCGCCCTTTTCATTGCCTGGATATTCATTGAACTGAGCCGGGATTTTGTCAACGGACTTTTAGGGATACCCTTCATCTCCAACATGTCATTCAGTATCCTGTTGTCATTAGGGATACTGTTCCTGCTGCCGGTCGTCACATCGGTCTATCCGTTCATACGTTACAATTATTCTGCGCCGATCACTTCGTTGCGTTCCATCAACCGGAGCGGAGGGTCTACCGTATCCCGTTCCATCTTTCTCGGGTTGCAATATACAATCACCATCACACTGATCGTCGTTTCCATCTTCTTTATCAAGCAGCTGAACTTCATGCTGAATGCAGACCTGGGATACCGGACGGAACACATCCTGAAAGCACAGCTCCTGCATTCACCCAATTCCGAAAAAGAGGCGGAAGAAGCCCGGCGGAAGGCTAAGTTAATCCACCAGAGAATAAGTACTTCCCCCCTATTCGATCCTTTTATATTCGGTGAACCGCCGTGCAGCGACACGCATTATACGACTCCCATCAAAGTGCCGGGAGGAGAATTCAAAGACATCGTCTGCAAAAGTGTTTCGGATGATTACTTCAAACTCTTCAATATCCAATTGAAGGACGGACGGTTATGGAACAAAGGAAACGAATCATACACGGACTGCAACGTCATTATCAATGAGACGGCACAAAAAGTGTTCAATATAAAAAGTCCGGACAATGCGGTTCTGGAAGCTGAGCGTCCTTTCATTTTCTCTTCGATGGAAGAGTTCAACAAAACCCCGAAATACAACGTAGTGGGCATCGTAAAAGATTTCAGTACCGGTCATTTGTCCAAAGCGACCTTGCCGATGATGTTTTATTATTATGAAGACGATCCCCGCCACCCCTTCATCGCTTATATTCCTGACGGGAAGGAACAGGAGGCTATTGCTTATCTGAAACAATTATATGAAGAGACGGAAGGGGATGAATTTGAGTATACTTTCGTGTCGGATGAGGTACGCAATATGTACGACAAGGATAAACAGGTCACGGGCATTTACACTGTTTTTGCGATCATTGCCATCCTTATTTCTTCGCTGGGATTATTCGGACTTTCCCTGTTCGACGTACAGCAACGTTATCAGGAAATCGCTATCCGCAAAGTGAACGGAGCAACTACATTCTCCATGATGAAGATGCTTCTGCTGAAATATTATATGCTATTGGGAATAGCCTTCCTGGTCGCGGCACCGATCGCCTGGCTGGCTATCAGCCGGTATCTGGAGGACTTCGCCCACAAAGCACCTGTTTCCTGGTGGATCTTTGCCGTCGCCCTGCTTATTACAGCCGGTATATCTTTGGCGACACTGATCTGGCAAATACGGAAAGCGGCACAGACCAATCCGGCTAAAGCAATGAAATCGGAATAAACGAACTTTACAATTTAATGACATGAAAATCATTCTGCTTGCCATACGCTCCTTGATGCGTTTCCGCTTATATACCGTTATCAATGTACTCGGTCTGGCATTAAGCCTCGCCTGCGTGATCATTATCAGCCGGTATGTTTATAGTGAAGCGACGACCGATCATTTCAATAAGAATCATGAACGGATGTTTCTGAGTGTACGCCACTGGGGAGACCAGAAACAGAAAGCTGTTCTTTTTACGACAGATAACGCACTTCTAAAGAAAAATTACGTCAACCCGCTGGATATTCCGGAGATAGAACAAAGAACCTCCTTTGTCTCCATCAGTAATACGGAAATTAAGGTAGATGAGAAACTATTCAAGGCACATATTCTCGCTACGGATACGTTCTTCCTTCGAATACTCGATTACCCGCTGATAGCTGGTAATCGCGAACAATTGTTAAGTACTCCTCAGGAAGCCGTCGTCACCCAGCAGTTCGCCCGAAGACTGTTCGGCAAAGAGAATCCGGTGGGCAAAAGCTTTGACTACAACGGAAATATACTAACCATCAAAGGCATTATCGGAGAAACGGAAACACAAAGCTCACTCCACTTCGACGTGCTTATATCCAAAGCACTGCAATGGCGTTGGCCGCCGGTCAACTACTTCAGCATCGCTCTTGCGCATCCCGGTGTCGACAGCAAGCAGATCAACGAGAAGCTAAAGGGAAACTTTCATAAGGCTGGTAGCAAATCTTTCTTCTTCCAGGTCATGCCTCTCGACAAGCTCTATATGGATAAAGCCATCGATAAAGGGCAGGATACATTCCGGCAAGGGAATGCCGACAGTGTGAAGATACTCACCTTCGTGGCCATACTCCTATTAGTCATCGGTGTGTTCAACTTCATCCATATCAGCTCAGTCGTCATCATCAAACGTGGGCGGGAACTGGGTATGAAGAAAGTGTTCGGGGCACGCCCCATGCAACTCTTCATCCAACTATATGCAGAGAATTGGGTACTGACCGCCATTGCGCTCTTCATCGGATGGGTGTTCATCGAAATCACGCAGCCGATACAGGTAAACCAGTTGGATATTATCGCCACAGTCGGTGCAACTTTCAATCTATTATTAACACTTGGGCTGCTGATCGGACTGCCATTACTCATTACGCTATACCCGTTTTTCAACTATAGCTACCGGCAAACCATCCGTTCACTGCAAGGAATCACACCCGGAAAAAACAAGATAGGCAGCCGCTCGCTCTTCCTGGTTGCTCAATACGTGATCACTTGTTGTCTGATTATCTCTTCCTTGTTCTTTATGAAGCAACTCGACTTCATGCTGAATGCCGACCTGGGATACCGTACACTGGATATTATAAAGGCCTGGTTCATGCGTCCCACTTCCCAAATGAGCTATGGAGAAGAGGACAAAAAACGTTCGGAAGCCGTGTCTTCCGCCATACGGGATGCCATCCAGGCATCTCCCCTCTTCCAATCATTCTCTTATGGGGAAAGCCCGTATGAGTTGGCAGACGATCCGTTCAGCAGGGTAAAGATGCGCGCTCTCGGAGGCGAATGGCACGAAGTGCTTCAAGTGAAGCTCTACAATAGTTTCTTTGATGTATATGAGATTCCGGTTTCAGCAGACCGGTATCCACAGAGTGAAAAAGAAGTGCTGATAAATGAAACTGCCAGGAAGCTATTCAGTCAGCAGGGACAAGCACCTACGGAACTGGAAACAGAGGGGTATGATGGTGTCAATTCATTGCTGATAAAGGGTTTCACTCCGGAATTTCAGGTAGTGCATCTCTCCCAGCATAACCAACCGATCGTTATGACTTTCAAAGATGTACAAAATGAACTGTTCTGGCCGGGGAAACTCATGGCATCTATTGTACCCGGACGCAGGCAGGAGGCAATTCAGTTCCTGAAAGAACTTCATGATAAGACGATCGGGGGAGAGTTCGAATATACTTTTGTTGAAGACGAGATCAGTGCCATGTATGAAAAGGACCGGCTGGTTGCCCGGATTTATTCGGTCTTTACGTTAATCTCCATCCTCATATCTTCTATGGGATTATTCAGCCTTTCTCTTTTTGATATTCAGCAGCGATATAAGGAGATAGCAATCCGCAAAGTAAACGGGGCGACGGTAGAAACGATCATAAATCTGTTATTACGAAAATATTACAGATTACTGGGATTGTCTTTCATCATCGCTACACCTCTTTCCTGGCTGGCTATCACGAAATATATGGAGAACTTTGCCAATAAAGCACCGTTATCCTGGTGGATTTTCGCTGTAGCCTTTCTTATCACCGCCTGCATATCTTTGCTCACGCTGATCTGGCAGATACGGAAAGCAGCACGGACAAATCCGGCGATATCTATCAAAACAGAATGACTTAAAAACAGCCCTATCAACACTGTAGTGCTACTCTTCCCCTAAAACGTAATAGAAAACAGCGCCTCCGCCTGGAACTTGCCGTAATCGATCGGCTGTATCAAGCGTACACCGGTGGTCAGAGGGAAGCTCATGCGGAATACATTCCAGTCGAATATCAGGTCGGTACCGAAAGAACTCTGTGTCGTCCAGTCGCGGCCCTTGGCTGCCTGGTTACGATTGAGGTCGTAAAACAGGTTGGCACGCAGACGGCGGATATACGCCAGTTGTCCGAGACTGAGGTCGGGAGAAAAGATAGAGAAAGCATAATCAGCCTTCAATGCAATCTGCTGACGGGTCTGATACATGAAATTATATCCGCGAGGTTTATCGATCAGATGTTTCGGCAAATACAAGACTTTATCATCCACACTCTGATACTGATATCCGGCACGCACCATCAATCCGTGATTGCGTAGAATACCAGGCCAGTAGGTCGTAAGCCGGGCGGCATACAGACTACCGTAATTTTCCTTGTTGAAAGGCGATTGCAGATATTGCAGACGCAACTGATATCCCCAACGGGGAAGAATATCGCGCAACGCTTTCTTCCGGTAACTGTAGAACAACACCTCCGGCAGGATATATTGGAAATTACTGTATGTACGGCTTTCATATTGCTGATACTTATCAGTGGTAAAAAAGTAAGCCACAGCCGGCTGAATCCCCCGAATATAATGATTACGTGTCAGATTGAAAGGAAGATAAACACGTGCCTCAGCCTCCAATAAAGTCCGCCTTACTGTTTTACCCTGTGCAAATACTTTGCCTTTCTCATCCGTCACCCAGCTAACATCAAACGCTTTTCCACCATAGTCGGCAGCTATGTCAATAACCGGAAACCAGCCTTTATACGTAAACGACAACTTTCCGTGATGCTCTCCCTTACGGTAATACCAACCCGCCTGCATAATAGCCGTATTCAACGTATTCTGTGACAAGACCATAACACCAGGTTTCACGATCGTACTCAAATCGTCCGCACCGGTATTCATTGCTTCCGCCACATCATAATAGAAAGGTGCCCAGCTATGCAGTTTAAACGTATGCAACCCTTTCCGGTAAGGACGCGGAGCAAACTCGACAGGAGCCAGCTCTGCCGAATCGAGATTGAACTGCTCCTGTTCCGTCAGAGAGGTAACCAGCGGAGAATGAAAAGGATCTCCCAAATCCGCCTTTTCCGCTTTCAGGCTATCGACCGGCAATGAACCGATACGGTATCCTTCTGCCTGGTAATCTGAATACAGCAACCGATCCTTTCCGGGAGAGAAAGTCGGGTCGAACGCCCCGAAGCGAGCAGAAGTCAGACGATAGACGGTTGTATCCGGCAGATTCAACGAATAAATATTGTTGGTTCCGTTTGCTCCCGACTCAAAATAGAGTTTGCCGTTATTCCAAAACGGAGCTGTGATGTTGACAGATGTAGTAGCCAACAGTTCACTCCATGCACCGGTTTGTGTATCCAGTTGCAGCAGGCTTATTCCGGTATCAGTAACAGCCACAGCAGTTATCCTTCCGCCATCGCCATAAGTCAGTTCTTTCAGAAAGGCATTATCGGGAACGGTGAAATAACGTTGTTCCTTCCCTGTCTCCAGGTCGACCAGCACCAACTGATTCTCGCCACTTACCGTAAAACGGGAGACGGCAGCCGTACGACTATCCTTATCGATAGCAGGAGCCAGATAACGCTGACGGGGAGTAAGCGTTGTCACCCGTCCGGTCTCCAGGTCATATTGTTTGATAACGGAATAATTCTCATGCGTCCAACGAAGGCCGGGCACGATCTCGGTCCAGTACAACCGTTTGCCAGCCAGGTTCAAACGGCTGTTGATCGTACCAAGATAACACAACCGTTTCTCTTTTCCATTCGTCACCGATACCAGCGAATTGATATCCTGTATCCCCGACTTAACGGCAACGATCGTCGAATCGTTCACTGCCTGCGGATAACGGTAAGAAGCATACATCTTCGGTTTCGGGGAAAGGAAAGCAGGAGTCACAGCCGCCGTATCCATCTTTTCCCATTCGTCTCGCAAGAAATCGAATGTTTCATTGTACAATCCGTCGATACTGATCCCTGCATGATGCTTGAAAGCATTACTGAACATAGGTATTGCGAAGAAACGGTCCACATAACGGGTAGTCGTCTTGTCCCATATATCCGCCCCGAAACGATGGCGGGCAAAAGAGGTCAGGTTGTATCCCAATGCATAATAATCGCCGGTATAATCCTTATAAGATCCTAGATACCATTTATCGAACGAATAATTCCTGCCTTCTCCCAACATCTGAGCACGGTAAGGCATACTAAATTCCGGCAACCGCCCTCTTCCCCCATTCGATAGGAAAGTCTCTGTCCCGACAGCATCTCCCTCCAGAAACCAGCTCGGCATAAAGAAAGCGGCTACTCCCGCAGCCTGCTCACCTATCACGTAATACAACGGTTTGAACCAGCCTCTCATCACCTTGCTTGTCTGAAGGACGTGACGCGATTCATGCAGCACCAGGTGTTTATCCCAGCTTACCCCATCCTGTTTGGAAGACGGTGTCGTGATCAGTTCCATACGGCGCGGTGCCCACGACACCAGTCCGTTGGACGACATATTAGCCGGGTGAAGAATCACCGGAAACTTTTTCTGCATACCGACACCTATCGTCTTCTGCAAATGCGGATAAGCATTCTCCAGATAAAGTGCATACTTATAAGCCATCGAATCATTTCCTTGCGGATAGACCAGATTGTAATGAGGCAACCGAACGATGTTCCATTTGAAACGTGCCGGATCAGCACCGTAATCCAGGAATTGTGCCTGCATGTTTAAACTAGTAAACAGACAGAAGATGACCAAACAGGCAAATCTCGATATCAATATTCGCATTATTTATAGAGTTACAGACCACAAAACTATAAAATATAACCAAGTAGCTTCACTTTTTCTACCGCAAAATTCTACCATCGTGCGCAAACGAACGCTATTCGTGCGGATACACACACCACTCCCAATAGCACACCCCGGATAACACTCACACTATTAACACATTATCCTTTTGGCACATCTTTTGTATTTTCAGTTACAATTATAATAAAGTATTCATGCTTAAACACTATGCATTGATTGCAACACGCAATCTTCTAAAATATAAAATCCAATCGATCGTCAGCATCATCGGTTTGGCGATGGGGTTCACCTGTTTTGCCCTGGCCACTCTATGGATCAGGCACGAAATGACCTACGAGAACTTTCACGAGGAAGCAGAACGCATTTTCCTGGTTCGTAACGAAGACAAAAACAGTAATGAGGGTTTGGCCACAGTCACCCCTTCCCCACTGGCAGCCTATCTGCAGGAAACATTTCCCGAAATAGAACAGGCCTGTAACGTGTCGGACAGTAAAATGGAATTCAAATACAAAGGGATCACTTATCTATCTTATCAGATCCAGATGGATTCCGCCTCCATGAAAATATTCCCGATCCGGTTGGTTAGTGGAAATGCCAATTTCCTTGTCAACGGCAGTAAAGAAATAGCCATCACAGAAGAGCTTGCCGAAAAACTATTCGGAAAAGAGAACCCGATAGGGAAAGAACTAAGCATATACGGTCAGGAAAGTCCCATTTGTGCAGTGGTCAAAGCCTGGGAGCCTCATACAAACATGCCTTTTGAAATAGTAAGAGCCAATTATACGATCCCGGTCTGGTACGCCTGCGGATGGACGACTTTTATCAAGCTAAGGAAAGAGACGGACATCAAGGCTTTCCGTAAAAAGATATATGAGCATACTATTGAAAAAGACAACGCCAAACTGGAACATTTCGTACTGACCCCGATCATACAGATGCGATACGACCATCCCATCCGGGAAGCGACCATCAAATTCAATCACATCCTGTTGTTTGCCTTATCGGGCGGTCTGGTCATCCTTTGTTCGCTGTTCAATTACCTGACTCTGTTCGTCAGCCGGATACGGATGCGCGGAAAGGAAATAGCCTTACGCAAAGTATGCGGCTCTTCAGATAAACATCTGATGGAGTTATTTTCTATAGAATATGTATTAACGCTATTGACTGCTATATTTATCGGGATGTTATTGATAGAATTGATACTACCCACTTTTCGGGAATTATCCGAAATAAAAACGACGACAAACGGAATCTACCTGGAAGCTATCGGCTATTCCCTTTTCGTAGCATCACTGTCGTTCCTTATTTCTCTGCTTCCTATCCATTATTTTCGCCGCCAATCGCTGAATGCAGCAATAAAAGGAACGGAAAAAGGGAAAGGGAAGAATTATTTCCAGAAATTCTTCCTGGTCTTACAGTTTATTATCAGTATCGGATTCATCTTCTGCACGCTTGTGATGATCAAACAGATACATTACTTATCACATACCGACCGTATAGTGGAACGGGGAGGAAGAGCCTCCATCACATTCAGTGCCAAATCGTCCGAAGCCAGCCTGCGGGAAGAACTAAAACAAATACCCATGATAACCGAAGTGCTTTCGGGTAATCACAACTCTTTTATACCTCAAAACGGAGCAAGCTATATTACGGTGAAAGAGTGGGATGATAAGCCTGCATCTGCCGATGAAGTACTTTTGGAGACAATTGCCAGCGGCGAAGGAATATGTAATTATTATAATCTGAAGCTACTGAAAGGCACTATGTTAAGGGATGACGACCGGAAAGAGAAAGTGATGATCAACGAAACGGCCGCCCGTCTGTTTGGCTGGGCAGATCCGATCGGAAAATCTTTCCTCAAAAGCGACTCTACCCGGGCACAGATTATCGGGGTAATACGCGATTTCTGTAAAGATTCGCCTACTATCCCCGTGAAACCGATGGTATTTACAGTACAAGAACTATTCTGGTCTATTAACTCCGGAGGCAATCTCCTTTTCATTTTCCGTGACGGACAATGGAAAGAATGCAAACAACGGATCGAGGCATTGATCAGGGAGAAATATCCGGATTTTACATTCTACAGATTATATAACACAGAAGAAGAGTTCAACAAATTCCTGCAATCGGAAAATGCTCTGATCAAATTACTCGACTTCGTTTCCATTGTCTGTATCCTTATCTCAGTTTTCGGGATATTCTCACTAGTCACTCTTAACTGCGAACAACGCCGGAAAGAGATCGCCATCCGTAAAGTGAACGGTGCAACAGTCGGAACCATCATCCATCTGTTCTTCAGAGAATATTTATTGCTACTTTGCGTAGCTGCAGCCATCGCATTCCCGGTCAGCTATCTGATCATGAAATCATGGCTGGAAAACTATGTTATACAAACAACTATTTCCTTCTGGATCTACCTGATATTATTTATATCTCTTGTCATGATCACAGTCACTTGCATATATTGGCGAATATGGAAGGCTGCAAGTAAAAATCCGGCAGAAGTTATTAAATTTGAATAATACAATATATATGAATATGATACAACACCATATCAAACTGGCCATACGTAACCTACTGAAATATAAGACGCAATCACTAATCAGTATCATCGGGTTAGCGGTTGGTGTCTGCTGTTTCGCCATCTGTTCCTATACGTTAAGAGTTGACTTAAACTGGAATCACAGCATCAAAGAGGTAGAAAGAATATGCATCGTTTTTACAGAAACAGAGAAAAGTACCCAGACAAGTTATTCACCTTTTGCCTCCGCTATGCTCGCAAAGGAGTATCCTGAAATAGAATCGGCTACCGCTTACAGCCAAGTACAACCCTACACGGAGAAGTTATGCGAAATCAGAAAGACGGATGGTACAGCCAATTATTTCAAAGAGTTGTTTGTCTTTGCCGACCATCATTTTCTTGACTTTTTCAATATACGGCTAATCAATGGAACCCCCAATGAAATAGATCAGACGCCCGATGCTATCCTAGTTACAGAGAAGACCGCCAATAGATTATTCGGAACAACGGATGTCATTGGTAAAACCTTCACCGATATTAATGATTTTGACGATACCCAAAAAGTATTTACCATCCGGGGAGTGATCGAAAACTTTCCAAAGCAAAGTGATCTGGAAAGATACAGCGGTATCGAACTGAATACAACAAATGAAGCAATCTGTTCTCCCGATAGATATATCTATTACGACGGGTTCAATTCATTCGTAAAAATCAAACCGGGTATAAATATCGACAAGCTAAACGAAAAGCTTAAAAAAAGCACGTTGAAATATCCTAAAAATAAAAATGAAATTGCAGAATCTATTGTTCAGTTAAAACCACTGACGAAGCGTAATACGCTCTACAAAAGAAATTTCTTTTCTGACTCAGGAACTATTTTCTTTATTATCGGACTGCTGGTACTACTGACAGCTCTCTTTAATTATGTACTGTTCATCATCGGACGGATGATGAACAGGATCAAGGAATGCGGCATCCGTCAAGTGAACGGAGCGACAAAGTGTTCTATATTCTATCTGCTTTTCATTGAAGCTTCCATCGCCTTTCTAATAGCCTGTACTTGTAGCTTCGCTATTGCAGAACTGGTCATTCCACATATTAACAGTCTTAATCCTGATTTTTCAATAGACAATAGTTACGTAGTACAACTTCTTACCCAATACAGCATTATCGGTTTGGGTGGTATTGCGCTTCTGTGTCTGATCGTTATTCATAATCTGGGTAAGATATCCCTTATACAAAGTCTGTTCAGTAATCAGATCATACGCCGCCATAGTGTTTTACGGAATATATTCATATCCATACAACTCGTTATCTGCTTCCTGTTCCTGGGAACGACCTGGTTTATCAAACAACAAAGCGATCTGATTGAATACCGGCTAACGAACGGACTGAGTGAAACCGACAAAACCTCAACATTCGACGTATCCCTCAACGGAGATAAGCTTACTCCCCACCGTCCGGAAATACTACAAAAATTACAGCAAGACCCAAAAGTCGAAATCGTTTGTCGTAACGGAATGGGATTTTCCGGAGCCTGGCAGTTGAGAGAAGGAAGTTTTTCGTGGGAAGGGATCAGTGATGAGGTAGCGAAAAGCACCATGGGCCATATCTATACCGATCCATCTTTCTTTGAACTTGTCAACCAAAAATTACGTGACGGGCGTTTATACAACTCAGAAGAAACAGACAAAGCAGTTGTCAACGAATCTTTTGCACGGTTATTCAATCGAAATCCTATCGGCATGCAAATAAATGTGAGATATTGGGGTACGGAAATGAGTAATTTCCAGGTGGTCGGAATCGTTTCAGATTTTATGAATAATCGGTATGAAATGAATACCCGCCCGGTTCTTCCCTGCATTTATATGCCATTCCCTGAAAACAGTATTAACATGAGCTGCTTAATAAAAATCAAGCCTGAATATAGGAAGGAATTTCCGGAGATCATGAAAGCCGAACTATCCAAATATGTCAATCAGGCCACTCCAACTTATATTTTCTCCATGAAAGATGATTCCGGTTTTTATGTGAGTAGAGAACAGAATATATTCAAACTGACAACCATATTTTCCATAATATCTATTATCATCAGCCTACTGGGAATATACGCATCGGTTACTTTATCTACCGACAGAAGGAAAAAGGAAGTAGCCATCCGTAAGATCAATGGAGCGACACCTGCTACAATTGTTCATATGTTTTGCAAAAGCAACCTGTTGCAATTGTTTGTTTCTGCATGCATTGCTTTTCCCATATTGATATTGTTACTAAAATCGTGGTTGGAAAGTTATGCTGAGAGAATCTCCATCGGTATTCTACCTTTTATCCTGATATTCCTGCTTATGGCAGCAATCGTTGCCTTCACGATAATATGGCAGCTTTGGAGAATAGCCCGGATCAACCCGGCAGAAGTTATTAAATCCGAATAAACAGAAATATTATGAATATGCTACGACATTATATCAAACTGGCGATACGCAACCTGATAAAATACAAATCGCAATCCGTTATCAGCATCATCGGACTGGCTATCGGTTTTACCTGTTTTGCCTTGTCTACCTTATGGATACGTTACGAGCAGACTTACGATACCTTTCATGACGGTGCCGATAGAATCTATTTCGTACGACCGGAATCATATATGTACAGCAGCGGTTTGTCGGAAATAAGTCCTTATCCGCTGGCTGGTTTCCTGAAAGCGACATTTCCAGAGGTAGAGGATGCTTGCAATATGCAGGCATGGTACACCTCCTTCAAATATAAAGGGAAAGAATACAAGTCTTTTAAGATAGGAGTCGATTCTGCAACCGTTCAGATGTTCAATATACAGATAGTAAGTGGCAGCAAGGATTTCATGATCCGGGATAACAACCAGGTAGCTATTACCGAACAACTCGCCAGTCGACTGTTCGGAAAAGAGGATCCTATCGGCAAAACACTCGATATCTATGGAGAGAAATCAATATGTGCAGTCGTTAAAGCTTGGGATACGCATAGCAATTTACCATTCGAACTACTCGAATCGAATGGGGCGGATAAGGAATGGAATGTCTCTTCCTGGCAGACATATATCAAACTACGGAAAGGAACGGATATAAAAGCATTTAGAAAAAAACTTCTGGAATATAAAACCAAACCGGACCAGACATTTTCCATCGATAAAATCGTATTGACTCCTATCACTTCTATGCGTTATGACCGCCCCAGCCGGCAGGAAACAGTCAAATATGAACATATTTTCCTCTTCGCTTCTGCCGGAGGATTGGTTATCTTATGTGCATTATTCAATTACCTGACTTTATTCATTACACGGATCCGGATGCGTAGCCGTGAAATAGCCTTACGGAAAGTCTGCGGTTCTTCGGACAGAAATCAGATGGTCTTGTTTGGAGTCGAATATTCGATCACGCTATTGTTGGCTCTATTTATAGGCCTCATCTTGATCGAATTGACTTTACCGACATTCCGGGAACTATCCGATATTAAGCTGGATAACCCGGATATATATCTGAAAGCTATCGAATATGCAGCAGTCGTAGCCGTCTTTTCATTCTTGTTATCATTATATCCGATTTACTATTTCAGGAAAAAGACATTGAATGCCATGTTAAAAGGTTCAACCGGAGGAAGAAATAAAAACATATTCCAGAAGATCAGTATGATTACACAGTTCATAATCAGTATCTGTTTTATATTCTGTGCTGTCATACTGATGAAACAGATTCATTATCTGAACAAGGCCGATTTCGGATTGGAACGGACGAACCGGGCTTTTATCTCCGTATATCCTGTAATAGACGGACTTAAAGAAGAGATAACAAAAATCCCGTTTATCACTGAAATATTCCCTGATAATATATCACCGATCTTTCCCCGTTACGGCCGTTCCTACCGGACAGTTGGGGAATGGGAAGGACGCCAGGATTCTACAGCCTCCGTCAATTTCGAGATGTTTGACTGCAACCAGGCGTATTTCAATTTTTATGGATTACAACTTCTCGAAGGTGCGATCCCTGCCGACGGCGACGATGTACATATATTAATCAATCAGGCCGGAATAAAATCTTTAAACATAGACCATCCCATCGGAAAGACAATAAAAAAGGGAGAAAGCAACTGGGTGATAGCCGGTGTTATTAAAGATTTCTATATTGCACCTCCGACGGTACCATGTAGTCCTATCGTTATGATATTTAAAAAAGAAACAGATTTTAGTTCCAACGGTTCAATCCTGTTCAAATATCAAGAAGGAAGCTGGAACAATTGTAAAGAGAGGTTGGAGACATTGGTCAAAAAATTAAATCCGAACGTCAGAAGTTGCCAGATCTGCAATATGGAAGAAGAATATGAGAAATTCCTTAAATCGGAAAACGCATTGCTGATGATGTTGGATTTCGTCACCCTGGTTTGTGTGTTGATCTCTCTGTTCGGTGTTTTCTCACTCGTCACCCTCGACTGTGAAAAACGCAGGAAGGAAATAGCCATACGCAAAGTGAACGGTGCAGAGACCAGTCATATCATGAAAGCATTCCTACTGAAATATATGTTCTTGTTACTGATAGCCTCTGCCATTGCATTCCCCATCGGTTACCTCATCATGAAACCCTGGATAGAAAGCTATGTCCTTCAAACAAATATCGATTTCTGGATTTATCCGGCAATATGGCTGTCACTGGCTTTACTCATTATCACATGTACCGGCTGGCGCATATGGAATGCGGCTAATCAGAATCCGGCGGAAGTGGTTAAATCTGAATAAGCGGAAATATGAAGATCATCTTATTAGCCATACGAACTCTCCTTCGATTCCGTCTTTATACGGCAATCAATATACTGGGCCTGGCATTCAGCCTGGCCTGTTGTATCCTGATATCCCGCTATATTTACGGAGAAATGACAACCGACCATTTTATTCCGGATGTAGACAGAGTCTGCTATACCGTCATGGAAGATGAAGTCTCTCACCAGAAAAGACTTTTCGGCCTGCTGCCGGAATATGGCTATGAGCCTAATCCGCTGGACGATCCGGCCGTGGAAATAGCATCTACCTTGTTTCAACTCTCGGCAGACCAAATCACGGTCGGCAACAAGCTATATAATGTATCTTCTCTGGCCACAGACACCAATTATCTGAAGATAGTGCCGGTCCCAATAATAAAAAGTACCGGAAAGAAGCTATTAAGCAATCCGAAAGACGCGGCAATCTCTGAAAACCTGGCGCAGTTATTATTCGGAGAAGAAGACCCGCTGGGCCGGCAAATCACCACCTCAATGGGCGAGATTGTAACTGTTTCAGCCATCCTAGGGCAGCCGGATACCCGCTTCTCCATGCCTTTCGACCTATTGATTTCAAACGAATCAGCCGACTACAGAAAACATATAGCCTCCCAGTCACTGCTCAGATTGCATAAAGGCAACTCAGTAGCATCCGTCAATAAGAAATACGGACTTTTCCATAAAATAGGCAACTACCACAACCGCGTGCGTATCAATCTCTATTCGTTGCAAGAGCTCTACTTCGACCGGCAGATTGTTACAAACCATAACCACCGGCTGACAGGAAACTATACACATATACTTATCCTGACCACAATCGACGTATTAATCATGCTGATAGGATTATTCAACTTCATCAATGTTTATACAGTATTAATCCAAAAGCGAGCACGTGAGTTTGGAATGAAAAAAGCATTCGGTGCAAACAGCCGGCAGGTAGCCGCTCAGCTATATGCGGAGAATATGTGCATGACTTGCATCGCCTTGTTTCTGGCATGGGTACTTATCGAGATTGGTACAATGATGGCTAATACGTATCTTACCATTCATATTCCTTCGCATGTATTATTTGATACAGGCCTTTCTGTGGGTATCCTGTTCGTATTGCCACTCATTACGGCTATATATCCTTTCTTCCAATATAATTATGCTTCGCCCATCACCTCTCTGAAGATGATTGGAAGATGCGGAGAGTCTACGGTATCCAGAAAGATATTCCTTTGCCTGCAATATATTATAACGCTGGCACTGACCGTTGTATCCATCTATGCTATCCGGCAACTGAATTCCATGCTGAACACAGATCCTGGATACAAAACGAATAATATCATAAAGATTTCATCCCCAGGAAATCCAATCGGCAGCGATATGTCTATGTGGAACAAATACAATCAGATCGCCCATCAGTTGGACAGAGAGATGGACAATAACCCGTCGCTCATCAAGCTTCACTGCTATTCACCCGGTCCAATCAGTCGTGTGGGTCAGACTATTTGGGCACATATCGCTGGAAAGGATTGGCAAAATATAGGGACCAAGGTCAGCAACGAAAACTTCTTCCGCATCCTGGGGATAGAAGCCATTGAGGGACGGCTATGGAACAACTCCGACGACGATATGGATCTGTCCATTGTCATCAATGAATCAGCGAAAAAACAACTGGGTATCACCGACATCAACACTACGCCAGTCATTCTAGATCATTTGCTGGTTTACAGTCCACAGACAAAAGAACAGCCGGCTCCCAGATATAAAGTGATTGGTGTTATCAAGAACATCTGTACGCAACATCTGTCTAAAGGATACGAACCGATAATTTACTTTTTATACAATAAAGGGTTCTCACAAGGCATGCTGGTTAGTCTCGTTCCGGAAAAGAAACAAGAAGCAATTGATTTTCTTCAGAAGATATACAGCGAGGCGTGTGGAAACGGACTTTCCTATACATTCTTGAAAGATGAAGTGCAGGCTATTTATAAAGAAGACAAGCAGTTGGTTGGTATTGCCTCTTTCTTTGCAGTTATAGCGATATTGATCTCGTCTATGGGGTTGTTCAGTTTATCATTGTTTGATATTCAGCAACGATTCCACGAAATATCCATCCGAAAGATAAACGGAGCAACGGCCGGAGCTATATGGCAGATACTGCTGGTTAAATACGGCCGGTTATATGGCATAGCCTGCCTAATCAGTTTACCTCTGTCGTGGCTAGCCATCACACTATACATGGTCGACTTTGTCTATAAAGTAAGTATAGCCTGGTGGATATTCGCGGCGGCTATACTTCTGACCGGCGGTATTTCATTCCTTACGCTGGTCTGGCAAATACAAAAGGCTGCCCGCACAAACCCAATAGACATCATACGCTCCGAATAACAATAAAACAATGTAGATATGAAACAGTTCTTATATTTACTCGCAGGCCTTTTATTCTTTGCTTCCTGCAATAAGCAGAAAAACAAAGATGGCATACATACTTATAAAGCCAGTACGAAGATTACAGCCAAATTATCCGGCGACGTTGTCTTCGCAGGCAACAGCACATATAATTATTATGACATAGCAATCACCGACGATTACTATGCCTTTCTCGACTATTACAGCGATACAATCCTGCAAGTGAGAAAGAAAAGTGATTTCTCACTACATCAGATCGGGCCTAGAGAGAGAAATACATTCTCTACGGCCTATCCCTCCTTTACCAAATATGATTATGTCAATCATAAAAACAGGATTTCTATCTGGGATAATGAGTCGTATCTGTTGAAGCGCATAGACCTGGATCAAAACCAGACCACTCCTATGATCTCCATAGATTCCATTCCTATGACAGATTTTGTCTCCTGGAATGCCAACACCAACTGTTGCATCACGTCCAAAGAATTGTACGCCGTATCATTCATTCCTGGCAAACCGCAGGTTTTCTTCTCATCCAACAAGATCACCGGAGAATATGCCGTGCCCGGCTATCCTCCAATCACTGTTCCTATTCCGGAAGGAGTGTTGAAGCAGGCATATAATAGTGATCTGGTTGTCAATGAAGAAAAAGGGGTGATTGTCGCCGCCCTGCGCTTCATCGATTGCATCAATTTCTATGATTTGAATTGCGATATGACATCTTCAATCTCCTTCGCCGACTATTATACCATACCAGTTGCCGATATAACAAACACCTATCTGGATGCCGAAAACAGTAAGAAATGCTTCATCGACATCTGCTGTTCGGACAAATACGTCTTCTGCCTGTTTGACGGCACAACAGACTTCACCGGCAACTCCATCATCTACGTATTCGACTGGCAAGGAAAGCAGAAAGCCGTATTGCAGGCTGACCGCAACCTGAGAAAGATTGCAATAGAGAAAGCGGGAGACTACTTGCTGGCTTTGTCTCCCGATGAAGAAGGAGGCAGGAATGTTATTAAATACAATCTAAAAGGTAAACTATAAAACGGAATAAACTTGTTATTAATGCTCATAGCCATGTTGAAACACTACATTGTCATAGCCCTACGAAATTTCATCAAGTACAAATTGCAGTCTATTGTCAGTATTGTCGGGCTGGCAATCGGTCTGGTCTGTTTTGCGTATGGGATCAACTGGCTGAAGTATGAGACTTCCTACGACGGATTTTATCCGCAATCGAAACAAATATACATGGTTTACGGAGTGGATAAGCAGACCGGTAAAAAGTCTGAACATCTCCCGCTGATATTGGCACGCCGGTTAAAACAGGATTTTCCGGAGATAAAAGAGACCACACAGATATACGGACTGTTCGGATCCGACTTCTACTATAACGGAGAACGCTTATCCGAACCTGAAGAAGTATTTATCGATGAATATTTTTTCTCGTTCTTCCCACGGAAAGTGATTTGCGGAAGACAAGACAAAATACTGCAATCTCTTAATGAAATAGCAGTAACCCGCTCCCTGGCTGTCAAACTTTTCGGATCACCGGAAAACGCATTGGATAAGATATTGAGCAACGGCTACAGGGAAAGTCTCAGGATCGTTTCCGTATTGGAAGACACGCCGAATAACTCCCTGTTGAAAGGGGATATATTCGAACTGGACTATTTCGACCGGGAAGGAGAAAGAAGCCGGTCCGAAGAAGAGCAATGGAGTTATATGAATGTGAAAGTATATCTGTTGCTGGATAAAAACACTCATATCGACAAATTCGAAAAGAAGATCACCGATTATACGACTGTCCATAAATATAATGAAACAATCTCGCTGAAACTGCTCCCTGTCACAGACATCCGGCATACATTCGGCAGTGAACTATCCTTCAACCTGACTTATATTCGTACGTTTGCCATAACAGGACTATTGTTGTTATTATGCGTATTCTTCAATTTTATCAACTTGCAAATCAACCGGACTTACATTCGGATGCGGGAAATGAAGTTGCGCAGTGCAATCGGAGCCGGCAAACAAGATATGCTCTGCCAGTTATTGCTCGAATATTCATTATTGATATTCATCGCCATCTTACTGGCATGGAGTCTGATGGAGATAACATCACCATTATTCAGGCTCGTTTTTGACACGTCGATAGAGGGTAAGGAGCTGTATGCCGATATGATAAAGATCGCATTACTCAGCTGGCTGAGCACCCTTTGCATCTCATTACCGCTGTCATTTCGTTTCATCCGTACCTCCCAGTTATTGGTATCCGGAGGTGTCGCGCCTCATCAAAAAGGTTGGTTCCGCAAAATAGCCATGACTATCCAGTTGGGCATTTGTGTATTTTTCCTGATGAGTGCTTTTATCCTGATCCGGCAGACCACACTGATGGGAAACAAGGATTTAGGGTTTGAGAAAGAGGGTCTGATACAGATCACGATGTTAAATGACGACAGAGAAGGCACTGCTCGTGAAATCGCCTCATTACCCATTGTGAAAGAACTGGTACTGGCTAAATTCTTCTCTATCGTGCACGAGCCTTTCACCCAGAATGATGTAGAATGGGAAGGGAAAAGCCCGAATGCCAAAGCTGACTTCCAGATACTGGAAGTCAGTAAGAATTTCCTGCACGCTTTCCGGATACCATTATTGAAAGGCAGGTTACTCGAAGATACAGACCTGGTAAAAGGCAACAGACGTTTGATGAGCTCCAAAGCACTAATAAACGAAGAGGCAGCACGTATCATGGGATATACCGATCCGATCGGTAAAAAGCTCAGTTTCTGGAACAACCAACAACAGGATGTGGAAATTGTCGGAGTAGTAAAAGATTTTCAGTCAGCCAGTCTGCGAAAACCGATTCTCCCCGTTATCATTATTTTACACCCTGCCCCATGGAGTAGTTATTGTTATTATGTCAAAGTAAATCCCGGAGATGAGAAAAATGCCATCAAAGCGATCAGGAGCGCATACAAAAAGCATGCTTTTTCTTACGATAAGCAACCGGAGATTACAACAGTAAAAGATGTATTAAAAGATTTAAGCCGTTCGGAAGATGCCAGCTTGCAGTTGTTCTCTTTGCTGGCTATACTTTGTACGCTCATCTCCATCTTCGGACTTTATTCCATATCGTCATCCAATATTGCCCAACGGCGCAAGGAAGTAGCCGTCCGGAAAGTGATGGGAGCTACCTCCCGAACAATCATCCGTATGTTCATACGGGAATACCTGTCGATAGCCATCATTGCCAATCTGACAGCTCTTCCTCTGGCATGGCTGTTCATGCACGGTTGGCTGGAACAATATCCTTACCGGATTAATATCCAGGCATGGATGTATATCACTATCTTGTTGTTTACAATTATCCTGATCATATCCACCGTACTCTATCAGACACTCAAAGCGTCTGAAACGAATCCGGCGGAAGTCATTAAAAGCGAATAAAATCATGCAAAACAAAACACGACACTACTTCAAAGTTACTTTTCGGGAATTAGTCAAATATAAAACCCAGTCGATCGTCAGCATCATCGGGCTGGCAATAGGTTTCACAGCCTTTGTACTGGGTGGCTACTGGTTATGGTGGGAGACGCATTTCGATAATTTCCATCCGAACGGCGACCGGCTTTATTGCCTGACCACGTCCGGTATCGTAAAAACAGCAACGGGAGCCGATGCCGACCTGGACCAGTTACATGTCAACGACCTGGCTGAGATAAAGAAGCTGGTGCCGGAGATCGAACAGATCTGTACACTCAACAACCTATTTTATGTGACAAAGATTAACAACGTCAGTCAAACGGTATATGGGTTAGTCTGCGACCACACCTTCTTTGACTTCTTCAAAGCCGATTTCATCGCCGGAACTTACAAAGGGACTTATCCGGATGGTACGTCCGTTATCCTCACCGAGAGTACAGCCAAAAAATTCTTCGGAACGACTGATTGCGTCGGAAAGCTGTTCGAGCTGAATGATCAATACCGTCCGGTCGTGGCCGGAGTCATAAAAAACTATCCGGATAATTCAGATTTGATATTCCAGTTTCTGAAGATTGACGAAGTTCAGCCTATAATGCATGTAAACCGTTATGCCACATATGTCCGGTTATCTGAAAACGCCGATGTCGATAAGGTCAAAGAGAAACTGGCCGTTTATAAAAGCCACGCGGAAGATCCCTGGGGAATGGAGCACATCGACCAGTGGAAAATCAATTTACGAACACTTCCGGAAGTTCATCTGCATGCTCACCCGGAGCTGGAAAGCCGGATACGCAATATTCACATTCTGGCGTTGGCTGGATTTATGGCCTTTCTTAGCGCATTAATGAATCTATTGGTGCTCTTTATCGGCCAGCAACAACGCAAGCAAGTAAAGAACCATACTTATCTGTGTATCGGTGCATCTCCTAAAGATATGTTACTGAAAGGCTGGACAGAGTTATTCTTTCCGATGGCGATAGCTTATCTTTTGGCTTTCTGTCTGATAGAGGTAATCTTTCCCTATTACGAGAATTATACGGCGTGGAACCATTACGGCATTTATGAAGGGATATCGAGGCATATCGACAAGTCGGCATTATTCTTTAATGCATTTCTATCGATTATTGCCAGCACATTCATATTCTGGTTGCTGACATTTCTTCCTATACGGAATGTGTTGTGTAACCGGAAAACAAATCCTGTATTCTTCAAGCGGGGATTAATCATCGGACAGGTATTTATCGGTTCCTTATTTTTCATTACTTCGCTGGTCCTTTTCCAACAATTACATTTTATATTAACCAAAGACAAGGGAGTGAATTATGAAAATGTAATTCAGGTCGATATGGGATTTGACAACGCTTATGAGCAGGATCTCAAAACACTAATGCCTGAGCTACAAAATCATCCGTATATAACCGATGCATGCTATACGATAACCAATGCCAACCTGTTTACCGAACAGGGAGAATTTTATGGTGCCTACGTTACCCATTTTGCTTTCGACCCAACCGATCCGGACCCTAAAAGGGAAGACCGTGTAATGGTCGTCAGCAAAGAGTTCTTTTCTTTCTTCAAACTGAAGTTAAAGCAAGGGAATTGGATCGGCGACAGTAATCCGGATGATTACATTGTTAACGAAACCGGATATAAAGAACTGGGTTATAAGGATTTGTTGGAACGACCGATATATGGCGGAGAAATAAAGACCCATCTAAAAGTATGCGGAGTCATGGAAGATTATATCTATGCTCCCTTACAATATCCGGTCAGCAAAGTATTCTTTCGTCTGCATGTCGATAATGATTTTGCAAATGCCAATCCAATCCAGTATTTCTATGTCCGCTATATGCCGGGACACAAGAAAGATGTATTGGAACATATCTCAAAAGTTACGGAGAAGTTTAATACCAACGGAATGACTGAGCAGAATATGTGTACAGAGCTATCCGATCTGGTAGATAAGTTCAACCGCCCCGAAAAAGTGATCTTCAGTGTATTCAGTATCATCGCTATCGTCTGTATCCTGATTTCCACTTTCGGCATTTACTCGCTGGTCAGCCTGTCAGCCCAGCAGCGCAAAAAGGAGATCGCCATCCGTAAAGTGAACGGAGCCACTTTCTCCCATATCCTGCAACTGTTTTTCCGGGAATACCTGCTATTGGTCATTATCAGCAACCTGTTTGCCCTGCCGCTGGGATATATCCTGATGAAACGCTGGCTGGAAACCTATGCCAATCACATCAATCTGACGGCAGGACCTTTCATAGCCGTATTATTCATTACTTGTATAATTGTATTGTTATCTATCTTCCGCCAGGTGAAAGAAGCAGCACAGGCGAATCCGGCAGAAGCGGTAAAAAGCGAATAAAAAACAGCACATTATATGTTACGACATTACATCACCGTTGCCTTACGCAACTTACTTAAACACAAAGGACAAACACTTATATCCATCATCGGCCTTGCCGTTGGTCTGCTTTGCTTTGCATTATGCACCTATCTGATACGTTATTGGATGAACGAGGATGATGGATTCGCCAACAAAGAACGGATTGCGGAAATCGTATTGGTAAGTGAAAACGAATATCTTATTTCCGGAACCCCCGCTTCTTTAGCAATAGACATCCGCAACAAACAGTTCTCCGGTATCGAACGTATTACCAGAGCCAGCTATAACCGACCAGAAAACCTCTCTTTCGAAGTATCGGAAACAAAAGTTCTCCCTTACAAACTATACGCCATGGAAGCCGACACGAATTTCCTTGCCGTCTTCGAAAGACAATTGGTTGCCGGCAATCCTTCCATCGTCAGCACACAACCGAACATGCTTTTGCTCAGCCAAACAGCAGCCAAAAGAATCTATGGCGATAAGAATCCGATAGGCAAGAAAGTCATCAGCCAAGATCAGAAAGCATATACTATTGGTGGCATATTCAACGACTTCCCTACCAACAGCAGCATCAGCCCTTTTGAACCTATAGAGGTATTGAAACTCTCCGTCCTCGACGGATTCCTGGAGCAGCGGCTTGAAGGCAGAACCGGATGCCTCACCTATGCCCTCACCTCCCCCGGCTTCAAACCGAATGATCTGGACAAACAATTACTCAACACTGGCATGGAGGTTTTACTTTTCGACAAAGAACCCAACCCGGCCAGAGCCTATCCGCTCGGACAAACGAAATATAAAAATACAGGGAATAAAATCTTCTTCGGCTTTATCTTCCTAATCGGCCTGCTGATCTTCTTATCGGCCTTGCTAAATTATTTCTCTTTCACAACCGGCAACTTCTACAACCGGATCAAGGAGTTCAGCATCCGAAAAGGTATCGGCGAAGAGCGGAAAAGCCTGTTCTTCCTACTTTTCTCTGAAACTCTTTTATCCTTATTATTGACGGCTATATTGGCGTTATGCCTGACGGAATTGTTCGTACCCGGATTCCAATTCAACTTCTTTCGAGTGCATATCAAATTTGACAGCTGGGTATTGGCCAGACAAATCGGTGAATATCTATTGTTCTGCATTGCTCTGTCTGTCCTTATCTGCGCAACCATTAGTGTACGGTTAAATAAAATATCGCTGATAGAAGGGATTCGCTTCTCCCGGCACCGGGTGCGGAATGTCTTATTGGGCATTCAATATTTTATCGCCCTCTTCTTTCTTACCGGGGCGGCAGCTGCCACCTTGCAAACCTGGGCTGGAGAGCAACAGCTATTCAGTTCAGTCAGCGGCGAAGAAAAAGAAAGGATATTTTTCGTCCGCACCGACCACGAGTATCTGGAGTCAACCTACGATGTGCTGCTCTCCAAATGGAAATCCAATAGCATGATAGAAGACGTATTGGAGGTAGATAACAAATTAGCCAACACCCGGATAAATAGTTATACATGGGACGACAACGACCGAGGAACCCCGGGCGGCATTATATATGCATCAGCCAATATCTCCTCTTTCCTTCATCTTCAGCCGATTGTAGGTTCATTGCTATTAGACGAACAAAGCCTGTTGGTCAATGAAACATTCATGAACACACTGCAAGACAATCCGATCAATAAGCTTGTTCGGATAAACAACGACCCCAAAGAATATAAAATCAACGGAGTCACCAGCTCTCTGCTCCGTTTCGTCGACGGCTCAGAATATTTCGCATCCCTGGCAATCGGCTTGTTGCAAGGACAAGGGAATTGTTATGTACGTATCCAACCGGACAAAGAGAAAGAGGAAAAGGCGTATCTCGAACAAACTATCAAAGAATTTCTTCCGGAAAGTATTCAGCCGGAAATATATACTTTAAAAGAGGAATGCAAACAGATTCAGACCACCGAGCGTACATTGCGCAACGTATTTTCCTTTTTTGCCATTGTTTGCTTGATTATCACCTTATTGGGTATTTACTCAGCCATCTCGCAGGATACGGAACGCAGACAGAAGGAAGTAGCCATACGCAAAATCAACGGGGCTTCGTTGAGTAACATCCTGACTTTGTTCACAAAGTTGTATCTAAGATTACTGCTGATTGCCACCCTCTTCGTCTTCCCTATTATATGGATGGTAACGGACACTATATTGAAGGATTGGATTATCCGGTTCAACTACAACAGTCCTTTCTTTTGGATCGGTATCTTCCTGGTTATAACCTTCTTTACGGCTATTAATATCTTGACAAAAATATTGAGAACGGCACGCATTAATCCGGCAGAAATAATAAAGGCGGAGTAACAGCACTATTTATGCAACATATTCCCCGATTTGGAGGATAAACACGATAAGGCACACACCTGCCTATAAAATGGAAGCCTTCCAGGGTAAGTGCCCGATGAGTGTCGTTCGTTTCCACATACAAGACTTTACTATATTTCCGTTGGCGGATTAATATGCATCAAGATTAGAAAAAGGTGAAACCTTTTTCAGTTGACAAGTGACAGTTGACAGATGGACTTCGCGCTCGGAGATAGAAATAATTGAACTATTCTGTGTCTATCTAACAGATAACCCTTCACCTGTCACGGCTTGTATCTATCTGTATATCTGATTTTTCCAGTGACACGTCTTTGTGAAGGCTAAAAATCACAAATCAAAGTAGGGTCTTTTGAAATGTTAAGACAAGACTTTTAAAATCAAAAGAAGGGAGCTTTATTTTCAAAAGAGCTATCTTTTTTTCGGAAAGACTTAAGTCTTTTCTTCAATGGGTAGGCACTCGTAAAAAAGGAGTAGGCACCCGTTCGTATTGACTCCGGCACTCATTTGAAATAGCTCCGGCAGCCACTGGTAATGACTCCGGCAGCCACAGATATTGGCTCCGGCAGCTATAAAAAAAAGACTTACAATACAAAGTGAAGACGATTTGTTGTCGGTGAAACGTCACGTTTCACCTCAATCAACTGTTTAACACCCCTATACAATACCGGTGACAGGTGAAGGCTATGGTCGAAATTCTCCCTGTAGGTATGAAAAAGCAGAGATACGATAATAGGAAGATATATGAACTATTTCAATAAGAACCAGGTACGCGGATAACGCAGATTAGCCGGATCAAAACGGATTAAATGATCCGATCCGTTCAAATCCGCTCAATCCGCGTTATCCGCGTACCTGGTTCTTTTATTGCGACAAATAGATTCAAAACTGACAATAATTGAACCTCGATCATAGAAATCGGTTAATTATTTTATCTTTGTAGAACCTTTTTAAAACAGGACAGTCATGGATAGAAAAAAGCTACCGATAGGCATCAGCGATTACAAGCGGATGATCAGCGAAGATTATTATTATGTAGATAAGACAGACTTTATCCGTCAGATAGTTGAAGACGGGAGCCTGATCACCCTGTTGCCGCGTCCGCGCCGCTTCGGTAAGACGCTCAACCTTTCTACACTACGTTACTTCTTCGAGAAGACGGAAGGCAATGTGTTCCGTCCGCTGTTTAAAGACAAAAGCATCGAAGGGTGGAAAGATTTTGATAAGTATCAGGGGAAATATCCGGTGATAATGATCACGCTGAAAGATTGCAAAGCAGATACCTTTGAAGGGGTATTGGAGTTGCTGGCTTTTGAATTGCAGTCGGAATTTATACGACACAAATATCTACTCGACAGTCCGCAGATTGAAAAGGCTTATATCTCAGTCTTTGAAGCCATCCGCGAAAGCCGGGCTACGGAAACACAAATGCAAAACTCACTGGGTATGTTGTCGACCATGCTTACCGACTACTGGGGTATGCCCCCGCTGGTCCTGCTCGACGAATACGACACTCCCATACACGTGGCCTTCGACAAAGGCTACTACGACCGGATGATCGGCTTTATGCGCAACTTTATGAGTACGGTGTTCAAAGACAATACGGATATCTTCCGTGGCGTAATCACAGGTATTCTCAGGGTAAGCAAGGAGTCGATATTCAGTGGGCTGAATAATATAGACGTAGATACGATTCTTGAAACTCCGATGTGTACTTCCTTTGGTTTTACGCAGGAGGAAACAGACCGGATACTGGATGATTACTCACTCGGCAGCTATAAAGAAGAGGTGAAAGAATGGTATAACGGCTACCTGTTCGGTGGAGAAACGGTTTACAACCCCTGGTCGGTATTATCTTATATAAATAAAGGTGGCGTACTAGCCCCCTACTGGGTAAACACCGGTTCCGATGTCTTGCTACGCCATCTGCTGGCCGACGGCCCCGCACAGATACGCGACGGCGTGGAAGCCCTGATACAAGGCGATCCGGTCCGCAGTGTGATTAACGACAAGCTGGCGTTTCCGGATTTATTGGCCAAGCCGGTCAATATCTGGTCGTTTATGTTATTCAGCGGTTACCTGAAAGCCTATGATCCGATACTGACACCGGAAGACTTGACGGAATATACCTTACAGGTTCCTAACCGGGAAGTGAAGACTGTATTTCGTACCATTATTCAAAGTTGGATAGACGGAGGACCGGTGAAGAACGACCGCCTCGAACGGATGCTGCAAGCCCTGGACGAAAACAATATGCCGATCTTCCAACGGCTGTTGAACGATTTTGTGGTAAATACGCTTTCCTATTATGATACTTCCGGACGCGATCCGGAGAAAGTCTACCAGGCTTTCTTACTGGGAATGCTGGTGAGTACGGGAGCTTATGAGATAAGCAGCAACCGCGAGTCGGGTCTGGGACGTTATGATATCCTGATGCGGCCGCGTAATATCCAAAAACGGGGTATCATCATGGAACTCAAGCTGTATGACCCGATGTTCGACAAGTCGGTAGACGACGTGCTGGATTCCGCTCTCCAACAAATCGAAGACAAACAATATGCAGCCACCCTGCATGCCGCAGGTGTCACCGATATCCTCCAAATGGCCATCACCTTCGACGGCAAACGGGTATGGATAAAAACTCGAATATAGAAAGTTTTGAACCTACTTTTGTATATTCATTTGAACAGGATGTATAAATCTTATAATTATCAACTATATGAAGACAAACTTTTTATTCACATTGTTAACCGGACTATTGCTTTTCACAGCCTGTTCGGAAAAACCGGCCACGACTTATACCATAAACGGTACTATTCCGGATAATTCGCTGGACGGACAAATGATCTATATCTATAACCGCGATGGCAAGAGCAATATAGATAGTACAAACGTCACAGGAAATACTTTCACCTTCACAGGAAAGATGGACACCCCCGCTTATTGCCAAATCACCGCCAGCCGGGAATATTATGTCAATTTCATTCTTGAGAACGGGACGATCAACCTCGATCTGAGTAAACCGGTATCCCCGTCAGGAAGTCCTTTAAATGATGAATTCGCACGTTTCTTCGCTAAGCAGGATAGCATGTCGAACCTGATCGATTCCAAACGACAGGAGCTCATGAAACAAACGGAGGATAAAGAAGAACGCATGAAGTTACAGAAAGATTTTTTCCAGCAAGAATGGAAACCGGCTTATCTGGCTATACTCGACGGATTCTTCAACAAAAACCTGAATAACCCGATCGGAATCAGGGCCCTGCACTATATGGACGGCTATCTCTCTCCCGACCAGGTAAAGGCTAAAATAACTCAACTGAGCGAGCCGATGCGCAACACTCCCGATATGCAAGATATGATACAGCGCTTCGAAGCCATAGAAAAGACTGCCGAAGGAAAACCCTTCGTCGACTTTACGATCGAAACGGAAGACGGAAGCAAAGTCTCATTATCCGACTACGTAGGAAAAGGCAAATACACGCTGGTCGATTTTTGGGCAAGCTGGTGCGGTCCCTGCCGCGCAGAAACACCCGTTTTGTCAGAAGTTTATAATCAATACAAAGCCAAAGGACTGGAAGTCTTAGGCGTTGCCGTATGGGACGATCAGGAAAATACAAAGAAGGCTATAGAAGAATTGAAAATTACCTGGCCACAAATACTGAATGCCGGTGAAACACCGACCAAACTATACGGTATCAACGGCATACCTCATATCATCCTGTTCGGTCCCGACGGCACAATCGTTGCACGCGACCTGCGTGGCGACGGACTGAAAGCAAAGGTAAAAGAAGTGATCGAAACTAAATAAATCGAAACACGATGCAGTATTTCAACTTCCCGCACATTTCTATATTAGATTATGTACGGGAAGTTGAACTTTTTAGATGAGTAAACAAGTAATTATATTATTATTGATCTGCCTGAGCAATACGGAATATCTATATGCCCAATGGACAGAAAAGGATTCGGTATGGCTTCAGAAAATTCTCTCCGGCAAAGAGAAACTGGAACTCAATCCCGAAGCGCTGAAAGCGATCCAGTCAGGTACACTGATCAATACGGAAGAACCGGCTTCCCATATGCTCCTGTCACCGGAACAGTCTCCCGCACAATCCATCCAAAAAGATTTCACCGAGTTCGTCCGTCCGCAAAACGCTGAAGAGCATAACCCAAACCGAAAAGTAGCGTTGAAAGACCTTCCCCCGTCCGTATTCAGGTTATATGGGATGAATAAGCCATTGCCCAAGGTTAAAATGTTAGGTTCTTTCCAGGTATCTCCCGGTATCCGTGCCGAAGCCCGGAAACCGTCAGGCATCTCATTCGACGATCTGCTGCAACAGGTATTTATGCCCAGTGCACGTTACAAACGTAAAAATGCACAACGCTGGAGGACTCAAAAATTTTACAATAGTTATCCATAACGACAGTAGTAGGATATTTTTTTATACTTTTGTTACCTTATTAATAAACATAAGGTCGAATTTATAAATATACAACTTAAAGGATAAAATGGAGAAAATCATTTCGTATCCGCTTTCAGCTATCTACTATCTGTTATTTGGAATAACACTGGGATTCTTTCATATAGTGCAGTGGGTTTGCTTCAACCTTTTTGGTTACAAGGCACACAAAAAGAGTGTGGATGTTCTGAGTTTTTTCCTGGTGGCAAATACCTACGTACTGGGAACAAGATACAAAGTAAGCGGATTGGAAAAGCTCCCCGCCGATTCTCCCCTTATAATAGCTTCAAACCACCAAAGCCTCTACGATATTACCTCCATCTGCTGGTTCATGCGCAAGGTACATCCTAAGTTCATCAGTAAAATCGAACTCGGCAAAGGCATCCCCAGCATTTCGTACAACCTGAATCATGGTGGCTCCGTGCTTATCGACCGGAAAGACGCAAAACAGGCATTGACAGCGATCCGGGTTATGGCTGAATATATTGAAACGAACAAACGCTCGGCGGTAATATTTCCGGAAGGGACGCGAAGCAAAACAGGCAAACCCCGTCCTTTTGCCGAAAACGGACTAAAAATACTCTGCAAATATGCCCCCTCAGCCTATATAGTACCGGTCACCATCAACAACGCATGGAAAGTGACCAAATGGGGATCTTTCCCCTTAGGACTCGGCAATCGCATCGAACTCATCATCCACGACCCCGTTCCTGTGAAAGCAAAACCTTTCGCCGAACTCTTTGCTGAAACGGAGCAAACAGTGACCGGCAGTATTAAATTATAATTTTTTTTGTCTGCCATGCAGTATTTTAAGATTTCGTCCGTTTTATTATAAAGACTATTAATAATAAATCGGATTAGATGCAGCATTTCATTGATATATTGCGTCTTTGGATTAAGATATAAAACGAAAAATAGCAGACAATTATGACTAAATTACAGATATTAGCACTTTTGCTAGCCTCGATTGCCTTATTATTCTTTACCTCCTGCGACAATGACAGTTTTCAGGAGCCGGATGTATATAAGGTAACCCCTGATCTGCGCGCCAGGATCAACCAGGGTATGAAGCTGACTTCCAAATCCGACAGAAAAATATTCAACGCAAAATATGACCGGTTCGTGGAGAAATGCGATGAGTTATCTTATATAAGCAATCCGCACACCTATATGGAAACAGAGGAATATCAGGACTTCAAAGAATTTGTCCTTTCTTCCTCCCCTAACCTGTCGTATCTGGTGATGGATAAATTTCTGAAAGGAGGAATAGGCTTTTTTTCTTACATCATCAATGATATTCTCATGGCTTCAAAACCTGCGATAGCCGACCAAATCTCGGAACAAATAAAAGCAGCAGGAACTTTGGAGGAAAGTTTTTTCGTCTATCCGCAATTGTGCTTGGACATTTGGGTGGATGCATTGGAAAATCAATAAAAAACAGAATACCTCTTTATGAAGAAGAGAGCTGAAAAAATATGGACTCTTTTAGTCTGCATCCTGTTATTCGCCAACGGGATGGTCAGTTGCGACTCTTCCGATTTGGACAAACTTCCGCAAAATGAGAACCCGGAAGTGGCTTTTGTCAATGATGAGGTTCCTCAGAGATTATCCCTTAATAATGCCCGGTTAAAACGGGTCGTGCCCTCTTCTTTCGATTCTGTTTATTCCGGTAAAGTATATGAATATAACAGTGATGGCAAGTTGGCCCGGATTTCCGACTGTATGTATAACGGAACGGAAGTAACCGATACGCTGGAATATAATATATACCAATATGACCAGGAAGACCAGTTAGTGCTTACTTCCAGTTTTACTGCCAATAAGAATGCACCGTCAGGATTTATCAACCTGCAGACACAGGTCTATATCTATTCCAAAGAGGGGAAGCTGGAGAAAAGCATCACTTATTATCCGGCTATTTCCCAATCCGAATATAACCTCTATAAATACAAAAACAATATGCTGGACCGGAAAGAACATTACGGGACTTCCGGAGTGCTGGAGAGTTATACGACCTATACCTACGACAAGGTCGGTAAATTGATCCTGGAACGATATTACGTAGCTAATAACCAACTGATCAATTACATTCAACATTCTTTCACCGACGGTTTGAATACACGTTCGGTAACTTTCTCCGCAACCGGAGAAGCTCTCAGGAAAGTTATCAACACCTATGATAGCAATTATAACCTTATCCGCTCAGAGTCGAAGGAACTCGTTTCGTACAGTTCACGGTCTGATTTCACGGCACAATATGAATATGAATAACGCTCAATTTCACGATTCATATTGTGCCATTATGTAACTATCACTTATTCTGTTCCAGCCACCAGTCGATCATCTTACGGGCCAGACTGAGTTTTCGGGGAAGCTCCGGCAGATTCTCTTTGGTAAAGAATGCTCCCTCACTCAGTTCTTCATCCTGAAGACGGATCGTCCCACTGACATAATCAGCTATAAATCCGACCATCAGGTTACTCGGATAAGGCCAGGGCTGATTTCCGAAATAAGAAATATTGGTAATCTCCAGTCCTGTTTCTTCCATAACTTCCCTTCTTACGCATTCCTCCAGCGTCTCCCCCGTTTCCAAAAAACCGGCAACCAGCCCATGAAATGATCCTTTGAAATTGCGGGCATGGACCAACAGGATTGAATCTTCTTTACGTATCAGTACCAATATCGCCGGAGACACAACCGGATATATTTCATATTTACAGGCGGGACATTGCTTGGATATAGCAGTCTGCATGACTGTTTTCGTTCCGCAAGCCGGACAAAAACGGCTGTGCCGATCCCAATAAATCAATTCGTAAGCCTTTCCAGACAGAGTATGTAACCTGCCATCGAGATAATCGTATGAGGCACGCAATCCCATCGGAAGGAAATCGGGCGTCTCTTCCAACGGAGCTTCTACAACGGCAGTCCGACAGGGTATATCCTGAAACAAACTGACTTCCAATACATTTTCTACCGGAACAGGAGGATGGATACTACAAGGAATTGTATAGGTTTCACCTTCTTTCTTCAGCAGTAACTGGTCGTTGAAGAAAATAAACCAGTACGCAGGTGCATTATTTATATTGCTCATCACTTTTTACTTTTGAACGCACAAATATACAGACTAATATAAGATATGATTCAAAAAAACATCTCTATTTAAAATATTCCTCCACGTCAATCGTCTACAAGAATAGAAGGCATGTCTTACTAAACAGATTTTTTAATTTAATATGGAAACAGAAAATGTTCGGAAGAAAGAGAAAAGAAGTTATATCTTTACAAGTCTTTGCATATGAGTGTAGTGGATGCGGACGTTGTGTAAAGAGATGCCGCAGAGAGGTTTTGAAGATAGTGAACAATGGCAGTTGCAGTTATGCTACAATAATGAATCCGGAAAGTTGTGTCGGATGCGGTAATTGTGTAAAAATCTGCCAGACACATGCCATAGAGTTAATAACAGAATAATAAACAATGTAAATTATATCACAATGAGAAAATCAGGTAAATTCAGAGGAGGGCTTGCTTTCCTGTTCTTTATAGGTGTATTCGCGCTAGCAGCACTGGCAGTCATGTTTTTATGGAATTGGCTGATCCCTTCCATTATCGGTTGGTCGGTAATCAATTACTGGCAGGCTATAGGTCTTATGGCACTTACCCGTCTGTTACTGGGGGGGGGTGGAAAGTTCGGACCTTTCGGTCCATTCGGTCCTCATGGCGGAGGCTTTTTCTTCGGTAGTCGGAAAGAGAAGGCTCAGTTCCGGGAGCAAATGAAAAATATGTCATGGGAGGAGCGTCGGGAACAAATCCGCAAGCACATGGCAGATTTCCATAATGACAGATTCAATATGCAGGACCCTACTTCAGGTAGCCAGCCCCAATGAAAGAGTTATCGACAAATACATCCGCCGGTACTGAGCAGAATACACGTGTTGCAAATATCTTCCGGAAATATCAGGCGCAGCTGAAAGACTTCATCAACAAACGGGTCTCATCCAGGGAGGACAGTGAAGATATTTTGCAAAACGTATTCTACCAGTTCATGAAAAGCGACCAGGAGGAAAACCCGATCGAACAGATCGCCGCCTGGTTGTATTCGGTTGCCCGCAACCAGATCATCGACCGGAGCCGGAAACGCCGTGAGGAAGAGATGCCGTATCTTTCTACAAACGAAGACGACGGTACTTTTCTGAAAGAGCTTTCCGAATTGATGCCCGATGAAGATCAGTCGCCGGAAATGGATTTCATCCGTTCCACCGTGTGGGAAGAGCTGGAACATGCTTTGCTCGAATTACCGGATGAACAGCGGACCGTCTTCGAGCTGACGGAGCTGGAAGGCATTCCGTTCAAAGAGATCGCGGAATCGACCGGTATTCCGGTCAATACGTTGATTTCCAGGAAACGGTATGCAGTATTATTCCTTCGGAAAAGGTTATATAATTTATATGAGGATATTCTATAGACTGTACTATTAACGCAATTATCAAAATGACACTACCCTACCAAGTAATTGGGATTACTATACCAGGTAAATGAAAATACCCGACCGGGTAATATATTTTAACATTACGATTTATTCCCTTGACATTATATGTGCGTTTCCGAACTTGATTCGTGCGGATATGCACGACCTTCAACTATCTAATAGCTTTTATACAACTACATATCAACCATTTACAAATGTGGCACAGCTTTTGTACTCTATATAATAAATTAAAATTCTTATACGCATGATTAAGACAGTAGCATTAGAAAAAATCTTCCGCACAGAAGAAGTGGAAACATGGGCTTTGAATAAGGTGAATATCGAAGTGAAAGAAGGAGAGTTTGTAGCAATTATGGGACCTTCCGGTTGCGGTAAGTCTACGCTACTGAACATTTTGGGATTACTGGATAACCCGAGTTCCGGTGAATATTATCTGAATGGGACAGAAGTTTCTAAATTCACGGAAGCCCAGCGTACCAAGTTACGTAAAGGAATTATCGGATTTGTATTCCAGAGTTTCAACCTGATCGACGAACTGAATGTATACGAGAATATAGAACTCCCGTTGCTTTACATGGGAGTTTCAGCAGCAGAACGCAAACAGAAAGTCAGAGAGGCAATGGAACGTATGGCAATTGTCCATCGCGAGAAACATTTTCCCCAACAGTTGTCCGGGGGTCAGCAGCAACGTGTCGCCATTGCACGCGCCGTCGTTGCCAATCCGAAACTGATCCTTGCCGATGAGCCGACCGGTAACCTGGACAGTAAGAACGGACAGGAAGTCATGAACCTGCTCAACGAGCTGAATAAAGAAGGAACAACCATCGTCATGGTGACGCACAGCCAACACGATGCCGGGTATGCATCACGTGTCATCAATCTGTTTGACGGGCAGGTGGTTACTGAAACCGTCATTTGAGATATGCAAGTGTTACAAAAGTAAAAGAGTAGGCAGCAACAAGTTAATAGATGTTGCTGCCTACGAAGTTTTCGTACACCTTTTTCTTCCAATACTAAATAAACTTGTATATTTCCACCAGGAACTATAAATCTGATTATACATGAAAGCATTTAATTTATTATTCGGTATTATCTTTACCGTTTCATCTGTTTACGGACAACAAACGGTTACCATCGAAGGTGATATACAAAACATGCCGGACAGCCTTACAATCGGTTGTCGGGAAATGAAAGGAGAAAGTATGCAACTCTACACAGACGATTTATTCAGTATGGTAAACGGTAAATTCAAAATTACCAAAGAAGTCAGTCAGACAACACGGATGTTTCTCCACATCAACAATACCGGCTATGAGTTTTGGGTGAAACCGGGAGCTAATATAAAAATAACAGGTTCAGCCCCCTATATACAAACATGGCAGACAAAAAGCGATATTCCAATCCCCGAACAGATAGAACTAAACCGTTTCAGAGCAGCCACACGGGAAGAAAACATACGCATACATGACCTGACACAGGAGTTTATGAAGCAAGTAGCTTTAGGACAAAAGGATTCTGTGAGTCGCCAAAAGCGTAATGCGTTGCGCCTGCAAGCAAACAGCATCCATGATCAGGATATTCTATACAAAGAATTACTGCTTATGCTGGATAATCCGATCACAACCGCGGGACTACAAGAATTAAGAGATGCTGCGAAATGTTTTCAAGCGGGTAAATTCAACGACAAGGCCTTGATAGTCTCTGTTTTCGACAAACTGACGGACGAGCAAAAGCAATCAGTATTAGGAAAAGAAATTTCTTCGCTCTTGACTATTTCTTCTACCGTAAAAGAGGGAGATCCAATTGCCGATGCCGAATTGAAAGATATAGCAGGAAATATTCATCATCTTTCCGACTATAAAGGGCAATATATCCTTTTGGATTTCTGGAGTCGGGTTTGCGGACCTTGTGTTGCCGCCCTGCCTGAATTAGAGACAATTGCCAAACAATACAAAGGAAAAGTTGTAGTAGTCAGCCTATCTGTAGACATAGAATCTGTTTGGAAAGAAGAATGCAAAAGGTCTGTCGATAACTGGTTGCAACTGTCCGACGGATTGGGCATGAGTGGTTTAGCCGCCCATTATGGGGTACGTTCTCTTCCCACTTTCGTTTATATATCTCCGGAAGGCACTATCCTTCAGATAAAATCAGGTTATCGGGATGGTGCTCTTATAGAAGATATAAAAGAATTAATAAGCAATAAACAAACAAACTAATTAATATACCTATGAAACACATTATCAGTTCATTCTTATTACTCCTTTACAGCACAGGCTTGCTGGCCCAGGAACGTGTGATAGAACAACCAGCATTTGAAGTGCGTAGTAGCAACACACTCGAATTTCAGAAAATAGTATTGAGCGACACGGCCACCGTGCTTTATATCGATGCTTATTACCGACCCAAATTCTGGATTAAGATTGTCGACGAAACGACATTGGAGAGCAACGGCAAAAGTTACCGAATCAAAAGTGGCGATGGCATCACGCTGAATGAGGAGTTTTGGATGCCGGAATCGGGAACAGCCTCTTTCCGCCTGATCTTCCCTCCTCTTCCCAAAGATACAAAAACGTTTGATTTTATTGAGGGGAATGATAAAGGGGCTTTCAAAGTATGGGGTATACACCTGGACGGAGAGTATCCGAAGAGCCATCTTACCGATGTTAAGCTCCCGGAGAAAACACTGACGCTGGAAAAACCGGAACTCAAATCGGGTATAGCCACACTGACCGGAAAATTTATCGGTTACAGAGAAGGTATGGACGATGAAGTTCCTATCTGGGTATTCGATATTCTTACAGGTGGTGCAGACCAAAATACGGTAAAAATCCAACCGGACGGCAGTTTTAAACTGGAAGTTCCTCTACTTCATATCTCCAATGTCGTACTTTCCGGAAATTCTACTCATACCAGCCTTTATCTGAAACCGGGAGAGACAACCTCTGTAGAAATCAATATGCCGGAGATCTGTCGTTCACAGTCTAAAATACAATCATCCAAACCCTCACTGGGTACTAAGTTCAAATTCACCGGCGCATTGGCAGACTTAAATAATGAATTGGCTAACAATCCGGTAATAGGTCCAGCATTTGCTCCTCGCAGTCAGGAAGAATATCAACAGATGATGAAAGACATCAGTACAATGACGATTGACCAATACAAAACGTACTGGATGGAAAAATATCAAAAGGCTAGAGAAAAAATCGACAAACTGACTGGAATCAGTAACGCCCAACGTCAACTACTTAACATAAGACTCAAACATGATTTAGCAGAGAAGCTACTCAGCTACAGCATGATGGAATATGCTTACCGACAAACCAATAACATACCGCGCGACTCGGTATTGACAGATTATGTTAAACCTGTTCCGGATGCAGAATATTTCAGTTCATTGCCTGAACTCATTTCTGATGGTTCTTATATGGTTTATAATGGTAGCTTCGGCTATCTACTACAATATCTCAGATACGCCAATTTCACCGGAAAGGAAATCAAACTGAATAGCGGAGAACAATTCCCTGACAACACCACCGACCTTATTCAAGTAATGGGCACAGACAAAGGGTTCCTTTTTGATATGTTGGCAGCTTACAGAATAGCGACTTCCATTAAAGAATTTAATCCGCTGAACGAGCAACAGTTGGCTAAGACCAACGAACTGAATCCTGTTCTTAAAGAGGCTATCCTCGCCATGAATGAAAAACTAAAACAGACAATTGAAGAGAATAAAAAGAAATCCGGTTACACCGTCAACCGGGTAAATATTGCCGATATTCCTGCCGAAGAACTTTTCAATGCCATCACAACACCTTATCGGGGAAAAGTGGTATTCGTTGACTTTTGGGCAACCTGGTGTGGCCCTTGTCGTATGGCCATGAAAGAGGCAGAGCCGGCAAAGAAAGCGTTTGAAGGGAAAGATGTTGTCTTCCTCTATCTGGCCGGAGAAAATTCACCCAAAGGAACCTGGGAGCAAATGATTCCCGACATCAAAGGCGAGCACTATCGCGTAACCGATAGCCAGTGGGAATTCCTGGGCAAGAAATTCGGCGTTAAGGGTGTCCCCTCTTATATGCTTTTAGGCAAAGACGGCGCACCGGTTCATTTCCAGGTAGGCTTCATGGGAGTGGAGAAGATGAAGGAGATGATCGAGAAAGAATTGGAGAAGTAAAATCCAGAATAAAATAAATTAATAAAAGCGGAGTCTCTTCAAAGATCTCCGCTTTTTTTGTGGTAAAACTAAAAAAGCGTAATATTGCATTTCATAAACATAACACACTTAATCGATCATATGAGGAATCTAAAACAATTGGCATTTTTTATCTGTCTGAGTGCTTATTGCACACTCTCTGCGCAGGAGACCAAAAAGGCAATGACATTCGACGAAATGGTTAGCTGGAAACGCATTACAGAACAGGCTATATCCCACGACGGGAAATGGGTTGCCTGTAAAATGGAACCCTGGAGGGGGGATGCCAGTATCTTCGTCTACAACGCCAAAGGGGAAATGACAGCCTCTTTTCTTCCGGCAGGTCATGCCGAATTTTCCGCCTCATCCAAATACCTGCTGGTTACAAAAAAGCCGGAACTGGAAAAAGTGGAAGCACTGAAACTGAAAAAGACAAAAGAAACAGATATGCCTTCGGACGAATTGATTATCTTCAATCTTCCGGAGAAAAAAGAGACAATCGATTCCTTGAAATCATACAAACTATCGGAAAGTGCTGATTGGATCGCTTACAAACGGAGCAGTAAATCGGATACCGTATTGCATGTCCGTGCGTTGGACGGAAGTAAAGAAATATCGTTCTCCGATGTAAATGAATTTGGCTTTGCCAGGAAAAGCAATGTCTTGTATTATTCGACTGATTCAACCGTATGTACATATACTCCCGACAAAGGCAGTTCCCTGATTTTCGAGGGGAAAGGTGTTTTCTCTCAAATAACATTCAATGAAACAGGAAGTAAGATTGCTTTTCTTCATTGCCCGGACAAAGATTCCACAAATACATTATATTCACTCTATCTGGCTGAGAACAATGCTCCTGCACGTTTAGTAGCAGACAAAAAGGCTGCTTTCCTGCCTGCCGGTTGGGTGATCAGCGGAAACGGAAATCTGCGTTTTTCTAAAAATTCCGAACGCATTTTCTTCGGTACGGCACCAGCCCCATTGCAAAAAGACACCACCCGACTGGATGATAACTATCCAAACGTACAGATATGGAAATGGGATGAAGAGATCCAATATACGCAACAGGTATACAACAAGCAAAAAGACTTGAAAAAAACGTATGCCGCAGTGTATAATATCAACAGCAACAAGTTGTTCCAACTTGCCGATAAAAAAATCCCGAATTTGCTGACTGACGATGAAGGCAATGCTACAATCGCCTTATTGTCAACCAATTTACCCTATGCAACTGAACAAATGTGGGAAGGCAGAAGCCGTTATGACATATACACGATCAATTTGGAAACAGGAGACCGCAAACAGATCAAGGAAGCGGCAAACACGAATATGCGCCTTTCTCCGAAAGGAACTTATGCCTACTGGTACTGTGTGCAAGACAGTTCCTGGTATACGTATTCGATGGAAAACGGAAAAGAATACCGCCTCACCACTCCCGCTACATTTGCAGCATGGGATGAAGACAACGATGTTCCGGACTATCCATCTCCGCACGGCCTTGCTGGATGGACAACCGATGATCGCAATATCTTGCTATATGACCGTTACGATATCTGGAAATTCGATCCTTCGGCACAAGTGCCGGCAATCAACCTTACCGTCAACGGACGGAAAGAGCAATTGTCTTACCGTTTGATACAATTGGATAAAGAACAAAAATTTATCGATACGAAAAAGCCGCAGTTATTACTGGCTTTCAACGAAAAAACAAAAGGTTCGGGCTATTACCATGTAACCCTTTCAGCACCAGCTGCACCTAAGACATTACTGGCCGGTAACTTTATGCTGAAAACTCCGGTCAAGGCTAAAAATGCAGATGCGGTAATTTACACGTCAGAGACATTCGAACAATACCCGGATGTACGGTTATCCGATCTGAGCTTCAAGAAGTCTGTCCAACTGACACATGGAGGAGAACAACAGGAACAACTGAACTGGGGTACGGCAGAACTCGTTTCCTGGATTTCATTGGATGGTGTTCCACTGGAAGGCGTTGTCTATAAACCGGCTGATTTCGATCCGGCAAAGAAATATCCGGTAATCGTCAATTTCTACGAACGTAATTCGGAAACGCTTTACGCCTATCATATGCCGGAACCTCATCGTTCCACAATCGATTATCATTTCTATACCAGTAACGGGTACATCATCTTCAATCCGGATGTACGTTATGTAGACGGTTATCCGGGAGAAAGCTGTTTCAACTGTGTTATGCCGGGAATCACGTCATTGATTGCCAAAGGCTATGTTAATGAAAAAGGAATCGGTGCACAGGGACATAGCTGGGGAGGATACCAGGTCGCTTACCTGGCTACCCGCACGAACCTGTTCTCAGCCATAGAGTCAGGTGCTCCCGTTGTGAATATGTTCAGTGCATACGGCGGAATACGCTGGGGATCAGGTCTGAACCGTTCTTTCCAGTATGAACACGGACAGAGTCGTATTGGTGGAACTTTATGGAATGCTCCGCTGCAATATATGGAGAATTCACCTTTGTTTACCATGGATAAGGTAGAAACTCCTATCCTGATCATGCATAATGACAATGATGGCCATGTGCCCTGGTATCAGGGAATCGAATATTTTGTAGCCTTGAAGCGCCTGCAAAAACCGGTTTGGTTGCTGAATTATACCGGTGAAATCCATTGGCCGATGCGATTGGCAAACCGTATCGACTTCCAGAAACGTATGTTCCAGTTCTTCCAGCATTACCTGAACAAGCAGCCGATGCCGCAATGGATGAGCGAAGGTATCCCTGCCGTCGATCAGGAGTTTAAATTAGGATACTAATAAATGCAAGTCTTTTATATTACAAAGATATAATGATTCAGAAATTCTTTATATCTTTGTAATTATAGATATATGAACGAAATGAAAGCAACTGGAAACATATTAAGTATACGGGTAGATATTCCCCAATCGGAATTTTCTATATTTGAGTTTCTGGCCCAAAAGATGGGATGGAAAATTCGTTCTGAAAAGGAAGACACAGAAAAAAAAGAACTGGAAGAAGAAAAAAAACAGTTTTTTGCTAACTCAAAACGATCGATGGCAAAACAGATCGAAAAATATTTATCAGAATGAAAATTCATCAAAGAGATATTGTAGAAGTTAATTATCTTTTCCCTGATGGGACAACTAAACCCCACATGGCTATCGTTATTTCAAATGATGAACTTCAGGAAACTGAAGATTTTTTCTATATTGCAATGATTTCTTCTAAGAATTATAATCCCCAATATACGTATTCTTTAGACAACGATATGTTAACGAAACCCTTATTAAAAAAGAGTTATGTCATATGTCAGTTGATCGGAGGATATACAGAACGAGATGTCGTAAGGATATGTAGTCGCATAAAAAATAGTGCATTTCAAGAAGTTATAGAAAAAATTAAACATACTATATTTTAACTGCACATTTACCCTTCGCTTTTTTGCTTCAAATAACCGAAATATATCATGAGAAAGAACTTTCTGCCGTTCATTATCATACTATTTTTCTCTGCTTGCACAGGCAGAGATACAAACTATTGGTTAGAACAGGCAGAAAGTTATCTGAACATGAAACCGGACAGTACATTGATCTTATTGCATAAGATCAAAAATCCTGATCGCCTCGCCGACTATCCGAAGGCAAAATACAACCTGTATCACACTGTTGCTGAAATACAGAAAGGAAGTAAAAACCGTACAGACTCTCTGATATCGGAAACTATTGATATTTTCATTGCCAATAATGATTCCATCAACACTTCCAAAGCTTGTTTTTGGGCAGGACTTATTAATATGCAGGCAAATGACTATACGCGTGCCGACTCATTTTTTGTCCGGGGTATTCCATTTGCTCCCAATGCCTCATTACGAACCAGGTTATATGAATATAGCGGCATTTCTTGCCTGAATAATAATAAACCGGAACAGGCATTGCAACAACATGTACGATCTTTACAAGATACGGCTCTCATTTCAACACCGGAGAAGGCTAGTGTATTGGCAGAGATCGGACAGGCTTACCGATACACCGGACAAACGGACAGTGCTCTTATTTATTACCGGAAAGCGATCGATAAATCCCTGGAAGCCAACTCAAACGAACAAACAGCCTTTTTTTACGAAAAGATAAGTGATATAGAGAAAGAAAAAGGGGATATTAAAAATGCTACCGCCGCCCTGAAATCTGCCATAGAATTTAGCAACAGACGTACGAGCTACCCATACCATATGCTCGCACAGGCACAAATATACATAGCTGCCGGAGAAACAGACTCTGCCGGAATGTATCTGAAAAATGCCATACAAAGCACCAATCCTTATATCGCCACCCGTGCTTACCAGCTACAAGCCAACCTATATGAACAAGGTAATAAAAGCGAACAGACATACTATACCTGGAAAAATTATTCACAAAGCTTCAATAACATCTCCGGTGAAGTCCATTCTGAAATAATGAAACAACGGTATCAGGAAGAACTATTGAAAAATGAAAATAATGAGTTGAAACTCAAAAAGAAACAACAAGACATTTACCTCCTCTCCTTATGCCTGATATTGATCACAGCTTGTACCCTTTGGTATATTATCTATAGCCGTTTACGGAAAAAGAAAATAATCAGTGAACAGCAGCTCAAAGAACAGAAATTGAAAAATCAGGTTGCCCAGCTTGAAAGAGAACGGGAATTGATATCCCTGCGTGAAAGGGCTACAGCTTTACGTGAACAACTGTTCCGTCGTCTTTCTGCTTCTCAAAAGATTCCATCCCTTGCCGGCAAAACAAAAGAGAATACGGAAGACAGTAAATCGAGATTGACTGCAGATGAAATAGATGAACTGATCCAAACCGTCAATGAAATATGGTCGGGTTTTGCCGAACGCCTGAAAACAACTTACCCTCTGCTTAGAACAAAAGATATCGCTTTCTGCTGTTTACTGAAAAGCGGTATCAGCACAAAAGACCTGGCATCCATCTATTATATCACACCTTCCGCGATCAGTCAGAAAAAGGCACGAATGAAACGGGAAAAATTCGGAATAGAAGATGAAGACCGAACACTGGATGAGATTTTGAATGCTTTCTAACAGAAGAGAACAAAAATGTCAATGCTTTTCATCTACGACAAAATAGTAAATACCTATTTATCAAGAAGATAAGACCAGGTATAGCTTTTAAAATGTCAACACGCTTTCTCCTCTTTTATCAATATTAAAGGATATATTTGCCCAACATCATTCAAAAAAACAACATTATGGAGAAGTTTGGAAATCTTATTATCAGTTCACTTTGTCTGTTATTAGCCGGATCCTGTCAAAACAGTAATCACACGTCATTCAGCAATGGACTGGATAATTCGCCTGTTGTCGGTACCTTTGTACAAGTCGGAGACGATCAGGTTCTTTCATGCGATCAGAAATTATTGACAGATTCCATACGCTTACCTCTCAGTTTCCTGACAGAGAAGGCAGAAATCATTCATCTGGACAATCGTGATGAAGCATTGGTCAGCGACAGTCGTCTGCTTATTTCCGATAATTACATACTGATATGGAATAAGAAACAGAACCCGTTCAAACTCTTCGACCGGAAAGGCAAATTCCTTACTACAATCGGAGCTTACGGACAAGGTCCCAATGAATATCTGAATGTATATGATGCCCAGCTGGATGAAAAGAACAACCGTATCTACATCCTACCCTGGCAAAGTGCTCAGATATTGGTTTATGACCTGGAAGGTACCCCTTTACCTCCCATCCCTCTTTGCCTGAGAGCACCGAAAGGAACCTTTCACGTGAATACGCAGGAATCTACCGTTGCCGTCGTCTTACTCCCTTTCCCTGGAACACCGGCTGTAGCCTGGACACAGGATTTTCAGGGCAACAGAATCAATTTTATAGAGCCCGGACATCTCCAGGCACCACAGGATTACAGCAATGAAGTGACCACATACAATAATATAGACGGTATTTTCGATGTCAATATCCTTTGCATCATCCCTACACGTGAAGACAGTCTGTACCACTACGATTTCCAAAGCAACCGTTTACGCCCCTGCTTCACTCTGAATTTCCATGAGGATCCTATCCCCTGGCATGGTTATGTTGAGCTTCCCAATCATTATATGGGAGATGCCTCTTACCCGGTGCAAGAATCAGCCAACAATTTTGTTTCTTCACCTCCCAGATATTACCTTGTTGATAAAAAGACCGGAAAAGGAGCTTTCTTCCGTTTGTATAACGACTTTTTAGGTGATACAGAAGTAGACTGGCCCATCTATTCTTTCTGTAACGGTTACTTTTACAAAAACATGGAACCGGCAAATCTGAAAAACATGCTGGAAAAAGCATTAAAATCCAACCGGTTGACGGAAGAGAAGAAACAAGAGCTGACTGTATTGGCAGAATCCCTTCATGAGAACGATAATAACATTGTCATATTGGCGAAATTAAAACATTGATACAAATGAAAAACATCTCATACGGTCTATTCTTCATTTTGTTGATTCTCATCTCCGGTTGTAAACAAAAGGGTGAGGATAATAGCTCTTCATCTGCAGAAAAGAGTTCGCATCAGCCGACCGGTCCTCAATATACAGCCAACTACGACCGGACAAAACCGACTGAGACAATAGATGTCGAATCAACGATATCGACATCTTCTGAAGTGCGATTAAGCGAAGTGGCTTCCTCTATTGAATATTTCCAGGTAGGTGACGATAAATATCCGGTAACCGATGTGATCGCCGTCGATGGAGGTTTCATCGCACTGAACAAGCCGAAGTTGTATCTTTACCGACAAGGAAAGAAACGGAAACGGGTAGGGTTAAAGACAAAATACAGCGATTGGAAAGATTCTAATTCCCCCGGGAATAGCCTGTTTTATGACAAAACAACAACTAAGCTATACGTACAATTAAAAAAACTGAATCCGGAAACCGGGTATTCAGACAAGTTCATTGTAGAGCTACCTCCTCTGGACAGCGTGTTAGCCAGGACACATTATTTATATGCGGATTCATTGCCCAACCGTTATTTCCTGCAAAACTGGGGAGAAATATTCACGCCGGAAATGTATATCCGAAGGTTCAATTATCCGGGAACCGGTTTCGATTACGGGGTAACCACATTCAATCTTAAAAATGATACTCTTTGTCATTTTTACGCGGGAATTGACTCAATCGGGACAATCAAGGATGATAACTTTTATAACTTTACAGGGCTTTACAGCACATCTTATTTATATGATAACAAGCCGACTTTTTCCGCTACCTATTGCGACACAGTCTACCGTCTGTCGGATCACCGGACGATTACTCCGGTCTATAATATCCATTTAGGGAAATACAAAGCATCAGCCAACTATGTTATCAATAAAGGAGATAAACGAAACAAAGTATGGATAAACGAACTGAGAGAGAACCCGAAAGGCGTATTCCTGAAAGTTCACCGGGAGGGTAAAAGCAATAAATCCGGCTGGCTGGATAATAAAGACAAAGAAAACCGGGATTTCCCATCCGAAGATTATCTGATGGTTTATCTGAAAAATAAACGTCAGACCAAAGCATTACCGTTGACAAGCCAGGGTATAACAAACGATTTGGACGACGGCCTGCCTTTCTGGCCCGACGGACAGACAGACGAGTACATGTACATGATCCGGTCTGCTAAAGACTTGAAACAACAGGTCAAACTGACGGGCTCCCCTAAACAGAACATATTAAAGAATTTCCTCAGTGATCTACCGGACAATCAGAACGTGATGATAGTAGTAAAATAGTAATAATTTAGCATAAGCTTCTTTATTTCCCTCTATTACTATTTTTTCGTAAATATATGATTATTTCGTATTCGAATGATTGCTTTAGAAATAAATAATATATACTTTTGAAGCGATCAATAATAAACGATACCATGAAAAAGCATCTTACTATCCTCTGTCTGGCAGGCATCAGTATTTTATGTTGTTGCAAAGGCAACAGTGAGAAAAAGCTCCGTCCGGTTACACCGCCTAAATATGAAGGGAAAGTCGACTACTCCGTTGCTCCGATCAGCATAGACCTGGAGGAAGCGATCAATAAGGATAAAGAGCCCCTGAAATTGAGTCAGATTGCTTCTGAAATCGAATATTACATTGTCGGTGACGGAAATTACACGATTACACAAGCTATTGCCATACCGGACAGTAATGCATTCCTCACGTTCAACAATCCTCGCCTTTACTACCGGAAAAAGGGAAAGCCGAGCAAACGCTACGGATTTAAAGCCCTGGCATACAAATGGAACAATGACATGAACGGACATAACCTGTTTTATGATAAGAAAACATCCCGCATGTATTGTGCAATGAGTGGTAAAGATATTGAAACCCGTGGAACCGACAAACCTTATCATCCGCAGATTGTCGAACTGCCTCCACTGGATACGATGCTGACTATCAACAGATACGTTTTTCCGGAAACGATAGAAAAGAAATATACCATCAACTTGCAGAGCGACAAGCTGCTGGGCTTCTCTTCCTCCGGATATATGTTAAGCCATTATGAAGCATCGAGCGGTCTCCCAAACTGTCTGTTGACTTTCAGCCTAGAAGGGGAAACACTCGGTAAATTCAAGTTGAAGGAGCCTTCCTCCCTTCCAAGAACGGAAACAGACAATATCCCATTCTTCCAGACCTCCTACTGGAATGAAGCGCAGGACAAGATGACTTTCATGATCCCTTTTTGTGATACGGTCTATCAGTTAAGTGATCCGCAGACAGTTGTCCCGTTATACGATATTCATTTTGGAGAAGCCGGCGTTCTGTCAGACTATGCGGCAGAAACAGGTGTAAAAGACGGGAAAATGTGGTTACGCACATTATATGAAAATCCTAAAGGATTGTTTATGGGTGTATATCAGAAAAAAGGGCCGAAGTTGGTCAACTGGCTAGGCTGGGAATATGAATATAAACCGACACTGAGCTATCAGGCTGTTTATCTGAAAGAAGAGGGTAAAACGTTTGTACTTCCGCGCAGAGGCCAAGGTTTTGTCGACGACCTGAACGAAGGACTTACTTTTTGGCCGGACGGACAAACAGACGATTGCCTCTATATGATCCGCACCTTGACGGAAATGCGCATGAATGTGGTCCGGACCGGTTCTCCCAAACAACAAAAACTACTGGAGTTACTTGATAACCCCAAAATACAGGAAAATCAGTACGTAATGATTGTCGTAAGATAATAACAGGCAAAGTTTTGCCATTACAGTGAAAAACCGTCCGGTCAGTAAGATAGGTTGTACTTCCTCATCTTGTTGTAAAGTGTTTGCCGGCTTATATTCAGTTGTTGTGCGCAAAGGGTGAGGTTTCCTTTCTTATCAGCCAGCACTTCACTGATAAACTGCTTCTCCATCTCCTCCAATGTGACCGGATGGGAAGCCGTGACAGACGGATCTTCCAAATAGAAATCATCACTATCCAGCAAAGAAGCATTCGAAAGAAGTACGGCTCGTTCTATGGTTTGCTGCAAAAGAGACAGATCGCCGCTGAGGATGACAGCTGATAATTTCCGCAACGCATCGGGAGTGATAGCGGGGAAAGGCTTGGCATATGCCGTTGCATATTTTCGCAAAAGGGAGTTGACAAGCAAAGTAACGACGGAATCAGTTTCTTCCGAGAGAAATTCGGATTCCTTTCGAGAGGGATTTTGTTTTCTTTCGGAACGAACTTTCCAGGCAGCAACCAAAGTGGAGAGTAGTTTATCATTATCCCAGGGTTTCACGATAAAATCCGTCGCCCCTTTTTTCAGTGAAGCGACAGCCAGTTCGATATCACCGAAAGCAGTGATCAAGACGACTTCAGGTGGTTCAGGACGCTCACGAATACGGTCCAACCAGAACAACCCTTCTCCTCCGCTCTGCTTTCCTGTCCCGAAGTTCATATCCAGTAACACCACATCGACATCATTATCCCGTAGCAAGGCCGGCAATAAAGTCGGCACAGAAGCACAGACAACCGTCTTAAACTCACGCGAAAGAATAACCCGCAACGTTTTAAGCACTGCCTCATTATCGTCTACTACTATAATCTTACCGTTTATCATACCGACAAAGATACATTTAACCTTCAAATATGTAAAAGTTACCGGATAATACTTTTGCCGGCTACGATCCATTGTCAAATATTTAGACAATTTTACCGTGAACTCTGATTATTTCCGTTTATTCCTTGCCCCGCAAAAAGAAAGGGAATAGATTTGAAATGCCATTCTGAAAGGAACAGCATGAAATACACAATATAAAATCTATGAAAGCAGTCGCATTAAAACTTGTATTTCGCAGTTGGTGGCGGAATAAGACATTCTCCATCATTTCTATTGCCAGCCTGGCGATAGGCATTGCCTGTACGAACCTGTTAACCGTCTTTACCATTCACGAGTATGGCATAGAAAACGGGAATCCCAATAAAGAACGTATTTGGATGCTTAACCAGGATTCGCCGATGGCATCCGGAGAAAAGATACAGTATGCCGACAGATCTATCCCGCCCATACTTAAAGAGAAGTACACGGAAGTAGAAAGCATCCTGCAAATGGCAGCAGAATCACCTAAATATATTTCTATCGATCATGTCAAGTATGCACCAATCCACCTTCTATCCGTAGATTCATCCCTACCGGATTTTTTCTCTTACAAAGTGTTGAACGGAAACCTGAAAGAGGCATTAACGCAACCGAATAAGTTAGCCCTCACGGAACAGACAGCCCGGAAACTTTTCGGGAAAACCAATCCGATCGGTAAAATCATTTATTTCAATCTTCCGGATAAAGCCACTAGTACAGAAAGCAGTACAAACAATGAATATGCTTATCAGGTGGCAGCCGTCATAGCCGACAGGGAACAGTCTTTTCTGAATGTGGAAGCTATCACTAAACTATCCGATTCTTTTTATGGTGGTCCCTGTTTGTTACTCATGAACAAAGCCATCGACAGGGAAACTTTTGAAGCCCAATTAAAGAAAGATAAAATTCCTACTTTACAAGGAGATATAGGGAACTATTATCTGCAAACTTTACAGGAAAGCTATTTCCAAACGTCAGAACAACAGACACTACGTTTCATCAATTACCGGCAGCCGACATTACTCTATGTGGGGTTAATTTCTGCCATCCTGATCCTATTGATCGCCTGTTTCAATTATATCAATCTCAACTTCTCCCGCCTGCTTCAACAAGTGCGGATGATTCATACGCAAAAGCTGATGGGTGCCAGCCGGCAGGAGATCAACCGGCAGCTTTTCCTGGATACGTTCCTGACAGTCATCATTGCCTTCTTTTGTTCTTTACTGATTACACATGACTTGCTTCCGGTATTCAACTCGATAGTAAACAGCCGGTTACACACTTCCTTCTTCTTCAACTGGCAGACATTACCCGTTATCTGCGGCTTTATCCTATTATTATCCATTGTTCCGGCGGCCTATATGGGACGGAAAATATCCGGATTATCCGGTGCCGGCTACCGTGAGTTTTTTACCGGAAACAAGAAAAGAAAGATCGTGACTTCTTTATCCATAGTACAATACGTTATCTCCATCGGACTCATCATCGCGACATTGACGGTAAACGACCAGCTCCATTTTATCCGCCAGGGAGGCGATAACTACAAGAACCTGATCGAGATAGGCGACTGGATGGAAGACGGTTCGTACATACGTCCTTTTGCCCGCGAACTGAAAAAACACCCGGAAATAACCCAGGTATCGATTGCCGGAGGTTCTATCCTGAACAGCTGGATACAACAGGTTGTCCTTACCGATGAAAACGGCAACGAAAAATACACCTCGCAAATCAACTATTTCGGTGAATCCGATTTTCTGGATGCATTGCAACTGAAATTGAAAAGAGGACTTCCTCCCGACAAGGCGGTAGAGAAATATGCACGTCCGGTCTACGTCAACGAAAAATTTGTCGAGCTATTGGTCACAAAAGGCGAAGACCCCATCGGTAAACCGTTAAATTCCATCGACAAAGATCTCAACAAAAGCTATACCGATACTGACAACCTGCCGGTCTCCACCATTGCCGGTATTGTCGATAATCTATATACCAATACACTCGAACAGGAAGTGAACCCGTTCACCATCCAGATCAACAACAGTCCGGACAATGCCTTCAATTATATCTACATACGCCTCAACGGAAATCAGGAAAAGGCTCTCGCCACCGTACGGGAAGTATGGAACAAGGTTAATCCGGGCCAATATTTCACCTATCGGGATGTGTACAGAACTTTCCTGCAACGGAATGAGAAAACAACCGAACTCTCCCGGCTATTGTTGATGTATTCCGTTATCAGTATCTTCCTGACTTGCTTCGGCCTGTTCGGAATGGCACTCTATGCAACCGAACAGCGTACCAAAGAGATCGGCGTACGGAAAGTGAACGGAGCAACCAGCCCGCAGATCATGCTGTTGCTCAACCGTCAGTTTATCACCTGGATAGGTTCCGCTTTCATCATTGCCATCCCTATCACCTGGTTACTCTTGAACCGTTGGCTGGAAAATTTTGTCTACCGTACGGATATAAGTCTCGGCATCTATCTGATAAGCGGGCTTTTTGTCCTGTTCATCACCTTATTGACGGTCTGTTGGCACAGCTACAAGGCGGCCTCGGCCAATCCGGTGAAAGTATTAAGAAGTGAATAAACTAAATATCAATCAGAATATGAAAGCAGTTGCATTTAAACTCGTCCTGCGAAGCTGGTGGCGAAACAAGACCTTCTCCATCATTTCCATCATCAGTCTGGCAATCGGCATTGCCTGTACGAATATGCTGGCTGCTTTTGTCATCCATGAATACAACCTGGAAGCGGATAATCCGAACCGCAGTCATATCTACATGATGGACCAGGATTCCCCTTTGCAACCGGGCGAGCGGGTTTGCTTCACTGTCGGCAGTATTCCTGTCGAAATAAAGGAGAAATATCCGGAAGTAATCGACTATCTGCGATTAAATAATATCGGAATGGATTATATAAAGGTAGACAACAACCATTTCGACCCTATCACAATTGTGACAACAGATTCGTCTTTTCCCCGTTTCTTCCCTTACAAAGTAGTAACGGGAGATTTGAACGAAGCACTGACACAACCGAACAAGATTGCGCTGACAGAAGCCTGTGCCCAAAAATACTTTGGCAGCAAGAACCCAATCGGCCAAATAATCACCACAGGCCAGAACAGCACGACCACGATACACAAAGAAGACGGCACCATTGAAACGGAAGCCAACGAAACGAGCTATCAGATTGCAGCCGTCCTCCAATCGCACGACCAGTCTTACCTCAAATTCGAAGCATTAACCGGAAACGGAGGTACAACCAACGGCGGATTATGCCTCCTGATGACCACCCGCCCCATCGACACAGACAAGTTTGCCGAACAGATAAATAAAGACGGACTGCATACGTTTGTCCCGGATGGGAAATACCAGTTTTATACCTTACAGGAAAGCTATTTCCGAAAATACACGCAGGAGGGTTTCACATTCCTCAACAGCCGCCAAAAGACATTGCTTTATGTGGGAATGATTTCAGCCGTTCTAATCCTGCTGATCGCCTGCTTCAATTATATCAATCTCAATTTCTCCCGCCTATTGCAACAGGTGCGGATGATTCATACCGAGAAACTGATGGGTGCGACGAAAAAGGATATCAACCAACAGCTATTCCTCGATACATTCCTGACCGTTATTACGGCCTTCCTCTTATCACTGTTGATTACGCACGACTTAACTCCGGTATTCAACTCTATCGTCTCCGGAAATATACATATCTCCTTCTTCTTCAACAAGCAGGCCTTTCCGGTTATTATCCTGTTTATCTTCCTCTTATCCATGATTCCTTCCATTTATATAAGCCGGAAGATAAGTAAGTTGTCCGCCTCCGGCTACCGTGAGTTTTTCACTGGAAATAAAAGAAGAAAGATTGTTACCGCTCTTTCCATCGCACAATATACCGTATCCATCGGATTGATCATCGCGACGTTCACGGTAAACAGCCAGCTTCGTTTTACACAAAAAGGCGGAGAAGGTTATCGCGACTTGATAGAGGTAGGCAACTGGGGAACAGACAATTCTTACTTACCGGCATTTGTGCACGAAATCAAAAAGTTACCCGGAGTAGAAAATGTTACACTCAGCGGCGGTCCTTTACTAAACATGGGACTTACTACCGTGAATGTCAAGAATCCCGACGGCAGCGAAAGCATTTATATGAAAGCGCAGTATATGGGAGGACGTGACTTTCTGAAAACATTCAAAATCAATCTTATAGAGGGAATAGAACCGGATAGGGCACTCGTACAATATCAAACTCCGATTTACATCACCCAAAAATATGCAGACCTTCAGGTTCCTCCCGGAGAAGACCCGGTTGGTCAGCTACTAAGCAAATACGACAAGGATAATGAACAATATGGAAAGAGCAGTGATTCTCCCCAACCGGTTATTGCCGGCATTACCGAAAATATATTTGCCAATTCGCTTGAAGAAGATGTTTTCCCCAGCATTATTTACATTGGCCAGGATGACGACAAAAGATATTCCTTTGCAGAAATCAAAGTGGGGAAAGAACGTCAGCAAATCATCGCTGCCATCGGAAAGATATGGGAAGAGATGAATCCGGGACAACACTTCACTTACCAGGATGTCTTTAAGGAGTTTATGCAACGCAACAGCCGGACAACCGAGCTGGCGGAATTAATGATCATGTATTCGCTGATCAGTATCTTCCTGACTTGTTTCGGCCTGTTCGGTATGGCTCTATACGCCACGGAACAGCGCAAGAAAGAAATTGGTATACGGAAAGTGAACGGAGCCAGTACGCTAAAGGTCATGTACCTGTTAAACAAACAGTTTGTTGGCTGGATCGGAATAGCTTTCGTTATAGCCATTCCTATTAGCTGGCTTTTTCTTAATCGCTGGCTGGAAAACTTTGTATATCATACCGATATATCGGTCTTCCATTTTCTATTGAGTGGGATTATCGTCCTATTCATCACGTTATTGACCGTCAGTTGGCATACCTACAAGGCTGCCTCCGGCAATCCGGTGGATTCGCTGAAAGCGGAGTAAGTACTGACCACCGGCTACGCGCAACTCACGTCTCAAAGCTCCAAGAATCTGATTGTAAACAACTTACGCAACACCACCAATCAGAGTGCTTAAATCTCGTTTTAAACGAGCGAAAATTCATTTTAAACGAAGCTAAAGTCCGTTTTAAACGAAAAAAAACTCGTTTTAAACGAAATTCGGGTTCGTTTAAAACGAGTTTTTAGGGAATATTGAAAAAACATCCTCTCTATTATCCGTTCACTTTCTTATAATCAGCCAGGAAAGTAGCCAGACCACTATCGGTAAGCGGGTGTTTCAACAAACCTTTGATTGCTGACAACGGGCAGGTTGCTACATCGGCTCCTGCCTCGATGCACTGGATAATATGCTGTGTACTACGGATGGAAGCAGCAAGAACCTGAGTTTCGTATGCATAATATGAAAACATGTCGACAATACCTTTCACCAGTTCGATACCGTCACTCGATATATCATCCAAACGTCCTACGAACGGTGAAACATAAGTAGCTCCGGCCTTTGCAGCCAAAAGAGCCTGCCCGCGGGAAAAGACCAATGTACAATTAGTGCGGATTCCCTCGTCGGAAAAATGTTTGATCGCCTTGATCCCGGCTTCTATGCAAGGAACTTTCACCACAATATGCGGATTCAAAGCTGCAAGTTCTTTGCCTTCTTTGATCATCCCTTCAAAATCGGTCGATATCACTTCTGCGCTCACATCCCCATCCACGATCTCGCAGATCTTCAGATAATGTGCCCGCTGGTTTTCTACTCCCTTTATCCCCTCTTTAGCCATCAGGGACGGATTGGTCGTCACACCATCCAATACACCCAAATCATTCGCTTCCCGAATCTGATCCAGGTTCGCCGTGTCAATAAAAAATTTCATATCTTATGTCTTTTTAATGTCTCTATTAGAATAACATATCCTCTATGATATAGTTTATTTTCAGGCAGTTTATTTGTCAATAAAAAAGGAATATACTCGTATTCACTGCAGATATAAAAGACACTTTCATGCAAATCTATTTGCATTAGTCCTATAAGAACTACAGCTCAGCAAATGCAAATATAGTCTATTTTTGAAATAATAGGTTAAATGAGATGAAATAATACCATTATATTCCATTTGTTACGTTAAACTATGTATGTAAACATGAGATTATATTTGGAATAATCTTTCCTGATATCCGGATATGTAACTGATTATCAATAGTTATGTATTTATAAAAAAACATGAGTTCTTATAGAACTAATATAAAAACAAATATATTCAATAACTATTATCCGGGAACAAATAACCTCCTATGTTAAAATCGGACGAACAGATTTTCGAAAAATTATTCCGGGAATATTATTCTCACTTGTGTAATTACGCAGGCAAATATATTATTGATTCTCAGATACGGGAAGATATTGTTCAGACATTTTTCATCTCCATTTGGGAAAAAAGGAATCTATCCGTCACCGTTGAAACATTCCTGCCGTACGCCTACCGTTCGATAAAAAACAGTTGTATCAATTATTACAAAGCTGAAATCGTTAAAGAGGACTTTTTGGCTACTCTAACAGAAGAGTGGAAAGAACAATTCAGTGAAGAAGATGATTTCATCTATCAAAAAGAAGTACAGCAGGCTTTGCTGAAACTGCCAGCCAAATGCCGTGAGATATTTCTACTGAAATGTGTTACAGGTCTGCGATATAAAGAAATTGCAGAAGTTTCGAACATATCGATAAATACGGTTAAATATCATATAGGAGAAGCTTTCCGGATCATGCGCGAAGAGTTGAAACACCTGCCATTTTTATTTTTTCTGATTTTTTTCTGATTTTACCTACCCATTTTTTCTTTCCCGATTGTAAATATATAAAAAGGAAGAAAATGACATCTGAAAAAATATATCAAATAATTCTATCGTCCCTGGCTGATGAGGCCACGGAAGAAGAACGCCGTATCTTCACAGATTGGCTGAATGCCTCTGATGAAAATAAAGCAGAATATGAAAAAATAAAACACTTATACAAAAGATGTTCTTATACTCCAAAAGAAAAAATATTCAATACAGATCAAGCCTGGCAACAAGTCCGGACACAAACGATCAATAAAAAGAAAGTATTTAATATCCCTGTATTGATCCGCTATGCAGCAATGGTTGCAGTTGTTGTATCAATCGGTTTGCTGTTTTTTACCAATCATCCCCAGACACCAGCCATCAGCGAAGTAAATATGGAAGAATTCGACCAACCGACCCTACTTTTAGAAAATGGAGAAAAAATAGCCCTAACGGAAGAATCATTCTCGATGGAAGAAAAACATGTAGTGATTAAAAACGATGCTAAAAACGAACTGGTCTACGAATCGCAGAAGGATACAGGGATAATTACTACAAAAAATAATCATTTGGTTATTCCAAAAGGGAAAACATATCAGTTATTGTTGGCAGACGGCACTCGCATATGGTTAAATTCCGAAACTGAACTAACTTACCCAGTGCGATTTTCTGGTGACAAAAGAGAAGTGACTCTCATCGGAGAAGCTTATTTTCACGTTGCTCCCAACAAAGAAAAACCATTTATCGTACATGCAAATGGAATGGATGTAAGAGTACTGGGTACCTCTTTCAACGTATCCTGCTATTCGTCCGACAACACTTTTACGACAACTCTGATAGAAGGTTCCGTCGCTGTAAAAACTGATAAAAACAAAACAGAAACAATCGCTCCGTCTGAACAATTCACATACGATAAAAGAAATGCACAGACTTCTACTCAAATAGTAAATACAGAGCTTTTTACATCATGGATGAACGGAGAATATATATTTAAAGATACAACATTGGAAGAAATTGTCAGAAAGCTCCAGCGTTGGTATGACTTTTCCGTCCGGTATGAAGATGAAAGTCTGAAAAACAACCGTTATTCGCTTACTGCTGATAGAAATACGAATCTTGACCAATTACTGGAAGTGATCAGCTATACTTCTACGGTCAAACTTGAGAGAATAGGCCACATTATTAACATTAAAAGGATAAAGGAGGAAGAGAAAATGAAGTAATAGTACCATGAAAATCAACAGAGGCAGTATGGATCAGATACTACCTCCGCAACAGATCAAAAAACAAAAATCATTTTTAGTTGTAACCTGTTAATTACAAATTTATGGAAAAAAAAGCATCGGAAGACATTTGTCTGGCACAAAAAGTCTTAAAACGATCATTGTTTATTATTTTACTTAACTGCTTCCTGTTAGCAGTTTCATTCAATGCTTTCGCATTTGAATCCGTTTTTATACAAAATTACACCTTGAATCTATCTTTCAAAAATGCAAGGATGGAACAAATTCTGGATGCAATCTCGGAACAATCCGGAATCAAGATTGCTTACAGTACTGCTGAATTAGCCACAAGCAAAAGTGTGTCCGTAAACATCAAAACTTCTGACATAAAAGAAGCATTATTGGCTGTACTTGGTGACGGTTACACATTCAAGCAGATCGACAATTACATTGCTATTGCAAAAAAAACGAAAGAAGAAATGCAATCGGCCATCGCCAGTCAGGCAGATGACAGATCCTGGACAATCCAAGGTCAGGTATTGGAAAATTCAGAACCACCTTTCCCTTTGGCAGGCGTTAATATTTCCATCAAAGGCACTAAACTGGGAACGATCAGTGACCAGAATGGATATTTCTCCGTCAAAGCGAAACGAGGAGATGTACTTATCTTCAATTTCTTAGGATTTAAAGAATATGAATATGTTGTATCACGTGCAATCAGTAACCTGAGTGTCTCTTTAAGTGAAGATGTTGAAACATTAGATGAAATTGTCGTTACCGGTTTCTCAGAAGAAAAGAAATTAAATACCATTTCATCCGTTGCATCCCTGGATATTGATAAAAACCTGTCGACAAAGCCGATCACCTCACTTTCTCAGTCATTACAAGGAGGCATTACAGGTTTGAGTGTTACACAAAGTTCAGGTCTGCCGGGTGCCGATGCGGCAACCATTAAAATTCGCGGTATATCTTCTTTGACTTCAGACAGTGATCCGTTGGTGTTGGTAGATGGTATCCCTATGGATATGAATAATCTGGACCCTAATACGATCGAAAGCGTCACCGTTTTAAAGGACGCGGCGGCGGCAGCCATCTACGGAGCACGTGCTGCAAATGGGGTAATCGTAGTAAAAACAAAACGTGGTACTCCCGGTAAGGTAAATGTTTCCTATAACGGCTATTTCGGTATTCAGAAAGCCACTTATTTACCTGAATTCATCGACGGAGCCGGATACATGGAAATGTTGAATGCAGCCAATATCAATATCGGAGGCGATCCTATTTATTCACAGGAGGATATCGATAATACCCGCAAAGGTGTAGATCCTGTTAAATATCCGAATGTAGACTGGGCCGATTTTCTATTTAAAGACGGTTCCGTACAAAGCCATTCCGTATCTGTATCAGGAGGTAGTAACCTGGCACGTTTCGCTTTAACTGCCAATTACCTGCAAAATGAAGGTTTAATTGAAAAAGCAAAATCCGACCGTATCAATATACGTGCCAATACATCCGTCAGCCTACTCGATAACCTGTCTGTCAACATGGACTTCAACTCATATCGTACTAACCGACAGGAGCCGATGTACCGGGACGGAAATTATACATCTTCCATTATCGGATACATGTATGGAACGCCTCCCAATACGGTAGCTCGTTATCCAATGAAAGAAGGAAGCGATATCGTTTTCTACGGAAACCGCCCGGAACAGCGTAACCCGGCAGCATTAATAGACCGTGGTGGAGAATTCAAAGCTCTTGAAGATAATGTCAGCATCAATATTGCTCCACGCTGGGAAGTCATCCCTAATTTAGTTTTAAAAGGACAATATTCATATCGCGTAAGTAGTGGTGCCACCAACCGCCAACGGGCAGCTTACAACTTCTTCGATTATACTTCCGGAGCTTTACTGGAAACCTGGAGTTCTATCAATTCTGCCAGTAAAGATCGTTCCAGTTATTATTATATAGGTGCTACAGCTGAATATACATTAGAAAAAAACAAACACCGCTTATTTGCCATAGGCGGATACAATCAGGAATTAACAAATGACGGAGACTGGGACCAATGGTCTATGGTGTCTGTATTTGCCAAAGCTAATTATACATTCGACCGGAGGTTTCTGCTGGAAGGAACTGTTCGTCGCGATGGCTCTTCCCGTTTCGGTCCAGGCAACAAATTCGGAATATTCCCTTCCGTGGCTGCTGGATGGAATGTACACGAAGAGAAATTTATGAAAAAAGCCAAATGGTTGAATGAGTTTAAGCTGAGAGCTTCCTACGGTTTATTGGGTAATGAAAATATCGGTTTATACAAATACCAGGCATTGATAAATTCGTCAAACGGAAATGAAACGACTTATGGAAACCCGGATATTACATGGGAAAAAGTGAATATGCTGAATGTAGGAGCTGATATACGAATATTGAAAGATCTCAGTCTGACATTCGATTATTATAATAAGATCACAACAGACCTGATCATTGAACCGCCCATTTCATATATCGGAGGTATTGAAAAAGTACCGATGAACTCAGGTCAATTAAGAAACCGTGGTTGGGAATTAGATCTTAATTACAACAAACAGTTAACTAAAGATTTCGGTTTCAACATTCACGGTGGCTTATCACAAAATAAAAACAAGATCGAAGAACTGCTAGGAGGTCCTTATGACAATAGTAATACTATAAATACCGTTGGCCACGCACTAAATAGTTTTTATGTCTATCCGACATCAGGATTATTACAAGAAAGCGACTTTACCAAAGATGACAATGGTAATTGGATACCTAAAGAAGGAGTAATAATTTATGACGGACAACAGCCGGGAGATATACATTATATAGATACGAACAAAGATGGTAAAATAACGACTGAAGACCGTGTCATTCGTGGGGACGAACAACCTAAACTAAATTATTTCGCGAACCTGACACTCAACTATAAAAAGTGGTCATTAGAAGTCTTATTTCAGGGTGTTTCCGGTGTAGATGCTTATTATTCAGAGCCATATTCATTCGGATTAAGTACTTCTTCCGACGGACAGACACCTCTTGCCGTACAAACGGATTATTGGACACCGGATAATACCGATGCCCGCTATCCCCGTATTGCCCCGAACTCTACTTATGGAAATAATAACCATCGTTCAGATTTCTGGCATTTCGATGCAAGTTACTGCCGCGTAAAATATATTCAGCTAGGATACTTGTTCGATCAAATGGGATTAAAGAAAATTGGCATATCCAACATTCGTGTATATGTCAATGCCCAAAATCCTTTCACTTTTGCGAAAGAGAAGTTGGTAGACCCGGAGAGCCGTGGCCAGAAAAGTTCGTATCCATTGGTTAAAACCTATTCTATGGGAGTTAGTCTGAATTTCTAATAATAAACCTAATAAATAAAAGATCATGAAAATAAATAATAAAATAGCGACATGGGTATTTACTTCGTTGTTACTCCTATTTTGCAGTTGTTCTGATTTTCTGACAAGAGATCATCCTACAGGGGTTACAGACGATGAATTCTGGAAAACCATGAACGAATGTGAGAGTGCATTAGGTCAGTGTAAAGCATGGCCGAACGGATCTTACTTTACAAGTAATACTGTCACCAATGTCGCATGGATTCATATGGAAGGTATGACGGATAATCAATATTTCCGGTCTAATTTTCAAACGGAAGTAGTCAATCTCGCCAATGGTTCCGCAACCCCAACAACCGGAGGATATATAAGTAAACTATGGGACAAATATTACGAATATATTCGTCGCTGCAACCGTTTTCTTGAGCATGTCGGTGATGCTTATTTCACACTGGAATATGAACGTGAAAGAATGATTGCGGATGTTCGTGTATGGCGTGCCTGGTATCATATGCAATTACTTTTATGGTACGGTCGCCATGACGGTATACCTATCCTTGAGAAGTCGTTAACTCCAAACGAAAATTTTATAGCCCGTAATAGTGTACAGGAATGTCTCGACTTTTTGAACAAAGAATTCGACGCAGTGATTAGTATTACCGATGACAATGTATGCCCTTTTATTTGGGATGAAGGACGCCGCGCCCGCATGTCCCGATCATCAGCTCTTGCTTTGAAAATGGATCTGAATTTACAATTCAAACAATACGATATTGCAAAGGCTGCTGCTAAACAACTGATCGACTCAGGTGTATTTGAATTATATTATACAGAATCTACAGATAATGCTCCGGAGAAAAACTATCGTGATTTATTCAACTATGTAGGAAAACAGAATAAAGAGCGTATCATTTTCACCTCAAACGGTCTGAATCAATATTGGTTCCGTTGTATCAGCATGTCTTTAGGGGGGCAGGGAACCTGCGGTGTTTTAAAATCATTCGTTGACGAATTTGAGACAATAGACGGAAAAACAATCCAGTCATTGCCGGCCAACGAACGTACTGAATACGAAAAAAATCCGCTCTTCAAGCAACGTGATCCCCGCTTACATGCTACAGTGATGATGCCCGGAGATAGCACATCTTTTGCCAATTACACCTACACTCCGTTTGATGTGAACAGTAGTGATTACTACACAAAAACAGGAGCCCCGGCTTCCGGTTATATGTTGAAAAAGTTTGCCAGCGAACAAGACCGTGCCAGTGGACGCGGTAGTCTGGACTTCATGTTATACCGTTATGCAGAAGTATTATTGACGTATGTCGAATGTCTGGTTGAAAGTGGAGATTGGCAAAATCCGGAGGTAGAAAAATACATCAATATGATCCGTAACCGTGCCGGAATGCCCAACATGGACAAAACGATTTATAATACGCAAGAAAAAGTTCGTGAGTTATATCGCCGTGAACGTCGTGTAGAGTTAGGTTTCGAAGGCAAACGTTACGATGACATCCGCCGTTGGGATATCGGAGCTAAAACAATGTCAGGCCCTATCCAAGGTGCATGGAATCCAAATAGTAATGCATTCGTTACTATCGAGGAACGCAACTGTACATTCCCCAAAAATGATTCCTGGCCTCTCCCTCAGGCAGAAGTTACTTCCAATCCGAACATCAGCCAACCGACAGGCTGGTAAAAATAAAAGCGGAAACCCTGTTAGAGGGTTTCCGCTTTCTTTCTTCATTTCTACTCTTTTCACTTCTTCACCGCCAGCTTACTCAGCAACCTGATCTCTTTCAAATTGGAATAATCATACTGGTAAATACCGTCTTCAGCCATCATCATCAAGACATTGTCGTGTGGAATCACATCATAGCCCTCCATACCCGAGTAATGGGCCAGGCGGTTAGCCATCAGGGTTTGCGGATCGGCTGCATCATAAATCTTCAGACCATCGTCACACAGGAAAAGTGTACCGTTGTCGATCCCCAACCCTTTGGGTTTTGTCATTGTATACGCAACGATCGGCTGCGGACTTTTTACATTGCTGACATCCAAAATGATCAGCTCGTTGGAGTTCTGTCCGCAATTATTGCCGGAATGAACCGTCACATAAGCAATATCATCTTCCACTACTACCGGATCACAACCATATATATGAGCCATAGCAGACTGGTATTCAGGCTTTACCGGATCTTCAACAGAATAGATCAGCATTCCGGTAGGCGTTCCCATGAACATATAGTCCTTATAACTGAAAATAGTCTCGACATTCCAGCCGACCGGAACAGTTTCTGCAGCAACCACCGGTTCCGCGCCGGAAAGATCGAAGATATCCATCTGATTATTCAATACGACATACAGATAATCCTTATAAAGTCCAAAACGGGACATCGAACCGTTCACACCTGTAGAAGAACTGCCACTGCTATTTCCGGGGCTTGTCGCCATATCATTACAATAGAGTTCATCTTTATAATATTCATAGGTTTTCGTCACCTTTTCCTGCGTCCAGCCAACAACAATCCCCTTAGCCCCTCCGGCCTCAGAAAAAACTTCAGAATCGATTATGCCTTCTTCAATCGGCGGATAACTCTGAGGAAACACATTTTCCAGCCGGCTCTTCAACGCCGGTACTGCCGGATTACTGATATCAAACCATACCAGGTCGACATACGAATCGGCATACAACAAATCATTACGGATAGCCAGGTCGGCATTTCCCAACAATTCAATAAAACCGACCACAGCCGGTGACGAAGGATTCCGGTTATCGATAATATGGATTCCCTTTCCAGGCTCCGACATATACAGATAACCGTCATAGAAACAGATCTTTCCCTGCTGCGTAATTTCTTCCGGTTGCGTAGTTACTTTCACAGAGGAACGAAAGATATCGGACGACATGTATACAGGCTTATTCACGGTATAAGTAACTGTCTCCCTTACTTTCATATCATCGTTACATCCGCACAGCAGACAGATCAACAACACACAAAACCAACTCACTCGTTTTTTCATATTCAATAAATTTAGAGGATTAATATGCTAATTTTTTATTTAAAAATCAAAACGGACACCGGCACCGAGTCCGACAATCACAGAATGTTCCGTGCGGATACTCACCGGCTGATCATTATCAAAGTAATGGGAAATACGTGGTTCGAAATAAAAATTCCAATCCTTGTAAAAACGATAGGAAACACCGGCAGAAACATTCAACGACCACTGCAAACCGCTTATGCCTCTTTTGTCTACCAGGTTATTCATCTCCATCTGCCAAAAACGTGACTCCGTCTGTTTCGCCCTCAACCCTTTTTCCATCATGACACCACCTGTCAGATAGATTTTCCAGCGTGAATTTTGCCAAAGAGATACCACCAGATTGACCGGGATACCCAGATAATGAAGTTCCAGATGCGACTTATACTGAACCTCATCCCATTTGGACAGATTAGAAGCCAGATAAGTATATACCAGTCCGGTTTCCAAACCAATATACCGGTTAAAATCCCGGCGAATCGTCAGTCCGAAAGATAAAGGAAGCGCCACATCCACATTACTATATTCTGAAGGAGATAATACCCCTGAAGCATTAAGTGCAGCAGGCCGGGCTGGTGAAGAGTAAATTATACCTCCGTCAGAGACATTATTACTAGGATCCTGCACCATATCATAATCAGTCCCCAAGCCTAACGAGACATGCCCTCCGGTTCCGAATCCGGCATTTACAGACCATTTTCCTGCCACTTTCTTATTCTTACCGGCAGAAGAATATGCGTGTTTTTCCGACTTATAGCTGTACAAATCCGGGGAAGCCGCTTTCTTTCTGTCTTCAGCCGGCTGAACTGTTTTTTCCGGTTCTTCTGTATTCACAACATCTGCTGCATTCACCATATCCTCAGTACCTTCAGATACTTCCGGTATCTCTTTTTCCTGCATCTGAGGGGACTTCTCCGGAATAACGGCAGCAATTAGTTTCTTCGCCGGAACAGGTCGCTCCACTGGTAAAACTGTTTTTTCCGTATCATCTTGCGGAGTTGCCGGATGTACCTCCTCTTCATCATAAGTGACAGCCACCGGTAATTCCGGACCTCCATCGGGAGCTTCTCCTGCCCGAAAAGGCGAAAACAAAAACAAGATTGCAATAACAGCGGCAGCCACAGAACTTCCCGCCCACCACAGCCATGTCTGTCTGCGGGGCTTCATACGAGGCTCGATTTCTTCCCAGCAAAAGTCATCCACAGGTAACCGGTGGTCTTCCAGTTTCCGCTTCATGAATTCGCTGAAATCATCCAATTGTTCCCTATGATCCGTATCACTGCGCATTTTCATGCTTGATTAATGATTGAACACTTTTCTGTAACACTTTCCGCGCCCGAATAAACTGCGTCCGCGAGGTTACTTCACTTATATGCAGCATTTCTGCTATTTCACTATGAGAATATCCTTCTATAGCATAGAGGTTGAATACCGTCCGATAACCATTTGGCAAACGGGCAATACAAGCGTGCAGGTCATCGGCTGACAAACGTTCTAAAGCCGATACATCCACCTCATCCGCCAGCTCCCCGCAGTCATCGAAATTAACACTTAACCGGATCGCATCATTTTTTCTCAGATATTCAAGAGCTGTTGTGACGAACACCCTGCGAACCCAACCGGGAAACGCACCGCTTCCCGCATAGCTCCCTATTTTTGTGAATATCTTGATAAAACCATCCTGCAACAAGTCGCGGGCTGTTTCCCTGTTATTGACATATCGCATGCACACACTCATCATGGCAGGAGCATACAGCTCGTATAACTCCTTACGAGCCCATGACTCCCCGCGTTTGCATCCGGCAATTAACAGTTGTTCGTCCATAGGTAATATTACTCTCTATCTCTATGATGAAAATGGTCCTTCCAATGTTGCAAGCAGACAGAGAATTTTGAAAATATTTTTTACAAGACTTAAATATAAGCCATTTTCCACTATTTTAAGTAAAATCAAGAAGAATAAATAGCTTATTTTAAGCAAATAATCTATCTTAGCGACAATAAAATGATGTTGTGTATGAAGCGGGGATATTTTATAATAATAGCACTATTGACGTGTGTATCGTACGGGCATGCGCAGTCAGTATTTGACTTTGTTTTGAATCGTGAAGGGAAAATTACAGCCGTCCCTAAGTTTAGAACGCTCGATTTCAATATTCCGGAGTACTCTTACAAAACTTATACTCCTTCCAGACTCACCGAATTGGAGAAGAAACTCAGGGAGTTCACCCCCGATTTTCCTCAAATCCAGGACGAGCGTCCGATGGATATGCAAGTGTTGTCTCTTGCTTACCGTCCTTTCTTTAATGTGTTTGCTCCGATGATACGGCGTGTATCGCCGATGGCATTCGATTTCCAGGAGTTTTCATTCACTCCAATCAGCGAGACCACCGGTGTGCTGACAGTCGGTGAACAATATACCTGGCCCGGTGCAGGAGGTCTGACCCAGATCAGTTCATCGTTGGTATGGCAGCAGGATCGCTGGACATTGACAGGAGGAGCCTTTGCCGGACGCTATTTCACACCATTCAATCCCAGCCCCGACTTTATGGGGGGATTCAATGCGACTGCCAGTTATGAGGCAACCGATTGGCTGACTCTCAGAAGTTGGGCACAATATACCTTTTACGAGAAAAAAGAACGAAACAATCCGCAAATGTTGCTGAATCCGTTTTATAATCATACGAGCGTAGGTGGTGCTTTCGAATTCAAAGTGAAAGATGATATCGGCATCGGTATCGGTGTAAACTTCGAATACAATCCGTGGAACAAGCGGATGGATCCCCAGTTCCTCATCTACCCTGCATTAAAAAACAAAAATATAAGAATCGGGTTCAATTGATTTATTCTTCGTAGATCATCTTTTTTGTCATTCCCCCGTCGATAACGATGTTCTGCCCGTTGATGAAATCATTTTCAGGGGCAGCCAGGAAAAGACAGGCGCTTGCAATGTCGGAAGGACGGCCTACACGGCCGGAAGGATGTTGTTTGTGGTCGGTCGGTTTCAACAAACGGTAGTCTTCGTTTTGTATCCAACCGGGACTGATACAGTTTACTGTAATATTATAATCACTGAACGAAAGCGCCAAGGCATGCGTCAGGGAAACAATTCCACCTTTGGAAGCGGCATATCCCTCCGAGCCCGGTTCACTCTGCAGATAACGGGAAGAAGCAATATTGATGATCCGTCCGTAACGTTTCTTTCCTTCCTCATTGTTCCGGTGAATAGCCAGTGCACGTGAAGTTATAAACACCGGCCGCAGGTTTGTTGATAGTATCCTGTCGAACTGTTCAATACTTGTATCGACCAATGGGGAAAACTCACTGATCCCCACATTGTTAACAATCACATCCACATCTCCCCACATGTTGATAAGTCTGTTGATAACTTCTTGAAGAGCTACCGAATCACTGGCATCGGTTTGAAAATACTGAACAAAAGTAGGCAATAAATCACAAAGACGCAAGGCTGCCTTCTCATCCGTATCACAAAAAGCGACCCGCGCTCCCACATTACAAAATGCAGTAACAATAGCAGCACCAATACCCTTAGCACCACCCGTGACAAATACTCTCTTACCGTCCATACTCTGTTTTGTGTCTGATTATCTGCCGCAAAGATAACAAAAGACTCTTGTAAAACTGTTGTAACAGGAATAAATAAAAACTTTGATTATATTTGCAAACAGAAATATAAAAAGTATGATTGGAACCGAATTATTTAAAGAAGTATCTCCGTTATCTTCGAAAGACTGTTTCATCGTAATAGAGCGCCTTAAATCAACATTCAATTTTCCCATTCATGTACATCCTGAATATGAATTGAATTTTATTGAACATGCGAAAGGAGCCCAACGTATTGTAGGAGACTCCGTTGAAACGATCAGTGACGACGAACTAGTATTAGTAACTAACCCGACATTGGAACATGCCTGGGTCAATCACGAATGCAAATCACAAGCTATCCATGAAATAACCATCCAGTTCCACCGCTCGTCCCTTCCGGAAGAGCTGTTGGAAAGGAACCAGTTTCAAAGTATAAAAACCCTCTTCGAACGTGCTCAGAAAGGGGTTGCTTTCGGCACACAGGCTATAGACAAAGTACGTCCGTTACTGAAAACCATCACCTGCGAGACAGATGGTTTCTACTCAGTCATGAAACTGCTTATGATTTTGCATGAATTGTCTTTATCGGAAGATATCCGGGAACTGGCCAGTCATTCTTTCATTCGTCAGGAAAGAGCTCATGATGAAGATTTACGTATTCGAAAAGTAATCGACTACCTGAATAAAAACTATGACAAACAAGTACGCCTGTCTGATGTAGCTGAACTGATCAATATGAGTGAACCTTCTTTCTGCCGGTATATCAAACAACGTACTTCCAAAAGCTTTGTCGATTTCCTGACAGATATACGCCTGGGATTTGCCATCCGGGCTCTTATCGATTCACCGCAATCGGTCGCAGAGATCGGATACGCATGCGGCTTCAATAACCTGTCAAATTTTAATCGTATATTCAAAAAGAAAAAAGGAATGCCGCCGACAGAGTTCAGAGAGAACTATAGAAAAAAGAAGGTGATTGTTTAGTTCCGCTTAAAAAATTGGCTAATTTCGCAGGACTAAAAAAATCTCATAAAAAACACAGCTATCATGAAAAATGGGTTATTTACAACACTATTGTTGTTAATTATCATCAGTTGTTCTGCTTGTCAGAAAACTGAAACATTCAAAGTCCTCCAATTTAATATCTGGCAGGAAGGGACCGTAGTAGAAAATGGGTTTGATGCAGTAGCCGATGAAATTGTCCGCAGCGACGCAGACTTTGTGACGTTGAGCGAAGTCAGAAACTATCACAATACCCGCTTTTGTGACAGAATCGTTGAAGCCCTGAAGAAACGCGGACAAACTTATTATTCTTTCTATACGGAAGATTCCGGTTTATTAAGCCGCTATCCGATTAGCGACAGTAGTACGGTTTACCCTTTAAATGATGACAGAGGCAGCATCTACCGTTTAGTCACAAAGAAAGGTAATCAGGAATTTGCCGTTTACACAGCACACCTTGATTATCGTAACTGTGCTTATTATGATGCCCGCGGATACGACGGTAATAACTGGGATAAAATAGAACCGGTCAGCAACCTGGATTCTTTATTGATCCTGAATCGTGCATCCGTCAGAGATGACGCTATTGCCCGCTTTGTAAATGAAGCAGAAAAAGACAAAGCTGCCGGACGTATTGTTATTCTTGGAGGCGATTTTAATGAGCCTTCACACCTGGACTGGACAGAAGCGACCAAAGATATGCGTGACCATTACGGTCTTGTCGTTCCCTGGGATGTATCCGTTATGCTCGAAAAAGCCGGCTTCAAAGATTCTTATCGCGAAAAATATCCCGATCCGGTTACCCATCCGGGATTTACCTGTCCGGCAGACTGTCCGGATATCGCATTGAAAAAACTGGTCTGGTCACCTGAAGCGGACGATCGGGATCGTATCGACTTCATTATGTATACACCTCACAACGGGTTGAGTCTGACAGATGTAACGATTATCGGACCTAAGGGGGATATCCTTCGCGGAGAACGTGTTACAGAAGAAACAGCCGATCCGATCATTCTTCCGGCAGGAATCTGGCCAACCGACCATAAAGCAGTTTTAGCAACATTCCAATTAGTCAAATAACAGAATTATTAATCTGTTAACAGAATTCAGCCTCCTCATCTGATATGCATATATCAAATGGGGAGATTTCATTTTTGACAAAGTTTCATCAGTCAAACAATATTTCTATCCATTTGATACGTTAAAAAACATTACCCGCAGAGGTAATTCTATTTACACGGTATACTAATTCCAATTTCATGCTACACTAATATCATTTTGACAATTCTATTTTTGTAAATGGGAATGATAATCAATGAGAAAGTCTTCCATCACAAAGTGCCCAAAATTAACACATGTTATAAAACACAATACAAATTTATCACAAACTAATAAGATTTTGACATTCCACTCACTTCAATCGCCCCCTCTGATGAAATATTATCATACTATTTTCGACGAAAAAGACTCTCTATAGAGCTTGTATACCTCTCAATAATTGATCAAGATTCATTATATGTCGCAAAAATTCTACTTGATTTCCCCTCCTCCGACACCTTACCTTTGCATCAGATGAAAATACACAAATTAATCTTTAAACAAACATTATGAACAGAAAACTAGCTTTCTCATTATTGCTAGGTGCTTTCACACTCTCAAGTTGGGCACAACAAGCAATGACCGTAAAAGGTACGGTAAAAGACTCGGAGAACAATCCGGTCATCGGAGCAACAGTTGTTATTAAAGGAACCACACAAGGTACAACAACCGATATTGATGGTAACTACTCTATCAGTGTGTCCCCTGGGCAAGTTCTTGAATTCTCTTTTGTCGGTATGCAAGCTTCTACTGTAGCTGTTAACAACCAGAATGTCATTAATGTTACAATGGCAGAAGGCGAACAACTGGATGAAGTTGTAGTTATCGGTTACGGTACAGTAAAGAAAAAAGATTTAACAGGTGCTGTAGCCTCTGTTTCAGGAAAAGAGTTACAGGCAGGTTTGGCACGTAATGCCTCTTCCGCATTACAGGGACGTATTGCAGGTGTAACAGTTTCCGCCGCGAATGGTCAACCGGGTGAAGGAATGAACATCAATATCCGCGGTGTCAATTCTTTGAGCAAATCTTCTCCATTATATGTAATTGACGGTGTATATGGTGATATCAATATGGTAGAACCATCCGACATCCAGTCAATCGATGTATTGAAAGACGCATCTGCAGCTGCTATTTACGGTTCACGTGCTGCAAACGGTGTTGTATTGATCACGACAAAAGGCGGACACAAGGAAATGCCGACCCGCGTAGATGTAAATGCTTATACCGGTGTACAGAAAATGATGCGCAAAATAGATGTACTCGACGGAAATCAATTCCGCGATTACTGCAAATTGAATAACATAGCACAAGACCAGCCGTTACTTACCGGTTGGAACGGAAAAGGAACTGACTGGCAGGATGAATTATATCGCACGGCTGCTGTAAACAAAGTATCAATGAATATCTCAGGCGGTAACAAAACATCTACGTTCAATGTTTCTGCCAGTTACTTGAATCAGGAAGGTATCGTAAAGACTACCGGTTATGAAGCCTGGAACTTACGTGCTAAAAATGACTTCTCATTCTTCAACAACCACCTTCGTGTAGGTAGCACGATCATGATGAAAATATGGGATCAGGATTATGACGATATCAGCTTTAACTCTGCATTACGTGCGGTTCCGGTTATGTCGGTATATGATGACGGCACCAACGAAAGCAATCAGGATTATAGAGGGCATTGGGGTACTGTTCCAGCTTGGGCACGCCAGATTGACAACCCAGTCGGTTATGTAGAAGCTTACGATCGTCAAAAACATGGTATAGACCTGTTGGTCAATGCTTTCGCTGAAGTCGACTTAGGATTGAAAGGCCTGAAATATAAATTTAATGTCGGTATAGACAAAACAACACGAAGAAGCTATGACTTCATTGAACCATATTATTTCAGTTCTTCCAGCAAAAACATGGATAACAGTTTAGCAGAAGGTACTACATGGGGTGACAGATGGCTACTTGAAAATACATTGCATTACGATAATACATTCGGAAAACATACTGTCTCCGGATTGTTAGGTTACTCTGCTCAAAAAGATAACTCCCGTGGTTTCAATGCAAAACGTACCGGTATGCCTGACGGAATCAGAGTGATTGGAGCCGGTTTGGCAAGTTCCAGTACAGCCGGTGGTAGTCAAACAACCAGTACATTGGTTTCTTTATTCGCCCGTGCAATGTATAGCTACGATTCACGTTACATAATTTCAGCCTCTATTCGCCGGGATGGTTCTTCCCGTTTTGTCGACGGTCACCGTTACGGTACTTTCCCATCGGCATCAGTAGGCTGGAATATCATGAACGAACCGTTCTTCGAGTCAGCAAAGAATACTGTAAACGAATTAAAGCTACGTGCCAGCTACGGTGTTTTAGGTAACATAAACGGTATCGACGAATATCAGACACAAAGTACTATTAAAGACGGCTTCAACTATGTACAAGGAGGAAACTGGTGGGTAGGCCAAATCACTAATTCAGAATGGGTAACTCCGCCGGAAACAACCTGGGAAAAAACAAAGACAACCAATATCGGTGTGGATGCATCATTCCTGAACAGCCGTTTTAGTGTAACTGCCGATTACTTTATTCAGAAAACAGATGGCCTGTTGATGAGTGTTAATCAAGCACCCAGCGGTGGTATGAGCAGCGCACCCGTTATGAACGCAGCTTTACTTGAAAATAAAGGTTTTGAACTTTCATTAAACCACCGTAACACAGTAGGCGAATTCTATTATTCAGTAGGTCTGAACCTTTCTCACATCAAAAATAACCTGAAAGAGATCCAAACTGTTACAAAACAGGAAATTTCAGGTTTCAACCCAAATGGCGGAGGTACAATTACCTGGGCTAAGGAAGGTAAGCCTATCGGGTCATTCTACCTGATCAAAACAGACGGAATTTTCCAGAGTGAAGAAGAAATCCGCAACTATACCAATGCGGAAGGTACAATTATCCAGCCGAAGGCTAAACCGGGCGATATTAAATTTATCGATTATAACGGTGACGGACAGATCAACGCCAGCGACCAGCAGTATTGTGGAAATCCGTTCCCAAAATTGAATATGGGTTTAAGCCTTACCGGAGCTTATAAAGGCATTGACCTTAGCTTGTTCTTTGATGGAACTTTTGGTAACAAAGTATTTAACTCCATGCGTTACGGAACTTCTTATATGCAAAACGGTACAACCAACGTTTCTACAGATGTATTAAACGAGTGGCGTGAAGATAACCGTAATACTGATATGCCACGTTACACTGCAGACGATGAAAACAAGAACAACCAGGCTATCTCCGATCGTTGGTTGGAAAACGGCTCTTTCTTCCGTCTGAAAACATTGGAACTGGGCTATACACTGCCGAAAATGTGGACAGAAAAGATCAAATTGCAGAATGTACGTATTTACACAGCAATGGAAAACCTCTTTATGGCAACGAAGTACAAAGGCTATAATCCTGACCTGGGCTCAAATGGCGGAGCAGGTACAGACAGTGAAGATACCAGTGTTATGAGCCGTGGTTGTGACCATGGTCGTTATCCGACCCCCCGTACGTTCACTTTTGGTTTGCAAGTTAATTTCTAACGATTAAAAAGAGATGTATTTTATGAAAACAACTAAGATAAAAAATTATTTATTGGCATTGGCTGCAAGTTCTGTTCTATGCTCATGCAACGAATCCAACTTTTTGAATGAAGTCAATCCTAACCGTCCCACAGACGCTACATACTGGCAGAGTGCTGATGACCTGGATGCCGCTATAGCAACTGTTTATAACCGAGTTCGCGCCAGTGTCTATGGCTATTACGGAGCATACAACTGTTTTCAGGCCCCTAACAATAGTTTAGCTGACGATATCTATACAACTGTCGGTGAAGAAAAGTTCACATGGGATTATGTTATATTCAATAACTCACCGGAAACAGACGGTAACCCTTGGGATTATTTATACACTGCAATACAACGCTCCAATGTACTCTTGAAAAATACAGGAGAAGACTGCCCCGTAAAAGATGAAATAAAGAATCCTATCCGTGGTGAAGCTTACTTCTTCAGAGGATTTAATTACTATCTGTTAGCGATTAACTATGGCAAGGCTATCATCCGTACGGAACCGGTCATTTCCACATTGGATATAGCAAAAGAAATGTCTTCTGCAGAAGAAGTTTGGGCACAGGCTGAAAACGATCTGAAAAAAGCGATCGAATTATTACCCGAAAGCCGTCCCGCTACTGAAAACGGACGTGTAACCAAAGGGGCTGCTATTGCTTTCCTTGGAAAGAGTTATCTGTTCCAGAAGAAATATGCAGATGCAAAAACAGAATTAGGAAAACTGATGCAGGCTCCTTATTCATACGATTTGATGGAAGATTATGCTGACAACTTCCGCGATGATACTGAATTTAATAAAGAATCTATCTTTGAATTGAACTACGACCAGTTCGGTGACGAATCCGGACGTTGGAACAGCGGTGAAGGTACAGATGCCAACATGGGTAATGTATTGGCCAACTTCTTTGGTCCGGACCTGCCTGCCAGTGGTGGTTGGTACAAAATGCAGCCTTCTGCAGCATTAGTAGATGAGTTCATAGCAGAAGAACGTCCTGCAGGATCTGATTCACGTTGGGACAAACGTATGTATACTACAATGTATTTCAAATATTCTGATTATAATGATACAAAAGCTGATGAAACATGGTACAATGATGTTGATTTCGACCCTATGTGGCAAGTTGCTTTAGGTAAAAAATTACTTGGAGGCAAACCTGATTATCCTACTATCGACGGAAAAGAAGGCCGTTTCCTTTTGAAAAAATACAGTGCATGGTGGAGTAAAAGTGGTTGCAGTTTCTATGGAGGTGAAACCACCTGGAGTTCCCGTAAAATGAACTATCGTGTTATGCGTTTTGCTGAAGTATTGCTAATGTATGCAGAAGCATGTGCTCAAACAAATGATATCGCAGGTGCTAATGCTGCACTGAAGCGGGTTCGTGACCGTGCCGGTCTAGCAGAAAAGACATTTGGAAGCCAGGCTGACTTGATGAAAGAAATTCAGCACCAGAATATGCTAGAATTAGTAGAAGAAAGTACACGTTGGTATTATCTGAAACATTGGTTCAATAACGATGAACTGAAAGCGTTCCTGGTTGACCAAAAAACACAGGGAGGCGCCAGCTTCACTGCTAAATACCGTTGGCTGCCTGTTCCTTTCCAGGAAATGAACAACAACAGTCTTTGTACTCAGACTGAAGGTTGGGAATAAATAATTAATAATACAAAAAAGGGAGAGAGTAAACCCTCTCCCTTTTTTCTTAAATCACCACTCCTATGAAACTCACTAAATACTTATTTACAGCTATAGTAATGCTCACTTGTCTTTCAGGATGTGACGAGGAAGAAACGATTATCAATACTAGTGGAGAGACTTCAAAAATACAAACATTTATTGAAGAGGGCAGTTTGTTAAAAGACATTGCCCACAATGATAACAATTACACGCTTACTTTTGAAACCGGGAGTATAGATATCCCAACCGACATCGTAGAGTCGGTCAACGAAAACTACGAGAAATGGAACACCGTTCTGACATTTAACAACAAGCAAGAAATTTCGATTCCTACTTTAGGGAAAAATATAAATAATGCGATTCAGACAGTCAAACTGAACCCATCCGGATATAATCCTTTGGCGGCTAATATATTTGCTGCCTTTCCGGTAAAAGGCCGTGCCAAAATTATCGTTCACGGTAAAGAAGGCAGCCACGGTACCATTGAATATCTTTTCAGTAATTATGGAGAAAACCAGAATCTGACCATTTTGGGATTATATCCGGATTATGAAAATACGATTAGCATTGTTATGACAGATAAAAACGGGAATGAACGCGCCCGCACACAGACGACAATAAAAACAAGCCCGTTGAATATCACAGCACTTCCAAGTTATATTAAAGTTAAGAAGGCTTTAATCGATAAAATGGAGCCGGGAATGGTCTTACTGAATGACCCGGGAGCAAGTGAAGCCGATACTTCATGCCCTTACATGCTGGATGCTGACGGAGAGATTCGTTGGGTATTGGACTGGCGCACCTCTCCGGATCTGTTACACATCGGAGCCCAATGCGGATTACACCGGTTGGAGAATGGTAATTATCTAGTTGGAGATGCAAACAATTACCAGGTAGCCGAAGTCAATATTCTGGGTGAAGTGGTCAGAAAATGGGATTTAAAAGCATTAGGATATAACTTTCATCATGAAGCGGTCATAGGAGAAAACGGCAAATTGTTAGTAGCCGTTACAAAAATGGATGCCACCTTAAATACAGGCCAGTCACGTATCTATGACCACGTTATTGAGATAAGCCCGAATGAAGGTACAATTACTCAGGCATGGGATCTGGCACAAATACTGGATTCAGCTCGTTATGCAGCAACAGATCCATCTTTGCCGGGAGCATCTTTCGGACAGACACAAGGTAACTGGGCGCATCACAATGCTGTACAATATTGGGGCGATGATATATTCGCATCTGCCCGCTTTCAGGGTGTTTTTAAATACCATAGAAATGGTGAATTAGCATGGATCATCAGTCCGCATAAAAACTGGCGTCCAGAATATAACAAGTATTTATTAAAGCCTTTAGATAAAAACGGTAATGAAATAACAGATCCACAAGTCATAAGCGGAGAAAAAAGCAGTCCGGATTTTGACTGGCCCTGGGGACAACATACACCTGTCATTATGCCGAATGGCCATATACTTGTTTTCGACAATGGTTACGCCCGCAATTATATATCAAAAGTATTCACCGAGCCTGGCCAATACAGTCGTATTGTCGAATATGAAGTTGACGAAACGAACAAGACAGTCAGACAGGTTTGGTCGTACGGAAGTGAACGGGAGGATTGTTATGCCGCTGCCATGTCGTCCGTACAATATTTACCGGAAACAAATCATGTTCTTTTCTGCCCGGGTATGGGAAACAAATTAAGCAATGGTACATATGGAGGACATATTATAGAAATTGATCCGCAAACAAATGAAATAGTTTTCGAGATGGAAATATGTACTAATTTCCATCGGGGTACTCGCCTTAGCCTTTACCCGGAAGGTATGTAACAGTCGAATGAAATTATATAAGCCATGAAAATTAGTTTTCAAAATAGAATTGAAGTTCTGCGTAATAAGCAGAAAGCTCTGTTGGAAAGGGAAAATCTGCTCGTAGTTGAAGATAATGGAATAATAACCCGCTATGCTTACCCAGTTGTAACAGCGAATCATATCCCATTAGAATGGAGATATGACCTAAATCCGGATACCAACCTATACTGTCTGGAGCGTATCGGGGTAAATGCCTGTATGAACTCCGGGGCGATAAAGTGGAAGGATAAGTATCTATTGATGGTCCGTGTAGAAGGTTGGGACCGTAAATCATTCTTTGCCATTGCCGAGAGTCCGAATGGGGTGGACAACTTCCGGTTCTGGGAACGGCCGGTCAACCTGCCGGACATAGACCCGGAGGAGACAAACGTATATGACATGCGCCTGACCGCCCACGAAGACGGTTGGATATACGGTATCTTTTGCAGCGAGCGCCATGATCCGGCTGCCGCTCCGGGTGACTTGTCATCAGCCGTGGCAAAAGCCGGAATTGTCCGCACAAAAGACTTGATTGACTGGGAAAGGCTACCGGACCTGAAATCAAAAAGCCAGCAGCGCAATGTAGTCCTTCATCCGGAATTTGTCGACGGGAAATATGCCCTCTACACTCGCCCGCAAGACGGCTTTATCGATGCCGGAAGCGGAGGCGGCATAGGCTGGAGCCTGATCGATGATATAACGAATGCATCTATTCTCTCTGAACAAATTATAGATAAACGCCACTATCATACTATCAAAGAGGTCAAGAATGGGGAAGGACCGCATCCTATCAAGACTCCGGCGGGCTGGTTGCATCTGGCCCACGGAGTCAGGGGATGTGCTGCCGGCTTGCGTTATGTGCTTTATCTGTACATGACGTCACTGGAAGATCCGACCAAAGTTATTGCACAGCCCGGAGGCTATTTCATGGCACCTGTCGGCGAAGAACGTACGGGGGATGTCTCCAACGTATTATTCTCCAACGGCTGGATTGCCGATGAAGACGGCAAGGTATTCATCTATTATGCATCTAGTGACACGCGGATGCATGTGGCAGTTTCAAATATACAGGTATTAGTCGATTATTGTTTGAATACCCCGCCCGATGGCCTCCGGTCTGCTGCTTCTGTAGCGCGGATCAATGAGTTGATTGACAAAAACAAACAATATAAGAGGGAATAAAACGTTCATACTTTATAAAGAAAGAATAAAACATACATTACCATGAAAATCTTCAAAGCGATCAGCCTGTTTTTCTTACTATTCACATTCTCTTTCAAGGGAATCGCCCAGGATACGAATCAGCAAACACTCAAAGTCATTTCTTACAATATCTGGAATGGATTTGAAAAGGATGCTGCTCGGAGAGCGCGTTTCGTCGATTGGATGAATGAGCAGAAACCGCAGATTGTGGCTTTGGAAGAACTCGTGGGATTTACAGAAAAAGACTTGTCGGAACTGGCAGCCTCTTACGGCCATCCGTATGTAGCCATCGTAAAGGAGGAAGGATATCCGGTAGGACTTACTTCCCGTCAACCGATCCGGGTGATCAAAAAGCAGGTCGAAGGCTTCTGGCACGGTATGTTGCATGCACAGACCTACGAGCTGGATATCATCGTTACCCACCTCAGCCCGTTCGAATGGGAATACCGGTTGAAAGAAGCGACTGCCATCACACAATATATTCGGGAAAACGAACTCAACGAGTGCCTGGTGATGGGTGATTTTAATGCTTATTCTCCTTTCGATGCCGACGAGGTTGAAACGCATACCGAGCTCAGAAAGAATATGCTGGGATGGGATAAGAAACACCCGGAATATGGAAATATGCGTGGTGAACAGTTCGATTACTCCGTCTTATCCCAATTCCTCTCCATCGGTTTTGCCGATCCTGTCAAGATGTTCGCCCCTGCCAACAAACGAATGTCATATCCCGCTGCCACTCTCTACGAATGGCAATGGGGCGATCCGCGTCTGAAAATGCTCGGTGAGCGCCTGGATTATATTCTGGTTTCTCCTTCCCTGGCTCCCCGATGCGTCCATGCATCCGTCCATAATGGAAAAGACCTGGAAGGAATTTCGGATCATTATCCGGTCAGTTTAATTTTTGAATTGCAACCGTAAGACTGTCCACACACACAGCTCCCAATATCCCGACGCCACCCTTGATATTATTGAACGCCCGGACCGGTTCTGCCAGTCCGACATCGGCCAGGTCATTATTCAAAGAACCTTCATACAAAGATATCAAAGCGGATAAATATCGATAATAAGGTTCAGATATGGCATATAGATACACTCTTGCGGAATCCGGCAGATCACTAGAGTCTCCATAATAATATGCATATGAACTTTCCTCCAAGGTCATTGTGTATTCTTTTCCATTTATCTGTTCATCCGAAAAAGGGCGACCATTATAACCCGATAACCAATCATTCCCCATCACCTTATCCAAAATAGAGATTTTATTTCCGAATAACGGCTCGGAAGCATAGTCGATATAAGCACGTTCCCACCTGTATTCTCCATTATAAACAGGAGGCTTAGTCCACCATTCTTCGTCATCATATTCCGGTATAGGTCTGGCTATCTGAAAATTGATCATATAGCAATTGACAGCATCAGGATCATCCTTGAAGGTCACCTTAAAGCGATTTTTTGTATCTTTGGAAGCATAGGGGTCATGCGCCTTAATTTTTTCTGCAGAAAAACTGAGCAGTGAAGGCCGGTCCGGAACGATCTCCTCGGCGACAACATCTTTAAAACCGTCTTTCGATGCTTCGATTCGGATCTTATCGCCTGAAACCGGATGATAAGAAGAAACATAATTACCTATAGAATAATATTCCGTTTCTTCTACATCCCAACTCATTGTTTCTACCAGACGGTCATTCACATATAAATCCACCTGGGCATCTTTAATAACGACATTCGGATTTTCATCCGTATAGAACCAGGTACGTGATAAAGAGGCTTTCAACTGTTCTCCCTGAGAGGCCACACTATTCAATACCAGCTTTGACTCCGGACGCAAATGCTCCAAATCAACCACTTTCGTACAGGAAGATGCCAACAGAACAAAATTCAGTAAGAAAAAATACTTTATACTCATTTTCATAACATCAGAATTTATATGTATAAGAAATAGATGGTATAATAGGCATTATACCAACAGTTTTAAATACCGGAACATATTTATATCCGTATGTACTATTCGAATCTTTCACTTCTTTATCGCTCTTATAGATCATGAACGGATTCATGCGTGAGTAGACATTGTAAATACTGATTGTCCAAATTCCCATACGCCCTTTCTTCTTCGGACGATAGATTTTCAATCCTAGGTCGAGACGGTGATAAGCCGGCAGCTGGTAATTATTGCGCCCTTCATAATAATCTATAGAGTTGTACAATAGATCATTTCCATATCCTCCCGTATAATCAAAACGTCCTCCTGTTTCCTGTTCTTCATAATTCTCAAGCGATAGTGTGACATGATTTCCTGAAGCATACGACCAGGCTGCAGATATTTCCACTTTCGGAGATATTTTATGCATTACTACAATATTCAGTTTATGCCGGTTATCGAAACGTGCCGGATAGCGTTCCCCCAGATTCAATTCATCAAACTTACGGTCGGCCCAGGAAAGACCATAACCGATCCATCCTGTCGTGCGCCCGGTTTCCTTGCGTACCATAAATTCAGTACCATAAGCACGTCCGTCGCCGGCAGTCAACTTATCTTCCCAATTCAGATAAGAAGGGGTAAAAGTATGTCCGTCACGATATTCCAGCAAATTATCCATTGTCTTATAATATCCTTCAACAGAAAAGCTGTAGGTTTTATTGAGATCATAATAAAAACCGGCAGAAACCTGATCACTGACTAACGGTTTCAATTTCCGTGTTACCGGCATCCAGGCATCAGTAGGCAAGCTGATGAAACTGTTACTGATCAAGTGTACATACTGGTTCATTCGTGAATAAGAAGCCTTGAAACTTAAATTGTCAGCCAGTAGCCAACGAAGAGACACACGGGGTTCAAGTCCGGTATATGTCTTTCCCTGCACATTGAATAGGCTGAAGCGCACCCCGGCATTTATGCGGACAGACGGTAACAAAGTCCAGTCATCTTCAGCAAAGACTCCGGCCTCATGTCCCCATAACAAATCGTTGGCGTACTCTTTATTAATTTCGGAAATAAAGCCTTGGCTTTTATCAAAGGAAGACGAATGATTGTATTCCGGGCGAAAACGATGTACCAGATAATCTCCTCCAAAACGGATATGATGTGAATGAACCGGTAGATAATCAAAAGAGGTACGTACTCCCAAGTCCATAATGCCGGTATTGGTAGTGTTTTCACTAAACCTTTCATAATAGTCGCTATCACCTTCTTTTCCTTCAAGATCATGATCAGTACTCCTCAATTTGGAATGATAGCGGGTAAAGACACCGGAAAACTTTCCGAACAAACGATTGTTGAACACATAGGTCCAACCGGTTGTTGCCATTATATTTCCCCAACGTAAGGAAACATCCGTATCATAATTATAACTGTCTTCCGGATGAGAGCTTGAAGGAAAATCGGAGCTTCCTCCCTTCAGCACGTCATTCCCGTTATACAAGCTGAAATACATACGGCTACGATCGTTAAATATATGATTCACTTTCAGGTTCAGATCATGAAAGGCATAACGTGCACGGGTACGGATGCCATTTTTCTTCGTAATCTTGTTAGCTATGGCAAGACCCGGAGCCGACAATACATCGAGCCAGGTACGGCGCAGAGATATATTAAAAGAGGTACGGTCTTTCACAATAGGTCCCTCGAAATTCAGATTACCGGAGATCAGGCCTAATGTGGCGCTCCCATGATATTCCTTCATATTCCCCTCTTTCATATGCACATCCACCACTGAAGAAAGCCTTCCGCCATAACGCGAAGGGAATCCCGATTTGAAGAAGTCCATGCCGCTGATGGCTTCCGGATTGAAAGCCGAGAAAATACCACCGATATGATTGATCTGATACACCGGATTACCGTCGATCAGAAACAGGTTCTCATCCACATTTCCGCCACGTACATACATACCGGCTGTTCCCTCCGTCCCTGACGATACACCGGGAGTCAACTGCAATGTCTTGATAATATCTGCCTCACCGAACATCACAGGTGTAGAGCGGATTGTCTGCTGGTTAATTTCCAACGCTCCCATCTGGGTACTTAATACAGACTGCTTACTGGTACTTTGTCCGGTCACAACCACCTCCTGCAAAGATGCTGAAGGTTCCAGTTCAATAGTCAGCACAGTGTCGCGTTCGAGACCAGTCAGATTATACAACCGACCGGTATAACCGATATAAGAGGCACGGATCGTAATATCCCCGCCGGGCAAGATCAGGCTAAAAAAACCGAAATTATTGGATGCCGTTCCTACACGGCTTCCGGATTCATAAACCGAGGCCCCGATCAGAGATTCGGCGGACCGTTTGTCTCGCACAAAACCACTGACCGTTACCTGCTTGGGTTTACGCTTCAGAACAACTATCCTTCCTGTCATCTTATACACCACCGGTAGATTGGCAAACAAACGTGTCAGACAATTCTCCAGTGCCTCATCATCCGCACGGAACGTAGTTTTCGGAAGCCCACTCAACAAAGACGATTCATAGGAAAAAGTTACTCCGGCCTGCTTCTGGATCTCATCCAGGATCTCCCGGACAGAAGCCTTCTGCATGTTCAACGTAACCTTCCGTGTTTCATCCACACCGTTTGTCTGGGCCTGAAGACCTGACAGAACGAAAATCATCATCATTACTACCAAGGTAACACGGGCAAACTGTTTTGCAGGGTATACTCTATTCATCTTGTTATTTGTTGATATCTACTAAATAGACAGTTTTTTTGTAAATACCCCTACTCATCCCCTCTTTTTTTCGTATCTTTGTGGAAGAGTTAGAGATAAATCATTATAGCACAGTTCTCCTTATTTATTTTAAGCAGGTCTCTCCTTTAATTATACTCCCGCTCCATTTTAGTATTCATCTTATAAAACAAAAGTTATATGGCTAGATCAATGACAGTTGATAAACGTGAAAATGAAAAAAAAAGACTCGCTAAACGAGCAGAAAAACAGAAAAAGAAAGAAGAAAAGAAATTAGCTCCCAAGGCTACCAGCTTTGAAGACATGATCGCCTATGTCGATGAAAACGGTGTGATCACCTCGACACCACCGGAAGAAAACACAAAAAAAGAGGAAATTAACCAGGAAGAGATTATGATATCGGTACCTAAAAAGGAAAAAGAAGAACCTGTCGTTCTCAAAGGGAAAGTAGACTTTTTCAATACTTCGAAAGGTTTTGGCTTTATCAAAGAACAGATAAGAGGTGACAGATACTTCTTCCATGTGAACAGCTTGCTTTCAAAAGTAGAGGAAGGCGATACCGTTACCTTCGACCTGGAACGTGGCCTGAAAGGCATGAATGCCATCAACATCACTTTGGAATAACTCTACTGCTACCACCACTCGTACGAAAGATCACCGAAAGGCATCGTTATGCGGCGAGTGGCAATCCGGTAGCCCGTTACAATACCAAATCCGCCGGCTACGTTCGAATACGTTTCAGTCGGTTCCAGCAAACCGTCCACATACGCATCTCCCAGTGAAATAGAGAAGTTACGGATCACTTTCAAATAATTGTGATAGGATTCCGAAACAGACATCAGATGGATATCATAATGTACTATCGCAGTTACCGTGTCCGTTTGCAGCGAACTCACAGGATAAAACGAGCTTGTCACCGTATATTCTTCTCCATCAAACATATCATCAGAGAATACACCCCGGCAATAAATGCCGTCGTTGATCTCTAAAGATGGGATTCCCGGCTGAAAGACAGGGTCGTCATATATCAGAGTGAAAGGGAAAGGATACGGAGCATCGAATTGATCACCGGAATCCTGCAGCGGTCTTCCGAAATTGTCGCAAAACGAACTTTCCCACATAATCTGATCTCCTTTATGATATTCGATCAGACGTTCTACTATCAACCGGTAATAATTTCGTTCAGAAGGCTTATCTTTAAATGTCACGTATAAGCGGAAATCGTATGATCCGGACGTTATAAAACGCCCTGTATCGATGGAAGCTATTTCCGTCTCCGCAGGAATAAACGTTTCTCCCCTCACCGGATCGAATCCCGGTGCCTCCGCTTCAAGTCTCACCTTATCACCGGTCTGCACATAACATCCCGGCAATTTGAACTGTCCCTTATATTCAAGGCTATCAGCCGGATTATCCGAGCGCGACATGGCTCCGCGAAACTGATCGTTCACGTATACATTGATCTTTACTCCTGTTTCCGGCAAATCATATTCGGGGACACTATCCATCAGAAACCAACTCTTCGACAGAAAAGCTGCAACTTCCTGATCAGGTGTTATGGAAGCGTTGAGCACCAGCACCGGAGAGACCGTATCGATCTTCAGTTCCACATCACGCGTACAAGCCATGCAGAACAGGAGCGACAACAGCGACAGCAGGGTAAACAATTCCTTTTTCATAACACTTAGAATTTATATGTATAGGAAACAGACGGTAAAAATAAGAAAAGAATGGATTGTTCCAAAAAGACTTCCTTCTTTCCTGTGTCATAATCCGTACGGTATTTTGTCCGGACTGAAAAGGGATTCGGATGACCATACGCATTACAAAGGCTCAAGTTCCAGACCCCCAATCGTCCTTTCTTTTTGTAACGATAGAAATTCAGTCCCAGATCAAGACGATGATAAGGGGATAGCTGGTAGTTATTACGTGAACTGGCGGCATAACCGATGTTATCATCCCCGATGATGAGAGACCCATTCTGCATATATCCATTATTCGTCTGTCCCCCACCTCCGTGGTAGAGTTGATCCTGGATCGTGATATGATTGCCGGAAGCAAACATCCAGGCAGCGGTCAACTCCACTTTACGCGACAGTTTATAAGTTGCCACCAAATCGATCTTATGACGGTTATCGTACTTGGATGGGAAACGGCGCCCTTTATTCACACTCTCGTCCGGAAAACGGCGATCGGACCACGACAGCGTATAACCGATCCAACCGGAAAGGCGGCCGGCTTTCTTCTGCGCCATAAACTCCACACCATACGCACGGCCATATCCAACGCCTACCCGCTCTTCCCAACGGGAATAATCCGTACCGACAGGAATGCGGTCTTTATAGTCGATCAGATGATTCATCCGCTTATAATATCCTTCTATGGAAAAATTATATTGCCTGTTCAATGTATAATAAAGGCCGGCTGTATATTGATGGGCATTCATCGGACGGATATTACGGGTAACAGGCACCCAGATATCCGTTGGCTGGCTGATATACGAGTTGGAAAGCAAATGGATATACTGGTTCATCTTGGTATAGGATAATTTGGCAGACAAACGACGGGCCAGCAAATAACGGGCAGACAAGCGGGGCTGCATGGAAAAATAGGTCTCCCCCTGCACATGGAAAACAGTTGCCCGCAGACCGACACTGGCTGTCAGACGTTCCATCACATGCATTTCCTCTTCTGCAAACAAAGACACTTCATGCCCGTGGATCAGCGAATTGGCATAGACAGTATTGGTTTCCTGCGATTTGACGGAATCTTTATACCAGCTCTTCATCGTATTCTGTTCCGGACGAAAGTTATGGAACAGATAATCTCCTCCGAACTTCAGACGGTGTTTTTCATGCAACCGGTAATCGAAAGAGGCACGCAGGCTGAGATCTTCCATCGCCGAACGGTAATGGCTTTCCTGACGGAATAGCTCCCGGTCCGTGCGGTTGGCAGAAAGCGTATAGCCTTCCTTATCCTGCCGTATATGCGAACGATAACGCGTATAGCCTGCCGTAAACGTAGCAAAGAGCTTGTTACTGAAGACATGGCTGATCCCAGCCGAACCGATCAGATTGCCCCAACGCCACTGGAAGTCTTGCCCCACACGTTCTTCTACATCTTTTTCCTCCCCGTTCAGATAGCTGTCGCTCCCCATATAGAAACTCATATAGCCACGCGTCCGGTCACTAAAGGAATGGTTCACTTTCGCATTCATATCAAAAAAATGGTAGCCGCCCTTGATCTTTTTCTCCTCCCCGTCATTGACCGCTTTCAACAACGGCCAGGTAATCAGTTCCATCCAGGTACGCCTCACAGACACATTGAAAGAGGATTTCCCTTTTATAATAGGGCCTTCCAAATTGCCACGCAACGCCAGCAGACCGACCGACAAATTACCATGATATTCATACCGGTCTCCGTCATTGGTCCGTACGTCTACTACAGACGAAAGCCTTCCCCCGTATTCGGCAGGAAAGCTTCCTTTATAAAATGTGGCATTTTTAACGGCGTCGGGATTGAAGGCGGAGAAGAAACCGAGCAGGTGGTTGGTGTGATACACCGGATTGCCATCCAGTAAAAAAAGGTTTCCGTCTGCATCACCTCCCCGGACATAGAGCCCGGTCATCCCTTCGGTCCCTACTGCAACGCCGGGAAGTCGTTGCAGGGTTTTCACCACATCTGTTTCTCCCAGCAGGGCAGGCATCGATTTGATGCGTTGCGCCGGGACATCCACGACCCCGGTCCGCGTGCTCAAGACTTCCGATCGGGGATTCAGTCCCTCCACGACCACCTCGCCCAATGCCTTTGTCGAGTGTAAAGGTATATCGATCAACGTATCACAAGTCAGATCGAAGGTTATCTCCTTCACTTCGAATCCGACAAAAGAGGCGCGCAGAATAACTTTTCCGGGAGGGAGCGTGATACTGTAAAAACCGTAATTATTGGTGGTCGTCCCACTCTTGGTCACACGCTCAATGACCGTGGCATTGATCAGACTCTCATACGAAACCGAATCGCGGACAAAGCCGCTGATCGTATACAACCGGGGCTTCCGCTTCAGGATCACGATCTGCCCTGTCAGCCGGTAGGTAACGGGCAAGGCGAAGAACAAGCGTTTCAGACAATAAGAAAGCGATTCGTCGTGCGCCTTAAAAGACATTTTGGGAAATTCGTCCAGCAAAGAAGATTCGTAAGAGAAAAAAACACCGGTCTGCTTTTCCAACTCCTGCAGGATCTCCAGTAAAGGGACCTGGCGCTTATCCATCGTAACCGTGGGTGTCGGTTCTACCGGCAGCTCAACAACAGCAGCCCTTTCTCCGGCTTTTACCTGAGAAAAAAGCATAAGAATCCCTGTCAGCAATATCCATATACGTCCCATAGGTTACTTATTTGGGGGATTCAGGGGCCAGGCGGGTATCGAGCGTCTGGTTAATAACCAATAAAACATCTTCCAGCGGAAGATCATTGAAAGTGGCCGTCAGCTTCAGATTCGGGTTTTCAGATTTATTAATTACTTTCACCTGATAATATTCGTTCAGATCGCCGATCACCTTTTCCAACGGGGTGTCATTGAATCGTAACTGTCGGGTTTTCCACGACAGCGTATTGAGATCTTCTTCCTCAACGACAGTGATTCCTTTACTTTCCATAGAGTATGATGCCGACATGCCGGCGGTTAATATCACTTTATCCGTTTCATTGCCGGTAGTACCGAAACTTACTTTACCGGTCATCACATTCACGTCAGTCCCTTCCGGTTGCTCATTTATCTGAAAACTGGTGCCCAGTACGGTGACTTCCGTCCGTTCAGTATAGACAGAAAAGGGGCGTGCTTCATTCCTCGTCACCTGGAAAAAGGCTTTTCCTTTCATCTCCACCACACGCCGCTCCTTTCCGTAAGATCTCGCATCATATCGAATGGAGGAATTTCCAGCCATCGAAATCAGAGTACTGTCAGGTAGGTAAACATCTTTTAGCTGTCCCGGGGTAGTCGTTACCGCTACCCATTCGGGGGAATTACGATCTGTTATATAATAAGTACTGAAACCAATGAGCAGTAATAAGACTGAAGCTGCAGCCATCCAGTAGCGGCGGAAAGAGACCGTACGGCGTACCTGATACCTGGAGGCAAACTGCTGCCAGGCTTTATCCGTATCCAAATGTCCTTCCTCGTAGTGTTTCGCTACGAAACGGATGCGTTCTTCCAGTTTATTTTCCTGCTCGTTGTTCATATATATTATTTTCCTAATTTAAATTTATAACCGACTGAGAGCGACAGGGTGTTGTAGTTGGAACCTATGCTTCGAACGGTATAGGAACTACCTAAAGAGCCATAGCTTTGTTTATAATTAGGACCTTCATCTCCTAATGAAAGTTCATATCCAACATTGACTACCCAATTCTGCACTTCGATACCAAACGAAGTTGTCAATCCCCAATCAAACGAATTCATATCTCTAAAAGGGTTGTTATCATGATTATACCCATGTTCTATATCACCATAACTATTTGCCCCTGCATAACTCATTTTTGTTTCCGGAGTTGGAATTGTGTATCCCCATGCTCCCCAACTCCAACTTTGAGAAATGGCAAGACCCGCATACATACCAACCCCCAAGTGCATGCGAACATTCTTCACTTTCCACGAAAAATCGGCCATCACCGGTAATTGCAAAAAGTGTTGCTTGAGACTTCCATTTTCAACCCTCAACTCAACCGCCTCCTCCGACGACCATTGGTTATACAAGCCATCTATATCATATCCTCGATTAGTATAAAACAAACCCGTTTTCAACCCAATCCATTCCGGTTTAAATTGATAGCCTATGCTCGCTCCCACTTTCAGACCCGGTTTCCAGGTTCCGTAGCCAACACGTTGAACGGCCGTCATACCTGCTTCCGGTGTCAAACTCCAACGGGATTGTGCACTCGCCATTCCGCCAATCATCCACACACTCAACATCATCAAAATAAGCTTTCTCATCTTCTTTATTCTTTAAATATAAACTTTAGCTATCTGCTTGCTTTTATTCTCTAGAATCTATACCCTACTGTAAAACTTACGGTATGATATTTTATACTTATATCATCATATCTATATTCTTTGTCCAGTCCCATGTCGTAAGAGACATTCAACGTAAAGCGTTTTACCTCAACACCGGCATTCAGCATAAGTCCCCAGTCAAAACGTTTGCGGAAATCACTTCCCTTGAACGTCCCCCAAGAGTCGGAATTCGTCAGATATCCTTTATCGGAGATTTCTCTATCCGTATATTTCGTCTTCCCTGAAATTCCATATGCCAGATATGGACCGACAGCCACATGCAACTTGACATCTTTGCCAATTTTCCAGTTAAAACGGGCCAGAATCGGTAATTGCAGATAATCTCTGCGAAAACTACTTTCCGACAAACTGATACCTTCTACCTTCATATCCATAGGGAACAATCCGCCATAGTCATTGAGAAAACCACCGCCCCCCATGTAACCGCCATAATATCCCCAATCATCAGAGCCACCATAACCCAAATATTCCGGAGCGAAATAAAGATAACGGTTCTGTTCCTTGCCGTCTTTATCAATCACTTTACCATAGGCCGTTCCGAAAGATGATTTCCCTGTTCCCCGCTGTACATAATACAGGCCGGATTGGATTGAAAACAATCCTGAACCAAACGTATAACTAACGGCTGCACCGGCTTTAAAACCAATAGCGGCAGGCGAATTTTTATACTTCGTCACATTCATTCCGGCCTCAGGAGTTACAGACCATTGTGCACTAACATTCGTCACACACATCAACATCATCATCAACAACACACAAGAAATAATCTTCTTCATCATCATTACTCTCTTTCTTAGTGAAACAAAATATGTAATACCTTTTGTCTCTAAGACAGAGCTGCCGGGAAAAACCCCTACTCCGATTCAATATTTTTTATTCGGTCACGCCAGACCGAACAGAAAGTTATAGATACGCACAGCCGTTTCACGCAAAGCTTTCAGAGCTTTACCCATCTGATTCTCAACTGTCTTTATTGAAATATTCAGTTCTTCGGCGATCTCCTGATATTTCAGTCCGTCGCGTTTGGAAAGTAAAAAGATTTTTTTGCGTTCGGGCGGTAAGCCGTCAATAGCCGTCCACAGGCGGGCATCTCTTTCGGCATTGTACATCTGCTCTTCTTCGGAAGAGTCTTCCAGATCCGGGAACTCATCGGTTGTCTGCTGATCGACCGGCTGTGTCACCAGCGACAGCGAACGATTGCGCACCGCCTGATACATATAGGATTTTAGATTTTCAATCAATGCACCATTGATATTCTTATCCCATACATCGGCAAAGGCTTGCTGTACAATATCCTCCGCATCATCTACCCGTTCTGTAAAACGGAGTGCAAACAGACACAGGGGCTTATACAACTCCCTGAAATATGTCTCAAACTCTCCGTTGGAAATGGCTGCCATACGTTTGTTATCTGTAACTATTCCCCGCAAAGTAAAGCAGTTTTCCCGACAATCAGATAAAAATTCAACTTCTTTATCACATATTTAATAAAAAGAAAGAGGTCGTCCCTTTCGAAACGACCTCTTTTTCTATCTTTCTGTAAACAATATCAATACGGACGGAAACCGATAATCTCACGCACTTCTGCCAAAGTTTTGGCTGCGCTGGCGCTGGCTTTTTCAGCTCCCATACGGGCTACCTTCTCCATGTACTCTTCGTTGGCACGAATATCCAGGATACGTTCACGGATCGGGGCGCAGAAATTGTTGATGTCTTCGGCTAACTGCTTTTTCATATCGCCGTAACGGATTTCACAAGTATTGTACTTTTCGTTGAAGTAATCGTATGTATCTTTTGTCGATACGATATCCATCATGGCGAACAGGTTGGCGATCGGTTCCGGCTTCACGCTGTTCGGTTCCGTAGGACCGGCATCGGTTACCGCTTTCATTACCTTTTTCTTGATCGCTTTCTCATCGTCGATCAGGTAGATCGCATTCCCTTCACTCTTACCCATCTTACCCGAACCATCCAGACCCGGCACTTTTACAGCCTTCTCTGTCAGGTGGAAAGAAGCAGGTTCCGGAAAGAAATCCACTTCATAGGTCGAATTGAAGCGACGGGCGAAACGACGCGCCATCTCCATATTCTGTTCCTGGTCTTTTCCTACCGGCACTTTCAGAGCCTTGTGGATAATGATATCGGCAGCCATCAACGTCGGATAAGTCAGCAAACCGGCATTCACGCTATGTTTGTTTCCTTCATTAAAAATTTCCCGTTCAACGTCACCTTCTTCGGTATTCACACGGTCGATATGCAGTTGTTGACGCGCTTTATCCTTGAATGAAGTCGTACGCATCAATTCACCGATACCGGCATTCATATTGAGGTAGAGATACAGTTCGGCCACTTCGCGAACGTCACTCTGTATATAGATGGTAGCCTTCTCCGGATCGATGCCGCAAGCCAGATACTCAGCCAAAATCGTCTTTGCACTTTCGCGGATGTTTGCCGGACGCGGATGCGTAGTCAAGGAGTGCCAGTCTGCAATAAAGAAAAAGCAATTATACTCATTCTGCATTTGCAGAAAACTCTTTACTGCTCCGAAGTAATTCCCCAGATGCAAATTACCTGTTGGCCTGATGCCACTTACTACTGTTTCCATTTCTAAATTCTTTATTTTATTCAAACAGTCGCAAAGATAGTAATTTTAGAATACAAATCCGTTCCAAAAAGCCGAATTGTCTTTCGTTTCTACTTGCTCCAAAGACATTTGCTTACGCAGTTTTTGGATGATCTTGCCGTATTTTTTCTCTCCTGCCAAATTATTCATCTCCCAGGGATCGTTCTTCAGGTTGAACAACTGGGTCGTACGTACGCCTTTTACATTATATTCGCACAACTTCCATTCACCGTCGGATACGGCACGCTGGTTGTCCATATAACTGTAATACAGGTAATCCCGCACCGGCTTATCCTCATTTATCGCAGGAACAAGGCTCACACCGTCCACCGAAGAAGGAATATCCGTACCGACCATCTCGCACACGGTCGGGAAAACATCGATCAGATAACAAAGCTTATCGCTGATCTTTCCCTGGGTATTACTTCCCGCACTCTTGATCATCAAAGGGATACGCACGCTATGTTCGTACACGTTTTGTTTTCCCATCAGACCGTGTTGTCCGACAGCCAACCCGTTATCGCCGGCAAAGATAATGATCGTATTTTCGTATTCGCCGGTTTCTTTCAAAGCCTTGATGATATCGCCTACACGACGGTCTACATGCGTAATCATCGCATAGTATTCCGTGATATGCTTTTTAATTTCGTCCGGCACACGCGGAATGGCAGCCAACACCTCGTCGCGGATCACCAGCTCGCCGTTGTCGAACGGATGCTTATCCATATAGTTCGGAGGCAACTGGATATTATCCCGGTCGTACTGACGCATATATTCGTCGGGCATCGTACGCGGATCGTGCGGTGACATATAGGCTACGGAAAGGAAGAACGGCTTGCCGGCATCTTTTTGCTTTTCAATATATTCGACGGCATCTTCCGTAAAGATATCCACCGAATGCTTACCGGAATACATATATTCCCCCACTTCATAAGTCACCTCATTGCTCTTTCCCCAATTCTTAACGACCGGACGTTTCTTGCCATAATTGCCATCCGCGTTGTAATCGTAGAGGGGGACATTCCAGTGGTCATACATTCCACCGAAATAAATGCCTTTTGCATCATTGAAACAACGGTTCATTGCCGCATATCCGTTATGCCATTTACCGGTATGGAAAGCGTTATATCCCGCCTGTTGCAAAGCCTCGCCAATCAATGTATGATCATCGGGCACAGTCGCACCCTGCTTTTCCAGCGTATACAGATATTTACCCGTCATCAGCATGGCACGGCTCGGCATACTGACAGCGCCGGAAGTTCCACCCATAATATGAGCATTGGAAAAGACGGTACTTTCAGCAGCCAGCTTATCCAGATTCGGTGTATGTACCTCTTCCACACCCAGGAAATTCATGGCAGAACCACGCATATCGTCAGCCAATATAAGGATAACGTTCGGATTTTTGTCTGCGGCCAGCAAACTCGTTACCGACAGCATGGCAGTACTTAATAAGGTTAATTTCTTATTCATAAAAATTTTGTTTATTAATTTGCTTTTTTATCACCTGATTATTCTTTACGGGAATAGCATTGCTGAAAGTGTTTCATCCCAATGAAACAAGTGTTTCTCCTAGATGAAACAACTGTTTCACTAGGGTGAAACACTTTTTATCTTGCAAGCAGTTCATGCCCATGCAGGCATTGGTAAAAAATGCGTCCCCCAGGATCTTGCCGACTGTCTCAAGGAGTAACCGGATTCACCCGGTAGCTATTTCCGGCAACCGTAGCAAAGGTTGTTTCGAAGTATTCTTTCCCGTTGGAAGTAACCGGAGAAGAAGTTGCAACCTCTTTACCGCCCTCTTTGACCGTGACAGGAACCGAAGTTCTCAACCGGCACTCGTTACCGCTTCCGGAAAGGATTGTCGCTTCCGACAAACGACCTTGTTTCCAGTTCATGGCTACTTCAAAATTACCACGTGCTTTCAGACCCGATACGGTCCCTTCGCTCCATACATCCGGGAGGGCAGGCAACAGCTGTACGAAACCGGCATGGCTTTGCAGCAGCATTTCGACAACACCTGCCGCATAGCCGAAGTTTCCGTCGATCTGGAAAGGAGGACAGGCATCCAGCATGTTACTATATAAACCACCGCCATTTCTTTTCTTCGGTCCGAACTGAACCGGATTAAATAAATTCTTAATGATCGTATACGCATGATTACCGTCCAGCAAACGTGCCCAGCAATTGATCTTCCATCCCATCGACCAGCCGGTAGCAGCATCACCTCGCAAATTCAAGGTCTGTTCTACAGCTTTAAACAGCTCTGGAGTTCCGTCGGGAGTGATTTGATCGCCGGGATAGAATCCGTACAAATGAGACAGATGACGGTGTTGCGGATCTTGCTCCTTAAAATCATACATCCATTCCTGCAATTGTCCCCGGCTACCAATCTGATAAGGAAGCAATCGGGCTAATTTACTTTCAAGTTCAGCCCTCAATTCCGTATCCACCCCAAACATTTCAGACATTTTGATCGTACGTTCAAATGTTTCACGTATGATCGCCATATCCATTGTCGGTCCCATGCTCAAAGCGGTTGTTTCTCCGTCGGGCGTTACAAACCAATTCTCCGGAGAAACACCGACAGGAGTAACCAGATGTCCTTCGCCATCGTCGATCAGCCAGTCGGCATAAAATTCGGCAGCCCCTTTAGTAAGAGGATAAGCCGTATTCTTCAAAAACTCTTTGTCACCCGAATAAAGGTAATGTTCCCATAAATGACTGCAAAGCCATCCCTGTACCATCGGCCAAAAAGAAGCGGAAGGGACATTATCGTTCGGAACTGATTCACGCCAAAGAGATGTGTTATGATGAGCGACCCAACCCCGTCTACCGTACATATTACGGGCAGTTTCAGCGCCGGTTTCAGATAATTCCTTTATCATTTTGAAAAGAGGTTCCTGGCATTCCGGTAAGTTTGCGGTCTCTGCCATCCAGTAGTTCATTTCGAGATTGATATTCTGCGTATAGCCACAGTTCCAGGGTGGAACGATCTCTTTATTCCAGATTCCCTGTAAATTTAACGGCTGACCGCCCGGACGTGAGCCGCTGATCATCAGATAACGTCCGTACTGGAACAATAGGGCAGCCAAAGCCGGATCCGCTTTCTCATCAAAACGGATTATCCGTTCGTCGGTAGGCAAAGCCAGTTGCTCCGGATCTGATTTCAGATCGAGTTTTACACGATCGAACAGATTACGGTAATCAGTAAGATGTCTCTTCTTTAGTTCTTTATAAGTATATGCAGTTGCCTTATCGAGGATAGCAGCGGCTTTTGCAGCCGGATCTACACCTTCCAGGCTGGGACTTTTATCATATCCGTTATAGCTCGTAGCCAGACTCATGACAAAATACACTTCGTCTGTTTGACTGATATGTATGCCTGAATCGGTGATTTCGCAGGTTCCCCCTGAAGGCAATATTGGTTTGAGCTGTGCTTCAAACAACATTCCTTTATTATCTATCTCATCTCCGTATAATACACGTTTATCGAATTTCCGGTTACCTTTTTCATCATACAATTCAGGATGCTTGTGCTGGTCGCCCCAATTTTCCATCTGTTCAAAAGTACGGCGTTCCACATAGCCGGGAGCTTTTCCCTGCACAATCAGACGATCGTCTTTACTTTTCTGCACGGCAGTAGGATGCTCCGATGTAAAATCAAGCGTAATATCGATTCCTTCCGGATTATCGCTTTTCAGGCAAACGACAATCACATTTTCCGGGTTCGAAGCAAAAACCTCACGTTCATAACGAATGCCGTTCTGAACATATTTCGTGCTTGCTATTGCATCCGATATATTCAAATCACGTTTGTATTCACTGACTTCCCCGGTTTTGTTATTCTGAATATGAAGATCAGCAAATGGTTGATAATACTGATGCAAACGTCCCAACCAGTTTTTACATACCAGATCGGTTGCTTCTTTGTATCTTTCTTTCCGCATCAGTCCGACCACTTTGTCAAACATCTCCGGAGTAACTTTTATATCTTTGAAAATCACTGAAGGTTCACCGCTATAAAGGGTATTTTCATTCAATTGCAATTGTTCCGAATCGACTCCTCCAAACACCATTGCACCCGCATGGCCGTTACCGATAGGGAGCGCTTCGTTCCAGTTTCCTGCCGGTTTGTCATACCATAAAGTTAATGGTTTCTCCTTTGGTGTTTTCGCACACGCAAGGAGTAGAAACAAACACATAAAATAAGATAATACTCGCATAATCATGGATTTAGAATTAGATTATAAAAAAACAATGTCTCCGGAAGACAAAAGTAATTGTTTTCCGGAGACATCAAAAGTTTTTTTATCTTTTTCAATCAGAGCAGGTCAAATTCTGCAATGGCTACCACCTTACCGCCTGCAGCTATTTCCGTTGCTTCCACACGGACATAACGGGCAGATACCGGTTTCTTGAAATAATGATAGCGTTTGCTCGGGTCATTGATCAGGTTGCCGAACTCGAAGCGTTCCACCTCTTTCCAGGTTTTTCCGTCGTTGCTGACCTTAATAACGCCTTTCGCCATCATACCATCCGAGTTTCGGGTTTGAGGTGTATAGGCAAAGCCATTCAGAGTCTGTGGGGAACCGAGGTCGACTGCCAGGTAAAGAGGCAATGTACCTTCTTCCGATTGCCAGTATGTTTCCGCTTTAGCATCGAAGGCAGCTGTTGCCGGGCGACGTTTAGTTTCACTGCTTGCTCCGACCAGCTTCCAGTCTTTCTTGGCAAGTCCGAGACGTTCACTGTGTACAGCTCCTTTTTCACCTTTCAGGATAGCGACCGCTTTCAACTCACCACGATTCACTTGGATCGGTTCTTTATATTCAGTGGAAGTTGCACCCGGCTCCGTACCGTCAGTCGTATAATAAATAGTATATCCGACATTCAGGTTTCCTGCCGCATTCTGTCCATGAGGATTCCAGCCAAAGTCCTGTAATTTAGGTTCTATCGTTACCAGTCCGTTCACATCCTGTTTAAAACTCAACTGAGGTGGACGGGATGTATAATAATGGGCGGAAACATGGCTGAGGGCTGGTGTCAGACGAGATTCCAACAAACGGAAACGAAGTTTACCGGTCGTCACTTCCGGAAAGCGGAGGATACGTTTGTAACCGATATTGGTAGAAACCGTTATTTCTTTCCATGCTCCGTCGATCCAGGCATCTACAGCAAATTTCTCTACCCGCTCACTATAGGTCGCAACTGCTTCCTGCAACATGATACGGTTTATTGTAACGGGTGAAGGGGTTGTAATAACAAACTCCTTGTTTGCATCGTCCAGTAATAAATAAGTATCTTCCTTGCCGTCGAGCAGTTGTTTCGGTCCCTGTGCGCCGTTCAGCAGATCAGTTCCGTAAGTTTCCCGAATACGTTTTCCAGTCTCTACCAACGCTTTGACATCCGCCGGCGAGAATTTACCGTCGCGGTTGGGAGGAATATTCAACAGGAAAGTGGAGTTACCTCCGACGGCACGTTCATAAATATCGAATACGTCATCGGCACTTCTGACTTTCTGGTGCGTATCATCGCGGTAGAACCAGCCTTCACGGATGGACGTATTGGTTTCTGCCTGCTGGTAATGCAGGAATTTTCCCTCATATAACTTTTCACGGGCACCGAGCACCGGATCTGTCATATCGGCAAAATGACTCATCGTATCCGGATTTGCCTGATAAGGAATAACATTCCATTCTGTCGGGCGGGTTCCTCCGGCTTCGTTTCCACACCAGCGAACGCCTTCGCGACCAAAAATAACGGCTTTCGGAGCGAGTGTATGGATCAGTTCTTTCCAGGCATGGTAATTGTACGTCTGACCGCCTTTCCGTTTCGGGTGGGCACCGTCAAACCAAACTTCGTGTATGGGTCCGTATTCGGTCAGCACTTCAAACAGTTGGTTCAGGAAATACTCGTTGTAGTCATCCACCACAAATTCAAACTTTGTCTTATTGGCAAATGGTCTGCCGGGCACTTCCCGAGGGATTGTCCGCTTGGTGTATTTACTCAGATTTCCGTATAATCCGTCCGGACTTTCAATCTGGAACAGGTCGGCGGGAGAGAGATAAACTCCCAGTTTCAGCCCATATTTCTGACAGGAAGCAGACAGTTCTTTCAGGATATCTCCCTTGCCTCCTTCAAAGCCGGACGACATAATACCGTGTTTCGTATAACGGCTCTGCCATAAGACAAACCCGTCATGGTGCTTCACTGTTATGATCACCATCTTCATCCCGGCAGCTTTCATTGCTTCACACCACTGATCGGTATCCAACTCCTTCAAATCGAACACCTTCGGATCTTCCATGCCGTTCCCCCACTCCATCCGGGTAAACGTATTCGGCCCAAAATGGATAAAAGCAATAAATTCATTCCGCAAAGCATCCAACTGATTCGGAGTCGGCACGACATGCGCTGCCTTCTCAATAATCACTTCATGGCTATCGCCGGGTTCGATCTTGATCGTGTTTTGGAAAGCTATTCCTTTATCCTGCCCGTGTATCGGAACGGAAAGGAGCGCTGCCCCCAATAAAATAAAAACAGACTTTTTCATGGCTTATTATGATTTGAAATTAATAAGTGTTCTTTATTTATTTCGTTTAAATGTTCAAAAATACAGTATTAACGGCTGCAAGAAAAAGATTTAAGGGAAAATCTACGCAAACGTTTGCGGAAAGTCCAAAGGGATATAAAAAATCCCGGATAACAAAAACGTTACCCGGGATACATACTTATCGCTGATTATTATAACTTATTCCATCCAACTCAACTGCTTCCAGACTTCCGGTCCGTCGTTCTTCTGCGGAGCACCCGGAGTACTGCGCCCCTCCTTCACATATTTGATCATCAGGTCTTTCAATTCTTTTACTACTTCAGGGTGTTCGGCATATACATTATTTTTTTCTGCCGGATCGGTCTTCATGTTGTAAAGCTGAACTGAAGGTAATGTTTTGATCATCTCATCATCTTTTTTCGGTTTCGGGAAACTCCAACCACCGGAACTCGGTGATAATAA
>NZ_QUKD01000011.1:80568-88883 GCF_003480915.1 Parabacteroides sp. TM07-1AC | reverse complement strand
GTTTCGGGAAACTCCAACCACCGGAACTCGGTGATAATAACAGTTTCCATTTGCCTTTGCGAATCGTAAAATCACCGTTTATCGAATGATGGACAGTGGCTTCACGAATAACTGTCCCTTCTTTCTCTTCAATAAGCAAAGGTAAAATATTATAACTATCTTCTCCTTCCGAATCTTTCAGTTGATAATCGGCAACTGAAGCAAAAGTAGCGAAGAAATCAGTCAGACAAATCGTCTGATTTATTACATGATGCTTTACCTTTGCCGGCCATCTAACAACACAAGGGATACGATGTCCACCATCAAACAAGTCTGCCTTATGTCCTCGATAAATATAACTTGGATAATGCCCCTTCGCCTGAAGTTCGTCAAATTTAGCTTCCGGGCTACAGCCATTATCCGTACTGAATACCAAAATCGTATTTTCTGAAATACCCGCATCCTTCAACGCTTTCATTACTTTTCCTACCATATCATCTACCATCAGAACAAAATCACCATATGGATTCAAGCCCGATTTACCTTGATATTCTTTGATAGGAAGAATCGGCGTATGTGGTGCAGGTAATGGTAAATACAAAAAGAAAGGCCGGTCACTCTTAGCCTTTTTATGGATATAACGGACCGCCCTGTTTACAAAGTTAGGCATCGTCTGTTCATGATCGAAATCAGAGGCTGTCGGACCTTTTCGCCAAAATTTCATTCCTGTATTTTCAGTTACTCTATCAGGTAAAGCTGTAGGCATATTATTCTCTACATAAACATACGGAGCCATATCCAATGAACCGGAAATTCCATAAAAATAATCAAAACCTAGTGTCGTAGGGCCATTTGTTATCGGCTTACTGAAATCAATACTATCCACTCCGGCATCAATATTATCCCAATTCCACCCCAAATGCCATTTACCGATACAAGCCGTTTCATATCCCTGATCTTTCAAAACAGAAGCTACAGTCCGACGTCCTTGTGGAATTAACGCTTTACTATACCCTCCTAATACCCCGGACTTTTCCGTTGAACGCCAATTATAGCGTCCGGTCAAAAGACTATAACGAGAAGGGGTACTAACCGATGAACTTGAATGTGCATCTATAAAGACAACTCCTTCATTTGCAATCTTATCTATATTATTTGTCTGTATCCGAGAGTTTTCATTCAATGCCGAAACATCCCCGTATCCCATATCATCTGCAAAGATGAAAATAATATTAGGCTTATCTGTAGCCTGTTCTGCCAGGGTTGTACAGCCTAGGGTAGCCAGCCCCCCAAAAGAGAGGAGCAGGCTACTGGCTTTTATCTGTTTAATCATATCTAATTATATTTATTAATATCCTGGATTTTGCTTGATTTCAGCAAAGATATTCCGTTCAATTTCAGAGAAAGGTATAGGCCATAGATTATGATAATCAGAAATGGAGGGACCACTCTTTGGATTATATTTCCTATTCCTGTCCACTAATTTACCCATACGACATAAAGTAACCATACGCATTTCTTCCACGTACAATTCTCTCATACGTTCATCCAACAAATAATCAATATCCATTTCAGAAGCTTTTGCCGGTTCTGCTTTTGCTCTGGCACGTACTACATTAACATCAGCGGCAGCTTTTTCTTTATCACCTTTTCCAATATATGCTTCAGCACGTAATAGATATGTTTCTGCCAAACGATACATATATTCATCTTTATAAGAACTATTCGCATTATTTATCAACAAATGTTCTCCAAACTCGGTTACAATCGGTTCTCCATTTGAATCCTTCTGATATAAATCTTCCGGGAAATTATTCATTCTAGAGACTTTGGTCAAGAATGGGAACCACTGACGAATCGAATCAACCTGAGTCGAATAGCCATCTTTCACTAACCATTTACCGAATGCAGGAGATGCCGGATTATCTATCCTTACATCGCGCATTATATTATAAGAGGAATTACGCATATCATTCTCCGAACCATTTTTCCATAGATCATTGAAGAAATACTTCGTCGGTTGCATCCAACCAACTCCACGACCACCTTTACCGTCTGTCACCCCTAAAAAGGCATTCGTTTTTATTTCATTTCCAGAAGCATCTTTCTCTGAAATCTGTATATTCTGGTAAAATGGTAAAACAACCCATGGCATATTATATTCAGTGGAAGAAGCGGGGTTCTGATAATCGTACTGAAGAACCCACAAACTTTCTGTATTTCCGCTACTACGATTCTGATTATTCAACCGAAACAAGTCCCAATAAACGTCCCCTTCTTCATCTTTACGCGATCCGAAACGGGAAGTCATCAACGCCATAGCCGGATAATCGATTACACGAGTCGCCGCACTGATAGCCTGATCGTATTGTTCCAGACTGATATAAATCTCAGATAACAAATGTTCAACCATTTGCTTACTTATTTTCCCGTCTTTTACTTTATCGATATCATCTAATAACGTCTCCGCCTCTTCCAGATCTTTTCTGATCTGATCATAGACTTCTTCACGAGTGGCCCTGACATAATCACGGCGAGGTGTCTCAACCTCTTCCAAAGCCAACGGTACGCCCCCATAAAGATTAGCCAGAATTTTATAAGCATAAGACCTAAAAAATAGAGCTTCTCCACGGAATGTGTCCTTATCACTATCCGTAATCGCTTCCGTTAATGTCAATCGGTTCAGTATTACATTTGCATTCGATATAATCGTATAACAAGTTTTCCAGATTTCCAAAGGAACCGAATAAGTAGGAACCATCACATTCGTATAATCATTCAACTTAGCCGCTTTATAATAATCGGTAGCATTAAATGCGAAATCGGTAGCATAACGCAAAGCAAACCGGGCTTCCGTATTAGTTCCCCATTGTAAATGCCTAACCCTGTTATACAAATAATTAACGGATGACTGAAAATGGGCAGACGTCTCCATCGAGTTTTCCGGAGAATAAAAATCCAAAGGTTTTTCTTCCAGGAACTTACTTTCATCACACGACGCAAAAAGTGTACACGCTGCCAGAAATACAATACTATATTTTAATGATTTCATATTCATACTATTAAAATTCAAGATTAAGACCAACAGAATAACTTCTCATCACAGGATATTTGGAAGAATCCAAACCGGCACCGGTTTCCGGATCCCAGCCATCCCAATCTGTCAATGTCAGTAGATTCTTTCCCGATACATATACTTTCAAACGGTTTATGTTGAATTTATTCAACCAGGCAGACGGCACATTGTAAGAAACCGTAACATCCTGCAAACGGACAAAATTACGCTGTACATACGGAGAGAATGCATATCCTCCCAAAGCCTGCGAGAAATAACCTAACTGACGATAACGTGCATTCGGATTTTCCGGAGTCCAGTAATCGAAGTTGAATAGGTTTACCTGATAAATATTATCCGGATTAGGAACATCCTTAGCCGGCTGACCATAATAATATTTCTTACCACCCTGAACCGAATTGATAAAAAACTTCAGCTCCCAGTTTTTATATCTGAATGTATTCTGAATACTGAAGCGATAAGCCGGATCTTCATAACCAATGATCTTACGATCTGCATCCGCTGTATACTTTCCGTCGTTATTTACATCTTCCACTTTATACGTACCGTATTCGAAACCATCCGGAATCAAACCATTTTGTTTATCTGCTAATTGCCACATACCTATGATGTTATAATCATATTTTACTCCATAAGGCTTCCCCATGAATATTTTATTGGCGATCAGGTCATCTTCTTTTCCATCACCATCTGCATCAAGCCCCAGGATACTTACTACTTTATTTCTGTTACGTGAAAAATTAAAAGTCACATCCCAACTAAAATCTTTGGTTTGTACGGGCACACCTGTTACTGAAAATTCAACACCGTGATTTTTCAATTTACCGATATTGGTTGGGATAGTCGACAATCCATTCATATCGGGGATATTAATATTAAACAACAGATTATTCGTTTGCGACACATAATAATCAACATTACCGAAAATACGTCCGTTCAACATACTGAAATCCACTCCGGTATTAAATGTATTAGTTGTTTCCCACTTCAGATCGGCATTAGCTAATGACGTAATCCACTGCATCTGTTCCGCACTGGCACCATCACCAAACAAATAACCGGCATCATAAGAAGTATCACCAATTTTAATAGATCCTGCTCCTGAACCCAGCTGAGCCAATGTCTGATAGCGTCCAACAGTCCTGTTTCCGTTTGAACCATAAGACAAACGCAATTTCAGATTCTCCATCCAATTGACTTTCTCTTTGAAAAAATCTTCTTCGCTGATTCTCCAGGCAAAAGCACCTGAAGGGAATACTCCGAATTTATGATCTTTACCAAAGCCGGAAAAGCCGTCCCGACGCACTGTTCCCGTAAAGATATACCGATCGTTAAATGAATAAATAGCACGCAACATAGTATATAGGCTGGATTCCTGCCAAGCCCCTGACTCTGCCGTTTGTAAATCGGCTTGTCCAGCTTCGAGCTTGTCAAACCCTAAAATACCATTCTGGAAATTGGCTGCACCAGCTTTCGTATCTTCATATTGTCGCTTTTCAACACCATATACGAAAGTCGCATTGATAGAATGTTTCCCAAATGTACGTTTGTAAGAGACAATATTATCGACTGTCCAGTTGTATTGACTGGAATTCATCTTTGAAGCTTTCCCTGTAAAGTTTTGTCCCAGTGCATTATAATTATACTCTTTCCCTTCAATCAAATTCTGTGAGAAATTCATACGGTAGTTTAAACCTTTGATAAAAGGAATATCAACATCCGCATAAAAATTAGCGAATAAGTTATAACGCTTGTTTACATCATCCTGCTCTATCTGAAGCAACGGATTGGTCGTATTTTTATACGGTTCTTTAATATATTCCCCGCTTTCATCCGTCACTGCAACAATCGGAGGCAAATTGACAACTGTTGATAATGTCGGAGCCACTCCCGAATAATCACTGACTGTAAAAAAAGACTGTACCCCCACCTTCAACCAATTAGTGATTTTGGTATCCATATTAACCCTGACGTTATAACGTTTATAAGTATCATTGATAATAAGGTTCTGCTGATCCGTATATCCCATAGAGAAATAATAGCTGCTCAGTTCATTTTTTCCTCTCACGCTTAAATTATGATTTTGGATATACGGCATATCATTCGTCAGCAAGTCCCACCAGTCTGTTTCTGTTCCGGCATTATAACCAGCCAATGTATTTCCATCCATCAAATGTTTCGTTACATCCCAGTTCGGATTCATTGTCAGCATATCGTTACCGGTTCTGCTCTCTTCCAGAAAACGATCGCTAATCTTACGAAGGAAACCGTCTCTCCCTTCAGGAAACATATCCTTATTAGTCGGTTGCTGGTAAGAAAAAGAGCCGCTATATTCGATAGTCGGTTTACTCATCACCTTACCAGTCTTCGACGTAATAAGGATAACACCATTACTGGCTTCGGAACCGTAAATAGCCGCGGCACTGGCATCTTTCAATACATCTACTGATTCCACATCATTCATATTGATATCGACCATATTTCCACGGAATATAATACCATCCAGAACAATCAGCGGTGAATTTCCTCCGCTGATGGATGTACGTCCACGGATTGACATATCCGGTCCCTTACCAGCCTCTGTGACCGCACCCACATTCAGCCCCGGAACAGTTCCCTGTAAGGCGGAACCCAAACTGATACTGGGAGATTCCTGTAAAGTACCCAGATCCGCACGAACAACAGAGCCGGCTAAATCACTTTTCTTAGCAGTACCATAACCAACCACAACAACTTCATCCAATGCTTGCATATCTTCCTGAAGTTTTATGTTTACGACATTTTTTCCTTGTACTGCCACACTTTGGCTCAAATAACCTATAAAAGAAAATTGAATGGTTGCATTGTCATCAACCTCCAATGAATAATTTCCGTCTATATCGGTAATAATACCATTATTTGTCCCAACTTCCACAACATTTACACCGATAATAGGATCGCCTTTTACATCAGTAACAGTCCCCTCTACTTTTTTCTTTCCCTGTTCCGCTTCAGCTTGCTTTTTCGATAGAGTAATGTAATTACTTGCAAATACAAAATTAATATTTGCATTTTTGCACATTTCTTCTAAAAGATCAGCAACTTTGGCTGATGTCTTTTTAAAAGAAATCAACTTATCCACATCCACATCCTGATTCCGGAATACGACCAAATAGTCAGTCTGCGACTCGATCTCTTTTATCAACTGTTTAACAGAAATATTATTCTGTTTGATTTTAACAATTGTATTTTGTGCATCCATATCAGTTGCCATTAACTGACATACACAGACAAATAAAAGTAACAGTGATATTCTCATAATCCTAAAAAAATCTTTAATGCTGTTATTAAGCACAGCAAAGTGCTGTAACAAAGTTTTTCTTTTCATACATTTGTTCAATGTTAAAAGTGAATACTAAAATTTTACGACTTGTGTTTGCTTTACATCGGCGGCAGTTGTTGGTAGCTTCTGCCGCTTTTGTTTTTTACGATTGTTATTTCTTCATACGCATTCTGTTTTTAGTTTAACATGTTATTTACTCAAGGTCACAATATTTTTATCTTTATCTTTTTCTACTTTGAATTTTCGTATCTGCTGTAACACCCGGAATACATCATCAAGACTGTCACGCTGCCTGAATTTACCGGTATAAGTATCATTGAATAAAGAAGTATCCTTAACCATGATCTTTACATCATAATACAATTCCATTTTCTTTAGTATATTTATCAAAGGTTCATTCTCAAAAGCATAAATACCTTCACGCCATAAAAAATGATCATTCAAAGAAATCGGTTCTACAACCATTTTTCCTCCGGTGACTGTCACCTGCTGATCGGGCTTCAAAGTGATTCCCTCACTTTCTTTATCCTGAAAAAAGACACGAACGGAACCTTCCAGCAAGCTAGTCTGAATATAGCCGGCTTCTGGATAACAGTACACATTAAACTGTGTCCCCAAAACCTTCATATCCACATCTTGTGATGAAACGATAAATGGTTTTTCATAGTCCTTAGCCACATTAAAAAAAGCTTCCCCCTCCACTACTACCTTTCTTTCTTTACCTGTAAACTGTGAAGGATATATCAATTTGGATTTTGCATTCAACCAGACCTCCGTCCCATCCTGCAGAACCAATTGTGCCCGCTGCCCGGCAGGTGTATACAAAGTATTCATTGAATCGGGAGATAATTCCTGCTGCATCTTAATTTGCATATATTGGTATGTCAACAGACTCGAAGAAACCACCAACATAATAATAAGAGCAGCATAGTTACCCCAACGCAACCATCTTTTTTGCGAAACGCCATGCTGCTTACGCGAAATAAACTGATTATACTTTTGCTTACCGATTACCTTGTTTTCCAACTGATGTCCCAGATTCATCAATGCATGCATATTCTGTAACTCTGCAAAATCCTTTCGCAAAGCTTCATCAACCTCTACATCCCGCAACAAGGATAAACGTTCCTCCCGGGAAAGTTCCTCATAAAAATATTTATATATTCGTTCGTCCATATTTTCCGTATTGTATTTAATAAACGGATGAAGGAGAGAAAACCCCCAAAAGGGTATTTATTTTTTTAATTATTCAAAAAGAACAAAAGAAGAGGCAAATAATCTTTTAATTCAGCTTTTATCTTTTTATAAGCTATATTCATTTGGTTTTCAACAGTTTTAAGCGACAGATTCAATTCTGCAGCAATCTCTTTCTGTTTTTTCCCTTCCACTCTGCTTTTTATAAATATCTCACGACATTTATCCGGCAGTGAATCAATTATTTCAGTAACAATTCGCTCTATTTCCTGCTCCGAAAAAAGAGACTGATCAAACAATTCCAAAGAAGCAAGCTTAACCCGTAAAGTCATCAAGTATTCTTCCTGTATTTTATCAACAGCTTCCTGAACAACTGTACGGTGCCGCAAATGATCTATACATCTGTTTTTTATAGAGGTAAAAAGGAATGCGACTAAATTAATATTATAAGTAAGTAATTCTTTTCTTTCCCATAGTTCGGTAAAAACATCCTGTACAATATTCTCTGCATCCTCTTCAGATAATACATATTCTAAAGCAAAATACTTCATCCTGGAGAAATATGAAACATATATTTCCTCAAAACTATAAGGTACTATCCGTTTTTCTGTTAACATCTTCCTTTTCCAATAAATAAAAAAGTCCTGGAAACAAAAGTAAACGTTTTCCAGGACTTTTCAAGAGTTCGAATGGTTTTTATTCCTCCATCCAACTCAACTGCTTCCAGACTTCCGGTCCGTCGTT
>NZ_QUKD01000011.1:0-80558 GCF_003480915.1 Parabacteroides sp. TM07-1AC | reverse complement strand
TTTTATTCCTCCATCCAACTCAACTGCTTCCAGACTTCCGGTCCGTCGTTCTTCTGCGGAGTACCCGGAGTACTGCGACCCTCCTTCACATATTTGATCATCAGGTCTTTCAATTCTTTTACTACTTCAGGATGTTCGGCATATACATTATTTTTTTCTGCCGGATCGGTCTTCATGTTGTAAAGCTGGATCAATGGTAATGTTTTGATTACCTCGTCATCCGTACCAGGTTTCGGGAAACTCCAACCACCGGAACTCGGTGATAATAACAGTTTCCATTCGCCTTTGCGAATCGTAAAATCACCGTTTATCGAATGATGAACGGTGGCTTCACGAATGACATCACCTTCTTTTTCATTCAACAACAAAGGGAGAATGTTGTAACTGTCTTCTCCTTCGGAGTCCTTCAGCTGATAATCGGCTATCGTGGCGAATGTGGCGAAGAAGTCAGTCAGACAAACCGTTTGATTAACGGTATGCGGTTTAATCTTTGCCGGCCAACGAACTGCACACGGGATACGATGACCACCGTCAAAAAGATCAGCTTTATGTCCACGATAAATGTAGCTGGGATAATGTCCTTTTTCCTGAAGTTCGTCGAATTTAGCCTGAGGACTACATCCGTTATCCGTACTGAATACCAAGATCGTATTATCGTCCACACCAGCCTCTTTTAATGCATTCATGACTTTACCAACCATATCATCCACCATCAAGACAAAATCTCCATACGGATTCAGACCGGATTTACCCTGATACTCTTTAATAGGCAGGATAGGTGTATGAGGAGCCGGTAACGGAAGATACAGATAGAAAGGTTTATCATCCTTTGACTTATCATGAATGTAATCTACGGCCCGATTAATAAAATTGGGTAAAGTTTGTTCATGATCAAAATCCGATGCTGTCGGGCCTTTACGCCAATACTTCATACCATCATTTACAGTTTCCCTGTCCGGCAAAGCTGTCGGCATATCATTTTCTACATAAACGTACGGAGCCATATCCAGAGAAGCAATAATTCCATAGAAATAATCAAAGCCACGTGTTGTCGGTCCGTTTGTAATAGGTTTACTGAAATCCACACTATCCTTTCCTGCTTCTATGTTATTCCAATCCCAGCCCAAATGCCATTTTCCGATACAAGCAGTCTGATATCCCTGGTCTCTCAGGACAGAAGCGATTGTCCGGCGATCAGGAGCGATCAGTGCCTTATTATATCCCATCAAAACGCCGGATTTCAGATCTGAACGCCAGTTATACCGGCCCGTCAACAAACTATACCGGGAAGGCGTACTGACAGACGAACTGGAATGGGCATCCGTAAAAGCAACACCTTCATTCGCTATGCGGTCAATATTCGTTGTTTGTATCTTCGAATTTTCATTGAATGCCGAAACATCGCCATATCCCATATCATCCGCAAAGATGAATACAATATTCGGTTTTTTCTGTTCCTGCGGTTGTTGGGCACACCCGCTCAAAACAGTCATACTTCCCAATGACAGAAGTAATCCACGATTTCTGATTAACTTATCCATATCTTTCTTTTATTTGTAATTCGGGTTCTGAACCAATACGCCGTTATTCTTGTCGATTTCGCTTTGAGGTATCGGCCATAAGTAGAAACGATCCTCAAACACGGATTTATACAACGGCAATGTCGGTTCGTCAAAGTTATTCATTATTTCTCCAATAATACGCCAACGTTTCAAATCAAAATAACGATGACCTTCAAAAGCTAACTCAATACGCCGTTCATGACGAATCTTTTCACGCATCTGTGCCTGGCTCAAACCTGTAGGCAACGGAGGCATATCAACCCCTTTACGGGCACGTATACTGTTGATCGCATTATACACTTTCTGCGTAGGACCGTTCACTTCATTTTCCGCTTCGGCAATAGCCAGCAGTACCTCAGCATATCTGAAATGTACCCAGTCCTGATCACTACGTGTATTATATCCGATCGGATATTGAGTTTTGTCACGGGTCACAAACTTCTTCAAACCATATTTAGTTGGTAAATCCCCCGTAACAGGTTGTTCAACATCACCTATTTTCAATTGCAGGTAAAAAGCGGACATATCCAGTCGGGGATCACGGTTCTCTACCGGATTCTCTGGATTATACAGATCACTTTCTTCAGAGAAAGGTGTACCATCCTTAAATTCGAACTCCTCTACAAAATTGGTCAGAGGTGCACAACGTAGCCACGCGCCAAACCACAAATCACTTTTATGCCAGTTATTAGGTGCCAGATACTTAGTTGAGAAAATAATTTCCGGATTTGTTTCCTGGGCGGATCCCTGAAAAATACTTTCGAAATCATCACACAATCTATATCCTTTTATCTGTTCTGCAACGGATAAGGCATTCCTCATTTTTTCCACATCGGCTTTGCCATCCGTATTATAGGCATCATAAAGCATCATTCTGGTTTTCAGTGCAAGAGCAGCCCCTTTGGTTACTCTGCCAGGCAATTCCAGATAGGTATTATCTGGTAACAAGTTGATTGCATCATTCAAATCCGTATAAATCTGCTCCAGAATCTTTGCCGCTTCAACCTTCGGCTGATACTGTGTTTCCAAATCCAAAGGTTCCACGATCAACGGAACATCACCATAACATCTGTATAAAAAGGAATAATAGAATGCTCTCAAAAAAAGAACCTGTCCCTTACTGAAGTTCCTTTCCGATTCCGACAAATCCGTATTTTCATACTTATCCAATTGATAAAGGAACAAATTCATACGGGTTATTCCGACATAAGCTCCTTTGTAAACATCCTGAATAATACCGGCTGTCGACGGGTCTATATTTCCCTGGAAAACATCAAAAGTGATTCCTTCCTCCACACTACGACAGTTATCGACAAAGCTATCCCATTGAGGCATACCAAATGAAAAATAACCGTGATCAAACTTTGTCATTGTGCCATAACAGGCTGTCAAAGCCATATCCAAATCACTTTTCTGTTTCCAGAAAGTATTTTCTGAGGGTTTGGATGGCGGATTCTTTTCCAAAAAATCATCACATCCGCTCATTACAACTGCCAATATCAGAAGCAAATAATATTTAGCTTTTTTCATAACCATATCGAATTAAAATTGGACGTTAATACCAAATGAACAAATCTTATTCTGAGGATAAGCGACGAAACGACCGTCATCTTCTCTTTCAGGGTCTAATTCCGGATAATTAGTGATCGTCGCCAGGTTATCACCGGAGAAAAATACACGTATCCGTTCTACCAATAATTTTCTCGTCAGCTCAGCAGGGATCGTATAACCGATCGTAACATTCTTCAAACGCAAGTAAGAAGCATCTTTCAGGAAGTATGAATTTTTTCTCGTATTCTTACTGCCACCAAAGTTATCAAAATACATTCTGGGATATTTCGCATTATCAGGATTGTCTTCCGTCCAGCGGTATTTCACATAATCGATTGTCGGTGCACTTCCCTGACGGAACGGCTGTAATCCCCAATCTGTCACGTAATGTTTCTTACCTTCAACACCCTGCATCAAAATAGAGACATCAAATCCTTTCCAGTTAGCCGATAAGTTTACTGCATATTCAAATTTCGGGAAGCGTCCGTCTATCACCATACGGTCATCATTATCGATCACACCGTCATTATTCACATCACGGTACTTCAAATCACCCGGCAATGTATTATCATTGAACTGTTTCGGAGAATTCTTCACATCTTCTTCATCTTTGAAGATCCCTATACAATCCAGCATATAATAAGAGTTATAAGGTAACCCCTCTTTACGCAGATAATGTCCAGAAATTTCTTCAGAACCAAACTTAGTTACCTTATTCCTGTTGCGATCGAAATAGAAACCGGCATTATATGTCAATCCTTTGAAAAGACCACCTTTGATATTATTCACATACTGCACATTTACTTCAAACCCTTTATTTTCCATCTCACCATTATTAATAACAGGAGCCTCCAATCCTAAAGAACCTGTCACCTGGGCATTACGAAGAATATCTTTCGTGCTTTTTTTATACCAGTCAAATGTAACATTCAGTCCATTGAAAACCGTAGCTTCCAGACCTATATCTGTCACAGTCGTTGTCTCCCAGGTAATGTTTCGGTTCGCATATTTTGTTTGTGCATACCCTGTGGATAAAGACGAATTATCGAATGTATAATTTCCTTCATTTTCCATAACGGCCTGATAAGGATATACACCTATATTTTGATTACCTAACTGTCCCCACGAAGCTCTCACTTTCAGACTGTTCAACCACGACCAATGAAGATTTTGCATGAATTGTTCTTCTGTTAGTCTCCAACCGGCAGAGAAAGAAGGGAATATACCCCATCTATCATCGGGATTGATACGGGATGAACCATCATAACGGAAATTAGCTTCAAACAGGTAACGCTCTTTGTAATTGTAATTAAAACGTCCGAAAACTCCCATCAATGACCATTGTTCCAGATTTCCTTCAGCTTCCTGCAGTTCCTTTGATCCGGCATCGATCTCTGTCAACGGGAACGGAAAATCTTTTCTATATCCCTTCAGCCAGTCATAATCATTCGTTTCCTGTGAATATCCCAACTGAAGACCAAAGTTATGATTCCGATCTTTTGTAGATACATCATATTTCAAATAAGAATACAAATAAGTATAGAATGTATGATAATCATTCGAGTTCAATCCCTTTGCACCGACATCCAACTCATTCATGTACTCGCCTGTATGATAATTGTAAAGATTTACCAGCGGACGCCATTCCTTTTCTCTTTCAGCAATCATACGAACTGCACCTTTGGTATGCCATGATAATCCTTTGGCAATATCAATTGTCAGCCATACCTGCGCATTCACATCATAACTCGTATTTTTACGTAAGGCATCATTTCCAACCAAAGCAATCACATTCTTATTGTTACTTTCCCATGGATAAGCTTTATAAACCCATGAACCGTCAGTACGCTGCGGACCATAAGTCGGAGCCTGTGCAAAAATAGAAGTAAAACTACCGTCCACACCTCCCTCATAAGGACGTTTTCTATCTCCACGCATGAAGCCTACATACGAACCGAATTTCATCCATTTGGTTATCTGGCTCTGTAAATCAGCCGTAAAATTATACTTCTTATATCCATGTCCATCCATTGTTCCGTTCTCATCGGCATAATACATAGAGACATTATAGGACATCTTTTCAGAACCTCCTGAAACGGCCACGTTATGATTATGAGAGAATGCACTGTGAATATGTTCTCCCAACCAATCATAATTAGGATATTCCGGATCGCCCGGTCGCGCATTTTTATATTGATCAATGACATCCTGCGGATATAAGCCGGAAGATATTCCGGAATTTGCCTTCGCCTCATTCCACAAATTCATATAATCAACCGAATTAGTTACAACCTTCAACATTCGAGTCGGAGAATAAACGGCAAAATTTCCCGAGTAACTGATCGATGTCTTTTTATTTATACCAGTCTTGGTTGTCACCAGCACAACACCGTTCGCTGCACGTGCCCCATATACAGCTGCAGAAGCAGCATCCTTCAGCACAGATATACTTTCTATAGCATTAGGATCTAATGCGGAAAGATCTCCCGGAACGCCATTTATCAATACTAACGGATCAGAGCCCGCATCAGAATATGTACCTTGACCACGTACACGCAAACTCACCTTATTATTTCCGGACTGTCCCGAACCGTTCACGACACGTAAACCAGGAATCTGCCCCTGCAGCATGGAAGTAGCATTGGTTACAGGACGCTTGGTCATTTCCTCCCCTTTCACTACTGAAACAGCACCGGTCAGATTCACTTTCTTCTGTACACCGTAACCGACAACGACTACTTCATCCAGATTCTGTGTGTCTTCTATCAAACGGACATTGACTACTTTCTGGTTATTCACCGCAATTTCTTTCGTGATATAACCTATATAGGATATCTGAAGAACAGAATTACTCTTAACATTCAAAGAGTAACCACCGTTTATATCAGAAATACAGCCATTGGTTGTACCTCTCTCCATCACATTCGCACCTATGATAGGATCTCCATGTTCGTCTGTTATGGTACCGGTTATCACCAATGTATTATCATTGTTCTTATCCTGTTCTTTCGCTTCTGCAGAAATAACTATATGATTATTTTTGATCACATAAGAACAACCTGTTCCCTGCAAAATCAGATTCAATGCCTCATCCAGCCCTCTGCTGTCGGTAGATACATTTATTTTCTTGTGAATATTCAGAACTGACTCGTCATAATCGACCGACATATCCGTTTGTTTCTCGATTTCTGTAAATGCTTTTTTAACGGTCAGACTAGTTCCGGAGAAAGTAACATGCTGTCCCCAAATTATGGAATACTGCAAGAAAAAGAAAAGAAAAGACATTATTGATACCCGGAACAAACTATTCCGTTTATTCCGTTGTGTTTTCAGGTATATTTCCATATCTTTGTAAAATTAGATTTTAAAGTTGAATACTATATTATTTATCACCTGTTTCAAGTGATTTATTAATGGGTGTTCACTACGATTTCAAATCCGGGGAGTTCTGATTGGCGTCGTCTTCCCGGGTTCTTTTTTTCATAAAAGTATCCTCCTTTTTTAGTTGATGTATATTATATTACCTTTCATCCTGTAATTCAATCCGTTCACCATCTCTTTCAAGATATCCAACACCTGGATCAATCCCTCATCCGGCCTGAATTTCATGGTAAAACTACGTCCCGCAAACTTTCCCGTTTCATAATTGATCGTTACATCATACTTCCGTTCGATCGTTTTTACAATATAATCGAAAGAAGCCCCCTGAAACGTCAGATAACCATGTTTCCACTGTAGAACCCTGCCGGCATCCACCACCGTTTTTGAAACCGTTTTCAGCTGGCTGTTGTACACCACCTGCTCATCCGGATGCAAAATAATAGGCTCACCTTTTGCCAGATCCGTATCGACCCGTACCTTCCCCTCTTCCAATGTCGCAATGGTCAGTTCGGAATCCGAATAAGCTTCCACATTAAAGACCGTACCCAAAGCTTCTATTTCCATATGACCGGTTTTTACAATAAACGGTTTCTCCGGATCCTTGGCCACTTTGAAACTCGCCTCCCCGTTCAAGTAAATCGAACGCCGGCTACCTTCAAACTTGGCAGAATAAACCAGTAACGAACCGGAATTCAACCAAACCTCAGAACCGTCAGACAGTGTGATCTGTTTCTTTTCACCATTCGGGACAAAACATTCCGCCCATTCGGGTTCGAGCACCTCCAGTTGATGCTGCATAACAAAATAAGCACTGGCAGCACCGATCAACGGCAACAATAAAATAGCTGCGACCCGTATAAGCAGCCGATGCAAAGTACGTTTTGCCGCCGGATGTGAATTTTTTTGTATACGATCATGGATTTTATTCAATTCCTCCAGCGTCCGCTCATCCGCCTGTGCCGGCACCTCTTCCCAAAGCACCTGCATGGCCTCTTCTTTTTCCTGCTGATGCGCTCCTCCTATGAACCATTTACCGAAAGCATGCTGAACAGCTTTCGGAAGATCATTTCCGAAGAATTTCGAGATTAATGTATGTATTGTTCTATTTGCCATTTCATTCCCCGTTTATATAAAAGACGGGAGAGCGGGAGAGCACACACAGTCAAAAGACGTTTTTTTTCAAAAAAGTAATAAAGAAGTATTTTTCAGAATCTCACGCAAGTCGGCAAGAGCTTGTGTTATATGGTTTTCAACAGTCCGTTTGTTTATTTCCAATTTCAGGGAGATTTCTTCATTCGACAACCCGTCTTTCCGGCTCATCTTAAAAATACGCCGCCGCTGTTCCGGCATCTGTTCAATAGCGATATCGATCAGGAGAGACAACTCCTTGGCGTAAATATTTTCCTCGATCAGATCCGAATACCCGTTAGAAGACAATTGGATTTTCTGTTCATAGTTTTCTTTCACCAGGCTGTGCTCAAAATAATCATATACCATATTCCGTGCCATCCGGTAGAGATAAGCTTTCAGGGAACTGACCCGGGAGATACTTTCGCGATTCGTCCAAAGCTTAAAGAAAATATCCTGTGCCATATCGCAAGCTTCTTCCTCATCCTTGACAAACCCCAATAAGAAGTTCTTCACTCTCGGATGATATAATACGAACAGGGCATCAAACGATTTATGATCCCCCTGTCCCAGTTTTTCCATATATTCAGCTTCCCGATTGACCTCCATAGGAATGCAAATATATGGATTTTTTAACAACGGCTATTATTTTTAGCCTTTTTCGAGAAATAGAAATCAGACAAACATCGGCACTTTTCACCAGGAAATCTTTTTTTTGAAAATCTTATGCTTACCTTTAGCGGGTAATCTTAAAATCTACAAACTTTAATCACAGAAAAGATGGATCAATACATAAAAACAATCATCAGCGTAGGAGGCAGTGCAGTCATGCTTGTAATGATCGTTTGCGTCCTATGGTATGTTATAAAAGATACGTGGAAAGATATAAATAACAGTTCGAAAGACTGACCGGCATTAATGCTTCCGCCAGGAAATGATCCCTTTCTTCTTTTTGCTGAAAACTGTTGAATATAACAACCAAAGCGAAACCATCCAGGCAATACCCAGCATCACGACCGACACTGTGAAATTGACTTCTATACGATACAAAGTATACCCTCCGGCAACAAATACAAGTGTAATAACAAATGCCCCCAAGGTAGTAACAAGTAGTGTTTTCATAAATTCTTTCTTTATATACTTTCCAGATTCTTACACGCAAAGATATATAAATTCATGAAAAATTATAGTTAAAACCCCAGAGGCACCCATTTTTCTTTTTAATTCGTATCTACAGGCAAAGCAGACATTTCCAGCTCCAAACGACCGCCGGAAGTAACCGTACTGAAAGGAATACGTAACCCGTCCAACGCTTCCCCGTTCAGCAGCCGTTTCCGTACATAGGTATTTTCCTTGCTGTTATTCTTTGCTTCGATGACAAATGAATCGCCTTTATAATATGTATCATTCAGCTGTATGGTTATCTTATCGAACAACGGGCTACCCACGGAAAAAGAGGGATCCGCAGCAGATAACCCGGTAATATCGAAAAGCCCAATAGAAGAGATAGTGAACCAGGCACCCAGCTGCCCCTGATCCTCATCCTGTCCGTAGCCATAACCATGTATCCCGTCTGTCCCGTAAAATTCATCTAAAATAGCTCTCACCCATTTCTGAGTCAAATCCGGACGACCGGATTCGTTAAACAACCAGGAAATATGCAGACAAGGCTGGTTCCCCTGATTATACAAAGACTGCAGACCCGAAAATGCATCGATTTCCATTCCTCCGCTGAATATCTTTTTCTGCGAAACGAGGAAGATGCTATCCAACCTCTGGTTAAAGACATCCTCTCCCATCTTCCCGATCAATGTTTTAGCATCATGAGGCACATAGAAAGTATACTGCCAGGCATTCCCTTCCTGGAATCCGCGCCAGACCTGCATCGGGTCGAAATTTTCGATAAAACGCCCGTCCTCCGTTTTAGGGCGGATCAAGTTCAGTTCAGAGTCATAGATACGTTCCCAGCCTTTCGACAGATCCATCAACTTCTCATAATCGTCCGTCTTACCTAACTGTTTAGCCATCTGGGCAACAGCATAAGCACCAAAAGAATACTCCAGCGTATGTGAAGCAGAGAACATCCAGGCTTCATCAGCCCCGGTCCCTTTGTCCAGATGAGGCACGTATCCATACTTCACGAACTTATCCGTATCCAGCTTACCCGCCCCCATCGGACGGTTTTCACCATCCAATTCATTCTTACGGGCAGCAGCATACCCTGTCTCCACATCAAAGTCACGTATACCGCACTGATAAGCGGCAGCGATCACATTCCCCAGCTGATTCGTTCCTACCCCGGATACAAAACGGCTGCAAGCAATCCCGTCTCCCAACCAACCGGCATCTTTATACACCTGCAGATGAGTACTCACATAATCAGACAGGTACTCCGGATAAGCCAGTGCCCAAACCTGTATCAGATTCCATTGCCCACCCCAGATACCATCGGTATTATAAAAAGAAAACGCAGGTTTACCCTCTTTCAAAGGTATTTGTCCGCAAGTTCCGTCATTGCGGGGATAAGCCCCGTTGACATCGCTGGCCAATCCGCGTCCCAATACGGCATGATACAACCCGGTATAAAATTTCACCTTATCTTCACGAACCGGCGTTTCCACCCGGATACGACCCAAATACTCCTCCCAGGTTTTATGGGAAGCTTCGCGGGCCTCATCGAATGAAAGTTTTCCGTGATCCGTCTCTGTCTCCCGATTCAAACGGGCATTTGCCACAGAAGTATACGACAAACCGACCTGGGCAGTAATGGATTCTCCCTCAGTCGTTTTATAAGTCAGATAAGCTCCGGATCCGACACCTTTGACGGCACGTGCCCCTTCCTGCACCTTTTCACCGATGAAAGTGCCGAACGAATCAGGCTTTTTATCCAACCGGGCAGAAAAATACATGGTGACCGTGGCTCCTGCCTGATACTTTTTACTGTATTCGGGTAATGTTGTCACCCAACCTTCTACCAAGCCATCGTCAGTAATGATAATCTCAGCATCCTGTGCAGGTCCGCTATCCCCCTGCCGGTTACCTATATCGAACAATATACGGCTATTTTTACTTTCCGGAAATGAAAAACGCTGGTAAGCAACCCGTTTCGTTGCCGTCAGCTCCGCGGTTATATTATAATCTTTCAACAGAACGGAATAATAACCGGCTGTAGCGATCTCGTCCGTATGGTCGAAAGCCGAACGATAGCCTTCCCCGGAAGAACCGACCGCCCCGGGTACAGTCTTCAACGGGCCTTCCGTCGGCATCAGTACGATACCACCCACCTGAAATTCATGCAGACAAGGGAATCCTTCTATCGACGTATCCCTGTAATCATATCCGGTAGCCTCCCAGCCTGATTTATTCCCCACATGTGCATTGGTCGCCGGAGCCGGTTTAGCCAATCCGAAAGGCAATGCCCCCGGAGCAAAATGGAACCAGCGGCAATGTGCCGTTCCTATACGTGGTTCTACATATTGTACTAGAGATTCAAGTTCTCCGGACACCTCCTGTTTTGAAGAGGTACATCCCCCCAATAGTCCTATTCCCGCCAAAAGGAGCATTACCCCCGATTTCATTTGCTTCATTCTCATAGGTTCGTTTTATTCAAAGTATTATTTTATAAGTTTCAATCGCATATTTACCCAATACAATCCCGTCTACCGGAACATCCTCTTCCTCGATCAGGTTTGTACGGATTATCTGTTTCGGGGAGGCAGCCAGATCCAATGTCACTTTCTCTTCTTTATCCGTACAGTTATACAGACGGATAATCAGGCTGTTATCATCCTCGCATTTCTTTACTGCCGTAATGATCACATTCGGATTATCGACCGACACAAACGAATACTGTTCCGGAATAGCTGCATCACTATAAGCTATCGGATTGTAAACAGCAACCAGCGGTTCATTGGCTGACAAACCGAATTCTTCCCTTGTCCGCCCTCCTGCCGGATGTGAAGTCAGTGAGAAATGATAGAAATGATCTCCGGGTTGAAAGAAATCATTCCCCAGTGGATGGCAACTCTTCCGGGAAGCCAGTAAAATCGGCTGAAGCACCGTATAATCGACCGGATTATCGGTCGGATCGACATAATCGGCAACGGCAACCGACGAGCTTAACGTCACAGCCCATTCCCCGTCCGTGGCACTTAACCAGTTTCCTATACCGCGCGGACGCTGTTTCTTGTTCTCCACATAATAACGTTCGCCTGCCGCTCCCGGCATCTCATCCTGCCCGACAGTCAAAGCACCGTAAGGAACCTCGTAAGAAACGACCGACTGTTTGAATGCCAGCGGCCACATCTGACGGTATTCGCGGAACATAACGCCATCCCAATTCAGCAAAGCCACATCCATATCGATCTTTTTAGTCTGGTGATAGACACGGATCACCTGTTCGATCACGGCATTACGGATAGGAGTACGCAGCTTATAAGCAGAAAAGACCGGACCTTCCTCCACGATCGTCCAGGCCGACGGATGAGCGGACGTTTTGTCAAAACCTTCCATATCCGGCTGCTGCACCGCATCAAATTCTCCGGCACCGTTACCATACGAATGCATGGAGATCACCTCGCCACCCAAAAACTTGCCGGTATTCAGCAATTGCCTGCCACTCTCTTTATCCGTGATCTGTTTGATACCTCCATTCACCAGTTCCACCCGGTAATATTTATTTTCTATCACGCTGGCCGCCGGTCGGGAAATGTCGGCAAGAGCATCCGATGCATTCAGATAATAGGTTTTCAGTCCCATGGAAGGCACCTTTTCCGCTACAAAATGAACCCGGGCTTTCTCTATCGAGCCATCCGGATAATAGACAGCACCGGTCAGTTGGGAAGGGACAGCTGTTCCCTGATAATCCTTAACAGCCAATTGCCGTGCATATCCTTCTTCAAAACGAACATCTATACTCACCGGAGCTGTACGGACGAAAGACAGGTTATTGAACAAAACGACCGCACGCCCTTTGGCAGACTCAGTTTTCACTCCCGAGGCCAAAGTTGAGGCCTGCGCATCGATCACCTTTTCGGCTACCCCCAGAGCAAATTCATATTTACGCTGAAATGTATTATCCGTCATGATTCCTCCGTTACCACCCCAGCCATGGTCAGGATAAATCTTAGCTTCCCACGCTTCATTCAGCAAATCGGACGGATACCTGTCAAACGAGCCGCTTGTCAAGGCTAGAAAAGAGGACATTTTTTCCGCCGACGGAAGTAAACGGTCACCTTTCCGGCTGGCAGTCAATGCCTGCTCATGGGAAGGTCCGTGAATATAGAGCCACACATTCGGACGCTCTCCCTTGACAACCGGTAAAGCCGATGTAGAATGGTCCAGGGTATGAAAGAATTCATCCGCCGTTGCATATTTGAATTGGGGAAGTTTCACTTTAGTCTTTTTTCCGGTCTGTTCATTCCGGATATACCGGATATTATTCCATTTTTCCATAAAGACAGGACAATTCTCCACCGGTTTCCGATCCCACGACAATTCATAGTTCAACATGGCAGGCATTACGGTACGGGCCTTTTTCACATCGTTGTATTTAGTATACCACAAAACCGATTCCTTAGCCATTTCTTTCATGGCAGCCGTATCCTCTTTTGCCAGCACATTGTAAAAATAGATATAATGCCCCGGCGTATAAGAACGTACTTTCGAACCGTCAGGAGCCTCCCAATAGAACAATCCGCACTCATGCCGGCTGATCACCAGATTATCTATACCGGCCTTTTTCATGATCTGCGGCATCTGCAAAGTACGTCCAGGCACATCCACATTGAAATAAGACAATGAGTTATATCCGTCAAAATTCTTTTTCAGCCACCGGGTCCCCAAATAGAACTGACGCGCCAGCGATTCGCCCGAGTACATCTCTTCATAAGGTTGTATATAAGTCCCCCCGACACAGATCCTACCTTCATTCATATACTTACTGAAAAGCGGCTTTGTTTCCGGATGGCGGTGTATATACTCACGCAGAATGGAGGTTTGTTCGATATCCATACGGAAATCCGGTTCTTCCGCCAGACGTTTCAGGAAAGGAGTCAGCCACAAGGTATCGCGGTCCGCTATACAGGCATCCAGGTTATTCAGCCACGCCAAATCCTGATGGGTTGTTGTAAAAACAAAAATATCCCCTCTGTTTAATTGTGAATCCGATAAATCTTTCAATAAACGATAAGATTCGTCATCACAAGTGTACACATCTCCTTCTATTTGGGCTACTGCCGAATAAGCAAGCAGCAGACTCAATACGGTTAGCAATTTCTTTCTCATGATCTGTTCATTTGTTATTTGAATTTTATATTTAACCGATTAAAATATCCGGCAAAAAATTTAGCTTTGATGCCAAAGCTATTAATAACACCGACCGCCTATTAATAAACCAACAGAATTTTTTTTCCGAGTAATAGGTTTGCCCATAGGCTATTTAATCGGTTAAACACTGCAAATATAGACCTTTTATTTTATTCCTCCAGTTTCCCTCCGCAATATTTACAATATTTTGCTTCCTCCTCATGCCCGGTCCGGAAACAATGCGGACATCTCAGTTCACTTCTCCGCCGGTGTTCCTTGATCATTGTGGCTGAGACAATTCCGGTCGGAACAGCAATGATCGTATAACCGATCAGCATCACGCAGGCAGAGATAAACCGGCCGACAGGTGTAACAGGCGTTATATCTCCATAACCGACAGTTGTCATGGTAACGATTGCCCAATAGATACAATTGGGGATATTATTGAACTGGGTATTCGGTTGCGTCCCCTCCACCATAAACATAATCGTTCCGATCGAGGTCACCAGGATCAAGACGAAAAAGAAGAAAACAAATATCTTACGGCTGCTCAGCCGCAGGGAGACCAGCAACAAATTTCCTTCTTCCAGAAAATTAAACAGCTTGAACACACGGAAAACACGAATCAGGCGAAAAGTACGAATGATCAGCAAATAACGCGCACTGGTAAATATAAACCCGAGGTATAACGGCAAGGTGGCCAGTAAATCGACAATACCGAAAAAACTGAAAATATACTTCCTGGGTTTCGGCGAGCAATAGATACGCACCAGATACTCAAAAGTAAAAAAGCCGGTAAACACATATTCCAGTATCTGAAGCGCCAGCCTGAAATGATCCGAAAAAGTCACCACACTCTCCAGTATCACGACCAGGACACTCATAATGATAAAACCGATCAGAAAGACATCGAACAGTTTCCCCTTTGGCGTATCCGATTCAAAAATGATCACATACAGTTTCTCTTTCAGCTCTTTATCATGAAGGAATGCATTTATCTTATTTTTTACCGTCTGTAGCAGACCCGTTTTTTGCTGTTCCATAAATTATTACGGTGTTTAATTACAAAAATAGAAATAATACCTTTGGAAACAAGTATTTCTTCTTAAAAAGGAAGATTTATAGCCTCAAATCTACGATACATTCGTAATTATCTCTATATTTACGACATCAAAGACTATAAATCAATATTTGTATGAAAAATATACTAAGTTACCTGTTGCTAATCACACTATTCTGTGGTTGCACCCAAAAAACTGATACGGAAAAATACCAGAAAAGCCGAAATAACATCGTTAATGTCCGGGATAAGGTCAGGGAGATTGAGATCGAAGATGTTCTGATAGGTCGAACCTCCCTGCCCTATATCGCAGACAAATACCTGATCATAACCGACTATGAATCACCAGACCAGCAAATACACCTATTTGACAAAAATGATTTCCACTACCTTGCCAGTACCGCTTATAAAGGCCAGGGACCCGGGGAAATAACAATTGTAGGCCATGTGGAATATGACAAGGCTCACAGCAGAATTTACGTAACGGACCATGGTAAACGAAAGATATTCAGTTATAATCCGGATAGTATTCTAGCCAATCCGAATTATATGCCGGATGTTAAAATGGAAATGAAAGCAAGTTTGTTTCCCGATACATATCAATATATCAGTGATACTCTATGCATAGGCCGGGTAATAAAACCTATAGGTACAAACAATTTTAAACCTTATATAGCCAAATGGAACATGGCCACAGGAGAAATAGAACTAATGACATATGAACATCCCGATATAAAGAAAGTTCGATTTACCTCTACCGTATCTACAGAGCATAATATGTATTTGCAATGTTATAGCCGGCATGACCTGATGACAATCTGTAATCTCGACGGAGATCTGATATGCAACATTTACGGTCCCGATTGGACAGCCGACAGTTCAGATATCAGCCATTACTGGAATGTAAACGTTTGCGGTGACAAAATCATTGCTTCCTATTCCGGAGGAGACCATCGCACAGAAGCCTACTACCCGACCAAATTTCTTGTATTCAACCTAAACGGAGATTATCTAAAAACATTGGAAACAGGTTACAGAATAGTCCGCTTCTGTTATGACGAAGACAACAACCGAATCATTATGTGCATGGATGACGATATACAATTCGGTTATCTGGACTTGAACGAAGTTATCTGACACACGATTTTTCGAGGTAATTTTGCCGTTATCGGCAAGAAATCGATATATTTGCATCTAAAATACACACATTTCTTGCCGATAACGGCAATTTACGCTTATGAAATATTACTCAGTCAGCGAATTTGCGAAAAAACAGAATCTTCCTGAAAGGACTGTACGCAATTATTGTGCCACAGGAAAAATAGCCGGTGCTTTCCTAACCGGAAAAACCTGGAATATTCCGGAAGATGCGGTGATTCCTGATTCCCAAAAGCCAAAAAGATTCAGTGAAAACCCACTGCTTAATATACTCAAAGAACAAAAAGATATGAAACTGAACGGGGGAATATACCATCGTGTTCAAGTAGATCTCACTTATAATTCAAATCATATCGAAGGAAGCCGGCTAACCCACGATCAGACACGATTCATCTTTGAAACCAATACAATCGGAGCAACAAACGAAACGATAAATGTCGATGATATAATCGAGACAACCAACCATTTCAGATGTATCGACATGATTATCGAAAAAGCTAAAACCAAAAAGTTGACAGAAACTTTCATAAAAGAACTCCATTATACATTAAAGTCCGGAACTTCCGATAGCAGGAAAGACTGGTTCCTGGTGGGTGACTATAAAAAGCTCCCCAACGAAGTCGGAGGGAATAAAACCTGTCCCCCCGAAGAAGTGTCCTCCCAGATTAAAACGCTTCTGGCGAATTATAATGCCATAAGCAATAAAACCATTGAAGACGTCATCGGCTTCCATAGAGAATTTGAATGTATCCACCCCTTTCAGGATGGAAACGGCCGCGTAGGACGCCTGATCATGTTTAAAGAATGCCTGAGTAATAACATTGTACCTTTCATCATAGACGAAGATTTAAAATGGTTCTATTACCGTGGTTTGCAGGAATGGGACAGAGCACATGAATATCTTGTCGATACCTGCCTGACTGCACAGGATAAATTTAAAACAATACTTCAATGCTTCAATACTTCAAAATAGGTTATAACGAATAAACGGATAAACAGAAGTGCCCCCCTTTGGTTTTAACTTTAGAGAGGCACTTTTTTATCTATACCCAGGGAACTTCCTGTTTTATTCTTTGTATATCACATTAAATTCATATACGGAAGGAGGAGCCGAAGCCTTGGTAACATTCAGACGTATCTGTGAAGTCTGGTAAGGATAAGGGAAACGGATGACTTTACAATCGCCCATCGGTTCGTCGGAGACATATACGGCCTCCCACTGCCCATTCTTTTCAATCTCGATCCGGTATGATTGTATCCGGTTAGTCCGATAATTGGAAAATCCGTCTTCACCATTCTGAGTATCACAATATTCAAAAATGACAATCTTATTGAAAGGCTTGTCCTTGTCCAGTGGAATAGTCAATAGAGCAGTCGTATCTGCAGCAGCCCAACGAGTCTGCATACCTCCGTCAGTAGCCAATGCCGCCCCATACAACAACTCGTTATTCTCATAGACGGAACTGGCAAAAGCCGGCGATTGTAAAGACAGAAAAGAGCCGTTCCGGGGAAGTGGTTCCCCTTTTTTAATACCCAACCGTTTACCCAAAGCAATCACCGCGTTAGCCTCATGCTCCCTGATACGACCGGTCTGGTCCGGCGGAACATTTACCACCAATGTATTATCATTATCCGTACACCAGTAAAACAACTCTTCCAGTTCATCCAGGTCACGAACGGGAGAAAGTGCTTTTTTCTGGAACCAGTTCCATGCCTTACTGATACAAAGCGTATGCTCAAAAGGCAGATAATAAGACCGACCATCATGTAAATACTGCTTTTTATCCTGTTTATGAGCAATCTTCGGATCCCAAAGCCGGAAATCGCCGGGGAAATATTGAAAGGTGTATTTGTTATCGACGATCATAGAGTCGGGTAACGCAAACTCCCGTTCCCCTTCCTTCAGGACAATCGTGTGATTCACCCCGACAGCACAATGGGGTTGAAGCCTTTTGACCAGTGAATAGATTTCAGGCAATCGCCACTCTTCCGGCTTCTTATCCCATCCGCCGTCAAACCAGACTTCACAAACCGGACCGTAATTAGTCAGCAGTTCCGTCAACTGATTCGACATATAATCGATATACTCTCCAAAATCAGCATTCTGATAAACCGGCTCATGACGATCCCAAAGAGAATAATAAATGGCAAATTGCAAGCCATATTTCTTACAGGCATCAGAGACAGCCTTCACCACATCTGTTTTTACCGGTGAAGAAGCAACATCATACGTTGTATAACGGCTATCCCACAGACAGAAACCATCATGATGCTTGGTAACCAAAAGGACATACCGAAAGCCTGCATCCCGTGCCACACGTACCCATTGGTCACAGTCCAATGAATCCGGTCGGTACTTATCCACAGGGATCGTCCCATCCGACCATTCTTTTTCATCAAACGTATTGACTCCAAAATGAATGAACATCCCATACCCCCGCTTCTGCATCTCCAATTGCGTCTGATTGGGACAATCGGCCGGAACAATCTCCTGAGCCCGAAGCATTCGGGCCGGAGACACAATAAACAACAGTATAATGATAAACCGATAATTCATATGCTTTCAATTCTTTATTTTACCATCCCGGATTCTGAACCAGAGAACCTTTGGACAGGTCGATTTCATTCAACGGAATAGCCCACAGATAATCCCGTTCAGGATCAAATTTACGTGTTTCCACCCATACATATTCACCATCTACTCTCTTACCGTAGACAGGCTTCGTCACAGCCGCTTCCGTCGTCTTCCAGTGACGTGTATCATAGAGATAAACCCCTTCGAAGGCAAATTCCACACGTTTCTCTTTACGGATTGCTTCACGCATTTGTTCCTTAGTCAGATTGTCCGATAAAGGAGGAAGATCCACGCGGGCACGCACATCGTTCACCGCCTCGTATACACTGGCATCCGGTCCCGAAACTTCATTCTGAGCTTCGGCATAGATCAACAGGATTTCAGCATAACGAATATAGATAAAATTCGTCCATCCCGGATAGTTCATTCCATCATTTTTCGGATTCACATATTTCCGGATAGAATACCCCGTACGGGTCGAGTTACCTAAAGCAGCACCGGAACTATATGTTTTACCGGCAATCTCGCTGCCGTCGTACAGGATCGTATAATCCAAGCGGGGATCGCGGTTAGCAAACGGATTATTCTCATCGTAAAGCGCCGACTCCCCGATCGATTTACCATCCTTACATTCATACAAGTCGATCAGATCTTTGGCGGGAGACATCGCTTCCCATCCACCCATCATCTGGGGTGCGAAATACTGGTCGATCCAGCTGCCCAGGTCAAAATCTTTGGCATTTTCCATATACTGGTGGTCAAAGATCACCTCCTGGTTATTTTCATGATCCGGAGAAAACAGATCGCCATAGTTGGGATACAGAGAATAGACATTCATATCCATCACCGCTTTAGCATACCTGGCGGCATCCTCATATTTATTCATGAAATTACTGATGACCGCCTTTTCAGCCAGAGCCGCCCCTTTCGTCGCACGACCTACCTCAGCCTGTTTTTCCGGAAGCAAAGAGGCCGCTTTATCCAGATCTGCAATCACAAAATTATAGACCTCTTCCTCGGTGTTACGGGCTGGAATTGCCTCATTCAGTTCCAACGGTTTTTCGAGCAATGGAACCCCGCCATACAAACGGAGCAATGTCGCATAGAAATATCCGCGCATGAAATAAACTTCCCCCTTATAGACATTCTTGTCTGCTTCATCCATTTCAACCTGGTCTATATTCTGCAGGCACACATTACAGCGGCGGATACCCTGATAAGTCGTTTGCCAGACCTGTTGAAAATGAGAGTTGGAAGAAGTTGCCGTACCGGCGGAAATCTCTCCCTGGGCATTATACACATGAACCGGAACGGCATTATCCGTATAGCCGTCCAGCATGATCACGAAATTCCCCGGTTCCAGGGTATATCTGTATAAAGAAGTCGTGAATTTTTCCACATCATCCTGACTCTTCCAGAATGAAGCGTCAGATAATTCATCCCGGGGAATTTCTTCCAGGAAATTATTATTACATCCGGTCAGCATGCCTGTCAACAAAACAGAGGCCAATAATATATGTTTGATTTTCATAATAAGCTTACTTTCTATTAAAATGATACATTAACGCCAAAGGAGTAGTTTCTGGTCAGAGGATAATAGGTCTTAGTCGTGATCATTTCCGGATCCAGACCGTCGAAACCTGTGATTGTAAATAAGTTATCAATACTGCAATACAGTCTTAGTTTAGATAGTCCCGTATTGGTCAGAATATTCTGCGGCAAGGTATAACCGATTTGCAGATTCCTCAGCTTCAGATAAGAAGCATTCTGTGCCCAAAAAGAAGATGTCATATAGTTTCTGCTGGAACTGCTGATCGTCAGACGAGGATAAGTGGCATCCGGATTTTCCGGAGTCCAGCGATCCAGCCAACTGTCTGTCACTTTTCCTCCGTTATAGAAAGCCTTGCCGATTTCATCTTTTACAATGCCTTTTACCATACCAGCACCCTGCAATAAAGCTGTCAGGTCAAAGTTCTTATACTCGAAATTCAAACGCAGACCGAAATTGATCTTCGGGAATGTTGAGCCCAAAGACTGACGGTCATTCTGGTCAACCGTCTTGTTGCCGTCCAGATCCCGATATTTCAAATCTCCCGGTTGTGCTCCCCAAATCTGCTTCGGCGAGTTGTCGATCTCTTCCTGTGACTTAAAAATACCATCACAAACATAACCATAAATATTATCTACAGGGTCTCCAACAGAACGTCCCGGTGTATCTCCCCCGCTAAGGTCCGTAATCTCGTTATGGATATAGCTGAAATTAAAAGAGGTAGAATATTTAAAATCGTTCACCTGGTTGCGATGGGTAAATGCCAGTTCGACACCCGTATTACGAACCTTACCGGCATTTTGCATCGGAGCATCCACACCGACTATATCAGGAATCGGTAATTTCAGCAAAATAGCATTCGTATTCTTAATAAAGAAGTCACCGGTAAAAGAAAGTTTTCCACCCCAGAAATCGGCATCGATACCAATATCCGTCTGATTGGTCTTTTCCCAGGTGATAGCCGTGTTAGCCATTACATCATTGATAGAAATACCGGAGTAAAGAGCGTTTCCGAAACTACAGTCATAGCCGAAAGCATATGTGTTATAGAATGAATAATCATCTATCTCCTGGTTACCCAACTGCCCCCACGAAGCTCTGACTTTCAGATTATCTACCCAGTCGGCATTGAAGAAACTCTCTTCCGACAGACGCCAGCCTACAGAGAAGGATGGGAATACACCAAAACGATTATTTTTAGGAAAGCGGGAAGAACCGTCGTAACGTACGTTCGCTTCAAACAAATAGCGGCTGTCAAAATCATAATTCACACGGCCGAAAACCGAGCGCAAAGCATAAGCGACACTGGTACCTTCAGTCTCCTGCGTCGTCACATCACCGGCATTGATCTCACCGATCATATTATTTGTCGGCAGGTCTTTACGCAGAGCACTCAATAATCTGTATTCGTTATGTATCTGTGAATATCCCAGCAAAGCCTTTACCCCATGTTTGCCAAAAGTCTTATCATAATCCAAATAAGCCTGCAAATTCAGTTCCAACGACTTCTTGTCTATATTCTTCACCTGGCTACGGCTCGACTTAATCGGATCTTCAGAATCAGCCGTATAGAAATTCATCTTTTTCTGAAAAACATGCGTATCCTTCAAGTAATAAGTGGCAGCGGCATTACCTCGCAAATTCAAACCGTCCATAATCTTATAGACAAAAGAGGCATTTCCCTGGAAGTTATTGTTGTAAACATGAGAAACTCCACTGTTACGAGCTTCCGCCACCGAATTATGTTCATTCAGGAACAAACCGTAATTTCCATTACTGAACTGAATAGGAGTAACAGGAGTTTCACGAAATGCATGATACATGATATAATACATGTCTGTATCCGGATCACTCACAGTCGATGTAGCCGGTGCCATGCGGTCATCGCGTGAAGCCGATATATTCAGAGCCACATCCAGCCGGTTGTTGATCTTGGCATCTACATTGGAACGGATATTAAAACGGTTATAAGAGACATTCGGGATCAAACCGTCCTTCTTATGGAAACCGGCAGTCAAAGAATAGCGGATGCCTTCATTCCCTCCGATCACACTCAGATGATGGTTATGGAACAAACCGCTCTCACTCAATAAGGCATTCACCTGGTTGCTGTTGGCGAAATGATCCGGATCGTTTCCCAGGCGTATCTTTTCCAGGTCCGTATCCTGGAACGGAGCATTCGAACCATCGTTTCGGTATGCTTCGTTGAGCAATGTGGCATAATTGTAAGAATCCAGGTAGTTCGGAAGACGGCATGCAGCCTGCCAGCCGATATAGCCATTATAGGAGACAACAGGTTTACCGACAGCCCCTCTTTTGGTTGTAATCAAAATAACACCGTTGGCTGCACGTACCCCATAAATAGAAGATGCAGCAGCATCCTTCAGCACAGAGATACTCTCGATGTCATTCGGATCGACATTCGCCATAGAAGACTCGACACCGTCTATGACTACCATCGCTTCGGCATTTCCCAGCGTTCCGATACCTCTGACACGCAGATTTCCGGCATCGGCACCCGGTTGCCCTGTATTTTGTACGATCGTAACACCGGCAATTTGTCCCGTCAGCATATTAACAGGGTTGGAAGTCGTGCGGTTTTCCAGCATTTCCGACTTTACAGTGCTGACAGCCCCCGTCAGGTTGACTTTTTTTTGTGTTCCGTAACCTACGACTACGACCTCACTCAGGTTTTGTGAATCATCGACCATGATCACATTAAAAGAGCTCTTGCCGCTCACGGAAAGTTCTTGTGTCAGATAACCGATATAAGACACCTGCAAAACGCCTTTATCCTGTACGTCCAGAGTGAATTTTCCATCCATATCGGTTACAGTTCCGTTTGTCGTCCCCTTTTCGACCACATTGGCACCGATGATCGGTTCACCTGCCGCATCTTTGATAACGCCTGATATCCTTTTCTGTTTCTGCTGTTGTACCTTCGTATTCTGACCGGTTTCTTTTTTAGAGATAACGATCATTTTCCCCTGAATAGACCAGGTCAGATCTTCCCCTAGAATAGAAGCCAACACTTCCTCGACAGGAGCATCCTCAAAATTCTTCGTGATCAACTTATCTTCATTAACCACATCTTTCTTATAAATAATAGAATACTGCAGTTGTTTTTCCACTTCCTTTAAAGCTGCCTTTAAAGAAGTCTCCTTAAATTGATAAGTTACTTTTTGTGCATCCATGGTCAATGAACCGGACAGTAATAACGCCATGATCAATGACCTTCCAACATGTTTCTTGTAAGTCATACAAATTCAATTTACGATTAGATTTAATAATATTAACAATTGCGCTATTGTTTTCGAATGTAAATATCCCTTCCTGAGCGTTCATACCGTATCGGTATGATCCTGGAGAGGGCTTGCAGGATATCGCCTATCGTCTCTTCATTCCTCAGGGAGACACGGAAAGCGACATCCTTATTCAGACTGTCATCCAGCGTAATGGAAACATCATATTTCCTCGACAAGCGGACAGCCAGTTCACTCAATGTGATTTTATCATATTCTACACGTCCTTCAATCCATGAAGTGTATTGAGCCGTCTGCCCTTTTTCCCTGGATAGTTCCCCGTTCTGCTTATTCAGCCTCACTAATTCCCCCGGGACAACCGGGAAGTGTTTGCCCTTGTACAATATATCGATGGAACCTTCTAAAAGAGCGGTTGTAGATAATTCATCCTCATTATAAGAGGAAACATTGAATTTGGTCCCTTTTACGACAATATTATACTGATCGGTCTTTACAGTGAAAGGGATATTACCCGGCTGCTGCGTCACTTCAAAATAGGCTTCTCCAAATAAGGTTACCTCCCTGTTTTTTGTATTAAAATTTCCGGAATATTGCAAAGACGAACCGGCATTCAGATAAACGGTTGTCCCGTCGGCAAGCACCAGGCGGCTTTTCTCTCCCATTCCGGTCTTCAATGCAAAAAGATTTTCAGACATTCTTGTATAGACATATTGTTGTACGCCATATATTCCGCTGCCCAACAATAATACGGCAATAACAGCTGCTGCAACATACCAGGATAAATGTCTGCGTCCGGAAACAGAGACCTGCCGGTCATCCGAAGTATAGCGGACAGACATTCTGCCCTGCAGCTTTCTCCATTCATTATCGACTTCGGGTATCAACCTGGTTGAAACAGTCCACTCCTGCTCCCACCAACGGAACAGTTTCTCATTTTCAGATGCAGCTTTGACAAACTGAAAAAGGAGTTCTTCCTCTGCCAATGAAATACAACCGTTGAAATAACGGATTGCCAATTCCCGATAATAAATGTCTGACTTGTCCATAAAATAGTTTCTAAAGGATATAACAACTCATTTTATTTTTACCCAACCCCGAGGAGTAAACTTTCTACAAAAAAAATCTTGTCCCCGTAAGTACTGTATAATACTTTGGGAGCAAGATTTATACCGAATATCATTTTTATTTTAAAATCCAGGCGAGGATCGCAATATATATGTCGAGCGAATATCTATCTTTGAAATAATCGGCAAATTGTTTCAAAGCCTTCGAAATATGTTTTTCCACTGCAGTTGTGGATATTTGTAAAGCTTCGGCTATTTCACGGTTTTTCATCCTTTTGAAACGACTCATGACAAACACTTCACGACAGCGTTCCGGTAAGTTGTTAATAACAGTGTCGACTTCCTGCTGGAGTTCTTTATAGAGCAGGGCATGTTCCGGGTCCAGTCCAAAGTCCCAGCAATAAAGTTCTTCTCTGCCCGGCATCTCCTGCAAATAATCCAAAGGCTGCTGTTCGACCAGTTGTATATGTTTCAGGTAATTCATGCACGCATTGCGCACCATAGCAAACAAGAGGGACGATAAAGAAATAGCTTCGATCAAATGCCGTCTCTCCCAGAATTTCAGAAAACTCTCCTGTATAATATCACGTACGGCTTCCTCATCATGCAAAAATCGTGAGGCATATCCTCTCAACCGGGGATAATAGCTTTTGAACAGGAACTCGAAAGCTTGATTGTCCCCGTTCTTAATAGCCTGCAACAATAATTTTTCGTCTGTAAATATCCCCATTATACCAAACTCTCCTCGCAACAAAGAAAAGTAAATTTAAATGACTTTACAAATAAATCCCGTTTTTTGTGATGAAGGAACCTTCAGCTACCAAAAAGACTGTTTTCAGATTGGTTATTATAAAACACATAAAATTGAACATTTACTCCAAATCATTTGGAAATATAAAATCATTTACGATACATTTGTCTACGACAAAATCGTAGACAAGAATAACCTTATATTTTTCAACATAAAACAAACTACAAGATGAAACACGGAAATATTCTACTTTGCGTTGTATGCCTATTCTCACTTTTGAGCTGCAAACAACATTCCGAATCAGTCAAGCATTACGATGCTTTGTCTAACATCAAAAATGTGAAAGAACATATCCACGAAATATCCACTGGAGATATTGCCATATCTGACTTTGGGAAACCTTTTATTTTAAATGATTATTTGATTATCAGCGACTATAAGTCTTTCGACAAACTCATCTATGTTTTCGATAAAAATACTTTTACCTACCTGGCCAATGTAGGCGATCGCGGACAAGGGCCGTCCGAAATTGCCAATATGGGCAGCATTATCCCGGATGAGAAAAATAATGCTTTCTATGTTTTCGACCATGGCCATCAACTGTTATACGACTGCCCCATGGACAGCGTGCTTTCCAATCCGAATTATCTTCCCAAGAAAAAAGCAGATATAGACCCTTCAGAATTTCCATTCAAAATGCAGTATGTCAACGATACACTCGCATACGCCCTTTATATGCACGTCTTAAACCCGGGCGACTATACCCCCATGGTCGGCAAATGGAACATGCAAACAGGAAAAACGGATTTCATGGAATATACAGGCCATCCGGAAATCGAAAGGAAACGTGTCAGTTTCGCAGCTTCCACAGAGCATAATTTGTATGCGGAAGTATATTGGTACCATGATTTAATAACCTTGTGCACTTTAGACGGGAAACTGAAATATACACTATACGGAACGAAATGGGATAACCGAAAATCAAGCGACAATGGCTATTCTACGGAAGTAGCCTTTTGCAAGGATAAACTGATTGCCGACTATTTAGGAGGTCCCAGATTCGTAAAAAGCAATCAAATAACCGAAGATCCGACCCGACTAATCGTCTTCGACCTGGAAGGAAATTATTTAACAACATTAGAAATCGGATATGCCATCCTCTCTTTCTGTTACGACAAAGACAATAACCGCCTTATTTTCGTCTTTAACGATGAAATCCAATTCGGTTATTTAGATCTTGATGGTATTGTATAGATTTTCCATTCTAAAGATAGTAAAACTCAAATTCATCAATCATAATGGATAAAAATACTACAATTGCAAAAAGTATCCATTATGATTGACAAAAATAGCTTTATCCGAAATATGTAGTCAGCATGGACAATTTCAATATTGGAACCAATGAAAAAGGGATCAAACAGCTACATATACGTGATTTTTTACAAATGAATATATAAAAAATAGCAACAAATCCCCCGATCACCCACCACCAACGCTTCTTGTTAACAGGAACAGGAAGCGTTGTCTCCCGCTCCGTGGTATGAAACCGACGGGAACGGGTACCGATCTCCTTACTCTGCATACTACAGGTATCTTTTTGTGTCAGGGCATAGCGGTTTCCGACAACAGCCGTCCGGACACTGGAAATATGCTGCCGACCGTTACTGTCAGGAACGGACAAGGTTATTTCCTTCCAGGATATCTGCGTTTCGCCATCCCACTTCCACTGCCGCCCCATCTGTAAACTGTCGATCCGTTCGACCGACAAAGAATCTCTCCCCGTCAACCTTCGCTCAGACTCTGTTTTTTTCCGTACCCCACAACCGTAAAAAAACAGACAAATGCTCAATAAACCAACCGGTAACGCGATATTATTCCTGCTTCCCATCTTTCCCGTATTTATATTTATAACTATAATCCACCCCGAACAACGCCCCGGAAAAAGTAGAAACCTCCCCGAAACCCACCAGCACCGAATTATGGATCTCCCCGGTCGGACTGCACCAGAACCCCATAAACAATAAAACAACTCCCGCCAACGACAACAATACGGCGACCAACAACTGACAGTTGACCATCGCCCCGAACCTCCTACAGCCTCCCATACTCTTCCTCCGCATTAAAACAGGGACACTCCTTCAGCCACTCGTCCGGCGTGATCTTTCCGTCACCGTTCCTGTCAGGCGACAGGTCACGATGTCCGCAAATCCTACAACCCGGATGTCTGACAAGCAACAACAGCAATAGAACCCGTATCGACTCTTTCTGCTCTTTCGTACGCGTATCTTTCGGCCGTCCTCCGGCATCCAATCCCCCTTCATAGCAAATCCCCAGGCTGAAACGATTGAAGCCCTTCACATGTGCCGGGATCTGCTCCGGCGGACGCATCGAAACGATCTCTCCCGAACGACGGATATAATAATTATAACCGGCAGAAAGGAATCCGCGTGCCTGATGGTCACGCTCCAATTGTTCGGGAGTATACGCCATATTTTCGCGGGTAGCCGAACAATGCAAAACAATCAGATTAATTTTTCTCATGATACCTGTTTTTTAGTTTATATTTTATGTAAAGCCAAAAGTATCAAGAGTAATAAAAACAAATAGGAGATCAATCGGGATAGCTAGGAATAAGGGGGACTACAAAGAGCTAAAGCCTATATTTTGTCAATTATGATTGACAAAATCGTTCCTTCCAAGGAACGATTTAACAACAAAAGTGTTCCGTATGTGGAACACTTCTCAACCAATGTTCAGCCAATCATTTATTTTTTTTTAGATAATTCAGATTTCATCTTTTTGTCGTATGCTTCCCCTCTCGATACCAAATACTCAAATTTAACGACATTATCGGTAATCCTTATATGAAAAATAAAAAAAGCTCTATAATCACCGATGCGAATCCGATATATAGATTTATAGCCAACAAGTTTTTTACAATCTGTAATTTCATCTATGCTTTTAGCATTCTTTACCTCCCGAATCATATCAAGAACAGAAGATAAAACTTTCCCTGACAGTTTATCTACAGCTTTTAGAAAAGGTTTTGAGTATTCCACATTCATAGTAAACCATATTTTTGTTCAAAGGCTTTTTTTTCAGCTTCACCGACCATTTCATGACCTTCCGGCTGACTTTTAGAAAGAAATGCGTAAGTTGCAACATCTTCCAAATTTTGAGCAGCAGATATTAATAGATTTTCCATATAAGCCTTTGCAGATTTCCCTTCGCGTGCAGCTTGTACTGATAAAACAGTAATAACATCTTCCGGAAGATCCAATAACTTCTTTCTCTTTTCGATTTTATTAGTTGAAATTGTCGTTGACATACTAGTTATGTTTCAAATTAATAATTCCTATTTTTACGCGAACTAACACACCACAAAGATATATAAGTTATATAACATATATAAGACATATCGATTATATATTGCTTTTATAACATTCATTAACCAACAATCCGGAATGAAAAAACTCGAAAGAAAAGAGCCGAAGGCTGTACCCGGACAGTTTTGCCGCAGGGACTTCGTTACTTATTTATCGGATTTTCCAGGTTTCCGGTTCACCCAGATGATCGATCAGGATAGCCACCTGACGAGGTGTATATATGCGCTGTCCCTTCTTGTAACCGGCCTTCGTCAAGTCGGCCAGCAAATCTTCATCCCGTCGGATCCATTGCGACAACTGCGAAGATGCCGACTTGGGTAAGATACCCGGAAAATATAACATAGCCAGTTCTGTATGGCCATACACTCTGTTCTTATCCATGGTTGTCTTGTTTTTGTTTTTTTTCCTTGAGTAATAAATATTCCTGATACGTGATACCACCGGATGTCTTTTCTTCCGGCTTTTCCTCTTTCTTTCGCGCTGCCAAGAAACGCCTGGTTTCCCTGCAGCGTTCTTCTATAAACTGCACCAGGGCACTGGCAATAAACAACGCATCCACCATCCCGTAAAAACGACCGTAACGGCCGCATTTCAGACGATGGAAGAATAACAGCAGCTCCGATACCTTCAGATAGGGGTATTCGGCCAGCATCAATCTCGACAACTCTTTCTGGCGGTCGACAGACATCTTCTCTTTTACGCCGGCAAACAAATTAATATTCTCCAGCTGGATACAATTCCATACAATAAATATCTGCTCGCCATAACCGTCGCGAACCGTTTCGAGCGAAGGAGCCGTCCCGAAATAGGCACGTTCGGTATAGCGGGCGGCCATCACCTGCATATCCGGGTTAAACGTATTCAGGAATTTCTCCGCATTCCCGTATCGCGCCTGCATATCAGCAACCTCTTGTTGCTTCTTTTGCCATACGGAGAAGTTCTTCCCGTCGGGCAGCTTCTCCGTTATCGTTTGAAAATTGAGCTTCATTTGATTTTCCATGTTGTGTTGTTGTTTTCTTTTTATTTCCATTTCCATTTGTGGGGGTTATTGCAGCAGAAACCGGGGTTTCTGTAACAATAACCGGAGTTTCTGTTCCATTATCCGCCGTTTTTGCAGCATGAATACCACCATACACCGAATCGTCCGGAATTTCCAGATCCGGATCGATCACTGCCACGCTTCTTTTACAGATCTCCCGAAAACGGCGTTGGATACCAGCCGACGAGAGCACCTGGCGACATTCCAGCAATTCGCTGTCGAACAAGCGGACCGCCACACAGTAGAGTACAATCTCTTTCACCTCCGCCTCTTCCAGCCCGAGCGTAAAAGCGATGTCGAAACAAAAATCATTGCTGTAAGGAATATAATATCCTCTCTCTCCATAAATCTCACAGAGAATAGTCAGATACGTACAGATGCCCTTACACCCGTACCGATGGGACAAACGTTGTATTTTCCGGTCGGACAGCATAGCCGTATCCAGCGGAAAATACTCCAGTCCCTTTTTTAATGGTCTGGCCATAATCATTTTTTTTAGTGTTAATAACTCGAAGCACCGACGGTTAACAAGACCGGTGCGAAAGAGAGGAGAAAAAACTTCACAGGATTACCACTTGCGTTATAAGACAGCAAAGGTTGAACTCCAAACTTTCGTTTAAAATTCAACCTTCAGACTCTTTCCCACAAAGATAGCCTTTTTGACGAAATGACAACTTTAACGGGCAGTTGTAAACACTATGATATGTTAAAAAATATTACCCGGTCAGGTAATTTCATTTTCCCGGTATAGAAACTCGATTTGGGTGGTATAGTAGTTACATTTTGATAGTTCCAAGTTTTACTTTAAAGATTGTCCGGATTTTACTTTAAGAAATGTCCGACTTTTACTTTAAAGATTGTCCGTTTTTTTGTTGTAACGCTGTGCCGGATTCAAAAGCTGGGACTTCATATCTTTTATACAAATGAAATTCTTGTGTCCGGTAAAACAACAGAAATATTTTCTACCGGATTGATAGAAATCTTAGTCGCATGCAGCCATGCTAACTTTTGTTTTAACTTTTGCATCCAAATACTCATTCGGGTTTTATATTCCTTGTCATTCGCTACGTCCAGCTCGATACACACTATGATGACTATCTTCTTCCGGTCATCAAGCAACAAATGATTGATTTGAGTGAAAAAAGCTTCATCATTGGTAGAAAACCTAGCCGAATTGGTAACTGTAGCGATTGTGTCTCTTACTTTGACAGCAATCCTACGCATCAGTTCTTCACCACCACCTTGAAGCACTTCCCGAGTACTTTCATCGTCTGTATGCCCCTTATAATTTTTGATTTCTATAAGAAATAACTTATTGCTGTCATAAACTCCCAAAAAATCTACCGCTTTAGTAGGATGTAACACCTTACTTACTTTTCTATGTGCCAGATGCTCATCGTATTTGACTACATTCCATAAAGGAGTCTGGAACTCAAAATTTATACCACTTTCCTGAAAATCAATCATATTTACTAATGAATTGCTGTTCCAAATCATAAAAGGCTGCATATTCTTCCAAAATAGGGTTCTCTTGTATGCCTGCTAAAATTTCACTTTCCTCCACCATGATTCCCTTGCCTTCTTTTTTCAATCCAAAGAACTTGACATACGTACCGGTGTGCTCCTTGTACTCGGAATACAGGGACAATGTATGCGTAAGCAGATAGTCATGAGTAGCAATAAAAATTTGCAAACCACATTCCTGGAGTACGCGAATAAACTTTGCTACGACCTTGATGAGTGCCGGGTTCAAGTTAGCTTCGGGTTCATCCCAAAACAAGATCGTATCCGAATTAATTTCTCCATTTAGAATGAGATATAAGATAGATGCCAACTTACGAAGTCCCTCAGCAACCAGGTGGGCCTCCATGTTCCCATTTTCCGTTTGTATATAGAAACGTCCGTTCATCTGCAACACCTTGAACTGTAATTCCCGTTCAAGTAGTTCAATAGCAAGTTTCAGAGGATTGTCTTCCGACTCACGTAATACAGGGAGTGCCAGTGAATGTGCCAGATTAATATAAGTCTGATCGAACGAGATTTCCCGTTTGCTACTCAAGCCGATAAAACCTTCAAATAAAGAGAACATTTCGCGCGGAGGAATGTAGATAAAATGACGCTCGTTCCATTTTTCGTCTGCTTCCAATTTCACAGTAGTTTTGGATGTTGTTGAAAAACTGAACTTCAGCAACTTATCATCTATTGTAACCGCAATATTAGCCCTTCCTGAAGAGATTTCCTTGTTGACCAGATTTCCTATAGTATCCGGTTTGAAATAGTATATCATGTCTTCCGCCAAAATAAGCTCAAACTGTTCTTTGGAAGCAGAGTTTTTACCCTGAAAATCATGGCGTGCTTGCAAGGTCGCAGCCAAACACTTGAGAACGTGTGTTTTGCCTGTTCCATTTTTACCAATAAGGACATTTATTCCTTTTGTAAAATCGAATCGATTATTTACAAAACCTGTAAAATCAGTTAATAAAATACTATTAATCATCGCATTCCTCTCATTCGTGACTATGTAGCTACAAAGATAATTCAAAATATCGGAAGCAGCAAAGTTGAATACTACGAAGTGTAAAGCTCAGGGGAGAATGACTTAAAATCTTGAATATAAAAAGGGAATCCTTATCTTTGTACCCTGATGAAAGCACTTAAAGCCATACTAGTATTAACAGGACTTTACTTTTTATTTTCCTGTACGTCGAGCATATCCTATCCGGAAGCCATGCGAAAAGCAATGAGTTGCATGGAAGATCGGCCTGACAGTGCTTTGATTTACCTTTCTTCACTCGACTCCGTTATTCAGTACGAACCGAAAGAGACACGGATGTATTACGGATTGCTGACGACCAAAGCTCAGTATAAAGAATATATCCCACTTACCTCCGATTCATTGATGCAAGAAGTAGTTCACTTCTATCAATCGTATGGAAACGCAGATAAATTGATGGAAGCCTACTATTATTTAAGTGCGGTGTATCAAGATTTAAAAGATGCTCCCCAAGCATTACATTTCTGCCAACAGGCAGCCGAAATAGGTAAGCACAGCCAACGATATGAAATATTAGGACGCATTTATCAGGATATAGGTACTTTATTGGCGTATCAATCGTTGTATGAAGATGCGTTGGATGCATATAAAATATCTTATATTTATAATTTAAAATGGAGAAAAGGGGTAGGGCTTGTCTATGCCTTACGTAATCAGGGACGGATGTATAAATCATTAAACCAGCCTGATAGCGCAGAATATTACTATCAGGCAGCTTATAAGAAAGCTTTTGAGATAAACGATCTGCGAGTTATCAATGCAATATCATCAGAATTTGGGAACGTTTATCTTAATTTAGGAAAATTAGACTCAGCTAAAAGTATCTTTTCCAAAATTCCAGAGTTTAAAGATGATGCCATCTACCTACAAGGGATAGCTCAGAGCTATCAATTAACAGCACAAGCGGATTCAGCAGAGTTCTATTATCTGCAAACTTTAGAAGAAGGTAAAGAAAATCAGAATATTTATCTGAAAAGCAAGAGTTATGAAGCATTAGCAAAACTAGAGGCCCACAAAGGCAATTATCATTCAGCCTTCGATTATGCTCAAAAAAGTCTAGAACTTGAAGATTCAATAAAAAAGATTACTCGGACAGAAGCCATCGGAAAAATACATGCGCTTTATAACTACCGGCATACGGAACAAGAGAACCAACTGTTATTACTGAAAAACAAACAGAGACAGATCTACATCTATTTACTTATCATCATTTTGTTGATAATGGGTGGCTTCGTCGCTTTTTATTTTTACTATACCAAAAAACAAAAACGTTTGGCCCTGGAACAGATAAATCGACTCTCTTGGCAAAAAGAAGAGCAAGAAAAATATAGCGTGGCTCGTCAACAAGAGAATGAGAAAAAAATACAAGAAATAAAAAAGCAGTTACAGCAAACGAATGAGGAAAATGAAAAGATAAGTAATTCTCAGATCCAAGATTTAAAAAAGCAGCTAAGCCGGTCTGAAAAGAAGCAACTGGAAGCTCAGCAAAAAATACTGGAATTATCAAACCAATTAATCGATGCAAAAAAATATGAAACACTGATATTGAAAGACACCTTTGAAAATTCACCTATATACGAACTGTTTCATAAAGCGGCCAGCGAAAACAGTAAGACAAAAATTAAAGATGAAGACTGGATACTATTAAGACAAGAAATAGATAAAGCATATAACGACTTTACAAATCGGCTCAAGGCTTTGTTCCCTCCAATAACCGAACATGAGCTACGTTTATGTTATCTGATCAAAACCAATATTTCCCCTTCCGGTATGGCTCAAATCCTGAACATTTCCACATCTGCTATCAGTAACGGACGCTCCCGCCTGTATAAAAAGATATACAACGAAGATGGGAAAGGGGAATTACTAGACAAGCTAATCATTGATTTTTAGTGACTTGCCATCCCCTCCAAAATTGTAAACTCAGTTTACATCAATTGTAAATTCTGTTTTACCAGCTTTCTCAACCTTAGAGTATACTTTTGCAATCGTAAACAAAAACAAACACAAATGATGAAAAGGTCTATAGCTATTTTATTTATTACAATTTCTTTTCTGCTCGCTCCTTTTGTAAAAGCGAATGCAGATAAAGAGAATTGGTATCCTGAGAATGATCGATCCATTTCCTTTTTTCTATCCATAGAAGAAAACAACCTCCATATTTATTCCGACAAACAATGGGATAATATCGGTGTTCAAATGATTGATCCGAATGGTAGAACAATTTATGTAAACATTATTACAATTCCTGCAGAAGAAGAATTGACTATTTCTTTATCCTATCTGCCGGAAGGGAATTATCAAGTAACATTAACGAAGGACAATCAACCGATCACTTGGTATTTGACAAAATAATATTCAGATAAAATTCAACTTTTACAACTCTATTTTAAGAAATGAACACTCACCCTATTATTGGTTATTTAGGAATCAGTCTTTTATTGCTGGGTAGTTGCCGGATGCCGACACCAACTCCGGGTATAGAGGAAGCGCTGTCGAAAGCCGGTAGCAATCGGGAAGAGTTGTTTCAAGTAATCAAACATTACCAAAAAGGGACAGACTCATTAAAACTGAAAGCAGCTCTTTTCCTGACTGAGAATATGACAGATAAGTACTATCTTACCGGAGAAGCTATTGATGAATATTATACATTTATCGACTCCGTTTACCAAATCCGGCAGGAAGAATATGATATTCCCGCGATCTATGATGAATTTAAGAACAAAGCAAAATATCTAAAGGAAAAGCCGACAATCAATCAGGATGTACAAACCTTGTCAGCTGACTACCTGATCGAAAATATCGAAGATGCTTTCGCCGTATGGAATCGCCCGTGGAATCAGCATTTGAATTTTGAAGAGTTCTGCGAGTTTATCCTACCTTACCGCGTAGGATCAGAGATACCCGAAAGCTGGCGACAACTTTATCGGGAACGCTTTGAACCATTATTGCAGTCGGATACCATCCAGACAGCAAAACAGGCATGTACAGCAATCAATAATGAATTGATAAAATTACCGATTCATATTGCTAAATCTTCGGTTATGCCAATAGGATTGCGCCCAAGCACATTAGTCAATATCAAATTCGGCTTATGTGGGGATTATGCGAATCTGGCATTATTTGCTATGAGGGCATCAGGGATACCGGTTGCAATAGAAATCGTTCCACATTGGGGACGTGGAAATAATTCACATGTATTTAACGTAGTCTATGACAACGATCGTACATCGCACGATTTTTCGGGTGCGGAACAGAATCCGGATGAACATTTGATCCGCTTTAAAAACGAAATCCCCAAAGTATACCGGAAAACATTTGGCAAACAAGGTAATTCATTAGCCATACTCCATGGAAATGAAGATATACCTCCATTCTTCAAAAACGCCTATATGACTGACGTAACAGGAAATTATTCTTTCATCGGAGCAAAAGACATTACCATTCCGTTACCGGATAAAACAAATAGAAAATTTGCCTACCTCTGCGTTTTCGACCCGCACGGATGGACTCCGATTGGATGGGGCAATATAACCGAAAACAAAGTAAAATTCCAGGCTGTCGGTCCTAATATCGTTTATCACGTAGCACTATATACAAATAAAAAGTTAGAATTAGTAGGCGATCCGTTTTTATTGGATACGTTAGGACAAATTTCTTACTACACACCACAGGCAGAAACGATGGATTACGTACTAGAACGAAAATATAAAGATGCGACATATTTAGATTATCTGCCACCATTGATGGTCGGTAGCCAATTTCAAGGAGCAGATAATCGGGAATTTAAAAATGCGATTACATTTTATACAATTACGGAAGAGCCAGATTTTAAATACACCACGGTTGTAACAGAAAACAATACACCGGTAAAATATATCCGATACCTGGCATCCGACAAAACCTGTGGGAATATGGCAGAAGTAGAATTTTATTCTACGAATTTCGACAATCCTTTACAAGGGAAAGTGATTGGTGATTATGAACCAAGCATCTATTATCCACGCAACGGAGCAGCAATGATGTTCGATGGCGATCCGTTGACGTTCTTCCATACAAATGATACGTTTAGCTGGGGAGGATTGGAACTAGATAAGCTGACAGCGATATCAAAAATACGTTACATCATTCGTAACGATGATAATGGTATACGTAAAGGGCATGAATATGAACTCTTTTATATGAATCAGGGAAGTTGGGAGTCATTAGAAAAACAAATAGCAATAGAAGATGACAAGCTACTATATAAACAACTACCAAAAGGTGCTTTATATTGGCTTCGAGACTATACAAAAGGGAAAGAAGAAAGAATATTTGAAATAAAAAAAAATACAATAATTTGGCATTAACAATGGAAAATCTGCAAGAATATAGGAAATCATCTTATGCAATTCCTGTTTGTGTTGATAACACACAAAAAAGATATATATTGATCCATGGATATACAGGGGCATTGGATTTAGTATCTGAATCAATTGCTTTACTTTTCAACGAAAAAAACATGGATGAACCTTTACCAACAAACTTATCAGAAAACATTCTACTCTTTTTAAAAAAACGAGGATATATTACACATAAAACGAAAGAGGAAGAACATTTGTTGATGAATAAAATATCACACTCTCTTCAAGCATATTATCTGCAAGAGAAAAAAAAGTTTTATTTACTCGTAAATTATAATTGTAATTTCCGATGCCCTTATTGCTTCGAAAATTACATTTCCAATAAAGGTAAGGAATGGAGTTGTCAAATTATGACAAAGGAAATTGTCGACAACGCTTTTAAAAATATGTTGTTTATTGAACAGGATAGAGAAAAACATTTAAACGAAATCATATTATACGGCGGTGAACCTTTAATGGAACAAAATATTAACATTGTCAATTACATTGTAAATAAAGGAATTAGTCTAGGCTACAAATTTGCAGCCATATCAAACGGATATGATTTAGACTTATTTGAGAATTTATTGGGTGAATCGATGATAAAAAAGATTCAAATCACCTTGGATGGGGATAAAAAATATCACGATAGCCGTCGTTTCCATTACCGAAAGGGAGCTTCTTATGATAAAATAGTAAGCAACATCCTATTGGCTCTTGAAAAAGGGACACACGTCAGAGTTCGTTCTAACATGGACAGCAATAACTCGGAAAGTATTCTTAGAATGGTAGAACACTTTCATGATTTACATCTTTTTGATAATAAACTATTTTCATTTTATCCAGGATTATTAGAAAATAATGCAAATAATCTACTAGAGATACCAGATAAAAAACATATTGAGTATTTATCTTCCGACATTTTTGAAAATCAGCTTTCAAAAATGGAAGAAACAAAAGGCAGTCTATCTGTATTGTTTTACAATGCGTTCAAAAACAAAGCCCCTATCATGCTACATGCATCTTATTGTGGTGCTAATGCAGGTATATATATTTTTGACCCCAAAGGTGACATCTACAGTTGTCTTGAAACCGTAGGGATTCCTAAAAATATCATTGGGCATTACAATGCTGAGAAAATTGAATGGACAACACAACACAAATCGTGGAAAGAACGTTCTGTAGATAAAATAGCCCAATGTAGCCAATGTCCTTATGCTTTGCTATGCGGAGGCGGTTGTGCAGCTAAAATCATTGATAAAGATATAAGAACTCCTTACTGCAATAATTTTCCTACAATTTTAGAGCTCAATATACGAAAAGCATATAAAGATTTTTATAAGGTACAAAATGCCTTATAAATTTATTATTTACTAATTAATCTATAAAAAAATGAAGTCAAAAAAAACGAAAGAAGAAGTTTCTTCGCTAAACAAATCTTTTTTGGAGGAAATGTCCATTGAAGAATTGGAGAGTAGATTGGAAACAGATCCTTTAGCTGTCGGACAGTTATTGCAACTATCTACCGATTCCGACCAAGAACCTGCAGTTGCTAGTTGTTGTTTGATTATTAGCTGTAAAGGTAATGAGTAAAGGTAACGAGTTTTGAATCTAAAATGATTAGTTATCGGTATTTGAAATACCGATAACTAATTTTTTCGCACCTATAAGTCTCCATACATAAAGAATAACAATATAAACATTATACATCAATAGTTGACATATATTCTTCAAATGAAATCATAATAAAAAGAGTTGAGAACCGTTCAAAAATGAAATACAACCATTGATATAAAATCAAGATACAAATCATTATAAAATAAGACCCTATCATGAAACGATATATATTTACAGTATTAGGAACTTTAATTTCCGTTTTTGCATTTTCCCAAAAGATTGAAATTAAAGGAAAAATCCTAGATACGGAAAAACAAATTTTGGAAGGGGCTTCCATTGCTCTATACAAACAAGATACTATTTTAGTTACGGGAGGTATTTCTGATGTCAAAGGTGTATTTCGGTTAAAAAACATCACGCCAGATACCTATAAAGTTGTCATTTCATTTGTCGGCTTCATACCGGAAAACATAAAACTCTATAATTTAAAACAAAATATCGATTTAGAAAATATACTCTTGCAATCAGATACGGAATTAAAAGAAGTTGTTGTAACAGCTTCAAATAGGCGTTATGAAGTTAATCGTCAGATTATAATTCCTACAAAATCTATAATGGATATATCTAATAATGGATGGAATTTAATGAGAAATATGCAACTTTCCCGTATCCAAATTAACCCTATAAACAATGAAATAACTACAGACAATGGTGAAAATGTCATCTTACAGATCAATGGCATACAAGTAGAAAAAGAAGAAATTATGACTTTAGATAGTAAAAATATCATCCGAATTGAATATTTAGACCAGCCAGGTGTTCGCTATCAAGCTGGAGCCGTTATCAATTACATAGTTAAACAAAGAGAACAGGGTGGTTATTTTATGGCTAATGGAAATCAAACTCTATCAAAAAACGGTATAAACCAATATACATTAGCAGGAAATTACAATTGGAATAAATCTCAATTAGGGATTATTTTCGATTATAATCAATCTCATGTAAAATGGACACGTGAAAACGAATACAATTACATATTTCCGAACGAAGAAATAACTCGTATCGAATCCGGAGTACCGACATTATATAATGACAAAACACTGAAGGCTTCTATTAAATATTCACTATCTGATGCAGATAAATATTTTTTCAGTGCAACACTACGTAACAACTTCAATGATGTACCCAATCAATTTTCTGATAGACAAGGACATGCAATTAGTTCTAATACTAATAAAAAAACCTTTTTCCAAGACTTTTCTACATGGAAAGAGAATGCGCCATCTTTAGATTTGTATTATCAGCACAATTTAAAGAACAAACAATTATTGATATTCAATGTAGTAGGCACATATATAGATTCTAAAAGCAAACATAATTATTTTGAAAGTATTGATAATATTTCCATATCGGATATAAACTCAATCATAGACGGAGAAAAGTATTCTATCATTGCTGAAGGTATATATGAAAAAGATTTTCAACAAAAAGGAAAATTGAGCGTAGGAATACGACATAACCAAAGTCGTACAGAAAATGAATATAGTGGAGATATTCTATCCAAGATCAATTTGAATTATTCAGAATCTTATTTATTTGCAGAATACAACTACTCAAAGAATCAGTTCAGTCTGAATACAGGCTTAAGTGGTAAATATACCTATTATAAGCAAGGAGATGAGGATTATAAAAAATTAAACCCTCAACCTCGTTTACTATTACAATATTCACTCAACAAAAATATGGTACTTCGTTATCGTCTGAATATAGCTTCATCTTCTCCTTCTTTGTCTGATTTGAATGACGTAGAACAAGAAATAGATACATGGCAGATAAGACAGGGTAATCCTTCTCTGAAAAATAGTACTAATTACAGCCAGAGTTTGATGTATTCTTATAATAACAAATATATAGGTATCGAATTTAGGGGTACTTATACATATTTAGACAATCCTATTTCCGAAACAATATTCACAGAGAACAATCGAATTATCAACACAATCGAAAACCATAAGAACTGGCAACATATTCAAATACAATCGACATTCAACATCCGTCCATTTGGTCAATATATATCATTACAAATCCGCCCCAGATTCTCACGTTATATTATGAACGGAAATAATTATACTCACACTTATAACAATTTATCGCTATACGCAACTTTAGTTGCCAGTTATGAGCGTTGGTTCCTCAATGCACAAATGGAGACAAGATATAATACGCTAATGGGAGAAACTATTGCTTATGGCCAGAATTTTCACATGGTTGGCGCCGGATACAATGCTGAAAAATGGAATATATCAGCAGGTTTATACCTTCCATTCTCTAAAAACTATTCACAAGCTATTCGAAATTTATCAAATGTAGCATCCAGCTATTCAAATGTTCATACAAAAGATTTTCGAGCATTAGTCTATATAGCAGCTTCTATCAATTTAGACTTTGGAAAGGTAAAACAAAATAATCATCAACGGATTAATAATCAAGATTCCGGATCTAGTATTTTGCAGTCAGGAAAAATTAGCATGTAAAAATGATATGGAAATAAATAAGTATAATGAAATTTCAATTCATTCCTTGTCTTCTTCTGCACAGAAAGAAAGATATTTATTGTCATATGGTCCCAAATATTATGAAGCTAGTAAGCCTATTGTAGACTTAGTAGAAGAATTACAAAAATATTCCAATGAAAAAGAAGCTATTAGTGCTTACATTTGTCGAACAAAAAAGAAATACACATTCGAACAAGTACAAATAATTATAGATAAGTTCATTACACCTATTTTTACCCTTAATGCAAATAAAAACAGCTCTTTCATTTATGAAAAGGAATTATTTAATGTAAGTACTGTTGATAAGTTTTCGGATAAATTTAGTTTTTTGTTTAAATCTCTATGCATGACTGTTATATTGACAGTTAGCATATTACTTGATATATGTTTTTTCATAACAACAGATGATCTATTAGCTTTTAATACTAAAGCCAATATTTATATCGTCTTCGGGCTATTTACATTCACGCTTATTTCTTCCTTTTTGCATGAATTAGGTCATGCCTCCGCCTGTAAATATTTTGGTGTACGACATGGTGGGATAGGATTTGGTTTATACTTAAATTTCCCTGTCCTTTATACCGACGTGACCGAAGTTTGGAAACTAAAAAGGGCACAACGCTGTATTGTCAATATTGCAGGCGTTTATTTTCAATCTTATTGGTTGATCGGGTTATTGATTGGATTCTTTTTTACCGGAAACGATATCTTGCGTTACCTCATCCTGATTATGAATTTTGGATTCCTGATGACCCTAAACCCGTTCTTCAAATTTGACGGTTATTGGATCGCCTCCGACCTGTTAGGCATACCTAACCTGCGTACCCGTTCAAAAGAACTGTTAGGCTATTGGTACAAACGCATGCGCAAACTGCCGATAACAACGGTTCCTTACCTGTTGCAAATACGCCCGGCAGCAAAATACGGATTATTAGCCTATTCCATTGTAGTTAACTTGTTTATGGGTTTCTACTTTTTCTATCTTATCCCCAATTTCCTATACCGGTTTATCTGCACATTCCCTGACGCAGTGAACGAACTGATCCTCTATTTGTCCAATGGCATGGCACCACCGTTTGCCCTGCTGCGCAATATCGGATCACAATTGCTCTTCTTGGCATTGGTCGGGTACCTGTTCTGGAAATTAGTTCAACCTTTAGTAAAAAGATATGTCAAACAATAATCCTACCGATACCCATTGGAAATATACCAGCATAGCCATTCTACTTATAGCAGTAATGGCTATGCTTTTGTTTCAAACAGAAGACAAATGGCAAATCTGCCTGTTGCTGCTCATCACCGGCCTGACGCTCATACGTCCTCTCCCCCTCCGGCAATGGACAGTAATCGATATCGGTCTCAGCTTGATTACGTTTTACGACATAGTATCTTGCCTGTATGCCAGTTGTCCCGTCTCGGCAATTCCAAAAGCGCTTTTTTCCCTCTGCTGCCTGATAGCCTATTTCGTGTTACGAAAACTCTTCCGCACGGAACGTATTACAGACATTATCGGACAAGGTAGTTTGTTGCCTGTTGGTGCGGCTTTATTATTGGCAATCTGTTCTTTCTTTATCTTCCGCCAATCTGTGCTGAGTGTCTATTTTGAGGATACATACCATTTCCGGTTCCTATTCCAGCCGCTGGGTTATATCACCAATGTATGGGCAGAAGTACTACTTATTCTGCTGGGATGGGTATGCCTGGTGCGTCGTTATTCCACGCTGTTCATCTTCTTGACTATACTAGCGATACTCTTTTCTTTCTCCCGGGGCGCCTATATCGCACTGGGTGTGTATGTCGTTACATGGTTGTTGTTTATGGCGCCGAAACGGGAGCAGTTACGTTTGCCGGCCATCTGTGTCATTGCCTTCGTCCTGACCAGCGTGTTTTTACCTTCTGAAACAGGAACAACTTTGCAAATGAACCGTACTGCGTCGCAGCAGCAAAGCACTGAAGGGCGCATCAACGCCACACAAGCCGCTTGGAACACTTTCCGGGAACATCCCCTATTGGGATATGGCAACGGTAATTATACCTTTGCCGTCGACCGAACGTTGAACCAGGATAGTACGCTTCCATATACTTCATACGCTCCTAACATCATCGTGCAGCTATTGATAGAAAAAGGCATCATCGGCACCCTGCTTTATCTACTATTGTTTTTAGCCGTTTGCCGGACGATCCTGAAACGTAGAAAGCAATCGGAAAGCTATATGATCGGCTGCCTTTTCCTGGCATTAGGTGTTAAAGAAATGGCACAGGCTACATTACTCTACACTCCTTTTGCCTTGTTTATGGTATATGTGATGTTAGCCTTTTTACAAAAAGAAAAGGTTTCCGTTGAAGAGGAAGACAGGCAAACTGTTTCTGCATATACAATCCCGGGAATAGTCGCATGCTGTTATCTGGGTTGGCTCTCCTTTGTCTTCCTCCAGGATCAGGATAAATCATACCAGCAACAAAGCATAATAGCCTGGAAAAAAGGTCAATATGCAGAAGCCATCCGCCTGATGGAACAGACAGGGGAACAAACGCCCAACCTGATCAACCGTGGACTACTGTATATGCAATATTATCAAAAAACAGCAAATCCCCAATATCAACAAGTGGCAGAAGAAGTCTTGCAGAAAGCCCGGCTGCAACAACCGGAAGATATACAAATCCGTTATCTGCAAGCACGTCTCTACATAGATAATAAAGTATTTGGGAAAGCCCGGCAGATAATAGAAGAACTGGCTACTAATTATCCTAAAAACTCACTCTATCTCTCTGCCTTGTCGGATATCTTGTACCAACAAGGAGAGAAAGAGGCCGCTTTACAGCCATTGGTAAATGCCATCCGTTATACCCCCCGCCTATTAACCGGCAAACGAATTCGTCTTTTGAGACAAAATGATCCGGCATTTTATAACACTTTATTAGAACGCCTATCCGCATTAACCCCAACTCCGGAAGATAGCCCTGCCGACTATGCCCGATACGGTTATATCGCCCGGTGGTGCGGTAATAAGTCCGTATCCGACAAATATCTTCGGATAGCAGTAGATGCCCTCCCCAACCTTGCCACTCCCTGGCATCTGCTGGGTGACGACAATAAATACCGTCTGCTACTATACGGAGCCTTTCAAAAAGACCTGTCATCCGCCGAATTGCCGGAAGAAAAAGAGATGAGCGACGAGTTCTTATTCAAAATGAACTATCAGGCTAAATTCAGCAATTGGTATGGAGGTGATTTATATATTTTCGATCCTTGAAAGGATATCCGCACTTGCAAGGCTGTTTTTCTGCAAAAGTTTGGTGGTTTCGGAGAAAGGTATTATCTTTATGTACCGATTTTGGTACACAATATAAACTGTAAAAATTATGGCAGTCATTCAGATTACGTCAAGAGAATTTAGGGAGAAGCAGGCATCCATGTTTGCACTCGCCGATAATGGGGATCAGGTGGTAATCAGGCGCAAGGGAAAAGTCTCCTATATGCTGACCCCCGTTTACGAAGAGGATTTTGTCCTTTCTACGAAACTTGAAGAGAGGCTCGAAGAAGGTCGCAGGCAATACAGGGAGGGCAATGTCACGACCTGCACTACAAAGGAAGAACTTAATAAATTCTTGGAAGCACTATGAGCTTGTATAAGATTGAATTTACCCAAATAGCGATAAAAACTGTATCGAAATACAAGAAATCCAATCCTGTGCAATACAAAAAACTCGTTAAGCTGCTTAATGAGCTGATGGAGCATCCGAGGACAGGGACGGGACACCCCGAACCACTCAAATCAGGCGATTCGATAACATATTCCAGAAGAATATCAAAAAACGATCGCCTGATTTATGATATATATGAGGAGAAAGTTACCGTATTGGTCTTGACCGTAGAGGGACATTACGACGACAAATAATCTCCGGCATTCCTATCCCCTGCTCGGTCACAACAACCGATTTCTTTGTCATGTTTTCGATGTTTACAACAAGATTAATTTCAATTGTCAAACCCTAAGTTTAGGAAATGGATGAGATGTAAATCGCCCGTTTCCCATTCACCCCTGCCTATCTCCACCTATCCCCGCCCAAACCGACCTAAGTCGATTTTTCGTGGTGAAACAGATATACCTTTGTCATGTTTTCGAAAACAAGCTAAGTATTATTTATTCACATTTTAAAATTGAAAAATCATGTCATTAAAGTATCGTTTGGTAGAGAGAAACAACATGGGTAAGGACAAAGACGAAACCCCGAAAAAATTGTATGCACAACCGGTCTATTCAGACTTGGTCAGTTTCGATGAGTTGCTGGGAGAGATCAGTGAGGCGGGTATTCCCTCCAACCAGGTGAAAGGTGTGGCCGACCGTATGAACCATCTGTTCAAAAAACATCTGGCAGCCGGACGACGGGTACAGTTCGGCGAATTCGGTAACTTCCGATACGGGTTAGGTTCCAGCGGAGCCGAAACGGAAGAAGAATTCGATCCTTCCATGATCAAAACACCCCGAATCATTTTCAGTCCCGGTTCCGCCTTGCGCCAGGCACGCAAAGAAGCCAAATTCGAAAAACAAACACTCATCCCCTCCGGCGGCAATTCCGACGACGAAGATGACAGACCGGTTATCGAATAAACGGATCAGTCCCAGGTTTTAGCCTGGGACTTTTTTATAAAAACCACCTGTTTGCTTTATATATGATACAATTAATGCCAGCCAAATTATACGGCGGTAAAACTTACCGCCGTATAATTTCAGAAAAAATAAACTTAACTTGCTGGATATGAAGTTTTATAATCGCGAGACAGAATTAAAATTATTAATTGATACACAGAAGGTTGCCTTTAGCAACCACTCACAAATGACCGTATTGACAGGGCGCAGACGTATCGGAAAAACCAAACTTGTATTAAAAAGTTGTGAGATTACATCGTACAACCCGACTCACCATTCCTAAACGAAGGTAAAGCGCTACTAATACAGGAATATCGGTTCATGGTGGCAAGTGAAAAAAGGGCAAGAGCCATGCGAGATTGACATAGTAGGAATTTATATCGATGACAAATCCGCATTAGTTGCCGAAGTAAAACGGCAGCGTAAGAACTTTAATCCGGATGAATTCAACAAGAAGATAGAAATAATCAGAAACAAAGTGCTCTCTAAATACAAAATTGAAACAAAAATTTTCAGCATGGATGACATGTAATCCTCTCTAACCTGCCATTCTTCCATCCAATCCGAGTTATCCCCTACTAAACGGACCTAAGTCAATTTGCTATTTTGAGAGGGATATATCTTTGTCATGTTTTCGAGAACAAACAAAGTATTATCTATTCACATTCAAAATTTAAAGATTATGTCAGTAAAGTATCGGCTATAAAAGAAGCACGCACGGCAAAGAATAAAGAAACGTTTGACAGCGTGGAAAGCTTGATGGAGGAGTTGAATAAGTGAAAAGATTAGCCGGAAGTATTTCTTTTGCACTGCAAAGAGTGCAAATATTGCAGAAAATTGCACTTTTTGTAGTGCAATTGACTATATTTGCAGAAATACATAAAGAATCATGGACAAGTTACAAACAAGTTTCGATGCAATGTTACGTTCCATACCTACTACATTCCATCGATATATGTTCGACCGCATCAATTGGAACAACCGTCTGTTAGGACTAGTCGGTCCACGTGGTGTGGGGAAAACGACACTGATGTTGCAATATGCCAAGGAAAAGCTGAATAGGAATACGACGTTGTTTGTCAATGCCGACGACTTATACTTTTCTGCCCACCATCTGGTGGATTTAGCTGATGAATTTGTAAAACGAGGAGGGACTCATCTGATCATCGACGAAATTCATAAATACAAAGATTGGGCACGGGAGTTAAAACTGATGTATGACTATCATGCAGATCTGAAAATATTCTTTACCGGCTCTTCCATTCTTGATATTAACAAAGGATCAGCAGACCTAAGTAGACGGGCTATAGTCTATTCCATGCAAGGTCTTTCGTTTCGCGAATATCTGAACTTGTTTCATCACATAGAAATACCTGTTTATCCATTGACTGATATTATACAACATCGCATCGAAGTTCCTGATAAATTTCGTCCTTATGCCTATTTCCAATCCTATCTGAAAGAGGGATATTATCCATTTTCCCAAGAAGACCAGTTTTATATACGTTTACAACAGGTTATAAATAAAACGTTGGAAGTTGATATTCCACAATATTCCGAAATGAGTGTGTCGACAGCACGAAAATTAAAGCAATTGCTCACCATCATAGCCCGTAGTGTGCCGTTCAAGCCTAATATGAGCAGCATTGCAACTATGCTGGGAGTGAGTCGAAACAGTCTGTCCGATTACTTTCTTTATTTAGAAGAGGCCGGATTAATCGCACAATTACGTGATGACACCGGTGGCATCAGGGGACTTGGAAAAGTCGACAAAGTCTATTTGGACAATTCTACTCTCATGTACTGCCTGGGGCAGGAAACAGCAGACATCGGAAACATCCGGGAAACATTTTTCCTCAATCAAATGCGTGTGGAACAAGATGTTATTACCTCCACTATTTCCGACTTTCAAATAGCGGACTACACCTTCGAAGTAGGTGGAAAAAACAAAAAGCAAAAACAGCTGCAAAGTATAAAAAATGGTTTTGTCGTAAAAGATGATATAGAACAAGGCTATATGAATATAATCCCCTTATGGCAATTCGGACTTAATTATTAATAGAACAAAGACTCTGAAGTGTTTAAGCCACCCTGGACTAATAATCTCTATACGATCATCAAAAATAAGTAGCCGCACCGGAGCATTTTTACTTTCACCTTTGCGTTTGACAAATATCAAACGAATAAAACACATATATGCTTTATTCATTTGATATATGTGTTCTTTTCGTTCGATGGCGTCAAATGAAAGACTCTACGTATTAAAAGTTATACAATTCCCTATTCTTCTAGAGAGGTATATGAGGAGAAATAGACAAAAAGAAAGAATAACAAGCTATTCCCATAAAAGATATAAATATTTATACTATTGATAGAAAAGGATATTGTAGATTGCTTTGTTCATAAAAGGCATAACGCAAAATCGTTCGTAACGAAACAGATCAAAAGACGTTTTTATACTACACAATCGCATCAAAAAATAAAACAAATCAGTCAAAACCTATTCTAATCAATACAGTCAGTAAAATGTCATTGCTAAGAAGCCATGAAAATGAAACCAAATAAGTTCATTTGTACACAAATAACATATACATGAAAAATTTCATTTTCATACTATTGCCAATTATTATAGTTTCTTGCCAACCATCAGGCAAGAAAAGATTAAATGACGCGTTAAAATTTGCCGGAGAAAACAGAATTGAATTGGAGAAGGTATTAAAGCATTATGAAAACGATTCGCTCAAGCTCAAAGCCGCGATGTTCCTGATTGAGAATATGCCTTTCTATTATGCATACGAAAGTAAACAACTCGATCAGTATAAAAATAATCTATATAAAATCGCGATAGAAAATGAATGTTCTGATGACGAAGCAATTCAAATAGCTCAAAAACGATTTGGAATACTTTCTAATAATACTTTCAGAAAAGTGTATGATGCTCATGTCATAACAGCAGACTATCTTATAAAGAACATAGACCAGTCTTTCAAAATTTGGAGAGAGAAACCATGGGGTAAACATATCTCTTTTAGTGACTTTTGTGAGACCATACTTCCTTACAGAATTGGAAACGAGCCTCTGGAGGATTGGAGAGAAGTTTATTTCAAACGATATCAACCGCTATTAGATTCGCTGGGTATAGACAATGATCCGATTAAAGCATGTCAAATCATATTCGATCATATAAAAGAACAGACATGGGTGTTCAACTACAAATATCAATTTCCACATCTGGGTGCATTAAATTTATTAGACAACAGGTTCGGCACATGTGATGACCGTTGCGACCTCAGCGTTTATATCATGCGTGCATTAGGCATATCTGGTGGTATAGACTTCATCCTACAACATCCCGACAGAATGCACAAAGGCCATTCATGGAATTATGTCACAGACAATAACGGCAAATACACTGAATTTGAATTATACGATTTACGTCCCGGTTCAAAACACGATCCGGGAACAGAAATAAAGAAGGGAATAATTTACCGGAAATATTTTTCTGTGCAAAAAAACAGTTTACCGATGGTCTATAGGAATAAGCCGATCCCTCCCATTCTCAGCAATGCATTCATGCGGGATGTGTCCGATCTATATTTCAAAGAAGAGCTAAACATAGCAATACCTTGCAGTGAGAAAAAAGAAAACATCTTGTATTTAAGCGTATTCGATAATAAAAACTGGATACCTGTAGCTTGGACTGAAATCAAAAACAAACGCGGAATATTCAGGCACTTAGAATCAGAGATTGCTTATATTGCTGGTTATTACCAAAAGGATCAATTCAAAGCATCATCCTGTCCGTTCATCGTTAAAAAAAATGGCAAAACAGACTATTTAAAGCCAGACTATGAGCAGAGGCAAAAGATGATTTTAACACGCAAACATTCTACACCCAAATGGTGGTTTTGGTACAAAAAGAGAACATTGAACGGGAAATTCCAAGGAGCTAACCGTATTGATTTTAAAGACTCAGTCACATTGCATACTATTACGCATGAAGCGACAATGAACTCTTACACCGTTGATATCCAGGAATCCAAACGATTCAAATATCTTCGGTATTTATCCGGTATAGATGGCTGTTGCAATATGGCAGAAGTCAGGTTTTATACAGATAATAGTAATAAACCTGTAGAGGGAATAGTTATTGGAACAGAAGGTTCTTTCCAAAACGATCCAAATCGAACTAAAAAAGCGGTATTCGATAACAACCCACTGACATTTTATGATGCAAATGAACCTAACGGTGCTTGGGCTGGTCTTAGTTTAGATAAACCTCAAAGGGTAACAAAGATTTATTATCAATTCAGAAATGACGATAATAATATACGCGTTGGAGATACGTATGAACTAATGTTTTGGTCTGAATCAGGAAAATGGGAGTCAGCAGGCAAACAGATTGCAGACAAGGAACAAGTGACCTACGACAACGTTCCCTCTCGAACTCTTTATCTACTACATAATCATTCCCGAGGAAATGAAGAACGAATATTCACCTATGAAAACGGAGAACAGATTTGGTGGTAAATAACTAAAGAATATTCAACCGATAACCTCCGTTTTCAAAAACAATCTTTAGATCAGGTATATTCTCCAAATCTTTGCGAAGCCTTCTGATCGTTGTATTTAATACATCATTTGTAGCCCCAGTTTTTTCCCATACAATCATCTTTATCTCTTCTGAAGTTTGAAAATGTCCAGGGCTATCTAATAATAAAACAAATAATTTCAATTTATAATTTACCAAATGTACCTGAATATCAGTATTAAAATAAAGAATTCCTTTTTCATCATCAAAAAGTATATTCTCCTTGATTTTTATTAACGTTCTAGACTCTTCACAAACTGGCGTCACAAATTTCTTATTATACTTGATAGCTATTAAAAGTCCCAAAAGAAGACAAAATACAATTCCAATAATAATAAAATGTCCTTTGCTCCTATTAATCACACAATAAAAAGGTATCTCTACATAGGCTTGTAAGACAATTTCATCTTTTACACCTGTAGTAATAGGTGGCAAAGCACAAGCAGACTTATAAAAAGTCAAATCCGGATTACTATATACTGTTTTATCATCATTTGCAGTATAAGCCAATGCTGCATGTACATTTATCATGCCACCCTGCTGTAAAGCCAAGTTAAACAGGCTGTCCAAAACTACTACATCAATAGGATTCTCCATTAAAAGGAAAGATTGATCAACTCTATACAGCTTTTCTTCTGTTATTAAATCAGAAGAGTCGGTATTTTTAGCGACTTTCTCCACCTGACCACTAGAATATAAGACTGTGGAACTATCACTCTCCGATGATTTATATCCAGAAGAAGATAATATACCAGTTTCTTTCAATCTATATTCTTTATCCTGATGTATGATCTCATCACATAAGTTACAAATATCCGACAAAGTAGCTTGTCGCTCTCTGTGAAAAATGTACATAGAATAAACTAAAAGTGTCATCATGCACAATAATAAGCATCCAACGAACACCTTTTTCTTCATCAACAAAACCATTGTTATTTTCTATTTTGATTCGTACAAAAGTAGATAATCTTACACAATCTATAATACAAATTGGTATAATCTAGTCAAAAATAGCCTTATTTTAAGCTGTCAGTGAAATGTCAGTGCAAATATTTGGTCCTTTATGGCCCCACCTATACATTTGCACACAAAAATTTTAAAGAACAATGAAACGAACTCTTATTAAAGTAACAGTAATGGGAATACTCCTAGCAGGAGGTATTTATCTTATGGAAGAAAAAAGCACCCCTTTATCAGATGTGGCTTTGGAAAACATAGAAGCCTTAGCCGCTGGTGAAGGAGGAAGTAGTATGTGGTTTTGTCGAGGAAGTGGTCCTTTAGACTGCCCTAATGGAACTAAAGTAAAATATATTGTCGATGATTACAGCTTAGACTAGCATTCATGAAACATCTCCTATACATATTAGTAGGTATAGTTATTACAAAAAGCTTGATCTGTTGTACCGGTTCCCCCGGTACGCACTACCCCCGTTATACAACTTTTCCCGAGGAGAAAGCAATACGTGCCCAGATAATTCCTCTGGATACTATCCTGCTCCGCTACCCGTTTAGGGTGGCGGTCAAGGATAGTATAGCGGTAGTAATGGATTTACATAATATGGACCATTACCTGCATGCCTTTACCTATCCGGGATGGAAACATGTTGTTTCATTTGGAAAACGCGGGGAAGCTCCAGAAGAGATGTTATCAGCAGAAAACATTCAATTTAACTCTCTGGACTCTTTATGGACACTCGATGCCAACAAGATGGAGATTACACGTTGGAAAATCTCTCCTTCAACCGGTTCTGCGGAACGGGTTGAAGAGATTAAATTAAATAAGAAATTAGTCCGTTCACTAGATTTTTATGCGATGGAATCGGGCTTTTTGATTCCGGACTATCTGGGAGAGCATCGTTTTTGGGAAGTAGACAACAATGGTCAACCAGTCCAAAGCATAGGTAAAATACCCAGCGAAACAGCCGATAAAGAAATATCCCGTCCGGCATTAGCACAGGCATGGCGTAGTTTTATGGATTACAATCCGGATAATGGCATACTGGTTATGGCTACGCAACTAGGGGAAACATTAGAAATTTACAATTTAAAAGACAGCACTCATAAAGTTTTGTATGGTCCGGAAGGAGAACCTGAATTCAAAATAGGCAATAATGGCTCAAGTATTCCGATAGGCATTATGGGATTTTGTGACATAAAAGTAACAGACAAACATATTTATGCAGTATTTCAAGGGATTAAATTTAAAGAAATGCTAGCTGCCTATCAACGAGGAAAAGAACCGGAAGACGGAAGTCGGTTCATCTATGTTTTCGACTTACAGGGTAATCCTGTTCAAAAATACACTCTTGACAGAGCCATATATGGCATTGATATAAACGAAAAAACAAATACGATCGTCGCTACCGAGGTTGAAAGTGATGATCCAATTATAGAATTTAAAATTTAAAGGACAAGATGAAAACTTTAAATCTAATCATACTAGTATTATTACCTATCTTCTTCTCCTGCAAAAACGAGCACAAAGAGAAAGAAAAGCACATCTCACAATTGGTAAACGAATGGCAAGGGAAACAAATTCTGTTTCCAGAAAATGCAATCTTCACCCGTTATCTGACAGATACGACTGACTATCAGATACCGCAATCTGACTACAAAATATTAGTCTATGTCGATTCCATCGGTTGCACCAGCTGCAAACTACAACTACCTAAATGGAAAGAGTTGATTGAGTATACCGATTCCATGACACAGAGAGAAGTGCCGTTCCTCTTCTTCTTTCATCCGAAAGACAACAAAGAGATACGTTACCTGTTGAAACGAGAAAGTTTTAATCTACCAGTTTGCATTGATAGAGAAGACCTATTGAATAAGTTAAACAAATTTCCGGCAGATATGACTTTTCAGACATTTTTGCTCGACAAAAATAACAAAGTTGCAGTTTTGGGTAACCCTGTACACAATACAGCAATCAAAGACCTTTATCTGAAACAAATCACCGGAAAAGAAAGTTCAACCAAAAATATGTTGAAAACAACAGCCGAAGCGACACAAACAGAGATAGACTTCGGCACATTCAACAAATCGGAAATAAAAGAAACAACCATAGAGGTTAAAAACACAGGGGACAATCCCCTCGTGATAGTGGACGTAAGTACCACCTGCGGCTGTACGGCAGCCACGTATGACAAACGACCTGCGAAACCCGGAGAAAGTCTCCAGGTGGGAATCAAGATGACACCGAAGGATACTGGTTTCTTCGATGAAGTCGTAACAATTAAGTATAATAGTATGAACAACCAACCTATCAAGGGGAGGATAAAGGGGAATGTTCGGTGATCGAACGAAAGGGAGTTTGCTGCACGACGGCAAAATTGTACAAGCAAACTCCCGGAGACCCCGAAAAGGAGGTGTATGATGGTAATATAACCGACAAAACAGAATGATACAGGTGCCATTCGACTATCTAAATCTGAATAATAGTAAGCAAAGATAGAAAATTACCTGATTTAATAATAATCATACAAACAATTAAAATAATACAAGTATGAAAAAGTTTTTGGGTATTATAGCTATCGCAGCCGTAGTAACTACAGCTGGCTGGAATTTTAGCAAAAGTCAAAATGAAGTGGATTTGTCAGATCTAGCATTAGCTAATGTAGAAGCTTTAGCACTAGGTGAAGGTGCATTTGATTGTATTCCGCATTGTACCGCTAGTTCTATTTCTGACTGCCTTGTATACTCCGATGGACATCTTAATCAAATATGTTTCTATTTTAGAGCTCGTATATAAACATTAACATTGTAGGGCAAAATATGTATCTTGGTAATATTATTTTTTGATACATTTTTGTCCTACATTATAATTTATAAAAATGAAAGATACATTAATTATTATAACCATATTGATTACTTCATTTTCACAATCAATCTCGTCACAGAATTATGTAGACTCGATAAGTTTTTTCAAAAAAAATGGAAATAATGTATTTACATCTAAAACTGTTTCGAAAAGCGAGACAGCCTCCTATTTACCTTCACCTCAACTCAAAATAAATAAAATAAAAAGTAACAAATTTACTTCTGAAACAACAGTTTCAATATATATGGAAGAATACATAGACAATGAAAAAATTGAAAATGACGACAATTTACTAGAAAGATCTACTTATTCAAGTAACGACTATTTTTCTGCAGAAATAATAGCAGACACAGCTAATTGTGAGATATTAACAATCTATACAATGCTACCAAGTTTAGTTCGTTTCAGGTATAGAAATGTGAATAAAGATCACAAATTTAAAAGTATACCATTCAATCATAAAATACTCAACAATAGCAAAAACACTCCAATAATATTTTTATACGAGGATGATATTAATAACAATATGGAAAAGATAATACGTAAATACACAAAAAATGATTCGTTATTTATTCAATTCGATCATTCAAAAAAACCTTTTTCTGAAATAAAAAGATACATCACTATTATTTATACTACAACATCAAAAAAATAGAAAAAGATGAACAAATATATATTTATACAATACATCATTATTATAACAAGTGTATTTTCTGCATGCAATTCAAATAAAGAATATGAACACACACAATTTTTTACTCTCCAAAGTTTTAAACAAACAAAGACATTGGAAGGGAAATCAGTTTCCTTTGAGGAGCCTGTAAAAAGACCTGTACATATATATACGATAGATTCATTTTTAGTATTAATCAACATGAGAACTGATTTATTTATAGACAGATATAATCTAAATACTCTTGAAAAAACCGGAGAATATATTTCTTTTGGAAATGGTCCAGATGAAATGATTGCTCCTAAACATGTAATTGTCCAAGATTCTGATGTCTGTATTTTAGATAGAGGAAAACAAAAGCTTGCTATATATAACAAATTTGATTTTTGCCACAATCAATCACCTGTATTAAAAAAAACAATTAATTTCAAGGATTTCGTTAGTAACATACAACTCTTAAAAAACGGTACAATAGTTACAACTATACATTCCCCAGAACACCAAAGATTGTCATTCTTTAATCTAAATGGAGAATTCATTGAGACTAAAGGGGAATACCCCATTATTAAAAATAACGAGTTAAATACCATTCAAAAAATGGCAGGATATGAATGTAGTATAGTAGCAAATGAAGAGAAGGATAAAATATTCGTTGCATATAATTATACCGATTTAATAGAAATTTATGATATGAAAGGAAATCTTATTACCCGCAAACAAGGCCCTGAAGGATTCTTTCCTTCAATCATAATTCACAACAATGGCAATGAACAAACTATAGGCTTTGAGAAGGGGAAGTCTAAAGATGGTTATTTTTCTCCAATTGCATATAAAAATGAAATCTATGTTTTATACTCTGGAAAAATATACGACCCTGACAATTACGACTTTAACAATGATTTTCTATTTGTTTTTGATTGGGATGGAAATCCAATCCGCATTTACAATTTAGATACTCCCATTTTTTCATTTACGATTGATCCTAAAACTGATAGATTATATGGTATAACTAATGAGCCTGAATATCATATTGTAATGATGCAACTATAATAAAAAAAATCCAGTGTTTTTATAATATTTATATGAAATATTTTAGTTACATATCTTATATCATTTTAATTACATCTTGTACTTTTCAAAAGGACAAGCAACTAAAATATGGTTCAAGAGAACATAATAAATATTCTCTTATACAAGAGAAAGTTATAAATCATTATAAAAATGACGAATTAAAATTGCAAGCAGCACATTACCTAATCAAGAACATGCCTTACCACTTCTCTCAAGAAGAATATTTCCTATCTTCTCAAGGAGAAAAATATCGACCTGACATAAGTTTATTCAATGGAAAAAAAGCAGTTAAGACACATTGTGATTCTTTACTTAGACAAGGTTATAGAATCAAAAAACAAAAAGTATATGACATTTCATCACTCGACAGTAGGTTCCTTATCAATAATATAGAACTAGCATTCGAAGTTTGGCAGAAACCTTGGGCACGAAATATTTCTTTTAATGACTTCTGTAGATACATTCTCCCATACCGAGCACAAACAGAAGAAATATCAAATCTAAGAAAAGAAATAAAGGAACGTTTCCTTCCTATATTAGATTCAGCCAAAGTTAATACACCATTAGAAGCATGCATAACTCTACAAAAATACCTAAAAGACTTTATTAAATATAAAGATACAGGACTTTCTCTATACCCAACTATAGATGAGACATATCGTTCCAGTATTGGCCTATGTGATGGTTTATGCAATTTGGGAATTTTTATTATGAGAGCTGTTGGTATCCCAGTTACTATAGATCAAACTATTTGGACAAAAATGGATTTGGGTCATGTATGGTGTGTTGTTTTGGATAATGGCAAGTTTTATAGCTTTGATCCTGAAGGGCAACTACCGATTTTACATGCACAAGATTTTTCTGAAAAACGTAATCTGCGACCGAGTAAAGTTTATCGCAACTGTTTTGACTCTGATCTTTCTATAATTGATATGGATGATGATGGATATATTACTTATCTGAAAAATCCTTTAATACATGATGTTACCGATGAATATTTAGATAAAACAACACAAATACAGGTTTCTATCGATAAGAGAAACATAAAAAGGGGTAAATCAAACCAAGTGTACTTGTGCATTTATAACTATTACGAATGGCATCCAATAGCAATCGGACAGAGAAAAGATACTGTTTGCTATTTCGACAATGTTGTCGGAGATAATATTTTTATGATTGCTGACTCTCCTGATGGAATCGGATTGCGTTATATCACTGCTCCTTTTTATAGTGACAAAAAGGGATATACACGTAAGTTCATTCCACAAAAAGAACATAAACAAATCTTTATATTCAATAAACGCAAAAACAAATCTGATCAAACACATACACTACATTATTGGGACACAGACAAAACAAGGTTCATCCCATTAAAATATATTAGTGAGACAGATACCACACAGACATATGATCAAATACCAAAAAATGCTTTACTATGGTATACAGTTCCGGAAAAAATAATTAATCAACGTATATTATTTATTGAAAACGACAGTTTGAAAAGATATTGATATCATGGAGCAACAAACACTTATACAAAATCTAATAAATAAAGCAATCAATATAGTTTTCTGGCTATGTATGATAGTTGCTTTGTGGTTTGTTGTGCAGGTATTCGTGTTTGCTTCTTTCAAAATACCCAGTGATTCGATGGAGCCAGAATTGACTACCGGAGATAATGTATTGGTTTGGAAGCCGACAATCGGTCCTCGTATTTTCAATCTGTTCGCCTCTATGAGAAATGAGCAAACAGAGATTTACCGGATTCCAGGATTTAAGAAAATAAAACGGAATGATATTCTGGTTTTCAATTTTCCCCATCCGAACAGCTGGGATAAAATAGAAATGCACATTTTGAAATATTACATCAAACGTTGTATAGGATTACCGGGAGATACCCTGTCCATTCAAAATGGGTACTTTCATGTTCAAGGAATACAAGCACCTCTCGGCAATACAAACTCACAAAAACAAATAGCCACAACAAATAAATTTGGAGACGGAATCTATAACAGCTTTCCGTTCGATAGCGTGATTGGCTGGAATATTAAAAATTTCGGACCTCTCTATATACCAGCTAAAGGAGATTCCATAGCAATGAATCAGCGAAATTTCCAATTATATAAAAAACTGATTGAGTGGGAACAAAAAGAAAGTCTCCAATACAAAGACTCTATAGCTTTTCTCAACGGGAAACCGATCAGTGGGTATCGTTTCCTGAAAAACTACTACTTCATGGCAGGCGACAACGGCATGAATTCACAGGATTCACGTTATTGGGGCTTATTGCCTGAAGAATATATTGTTGGGAAAGCCTGGATTATATGGAAATCAGTAGATCCGTATACGGATAAGTTCAGATGGGGTCGTTTTTTAAAAGTAATTCATTAAACCGAAAGCCATGAAAAGTCTATTTATTATTGGATTAAACATATTTACCGTTATCTTTCTAATGGCTTGCAATTCATCGGATAGCAAACGTTTGGAACAAGCTCTCCTGTTTGCCGGAGAAAACCGGGGCGAACTGGAGAAAGTGTTAACACATTATGAAAACAATCCGGAGAAATTGGAAGCGGCCCGTTTCCTGATCCGCAATATGCCACGATGGTATGGATATGAGGGGTGGCAACTGGATTCCATCAAACCGGTATTGATACAAAAAGATAAAGGAGAAGTTGTTTCGAAAGATGTGATTGAAAAATGGCAACGGGTTTCTTTTTATTCGCTTCCGAAAGTATATGATGCAAAAGTAATCACTGCAGACTATCTGATTGAAAATATCGACCTGGCCTTCGATGTATGGAAAAAATATCCATGGAACCGGAGTCTGGGATTCGATGATTTCTGCGAACTGATACTTCCTTATCGTATCGGAGATGAACCACTCTCGTCATGGCGAAAATTATATCATGACTATTATACAGCCATACTCGATTCCGCCTACCAGGGAGATGATGTGATAGAAGCCTGTAAAGCTGTCGATAAAGATTTGAAAAAAGTTTATTATCGTTGGGATACGGATTTTAGTATACCTCACCAAAGTGCTGATTTTTTGTTCTACCATCGTGTAGGCTTCTGCAGGGAAGCCTGCGATGTCACACTTTATGCCATGCGCGCCTGCGGTATTCCCGTAGCCTGTGAATATTTTGTTTATTCACCCGAATATCAACACCCGCATTACTGGACAACTCTACGCGATACGACTGGAAAGTTTATCCAGTTCGGTTTTAATGAATTCGAAGCTTCCCGCACGAACCCGGGAACTGACGGTAGGAAAAAAGGGAAAGTCTACCGATACTGTTTTGGCCTGCAGGAAGAGTCTATCTCCGGAATAACAGCTGATGAAAAAGTGCCGGCATTATTCAGAGATCGTTTTATAAAAGATGTAACAGCCAATTATTACGGAGAAAATGAAGTTTCTCTCTCTGTACAGTCCGCTTTTGAAGATTTCATTTATCTGGGAGTTTTCAGTCCAAGCGGATGGATCCCTGTCGATATAGCAATTAATAATAAAGGGAATGTAACTTTTAAGAATTTAGAACCAAATATAATTTACCAGCCGTTGGTTTCAGACGGACAAAATCATCAGGCAGTAGGATATCCGTTTATTTATACCAAAAAGAAAAACTATATATTGAAACCGGATGTCAATAAATTGAAAAAGGCTGTTCTTCAGCGGAAAATGTCAGTATGTGGTGGTTACAAGGATTTTCCACATCGGGGAATCATCGGTTCTCAGATAGAAGCCAGTCTGTATAAAGACTTTTCACAGGCAGATCTATTATTCCGATTCAATGATACTCTCCGATCAAACTATTACGAACTTATTCCGCCGGATATAAATAAACAATACAGATATATACGTTATGTCGGTCCGCCGGATAATATTATGGAACTTGCCGAATTGGCTGTTTTTGCCGATTCTACCGGAAAAGAGTCGTTACATCTAAATAGAATGAATGACCCATTACCGACCGCTTCACTGGATAATATTACAGATGGGGACATATTAAGTTATTTTTCTTCAAAAGATAGTGCCTGTTTTATCACATATGATTTAGGGAAAATTACTCCTATTCAAAAAATTGTGTTTTCTCCACGGAATGATGACAATTATGTTTGGCCGGGGGATAAATATGAACTCTTCTATCAGGACGGTACAAACGGTTGGAAATCACTTGGAGTTCAGACGGCAACCAGACACGAGCTGGAGTATCTGGTGCCGGATAAAAGTTTGCTATGGCTGCGCAATCGAACCAAAGGACGGGAGGAACAGGTATTTATATATAAAGGTGGGAAACAACTATTTAACGTTGATCTATGAAATACAGACAATATATAAGTTACTCATTGTTAGTCACCAGCGGCATTTTTCTGCTGTGCACCGTGTTTGCCACAGACAACAGCCTGGCAAACGGATTGGTCACAGGGAAAGTCCATTGGTTCCATCTTGCCATGTTGTTCCTGGCGGTATGCAGCCTGTTGGCAGCCGTGCTGACAAAACCGGCAAAGCGGTTTGCTTTTTCAGTGGCAGACGGAATGGTTTTGGCTTTGGCTGCTATCGTTGCACTTACTTATAACCGGGACCTCGATCCGGAACCGGAGAAAATGCTGTTCGGCGGACAACTGGTCCTATTGTGGTTCCTGCTGCGGTTCCTGTTTGCCGGATGGTCGCAACTGCGATTGGCTTTCCTGACAGGGATCGTTGTGACCGGACTGGTAGAAGCGGTTTCGGGCATGCGACAGTTACACGGTCTGGAAGGATCTAACCATTCCCTGTTCAGGCTGACCGGAGATTTCTATAATCCGGGACCCTATTCGGGGTATCTGGCTATGGTTTTACCTGTATGCCTGTGGATGATCCTGCAGTTTGCCGACTGTAAAAAAGAAGGATGGAGGCAAGCTAAGATTTATCTGTACTATCTGGCATGGATCACCTTATTGGCAATCGTCGTTGTGCTGCCTGCCGGGATGAGCCGGACAGCATGGATCGCGGCGACTGTTTCGTGTGCCTGGATTTACTGGACAGAACGGATAGGATGGGAAAAAGCAAAACAATACATACACAAAAACCGGACCTTATCTATACTATCTTCCATCTTGATACTGATCTCCATAGCCGGTGCACTGGCGGGCGTTTACCTGCTGAAAAAGGATTCCGCCGATGGCCGGTTACTTTTATGGAAAGTGACGGGACAGGCTATCATGGAACAGCCCTGGACCGGCACCGGACTGGGGGGATTTCCGACGGCTTATGCAGAAGCACAAGCTGCGTATTTTAGCTCGGGGAACGCTTCGGAAACAGAGAAGATGGTGGCGGGATGCCCGGAATATGGGTTTAATGAGTTTCTACAGATTGGACTGGAACAAGGGATTGTGGGTTTAACGGTTTTTATATTGTTGTTAGGTTATTCCTTGTTCCAGGGGGTGAAAAACAAGCAGGTCGGGGCAGCTGGGGGGATATTGGCGCTGATGGTGTTCAGCCTGGCGTCTTATCCGTTGCAGTTGCCGGAGTTTTGGGTGGTGTTGGTGATCTTGATGGGGGTTATCCCTACCCCCTCTCCGGCAGGGAAGAAGATACTCTCTGTTGCTATAATCGGAGGGATAACCATTTGCTGCGGATGGATTTTCGGACTGCAGAAAGGGTATTATCAGGGGTACAAGAAATGGAATACGTTGAAGATGCTATATACCAGTAAGGCGTATGAAGCGGCTGGCGACGGATATACGGAGTTGATGCCGCTACTGGGACATAAGCCGGAATTATTGTTCGAGGCGGCACAATGTCTGAGTAAGACGGGACAGTTTGCTGATGCGAACCGGTTGCTGGAACGGGCAATGCTATTGAGCGGTGATCCGATGATACATTATATGGCTGCGAAAAATGAGCAATCGCAGGGAAATTATCAGAAAGCGGAGAATTTATTGCTACATGCGATAGAAATTCTGCCGGAACGGATCTATCCGTATTATCTGTTGACAAAACTTTATGCGGAAAAAGCTTTCTTTCAGGAAGATAAGTTTATCAAAGCGGCTGATGCCGTACTGAAAAAAGAGCCGAAAGTGGAAAGCACTGCCATCCGCGAAATGAGAACGGAAGTTAAAAACATGCTCAAAAACATACGGAATAATCGTAATTAGTTTATTTATATACACATTACGATTATTCCGTAACAAATAATTTGTATATTTGGAAATTGAAAATCGAATCATAGCTTATATGAATATGAAATACTACAATATGTTGGCAATACTTTTCCTTTTCGGAATGATTGCCTGTTCCGGTGAAAAAAAAGACGGAAGCGCAGGAGAAGAATCCGTCGAAACGGTTTTACCGGACGAAACCAACGAGGTTACGGTGATGGCACTGAAGGCTAGTGACTTCAACCACGAGCTGATCAGCAACGGCAAATTGTCGGCACGCCGTCATGTAGACCTGCGATTCGAATCGGCTGAACCGATCGCTGCGATCCATGTAAAGAACGGCGACCGGGTCACCAAAGGACAGAAGCTTGCGGAATTATCTACTTTCCGACTGAAGAACAAAACAGCTACGGCTAAAGATGCTTTGGAACGTGCCAAACTGGAACTGCAGGATGTGTTGATCGGACAGGGATATGCACTGGCTGATTCAGCCAAGGTTCCCCCTGCTACCATGCAGCTCGTCCGGGTAAAGAGCGGTTACGATCAGGCACTGATCCAATACCGGCTAGCCGAATATGAAGAGCGGAACGCCGTGCTGACGGCTCCTTTCGACGGTATCGTAGCCAACCTGTTTGCCAAACAATATAATACGGCTTCCACTTCCGATATTTTCTGCACGATCATCGATCCGGGCAGTCTGGAAGCGGCATTCACCGTTTTGGAAAATGAACTGCCTCTGATAAAGAACGGCGACCGGGTGGAGGTAACTCCTTTTGCCCTGAACGATACCAAAGCGGAAGGACGTATCACCGAAATTAATCCGCTGGTGGATGAAAACGGCATGGTGCAGGTGAAAGCAGCCGTGACAGACAGAGGCAAGCTGTTTGAAGGCATGAACGTACGTGTCAGCATTCACCGTTCGCTGGGTAAACAGCTGGTCGTTCCGAAAGAAGCAGTGGTATTGCGTTCAGGAAAGCAGGTGGTTTTCGTGCTGGACAGTACAAAGACAAAGGCATACTGGACTTATGTGCATACCAGCCTGGAAAACGCAGACAGCTATACGATTGCAGATGGTTTGAAAGAGGATGATATCGTTATTACCAGCGGTAATATCAATCTGGCACATGAGGCACCGGTAACGATTATCGAGAAGTTGACAGTTGACAAGTGACAGTTGACAGTTAGCTCAACACAATAAATAGCCCCGATGAATAAACAAATATAAAACATAGAACACAAGCGACATCCACCGGTGTCTCCACCTGTCAACTGTCACTTGTCAACTGTCAACTATAAAGTTATGGTTAAATTCTTATTACAACGTCCTATCGCGGTATTGATGGCTTTCACGGTCTGTTTTATCGTGGGGTTGGTGACTTACTTTACCATCCCGGTATCGTTGTTGCCGGATATTGCGATACCGGAAATCACCATACAGGTATCGGGACAAAATACATCGGCCCGCGAACTGGAGAACACGGTTGTCAAACCGATCCGGCAGCAGCTGATGCAGGTAGCTGCCTTGCGCGATATACACAGCGAAACACGCGACGGAGCGGGTATCATCCGCCTGAGCTTCGACTTCGGGACGAATACAGACCTGGCATTCATTGAAGTGAACGAGAAGATCGACGCTGCTATGAACTATCTGCCACGCGAAATAGAGCGCCCGCGGGTGATCAAGGCAAGTGCCACCGATATTCCTGTCTTCTGCCTGAACCTAACTTTAAAAACAGTTGACAGTGGACAGAGGACAGTGGACAGTTCGAAAACAGATCCTCACCTGTCAACCGTCAACCGTCAACTGCCAACTGAAAGCGAAGCTGCTTTCCTCGATCTTTGCCAGTTTGCCGAAACGGTGATTAAACGGCGTATCGAACAGCTGCCGGAAGTGGCGATGGTGGATATTACGGGTATGCTGAAACGACAGTTGCAGATCGTACCGGATATCAAGATGCTCGAAATGGCGAGAATCACGCTGAACGACCTGGAGACGGCACTGAACTCGAACAATATCGAACCCGGAAGCATGACCGTGCGGGACGGGTATTATGAATACAACATCAAATTCTCGACTTTGCTGCGTACCCCCGAAGATGTAGAGAACATCTACATCCGCAAAAACGACCGTATCTTCCAGTTGAAGGAACTGGCTAAAGTGGCGGTAGTGCCGGAAAAGGAAACGGGTGCCTCCCTCTCAAACGGGAAACGGGCGGTTACACTGGCCGTTATCAAACAGGCGGACGAGAATATGGATAATATGAAAGAAGCGCTGCAGGAAGTAACGGACTATTTCGCAACGGTTTATCCGGATATCGATTTCAGTATCAGCCGCAACCAGACGGAGCTGCTGGATTATACCATTTCCAACCTGAAACAGAACCTGTCGCTCGGTTTCCTTTTTATCTGTATCGTGGCGATCCTCTTCCTGGGAGATATCAAAAGCCCGGCGGTGATCGGCCTGAGTATGGTAGTCAGCCTGGTGGTCAGTTTCCTCTTTTTCTATACATTTAAAATGTCACTGAATATCATTTCGCTTTCCGGGTTGATTCTGGCACTGGGCATGATGATAGATAGTTCGATTATTGTGACGGAAAATATTTCACAATACCGGGCGAAGGGCTATACACTGGAAGAAGCCTGTAATAAAGGGACTTCCGAAGTAATTACACCTATGTTAAGTTCTACCCTGACAACCATAGCCGTATTTGTACCCTTGATATTTATGAGCGGTATCGCCGGAGCGATCTTCTACGACCAGGCGTTTGCCGTTACAGTAGGGTTAATGGTGTCTTATTTCACGGGTATTATGTTGCTTCCGGTGCTTTACAAACTGGTGTACAGCATTCCGGATGTCAAGCATACAGGATTTAATCTGCGAATCAACAATCTGATTAAGGAACATACGCTGGACCGTTTTTATGATGGAGGAGTTGATTTTGTGTTCCGCCATAAGAAGGGGTGCGTGGTGTTTATTATGGTAACCATTCCGCTATGTGTCTTACTCTTTTACGAAGTACCCAAAAGCAGGATGCCGGAGATCGACCAGAATGAGTTGATCGCCCATATCGAATGGAACGAAAATATACATATCGACGAGAACCGGGAACGGGTGGACAAACTGTTCGGACAGGTTGCCGGCGATGTGCAGGAATATACTTCATATGTCGGACAGCAACAGTTCCTGCTGAACCGTGACAGGGAACTGTCGGCATCGGAAGCCGAATTGTATTTCAAGACGGAAAATACGTCCGCCATAGCTCCTTTGCAGGAAAAGATCACTCAATGGCTGGATAAGAACTATCCGGAAGCGGTATTTTCTTTTTCACCGCCGATAACGGTGTTCGAGAAGTTGTTTGTGACAGGCGAAGCCGATATCGTTGCCGAATTTTATGCGCGCAACAAGGCGGAGGCTCCGGAAGCCCAGTCCCTGCACAAACTGGAGTCGCAGATGAAGGCTTCTACCGGTATTGCTCCGGTCGGGGTGGCTTTCGACAATCAGTTGAACCTGTCCATCGACAGGCAAAAACTATTACTTTATAATGTGGACTACAACGAGGTCTACCGTTTATTGAAAACGGCTTTCAAAGAGAACGAGGTAGCGACTCTCCGCTCCTATCAGCAATACCTGCCGATCGCTCTTGCCGGTGATGGGAAGACGGTGAACGACGTTCTGCAACAGACACTGGTACGGACGCTGGAGGATAAAAACGGAAAGAGCCAGTATATCCCGCTGCAATCGCTGGTACGGGTAACACAGGGGGAAGACCTGAAGACAATCACTGCCGGAAAGAACGGTGAATATATCCCGTTCAGTTTCTATGAAGTGAAAAAAGCAGAGCCGTTGATGGAGGAAGTGAAAAAGATGGGCGGACAGAAATGGGAGATAGACTTCTCCGGCAGTTTCTTCTCCAACAAACAGATGTTGAGCGAGTTGGTGGTGATCCTGCTGATCTCTATCCTGTTGATGTATTTTATCCTGGCTGCACAGTTCGAGAGTTTCCTGCAACCGTTGATCGTGCTGATCGAAATTCCGATCGACGTAGCGGCTTCTTTGCTGGTACTCTGGATTTGTGGACATACGATGAACCTGATGAGTGCCATCGGTATCGTTGTGACCTGCGGTATCATTATCAACGACTCCATCCTGAAGCTGGATGCGATCAATGAGTTACGCAAGGAGGGCGTACCGCTGATGGAAGCGATCCATGAAGCCGGCCGCCGCCGTCTGCGCCCCATCATCATGACCTCGCTGACGACCATATTCGGTATGGTGCCGTTGTTGTTCTCGTTCGACATGGGTAGCGAACTGCAAAAACCGCTTTCCATCGCCATGATCTCCGCCATGCTGATCGGTACAGCCGTCAGCTTGTTCATCATCCCGTTGGTTTACTGGTTCATTTACCGCAAGCACGACCTGAACGCAGTGCTCCCCGAAAAACAAACAGAAGTTTAACGAATTATATATAATGCCGTTATGAAGATATATAAGTTATTATTGTTGTTTCTATTACTCAACTCCGGAAGCTTGTTCGCCCAGCCTCTCACGCTGTCGCTGGAACGGACGATTTCGTTGGCGGCGGACAGTTCGCTGGAGGCATTCAGGACAAAGAATATGTTTCTGGCAGGATATTGGCAATACAGGACATTCAAAGCCGGGAGATTGCCTAGCCTGACACTGAACCTGACACCTGCACAGTATTATCGGGATATTACACGACGATATGATTCCGAGAATGATATCGATGTTTACAGAAAACAACAGTCTTATTATGCGGATGGCGGTCTCTCCATCAAACAAAATTTTGACTTGTTGGGAGGTACGTTCTATCTGGACTCGGATTTGGGATATATGCGTAATTTCGGAGATAATGCCTATAACCAATTCACGACTGTACCGATCCGGATTGGTTACAACCAAAGCCTGTTGGGATATAATCCCTTCCGATGGGAGCGAAAAATCGAGCCGCTAAAATATGAGAAGGCGAAAAAAGAATTACTGTACAATATTGAAAATATCAGCGAGCAAGCTACCAGCTACTTTTTTGCCTTGGCCATGGCACAGGCGGAATATGATCTGGCCAAAGAAAATGTAGCGTCAACCGATACCTTATACCGGACAGGACAGGAGCGTCATAAGATTGCGTCGATCAACAAAGCAGAACTGCTGACATTGAAACTGGATGCCGTCAACGCACGTAACACATTACAAAACGCGGAGATATCTCTGAAAAGAGCAATGTTCAGCCTCGCTTCTTTCCTCAACTTCGACAAAAACACGGAAATACGGCTGAATCTGCCGGGACGCCCGAAAGATATGCAGATTTCTGTTGACGAAGCTTTGACACTTGCCCGGGAAAACAACCCGAAATTTCTCGACACCAAACAGCAGGTGCTTGAAGCCGAACAACAAGTAGACAAGACAAAAAAAGAGGCCATGTTCAATGCCTCTATCAATGCCAGCATAGGATTCAACCAGGTTGCGACTAAACTGAGTAACGCATACCGCGACCCGCTGCAACAAGACATGGTCTCCGTCTCTGTATCTATCCCTCTCGTCGACTGGGGTGTACGAAAAGGGAAACATAATATCGCCAGGAACAACCTCAACGTAACACAGATATCCGCCCGCCAGGAAGAACTGACGGTAGAGGAAGATGTGATCATGACAGTCGGCGATTTCAATATCCAGCAAAACCTGATCACCAGTGCGGAAGAAGCGCTGGATCTGGCCCTCATGGCTTATGCCGAGACCAAGCAGCGGTTTATGATCGGAAAGGCGGATATCAGCAGCCTGACCTTATCGCTGAACCGCCAGCAGGAAGCGCAGCGCAACTATATCTCCGCCCTGCAGAATTACTGGCTGAGTTATTTCAAAATACGGAAACTGACGTTACATGATTTCGAAACAGGCATATCGCTTGCCCGGGAATTTGATTTCACACACGGACTATAAGCAACAGATTCAATGAGTGCATCTCCTAAGATATCATCCTTTACGATCATCGTCACCTTTCTTTGCGTGGCGCTGACAGGGCTGGCTTTCATTCCCCTCCTGCCGATCAAGCTGTCTCCCTCACGCACATTGCCCCGGCTGACTATCAGCTACAGCATGCCCGGTAACTCGGCACGCGTGATCGAGATGGAAGTGACCTCGCGGCTGGAATCGATGCTGGCACGCATCAAAGGGATCAAGGAGATCAACTCCACCTCTGCCAACGGCTCGGGATATATAACACTGGAGCTGGACAAACATACGAATATCGATGCAGCCCGTTTCGAAGCATCCACGATCGTCCGCCAGACCTGGCCCAGCCTGCCCGACGGATTAAGCTATCCGATACTGGAGATGAGCCGTCCGGATGATAAAGAATCGGGGCCATTCATGACCTATACATTGAATGCGGCGGCAACTCCGATCTTTATCCAGCGGTTTGCCGAGGATCAGATCAAGCCGCGGCTTGCCGGTATCCCGGGTATCTACCGGATCGACGTACGTGGAGCGACACCTATGGAGTGGCGGCTGGAATACGATAGCCGGCAACTCGTCTCGCTCGGTATCACCACCAGGGACATTCAGACGGCCATCAACCAATACTATCAGAAGGAGTTCCTGGGGACAGGAAACATGAATACGAACGAGCAGGAAGAATGGATACGCCTTGCCCTGATACCGGAGGGTGTGCAGAATGGCTTCGACGCTTCCCGTATCACCGTGACCGGAAAAGAAGGAAAACTGATCCGCCTGGACCAGTTGCTGAAAGTGACCCGACAGGAAGAAGCTCCTCAAAGTTATTACCGCATCAACGGGCTGAACTCCATCTATCTGTCTATCCGGGCGGAAGAGACCGCGAACCAGCTGGAACTTGCCAAGCAGGTGAAACAGGAGATAGAGCATATCCGCCAGTTATTACCGCAAGGATATGAGATACACACCAGTTATGATGCAACGGAGTTTATCCGGGAGGAGCTGAACAAGATATATATACGTACCGGACTTACCATCCTGATCCTGTTGCTGTTTGTTTTACTGATCACCCGGAATGTACGTTATCTGTTTCTGATCGTTGTCAGCCTGAGTGTGAATCTGTGTATCGCCGTTATCTTCTTCTATCTCGCCGGACTGGAGATGCAGCTTTATTCGCTGGCGGGTGTCACGATCTCGCTGAGCCTGGTGATAGACAATACGATCGTGATGACCGACCATATACGTAACCGCCACAACCGGAAAGCGTTCCTTTCCATCCTGACCGCCACATTAACGACTATCGGGGCACTGGTCATCATCTTCTTCCTCGATGAAAAGATACGTTTGAACCTGCAGGATTTCGCCGCCGTAGTGATCATCAATCTAGCGGTATCATTGGCCATCGCCTTGTTCTTTGTGCCGGCCCTGATCGAGAAACTAGGGTTGGGAAAGAAGAAAAGTGCAAAGCCAAAAGCCGCTTTGCCGGCTGAAGCCCGGACAATTCGCTTTGCTCGGTTCCGGAAATGGGGCAACAGAGCGATCAGACGGTTCCCGGTTTATTTCAACCGGTACTATAAGGCACAGATCAGTTTCCTCTGCCGATGGAAAAAGACGGCATGCGTCGTGTTGGTGCTGGCTTTCGGACTGCCGGTCTTCCTGTTGCCGGAAAAGATCGAGATGGACGATAAAGAGAAAGTATATACAGCCACAGACTCTTTACTCATAGAAAAATATAACAAGTTCGTTTCCGATGATACTTATAAAGAAAAAGTAAAACCGGTCATCGACAAGGCATTAGGAGGAACATTGCGCCTGTTCGTACAAAAAGTGTACAATGGCAGTTATTTTACCCGGAACGACGAGACGGTCCTTTCAGTCACCGCCTCCATGCCGAACGGGACAACATTGGAGCAGATGAATCAACTGATGGGACGCATGGAAGCCTATCTGAGCACTTTTAAGGATATCCGTCAGTTCCAGACAAGTATATACAGTGCGCGCCAGGCCGGCATACGCATCTATTTCACCAAAGCGGCGGAACGAAGCGGCTTCCCCTATACGCTGAAAAGCAAGATCATCAGTAAAGCGTTGGAACTGGGAGGCGGCAGCTGGGGAGTATACGGTCTTCAGGACCAGGGATTCAGTAATGACGTAAGGGAAGGTGCCGGTTCATTCCGTATTGAAATGTACGGATACAACTATGACGAATTGTACGAATGGGCGGAACGTCTGAAAGGACGGCTCCTCACCTACCGGCGTATCAAGGAAGTACTTATCAATTCCGAATTTTCGTGGTGGAAAGACGATTATCAGGAGTTTTACTTCAATCTGAACAAAGCACGGATGGCACAGGAAAACATCCTGCCGATCGAATTGTTCGCTTCTATCAATCCTGTATTCGGAAAAGATATCTACAGTGGTACGATCGTTGTCGACAATGAAACGGAGAAATTGAAACTCAGTTCGCGGCAAGCCACAGACTATGATGTCTGGAGCATGCAGTATGTACCCCAGACCGTTAAAGGCAAACCTTATAAACTGTCAGAACTGGCTACCGTCGAGAAAGGCCAGATGCCTCAGAAAGTAGCCAAAGTGAACCAACAATACCGCCTGTGTCTCCAATATGAATATATCGGAGCGTCCAACCAGGGGAACAAAATCCGGGACCGTGAACTGAAAGAGTTCAATGCCCAGCTCCCCATGGGATATACAGCCAAAGCGGACAGTTACTACTGGAACTGGAACACGAAAGACAATAAACAATACCTGTTGTTGCTACTAATTATCGTGATCATTTTCTTTACCACCAGTATCCTGTTCAACTCGTTGAAACAGCCATTGGCGGTTATCTTCGTGATCCCGATCTCCTATATCGGCGTGTTTCTGACATTCTACTGGTTCAAACTCAATTTCGACCAGGGAGGCTTTGCCTCGTTCGTCCTGTTATGCGGTATCACGGTCAATGCCAGTATCTACATCTTAAACGAATTCAACCAGTTGCGCGAAGCCAAACCTAAAATGCCGGCATGGAGAATTTACCTGAAAGCATGGAATGCAAAAATAACACCCATTTTCCTTACTGTAATTTCCACTATACTGGGATTCATCCCGTTTATGCTAGGCCCCGATAAAGAAGCGTTCTGGTTTCCACTGGCAGCCGGCACTATCGGAGGGCTGACTATGTCCATCCTGGGTATCTTCATATACCTGCCAATCTTCACCTTAAAGAAATGACCATCTTGTAAAGAATTAACCGTCAATAACTGTTTTTCTTTCCTAATTTTGTGATAATCCTGGACGATTTGTTAATTATCCAAACCCTTCTTATCTCTTAAATGTTTTATGCAGGAGCTGAAAAGTCCACGATGAAGAGTCCGATATCACCCTAAAATAAATTAAAGATGAAAGTTTTATTTAAGTATCTACGACTATTATCCCTCTCTACGAGTGGGGCGTTACTATTATGCATCGTGTTTGCTGCCAATCCGGAAATTGCAGAAGGAACCATTACCGGAAAGATTTTTTGGTTTCATTTCTCTATTTTATTACTAGCATTCAGTGTCCTGTTTATGGAAACCACCGTAAAAAAAAGTAATTTTACTTTTTCATTACCCGACGGCCTTTTATTGCTTTTTATCGGACTGACTTTGTTCAATTATGACCGCGAACTGAATCCTCAACCGGAAAGACTCCTCTTTGTCGGACAATTGGGCACTTTATGGTTCATGCTGCGTGCCATTCTGCAGAACCATTCCGAACTCAGGCTTTTTTTTATGTCTATACTTATATGTACGGGCATATTTGAAGCCATGTGAGGAATGGGGCATTTATACGGGTCGGACTCCACAGCCCACCCGCTTCTCAAGGCGGACGGACTTATTTTCAATCCGACACCTTTCTCCGGATATCTGGCGATCATCCTTCCTGTCTGCCTCAACCTAGCGTTGCGATTCCGTGACTGCGACAAGATGGCCTGGTGGGAATTTAGAACCATGGTGTTCTATCTGGCAGTCTTTGCCATAGGAGTTATTCTGATCGCACTCCCCGGAGGTGCCAGCCGACCGGCATGGCTGGCTGCCGGAGCTTCCTGTTGCTGGGTTTTCTTCCTTCGGAAATCCGGATGGGCGTTACTGAAAAAGAGAGTGATCAGACACAACAAGACCGTAATTCTCGGGGGTATCATCCTGTTTTTGGTTATTTCTTTCCTCCCTACACTGGGCGGTATCTTCCATCCGGACCAATCCGCCAACCGGATGCTGATGTGGAACGTAACGACCAAGGCCATTCTGAACCAACCTCTTACAGGTACGGGGCTGGGAGGCTTTCCTGCATTATTCGCTCAGACACAAGCCGAATATTTCACATCGGGAAAAGCATCCGAAACAGAACTGATGGCTGCCGGTTGCCCTAAATTCGCCTATAATGACTATTTACAACTGGGACTTGAACTGGGAGTGATCGGGTTACTCCTTTTCGCTCTTTGGATAGGCTTCTGCCTGTATTACGGATTAAAGAACAAACAGGTAGGCTCTACCGGAGGAATGCTGGCGCTGCTGCTCTTCTCCATGTATTCGTATCCGCTGCAACTACCGTCATTCTGGGTATTGCTCATTTTCTTTTCAGCCATGTGTGTCACGCGCCCTGAACAGGCAGAAAAGTCTTCACCCAAAAACTGCCCGCATATCGGGACATTTGCTGCATTAGTCGCTTGTACCTTGTTCTTCGGACAGCGGGGCTATTACGAACCATACAAAGAATGGAAAATAGTACGGGCACTGGGACAAAAAGATGAGCAAAAGATAGCGGCACAAGGATACCTATGCCTGTACCCCCGTCTCTCCCATCAGGTTGCCTTCCTGCAGGAAGGATCCAGGTGCTTTATGCGATGCGGACAATATTCCGACGCTATCGTCTGGAGCCGCCGGGCGATCCGCCTAAGTGCCGATCCTGAATTTTATTATATCCTGGCAGAAAGCCATCAGCAACTCGGACTTTACAAACAGGCGGAGAAATATCTATTGAAATGCCTGCATATCTTACCGGAACAGATCGAAACATATTATCGGCTGACCAAACTGTATGCAGAAACAGACTACTACCATCCGGAGAAATTACGGCTGGCAGCTCATTCCGTACTGACAAAGAAACCGGCAGTGAACAGTGATACAATCAAGCGAATGAAAGAAGAGGCCTATCAGCTTCTTCAAATGCAGTCATTTTAAAGCCATGATTCCTTCATTTTTATTGCACAATTAAATTATATCCCCTATCTTTGCCGAAATTTTGCAAGGAAGAGTTTCATGACGAATAAGATACATAAGTGTAATCCGATGTTTATTTCCGGTTTAACGCCGGACATTGAAGCTCATTTCTTTACTTTACGGGATTATCATTTGGTAATATAAGATGCGTTGGTTATTTTTACTAACGCATTTTTTTTGTGTCCCGCAGCGGCGATCAGTTAAGGTATAACATTCTATAAAATCAATTAATAAACAAAACAACCCAATTACTATGTCGAAAATTGGAATCAAAAAGGTGATTGTTCTGGGCTCGGGTGCCCTGAAGATCGGACAGGCCGGAGAGTTTGACTACTCTGGTTCACAAGCATTAAAGGCACTGAAAGAAGAAGGTATCAGTACCGTATTGCTGAATCCGAACATTGCAACTATTCAAACATCCGAAGGGGTAGCAGACAAGGTGTACTTCCTGCCTATCACTCCGTATTTTGTTGAAGAAGTAATCAAAAAAGAACAACCGGACGGAATCCTGCTGGCTTTTGGTGGCCAGACTGCCCTGAACTGCGGAACTCAGTTATACACCAGCGGCACACTCGCCAAATATGGTGTAAAGGTACTGGGTACTTCTGTTGAAGCTATCATGTATACAGAAGACCGCGACCTGTTTGTAAAGAAACTGAATGAAATCGACGTAAAAACTCCGATAAGCCAGGCTGTTGAAACGATGGAAGATGCAGTGAAAGCTGCCTACAAGATCGGTTTCCCGGTAATGATCCGTTCTGCTTATGCCCTGGGAGGTATGGGTAGCGGTATCTGCAAAGACGAAGCAGAGCTGCGCACGCTGGCTGAAAGCGCTTTCGCTTATTCTTCACAGATCCTGGTAGAAGAATCATTGAAAGGCTGGAAAGAAATTGAATTCGAAGTAATCCGCGATAAGAACGACCATTGCTTCACGGTGGTAAGCATGGAAAATGTAGACCCGCTGGGCGTACATACCGGTGAAAGTATCGTAGTGGCTCCTACCTGCTCTCTGACAGACAAGGAACTGGATCTGCTGAAAGAACTGTCGACCAAAACAATCCGCCACCTGGGTATCGTGGGCGAATGTAACATCCAATATGCATTCAATTCCGACACTTGCGACTACCGTGTGATCGAAGTAAACGCCCGCCTGAGCCGTTCTTCTGCACTGGCTTCCAAAGCAAGCGGTTATCCCCTGGCATTCGTTGCTGCCAAGCTGGCATTAGGCTATAGCCTCGATGAAATCGGCGAAATGGGTACTCCGAACTCTGCTTATAAAGCTCCGGAAGTAGACTATATGATCGTGAAGATCCCGCGTTGGGACTTGACCAAGTTCGTTGGTGTAAGCCGCCTGATCGGTTCAAGCATGAAGTCTGTCGGCGAGATCATGTCGATCGGTAAGAGCTTCGAAGAGATTATGCAGAAAGGTCTGCGTATGATCGGACAGGGTATGCACGGTTTCGTTGGAAACAACGACCTGGAATTCGACAACCTGGACGATGCACTGGCCAACCCGACCGACCTGCGTATCTTCGCCGTTGCAAAAGCATTGGAAGAAGGTTACACAGTAGAACGTATCCACGAACTGTCAAAGATCACTCCGTGGTTCCTGAACGGTTTGAAAAACATCGTAGATTATACGAAAGTATTATCTCAATACAACAAAATCGAAGATCTGCCCGAAGATGTTCTGAAAGAAGCTAAACGCCTGGGCTTCTCCGACTTCCAGATTGCACGTTATGTAGAAAATCCGGAAGGCAACATGGAAAAAGAAAACATCCGTGTACGTAACCTGCGTAAGAAACTGGGTGTCCTGCCGAGCGTAAAACGTATCAACACGATCGCTTCGGAACATCCGGAACTGACTAACTACCTGTATATGACATACGACGGTAGCGAACATGATATCCCTTACTATAAGAATGACAAGAGCGTGGTGATCCTGGGATCAGGTGCTTACCGCATCGGTTCTTCCGTAGAGTTCGACTGGTGTTCGGTGAACGCTGCACAGACTGCACGTAAGCTGGGTTACAAGTCGATCATGATCAACTACAACCCGGAAACGGTTTCTACCGACTACGATATGTGCGACCGTCTGTACTTCGACGAACTTTCTTTCGAACGTGTACTCGACGTAATGGACCTGGAAATGCCGAAGGGTGTGATCGTATCCGTAGGCGGACAGATCCCGAACAACCTGGCAATGAAGCTGTATCGTCAGAATGTGCCGGTACTGGGTACTTCTCCGCTGTCTATCGACCGCGCTGAAAACCGCCATAAATTCTCAGCCATGTTGGATACACTGGGTATCGACCAGCCGGCATGGGCAGAGTTGACCAGTATGGAAGAGATCGACGGCTTCATCGAAAAGGTAGGCTTCCCGATCCTGATCCGTCCTTCTTATGTACTTTCAGGTGCTGCCATGAACGTTTGCCACAACAAGGAACAGATGATCGAATTCCTGGATCTGGCTGCTAAGGTATCTAAAGAATATCCGGTGGTTGTATCCGAGTTCCTGCAGGGAGCCAAAGAAGTAGAGTTCGACGCAGTAGCGATGAACGGCGAAGTGGTTGAATACGCTATCTCCGAACATATCGAGTTTGCCGGTGTTCACTCCGGTGACGCTACACTGGTATTCCCGGCTCAGAAGATTTACTTCGAAACAGCACGCCGCATCAAGAAGGTTAGCAAGATGATCGCCAAGGAGTTGAACATCAGCGGACCGTTCAATATCCAGTTCCTGGCTAAGAACAACGACGTGAAGGTAATCGAATGTAACCTGCGTGCATCACGTAGTTTCCCGTTCGTTTCAAAAGTACTGAAACGCAACTTCATCGAAACTGCCACCCGCATCATGCTGGACGCTCCTTATACAAAACCGGACAAGAGCGCTTTCGATATCGATTGGATCGGTGTAAAGGCTTCTCAGTTCTCATTCGCCCGTCTGCACAAGGCAGACCCTGTACTGGGTGTGGATATGAGTTCTACCGGTGAAGTAGGTTGTATCGGCGACGACTTCAACGAAGCATTGCTGTCTGCCATGATCGCCGTAGGCAACAACATTCCTAAAAAGAATGTCCTGGTTTCTTCAGGTGCAGCAAAGAGTAAAGTAGACCTGCTGGAACCTTGCCGCATGCTGAGCTCTAAGGGATACAAGATTTTCGGTACTGCAGGTACTGCTAAATTCCTGAACGACAACGGTATCGAAGCGACAGCCGTATGCTGGCCGGATGAGCAGGGAGACTTGAATATCATGGATATGTTCAGCAACCACACATTCGAACTGGTTGTAAATATCCCGAAAGATCATAGCAAACGCGAGCTGACCAACGGTTACAAGATCCGCCGTGCTGCTATCGACCATAATATTCCATTGATTACCAACGCACGTTTGGCTAGCGCATTTATCGAAGCATTCTGTACGATGGATGTAAAAGATATCCAAATCAAAGATTGGCAGGATTACAAATAAGCAAATATTTTTAGTATATTTGTGGTCATAATACTGTAGAGACAGGGATTTACTCTGTCTCTACATGTTTAATTTTAATTCGTGCCTATGTACAGACTACCGATATTGTTCCTGACATTCATGCTGACATTCTTCGTTGTGCATGCCTCGGTAGCCGTCCCTAATTTATTCATTAAAAACTTTACGGTAGACGATTATAAAGCCAGTTGTCAGAACTGGGGATTATCCGTCGCATCCGACGGTGTACTCTACGTAGCCAACAATTCCGGGCTGCTTACATTCGACGGGAATACCTGGAAGCATTACGAAACTCCCGACAAATCCATTATAAACGGCGTTACATTCCTCAATGATACGATCTACACGATCAGCGAAAGCTCTTTCGGCGGATGGACCCGCGATCACCTCGGGGTGATGCGTTACCAGAAACTTTCCAAAATACCGGCAGAAGTCAAATTCAAAGAACCTCCTGTCTCTATCCCGTTCATTCTCCCTGACGAGATATTGCATGCCCAGCCTTCCGTCTTTACCACGATAAACGACCTGTACTTCATCGGTACGACCAATAACGGGTTATACATTACCAGTCCCGACGGAACCATTTTACGACATCTGTCAACCCACGACCAGTCATTGCCCGACAACATCGTGCGTGCCATCTGTATCCAGGATGCGCAACAGATATGGATCGCTTTCGATAACGGCATCTCGCAAATAACATTCGAACCTCCTGTCGTTATGCTGGGCAAACGCAGCCAGATAGGGAAACTGAAAAACGCCACATTATTCAATGACACATTATATATCCAGACCAATGTAGGATATTTCAAAAGGACATTAAGCGGCGGCGATAATTTTGAGCCGGTCGACATCAAGAAAGAAACGTTCCATCTCTTACCGCAGAACAGCGTATTCGACTCGCTCCGCGTAGGGAACGTGTTCAATGACCCTGAATCGTTAGGAGAGTTTGCCGATGCGGAACAAATCTATCCGATCGGAGAAAATATGTACTGGCTCTGTTTCAAAAACGAAGCCGGCCTTTTCCATAACGACTCGGGAAAAGGGACATTGAAATGCCGTCTGCTGCTCAACAATTACAACATGAACATGGTGAGCAGGGACCGGAAGATATATCCTTTGAATGATTCACTTCATCTGATATCAGCCATGCAGGGCATCCTGCTGGTCAATATACGTGAGCTGATAGAAGGCAGCCTGGGACCCGGTACGCCTCTGCAGATCTCTGAAATAAAATACATCGACAAACACGGCGTACACCACCTGCCAGTCAATACGGAGAAGATATCCCTTCCTTACAATTTCCAGGAATTTTCCATCTATGTCGGAAGCACGATCTTCACTCCGAACCATCAGATCAGTTACATGATAGAAGGTGTTTCATCCACCTGGTCACCCTGGCAAAAAGGCGGGGAGATATCTTTCCTGCAATTGCCGGAGGGAAAATACATTCTCAAAATCCGCAAATATGTGGTAAAAGGGCCGTATCTGGAGATATCCGTCCCGATCACTGTCCGTCCTCCCTGGTATAATACGATATGGGCATGGCTTCTTTATATCATATCCATCGCTTTGATCGGTAAATATACACTCAGTTATCATCTGAAAAACCTGCAACGGGAAGAGAAGAGCAAGCAGGAAGCCAAACGACAGGCGGAAGAACAGAAGATCCAGCAGATGAAAAGCAGGATGCTGGAAGCTGAACTGCAAAACAAGAATAACGAACTCACCTTACAGACCTCCGCGCTGGTAAAAAGAAACCAGGCCGTACAGAAACTGCTGGACGAACTGGAACAGCAGAAAGAAACACTCGGTGACCGTTATCCGAACAAACTCTACAACCGTATGAAAAACCTGATGGAAGAATCGCTGAACGACCAGGCAGACTGGGTACTGTTCGAAACACATTTCAACAGCGCACATCAGAATTTCATCGACCGGCTGCGCCAACAATATTCCGATATAACGAGCGGAGACTTACGTATCTGTTGCCTGCTCCGTATGAATCTCTCCACAAAAGAAATCGCATCCCTGTTAAACGTATCAGTACGTGCGATAGAATTACGACGGTACCGTTTAAGAAAGCGCCTGTCCCTTGACAGCGATACCAATCTGATCGATTTCCTCATGAATTACTAAAAAGTATTTTCTAGAATTGACGTTTTCACAAGAACGTATATATCAAACACTTAACCTCTATTGTAATAGCCATGAGAAAGCCCTGATGTACTCTTTTTCTCCACACACATCATTTGTGCAAGTAGTGTAGTAGTCTTTTTTAGCTGATGTATTTCCAAATGTACTTCCTTTGCCGGTGCAATTGAATCTTAATTTCTATAGGCATGATGAAACACGATCTGGAAGAACAACTGGAAGAATTGGAAAGGCAGGGAATCAGTCGCCGCCATTTCCTCAAAATATTAACAGCAGCGGGAATTACAACCGCTGTGGGTACACAAAAAGCTCACGCATTCTCAAGTAATGCAAAAGGAAAGATCGTAGTTATCGGTGGAGGGGCAGCCGGGCTCAGTATGGCTGCACGTTTGATGCACTGGCTGGATAAGCCGGATATCACACTGATAGATCCAAGCGATCGACAGTTCTACCAGCCTGGTTTTACTTTGATAGCTTCCGGTGTTTATCAACCGGACGACGTTTGGAAAAAACAAGAGAACTGTATTCCTGACGGAGTAAAATGGATTAAAGATTCGGTTGCAGCAGTCGACCCGGTGATGAACCTGGTAACAACTAACAACAACGGAAAGGTCGCTTACGACTTTCTGGTCCTGACTCCGGGAGTGCAGACAAACTGGGAAAAGGTAGAAGGGATTACACACGATACTTTGGGAGTGGGAAACGCTCACAGTATATATGATTTCGAAGGTGCACAAAAAACCTGGAAAGCGCTCCAGGAATTCTCTAAAACAGGTGGCCGTGGTATCTACACCGATACATACACGAAACACAAATGCGGAGGGGCACCGAAAAAGATTTGTTTGCTGACAGACGATTACAGCCGCAAACAGGGTACACGGGATAAGCTTAAACTGGATTACTTCACAGCATCCAAAGAGCTGTATGATATTCCTTTCTATACTCCCCGTCTACTGGAGATTTATAAGGAACGCAATATTCCGATCAATCTCAATGTGCGTGTAAAAGGTGTCGATACAGCAGCCAAACAAGTACATTTTGAAAAGGTAGAAACAGTCGGAGAAGAAAAAGTAATCACTCCTTTCATAGAAGATTACGATTTCTTCCACTTCGCACCTCCTATGTCGGCTCCTGATTTCGTTCGCGAAGCCGGACTGGGATGGACGGAAGGCAAGCTGGCTGCCGAAGCCTGGGTGATGGTCGATAAAACGACACTGGTACATAAAACGTATCCGAACATTGTCTCTTTGGGAGATGTAGCCGGCATACCGACCAGTAAGACATCTGCCGCCGTACGCATGCAAGTGCCGATCGCTGCCAAGAACCTGATCTCGCTGATGGAAGGCAAAGAACCTGTTGAGAAATACAACGGATATGCAGCCTGCCCGATCGTTACAGACTATGGACACGTGCTTTTGTGCGAGTTCGATTATGATAAAAAACCGGCAACTTCATTCCCGTTCACGATGTTGGACACATCAAAAGAACAATGGGCAGCCTGGTTACTGAAAGTTTACATATTAAAGCCGATGTATTTCTACGGAATGCTGAACGGCTACGCATAACGGACCAAAAATAACAACTCCCTATAATTCAAATGCCAAACTACAGAAAATCCCCGGCTCAGTTCCTTGAGACCGGGGATTTTGTTATTTTGATAGCTTATGTTCGGATAGGCTCAATTATTTCTATAACTTCTCGATTTCCTCTACCGACAACCCTGTGCAGGTTACAATGTCGGCTGTCGGCATTCCCATACGTTTCATATTAACTGCCGTCTGACGCAAAGCATCGGCTTTTCCTTCGGCAAGACCTTCAAGACGGCCTTCCCATTTGGCAGTATCGAGTACGTC
>NZ_QUKD01000010.1:280711-281112 GCF_003480915.1 Parabacteroides sp. TM07-1AC | reverse complement strand
TAGTCTTTAAAGGACTACGTCATTTTCTTTCTCCTTTAAGCTATGCCTTGAAAAGTAAGCCTGTTTTCTAATACAAAATAAACAATAACAAACAGGTAGATAACAGGTATTTGCTTCGTCGGTATTTCCGACCGAAATACGAGTGAGAATCCGTCTGCATGTTACCGAAAAACAGCCTTTCAATTCCATATAAAGATAAACGAAAAATGTTTAATTGAAAAATTTTTAAAGCAGAAAATAACCGGTGTAGGCATTGAATTACGAGACGTCACATCAACCGAAAAAATAATCCGCCATCTTCCTGAAAGGTGAATTAATATTAATATATCAATATATTAGTTTATTAAATCCGATATCTTCTCCATAAAGAAACAGTAATTATCATAGTCCTTTAAAGACTA
>NZ_QUKD01000010.1:251203-280701 GCF_003480915.1 Parabacteroides sp. TM07-1AC | reverse complement strand
TTCTCCATAAAGAAACAGTAATTATCATAGTCCTTTAAAGACTAGTTCCTGCCCTTTAGGCCATTGAAACTATAAAATGAAACGATAAAACGAATAGCATAAAATGAGAAAACTGATACTTGTATTGAATATATTGGTGATGATGGTTTGCGCCGTTTGGGGGCAAGATGGAGTGTGGAATGGAGAGGTGGATGAGAGCCTGAAACCAATCAAGGGCGATGAAAATGTCTATCATATTTCTACCGCAGCGGAACTGGCTGGATTGGCGAAGTTGGTGAATGATGGGAACGATTTTGCAGGCAAGACGGTGATATTGCAAAATAATATTGTTCTTAATGAGAATGTGTTGGATAAAGAAGGGGATTTGCAAGGCGATGGATCCAAGCTTGAGGATTGGACGCCGATAGGGGACTACTATGACAAATCTTTTAAAGGAACCTTTGATGGGAATGGCTACAAGGTGTCGGGGGTTTATATTGAATATAGTGGCGATAGCGGTTATCTAGGCCTGTTCGGTTGTCTTGGCGAAGGTGGTGTAATAAAGAATGTTGGGGTGGAGGAAAGCTATGTGAGGGGGACAGGGATACAAGCCAATGTCGGTGGCGTGTGTGGCAAGAACTCTGGTGGCACGATCTCCAATAGTTATAATGCTGGTTCGGTAGAGGGGACAAGACATGATGTCGCTGTCGGCGGCGTGTGTGGCTATAGCAGTCGTGGCGCGATCTTCAATAGCCATAATACCGGTTCTGTAAAGGGGACAGGAAATGAGACAGTAAATGGGCCCTCTGTCGGCGGCGTGTGTGGCTATAGCTATTATGGCGAGATCTCCAATAGCTATAATGCCGGTTCGGTAGAGGGTGGAGAGTTGGCCTTTGTCGGCGGCGTGTGTGGCGAGAACTATGAGGGCAAGATCTTCAATAGCCATAATACCGGTTCGGTAAAGGGGACAGGGGAAGCCTCTGTCGGTGGCGTGTGTGGCGAGAACTCTGATTCCGAGAACTTTAGTGCCGAGATTTTTAATAGCTATAATGTCGGTTCGGTAGAGGGTGGAGACTATGCCCTAGTCGGCGGCGTGTGTGGCCATAACTATTTTGGCGAGATCTCCAATAGCTATAATGTCGGTTCGGTAAAGGGAGGAGATAATGCTAAAGTCGGCGGCGTGTGTGGCATGAACAACGGCTTTAACTCTGGGATGATTTCCAATAGCTATAATGTCGGTTCGGTAGAAGGTGGAGGGTCTGCCCTAGTCGGCGGCGTGTGTGGCCATAACCCTTTGGGCACGATCTCCAATAGCTATAATGCCGGTTCAGTAACGGGTAAAAGCGATGCCTCTGTCGGCGGCGTGTGTGGTAAGAACGAGAACTACGGTACAATTACCGACTGCTTCTACCTTGCCGGAACGGTGGAACCGGATAAAGGGATTGGGAATGAGGATAATGACACTGGCAAGGCTACATCTGCAGACCCTGCGGAGTTTGTCATCGCAGTGGATAAAGGCTTGGTACTAGATCCAAATACTCCCTGGATAGGTGAAGCCACAGCAAATGATAAAGATATAACCTTCCCCACCCTTTCACAGGTACCGCAATTTGAGGGTGGCGTTTATCTTATCTCTTTAGCAGAGGAATTGCGCTGGTTTGCAGGGAAGGTGAATATTGGAAATGCTAAGCTCAATGGCAAGTTGATGCAGGATATTGCGGTGTCGGGGTATACGTTGGATAATGGCACGCCACCTGATCTGCAGGATCATTGGACGCCGATAGGGAACAAGACGAACCGTTTTCAAGGAATCTTTGATGGGAATGGTAACACGGTGTCGGGGGTTTATATTAATGATAATAACGATGGTGCTAATCTAGGCCTGTTCGGTTATCTTGGCAAAGGCGGTAAGATAGAGAATGTCGGGGTGGTGGATAGTTATGTGACGGGGACGGGAGAGCAAGCCACTGTCGGTGGCGTGTGTGGCTCTAGCGAAGGCTCGATATTGAGTAGCTATAATGCCGGTTCGGTAGAGGGAACACAATCCCCAGCCTTTGTGGGTGGCGTGTGTGGCCATAGCGTCGGCTCTATCTCCAATAGCTATAATACCGGTTCGGTAGAGGGTGGAGACAATATCTCTGTCGGCGGCGTGTGTGGCTATAACTCTAGCTCAAGCTCAATTTCAATCTCCAATAGCTATAATACCGGTTCGGTAACGGGTGGAAACAAAGCCAAGGTCGGCGGCGTGTGTGGCTCTAGCAACGGTTTTATCTCCAATAGCTATAATATTGGTTCGGTAGAGGGAACAGCTGCTTTAGTCGGCGGCGTGTGTGGTAAGAACGATGACGCAAGAGTAGGCTCGAAGATCTCCAATTGTTATAATGTCGGTTCGGTAGAGGGGGTAGAGTCTGCCCAAGTCGGTGGCGTGTGTGGCAATAACGGAGAATACGGCCAAATCACCGACTGCTTCTACCTTGCCGGAACGGCAACGAACGGGATTGGTGATGACACCGATAGTGGTAATGAGAATGCTGCCCCGAAGACGGCTAAAGAGTTGGCTGAGGTGATGGATGGGAAGTTGGTTGGGGATCTTTGGACAGGTTCCGCTAATTATGAAAGCGGTACTCTCACTTTGCCATACTTCGAGGGTTGCGAGCTGCCAACGGTGGAGTTGGTGCCTGTGGAGGTAGCGGATGCGATAGACTTCGAAAATGAGGAAGTGAAAGATAACACAGGTTACGAAGTGGCAACAGACTTATCGTTTAATCCATTGCTGTCAGGTAAAATTACTTGGAATGACAATTCTACTATCTATGTTCGCAATAAGACTGTTGATAAAGATAAAATCAGCGATGTCATCGCCCTTTCACGCCCGGCAACACCGACACTTTCGGCGGATGAGGGCAAGACAACTGCAACCAGCATTACGTTGAAAGCTACTACAGATATAGAAGGTAGGGATATTGAATATGGGAAAGAGAATACTGATGAGTCTCCTACAATCACTTGGCAGTCAAGTCCAACCTTTGGCGATCTTACTCATAGCGAAACATACACCTTCTATGCCCGTATCAAGGCTACGGAAAGCAGCTTTGCTTCTTTGTCCTCCGAGGTGGCTGTTACAACAAAAAAAGGCTATGAGATCACGATTGATGCTGGTATTACTAATGGTACAGTTAAAACTGATAAGACAATAGCCTCTAAAGGCGAGATTGTCACCCTAACGGTCACCCCTGATGAAGACTACGAGCTGGAAACACTGAATGTGACTGGTACGAATGTTTCCGGTTCCGGCAACGAACGTACTTTTGAAATGCCGGGTGAGGCCGTGACCGTCACGGCTACTTTCAAAGAAGTGAAGCCAGCCCCAGCGCCTGACCCAACTCCCGACCCTGAACCTGTCTACTACACCGTCACGATCCCCAGCGAAATAACGGGAGCCATCATCCACGGCGGCGGTACGCATCAGGTGCGCGAAGGCAGCTACATCGATTTCTCCATCGAGATCGACCCGGCAGGCACAGGCGAGTATCCGACCGTCACCGTCGACGGCTATTGGTGGAACACGCTCAGACCCGACACGCGAGGCAACTACCGCGTCTATGTCTACGACGACGATTGCGACATCCGTATCGGCGAAGTGAGCGGCTACGGCACCTACACCCTGACACTTCCCGCCGACAGCCTCTTCGAGGGCGACGACCTCTATCGCAGCGGCGTGGGCATCGCAGTTACGCCCGCTTCGTCTTCCCCTTCATCCGACGCGCTCCGTTACCCCTTCGGCACGGAGCTGACGCTCACGGCCGTGAGCGACAGGCATCGCGCCTTCGTCGAGTGGATGGACGGCAGCCGCCGTTCGCCGCTGACCTTCCGTCTGCGTGAAGACACCGAGGCCTACGCCTGGTTCCGTGCGCTTCACCCCGTGGGCAACGAAGAGATCGCCGTAGCCGGTATCCGTATCCGTACGGAACGTGGAGGCTCTATCGTGATCGACACCCCGACGAGGCTCCCGATAGCCATCTATGCGTTATCCGGCCAATGCCTCCGTCGCAGCGAATCGGAAGGCACGACGCGCTTCAGCGGCCTGAGGGAAGGCAGCTACCTGGTGGTAGTAGGAAGGCATAGCGAGGTGGTTATCGTTCGATAACCACCGTAGGGGCGGGGTCTGCCCGCCCTTTATCCGGGAAGGCATAGAGAGGGCGGTTATATCGGGTATAAGTTATTATTTACCAGATCATAGAAAGCAGAGACGAGCTGTTGCTCGTTTCTGTTTTGTTTGTGGATATATAAGGAGACATATAACGTATAATCTTCACATGCTGAGGAACCATCATACTTTCTGATATTCCCGTCGTTATACCGTGAGAACCAACGGGAGAAAAGCTTCTCACGCTTCACCTCTTTTCCATCGCAATTATCGCATACCATTATCATTGCATTTTCATTGCGAGAAAAGAATTTCTGTAAAATGGAAACAACGGTAATAGCTATTCTGTTATCTATGGGGTGCATAGACTCACTTTCCGGCTCGATATTGAAAGTATAAACCGAATGGAAAGCTAGGGGGTTGCAAATTTGATTCCACGGGCTTTGGCTAATTCTTTCAGGTTACCGCCTGTCTGAATGCATTGACGTATAGCTCGTTTATCCTCCAGCATACGCTGAAAGATATTTATTTGCTCTTTTGTTTTTACGTTCTTCTTCATTAGGCTTGATTTTTCTACAAAGGTAGGAACTCTTTTGCACAAAACAAAAGAGTTGCTCCTGAAAAAGAAGAGGAACGAATATTTTGTTTTGTCGTACAACGACATCACATCCATCACTTATCCTTTATACGATTTGGAATTGGCAGAACACATTAGTATCAGCCCATTGGTCTACACCCAAAAACAATGGCGGAATCGACCGTTTAAGACTCCTTTTTATGTGAATGTCGTTAATGAAGGAATTTTATTATGACGACTTTGTTTATTCCAGCGCAGAAGAAATAGACGAATTATTACCCAAAGCAACCGCTTTTATCGAAGCCGTAGAGCGATTGCTTTCCTTGTAACATAAAGATAAACGCAACTTAACCCCTTTGTATCTCCTTTGTAATACCGTGCCTTTACTTTTGCAGCATAATTTAATAGCAAAAGAAAAGAGTTATGAAAAAAAGTTTAGTGTTATTAGTTGTTTTATTAGGAGCTTCATTCTCCCTGCTGCGTGCTGCGACTGTTGCCGATGGCGATAATGACAAGACAGACAAGACCAATGTGGAAGCTATTCCTGCCGAAACATGGGAATTTTATTCCACCGTTCAGGAGCCTACTGCGGAAGAACTTGCCAATGCGAACAACCATAAGTTCGGCAAAGAGGTCGGATGCCTGTACAGTGCATTTATGGATATGTATGTAGTGAAGGAAGAAGTCGTTCCGGGCGATCCTGCCCGTCGTACGGTGATTCGTAAGCCGGGTATCTACAATGCCGTCCGTTCCATCGAAAAACAGTTGAATAAGGATGTGAAAAGTAATAAGCTGACGAAAGAAGCTGCGGCAGACGAATTTGCCAACGTATTGAAGATTGCTTTGGCCGCCATCGACTCCGACACGATTACTTTTGAGGAAGCCCTTCAAGGTAACAAGAAAGATTCATCCCGCCTGTTGGCTATCTTCGACAACGTCAAACTGAAGAACCTCTATTAATTCCTCCTCTTTCCCCTAATACGTTTTATTGATAAATAAAGTTATAGGGCAGGTCTGTTTCCTGCCCTGGGACTTTGTATGTCTTAATTAATTCATTTGGATATGAAGAACAAATTTTACTTAATGCTTTGCGGGCTTCTGCTTTGTACCTCGCTGGCGTTTGCCCAGTCGGTGAAAGTGACCGGTACGGTAACGGATAAATTAGGTCCGGTGATCGGTGCAGCCGTAGTAGTCAAAAACTCCACTGTCGGCACAGTAACCGATATAGACGGTCACTATGAGCTTGAAGCGCCCAGGAACGCGACACTGGTTTTCTCCTTTGTCGGATACGAGACGATAGAACGTCCGGTAGGAGAACTGAAAGTGATCAATGTAGAAATGTCCGACGACGTCAAGCTGATCGACGAGGTGGTGGTAACCGCCATCGGTATCAAACAACAGAAAAAGAAACTGGGCTACACCACCCAGCAAGTAAGTACGGAAGCGCTGGAACAGCCGGGTACGGTAAATGTGGGTAACGCTCTTTCCGGACAGGTAGCCGGTCTGACCGTAAACAATCCGACCGGACTTTTCCAGGCACCGAGCTTCTCCCTGCGCGGCAAGACACCGCTGATGGTTGTAGACGGTATTCCCGTGGAATCCGACCTGTTCGATGTCTCTCCGGAGAATATCGAAAGCATCAACGTACTGAAAGGTACGGCAGCAGCAGCCCTGTACGGCTCGCGTGGTAAGGACGGTGCCATTCTGATAACTACCAGGCTGGCGAAAGAAGAAGGTCTGGTGGTAACAGCCGGCATATCCAGCATGGTAACAGCCGGTTTCACCGTATTTCCTGAAACACAGACGGAGTTCGGTTCCGGTTCGAACGGACAGTATGAGTTTTGGGACGGTGCCGACGGCGGTATCTCCGATGGCGATATGACCTGGGGACCCCGTTTTGAAGGGCAGAAGATCGCCCAGTGGAACAGCCCGATCCGCGACAAGCAAACGGGTGAAGTGATCCCCTGGTGGGGCGATGTCTCCGGCTCTATCTACGACGACCGTACACGCTACGAACGCGTTCCGATCACCTGGGAGGCACACGACAACTTGAAGGATTTCCTTCGTACGGGTGTCATCACCAAAGCGACCTTCTCCGTGGCAAACAAGACTAAGAAAGCCAATTACAACTTCAACGGCGATTTCTCCAAACAACGCGGACAGGTTCCGAACACCTCCATCTATACGGGCGGTCTGAACTTCAATAGTATGTTCAATCTGAGCAATAGCGTGACGCTTTCTTCCAACCTCTCATATAATAAGGTCTATTCGCCCAACTATCCCCGCTACGGCTACGGCCCTAAGAATCACATGTACACGATCCTGTTGTGGATGGGTAACGACGTGAACGGAAAGGAACTGTCACAGCATCTGTACCGTCCGGACTCGGAAGGAACCCGTCAGGCAAACTATAACTATGCCTGGTATAACAACCCCTATTTCGCAACCAACGAGCTGACACAGAAACACGACCGCAACACCGTAAACGGCCAGGTGAAACTCAACTGGGACGTATTGCCCGGACTGACCCTGCAGGGACGTGCCGCCGGTCGCCTGGAAAGTACGTTTGAAGATATGAAGAGCCCGAAGTCGTATATGAACTACGGCGATTCGCGTAACGGTGATTATAAGACTTGGAACACCGATCAGCTGGATATTAATGCCGATGCTTTGGCTACATATACCCATGCCGTCAGCAAGGATTTCGCCTTTACGGCCAATCTCGGAACTTCTCTCTATTACCGTCAGATACGTAAGGAAACGCAGGCTACCGACGGACTGATCGTCCCGAAAGTATATAATATGGGAAACAGTCTGAACCCGGTCAGTGCGACCAACCTGATGAACGAGAAGGCAATCGAGAGCGCCTACGGCTCCGTGAACATCGACCTGTTCGAAGCGCTCTTCCTGACCTTCACCGGACGTAACGACTGGTCGTCTACGCTTTCGGCTGCCAACAATTCTTATTTCTATCCCTCTGTTTCCGCCAGTACGCTGGTGAACGAATATGTGAAGCTGCCTTCGTGGATGGATTATCTGAAGGTCAATGCTGCCTGGGCACAAGTATCCAGCGACCTCGATCCGTACGCCTTGCAGGCAACCTACGCAAAAGGTATCCTCTATGGCAGTACGCCTTCGGTGACCTATCCGAATGCCGTGACCGATCCTTCCGGTTCCGGAACGGTGACAGCCCTGGTGAATCCGGATATCCTGCCTCAGAAGACCTCTTCCTTTGAAGTCGGTATGTCTACCTCATTCCTGCATAACCGCCTGGGATTGGATCTGACTTACTACCGTATGCTCGATGAGAACAGTATCATCAAACTGCCTATCTCCGAGGCATCCGGTTTCCCTTACCGCTTTGTAAACGGCAATGAATATACGACGAACGGCTTCGAGCTGATCGTGAACGCCACACCTGTACAGAACAAGCACTTCACCTGGAATGTGTCGACCAACTGGAGCAGCAACATCCGCAAGCTGACCAAGATTTACGGCGGTCAGGAAAAATTCGGTGACCTGAAAGTGGGCGACCGGGCGGATGCCATGTACGCTACCGAATGGGAAAAGACCCCGGACGGTCAGCTGATCCTGGATGCCAACGGCATGCCGACCAAGAGCGCATTTACCACCCATATCGGTAACCAGTCGCCCGACGTTCGCTACGGACTTCAGAATACGTTTAAGATCAAAAAGTTTACCGTCAACATCGATATAGACGGCGCGATAGGCGGCACATTGGTGTCGACTACCACCCAGAAGATGTGGTGGGGCGGAAAACATCCGAAGTCGACCATGTACCGTCAGGAAGAATATGAGAACGGCGGCAAGGCGATCTATGTGCCGGAAGGCGTAAACATCGTCAGCGGTGAGGTTACCTATGACGTGAACGGGAATATCCTGACAGATACCCGCGTGTACAAGAAGAATGAAACGGCTGTCAATATCCAGACCTGGGCACAGAACTATCCGTATCGTGCCGTGGTCCGTACCAGCGAAAACGAGTTGTTCGCCAACACTTTCAACCGCTCTTACCTGAAGCTGCGCCGTGTGGCTGTGTCTTACGACCTGAAGAACCTCTTCGAGTCGAATGTAATCAAAGGACTGGATCTGACCCTGTTCGGCAACAACCTGGCAGTCTGGAAGAAAACGCCTTACCTCGATCCGGACTTCGGTGCCAGCGACTCGGACCTGCAGGACCCTTCCGCCCGTTATATCGGTATCAGTGCAACCATCAAATTATAATCTTACGATAAAGCAATGAAGAAATATCTGAAATATATAGCAGCCGGTGCCGCTTTGGCATTCACCTGCAACTCGTGTATCGACCTGGAAGAGATGAATGTCGATCCGAACAACCCGACGACCACCGATCCGGCACTCTTGCTTACCGGATTGTCTTTCAAAACATTCGAAGAATCGGACGCACAGGTTTGCCACGCAACGAAGCAGCTGGTCTTGACCTCCGGCGAAAGTCCTTACCAGGTGTATAAATGGACACGCGGCGGTTTCGGTTACTACAGTAACCTGCGCGATGTGACGAAGATGAAAGAGGAAGCGGAGAAGAGCAACGAGACGGCTTATGAGGCCCTGGCTCTTTTCTTTGAAGCACATTATTATTATATGTTGACGATGATGTTCGGTGATGTACCTTGCAGCGAAGCCTTGCAGGGCGAAACGAACGAATTGTACCAACCCAAATATGACTCGCAGGAGACGGTACTGTCTACCGTGCTTGCCAAGCTGGAAGAAGCGAATACGTTGTTGACCGACAATAATAGCATTATCAGCGGCGATATTATCTATGGAGGCGACCTGCTGAAATGGCGCCGCCTGATCAATGCCTACCGGTTGCGTGTCTTGATGTCCTTGTCGAACAAACAGACCGTAGGCGGGATAGATGTGAAGTCAACCTTTGCCCGTATCTTCCGGGACGAACCGCTGATGACCGGCGAAGCCGACAACGGCCAGCTCGTCTTCCTCGATCAGCAGGACGACCGCTATCCTTATTTCAACGACAGCGACTTCGGTTCGGGACGTTATATGGATTCTACCTATGTGGCTGTCCTGGCTACCCGCAAAGACCCTCGTCTGTTTGCTTTCTGTACGCAAACCCCTGCTGCGGAAAAGGCGGGACTCGCCGTGGACGATTTCGCCTCCTATGATGGCGGCGATCCGGCGATCCCTTACAGCCTTGTCAATGATAAAGTGACATTGGGCGGTTGTTCCAAACCCGCCACCCGTTATTACCAGCATCCGACCAATGAACCGATGATCCTGTTGGGATACACCGAGCAGCAGTTGCTTCTGGCGGAAGCGGTGGTTCGCGGCTGGATTTCCGGAGATGACAAGGAGTTTTACGAATCGGCAGTCAAGGCTTCTTTCCGCTTCTATGAGAAATATGCTTCTTCCGTAGCCCAGTATTTGGACGAAGATGCGGCTGAGGCCTATCTGCAGGGCGACAAGGTGGCTTATGCTTCTTCGCTGACAAACGAGCAGAAGATAGAACGTATCATCCTGCAAAAGTATATCCCTACTTTCCTGCAAGGCAGCATGTGGATGCCTTACTACGACCAGTTGCGTACGGGCTATCCTGAATTTCGCCGGGCATCCGGAGTGAACCTGCCATACCGCTGGATGTATCCGCAGGATGAGTATAACAACAATGCCGCCAGCGTGCAGGCTGCCCTTCAGTCGCAGTTCGGAGGAAACGACAGGACATCTGACCCTCTTTGGTGGATTAAATAAAAAGAAATGGCATGAATAGAAAGGAGTTTTTACGGACATCGGGGCTTTTGCTTCCGGTGTCTTTTTTAGGAGTTTCCGGTGCAGAAGCAATCGGAAAGGGTACGATGAAAGAGGTTGCAGAGACGGCTACCGGAGCGTCTTACTTGGATAGTGCGACTTATAAAGCGCATGCGGACAAGTTAAAGTTTAATGCGGACGGTAAATTCAAGATCGTACAGTTTACCGATGTGCACTGGGTTCCGGGCAACCCGGCTTCGGAAGAGGCTGCCGAATGCATGAACGAAGTACTGGATGCTGAAAAGCCTGATTTCGTGATCTATACGGGTGATATCGTGTTTGCCAAGCCGGCAGCGGAAGGGTTTCGGAAGGCGTTCGAACCTGTTATCTCCCGCAATCTCCCGTTTGCCGTAACATTAGGCAATCACGATGACGAACACGACATGAGCCGTCAGGAAATCTATGCGTTCATCAAGGATATGCCGGGCAGTCTGACCGGAACGGTGGAAGGGTTGAACGGTGTTACCAATTTCATCTTGCCGATACAAAGTTCGAAAGGGGCGAAGGAGGCTTTTATCCTGTACGGCTTCGATAGCCTGGCTTATTCGCGGAAAGAGGAAACCAAGGGCTACGACTGGATCAAGTCGGATCAGATTGACTGGTACAGGAAAAGCAGTGCTGCGCTGACGGCAAAGAACAGTGGCAAGCCGCTTCCGGCACTTGCTTTTTTCCATATCCCTGTACCTGAATATAACCAGGCGGCTTCCGACGAGAATACGTTGCTGATCGGTATCCGTAAGGAGAAAGCCTGTGCACCGGTAGTCAATTCCGGGTTATTCACGGCTATGCTCGAAGCCGGGGATGTGATGGCTACGTTTGTCGGTCATGACCATGTCAACGATTATGTGGCCAACTGGAAAGGTATCTTGCTCGGTTACGGACGTTTCACCGGAGGCAAGACGGTCTATCATGACGTACCCGGAGGAAACGGAGCCCGTGTATTCGAACTGACGGAAGGCAGTCGTTCCTTCAAATCATGGATACGTCTGAAAGATGATAAGGTGATCTCATCCATCCATTATCCGGCGGATTTTGTAAAAGGTGGGGACAGCAATCCCTTTGCCTGAGCATATTCGTATAATTTCCCCGGCAGGAAACTCCGGTTCCCTGCCGGGGAAACTCGCGTTTCCTGCTGAGGAAATTACAGTTCCCTGGGCAGGGAACTGGAGTTTCCAAACCGGGGAACTACGAGGAAACTGTAATCGGTTGTCAATTAAATGGGTAGGCTTATTCCCCTTCTTCGGCTTTTGCCGTCAATTGTAACCAAAGGAACAACGCTCCCGGAGCCAGGATAATGGCAGCCGATGCCAGCAACGCAGTGCGCAATGAATACACATCATTCAGCCATCCGATAAACGGGGCGATGGCGGCAAACATCAGCCGGATGATAAAGTTACGGATAGACAGGACAGTCGCCCGCATCTCCGAGAATGTCATTTGGTTGATATACCCTTTTAATATCGGTGTAGCAAACCCTCTGATCACGTAGAAGACGAGCAGGATAGCCAACCCGGCATATGTCAGGTTAAATGCCAGCGCCACGTAACCGCCTGCCACGAATGTCAGGATCAGTATCCCCATCTTTTTAGGCCCGAAATAGCGGTCTACCCGGTCTGAATAAAGGGCGGCGATACCGACAGTCAGGTTCAGCACCGTCCAGATGACCCCGAACCAGGAGGTAGGCGTGTTCATATACATCAGGTAGGGTTGCACGAACCATGCCATCGTCAGAGTCGCAGCTCCGATGATTCCCGAAAACATGATATTATAGCATAATTTCTTGTTCGTGACCAGCGAGTATTTGATGATCCGCATGATCTCCTGTACGGGGCTTTGTACTTTGCTTTTGATATTCAGTTCCCGCAGTGCAAATGCAGCAGGAATGCCGCTGAAAGCGATCACCGCCTGGGCATAAAAAGGATAGCGCAGGGAATAGGCGGCCAGCAATCCGCCGAATATACCGGCAACGGCTTCCGCAAAGTTTCCGATCATGGTGATGCGTCCCTCGTAACGCAGATACAGATTCTCTTTTTTATATTGCACGGTCGTATCGTACAGCAAGGCGGAGTCTGCCCCGTTGACCAGCGTCTGCCCCGTACCCAGCAGTATCTCTGCAACAACGAAAGCGGCAAATGTCCCCGTAAAAGAATAGCAAAGATATCCGAAGAAGAAAAGAATACATCCGAGTATCAGACATTTGCGTCGTCCCCATACGTCGGCAAGATATCCCGACGGTATCTCCAGTGCCACGGCAGCAATCGAGTAAACGCTTTTCAAGATGAATACATCCTGCAGTCCGAGCCCATGATCTTCATAGAAGAGCACGATGATCGGCATGACCAGTGTGAACCATTTGGATAACTTAATAATGTATAGTGCCAGTATGTTTCGTCTCATTTTGCTGTCTCTCTTCGAATCGCCGGACAAAGATACGATCTTTTGATTTACCGCTATTATTTTATTGTCAGTTAGTAAAAAAGTTATTACTTTGCGACAGTTTTACACTACTAACAATTAAATGATAACAAACTGATACCATGATTTGGAACGAAACTATTGAATGTATGGACCGCGAAGAAATGCGGAAATTACAGAGCATCCGGTTGAAACGGGTTGTCGAACACGTTTATCATAATACACCCTTTTATCGCAAGAAAATGCAGGAGATGGGAATTACTCCGGATGATATTCAATCGATTGATGATATATCCAAGCTGCCGTTCACGGTAAAGCAGGATTTACGAGATAATTACCCGTTCGGGCTGATGGCTGTGCCGATGTCCGAGATTGTTCGTTTGCATGCCTCTTCCGGTACGACCGGAAAACCGATTGTTGTAGGTTATACCCGCAAGGACCTTTCTATTTGGTCGGAAGTGGTGGCACGCTGCCTGACGGCCTACGGTATTACGAAGAATGACTCCGTGCAGGTGTCTTATGGCTACGGTTTATTTACCGGAGGTCTGGGTGCTCATGGCGGCGTGGAAAATATCGGCGGGACAGTGATCCCGATGAGTAGCGGTAATACGCAGAAACAAATCCAGTTGATGCACGACTTTGGTGCGAAGGGACTGGCCTGTACGCCTTCGTATGCCTTGTATTTGGCGGAGACGATCCACAGTTCAGGTATCCCTTTGGAAGAATTTCAGTTGAGGGTAGGAGCTTTCGGTGCTGAGCCCTGGACGGAAAATATGCGTAAGGAGCTGGAAGAAAAGCTGAACATCAAGGCATATGATATCTACGGACTGACGGAGATCTGTGGTCCCGGTGTCGGCGGCGAATGCGAATGCCAAAACGGGACGCACCTGTGGGAGGACCATTTCTTCCCGGAAATCGTCGATCCGGTAACCTTGCAGCCGGTTGCTCCGGGTGAACAAGGCGAACTGGTGTTTACGACACTGACCAAAGAAGGTATGCCGATGATCCGCTACCGTACGCGCGACTTGACGCATCTGATCTACGATAAATGTGAATGCGGCCGTACAGCTGTCCGTATGGGACGTATCCTCGGACGTAGTGACGATATGATGATCATCCGCGGTGTGAATGTATTCCCGTCGCAGGTAGAATCCGTATTGTTGGAAATGCCGGAATTTGAACCGCATTACCTGATCGTGGTAGACCGTGTGAACAACACCGATACTTTCCAGATCCAGGTGGAAGTACGTCCGGACTATTATTCGGACGAGATGAACAAGATGATCGCGCTGAAGAAGAAGATCGCTGCCCGTATGCAGAGCGTGATCGGTATTCAGCCTGATATAAAGATCGTCGAACCGCGCAGCCTCGAACGCAGTATGGGTAAGGCTAAACACGTGATCGACAATCGTAAGTTAGTTTAACCCCTTAAAAGAGTAAAATGCTATGCTAATTAAACAATTATCCATCTTTCTTGAAAATAAGAAAGGCCGTTTTACGGAAGTAGCAAAGATTTTAGGTGAAGCCGGAGTGAACATGTCGGCTTTTACGGTGGCAGAAAATTCGGATTTCGGTATCCTGCGTTTGATTGTGTCGGATACGGAGAAAGCCATTCAGGTGCTTCGTGAAAAACTATATGCGGTGAGTGTGGCCGATGTCGTATGCCTTCATTGCCCCAATCAGCCGGGTGCGCTGGCTAAGGCGATGGAGATCATCACTTCTGCAGGTATTTTTGTCGAATATATGTATGCTTTCTCGCAGGGAGAGGCGGCGAATGTGATCATCCGTCCCGACAATGTGGAGAAGTGCGCAGAGGTGCTGAAAGCCAATAAACTGGAGCTGATTGCTGCCAGCGATTTATATAAGTTGTAAATATTAACGTTATGCGCTTCGTTATTTTACCGAAAATAATGTAACTTTGCGCGCTAAAAGTATGTGAATGAAAAAGGTTGTATTTTTATTGATGATGATTACGGTCTTGTTATCCTCTTGCGGGGAGTACAACAAGATACTGAAAAGTACGGACTATGAGCTGAAATATTCGTATGCAAAGAAGTACTTCAATGCAAAGCAATATAACAAGTCCGCCACCTTGCTGGATGAACTGGTTACAATCTTTAAAGGAACTGCTTATGCCGAAGAATCCTTGTACCTGCTGGCCCAGAGCTATTACGGACAGAAAGATTATCAGACGGCTTCGCAATACTTTAATACGTATTATACCACCTATCCGAAGGGCGAATACACTGAGTTAGCCCGTTATTATTCAGGATATGGCTTGTATCTGGACTCACCCGATCCGCGGTTGGATCAGACACAGACGTATGAAGCTATCAACCAGTTGCAGCTCTATCTGGAGTATTATCCGCAGAGCGAGCGTGCAGCCGAAGCCCAGAAGATCATGTTCGAATTGCAGGAGAAACTGGCTTACAAGGAACTGCTTGCCGTAAGGTTGTATTTTAACTTGGGTAATTATATGCGCGATAACAACTTTTTATCTGCTGTAATTACTGCTGAGAATGCTTTGAAGAACTATCCTTACTCTAAATATAGAGAAGAATTTATGTTCTATATATTACGTGCAAAGTACGAACAGGCTGTGTTAAGTGTGGAAGAAAAGTTGCAGGGTCGTTATCGTGAGGTAGTGGATGAATACTACACCTACATGAACGAATATCCGGAAGGCAAATACGTAAAACAGGCACAGAAGTTCTACGATTATGCCAGCAAGAGAATAACAGATACGTATTAACGATATTATTTAACAATAAAGTAAAATGGATTACAGAAAGTCTAACGCTCCTTCGAACACGGTTACCCGTGACATGATGAAATTGTCAGCCGACACGGGAAATGTGTATGAAACAGTAATGATCATCGGCAAACGTGCTAATCAGATTAGCGTTGAAATGAAGCAGGACCTGGAAAAGAAACTTCAGGAGTTTGCCTCTTACAACGATAACCTGGAAGAAGTTTTCGAAAACAGAGAGCAGATCGAAATCTCCCGTTATTATGAAAAACTTCCGAAGCCGACGCTGATCGCTGCACAGGAATATGAAGAAGGTAAGGTTTATTATAAGAACCCTGCTAAAGAAAAGAATAACTTTTAATTAATTGACAATTGACAATGGACAATTGACAATTAAATGAATATAAAGGGCAATTGCTACAAAAGAGGATGAAATCTTTGTCCTGATGTAACAATTGTCCTTTTTCTTTTTTTGTCTTGTTTCCATTGTCAATTGTCAATTGTCAATTGTCAATTGAAATGTTACAAAGAATACAAACCGTTTATTTGCTTATTATCGTGGGCCTGATGGTTGCCACGTTATTTTTACCTCTTGCCATACTGCAGGCGGGAGATCAGTTTTACTCGTTCGATGCGACAGGTGTCAGCACGGTCGCTGCTGAACCGGAGTTGGTTTATCCGATGTGGGGGCTTTTCGCTTTGACGGCTGTTATCTCCATCCTGGCCTTAGTCACTATCTTTTTATTCAAGAAAAGAATCCTGCAGATTCGCCTGTGCGTATTCAATGCTATCTTGATGCTGGGCTTCTATGGCTTGTTCGCTTTCTTTGTCTGGATGCTGGAAGGTGAGCTGACGGACATTGCTCTGAATCTGAAGATAGCCTTATCTTTCCCGGTGATTGCCTTAATCCTTGATTACCTGGCAATCCGTAATATCGGTGCCGACGAGGCTTTGGTTCGCTCGCTCGACCGATTGAGATAAGCAGAAAATAACTCTCCGGAAGGAGGAAGAATATATGAATGACGCAGTCATGTTATCTGATAACATGGCTGCGTTTTTTATTTGTTAACGCAGTCCGGATTTAACCGGAATAATGTATCAAATGTCCTTTAATGCCTTTTAGGGCTTGTATAATAAGAGATTTATTTAAAAACGAACATTCTTTAGACGATATTGGATATTGAATAAGAGGCATATTACTTCTTTTGCTGTGTGAAATAAATACAAATTTGCCTATGATTAAAAAAAGAGAACACAATTATGAAAGGGTTAACCGCCCTTGAGATCTAATCAGAGTTAATAAAGAATTATCCAGGAAAAAACTTAAAGAAAAAATGACATTAAACATGAAGAGAGAGAATTTCCGGGGAATGAAAAACTGGAATGTGGCCTTTGCCCTTCTTTTTTTATTCTCTGCCGCCCAATCGAAGGCGGACACAGGAAAAGGTGAGGAAACCTTAAGTCCTACTATTAAAGAAAGTGCCGGATTACCTATCGCCCAGCAGAATGAACGAACCATAAAAGGTATTGTAAAAGATGCTACCGGTGAAACGGTTATCGGAGCCAACGTGTCTGTCGTTGGCACAACCATCGGAACTGTAACTGACGTGGAAGGTAACTTCTCATTGAAAGTACCGGCAGGGGCTACCCTGAAGATTTCATTTATCGGTTATAAGGATGTAGATGTAAAGATCACCAACCAACAAACATTGGATATCATTCTGGAAGACGACTCGCAGGCGTTGGACGAAGTCGTTGTGGTTGGTTTCGGTTCACAGAAGAAAGTGAATGTAACCGGTGCCGTAAGTATGGTAAAAGCAGAAGCACTGGCTGATCGTCCTGTTGCCAATGTGAGCCAGGCTTTGCAAGGTGTTGTACCGGGTTTGAACTTCTCAGTGCCTATGGGAGGAGGAGAGTTGGATAACGAAATGAAATTCAATATTCGTGGTTCCGGTTCGATCGGTTCGGGTTCTAATGCTTCACCATTGGTTTTGATTGATGGTATGGAAGGCGATATGAACACCATTAACCCTCAGGACATTGAAAATATTTCAATTTTGAAAGATGCTGCAGCTTCTTCTATTTACGGTTCACGTGCTCCTTTTGGGGTAATTTTGATTACAACTAAATCTGGTAAAAGTGGAAGAGTAACGATTAATTACAATAATAATATTCGTTTCTCTGATCCGTTGAAAGTTCCGGAAATGATGAACTCTTACGATTTTGCGCGTTACTTCAATGCTGCAGCAGCCAATGGTGGACAGCAAGCTGTGTTTAATCAGGAAGCTTTGGATCGTATTGTGGCTTACCAGAAAGGTGAAATTACTGCTGGTACGGTTGCAAATAACGGAAATTGGCAGGAATATGGCGGAGCAAATGCGAATACAGACTGGTTTGGGGAGCATTATCGCCATTGGTCTCCATCTCACGAGCACAATATCAGCGTAAGCGGAGGTAACGAAAAGGTTAATTATATGGTATCCGGTAACTTTATGGATCAACGTGGTATGTTGAAGCATTCGGATGATAGTTACAAACGTTTTTCCTTGAATGCTAAGTTAGGTGCTGAGATCACAAAGTATATCCGTATGAATTATACTTCCCGTTGGGTACGCAATGACTATGATAAATCATACTATCAGACAGGTTTATTCTTTCACAACCTTGCACGTCGCTGGCCGACTATTCCAGTAACAGATCCGAATGGTCATTATATGCCGGGTAGCGAAATTATACAGTTGGAAGATGGTGGACGTGATAATAAGTCAACCGATTATCTGACTCAGCAGATGCAGTTAGTAATCGAACCGATCAAGAATTGGAAAATCACTGCGGAAGGAAACTTCCGTACGGAAAATATGAATCGTGAATATGGTGTCTTACCGGTTTATAATTATAATGAAAAAAATGAACCTCAACTGATGAAGTTTGATGAAAGTCATGGTCCTGGTATTACTGAATTCAATAAATCGACGAATAAGCGTAATTACTTTACGATGAACTTCTTTACCGATTACTTCTATCAAACAGAAAACGGACATTATTTTAAAGGCATGGTCGGATTTAATGCAGAGTTGAATAAATTCAATAGCATGTGGGGATCACGTCAAGGCTTGATTTCTCCTACAGTACCGTATCTGACTACAGCTACAACTAATATGAAAAATGGCGGAGAAAAGAATGAATGGTCTACTGCCGGTTTCTTTGGTCGTTTGAACTACAACTATAAAGAGCGGTATATGGCCGAAGTCAATATGCGTTATGATGGGACATCACGTTTCCTTGACGACCAGCGCTGGGGATTCTTTCCTTCATTCTCTGTCGGTTGGAATATCGCACGTGAAGATTTCTGGGGAAATTGGTCCGATTATGTAAACGAATTCAAGCTTCGTGGATCTTGGGGTGAATTGGGAAACCAGAATACAACCGATATTTATCCTTTCTTCCCGTCAATGGATATAGGTGCAGGTAATGGTGACTGGTTGGTTAACGGAGCACAACCGACCACTGCTAAGATGCCGGGATTGGTTAGTAGCTTAATGACTTGGGAGACTGTTCGTTCATGGAATATAGGTTTGGACTTTGGTGCTTTGAATAACCGTTTGACTGGATCGTTCGATTACTTTAAACGTCAGACACTCGATATGGTTGGACCTGCTCCTGAGCTTCCTGTAACATTAGGTGCAGATGTTCCGAAGATCAATAATGCTGATATGGAATCTTATGGTTTCGATCTGGAACTTTCTTGGCGTGATCGTATCGGTAAGGTTAGTTACGGTGTAAAGGCTATTATGTCGGATGCTCGTCAAAAAATCACACGTTATCCGAATGAAACAATGAAGTATAGTACTTGGTATGCAGGTAAAATGGATGGTGAAATCTGGGGATTTAAGACTATCGGTATCGCAAAAACTCAGGAAGAAATGGATGCTCATCTAGCTAAAGTAGATCAAAGTGCATTGGGTAAGAACTGGGGTGCAGGTGATATTATGTATGCCGATATTAACGGAGATGGAAAGGTTGATGAAGGCGCCGGTCAGGTTGGCGACTCTGGTGATAAGAAAGTCATCGGTAATAATACGCCGAGATACAACTATGGTATTACCTTGGATGCATCCTGGAATGGTTTTGATATCAGTGCTTTCTTCCAGGGAGTTGGTAAACGCGACGTAGAAGTCGGCGGACCTTATTTCTGGGGTGCAGTAGGAGGTATGTGGCAATCTGCCGGTTTTGTAGATCACCTGGATTATTTCCGTCCGGAAGGTGATGAAATGGGAGCTAACCTGGATGCTTATTATCCTCGCCCATTGTTTGGTAACGATGCAACCCGTAACCAGAAGACTCAAACAGGTTATTTGCAGAATGGAGCTTATATCCGTATGAAGAATATCCAATTGGGTTATACCTTCCCGAAACAATGGATAAGTAAGATCGGACTTCAATCTTTCCGTGTATATATTTCAGGAGATAACTTGTTTACAATCACGAAAATGGCGAAGATGTTTGATCCGGAAACCGTCTCAGGTAGAACCTGGTGGGACACAAACAATACAGAACCGGATAACTTAGATAATAATGGTAAAGTATATCCATTATCTAAAGTAATTTCTTTTGGTATTAACGTTAATTTCTAATAGCTCAAACAGATGAAACAAAATATAAAAAATCTAATTGCACTATCGTGCATGTTGACGGGTTCATTGATGCTGGGGAGTTGTAATGATTTTCTGGATAAGGAACCGTTGGATAAGGTAACGGCAACTTCCTACTTTAATTCGGATGCCGACCTGGCTTCTTTCACGATTAAACAGTACGACCTGTTTCCAATTGGAAAAGATCAGTGGAATATGGGACCGGCTGCTTTAGGTGACAATAATACGGATAATCAGGCAAACGCTGCCAGTGAAACTAAATATTGGGAACCGGGTCAGTGGCGTGTCAGAGAAAATGAAGAAAAATCAGATCTGGATAAACAGGAATGGCGTTTTACCCGCATCCGTGCATTCAACTTCTTTTTTGAGGAAGTAGAGGCTAAACTGGCAGCCGGTACTATTGCTGGAACAGAAACAAATATCAACCATTATATCGGTGAAGCTCATTTTCTTCGTGCCTACGAATATTTCACATTGTTGAAACGTTTCGGTGATTTCCCTATTATAGAAGGTGTCTTGAAGGATGAAAAAGAGGAACTGGTTGCTGCCAGCCAGCGTAAACCCCGTAATGTGGTGGCCCGTTATATTCTTTCCGAGTTAGATAAAGCGATTGAATTACTGGCGGATAATCCTTCAGGAGGAAAAAATCGTATCACTCGTGATGCTGCTTTGCTGTTTAAGTCACGTGTCGCTTTGTATGAAGCTACATTTGAAACTTATCACCGCGGAACACCTCGTGTACCGGGTGAACCAGGATGGCCAGGTGCTAATATGCCTTATAATTCCGGCTTTTCTATTGATTTAAATCAGGAGATTGCTTTCTTTACCGATCAGGCTATGGCTGCTGCTAAGGCTGTGGCAGACAATCATCCGCTGACAGTTAATTCAGGAAATACCGATCCGGGAACAGGACAAACTGCGGGGTGGAACCCCTATTTCGAGATGTTTGGTGATAAGGATATGAGCAAGTACGACGAAGTAATCATGTGGCGTGATTATGATGCTTCGCTAAATGTAGCCAATGCCGTGTCTGTATATTGTTATAATGGAAGTAATACCGGTTTGACACGCGGTTATGTCGGGACATTCCTAATGAAGAATGGTCTTCCTGTTTACGCCAGCGGTTCAGGTTATACCGGCGAAGATGAAACCTTAGATAAGGTGAAGCTTAATCGTGATGAACGTTTGCAATTATTTATGGTATCTGAACATTCCCGTAGAAGTGTTTTTGTTCCGACTGATTCCGCTTCTGCATTCTTTGGTGCACCGAATATTGTAGACCTTGAGGAAGTTCGTAAAGTGACAGGTTTCCATATTCGTAAAGGTTTAAACTATGCTTACGATCCGGGTACACTAGGTGGACAGATGTCGCAGGATGGTGGTCAGGTAATATTCCGTGCTGTTGAAGCTTACCTGAACTACATCGAAGCATCCTGTTTGAAAAACAATGGTGCATCGATTGATGGAACAGCAGCTCAGTACTGGAAAAGTATTCGTAAAAGAGCAGGTATAGATGAAGATTATATGAAAACTGTTTCGGCTACCGACCTTTCAAAAGAAGATGATTGGGCTATTTATTCCGGAGGTACTCAGGTTACTCCTTTGATGTATAACATTCGTCGTGAACGTCGTTCTGAATTTGTTGCAGAAGGTTTTCGTATGGATGACCTGAAACGTTGGAGAGCCCTTGACCAGGTAAAGAATTATATTATAGAAGGATGTAATTTCTGGGATGAGATGTACAAGGATAAGTTATTCTTCGATGAAGAAAAAGGTGAAAGTAAACTAATCCCTGCCGGAACTCCAGGCAAGACACCGAATGTCTCAAGTAGAGAAAAGAGTGGTAAATATCTCCGTCCGTATCAGGTGATTGAAAAGAATAATGGTTTGTATAATGGTTATAACTGGATGAAAGCTAACTATTTGGATCCTATTTGTATTAATCATTTCCGTATTTCGGCTACAGATGTGAAAGATATATCGACTTCGCCGATCTATCAAAATCCGTACTGGCCTACGGAACCGAACCAGTCACAGTTAGAATAATGGCATAGGTATTAGCATACATAATTGATGTGTTGATGTAGGAAGGTTTCCCCTCTGTGAAGAGGGGAACCTTTAGCAAAATTAAATCTAATTTATATATATATATCCTTGATCCTATTGTTAAACTTAAAATGAATAAGTATGAAGAGAACGAAAGTGATTCTGTTTTGTATGGGCATTCTTATATCTATCAATTAGGAAGTGGAGGTATTTGATTTATTAGAATTTGGTAACCTACATTCTCTCGGCATTGTTTAAAATGCCGTGATAGAATGGCTTCTCATTTTGAAATACGATGTATTTTAAGTTATAACTTTAAATTTATTAATCATGGCTATATTAATCAAAGCAATCCAGCGCGCTAATCCCAGGGATAAGAACGCTCCGAAGAAATGGTATGCCGTTCAGAACTCCACCGGATTGGTTTCGGAAACGAAAGTGGCTGAACTTATTGCCGACGAGACGACATTGAATCCCTCGGAAGCGTTGATGTCTATCCGCCAGCTTCGGAAAATCATCCAACGTTTGATGGCAGACGGACATAGTGTGAAACTCGGTGATTGGGGTACATTTTATCCTTCCCTTAATAGTAGTGGAAAGGCGAAGAAAGAAGATTTGAAGGCTACGGATATTAATTGTGTAAATATTAATTTTCAACCCGGAGAAGAGTTAAAAGCTGCCATGCAGAAAGTGGAATTTGTATGGATTGACAAACTGGTTGAAGGTAAAACGAATACTGGTGGCGGTTCAGGCGAAGACGACCGTCCGGTTATTGAATGATTTTTATTTTCTGAATGACAAAAGATCCCTTTCCGGGTTTCCGGAGGGGATTTTTATGCCTTATATTTAAGGAGAAGAAGTCAATACTGACACTTGAAGAAACAATTTCCGAAACTTAAAGAAGTAAGTTCCAACACTTGAAGAAGCTTGCATCGGAACATGAAGAAGTATCCGAAGATACTTGAAGAAGTCAGTTTCGTGAGATGAAGAAGTCTACTTTATAAGATGAAGAGCTATAATAGAAAAGCCGGGAATAATATTTACTCCCGGCTTTTTCCCAGTCAGAATATAAACCTATTTCATTGGGCGAATAACAAACTCGAACGTTGTCTCTTCTACCGGAACTAGATATTGCGGCAATACACCCGGTCCGCAGGTAGCTGTACCGACACCGGCCTGTACGGCATCCAGATGGACGGTTACGGTACCGCTTCTTTTCAGTTGGTTGATATGGGTGGAAGCGTCAATGTTACTATCGGTAAAAGGAACGATACTGAACTGCCAGGGGCGTGATGCCGTGACGTACAGTCCGTTGCCAGCCTCGTTGCTGATCTCCGCCCAACGCATGTCCGTGCGGTTGCCGGTCGACTGAGGTTTGACGTAGTAATGGAACATCCGCTCGGCGTCCGTATGATCGATGGCGATGCGTCCACTTTGGATACGGTCAACGTAGGTTTCACCGGTACGTCCCAGATAGGATACCTGCGCGTATTCGGAAGGCATTTCAAACGTAAGTCCGATACGTGCCAGCGACTTGACGATGGCTGTGTCAGGGGTAAGGGTCGTTGCTACCTTTACCATGCCGTCGGGGGTGATATGGTAGTGCTGCGTGGCTGTCCCTACTGTCTCACCTTTGTCACTTAGTAGTGCCAGCGTTGTCTGCACACTGTTCTTTCCTGTGCGGAAAGCGGTTGCTTGCTGGGTGAGCTTATCCAGTCCGGCGGCTTTCCACAGACGTGCACCGTTACGGTCGCGGTTGTCGTTGTCGGTGATCGGACGGTAGAGGCTGATCGTCATCGGGGTTGAAAGCAGTTCTTTTCCGTCGAGCTTGTAAGAGGTCATCGCACCTGTTTCCGGTGAGAAGGAGATATTTACACGATTGTTGCTGAATGTGTTGCCGTTCTGTTTCAGGGCGGAAGCCTGGAATGACGGGTAGTTCGGCCGGTAGTTTTTGTTGGCTGTCAGGACGAACTGGTCGTAAGCTACCTCGTGTGTCAACGGGATGAACGGGCGTGCCTGTTTGGGTGTCCAACTCAGGTTGAGGAATACCTCTTTGCAGTTTTTCGGCAGGGAGGTTTTACCCAGTGTGAGCGTGGTCGTTTCGTGCGGGAGACAGTCGACGGTTTCCGTTCCCTGGCGTATGATCTGGCCGTTGTCGGTTATCAGTTGCCAGTGGAGGGTATATTCGTTCAGGTTGCTGAAGTCGTACCAGTTTTTGACGGAAAGGGTCAGATTGCGTTCGTCCGTCAGTTTTGTTTTGATATACTGGTAGACCTTTTTCACTTCGTTCAGATGCGGATGCGGTTCGCGGTCGGCATTTACCAGGCCATTCGTACAGAAGTTGTCGAAGCTGGGGATACCTTTGGGACCGTAATCGCCACCGTACGACCAGTACCAGTTGCCATCCTTGTCGATTTCGCGGAACGACTGGTCCACCCAATCCCATACACAGCCGCCTTGTGCCATCGGTTCGTTTTCGAATACGTCCCAGTATTCTTTCAGGCCGCCTACGCTGTTACCCATCGCGTGCACGTATTCGCAGAGGATGAAAGGGCGGTAGATTTTCGGCTCTTTCTGGTTCAGATATTCCTTGATAACGTCTACGCTGCGGTACATGCGGCAGTAGATGTCGGTGTTGTAGTTCTGTTCGGCACGTTCGTACTGGACGGGACGTGTCTTTTCGACCGATTTCAACCAGTTGTACGTACGTTCGAAGTTGATACCGTTGCCGGCTTCGTTACCGAGCGACCAGATCACGATGCAGGGGTGGTTCTTGGAACGTTCGTACATGCGTTGCGTACGATCCATGTGTGCCGGAAGCCAGGTGCTGTCTTTTGCCAGCGACTCGGGACCGTATCCCATGCCGTGTGATTCGATATTGGCTTCGTCGATCATATACAAGCCGTATTCGTCGCAGAGGTCGTACCACAGCGGATCGGTGGGGTAGTGGGAGTTGCGGACGGTGTTGATATTGTGCTGTTTCATCAGGCTGATATCTTTCAGCATCAGTTCGCGACTGACTGTACGACCTAGCTGTGAATGTTCGTGACGGTTGGTTCCTTTGACCAATGTCGGTACGCCGTTTACGCAGAAGCGACCGTCTTTGATCTCGGAGGTACGGAAACCTACGCGGCATCCGGTCAGTTCCGTTTCTTTTCCACCGGCATCTTTCAGCGAGAGGACGAGGGTGTAGAGGTTGGGATGTTCCGCGCTCCAGGGGGTGACTCCGGGAAGGGTCGCTTCTTTGAAAGCGATGCGGTTATTTTCTCCGGCAGGGATGTCGGCTTCTTCTTTCAGGACGGTTTTGCCATCGGTATCTTTCAGTCGATAAGTGATGCGGGAGCCGGGATTGGCTTTGCCTGCAATCTGAACGTCGAGGTTGAAGATACCGTTTTTATAGGTGTCCTTGTCGAGGGTGGAGATTACTTTGTAATCGGCAATATATTGCTTAGGCGTGCTGTATAGGTAGACGCTGCGTTCGATACCGCTCAACCGCCACATGTCCTGGCATTCCAGATACGAGCCGGAACTCCAGCGGTACACTTCCAATGCGACGGTGTTTTCACCCGGTTGCAGCAGGTCGGTGATATCCCATTCGGCGGGTGTTTTCGAACCTTGGTTGTAGCCTATCTTTTCTCCATTGACCCATATATAATAGAAGGAGATAACGCCTTCGCAACAGAGAACGACGCGGCGGCCGTCCCATGTCTTCGGTATGGTGAAGGTGCGACGGTAAGAGCCGACTTCGTTCTCGGCATAAGGGACGAGAGGCGGATTCTTCTTGAAGTTGAACATCGGATCGTCGAACTCGTAGGTCTCATTCACATAGATAGCCGTTCCGTAGCCCTGACGTTCCCAGTTGCCGGGGACGTTGATGTCGGCCCAGCCGCCGGTGTAGAATGAGGGTTTGTAGAAATCCTTCGGACGGTTGTCGGGGTTCTTTGTCCAGTGGAATTTCCATTTCCCGTTCAGGGTCTGATACCAGGGGGACGACTCGTGATCGCGTTCGGAGAGGGCTTTCTCGTTCTCGAAAGGCCAGACGTAGGCATGAGGGGCCAGTTTGTTCTGACCGATTGCGTACTGGCTTTGCCATTCAGGCTGGTTGTTGTCTGTTGCGCCTGAAACTGCCTGGGTGAGTCCCAGGCAGCACAGAGCAAAAATAGATAACAGAGTCTTTTTCATGTATTTATAGAATTAATTTGTTTCACTATTTGTCAGATGTGAATGTAGTGTCGTTGGTAGGGGCGGTTCGCGAACCGCCCTTACAGGCGCCGTCATAATGGAACAGGCAGGTTCGACCGTAGGGGCGGGTTCAATATTTTCTAACTTATTTAATAATTACTTCATCTATATAAACCCAGCTACCCTGTCCCGGTCGCGTATGATCTTCGGGGCATTTTCCGGGGTTCTGCAGGTCGACTTTCAGGTAACGGCCGGAAGCCTTTAGGTTGTCGAAGAGCTGGTCTTCGATGCGGATACCTTCACGGAAGATCTGTTCCGGGGTGAAGCTGCGTTCGGCTATCCGGGTGAACGTTTGGTTATCGTCTGAGACGGAGAGGATGATCTGTTTGGGCAGATGGGCTCCCATACCGTAGTTCGTCATACAACCGATCGTCACTTTGTCGAACGAGGCTGTTTTTCCCAGATCGATCGTGAAGGAGGCGTCTTTGCCGTACCATCCGCTCCATTCGAAGTCGGACTGTTTGTCGCTACCTCTCAGGCCGTTTGTCAGACGGTAGCTCTGTTCGTTGCCGTTCGTTACGGGACGGGCTGTAGCCTTGTTCCAGTGGAGCGGGAGAGTGAGTGTTTTCCCTTTCTGCTCACCGTTCATAAAGGTGGCAGCCTTGATAGTCAGGTCGCCAGTCACAATCAATGAATCCTGGTAGAGCGTGGAGGCGGCCTGCGGTTCGCTTCCGTCTGTGGTATAGCGTACTTCCATATCCGGGCGGATGCAGGTGAGGGCAACCTTCAAGGTGTCGTTACTGCCGGTCACCAGATGGTCGAGGTTAAACATCGAGCGGGCATAGTTTACACCCAGGTAGTCGTAATGTTGTGTCAATATATCCAACCGTTTCAGGAATCCGGGCCAGTCTTTCCGGTCTTTTCCCGACCAGGCGATTTCGCCAACGGCAGCCAGGCGGGGGAAGAGCAGATATTCGACATCATCAGCCGAGGAACAAAATTCGGTCCACATACAACCCTGTACGCCGATCAGTTTTTTAGCCACTTCCGGGTCCCACTCAGGTTGTACCGGTTCGTATTTGTAGACATTTTCCAGGGTGTTGTTACCGAAATAGGTACGCGGTTCGAACCATTGCGGTCCCTGGTAGCGGATCAGGTACAAGACGCGGGCCGGTGTCATGATAAAACGGTGTCCCATCTGTCCGGCTTTGTAACCGGCTGTGCCGAGTCCTTGCCAGCCCAGTATGATTGCGTCGTCGGGTATTTTGCTGTTGGTCAGTTCATCCCATCCGATCACTTCACGGCCTTTACTTTTCACGTAACCGGCCATGCGTCCCATGAAGTAACCCTGCAACTCTTCAATGTCGGTAAAACCCTCCGCTTTCATACGGGCCTGGCAAAGCGGACATATTTTCCAGTATCTTTTGGATGCTTCGTCGCCGCCCAGGTTGATATAACGGGAGGGAAAGAGAGTCATCACTTCGTCGAGCACATCCTGCAGGAAGGAGAAAACCTTGTCGTTGCCGGCACAGTAGACGATTTCGGCACCGTGTCCGCCCATTCCGGGGATTACACGGATCGGGTCTTTCACTACCGGGCATGCCAGTTCAGGGAAAGCAGCCAGGGCGGAATTGGTATGTGCGGGCATTTCTATTTCGGGGATGATCTCTACCTGTCGTGTGCCGGCATAGGCAATGATCTCTTTCATATCTTCCTGTGTGTAGAAGCCGCCAACGGGTGTCGGTTCGCCGGCTTTTGCGTTTTTGCGTTGGGAGAAATCCTTTTCACGTTCTACGCGCCAGGCTCCCACTTCGGTGAGGCGGGGATATTTCTTTATCTCCAGACGCCATCCGTTGTCGTCCACCAGATGCAGATGAAGTTTGTTCAACTTCAACATCGACATATAATCGATGATTTTAATCACATTCTCTTTCGGGATAAAACAGCGGGACACATCCAATAACAGGCCGCGGTAAGGAAAGCGGGGACCGTCCTGCAGGCTTACTGCCGGTATGTTCCATTGAATGCCTTCTGCCGGCGTTTTGCTTTCTATTGCCGGAGGAAGAAGCTGACGGATCGATTGCACGGCGTAAAAAAAGCCGCGGTTGTCAGCTGCTTCTATGGATATATGTGAAGGCGTTATTTCCAGTTTATAGTTTTCCTCTGCGAGTGCCGTATTAGTAGAAAAGGTAATAGTGGCGGTTTGGGATGAATTGGCATTAATGATCGGGTTGAATCCGGCAGAGGTCGTAAATAAATCAGCTAATAATCGGGCTACAGGTTCCTGTTCCTGATTCTCGATTTGGATCGTTGTCGATTCATTAAACGTAAAATATCCTTTCGCAGGAATTTGTTGTTCGGGCTGGGGAATGATGTTTATCCCGACAGGAGCAGGGTTTGTACACCCTGTAACCAACCAAACGAGAAAGGTGATAAGGAGGAGTTTGTCTTTTGTCATTTGACTTATTTGTTGTGTTATCATATTTCATTCTTGTTATAAGATTAACCAGGAACAAATTTAAAAGTATCCGATTAGTTCGATGTCCGGTTTTGTACAAAAAAGTTCAATATTTGTCCAAAAAGGGGAAGAGTCATTGATTTTTGTGCGTTACAAGAATGGTGTGAGTTCCGTAAGAACTTATGTCTTTTGGATTTCAGGCAAAGATAAAAAAAGATTTACTACAGGAAGATATCTTTCTTAAACTTTATGAAACAGATAGTTATTACCTCCTTTTAATTGACTATATAAAGTTCATAATTACAAGTTTAGCATGAAAAGCATAAAATAATGGTAGAAATACCCTACACCGATGTAATAAGACTATAAATTCAGAAGCTTTTTCCTTTCAGTAAATCTACCAATAAAGTATATCTCACTTTTCTTACGATCATTAGTTTCCTTATAATCTATCAGTTACAGTAAAAAGACATAAGTTCTTACGGAAC
>NZ_QUKD01000010.1:0-251185 GCF_003480915.1 Parabacteroides sp. TM07-1AC | reverse complement strand
AAAAGACATAAGTTCTTACGGAACACTGGTATTAATCTATTAAACAAACCTTTAGGATGTTAACTATTGGGAGACACATATATTTGTATATATTTATTTTCTGTTGTATTACTATTGCGAAGGCCACTTCTGAGTATTATTTTAAGCAGATATCCCTCAAGGACGGATTGTCAGAATCTATGGTGAAATGTGTTTTGATGGATCACGAAGGAACTATCTGGATTGGTACCCAGTTAGGATTGAACTGTTTTGACCGGGATCAGGTAAAGAATTATTATCATGATGAAAAAGACATCAGTACTATCCTTGATAATGATATTTGTTTTTTGGTAGAGGATTCTCTTCAAAATTTGTGGATAGCTACAGCGCGGGGATTAGTGTTATACAATAGGGAGAAGGATTGTTTTGTGCCGGTTGATTCGGGTGGTTCCAGGCTATATGTCTCCTCGTATGTGCTGATGCAGGACGGTCTCTTATTTTTTGGCAGGAATAAGTTTTTCAAATATAGTTATTCGGATAAGAAGATTTCTGCTTTACGGATTTCTACAAAGGAAAATGCAAAAGTCCTTTTTGAGAAAGCTACGTTGTTTGGACCGGATGATAACCGGGTCTTACTGGCTTCCCGTTGGAACGGCCTGTGGGAATACAATATCCAAACCGGAAATTTACAACGTTCTTCTTTAGTCAAAGAGTACCAGATAGCTGCCCTTTTAGTTGATTCTTCCGGATGCGTGTGGGTATCGCCTTACGGAAAAGGACTTTTAGGATTTGATCGTGATGGGAATAAACTGTGCCACCTGGTTGCACCGGAGAAGTTATCCTATAACGTTATTTTGGATGTGAAAGAACAGGACGGCAAAATCTGGCTGGCAACAGATGGCGGAGGAATTAACATCTATGATAAAACGACCGGAGAAGTGACGGTGATTAATCATGTCCCCGGAAAGCCAGGCTCCTTGCCCGGAGATTCTTTTTATTGCCTGTATAATGATCCCGATGGAAATATGTGGGCGGGTGGCATACGCTGCGGTCTGGTGGGTTTGAAAGAGGTCTATCTGAAAACTTATCGGGATGCTCTTTTGACCTCGGCTTACGGTTTGAGTGAAAAGACGGTATCCGGCATGTATGAAGATAAGGACGGGACGATTTGGCTGGGAACTGACGGAGGAGGAATGAATCGTCTGGATCCCCGAACCGGTCTGTTCAGACATTATCCGTCTACGTATCCTTCGAAGATCGTATCGATTATCGATTACAGCCCGACGGAACTTCTTTATTCCTGTTTCGGTGGAGGATTGTACCTTTTTAATAAGCAGACCGGTGCTCTGAAAGAATATTCGGTAGCATATCCCGATAAGTTTAATATGCTGTTCAAACAAGGTAAATCGGTTCATTTGGTCCGGTTGGATGAAAAGCATTTTTATCTGTTGGCGGACAGTGTTTACCTGTATGACCAGTCCACACGACGTTTATCTGCCGTGAAGCATGCATGTAAAGGATTGACAGTCTCGTCCCTTCAGGAGTTCGGCAAAGGAAAAGAGGTCAGCTGCCTGCGTGGCGAAACGGATCTGTTTGAACTGGATTATTCGGATAATACACTAAAACCCGTTTATTCATCCGCCGATTCGATAGGTACGATAGCAGCTGCTTGTAAGGATGCAAAAGGATGTTTCTGGATCGGGACGACGATCGGTCTTTTCTTCTATAATCCGGCGAATAAAACGGTTACCGCTGTAGAGAATAATCGTTTCTTAGGGACTACGTCGCTGGGCTTTGATAAAGCCGGACGTTTATGGATCGGAACGCATAACGGGTTGTATGCTTATACGCCGGAGGATGGGAAAATAATGATGTTCGGTGAGTCTGACGGTGTGTATGCGAATGAATATATATCGAAACCACCTTTGATGAGTCGTTCGGGAGATATGTATATGGCAGGGGTTATCGGGCTGGTTCATATTAAAAACGGCATTCCTTTCCCGGAGAATCCGGACCCTGTCATCGGACTGTCGGAAGTAACGTTGAACGGGGTTTCCATGCGGTCGAATTTTGGTTCGGACAATAACGAAATCTCCGTCCCCTGGAATTATACCTCCCTGATGGCAAAAGTCATTGTGCGCGAAAATGACCTGATGCGGAAAAAACTATTTCGTTATTATATAAAAGGGGCACAACAGGAGATTGTAGAGTCTGTTAATCATACGATCGCTTTTCATGCGTTGGCTGTCGGCAATTATGAGGTATGGGTTTCGTGTATCAAAAAGAATGGCGATTGGAGCATCCCTGTACGACTTCTGTCGATTAAGGTCACTCCGCCCTGGTGGAAAACAAACTGGTTTATCGGCGGTTGTCTGTTATTCATGATAGCCGGGCTGTCTTTCATTTTCTGGTTGATGATGAAACGGCAGGAGAATAAAATGATCTGGGCGATGAAGGAACATGAGCAGCGGACCTATGAAGAGAAGATTCGTTTCCTGATCAATCTGAATCATGAACTACGGACTCCTTTAACCCTTATTTATTCCCCGTTGAAACGTCTGTTGGGATCGGGAGAAATAACCGATACGAACCATAGCAGGCAGTTGACGGATATATTGAAGCAGACACGCCGGGTAAAAGATATTATCGATATGGTGCTGGATGTCCGCAAGATGGAAACGGGCGGGGAGACATTGCAGATCAGGCCCTATCGTCTGAATGAATGGGTACGTGAGATTACGGAGACTTTCAGAGGGGAGTTTGAGTCCAGGCATATTCGTCTGGCATATAATCCGGATGAAGCGGTGGAAGAGGTGGCATTCGATGAGGTAAAATGTGAAATGTCATTATCAAATCTGATCATGAATGCGTTGAAATTTAGCAGCGAAGGCTCCTGTGTCACGGTTTCTACCCGATTGATGCAGGGCTATGTCCGTGTTGCTGTCTCCGATGAGGGGATTGGGCTGGATCATGTCGATATTTCCCGCTTGTTCGAACGTTTCTATCAGGGAGAGCATGGACGGAAAGGTTCCGGAATCGGGCTGTCGTATACCCGTTTGCTGATAGAGCTGCACGGAGGCCGTGTAGGAGCAGAGAATAATGCCGGAAAGGGAGCAACTTTCTTCTATGAGTTGCCTTTGGAAATTGTAACGACTTCGATTGAAACCCGGCCTTATCTGAATGAGTTACTGGCATTGCCGGAGATAAAAGAGGATCGGGAGACTGATTTCTCGACCCGGAAGTATTCTGTTCTGGCGGTGGAGGATGATCCCGAACTTCGTGATTACCTGAAAAACGCATTGAAGGAGTATTTTAAGAAAGTATATATTGCCTCTGATGGTGTCGAAGCTTTTGAAATGGCTGTACACTATCTGCCGGATCTTATTATCAGTGATGTGATGATGCCGCGCATGGATGGCTTCGAGTTCTGCCGGCAGCTGAAGAGTAACCTGGAAGTCAGCCATATTCCGGTTGTACTGCTGACGGCGCGGACGGACCCGAAAAGTACGGTTCAGGGGTATAAGGAAGGGGCTGACTTTTATTTGCCGAAGCCTTTTGACCTGGAGTTCCTCCTGGCCATTGTCCGTAATATCCTGCGAAACCGTGAAGCTGTCAAATCCCGTTATAAAGAAGGGAAAGAGGTTGTTTCTCCCAGGAATGACACGATCAGCAATGCGGATGAAATGTTTATGAAGAAGCTGAACGAGTTGATAAGCGAACACCTGGATAATCCGGAACTGGATGTGAACTTTGTGGCGACGCGTATGGCGATGAGCCGTGCTTCTCTGTACACAAAACTGAAAGCACTGGCAGATATCAGTATCGGTGATTATATCAATAAGTTCAGGATGGCACGTGTGATGGAACTGCTGGCGGATAAGAACCTGACTATCCTTGAAGTCTCAGAGAAAGCCGGATTCACCAACCAGCGGTATTTCAGCACGGTATTCAAACAGATATACGGAATGACTCCGTCCAAATACCGTCAGGAACATAACTGTTGAAAAGATATTACCTATTTCCGGATAGGCAACAGGTAAATAAGACGCGCGGAAATAACCTGGCTGGCAGATTTATTGAAATAGTCGCTTTTACGGTTGTTGAAGATGTCTCCCAACGCATAATAATAGCGTCCTTCAAGCAGGAAATAACCGATGCCGGTACGGAGTTCGATACCGGGTCCTCCGCATAATCCCCAGTCGAATTTCTTCTGGATAGCCATATCGTGCTGGTTATTGGCTCCTGCATTTTGGTTTTTCTCATCCGGGTTCAGGTCGGTCTTTTCGCCGATGGCAAAACCTACTTTGGGACCCATGTTGACATAAAACTTGAACTTGTTGCTGCCGAAATAGATATGGGTGAAGAACGGTATCTCCAGATAATTGATCGTACGGGTATATTTATACGTCGGGTGTTCGTCGAATTGCTCGTCCCATCCCTGCTGGCTGAAATTCAGTTCGGTCTGCAGTCCCAGGTTCTTTTCCGTGTTCCAGCGCAATACCAGACCTCCGTTGTACCCCTGTTTCATCTTGGTGTAGACCTTAGGATTGAAGCTGACGGAAGAGAAGTTCATGCCGAAAGAGGCACCTACTGTTATTTCCTGGGCGAATTTCTTCTGTGCCGTGATGCCGGTTATTACCGCCAGGCATAGAAAGGATATGATTGTTATCTTTCTGATCATCTTACTTCGCTGCGTGTTACGTTATAATCACTCTGGTAATGAACGATGAATGTACTGGTGTTGATGAATCCGCCCCAGTTATTTACCCGTTCAAAATCAAAACAGGTCTGTATACCTTTGTAATGGATATTACCCAGGTTGTTCTCGAAATTAGCACCGTATTTCCGGACGGCATCAAAGAAGAACATACCTGTATCGAATCCTAATATACCATATTTAGGGAATATGTTGATCAGGTTCTTGCTGTACCAGGTCTTATATTTAGAGTAGAAGTTGGACACTTCCGGCGAGAGGTTATCTGCATAGAAGAAGCTATATATATAGGTATTCAATGCAAAGAAATCATCCAGGCATTCGTTGGTATAGGTCTGCCATTCCGGATAACCGAACATCGTAATGTTAAATTCCGGCTTTGTCTCAGCCAGCATACGCAAAGGCGACTTGAACTTGCTCAGGGCTTCCAGGCTGCCGGAAGTAGGAATAATGACGCTGCGTTTGTCTTTGCTGAGCATGGCTTCCATTTCGACAGGGAATGTATCAGCCGAATAGGTCAGTTCGCGCCAGGATATATTACGCTGTTTCATTTCAGCCTTGAGGGCTTTGATGAAATCCGCCTTTTCTTCGGTGCCGGGAACTTTCAGCAGGATGATGTTGTCGTTGGCAAACAGGTCACAACTGGCTTGTGATGCTTTGGCATACAGGTAGGAGTGAGGCGTGTTTACCTGGAATATATTAGCATTGGATAATACATCATCGTTTTTGGAGGTGAACGGTATCACATATTTGATATTGTTCTTTTCTGCAAATTCGGCAACCGGAGCTATCTGGTCATTCTGAACGGCTCCGATGATCAGGTTCGCTTCCTTCAAGGCATCTTCTTTCAGGATTTCTTTTATCTTTTTAGTTCCGTTGCCTGTATCGAATACGGACAGTTCGATCGAGCAGCCGCTATTGCGCAGACTGTCGACTGCCAGCAACATACCTTCGTAATATTCGATGAAGCGTTGCGTGTTGGAAGACGGTCTCGGTTCATTTGTCATGAATGGTAATAATAAGGCTACCTTGATCATATTGACCCGCTCGATCTTTTTAGGGACTGACAACAGGGCATTCACGTCTCTCTCATGCATAACCGGAGCTGTTTCCGTAACGGTTTCTTTTGTCTCTACCGGTATTTTGATTACCATACCGGCTTTTACCCCGTTCTTCAGTTCCGGGTTCCGTTTGATCAGCTCGGTGCTCGATATGTTGAATTTCCGGCAGATACGGTACATTGTTTCTTTCTTGGCGACCGTATATTCGATATCCTTGGTTACCGACTTTACTTCTTTGGTCGGCAGGCTCTCGATAGGAGTTGCCGGGATACGGATCGTCTTACCGATTGTGAAAGTGGAAGTAGACAGTCCCGGGTTGGCTTCAATGATATCCGGTCCGGGTACGGCGTACCGGATAGATAAAGAGTAAAGCGTTTCTTTCGGTTGTATGGTGTGATACAGGAAATTATCTTCAGCATTACCCATCGGTGCCGAACCTGCATCGCGCTGCGGGATCTTTAATGTTGCACCCGCTTTGATCGATTCACGGCTTTCCGGATTCAAACGGTAAATGTCATCGACGGTTACTCCATACATGGTTGCGATTGAGTATACTGTCTGTCCCCGCTCAATCGTATGATAAAATATATTATCATTTAATTCGTTAGTAGTAATAATTCGTGCCTTGTTGTTCTGTGAAGAAATTGAAACACTGCAGAAACTCAGGCACAACGTCAATACGTATATACTGATCTTATTCATTTGTTGATTCGAATATTTGCGGCAAAGATAGTGTATGTCCGTATAAAATACTAATTTTGGAAGCTAATTAGGTTATATATATGCAAAGGAATTTTTTAAGAAGAGTGATCGGGACGCTCTGTTTTTTGTTATGGATACTTGCAGCACATGCCGGAGAATATACAGTGACAGGAGGGCAGGGGACACCTTTGCTGGTGGATGATGATAAGTCTCAGAACAAGAATCAGCGTTTGGAGGTATATCTTGTTTATGGTATGGATAATGTCCAAATCAGCTATACTTCTTCCTCAACTTCTCATCAATGGTACAGATATAAAACAAAAAGACTGGAAGCCGAAAAGATTGCTTCCGTTCAGAATGGAACAACCTCTGTTGTCAGTAACGTGGAGGAGGGTTATGGCTATTTTGTAGAAGAAAGCGGACTTTCTGAAGCGTATGTCTGGATTATTGATTATAGTAAATATCTTTTTGAAATAACCGGACTTTATGTAAATGCGGAGCGTAGTACCTGCGATTATATGTATCTGAACGGAAGCGCAAAGATGCCGGAAATGAAGTATAATTATCCTCAGACCGGTTATTCGGCAACCGTGGAACGTGAGTTTGAAGTCACTTACCAAACGATGAAGAAGACGGAAGATGAGACTTCGTATATCACGGAAACCGTAACGGAAATTATCAACGATCCATTCAATGATCCGCTGCCTGCTCCTTTGTGTGATACGGATGTAACTTTGAAAGGTGATTTGTTCGCCCGCCATTTCGGAGTGGAGAAAACAATGACGGCCGATGTCTATCAAGCCGTGGCGGTTGAAGCTGTGATACAGGTAGATACTTTGCTATATTCGAATGCTCCTAACATGGTCGTGAAAGGAGATAGCCTTTCGGCTCCGGTAGAGTTTAATTTTAAGGCGGTAACCAATACGCCGGTTGCAGCCTTGTTCAAATGGCTGATATACCGGAAAGATGATACCGGAGAAACGGAAGGAACGAAACTGATTGAGTCTAATGAAGAGGAAATGAACTATCTGTTCAACCAAAACGGTACTTATACGGTTCATTTAAGTGTGTCCGATCGTACTTCCCAGTGTACATGGGAGCCTGATGCACCGATTACTATAACGATATCGGATTCCTTTATCGATGTCCCGAATGCTTTTTCGCCCGGTACATCACCCGGCATAAATGACGAGTTTAGGGTCGCTTATCGCTCCCTTACTAATTTCAAGTGTTGGATATTCAATCGGTGGGGAGTACAGATGTATTATTGGACGGACCCGTCGCAAGGCTGGGACGGCAAGAAAGGGGGGAAATACGTGGCTCCCGGAGTTTATTTCTATGTGATAGAGGCTACCGGTTCAAACGGTAAGACGATAAAGAAAAAAGGTTCAATTAACATTCTTAGATCAAAAGAAATTCAAGATGAAATTATCGAAGAATAGTATATTCAGTTTTTTGTCGGGCGGTCTGATCTGCCTGACTGCATGTTTGTCTATCGGATCGAGTGATTCGGAAAAGGTGCTGGACGGCCGTCCGGTGGTGATGGCGATGACCTCGTCGCCCGATATTCCTTCGTCGGTTACTTTCTGCGGTACGCCGATCGATCTGACCCGATATAATATGCGTGAAGGATTCGACCGGGAGATGAGTAGTTTTACCTACTTTCATTCAACTACGATGTTGCTGATCAAACGTGCCAACCGGTACTTCCCGGTTATCGAACCGATATTGAAAGCCAACGGTATCCCCGACGATTTCAAATATCTTGCAGTCATAGAAAGTCATCTCGACCCGCGTGTCTCATCTCCGGCACGTGCCGTGGGAATGTGGCAGTTCCTCGAAGGGACGGGTAAGCAATACGGACTGACGGTCACCCCGACGGTGGACGAACGTTGCCATGTAGCCAAAGCTACTGAAGCCGCTTGCAAGTACCTGAAAGCCGCTCACGACAAATACGGTGACTGGGCAAATGTCGCCGCCTCTTACAATGCAGGCATGGGACGTATCTCCGGCGAATTGACTAAACAGGAAGCCGATAGCACGTTCGATCTTTGGCTGGTAGAGGAGACAAGCCGTTATGTATACCGTATCATGGCGATCAAGCAGATATTCGAGAATCCCTATAAATACGGTTTCGTGCTTCGTGCAGAAGACCTGTATAAGCCGATTGCCTGTGAAGACGTGGCGGTATCGTCGGATATTCCTGATTTGTCTGCCTTCGCACAGAAGTATAATATAACGTATGCCGATCTGAAACGTTTCAATCCCTGGCTGCGCGACCGGAAATTGCAGACGCTGGGCAAGACTTATACGCTGCAGGTTCCCAAAGAAAATGAAATGTATTACAAGACACCTAACACCTACGTACATAATCCGGCTTGGGTAGTAAGATAAATTCCTTTCGGATGTATTTAGAATTTCTCTCGAAAGGAATTGTAAATTCTCCCGGAAGAAACAGAAAACAGAGATAAAAAGTATGAACGATAAAAATGCATTGGAAGGCGGTCGTATTTCCGTTTTAGGCGCCCGCGTTCACAATTTGAAAAATATAGACGTCGAGATACCGCGAAACAAACTCACCGTGATAACAGGTATGAGCGGTAGTGGTAAATCCTCGCTGGCTTTTGATACGATTTTTGCAGAAGGACAACGCCGCTATGTGGAGACATTTTCCGCCTATGCCCGTAATTTCCTCGGGAATATGGAACGTCCGGATGTGGACAAGATCACCGGCTTGAGTCCGGTTATCTCGATCGAGCAGAAGACAACCAACAAGAATCCCCGCTCTACCGTAGGTACAACGACAGAGATATACGACTTTTTCCGTCTGCTTTATGCAAGGGCGGGAGAGGCTTACTCGTATCTGAGCGGAGAAAAGATGGTGAAGTACACCGAAGAGCAGGTGCTCGACCTGATCCTGGAGCATTACGAAGGGAAGAAAACCTATATGCTGGCTCCGTTGGTGCGTAACCGTAAGGGACATTACAAAGAATTGTTTGAACAGGTTCGTAAGAAGGGGTATCTGACTGTCCGTGTCGACGGTGAAATAAAAGAGATATTTCACGGTATGAAGCTGGACCGCTATAAGATGCACAGTATCGAGGTGGTGATCGACAAGATGGTCGTCTCTGCATCCGACGAGCGCCGGCTGAAAGAAAGCCTGCGCATTGCCATGAAGCAGGGAGATGGCCTGGTGATGCTGCTGGATGCGGATACGGACGAGTTGCGTCATTACAGCCGTCGTTTGATGGACCCGGCAACCGGACTTTCCTATAGTGAACCGGCTCCGCATAACTTCTCTTTCAACTCGCCGCAAGGGGCGTGCCCCAAGTGTAAAGGGTTGGGGCAGGTGAACCTGCTGGATATGGAAAAGATCGTACCCGACCCTTCCCTCAGTATTTATAACGGTGGGATAGTTGCTTTGGGTAAATACAAGAACTCCCTTATCTTTTGGCAGATCGAGGCTCTTTGCGAAAAGCACGGCGTGACGATCAAGACGCCGATCAAAGATATCCCGGCAGAAGCGATCGACGAGATCATGAACGGGACGGACGAACGTCTCCAGATCAAGAACGAATCGCTGGGTTCTTCCAATTATTTCCTGTCTTACGAAGGGGTCGCCAAATATATCCTGATGCAGCAGGAGAGCGAGGCTTCGGCTTCTGCACAGAAATGGGCGGGACAGTTCATCAAAATGACTACATGCCCGGAATGTAACGGCCAGCGTCTGAACAAAGAGGCGTTGCACTATCGTATTGCGGGAAAGAATATAGCGGAGATATCTTCGTATGATATTTCCGAGCTTTATGAATGGCTGGACGGTATTGAAGAGCGTCTGGACCAGAAGCAAAAGCAGATTGCCATAGAAATATTGAAGGAGATCCGTTCCCGTCTGAAGTTCCTGTTGGATGTAGGGCTGGATTATCTGTCTCTCAACCGTGCTTCGGCAAGCCTTTCCGGTGGGGAAAGCCAGCGTATCCGTTTGGCGACCCAAATCGGTAGCCAGCTGGTCAATGTGCTTTATATTCTCGACGAGCCGAGTATCGGATTGCATCAACGCGATAATGTCCGTCTGATCAATTCTTTGAAAGAGCTTCGTGATACGGGTAACTCGGTAGTGGTTGTCGAACATGATAAGGATATGATGCTGAATGCCGATTACGTGATTGATATGGGACCGAAAGCCGGTCGTTTGGGTGGCGAAGTAGTTTACGAAGGAACACCCCAGGAGATGCTGAAAGTGAATACGCTGACTTCTGCATACCTGAACGGGGAGACTGAGATTGCTGTTCCTGCCGAACGCCGGCAGGGAAACGGTAAGTTCATTACGATAAAGGGGGCCAGCGGCAATAATCTGAAGAATGTCAATGTGACTTTCCCGCTCGGAACACTGATCTGTGTGACCGGTGTATCCGGTAGTGGAAAATCTACCTTGATCAACCGTACCCTGCAACCGATCCTGAGCCAGCATTTCTATCGTTCGCTGGAAGATCCGTTGCCTTACAAGTCGATCGAAGGTATCGATAACGTAGATAAGATCGTCAATGTCGACCAGTCGCCTATCGGCCGTTCGCCACGAAGCAATCCGGCTACTTATACCGGTGTCTTTTCCGATATCCGTAACCTTTTCGTCGATCTTCCCGAGTCGAAGGTCAGGGGCTACAAACCCGGACGTTTCTCGTTTAATGTCTCCGGCGGTCGTTGCGAAACCTGCAAGGGGAACGGCTACAAAACCATCGAAATGAACTTCCTGCCGGATGTATTGGTTCCTTGCGAAGACTGTCATGGCAAGCGGTATAACCGCGAAACCCTGGAAGTCCGCTTCCGTGGTAAATCCATAGCCGATGTGTTGGATATGACGATCAATATGGCTGTGGAGTTCTTCGAGAATATCCCGACCATCCTGTCGAAGATCAAAGTTTTGCAGGACGTAGGGCTGGGTTATATCAAACTCGGACAACCTTCCACTACCTTATCCGGTGGAGAAAGCCAGCGTGTGAAGCTGGCAACCGAACTGGCTAAGAAGAATACCGGCAATACCTTATATGTATTGGACGAACCGACTACCGGCCTTCACTTCGAAGATATCCGTGTCCTGTTGGGTGTCCTGAACAAGCTGGTGGAAAAAGGTAACACCATCATCGTGATCGAGCATAACCTCGACGTAATCAAATGTGCCGACTACCTGATCGACATGGGCCCCGAAGGCGGACGGGGTGGCGGGCAGGTCTTATTCACCGGCACTCCCGAGGAAATGATCAAGAAGAAAAACAAGAGTTATACGGCTCCGTTCCTGAAAGAGGAGTTGAAACGATAACCTGGCACAGGCAAGCTGGGAATATGACATGCCTATCCCGGTTTGCCGGCATAACTAAGACAGAATAGTAACTAAGTAAAGACAGATATATGAAGAATCCTATCCAAATGATCAAACAATGCGTAGAGAAGGAAGAGCCTTACTTCCTGCTGCGCGGACAAGATATATGTGCTTTGGCGGCTATTGAAACATATTACGCCGAGGTGAAGAAAAATGTTAAAGATCCTTACTTCATTGAAGAGATCGAAGAGATAATGAAAGACTTCCGGGCCTTCCGGGAAGAACAGCAAACCCATATTCCGGATTGATCGATGGCAGACGACAGTTACAGAACTATTCAGCAAGTAGCAGAGGGCTATTACACAGAGAAGCGCAGCCGCTTTATCTCGTATGCCATCCCCGTGCGTACGGTCGAAGAGGTGAAGGAGCAACTGGATAAATACCGTAAACAATATTACGACGCCCGCCACGTCTGTTGGGCTTATATGCTGGGACCCGATCGCCAGACTTTTCGTGCGAACGATGACGGCGAACCATCCTCCACGGCAGGTAAACCAATACTGGGGCAGATCAATTCCAACGAGTTAACGGATATCCTGATCCTGGTCGTCCGTTATTTCGGCGGCATCGAATTGGGTACCAGTGGTCTGATTGTCGCATACCGGACGGCTGCCGCCGAAGCGATTGCTGCTGCCGAGATAGAGGAACGTACGGTTGACGAAGATATCACGGTCGCTTTCGAATATCCATACCTGAACGGGATCATGCGTATAGTAAAAGAAGATAACCCCCTTATTGTATCCCAAAAGTTTGAAATGGACTGTGAAATGACTTTGCGTATACGCAAAGGAGAGGCGGAAAAGTTGAAGAACCGCTTATTGAAAGTCGAGTCGGCCTATCTGAAGTAAATTATTAATAATCTGAAACATGAGTTACCTGCTATTTTCGATTTGAGAGGATTTCTTTATTTTTGTACTCTGAAATCTAAACAAGCAAATAGTGGTAATATAATGAAGAAGATTCTGTTGTTTTCTTTTTTCTTAGTGGTTGGTTTGGTTGTCTCACAGTTTCTTCCATCTCTTGTAGGAGAAAATTATTCGTTGGTAAAAACTGTTTCCAATTCACTGTTGTATGTATGCCTGGCCTTTATTATGATTAACGTAGGTCGGGAGTTTGAAATGGATAAGACCCGTTGGAGATCTTATACGGAGGATTATTTCATAGCAATGGCTACTGCCGCTTTCCCCTGGATATTTGTGGCATTGTATTATATGTTCGTCCTGCTCCCCGACATCTATTGGTCGAGTGGGGAAGCCTGGAAAGAGAACTTGTTGTTAAGCCGTTTTGCGGCTCCCACATCCGCAGGTATTCTGTTTACCATGTTGGCCGCAGCAGGGTTGAAAGCTTCCTGGGTATATAAAAAAGTACAGGTGCTGGCTATTTTCGACGATCTCGATACGATCCTGTTGATGATCCCGCTTCAGATCATGATGGTCGGTCTACGCTGGCAGTTAGGGGTGATCATCCTGATCGTGATGGTATTGCTTATGATCGGATGGAAGAAAATGGGTACTTATAATATGCGGCAGGACTGGAAGGCTATTCTGCTTTATGCCATTGTTACGTTGGCATTTACCCAGGGAATCTATCTGGCATCCAAACATTTTTATGGTGAGGAAGCAAGCATCCATATCGAAGTGCTGTTGCCTGCCTTTGTGCTGGGTATGATCATGAAGCATAAGCACATAGATACGAAGACGGAGCACAATGTGGCGACGGCGATTTCATTCCTGTTCATGTTCCTGGTAGGAGTGAGCATGCCCGTGTTTTTTGGGGTTGATTTTGCCAAACAATCGGCGGAAGCGTCTACAATTACCGGTGCACAGCCGATGATGTCGTGGCCGATGATCCTTCTCCATGTGGTGATCGTCTCTTTCTTATCCAATATAGGAAAGCTTTTCCCCTTGTTTTTCTATCGTGACAGACGTAAACGTGAACGTCTGGCTTTGTCAATCGGTATGTTTACACGGGGTGAAGTAGGGGCAGGTATTATTTTTATTGCCCTGGGATATAATTTGGGTGGACCGGCCCTGATGATTTCTGTGCTTACTATTGTGTTTAATTTAATTTTAACTGGTATATTTGTAGTCTGGGTAGAGAAATTGACCCGCAGCGCCTATCAGCTTGAGATGGCTGAGCAGCAAAGGCAATAAACACAGTTAGGAATTACGGAGACAGACCAGCAAGCTGTCTCCGCAAATATTAAAACAGAATGGATCGTACTATTAATGTTATCCTTAAACCGTTGCGCCGATTCGCCACACAGAAGTCGAGCGCCAGTTTTTTATTGTTTATGGCCACGGTATTGGCTATGATACTGGCAAACTCCCCCTGGGCTCACGCCTATCATCACATATTATCTTATCCTATCGACCTTCAGATTGGCAGTTTTAATTTGTTCTCCCATCATGGTGAACCCATGCCGATGCTTGCCTTTGTGAATGACGCCCTGATGGCGGTATTCTTTTTTGTAATCGGGTTGGAGATCAAGCAGGAAGTATTGATCGGGGAATTGAGTTCGGTTCGTAAAGCACTCCTTCCGGTTATTGCGGCTTGTGGCGGTATGATCGTACCGGTCCTTTTTTATTTGCTTGTCTGCAATACGGCTCCGGAAGTACGTGGGGCAGCTATTCCGATGGCTACCGATATCGCATTTGCCCTTGCTGTCCTGGGATTGCTGGGAAAACGGGTCCCTTTAGGCATGCGAATATTTCTGACGGCACTGGCTGTGGTAGATGACATCGGCGGTATTATTATTATTGCTTTATTCTATAGCGGGCATATTGCTTATCAACCCTTATTGATCTCTCTGGCCTTGCTGGCTTTATTATATGTAGGGGGAAAGATGCGGGTAAATAATAATCTGTTTTATTATATTGTGGGCTTCTTTGTCTGGGTATTATTCCTGGAATCGGGCATTCATCCGACTATAGCCGGGGTATTGGTAGCCTTTACCGTTCCTGCCCGTCCGAAAGTGAATCTGAAGGATTTTACTTGCGATATGACCGGTTATCTGAATATGCTGGATTATACGGAGGTTCGTCAATCCAAAAAGGCTTCGGTCCTGACTCCTACACAGATACAGGTACTGAATAATATCCATTCGTTGGCAGATAACACGATCAGTCCGTTGCAAAGCATTGCCGACAAATTGCATCCGTTGGTAAATTACCTGATTCTTCCGTTGTTTGCGTTTGTCAATGCGGGGGTCACATTCGGCGATATTCAGCCGTCATCGCTGGTAAATGTGCCGTTGGCTGTCTTTATGGGATTGTTTGTCGGGAAGTCACTGGGTATTTTCTCTTTCACGTATCTCTATGCTCGTACGAGGATGGGAGCCTTACCGAAAGGAGTGACACCGATGAACCTGTTCGGTGTGTCTATGTTGGGCGGTATTGGTTTTACGGTGGCACTATTTATTGCCAATCTTTCGTTTACCGGAATGGATGAACTTGGAGTTGACTTGTTGAATCAAGCCAAACTCGGAGTATTCACCGGGTCGTTTGTTTCCGGTCTTTGCGGGTACTTATTGCTGAAGAAGCATTTATCGAAAACCCCGAAAGAATAACCGACTGGATTATTTATTAAAGTGCACATCGAACCGTCCGAATGTAACGCGCTCGCCCTCAAACCGTCCGCTGATAACCTGTGCATTGGTGTCGAAACGGGTGATAAAGACTTTGCCGTCCGGTAATGTTTCGTCTCCCCAAGAGAACTGGGTGTAGGGAATCTCCTTATTTTCTTCCGGCTTTTCCATACAGAAGCTGATGGCGAGGTCTTGTTTTACCCACACTTTGACTTGCATGCTTTCATCGTCTCTGTAATCAAAGTTGATAGAGGGGCTGCTGATATGGTTATATCTTCCTCCGACATATAACCAACCGTCTACCAGGCATCCGAAAGTATCGGCACCGACCATAGTTTCGTCCGGCATCACCGTGATATCGACTGTTTCATCTTCTGTACAGGAAAAAAGAAAGGGCAGGAGACATAAAAGAAATATATATTTTTTCATGATGTAACGTATTTAGTGATTTCAATTAATTAGAAATGGTATCCGATCCCAAGTGAGATATTCAGTCTGGATACTTTCAGCCTGTCTTCCGACGGGAACCGAACCGTGATCGTCTCCCCGTGATAGTTGGATTCGACTTTTCTGAGGTTGGTAAACACATACTGCAGATCAGCAGAAACACCCCAGTGGGAAGTTAGCATATATTCTGCATTAACTCCGATATTTCCTGCCATACGTTGGCCGGATACACGACGGTCTTTTTCATATACCATGCTATTGTTCTTATACCGCAGATATCCGGTACCGATGTTCAGACGCACATTAACCCGCTCGTTACTCAGGCAGTAAAGGGCGAACTGCGGAGCTATATAATGTGTATAGATATGATCGGAACTATGTTCCAAAGAACCTTTTGCGCTATATCCGGAATAAAAAAGCCCGAATCCGAACATGCCTTTAGGGTGTAAATAGTATTGTGCATCCCAGGAAATACCGAAACAAAGATCCCGCTCATAACTATGTGAGGTATTTGTCAATCCTGCTGTCCCACCTGGCATATTGGCATATCCTATATGTAGAGAAACAGAATGCATCTTTGTTGGTTCCTCGGCATGCAAGTAACCGGAAATTAGTAATATGCAGAATGTGGCCAGGTAAAGCAACTTTTTGGGCTCCATAAGAATTAGAGTTTATATGTGGCACAAATATATAAAAGATTATCGGTTGATCAGATACTCCGTGTAGTTAAAAAACGAAAGGCGCAAACCCTTGGCAGGGGCAGCGTCTTTGTTTTATGGATAATAGGCGAATTTATCGTATAGGGCGGATACTGGTATAATTGAAGTTCTCATTCAAATATTCGTCTTCATTGAATTTGGATCCATGAGGGCCCCAATTACCCATTGCCGAAATGGCAATCATTGTTGCAGGATTGAAATTTGTCATATCGCCTCCGGCAGCTTCCAATGGAATTGATTCCATTAAATTTTTCATATTGTGTTTATAGCTTTTATTGAAAAGCATGTTACGATATAAAGCCAGAACTCCGTCGCCATGTTCTTTGCGGTTCCATTCCAATACATAAGTACCGTCGTTGGCATCTGCTTTGGTTTTGATATCTTTCAGTTTAGCAGAATTGGCATCTGCAATAATGAATGTAACAAAACCATCTTTGTCTACTTTCGGCATTTCTTCGTCATAAATAGAGACATAAGAATAAGTCTTCTGTGATCCGAGGCAGACAGACCAGTAACGAACATCCGAGGTTGCATATTCATTTACACCTTTAGGTGCCGTCGGAGGAATAAAGCGGAAAGTAGCAACTTCACCTTCATTCAACTTGATGCGTGAGAATAAGTAATCAGCCGGAGTATTCGGGTACATCAGGCTTAACGGGGCACGCATAAAAGGAAGCGGTTTCATGTCGGAAGAGAAATCCAACGGAGGCATCTGCAATGCTTCGTGGATATTACATACTTCGCGTTTGGGGAAATCCACATCTTTGCCGGTGGTTACATCGAATGCCTGGATTGCCGGCATATCAGTACCACCGTATGTGTCACCGTTGTTGTATTCCTTTGCCAGATAGAGGCGCATAAATACGGATACCATGTTTAAAGTATCAGGGAATTCACAGATGTTTTTCATGGATGCCCGCATACTTTCCGGGGTACTTTTCGGAATAATGTAAATGGTGTATCCGTTAGCACTATAATCTGCCGTTTCTTTTACATAAGGATTGATAGAATTTTCATCCGGTTGGATGTTAGCATCTTCGATACTGGACATATCGACCTGTGTCTCGTCATTATAGACTGTGAAATTGAAGAAACGTGATTTGGGGTATTTCCCGGTCAGGCGAAGTCCGATATTGGGATTATCCTTGTAGGAGTAGGTATATTCCCAATAATCTGCGAATATATCCGGAAATGCTAATAAGGATTGATCGTCACCTCGAAGTGTTTTGCCCCATTGTTCCTTTGGTGTAGGATTCACAATCGGAGTATCGTTCTCGTCATCGTCATTACATGCGGTAAACAAACCAAAAACAAAGGCTAATGCCACTAAATAAAATGTCTTTTTCATCTCTCGTTAATTAATTTTCAAACGGGGGACAAAAGTAAGTGAATAAAATTACCGGAACGAATATTGCGTAAAGATGGAATGTCGATTATTAAATTTGGAATATTAATAATTGGTATCGGTCACCGAAAACCGGGCAAACGCCGAATTTCCGTCGGTGGAGATATGTTGTCAAAGATACCTCTTACAAAAAAGGTAAGAGGTATCTTTGATATTCATTATAGTTGATTTTCGTAATCGAAAGAAGAGATCAGTTTGATCAATCTTTCTTCGGCTTTCTTCAGGGCATCGACGGAACCAATCGAGCCGGCGATATAACTGTTGGCAATAGGAGTAACGAAAATATCAGCATGGGCGGTTTCATCTATGACCGGTTTGGCATCCGGCCTTTCGGTGTTATCTTTCAATTCGCCGCGAATGGCATACGCTATCTGATTGGCATCGTTGCTGATGGCTATCGCTACTGTTTCCATTAAACTGAAGGTGCGTGCCTGGTTGGAAGTGATGCGCCAGTTGATGATTGCTTTTGCCAATGCCGGAATTATTTCATCCCTCTTCTCTTTAGGACAAACCAGGCAGTTGCCAAAGATATTTTTACCATCAGTCCAGCCCTGTTCCCGGAGCTTGGTTTCGATTTCAGGGAAAAGTTCCGGTTCGAGTTTGTTGGTGGAAACACAGAATAAAGTTCTCAGATCGATAGCGATGTCATAGACAAAAAGGCCGGAAGCCCGGGTCTGATCCTGGATAAAAGCTCGGTTAGGGAGTGAACGCCGGTTGGTTGTCAGCCATTCGTCCAACTCTTCCTTACTCAATTCACTTCCTCTCTTTTTGCTTTCCATCCAATAGACTTTGACGGTATGATGTTCCGGATGCGAGGTCCTGTCGAAAGTGATATTTTCAGTCGGTGACTCGATACCTCCCAATAAAGGATGGAGTGGTCGCATGGCTGAAACAGACAAGGGGCTACGACGCTTTACGATCATACTGCCGCTTTCAGCTTTCATATACCCGCCCAATAACTGATCCGTAAAAGTCGGATCGCATGGAGAGTGAGGCTCTTTCTGGTTTGCCTTATTTTCTTTTTTGTCGATTTCCCAGTTGAATGTTATTGCTGCGAAGGGCATATTCAGCGCCTCTATAACGGAGCGTTTTACTTGTTGGCCGCTGGAATAAGCCATTCTTTTGCCGAACTGAGGGTCGAAATAGTATTTCTGTCCGTCATTTACGCCGAATACTGTATGTTCTGCATGGCGAAGGCCACGTAAATAGATGAAGGGATTGTCCATAACTGTGGGTATTAAGTAGTTTAATTTTTTGATTTCCAATAAGTATATTCAAAGTCGATCAGAGTCATGAATAGAGGGAAAGAATCTTTCGGTAGATAGTAGACTTCTACAAATGCTTTTCTGAATACTTCGTTATCAGAAGATTCGTATTCCATTATCTCTTTGAGCTTTTGCCCGAAGACTTCGATTTTATTTGACTTCCTTACCTCTTTCGACAGATTCGAATAAACAGTCTTGCCTTTCTCTGCTGTCCGTTCAAACTCTATCAGGGCCTTTGCAACAGCAGTGGCCAGTTCCAGTAATTCTGTTTTGTTTATCATAGCAATAATCCAGATTTTATATAGCTCATAATTGATATACGATTCCTCGTTGTTGAATTTGTACTCTTTCCCCTGCGCGTAAGGCATGGAGCCTATGGGGAAGTACTGTCTCAGTTTATCCGGTTCAATCGCTTTTAATCCGATGACACCCAGTTTGCAAGCTGATTTGAAGGTGTAGTTGGTGTTGAACGACTCTATTTCCTCATCAGACAGGATGCTTTGCTTGCCGTCGAAAAAGAGTTTGTCCCTGAAGTCGAACAAAGAGTGGACTTCTGGGAGATAAAGGTTGATAAATCCCAGCGTTGTGTTCGTCTGGGATAGATTATATGAATAAGCTGTTATTACCTTATTAGGATATTTCTTGGATAAAGCCATAATGATTTCGAGCCAGGGTTTGGTCGGTATGGCGAGATTTCCCATCGATTCGGTGGGGACGATATGAAATCCTTTGTACGGTGTCAGATCATTATAAAATTTCCGGCACCAATGGGATAACCAATGCCCGTTCCAGGTTTCGATCTGTTTGTCTTTGACATTAGGTGTCTGATTCAGATACTTCCTATAATATTCCCAACCGCAAAACAGTTGCCATAAAATATCCGGCTCATCCAGTAACATGGCAAAACCTCCGCTTACGCCGATGGCAAGTGCTTCACCGATCCACGAAGCATACATCTCGTCTGTATCGATAGAGGTTTGCATATCGGAGATCTGGCCGGACGTTGTTCCCGCCACATCTTTTGCTGCATATCCGACAAAGATCGACATGTTCGGTTCATCGCAGGTCATGGCGACTTTCAGGTTATTGTATTGGGCCAGCGCTTTGCTTCCATATTTCTTTACATCCTCATCTTTCGGCTTTTGGAAAAAAGGAGAGTTGCTGACGTGTATCAGATGCCTCTCGTCATTGAAAAACAGATTGAAAAATATCCGGTCAAAGAACTCCTCTGCGGATATCTCCGTATTCATTTTCTCATTATATATCTTCAGGAACTTTTTACCGATGTAGCTTGTATACATATTCTAAATGAATTAATCATGTTCCACTAATTGTAATCCATAAATCTCATATTCTTCCTGCGGCATAGGAATGACAAAAGGATTTGCCCCTATATCCTGCAACTGCTCGTATTTATCCCGGTACCGGGAGATTGTTTTCCAGTTGACAGGTATTTCCATATTGATCCGCTCTTCCCAGGTGGCAGTGATATACTTATCTCTGTCGGCGGCCAGTATACAGGTTGCACTTTCTATTTCCAACGCTTTCAGGAGAATGGCTTCAGTCCGGCTGGTCAGGTTTATGAGCGAGAAGTCTCCGTCTTGTACGGCCAGATGAATATCGATCTCCTTTGTTTCGACCGATCGATATACCTTGTCTATTTTTTCCTGCAGACTTCTTTCCTGCAAAATATCCCCGTTATCCGGCAGTTGGTCGAAACTGCGTTTCAGTAGTTCCATTTTGTAAGGAAGCACATTTCCTTCGGGAGCGATTACATGAATCGGCCTGTAAATCCGGTTATTACTTGTTACCCTTTTTCTGTTTATTCTTCCGAATCGCTGTATCAGGCTATCCAAAGGGGCACACAGGGTAATCATCCTGTCGAAACTGATATCCAGGCTGACTTCAACCACCTGTGTCGAAATGACCAGGCAGGGACATTTCCCGTTCCCATATTCTTTCCTGTCGCCGTTGAACTCTTCTTTCAGCAGCTTTTCAAGTTTAACGCGGTCGCTTTGTTTGAAACGGCTATGGATAAGCATCATGGGAATATCTGGAAATTCTTCCCTGAACTCCTTGAAAGCAGCCTGCGCTTTATTGACTGTATTATAAATGGCGAGCACTTTCTCTTTTCCCTTAAAGGCATTTACCAGGATAGGGGAGACGCTGTCCTCCTTATCGAGTTTGAATATCTGATGACGGTCGAATGTATCCAGTGTTTCATCCGATAGTTTGACTTCGTATACATTCTCTTTCCCTCCTAATATCTCCAGCAACTGATTGTATAAAGCGGTAGGCATCGTTGCTGTCCCGATGTGGATGCGGCATCCGAATTTAAGAAGTGCTTTGACGATTTCCAGTACCATCGCTTGCGAATAGTCCGAATAAGTATGTATCTCGTCCAGGATAATATCACATCCTTTTATATCCAGTATGACACTTTCAAAGCCGGAAGTACCGAAGATGATGGACGATAGTTGATGGGGTGTCAATACTTTGATACTCGACCCGATCAATGGCTGTAACATCTTTTCTTCCATATTATTTCCGACGACTATCTTCGATGTCGCATGTAGCAAACGAATATCTTTATTGGGAATAGTCGCTTTTAGTCTTTCCCACATGGCATTTATGGAAGCCTGGAATGGCAGGGTGTAAAAAATGCGTCCTCTGCATCTTTTCAATAGAAAATCTGTTTTTCCTGCACCTGTCGATGCAACCACCAGCGTATGAGGTCGGGTGTCATCTACTCCGATCAGTGACAATGGGTATAGAGGATTTGTTCGTTCCGGTTTAAAATAGGCGGACAGATCCGGAACTTCGAATGTTGTTTCGAGTTCTTTTGCGGTAGATGAAGTAAATGCCGAAGCGAAATGATCTGCCGCCATTAATAACCCTCTCCAGGCAGACCATCCGAAAGTCTGCGATTCGCAATAATCTACCGCATAAAGTAAAGCCATCCTGGATTTATTCCGGTCTATTCCGGTGCAGGCATACCCAAGTTTATTCAATATTTGTATGCCGTATTGACTCCATTCTTCCCAGTCCTGCAGATGGTTGTCTATCCAATGTCGATCGCAGGAAGCAATATCCAATATACCTCTTCGCCGGGGATCGTCTGTGATGGACTTATGATGGGCTACAACCATTTCTATCAAGGTGTCCCATTCCTCTAAAGGAAAGGCCGGCAGGAAAGCCAGTGACGATAACTCATGCCGATGAATGAAATTATTACATCTGTTTGAGAGGGAGCCATTTATAATCTTGTTCATTCGGTCCTGAAAATACGTATGCGCTTTGCCTAGATCGTGTAAAGTTGCCCCTTTGAGAGCAATCGCTACATCGAAGGGAAAATCTATTCGCCGGGCAAAGACCTCGATAGCCTGCCGGGTATGCAGGCAATGTTCAAGGAGTGAAACATGGCCGTTGTCAGGGCTTTTTGCCAGTATTTCGTCGATGGTTTTCATAGGGTACTTCTAATCGGATTACCTTTCACATGTAATACGCCATACATCTCTTCCCCTCCGTGATATCTGTTATATCCGGCTTTGAATCCTTTCACTTCGTCGGAAGGTATCCATTCGAAACCTTCTATCTGTTCAAATTCGTCAGCCGACATTTCGATCGGACGATCCGGCAGTAATATATCTTCATTCCTGCATAAGCAGATAGATTGTTTGGCGGCGCGCAATGCATCGTCATTGTTCTCGAAGGCGAGATACAAATGAGGATATAGAAGAACGCCTCGGGTAATGATGCTAATGTTTTTAGGAAGATAATAGACATTCCCTTGCGTGTCTTTCTTTTTCTCTTTGACAAATCCTCCTTTAGACCACGTTCGTTCCTGTTGCGAATCCAGCCCGCAGTAGTTCAGGCGGTATCTGCTTATTTTCTGAACTCTTTCCGTCGTATTCAGCAATTCCGGGAAAAGTTTTTTTTCAATCCCTTCTATCGTGGAAGTGATCAGAAATTGCAGACTGAATGTTTCGCTATCTCTGACTGCTGTCCAAGGTTTAATAAATCCGAAAGGGCCTGAGTATTTTACTACGTAATACATAATGTGACTATTAGATTATTGAACCGCAACCACTACCAGTTAAAGATCCGATACCGCAATTCCATGCGAAGGCTTTTGTCAGAGGTGTACCATGAATAATCAGGGGACACATACTGCATTTATTACTGATGTTATGGATCGTAACGAGTTTTTCTTTCTTATTGGGATAACTAAGGTCGAACTCAATCTTTAGAGAAGGATCTTCCGGTAATCCGGCAATCTGCATTTTATGCCTCAGAGTTTCTGCCATCAACTCTCCGCTGTTCTCGTCTTTATAGGTGAAGTGTTTATGGTTGTCGTCATAAAAGCGTTTTATAAAGACAGGGCTTCCGAGTTGAAAATGATTTTGGGTGGATAAATCGGGCGTTTCCTGAATGATAATCCCTTCGACTTTCATTCCGCAAAACATATCCGGTGAGTCCATTATTGCTTTTATTATGGTCTTGACATATTTCTCTTCACAAAAAGAGATAAACCAGTTGGCGCCATAAGGAAAATTGAGTCCGTTTTTATATCTTTTTCCTCCTTTTAACCATGAGAAAGAGTATAAGGATATTTTATCGTGAAGTTCGTTTGTCCCAAGCCAACGGTGCAAAACTCCAATAAGTTTCTGCTGGTAATTGAAAGGAACGAGTTCGTTGTTGGCGCTCGTTGATAGATGTATTCTCATATAGTAATTCTGGTATTATATTTAGGTTATATATTATATAATGTATAGATATAATCTAAGTAAGTTAATAGTATACTGTGTTTCTCCCAAATATAACTATAATTTTGGCATAACCTATGAATCTCTTGCTTTATTTATGACTTTAAATGACGAGTACTCCCATTGAAGAGAGGATTGTCTTTGATTAACAGATGATTTCGCTATTAGAAAAAGTTAGAATAAGATTTATACCACCAAGGTACGATTAAAGTACATTATCGACGAACTGCCGACTATCTATTTCCGTTTTAAATACCATACGGTACAATTAAACCAATTAATGCCACCGATGACTACATCCGCTATAAACACTTTAAATACCACTAAGGTACAATTAAACCAAAAAGGAAATGGAAGATGGAGACACTATTGTCTCCTTTAAATACCACTAAGGTACAATTAAACCGGAATACGGTTTGTACCGACTTGAGTGCTTTGCGACTTTAAATACCACTAAGGTACAATTAAACCCCTATAAAATTTTTAGGTTCTCCTTATTCTAAACACTCTCTAAGCCTGTTTGTCCCTTCTTTATTTATCAATGAAAGTTGTCGACCTTCAATTGTATAAAATACCCCGGGGATCGACAACTATCATATAACTCTTATACCTTCCAAGCCATATGTTTCTACTGTACTAAAAACCTATTTTACATCATAGGTCACTAGAGTAGAATAACGCTTCCAAATATACATTATATTAATATATCTGTAAGTTTTATTATCCAATTTGTCCAAGTGTTTTTTATATTTGCATAGTATAATTGTACCTTAGTGGTATTTAAAACCATTCGTATTCGCGGAATTGTAAGAGCGTAGCAAAGTTTAATCGTACCTCAATGGTATTTAAAAATCGCATAGATGAGTTTCGTGCCCGGATCGAAGTATTAACTTAATTGTACCATCTTGGTATCCTCTCCAAACCCATCCCCTCTCTTTTTCTGTTATATTCCATGCCAATAACAATTTAAACAAGAAAATGAATATGGAAGAGAACAATCAGATGAAGAAAAAAGGAATGGCGCGGAATGGGTTTGTGGTTTATGCATTGGGGGTGATAGATGAGATGGAGAGAGGAAGACGCTATGGGATGGCACAGGCCTATCGGAATAGCGTGAAATCGCTGGTGCAGTTTACCGGGAGTCAACGGGTACCGTTTCAGTTGTTTCGGTTCGAGATGCTGAAAGCCTATGAGGGCTGGTTGCTGCAGGAAGGATGTTGTGAGAATACCGTACATTACTATCTGCGGAACCTGCGAGCCATCTATAACAAAGCCGTGAAAGAGAAAGTGATCAGGCCCCGTATGAACCCTTTTTTGCGGAATCTCCGCTACAGGAAATCATCGAGAGGTATCGTACCGATAGCCGTTATGTTTGGCCAGTATTATCCGACGATGCCGACGACGCGGAAAACTATAAACACTATCGGAGTGCGTTGGTAACCTTCAACCGCCACTTGAAAAAGATTGCGGCAATGGCAGATATCACCGAATCCCTGTCCTCCTATATGGCGCGTCACTCATGGGCTACGGCAGCACGTAATAAACTGATGCCTACAGCCGTCATTAGCTCTTACCTGGGACATGCCAGCGAACGGACCACGCAAATCTATCTGGATTCGTTCGACGGAGGCGTAATGAAAAGACTGAACCACAAAGTGATCAATCTGGAATAATAGTCCGGTGATAGTATATATTAAAATAGAGTAGAGAATGTTTGGTTATAGTGACGAATTTTGAATTTTGGCAAAAAAGCCCGGCAGACTGTGAAGTTAGCCGGGCTTTTGTTCTCTGTAAATGTGTCAAGATCTTCAGAGGGTTTGCTCGATAACCCGAGCTGTTCGTTCTATTTTTCCGCTTATGTCGCGGAGTGCTTGTAATAATGTTTGTTTTTCTTCATTGGTGAATTGCGCTTCTTTGCCATGAATCATTAATCCGTTTATACGCTGGCTTAACCACGCACGACTTTTGTTGAAATAGGTACGGGCAATGTAAGACCAGGATACTGATTCATATATGCCATCAAGTTTATTCCTAAGCACGTCATCGATTAGTTTATCGACTCTTGCGCAAGCTTTATTCGCTCCTTCGATAAAAGCTTCACTAACCAACTGCTTTTCTTCGTCGCTTTTTGAGTTGGCAAACGCCTTCACTTCAGAACGAAACGCGTTACGTTCTTCGTCTGTATTCAAGAGCATGAACTTACTTTTCAATGCTTCCAGTTCCTGATTGATTTGTTCCTTATTTGCCATATATTTTGTATTTAAAGTCTAGTGAAAAGATCTTTTAGAGAGTACCCCCGAAGGGGTACTAACTGCTAACCTTTCAACTTGAGTAACAATATCAACCGGTCTAAATGCTGGTCGATTTGTTTTTCAAGTTCTCTTTCCGAGGTACTTTGTACTAAAATATCCCAGTAAAGAGAATAGAACAGAAGATTGTTCTTTTCATGTTCTATCAGAGCCTTTAGCTCATTTTGGTTATCATCCATCTAAAAGATCTTGACACAACAAAGGTAGATAAACATTTGTTTATCTACAAAGGCTTTCATATTTATTTTTACTCTTCTGGGAAGATTGATATTCCTATCAATGTTGGGTGATCTCCTTTTTTTATAGAGTTTAATAATCTATTTGCGTCATTTTGCATCCGTTTTATTTGGCGATTCCCAACGGATTGCGTCAACTTTATAGTGTAAATTAAAGCAAGGTCTCATGAAGTGCAAATAAAATTGCTGTTAATTTCAAATAAACTTTCGTTAATCAGATGAATAAACTTGCAAATGAATATCAATAAATTAAAGGATCTGATTCAGAATAGTGGATTGAGCAAAAAAAACCGGCAAACTGTGAAGTTAGCCGGTTTTTTGTATTAGATATTGTCAAGTATAAAATCTGCAGGAATTCCGAAACAATCTCGTAAGCGTTTAGCGATGTTCAAGTTAAGCGCACGTTTACCGTTTGTATTACCTCCGCTTAGCTTACAAAGCAGCCTTCAACGAATGGGATATAATGACCGTACGTTTCCAGGTCTTTCTCACCCGTCTGTTTACCCGCGATTGGGAGCGGACACTTAATTTCCTGCTGGAATACACCGTACTCGGCACCTTACGTTTCGACCTTCAGCAACCGGACATCATCCTGCGTTTTATCGCCCAAATGGAAAAACGCAGACCCGATTACAACCCCTCTTTGGTCCACCTGGCCTTTTCCCTGCTTCTGACCCTCTCTTATAAGGGATCGGTGGAGTACCTGGGCGATAAGCTGCGTGAGGAATGGCTCACCGCTGAAGACCTCAATATGTTGAACGACAAGACTCTGATTGCCAATGAGCCGGGACACAAGCAGTCTAAGGTGAAATAAGTATAAAACAGCTATGGAATGAATGACGATAATACGGTCGGATGTTAATAAGGCTGTTGGCGTAACCAGATAGCAAAGAAGCGATCGTAAACGATATAACCGGCTTCTGTCCGGTAGACCATTTCCATTTTCGTAAGTGTACGAAGAGCAGAATTTACACTGCTGGCGGCTTTCAGCTTGTATTTGGAAATGAAAGAACCGGCATTGATCTCCAGTACGATCCGTTCCTTTGCTATCGCTTTGATTAAACGTATAGCACCGGAAGTATAAGCTGCCAGTAAGTTTTGATAACCATATTCATTTTCTGCGACGATTTCGCGTATAGCACGACTCACCATTTCCTGATCGGGGGTTAAGGAATATCCATACAGGCGGTTTAATATGGCTTGAATATACCATGTATGCCCTTCGAACTCATCGTAAATGCTGGAAAAAGTATCTTCACTTATAAGAAGGTTTTGTCTGGCAAACCAAGTAGCGGAGAAATCGTAATAAGCCTTTCTGTCGATACACCCGATGGTTATTGTCTGCGTACTTTGATAAAAAGGACGTTTGGTCGACAAAAACATTTCCTACATAACATGCTGTTTACTGCCGGCAAAAATAAAACGGACATTAGGTAAAAACTGGATGTAAGAACGTAACAAGGCTTCCACCCCTTTTTCCGGATATTCCGTGATTTGCTGGAATTCGTCGATGGCGATATAGCAACGTTTTTCCGACGATTGCAGGTAATTGAATATCTCTTTTAAAGTAGCTTCTTCTTTATCTGTCGCAATATCGATACTGACACTGCCTAATACGGTGCTGGCGAACACCTGTACAAATTCATTCAGGTTTTGTGTCGAATAAATATCGAGATAAAGAGTGATAATGTCGGGTTGTTGTTCATGTAACTTATAGAAAACGTGTTTGATCAATCCTGTTTTTCCCATACGCCGGGGAGCAACAAGCGTCAGGTTGCGTTCGTTGTATAGAGCATTGATTATTTGCCCGGTTTCCTGTTGTCTGTCACAGAAATAATCGGGGCCGTAATATCCTGCTATCAGGAAAGGATTGTTCGGTTGAATTGTTGACATATCTTCATTGCGTAAATTACGTAACGCAAATTGCGTAATAAAGATCGAAGTGTGCAAATAATAACTAATACATTTGTCAACGACCAACCGGATCGGTTCCTTTTTTATTTGGAAAAGGGGGTAGGGGTAGATATCTTTGGGGGCGTATTTGCTGTTATAAGGACGGTAATGGGTAATTTATAAATAGTATGGAAATGAAAGTAACACAAGAAAACAATCGAAAAAGAAAAGGTCCTTTGTTGTACGACTATATTCGGCAGCGGGCGGAAAGTAAACAACTGATGGGTAAAAACAGTACAGCTGACCTTTATTTGGCAGCCGGTCGTCATTTTTACCGATTTCAAAGAAACAAGGATATACCGATTCGTGATCTGACTTCCACCTTGTTAAATGATTTTCAAGCCTATTTGCAGGCAAAAAGATTAAAGATCAATACGATTAATAGTTATCTGAGTAGCCTGAGGGCTGTCTACAATGCAGCTTTCGACGAACAGCCGTTTGAAATGAGGTATCATCCGTTTCGCAAGCTGAAACTGAAACGTGATCTGACAGTCAAAAAACCTTTATCTGATCAGCAAGTAAAGAAAATGGCGGCAGCTGATTTTCGTGACCGTCCCGATCTGACTCTGGCTACCGATTTGGCACTATTCAGTTTCATGGCTTATGGCATGCCTTTTGCTGATATGGTTCGTCTGACTCGAAAGAATATCCGAGGACAAGCTATAGTATATAACCGTCATAAAACGGGGATCGAGATATGTATTGAGATTACTTCCGGTATGTGGCAAATTATTCATAAATACGAGTCTTCCGAGAGGGATTATCTTTTTCCTGTGATGTTTGCATCTGCTACTTATCGGCAATACAAGGGGATGCTCTCTAATCATAATTCTGCATTGAAAGAAGTGGGTCGGCTTCTGTCGATTTCTGATAACCTGACCTCTTATGTAATGCGTTATACCTGGGCTTCGGAGGCTCGTCGTTTACATGTGGACATCGCCGTGATTAGCCAGGCATTAGGACATACCAATGAAAAGACCACCCGCGGATATTTTAATCGGATGGAACAGCCGGAACTGAATGAGGCCAATCAAAAGATTACGGATCCCATTAGTAAAATACTGATAAACAAACAAAAAGGTAGAGGTGTTTTTCGGATGGAAGGAACTTATTTATGAAATAAGAATAATATCATAAAGTCTTTTGAAAATCACGCATTATCATTTATCTCAAAATGATTACTGAATGCAAAGTTAAGATATTAGTTGTTAAAAAAGAAACATTTTCTTACTATTTTATCTACATCTTTAGGTTTGTTTTCAGGTTAGATAAAGACTTCTCGAAATTTATACTATATTTTATATAAATTCAACCGCTAAATCTATACTAATATTAAATGGCAGAATGTTTAGACATAGCCGGTTAACCCCATCACGCTTTAACTTTTATTTAGTAAAGATATCCTTACCGATTTTTGTAGAATTAAACATGTTTGAGTTTCCATTGTTGGTTTTTTACTCTTCATAATAGCTGTCGTTTCTTCAGAATTTATATTCTAAAATAGACAACCTAAACTTATTTCATAAATAAGCTATTTCTTATTTCATAAATAAGTTTAGGTTCATGGTGAGTTTACCTGGTATTAGAACCTTTACTCCGCGATTTTTGAATCAGCGAATAAAATAACTATAATAAAACATAACTAGTATGATGAGAAAACTTATCTTGATGATGTTCCTGTTTGTGATCCCTCTGTCGTTCTACGCACAGGACAGGTTGACCGGAGAAAAAGGTTCGACCGTCGGGATCAAGACCAATATTCCATATTGGGGAGCAATGGTAACTTTTAATGCCGGCGCGGAGTTCCGCCTGGCACGTCACTGGAGTCTGGACATAGAGACCGGCCTCAATCCGTTCGACGGAAAGAAGGACGACGGGAGCTATGGCAAATCTCTCAAACATTGGCGACTCCATCCGGAGATGCGCTATTGGTTCTGTGAAACCTTTTATAAACATTTCATCGGGTTGCATGTCCCGTACATATTATATAATGTATCGGACATCAAACTGCTCGGTACCGAAAACGAACGCCACCAGGGGTGGGGCGCAGGCGTGGGCGTCAGCTACGGATATTCCTGGCTGCTCTCCAAACACTGGAACTTAGAAGCTACTGTCGGTGTGGGTTACCTCTACCTCGAATCGGAGAAGTACCCCTGTACTAACTGCGGACGCCGCCAAGAGTACGTGAAGAAACATTATTTCGGTCCCACGCAGGCCGCTATCAACCTGATTTATCAATTCTAAACATCGCTGCCTTATGAAAATGAACAAGCATACATGGATTGTGGCAAGTCTGCTGGCGGTAGCCACCTTGCAGGCACAAGAGATTAAAGTAAAAGATAAGATTGTGGAGAAGTCGGACGGTACCCTGCTGATCGGCATGACGCTCGACTTCGGAGAAATCAAAGTCCCTTCAGACCGTAGCCTGGTTTGCACACCGGTCATATCGGCAGGAGACAGCATCCGTCCCCTGACACCGGTCATCCTGAGCGGACGCGACCGACATATATTATATGAACGGACAGAGCGCACCTATACGACACACGATGAATACGAACTGCTCCGCGAGAATGGCAAGCCACAGACCTTCGAATACACCACCCGCACACCGATGGCACCGTGGATGAAGAAGTCGGAAGTCGCCCTCGTCATCGACGAATGTGGTTGCGGTTGGGAGGCATTGCAGAACGACCGCTCACCGCTTTTTCCGATTAACATGGCAGAGCCGGTGGTATTGAAACCGCTGCTTGCCTACCGTACGCCCGAAGCCGAAGCAGTCAAGGCGCGTTCGATCGAAGGCAAGGCGTTCCTTGACTTCCCGGTTAATAAGATTACCATCTATCCCGACTATCGCAACAACCCGCGCGAACTGGCCGCCATCCGTGCCACGATCGAGTCGGTGAAGGACGATCCTTACGCCACTATCACGGAGGTGTGGATCAAAGGTTTCGCCTCTCCCGAAGGAACTTACGCCAACAACACCTATCTGGCAGAAAACCGTGCCAAGGCTTTGTGCGACTATGTGAAGAGCCTTTACCGCTTCGAACATGCTACCTTCAGCGTCGACTTCGAGCCGGAAGACTGGGAAGGGTTGGAAAAGCGGCTGGAAGAGATGAACTTGCCCGACAAGGCGGAACTGCTCGCCATCATCCGCAACCCGGAACCGCGCGACTTAGACAAAAAGGAATGGAAGCTAAAGACGCTGAACGGCGGAACCTCTTACAAGATCCTGTTGCGCGACATCTATCCCGCCTTGCGCCACTCGGATTACGTGGTGAAATACAACATCCGCAACTTCACAGCCGAAGAGGCGAAGTCGCTCATCTACACCGACCCGAAGAAGCTCAGCTTGAACGAAATGTTCATGGTGGCGCAGCTTTTCGAAGCCGGCAGCGAGAAGTATAACGAAGTGTTCGAAATCGCGGTCCGCATGTTCCCCGACGACCCGGTGTCTAATTTGAATGCCGCCAACATCGCCATTCGGACAGGCCAGCTCGACCGTGCGGAAAGCTACCTTGCGAAAGCTGTCGAAGGCGACGAGAAACAGTTGGCACTTGCCTCCGTCCGGATGCTGCGTGGCGATCTCGACGGTGCGGAAGCGATCCTGAAAGGATTGGAAAACAGCTCGGTAGCAGGCGAAGCCGCCCGTGCGAACCTCGAACAGATCAAGGCGAAGCGCGAAGAATGAGATATTTTCAAAAAACGATAGCGTATGAATATTACACATAAATTATTAGTATATGCCTGTGCTGCGGGCTGTTTTTTGTCTGCCGCATGTTCGGATGAGTACCGGACGGAACGGGACGACGACGGCGACAAGCCGGTGGAGGAGAACTATCTCCGACTGACGCTCCGTTGTCCGGATGCCAAGGCACCGCTCACCCGCTCGAATCCTACAGGAGGCGAGAACGGCGACGGCTACGAGCCGGGGCAGGACTACGAGACGCGCATCGACGACCTGATGTTGCTCTTCTACCAAGGGACAGACGGGGTGAACTCGCCTGCCTTGACCCCGATAGACAAGATTATCTATCTCGACCGCGACGCTATGCAGGGCGACAACCGCACCGAACCGGTGTTGGTGGGATTGCCCGCCGGATGGTACGACCTGCTGGTTATTACCAACACCGGCAATATCCGCCCGCAGCTCAAAGACTTGACGCTCGGAGAAGTACGTGACTTCCTGCAAAAGCGTGCGTGGATGGAAAGAAACGGCGAGTATTCACATTTCGTGATGGCTTCGGACGGCCACCTGGACGAGAAGGTGTATATCTGTGGCGACAACACGATCGATAACCCCGCTTTCGCAACGGTCGAGGTCGAACGCCATGCGGCACGCATCGACTACCTGCCGGTACATGACTATTTCGATGTGATGGACAAGACGGCGGGAGCAGCCCGCGTGTCGATTACCGGTGCCATGATCGTCAACAAGCTGGATGCAGGTTCATTCATGGTCAAACGAGTGGTCGGAGCGGTGGCCAACGATGCGTTCGGACCGGCAAGCGCAGTTGAGTTTTTAGGCTTGGAGTTGCCTGAATGGGGCGACCACCAGACTAACTACGTGCTCGACCCGTGGAGCCGCTACAAGACGATGGCGAATGTGAACAGCGAGATGTTCAACCCTAACTGGCCGGAGCGTCCCGCTTCGGACGGCAAACCGGTCGAAGCACTCTATGAAAACTACTTTATGAGTTTCGGTACTTCGGCAGGTAACTGGCGTTTCACCAACGGTATGGGTGACCGCGTGGGCGAATGGTACTGCGTGGGCTACACGAAAGAAAATACGGTAGCGCGTGCCGACCAGTCGCCTTACTATTGCACAGGCGTGGTGTTCAGGACATTATACGGACCCGGAAGGTGTCTCTTCTATGATCCCGCTACCGGAACGACCGACTATCGCAAAGGATTGGACGGTTCGCCGTTTACCTTCTTTGCTTTCAAAGGCGTAATTTACGGTTCGCCCGAAGCAGCGATGCTGGCTTTCACTGAAGGGGCACTGGACGTCTCTACCTACGACTTCACGGGCAAGACCTGGGGCGACGTGCGTTCGCTGGCATCGAGCTTGAAGGAGGGCGACCCGACCGGATACCGCCGTTTCCTTTCAAGGCAGTTGAAAGACAAGGATTCTTCAGCTGCTCTGACTGCTGCCGAAGTTTCGGCATTGGCGTGGAAGGAATATATGTATACGACGTTCGGATATGCCTCACGCACGGATGGCACGCCGCAGGTCAATCAGGGCGGTAAAGACACGCGTCGTCTGTTGGCACGCTATGGTCTGCATACCTATGTGGACGGTGTTTGTTTCTACACACACTGGATTCGCCATTCTAACAACAATGCTCCGTCGAAGGGCATCATGGAGTATGCCATTGTGCGCAACAACGTCTACAAGTTGCGCATCCGTGACTTCTACGGCCTGGGAGACGATATTCCCTACGAACCGCCGTTCGATCCCGAACCTAAGGACCCGATAAATCCGGATAACCCGGATGATCCGAAAGACCCCGAAGATCCCGACAATCCAGATGAACCGAACAAACCCGATGAACCGGAAAAAATCGAAATCGAAGTGATTGTCAAGCCTTGGGGACCGCTTCAGGACGAGACGATTTATTTTTAACGTGCAAAATTGGAGAACAATGAATTACCATAAAATACTATATCTTTTATTCCCGGTGCTGGCGGTGTTTTGCCTCGCCGGACTGGCTTCATGCGATTATATCCATGACGAACTGCCTCTTTGCCGGCACACGCTCCGTTTCGTCTACCGGCATAACATCAAACACGCCGATGCGTTTGCCTACGAAATGGTGAACCAGGAGCGCGAAAAGAACGTCCGCCTCTACATCTACGACGACAAGGGGGCGTTCCTCTCTTCCCGTCTGATCGAGGGCGAGGAACTGAAAAAGAACGAAGTAGACCTCAGCGAACTGGCTCCGGGTGATTACCACCTGTTGGCTTGGGCGGGGCTGAACGATACGGATTATACCTGGATGGAACCCGCCGCAGGCTCTACGATCGAAGACTTCCGTATGGCGGTGAAGGCGGCGGAGAACCGTGTGGACCGCGAGTTGTCGGGACTCTTCCAGGGTGAGCTGGACTATACGATCCCGGCGGGCGGCGCGACCGACACCGAGTTTCCGCTCGTGAAAAACACCAACAAAATCCGTTTCATCTTGGTGGATGCCAACCGGGGTACGGAGCTGTCGAAAGACGCCTTCGACTTTGTAGTCACCACTACCAACGGCGACCTCGATGCGCACAACGAACCGCAATCCGATACACGCATCACCTGGCTGCCCTACCTGCAACAGGTAGAAACGGTCAAGTCGGCTGATAATGCAACCGTTGCCTACGATGCCGTCTGCACCGAGCTGAACACCTTACGCCTGATCGACAATGCGACCGGTACGCTGAGTGTCCGTTATGCAAGCGAAAAGACGCCGTTTATCAATGTCGATCTGGCAGGTCTGTTGAAGCTGACGCAGATCGCTTCGCACAAACTGGACGGACAGGAATATCTGGATCGTCAGGACGAATATGTGCTCACCGCATACGTGGATATCGCCGGCGGACGGGCTCATTGCCTCTATGTAGTAGTGGACGACTGGATCGTCCGTCTCGAAGACGTGACACTTGGTAATGAGGAGATGGGATTATGAAAAACAGATTGAACCAATACAAGAGCTTGCCACTGCTTGCCAGCCTGTTTGCCCTCATCGCGTTCGGTTGCGTGAGCGGCGAACGGGGTGCGGGGGGCGACCCCGACCTTCCTGACATGCTGGAGGTGGATTTGCAGGTGGGTATCTCTGAGACTTCGAAGTCGTTGCAGACGAAAGCCGCAGATGCAAATGCGTTGCCCGGTGAACAGATCAACTCTTTGGTCGTGTTTATCGTCAATGCTTCCGGTAAGATAGAAAAGAAATTCCAACCGGATTTGACTGGTGACGAGGAAGCGAAAAAAGGCGAATTGACAAGCTGGAAGTCCGGCTCTTTCGAGATTACCGGTGGTCCGAAGAAGATTTATGCGTTTGCCAACTGGGAGTCGATAAAAGACAATCCGTTGGAAAATGTTGTAAATATACCGGAAGGACAAGATATGCCGTCGCTTCCCGTATCCGTTTCTTGGGAATCCGGTGTTAATGACATTTCTAAGACATCAAAATTCCTCCCCATGAGCGTGCAGGAAGAGTGGATTCCGGCAAAAGGGGGGAAACCGATTTGTTTGGTTCGTTTAATAAGTCGTTTGAAAGTCAAGATGCTCAACAGAACGAGCCATACGATTACTGTTACAAAGTTAACTTTAGGCAAGTTCAACACGGCAGGAAATCTTTTTGAAGCGGATAAGTATTTGGCTCTGACGGGAGGCGGTTATTCGATTGACAAGCCTTTCGAAGATAACAAGCAACTTGCAGTAAGCGAATCCATAGACTCCGATTGGTATTACGTGAACGAATCGGAAGCTACCGACGGTTTTGAGGTGGAGTTGGAAACGAGTAGTGACAAACATTTAACAGGTGATAACCCCCATCAAGGAACAAAGTACACCGCTCTTCGCCAGATCCCCCGCAACCATTTTTGGAACCTGAGTATCGAGTTCACGCCTTATAAATTGACGCTTTTAGCCGTAAGTAATGAAAATCCTCCGATCGGCGGGTATCCAGAATCTTCGGTAACAAGCAAAGGTATAACCGATTTGGTTTGCACTGTATATGGCGGTGGTCCGTTTACTATTATAATCGAAAAGTTAGTTTCGCAGGAGGAAAACGGAGATGTAGATCTTTCTGACCAGGTAACTTGGAGAATCGGAAAGGTAGATAAGGGAGATTTGTTGGCAGAAGCTCCTAATAAAATCGAGCAAGCCACAATGGATGGTGCATCACGTTATCAAATAACAGGCGGTCGCATGGTCGGTGCAGCCACTAAGGATCAAAGCGCGACCTTCGAATTGATTGCAAAGAAAGACGACAGTGTTTTAGCCACTTTCCAAATCCAGTTACGATTTGCGGATCTATTTGAACTGACAACAGATAAAAACTAAATTCAGAATACGATGAAACGAAAAAAAACAATATATGACAAATGGCTCCGAACGTTACTCCTGTCGTTTGCCCTGCTCACAGGCGGAGGTGTCGGGATGGCTTGGGGACAGGAAACGACGACTAGACCGGTGATTAGCCTAATGTTTTCAGAAGATCATGATAAAGTTCATGTGAAAGAAGAGATTATTTATGTTGATCCAACTAAGCCACGTGTATTGTCGATACCAGTGTTGAATGTAAATACGAGGAACAATAATGACCAATCCTACAACTGGTTTGTTCATTGGTATGTGAAAAATGGGGATAATTTTGTCAAAGAAAGAATAGGACATCACTCAGTAACTGTTACTAAAAACATGTCTGCTAATAGAGGTGGATCTTTGAGTATATGTAATGAAAACTCAGTAGGAAATACAGGAAATGCAGATTTGTACATAACACATGATTATTTTATCAAAGTCAAAGAAACCGATGGCTTAATTTGGTCGAATCGATTAAAAGATTCGAATGTCATTCCGGAACAAACCAACGGGATTTTGAGTGAATATAAGCGTGGTCTGGGAATCGACGCCTCTACCATTGTCTATACATTGCCGGAGGACTATGCAGATGGTGATGTTGTGTATTGTGATGTAAGTGTTTATCAGGATGGAACTTGGACACCTTCAAGTTCTTCTGACATCAAAGGAACATATGCAGAACCCACCTTGCTTAAACGATACAAGTATGTAATAAAAAAAGCGGAAGAGTGTCCTTCTTATATTCAGGAGAAAACAATTTATCATATCGATTTTCCGAAAGATGCAGAATCTATAAACTTATCTATGCCTTATACACCGGATAATTATTTTTGGAATGATGGGAAGGTTCACCAAGGATCAAAATTTCAATATCGAATAAATAGTGATGATAATGCCGATTTTAAAGATTTTCATCTTGTAACAAGAAAGGCAGACTTGGATTTGCAACAGACGCAGAAAATAGAAATAAACGATGCGCTTAAAAATGATTTTAAGGTTGATATACGAGCCATTTGTAATGAAAACACTCCCCATCAGAGTGGGGTTATTGCCACTTTCAATTTTCATCCGATTGAGAATGCTAAGTTCATATTGGAAGATGAGATAAATAAGGATAGTGACAGATGGCCCAGAGGGAATATTAAGAAATATAAACAAATAGGGATTGTTGATTTTGACCAAAATTCTATTGTAAATGAGATTCAAGCAGGTGATAATATGTCAAATAATCCTTTGGGTTCTTTCAACCAGTCTGAAACAAGTTACGGATTTATATATAAAAACGGTAAGTCCTTATTAGACCAAAATTCAAAGTGTTATACTTCATATCCTGGAATGTATGGCTTGTTTAGAAGTGCGAATGTTGAAGGTAAGTCTAAACATGATGGTCTTTGTTCTACTGGCGATGTAAATAGATACTATAAGTGGGTAACACCTTATATAGAAAAAGCGTATAATTATGGAAGTAAAATTTATGAAAACAGAGAATTGTATGATCGAACTTATACAGTAACCAAGGAAGCAGGTGATACAAAATACGGTTATTTTTGTTATATTGATGCAACTGATGAACCGGGAACTTTGGTTTCCGTACCAATAGAAGGTTCTATTTGTGGAAATACGGAGTTGACCGTAACCGGATGGTTAGCCGATATGACGCGCCCGGGATGTGACGTATGGGCTGATGGTAATCCTCTTCCGTTGGTTCCTAATTTGAATATAATATTAAAAGGAGTAAAAGGTCAAGAAGAAGTTGTACTTCACAGGTTTACAACAGGAGATGCATTAACGGATTATAAAGATAATAAGCTTGGTCATTCAAATGCTTCTAATGTAAATACAGAGACCAGAGATAAATTTAATTATAACCTTATGAAATGGCAACAATTCCATTACAAATTTGTCGTTTCGGAAGATGAGATCGCCGGCTGTACCGAATTTTATTTGGAAGTCCAAAACAACGAGCCCCACACCGATGGAGCCGACTATGCCATTGACGATATCCGTATCTTTAAAAGAAAACCGGAAGTTGAAATTATCCAAGCCGGTGACTTGTGTGATACGGAATTAAAAACAGTCAAATATGCGACAAGTTATAGTAATATAATGAGTGTAATGGGGTTGACTGAAAATGAAAAAGTGACAGGGATAAATAAGGATGTTGAATGGGATAATCCAAATGATCCACTGCCTAAGGAGTTGAAAGATTATATAAGTTCAACTTATAAAGATAATGAAAAAGAGGCTGTAGAATACTTTACAAAAATCTATTATTCTGTTTATGAATGTGATGCAAATGGAAATCCGAAAGACACCCCTCTATCAATCGACTATGATGGTGATGATCAAACGGAACTATGTCGTGTCTCTTATCTTTCCACTCGTAAGGAAGATATGAAATGGGTAAATTTAGATTTTGGTTCGGATGGAAAAACTTCGGGAGATAAGATCTATTCTCTTCCTCTTAATATTGGTAAGTCTTTTGATCCTAAAAAACAATATATCGCCCGAATTTCCACTCAACCGATAGGCCATGCAAGTGTACCTGCTAAATGCGATGCTTGTGCTTTAACCGGAGATCCATTTTATCTTTCTCTTACGGGAGATCGCTTTACGATATTCGAAGGGGAGAATTTGGAAACTGAAATCTCATCGCCGACAGATGCACAACAAGGGAAAACATATAAAATAGCCGGTAATTTCCGTTATTTGAATGATGGGACATGGACAACATTGGAGAATGCCAAGTTTGATTGGTTTATAGGAGATGTCGTAGAGTTTAATACGGCTACAGTGGAAGTGCAAGGGAATTCATACACTTATGCTGAAGCTTTGAAGTTACATTCTACTGATACAGACCAAAAAGAAGCTATAAAAACTGCTTTAAACGCTCTTTTATACGATAAAGATAATAACACGAATGGCAAATTTGTTTTGAATGCAGCATCCTTTGAGTACAAAATGGCAAACAAATACCAAACAATTATAGGTTTGCCACAAGCTCAACAAGATGATCATAGTAATGAGATTAATAACAATTTGTATTGCCCTGACCCTGTCGTAATCCAATTAGGCCCAAATCCTCCGACCATCGATCCTGGGGACCCCGATGTGCCCGATCCTAAGGACCCGGAAGATCCCAAAGACCCGGAAGATCCCGACCCTAAAGATCCGGATAATCCTGACCAACCTCAACCGGATGAATGGGGAGACAAACACGTCCGCTCTGTCCGTGTTATGTTAACTCAGATAAAGGATATGCAAGCTAGTGCTGGTACATTGCGTATTCCGATTCATTTCCGTAAATCGGCAGATGGGGAGAAATTTGTTAAGGATGACAGCAATGCAAACATAAAGGTTTTAAAGACTTCTGACACGAAATATAGTAACGATAAACCGGTTGCTACTTTGGTAAAACTTGACGATGATGCAACAACAGCAGCTTGGGGTACGAATTATTTCACAATCAAATTCACCCAAGAGGCAGTTAATAACTTCAAAGAAGGCTTCTGGTATATGGTCAATATACCTTATGCCGTAAAGGATAATAGCGAAAATAAGGTTACTTATACAGGTTCCATGCAACTCACCCTCAAAATCGTCCCCGAATATGTGACGTGGGTAGGAAGCGAAAGCGGTATGCACAACTGGAACAATGACGGTCTAATGCATTGGAGACGGTCTAATGATGCGGAACTGTACACAACGAGTGTCGCAAGTGCAAACGGTACTCATAACGAAGCCTACACCCCGATGCGCTTTACAAAAGTGACGGTTGTCGGCAATAAAGACGGTAAGGCTTATTCCGCTTATCCGTATTTATATGAATTAAAGAAAAATACAGGAAGTCAGGAAAAAGATCCAAAGAACGTTTTGCTGAATATGGATGTTCCAACAAATTTAACAACCGAAAACATCGGTGCCGCCACCAAGAATATCGAATACGACTTGCTTGCCGATCCGGATTATGAACGGGAGTTGTTTGGATGTGTTACGAATCCGGATATACCAAAAGATGGTTCAGAGAATCACAGCTACGCCTGTGTCCGCTTCTACGGCAACACCTGCGACGAGATCTACATCAAGCCCGAATCGGAAATCCTGCATACGGAATACCTGACTTACAACAAGGCACACGTAGATTACGAAATGGCTCCGAACCGCTGGTACATGCTCGCTTCGCCCTTGAAAGGCGTAGTGTCGGGGGATATGTATTTGCCGACAGAAACAAGTAACGTAGGTAAGTATGCACGTCAGGAGACACCGGCGTTTGGGGAGATCAACTATGATAACACAAACTATACCCGTTGGCAACCTGCCGTCTATATGCGCGGATGGGATAAAGCTAGTGCAATAGTTGTTCGTCCAGGTATAGGTTCTAATAATCAAGTCGATTACGGAATTAAGGGTAGCTGGTCAAACCTCTACAATGATGTAGATGTTCCGTTTACGCCGGGTACTGGATTCTCGATTGGGACAAAAGCGAATGAAGCAACTTTAGATAATGCCAATAAAGTATTGTTCCGTCTGCCGAAAGCAGATGATAAATATACATATTATGGTAGTACGACAGGTAGCGGAGATGAAAAAACATTGACAAATCGCGTCGGTAACGGTCGTTTCCATATCAGCCCGGATGAAAAAGGACAGAAGGCTGTTACCTCTTGTTCGGCTTCCTCTACAGGTGGTATGTTCGGTAACCCGTTCATGTCGCATTTGAATATGGAGGAGTTTTTTAAAAAGACTACATCTACGGAAAAAGTATATTACATTATGGGCAAGAGTGCAACAGAAACTGTGCTGTTTGGGGATAATTATACTTTATCAACAAGTACAGACGGCTATAATGGTCAATACGTCGCCCCTCTTCAATCATTCATCGTGAAAGATTTGGCTTCTGCCACTTTCACAACCGATATGATTGCGAAAGCCCCGACAACCGGAAAGTTCGGTTTGCGCTCTGCCACCGTCGCTCCGACCGAAGAACCCCTGCCGCAATTGCGCATCACCGCCACCCGTGACGGCATACGCAACACCGCCGTCGTAGCCGGTCTTGCTACCGCTTCGGACAGCTATGTGGAGGGTGAAGACGCTGCCTTGCTGATCAACGAGGAAGTCGCCGCACCACAGGTGTATACTCTTGCCGGTAATCAGATGGTAGCCATCAACGTGACACCCGACCTGGCTGAAATCCCCGTCGGCATCCACGGCAAAGACGCGACCCCGGTAGAGCTGAGCTTCAAACTGTCAGGTGCCATGAAGAACGTGAAGCTGGTAGACAAACAGACCGGCAAGCGCTACGACGTGACCGACGGCTTGACGCTGACCGTCCCGGGCAACACCTACGGACGCTACTTCCTGAACGGCTCCATCGCCACGTCGAATGAAATCATCGCCCAGGGCCACATCATCTTCTACAACAGTGCCCCCGGACGGATCGACGTCTCTTCGGTCGATGCACTCAGCGAAGTGACGGTCTACGACATCTCCGGCCGTGCCCTGCGCACCTTGCGCAACCTGAATACCCCGACCGTCTCTGTCGATCACCTCGCACCGGGCATCTACGTCGTCCGTGGCGAAAGCGGTTCGCAAGTCGTAAGTGAAAAGGTAGAAGTGAAGTAAAAGTGTAACTCTTATGTAAATGATATCAAATTGGGGAATCGATGATGCGCCCGGCGTCCCGGTAGATGCTCGGAAAATTACATCGTGCATGTAAACAGTATTTTGCGCTGATTGCCCCAGTTGTCGATCAGCGTAAGTACATGTTTGCCGGACGAGACCCGGCAGGCGATCTGGTGGTTGCCGGTGGTTTCGCCGAGGTAGGTGTCGTCGAGATGCCAGTAGATGGTTGCCTCTTCGCGGGCGTGGGCGGCTTTGAAGACAAACTTTTCGGGTTTGCCGGAGAAGCCTTTCGGGAGGTATAAGACGGCATTATGTTCCGGGTAGATCAGTTCGATTTGCCCGGAACTTTTTGTTTGTTCGCATCCCGGTTTGATGGGCGGGAGAGGAACATAGTCGATATGGTAATTGCGGTAATAATATTCCAGGGACGGTGGGAGGACGAACCAGGGACGGGTGATCATCCGGTCGACCGACTCGCAGGAGCTGTTTACGCGGAAACGTCCGTCAGCCGAGAGATGTATCAACTGATGGTAAGGGCAGACGGGGGTATTGATGCCTGAACGGGGAATGTACAAGCTATCCACCTGGTCGCATATCTGCGATGCTTTGTGACCGCTGCTACGGCAGATGGCTACCTCTTCCAGTTCGTCGTAAGGTATGTCGAACCAATCACCGCCGGGAAGCAAGGAGAACAGATCGAACAAGACAGGGGCGGCATTGCCTACACCGGTCAGTCCCGGGCGGCCTTCGCCCGATGCGTTTCCTACCCATACACCGACCACATAACGGGGAGTTGTACCGATGGCCCAGGCATCGCGTCCTCCGTAGCTGGTCCCTGTTTTCCAGGCAATCTGTTTCATCGATTCGAATTGTTGCCAGTCGGCTTCCTCTTCCGGGCGGTTGAGGGCGGACATCGCTTCGTAGGTGAACCAGATGGAAGCGGCTGAAAGAAGGGGCTTGTCGGTGAGACGTGGGTCTGCGATTGATTGGATTGCCCCCGTAGGGGCGGTTCGCGAACCGCCCTTACCCGAACCGCCCGTACCTGCCCCGCCCGCATATGGCAGGGCTGTCAATGGATGAATATCCCCCGGATTATATCGTCCGTTGTAAAGGCGGTAATGCGTGAGCACGCGTGAGAGGGATGCGTACATCCCCGAGAGATCCCATAAGGTTCCTTCGGCTCCTCCGAGAATGAGCGAAGCCCCATAGTGTTCTTCCGAAAAGCGGAGGGTGGTCATTCCCAATGCTTTCAGCAGTGTCATGAAACGTCCGGTGTTGTATTGCGATAACATGCGGACGAGGGGAACATTCAGCGAACGTTCGATAGCCCGGTGGGCAGGGACGGCTCCGTTGAATGTCTTGTTATAGTTTTGTGGCATGAAGCCGTTTATATTCAGCGGGACATCGGAAACGAGGGTGGAAGGGAGTATCTGTCCGTCGTGGAGCATTCCGGCATAGAGGAAGGGTTTCAGTATACTTCCCGTGCTGCGGGGAGAGGTGATGACATCTACTTGGTTTCCACGTTTCTCGTCGGCTTTGAAGCTGGCGTTGCCGGCATAGGCCAGTACTTCGCCGGTTTCGACATCGGCGATGATGGCGGCGAGGTTATGGATATGGTTGGAGCTATATTCAAGGGCGTAACGGTTGACCAGCTCCTGTGTCTGTTTTTGCAGGGAGTAGTGTACCGAAGTCGTGATACGTGTTCCGGGGGTAAGGGCGGCAAGCCGTTCCAACAGGTGAGGGGCTTCGTCGGGCAAGGGGACAGGGGCCTCCGGTAGGGGTTCCATACAGGACAGTTCGTATTCGGTGTTGTCGATGATACCTCTTTCTTTTAGAGTAAAAAGGAGGTTGTCGCGTTTGGTTTTCAGTTGTCTGCGGTTTCTCCCCGGATGGATCAGGGCGGGGGAGTTGGGCAGGACGGCGAGTGTGGCGCTCTCCGCCCAGGACAGTTCGGAGGCATTGCGTCCGAAATAACGCCAGGCGGCTGTTTCGATGCCGACTACATTGCCGCCGAACGGGGCATGGGAGGCGTATAGGTTCAGTATTTCTTTTTTGCTGTGGGTCGTTTCGAGGAAGAGGGCCCAGCACATTTCGATGCTTTTCTCATAAACGGTACGGTCTTTGTTTCCTCTGGCGATACGTGCCAGTTGCATCGTCAGTGTACTTCCTCCGCTGACGACACGGTGATGCCGGACATTGAGGTAGGCGGCACGCAAAATAGCTGTCACATCGATCCCGGGATGATAGAAGAAATGCCGGTCTTCATAGGTGGTCAGGCAGGTGACAAATTTCTCCGGTAACGAGTCCGTAGCCGGAAACCGCCATTGTCCGTCCGGCGCAATACGTGCTCCCAACAGGTTGCCTTCCGAAGAATAAAGTAAAGTAGAGTAGGGAACGGAGAATAAGACACGGGGAACCAGGAGGAACATGATGCCCCATAGGGATAGGAGAAACAGGATAGGATATAGTATCCGGGTTTTATTTATCGTCATAATGACCTAAGGGATGATACTTTTCCATATATTGTTGATGTCTTTCACTTTTGTTGTTTTCCCGTTACTGATTTCTTTTTCTGCTTCTTTGATTCGCTTGATTAGTGCTAGATCGTTAGTGCTTTTTGCGAGATGATCCATTAAGTCATCAATATCTTTTGCCGTATATACTCTTCCTTTAGCAATATCATTCAGTGATCGGTCAATATTGTTTCTTTTTCTTCCCATATATTTTGTTTTAGTTATTACAAATGTAGTCCTTTTTTGCAAATAACTCATTCCTTTTAAAAAATAAATGTGTACATTCGTAATGTTATCTCATTGGCTAAGAATAAGTAGTAACCGTTAATTGAATAAACTATGGCAAGGTATCTTTATTGGGTGTGTTTATGCTATTTGTTGTGCTTGTTTAGTAGTTGTAATACAAAAAGTGGCGGGGGAGAGGCGGAGGAGTTGCCTTTCAATCCGCATGTAGAAGCATTTACTTCCGGCAAGATATCCCGGTATATGCCGGTCTATCTGATCTTTAATCAGGATATCGCACAGGATAAACTGAAGAGTGACGGGTTGAGTAAGCTTGTCCGTATAAAGCCCGAGGTGGCCGGTGGGTTTTCTTTTGAGAATAACCGGACTATCGTATTCAAACCAACAAAAGCATTTGAACGGAATACAACCTATAAGCTGACTGCCAACCTTTCCGAATGGTTCGACGTGACAGGTAAAGATAAAGAGTTCGCCTTTGAATTTTCCACCTTCCCGCTGGCACTTCGTGCAAACCTGGAGTCGATGGATATCAATGCAAAAAATGAGAACGGTTATGATATAGTCTGTACCCTGCTTACTCCGGATAAGGAAACACCAGAGACGGTCGAGTCACTTGTACGCTACTCGGAGAAAGCGGATGCGGTATGGCAGCACAGTCCCGACGGTAAGAAACATCAGGTTACCTTGCAGAATGTACAAGCCGGGAATGACGGCACGCGGACATTCACCCTTTCGGTAGCTCCTAATAAATCAGGGGTAGCCGAAGACAAATTGCTAACCGTCTCTATTCCGGATATGAACGATTTCGACGTATATGACGTGACCTATGTGACAGAGCCTGAACGCTATGTGGAAGTGACGTTTACCAAAGACCTGGACTCTTCGCAGGACATGCAGGGACTGGCTTTCATCGCAGGAAATACATCTGAGACGGTCAACGTGGAGGGCAACCGCCTACGTTTATATCCCGACAACCAACGTAAGGGCGTTATGAATGTACACCTGACTCGTCAGATTCGTAGTAAGAACGGGCTGACGCTGAAAGAAGACGTCACCCGCCAGATCGAGATCAACACCTCTTTGCCCGACGTTAAGTTTATCGGACAGGGAGTAGTCATCCCGCAATCCACCGAACTGCTGGTACCGTTCCAGGCCGTTTATCTTCGGGGAGTGGTGGTTCGCGTGATAAAGATACTGGAACAGAATATCGGCCAGTTCCTGCAGGTGAACAACCTGGATGGGACTTCCGACCTGATGCGCGTAGGCCGACTGGTTGCCCGTAAGACGATCTTCCTGGATGAGGATGGTAGCGACCTTTCCCAATGGAACACATACGCGGTCGACTTGAAGAAACTCATGGAGCCGGAGCCCGGAGCCATCTACCGGGTAGAGCTTTCTTTCAATAAAGACCTGTCGGCCTACCCTTGTGACGACTCGATAAAAGTATCGCGCGAACAACTTCTGGCTGAAGACGAGATCAAGTTCAAAGAAGAAAGCTCCCGCTTCGATGATGGCGGTTACTATTATTATAACGGCGATTTCAACTGGAACGATTACAACTACAGCGAACGGAATGACCCTTGTTCGAACAGTTACTATTATAATAAGGTAGAAGGCAAGAACGTGTTGGCCACCAACCTCGGACTGATGGCAATGGCCGGCGAAGACAACGAAATGACGGTATTGGTACATAACTTGCTCAGTACGTCTCCCGAAAACGGTGTCAATGTATCCATCTATAATTATCAGAACCAGGTACTGGCTTCCGGTACGACCGACAGCAAAGGAGAGGTGAAATTGAAGATCGCTTCCGGCAAACCTTTCTACGTGATTGCTTCGCAGGGATACCAACGTTCCTATTTGCGTGTGGATGGAGGTTCGGCCTTATCGTTAAGCTCGTTCGACGTGTCCGGTGAAGTGGTACAGAAAGGCATCAAAGGTTTTATCTACGGTGACCGGGGCGTATGGCGTCCGGGCGATACGCTTTTCCTTAGCTTTATGCTGAACGACCGGGCAAAGAAACTTCCGGCGAACCATCCGGTAGTGATGGAACTCTATAATCCGTTGGGGCAGCTTTACCAGCGTAAGACACAGACACGCGGCGAACTGGGCGTTTACTCTTTCACCATGCCGACCGAACCGGATGCACCGACCGGAGCCTGGAATGTGAATGTAAACGTCGGCGGTGTCAGCTTTACCAAACGCCTGCGCGTGGAATCGATCAAACCGAACCGGCTGAAAATAGATTTAACATTTGCCGGCGGAACCAATAAAGGCAGCATGGATAAGGCCAGCATGGATGATGGCGCCATTGATAGGGCCAGCATTGATAGGGCCAGCATTGATAGGGCCAGCCTCGGTACGGGCGGTTCGCGAACCGCCCCTACGATATTGCGGGGCGAACCTCTGAACGGGCGCCTGCATGTGGAATGGTTGCAGGGAGCAACGGCTAGAAATCTGAAATACGACATTCAAGGCACCTTTATCTCGACCCCGACCACCTTTAAAGGCTATAAGGATTTCTACTTCGATGATCCGTCGAAGACATTCAACAGTGAAGAAAGTAAACTGATCTCCGGTACGACCGACGACAAAGGGGATGCTACCATACAGGCCAGGTTCGAGATCGGTACGACCGCCCCGGGCATGTTGATGGCTAACTTCGTGACCCGTGTCTATGAAGAGTCGGGCGATTTTAGTATCGATGCGAACAGGATGCTTTATTCTCCTTACAAGCGGTATGCCGGTATCAAATCGCCGCAGCAGACACGTGAGCAGTTGAATACCGGAAGCAATTATACCTACGAAGTCGCTTCGACCGACTATCAGGGAAATCCGCAGGCCAACACGGAACTGGATGTGCAGGTATATAAAGTATATTGGTACTGGTGGTGGAGTTCGGACAACAGCAGCTTGGCTAACTACGTATCCGACTCTTATAATAAGCCGGTTAAGCAATTAACCGTCCGCACCGGCGAGAACGGTCGGGGTACCTTCCAACTCTCGTTCAGCAACGAAGAATGGGGTACCTATTTTATCTCCGTGAAGGATAAGGAAAGCAAACACTCCACCGGAGTAATGAGCTATTTCGACTGGCCGTATAACGAAGGACGCCGCAACGCTGATGGCAGCGAGTCGGCTAATATGTTGAGCTTTAAGACAGATAAAGACAACTATAAACCGGGCGAGAAACTGGTTATCACCATCCCATCCGCCAAGGGAAGCCGTGCCGTTGTCAGTATCGAGAATGGGACGAAGGTACTATCCGTTACCGAACATACCTGCGACGACCAGCAGACAACGATCAAGCTGGATGTAACTAAAGAGATGCAGCCGAATGCATACGTCTACGTCACGTTGTTGCAGCCTCACGGGCTTACGCAGAACGACCTGCCGATCCGTATGTACGGCGTTGTACCTTTCACGGTGACTTCTCCTGAAAGCCATCTGTATCCACAGATCAGTGTGCCTGACGAGATCAAGCCGGAAGCCAAATACGAAGTGGTCGTCTCGGAAAAGGACGGTCGCGAAATGGCTTATACGCTGGCTATCGTCGATGAAGGCCTGCTCGACCTTACCCGCTTCCGCACACCCGAACCCTGGAAAGCCTTTAATGCCCGTGAAGCATTGGGCGTAAGTACCTGGGATATGTATAACTATGTAGTCGGTGCTTACGGCGGACGCATCGAGCAACTGTTCAGTATCGGTGGCGACGATGCCCTGAACAAAGGGCCGAAAGCCATCGTCAACCGTTTCAAACCGGTGGTGCAGTTCGAAGGCCCGTTCCTGTTGCGGAAGGGAAAGCAGCAGCGTCATATCTATACGATGCCGAATTATAACGGTCGTGTCAAAGTAATGGTCGTAGCCGGAAACGGTGAGGCTTACGGGCATGCCGACAAGAGCGTATTCGTACGTAAGCCGGTCATGCTGCTGGGCACTTTGCCGCGTGTGATCGGTGTAGGAGAGGAGATGGTTGTTCCGGCCACTGTCTTTGCTACTGAAAATGGGGTAGGTAATGTCGATGTCTCCATCACCTGTTCCGCTAATATGGAAGTGATAGGAGCCCCCAGCCAGCAGCTTCACTTTACGGAGAAGAGTGACAAACAGGCCCTGTTCCGCATTCGGGTAAAAGACCAGCCTGGTGCCGGTCGGGTGACTATTACGGCCTCGGGTAAGGGCGACAAGTCCGTCTACACGACCGATATCGAGATACGTTCCGTCAGCCGTCCGCAGGTGAAGGTACTGCCTGTTACCCTCGAAGCCGGCAAGTCCTGGAAAGAAACCGTTAAGCTCCCTGGCATGGCAGGAACCAACTCCTTGTCGCTGGAAATGTCGGATGTGCCGCCGTTGAATCTTTCTTCCCGCCTGTCATACCTGATCGGATATCCGCACGGATGTGTGGAGCAGATCACATCGAAGGGTTTCCCGCAACTCTATGTAGGTGAGTTTGCCGCCTTGACGAAGCAGCAACAGAATACGACCGAAAATGCAGTGAAAGAGGTGATCCGCCGCCTGCGTTCTTATCAGACCGTAGATGGAGCATTCTCTTACTGGCCCGGTGGTACGAGCAGCAACGGATGGGGAACAGTCTATGCAACCCACTTCCTGTTGTCGGCCGAAGCAAAAGGATATCTGGTTCCCGACGGAATGAAGCGTAACGTCTTGAACAACCTGCGCCGCGTTGCCCGCGACTGGAAGCCGGTAAGCTCTTACTATTCCCGTTCGGAAGAAATGACACAGGCTTATCGTTTATATGTATTGGCTCTGGGACAGGTGCCCGAAGTAGGGGCGATGAACCGTCTGAAGGAAAACAAATCGCTGGCTCCGATGAGCCGTTGGCTATTGGCTTCCGCCTATGCGTTGGTGGGCCGTACCGATGTGGCGAAAGGCCTGATCGAGAAAACAACGGAAGTGAAAACGGATTATTCCGATTACGACCTGACTTTCGGTAGCGACCTGCGCGATCAAGCCATCCGGCTGATGACATTAACCTTATTGGGTGACGGCAAAGAGGCCGCCATATTGACCCGCGGTATCTCGAAAGTGCTTTCATCGGACGACTGGCTGAGTACGCAGTCGACAGCCTTTGCCCTCGTTTCGCTTTCTGAGTATATGACTAAATATAAGGTATCCGGAACGATGGAGTTTACCTATGCTTATGGCAGTACGGCGAGCCAAGTAAGTACAACTAAAAATATCTGGACGGAAGTCTTGCTCGACAAAGCCGGAGTATCTGCTTCTCTGGAATTGAAGAATACGGGTAAATCGACCTTGTTCGCCCGTGTCATTACCGAAGGCATTCCGGCACAAGGCAAGGAGGAAGCCTATGCCAACGGTCTGTCGATGGCAGTCAGCTATACCGATCCGAATGGTCGTGCGGTAGATATCACCAAGCTGCCGCAGGGAACGAACTTCGCCTGCGTAGTCACCGTAAAGAACCCGTCTGCACGTGGTTACAACAACCTGGTGTTGACAGAAATCTTCCCTGCCGGTTGGGAAATCCTCAATACCCGCTTCCTTAACGAAGGGGCAGCCGACAGCAAGACAGCCGGTATCAACTATCAGGATATCCGCGATGACAAGGTATATAGTTATATCGATCAGCTGCCTTCCGGTCGCCAGGTGACGGTCAAGATCAACCTTTGTGCCGTCTATCCGGGACGGTTCTATCTGCCGCCGGTCTATTGTGAAGCGATGTATGATAATCTGATCCGGGCGAATACGGAAGGGAAAGAGGTAGTCGTTGAATAAAATACTGCCGGGAAATCAGGAAAAAGACTTACGGTTTTTACTCAAAAGCCGTAAGTCTTTTTTTATAGTTATAAGAATCGTAAGATAGTATAAGTATATCGAAACAAATGAATGCTTTAATCAGAAGCAACCTCTCTATCTTTGCAATATATTTATACAACAGATTCATGAAGAAGAGACACTTACTATTTACCCTGTTTTGTGGGGGACTTTTATCTTGTACAGCCCCTACGGAGACACAGCAGTTAGCCAAAGAAATTCTTGCCGATCAGAGTTTCCATGTGGTCGACAGTATGGCCCGTTCAGTTATCCGTAGCGGTTTTAACGCCGGAAGCGGTTACTCCCAAATCTGGGCACGCGATATGAACACTTTTATCGAAGTAGCCTGCGAGGAAAGCAACCCGTCCGACCTGCGTAATGCCATCCTGCTGTTCTTTGCATTGCAGCAGCCGAACGACGAAATGATAGACGGTTATGTCCTGAAAACAGACTTCAACTGGGGTGATGACCATCCGTATTATTCGGAGGCAGCCCCCGATCATGTCGCTTTTAAGAATACGGTAGAGACCGACCAGGAATCCTCTTTGATCCATATCGTAGGAAAGTATATCCGTAAGACCGGTGATACCTCTATCCTGAATGAAACGGTTGCCGGTCGTACCGTCTACCAGCGTATGGTCGGAATGATCGACTATCTGATGCGGGAACGGTATAATGAACAATACGGCCTTCTCTACGGTGCTATGACGGCGGACTGGGGAGACGTTCAACCTAACGACGATTTTGGTTGTGATATGAACGAACTGTCCGACCCGGCTATCGACGTATACGATAATGCCATGTTCATCATCGCTCTCAACTATATGGATGAGATGACTACCGATGAAGCCGATAAGCTCCGTTGGAAAGAACTCCGCCAGCATATCTCAGCGAATGTACGTAAGCACCTTTGGGATGCACAGCGGCAGAAGTTTATCCCGCATATCTATCCTGAAAACTCCCCGATACCCGAAGGTTTCAATGAGCTGGACGTGCATTATCACGGAGGCACTGCCATTGCCATCGAAGCCGGACTTTTGTCACCGGAAGAGATAGCAACTGTCAATGCACAGATGTTGGAAAATGTCCGCCTGTCAGGTATGCCGAGTATCGGTTTGACCCTGTATCCTACTTATCCGGAAAACTTTTTCCGTGGAGGAATGTCGAAAGTCTATATCTATCAGAATGGTGGCGACTGGACCTGGTTCGGTGGCCGTATGATCCAGCAGCTTATTGCTAACGGTATGGTAAAGGAAGCCTACGAGGAGGTACGACCGATGATCGACCGGGTGATCAAAAATAAGGGTTTCTATGAATGGTACGGCATGGGTGGTGTGCCCAGTGGTTCCGGTCATTTCAAAGGATCGGCAGGAGTACTGGCGAAAGCTATCGAGATGTTTAATGAATGGTCAGAAGAAAATAAATAAAATAATGAGAAAGAGTAATTACGATAAAAGTCCCTCGACAACAGTCGACGGGGCTCTTTGGAAAGGTTGGGAGTCTGTTCTGGATAAGTTGAAGGAAGTATGCAACGTCCCGGAAGAGTTGGCACGAAAGGTCGTTGTTATCGAGTGTTATCATGGTGTGTATACAGATAAACTGGCTGAACACCTGGTAGCGTTGGAACCTTCATTGATGATTCATTCGGATCAGTGTTTTAAAGGCGTAAGAGACATTGAGAAGATGACTTATCCTTATCTGACAGACGATCGCCTTTTTGGACGTCGCGCACCGTTTTACTATGCGGACTTCCTGGATGCAGACAAAGTAAAAGAATGCCGCGAAAAGATTGCAGCGGCTACCGGCCTGATTATTGTTTACGGACATGCTGCGGCGGAGATTGTCCGCGAAGCCGATGTCTTGGTCTATGTCGATATGGCACGCTGGGAGATCCAGCAGCGTTTCCGTCGGGGCGAGATCGACGGACTAGGCGTGAAGAACCGTGAAGAGGCTCCTTCATACCATTATAAACGGGGGTATTTCATCGACTGGAATGTCTGTGATGCCCTGAAGAAAGAATTACTGCCTAAGGTCGATTACTGGTTGGATACCCATATTCCTGATATGCCGAAGATGATCACCGGTGAGACGATGCGCGCCGGTCTGGAAAAGACTGCCCATCAGCCGTTCCGTGTGGTTCCCTTCTTCGACCCTGCACCCTGGGGCGGCCAGTGGATGAAAGAAGTATGCGACCTGGATAAGGAACAGGAGAATTTTGGCTGGTGCTTCGACTGTGTGCCGGAAGAGAATAGTCTGTATCTGAAAGTCGCAGGCGAACTGTTCGAGATGGCTTCCAATAACCTGGTGTTCTATCAGACTCGTAACTTATTGGGTGGTCCGGTAGAATCGCGTTTCGGACAGGACTTCCCGATACGTTTCGACTTCCTCGATACGATGGGAGGGGGTAATCTGAGTTTACAGGTTCACCCGACAACTCAATATATACGTGATACGTTCGGTATTTATTATACGCAGGACGAGAGTTACTACCTGTTGGATGCCGGAGAGGATGCAACCGTTTATCTCGGACTGAAAACCGGTGTCGATCCGGAAGAGATGATCGCCGCTTTGAATGAAGCACAGGTATCGGGCGAACCCTTCGATACGGAGAAGTATGTGAACAAATGGCCGGCAAAGAAACATGACCATTACCTGATCCCGAACGGGACTATCCATTGTTCGGGTTCGAATGCGATGGTGCTTGAGATCAGTGCGACACCCAGCCTTTTCACCTTCAAACTGTGGGATTGGGGGCGTTTGGGACTGGACGGTAAGCCGCGTCCAATCAATATCAAACACGGCTCCCATGTGATCCAGTGGGAACGGCAGACCGATTTCGTACGCGATCAGCTGGTCAACCATTTCGAACCTCGTGCAGAAGGCGAAGGTTGGGTGGAAGAACGTACCGGCCTGCATGAGAATGAGTTTATCGAAACCCGTCGTCACTGGTTTACCGGAAAGGTACCGCACAATACGGGTGGGGGAGTCAACGTTTTTAATGTGATCGAAGGGGATGAGCTGATCGTGGAAAGTCCGACGAATGCGTTCGAACCTTTCATTGTCCATTACGCCGAAACGTTTATCGTTCCTGCCATCGTCGGCGATTACACCATTCGCCCGTATGGTATTTCCGAAGGGAAAACCTGTGGAACGATTAAAGCGTATGTCCGGGTGAAAGGATAAACCTATTTTAGTTGACAGATGACAGTTGATAAGTGACAGTTGGGCTTCGCGTTCGGTCAATCAATCGGCTGAAAGCCGAAATATCTGTCAACTGTCACTTGTCAACTGTCAACTTCAAAAATAAAACACATATATTAAACACACACACATATATAATTATGTATAGTAACGATAACCGCATAGTAATGACCCTCGACGCCGGAGGAACCAACCTGGTCTTCTCGGCTATCCGCGGGGGCGACGAGATCGTGACCCCGATCACTTTACCCTCCTGTGCCTGTAGTCAGGAACAATGCCTGGGACAACTGGCAACAGGTTTTACCCGTATCCGCGAGCAACTACCGGAACCACCGGTCGCTATCAGCTTCGCTTTTCCCGGTCCGGCAGACTATCCGGCAGGTATCATCGGTGACCTGCCGAATTTCCCTTCTTTCCGGGGAGGTGTGGCGTTAGGCCCGTATTTGGAAGATATATTCAATATCCCTGTCTTCATAAATAATGACGGTGACCTTTTTGCCTACGGGGAAGCATTGACCGGTGCTTTACCGGAGATAAACAACCGTCTGGAAAAAGCAGGCAGTATCAAACGTTATAAAAACCTGCTGGGTCTCACACTGGGCACAGGCTTCGGAGCCGGAGTCGTTATCGACGGAAATCTGCTGATGGGCGATAATGCTGCCGGAGGTGACATCTGGTGTTTCCGCAATAAGAAATATCACCCCTATATCGTGGAAGAAAGCGTGAGTATCCGTGCTGTACAACGTGTGTTCCGGGAGCTTTCCGGGGACCCCCATGTTTATACTCCGAAAGATATATTCGATATGGCAGAAGGTATCCGCCCGGGTAATCAGGAAGCAGCCCTTCGTGCTTTTGCCGAGTTGGGAGAGATGGCAGGAGATGCCATTGCACAAGCTATCACGTTGATCGACGGCCTGGTCGTGATTGGCGGTGGTCTGACCGGTGCAGCCAAATATATCCTTCCTGCACTTTTACAGGAGATGAACAGCCAGACCGGTATGATGGACGGCAGTCGTTTCTGTCGCTTGCAAAGTAAAGCCTATAATCTGGATGACGAGGCTGAGTTCAACCAGTTTGCAAAAGGAGAAGCCGTGAAGATACGTGTCCCCGGTTCAGGCCGTGAAGTGGACTATGACCCTTGTAAACGTATCGGAGTCATGATCAGTAAGCAGGGAGCCAGCCGTTCGGTAGCTTTGGGTGCTTATGTTTACGCTCTAAATCAGTTGATAGTTGACAGATGACAGTTGACAGATGAGCTTTGCGCTCGATAAATAAATCGGCTGAAAGCCAAAATATCTGTCAACTGTCACTTGTCAACTGTCAACTAAAATAATAAACAAGTTACGTCATGAATAAAAACAATCTATTAAGTGCGGCCCTTTGTTTGCTGGCAGGTGGACTGGTTATTGCCTGTTCGTCGGTAAAGGAGGAGAAAGCTGCCGAAGAACTGTCCCAATATGTGGAGCCGCGTATCGGGACAGCCCATTGCCGCTGGTTCCATTTCACTCCGGGAGCTTATCCTTTCGGAATGGCAAAGCCTGCCCCGTCGACTAACGGGCATCTGGGGAATAACTCCGGCTGGGAAGCTACCGGCTATGATTATCGGGATACTTCGATCGAAGGTTTCCCCTGCCTGCATGAGTTCCAGGTAGGCGGTATCGTTCTGATGCCGACAGTGGGCGAGTTGAAGACTGTCCCCGGTGCTGTGGACGATTCAACCGGAACTGGCTATCGTTCCCGTTTCGACCATTCGGAAGAGATCGCAACGGCCGGCTATTATTCCGTGAATCTACAGGATTACGATATACGTGCAGAACTGACCGCTACGCCCCGTGTGGCTTTCCAGCGTTATACCTTCCCGGCATCCGACGAGAGCCGTATTCTATTCGATATCGGTAACAGGCAGGGGGAGAGCGGTGCTGTGAAAGATGCCTCCGTCACCCTGAACGAAGATGGAACAGTAGAAGGCTGGGTAATCACTCTGCCGGGATACGTAAAGAAATATCAGCCTGGAGCAGAAGTACCTCTCTATTTCTTCGCTCGGCTGGATAAACAGCCGGAAGGTTACGGTACATTTATCGGAGAAAAGGTGCAGCCGGACGCCCGGCATATTTCAGGTATTGGCTCCGGTTTGTACCTCACTTATAAAACGAACGAAGGCGAAAGTATTACGGCCAAGGTCGGCCTCTCATACACTTCCGTAGCGAATGCCCGCCTGAACCTGGCGACGGAAGCACCTACACTCACCTTCGACCAGGCGAAAGAAGCTGCCCATCAGCAATGGGAAAACTACCTCGGACGTATCCGCGTAGAAACTCCTGTGAAAGAAGACAAGGTGAAATTCTACACCGGCCTCTATCATGCCCTGCTCGGACGCGGGCTGGCGAGCGACGTGAACGGAGCTTATCCCCGCAACGACGGCAGTGTCGGACAGATTCCTGTGAAAGACGGCAAGCCGGTGCATAACCTGTATAATACCGATGCCGCCTGGGGTGCCCAGTGGAACCTATCGCAGGTATGGGTATTGGCTTATCCTGAATACGCTTCCGATTACATCAGCAGCCATTTGTTGGTCTATAAAGATGCCGGATGGCTGGCGGACGGTATTGCCAACAGCCGTTACGTATCGGGTGTCGGCACGAACCTGCTGAGTACGATTGTAGCAGGTGCTTACCAATGCGGTATCCGCGACTTTGACGTAGACCTGGCCTACGAAGCCTCCCTCAAGAATGAACTCGACGGAACCAACCGTCCGCTGGGTGCCGGTAAGGTCGATACGGACATGTTCCTCAAATACGGTTATGTCCCCCACATGGATAAAGGTGACGGACCGGACGAAGCGTTTATGTTCTCAGCTTCCCACACCCTGGAGTATTCTTATAGCGCCTGGGCCGTAGCCCAGTGGGCAAAGAAACTCGGTAAGACGGAAGATTACGATCGGCTGATGTGGCTGTCCAAAGGCTGGGAACGTATCTACGACCCTTCGACCAATTTCGTACGCCCGAAAAAGGCAGACGGACAGTTTATCGGTGATTTTAACCCGATGCAGGTCTGGCGCGGTTTCCAGGAAGGAAATGCCTGGCAGTACACATTCTATGTGCCTCATGATGCGGAAGCATTAGCCGGCAAGGTAGGAGCGGACGTATTCAATCAGCGCCTGGATAGCATCTTTACGGTTTCTCAAAAACTGATATTCAGCGGTGGTACGGAAGTAGGTGCCTTTGCCGGCTTGCAAACCCTGTATAACCATGGTAACCAGCCTTGCCTGCATATCTCCTGGTTGTTCAATGAAGCCGGCCGCCCTTCGCTAACCCAGAAATGGGTACGTGCCATCCTCGATGAGTTCTACGGTACGGACGGAATACATGGCTACGGTTACGGACAGGATGAAGATCAGGGCCAGTTAGGTGCCTGGTACGTGATCGCTTCGCTGGGAATGTTCGACGTGAAAGGCCTGACGGATTCAACGCCTTCCTTTGCTTTGGGCAGTCCGGTATTTGACAAGATAACCATCCAACTCAACAACCAATATTATAAAGGAAAAGAGTTCGTTATCGAAGCAAAGAACAATAGTAAGGAAAATGTCTATGTGCAGCAATACCGCCTGAATGGCGAGGTGTATCCTGCCATTCGTATTCCTTTTGAAACAATCACTGCCGGAGGGCGTCTGGAGATGGATATGGGTAATCGTGCAGTGGATGATTACAAATAAAGAATATATACCATGAATAAACAAAATTCAAAAGCCATTTACCCCATCCTCTTCGGATTCTTTGTGATGGGCTTTGCAGATGTTGTAGGCATTGCGACTAATTACGTAAAGGTGGACTTTTCCCTTTCCGATACGCTTGCCAACCTGTTGCCGATGATGGTCTTCCTTTGGTTTGTCCTGTTTTCCATTCCGACAGGTATCCTGATGGGGAAAGTCGGACGGCGTAATACCGTAGTGATAGCGTTGGCCATAACCGCCCTCGCCATGCTGCTGCCTTTGTTCTTTTATGACTTCCCCTGTATTTTATTGACTTTTGCGCTGTTGGGTATCGGCAATACGATCCTTCAGGTTTCCCTGAACCCGATGGTCGCCAATGTCGTCAATCCGGACCGCATAACCAGTGTACTGACCCTGGGGCAGTTCATCAAGGCGATCTCTTCTTTCCTGGGCCCGATCATTGCCGGTGTTGCCGCTTCTTTCTGTGGGGATTGGAAACTAATCTTTGCCGTATATGCTGTAACGACACTGATCTCTACAATCTGGCTTATCTCCATTATTCCGGGAAAGGAAAAGCTGGAGGAAGCCCATGTGACCTTTGGTACGACAGTATCCCTTTTCAATGATAAATATATTGTATCCTTGTTCCTCGGAATCCTTTTTATTGTCGGCATAGATGTGGGTCTGAATACGACTATCCCTAAATTATTGATAGACCGTACGGGTATGCCTCTTTCGGAAGCCGGATTGGGAACCAGCCTGTACTTCGCAGCCCGTACGATCGGATCGTTTGTCGGTGCTCTCCTGCTGGCAAAACTTTCGGCAAGCCGCTTCCTGAAATATAGCATGTTTGTGGCAATCGTGGCATTTATCCTGTTGCTGGCTGTCCCTGCTACATGGAGCATGTTCGTGATGATCGTTATTGTAGGACTGGCCTGTGCGAATGTCTTTTCGATCATCTTCTCGTTCGCCCTTCAGCATAAACCGGAACGGGCAAACGAAATATCGGCTCTGATGATCATGGGAGTATCCGGAGGTGCGCTGATTACTCCGCTGATGGGAGTCGTAGCAGATGGCTTCGGGCAGGTTGCGGGATTATCCATCCTCCTGCTCTGTCTCCTTTATATTTGTCTTATCTCTTTTCGAATAGATAAAAAATAGATGCTTATGAAAACATTAAAAAACTTGTTCCTGGCAGGGCTGGCATTGTTTACGATGTCTTCCGCCGTGTGGAGTGCATCGACCGCACCTCCGGGGATCGAAACTCATCTTTTCCCTGCCTTATATAAAACGGCGAAAGGTCCGGTACAGAAAGTACGGGTAACCGTGAAGCATAGCGGTGCGCCTGTTACTGCAACACTTACGTTGGGGAACCAGTCGCGAAAGGAAAAACTGAATGACGGTACTAACCAATTCTTTTTTGAGATACCGGCTGTGCAGTCTGCCGTGCAACTGCCTCTGACGGTAACGGTTGGAAAAGAAAAAAAGTCTGCTCAGGTAGAAGTGAAACCTGTCCGCCATTGGCAGATGAATATGGTACAGCATACCCATACCGATATCGGTTACACCCGTTCGCAGACCGAGATTCTGGCGGAACACCTCCGCTACATCGACTATGCCCTCGACTATTGCGATGCAACCGACAATTACCCAGACTTTGCCAAGTTCCGCTGGACTTGCGAGATCGCCTGGGCTGTCAGTGAATACCTGAAATGCCGTCCGGCCGAACAAATCGCCCGGTTAAAGAAACGGGTAGCGGAAGGACGTATCGAACTGGCTGCTATGTATCTGAACTTCGACGAACTGCCGGACGAGCAGACATTGGCCGCTTCCTTGTATCCACTGAAACAATTCCGTGATGCCGGTTTGAAGGCGGAAGTCGCCATGCAGAACGATGTGAACGGTATCGGCTGGTGTTTCAGCGAGTTCTTTGCCGATGCCGGTGTGAAGTATGTCAATATGGGAACACATGGTCACCGTGCCCTGATCTGTTTCGATATCCCGACTGTCTTCTGGTGGCAGTCTCCTTCGGGAAAGAAGGTCTTAACCTACCGTGCCGAACATTATAACCAGGGTAATTTCTTCGGTATCCATACCGATAACTTCGAACAGTTCGAAGAACGTGTACTGAATTATCTGGGAGAGATGGAAGCGAAAAACTATCCGTACGATATCGTTGCCGCCCAGCACTCCGGTTATTTCACGGACAACTCGCCCCCTTCGACAAAGAGTTGCGAGATGCTGATGAAGTGGAACGAGAAATACGAATGGCCTAAAATACGTACAGCCGTAGCCAGCGAGTTCATCAAAGAGGTGGAATCGAACTATGCCGATAAAATACAAACCATCCGTGGCGCATGGCCCGACTGGTGGACCGACGGCTTTGGATCCGGTGCACGTGAAGCAGCTATTTCCCGTATCACCCATTCAGACATCATCGCCAATCAGGCAGGATTGTCTTTTGCCGGTATGCTCGGAGCCAAACTTCCTGCGCAGATAGACGATCAGATATATGATATCAACAAAGCCCTGTTGTTTTATGACGAACACACCTTCGGCTACAGTGAAAGTGTGCGTGATGCCTACTGCAAGGAGACCTGGGAACAACGTTCCCTGAAGCAATCGTATGCCTGGGAAGCTTACCGCCATTCCGGTCTGCTGGGAGAGGTGACGATGGGATTGTTGCAGTCTTTCGTGCCGAAAGCCGAATACCCGTCCGTCGCCGTCTTCAACACGTTGAACTGGACCTATAGCGGCATAGCCAAAGTTTATATTGACCACCAGATCCTGCCGCGTGAAAAGGCATTCGAGATAGTGGATGCTTCGGGTAATGTCATTCCCGCCCAACCGGCGGAAAGCCGTTCGGACGGAACGTACTGGTCTCTTTATGTGAAAGACGTACCGGCTTTGGGATATGCCCAGTATTATATTAAGGTAAAGGACGCTCCTCGTCCTGCCATACAGTCTGCAGAGAAGTTGGAGAATGCACATGTGGAAAATCCCTGGTATGCCATCGACTTCAATCCGCGCAAGGGGACTATCGGCAAACTCTTCGACAAAGAATTGAATAAGGAACTGACGACTCCCAATGCAGAGTGGGAGATGGGAGAGTTCATCTACGAGATCATCGACAGCCGTCACCCGATGGAACAATACCGCGTTCCGCAATTCCTCCGTCGTCGTCCGGAACGGATCCGTTTCGAGCGTTACGAAAAGGGAGATATTTGGGATACTTACCGCTTCCGTGGTGAGACAGTGGCAGGTCGCGAGCCGAACAACCTGATGGTAGAGTTCCGTGTCTTCAACGTGACCAAGAAGATTGAAATCGTGTACCGCCTCCGTAAGAAAGCTATTACCGATCCGGAAGCAGTCTATATCTCGTTCCCGTTTGAGGTAAATCAGGGGAAGATCATGCTCGACGTTCCCGGCGGTACCATCGAAGCTGGTGTCGACCAGATCCCCGGATCATCGAACGACTGGTATACGGTGCAGAACTTTGCCACGGCACGCAACAGCGAGTCGCAGGTTGTTATGGGTAGCCCTGAGATCCCTTTGATGCAGTTCGGTGCGATCAATACGGGACGTTATAAAGCGGGGGCCGTTCCTCAGTCGACCAACATGTACTCCTGGCCGATGAACAACTATTGGGTAACCAATTTCAATGCCGACCAGATGGGTGAGTTACAATGGAGCTATTTCATCAATTCCGATAAAGACAACTCTATCGGCTATGCCACCCGTTTTGCCTGGGAGAACCGTATTCCGTTCCTGACCCGTGTCTTACCGGCAGGAGCCAAAGGAACCGAAGTGATAACCCCGGCATCCATCTTTACGATTACCCCTGCGAACCTGTTGCTGGTAAATATGAAGCCGGTCGAAGGAGAAAAAGCCGTCATGCTCCAGTTGCGTGAGGTAGATGGTAAACCGGCTGCCTTTGCCGTTAAATCCGACAAGGTCAACTTTACGAAAATCACTGTATGTGATGTCGTAGGAGATCCGGTTTCAGGTAACGGATCGACAGACTTTGCTCCGTGGGAGAATAAGTTTATAAAATTATCCTGGTAATAAAATAGGATAAAAAGTGTTTTCATTTTAGTTGGTATTTGAGTATCCGGATCATCCGGATAGGGAGGGGAGGAGTAGGTTTACTCCTCCTTTTTTCATAAAAAGAGCCCCTTTCAGTGATTTTGTATGCGAATTAAATATATTTGTGTACCATCTGTACCGGATTGTCTTTATATTTGTGTGAATAATGTATTTAAAACCCAAAAAACATGAATAAGAAAAATGTATTGGCTCTCGCTTTGGTCACGATGATGGCGTGGGTAGGGAAGCCTGCTATGGCAGCTTCCGGTACGAATGCTTTCGATCCGGTAGAGTATGCAATGCCGTTGATGGGAACTCAGTCCAGTTTTGAGTTGTCGACGGGAAATACCTATCCTGCTATTGCCCGCCCCTGGGGTATGAACTTCTGGACGCCACAGACAGGAAAGATGGGAGACGGATGGCAGTATACCTATACGGCAAATAAAATCCGCGGGTTCAAGCAAACCCACCAACCCAGTCCCTGGATCAATGATTACGGACAGTTTGCTATTATGCCGGTAGTAGGTGCTCCCGAGTTCGACCAGGATAAACGCGCCAGCTGGTTCTCTCATAAGAGCGAGGTGGCTAAACCCTATTATTATAAAGCCTATCTGGCAGACCATGACGTGATAACCGAACTGACACCGACCGACCGTGCGGCTCTGTTCCGTTTCACATTCCCGGAAAACGACCATTCCTACATCGTTGTCGATGCGCTGGATAACGGTTCTTATATCAAAGTCGTTCCGGAAGAGAACAAGATCATCGGCTATTCGACCAAGAACAGCGGTGGTGTACCTGATAATTTCAAGAACTATTTCATTATCGAGTTCGATAAACCTTTCACATACGAAGCTACTTTTGCCGACAATTCATTGAAAGAAGGCGCAAAAGAACAGACTTCGAAGCATGTGGGAGCCGTGATCGGTTTCAAGACCAGGAAAGGAGAAATCGTTCATGCCAAAGTAGCTTCTTCGTTCATCAGCTTCGACCAGGCTGCCGTCAATATGAAAGAGCTGGATAACGACAATTTCGAAACCCTGGTATCCAAAGGTAAACAAGCCTGGAACGATGTGCTGGGTAAGATCGAAGTGGAAGGCGGTACGTTAGACCAGTACCGTACATTCTATTCCTGCATGTACCGTTCTCTGTTGTTCCCGCGTAAATTCTATGAAATAGATGCAGCCGGAAACGTCGTTCATTATAGCCCGTACAACGGTGAAGTATTGCCGGGATATATGTTTACGGATACCGGCTTTTGGGATACGTTCCGTGCCCTGTTTCCGTTCCTGAACCTGATGTATCCGTCGATGAACAAGGAGATGCAGGAAGGTTTGATCAATACCTATAAGGAAAGCGGCTTCTTCCCTGAATGGGCAAGTCCGGGACATCGTGGTTGCATGGTGGGTAACAATTCGGCTTCCATTCTGGTGGATGCTTATGTGAAAGGTGTGAAGGTCGACGATTTGGAAACGATGTACAAAGGCCTGATCCATGGTACGGAGAATGTACATCCGACTGTCTCTTCTACCGGTCGCCTGGGACATGAATATTACAACAAACTGGGGTATGTGCCTTACGACGTGAAGATCCATGAGAACGCAGCCCGTACGCTGGAATATGCTTACAACGACTGGTGTATCTACCAGATCGCGAAAGAACTGGGCCGTCCGAAAAAAGAACTTGAGCTGTACGCTAAACGTGCCATGAACTATAAGAACCTGTACGATAAGGAAACCAAGCTGATGCGTGGCAAGAATGCCGACGGTACTTTCCAGGCTCCGTTCTCTCCGTTGAAATGGGGGGATGCCTTTACAGAAGGAAACAGCTGGCATTATACTTGGTCTGTTTTCCACGATCCGCAGGGACTGATCGACCTGATGGGTGGTAAAGATTCTTTCGTTATGATGCTCGACTCCGTATTTGCCGTTCCGCCTTTGTTCGACGACAGCTATTACGGTCAGGTGATCCATGAAATCCGCGAAATGCAGATCATGAACATGGGTAACTACGCTCACGGTAACCAGCCGATCCAGCATATGATCTACCTGTATAACTATGCCGGACAACCCTGGAAAGCTCAGTATTGGTTGCGTGAAGTGATGAACAAGATGTACACTCCGACACCGGACGGTTATTGCGGTGACGAAGATAACGGTCAGACTTCTGCCTGGTATGTATTCTCTGCTCTCGGTTTCTATCCGGTTGCTCCGGGAACGACCCAGTATGTGTTGGGCGCTCCGTTATTTAAAAAGGCGACATTGCATTTCGAAAACGGCAAGAACCTGGTGATCAACGCACCGGAGAACAGCGACAAGAATATCTATATCGAATCTATGTCGTTCAACGGTGTGAACTATACCAAGAACTACCTCGACCATAACGAACTGCTGAAAGGCGGCGTACTCGATATCAGAATGGGCGACAAGCCTAACCTGAACAGAGGTGTCAATCCGGAAGATCTGCCTTATTCATTCTCTGTCAATGAAGAGGGGTTGAGCAAACTGATCGGTAAAACAAAGAAGAAATAAACGTATATGAATGTAAACAAAAATGTGAAAACGGGTATAGCTTTGCTGGCTTCTGTATTCTTGCTGGCATCCTGTACCCCCGGCGGGGAAATGTCTTCCTCGCAAAAAAGTCCGGTGGACTATGTGAACCCGTATATGGGAAATATCAGTCACCTGCTGGTTCCGACCTATCCGACCGTACATCTGCCTAACAGCATGCTGCGCGTATATCCGGAGCGTGCCGACTTTACCGGCGATATGTTAAGCGGACTGCCTGTCATCGTGACCAGCCATCGCGGAAGTTCCGCTTTTAACCTGAGCCCGTACCAGGGAGAAGAATCCGGACTGAAGCCGGTGATCAACTACAGCTATGACCAGGAAAAGATCTATCCGTATCGTTATCAGGTATACCTGGACGACAACAATATCGATGTCGACTTTGCCCCGTCTCACCAGAGTGCCGTATATGGCATTACGTTTGAAGGAGAAGGTCCTGCCTATCTGATCTTCAACAGCCGTAACGGACAGTTGAAGAGCGATGGCAAAAGCGTCAGCGGTTACCAGTTTGTCGACCGGAAAACGAAAGTTTACCTGTATGCTGAAACCGATAAGACCCCGCAGCAATGTGGCGTAGTAAGCGTGGGCACCGTGAAATACGGTGAAACGTCGGTAGAAGGAAAGGATGCGGCTCTTGTTCTCTCTTACGGAAACGATGTGAAGAAGCTGGGTGTCCGCTACGGTATCTCGTTTATCAGCGAAGAACAGGCAAAGAAGAACCTCGAACGTGAAATAGCAGCCTATGATGTCGATGTGGTAGCCAAGATCGCCCGTAACGACTGGAACGAAGCCCTCGGCAAGATACAGGCACAAGGCGGAACGGAAGACGACAAGGTGGTGTTCTATACTTCCCTGTACCGTTGCTACGAACGTCCGGTCAACCTGAGCGAAGACGGACGCTATTACAGTGCTTTCGACGGTAAGATACATGAAGACGGCGGTCGTCCGTTCTATACCGACGACTGGATTTGGGATACCTACCGTGCAACCCACCCGTTGCGTATCCTGATCGATAACGAACGTGAAAGCGATATGATCAATTCCTTCCTGCTGATGGCGGAACAGATGGGTACGAACTGGATGCCTACCTTCCCCGAAGTAACCGGTGATTCCCGTCGTATGAACTCTAATCATGCCGTAGCTACCGTGATCGATGCCTGGAAGAAAGGCGTACGCGGTTTCGACCTCGAAAAGGCTTATATAGCCTCAAAGAAAGGTATCGAAGAGAAAACACTGATCCCCTGGTCTGCTGCTCCTGCCGGATGGCTGGACGATTTCTATAAGGAACACGGTTATATCCCGGCATTGAAGCCCGGCGAAAAAGAAACCGTAGCCAATGTCTCTATCTGGGAGAAACGCCAGCCGGTAGCCGTTACCTTGGGTACTGCTTACGACCAGTGGTGTCTTTCACAGATCGCAGCCGAACTGGGCAAGACAGACGAAGCTAAACATTATCTGCGCGAATCGTACAACTATCGTAATGTGTTCAATCCGGAAACCCGTTTCTTCCACCCGAAAGATAAGGACGGCAAGTTCATCGAACCGATGGATTACCGTTACGACGGTGGACTGGGTGCACGTGATTACTACGATGAAAACAACGGCTATGTATACCGCTGGGACGTACAGCATAATATCGGCGACCTGATTTCCATGATCGGCGGAGACAAAGTCTTCACTTCGGCGCTCGATTCTATGTTCAACGAACCGCTGGGAATGTCTAAATGGAGTTTCTATTCATTCCTGCCCGACCATACCGGTAACGTGGGAATGTTCTCGATGGCGAACGAACCGAGCCTGCATATCCCGTATCTGTATAACTATGCCGGCCAACCCTGGAAGACGCAGAAACGTATCCGTACACTGTTGAACCAATGGTTCCGTAACGACGTGATGGGTGTTCCGGGTGATGAAGACGGTGGCGGTATGTCTGCTTTCGTGGTATTCAGCCAGATGGGATTCTATCCGGTTACTCCAGGTTCTCCGACTTATAATGTCGGTAGCCCGGTATTTACGGATGTAAAGGTCGACCTGGGTAATGGCAATACCTTCGAGGTCAAAGCGAATAATGCCTCTCCGGAAAACAAATATGTACAGTCTGCCCGCCTGAACGGTGAAGTGCTGAACCAGCCGTGGTTCAATCATAGTGACATTGCACAGGGTGGTTTGCTGGAACTGGAGATGGGCCCGAAAGCCAATAAGGAATGGGGAACAAAGACACCTCCTCCTTCAGCTGCTCCGATGCCTCAATAAAAAGATATCCGTATAAATGGAAAAGCCGGTTGAAAATTGCTTCAACCGGCTTTTCTATTTTCAGTTCACGGGAGTTCCTTTATAATGTAAAGGTAAAGTAAACCAAAAAGTGGAACCTTCGCCTTGCACGGAGTCTACCCCTATGGTACCTCCTAGATATTCAACGATCGTTTTGCTGATGGTCAGACCAAGACCTGTCCCTTGATGAAAATCATTGATCTTGATGAAACGCTCGAATACACGTGTCCTGTTCTCTTCAGAAATACCGATACCGGTATCCCGGACGCTGACCTTCAGTGTATCCATTATCTTCTCGTAATAAATAGTAATACTGCCCTCCTCGGTAAATTTAATCGCATTGTTGAGGAAGTTCGTGATTACCTGTGTGATCCGTTGGGGGTCTGTTCGTATGATAATCTGTGGTAAATTCCTGTCGAAGACAAGTTTTACTCCGGGCTTCACCTTTAATGTAGCTCCCATATATACTTCCATGCACAACTCTCTGATGTTGACATCTTCGATATTGTATTTCAGCATGCCCGATTCTATTTTGGAGAAGTCCAGGATATCTCCGATCAGGTTAAGCAGCAGGTCATTATTTTTATGGATAATGTCGAGGTAAGTAGCCTGATCCTCCGGATCGTCCGTTTCTGCCACCAGGTCGGAGAAGCCGACGATTGCGTTCAGCGGTGTACGTATTTCGTGGCTCATGTTTGCCAGGAAAGCGGATTTCAGCTTGTCGGCTTCCTTCACTTTCAGCAACTCCAATTCTATTTCGCGCTGATCCGTAATGTTGGATGTATAGCTGATAATCTTACTGGGTTTCCCGTCTTCAGAATATCTGTAAGCACGAACATTTGAATTAAGCCAGTACACCTTGCCATCGAATATCCTGCGATATACCGACACGTATTTATCGATCTCTCCGGTGAGAAGACGTTTGAACTGCCGGTCGTAAACCTTGTACTTGTCGTCCGGATGCAACGTCTCGATAAAGTCCGCAATACAGCCGAATCTGTCCTGTTTCAGATAAGTCAGGAAGAGACTGCTTTCCACATCGTCGTTCAGGCTGAAATCGACCGACAGTCTATCTGTTGCGATATCATATTCCCAAATAACTGATTCGCCGGTATCTACGGCAGCTTTCAGCTTGGTCAGGTTATATTGTATTTCCTCTGTCTTGTGGTAATTTTCGGTATCATCGAAGACGATGTAGAAAAAACCGAGCTGTTCGCCCTGCTGGTCTTTCAGCACAACGCCCTTCACCCTTAAATGTTTGATTTGGTTGGTTACCGTGCTGGAGAAATATTTCTTTTCAGCCACTTTGCCGAAGTTATATTCCAGAAGAAATTCAACATCTTCTCCGTTTTTCAGTTTAACGTTCGCCCATTCCGGTATATTAGGATTCTCAAACGCATTCAGACCGATTGCAGCCTCGCGTGTCGTTCCGAATATCTCCAGGTCGGCATTATTGATATCCAGCAAAATGCCTTTTTCATCATACAACTCGACCCCCCAGGGCAGTTTGTCGAAGATGATCTGAAACTTGGCTTCACTTTTCAAAACCTGTTTCATAGAATGTTCCATCATCCCTTGCGCCATCTCGCGTTCGATGGCGATCGATATGATATCGGTAAGCATTCTCAGGTTTTCAATATCCAGTGCAGTCCAGTTGCGATACTTTTTTACTGAATCAAGACCAATGAAACCATTGATATTCCCTTCGAAAAAAATAGGAATCACGAGCAGTGATTTTACATCCTGAAGCATGACTATTTTTTGTTCGGCAGCAGCCTCCTCCGGCATTTGAGCAATGTCGTTGATGACAATGTCTTTCTTATCGTCGATTGTTTTTATCCACCAGGGAAAATCATCCTTGGACATACCGACTAAAAGATCTTCACGCATGGAGATAATACCCTGGCGGGTAACTTCATGCGTGAAGCCGAAAGTCGATTCGTCATTTTTGTAATTTCCGATATAGACCCTGTCTACATCAAAAAACTTCAGGACAATCAGTAGAGACCGGTCGATAATGTCCTTTTCTCCTGGTTTCATTAATAATGACAAAACATCCGAGAAGGTTTTCCTCAATGCAATAGCATTGGTCAGAATACGATTTCTATATGCTTTTTCATCAGTAACGGAGGAGCCTGTCGCTTTCAACCTCTCGATTTCGCCGATCAGGTCTTCTCTCGAATAATTAGCATATACGCTGTTCATTTAGGTATATCAATTTTATATGTTCGTGTATATGGAACAAATGTACATATAATAATTGATTTTCAAAAGATACTGAACGTTTTCTGCTAATTATATTTTCCCTCTTTACAATTTAGGCAATTCCCACGGAGCCCTGTAATAAGCCTTTGATAAGGCAGTCGCTTCATTATCACCGATAAACACGCTATTGGTATCATCCCAATGCACTTCACGTTGCAGCCGGCAGGATATATTTGCCAGATGAGACATCTTGGCAACCCGTGCGCCGATGGCAATATCGGCATGGGGCAATTCCCGGCTCTTGATGCAACTCAGGAAGTTCCCGACATGGTTATACAGTCCTTTCCCTTCGCCTTTTTTGAACGGAACAGCTTCCATGCGTGCTTCTTTTCCGGCAATAACGGGAAGAACTTCCCAACCGGCACGGGTGAGCACCAGCGTACCGTTTTCGCCGAAGAACGCCAGTCCCTCTTTCTTATCGAACGGACCGTGATTGATTCCGCAGGCATGATCCCAGATTATATTGAAATCCTTGTAAGCATAAGTTGCCATCAATGTATCGGGAGTCTCCATCGCATCGTCGGGATAAGCGAACTTGCCGCCTCCGGAACAAACACGAGCAGGCAGGTCGGCTCCCATACCTTCCAGTGCATAATCCAGCAGATGGACACCCCAGTCGGACATCAGTCCTCCGGCATAATCCCAGAAGAAACGGAAGTTATAATGGAAACGGTAGATATTGAACGGACGTTTCGGAGCCGGTCCGAGCCACATGTCATAATCTACTCCGGCAGGAACAGGGCTGTCGGCAATAACAGGCAATGTCGGTTTGCTGTCCTGGTAAGCCCATACTTTTACCGTACGGATACGACCGATATTTCCGGCTTTCAGGTAGTTGGCTGCTTCGTCCCAGTGCGGGTCGCTGCGCTGCCATTGTCCGACCTGGACGATCCGGTTATATTTGCGGGCGGCTTTTTCCATCAGGTTACATTCTTCGATCGTATTGGAGAGCGGCTTTTCGACGTAGACATCTTTACCTGCCTGGCAGGCATAAACGGTCGGAAGGCAATGCCAATGGTCGGGCGTTCCGATGATGACTGCATCTACATCCTTATTGTCGATCACCTTGCGCCAGTCCTTATATAGGTGGGGCACCTTCTTTCCGGTACTTTTTTCCACATCGGCAGCCCGTTTGTTCAGCCATTCGTCATCGATATCGCAAAGGGCGACACATTCTACTTCCGGATATTTCAGAAAATTGCTCAGGTTGGAGAATCCCATCGAACGACATCCGATCAGGGCTACTTTTACTTTGTTACTCGGAGCCGCCTGTCCGTAAACAGTTCCGTAAGCGCTTCCGAATAACGGTGATAAACCGAGGCCAGCCGCTGATATGGCTGATTTCTGTAAAAAACTTCTTCTATTCATGGTATTAAATTCTTGTGTTCGCAAACAGTTTTGCAATTATACGAAAAATAGTCCTATATTTGTGCCTTTAAACAAAAAAAAGATAATGACACCCCCTTTGAATACTACAAACTGGAATGTACTATATACTGCTCCCCGGGCAGAAAAACAGGTGAAAGAACGCATTGAAGCTTTAGGTGTTGAATGTTTTTTGCCATTGCACCGTACACCCCGTGTATGGTCTGACCGGGTAAAAATAGTTGAAGTCCCATTGTTTAATTCCTATATTTTTGTCCGTTGCCCCGATGATGTATTGCGCGATTTGCTTCGTGTCTATGGCGTTGTCCGTATTGTCTTTTATAACAAGAAACCGGCGATAGTCCGCCAGAAAGAGATAGATGCCATTCAGGAGTTTCTGGACCAGGCAGCCGAACATGCCCTTTGCCCCGGTGAAGAGGTTGAAATTTTGGCGGGAGCCATGAAGCATGTATCCGGAAAGGTCAAGAAGATAAAGAAGAATCATTTATTACTATATTTGGAACAGTTGGGAGCTACCGTATGCGTGAAGCTGGATGAGGTAGCCCGAGTGAATCGTCTTAAATAATTATGTATCAGTATTTTTTTGTTTTAGCTCGTGGTATTGGGCAAGTGATGTTTCAGAACAATGCGCTTTCCGGTTTATTGATGCTGATCGGAATAGCTTGTAATTCATGGCTGTTGGCAGTTTTGGCCGTAGTTGGGAATCTTATCAGTACGCTGACTGCCTGGTTGTTCGGATACGACCGACAGGAGATTGAGGATGGTTTATATGGATTTAACGGAACCCTCGTGGGAATTGCCGTAGGTGTATTTATGCCGGTGACGGTGAGCTCTGTGTTGCTGCTGTTATTTGGGTCTGTGCTTTCGACCTGGATTGCTCATGGGTTTAATTGCCGAAATAAAATACCGGGTTTTACTGCGCCTTTTATTCTTTCCGTCTGGTTGCTGCTGGTTGGCTGCAGGTTTCTGTTTCCTTCATTATTATTCCTTTCCGCAGCGTCAGATGCAGAATCGCATGCTGACCTTTTCCGTGCTTTCAGCTTGAATATAGGGCAGGTGATGTTTCAGGGGGGAACGGTCTTGTCGGGCTTATTTTTCCTGGCAGCCATCTGTGTGAATTCCCGTTGGGATGCTTTGTATACGGTTTGGGGTGCCTTGCTGCCGATAGGAATTGTTTTGCCGTTTTGGACGGATTATGAGGTATTGAATGCCGGCTTATTAGGGTATAATGGAGTTTTGTGCGGGATTGCGCTTGGAAGAAATAACTGGCAAAGTGCAGGATGGGCTACGATTGCGATCTTATTGTCAGTCTTACTACAGATTGCAGGTATGAAGGCTGGTTTGACAACACTGACTGCCCCCTTTGTTCTTTCTGTGTGGATCGTATTGGGAATGATGCATATCCGGAAAGTTTCTACAAAATAAAATGGTATCACTTTCACAAGTAATACCATTTTGGACATTTTCCTTTATAAACAGTAAAATAATAATTATCTATAGTTATTATGATACTAACTAAATGCATCGGTACAAATATAAAGATTTTGAAAATACGGTGATTGGATAAAATACCGCCAGTGGACATTTGGTGTGACATTAGAGAAGTTAGGTTCTTGGTTTGAGAATAATTTGCTAAATGTTTATTTTAGATTACTTTTGTATGATTCATTATTCAATAAGAGTAAATATTTATGTGTGCATTGTTTTCTTCTCTTTTTTTCGGAAAGAAGGAGTTATGGCCTGGTATGACAGATGTTCATACGCATTTGTTGCCGGGGGTGGATGATGGGTTTTCCTCTTTGGATGACAGTAGGGAAATGCTGACTTTCCTGGAAGAGCGTGGTGTGGAACGTATATTCCTTACGCCTCATATCATGGCTGATTTGACGAAAAACCGTGCTGTAAGTTTGAAAGAACGGTTCGGGGCTTTCAGGGAAAGTTGTGCGCAGATACATGTGGATATGCGTCTGGCTGCCGAATATATGCTGGATGAATGTTTCTACGAGCGGATGGAGGAGGGGCTGTTATCGTATGACGGGCAACATGTCCTTGTGGAAGTCTCCTGCTTGCAGGCTCCGGGAGATTTGTTTGAGAAGCTGTATGATATGCAACTGAATGGTTATATTCCTGTAATGGCGCATCCTGAGCGTTATGGTTTTTGGAATATAAACGAGTTGCTGAAACTAAAAGAGCACGGATGTAAATTTCAATTGAATATTTTTTCCTTAATGGGCTTCTATGGCCCGTTATCTCATAAGACAGCTGTTTCTCTACTGAAAAACAGCCATTATGATTTTGTCGGTTCAGATATCCATTCCCTGAATTATCGCCGTTCTTACAACTCCCTTCAACTCAAAAAAGATCAATATGGAGAGGTGGAGAAATTAGTGCATGGAAATGACGGGTTATGGAGGTGATATTTTATATAGATTATAAAGTACTATAAATATACTCCATATCCACATGTCTCCTGACCAGTTCTGCTAATTTGTCGTACTGTTCTTCTTTGAATGCCGCATAATCGAATGGGACGGAATCGGTTTCCTTGTTGAAACCTTCGGCGAGGTTGTCGAGTACTTCCGGGTTGTCGAGGATGCCGTGCATATAACTGCCCCAGCAGCGGTCGTTCAGATAATAACCGTCTTTCCTGCCGTCTTCGAGCAAAGCGACCGGGCTTTCGGGAGCATTTCCGAAAAGTACAGTCTGTCCCATATGTATCTCGTATCCTTTGCATGCCATTGGAGAACCGGAACGGAAGGTGAAACGGCTTTGTTTCGTTACTTTTTCCTGCTCGATAACGGTGCATTGGGGGAGTAACCCTAATCCCGGCACGGCAGGAATGTTCCCTTCTATTCCTTCCGGATCTTCCAGGCGGGCACCCATCATCTGGTAGCCGCCGCAGATACCGATCACTTTTTTCCCTTTCTTGAATGCACGAACGACAGCATCGGCAATACCGTTGGCGCGGATGCTTTGGAGGTCGGCGAGAGTATTCTTTGACCCTGGCAACAGGATAATGTCCGCTTTTTCTATTTCGTCTATATTGCTTGTGTAGTAAGGATTGAAACGTGGGTCCATATCCAGTACGTCGAAATCCGTGAAGTTTGACATACGCTTCAACAGGATAATGGCGACATTGATCTTGCCGTCCTGCCAGGTATTCGTTTTCATATCCAGCGCTACCGAATCTTCTTCCTCTATTTTGATATCCCGGAACCAGGGGATGACACCCACGACCGGGATTCCTGTCAGCTCTTTCAACAGTGTCCGTCCTTCTTCGAACAGAGATGCGTCTCCGCGGAACTTATTGATGATGATCCCCTTCATCTGTGCCCGTTCCTCAGGTTTGAGTAAGGCGATCGTGCCGTAAACGGAACCGAATACGCCGCCGCGGTCGATGTCGGCTACCAGATAGGTAGAGGCATCCGCCTGTATCGCCATGCGCATATTGGTGATATCGCGGTCGCGGAGGTTCAGTTCGGAGATACTTCCGGCTCCCTCCAGTACGATCGGGTTATAGCGGGCTTCCAGACGTTTGAATGCCTCGATGGCCTCTCTGAAAAGAGCTTCTTTCTGATTCTGCACACCGAAATAGTCCTTGGCGGACATGTTGCCGACCGGACGACCGTTCAGGACCACCTGCGAGCTTTTATCGTTGGTCGGTTTCAGTAAAACCGGGTTCATATCCGTATGCGGGACAATACCGCACGCTTCCGCCTGTACCACCTGGGCACGCCCCATCTCACCGCCTTCAGGGGTGGAAAAGGAGTTCAGCGACATATTCTGCGCCTTGAAGGGAGCAGGTTGATATCCATCTTGTTTAAAGATGCGGCAAAAAGCAGCGTTGATCACACTCTTTCCTGCATCGGAACAAGTGCCAACGAACATGATCGGTTTTAAGTGCTGTTTCATAATGGCTGCAAAACTAATGAAAAAGCAGGACAGTTCTTATATTATTTTCTATATTTGCGCTTACTTATTTCTAAATTATATACGATTTAAATTAAATACCATGGAAAAACAGAAACAGAGCCAGCGGCTTCAGTCGCTGGACGCTTTACGGGGATTTGATATGTTTTTTATTATGGGAGGCGGGGCCCTGTTTGTCGGGCTGGCGACATTGATACCTACTCCTTTCTTTCAATCGCTGGCGGACCAGATGAACCATGCCAAATGGGGAGCGGGATTCACTTTCGAGGATATTATCTTTCCTTTGTTTTTGTTCATTGCCGGTATCTCTTTTCCTTTTTCACTGGAGAAGCAGCGGGAGCGGGGCATGTCGGAAGCGGCTATCTATAAGAAGATTGTCCGGCGTGGAATTACGCTTGTCGTATTGGGATTCGTTTATAACGGATTGCTGAATCTGAATTTTGAGACCCAACGCTATGCCAGTGTACTCGCCCGTATCGGTCTGGGATGGATGTTCGGTGCATTGATCTTTGTCAATACACGGACAATCACACGAGTATGGATCGTGGCGGCTATCTTGATCGGCTACTGGTTGTTGCTGTTTATTCCGGCACCTGACGGGAATGGGGCAGAACTGTTTACGCGCGAAGGAAATCTGGCTTGCTATATCGACCGGCTGCTGTTGCCGGGACGTTTGCATGGAGGTAATTATGATCCGGAAGGTATTTTGTCTACTTTGCCGGCTATCGGTACCGCCTTGTTGGGGATGTTTACCGGCGAATTTATAAAACTACGTAAAGAAGGATTGAGCGAAACGAAGAAAGTAGGATATATGTTGGTTGCAGGTGGCTGCCTGTTGGTGGTCGGTCTGTTGTGGGGATTATTCTTTCCGATTAATAAATATTTGTGGACCAGCTCGTTCGTTTGTACGGTAGGAGGCATTTCTGCCATCTTGTTTGCGCTATTCTATTATATTGTCGATGTGAAAGAATGCCGGGGATGGACGCTTTTCTTTACGGTGATCGGAACTAATTCGATTACTATCTATCTGGCACAAGTATTCATTAACTTCACTTTTACAGCGAATGCCATTTTCGGAGGTTTCATCGGTTTGTTCCCTGAAACGGCACAGCCATTGTTAGGGGCGGTTGCCTATATTGCCGTCTGCTGGGGATTCCTGTATTTCCTGTATCGTCAACGTATTTTCTTAAAGGTCTAAAATAATAACAAATGGAAAAAACTACTTACAAGCGATTGGAGTCGCTTGATGCTTTACGCGGATTTGATTTATTCTTTCTGGTCGCATTGGGACCGTTGGCTCATTCATTGGCAAGGGCTGCTGATGTGGGATGGTTGAACGATTGTATGTGGGCATTTAGCCATGTACATTGGGAGGGTTTCTCTCCCTGGGATTTGATCATGCCGTTATTCCTTTTTATGTCAGGAGCTTCCATGCCTTTTGCGCTGTCGCGCTACAAAGGAGTTTCCGATAAGAAAGCTCTTTTCCGTCGTCTGGGAAAACGTATCCTGTTACTGTGGATATTCGGTATGATGTGCCAGGGTAATTTGCTGGGATTCGATCCGGACCGGATTTATCTATATTCAAATACGTTGCAGTCGATCGCTGCCGGCTATCTGATCACGGCTGTATTGTTTCTGTATACCAGCCGGCGGACGCAGATAGGAGTGGCGGTAGCTTTGCTGCTTGTCTATTGGGCGGCGATGCAGTTTATCACGGTCGGCGGTTATGGCGGAGGTAATTATACACCCGAAGGAAACCTGGCGGAATGGATAGACCGTACCGTACTGGGACGTTTCCGCGATGGAGCGAAAGTGGTGGACGGTGAAGTCGTTTTTGTCGGAGGATATTACTATACCTGGATATTAAGTACGCTGAACTTTGGGGTGACGGTGCTGACCGGTTTGTTTGCAGGCTATATTGCCAAAGATAAAACAAGCGATATCTATAAACTGAAATGGTATTTCGGAGCAGGTGCGGCGATGGTTGCTGCCGGATGGCTATGGGGATTGCAGATGCCGGTGATCAAGACGATCTGGACCAGTTCGATGGTGCTGGTGAGCAGCGGCTATTGCTTCTTGTTGATGGGGTTGTTCTATTATCTGATAGATTATAAAGGATATAATAAGAATATCACCTGGCTGAAAGTGTACGGAATGAACTCGATCGTCGCTTATATGCTGGCAAATGTCATTAATTTCAGCTGCCTGGGGCAATCCTTATTTTATGGTTTGGAGCAATATCTCGGCAATTATTATTCCTTTTTGATCAGCTTGTCAAACGTATCGGTTATTTATGTAATTTTGTGGCTGCTATATAAACGTAACATATTTCTTAAAGTATAGAAAACACAAAATTAGGGAAAAAGAGAAATGGAATCAATCAGACAGATATACCGGATCGGTCATGGTCCGTCGAGTAGTCATACGATGGGACCGATGCGTGCTGCACAAATGTTTCTGGAACGTAACAGGGGAGCTGTGCGCTTTAACGTAACATTATATGGTAGTCTTGCTGCTACCGGAAAAGGTCACATGACCGATGCTGCCATTCTGGAAGTGCTGCAGCCTGTTGCTAAAACGAATATTATCTGGGAGCCTAAAGTCTTCCTGCCGTTCCATCCGAACGGTATGTTATTCGAATCGTTCAATGAAAGAGATGAAGAGCTGGAATCATGGACGGTGTACAGTATCGGTGGCGGAACACTGGCGAATGAAAGTTTTAACGAGCTTAAAACAGCTCAGGTCTATGAGATGAGTACCATTAAGGATATTCAGGCCTGGTGTGAAAAGACCGGACATTCTTACTGGGAATATGTGGAGCAATGTGAAGGTCCTGAGATATGGGATTACCTGGCGGAAGTTTGGGAGGTGATGCAGAAAGCCGTACAGAACGGTCTGGAAGCGGAAGGTATCCTGCCGGGAGGTCTGGGAATACGCCGGAAAGCTTCGGATTATCTGATACGTGCCAAGGGATATGGCAGCAGTATTAAAAGCCGTGGCATGGTGTATGCTTTCGCTCTGGCTGTTTCCGAAGAGAATGCCTGCGGCGGTAAGATCGTGACGGCACCGACTTGTGGTTCCTGCGGGGTTATGCCGGCTGTATTGTATCATCTGAAAGATACGCGTGAGTTCCGCGACTCCCGTATCCTGCGAGCATTGGCGACTGCCGGACTGTTCGGGAATGTGGTTCGTACGAATGCTTCCGTCTCAGGAGCGGAAGTAGGCTGCCAGGGTGAAGTCGGAGTGGCTTGTGCAATGGCTGCCGGAGCTGCCAGTCAGCTGTTCGGTGGAACACCTGCCCAGATCGAGTATGCTGCCGAAATGGGATTGGAACATCACCTCGGGCTGACTTGTGATCCCGTTTGCGGACTGGTACAGATTCCGTGTATCGAACGTAATGCTTTTGCCGCAGCACGTGCGCTGGATGCAAATACATTCTCGAACTTCTCGGACGGAAAGCACCGGGTTAGTTTCGACCAGGTGGTGGAAGTAATGCGTCAGACCGGTAACGACCTGCCCAGCTTGTATAAAGAGACTTCCGAAGGCGGTCTTGCCAAGAAGTACGGAGAATAAGATTCTGTAAAATATATTAAAATAAGGGTGTAATAGTTGCACCCTTATTTTTTTATACTACATTTGACATATCTGTCAAACAATAATGTCAGACATATTTGGCAGACACTATTGACAAATGAAGTAAAAACAAGATATACAATGGGTACAGAAGAAGTAATCACAATGGAGAACCGAATCCTGGAAGCGGCAAAGATAGTCTTTGTGAGGAAAGGATACGAAGCGACCAAGATGGGTGACGTGGCTGCCGAGGCAGGAATCGGGCGTACGGCTTTACATTATTATTATCGCACAAAGGATATGCTGTTCGATGCGATTTTCGACCAGTTGATGGACAGCCTGCTGCCTGACCTGGGTATTATTATTGATGAGAAACTCCCTTTTCTGGAGAAGCTGCCTAAAATTATCGAACGATATGTGAATACGTTGCAGAAAAATCCTTTATTCCCGATTTTCGTCTTAAACGAATTACAGCGGGACCCCGAACACATCTATCACTCGGTGTTGAAAGATCTGCCACGGATAGAGCCGATCATGCATCTGCATGCTCAACTGGTGGACGAAATGGAGAGAGGCATGATAAAGAAAATGCCGCTGTATTATATGGCAACGACCCTGGTCAGCCTGCTGATTTTTCCGATGCTGATACGAAATCCTGTTACTGCTATATTTATGGATGGCAATGTCGGGGAATATGATAAGTTCCTGCAGGAACGTATCCCTTTCGTTACCGATATAATGATCCGGCTGTTGACACCGGACGATCATACACAAAATAAATAATTACCTCTATGAAACGGATTTGTGTAATTCTATTTTTATGTTTTCTCCTGTTACCGGGTAGCATGAAAGGGCAGGAGAAGATTACTTTGACGCAGTGCTACGAATGGGCACGGGCTAATTATCCCCAGATACGCCAGTACGGGCTGATCGGGCAGACCGAGCAGTATAATCTGTCGAATGCCGTCAAGGGCTGGTTGCCTCAGGTGACGGTGAATGCGAAAGCGACTTATCAGAGTGATGTGACCCGGCTCCCGTTCGATGCGGACAAACTGTCGGCTGTCATGCCGGGACTGGAAATACCGACATTGAGCAAAGACCAGTATCAGGTTGTTGCCGAACTGAACCAGAATATATGGGACGGCGGCACGATCCATACTTCCCGCCAACTGACCAAGGCACAGGCTGAGGCAGACCGGAAACAGTTGGAAAGCGATCTTTATACATTGAACGACCGGGTGAACCAACTTTATTTCGGTTGTCTGCTTCAGGAGGAACTGATCCGCCAGAATGTGTTGCTGCAGAAAGAACTACAGATTAATATCGATCGTATAACGGCGATGATGGCTAATGGAGTTGCCAACCTGTCCGACCGCGAGAGCATGGAAGTGGAACTTTTGAATGCTTGCCAGAAGGAAATCGAACTGAAAGCCTCCCGTGTCGCTTTCGGCAGGATGCTGAGTACGATGATAGGGAAGCCTTATGATCCGAACAGGATACTGGAGGTACCGAACGTGCCGGGTAATCCGTTATCCGGAGAAATAAATCGTCCCGAACTGAAGGCGTTGGATGCAAAAAGTTATTTGCTGGAATTGCAGAACAAACAGATCACAAGTGGTTTGATGCCGCGTATCGGTGCATTTGTCCAGGGTGGATACGGCAGACCGGGACTGAATATGCTGGAGGATAGCTTTGATCCGTTCTATATAGCGGGTGTGCGCCTTTCCTGGAATATGGGTAAACTATATACATTAAAGAATGATCGTCGCAAAGTCGCAACCACACTGCAGCAGGTAGAAGTACAGCGTGAGACTTTCCTCTTCAATACCTCTCTGCTGTTGATGCAGCAGAATACGGAGATACAGAAGATTTCCGACCTGATGAAAGCGGACAATGAAATCATCCGTCTCCGCACCAGTATCAAGAAAGCGGCAGAAGTGAAGCTGGAGAATGGGGTCATCTCCGTTACCGACCTGATCCGTGAGATCAATGCGGAAGATATGGCAAAGCAGACGGCGGCGGTCCATCGTATCCAGCATCTGAATGCGGTTTATAATTATATGTATACGACGAATAATGAATAATCAAAAAGAATCATGAAAAGTAATATGAAACGATTGAATTCTTACACTTTGATGGCAGCTGCTTTATTGAGTCTTGCTGCATGCAACAGGGGAGACGGCAACTTCGACGCGACGGGTACGTTTGAAGCAACGGAGATTCTGGTGTCTTCCGAGGCAAACGGCAAGATTATGGAACTGAATATAGAGGAAGGCGACCGGCTGGATGCCGGGACAATGGTCGGATATATCGACAGTACCCAGTTATATCTGAAAAAGATGCAGCTTTCGGCAGGTTTACGCTCGGTGGATATTCGTAAACCGGATATCCGTAAACAGATCGCAGCTCTGGAGCAGCAGATCGCTACTGCCCGTACGGAACAGCAGCGAATGGAGAACCTGGTAAAGGCAAAAGCCGGCAACCAGAAACAGGTGGACGACATCGTAAATAATATCAAATATCTGCAGAAGCAACTCGATGCGCAGTATTCCACCCTGAATAAAACAACCGGCGGAGCGGATGCCGAAGCTGAAAGCATCCTTTATCAGATCATGCAGCTCGACGATCAGTTACAGAAAAGCCGCATCGTGACTCCCCAGGCGGGAACAGTCCTTGTCAAATATGCAGAACCGGGTGAAGTGACGGCTGCCGGCAAGCCTTTGTATAAAATAGCCGATACCGACCTGCTTTATCTCCGGGCTTATATCACAGCCGACCAGCTTTCAAAATTGAAACAGGGCCAGACTGTCCGTGTCTTTGCCGATTATGGAGCGGATGAACAGCGCGAATATCCGGGAACGATCACCTGGATATCCGATAAGTCGGAGTTTACCCCTAAAGGGATCCAAACGAAAGATGAACGTGCCAACCTGGTTTATGCCATCAAGATTGCTGTTAAGAATGACGGCTATCTCAAGATCGGGCAATACGGGGAAACGGTGTTTAATTAAATAAAGAACGGGATATGAACAACGAAGTGCGGATAGAAGGAATCTTCAGGAACTACGGCAATGTGGAAGCTTTGCAGGATATTTCCCTGGATATACATTCGGGAGAACTGTTCGGGCTGATCGGACCGGACGGGGCAGGGAAGACGACTTTGTTCCGTATCCTGACGACTTTGCTGCTGGCGGATAAGGGAAAAGCAACCGTTTGCGGACTGGATGTCGTTCGTGATTATAAGAAGATCCGTACGATGGTCGGTTATATGCCCGGTCGTTTCTCCCTGTATCAGGACCTGACGGTAGAGGAGAACCTGAACTTCTTCGCTACGGTATTCAATACGACAATAGCTGAGAATTATGAACTGGTTCGTGACATATACGTTCAGATAGAACCGTTCAAGAACCGGAAAGCCGGAAAGTTATCCGGTGGTATGAAGCAAAAGCTGGCATTGTGCTGTGCATTGATCCATCGTCCGGAGGTGCTCTTTTTGGATGAACCGACAACGGGTGTCGATCCGGTTTCGCGTGTGGAGTTTTGGGAGATGCTGGACCGACTGAAGAAACAAGGTATTACCATCCTGGTTTCTACACCTTATATGGATGAGGCTTCCCGTTGCGACCGTATAGCGTTGATGCGTTCCGGCCGGTGTTTGTCCGTCGATACGCCGGCAGGTATCCGTGCTTCCTTTGGCAGGCAGCTGTGGATTGTCCGCTCGGCAGCTATGTATAAGCTGTTGGTCGACCTGCGGGCTTTTCCCGGCACTTATTCCTGCTATGCCTTTGGGGATGCGCATCATCTGACATTAAAAGAGGATGGGCGTGAGATGGATGCACTGAAGCAGTATCTGAAAGGAAAGGGATATACCGATGTGACGATAGAACCGGTGATGCCTAGTGTGGAAGATTGCTTCATGGCTTTGTGATTTTGCCATTGGAAAGGCAATGTTTTGCCAATAGGATAGCATAGGTTTGCCAATACGATGGCAGGGTCTTGCCATAGTGATGGCAGAAGTTTGCCAATAGGATGGCAGGGCTCTGCCAAAGGCATGGCAAAGTGTTGGCAAAGTCTTCTGCAGAATCGGAGTTTGCCTACTTCGTGTAAAATTCATTGCAACTGTAAAAGATGCATTAATTCGATATATAATGAACGTAATAGAAACAAACAACCTGACGAAGCGCTTCGGAAACTTTACGGCAGTAGACCATATAAGTTTTGAGGTAGGAGAGGGAGAGATATTCGGTTTCCTCGGTGCCAATGGTGCCGGTAAGACCACTGCTATGCGTATGCTTTGCGGGTTGTCGACTCCTACTTCCGGCGAGGCCCGTGTCGCAGGTTTCGATGTATATAAGGAGACAGAACAGATTAAACGTCATATTGGCTATATGAGTCAGAAGTTTTCCCTTTACGGCGATCTGAAAGTATGGGAGAATATTCGTTTGTATGGCGGTATCTACGGCCTTTCGGAGAAAAAGCTGGCAGAGAAAACGGATGAGTTGCTCTATGTACTGGAGCTGGAATCTGAACGGAATACACTGGTCGATGCCCTGCCTTTGGGGTGGAAGCAGAAGCTTGCCTTCTCCGTAGCCATTATCCATGAGCCCCGTGTCGTCTTTTTGGATGAACCGACCGGAGGTGTCGATCCGGTTACCCGCCGTCAGTTTTGGGAACTGATCTATCAGGCGGCAGAGCGGAACATTACTGTTTTTGTTACTACCCACTATATGGATGAAGCTGAATATTGCAACCGGGTATCTGTCATGGTTGACGGAAAGATCGAAGCATTGGACAGTCCGGCTGCTCTGAAGTCTTCTTTCCATGCCGATAATATGAATGACGTTTTCCATGCCCTGGCACGAAAAGCGAAAAGAGGAGAATAGTATGAAGCAATTTTTATCTTTTATACAAAAGGAATTTTATCACATCTTCCGTGATAAACGGACCATGCTGATCATTCTGGTTATGCCTATCGTCCAGATATTACTTTTCGGATATGCCATAACGACGGAAATCAAGAGCGTGCCGATCGCTATATTTGATCAGAGCCGGGATGAGGTTACGACAAAGATCGGCGCCCATCTGGCAGCCAGCGAATATTTCGAGCTTTATAAAATGATCGACAGCCAGTCGGAAGCCGAATCGCTTTTCAAGCAGGGTAAAGTGAAAATGGTTATTGTTTTTCCGCCCCAATATGCTTCTTCGCCGGATGCGGAAGTACAACTGCTGGCGGATGCGACCGACCCGAATGAAGCGACCCAGTTGACATCGTATGCGACTGTTGTGATACAACAGGAGAGGGCTCAGTTGATAGTTGACAGTGGACAGTTGACAGATATAGGAAGCGACGAGAAACTGTCAACTGTCAACCGTCAACTGTCAACTGGAATATTCCCCGTCACTCATCTGCTTTATAATCCGACAATGAAAGGAGCTTACAATTTTGTACCGGGCGTGATGGGATTGATCCTGATACTGATCTGTGCATTGATGACCTCGGTCGGCATTGTAAAGGAGAAAGAGATGGGGACGATGGAGATATTGCTGGTTTCTCCGATGAAGCCGGTTTATATCATTTTAGCCAAAGCAATACCCTATCTGTTGCTGAGTATAGTCAATGTGGCAACAATCCTCTTTTTGTCCTATTTCCTGTTGGGAGTGCCGATTGCCGGAAGCTTGACCCTCCTGGTGGCTGTATCCATCCTGTATGCACTGGTTTCCCTTTGTTTGGGCTTGCTGATCTCTACGATTGCCGATACGCAACAGGCAGCTATGCTGATCAGTGCGATGGTGTTGATGCTGCCGGTGATCCTGCTTAGCGGGATGATGTTCCCGATAGAGAATATGCCCGATATATTACAATGGATCTCCAATATCGTACCGGCCAAATGGTATATCATAGCCGTTAAGGATATCATGATCAAAGGGCTGGGTGCCGGGGCTATACTAAAAGAGGTGGGGATATTGTTATTTATGGTCGTATTCCTGGTGATTCTGAGTGTAAAACGTTTTAAGATTCGTTTATAACAAGAAAGTTATGAGAACATTACGATATTTATTGGAGAAAGAGTTTAAGCAGATCAAGCGTGACCGTTTCCTGCCTCGTATCATCTTTTTGGTTCCGTTGATGCAGCTGATCATCCTGCCTTTTGCAGCGAATTTTGAAATGCGCAATATCAATCTGGGGGTGATAGACAATGATCATTCTGTCCTGTCTGCCCAATTGATCGAGAAGGTCGTTGCTTCCGGTTATTTCCGCCTGACGAATGTTTCGGATAGTTACGGCCAGGGTATAACCTCTATCGAAAGCAACGAATCGGATTTGCTTCTGGAGATTCCTGTGAACTTTGAGCAGCAACTGGGGCGGGAAGGTGCAGTGGATGTGCTGATTGCCGCCAATGCTGTGAACGGGACAAAAGGAGGCATGGGAAGTTCTTATCTCTCGCAGATCATTCAGGATTTTAATCAGGAGAAAGGTTTTACTTCCGGCTTGCAATCCGGTGGAATACGTTCTACGAGTCTTTTCAATCCGCATCTGAATTACAAGAATTACATGGTTCCGGGGATTATGGTCTTTTTGCTGACTATCATCGGAGGTTTCCTTTCTGCACTGAACATTGTCAGTGAGAAGGAGAAAGGCACGATCGAGCAGATCAACGTGACACCAGTGCCTAAGACACTGTTCCTTCTGTCGAAGCTGATCCCTTTTTGGATCATCGGTTTTATTCTTCTGACGATCGGGGTCATTGTTGCCTGGGTTGTTTACGGTTTGTTGCCTGTCGGTAATATCGGCATCATCTATTTGTTTGCGGCGGTTTACCTGATTGCTTTTACCGGTCTGGGACTAGCCATTTCTTCTATTTCCTCCACCCAGCAGCAGGCAATGTTTACGGCTTTCTTCTTTCTGATTATCTTTGCATTGTTAAGCGGTCTTTTTACCCCTATCAGTAGTATGCCGCAATGGGCACAGAATATAACTTTGTTCAATCCTGTGCGTTATTTTGTGGAAGTGATGCGTATGGTTTACCTGAAAGGCAGCCAGTTTACTGATTTAACAGGACATTTTGTGATCGTATGCTTGTTTGCTCTCTTCTTTAATGTACTGGCGGTAGCTAGTTATAGGAAGAAATAATATGCTTTACAGCAGACTTAACCAATTTTTGCACCAAATATATGCTTTATTAACGCGACTCTTTTATATTTGATTCAAATCTGAAACAATATTTCAAATATGGAAAGCGTTATTCCAAATATGGAAAAAGGTGAAGAGAATTATAAGGTGCCGAATCTGGAAAAAGGGATAGCGGTGCTTGAATATCTTTCGCTCCATCCGCAAGGTGAGGCGCTTCAGGATATTAAAAACAAGCTGGATATTTCACAGACTACCGCTTACCGTATTTTGAATACATTGGTTCGTTTGGATTACCTTAACTATAATGAAGACACAAAGCGATACAAGTTATCGAGAAAATTGTTAACTTTGGGCTTCAGATCGTTGAATGAACATAATTTGTTGGAGACAGTATTGCCTTGTTTGCGCGATTTGCGTGATAAAGTGGGTGAGACTGCCTGTTTTGGTGTATTAGGAGATCAAAAGGGTATTTTTATAGAACAAGCGCAGGGACATCATACGTTCCGTTTTGTATTATCACCGGGAAAACCATTCGAGCTGCATTGTTCAGCACCCGGAAAAGCGATTATGGCTTATCTGCCAAACACGGTCCGCGACCGTTATTTGTCGTATATGACATTTGAGAAGTATAATGCGCGGACAATAACTACCCGGGAAGCCTATCTGGAGGAACTGGAAAAAGTCCGTAAGTTAGGTTATGCTATGGATAATGAAGAAGAATTGAATGGAGTTATATGTGTTGGCGCTCCTATATTTAATTATACAGGATATCCTTGTGGGGCGATTTGGATATCCGGACCCAAAGACAGGCTGACAAAAGAGATATTCCGTTCGACGGTTGCGAATATCAAGGAGGTGGCACAAAACATCTCAGGAGAATTAGGATATAGTAAAACACAAAAAAAATAACAACATACCATGAAAGCTAAGAAATACATATTAAAAACTTCGTTAATGGCTTGCTTTGTCAGTTGCTGTGTCTCATTGGCATCGGCTGACAATCCTCCGTTTTTTACGACCGATATAAAACTGAATAATAAAGGAGAAATGTTTCTGACCGAGAAAGGTGTGAAGCGGGTCGATATTTTTTCTCCTGACGGCAAATTGTTGCATTCTTATCCCATGGACGAAATACCGACCGGTATCCTGGTTGATGGCGACAAGGCGTATGTGACAACCTTTGAAGAGACCGGAAAGCTGCAGATACTGTTATTGGAGTCGGGCAGGATAGAAGCTGCTATCCCTACAGGATCGGGAGCTTGCCATCCGATGTTCGGACCGGACAAGAAGGCTATTTATGTATGTAACCAGTTTGATAACAGTGTATCGGAAGTTGATCCTGTCAATCATAAAGTATTGCGCAAGGTAAAAGTATTGCGTGAACCGAAGTCCGCCGTGTTCAGCAAGGACGGTAAATATATGTACGTAACCAATTTCCTTCCGGCACAGCGTGCGGACCTGGATTATGTGGCTGCCTGTGTTTCCGTGATCGAAATGGATGGTTTTACCAAAGTAAAAGATATTAAGCTGGCTAACGGTAGTAATGCTTTGCGTGGCATTTGTATTACACCGGACGGAAAGTATGTTTATGTATCTCACAACCTCGGACGTTTTGCCGTGCCGACTTCACAGTTGCAACAGGGCTGGATGAATACAAGTGCTTTCAGTATCATTGATACGGAAAAGCAGGAATTTGTCGGTGCCGTTGTTGTCGACGAGCCGGAAAGAGGTGCTGCCGGTATCTGGAGTATCGATTGTGATAACGACCATATTTATATATCTCATTCGGGAACGCACGAAGTCAGTGTGATCGATCACCCGGCTTTGCGTGAGAAGTTTGAAGCATATCCCAATAAAGCTGTATTGGATTATGACCTGAACTTCCTGTATGGTATTCGCGAACGTATTCCTTTGCAGGGCAACGGTCCGCGTTCGATGGTACTTACCGATGGAAAGTTGATCATTCCTACTTATTTTGCGGATGTCCTGAATGTGATGGATATAAACACACGGGAAATCACTGCTACGGAGCTGAATCCGGGACGTACTGAATCCGATATCAATAAAGGGGAAAAGTATTTCAATGATGCCTCCCACTGTTTCCAGAACTGGCAGAGCTGTAACGGCTGCCATCCGGGTGATGCGCGTACGGACGGTATGAACTGGGATTTGATGAATGACGGTGTTGGTAATTCCAAGAATTGTAAGAGCATGTTGTTTAGCCATGTGACACCTCCGAATATGATCTCCGGTATCCGTGCCCATGCAGAGATTGCTGTACGTGCAGGATATAATTTCATTCAGTTCTTTGATATTTCTGAAGAAGATGCCGTCTGTGTGGATGAATATCTGAAAGCATTGCGTCCGGTACCAAGTCCTCTTTTGGTAAATGGTGAACTGTCGGATCTGGCAAAAGAAGGACGCAAGGTGTTTGAAAAACTGAAATGTGGCGAATGTCATAGCGGACCTTATTATACAGATATGAAATATCATCGCATTGGTGAAGATGTTGAATTTGAAAAGGGATGGGATACTCCGACTTTAAGGGAAGTTTGGCGTACGGCTCCTTATCTTTTCGATGGCCGTGCAGCTACAATGGAAGAAGTCTTTGAAGTGCACAAACATGGAATCGATAAGAAAGTGTCCAAGAAAGATATTGAGGCTTTGGTTGAATATGTAAATTCACTCTAAAAGGAGGGATCGATGAATTATTGCGATAAGATACACTATAACATTTATTCTACGGAGAAGGCGGGTTTTGAAATAATGGTAGATAAGCTATTAGCTCAATTACCGCGTGACAAACAAATATTCAGGTTGGCCTTTTTCGGCACACCGAGTGATAATGAACAATATGTTTCACGTCGTATCATACTGCGTGAGAGGGTACGTAAATATTATGGGAACCATGAGCCGGTATTGACTTATGTCTCTCAGCCTCCGTTGAACGGTGGGCTGGTGTTGGAAGCTCATATGTATACACCGGATGAAGGTGACCATATAACCTATAAATATATCGGGACATTCCCGTATGTGTTGCTGGAAAATGGCAGCGGTCGTTTTTTGTTTGCCGGCGGTTTCCACGGTGATGTTATTAATTTTGGTATCGAGCAGCAGTCGAAGGAAGTGTTCAAGCTGGTATCCGACTTGTTGAGAAAGGAAGGTTTCCCTATCAATAGTATCATCCGTCAGTGGAATTATATCGAGCAGATCACGAAATTTGATGGGGAAGACCAGCATTACCAGATATTCAATAATGCCCGTAGCGACTATTATGCTATGACGACTTGGGAGAACGGCTACCCGGCAGCAACAGGTATCGGTGCAAACCTGGGAGGTATATTGGTTGATCTGGATGCAGCCTTGTTCTCGAATCCGGATTGCTATGCAACACCGATCGATAACAAATTGCAAGTAGCTGCCCATGCTTATTCAGAAGGTGTGCTGGAAGCAGCTCATTGCAAGAAGACGACTCCGAAGTTCGAACGTGCCAAAAGTATGACGTTCGGTGATCGTGAGTTGGTTTATATATCGGGTACGGCTGCCATTCGTGGCGAAGAAAGCCTGATAGGAGTGGGGCTGGATCGTCAGCTTCATATCACGATGGAGAATATAGCGGAGCTGATAGGTGAAGCAAAGCTTAAAATGCTTCGGGTCTATCTGAAAGATAAGTCTTTCTATGAAGAGTCAGAAAGACTTTTAAATGCATACGGGTTGAATATCCCCATATCTTATATGTGGGCTGATGTTTGCCGGGATGAATTATTAATAGAGATTGAGGGAATAGCAGTGTTGTAATCCTGTTTGGGATGATGTTGACCGTTTGACGAAAAATAGCAAATATTACTAACATAAATTAAAAACAAAATGAAAAAAGGATTGAACTTAAAAATGATGACTATGGGGCTGGCTTTATGCTCTATGGTCGCTTGTACAGGAAACACTGCTAACAAGACAGCTGATGCGACTGAATGTCCTGAACAATGCACTTGTGATAACACTAAAAATAATAAGGAAATGAAGTATTCTAAGAAGTACACAAACGCCGACTTCTACAAAGACGGCAAATTCGATCAGAAAGTAGCTATCGAAGCTATGAAAGACATGTTTAAATTTTATGATGTACCTTTCACAGAACTGATGGCTAAAGACATGTGGGTTACCGACTTCGGTCTGGGTGACTTTGAAAACGTTGGTATGGGCGGTATTTTCTGGATCAACGATGCAGAACACGGATATTTTGCTCACGCTATCTACCTGCTTCCGGGACAGATGATCCCTGAACACGCTCACGTAAAAACTAAATTCCCTGCAAAACATGAATCATGGATGGTTGAAAAGGGATGGGTTTATAACTTCTCTGTAATTGGTGACGAAACTCCGAATGCTCCGGCAATTCCTGCAAGTCATGGCGCTATCAAGAGCAAAAACTTTGTTGTTCAGAATGTAGGCGATGTATTACGCTTGAAAGAACTGGAATCATTCCACTTCATGATGGCAGGTCCGGAAGGTGCTATTGTTGACGAATGGGCATGTTACCATGATAACGACGGCCTTCGTTTTACAAATCCTAAGGCTTCTCTTTAATGATATTCAATCGTAGTTGTTATTACCTTATTTAATAAAGATACATGAATAAATATTTTTTATTAGTATCACTCTTTTTATCCACATCCTTCCTTGTTTCGGCTGGTCCGAAACAAAAGAAGGCGGATACTTGGATTGATGCATCAATTAAAGCAAAAACAGAACTGCAGACTCAGCTTCAGAAGGCTAATATGCCAGTTATTTCCACTTGGAAGAAGCATAAAGAAAAAGCAGAGCCTTTTGCTGTGGATTTGAAAGGCGTGGATAAGTTGGTGCTTATCACTGCCGGAGGTCCCGATGGTACTGATTACGACCAGGCTGTTTGGGGTAACGCTCGTTTGATCAAAGCGGACGGTACTGCTGTTTGGTTGGATGAAGTTCCTTTCGAATATGGTGTTGCCGGTTGGGCAAAGCCTAAAATGAATATTAACGCTTACGACCATGAGATTTTCATTGCCGGCAAAGAATACAAACACGGTGTTTTCTGCCATGCAAACGGAACTTTGGTTTATCCTGTTAAAGGTGAATACGTTCGCTTTGAAGCTGAAGTAGGTATCGACGATACTTCTTCCGGCGGTAGCGTGTATTTCCAGGCATTGAATGTGGTTCCGAAATTTGTTGGCGACGAACTGATCGCTAAATATCCGGAACAGATCGGTATGCTGGGCGCTATGATGGACGGTTTGGATACATGGCTGATCACTCCGGATGCTTCTGTTGAAAAACAGGCAGTAGACGCTATGATCGGAAAGTTGAAAGACGGTTCTTATTATAAGAGTGTCGTTCAGCAGATCGCCAACGAGAAAGATGTAAATACTCAGATCCGCAAATATCTGGAACTGTTTGAAAAACTTCAGGATGTTTATGCATTGCAGGGTGACCTGGAATGGCTGAATGTCGATGCTATCAAGTTGGCATTTGCAGATATGAGCAAGCAGAAAGGTTTTGATGCAGCCAAGTATCAGCCGATGCTGGACGAATTGGTAAAACTTCAGCAGAAAGGTTTCAGCGGTATTTATAAAGGTGACGAACAAGCAATGGCTGATGCCCGCAAAGCATTGGAAAACAAAAAGGCTATCCTGGTGGGTAACCCGCTGCTGGATGCTGACAAGATCGTCGCTGTACGTTATAAATTAGGTTCAAGAGCACGTCAGGCAATGGCGCCGGACCTGGGTACACAGGCTAATAACTGGAGTAACCAGGAATCTGCACGTCGTAGCGGTTTCAATGCAGAGATCATCGAGCTGACAAACCTGCGTGGCGATATGCAGATGAAGAGCATTTTCAAACCGATCGTAGCTGATGCTTCTATCGCTGACCTGAGAATGCACTGGAATGCTGACCGCGTAATGTTCACGACTTTGATGGGTGAAAACGATAAACGTTGGAACGTATATGAAGTGAAGCTGGACGGAACAGGTTGCAAAAAACTGGTAGAAAACGAAGAGCCGGATCTGGAATTTTATGACGGTACTTATCTGCCGGACGGACGTATTATCGCTAACTCTAACATCGGTTACCAGGGTGTTCCTTGTGTAAGCGGTGATGACCCGGTAGGTAATATGGTTCTGTATACTCCGCAGACAAAGAACCTGCGTCGTTTGACTTTCGACCAGGATGCAAACTGGAACCCGGTTGTTATGAACAACGGACGTGTGATGTACACTCGTTGGGAATATACTGACCTGACTCACTACTATTCTCGTATCGTAATGCATATGAACCCGGACGGAACGGAGAACAAAGCACTGTATGGTAGCGGTTCAATGTTCCCGAACAGTACATTCGATATCCAACCGTTGCCAGGGCATGGCTCTGCTTTCGTAGGTATCATTTCCGGTCACCACGGGGTTGCCCGTTCAGGACGTCTGATTATCTTCGATCCGACAAAAGGCCGTAAGAATGTTCAGGGTATGGTACAGGAAATTCCTCATCGTAACCGTCCTATCCAGGAGCTGATCAAAGACGAACTGGTAAATGGTGTATGGCCGCAGTTCGTAAAACCGACTCCGTTGAACGACAAATATTTCCTGGTTGCTGCCAAATTGAATCCTCAGTCATTGTGGGGACTTTATCTGGTCGACATCTATGATAACGTAACTTGTTTGATGCAGGCAGAGGGTGAAGGTTATATCAGCCCGATCCTGGTGAAGGAAACTAAAACTCCTCCGGCAATTCCTGATCGTGTGAAGTTGAATGAAAAAGAAGCTACTATCTTTATTCAGGATATTTATGAAGGTGAAGGTCTGCGCGGTATTCCTCGCGGAACTGTAAAGGAGCTTCGTCTGCATGCTTACGAATATGCTTATGTGAAGACTCGTTCTGACCATAACTGGCATGGTATTCAGAGTGGTTGGGATATCAAACGTTTGTTAGGTACTGTTCCTGTTGAAGAAGACGGTTCAGCAATCTTCAAAGTTCCGGCTAATACACCGATCTCTATCCAGCCAATCGATAAGGATGGCGTTGCTGTTCAGTGGATGCGTAGTTGGGTAACTGGTCAGCCGGGTGAAGTGGTTTCTTGTATCGGTTGTCACGAAGACCAGAACCAGATTCCTATTCCTAAGCGTGTAATGGCTTCTCAGAAAGCTGCTGCTCCTTTGAGAGCTCCGGAAGGTGGCGTTCGTTCATTTACATTCGACCTGGAAATTCAGCCGATCCTGGATCGTGCTTGTATCGCTTGTCACAATGGCGAAGGCAAAGCATTCGACTTGCGCGGCGGTAAGAAAGACAAACTGGGTTATGGTACTTCTTACTTGAATATCCATCCGTACGTACATCGTCAGGGCGGTGAAGGTGATATGGTTGTTCTTCAGCCGTATGAATATCATCCGAACACCAGTGAATTGGTTCGTATCCTGAAGAAAGGTCACCATAACGTGAAACTGACAGATGCAGAATGGTTGAAACTGTACAACTGGATTGACTATAACGCTCCTGATAAAGGTTACTTCGATGCCAATGTTCTGGGTAAGGAAATTATTCCATACCAGGGATTCGATCAGATCGAACGTCGTAAGGAACTGACTGACAAGTATGCTAACGGTATGGGTGTAGACTGGAAGAAGGAAATCGCTGACTATGCTTCTTATTTGAAAGCACAGGGTCCGATTACTCCGGTTATGCCTGAAAAGGCGGCTCCTGTAAAGGTGAAAGAAGTGAAGGCTAAAGGTTGGCCGTTCGACAAAGCTGCTATCAAAGACATGCTTGCCAAGGAAACCAGCAATCGCAAAGAGGTGGAAATCGCTCCGGGTGTGAAGATCAATTTCGTTCGTATTCCTGCAGGTGAATTCGTAATGGGTAGCTACAATGGCGAATCGGATGCTTATCCTACAGCTAAAGTGAAGATCGACAAACCGTTCTGGATGGGTGAAATGGAAGTAACCAACCAGCAGTTTAACGTAATCAATCCGGATCACGACAGCCGTTTCGTAGACCAGTTATGGAAAGACCACGTGGTACAGGGTTATCCGGCTAACGAGCCGAATCAACCGGTTATCCGTGTAAGCTACAACGATGCTATGGAATATTGTAAGAAACTGAGCGAAAAGACAGGCTTGAACATTACGCTTCCGACAGAAGCACAATGGGAATGGGCTTGTCGCGCAGGTAGCAACAGTGATTTCTGGTATGGTGATATGAATACAGACTTCGGTAAATATGAGAACTTGGCTGACAAAACTACTTTACTGTTCGCGGTAAGTGGTGTTGACCCGAAACCTATGTCTCCAAATTCTATGTGGTATAAGTATTATACTTATCTGCCGAAAGAAGAAGGTGTAGACGATGGTCAGTTGATCCAGACAGGCGAGAAGGTTTACGAAGCCAACCCGTTCGGTTTGTATAACATGCACGGTAATGTGTCAGAATGGACCCGTTCAGATTATGTACCTTATCCTTATAATCCGAAGTCAAAACTGACTTCCGACCACAAAGTGGCTCGTGGTGGTTCATATATCGAACGTCCGAAATTCTCTACAGCTTATGCACGTAAAGCATACTATCCGTATCAGCGTGTATTTAACGTAGGTTTCCGTGTAATTATCGAAGACTAATCCCTAAGATATGTCCCAGATATAGATAATATCTATTAGGTGGCCCCGGAAAGGCCGGGGTCACTTAATTGAAATTTCTTATCTTTGACGGCATAACTTAATTAGAACATCAAATGAAAGCAACTCTCGAAAGAATATTCTCATCCTTTGTAACAACGATCGTTTTGTTACTTCTTTATGGTTTTGGTCTGGCTGTTGCCACTTTTATTGAAAAGTATCATGGTACGGCTGCTGCCAAAGCGATGATTTATTATTCTCCTTTATTCTTTTTGTTGCAATTTCTTTTAGTCGCTAATTTTCTCGTCATTGCTGTTAAGTATCAGTATTTAAAACTCCGCAGATGGGGTTTGATGCTCGTTCATACTTCCTTTATTATTATCCTTCTTGGCGCCCTTACTTCTTTCCAGTTCGGTGAAGAAGGAATCCTTCATATCCGCGAAGGAGAATCAACAGATCAGATAGCAGTCCGCCAGGGCGATCTGACTACTTTCCATACCTTACCTTTCACTGTGGAACTGGAGAAATTTACTTTGACCCGCTATCCAGGTTCGTCCAGCCCGTCTTCCTACGAAAGCGAATTGCTGGTACATGTAGATGGTCAGACACGTCGCGAACGGGTATTTATGAATAACGTATTAGATATAAAAGGCTACCGTTTCTTCCAGGCTTCTTACGATCCGGATGAACAGGGTACCGTACTTTCCGTCAACCGTGATGTGGCAGGACGGAACATAACGTATACCGGTTACCTGCTGTTGGTGATCGGACTTATTATTTCCCTGGTAGGGAAGAACTCCCGTTTTATGGCGTTGAGCCGTCGTTTAAAGGAGCTGCGTTCTGTTGCTCAATCGGCAACCATGATCCTTGCGTTACTGGCTTTATCGGTATCGGTGGACGCAAAAAAAGAAACTTCGCCCATGCTGGATGCCGTGCAGAAATATGCGGTATCTTCGGAACATGCGGCAAAATTCGGGGCATTGCCCATTCAGTCCCATAGTGGACGTATGATGCCTATCAATACATTCTCTTCGGAGATCCTGCGCAAACTGCACAAAGCGGATAAGATCGGTAAATTAAATTCCGATCAGTTCCTGTTGAGCCTGCTGGCTATGCCGGACATGTGGATGCGTGTACCTTTCATCGCTTTATCCAATCCGGAGCTGGCAAATTATTATGATTTGACAGACGGTGAATGTGCTTATCTGCAGGTGTTCGATAAGAATGGAGATTATAAATTACAGGAAAAGCTGGAAGAAGCCTATAACAAGATGCCTGCCCAGCGTACCCGTTTCGATAAAGACTTGCTTAAACTCGATGAGCAGATCAATATATTTCATCAGCTGATCAATTACCAGATGCTGAATCTGTTTCCGAAAGAGGACGATCCTAATCATAAATGGTATGCTGCCGGTGACGATCTGTCTGCATTTACAGGGAAAGACTCCATGTTCGTTTCCCGTATTATGGGATGGTATCTGGCAGAAGTGCAGGATGCCTTGCAGAAAGGTGACTGGTCGAAGGCTGACGAGGTGATCGATATGATCGGCACGTATCAGCAGGCAAAGAACAAGACACTCGATATCTCGGCTAAAAGGATTGAAGCTGAGCTTAAATATAATAAGATGGATGTATTCCGTCAGTGTAAGATAGGTTATCTGATCCTGGGCGGTTTGTTGCTGGTCCTTTCGTTCGTTATGCTGTTCAAGCAGCAGAAGTGGATGAAGTTCGGTATCTGGATATTGGGGGTAGGGGTGTTGCTCGTATTTACTTACCATATGTATGGAATGGGGATGCGCTGGTATATCGGCGGATATGCACCGTGGAGTAATTCATACGAAACAATGGTGTATGTGGCCTGGGCAACTGTCCTGGCTGGTTTGTTATTCGTGCGCCGCAGTACGGTGACCTTTGCACTGGCTACTTTGTTCGGTGGAATTATCCTGTTCGTTTCCGGACTGAACTGGATGGATCCGGAGATCAACCCGCTGGTTCCCGTATTGAAATCGCCGTGGCTGATGTTCCATGTGGCTGTTATTGTGGCTGCATATGGTTTCTTCGGTATCAGTTGCCTGATCGGACTGACCAATCTGGTACTAACAAGTATTGCCGGAAAGAAAAATACAGCCTTGCTGAAAGCCCGTATCAAAGAATTGACCATCGTAAACGAAATGGCGCTTTGGGTCGGTTTGGCGTTGATGACGGTCGGAACTTTCCTGGGAGCTGTGTGGGCAAACGAATCATGGGGACGTTACTGGGGATGGGACCCGAAAGAAACATGGGCACTGATCACGATGGTGGTGTATGCGGTCGTTACTCACCTGCATCTGGTAAAACGCTGGTATAGCGACTGGCTGTTTAACCTTTGCTCGGTAGTGGCTTTCTCTTCTGTCCTGATGACATTCTTCGGAGTGAATTATTTCCTGAGCGGAATGCATTCATACGGACAGAACGACAATGTACACGGAATCTTTACATATCTCTATATGGTTGGAATCGTAGTGGTGATTTTGGGGATATTATCGAGAATCGGGTATAATAAGATAAAGGAAAATGAATGAATTATTAATATACAAGTTTAACATTAAATTTTAATGATCATGAGAACTTATAATCATGTAGGTATCCTTACCAACGAACAGAAAGAAGGTGCAATGTTCAACGAAGGCTTGAACGTATGGTTAACCGATTACAGCAAGAGTCCTAACAAGATCGAATTTCTGAAATTTGACGATCCTGCTGCCAGCTGCTTGCCTGATCTGGTTAAAACGAATGGTCATATCGCTTACACGGTTCCTTCATTGGAAGAAGCGCTGAAAGATGCAAAAGTTATCTTCGGTCCGGCTGTATGCGACGAACATCTTACTATTGCTTTCATCGAAGAAGAAGGCATCGCTATCGAATTAATGGAAATTAAATAATTTATAAACCTAAAACGAAACAAGGAGGAAAAACACCATGGCAGAAATTAAGACTAAATTTATAAATGATCCTGAACAAATAACTCCGGAATTGCTGGAAGGTTATGTACTGGCTTATCCTGACCAGGTTAAACTGGCTGGAGAAAATATCGTAGTACGTGCAAATCCGAAAAGCGAAGATAAAGTAGCTATCGTTACTTTGGGCGGTTCCGGTCACGAACCTGCATTGAGCGGTTTCGTTGGCGACGGTATGCTGGATTGCTCTGTAGTGGGCGACGTATTCGCAGCTCCGGGTGCACAGCGTCTGTTCCAGGCTTTGCAGTTGATGAAACGTGAAGCCGGTATCCTGTTGGTTGTATTGAACCATTCTGGTGACGTGATGAGTGCAAACATGGCATGCCAGTTGGCAGAACGCGTAGGTATCAAAGTAAAACAGATCCTGACTCATGATGATATCAGTGCAGGTATCGGCGCACCGACAGAAGATCGTCGTGGTCTGGCTGGTTGCGTTCCTTTGTATAAAATCCTGGGTGCTGCTGCAGACGAAGGCAAGTCTTTGGATGAACTGATCGAGATCGGCGAACGTTATAACGAAAAAGTAGCTACTTTGGCTGTTGCTATGCGCTCTTGTACACATCCGCAGAACAATGCTACAATCACTGACCTGCCTGCCGGTGTTATGGAAATCGGTATGGGACAGCACGGTGAAGGTGGTGGCGGTCAGAAACCGTTAGTATCTGCCGACGCTACAGCTGCTGAAATGGTTGATCTGCTTTGCCAGCAACTGCAGCCGAAAGCCGGTGACAAGATGATGCTTATCATCAACGGTGTAGGTGCAACTACTCACATGGAATTGAATATTATTTTCCGCAAAGCTTACAAAGAACTGGAAGCTCGTGGTTTGGAAGTAGTATTCGGCCGTATCCAGGAAATCCTGACAGTTCAGGAACAGGCTGGTTTCCAGATGATCATGGGTATTTTGGATGCAGACCACATCGATTATTTGAAGAACAAGAGTGCAAACGCACCGTATTGGACAACTATTGGTAAATAAACAAATAACATGAAACAACTGACTATTGAGGCTTTCAAAGGTATGCTGAATAACGCCCTAACGCATATCAAAGCCCGCGAAGACGAATTTTCCAAACTGGATGCGGTAATCGGTGACGGCGATCACGGACAGGCTATCGTAACTGCTTTCTCTGTTGTCGTTAAAGGCTCGGAAAAAGGAACGGAATTTAAATCTATGCTGAATGATATGGGATTTGGCGTGATGCTGGAAACCAGCGGATCGACAAGTACCCTGTTAGGTGCATTCTTCCTTGGCATGAGCGACAGCGCTGCCGGAACCGAACTGGATGCCGAAGGTGTGAAGAAAATGTTTGCCGGCGGCCTTGCCAACGTGCAGAAACAGACAAAAGCACAACCGGGCGACAAAACGATGATGGACGCTTTGGTTCCTGCTATCGAAGCTATTCAGGCTTGTGAATCGGACGACATCAAGGAAATCATGACAGCTGGTGCCAACGCAGCTTTGGAAGGTGCAAAGAAAACAGTAGATATGAAAGCGAACTTCGGACGTGCCCGTAACTACGGTGAACGTTCTATCGGTTATGCCGATAGCGGTGCTACATCATGGAGCTGCATGTTAGCCTCTTTTGCAGAAGCATTATAATTGAATAATTCACTTTTTAATATAGAAAATAGAAAAATGGCAGATTTAGATGATTTGAGAGAAGGCTCAAACTTCGGTTTAGGTGTTAACTCTCAACAACAAAGTTTCCATGTGAAGGGTGCTGAAAACCTTCCCTGGGGTATGAAAGATCGTTTATCCCGTATCTTCAACCCGAAGACAGGCAAAGCTGTAATGTTGGCATTCGATCATGGTTTCATTATGGGACCGACTTCAGGTTTGGAACGTATCGACTTGAATATCGTACCGCTGATTGATTATGCTGATTGTATTATGTGTACACGCGGTATTCTTCAGTCTACTATCCCGACTACAACAAACAAACCAATCTGTTTGCGTTCGGATGCCGGAACATCTATTCTGACAGAACTGAATGACAATGTTCTGATCGATATAGAAGATGCTATCCGTATGAACGTTTCAGCTATGGCTGTTATGTTGGCTATCGGCGACGAGGCACACGAAGCTAAAACAATCGCAAACTTGTATAAGGCAGTAGATAAAGGTACACGTTATGGTATTCCTGTAATGGGTGTAACTGCTGTCGGCAAACAGATGGCTCGCGATGCTCGTTATTTCGGTCTGGCTTCTCGTATCTGTGCTGAAAACGGTGCAAATATCGTGAAGACTTACTATTGCGAAGGTTTCGAAAAGGTTGTTGCCGCTACTCCGGTTCCTGTTGTGATCGCAGGTGGTAAGAAATTGCCTGAACTGGAAGCATTGGATCTGTGCTACAAAGCAATCAACGACGGTGCTGCCGGTGTGGATATGGGACGTAATGTATTCCAGTCTGAAAACCCGGTTGCTATGATTCAGGCTGTTCATGCAGTGGTTCATGACGGTTTGACTCCGCAGCAAGGATTTGAAATGTTCCAGGATTTATCTAAATAATTAATTATACTTCAAAGGGGCGGGGCGCTACTCTGCCCCTTGTTGTATCTGAATCATAACATAATACATAGAAATTGCCATGAAGAAAATATTCACATTATTGTGCTCTGCTCTTTTCCTGCTTGCCGCTACATCCTGCCAGCAGAAGGCTCAGAAATTACTGTTAGCCGGTTCCGGTTGGAATAAAGTCGTTATCATCGACAAGAATACCAAACAGATTGAATGGGAACATCCTTTGCAAAAAGGTTGGGAATGTAACTCGGCTGTAGCTACTCCGGACGGTAACATTTTGTTTGCTTATAAAAAAGGTGCGAAGCTGATCTCCCGCGATCAGAAGGAAATATGGAACATCGCAGCTCCTGATACTTGCGAAATGCAGACTGCACGTATCCTGCCTGACGGTAACTACCTGTTGGCATGGTGCGGACACCCGGCTAAGATCATGGAAGTAAGCCCGAAGGGTGAAATTCTTTCTGAAACAGAATACGAAACAGGTATCGACCATCCGCATGCTCAGTTCCGCCAGGTGAATAAGAACAAGGCAGGCAACTACCTGATGCCTCTTTTCGCTACTTCTGAAGTGCGTGAAATATCTCCTGCCGGCGAACTGGTTCGGACAACCAAGCTGGAAGGTACTCCGTATAGTACTGTATTGCTGGACAACGGCAATTATATGGTCGCTTGCGGTGACGGACATTCTTTGATGGAAGTAAATCTGGATAAGGGTGAAGTGATCCGTAAGATCGGTGCTACCGATATTGAAGGTGTTTCCCTGTTCTTCGTAGCTCAGTTGCTGCCTACATCAAACAACGGTCTGTATATCTGCAACTGGCAGGGACACGATCCGAGTGCAAAGGAATCGAACAATCCGCAGTTGATGGAGATCGACGGTAACAATAAAGTGATCTGGAGCTTGAATGATAATGACACATTTGGCATGATCTCTTCTGTTTGTCCGATCGACTAACAAGTTGACAATTGACAATTAACAGTTGACAGTTGACAGTTGACAAGTGACAGTTTGTTTCATGAAAATGAACCTATTCGGCTGAAAGCCGGAATAACTGTCAACTGTCACTTGTCAACTGTCAACTATTTATATATCTTTGCCAAACGTTAAACCTAAAAACAAAATCAATATCATGAAATTGCAACCAATCGACATCTTTATCATCGGACTTTATCTGGTGGCAATGATCGTAATCGGATTAATTCTGAAGAAAAGAGCGTCGAAAAACATGGACTCCTACTTCTTAGGAGGTAAAACTCTTCCTTTTTATATGTTAGGCTTGTCTAACGCATCCGGCCAGTTCGATATCTCTGGTACTATGTGGATGGTTACACTAGCCTTTATTTATGGAATTAAAAGTGCCTGGGTGCCCTGGCTGTGGCCGGTGTTCAACCAGATCTTTCTGATGGTCTATCTTTCTGTATGGCTGCGCCGTTCGAATGTGCTGACAGGAGCTGAATGGATTCAGACACGTTTCGGAAAGAACAGAGGTGCTAGTTTGTCACACACAATTGTTGTTATCTATGCCCTGATCGGTGTGCTGGGATTCCTTAGCTACGGTTTTATCGGTGTGGGTAAGTTTATGGAAATATTCTTCCCCTGGGATTATGTTTCCCAGTTTGTTCCATTCGATATTCCGGCAGAATATGTGCCGCATGCCTACGGTATCTTCTTTACTGCTATTGCCACCATCTATGTGATGCTGGGCGGTATGCTGAGTATCGTGTGGACCGATGTGGTGCAGTTCGCCATAATGACGGTTGCTGGTATTACGATAGCCGTTATCGCTATGATGAAGGTAAGCCCGGAAATGCTGGCTTCTATCGTGCCTGCCGGATGGGACAGTCTGATGCCCGGATGGACGCTAGACTTGAAATGGACGGATATCTTCAGCGACGTGAATGAAAAGATTATGAATGACCAGTATGGCCTGTTTGGAATCTTTATTATGATGATGCTCTTTAAAGGAGTATTCAATAGTATGGCAGGTCCTGCGCCTAACTATGATATGCAGAAGATTCTTTCCTGCCGTAGCGGTAAAGAGGCTGCTTTGATGAGTGGTTCGGTTCCCGTAATCTTGCTGATCCCGCGTTATCTGATGATCATGGGCTTCACGATTCTTGCCCTGGCTTTCTTCAAGGATTTGGATTTGACAACAAAGACAGGCGCGATCGACTTTGAGCTGATTCTTCCGAATGCAATCAACCAGTTCGTGCCCGTTGGCGTATGTGGTTTGTTGCTGGCGGGATTGCTGGCGGCGTTTATGTCTACTTTCGCTTCCACCGCTAATGCGGCTCCCGCTTATATTGTGAATGATATTTACAAGAAATATATCAATCCGAATGCCAGTAACAAGACGATGATCCGTGCCAGCTACATAGTGACAGTCGGCGTGGTGGTCGTTAGTGTAGTGATCGGATTCTTTGTAGAGAGTGTGAACTCCGTGCTGCAATGGATTACTTCGGCTCTGTACGGAGGTTATATTGCTGCTAACCTATTGAAATGGCACTGGTGGCGTTTCAATGGTAACGGTTATTTCTGGGGAATGATCACCGGTATCCTGGCTGCTATGGTTTGTCCGTTTATCTTTGACGGTTACACGATGGTGGACGGTCATTTCGTAGAAAGAGTAGGGGAATATGCCAACAATGCTCCGATGTTGCCGTTGTTCTACTTCCCGGTATTGCTGGTTGTGTCTTTGATCGGTTGTGTGGTCGGTACCTATTCCGCTCCTCCGGTAGAAGACGAGACACTTGAACGTTTCTATATTACCATACGTCCGTGGGGTTTCTGGAAGCCGGTTCACGATAAGGTGGTTGCCAAATATCCGCAGGTGAAAGCCAACAAAAACTTCAAACGTGATATGTTCAATGTGGCGATCGGTATTATCTGGCAGATGTGCCTGACCATTATCCCGATGTATATCGTGATCCGTGAAGGTATGCCGTTGCTGACCAGTGTACTGATCCTTGCCATCACAACGCTTGTTCTGAAGAAGAACTGGTATGACAAGATGAGCAAAGATGAAGTGGAATATAATGAATTGATGAAAGAATTGAAATTGGACGAAAAGAAGTAACTTTGTATTGTCAAATTAAAACAAATCGATAAAATGGATAAACTGAAAATTATTGGCGAACCGCTGCCTGACATGCCTTGGGAAGACCGCCCGGCCGATTGTAAGGATGTGATCTGGAGATATTCGAATAACCCGGTGATACCGCGTGATATCATCCCGACATCCAACAGTGTATTCAACAGTGCAGTCGTTCCTTTCAAGGGAGGCTATGCTGGTGTATTCCGTTGTGACGACACGAACCGCCGTATGCGTTTGCATGTAGGTTTCAGTGCCGATGCTATCCATTGGAATATTTCTGAAACAAAGCTGGAGTTCGAATGTGATGACGAAGAGATCGGAAAGTTTGTTTACGCTTATGATCCGCGCGTCTGCTTCATCGAAGACCGTTATTACATCACCTGGTGCAACGGCTATCACGGCCCGACAATCGGTGTAGCTTATACGTTCGATTTCGAAACATTCCACCAGCTGGAAAATGCGTATCTGCCTTTCAACCGTAACGGTGTGATGTTCCCGCGTAAGATCAACGGTAATTTTGCCATGCTGAGTCGTCCGAGTGATAACGGGCATACACCGTTCGGCGATATCTTCTACAGCGAATCTCCCGATATGTGTTTCTGGGGAAAACATCGTCATGTGATGGCTCCGGCTCCGTTCGAAGTGAGTGCATGGCAATGCCTGAAGGTGGGTGCAGGTCCTATTCCTATCGAGACATCGGAAGGATGGTTGCTGATCTATCATGGCGTGTTACAGTCTTGTAACGGCTATGTATATAGCTTTGGTGCTGCCTTGTTGGATTTGGATCAGCCCTGGAAGATTAAATATCGCACAGGTCCTTATCTGCTTTCTCCGCAGAAAGAGTATGAATGTATGGGAGATGTTCCTAACGTTACTTTCCCATGTGCCGCCTTGCATGATCCCGAATCGGATCGTATCGCTATTTATTATGGTTGTGCTGATACGGTGACAGGTCTTGCTTTTGGCCATATCAGCGAGATCATTGAATTTACAAAGAAGAATTCTATTGTATAAAATTCGCGCTGTACTTCAACGTTTGAACGATTTTCAGCGTCATCTTTCGAAATACAGAGATTATACGTTGATATTCAATGACTGATAGGTGATGCCGGAGTTTTGTCCGGCGTCACCTGTTTGTTGATGGAGGGTGACGCTGTTTTTAGATGCGGCGTCACCTGCTTATGCCAAGATTATCAATAGGTAAACAAGCAAAATCACTGAGGTGATTCCGATTGAGTAAAAACATAGATAAGTAGGCAGAGCTTGAAAATAAGTACTTACCCATTGATAAAGCGATGCCTATCCATTTACAAAAAGTCGCCGGGAGATTTAGGAAAATACTTACGTTTTTTCAGATGAAAACGTGGATGCTTTACAAACGAAACTTTGGTAAAATGAAAAACCTCAGAAAATAAATTCCTGAGGTTCTCTGTGGGCAGTGATGGATTCGAACCACCGAAGTCGAAAGACAGCTGAGTTACAGTCAGCCCCATTTGGCCACTCTGGTAACTGCCCTAAAAGTTGACAGTTGATAATTGACAGTTGACAGATTTAAAACTGGAAAGCGACATTAACTGTCAACTGTCAACTTTCCACTGTCAACTTTTTTGAGCCTCTTGTCGGATTCGAACCAACGACCCCGAGATTACAAATCACGTGCTCTGGCCAACTGAGCTAAAGAGGCATTCAGTATTTCTGTTTTGCGAGTGCAAAGGTAGTGATAATTTTCAATCTCGCAAGAACTGTGCGAACTTTTTTGTATACTTTTTTTCATGTCCTATTTCTGATGTAGTCTATCTTCCTGATTAATAATAAGAAAACAAACTACATTTTTTTTAGAAAAATAGCAGATGTGAAAATTATTTCTTATTTTGTCAACTCATATCAATGTCACTTAATCTAAAATCTATTATCATGAGCATTAACAGAAGGCAATTTCTAAGAAAATCATTGGCCGGAAGCGCAGCTATCGTTGTAGGCAAGGACCTGAGTGCTGCTTCCGCACCGGCTGTATCAACCTCTTTCTCTCCCGTGGAGGATTTATCACCTCCGGCAAAAGGAAAATCTGTTTTAGGATTACGTTGCAAACCCTTGAGCACCGTCCGTGTCGGTGTCGTCGGTTTGGGCAGGGGAGCCGGAGCCGTAAAACGCATGGCACAGATTGAAGGAGCGGAGATCGTTGCTATCTGTGATCTGAACCCGGAACGGATAGCCAATAGCCAGAAAACCCTTAAAAACAGTAACCGGAAAGAAGCTGTAGCTTACACGGGTGAAGAAGACTGGAAAAAGATGTGCGAACGTGATGACATCGACCTGATCTATAACGCCACTCCCTGGGAACTACATGTGCCTATCGCCCTTTACGCTATGGATCATGGAAAACACGTCGCTATCGAAGTCCCTGCCGCACTGACGGTAAAAGACTGTTGGGCATTGGTCGATAAGGCGGAAGAAACCCGGCTTCATTGTATGATGCTGGAAAATTGTTGTTACGACTTCTTTGAACTAGCTACCTTGAATATGGCGCGACAGGGATTGTTGGGAGAAATTATTCACACCGAGGGCGCTTATATCCATGATCTGAGAGGATCGAAGTTTAAAGGTTATTATAAACACTGGCGTCTGGAATACAGTAAATACCATACAGGAAATCCGTATCCGACACACGGTCTGGGGCCGGTGGCCCAAATACTGGGTATTAATCAGGGAGACCGGATGGATTATCTTTCGTCTGTCTCCACCAACCAGTTCGGGCTGGCACTTTGGGCAAAAGAAAACCTGACAGATGATGAACGTATAACCCTTTCGGAACGTTATGCGCTGGGCGATATGAATACAACTATCATCCATACCGTCAATGGCAAATCCATCATGATCCAGCATGACACGACCTCCCCGCGTCCCTATTCCCGCATCCATCTGGTACAGGGAACCAAAGGCATGGCTGTCAAGTATCCGGAGAGAAAAGTAGCTATCCAGCCTGATACGCATTCGTTCCTGAAAGAGGGACCGCAGAAAGATGTGATGGCTGAATATGAACATCCATTAAGCAAATATATCGGCGAACGGGCGAAAAAAGTCGGCGGTCATGGCGGCATGGATTTTATCATGGACTGGCGTCTGATCTACTGCCTGCGTAACGGTTATCCGCTTGATCAGAGCGTGTATGACGCAGCTGCCTGGTCATCTATCGTCGAGTTGAGCGAACGTTCCGTACTGAACAAGAGCTGTTCGGTTGCCATACCTGACTTTACCCGCGGAGCCTGGCGCAATTACAAGCCGTGGCCTGTCATTGATATGAAGGATGTATTGCACGGATAAATTGTAAACATAAAAACTCCTGAAAGCCGGCAGTTTTGTTTTATCTGCCTGCACTTTCAGGAGTCCTTTCAGTAAGATTATTGCGTTGCTTACTTATTTTTCAGAAGAACTTCGTCGATCGCTTTCTTGAAGTCGACTTTGCTCATGGCACCTCTTGCCATTTGCGGCTGTTCGCCCATCGGACAGAATAGGAGGGAAGGAATACTCCGGATACCGAAAGCTGCAGCCAGCTCTTCTTCTTTCTCCGTATCTATTTTATAAATATCGATTTTATCTTCGTATTCGCCAGCCAGCTCTTCCAGAATAGGAGCGATCATTTTGCACGGACCGCACCAGGTAGCATAGAAATCGACGATGCAAGGTTTGTCGCCTTCATACACCCATTTTTCGGGGCTTGCTTCGTAATTAGCTACTTTATTCAGAAATTCCTGTTTTGTCAACTCTTTCACTTTCATGATTCTAACTCCTTATTGTTTAGTTATTATTCTTACTTCTGTTTTACATAACAAAGTTACAACCTAATATTCCTGTAACTATTTACTGTATTTCCTTAATAATTGGCATTTTTCCCTTGAGGGTAGTTCGTAAACAAAAAGCCGTCCGGGGATTCTTACTCCGGACGGCCTTATTTGGTTTTAAACTACACTACTATTAATATTAATATCGTTTGCCAACGGCATCCCAATCAACGATCTGCCACAGGGCATTCAGGTGATCGGGACGACGGTTCTGGTAATCCAGGTAATAAGCATGTTCCCATACATCGAATCCCAGAATCGGAGTCAGCCCCTTGGCAACAGGGTTGCTACCGTTAGCTTCTTTGGTAATTGAAAGTTTGCCGTCTTTATCTTTTGCCAGCCATACCCATCCTGAACCGAACAAACCGGCTCCTGCTGCGTTGAATTCTTTCTTGAAGTCTTCGAATGAACCCCAGGTAGCTTTGATAGCATCCGCTAACTTTCCTTTAGGTTCGCCGCCGCCGTTAGGGGAGAACTGGGTGAAATACAAATTATGGTTGAGTATCTGTCCGGCATTATTAAAGATAGCACCGTCAGATTCTGCTACGATCTGTTCCAGGGGAGCGTTTTCAAATTTTGTTCCCGGGATCAGGTTATTCAGATTGTTTACGTAAGCCTGTAAATGTTTTCCGTGATGGAATTCAATGGTTGCTTTACTGATAACCGGTTCTAATGCATCTGCTGCATAAGGCAATTTAATTAGTTCGAATTTCATAATTTCTTCTTTTTTATCTGTTATTTGACTACTACTATTATTACTATTATTACTATTATTAGTTACCAACAATAATAAACTAAGACATAATGTAAGCATGACTACTAAGTTTTATGTTGTTTCTACTATTCTAACAGGGCGGGTTTGTTATTTGTTCAAAGAAACCGGTCCAAAAACCATAACTTTTATTGATTAAAGGATAAATAAAATTTATGACCTTTAACCAACTGTCTTCTAACACTTGATTTTTATACTTTTTTGGAAATCAGCCGAAACAAAATGAATAATAATATGTAAAAAGCTGTTTTTTTGTCGTCTGTAAAGAGTAAAATCCCAAAGAAGTTTCTATTTTTGTGCCCGCATATTATTAATTAAGTAACACATATTTGTAGATGGTAAAGAAAGTTGGGAATTTAATTCCAAACACCTTTTTTATTACGAAGGGCAGTGGTGATTCAGACTTGGAAAAACACGCAGGTTCTTATCACATGGCCCTTTATGATGCTGGTATTTCAGACTTTAACATTATGACTTATTCGTCTGTAATCCCTGCAACAGCGCATCTTGCAACCATGGATGAGATTGATCTTCCTCCATTCGGTACGGAATTGAAAACCATTATGGCGGTTTCGCATGGTTATCAGGATGAGTTCGTATCTGCCGGTGTGGTTTACGCCTGGATGTACAAGGACGAAAACTTCGATGAGAAGGTTGGAGCCCTGGTATGCGAGGTTAGCGGCCGTTATCGTATCGAGGAGTTGGAGTCACGTCTGATCCGTGTAATCAACGACCTGCACCAGAAAACATACGGAAAGTATTATCTGGGTGAACTGAACTTTATTACCGAAGGTATTACCATCGAAAAGAGATACGGTACAGCTTTGGCTGCTCTGTGTTTCGTGGATTTCTTAATGCCTGAGATCGAGGACTAAAGAAAGATAATATACCCGATAATCAGTATGGAAAACAGAGGTAAGGCGCAGGTTCTTATCTCTGTTTTTTTGTCCTTACGGGAAAAAACGGCATAAGTTTGTTATATTTGTAAGCGACTTAGGTCATAAAATTCTTTTTATTTAAGAAACAATCCGTTTAAAGCTGTTGTTGTATGAAAAAGATTATTAATCCCTGGAAGGGGCTGGAGGGCTATATGTGTTTCGGGTGTGCACCCGGAAATCCGCAAGGACTGCACATGGAGTTTTACGAGGATGGCGATGACATCGTTGCTTTCTGGGAACCGGAAAGTCATTACCAGGGATGGTTGGAGACATTGCACGGGGGAATCCAGACGACAATGATGGATGAACTGGCCGGTTGGGTAGTATTGAGGAAATTACAGACATCGGGCGTGACTTCACGGCTGGATGCCCGTTTCCTGAAAAGTATCTCGACACGCGAACCGCGCTTGATGATACGGGGGCGTATCAAAGAGCAGAAACGGAATGCCATATTCATAGAGACGGAGATATACAATTCGCAGAACGAACTTTGTTCACGCGCGGACATTATATATTTTGTTGTCACTAAAGAACAGGCAACGGAGAAGTTTCATTTTTGCGGTTGTAAAACCGAAGATGAAAAATAAAACACTGGACGAAAAGAATAAAGTAAACGATTAACAAATGAAGTACATTGGAGCTCATGTAAGCGCGTCGGGTGGAGTTGAGAATGCTCCGCTAAACGCTAATGCCATCGGGGCGAAAGCTTTTGCCCTTTTTACCCGGAACCAACGTCAATGGAAATCTTCCCCGTTGACGAAGAAAAGCATCTCCTTATTTAAAGAACGTTGTGAGGAGTTCGGCTACAAAGCCGCGCATATTTTGCCTCACGACAGTTATCTGATCAATCTGGGACATCCGGATCCGGACGGTCTGCAAAAATCGCGTGATGCTTTTCTCGATGAAATGCAGCGTTGCGAACAGCTGGGACTGGACCGACTAAACTTCCATCCGGGAAGCCATCTGAATGAAATTTCGGTAGACGATTGCCTGGCACGTATTGCCGAATCGATCAATCGGACACTGGAGCAGACTGTGGGAGTATGTGCCGTTATAGAGAATACGGCCGGACAGGGTACAAACCTGGGATACACTTTCGAGCAAATCGCGGCTATCATCGACCGGGTGGACGACAAATCCCGTGTAGGTGTTTGTATCGATACCGCCCATACGCTGGCTGCCGGTTATGATATCAAAACGGAACAGGGCTTTATGGAGACATTCCGCCATTTCGATGAAGTGATCGGTTTTTCGTACCTGCGTGGAATGCATATCAACGATTCGAAGAAAGACCTGGCAACCCGCGTAGACAGGCATGACAGTATCGGGAAAGGTGTTATGGGAATGACCACTTTTCAGATGTTGATGCAGGATACCCGTTTTGAAGATATACCTCTGATACTTGAAACGCCGGACGAATCAATCTGGGCGGAGGAGATCAGCTATTTGTACACTTTATAAGTAGAGAATAAACCGGGAGAAGGGGCACTTGAGCAAGTCTCCTCTTTTTCCATATATTAATAAGCCCCTTTAATGAAAGGGCAGACTAAATAAAATACACGTATGTTTATATTAATGCCAATTATTTTTGTCGTAGGCATCCTCGCCATTGCGCTTGAAGATAAGATTAAGATCAATAAAGCAGCAACAGCTCTTTTTATGGCTATTTCCTTATGGATGATATTGATGTTCGATGCTTATAACATCTTCGTCGAACGCTCTAACCCTTTGTTCGAGGAGTTTTTGGTACAGAACCCCGAAATGACCAACCTGCCGGCAAAAGACCAGTTCATTAATTTTATTTCCAATCGTTCCATTGTTTACCATCTGGGAAATGTGGCAGAGACATTGTTCTTTGTGATGTGTTCTATGCTGATCGTCGATATTGTAGATAAACATGGTGGTTTCAGGGCTGTTACCGGGTATATCCGTACTTCTAACAAAAGAAAATTATTATGGTACATTAGTTTTGCCGCTTTCTTTTTCTCCGCGTTGTTGGATAACCTGGCGGCTGCGATCGTAATCATGGCAGTGCTCCGTAAGCTGGTGCCCGACCGGACCGACCGTCTGAAGTACGCCTGTATGGTGATTATTGCGGCGAATGCCGGCGGTTCGTGGTCACCGATCGGTGATGTGACGACAATTCTCCTTTGGGTAGGAAAGAACGTGACGGCCATGCATCAGATTTCCCATGTATTTATTCCTGCGCTGATCAATATGCTGGTTCCGCTCACCATTGCCCACTTCTGGCTGTTCAAGAAAGATGCCCGCTTGCGTGTGATGAGTGAAGAAGAAGCGGCTGATGAGTTTATTCCGGAGATACCTAATCACGCCCGCCGTGTGATATTTGTGATCGGTGTGCTTTCGTTGGCATTGGTTCCGGTCTTCCAGATGTTGACGAATCTGCCTCCGTTCCTGGGGGTCTTGCTAGGATTGGTTATTCTTTGGGTATATACCGATATCATGTATAGCCGGTTGCGAGTTCATGAATCGGAGAAGCTGCGTATTACACAGTTGTTGCCTAATATCGACCTGGCAACGATCTTTTTCTTTCTCGGAATCCTGATGGCGGTAGGCGCACTGGAAACATCCGGACAACTGGGGATCATGTCTGCCTATCTCGACCAGCATGTACATGAGCCTTATCTGATCAGTTTTGTGATTGGTGTTCTGTCTTCCTGTGTGGATAACGTGGCTTTGGTGGCTGCGACGATGGGTATGTATCCGATTGTGCAGCAGGCTCCCGATCTAGCTCCTTATGCCCAGTTCTTCGTTTCCGACGGCGGGTTTTGGACATTCCTTGCTTACTGTGCCGTAACGGGCGGTAGCATCCTGATTATAGGTTCGGCAACAGGTGTCACGGTAATGGGACTGGAAAAGATTGATTTCATGTACTATACCAAGCGATTTTCTATTTTGGCATTGATTGGTTATATTTGCGGTGCGGCAGTATATATGCTATTATTCGCTTAAACTTATTTATATGAAAAGAAAATGGATTATCGCAGCAGCCTGTGCCGTTTTGCTTTCCGGAATGGAGGCAATGGCTTGTACGGGTTTGCTGGTTGGAAAAAAGGCATCGGTCGACGGATCGGTCATGATCAGTTATGCAGCAGACTCACATACTTTGTATGGCGAGTTATACCGTTGGCCGGCGGCTACCTGGCCGAAAGGGGCGATGCTGGAAGTCAGGGAGTGGGATACGAATAAACCGCTGGGACAGATTCCGCAGGTGGAGCAGACGTATTCGGTAGTCGGCAATATGAACGAACACCAGGTGGCTATCACGGAAAGTACGTTCGGCGGCCGTCCCGAATTGGTGGATACAACAGGTATTATGGATTACGGAAGCCTGATCTATATCGCGCTACAGCGTTCCAAGTCGGCCCGCGAAGCGATTAAGGTAATGACCGACCTGGTGAAGGAACACGGTTATTACAGCAGTGGCGAGACATTTTCCATTGCCGACAAGAACGAAGCATGGGTGATGGAGCTGATCGGTAAGGGAACAGGAAATAAAGGGGCAGTCTGGGTTGCGATTCGCATTCCGGACGATTGTATCTCTGCACATGCTAACCAGTCACGTATCCAGCAGATTCCTTTCGATGACAAGGAAAACTGTATGTATTCGCCCGATGTGGTTTCTTTCGCTCGCGAAAAAGGCTATTTCAGTGGAAAAGATAAAGATTTCAGCTTTCAGAAAGCTTATTGCCCGTACGACTTCAGTGGTTTGAGAGGTTGTGAGGCACGTGTATGGTCTTTTTTCCGCAAGTATGATACTTCGATGGATAAGTATACCGATTTTATCAAAGGCGATCCTACCAAAGAGCCTATGCCGTTGTATGTGAAGCCGAACCGTCTGTTGTCCGTTCAGGATGTTCAGAACGGTATGCGCGATCATTATGAAGGAACAGACCTGGATATGACGAAAGATGCCGGAGCAGGTTCTTATAAGGTGCCCTATCGTTGGCGTCCGATGACGTTCAAGGTAGATGGCGAAGAATATACGAACGAACGTGCTATCGCTACACAGCAGACCGGTTTTGTGATCGTTCCGCAGATGCGTAACTGGTTGCCGGATGCCATCGGCGGAATCCTTTGGTTTGGCGTGGATGATGCCGATATGGCTGTCTTTACTCCGCTCTATTGCTCTATTACCGAGTCTCCCGAATGTTATCGGGTTGGGAACGGCGATATCATGAACTTCTCATGGACTTCCGCTTTCTGGATTCATAACTGGGTGGCTAACCAGGCTTACGGCAAGTATAGTTTCATGATCAAAGATATCCGTCCGGTTCAACAGGAACTGGAGAACGGTTTTAAAGAAACAATCCCGGCTATCGACAAGGCTGCCTCCGAATTGTATGCGAAGGATCCGGCAGAAGCTATCAAATTCCTGACCTGGTTCAGTACGACGACAGCCGATCAGGCAACGGCTCGCTGGAAGAAACTCGGTGAGTATCTTTTAGTAAAATATATGGACGGAAACGTTAAGAAAGAAGAAAACGGCAAGTTCAAGCAAAATGGTTACGGGTTGTCTGAATATCCTGATTTTCCTGGCTATGATGAAGACTATTATCGTAGTATTGTGAAGAGTGCAGGCGACAGACTTAAAGTAAAATGATTATATTTGTTGCAATGTTGAACTAAATTAATTGAGAGTATGAAAAAATTAATTGTTATGTGTATGCTGGCGATTATCAGCATAAGTGCTTTTGCACAGACCCAACAGGGACAATCGTCTTTCGGTTTTAATCTGGGGTATGGGTTTAATGATAACGGTAATGCTCTGTTAGGACTTGATTATCGTTATAATTTGACTGACGAAGTTCGTTTGGCTCCTTCATTGACCTATTTTGTAAAGGATAATGGTTGGAGTGCCTGGGCGATTGACATGAATGTTCATTACGTGTTTAAACTGAGCGATATGTTCGGCTTCTATCCGTTGGCTGGTCTCGACCTTTCTTTCTGGAAATGGAGTGGAGGCGGACATGTTGACGGACATAAGGTTGATGTGAGCATGAATAAAACACGTTTCGGTGCAAACATCGGTTTGGGGGGCGAAGTATATGCAACGGATCAGCTGACTGTAGGTTTAGAATTCAAATATAATATCATTAAAGATTTCGATCAACCTATCTTAGGTATTCGCATCGGATATAATTTCTGATCAACAGATAATAAAGAGAAACCTTCCAGAAGAAATAGTTCATCTGGGAGGTTTTTTAGTTTCGTCCGGTAGAAAGTATAGTTTTGTCCGAGAGAAAACACTGTTTCATTCGGAAGAAAATGCCGTTTCATCCGAAAGGAATCTTTTTGTTCTTACCACTTCAAATAATCTTCGAAAGTAATCTTCTCGAAGTTCGGTATCACTTCATATACTTTATCCTTTAGGGATTCTTTCGGACTGGTGGTCGTTAGTCCGATCACTCGCATGCCTGCAGACGTTCCGGCCTGTATGCCGGCAAAGGAATCTTCAAAGACTATACAGTCGGCGGGGGAGACGTTCAGGTCTTTTGCTGCCAGCAGATAACACATCGGATCGGGTTTACCCTTTGTGATGCGGTCGGCTGTTACGATCGTGTCGAAAATATTCTCCAGGTGATGTAGCTTGAAAGCACGTTCTACTTTCGTATTGTCGGAACTGGTAACCAGACCCATCTGTACACCTTGCTCTTTTAGTAAATGCAGGAACTCTATCGAGCCCGGCATCGCAGGGAGAGGCATTGTACTTTCATATTCGGTAGATTCCTTAATTACCATCTGACGAAATTCTTCCGAACGGTCGGAAAAATACGTTTCCATTATGTAAGGGAGTGTTGTGCCTTTGATAACAGCTGCAAAGTGGTCGATACCAGTTCCATAACGTTCACCTGCTTCATCCCAGAAAATATCGTAGATAGGTTCAGTGTCGACTATCACGCCGTCAAAGTCAAAGAGAGCCGTTTTTAATTTCATAAAAATACCTTTATTGATTACATTTTGCGGGCAAAGATAAGCCTATTTCTTTGAAAAAGATTCATCTGCTGTAAAATAGCTGTGCTTTTGCTGTGCGTTTATGAATAATATTCTATCTTTGTGTCCGTACACATGTGTAGCTTTGCAGACCAGTAAAGACTATTTGACTTATTATAATACCTAAAAGAAGAACAGAATGAAAGCATCTTTGAAGTTTGCAGCCTTGTCTCTTGCGCTGCTTTGTTCCTGTCAGTCGAATGATGGCTGGCAACAGTTATTCAACGGTAAAGACCTTACCGGTTTCAAACAATTAAATGGGGAAGCCCCTTATCGGGTGGAAGACGGTTGTCTGGTCGGAACTTCCGTGACGGGTCAGCCGAATAGCTTTATGGCTACCGAACAGGAATATGGTGATTTTATCCTGGAGTTTGAGGCTTTGTGTGATCCGTCGCTGAACTCGGGTGTGCAGTTCCGTAGTGAAAGCCGTCCGGACTATCAGAACGGACGTGTGCATGGTTACCAGTGTGAGATGGACCCGTCCGACAGAGCTTGGAGCGGAGGTGTTTATGACGAAGCCCGTCGCGGCTGGCTGGTGACGCTTGTCGATAATAAACCGGGACAGGAAGCCTATAAGAAGACGGACTGGAATAAATATCGTATTGAGGCTATCGGCAATAATATCCGTATTTGGCTGAACGGCGTGAATACGGCAAATTTGTATGATGATGAAACGGCAAAAGGCTTTATTGCATTTCAGGTACATGGTATCGGAAAGAATGCCGACCTGGAAGGAAAAAAAATCAAATGGCGTAATATCCGCATAAAGACTGAAAATTTGGAAGCAGAACGTATGCAGGGTACGTTGGCTCCGGAAGTGAACCGTATCCCCAATTATCTGACCGATACGGAAAAAGCGGACGGCTGGAATCTGTTATTCGACGGTCAGACAACTACAGGCTGGCGCGGTGCCCATAAAGAAGCATTTCCCGATCATGGCTGGAAAGTGGAAGACGGACAGTTGATCGTATTGAAATCAGGCGGCGGAGAATCTACAAACGGTGGTGATATCGTAACCGACAACGAATATGCCGCATTTGAACTGAGCCTGGAATTTAAAATTACTCCGGGAGCCAACAGCGGTATCAAATACTTTGTAACGGAATCGGAAAAACCGAGCGGCTCTGCTTATGGCTTGGAATATCAGATACTGGACGACCAGCTTCATCCGGATGCCAAATTGTATACTACCGTTCCCGGCAGCCGCACATTGGCAAGTCTTTACGATATGATGCCGGCACAGAATAAACGCTTCAATGGGGTTGGAAAATGGAATCAGGCTGTTTTAAAAGTATTTCCCAATAACCATGTGGAACATTGGTTGAATGGCTTCAAAACATTGGAATATGAACGCTGTTCGGATGCTTTCCGCGAAATGGTAAAGGGCAGTAAATATGCTGCCCCGTCTTATAACGAGGCAGGCCGTTTCGGTGAAGCTCCCCAAGGACATGTCCTTTTACAGGATCATGGCGATGAAGTTGCTTTCCGCAGTATCAAAATCAAAGAACTGAAGTAAGCTTATTCTATACGAAGGAAACTGCACAGGACAATTGGTCGGCGTACTTCATGAATGATACGTTCAGAGGAGGTCAATATATTAAATGTATATTGGCCTTCGTAATTTTTCAGAACAACTTCCAGGTCACTGGGAGTGGCAAAGAAGAATCCTTCCTTCGGCATCTCCTGTTCGAAATTATGGAAACGGTTACCCAGATAAAAGTTCAATCCGTATAGATTCCTGTATACTTTGAGGTTGTTCATGACGAACATATTATCCTTGTTTAAAGGATATTCTTTCATTACCCTTTCGGCAAAAGGACGGGCTGATCCATCCTGGCGGATACCACGCATAATAACTCCGTCGACCAGCAAATTGATCGTAAAGGTCAAGGCTATCGTCGCATACAGTATCTTGATGTTTATCTTCTTGAACATTTGATAAAGCACGGTCAGCAAAGCCAGCAACACGATAATAACGATACAGACGGTCAGTCCGCAACTGGAAGAGAACATATTGGATACGGCTTCTACCTGTGCAAGCGTAGAAGGACGGCTTGTGTATTGTGAAGCAATGGCAACCGGATCGATGACACCGGCCATTGTCAGTCCGATAGCTATCAGCACAACAGTCGTGACAGAGGCTAGGAATGCCGCAAATATACGGGTAACCTTTGTCCTGTATTCCGTAATGTAGATGGCATATTGAGCTAAGAATATAGCAATAAACGGATAGGCAGGCATCAGGTATACACTTCTCTTACTGGAAGGAATGCTGTAGAAGAAGATAATACAGACCAATGCTACAAGACTGAACAGTTTCTCTTTTTCCATGGAGAGAATATTGTTCCAGCTGTCTTTGGCTATCTGTTTGAAAGAGGCATTCTTTAGTTGCCATTTCAACCCGAATATAGAAAAGAAAAAGAAGATAGTCCAGGGAATAAAGCCGCCTGCTAAAGTGGCAAAGTTGTACCATACACCGTTTTCGTGTCCTAAATCATAATTAATATCGGGTGTGTCGAGATGGAAGAAGCGTCCGAAATTCTCGGCAAGTACGACATCCATGAACCGGTCGCCTCCCTGTTTCCAGGCAGCTATATACCATAATAACGGTAGGAATGAGGATGAAACGCCGATATAAAGAAGTGCTTTAAATATAGTCAGCAGACTGTATTTGCGAAGCATCAGCAAATAGGCTCCGAACACAAACAAGGGCAGGATGACACCGACGGGACCTTTGGTCAGCACGGCACAGCCTAACAGTATAGGGATAATGATCGGCAAGCCTTTCAGTTCCAGCCTGTCTTCCCATCGGAACAGTTGATAGAGTCCGATGACAATAAAAGCTGTCAGTAACATATCGACCCGGGTGGTCATAGCCGCCCGGTGCATCTCCACGCAAGTCAGCAGAAGAAGGGTCGCAATGAATGCCTGTTGAAACTTTATTCTTCGCCCGAAAAAGACCAGCGTGCATCCCATCAGGCAGATAAAAGCGAGTGTAGACGGTAAGCGCGAAGTAAACTCCGATACATACCCTTGGGGATAGGAGAAAGCAGCCATCAGCCAATGTGCCATCGGTGGTTTGTAAGCAAACTCGTTGGCATAAACCTGCGGCAGTACCCAGTTGCCGGTTTCAAGCATGGATATGGCAACAGATGCTTCACGTGGCTCCCCTTTTGTCGAGAAATCTCCCAAGCCTATCCAGGGAAGGACGGAGATTATACAGATTATGATAACCATTGTTACCGGCTTTTGCAGGTAGAGATATTGTAATGTCGGTGTGCGCATATTCTTTTTGTAAGAGGACTAAACCAGTTAATGTCATTATATCAATTTGCAAAAGAACAATTTTTTACGGACTTTTTCCGCATTTTTGATAACTTTTTATGTCCCTAAAGATTCTTTGATAGATGAGCGGATCACTTCTGCATCTTCTTTATTTTCCTTTAATATAGAAAGGATGAGGTTCAGGTAGCTTTCTTTGTTGCTGATTCCACAAATGTTACACAGGCGGCTTTGCGGGAGCATTCCTTTCTGATTGTACACGCGGAGGATATTTTTGTAATCACCCGTTTCGGTGTATTGGATAAATTTATCTTTTATACCGCTGTATATCTCATCCACATGCACGTTGAAGCGGATGCTTTCCACATGCTCGGTTAGTTGCTCGACGGTCGTTATTTTACGGTCGACAGTTGTTTCCAGTTTCCGGCGGACACGGTGTTTGGCATGCAGAATCACCTGGCTTTCCAGATCTTTCTCGAACAGCCTGATCACATTTTCCTTTACCTGCCCGAAGACTTGTTCGGGGTCTCTCATCAGGCGGCGGGCAACTGTTTTGATGACCGGTTCAAGCATTAGCAGGTTCTCTACTTCAGCTACGTCGGGAACGAAGATGTGCTGGTCACGCAGATAGTCTATCTCTCCCTGTGTACGACGATCACGGTCGACGATGCCCATCGATTCCAATGTGTGGAAATCCTGCAACTGGCGGAAAGCTTTTGTCGTTTCGATCACTTTTTGGCAGCCTCCCATCGGTTTGACCATAAAGTCGGGGAAGATAAGCGGGTAGAGACGGTTGTCGATGCTGTTGGAATCGGTACCTTCGATAAAGAGGATTGGCTTGCGACTTCCGAGTATATCGATATAGACCTCTTCGGGAAGACTGTCGTTGCTTTCTATCAGCTGATAATCCCAAACGTGGGCATCGGCATTGTAATCCCTGATCCATATCCGTTTGCCTTCCGGGCGGGAGGTGGTGAAATCGATATCATGAGTCAGATAGACGTATGTACAGTCGGGGCGCAGAGCTTCTATCTCATCCCACAATAGGTTTTTGATCGAGTTATGAAGTAGTATTTCCGGTTCTTCGATGATCAGTAATTCACCCGGATTGGCGCATAGCACGGCTCCGATCAGATAAAAGACAATCTTTTCTCCGTCGCTCATTCGACCAGCTGTATAGGAATTGCTGTCACGGCTGGTTGAAGCGAGTTCGATGAAGCCGGACTTTCGTACCAGCCGGTTATGTGGGAACATCTTTTCCCAGATCGTCTGTATCTGGTCGATCTTGGTAACGGGTGGGGGAAGGTCCGGATGCAGCTTGCATGCCTCTTTATAGTTTACTGCTGCTTCAAACTCTTCGCTTTGTAGGCGGAGAATCAGTTTCTCATAGTCCGATAGCCGGGGCATGAAGATACGTTCTGCTATCATTGACTGCATACGGGCCAGTTCGTTGCCTTCGGACGGTACTGTCTCTTCGTTGCTGCATAAGAACAACGAATGCATTCCCGATATCTTTTTTGCATTCTCTGCATAGCGTTCCAGCAAATCTCTGCCGAACGAACTTTTACCGGCTCCGTTGGCTCCGATTACGACCAGCACTTTTGTTTCTAGCACAGTCGGTTCCAAAGCGTTCAATTTGGTGGGGAGAATCAGTTCCATACAAGTACAGCTTATTTTTCTCCCAAAGGTAATTAATTTATTCGTATTCTGTCATTCTTTTTGTACTGATGGAAAACAAAAAGAGGATATACTTCTGCAAGCATATCCCCTCTCTATAGTTATATGTATTTTGCTTAGTAAGCTCGTGCAAACAATACGCGTTGTGCGGAAGGTTTGCCGGTAACCATACATTTACCCGGTGTCTTGTCTCCTTCCAGAGGGATACAACGGATAGTTGCTTTCGTCTCGTTCTTGATCAACTCTTCTGTTTCAGGAGTACCGTCCCAGTGAGCCATGATGAAGAGACCTTCTTCGATCTTTTCCTTGAATTCCTCGTAAGTGTCGACTGTGACCGTGCAAGCTGTACGATGGTCGAGTGCTTTCTGGAAGATGTTCTGCTGGATTTCTTCCAACAGGTTCTGTACGTATTCTTCGATACCGTCGCAAGTGATGGTTTCTTTTTCTAACGTATCGCGACGCATTACTTCGATCGTGTTGTTTTCCAGGTCGCGTCCACCCATAGCCAGACGTACGGGAACACCTTTCAGTTCGTATTCGGCGAACTTCCAGCCTGGTTTCTTATTATCTGCATCGTCGAACTTAACGGAAATACCCATCTTCTTCAGCTTGGCAACGATACCGCTCACCTTTTCGCTGATCTGTGCCAGCTGTTCGTCGTTACGGTAGATCGGAATAATTACAACCTGGATAGGAGCGAGGTGCGGAGGCAATACCAAACCGTTATCATCCGAGTGAGACATGATAAGCGCACCGATCAGACGGGTAGAAACCCCCCATGAAGTTGCCCATGCGTAGTCGCTCTTACCTTCTTTGTCGATGAAAGTAACGTCGAATGCCTTACCGAAGTTCTGTCCCAGGAAGTGGGAAGTTCCTGCCTGCAATGCTTTTCCGTCCTGCATCATAGCTTCGATCGTATAGGTATCCAAAGCTCCTGCAAAACGTTCACTGGCAGACTTTACGCCTTTAACGACCGGCATAGCCATATAGTTTTCGGCAAAGTTTGCATATACTTGCTGCATCTTCTTTGCTTCGATCTCTGCTTCTTCGCGGGTTGCGTGAGCGGTATGTCCTTCCTGCCACAGGAATTCGGCAGTACGAAGGAACAGACGGGTACGCATTTCCCAACGCATTACGTTTGCCCACTGGTTACATAAGATAGGCAGGTCGCGATAAGACTGGATCCAATTGCGGTATGTATTCCAAATGATTGTTTCTGATGTCGGGCGAATGATCAGTTCTTCTTCCAGTTTAGCTGCCGGGTCAACAACTACACCTGTACCGTCGTGATTCGTTTTCAGACGATAATGTGTAACAACTGCACATTCTTTGGCGAAACCTTCTACGTGTTCGGCTTCTTTGCTTAAGAATGATTTCGGGATCAACAGCGGGAAGTAAGCGTTTACGTGTCCTGTTTCTTTGAACATATCATCGAGGATACGTTGCATTTTTTCCCAAATAGCGTATCCGTAAGGTTTGATAACCATACAGCCACGTACAGCAGAGTTCTCTGCTAAATCCGCTTTAATAACCAGATCCTGGTACCACTGGGAGTAGTTTACACTTCTCTTGGTCAGTTCTTTCAGCTCTTTTGCCATCTTTCTTTAATTCTATGTTATTTTCAATGATTCCAAATAATATCGCGCAAAGGTACAAAAATATTTAGAATGCGATTACAGGCTTTGTTTATTTAGCTGATTGATTTTCTGCAAATACTTATGTATAATTTCAATATGTTCTTTGAGAGCTTCCTTTCCGTATTGCTCCAGTAAATCGGGATAATTTTTAAGAAGTGTCATCATCTTTTCGGAGCCAACTTTATCCAGTTCTTTCGTTGCTGGATCCATTTCGTAATAAACGCGGGAAGAGGCTTCATTGGCAGCTTGAACGGCACCTCCAATAACCCCGAATGCTGCAGCAGCACTCGGACCAACCGAGATTGCATAGAAATAAACTTTTCCCTGACAGACTATTGCAGGGGCAAACCAGGCTCCGATAACGCGTTTTTTGAATTTCAATTTTCGACAGTTTACGTATAGAGAATCATTGACCTCTATTGCGTAAATTTTTGTTTTAATTAATTTGTCAGTCTCTTTATCTCCGTTGTATATTTTATAGTCAGCACCTCCGGACATGAATATCTGGTTCTTGGTCCGTTTTTCAACAATCACGCTTAATGTTGTATCATAGTTTCCATTTAATAGATCGGTAATACTGTTGTACGATTTACATGGTTTCTGGGCAAAAAGACCTTGCGTAAGCAGGAAAAGGCATAAAATAAGATAAGTTGTTCTCATTGTATATCGAGTTAGATTGAATTAGGGGCGAAATATAGAAATAAAAAGGCAACCTTAAAATAAGATTGCCTTTTTATAATATTGAAAATTAATTCTTATTTGTACGGTTCGCCTTTAACAGCAGCGATACCCGGCAGAACTTTACCTTCGATAGCTTCCAGCAAAGCACCACCACCTGTAGATACATAAGATACTTCGCTTGCAATACCGAACTTGTTAACGCAAGCAACAGAGTCGCCACCACCAACAAGAGAGAATGCACCGTTCTTAGTAGCTTCAACGATAGCGTTACCTACTGCACGAGAACCGTCAGTGAAGTTTTCGAATTCGAATACGCCTGTAGGACCGTTCCAAAGGATAGTCTTAGATTTCTTGATAACGTCAGCGTAGATTTCGATAGTCTTAGGACCGATGTCAAGACCTTCCCATCCGTCAGGAATTTCGTTAACGTTAGCAAATTTAGTATTTGCGTCGTTGCTGAATGCGTCAGCGATCTTAGCGTCGACAGCCAATACCAGGTTTACACCTTTTTCTTTTGCTTTCTTCATCAGGTCAAGAGCCAGATCCAGTTTGTCATCTTCGCAGATAGAGTTACCAATCTTGCCGCCCATAGCCTTAGTGAAAGTATAAGTCATACCACCTGTTACGATCAGGTTGTCTACCTTGTTCAGCAGGTTTTCGATGATTTCGATTTTAGAAGAAACTTTAGAACCACCCATGATAGCGGTAAACGGACGAGCGATGTCGTTCATTACTTTTTCTACAGCTTTTACTTCTTTTTCCATCAGGTAACCGAACATCTTGTGGTCAGCATCGAAATAATCAGCGATCAGCGCCGTAGAAGCGTGAGCGCGGTGAGCAGTACCGAATGCATCGTTTACATAGCAGTCAGCATAAGAAGCCAATCTCTTTGTGAATTCTTTCTGGCTTTCTTTTACTGCTTTTTTAGCAGCTTTCTTTTCGTCGTCTGTTGCATCTTCTGCCAGACCTCTGGGTTTGCCTTCTTCTTCTGCATAGAAACGAAGGTTTTCCAGCAATAAAGCTTCGCCCGGTTGCAGAGCAGCAGCTTTAGCACCAGCTTCTTCACCAATACAGTCGTTAGCAAACTGAACTTCTACGCCCAGTAATTCAGATACACGACCCAAAATATGTTTCAGTGAAAATTTATCAGTAACGCCTTTCGGACGACCCAGGTGAGAACCTATGATTACACTGCCACCGTCTGCCAGGATCTTCTTAAGAGTAGGAAGAGCGGCACGAATACGGGTGTCGTCTGTGATGTTGAAGTTTTCGTCCAATGGAACGTTGAAGTCAACTCTTACAAATGCCTTTTTGCCGGCAAAATTGAAATTGTCAATTGATTGCATAACTCTTGTATTTAAATTTCTGTATAAAATGTCTTTCTTAGCGCTCGCAAACTTACACAAAAATATTTTATTTCAATGTTACATTTGCAGAATAATTCGGTCTGTTTAGCATACAAATGGCTTCTTTTAGGGTTGTCTATATATAATGTATAGGAAAGGTTCATTTGTTATCGCATCCTTAATAGAGCTTTACTGGATTAGGAAAGAAAATGCTTGTACGATAGTTTTTTTTTAATTCTTTTAAAAGTATCTAATACTCTCTGTATATATATTTGCCTCCGGCTAATAAGTAATCATTTTTGTATACTCTATAAAAATCATTATGAAAATGCAAATTAACTGTTTAAACCTATTATTTGTACTGTTATTGGGGATAATCCCTTGTAGTAAAGTCCACGCTGATGATTCTGAAAAGAGCGTGATGTTGTACACTCCCTACACAAAGATAGCGGTTCCGCCGGGGGAGTCGATCGATTACAGTATTGACGTCATTAACAAGAGTGACGAAGTGAAAAACGCAGCTATCTCTGTCGAGGGAATGCCTCGGGGATGGAGTTATGAAGTAAAGTCCGGAGGATATTCGATCAGCCAGCTTTCGGTCCTTCCGGATGAGAAGAAGAATTTTTCCCTGAAAGTGGAAGTGCCGGTGAAAGTGAATAAGGGTACTTATAATTTTACGGTTTCGGCCGATGGCATGGCAAAACTTCCGCTTACCATCACTGTTTCCAAACAGGGAACTTATCAAACTGATTTTACAACAACTCAACCGAATATGGAGGGTAACTCCAAATCTACTTTTACCTTTAATGCAACGATTAAGAACCGTACTGCGGAACAACAGCTTTATGCTTTGACGGCTGAAGTGGAAAGAGGTTGGAATGTGGTGTTTAAGCCTAATTATAAGCAGGCGACATCTGCACAGGTGGAACCGAATGCGACTCAAAATATAACGATCGATGTCAATCCGCCGGCAAATGTAGCAGCAGGAACTTATAAAATCCCCGTTCATGCATCGACTGGTTCTACTTCTGCCGATTTGGAACTGGAAGTAGTCATCACCGGTTCCTATGAAATGGAACTGACGACACCGAGGGGATTGCTTAGTTCGGATATAACGGCTGGCGATACCAAGCGGATAGATCTGGTAGTAAAAAATAACGGTTCCGGTGAGTTGAAAGATGTAACATTTTCAGCAAGCAAACCGGTAGACTGGGAAGTCTCTTTCGATCCTGCCAAGGTCGTAAAACTGGGGGCAGGACAGAGCACAAATGTGGTGGCTATCGTAAAGGCTTCCAAAAAGGCGCTTCCGGGCGATTATGTTACAAAAATGGAAGCAAAGACGCCGGAAGTTAATGCTACTGCAGATTTCCGTATCTCCGTAAAGACCCCGATGGTTTGGGGATGGGTCGGTGTATTTATTATAGTGGTAGTATTAGGTGGTGTGTATTATCTGTTCCGCAAATACGGAAGGAGGTAAGCCATGTGCCAGCATGTTATCGAACTAACCGGCTTGACAAAGAAGTACGGAGGTTTTACGGCAGTGAACGATTTGAATCTCACTGTTGAGAAAGGTGATATATTTGGTTTGCTTGGCCCTAATGGTGCCGGTAAATCAACAACTATCCTGATGATGCTCGGACTGACCGAACCTACTTCCGGGTCAGTAAAGGTCTGTGGTATAGATTCGACTACCCACCCGATAGAGGTAAAAAGGAAAGTCGGTTACCTACCCGAAGACGTAGGTTTTTATGATGATATGACCGGAATAGAGAACCTGGTTTACACGGCTCAGTTGAATGGTATTCCTAAAAGCGAAGCGATACAGAAAGCGGAGCAGCTACTAGACAGGGTGGGCTTGACTAATGAAGGAAAGAAGAAAGCCGGGAAATATTCCCGGGGTATGCGTCAGCGTCTGGGACTGGCGGATGTGTTGATAAAAGAGCCGGAAGTAATTATTTTGGATGAACCGACATCGGGAATAGATCCGTCCGGTGTACGCGAATTTATGGATTTAATTCATCAGTTGAGCCATGAGGACGGTTTGACGGTCTTATTCTCTTCCCATCATCTGGATCAGGTTCAGCAGGTTTGCAACCGGGTCGGGTTATTTAGCGGTGGTAAACTACTGGCTGATATCAGGTTGGCCGAGTTGCAAAAAGAAGAACATGCGCTCGAACATATTTATAATCGTTATTTCGAAGGAGGTAAAGATCATGAATAGAATATATCATCCTTTTTGGGTAATCGTAAATAAAGAAGTCTCCGACCATGTGAGAAGTTGGCGGTTTATCATTCTGATCGTCATAATTGCGTTGACTTGTATGGGATCGTTGTACACAGCCCTTACTAATATCGGTGCTTCTATTAAACCGAATGATCCGGATAATGCATTCCTGTTTCTGAAGCTGTTTACCGTATCAGATGGGACGTTGCCCTCCTTTGTCGTATTTATCAGCTTTTTAGGGCCATTGTTAGGAATCGCCCTCGGATTCGATGCGATCAATTCGGAGCAAAACAGGGGTACGCTTAGTCGTATCCTGTCACAACCGATTCATCGGGATTATCTGATCAATGCGAAGTTTGTGGGAGCTTTGATCGTGATAGCGATTATGCTGTTTTCGTTAGGCTTTTTGGTGATGGGTTTTGGGTTGATTGCTATCGGTATTCCGCCAACGGCAGAAGAGTTTCTGAGGATGGTGTTCTTTATTATTGTCAGTATCTTCTACGTGGCCTTTTGGCTGAATTTGTCGATATTCTTTTCCATACAATTCCGTCAGGCGGCGACTTCTGCATTGGCTTGTGTGGCAATTTGGTTGTTTTTCAGTGTTTTTTATAATATGATCATTAATCTGATAGGAAAAGCACTCAGTCCTTCCGGATTTGCCAGCGATTATCAGATAATCAGTTACCAGCGCTTTATGCTTAATCTGTTACGTTTCGCACCGAGCCAGTTGTTCAGTGACGCAACGACCACATTGCTGATGCCTTCTGTCAGAAGTCTGGGGCCGTTGACTATGGAACAGGTTCATGGAGCTATTCCCAGTCCGTTGCCTTTAGGACAGAGCCTGATGGTTGTCTGGCCGCAATTGACCGGGCTGATTGCGGCGACGGTTGTTTGTTTCGCTTTATCATATGTATCTTTTATGAGGAGAGAAGTTCGTTCCCGGTAATTTGATAAATTAGAAAAGGCTCTTATCCGATGTCGGGATGAGAGCCTTTCTTTATTCATTGTATATCTACCTTTTGGTTATACGGCTTCCAGCTTAAAGCGCAGGCGTAATCTTCCGTCTGCATAATCATAGTTAAGCAGTTTGAACCGTCCAATTTCGGAGGTATTGCCGACGTGGGCGCCAATGCATGCACAAGTATCGTAATCTCCAACACGAACGATACGTAGTGTCTCGCTGGCATCTTCCGGTAATTTGCTGAGATCGACAATGGCACCGGCTTCCGATTTCGGGATAAAGTCGACTGTTACAGGTAGATGTTGATCTATCACTTCGTTTATCCGTCGTTCTACTTCTGCCATCATTTCAGCAGTAGGCGCTTCTGACAATTCATAATCGCACTTGCTCTTTTTTCTTTCTATATGGGCGTTCCTGGAACGGGGACAACCGAACATTCGGACCATCGTCTGGTTAAGAATATGTTCGGCCGTGTGCATAGGTGGATACTCGGCTTTGTTGTGATCGTTTAATTGAATTTCTTGTTCCATAAATAAATTGAATATCTCTGTTTTTGATTATTTATTCTGCAATATCCTTTTTCAAAAGGCTATATACATTAATATCTGTGTATTCACCGTTTATTAAAAGTTCACCGTCGCGTTCCGTTCCTTCTTGTTTGAATCCTAAGCGTTGGGGAATGGCATTGCTGGCTGTATTGCCTATGGCACATCTTATTTGAATACGATTGAATCCTTTTTCACAGAGAGCTAACAGGCATAAATGATGTACGGCTCGTGTCACAAGACCTTTTCCTCTGTATTCAGGAAGTAGCCAATAACCTATTTCCGTACGATGGTTGGCACGGTCTGAGAAATGAAAACCGATCAGTCCGCAAATACTTTTCCCTTTCTCAATCATATAGACGATATCCCGTTCTTCATACGGAACCTGTAACGAAGAGGAAAGGAAGTCTTGTTCATCGCCAACACTTTTCAGGCCATCGACAAAAGGTAGCCAGGTCCGTAAGTCGTCACGATTTTTATCTATTGCATCGAAAATGATTCCGGCATCTTCGTAAATAGCTTCACGGATGGTATAACCCGGAACACCGAAAGACGAGACATGAGGATAAATACATTTCTCGAATGCTTTCCTTATATTATTGCCTCTGTAACGAACTTCTCCTGTATATTGGAATCCCAGCGAATCGATCAGGTGAAGCATATATTCATTGTCGTAATTTGTGTCGACGCGAAAGTTATAGATTCCTTTCTGACGACTGACCTCTTCAGCTTCCAGCATAAAACGTTTAGCCATTCCCTGACGTTTCATTTCGTCGGCAACAGCCAAACGATGGACAATCATATAAGGTAATTCATTCGTCCATTTTCCATCGATATCCTTATAAACAGGTTCTCCGTCAAAAGAGATAACACCGTATGCAACCACTTTATTTCCTTTGCAGAAGACATAACCGTTGCCGATCTTAATGTCTTGACTGATCGTTTCGAGAGCCGGATAGCTTTCGTCCCATTGGTGGCTGTTGAGCCGGCGCATTTGTTCTTTTGCTTGTCCGATAATAACCCAGATACGTTCGATATCTGTTTCTTCAGCTTTTCTGAATAGTAAGTCTGAAGCGATTTTCCTGTTGTCCATAGTATACTTATATTTCAGCAGATGCAAATATAATGATATATTTCGGGCAATCGGATATTTTTTGAAGAAGTAGGGGGAGGGAAGAAGGAGGATGTGCCAAAAAGACGACATCTGCGTCCGGTTTATTTATTTTGACACATCTTCCGTAGTTACTTGATCGATTAAAATTCGTAGTGGAAACCGAATGTCAGGTCTTCAGAACTCAAGCTGATACCGGATGTACTGTTGCCATATTTGTAATCATCGCGGTAACCTGCAAATCCGTATTTAGTAACGAATGTAAGGTTCTTGCATATCTCAAGAGCGATACCCGGCTTAATACCGATTTCAAAGCCGTTGACACTGTCGTTGCTTTCTTTTTTATAAGTAGAAACACCTACACCACCATCCACGAATAAACGGACAATACCTTTTTCAAAGAAAGAGAAACGTGCATAAGGAGCAAAATTGAATGCGTTAGCCTTTAACTCGCCATTCTTGAAATGAGTATAACCGATTTCTGCAGCGATAGCCCAGGTCTTGTTCAGGTTATAACCGACTTCAGGGGCGATAGTAAAATTGGTGACATCTGCGTTCTTGTCGTGAGTCAGATTGAAAGAACCACCTACATAAACCTGTGCATCAGCACTGACGATTGCCATAAATGCAACCACCAAAGTAAAAATCAACTTTTTCATCTTTGCTTGTATTTTAAACGTTAAATGTAAACGGGCGCAAAGATAAACAAAAATAAACATATGTTGTACGACATAAATATTTTATTGTTTGTCTTGCTTATTACAGAATATCCTTAACTTTGCCGCCGTAACAATTAACAAAAAAGCATTATGTCAGTTGCAAAGAGGGATTTAGATGATACAAGAAAGGTGACTACACATCGCCTGATGGAAATGAAACAACGTGGAGAAAAAATATCCATGTTGACAGCTTACGATTATTCAATGGCTAAACTGATCGATCAGGCAGGTATGGATGTTATCCTGGTCGGAGATTCTGCATCGAATGTGATGGCCGGAAATGTAACAACGCTTCCTATAACACTGGACCAAATGATTTATCATGGTAAATCTGTTATGAAAGCCGTTAATCGTGCATTGGTAGTAGTAGACCTGCCTTTCGGTACCTATCAGGGTAATTCGAAAGAGGCTTTGGCTTCCGCTATCCGTGTCATGAAGGAAACACATGCCGATTGTATTAAACTGGAGGGAGGAAGTGAAATAAGAGAATCTATTGAACGCATCCTTTGTGCAGGTATACCTATAATGGGACATTTGGGTTTGACTCCGCAGTCTATCAATAAATTCGGTACTTATACAGTTCGTGCCCGTGAAGAAGCTGAAGCACAGAAGCTGATTGACGATGCTCACCTTTTGGAAGAGATCGGCTGTTTTGCCATCGTGTTGGAAAAGATTCCGGCAGAGTTGGCAGCACGTGTCGCTTCTGAGCTGACTATTCCTATTATCGGCATCGGTGCCGGTGGAGGTGTAGACGGCCAGGTTTTGGTTATGCATGATATGCTGGGTATCAACATGGGATTCTCTCCGCGCTTCCTTCGTAGATATGCTAATATCGGCGAAGAGATCACTCGTGCCGTACAGGCTTACATCGAGGATGTGAAGACACAGGATTTTCCGAACGAAAAAGAGCAGTATTAATACTGATTGAACTTATAAGAAGCACGTGTTTCGTGCTGTTGATTCTGTTTTGCCACCGTGATGGCAAATGTCTGCCACTAGGATGGCAGAACATTGCCATTACGGTGGCAGGACTCTGCCATCCTAGTGGCAGAATCGTTCGCTTAGCATAAAAGCTTTCCTTTATTATTGATAAATATCTTATAGATCATGAAATCGCACCTTTTAATAGGAGCCGCTTCCTCGGGAAGTGGAAAGACAACATTTACACTCGGACTACTTCGGGCATTGAAGAACCGGGGAGGGGAAGTCAGACCCTTTAAATGCGGACCGGATTATATCGATACACGCCACCATAAGATGGCCGCCGGTTCTCCTTCTGTAAATCTGGATAGTTTCATGATGTCGGAGCAACATATAAAGGAACTGTATCGGCATTATATTTCCGAAGCCGATTATGCAGTGACCGAAGGAGTGATGGGGCTTTTTGACGGATACGACGGAATGAAAGGCAGTAGTGCTGAAATAGCAGGTCTGTTGGGTATTCCGGTCATACTGATTGTCAATGCAAAGAGTACGGCTTACTCTGTCGCTCCATTATTATATGGATTCAAAAACTTCCATAAAGAACTTAATCTGGTTGGTGCGGTTTTCAATTTTGTCGCTTCGGAGAATCATTATTCTTTTCTGAAGCAGGCATGTCTCGATGCCGGGGTGGAAGCGTTAGGATATCTTCCTAAACAAGCGGATGTAGAGATTCCCAGTCGCCATTTAGGTTTATCATTGGATGAGGCATTTTGTTTCGATACGTTTGCCGATCGTGTAGCAGATTTGGTGGAAAAGCATGTCGATATAGACCGGCTTTTGGAGCTGACGGCTTATCAGTCTGATTCATCGGCTTCTCATCTTCTTACTCAATCAGGGGAAAATACGCTGCCTTCCTTAAGAATATCGATTGCCAGGGATGCCGCTTTCAATTTTGCTTATGAAGAGAATATCCGGTTGTTGCATCGATTAGGTAAGGTTACCTTTTTCAGTCCTCTGAAAGATACGACATTGCCGGCGTCTGATTTTGTCTATTTACCCGGAGGATATCCTGAATTATATTTATCTGAGTTGTCTTCCAACCAGTCAATGCTCCGGTCAATCCGACAATATGTGGAAGCAGGAGGGAGGCTGTTGGCGGAATGTGGCGGAATGATGTATTTATGTAATGAGATAAGATCGATAGAAGGAACTGCTTACCCGATGGTTGGCCTGTTCAATCAGTCGGCCACTATGGAACAGATGAAGCTTCGCCTGGGATATCGTACCTTACATTATAAAGACTATACAATGAAAGGACATGAATTTCATTATTCCCGTGTCTTGCCCTGCGAAGAACATCTTGCTTCAGTTGCTACCGCGCAAACGGCAAAAGGAGTCTCTGTCGATACTCCACTTTACAGGTATAAGAACGTGCTGGCAGGTTATACACACCTGTATTGGGGTGACAATACGAATAATAAATGGTTTATAGACTATTTGAACGGACTTATTTAGCCATAGCCTGTACTTTCAGTTCTTTGGGCATTTTCTCGATGGCATATCTTAATGAGGTACGGGGCATAGTTGCTTTTTTCGACATCACATAATCGAATACCTCTTCCTGATGAGCTTCGCTGGCAGCTTTCAGCATCCAGCCATATCCTTTTTGTACCAGATCGTCCGGGTCGTAAAGAAGAATATCTGCGATCTCGAAAATATCTTGCAGGAACATCCCTTTCCTGGCAGGAATAATCAGGGTAACGGCAGCCGCACGTTTGGTCCAGCGGTTATCCGACCGTGCCCATTCTTTCAATCGGGATATATAGTCCGGATACATTTCAAGGAATGTCCCGACCGTATGATTGCATAATGTGTCGCAGGATGCCCAATTGTTGACATACGAGTTTACCCATTTTTCAAATACGATGAAGTCTTCCGGTTGGTATTGTGTATGAATATAGTAAGACCAGTTACATGCAATGTATGATTCCTCCGAATAACCGGATTCCCACAGTGCTTCACATAAAGAAAAGATTTCGTTCTTAGGAAGTTCTTTGATCGACGTGAAAAGTTCTTTACTGATCTTGTTGACAAGAGGAACCTTTACGCCATGATACAGGATCTTTTCTTTGAAGAAGTTCTGGGCATTGTCACGAGTCTTTTCGTCTATGTTTTCAATGAGTGCCTGTTGTACTGTTTCTATGATTGTTTGCATAAGGTAGTCTTAATAATTTACTGCAAACATACATATTTTTATTATATATGCCGGTTTTATCGAAATAATCCTTATTTTCGTGAACACTAATAATTCATACCATGGTCAATACTATTTTTCTCGGTATCGCAATAGTTGCTTCAGCTATATTTCTGATACAGTTTATCATGTCTATCTTTTTCGGTGACCTGGATACAGATACGGATATCGATGCAGATCTTAGTAGTGCCGTATCATTCAAAGGTTTTACTCATTTTTGTATCGGCTTCGGTTGGTATATGTATATTGCTAAAAGTACATCCATATCGACTTTCCTGATCGGTATACTGATCGGATTGGCTTTCGTTTTCGTCTTATGGTTCCTTTATAAAAAAGCCTATCAGCTTCAGAAAGAGAATAAACCGGAGAAGACGGAAGCCCTTGTAGGTCGTGAATGTTCGATTTATGCACAAGACGGTGTTCGTTATTTCGTGCAGGTAGCTCAGAATGGAGCCTTGCGTGAGGTGGAAGTTCGTTCCCTGGAAGGAAAGAAGTATCAGACCGGAGACCGTACGATTATCTGCAAAGTAGAATCAGGAACAATTTATATACAATAACAAACTCAAGGATTAAGTTATGACACAGGAAATGTTAATTATGGTAGCCATTCTGGTAGTGGTTATCATCCTTTCTTTTATCGGAATATTATCCCGGTATCGTAAATGTAAGAGTGATGAAGTGCTGGTAGTGTATGGTAAGACATCCGGTGAGAAATCCGCTAAACTTTATCATGGTGGTGCCGCTTTCGTTTGGCCTATCATTCAGGGTTATGAGTTCCTTTCCATGAAACCTCTTCAGATAGACTGCAAACTGACCGGAGCCTTGTCTGCCCAAAATATCCGTGTGGATGTTCCGACAACCATTACGGTGGCGATCAGTACCGACCCCGAAGTGATGCAGAATGCGGCCGAACGTCTGTTGGGGTTGCAACCGGAAGATAAACAGAACCTTATTACCGATGTCGTGTACGGTCAGATGCGTTTGGTTATTGCCGACATGACAATCGAGGAACTGAACTCCGACCGTGATAAATTCCTGTCTAAGGTACGCGACAATATCGATACGGAGCTGCGCAAATTCGGTCTTTACCTGATGAACATCAACATCAGTGATATCCGTGATGCCGCCAACTATATCGTTAACCTCGGTAAAGAAGCGGAAAGCAAGGCTTTGAACGAAGCCCAGGCAAATATCGAAGAACAGGAAAAGCTGGGTGCCATCAAGATTGCCAACCAGATCCGTGAACGTGAAACGACTGTTGCCGAGACGCGCAAAGATCAGGATATTGCGATTGCTGAAACCAAGAAACAACAGGAAATTTCTGTGGCTAATGCCGATAAGGAGCGTATCGCACAGGTTGCCGTAGCCAATGCAGAAAAGGAATCGCAGGTTGCCCGTGCCGAAGCCGATAAGAATATCAATATCGAAAGAGCGAACACTGATAAGGAAAGCCGCGTGGCTGAATTGAATTCCGATATGGAAATCAAGAAAGCCGATGCCGGAAGAAAAGCAGCCGTAGGACGAAACGAAGCAAACAAGGAAGTGGCGAAGTCGGATGCCGAACTTGCCGTAACTCAGGCGGAAGCCAATAAACAGGCCGGTGAAGCAGCAGCCAAATCGGAAGCCTCTGTACAGGCTGCCCGCGAAATTGCACAACGTGAAGTGGAAGAAGCGAAAGCCAAAAAGGTAGAATCTGCCCTGAAAGCACAAAAGATCGTGCCGGCTGAGATTGCCCGTCAGGAAGCGATCCTGCAAGCTGAAGCTGTTGCCGAAAAGATGATCCGTGAAGCTGAAGCGAAAGCAAAGGCAACATTGGCACAGGCCGAAGCCGAAGCAAGAGCTATCCAGATGAAACTGGAAGCCGAAGCCGAAGGTAAAAAGAAATCGTTGCTTGCTGAAGCCGATGGTTTCAAGGCGATGGTTGAGGCTGCCGAATCGAATCCGGCTATCGCTATCCAGTATAAGATGGTGGATCAGTGGAAAGAAATAGCTGGTGAGCAGGTGAAAGCTTTCGAACATATACAGCTGGGTGATATCACTGTCTTTGACGGTGGTCAGGGTACAACCGGTAATTTCCTGAATCAGTTAGTTAAAACAGTGGCTCCGAGTCTGGGCGTATTGGATAAATTGCCTATCGGTGACACTGTAAAAGGAATCATCCATCCGGAAGAAAAAGAAGAAAAGAAAGATACAACGAAGAAGTAATATGAGAATTTATACCAGAGGAGGAGATAAAGGCCGTACCGGTATCCACGGCGGCGAACGGGTAGACAAAGACGATATCCGTATCGAAGCGAACGGTACACTCGATGAAGTAAATGCACAAATCGGTATCGTGCGGGCTTTATTGCCTTCTGAACATGAATGGCAGGATGTCTTGGGTAAGATACAACGGGAACTGATGGTAGTAATGTCGCATGTAGCGACCCCGTCGGCTATCCGTGATAAGAATCCGAACAGTCTTTCGGAAGACCTGGTGTCTTTCTGTGAGCAGCAGATAGATGCCCTGACAGCACAGATGGAAGATAACGGATTTTTCATCCTTCCGGGAGGAACATTGATCTCCGCCCATCTGCAACTGGCCCGTACGATTGTCCGTCGTGCCGAACGTCGTTTGTGGACGTTGAACAGGCAAGATCCCGTTGAAGAGATTATCCTTCAATTTACCAATCGCTTGTCCGATCTACTCTTTACGATGGCACGGTACGAGATGTTCCGCCAGGATCATACCGAGGAGCGATGGAATTCTTTCTTGTATAAGAGAAAAAAGAAAGAATGATATTCGTTTTTGTTTTGCCATAAGTTTCAATAGTTTCAAAAGTGATGCCGCGATTATAATCAGGTGTCACTTTTGGTATAAAGAAAGTATTGTGTAAGTTTGTTTACTTTTTTATACTCAGGAGATCGTTTGTTACCTTATAAATTTAATTGAGCGAATGGATAAACTTGCTTCTTATATGATTGAATCAATTCGATCGGGGGATATTAAATCTTTCGAAATTGTATTCAAGACTTATTATAATCGTTTATGTATTTACGCTAATGGTTATATTCATGATTCGGAACAGGTAAAACTCATTGTGAATGATGTTTTTATCAATTTATGGGAGAAACGTACTGATTTAAGAATAGAGATATCCCTGGATGGATATTTATACAAAAGCGTTCGTAATCATTGCATCAATTATTTACAGAGGGAAAAGAAGAAGACAGAAATGATTTCTTCTGATTTGGATATTATACTCTCTGATGAAAATGCATCATATCATCCAGTTTCCGACGATTACCCTATGGATCTTCTTCTGGTGGGGGAGTTGGATGAAAAAATAAAAAAAGTAGTGGAAACTCTTCCTCCCCAATGCCGTGAAATATTTATTCTTAGTAGGATTGAAAACTATTCGAATGAAGAAATTGCTAAAAAACTTAACTTATCGGTGGGTGCTGTTAAGTCGCAAATATTTAGGTCTTTAACTAAATTGAGGAAGGAGCTGTCAGACTATTTTCCATATCTTATTTTAATAATTCATCCTTTTTTGTAAAAATAATCCATCTCTTTGTAAACCGGAATAAAAAATGTGTGTCATTCTATATAGAGCACAACAAATATGTGCGCATCATATAGAATAGACATGGAAGATAAAAATAATATACCGGATCACATCAAACAGTTATTGATCGATTATCTGTCAGGTACTCTTTCCGGAAAGGACAGAGACCGTTTAGAGCATTGGATGAAGGAAGCTCCGGAGCACCGGAATCTAGTGAAAGAAATAAGTGGAATCTGGCAAGTATCCTCCATTTTGAAAGATAAACCGGATTTTGATGCCAATGAGGCCTGGACGAATGTGTTGCAAGCAATTTCTGTAAAGAAGAAAACTCCGGTATTTTCTATTATCCGCCTGAAACCCTGGCTGCGAATAGCAGCGATGCTAATTCTGGCATTTTCGTTAGGTATTATCAGTAAAGGTTATTGGGAAAAAGATACCTCCGATGTTACAATGCTGGTCGAAATGTCGACTCCCGATAAATCCAAAGCCTATATAACATTGCCTGACAGTACGCGTATATGGCTTAACTCCGGATCGAATGTCCGGTATTCAAAGAATTATGGTGTAAGCGAACGTGATATTCAACTGGAAGGGGAAGCTTATTTCGTTGTGGCAAAAAATAGGGAATTGCCTTTTATTGTTCATACTTCCGGAATCACAGTTCAGGCTTTAGGTACTATGTTTAATGTCAGGTCGTATCCGGAAGATAATAAAGTGGAAACAGCATTGGAGGAGGGATCCGTGTTGTTAACGGCTCACTCTGTCGATGGAAAAGAAGTCACTTCAGTCACATTGACTCCCAACCAGGTTGCTTCCTATCTGAAAGGGGAGAATCACTTTACGGTAGAGAATGCTCCTTCAGCTCAATATACTACCTGGAAAGAATCCCGATGGACTATAAGAAAAGAACCATTGGGGAATTTCTTTAAAATGCTGGAAAGCCGGTACCATGTAACTCTTACTTATCCGGCAGATAAATTGCAACAACATACATTTAGCGGAACAATTGTAGATGAAACTCTTGAAGAAGTTTTGGATATGGTGAAACTAACATCTCCTATTGACTATTCTATGGATAATGGACAAGTGATTATAAAGATGAACCTGAAACAACAGGAGAAATTTGAGAAATTAATTAAACAATAAAATAAAGGAGGACTGCCTATGGGGAATGTATGAATGTGAAAAAAAGTGGGCATGAAAGGTTGGCAGACCTTTCACACCCAAAATTTAATTTATGAATCTGACTTCCGGAGTACTAGTCATAAGCCGGTAAGTCAAACTTAAAACTATTACAAATATATGAAAAGCATTGAACAAAAAAAACAATTGCGCATAATGAAGTTATTTCTAGTGTTCAATTTGATATTTATTATGGGTGTTTCGGCTTCTGTATATTCGCAGAATACGAAATTTACTGTGAACTATGTGGATATCACAGTGAAGGAAATGTTTGATAAGTTAGAGAGTCAGAGTGAATTCCGTTTTTTTTATAATGATCAGTTTCTTGATTTAGAAAGAAAGGTCTCTCTCAATGTGAAAGACAAGAAGATGGAAGATATTCTTAATTTTTTGTTTTCAAGTTCCCCGGTAACTTATAAGATTCTGGATAATAACAGGATTGTTATTATGCCCAAGGCATCTCCTGTCGTACATCAGCAGGATTCGGAAATCTCAGGTACGGTAACTGACAGTAAAGGAGAACCTCTGATTGGAGTAAGTATTGTCATTCAAGGATCGAACAGCGGAACTGTAACCGATATGGATGGGCATTTTAATTTAAAGGTGCCTGGTCAAGATGCCGTATTAATTGTTTCTTATATCGGTTACTCCAAGCAGCAAGTTCCAGTTGGTTCACGACGCACTTTTTCAATAATGCTGGAAGAAGATACACAAAAGCTGGATGAAGTGGTAGTTATCGGGTTTGGTACTCAGAAAAAAGTGAACTTGACAGGTGCTGTTGGTACGGTAAATGCAGAAGCTTTGGAAGCACGGCCTGTAATGACTGCCGCCCAGGCATTGCAAGGAATGGTTCCCGGTTTACAGATCGTACAGAATAATGGAGGATTGGAGAACAGGGCCAGTATAAATATTCGTGGAACGGCTACTATTGGAGATGGTTCAACGGGAGGACCTCTTATCCTTATCGATGGGATGGAAGGGGATATTAATGCTATCAATCCTCAGGATATAGAGAATATATCCGTCTTGAAGGATGCTGCTGCTTCTTCGGTTTATGGTTCGCGTGCCCCGTTCGGTGTTATTTTGGTAACGACAAAAACGGGTAAAACCGGTAAACCTGTAATTAACTATAACAATAGTTTCCGTTGGAATCAACCGACAATGCTTCCAGAGATGATGGATTCGTATACATTTGCTCTTTATTTTAATGATGCATGTACTAATAATGGGCAACAACCGCAATTCTCTCCGGATCACCTTCAGCGTATTCTTGATTATCAGCAGGGTAAAATAACCAATTCTACTATTCCCCGTCCTACCAATCCTCAGTATTGGGCTGATGGATATTCTGATGGTAATGATAATGTGGATTGGTATAAAGCTTTATATAGAGACTGGACTTTTTCACAGGAACATAATTTTAGCGTAAATGGCGGTAGTGAACGTATTAATTATTATGCTTCGCTTAACTATCTGGATCAAAATGGTCTGATGGTATTTAATCAGGACACCTATGATCGGTATTCTGCAACTGCTAAAATGAATATTAAGTTAAATGACTGGGTTACCCTGAATTATAGTAATCGTTTTATACGTGAGGATTTCGGACGTCCTTCTGCTTTGACCGAGACCTTCTTTTCGGATGTAGCCCGGCAGGGATGGCCTACCCTGGTTTTATATGACCCTAACGGATATCTTTATTCTACTCCTTCACCGGCTTTAGGATTGCGTGATGGCGGACGGGATCGGACTCAGACCGATTATCTTTACCAACAGGGACAATTGACAATTGAACCGATAAAGAACTGGAAAACGTATGTTGATTTTAATTACCGAATTAAATCAGCTAATCGTCATTGGGATAGTCAGCAATTGTTTAATCATGATGTGAACGGTGAACCTTATTTGTATCAGACAGCATCGAATGTGCATGAGGATCAACTGAAAGAAAACTACATGAATATAAATGCCTATACAGAGTATAGCCATTCCCTTGCATCGGGACATAATTTTAAAGGAATGTTCGGTTTTCAGTCTGAAATGATGAGGAAATCGGCTTTCGGATTACAACGGGACGGCATCATTATCCCATCTTTACCGTCAGTAGACCTGACAACAGGAACTGATAGTAACGGAGGTATGGTGACACCTGCTGTGAATGGTGAATATCAACGTTGGACAACTGCAGGTTTCTTTGGTCGTATCAATTATGATTTTAATGGAAAATATCTGGCAGAAGTAAATTTAAGGTATGATGGAACTTCCCGTTACCGACAGGAACAGCGTTGGAATTTATTCCCTTCATTCTCGTTGGGATGGAATATCGCTCGTGAGCAGTTCTGGGAAACTTTGGCTGACTATGTGGGGACATTGAAGCTGAGAGGCTCTTATGGCGAATTGGGAAATCAAAATACGAGTTCGTGGTATCCTACTTATCAGATTATGGATGTAAAGGCAAATAATGGCAGTTGGCTGATTAACGGTGCTAAGCCTAATACTGCATTGGCTCCGGGACTTATCAGTTCTTTATTAACCTGGGAAAGAGTGAAGTCGTGGAATATAGGTTTGGATATCGGTGCATTCAACAACCGCCTGACATCTTCTTTTGATTATTACACTAGAAATACTTTGGATATGGTTGGTCCGGCTCCTGAGCTACCGGTCAGTTTAGGTACGGCTGTCCCGAAAGCGAATAATACAGACTTAAGAACCTATGGTTTTGATTTTGAAATCGCATGGACAGACCGTTTAAAAAATGGACTCGGATATGGACTGAAGTTCATATTATCTGATTCTCAGACAAAGATTACCCGTTATCCGAATACAACCGGAAGATTGGATACGTATCGTACCGGACAAATGATGGGAGAGATATGGGGATATACAACTCTCGGTATCGCAAAATCGCAGGAAGAAATGGACACTTACCTGGCTTCACTTCCAAACGGAGGACAAGATGCATTGGGTAATAAATGGGAGGCTGGCGATATAATGTTTGCCGATATTAATGGAGACGGCAAAATAGATAACGGAGCAAATACCCTGAATAGTCATGGTGATTTGAAAAAGATAGGAAACTCGACCCCTCGTTATCAATTTGGTATCGATCTGAATGCTGACTGGAAAGGTTTTGACTTCAGAGCATTTTTCCAGGGAATAATGAAACGTGATTATTTCCAGGGTAGTTATTTCTTCTGGGGGGCTACTGGTAATCAGTGGGCATCTACAGGGTTTGTTCAGCATGAAGATTATTTTCGTTTGAGCGCAGATCATCCATTAGGTCAAAATTTGGATTCGTATTATCCCAGACCTAATTTTGGTAATGGGAAGAATCTGCAAACTCAAACTCGCTATTTGCAACATGCCTCTTATATTCGTTTAAAGAATCTACAAATTGGCTATACATTGCCTAACTCGTTAACAGAGAGGATTCATATAAGTAAACTACGTTTTTATATATCGGGAGAGAATCTTTGGACCGGAACCCGGATGAGTAAAATATTTGACCCTGAAACAATTGATGGAGGTTGGAAGAATGGAGATAGTTACAGTGGTAGTGTGTATCCGTTATCTAAAACCATCTCTTTGGGTCTGAGTGTTAATTTGTAATTTGTAGAAAACCATGAAACAAATAAATAATATAATAAGGTCTGTCTTCTCTATTGTATTGACAACCACTCTAGCGTCTTGTAATGATTATCTGGATCAGTCTCCTTTATCTTTGGTGACGCCAGAAAAGTATCTGACGGAAGAATCCCAGTTAGCAGCTTATGCCAATGGCTTGTATCCGACGGTTCTTCCTTCTCATAGTGGAGGATATGGCTCTTTCGGGGAAGATAGGAATACTGATAATATGGCAAGTAAGACATACGATAACAAGTATGTTCCGGGACAATGGAAGGTAGAGCAGAATGATGCCAATAACTGGAACTTCAGTGTGATATATAGCTGTAACTATTTTCTGGGAAATGTATTACCTAAATGGAAATCCGGAGAAATAACAGGGAATAAAGAGTATATCAACCATTATATTGGTGAAATTTATTTCCTGCGGGCTCACGAATATTTTAAAAGAATGCAATTGTTTGGTGATTATCCGATTATCCGGGATGTGCTTCCTGATCAGATGGAGCCTTTGGTAGAGGCCAGTAAACGTGCTCCTCATACGGAAGTTGCCCGTTTTATTATTTCAGACCTGGATTCTGCCATTGTATTAATGGCTAATAATCTGGATAAAAATAAAAACAGGATATCTAAAGAAGTCGCATTGCTTTTTAAATCAAGAGTTGCCCTTTATGAAGGTACTTGGTTGAAGTATTTTAAAAATACGGCGTTTGTTCCTAATGGACCGGGATGGCCGGGAAAAGAGAAAGAGTATAATGCGTCTTATACTTTTCAGTCGGGCGATATCGATGCGGAGATAGATTATTTTTTGAGTATTGCAATGGAATCGGCAAAACTTGTGGCTGACAATGTTCAACTGGTTTCTAATAATGGAATTTTGCAACAAAGCGTTACCGACCCGATAAACCCTTACGTAGAGATGTTTAGCGATGTAGACATGTCAGGTTACAGCGAGGTGCTCCTCTGGCGGCAATATAATAAAGGGCTGGGAGTCACACATAATGTTCCGGTAGATGCACAACATGGAAACTATGGCATTGGATTGACACGTGGAATGGTTGATGGCTTTTTGATGAATAACGGATTACCTGTATATGTTTCCGGTTCGGGATATGCGGGAGATGAAACAATATTCGATGTACGTAAGGATAGAGACGACCGGTTGACATTATTCTTAAAAGAACCGGGTCAGAAAAATATCCTTTATGAATCCAGTGAAGGCGATTTCGCCATACCTATTGAACCTTATCCTGAAATATTGAAACCATCGGCTGAAGGAACTTATTCTACAGGCTATAGTTTGAGAAAAGGGGGTAGTTTCGATCAGGCTCAATGTGTAAACGGAGGTGGTTTTACCGGTTCTATTACTTTTAGGGGAGTAGAAGCTTATTTGAATTATATTGAAGCTTGTTATGAAAAGACCGGATCGATCGATAATACGGCATCGGCCTATTGGAAGGCAATCCGTCGCCGGGCAAATGTAAACGAAGATTATAATTTGACAATTGCGGCAACTAATATGGCGGAAGAAGCTAAAAACGACTGGGGAGCTTATTCCGCCGGATCTCTGATCGATGCTACATTATATAATATCCGCCGTGAACGTCGGTGTGAGTTAATGGCTGAAGCTTTACGCTTTATGGATTTGAAAAGATGGAGAGCAATGGATCAGATGATGACCACTCCTTACCATATAGAGGGTTTTAAATTATGGGGCACCATGCAAGACTGGTATAAAGACAAGAATGGTACTAGTCAATTGATCTATGGACGCGATTTGGCCAATGCGAATGTGTCTTCTCCTGAGTTAAGCAAATATCTGAGACCTTATGAGATAAATTCGAAGTCGTTGGCAATTGACGGGTATAAATGGACGATGGCTCATTATTTATATCCGATTGCAATGCAGCATTTTATGATTTCTGCCGGAGGAGGTGATGTTTCTAACTCGCCTATTTATCAAAATCCGGGTTGGCCTATGGTTGCCAACCAAGGGGCAACGGATATAAAATAGTAATTCATATTTTAATTTGTATTTACATGAAACATGTTTTGATTGTATTATCAGTGTTGTCCTGCGCATTTTGTGCGCAGGCTACTCTGAAAAGCGATATATCCGACAACAAGCGGGATACCCTAGGTATTAAGTACGTAGATATAGTACACTGTACTCATACAGATTATGGGTATACAGATCATCCTGTAATAGCGGTGGATTTACATAAAAGATATCTCGATGTAGCATTGGATTTGGCTTTGGAAAGTCAGCATAATAAACCCGGAGAACGTTTTACGTGGACAGCCGAAGCGCTGGATCCTTTCTATTTATGGTGGAAAGAGGCTTCCGCCTCACGCAGAAAGGATATGCTGAAAATGATAAAGAACGGACAGATAGCAGTGAATAACATGCCTTTCCATATTGCTCCGTTTATCAATAGTAATTTGTGGGATGAGATGTTTGACTGGATCCCGAAGGAACTGGATAGCGCCATAACTCCACAGATAGGTATGCAACATGATGTAAACGGTTTTCCGCGTGCGGCAGCAAAACGGTTGCTGGATAAAGGTATCCGGTACATTTGGACCGGTATCAATCCACATTGGGGAGGATCGCCGTTTAAATTGCCTACAGCCTTTTGGTGGAAAATGCCGGATAACCGGAAATTATTGGTGTGGGCCGGATATCCTTATTGGGAAGGATATGTGTTTTTTGCAGATAAGGAGTGGCGTATGGGACAACACCAGGCTAATGAAACCCAGTTTTCATGGCCTCGTCAGGGAGATATGCTGAATGCCGATGAGACCTCTGTGAGAAAAGCGAATAAAAGGTGCATTGAGCGTATTGAGGAATTAAGGAAAAAAGGATATTCCTATGATTTTATAACGATTTCTTTCACGAACCAGTGGAGGATGGATAATGACGGGCCTACAGCTGAATTGCTTCCTTTCGTGAAAAAATGGAATGAACTGGGACTGAAGCCATATCTGAATCTGACAACAGCAGCAAATGCAATGGAGAGGATTGAGAAAGAAGCCGGCAATCAGATAGAAACGTTGTCCGGTGAATGGCAGGACTGGTGGTCCTTTGGCCTGGCGGCATCTCCCAGGGAGCTTCAAGCGGCTCGACAAGCAAAACTTTTTGTTAAAGCAGCCGAATCACCTGTATGGGGAAATAGTAAAGATGGAGTAAACCAGGAAGTTAAAGAGATCAATCGTATGTTATGCCGTTATTACGAACATACATTTGCCTCCAATGAGACATCTAGTAATCCATACAGCTTATTTAATATGGGACAGTTAAACGAAAAGGGAACATTTGCATATCATCCTTTGGAGAGAGCCAAGTGGCTTCTTGCCCGCCAGTTAAGAACTGCTTATTCTCTGAAGGATGGAGGTTTATATGTTGCTAATACTGGCAAAACACCCTATACTGGTTGGGTTGTTCTTGAAGAATATGGCTTCAGAGGGATAGATTATAAATCAGTGAAAGAAGTGGAGACGGGACAGATTATTCCTTTGCATAATGAAAAGGGTACACGTTTCTGGATAGAAAATTTTCAGCCGGAAAGTTATAAATATTTTCATTTACAGAAGGAAGAGTCTATTGTAGAAAAAACGGTATCAGATCTGCCGGTACTAACATTCGATGCAAACAACTGGATCACTTCTGCTATTTGGAAAGGAATGAATCAACCATTATTCACAGAAGGTCTGGCTGATTTTATGACATTGGATATCAAAGATTCAAACCGCTGGTCGTTAGGTGAGTACATACATTTGGATGATAGTGCCAGAAGTACGAAGGTAAAGGACATAACAAGTGAGCTTTGGGCTTCGGCTGCGGGAAAAGCAACTATAACTGAAACACCTCATAGTTGGTTAATTTCTCAACCGCTCAATCACCCCAGGGTAAAAGGTATGGTACGTACGGCTGAGATATTTAAAGAAATTCCGCGTATACACATTAATTTTGTATTTGACAGAATTTCTTCAGAAGATCCGGAAATCTTTTATCTTAGATTTCCTTTTCCCAAAGAAGCCGATCAATTGTTAGCGACAAATGGGGGAGTACCTTTTGTCCCTTATGAAGACCATTTGCCTAATTCCTGTAAAGACTTTTTCGTTACAGACAACTGGGTTAAATATGGGGCAAAGGATGGAAGTCGAATTTGGTCTTCTGTTTCAACTCCTTTAATAAATTTCGGAGGACATCATTTTTGTTCGCGAATTAAAACAGCTCCGGAAAATAAGGATCTTTATGCTATGCTATATAATAATGTATGGGTAGTTAATTTTTTAGTCGATTGTCCGGGTAAAATGGTATTTGATTTTGATATCATGTTTGACCGGAATGCCGTGAAAGTAGAACAAATAGACCGATTGGTTGAAACTTATCAGTTGCCAATCCCTGTTATGCTTAATCCGTCTACAAAGGAAAATCAACATATTTATAAAAGAATGAATGACTTGAATCCGTTGTCTGATTGAGCTAATTCTGCCCGATAAAATAAAATCCTCTAATAAGTTTATTGGAATAAATTTCAGCAAACTTGTTAGAGGATTTTACTTTGTCTATTCTGTACAAATAGTCAATATCGGTGTCGTATATAGTCGGGAACTTTCAGTTATAATTATTGAACCATTAGTCAGAAATAACAGGTATATCTTCCCATTTCCCTTTCACCAGTTCGCGGGTAGCTTTGAAACCGAGTTCTTTTAGTATATTAAATGCTTCTTCCCGTCCGTCATTCACCAGATCGGGATAATGGCAATCAGAATTGACCATTACCGGGATATTCATCTCTTTCAGTAATCCGAGGTATTCTTTCCGGGGGAATATCTGCTGTTTCTTAACCAGGTTCTTGGTGTTTACTTCTACCATCAATCCTTTTTCAGCGATCAGATCGAGAGTAGCCCTGAACGGTTTCTGATACCAGTCCGCATCAAAAGAGAAGCTTTCGCATTTGTGTCCGTTCATATAGATTTTATCCATATGCCCAACAATATCGATTCCTCCTGCCTGGATCATCTTTAGGGTAGAATCGAAATAGCGGGTCACCAACTTACGGATATCACCATCGAAATATCGATCGAGGGCTGCTTTATAATCCGTAAAAGAGCCGTCGATGCAGACCATATTCTCTTCACTCAAATGTTCCGAAACAGGAAGAAAATGAATGGAGCCGATGCGGTAATCCAACGGTAACTCCTGGAAATAGGCGATGGAAGGATTATAAGTTTCATCCAGATAGTCGATCTCCAGAGCTGTATATATTTCCAGCCGGTCACTATATTTAGCTTTCAGCCGGTTTATTTCTGCCAGATATTCGGGCATATCATCTTTCGACATATTCCAGAATGTTTCGAAGGGCAGGGGGGAATGCGATGAAAATCCATACGCCCGGAATCCATGGGATATAGCGAACTTGACAAAGTCTTCAGGCGTACTACGCCCGTCACAGAATGTACAATGACTGTGATAGTTACTAAGCTGCATAAATTATTGTCGATTATTTTGGATCACAAAGATAGGAAATCTTTCCGGGTTATCATAAACATATTGCTCCGCACCGTTGTTTAATAATTGAGAGATTGTTAAACAGGCGATAAATAATAAGAGATATGAACAGACGAGAAAGGCTGGAGTTGGAAGTTTCCAATATTCAGGCAAAGATAGATAAAGCTTCGAAGGATACTCCTTCCCATATTTTGAGTTCGTGGAAGAAAGACCTGGTAAGTCTGGAGTTTGAACTGAACAACCTCGTGGATGGCGAGGAAGATAATAATTATTGAAAACGCGTATATTTATAGGTTAATAGATTGTTTTAGAAAGAAAAGAAGCGGTAACATCTGATGTCCCGCTTCTTTTTTTATTTATTATTTGATAACGTTCAACTCTTTACCAACTTTGATAAATGCAGCGATCGCCTTGTCCAGATGTTCTTTTTCATGTCCGGCAGACAACTGAACGCGGATACGTGCCTGATCTTTCGGAACTACCGGATAATAGAATCCTGTTACATAGATTCCTTCTTCCTGCATCTTGGCAGCAAAATCCTGAGATAATTTAGCATCGTACAACATAACTGCGCAGATAGCAGACTGAGTCGGTTTGATATCGAAGCCGGCAGCCAGCATCTTATCGCGGAAATAAGATACGTTACCCATCAACTTGGTATGCAGTGCATCGCTTTCTTTCAGCATCTTGAACATTTCCAGACTAGCTCCGACAATAGCAGGTGCTACCGAGTTAGAGAACAGATAAGGACGTGAACGCTGGCGAAGCATGTCGATAATTTCTTTTTTACCTGTAGTGAAACCACCCATTGCACCACCGAATGCTTTTCCTAATGTACCTGTAAAGATGTCTACTTTTCCATATACATTATATTGTTCTGCCACACCGTGGCCAGTCGGACCGACAACACCGGCAGAGTGAGATTCGTCAACCATTACCAGTGCATCATATTTTTCTGCCAGTTCGCAGATCTTATCCATCGGAGCAACATTGCCGTCCATAGAGAACACGCCGTCTGTTGCAATGATGCGGTGACGCTGAGCCTGAGCTTCCTGCAGACAACGTTCCAGATCTGCCATATCGGCGTTTGCATAACGATAACGTTTTGCTTTACACAAACGTACACCGTCGATGATAGAAGCGTGGTTCAGTGAGTCGGAGATGATAGCATCTTCTTCGCCGAACAACGGTTCGAACAAACCTCCGTTTGCATCGAAACAAGCAGCATACAGAATAGTATCTTCCGTTTTGAAATAATCGGAAATAGCAGCTTCCAGTTGTTTGTGCAAATCCTGTGTTCCGCAGATGAAACGAACGGACGACATTCCGTATCCGTGAGTATCCATAGCATCTTTTGCAGCTTTGATCAGACGTTGGTTGTCTGACAGACCAAGGTAATTGTTGGCACAGAAGTTTAAAACATCACTTCCGGCATTTACTTTAATGTCGGCTCTTTGAGGCGTAGTAATAATACGCTCGTTTTTGTACAATCCGGCTGCTTTGATGTTAGCCAGTTCCTGTGTAAGGAAATCTTTCAGTTTACCGTACATAACTTTGTTTTTTGTTAGTATTTTTGAATCAAGTAGACAATTTCGTTAACAGTTGAAAGTGGAAAGTGACAGTTAGTTCGTTTTTGTTACAAAGAACTGTCAACTGTTAATAGTCAACTGTCAACTGATGAAGCAAAGGTCATATTTTTTTTTGAATATTAGCATGAAAAAACACAAGAAAATCGTGCAAGAACAATTTTATTCTCTATACCTTTGTCGCAGAAAAAACTTAAAAGAACAATAGAAACGCAATGAAAAATGTATTAATTATCGGTTCTACCGGTCAGATCGGCTCAGAGTTAACCATGGAGTTGAGAAAACGTTACAATGGTGACATTGTAGCAGGTTATATTTCCGGTGCGGAACCCAAAGGTGAACTATTGGAATCAGGACCTTCTGCACTTGTTGATATAACAAATGAACAGCAGATCGCTGAAACAGTGTCCAAATATAAAATCGACACGATCTATAACCTGGCAGCATTACTGTCTGCCGTAGCTGAAGCAAAGCCTCAGTTGGCATGGAAGATCGGTATGGGTGGTTTGTTTAACGTTTTGGAAGTGGCTCGCGAAATGCATTGTGCCGTATTTACTCCGAGTTCTATCGGTGTATTCGGTAACAACACTCCGAAAGACAAAACTCCGCAGGATACGATCCGTAACCCGCGTACGATGTACGGTGTTACTAAAGTTTCCGGTGAGTTGTTGAGCGACTATTATAACATCCGTTTCGGTGTCGATACCCGTTCGGTTCGTTTCCCGGGATTGATTTCTTATGTAACTCCTCCGGGTGGTGGTACGACTGACTATGCCGTGGATATTTATTATTCAGCTGTAAAGGGTGAAAAGTTCGAATGTCCGATTGCTGCCGGTACATTTATGGATATGATGTACATGCCGGACGCTTTGCATGCTGCTATCCAGATCATGGAGGCTGACCCGACTCGTTTGGTACATCGTAACTCATTCAACATTGCTTCTATGAGCTTCGATCCGGAAATTATCGCAAACAACATCAAGAAATATATTCCTGAATTGCAGATGGAGTACAAGGTCGATCCGTTGCGTCAGGCAATCGCTGAATCATGGCCTAATTCACTGGACGATACTTGTGCACGTGAAGAATGGGATTGGAAACCTACTTACGATCTGGATACAATGACTCGTGACATGATCGCTAAACTGAAAGAACGTTTCGGTAAATAATATTATAAGAGGTATGGTGATGAGAGGGGATGTCCGGTTTCGGATGTCCCTTTCTTTTTTTATGTTGTAGAGCATGTTTTAGCTAAACAATGTTAAGATAAAGCATTTTTCTCGCGGAAATTATGCTGAATAACATAAAACCTCTATATTTGCACTGTGTTTTTCATGGTATTAGATTTAAGGTTAACAATGAAGATTGGCTGTCTGTGAAGATGGCCTTTTTTGCGTTTATATCAGGCTTCACCATTATAGGACTTCACCATAACAGGTTCATTTGTCGTCAGTTTTAACTGACGGTTTACAAGATGTTTCTCTTTTTCGGCTTTAGCCACATTTTTAGGATAAATGCGGGCGTGCAGTGATTTCTTGTCTCTTTTCCTTTAGGTGAAGGTGTTTCATACAGGTCATACTGTGCGCTCATAGATTATATGGTGTTATTTTAAAGTAACAAATTCTTTTCTCACTAAAAACTAATCGTTCGATAGCTGTTCTCTACTTGTTCAACGGCTGTCATCCATTCGTTCGATAACTGTCGAATGAATAGAGGACGGCTATCGAACGATTGGTTTTTAGAAAACAAATATATAAATAATAAGAAAAGGACGGATATTTGTTGTAAATGAAAAAAGAGCGAATACCTGATAGAAGATATTATCAGATATGAGTCAATCAGATCGTCAGCTCTGTCCTGGCGGCCTTGACCCGGGACCTCATACTATATGAAGGACAAACATGCTGCAAAAACAATGTTTTGCAGCATGTTTTTGTTAAACTATATTAATCAAATGAGAAAAACAAGCCAAATGTTATGCTGCATAACATAAAACCTCTATATTTGCACTGTGTTTTTCATGGTATTAGATTTAAGGTTAACAATGAAGATTGGCTGTCCGTGATGGATGGCCTTTTTTGCGTTTATTTCCTGACAATCCGGTAGGATAAAATAGTTCCTGATATGACAATCACTAATCCGGATAATAATAGTATCCACATCGCTGTCAGTCGCAGTGGCTCTTTTGTATTTAAGAAAGGTATTTTGAATGTATGCAGTACCTGATAACAAATATATCTGGCTTTTGAATTCCTATCCATTACTTTAAAATAACCTTTCTCGTTCCAGTAAACGGAATGGTGAGTAGTTTCTGTTTTGAATCCTTTTTCTCCATTCTGATAATAAAACCAGTCATTAACCACTGTTTCAGTCGATAAGACGTCCTCTTGTAATCTGCTATTAATTATTTCTTCCACTTCATTGGAGGTGATGGATACCCCGTTGGTTAGTGTAGCCGGAGATATTTCCATTTTTTCTGTGATATAACTTCGAAATATCGGTTTTATGTCGTCTGCCAAATCACATCTTTTGAAATGAGACGGCAAAGCCTGTATGTCATAATGGCTTTTTTCAAGAAGAGGTGCTTTATAAGGATGTCTCTCGATCAATATTTCCGGAACTTTGGCTAGCGACATCATTCCGCTGAAAATAAAAGCGAACATGAAAATACCGGATATAAGCCCGAACAGGTAATGGGTTTGCCAGGTTGCTTTTCGAAAAAGTTTCAATCTTTTTCTTTTGATCAGGAAGCGGATGGATATAATAAGTCCCAGGATGACCGAGATGGTCGCTATACCTGACAGCAGGATTACTACATCTTTCCATAACTCGGAATCCCTTCTTAACGGTTTGTAATAGACATAGTGGGGAATTGCTCCGACATATGCCCACAACCGTGCTTTTTTAGTATTATACTGGAGTATTTCGCCCGTTTGTGAGGAAATATACAGATAATCTTCTTCGTTACTGACCAGTCGGTAAATAGGGAGGTGGCTCATTAATCGATTGAATGGAATCCATCTGTCGATATCTGCGAGTGTATCGATATGATGAATTATGATGTTGTAATCATCGGCTATCGAGAGGATATCATCTTTGGTCGGGTGATAGGCTCCTAGAACTTCCCCGTCCACTTTTATTAATTGATGATTCCCTGAAAAAATGAACTGGCAACTCCTGAATGTCGCGGGTACTTGCTGCCACAGAGAATCAGTTACGGCATAGTCGACTTCTTTGACGGGGCGTATCGTATCATTCAGCCGCGGAAAAGGATGATACAACATGACCAGTCCGGACACATACCATAATATGAATAAGATACTGAGTATTCCACTCAGTATCTTATGCAATTTATAAATGATTGAATATACTTTTTTCATTCTGTAGTTTAGAAAGAATAAGTTAATGAAAGTCGGTAATTACGTTCTGCACCAGGCATGAACTGAGTTCCCAAAGCTGATGCTGTGTAATGTGCATCAAATAGATTATTGATGGTACCCAGTATGGTGATGTTATTGAGCAGTTTGTAATGCAGAGATAAATCTGTCATCCAATAACTGTCGAAAGTCAGGTTGTCCGTGATATTTGCATAGACTTTATCCTGATAGTTCAGAGAGAAAGAGCCTCCCAGTCCTTTGAGAAATCCTTTTATGAATGTATAGTCGGCTGTGAAGAAGAATTGGTTTTTAGGGACGTATGTATATTGATTTCCTCTGTCGCTGTTCGTTTCCAGATAGTCGTTGGATGCAATTTTTCCTATATGAGCATCTGTATAGGAATAGCCGGCTTTCAGAAGCAATGACCGGAACGTGTAAGACAGGTCGACTTCGAAACCCTGGGAACTCATCTTTCCGACCTGACCTTTTACTGTTTTGGTTGCATTATCCTCTTCTATGGTTCCCAGGCTGGTTACGATATTGTTTTTCCGGATATAAAAATAGGAAGCGTTGGCAGCAAAACCTTTGAAGTCGTATTTGAAGCCGGCTTCTACCTGATATCCGTCTTCCGGAACGAATACTTCACCACCGTCTTTAGGATTATACCGATCTCCGTTTTTATTTAGATAGACCGTGTTGTCGGTATAAATCGTATTGTTCGGTTTAAAGAACGAGCCGACAGATGCATAAAGGGACAAATCCGGTATAGGAAGATAAACGGCACCTACACGATAGGAAAATGCATTGTTGCGAATGGATGAGTATTTATCATCCGGGACAGATTCCCAATCCATTGTTCCTTCAATAAGCGGAATAGAGGAGACCGAACGATACCGATAAATATCATAGCGGCCTGATAACATAACCTTGAAGTTGTCAAGTATGTCGGCGATATCGGATAGATAAATACCGTGGCTTTTTCTGTCTGAGATTGACACTTTAGACAGGTTGGCTCCGATAAAACCTCCGGAATAGGGATTGTGGACAGGGATTAGGGATTTGTATCCGGGACCATAAATATCCTTGTCTCTGGTCCAACCGTAAGAAGGGCGATGCAGGTAATTATAAGAATAGCCTATATTATAATTGTTTTTTATCGAACCGATTTCGAATTTGCCCAGCAGATCCAATTGATTGGAATAACCGTAGGTCACATGATTGAAACGCAATGGTCCTGAGTTGGTGACGGTATCTAAATTAATGTAGACCTTTTTATCGTTTTTCATGTAATAATGATTATAGATAGGATCGTTACTTTCCAGATAAGAAAGACCTTCCGTGCAGAAATAGTCGATATTGTCATATCGGAAAGAGGCCACATCACGTAGTTTTATGTTGTCATTAAATATGTGTTCGTATCGTAAAGTGATATCCTGCGACCTGTTTTTCAGAAAGTCGGATTCGTTATTATAGCGGGCAGACCTGTCCAGTCCCGGCAGGCTTTCAAATTTATTCAGGTACAATTTACCGGACAGGTCGTATATGTCATTTGCCATGAGTTTGGGCAGTCCTGCATCGGTGTCATATTTATCTTTCGAGAAATTGTAGGTCAATTGAAGATTATCTTTTTCTGTCAGTTGTGCTTCGGTTGTAAAATAGGCGGAGAAGCGTTCGACCCCGTTGTCACGCCATCCGTCCGAGTTGGAGTAGTTCACTGATGCATAGTAGGTGAGCGGTCCAACCAGCTTGCCGGACATGCCAAAGTAAGCATTTTTCTCGTTGAATGACCCTACGCCGACTTTTGCTTTGACATGCGTATCTCTTGTCGGTTGTTTGCGTGTGACATTCAGAACCCCGCCTACAACAGACTGACCGAATAAAACAGAAGCCGGACCTCTCAGTAACTCCATACTTTCGATATTCGATAAGTCATGTATCGGCATGGAGGTGATGAATGAACGTTGGTCGGGGACACCGTCTATGGTCATCAACTGGTGAGAGAAACCACGGATATGAACGACCTGGAAACCTCCGTATAACGTTTGTGTCTTTACAGAAGGCATGAAGCGCGTAGCATTGACAATATCGGTGATTTCTCGTGCTTCCAGAAAGTCGGCATTGACTTTTAAAGTGTTTAAAGGAACAAATTTGACAGGAACAGGAATAGGGAGGATGGAACTTTTATTGATTTTTTTGGAAATGATGTGTACATCACTAAGTACAAAAGTAGTATCCTCTTCCGCTATTTTCTTCTGGGCTGCAAGTTCATTCGTGCCCGACAAAATAATCCCGCACACAGTGAGCAGGAACAATAAAGATTGTTTCATGAATAATTAATGAATTAAGTGTATTGAATATAAAATATTCTTTTTCAATAACTTCTCCAAACCCCGGGAGAAATTGGTTATCACTAATTTGGCAGGTTTCCTGACTAACTCAGAAAGCAACCTTCCCATCTTGAAAAGACAGTGGTATGAGGAACTTTCCTTTTTATGAGTTTCACAGTAGCGGGTACTGTTCCGGATTTTAACCGGATTCCCTTTTATAGAATCGTTGAAAACGATTCTATCACCAAAACGATTGCAAATATATGAAAATGGTTTAAATAACTCTAAGATTTTAGCATTTTATACTCAAAAATAAAATGAGATATCCCAGTGTGATAGTTCTAGCTAGGTTTATTTTTTCAGGTTACTGTATTTTCTTGGATATCCTAAGAGTATCGCCAATAGTGCTCCGAATCCTAATAAGTACGGATAATACAAGTATTGCATAACCTCGATGGGGGAGACGTTGCCCAGTCCGGAAGCCATCAGTAATTGTGCTCCGTAGGGGATAATTCCCTGTATGAAGCAAGAGAAGATATCCAGGATACTTGCGCTACGACGCGGATCGACTTTGAAACGGTCTGCTATGTCTTTAGCTATCGGTCCGGCCATGATCAGGGCGATCGTATTGTTTGCCGTACACAGATTGGCAAAGCTGACCAATGCGGCAATGCTTAATTCTGCACCTTTCGAAGAGCGGATATGTGAAGTCAGTTTGAGGATGATCCAGTCGATCCCGCCATTGTAACGTATCATTTCCAGCATGCCACCAGCCAATAGGGTCACAATGATCAGTTCTCCCATATTGGTTATACCGAGACCCATCGATGCCGTCCAGCCCCATATATCGAAGCCGCCGGTCAGCAGTCCGACAACACCCGATAGCAGTATACCGATGAATAATACCAGCATAACATTTACTCCACAAATGGCTGCAACTAGAACGACCAGATAAGGGACCACTTTTACCCATTCGATTGTTCCTGCAGTATAACTACTGTCTATGCCGCTTCCTACTATTACATATATAATACCTGTCAGGATCGCGATGGGGAGGGCGATACGGATATTCACTTTGAATTTATCGTTCATGTTGCATCCCTGTGTACGGGTAGCCACAATAGTCGTGTCGGAGATGAAAGACAAATTGTCGCCGAACATGGCACCGCTCACGACAACTCCCAACATCAAAGCATCAGGCATCCCTGTCTTTGCGGCAATCCCGACAGCTACCGGTGCCAGGGCTACGATTGTTCCCACAGAGGTTCCGACAGAGATGGATATAAAACAAGCGGCCAGGAAGATACCGGCAGCCAGCAGGTTTCCGGGCAGTATGGACATTGCCAGGTTCACTGTTGCATCTACGGCTCCCATAGCTTTGGCTGTCTGGGCAAAGGCTCCGGCCAATATGAAGATAAGGACCATGAGCATAATGTTGCTGTTGGCCGCTCCGCGACAGAATTGTTCGATGCGATTGGATAGTTTTCCCCCTTTGGACATGGCAATCGCCACTACCGAAGAGATGACGAAGGCAACTGTAATCGGCATTTTGTAGAAATCTCCTGCCAGTATGGAAACAACCAGATAAGTGAACAGGAATACCAGCAAGGGTATCAAAGCCCATGCATTCGGTGCATGATTCAAAGGGGAGTTAGAAGGAGAATCGTAACGCAATACGCACCCCTCCTTTCTTAATATTAGGTTCGTCCAGGTAAGTTAACCGGCGATAATAGTCTATACGAAGAATCTTGAAAATATTTTCCAGACCGACACTGGCTTCCATATATGGAGTTTTGCCTAAAGGACGTGTGCCGTCAGGCAGGACAAACAATCCGGGAGTCATTGTCGGGTTATTCTTGTCTGTCAGTCCGCCATAAATACCGTTGAAAGAGATTACTTCACGCAGACGTAGCCATTTGACACCCGGGATACGGTTCAGTATCCAGCCTTTCATATAATAGGTTGCATTGAATGATACATACTGGTCGGTCACGAACTCCAGTGCGTTCATCATGTGGAATGCTTCCGGCTGGATCGTGATAGACTGGTTCGTATTTGGCAGTATCAGTAACGGGAAAGGAACTTTGTTCCATACTTTTCCAGCTTTCAACTGTGTATCGATGTGACCGAATGAGGATAACCAGATACGCTTTTCGGCACTAATCTCCGTATGATTATAGTTATATTCTCCTCCCAAAACGCCTTTAATACCCAACTGGTGCGACAGTTTAAAGATGGGGGCGTCTTTCGACAGGTTGAATACCGATTCTTTTCCCGAACGTCCGTCATAGGAACGTTCACCCGGGGCAAAGCGGAATTGTGTACCGATTTCAGACGTGGTGATGTCTTTTTTGTGGATCAATGTGCCGTCTGCTTCCTGCTGGATATATTTAAGTGTTCCGGCTGCCTGGTTGTTCTGGTTGTACACCCATGATCTCCAGGTGAGGCCATTCAGCCATTCCTTTTCGTATTGGAGCATGGATTTGCGGATGTACTGCATTTTTGTCACAGGTTCACCGACTTTCCAGGCAACGAAGATATTATCCTTACTGGTGAATAGGAAATCCTGTCCGGGAGTATATACGTCATATTCCTGGATGAAAGAGAGGTTGTTGACCGGACTTTCTCCTTCATGGTAGAGTTTCTTGTTAAAACTGTGGGTCAGCTTTACGTTATATTTTAATTTACGGTCGTTCGTCCCATAAGCAAGATAGCCGCTGGCAAACCAGTAAGGGCTCAGATTTGCCGTTGTCATACCGCCGACACGCAGGCGGACACCTTCCAGACTGTTACCGCTGATGGTGGTATTCATCGGACCGAAGTCGAATTTGGTTGATTTCTTGTCTCCGGCTGTCGGGATATAACCGGATATAAGGATTTCCGCTGTTTTGATGATTACATTGAATGCCGGAACTTTCCGGAGTTGTGCCAACAGATCGTCCAGGGCATTTTCTTTTTCTTTCAGCGGTACATGGCGGTTATTGATCCAGAATGTATCTGTTTGTTCGATCGCTATAGGTAATGTATGAAGCGAGCCTAACAGATTAAAAACCGAATCAGCCTTTGCTTGTTCTATATTGAAATTGTATTTATCGTAATTGCGGAGCTGGTGCGCATAGAGTTGCTGTGCTCCTTTTACCAGGTAGAAGTTGACATAGGTGTTCTCATTCTTTACTACCCAGGTGCTGTCCGGCATCCGTTCGAATTCCTGTTCGATACGGAGTTTGTCGACCCAGTTGAGGTTGATATTGACCGGCGTGTTAAGCAGAAATTTCTTCAGTGCATAATTGCCGTCCAATGTTATGTATAATCTTCCGGTGAAACCATAACTTTGGCTGTTGACCGGAACGAAAGCCAGATCGACGCATCGATCGCCTCCGATATCCAGCGTATCCATAATGTAGTATTTGTAATAGCTGGTAGCAAGGGTAGAGGATAACGGGCTGACAAAACGGTTTAGCAGGATATTGATATTATTATCGAAAATATTGATTCCTTGAAATATCTCTTCCAGGTTGGAAGTGATGCCGCCGCCATCGTCTAATGTCTGGTCGACACCCTGCATGCGTTTACCTTTGACAATCGTTTTTTCGGTCTTCGGCTGTTTCCGGTAATACCTGTCTGCAATTGTTTCACGAACGGAAAGGGTTAGGATAGGCTTGCCGTTAAATTCAGACGTATCCAAATAGTTCTTGATGAATTTGAATTTCTTCATGAACTTGTTTTTCTCAAAGTTCGGGTTGAAATCGTCCAGAGAGAGGGATAGCTTTTCGTAAACTTCCGTTTGGTATTCGTCTTTCGACTCGATACGGTTATCGTTCTTATGTTCGATTACTTTCTTGATCAGTTCGACTGCCGGATTGTCTTTACGGGTGTATTTTTCTTTTTTGGGTTTTACTACGACTTCGGATATTTCAAATGCGGTGGGACGGAGAGCAATCATCAGACCGTCGTTCTTCTGTCCTGTTTTGAGATCTAATGTTTTTGTATCGTATCCCAATGATGCAATAGCTAACTTGTTGTATCCTTTGTCGTTCTGTAAAGTGAAAGCTCCGTTGTCATCGGTCATTGCACCTATGGTGGAACCCTCGAAATAGACGGAAACAAACCCCAGAGGTTCTCCGGTGATTGAATCCTTTACAATACCGGAGGCAGAGGTGATGCTCTGTGCACATAAAATGGAAATACCGGTCACTGTTTGTAACAGAACCAACAGTAATATTAATCGAATTCTTTTTACCATGAAACTAACGTTATTCCTTCTCGGATAATGCAGTTGGCAAAGGTAGTATTTTTCCCGGTAGGAGCGGTGTAAGCCTTATTAATAATATTTAATCAAGGAGGGTGATAATGATAGGCAAATTTGTTGACAAAGTTGATTAATTAGTTAACTTTGCAACTAGTATTAATAATATCTTAGCTATGAAAAAGAGACGAGAGATTCTTTTGTATAGGCATTATTTCAACGAGTTTTATAATGCGTTATCAGTAGATGTGGAGAAAAAAGTCGATTATGTGATGAAAGTAATTTTGACTGAGGATATGATTCCTGCAAAATACTTTAAGCATATAGTAGAAGTGAAAGGTCTATATGAAATTCGTATAGAAAGTGAAAGTAATATTTATCGGATTTTCTGTTGCCTAGATGAGGGGCAGGTTGTGGTGTTGTTTAATGGTTTTCAGAAGAAAACTCAGAAAATACCGCATCGACAAATAAAGAAAGCCCAGAAAATTATGAATGAGTATTTTAAGGAGAAGAAAGGAAAATAAGTTATGAAAGAAGAATATTTGAGCAAAGAGAAACAGCAACAAATAATGCAGTGTGATACTTTTGATGAATTATTGAACGTAAAATACGGTCCTGTCGGTACTCCCGAGCGTGATCAGTTTGAGGAAGAATCCGACGCTTTTATTTTGGCCGAACGTCTGAAAGAAGAACGCTTGAAAGCAGGTCTTACCCAACAGCAACTGGCAGAGAGGATCGGAACGAAGAAAAGTTATATCTCACGGATTGAAAATGGGAAATGTGATGTGCGGTTACCGACATTATACAAAATATTCCGAGGTTTGGGAAAGCGTGTTAGTGTAACTATTCTTTAAATTAAAAAAGGAAGGGCCCTAGTCAGATGATCAGGACCCTTCTTTGTTTTAATTATAAGCATCTACTATACTTTGGCTCTTCAACTGTTTATCGAATGAAGCTTTATCCAGTTTGGTTGTGACGTGGATTGTTACCGGTTCATTAGGTAATAAGTCGAAATAGTTGTCAGAGAAGAAATTGTCGATACCGTCTATACTCAGGAATACGGCACGGGCAAAAACGTCACTTTGAACTGTTACGTCGAAACCGTCGGCGGCAGGAACGGAAGTCATCTGTATATCCGCTTTCGGGAAGTCGATGTCTTTGTAGCGGGTAAAGAAGTAATTGTTGGAAATCACCTCGCTTTCTTTGCCATTTTCGATGAAGCGAGCATTAACCACAACCTCATTCAGGTTCTTACCAGCCAGCAAACTTTCCACCGGAGCAGAGAATTGAATCTTGCTCGTATTGGCAGGCAATGTGACATTGCTGTTCTTTGAAAATAAAACAGTGCCCTTCAGGTCCATAACGCGTATATCCAATTTCCCTTTCACGGCTTTCAAACGGTCGGATATAACCCATACATTCAATGTCCCATCTTCTGCTATCGGTGAAACGAGAATGTCGCGGAAGGCTTTCTTCGTAAAATAATGCTGTGCTTTCCAACGTCCGTAATAATCACGGCTCGACCAGGAAGCGACGGGCCAGCAGTCGTTATGCTGCCAGAACAGAGAACCCATATTATAAGGCATCATGCGACGGTGAGCTTCCATGGCTGTTTTCATGGCATCTCCCTGGAGCAGGATACTCATATAAAGCGTGCTGGGGAAGTCTTTCGGTTTACAATACTCTTCCAAAGTGATATTTTCGATACGTGAGTTCGCTATCTGTCCGCCACGCTGGTGCGCCATCATGACATCTGAATAAATATCATGATCACGTTCTTCCGGAGCATATTTCAGTACGGATTGATATTCCGGGAAGGACTGGAAGCCATATTCAGAGAAGAAACGGGCTTTCACCTTGTTGAAGTGGGCAACAGAATCGATACCTTGCCATACACCCCAGTAATGAGCGTCACCGTTCGGGTTCCAGTTTGGTTTGCCACTTTCGCATTTAGCATCCGGATCACCTCCGTAGGGAGAGGACGGCCAATAGAAAATAGTTGGGTCATATTCTTTTACGACATCTGCCAGAATACCGTTGAATAACTTTTTGGTATCGTTACGCAACTGCTCCGTTACGCCATATTGATCGAACTTTTTCATCCAACCCCAGTTGAACCAGGCTGTGTGGATTTCGTTGTTTCCGCACCAGATAGCCAGACTTGGATGGTTGCGCAGGCGGATCACGTTATCGATCGCTTCCTGGCGGATATTCTCTTCCAGCTCCGGTGTCAGCGGATAAACGCTGCAGGCAAACATGAAATCCTGCCAAACCAGAATACCGTGCCTGTCGCAAAGATCGTAGAAGAGGTCTTCTTCATAGATACCGCCTCCCCATACACGGAGCATGTTCATATTGGCATTGACCGCATCCATGACAGTCGTTTTATACTGTTCGGCAGTAACACGCGGCAGGAAGTTATCCTGCGGGATATAGTTGGCACCTTTCATGAATACCGGCACACCATTCAGTTCGAAGTAAAACGTATGACCGTCTTTGTCCGGCTTATTGATGACGCGGATACTGCGGATACCGATGTTCGTTGTGTGGCTGTCGGCAATCTTGTCGTCCATGCTGATCGTGGCGGTGAACGGATACAAATGCGCTTCACCCAGACCGTTCGACCACCAGAGTTTCGGATTGTTGACGGTCAGCTCCGTCTCGATCACGTTGGTACCTTTTTTCACCTGTGCCTTTTTCGTCCAGTTGTTTTTGATACCGTCTGCTTTGATGTTAAGCGTTACTTCTCCGTCTTTGTCCGCAATGACCTGTACGCGGGTTTTAATATCGGCACGTTTGGCGGTTACGTTGGTCTGGTCATAGAAGATATTGTCGATGCGCGCATCGTTCCATCCGACCAGATAAACAGGGCGCCAGATACCGCTGGTGACGATACGTGGACCCCAGTCCCAACCATAATGATAACCGGCTTTCCGGGCAAAGATACTTACCTTTTTGTCGAAGATACCCCCGTTCTCCGATTGGTCGTTGCCTGCTTCGACGGGGAACTTTAAGGCTTCGAACTTAGGCAGGTCTACTTTGATGGGCGAATGGAAATAGACACGAAGTTCGTTATCATCCTTTTTCAGCAGATTCTTTACGTTTACCGTCCATTCGCGGAACATATTGTCGGCTTTGAGAATACACGAGTCGTTCAGGTAGACATCGGCATACGTGTCCAGACCTTTGAAATCCAGCTCGATGTTGTCCTTATTGAAGATATCCGGGGATACATTCAATGTTGTTTTGTATTCCCAGTCTTCTTTATCTATCCATTGGATGTTCCGTTCGTTCAAACGAAAAAACGGATCTTCAATGATCTTGTTATCCATCAGGTCGGTTTGAACGACGCCCGGAACGGTTGCCGGATACCAGTTATTACCGCGGACCTGCTTAAAGGTCCAGCCTTTATCGATGTTTTGTTTAGCGACACCATCTGCCAGGACCGGAGTGGTCGTAGCCAAAGCGGCAAGGGCGACAGCGGATAATACAGTTTTGTAACGCATAATCATTGTGTTTAGTGAACTATTTGGATTTAGCAATATTATTTATAATGACTTCAGGTTTTCTGCATTTACCGGATTCTTACCTTCCGAGGTGTACAGATGGTCAATGCGGGAGGCATACGCCTTTTCGACTTTCCCGCGGACGATTTTCATCGTGCTGTTCACCATGCCGTTCTGTTCGGTGAACGGTTCGGGCAGGACGGCAAATGTCGTAGGCAGCCAGCGGTCGGGGAACATAGATGCCAGGTCGCCGCCTTTTCGGAACCGGTCGATCTGTTTCCGGATGATGCGGATCGCTTCTTCTTTTCCTTTCTCCGTATGGAGGTCGAGTTGCTGGTGTGCCAGATGTCTTTTCAGATGGTCTTTGTTCGGAACAAGGAGTGCTACCGTATAAGGATTCTGATTGTTGTAAAGCAGGAGTTGGTCGATGCAGGATGAGTGCTCGACCAAAGCCTCTTCGATACCTTCCGGACTGTATTTCTCTCCGTCGCTGCCGATCAGCAAACTTTTGAAACGCCCCAATACATATAATAAACCATCTTTTCCCATATAGCCCATATCCCCGGTATAGAGCCAGCCCTCTTTAATCGTCTCAGCGGTAGACGCCGGATTCTTCCAGTAACCCGCCATCACATTTTCACCCCGGATCACGATCTCGCCCTTTTCGCCCGCAGGAAGTTCTTTCCCGTTCGAATCGCATATCTTCAGATCTAAAGGCTGAACTAATACACCGCTACTGCCGAACCGGTGATGACGCGGACCGTTGGTCGAGATAACCGGAGTCGCTTCGCTCAATCCGTATCCCTGATACATCGGCAGTCCGATAGCATAGTAGAATTTCTGTAGGTCTTTGTCCAGCAGGGCACCGCCGCCGATAAAGAACTTCAGTTCGCCACCGAAGTTCTCGCGAACCTTGGAGAAGATGAGGCTGTCGAACAGGCTGACTATCGGTTTCAGTAAAAACCGCCAGCCGCGTCCTTTGTCATCGCCTCCGTCACCGTTATAGGTATAGGCTACGTCCAGTCCCATATGGAACAGACGATTAACCAGGTTACCCTGGGCCCGGATACCTTGTTCGATGTTTTTCTTGAAGTTCTTGGCTAGAGCCGGAACACTCAATATCAAGTACGGCTTGAACTCTTTGATATTTACAGGGATATTCTTCAATGTCTCCATACCTGTCTTTCCGACTTGTACGGTAGCGACCGAAGCCCCCTTATACATAAATATATAGAACCCTACCACATGCGCGAAGCAATGATCGAGTGGCAGGATAACCAACGTGCGCCAGGTATCGTCGATGTCCACACAGGTTAGCGACTGCTCCACATTCGCCGTGTAATTGCGATGGGTGAGGATGACCCCTTTCGGATCGGCAGTCGTTCCCGAAGTATAGGTGATCGTGGCATAGTCGTCGTTGGTCAGCGATTGACCGATAGCCAGGAACTCGTCCAACGGATGCGTATCGAGGTACTCTTTTCCCATCCTGATCACTTTAGACAGGGAGATTTCTTTTTCCTGATAGGCTGTTTGTTCGTCGAAGATGATGATTTGCTGAAGCAACGGCAGCCGGTCGACGATGGAGCGTATCTTCTTCAGTTGGTTGCCGGAAACCATGATATATTTCACATCGGCATGCGTCAGACGAAACAGCAGGTCGCCCGCCTCTTCCAGTTTGATGGAAAGAGGAACATTGGTCGCTCCGGCATAGAACATAGCCAGTTCACCGATGATCCAGGCATTGCGGCCTTCGCTGAGCAAAGCCATGTTATCGCCTTTCTTTACCCCGAGGGCAACCAGTCCGGCTCCCAGCGTGTACACCTGTTCCTTAACCTGCGTGTAGGTGGTAGGCACGAATTTGTCTGTTGTCTTTTCCCATAAGAACGGGTTGTCGGGATATAATTTCACCGAGTTCTCAAAAAGGTCTACCAATGTTCTTCTCATGACATCTTCATTTTATGATTTTTCTATTTCTTCCACTAATGCGCAGGCGGTCTCTACTGTGCGGACATTCTTTATCACGATGCTGCGCTTGCCGTTCTGATCGCGGAGGTTGCACTCGCGCGGATGTTTCTGGATAAAAGCGAGCAACTTGTCGAAAGCCTCGCTCTGATAGTACGTACTGTCCGGATTGTTGATCAGGAAGATACTCATCTGCCCCTTCTTCAGAACCAGTTTTTCCATACCCAGCTTCTTTGCCATCCGGCGGAGACGGACGATGCGGATCAACTCTTTACCCTCTTTCGGTATCTTGCCGAAACGGTCTTTCAGCCGTTCCGTGAAAGCCAGTATATCCCGTTCCTCTTCCATTTTATCCAGTTCGCGATACAGCGAAATACGCTCCGAGTCGTTAGGGATATAAGTAGGAGGAAACATCAGTTCCAGATCGCTTTCGATATAGGTTTCGCGGACATATTCGCTACCCGAATCCCGTTTCCCATCCTCCGAGTCGGCATACAGGTCGGCAAACTCTTCGCTCTTCAGTTCATCGACTGCCTCTTCCAGGATTTTCTGATACGTTTCATATCCCAGGTCAGCGATGAAGCCGCTTTGTTCAGCCCCCAGCATATTACCCGCCCCACGAATGTCGAGGTCCTGCATGGCAATATGAATACCGCTTCCCAGTTCGGAAAAATTCTCGATCGCCTGCAGACGGCGGCGTGCCTCCTGAGTCAATGAGGACAGAGGCGGAGAGAGCAGGTAACAGAACGCCTTGCGGTTGCTTCGTCCCACACGGCCGCGCAACTGATGCAGGTCGGACAAGCCGAACTGCTGTGCGTTGTTGATGATGATGGTGTTGGCATTCGGTACGTCGATGCCGCTTTCCACGATACTGGTGGCGATCAGCACATCATATTCGTAGTTGACGAAGTCGAGGATGATCTTCTCCAGTTTCTCCGGCTCCATCTGTCCGTGTCCGACTGCCACGCGGGCATCCGGCACTTCCCGACGGACCAGCGTCTCTATTTCGTAAATGTTCTGAATGCGGTTATTTATAAAGAATACCTGTCCGTTACGGCTCATCTCGAAGTTGATGGCTTCGCGGATGATGTCCGGATTGAAACGTTCTACTTCCGTCTGCACCGGATAACGGTTGGGTGGGGGAGTCGTGATGCTGCTCAGGTCGCGGGCACCCATCAATGAGAACTGCAATGTTCGCGGAATAGGCGTTGCCGTCATCGTCAGCGTATCCACATTTACTTTCATCTGACGGAGTTTTTCCTTAACGGATACGCCGAACTTCTGTTCCTCGTCAATGATAAGCAATCCCAGGTCTTTGAACTTGACATCCTTGCTGACGATGCGGTGCGTACCGATCAGAATGTTCACCTGCCCGTCGGCAACCTCTTTCAATGTCGCTTTGATTTGCGCCGTTGTCCTTGCCCGGCTGATATAATCGATCTTGCAGGGGAAATCTTTCAATCGTTCCGAGAATGTTTGGAAATGCTGGAAAGCAAGTACCGTTGTCGGCACCAATACCGCCACTTGTTTATTGTCGGATACCGCCTTGAATGCTGCACGTACCGCCACCTCGGTCTTCCCGAAACCAACGTCACCACAAATCAGGCGGTCCATCGGGCGGGCACTTTCCATGTCCTCCTTCACCTCGCTGGTTGCTTTCATCTGGTCGGGCGTATCTTCGTAAATGAAGCTTGCCTCCAGCTCATGTTGCATGAAACTGTCCGGAGAGTAAGAGAAACCTTTTTCCTGTTTGCGCTGGGAATAAAGAAGGATCAGGTCGCGGGCAATGTCCTTGACTTTCTTCTTGGTCTTCTCCTTCATCTTCTCCCAGGCACCGGTTCCCAGCTTGTTCAGCTTGGGCGGCTCGCCGCTGTCTTTCCCCTTGTATTTGGATAGTTTGTGCAGCGAGTGTATGCTGACGAAGATAATATCGTTGTTCTGATAGATCAGCTTGATCACTTCCTGTATCTTGCCGTTCACCTCGGTGCGTACCAGTCCGCCGAACTGTCCGACACCGTGGTCGATATGCACGATGTAATCGCCGGTTGTGAATTGGTTCAGTTCTTTCAGCGACAGGGTGAGCTTTCCGCTCCGTGCTTTCTCACTTTTCAGGTTGAACTTATGGAAACGGTCGAAGAGCTGGTGATCCGTAAAGAGGCAGATACGCAATGTATCGTCGGCAAACCCTTCGTGTACCGTCTTGTTGACCGAAGTAAAAGGAATGTCTTCCCCCCGGTCTTCGAAGATGGCGCGGATACGTGTCGCCTGCTTTTCTACGTCGCTTAATATATAGATTGTATAGCCGCTCTCCAGATAATTCCGGAAAGACTCGCTCACCATTTCGAAATTCTTATGATAAATGGGTTGTGCCTGTGTGCTGAATGTGAGGGTGGCATCCGCTACGCCGGTCGGGCGCATCCCGAAATGCATCCGGCGGAAGTTCAGTGCTGCCCGCAGGAAATCATCTCCGGTAACCAGTTTGGCACGCATCTTACTGATGTCGGTGAACGATTCTTCATCACCGACAACGGGTTCTTCGTTCCACAAACTGTCGATACGCTCTTTGGTCCATGCCAGGTCTTTCGTCGCCAGCAGGGTTTTCGGAGGCAGTGAATCCAGCAATAACGTATTCGTCCGGTTGCTTTTATTCATCTCCGGCACGATATAAATACTGTCCAGTTTCTCTTTGGACAACTGCGTCTCTACATCGAACGTACGGATCGTTTCCACCTCGCTTCCGAAGAAGTCGATACGATAAGGAAACTCGTATGAAAAAGAGAACACGTCCAGGATACTGCCGCGTATGGCATACTGCCCCGGCTCGTATACATAATCGACCTGCTCGAAGCCATACTCGTCCAGTACATCGGATACGAACATATTATCCAGCTTCTCCCTGACGCTTATCTTCAGTGTGTTCTGTTTCAGGTCCTCACGCGAAATCACTTTTTCCGCCAGCGCATCGGGATAGGTGACGATCACGAACGGAGCTTCCGGATCCTGGAGCACGCTGAGCACTTCCGTGCGAAGTATTTCGTTTGCCGGATCGATATGTCCGTATTTGATTGCACGCCGGTAAGCGGACGGGAAAAAGTAAATATCATTGCTTGCGGTCAGTTGCATCAGGTCGTGATAGAAGTAACCGGCTTCTTCCTGGTCGTTAAGCACGCACACATAGCTTCCCCTTCTTTTTAAAAAAAGAGAAGCGATCATCATTGCTGCGCCCGAACCGTTTAGCCCTTTGAGGAATATATTGTTTGACGTATTACCGTTCAAAAGGGTATCTAATGCGGTTATTTGTGGATGGGCGGCAAATATCTTAAGTAATTCTTGTACCTCCAACTGGTTAATTGAAAATTGATAATTGATAATTGAAAACTATATCTTTGCAAATGTAGAGAAAATGTTGCAATCATACTCGTTAAATCAATGAAAATATCTACCTTCGCATTGCAGTTGGCAATTGGAAATGGAATCTGTATCAGTCGATTTTCAATTCTCAATTTTCAATTTTCAATTAAAACAAAGTTTTTATGTCAGACAGTATTGTTATTATTCCTACCTACAACGAGAAAGAGAATGTTGAGAATATTATCCGTGCGGTGTTTGGGTTGGAGAAAGAATTTCATATTTTGATTATAGATGACGGCTCACCCGACGGGACAGCAGATATTGTGAAACGTTTGCAGAAAGAGTTCCCCGAACGTCTTTTCATGGTAGAAAGACAAGGAAAGCTGGGATTGGGTACTGCCTACATTTGCGGCTTCAAGTGGGCTATCGAACATAAATACGATTTTGTCTTCGAGATGGATGCCGACTTCAGCCATAATCCGAACGATCTTCCGAAACTATATGCAGCCTGTACGGAGCAGGGCGGGGATGTGGCTATCGGTTCACGTTACAGTAATGGCGTGAATGTGGTAAACTGGCCGCTGGGACGTGTGCTGATGTCTTATTATGCATCGGTCTATGTCCGTTTTGTTACAGGTATGAAGATACAGGATACGACGGCGGGCTTCAAATGCTATCGCCGGGAAGTGCTCGAAACGATAGACCTCGATCATATTCATTTCAAGGGATACGCTTTTCAGATAGAGATGAAGTTCACGGCTTATAAGTGCGGCTTCAAACTGGTTGAAGTGCCGATCATCTTTATTAACCGTGTACTGGGAACATCGAAGATGAACTCTTCTATTTTCGGCGAAGCCTTGTTTGGTGTGCTTAAACTGAAATGGTGGAGCTTCTTCCGTAAGTATCCGCAGAAGAAATAGAATATTAAACCGAATACCATGAGACTCCTTACAAACACATTCTTGTTAGCCGCATTCTTGTTTTTGCCCGTAAAAGTGTTCTCGCAGACACCGCAGGAAGAACTGGAGAAGATACGGCAGAATTATACGCAGTCATTGATTGACTCCAATAATGAATCGGATTTGCTGAACCGCATACTTGCCGGTATTCCGCCGGAGACGGAAATGTCCGATCAGGTAGTCGTGGAGCTGCATCAGCGTTATCCTTTTAACCTGGATAACATCAAGAAGTATATGGACAGTATCCGTGAAGACGGTTCTTGGGCGGATATCAACTATAACGATACCAAACGTTCGGGCTGGGATGCCAAGAAACATGCAGACCGCGTGTTGGAGTTGGCTAAACTCTATCATGCCGAAGGGCCTTCCTGCACCTGGTCGCCCCGCTTCTCGACGGTGATCCATCAGGCACTCGATTATTGGTTCCGTACGAAGCCGGTTTGTAAGAACTGGTGGTATAACGAGATTGGCATCCCGAAAACATTCGGACCTGCTTTTCTTTTGCTTCGCACGCAGATGCGTCCCGATGAATTGAAAGAAGCTGTGAAGGTAATGGATAATGCCCGCTTCGGCATGACCGGACAGAACAAAGTCTGGCTGGCTGGTAACGTGCTGATGAAAGGATTGTTACTGGATGATTACGAACTGGTGAAGGCGGCGCGCGATACGATCGTCTCTGAGATAACGACCGAACGTGAGGAGGGTATTAAGAGCGACTGGAGTTTTCATCAGCATGGACCGCAGCAGCAGTTCGGTAATTACGGGTTGGCTTATTTGGGGGAAATGAGCTTCTATTCGGGGCTGTTTGCCGGAACGTCATTTGCCTTGAATGCCGAACAGCAATCTATATTGAATAATTTACTGACGGAAGGTTATCGCTGGATTATCTGGCGGGGATATATGGATGTGAATGCACTTGACCGTCAGTTATTTCATAATGCACCCATCCATAAAGCGCTTGCCATCGGGAATGCCGCCAATTCGCTGAAGAAAGGCAGTGCACCGGCTGATGTCAGCAAGCTGGATGCTTTCCTGAATGATAACTTCCCGCCCCAATCCTCGGAAGAGGCTTCATTCACCGGACAAAAACATTTTTGGGATTCGGATCAGACCGTCCATCGGGCACCGAAGTGGATGGCTTCCGTCAAGATGGCTTCCGAACGCGTGATCGGCACCGAGCTGGTGAACGAGGATAACCTGAAAGGTTTCTATATGGGCGACGGTGCCACGTATATTTACCGTCATGGGGATGAATATCTGAATGTCTTTCCTTTTTGGGACTGGCGCAAAATACCGGGAATCACCTCTTATGAAACGGATGCTCCGGTTCCTTCGCCGCGCAAATACGGAGCGCATACCCGCAATGAGAGTGCGTTTGTCGGCGGCGTAACGGATGGACGTACAGGCATGACCGCCATGGTTGTCAACCGCGACGGTGTACACGCCCGTAAAGCGTGGGTGATGACGGACGATTATGTTTTGTGCCTGGGTGCCGGTATAAAGACAGACAGCACTTTGAGTCTGACAACTTCGGTCGACCAACGGAAGAAGCGAGGAGAGTTGTCCTATTTTCAGAATAACCGCTGGCATACGGTGAACGGCACTTTTAAGTCAAACGGTAAGGCTTTACGTTTTTATCATGACAGTACAGGATACATCCTGATGCAACAGGCGAATAGTGTAGCCATCTCCGAAAAGCGTTCCGGCAGCTGGTCCGATTTTATGGGATCCTATACGCCGCAGCAGGTAGAAGGGGAGGTTGTTTCTTTGTATATACGTCATCCGAAAGAATCGCCGGCTTCTTATCAATACCTGATATTACCAGCCGTTTCGGCTGAGCGGACTGCCTCTTTTTCGACCGACAATATCCATTTGCTTTGTAACGATGAGACCATGCAGGCGGTGGAGATCGGTCATCGTTTTTATATTACTGCCTATCAGAAAGGGAAGATCCGCCTGGCGGATAATCTGCTGCTGGAGATACAGACACCGGGTATTTATATGCTTTCAACAGAAAACGGAACGATCCGTGTCGTAGCTAGTGATCCGACACATACGCAGTCTTCTTTATCGCTGAAGATCAACAACTATGATTTGAAGATCATGCAGCCGTCCGATCAGGCTCCGGGACAGAGCATATCGGTTACCCCTGTTATCAGTGCCCCGTCGGTAAAATCGATTTCGGTAGACGGGAAGAAAGACGACTGGGCGCAGATACCTGTTGCCGTATCCGGTTTGACCGCTCCGTGGGACGGGGCTGTGAAAGACCGGACGACATTCTCCGTCTGCCATGACCGGAAGAATTTGTATTTCATCTACGAGGTGTCCGATTCTACGATCATATATAATAATGAAAAGACCGAAGCCTCGGTTGGCAGTAGCGACCGCATCGAGTTCTTCTTCAGCAAAGACCCTGCCATGAAGGATTACTATTGTGCCGAGATCGACCCGCACGGCAAGGTGATGGACTATCATGCGAAGTTCTACCGTCAGTTTGATTTCAGCTGGAACTTTAAAGGATTGAAGCTGGGAACCCATGTCGGTACGGATTCTTATATCGTGGAAGGTTCCATCCCTTTGAAAAGCCTGGAAGAAATGGGAGTGATCTCTTCGGAAGGAGAAATACGCATGGGCGTGTACCGTGCCGATTATTACGGACCGAAAGAGGAACAAGTGATCTGGTCGTCCTGGATCATTCCCGATGCCACCCAGCCGGATTTCCATATTCCTTCTTCTTTGGGGGTGCTGAAATTAAGGTGATTTGAATAAAATCTTGTACATTTGTGACAAATAAACACAAAGCATATGAATAAGACGCTGATAAAAAACGCTCATATAGTGAATGAAGGACGCATGTTTAGAGGTGCTGTCCTGATCGATGGAGATAAAATAGCTGAGGTATATGAAGGAAGCGTGCCCGAGACAGTTTCTGCTGTGCAGGTGATCGATGCCGGAGGGAAACTCCTGTTGCCGGGAGCGATCGACGACCAGGTGCATTTCCGTGAACCGGGTCTGACGCATAAAGGAGACATTGCCAGTGAAAGCCGTGCTGCCGTGGCTGGCGGTATAACCAGTTTTATGGATATGCCGAACACCAAGCCGCAGACTACTACGATTGCCGATCTGGAATGGAAACTTCAGCGTGGTGCGGAAACTTCCGTAGCCAACTATTCTTTCTTCTTCGGGGGAACGAACGATAATATGGATGAGATACGTAAACTGGATCGTAGTCGTGTGCCGGGCCTGAAGCTCTTTCTCGGTTCTTCTACGGGGAATATGCTGGTAGATAAGAAAGAGAGCCTGGAACGTATCTTCGGTGAAGCGGACATGCTGATCGCCATCCATGCGGAAAAGGAAGAAGTCATCAAACGCAATATTGCCTATTATACGGAGAAGTACGGAGAAGATCTCGATATTTCTTTCCATAGCAAGATCAGAAGCGAGGAAGCCTGTTATGCCTCTTCTGCCGAAGCGGTCGAATTGGCAACCCGATTAAATTCGCGTTTGCATATTCTGCATTTGTCGACGGCGAAGGAGTTGACTTTGTTAAGCAACGCAGTGCCTCTGGGTGAAAAGAAGATTACAGGTGAAGTTTGCGTGCATCATCTTTGGTTTCATGACGGCGATTATGCCCGGTATGGCAATCGGATCAAATGGAATCCTTCTATTAAAACATTGGCGGACCGGACTGCCTTGCGTAATGCCGTCAATGATAATACGATCGATATTGTGGCTACCGACCATGCTCCGCATCTGCCCGCGGAAAAGGAGGGCAGTTGCCTAAAAGCGGCTTCGGGTGGTCCGTTGGTGCAACACTCATTGGCAGGCATGTTGGAGATGGTGGCGGAAGGTTGCTTTACGTATGAGAAAGTAGTGGAAAAGATGGCGCATATGCCGGCTGATCTGTTCCATATCGACCGTCGCGGTTATATCCGTCCGGGTTATTATGCCGACCTGGTTCTTGTGGATCCGGAAAAATGCTGGACGGTGGCTCCTGAAAATATATTGTATAAATGCGGATGGTCGCCGTTTGAAGGTACGACATTCCATCATAGTGTCACCCATACCTTTGTCAACGGACAGCTGGTGTATGACAATGGCGTTATCAATGACGACGTACGAGGGATGGAAGTTCGGTATATTTAATAAGAAAAGATACTAATTGTGTCAAAATTCTATATTAGGGAACGCAGAATACGCAGACAGGGCGCAGAGCAACGCAGACAATATTGATTTTAATAAAATAATCTGCGTAATTCTGTGTATTCTGCGTGGTCTGCGTTCGGTAATAGCTATTTTGACACAGCCGCTTCTTTGTTTTTATGCAATATCGATCAACTTATGTGTCTGCAGACTGAGCCGCCATTCCGGATGTTGCTGGATATAGTTCACTATTTCCATTGTATTCCGGCAGGAACAGGGCTGAAGGAAATGGTGTTTGGCAGGCAGCTGGATGTAAGAGGACAGGTCCTGTCCCAGATAAACTACCTTGACTTCATCCATATGATCGATTTTGAGCGGTGCTCCCTCTTTCGGAGAACAGGTCACCCAGTCGATTCCTTTAGGCAGCGGACGTGTACCGTTTGTTTCTATACATATATATTTACCCGCTTTGTGAAGCATGTCGATAAATGTATCGTCGATCCATAACGCCGGTTCACCACCGGTCAGTATGACCATGTTCGACGGATAGGCAGAGATTGCCTCCAATATTTCTTCATCCGACATCGGTGTTCCTTCTTCATGTTCCGTATCACAAAACGAACATTTCAGGTTGCATCCGGAAAAACGGATGAAAACAGCGGCTTTGCCGGTGTGATAGCCTTCCCCTTGCAGGCTGTAAAAAATTTGATTAATCTTTCTCATAGATCGCAGTGTTTGATTCTGACTCTTTAATTTCTACTTTATAACAATTAGGTAACTGGTCGCATATCCATCGGGCCATATTCTCGGCCGTCGGATTGAAAGGCAGGACTTCATTCAGATTCTGATGGTCCAGCTTATTTTTTATCGATTCTTTGATATGGCTAAAGTCTATTACCATGCCATCGGCGTTCAATTCTTTCGAGCGACAGTAGACAGTGATGATCCAGTTGTGACCGTGCAGGTTCTCACATTTGCTGGAATAAGAGAGTTTCAGACTGTGTGCAGCCGATATCTCCATTCTTTTAATTACGGTATACATGCTAAATTATGCAATTTAAGACGTTTATATATTGTATCTAAATGTCACCTCGATACGGCGGCAAAAATACATAAAATCCCGAAGAGGTAAACTATGCCTTATTATAGGATTTATTAAAAAAACATTTATATTTTTGCATGTGTTAGAAAGTTGGATTTTTTAGTTTAGGAATGCTAAAAAAGGCATACAGTAATAACAAGTAAAAAGTATACCTGCTTACTGATTGTTAATCAACGGGAAATCGGAAATACTTCCCGTATAAACCGATAATTAAAAGCCGAGATCCAATTGTTAAAAAATAGAAGAAGCTGCAAATAAGTTTCGATAATCTTAAAAATGTGTTTTATAATATCTTTTTTTATTTGTTCAGTAATATAAAATGCCGCATCTTTGCATGCAGATAACCTAAACAATCTTTTTGCCTTAAAGACTAATACCTATTTAAAACCTATAAAGAGGGCCTTTGAGAAAAGGCCCTCTTTATGATTTTTAACCATTTAGTAGCCCGTTTCTTCTATTTTTGACGATATTTTTCCTATTGCTTCGTTCAGTTTCTCTTCCGGTGGGATCACATTGAAGTTACCCCAGAAGCCTTCATCATAATTAAATTTTGTTTCAGAGAATACAGTCCGGGTGGACAATGTCTCTTTTCTGCCAAAGCGGCTGACACCATCCGTATCCGTTTTGCATACGACCATTTCGAACCATACATGAAGGGGAGAACTGCCGAACAGCTGTTTTCTCTTTTTTACTTTGAAATGAAGGTCTCCTCTTACATGGCTGATATAATAGATGCCGTTCCAGGGTTTATAAGAAACCGTATAGACTACCTTCTGAGGGATTATCTTCAGGTTACGGCTTTTCTTCTCCACCAGCATATTGGCGGCATTCTTTACATATTTAGGATGTATTTCAAACTCAGCCCGCAACAGTGCACTGTTTTCCGAATCGATATACAGGTTGCCTTTTAAAAGCGGACTTGTGATGAACTCACGTTGTTCGAAAGAGATTACGTTTGCCATCCGGTTGTCTATTACTGTTATATCGGAGTGGGCATATACATACGGATAATTCACATCGCTTTCAGGGATCAGGAAGTCCGGGGCATCTTTGATGATATCCAGCTGCATGCTGGCATTGATCCCCGATTTCATTTTGGCAATGATCGTGTCCCGCTCCTGGTTATTACTGATCCGGCGCATCTTCAGCAGTTTCACCTGATCGGTCGTTGTACGTTGGGTATAAGAACCTTTGTATATTTTGAAGATGGCTTCCGTCAGACTGACGAATTTGTTTTTCCGTTCGATCCCTTCCCGGTAGAAAGCGGTTTGATAAACCGGTTCCTGGGAATAGTTGATGCTTTTCTTTTCTTCCATCTCCCGCAGCAAACGCAGGGGATTCACGATACGGACAACCACTTCCTGTATAGGGATAACTTTCGGTTCCAGGGTCAGCATACTGTAGCGTTCTGCCAGCAGGGAACTTTCTATTTGGTAGGGTTGGTAGCCGACGTGCGAGAAGTTGATCTGCGATCGATTCAACGTATCCGGCAGTCGTAATCTGAATTCTCCGGCCTGGTTCGTGACGTTTCCGATGGAACCGTTGTCGCTCACACTGACGGTGGCGAACGGGATCGGTTCATTCGTATATTTATCCCGGAGGATGCCTTCTAGAGTGAAATAAGCGATGGTATCCGGAAGAACCGGGAGTTCTTCTTTGACTGCTATTTCCTGTACCGGGCGGGAGATAAGTATATGGTTGCCGATCACGCGGAGATTCAAACTCCGGTCACCGGTGATCCGATAGATCGCTTCCCTGACGGAACACTTGCCTCCCGGTATTTTTACGACTTGCTCATTGTTGATGATGTTACTGTCGTAGATAAACAGGTAGCCGGAGCGTTCGGATACTTTTCCCAATAATTCGTAAACCGTTTCCTTACTTTTAGGGATATGGATAAGACGTTCGAGTACATTTTTATCTTTGTCGCCCTTGTCGTCTGCCCGCAAAGGGATAGCCGTCATCAGCAATAATCCGATGAGGGCAAATAACAGACGATATGTAGCGGTTCGTTTCACCTTGTACTCCTTTTATCCGGTTAGTTCTCATGCAAAGTTATCACATTATTAATACGCGTACTTTTCAGGTTGAGCGCGAAACAGAGTAATTCTGCGATCGACTCCGGTGAGTTGTTGTCAAAAGTGACGGTCAGTGTCCTGTCCGCCAGTTCCGGAGTTGTCTTCAGACTGATGTCTCCCGTATTGAGATTGATAACACGAAGGATATCGGCCAGCCGTTCATCCTTGAAACGTATCTGCCGGACATACTCATCGAATTGTCCGGAATCTTTTGTCTGGGTCACCTGTAACTTTCGGGAAGAGACAGTAACGGTTTCACCCGCTTTTACATGTACGTCCTGTCCGCTCTTTTTCAACGTCACTTTCACCAGTCCTCTTTGTACGGATAGTTCAAAAGGCTGGAAGCCATCGCTCTTTATATTAAAAGCGGTACCCAGCACTTCGATGCGTGCATCTTCCGTTTCGATCAGGAAAGGACGCTGACGATTGCCGGCAATGTCGAAAAGAGCATTTCCCTGTAAGGAGATTTCTCTTTTGTCCGGTTGGAAATGTTCCGGATAACGGATAGCGGCATTTCCTGCCAGATACACGATCGAGCCATCTTCAAGTGTCGTGGCAAGTGTTGTCGTCTCCGTATTCTGCCGGGTGAGCAGGTTGCGGTCGGCTTCCTCTTCTGTTCGATTAAAATGAATAATCAGGAAAAAGGATATGATTGCAGCTACCTGCAAACCTAATAATACAATTTTTCGGGTAGTTAGACGGGGGATGTCCCCATAAGGCATCACACCCTCTTTTTCTTTACAGGTGAGCAGGCCATCCTTTTCCAGGCGGTGGTACACCTTGTTCCACGCCTGATCCGTTCTTCTATTGTCCCTTTCTTTACGAGTCATACTGTTTGTGTATAATTCTCAATTTCTTTTCTGAGTGTTTGAAGTGCCCTGGTCATTTCAGCTTCCACTGTTTTGACGGACAGAGAGAGGGCGGAGGCTATCTCCGCATATTTCTTTCCTTCGAAGCGCTGCATCCGGAAGATGCGTAAGCGGCGTTCGGGCAGCTTTTGGAGCGTCTTGTTTATCAGATCTTCCAATTCTTTGTATTCCAGCTGGTCCTGAGGATCGGAAGGCTTGCTTTCCTGGTTGTCCGATAAAACGCTTTCCCGGTAACGGTTGCGTACTTCCTGATGTTCGCAGTATTGGAGAGACTGGTTGCGTACCGCCCCGTAGAGGTAACTTTTCAAGGAGAGGAACACTTGCAGTTTTTCTTTTTCTTTCCAGAATACGTAGAATAGCTCCTGCACGATCTCTTCAGCTACATCCCGGTTTCCGGTAATGCCTGCGGCATAGAGGCAAAGGGGGGAGTAGTAGAGCCGGAAGATACCTTCGAAAGCTTTGACGTCCCCCTCTTTAATCTTAGTTAGTACGAATAAATCGTTCAGCATGCCGTGGATCTTAATGATTAGAGTCCTTCAAATGTACGAAAAGATATTGAAACTTATTTCTGTTGCTTTTTTAATTTGTTTACAGCACTTTCCAGTGATTCCGTCGGTTCGATGATATTGTAGGCTCCCCAGAAATCTTCGTCCATAAAGTTTTCCACCTTGTCGGACAACGACTGTGATTCCTTGAATGCCATCTTGTACGGAATAGTGGTTACGTTTTCTTCCCGTCCGTCCGTCACCACTGTTTCAGAGATGATGGTGTAGTTGGTCGAGAACAGTTTACGTTTCCAGTCACATTTAAAACGTACCCCGTTGCGGATATAGTTCAGATAAGTTACGCCGTCGCGGTCTTTGTAATTGACCAGATAAGCTACTTCGAGCGGGCGGAAGCGTAATCCGAACGGTTTCTTTTTGAGGATGGCCTGGGTCGCTTTGTTGCGGTCGTCCATACTCAGGTTAAATTCGGCACGGGTGAATGAGAGTCGTTCCTTGTCTATGTAAAGTTTACCGTAATACAGGGCATAAGGCATGATGACCTGCGGCTTGAAACTGATTACATATTGCGGACGGTTGTCGATATTGGTCGATTCTTCCATTTTGAAGAGGTAATAAGGCAGGCATTCGCTGTCGAGCAATACGTCGGGATTCTTCACGATATCGCAGAAGACTGACATATTCGGACCGCCGAGCAGTTTGACGGCTAGCGTATCGGTCCTTTTCTGGCTCAAGAGCTTACGGCCTTTGTATACTTGTACGCGGTCTCGGTCGGAACCTTCGTTGTAGGGTGTTTTGTAGATGTCGATCACTGCTTCCGATATATTGATGTACCGTCTGCCTTTTTGGGCGGTTTCCCGGTAAAAGCCGGTCAGCATGTTCGTTTTCTTACTGTAGTTCGCAGGGATTTTCTTGACCGCCTGTTCCACGAGATAGCGTGGTTCCTGGGCATGGATGATGATCTCGTCGAGCATATTTTCATAAGGTGTCATCCAGACAGTCAGGTCGGAGAGGTTGTTCCCGTTCACTTCTACCTTATTATTGTAGTATCCGATATGGGAGATCTCGACTGCTTTCACATGGGAAGCATCTTTGATCTTGAAAGAGAATTCCCCGTCTTCATTGGTGATCGTACCCGAAGTGCTGCCGGGGATGGAAATGTTTACATACTCCAGCCGTTTCTTATTATTTTTGTCTTTCACAACTCCGCTGATCGTGATGAAGTCCGGATTCTCGTCGTCACGTACCGGTTGGTCCTGTGCCTGCAACGGACTCATACCTGCGATCAATAATAAGATCAGCAAAAAACCGATGGATTGTCTATACAGTGTTTTCATCTTTGTATTGTTTTAATGGTGAATATTCCTGTTTGTATATATAAGATCGTTCAGGGAACAAATACCCTATGGAAAAAGCGATTTATTTTGATAAATCTTTCTATATTTGTAAAGCACAGTCGGACAAGTACATATACTAATATAATTATCCTATGAAAACCAAACGTGTAAATCGAAGAGATTTTTTTCGGCTTTCGGCCACTGCTGGCGTGAGTGCAATGTTAATTCCGGGTGCTAAAGCTGCCGGAGCTTCTCTGGTGACTGCTAATGAAAATGAAATCCCTGTCCGCACGCTTGGAAGGACGGGGATAAAGCTGCCTATCCTGAGTATGGGAGTGATGCGTGCCGACAATCCGAATGTGGTGCGTGCTGCCTATAATTCCGGTATATTTCATTTTGATACGGCTCATGGCTACCAAAACGGAAAGAATGAGGAGATGCTGGGAAAGTTCTTTACCGGAAAACCCCGGGACAGCTTCTTTATTGCGACAAAGGGGAAGTTTGACTATCCTCTGAAAGATGATTTTGAAGAAACGTATGAAAAACTGGTGGACCAGAGCCTGAAACGCCTGAATATGGATCAGGTGGACCTGTTCTATACACATGCGTTGAGTAAGGTGGAAGAAATAAAGGACGAACGCGTCATTGCTCTTCTGAAGAAGTTCAAGGAAGATGGTAAAACCCGTTTTCTGGGCTTTTCTGCCCATGCAGGGAAACCGGAATTGCTGGATGCGGCTATCGAGGCAGGTATCTATGATGTTGTCCTGCTGAGTTATAATTTTAAACTATCGAATCTGAAAGAGACGGAAGAAGCCATTGCCCGTGCCGCCAAAGCCGGTATCGGACTGGTTGCCATGAAGACGATGACAGGAGGTACGGAAGATGCGGAAGGAAAGAAAAAGATCAATGCGCAAGCCTGCCTGAAATGGGCGTGGAAGAATGAGCATATTACGACTGCGATTCCCGGATTCTCTAATTATGATGAACTGGATGAGTGCCTGGCTGCTGCCCGTTCACCGGAACTGACTGCCAACGATGCGGAATATCTCGCCTCCCTTTGCGGACAGGAAATGTTGTATTGCCAACAGTGCGGTATATGCCGGTCGCAATGTCCCGAACATCTGCCTATCCCGGATATTATGCGGGCTTATATGTATGCTTACGGTTATAAATATTCGAGAATGTCGAAGGAAACGCTCGGTGAGCTGAATCTTTCGGCGGATATTTGCTCAGATTGTGATACCTGCCTGGTGAAATGTCCTTCCGGCTTTGATGTCTCAGCGAAGATAGCGGCGATCACTCCGGTGATGCAGGTACCCGATGAATTTCTGACTTAAAGAATTGAACGTATGAAGCAGATCAATTATTTGTTACTCTTTTTCCTGTTGCCTTTCTGCTCTTTAAAGGCGCAGACACCGGATGAACTGAAGGCGTGGTTACCGTCTGTGGACGGCTGGACTATCTCCGGCGAGATAGAGGTTTTCAATCCGGATAATCTCTTTGATCGTATAAACGGGGCGGCTCCGCTTTTTTTGGAGAATAACTTCAGGGAGATGACTTCTATGGAATATAAAAAAGGGACCGATTATATCACGATACAAGCCTACCGTCATGCTACGCCGGAGGATGCTTTCGGTATGTATTCGTCCGAACGTTCTTCCGATCTCGAATTTTTGCCCGTAGGGGGAGAAGCGCAGGGAGACAAGACGAATCTGTACTTCTTTGCCGGAAATATGTATCTGAAGATGTGGAGTAATGCTTCGGGGGATGTCTCGAAAGAGTTACAGGCTATCGGTCAGGCGCTTGCCGGAAAGATCGATGCCGGAGCCGGTTATCCTGCCGTTATCCGTTTATTTCCGGAACAGGGAAAAGTACCTTATTCGGCTGCCTATATTACCTCTAATTATATCGGCCACGAGTTTTTACGGGCTGTCTATACAATGAAGTACGAGAAGGGCGGTCAGGCTTTCCAGTTGTTTGTTCTGGATGGGGGATCGCCGGATGGGGTCAAATCTGTTTTGACCCAGTATATGGCTTTCACTAAACAGCAGGATGAGTTGAAAGAGGGCGGTTTATTGATAAAAGACCGTTATAACGGAGATATACCGGTTCTTTGGAAAGGGCGTTATCTGGTTGGTTTTTATAATGAGAATGGAGACACGATTGCCGGTACTGATGCATTACTGGAAGAGCTGGCAGATAAATTATAAATGATATGTCTGATTTTGATAAGGAAGATTTTGTGGCAGCCGTCCATCAGATGGTGAAGACTGTTCCGTATGGACGTGCCACCAGTTATGGTGCGATAGCCCGTGCGATCGGCTATCCGAATATGTCGAGAATGGTCGGCAAGGTAATGGGGAATTGTTCGGAGGTAGGTGTTCCTGCTTACCGGGTAGTGAACAGTCAGGGAGTGTTATCCGGCAAAGATGCTTTCAGTACGCCGACCGAGATGCAGGAAAAGTTGGAAGAAGAAGGCATACGGGTAGAAAACAACCGTATCAAAGACTGGAAGAAGGTTTTTTGGAATCCGCTGGATGAGATATTATTTGTTCCCTAAAGTATTCAACTAGCAATCAGCCTATGGGTTATTAACCCCAAAGTCCTTTCTTTTTAACCTGAAAGATATATGCCGGTAAGATTTAAACCAGGCTCGGTAACCTTGTCGACCAAGGTCGTTAATCTTTTTGACGGACGTCGGTAAGCTTAACGAGCGCCGTCGCAAAGCTATCAGGTCATATCTTTTACCTTAGTAGTTAAGAGCTTTAATCTTTGTTCCTTACTGGAAAAGCCTTAATGAAAAGGAGGTGAATGGTTTGATTCAACCATTCACCTCCTTTCACCAACTATTCACCCTGTATATCGAACGTAACTATTCATATAACAATGAGATATGAACAGCTGGTGAAGGGTGAACGGTTTATAGGGTACATTTACATAGAATATGTTTTTACTTTACTGTTACTTGCAACGGTTGTTTTACTTTTTGTGCAAAATCCTGGATATACTTAAACCACTCGGCTGAGTTCCGGAAGCCCCATTTGCTCCATCCGGCTCCTGTATAATAGGTATATTCGCTTCCCGGTGCATAAGTAGTATACGCCAGTACATGACCGTCTGCTCCGCGTTGTTTCTTTTCTGCATCGGAGAAGTTCACCGCTTTAGCATCGTTTAGTTTTTCAGGGAATACGGCACCGATGAATATCTGTCCGTTTGTCGGATCTTCCGGGTCTGCATAAGCAATGTAACCGTTGGCGGCATCAGCCTGATAGTCCGTGCTCGGTTCGTGCAGTACGATACCGGTTACGAGCGGTGTCGGTTCGTTCAGGTTGGCAAATGAAAGCGTTACTTTGTTCAACTGCGAGCCGGCATCCAGCGAAAGCAGACGGGTTTCGACAATATTCTCATTGTCTTTTACTTTCAACGGATTGTAAACCAGCTTGACGGTGAAACGCAACGGGCCGTTATCCAGTATTTCATACTCTTTGTAGCAATACGGATAAACGATAGAATCGTTAGACAAAAGAGCGGAAGTACCTGCACCCAATGTCGGACCTACTTTATAATAATCCAGTCCGTTACCATGATCGATGTGGTAGGAAATAGAGTTTGCCAGTTCCTGTGCCGCTTTCTTGTCAGTCTTTCTCAATTCTGCAATTTTAGCTCTTGATTCCGGGTTCAGTTCCGTCTTGTAACGCATGTCGACAACAGGTTCCGATACACATTTAACCCAGATGTCGTAACCGAAAGCCTGTTCGCCCGTAGCCTGCAAAGCCGGACCATAGGTACGGAAAGCGATACGGTCATTTTCCCAGGCGATGTCGTCCACACGTTCGGGATAGAACTTACCGCAGGCAATAGTGGCAGCTCCTTCCGGAGTGCCCGGTTTGATCTGGTAAGTAACGCTGCTGTTTGCGTTCACATCAACAGGGAAAATAATTTTTTTGTCGTATGTGATCTGATAAGGAATCTGTGTTCCGTTGTTGTCGGAGATAATGAACGACGCACCGTTCAGTTTAGCAACGGCATTCATTGATATTTCCGTGATCTCGTTCGAACGGTTCATGGCCGACGGGTTCGTTACCGTTACGTCCACGCTTTGTTCCTGCGTACAGGCAAAAGCCGTAGCCGCCAAAAATAAGCTGATAATCTTTTTCATACATATTATATTGTTAGTTTATAAATATTCCGCCTTGATTACGATTTGTTTAAAACCGCAGTAAAAGTATGAATATTCGTGAAGTTTACAAAGCTCATCGATAGTAAACAAATGTTTTTTCTGTTTGATTCTGTTTCTTTTTATGCAGTATATCTTTTATCCCGTCGTTTCTATAGTATGAAGTTGAAGCTGTGTTTATTTATTTTGATGTTGACAGGATTCTTGCCGGTGGATTTATGCGGGCAGAATTGGAGTGAGAAGGATTCGGTGTGGTTATCCGGCATTTTATCCGGAAAGGATACGATACGTATCAATCCGGAGTTTCAGAAAGCGATCCGGGAAGGAACATTCATACATATGGAGGATGAACCCGGACAGCAGATATTGGAGGCGCCGGCTGAGTTACCCATTCTGAAAGACTTTTCCGATTACCTGCATGCGGATACGGATAGTGTGCACAAAGACTTGGATTACAGGTCGATGCCTCCGAGTGTCTATCGTCTGTATGCGATAGAATTGGATACTACTCTGAAAATAAACAAAGAAGCCTATACACCGCCTCCTACGCGCCTGATCGATAAAAAGGAGATACAGGTAGGAAAACTTCCGGTGACGGCTGCGGCAGGAGCGAGGAACCTCTACTCTTCGGATATAGTGAAAGACGGGCAGAAGCGGGGAACCGTAGGCGGATCTGTAAAACTGTATTTCTCGCTGAATGACGTGCTGGAATGGGTCTTTTCAAAAAAGGAAAGAAATAAACGCAGGAACCGCAAGCGGGATAATACCTGGCGTTATTATAATTCGATGCCCTGACCGGTAAATAAAAAAACTTCCGCCGGTCTGTGAACGAACCTGACGGAAGCCTGATAATCAATTAAGTTATAGCCTGTTTATTTCTTATTCTTTTTTATTTAATCTGTAACTAAGTGCGCCTGACGGACATTGGTTGATCTGTGCGATCAGCTCTTCCGTAGTTGCATTTTCTATTTTAATCCAGGGTCTTTCCTTGGGGTTGTATACCTGCGGTAATGTTTTTACGCAAATACCGGCATGCTTGCACAGTTCGGGCTGCCAGATAATGGTCAGCTCACCGTTTGAATATTCAATTTTCTTTCCCATACTCTATAATCGCTTTATCCTACATTAATACCTTTCATAACTATACGTCGCCAGTCCGGATGCTTTTGAATGTATCCGGCTACGAAGGGACACAACGGTACCAGGCGTAATCCCTGCTTTTCTATATCTTTCAGTACCTTTTCAGCCAGCTGGCTGCCTACGCCTTTTCCTTCGAGGGCTACAGGAACTTCGGTATGTGTGAGATAGATCTCGCCGTTCTTGGTTTTTATATACTCAATTCTCGGAACATATTTACCAATATGAAATTCGTATTGGTGGTTCTCTTCGTTATCAATTAATTCGTAATCGTCCATATCGCCTAATCTTTTTATTTAAGTTCTATATCAATCAAACATTTTTAAAGAAAGCATTGTTTACGGTTTCTCCCAATTAATTCATCAGAACTCCGGAAAGTAAAAGGATAAGGGCGGAAGTTGCTTTTTTTCAAAACATTATCAATCCAAGGATTGTTTTATAACAAAGCAAAGTCATTTTGTTTTGTGCGAGAGTTGAAAAATGGTATAAATGACTAATATAAGAGTCAAATGGAACAGTACTAGTTGACTTATTATGATTAGTTTTAAGTCAAATATCAAAAATGGAGTGTTATGAATAAGAATGACGTTGGTTCAAATGCCGGTCAGATCTGGCGTTTGCTTGCAGAGAGAGGTAACATGTCTATCCGAAAGATCAGTGAAATGACTCAGTGTAAAGAGTCAGTTATTTTTCTTGCATTGGGGTGGTTAGCCCGGGAAAATAAGGTACGTTTTTGTAGTGATGGCACTGGAATGCTATCCGTAGAAGTTAATATTCCACTGACAGAGACGTATTATTGAAAAGAAGAGGATATTATTAGAAGCGCAACGGTAAAGGGATACAAAATAAATTGTAGCCCTTTTTGTTTGCGCTTCAGTGATCTATTGACGGTATTTGCAGCAAGCCGGGAGCTTGTTGTAAATACTGTCGTCTGCTTTGTATTTGTCGTTGTCGTGGCCGGCTTTGGCTATTGCTTTGGCAATGACATCGGCAGAAGTCTGTGTCGGGTCGAACTGTAAATGAACCATTTGGGCATCTTTGTCCCAGGAGGCGGAGGTGACTCCTTTGACACTTTGGGCTGCTTCTTCGATCCGCTGTTTACACATATCGCAGGCACCTTTTACTCCGAACATTGCATGTTCGCTTTGAGCTGTGTTCGGAGCTGCTGCTTCGTGCATATGATGTCCTGCATGTCCCGTCATCGGATGAGCCGTATTCCCGTCATTGTTCATCATTGAAGTTTTTCCTTCCAGCTGTGCACTGGCATCGATAGAGAAAACGCCGTTCGTCACGATCTCTTCTCCGTCCGCCAGTCCTTTCAATATCACGTAGGCATTGCCTAATGACGGTCCTAATTCTACTTCCCGCATCAGGAATGTCGGAGTAGTGGTGTCCGGTTGTTTTACGTAAACGATCGACCGTTTGCCGGTCCAGAGAACGGCTGTCTGCGGAACGACGATCTGATCTTTATACCCTTTCAAAGGAGCATCGACAATAGCCGTCGCATACATTTCCGGCTTTAATTCCATGCCCGGATTTGCCACTTCGACACGTACACGGGAGGTACGGCTGGTCGGGTTGACGATCGGATCGATGAAAGCGATACGTCCTTTGAACGCTTTGCCGGGAAATGCCTGCATGGTGAATGTGACCGGATCGCCTTTGCTAAGGAACGGCAGGTCTGTTTCGTAAGCATCGAACATTGCCCATACCTTTGACAGGTTGGCTACATCAAACAAAACGGCTCCCTGCGATACATAATCTCCCTGGCTGACACGCTTCGACATCACGATACCACTGGTGTTCGATTTGATCTCTACGGTGGGAGAGATGGTACCCGACTGTTCGATGGCTGCTATCTGCGCATCCGTCATCTTCCAGAGCCGTAGTTTCTCACGGGCAGCTTTGATCAGGGCAGGTTGTTGCATTTTCAGGGCTTCTGTCAATTCCTGCTGTGCCGTGAACAATTCGGGTGAGTATAAGGTCGCAAGGGTTTGTCCGGCTCGGACTGTTTCGCCGGTAAAGTCGACTGCCAGGCTTTCGATACGGCCTCCGACATGGGCTGTTTGCGACTGCAGGCTCCGTTCGTCCGGTGCGATCTTACCATATAAGCGGACTTCCTTCACCGGGTTTTCCTTATTGACACGAGAGGTCTGTACGTTCGCCAAAGCGATTGCTTCTTCCGATAACTGGATAGCCGAAGGATCGACATTCCCGTGATCGTTGCCGCTTTTGCGTAAAGGGATCAGGTCCATGCCGCAAATCGGGCATTTACCAGGTTTGTCCTGTTTGATCTGGGGATGCATGGAACAGGTCCAAACCCCATTCTCATCCTGTTGCAGGTCATGACTGTGGGCATGTCCCGCAATACTGTCATGACTATGGTGATGTTCATCGTTTGCCGGTGATGGAGCAGAGGAGGGACTGAAGAACAGCCAGCCGAGAAATAAACCGGCCAAGGCAAATACTATATATCGGATTTCTTTGGTCTTAAACCATTCTTTTATCTTTTTCATATCTTTATTCGTTTATTGAAGTTGCTACTAATTTTTCCATTCCGGCTACCATCGTATTGTATTCGGCAATGGCTTCACTTTTTTTGAGGCTGTAATCCAATAGCTGCCGTTCTACCTGTATCACTTCTGTCAGGCTTGTCGTACCGGCTGAAAACTCCCGTACGATCAGTTGCCAGGTGGAAAGCGACAGTTCCTGCTGTTTCTTATAAAGAGCTATTTTGCGGGCGGCATCAGCCAGTTGTTGCTTGACTGTCTGGTATTCGGATTGCAGCTGGTTCAACGTATTTTCGTATTTCAGTTCGCTTGCCCGACGGTAATGCTGGCTCTCTTTCTGTTGTGCCTGGTACTTTTTACGGAAAATAGGGATACTGATCTTGAACATCGGCATAAACATATCCATCCCGTTCATGTCGTCCATAACCATCTTGTTGTTTGATTTCCCGACAAGCGAATATTGCAGGCCGATACCGAACATCGGATAGCTCATCTTTTTATCCATGACGGCTTTGGCGCGGTAAGCGTTCGCTTCGGCTTCAAGCATCGATAACATAGGGTTGGCGGTGATGATACTGTCGGTCATTGCCTGGTCGTCGATCAGAAAACGCAGTTGTTCCAATGAATCGGGAACGGCTACTGGCATATCCTGTTTACGATTCAGTAAAGCATTGAAACGAGCCTCGGCTGCTATCCTGCTGGATGCGAGGATTTCCAGATTATTCTGAAGTTCGGCTTTTTCTATCTGTATGCGCAATACGTCCGACATGCTGCCGGAAGAACTGCCTGACCCCATTGAACTGCCCATCGAACCGGCTCCCATACTTTGCATGGAAGCGTTTCCTGCCGATGTTCCCTGTGCTGTCGTTTGGGGACTGCTTCCCATTCCTCCCATATTATCCATACTGTTCCCTGTAGCAACAGGAGGAGTTGTAACAGTACTGATAACGGTTGCTGTTGTCGGGGTCGGTGCATTGGCTGAAGGTGCCGAGTAACGGTTGAGTGCCAGTTTTTCCAGTTGTTCAAGCAACAGAAGGTTTGCCTGTGTGTTCTTGTATTGCTCGTTGAGGTTACATAACTGGTACCACTGGCTTTTTACTTCATAGAACAGATTGTTCCTGGCCTCGCGGAATTGCTCGTAAGCCATACGCGACATCTCGGTCGCTTCGTTGCGGGCGGCTTTACGTGTCCCGAACCAGGGAAACATCTGCATGAGGGTAAAGTCGGCTATTTGCTTGCCGCTAAGTGTCTCCATCGGTTTGACAAAAAGACCTATATCCAGTTCCGGGTCGGCATACGCTCCGGCTTGCGGAATCTTTTCCAGTGATGCTTTGTATAAAGCGAAATTGGAGTTTATCAACGGATTGTTGCGTGCTGCCGTTTCCAGATACCATGACAGGCTGTCCGCCTGTTGTGAAAAGGCGGGAAGAATGCCGAGCAGCAAGGCTATCCCTGTTATATATGTTTGTATTCTGATCTTATTTTTCATCGTTTCTATTGTTTTGAAGATTCTGTTTCTTTAGTTCTTTCTTTATGGCACTTTCACGCCACCAGCATTGCAGGACGGGAACGACGAACATAGTCATGGACTGGATCAACATACCTCCGAAAGTAGGTATTGCCATCGGGACCATGATATCCGCCCCTTTTCCTGTCGAAGTCAGTACCGGCAGCAGGGCGATCAGCGTCGTGGCGGTTGTCATGGCAGCCGGGCGTACACGTTTGAGACCGGCTGTAACGACAGCCTCCCGGATGGCTTCTTTTGTGGTCGGATTCTGTTGCAGGAATGTCTGGTGGATATAAGTACCCATCAGCACTCCGTCGTCTGTCGCCACTCCGAACAGGGCGATAAATCCTACCCAGACAGCCACGCTCAGGTTGATCGTATGCATCTGGAAAAGATCCCTCATGTTTTCTCCTCCGACGGAGAAGTTCATGAACCAATCCTGTCCGTACAGCCAAAGCAGAATAAAACCGCCGGCAAAGGCAACGAACACACCGGAGAAATGAATCAGGGAAGCCGTCACCGTCTTGAACTGGAAATACAGGACCAGCAGGACGATAAGTAGTGCCATCGGGACTACGATTGCCAGCCGTTGAGTGGCACGTTCCTGTTGCTCGTAGTTACCGGCAAACTTGTAAGAGACCCCTTTCGCCAGTGTCAGTTCGCCGTCTTTTATCTTTTGCTCCAATACGCGTGTCGCCTCTTTGACTACATCCACTTCCGCCTTGCCGGACAGTTTATCGAATATGACATAACCGACGAGGAAGGTGTTCTCGCTTTGGATCATCTGTGCTCCCCGGGTATAATCGATATCGGCGAGCTCCTTCAGGGGAATCTGTGCACCGGTTGCGGTTGGAACCAGCAACATGGATAAAGCCTCCGGATTATCCCTCAGTTCGCGTGCGTAACGGAGACGGACGGGAAAGCGTTCCCTGCCTTCCACAGTTGTCGTTAAAACCATGCCGCCGACAGCAGCACTCAATATTTCCTGCAGGTCTTCCACATTCACTCCATAGCGCGCCATATTGTCCCTGTTCAGTTGGATCTCCAGATAAGGAGCACCGACAGCTCGGTCATAAAAGACGGAAGAAGGGATCACGGACGGTACCTCTTTCAATGCCTGCTCGATCGCTTTCCCGCTTTGTTCGATCGTTTCCAAGTCCGGTCCGTATATCTTCAGCCCCATAGGCGCACGCATTCCGGTCGAAAGCATGACGAGGCGGGCTTCTATCGGTTGCAGTTTAGGAGCGGAGGTCAGCCCCGGTAAATGAGTGACATTTACGATCTGTTGCCAGATATCGTCCGTGTTTTTGATCTCCGGCCGCCATTGACGGAAGTAATCTCCTTTCCGGTCGGGAATCAGGCTGTCTTTAGGTATAAGCCGGAAGCCGTCGGCAGGATTGTAAGTACTGCCATCTTTTAGAAGATATTCTCCCCGTCTGTTCACCTTGAATCGTTCCCGGGCACCGTCCTCATTCAAGATATATTCCGGACGGTAATTGATCGTATTTTCGAACATCTGTGCCGGTGCCGGATCGAGAGCCGAGTTTACACGTCCCCATTTTCCGATGGCGGTCTCTACTTCCGGAATGGCTGCCAGGCGTTTATCCAGTGCTTCAATATAATCCAGGTTTTGGGCAACTCCGGTATGAGGCATACTGGTAGGCATCAGCAGGAAAGAGCCTTCATTCAGGCTGGGCATAAATTCTTTCCCGATTCCCATCCAGATCATGAAACCGAATACGATCGTTGCAGCCGGAACGGTCATGAACAGCCAGCGATGGCTGAGACACCATCTCAGTATCCGTTCGTAATAGATAACCAGTATCCACAGAAGAGACAGAATGGTGATGATACAAGCAGCAACAAACAGGATATTGGCTGATAGCCCGGCTTGCGGTCCCATCGGCAGCCATTCTTCCGACAGATAGTATATGGCAACCAATAGTGTGATACCTATATTAATATAAGTTGCCATCTTCGGATTTTTCCAGCAGGAAGCGAACAGGTTATTCAACCCTACAGCCGTCAAGCCGAGAGCCGGAACACTTCCGTAAATGATCATAAGCGCGATGCCGGCAACAACCAGCAGATAATTGGCGATTCTGCGTATCGCTTTCGAATGTATCCGGACAGAGAATAACAAATAGGAGAGAGTGGGCAATAAGATCAACCCCAGGATAAAGGAAGAAGCCAGTGCATATGTTTTTGTGTAGGCGAGGGGAGAGAACATCTTCCCTTCCTGCGCTTCCATGGCAAAAACAGGCAGGAAGCTGACAATCGTTGTGATCATCGCCGTAGTGATAGCTCCTGATACTTCGCTTACCGCTTTGTAAATAAGGTTTACAAATGCTTTGCCACTCCGGATGCCTTTGTTTTCGGGCATCTCCATATACCGTATAATACTCTCCACGAAAACGACACCGACATCCACCATGACACCGATCGCAATCGCGATACCGGACAAGGCGACAATATTTGCTTCTATCCCGGTATATTTCATGATAATGAACGTCGCCAGCACCGCTATCGGCAACATGCTTGCAATAATGACCGAAGCGCGCAGATTCAGTACGAGCACGATGATCACGATGATACAAATCAGAATTTCATGCGAGAGTGAAGTCTCCAGTGTCCCGATCGTCTCTTTGATCAGTCCGGTCCGGTCGTAGAAAGGCACGACTGTCACCTTGGAGACTGTTCCGTCCTCCAACGTTTTCTGTGGAAGTCCGGCTTCTATTTCCCGTATCTTCGTTTTTACATGGTCGATCACTTCCAGCGGATTGGCTCCGTAGCGGGCAATGACGACACCGCCGACTGCTTCTATCCCTTCCTTGTCCAGGCCTCCGCGGCGTGTTCCCGGACCGATATTTACGAAAGCAACGTCCGATATACGTACCGGGACACCGTCGCGAACGGTGACGACCGCTTTCTCCAGGTCAGATACATCTTTAATATATCCCAATCCCCGGATCAGATATTCCACCTTATTGATCTCCATCGTTTCCGCACCGATATCGAGATTGCTCTTTTTAACGGCATTCATAATATCCATGACCGATATGTTGAATGCCCGCATGGCATCCGGATTGAGTTCGATCTGATATTCCTTCACGAAACCTCCGGCAGAAGCCACTTCCGATACCCCTTCGGCTGCCGAAAGACTGTATTTGACATAGAAATCCTGGATCGTGCGCAGTTCTTCGGCATTCCATCCTCCGGTAGGTTTGCCTGTTTCCGGATTCCTGCCTTCCAGCGTGTACCAGTAGATTTGTCCCAAAGCCGTTGCATCAGGTCCCAGGGCAGGTTGTACACCTTCCGGTAATGTTCCGGGAGGTAATGAGTTCAGCTTTTCCAGGATACGTGAACGGCTCCAGTAAAATTCGATATCATCATCGAAAATGATATAAATGAACGACATACCGAACATGGAGGAGCTCCGGATACTTTTCACCCCCGGAATACCCAGCAGCGAGGTGGTCAGCGGATAAGTGATCTGGTCCTGTATGTCTTTGGGTGACCGTCCCATCCATTCGGTAGCGACAATTTGCTGGTTGTCACCGATGTCCGGGATCGCATCCACCGGGATCGGGTTACGCGGGATAATGCCCCCGTGCCAGTTGAAAGGAGAGGTCGATATTCCCCACACAACAACCAGTATTAATAATAGCATGGTTACTACCCTGTTCTCAAGGAAATAACGAATTATTTTATTTAGCATAGAGTACTGTTTTTATTCTGATGGATTAATTGATACCTATAATCTGCGCCTATAGGCAGACTTTGTTTTACAAAGAATGGCTATACACGTTCAATTTTCTCTTGTGTTACACAAAAGGAACAGATTATTATAATTTTTTGTTTATGGATTATAAACAAAAGATACTGTCGGCTGTATAGCCAACATCAACTAAATCAGAAAAGAACAGTTTAGAATGCATCGTTCCGTACCGCTGCATTCGTCAGGTGGGGTTGTATAATAAGGATAGGATATGCCTGATTCGTCTGCTTCGGAGAGAATCAGCAAATTATGCATATTGAAAAGTAAGGACAGGGCTACCGGCGTATAATCGATGACCGGTACCTGATGGATATCCTGGTCGACCGTCATCTTGACCAATTGCGTCTCCGTAGAGCAGCAATGGCCCGCTTGTTTCTTTTCCTTGCATGAAGGGCAGGTATCGTTTTGCCATAATTCGACTTCCACTATCTTACCCATGCAATGATGGATGTTCAGGATGATTCCGCTGGAAACCCCGACATAGAGGATGGTTAATATGACTAGAAGATACTTTTTCATGGTTGCAAAGATAGGTTTATTTCACCGGATATAATTATAAAATGTATGGAGCGCTTATTAAATAATGTTTTATCTTGTTTCCGATAACATTTTCTTTCAATAAAAGGGAAAGTTTAGCATAAATAGTAAAGCCTTGTTTTTTAACTTGCTACAGTTCGCTTTTTAGCGTTTTTTTTACTCAGGAAAAGAGAAATAGTATATGACCTGTCGTTACTTTATTGTATCTTCACCGCGTGAACAAAAAATGATATTTTGTACATTCAAAATAGTAAGTAGCAGAAGTTTTATGGTAATAGCTTATTTGAGAGTAACTATTGACAAGCAACATCTTGAAACACAAAAAGATGAAATTACTCGTTATGCGTCAGCAAATGGTTTGGAAATCAGTAAATGGATAACTGATATAGTAGACGGAAGGAGAAAAGAGAGCGAACCTGCCTTATTCCGGATAATGGACAGGATGAAAAAGGGCGACAAGGTGATCGTGACGGATATCGCCCGGTTTGGTCGTACCCTGTCGGAAGTAATGACCCTTTTGGCGAAGTGTATGGCGCGGGGCATTCATGTATATAGTATAAATGACCGCTATCTGTTGGATGACAGCGTGAATATGGAGGTTGTTTCGAATACCTGTAACCTGGTTTCGGATATCGAGCATCATCTGATGTCTGTCCGGACAAAAGAGGCACTGAATCACAAGAAGGATAAGGAAGGTCTGCAACTGGGACGTCCGAAAGGTACCGATGCCAAGCAGTCGATGCTGGATGCCAATAAGGAAGAGGTCATGAATATGCTTGAAAGGGGAGATACGATTGTCATGATCTGTAAGCACTTCAACGTTTCCAGAAATACATATTATCAGTTCAAAAAGAATTACGGACTTTAAAACCAGTCCTTTTTCCGCATATATATCCAGGTCAGTAGGCCGGTCAGGAACATGACTCCCCAGGCGATGCCATAGCCGTATTCCCAGTCCAGTTCGGGCATGAGTTTGAAGTTCATCCCCCATACGCCTACCAGGAAGGTCAATGGGATGAACAGGGTCGATACGACTGTCAGCCGTTTCATGATCGCGTTCATGCGCAGGTCGTTGTTGGAGATATACAGGTCTACCAGGGAAGATATGATTTCCCGGCAACTTTCAGTTGTCTGTATAACGAATTGCAACTGGTCTGACAGGTCTGTATATACCGGGAGCATGTCGGGAGTGATTATCCCGTTCTCGGTGCGCAGCAGTTTGGGGAATTGTTCTTTCAGAGGCTGGCTGTTTTTACGGATAAGCATGTATTCGTGCCGGCGCTGCTGGATCATCGAGCCCATATTTCCCTGGTCGCTTTTGATATCGAGTAATGTCTCTTCGATATCTTCCAGCATTTCCTCCACCTTGGAAGCCGTCTCGACCAAATTGGCGATGATCGTATTCAACAGGAAAGCGAGCAGCAGTCCGCTGCCTTTTTTCCGCAGGCTCAACATATCCGATTCCAGCGCTTTCATTGTATTGGCAAACACCGGATTGTTACTTTCGGTGAACGTGATAACCACATTGCCCGTCACCAGGATGCTGATATGTTCGGAATGTATCTCCATATTGGCATCGTAGTAGCTGGAGTTCAGGATAATGAGCACGTGGTTCGCATACTCCTCGATCTTTACGACGTGCTGGGGGGTCAATATATCTTTGGCATCCAGGTTATGCAGTCCGAACTCTTTTACGATACGCGTGATGGTATCTGAGTCGGTCAGTCCGCTAACCTGAAACCAGTTGATCTTATTCGGATCCACCAGCTTGCCGAAAGTCGTGGTTCCTTTTTTGACCTCGCTGGTATGAAGTGTATCCTGGTTGTATTGCGTGAGACGAATATCGGTAGCAGTCTCATGCTCTCCGGCATAGTAATATTTGTCCGACAGATGCCGGTTTGAAATATGTCTGCGCTTGTGCAGATATGTAGCCTCTTTTCGTCTCATGCATATAATTGTTTAATCCAGTTCCACAACAGTGATACCGGCACCTCCCAGTTGGACATGCTCATCGTGGTAATGGCGGACACCCGGCACTGAATGCAGATAATCGCGTATCAGTTGCCGCAGGATACCTGTACCCGTGCCATGCAGGATACGTACCTTAGATGCTCCGACCTGGATGGCATCGTCGATGAAATAGGTGACAGTTTGTAGTGCTTCATCGCCCCTCATACCTCTAACATCTATTTCCTGCTTAAAGTTCAATTTCTTTTCGTGCATATGGTCGGCCGTATCCGAGCTGACGAACGTACTTTTCTGGATTTCTTTCTTGATCTGACCTTTGCTGACCTTTTCCAGCTGCTCCAGTTTGACGGTACTTTTGATCATCCCGAATGCCACGACAGCCTGCTTGCCTTGAAGCTCCATCACCGTACCTGCCGAAACCTGTCCTTTCAGGCGGACATTATCGCCGACCTCGATCACGTCGCGGTTGAATACCGGTTTGGCCGGTGCATTCTGCTTTTGCTTCTTGCGCTCTTTCCGTTCCTGCAGCTTCGCCATCTTGCGGGCGATCTTATCGTCTTCTTCTCCGGTGGAGCTGACCGAAGCCTTGAACTCATCCAGTGCTTTGCGTGCCAGTTTGGTCTGTTCCTTTTCAGCCTGTGCCTCCTTGATCTCACGGATGGTGTTCTCTATCTTGGCATTGGCTTCCGAAAGGATACGTTGTGCTTCCGCCTTGGCTTCGCGCATGATCTCTTTCCGCTGTTTGTTTACCTCTGCCAGGTCTTTTTCATAACGCTCGGTGATATCCTCCAGTTTCTTTTCGCGCTGGCGGATATTCTGGCGCTTGCTTTCCCAGTAACGTTTGTCCCGGACAATGTCCTGCAGGTATTTATCCATGTCGATATAATCGGAACCGACTTTGGCGGAAGCATCTGCAATCACATCTTCCGGCAACCCGATCTTTCGTGCAATCTCGACGGCAAACGAGCTTCCCGGATTTCCGATCGACAGCTTGAACAGCGGTTGCATCAGATGGCGGTCATACAGCATGGCACCGTTTACGATCCCCTCTGTATCTTCTGCAAAATGTTTCAGGTTCTGATAGTGGGTCGTGATCACGCCGAAGCTGCGGTTCCGGTTGAACCGGTCGAGCAGTGCTTCGGCTATCGCACCGCCTATCTGGGGTTCCGTACCGCTACCGAACTCGTCGATCAGGATGATCGTCTTTTCGTTACAGTTCCTGACGAAATGCTTCATATTGGTCAGGTGGGAACTATAGGTACTCAGGTCGTTCTCGATGCTCTGCTCGTCGCCGATATCGATGAAGATACTGGCAAATATCCCGGTACGCGAACTTTCGTGCAGCGGGATCAGCAGACCGCACTGCAACATATATTGCAGCAGTCCCACCGTCTTCAGACAAACGGATTTACCGCCGGCGTTCGGTCCGGAAATGATCAGTATGCGTTTCTCTTCGGTCAAAGTGATATCGAGCGGAATAACCTGTTTGTCCTGTTTCTGTAGGGAGAGGTAAAGCAGCGGATGGACGGCACGCGCCCAGTCTACTTGCTGTATATTCTCGACCACCGGCTTGATCCCTTTCACTTGCTCTGCAAAAAGAGCTTTGGCACGGATAAAATCGATATCCGCCATGAACTCATACGATTGCAGGATATCCGGCACCATGGGACGTACGATATTGGTAAATTCCGTCAGGATCTTCATGATCTCCCGGCGTTCGTCGCCTTCCAGCTCCCGTACCCGGTTATTGGCTTCCACAACCACTTCCGGCTCGATGAAGACCGTTTTACCGCTTGCCGACTCATCATGCACGATACCCTTAATCTTCCTTTTGAAAGCCGGAGCGACAGGGATCATCAGACGACCGTCACGCATGGTCGGCGTCACGTCCTTATCGACCACACCTTCCGATTGGGCGTTTCGCAGGATGGATTGCAGGCTGCGGGAAATACCGCTCATCGTTGCCGTGATCTCTTTTCGGATCTGTGCCAGGGTAGGCGAGGCATTGTCTTTCACTTTCCCGAACTTGTCGAGAATGGAGTCGATCTTTCCGATCAGCTGCGGAAACACCAGTATGTCACCCGCCAATGCCGTCAGGGCTGGATAAGCGATTTCTTCCTCGTCTGTCGGACGGAAGAAACGGACGATGTCGTTGATGGTCTGCAGTGAACGCTTCAGGTCGAACAGCTCCTTTTCATCCAGCCAGGTCCCTTCGGGGCGTATTCTTTTCAGTGAATAACGCACATCGAAAAAGAAACTGGCAGGAAACTCAACTTCTCCATGCAGGATACGGACAAATTCATCTGTCTGTTCCAGGCGTTCAATAACGGTTGTATAATCGGCAGAGAATTCCATCTCTGCGACCCGCTCTTGTCCCAGCGGGCTTAAACATTTATCGGAAATTAAACGGCGAACTTTATCGAACCCCGTTTTTTGTTCAAAGTTTTGTGGGTATATCACGTTAATTTATATGCTTATTTTATCTCCACCGTAACCTCTCTGCGGATAGTAGGGCGGACGATGATTTCCATTTTGTTCTTGCCCCGTTTGATATCGAACGTACAGGCATTGTTTCCTGCCGGATTGACATAGGGAGCATAATAAAATAAGTAGGAGAAGGCTCCTACATTGCCGGAACTTTGTAAAGCGTCGGCTACTTTAGGGTAGTTGAATGTATCCCAGTACATACAGCGTTTGAAACCATTGGCATCCGTGAACTGTGTTTTGGGGTCACGGTATTTCATTGTTTTGGAAATGAAGTTCTTATAGCCTGCTGTAAATTCTTCGGCGGAATAATTCATCTTGTTATCGTTGATCCTCTCGATCACATCTCGCGGACGCAGTCCGGCTGCATAAGCCGGCGAATTACGGTCGACGTCCGTAATCAGTTCCAGGCGGTCGATGTCATAGCTGATACCTGTGTAATTATAGGTCTTTTGATTGACCTTATATAATACGTTCCTGCCGTATTTTACATACGGATACTGCATCAGCATCAACGGCACATGTACACGGGCATATTCTTCCAGTTTGTAGGAGTCTTCCAGCAGTTCGTTTGCTTCGCATTCCCATAGGATACGTCCCGGAACGAAAGCCTGGTCGATCATGCGGAATCCGAATTGCAGCAAATATTCCGCTTCCGCTTCTGCAGCCGAATTACCCAGGAACGGGAATGTATCCATTTTACTCAACGTATAATTATAACGATAGGTCGGTTCCTTCTCTATCATTATTTTGTTCACTCCCTTGAAATTGGGATTCTTGTCGAAGAAGTAGAATGTTTGTATCAGGATATCCGGCTGGGTGATGTCTACCACCATGCCTTTCTTGGTCATTTCCTTTTCGATACATTCGTTGATAGCCGTTTCCAGTTTCCGGTTGTTTTCGTCGATCGAAGCGAAAGCAAATGTCTTGAATTTGCCAAAGCTGACAGAATCCGGTGTTACTACAGTCTTGAACGGACAGGTGAAGTTCCGTTCGCTGGTAGTCTCCAGGCTGTACATGGAAAAAGCCGATGCCAGCTGATCTTCCGTGATCGAGTTGACCTTCTTGCAATCTTTCTTTACCATCACCTGCTTGGTCGGTACAGCAAGATTGGAGATAGTCAGTATCACATCGTTTTTACCGGCAGGATTCAATAGCTCCTCAATTTCCTGCGGAGAGACTTCAGCCGATTGCACTCCGTCTATTGCTTCCAGGATGTCACCCTGTTTTACTCCTGCAAGTTCTGCCGAAGAATAAGGGATAACCCCTGTAACAACGGGTTTATATTTTCCCCAGTTATTACTTTGACTGATATCGTAAGTAAATCCTAATCTACAGATCGACGCGTTCCGGTTCTGTGCATAGCCGGTTAAGATTGCAAACAACAGTAATATGGATAAAACAACTCTTTTCATCATGCCAGTAATTCTATTATAGTATTAATAATACCTGTTTATACCTAAATGTATAGGCAAAGGTAAAGATATTTTTGTTGAGTATGAATAGTTGGCAGCATATTTGATGTTATTCCGGTGTATGATCATCGGGATAACTTTTTCTACATACAGAATGTTAGTAGATGAAGGTTGTCGTATTATGCTGACAATTAGGTAATAATAAAAAAAATAAGATAGTTATGAGCAAGATGAATTTTAACGGAAAGAAAGAAACGGCTGGAAAGAATGAGTGTCAGAACAACGAAGAAGCGACAAATTTGCAGCAGGAACAGGAAAATGCGGCAGAAGAATGTGCGCAGACTGACATTGTGACCGAAGAACTGGAAGAGTTGAAAAAGAAGTATAACGAATTGAACGACTCTCATCTTCGTTTGATGGCAGAATTCGACAATTACCGTAAACGTACTTTGCGTGAAAAGGCAGACCTGATCAAAAATGGTGGTGAAGCCGCCCTGAAGAACTTGCTTCCGGTTGTAGATGATTTTGAACGTGCATTGCAGAACATCCGCAACTCGGAGGATGTGGAAGCCGTGAAAGAAGGAGTAGAGCTTATCTATTCCAAATTTATGGCTTATCTGGCCCAGCAGGGAGTAAAAGCTATTGAAGCGGTAGGTCAACCATTCGACACCGAAATGTTTGAAGCTGTAGCTACTATTCCTGCTCCGGAACCTGGCTTGAAGGGAAAGATCCTGGATTGTGTACAGACCGGTTATACTTTGAATGATAGAGTGCTTCGTCACGCTAAAGTAGTAGTAGGAGAATAAGCAACATGCCGGAGAGCAAATAACAACAAATACAAAGATGGCTAAAAGAGATTATTACGAAGTGCTGGAGGTGTCAAAAACCGCCACAGTAGAAGAAATTAAGAAAGCATATCGAAAAAAAGCGATCCAGTTCCACCCGGACAAGAACCCTGGTGACAAGGAAGCAGAGGAGAAATTCAAGGAAGCTGCCGAAGCGTATGACATACTGAGCGATGCACAGAAACGTCAGCGTTATGACCAGTTCGGACACGCCGGAGTAGGAGGTGCTTCTCAGGGAGGTGGCTTTGGTGGAGCCGGAATGTCAATGGAAGATATATTCTCTCAGTTCGGAGACATCTTTGGCGGACACTTTGGCGGATTTGGCGGTTTCGGTGGTTTTGGCGGTGGCTCACGTGGCGGCCGTCGTGTGAACCGCGGGTCAGATTTGCGTGTGAAGGTAAAGCTGAACCTGAAAGAGATCGCTAACGGAGTGGAAAAGAAGATAAAGGTTAAGAAATATGTTCCTTGTAGCAAATGCCACGGGAGTGGTGCCGAGGATGATCATAGCAGCAAAACCTGTGATACATGCCATGGTAGCGGTGTCGTAACCCGTATTGCCAATACGATCCTGGGACAGATGCAGACACAGTCTACTTGTCCGACTTGTGGGGGTGAAGGAAAAATCATCACAAAGAAATGTAGTGAATGTAACGGTGAAGGTATCATGCGTGATGACGACATCATTACAATCAATATTCCGGCTGGTGTTGCAGAAGGTATGCAACTGTCGATGAGTGGTAAAGGAAATGCTGCCCGTCATGGAGGTATAAACGGTGACCTGTTGATCCTGATCGAAGAAGAGCCGCATCCGGAATTGATCCGTGATGAGAACGATTTGTTATATAATCTGTTACTCAGCGTACCTCAGGCTGCCTTGGGAGGAAATGTTGAAGTTCCGACTATCGATGGTAAGGCGAAGGTGAAAATCGAACCGGGTACACAACCGGGTAAAGTACTTCGTCTGCGGAACAAAGGACTTCCTTCGGTGAACAGTTACGGGACAGGCGACTTGTTGGTTAATGTAAGTGTATATATCCCGGAAACGTTGTCCGCATCAGAAAAAGAAACATTGACCGGTTTGGAAAACTCACCTAACTTTCAGCCGAACCGTACGATGAAAGAGAAGATATTCAGCAAATTCAGGCATATGTTTGATTGATTTCTTTCAAAATAAAATGAAGAATGCCCCTTTACCATCCGGTATCGTGGGCATTCTTTTTTTGAACAGAGCTTATCAAGGGGTTGCTTAAACTATCTTGTTTCTTTCAAAGCATCTTCCAGGCTGATGCCGAGTGCATCGGCAATACCTTTGCCATAGGCCGGATCGGCTTTGTAACAGTTGCGTACGTGACGTTGCTGGATGAACAATTCGGCTCCACCGATCTGACGGGCAGTGTTTTCGAACAGGAGCTGCTGTTCGTCGGCAGGCATCAGACGGAAGAGGTCGCCCGGCTGGCTGTAATAATCGTCATCGTATTCGCGTTCGTTGTAATTGTAGATATCGCCGTTGGCTTTCAAAGGCGGTTCTTTCTTTTCGGGAGAATCCTGCCATTCGCCGTAGCTGTTCGGTTCATATCCTTTGGCAGAACCGTAGTTACCGTCTACGCGCATAGCTCCGTCGCGATGGTAAGCATGGAAAGGACAACGAGGTCTGTTTACTGGTATTTGTTCAGAGTTTACACCCAGGCGATAACGCTGTGCATCACCATAAGAGAACAGACGGCCCTGAAGCATTTTATCCGGAGAGAAACCGATACCTTCTATCGTATTGATCGGGTTGAAGGCAGCTTGTTCCACATCTGCGAAATAGTTTTCCGGATTACGGTTCAGTTCGAGGATACCAACGTCGTGCAGCGGGAAGTCGCCGTGCGGCCATACCTTTGTCAGGTCGAACGGATTGATACGGTAGTTTTCTGCCTGTTCTTCCGTCATCAGCTGGATCTGGAATTTCCATCTGGGGAAATCACCTTTTTCAATGCTTTCAAACAGGTCACGCTGGTGCGATTCACGGTCTTTTGCGATGATCGCTTCCGCTTCCTGGTCGGTCAGGTTCTTGATTCCCTGCAATGTTTTCAGGTGGAACTTCACCCAGATACGTTCGTTCTTGGCATTGATAAAGCTATATGTATGGCTACCGAAACCGTGCATGTGGCGATAAGAATAAGGGATACCGCGAGAACTCATGGTAATGGTAACCTGGTGTAATGCTTCCGGAAGCAATGTCCAGAAATCCCAGTTGTTGTTTGCACTGCGCATGTTTGTTTTCGGATCTCTTTTGACGGCGTGGTTAAGGTCGGGGAACTTTAACGGATCGCGCAGGAAAAATACCGGTGTATTGTTTCCGACTAAATCCCAGTTACCTTCTTCTGTGTAAAACTTCATGGCGAAACCACGAATATCGCGTTCTGCATCTGCAGCTCCGCGTTCGCCGGCAACGGTAGAGAAGCGGACGAAACAGTCTGTCTTTTTACCGACTTCACTAAAAATTACAGCCTTTGTGTATTTAGTAATGTCGTGTGTCACGGTAAAGGTTCCGAATGCTCCGGAGCCTTTGGCATGCATACGTCTTTCAGGAATGACTTCACGGTCGAAGTGAGCTAGTTTTTCCAGGAACCAGGGATCTTGTATCACCATTTGTCCGCGCGGACCCACTGTCTGTGAGTTCTGATTGTCTGCAACGGGGCGACCGTTGGCTGCTGTTAGTTTTTTGTTTTCCATAAATAATTTTTTTATTAGTATAAAGCCGACAACATCTTACCTTGAATATTCATGTAACCAACCTTATACGTGATTTGTTTTAGATTACTCAACAAAAGTAAAATGTTATTAAACAGAAGTCAAATAGGTAATTTTGATAGGTACATAGGGGCTATTTATTAATGGTTTGTATTAGGGGACGCAGATGGCGCAGAAAACGCAGAGTAACGCAGATAAATTATTGTTTAAAAGAAAATAAAAAGTCTGCGAGCGTCTGCGTTTTCTGCGTCCCCTAATACGATCTGAAAGGATCACTTCTTCCCCTCGGAGCTGTTGGGCGACGCTTTATCCAGCCACTTTTCCTGGATGGTTTGCATCCATTCGTAGAAGCTTGGGATGAAAGCGGTGGCGAAGATTGTATTGATCGCCATACCGAATACAACGGCTGCACCCAATGAGACACGACTGGCTGCTCCGGCTCCGGTAGCGAACAGCAACGGCATAACACCCAACACGAAAGCAAACGAAGTCATCAGGATCGGGCGCAAGCGGACGTGTCCGGCTTCGAGAGCCGATTCGCGGATGGAATTACCGGCGGCACGGTAGTCGCGGGCAAACTCGACGATCAGGATACCGTTCTTTGCGGAGAGGGCTATCAATAGAATAATACCGATCTGAGTGTAGACGCTGACAGGTACGCCCATAATAAAGCAACCCAGGATAGCACCCAGTAACGCAATCGGCAATCCCAGGATGGCCGCCAGCGGGCTTGTCCAACTTTCGTACTGTGCCGAAAGAACGAGGAAGGCAACCAGTAATGCCATACCGAAGATCAGGATCGTAGTCGATCCGGCTTTCGTTTCCTGATAGGCGACGGAGGTCCATTCGTAACCGAAGTTATCGCCCAGTTGTTCCTGTATCAGTTCTTCCATGGCCTGTATGGCTTCTCCGGAACTGTATTTCGGGTTGGCGATACAGGTGATGGAGGCGGAGGAATACATATTATATAGGTTGATCTGGTCCAGTCCCAATTGTTGTACGGCTTCTGTAAAGGCGGAGAAAGGAACCATTTTACCTGCACTGTTCTCCAGGCTTAACCGCATAACGTCGTCGATCACTTTCTGGGCCTGTCCGCTGGCTTCGATCTTCACCTGGTAGATACGTCCGAACTCGACAAAGTCATTTACATAAGCGGCTCCCATGTAATAACTCAACGTCGAGAAAACATCACTCAATTGTAATCCCAACAACTGTACCTTATCGCGGTCTATGTTCAGTCGATATTGTGGTACATTGGCCTGATACATACTGGATAAACTCAGGAGCTGAGGCTTGGTATGATAGGTTTCTAGCAGCGTCTCGATGGCATGCTGCATTTCGGTCGGTCCCAGGTTCTTGCGGTCTTCCAGTTGCAGTTGCAGGCCGCCGGAAGCACCCAGGCCGGGGATGGCAGGAGGGACCAGGGCGAATATCTGCGCTTCCTGGATACCGTAGGCTTCCCGGTTGAAGCGGGTAACGACATCTTGTGCCGTATGGCCTTTCCCTTTCCGCTCATTCCAGTTTTTCAGTACGACGAAATAGGTTCCGGCATTCGATAATTCGCCGCCTCCCATCACGGAGAAACCGCTGATACCCATATAGGTTTTGACCTCCGGATAACCGTCGAGTATCTTGTTGATCTTCCGGCTTACTTCCTGTGTACGGGGCAGGCTGGCTGCCGGAGGCAACTGGGTTGAAACCAGGAAGTAACCGTCGTCTTCTTCCGGAATGAAAGTAGACGGCCAGCGTATGAACATAATAGCTGCTGCGGCTGAGACGATCAGGAAGATAACCAGTGTGACGAGCTGATGTTTCAGCATGCGGTCGACCACATCGTCGTAAACCTTTTGTGTCTTGTCATATACTTTATTGAACGCTTTGAATACGAAAAAGGTCGGATCTTTGGTGACTTGCAGGAATAAGGCACAGAGAGCCGGTGTCAACGTCAGTGAGTTGATACCGCTCAATACGGTTGCGGCTGCGATGGTCAGGGCGAATTGTTTGTAAAGCTGCCCGGAGATACCGCCAATAAAGGTCGTCGGGATAAATACCGCCAATAAGACCAGTACGACACCGACGATCGGTCCGACAATCTCGCCCATCGCTTTGGTCACTGCTTCGCGTGCCGTATATTTCCCCGTGTCCATGTATCGCGACGAGTTCTCGACGACCACGATCGCATCATCCACCACAATGGCAATAGCCAGTATCAACCCGAACAATGTCAAGGTATTGACCGAGAATCCCAGCGCCCCCATTACAGCCAGTGTTCCTATCAATGAAACAGGGATGGTGAGGCAAGGAATAATTACTGCCCGGAAGTTCTGGAGGAACAGGAAGATAACCAGGACGACCAATGCGGTTGTCTCCAGGAAGGTTACTAATACTTCGTCGATGGAGGCGTTTATGACTTCCGTCGTGTCGAGTGTTACGTTATATTCAACACCTTGCGGCAGGGTAGCGGCTATTTCTTCCATTTTCGCCCGTACGGCTTTGGATACTTCCAGCGAGTTGGAACCCGGTAACTGGTAGATGGCAATCGCTGCCGCCTGTTGTCCTTTTAGCTGGGAGGTCACATTGTAAGAGGAACTGCCCAACTCGATGCTGGCTATATCTTTCAGGCGGAGTATTTTGCCGCCTTGTTCGGTCCGTATGATGATATTTCCGAACTCTTCCGGAGTGGTCAGGCGACCTTTTACCGTCAGGGTATATTGGTAAGGATTGTTTGCCTGCGCGATCGGTTGCCCGACATAACCGGCGGATACCTGCCTGTTCTGCGTAGAGATGGCCTGAAAGACCATATCGGGTGTCAGGTTACGGATACGCATGACTTCGGGATCGAGCCAGATACGCATACTGTAACTGCCGGCTCCCATGACATTAACCGAACCGACTCCCGGCAGACGGGCCAATTGGTCGGTCAGGTTCAGGCTGGCATAGTTACTCAGGTAGAGCCCGTCATAGAGGGGATCTTTAGAGGTCAGTGAAAGCATCATCACAATATTCGACGATTGTTTGCGGGTCGTTATACCTTGTACGATCACGGCTTCCGGAAGGCTGCTTTGCGCAATGCTGACACGGTTCTGTACCATGACGGTCGCCATGTCGATATCCGTACCGACTGCGAATGTGATGGTCAGTGAATAGGCGCCTGAACTGGAGGAATTGGAACTCATATAGAGCATTCCGTCCACCCCGTTCACCTGTTGTTCGATCGGTAATCCGACGGTCTGTGAGACCGTTTGTGCATCTGCCCCCGGATAAACGGCCGAGACCTGTACGGTAGGCGGTGTGATATCCGGATATTGAGCGATGGGTAATACGTTGAGTGTGACCAATCCCGCTACCACAATGATCAGGGCAAGAACGGTGGCGAAGATCGGTCTGTTTATAAAGAATTTTACCATGACGTTCTTATTTTATGGGGGTAATACTCATTCCGTCCCTAACTTTCAATAAAGCGGTGGTGACGTAACGTTCGTTCGGTTCGATCCCGCTGATGACCTGCCGCAACGTGTCGTCCACCAGTTGTCCCGGTTCTATATGGCGGTATCGTACGATATTGGAATCATTGACGATATAAAGGTATTTTCCCAGCTGGTCGGTACCGATGGAGGCATCGCGCACCAGGACGGCGTCTTTCTTCTCGCTGTAAGGGAGGGTGATGGTGACGTATAATCCGCTTTTCAATTCCCCGTCCTTATTATCGAGATTGGCGCGGACATTCAGTGTCCCGGTCGAGAGGTCTACGTTGGGAGAAAGGTAATCCAGCCGGCCTGTGTAGTTCTGCCGTCCGTTATCTCCCAGGTGTACGGAGATTGTTTCGGGAAGTTTCACGGTGGAGTCGTTTTGAGCGGCTGTGATCATCATCTTCATAAACTGGTTGTCCTCGATGTTGAAGTTTACATACATCAGGTCGTCTTTATACACAGTCGCCAGTGTGATAGGTTGGGCCGCTCCGTTTATATAGTTACCGATATCGTAACTGGCTCGGGTGATCCGTCCGTCGAACGGGGCGCGGATATAGCAATAGCTCAGATTGGTCCGGGCGGTGTTCAGTCCGGCTTCCGCATTACGTACGGAGGCTTCCATTTCGGCTACGGTCGATTGGGCCTGCAGGACCTGGATCTGGCTGACAGCCCCGCTTTTTGCCGCTTCTTTCATCCGCTCGTAATTGCTGCGGGCGTAATCGAGCTGCGCTTTGGAGGTTTTGAGTGCCGCCTCTGCCTGTGTCACATTATCTTTATAAGTATCGGGTTCGATCACGAAAATCAGATCTCCTTTTTTCACTTTGCTGCCTGCTACCAGGTGCGAGGTCTGAAGATAACCGTTTACCCGGGCCACTAGGTTGACCATTAATTCTGAGCTCAGATAACCGGGATAATCTTTTGTCAGTGTAATATCTTTGACTTCCGGTGTTGTTACACTGATGGAAGGAGCCTGTGTCTCCGTCGGCTGTTTTTTCCCTTTACACGATGCCAGAACGAATACCGACAAGGTGATTAGACTGTATTTGGCGAATGTCTTTATCATAATTTTCAACTTTCAATTTTTAATTATCAATTACTCCATCCTCCGCCCAGTGCCTGGTAGAGTTGGATCAGATCGAGAAGGGAATTTCCTTTAGCCTGGGTCAGCTGATTCTCGTAGGTGAGCAGAGAGCGTTGGGCATCCAGTACATTTTGGAACGGTGTCAACCCTTGTTTGTAGAGGTCGAGGGACAGGTCGAGTGTCTGTTGTCCCTGGTTGACCACTTCGCGGAGGGCGACGATCTGTTTAATCGAGTTCTTGTACGAGCTCATCGCATTATCGACTTCCTGTACGGAGGTGAGGACGGTTTCATTGAATTGCCTGATCGTCTCGTCCAACTGGGCTTTTGCCAGACGTGTTGCCTGTGCCAGTTTACCTCCCTGAAAGAAATTCCAGGAGATGGCGGGTGCGATTTCGTAGGTCAGGCTGTTGTGATTGGCTATTTTATCGATGTCATGCGAAGCGAATCCGATGGAACCTTTGACGAATATCTGTGGCCACCAGTCGGACTTCGAAGCCCCTAGTGTTGCAGCTTGTGCATTTACCTGGCGTTCGGCAGAGCGTATATCCGGACGGCGAAGCAGGAGATTTGCCGGAAAGCCTATTCCGACTGTTTCGATATAGTCGGGCAGGGGACGGGGGCTGTCGATCAACCCTTTGACATCTTGCGGGTAAAGTCCCATCAGGACGGCCAGTGCATTTGTGTACCGGATGATGCCTGCTTCCAGCATGGGCAGTGATGCTTTGGTGCTGTAATAGACGGACTGGGCCTGTGCTACGTCGAGCTTTGAAACCAGTCCTGTCTCATATCTTTTCTGCGTGATCTCGACGACCGCCTGCTGGGAGAGGCAGTTTTGCGTTACGACATCGACCTCCTGTTGCAGTTCACGCAGATTGATATAAGCGGATGCGACTTGGGCACAAAGGGATACCATGACTGCGTTGTACTCTTCTTTAGATGCTGCGAAGTTTTCTTTCTGGGCTTTCACACGGTTACGGATACTGCCGAACACATCCAGTTCCCAGCTCATGGAGAGCGAAGCGTCGGCATACTGGGTAACTGTCTGCGGCAGGCTGCTGGTGTTGCCGCTGCTCTGCTGCCGGTTCCATCCGGCTGAGAGCCCCAGTGTAGGCGAATAACTGCCCTGTTGTATGCGCAGGTTGGCTTTTGCCATAGCGATACGATCGGCTGCCATCTGCACAGAATAGTTCTGCTTCACGGCTACATCGATCAGGGAATCCAATACCGGATCATCAAAATTCTTCCACCAGTTGTCTTCAACGGGCAAAGTCTGTTGGAAATTACTGTCGTTCTCCTGCCACGCTTCCGGTAATGCGTGATCGAGGTACTTATGTTTCACCTGTGCCGTCAGCGTTATCGGCAGAAAAAGGCAAAGCACAGTATAACACCATGTACTTATGTGCATAACTTTTTTGTTTAGATTCTACACATAAACACAAAAAAGTCATGCTTGGTTTAATAAGAGGCTTATTTTCACCAGACAATAGTCATAGGGGAACTTTTTTCTCGTTTTAAACGAACGAAAACTCGTTTTAAACGGGCTATATACTTGTTTAAAACGAATTTCAGCTCGTTTTAAATGAATTTTATCTCGTTTTAAACGAGATTTAGGGCCATTTTTAAGAAAGCCTTATCTTTGCGCAGTAAAAAAGAAAGATTGACTGAGATGGCAAAGAATAAAAAAGAAGAATATAAGGAGCAGAATCTGCAGTACCTGGAAGAAATCGCTTCGCAGGAAGGTGTGAAAAAGTTGGCGGATGGGGTATTATACAAAGTGATAGAGCAGGGGAACGGGACCGTTTCGCCTCGTTTGGATAGCGTTGTTTCCGTTCATTATCGGGGGATTTTGATTGATGGGCGCGAATTTGACAATTCCTATAAACGGAATTGTCCGGAGGCTTTTCGCTTGAACCAGGTCATAGAGGGCTGGCAGATTGCACTTCAGCAAATGCATGCAGGAGATAAATGGATTGTCTATATACCTTATACTTGCGGATATGGAAACAGGGCTTCCGGTCCGATACCTGCATTTTCTACCCTGATCTTTGAGGTGGAGTTGTTGGGGATCGCTTAATTGAGGTTCAGTCGTTGCTGAAAAATAAAAATGTCCGGATATCATATCTCTATGATCATCCGGACATTTGTTTTATGGGTTATTTTATTCTCCTTTTTCGATCTGTTCCTGTACGATAGCATCTACGACGGCAACAGTAGTCAGGTTGACAATGTCGCGTGTGGAGCTTTCTACGTCGGTGAAGTGGATCGGTTTGTTCAATCCCATCTGGATCGGGCCGATCGTTTCGGTGATACCCAGTGCATCCAGTAACTTGTAGGCACTGTTGGCGGAACTCAGGTTCGGGAATACCAGGACGTTGACATCCTTCCCTTTCAGTTTGTTGAACGGGTACATATCGTCACGCAATTTCTTATCGAGTGCGAAATTAACCTGCATTTCTCCGTCGATCATGATTTCCGGATGGTTCTTGTGCAGATAATCGATCGCATCGTGTACTTTCTGCGGGCTGCCCTGCTTGTCGGAACCGAAGTTGGAATAAGACAACATCGCCATTACCGGATCGTGTGCGAAGAATTTGACTGCATCATGTGTAAGACGGGCAATGTCGATCAATACTTCCGTGGAAGGATGGCGGTTGATCAGTGTATCGGAAATAAAGAAAGTACCTTTCTTACAAGTCATAATGTTCATGGCACCGAAATGCTTATAGGACGGGCGGATACCGATAATCTCTTCTGCCAGTTTCGTTACTTCCGAGTAGCGGCTGTAAACACCGGTCACGAATGCATCCGCATCACCTGTCGCTACCATCATCATACCGAATGCATTACGACCAACCATCTTTTCGCGGGCTTCAGAGAAAGTGACGCCTTCGCGTGCTCTTTTTTCCGACAGGATACGGGCATAACGGTCGCGGCGTTCTTCTTCGCGGTCATGGCGCAGATTGACGATCTCGATGCCTTCCAGGCTGAGGTTCTCTTCGGCTGCCAGTTTTTCCAGTCGCTCTTCATTACCCAACAGGATCGGATGGCAGATGCCTTCGGCTTTCGCTTCTACGGCAGCTTTCAGCATATTGACGTGGTTGGCTTCGGCAAATACGACACGTTTTGGATTGGCTTTTGCCATATCGGTAAAGGAACGAAGCATCTTGTTATCGTATCCCATCATTTCACGCAGATGGTTGGCATAGCCGTCCCAGTCGGTGATAGTCTTACGTGAAACGCCCGATTCGATGGCTGCTTTGGCTACGGCAACGGATACACGTGTCAGCAAACGCGGGTCGAGTGCTTTAGGCAGGATGTAATCGCGTCCGAAAGTAGTACGTTTCAGTTTGTAGGCAGCGTTGACAACGTCGGGAACAGGCTCTTTTGCCAGCTCGGCGATGGCATGGACGGCTGCCAGCTTCATCTCTTCGTTGATCGCTTTGGCATGTGTGTCCAATGCGCCGCGGAAGATATACGGGAATCCCAGTACGTTGTTGATCTGGTTCGGATAGTCGGAACGTCCGGTTGCAAAGATGATGTCTTCGCGGGAAGCCATGGCATCAGCATAGGATATTTCCGGGTTCGGGTTTGCCAGCGCGAATACGATCGGGTTGTCGTTCATACTGCGTACCATGTCCTGTGTCAGGACGTTGGCAACGGATAAGCCTAGGAATACGTCCGCACCTACAACGGCTTCTTCCAGTGTCTTGATATCTTTTGTCGTAGCGAATTCTTTCTTCGACTCGTTCAGGTCTGTGCGATGTGTGGAGATAACGCCTTTACTGTCGCACATGATGATATTTTCTTTGCGTGCTCCCAGCATCACATATAGTTTAGTACATGAGATGGAAGCTGCTCCGGCACCGTTGACGACGATCTTCACGTCTTCGATTTTTTTGCCGGTTATTTCGAGTGCGTTGACCAGGCCGGCTCCTGAGATGATAGCCGTACCGTGCTGGTCGTCGTGCATGACCGGAATATCCAGTTCCGCTTTCAGGCGTTGCTCGATCTTAAAACATTCGGGTGCTTTGATGTCTTCCAGGTTGATACCGCCGAAAGTAGGGGCGATCGCCTTGACTGTCTCGATGAATTTATCGGGATCTTTTTCGTTTACTTCAATGTCGAACACGTCGATGCCGGCGAAGATCTTGAAGAGAAGTCCTTTGCCTTCCATAACCGGTTTACCGGCCAGTGCACCGATATTACCCAATCCCAGGACAGCTGTTCCGTTGGAGATAACGGCAACCAGGTTTCCTTTGGATGTATATTTGTATGCATCGAGCGGATTCTTCTCAATTTCCAGACAGGGCTCTGCTACACCGGGTGAATAGGCCAGTGATAGATCGGTCTGTGTACTATAGGGCTTTGTCGGGATTACTTCGATTTTTCCGGGCTTGCCTTCGGAGTGATACCGAAGTGCTTCCTCTTTTGTTACTTTTGCCATAGACTTATGATATTAGTAGATTCAGTTCATGTTTTGAAATCGACCACAAAAGTAACAAATTATTAGATATATAGTGCTGAATGCTTACAATTAGTTGGAAATAATTGCTTTTATCCCCGGTGTTTTTTCAGGTTGCGGAAAAATAATTATCTTTGCTTTCCTGTCTAATGAATGAAAAGAATATAAATCAATATGAGAATCAAATATTTGTTTCTGCTGATTATCCTGACCGGCTTTTGGACCGGGTGTAAAGATTCGGAATTGGATTCGCCGCCCATCGATCTTTCCGAATCAGAGTTTAATGATGTCAGCAATGAAGGGGCTACATTAAAACTGGAAATCACAACCGGTTCGACCTGGACGGCTTCTTCCGATGTGGATTGGTGCAGGCCGCTTCCGGAAAAGGGCACGGGTAATCAATCATTGACGATAGCGGTTGAGGGTAACCTGGAGACGACGCAAAGAACAGCTACCGTGGCAATAGTCAGTGGCGGAACAGAAAAGAAGATACAGATTCATCAGAATGCTGCCACAGGAGAGTTACATTACAAGCTACCTGTCATTTTCCATGTTTTGTATAAGGATCAGTCGGACCGGCTTCAGTATGTCAGCCAAAGCCGTTTGGCGGAGATACTTACTGCTGTTAACAAACTCTACAACGACAATGCTAAAAGTGTAGATATGAATCTCTCTTTTGTGCTTGCCGCATCAGATCCGGCCGGGAATACTTTGAGCACTCCAGGGGTAGAGTATATTCAATACACGGAAGAGTATCCGATCGACTGTGATGAGTTTATGAATGACGAATCCGGTAAATATGTCAAATATTTGTGGGATCCTAATCAATATATCAATGTGATGATATATAATTTTAAAGACGATGCGACTACAAATTCTACCACATTGGGGATTGCCCACATTCCTTTCTCAACAACGGGCAGTAACTACCTGGAGGGACTTAGCGAAACCAAGCAGTCGTATCTCGAACTCGCTAATCTGAAGTTTCCATATAGCGTATCTGTTAATAGCTTGTTTATTAATGATCAATCCAGTCAAACCCAATATAGTACTGCTGATATTACAGTTACTTTGGCCCATGAACTAGGTCATTATCTGGGGTTACACCATGCTTTTTCAGAAGATGAGAAAGGAGTGGCAGACGATTGCATCGATTCTGATTATTGCGATGATACACCGACATACAACAAGGTAAAATATGATGCTGATTACGCTTATATTGCTCAATATGAACCGTCGAAGTTTACATTTGATTATTTGGTGAGGCGGACGAATTGTAGCGGTATAACATTTACTTCTTATAATATTATGGACTATTCGGTCTCTTATTCCGACCGGTTTACGGATGATCAGCGTGACCGTATCCGTCACGTCCTGACGTATAGTCCGCTTATTCCGGGGCCTAAGAAAGGAGTTACCAAGACACGTTCGGCAACTGCAACTCCGCTTGATTTGCCGATACGCGTGATAAAGTAACTGTCGTTATCTGACAAATAAAAAACCGGGCAACAGGATGTCATCTCCTCGTTGCCCGGTTTTTTATTATTGGAATATGTATCAGCTCAGTCCTTCGACCAGTCCGTTGACGATGTCGATCCGTTTTGCCTGCGGGTCTTTGGGAAGTCCCGGCATACGCATGATCTCGCCCATGATGACAACGATCATTTCGGCGCCGTTGTTGATGACGATGTCACGTACCTTCAGTTCGAAATTCTTCGCAACGCCGTAGGCTTTCGGGTCGGAAGAGAATGAATATTGGGTTTTTGCGATACAGATAGGATAGTGGGAGATTCCCAAACTTTCGATCTGTTTGATCTTTTTATCTGCCAGTGTCGTATAAGTAACCGATGCTGCGCCATAGATTTCTTCAGATACTTTCCGGATTTTATCACGTACGTTATCTGTATCTTCGTAAATAAGTTTCAGCGGGCCTGACGGCTTGTTTTCGATTGTATCTACTACCAGTTTAGCCAGTTCCACGCCACCGTCTCCGCCTTCTGCGAATACACTGTTCATGGCAAAACCGACACCCAACTCTTTACAATGCTCGGCAACCAGGGCGATTTCTTCGTCTGTATCGGTTGCGTAACGGTTGAAAGTAACGATTACTTCCTGACCGAAACGTTTCATGTTAGCTACGTGTTTGTCGAGGTTGGCAAATCCGTTGCGCAGACCTTCGATGTTCTGTTCCTTGATCTGTGATTCCGGAACGCCGCCATGCAGTTTCAAGCTTTGTGCCGTAGCGACGATAACAGTCAGCTTCGGTTTTAATCCGGCTTTACGGCATTTGATATCGAAGAACTTTTCTGCACCCAGGTCGGCACCGAAACCGGCTTCTGTGATGACATAGTCTCCGTAAGTAAGTGCCATCTTTGTGGCGATGATCGAGTTACAGCCGTGGGCAATGTTGGCGAACGGACCGCCGTGTACGAATGCAGGGGTATTTTCCGTTGTCTGTACGAGGTTGGGCAGCAGGGCGTCTTTCAGCAATACGGTGATTGCTCCTGCTACACCCAAGTCATTGACTGTGAACGGTTGGTCGTCGTAGGTATATCCCAGCAGGATATTACCGATGCGGCGCTTCAAGTCTTCCAGATCGGTAGCCAGGCAAAGGATTGCCATCATTTCGGAAGCAGGAGTGATGTCGAATCCGGTTTCTGTAGGCACGCCGTTGGCTGAGCCGCCCAGACCGGATACGATGTTACGCAGGCTACGGTCGTTTACATCGAGTACACGTTTCCATTTGATCTCTTTCAGACCTTCGCAGGTATGGCGGGTCTGATAGATATAATTGTCCAGCAACGCTGTGATCATATTATGAGCGGAAGTAACGGCGTGGAAATCGCCGGTGAAATGCAAGTTGATGTTTTCCATCGGCAGGACCTGTGCGTATCCGCCGCCGGCTGCTCCACCTTTCATACCGAAGCATGGACCCAGTGAGGGTTCACGCAGCGCGGCAACTGCTTTTTTTCCGATCTTGTTCAGTCCCAGGGCCAGGCCGATAGATACGGTTGTTTTACCGATACCTGCTTTGGTAGGCGTAATGGCCGTTACCAGGATCAGGTTATGTTCTTTGATTTTCTCTTCATCGATCAGATGAAGGGGCACTTTGGCGATATACCGACCATAGTTTTGTACTTCTTCGCGCGGAATACCCAAACCTGTGGCTACTTCCTTTATTTTACGAAGGGAGACTTCTCTTGCAATTTCTATATCCGATTTCATGTGCTTATGTAAGTTTAAGAGGCAACAAAAGTATATTATTTTTAATTAAATAACAAAATGATAGTATGAAAGGTTGTGAAGCTGGATAACTACGTGTTATTTGTGTTATATTGATAAAAGTTACTAAAAATAGAGTGAAAATGACTGTTTGGTAAGTAAAGTTCGCGTTTTTCGTGTTATTTGTAATCTTCGGTTGACAATATCGGCGCATTTAGACAGCTTCTGTCTTAAAGTATTTTAAAATATGGATTAAAGATTGCTGTATATGATAATTTGTCTAATTTTGCATTGTCACGATAATAAAATGAAGCTAACAGCAAGTTTATGGTGATAAAAAGAAAGTGTATAACAATTTTAAAAACTTCGGTTTATGTAATTAAGGAGATTTGATTATGACAACAATGAGATTTAGTATGGCAGGTGTAGCCGCAAGAGAAGCAGAAACAGGATCATGGTTAAGAACAATTGCAGATTGTTTGGGGATCCGTATGTTTTCGAAGATGAGTCCTTCGGTAAGTACAAGTAATGTTGGTTGGGATACCACCAAACAGAAAGAAATTCAGGATCTTCATCACTATGCCGTCCGTAACTTGATCCCAAAGGCTGGAATTTATCAGATGAATCTGCTTGAATCGCTGGCGCAGTCGGCTTCCATCTATTCACCGGAAGAAGTAGAGTCTCTTTATACTGAAACGAATAAAAAGATAGAGGAGATCAGCTGTCATATTTCAGGGGTGTTGGTAAGTGCACGGGAGTTGTGCAAGTCGGGACACCAGAACTGGGAGTCGGTTCAGTCGCTTCGCTATCATATGAACCGCCTGAGCGGTATTATAGAATCTGCCTAGTTTTTGCAAAACAATATCGGAATAGATCGTATCTGTGAATATCCCCTTCATTTCCGGAAGCTGTCAAGCCTCCGGATTATGGAGGGGATTATTGTATGATCATCAGTGAGAAATAGGGATACGCTTTATCCGCTATGACTTTTCTATCGGACGTGTAATATTCTTTCTCTGTCCCCACATTTTCAAAGTAATGGAATTGTGTTTGCGGATGCTTGCGGATACATTCGTGTACGGCATCCACGCATTGTGATAGTTTCATGATGACGATGACATATCCGGCGTTTATCTTTTCGCTCAGTTCTGCGGCAGAAGGTGTACCGGGAATGACAACGATTTGCTCTTCCTGTTTGACGATATGCAAGCCTGCCAAAGCTCCGGCAGCAATGAAAGCCGGAATACCGGCAATGCGTTGTACGGCAATCCCTGCACCTGTAAATTTATCGTATATGTATTGTATGGACGAATAAAAGCCGGCATCGCCCTCAGCCACAATGACGATCTGTTTGCCTTCTGCATATTGGGTTGCAGCTTCGTTGTAGAGGGTATCGTAGACTTTCCAGGCCTCCGTACGGTCTTTGCTCATGGGGAGTATAAAGCAGTGGATAGCCGTTTCATTTATCTCCAGGGCGCGTACGATATCAGCGGCACGTGAAATGCTCTCGCGTTGTCTGTTGCGGGTGGCGGGACAGTAGATAATATCTGCTTTCTGGAGTTGGCGGAGACCTTTCACCGTGATAAGTTCCGGTTCACCGGGACCTAATGATACAAAACTGATCGGATAAGTCATTTTATTCTTGTTTTTTTATTTGGGATGCAAATGTGCTGAAAATAGTGTAAAGTTGCAAACTTCTTATTACTTTTGCGCTCAAAATCGGTTCTGTAAAACTCCTGTTCATGGAGACAGATTAAAAGGGAACCGGGTGTAAATCCCGGACAGTCCACGCTGCTGTGAAGCTTTATAAACATCCTGATAATACCTTTTGCCACTGGTCTTTGCGATCGGGAAGGCATTCGGGATGGAAGTAAGTCAGAAGACCTGCCATTTTTTGCATAACGATTGTCCTCGTGGGTTTGGACGGTTTGTGTCGGATAAAAACAAATAGAATATGAATAAGTATTTAGTCGGTGGCTGCCTGTTAGCGTTAATGGCTACATCGTGCGCATCGAAAGGAAATCAGCAGGAGAAAGAGAATGCATCGTCGCAACAAACGATTACGGCGGATAGGATGGTCCAGGTTAAACCTGAATATGCCGAAGGTTTTCAGTTGACCTATGCCGACGGTTATGTCCTGGTAGATATACATGACCCGCAGAATGAAGAAAGCACGCATTTCCTGTATGCATTGGTTCCCCGCGGGACGAAGCCGGAAGGTCTTCCTGCTGATTATACGGTGATCGAAACACCTGTGCGCAGTGCCATTTGTATGACCTCCCTGCAGCTCTCCAATTTCATTAAGTTGGGAGCGGAGGATAAGGTGGTCGGTATCACGAGTACGCGCCATCTGTTTAATAAGACTATCAATGAACAGTTGAAGGAAGGAAAGACAGCGAAGATCGGGATCGAAGGTAATTTCGATAATGAGGTGATTATGAGTATCAATCCCGACCTGATCCTGATCTCTCCCTTTAAACGTGGCGGATACGAGACGATGAAAGATGTCGGTATCCCTCTGATTCCTCATCTGGGATATAAAGAAATGACACCGCTGGGACAGGCTGAATGGATCAAGTTTGTCGGTCTGTTACTTGGGATAGAGCAGGAAGCCAATGATAAATTCTCAGCTATAGAAAACCGCTACAACGAACTGAAAGAGCTGACTGCCGAAGGTAAAGTGCAGAGACGTCCTATCGTGTTCAGTGGCGAAATACATGGTGGTAACTGGTATGCGGTAGGAGGAAAGAGCTTCCTTGCACAGCTTTTCAAAGATGCCGGCGCTGATTACTTTTTGAAAGACGACGATCGCTCCGGCGGTGTGACGCTCGACTTTGAGACCGTCTATAACCAGGCGGATGAAGCCGATTACTGGCGTATCGTAAACAGCTATCCGGGAACATATACTTATAAATCGCTGAAAGATCAGGATCCTCGTTATGCAGACTTCCGTGCCTTCAAGGAAAAGGGTGTGATCTATTGCAACATGCGGGAGAAACCTTTTTACGAAAGCATGCCAACCGAGCCGGAAGTTGTATTGGGCGATTTATTGCATATCTTTCATCCGAATCTGCTGCCGGATCACACGCCTGTCTATTATGATTTACTTAAATAAATAGGGACGATGAAGTATTCTAATACTATCCTGATGCTTTTGATCCTTGTCTCGATCGTCGTGTTGCTGTTTCTGAATCTAGTGTTGGGATCTGTTTCGATTCCCTTCCATTCGGTTTGGAATATCATCTGCGGCAATGGTGACGAACCGGTCACCTGGCAGAATATTATTTGGAAATCACGTTTCCCGCAGGCTTTGACGGCTTTGGTTGCCGGAGCCGGATTGGCAATCAGCGGGCTTCAGATGCAAACCGTATTCCGTAACCCTTTGGCGGGACCTTCTGTGTTGGGTATCAGCTCCGGTGCAAGTATGGGAGTCGCCTTCGTTGTCTTGCTGAGCGGAAGCCTGGGTGGCGTGGCGTTGAGTAAGCTGGGCTTTATGGGGGAGATTGCCTTATCGATTGCGGCCATAGTCGGTTCCTTGTCTGTCATGGCACTGATCGTTTATGTCTCGCAGAAGGTAAAAGGGAATGTGACGCTATTGATTATCGGAGTGATGATCGGCTATGTGGCAAATGCCGTGATAGGTGTGTTGAAATTCTTTAGTGTGGAAGAAGATATCCGTGCTTATGTAATCTGGGGGCTGGGAAGTTTCTCACGTGTCTCCGGTAATCAGATGATGCTTTTCGTAGCGATTATGGCTATCTTGATCCCCCTTTCGTTCCTATTGATAAAGACATTAAACCTGATGCTTCTCGGCGACGGTTATGCCCGTAACCTGGGACTGAATATCAAACGGGCACGTCTGCTCGTTATCACCTCTGCCGGTGTATTGACTGCTATCGTGACCGCTTACTGTGGTCCGATCGTCTTCCTGGGACTTGCTGTTCCTCACCTTTGCCGTGCCATTTTCCAGACATCCGATCATCGCATACTGATGCCCGGTGTCTTATTTGTGGGGGCAGCCCTGGCATTGGCTTGTAACCTGATTGCACGTATGCCGGGATTCGAGGGAGCTTTGCCGGTCAACTCGGTAACCGCCTTGGTCGGTGCTCCGGTGGTTGCTTCCGTATTATTCCGCAGACGTAAAAACGAACTGAACGAATGAGTATGAAAGAGGCAACTATTCAGATAAACGATCTCTCTATCGGTTATCATTCCAAGAATGATACAAAGCTGGTAGCGAGCCATATAACGACAACAATCTACAGTGGCGAATTAACTTGCCTATTGGGAGCCAATGGCGTCGGGAAGTCTACTTTATTACGTACCCTGTCCGCTTTCCAGCCTCGTATATCCGGCGAAATAGCACTACTGTCCCGCGATATACAGGACTATAGTGACAAGGAGCTTAGCACTATAGTGGGAGTGGTACTGACAGATAAGTGTGAGATCCGTAATATGACTGTCCGGGAACTGATCGGGATGGGACGTAGTCCGTACACCGGCTTTTGGGGACGGTTAGGGAAAGAAGACAAGCAGATCGTAGAAGAATCTATCTCCCTGGTCCGTATCGAGAACCTTGCTTCGCGCATGGTGCACACCCTTTCTGATGGCGAGCGGCAGAAGGTTATGATCGCCAAAGCGCTGGCGCAGGAGACGCCTGTCATCTTTTTGGATGAACCGACAGCTTTTCTCGATTTCCCCAGCAAAGTCGAGATCATGCAATTGTTGCATAGTCTTACCCGTTCCACCAATAAAACGATTTTCCTTTCCACTCACGACCTCGAACTCGCCCTTCAGATAGCTGATAAGATCTGGCTGATGGATAGGGAGAAAGGGATCAGTACCGGTACGCCCGAAGACCTGGCATTGAGTGGTTCTCTGAGCGGTTTCTTTGCCCGTAAAGGGATTGTCTTCGATATGGAAACCGGATTGTTCCGTATCGACAACCAATACGATAAGAAAATCCGTCTTGTCGGTGACGGCCAGAAATATGCAATGGTGCGTAAGGCTCTTTTGCGAAACGGTTTCTATGCCGGCTCCGAAATAGAATCGGAGAGCTGGATCGATGTCGGTGATGCCGCAACATCTGCCATCACCCTTTATTTTTCGAACGGGCAGCAGCGACAGGTTGCTTCCATCGAAGAATTATTGTTATCTCTGTAATCTGCATGCCATTGTGTATCATTATGTAAATAGCTCAATTATTTCTAGAGATGAACGTTCGTTATTATCTCCGAATAACAAAACAAGCCCGGCCATTTTTCGGCTGAGCTTGTTTCGTTATATGATTATATTCTTCTTAATGCCAGCTTTTATAGCGCATTAACTGTCTTTTCATCCAATCCGGTGCACTCCATAATGGAAGCTAGGTCTATACCTTTCTTTTTCAAATTAGCAGCTACAAAAAGTAAGCTTTCCGCTTTGCCTTTTGCTTCACCTTCTGCTAGTCCTTCCGCTTTGCCTTCTGCTAGTCCTTCCGCTAGTCCTTCTGCTTAGCCTTCCGCTAATCCTTTTCGGATGGCGCTGTTGTAAATTGTTTTTTCTACGCTAATGCCATCCCAGAAATGTTCGTAGCCGGCCAACTGCTCTTCGGTAAAGGCAGATTCTTCCAGTTCGTTCAGTGCTTTGCTTATCTCCGGATTGGAAAGCAATTCTTCCGGAACCTTACGCGTATTCTCGTTGATCTCCGTCAGGTAACGAAGCCAGAGCACCTGCATTTTTTTCTCAGCATAATTATGCGGAGTGAATTTGGGAAGCTCTACAAAAATGAGCTGAAGTCCGTCGATCACCTTGTCGCTGTGCTCTACATGCACCAGTTCATAATGGTGATAATAGCCTTCCAGTTCCGGTTCAAAGATATCGTTCACCAGGTTAAGCGAATAGATAGGTTGTAGCAGTTCATACGTTTCCCCTTTATCCAGCTGTCGGACATAAGCCTTGGAGGCATTGAATAATACACGTTGATAAAATTCAGGAGACCATAACATCTGCATCTCGACCAAAAATTGACGGCCTTTCTTGTCCTTGCAGCGGACATCGACAATGCTGTATTTACGTAAAGGATTTTCCGGCACCATTTCGGAAGTTAAATACTCGATTTCGGTTATCTCTTCGCCGTTTTTCAAAGGCAACAATGCATTAAGCAGGCTCATTACCAAATCGGGATGCTCGCCGAATACCCGCTTGAATGTCAAATCAGCTTTTGGATTTAGATACTTCATAGTTATAAAGTTTTATATATTCACTGACAAATGTAGTGATTATTTTATGATAGACAAAGGGTTATTATGTTAACAGGATAAACTTTTCTCATCTCGTTTGTTATATAGAGGTAATTCAAAATATTAAACGTCATGAAAAAGTATTTCTTGTTTGCCTTTCTCGTCTCTGCATGGGTATTTACCTCCTGTGATAATGATGACGCTCCCGATATCGATGCGGATGTTCCCTTTTATCAGAATCTGGGTGTCGCTTACGATGTGACCAATAATACGACGCGTGTCGGAGCTAATTTCAATAAACTGGATAGTGCCGGCATCAATATCAGACTGAATGGTCCGGCTTCCATTACAATCAATGGTAAAACTCCGGACTTTGACAATGTAGGTACTTATTTTTATACTTATTCATTCCCAGGATTGGATGATATGACTTTTGTCTTTACGCGGGCAAAAGACAGTATCTATACAAATGTCGCTTCCATAAACGATGTGAAGCCGATCGCTATCCCCGAGTCTTTTACTTCAGCTAAAATAACAGGTACGACTACGCTTACCTGGGAGGGAGATCCGGTAGGAAAGGATGAACTGGTCGAGGTGCGGGTCACTTATGCCGGAGGATCATATAACGTGTTTAACCGTACTGAAGGCAGCAAATCCATCAACATCAATTTCGGTAATTCCTCTTTACCCGCTAAAGGTGCCCTGTCGCTCAGCCGTGCAAAAACTCATCCTTTGCAGGAGAGTAACGGAAATGCCGGAGGTCAGCTGAATGTTTCTTATATTCAGAGTAAGGAGATTACGCTGGAATAAAAATAATGAGGGCAAGACATCAATAGGTCTTGCCCTCATTTCTACAAGGTTACTTTTTGTTCAGACATTGTAATAAAAACTTCCCCGGTTTGAACTTGACGCTGACGCGTGAAGGGATCATGCAGGATTTGCCGGTTCGTGGATTGCGAGCCGGTCGTTCTGTCTGTTGCCAGCAGGCGAAGGAGCCGAATCCCTGAAGCACGATATTATTCCCCTGACTTAGGTTATCCTTGATTACCTCCTGCCATGTATTGATTATATGGAGGCTTTCGGTCTGTGTACAACCGAGCCGGGAGGATAACTCTTTAACCATATCTGCTTTATTCATATCAAATTTGTTTTTGTTAGTAATGACTGAACGGTTATTCCTGGATACAGCGCACCGAGTAACCGCAGACACGGTAGTTAGAGGATATATGTATCTTATTAGAGCAATTTACGCATTCGGCATAGATACTGGCATCTGGTACAGATGATGACCAATAGTAGCCCGAAATTCCTTGATTGTCAGGGCTTCCAAAGCTATCCTCGCGATAGCCGGCAGCAGGTAAAAGAAGTCTTTTCCCATTTTCTTTTCCAGGCATGGTGGAGCATAAGTTTATTCCATCCCAAGTATAACCGGTTTGATCAGATTCTTGATCTGCACCGATAGCTTTCCATTCAGCTGAGGTAGGGACACGCCAACCTTCAGGACAAGGATCGTGAGGAGTCTTAACAACATCAGCACTCTCTTTTCCTTCGTTGGCATTCCAAAGCTGTTGATACCAGGCTCCTTTTTCCATATTTTCAGCTTCCGGATTCGGATTACCTATACCATTAATCAGCAACCAATTTTTTTTCAATTCAGGAACTCCATAAATACCGATGAACTTACCATCCCATTTACTCATATTAGCGAGATCTGTTTGTTCCGGGCGATTCAGATCTCCGAGCATCTCTTCATCAATAATATTTGCATTATTCGTAGCCTTAAAACCATATGAACGTCCCCATTGGAACAATTTACCAGCATCGTCTGTAATGTCCGTATTGGTATCCTTGGTCGCTTTATTCTTCGCCGTTTTTGCCCCTACATTGATCGGAGCCCAATACCTGTCATCCTTCATTTTGACGGCGGCAAAACGTACTGTTTGTCCGGCCGTTGGGTCTAGATAAGTAACCGATGATGCTCCGCGATAGATTTCCAGTTTCATTTGTTCTTCTGTTGTGTCTCCCCATTTGACAGTGATGTAGCCGATGTGGACTTCATGAGGCTTTTGATCTGTATCGGCGCTGTTGTTTGCTGTTATAGTGACGGTTTTTGCAACCCCGGTAGTAGCCCTTGTGACAGGAGCGATCGTGATCCAGTTGTTATCGCCATCACCATAGGTCGGCTCGTATTCGGGAGTGGTTTCGATGGTGACCGGCTTGTCGTTGATATGGGAGACTGTTAGTGTGAATGTACCGCCGTCCACGTCGACGCGTATTTTGTCGTCTCCGACTTCCGCAACATTAGCACCAATGGCGCTGAAAGTTATCGGTGATACTGGTGCTTCCGGCTTAATGGTGATGCCACCGCTGCTTGTCCAGTCTTCGATCTCGAAGGCGGCTGCCATCGTGGTGCTGGTTACGTCGATGATACGCAGTTTGTAGCGGTTGTTGCGTAGGATGGCGATGTCGGCAGTGGTTCCCGTAGCACCGTCCGTCTTTTGAAGGGGGACGGTATAGGCAGCCGGTTTATCGCTGTTGCTCACCGGGTCGTGATACGTTCCTTTGATGATCAGGTAAGCCTTGTCGGTGGCAAGCGTGGGGTAGGTGTAGATGGCACTTTCCGTTACTCCTGTATTGGCATTCGCTAAGGCGGTGTAATCCACCTCTTTGTATTCCATCAGAAGGGGAGAGGTGGCCAGATCTGCATCGACTATTGGTGTCAGTGTGCCGCTACTCCAAAGTGTACCTGTCTTGCGTCCCTGTTTGAGGGCGATAGACTGGATGGTCAGGTTGGAAGTGCGTGCGGTGTTGTCGATATCGAAACGGGCAACGACACGTTTCAGTTCGATCTTCACGTTCGAGACGGTTCCCAGCATCTTTGTTGCGCCGTTACCGGTCATTAATAATGACGGGTACAAAACCTTGTCTACCGTAAGTGCCTTTGTGTACGATTGCAGGAAGGTTGCTTCGTCGGTGGCGGCATCAAAATTGTCGCTACTAGTGAATGGGGTAAGTGTCAGTGCGGTCGCTCCGTTTTCCTGATAGAGTTCGTCTTCGCGGTTTGCCACGAGGAAGAGCTTCAGGAAAGGATAACCTGCCACTTCGGAGGGGAAGATGGAAGCGTTCCATTCGGAGCCGGATGCTTGCAGGGCAAACTTTTTCAGTGTTTTGTCGTTTGCCGCTGCGCTTTCCCATTTGTCGAGGTATCTGTAAGTGCCAGCCTGCGCGTCGGAGGCAAAGATATAGACATCGAGGTTCTCTATCTTGTTTTCACTTTCTGAGGCAATTGCTTTCGTGTAGTCTACACCTTCGCCGTTGCCTGCGATAACCAACTGTATTTCGTTGGCATCTCCTGTCAAGGATATTTCACCGTCGACGGGGTCGTTGTTGCATCCCGTACAGGCGATGGCGAGTGCCGGGAGCAGTAATATGTTCTTTAGTTTTATATTCATTTTATTATATGTTTATTCTGGTTCATTATACCTTTGATTACTTGTTAGACTAACATCAACCCGCCTTACGATGGAAGCTATCCTCACGGCGGTCTTTGGGTTTTAAATTGATAAATTGTTAGAGATCCCGGACACAGCGAACATACTGACTTTTGTCTGTGGTGCTGTAATAGAAACTGTTAGAGACGAAGTCCAGTACGCACCGGCGACCGCTGTCACCATTGTAGACCGAACTACTCCAGTAGTAATTGCCGACGAACGTAGCACATCCATTATTCTGTAATGTTGTTCTATTATCATATATAGCCTTTAATTCAATCATAGTTGGCACACGCCAACCGGGACCTTTATCGCTACAATAACTTATAGTCTTTTCATAATTATATGTCTGTTCACTCTCAGTCTTCTCTACTTCTATAGAATACGTTTTACTCAAAGTACCAGTTGAAGATACACCATTCCTATCCGAACCGGTTGTCTCGGAAGACGCACCTCCGTCGTAATTAAATGGAGGATATATAGTAAAATTAGTCTTATAAGAATCCACTAAGTCCTGATTAATCGTAACAATGAAAGTTACCGTCGGAGGTACCGTCGGTTCGAATCCGTCGAGATCGTTGCCTGCATCTGACCAATCGGCCACGGTGAGGTCGAAGTCGATATGATAATCGTCTGCTTTCGATATGGTAATCGTATAACGGTGGTTCGGGTTCACTTCGATATGGGAGCCAGTTCCATTTACTTCCTGTTTGAAAGGAACTTGATAAGACACTGTTTTTTCGGGGTCTGTTTTGTTCATCCTGTATGTTCCTTCGAGTATGATATATCCGTTGTCCGCCTGTGGGCTGGGATAGGAGTAGAAAGCGGAAGCGGTAACACCTGCATTGGCATTCGTCTGGCCGGTGAAGGTACGTGCCGGCAGTGTGATAAGGTCTGCCGGGTCTGCCGGAGTTGTGGCAAACGGTTTCGCCGGGAAGAAAGTCGTTCCGCGACGTGCGTTTCCCATCGAAATACCGGTGATGGTGAATCGGCTGTCAGTAGCGTTGTTTATGACATCGAAACGGGCGACGGTGCGCGTCAGTTTGAAACCAGCCTGCAAGCGTGAAAAAGACTCGAAGTCTGTCAGGTCGAGCGGGATGGTGTAGGCTCCCGACATAGGGAGGGGCGATACTAACACATCAGCGGGTGTGGCAGCGTCGAGCAAGAGGCTGTGGAATGTCAGAAACTGTGTTTCGGTAGGGACGCCGACTGTTTGGACGCCTGTTCCCGCCTGTCCCGGAGTGGTGAGGGATAGCGGTTTGAAGTCGCCGTCCTGCATTACTTTTCCTGTAGTTCCGACTGTTGTGCCTTGACCGATTGTTCCGGTCGGGTCTACCAATTCCGGTTGGTTGGCTACAGCATAGAGTTTGACGAAGAGTCCTTTTTGCAGTTTGAGGCTGACGGAAGCTTCTTTGCCGTCGCCTGGCTGTTCGAGGTCGATAGGTGTCGCTGTTGCGGGCAGGTCTGCCGGGTCTTCGCGGTAGGCGAAGCGTTCCTGGAGGGTGTAGGTGCCGTCTTCCGTGTCCGATCCGAATGCGTAGACATCGAGTGAGGCGATCTTGTTTTCCTCTACTGTGGCGATTTCGCCTGCTTTCGTCCCTTTGGCCAACGATAACTGGTTTCTGAGAGTGACAACGACCTCCCTTCGGGTCGGGTCGTCCCCGTCAGACGGGGATGAAGGGTTAACGGGCAATCCTTCATGGTTTTCGCTTGTACAAGCGACTCCTGTCAACAGGATCGCTGTCGAGAGGAGGAATTGTTTTAATACTAGTTTCATTTTATATTAATTGACATGGTTAATAATCGCTATTGTGCATGGTGCTTATCGAAGGCTTCGATGTTCCCGTATCGATGGTATCGATAAACGTTTATCGACCCGGTCGATATGGACGTATCGAAGCCTCCGATGAAAATCATTCGATCACCGGACGATCGTCTTCGCCGGAATCATCACCGGATCCTACTGTCAGGAGCTTTTTGTATTCAATGGTACGGGGCTCCTTCAATAGCTGTTTGTTGGTACTGAACTGTGTCACGATGCGTAGGGTGTAGTTTCCGTCGGCCAGAGCCGGAACGCGGGCTATCAGCTTGCTGGGGTCATTTTGGGTGAGGCGGCGCGCTACTTTGGTCGTTGTGCCGTCTTCGGCAACAAAAAAGACACCGGCCACGGCATCGTCGCCGGCAATTTTAATGCTGTTGCCTGCGATCAGGATATCGTCGTTCGGGGTTATCGCACCGTTGGTCGCACCGGTCAACGTATCGGTGACGAGACCGATACCGGCTGTCTCGCCTTTGGCTCCCAGGTTGATCGTTTTCACTTTTGTCAGGGCTTCGCGTACGGATTTTGTCAGAATGATGTCGAATGTCAGTTTGTGAATAGCCGGGTCGAACGGGGCTTCCGGACTGTCGAACGCGCCTGTGATGCGCGGGATAAACTGGCAGAGGTCTGTCATCACACTATTGCCGTTCAATAACGCTTCGAGGATGATCTCGTTGCTTTGCGAGGTGACCGAAAGGAGCGTCGCATACTTGAGCTCCGAGCCGGTACGTTTGATTTCCTTGGCAATGTCGTCATTGCGCAACGTTTTCGGGCCGGATTTCACTTCGGCAACACAGTCTTCCGTGTTGTCTTTTGTCAATGGGTTGTCACGCAGTGTGAATTCCCAGTAATGGTCTTTTTCGTAATTGTCCATAATGTTTTATTTATTTGTTTATCCGATAACGCCCCCTTCGCTCCAGTCGGAAGCGGATGCGAAAGTGACGGTTATTTTGTCTTTATAAATGCTGATCAGTATATCGAATTCCTGCTTGATGTTCCGGTTCATATCCATCGGTAGCGAACTGAAAAACTTATGCAGGTCGAGTTCTTTGACGATCTGCTTTCCGTTGCGCCAAAGGCTCCATAACTGGTGGGTGCTGCCGGTGTAGCGGAATGTGGTGAACTGTCCTTCTACTTCCTGGTCGTAGGTCATTGCTGCCTTAGTCTCGTGATTGACCAGCGTGTTGTTGCTGATGCCGGGAATGGCGTAGACCCCGTCGCCCGAAGGGATATCCGTTTCCCAGCCTTTGATGAAATCGTAGCGCGCGGGGATATCTTTCAGTTGCATCCGGTAGGTTCCTCCGGCTTCGGGCCGTTCTTCATCTTCCATCCAGCGGACGGTGACAGAGAGAAGGGCATGCGCATGGGAGAGATAAACACGTTTCCGGCAGGGGAGCCCGTCTTCTACGGTAAAGGTGGCAGTGCCATAGTACAGACGACCTACGTTTCCACGGAATCCGGGAGGTACGCCAGCTTGCTCGGCACTGAGCCGGAGAGAGCCTAGCTGCGGATTGCCTGTTGTCTCGATGTCGCTGTTTTCCATATTTCCCCAGGCCGTTATTGTGTAGTCACCGGCGGGTAGTTTGGCTTCCCATGCGGTCAGGCTGTCGCCGCGCAGCATATTGGTGTCGAGCAAGCGGCCTTCGGCATCGAAAAGATATTGCCGGAGGTTGTTGGCATAATGCGGAAGCTGGTTGTCGGAGCTATTGCCGGCATACCAATATTCGATATGGGTGCGGTCGGGACAAATGCATAATTCGTCGTCGAAGGCACAGGAGCTGAGTACCATCAGCACGAGATGGCATACTATACAGAGCGAATATGTTTTTCTGTTCGTCTTATTCATGTCCGGTATCCGATTCTCCGTTTTCAATCTTTTGTAAATTCGCTCTTGCTTTCAACGGTTCCACGCCTATCGCTTTGCGGAACCAGACGGCTGCTCCTTCCGGATCGCCTTCCAGCAGGGTCAGTACGCCCATATTGTTCCAGGCACGGGGATCGTCTTCCACTTTGCTCAGGTAGTTCCATGCCGATTTCAAGTCGCCGCCTAGCATCACGGCGGAGGCTGCGTTGACATTGGCTACCACATCCTGCGGGAAATGGAAGGCTGCTATTTCGTACACTTCCCTGTATTGCACGGTACCGGGACGATAGTAGCGTGCCACTTCGTACATTTCTTCGAGGCTGAGCAGTTCGGGATGCGAATAGATCAGCGTGGCGGCATCTTTTGTCTCCACCCGTGCCACGTGGTAATCTACGGCTACTTCGAGGCGGCGCAGGAGGGGGAAGAGGTCGCGGCAGAGTTTCTTATATACGTTGTCCGGCAATTCCATCAGTTGTTTTTCCCGCCCTTCGAATATGCCGTTCTGCCGGATCGTTTGCAGTACTTCCTGCTTATAAGGCGGATCGACTTGTTCGAGCAGTACGACCAGGCCGTCCCAGTCTTCGGCTACCGACGAGACGTTGAATAGCTTCTGAGGAAGCCGGTAGGTGCTTCTTATATAGTGGGTGAAATATTGCGAACGGTTGGACGAAAGTTCTTCGTTGTGTTTATAGGGGCCGTCGGGCGAGGCGTATCCGCATATATCGATCTGTTCGATCTTTGTATAGCCGCTTTCCAGTACGGGAGTCAGCAGGCTGTCCATCTTGCCCAGTTCCTTGCGGTTGTTTTTGAAGTCGGGGAGGATCTCGAATTTGCCTAACGGATAATCTATATATAAGGTTGCTTTTCCGGAACGTTGCTTGCCGTCTTTTTCCGGCAGTGGGGTAAGGAAAGAGACCATCGGTATGCAGCTTGCCAGCATTTCACCGGAAAGGGCAACCGTCGTGCGACCCGGTTTTCGTGTTTGGTGCGGAGCCGCGGAAGGTGCAGGAATGTCCGGGGAGGGGATGTTGCTCAGGGCGAGATTGTCTGTCAGTGTATCCGTCCCCAGCAACCGGAGGTCGCAGCAGTCTTTGATTTCTTGTTGAAGCAAGAGGGAGGCATGAGCCATCCATGAGGTGTAAGGAATAGATACTGTATAATCTATCAGTTTCGACTTGTTCCCCCGGAGAATGCGGTAAGGAGCAGGAGCGGCTTTTCCCGATAAAGCCTGTTCGCGTTGGTCGTAGCGGTAGCGTTTTGCTCCGCTGACAACGACCGGAGGCAACGGCAACTGATGGGTCTTATCTGTCAATACCGGTGTGAAAGTCAGTGCCGTCAGACTGCCGGTCTTTATATTGTTCAAGTCCATCGAGAGGACAAGATGCAGGCTGTCGTTGTGAACGCTGATTTCCTGCGGAATAATGCGGAACTCCTGTCCACCGGCTTTATCTGGTAGGAGAAGGAGTAACGTTAGTATATATACTAATAGATGTTTCATAAGCTCGTTGTTGTATTAGCGTAGGAAGTAAATAATGGAAAGTCCTGCCCGTGTGGGACCGATGTAACTGCGCGTATAGAAGCCGGTCGGTTCGGCGCATTCAACGCATTTGTAGCGGGTATATTCCATCCGGGCATAGCCGGCTCCGATAGTAGCTTCCAATCCCCAATGACGTCCGATAGCCCAGTGATAGCCGTAGGATAGTCCGCCTCCGTAGAGGGTGCCGCGTAGTTCGTGTTGTTCCAGGTTGGGGATAAAAGGGATTTGTCCGATATTGAAATGACCGTAATGACCGTGCAGGCCGATAAAGTGTCCTTCGAATTTGCGACAGAACCAGTAGCGTATTTCCGGTTGAGCCAGGTAGAAATTAAGATGCATTTTATTATTGAACTTCCAGGGATTGTAGGCTCCCCATATATCGACAGAGAACTTCTTTCCGATGCCGATCTCTACACCGGCATTAGGGCTTGCCGTTGCCAGAAACAATACATTCGTTTTCAGTGCAACCTGCTGTCCGGATATGCTGACAGTGAACGGAAGTAGTAATAGTAGCAGTAAGGAGAACTGTTTATACATGTTGTTTTCTTGCTTTATGTCCGTTCTGTCTCTTGGTAAGAGACGGAACGAAGAAAGCAGGAGGTGTGTGATGCTTTGACTATATGGGGAGATTTTTATAAAGGAAAAGTGGTTTATAAGCTACGGTGAAACAAAATGGTAAACAAAAAGTGTATAAATAAGTACTGGTTACGATTGACGCTTTTTAGTAAGGCTTAAAAATCAACCGGAGTTGGCCTTCTTCCCGTAAGAAAAGTGAAGATTTGAAAGAGTAAAAACATAAAACAATTTGTAAACAGTTAAATTACAGTAGTTTAAACGATGGGTGACTAGTTGAAATCAGAATATTGGAGAATGTAAGGAAAGATTTTACTGAATGGTTCCTTCCCTTAAAATATGTATTCATATTGGAATCCGTATGAATATTAAGGCTCCTTTGTGCAAAAAAACGGATAAAAACCTAGAGTATATCAAAAAAGGTTATTACATTTGTGACGTTTTAACAGATACTATATCTATCCGTTCCGTCTCTTACCAAGAGACAGAATACCCATCTGAATATCTAAAGGCATTCATATTACTTTTGTGTTTATACTTCATTTTACCGTATATTACCACATCATTCGCGTGATCCAGTCGCGGGTTATCGAGTAGACCGATATAGATAAGCGTCACTTTCGTGGAAGAATGCCCCAGCCCTTTAGAAATAAGTTCTATCGGAACTCCCTTTTGATTGGCAATGCTGGCCCAGGTGTGACGGGCTACATAGGTCGTGAGATTTTCCACGCCTACCAGTTCCCCCAGTTTTTTAAGCTGTTTGTTTTGTAGCCGGAGGGCACTTTCATAATTGATATAAGTGGCATCATCGCTGAGTATGGGGAATAGTCTCCGGCGACTGTTGGAGGCATAACGTTTTATGATTGCGATCATTTCCGGAAGCAGACGTATCTTTAATTCCTGTCCGGTTTTCTGCCGCTTATAGGTCAATGTATCCCCTTTTATGTTTTCCTTTTTGAGGTGGGCGAGGTCGATATACGACATGCCCCGTGCATAGTAGGAAAAGAGAAACATATCGCGGGCGAATTTCAGGGCGGGCGACTGTAATTCCTTGTCGGTAAGTTTGGCCAGCCGTATGATCACCTTTTCTTCTACGGCACGTTTGGCGGTCTTCTCCACCCGGGTATTGACCTGTGCGAAAGGGGAGGAGGCGTTGGGGATAAGTCCGGTTTTGACCGCCTTGTTCCAACAGGATTGTGTGATACGGAGATAGAAGGAGACGGTATTGGGGGCGAGTCCTTTTTCGATAAGCCAGGTTTCCAGCTGTTTCACTTTCGTTTCGTCGATATCGTCCAGCCGTATGTCTTTCCCTTCCGAAAAGAGAGTAAGCGTATTGAGCGTACTGCGGTAATGATGCGAAGTGGCTTTCTTTCCCTCCCGGGCGAATTGCTCGCTGAGTTGTTCCATAAAGGAATACAGGGACCTCTTATCTTCGTTTTCCTTGCAGGCCGACAGCAGGTTGGCAACCGACAGGGTGTTGTTCCTCTCCAGAAAACGAATGAGATTGAAGAGGTACTGCTGCCGTTCTTTTATTTGGCTATCTAATGAATACAGGTGCAACACTTGCTCCGGCGGAGTGCCGGGAGGTATGCGGATACATCCTTCTTGTTCGTCCCATTCGTTGTCGGACAGTTTGATCCCCAAAGGTATGCGCGCCACTTTGCGGCAATAGATGATCTGCAGGTAAACGGGCATAGGCCGACCCGGTTTCGCTGACTTCTTTCGTTTGATCTTTACTGAAATTTTACTCATAACAAGTTCTTTTATAATAAATATAAAGGTAACGCCTTTATTATTTCTATCTTTGTATCTGTACTTTTAAAATGCGCGGATATATGGAAACAATGTATACCAGAAAATACCCGATAGGGATACAGGATTTCGAGAAAATCAGAAAAGAAGGTTATCTGTATATAGATAAGACCGAATTGATGTATCGATTGGTAAAAACCGGTAGCTACTATTTCCTGAGCCGCCCCCGTCGTTTTGGCAAAAGTCTCTTGATTTCCACATTAGAAGCTTATTTTAAAGGTAAAAAAGAACTTTTTGAAGGACTGGCTGTTGAACAGTTGGAAAAAGATTGGCTGACCTATCCGGTGTTTCATCTCGACTTGAATGCTGCAAAATACGATCAGGTAAACGATTTGGACGACATGCTGAACCGTAAGTTATCTGCCTGGGAAGAATTATATGGTTCCGATCCGGCAGAAAAAAGCCTGGCTTTACGCTTTGCCGGTGTCATTGAACGAGCCAGCATGCAGGCAGGACGCCGTGTAGTCATCCTGGTTGACGAATATGACAAACCTATGTTGCAGGCCATTGACAATGAGGAGTTGCAAAACGAATACCGCAATACCCTGAAAGCCTTTTACGGTGTGATGAAGAGTATGGACAGGTATATCCAGTTTGCTTTCCTCACAGGTGTAACCAAGTTCGGCAAAGTAAGTGTGTTCAGCGATCTGAATAATTTGGATGATATATCAATGTGGAAGCCTTATGTTTCCATCTGTGGTATAAACGAAGAGGAGTTGCATCGTGATTTTGAAGAAGATATCCAGGCACTGGCTTCCGCGCTCGATATAACGTATGAAGAAACTTGTACGGAACTGGAGGCTTCTTATGACGGCTATCACTTCGTTGAAAATTCTGTGGGTATTTACAATCCATTCAGCTTACTGAATACATTGTCAAAGAAGAAATTCGGTAGCTACTGGTTCGAAACCGGAACTCCAACCTATTTGGTAAAGTTGTTGCAAAAATCAAACTACGACCTTTACCGGATGGCACATACCGAGACCGATGCCGATGTACTGAACAGCATCGATGCCATTTCGAGAAATCCCATACCGGTAATCTATCAAAGCGGTTACCTGACGATCAAGGGATACGACAAGACCTTTGGCCTTTATCGTCTGGGCTTTCCCAATAAAGAGGTAGAAGAAGGGTTTGTCAAATATCTTCTTCCTTATTATACTCCGGTGAGCAAAGTCGATACTACTTTCCAAATCAAGAAGTTTGCCCAGGAAGTTTACGAAGGCAATTACGATGCCTTTTTCCGGCGACTGCAAAGTTTCTTTGCCGATACACCTTATGAGTTGGTTCGTGATCTGGAGCTACATTACCAAAATGTGCTCTTTATTGTTTTTAAGTTGTTGGGCTTCTATGTAAAAGCGGAATACCATACCTCCGAAGGCCGTGTAGATTTGATCTTGCAGACCGACTGTTTCATTTATGTCATGGAGTTCAAACTCGACGGCACAGCAGAAGAGGCATTGCAACAAATTGACGACAAAGGCTACGCCCTTCCGTTCGCATCCGATCCGCGTACGTTGTTCCGCATCGGAGTGAATTTCAGTGCAAAGACTCGTAACATCGAAAAGTGGTTGGTTATTTCCAAATAACTCCTTCTTCCGTTATCAATAAGATAGATAATTCTCCTTTAGGCAGGAGTGGGGTGCAATGTTCATGGCATCTTTTCAATAAGAGATTGAAGAATGCTTCTTGTTCTTCTGCAGGAAGCAATTGCCATAGTTCGCGGGCTAACGTGATGGTGTCGATCTTTTGGATTGTGTCTTCGGCACAGCCTGCCTGATGCGCCAAATCTTTCAGGAAGTCTTTATTCATCACTACCTTTTTACTGTGCGTATCGAGGAAGCCTTCGGCCAGTTTGACTGCTTTACCGATCATGATACCCATAACTACCAGGGGGAAGTCGAGCGATGAGGCTATCTTTAGGGTTTCGCCGATAAAGTTTCCGTAATGAACGAATGCCTGTGGAGGTAGTTCGGGGTAACGGGCTTTCAGATACCGTTCGCTTTTAGCACCGGAGTTTATTATGAGTGTCGTGCAACCGATAGCTTTGGCAACCTCCGCTTCTTTACGGATGGAGGCGATAAAAGCATCGGTCGAGAAAGGGCGTACGATGCCCGATGTCCCGATAATGGAGATGCCGCCGACGATACCCAGTTTCGGGTTGAATGTTCTTGCTGCCAACTCTTCACCTCCGGGAACGGAGATAGTGACTGTCAGTCCGCAGACTTCTGTCGTTTTTGCATTATGGGGAATAGATTGCCGGTATTCTTCTAAAACGGCAGTCAACTCTTCCACTATCATCTTGCGGGGTGTTGTGTTGATAGCAGGACCACCGACTTCCAGTCCCAAGCCAGGTAATGTTACCGTACCGACTCCCGTGCCTGCGACAAAACGGATGGGAGCAGAGGCGGATTCCTTTGAGAGAGTCACCTTCGCAATGATTTTAGAGCCGTTGGTCACGTCCGGGTCGTCCCCTGCATCTTTGATGACTGAGCAGATGGCACTGTCGCCTTCCCATTCGGTTTCTGCGACAGGTAAAGTGATCAATTCGCCTGATGGCAAAGTGATGGAGGATTGGGTTTGTTTCTCCTTATTGAGCAGTGCAATTAGTGCCGCTTTGGCAGCTGCTGTGGCACAAGCTCCGGTCGTGTAGCCATGATGCAAAGGGAAGAATTCCGGCAATAGCCGTTCTATTTGCTTGCGCAATCCGTCTTCTCCGTAAACAAAGTAGAATGTTTCGGGAAGTGCCGGACGTTTAACGACAAATACCGGGATCGAACGCTTACGGGCGGCAGTTACTTTTTCCGTGAAATAACCGGTTTGTCCGCTTTCTTTGGTGATAATGGCATCCGGCTGTAGCCGATCCATCCATTCGCCGGCATCATCTTCTTCCTGATAGAAAAGCAAATGCTCTGACGGAAATCCTTGCTTCATGGCAATGGCGAGCGATTCTTCCCGTTCGAGTATACGGAACCATGTGGGATATTTTTCCCACCAGGGACGAAGAGGGGCAATTGTGTTGACTCCGGTTAGTGCAAGTAAATTGTGTGTACCCTGTTCGTCCAATTTACGGATTGCATCGGCATAGTCGTTACACCATACCAATTCCGGGTCGCGCGGCGGATAACGCCGTTCGTAGCGGATAACCGGCAGTTGGAGGGAGGTAGAAACTTCTGCCACTGTCCGATGCAGGGCTGTGGCAAAAGGATGGGCGGCATCGATCAGCAGGCGGATACCTTTTTCACGGCAGAAGATTTCCATACTAGCCGTGTCCATGCCTCCGGTCAGCCGGATACCGTGTGCGCATTCTATCTCCTGAAGCGATCCTTTGGTTGAATAATAATAAGGTCCGCTTCCTTCATCAGCGATGCGTACACTGGCACGTCCTTCCGTTGTCCCTCCTAATATCAGTATCATCGTTCTTTCTGATAATGTTATTTGCGGAACAGATGTTTGAACTCGTCGGCGTACAGACGCGATAAGCCTTCCCGGTTGTCGATCGCATCTCCGACTACCAATAAGGTCGTTAATGTCAGATGATTGTCCTTGACTATCTTTGCCAGGTCTTTCAATTCGCCCCGATAGATACGTTCGTCTTTCCAGGTCAGTTTGTAGCAGGCGGCAACGGGTGTGGTAGGCGCATAATGTTGAAGAAGTTCTTCCTGCACTTTATCCACAATCCCGGCACTGAGATAAATACACATCGTGCTCTGGCTGGCTGCTAGTTTGTGCAGTTGCTCTTTTTCAGGCATCGGTGTACGGCCTTCACCCCGGGTTAGAATAATGGTCTGTACCTTTTCCGGAATGGTAAACTGCGACTGTAAAGCGGCAGCAGCAGCCTGAAAAGAGGAAATTCCCGGTGTGATATGATAACTCATATTATATTGATCGAAGAAAGCCATCTGTTCCTGTATCGCTCCATAGATACAAGGATCACCGGTATGTAGTCGGACAATGAATTTGCCTTTGTCGTAAAACTCTTTCATCAGCATGAACTGCTCTTCCAGGTTCATGTCTGCCGAACTGCGTACAGTAGCTTCCGGTTTGGCACAGAAAGTAAGCTCTTTCGGAACCAGGCTTCCGGCATATAAGATCAGATCCGCCTTTTCCAGCATCCTACGGCCACGGATAGAGATCAGTTCCGGATTGCCGGGACCGGCACCGACTATCTCGATATGGCCTTGCCGCTGAACGGATTTATCCATTGCCACTGCGAATGTATAATCATTCTGTTCGCCTAACTGCCCTTTTTGTTTCTCCAGCAGCAGCAAACCTCCTCCTGCACTTTGTATGGCAGCAGCTTCAGCAACGCTTGACGACTGGGTCACCTCTTTTACTTTAGCGGAAGGATTCGGAACGGACAGTTTGTTCAAGACATCCGCCGGGTATGTCTTGAAAGGACAATCCATGATGCCGTATGCCAGCAGAGCGAGTATGGCTTCGTCCTTTTTCAGATCGATGGAAGAGAGGTCCACCAAGGATTCGGGACAGAGGTTGTTATCGATCAGCGTGGCGATGATATGCTGGTGCATTTCTATCGGATCGCCTTTCAGCCCTTTCCGGCAACCTATACCCAGATGCAATACTTTCGGGAAATAAGATACCATCTTAATCTCTGCCTCATAAATGAACGGTCCGACAGTAATCACCAGCTCGAACTGGTCGAGCGGAATGTCGGAGAATTTATTGAATATCTGAACGTGTTCAGGACAGCTTTGTTCGAGATATTCCGTTCCTTTATCGCGGACATTCAGTAACAGAGCTGTCGGCTTTTTATTGACGAAAGCAGCGATACAGGCATTCATTGCATTTTCATTGTCAGTCAGATCGTCGGCTACGACCGACCAGCCGAATTTCTCCGCCAGTGTATCGAGTGCCCATAGGCCGGTGTTGTCGCTTTGGGTGGTGACGATCGCGTTCCCTCCCAGTATCTGTGCTAGTTCTATGCTTAGTTCGTTTGCGCCTCCGATATGTCCGGATAAAACCGGAATGATATATTTGCCGGTACTGTCGATGCAAACCACGGCAGGATCGGTATGCTTATCCATTACATAAGGTGCAATGCAGCGTACACATATTCCCATTGCCCCGATAAAAATAATGGCATCCGACTGGAGGAACAGGTCTCCTACAATGGAATCGATAGACTCCATCACGACCGTTTCCTCTTGCGATTCTTTACTGTAGATAACCGCGTCGGGATATTGTTTCTTGATTTGTCGTGCCAGGGGCAGGCTGCTGACCGATACCACGACAATTGCTATAGATTTTTTATTCATAGTTTACTTATTTTGCTTCTTTGAAAGCCTTCAGTATGGTGATCGGATTGTAATCGCCGATACTTACATCCAGCGGATCGTCCAGTTTTAATCCGGCTTCGCGGACGGCTTCGACAAACAGCTTTTCACTTTCTTCCGATACGGAGTTGAATACCAGCAGACCGTCGGGAGCCAGGTATCGGGCTACTTTCTGTACGATCTCCTTCAGTTTTCCGCCATGTCCTCCGATAAATACAGCATCGGGAGCATGCAGGTCGGAAACATCTTCCTCCATGAAGTCGCATATATGCACATCGATACCGGGTGCTCCCAGTTTGGAACTGTTTTTCTCCATCAGCGTCCAGCACTCCTTGCGTATTTCAAACGCGTGGATATGCAGATGCGGATACTGGCGTTTCGCTTCGATGGATACAGAGCCGGTGCAGAAACCGATGTCCCAGAAATGATCACACATAGGGAGCATCAAGGCACTCATATCGAGTACGCGGACAGGAGCTTTGGTGATCATCCGTTCCCGTCCGTCGAGCAGTTCGAACATCTTGTCGGGAATGCCCAAAGGACGATATGTGATGTCGTTATACATCCGTTGCAGGATTACGCAGTTCGGGCTGTCGATCGGATGTTCTTCCACTTCCGACAGAGCAAGCGAACGTGAGACGCGTTGCTTTTCCGGATTTCCCAGGTGTTCACCGATATACATTTTATATTGTGTGAAACCATATTTCAGCAAACGCATAGCAATGGCTGCCGGTGTATGTACGTGATCGGTCAGAATACCGATTTTGGCCCTGTTCTCTATCAACGCACGGTCCAGTTCATGCCACGGGCGACCGGTAAGGGAAACCATGCTCATGTCGTTGTAGGATATTTTCAGTTCATGTGAAAGCATTTGCAACGAGTTGAACGAGGGCAGGAGCGTTATTTCAGCATCCGGCATCCGTTTGAGGATCGTTGAGGCGAATCCGTAGAACAAAGGGTCGCCCGAAGCAAATACGACAATCTTCTGATGATATTCGTACTCGTTGAAAACATCGTCGAGCGGTGCTTTTATATCGATCCATACAGCATCTTCCGGCAGAAAAGGCTTCAGTATCTCATGATGTCTTTTTCCGCCTGAAAAATAGGTGTTGCCATTGATTATATCTACGATTTTATTACTCTTGCTGATGTAATTGGGGTCATCGGGGATGCCGATGACGATAAATTGAGTTCTCATACGTCTCTTCCTGGTTTTAAATGAATAGCGTCGTTATAACAAAGTATAGAATTTACTAGTGTTGCGGCCAGATTACTTCCGCCTTTACGTCCTTCCACGATCAGTTTGGGAATGGAGGTAAACGGTTTCACCATATGTTTGGATTCCTGCACGTGCACGAAACCGACGGGGGCTGCGATAATTCCGGCAGGAGTTGCTTTCCCCTTGCGGATCAGGTCGCATAATTCCATCAGTGCCGTCGGTGCATTGCCGAAGACAAATAAAGCGTCCGGATGTTCGCTGACGGCGATCCGGATGCCGGCTTGTGTGCGGGTGATGCCTTTTTCAGAAGCAAGAGCAACAGTCTGCTCATCCTGCAGATAGCATTTCACCTCGATGCCCATACGCTGCAAAGCTCCTTTACGGATACCGGATGCTGCCATGGTAACGTCGGTGATGATGGTACGGACAGTGCTGGTGCTCAGTTTCTCATATAAAGAGGATACGGCATTATCATCGATTCGCAATATATTCTCCATATCGAAATCGGCTGTCGTATGGATCGCATGCAGCAATGCCCATTTTTTATCTAACGGAATATCTTTGTTTTTCAGTTCTTTCTCGATGGTGCGAAAACTGCGGATCATAATATCTTGTCCAATACCAGTTTCTGCTTTACCCATCTTGATTTCACCGTAATAGCCGCGTGGTGTAATCATCTTGTTGTCGAACCGGTAAGTTTGTGAGTTGCCGATCAGAACAACAGTGAACATATCTACTTGTTCCGGATCGAACTCTGCCAGGGTGGTGATCGTCACTTTCTGCTCTTCACGTCCTGCCTGGCGGACAAAACCGACAGGTGTCTGCGGATCGCGTTCCTGCAGGAAAAGTTCGATCAGACGATACAGCTGCCAGTAGCGGCCTTCGCTTTTGGGATTGTAGATCGCTGTGATAAAGTCGGCCATCGCTGCCGCTTTGATACGCTTCTCTATCAGCTCCCAGGGAGTCATCAGGTCGGAGAGGGAGATCACACAGAAATCATGACCTACCGGAGCGCCCAGCAGGGAGGCTGCTTTCTGGAATGCACTGATACCGGGAAGAACTTCGATAGGGATGTTGCTTCCTTTTTCGCGCTGCATTTCATAAATAAGCGGAGCCATTCCGTAAATACCTGCATCACCGGAACTGATAACTGTTACTACTTTGCCTTCGGTTGCATAATTATATGCTTCTTCGGCACGTACTTTTTCCCGTTTCATTCCCGAATCGATGCAGATCGCATCAGGACGGATCGCTGATTCAATAAACTGGAAGTAATATTTATACCCAACGATAACATCCGACTGGCGGATGGCGGATAGAACTGCCGGTGTAATATCTGATTCGCTGCCGGGACCGATCCCGGCTACGATTATTTTTCCTGTGCTCATCTTTTAGCTTTGAGTTATTGATTCTGATTTCATCAGTACCAACAAAGATAATGTATTTTATTGGAATAATTGGATTGTCAGATGTTCTAAGTCTAAGTATTAATCTTTTTCTGCTGCGTACTTTTTCTTCTTACTGGTTATATCGATCATCTTGTGTTTGGCTGCGAACCTGGCATGATCGATAAATATATCCTGGATTTCCGGATTTTGTCCCAGCCCCTGCATAAAGACAGATACCTGATAACCTTTGCCTTCCAGTTCCTCTTTCATATCACCGGCAATGTCGTTGTTGGCGTGGTCGCCGGCAACGAACATGAAAGGCATCAGTAATACTTTCTTTACACTGCTTGCATCCAGTTTGGCAACCATATCGCCGAAAGAGGGATAACCTTCTACGGTTGTTACATGGTAATTAGTATATCCTTTGGACTGCAGCATGTAATCCATCATGGCATACTGTGCTGTGGCAGGTGTATAAGTACCATGTCCGACAAGAATTGTTGCGCCTTCTTTAGCTCCGTTCTTTGTAACGGCTGCTATTACATTTTCAAAGTCGTGGGGAGTATAAAGCAACGGGTTGCCGATGCGTATGTCTTTGAAGTTTTTTTCCAGCGGAGCAATGTCTTTACGAAGTGATTCCATTTCCACTCCTTCTATAATGTTGGTGGACTGGACAAGGATGTGTGTATATCCGTCTGCTTTCAGTTTTTCCAAGGCTTCGACCGGATTCAGCTTTTCGATGCCGCGTGCTTTCAGGCGGCGTGCAACGATACGGGAAGTATAGGCTTCGCGTACTTCCATATCCTGGAAGGCGGCTTTTGCTTTTTGGTTGATCGCGTCGATAGTGAGAGCGCGGGTGTTGTCGTACGTGGTACCGAAATGCACCATTAATAGGGCAGCTTTGTCGCCCGGTTGCATAGAAGCGAGCATGTCTGATGCCTCGAAGTTCTCGCCGTCGTGTGCCCAGCACATAGGTGCCAGCATACAAGCAATAAATAATAGTAAATGTTTCATATATAATAAATTAAGAGATAACGTACGAATGCGACAAATCACATACCGGCTGTCGGTAACCCTTTTCTTATCAGCCTCCTGACCCCGGGAGAATATGATATAATAACTTTGGCAGGTTTCCTGACTTGCCCGGAAAGCGACCTTCCCATCCTTTTGTCGGACAGTGGTGTAAGAATGCTTTCCTTTGTTGAGGGCTTCACAGTAGCGGGCACTGTTCCGGATTCTAACCGGATTCCCTTTTATACGAATAACGGAATGTTACCGTATCACCAAAGCGGAGACAAAGATAGAAATTTATTTAAAATAAGGTGGATTTTATGTTCTCTTAATTGAATCTTTTGGAACAACTTCCTTACAGATACTGTTCCATCTACCACAGTGAAAACCGGGCATATAATTATGCCTGTAATATTAACGCCAAACAATTAATATATGGAGTGGTTTGCAGATTTACTCAAACATTATCCGGAACTCGCCATCTTTTTGACGCTGGCATTGGGCTTCTGGATCGGTAAATTTAAAATAGGGAAATTTTCTTTGGGAACAGTAACCAGTGTTCTGCTGGTCGGAGTATTAATCGGGCAATTGCACATTGATATCGGTGCACCTATTAAATCGGTATTCTTTCTTTTATTCCTGTTCGCTGTAGGCTACAGCGTAGGGCCACAGTTCTTTCGCGGACTGAAGAAGGAAGGACTTCCGCAGATGCTTTTTGCTGCCTTGATGTGTCTGTTCTGTTTGTTCATCCCTTTCCTTCTGGCCAAGCTGATGGGATATAATGCGGGTGAAGCTGCCGGGCTGCTGGCCGGCTCGCAGACAATTTCAGCCGTATTGGGAGTTGCGGAAGATACAATCAATCAGGGCAGTCTGAGTGCTGCCGATAAAACGGCTATGATTAACGTGATGCCTGTCGCTTATGCCGTCTCGTATATTTTCGGTACGGCAGGTTCGGCGTGGATCATGAGTGATGTGGCACCCCGCCTGCTGGGCGGACTGGCATCCGTGAAGAAAGCATGTAAAGAGCTGGAAGCTAAAATGGGGAATGACGACGAGAGCGAACAACCGGGATTTATGCCTGCAGCACGTCCTATCACTTTCCGGGCTTATAAGATAAGCAACGACTGGTTTGGTGCAGGTAAGACCGTGCAGGAACTGGAAGATTACCTGGAAGAGCAGGGCCGTCGCTTGTTTGTGGAGCGTGTCCGTATCAATAATGTCATTTATGATGTGAAACCGGACTTGATGCTTCAGAAAGGAAACGAGGTGGTCCTGAGCGGACGGCGGGAGTTCGTGATCGGTGAGGAAGATTGGATAGGTGACGAAGTGAACGATATCGATTTGCTGGACTTCCCTGCTGAGACATTGCCGGTATTGATCTCCCGTAAGAAATTTGCCGGTATGACGGTGGCACAGCTCCGTAAGGAAAAGGTGATGCATGGTGTCAGTATTAAGAATATTAAACGTGCCGGAATCAGTATTCCGGTATTGGCTGCGACCCGGATCGATCCGGGCGATATGCTCGAATTGGTCGGAACCAAGCTGGAGGTGAACGAGGCGGCTGCCACATTAGGTTATGCCGACCGTCCGACGAATCAGACGGATATGATCTTTGTCGGATTGGGTATCTTTATCGGTGGGATAATCGGTTCGCTGGCTATCCACTTCGGGGATATTCCTGTCAGTCTGAGTACGAGTGGAGGGGCATTGATTGCCGGCTTGGTGTTCGGATGGCTTCGTTCCAAACATCCTACATTCGGACGTATTCCGGAACCTTCACTTTGGGTATTGAATAATGTCGGGCTGAATATGTTCATTGCCGTCGTCGGGATTACGGCTGGGCCGAGTTTCGTGACCGGATTCAAAGAAGTAGGGGTGAGCCTGTTTGTTATCGGTGCCCTGGCTACGACTATTCCGCTGATAGCCGGTGTCCTGATGGGGCGTTATCTCTTTAAATTTCATCCCGCTATCACCCTCGGCTGTACTTCCGGTGCGCGTACCACGACTGCCGCTCTCGGTGCTGTGGAAGATGCGGTAGAGAGCCAGACACCTGCATTAGGTTATACAGTCACTTATGCAGTAGGTAATACTCTTTTGATTATTTGGGGAGTGGTTATCGTGCTGTTGATGTAAATCATAAACTATACATTATATAATATGGAAGAGAAAAAGAAAATCGTAGTTACCCGTGAATACGAAAAGAAGATGTCGGAGATCAGTCCGTTCGAATTGAAGAATATCCTGATCGACCTCGCAGATGAAAGTGCACGTAAAAGCACACACATCATGTTGAATGCCGGACGCGGTAATCCGAACTGGATTGCCACTACACCCCGTGAAGCCTTTTTCCTGCTCGGTCAGTTCGGTTTGGAAGAATGTCGCCGGGGAACGAAATTGGAAGACGGTATGGTCGGCCTTGCCGGTGTTCCTCAGAAACCGAGTATCGCTTATCGTTTCCGGGAATTTTTGGATAAGCACGAAGGAACGCCCGGCTCGAAGCTTTTGCGTGATACCTATAATTATATGGTACGCGAAAAAGGTGTCGATGAAAACGACCTGGTCCATGAATGGGCGGAAGGCGTAATAGGCGATCAATATCCTATACCTGATCGTATTTTAAAATATACGGAAGTCCTTGTCCGTGATTATCTGGACCAGGCTCTTTGTAACGGTCTTCCTCCGGAAGGTAAATTTGACCTTTTCGCTACCGAAGGCGGAACGGCAGCTATGTGTTACATCTTTGATTCCCTGCAGCAGAACTTTCTGTTGAATAAAGGGGATAAGATTGTCCTTTTCGCCCCGGTTTTTACACCGTATATCGAAATACCCGAGCAGGCTCGTTATCTGTTCGACGTAACCGAAATACATGCTCTGAAAATGACAGGTGACGGTTATCATACCTGGCAGTATCAGGAAAAGGACCTGGATCTGTTGAAAGATAAATCGATCAAGGCTGCCTTTATCGTCAACCCGAGCAATCCGCCTTCTTATGCACTGACACACGGATTGACGGAACGCCTGGTCGATATCGTAACTAATTACAATCCCGATCTGATGATCATTACGGACGATGTATATGCAACTTATGTTCCTGGTTTCCGTTCCTTGATGGCTGAATTGCCAGACAATACTTTATGTGTCTATTCCTTCTCCAAGTACTTCGGGGCGACAGGCTGGCGTCTGGCTGTTGTCTCTTTGCACGAAAAGAATATCTACGACCGGATGATTGCCGAGCTGCCGGATGACAAGAAAGCTGCTCTGACAAAACGCTACAGCAGCATCATGCTCGATCCGTCGAAAATGAAGTTCATCGACCGTATGGTTGCCGACAGCCGTCAGGTGGCACTTAATCATACAGCCGGTCTTTCCCTGCCGCAACAGACCCAGATGGCTCTGTTCGCTTCCTTCTCTATCCTGGATACCGAAAACCTGTATCAGTCGCGGATGGTGGATATTATCCACGAACGTCTGCATACACTTTGGGAAAGTACAGGATTTACCTTGCTGGATGATCCGCTTCGTGCCGGTTATTACAGTGAGATCGATATGGAAGTTTGGGCAAAGAAGTTCTACGGTGATGAGTTTGTAGAGTATCTGAAAGCCAATTACGAACCGGTTGATGTCGTATTCCGCCTGGCGCAGGAAACGGCGCTTGTCCTTCTGAACGGAGGTGGTTTCGATGCTCCTGAATGGTCTATCCGCGCTTCGCTGGCAAATCTGAACCAAGGTGATTATGTACGGATCGGAGAGGGAATTGCCTCCATTCTTCATAGTTATGCCGATAAGTGGAAAGAATCTAAAAAATAATAAACATAGATTTCGTTAATATCTATTGAACAAAATAAGTTCGCCGCGCGTTTTATAAATGAACGTAAGGCGAACTTTTTTATTTGGTATAGACAACCTCTATGGTCTCATAGACATTATTGAATAAAAGGTGTTTTATTTATATATACATTAGCGTGTCTTAATTCTGATAAACAAACAACTAATAAGATTATAATATGGTGTACGACATTGAAATGCTGAGAAGCTTTTATTCCAATTTCCCGAAACGGGTAGATGCGGCGCGTGAAAAGATCGGTCGTCCGATGACATTGGCCGAAAAAATCTTATATGCTCATTTATATGATGAAGAAGCACTCCGCCTGTTCAGGCGTGGGGATGATTATGTAAACTTCCGTCCCGACCGTGTGGCGATGCAGGATGCAACAGCTCAGATGGCTTTACTGCAATTTATGAATGCAGGGAAAGACAAATCCGCTGTTCCGGCAACCGTCCACTGCGATCACCTGATCCAGGCGAATATCGGAGCGAAAGCGGATATTGAAACGGCTACCAAAGGAAATAGCGAAGTGTATGACTTCCTCAAATCCGTATCCGATAAGTTCGGTATCGGTTTCTGGAAACCGGGAGCCGGAATTATCCACCAGGTTGTGCTGGAAAACTATGCATTCCCCGGCGGAATGATGGTCGGTACGGATTCTCATACACCGAATGCCGGTGGTTTGGGAATGGTTGCTATCGGAGTCGGTGGCGCTGATGCGGTCGATGTCATGACCGGTATGGAGTGGGAACTGAAGATGCCTAAATTGATCGGTGTCAAACTGACCGGACGTTTGAACGGCTGGGCTTCTCCCAAAGATGTCATTTTGAAGTTGGCGGGTATCCTGACCGTAAAAGGAGGAACGAATGCCATTATCGAATATTTCGGTGAAGGCGCATCTTCTATCTCCGCAACCGGGAAAGCTACTATTTGTAATATGGGTGCTGAAGTAGGAGCAACAACTTCGTTATTCCCATACGACCTGAATATGGCTACTTATCTGCGTGCAACCGGACGTGATACGGTTGCTGCCTGGGCCGATGCTATCCAGGATTATTTGGAAGCCGATATGGAAGTGAGGGCGCAGCCGGACGAATATTACGACCGGGTGATCGTGATCAACCTGTCTGAACTGGAACCGCATATCAACGGTCCGTTTACTCCCGATGCTGCAACGCCTATCTCTGAATTTGCTGCTAAAGTAAAAGCGAACGGTTATCCCCGTAAGATGGAGGTAGGCCTGATCGGTTCGTGTACGAACTCATCTTATCAGGATTTGAGTCGTGCCGCCTCTATCGCTCGTCAGGCTTTTGAAGATAAGATTCCTGTTGCCGCTCCGCTGATCATCAATCCGGGATCGGAACAGATCCGCTATACTGCCGAACGCGATGGTATTATCGGCGACTTCGAGAAAGTGGGAGCGACCATCATGGCAAACGCCTGTGGACCATGCATCGGCCAGTGGAAACGTCATACCGACGATAATACCCGTAAAAATTCTATTGTAACCTCCTTTAACCGTAATTTCGCCAAACGTGCGGATGGCAATCCGAACACACATGCCTTTGTTGCTTCTCCGGAACTGACGCTGGCACTGACTATTGCCGGTGACCTTTGTTTCAATCCGTTGACCGATACGTTGAAGACGGAAGACGGTCGTGAAGTAAAGCTCCGTGAACCGCAGGGAACCGATTTCCCACCTAAAGGATTTGATGTAAAAGATAATGGTTATCTGGCTCCGACCGGAAAGAATACGGATGTAAAGATCAATCCTGAGTCAAACCGTTTGCAGGCTTTGCAGCCTTTTGCTCCGTGGGATGGCAACGACCTGTTGGACATGCCATTACTTATCAAGGCGGAAGGAAAATGTACGACAGACCATATTTCGATGGCAGGTCCTTGGCTCCGTTTCCGTGGACATCTGGAAAATATATCCGACAATATGTTGATGGGAGCTGTCAACGCTTTCAATGGTAAGACAAATGCCGTATTGAACCAGCTTACTGATGAATATGAAGCTGTTTCTGCCGTTGCCAAGCAATATAAGGCAAAAGGAATCTCGTCCATCGTTGTTGCCGAAGAGAACTACGGCGAAGGTTCTTCCCGCGAACATGCTGCTATGGAACCCCGCTTCCTGAATGTAAAGGTGATCCTTGCCAAAAGTTTTGCCCGTATCCACGAGACGAACCTAAAGAAACAGGGAATGCTTGCCCTGACGTTTGCAAATAAAGATGATTATAATAAGATCCGTGAAAACGATCATATCTCCATCGTCGGTCTGAAAGACTTTGCACCCGATAAGCCATTGACAGCCGTTCTTACACATGCAGACGGTTCGCAGGAATCATTCCCGGTAAATCATACATACAACGATTTGCAGATCAAATGGTTCAAGGCTGGGGCGGCACTGAATGTAGCACATTAATAGAAAAAACTGAGTCTTTTATGAGGCGGAGCCTCATGCCGCAGGCTCTCTTTTGCCGTCGGTTTTTAACCGACGGATAGATTAAATGTTCTGGCTTTGCCGGATTCCTCTGTGGGTTTTAACCCCTTTAGACATATAATGGTAGTCCCTGTTTTAAAGGGGCTTAAGCCCACAAAGGAAGAGGCTTTGCCTCCTGTCTTTTATATCCGTCGGTTAAAACCGACGGCAAAATAGAGCCTACGGCACAAGGCAAAGCCTTGTTGAAGACAATGACACGAATAGGCTCAAATTTGACAACATCTGAATTAATAAATAAACTATCATAATGAATAAAATAACAAAACAAAAAGGCCATTTGATCGTCCCTGATAAGGTCATTATTCCTTTTATCGAAGGAGATGGCGTAGGAGCAGAGATCACGCCGGTCTGCCAAAAGATAGTAAATGCAGCTATCGAAAAAGCCTATGACGGTAAACGGTCCATCGAATGGAAAGAAGTATTGGCGGGTGAGAAAGCTTTCAACAAGACCGGAAGCTGGCTTCCTGATGAAACGATGGATGCTTTCCGCGAATATATGGTCGGTATCAAAGGTCCGTTGACCACTCCGATCGGCGGTGGTATCCGCTCGCTGAATGTCGCTTTGCGCCAGACTTTGGATCTTTATGTCTGTCTGCGCCCCGTCCGTTGGTTCAAAGGGGTTGTTTCTCCGGTACGCGAACCACAGAAGGTCGATATGTATATCTTCCGTGAGAATACCGAAGATATCTATGCCGGTATCGAATGGCAACAAGGAACGCCCGAAGCCCGTAAGTTTCTGAAGTTCCTGACGGAAGAAATGGGAGTGACCAAAGTTCGTTTCCCCGAAACCTCTTCATTCGGCGTAAAACCCGTATCCGTAGAAGGAACCGAACGCCTGGTGCGTGCTGCTATCGAATTTGCCCTGACCAATAAATTACCGAGTGTAACGCTTGTACATAAAGGCAATATTATGAAGTTCACTGAAGGTGGTTTCAAACTTTGGGGTTATGCCCTGGCAGAACGTGAGTTTGCCGACAAGACATTTACCTGGCCACAATATGAAAAGATCAAAAAGGAGAAAGGCGAAGCCGAGGCCGTTAAAGCCATGTTCGATGCCTCTGCAGCCGGAAAAGTCATCATCAAAGATGTTATTGCCGATGCCTTTCTACAAAACACTTTATTGATCCCGGAAGAATATTCCGTCATCGCAACACTCAATCTGAACGGCGATTATATCTCCGATCAGCTGGCTGCTATGGTGGGCGGTATCGGAATTGCTCCCGGCGCCAATATCAATTACGACAGCGGTTATGCTATTTTCGAAGCAACACACGGCACGGCTCCTAACATTGCCGGAAAAGATATTGTAAACCCGTCGTCCCTCTTGCTTTCATCCGTGATGATGCTTGAATATATGGGATGGAATGAAGCAGCCAACCTGATTACGGCTGCTATGGAAAATGCTTTTTCGAAAGGTGAAGCAACGAATGACCTGGCTCGTTTCATGCCGGCAGGAAAATCTCTTGGCACCAGGGAGTTTGGTGATTGTATCATATCTTTATTGTAACCTCATAAAATAATTAGTCATGAAGAAAGAATATCTTATCTATAAGCTGTCGGATGCATCAAAGGATGCTTGTAAGATCGACAATGAACTTTTTCCGATGTATAATGTGAAACGTGGTCTGCGTAACGAAGACGGCAGTGGTGTTTTGGTCGGACTGACCAAGATCGGTAACGTAGTAGGCTACGAACGTCTGCCGGATAACGGTGGTTTGAAGGCTATCCCCGGTAAACTGTTTTACAGAGGCTATGATGTGGAAGATTTGGCACATGCCCTGATTAAAGAGAAACGTTTCGGTTTTGAGGAAGTGGCTTATCTGCTGCTTTCCGGTAAGTTGCCCGATAAGGAAGAACTAGCCTCTTTCAAAGGCCTGATCTGTGATAACATGCCGTTGGAGCAGAAGACCAAAATGAATATCCTCGATCTGGAAGGACAGAATATTATGAATATCCTTGCCCGTAGTGTTTTGGAAATGTATACTTTCGATCCGAATCCGGACGATACTTCGCGCGACAATCTGATGCGCCAGTCCATCGAACTGATCTCTCGTTTCCCGACTATCATCGCTTATGCATATAATATCTTCCGTCATAGTACACACGGACGTTCTTTGCATATCCGCCATCCGCATGAAAACCTGTCGCTTGCAGAAAACTTCCTGCACATGCTGAAAAAAGACTTTACCGAACTCGATGCACGTACACTCGATTTATTGCTTGTCTTGCAAGCCGAGCACGGTGGCGGTAACAACTCGACCTTTACTGTTCGTGTAACCAGTTCGACCGGAACGGATACCTATTCATCCATTGCAGCCGGTATCGGTTCGTTGAAAGGCCCGTTGCACGGAGGTGCCAATATCCAGGTTGTAGATATGTTCAATCATCTGAAAGAAAATATCGGTGATTGGAAGAATGTGGATGAAATCGATACTTATTTCATGCGTATGCTGAATAAGGAGGCCTACAATAAAACGGGGCTGATCTATGGTATCGGTCATGCCGTTTATACAATATCCGACCCGCGTGCTATTGTCTTGAAGGAACTGGCTCGTGATCTGGCAAAGGAAAAGGGACGTGAAGAAGAATTTGCCTTCCTCGAACTGCTGGAAGAACGTGCTATCGAATGTTTCGCCAAACATAAAGGAACGAAGAAACGCGTCTCTTCAAACGTGGACTTCTATTCCGGCTTCGTTTATGAAATGATCGGCCTGCCACAGGAAATCTATACACCGCTGTTCGCCATGGCTCGTATCGTCGGTTGGACAGCTCATCGTATCGAAGAGCTTCATTTCGACGGTAAACGTATTATCCGTCCGGCGTATAAAAACGTATTGGAAGAAACAACTTATGTTCCGATATCCGAACGTTGATAGAGTATGAATTTTCCTGAAATTAAACTTTTTGAAATACTTATTTGTTGTATCGGTTATATTGTGTTGCTGGTTGCTTGGTATATCGATTGTTTAGGTACATGATCTCCCGTTTGCTTATGAGAATCTCATCTTTACTTAACAGCAACACTTACTACATAAAAAATGGTTACTTGTGAAAGTAGCCATTTTTTTTTACATGATTAAACTTTTTGAAGACTTTGTTGTTGTAGCAGCTATAGTATGTATTGTTATACGGTTTATGAAGATCTGTTGTGAAACATATCTCCCATGTAATTTAGATTTATTACGTATTACGCTTTTAAGATAAGTACTGTTTTGTTTTATTACAATTCCGATTGCAGCGCTTTGTTGAATGCGTAAAAAGGTAGCCTGTTGTGAAATACGCTACCTTTATATATTACTCTCACCAAATTTCTTTTATTTGATTTAGTGCTACTGCACACTTGCAATAAATAGAGGTGACCTGTTGTGAAACAGGTCACTTTTTGTATGTCTACTTAGGATTAGTCAAAACTATACGGATTCAGGCAAAGGTTACCCGGGGCATAAAATTATTTGCTTATATTATGCTAGTTTTTTTGCTTATATTGTGAAAAACTATTTTCACAATATATGAAATAGAATTTTCATAATATATGGAAATAAAATTGTATTATATAATATGCTTTAACAGCCTGGCGTTTAATTGTTTTTGTTAGGCTACTAAGAACCTGATATCTAAGAGAGGTTGACTTTGGCTTATGCTTAGTAATAAAAAGGGCTGTAGTTCAATAATGCTACCGACCTCATGATTTTTAAATTGAACTTAAAAAAATAAGATGTTTTGTTTCATTTTATTCTAAAATCTTTATATTTGCATCACTTTTTAGAGAAGTATAAAGCGTTTAAAGATTTATCCGTGTTCAGGAAATCCCCAATTTCAAGACTACAATGGATAATACAAACAAACGCTCCGCGGACTATATTGCATATGCTCATTCATTGAATATATATTATATAGGCGTGGGGCTTATGTATTACTTGTAGTGAGTATGGGGATACTTCTGAACGGTAATGCTAAAGTTCCCACGCTTTACCTATATATATGAATACAGCTCTAGGGAACAGAGTTGACTGATATTGAGCATTATGAAAGCAATGAATTTAAAAAAGGAAGTTCTGTTTCTTCTCATTTCCCCTACTTTCGCTTTTTCTTCTCTTCGGAGAATTATCAATTGTCATGTCCTCGATCATTCTGTATCTATCTCTTTTCTTTATTTGTATATCTCTGTCTACAAAATGTATGCCAAACCGTTTCCCTGATGTCTGATAGAGAATATAAAATATTTACTTATTGAAAGATACGAACTGTTAATGTCTTTCTGTATTATGGTTCTTTAGAATTTATTTCCTTGATTTTTAGAGGGATATATTTTAAAGGAGAGGGCTTCTATTAACTTTTACAGAAAAATAACTGGACGAATAGTCATAAAATAGATAATATTTATGACTAAATGTCACAGCTTAGCTTGTCTTTATTACGAATTGGAATTTATTCACCTTTTAATCTTAGAAATAATGGATAAACGAATAGAAATTGCCATCAATGAGTTGATAAGTATGGAAATATGGTCTGCTAACTTCTATTTGTCATTACTGGTTTATTTTAAAGAGCAGGATTTACCTGTACTGGCCTCCTGGTTAGATATGCAACCCCATGATAATATGGAGAGGGTTTATTGTATGATGAAACAAGTTTATCAATGTGGAGGATATGTAAGGATGAGAGAAATAAGCTGGAAACCTGAAAAATGGAAAAATCTGTTGGAAGCCCTGGACAGGCTGGCTGAACATGAACGGTATATGGCTAACCAGATTGCTGCACTCCTTGCTTTTACCAAAGAGGTCGATATGTCCATATATTCTTTTTGTAAACAATTGTATCAATCCCGAGTATATGTGACTGATGTTTTTATAGAGTTGTTCTATATTTTGGCCAAAAGATATTCACGTGAATTGCCATATAACCCCTTCCGAGACTAACGCATAAGACGAATCTTGTATTAGTTATTTTAATTATTAACAATTTAAAAAAGGAGGTAAAAATGATGCCTGTAAAGAAAAATCAGAATTGGTTACCGAGTATTTTTAACGATTTCTTTGACACCGGATGGATGGAAAGAGCAAATGCAACAGCTCCGGCCATCAATGTGGTTGAGAATGAGAAAGATTATCATGTGGAATTGGCGGCTCCTGGTATGACAAAGGATGATTTTAAAGTCAACTTGGATGAAGACAATAACCTGGTAATCAGTATGGAAAAGAAGGATGAAAAAAAGGAGGAGAAAAAAGAAAAGCATTATTTGCGACGTGAGTTTTCTTACTCAAAATTCCAACAGACAATACTCTTGCCTGATAATGTAGAGAAAGATAAAATATCGGCAAAAGTAGAACATGGTGTGTTATCGATTAGTATTCCAAAAGTACAGAACGAAGAAAACAAGAAGGAGTCTAAATCCATCGAAGTGAAATAGTTTCTTTTAGCCTGCTTTGACGGAAGGCATTCTTCTCCCCTGAAAAGGAGGAGATGCCTTCCTGATAAATATCTATTATAAACTATGACATGATGACATGGAAAATTTCAACTTCACCCATGAATTGTTGGCTGTACAAAATGATCTTTTCCGTTATGCTCTTAAACTGGCTGTCAATGATTATGATGCTGACGACTTGTTGCAAGAGACCATTTTAAGAGCTTTGCAGAATAAAGATTTGTATGCTATGGATACTAATTTCAAAGGATGGTTGTATGCCATCATGCGTAATATATTTATAAATGATTATTTGGCTAAAAAACGCCGTGGCAATTTATATATATTATCTGATCCGACAAATACTTTTGATGCAAAAGATAACTCTCATTTAGCGGTTGTGGATAACCGTTTTGATTCAGAAGAAATTCAAAAAGCGATGAAAACTTTATCTGAAAAAAATTATATTACTTTTCATTTGTATGTCTCAGGTTTTAAATATAAAGAAATTGCAGACAAGACAGGAGAACCGTTGGGCACTGTGAAAAGTCGTATCTTTCATAGTCGGAGAAAATTGAAAAAGTTATTATTGGATTTCATCTGATTAGCCACTTCATTTACTTTATTGTCTTTTTGTAAATAAGATTGATTTTAACGGTCAGTCTTATTTACAAAAAGACAGAATATACAAAGAGAGTTTCCGGCTTTATTTCTTCCGTTGTAGGTCGTAATATTCTACATATTCGTCGAAGACGGGTTCTTCTGTTACTCCTCTTTTCTGAAACAGTTGTCTTATATATTTTTGTTCATGCGGTTTAACAAGACGTTCCTTTCGGAAAAAGCGATAGTAGTTTGTTTGTCCGAAATGCGCTATCATTTGTTGTTTGATAAAAACTGCATCATTGTGCGGAACTCGGTCGAGCAGATGAGTAATTCCTCGTGCATATTGTTCCGGCTGGTCGAGAACAAATAATTTGCAATCTTCTCCGGAAGGCGAAACATGGTTCGGGTTCACAACAGTTACCAATCCTCTTTCTTTGGGCATACGTAAGGTCACTTGCCGACGCAGGCATTGTTCAGCACGCAGACATTCGCTGTTCAGGCAGTGAGCGAAGGTGTATGGGAATTGAGTATAATCAAAATCGGGGCTCATAATTTATATTTTTTGTTTCTCTGAGCAAACATACGTTTTATTATTGATTAAAAGAAGTGAAAGAGATACATATATGCGTGTAATTTTTGTTTACAGCTTTTTCTTCAGAGTAAAAAAGAAAGTAACTCCTTTCCCCGGACTGCTTTTAGCGGAGATTTGTCCTTTATGGAAATTGACCCCGTTTTTAACGATAGACAATCCCAGTCCGGTTCCGCCCACCTTGCGACTTCGTCCTTTATCTACCCGATAGAATCTTTCAAAGATACGGTTGATATGTTCTTCCGAGATACCGACACCATTATCGGCAAAACTGAAATAATAGAATTTAGGGTCTTCCTTATAGCAATTCACAATGATTTGGCTTCCTTCTCCGGCGTAGGCTATCGCATTGTCCTGAATGCTGCTGACAGGTGTTTTCAACTCATGTGCCACGTTTTGTGTAAGCTGGCGTTTCATCCGGCTTTC
>NZ_QUKD01000001.1 GCF_003480915.1 Parabacteroides sp. TM07-1AC | reverse complement strand
TCCGTTCAGTCCCGGGACTGAACCGTCGGCAATTGCCGACGGATATCTATATCGTACAAGTAGGGGATACCGTCCGTAAAGTGCTGATAAAGTAGCTTTTTGACACACCGCTCCTACGAGGGTAGTCATATTGGTTCGAATCCGGAAATAATTGAAATATCAATGCAGGGTAAGGGTAGAATCAAAATCAGCCAGGTTGTTATGTGTTCAAACAACCTGGCTGATGAATTATTTTATGGTTAATAAGAAACTACAATTCCTTGATCTCTTTTACTGACAATTCAGTAAACTCAGCGATCGTTTCAATAGCGACTCCTTGCTTTTTCATTTTTGCTGCGATAAAACGCTGTTTTTTCGCCTCACCTAGCTCTATGCCTTCTGCCTTACCTATCTTTATCCCTTTTTCCTTAGCCTTTTCCACTGCATATTCCGTCGTAGCATGCCAGTCGCGGTAGATCTTCAGGTTCTCTTCGTAGACGGCACGCTCATGATCGCTCATGGCATTGAGGTTCGCCACGTCGAGCAAGCGTCTGAAAGCATCCTCTTTCTCCTTGAATGGAGACATATCAAATAAATTCATATTCTTCAATATATAAACCGTATTTTCAAGAGGAGTCTTACATTCCTCTTTCGTTAGATTGAACAAGTCGAACGACAGATAAATCTGTTTCAGTTTGACTTCGCCAAAAGTTTTACCCGTTGCCTCGTCAGCCAGGATTACATCTGTTCGCCAGTTATGTAATTCCGGCAGGCTAAAATTCAACAGGTAGATACCATAGACAGGAAGCAGGCTATATTGCCAGTCCCGTCCGGTCTTTCCCTGACGGGAGACCATTCGACAAAGATAATAGAATCCGCGGTTAAAGAAATAACGTTGCGGGCAATTCTGCATCTCCAAAATAAATTTACTACCGTCTACATCTTCGCAAAGGAGATCGAAGATCACCGTACGTTGTTCTACTACTTCCGGTTGGATTTCTTTATCGAGATAAGTCAGGTCTTTGACTTGTCGCTCACCCAAGAGGGCGGCATTGATAAAATCAATGGCTACTTGCTTTACTCCGAAGACAGTTTTAAAGCCCTCATCAAGCATGATATTCACGTATCTTTCCATATGTTAATGGTTTTAATGGTCTGTTATCCAATAGCGGGTAACGGGGCAAAGATAGTCGTTTTTTATTTATTGCAATGGCGGGATATGCTTTTTTTCATGGCATGAAATGATTTTCAGGTGGCAGGTGGACTTCGCATTCGGAGATAGAAATAATTGAACTATCCATTTATAGCGTCGGGAGTAACTTTTCCCCTCTTGAGAGGGGGCAGGGGGTGTGTTATAGTATCGGCATATAACTGGCTTTAACACACCCCTTATCCCCTCTCAAGAGGGGAAAGGGTTACCATCAGTCGCCATAAACAGACACTATAAAATAGCTCAATTTTGACAAAATTCGTACATTTGCCGGCAGTAAACGATATTGAATATGCCTATTATAAAACGGATTCTGATTTGGTGCAGGAATATCTTTCTGTTTCTTTTTATATCCAGCATCCTGGCGGTGGTGGCGTATAAGTTCGTCCCTGTTTATTATACGCCGTTGATGCTGACGCGGTTGTACGATCAGTACAAGGGAGGGAAACCCTTCAAGCTGGAACATAAATGGGTTCCTTTGTCGCAGATAGCACAACCGTTGGTACAGGCGGTTGTCGCTTCGGAGGATAATTTGTTTCTCGATCATAACGGTTTTGATATTGAACAGATACAGAAAGCACGCGACGAGGCGGAAAAGGGAAAACGCGTACGCGGCGCCAGCACTATCTCCCAGCAGACAGCCAAGAATGTATTCCTTCTTCCTGCCAAAAGCTATATAAGGAAAGGGATCGAAGCCTACTTCACCCTCTTGATCGAGTGGATATGGGGGAAAGAAAGGATCATGGAGGTCTATCTGAACTCCATCGAGATGGGCGACGGTATTTATGGAGCAGAAGCGGTTGCCAAGGCCCATTTTAAGAAGCAGGCTTCCCGGCTAAATCGCGAGGAGGCTGCGTTGATCGCTGCATCTTTGCCGAATCCCAGGAAATTCAATTCTGGTAAACCTTCTCCCTATATGTTGAAACGACAGGGACAAATCCTTTCCCTGATGGGTAAGTTGTTGAAGATACAGATGGGTTACGGAGCCGGTGAGATCGATAATACGAACGGAAAAATAAAAAAAAGAAAGAAATGGAGAGCTTCACTTTTCACGACCTCGGACGCATTGATTATGCAGATGCGCTAAAGGTTCAGACAGATGCTTTTGAAACCTTGCTTCAGGCAAAGAAGGAGGGAGGCAGCGAAGAAAATAAGTTGTTCTTCTGCGAACATCAACCCGTGCTGACGATCGGAAAGAGCGGGAAAGATGCCAATCTCCTGATACCGGAACAACTGTTGCAGCAGCGTGGCGTCTCTTTCTACCATATCAACCGGGGAGGGGATATTACCTATCACGGTCCCGGGCAGATAACCGGTTACCCGGTCTTCGACCTGGAATATTGGCAGTTGGGACTCAAACTGTATATCCATCGGCTGGAAGAGGTCATTATCCGTTTCCTCGCCCTTTACGGGATACGCGGAGAACGTCTCGACGGTGCTACCGGCGTATGGATCGATCCGGATGTAAAAGGACGTGCCCGCAAGATCTGTGCGATCGGAGTAAAGAGCAGCCGGTTCGTTACTATGCATGGATTTGCTCTGAATATCAATACAGACTTGAGTTATTTCTCCCTGATTAATCCTTGCGGGTTTACGGATAAAGGAGTGACTTCGCTGGAAAAAGAACTGGGTGGAAAGCAGGATTTCGAACTTGCTAAAACACGGCTTCATTCATTGTTCTCAGAACTATTTCCCTGATGGAGTACAAGATACATTTTGCCCCTTTGCAAGGCTATACGGATGCCGTGTACCGGGAAGTGCATGCACTGGTATTCGGTGGAGTGGAAGCCTACTATACCCCTTTCGTGCGGGTGGAGAAAGACGGTTTCCGGAACAAGGATCTCCGGGATATAACGCCCGGCAGGAATGTAGCTACTCCGGTCGTTCCCCAGTTGATAGCGGCCACGCCTAACGAATTCCGGCGTCTGGTAACTTTATTTCTCAAACAAGGATACCGGCAGGCAGATATCAATATGGGGTGCCCTTTCCCGATGCAGGCACGTCTTCACCGGGGAGCAGGTATCCTGCCGCATACGGGAGATGCTGCCGCCCTTTTGCAGACAGTCCGTGAATTTCCGGAAATGAATTTCTCAGTCAAGCTCCGGTTAGGATGGGATTCACCGGACGAAGTCTTTGCTTTGCTACCCTTTATCGATTCGTTGCCGCTTACACATGTGACTCTGCATCCCCGGATAGGGCGGCAACAGTACAAAGGGCATGTGGATATGGACAGCTTTACCCGTTTCTACGAAGCATGTGCACACCCGCTTTTCTATAACGGCGATCTGAACTGTCCGGCCGATATCGACCGGATCATTCGCTTGTATCCCCGGTTGAGCGGGGTGATGTTGGGACGCGGCTTATTGTCTTCCCCCTGGCTGGCGAAGGAATATATGGCAGGAAAGGAGCTGCCGGACACGGAAAAGAAAGCCGGACTGTTCCGTTTTCATACACTTTTATTTGAGAAATACAGCGCCATACTTGAAGGCGGAGAGCACCAGGTGCTTGCCAAAATGAAAACTCTTTGGGATTACCTCTTACCGGACGCAGAAAAACGTTTGCGGAAGAAAATACTTAAAAGCAACCAGTTATCTACTTATCAGCAGGCGGTAAAGGAGTTGTTACAGCCGTAGTATCCGCCTTTGCCGGCGAGATGGTGTCAGCCGGAGCAAGCGGTACGATCGGCAGCAGTTTTTTACGTCGGCGGAAGAATTCGGAAATATTACTGAAGTCTTTCCTGAACATGACACCTACCCCCTGGGTCGTTAAGGCCCGGTTCAGATACTTATACATATCATTGGCATGGTTGTAAGCTTTCAGACGGATTTCTCCGCTTGGGGTCAGCTTATACTCCAGGTCGAATTCACCGACGAAGTCGTTCTTCCCCTGGTTCATATTATTTCTGTATCCGAAACTACCGTTGAATAACAGGCGATTGTCTAGTAATTGGCTGGATAGCAACATTTCCACTTCCGTATCTTGTATGCCGTCATCGCTGGTGCGGATGTTCGTACCGATCTGTACCTTGTCCGTCAAGCTGTTGAGTATGCTCGACAGTTGGGAGGAGATGGCGGAAGAAGCCACGGCGCTAAATTCGCTCGAACGGTAGGCGTTCTGGCTGTATTCAGGGGTGTAGAATTTGTTCAGCACCAAGAGGTAGATAATTTGGCGCGTCATCATGTCTTCCGTATCGACCAACGCTTTCATCTGACGTTCTATTTCTTCGTTTGAACCGGGAAGTTCCAGGTCGAACGAGATAGCTGGGCTGCGTAACATGCCGTCGAGGTTAAGTACGCAGTTGACGGGTATGTTGGTTCGCGGACTTTCCAGTGCTAGGTTTTCATCCAGGTCGCGCAGGTTGGCAGTTACATTATAAATGGCATTTATTTGCATCGTGGCATTGAACGGGTCGCCCCGGAAGTCGATGGAGCTGCCTTCACGTATCTTAAAGTCCTTATGGATGATCTGTTGCAAGCTGAAATTATAGTTACCCTTGATGATGCCCATGTTTCCATACATGCGTAAATCAGTCTTTGTCCCATATTCTATCTGCATGCTTCCGCTGCAATTACCGGTGATCTTATCTCCGGCAATTGGATCCATGATCAGCTCGATATTGGCATCAGGTGTAATATCGAGCAGGAAGTTCATACGCATTTCAGCACCTTCTTCTTCGTTGGTGGCAGCCATTTTCAGGGAATCAGGCGAGATTGTCCCGTTGGCAATCGATTCCTTTAACTGTTTCTTATCGACGAATGTGATAAAATCATATTCGGCAGCCGTTGTATTGTTTATGAAGTCGAGCGTGATGGCCGTTTTGGGATCGTTTCGCATATTGATGTCGAAGTTGATCAGCTTGTCATTTCCTTTGATCGACGCCGATCCGCTACCGAAGACTGTTCCGTAAATCAACGGATTTTGCTTACGGGTCGCATTAAACACCAACATATTGTTTGTCTTGACATTCACGTCGAAACTGACATCTTTGAAATGATTGTGATAGACACTCATGTTGACGATACCCGAATTACCGAACTCGTCATGGACGGTCAGGTTCCGCATATTGATGGAACCGGCATCCAGATGGATGGAGTCGGAGAAGGTATAATACGTATTCGTATATTCGATGCCCAGCCCGCCGTCCAGCACATACGCATCTCCCTCGACAGTCAGCGACTTGAACGGACCGTGCAGGTGGACGTTTCCGAAACCCCGTCCTTTCATATTCTTAGCCACCTTTTCCACAAAGGGGTGGAGGAATCCCAAATTGATATCGTTGGCTCCGAAGAATAAGGACAACCCGGCATTCTGTCCTACCGGGAAGATGTAACCGCTTACGTCGGTCCATGTCGTATCGTTCTTATAGATACTGCCGAGCATCAGGATACCCTTTTGCTCATCGTCCCATTCGCTGAAAAGGTTCAGCCTGCCCAGCGGTGTCTGGTTGAATGAGAAGTCTTTTATCTCCAGATCGGTGTTCAGCATACGACTGCCGTACAGGTCGCTTATATTAAATGTACCTGTCGCTTTCCCGGCAAATTGCAATACCGGGATATTCAGTATATCGAAAATGTATTTGAGTTCGACCTGTTTCAGGTCCATCAAAAGCGTATCTGATGGATTTTTGGAGATGTTTCCGTCCAGCAGCAACGATTGTTTCTCATTGCCTACCCGGAATTTACGGATACCTATCTGCCCGTCGGAAATTACAATATTCGAGGGATGGATGGTCCACAAAGAATCGTTCAGCACCAGTTGGCTCTCCTTGACGGAAATATCGGTTCGCAGGGTAGAAGGCCTCTTTTCCTGTTCTTTTTCCGTGAAGAGGGCAGACGCCGACAGCTCGGCACGGAACACCTTTTCCTTATTGTTCGCCCAGCCGATCAGCGTATTGATCCGGTTGTCGCGGGCATCCGCTTTCAGGTCGAGGTAGTTACGAAGTCCTTTCAGGTTGTAGTTGGTTGCCCTCAGTTGCAGGTTGATATTATCCTGCGGGTTGTCGCAAGTCAGGTAACCGGATTCGAACAGGGAGTTTCCCAGTTTGAATTTAGGGAGGAAAGCCTCGATGCGGAATTTATTATACAAGTTATTGTAGTGTCCGGTGATGCGTGCCTGGTTGACCATCGTCACCGGCAGTTTGAGTGTTTCGGATATCTTTTCCGTATTCTCCACTGTCAGCAACAGCGAGAAATTGTTTTCTTCTACTTCTTTTTTCTTCTGCGTCGCATTGATCAGTGCCGGGATATATCCTTTGAAAGTGTTCATAAAACTCGGTACGATCGTGGTAAAGGAGTATGCACCGGTAACCTCTCCGTTCAGGATATCGGACGAGATAGTCAGATGGCGGTCCAGTGAATGTCCGGATGCCGTTACCTGGAATTTTTTCAGGAAGAAGCTGCTTGGAGCCGTCAGGAACGAAAGGCTGTCTATCGTGATATTACCTTCCAGGTTATCGATATTATTCCCCGTAAAATCGGCATTCAGGGATAGCGAGATATCCGGCGATTCATATTTGTCGATCAGGTTGAGGCTGTCGGGACGAAAATGTTCCAGATTGGCGGTGAAGTTGAACATAGAGTTCTTCCCCTCGTGGCGGAACATACCCTGGGCATGCAACTTCCCGTTCGGGTCGTTCACCTGTACCATGCCGTCGAAGCTGTTCTTTTTGAAATTTCCGGACAGCTGGATATCCTCGTACTTGTATTTTTTGAACTCGAACTCATTGATGTTCGCTTTAATATTTCCGAAGAAACTGCTGTTGTTGTAGCGTTTGGCATCCAGCGAGATGCTCAGGCGGGTGTTCCCGTAAGGATTACCATCGTTGAACAGCTCGTTCAGATGCAGGCCGGAGGTAGAAATATGTCCTTTCAGGTATGCCGCAACATTGTTTTCTTTGTCTGTACCGAATATCATGTCGGTCTGCACCGAACCGATCGCCGAAGAGAACTTTCCGAACGCCACCAGGTTATCGAAGAAGCCGGATATCTCTCCGGTAAAATTGATCGTACCCAACCTGACGATAGGATCGGGCAGCACGACCGGCTTCTTGTTGAAATTGTTTACCAGGCCCGCCAGTCCGTCGGTCGTGATATACATCTTGTTTACCTGTCCGAAGATATAGGCATCTTCCGGATGGCTGATCCCTTTCAGGTCCATTTTTCCGATAAACAGCATCTTGTCGCTGTAACGGATTGTCAGCCGTTGCAGGTTGATATTGTTGACGGAGCCGGACGCTTCTGCCGATAATTCGATGGTCTCGGTGAAGTTGCTGAAAGCCGGGACGAAAGGAGAGAGGTCTTTCAGACAGATTTGCGACGGGGAAATATTCAATTCTAACGGGGCATGGTTCAGCAGCTCGGAAGCGTTCTTCACTTCCTGCATGTCGATCTTTGCCCGGCTGATTTTCAAATCCGTTTCCGGTAGTTTTATTTCGAAATTGTTGATGAAAGCACTGTCGCGGTTGCTGATAACGTTCATCGACAGTTTATTCAACGTAAGGCCGGAAGCCTCGTCGAAGCTCATCTTTTTGATGTTGGCGTTCAGACTGTCCTTGTTGAAGGCCTTCATGGAAATCTTCGCACTCAGGTTTTTGATAGCTACATGCCTGGCGTTGAATTTTCCTGGCGTTTCGGCCTCGCTTTGCACGTCGTACCGGAAGTTTCCCCGACGGATCAGGATCGAGTTGAAACGCAGGTCGATATTCGGATTCTTCTTGATCGTGTCCCTGCTGGCAAAAGCATCCAGCACGAACTGGAGATTGAGCGGACTTTCGGGTGTCTTCTTTTTGAGATTGACGGAAAAACCGAATAGCCGCACGGTAGTGAAAACGAATTTTCCTTTAAACAACGGAAGAACTTCAAAGCCCGCCGCCACATGATTGGCTTCGAATAATGTCTGACCTTCCTGATCTTCGAGGTATAAGTTGTCGAGGACCAAACGGTTGAACCATTCGATATTCACATTTCCTATCTTTACGGGCACACCGAGATGGCCGGATAATTCGGTCGATGCAATGTCGGAAACCTGATGTTGGATGTAGGGTATCTTCAACAAGATAAAGGGCATCGCATAGAATATCCAGAACAAAACAAGTAGGGTAATGATTATGTATTTGAGTCCTCTGATATCTTTACTATATTTTAAACGCAAATCTACAACAATATCGCGATAGAATTCATTAAATTTGCACAAAAAAACGAGAGAAGAGTATGAGTGTAACAATATTGGGGATAGAATCATCCTGTGATGATACTTCCTCTTCCGTAATACGCGACGGCGTGATGCTGTCGAATGTGATAGCCAGTCAGGCGGTTCACGAAGCATATGGTGGCGTGGTTCCCGAGCTGGCTTCGCGTGCCCACCAGCAGAATATCATCCCGGTGGTGGCAGAGGCTATCAAGCGTGCAGGCATCGATAAGTCGGAACTGAGCGCCGTTGCCTTCACACGCGGGCCGGGGTTGATGGGATCCCTGCTGGTCGGAACCTCCTTTGCTAAAGGGTTTGCGGCATCTTTGGACATCCCGATGATCGAGATCAACCATTTGCAGGCGCATGTACTGGCTCACTTTATCAAGGAAACGCCGGAAGACGATCATGCTCCCTCGTTCCCGTTCCTGTGTTTGCTGGTGTCGGGCGGTAACTCGCAGATCATCAAAGTAAATGCTTATAACGACATGGAGGTGATAGGGCAGACGATAGACGACGCAGCGGGCGAAGCCTTCGATAAATGTGCGAAGGTAATGGGACTGGGTTATCCGGGTGGTCCGGTGGTGAACCGCTTGGCCAACGAAGGAAATTCGAAAGCCTTTACTTTCAGCAAACCGCATATTCCGGGATACGATTATAGCTTCAGCGGGCTGAAGACTTCTTTCCTCTACACCTTGAGGGATAAACTACAGGAAGATCCGGACTTCATCGAAAATAATAAACGTGACCTTTGTGCCTCCCTTCAGTCGACAGTGATCGATATCCTGATGGATAAGTTGCGCAAGGCAGCGAAAGACCTGAATATAAAAGAGGTGGCGGTGGCCGGAGGTGTTTCGGCAAACTCCGGTTTGCGTGATGCCTTCCTCGACCATGCGAAGCGGTATGGCTGGAAAGTGCATATCCCGAAGTTTGCGTTTACAACAGACAACGCGGCGATGGTTGCCATCACCGGTTATTATAAATTCCTCGATAAGGATTTTTGTCCGATGGACGCTGTTCCGTTCTCACGGGTAGTTATCTGATTATCAGGTGTAATTACGGTATAGAAAAAAGCATGCATCCTCTTTTTTAAAAGGGTGCATGCTATTTACAAAAAGGGTGCATGCTATTTTGGAAAAGGATGCATCCTATTTTTCAGAAGATAATATCGAATTATGGCAGAGAATAAAGTCTTAGGTGAACGGGTAGGCGACGTCTTACGTTCACGGAAACTGACGATGGGGACGGCGGAAAGCTGCACGGGTGGCCGGATAGCCAATATGATCACGCTGGTGGCAGGTAGCTCCGATTATTTTGTCGGGGGAGTTGTCTCTTACAGCAACGAAGTGAAACAGCATGTATTGGGTGTTTCGGAAGAAAGTCTTCGCCAATATGGGGCCGTCAGTCGCGAAGTGGTGGAACAGATGGCGCAGGGAGCGATCCGTACCCTCGGATGCGACTGTGCTGTAGCGACTTCCGGTGTTGCAGGACCCGGCGGAGGAACCCCGGAAAAACCGGTCGGCACGGTTTGGATCGCCGCAGCCCTGAAAGGCGAAGTCGTCTCACATTGTTTTCATTTCGGAACGGTCAGGGCGGAAAATATACAGGCGGCGGCGGATGCTGCGTTGACCCTGTTATTGGACTTGTTACAAAAACAGCATGGATAAATTCATAGAACAACAGCGGGCGGTTTATCCCATGTCCGACGAAGCGATCCGGTTGCTGGTCGACGAGATGGAGGAGGTGGCTTTCTCGAAAGGAGAACTTTCGACGAGGGAAGGCGACCGCGACCCGTTTGTCTGGTTCGTCAAAGAGGGATTGGTCCGGGCATATGTCGAACTGGACACGAAAGATGTCACCTTATGGTTTGCCAGCGACGGCGAAATGATCAATTTCGTTTACCGCGACATCTCGGTCTATAACGTGGAGATGGTGGAGGATACCGTCCTGTTCCGCATCCCTGCCACGAAACTGGAAAAACTTTTCGAACAGTCGCACGATATCGCTATCTGGGGATTGAAGCTGCTCGACTATTACCTGAGGGAATATGAGAACTATTTTATCAACGACAGTTGGAGTGATGCCCGTGAGCAATACGAGAGTCTGATGCATTCGCGTCCGGACTTGTTCCAGCGAGTGCCGTTGAAACATATTGCTTCCTACCTGCAAATCACGCCGCAATCGTTGAGTCGTATCCGTTCCTCTTCTAAATAAAAAGAGCAGACCGAAATTATCTTATGGTAATTTTTCTCTGAAAAGACCTCCTTATCTTTGTAGCCGGAACCAAAAGCAAGTTGATTTATGAGTAATGAAAAAGCTCTCTTCCGCCAGGAAAGAGAGAGGTTATTGTTGACAGGTGAGATTCCCCGGTTATTTACAAAGTATGCACTTCCCGGCGTGGCGGGACTATTATTTCTGGGTATCCAGTCCGTGATCGACGGGATTGTGCTCGGACGGTTTGTGGGTGCTAATGCGCTGGCTAGTGTGAATCTGATCTTACCGTGTTATAGTTTGATCTCGGCGTTTGCCATCGTGATGGGCATCGGGGGACAGACGATTGTCAGTATCAGTCTGGGAAAAGGTGATAAGCAGGAAGCAAACAACGCGTTGCGTTCGGTATTCCTATTCCTGATTGCCATGTCTTTGGCGGTGAGCCTGTTGATCTATTTATTTGCGGGGGAGATCGCTTCTTTCCTGGGGGCGAATGCAGTGTTGCAGGGGGATGCCGTAGGATATATCCGGGCATTGGTCCCTTTCTTCCCGTTTTTGTGTACGATGTTCTTCGGCGACTATATCATTAAGGCGATGGGGCATCCCTTGTATGCGACTTCGGTCATGGGGACGACCGTGATCCTGAATATTATTCTCGACCTCGTGTTCGTTGCCGTATTGGGTTGGGGCGTGGTGGGAGCCGGACTGGCGACCGGTATTGCCTTTACGATCGGTGCTTGCCTGAATGTGCCCCGGTTGTTTTCGCGTCACGAAGTCGTTGCCGTCCAACGTGGACGCTACAATTGGCGGCTGGTATGGAATGCTTTCTATAACGGGTCGTCGGAGGGTATGTCTGAACTGTCGGTGGCAATTACCGTTTTCCTCTTCAATATCACGATGATGAAGTATCTGGGTGAAAGTGGGGTGGCGGCGTTTACGGCAATCAATTATATCCTGTTTATCGGAACCACCATATTCCTGGGGATATCGGATGGTATCATACCTATTATAGGATATAACTACGGGGCGAAGAAGCAGGAACGTATCAAGTCGATCCTGGGACTTGCCGTGCGGGTTAATTCCGCGATCGGGATCGGTTTGTTCCTGGTATTGTTATTGTTCGGCGAACAGATTATCGGATTGTTTTTCAACGATCACAGCAACGAGGCCTTTGCTATTGCGTCGCGAGGTGTCTCGATCTATTGCTTTGCCTTTTTGTTGTGTGGTCTGAATATCCTGGCATCCAGCTATTTTACGGCTATCGGGAATGCGAAGATTTCGATCATTATATCAGCTTTGAGAGGACTCATATTCGTAGGAATCGGCATACTTGTCCTCCCCGCTGTATTCGGTATCGACGCCATCTGGTATGATATACCGATCGCTGAGATTTGCACGTTGTCAGTCTCTTACTGGCTGGTGCGTAGGTCGTTGAGGAAATAAGGTTGACATACTGGCAGCCTACTCTTCTCCGGTCTTTTCATTCTCTTTTTTGTCTTGTTGCAAAGACTGAATATTTTTGGCATTAAGAGGGGTGACAACTGGCTGTCCTGTCTTTTCCTCCAGCTCCAACCTGGCGTTGCGTGCTACTGTAGCTCCTTGTCGGGCTACTTCCGAGTGCTCATCGAAAGAGTCCGGACCTATGGCTTCCGAGATCTCTTTCGTTGAAAGCTCTGCAAGCATGTTTAGAACTAATTCTTTGTTAGTCATGTTATCACGCAGGTTCTCTTTCTTTAGGTTCTTGAATTGTTTGTATTCTTTTGCCGTTTTTCCCGCCCATGTCTTATAAATAATATCTGTAAGAGTAGCGAACTGTACGCCTTCTTCCAGGCCGTGACGTTTCCATTCATCGGTCAGGTCTTTACGTATCTCGATACTTTTAAGACGTTGGTTGATCCAATTGTCGGAATAGCCCAAACGTTTGTAATCGGTCATAGCCTGCTCGATGGATAATTCCGGGTCTTGCATCTGGTCAAGCCGCTCTTTTGCTACCTGAGCCATCCAGAGTTTAAACGGCTCTGCCTTAGGCGAAGGGACAGACTGGATCAGGCGGAAAAGTTGCTCGGTGGTGGCTACGTCGGTTAGACGCATTTTGCCATCTGTGGCGGGCAGCTTCAAAGCGTTACAATTTGTAACGGTTTCATTTCCCTCGTCTAATAGCCTTTTTTTCAACACTCGCCAGTATGTTGATGGATTTTTACTATCCGTCAATACGGCAATTACGTCCACTATGGAAAAATACCATTCTTCTGTTTCGCTATCCCATACGGTGCGTACTTTTTTTTCTTCAAAGATTTTGATTGCATTCTGTTGTGTCATAACTTACTGTCTTTATATCTGTTGCTTTAATCCTCGGCTATTGTTTTAGCAATTAACTGATATCCTTTCTCGTTCGGATGCAGGCCATCGTTGAAAAGCGATTCGTCGATCTTACCGGTGGGCAGGAGCAAGGTGGTTCCGGCATCGCTGAACAGGCAGTTTTCCTCGTTCGCCATTGTGCGGATTTGCCGGTTGATGTTTTTCACCCAATCCTCGTGTTCCCGGCGGGGAAGGATACCGATCACTTTGACCGTCGCTTTCGGTTGGCGGTTACGGATAGCTGTGATGAGGAAACGCAGACCTTCTACAATATCTTTGTCCGGGCTGATTCCCATATTGTTCGTTCCGATCATCAGGACAACTTTATCCGTTTCATATCCATCCAACTCACCGTGGTAGATGCGCCAAAGTACGTTTTCTATGCGGTCGTAACCGTATCCCAGATTCTGGAATCCGGCCGGTTCCATGATCTTCTTCCAGCTTTTCGCGCCGTTGCTTCTCGGTCCTGCCGGTTCTCCTCCCCAGAAATGAGTGATCGAGTTGCCGAGGATGACGGCTTTGGGCGGGTTTTGCTCGATATGCTTCAATATGTCGCGGTGGCGGGTCTGCCATTCGTAATTGTTCGGTTCGCGACGTTGGGTGACAGGCTGGGTCGTCGGGCGGTCTCCTACCGGCAGCCGGAGGATGTCGCGTACTTTCTTTTCAACGGCTGTGGCCTGGTAGGTGGCTCCGAGGTCGGAAGGGTGTACATAGTCAACCCAAGCATCGGGCGGAAAGTTCAGCTCTTCATGTGTCAGGTAATACAGGTCTTTGACACCGGCTTGCAACAAGGCTTCGTATCCTTTGCGCGAAGCGGCGTTCAGGCGGGTATATAATTCGTATTGTCCTCGGTTGCTGGGAGCGTTGCTGTATCCGGCATGTTCTACCAGGAGGATGGGAGCGTTTCGTTTTTCCCGGATTTGTTTGACGGCGGCAATTACCAGGGCGGTTACTTCTTCATTGGTTTTTTGTGTGAAGTTGGGCAGGCAATCCAGGATGTAGAGGCGGGCATCCTGCTCAACGATGTAGTTCAGGACTGCTTTTTCGAGTTGCCCGTTGCCTGAAAATCCCAGATTGATCAACGGATAGTCCAGCGAACGTTGCAGGATGTTCGCCCACGCCATAGCCGGACGTGAAGAGCAAGCGCCCTGTGCGATGGAAGTTCCGTAAAGGACAACCGGCTTCTCCGGCGATTGGGGAATGAAAGTCAGTTCGGTGCCTTCCGGTGTGCCGATCTCCATCCACTTGATACTATTATATAAAGGTAAGTAGAGTCTGTATTCAAACCCGCGGTTATGGAACTTGTCTTGTCCCAGGTTCGTATAGCTGTATCGGATCGTATCTCCGAATGAGTAGTTACCGAAACAGAAACTCCACTTGCCCTCGCTGTCGATGCTGTACAGGTCGAGACCCGATACGCCGGTCGATTGCATGTGCGGCATAGCATACCCACCGCTTACCTGGTAACGTACGGTTATCTGGGGGGAGTTGCAATAAAAATGAATAGCCAGTCCGGCAGAGTTGCGGGAAAGGTTCCAAACCGGTTCCCTGACTTCGGCCTTTGCCCGGTCGGGTAGGCGTACATAGGTCTGTCCGATCTCATCAGGCCAGCCCTGGTTCTGAATTACGGGAAAACTTGCCTCCATCGGATTCTGCCATTTCCATTCTGCCCCGGCAGAGAGGCATACCATACATAGAATAAAGATACTCAACAGTCTTTTCATAGGTCGATCTATTTGTTTACAATGCTTTTTGATACAATATTGACAAAGATAATACAATATTAGAATTTTTGTTTTCGTTTATTCGTGTATATTTGCCTCAGTTAAAAACAAAAATTCAGATACGATGAAAGCACAAGTATTGCTTACTTTCCTGTTGTTGGGAAGCATGCCTTTATTGGCTCAGAAAAGTTATCAGTTGCAGTCGCCCGACAGGAAACTGCACACTGTTGTGACGGTTGGAGATAATGTAGAGTTCTCGTTGAACCATGACGGGACGGAGGTGCTGGCTCCTTCTGCCATATCCATGACCTTACAGACCGGCGAAGTGTTGGGAGGTAACAGTCCTAAAGTTTCGAAAGTGACGAAAGGTTCCGTCGATAAGTCGATCCCGTCGCCATTTTATAAGAAATCGGAAGTAAGCGATATATATAATGAGATGACGATCGCTTTCCGTGGCGATTACAGTATCGTGTTCCGCCTGTATAACGACGGTATGGCCTATCGTTTCGTGACGAAGAAAAAAGGAGATATGATCGTGAAAGATGAAGAAGCATCCTACAACTTCTCTACCGACCACAAGACCTTCGCTGCTTATGTGAACAGCACCAAGCCGACTTTCGAAGAACAGTTCTCCAATTCATTCGAGCAACCTTATTATAATGAACCGATCACCAAACTGAACGACAAGCGCCTGATGATCCTGCCGTTTTTGGTCGATCTCGGAAATGGAAAGAAGGTTTGTATCACAGAGGCCGACCTCGAAAGCTATCCGGGTATGTTCCTGAATAACACGACAGACAAGCCTTCCCTGAAATCAGTCCATGCCCCGTATCCGAAGGTGAAACAGCAAGGCGGACATAACCAATTGCAGATGCTGGTCAAGGAACGCGAGAATTATATAGCCAAGACAAAAGGAAACCGTTCTTTCCCCTGGCGTGTGTTCGTTGTTTCGGAAAATGACAAGCAGTTGGCGGATTGCGATATGGTATATCGCCTGGCGGCTCCCTCTCGTATAAAGGATATCTCCTGGATCAAACCGGGTAAGGTAGCTTGGGATTGGTGGAACGACTGGAATATTTCCGGAGTCGATTTCCGTGCCGGTATCAATAACGAAACGTATAAATATTATATCGATTTTGCGGCCGACCATGACATCGAATATGTGATCCTCGATGAAGGATGGGCTGTAAACCTGAAAGCAGATTTATTGCAGGTGATCCCGGAAATCGACTTGAAGGAGATTGTATCGTATGCAAAATCGAAGAATGTGGATATTATCCTGTGGGCCGGTTACTATGCCTTCGACCGGGATATGGAAAATGTGGTGAAACATTACGCCGATATGGGAGTGAAAGGTTTCAAGGTTGACTTTATGGATCGCGATGATCAGGAAATAATTGACTTCTTGTATCGTTCGGCGGAGACTTGTGCCCGTTATAATATGTTGGTCGACTTCCACGGGATCTGTAAACCGACCGGGTTGCAGCGTACCTATCCGAACGTGATCAATTATGAGGGTGTGAACGGACTGGAGCAAATGAAGTGGTCGCCTGAATCGTACGATATGGTTACTTACGATGTGACTTTCCCGTTCATTCGTATGCTGGCCGGTCCGGTCGATTATACCCAGGGGGCTATGCGCAATGCGATCCGTCAGAACTACCGTCCGGTCAATTCCGAACCTATGAGCCAGGGAACACGTTGCCGCCAGTTGGCTACTTATGTGATCTTCGAATCGCCTCTGAATATGTTGTGCGACAATCCGACGAATTATATGCGTGAAAAGGAATGTACGGAATTTATAGCAGCTATTCCCACCGTATGGGAAGCAACCCAGGTGCTCGATGCAAAAGTGTCCGAATATATAGCAATAGCTCGCAAACAGGGCGACAACTGGTACGTAGGTGCCCTCACCAACTGGGAACCGCGTGAGCTGGAGCTGGATCTTTCTTTCCTGGGTGACGGCGATTACAAGCTGGAACTTTTCAAGGATGGTATCAATGCCGATCGTGCTGCCTGCGATTACAAAAAAGAAATCATCCCCGTCCCGGCTGATCGTAAGCTGAAGATCAAGATGGCTCCGGGCGGAGGGTATGCGGCCAAAATCTGTAAATAATATGAATAAAAAAACTCTTGTAACGATTATTTTCTTCTTGCAGATTATGATCTGCTGGAATCTGAATGCCGCCCCTGTTCGTCAGCAAATCAATTTGAACCGTGGCTGGCTTTTTACTTTAGGCGATGTGGAGGGGGCAGAACAAACCTCTTTTTCCGATCAAGGTTGGGAACAAGTAAATCTTCCTCACTCATTTTCTCTGCCTTACTTCATGTGGAAGAGCGTATACAATGGGTATGGCTGGTACCGGAAGACGATTGAAATGCCGGCAGAATGGAAGGGTAAACAAATATCGGTTGAATTTGAAGGCATATTTATTCAAAGCGAAGTTTTCCTGAACGGGCAGCGGGTAGGAGAGCATACCGGAGGATATACCGGTTTCTGTTATGATCTGACTCCTTTCCTGAAACCCGGAAAAAACATTTTAGCGGTCCGTGTCAATAATCTTTGGAAGCCGGATGTAGCACCGCGTGCCGGTGATCATCAGTTTAGCGGAGGTATCTACCGCGATGTGTATTTACATATTACAGATCCTTTACATGTCGTCTGGTGCGGAACGTTTATCACAACACCGGAAGTGTCGAAATCGTCTGCCTCTTTCAAGGCAGAGACAGAAATAAGAAATGACCATGCCCGTCCGCAACAGTTTACGATCCGGACAGAGATCGTTTCACCCAAGGGTAAAATTGTCTCAAAAGCAGAAACAAAAGAAACGCTTGAAGCCGGCAGTTCCCGGATATTCACTCAGTATCCGGCAAGTATCATCGACCCGGCTCTCTGGCATCCGGATAGTCCGAACCTTTATAAAGCGGTGACAACGATTCAGCAGGGGAATAAAGTGACCGACCGGAAAGAAACCGTTTTCGGTATCCGTTGGTTCGAATGGACAGCAGACAAAGGGTTCTTCCTTAACGGCAAACATTTTTACCTGTTGGGGGCAAATGTCCATCAGGATCATGCCGGCTGGGGAGATGCCGTAACAAATGCCGGTTTCCGTCGGGATATACAGATGATGAAGGATTGTGGTTTCAATACGATCCGCGGATCACATTATCCGCATGACCCTTCGTTTGCACAGGCTTGTGATGAGATCGGCATACTGTTCTTCCCGGAGAATGCTTTTTGGGGTATGGGAGGCGGTTCGGGCGATCGTGACGGTTGGGGGACTCCTTCGTCCGGTTGTTATCCTCCGAATCCGGAAGACCAGGATCGTTTTGACCGGAGTGTGTTATCCCAGTTGAAAGAGCTGATCCGAATCAACCGGAACAGTCCTTCTATTACGGCATGGAGTATGAGTAATGAACCTTTCTTTACGGATGCTTCCACCAATGAACGGATGAAGCAATTGCTGAACAAGGCAACCGACAGTACGCATGTTTGGGATCCGACGCGCCTGGTCGCTATCGGCGGTAGCCAGCGTAAAGGCGTAGATAAACTAGGGAAGAACCAGATCGCTTTTTATAATGGCGATGGGGCGGGTTTCCTGAATCCCGGTGTGCCTAGTATGGTTTCTGAATATGGAAGTGTAACGACACATCGTCCGGGTGCGTTCGAACCGGGATGGGCAGACCTGAAAGATGGCTTTAACCGTCCGGAATGGCGTGGCGGGCAGGTGATCTGGTGTGGCTTCGATCACGGGACAGTAGGTGGAACCGGTCTGGCTATTATGGGATTAGTGGATTATTTCCGTATCCCGAAGCGTTCCTGGTACTGGTATCGGGAGGCTTATGCCAAAGGAAACAGGAATCCGGTTGAACCGCAATGGCCTGAATGGGGCATTCCTGCAAAGATCGGTTTGTCTGCGGATAAGACAACGATCGCTGCTCCCGATGGGACAGATGATGTTCATATCCTGATCTCTTTGTTGGATGCAAGCGGCAAACCGGTTAGTAATGAGATCCCCGTTAAGCTATCCATCCTGTCCGGTCCGGGCGAATTTCCAACAGGTTCGTCCATCCAGTTTATGCCTCCTTCAGAAGAGGAAGCCTCCGATATTACGATCCGTGACGGAAAGGCTGCAATCGAATTTCGTAGTTACTATGCCGGAACGACTGTCATCGAGGCGTCTGCTGAGGGGCTACCGGTGTCTACCCTCACTATCCGGACATTAGGACAGCCAACCTGGGAGTCGGCCGGTCGTCCGAAAGTGGCGGACCGTCCTTATAAACGCTATATTGCCCCGAAGAAAGAAGAGCCTGTAAATGAGTTGTTACTGGCAGTTAACCGTCCTTCTTTTGTCAGTTCGACAGCGGAACTTTCTTCCCGTACTTTATCGAATGACGATGACGATCAGACCGCCTGGTTTGCCGATCCCTCAGATAAGGCTGCCTGGTGGAAGCTCGATCTGGAAGCCTCCTATGATCTGAACGCGATCGAACTGGTCTTCCCTACAGCCGATATACATCGATACGTTATTGAAGTATCTTCCGATAACCAATCATGGATAACCGTATCCGACCAGCGCACCAGCAATAAGAAAGAAAAGAAGCAGCGTATAGATGGTGACCTCGGAAAGAATATCCGCTTTGTCCGTATCAACTTTGTTTCCGGGAATGCCGGATTAGCCGAGGTCAAGGTAGGAGGGAAGCCAACGAATTTCTAGTTTTATCAAACGCTTAGGAGTTAATAATCCTATGCATATAATAAACATTCGAGCCGGGAATCAAAAGTCACACGATGGTACACAGATGCCCCGGATCGAGCAGATGAGCACAGATAAGTAAATTGAAAATCAATAAATAATCTGTGTTCATCTGTTTAATCCATGTCATCTGCGTGCCATTTAGTGTATTTTGATAACTCCGTGTTCGAATCCGTTTTTTAAGTAGAGGCTGATAGCGGTTCCAATAGATGTTTTATTCCGTTGATTTACAGAGTATGAGTGACGATGATGCATACTGGCTGTTACGATTTATGTATTGACTTCTCTGTTTGTCCGTCTCTGTTTTTATGATTACTTTCCCATTGCAACATTCTGAATCTATTCTGTAATTCCCGCATTTGTTCTATGATTTCATCAAAAGATGGAGCGTCTGCATATATGAATCCTGCTTGCATTTGTCGGTAATCATTCCGTAATACAGCCTCTATATGCGTCGGTGGAACAAAAGATATTGTTTGAGGTAAATGTGTTGTATAATCAAGTCTACCCCATGCGGTAAACTGCTTACGATGCGAAATAATATCTTCGTACAAAGTTTTGTTATTCATTGCTTCTATTGCAAACGGTTTGTCCATCATTTTTACAATATCATACATGTGTCGGGTAATACGTTCGATATGCGTACAACCATTCGGACGAGTAAATTCCTCATGTAACAAAAATACTTTCTCTAAAAATGTCCGTCCCGGAACAACTGTTGAAACTACAATTTCAGGCAATGAAAACTCTTCATCGGAATAGGCTTCTTCAATCATTGAGCGCATTTTAATTTTTTCAGACGGTTCCATTAAAGAACGGCAGCTGATTTCGATCTTGACACGTTCAGGGATATACAGTATCTTGTTTTGCAATACTGAATCATACTCAATAAAAATGACTACTGGGTCGAGGTCGCTGACTGAAGTCTCTGGAGCAATAACTATACAACATTCTGATAAACCAAATTCTTTTAGTTTTGCTGTGATATCATTAGAAAAGGTACCATAGATAAATTTCTTTGAATCTTTGCGTAATTTAGTCCGTTGGCTTTTAGTCGTCACGTCTGAAAAGCCTAAATAGTGACGGTCAATAGCAAGGTCTATATCTTCTGAAAACCGTTCTATTAATGCCCAACCTTTGCTCAGACTTGTACCTCCTTTGAACACAAAAGCACTGGCATACGGTAATGAAAATATTGCACGCAATGCCATGCTTACCCAATAGTCTTTTTCAATGGCATTTTCCACAATACCTTTGTTCTCTGCAATATTTGTTAATATCGTGAGTCGCTCTTCTTTGGTAAGTTTTGTCCAATTATTCATAATGCAAGTCTTTGTTTGATCCACAGAGGAGAAATATTATAATCATGTCGGACATCGTCCGGATTGTAACATTTTGTGATTGCCTTTTTTATGATGGAGATATGTTCATCGGTAATATTATCTTTACCCAACTCTTTCATGGCAGCCACAACCAAAGGAAAGATATCTGTTTTGTAAGCGAAATTTCGTGGCACACTACGTTTGAATATGATTTTACGGTTTCCGATATTAACTTCCCGCGCCGTGGCATCTGTCAAATAGATTGCGTTCATTGTAACTTGGGTAGAAAGTCCTAATTTATTTAATGCCGTCAATCCGCATGGGATAATACGAGCCCTGTCTTTCTCTGCAATGGCATATGCTATTTCATCAATAGACGGACGAAGTATTCCGAACTTATTGCGTAAAGGATATAGATACAAACCTTGAGAAAGACGTATAAGAATTCCCTCTTTCTCTAATCTGGAAAGGGCACGGGTGACCAACCCGTCATTATTTAGATAGGCAAAGTCACGCACCATATAAAGTTTATTAGGGCCGTTTCTGTTTATGATGTTTCGTATTTCCTTTGTCAGTATTGTTCCCATATCCATTATTATTCTCTTTGCAAAAATATAACATTGCCATTAATGAGACAAATAAAATGTCCGAAATTCTTAAATAAATTCGGACTATTTAATTGGATGACATAATTAGAGATGCCTCTCAAATACTCTGTTAAAAAATTATATCTCAATCGGTTGTGTCAAACCGATCAAAATATCATTCTGTTATTTTACCTTTAGTTTCTTGACACTGTAAGTATCAGCCTCCGGTCCACTGGTGAAATATGGGGCTGTACAGAAGTTAAGGATTATCTTTTTGGATACAAGTTTTCTAATAAGATGGAAAAATGATTGTCGGGCTGCATTTATCTGTACGGATAGATGTAGCCCGGATTTTTTATACCGTATTTATATATCGGAATGTAAAATGGAAGTCAAGCTGTCAGAAGAGGCTTTTGGAAGAAAAATAACTGCTAATCAGGAAAAAATCACAATCTTTTTGTCCCATATCAAGTTATGCTTTCTTTTCTTTTATCCTCATTTCATTTATCTGCGCGGATTGTTTCAGCTGGCTGCCCGGATTATTGTAACTACCCGGGCTGTTTGTCACGATGATCCGTACGGATGGCGGTGACTACCTGCCGGGTAGTGGACGTGACCTGCGCGGGTAGTGACAGCTATCCGGTAGGGAATGATCAGATGTTGATCTGTTTGTCTCTTTTTATAAGATATTGATGTTAGCAGAGAAGTTAAAAAGCTTTCATTTTGTTTGTGTTTTTCAGATATTACTAACTTCTCTTTCTGTTATTTTGTTTACTAAACTCACTTTAGTGATTATCGATTAGTAAATAATAATGTATATGAGAAGAGACAACGAGCAGAGTGCAGGCAGGCGGCAGAAAGTGGAAGTGCTGCAGTTTATGCAAGAGAAGATAACCCGTCTGGAAGATGGGGGGAAGAAGAGTACGGCGCATAATTATAGCAGTGCGCTTAATTCGTTCCGGCGTTTTTTATGCGGGAAGATAGTGTATGCGGACGGGGTGGATGGGAAACTGATGACGGCGTATGAACATTGGCTACAAGAAGAAAAGCCGGGAGGGAAGAAGTTGGGGGAGAATAGTTCTTCTTTTTATCTTCGCCATCTGCGGACTATATGGCATGAGATGGTGGCGGCAGGGATGGCCGACCGGGGAAACGAAGATCCTTTTAAAAATGTTTTTACCGGTGTGAAAAAGACGGCTAAACGGGCTGTGCCTGAAGCTAGTATTACCCGGTTGGAAAAGGCGGTGACCCGGTTATCCCCCAATTTGGCATTTGCCCTTTCAATGTTTTTGTTCAGCTATTATACGAGAGGCATGTCTTTTGTGGACCTCGCCCATCTGAAAAAGACAGATATCCAGGGGGGAGTTCTTACCTATACGAGAAGTAAAACCGGTAAGGTTTTGCATATAGAGCTACTGCCTGAGATGATAATGATCATCCGGCGGTATGCGGCGGATGTGAAAGACAGTCCTTACCTGTTTCCTATCCTGAATGCCAACGGTGAAGGATATGAAAGTGCCTTGAGATTGCAAAACAAACGGCTCAACCGTATCTCTCTGATTTTGGAACTGAATGTGAAACTGACCACACATGTGGCACGCCATTCCTGGGCAACGGTTGCACGAGACAAAGGGGTGGATATCGAGACTATTTGTGATGCACTGGGGCATTCTTCCATTTTGGTGACCCGTATTTATCTGGCAGAACTGAATAGTTCCGTGATCAATAAGGCCAATCGGATTGTATTAAAAAGAAAACAGGAACCAAAAATAAAAAGATATGAATCAGCAGGATAGACTTAGAAGCTGGTTCTGTTTCTTAGCAAGAAACGGAACGTTGATAATCAATGATAGTATTACACTGCAAAAATAATAACTTTATTTCTTATAATGGTTATGAAAACCCGAAATTTTGCACATGAAACCCTGAATATTATACTCTCCTTATTCTCAAAGAGTAAATATTACAAAGTAGGGCATAGGTGTTCTTGTTATTTATACTAATCAATTTGATCTCTATCAAACATCAAAGTATCAGTTGTTTATGGTTATTTTCGTAAATGGAATTATTCTTTTCTTTCTTCTTTTTTAGTTCATCTTATTGTCTTTTTATAGTAGAAGTATTCTTACGAAGATTACTTTCCATACAGACCTGCTTTTCTTGTGTTTCAAAAACATTCATGATCTGAAAAGAAAAAAAGCTGACGTAAAGAATGGTTCATATTGTATTCTACAACTATAAAGAATACTTCTGTTATGCATATAAGGCATTGTATACCATTTGTTTACGTCTGTGTTTTTGTTTACGTTCCGTTTCTTGCTAAGAAACGGAACAGATACGGGAAGTTATGAAAAGAGCTTTGTACATATTGTTTATCATGCTCCTATTGTTGAAGGGGAATGTTCTTTGGGGACAGGATTTCCAACAGGCGAATGCTTATGTCTATTCTTTTCCCGAAACGGAAAACCGTTTGCTGGCAGATTATGCGGACAATGCCGGGGAGCTTCAGCGGATGGCAGAGCTGTTGAAGCAAAACCGGATTACCTTATTGGAGGGAACTTCCCATCTATTGATTGTGGCTCACCTGGCTTCCTGGCAATACATGGAGACAGAAGCCGTCAATCAGGTTTCGCTGCGTGCCGAACGTATCCGGAATTATATGAAAACGAAATTGAAATTACCATATGAATGCATAGCCTTTTATATCGACCGTAGTGGTTCGAACCGCGATCAGGTACATGTCTATTATCTGGATACTCCTGTGCCGTGGTTTGCCAATCAGGAAATATATTATAGTGAAAGCCATTATTCCCGTAGCATGGAAGAGGCTGTCGGAAAATATGGGGCTATCCCGTTTGTGGAACAGTATAAACGGATGTCGGGAGAAAAGGGAGATCGTATCGTCTATATGATATGCGATGCTTTGTTTGACAGGGAAGAGGTCAGTGACTACCGGTTGGTGATCTCCAAAAAGACACCGGTCTCCCATACAGGGAAACCGAAAGAAAGGAATGAAAAACTAGTTAAAAGTGACGGGGTACCGGAAAAGGCGAAACCTGAGAAAAACAATCTTACCCTAACGACAAATCCTTCCGGTACCCGTCCTTTCAATCTTTCAATAAAGACGAACCTGCTGCCCTGGTGTACGCTGGCTCCGTCGGTGATGTTGGGGAATGGACCGGTCGAATTTAACAAGGGAAGCTTTATGCCTAATCTGGAGCTGGAATATTGTTTCGGGGAACGCTGGTCGGTAGATGCCTCCTTTCTTTATTCCTATTATACGTATGGAAGTGATCCGGATAACCTTTGGGGCGTTTCGTCCCTGACGCTGGAGCCGCGTTTTTGGTTGAAAGGGGATGATCGTTTCCGCTGGCTATGGGTCGGAGCGTTCGGACAGTATGGCGATTTTGATGTACGAGGGGAAAAGATCAGCTCCGACGGTCTTTATGGCCGTACAGGTAAGTTTGCTTCGGGAGGGTTGGCAATAGGGTGCATGGTTCCATTAGGAGCCGGTTTCTGTACGGAGGCGGCTTTACAGGCTGGCTATCGTTCTGTTTTTGGCGGAGAGAAATACCGGTATGACAAAGTGGATGATAAGAATTATCAGGAAAGCCTGTTCAATGCAACAGGTATGATGATCGGATTCAGGCTCAGTATAGTGTATAGGATAGGGGTCAGGTAATTGAAAATTGAGAATTGAAAATTGAAAATTAAGATGGGGAAGGGGAACAAGATAAGGGATTATGTGGGGGGGCTGTTGATTGGGTTGCTATTCACGGCCTGTACCTCCCTGACGACCGACAAGGACTGGACGAGGAACGGCAAAGTCCGCTTAGTCCTGGACTGGGGAACACGTGCTGCTCATACAGGTGTTTTCGATTATTATTTTTATGCCGATGGCAATCCGGTTCCCCTCGTTCGTCGCGGCGATGCTTCCGGCTATGAGGGAACCATCCCGCAAGGTCATTACGGGGTAGTGGTCTGTAATCCGGATGGCATTAATCTGGACTTGTCGATGAATAGCGGATATTCCGGTGCTCGTGCAGTAGCCCGTTCCTCTGTTTTTTCCAAAGGAACTGTCGGTGTGATCAGTCAGCCCGGCAATCTGTACGGAACGGGAGAGGAAGAGGTGGTTGCCACGGCTACTGTCGGTAAAGCCATCGTCCTGAGTCCTGTCTGCCTGATCAAAGAAGTGACACTGAATATTCGCATCGAAGGTGGCGGCGAAGTCACTGTTGTAAGCGGTGAATTGAGCGGCATCCCTCCCGAAGTTTGTATTCCGACGGGTGAACCTTGTGAAGAAAATAATGCTTCGGTCTGCTTTTCGACTGAAGTTGCCGGCATAAACCGTTATACGGCGTCTTTGTCTTTGTTCGGTCTTCGTCCGGGAAATAAGGAGGCGGAAACATCGGTTCCTGCCAATCTCTCGCTGACAGTAGAACAAAAAGACGGACAATCGTTCGTCTCACATACGGATGTGACAGATCAGGTGAATGAGGCTGTACTTAATGGTTTGGCAGCCCGCATCGAATTGGATATGACCGTCCGTCCGTTGGAAACAGGCGGTTATACGATAGAAGTTACCGGCTGGCATGAAGGAACGGCGGAAACGGAGGGAACAGCCGGTACTGAATAGAAAACAGGAAAAGAGAAAGATATGAAAAAAGGAGATAAGGTAAATAAAAGGTTCGTGGTTTTATTGCTTACTGCGTTATTGTGTGGATGCGAGAACCTGAAAGTACCTGAACCGGTGGAAGAGACGAACGGGATACGCCTGCTCACAAGTAACTCTCTGTCCGCTTTCGATGGCGAGCTACTGGCTTTTGCCGCCGGGAAAGCGTCGGGTACGTATGATGAGATCTGGGAGGCGCACGGGACGGCGGAAGGGGAGGCTGTCCTGTTGCAGTCGCACGATTATCCGTCAGACGGCAGCCGTCTTTACCTCCGGGGCTATTATCCTTCGGCGGAGCCGGGCAGTAACGGAGTTGTTTACCGACTGGACGGTAGCCGGGATTTGCTTGTCAGTAATGAACAATACGGTTCGCTTGCCGATATGTTCTGGCAGACGGGTAAACGGTTTACCTTCCGTCATTTGCTGACGCAACTGAATATCCGTGTCCGTGTGTCGGAAGGCTATCCGGCTGATGCCCGTTTGATACGGATGCAGATAGGCGGAAGCCATCCGGATATGTTACTCGATTTGAATAAAGGAACGTTGCTGGCGATGGGTGAACCGGCGGTTTTGACCGTTTGGGAATCGGATGGTGCAGATGTTTGGCTGTCGGGAACTTATCCTGATACGCCGGTTGCAACAACGATGTTGGAGGCTGCTGTCCCACTGACATTTTACGCAACCGTAGCTTTCCCCGACGGGAGCAGCCTGGCTTATGAGGCTCTGCCGGTTCGTTTCGGGGAGGCGGGGGGCATGGCGCAGGCCGGCACTTCCTATACGCTTTCGGTCACGTTGGATGCAGAGAAAGAAAAATTATCCGTTGCCACAGCTGTTACCGGCTGGACGGAGAAAGAGGGAGGAGAAGTAGAACTTTAAGATAGGGAAACAAATGATACGGAATTGTATACAGGTATATTTGGAGCTGATGGGATGCGTTGTATTGGCAGGATGCACGGCAGGACCGGTGGAAGGTGTCGTGCCGGAAAATGCCCGGATGGTGGCTTTGAGTTTCGGCAAACCGGACCTGGGCATGCCGGTTGTCCTGACGCGTGCGGGAGAAGCCGGAGCACCGTCTCCCGAGCTGCTGCCGGAGGGAACGACCTTGCGTATCGGTGCCTATTTCAGGAGTGACCCGGGGGAAGAACAGGCTGCGCCGGTATCCTTTTCTACAACAGCCCCGACCCTGGAAGCTACCTATAAGGTGGAAGCGGACGGTTCCCTGTCGCCCTGTCGGGTGGACGATAACGGAAAACCGGTTGACGGTGAAGCGAAAGAAATGGTCGTGCGGGGAGGTGTATACGACTTTTTTGCTGTTTCTCCGGCAAGAAAATGGGTAAAAGACACGGACGACAATGTATACAAGATAAAGGATATACCCCATAAAGAAGATGTGATGACTTCTTCAGTGCATGGTGTTACTGTTTCGGGCAATTCACGCCGGGTGACGTTGGGTACTTTTAACCGGAAATGTGCGCTGGTCGTATTCAATGTCGCTCCATCGAAAGAGAATGTTCTTCCTTTCGACCGGTTGTATGCCACTCGGTTGGTTATAAGCAAAATCTCTTCTCCGGGGGCAGCCCTTGTCGTGGGGGAAGGAACGGGAATCTTGCCGACAGGCGGTGATACGGGTGCGCAGGTCCTGTTTGAAACAGGAGAGTTTGAACAGGTAGAGTCGGATACGGATGGCTCGAAACTCAATAAAACAAAGGGAGTGCTTCTTCCTAAAAGTGAAGCGCCTTTTGACGTGGAGATCGACGTACAGCGGGATGATAAAACGGCGACCCTGAAAGCGACAACCGATATGGGTATCTCTTTCGACGGGGGCAAACGGTACGTTTTCACCTTGGAGGTAAAAAACGACGAGAGCCGGCTGTTGATGAGAGTATTGGACTGGTCTCCGGTTTTATATACCGATGAACACGTGGGAGCCCCCGACCGGCCTTATCCCGATCCGGATATCAACGAAGGGGTGGGAACGACCTTTACGGTGATTCCATGGAAAGTTATTGACTGGAGCGGGAACGGGGAAATAGGAGGAAGTAAATAAAACGTGTGATGAGATGGAACGAGTAAATAAAATAGAACGTTTTGCCTGGTTGATTTTGCTTCTTGCCGGTAGTTGTACACTGGCTGATGTAGGCGAAGAGGATTCTACACGGCAAGCGCTGAAAGAGGTGGATGTCGGCTTTCACCTGCATGTAGAGGCCTGCCGTCCGGCAATGACCCGTAGCCTCACGTGTACGGCAGAGGGTACAGTGGAATCGGATACGCTGGCAGTCGGTGAAACCGACCGGATGGATACCCGTGCCGCCAACCCGTTGGCGGATGGTTTTGAGAACCGGATATCCGCCATTTGGGTGGGGCAGTACGATGCCTCGACCGGGGCTCTTCTGTTTTGTAAATATATAGATTCTTTCAGCGGTGACAAGGTGAACGTGAAACTAAAGAAAAGCCAGGACAGAACGGAAAGCAAGGTTTGGTTTGTAGCGAATGCCGGCGACCTGGGCAGGATTGAAACGGAGGCGGATTTGAAGAAACATGTCCTGCCGTATGTTTCAACGAAGAACGGTTTGCCAACGAGCAACCTATGCGGAATGGCAGGCTTTTGGCAAGGGATAGTAGAAGAAAATGGCGTAAAAGATGTAGAGGTGGAGCTGACGCGTTTGTTGGCAAAAATTGAATTTACCTATTCGATGGGTGGAGAAGGCTTTACATTTACCCCTACTAGTGTGACACTCTGCTCGGTTCCGCAGAAAATGCAGGTCGACGCACCGGAAAGCCAGTTGAAGGAGATGAGCTATATTACTTATACCGGTGAGGTCGATGAGCAGGGTACAACCATGTATTGGTATCTGCCGGAGAATATGGCGGGAACGGTAAGCGACGAATATACTGTCGATTCCGAAAAGAAGAAAACAGGTCAAGGTGTGAGTGACGCCACTTTTATTAAACTGACCGGAACGGCAGTGCAGAGTGGGGTGACTTACGAGAATGTTACATTCTGTTTTTATCCGGGAAAGGATAAAAACAATTATGATATTGTACGTAATTCCTATTATAAAATGAATGTAACGTTGGTTGGGATAGATATTTCGGACGAGCGCATTACAGTCGGTAAGATACCACCGATCGTAGTAACAGGGGGGAATATGCCTGCAGAGAAAGGCGGTCGGACAGAGGTACAGATCACTGCCCGTCCGGGTCAGGAATGGTCGTTCGAGCTGGAGGATTGGTTGTCGGCGATAGTAGAAGGTAAAGTTGTTGGAACGGGGGTAGGAGTAAGTTTTCAGGGACCGGCAAATGTCGTCTTTGAGGCATTGTCTTCCAATCCGAAGGTGGAGGACAGGAGCGTCTCGTTTTCAGTAGATGTGAATGGACAACCCCAGGAGATCACTCTTACACAAGCCGGTTCGACCTTAACGACAGGAGGAGATCTCTCTTTAGGAGCTGCTGCCGGTTCGGAAGCTTCTTCTTATTTTACAGCGACAAAAGGTCTGTCGTGGCTGGCTGCCGTAAGCGGGGAAAACTGGTGGGAATGGTCGGGTGATAACCAGGGAGGGGCTGATAAAGAAACTACAGGTGAGCAACAGGCGTTGAACGTAAAAGCTATCTCCAGTAATCCACTGGCAGAGGAACGTACCGGCACTGTCACAGTGAAAGTCGGTGCTTCGGTAGGTGACCCTAATTATCACAATTTGACAAAAGAGATAACGGTCAGGCAGGCAGCTTCTACGGTTAAGGGTTCCACTGTAGAGCTTGAACCGGTAGCCGCCACCGGGCAGTCTTCATTTACAGCTACATCGGGCTTGCCGTGGGCGGCAAAGGTAATGAGTGATGATTGGATTACCCTGACAGGTACGACGGGAGGAGATCAGACAACGGGTTCTGCTCAAATGATCACTTTTGATGTTAAGGTGAATCCAAATGCCTCCCAGCGAAGCGGAGCGATCACCGTCCGGGCAGGTGAAGAGGATGGTGGTCCGACAGGAACGATTACGGTAAAACAAAAGGCTTCGGAATTTACTGTTTCTAAATCTGTAATCGATTTACCGTATGTTGCTTCCTATGGCTCTGTTACGGTAAACGGTACTAGTGGTTTGCCATGGACAGTTCAGCCTTCTGAAACAACTAACGGAATAACTCCTGCTATAACATCTTCTACAACTAATGGTACAGAACAAACTTTAACGTTTAATGCGACTGAAAATAAAGGAGGTGCTCGTTCTGCCACATTTACTATCGCTGTTACCGGTGGAAATCATTCAAAGACGGTAGAGGTCAAACAGGTTGCAGGTTCAGCTATTATAGTGACAATAGATCAAAGTGTATTAACCAATGTGAAACCTGCTGCGGGCTCACGTCTCCTGTTTGATGAAGATGGAATAAATCAATATCATGGTTGTACTGTTGATGAAGATGCAGGAACGATGGTTGGTTCTTATGATATACAAGTACAAAAAGTAGAAACGACGGATTTTTTCACTTATACTGCTGTGAAAGAATATTGTGGTAATTTGAAAGAAGACGGTTTGTCTGGCTGGCGTGTGCCAACTCTGATAGAATTGTGGGCTATGCGTATGAATAGGGACAGAATCGTATCTTCTACAGGCGCAAATACGTTTCACGGCTGGCATTATTGGAGCAGTTCCACTATTATGATTGAAGGTATGGAATATCGTAGCCTGTTATACTTTGACGGTGGAAAATTCAGTCAATGTGATATTATTGATCATGATGAGTATATTCGTTGTGTCCGTGATATCTGACACATCTCTTTATACAGTAGCATGACTGTTCCTGTCTGGATTGGTTCACCAGTAGAGAGTGAGCATTGATAAAGATATATAACATAGCCTGCAATAGAAGGCTTGAAAGCGATCTTTGACATATTGAGGGTTTGAAGAAAAATAGTAAGGTAAGCTGTAAATGATATTGATTGGAATTGATTACATTTGCATGTGAACGATTAATCGTATTGCCTTATGAAAGATAATTACATCCGTTTCGACTGGAGCATAAAGAGGCTTCTGCGGCAAAAAGCCAATTTCGGTGTGCTGGAAGGTTTCTTTACTGTGTTGTTGGATGAGAAGGTGGAGATCATCGAAATGCTGGAGAGCAACGATCAGATGCAAAACTATTACAAATTCAACCGGGTAGATATCAAGGCTAAAAACAGTAAAGGGGAGATCATTATCGTAGAAGTACAGAACATACATGAGATGCCTTTCCGTGAGCGCGTCGTCTATGATGCGACCAAAGGTATCACTGAACATATCTCTTTGGATGAAAGTTATTATGAGGCAAAGAAAATCTATTCCATAAGTATTTTTTACTTCGATATTGGTAAGGGAAATGATTATCTGTATCATGGTCAGAATATCTTCACCGGCGTACATACCGGCGATCGTCTGGAGGTGAGTGTAAAGGGAAAATATCTCCTGGTGCATAAACTACCGGCGGAATTACTTCCCGAATACTTCCTCATTCGTGTGAACGAGTTCAACCAGGTGGCTGTCACTCCGTTGGAGGAATGGCTGGGGTATTTGAAAGACGGAACCATTCGTCCCGATACGACCGTTCCCGGTTTGATGGAGGCGCGCGAAAAACTGCTTTATCACAATATGAGTGACGGGGAGCGCTACGCCTATAATGAGTATCTGAGCGATCTTATGATACAAAATGATGCGTTGGAAGGAAGCAAATTGGAAGGTTTTCAGGAAGGTCTTCAGGAAATCCGCCAGCAACGTCTTCAGCAAGGTGTATTTCTGGAACGTAATGAAATTGCAGCCAACATGAAGAAGCTGGGTTTGGATATTCCGCTTATCTCGCAGGCGACCGGTTTGACTCCCGAAGAAATAGCGAAGCTGTAATACATTTTGTAAGAATATTTTTCTTTAAACCCTCAATGTCTCGGATGATAGAGATATTGAGGGCTTTTTTATGTCCTCATGTGAAGAATGATATTTAAAACAAAATAGTATGAAACAATTATTCTCATTAGCAGCATTTGCTGCTTTGCTGTCGGCAACAGGTTGCACACAGCAGGAAGTATTTACAGGGGATGGCGGTGAGGACGAACCGGCAGTGTTGGGTATATCGACCGGCGTACTGTCCGCAGAAACAAAATCGGTGGTCGGTGGGGAAATGATCACGTATACTAAAGCGAATTATTCAGCGGATGCGTTGGGGATAGGTGTCGTGATACTGAATTCAGAGGGAACCGCAGCCTATTCAGGAGGAGAGATTTCAGCCGATCATGTCTGGTTTATGGGTGACGAAAGAGGAGAAAAATGGAAGTCCATTTCCGTTAAGGGAGGGAGCTTTGATGCTGCTACTGCTGCCCCTTATACGTTGAAAGATGAAGTTGGTACGGTCTACGCCTATTATCCGAAAGCGGATAATGTTACGGGAACGACTGCTGATGCATTGACCATTCTTGCTCTGCTGCAGAAGACTGGAACGATCACATTGTCGGATGATGTGACGAATGCCGACTTGCGTTTTGACTCGGATAAAAAAAACTGGGTGTCGAATACATTAAATAAAGGAAAGATTATTTCTGCTCCGACAGAGGTCGATTATCTGTATGCCAATAATGTGGACCGTAAGGTTAGTAACGGGCGTGTAGCTAGCAGCCCCGGTCGTTCCATAGACTTGACGATGGCACATGCGTTGACGATGGTTTCTTTCCGTTTATATAATGATGGTACGTTATCGGGAGCAGGCAACCTGACACAGATCAAGATAAAAAATGCAGATGCCAAAACGTTGATTAAGACAACTACCGGGGCAACCATGAAGTTGAAAGACGGGACGATAACGAATCTGTCGGCTAATAACTCGGATAACCTGACCCGTACGATCAGCGGTTATACGATACCCAAACAGATCACGGAGGGAGAACAAAGTGCAACAACTTATATTGTAAACGCAACGGTCACCGGTCCGAAAGTAGCCCGTAAGGTAAGTTTCTTGACTTATCCGCTGACAAGCATTTCAGAAAATGATATTGAGGTGGTCTTTACTATTGACGGCAAGGAATATACGGTGTCTTTACCTGTGACGGTAGCTGATGCTTGGGAGGCAGGAATAAACTATATATATACGGTCTGTGCTTCGCAGCGCAAACTGGAAGTGACAAGTGTAAGCGTTCAGAAATGGGAAGAAACATCGGGAGGAAATATCGACTTATGATGTGTGGTATAAAATATTTGTTACCCTGTCTTTTCCTTACCGCCTGCACGGTAGCGGAAACAGGTTTGCCGGAAAAAGAACCTGATGAAGAGGAAACAAGTGCTTTGTCTGTCAGTTTTTTATCCCTTACCGAAGGAACAAAAGCCGTGTATGAAAATACAGGAGCTGACGGTGCGGGCAATATCCTTAAAACGATCGGGGTATTGGTGACGAAAGGAAGTGATAATAGCAGGGAATATTATTCTACCCTGGTCGAAAAACAGATATTTACTTGTAGCAAGGCTGGTGGTAGTGACGGCGGCGGAGAAGCGTTGACGTGGACTGCAGATAAAACATTGAATCTGGGAGATACCGACGGTACGGTGTATGCCTGGGCGCCTTCCGATGCAGAAGGTAAACTGGATGAAAGTAGTATCCCTGTTTTGAGTGCACCGGTTATTTTGTCTGAGCAGTCCTTTGTCTATGGCAATGAATGGGAAACGGATCAGATTGATTATCTCTATGGAACGGATGCGGAGAAAAAAGCTCCCGTTGTGAATCATCTAAGCCCATCTGTAGCCTTATCCATGCAGCATGCCTTGGCTAAGATCAGTTTCCGTGTGATGAAAGCGGAGGGACAAGAAGTTACAACAGAGGATTATGTGAAGAAGCTGGAACTGACGAGTAATGGTGCTGCATTTGTAGTAGCTTCGAATCCCTCAAGTGCCGTTATGCGTTTGACGGATGGCGTATTAACCGGAACATCGACTACAACTGCATTGACGCTGACGGCAAAAACAGAGAATCAAGGACAGGTTGCCGCATGGTCTGAACCAGTGACAGAAGTAGCAGAAGCTGCAGAGTCAGGTTATACGGTAGTCACCTCACCTCAGGCATACGGTTTGGTAGCGCCGTGTACAGGAAAGATGGGAGTAAAGATCACATTAGGCCCTACGGGTGCTCTTGATGCGGTTAAAGACCATACCTATCAGACGAAAGAGAACACTGTCGCTGCTACTTGGGAGCAGGGTAAACATTATGTCTATACCATGACTGTTACCGACAAAGGCATCGAGTTCAGCCAGGTACAGGTAGTCGGTTGGGATGATAGTCCAGAGGCTGTTGTTGTCCCGGTAGAGTAGTATAAATAAAGGACTTGTGGATGGTTAATATACTACATTATAGGAAAAGGTGAACTATTTTAATAAGAACCAGGAACGCGGATAACGCGGATTAGGCGGATCAAAACGGATTTAAATTATCCGATCCGTTCAAATCCGTTCAATCCGCGTTATCCGCGTACCTGGTTCTTTTATTGCGACAAATAGATTCACTTCTGACAAATTGTGAATCATATTATTTCGCTAACCGGTATAAAAGGATAATTTGTAATGATGAAACGGCTTTCTGTAAATCTATTTTTACTGTTTACATTTTGTCTCTTATCGGGGACGGGGTGTACCGGCAGCATCGTGGAAGAAGGGGAGGGAGAAACCGGTCTTATCACGCTGTCATTCGCGTCTCCTGCATTGGAGCTTTTGCCGATAACCCGTAGTACTGAGGCGGTTTCTTTACCTGTTGGGAGTACGATACGTATTGCAGCCTATCACCTCAGTGAATCGGGTGGGACGGGTGATCCTGCAGACTTTTCCGTTACGGCCCCGACGGTAGAAGCTACTTTTGTTGTAGGCGTTGAAGGTGATCTGTTGCCCTGTCAGGTGGATGGGAGCGGGAAGCAAATAGCCGGAAATGGTGAAGAGATGAGAATACCGGCAGGTGTATATGATTTTTACGCGGTCTCTCCGGCACGTCCTTTGACACAGGTTGATGGGAAGTGGCAAGTCACCGGTATTCCGCATCAGGAGGATGTAATGACCTCTTTTGTACGCGGGGTAGAAGTCTCGCAGGTCACCCGGGTCGTTACTCTTCGGGCGTTCCGCCGTAAATGTGCGCAGGTCGTTTTTGAGGTAACACCTACCAAAGGGAATATCGTACCGATTTCTTCCCTTTGCGGGACACGTCTTGAACTGTCTGCTATCTCATCGGCGGGAGCCGGTTTGCCGGTAGGGGAAAGCGAGGTGATCCCTCCGTCCGGCGGTGACCAGTCGGAGGCTGGGAAACTGTCGACAACTGATTTTGTCACTTTACCGGATCCTGAGAATCCGGATCAGCCGAACCCGTTGGGACTGAACCGGACGACAACGATTCTGTTGCCAAAGAACAGTGAGGCGTTCGGGGTAGCGGTGACAGTGGCCCGCAACGGTATTGCCGTAAAATTGGAAGCAACGATTTCAAAAAATATTGTTTTTGAAGAGGGAAAACAATATGTATTTACCTTGGAAGTGGAAAACGACCGTAGTCTGCTTCGTCTGAGTGTCTATGATTGGTCTCCTTTCGGATGGACGGACGATAATATAGGGGGTGCTCCATCCGGTCGTCCGACTGAACCGGAAGTTACCCCCGGAACTCCTTTCGGTTTGGTGGTAGCCGATTGGGAGGACATATCCTGGACGGGAGGCGCGACGGTAGGCGGTGGAAAAATTGACTAGTATTGTAACAAACAGGGAAATGGAAAGAAAAAGGATCAGAAAAAAAGGAGTGATGCTGAATGCGCTCTTCTTGTTGAGCCTGTTTTGTGGTTGCACGCAAAGCGAGGTGGTGACAGGGGGGAAAGAGGAAAAGGCGGAGGAGGTTTCTTCGTGTTTTCATCTGAATATACTGGCTACAACAGTTACCAATACTCGAAGTGTCGCTTTTACTTCCTGTGGAACGGCAAGACCGGACAGCCTTCCGGAGGTGGAAAGTGAGACCGTTACTCGCTCGACAAGCGATCCAGGGGATATCTCCGATAAGACGATACTGAACTTGTGGGTGGGACAGTATGGGGAGAACGGCGATTTGGTTACGGAAGAATATTTTTCGTCTATGGCATCCCAGGAGAGCGTAAACTTGCCTCTAAAACGAATAGAAGGGACTAGTCATGTTTGGGCGGTTGCCAATGCGGGGAATTTGACGGGGAAAGCTGCTACTGAATCTGATTTAAAAGCGTATTCGGTAGAGAATGCTTTTACGGATGACGGATTACCGAACAACAACCTTTGTGTAATGACCGGTATGTGGTCGGGTGAAATCAAAGAGAATATCAGCGCGGATATTCAGTTGAAACGTTCTCTTGCCAAAATAAAATTCACCTATTTGGTAGGTGGAAAGAATTTTTCTTTTCTTCCTTCTTCACTGGAATTGTGTAATGTTCCGGTACAGATGAAATATATCGGAGAGGAAAATCCTACGCAACTGACCGGAGACGCGGATTTTAAAACGTATACTGCTACCTCACCCGGTAATAGCGGTACGCAATATTGGTATCTGCCGGAGAATCCGGCCGGAACAGGAGCCAATACAGGTAACGAGGCGGTCAATAAAACCGGCGCAGGGGTAACACATGCAACCTGCATCCGTTTGACAGGAGATGCCGTGCAGGACGGAGTTCGCTATGAAAATGTTGTTTTTACGCTTTATCCCGGTAATGGGAATAATGATTATACGATAGTGAGGAACGGTCTTTATACTATAAATGTGACCTTGACGGGCATAGATTTTTCCGATAAGCGGGTAACGGTAGGGACCGTGCCGGAAATGCAGGATCCGGATAATCTGGGGGCGGAGAAAGGGGCTACGGGTATCTTTCAGGTAACAACCCGCCCGGGAATGCCCTGGTCGTTTACGATACCGACGTGGTTGTTGGCTGTAGTAGGAGAAACAACGTATGAGGCAGGTAATAAACTGGATTTTATAGGTCCTTATAGGGTGGAGTTTAAGACTGTAACAGCCAATCCCCGTGCTGAGGAACGGGAAACTTCATTTACGGTCGGAGAAAAAGAAATTACAGTAAGACAGAATCCGTCAGTTCTGGCAGCTGGAACTTCTGTATTACTGGATGCCGGTGGAGGTTCTGAAGGAAACGGTTCTTTTACGGCTACCCGGGGAATACCCTGGTCTGCGACATTAACTTCCGAATGGGGAGAATGGCTTGGATGGAACGGGGACGCTCCGCAAACAGGAGCGGAGGCTTCGGGTACTGAAGAATCGTTGAAGGTTAAGACTTTATCCAGTAATCCTTCCGCAGCAGCCCGTACCGGAACAATCCTGGTAAAGGCGGGTGATGCGATCAGTACTACCTATCCGGAACTGACTAAAAGCATATCTGTTACCCAGGCAGGAGCAACAATCTCTGTCACTGACCGCACTCCCAAACCGGGGCCGGAAGCAGCCGAAAAACTGTCAGACAGTTTTGTAGCAACCCACGACTTACCGTGGGTTGCTACAGTGACTAGTGGAACTGATTGGTTGTCTTTGTTAACTCCGGAAAGCGGTACAACCGGAACAGGCTCTCAAACTATCGATTACAAGACAACTTTAAACTTAAATGCTTCGGAACGGAGAGGGATGATCACGGTACAGGTCGGAAATGAAACCGGTGATTCTCATCCGGGACCCTCAGAGGTTATAACGGTAATACAGGCAGGATCGGTGTTTGAAGTTTCACCAACGGTGTTGGATCTGGAAAGTACGGCAAGTACCGGAACAGTCACTGTCACAGGGACAAAAGGGTTACCTTGGATCGTAACCAGGAAGGAGGGTAGTGACGCTGTTTCTGCTAATATAGAGCAATCTACTGCAACGGGTACCGGACAGACTGTGACATTCTCTGTACCTGAAAATACAGATGAAACTCGTTCTGCTACTTTCTTCTTTGCTGTAGAAGGTAGTAATGATCATTCAAAAAGAGTGACGGTAAATCAAGCTGCAAAATTATCCGCTTTTGATCTTGAAATAAATAAGGAGTCGCTAACCGCGTATGAAACTTGGTTAGGTAGTCGCTTATCTTCGTATCCTCCATTTGCAAACGAAGAAGACCTGGATTATAATAATAGAAAAACGCTTATTGAGGGAGGAGGATCGTATGTTATACAAGTACAAAAAGCACAGAATACAGCTGGAGGTACATTATATGGTTATGCAAATTTTTATGTAATGTCTGGTTATTGTTCTAATTTGGAGGAAGGCGGTCATAAAGATTGGCGTCTTCCGACAATGATAGAATTGAGAGCTATGTTTGAAAATAAAGAAAAAATAGAACAAGGAGATGGTTGTGAGGAATTTATAAATGTTTGGTATTGGAGTAGCTCGGTATATCTATCAGATAGAAATCAACGATGTGTAATAAGTTGGGAAACAGGTGATCCTGGTCAAACAACCAAACAAGGCAATGGTGGTGTCCGTTGTGTCCGCGATAAGAACTAATCTCTAAATTCTTTCATATAATGAATATAAACAGTTCTTAACCTGACAGTGTTTGTAGACATTATTTAAATAAAGCGTTCTTTCACATATTGAACTTAACAAGAAGAAGACAAATTGCTTCAAACTTTGAAATATAAAAGATTGATTGTTGTAAATATAATCTGTATCTTTACCGTAATTAACAATAAAACATATAGCTATGGCAAAAATTACGGTAAAAGACACGGAAGTGACAGTCATTAAAGTGAATGAAGAAGATTATATCTGTATTACGGATATAGCTCGATTTAAAACCTCGGATACTTTTATTGTGGTATGTAATTAAACCTATCGAATTCGATAGGTTTAGAAAAGAGGCAGGATTGAATGCTTTTACTCTCTCTCCTAAAAAATGGATAGAATCGACCAATGCTATCGGTCTAATTACAAAGTCCGGTCGTTATGGTGGAACGTTTGCGTGGAAGGTTTTTGAAATAATTTATTCTTTATAATCATAAAATCATGAATAAATCAGATTTAACACGGGAGATCGCAGAAAAGATGTCGATCTCCCAAAAGGATTCTTTGCGCTTTATAAACATCTTCGAAGATGTTATGGCAAGCGAACTATTAAGAGATGGTTCCATTATGTTGCAAGGTTTCGGTACTTTCTCTTCCTGGAAACAGGCAGAACGTCTTGGACGTAATCCACGTACCGGTATTTCTGTCTTGATAAAATCTCGTACCAGTGTCAAATTCAGACCCGGTAAGGACTTATTGAGATTATTGAATGATCGGAAATAGGTGATCGTTGCGGACGTATGACCTTGGTATATGCATTCAGGCAGGGATAAACCATTCCCCTGTCTGAATGCATTATGTATACAAAGCTAAAAGAACTCTTCGGGAGAAAAACACCCTCCGTAAAAATGTTTAAGTCATTATTGGAAAACTTGCCAGAGCCGGAACAAGAACTTTATAAAAAGGCTGCCGTCGATACGGCCTTTTGTGACTGGGAAAATACACCTCCCCGCTACCGCTTATTTCTGACCGACTTATTTCAACACCATTGGCAAAAATCATTGGATTTTCTATTATATAAAACGGTAATCGGTTCGCTCGGCTATGAACTGCAACAACCGGAACTGCTCCGAAAAGTATTCTCTTTACTGGAAGGAAAGCGGGAGGATGGTTTTATGCCTTCTTATCTACACCTGTCTTTTGTGCTTCTCCTTGTTTTTCACGATAATAAATCGGTCGAATATTTGGGAGATCTACTTCGTAAAGAATTTACTTCGGATGATTTTAGTGACCTGCTTGATCTATGGAAAGCTGATAATGAGCCCAAATAGTAGCCTTCTGATTAATAAAACTTAATTCCCCCCTTCTGAAATCTACAAGGATTGTCTCGTATTTTTATTTAAAACGCCGACAGCCTGCCTGCAGGTCTTATATGTGCTGCATATTTCAGCATATTTCATTTTTTTACCGGTTTATCTTTGTTGTATCGATGTCGATAAAGTACTTGAATATTAATCTGTTAAATTATTGTAGTCATGAGTGTAAAGTATAAACTGGTGGTTAAAAAGAATTTGGGAAATGATAAGAAGGATATTCCGGAAAAGAAGTATGCACAAATTGTTTCGGGTGATTTTGTGGGATTTGATGAATTTGTGGAGGAGGTAGGCGATAGCTCCGGGGTAGGTAGTGCTGTGGTGAAAGCGGTATTGGACCGTATGAATGTCATATTAGTGCGTCATCTGCAACATGGACGACGTGTCACTGTCGGGGAATTGGGTACTTTCCGTTTTACTATCGGGTCTCCCGGGGTGACGGACGAAAAATCTTTTGATACAAATCTGATCCGTGAACCTAAGGTTCGCTTTTTCCCAGGGAAAGCACTCCGTACCATTAAAAGCCAGGTCAGCTTTGAGAAGTTGTCTGAAAAGAAGGATGAAGAGAATGGCGGTGGGGAAGACGACAGACCGGTGATAGAGTAGTTGACAGTTGACAAGTGACAGTTGACAGTTAAAAGGGTAGAGGTTTATGAAACGGATAACGATTCAGTTAATTATTGCAGTCCTGCTCACAGTGAGCGGGATTGTTCTTCTCTTCAGCGGTTTTTGGGTAGCCCCTGACGGATTGATAGATAGTAGCGTACTGGTGGCCTTTGGTGAGATCAGCACATTTGCAGGAGCTCTTTTCGGAGTGGATTATACATATAAATTTAAAATCAACAATCATGAGTAACACAACACATAAAACCATGCTGAGCGAACATTTCAGCAAGGAGGAACTGACTTACAGTAATATAGCGGTAGTAAACGGTTTGGATAACGAACCTCCGTCTGTTGCTTGCCATGCCCTGGCTTATCTTGCCACTCACTTACTGGAGCCGTTAAGGCGGTTGAATAATGGTCCGATTGCCATTTTGAGCGGGTATCGCAGTGATGCGGTAAACCGTTTGGCCGGTGGCGTTGCTACTAGTCAACACCGAAACGGGGAGGCTGCCGATTGTTATATACCGGAAGGGCCGGGTCGGTTACTGGAGATACTGAAAAAGTCGGGGTTACTTTTCGATCAAGCTATCCTGTACAGAAAACGAAAGTTTCTGCATATCTCCTTAAAAGAAAGAGGTCATAACCGGATGCAGGTGTTATTTTATATGTTGTTATGTTTACTTATTCTGTTACCCTCTTGCCGGATACGACAGGAAAGTGTAAAAAAGGGACAGGCTATCCAAATAGATTCACTGGTACATTCTCTTAAAGATTCTTCTTCTTTAAGCCATAAAATATACACGAAAGATTCCATAAACTGGAATATAACCCGGATGGTCTTTTCACCACCCGATAGCGCTGGCTATCAATATACTACAGAAATAACCTTACTACAAGGCAACAAACATCATAACATGATCGATACGATCGATCATACGAATAATTCATTATTGGAGATAATCCATCAACAAACAAACCAGTCCTCTTTCTCTGAAAATAAGGAATATAATCAGTCATCCTCTATAAGGATCTGGAAAATTTTCGGTGTCGTGTTAATAGGAGGATGTGTGTGGTGGAAGGCTTGTTGTTCCCCTTCAATGAAAATAAAAAAGGATTAGAAATTTACTTTCCAATCCTTCTGTTTTGGAGGTTCCTGGCGGATTCGAACCGCCGTACATGGTTTTGCAGACCACTGACTAAGCCACTCATCCAAGGAACCGGACTTTGTTTTGCTTCAACGATGAGTTTATCTCTTTTGAGGTTCCTGGCGGATTCGAACCGCCGTACACGGTTTTGCAGACCGCTGACTAAGCCACTCATCCAAGGAACCGTTTGTTTCAAATAACGTCTTATCGTTTTTGCGAGTGCAAAGAAAGGCATTATGTTTGGAATATGCAAATCTTTTTCATTCTTTTTGCAGGCGTTGATAGTTGCAGAACTAAGGAAAAAGAAGTTACTTTGTCTTCTGTTAGTTATAAAAATGAAAGGATGAATTATATTGAGACAGAAATTCCAGGTATGTGGATTATTGAACCTAAGGTTTTTAATGATGCACGGGGGTATTTTATGGAAGCCTGGAAGAAGGACGAGTTCGAACAACATATCGGTAAGGTAAATTTTATTCAGGATAATGAATCTTGTTCTTCCAAAGGAGTACTCCGCGGATTACATTATCAGCTGGCTCCTTATTCGCAGTCGAAGTTAGTACGGGTAATCACCGGACGTGTTCTGGATGTGGCTGTAGATATTCGTGTCGGTTCACCGACGTTCGGAAAATATGTGGCTGTCGAACTTTCGGCAGAGAATAAACGCCAGTTTTTTATCCCTCAGGGATTTGCTCATGGATTTCATGTGTTGAGCGACGAGGCTGTATTTACATATAAGGTAGATAATCCTTACATGCCAAGCCATGAAAGGGGATTACGCTTTGATGATCCTTCGATAGGGATAGATTGGAAGATCACGGATGCGGAAGCATTGACCTTATCGGAGAAAGACACAAAATCGCCCCTATTGAGCGAAGCAGAAATTAATTATACATATAAATAATACGGACGATGAAGACTTATTTGGTTACAGGTGCCGCTGGTTTTATTGGTGCCAACTTTATCAAATATATGCTGGCTGAGCATCAGGATATAAAGATCGTAGTTCTTGACTTGCTTACTTATGCAGGTAATCTGGGTACAATAGCAGAGGATATCGATGGCGAACGTTGTGAGTTTGTAAAGGGAGATATCTGCGACCGTGATTTGGCTGATGAACTTTTTGCAAAATATAAATTTGATTATGTCGTCAATTTTGCAGCAGAGAGTCATGTCGACCGTAGTATTGAAAACCCGCAGTTGTTTCTGGTGACAAATATTCTGGGGACGCAAAACTTACTGGATGCCGCGCGCAAAGCCTGGGTAACGGGAAAAGCCGAGACTGGTTATCCGTTGTGGCGCGAAGGCGTACGTTTTCACCAGGTGTCGACCGATGAGGTATATGGCAGTCTGGGAGCGGAAGGCTATTTCCACGAAACGACTCCATTGGATCCGAGAAGTCCTTACAGTGCATCCAAGACCAGTGCCGATTTGTTTGTAAAGGCTTATGCAGATACCTATAAAATGCCGGTAAGCATTACCCGCTGTTCCAATAATTATGGTCCTTATCATTTTCCGGAAAAGCTGATCCCGCTTATTATAAAAAATATCCTGGAAGGGAAATCTTTACCTGTATATGGCGACGGCACCAATGTAAGGGACTGGTTGTATGTGGAAGACCATTGCAAGGCGATCGATGCGGTTATCCATCGGGGGCGGGCAGGCGAAGTATATAATGTAGGTGGACATAACGAAAAACAGAATATCGAGATTGTGAAGTTGACCATTCAGACAATCCGCCGGTTGATGACTGAGCAACCTGAATACCGTCAGGTATTGAAGAAGAAAGAGATCGGTCCTGACGGAGAGATTAGGATCGACTGGATCAATGAAAGCTTGATTACTTTCGTAAAAGACCGGCTCGGACACGATCAACGTTATGCCATCGATCCGACAAAAATATCCACAGAACTGGGTTGGACACCTGAAACCAGCTTTGAGGTCGGTATCGTAAAAACGATCCGCTGGTATCTGGAAAACCAACAATGGGTAGAAGATATTACCGGCGGCGATTATATGAAATATTACGACCGGATGTACTCCGGCCGTTAATTACAGAACATTGGTTTCTCCATCCGGAGAAATCGCTGAATGATTTGAAGAGAGGCTGCTCACCAATTCGGGAGCAGTCTCTTTTATTTGTTTACGTATCGACTCGCGTATTTCTTTGCGGACATTTGTGCGCGTGCTATCCAGTTCGGCTTCTTTGGCCGGTTTGAAGAGATCTTTGTAGCGGCATTTCACGATCTTGTATTTGAAATCGTCCAGGTTGCCGGTGATATCTATTCCCAGTTTGAAAGGAACGGGTGATTTGAGTACGGATAGATGGTAGTTGAACGTCATATCCAGATTGTGCGTTCCTCCGACTGCCACTTTGTATCTGTCCATTTCAACCAGGAAAGGGAATACTTCGATTTTATTGTCCTTAATGGCCAAGTCTACGGAGATACTGTCTATCACATTTCGTTTCTTATTCTTGAACATAAGCGTCTTGGATATTTCCGTAAAAGTTTCGCCATCGAGCAGCACCATATTTTCTCCATGCAGATAGCAGGCTGAATTTAAAGAGGGGAGATCGAGTGACATTACTGAGTCCATTTTGCAGGTGGCTGTGATCTGGCAGTCTACTACACCCTCGAAAGAACGTAACATAGGAACCAGGGTATCGATGGCGGGGTATAATCCGATTAATTTCTCGACCATGACATTTTCCAGATCGAGATCGAAACCAGCAGAAGCACCGCTTTCATCCTTAGCCGTGTAGAACATAGTCATATTTCCACGACCGATATTCGAATCCATCTTGAGATTGCTGAGGTTGATGCTCTGATCGCGGATGATCACTTCACCAAGAACATTGCTTAGTTCGACATCTTTGAAATCGATCTTTTTCGCATCTGTATGAAGCGTCATATCCAGATAAGCAGGGATAACGAATACCCGGTCTGTCGTGTCTAATGTGGCTGTAGCAATGGAATCCTGCAATGTATGGGTATCCATTGTGACGAGATTTTCTTCGTCGATAGCTGACTGGTCGGCTGTTGCGGCATGTTGTTCCGAATATTGCATGCCAGAGTTCATCGCTTTCATTAGCTGGTTACAGTCGATATAGTCGGATGTCAGGGAGAAGTTGCCCTGTAATTTTCCTCCTCGCAACATGGCTTGGCGGATACGTTTTATTTCTCCGTTCAGCATGAAATCGCTTTTTCCCAGATGCAGGTGTGCATCGGTGAGTGTAATGTCGTTGGTGTTGAACTTCATGGTTGTCTGATCTATTCTCATCGGTAGAGGCAGCAGGCGGCTGAATCCGCGCATTTTGTTGAACGAAAGACTGCCACGTACTTCCCAGCGACGTAATAACTGCGTTGTCACATCGGTTGTGTCTGCCTGTACCTGACCAGGTATTCTTGGACGGCGTGTACGTGCTACTCTTGTCGCTGTTTGCGTAGTCGTATCGGTCCGGGCCAGCCTGCGTTGACGTATGGCATCCCGGTAGGGAAGAGCTTCTATATTAAATGTATTTCCGGAGAGGATCATTCCGGTACGCATTGGCAGAATGAAATAATGCAGGGTATCGACAGAGATGGTAGCTCCGGCAGTCGGTATGAGTTTGTTGGATGCGGATGATTTGATGCCGCCTTTCATAACAGTCTGTCCGGCAACCAGCCATACGGAGTCGGGAAGACGGGTACGCAGATAATCGAATTTTAACTGTGCTGTCATTGGGATAACGGCTGTCGTATCGATTACCGGTGATGTTTTTGCCTGTATAGCCAATCGGCTGATGTTGGTACTGATATCGTCCTGATATTTGACATTCAGGCTGTCGACGGACAGTGTTATGCTTAACAGGTCCTTATTTTCCAGGTAAGAACTACTTAACTGGGTCGAATCGACCGAGAAAGCTGCATTGGTAATAAAGACATCCATTCCCAACGGTTTACTGTAGGCTTTCAATGTATCGATATTCAAACGGCCTGACGCATGTACTTTTCCGTACTGGCTGTTCAGCAGGTCATCCACATTGAACGAGGCAGAAAGGTCGGCATCCATTACTCCCTGGAGGAATAGGGTGTCCGGGTTCAGGAATTCTTTTGCCAGCCGTGTGAAATCTATCTTTCCTTTAATATTTGTATCTATATTGGGGGAAGTCAGCAGATTGGTGACTTTTCCGTTCATATTCAGGGATGTTGTCAGACCTTTTAATGTCAGTTGTTCCAACGAGACGAAAGAAGAGTCGGGATACATGCCGTTCAGATGGAGGTCCATATCCATCTGTAGGGTGTCGATCCCCTGTTTGAGACCTTTGACGTGGTAAGAGCCATTCTCTATTTTACAGCATAGGTTGACCGAGGGGACAATGCTGTCGCCCAGGTAACCATGTATGTTACCTTCCACGATGACTGCACCTTTAGCTTCTATTTTTTCTCTGTGTTGGAAGTAGGCATCGGGTATGAATTTCAGCAGATCGTTCATATCGGATACTTTAAGTCCGACTTCCATGTCTATTTTGGTCTGTTTCAGCGGCGGCAGGCTGCTGACAGAACCGTTGGCTGTAAAAGGCAGGTTGTTTACCAGCAATTCGGCATCGTTCAATGTGATTGTATTGAAGTTGTCGGATAACAGGAGTTGGCTTTTTAGCTTCAGCGCCAGTTTATTTTCTAATGTATAGGTCGGACTACTGAAAAGAATAGAGGTAGAGCCGGTTTCAATGTCCAGCTTGTTCTTCCCGTCGGTCAGCGAGCCGTCCATGTTAAGGAAGAAACCGTTGATCTCGGCAAATAAGTCTGCTTCACGGTCGTCGTAAGTGAAACGGCCATTTGAGATACGGACTTTTTGCAGGTCGATAGGTGGCAAAGGCTTTTTGTCGGTCTCGGCAGAATCGGGTTCACTGGAATAAATATCCCAGTTGGCAGCCCCTTTTTTATTGACGTAACCGTAGAAGCGGGGTTCTTCGAGGCTAAACTCGCCGATGGTTATCTTGCCGCCGAAAAGAAAGTCGGTTGGCCGGAGGGAGATAACGGCTGTTTTGAAAGCAAGCAACGAATCGGATGGAATGGCCAGTTCTTCTTCGTGCGCAGTAGAGTCTTCTGCAGCATGCGAGATCAGGTGACCGTTCGTAAGCCGGATGCCCAGATGCGGGTATGTTTCGAAATAAGTAAGCTCGATCCGTTCGCAATCCAGGTGGGCATCAAGGAATTTATTGGTCTGTTCGATGACGAGCGGAGTCAGTTTCTCCGGAGGGAGAACACCCCAGTTCAGAATACTGAAGCCGATACCCGGCAGGATAAAGAACAGGGTAACAGCAATAACGATAATAGTTGTAACTACTTTTTTATTGATCTTCATATTGTCTTCATGTATTGGTCATACAAAAGTATGTAAATAAACCCATATCTTTGTACCAGATAAGTTTATTTAAAAGAATATAGGAATATGGATTTTCGCCTGAAGGTATTTTACAGCGTAGCGACTAACCTGAGCTTTACGAAAGCTTCCAAAGAGTTGTATATAAGCCAGCCCGCTATAAGCAAACATATTCATGAACTGGAGATGCAGTATAAGATGCCGTTGTTCGACCGTACCGGTAGCCGTATCGTGCTGACACGGGCAGGGGAATTGCTTTTGTCGCATACTAATACGTTGCTTGCCGCTTACCGGCAACTGGATTTCGAGATGAATCTGCTGACCGATAATATCTGCGGCGACCTGCGCCTGGGGGCGAGTACCACGATTGCCCAATATGTTTTGCCTCCTATATTATCTTCTTTTATCAGGAAGTTTCCCGATATACGCGCTTCTTTGCTGAACGGTAACAGCCATGATATCGAAAAGGCTTTGTGTGAAGGAAAGATCACTTTGGGGCTGGTGGAAGGGAAGATTCGCCAGAGCTCCCTCCACTATACGCCTTTTATGAAAGACGAGTTGGTGGTAGTTACACATACCGGCAGCAAGCTCGCCCATTTTGAAGAACTGTCGCTGGAGCAGCTTTGCACTCTGCCGCTGGTGCTCCGTGAAAATGGCTCGGGAACATTATCTGTCCTGGAATCTACGCTTGCCGAGCATCAGATCAAATTGTCTCAGTTAAATGTGCTGATGCAACTGGGAAGTACCGAAAGTATCAAGTTGTTTCTTGAAAATTCGGATGTCCTTGCGATCGTATCGGTGCGTGCCGTTACCCGCGAACTGATGTCGGGTTCATTGAAAGTGATCGATATCACGGACTTTTCAGCCGAACGTATGTTCTCCTTTGTGCAGTTGCAAGGGCAGAGCGGCGGACTGGAGGAGAGTTTTATCCGGTATATGCAAGCCTATAAATAAGGTCAGATATGGATACCGTAATCGTGTTTTACTTCATCCATCACAAAAGTACTTTCCAGTGATCCCAGGCTGTCGATCGTTCCCAGGACATTCAGGATAAATTCTTGATAATGCTTCATATTGGGGGCATGTATCTTTAGCAGGTAATCGTAACTGCCTGATATATTATAACATTCGGTTACTTCAGGTATCTCCTGTATGATCCGTGTGAAATCAGTCGCTATCTCTTTATTGAGCTTACTGAGTTTGACGCGGCAAAAGACGACAAAGCCCAGGTTCAGCTTTTCCGCATCCAATACGGCGATATACTTCTTTATATATCCCCCGTTCTCCAAACGTCTGAGACGTTCAAAAACAGGTGTGGACGAAAGGTTTACCCGGGCGGCAAGCTCTTTCGTCGTCAATCGTGCATTCTCCTGCAGCGTACGAAGTATCTGCAAATCCTTTTTATCAAGAGTCTCCATAGAATAAAATTCTTTTATTGGGGGTATTTTAACTATTATCCGGTTTGTTCATTCTGTGTACTGATGCAAAAATAGGGTTATTTTCTGTATTATCAATATTTCTTGTTTGATATTTCCATGTATTATACTTTTGCTGGTGAATAATTCGATAATCAGTTAAACTAAAAAGAATACGATCATGGCAAAAAGAGAATTGCATTTTGAGACTTTACAGCTTCATGTGGGACAGGAACAGGCAGATCCGGCAACAGATTCACGTGCAGTTCCTATTTATCAGACAACATCTTATGTGTTTCATAACTCGGCACATGCCGCAGCCCGTTTCGGTCTGCAGGATCCGGGTAACATATACGGACGCTTGACTAATTCGACTCAAGGTGTTTTTGAACAACGGGTAGCTGTCCTGGAAGGTGGTGTAGCAGGGCTGGCTGTAGCCTCCGGTGCTGCTGCTATTACCTATGCATTTGAGAATATTGCCCGTGCCGGTGACCATATCGTTGCTGCTAAAACCATTTATGGCGGTAGTTATAATCTGCTGGCGCATACATTGCCTGCTTATGGGATAACCGCCACCTTTGTCGATCCGGCTGACCTGTCGAATTTCGAGAAAGCCATTCAACCGAATACAAAGGCTGTCTTCATTGAAACCCTGGGAAATCCTAATTCCAATATTATAGATATAGAGGTAGTCGCTGATATTGCCCATCGCCACAAGATGCCTTTGATCGTCGACAATACGTTCGGAACTCCTTATCTGATCCGTCCGATCGAGTACGGGGCTGATATCGTAGTACATTCTGCGACCAAGTTTATAGGCGGGCATGGCACATCGCTGGGTGGTGTGATTGTCGATTCCGGTAAGTTCGACTGGGTCGCTTCCGGCAAATTCCCGCAACTGACTGAGCCCGACCCGAGTTATCATGGCGTACGTTTTGTCGATGCTGCCGGTCCGGCAGCGTATGTTACCCGTATTCGTGCTATCCTCTTGCGTGATACCGGAGCCTGCATCAGTCCTTTCAATGCATTCATTTTATTACAGGGGCTGGAGACACTTTCTTTGCGTGTGGAACGCCATGTGGAAAATGCCTTGAAAGTCGTGGATTTTCTGAAAGATCATCCGAAAGTGAAAAAGGTAAACCACCCGTCACTGCCGGATCATCCCGACCATGCTTTATATAAACGTTATTTTCCCAAAGGCGGCGGTTCCATTTTTACTTTCGAGCTGAAAGGCGGTCAGGAGGAAGCACACCGCTTCATCGACAGTTTGGAGATTTTCTCTTTGTTGGCAAATGTTGCCGATGTCAAATCTCTTGTTATTCATCCGGCAAGTACGACCCATTCTCAATTGAGTGCCGAAGAACTGGTAGACCAGGAAATTTATCCGGGAACAGTTCGTTTGTCGATCGGGACGGAACATATTGAGGATTTGCTGGCTGATTTGGAAGAGGCGCTTGCCAAAATCTGAACAATCAGAATGAAAGGAGGGTTATAACTTCAAGTTATCATCTATTCCATAATGTGATTGGTATGATATCTTTTTTAAATTTACCTTTGCGCCGTCAAAAATATAAGGATAACTAAGATATTATAGTAATGAACACAATTGAACAAGTGCTTGCGAAGTATAACAAACCTCTTTTCATTCTTCTTTTTATTTTATGCCTGATGCCTTTTATATCGCCCGCAATAGCCCTGTTTCTAGGGCTTACACTCGGGATGACAGCCGGGCAGCCTTTTCCTAAGTTTAGTAAGAAGACATCCAAATATCTGCTACAGTTTTCGGTCGTTGGGCTCGGGTTCGGTATGAATCTGCACGAGTCGCTGAAGACAGGGAAGGAAGGCATGCTTTTCACCATTGTGTCGGTGGCGGCTGTACTGGTGTTGGGTATATATCTGGGCAAACGCCTGATGATGGATAGGAAAACCGCTTATCTGATCTCTGCCGGGACAGCTATTTGCGGCGGTAGCGCCATTGCAGCCGTAGGGCCGGTAGTGAAAGCTAACGATAATGAAATGTCGATGGCACTGGGTACGATCTTTATCCTGAATGCAATTGCGCTGTTTATCTTTCCCCCTATCGGTCATTTACTCAATATGACACAGGAGCAATTCGGCATGTGGGCGGCTATTGCTATCCACGACACCAGTTCGGTGGTCGGTGCCGGTGCCGCTTATGGCGAGAAAGCGCTTGAAATCGCTACGATGGTTAAGTTGACGCGTGCTTTGTGGATTATTCCGATTACGATCGTGACCATGTTCCTCTTCAAGCAAAAAGGTGGTAAGATTGCTATCCCCTGGTTTATCTTCTTTTTCATTTTGGCAATGGTTGCCAACACCTTTTTAACGATCCCCGAAACAGTGACAGGTTCGTTGGTTTGGTTGGCAAAAAAGGGATTGACTGTCACTCTCTTCCTTATCGGAGCCGGATTATCAAGAAAAGTAATCAAACAGGTCGGTGTCCGTCCGATGGTGCAAGGGGTGGTGCTTTGGGTTTTCATCGGTTTAATTAGCCTGGGAGTTATATTATTGGTTTAATTTCTTATCTTTGCGATTTCTAAGCGAATAAGAAGATGGCTTCAAAAGTAACAAAAGGCATTATAATTACATTCTGGGTACTGTTTGCGGCAGCAGTAGGAACTGTATTTCTGATTTTTACCGCAATAGCTAATGGCTCTATCGGGTATATGCCGCCGGTGGAACAGCTCGAAAATCCTATCGACAAATATGCATCCCAGATCATTTCATCTGACGGAAAGACATTGGGAAGTTATGCCCATAGTCAGGATAACCGTATCATGACAAATTATAAGGATCTTTCTCCCGACCTGGTGAAAGCCTTGATAGCTACCGAAGATATTCGTTATGCACAACATAGCGGTATCGATGCGCAGGGATTGTTCCGCGCTGTTGTGAAACGCGGTATCCTGATGCAGAAGAGTGGTGGCGGTGGTAGTACCATTACCCAGCAGCTGGCAAAACAGCTTTTCTCACCGAGTGCCGATAACTTTATGGAACGCCTGTTCCAGAAACCGATCGAATGGGTGATTGCCGTTCAATTGGAACGTTATTATACCAAGGAAGAGATTATCAGCATGTATTTGAATAAATTTGACTTCCTGTATAATGCGGTCGGTATTCAATCGGCTGCACGTGTCTATTTCGGAACAACCCCCAAGAATTTAAAGATAGAAGAAGCGGCGACACTGGTGGGAATGTGTAAGAATCCTTCTTATTTCAATCCTGTTCGTCAGAATGAACGTACCCGCGGACGCCGTAACACCGTTCTGGATCAGATGGAAAAGGCAGGGTATATCAGCCGGGCGGAATGTGATTCTCTGAAAGCATTACCTCTGACTGTCCGTTTCAGCCGTATGGACCACAAAGACGGACCAGCTCCTTATTTCCGTGAATATCTTCGTCTTGTCCTGACGGCGAAGAAACCGGAGCGTAAGCGCTATGCCTCCTGGCAAGGTCAGAAATTCTCGGAAGACTCGTTGGCATGGGAGACGAACCCGTTATACGGTTGGTGTAATAAGAATAAGAAAGCGGATGGACAATATTATAATGTATATACAGACGGTCTTAAAATTTATACAACTATTGATTCGCGTATGCAGCAATATGCCGAAGATGCTGTTCGTGAACATATAGGCGGAACTTTGCAACCTGCTTTCTTCAAAGAAAAGAAAGGACGTAGTTATGCTCCGTTTTCCCGTGATGTGAGAGCCGGACAGGTGGATACGATGTTGATGCGCGCTATGCATCAGACAGACCGTTACCGTGCGATGAAGAAGGAAGGTATGAGCGAAGCCGATATGCGTAAGGAGTTCCAGAAGCCGGTAGAAATGAGCGTGTTTAGCTGGAACGGTCCGGTTGATACGATTATGTCTCCATGGGATTCTATCCGTTACCATAAGAGCTTCCTGCGTACGGCGTTTATGTCGATGGACCCGCGTACCGGATATGTGAAGGCATATGTCGGCGGGATCGATTATAATGATTTCCAGTATGATATGATCAATGGCGGCCGCAGGCAGGTGGGTTCTACTATTAAGCCGTTCCTGTACTCGTTGGCGATGATTGAAGGCTTTAGTCCGTGCGATGAAATGTTGCATGTCGAACAGAAGTTGACGGATGAAAACGGGATACTTTGGGCTCCAAAGAATGCCGGAGCCAAGAGGGTCGGTGAAATGGTTACGTTGCAGTGGGGATTGCAGAACTCTTCGAACTGGGTGACTGCTTATTTGATGAAGCAGCTTTCTCCTTATACGTTTGTTCGTCTGTTGCATTCTTTTGGAATAAAAGGGAATATCGATCCTGTTATTTCTGTCTCTTTGGGAACACCGGATGTATCGGTAGGTGAAATGGTAGGAGCTTATACGACCTTTGCCAATAAAGGTATTCGCGTCGAGCCTATGTATGTAACCCGTATCGAAGACCAGTATGGGAATACGATAGCTAGTTTCAATCAACAAATGAGTGAGGTGTTGCCGGAAGATGCTTCCTATAAGATGTTATATATGTTGAGGAGCGTGATTGATGGTGGAACCGGAGGACGTGTTCGTTTCCGTTATGGCATCAAGGCGCCGATGGGCGGTAAGACCGGAACGACGCAAAACAATTCCGACGGTTGGTTTATGGGATTCACGCCTAGTTTGGTGTCCGGTTGTTGGGTCGGAGGAGAAGACCGTTCTATTCATTTCGACCGTCTTCAGGAAGGGCAGGGGGCAAGTATGGCATTGCCTATCTACGGCTTATTCATGCAGAAGGTGTATGCCGACAAAACGCTCGGTTATTCGGAAGAGGAAGACTTCGATGTTCCTGAACAATATGCCGATCCTTGCAAAACGATAACGGAAGAAGAACGAAAGAGTATCCCGGCAGATGCAGGAGGTATCGATAAAATGTTTGAATAGTAGACTGGATTAGTTGAAATACAACTCCCGCAAATCTAAATTATTTATTAGATTTGCGGGAGTTCCTTTTTTAGGATAAACTGAACTTATTCCTAAGGAAAGTGGTTTACTGATTATAAAGTGATATAACATGAATTTCAGACATAAATATGTATTGGCTATCGATCAGGGAACAACAACATCCCGTGCCATCCTGTTTAATCGTCAGGGACAGGTCATCACTCTTTCGCAGAAAACATTCCAACAATATTTCCCCAAGCCGGGTTGGGTAGAACATGACCCGAACGAGATCTGGTATACGCAATCGCTCGCGATAAAGGAAGCGATGGCAAAAGCCGACGTGACGGATGATCATATTGTCTGTATCGGTATTGCCAACCAGCGGGAGACGACGATTGTCTGGGACCGTGAGACAGGTTTTCCTGTTTACAATGCGATTGTGTGGCAGGACCGACGGACGGCTGACTACTGCGAGGAACTGAAAGCGGAAGGTTATTCCGATTTCATCCAGCAAAAGACCGGATTGGTGATCGATGCTTATTTCTCGGCAACAAAGGTCAAATGGATACTGGATCATGTGAAAGGTATCCGTGAACGGGCGGAGCGGGGAGAACTTTGTTTCGGTACGGTCGATTCCTGGCTGGTCTGGAAACTGACGCGGGGTTCGCAGTTCATTACCGATGTCACGAATGCCTCCCGAACTATGTTATTCAATATAAATACCTTGCAATGGGATCAGGAGTTGCTCGATCTGTTCACGATCCCGTCCTCCATGTTGCCGGAGGTGAAGAGCAGTAGCGAGGTCTATTGCGAAACCTCTACGCCGATATTTAAGACCGGCATTCCTGTTTCCGGAATGGCAGGCGACCAGCAGGCTGCTTTGTTCGGGCAGTTGTGCCTGGATAAAGGGATGATGAAGACGACTTACGGAACAGGGTGTTTTATGATCGTAAATACAGGCGACAAGCCAGTACTTTCGCAGAATAACCTGTTGACGACGATTGCCTGGAAGTTGGGTGACCAGGTGACTTATGCGCTTGAAGGCAGTGTGTTTGTCGGCGGTGCGGTTATCCAGTGGCTTCGTGACGGTATCGGATTGATTCCGAATGCTCCGGTAACGGAACAGATGGCGAAATCGGTTTCCGACAATGGCGGTGTCTATTTTGTTCCGGCACTGACCGGTTTGGGGGCTCCGTACTGGGACCAGTATGCACGTGGTGCAATCATCGGCATTACCCGTGGTACGACGGCGGCGCATCTGACACGTGCGGCTCTGGAAGGTATTTGTTATCAGGTATATGACGTACTGATCGCGATGGAAAATGATATTCAGGCCAAACCGAAGGAGATCCGTGTGGATGGCGGTGCGATAGCAAATAATTTCCTGATGCAGTTTCAGGCAGACATCAGCCGGTGTCCGGTAGTACGCCCCAGCATCATTGAAACAACGGCTTTGGGGGCTGCTTATTTGGCGGGATTGGCTGTGAACTATTGGAAAGATACGGATGAGCTGAAAGAGCAATGGTCGCTCGATACTATATTTACCGCCAAGATGAAACCTGAAACAGCGCTGGCTTTACTTACAGACTGGCATAAGGCGGTCGGACGGACAATGAATTGGGCAATGGATAGCGAAATATAGTCATTCTTCTTATATCAGCTCCCGTATGATCTTTATTACCTCAGGGATGGAAGCTTCCACTTCCGGGGTCAGTTCCATATTTACTTCATTCAGATTGGCTGCCGAGACGACGATCAGATGGACTTCCGGCAGATCGCCGGTCAGGATCATCGTTTCGATCATGTCGCGAAGTCCGATTTCGTGTGCACTCATTAGGGGAGGATAATCGCTGGCGTATTTCGGACGGATGAGACGGACTGTTCCCGGCGGATTGGTGTCGAGGGTGGCGTCTACCATGATGATATGGTCATAACCCGTCAGCCAGCTGATCAGATGCAAGCCTCCCGTCCCGCCATCCATCAGGGTGACATGGGCGGGAAGCGTTTCTTTCTCCAGGGCACGGATCACGTGGATACCGACTCCTTCGTCTTTCAGTAACAAGTTGCCGACACCTAATATAAGAGTTTTATTCATGTTTCTTCGCGATCTTGGTGATTGTCTCGGCTGTCTCTGTAACCTCTTCCTTGTCTGCAATGTCTTCTTCAATGAACTTCCAGCCTCCAATGATAGAGGAAGTTTCACCGCGTTGCTCGATGTAATCGTGGTAGAATACCAGATATACATGGACAATGGCGAACAGGATAAAGAACCACATCAGGAAATGGTGGATCTGGCGTGCCATCAAATCGCCGCCCATTAAAGGAATGGTCCAGGCAAACAGTTGAGGGAAGACCGACTGGCTCATTTTGGCATACAGTCCGAAACCTGTAATACTTTGTAACAGGAATGCCCAGAACGTGCCGAAATAGATCAGGCTTGCCAGTGCATTATGCCCGATACTGTCGACCGGCTTGTTCTTTATCATCAGGATATCGACCTTGATCACTTCCCATACTTCCTGCCATTGCGATTTCTTTAGCGGGATGAAGTTGTTCCATCGGGCGAAGCGGTTTCCCACAAATCCCCAATACAGGCGGAACACGAAGTTGAAGAAGAAAACGAAAGCCGCTACAAAATGGATGAAACGGACCACTCCGAACCAGTAACTGAAATAGGCTTCCGATGCATTCAGTATGGCAGGAGGATCGGCAATGATAAACCCGGTAATACAAAGTATAACGATACATAATGCATTTACCCAGTGATAAATACGTACGGGAAGCTCCCATACGTATACTTCTCTCAGACGTTTCTTACGACTTTTCATAGCAATACTTTTTAAAACGTATCCATTTGGTGCACATACTTCCCTTCCTCGTCATACAGATGCACGGCACAAGCCAGGCACGGGTCGAAGGAATGGATCGTCCGGAGGATTTCAAGCGGCTGATTGGCATCGTGGATCGGTGTACCGATCAGGGCTGATTCGTAAGGAGATAAGTTTCCGTTCTCGTCTCTCGGCGAAGCGTTCCAGGTGGTGGGAACAACCATCTGATAATTCTTTACCCGGTTGTTTTCGATAACGATAAAATGAGCCAGTGCACCGCGCGGAGCTTCTGTCAGTCCTACGCCTTGCGCTTTCTTCGGCCAGTTCTCGTTTTCCCACATGACCGGATTCGCCATACGGGAATCTCCGTTCTCCAGGTTCTTCATCAACTGGTCGAAAAATTCGAGCGACCAGCCGGCAACCAGCTGTGTCTCGATTCCGCGGGCAGCCGTGCGTCCCAGAGTGGAAAACAGGGCTTCAGCCGGGAGGTTCAGTTGCTTCAATACATTATCGACTGCTGTTTTCTGAGGTTCTTTGCCTGCAGCGTATGCCACGATCAGGCGGGCAAGCGGACCTACTTCCATCGGCTGGCCTTTCCAGCGCGGCGTTTTGATCCAGCTATATTTATCTTCTACGTCCAAATGTTTATAAGGAGGCTTCGGACCGGTATATTCCAGGTTTGTCTCTCCGTCGTACGGATGCAGGCCGGCTTTGTCACCTTCGGTATATTTGTACCAGGAGTGGTAGATATATTCTTTGATTTCTTCCGGAGAATTGGCATCTACCGGATGGACTTTGCTCAGGTCACGGTCGAGCACGATACCGCGCGGACTCAGATAATCTTCGATACCGGCATACCCATGTAAGGGAAAATCGCCGTATGACAGATAGTTGCTTACGCCGCCGCCTATCTTGCTCCATTCGTCTTTATAGACTTCGGCGATCATCAGCAAATCCGGGATATATACCTGGTCGATAAAGTCTTTCCCTTCCTGGAGCTTTTGCTTAACCAGCGCCAGGCGTTCGGAATTGATCGCATTTGCTTCGTTGAGGTCGATGCTGCACGGCATACCGCCTACCAGGAAGTTCGGATGCGGGTTCTTACCACCGAATACGGCATGTACTTTGACTATCTCCTTTTGCCATTCCAGCGCATCCAGATAATGGACGGTTGCAATCAGGTTCTGTTCCGGTGTCAGTTTATAGGCAGGATGACCCCAATATCCGTTGGCGAAGATACCGAGCTGTCCGCTGGCAACGAATTTCTTCAGGCGTTCCTGTGTATTTCTGAAATATCCTTCCGTATTTTTGGCCCACGGCGATAGTTGCTGGGCGAGGAGGGCTGCTGCTTTCGGGTCTGCTTTCAGAGCCGATACGATATCGACCCAGTCCAGCGCATGCAACTGGTAGAAATGGACTGTATGGTCATGCATGTAAAGTACTGCTTCCATAATATTGCGCACCATCTCCGCATTGGGAGGAATGGTGATGTCCAACGCCTGTTCCACCGCACGCACGGAGCAGAGCGAATGAATGGAAGTACACACACCGCAAACACGTCCCACAAATACCCAGGCATCGCGGGGATCACGGTTGCGTACAATATTTTCTATTCCGCGTACCATTGTACCGGAACTGTATGCCTCTTTTATTTTGCCGCCTTCGATGGCTGCTTCTACCCGTAGATGGCCTTCAATGCGGGTGATGGGGTCTATGACGATTCTTTCTGACATGGTATTGGGAATTTAGATGTTAGATTTACTTTCCGGTTCTTCGTTATCGATCAGTTCTTTCTTACGGATATTGGTCGCTACGGCATGAACGGCAATACCGGCAGCTGTGGCGGCTCCCAGGGCAAGACCGATCTGGTCTGCCGTTGCTTCGATGCCGAAACCGTGAACATCGGGCATTCGTTTGTAGAACGGACTGTTATCCCAAAAATTCTCTTCACTGCAACCCAGGCAGGGATGGCCGCTCTGGATCGGGTAGCTGGTTCCTTCATTCCATTTGATGATACCGCATGAATTATAAGTGCTGGGGCCGTTACATCCTACTTTGTACAGGCAATATCCTTTCTTCGCATTTTCATCGTCGAAGCTTTCCACGAAAAGGCCGGCATCGAAGTTGGCGCGACGGTAACAGGTATCGTGTACGCGGCGGGAGTAGAACATCTTCGGACGTCCCAGGCCGTCGAGTTGCGGCATACGGTCGAAAGTCAGCATATAGATGAGGACACCCGCCATCACATCTGCGATAGGAGGGCAGCCCTGTACATTAATAATAGGTTTACCTTTGATTACTTTATGGATCGCTTTTGCCCCTGTAGGATTCGGGTTGGCTGCCTGTACACAACCGGCACATGCGCAGTTACCCCAGGCGATAATGGCTTTTGCCCCTTTTGCCGCCTCTTCAGTAATCTGCAGGGCACTTTTGCCGCCTACACAGCAATAACCTTCGTCTTTTGTCGGGATCGATCCTTCGATCATAAGCAAGTATTCACCATAGTACTTTTTCATCGTCTCTTCCTTGGCCGCTTCCGCCTGTTCGCCGGCGGCAGCCATTAACGTTTCCGTATAGTCTAGTGATACCTTATCGAGTAGAAGCGTTGCCACGATCGGGTGTGCAGCGCGGATGAACGATTCTGTACAACAGGTACATTCCTGGAGATGGAGCCAGATAATCGGTAGGCGCGGTTTGGTTTCCAGCGCGTTGACAACCTGGGCCACGCCCGTGGATTCCAGTCCCATGAGAGCAGCCATGGTGGTACAGAATTTCAGGAAATCTCTTCGGGTGATGCCTTTTTGCCGGCATTCCTCGTAGACGGTAGGTCTTTTATTTTCCATATTTTCGTAATTTATTGGTTTCTTTATTTCAGCAGATACGTGGTAACTGTTCGCCGCTTAACATATCGACGATCCGATAGTTGCCATACAGTGTTTTCATTTTAACGATTGCATGGTCCTTTCCGGTTATGCGACCGATAATCGTTGCATCCTTTCCTTCCGGAAAGTTTTTCATCACAGCCAATGCCTCTTGTGCACGGTTCTCCGGCAGGATAACCAGCACTAATCCCTCGTTGGCGATATAAAGCGGATCGAGTCCCAATATTTCCGAAGCGCCTTTCACGGCATCGGGTATGGGGAGGGATGCTTCATCTAAAACGATTTCAACCTGGGCTGTATTCGCTATCTCGTTCAGTGTTCCGCTTACTCCGCCGCGTGTCGGATCGCGAAGCACATGGACTTCCTCTATATTTTTTAACAACTCAGCGAGCATATTGTTTAACGAAACTGTATCACTTTTCAGATTTGTTTCAAAACCGAGACTTTCGCGGGCAGAAAGGATCGTGATGCCATGTACTCCGATCGGGCCGCTACAGATTACCGCATCTCCGGGCTGCACGCGATCGGGAGCGATACGGATACCTTCCGGTACCACTCCGATACCGCTGGTATTGATGAATAGTTTGTCACATTTGCCGCGTTCCACCACTTTCGTATCGCCGGCAACGATCTGCACACCGGCTTTGTCGGCGGCTTTACGCATGGAGCGGACGATACGTTGCAGGTCGGCAAGGGGCAGACCTTCTTCCAGTATAAATCCGGCTGTCAGATAAAGAGGCCGGGCACCGCAACAGGCCAGGTCGTTTACTGTGCCGTTCACCGCCAGGTCGCCTATATCGCCGCCGGGAAAGAATATCGGATCGACGACGAACGAGTCGGTCGAACAGGCCATGCGTCCTTCCTGTACGGGGAAAACACAGCCGTCATGATCCTGTTCCAGCAACGGATTGCGGAATGCGGGATAAAAAACAGTGCTTATCAGCTGATGTGTCATTCTTCCGCCGCCGCCGTGAGCCATCAGCACACAATCGGTATCGGTAAAAGGAACCGGACAGCTAAAATCTTCGTTCTTCATTATTTCCTATATTTATAGTATGCAGCACAAACTCCTTCCGATGAAACCATCGGTGCTCCCACCGGATGTCCCGGTGAACAAGCCTTTCCGAAGAAAGGACAGTCGGACGGTTGCTTCACACCTCTCATGATGTCTCCGGCAATACATTCGGATGAAATTTTAGTTTCTTTCGGAAGAAACTGGAATTTCTCCCGAGAGGAATAGTTTGCATATGTTTTCTTCAATTGTAAACCGCTGCCGGGAATTACACCGATTCCGCGCCATTCCTGATCGCATGGTTCAAGTGTTTCGTCCATTAAAGTACGGGCAGCCGGATTCCCTTCTTCCGGTACGGCACGGCGGTAGGCATTTTCTACAAAATAGCTTCCGTTCTCCAGCTGTAGCAGGCAACGGTAAATACCCAGCAGCAGGTCGACCGGCTCAAAACCGGTGACTACCATCGGTGTATTATATTTTTGAGCTAATTGATGGTAAGCTGAATTTCCGGTGATCGCACATACATGACCGGCTGTCAGAAAGCCGTCTACCTTACTTTCCGGATCGGAAAGGATCGCATCTATGGCGGGCGGGACGGTGAACAGTGAGGTCAGTAAAGAGAAATTGGATAGTTTCTTCCGTTGTGCTTCCTTCAATGCCATCATGTGGACGGGAGCTGTCGTTTCAAAACCTATGGCGAAAAAGACAACTTCCTTTCCGGGATTTGTCTCCGCCAGTCTGACTGCGTCGAGTGGAGAATAAAGCATACGGATGTCTGCTCCGCGTGCTTTCGCCTGTAACAAATCTTCGTTGGTCCCCGGCACACGCATCATGTCTCCGAAAGAAGCCAGTATGACATCGGAACGTTTGGCTAATTCCAAAGCCTGGTCTATCAGAGTAACCGGTGTGACGCAGACCGGGCAACCGGGACCATGAAGCAGGCGGACCTGTTCCGGCAACATTTCTTCCAGACGATAACGGGCGATGGCATGTGTCTGTCCGCCGCATATTTCCATAATATGCCACGGTTGGGTCGTTACTTTCCGGATGGCGCGGACGAGCGCCTGCACCTGATCGTTGTCCCGATATTCGTCGACATATTTCATATGCGTTCCAATTTTTTCAGGTCCTCCAGCGTCTCTTCGGCTTCCCGGGCATTGACGACAGATATTGCCATACCCGCATGGGCGAGTATATAATCGCCTTCCGTTGCATCCACCCATTGGATGCAAATGTCTTTCGTAATACCGCTGAAATCGACCTTAGCCATTGCCAGATCAGGCACCGAACGGTCTATATTTACTATTTTACCAGGAACAGCCAGACACATAAGCTTATTTGTTTTTTATTAACAACTCCAAAAGTAACCAATATGTTCGGGAAAAGATGTGTTAAATGATACATATTATCTATTAAGTGATAAATAAAAATTATCGGCATTGCCGGATGGATGGTTTGTTTATTATGGGTAAACCCTCTATATTTGTTCGGACTGTAAAACAAGGAAGGGTGAAGATATCAAAATTGATAATCCGTGGATTGGTGCAAGGGGTTGGCTTTCGTCCGTTTATCTATCGTATAGCCAGTGAAATGGGGATAGAAGGGGAGGTGGATAACCGGAATAACGGTGTTTGCATTCATGCTGTTCTGACACCGGAGCAACAGGAGGTATTTATTTCCCGGATCAGAGAAGAACATCCTCCGGTCGCTTTTATCCATAGCATACAGGTTTCGGAAACGGAGCGGGAAGCCGGCGGATATACCGGTTTCACCATTATTCCCAGCCACTCCGATTCGGAAGAAGTGACGCAGGTGGCGCCTGATATTGCCGTTTGTTCCGAATGCCTTCATGACAGAAAGGTACAACCGCATCGCCTGAGATATCCTTTTATCAATTGTACGCATTGCGGTCCCCGTTTTTCAATCATCCGTGATCTGCCTTACGACCGGTATCAAACGACTATGTCGGCTTTTGCCATGTGTCCGGATTGCCGGAAAGAATATACGACGGTCAGCGACCGGCGTTTTCATACACAACCTGTGGCCTGTAATCATTGCGGGCCTTTTTATTATGCTATATATAATAATGTAAAGATAGATAACTATCCTGAATTGCTGGACCTGTCCGTTCGCCTGCTTGCGGAAGGTGAAGTGATTGCTGCGAAAGGTATCGGCGGCTATCATTTGATATGCGATGCTTTGAATGAACAGGCTGTAACCCGCTTGCGGATGATAAAACAACGTGACAGCAAGCCTTTTGCCGTTATGTTCCGTGACATGGAACAGTTGAAGCGATATGCAGCAGTCAATCCGGTCGAAGAAGATTGCCTGCTTTCCTGGCGGCGTCCGATCGTGTTGCTGCAACAAAAGAAAAGGCTGGCAGCCGATATAAACCGTGATATGCAGACATTGGGTTGTATGCTGCCTTATATGCCGCTGCATTATGACTGGTTTGAAGCCCTGGATACTCCGGCTTTGGTGATGACCAGTGGAAACCTGAGCGATTACCCGATTGCTATAACACCCGCTGAGGCAGAAGAACAGCTGTCCGGTAAAGTCACCTTGCTGCTCCATCACAACCGGGATATTCATAACCGGGTGGACGACTCGGTTTTACAGGTTTGCGGAGGTCAACCTTGTCTGATCCGTCGTTCGCGGGGCTATGTGCCGGAACCTTTCTTTGCAGATATACCGGTAGAAGGTATCCTGGCTTTTGGTGCGGAGAAAGTGAATACGTTTGCCCTGGGGAAAGGGGATACGGTTTTGCAAAGCCAGTATATCGGTGATTTGAAGAACTGGGAAACTTACAGTTTCTATACAGAGTCGATGGAACGGTTCCGGCATCTTTTCCGTTTTACTCCCTCTGTGCTTGTATGCGACATGCATTCCGATTATCTGTCTTCCCGGGAGGCAGAACGTATAGCGCTACGTTCCGGATTGCCTTTGCTGAAGGTACAGCATCATCATGCCCACGCTGCCGCCTGTATGCTGGAACATGGTTTGCATGAAAAAGTCGTTGCCATCGTATTGGATGGGACCGGATTAGGAGATGACGGGAAAGTCTGGGGAGGAGAGTTTTTCCTCTGTGACCGGAAAGCGTATAGCCGCCTGTCGCACTTTGAATATGTACCTTTACCCGGCGGCGATAAGGCAGCCTTAGAACCCTGGCGGATGGCTGTAGCTTATTTATGGCATTATCGGGGAAGCTCCGCCTGCTTTCCGGAAGGATTTACTGAACGGATAGGCGCTGATAAAATCCGGCTGCTGACAACCATGATGGAAAAGGGTATTAATACACCTTATACATCCGGTGCGGGCCGGTTGTTTGATGCCGTCGCTTCGCTGCTTGGTCTCTGTGATGTGTCGACGCATCAGGGGGAAGCCCCGGTGCGGTTGGAACAGGCGGCGGGAAGTGAACAATCGACACATTATCCGGTTCTGATAAAAGAAGAGGTTGTTTCTTTCCGTCCTTTATTTGAAGGAGTGCTGGATGATCTGGCTTCCGGAGTCTCTGTCTGTGATATAGCGGCGAAGTTCCATAATACAATGGCTTTTCTTCTGCTGGCGGAAGCTAAACGTCATCTGCGACAAACCGGTGCGACCCGGGTAATCATTTCCGGCGGTTGTTTTCAAAACAAACGGTTGACGGAACAGTTGCAGCGTTTATTTGCGGATGAGGGCATTCCTTTGTATGTCCCGGGCCGTATACCTTGTAATGATGGGGGAGTTGCCGTTGGCCAGCTGGCGATTGCCGCTTCCCGAAAAAATAGTACTGATTATGCATGAAATGTCTATTGCTCAAAGTATTGTCGAGCTGGCAGAGGAACAGGCGCGCAATCGTCATTCGGAAGCCGTCGAAGAACTGGAACTGGAAATCGGACGCCTGGCGGGTGTGGAATTGCATACGCTTGACTTCGCCCTTGAAAGTGCGGTGAAAGGTTCCATGCTTGAACATGCTTCGATCGTTCGTCATATTATCGACGGAGAAGGGGCTTGTACGGATTGCGGGCGGGTCTTTCCGATGGATGCTTTATTCACGCCTTGTCCGGCATGTGGTTCTTATTGTGTTAAAATCCTTAAAGGAAAAGAACTTCGTGTGAAATCGATTGTTATTAAATAATAAATACAAAACGCTTATGTGTGGAACTTGCGGGTGTGGAGAACACCATCATCATCACGAACACGACCATACTCATGATCATGGCCATGAACATCATCATCACCACCACGATGAAGATAAGGTAATAACACTTGAACAGGATATACTTCAGCGAAACAATCTGCTTGCTGAACGCAACCGCGGTTATTTTGAGGCAAAAGAAATCTTTTGCCTGAACCTGATGAGTTCGCCTGGTTCCGGAAAGACGACATTGCTGGAAGAAACCGTCCGTCGTTTGAATGGGAAACTGCCGCTGTATGTTATCGAAGGCGACCAGCAGACATCCAACGATGCAGACCGTATTGCGGCTTTGAATATCCCGGTTTTCCAGGTGAATACCGGAACAGGCTGCCACCTGGAGGCAGATATGGTGAATCATGCCGTCAAACATCTTTCTCCGGCAAATGGCTCGATATTGTTTATTGAAAATGTCGGTAATTTGGTTTGCCCTGCCATGTTCGATTTGGGAGAGGCAAAGAAAGTCGTTATCGTAAGTACGACCGAAGGGGATGACAAGCCGTTAAAATACCCGCATATCTTTGCGGAAGCAGATGTCTGTGTGATCAATAAGACAGACCTCGCACCCTATCTCAATACAAATATAGAGACATTGAGGAATAATGCTTTAAAGGTAAATCATCATCTGGAAGTATTCGAAGTGTCGGCTACGAAAGGCGACGGGATGGATGCCTGGTGTGACTGGTTATGCCGGGAATGCGCAAAATGTAAATAAATAACCCGGAATCCGATGAATAAATAGATGAAAAAAGCTATATTTGTTCCGGTTCACTGAATTAAACAATCAAAATGTTATGATTAACCGAGAATTAATCGACCCGAAGAGCATAGTCGTTGTAGGCGGCTCAAATAATGTACACAAGCCGGGTGGGCGTTTGGTACGAAATCTCCTCGATGGTAAATATAAAGGAGAACTGTATGTTGTGAATGCGAAGGAAGACGACGTGCAAGGTCTGAAGTCATATCATTCCGTAAACGATATACCGGATACGGAAATGGCTATCATATCGATTCCCGGTCCTTCCTGTCCTGAAGCTGTCGATATATTAGCGAAGCAGAAGAATGTAAAAGCTTTTATCGTAGTCTCTGCCGGATTCGGCGAGGAGACTCATGAAGGGGCGATTCTGGAGAACCAGATGCTCGAAAGTGTGAATGAAGCAGGAGCATCCATGATCGGTCCGAACTGCATCGGACTGATGAATATGAATTTTCATGGTGTATTTACACAACCTATACCCGAATTTCATCCGGACGGAGTGGATTTTATCTCCAGTTCCGGCGGTACGGCACTTTTCATTATTGAGTCGGCGTTGACAAAAGGTTTGCGCTTCTCGTCTGTCTGGTCTGTAGGTAACTCCAAGCAGATCGGAGTGGAGGAGGTGATCGAATACATGGACCGCCATTTCGATCCCGTACTCGATTCGAAAATCAAGATGCTGTATATCGAACAGATCAAGAATCCCGACAAACTGCTTTATCATGCTTCTTCGCTGATCCGCAAAGGATGCCATATCGCAGCGATCAAAGCGGGAAGTACGGAGTCCGGCAAACGTGCCGCCTCTTCACATACCGGTGCGATTGCCAGTTCCGATTCGGCTGTCGAGGCTTTGTTCCGTAAAGCGGGTATCGTGCGTTGTTTCAGCCGTGAAGAACTGACGACTGTTGCCAGCATCTTTACCTTGAAAGATGTAAAAGGGAAGAATTGCGCTATCATCACACATGCCGGAGGTCCGGCTGTTATGTTGGCCGATGCTCTTTCGAAAGGCCGTCTGAATGTTCCTAACCTGGAAGGGCCTGTTGCTGCGGAATTGAAATCCAAGTTATATCCGGGAGCAGCAGTAGGTAATCCGATCGATATTATCGGAACCGGAACACCTGAACATCTGGCTACGGCAATCGATTATTGCGAAAATCATTTCGAGGAAATCGATTTGATGATGGTCATTTTCGGAAGTCCCGGACTGGTCAAATTATATGACGCTTATGAAGTGCTTCATAAGAAGATGGAAGAATGTAAGAAGCCTATCTTCCCGGTATTGCCTTCTATCGTGACAGCCGGACCGGAAGTGCGTAGCTTCGTTAAAAAAGGGCATGTGAATTTCTCGGATGAAGTAACATTGGGTACAGCACTTTCGCGTGTGCTCAATACGCCGAAGCCGATGAGCACGGATATACAACTCTACGGAGTCAATGTGCCTGAAGTACGCCGCATCATCGACCAGCTCCCGTCAAACGGGTATCTGGCTCCCGAACAGGTCCGTACCTTATTGGGTGCTGCCAATATTCCGCTGGTGGAAGAGTTTACTTCGACCGATAAGGATGAGTTGATTGCTTTTGCCAAACGGGTAAAGTTCCCGGTTGTAGCCAAAGTGGTCGGTCCGGTGCATAAAAGTGATATCGGAGGTGTCGCCCTGAATATCCGTAGCGAAGAGCATCTGTTGTTTGAGTTTGAACGTATGATGCGTTTGCCGGATGTGACGGCTGTCATGGTACAGCCCATGTTGAAAGGGCAGGAATTGTTCCTGGGTGCTAAATATGAAGAAGGTTTCGGGCATGTGATCCTCTGCGGTCTGGGCGGAATCTTTGTCGAAGTGCTGAAAGATGTATCTTATGGTCTGGCACCTTTGTCGTATGATGAGACTTTTTCAATGATCCGTTCTTTGCGGGGATATCCGATTATAAAAGGAACGCGTGGACAGAAAGGTATCGACGAACAACAGTATGCCGATATTATCGTCCGTCTTTCTACAATACTGCGTTTTGCGTCTGAAATAAAAGAAATGGATATCAATCCGCTTCTGGCGACCGACCGTGGATTGTTTGCGGTAGATGCCCGTATCCGGATAGAAAAATAAATCTGACAAATAAAAAAGGGGAATTGAAAACATAAGCCTGTCGATTGTTTCAATTCCCCTTTTATTTATATTGTCATTATTCCGTCTCTCTTCTTCTCCGCTTTCGTCCGGGATGGGAAGGTGAAATATTGTTTCTGACAAAATTCTTAAAACAACTGAGCGATACCTGGTAGAACTCGGCTAATTCGGCATAGGTCGCATTTTCTCTGTTGAGTTCCTTTTCTATCTGCTCTTTCTGAGCCATCAGATGATCCATTTTAGGAGTTCCTTTCGGTCGTCCGAGGACTTTACCCCGGCTTCTGGTTATCTCCAGCGATTCTTTTGTTCGTGTCGAGATCAGTTTGCTTTCGATTTCCGAAACCAGCCCGAAAGTAAATGCTAACGTCTTGCTGTCAACGTTATTTTCAAAAGTATAGCCCTCTTTAAGACAATAAAGGGTTATCTTTTTCTCAATACATAATAAGATCAAATGCATAATTTCCATCAACCTCCGGCTCAGGCGTGTAACATCGGCTACAATCAGTGTGTCGCCAGCGTTCATATTCTTGATTATTTCTTCAAGCCTGTTTTTGTGTCGTGAGGAGGTCGTACGTGTATCTTTATGCCATTTATCTATAGAAATGTTATTGTTTGCGGCAAACTGTTCAATCGCATTTTTTTGATTGTCACTTTGTTGCTTGTTTGAATATGTTCGTGTATAGGCAATTATCATACTGTTTTCAATGTTGATATGTTTATATTATAACATATTGTCTAGCAATATGTTCATCCTTATTTTTCTCTTCTTTCTGCTGTTTTTCCTCCTTTCCTTTAAATCATGTAAATAAACAGATGCGAAAATAATCAATTAAAAAAGAACACGAAATATTTGGAGGATAAAAATAAATGCTTACCTTTGCACCGCAATCGACAATAAAGGGGTTGTAAAACGGGGTGTAGCGCAGTCCGGTTAGCGCACCTGCTTTGGGAGCAGGGGGTCCCAGGTTCGAATCCTGGTACCCCGACAGAGAACAAAAGGCTGTATTTCAGCTAATTGAAAAAATAACGAGTCGGTACATAATGTATTGACTCGTTTTTTTTATGCCAAAAAGTCCTTATTTCACCTTAATAAGCGACGATAAGGCATGGTATTTCTTTTAAATATCTTTTAAACGATTCTGTACAATATGTTTTTGGTTTCAAACATTAAAAACATGAAGTACTATGGCAACTTTTAAAGCGGTCGTTCTGGCCGGAAATTCTCATATAAAATCAGACGGAACAAAAAATATCAAGATCCGTATCTATCATAACAAAGCATCGCAGTATATTTCTACTCCTTATTATATACAGGAGGACTACCTGGGTAAAGATGGTGTTATCACTTCCGGCTACCGGGATGCGGATTTACTCAACTACGAACTCGGTAACTTGATTCAAAAGTATCGTGGTGTCTGTATTAAGCTTGGCATCGAGCGAGTATCACGCATGAGCTGTATAGAGGTCAAGGAGCAGATAACGGCAGCTATGGAACCGGAGTATGAGTTCATAGACTTTATAGCCTTCTGCAATGGTATTATAGAAAAAACGGATAAAGAAGCTACTCGGGAATGGTATCAAACAGCCTTGAACTCTTTATGCTGGTTTTATAACCGGAAAAAGATTGATGTTCGGGATGTAACGGCTCAACGGTTGAACGAATTTAAGCAGCAGCTGTCTATCTCTGGCCAGGGAGGAAAACCGCTTTCTCCAGGTGGTATCAGTAACTATCTTCGGGCGATTCGGTCTCTATTGAATAAAGCTAAGGCATATTATAATAATGAAGATTATGATATCATACGGATACCAAACGATCCGTTTTCAAAGGTGAAAGTACCCAAATATCGCCGAGAACGCAAAACGATCTCTGCCGAAGACATAATCCGGATACGGGATGGACGCTTCTCGACCGAAAGGGCAAATATGGCGCGTGATGTATTTATGATCATGTTTTATATGATGGGAATAAATGTAAAAGACTTGTACCAGATGCGAGGAACTAAAAGAGGCCGGCTTGAATATGAGCGGAGCAAAACCGAAACTGAAGATAATGTGTACCGGTTCCCGTTGTCGATTAGGATAGAACCGGAATTGGAGCCTCTTATAAAACAGTATAGTGATATTGCTTTCCTGTCATATTTTCGCCGGCAATATTGTAGTCATAAAAGTTTTATGAAAGCAGTCAATAAGGGATTAAAGCAGATCGCAAATGAGTTAAACCTGCACTGCGAATTAACAACGAACTGGATCCGGCACAGCTGGGCGAGTGTTGCGAGGAATAAAGCCGGTGTTCCTAAAGCGGATGTGGACTTTTGCCTTGGTCATGTGAACAATGATTATAAGATGGCTGATATTTATATAGAGATTGATTACTCCATATTCGACAAATCAAATCGGGCTGTTTTAGACTACCTTAAAAAAATATCTCAAAAAAAGAAGGCAAAATGTTTGCAGGTATAAAAAAGCTTCCTATATTTGCAGCAGAGAATTCGAGTTGGATTTTAGACGAAAGTTTGAAGTCCAACTTTTTGTGTTTATACACATTGCTTCTTTCTTTCCCGTAAACACCCAATAAATAACGACTTACCTGGTGCCTGCATAAAATTTGGCACTATGACAAAAATCAAAAGTAATATTCCAGATTTTGATAACTACCACGTAACAGCTGATGGTAGGGTTTTTAATGTAAACACAGGTTTGTACTTGAGTCCTTATAAGCACCCAAATGGATATTTGCTTTTATGCTTATATGTTGATGGAAAGAAAAAATTAATGTCAGTTCACAGACTTGTAGCCATCGCATACTTGCCCAATCCAAAGGATCTTCCTTGTGTCATGCACTTGGATGACAATAAAGAAAATAATAATGTTTCAAATTTACGCTGGGCCACCCATCAAGAAAATATGGCTGACAGGGACTCCAAAAACCGTCAGGCTAAAGGTGAGCGAAGCGGGCATTTCGGACACTTTGGAGAAAAACACAATCGCTCAAAGCTTTCTGATGCTCAAAGAAAAGAGATTTGTCAAAAATATTCAACAGGAAATTATAAATACAGGGAATTATCTGCAGAATATGGCGTAAGTATGAGACAAATAGGATGTATCGTAAATCAATTTAATTATTAAAATCATGGCTACAATATCAATCTCAAAAACTGCGCTGCTGAACAAATTGCAGCTTCTTTCGAAGATTATCTCTTCGAAACCCTCTCTACCGATCCTCGGAAATTATCTCTTTGAAACAAAAGAAGGTCGGTTGTTTCTTACAGCTTCAAATAGTGAAGGGCGAATAATGACAAGTTTGGAATGTATTTCTGACGAAGACATGTCTGTATGTGTTCCGACTGCAATTTTGGATGGATTAAAAACTCTTCCGGAACAACCGCTAAACATTTACATAAATCCGAATAATAAAGAGATCCTAATTAAATATTTCGGTGGTAAATTTGAATTTATGGGCTATGAAACAGTTTCCTATCCCAATAAGAAAGAGTTTGATTCATCAGATTGTATAAATACGACTGCCGAGGAGTTCTATAACGGAATAGCCAAGGTTGTAAACCTGGCAGCAGAAGACGAACTCCGTCCTGTAATGAGTACTGTGCTTATTGAGGCTTCTTCTAAAACTCTAACCTTTGTAGGAACAGATGGACATGGATTGGGTTCTTTCTCCTACAAAAAGGAGTCCTGCATCAATAAAGTTACGGTTATTGTAAGCCGGCCTATGGCTTCTATACTGAAAAGTATTATACCGGCTTCTTCGGATGATTTGGAAATAAAGGTAGGGACAGACTGGTCTGTTGTTACTTTTGGGGATTTTGAAATTTCGTTCCGAAACGTTGAAGGCCGATATCCTAATTGGAAAGCTGTTGTTCCTAATAATAATCCCCTGGAGCTTGTGGTAGATACAAAGCAGTTGATAGGAGCAATTAAGCGCACTACTGTTTTTTCAAATAAATCAACATGCCTTATATTGTTCAAAGCTGATCATGACCGACTTGTTGTGTCAGCAAATGATCTTGATTTTTCTACTTCAGCTGAAGAAACGCTCTCTGCTGAATTCAAAGATGATGAATTTAAGATAGGAGTAAAAGGTTCGCTTATTTTAGAGATGCTCTCTTGTATTGACGCTGAACGTACCAAGCTAACATTTAATCAGCCCAATTCTGCTATTCTGATAATGCCGGAAAAACAGCAGGAAGGTCAAGAGCTCACTTATTTATTAATGCCTATGACAATTCAATGATATGGAAGCACCAAAGGATTTTAAAATAGTTATCAAGCAATATTTGGATCAACGCGCAGTTGACGACAAATTGTTTGCAGCAACGTATGCAAAACCGGGAAAAAGTGTTGATGATTGTTGCCGGTATATATTAGGTGAAGCTCGTAAACGTGGAACCGAGGTGGTTATGAAGGATGATGAAGTTTTTGGCATGGCCGTACATTATTACGATGAAGAGAATATTAAGATAGAAAAAGTTTCTGCGGGTAGCTCCGTTTCTTCTTCCCATAAAGTAGAACTTACGGAGGAGGAAAAGAACGCTGCCCGTCAGGCTGCCATCAAGAGATTGGCCGAAGAACAATACCGATCGCTCAAAAAGAAGCCGGCTAAGAAAAAGGTAGATGAAAGTGTTCAACAAATGAGTCTGTTCTGATTATGAAGCCGAGGAATAAGTTGGAAAGGCTGGTTGTAGAGCTAAGCGGTAAACTTCCTGCTATAACGGATATTCAGAAAGAGTGGGCGAAAGAATATGTATTTGAACATCTGGCTTACAAGTGTAAAAATGAACTATGGTGTTCTGAATGCGGTAAGACATGGGTAGATACAAGTAATAGCGAATTGGGTGTAACTATCTTGGGTGACAAAACTGAATGTCCTTATTGCCATCATCGATTGAATATAAAGGTTAGTCGAAAACAAAAGAGCCATGAAGAGGTATGTATGTCTGTCTTACAAGTGAAATGCGGATTTCAAGTGGTTCGACATATACTATGTTGGAAAAATGCTCGAAAGGGAGCCTCTTCGGTGAGTTATATGTTTATTGAAATTGTTCAGGAGTGGATTAGAAAAGACGGAAAACGTACTATCATGGCTCGATCGATAAATATGGGAGGTAATGGATGGATATATAGTGACCCTCTCAGTATTAAAAGTGAATACGGTAGTAGTTACTGGAATTATCATGGTGATTTATATGCGATACATGGAGAATTATACCCAAGGAAAGAGTTGCTTCTGGAATTGAAAAAGCGGGGACTTAATCGACGGTTTCCAGATGTTGCTCCATCGAAATTGATACGTAACCTTTTGGAGGGAAGCAATGATGTAGAACTCTGTCTCAAAACCGGGCAAATATCCATGTTGAAGCACATGTATAAGATTGGTACCTATCAGCTTCGTTATAAGCCTTCATTCAATATTTGCAACCGCAACCATTATGTTATCAAGGATGCGTCCATGTGGGAAGACTACATATGTTTACTGTCTTATTTCGGTAAGGATATGCGTAATGCTTATTATGTCTGTCCAAAGAACCTGAAAGTTGCACATGATAGGCTCATGATAAAGAAAACGGCAATAGAAGCCAAACAGAGACAGGAAAGGGATCGTATAAATGCTATCCGTAAGCGTGAAAAACTCATGAAGGATATAGCCAGTTTCTATGAACGGATGGAAAAGTTCTTCGGGATGAAAATCACAGATGGTAACATTGTCATTTGCCCGTTGGAGAGTATTACTCAATTTTATCAGGAAGGCAAAGCCATGCATCATTGCGTGTATCAAAACGGGTATTACAATAAACCGGAATGTTTGATACTGTCAGCTAAGGATACCGATGGAAAGCGTATTGAGACAATAGAGGTAAACTTGGAAACGATGGATATTGTTCAGTCCCGTGCTGTCTGCAATGGTGTAAGCGAGTATCACGACCATATAGTAAAACTAGTGAAGAAGAATATGAACCTGATTCGTCAGAAAATGATTGCATAAAATGCCAAGAATAAGAACGATCATACCGGAGTTTTGGGAAGATGAAAGGTTTTCGAACGTATCTCTTCCGGCTTGTCTGCTTTATATAGGCATGAAGAACTTTGCTGATGATAGCGGTGTCATTCTTGCTAATGAAACTATCATTAAGTCGAAAGTTTTTCCTGCCCGCGAAGATATTCGTAAGCAGCAGGTTTCTGGGTGGCTGCAAGAACTGATTGAGAACTCTATCCTTGTACCTCTTAAATACGAAAACAAGAGCTACTACGTGATGGACTTTTCCAGTGAGCGCATTGACAAACCGCAAAAGTCAAAAATTCCGGCAGAAGTAATAGAAAACGTTCTTTCCGGCAAGAATCAAAGTAATCCGGGAACATTCGCGAATGATCTCGAACAATCGGAAATATTCGATTATACTCCTGCTGTAGAGGAAAGGAGAGGAGAGGATTGTAAAGGAGAGGAGGGAGATACGCGTGCGAGCACGCACGACCCCGACCCGAAGCCGGAGAAACCGAAAAATGAGAATTTTGAAAAGTTCATACAATGGATTGCTGATAATGCTCCGAATGTGGCAAAACTTAAGGAGCCATTTACCGAGGAACAATTCGAGCGGATAAGGAAGGATTTTCCCCTTCAGCTAATCCAGGATACTCTTGTCTCGATGCATAACTATCGAGAGCTTTTGAAAAAATATGTTAGTGCGAATCTCACGTTTCGTAAATGGGCAAAACGTGACTTAGAAAAATATCAAAATGGACAAACAACAAGCATTACAGCTCCTGGCCAGCATAGACCCGACAACAGGAGTCTTGCCGGTAGAACTAATGCCGAAAACAACAGAGCAAGCCTTGAGCATCTTAGGAGCCTTGCCGATGCCATATTACAATGCCCTACACCCGAAAACGGTTAATGATGTATTTCAATCTCCGAGTTGTTCCATTGCTGTAATGAACAAAAATTTCGGAGAAATGAAACTTCGGGCATTTATGGTAAACATAATCATTGATTTAGTTATGTTTTTCAATGTTGGAAAGACGATGAAAGATACTCAAGCTGCTCAGACGGCTGATTTGATTATCGAGGAATTTTATTTCTTGAAGCCAGATGATTTCAAGCTATGTTTTACTCGTGCGAAGAAAGGGTATTACGGCAAGGTCTTTGACCGGATCGACGGGCAGGTCATCTTTGAGTGGTTAAATCAATATACCAATGACCGAATGACAACGGCCTGCGATACGAGTACCCAGGAGGCAGAACGGTTTAAAGATTCACGAGGTGAGCGAACTTCTTCTTTGTTAGAGGCTGCTGAACATGATTTCAAAAAGTATGATTTTGAACGTAAATACAAGGTGTAAATATTAAAAAATAAGAAACTATAATTTGTGAAATTGAAGGTAATATGGAAGGGGCGGAAGATGAAGATTACCTGGAAAGAGCTAATAAAGATTTAAGAGCCTTGTATTCCATTATGCGTAAATTTAAAAAATCATGAAACAAATAGATATAGAGGTCAGCGCGACCATTAGTATGAAGTACGATCCAGAATCGGAAGAGTTTAAAGATTCACTTGAAACTTATCGTGAAGCGATAGAGGACGGTGCAAGTGAAGAAGATATGCTACGCCAAATAGCATGGTATATTACAGCATTCGGAACAGAATACATGATAGAGGGTGTTGGTTATGTGTCTGTAGACGGTGAAAAGAGAGGCGATCCAGAAGATTGGTGTGGTGTGGATATTGAAAACAGTCTCAATATAAATGATACACCTGATTTTTCAACAGCTATAATCTAAAAAAAGATGAACAAAATTGACAGATTAACCAAGCTTGTCTCTGATGCAGACCAAGCGTATAAAAATTCCGTTGCCGACATTTTAGATGAAATAGTTCCTGGCTTGGACGTGGAGTCAAAACAGGAGATCGTTAAGAAGATTTGCTGGAATAGATACGGATATAACAGTATTGATGAAATCATATTAATGCATGATGGTAGAGCTTTCGATAATCCTGCTTTAACAGATATCCTCACAGAACGAATCCAAAAGACAAGAAAGGAGAATAAAGAACTGGAACCGGACATTGATAAGCGCTATTGGTGCGAAACATGCGGATCTCATTCGCATGAAACAAACCCTAAAACGGGGTATTGCTTCAATTGCAATACTGATAATTGGGAGCCGGAAAACTATAGAGATGTAATGTAATTCAAACCTAAAAAGAACTGAGTTATGGTAATTGCATGGTTTTCTTGCGGAGCAACGTCCGCTGTTGCTTGTAAAATAGCATTGAGCTTGTACAATGATGTGCAAGTTTATTATATAGAGACTGGCTCCGGGCATCCGGATAACGCTCGTTTTCTTTCAGACTGTGAACATTGGTATGGTCAGCCAATCCACATTATCCGAAGCGATAAATATAGTTGTGTGGCCGATGTGCTTCGGAAAGGCTGGATAAACAGTGCCCATGGTGCGGCTTGCACTCTTGAACTAAAGAAGAAAGTCCGCTACAAGTTAGAGAAAGAACTTGGCAGTTGGGACGGCCAGGTCTGGGGCTTCGACTTCGACCCGAAAGAAATTAACCGGGCAATTCGACTAAAGCAGCAATATCCGGAAACGAAACCGTTGTTCCCGCTTATAGAGCGGGAGATAACGAAACCGGAAGCGCTTGGTATGCTTTGGAAAGCAGGGATTAAACAACCGGTCATGTATTCGATGGGATACAACAATAATAACTGCATAGGTTGCGTGAAAGGAGGAATGGGGTACTGGAACAAGATACGAAAGGACTTTCCGGAAGTGTTTGTTCAGATGGCACAGATTGAGCGTGATGTTGGTGCAACATGCCTCAAAGATAAAGACGGACGTATCTTCCTGGACGAGCTACCTACATGGCGCGGTGACCCAGTTGAAGAGATTATACCGGACTGTACTCTTATCTGCCAGATTGAGTTTCAGGAGATAATCGACAGGCAGGTAGAGCGAGTTTTGAAAGGAGAAATTAGTATTAACGATGTAGCCTAACAAGGCTCAAACATAAAAATAATTGAACCTTATGGTGTATAGGCAACCGTACAAAGAAATGACTGAATATGATAACTATTTCCAAGCTGCTGCAATTTTAGTAGTTCAAAGACAAATGTCTAACACATCATTAATACAGCGCAAATTCAGAATTGGATATAATCGCGCTGGAAGGATAGTGAACCAATTGGAAGAAGCTGGTATCGTAGGGAAGTTTAAAGGTGCTGCTCCGCGTGATGTACTGATTAAGGACATTGATTCTCTTGAGGAACGCTTATCCGATATGGAGTTGGGTGAACAAAGATTATCTGATCCTAGCTGGGACAATAGAGAATGGATCTAATTTAAAAAGAACTGAATTTATGGACGACAAGAAAATATACGAAGTAACAGTACATCGATGTATAGGTGTATTTGTTAAAGCAAACAGCAAGGAAGAAGCAAAAGCATTAGCCATCGAAGCGGGCGATAGTAATATTTATGAAGAGGACTGGGAGAATACCAATACGGCGGTGTATTATCAGCCAGAAGAAAAAGATATTGAGGAGATGGACGATGAAGATGTAGATAAAATTTTTGAGGAATAGATTAATCGGAAATCCCGATTAATCTTGATAGTAGTTGTTCGTTTTTTCCGAACAACTGGAAATAGCTCAAATCACGCAATAAGTGAATATATGAAGCAGGAAAATTTATATCAAATCACAGTAAATAGAGAACAGCTTCTGCTAATAGCAAACTGTCTTGAAGATATTAGCCGGTTTGCTGCCGGCCAGCCGGAGTTGCGAAATACTATTTCATCCCTTCTTGCTCGGCACGATGATAGTTGTGAAAAAAGAGATAAAATAGAAGAACATTTGTATGCTATCAAAAGGATTGTTTATCCTGAGCTTGGTCGTAACGCCTCTTATGGATATGATGGTGGTAATCAAGATGATGATGTTCGTAAGAGGCTGATTGGTAATACTTATCAAATATACCGGGAATTACTTCACTTCTTGGCTGTAAACGAAAACTGGAACAATGTTTACAATAGTATAACTTTAGAATCAGGTAACCTTGGTGGTATTAAAGTAAACAAAATACTTGATCAGAAACTTTGAAGGGCTACAAAGTCAGGACTAACATTAGATATTAATCGTTAGTCCTGATTTATCTAGTACTCTTTTACGGATTTATATATCTTATGTAAAACTAAGATATGAAAAAGCAGAAATGTATTGTGTGTGGCCGAGAAACGGTATCTGTGATCGAGACCGAAGGTGGATATGTCTGCTATAACTGCTACTCTGATAAAAAGAACCCTCCTAAGCAAAAAAGGCACCACGACAATGAGGAAGCCCGGATTCAGACTGAGTTCTTCAATAAAGTACCTTTGTTCTTTCCCTCTCTTCCGGACCGGCTTCTTTTCGCAGTGCCGAACGGTGGCAGCCGGAACAAGATTGAGGCGAAAAACATGAAGTGCCAAGGTGTTAAACGTGGCGTAGCCGACGTAATCCTGCAGATCCCGAAAAAAGGGTATGCATCCCTTTGTCTTGAGTTCAAAACGTCAACAGGCAAACAGTCAGCCGAACAGAAAGAATACCAGCGCCAGGTAGAGCTCGCTGGGAGCAAATATGTAATTGTCCGGAGCGTTGAGCAAGCTATTCGGGTGATGCAGCAGTATCTTGGTTCATAGAATTTCCCCTATTATATATTAGAATAAAAGTATGGCAGAATTAAAGTATGATCCCCGAAACTATCGTATTCACACGGATAAGAACAAACGTCTGATTCGGAAGAGCCTCGAAGAATGTGGAGCTGGTCGTTCAATATTGTTTGATAATGATGATTGCTTGATTGCCGGGAACGGTGTATACGAACAGGCGCAAGCACTCGGATTGAAAGTTCGCATCATAGAGTCGGATGGAACGGAGTTGATCGCAATCAAGCGTACCGACCTGTCGACAGAAGATGCCCGGCGAAAGGCGCTTGCCCTGGCCGACAACTACACATCTGATACGTCAGTTTTTGACTTTGACGCAATCGTGGAAGATTTCGGTGCCGACGAGCTGGATGCTTGGGAGTTTAAGGTGGATGATTTGAATATTGATGATATCTCCGTTGATGATGTAAAGCCGGACAAGGGGCGTATTGGCAGCTTGAAAGAACGTTTCATTATTCCGCCTTTCTCTGTACTTGATTCTAAACTCGGTTCCTGGCAGGAGCGGAAACGCGCTTGGCTTGATCTAGGTATTAAGAGCGATGATGGTCGGGAGAAGGAAATCACATTTAATCGATCCGCTCAGCCGCCACGTGTTTACGAAGCCCGGAACTTGATTCGAGAAAAAACAGGAGTTGATCCTTCGTGGGATGAATTACAGAAGTACTGCCAGGATCATGGTATCCCGTTTATGGACGGAACGTCGATCTTTGACCCGGTACTATGTGAGCTGGCTTACCGGTGGTTTAATGTATCGAATGGTAATATCCTGGATCCGTTTGCCGGTGGCTCCGTTCGTGGCATTGTTGCTTCTATGTTGGATATGACTTATTATGGTATTGATCTAAGGCCGGAGCAGGTCGAAGCCAACTGTAAAAATGCTGCAGAGGTATTAGGGGAAGAGTTCGACGGGAGAGGTGGTCATAAGTTCGCACCCCTGTGGATTTGTGGAGATAGTGTAGAGATAGATACCCTGGCTGAAGGTTACGAGGCTGACTTGGTTTTTAGCTGTCCTCCGTATGCCGATCTGGAAGTGTACAGTGATGATCCGGCAGACCTATCGACGATGGATTATCCTGAGTTCTTGCAAGCGTATAAAGAAATCATCATGAAGAGTTGTTCTCTGTTGAAGCCTGATCGATTCGCCGTGTTTGTCGTAGGAGAGGTTCGCGATAAGAGTGGCGTGTACCGAAGCTTTGTTCCTGATACGATTGCCGCGTTCCAGGAAGCGGGGTTGCATTATTACAATGAAATGATATTGGTTAATAACATAGGCAGCCTGGCAATGAGAGCCGGGAAGCAATTTAGTAATAGCCGGAAGATTGGTAAGCAGCACCAAAATGTGCTTGTGTTCTACAAAGGTGATCCGAGTAAAATAAAGGAAAATTTTCCCGAACTTGACTTTTCGGATGATGATTTATTCAAGGATGAGTGATAACTTTGGCGAATAACAAAAAAGGAGATTCGCCATGAAAATAAAACTGTGTATGATTTATAGAGATGTATTGTCTAAGAGATTGGAGCGTAAGCGTCAGCAACTTGCGGAACTGGAAATAAAGATGAATGGGGTAGAGAGTCTATCTACAACGGTAGACAAGCGCAAGTACATTGAGTTGAAAGCTATAGTGAATGAATTGGAGAACTGTCTTGATATGGCGGACTCCATGTTCAAGTTCAGCAAGGAAGATAAGGAGGAGTAAAGTAAATGGCAAAGTATAGTAAAAGTTTAGTTGATCGGATTTGTTCTCTCATCCGGGAGGATAGCTATACTATTGCCGAAATCTGCGATTTGGTCGGTATTCACAAAGATACATACCATACTTGGATAAAAACAAAATCCGACTTTTCCGACTCTATAAAAAAGGCAGAAGATGACCGTATGCAGTTCTTTGTTGCAGAAGCACAGAAATCCCTTTTGAAGAAAATTCAAGGGTATGATGTTGAAGAGTCGAAAACAGTATATGTAGATAGTGGGAAACCGATCATTGATGAAACAGGTAAAGAGAAGCAGAAACCAAAGATTAAAGAAAAAACGATAGTTAAGAAGCATATACAACCAGATACTGCTGCGATCATTTTTACTCTGACAAATGGAAATCCGGAACGTTGGAAGAATAGACAGGATACTAATTTTAATAGTAATACGCCTGTTAGTAAGTTTGAAGGAATGACAGACGAACAATTAGAGGATTTTATCAATGGAGAAAAACAGAAGAGAAATATTGTTGTTGATGGCGGAAGCAGCGGATGTGCTAAGACGCCGGAAGGCGAAAAATGATTTTTGGTCATACTGCTTGTATTATGATCCGAAATTCTTTGCAAATCGACTTTTTCTAAAACAGGTAGCCGATGCCTTCACGCGTGTATATAAGTCTTATTCTGACAAAACGATTTATCGGCTCGCCGTGAGTATGCCACCTCGTGCCGGAAAGTCTTACATTTCGTCACTTTTCATTGCCTGGATGCTGGGGCACTTCCCGGAGGAATCGGTTATGCGTAACTGCTGCTCCGATACTCTGTACAATAAGCTTTCCTATGATACGCGCGATATTGTCCGGTCTTCCAGATTTAAAGAAGTATTTCCCGATGTAAAGCTACGTGGTGATAAGCAAAACGTCCATGGTTGGAGTCTGGACGCTGCCCGGCAGGTAAGTTACTTCGGTGCTGGTGTTGGAGGTACGGTGATCGGTTTCGGTGCATCCATGCTTGCCATGACCGACGACTTGTACAAGAGTTTGGAAGATGCCTTATCTGACACCAACAATGAAAAAGTCTGGAGCTGGAAACAGGGAACGCACGATTCCCGTATCGAGGGGAACTGTTGTTCTATTGATATTGGTACTCGCTGGTCGGCTACAGATGTGCTCGGCCGTATGGAAGAGGTGGGGAAGTATGACGAGATTATTCGTATCTCTGCCTTAGATGAAAACGACGAATCATTCTGCGAGGACGTACATACGACGGAATATTACCGAGAACTACGGGAAGAAACAGAGGACATGATTTGGTGTGCTGAGTATATGCAGGAGCCGATCGAGGCAATAGGATTGTTATTTCCTAAATCAGAGCTCAATCGATTCAAGCTGGCGGATATTGAGGGCAAACAGCCGGACGGCGTCATTGGTGCGACAGACGTGGCCGACGAAGGAGACGACGATTTTTGTGCACCGATTGCCAAAGTATTCGGTACAAAGTATTTCATTACTGATGTCCTGTTTACGAAAGACAATGTCGAGATTACTGAACCGAAGTTAGTTTCCTTGATTCTTGACACCCGCTGCGACAATATGCGTATCGAAAGCAATAACGGTGGCCGTCTGTTCGCCCTGAATGTCCGCAAGGCTGTAAAGGCAAAGAACGAGAAATGTATTATCCAGGCAAAGCCGACCACAGCCAATAAAGAAACCCGTATCTTGCTGAAATCTGGTTGGATCAAGAAGCATTGCTATTTCCTGGAAGAAGGCGAGTATAAGAAAGGTTCGGACTATGACCGGTTTATGAAAGCTCTAACCAGCTACAAGAAAGAGGGTGGCAATAAACATGATGATGCACCCGATGGTATGACTATCCTTGCTGAAAATGTTGAATTTATCGGTCTGTGCCAAAGTAATAGGACTAGACAGGTTGCTAGATCCAGATAATATATTATTTTTGTAAATTATTAAATCAAAATATTATGATAGATACTAGAGAAGTAAGAATCGGTAATTATGTTTATAAAACCGATAATAGAACATTAAAAAAAGAAAGGAAAAAAGTATTTTGTATTCAACCTGCTTTTTTAAGTTTAGACGATGTTAAAGGAAATCCGTGCGATATTCATTTTATAGAACCTATTCCTCTTGATGAAAACATACTGTTGGATTATGGTTTCACTTTGATAGGGCAAAAATATTATTCTACACAGATCTTAGATAAATTAGGATTGGGGATAGGTAAAGATAATGGTGTTTTTATGCTTCTTTATGTAACAGATATTGCCCCTAATGGTTTTATTATTTTGCCTATGACGAATTCAATAAAGTATTTACATCAATTTCAAAATTTGTATTTTGACTTAGTTGGAGAAGAATTACAAACGGAAGAGGAAAGAAAAAAGAAGGGTTAGATGAGTAAGAATAAATAAAAAAAGCGTGGTCATTTTTAAGGCCACGCTTTTTTTATGCTTATATTTTAGCATAAACGATTATGCCCAGTATAAGCGAAATTTTAGCAAATGACGACTTCGGTCAGGTGGTTAGCTCTCTCTGCGTTGATGCCATTGAATACCGTGACACAAGGGAATACTACAATGAATATCACGGTGAGCGTCGTCGTCGTAAAACCTCTGTTGGCTGGCGTGAACCTAAGCGATTAGCTGTTTATTCAGACACACTGCTGGATGATAAAGGAAATCCTTTGCGCCTGGAGGATAAGATTGTTGATGTTGCACGCATTGTTACCAATTTCCCGAAGAAGGAAGTTCGAACGTCCACAGCCTTCCTATTTGGAGGGAAGATGACTATTACAGGTACAGAACAGAACGATGGCTTTCAGGAGTTCAAACGTGTTTGGGAACGCAAGCTGAAGATGCAGTCTGTCTTAAAATCATTTGCCAGAAAGGTACTTTCCGAGAGTAAGGCCGCCCTTGTATTTTATCCTTATATATCAAAAGGACTGGATGGAAAGCTGGTTACAGAGCTAAAGGTAAAGACGCTTTCTGTTCCCCGTAATGCAAATACCTTTTCCGAGTTTTATCCTCACTTTGACGATAACGACGATTTGGATGCTTTCATTCATCGTTACCAGGTAAATTCTAATGGTATGCTCCGGAATAGTTGCACTATCTGGACAGCCGATAAGATTATAACAGCTATTGATGAGATGGGCGGCTGGGTTATAAAAGAGGTTCCAAACCTATTTGGTAAGATTCCGGTCGTGTATGCAGATGTATTCCAGCCTGAATGGGATGAAGTGGCCGGCATTATGGATGCGCGGGAAATGCGCTTGTCCCGTATGGCCGATACTAACGATTATTTTGCCGAGCCGATTTTGAAGTCGTACGGAGATTCAGATTTACCATCCAAGGAGACAACCGGTAAAGACATCAACTTTCCTATTAAGGTCGACGAGGTGACCGGTAAGGAATACCATGGTGATGCGGATTATTTGACATGGACCGGCTCCCAGCCGTCTGTTGATAAGGAGCTGGAAGAAACGAAAAATGAGCAGTATTCAGGCACATCTACTCCCGACCTTTCTTTTGATAACTTGAAAGGTATTGGTGATTTGTCCGGTGTTGCCCGCAAATTTATGTTGATGGATGCCACTATTAAGGCTAGTGATAATATGGAGGTATTCGGGCCGGTAGTTCAGCGTTGTATTTCGGTCGTGCTTGCCGGGATTTGCAATATAACCAATATCAAGTATCGTCCCCAGCTGGTAAACAACTTGATTGATGTGGAATTTGGCTCTATACTTCCGGATGATTTGGCTGAAACCCTGCAAACCTTATCCATCGCTAATGGCGGTAAGCCTATCAACGCTCAGCGGACAGTCACTGCCCGTTCTCCATTAACAGAAGATTTGGAGGAAGAAATGAAGCTGCTGGAGAAAGAAGAGGATACAGCAGTGCAGCGAAATAATATGATCGGCTTAACAATGGGATATGGAGAATGAAAGAACTATCGTTTCATGAACAACAGTTCCTACAACGTTTGTTCCGGCAGCAAGGCTGTATCAAATATTCGTTTGACGAGTTTGTCCGTAGGGTTGGGCCTCTTTTGGTTAAATGGTCGGATCATGGTGGCGACCGGGTGTGGATAGGTAATGCTGCCATAGAGAAGCAAATCGAACGGCTGTTGGATGATTTGCATAGTCAGTTAGTCAGCAATATATCCAATACGGCGACCGATGTATGGAATTTGGGGAATAAGAAAGCTGATGAGCTTGTAACAGGTTATATCAAGGATATGGCTATATCCACTACGCTAAGGGAAAAGTTGTTTTCCCGAAATGCCGATGCGCTGAATACCCTGTTGAAGCGTAAAGATGAATTTGGCAAAACTATATCCTCCCGTGTCTGGGATATAACGGATGGAACTATGGATAATCTGGAATATTATCTTTCTTCGGGTCTGTCCTCCGGCCGTCCGGCAGCGTTGATCAGCCAAGATATACGGCAATTGCTAAACGAACCCAACCGTCGTTTCCGACGGGTAAGGGATGCGAATGGGAAGCTGGTTCTATCCCAGCCAATGAAAGACTATCATCCGGGGCAGGGTGTTTATCGCTCGTCTTACAAAAATACCCTTCGACTAGCAGCAACGGAAACAAATAAAGCGTTTCGAACTGCCGATTACGAACGTTGGCAAAATATGGACTTTGTGACCGGAATAGAAGTAGAACGTTCTCCTTCAAATCACGGTCCATGTCCTGTATGTGATGGCAAGACTGGTCAGTACCCGAAAAACTTCAAGTTTACCGGATGGCATCCGTTTTGCATTTGCATAGCTACGCCCGTTATGATGGATCATGAGGAGTTCGCTGAATGGTTGCTTCATTAAAGAAAATGAGGGCAACGGGGATTCTGTAGTAAAGTGGCAATTTACAGAATACACCCGATGCCCTCTAAATTGTTTACTCAATTGCCACGTAATATCTCTATTATACTTTCGCTTTTTGTGCCTGTAGTTTCGAATTTAATTTCTCTGCCTCCTTTTGCATATTCTCAGAAGTGTGCTTGATGTAGTATAGCATTCCTTCGGTTCTTCCTATCTCTCGGCCGGTATTGAATGCAGCTTGTAGTTCTGGTGTGGAGTACTTACCCGTTTCGTGGGTGGACGTACTTGTGGTATTACTATTGTTCATACCGCTTGTAATTTCATGTTCCTTGGTCATTTTTACTAATGAAATTATAAGATACAAAAAAGGCTGTCAGCCTCCCATTCCGACCAAGGAACACGTTTTATACGAATTATACGTATAGGTAACGTAGTAGGGATTTTGACAGCCTAATATCTTTATACTTGGGATACGGGCATAAAAAATCCTACACGGAAAATTCATATGATAAAACATTGTTCCTTGGTCGTTGAACGCCACAAAGATGAGTACTTATTTTGGATTTTGCAAGAAAAAACTTTCCCTCACTTATATTTTAAACAGAAAACGGTTATGACAATTTTAGATTTAATCAAGGCGGCATGTAAGACAAAAGGCGTGTCCGAAAAGTATGCGGAACGTATTCAGAAGACGTTCAAAATAGAAAAGGCTGAAGGATTGGAGGCTTATGTCGATCTATTCAAAGATAATGTTCTTCCGGCAATCCAGGAAGCGGAAAACGAAGCGAAAAATACGGCTGAAACCGCTGCTGTCGCTGCATACGAAGCTAAACATGGATTGAAGGACGGTAAACCGGTAGAAGATCCGGATAAGGACAAGGATAAGAAAACGGAAGAAGAGTTGTTGAAGGGTCTTAGTCCGGAAGTCAGAGCTTATCTGGAAAGTATGAAGAAGAGCGTCGATGATATGGCCAAGAAGGTGGGTGACTCTATTACAAACTCGACAAACGAGGCTAAGAAAGAAGCAGTTCGTAAGCAGTTGAAAGATGCCAATCTTCCGGATAACTGGCTGGGACGTGTGGATTTGGCTTCTGAAACGTCCATCGAGGACCAGATTAAGGTGCTGTCCGAAGAATATACCGGAATCCAGCAAAAGGCTATTGATGATGCTGTGGCTCGTGGTGATTATGCTCCCGGTTCCGTGGATCTTCCGGAGCGTTCCGAAGCGGATTGGGCGAAGCTGATGGATCAGGATGTCGACAGTAATACGAATAATCCCGGTGTGGTAAACCTGGGTATTGAATAATCCAAGTAAAGTGTAACGTTATGTACAGAAAAAGAGAAAGAGAATTCCAGTATCCTCCCGGAATTGAAAAGATTATTGAGGATGTGATTGGTGGCGGTACGATTGACCGTCGGGATTTGCAGAATGCTTTGTTCAATGGCAAGGCGTTGGACGAACTGCCTCCGATTGTAATTGTAGTAAAAGATCCGGAAACAGGGCTGTTTCATGTATTGAAGACGGCTACGGTTTCGGAAGCTGCTGCAGCCGATGCGACAGCGTATAAGGTGGCTAAGAACCATCTGTTCGGTGTGGGTGACTTCGTTACGGTTGGTGGATCGTTGACAGGCGCATCCGATAAAATCACGGCTATTGATAAGAGCAATGCGAATTTCGATACGATCACGTTGGAAGCGACTATAGGTGCTGCTGCAAAAGGTTTGGTATTGGTTCAGGCTAAAGACAAGCAAGCTGCGAAAGCCGCCAAGTTGCCTTATGATGGCGAATTGGTCGTCACGATGAATAAAGTCGACTTGACTGTAGCCAACCAGCAGTCCGGATTATTGGTAAGAGGTACGGTAAACGAATCCTGTATGCCGTTTCCGGTAGATAAGGACCTGAAGGCATTAATGTCGTTTATCCGTTTTGTGTAATCCATTAAAATCAGATATATGGAAAGAAGTTTAATTAAGCAGGTGAATAAAAAGAATATGGCGGCTCGTTTGAATACCCGCCATGTGAAACCGGTCGTTTTCCCGAACTTCTTCGGGGTAAAAAGAAAGACTTCGTTGAAGTGGGAGACACTGACCGGCGAGAAGGGCGCTCCGGTAATGGCCGACGTGATCTCTTTCGACGCTTCCGCTCCGCAGAAGACGCGCGAGGTGATCAGCAAGTTGTCCGGTGATATTCCGAAGACGGCCGTTAAGCGTGGTATGAACGAAAGCGATTACAACGAGTACAAACAATTGGAACGTGACGCGCAGGGCGACGCGGACCAGTTGGCGTTATTGAATCTGGCTTTCAAAGATCAGGATTTTGTATATAATTCCGTCCGTGCCCGTTTCGAATGGTGGTGTATGCAACTTATGAGCCGTGCCGGATTCCATCTGTCAGCCAAGAATAATGGTGGTGTTGTAACGGCCGAGTTTGTTGGGTGTGGTATGCCGAAGAAGAACCAGCGTAAATCTTCTGTAGATTGGAGCAACGCTTCAACTGCCAACGGCTTGCAGGATATCGAAGATACGGTTGTTGCTGCTTCTGCCGAAGGGGTGACGATCCGCTATGTAGTGATGCACGTGGCTGATTTCTCTTTGCTAAAGAAACAGAAATCCACGTTCGACACGTTAAAGGCATGGGTTAATTCGTCTTCCAAGATATTGGTAACAAAGAATCTCATCAACGAATATCTGGCCGAACAGGAGATTCCGGTGAAGATTATCACCGTGAATCCAGCAGTCCGTATCGAAGACAGTGCCCATCGTCGTAAAACAATCAATCCCTGGGAACGTAAACGTGTATGCTTCCTGGAAGATTTGAAAGTCGGAGATATCCAGCACGGACCGATTGCAGCCGAGTCTTCCGCTACCTTGCAGAAGATTGCCCTCATGGTCAAGCAGGATTGGGTATTGGTAACCAAGTGGTCTGAGCTGGAACCGTTCAAGGAATGGACAAAAGCGGAGGCGAATGCTATTCCTGTCGTGAACGACCCGGATGCGATGTTTATTATGAAGGTGGATGGTAAAGATTGGAACGCTTCCGAGGATACCGAGGGTACAGACGATATTCCGGCAACATTCTTGGGCGAAACCGTTGATCCGGAAGACCAGACAATTCAGGATACTACAGACGGGGAGTAACAATTATGACTAAGACGATTCGAGATACAATACTTGCTTATCCCGGTCTGTCCGACTGTGAGGAGTTTTTGGATAACGTCGTTTTACCGGGACGCGGTTTTGAAGGTACAGAAGATAGTAAGACGATCGATATTCAAAAACAAAAGCTGGTGGCAGCCGACCTCTATTCGATGGTCGGCGGTCTGCCGGACTTCACGGAAAACAAGCTATCCGTTACCTATCCCCGTTCGTGGTACGAGGCTACGGCAAAACGGCTGTATAGGGAAGGTGGAGAACCGGAGAAAGCGGAGCTGATTGGAAACAAGATTGAGGTACCAAAAGGAAGGACCCGTAACAGATGGTAAAGCGATATTCACATACGGCGATAGTTACAATTCAATCTGGACAATTGGTAAAAGGGGAATGGGTTGCCGGAGAACCGACGGAAATAGAGGTCACTGGGCAATACTTTCCTTCCAATAGCGGGCAGCAGTTGAAGCAGAATGCCGATGGTAGAGAGTTTATCGTGCATGGTGAGTTCTCTACAAAGTCACGTCCGGTGCCGGATGCAAAGCACATTAGGATTGATAGTATCGGTTTGGATGTCGATATTATCTGCTGGGAGCCATTTCAGTCTCATTCCGTAATCTATGTATAGCTATGGCAAGGAAAGGTGGTTTGACTCCTATGTGGAGCGATAGGGAGGTAGAACGTTTGTTCGATTACTTTGTGGATCGGGCGGAAGAACGGATATACAAATTATTGCAACGTGCTGGGGAAGAGTTCGTGAAGATTGCTCGAAAAAAAGGGAACTATCAGGATCATACCGGTAACCTTCGTAGTTCAATCGGCTATGTGATCGTTAAGGATGGCGATATATTGACCGAGAACTACGAGTTATCAGAGAAAGGATCCGAACGTCATCCTGGTATGCGTGAAGCGAAACGGTTGGTTTCGGATCTGATTCCTCTTTATAAGAGAGGGTGGGTATTGATTGGTGTAGCCGCTATGCCTTATGCTAAATATGTGGAAGCAATTGACAATCTAGATGTTATCTCTGTTGCTACGGAACATACAGAGGATTGGATCAAGAAACAGAGTCGAACGTTATTTGACAAATTAGCGGAGAAAGGATATTGATATGGCAGATCAGTTTGATATCGTGGATATTGTGTACGATACGGTTGAACCGGTCGGAGTCGGTTTCGTCTTGTATAAAGATTGTTCCGGAGATGGGGAAACAAAGAACCATATTACAATCCGGATGCTTGCATTGAGTGAAACGGATGTAGTCAATAAAGGACCGGTCAATATCAACGTATTCGTAAAGAAGCAAACGAACGGTATGCCTGCCCGACAATTAATGAAAGGAGCGGTACAAAAGGTTAAGTCAGCACTACGAAATATAACACCTCCTTTCGGCATGTATTGGAAATCCCGGATCGTCTGGTCTGAATCTCTTGGCGAAGCAAAAGAAGGCTTCGATTGTACGAATATAAGATTTGAAGTAATTACGGAAATTGATTAATAATATGGAAAGAAGTTTAGCATTAGATATTGACTATCTAGGAGTTGCAGAACCAGGTGATGGTGTAGCAGGAACAGAGTATACTCAGTATCCCGAAATTGATACTGTGACTTTCAACTTCTCAGAACCTAAAGAAATTAGCTTTACGGCTATGGGGAGAGAAGACCCGTGGGCGGTCGTGTCAAAGAAGGGGGATCCTTCAAGTATCGAATATACCATTCCTTCTCCTACTGCAGAAGAGCTTAAGGCTCATTGTGGGGGAACGGTAACTGAAGATAAATGGGAAGCACCTGTTTCAACACCTACAATTATAAAAACGATTAAATTGCAGAGTTCTCCGTATAATGGTAAGTATACAGAGTATGTATTCGTCAAGGCTTCTATTGCCGGTCGTTTGAGTCAGGCTCCAGGAAAAGAAGAAACTGATTTATTGCTGGTGAAGGCAACCATTATGACTCCTGTTTCTTCTGCAGGTGTTCGATCTGCGCCTTACTGCCGTGAGGTAAAACCTGTTACAGTTCCGGCTCCTCCTTCTGAGGGCTGAATGGCTAATACAGTAGTTAAGCGTAAATCAAGAAAAGCTCGGGGATAACCTCGGGCTTTTATATTTTAAAGAAAAACATGAGCGTTAAACAAGTACTTCAGATTGAAAGTAATGTGGCGGCAGGTCAGCCGGTCAAGATCCCTTTTGAGTTTACCCGGTTAGATTTGTTACCAGAAGGGAAAAAGCTAGGGAATAGTATCGTTATTACTCCGATTACGGTTCGTACCTGGTTCCGGATAAAACCACTTTTACTGCATATTGATAAGCAAGACCGGGAAATACTGGTAGCCAATAAGGATACAGGCTTTAACAATGAGATCGCCGACCTGATGGTAAAGTACGATGAGATAATCTTTGAGATCGTCTGCCTCGGCATTCACAACAAAAGAGGAAATATGCCGGCCTGGTTCCGGGAGGTTTTAAAGGATAATTGTACCTGGGAGGATTTGTATGTTCTTCTTAATGCGATACTGTTCCGGATCGGATGCAACCCTTTTTCTCGTACTATCACAGCGCTGGAAGCTGTGAGCCCGCTAAGCGAAGAGGAGTTAATAGCCCTTCAAAAGAACAACGAGACCTGGAAGAGCCGGAGCCGCAAAGTAGTTTCATGTTCCTAGCCGTTTGTAATGAGGCTTTCGGTTACACGCATGATCAAATACTAGACAGCAGCTTTGTCCTGATCCTGGCCATGCTCAGGGAACACGGCTATCTTGTGAATGAGCGAAACAAAGCGTTGTACCCGGATGATAAAGGTACAGCAGGGAGTGAGTCAGAGCCTAGCGAATGGGTTGAAGTAACGGACTTTGACACCGGACAAAAGAAAAAGGTCAGGAAAATGAAATCGATATAGTATATATTAGAATAGAGTAGAGAAGTTTTGTCATAGTGATGAATTTTGAATTTTGGCAAAAAAGCCCGGCGGACTGTGAAGTTGGCCGGGCTTTTGTATTAGATATTGTCTAGGATGAAATCTGCTGGGATTCCGAAACAATCACGTAAGCGTTTTGCGATGTTCAGGTTAAGCGCACGTTTACCGTTCAACAATTCGCTTACCCTGGACTCTGATATACCGAGCATTTTTGCAGCTTCTTTTTGTTTGATCTTTTTATCTACCATCTGCTTTTTTATCTCGTCTGTTATCAGTGAGGAGACTTTACCGGGCAGTGGATGATAAGCAGCTTCCCATTCATGGATCGCATCGGTGAGACGGATAAATTCGTTTTTGTCCGACTGTGATAAAAGTTCCATATCGCCAAGTTTAGTTCCTTTTGCGATAATTACTTCCATAGCTTCTTTATATTCTCTATACTGAGCATCGTTTTTAATAATCATACGCCCTCCTTATTAAATAGTTTTTACATCAATTTTGTCATATTCCGGATGAGTACCGATAAAACGGATAACCATACGACCAGCGAAAAACGTTACAACTGCAACAATCCGGTAGTTATTACCTTTGATGTTAAATACATATCGGCTGTTACCTACATAATCTGCGGAAAGAAAATCATTTTTCAAGTCAGAGTGGCTTTTCCAATCAGCGGCCTCACATATTTGTATCCATTTCTGGATTGCCTTGTCTGCATCAGCGTGCTTGCGGATGAACTTTTCTAGCTTTTCTGAATCAATGATTTTCATATTTCTGTTGTTTGTTTCTCTTTGATGCAAAGATAATAAACAATTCCCAAATGTGGAAGTTTATTTGTCTGAAATTTTTATTGATCTGATTATATTTTACTATAAACATTTCTATGGGTATAGTAAATAGGGACGGAGCATTATATATGGCTACCGGGATCGATAACTCCGGGTTGTACGCTGGTCGCCGGGAGGCAATAGGGATAATCAAAGCTATGGCCGGGCAGATTACATCGTTCGATGTCTTTTCCGGTATTGGAATTAGTGCTGCTACAGCGTTTGCCAGTGCTGCAAAAAGCTCATACGATTTTGAAAAGGAATTTCAGAAGAATATGCTGGAAGTGGCAACGATCTCCACGCAGGTAGAAGGTAATATGACCGACTTTATGAACCGAGTAATGGCGATTACTCAGGAAATTCCTATTAAGGCTCCTGAAGCAGCAAAAGCACTATATCAGATTGTTTCAGCCGGGCATGATGGGGCGGACGGAATGAAGGTTCTTGAGGTGTCGGCTAAATCCGCTGTTGGAGGTTTAACGGATACTGCAACTGCTGCAGATGCTATAACAACGATACTTAACGCTTATAAAATGTCTGCCGATAAAGCAGAAGGAGTATCTGACCAATTATTTACTACTGTTAGACTTGGAAAAACAGACTTTTCCCAATTAGGAACATCTATCGCTCAAGTAGCTCCTATTGCTGCTGCTTATGGTATCAGCATAGATCAAGTCCTAGGTGCTGTAGCCTCTTTAACCAAGCAGGGTACACCAACCTCGCAAGCCATGACGCAAGTGCGAGCAGCCATCCAAGGTACAGCAAAAGAGCTGGGAGATGCCGCTTTTCAAGGTCGAACGTTCCAAGATGCTTTACAATTAATAAACGACAAAGCCGCTGGTTCTGCCTCAAAAATGAAAGAGATGCTTGGCACAGATGAAGGTTTGGCCGCAACATTAGCTTTGACTGGTAAAAACGCAAAAGCCGCTGCGTCTGATCTGGAAGAATTGCAAAGCTCCGTAGGAGCTACCGAAGCAGCTTTTCTAAAAATGAAAGATGAAGCTGGTAACCAAATGATTTTATTATCGAATAATATCCAGGCAGCTTTACGCCCAATGGGGCAGGCTATATTAAAGGAAGTGTCAGAGGTCGCAGAGGCATTCAATGAAGCCTTTGCTAATGGAGATTTGGAGCGTTCATTGTCAACGTTAAAAACATTACTTGAATTGACTGCTATTGCATGGGGAACTTATAAGGTTTCAGTTGCTGCTGCAATGGTTGTGGAAAATCTTCGTTACCAGTCGTCTCTAGCTCACATGCAGGGGTTAACTAAAATGCAAGCATTACTCTCTGTACTGAAAGGCAAAACAGATGCATTAACTGCTTCGATGCTCAAGAATCCTTATGCATTAATGGCGGCAGCCGTTGCTGCATTGGGATATGGTTTGTATAAATTGTGGACCTATCAGACCCAGGCACAAAAGAATCAGGAAAAATTAAATGAGACAATTATTGAATTTAATGCGGAATGTTTGAAAGAAGAACGTTCAATGAGTCAATTGTTTGATGCTTTGGGAAGAGCAAATAAAGGCACTGTTGAAAGAAAATTATTGATACAATAAATACTCAATATGGAAAGTACCTTCCGAATCTACTTACAGAAGAAAGTAGTTTAGATGATATTAATGCTGCGTATAAAGCAATTAATACATCTCTGAAAGAACAGATCGCATTAAAAATACGTAACACTGCAACTGATAAAATTGTAACAGAAGGTGTACAAACACAAGCCGGAGCGATATCCAAGATGCGTAAAAGCTTACAAGAACGAATTAAAAACTCTGGTTTAGTTGATGCAATGGTTGAAGATATTAAACAGACTACGGATGAATTTCAAAAAAGCGGTTCAACCTGGGAAAAAGCGTGGCAGCAAGCTTATGCAAACGTTCAAAGGAAATATTCGGGTAGAATAAAATTGGGAAATGGTTTTGCATCCTCTATGGAGGATTACGTAAGGAGTGTGTTTGATACAGAAACGGCTGTAGCTTTGATAGAAAAACAATATGAGCCATTTATTAATAAAATACAAGCTGAGAATGAGAAAGTAGAAGATGCTGTTGAAGTAAATGTAAAGGGCACTGTAGTAGATGATAAAACCTTACAAAAACAGAAAGAACTTCGTCGTTTGATTTTAGATAATGAGTTGCGACTACAAGCCGATCGTATTGCTATCATGAAGGACGGCAAGGATAAGCGTGTCCTCTTGGCTGATCAAGAATACAAGGAAACTATTGCGGCTATTCAAAAAGAGAAGGAAGAATATCAAAAGAAAATCAAAGAAACCAAAGGCAAGGAGGATCCCGCTGTCCTTTCTACTTTTACCGATCGTGAAAACTCTGCTAAGGATAAGCGAAATAACGATGTTGCCAATATAACAAAAGAATATGCCGACCAGTTGAAATCGATACAAAACGATGTTGATTCTCATTTCCGAGACCAGCTGGATAATCGTTTGATCGAGATAGATAGCTACTACAAAGAGCAGATCAAAATAGCCAAGGAGGCAGGAGAAGAGGAAGAAGGCGATTTTATTCAAATGCTCATCAGAAAGCAACAGGCGGAGCGGGAATATGCCCGGAAAGAATCTGCCGTATCTACCGTTGATTTTAAAGAACAGGTGGAGCTTGGTCACCTTGATAACAAGTCCAATGATACCTACTTTGTCGAAGAGACCGAGCGACAGAAAACGGAGATTGTACGTAAATATGCCTTGGAGCGTATAACCATCCTTGAAAGTATGGGGGATGAACAGTCCAAGAAAGATGCAGAGTTTTTAAAGATAGCCGTCGAAGGATATGATAAAGCCCTGTCAAAACCAAGTAAGAAATCAATCAATAACCTGGTTGATGAAAAAGCCATAAAGGCATTGCAGAAGCGCTTTATGGATCTGGGTATGTCCGAAGAAGAAGCGAAAGAGAAAGCAATCGAGTATGCTGAAGGCTTTAAGGGTAAGATGCAGATGGTTGCCGATGTAACCGATAGCCTGAAAACAGCATTCGGTGGTATCTCTGACGAACTGGATATGGCTTTGGATGCTGTTAGTAATATCGCTCAGGGATTTGCCGAAGGTGGGTTAATTGGTGGTATATCTGCGGCTGCCGGTCAATTGATCAGCATCGTTGGCGGTTTGTTTACAGCAAAGAAAGAGATTGATAAATCCATGGTTGAAGGGTATGAAACCTACATGGATGCAATCAACGATCTTATTGATACCCAGGTTGCCCTCCTTGATAAGCTGGGAGGTATGGCATTTGGCCAGAATATAATTGACACAACAAAGGATATCGCCAAATCTATTGCTGCCAGCCGTACATTGTTCAATGAGGCAATGGGAGCCGGTTCCGGTATGTTCTCTCATAGCGACGGTTACAAGGCGAACAAGATGCTGAAAGGCTACGTGAAGGAGCTTCGCGAAGTTGGCATATACACGACCGATTTAAGCCAAATGACCAATGAACAGCTGGCCTCGTTGAAGAAATTGCCGGAGGTTTACGCCCGTCTTCCGGAGGGGTTGCGAAAATATATTGATGCAATCGCTGAAGGCATCGACAAAACAGAAGAATTTAAAGATCAGATTCAGGATACTGTTCTCGGTTTGGATTTTACGAGCATAACAGACATGATTGTAAATTCCGTTACCGATCCATCGATAGATAATGCCCTGGAAGACCTTGAAGCCAATATCGATAAAACGATTGCAAGTATAGCCCAGAGTATGCTTCGCCGTAATATGTTGCTCGGTCCTCTTGAAAAAATGACAGCAGACCTTTATAAGTCAATGGAGAAGAAGGACAAGGATGGCAATACTTATTACAAACTTACTGCTGAGTCGGCAAAGAATTTCAAAGATAACGTGTTGGGATTGGGGAAACAATTTCAAGATGCTTGGAAGGAATTGGAAGAGGCTTTCAGTGCCAACGGCATCGACCTGATGCCAAAAGATCAAGACACGACGGAAGATACCTCGGACAACTCCATGAAAGGAGCCTATGCAAAAGCTAGCCAAGAGAGTATTGATCTATTGGCCGGACAGACCGGTGCTCAGAGAGTTGCTGTGGAGTCTATATGCGAACAGATGCAATTTATCCGTGATCAGCAAGTGCAGGGATGGAAAGATGTTGCAGCAATAAAGGAGACGGTTAGTAAACTCAAGGAGGTGGCCGATAAAATCGAAGGGGCGGTTTCGGAAATTAAAGGTAATACGGATAAGATGTATGAATCTTCGCATAGAACGGCGGATGCACTCGAAAATACGTTGAATGTAAAAGTTAAAATGTGATGACGATCGATGGTAAAAATATATACAAAGAGTATGACTGTACGCTCTTGGAAGGCTCATTCGATACCCTATTGAAGTATCCAAGGCGAAAGTCGGTTAGTTATCGGAATTGGGCTGAGTCTGATGGCATTGATCCGGATTTATCGGTAGTGGAGTTTGATGCACGTAAAGTTCAATTCGAGTTTCTTATGGATGCATACAGCCCTGATCAGTTCTGGAGGTCGTATCGTAAATTGATCAGCGATCTGTCGGCTACCGGTTACCGTGCATTTGATGTTATTCCCGGTATAACTCACAAGCTCCGTTTAAGTGCGAACTCTGCTTATAACATGCCGGTCCCGTTCAACGCTGGACGCAACTTGTCTACGTTCAGCCTTGATTTCGTCGAAGATGATCTATTCATCCAGCCGGTTCTTTATCCGGTGAACGGCATTTTCCTTCGTGGTCACTATGCAATCAACGGTATCGATTTCGGAGAGTTCGGTATCGGATCAGATGATGAACAGGATGATATACTCAAATATCCGGCCATGAAAGATCCCTTTACGGATGGCCGGACAGTTGATTTATCATTGATCAAGACACAGCATAAGCAAATCAATCTGTCGCTTTGGATGCTTGCCGGGAGTGTCGAGGAATTTATGAATAACTATCAGGCGTTTTTTAATCAGCTGACTGGACCAGGTACACAGGATTTATATATTAATACACTGGCCGGCAGTACTCAGGTTTACTATACGGATTGCTCCAACTTTACGGTTGAAAAATGGAGCAGTGATGAAATTGGCGTACGGTTTACTATCTCGCTTGTTATCCCGGTCGTAAGCTGGATAGATGCAGGTGGTGATGTTAGGTACCGGGTTCTTAAAGATCCCGACCTGGGGCTACTGGCAGATGAAAATGGAAAAGTAATAGTCTTTAATTGATATGGGCGAAGAAGAATATGAAATAGTAAGGGCGAATATGTTACCACCGGCAACGAGCGTGTCTGATAATGACATGTTACTGGTGGTACAAGGTGGGCGGCTAAAACGTGTTCCTCCTTCGTTAATGAAAGGGGCAAAGGGGGATCAGGGGCTTAGCTCTTATTTGGGTGTTTCTGCTACTTTTATCCAATGGAAATTGGGTATTAATGGAGCCTGGCAGAACCTTATTGAAATAGAGAAGCTCCGTGGTCCGAAAGGAGAGAAGCCGTTGTTCCGGAAAGTAGGTGGTACGCTTCAGATGAAGTATGAAGGGGAGCCGGACACCGCTTATATAAACATCTTTGATCGAGAAGAATTGAAGATGAAATTTTCCGATCTGACAGCGGAGGAGGTCGATTTGTTGAAACTTCATTTCTCTGATCTTTCTGAAGCTGATATTAAGGAGTTACAGAAGCCGGCGCAGGATGCTGCCGATGAACTGAATAAGGTAAAGGCGGATTTTGAAGAGTTTAGTAAAACGACAGTATTGGCCGAATCTAATCGTGTTAAGGCAGAAGAGCAGCGTGTTGAGATTGAGAAGTTGCGTTTCGAAGCCGAAACCGCGCGTGCTTCTGCTGAAACTCTACGGGAGGATGCGGAAGAACTGCGTGACAAGTCAGAGACGGAACGTGCCAATGCAGAAACTGCACGCAAGGAAGCGGAGAGTAGCCGCGTTCTAGTGGAAGGGCTTCGGGTTGACGAAGAGGCCAAGCGCGCAGCTGCCGAACTCGTGCGGATACAGTCTGAGCAGGGACGCGTTGCCGAGGAAGGCAAGCGTGTTGAAGTCGAGAAGGCTCGCGTTATCGCTGAAACTCTGCGCGACAAGTCAGAAACGGAACGTGATAAAGCGGAGGGCTTGCGTGATCAGGCTGAATCTACGCGTGCATCCGAAGAAGTCGACCGTGAGACAGCTGAACAGGAGCGCATTAAAAAGGAAACGGAGCGTATCGAAGCCGAGAAGTTGCGTATTACCTCAGAGACAACCCGCTCCGAAAAAGAAGATGGTCGTATTGTCGAAGAGCAGCTCCGTATAAATGCAGAGAAAGCCAGAAAAGAAGCAGAAGCCGGACGGGTAACAGCGGAAGAAGAGCGTGAGCAGAATACCGTACAGGCCATCCTTGACACCGAAGAAGCGACTGAGAAGTCCAAGGCTGCAACTGCGATCACACTGGATTTGAATGCCCACCCGATGAAAATAATGGGTGGTATTTGGTTTGAGTGGAGCGTTGCTGACCAAGAATACAAGAATACCGGCATCCAGGCAAAAGGCGACACCGGTTCATCCTTTAAAATAGTTGGTCGTTACGACACGCTGGACGAACTGAAAGCTGCAGTACCGGATGGCACTCTGGTCGATGGAGTCTATGCGGTAGGAGCGGTTGAGCCTTTTTCGTATTATGCTTGGCTGGTTATAGATGGCGTATGGCAATGGGATAATCAGGGTAAACTCCGAGGTGCAGAGGGCAAATCCTCTTATGAGGTCTGGACGGAATACCCGGAGTTTGAGGGTAAAACCAAAGAAGAGTATTTCGATTGGCTTAGTCCAACTATTGACAAGGATACGGGGCGCTGGAATATACAGGGAGCTGATACCGGCGTTCAGGCCGAAGCAATTGACGCTCATGTAACAGTCAAAGAAAATAAACTAGATACCTACACCTTGCACGTTAAATCGGCGGCTGGGGAATTTGATACCCCGAATTTGCGAGGCTTCGATGTGAAAGTTGTGGAAGATGAAGCTAATACCCCGAATACTTACAAACTAAAGATAACGTCTGTTGCGGGAACAATTGTCACACCTAATTTACAGGGGCAATCGGGGGCAATGGTATTGGATATTGACCATGAGCCAACAGCCGAGGATACTCATTATGAGTATGGCGGGGTTACTTATTCTTATTCTATTGGTGATGAACGTTGGTATTACGATCCCGATCTTGAAGAATATGTCTTCTATAAATTGTATGATTTGAATGAAGATGGCGCGGTATGGGATGAACTTGGTGGTGGCGGTAGCCGTCTACCGGTTGATGTGATCCTTTGTAGTCCTATGGACTTTAACGATATGGAAGATAAGGTAATGTTGAATAACGGAATACTTGAATGATATGGCTAAAAAAGGAGGATTATATGTCTATCAGCAGATAGCAAAAACAAAAGCTGAATGGGAAGCAGAGAACCCCATAGTACCGGATCGGGTGCTCATTTGGGAAACTGATACGCTTGTAGTGAAGATCGGTGACGGTAAGACTCATTATAATGATCTGTTAGATCGAATGACATCCGGTAAGGCTCCGCGCGTTTCGGAGGAAACGGATAACTGGCAAGTCTGGAATGTCATTACCCGTCAGTGGGATGATACCGGAATTTGTGCTTATCCCGGCAAGGCGCCCCGTATTAATCCAGATACGAAGAATTGGGAGAACTGGAATGATGAATTGCGGGAGTATGTTGATACCGGAATTTACGCTTTAACTCCGGGAGCTCCTCGTATAACAGATAAAAATACATGGGAGGTCTGGGAACCAGAGACGCGTCAATATAAAGATTCTGGATTAGGGGTTGTTTTGGCTACAAATATTGATTGCGGCAAGCCTAATAGTGTGCATACAGCAGAACAAGTAATAAATTTTGGAAAAGTAAAATAATATGGCTTATCAATTACAAATAAAGAATGGGACATTAGAAGAATGGATTGCGTCTAATCCAATTCTAGCCGAGGGAGAAATGGGGTTAGTGATTGGCGACTCAAAGAATTTTGTCGTTGGTGATGGCGTTACACACTTCGACGAATTAACGCAACTGCCTTTTGGCCTTGATGCCTATGAGGTATTGAAGAGAAATGGCTACAAAGGGACAAAATCGGATTTTTGTAGACAACTTGATTCTTCTTTAAGAATGCCGGAGCAACAAGCTGGCACATTGACAAACGCGGGTGCGGGCTGGAACTCTTTTACGTTTATGAAAGAGTTCAGCGAGGATGTATATGTAATCCTTACCCCACAAGAGGCGGCTGTATTTGCATCAGTGAAGAATATAACAAAGCAAGGCTTCCATTACTGCCTGTACGACGCAAGTGGTAATACAGTCAGCAGTAATGTCGTTGTGAATTATATGGCTACTGCAGTCTCCGAGCTCAACATGGCACAGGCAATCGCTAAGGCCGCCGGGCTGAACCCTTTCGACTTTGACAACTTGACTGACCTATTTGCCAGTCATGCCGCGGAGGTTGTCGGGAATGAAGCGGCATACAATTTAACGAAACGATCAGGCATGGCTGCTGGTCGATATATCTGTCATCTTACGGGGCTTAATCCTGTAACCTATCATAATATGGTATCTGTTGCGGGTGATGCTCCGGCGATGAATACTGTCGCTGTTACGGAAGAGGCTCTGACATTTATTGTTATGGCTCCAGGTGCTTACGATAGTATCAGGTTGGGGACTATGCCAATGTCAAAATATTTGGTAGGATTGCTATCCTTGTCTCCGGAAGGATATTCGACTGTAACAAATTTATTAGACGATAGTATTGCTTTAACGGCCTTGGTTGCAGATTTGACAGCAATGCAGGCGTTTACAGGCTCGGAGATCGCATGTGCGGAACTGGCAGTACATGAGACGGCGTGCAGCGCCGTCGCCGGAAGCGACATCGCTATGCAGGCCGTCGCCGGAAGCGACATCGCTATGCAGGCCGTCGCCGGAAGCGACATCGCTATGCAGGCCGTCGCCGGAAGCGACATCGCTATGCAGGCCGTCGCCGGAAGCGACATCGCTATGCAGGCCGTCGCCGGAAGCGACATCGCTATGCAGGCCGTCGCCGGAAGCGACATCGCCTATAATAATATTTTTGAAAATGCTAACGCATTTGACATACTGATAAGCACCCCGGCTGCCCTCGCTATCATCGCCAATGTTCGCGAAGCGGGCGAGGCGATGATAGCAGACCTTACAAGGGTACAAAAACTCGCTCTCAGCGAGCAGGCTATGTCCGTCCTCGCTGAGAGCGAGCACGGCCGCGCCGTGCTCCGCTCCAGCTCGCTGGCCTGGAAGGTGGTTACAGAGACAGATGCATTCATCGCAAAGTATGCAGTAGGTTGTCTTGAGAGTGCCACATACAAGCCGAAGGATTTCGCAAATATGGCGGCAATTGCGAGCAATTCCAGCGCGTGCACGGCGCTCTCGGCAAGCCAGATCGCCATGAACGCGCTCTCGGCAAGCCAGATCGCCATGAACGCGCTCTCGGCAAGCCGAATTGCGCGTAATGCTATATTAAATAATTCTGTGTCGTGGAAGGTAGTGACCGATAGTAACTCGTTTATTGCAAAGTACGCGATCGGTTGCTTGGAAAGTTCAAGTTACAAGCCTGAAAATTTTGCAAACATGTCGGCGATCGTGTCGAACAGCGCAGCCCTTGCTGCGCTCGCTTCCAGCTCGACAGCAATGTCTGCGCTCGCTTCCAGCTCGACAGCAATGTCTGCGCTCGCTTCCAGCTCGACAGCAATGTCTGCGCTCGCTTCCAGCTCGACAGCAATGTCTGCGCTCGCTTCCAGCTCGACAGCAATGTCTGCGCTCGCTTCCAGCTCGACAGCAATGTCTGCGCTCGCTTCCAGCTCGACAGCAATGTCTGCGCTCGCTTCCAGCTCGACAGCAATGTCTGCGCTCGCTTCCAGCTCGACAGCAATGTCTGCGCTCGCTTCCAGCTCGACAGCAATGTCTGCGCTCGCTTCCAGCTCGACAGCAATGTCTGCGCTCGCTTCCAGCTCGACAGCAATGTCTGCGCTCGCTTCCAGCTCGACAGCAATGTCTGCGCTCGCTTCCAGCTCGACAGCAATGTCTGCGCTCGCTTCCAGCTCGACAGCAATGTCTGCGCTCGCTTCCAGCTCGACAGCAATGTCTGCGCTCGCTTCCAGCTCGACAGCAATGTCTGCGCTCGCTTCCAGCTCGACAGCAATGTCTGCGCTCGCTTCCAGCTCGACAGCAATGTCTGCGCTCGCTTCCAGCTCGACAGCAATGTCTGCGCTCGCTTCCAGCTCGACAGCAATGTCTGCGCTCGCTTCCAGCTCGACAGCAATGTCTGCGCTCGCTTCCAGCTCGACAGCAATGTCTGCGCTCGCTTCCAGCAGTGTAGTTATTAAAGTTCCAAAGTTGACAGCGAATGATTCAAGGGTATTGGCTTCTACATCACCAATTTATTCGAATCGATACGGTTGGTATGCTTTTGATGGCAATGTGGGTACTTCACAATCTACAGGTTTTGTTTACGGTTCTGGTACAACCGCAAATAATGCTTATGTAGGCTATTGTTTTGATCAGATTGTGGGCTGTATGTATTTTGATTTGGCAGGTAGCACGGATAACAGTGGCATCCAGCCTCCAAAATCATTCAAAATACAGTGTTCAGATAATGGGAGTTCTTGGACAGACGTAGAATCTTTTACGATTGAAAAGTCAACGGGAGTGATGAATAGGATCTTTATGAAAAAGTCTCAGGGACGGCATAGATATTGGAGAATACTCGTAACTGAAGGTTTCAATGCAAGTTATTGTGGAATATCAGAATTACAATTTTATTGTTTTTAATTATGAAAGTAGAAAGTATCAAATGTAGATCGGCTAAACCTGAAGGAGATAAGCTGGTATTGGTTTTGGAGGGTACATCTTTTGAAGAAATCGAAAATGTGCTGGTAGGAAAAGATGAGTTGTCTGTGTACACAGACAACCAGGATAAAGAGACGCTGACTGAAAAGCACTATGACTATGCGAAAGCAGACAGCTGTAAGTACGACTATGAAGATAAGACTTTCACGTTGACGCTTCGTAAGTTATCTAGCGTGGAGAAAGAGTTGGCAGAACTGAAGGCGCTCGTTTTAGGTCGGTCTTAAAATATGGCTGTCCGCCAGCCGCCCTCGTCAGGGAGAAGATTTTCTTCTCTCTGACGAGGGCGGCGTATAAACTAACTTTTCAGGTTCCAAGAAAAAGTCTATTCTGGATATATTTTAAGACACGATAAACAGAATTTTTAATCATCTGTTTGTCGTGTTTTTTAATTTACAACGAATGGAAATAAAACGCGGAAATATAGTAGTTTGTGACGTTTACTTGAAGAACAATTCTTGTACGGTGGAAGAGATCATGGGTGAGCATACGCTTACTCTAAACTTCTTGTCTCGTAAAGTTGTAGACCTTCATATAAACGATTATGTGGACTTCGAAGGTAACATTTATAAGATTCGGCATAACGAGAAGGTTGTTAAACGGGAGACGTCTTTAGGCTATGAGTATAACGTTACTCTCTATTCAGGTAGGTATGATCTGGAAGATGTCATTTTCTTTTTAAACGGGAAACCTGAATTTAAAAAGAATTTTGATTATTATACTGGTACAGCTCGTGATTGGTTGAACCTGTTTGTCAAAAATATGAATAGGGAAGATCCTGGTTGGTCGGCTGGTTCATGCATTGAATCACGTATGATTACACTATCCTTTAAGGATAAAAGCGTAGGTGCTGTGCTTGATGAATTCGTGAAGGAGCTGGATACCGAGTATTGGATATCAGGTAAGACAATGAGTATCGGTAAACGTGAATATTCAAGTAATGGTTTAGTATTAGCACAAGGAGAAGGTCTTGGCTTTACCGAGTTGGAGATATCGGCAGTTGAAGACGTTCGACCGACAACTGTTATTTTTCCGTATGGATCTGATAAAAATCTCGGTTCAGGTTATGGTGCTGATTATTTAATGTTGCCTGGTGGATTGACCGAGTTATCAAAGAATACCGATAAATACGGTCGGTTGGGACAAAAGAAAATACAGTTCGATCATATTTTCCCGCAGGGAGAGTTTACAGTAACGGATAAGATTGATACTCTTACGCTCAAATGTGATGTAGATTTCAACCTGAAGGATTGTTTGATTGATGATGTGGAGGTTATTGTAACCTTTCAGAGCGGTGGATTGGCCGGCTATGATCTTGCTATTGTAGAGGGTTCATGGGATAATTCAAAGAAACAGTTCAAGTTGAAGGAGAACAAGGAGGAAAACGCTTTGACCGTCCCCGGTGACATCAATTTTTCTGTTGGTGATAAGTTTATCCTTACCGGCCTGAAAATGCCGCAATCGTATATTGACAAAGCCGAAAAACAACTGCAAGAAGAGGCTCAGAAATGGCTTGATGAACACTGTGAAAAGCGTGTTCAGTTAAGAGGTAAATGTGATGAAGGCCTATTTAGACAATTGAATCTCTTCATAGCCTGTGGTCAGATGGTTGGCGTTTACTCCGAACAGCTAAAGATCAATCGCGAGATCCGTGTAACAAAGGTTAAGCGGTATATTGAAAACGATAATAAACCGACATACCGGTATGAGTTAACCCTGTCTGACTTCTTAGAGTCAAATGGCTTTAAGGATATGGTCGATGACGTTAATAAGGTTCCGGACGAGATTGAGGATAAAGTTAAGCCTGTTCGTGAATGGACTAAGCGTTCTTGGCGAGATGTGATGGAAACACTCGGCATGATGTTTGACCCGGAAGGGGACTATTTCACAGAGCTTATTAAGCCGCTGGCAGTACATACAGCCCAGTTGATTGTCGGTACCAATTCACAGCAAATGGATCTCATAGGGGTAAAGTTTATCCCAAATGCAGATGATGATCCGAACTATTTTAAGAGTACTGCCGGAAAGCTTGTGCATTTTACTATTCAGGAGGATAGTATCCGTGAATGGACATTACCAGCATCTTCTCACCGGTTGAATAATTCTATACCGTATTATGTGTACGCAAAATGTTCAAGAGAAGGAAGCTCTGGTTCAATATTAGTTTCTGAACGACAAATAAAATTACTTGACGATGCTAGTTATTACCATTTTTGGGTAGGTGTGCTGAATACTCCGGAGGATAGTGTCCGCAGCTGGTTACCCAATTACGGATATACAGAAATTGCTGGTCAGACAATTACGACTGGGGTTATAAAAGATAAAATGGCTCGTGTTGTTATAGACTTGATCAATGGGACTATATATGGTAGACTTAATTTTGCTTCAGGTACAACAGGGTATGAAAATATAAAGGATAAACCAGACCTCTCCAAATATGGTACAGTCACGATGATTAACCAAATTAACCGGGAAATCTTGGAAATGCAGGCTGATATTGACGGAAAGATAGATACCTATTACCAGTCCTCTAACCCGTGGCAATCATGGTCGTCTGGAACGGAGAATGAACATGTAGGCGACATGTGGTATAATACTTCCACAGGTGTACTGAAGACATATGTTGGTCCATTTGATAATAACTGGCGTGAAATCGTTGATCCGGCAGCCGTCGAAGCCGCCCGTGAGGTAGCCGAAGCCGCAGACGTGAAGGCCGACGGTAAACGGCGCGTCTTTCTTTCGCAACCCCGCCCTCCCTACGATGCGGGCGACCAGTGGATCAGTGGCTACGGTTCGTCGGAAGGTACCATCCGTGTCTGTATCCAAAGCCGTAAGTCCGGCAGTTACTATTCTTCTGATTGGCAACTATCTTCCGTGGACGGCAATACGGAGGCCAGCATCGACCGGGGTGTTTTCTCGGCCTCTGGCTTTATGACCTTCGGAGGATCTGCGGGGTTGGTCGGAAGTGGATCTATTCGAATCTGGTCGGGTGGTGATAATGCAAACAATGCTACATTCAAAGTGTATAACGATGGAAGTGTGGTTTCCGATGGAACAATCACTGCCAATGATGCCATTATGCTTCGTGACCAGCAGGCCGGCATCATGGGAAGGGGTAATGCGGCTAGTTCAATCCGTTTTTGGGCTGGTAGTTCAGCCCCCGGTTCTGCCCCTTTTCGCGTACAACGGGATGGAAAGGTTTTTGGTTCTAACTGCGAGTTCTCTGGTGGGAAGATTGGGCGATTCACAATTAGTAGCAACGGCCGTCTCACATGGAATCAAAACGATTATTTCGGTAACCGTTCAACATCTTTGAAACTTGGGTTCAGTACAGGAAATGAAGGGGTAATCGATGTCTCTTTCAATGCCAGCCAAGAAGGTAAGTTTGGAGTTAAATCCGTAGGTAGCAATGCGGGAGGTGCAGCCATTTATGGTTCAAGATACACCTCTCCACAGAACTATCCTGATTCAGACACCACCTATGCTGGATATTTTGACGGTCCAATGTTGGCAACATCTCTTATGACGCGTGCTGGAGGAAAGAATTGGACAGGCGTTTCTTTCGATAATAATATCGACCTAGACAACGCCCGGTTTACGGTTAGAAACGGCTTGATCGTTGAGTTGTGGAAAGAATAAGTTGTATCAAAATAATATTTCAATAACATTTAAACATATTCGAATATGAAATTGACATTAAAAGACAGAGTTTTGATCCTGAAAACAGTCCTGCCCGACTACGACAGTCGTCAGGGTATCACATTGAAAAAATCCATCGTCTCCAAAATCAACCTCTCAACAGAGGAAGCTGGTGAAGTTGTAATGACTCAGACCGGACATGGTCAGTATGACGTTTCTTTCCGGAGTGCTGAAGCTATCACTGACGTAAAGGATTTCGATATTACTGCTGAAGAACTTGAATATTTGAAGGCTAAAGTAGACTACCTAGATGCTGATGGGCGATTTTCTGAGTTTGTTTTGGATACATACAACAAGATATTGGACGAGCCGGGAGTAGAGCCAAGTGAAAGTTAGATAGATTTTTATATATTAATTTTTAATCATTTAAAAGAATAAAGTATGAGAAAGATTGTATTGTTAATGTTAACGTTAATGCTAACGTATGTAGGGGTATATGCTCAAACGACAGTGGAACCTACTCCTGATTATTCATCTGCTTTTACCACTTTTGCCGGCTTGGTAGCCATTATCCCTTTTGTAGTAGAAGGAGTGAAGAGAATCTTTAAATCAATTAGCCCTATAGTTATTCAGATTATTAGCTGGATAACCGGTATCGCCGTTACGATGTTTGGCTGGGCTTTTCATTTGGGCTTTCTAAATGGTCTGGAATGGTGGCAGGCTCTGCTTTATGGACTGGGTGTCTCATTGGCCGCGAATGGGATATTTGATACAGGACTGATAGAATGGATAGTAGGTCTATTTGCGAAGAAAAAGAAAAATAATAAAGTATAGGTTATCAAGGGGTGGCTTTGGTCGCCCCTGTAAATTTCAGAAGATGGAACAAATAGAAACTGCTACAGCTGTGGCAAAAAGTATTGGTGATGTTGGTATGATGGCAATGGCTGCCGCTTTTTTTCTTATATTGTCTGCTGGGTTAATGTATGCATGTTTCAAATGGTTTAAAAGTATTATTGATCGTATCATAGTTGATTATACCAAAGAACTTAAAATATTAGGAGAAAATATAGGGGAAAATAACCGGTTAATGACGAATATAGCCGAAGGACTTCTTCCGGAAACACAACTAAGAATAAAGAATACATCTGGTGCTTATTTCGATCTTGCAAAAGAACAGGTCTGCCGATTGATTAAAAAAATCAGGGAAGAGAACCATATTATTGACCATGAGGCAACAAGTAAGAAGATCCGGAACTTGCTACGTAATATGCATGAAGATCGAAACAGTCGTTTTGACTGCTATACCTATCGCGGGAAGAAACTATCTGCATATACTTCGCCTGAATGGATTGAGAAGGTTGCGCAGGTTGTAGAGGGCGAAATATATAATGCGTCCGGACCTAATAATAGCCGAGCTTACACCAATGTCGCTGCGGCTTACGACGATATTAAATTAGATTTTTATCACCGCTTAAATAATGAATAAAATGAGATTGATCGATACAATTATAATTCACTGCTCGGCCAGTAAACCTGGTGTTGATCTACATGCAAATGATATTGATCGCATGCACCGTGAACAGAATCATTGGAAATGCATCGGATATCACTATGTTGTGTGCTTAGATGGCACAATTGAACCTGGGCGCGACGAGTCGGAGGTCGGAGCGCACGCAAAAGGCTACAACGGCTCCAGTATTGCTATCTGTTACATTGGAGGGCTTAACTCTTCCGGCCAGGCTGCCGACACTCGAACAACTGCACAGAAAGAAAGTCTGAACTATTTGGTAAATGATCTCTGCCGGAAATATCCGATTGTAAAGGTAATCGGACATCGGGATATTTCGCCAGATACAAATCATAATGGTAAGGTCGATCCCTGGGAACGTATCAAAGAATGTCCCTGTTTCGATGTGATCCCCGAGTATAAGAGTTTCTTACCTGAAATAATTGTAAAGCCATGAAAACAACATTTATAGTCTGTTTTCTGATTCTGTTTACCGGTTGCCGGAGCAGAATCCCGTACGTTCCGATTGAAAGTAATATAGAGACTCGTGATTCTGTTATAACTCACGATTCGATAATTATCAAAGAGAAGATTGTAACTCGTGATTCAACTGTCATAAAAGACTCGACCGTTATCGTTATCGATGATAAAGGTAATGTGATCCGGACTGAGCTTTACAGGGAAAGAGAACGGTATCGGGAATTGAATAGTGATTATATATTACTACAAGCCAAGTATGATTCTCTCCTGAACGCAAAGCAAAAAGAGATTCAAGTGCCTTATCCGGTAGAAAGGCAATTAACCAAATGGGAAGAGGTTAAAATGAACGTAGGTGGTTGGGCTATTGGAGCACTTTCAGGAATCCTTTTGTTAGGTATTGGTTACGTTGTCGTTTGGTTGGTCCGAAGAAATAGATAGAAGAACTTTATATATTACTTATGTATAAATTTTGAATAGTGTTTTTCATAGTATTAGTTTTTAAGGTTATTGATTCGATCGCTCTGCCCGTGAGGGTGGGGCGATTTTTTATTGATTTATTAGAATCAATTTCTATAAAATATCTACTTGGATTGATTTTTAATAGATAAGGTATGTTTTTTTGTTAGAAAAATATATTTAGAGCCAAAAATGTATATCTTTGCTTATAACTCTAATTCTATATATTATGAAATGCTTTATTATTATGCCTTTTGATGATGAATTCAATGAAATATATGATTTTTACATACGTGCCTGTGAATCTAGAGGTATTGAAGCTCAAAGGGTGAGTTCAAAAGGTGATGCAGATGTATTAAAGAAGATATTTAGGCATATAAAAGAAAGCGATATCACAATTGTTGATATTTCAAATTATAATCCTAATGTGTTTTATGAGTTTGGTTATTATCATGGACATCATGACTCTACAGACAACATTATTTTTACATTGAATGAAAAAGTTCAAGTAGATAAGCTCCCTTTTGATATAAGGAATTTAAGCGTTTTGAGCTATGACGATATGAAAGTTTTCTCCCATAAATTTAATATAAAACTTGATTCATTAAAAGATCCTAAAACTAATCCAAATAATTGTATTAAATTGTTCTATAAAAATATTTCTGAAAAAGAATACAATGAAGCATGGAATTTTTTGTCGATGGATTTTAAAAGAAGACGTTTTAATAATTGCTATAAATTATTTAAGTCAGGATATAATTCACATCGAATGTTCCATTTAAATATAAAAGAAATAGAAAGGGATAATGATGCTGTAAAATATTATGTTACATATATCTCTGAATCAGAGGTTCCTGTCATAGAAGGTTTTCCAATTTCACGTAAAAATACAATTAAAGAAATTAAAAAGATAAGAAGAGATTTTGAATTGTTAAAAAGAAATATTAATGAAAAGGGATTTGATAGTAGTTTTATAGATGATTTGACTTTCAAAGAAGCAATTGCAGCTAATTCAGGCGATATTTTACTATTCTACCTGAAAAGACAGCAGAATATATTTTCTAATGAGAAAATAATTGAAAAATGTATTTATAAAAAAACAGAGACCGCTAGATTGTCAAATGCATATGAAGTAACTGTTTGTAGGGAAAAAAAGTATTGGTATGTGACCAAGATAATTCCTGTTTAGTGAAAAGTTTGGATTCCATTGAATAACATGCTTTCTGTAGAATAACGAATCACAACAACTCGTATATTTACAAACGAAAAATAATTTTTTTATCTGATATTAATCGAATGAAAAGGCTTAAAGCTAAGTTGGAAGCAATGTAGAAAAAAGGCTAGATGATTGATCCAGCCTTTAAAATAATAGCCTCCCGTCTTTTTTATCGAGTATTGCTTTGAATACTCTTTTATAAGTTTCATACAATTCCTTTTTACTTTCTGGACCTGGCCAGTCTGCAAATGATTCTCCAGCGAAGAACTTCCAGGTAAATATTTTGATTGCACTTTCAGATATTTCAAGGCTATCTAATATCTCCCTGACTTCCTGCAACCGGTTACATATATATTTGTTCTTATCCGGTTCTTCCTCCTGGTTGTCGATAATGTTAAGCCGTCGCCAGTCAACGTTGTCATCTGCCGGGATAGGCTTGTACTTATGCCGGTAGGGGGATGTGTCCGAGGTCACGTTTAGTTTGATCATTTGCAGGACATAAAAATCAAGTTCGGTATATTTACCTTGCTTGGAGTCCATAAGCCGGGATATATATTCCAGATCTTTTTGTAATAGCATGCACATGACCTCGTTTAACACGTCGATCGCCTCGTCTGTCATTCCGGCAAGTGAGCAGTGATACTTAGCGTAATCAAGCCACCTGTCGTAACGTTTCTCTATATATTTATTCAAAGCCTCACTTGCCATAGTTGTCGTTATTTAATATATTTGTTCTCGGTTGTGAGAGGGTGGCGCTGTGAGGCGCTGCCTTTCTTTATTCAAACATAGCTTCAACCTGCCGGTCAAATTTCCCGGCTGTAACAGCCAGGCTCCTTTGTGTAAAGCTTTTCCCATGAATAGTCCTGGAGTAGATTCTGCCGGACCGGAAGTATTCAAATGTTGATGATTTATCATCTGAATAAATCGAAACAAATCCTGTTTGACAAACATATATTCCTTTCATGTACTTCCCGAATTCCGATCTACGCGTTAAAAAATTTGCAAAAGGTTTGTTGACTTTATAGTCACTATCAAATGTTGTCACCATCGTCTGTTTGTTTAATTTTAGGTGTAAAAACTAGTGCTAATAGTGGCCATGCACTATTTACACAATCGCATGCTGTTCCTATCAAAGCAAAGAATGCAATGTATATCAATGCAATTCCAATCCATTTCATATTCAGTTATTATTAAAGTTGATTTACAAATTCAGTCATATATAAACACTTCCTGTCACAATCTGTCTGATGTTTACACATTTGATCATTGTCCTTTGATAGATTATGACAGCATTTCCAGTGCGCTTTTATAGCTTTCTCCTTTATTTCTTTTTCTGCCAATTCTACGGAGCGAACAGCGTCATCATAAGAAACAACCGGTGTGCAATATCCTTTAACCTTCGTCACCCATGTAGCTAGGATTTGTTTTGCGCTTTGACTTTCCATGTTCAATTGTTGTTAGTTGTTAGTTAATTTCTACCGGATTATTAGCTAATGACAACGGACCACCAATAATTTTTTCAATTGTTCCTTTAGGTAAGGTGACACCGTAATCATCATCATCTACGGTTTCCTCATGCGTACCTGCACTGAAGTCATGTGGATCATCATAAACAAGCTCTGACCTAACTCCTAAAACTTTCCATGTATCTTCTACTCTGTCATAAGTGGGAAGGTCATTAAATATTAATTCCTCTCCATTTCTGTTTACAGCTAAAAATGCCATAACTATACTCCTTTCTTATTAAATATTATTCTTCAGTTCTTGTTAATTAGTATCGTTCTTTCATTTTCTCTATCCAACCCAAATACCAATCCTGAACTTTGGGTATCGCCTTTGCAACACATGAATCAAATCCGGTTCCGTCATTTTCGATAAATTCATCAACCTTGCTGAACGGATCGTATTTGATAAATTCTTCTGTATTACAGAATGGACATGGAATACCATTATCACGCTCATATAGATTTCCATCGTTATCGCAATCATCCATATCGTATAAGTATCCGTTAATGCATCTAGCGTCTGGATATGTAGCTCCGAAATATGGAAATTCGGGACACTGTTTATTTTGTTTACTCATGATTCAGTTCTTATTAGTTTTTCTCATACTCAAATCCAAAACACCACTTAATCATAAGCCTCTTAAACCACCCAATAGGTTGAAAAACAGCTATTCTTGTTTTAATTGACTTATTACTTAGATATCCTATAATTTTAGGTTGTTCAATTCTGTATTCTTTAATTTCTATCTGTTTCATAACTTTTTATATTAATCGATAAACTCTTTGAAAGCTAATGTGTAGACATTGTATTGTTTTTTTATCACATAAAATGCAACAACATTACTTGAATGCCCTGCATCATCAAGTGTTAGAAGAGGGAAGGGGTGACCATCTACTGATTCTATTTGTTTGTCAATATCATCACCCCATAGTTCGAAGCCTTGTTTAAGACTTTCCAATATTCGCAGAAGAAGATCTTCTCCTAATGCGCTTTTTATTTTTTCCTGGTTTCTCAGTGCGTACCTCATGATTACTATATTGTTTACAACCGTAAGCGGCAAAGTTGACCTGATGCATTGGAGTTCCCTGGCCTTTGAAACAAGGATATCGAATGCATTTTATACATTTTCTTCTCGGGTATTTGTTAGCATCTCTTTGCTCCTTAACTCGATCAACACTTAAACTCACATTCATTATTCGTCCTCCTCTGTTTCGTCGAACATGTGTGCCATCATATCGACAATGTTAGTTTGTATATTATCTTCGGCACCAAGAACAGCATTGCTGATGTGCTTTTTTTCTTCGATGATTCGGTAGAGCTTCTGGTCAATCGTCCGGCGACCGAGTAGATAATAGCAGTTCACCGAGTCTTTCTGCCCGATACGATGTGCCCGACTCTCAGCCTGATCACAATCTGCATACGTCCAGGGTAGCTCAATAAAAGCTACATCGCTCGCAGCGGTAAGGGTAATACCGGCACTGGCCGCTTTGATTGAGCAGATAATAATGTCCGTCTTTGGGTTCTTCTGGAAGGCATCAACAGAAGCCTGTTTCTCCTGCATATTCTGTCTACCAGTGACGCATACGGCTGAAGGAAAGGCGACAAGTAGCCGGTCTACAATTTCATGCAGGTTGCAGAACAGGATAATCTTTTTCCCGTTCTCCCGAAAGTCCTTAACGAAATCGATTACCTCTTTCAACTTACCACGTGCTGTAATATCTTTCAAAATACCGATGCGGACCATCACTTCTCCTTTTAGTGACTTTTGAATCTTTTCGTCATCTGCTTCCTTGTATCGCTTCAAGTAATCGATCAGGTCACGTTCGGCATCTTGATACTCTTTTCTGTTTGTGATATCACAGCTCATAACCTGGCGAACTTTATCCGGAAGCTGGGTAAGTACTTTGGACTTTTCTCGCCGGAAGAAGCAATTCTTCCAAAGCATAAAGTTTAGCTCCTTCAGGTTGGAGGCTCCGTTGGGACCAGAACAATATCTGGAAACGAAATATTTCCATCCTCCGAAATCAATCATGCGATCCATAATCCCTAGTTGGCAAACAAGATCATTAGGTTTGTTGACAACGGGTGTACCAGTCAGCAGAATGATATATTCCTTTCCGGAAGCGATGCCTTTGCAGAACTTACTCTGTTGTGTAGATGTTGACTTTACCTTGTGGGATTCGTCTATAATTACCGATTTGAAGAGTTTTATCGTCTGATGGAACTCCACATCTTTAAGAGTCCATTTTTCGGACTTTGTGATCCTACGGACGAAATACTTCCGCAGACTTTCATAGTTTACAATGAAAATCTGATTCATGCCTGTTTGCCAGAAAAAAGGCCAGCTGGTGCGTACCGAGTCGGTTAAGACCATAGCTTTCTTGTCGGTGAACTTCGCCCACTCTCTTTGCCAGTTGATTTTAACTACGTTCGGGCAGATAACCAGGCAGGGGAAAGCATTCGCTTTGTTGATCGTAGCGATAGCCTCTAGGGTTTTACCGAGCCCCATATCATCGCCATTGATAAAGCGTTTTAGTTGTAATCCACGTGCTATGCCTTGAAGTTGATATGGGTACGGCTGTATCTTAAGCCCGTGATCACCTTCCAGCTCCGGCATGTCCGGGAGTGTATAGGCGATATCTTTATCGCTTTTTACGGCTTTCTGATCTCCCCAGATAACTGGCTCAAAATGTTTGATATAATAAGAAAACTGATCAAGTTCGGCTTTGCCTTTGTTCGTGGCAGGTACCAACCAAGCTCCGCTAGCCTTGTCCCACCGGCGGCCGTCAACGGTAATAGATTCTTTAAATTTGTCTACTACCTGCTGACGATACCGGTCAAACTTGACTGCGTAATAGCTCCCATATTGAGTATTTTGCAGTGTAATTAACATAGTGATAATTGTTAGATGATTAAGCGTACGGATCGAATGCCGGAACTTCTTCTGCGGCTTCGTTCATTTGTTCTTTTTTAGACTTGCGTCCACGCTTTTTGGGTTTCTCAACAATGCTTTCGCCTGTGATATCGGATTCTTCAGGAGCTTCAAAATCGAATGATTCTTGCTTGATCCCGCATTTGCCTTCGAAGAGATAAGCGTCTACTTCGTAACTACACCGATCGATAGCTTCTTTCAGCTCTGCGCCATACGGGTAACCGTCGCCGGTTTCGTCCTCATATTTTGTAAACGGAACAGAAAGATTCAAAACTTGTCCGCTTTTCAGCAGCTTTTGTGCCTGGATTGATGCACCGGCAGATTCATCGTTACCGCCTTTGCTGTATCCGGTAATTATGATGCTTTTCAACTTTTCGTTCAAATCATCATCGGACGGTTCGGCTACATTAACTAAGGTAGCCTCGTGCATTTCGCATATTTTTACCACGTGTGGTTTGAGACGATCGAGAGCATAACGTAAATCGGAATGAATAAACTGCTCTGAATCCTTGATGATGTTGTTTTTGTAGTTCGCATCTAAATACTTTTCAGTGTATTCGGCAGTAAGTTGGTTGTTTTTTACTTTAACTTTCTGGATCTCGTACACGGGTTGTTCTTTTACTAATTCTTCCATGCTCATTTAAAATTTAGGATTGTTATTATTGTACATCTGTGGAGCCAGGGACATTTCTGCCTTGGCCTTACTGATAAGAGTACGACACCACTCTAGCTGATGTGTCGCGGTCCGGTTCAAACGTTCACACCAATCGACGAGATACTGTTCTTCTTTACATAAACTATCAATGATCGCATTCACAGCCTTAGATGTTGCACCTGCCCGGCTGGCTGTCTCTCTGAGAGTGTCGAATACCTCAGACTTCTTTTTCCCGTTTAGAAAGTACTTGGCATCGGCCAGCAGCTTTCCGGTTCGAGCAATATAGACAGCCAAGTCATTTCCGCGGAGAACAGCTTCCTGCACATCTTCGCTCATTGTGATATTCAGATAAGAGTCGATTACTGCTAATTCTTCGGCAATACTCTCGATCGGTGTAATATTCAGATTCATTCTGTTTATTTTAAGATATACTCGTGATTACATCCCGTACAATGGAGTACCGGGAAACACTCTCCTTTGACCGTTGTCTGGTATTTTTTCACGACCATTGGTGCACCGCACTCCGGGCACTTAGTCGATAATACTCGAATAAACCAGTCGATGATCTGTTTAAAAAACTTCTTCATATCTCATTCAATTAGCATCCACCATCGGAATGCGAGTTCGTCGTATTTTTCTTTACCCTTCAGATAAATAGGGTCACCGCGTTTGATAAAGACCTTAAATATCTTCTGATTCTTTTTAGATATCCCATAAATGAAATCCTGCCGGCTTCCTGCGATATCCATATACCAGGCACGGGAACGGTCCCAGTCGAAAAAGTCGACGGCTTCATCGAACTGTTTTTGAGATTGGGCGAAGGTTGTCTTCAAATCTCCACCGAAGCCGAATGTGGGTAACCACCAGTCCCATTTGCATCGAGTGTCAAGAGTGTACTCAAAGTTTCCGTACTGAAATTTTTGAGCTTTGTTTACCATAAATCTCTGCGTTTCGGCCTTTACTAAAACTTGAGCCAGGAAGGGATCCCGGCGGGCTTCCATCCGGAGAGACTTGATCATAGCCAGAGCCAGCTCCCAGTCTTCGCCGGAATACAATACATCGTCTACCATGCGTTTGTCATACCGTACCCGTTCCTGTTCCGTCAACATGGCGTCTACTAGGCTACCGAACTTGAAAGCTTTCTCCTTATTCCCGTATTGTGTCCGGGGATAGAGGAGGTTCTTTAATTCTGTCAGGTCAGAGTTGCTGACTTCAGACCGGCTGTAATAGGTGTCTTGCATTTTCTTCCTGTTGTTCTAGGTAGTCTAATACTAGTTTGTCGAACTCGAATGTGACTGTGTTAGCAATCATCCAGCGTAGCCATTTTCGACCTTCTGAGGTTTCAATGATTGACTTCAGCCGGGCTGGACTACTCCGGTACTTACCGAAGTTAATCCAGCTTGTGAGGTAAAATTTCTTTCCCATATTATTTAGCTGTTACATCGTCGACATACTTTACAAATGCGGACTGGATTTGCTCGCCATCTTTATTCACAACTTTCTCGCAGTAGGTGATCATCTTCTTATGTACCTTTTCCAGATCCTCCATGCTCATATTGATTCCTTCGCGAGTAAACCACATTTGATATACCTGCAGAAATCCTTGAGGGTTGGTGATCTGTATTTTCTTCTTAACCTTTGCCTTTGTCGGAGTAGATGGCATACTTGCGGCTGAGAAATCGAATGCAGCCTGTATTTCGGCTGCCGCTTTATCAGCTTCTACTTTGGCCTTGGCTTCCTCTTCTCGTCGCTTGCGTTCTTCTTCTTGTTTACGGAGTTGTTCCTGCTGTTTCTGCTTCCGGATTTCTTCCTGCCGGGCTGCTTCTTCCGCATTGGTGCGTCGCAATTCTTCCTGTTCTTCCAGCTGCTTCCGGAGAGATGGCAAGCGATCGATCAGAGACTGTTTCAAGTCGTCTAATTCAAAAGAGTAACGCTTTGCATACTCTACCTTCTTAATAGAAGCTAATTCGTTTTTAATACAGGTTCGGGTGGCTGCGTCCATGTAAAAGGTCTGGAAAGTATCTTTTACGTTATTGGCGAAATCGGTCCAGTTGAAAGTCACATTAGCTTCTTTGATTTGTCTGCATACATCATTGTAAGATGCTAATGTTGCATGATCGTACATACCATTTAAAGCATTGATATGCCTGCTTACATAATTGGCATAAGTAGTATCTAGCAATAGAGTGATATCCGCTTTATATTGAGCCTTCTCATTTTCGGCTAACTGTTTTCTGCGAGCCTCTTCTTCACGTTTTTTCTGTTCTGCTAGTTTTTTAGCAGCATACTCATTACGCGCTTTCTGAAGACGGTAGGGAATAGTCCCGGCAACCTTTATATCAATCTGATTTTCCATCGTAGTAAACATCTTACTGATAGCTGTAAGCATCTGGGTAATCGGTTTACGACGTTCATTCATGTTGACAACTGTAATCTTTACCTTATTGAGGTATTCAGAGACAGCTGTATCGAGCTCATCAGAATTAATACCCTGGAGACCTTCTATGGTATCCAATAGGGCGGCACCTGCCTTGTTGCACCCTGATACAGAGAGTTCGTTACGTTCTAGTATTTTGGGAGTAGTTCCTATAATATCATTGACCTCTTTCGGCTTGATTGGAAGATTGCTGCTATTGTTTGTTTCCATAATTTTGTTGATTTATAAGTTAAAATCCTGCGTCATCGTCTTCTTGAGTAATTTGTACCTGCACAGTCGGTGCCTGTGGTTCCGATGTGTTATCCCCGAATCCGGCAGAAGGATTGTTCTCTGTTACGACTTCTGCATCTCCGGCATCTTCAATTCCATAATCTATCTCTTGTTCTTCTTCCTCTGTTTCCATTATTGTAAACTGACCTGTACGCACTTTAGGATAGGCATCGAAAGCATGTTTAATCATTTTGTTTTCGAGAAAACCTGGATCGATCTGTCCGCCATTAGAAGTGTATAGTGCGTTGGCTTTACCGTTCTCTTTTCGTTTCGTTTGATCGTTCCATTTCGCATTAGCACGTTCGCTGTATGCCTTCAAGCGCATAATATCCCCTTCCATCAACCATTGGTAGTCTTCTGATCCATCATTGCGAACAATACGAATGAAAGCAGCTATCACCTTGGTGGACGTTCTCGGGCATTTGGCAGAATACTCAACAAACTTGACACCCTTATTGAGAGAAACGCTGAACTGATCGCCTTCATAAACAATCACAGGATTGTCTACGTATTTGATTTGTCCGGCGCGCATACGCATGGTAAGTTCTCCATAAGCTGTTACACTGACAGATGCACGTTTCTCGTATATATCTTTTCCATTGGCATCCTTATGCCCAGTTTTAACATTGCGTGGAAGTAGGTAACAATGTGGTCTGCCAGTGGGATCAAGCGATAATCCGTTTACAGCCATATCCAAGAAGCAACCATAGAGAGACATTTTACTGCAGGTCGCTAGTTCGGGGTTTTCACGAAGTAATTTCTGAAAGTTGAATACTTCCTTTTGATAGATTTGCGTACCTGCCTGTGTTCCCCAGATAGCATTATACATTTGAATGAACTTTGCTTCAACATTTTCATTCTCGACAATCTTAGTTGCCGGCAGAGCATTCAGCTCTTCTACTTTTACGATAATTTTGCTTGACATAATGATTAATTTTTAGATGGTTCGTTTGACTCTTTTTTCAATGATCTCTTGAATTTCTTGAGCTTTAATTTATACCTGATGTAGGCGTATAAATAGCCAATAAGGATGAGACCTAAACCGGCTAATATGGTAATCCACAATGGGCTCAATACCCACCACCAAGACCAGTCTATATTCTTGGTTATTTTGAGGACAATGAAAGAGATTGTAAGTAGTCCTGTTAAAAATTCCGTTACGGATGATGAACTTGATGTCTTAGACATAATGATTATGATTTATTTGTTAGTTACCATTCTTTCAATACGCAGTATGCCATGCGGATAAACCCGGCTACTGTGATAATTTGCAGGAAATATCCCTTGAGTATTCCAATGAACCCTAGAATCGCTAAGGCTATGAAAAAGGCACAGCATAGCCACCTCGATATATCTTCGAGTTCCCAAAAATCAAATTTCATCAGAATATATTTTTGAAAATTTTATTTGCCGGTAGCGCATTTCCCAGTATATCCATTGCGCTTGCGGTTTCGAGTTCGGAGCGTTTGAAGTAGTACTTCCCGCGTTTTGAATTCCCTGTCGGATAGCCGGTAATCCAGCCTTTTTTCCGCCATTCGTTGATCAATTCTTTTTTGTACTCCCGTTCAGCATCAGCGGCAGTTACTATTTCCGATAGCAGGCCTAGACCTTTCAACGTTGCAATAGTGCCAATCTTAATACTAGCGGTTACGATTTCTTCTATTTTTCTATCTTCCATTTTAAGCAATGCCGTTTACGATTAATACTTTGGGTTGTAGAGATTCGAGTCGGATTTTAGTGTAAACACCCTGCAACGCTTTGCCTGGGATGCCTTGCTTAGTTATTAATATTAAATTTCGAATTCAGATACTTCTTCAATTCTGTATCTTCTTATTCTTGATCGCCTGCCACGTCTTATATCGTCGTTATGATCTAAAGCGATCTGCAAGCAAATGATAAGAAGGAAAGAGAGAGCGACGATTGATCGCTGTAGCTGGGGAAAGTCGATGTTTAGAGCAAATGCTCTATTAGCCCACCATGCCCCGAGTTCATTAAGTTTGCTGGTTCCAGTCTTTTTATAGGCTCTATCTAGTATTACGTTGATAGTTCCGTAAGCGGTTCCAAGCCTATCGGCCATTTCCTTTTTGGCTAAACCGCAAAAGGCTAAGCCGGCGATTTGATTTTCACGCTTGGTAAGAGCTGTGTCAGCTTGCAGGTTCATGACGTAGCTTTTTCTAACCCGGCGGCTGTCTCCGCTATATCCTGCATTGCTTTAAGGTTCTCTTGTGCCATGCGGACCGCAACGGCCATCACCTTCGACTTGTAAGCTGATCTACCGGAATGTTTGGCGTTCATAATATTGTGAACCGTACCGGTTGAGCAACCAACTTCCTGAGCTATTGTTTTCTCGTAGCCAGCCGGAAGATTCGATTTGATAATGTTCAATTGATTTTCCATATACATTATTATATTATAGTTTTCTTGGTTCCCGGAAAGGCGGCGAAACCCGTCCGGGATATATGCTATTATAGATTTTCCAAAATGAACTTGTTGTCACTGTCCCAAAGAGGAAGGTCCATCTTTAGTTTACGCTTGATCATTTCTTTTTGTCCGATCACATCAATTACTTTCTGGTGAAGATCTACGTCTCCGAAACGCTCTGCGCTAATCAACATAGTACCAATCAAATCATCTATTACTTTTTTGGTTTCACTCAGCACAGCTTCTATTTGTAGAGCTTTGGCATTTTCCAGTTTGCATTCTTCGCCAACCTTACCCAAAGAGATAATTCTTTCATAGTCATCGTTATTGTACATATCGATAACATCGAGGATTTTCAGTAAAGCTGCTTTTCTTTGGGGTTTTTTACCTTCCTCGCGTCCCATTCTACCCAGTTCAAAATTGATGAACTCAATTTCATGTTTTGCTTCTGCGATTGCAGATGAGAATGCTTTGCTTGCCATTTCGTGTTGTTTTTTTAGAGTAAATAATCTATTTTGCTTATTTTGTGTCCGTTTTATTTTGCGGATACATCCGTATTGCATTAACTTTATAGTGCAAATGTAGAAATAAAATCTACAATAGTCTATTTGTGTAGATTAAAAATCTTCATTTTAAGAATAATTAATGTTATATGGCCGAAAGTATTAGAGATAGACTACTTCTCTTTGTAGAGTATAAAGGGTTAAGTGTGAGGGCATTTGAAGAATCCTGCGGGTTTAGTAATGGATTTGTTTCAAAGACAGGGGATACTATGCGTAAACAAAATGTAGATAAAATATCTACTGTGTATCCGGAATTGAACACGGTTTGGCTTCGAATGGGAGAAGGTAAAATGCTGAAGGAGACTTCCGGTAATGCAGTTCCTGTTGAGTGTGAGGTCGTGTCTCATCCGGATCGTGAACACATGCAACCAATACTTGATATCCGTGTTTGTGCTGGAAACGGTATAGGCTTAGAAGGTGATGAGAATAAAATCATGGAGTGGGTTTCAATTCCGGCATTCAAGGGTTGTAAAGGTATAATGGTCTTTGGTGACAGCATGTATGATAAGTACAAATCAGGCGATGTGATATTTGTACGCCCGATTGAAGGGCGCGATGATGTAGATTATGGTCAGTGTTACGTTGTCATAACTCGGGAAGATCGATATATAAAAAATCTGTACGAAAGCACTAAGGGAGATAATTATGTGACTATGGTGTCATATAATATGGAATTAAATCCTGATGGCCGTCGGAAATTCCCGGATCGTGATATCTCAAAGAATGAGATTTTGTTCCTTTATAAGGTGGCAGGTAAACTAAGAAGGAATCAATTATAAAAACAACTTAAACTAGTATTAGTATGGAATATACAAAAAAGATGACATGGGCTCAATTGAAAAAATATCAATTTGTTATGGGAGATTTGAGTCATGAATATTTTGCTGCTTATATGATGGGACAAAAATCTTTTAATGTAGGTCTCGGATTAATTAAAATCTGGGATGAAAAACTTACTGAGCAAAAAAGGAAAGATAAGGCGTTGTCTGATACTGCAAAAAACAATAATAAGGGTATTGAATATGAAAAAGATGGAAATATTAAAGCTGCAATAAGAGTTTATAAAAAGAATTTAGAAATAGGATATCCGGCTACACATTCTTATGATAGATTGATGATCATTTATAGAAAAGAGAAAAAGATTGATGAAGAAATAGCAGTAATAGATAGAGCTCTAGAGATTTTTGCATCTGATCCAAGATACGAAAAAAATATCGTAAAATGGAATGATCGTCGAGATAAAGCAGTATCCTTAAAAACTAAACTATAAATTGTAGATTATGAAAGATAACTATGACAGAACGGTTCAGCTTCGCTGTATAACATGCGGAGATGATTCTTCTTTTGAACCTAACGAAGATAAGACATATATAAAATGTACACGTTGTGGACGAGAATATTTAGGAGGTTATGACGAGCTTGTTGAATTGAACCAAGAAACCATCAATAATGAATTGGAGGATCTGAAAAATGAGGCTTTGGTGGATTTGAAAGCAGATATAAATAAAATGTTTAAAGATGCTTTTAAAGGTAATAAATCAATTAGATTGAAGTGATTTTGGATAATACTTTGGTTAGTAGTGCTTTTGTTTTTGATATAAAGGATAGGCTTTTTTTAGTATTATCAATGCTGTATGCATTTAATAGATGCAACTCAAAAGCTACGTTGTTAAGTTCCTGATGGTATTGAGGTATAATATTAATTTGTGAACCAGCCAATGCCGCTTCTAGATAATCAACAGGAGAAGATGGCTCATATCCAGCTTCAGAACAGTTGAATTCTAAATTGTATATAGTTTTTCCATTGCATTCAATTGTATGATGCATTTTCCCTGTCTTTTTATCAAACGATTTCGTTATGTGATATTCAATTGTTTTCATCGAATTGCATTTTCTTAAAATATAAAGTAAAAATGAATGATATCTTAGAAAATATAGATTGGTTTATAACCCTGTTTACTTTTATTGGAGGTATTTATATGTATGTGAGTCATACTCGTAGGTTAAATAATCAACAAAAGAAATTGAATGCTCAGCAAGAGCAGCTTAATGATCAACAAACAAAGCTAAATGAATACCAACTTCAAAAAAGCAAAGAAGAGGAGTTAGAAAAAAAGCAGGCATTAATAGAGGCTTATGTTTTTAAGACTATGGATAGAAGAGGTAATTCTGCGTGGAGAATGAAGATATATAATAAGGGAAAAGCGAAAGCATCGAATATAAATTTCGAATCGGAGTCATTAGAAATGGATAATTCTATAAATCTATTGATTGCTGATAATACGTTGCCTATTCCAAGTTTACTTCCTCAGGGAAGTGTTGAGTTTGCTGTTATTTTGTGTACAGGGCACAAGCTATCACATAGGTTTAAATTCACCTGGGAAGATGAGTCGGGGATAGATCGATCGCAGGAACAAGATGTAATATTTCAATAATATAAAGATAGTATCACAAACTTTAAATCATAAGGAATGGAAGAAGTTGAAAATAATAAAAATAGTATATTTGAAAGGGAGCCTATACATATAAATAATGTTATGAAAAAAGCTCTTGAATATCTTGAATATGTTTCAAATAAAAAGGATGGTATTGGTGGAATAGCTTCTGGGTTTAGTTCAATAGATGAAATTACCCAAGGTTGGCAAAATGGTAATCTTATAGTAATTGGAGCTCGGCCTGCAATGGGGAAAACATCTTTTCTTTTGTCCATGATGTTAAATATGGTTTTAGATCAGAGTATGCCTATTCCTGTTGCTTTGTTTTCTCTTGAAATGAGTGATGCTCAAGTTACAAGTTGTCTTATTTCGAATTTATGTGAAATACCTAATCAGAAAATCAGAAATGGACATATGGAACCATATGAATGGGAAACGATGGATTCTGAAATTAAAAAATTGCATAATGCCCCTATTTATATTGATGATACCCCACGTTTAGATATTTATCAATTTTGCGAAAAGGCAAAGCGCTTGGTAAGAGAGAATGGTGTAAAAATTTTATTTTTGGACTATTTGCAACTGCTAATTGTTAATGATAAATATTATGATAATAGATATTTAGAGTTAAATTATATAACGAGGCGCTTAAAGGCATTAGCTAGAGAATTAGATATTCCAATAATAGTTGCGTCACAATTAAATAGAAATATCGAAGATAAATCACGATATGGGGCAGAAGGTAAGAGACCTCAATTGACGGACCTGCGTGATAGTGGGACTATTTGTGATGATGCAGATGTTGTATGTTTTATTCATCGTCCTGAGTACTATAAGATAACAGAAGATGAACGTGGAAATTCTTTGATAGGATTGGCTGAGTTTATTGTTGCAAAACAGCGTATGGGAGGGACGGGAGATGTTCGATTAAAATTTGAGGGAGCGTTTTCTAAGTTTAGTGAAATAGAAAAGACTAAATTGGATTTTGGCATAGAAGGTCTTCGTTCTATTGTAGATACAGGAGAAGTTCCTTTTTGATAATACAAATAATATATGATTTTTTTAATCATGGAGGTTTCACTGCTCAGGAAGAATTTCTTCGAGCCAACCTTGAAAAGCTGAACCTAGAGCTTCTTAAGTTATCAAAAGATATAGAGCCATCAAAATTGGAAACGATAAGCTCAATAACAGCGATCGCTAGTAGTGTCGCTACGACATTAGGGTTGTTTAAATAAAAAAGAGTTATGAAAATATATCAATATACATCAATTGAAAATTTGGCACTTATCTTGAAAAGTCAAAAAATCAGATTTACTAAATTAGATTATGTTGATGATGTGGAAGAGTCGGCAATGTATGATCGTGTATTATTCGGAAAATATACTTTTGTTTCTTGCTGGACTGAAGATAAAGATGAAAATATCGCTTTGTGGAAAATGTATACTCCTAATGGAAGAGGGGTTAGGATTGAAATCGATGAAGATATGTTTCTTAAAACATCTGAAAAAATACATCAACTCAAAATAGGAAAATTAGAATTTATTAATGGCTCCAATCCTATTTTATCAATAGATCAAATGGTTAATGAGGATTTTTTTATAATGCCTTATTGTAATAACGACCCATTTTTGAAGAAAGTAATTTATCGTGATAATCCGCGAAGTGAAGTGGAAAATATTATAAGTGACAAATATGGGAAGAGAGAGATTCATTTCGATAAAATAGGGATATACAAACATAAAAAATGGGAATTTCAAAAAGAATGTAGATTTATTTTACATATATATCCGTTTAAGAAGTCAGATTTTGAATCTCCCAATGCTAATTGTTTAATACATGATGCGCTTGTGAGTGGAAAAGAACTTGGATTTAATCATCATGATTTAGCCCTAGACCCTGAGAAGCTTAAAAATATCTCTATAAGATTAGGACCTTTGACCACTGAGGCAGAAGAAATAATTGTAAAATCTCTAATAAGTGTATATGCTAAAAATGCAAAAATAGAAAAGAGTAATGTAAAATTACGAAAATAATTATTTTGCGATAAAATGTAGATATTAAAAACAAATATTATGAAACATATATGTATACTTCGTTTTGATGAAGAAGTATACATATATATCAGATAATTATTATTTTAATAATGTTTTAAATTTAAACAACTATGACACAGTTTATTAAAGCAAAGTATGTGGATGACGGAGAAGAACGCTTCGTTAATTTAGATCTAGTTTCAACTATTAAAGAAACTGAAACGGAATATTTACTCAATCTTTTTGGTAATACTTTGTCAGTAAAGAAAGATTGTAAACAGATTGCCGACCTTATCAAAGGGCAATCCTGACCGGTATAGGCTCTTTCCAATCTCTATGTACGAGTGGAGATGGAGAGGGCTCTATAAAATGCTCAATTTTTACAGATTCCAGTACACGTACCCCTAAAAAGTGATATGTGGTTACGGTTTTTGTTTCACAAACATTACCGGATTCTTTTTTGTTGTCGATTGTTGTAATTTTTTTGAACATAGCTTTTATTCTAAAATATAAGTCACATGGAAGATAAAGACAAAATTATCGCTACTCTCCAGAGGCAGTTAAAGGATGCTGTTAGCCGGTGCAATGCCCTAGAGCAAGAAAATGCTCTCTTGACATACCAACTTGAAAAGAAGGGGGAGAAATGTCCGGCATCACGCTAAAGATAGATAAAGGGCAATCACCTACCTTTCACGAGATAATCCGGCTGTCTCAGGTATTCGAGAAGGTAACAGAGTATAAGAAGCATTACTCTGTGTCTATATCCGAAGAGGAGCTATTCCGGTATCCGGATCAGGTTCAAAAAATCGTCAATCTTATTTCCTTTCTTCAGGAGGAAGAGTGGTTTAATATTCCGGATTATGGGACTGATGCCTGGGCTGATTGGATGATAGACCTGCATCTAAGTAAAAATAAGAGGAAGTGATCGTATTATAAGGTATTTAATAAAAGTCAGAGAATATTTTGAGAGATTGGATAAAAAAACTATATTTGCGCACCATTTACTGGGGTAGATGGTTAAACAGGGTGTTGCGCAGTCGGTATGCAAACTCAAGATCTTTGATAATTTATTGAATACTTCAGATACGAAATCTGTTATTCTGCTTTTTGAAGTTGTATTTTGTTGAAAAAATGCAATCAAAAAGCATAATAAAAATAATGTAACTTTTAAATATCTGTTAGATATTGTACATGATTTCGTTAAGAAGCTAGAAATTAGCAAAATACAAGCTGTGTTCCCTTGCTTTGGGAGCAGGGGGTCCCAGGTTCGAATCCTGGTACCCCGACAGAGGAAGAGAATCAACGTATGTTGGTTCTCTTTTTTATTTAATTCAATTTATTTTGGCATTGGCGGATTCTTTTTCTTATAGTTTTTTGCATTTATACTGTCATACTATCATTAAAACATTTTGATCCTTGAATATCAATATGTGTATTGATGATGGTTGTTCGGGATAACTATCATGGCAACTATCACTACTATCATTTTTTCGTCAGGACTATTTCTTTTTTTAATAACATTACTACTTATTTATTGCAGAATAGGCGGATTTCTTTTCTGAGACCCCCATTTTATCCCTTTTCACACCTGGGTGTGGACGATGCAGAGACCCGGGTGTGAAGGGAGCCGACACCCGGATCTCAATAAGAATATCTCCTTATCTTCCTGAAAATTAGTGGTATGCTATGTGATAAAAGACAGGCATCTTCGTGATAGTGTGATAGTACTATTTTCGTGTATCATCTCTACTATCACAGGCGTGTATATAATGAATATCAATTAATGTAAGAAGAAAAGTGATAGTGTGACAGTTGTTTCTTGTTCATCATGATATGTCTATTTAATTCGCTTCTTCAGTTTTTCTTTTAATTTCAATGAAATTATTATAGTTAATGAATATAGTATTATCTTTGCAAACCGGCTGCGTGTAAAGTATAATCATATTTTACAGATACTCTGTATGCATACTTTTGATTCATGAAATTAAAACAAATAAATCTTATTTAAGATGTATAGAACAAGAACATGTGGAAACTTGCGCCTGGCAGACGAAGGTCTGGTGGTTACTTTAGCCGGATGGGTGCAGAGAACTCGTAAGATGGGCGGTATGACATTTGTCGATCTCCGTGACCGTTATGGTATAACCCAGTTGGTATTCAACCAGGAAGTGGATGCCGATCTTTGCGAAAAGGCAAACAAACTGGGACGCGAGTATGTTATTCAGGCAACAGGTACGGTTAGGGAACGTTCCAGTAAGAACAAAAATATCCCGACTGGCGATATCGAACTGATCGTTTCGGAGATGAATATACTGAACGCGGCGGCTACTCCTCCTTTCACAATCGAAGACGAAACGGACGGGGGCGATGACCTGCGTATGAAATACCGTTATCTGGATTTGCGTCGTAACGCAGTTCGTAAAAACCTCGAATTGCGCCACCGCATGGCTTTTGAAGTTCGTAACTATTTGGATAAACAGGGATTTTTGGAAGTGGAAACTCCGGTACTGGTCAATTCGACTCCCGAAGGTGCACGTGACTTCGTGGTTCCTTCACGAATGAATCCGGGACAGTTCTATGCATTGCCACAGTCTCCGCAGACCTTGAAGCAGCTGTTGATGGTGTCTGGCTTCGACCGTTATTTCCAGATCGTTAAATGTTTCCGTGACGAAGACCTGCGTGCCGACCGTCAGCCGGAATTTACACAGATTGACTGTGAAATGAGTTTCGTTGAACAGGAAGATGTGCTGAATATCTTTGAAGGTATGGCAAAACATTTGTTCAAGGTGATTCGTGGTGTCGAGATCAAAGAGCCGTTCCTGCGTATGAGCTGGCACGATGCAATGAAATATTATGGTAGCGACAAGCCCGACTTGCGTTTCGGTATGAAGTTTGTCGAATTGATGGATGTCATGAAAGGCCATGGCTTCTCTGTATTCGACGATGCGGCTTATATCGGTGGTATCTGTGCCGAAGGGGCAGCGACCTATACACGCAAACAGTTGGATGCACTGACTGAATTTGTAAAACGTCCGCAGGTAGGAGCAAAGGGGATGGTATATGCCCGCGTGGAAGCCGACGGAAACGTGAAATCGAGTGTGGATAAATTCTATACACAGGAAACTTTGCAGCAGATGAAGGAGGCTTTCGGTGCAAAACCGGGCGACCTGATCCTGATTCTTTCCGGCGACGATGCGATGAAGACACGCAAACAGCTTTGCGAATTGCGTCTTGAAGTGGCAAGCCAGTTGGGATTGCGCGATAAGAATAAGTTCGCTTGTCTGTGGGTTGTTGACTTCCCGCTGTTCGAGTGGAGCGAAGAAGATCAGCGTTTCTACGCTATGCACCATCCGTTTACATCTCCGAAACCGGAAGATATTCCGTTGCTGGATACGGATACCGGAGCTGTACGTGCGAATGCTTACGATATGGTTATCAATGGTGTTGAAGTGGGCGGCGGTTCTATCCGTATCCACGACAGCAAATTGCAGGATAAGATGTTCCAGTTACTGGGATTCACTGAAGAGAGAGCACAGTCTCAGTTCGGCTTCCTGATGAATGCTTTCAAATATGGAGCACCTCCTCACGGAGGTCTGGCTTATGGCCTGGACCGTTGGGTTTCGTTGTTTGCCGGTCTCGATTCGATTCGCGACTGTATCGCATTCCCGAAGAACAACTCCGGTCGCGATGTCATGCTTGATGCACCGTCGGTTATCGACGATTCGCAGCTGGATGAATTGTGCCTGAAAGTAGACGTAAAAGAATAATTTATTGCTTATGATACGGATAAAGGATGTACTGAAAGAATTAGAGCAATATGCTCCGTTGCCATTGCAGGAAAGCTTTGACAATGCAGGTGTACAGGTTGGCGATGTAAACCAGCTTGCAACCGGTGCGCTTCTGTGTCTCGATGTCACCGAGGAGGTGGTGGACGAGGCGATAGAACTGGGGTGTAATCTGATCATTTCCCATCATCCTTTAGCCTTTAAAGCGTTCAAGTCATTGACAGGCTCTACCTATATTGAGCGCTGCATGATGAAAGCCTGCAAGTATGACCTGGTGATCTATGCCGCTCATACCAATCTCGATAATGCAGCGGGCGGAGTGAATTTCCGTTTGGCAGAACTGATCGGTTTGGAAAACGTGCGTGTGCTGAGTCCTCAGAAAGGGGCTTTGCTTAAATTGGTTACATTCGTGCCCGAAGCGTATGCCGAACTGGTACGGACTACCTTGTTCAATGCGGGTGCCGGAACTGTAGGAGCTTATGATTCATGTAGTTTCAACCTGGCAGGGAACGGAACTTTCCGTGCCGGCGAAGGTGCAAACCCGTTCTGTGGTGAAGTAGGGGAGTTGCATGTCGAACGTGAGATCCGTATCGAGACGATATTGCCTGCTTTCCGTAAGCCGACGATCACACGCGCTTTGCTTTCCGTTCATCCGTATGAAGAGCCGGTATTCGATTTCTACCCGTTGAGCAATACCTGGGAACAGGTCGGTTCGGGCGTCGTGGGCGAGTTGCCGGAAGAAGAGGACGAACTGGCTTTCCTGCAACGGATAAAAGACCTGTTTCAGGTTGGTTGCGTGAAGCATTCAGCCTTTACGGGTAAACCGATACGCGAGGTGGCGTTATGTGGCGGCAGCGGCGCGTTCCTGGTGAAAGACGCGATTGCCTATGGTGCGGACGTATTCATTACGGGGGAGGCCAAATACAATGACTTTTATGATGTAGAAGATCGTATTCTGCTGGCTGTAATAGGTCATTATGAATCCGAAGTATGTACAAAAGACATCTTTTATAACATAATATCGAAAAAATTCCCTACCTTTGCCGTACATTTTTCGAATGTTAATTCAAACCCGGTAAAATATTTATAGAATGGCTACAGATAAACAATCAGCTGAAAAAGAGTATACAGTTGAAGAAAAGCTTTCTACGCTTTATCAACTTCAGACGATGATGACTGAGATTGATAAGATCAAAACGCTTCGTGGAGAGCTTCCCCTGGAAGTTCAGGACCTGGAAGATGAGATTGCAGGATTGGAAACCCGTCTTCAAAACTATCAGTCGGAGATCCAGGATTATGAGAATGCTGTTGTTGAACAGAAACACAGAATTACAGAATCTACCGGACTGATCGAGAGATATAAATCGCAACTGGATAACGTGCGCAATAACCGTGAATTTGATAACCTGTCAAAGGAAATCGAATTCCAGGGACTTGAAATCGAATTTTCTGAAAAGAAGATCCGCGAATTCGGTGAGTCGATTAACCATAAGAAAGAAGAGATCTCCCAGCTCTCTGAAAGACTGGATGGCCGTAAGGCTGACCTGGTTCAGAAGAAGAGTGAATTGGAAGAGATCATTTCTGAGACTAAGCAGGAAGAAGAAAGATTACGTGAAAAGGCTAAAAAGTTGGAAACAACGATCGAGCCTCGTTTGCTTACTGCTTTCAAACGTATCCGTAAAGGTGCCCGCAACGGTTTGGCGGTCGTTTATATCCAGCGTGATGCCTGTGGTGGTTGCTTTAACAAGATCCCGCCCCAGAAACAAATGGATATCAAGTTGCGTAAGAAAGTGATCGTTTGCGAATACTGCGGACGTATCATGATCGACCCGGAACTGGCAGGTGTAGAAGAATAAATACTGATACAGTAGATAAAAGCTTGTGGCTTTAGCTGAATGATAATATGTTTGGCTAAAGCCATAATTTTATATGGCAGATGAGAAATATTGTTCGTGCATATATAGAGAAGCAGCAGCTGTTGTCTGCTGACAGGCCTGTGCTGGTTGGACTGAGTGGAGGAGCTGATTCGGTTGCTTTGCTTGCTTTGCTTGTGCAGTTGGATTTTCCATGTATTGCTCTCCATTGTAATTTCCATCTGCGTGGCGATGAATCTGTGCGTGATGAACGGTTTGCCGAAGATATGGCATGCAGGCTGCATGTGCCTTTCCATAAAATAGATTTTGATACGACTGCCTATGCGGCGGAACATCATCTTTCTATCGAGATGGCAGCCCGTGAACTGCGTTACAGTTGGTTTGAAGAAATGAGGCAGCGCTGGGAGGCACAGGCTATTGCTGTGGCGCATCATCGTGATGATAGTGTGGAAACGGTGTTGATGAACCTGGTGCGGGGGACAGGGGTCCGTGGACTGGGAGGTATCCGTCCGAAAAACGGGTATGTGGTGCGTCCGTTGCTGACGGTCAGCCGCAGCGAGATACTGGACTGGCTGGAAAAACAACAGTTACCCTATGTTACCGACAGTACCAATCTTTCGGATGCTTATACACGTAATTTTATCCGTCTTCGCGTACTTCCTTTACTGGAGGAATTGAATCCCTCCGTACGGTCGGCGATAGCGCGTACAGCCGATCATTTGGCAGAAACTGAAACCATCTACCTGCATGTGGTAGAGAAAGCCCGCCGGGAACTGATGGAAGCGGGGAGCCGTATCCCGATTATCCGTTTACTTCGGTATCCTTCGCCTGCAACAATCCTCTATGAATTGTTGAAGCCGTATGGTTTTTCCCGTCAAGTAGCCGATGATGTATTCCGTTCATTGGAGAAAGAGTCGGGTAAAATGTTCTATTCATCCGATTATTGTTTATTGAAAGATCGTGAATATCTGCTGCTGGAACCGAGAAAACAAGAAGCCGTTGTGGAATATGTGTTTACGGCGGAAGATATTTTGGAGGATATCTGGCGTGGTCCGATTGAACTTTCTTTCTTTAAATCTGTTATTACTAATGACTTCTGTATCCGGAAAGATAAGCATATCGCTTATTTCGATTACGACAAACTCTCTTTTCCCCTGACATTGCGTAAATGGAAAGAAGGGGACTGGTTCATTCCTTTTGGGATGAAAGGCCGTAAGAAATTGAGTGATTATTTTTCCGATCATAAATTCAGTCGTATGGATAAGGAGCGGACGTGGCTTCTTTGTAGCGGTGAAAACATTCTCTGGATTGTGGGAGAGCGCTCCGATAATCGCTTCTGTCTCGACAAAACGACTAAGAGTGTGCTAATTGTGAATTTTTTTTCGACAAAAATAACAGAATAACTAAAAATCTTTATACATTTGCAAAGATTTACTCCGCAGATGTGTTACTAATGATTCAAATTAGCTAAACAATCCGGTTTTTACATTGAAATTTTTATTATCAAAAACTATTAAGATACAATGATAGCGGTAAGCACGTGTTGTACAATCTTTGATCGTGTGCCGTTTTTATTACTCACTTCTCAATATGCAGAAATATAACATTCTAGAACTAAATGAAAAACTCCTTCCTGAATTGCAGAGTATAGCGGAAGAGTTAGGAATTAAGAAGATAAGTTCTTTGAAAAAAGAAGAACTTGTTTATCGTATTCTTGATGAACAGGCTATCTCATATGCAGGTTTACAGGCAGAAAAGGAGAAAGAAAAAGAAGCTAAGAAAGCTGAAAAGCAGACGAAAGCAAAGAAGCCTTCTAAAACGGCGGTAGCGAAAGCTCCGAAAACCGAAAGCAAATCGAAAGCTGCAAAGTCCGAAACGGCTGCGGTTGTAGCTCCTGAAGCCACACAGCCGGCTGAAGAAAAGAAAGTAGCGGTTGCCGCAGAAAAGAAGGAACAGCCCGAGCGTAAGAAAAGAGTACGCATTGAAAAGAAAGAAAAAGTGGCAGGTGCAGTTGTACCGGCTAATCAGACCGATGATGTAAAGGTTACTAAAACTCCTCAGACTGTCTCTACGGAAGTAGCTGTGGAAAAACCTTTGTTGCCGCCGGTTGTGGTTGAAGGTGCTCCCGAAGAGTTGCCGGCAGTAGAAGTTGTTCCTGAAATTCCGGCAGTACCGGTACAGAAAACAGCTGAAGTACCGGCTGTTGAAACTCCGGCAGCCAACGAACCTAAAAGAGTTGTATTCAGACACCCTGACACCAAGTCGGTTCTCGATCAACTTTTCCCGTTCTCTCCTTCACCTGCTAAACAGGAAAAAGCAGCTCCGCAACAACCTGAACAGCAGAATGCCCCGCAGCAGCCGCAACAGCAACAGCAGCAAAATGCTCCCCGTCAGAATAATAACAGACAGAACAACCAGAATAATCACAATAATCAGCGCAACAATACTAATGCATCGCAAGACAAGCAGTACGAATTTGATGGAATTCTGATTGGTACGGGTGTATTGGAAATGATGCAGGATGGTTACGGTTTTCTGCGTTCGTCGGATTATAACTACCTGACTTCTCCGGATGACATCTATGTATCACAGTCACAGATCAAACTGTTTGGTTTGAAGACTGGTGATGTGGTAGAAGGTGCTATTCGTCCTCCGAAAGAAGGTGAAAAATATTTCCCGCTGGTAAAAGTCGACAAGATCAATGGCCGTTCACCGGAAGATGTACGCGACCGTGTTCCTTTCGATCATTTAACACCGCTTTTCCCGGATGAAAAGTTCATGCTTACGGCCCGTAAAGCTCCGAAAGTATATGATAATATAGCTGTTCGTGTAGTCGATCTGTTCTCGCCGATCGGTAAAGGACAACGTGGTCTGATCGTGGCACAGCCTAAGACCGGTAAGACGATGTTGCTGAAAGATATCGCTAATGCGATTGCTGCAAACCATCCGGAGGTATATATGATCATCCTGTTGATCGACGAACGTCCTGAAGAAGTAACCGATATGGCTCGTAGCGTAGATGCTGAAGTGATTGCCTCTACTTTCGATGAACCGGCAGAACGCCATGTGAAGATTGCCGAGATCGTATTGAACAAGGCAAAACGTATGGTGGAATGTGGTCACGATGTGGTAATCCTTTTGGACTCGATCACTCGTTTGGCACGTGCTTACAACACGGTTCAACCTGCTTCCGGTAAGGTTCTTTCCGGTGGTGTGGATGCGAACGCATTACAGAAACCGAAACGTTTCTTCGGTGCTGCCCGTAACATTGAGAACGGCGGCAGCCTGACGATTCTGGCAACGGCATTGACTGAAACAGGTTCGAAGATGGATGATGTGATCTTTGAAGAATTTAAGGGAACAGGTAATATGGAATTGCAGTTGGATCGCAAGCTGTCTAACAAACGTATTTATCCGGCTGTCGATATCACTGCGTCAAGTACTCGTCGCGATGATCTGTTGCAGGATGAAAGTACGCTGAACCGTATGTGGATACTTCGTAAATACCTGTCGGATATGAACTCGATCGAAGCAATGGAGTTTGTAAAGAAACGTATGGAGCAGACGTATGACAATATGGAGTTCCTGGCTTCCATGAACGGATAATCCGGAATAAAATAGATAATAAAAAAGGGGTGCATCGATATGCATCCCTTTTTTTGTTATCCGATATTTGAAGTTCTATATTTCAGGATTCTTTTTTAGGTCTTCCGCGACGGTTTCCGTTACCGGGCTTTCCTCCCGGACGGTTACCTGGTCTGCCTCCTCCGTTGCCTTCTTTACGTGGACGTCCGCGTCCGCGACGCATGTTTCCGTATTTTTCAGGCTCGTATAGCGGTGTTTCACCAAACTTAGGATCGACGGGAATCTTGTATACTTCCTTTTCCAGGAAATCCTCGATGCGTTTGAACTGGGCTTGTTCTTCTATGCTGATAAATGTGATAGCCAGTCCTTCGCCTCCGGTTCCACGGGCTGTACGGCCGATGCGGTGTACGTAATCTTCCGGGTCGTGAGGTATATCATAATTGATTACCAGTTTGATGTCATTGATATCGATACCGCGTGAAACAACGTCGGTGGCAACCAGTATGTCGATGTGTCCGTTTTTAAATTCTTTCATCACCTCTTCACGCTGGGACTGCTCCAGGTCGGAGTGCATGGCAGCGACGTTAAACTTCATCCGTTTCAGTGTGGCTGAAAGTTCTTTTACCTTCATCTTGGAGGAGGAGAAGATGATGACGCGCTGCGGGCGGCTTTGAAGGAAGAGGTCTTCAAGTATCTTTAGCTTTTGAGGATCGTAGCAAATATAAGCTGTTTGCATGATCGTTTCGGGTGGGCGGGAGATGGCGATCTTGACTTCTTCGGGATTCTTCAGGATTGTTTTAGCTAGTGTCCGGATTTTAGGGGGCATGGTGGCAGAGAACATAATGGTCTGGCAGGTAGGAGGCAGCTGCTTTTGTACCTGCATGATGTCGTCGTAAAATCCCATATCCAGCATACGGTCGGCTTCATCGAGAACAAAATAGGAGACCTGTGAAAGGTCTACAGTTCCCAGTTTCAGGTGCGATAATAAACGCCCCGGAGTGGCGATAACGATATCGGCACCCATCTCCATTCCTCGTTTTTGTTGTTCCCAGGCTACTCCGTCAGTCCCGCCGTATACGGCTACAGCCGAAACCGGAACGAAATAAGTAAATCCTTCTATTTGCTGGTCTATTTGTTGAGCCAGCTCGCGGGTAGGAGCCATAATAACAGCGTTAACGGCATTATCCGGATGATTACCCTTACTTAATTCATTGATCAGAGGCAATACATAGGCAGCCGTCTTTCCTGTACCGGTTTGTGCACAGGCAATGATATCCTTCCCTTCTAATATTACTGGAATCGTTAATTCCTGTACAGGAGTTGTTTCCAGAAAATTCATAGCATCGAGACCGTCTAATACGGCCTCTTCCAAATCCAATTCGTCAAATCTCATCTTCTATCATTAAATTCACCGTAAAGGTAAATAATATTTGTCAAATTCTATACTAGTAATGTTGGCTCTTGTAATAAATGTCTTGTATTTTTCTATAAGCTTTGAAAATTCATATCTATCTATGGTACTGTACCATAAAAAATTAATATCTTTATGCCCATATTGGAAAAATTGCAAGTTATTATGGGAACAAATGATAGCTTTGACGGCTTTCAGAAGAAGGCAACCTTAAATGAATTAGATACTGTTCATGAGTTGCTTAACACGATATTAGATCATTTGCCTTTGGGAGTGTTTGTAAAAGATCCGGAGAATCATTACAATTATCTCTACTGGAACAGATTTATGGAAGAGATTACAGGGATTGATACTTCTCAGATCGAGGGGCATGATGACTCTGAAGTACATTATAATGCGTTAATGTCGATAGAAGAGCGGTTGGAGGTAGATAAAAATGTTATCAGTTCGGGTAAAGTGGCTGAATTTCATGGTTGGCTCAAGACAGCTTCCGGTGATACCAAATATATTGAAGTGGCCAAGTACCCGATTTCTTTAAGTAACGGAAAACCTCTGTTGCTCGCCTTGTGGAGTGATGCCACAGTAAAGCGGGCAATAGAAAAACGCCTGGAAAGTGAGCGCGATAAAGCTGAACTGGCTGATAAGTTGAAATCAAAATATCTGGCAGACATGAGTCATGAGATCCGCACACCTTTGAACGCAATAACCGGCTTTTCGGAGATGATGGCGTTTGCGGATACAGACGAAGAGCGTATGTCTTATTATGAGATTATCAAAGCGAATAATCAGTTACTCATGCAGCTGATCAACGATATCCTCGACCTCTCAAAGATTGAAGCTGATGCGATAAAGATCAGTTATGCTCCGATCGACCTGAATGAAATGATGGACACGACGTATGCTTCTATAAAACCCCGTATGCCGAAAGATGTGAAACTGATCCTCGAAAAGGGATTGGACAGATGTACTTTTGGTGCCGACTATGTCCGTTTACTCCAGTTGATCAATAATCTGGTCAATAATGCGATCAAGAATACGAAAAAGGGCAGTATCACAATGGGGTATAAATCCTTAGGCGATGGTAAGCTGAACTTTTATGTAAAAGATACCGGACAAGGAATAGCAGAGGCACAGTTACAGAATCTGTTCAACCGTTTTGTCAAAGTAAATGACTATGTGGAAGGTATAGGTTTGGGGTTGGCTATTTGTAAAGGACTTGTTACGAAGATGGGCGGCACTATCCAGGTTGAATCGAAGCTGGGCGAAGGGTCTACCTTTTCGTTCATTTTGCCTTCACATGCCTGGTGATGTTGTTTTAAAGTAATTACTTCTTTCCGTAGTAGCGTTTGTATATCTGGTCATACAGACCGCTTTTCTTGATTTGCGACAGCCAGCTGTTCAGGCTGTCGAGCAGGATAGGGGAGTCTTTGCGTACAGCCCATGATTGAAGTTGGGTGAAACTGATATCTGTATCGATATCTATTTCGGGCAGATTTTCTTTGGACAGGCGGGCTATTTGCTGGTCACATACGGCATAATTGATATCCCCTTTGGCTACCATGATAGCCAATTGTTCACTGGAATATAGTTCGTCTTCCTTTACATAAATGGTATCGCCGATTTCATGTGCCAGGTTTTGCAGGCGCAACAAAGCGGGAGAGTTTTTAGGTATATACAAGGTCTTTTGTGCCAGATCGAGCTGATTACGAATCGGTTGGATACCGTTGTTGGCTTCTTTCGTACGTTGTACCAATACCTGTTTGTTGAAAACGATCGGTTCGGTAAACAGATAATTCTCTTTTATTTCACTGGTAATAGGAATGTTGCGGGCTATAACGTCGCATTGGTTATCCGATAGCTCCCTGAAACTTTCGGCAAGGCTCATTTCCAGCTGGGTCTGTACTTCCAGTCCCGAGAGGGCGGCAATCGCTTGGCTCAGTTCGTATTGGAAACCCTCAATAGTATCGCCGGCTATATAGTAACCGGATTGATTATATTCGGTTACCATTCGGAGGATACCCTCCTCCTTGATTTCCGGATAATCCCTCGGAGCGACAGGTTCTTTTTTGTACGGCCATAAACGGAACATGACTATCAGTATACATACCAACAGGATGATATAAACAACCAGCAACTTCCGGGATTTCATACGACTTAGTTATTAAATGTAACAGCAATACCCATTTTCAGCACCATCGGATTCAACGGATAGTGTGCTAGAGAGAAATAATTAGGCTCTGCAAACTTACTGCTCAGGTTATATGCCATAACGAAGAAACGAGCCTGTTTCAGGTGGAAGTTCACGTAAGCGTTGATCAACGGATAGTTGCCTACTTTTACTTCGTTCTGAACCTGGAACTGCTGGGTTGCCGGTTCGTAATACGGTGCATAATAAGCCGTGTTGTAATACACGTTGGCTCCCAGTTGAACTGTCAGTACTTTTGCCAGCTTAACGGCCAGATACATGTTCGAATAGGCGCTTAACGATGGAAGCGGAAGTACGCTTTTGTCGCTGCTCAATTGCCAGCAGGCTTCATTTTCCCATCCGAAAGCACGGAAACGGAAATCCTGTTTGATACGTGCACTGACAACCTGCAGGTTGCTTCCGTGCTGTACAGGGAATCCTTCTTTATTGAAATAAATATAGTTCTGAATACTTTCCACACCCGCTTTTAATGTCGTCTTTGAAGATTCCAGATAGACTTCACCTCCCGCATAGATTTGCTGTGTCATGTTAAAGTTCGGATTATCCCACCAAAAGTAACGGGAATGATTGTGACGCAGGTAAAAAGCCGGCGTTGTATTCTTGATGTAAGCATCCGCTTTGATGACGGCATCTTTCTTGAACAATTTGAAGCGCGTCTGCAAATCTCCGGTCACACGAAATTCACCGACATCGCTACCGACCATACACAGTTCACCCCGCGCATTATAAGTCAGGATACTACCCTGGCGTTTGGAGAGTTCCGCTCCGACATAGGTGGAAAATTCATCATAGATATCCGCTGTCGGTAGATTTTTCAGATCGACATTATCGACAGAGAAGTAGGGGCCTCGTCCGTATTCGCCATAATCGATTCCCTCAATTTTAGGCTCCAGTTTGAACCGGCGCTTTTCCAGTCGGACGAAAGCTGTCAGACCGAATTTTACCCAGTCCTGGAAACCTTCCCGCAACGAAAGACCGATCGTATTCTTCAGATTCCAGGAAGATGTCTGATCATCGAGTGTAGCCCCCAATCCATAGATGCGTGGAAAACGCAAACCATTGTCATCGACTATGTAAGACGAATCCATCAGGGCGGTATTGTCTGCAATGAAACGGCGGCGGTTATCTTCGTAATCGATCGTATGGATGATGCTGGATACCGGGACGAACATTTCTTTCGGATTCCCTTCTTCATCTGTTTCTTCCAGTTCACGAGTGAAGCCGAGGTTATATCGCTGGGTCAGGAAATATCGTTTTCCGCGTACACGGTTCCACGCATTTGTCAGATAACGGATATCATATGACTTGGTATCGGACGGACGTCCCTCCGGAAAATATTCGTCAGGATGGTTGATGGTAGAGTCATTATCCAATCCTCCGTTCTCGTAATTGACAAAGTTGAAGTTGCTTAATGAAGCATGCAATTCGTAACGATCGGTCTGGTAACTGCCGAAGAAACGGTAGCTTAATAGTTTGTTACCGTTGTTTTTATAATGCCCGCGACCATAAATATAATCGATATCGCCACCCACATTGATCTTCTTGCCGAAGTTCATTGTCATAGTCCCTTTCAACTGCTCCTCCTTGTTGGTACTACCACCTGCGGTAGTATACATAATGTTGGTGTAAGGGATTTTAGTGTTGTAGAAATAGGCATTTTCGGGTGTTGTGATATAATAGTCATAGGCATCCGCAAAGATGAAATCACGTGCCTCTTGCCGTTCGGAGAATATTTTGGTTTGTGCCGGAGAACCCAGGTTTGCCAGATAACCGATGGCAAGCGATTTGCTTTCAACCAATGTCGAATTACTGAAATTCAGTTTGTTTGTATCCAGTGGCGCTACATACGGTTCACCTAAAAAAGGAGTGAGCCGATAAGCCGTGATACGTTTGGAATTTAAAGCGGCGCTGTCTGCGACCAACAGGCTGTCCGGTATCTCTTTCTGTGATGATGTCAGGTTCGACAGGGAGAAGCCCCCACGTCTTCCTCCACCTCTCTGATCTGCCCGGCCACCTTCGCGCTGTGCCTGAACGGTTACGGCAGATACTATCAGCAACAATAATATGTATAAGCAATGCTTCATGGGTTGCAAAGATAAAACAAAAGGGCATTTCTACGAAAGAAACGCCCCTCTTTATATTCTTTTTGCAAGATTACATTTTCTGTATGATCTCCATGCCTTTCTTTATGGCAGCTTCGTTCATCGGGATCAACTTGTGATGACGTTCGGGCAGGGACTTCTTCAGGCCCAGCAGGACGTTTTCCAGTTTCACCATCGGAACGATCTTCAGCAAACCGCCCAAAATAAGCATGTTGAATGCTTTTTCATTCTTCATTTCCGTAGCCGCATCCATGGCATCTACCCGATAGATGTTGATGTCGGAGCGTTTAACCGGCGTATGAATACCATAGCCGTCATAGATCAGGATACCACCCGGCTTTACCTTGCTTTCGAACTTATCCATAGATGGCTGGTTCAGTACGATGGCGATATCATATTCATTCAAGATCGGAGAGCTGATAGGATCATCGCTCAAGATCACTGTCACGTTGGCTGTACCGCCACGTTGTTCCGGTCCGTATGAAGGCATCCAGGTCACTTCCTTGCCTTCCATCAAGCCTGAATAAGCAAGTATCTTACCCATCGACAGAACACCTTGTCCACCAAAGCCTGCTATAATTATTTCTTGTTTCATGTCGTTTTTGTATTTACTTATTCTTTGTTCTTCAAGTCTCCCAGTGGATAGAACGGGAACATGTTCTCTTCCATCCATTTGTTTGCTTTTTCAGGAGTCATCTTCCAGCCGGATGAACAGGTGGAAACGAATTCGACAACTGAAGTTCCTTTGCCGGCCATCGAGTTTTCAAAAGCTTTGCGAAGCATCTTTTTCGCTTTACGCACGGCAGCAGCAGTCTGTACACTCTGGCGCGTAACCAGGCAGGTACCTTCCAACTGGGCCAGCAGATCGCCGATCTTCAGCGGATAACCGTTGAGAGCGATGTTACGTCCGTAAGGGCAAGTCGCTGTCGGCATCCCTTCGAGGGTAGTAGGAGCCATCTGACCACCGGTCATACCATAGATCGCATTGTTCACGAATACGATTACGATGTTTTCACCGCGGTTGGCAGCATGGATAGTTTCGGCTGTACCGATAGCGGCGAGGTCGCCGTCGCCCTGGTAAGTGAAGACCATCTTTTCCGGATTCAGGCGTTTGATCGCTGTTGCGATGGCAGGTGCACGTCCGTGAGCAGCTTCTTCCCAGTCGATATCCAGGTAGTTATATGCGAATACGGCGCAACCCACCGGAGAGACACCGATTGTTTTTTCTTCCATTCCCATTTCGGCGATCACTTCAGCGATCAGCTTGTGTATCACACCGTGGCTGCAACCGGGACAGTAGTGCATGGGATTGTCGTTCATCAATTCCGGCTTTGTATAGACCAGATTCTCCGGTTTAATTATTTCGTTGAGTTCCATAATTGTTGCTTAATTAACTAATAAATCTCAGTAGATATTGAACAAGTCTGAAGCATACGGCAGCCCCTCCGCAATAGAGGAATACATGACGGTCGTCGACTGCAAAATAGCAAACGATCGCTGCTGCTGCCAATACCATGAACAGGATTGTCAATATGCTGTCTGTTTTACTTCCGCGTATCATAGAAATTAGAATAACTTTTCTTTTAACGCGTTCAGTACTTCATCCGGAGTAAACACGATACCACCCAGGCGGCCGAAGTGTTCAACCTTTACTTTTCCGTTAACAGCCAGGCGGATATCTTCCACCATCTGGCCGGCATTCAATTCGACAGAAAGCATACCTTTCACCTTGTCGGCATAGGCGGCAATTGCTTTTGTCGGGAACGGCCACAACGTGATCGGGCGCAACAAGCCGAGTTTGATACCTTCTCCGCGTGCGATCTCTACCACTTTTTGGCAGATACGGGCAGAAGAACCGAAAGCAACCAGCAGATATTCCGCGTCGTCGCACTGGAACTCTTCGTAGCGTACTTCATTTTCTTCAATCTTACGGTATTTAGCCTGGAAGCGAAGGTTGTTTTCTTCCATCTTCGCCGGATCGAGTTCCAGTGAAGTGATCACATTGGCTTTACGATTTTTCGTTTTGCCTTGTACAGCCCACGGACATTCGGCGATGATCTCTTCTTCTGTCTTACGCGGACGGAAAGGAGGCATAACCACTTTTTCCATCATCTGGCCGATGATACCGTCGGCAAGGATAATAGCCGGATTGCAATATTTGAAAGCGAGGTCGAATCCTAATCCGACAAAGTCAGCCATCTCCTGTACGGAAGAAGGAGCGAGGGTGATCAGGCGATAGTCGCCGTGTCCGCCACCTTTCACTGTCTGGAAATAGTCTGCCTGGCTCGGCTGGATCGTTCCCAAACCGGGACCGCCACGCATGACGTTTACAATTAAACAAGGCAGTTCAGCACCTGCGATATAAGAAATACCTTCCTGTTTCAAGCTGACACCAGGACTGGAAGATGAAGTCATTACACGTTTGCCTGTACCGGCACCACCATACACCATGTTGATAGCTGCTACTTCACTTTCGGCTTGCAGTACTACCATTCCGGTTGTTTCCCACGGCATTTCGGCCATCAGGGTTTCCAGGATCTCCGACTGCGGAGTGATAGGATATCCGAAGTATCCGTCTACACCGTAGCGTATAGCTGCATGGGCGACGACTTCGTTTCCCTTCATTAATTTGATCTCTTCTGCCATATTTGTTTTATATTTTTACTTTGTAGATGGTTAAACAGCCGTCGGGACAAACCAATCCGCAACTGGCGCAACCGATGCAAGCATCAGGGTTTTTCATGTACACATAATGGTACCCTTTGTTGTTCACTTCACGCGGGTGTAATTCCAGTACATCGCTGGGGCAGGCAACTACGCATAAGTTGCACCCTTTGCAGCGTTCCTGGTTAACAACGACCGCTCCTTTTATCTTTGCCATAGTATAACTAATTATGTTTTATGTCGTGTAAGACCTACAAAGTTAAGAACTAATGTTATAAAAACAAGGGTTGTTTTGTTTTTTAGTTGACGGATGGTCGTCGGGAGGTGACAGTTTAATAATTTACACATTGATTTTTAAACTGTCGCTTGCCGATCTTCAGCCGTCGGTTATCGCTTGTTAATTATCCTGTTATCACTTGTCTGTAGCCGAATCCAGTCCGTACCGCTTCATTTTATTGAACAATGTTTTCCGGCTGATATTAAGAGCTTCGGCTGTCAGTGTCCGGTTGAAATTATGCTTCCGGAGCGTTTCGAGTATCAGTTCTTTCTCCATTTGCGCATTAATCTCCCGGATACTGTTTCCGCCGCTCCCTGCTACGGGTTGCTCTTCCGCCAGTTCGTATCCTTTCACCCGGTCGGGCAGATGTTCTGGGCGGATCGTGCCGTCGGTACAAAGTATCATGGCACTTTGTACGGCATTCTCCAGGTCGCGGACGTTTCCGGGCCAGTCGTAGGAACCAAGCAGCTTCACGGCTTCGGGCGTAATGGATTGTACGTCGAGACTCAATGTCCGGTTGTATTTGCGGATGAAGAAATTGGTCAGCAGGGGGATATCCTCTTTCCGTTCGCGAAGTGGCGGGAGGATAAGGGTAAAGACATTCAGGCGATAGAGAAGGTCGAGGCGGAAACGGCCCTCTTTCACCTCATCGTCCAGATTACGGTTGGTAGCTGCTACGATACGGACATCAACCGGGATTGCCTTTTTCCCTCCGATGCGGGTGATCTTCCGCTCTTCCAGTACGCGGAGCAGTTTCACCTGGGCATCCAAAGGCAGTTCACCTATTTCGTCCAGAAAAAGAGTTCCGCCGTCTGCCTGCTCGAAAGTACCGGCCTTTGCCTCTTTGGCATCCGTAAAGGCACCCCGTTCATGGCCGAACAGTTCACTTTCCATCAGGGTAAGCGGAATAGCTCCGCAGTTGATGGCAACGAACGGACCGTTGGCACGCAGGCTGTTGGTATGAATGGCACGGGCGATCAGTTCCTTTCCCGTACCGCTTTCGCCGTGGATCAGGACGGTGGCATTCGTTTCTGCTACCCGTCGCACCTGTATCATCGTTTGCCTGAGTCCGGTATTTTCTCCGATAACGGAGCTTTGTTTCTCGCCGAGTGTCTTCTTCAGCGTCGACAGTTCACCTTTCATCCGGCTGTGTTCAACGGCACGGCCCACGGTGAGCACCAGCTTGTCGTTATCGAACGGTTTTTCGATAAAATCGTACGCTCCTTTCTTTACTGCGTCTACCGCCAGGGAGATGGAACCGAAAGCCGTGACGAACAGGACGACCTGATTCGGGGAAATACGTTTGATCTCTTCCAATGCTTCCACGCCTGTCAGTACCGGCATCTGCTGGTCCAGCAGGATCACATCGGGATGGAAGGAGAGGAGTGCCTCTACCGCTTCCCGTCCGTTTTCGACAGGCATAACGTCGTATCCCTCATCTGTCAGCAGGCGGGCAATCATCTTGCGGATGCGCGGCTCATCGTCGGCTACTACTATTTTTGCTTTCATATACGTTGCGGTAGTTTTATGTTTATGCAAGTGCCTTTGCCCGGCGTACTTTTTACCTCGATCTCGCCTTCATGGCGTTTCACGATACCGTAGCAAATGGCTAATCCCAATCCGGTACCTTCCTCTTTTGTCGTGAAGAACGGATTGAATACATTCTCGATGTCTTTTTGGTCGATCCCTTTTCCGGAATCTTCGAATGAGACGATCAGATAACGGGAATGCGTATTGATGGCAGCTCCCTTTTCTATACTTATTATTAATGTACGCGAGCGATCGGGAGTATTTTTACCCATGGCTTCGACGGCATTTAGAATAATGTTCAGGAAGACCTGTTTCAGTTGCTCCGTATCGGCCTGTATCGTTGTATTGTCGGTGAAGTATTCGAACTCCACTTCGACATTCTGTTTGCGTAGCGTGTTTGTCACCAGCAGGAGCGTCTGGTTGATCAGTTGCTCGATGTTTACCTCCGACGTATTCAGCTCCGAGGGGCGGGCGAACGACAGCAAGCCCTGTACGATCTTATTGATACGTTCCACTTCCGAGATCAGTTCCTCCATCATCTCCTTTTTTGTCGGATCGGCATTGAAGTCTTTGCTCAGATACTGGATCGTACTGCGAATGGCAGTCAGCGGATTCCGTATCTCGTGGGCGGCACCGGCAGCCAGCTCACCCAACGTAGCCAGGCGGTCTGTGCGGTACATCTTCTTCAGACGTTCGGTCTGTATCTCGTAGAGCGAAGCATGTTCGATGGCAAAAGTAGCCTGGTTGATCAGGATGGAGAGCAGTTTCAGTTCCTGCGGAGTGAAAGCGGTTCCGTCGGTTTTCTTTCCGATAAAGATCGTTCCGTTTATCTGGTTCATCACCTTTAGCGGGAAGATCAGTTCAGCGCCCAGTTGCCGTAATGTTTCCTGTTCTTCCGGAGGGAAGTAAACGATGATATCCGGATGTTCGGATACCGTCAGATGCTTTTCGTTTACCGACAGCCAGCTGATCAGGCGGCTCCGTTTGATCAGCGTCACCGGTTTGTTTCGGGTTTCGTTCTGCTGTTTGTAATTCCCCGTGTTCTCATCCAGCAGGAAAATATAAATACTTTCGACAGGACATATTTGTTTTACTTTGGCGGCGATGTTGCCGATAAGTAATTGCTTGTCGACAATCAGCGTAAGCGACTGATTGAACTCCGAAAGCAGTTGTTCCAGATTCGGTTGCTTGGGCTGTTCGTTCTTTCTGAATAGTGGCATGTTGTTTCTGATCTTTGTACAAAAGTATAAAAAACAGATGAATTTGCCGGACGGTTACATAGAATAATGATTTCGTCCGGCAATGCAAGCCTGTCTCAGAAGCACGTATACCCTGGTTTATCGCCCATTTCGAGTAAAAGCACTCCGCCGGCGGTAATGGCAGTAAAAGGTATTCGCGGCTGTTTTAACTCCTTGCCGTTCAGATATGCTTTTTGGATATAGATATTTTCTTTTGAGTTGTTGCGGGCTTCGATCGTGAACGTCTTTCCTTTATAGTAATCAGGATCCAGATGGATGGTTACTTTGTTGAAGAGCGGACTGGTCAGTTCCAGTTCCGGCCGGAGGGAAGCACCACCGTTCATTTCGAACAGGCCGAGGGCACTCATCACATACCAGCCGCCCATCTGTCCTTCGTCTTCATCGCCTTCCCAGCCATGATAGGGCGTCGAACCGTAGAAACTGTCCAGTATGGCACGCGACCATTTCTGTGCCAGCCATGGCTTGCCGGAGTAGTTGAACAGAAACGGCGTACACATATTCACCTCATTCCCCTGGTTGATATAAAATTCGGCAGCCTGTCCCATCGTACGGTCGAAGACATGGGCAGCGAACTTATGCTTTTCCGATTTGATGAAACCTTCTTCCAGCCGGCTGTTGAAGAGGTCTTTTCCCAACAGGTCGACCAATCCCGGAATATCATGCGGCACATACCAGGAGTATTGCCAGCTGTTCCCTTCGATGAACCCTTTGTTGGAGAATACGTTGAAGTCAGGGTCCCAGTTGCCGAGACTGTCCCGCTGCATGACAAACTTCTTTTCCGGATGAAATACATTCTTATAGTTCATGGAACGTGCCTGCAAGGCTTTTCCCTCTTTTTTCTTTCCGAGGGCAAAGGCAAGCTGGGCGACGCACCAGTCGTCGTAAGCATAATCGAGTGTTTTGGATACAACGCCCCTTTCCATCGGCATATAGCCATATTGAATGTAGACATCCAGTAAAGGATTGCCGCAATAACCGCCACAGGGATGCTTGATACCTGTTTCCGTTACATTCTTTCGGACGGCTTTGTAAATGTCCTCGCCGTCTTTGCGTATCCCTTTCTGGTAAGCCGCCACCATCAGCGCGGTTTCGTGCGAGCCTTCCATGATCCCCGAATATTCCAGTCCTGCCGGACCTTTGCTTGTCCATCCCGTATGTTTGAACATCTCCAGTTGTGTCGTTACCCAATCGTCGACGATGCGAGGGGAGATGATCGACCAAAGACCGTTCAGGTTCCAGAAACTGTTCCAGAAAGCATCTCCGCCATACATATTGCCGTGATCCAGTTGCTGTATGTTTTCGCAGGCATCCCGGTATTTGCCGTTCACATCGTTCCAGGTTTGCTTTCCGGCATAAGCGCGATACAGGTTGGTATAGAACTTGGTCTTATCCACTTCGTCCTGTCCTTCTATCTCTATTTTTCCGAGCAGTTCGTTCCATTTAGCACGGGTTTGTGCCACTACGCGGTCGAAGTCGTATTGCAAGGGAGCCAGTTCCGCTTCCATATTTAAGCGCGCCTGCTCGATGCTGACCAGCGACAGACCGGTAGAGACGGTGATGCTTTCCCCTTCTTTCGTGGAGTAAAGAGCATAGATTCCGATATCGTTTTTGCCGGCGATGGATTGTATGTCATCGGCTTCCTTTCCTTCATTCCATCCGTTCAGTTGAGAAAACGGTTTGCTGAATCGGACGATGAAATGCAGCTTGTAATCATTCCATCCGCTCCAGGGACCGGACTGGCAGTCGGCATAACCTTCCAGCTCCGTGTCGCTTACTTTGGTGATGCAGGCATCCTTAACGCTGAATCCGTAATCCCATTCGGTAGGAAACAGGAGGTCTATCAATATCCTCGACTCTTTTCTCTCGGGGAAGGTATACCGGTGGATACCGCAACGGGTAGTGGCGGACAATTCGGCTTTCACTTCATGATCGTATAGGTAGACGGAATAATATCCCGGCGAAGCCTTTTCCGTTTCTTTCAGGATACGGGAATGATAGCCGGCGTTTGCACCTTTATACGGAGAGTCGGAGGATGGATTCGACAATGCGAGATCGGCTGTTGTCGGCATGATCATCAGTCCGCCCATCGTCCAGGCATGCAGGTGGCTGAAACCGGAAACACTGTTGATGGCGTATTCGTATCCGCCCATCCAGACATTCCCCTGGTTGTCCGGTCCGAGCTGTACCATCCCGAACGGCTCCTGGGCATAAGGTCCCAGCATCCACCGGGAATTGGAAGTTCCGATAAACATATCCACGTAATCGACAGGCTCTTTGACCGTCGCAGAAGCCAGCGTGGCAAGGAACATAAAAGATAAAAACGTATTACGTATTACTTGTCTTATATTCATGGTATTACTTGTTTGTTTTCGATAGACAAAGGTATGTGTTTTCTCTTGTTTGGAATTAGAACTTTCTGCTGAATCGGTTGTATTATCTTCTGAAATAGAGCGAATGGGTAAGAAATTACCCAATTTGGGTAAGGGTAAAGGCTATTACCCACGAGTAAAAAGTGACCCATTTCAGCGAGGCACGTATAATCAGCCTGTTACGATTTTGGCACGCCGTTTGCCTTACTATATACGTGTGAATAAACAAAAGAAGATAATTGGGTAACATATTACCCGGAAAGACTTAATTCGATATAGTATGAAAAGAAAATTACTGGTATCTCTGTTAATGGGATTTGCTTTGGCAGGGCATGCTGAAACGGAAACACCCCGTACAATCTCTTACGATGAAGCGATACGGATCGCTTTGGGCGAGAGTTATACGGTGAAATATTATAAGGAAGATATGGATGCCACCCGTTATTCTTATCTGTACACCAAAGCGCAGTTCAAGCCGTTGCTTAACTTCGATTTCTTTACTCCTTCATGGACGGAAGAGCTGACGGAGATTTCGCAGGCGGACGGCCTGCCGGTGTATAACTCCACCGGTTCCCTGCAGGTGGGAGGTAATCTGAATTTTACCTACGTATTGCCGACCGGCGGTAATTTTGCCCTCAGCTCTAAAATGTATTGGGAGAATTACCGGACTACGCTTTCACAACAGGATTATGCGGAGCTGAAACGCGACCAGGTGTACAGCCGTTTCGCCCTCTCTTTCAACCAGCCCATCTTTACGGCGAATAAACTGAAAGAGAACATGAAGGTGGCTGAACTGGATTATAAGAAAAGTACCTGTTATTTCACCCGTGTCCAAATGGATATCGTATATAATGTAACGGATGCTTTTTATAATGTATATAAACTGGCGTACGAGCACAAGATCAACCAGGACCGTCTGGTCAACTCCCGTGAGGCTTATCGCATCACCAAGCTGAAACAGGAAACGGGTAATCTTCCCGAAGGGGAAATGCTGATTGCCGAGATCACCGTAGCGCAGGATGAGGCGCGCGTGATGGAAAGCGAAGGTAAGCTGTCTACGGCAAAGGACCAGTTCAAATTGCTGATAGGCTTGCCTCTGAACGAAGAGATCGACCTGAAGGCGGACATGGAGTTCGAGGCCTTTATTGTCGATATGCAGCAGGCGATCGACGAGGCATTGCGCAACCGAATGGAGATCAAGGAAAACAATCTCGACATCGAGCTGCAGGCGATCGAAGTGAAGCGTGCCAAACGCGAACGGGAGTTTAAAGGCAACATTTCCGCTTACTATGATTTTACCGGATTAAGTACGCGCGACGGCGGCACGGTCGGTCAGCTGGTCGGTTCTTCGTTTGACAACATGCGCGACCGTCCGTCTAACCGGGGAATAGCCCTGACGGTCTCTTATCCGCTTTTGGACTGGGGACGCGCCAGGAATCAGGTCCGCCGTGAAGAGGTCCGCCTGAAGCAGCGCAAGCTGAACCTCGACAATACCGAACGTACCATCGAACAGGAGATACGCGAGATCGTCCGCAGCGTGTATGAGGCCGAGAAGCGTTACCGCATCAACCGCCGGAACCAGGAAGTGGCGATACAGAGTTACCGGATCAGCCAGATGCGTTTTGAGAACGGCGATATGACGAGCCAGGAACTTTCCATCGAGCAGGAACGCCTTTCGCAGGTACAGCTCGCCTACATCGACAGCTATATCACGTACCGTCTTTCTGTGGCGGATCTGAACCGTAAGACGATGTATGACTTCGAACATAACCGTAGCTTCCTGCCGGAAGACAGGGAATTAGTTGCAAAGTAAGGAGATACTAATGATTATATAGGTACTCATTGGTTCTTTTCATAGGACATTTTAATCTTTTTGGCAAACATGAATTTAATTTTTAGCATGCTCAAATTTAATTACTAGCATGCTAAAAATCAATTTTGAGCTAGCTAAAAAGAATAAAAGTATAGCATTTAAATAGTAAAAATACGTGACCTGAAGATTAAAAGTCACAGTGCTAAAGAGTAATTATTAATAAGATAACAGACAAATGATGACACAGATGATTAGAAAGATTCCGCTTATACTGGCGGCATTACTGCTGGTTTGCAGCGTTCGTGCACAAGGGGACGATGAGGCTTCCTTGCTGCTCGACCTGAAGAAGACGCGTGCGGATTATGAAGTAGCGAAACAGAAGTATCAGAACGATACGAAGTTGTATAATGAGAAAGCCATCTCAGCCAACGATTTCAACCGTTCGAAGAATGAATTGCTGAGTAAGGAGGTGGATTATCAGAAGCTGATCCTGAAACTGATCTCGCAGCAGAGTTACATCACGGTGGAGCGTGCCGTGAAATATCAGGACCAGCGTGGCGAACGCAAGGTAAAGATCACCCTGAAAAGTGCACTGGAAGGGAATGAAGAGTATTTGAGCCAGTTCAAGGAACATTTCGATGTTTTTACACCCGAGATGCGTTCCGGTAAGATATATAATATATATGTATCGCTGGTGGATAACGAATCGAAGACGATTATCGGTTCGCCGTACGAGTACCGTGTGCCGTCTATCGAACTGGGAAAGGTGGCGACTGCCGATTTTGAATTGCTGAAAGATGCGGAAAACCTTACGGTGTCGTTGAACTACAATAACCGCAAGGATGAGAAGAACATCTATCTGAAGAAAGATGCCAGTGTGAACGTGATCGATATCTCCTCCATGCAGTTCAGTCAGGAAGCGGACCTGAGCAGCAAGGCGACGTATGACTTGACACTCGAACGTTTCTCTACCTCGGATGATGTATATCGTCTGGAAGTGCTCGACCTGCCGCGTCAGATCACTTACGACTTTATGGACGGAGAAAGTAAGGTAACCCAGATCAAATTTGCGCAGGGCGTAAACATAAAGAAGTTATCTTTGCAGGTATATTTACCCGACCGCGATGACCAGCAAGTAGTGATCGACCAGCCGATCAAGTTCCAGGTTCAGACTGTTTCTGCTTCTAACGGCGAGAAGGCGGGTAGCGAAAATCTTGAGATCATCCCTCGCGGGAAAGGAAAGATCGAAGTGCGTGCAAACAACCTCTACCACGAAACAACCGTAGGAAAAGAAGTAACAATGGATGTGACCGTGCGTAACGGCGGTAGCCGTCGCCTGGACAACATCAAGCTGACTACCGAGAAGCCGTTGGGCTGGGATACCCGTATCGAACCGGATGTGATCAGCAGTCTGGATCCGGAAAAGGAAATGACCGTACAGGTCACCATCATCCCGCCAAAAGATGGTGGAGTAGGTGCCCAGGAAGTAAAGATCAAGACAGAAGCCATGGCAGATAACCGCAAGGTGGATACAGAAGACAAGACGGTCCGCATACAGGTGAATGCCGCCACATCTATCTTCGGGACAATCTTTTTGATCCTGTTGCTGGTGGGCTTTGTGGGCGGAATCGTCTGGTTCGGGATGAAACTTAGTAAGCGGTAAGATAATAATAATAATAATTAAAATAAGAACACTATGTTACAAGCTATCGATTTAACAAAGAGATACGAAGACGGCAACCTGGCTTTGGATGCCTTGAATCTGGAAATCAAACCGGGAGAAATATTCTTCCTGCTGGGTGCTAACGGCGCCGGAAAAACCACTTCCATCAATATCTTCCTGAACTTTATCGAACCGACTTCGGGCCATGCCCTGATCGACGGTATCGACGTTATGGAAAAACCGCTGGAAACAAAGAACCATGTCGCTTTCGTTTCTGAAAACGTAATGCTCTACGGTAACTTCACCGCCCGTCAGAACCTCGACTTCTTTGCCCGCCTGGGAGGGAAGACCAATCTGACGAAAGACGATTATTATAACGTCATGCGCCGTGTCGGCCTTCAGGAAGAAGCCTTCGAACGCAAGCTGAAGACATTCTCCAAAGGTATGCGTCAGAAAGTAGGTCTTGCCATCGCCATCATCAAGGATGCCAACAACATCGTCATGGACGAACCGACTACCGGACTCGATCCCAAGAGTGCAGCCGAGCTGATGCAGATACTGATCAACCTGCGCAATGCCGGTAAAAGTATCCTGATGTGTACCCACGATCTCTTTCGTGCCAAAGCGGTAGCCGATCGTGTCGGTATCATGAAAGAAGGGCGCCTGGTCATGCTCCGTAGCCGCGAAGAGTTCCTGCAGGACGACCTGGAGCGGATCTATTTGGACTATATGCAGGAAGCTATTTTAGAATAAGAGTACAAACTGTCTAATACGATACATACTATGATTTGGTTAATAGCAAAGAAAGATTTCCTGCTGAACTTGTTGTCAGTCAGGTTTATTATAGGGTTTGTGCTCTGCCTCCTGGTAATTCCGTTCACGATCATTGTCAGTGTGGACAATTACGAGAACCAGGTTCGCGTCTATAAGATCGAACAGGCGCAGGCGGACAGGGAATTGAAAGAGAGCCGGGTGTGGTCGGCGGTACGTCCTACCATCGTTCAGGAGCCTGAACCTCTGAGTATTTTTAGTACGGGCATAATGACGAATGTGGGAAACAAGGTAAAGATCGCTTTTTGGGAATATCCGTTGTTTCCTTCGGGTCATACGATTACGCGTGATAACCCGTCATTGAATGCCTTCTTCTCGATAGACTTTTCAAAGGTTATCGCTATCCTTATTTCGTTGCTGGCACTCGTATTCTCATACGATGCCATCACCCGCGAACGGGAAGACGGAACGATGAAGCTGACATTTACCGGGCAGGTGAGCCGTATCTCCTTTCTGATAGGTAAGTTGCTCGGACTGTTGCTGATATTGCTTCCTATATTGTTGTTCTGTTATCTGCTCGCCTGCCTGATTATTGTGGTCAATCCGGGAATCTCCTTTTCTGCTTCCGACTGGGGCGGGGTGACATTACTGTTCCTGACTTCTGTCATTTATATGATGGTGTTCCTTTTGTTGGGTATGTTTATTTCCAGCAGGGTTACGCATTCGTCTTCATCCATCATCATTAGTCTATTGTGCTGGATTTGGTTCCTTTTCCTGATGCCCAATATTGCCACTTATCTGTCGCAGAGTATCTCGAAAGCACCTCTGTATGACAATGTTCAGGCTGCGATGAGTGATTATGACGATACCTATATGAAGGAGTATCAGGAAGAATGGCCGCGCGCTGCTCAACGGGTGAATATGAAATCCCTGAGTTACAATAATTGTAATGGGGATGGTTTGGAATATCTGGAACTGGCCGGAGGGCCGCGGGAAACTCCTTTGTTTCATCAACAGATGCAGATTTGGGCTACTCCGGTCATGTTGAATAATGCGGATAAGAAATGGGCTTTGCAACGCGATTACCTGGATGGGTTGATGCGGCAGCAACACCTGCAACAGGTGATCGCCTGGTTGTCTCCCTCCGAATTGTTTAGCCAGACGACGGATGCTTTGTGTCATACCAATGCGAATTGTTTTCTGAAATATATGGAGAGTATCCGGAATTACCGGGAGAGCCTTATTACTTATTTCAAAGATCATAAGTTGTTTGAATCCATCTCTTACTTTACGGGACAAAAGCTGGAGGAATTTCCTACCCGTGCCGAATTGGAAGCAGGAGACCAAGAGGCACAAAGGAGATATGAAAGAGGAAACAGTGAATTTCCATATTTGGATACCGGTAGTGTACCTCGTTATATTCCTCAGCCGGTAACACTTTCCGCTGCTTTGGGCGATGCACTGGGACGCTTATGTGCCTTGCTGGGGTTGGCGATCGTATTGTTGGTCGGAACAATCGTGTCGTTTATGAAATATGATGTCAGATAATAAATAATTACAGTTATGTTTACAACTTTATATATACGGGAATTGCAGAACTACTTGTATAGTCTGCGTTTTCAGGTTTCTTTCGTCATTGTTGTGCTGGTCTTTAGCCTGGGAAGCATTTCGTTTGTTTCTTCTTTTAAAGGTATGCATGATAATTACGCCAAGTACAACCAGGCTCAGCAGGAGACATTGGCTAAACGTGCCGAGAGTTTGTCGAAGGTGGCGACTCAACGGAGCAGTTTTGTGACTTCTCCGCGTGAAAACAGTGTGATTGCTGATTGTAAAGAAAGCTATTTACCTAATCGTATCGAATATAGTGCCTACAACGTGTTCGGTTACTCGGTGCGGCACGATAGCAACAACCCTTTGTTAAGTCGCGGAGACAGTCTGAGCTGGTCGTTCATTGTCTCTATGTTCCTGAGTTTTATCACGCTGCTTTTTGCTTTTGATGCGATATCGGGTGAGAAGGAAGAGAGGACGCTTGCTCTGGTCTTTTCGAATGCTGTACCGAGGCGTACTTTCCTGTGCAGTAAACTGCTAAGTATCGTCACGGTGGTAGGTATGATGGAGTTGGTCGGTATTATAATCAGTCTGCTTATCCTGGCTGTTTCGGGACAGGTGCAGCTGAACGGGAGCTTTTTGATGGAGACAGGCGGTTTTGTGCTGATCAGTCTGTTGTTTATTACAACTTTTGCTGTATTCGGCTTGCTATCGTCGGTTGTAACGCGTTACTCGAATATCAGCCTGCTTATATCTCTTTGCTTTTGGTTGTTTGCTGCGGTGATTATTCCTAATACGTCTGTGTTTTGGGCGAAAAAGTTATTCGGTATTCCGGCATCGGAAGAGGTAGACCGTAAACGTATGGAAGCGCGTGATGATATTAACCGCAATGCGCCTCCGGGCAGTTGGTCGTCCAACGGTGGCGATGCTTTCTTCCCAAGGCATGAACTTCGTGCAAAGAATATGACCAATCTGATGAATAATGATAAGATGTTCAATGATGCTTATTACCTGCAGCAGTTCCGCCAGTTCGAACAAACCCGTAATTTCACCTTGCTCTCACCGATTGCCCAGTTCGATTATATGAATGAGGCATTCCTCGGAGGTGGTTACCTGCGTTTCCAGAAGAACTGGAATGACCTGCATATTTTCCAGGAACGGTTCCTTCAATGGTTTAAGGATATAGATGCCAAAGACTCCGGCAGTCCTCACTGGTATAATCCGTATGAAGAATATTCTACCAGTAAAAAGGCTGTAGCCGTCGACCAGATTCCGCAGTATCAGGAACAGATCGCCTCCTTCGGCCAGCGCTTCGAATTTATCAGCGGTTACCTGGTCGCTATGATAATCACGATCGCTGTTCTGTTCATGGCTTGTTTTTATTTCTTTACACGCTATGATGTAAGGTGATACTGTCTAAATTTTATACATCAGTGTCTAATAATTGGACAGAATGGAATTAGTGAATAATATTTATAAGCTTGATAGATAGTCGTTTGTATGTTTTGGCACGCTGTTTGCATTATAAGCGGCGATGCCGGATACAGTAAGTAAAACCGGGCAGATGTCCATAATCGGACATGCCCGGTTTATTTAATGGGCTTAATTATCAGATAGATACATTTTTGGCATGCTATTTGCTAATAAAGAAGGTAAAAAGATAAACAATACTAAGAATATGTGTGTTTTCAACATGAAGGGAGCAACTCTGGCGAACTGCTCCCTTCCATGACCTTGAATAAGGTTAACATAATTGATGAGGTTCTCTTTGGCGAGAGAACAAGCTCTTCCTCGTGCGTGAGCATAGGGAAGAGATTATTTTTTAAGCCTTAGCTCCTTTCATAGATAGCTTTTCAAGGAAATATACGATGGCGAATCCCAAAATCATTAATCCTACGGCTTCCCATACCAGTTGGTTGGGCAGGATATTCGCTTCAACCAGGGGTTTGATCACTCCGTGGCTGTCGGTGTAGGTTTCAATCGTCTCTTTCCACGGCCATACTTTGTTTAGCGAACCCAGCATAAAACCTGCCAGTACAGAGATGGTCGTATCATGAAATCTGCGCAGGGCGAAAGACAATACACGCGAGAAAGAGGTAATACCTATGGCAGCCCCACAGATAAATACGAGCATGACCGGTATATTGAAAGTCTTTACCGCTTCCATAATATAGAAGTATTTACCCAGTAATACCAGGATGAAACTGCCGGAAATGCCGGGCAGGATCATGGCACAGATGGCTATGGCTCCGCAAAGGAATATAAAGAATAGATTAGTCGGAGTTTCTGCCGGAGTAGCCACTGTTATATAGTAAGCGATGACGGCTCCGATAATAAAGCTCAGTATTGTTTTCCAGTTCCATTGCTTGATATCTTTCGAAACAAACCAGGTGGAAGCCAGTACCAGTCCGAAGAAGAAAGCCCACACGAGGATCGGGTGTGTAACCAGTAACCATGTGATGATCTTTGCCAGCGAAAAGATACTGATACCGATGCCGGCAACGATAGCCAGCAGGAAATTGGCATTTATAGCTTTCCAAAATGAGGCGATCTTACCGGTGAAGAGTAACTTCAGGCTTGCTCCGTTAATACTCTTGATCGAATCGATCAGTTCTTCATAAATACCAACAATAAAGGCAATCGTACCGCCTGATACGCCGGGCACGACATCGGCTGCGCCCATTCCCATGCCTTTCAAAAGTAGGAGACCGTAGTCTTTTAGATTTCTGTCCATTAGTTGTTATTGTCTTTGTTATTGAGGAATTCCTTCGTCAGATCTTCCGGCGGGATATGTTTTCCCAGCAGTTGCTGCTCGACGTCACTGAAATCGATACCGGAGTCTTCCAGGTATTTCACCAGTTCTTTCGGAGAGGTCTGACTGAAGTGTTCGCCGAAATGCTTCATGTCGCCTTTTGCCAGGTAAGCCATAGCCATATGAAGGTGCATGTAAGGCAGGTCCGGATTGACGGCATATACTTTTTTATAGTATTTGAGTGCTTTATCGATGTCACCTTTCATATACAGGTATTGACCTGCATGGAAAAGACTTTCATAATCTTCGGGCAGATAGTTTTCCCCTTTATCCAGGATATCGAACAGACGTTCGGTTGTCTCTATAGCCTGCTTGTCTTTGCCGTTTTCCACGTAAGTCAGAGCCAGTAAAGAGAGTATCCGGACATTGTTGGGAAATAGTTCGACCGCTTTGTTGAGCGTTTTCGATGCTTCCCGGTCGCGTTCCGTCTCTGCACAACACCGGATGAAATTGATGTAGGCTGCCGGTTCATTGGCAGTCGCTTTTTTACCGATAATGTCTTTCAGTAGGTTATATGCTCCTTCGAAATCTTCCAGCTTGATATAACATTCTGCCATCAGAGGCTTGATGCGCTCTGCCATTTCGGAGGTAGCATCGATGTCCTGATATACTTCGAGTGCTTTTTCATAATTCTCATTCATGTAGAGGCAGTAAGCTTTCAGTATTTTCAGTTCCGGATCCGAATCGTCACAAGTCAGCGCAAAGTCGAATGCTTCAATCGCTTTGTCAAATTCCGATTTGATGGAGTACAATCGTCCGAGTGTGAACCAGTATTCGTGAGAGTAGGGGTCCTTATCGATCAGTTCGTTGCATAGGTCGATCGCTCCGTCGATGTCTCCTTCCAGTTCCATGTTGTAGCATAACTCATCCTTTAAGACTAGATTGTCGGGGAATAAAACAATGCCGCGGCGTATGAAATCTCGTGCTTCATCGTTCATTTCCATATCACTTAAAAGGGGAGCGGTACATTCGAATACGGTTTCCAGATAATCGCATTTTTCTTCGATCAGTCTTTCCGTGTATTCAATGAGCTTATCGTAGCGGTCGAGCATGCAGTAACATTCCAGCCGTAATAAGTCGAGGTCCTGGTTATCTGTTTCGGCAATGGAGTCGATCAAAACCAGTGCACTTTCATAATCTTCATTATAGACATAAAGCTTGCACTGTCTGATCTGTAAATCCGTATTACCGGGATGAAGCTTTAACCCTAAGGTTAAAACTTCATCGAAGTATTCATAATTGTCCGATTCTTCAAAGCTGCCCAACAGTTCATCAATTTCATCTGCATCGAAATAGGGTTCTTTTCCCATTTCGCGGGCAGACAGATAACGTTGTAACAAGCGTGAGATATCATCTTTTTTCATAGGGAATAATTTAATTGGCACATTGTTAAGCCTTGTCTTTCACTTTGCTCCAGGTATCTTTCAGAGATACGGTACGGTTGAAGACGAGCTTTTCCGGCGTAGAGTCTTTGTCTACATTAAAATAACCGATACGCTGGAATTGTAAATAATCTAATGGTTTGGCATTTGCCAGATATTTTTCAACGTAGCAGTTTGTCAATATGTTCAGAGAGTCCGGATTGATGATTTCCTTCATGGCATCCAGTACGGAACAATCTTTTGCTTCGCGGATAGCAGCCAGTTCATCGCGCGGATTTTCAACTTTCCACAGACGGTCGTACAGGCGTACTTCTGCCGGCAGGCTGTGTGCACAGCTCAACCAGTGAAGAGTACCTTTCACCTTACGGTTGCTGTCCGGCATGCCGCTCTTGGTGTTCGGGTCGTATTCGCAATAAACTTCTACTACTTCATCTGCTTCATTTTTCTTGCAGCCTGTACATTTTACGATGTAGGCATTCTTCAGGCGCACTTCCTGTCCGGGAGTCATACGGAAGAATTTCTTCGGAGCATCTTCCATGAAGTCGTCTCTTTCCATCCACAGTTCGCGGCTAAATTCAATGATATGGCTGCCTGCTTCCGGATCTTCCGGATTGTTGATGGCTTCCATCTCTTCCACTTGTCCCTCCGGATAGTTGGTAATAATCAGCTTCACCGGATCGAGTACAGCGGATACACGTGTGGCACGGGCGTTCAGGTCTTCACGAACGGCACTTTCCAGCAAGGCAAATTCATTCAGGGCATCGTAGGTGGTATATCCGATCTTATCGACGAATTTGCGGATAGATTCGGGGGAATAACCACGACGACGGAATGCACAGATAGTCGGCATACGGGGATCGTCCCAACCGTCTACCAGCTTTTCTTTTACCAGCGTAAGCAGGTTACGTTTACTCATTAATGTATAGCTCAGATTCAACTTGTTGAACTCGGTCTGACGGGGACGGTTGTCGTCCAGGTCTTTACCTTCTTTCAGCCAGTCGATGAACAGGTCGTATAACGGGCGGTGTACCACAAATTCCAGGGTACAAAGTGAATGCGTAACGCCTTCGAAGAAGTCGCTCTGTCCGTGTGCAAAGTCGTACATCGGATAGACTTTCCATTTGTCACCTGTGCGATGGTGATGTGCGGTCCTTAATACGCGATAAATAATCGGATCGCGGAAGTGCATATTCGGATTGGCCATATCTATTTTGGCACGCAACACCATGGCTCCGTCTTCTATCTCTCCGTCAGTCATTTTCTGGAACAAAGCCAGGTTTTCCTCGATAGGACGGTCACGATACGGACTATCGATACCCGGCTGGGTAGGAGTTCCTTTCTGCTGGGCGATAACTTCCGAACTTTGCTCGTCGATATAGGCTTTTCCTTCCTCGATCAGACGGATGGCAAAATCCCACAATTGCTGGAAATAGTCGGATGCGTAATAGATGTTACCCCAATGGAATCCAAGCCATTCTATATCTTCCTTGATTGCATCGACATATTCTGTATCTTCTTTTACAGGGTTCGTGTCGTCGAAACGAAGGTTACAAACTCCGTTATAACGTTCTGCAATACCGAAATCCAGGCAGATAGCTTTGGCGTGTCCTATATGCAAATAACCGTTTGGTTCAGGTGGGAAACGAGTTTGTATACGTCCGCCGTTCTTTCCTTCTGCCAGGTCTTTCTCAACATTTGCTTCAATAAAATTCAGGCTCTTTTTGCCTTCTTCTTCGTTCGTTTTGATATCGCTCATATCTGTTATAAATATGTTATTTCTTTATTAACGGAACAAAGGTAGCGATTTCTTTATTCGCTGCATAGCAATACAAGTTTTTTCCTATATTTGTGGCTTAATTTTATCGAACAGATTATAATACATTTGTATGGAATACTTCAATCTCCTGATTGATTTCGTGCTGCATATCGACACCCATCTGGCAGCGCTTGTGTCAGCCTACGGCATTTGGATATATGCCATTTTGTTCCTGATCATTTTTTGTGAAACAGGATTGGTAGTAACACCCTTTCTTCCGGGTGATTCGTTGTTATTTGTGGCGGGAGCGCTGGCGGCTTTGCCGGGTAACCCGATGAATGTGCATCTGATCGTACTGGTGCTGATTGTCGCGGCCGTACTGGGAGATGCCTCTAACTATATAATAGGCAGGTTCTTCGGTGAAAGGCTGTTCAGTAAACCGGATTCGAGAATATTTAAACAGAGTTATCTGGAGAAAACGCATAAATTTTATGAAAAGCACGGAGGGAAAACCATTATCCTAGCCCGTTTCGTTCCCATTGTGCGTACGTTCGCACCGTTCGTGGCGGGGATGGGGCATATGAATTACCGTCATTTCGCTTCGTATAATATCGTTGGAGGGATTGTCTGGGTGGTCTTGTTTTCATATGCCGGCTATTTCTTCGGCGGAATGGAGATCGTTCAAAAGAATCTGGAACTGCTGATTGTCCTCATCATCTTTATCTCCATCCTGCCGGGAGTGATTGAAATAGTCCGGAATAAATATTTTGTTAAAACAAACTGATCAGCAAGGCGATATTCAATACGGTCACCATGGTTCCCAGTAATAGCAACAGGATGGTGGTTGAACGTGAATTGACATATTGCCCCATCACTTTTTTACTGGAAGTAAGATATACTTGCGAAAAGACGGTGATGGGAAGTTGCACGCTGAGTAACATCTGCGAAAGAATCAATCCTTTGAACGGGTCGCCGATCAGGAAGATGATAAGCAATGCCGGAACGAACGAAAGAATAACCCCCAGTTTGGAGTGCAAGTCTTTGTGGTTGTATGCCTCCCCGTAAAAACCGGCAAAGATGGATGCTCCGGCAATTCCGGATGTGATCGTCGAGGAAATACCGGCAAGCAATAAGGCGGCGGCAAAGATAACGCCTGCATTGTTTCCGACCAGCGGAACCAGCAATTGCTGTGCCTGGTCCAGTTCGTCCACGGTAATCTTTTCCTTGAAGAAAGTGGCTGCTGCCAGGATGATCATCGCCGAATTGATTGCCCAGCCGATCACCATCGACAGGAGCGTATCGTAAAATTCATATTTCAATTGTTTCTTGATAACGGATTCATCTTCCAGGTTCCATTCGCGACTCTGAATCACTTCCGAGTGCAGGAACAGGTTATGCGGCATGACAACGGCACCGAGCACACTCATGATGATCAGCATTGAGTTTTCGGGGAAAGAAGGTTTTACCCATCCCACGACAGCCTGTCCCCAATTTACATCGACTAGAGCCAGCTCATATAAGAAGGACAATCCGATGATGGAAACGAACATGATGATCCAGCGTTCGATCTTGCTGTATGTATTACTGAGCAGCATGATCAGACAGGCCACCGTAACGATCACGGCACCGATCTTTATCGGTATGCTGAACAGCATTCGTAACGCAATGGCTCCACCCAGTATCTCCGCAAGTGAGGTGGATATACTGGCAAGCATTGCCGATCCTAGAATAGGCCGGCTGAGTGCACGGGGCATATATTTGTTGGTCGCTTCCGATAAGCAAAGTCCGGTGACGATCCCCAGGTGGGCAACGTTGTGCTGGATGATGATCAGCATAATGGATGAAAAGGTAACGACCCATAACAGGGCATAACCGAATTCGGATCCGGCGGCAAGGTTGGTTGCCCAGTTTCCCGGGTCGATGAATCCGACAGTGACTAATAAACCGGGACCAATATATTTCAAAAGGTCTAATCCTCCGGAACGAGGTTTGTGATTGATTTTGAGTTTGTCTAAAAGTTTCATGTCTTGTCTTATCTTTTTGTTTTTAATACTTACAGTGTCTTGTTTAATCTTTTCATGCAACGTGAGCGCCTCGGCTCATAAGACCTGCACCAGTCGGCTCATGCTTCATGAGCAACTTCCTTTTATGGGAACGTCAGAATAAACGACGTTTTGTTTATAGCCGGATTGCTCTTCAACGCGATACTGCCACCCGACAGTCGCATGATCTGTCGCGAGATAGATAACCCGATACCGCTGCCGCCTTCTTTGGTGGTGAAGAACGGGACAAAGATATGTTCCGCTTCTTCCGGCGGGATGCAGGGACCGTTGTTGCTGACCTCGATGATCACGGATTCATCCGGATTGCAAGATGCGTTCAGTTCAATTCGTCCGTCCGGTTGTTCGCTGCCGATGGCCTGCATGGCGTTCTTTAGCAGGTTCAGTACAACCTGCGTGATCAGTTTCTCATCAGCGTAAACGATCAGGTCGGCCGGCTCTATATGTATATTAATCGTTATATTGGGGAATTTGTTGTGATGGCGGGCCAGATTTATCATCCGTTCCGCGAATTTCTGCACATAGAACAACGACGGTTCAGGGGTTGGGATATGGGTAAACTTGCGATACGACTCAACGAACGATATCAGGCTCTTGCCGGTCGTACTGATCACTTCCAGTCCGTTCCGTATATCGCTGTCGGCATCCTCATGGATGGATAATAAGGTATCGCTCAGCGAAGTAATAGGGGTGACGGAATTCATGATCTCGTGAGTCAGTACACGAGTCAGGCGTATCCATGAATCGATTTCCTTGTCATCCAGTTCGCTGTTGATATCGTTGATTGCCAGGATACGTACGTGTTTTTCCTGCAGGGTCATTTCGGAGACGCGGATAGACAGGTTGACCGTGCCGCGTTCGTTTACGAATGATATCTGATGTTTATCCCCAGGGAGAATATTGGCGATTGTAGCTTGTAGTTTGTCGTCGATGCGTGCCAGCTGTTTGACATGGGTAAAGACGGAAAGCCCCAGCAGGCGGAGTGCTTCATTGTTGGTCTGAAAGATATTGCCGGTATCGTCCAGTACGATGATGCCGGTATTGACCGAATTCATGATCAACTCATAATATTTTTCTTTTTGGACGGCATCCGCTTTTGCCTGGAACAGAATCTGGGTGATACGGTTCAGTGATTCGCTGACTAGCTTGTCGTTGGATGAACGTCCGCGGGTGGCGTATTGGAATGCATAGTCGCTGTTGTCGATCGCATCGAACATAAAGGCAACTTTTTGGGCATTACGTTTGAATAACTCGCTCATCATCCGCATGGAATAGAGCCAGCCGATAAGAATGAGAATGAGCCATTCCCATTGCCGGGTCATGGCGAAGTAGGTCCCGCAGCCGGTAAATATACCGAACAGACCCAGCCGGAAAGTCAGGCTATGATAGATACCTTTTAACATTATTACAGCTCGTAACGTTTGATTTTGTTGTACAGTGTCTGACGTGAAATACCCAGCTGGCTGGCAACGAGCGAAAGATTGCCATTGTATTTATCCATGGCATTTTTGATCATGTTGTATTCCATTTCTTCCAATGTGGTAGCTTCTTTCAGAGGAGATTCTTTCTTACGGGGAAAATCGAAATCCGAGCTGTCGAGCGTTTCTCCTTCGGAAATGATCACTGCCTTTTCGATGGTATGCTCCAATTCGCGGATATTACCGAACCAGGGTTGTTGTTTCAGTTTTTCCTTTGCGTCCGCATTCAGGCGCATGGATGATTTTCCGTAAATAGAGCAATATTTAGCGAGGAATATCTCTGTCAGCGGCACGATATCTTCGGGGCGGTCGCGGAGGGACGGTATTTCCACATGTATCGTATTGATACGGTATAAAAGGTCTTCGCGGAATTGTTCTTTCTGTACCATATCCTGCAGGTCGCGGTTTGTCGCACAGATCAGGCGGATATTGACCGGAATAGGCGTGTTGCTTCCCACTCGTACTACGCTGCGGCGTTGTAGGGCAGTCAGTAATTTGGCTTGCAGATGGTAGGAGAGGTTCCCTATCTCATCCAGGAAAAGGGTCCCGTTGTTGGCTGCTTCAAACTTTCCCGGACGGTCGGCGCGGGCATCGGTAAAAGCACCTTTCATATGGCCGAACAGTTCGCTTTCGAACAGCGTTTCGGTGATGGCGCCCATGTCTACTGGAACCATGGCTTCTTTTTTACGGTTCGACAACATATGTATTTCTCTTGCCAGCATTTCCTTACCGGTTCCGTTCTCTCCGGTGATCAGGATGTTGGCATCTGTTTTTGCTACTTTCTCGATCAGGTTGCGAAGTTGCTGCATCGCATTGCTTTCGCCCCAAAACATGCCGCTTTCCTTCGAGACAACCAGTTTGCTGTTTTCGTGAGGAATACCTTTCTTGTTGGCTGTCCGGATATCATAAGCCGTTTTCAACGTTTCCAGTAACTTGGCGTTATTCCAGGGTTTGACAACGAAGTCGGTAGCGCCTTCCTTGATTCCCCTTACCGCCAGGTCTATATCAGCATAAGCGGTGAAGAGAACAACCTGTACCGACGGGTCTTCCTTCTTTATTTCGGAAAGCCAAAAAAGCCCTTCATTTCCGGTATTGATACCGGCACTGAAGTTCATATCGAGTAAAACAACGTCTACGTTTTCATTATGCAGGGTTGTTTTGATTTTGTTTGGGGTAGAGATAGTTATCACTTTCTCAAAACAGGTGCCTAACAGCATCTGTACTGCGGTAAGAATCCCCTTATTGTCGTCTACGACCAGTATGGTGCCTTGTTTAGCCATATATGATAATATGTATATATTTAGTGCAAAGTTACTACAAAAAAGTGAAATGCGGAAAGATATAGTGATAGAATTGAGTTACAAGGGTTTTGGTTGAAGTGGCGATAATCCGTGAAGCCATTACAATCCCTGCCGAAGCCAAATCCTGACGCCGCTACGTTACTTGTTCGTAACCATGCCCGAAAATGCGACAAACGGGTACGAATAGCGAAACAAGGCTCTAAGGAATAGTGAGTTATCCATAACTCATGCGAAAAATCAGGTTACGGAAAAAGATTGCGCCGTTCCTCCCCGTTTTGCGTACCAACACCGGACTCTTCACCAACTAATTTTGAAACCCAAAAATTAAGGACAATGAAGAGTACATTTTCAGTAATCTACTACCTCAAGCGTCAGGTAGTGAAAAAGGACGGGACAGTTCCCGTCATGGGACGCATCACGGTGGACGGCAGCCAGACACAGTTCAGCTGCAAACTGACTGTCGATCCGAAACTGTGGGACACCAAAGGTGGACGTGTCACGGGCAGAAGCACGGCGGCACTCGAAACGAACCGTATGCTTGACAAGATGCGGGTACGCATCAACAGGCATTATCAGGAAATCATGGAGCGTGACAACTTCGTCACGGCGGAGAAGGTGAAGAACGCCTTTCTCGGACTGGAACACCGCTACCACACGCTGATGCAGGTGTTCCGCCAGCACAACGAGGACTACGAGAAGCAGGTGGAGGCAGGCATGAAAGCCAAAGGCACGCTGCTGAAGTACCGCACCGTTTACAAGCACATGCAAGAGTTCCTCGACATCCGCTACCATGTGAAGGACATCGCCCTAAAAGAGCTTACCCCGGCTTTCATCTCCGACTTCGAGATGTTCCTGCGCACGGACAAGCACTGCTGCACCAATACCGTGTGGCTGTACGTCTGCCCGTTACGGACGATGGTATTCATCGCCATCAACAACGAGTGGCTGACGCGCGACCCGTTCCGCGAGTATGAAATCAAGAAGGAGGAAACAACACGCAGTTTCCTGACCAAAGATGAGATCCGCCTGCTGATGGAGGGGAAACTGAAAAACGCCAAACAGGAATTGTACCGCGACCTCTACCTGTTCTGCGCCTTCACGGGGCTGTCGTTCGCGGATATGCGCAACCTTACGGAAGAGAATATCCGCACCTACTTCGACGAACACGAGTGGATAAACATCAACCGCCAGAAAACGGGCGTGGTGTCCAACATCCGCCTGCTCGACATCGCCAACCGCATAATCGGCAAATACCGGGGACTGTGCGGGGACGGCAGGATATTTCCCGTTCCGCATTATAACACGTGCCTTGCCGGTATCCGTGCCGTCGCCAAGCGTTGCGGCATCACCAAGCATATCACGTGGCATCAGAGCCGCCACACGGCAGCCACGACGATATTCCTCTCCAACGGTGTTCCCATCGAAACGGTCAGCTCCATGCTCGGACACAAGAGCATAAAGACGACGCAGATTTACGCAAAGATAACCAAAGAGAAGCTCAATCAGGACATGGAGAACCTTGCCGCAAGATTGAACGGCGTCGAGGAATTTGCAGGTTGCACCATCTAAAAAGAAAAGCCATGAAACGTGACACAATCATCATCGAGGACAAGGCAGTCAGCGTAACCGGTAACGACGTGTGGATGACCGCCACCGAAATAGCCGGATTGTTCCATACGACCGTCCCGGCAGTGAACGCCGCCATCAGAGCCGTCCGCAAGTCGGACGTGCTGAACGACTACGAGGTGTGCCGCTACATGCAGCTTGAAAACGGGCTGCACGCGGACGTGTACGCCCTTGAAATCATCATCCCGGTCGCTTTCAGGGTGAATACCTACAACACCCACCTGTTCCGCACATGGCTGGTGGGAAAGGCACTCTCACAAGAGAAACGGCAGACATACGTGATGTTCATACAGAACGGAAAAGCCGGGTATTGCTGATTGCACATACCCCATAAGACAAGTAAACGGGTAGCACCACAAAAGGTGTCACCCGTTTACTTTTTCATGAAACCGCCTCACTCCAGCGGCTTGCGGTAGTTCGCTTCCAGTACCCCGCGCAGCCCCGTTTCCGGGTAAAGCACCTTCCCTCCCAAAAGTATGAAGGGCAACACGCGGTTGTTGCGGTATTCCTGCAAGGTGCGCCGGCTCACACGGAGCAGTTCCGACACCTCGCCGTCCGTCAGGTAACGTTCCCCGTCCAGCGGAGGACGGTAGCTTTCCAGAAATGCGGACAGCCATTTCGAGCCTTTGCGCATATCCTGCACCACAGAGGCTATCGGCTCGTCTTCCATCGTAAAAACATCGTTGTTCTCGTTCATCATAACTTCGGATTCAGTGGGTGAATAAATCAAATCATCTGCCGTGCGGATAGAGCGTGCCGACAAGCGGTATCAGCCGCTTCACCTCCTCTGGCTTGTAATAGAACCTGCGGTTTATCTGCGAGTAGCCGATAAGCCGCCTGTCACGCAGCGTCTGCAACGTGCGCGGGCTTATTCTCAACTGCCCGCAGACCTCCTCGCCCGTGAGCCATCTTTCCATGCGCCCCGTGTCGCTTTTGCGCCTCAGGGCGGCGACCTTCTCCGAGAGTGCGCCGAATGCCGCCACCATCATCTCGAAAGTCTTTTTCTCGATAGATACTATTTCCATATTCATGTCATTTAGAGTTTGCCGCAAAGGTAACGAAACGGCATACAAGACGTATCGTTTTCCGCTGAAAGGCTGCCTGTTGCGCCGTTTGACCGGGTTACGGAGCCATCTTCCGCAAAAATCTTACGTGAGTCACGTAGTGAGTTGTTAAAGCCCCTTTTGTTTATTGCCGAATTTTGTCGCAGAAACAAAAAGAAAGGACTGAACATGAAAGTGATAACAATGGAAAGTTCCGCCTACAAGGAGATGATGGCGCAGATTGCGAACATCGCAGGGTACATCCGCGAGGCAAGGGACGAGAAGAAACGGAAGCGGGAAACCGAAGACAAGCTGCTTGACACGGCACAGGCGGCGAAGATGCTCAACGTGAGCAAGCGCACCATGCAGCGTATGCGCACCGACCACCGTATCGAGTATGTGGTGGTACGCGGAAGCTGCCGCTACCGCCTTTCCGAGATACTGCGGCTATTGGAGGACAACACAGTAAGGAACGAGGAAGGGACAATAGACACCCTGTTCCACAACCACACGCTGCGCACGGGCGGCAAACCAAAAGGAAGGAGGACATAGGTCATGGAACTGCTCACACGAAACAACTTCGAGGGCTGGATGCAGAAGCTGATGGAACGGCTCGACCGTCAGGACGAACTGCTGCTGGCGATGAAGGCTGAGGGGAAACAGCCCACTATCACGGAAAGCATCCGCCTTTTCGACAATCAGGATTTGTGCATGTTGCTCCAGATAAGCAAACGCACCCTCCAACGCTACCGCAGCGTAGGCGCATTGCCCTACAAGACGCTGGGCAAGAAGACCTATTACAGCGAGGAGGACGTGCTGACATTCCTTTCCAACCATATCAAGGACTTCAAAAAGGAAGATATAGCCTTCTACAAGGCTCGTATCCATAATTTCTTTCATAAATAACCCATTAAAACATTTTTCAGATGGCAAAGAAAAAAGACGAAAAGGACGTGCTGGTAGTCCGTGACGAGAAGACAGGCGAGATCAGCGTGGTAGCCGGGCTGAACGCGGACGGCACACCCAAGCGCACCCCCGCAAAAGCGGAGAACGCGCAGAGTTTCCTGCAATTCGACCGACATGGCGACGTGCTGGACAACTTCTTCAAGAACTTCTTCCGGCAGTGCAAGGAACCCAGCCGCTTCGGTTTCTACCGCATTGCGGCAGACCAAGCTGAAAATCTCTTAGAGGTGATGAAGCAACTGCTGAAAGACCCCGAAGCGAACAAGGAGCTGCTCGCCCCTCACAAGGTGGACACCTCCGACTATGAGAAGAAGGTGCAGGAAGAGATGGCAGCACAACAGACAGAGAAACAAGAACCTCAAAAACAGGAGAACATGGAACAACGGAAAGAACAGCAACAGGACAAATCCGAACAGATGTAGGGCAAACGTGGCTACCAGCCCATCGACGAGAGTAAAATCAACTGGCAGGAGCTGGAGGACAGATGGGGCGTAAAGCGGGACAACCTTGAAAAGTCCGGCGACCTTACGAAGATGCTCAACTATGGCAAGTCCGACTTGGTAAAGGTCAAACCGACCTTCGGCGGCGAATCATTCGAGCTGGACGCCCGCCTCTCCTTCAAGAAGGACGGTGAGGGAAACATCAGCCTCGTGCCGCACTTCATCCGCAAGGAGCAGAAGCTGGATGAGTACAAGGAACACAAATTCTCCGACAATGACCGGAAGAACCTCCGCGAAACGGGCAATCTCGGTAGGGTCGTGGACATTGTGGACAGGGAAACGGGCGAGATCATCCCCTCCTACATCAGCATCGACCGCAAGACGAATGAAATCACGGACATTCCGGCAAGCAGGGTGCGCATCCCGGAGCGCATCGGCAAGACGGAAATCACCACGCAGGAGCGGGACATGCTCCGCGCCGGACTGCCCGTACGCGACAAGCTCATCGAGCGCAACGACGGCAGAAAGTTCGTCACCACCCTGCAAGTGAACGTGGAGCAGCGCGGCGTGGAGTTCGTGCCGGGAACCGGCAAGTCGCCCCGTACCGCACAGACACAGGAAACCAAAGGCGACACATCGAAAAGTCAGGCGCAGGGCGGGGAAAATGCCGCACAGACCAAGAAGGAGCAACGCCGCAACACGTGGACGAACGAGGACGGCAGCATCCGCCCCATCAGCAAATGGAGCGGCGTGAGCTTCACCGACCAGCAGAAAGCCGACTATGTGGCGGGTAAAGCCGTGAAGCTGGAGAACGTGACCGACAAGCAGGGCTTCCATGCCACGATGTATATCAAGTTCAACCCGGAGAAGGGACGCCCGTACCGCTACGACACGAACCCTGACAATGCACAGCAGGTTGCTCCGTCCAACGAGAGCCGCACGCAGGTGGCGGTGAACAACGATGGCAAGACCAACGAGGCTACAAAGAATCTGAGAGAGCCGTTGCAGAAAGGTCAGACCAACCCGAAGGACGCCCGCCAGCAACAGCAGCAGGAGAAGCCGCAGAAGAAAACGGGCAAGGGCATGAAAATGTAATCCCGTGTCCGCCACTGAATCCAAAATAAAATCCAAAGTATCAACAAAAAAGAAGAAGACATGAAGACAATCATTGCAGAAAAGCCCTCCGTGGCACGTGAAATCGCCCGCATCGTGGGCGCGACAAAGAGAGAGGAAGGATATTTCGAGGGAGGCGGTTATGCCGTGACATGGGCATTCGGACACCTCGTTCAGCTTGCCATGCCCGACGGCTACGGCGTGCGCGGATTTGTCCGTGACAACCTCCCGATTATTCCCGACACATTCACGCTCGTCCCCCGTCAGGTCAGGACGGAGAAAGGTTACAAGCCCGACAGCGGCGTGGTGTCGCAGATAAAAGTCATCAAAAGACTGTTCGACACAAGCGAACATATCATCGTGGCGACCGATGCCGGACGCGAGGGAGAGCTTATCTTCCGCTACCTCTACCACTATACGGGTTGCACCACTCCTTTCGTGCGCCTGTGGATCAGCTCTCTCACCGACAAAGCTATCCGCGAGGGACTGCGGAAACTCGAAGACGGCAGCAAATACGACAACCTCTACCTCGCCGCCAAAGCGCGGAGCGAATCCGACTGGCTCGTGGGCATCAACGGCACACAGGCGTTATCCATCGCCGCCGGACACGGCACGTATTCCGTGGGGCGGGTGCAGACACCAACGTTGGCTATGGTATGTGAACGCTACTGGGAGAACCGCCGCTTTACGTCCGAAGCATTCTGGCAGCTCCATATCGCAACGGACGGTTGCGACGGCGAAGTCGTGAAATTCTCATCCTCCGAGAAATGGAAAGAGAAAGAACCGGCGATGGAACTATATAATAAGGTAAAGGCGGCAGGTTGCGCCACTGTCACGAAAGCCGAGCGCAAGGAGAAGACGGAGGAAACTCCCTTGCTCTACGACCTGACCACGCTCCAGAAAGAAGCCAACGCCAAGCACGGCTTCACGGCGGAACAGACGCTTGAAATCGCGCAGAAACTCTACGAAAAGAAGTTGATAACCTATCCGAGAACGGGAAGCCGCTACATCCCCGAAGACGTGTTTGCCGAAATTCCCAAACTGCTCGCTTTCATCGGCACACAGCCCGAATGGAAAGACAAGGTGCGGGCAAAAGCCGCCCCGACACGCCGCAGCGTGGACGACGGCAAGGTGACAGACCACCATGCCCTGCTCGTCACGGGTGAGAAACCGCTCTTCCTCTCCAAAGAGGACAATACCATCTATCAGATGATTGCCGGGCGCATGGTCGAGGCATTCTCTGAGAAATGCGTCAAGGATGTGACCACTGTCACGGCGGAATGTGCCGGAGTGGAGTTTACCGTAAAAGGCAGCGTCGTGAAGCAAACCGGATGGCGTGCCGTCTATGGCGAGGAAAAAGAGGAAATTACCATCCCCGGCTGGCAGGAAGGCGACACGCTGACACCGAAAGGCTCGTCCATTACCGAAGGAAAGACCAAACCCAAGCCGCTGCATACCGAAGCCACCCTGCTCTCGGCAATGGAAACGGCGGGCAAGGAAATTGAGGACGACGCACTGCGGCAGGCGATGAAGGACTGTGGCATCGGTACTCCCGCCACACGCGCCTCCATCATCGAAACGCTTTTCAAGCGCGGTTACATGGAACGCTGCAAGAAGTCGCTTGTTCCCACCGAAAAAGGACTTGCCCTCAATTCCGTCGTCAAGACGATGCGCATCGCCGATGTTGCCATGACGGGCGAATGGGAAAAGGAGCTGGCGCGTATCGAGCGCGGGGAACTGTCCGACGACACCTTCCGCAAGGAGATAGAGGCGTACACACGTGAGATAACCTCCGAACTGATCTCGTGCGACAAGCTCTTCGGCAGCCGTGACTCCGGCTGCGCGTGTCCCAAGTGTGGCACGGGCAGGATGCGGTTCTACGGCAAGGTGGTACGCTGCGACAACACGGAGTGCGGACTGCCCGTGTTCCGGCTGAAAGCGGGACGCACCCTGTCCGACGATGAAATCAAAGACCTGCTCACCGAAGGGCATACCAAGCTGCTCAAAGGGTTCAAGAGCAAACAGGGCAAGAGTTTCGATGCTGTTGTCGCCTTTGACGGGGAATATAACACGACTTTTGTGTTCCCGGAGGCTAAAAAGGACAAGAAATTTTCAGGACGGAAGAAATAGTATTAACTTTGCCACTTGTTCAGAGTAATGAATTGTTCTTCGATACCGGATTACACTCATACTTTGGATTTAGTGGTGGCACTCGGAGGGATACCGAGTGCCTTTTTCTTCCTTTTTCCAACCGATTATCCCGTTAATTATCAATCCGCTAAATCCAAAGTAATGAACAACAAGAAGAAAAACGAGGGTCAGACCGACTTTTCCTATTACGGTCTGTACCTGCTGGACTATCTCCGCACGAACAAGTTTGAACAGGCTGACGACACCGCTTTCATACGGGAACGGGCCGACCGTGCCGCCGAAACGTATGAGAGGGCACGGCTTGAAGGCTATCCCGCCGATGGTGCGCAGGAACTGGCGATGGACACGCTGCTGCGCGGGCTGCATTATTCCCGTTACGCCATCCTCCGCGAAGTCGTGGAAAACGAGTTTGCCGATGAAGTGCCGGAAGAGAAGCGTGAAGCCTTTGTCCTGAAACTGCTGCCGCTTGTCGGCAACGTGTTCTCCGTCTATGACCTCTCGGATGACAATTTCGCCCTGTCTTCCGATTACGACCTGCTCTACACGGAGCTGACGGGAGCAACCGTCCTTTACTTAGACGAATATGGCGTTTAACCGCAAACAGAAACTGCGGGACAACATCGAGGCGATACGGACGGCATTCATCCTTGACAGGGAAAATAGGACAGCGACAACCGAAGAGCGTGCCATACTTCAAAGGTACTGCGGTTTCGGCGGTCTGAAATGTATCCTCAACCCTGCAAAGGAACTGACGGATGCCGTCCGGTGGGCGAAATCCGACCTCGAACTGTTCGCCCCGACGGTGGAGCTGCACAGGCTTATCCGTGAGAACAGCAAGGACGAAACAGAGTACAAGCGGTTTGTGGATTCGCTGAAAGCGTCCGTGCTGACCGCTTTCTACACCCCCAAAGAGATAACCGACACCATCGCGGACGTGCTGGCAGATTACAGCGTCCGCCCCGCCCGTATGCTCGAACCGTCGGCAGGTGTCGGCGTGTTCGTGGATTCCATGCTGCGGCACAGCCCCAATGCGGATGTGATGGCTTTCGAGAAGGATCTGCTCACGGGTACAATCTTGAGGCATCTCTATCCCGACCAGAAAATGCGCACCTGCGGTTTTGAGAAAATCGAAAGACCGTTCAACAATTATTTCGACTTGGCGGTGTCCAACATTCCGTTCGGTGACATTGCCGTGTTCGACGCGGAGTTTCAGCGGAGCGACTCTTTCGGCAGACGCTCCGCCCAGAAAACCATCCACAACTATTTCTTTCTCAAAGGACTGGATGCCGTGCGTGACGGCGGTATCGTGGCGTTCATCACCTCGCAAGGGGTATTGAATAGCACCAAGACCTCCGTGCGTAACGAGCTGTTCAGTCAGGCCAATCTGGTATCCGCGATACGCCTGCCCAACAACCTGTTCACGGACAACGCGGGCACGGAGGTGGGCAGTGACCTGATTGTCCTGCAAAAGAACCTCAGCAAGAAGGAAATGTCGCAGGACGAGCGGCTGATGACCGTGATACAGACGGACACGAAAACCGCCCTGACCGACAACGCCTATTTCATCCACCACCCGGAACGCATCGTGCATACGATGGCGAAACTTGACACAGACCCCTACGGGAAGCCCGCTATGGTTTATCTGCACGAGGGCAAGGCAGCAGGCATCGCCGGGGATTTGCGCCGTATGCTCGACGAGGATTTCCATTACAGGCTTGCCATGCGCTTGTATTCGGGTTCAATCCGGCAGGCAGGAACGGAAGAAAAAGTTGCCGTTCAAAATAAAGTAGAGCGTCCTGCCATAAAATTGGAAACAGTATCCTCGGCGCAGACGGTGGAAACTCCGACAGAAAAGCCGCAACCCGCAGATGAAAAGCCGGAGATAGAACCGCGCCCGCAATATTCCGCAGGCGTGCAGCTCACCCTGCTTGACCTCTGGGGGATGACGGAAGAGGTCAGCCAACCGAAAACCTCCAAAAAGAAAAAGACGGTGAAAAAGGCAGTTACGGCAAAGTCCACTCCGCCCAAACCGAAAGTCACGGTTACACCGACAGCTCCAACTGCAAAACCCGCAATGGAGAATAAGGAGGTGAAAGCGGAGAACACCGCCAAGCCTGCCGACCCGGACGACATCTATGCCACACTGGACTGGGATACCAATCCTCCCATCAACGGTTTCTATGAAATGATGATGGGTTTGACGCCGGAGCGTAGGAAAGAACTTCGGGAACTGGCAAGGCAGCATAACGAGAAACAAGTGGCGGAAAAGACGGAAGTGAAAGCCGTGCCGGAAACTTCCCGTGAGCAGCCACGACAGGAGGAAACACAGCCGGAGGCAGTCGCCGCACCTGCCGTTACAGATACCCCATCGGAAGCGGTGGGGACTTTCCTTTTCCCCGACATCGAAGCGGAAAAGCCGAAGGAGGAAGTCGTGGACCTTTCTCCGCGTGCCTACCACCGCACGCCGGAGATGCACCTGCGCGAAGGGTCGCTGGTGGCTGACCGGGGGCGTCATAACATCGGCTACCTGAAAGACATCACGCCATACGGGGCGACATTCCAGCCGCTCGACCTGAAAGGATACCAGAAGGAAAAGGCGTTGTTGTATGTGTCGCTGCGTGACGCCTACGAGCGTCTGTACCGTTATGAATCGCTCCGGCGCGAGGCAAATGTTCCGTGGCGAGAGCATCTGAATACCTGTTACGATGAGTTTGTCATGCGCTACGGCAACCTCAACGCCAAGCAGAACGTGAAGTTAGTGATGATGGATGCGGGCGGGCGCGACATCCTTTCGCTGGAACGGATGGAAAACGGAAAGTTCGTCAAGGCGGACATCTTCGAGCATCCTGTTTCCTTCGCGGTGGAGAGCCATGCCAACGTAGGCTCTCCCGAAGAAGCCCTGTCTGCGTCGCTCAACAAATATGGTACGGTCAATCTCGACTATATGCGGGAGATAACCGACAGCACGGCGGAGGATTTGCTCACTGCCCTGCAAGGGCGCATCTACTACAATCCGCTCGTGACCGGTTACGAAATCAAAGACCGTTTCATCGCCGGAAATGTCATAGAGAAAGCGGAACGCATAGAGGCATGGATGGGTGACAATCCCGAAAATGAGCGTATGCCGGAGGTGAAGCAGGCGTTGGAGGCTCTGAAAGATGCCGAGCCGCAGCGCATCGCCTTCGAGGATCTGGACTTCAATTTCGGGGAACGCTGGATTCCGACGGGTGTCTATGCCGCCTACATGAGCCGGCTGTTCGACACGGAGGTGAAAATCGCCTATTCCGCAAGCATGGACGAGTTTTCGGTGGTGTGCGGCTACCGCACCATGAAAATCACGGACGAGTTTCTGGTGAAGGGGTATTACCGGAACTATGACGGTATGCACCTCCTAAAACACGCCCTGCACAACACCTGCCCTGACATGATGAAGTCCATCGGCAAGGACGAGCATGGCAACGACATCAAGATGCGCGACAGCGAGGGAATACAACTCGCCAACGCCAAGATTGACGAGATACGAAACGGCTTCTCCGAATGGCTCGAAGAGCAGTCGCCGCAGTTCAAGGAGCGGCTTGTGACGATGTATAACCGCAAGTTCAACTGTTTCGTGCGCCCGCGCTACGACGGCTCCCATCAGACCTTTCCCGACCTCAACCTGAAAGGGCTGGCAAGCCGGGGTATCAAGAGCGTCTATCCCTCACAGATGGATTGCGTCTGGATGTTGAAACAGAACGGCGGCGGAATTTGCGACCACGAGGTGGGAACCGGTAAGACGCTGATAATGTGCATCGCCGCGCATGAGATGAAGCGTCTGAATTTGGCACACAAGCCGATGATTATCGGGCTGAAAGCCAACGTTGCGGAGATTGCAGCCACCTATCAGGCGGCATATCCCAACGCACGTATTCTGTACGCTTCGGAGAAGGACTTTTCGACCGCCAACCGTGTGCGCTTCTTCAATAATATAAAGAACAACGACTACGATTGCGTCATCATGTCGCACGACCAGTTCGGCAAGATACCGCAGTCGCCGGAATTGCAGCAGCGCATCCTGCAAGCAGAGCTTGACACGGTGGAGGAAAACCTCGAAGTGCTACGGCAGCAGGGAAAGAACGTGTCGCGGGCGATGCTGAAAGGATTGGAGAAGCGCAAGCACAACCTTGAAGCGAAGCTGGAGAAGGTGGAACACGCCATAAAGTCACGCACGGACGACGTGGTGGATTTCAAGCAGATGGGCATCGACCACATCTTCATAGATGAGAGCCACCAGTTCAAGAATCTGACTTTCAACACGCGCCACGACCGTGTGGCGGGATTGGGAAACAGCGAGGGAAGCCAGAAGGCACTTAACATGCTCTTTGCCATACGCACCATACAGGAGCGCACAGGAAAAGACTTGGGTGCGACCTTCCTCTCCGGCACGACTATCAGCAACTCACTGACTGAATTGTACCTGCTGTTCAAGTACCTGCGCCCGAAGGAGCTGGAACGGCAGGACATAAGGTGTTTCGACGCTTGGGCGGCGATATTTGCCAAGAAGACGACGGATTTTGAATTTAACGTGACGAACAATGTGGTCCAGAAGGAGCGTTTCCGCTACTTCATCAAAGTGCCGGAGCTTGCCGCCTTCTATAATGAAATCACGGACTACCGCACGGCGGAGGATGTGGGCGTTGACCGTCCTGCCAAGAACGAGATACTGCACCATATACCGCCCACGCCGGAACAGGAGGACTTCATACAGAAACTGATGCAGTTCGCCAAGACGGGCGATGCCACCTTGTTGGGCAGGCTGCCGCTTTCGGAAACGGAAGAAAAGGCGAAGATGCTCATCGCCACGGACTATGCCCGGAAAATGGCACTCGACATGCGCATGATAGACCCGAATTACGAAGATCATCCCGACAACAAAGCGAGTCACTGTGCCAAGATGATCGCGGAGTATTATCAAAAATACGACGCCCAGAAAGGCACGCAGTTCGTTTTCTCTGATTTGGGGACATACCAGCCGGGCGACGGGTGGAACGTCTATTCGGAAATCAAGCGCAAACTGACGGAGGACTACGGTATACCGCCAAGCGAGGTGCGCTTCATTCAGGAGTGCAAGACCGACAAGGCGCGGAAGGCGGTGATAGACGCCATGAACGCCGGGACGGTGCGTGTGCTGTTCGGCTCTACCTCTATGCTCGGAACGGGTGTGAACGCCCAGAAACGGTGTGTGGCTATCCATCATCTCGATACGCCGTGGCGACCGTCCGACTTGCAACAGCGTGACGGACGCGGAGTTAGGGCAGGTAATGAGATTGCCAAACATTTCGCCGGGAACAACGTGGATGTAATCATCTACGCGGTGGAGAAGTCACTGGACAGCTACAAGTTCAACCTCCTGCACTGCAAGCAGACTTTCATAAGCCAGCTCAAAAGCGGTGCGATGGGTGCGCGTACCATCGACGAGGGGGCAATGGACGAAAAATCGGGCATGAATTTCTCGGAATACATGGCGTTGCTCTCCGGCAATACCGACCTGTTGGACAAGGCGAAACTGGAAAAGCGGATCGCATCGCTCGAAGGGGAACGCAAGTCGTTCAACAAGGGCAAGCGTGATTCGGAGTTCAAGCTGGAGTCAAAGACCGGCGAGTTGCGCAACAACACGGCTTTCATAGATGCCATGACGGAGGACTGGAACCGCTTCCTGTCGGTGGTGCAGACCGACAAGGAGGGCAACCGCCTTAATATAATAAAGGTGGACGGAGTGGATTCCGCCGATGAGAAGGTCATCGGAAAGCGTTTGCAGGAGATAGCCAAGAATGCCACGACCGGAGGGTTGTACACGCAGGTCGGTGAACTTTACGGTTTTCCGATAAAGGTGGTGAGCGAAAGGATACTCAAAGAGGGATTGGAGTTCACCGACAACCGCTTCGTGGTCGAGGGGAACTACAAGTACACCTACAACAACGGGCATCTGGCGATGGCTGACCCGTTGGCCGCCGCCCGCAACTTCCTCAACGCGATGGAGAGGATACCCTCCATCATCGACCAGTACAAGGCGAAGAACGAGGTGCTGGAGATGGAGATACCGCAGTTACAGGAGATAGCGGGTAAGGTGTGGAAGAAGGAGGACGAGCTGAAGCAGTTGAAGTCCGAACTTGCCGCCCTTGACCGAAAAATTCAGCTGGAGCTTGCGCCACCCACGCCCGAAGTCGCAGAAAAGGAGAATGAAGGGCAACAGCTCAAGCCGGAAGCGGAAGATGTGAGGAACAGGCAGGCGCAATATCCCGAAAATGCACCGCCGCAGATACGCAGTCCGGCGGATAGTATCGTTGCCAACCATGTCATAATCGGGCGTCCGGGACTGTATGCCAAGGAGGAAACCCGGTCCAAAGGATTGAAAATATAACCTAAGGAATTTTATCTGAAGTATTAATAAGGGCTATCCCAAAAGGTCTAAAAGTAAATTTTATCCTTTCTGCAAGTATCTATAGGATGGCAACTGCATTTTTTTCTTTTTGGGCAGCCCTTATTAAAATTTATTCTTATTTTAGGTTATATACATTCATGTCCATTTATGTAAAAAATTCCTGCTGACCTTGTTTATGTCTTGTCAGTCACCATTTGCAAAACCATATTTGACCCTCAAAGAGGCTGAATTTGATAAGTAACTTGCTACATACTCATAATAAGGAGCTAAATAGAACACGAATGGGAAATACACAAATGCTAAACTAAAGAAGATATTGGCCAAAATAAACGCTATACCGAGAGAGAAACTTGATTTTTCAACTTCCTAAAACGGTGTTGTTCAAACATTTCTACTTATTTGTACTTGCCAGTTGAACCTACGCTTCCCTAATAAAATGTCTATGGTAAAAAGTTAAAAAATCCTCCCACTTTTGTTAGATATATTTTTTTGTGTAATTTTGTAATCGTTATGCGGCAGTAATAATATACATATTAATACGAGTTAGTAATCCTGTAGTTCTCATATGCTACGAGGAGGTATTAAAAGGTGCGTTTCGACAATGCATCTACTGTAGTATATTATTGCTTAATCCAAATGAATATTATAAATTTAGGAATTCTTGCTCACATTGATGCAGGAAAAACTTCCGTAACCGAGAATCTGCTGTTTGCCAGTGGAGCAACGGAAAAGTGCGGCCGTGTGGATAATGGTGACACCATAACGGACTCTATGGATATAGAGAAACGTAGAGGAATTACTGTCCGGGCTTCTACGACATCTATTATCTGGAATGGAGTGAAATGCAATATCATTGACACTCCGGGACACATGGATTTTATTGCGGAAGTGGAGCGGACATTCAAAATGCTTGATGGAGCAGTCCTCATCTTATCCGCAAAGGAAGGCATACAAGCGCAGACAAAGTTGCTGTTCAGTACTTTACAAAAGCTGCAAATCCCGACAATTATATTTATCAATAAGATTGACCGTGCCGGTGTGAATTTGGAGCGTTTGTATATGGATATAAAAACAAATCTGTCGCAAGATGTCCTGTTTATGCAAACTGTTGTCGATGGATCGGTTTATCCGGTTTGCTCCCAAACATATATAAAGGAAGAATACAAAGAATTTGTATGCAACCATGACGACGATATATTAGAACGATATTTGGCGGATAGCGAAATTTCACCGGCTGATTATTGGAATACGATAATCGCTCTTGTGGCAAAAGCCAAAGTCTATCCGGTGCTACATGGATCAGCAATGTTCAATATCGGTATCAATGAGTTGTTGGACGCCATTTCTTCTTTTATACTTCCTCCGGCATCAGTCTCAAACAGACTTTCAGCTTATCTCTATAAGATAGAGCATGACCCCAAAGGGCATAAAAGAAGTTTTCTTAAAATAATTGACGGAAGTCTGAGACTTCGAGACGTTGTAAGAATCAACGATTCGGAAAAATTCATCAAGATTAAAAATCTAAAGACTATTTATCAGGGCAGAGAGATAAATGTTGATGAAGTGGGTGCCAATGATATCGCGATTGTAGAAGATATAGAAGATTTTCGAATCGGAGATTATTTAGGTGCTAAACCTTGTTTGATTCAAGGATTATCTCATCAGCATCCCGCTCTCAAATCCTCCGTCCGGCCAAATAAGCCCGAAGAGAGAAGCAAGGTGATATCCGCTCTGAATACATTGTGGATTGAAGACCCGTCTTTGTCCTTTTCCATAAACTCATATAGTGATGAATTGGAAATCTCGTTATATGGTTTGACCCAAAAGGAAATCATACAGACATTGCTGGAAGAACGATTTTCCGTAAAGGTCCATTTTGATGAGATCAAGACTATCTACAAAGAACGACCTATAAAAAAGGTCAATAAGATTATTCAGATCGAAGTACCACCCAACCCTTACTGGGCCACAATAGGGCTGACTCTTGAACCCTTACCGTTAGGGGCAGGGTTGCAAATCGAAAGTGACATCTCCTATGGTTATCTGAACCATTCTTTTCAAAATGCCGTTTTTGAAGGGATTCGTATGTCTTGCCAATCTGGTTTACATGGATGGGAAGTGACAGATCTGAAAGTAACTTTTACTCAAGCCGAGTATTATAGCCCGGTAAGTACACCTGCTGATTTCAGACAGCTGACCCCTTATGTCTTCAGGCTGGCTTTGCAACAGTCAGGTGTGGACATTCTCGAACCGATGCTCTGTTTTGAGTTGCAGATACCCCAAGTAGCGAGTTCCAAAGCTATTACAGATTTGCAAAAACTGATGTCTGAGATTGAAGACATCAGTTGTAATAATGAGTGGTGTCATATTAAAGGGAAAGTTCCATTAAATACAAGTAAAGACTATGCCTCAGAAGTAAGTTCGTACACTAAGGGCTTAGGCATTTTTATGGTTAAGCCATGTGGGTATCAAATAACAAAAGACGGTTATTCTGATAATATCCGCATGAACGAAAAAGATAAACTTTTATTCATGTTCCAAAAATCAATGTCATTAAAATAATGGAGCGGTCAGGAAATTTCTATAAGGCAATACGGTTGGGATATATACTTATCTCCATTCTTATCGGATGTATGGCATATAATAGCCTCTATGAATGGCAGGAGATAGAAGCATTAGAACTTGGCAATAAAAAAATAGACGAGCTCCGAAAAGAAATAAACAATATCAATATTCAAATGATAAAATTTTCTCTATTGGGTGAAACAATACTGGAATGGAACGATAAAGATATCGAGCATTACCATGCACGGCGTATGGCAATGGACAGTATGCTCTGCCGTTTCAAGGCCACCTATCCAGCAGAGCGCATCGATAGTGTGCGCAGTCTTTTAGAGGATAAGGAACGACAGATGTTCCAGATAGTCCGGTTAATGGATGAACAACAATCTATTAACAAGAAGATAGCCAATCAAATTCCGGTTATTGTACAGAAAAGTGTGCAGGAACAGTCCAAAAAGCCAAAACGAAAAGGTTTCTTAGGCATATTCGGCAAAAAAAAGGAAGTAACTCCAGCAGTATCAACCACTATCCTTCATTCGGTCAATAGAAACGTAATCAGCGAACAGAAAGTGCAGGATCGCCAATTGTCGGAACAAGCCGACAGCCTTGCAGCTCGTAATGCAGAACTTAACAGACAACTGCAAGAATTGATTTGCCAAATAGAAGAAAAGGTACAAACCGAACTGCAAAGCCGGGAAAACGAAATAGTTGCCATGCGTGAAAAGTCATTTATGCAAGTAGGCGGTTTAATGGGATTCGTTCTTCTATTGTTGTTAATTTCCTACATCATCATACATCGTGATGCAAAAAGCATTAAACAATACAAGCACAAGACAACTGATTTGATAAGGCAACTGGAACAATCCGTACAACGGAACGAGGCACTGATAACGTCAAGGAAGAAGGCGGTACATACTATCACCCATGAACTGCGCACACCGCTGACAGCAATAACAGGCTATGCCGGACTGATACGGAAAGAACAGTGTGAGGATAAGTCCGGGCAGTATATCCAAAACATACTGCAATCCTCCGACCGTATGCGGGATATGCTTAACACTTTGCTTGACTTCTTCCGCCTGGACAACGGCAAGGAACAGCCCCGTCTGTCACCCTGCCGGATTTCAGCAATCACGCACACACTTGAAACGGAGTTCATGCCTGTTGCCGTGAACAAAGGGCTGTCCTTGTCCGTGAAGACTGGACACGATGCCATTGTATTGACCGACAAAGAGCGAATAATACAAATCGGGAATAACCTGCTGTCAAACGCTGTCAAGTTCACAGAAGAAGGCGGTGTTTCTTTGATTACTGAATATGATAATGGAGTTCTGACACTGGTCGTTGAAGATACAGGTACAGGCATGACAGAAGAGGAACAGAAACAAGCGTTCGGTGCGTTTGAACGTCTATCAAATGCCGCCGCAAAGGAGGGTTTCGGGCTTGGGCTTGCCATAATGCGTAATATTGTGTCGATGCTTGGCGGAACAATCCGTTTAGACAGCAAGAAAGGGAAAGGCAGTCGTTTCACAGTTGAAATTTCTATGCAGGAAGCTGAAGAACAGCTTGGATATACAAGCAATACACCTGTTTATCATAACAATAAATTCCATGATGTTGTCGCCATTGACAATGATGAGGTATTACTTCTGATGCTGAAAGAGATGTATTCCCAAGAAGGAATACACTGCGACACTTGCACCGATGCTGCGGCACTGATGGAAATGATACGCCAGAAAGAATACAGCCTGTTGCTGACAGACTTGAATATGCCCGATATAAACGGTTTCGAATTGCTGGAACTGTTGCGTTCGTCCAACGTGGGCAATTCACCAACAATCCCGGTGGTTGTGGCAACCGCTTCGGGCAGTTGTAACAAAGGGGAACTATTGGCAAAAGGCTTTGCCGGATGCCTGTTCAAACCGTTCTCCATATCGGAACTGATGGAGGTTTCCGACAGGTGTGCCATAAAAGCGACACCGGACGGGAAACCGGACTTTTCCGCCTTATTGTCCTATGGCAATGAAGCCGTCATGCTGGAAAAGTTGATAACTGAAACAGAAAAGGAAATGCAGGCGGTACGGGATGCAGCAAAAGAAAAAGACCTGCAAAAGCTGGATTCCCTGATCCACCACCTGCGCAGTTCGTGGGAGGTGCTCCGTGCCGACCAACCGCTGAATGTACTTTACGGATTGCTTCGTGGCGATGCTCTCCCGGATGGTGAAGCGTTAAGCCATGCCGTGACTGCCGTGCTGGATAAGAGAGTGGAAATAATACGGTTGGCAGAAGAGGAAAGGAGAAAATACGAAGATGAATAAGACAAAAATAATTGTGGTGGAAGACAACATCGTGTATTGCGAATATGTCTGCAATATGCTGTCACGGGAGGGCTACCGCAATATGAAGGCTTACCACCTCTCAACCGCGAAGAAACATCTGCAACAGGCAACAGATAATGATATCGTGGTTGCCGACCTGCGTCTGCCTGACGGCAGTGGCATAGACCTTTTGTGCTGGATGCGAAAGGAGGGAAAGATGCAGCCCTTCATCATTATGACCGACTACGCCGAAGTTAATACCGCCGTGGAAAGCATGAAACTCGGCTCGATAGACTATATTCCCAAACAGCTTGTGGAGGATAAACTTGTCCCCCTGATCCGTTCCATACTGAAAGAACGTCAGGCAGGACAACGCCGTATGCCTATATTCGCCCGTGAAGGTTCCGCCTTTCAGAAAATCATGCACCGCATAAGGCTGGTAGCCGCCACCGATATGAGCGTGATGATATTTGGTGAGAACGGCACGGGCAAGGAGCATATTGCCCACCTGTTGCATGACAAGAGCAAACGTGCAGGCAAGCCATTTGTGGCGGTGGACTGCGGTTCACTCTCCAAAGAGCTTGCACCGTCGGCTTTCTTCGGACACGTCAAAGGTGCATTTACAGGTGCGGACAATGCCAAGAAAGGATATTTCCATGAGGCGGAAGGCGGCACGTTGTTTCTGGACGAGGTAGGAAACCTCGCGTTGGAAACCCAACAGATGTTGCTCCGTGCCATACAGGAGAGGCGGTATCGCCCGGTCGGAGACAAGGCAGACCGGAATTTCAATGTCCGCATCATCGCTGCTACCAATGAAGATTTGGAGGTATCGGTGAATGAAAAGCGTTTTCGGCAGGATCTTCTGTACCGCCTGCACGACTTCGGGATAACCGTTCCTCCGTTGCGTGACTGTCAAGAAGACATTATGCCGCTGGCAGAGTTCTTCCGTGATATGGCAAACAGAGAGCTGGAGTGTAGCGTGAGCGGGTTCAGTTCCGAAGCACGTAAAGCGTTGCTGACACACGCATGGCCGGGCAACGTGCGGGAACTTCGGCAGAAAGTTATGGGTGCTGTATTGCAGGCGCAGGAAGGTGTTGTCATGAAAGAGCATCTGGAACTTGCCGTGACGAAACCGACCTCTACTGTCAGCTTCGCCTTGCGCAATGACGCGGAGGATAAGGAGCGGATATTGCGTGCGTTGAAACAGGCAAACGGCAACCGGAGTGTCGCCGCAGAACTGCTCGGCATAGGCAGGACAACACTATACAGCAAACTTGAAGAGTATGGACTTAAATATAAATTCAAGCAATCATAGCCCGTAATTCACTGAATTTGGCTATCTTTGCATAACATTTGAGAAAAACGGCGATTGGCAGGAGCTTTTCGCCGCCAACATATAGGATAAGACCGCAAGGCGTTTCAAGCGAAAATCTGGTAAATTGGAACTACGGAGACGATTGCGTGATGCTTATGCTATGCTTACGCATAGCGTGCATTCACGTACTCTCCGTAAAGGCTTTACCAGAGCCATCGCTTGAAGGTAGTGTGAATTGCACGCTACTTTTTTACCCTTGCCTAACGAAAGGAAACGATTATGGGTAAAGTTCAGATTCTCGCCGTACTGACGATGGACGGATGTCTTTCTTCAGAGTTATATGATAAAGCACATCAGGATTTGTGCCTTGACCGTTGCGGTCTTGATGAAATCAGGAAGAAAGCCTTTTACCGTGTGACACCGGACTATTCCATTTCAATGCTGCACGAATGGAGAAAAGACTGCACAAACATCCGTTACCTCGCGGAAGCCACACCGGACACGGCAGACTATATAAACGGACTGCTGCGGATGCACGCTGTGGATGAAATCATACTATACACCGTTCCTTTCATATCCGGAAGCGGACGACATTTTTTTAAGTCGGCTCTGCCAGAGCAACACTGGACGCTTTCCTCTTTGAAAAGCTATCCCAACGGTGTATGTCGCATTATCTATATCCTTGATAAAAAAGCAAGATAGCCAAAATGTGCGGCAAGCATACATTTCTATTTTCAGGAATAGAATAAATGTTCCGATTACAAACAATTTAAGTCGGAGATAATTTGTCCTTGTGAAAAAATACTGAATTTTATACCTCTGAAATCCAGCACTTTGTAAAATTGAGTGTTGGATTTTTTATTTTCTGCCGCGTTTTTTGCCAATTATATTCATGTGCGCACGCAGAAAACAAAGTGTAATTTTCAAAATTGACAGAACCATGAATTATTTCTTGCTGGCGGAAACCGACTTTTTCCGCCTGATAAACGAAGCCGGCGACTGCAATATGGAAACGGCATACACGGCTTTCGCCACCCAAGTGATCGAACTGTGCAACGGCGGCATGGACATGAACCTTACCGTCATCGCGCTTGCCTACATCGAAATCGAGTTGCAGCACCATCCCGTACGTAATCTGTCAGAAGAAAAAAGAGAGATTGCCGCCTACGTCAGCAAGGCTCTGTCTTTCGTAAGAAAGATGCAGAAATTCCTTGCCACGCCCCAAGTGCCACCACTAATATCCGCCAACAACGCAACAGAAACCACCGCCAGCCTTCTTCAATGGACGGGCAATGCCATCGACCTCGTGGAACTTATCTACGGCATAGACGTGATGGGCTGCATCAACAACGGCAATATGCCGCTCAAACAGCTCGCCCCACTTCTCTATAAGATATTCGGGGTTGATTCTAAAGACTGCTACCGCTTCTACACTGATATCAAACGCCGGAAGAACGAAAGCCGCACCTATTTCATTGACAGGATGCAGGAAAAACTGAACGAGAGAATGTTGCGTGATGAGGAGTTGGAGCGGATGAGAAAATAAAAAAATATCCATTACATATGAGAAGACAGGAATACTCGTATCCTGTCTTTTTATTTTCATTTAATTATATATTAATTAGCACAATATATGTGAGTTTTTCATTCCTATAAGGACAAATTTCAGAAACGTATGTCTGGTAAATTATTGAGTCATCATAGTATGAACATATATCATTACTAAAAACAATGAAACAACTTCCATAAGATTGTGGTTGTAAAAATCGCCATTTAATAGCCCGTTTTTTTTGTAAAATTCGCCAATTAAAAAAATATGATTATCTTTGCATTATATTTTATAAGGTATGGAAACAGTAAATAGAATACTTCAAGAGAAGATTACAGCACGAATCGCGCCCAATAAAGCAGTACTGATTTTTGGTGCTCGCCGTGTTGGTAAAACGGTAATGATGCGTAAAATTGTGGACAACTATTCAGGTAGGACGATGATGCTCAACGGCGAAGACTACGACACATTAGCACTATTGGAGAATCGCTCAATAGCCAATTATCGGCATTTATTGGATGGTATTGATTTGCTGGCTATTGATGAGGCACAGAACATACCACAAATCGGTAGTATTCTGAAGTTGATAGTTGATGAAATACCGGGAATAAGTGTCTTGGCAAGTGGTTCTTCGTCATTCGATTTGCTGAATAAGACTGGTGAACCGTTGGTCGGCCGCAGTACGCAATTTCTCCTTACACCATTCTCGCAACGGGAAATCGCACAGACGGAAACGGCACTTGAAACCCGCCAGAACCTCGAAGCGCGCTTGATTTACGGTTCCTATCCCGAAGTAGTAATGATGGAGAACTATGAACGTAAAACAGACTACCTACGTGATATTGTCGGTGCATACCTGCTTAAAGATATCTTAGCAATTGACGGCTTAAAAAATTCGAGCAAGATGCGCGATCTACTGCGATTGATAGCTTTTCAGTTGGGCAGCGAAGTTTCTTACGAAGAGTTAGGTAAACAACTCGGCATGAGCAAGACGACCGTTGAAAAATACCTCGACCTATTGGAAAAGGTCTTCGTTATCTATCGTCTGGGGGCTTATTCGCGTAACCTACGCAAGGAGGTTACAAAAGCTGGCAAGTGGTACTTCTACGACAACGGCATTCGCAATGCCATTATCGGGGCTTTCTCACCGCTGGCCATTCGGCAGGATGTCGGTGCGCTGTGGGAGAACTACATCATCGGAGAGCGGCGCAAAGCGAACTTCAATGAGGGACTGCACAGGGAGTTCTATTTCTGGCGCACCTACGACAAACAGGAAATCGACCTGATTGAGGAGAGTGCCGACAGTCTTACCGCCTTGGAGTTCAAGTGGGGAAATAAAATGCCGGCCGCACCGAAAGCCTTCCAAGAAGCCTATCCCTATGCCGAGTTTCATGTGGTAAATCGGGAGAATTATTTGGAGTTCGTATAATCAATAAATTACGTATATGGAAACAAAACTACAATCCAAACAGCAATATCCGCGGTTTATCCAAAATAAACCGTGTGGTATTGACAAATTCGATGGAGGTTCGCAAGAAAGGTTGGCAAAAACTATTGCTCGCCATTTTTGTCAGAATGATTCATTGGATGAGGAATGTACTTTACCTCGAATTATCGGCATCGAAGGTATTTGGGGATCTGGAAAATCCAACGTGGTTAAAATGTTGGAACGTGAATTATCAGACGACTATTACTTTTTTGAGTATGACGCATGGGGACATCAAGAGGACTTGCAACGCCGCTCTATATTGGAATTGCTTACAAGCAAACTTATTGATGATGGTATCCTATCTGGAAATGCAACAATAAAAGTCAAAGGTGGAGGTACGAAAACCGTATCATGGTCTGAAAAGCTGAAATATTTATTAGCCCGTAAAACGGAGACCGTAACCGAAAAATATCCCCTTATCAGTAATGGTATGGTTGCGGCATTTTTGGTTGCAGTTTTAACTCCGATATTTACATTTATTGCGTATGCAGTAAAACCTACACCCACAACATGGTGGTTTTCTTTATTGTCTATTATCATAGCTGCACTGCCAGTTCTTATTGCATTGTGCGTTTGGAAATGGGCATATAGCAAAGATCATAAATATGGATGGAGTTATATGTTAGCTATTTATCAAGATAAAGTCGAAAAGGACGTTTGCTATGAGACTTTGAGCGAAGACGAACCAACGGTTTACGAGTTCAAAACATGGATGCAAGACATTTCTGATTTTATCAAGGAAAAAGGACAACGTAAATTAGTCCTTGTTTTTGACAACATGGATCGTCTCCCCGCTGAAAAAGTAAAAGAATTATGGTCTTCTATCCATACGTTCTTCGCCGATAGCGGTTTTGAAAATGTTTGGGCTGTTATTCCTTTCGATGAAACACATTTAGCTTGTGCATTCGGAGATGAGACCGACGAACAAACGAAACAACTGACCAAGTATTTTATCAATAAAACTTTCCCTATTGTTTATCGTGTTGCTCCTCCTGTTATTACCGACTATCGAAGTATATTCAACAAACTGTTTGTTGAAGCATTTGGAGAAACAGAAAATGAAGCGAAAGAAACTATAAATCGGATATTCAGATTGGTAAATCCTAATGCCAATGTTAGGGAAATTATATCATATATCAATGAGATGGTCGCTCTTAAACAAGAGTGGTGTAACGAAATTTTGATGATAAACATAGCATTGTTCTGTTTGAAGAAGACGGATATTCTGGCAAATCCAGTAGAACAAATATTGTCCGGCGACTATCTGAATGGCATTCAAACAATAATTAACAATGATCTGCAAACACAACGCGAAATTGCAGCTTTGGTATATGGTGTCGATGTTGAAGATGCTCGACAAATTCCATTGAAAAAATATATTGAAGGCTGCATCAACGGAGAAGAAGACCACGACATAAATCAATATGCAGAGACTAATAAACAATTTGACACTGTATTAGAAGAAGTTATACAATGTATGGACAATGCGCTTATCGATAAGATTATACATTGTTTGCATAAATTAACTCGAAAGAGCGATGTTATTCTGCGTGTATGGCAAAGAATAGCACAATTGAAATTAAAAGAATCCATAGAGAAGCAGGTGTTCCCTGTCGAATACCAAGAACTGCTGTTGCATTTAGACACGGAAAGCCAAAACCATGTGATTGCTCAATTATATAAGAAGATAGTTCGGTTCAATGACTTCAATGGCGGCGACTATTTCAAAACGTTAGATGCAATAGACAGGTTTATTGCGCAAAATAAGTTGGCGTGCGATTTTACGTCATTGATTGAAGCAAAAACAGTCAAGCCAAATACATTTATCGATTATATTCAAGCTGCAAATGCAACAGATGCTGCCTATCGGGATAACGCGACAACTAAAGCATATAAATATTATCAAGTAGCAACAAATTCGGAGGCGCTCGATAATTATTTGGCAAACTTACTACCCGATAATTTCGACCATGCAGATATTGTAAAAACGTTAAAAGATAATTCTACCTATACGTTTCCAACGCTTTTGCAAGCGATCACGAATTGCATTGATGAACAGAATGTAAATAAAGATAATATAGGGGCTATATTTACAACCTATCGTTTATTGGCATCTGACGAAGAAAGACCTTTACCTGTAACGTTAGATTCAACCTACATAAATCAGTTGCATTCTGAATTAGAAACTGATGGCCGAAACATTAAAGAGTCTGGATATTACGATTTAGTCGCCATGCAATTGGCACATGGTCATTCCGTTTCCTTAATAGAGGGTGGAGATATAAAATATGTTGCAGAACTCATGGACTATTATGTGGATCATGGAGACTTATTAGTAAATAGTGTGGGATGGAATATACCGCTATTAAATGAAACACTACAATACATGGTAAATCATAAACTTGGCTATAAATTATTGCTCTCAGACATATTGCCCCAATTTGAAGATATTAAGAACAGAATAGGTGTAACGGATGAGGTATTTATCGAGCATTTAGCAGAGTGGAATACCGATTTGGATAAGTATATCACTAAGAACAATATTAAAGATGTAATTCCTGACGCATCTTTTTACGATTTGACCACTAAAATAAGCAATGTCCTGACCGATCATATCAATAAAATAGCGTTCGAAGCGTTGTCTGAAATAAGTGTTGATACATTATACGCCCAAAGAACAGCACATACATCATATTATTGGTTTGTCGCAATAAAACATTTACTGGCTAAAATCAAATCCTTGCCAGATAACTTGACTGAATTTGGCAAAAAGATTCTGATGGATATTGCTTCTGGAACTCAAAGTTTGAATCCTTTCCCTAATTGTTTCAAGAATATAGTTGAAAGATTGGATAAACGAAAAATTAAATCGACAGTTACCGATATAAGAAATGATTTCTGCATCGGTAAAAAGACTATCAATGCAATAAAGTTTCAATTTTTCGAAACATGGCTTAGATCGCATGGTAATTTGAAAAGTCAAGCTGGAGACGTTATTGATAAAATAGTGAAACCTGTAATTTCCGATGGGGCATGCCGTTCATTGATTCTGCAAAACAAAGATTTTTATATGGATTTAATAAATACAGCAGGGGATGATGCTTATGAATTGAAAAAGAGTCTCCGAAACCTCATACAAAAAGATTCAGATCCGCAATTGGTTAAATTTGTCAATTCGATAGATTCAGTACCTGAGGTTGAAACCGCGTAAGTATTTGTCTAACAAGTCCGAATTTTACGATTTTACCCGTCAGAACTGAAGTGCCCCCCAAAAAAATTGTATCCAACTTTTGGGGGTCACTTCAAACTTCGATAGGGATAATTTTCAATTTTGGGGACTTGTTAGACAGTCTCATTATCTGGTAGCAGTTTACACAGCACCGGATCGTTTTTGATACGCTCCAGTTCCTCCTGCACAATCTGCTTCACCTCTTCCTTGATGCGCCGGTAGTTCGCCTGCACCGTTTCCTTCATGCGGTCGTTGCCGTCCTCGTCCGTGAAGTTTGTAATGACGGGAATTTTCTTGTAGGCACTTTCTTCCCGTTTCACCTTTTCGGCATCCACCACAATCTCGCAATGAAAAATCTTCTGCTCGATACGCTCGTTGAAGTTGTCGGATACAGAACCGACAAACATTCCCTGCGTAAGCCCGGAAATCTTACTCGGTGGAATGAGCGCGTCCATCTGCGTGTTGATGGAGGTGGAAACATCCTGCCGGTTGATGGAGATGGACTGCCGTTTCTGCAACACCTTACCGAACCGCTCGGAGAGCGTCTTGGCTGTTTCCCCCACCACCTGACCGGAGAAAATATTGCCGACAGTGTTCATCACCACTTTCGCCTCTTTGTCCCCGTAGTCACGCACTAACTGGCTGAAATCCTGAAAGCCCAGACACACGGCAACCTTGTTGCTTCGGGCGGTAGCTATAAGATTGTCCAACCCTTTGAAGTATATTGTGGGCAACTCGTCGATGATGACCGATGACTTCAGCATCCCCTTCTTGTTGATGAGCTTCACGATACGGGAATTATACAGACCGAGTGCCGCACCGTAGATATTCTGACGGTCGGGATTGTTACCCACGCAGAGGATTTTCGGCTCTTCGGGATTGTTGATGTCCAGCGTAAACTCGCTGTCTGACATCACCCAGTAGAGCTGCGGTGAAATCATCCTCGAAAGCGGGATTTTTGCCGACGCTATCTGACCCATGAGCTGCTCCGCAGCCCCTCCAAGCCACGCATCCATGAACGGCGAAAGGTAGTTCTCCAGCTCCGGATAAGAGGTCAGTATCGGAAATATATCCTCGTAACGGCGGTTCAGAAACTCGATAGCATGGGGAAACGTGCAAAACTTCCCGTTCTGATAGATTTTGAGATACCAGATAATACTGGCAAACAGAATGATAGGTGACTCCACGAAGAAGTCGCCCTGCTTTTGCACCCACGTTTTATTGAGGTTGAGCATTATTGTGTAGGCACTCTCATAGGCATCCGTAATATCTTCCATAAAATCCGGGTGAATGGGATTGCACCGATGAGAGCGTCGCGGGTCGTCGAAGTTGATCACATAGAACTTCGGCTTTACCTTGTAGCCGTCCGGGTGGTTCAGCAAATGGTTGTAGGCAATAGTAGATAGGTCGGGATACTTGAAATCGTAGATGTATTGACTAAAGCCCTTTTCAATCTGTTGCTTGATAAAATTGTTTACCACGGCATAGGACTTGCCGCTGCCCGGCGTACCCAACACGATGGACGCACGGAAGGGATTAACTACATTGATCCAACCGTTGTTCCAGCGTTTCCTGTAATAGAAACGTGTCGGCAGATTGACCGAATACTCGCTTTCGATAAGCCTCGTTTCCTGCATGAAACTCTCGTTCTCGTTGTTGAAAACATCCTCCATCAAATTGTGTTTCAACAGGCGGCTCATCCACAGACCACCCATCAACAGGCAGACATAGCCCGTTCCAATGGTAAGGACATACAGTCCCGTCACCGCTTCAAGCGGCAGCGGCAGGGGCAGCAACCACCAGTTCAGGAAAAACAGCACGAACCCGACGGCAAATGCTGTCCAGATTCTCCCCCAAGTGATTTTCTCACCCTTGACACCCTTCGTACCCAGACAGGACAAGGCAAGCAAAAGGACGGAAAACAGCTTCGTGTAGAGAATGGAATGGAACAGCCCCGCCGTGCGGTCGAAGTTCAGAAGGATTTTGTCCACCACGCCGATGTTCACGCCCCACAGCCGGATGGCTTCGTAGCAGAACCAGTACACGTTCATGACCACTAAAATGATACTCACGGCACGCAGAAAATCCATGATTTTCGCCAATGCCCTCAAATCGTCTTCTTGTTGTGACATACATTGATTTTTTAATTGTTGATACTCTGATTACATACCCAAGCCCTTGCGTTTTTTCTTCTTTTTGCGCTTCATCGCCCGGATGAAAGCCTCTTCCTCGGCATCTACCGCCGGACCTTCGGGAGTGAGCAAGCCCATACCGCCCGATATATCTTCACTGTCGTAGGCGGTCTGCCCGTGTGCCTTGTCCGCAGCATCCACAGGGATGGATAGCGGTATCGGCGGTTGTCCGGCGTATGGCAGGGTGAAGTGTTCCTGCAAGGCATTCGCCGAAAGCTCCTTACCCATGCGCGAACCGTTCAGCACGCATCCCGTGCGGTGGTCGATGAAGGTAGCCCCATAGATGCGCCCTTCCTCTGTGTAGCGCAGTACGGTGTCGATGCCCTTCTCTTTGAGTTGGGATACAAATTTGTCCTTGTCATAAGTGCCTTGCAGCACGGAAAGGACGGTGCGTTTCGTCATGTCTGCCAGTTTCCTATCCTTGATTTCCGATTTGGAACGGACAAACTTCTTCTGTACGGCTTCATAGCCTGCGGACTTCCCGAAAAGCGAGGATTTGAACGGGTTGCCCACCTTGTTACCCTTGTCGTCCGTGACGGAATAGACCAGCCCGTGATACTCCCGTCCGCGCACGTTGCCCCTCGCTTCCTCCACCGTCATATTATATAAGGAAAGGAGCGCACGGTATTCGCCCATCGTCTGGAAACGGTACTGCCCATTCAGAGCCTTCACGGTGTTGCCTACCTGCTTCTTCACATCACCTGCCGATGCGGCCACCTTGCGCAACGGATTATCCAATCTCTGATTTTTACGTTCTGCCGGATGCAATCCGTACTTCTGTTCCAGTTCCCTGCGGATACGGTCGCTGCGGCGGTAGAGAAAATCCCGGTTGAGCCTTTTCCCGTTCTCGTCCACGTTGACCGTCACGATGTGCAGGTGGTGGCGGTCGATGTCCTCGTGCTTGAATACAAGATAAGGCTGGTTTCCGAAACCGAGTTTTTCCAGATACTCGCGGGCGATATTCTGCAACTCAATATCGGTCAGCACATCCTCCGGGTGCGGGTTGAGAGAGATATGCACCACCGGCTTCTCGATCTTCATCTGCGGTGGCAGGAAGGTGAGAAAACCCTCCATCGCCTTGCCTATGTCCACCGTTCCCGAACCGTCATTGTAGATGCGGTTGGTGGTGAGAAGCCGCCCCTGCGCCTCGTTAATCTTCTCCCCGTTGTAGGCAATCGCGCCGTACAACGAACTTCCTACACTGATTTTTGCGACCATTTTGCCTCCATTTCCCTTGAAAGTTCCACAATCCGGCGGCTCAGTTTCACGAGTTCGACGGTGTGTTGCTCTAATTTGTAGAGCAACGCCATCGCCTTTTTCTCTGAAAAATGCAGCCTCAGTTCCTTCACGACTTGGTTGTAATTCGTACCCACGGCACGGAATTGTGCATGAAAATCCGACAGTTTGGTGTAATAGTCCACCAACGTCTTGTCCACCTTCAGCACCTTGAACGGTTGCCCGAAGAAGTGCGCTTTGAGGAAAACAGACCGTGCATAGACACCCGATTTTCCGAACATGGCGAGGAAACGGTTGTGTTCCTCCTCGTTGAAACGGACGGTGTACCGGTACACCGCCGGATCAAGTTTGGGATTTCTCCCTGATTTGCTTTTCCTTTTCTCTTTCATATTACTTTGGATTTAGCGGATTGACGGCATAAGCCGCCGCTTCGGATTACAGCACCGCAGTTCTGAAAGGCTTCCCGACTTCGGAGGGAAAGCCCGCCCCCTGCAAGGGCAAGTGCTTTTCGTGGCTGCTCAAAATATTTTGAGCGGCTGAAAAGACATCTTGCTATGTTCAGGTGAACATAAAAATCCGTCAGGGGACGGATTGGGAAAATACCTTTCAGGACTCCGGGCCGCGCGTCATCGGCGAACCCTGCTGTCCGGGTGCAAAGTTACGCCCTTAAAGCGGTATCGGACAGATGCTTGACCCGGTCAATGACTGCCAACCGGCGCAACGTGCCGCCACTTGCCGGAGAAGTGATACAGGTTCCAAAATATACTTGTTTATTTGCAGCATGATTCAAGAAACGAACGATTTGAAGATATGATAAACGGAACATTCAAATACCCGGAAATCCGCTTCTTCGGATACTTGCCGAAACGGATACCCGAACCGTCGGAAACCCGGTTCTCCGACAATTCGGTGACGTATGGATTCAATGACTTCATGACGCAATGTCGTCAATCACCATTTGTCCGACGCACCGCTTCACCACAGAACCGGATACGCGACGACCCGCCTGCGTGTGTAGTCACGGAAGCGGATGGTGCGACAGCCAAATCCGTATGGAAACAGAAAAACAAATCATCAACAATTAAAATAAATGGAACTATGAGTAAGGAAATCTTCGTTGCATTCGCAACACAGAAAGGTGGCATCGGCAAATCCACTGTCACGGCACTTGCCGCCAGCTACCTGCACAACGTGAAAGGCTACAATGTCGCCGTCGTGGACTGCGACGACCCGCAGCACAGCATCCACGGGCTGCGCGAACACGAAATGGGGCTTATCGACAGCAGCACCTACTTCAAGGCTCTCGCTTGCGACCATTTCCGCCGGATCAAAAAGAACGCCTACACCATCGTCAAAAGCAATGCGGTGAACGCCCTCGACGATGCCGAGAGGATGATTGCCACTGAGGACGTGAAACCCGACGTGGTGTTCTTCGACATGCCCGGCACACTCCGAAGCAACGGCGTGATAAAGACGCTCTCGCAGATGGACTACATTTTCACTCCGCTGAGTGCCGACCGCTTTGTCGTGGAGAGTACCCTGAAATTCGTCACGATGTTCCGCGACAGGCTGATGACTACCGGACAGGCGAAAACAAAGGGGCTGCATCTGTTCTGGACGATGGTGGACGGCAGGGAGAGGAACGACTTGTACGGCATCTACGAGGAAGTGATAGCCGAAATGGGCTTTCCGGTACTTTCCACCCGCTTGCCCGACAGCAAGAAGTTCCGCCGTGACCTTTCGGAAGAGCGCAAGAGCGTTTTCCGCTCCACCATCTTCCCGATGGACACGGCACTGCTGAAAGGGAGTGGCATCCGGGAGTTTTCCGAAGAGATAAGCGACATCATCAGACCGCAGTGAGCATGGGCAGCAGGTAAAGGAACCAATTTCTCGCAATCCCGTATGAATTAATTTCTTAGAAGCTTTTTCAAAACCAGCGGTAACGATTTTGTAACGATTGAAAATGACCATTGCTTGCCTGCTTTTGTCGCATCGTTGTCCTCGCGTGGCTATGGTGCAAAGTTACAAAATAAATGAACCTAAAACAAATCCTTTGGATATAAAACGCTTAGCTCTCTAAAATTAGTGCAAGGTGCAAGTATCTATATAGATAAGCTTGCACCTTGCACTAAAAAATAACAAGGAAAGCAAAATTTACAGTCATGAGTTTGCAGATTCAACTATTATCACTATTTTTGCATCATTATCACCATATATGATAATAGTGCAAAAATTAGGTGATAATGACTTATTATGAGTAATTTAATTTCAATATTAGGCGTTCAGAAAGAGTTGATTCCGATAAAACGGGATAAACTACGTGGCCTTAATGCTGATATGCTATTGAGGTTTTCGTTTTATACGATAGACTTCAATAATCAGATTTTGTGTGTTATCCAAGCCAAAAACGCACAGGAATCCATAACCCCGGGTAATTATAAGAAGATTACTCGACAAGTAGAAACGGTTATGAATATGCCTGTTGTTGTCCTATTGGATTCATTAACCTATTATGAACGGGAACGCCTCATAAATCAAGAGGTGTACTTTATTATTTCGGATAAATACGCTTTTCTGCCATCCTTAATTGTGAATGTTCAGGCTAAAAAGCGAGATAAGAATCCAACGAGATTAACCCCTGCTGCGCAATATGTGCTACTGTATTATCTTTTGGATGATAAAAACGAAAACGAATTCACAATTAAGAAGTTGGAAGAAATTGTACCTTACAACTACGTAACACTGGCACGTGCTGTTACAAGTCTTGAAAACTGCCAATTGTGTGATACAAAAATTCAAGATGATACAGGAATCAAATTCATCCGTTTTAGTAATTCCAAGCGGGAACTATGGACAAAAGCCCAAAGTTATTTGTCGTCACCCGTAAAGAAAGTCTTATATTGTGATGTTGTGCCCGAAGGTAACTTTGGTATTAGTGGAGTAAATGCCTTGTCGCACCACTCGCACTTGAATCCCGAACAATACGGAACAATGGCAATTTGGGACAAACAATTTAATCAGGCAGATGGACAATACAACGAGGTAGAAGGTTTGTACAAAATCGAAATATGGAAATATCCGGTAACGATACCTTATCAACCGAATGGTGGAATCGTCGATAAACTTTCGTTGTACCTGTCGATGGAGGATGACCCGGATTCACGAATTGAAAAAGAATTGGAAATAATGATAGAGGAAATGGATTAGAAAAATTCAAAGAACACTTCGCCGGATTTGAAGATAACTATGTTATCATCGGTGGAACAGCCTGTGATATTGCTTTGCGGGATACAGTTATGTGTCCGCGTGCAACCGACGATATTGACATGATATTAGTCATTGAAAAAATGACACCCGAATTTGGTCAACGCTTTTGGGAGTTCATAGATGAGGGTAAATACGAGAACCTACAACGAAAGCGGGAAGACAAAGAGCCTGTAACCGAATTGTTTCGTTTTTTAGAGCCAAAGAATGGATTTCCTGTACAAATCGAATTGTTATCCAAATATCCTGATGTATTAGGTGTGCCTACAGGTTTTCATTTAACCCCTATTCCGGTTGGCGAAGAAATTCCAAGCCTTTCGGCAATTCTGTTGGATGAAGAATACTATCGACACACCATTGATAGCAGCATCATTGAAGAAGGTATTTGCATTGCCAACCCGTTGTCCCTTCTATGCTTGAAAGTAAAAGCATTTCTGAATTTGACGGAAGAAAAGAAAATCAATCCGAACGTTCGTAGTGCCGACATCAAAAAACACAGGGATGATGTTTTCAAACTCTTGGCTATGCGTATCGACCCGTTTACGCCTGTTGAATTATCGGCTACTATGAAAGATGAGGTGAGTGTTTTCATTAACACAATGGAAGAATCTTTACCGAATCAGTCTTTGCGGGACAGTTTACAGCGTACCGATGATGACATTCGTGGCTTTCTCGGCATTATGAAAGAAATATTTGGAATCGAATAAAATGAAAATTCAATACGCATCGGATTTACATTTGGAATTTTCGGATAATTACAGCTATCTGAAACGGAATCCATTGAAGCCTGTGGGCGATATTCTCGTTCTAGCAGGTGATATCGGTTATCTGAATGATGACAACTATGGCAAACATCCGTTTTGGGATTGGGCCTCGGAAAATTACAAGCAAGTGATTGTGGCTATTGGGAACCACGAATTATACAAGTATTACGATTTGGCAAACATGCCGTATGGTTTGGTTTGTTCGATTCGGGACAACGTGAAATGCTATTACGATGCTGTTGTCCGGATAGAAAATGTTGACTTTATCATTTCAACTTTATGGGCGAGAATCAAATTAGAAGAAGCCTACATTACCGAACGTGGCGTTAGTGATTTTCACCGGATTTTGTTTAATGGTGCAACGTTGACATGGGATAACTTCAACCGAGAACACGACAAATGTTTCCGTTTTATTCAGGATAAAGTGGCAAAAAGCACGGCGGTACATATTATTGTGGTTACGCATCATGTCCCATCGTTTCAATTAGCTTCGCCCGATTTTGCAGGAAGCAAAATAAATGGTGCTTTTACGGTTGAATTGGAACAATATATCGAAACCAGTCCGGTAGAATACTGGATTTATGGTCATTCGCACCGGAATATTGACAAAGTTATTGGAAAAACTAAATGTGTGAGCAATCAATTGGGATATGTATTCCACAACGAGCATCACACGTTTAATCCTGAAAAAGCGATAGAGGTACAGTAATACTAAAGAGGTACAAACAATGAGTTTTTATGTAATAGATGTTGAATCCGACGGGCAGATACTTGGTCGCAATTCGTTGGTCTGCTTTGGGGCAGTCCGGTTGGATAACGAACTGCAAACTACCTTTTATGGAAAAACGCGCCCTATCAGTGAAGAATACGATGGAGAAGCGCTTGCAGTGAGCGGATTTTCACGCAGCGAACATGAATCGTTTGACGACCCGAAGTTAGTTTTTGAGCGCTTCGGCGAATGGATTGAGGAAACCAATCTTAAAGGCCGTCCGATTCTGATTGCCGATAATAACGGATACGATGCCTCGTGGATTAACTGGTATTTTCTCACCTATTCCGGTACGAATCCATTCGGGTATAGTTCCCGTCGCATTAGTGATTTGTGGTGCGGTTTTAAGAACGACACAAAGATGCAATGGAAATGGATGCGCAGTCAGGAATTTACAGACAAAGACGGACGTTTGCATACCGGTTTTCCACATACTCATAATCCGGTTGAAGATGCTTTAGGCAATGCACATGCGTTGCTATACATGATAAATGAAGGGCTGAATTTGAAATTGTGATTTTTAGAATGTTCACAATAATGAGCAAAAACAATCGCATTTGTTCATGATTAAAACATTATAATGTTCAAAGCATCATTCAGGAATAGACCAAGACGGTAAAGTTAGGTGAAAAATATTTGTGTATTTGTATTCTTCCCAAATTTCGGGAAGGCAAATACCCAGATTTTTCCAAACTATTCCTACCTTTGCATTTATAAAATAGAATTTAACGGGCTAAGTACCGTTGACATATAACATAACGTTCGCTGAACGTCTCGGCATATAAAACTGGTAATTTTAGACAAACGAGATGGAATGTGCAATGTTCATGCTATACGCAAGTATGGCGTGGAACTGCGTGTTTCGTTTGTCGGGTATACCAGTACCTTTATGCCGGAGCAATGTGGATTCCACGCTTTTTTTTGATGTACAGCGAACACGAGTATAAACAATTAAATTTTAGAGACATGAAAAAAAAGATTAAACTGTACATCGCTGTATCGCTCGACGGCTACATCGCACGCCCTGATGGTAATTTAGATTGGCTAACCAAATACCCAATGCCTACCGGAACCGAATATGGCTACAAAGATTTGATGGATTCCATTGATACGATTATCATGGGCGGGAAGACTTACCGCGCAGTTCTTGATATGGACTTTGAGTGGCCATATTCAGACAAAGCGTGCTATATCGTTTCTCACCGCAACACAAATCTTACGCCGACCAAGAATGTAAAATTCATTACGGAAAATGTTGTAGAAACAGTAAAGGCGCTAAAGCAACAGGATGGTAAAGACATTTGGTTGGTTGGTGGTGGACAAGTGATAACGCTTTTGCTGAATCACGATTTGGTGGATGAAATGCAAATCTGCTATATTCCCGTGATTTTAGGCAATGGCATTCCTTTATTCCCGAACCAGCCCAAAGAATCAACTTGGAAGTTCGCCGGAAGTGAGGCTTACGATTCGGGAATCGTTAAAATCACTTATGTGATTGGCTGATATCCTTGCCAGAGATTTAGAAAAGCATTATCTTTGCATCAAATTTAGAACAAAAAACAAATCATGTCGAGCATTCGTTGTTCAATAGCACGTATTTTTAGAATCCGTGCATAGTCTATACTGGGAATCCTAATCTCAGTTTTCTTATCACCTTCAACTCTTTTTGAGGGGAAAATTTCTATTATCATTTATTCATGAGGTTTATGATGCAGATGCTATATCTGTATCCGTAACCCATTATAAGAAAACAAGTATGGACTTTAATAAAGCTCGATTATTATATCTTATCGTATTTTTCCTGTATTCCGGCCTAAGTGTGTCCGGACAATCGATTCATGTTTCAGGAAGAGTACTTCAACAAAATACGCAAACACCTGTTGAGTTTGCTAATGTCGTTCTATTCAAACAAGATTCAGTCTTTCTGAAAGGAACAACGACAGACACTATCGGAAGATTTGAATTTGAAAATCTTCCCACAGATAATTATGTGCTGTCAGTATCCTGTTTAGGATTTGAAACAAAGCGGATTTTGATACAGAATCTGACGGAATCAGCACAAATAGATGTGTATTTGAATGAAAATGTTTTGTTACTTGGGGAAGTGGTGATTTCTGCTTCTTCCACAATAAACAAGATTAACCAACGGATTGTGTTCCCGACAAAATTGCAAATCAGCCATTCTGCCAACGGAATGCAATTGCTGAATACAATGATGCTTCCCGGCTTGAACATCAATCCGATGCTGAATACGATTTCATCATCCGACGGCGGGAAAGTCATTTTGCAGATTAACGGCGTAAATACCACGCCGGAAGAAATTCAGACCTTGCAACCCCGCCAAATCAAGCGGATAGAATATTCGGATTATGCAGGTATCCGATACGGACATGCTTCCAAAGTTATCAACTACGTGGTAGTAAGGGATGATAAAGGCGGTGTTGTTGGTGTGGATTTGATGAACTCGCTGAATATCCTTGCAGGGGGCGATGTTTTCTTTGCCAAATTCAACAAAGGAAAATCGGAATATGCTTTGAACTACACCGCAGCGTTTCAACGCATCAACACGAATAACAGAAATCGCACAGGTAGTTATCAGTTTGAAAATTCATCCCCTATATTGAGGGAAGAAATCAGTGCCGGAGGTGATTATTCGTACCAAATGCATGATTTTTCGCTGACATACAACTATCAGCAGAGCGATTCGGCTTTTTTCAATGCCAAGTTGAAATATAATCTGAGCAATCAGCCTCACAACGATTTCAACAGTTTTCTAAAAGAGAATGGCACGGACAAAGGGTTGATTTTTGACGGAAGTCAGCAAAAAATTAATGTTCCTACCATCGACTTGTATTACCAGTATGGTTTACCCAAAAATCAGAAAATATATGCTAATGTGGTGGGGAGTTATGCGAACGCAGCATCTTCGCGGAATTACTGCGAATACAACGATGTTGATACTCTTTTCAGCGAACGTTCGGAACTGTTTTCCGATAAATATTCACTGATTGCCGAAGGCATATACGAAAAAGGATTTGCCCATGGAAATTTGAAATTCGGGATAAAACATATTCAGTCGTTTACAGAGCAGACAATTAATCAGGGCGAGGAATTCAAATCGGATTTGAATCAGGCGGAATCGTCGGTTTTTGCAGAGTGGTTTTATAGTAAGGGCAAATTCAGCTATAGCTTGGGACTTCGCCTGAATCGCCTGCATTTTTCCAATGTATCTGTTACCAAAAGCTATTACCATTTCTTACCCAAAGCGATGGTTGGCTATCGGTTCAGTGATAATTCTTTTATCCGGTATGATGCGGAGATGAGTCAAACGAATCCAACCCTGATGGAGTTGGCCGACACGGAAATCCGTCTTGACTCGTATCTTGCCGAGAAAGGGAATCTGTTGCTTCAACCGTACCTGAATCTGAATAATAATTTATATTACGAAAACAGAAAAGGGTTGTTCGCTTTCAATGCAAGCCTGCATCATCACTACAAACACAATCCTATCATGGAATCGAAAAGAGAACATGGAAATGTGTTCCTGACAATGCCCGAAAACATGAAAGATTGGAATAAGTATAATGCGGAGATAACATTGAAAGTAGGGATGATAAAAAACTTCCTGCAATTTTCGGTTACAGGAGGCTTCAACCACTTTGACAGTCGTGGGAACAACTATTCGCATACCCATTCTAATTTTTATTACAGGGCAGATGTTTTGGCAATGTATAAGAAATGGATGCTGATAGGCCAGCTACAGCCTTTTGACGAAAGGTTATACGGCGAAACCGTCATAAAGGATGGTAATTATCACTACTTGGCTATCCGGTACAATGCGACTAATTTTTCTTTTGGCATAGGTGCGTTCAATCCGTTTAAGAATGTTTCCCGAACCATTATGGAAAACAAAAATGCACAAGCGCCTTTCCGAAGAGAAAGTTTTAGCGATGCATCCCGAATTCTCGTTGCCACGCTCACTTGGAATTTTAATTTCGGAAAAACTCATCTTGTCGGTACTAAATCGCTGAATAATCAGGATACCGACTACGGAATCAAAGGAAGTTATAAGTAAGATTAGGTGTTGATTTCAACAAATTCTGTATTATGTATTTCTGGCAAATCTATCACTAATTATCTTTCAGCGACATGTTGTTGCTTCGCGTTCACTGAATCCTATCGGAATTCAGTGAACGCCTTTGTGTGTCGTCAACTGACGATATCATCCTTTTTTTTACTCAAAATCAATAAAAATGAAAGATAAGATAAAAAACATTGCAGAAAAATTAGAACATCAAATCAGGATGCATGAACTCGATTTAAATGACAGGATTAAAGATATTCCTCAAATAATATTGCTGTTGGAACAGGGGTTCTCGGAATTGAAAGAAATAGTTTCGTTTTATAAGTTCAAAAGTGAAATGGATGAAATATTCTTTTTCAAGATAATAAAACCCAAGTTTTTTAGTAAACTAATCTATTACAGGAAAGTGTATAACATCGAAATGATGCGCCCCAACGGACAAGATTGTGTGCTGAAAAATTATTTCATCAATGAACTGAATCAGTTAGAGAATTTCTACAATAAGAACATTGATTTCTATAAATACTACCGTTCGGGAAGTACGCATTTGGATAAGTACTTTTTTCTGAGAGGAAAACAAGATATTCAAATGACAATGGAAACATTTTATTTTGAAAGAGACCCTAATTTTTCTACGATTTGCGATTTTAAAGTTGCAAAAATAGTAGCAAACGAAATGTTGCGAATTTATCTGAATGAGGAAATTGCAAAAATAGACGAACAGCAAACAACTCAATCTTCGGGCTTTCCGAAGACAAAAATAACATGGACAAGGACTAAAACAGACCTTGTAGAATTGATTTATGCTGTTTGCGAAGCAGATTGTTTTAATTTCGGTAAAGCAAACCTGAAACAAATAGTAAGCTATTTTGAAAACATCTTCAATGTTGACTTGGGTAACCCGTATCATACCTATATTGAGATTAGGGAGCGGGCAAATAGAACTCAATTCCTAAATGAACTCAAAGAGATACTGATACGTAAAATGAATGATAATGATAACAAGTAACACTTTACATCCGATACCACGTTTTTGTTTTCGTTGTTTATGAGAACATTGCATGTAATATCTTGCATGTGAGCAAAATATATAAATCTTGTTTTCCCAAGTTTATGTATTGAATTTTAGCGATTTCTGAGCCTCAAAGCATCTGTTTTGAGGCTTTTTTCAGGTCTATTCCATAAAAAATCCGCTATTCCCAAGATATTCTTCTCTATTGTTAAAAATTCCGGTTCTTAAAACTCATTGATTCGTGGACTTTCCGACACTATTTGAAAAAATAGTTGTCCCAACTTGGGCTTCCATGATTTTGCGACTTCCGAACTTTGCATCAAAATTTTCAATGTATGGAATTAATAACATTTGAAAGCAAAGCGTATCAAGAGTTGCTGAAAAAGATAGAGCGGATTGCTGAGTACATTTCCAAAGTGGAAACACCTGTTCCGGACGAGAAAAAAGAAGTTTGGTTGGACAGCATGGAAGTCGCCCGTTTGCTTGGTATTTCTACCAAAACATTGCAGCGGCTTCGTAAAGACCAACTGATAAGTTATTCCCTGTTTCGTGGCCGTTGTCTGTATCGTCTGTCCGACATCGAACGGGCATTGAACGAACGCCTGATTACCTGTAATCCGCAAACTTTAGAACAATTCCGTAAAAACTATCTGCTCAATGGTAAATAAAGACACTGTACTACAATTGACCGATAATGGTTTGAATGTGTTCCGGCATTATATTCAAGGACAATGGCGTGTCGGACGGAATTTCCTGAATCCGTTGTACGAAGACAAACGAGCTTCCTGCAATGTCTATTACGACCGCCGAACAAATACCTATCGGATGAAAGACTTCGGAAACGATGAGTTCAGTGGCGATTGCTTTAGTTTGGTTGCCAAGTTGAAAGGCTTGAATTGTAAGAATCCGAAAGACTTTGTTGAGGTATTGCAAACGATAAATCGTGACTTGAATTTAGGTTTGGATGAAGAAGACACTTCGTTTGTTGTATCAGTCTCGCCTGTTATACCAAAGGAAGCAGTCATAGAATCCAAGAAAAACAAGCCTTACTCCACTGTTCAAAAGCAATTTTCACCGAAAGAAATTGCCTTTTGGCAACAATATGGAATCACTGCCGAAATACTCAAAGCCTACAAAACGGTTTCCCTGAAAGAGTTTCGCAGCGAGAACAGCGAAGGGAAACCGTTCTTTTTTACGTCATCGGAACAAGAACCGATATTCGGCTATTTGGGAAAACGGCATGTAAAAATCTACCGTCCGTTTTCGGAAATACGATTTCTGTATGGTGGCAACTTCGGCGAAAACTATTGCTTCGGCTTGGAACAACTGCCCGCCAAAGGCGATACGTTGTTCATCACAGGTGGCGAGAAGGATGTGCTTTCGTTGGCTTCGCATGGGTTTCATGCAATATGTTTCAACAGCGAAACGGCGGCTATTCCTGTTTCAATCATCAAAAAACTATCACACCGTTTCAAACATATTGTTTTGTTATATGATGTCGATAAAACGGGTTTGGATGCTTCGGCAAAGCATCACCAACAATTGGCGGAATTTGGCGTTAAACGCCTCGTTTTACCCCTTTCGGGCGATAAAACGAACAAAGATATATCCGACTATTTCAAGGCCGGAAATACCCGTGAAAACTTCCTTTCATTATTCCTTGAATTTTTGGACACTTTATACAGCGAAACAATGGCCATACTTAAACCATGCGAAGTTGACTTCAATAATCCGCCCATCAAAGCGGAAATGATTATTTCGATAAACGATGTTCCGTTGGGAACACAGGGGAACCTATTCGGCATCACGGGTGGCGAAGGAACGGGAAAAAGTAATTATGTAGGAAGCCTGATTGCCGGAACTATTCGTCATGCCGATTTTTCTATCGACACATTGGGAACGACTATCAATCCCAACGCCGACAACAAAGTCGTATTGCTCTACGATACCGAGCAATCGGAAGTACAGTTGTACAAAAACATTGGTAATATCCTTCGCCGCAGCAAACAAAACAAAATGCCCGACTTCTTCAAAGCCTACTGCCTGACAAGCATGTCGCGCAAGGAACGCTTGCAGGCTATTGTCCAAAGCATGGACAAGTTTTACTACCAATATGGCGGCATTCAAATGGTCGTTATTGACGGCATCGCCGATTTGGTGCGTTGTGCCAACGATGAAGCCGAAAGTGTCGGCATCATCGACGAGCTGTACCGCTTGGCAGGAATATACAAAACCTGTATTGTTTGTGTGCTGCACTTCGTTCCCAATGGCATGAAACTTCGCGGACATTTGGGAAGTGAATTACAGCGGAAAGCCGCTGCTATTCTGTCGATTGAAAAAGACGATGACCCGCAAATATCGGTCATTAAAGCCCTGAAAGTACGCGACGGAAGCCCATTGGACGTTCCGTTGATTCAATTTGCATGGAGCAAGGATATTGAAATGCACGCCTACGTTGGCGAGAAGCCGAAAGAAGAAAAGGAAAAGCGTAAGGAAACGGAACTTATCGGCGTTGCCCGTTCCATTTTCAACAACCAACGGCATTCTACTTACGTGGACTTATGCGAGCAGATACAAGCCATTTTGGACGTAAAGGAACGCACGGCCAAGAGTTATATCAAATTCATGCGGGACAAGGAAATTATTCTGAAAGACCCGTCAAACGCAAGTTATTTCATAATCGGACACATATAAAATCAAAATAGTATGGCTATAAATGACGAAAACTTTGAAGCGTGGATGGAACGCTTTATGGACAGGTTAGACAAGTTGGACAATCAATTGGAACGAATGATGAAACAGAAAAATTGGTTAGACGGTGAACAGATTTTGGATAATCAGGATTTGTGTTTTTTGCTGAACGTTACCAAACGGACGTTGCAGCGTTACCGGATGAAAGGCATACTTCCCTATTTCAACATCGACGGGCGGAATTACTACCGGGCATCGGACGTGCATAAGTTGATTCGGGAAAAATTCTAATGGATTGGGCGGGCTTCAAACCCGCTCTTTTCATATCCGCCTGCGATACTCTTTGCGTTCCCGTTCCGCCTGTCGTAACGCTTTCATGCCACGCTGCGCCGGACATGGCGTTACGGGCTTCACTCTCACTGCAAAGACAATCTCGACGCGAAAATCAAGCGTATGTACGGTAGCCATACCCTTGCGAACGCATTACAGGCACGCTTCATAGGCACGCTGCTGAGAAACTTTTTACCACTTTGATTTACGGATATATTTAAATATCTCTTTTTCATTGCTTGCCCAAGAATGGGAAGCATCAATCATTAAATCAAATTTATACGGAACCTCTATAAGCGTTATGGATTTATATCCATCCATATCAATAGGGCTAAATTCACCACCAGGTTCTTCATGCATAAAAAAATCACCTTGTAAAGCGCCACAACATTTACAATGATTAGCAAAATACTTGCCGTTGACAGTTTTTGAAAAACCTAATTTGAAGAAGGGATAACGAGAACAAACGATATCAAGAACCTCTTTATCTATATAGTTAGGTGAACTAAAAAAGGAAAAATAATCTTGAAAGAACCACTCTTTTATGTCGCTATCGTCATCCGAGTAGTCATATATTAAAAAATTGTTTGATACAAAAGCAATGACTTCTGTAATATTATTACATTTCCAACAAGTCTTTTGGGTTACACCCAACCAAAAAGGGACTTTAGCAATTAAAGACACTTTTTCTGTATCTATCCATTTGGAAAAAAGATTTATATCTTTATGGTCAGGAATAAACCATGTCTTATTTTCTTTATCCCAGAAAGCACCCTTTTCTTTTGCTAAATCCTTTTCTGCGTATGGTACATTTATCTTTAATGGCATTGCTATTTTTTATGTACGTATATTTTCCAATAGGAATCAATCTGTTCTTTTAAGTCCGATAATCTTCCAATTATGTGATTTAATGTATGGGTAGGTTCGACTGTGTTCCCTTGCCAATCCGTATCATTTTCCATTTTTCGAGACATTTCGGATAACTTAAAACAATATTGCTTTAATCTATCGTATATGCGTGACGACTACCGCAAGGAACTGGCACAGCGTGACATCAAGGTGGAGAAGTCCGACTTCAACATCGACAACATGCTCACCACCATGCGGCAGTATTACCGGGGCGGGCGTTACGATTTCCTGCTCAACTCCACGGAGAACATCGACCTGCTCGGCAAGCGGTTCATCGTCTTCGAGATAGATTCGATTAAAGAAAACCGCGAACTGTTCCCCGTCGTGACCATCATCATCATGGAAGCCTTCATCAACAAGATGCGGCGGCTGAAAGGCGTGCGGAAACAGCTTATCGTGGAAGAGGCTTGGAAGGCCCTCTCATCGGCGAACATGGCTGAATATCTGCGCTATATGTATAAGACGGTCAGAAAATATTACGGCGAGGCAATCGTGGTGACGCAGGAGGTGGACGACATTATCAGTTCTCCGGTGGTCAAAGAGAGCATTATCAACAACTCGGATTGTAAAATCCTGCTTGACCAAAGGAAATATATGAACAAGTTCGACCAGATACAGGCGTTGCTCGGACTGACGGAAAAGGAGAAGTCGCAGATACTCTCCATCAACATGGCGAACAACCCTTCACGGCTCTACAAGGAGGTGTGGATAGGCTTGGGCGGCACGCAGTCGGCGGTCTATGCCACGGAGGTCAGCGCGGAAGAGTATCTGGCGTACACCACCGAGGAAACGGAAAAAGTGGAGGTTTACCGTCTGGCGGAGAAGCTGGGCGACGACATCGAAGCCGCCATCCGGCAGCTTGCCGAAAGGCGGAGAAACAAGGAATAACTAAAAAACAGAATGTATCAACCAAAAAAGAAAAACGCGTATGAATTTACCAAAAGTGAAAATGCTGCAAGTCAGCAAGTGCCTTATCGGATTGGCGGTCATGATGCTGCAATCCTGCGACGTGGCCGACAACCGCCGCGACATGCTGTGCGGGAACTGGGAGAGCGTGGAGGGAAAACCTGACGTGCTTATCTACAAGGAGGGCGAAGCCTACAAAGTGACGGTGTTCCGTCGTAGCGGTCTGCGCCGCAAGCTCAAGCCGGAAACCTATCTCTTGCAGGAGGAGAACGGCAACCTGTTCATGAACACCGGCTTCCGCATCGACGTGTCCTACAACGAGGCCACGGATGTGCTGACTTTCTCGCCAAACGGGGACTATGTGCGGGTGAAGCCGCAGCCGGGACATCCGACCGAAGAATAACAACCACTAAAATCCAAAGTAACATGAGAACAAGAATAACAATGATTATCTGCCTGTGCCTGCTTTTCGCGGGCAGGGCAAGCGCACAGTGGGTCGTAAGCGATCCGGGCAATCTAGCGCAGGGCATCATCAATGCCTCCAAAAACATCATCCATACCTCCAAGACCGCCACGAACATGGTGAGCAACTTTCAGGAGACGGTGAAAATCTATCAGCAGGGCAAGAAGTATTACGATGCCCTCAAATCGGTGAACAATCTGGTCAAGGACGCCCGCAAGGTGCAGCAGACCATCCTGATGGTGGGCGACATCACAGACATCTATGTGAACAGTTTCCAACGGATGCTCCGTGACGGGAATTTCAGACCCGAAGAGCTTTCCGCAATCGCTTTCGGCTACACGAAACTGCTGGAGGAAAGCAACGAAGTGTTGACGGAACTCAGGAACGTGGTGAACATCACCACGCTCTCCATGACCGACAAGGAGCGCATGGACGTGGTGGAACGCTGCCACTCGAAGATGAAGCGTTACCGCAACCTCGTGAGCTACTACACGAACAAGAACATCTCCGTGAGTTACCTGCGTGCGAAAAAGAAGAACGACCTCGACCGCATCATGGGGCTGTACGGGAACATGAACGAAAGATACTGGTAGCCTATGAAGTTCGACAACCTTCATCAGATTTTACGTTCACTTTATGAGCAGATGATGCCGCTGTGTGGGGACATGGCTGGTGTGGCGAAAGGCATCGCCGGGCTGGGTGCGCTGTTCTACGTCGCCTACCGGGTATGGCAGTCGCTGGCGAGAGCTGAACCGATAGACGTATTCCCGATGCTCCGTCCTTTTGCCATCGGTCTGTGCATCATGTTCTTCCCGACTGTGGTGCTGGGCACGATAAACAGCATCCTCTCACCCGTCGTACAGGGCACGGCAAAGATGCTGGAGGCGGAAACGCTGGACATGAACCGATACCGGGAGCAGAAGGACAAACTGGAATACGAGGCGATGGTACGCAACCCCGAAACCGCCTACCTCGTGTCCAACGAGGAATTTGACAAGCAACTGGAGGAACTCGGCTGGTCGCCCTCCGACATGGTGACGATGGCGGGAATGTATATCGACCGGGGAATGTACAACATGAAGAAGAGCATCCGCGACTTCTTCCGCGAGATACTCGAACTGCTGTTCCAAGCCGCCGCCCTCGTGATAGACACCGTCCGCACCTTCTTTCTCGTGGTGCTGGCGATTCTCGGTCCGATAGCCTTCGCCCTGTCGGTATGGGACGGTTTCCAAAACACGCTCACGCAGTGGATATGCCGCTATATACAGGTCTATCTGTGGCTACCGGTATCGGACATGTTCAGCACCATACTGGCGAAGATACAGGTTCTGATGCTGCAAAACGACATCGAGCGGATGCAGGCAGACCCGAACTTCTCGCTGGATTCGAGCGACGGGGTGTATATCGTATTCCTCTGCATCGGCATCATCGGCTACTTTACCATTCCCACCGTTGCGGGCTGGATTATCCAAGCCGGAGGCATGGGCGGTTACGGTCGCAACGTGAACCAGATGGCGGGACGAGCCGGAAGCATGGCGGGCAGCGTGGCGGGTGCAGCCGCAGGAAACGCAGTCGGACGTGTCGGCAAATTGCTGAAATAATCAATGTGCAATCATAAATTGGAAAATATAAATGGAATTCAAATCACTTAGAAACATCGAATCGTCGTTCAGGCAGATACGCCTGTTCGGTATCGTCTTCCTCTCGCTGTGCGCCGTGGTGACGGTGTGGAGCGTGTGGAACTCCTACCGTTTCGCAGAGAAGCAACGGGAGAAAATCTATGTGCTGGACAACGGCAAGAGCCTGATGCTCGCCTTGTCTCAGGATTTGTCGCAGAACCGCCCGGCGGAGGCACGGGAACATGTGCGCCGTTTCCACGAGATGTTCTTCACGCTATCACCTGAAAAAAGCGCGATTGAACACAACGTGAAACGTGCCTTGCTGCTGGCGGACAAGAGCGTGTACCACTATTATTCGGACTTCGCGGAGAAGGGGTACTACAACCGCATCATCGCCGGGAACATCAACCAAGTGCTGAAGGTGGACAGCGTGGTGTGCGACTTCAACGCCTATCCCTACCGTGCCGTGACCTACGCCACACAGAAAATCATCCGGCAGAGCAACGTCACCGAGCGCAGCCTCGTGACCACCTGCCGCCTGCTGAACGCATCGCGGTCGGATGACAACCCGAACGGTTTTACCATCGAGGGTTTCACCATCATTGAGAACAAGGATTTACAGACTATCAAACGGTAACAGGACATGAAAAGTATCAGAAAATCAATGTGGGGCATGTATTGGAAACTCCACGACAAACGGAAACGCTTGGCGGCAAGTCTCAAAGGGTATCTGGACGGCTTGCCGCCGGAAACACGCCGCCGCATCGTGCTGGGGATGTTCGCCGCCTTCGCGGTGCTTGCCCTTTACACCTTCGGCAGAGCCGTCTATGACATCGGCAGGAACGACGGCTCACATATGGAAACGGGACACGCCGGACGGGTGGAACTGCCGACCCCGGCGGAAACAGGCAATCACTTAACACCTTATTTATATGGAACAGACAAAGAATGAACCGACGAAAGAGAACAAAGCTGCTCCCGAAACGGGGAAACCGAAAAAGGAGCGCGAACCGCTGACAGAGGCGCAACGGCTGAAACGGCAGAAGATGATCGTGCTGCCCGCTATGGTGTTGGTGTTCATCGGGGCGATGTGGCTGATATTCGCCCCGTCCTCCGGCAAGGAGCAACCGCCGGGAACGGACGGATACAACACCGAGATGCCCGACGCTGACAAGGCGAACCGGCAGATTATCGGCGACAAGCTGAAAGCCTACGAGCATGGGGAGATGGAAGAGCGTCAGGAGAGCCGCAACCGTGCCATCGGGCAGCTGGGCGACATGTTCGACCGCGAGATAGCGGGAACGGAGAACGGAGTGGACTTCGACCTCGCCAATCCGGGCGGCAAGGAAGAAAGGGCAAAGCCAGCCACGCCGCAGACCATCCAGTCCTCCGCAGCCGCCTACCGTGACCTGAACGCCACGCTCGGAAACTTCTACGACCAGCCGAAAAACGACAATGCGGAGATGGACGAATTGTTGGAGCGCATCGCATCGCTGGAGTCGGAACTGGAAAGCGAGAGGGGCAAGGCTTCCTCTATGGACGAGCAGGTGGCTCTTATGGAGAAGTCCTACGAGCTGGCGGCAAAGTACATGGGCGGTCAGAACGGAGGACAGCCATCGGCGGAACAGAGGGCAGAGCCAACTACCGTGCAGAAAGGGAAGAAGAACAAGGCAATGCCTATCAGACAGGTGGAGCATCAAGTAGTTTCTTCACTCTCACAGCCTATGAGTAACGCGGAGTTTGTCGCCGCCTTATCGCAGGAACGCAACCGGGGTTTCAACACGGCTGTCGGCACGGCGGAGGTATTGGACAGGAACACCATACCGGCGTGCGTGCATGGGGCGCAGAGCGTGACGGACGGGCAGACGGTAAGGCTGCGCCTGCTGGAGCCTATGGCGGTGGCAGGCAGGACAATACCCCGGGGTGCGGTGGTGGTCGGCACGGGCAAGATACAGGGTGAGCGGCTCGACATCGAGATTACCTCGCTGGAATACGACGGCACGATTATCCCCGTGGAGCTTGCGGTCTATGACACGGACGGACAGCCCGGCATCTTCATCCCGAACTCGATGGAGATGAACGCCGTCCGGGAGGTCGCCGCCAACATGGGCGGCTCGCTGGGAAGCAGCATCAACATCTCCACCAATGCCGGGGCGCAGCTCGCCTCCGACTTGGGCAAGGGGCTGATACAAGGCACGAGCCAGTACATCGCCAAAAAGATGCGAACCGTCAAGGTGCATCTGAAAGCCGGGTACAGGGTCATGCTTTACCAAGAAAAATATTGAAAACAATAAAAATTACCACTAAAATCCAAAAGTAATGAGAAAAGTAATCATCATGTTTGCCCTCGCTATGGGCATCATAACTGCCAACGCGCAGGAGAATGTAACCGTTGAAACGACCAACGGAAGTGAACAACCGACCTTGACGAAGGAGGTCTATCCGCAGAAGGAGGCGGACGGCGACCTATATCACGGGCTGTCACGCAAGCTGACCTTCGACCGCATGATACCGCCGCACGGTCTGGAAGTGACCTACGACAAGACCGTCCACGTCATTTTTCCGGCGGAGGTGCGCTATGTCGATTTAGGCTCGCCCGACCTGATTGCCGGGAAAGCCGACGGAGCGGAGAACATCATCCGTGTGAAGGCTACCGTAAGGAATTTTCCCAACGAAACGAATATGTCCGTCATCACGGAGGACGGCAGTTTCTACACCTTCAACGTGAAGTACGCCGCCGAACCGCTGTTGCTCAACGTGGAGATGTGCGACTTCATCCATGACGGCAGCACGGTGAACCGCCCGAACAACGCGCAGGAAATCTATCTGAAAGAGCTGGGCAGCGAAAGCCCGATGCTGGTGCGCCTTATCATGAAGTCCATCCACAAACAGAACAAGCGCGAGGTGAAGCATATCGGCTGCAAGCGTTTCGGCATCCAATACCTGTTGAAAGGCATCTACACGCACAACGGCTTGCTTTATTTCCACACGGAGATAAAGAACCAGAGCAACGTGCCTTTCGATGTGGACTACATCACTTGGAAAATCGTGGACAAGAAGGTTGCGAAGCGTACTGCCGTGCAGGAGCAGATTATTCTGCCGCTCCGCGCGCAGAACTACGCCACCCTCGTGCCGGGCAAAAAGAGCGAGCGCACGGTCTTCACGATGGCGAAGTTCACCATCCCCGATGACAAGTGCCTCGTGGTGGAATTGAACGAGAAGAACGGCGGCCGTCACCAGTCCTTCGTGATTGAGAACGAGGATTTGGTACGCGCGGGTACCATCAACGAACTTCAAGTACGCTGACCATGAGAAAGTACATCGCAATAATCATCGCGTCGCTTGCCCTTTTTACAGGGCAGGCGCACGCCCAGCGGTGTCTGCCGAAGATGCAGGGCATCGAGGTGAGGGCGGACATGGCGGACGGCTTCAATCTCGGCGGCAAGGACGGCGGGTACAGCTTCGGGGCGGCTCTCTCCACCTACACGAAGAAGGGGAACAAGTGGGTGTTCGGTGGCGAATACCTGTTGAAGAACAATCCCTACAAGGACACCAAGATACCCGTGGCGCAGTTCACGGCGGAGGGCGGCTATTACTTCAAGATACTGTCGGACGCCCGAAAGATTGTTTTCGTCTATGCCGGGGCTTCGGCTCTCGCCGGATATGAGGCGGTAAATTGGGGGAAGAAGGTGCTGCATGACGGCTCCACGCTGCACGACCGGGACGCCTTCATCTACGGCGGTGCGCTGACGCTCGATGTGGAGTGTTACGTGGCAGACCGTATCGCCCTGCTTGCCAACCTGCGGGAGCGTTGCCTTTGGGGTGGCGACACACGGAAGTTCCACACGCAGTTCGGGGTCGGTATCAAGTTCATCATCAACTGACACGGGCATGGAAAGGACGGAAATAGATGCTGTCAGAAGGATGCCGCTTGCGGATTTTCTCGCACGGCTGGGGCATGAGCCTGTCAGAAGGAGCGGTAACGAGCTGTGGTATCTTGCCCCGTACAGGGGCGAGCGCACATCCTCTTTCCGTGTGAACGTGGCGAAACAGCTCTGGTACGACTTCGGTTTGGGCAAGGGCGGCGACATCTTCACGCTTGCCGGGGAGTTTCTGCAAAGCGATGACTTCATGAAGCAAGCGAAGTTCATAGCGGAAGCCGCCAATATGACGGTTGCCGGATGGGAAAAGCCCGTCTATCTCTCGAAGCCGACCGAATCCGTTTTTGAGGATGTGGAGGTCGCTCCGCTGCTCCGCTCACTGCTGACGGAGTATTTAGAGGAACGGGGCATCCCTTACGCCATCGCATCCCGTCACTGCTGCCGCTTGAACTACGGTGTGCGTGGGAAACGGTATTTTGCCGTTGGCTTTCCGAACATGGCAGGTGGCTATGAAGTCAGAAGCCGATATTTCAAGGGTTGCATACCTCCGAAGTCTGTATCACTGGTAAAGGCGAATGACATCCCGGCTGACGAGTGCCTCGTGTTCGAGGGCTTCATGGACTTTCTCTCTGCCGTGACGCTTGGTGTAACCGGTAACGCTGACTGTCTTGTGCTGAACTCAGTCGCCAACGTGGAGAAGGCGGCGGGATTGCTGGACGGATACGGGCGCATCGGCTGCTTCCTCGACCGTGACGAAGCCGGACGGCGGACGCTTGCCGCACTTACCATGCGATACGGGGAACGTGTCACCGACCGTTCCTCCCTCTATGACGGTTGCAAGGACTTGAACGAGTACCTGCAACTGACAACGAAAAAACAGAAAAACAACCATCTAAAAATCGAAGAACAATGAACATACTGAACAACAGAAACAAGAGAACATCAATATTCAAGGCAGTGGCGTTATGCCTGATAGCCGCCATGTCATTCACCCTCGTGTCATGTGACGATGACATGGACATCCAGCAGTCCTATCCCTTCACGGTGGAGGTCATGCCCGTGCCGAACAAGGTAGTAAAGGGGCAGACAGTGGAAATCCGCTGTGAACTGAAAAAGGAGGGCGACTTTTCGGGTACGCTCTATACCATCCGCTATTTCCAGTTCGAGGGGGAAGGCTCGCTCAAAATGGATAACGGCATCACCTTCCTGCCTAACGACCGCTACCTGCTGGAGAACGAAAAATTCCGCCTGTACTACACGGCGGCGGGTGATGAGGCGCATAATTTCATCGTGGTGGTGGAGGATAACTTTAGCAACTCCTACGAACTGGAATTTGACTTCAACAACAGGAATGTAAAGGACGACGATCTTACCATCGTTCCCATCGGCAACTTCAGCCCCTTGTTGAAATGATGCGTGTATTCATGACAATGCTCTGTTCACTTCTGACGGTCTGTTCTGTGTCCGCGCAGATCAGCCGCCAAGAGGGAACGGACGGGCAGGCGGCAATCTACCGACTGCCGCTTATGGAACGTGCTTTTTTATGCTGCCGCTACTTTGAAGGCTGGCACTCAGAAAAACACTACCCATACGTCGGTTGGGGTCACAAACTTTTGCCAAACGAGAAGTATTCGGCACGAACCATGACAAAACGGGATGCGGATGAACTTTTGCGGAAAGACCTGCGCAAATTTGTCGCCATGTTCCGTAAATTCGGGGTTGATTCGATTTTGCTTGGCACGTTAGCTTACAATGTGGGACCGGCGAAGCTGTTAGGCAGCAAAACAATCCCCAAAAGCACCTTAATCAAGAAGCTGGAAGCTGGTGACAGGAACATCTACCGTGAGTATATAGCCTTCTGCAACTACAAAGGAAAACGCCACGCCATGCTGCTCAAACGGAGAAAGGCGGAGTTTGCGCTGTTGTATATCCCATAAAAGGACTGACAAAACTGGCAAAAGACGTGCCATATTTAACTTGGCACGTCTTTTGCTCTATCACTTGATAGATTATCGTAGGATTTTCTCGTTAATTGACATCGTTGAGCCATTTTTGCCTATCGGTTTCCAAATAACACTTCAAGTTGTAAGTGTTGTGAGAGCAATACAAAACATAGTTATTAACCATAAAAAGTATAGCGAAATTATGAAGAAAGTATTTAGGAAAATTCAGAAAGGAACAACAAAAATGATTGAACGTATCAAATCGTTGGGGGAAATGGAGACGAAGCAGAAATGTGTAGTTCAACGGTTCGAGATTATCATTCCCCTCCACCAAAAAATAACGACCCAATATATAGCCTCCGCAAGTTTTACTTGCGGATTTTTTAGTTATCGCAGATTGGACAAAGGTTTCTTTGCTACTTTCTTTGTCCGCCATCATGCTCACTGAAAGAAAGTAGGGCGGCTCTCGCCGCCCCGCCACTCAAAAGCGTGTGTAAAGTCCCGTCACCATCGTGAACATTTCCTCCAGCATATCAAAATAGATACCCTCGTGTACGGCAATGTCCTTTGTCTTGCACTCAAAGGTCTTTTTGCTGAACGTCCTGCGGTAGAAGCGCATATTGTAGAGGTCTGCCCCTTCGTCATAGATGATGTCAAGGCGGTTGGCACTTGTTTTGTTCCTTGCAAGGCTCATCCGTAAGCCGTTGCCCATATCTATGAAATCACGGCTACCTGTCATGGCGGTGAAGCGTTTTCCGCCTATCTGCTGTAATATCGTCTTGGCTATCATATCTTTTGTTTTTAGGGTTTTAAGTATTGGCGGTGCGGACACCGCCATCCCGTTCAAAATTCTCGCATTTCGGAAATGGGGGTCTGCCGTTGTAGCCACTCTTTCACACATTCCATATTGTACTCGCTCGTGATGACTGCCGTATGGCTGTCGGTGGCGGTGAAACGTGTGCTTTCGTAATCATCTATCCACCCCTTGAGGGTGTCCGTTCCCCACGCTCCGGTATCGTCAAAGATACCGTCCAATGCCGTGATAGGTTCGCTGAACTTGACTATCAGCGTTTGATAGGTCGTGTTCATAGTCTGTCCTCCTTTCCCTTCTTTGCGTTCAGCCACTTGTCCCGTGCGGCTCGGCACTCGTCCAACGTGGGTTTGACACAAGAGAACAATTCTCTGTCTATGGGGTGGCGGTAGTCGTACTGCACAAGTGTCCGCCTGCGTCTTCCGATACCCGATTGGAAACGCTCGTATTTCTCCGTACCTGCTTCCGCGCAGGTGCTTACTCCGTTGATGGTCATTCGTGTTGTCATAATGTTGCTTTTTAGATGGTTAAAAATGTACTGACAGAACTCTGTTCTTCATCACCATTTCGGGGTTGCTTGTGTAGCGTTGGTGCAGGTAGAAATGGTGTGAGCCGAAGCCGTAAAGGAAAAACTTGTCAAGTTCGTGCTTCTCGGCAAACTCCTTTACGCTCTTTCTCAATTCCCCCTCACTCGTTGTGAGAGTGAGGAGGTTCACAAATTCAAGGAACATCGTGGGGATTGCATCATCCCACACACAAATCATACTTTCAATTCTTACTTCCATATCAATGTTGTTTTAGGGGTTATGCTATGCCGCTTTCATCCGCTCACGGATAAGGTTGGCGTTCTTGTTCACAAGGTCTATGATGCGCTCGTGATATTCGGTGTCCTGGTTGTGCTTGCCGTGGCACTGCACCACTTCGAGGGTTCGCAAGTCCACCTCTACGGTTTCAATAATCTCATCGCCAATCCTTGCCGATAGTATGAGGGTGTCGGCTTTCTTGTAGTATCCACTGCCAAACACGCAGATGCCCTGCGTCTTGCCCTCGTTGTAATACTCGTCTATGCTTTCAAGCACCTTGACGATTATTTCCTCGTCCGTGATTACCAAGCCGAAGAATTTGGATTTGTTGGCGATGAAATCCTCCGCATCTTTCTTTCGTTGGAGTTGTCGCTGTTGCTCACGCTCACGCCTTTCAATCTCCCAACGGCGTTGCTCTGCGGCTCTTTCCTTCTCGTGTATGGCTTCAATTTTTCGGGTTGCGTTGTCGTGTGCCGCCATGAAATCTTCGGGACAGATGTTCTTCGGGTTACGGAGGTCTTGACCGAGTTTTTTGAGCATACGCAGATAGTCGCACCACATTGAGAGGTTGTCTATCTGATACTTGTGACGCTTGGCAATCAGATATGATGCCCAACATTCATCGGCAGTACGGGTATTGAAAAGAAAGTGTTTCATGACCTCAATCTCACCGCCTTTCATAAGGGTTTCAATTCTTGGGTCTGAAAGCAAGGCTTTGAAAAGACGCACGGGGGAGATGCCGTGGAAATCGCCCTTGAAGCCGTTACGTCTGAGTTGGGGCAATATCCTCATCTTTGGATATGCACAGCTTCTTGCCACCACATCATCGTATAGGCTGTTGTGCGGTCTTACCTCCATATCGCTGCCTAATGCCCACACATCGCAATAGCAGAAAAGGAAGCCACGGAGCAACGCCATGTCCGTAACCTTGCCGTCGGGTGAAATCCAACGCTGCACGACCTCGTGGCAGTAGAAACGCATCGGTTCGCCTTTCCTGCTCTCGCATCTGACCTGCGCCACGCGGATTACCTGATACCCTTTGCAGGTGGTTATCACGCTGAAATTCTGCGTTTCCTTGTAGATGCGTCTGCGTGTGTCCTGCACTTTGAGTTCGGCATGGCATTTGGGGCAGGTGCAGCCTTCAAGGGTGTCGCATAGTCCGCTGTCGCTGTGCCACTCGTGACCGCAGTCGGAACAGGTGATGTTCCCTTTCTTGGTGCGGTAGCCGATATGCTCAACGCAGTGGCGGTATGCCCAATCTATTTGTGTCGCTGATATGGGGCGAAGGTTGGCGGAAAGTCTTGCCACCTCTTTCTGTATCTTGGTCTTCGGTTTCATAAGCCTAAATCAAATAATGAGGGTTGGGGTTGGTTTTCTTTTCTCGCTGACGGTCTGTGGCGGTTCTGCAACTTGCGGAGTTCCTCCTCTTGGTATTTGCGGACAGCGTTCTGACGTGCCTCCGCCTTTTCCTCTGCCGTGAGTTTCACAACGTGGTTCACAACCACTTGGCAGTCCATCGGTTTGCCCACCTCTATCTCGTTTTCCTCATAGTAGTGGATGGCTTGCCCGAATATCTCTCCGTCCGTGAAACCGTTGCAACCGCTTTTCTGCACATAGTTCAGAATGTGGGTCACGCACTCGTCCATGTTCTTGGCAGGGTTGCGGTACTTCTTTGCAAATAGCGCATCTTCCTCCGCACGCTGTTCCAAGTACATATATATCGTTCTCTTGAAATGGTCTGTTCCTTTCATATCGCTGTCATTTTTAGATTATCTGTTTCAGTATCTCTCTCCAATAGGTCGGCTCTACCTCGCTGAGAAGGAAGTCCATGAAATCCCTCCGTGCGTCCTTGTTCAGTTCGTGGTACAATCTTCGGAAAGTTTCAAAATTGCCGTTGATGTACGTTTCCACCATATACACGAAGATGTTGTCCACCTCGTAATATCTGCACTGCTGCGCTGCCGTCTTGCTGTTTCTTTTTGCCATGTCGGTAAGGGTTAAAGGGTGAATAACCAAAGGATGAAGCCAAAGAAGGCAATGGTGGAAAGGATAGCCACGATTACACCTATCGCCACTCGGAACACTCCGTTTACAATCTCTCTGATGATGCCCCAAAGGATGCCGAACACCCCGAAGGCGGTGCGCATCATCAAGCCGCATATCGCCAACCCGATGTGTTGCGCCATTTGTCTGAAATTTGCCGTTGCCGTCATATCTTCGCTGTTTTTGATTTTTTTGTTTTTAATGCGGATTCAAGAGCTGAGGGAGTTGAGTTTCAAACTATCTTATCTGCCTCTCGTTTATCCGACATTTTTTTTATGCGTCTTTCTGTCGCATCGGTCGTTTTCGTTTCGGGTGCTTGAAAAGGTAGGGATTAGGGAATGCAAGGTTTTTCGGTCAAAATACTACCCGCAGGGCTGGAGATTTTTACCGAAAACAGGAGGCTTGACCTTGCTTTCCCGTCCAATCCCGGAATTACCTTTGCGCCCAGAACGAAAATGACTGACTGATGCGGCTTACTGAAAGGCGCAAAATGGAGGTAAACGAAAACAGAGGCAGATTGTGTAGAAAAAAACTTCAGGGGAAAATCCGTAAAAAAAAGAATCACCAAAAGGAAAAAGACATCACCGGAAGCGTGAAAAGGGCAAACCACAACAAAGGAAGTATGATTGTTTCCGATCCGACGGAACTTGTTCAGCCGGGTGGCAACAATCATTCTTCCCGGTTTGTCCGGCTGTGTGTGGGCGCCTGTTTCATTCATGGGGCAGGCTGACACACTCTGCATTCACTTTCCGCTTCCGGCAAAAGAGACAGCGAAAAAAGAAAAATCATTTGAAAACCCGTAAAAGCACCTCTTGGCATAGGCGCAAAAGAAAGGGGCATTGCTTCATCTGTCTAAACATCGTTTAGGCGTGAGGCAATGCCCTTTTCTCCAGCTATGCGGTAGTCGGCACACGTTTGTTCCAAACTCGTTTTGGGCAATGGTGTGCCGACGGACAATACCGCTTTTACGGAAAATTCTTATGAATGAGGGGATAAAAAACGGGAGTTTATATCAAAATCTCGAATTAAATAGCTACTTTTGCATACGAAGAGTTCTTTGAAGGTTACGCAACGCGCAGAAGGATAATGCAGTAGATAACTAACTAAATCGTAACCTATTACTATCAAGAGCAATTAACCTACGCTCATTTCCAATAAATTACACTCTTTTCGTAACTTCTGTCTGCAAAGATACAGGTTCGGTTTTATACTTCCTAACCAGTGTCTAATATTTAGACAGATAAAATAGGAGAAGGAAACGAAGAAATACCGGCTGTCTAATATTTATACACCATTGTCTAATTTTTTTACACATTGGAAAAATATCTGTTTTGTCAATAGGTTGATAAGCAATGTCTTAAATGGTTTGGCACAGTCTTTGCCTTTCTATTGGCAGAAAATAACACAAAAATGAAACAGATAATATTTACATCGATTCTTTCGTTTAGCCTGGCAACAGCCGCCGTGGCCCAGGAAAAGCTCTGGACAATGGATGAATGCATGCATTATGCCGTTGAAAACAGTCCGAAAGTGAAGAAACAAACTTATACCAGTGATTCTTATAAAGCAGAGTTAAATTCCTCTGTAGCCTCTTTCTTCCCGTCTATGAGTGCAAGTGTAGGAGCGCAATACAGTTTCGGACGTTCGATTGATCCGGAGACTAACGTGTATAATAATACATCTACTTTCAATAACGGATATAGCCTGAATGTTTCTATTCCTATATTTAACGGAGGGCAGTTAGTCAACCAGTGGCGTATGGCAAAAGCAAACCGTCAGTTAGGTATGAATGATATCCAAAAGGAAAAAGACGACCTGGCAATCAATACGATGCAGGCTTTTATGGATGTGGTATATTACCAGGGAACAGTTAAACTAGCTGCTGAACAATTAGAAGAAAATAGCCGTATCCTGTATAAAACACGCCGTCAGGAGGAGCTGGGATTGAAAGGCAAAGCGGATGTGGCACAGATCGAAGCGCAGGTAGCAGCCAACGATTACAATCTGACTCACCAGCAGAATTTGCTTAATACGGCTTTGTTGACACTGAAGCAGAATATGAATTACCCTTCCGACATGGAACTGGATGTAGATACGATGCTTTTGGATAAATCGTATGCAACGATGATGGAGTCGGTTAATGAAATATATGATTACGCATCAGAAAATAATCCGACAGCCTTGCAGGCGAAACTTCAGTTGAAATCCTATAAAATGCAATACATGATGGCAAAAGGACGTTTGTTACCGTCCATTTCTTTCTCTGCCGGGGTTTCTACGAATTATTACGAGAACCTGAAAGCAGATAAAGCTCCTGCATCTTTTAGCAATCAGTTTAAAAATAACCGTGGTGAATATATCTCTTTCAACCTGAGTTTCCCTTTGTTTGACGGTTTGAGCCGTTTGACCAACCTGCGCAAGGCACGCAATAATATGCGTATTGCTCAGGAACAGCAGACAGAAGTGCTCCGTCAGTTGGAGACAGCCATCGAACAAGCTATTCTCGACCGTGAGGGCTATGCCAAAGAAACTATTCAGATGGATAAAAAAGCAAAAGCGGATGAAATTGCTTATCAGGTAACTTTACGTAAATTTGAAGAAGGTCTGATGAGCCCGATCGATCTGCAAACCAGTGCAAATACATTACTTCTGTCAAAAGCCGACCTGCTGCAGCGGAAGCTGATGTATCTGATGAAATGCAAGCTGGTCGATTATTATAAAGGGAAACCTTTGATTGAAGGCATTCATTGAGAATAACGCGAATAACTAGGAAACAAACAATAAAGAAATAAAAACATACAACAATGGATATACAGTTAGAAAAGAAAAAAGGCATTCAAAAGAAACATTTACCTTATGTAGGTGGTGGTGTTTTATTCCTGGTACTGGTAGGATGGATCATCTTCGGCGACCATGCTTCGACCCTGAAAGTCGATGCTCGCGGAATCAGTATCGGTAATGTGACTAAGGAACAATTCAATGATTTCGTCCGCGTAGACGGACAGGTACAGCCTATCACTGTCGTGCAGTTGAGCCCGGAAGAAGGCGGTATCGTACAGGAGAAGGTAGTTGAAGAAGGTGCCCAGGTGAAAAAAGGCGATGTCATTGTCCGTCTTTCCAACTCCGGTCTCGATTTGCAGATTCTGGATGCGGAAGCTCAGTTGGCTGAAAAGCAGAACTTCCTGCGTAACACTCAGGTTGCTATGGAACAGGATAAGCTGAACAACCAGTTGGAAAAAGCCCAGCTCGATGTCGACATCGCCCGTTCACGCCGTGCTTATACGCAACAAAAGAAGCTTTACGATGAAAACCTGATCGCCAAGGAAGAATTTCTGAAAGCGAAGGAAGATTATGAACTGGCAACCAAGAAATATGACTTGGTGGTTGAACGTTTGCGTCAGGATTCAATTTCCCGTACGATCCAGATGGACGAAATGGAAACGAGTTTGGCTAATATGCGCCGTAACATCCAATTGGTACACGAACGGAAAGAACATCTGAATGTCCGTTCACAGATCAACGGCGAACTGGGTTTGCTGGATGTAGTCCTCGGACAGAATGTATCAGCCGGTATGAAGATCGGCCAGATCAACGACCTTTCCGATTATAAGATAGAAGCCATGATCGACGAACACTATATCGACCGCGTTAAACCGGGATTGGGTGCAGCCTTCGACCGTCAGGGTACAAGTTTCGCACTGGCTGTACGTAAAGTATATCCGGAAGTTCGTGAAGGTAAGTTCCGTACCGACTTTGTCTTTACCGGCGAACGTCCTGACAATATCCGCAGCGGACAAACGTATTATATCAACCTGGAATTAGGACAGCCGACGGAAAGTATCATCATCCCGCGCGGAACGTTCTTCCAGAGTACAGGAGGCAGCTGGATATTCGTTTTGGATAAAGATGGCAAAAAGGCTTATCGCCGCAAGATTAAGATCGGTCGTCAGAACCCGCAGTATTATGAAGTGACCGAAGGTTTGGAAGCCGGTGAAAAAGTGATCGTATCAAGCTACGAAAGCTATAAGGATAATGAAGTCCTGGTGTTGGAATGATATTTCAAGAATAGGAAATAATGTGCCAATATAGAATATCCATTTGCATTAAGGAACGCAGATGACGCAGACGAGCGCAGATAAACGCAGATAATATATTGTTTTTAAAGAAAATAAAAAGTCAGCGAGCGTCTGCGTATTCTGCGTCATCTGCGTCCCCTAATACGATCTGAATAGGTTCAATTCTGACAAGATCTGAACTTATTGCTATCTCCATTGGCACATTGGCATATTTGCGCATTATTTTACTGAAATAAACAACCTATAAAAGATAACCACAATGAAGAATGTACATATCGCTTTCCGTTCCCTTTTTAAGAAAGGAAGACATAATGGAATTAAAATAATTTCATTGGGCGTTGGTCTGGCCATGGGCTTGGTACTGATTGCTAAAGTATGTTTCGAACTATCTTATGATAACTTCTATCCTGAGTCGGATCGTGTTTTTGCCATACAGGAAAATGTATCCGTAGGAGAGAAGAAAATAGAAGGCTATCCGCATGTAAGTGCAGGTGTTCCGTCGGGGATGAAAGCTGAAATACCCGGTGTGGAATCGGCTACCTGTGCCAATGTAATAGGGGAGTATCTTTTTACTACTTCCGATAAGAAAAAATACACCGGTAACTTTGTAATGGCAGACCAGTACTTCTTTGATGTCCTTCCCCGTAAAGTGTTGGCCGGTAATGCGAAGGAGATTCTTTCGCGTCCATTGTATGCCCTTGTATCCGAAAAGATAGCTGCTAAGATAGGCAGTGGAAAAGATGTGGTAGGACAGACTTTTGAAATCGCCTCTTTCCCCGGACATCTTTTTACGATCGGCGGAGTGTTTGAAGAAGTACCGGATAATACCCATCTGAAATATAACATGCTGGTTTCACTGGCCTCTTTCGAGACAGTAATGGGGTGGTCGAACCTCGATCAATGGTTTGGGGGAGATAGTTATAATGGGTATGTTCGCCTGGAGCCCGGTATCGTTGCCGAAAACCTGTTGCAGCCGATGGCCGAGATGCTCGACCGCCATGTCGACTCTGCCCAATTGAAAGAGCGGGGAATCGATTACGCTCTGATGTTGTGTCCGCTGGAGGAACTTTATGCCAAGTCGCCGGCAACGAAACGGATGGCTGTCATGCTCGTGGCTATTGCATTTGCTATCCTTTTTGCAGCCTTGATGAATTACGTTTTACTGGTGATCTCGTCACTGGTAACCCGTTCGAAAGATATTGCCGTACATAAATGTTACGGTGCATCCGGATGGAATATCTCGGACATGATCTTTTCGGAAACCTTTCTCAACCTGCTTGTCTCGCTGGGGATATCTGCTTTGTTGATACTGGCACTCCGTGAGATGGTGGAAGAATTGCTCAGTGCGTCGTTGTTATCGCTGTTTACGGTCGATACCGTTCTGATGCTGGTAGCTGTTTGTGTAATTGTATTTTTAGTGGCGGGATTACTGCCTTCGCAACTATTTTCGAAAATACCGGTAGCATCGGTATTTCGCTCCTATAAAGAATCACGCCGTTCATGGAAGAAAGTGCTGTTGTTTATCCAGTTTGTGGCCGTCGGTTTTCTGGTATGCCTGCTGGTGGTTATCGGTTTGCAGTATAATAGAATGGTGAACGATAATCCGGGATATAAATACGAACGGCTGGCTTATTGCAGGATGGACGGTGTGCCGGGTTCTTCCCGTCGCGCCTTGATGGATGAACTTAAAAAACTTCCGGAGGTGGAGGACGTATCTACTTGCAGTAGCTTACCTGCTTTCAGCGGTTCAGGGGATATGGTTTATCGTCCGGGAACAAAGGAAACCATTATTCATTTCGCCGACCTTTACGGGGCGAATGCCAATTATACCTCTCTGATGGAAATGTCCGTTATCCAGGGAAAAGGATTCGATCATTCTTATTCCGATTCTTCCCGCGTGGTAATGATCAGTCGGATGATGGCCGACAAACTGGCCTTGGCACTCGACTGGAAAGACGGTGTGATAGGAAAGAAAATATATGTGAGCGGTCATGGTACGCCTAACGATTTCGAGATAGCAGGCGTGTACGACGATGTCCGTGTCGGGGCTATCGGAAGCGAATTGATGGGACCTTCGGCGCTGTTTTATAGCGGTCGTCCGCAGAATACGCTGGTCATTAAACTGAATAAAATGTCGCAGGAGAATATGGCACGGCTGGACGAAATCATCAAGGCCACTTTACCGGATAAGGAGATGCCTGTATCTTCTTACAGTGTCAGCATGGCGAATATGTATAACTCTTCGCGCCTTTTCCGCAACGCGGTGATGCTGGGCGGTATCGTAACGCTGATCATCACTCTGATCGGGCTGATCGGGTATATCAATGATGAAACCAACCGGCGCGGAAAAGAAATAGCCGTTCGCAAGATCAACGGGGCAACGGAAAAGGATATCCTTTCGCTGATCGCTTCCGATGTGACCTGGATGGCTTTTCCCGCTTTGTTGCTGGGAGCCGGTGCCTCTTATTATGCAGGCGAGAAGTGGTTACAGCAATTTGCCGAAAAGATATCGATGAATGTCGGTGTGTTCACGTTGAGTGTGGCAGGGGTACTGTTGCTCATTTTAGGTACCGTTGTCTATCGTAGCTGGATGGTTGCCGTATCCAATCCGGTGGAAAGTTTGAAATCAGAATAAATGATATAAATATGAGGAATTTTAGTATGGCATTCCGCTCCCTGTTTAAGAAGGGAAGGAACAATGGGATTAAGATACTGGCGCTTGCCGTTGGACTGGCAATGGGTTTGGTGTTGGTTGCAAAAGTATGTTTCGAACGTTCGTATGATAACTTTTATCCCGACAACGACCGTATTTATCTGGTCAAGTCCGGCTTGAACAAAGACGGGAAGAAAGATACCTGGGGACAGGTGAGCGGTGCCGTCGCTCCAGGTTTGAAAGCGGAGGTTCCGGAAGTGGAAGTCGCAACGCGCTATACCCGCATAGGACCGGCCAATGAACTGATCATGTCGCCGGAGAAACAATTTTATAAAGCGACTATCCTGCTTGCCGATACCAGCTTTTTCGATATATTTCCCCGCCCGATCCTGGTGGGAGATCCGAAAGATGTTTTGTCCCGTCCCGGTTATACGATGATCTCGCGCTCGTTGGCCGAGAAAATGGGCGGAGTAGGGAACGTGGTCGGCAAGACCTTCGTTCGTGACGCAAACCGGAACGCTCCGCAAACCATCGGTGGCGTATTTGAAGATATACCCGAAAACAGCCATCTGCGTTATGATGTGCTGGGATCGCTGGCAAGCATGCCGGAATGGAGTACGACCAACTGGCTGGGTAACGACCGTTACATCGCCTATGTAAAACTGGTTCCGGGTACTGATCCGGAAGGGCTTGCCCCGGCTATCCGCCGTATGCAGGAACGTAACCAGGATATGGAAGCGCTGAAACAGGCCGGTGTCGATTTGTTCTATACCATCTCGCCTTTGCAGGATATCCATAATAATGATAAGGAGGTGAAAGACATGAATGCCATGCTTCTCTTCCTGGCTACGATCCTGATTCTTATAGCCGTGCTGAATTATGTGCTGGTCGTTATCTCTACACTGATCGGACGTACGAAAGAAGTGGCGGTACATAAATGTTACGGAGCTTCGGGTAAAAATATATTCGGAATGATCTTTTCCGAATCCTTGCTGCATCTGTTACTGGCACTCTTGCTGGGAGCTTTCCTGTTGATCCTTTGTAAAGGGAAGGTGGAGGAATTGTTGTCGGCTTCGCTGTCTGCTTTGTTTACGGTACCTACTTTGATGATTTTGTCGGGTATCTGTATCGTTGTATTCGCCGTAACCTGCCTGGTACCGACTTGGCTCTTCCTCCGTATTCCGGTGGCATCGGCTTTCCGTAGCGTAAAAGAATCGAAGCGTTACTGGAAACTGTGCCTGCTTTTTGTACAGTTTGTCGCTACGGCCTATCTGGTGGCATTATTGATCACGATCAATCGCCAGTATAGTGCTATGATTTCGAGTGATCCCGGCTATGCCTACGAGAATCTGATCTTTTGTAATACCCGCGGTGTGAGTGCCCTGGAGCGTGAGCGGGCGATGGACGAACTGCGTCGTTTGCCGCAGGTAGACCTGGTGTCGGCCAGTTGCGAGTTGCCTTTCAAATATCCTTCGGGTAATAATGTCGGTTTGCCGGGTGATAACCGCGAACTGTTTAACATTGCCGATATGTACAGTGTCGGTGATAATTATTTTGAACTGATGGAGATACCTATTCTGGAGGGCCACGCTTTCCGCCAGGGTGAGGCTAACGGCGATAAAATAATGGTTAGCCGTCGTTTTGTCGAACAGATGGAGAAGGTGGCGGGCTGGACAGGAAGTGCTATTGGTAAAGGTGTGATGATATCCGAACATAGTAATGGAAATCAGGTATACACCATTTGCGGTGTCTATGAAGACTTCCGTATCGGTTCCATCAAAGGTCCCGATACCCGTGCCTCGGTTTTCTTCTACGACATGAAGCCGGGTGGAATTGCTCCTACGGAAAATATCTTGATAAAGATGCATGATATGACATCGGACAATATAGCACAGGTCAACCAGATCCTGACAGATGCAATGCCGGATAAAGTGGTGGAAGCTTCTGTATATAAAATGAGTCTGGCTCAGCAATACCAGGGTGATCGTGAGTTCCGCGACTCCATCTTCATCAGCGGCATCGTCTGCCTGATCATCGCGCTGATCGGATTGCTGGGATATACTGCCGACGAAACTAACCGCCGCGGACGTGAGATAGCGATCCGCAAGGTCAACGGTGCAACTGCCGCCAGCATCCTCAGGATGATCTCGCGCGACATTTCCTATATAGCCGTTCCTGCTCTTACGATCGGTGTAGTGATTGCCTATATCAGTGCCTCCGACTGGCTGGAGAAATTCTCGGAACGTATCCATCTGAATGCCTTCCTGTTTATCATCGCGGCTTTCTTCGTTTACCTCGTCATCATTGGTTGCGTATTGTATCGTGCCTGGGCGACGGCCAATGAGAATCCGATCGACAGTCTGAAAGCGGAATAACATATATTTATATCATTTACTTTTTAACCGGAAAGCATCCCTCTCATATGAGGAGGGTATGCTTTCCTTATGTCCTAGTATGAAATATTAAAAACACGAATTAAATGAATAACCTGGTAAACTTTAAGTCATTTTTCAAATTTCTAAGCCGAAACAAAACCTATACGGCAATCGATATCTTCGGGTTATCCGTATCGTTGATGTTTGTTATATTGATAGCCGTTTATTCGGTACAGGAATTGTCTACCGACAAATACCATGAGAAAGGCGACCGTATCTACGTGTTAAGCAGCGAAGCCAATACCGGATCGGCCTATAAGCTGGCCTACCGTTTGCAGGAACGGTATCCGGAAATAGAAAAAGTATGTCCGGTCGCTCCCTGGGGATTCTATCATACATCTGTTACGGTGGCCGATAAAAACTTCAACGCCGAATTAATGTTCGCCGATACGACTTTCTTCGATTTCTTCTCTTTCCCGCTGTTGGTTGGCGACCGCAATCATGTGATGGATGCCGATGACTATGGCGTGATCTCCGAAAGTTTTGCCCGCAAAGTATTTAGCGACAGCGATCCGATAGGGCAGGTCGTTCAGGTGAACGATTCCATCCGTATCCAAGTGAACGGGATTATGAAAGATATTCAAAACTCTACGATTCCGTATTGCGATATCCTGATGGGAATCAAACAGCTCAAATATATGGAAGAGGGAATAGACAGCGACCAGTTCTATAATACCGGAGCCGTCAACAATTTCATTATGGTAAAGGAAGGAGCAGACCTGCTTGCCAAAACGGATGATATCGTCGCTTATTTCAAAGAAGTATTTTGGATGTATCAAAGAGGAATTTACAGCAAAGTGCTTCTGAATCCTTTGGAGGATTTTTATTTCTCGGATATGGGTACTTATACGCTGGCTAAAGGAGACTGGCAATTTGTAATGATCCTGCTTTCGGTAGGGATACTTATCCTGCTGTTTGCCATCATCAACTATATTAATCTGACAGTGGCGCAGACGGCTTTCCGGGCAAAAGAGATGGCTACCCGCAGATTATTGGGCTCGTCGAGAGGAGACCTGTTCTTGCGACTGATCATGGAGTCTACCCTGATGACTTTCATTTCTTTCCTGTTGGGTATCTTTATGGCAATATTTTTCTCTCCTTATGCCTCTCAGTTGTTAAATGCCCGTATAAATCTGTCGGACTTTGTTACCCCCGGTTATGTATTGCTGGCTGTAGCTGTCATTCTGTTGATCGGTATACTTGCAGGATTGTTGCCTGCCATTGTGATTTCCAATGCCAAGCCGATTGAAGTGGTGCGGGGTACTTTCCGCCGACAGACCAAGATGGTGTTCAGTAAGTTCTTCATTACTTTTCAGAACGGAATCACGATAGCCTTGGTGGCAGCTTCCATAACGATGGTGGCACAGGTGAATCATCTCATACATGCTCCGTTGGGATATAAAACGACGAATGTGATGGATGTTCCGGTCGAATCTTATAAAAGTAAGAAAGATATAGAGACATTCGCTAATGAGGTGAGCCAACTGGCTTCTGTTAAGCGGATCTCTTTTTCACAGGGTACTCCTTTTAACCGGGGGAATAATTCTACGGAAGAGATCAATGGCAAGCAGGTCAGTTTTCAGGTATTCAGGGCCGATACGGCTTTTCTGAGTATATTAGGTATTGAGATAATACGTGATAATCATCTGGCCGGTACTAAAAAGATCTATCTGAACCAGCAGGCTATGCGTGAAATGGAATTGCCGGAAGATTCTCCTTCCATCAAAGTGTGGGGGCAGGAAATTCCTATTGCCGGTATTGTGAAAGATTTCCAGTTATCGAATATCATGTATCAGAAGAAGCCGGTCAGATTGCTTATTAAGAATGATATAAAAGAATGGACCCCGTATAATGTATTGCTGGAAGTAGAAGGCGATCCTGTGGAATCCTATAAAGATATACAGGAAATATATGAACGAATCGGCCATGTCGGCTTTGAAGGGAAATATATAGATACGCAGATACAGGAATCATTTGCAGCACAGGAAAGGACTTCCCGGATCGTTTCGATCTTTGCTTTCGTTGCTATCCTGATCTCGTTGCTGGGGTTGCTGGCTATGTCGACCTACTTTATCCAGCAGCGTTCATCGGAAGTGGCGGTGCGTAAAGTATTCGGCTCGACCAATTCCCAGATATTATACCGGCTGATTCGTACTTTCCTTGTCTATGTATTGATTGCTTTTGTGATCGCTACACCGATCATCTGGCGATTCATGCAGCAATGGTTGTCCGATTATTCTTACCGGATCGAATTGAGCCCGCTTATTTTTATAGCAGCCGGTCTGTTTTGTTTATTCGTATCGTTTGTTACGATATTTATCCAGAGTTACCAGGCTGCCAATCTCAATCCGGTGGAAAGTATAAAGAATAAATGACGGGTTGCCTGCAGAGTGTAAAAAAACTAGACAGGAGTGTCTAAATATTAGACACTCTTCCGGAATAGGGTAAAGTATATAGTTTTGAATATCAATAATTTATTAAGTTTGGCACGCAATTTGAATTAAATATAGAAAACAGAGTGTTTTTTTAAGGGAATATCAAAGTATAAATGTAGAATTAAATAAATAACATTATGATTAAGATTGAAGGATTAAGTAAGCATTTCCGCACAGAGGAGGTAGAAACTATTGCATTGAACAATGTATCATTGGAAGTGAAGGATGGAGAATTTGTTGCCATCATGGGACCTTCCGGTTGCGGTAAATCAACATTATTAAATATCCTGGGCTTGTTGGATAACCCTACTTCAGGTGATTATTACCTGGCAGATAAAGAAGTGGGCCACCTGAAAGAAAAAGAACGTACCCAGGTGCGTAAAGGGAATATCGGTTTCGTATTCCAGAGCTTCAACCTGATCGACGAACTGAATGTGTATGAAAATGTGGAATTACCTTTGACTTACCTGAAGGTAAAAGCTGCCGAACGTAAACAGATGGTAACAGATATCCTGAAACGAATGAATATCAGCCATCGTGCCACTCACTTCCCGCAGCAGTTATCCGGTGGTCAGCAACAACGTGTTGCCATTGCCCGTGCAGTCGTTTCCAACCCGAAAATCATTCTTGCGGATGAGCCGACCGGTAACCTGGACTCTAAGAACGGTGCCGAAGTGATGCAGCTGCTGACCGAACTGAACAAGGAAGGAACTACCATCGTCATGGTAACTCACTCCAAACATGATGCCAGTTTTGCACACCGCATCATCAACCTGTTCGACGGTAGCATCGTATCTTCAGTCAGCGAATTTATCTGATTGTATTTTCTATACATAACAAAGCATATAGCTAAATTTATAAGTTTAAAAGAAAAACCGACATATCCTACCTGTGAAGGTAGGATATGTTATTCTCTCGCCTAAATGAAATCAGTAAGAAGATGAATAACTTATTAAATATAAAATCATTCCTCAAATTTTTAAGCAGGAATAAAGCATATACAGCGATCGATGTATTCGGACTGTCCGTTTCATTGATGTTTGTAATCCTGATTGCCGTTTATACCGTACAGGAATTGTCGGTCGACAAGTTCCATAAGGATGTAGACCGCATTTATGTGTTGGCTAACGACAGAGGACCGAGCACGGCGTTGCCGATCGCCTACCGCCTGCAGGAACGCTATCCTGAGATCGAGCAGGTCTGCCCGGTTATTACAACCAATGTGGGTAACCAAATCGTAAAAAACAATGATAAAAAATTAACTGCCAGAACAGTCCCCGTCGATTCTTGCTTCTTTAACTTTTTCTCTTTTAAACTCCTGGCAGGAGATAAGAACCGGGTATTGGAAAACAGAAGCAATGTCGTTCTCTCAAAGACTTTTGCCAATAAACTGTTCGGCACGGAAGACCCGATCGGACAAAGCGTTATTATCGGCGATTCGCTTTCTTTCCTGGTGAGCGGCATTATGGAAGATATCAAACACTCGACGATCCCGTATGCTGATATCATGTTTCGTGTGGAGCGGGCTCATGAGTACAACTGGTCGATCAGTATGGATCATCCCGGAAATGCCGGCTCGACAGTCGCTTTCTTAAAGATGAAGCCGGGTGCCGACCTGCGTCCGAAGATACCGGATATCCTGAGTTATTTCAAGGAATCGTTTTGGATTTACCAGCGTGATATGTCCAAAGTAGTGAACTTGATACCGATAAGTGAACTTTATTTCTCTGAATTGAACGATTTCGGATCTGTTCAAACAGGGAATAAGCGTTTGGTCATTGTTCTCTTGTCTATAGGTATCCTGATCCTGGTCTTTGCCATATTCAATTATATTAATCTGACGGTCGCACAGGCAGGTCAGCGGGCGAAGGAGATGGCTACAAGACGTTTGTTAGGATCGTCACGCGGAGATTTATTCATACGTATGATGATAGAATCGACTTTGCTGACTATAATTTCTTTCGGAATAGGCTGGTTGCTGGCACATGCGGCGGTTCCTTTTGTGAATGATCTTTTGCAGACGCAGATCGATCTGATGGCGACTTTCACTCCTGGCTGGTGTCTTGCCGGTATTGTCTTGATTCTTCTGATTGGCGTTGTTGCCGGACTGTTGCCGGCTGTATTGATTTCTTCCGTGAAGCCGATCGATATTGTGCGCGGAACGTTCCGTAAGCAGACGAAAATGGTGTTCAGTAAGGTGTTTATCACTTTCCAGAATGGAATCACCATCGCTATGATTGCGGCATCGATCGTCATGATCCTGCAATCGCGTCACTTGATCAATGCACCGTTGGGCTATAACACGAATAGTATACTGGAGGTTGCGAATGGTTTTGCAAACAACTCCGACCGTAATGCAGCTATCGATGAGTTTGGGCGTCAACCGTTCGTCAAACGAGTAGGGCTGGCAGCCGGGATGCCTTTGAGCGGAAGTAATAATATGTCCAGCGAATATGAAGGTAAATTTCTTGGTTTTCAGCAGTTCATTATGGATAGCACAGCGTTCAATATGTTGGGATATAAGATTGTCCGTGATAACCAATTAGCAGAAAAGAGCTGGTATGTGACTGAAAAAGCCATGCGGGATATGGAGTTGCCACAGGACGCCCCCAGTTTCCTATGGAATAAAAATGCAACGCCGATTGCCGGTATTGTGCAGGACTTTCAGTTAGGAAATATTACGAATGACATGCGTCCCGCCATGCTTCGCATCGACAAACGGAGTGAAATGTTCCCCTGGAGTATTCTTATCGAAGTGGAAGGTAACCCTTATACAGCTTATAACAAAATACAAGAGATCTATAAGGAGGCTTCCGGTGGGTTGGATTTCAATGCCACCTATCTGAATGAACAGGTTCAGAAATCGTTCGAGTCTGAAGTCCGGATGACAAAGATTGTTTCGCTCTTTGCTTCGATTGCAGTTATTATCTCTATGTTGGGTTTACTGGCCATGTCGACCTATTTCATCCATCAGCGTTCGCAGGAGGTGGCTATTCGCAAAGTGTTCGGATCTGATAATCAGGCTATTTTGTTCCGTCTGATCGGTTCGTTTTTGGTTTATGTAGGTGTGGCCTTTATTATAGCAACACCGATTATCTGGTATTTCATGAACCAGTGGCTGTCCGATTATTCATACCGGATCTCCCTGAATCCGCTAATCTTTATTGTCTCCGGTATATTCTGTCTCGTCATTGCACTTGTAACGGTATTTTTCCAAAGTTACAAAGCTGCTAATGCCAACCCGATAGATAGTGTATCGAATAAGTAACAAGAGGTAGAATGTAACCAGTTCCTAACCGGTACCAGGTGAGCATCTATTGTATGCTATGTCGAAGATTAGTGCATATCTGCCTGTTTGCAAACACTAGGGTGTACAGGATAATCCGGTACGATGTACAGGGTAATCGACTAGGGTGTACAGGGTATTTTGTTATCCTGTACAGGCTGAGAATAGAAAATAAGCAGGGAGCTATTAATGCATAGTAAATTAGCTGTTAGTGGATGTTCGGAAGGAAGATAGTTGCCGGAGAATACTATCAAAGGGAATAGATGAGATATACTACACTTTGAAGTTTGATCAGTTTTCGGTGTCACTAAAAAAAATGTGACGCATGTAGATTGATATTCAATAATTGTAGGGTGACGCCGGAGGTGATTTCCGGCGTCATTTCTTTCTAATATGGGGTGACGCTGTTTTTCAAGGCGGCGTCACCTTTTTATGTTATGAATATCAATAGTTGGAGGCTAAAATATAGATGGTGAAGGGTTGTTTTAAAAAACTTTGTATGGCTGTTGTAAATAAATAGACTGATAGCCTTCGGATGTCAAAAAACTAGACAGAACTGTCCAATTATTTGACATAGATATTAAAAGAATGATTGGTTATTTACTTGATTATCAGTAATTTACTAGTTTGGCATACGATTTGAATAGTCAAATATGTAAAAAGAATAGAAGACAAAACATTAGTATAGATGAAAACAATATTACGAAACTTTGTGAACGTACTGCGCCGCTTCAAGATGGCGTCTTTTCTGAATGTGGTGGGGCTGACTGTCGCCTTGACTGCTTTTCTGGTGATTATGATGCAGGTTCAATATGAACGGACTTTCGACCGGTGTTATCCGACCGCGTCCCGTATTTGCCGGGTAGATATGAATCACGGCGAAGGAGATATTTATGCATCAGTGATTCCCCAGGCGTTAGCGAATGCTGCTTTTACTTCGTCTCCGCATATTGAAGCCTATACATTGCTGAATTCTTTTAGTAGTAAAACCTATGTGAATGTAGGAGAGGGAAATGATGAAAGAGGTTTTAAAGAACTATTTATCCCTTGCTATCCGGATTTTCCCAAAGTATTCGAACCGACTTTGGTGGAAGGAATGGCAACTTGCCTGGAAGATCCGGAAAAGGTAATGATATCTGAAAGTATGGCTAAACGGATGTTTGGCAAGGAATCGGCTATAGGCAAAAGTATTCGTTCGAAAGATAGAATGTTTTATATAGATGAAATGAACTTTACCGTCGGAGCTGTCTATAAAGATTTTCCGGAAAACTCGCAGATGGAAAACGGGATTTATGCCCGAATGAATAAACACTTTGAAGATGATTGGCTTTCTCAGAACTTTATGGGATATTTATTGCTCGATTCACCTGAGTCTCGCCAAGTAGTAGAGGATAACTTCAATAGTACATTCGATTTTGCTAAATATAATGTCAATAAAGAAACCCGCTTGCAACTGATACCTATCACTGACATTTATTATATGCCTGGTCAGTTGGATGATTTTATTAAGACCGGAAATGTCGATACGATGCGGTTATTGGTATTGATCGCTTTACTGGTCATCGTCATTGCCGGGATCAATTTTACGAATTTCAGTACTTCGCTGGCTCCGATGCGGATAAAAAGTATCAATACCCAGAAGGTATTGGGCAGTTCGACAGCAAGTTTGCGGGCAAGTTTGGTAGCCGAAGCGGTATCTATTTGTGTATTTGCCTGCCTGTTGGCCTTTTTATTGACCTGGATATTGAACAGGACGGAAGTTTTATCATTCGTCGAAGCGGATACGAATTTACTGCATTATATACCGCTGTTATTTATGGTGTTGGGTATTTCTGTATTATTGGGGTTGGTAGCCGGTCTGTATCCGGCATGGTATATGACCTCTTTCCAACCGGCACTGGTATTGAAGGGTAGTTTCGGCCTGTCTGCTTCAGGACGGAAGTTGCGTACGGCCTTGATCGGTTTCCAGTATGTTGTTTCCATCGGTTTGATTATCGGTTCTTCTTTTATACAGATCCAGAATAACTATATGCGTTCTTACAAGTTGGGATTCGATAAAGACCAGGTAGCGATGGTGACATTGAGTCAGGATATAGTCACGAAGTCCGGCGATCTATTGGTAAACCGGCTCAAAGAGTATGCCGGTATCGAGGATGTAGGATTTGCCAATACCATAGTAGGAGCTTCGGATGTCTATTCTGCCAATTATTTCCGTTGCAATAATAAAGAATTTAATAGCGAAGTGATCGATGTTTCATGGAACTTTCTGAATGTGATGGGTATTCCCGTCACCAGCGGACGTGATTTTAGCCGTTCGGATGCACAAAGTGATTCTACTTATGCTTGTATCTTTACCAAGCGGATGCTGGATGTTGTTCCTGATATGGAACCGGGATATCCATTGGAAAAGAGCTGGATGGGTACAGGTAGTATCGCCGGCTTCATCGACAATATAAAGGTTTCTTCTCTGCGTTCGTCTAACAAACCGTTGATGTTCAGGGTTAGTGAAAGATTCAGTGGTTTGACTATTTCTTATATCCGTCTGAAAGTCGGAACAAACGTGGAAGAAGCGGTAGCCCATATCCACCGGGTGATTACCGATATTGATCCGGCTTATCCTTTCGAAGTCGAGTTTTACGATACGGTATTCAATAATCTCTATCATAAAGAACAATATCTGAAAAAGATGATCACCTTGTTCAGCCTGTTGGCTATCGTTCTGTCGATCGTGGGCGTATTCGGTTTGGTAGTCTTTGAGACACAATACAGACGGAAAGAGATCGGCGTTCGGAAAGTGTTCGGTGCGACGGTACAGGAGATATTGAATATGTTCAATAAAATCTACCTGAAGGTTGTCAGTATATGTTTTGTCATAGCAGCCCCGTTTGCTTATTACGGAGTACATAAATGGCTGGAAAACTTTTCCGACAAGACACCGGTCTTTTGGTGGGTGTTTGTTTTGGCTTTTGCCGTTGTGGCAGCGATCACGATGCTGACGGTTACTTTCCAGAACTGGAAGGCAGCGAATGAGAATCCAGTGAATAGTGTTAAAAGTGAATAACTAATTTAGTATCGATATTATGAGTAATATTTTAAATTTCAAATCATTCTTTAAGTTCCTGGGACGCAACAAGGGGTATACTGCCATCGACCTATTCGGCTTGTCTGTCTCGCTGATGTTTGTGATTTTGATCGCAACCTATGTGGTCGGTGAGTTGTCGACCGACCGTTACCATGAGCATGCCGACCGTATCTACGTTTTGACGGATGGTCAAACGAGCGGTGCGGCTTATCCGTTGGGTACTCGTCTGGAGGAACATTATCCGGAGATTGAAAAAGTCTGTCATACAATGACCCGTGTCTTTGAAAATACTCCGATCCGGAACGGGGAGAATAATGTAACGGCAAATATGATGCTTGCCGATGCGACTTTTTTCGAATTTTTCAATTTCCCGTTGGTACAGGGAAGTAAAGAGCAGGCATTGGCGGCAAAGAACTATGCCGTGATCTCCGAATCTTTTGCGAATAAGTTTTTTGGAAATGAAGACCCGATGGGGAAAACGATCCGTATCAATGATAAACTGTCGCTGATGGTGAATGGTGTGATGAAGGATATCCGGAACTCCGTTATCCCGGATCAGGATATCCTGTTCAGGATCGAAAATATCAATACCTTAATTCCTGAAGGTTGGATTGCTAACTACAACAGTTATGGAATGACCAATGTCTTTGTGATGGAACAGGAAGGTGCAGATATTACTTCCCGGTCGAAGGATATCATGGATTGGTTCAATGCCTTTGTACCGGCATATATGAATGGATCTGTAAAGGGACTTAGCTTCATTCCGCTGACAGAGTTATATTTTTGGGAACAGACCAATCCGTATGGATTTTATGCGATAGAAAGAGGCAACTGGCAGTTTGTGATGATCCTCTTGTCGGTAGGTTTGCTTATTTTGTTGTTTGCCGTCATTAATTACATCAACCTGACAGTGGCACAGACCGGTTTCAGGGCAAAAGAAATGGCCACCCGCCGTTTGCTGGGTTCCTCGAGGAAAGAATTGTTTTCCCGCTTGATCATAGAATCGACATTGTTGACAACTATTTCTTTCTTAGTCGGTTTGTTGCTTGCTTTCTTCTTTGCTCCTTTTGTGAGTGATCTGTTACAGAAGAAAGTAGATCTGGTTGAAATGATCACTCCGTTGAATGGTATGATTGTGATACTGCTGATCGCCCTGATCGGATTTATAGCCGGTTTGTTACCGGCAATCGTTATCTCGAATGCAAAACCGATCGAAGTGGTGCGGGGTACGTTCCGTAAACAGACGAAGATGGTATTCAGCAAGTTCTTTATTGTTTTTCAGAATACGATCACGATTTGTCTGATTGCAGCTTCTGTTACCATGTTTTTGCAGGTAAAGCATCTGATCAATGCTCCGTTAGGATATAATTCAGTCAATATTATCGATATAAAAGGAGATGAATTGCCGGAGAATCAATCCTGTAATACTCTGGTGAGTGAGTTGAAACAGTTGGGTAGCGTCAACCGGGTAGGATTAGGACAAGGTACTCCTTTCAATATGGGAATGAATTATAATGCCCGTTACGATGATAAGACGATTCCTTTCCAGATCATTCGTTGTAATAAAGAATATAGTGATATTTTGGGATTTGAATACCTGCGTGATAACCATGTAGCCGATCCGGATAAATATTTTCTTGCCGAAAGTTCGGTAAAAGCTCTGGGATTGAAGGAAGACGCTACGGATTTTGATTTCAGCGCCTGGGGAAAACATCCTGTTGCCGGTATTGTAAAGGATTTCCAGTTACGTAATATAATACAAAAGAACTCTCCGGTCGTTCTGATTCTCACCGAAAGTAAAGAGGAACTCGATCGTCCTCATAATATCATCGTAGAAGTGAATGGTGATCCGTTTACTGCCCGCCGGGAAGTGGCTGCCACTTATAAAAAATTGACCGGTTTGGACTTTACTGGTAAGTTCATGGATGAACAGATCGAAGAATCGTTTACGGTTCAGAAAAGAACTTTGACAATCGTTATGACCTTTGCCGGTATCGCGATCCTGATCTCGTTGTTGGGGTTGCTGGCCATGTCGACTTACTTTATCCAGCAGCGTTCGTCTGAAATAGCAGTGCGCAAGGTATTCGGTTCGACCAATGCACAAGTACTGATCCGGTTGGTGAAAGCCTTCCTGACCTATGTGGGGATTGCTTTTATCATCGCTATACCGTTGATCTGGCATTTTATGAACGGATGGCTGACCGATTATTCCTATCGGATCGAGCTTTCCCCCTGGATTTATGTTGTTGCCGGAATGTTCTGTCTGATTGTCTCGTTTGTAACTGTGTTTATACAGAGTTATCAGGCGGCAACAGCCAATCCGGTAGAAAATATAAAAGATAATTAGGCTTTTGCCTGATTATCTTTTAACCGAAACAACCGAAACCTTTTATATATTATATAGAGCTAATGAATTAGTAGTAACATATAGAGTAACACCACAATGAACAATGTATTGAATTTTAAGTCCTTCTTTAATTTCCTGGGACGAAACAAAGGGTATACGGCGATCGACCTGTTCGGTCTGTCCGTCTCGCTGATGTTTGTGATCCTGATTGCAACCTACGTGGTCGGCGAGTTGTCGACCGACCGCGGAAATGAAAATGCAGCCCGTATTTATGCTGTAAGTGATGGCGAGGATATCGGATCAGCTTACCAGATCGGATACCGTTTGGAAGAACGTTATCCGGAGATAGAGAAAGTTTGTCATGTTTTGTGCCGGATATTTGACAATACCTTGATTCAACGTGGAAATGAAACGCTGACAGCCAATCTGATGCTGGCCGATACGACATTCTTCGACTTTTTCAATGTTCCGTTGATACAGGGGAACCGGGTACAGGCATTGGCCGCCAAAAACTATGCGGTGATCTCCGAGTCTTTTGCCAATAAGTTCTTTGGTAAAGAAGACCCGATGGGTAAAACGATCCGTATCAATGATGAGTTGACACTGGTGGTCAATGGAGTGATGGAAAATATTCGTCATTCGGTCATTCCCGATCAGGATATTCTGTTCCAGGTCGAGAATATCAAAGCGGTAGGACAGAATATGTTTGACGATTATAATAGTGCCGGTGTTGTGAACGTCTTTGTGATGGAGCGTAAAGGTACTGATATTGCTTCCAAATCAGAAGAGGTAAGAGACTGGTTCAATACTTTTTTCTGGATATATGAAAGAGGCTTTTCTACAGAAGTTGTATTTATCCCGCTGAATAAGTTGTATTTCTGGGAACCGGAGGGATCATTCGGAGCTGTTACAATAGAAAAGGGAGACTGGAAGTTTGTGGTCATTCTGCTTTCGGTCGGCTTGCTGATCCTGCTGTTTGCCGTTATCAATTATATCAACCTGACGGTGGCACAGACGGGATTCCGGGCAAAAGAGATGGCTACCCGCCGCTTGCTGGGCTCTTCGCGAAAGGAGCTATTTACCCGCCTGATCATGGAGTCGACCTTGCTGACGGCTATTTCTTTTGTAGTCGGTTTATTCCTTGCTTTTTTCTTTGCTTCTTATGCCGGCGACCTGTTGCAGAAAAAGATAGAGATCACCGAGATGATCACGCCGGTGAATGGTATTATCGTCATTTGTCTGATCGTCCTGGTCGGATTTATTGCCGGGTTGCTGCCTGCCATCGTGATATCGAACGCGAAGCCGATCGAAGTGGTACGGGGTACGTTCCGTAAACAGACGAAAATGGTGTTTAGCAAGTTCTTTATCATTTTCCAGAATCTGATAACAATCTGCCTGGTGGCTGCCTCGCTTACTATGTTTTTGCAGATCAGGTATCTGATAAATGCTCCGTTAGGATATAATACGGTAAATGTGCTCGATATCTATGCACGAGAGTTGCCTGATCAGAAAAGCAGCTATACCCTGGCAAACGAACTGGAACAACTGGCGTGTGTCAGCCGGGTCGGACTGGCGGAAGGAACTCCTTTCACTATGGGTATGAACTTCAGTGGCCGTTACGACAATAAGAGTATCAGCTCACAAGAGTTTCGGGGCGATCAGACCTATTTCGATATTCTGGGCTTTAAGATACTGCGTGACAATCATGTCGCCGGATCGGTCAAATACTATCTCTCTGAAGAGTTTATGAAAGCTCTGGAACTGCCGGAAGATGCTGCCTCGTTCAAGCACAGGGCTGCGTTCGATACGCCATTGGCCGGTATCGTTCAGGATTTCCAGATGAATAATATCCTGATGCAAAAACTTCCGGGACTTGTGATACTTTGTTCGAACCGGGAAGATATGAATCCGCGCAATATCATTGTAGAGGTGAAAGGGGATCCGTTTGCTGCCCGTAAAGAGATAGATATTGTTTACGAGAAATATACGGGAATGGAATTTATGGGAATGTTCATTAACGAGCAGGTAGAGCGGTCGTTTGCCGCCCAGCAAAGGACCTTGAAGATCGTATCGATCTTTGCCATGATTGCAATCCTGATCTCTTTACTGGGATTGCTGGCGATGTCAACCTATTTTATCCAACAGCGTTCTTCCGAGATAGCAGTACGTAAAGTCTTCGGTTCTACAAATGCGCAGGTACTTGTCCGGCTGGTAAAAGCGTTCCTTACCTATGTGGCAATCGCCTTTATCATCGCCATACCGGTAATCTGGTATTTTATGAATGGGTGGCTTTCGGATTATTCGTATCGAATCGAGCTGTCTCCCTGGATTTATGCGGCAGCGGGTGTATTCTGTCTGTTCATCTCGTTCTTTACCGTATTGGTACAGAGCTACCAGGCGGCTACTTCCAATCCGGTGAATAATATAAAAGATAATTAAGTTAGCCATATATAAACAACACAAAGAAATGAAAACAATTATTCGAAATTTTATCAGTGTATTGCGCCGTTTTAAGATGGCAACTATTCTTAACATCCTTGGATTATCTGTGGCTTTTGCCGCTTTTATGGTGATAATGATGCAAGTGGACTATGATAAGAACTTCGATACGTTCCATAAGAATGCGGATAATATCTACCGAGTGGAGCTTCAGTGGGATAAGGAGTCGACACAGGCTGTCCTGTCACGTCCGATGGCTAATGTTTTTATGAATTTCTCTCCGCATATTGTGGCAGGGGCGGTTACCTCTCCGTTTTATAATGAAACATTTTATTCGGTCGATAAAGGAGTAGAAAAAAGTACCTATATGGAACCGACCATGATTGTTGATCCTTCTTTTACGGATGTCTTTGACTTCGATATATTGGATGGTTCGGTAGATGCTCTGAAAGAACCGGGTAAGGTGCTGGTTCCGGAAAGTTTGGCGCGTAAAATATTCGGAGAAGAGTCGGCTGTTGGTAAACAGATTACAGCAAAGGAGAGTAAAGGACTGTTGGTCGGTTTTTTCACTACACCGGAAGGAAATTACACGATAGGTGGCATTTATAAGGATCTTCCCCTTAATAGTATTATCCGAAATGCTATTTTTTTGAAGATGGATGAGAAAGCAGATTTGCATAATTGGGGAAATTCAAGCTATAACTTTTATGTCCGTCTTGACCATCCTGAGTCAGCAAAGGATCTGGTGAGTGATTTTTTAGTCTATTATAAAAAGAATGAACTGGGAAAGAATATGTCGTGGTATTCAGGTGAGCCTAATTTTCGCTTGACTCGTTTACCGGATGTACATTATGCAATGGATGTAACTTTCGATATGACTCCCAAGTCTAGTCGGCAAACGGTATTGGTTCTTATCGCTATTTCATTGGTCATACTGATTATTGCAGGTATAAATTTTACCAATTTCAGTACGGCACTGACGCCGATGCGTGTGAAAAGTATTAATACACAAAAGGTGTTGGGCAGTTCCGATGGCGTATTGCGCTTCTCGCTATTGATGGAGGCTGTTTGTATCAGTACGGTGGCTTATTTACTGGCTTTGTGGATGGTCCATATGGCTGGCAACAGTACGATAGCGAAGTTGGTAGATGCGGATATGTCTTTGTTTGCCCATCCGTTGTTACTTTCCGCAACGGCTTTGATCGCATTGCTGACCGGATTACTAGCAGGTTTGTATCCTTCCTATTATATGACTTCTTTTTCTCCGGCATTGGTTTTGAAAGGGAGTTTCGGTCTGTCTCCAGCAGGACGAAGATTGCGTAATGTGCTTATATGCATACAGTTTATAGTTTCTTTTACTTTGATTATCGGTTCGATGTTTATGTCTTTGCAGAATCGCTTTATGCAAAATAGTCCGTTAGGGTATGATAAGGATCAAATAATTGTGACGAACCTGACTGCACCTGTATTGAAGAGTTCGGACGCTTTCAGGAGTAGCCTGAAGACTTTTTCAGGTATAGAGGATGTCACTTATGGTGAGTTCATGCTATCGAGCCAGGATCAATATATGGAGTGGGGGCGTGAATTGAAAGGCGAGAATATACAGTTCCAGTGCATGCCGATAGATCCGTCGTTTCTTAAGGTCATGAATATTCCTGTGACTGAGGGCCGGGATTTCCGGGAGGAAGATGCTTTGACAGCCGAAGGGGCTTTCATATTTAATGAACGGGCGAGAAATCTATACGATATAAGTTTGGGGGATAAGATCGATGGAGCCAACATAGTCGGCTTTATTCCGGATATAAAATTTGCGTCCTTCCGTACAGAAGTTACTCCTATGGCTTTCTATGTGCGTGGTAAGGGGTATGGCGGTGGAGCGGATTATGCTTATATAAAGGTAAAGGGTGATTCGAACCTGCAAGCAGCAATGGCTCATGTGAAAAGTGTACTAAATGAGATACATCCGGATTATCCGTTTAACGTTAAGTTCTTCGATCAGGTATTAAATACTTTGTATGAGAAGGAAGAGAACCTGAGTTCGCTGATAACCCTATTCAGTTTGATTGCCGTGTTCATTTCGATGGTCGGAGTATTCGGACTGGTGGTATTCGATAGCCAATACCGCAAAAAAGAAATCGGCATACGAAAAATAATGGGCTCGACTACTTCCGAGATCCTGATCATGTTTAATAAGACTTACATATATATATTATGTATCTGTTTTGCCTTGGCGGCTCCGGTTGCCTACTATGCTATCCATAAATGGCTGGAAAACTTTGCCCTCAAAACACCGGTTTATTGGTGGGTATTTATGCTTGCTTTCTTATTGGTTTTCTGCCTCACCATTCTGACGGTGACTTTCCAGAACTGGCGGGTAGCCAATGAAAATCCGGTGTACAGCATAAAAGATAATTAGGCATATTCATGGTTTGTTTTGTCTAATTATTATACATCAGTGTCCAAATATTAGACATATACGGCAAGGCGTTATATTTATAACGCCTTGTTTATTATTGGTTTATCTCTTTTGGCACAGTATTTGAATTATATTGGCCAGAAAGAAATGAACTAATAGATATGAAGACAATTATTAGAAACTTGTTAAGCGTATTGCGCCGGTTTAAAATGGCGACGCTGTTGAATGTATTGGGACTGAGCATTGCTTTTGCAGCCTTTATGGTAATCATGATGCAGGTCGATTATGACAGGAATTTCGATAAATTCCATAAAGAGGCCAACCGGATTTACCGGCTGGAAATGAAGTGGGGCGATGATGATGGCTTACAAGCTGTTCTCTCCAGGCCGTTGGCGGATGCGTTTTTCAATTTCTCACCGCATATTGTTGCCGGTGCGCTGACTTATCCGATGTACAGCCAAACGGTTTTTCTGGCCGATGTGGGCACAGGAGAGCGGGTCAGCTATATGGAGCCGAATTTGCCGGTCTATTCTTCATTTGCCGATGTGTTTACTTTCGATATGTTGGATGGTTCGGCAAAGGCTCTGGAAGATCCCGAGAAGATACTGATTCCGGCCAGCATGGCACAGAAGATATTCGGTACGGAGTTTGCTGTCGGACGTCACATGAAAGCGGCAGATACACAAGGACGCTTTTCGGGAATGTTTACCATTGCCGAGATCGATTATACGGTAGGAGGGGTTTACCGCGATTTTCCCGTGAACGGTATCCTTCAGAATGCTGTCTATCTGAAAATAGATGATAAAGAAGGATTGCATGAGTGGGGAAACTCCAGTTATAATGCCTATCTGCTTCTGGACAGTCCTGCATCGGCTGAAAACCTGGTCAGCGAGTTTCTGGATTATTACAAGAAAAACGATCTGGAGAAAAATATGTGGGGAAACAAAACTGTGAATTTCCAGTTGACCCCATTGCCGGAACTGCATTACGTAACGGATGTAGCCTTCGATATGGCTCCCAAAACGAGCCGGCAGACGCTGTTAGTGCTTATGGCTATCGCCTTTGTGATTATACTTATTGCAGGAATAAACTTCACCAATTTCAGTACGGCACTTACGCCGATGCGTATCAAAAGCATCAATACACAGAAAGTATTGGGAAGCTCCGATGGTACCTTGCGTTTCTCCCTATTGATGGAAGCGGTCGGTATCAGTTTCATCGCATTTATATTGGCACTGGTGGCTGTTTATCTGGCTGCTGATACTCCACTCAAGGCATTGGTCGGAGCTGATCTCTCGTTGACGGCTCATCCGGTATTGATTAGCGTAACCGGCGTGCTTGCCATCTTGCTTGGTTTGTTGGCAGGACTTTATCCGGCTTACTATATTACCTCTTTCTCGCCAGCCCTGGTGTTGAAGGGTAGTTTCGGACTTTCTCCTAAAGGACGGTTGCTGCGGAATGTATTGATCAGCGTACAGTTCATCGCTTCGTTTGCTTTGATCATCGGGGCCATGTTTATGTATATGCAAAACAACTACATGCGGACAAGTTCCCTGGGATATGACAAAGATGAAATTATCGTAACCGACCTGACTGCTAAAGTTATGAAAAATAAGGATTCTTTCAAGAATCGTCTGAAGTCTTTCTCCGGTATCGAGGATGTGACTGCAGCAGGATTTCAGTTGTCGGGACAGGACCAGTATTCGACCTGGGGACGTGAGTTGAATGGTAAATATATCCAGTATCAATGTCTGCCGGTCGATCCCTCTTTCTTGCAGGTATTAGGTATTCCGGTCAGTGAAGGACGTGACTTCCGGCCCGAAGATGCTTTGACGGCAGAGGGTGTCTACGTTTTCAACGAATCAGCCCGGAAAGCCTACGATATTCAGTTGGGTGATAAAATCTACGGAGCGGAAATAGTTGGTTTCTGCCCGGATATTAAAGCGGCCTCTTTCCGGATGGAGATTACGCCGATGGCCTTTTATGTACCCGGAACCAGCCGTAACGAACAATCCACCTTTGGCTACATCCGTGTGGGGGCCGGAACGGACAAGCTGGCTGCTATGGAGCATGTAAAAAAGGTGTTGAGTGAAATCCAATCGGATTATCCTTTTAATGTCCGCTTCTTTGATGATGTACTGAATAATTTGTATGAGAAGGAGACAAACCTGGGTGCATTGATTACCCTGTTCAGCCTGATCGCTGTCTTTATCTCGATGGTCGGGGTTTTCGGTCTGGTCGTGTTCGACAGCCAGTATCGCCGGAAGGAAATAGGTGTCCGTAAGGTGTTGGGTTCGACTACTTCTCAAATCCTGATCATGTTCAATAAAACATACATACGGATTCTGGCAGTTTGTTTTGTGCTGGCAGCTCCGGCGGCCTATTATGCCGTCAATAAATGGCTGGAAAACTTTGCTTATAAAACTCCGGTTTACTGGTGGGTATTCGCCTTGTCTTTCGCTCTGATTTTCTTTATCACGATCCTGACAGTGACTTTTCAGAACTGGCGGACAGCCAATGAAAATCCGGTATATAGCATAAAAGATAATTAGACAGATTCATGGTTTGTTTTGTCTAATAATTATACACCTGTGTCTAAATATTGGACACCTCCGGCAAGGCGTTGCGCAAGCAATGCCTTGTTTTTTACATATTTATGTCTTTGGCACATTATTTGAGTGGAATTAACTAAAATGATATAACGGATAGCACAGCATAAGAGGATATATCATTCAGATTATAACGTTAATTCGATACGATTATGAAAACAATTATCAGGAATTTGTTGGGAGTAGCTCGTCGGTTTAAGGTGGCAACTCTATTAAATGTATTGGGGCTTAGTGTTGCCTTTGCAGCTTTTATAATTTTAATGATCCAGCTGCAATATGACTGGGGATTCGACAGGTATCAGAAAAATGCGGAACGAATCTTCAGGGTAGGACTTTATACTCCGGATTGGGGAAATCAGGTAGTTGTATCTCCTCCTTTTGCCAATGCTTTTATTCAATCGTCTCCCCATATAGAGAAAGGAGCATTACTTAATTCTTGGGGAGCTCGACTGGCTTTAAAGGCTGAAACAGGAAATAATGACGATGCTGGCTTTTGGTGTACAGTGAACGGTATGACTCCGGAATATGCCGCTATTTTTGATTTCCAAATGCTGGAGGGTAATGCTGAGAGTGTAGAGAATCCGGGTACTGTTCTGATTTCAAAGAGTCAGGCCCAAAAGTTTTTTGGAGAAGATCAGGCTGTCGGTAAACTGTTGATGACCGATAATTCATCATTTACAGTCGGTGGCGTATATAAAGATTTTCCAGCAAATTCTGTGATACAGAATGCAGTGTATAAAGGAATCAATGGGAAAGTAGATCAGGATAACTGGAATGCTAATGGTTATCAGTTGTATGTTTTATTGGATGATCCTAACCAAAAAGATCAGATAATAGCTAATTTCAAAAAACATTTAAACAGGCAAGAGTATGATTGGGAAATGCGTGATGTAAGGCTTACCCAATTAACAGATATTTATTATGAAGCGGATTCTCAGTTCGATTCATTGAAAGATAAAGGTAATCGTACATTGGTCTTGATTCTGTTCACTGTGGCTCTATTGATAGTGTTTATTGCCGGGATCAATTTTACAAACTTCAGCAATGCATTAGTTCCAATACGTGTCCGTAGTATTAATACGCAGAAAATACTGGGAGGTTCCGATAGGATATTACGTTGTGCCATGCTGGTAGAGGCAGTAATGATTTGTTTGGTTTCTTTTGTTATTTCGCTGTTTATTGTCAGAGGAATGGCGAATACCTGGCTTGCAGATATGATAAGTGGAGACATGTCGCTGGCTTCCAATATTCCTTTGTTGGCATTGACGGGGATATTGGCCATAACAGTGGGAGTTTTAGCGGGGGTATATCCTGCCTGGCGTATCACTTCTTTTTCTCCGGCATTGGTGTTGAAAGGTTCATACGGGTTGACTCCTGCCGGAAGAAAATTAAGAAGTCTTCTTATTTCTTTCCAGTTTGTCATCTCTTTTGTATTGATCATAGCTGCCTTGTTTATTTATCTGCAGAATCATTATATGGTTTCTTCTTCTTTGGGCTTTAATAAAGATCAGGTTGCTATTGTTGAGTTAAGCGGGAAGTTGATAAAAAATACAGGAACATTGGAAAGCCAGTTAAAGAATGAGTCGTCTATACAAGAGGTGGCTTTTGCCGAAGATTTATTGTCAGGAGGTGATCAATATTCTACTTTTGGACGGGGCTACAGAAATAATATTCTAACGTTTAAATTATTCACAGTTGATCCTAATTTCCTTCAGGTAATGAATATTCCGGTTATATCCGGTCGTGCTTTTTATCAGGAAGATACAGCATCGGCAGGAGGAGCTTATATCTTTAATGAAACAGCCAGGTTACAGTATGACCTGGTGGCAGGTGAATATATTACAGGAAATGCTTATGTTGAAGTACCTCCTGCCGTGATCGCCGGTTTTATAGATGATGTAAAGTATGCTTCTTTCCGTACCACTGTCGAACCGATGGCATTTTATGTACCGGCTGAAAAAGATTTTCATCCGAGATATGCCTATATAAAGATAAAAGCCGGAGCCAATATCCGCGAAGCCATTGCCTCTATTGGAAAAGCGTTTACTTCGGTAGACAAGGATTTTCCGGTCGAGGTATCGTTTTATGATACGATCCTGAATAATCTTTATAAACGTGAGTTGAGTATAGGCTGGCTGATTTCTTTGTTCAGTCTGGTAGCTGTTTTTATTTCGATAGTAGGGGTTTTGGGCTTAGTGATCTTCGAAAGTGAGTATAAGAGAAAAGAAATAGGTCTCCGAAAAGTACATGGTGCAACTACCTCACAGATATTGATCATGTTCAATAAAGTATATGCGCGTATTTTGGTAATTTGTTTTATCCTGTCGATACCTGTTGCTTATTTTGCAATGAACCGGTGGCTGTCATATTTTGCCTATAAGATACCTTTGTATTGGTGGGTGTATGCAATTGCCTTTATTTTTGTTTCAGTTATCACGATCCTGATTGTTTCGTTCCAAAATTGGAGTACAGCCAGCGAAAATCCGGTAGAAAGTATAAAAACAGAATGAGAATCATGCAACCTCTGTAAAATTATTACGTTTTTTATAATAAAGTTGTTTGTGGGAACAACCTTAAATCGAAATAATAATTAATCGATATGAAAACTCTTTTTAGAAACTTTATCAGTGTGCTTCGCCGTTTTAAAATGGCGACACTGCTGAATGTGTTGGGATTAAGCATCGCTTTTACCGCTTTTATGGTGATCATGATGCAGGTAAATTACGACAATTATTTCGACTCCTGCCAGCCGGAAGCCAATTCGATTTATCGGATGGATATGGATTTTCAAGGTAGCATGAGTGCTGTTATCAGCCGTCCTTTTGCAAGAGGATTTACAGAATCATCCCCGCATGTAAAAGCCGGAATGATTATGTCTTCCTGGAATTCCGAGTTGTTTTATAGCGTGGACCAAGGCGGCGAAAGGCAGAATTTCAAGGACCCCGTTGTAAACACGACAGCCGGGATTACCCGTGTATTCCATTTTGATATGGTAGAAGGGAATGAGACAGCACTCGATCAACCGGAAACAGCTATAATCCCTGAAAGTATGGCGCGCCGCCTGTTCGGAAATGAATCGGCTATAGGTAAACGCTTGATGGGCGCGGAGTCCGAAAATACATTGGCTACGATCAGCGGTGTCTTTAAAGACTTCCCCCGTAACTCGTCTGTCAGGAATATTATTTACCGGAGAATGTCCGATAAAGAAAATTACAATGAGTACGGCAACCAGAATTATTTCTTTTTCTTCCGTCTGGATGATCCTTCCAACATAGAAGTTGTCAAAGAAAACTTCAAAAAGAATTTCGATGCCTCCCAGCAATTCGGAAAAGATTTCAAGTGGGAGAAAGACGGCATCGAGCTGATGATGACACCGCTGCCTAAGTTACATTTCCTGACGAATGTCTCTTTCGATTCCATGCCGAAAGCCAGCCGGCAGACGATGCATGTACTGTTTGCGATCGCTTTTGTCATCTTATTGATAGCCGGTATTAACTTTACTAATTTCAGTACCGCTCTGACCCCGATGCGTATCAAGAGTATCAATACGCAGAAAGTGTTGGGTAGTCCCGATAGCGTGCTCCGGACGAGTTTGTTGGGAGAAGCTGTCATTGTGAGTATCGTGGCTTATCTTATTTCGCTGGGTTTGTTATTTATTGCCGGGCAGACTTTTGTCGCATCTTTGGTAGATGCTGACATGTCTTTTTCGGCACAGTCGGGTATCATTATGACTACAGCTGCTTTAGCTGTGGCGGTAGGTGTATTAGCGGGTATTTATCCGGCTTGTTATATCACTTCTTTTCCTCCGGCGTTGGTGTTGAAAGGCAGTTTTGGTTTGTCTCCGAAAGGGCGGGTACTTCGAAGTGCACTGATAAGTATCCAGTTTGTCGCTTCATTTATCCTGATCATCAGTTCTCTGTTCATGTATTTACAGAACCGGTATATGCAAAATACCCCCTTGGGATATGATAAAGACGAACTGATCGTGGTTGAATTGAACGGTAAAGTCAATAAAAACCAGGAAGTCCTGACCAGCGAGGTGAAGTCATTCTCGGGAATAGAAGATATTACTTATGCGGAACAGGTTCTGTCCAGCCGTGACTTTTATATGGGATGGGGACGTATATACAAAGACCAGGATATCAATTTCCAGTGTATCCCTGTTTCTCCCTCTTTCCTGCGTGTCATGGGAATCGAGATAACAGACGGTCGTGATTTCCGCCCCGAAGATGATTTGAAAGAAAACGGGAGCTATATTTTTAATGAGAAAGCCCGGGAGATGTATAATCTGGAACTGGGAGAGAAGATCGATGGCGATGAGATCGTCGGTTTTATTTCGAACGTCAAATTCGCTTCTTTCCGAAATGAAGTGTCGCCGATGACCTTTTATGTATGGGGTAAATACAGATGGGGACAGGAAGTCGACAGTAAATATTATTCTGCCGCTTACGTAAAAGTGAAAGCGGGCAGCGACCTGCGGGCTGCCATGGAACATGTGCGAGCCTGTTTAACAAAGATAGATCCGATTTATCCTTTCAAAACTACATTCTATGACGAGATCCTGCAGCAGACATACGAAAGGGAATTGAAGATCAGCAACCTGATCACCCTGTTCAGCGTTATTGCAATCTTTATCTCCATTGTCGGTGTATTCGGCCTGGTTGTATTCGAGAGCGAGTACCGCCGGAAAGAGGTGGCTGTCCGTAAAGTGTTGGGATCGTCTACCTCCCAGATACTGGTCATGTTCAACAGAAGCTACCTGATCATCCTTACCGCTTGTTTTGTGCTGGCTACTCCGGTCGCTTTTTATGGAATGTACCGTTGGTTGGAAAACTTCGCTTACCGTACACCAATGTATTGGTGGGTATTCCTGCTGGCTTTTGTTATTATCTCTGTTATTACTTTCGTTACGGTCACTTTCCAGAACTGGCATGTAGCCAACTCTAATCCGGTTGAGAGCATAAAGTCTGAATAACACTGCTTCTTTTATTTGTTTCAATGTCTAATAATTATACATAAGTGTCTAATTATTAGACATTGTTGTTTTGCCTTGTTTGCATAAATAGTTGAAATATAGCTAAATAACTTTTTGGCATATATTTTGAATGATAAAAGGTAAATACAAATAATATGAAAACAATATTAAGAAACTTTCTGAGCGTATTGCGGCGTTTCAAGATGGCGACCCTTTTGAATGTGGCTGGGTTGGCTGTGGCTTTTGCTGCCTTTATAGTTATTCTGATACAGGTGAACTACGAGCGTAGTTTTGATCGTTGCCACCCGACTGCCGATCGGGTGTATCGCCTTGAATTAACACAGGCAGGTACTTTTGGATTGATCCTGCCACGTGCTTTTGTAGAGTCGGTTATCCAGTCATCACCCCATATCGAAGCAGGTAGCCTGATCTATCCCTACAATCCTGCTGTCTATTTTTCTGTTGTGAAGAACGGGCAGAAGATCGGTTACCGGGAGTTGGTACAAACTTGTCATCCGGATATAGCCAAAGTGTTCGATTTCCCGATCATTGAAGGGGACCGCGATTGCCTGAATGATCCGGAAAAAGTAATCCTGCCTGAGAGTGTAGCCCGCAAGATGTTCGGTGACCAGCCGGCTGTGGGAAAAGCACTTCATGCGGAAGAAAGTGTACAATCGAAAGATAACCGCGAGTATACGGTAGGAGCTGTTTATAAGGATTTTCCCGGTAATACCCAGATGCGTAACCTGATCTATACAGCTATCGGTGAAACCTATCAACGGGATAATTTCGGAGCTAGTAATTATGTTTGCTATCTGTTACTGGATAATCCTGAATCAGCACAGACCGTAGTGGATAATTTCAATGCCAACTTTGACTTCTCCAAGATAGATAAAGGGGAGGATACACGTATCAAACTGACTCCGTTGACAAGTATCTATTATATGAATGAGAGCCAGGACGGAACGATCTTCCGAAGTGGAAATAAGGAAGTGACCATGTTGCTGTTCTTCATCGCTTTATTGATTATCATTGTGGCTGCTATCAACTTTACGAACTTCAGTACATCTCTGACGCCGATGCGTATCAAGAGTATCAATACCCAGAAAGTATTGGGTAGCCCGGATGCTGTATTGCGACATGCCCTGCTGGCGGAAGCAGCTATCATCAGCATGATTTCCTGGCTGTTGAGTTTATTCATTGTCTGGATATTGGGACGTACGGAAGCCTTGCCTTTCGTGGATGCAAACCTGGCAATAGTAAGTAACCTGTCTGTTATATTACTGACCGGAGTTGTAGCCTTGTTTACCGGGATCGTTGCCGGATTATATCCGTCATGGTATGTGACCTCTTTCCCGCCGGCGTTGGTACTGAAAGGCAGTTTCGGACTTTCTCCTTCCGGGCGCAAGCTGCGTACGATCCTGATAAGCATTCAGTTTATCGTTTCCATCCTGTTGATCATCGGCGCCAGCTTTGTCCGCCTTCAGAACAATTATATGCGCGGATATTCTTTGGGGTTCGATAAGGATCAGATCGCTATTGTCCGTTTGAGCGGGGAGATCTATAATAAGTCGCACGATACGTATGTGAATCGTCTGAAAGAATATTCGGGTATCGAAGATGTGGCTTTTGCCATGGAAAAAGTAGGTTCGAAGGATGGTTACAGCACCAATGGCGGTTATGTAAAGGAAAAAGAGTTCCAGTTCTTCATGATCCCTGTATCAGAGAATTTCCTGCGTGTCATGGGTATTCCGGTCGAGGAAGGGCGCGATTTTTCGCCTGCAGACAAACTGTCGGAAGATTTTGTGTATATCTTTAACCATGCGGCTAAGATGGAAATGAATATGGAAGCCGGTGATCAGGTAACATCGTGGAAAACAGGTCGTATTGTAGGTCTGACCGGTGATGTGAAGTTTACTTCACTCCGTAGCGGAGAGAATAATATTGCTTTTGTGACAGGTAATATACCTTTTCCTATGACTGTTTCCTATATCCGCCTGAAAGCCGGAACAGATATACACGGTACCGTTTCCCATATCCGTAATACGATGGCAGATATAGACCCGTCTTATCCGTATGATATCGAGTTTTATGATGAGATATTTAACCAACTGTATCATAAGGAAGAGAACTTGCGTAGCCTGATTACGGTGTTCAGTATACTGGCTATTATTATATCGCTTGTAGGTGTCTTTGGGTTGGTTGTATTTGAAACCCAATACCGCCGGAAAGAGATCGGAGTCCGTAAAGTTCACGGTGCGACGAATATGGAGATATTGGAGATGCTGAACCGTTCGTATGTTTATATTGTCCTGATCTGTTTTGCACTGGCTGCCCCGGTAGGATATTATGGCATTAAAAAGTGGTTGGAAAGCTTTGCCTATAAAACACCGATGTATTGGTGGGTATACATGGTTGCACTGCTGATCGTTTTGGTAATTACAGTCGGAACCGTCACTTTCCAGAGCTGGCGCGCTTCCAATGCTAATCCGGTAGATAGCCTGAAATCAGAATGATACAGGTTGTAAAGTACGCATATAAAAACAAAAAAGGATATCTGTTACAGATATCCTTTTTCTATTGATGTATTAACAATAATATGTCAGTCAATTAATTTCTTGGAAGTGCTTCTTTCACAACCATAGCACGTCCTTCGTATTCTGCACCGTTCAATTCGTTGATCGCTTTCATAGCTTCCGAGCTTTCAGGCATTTCAACAAAAGCAAAACCTTTTGATCTTCTTGTGTCGCGGTCTACAATAAGTTTTACAGAATCAACTGTTCCAAACTCTTCCATTACATCTCTCAAATCTGATTCCTTAACATTGTAGCTAAGGTTACCAATATACATGTTCATAAATATAAAAATAAAAAAATTAATAATTTAACAATAAAACTTTAGGAAGGTCTTTATCAGAGATGGAAATGCCCGGTGTTTGAGAACCGGAAAGATACATGTTAGAGTAAGATCGAAATAAATCTCTTATTGTTTCTGATGCAAAGTAACGGAAACAATTTGGATAAAACACTATACTTCTTGATTATTCTTTGATAATACATTATTATTATGAAATAAAGCCATAAATTGGGAAAGAGGCGGTTGGATGTTTATGGCGGACAGTTCCGTTTTGTACATCTTTATGAAAGAATAGTTCCCTCACGCTTTTCTTTTCATTTATAATATATAGAGGGTAAGCTGCCGGATATTTGTAATATTGCAGTGTGAAATATTAAACAAAAGCGGAATGAATAACCTTGAACAATCCAGGCATAGAATGCCTTTTCTAAGTACTTTGATATTATTACTCTCTGTCTTGACAATAAGTGCACAGACTACTTCCTTGCACCCAGTCGCTTCCAACGATTGCGGTATGGACGGCAAACAGCCGTTTTTGGTAAAAGGCGATAATTATACGATGCCCGACGAAATAGGCGGAAGCGCCACGGCACGGACATGCAATTTCGGAGGAACCGTTATTTATGCTTTCGACCGGATGGATATCCAGGCTGACTACCAGTTGGAGGTCGTTTATCTCTCTGACAGTGAGCGTCAGCAACGGATCGTTGCCGATGGAAACGAAGTACAGGCTCCTGTTCTGCTGGAAAAAGGAAAAGAACAACGTTACCGCATCGACCTGCCGAAGAAAGCATTTGCTTACGGGCAGCTGGTGTTGGTTTTCGAAGTATTGAAAGGCCCGAATGCACTGGTGTCCGAACTGAATCTGTATTCTTCCAACCCGAAGAAACCGATTCCGTTCGAGGGCGACCAGAAACAGGCATTGATACATACGCAGAGTTACCGGGTCGATACGACAGTGAATGCAGAAGAGCATTTGCCGGTTTATACGGCTGTACCTTACAGTGTTCCGGGCGTATATGATCCGGTTCTTTCGTTGAACGGGACCTGGCAGTTCAATCCTTCACCGAAAGCCGGTTTTCAGAACCGGGAGGCTGAAGCAGGGGAATGGTATCCGGTCGTTGTACCGGGGCAGTGGTCGATGCAGGGCTTCAAGGTCGATTCGGCCGGATTCGGAGGATACATGACTACATTTACCTTACCTGCCGACTGGAAAGGAAAACAGGTGAAGTTGCGTTTCGACGGTGTCTCCAGCGAATGTACCGTCTGGCTGAACGGACAAGAAATAGGAAGCCATATGGGAGGTATGACTGCGTTTGAACTGGATGCTACGCCGGCATTACGAGCAGGCATGAACCGGTTGGCACTGAAAGTTCGTAGCGAATCGCTTGCCGATATGCTGGGCAGCCTGACGCAGTATGCCGCTCACCAACTTGGCGGTATCACTCGTAAAGTGACGCTTTTTACCGTCCCGGATGTACATATATCTGATATACGTATTGTAACGGACCTGGATGAAAAATATAAGGATGCCGACTTAAAAGTCTACCTGGCAGTAACGAACTTCGGGAAAGAAACTGAAGAGAATATCGCTGCCCGTCTCTCCATTGCCGGACTGCCGGTTGTGCTGGACCAGCAGATTCCTTCATTGGCTCCGGGCGAGACATGGAACGGTTGGCTGACAGGAAAAGTACGTGATCCGCAGAAATGGGACAATGAGCATCCTCATTTATATACGATGAAGATTGAATTGGGTACTGGTGACCGTACGACTGAACAGATCGAGAAACGCTTCGGTTTCCGGGAGGTACAGATCGTTGGCAACCGTCTGCTGGTAAACGGAACACCGGTGAAACTGAGAGGTGTCTGCCGTCATGAAGCGCACCCGCTTACGGGGCGTGTCATGACTCCCGAGCTGGAACGGAAAGATGTGGAATTATACCGTGCGGCAAACTGTAACTTTATCCGTACTTCACATTATCCTCCCTGTGAAGAATTGCTTCAGCTCTGTGATGAACTGGGTATGTTCGTCGAGGTAGAAGCACCTGTTTGCTGGATCGGCCATCATGCCAACGAGAATTGGAAAACACTCGATTATCAGGATAGCAAATATTATCCGTATGTCCTGCAGGCAAATATGGAAACCATTCATTTTTACCGGAATCATCCTTCTGTGATCTTTTGGTCGATGGCAAATGAATCTTACTGGAACAAGGAGTTTGCCCAGGTGGAAGTCTATGTGAAAAAGGCAGACCCTACACGTCCGCATACGTTCCACGACCAGGCATACGGTGGCTTCAATAATCAGGGAAGTACGGCACCGATAGCGAATATCCATTATCCGGGGCCGGACGGATATAAAGTCGCGGCCAAAAGTGACCGCCCGATGGTATATGGTGAGTATTGCCACCTGAATGTATATAACCGGAGCGAACTGGTAACAGACCCGGGTGTGCGCAGTGACTGGGCACTGGCTTTGTCTCCGACATGGGATAATATGTATAAGACGGACGGTGTGCTGGGTGGTTCCATTTGGTCGGGTATCGACGATATTTTCCAGATGCCGAACGGAGATGCGGTCGGTTACGGACCGTGGGGACCGATCGACGGATGGCGTCGTCCGAAACCGGAATATTGGGATATGAAGAAGATATACAGTCCTGTACGGGTACATACCGCACAATTGTCTCCGGCTAAGGAACTGACCATCGCATTGGAAAACAGATATACATATACGGATTTCAGCGAGTTGCAGATCCGTTGGAAATACGGGGAGGAGCAGGGTATATCTTTTGCTTCGATCCGACCGGGAGAGAATGGACAGATACGTATCCCGATCGAAAATCCGGATAAAGCGAACGAACTTTATCTTTCATTCACCGATCCGCGTGGCTTTGTTGCCGATGAATATATCATTCCGGTCGGCAAACAGGTCCAGAACGAATTGCCGGAACTGCAATCATCAGCTACTCAACTGAAGAAGAGCAATGACGTTTACCGTATTACGGGTAAGAACTTCTCCTGCGAGGTGAGCCGTACGACCGGACAAATCCTGTCCCTGAAGCAGGGAAAACAGGAGATACTGAACGGAGGTCCATGGCTGATGGCATTGCCTTTGAATGGCGGAGGTTGCTTCCCGAATCATAATGCAAACACGCCTTTGTTTAATGATATCTGTACCGAATGGAAACCGACGGAGATAGATGCTGTCAAAGAAGGAGAGAACGTTGTTGTTACCGTTAAAGGAAGCTATAAGGAGTTTGAGGGAAGTTATAAGCTGACTGTCAATGCCGGAGGAAAACTTTCCGTCAGCTATTCTTTCGATGCGCTGGCAGACGTGAATCCCCGTCAGTGGGGACTGGTCTTCGAGGCTCCCGCTGCATTCGATAAAACATTTTGGCGGCGTGACGGTTTGTGGAGCGTTTATCCCGACGACCATATCAGCCGTCCGGTAGGAGAGGCAGAGTTGTTCTATTCCGGTCTGCCCGCCCGTCTGGATCCCCGTGTGGAACCGAGCTGGTCCTGGAGCCTGGATTATAATGAGTTGGGAAGTAACGATTTCCGTTCAACCCGCCGAAACATTTGGTATGCCGGTCTGACAGACCATTCAGGAAATAAGGTAACAGCTGTTTCCAACGGAAAACAACACTGGCGTTCATGGCTGGAAAAAGACCGTATCCGTTTCCTGGTTGCCGATTTCGTCACGGCAGGAAATGAAATGTTCCTGGGCAGTTATTATGCTCCGTTCCGGAAACCGTTAAAGAAGGGAGATACGATTGGCGGAACAGTTATGTTGTATGTAAAATAAATTCAATTATAGAAAGGGAGTCTTTTTCTATTTATATACATGCAAAATAGAAAAAGACCCCATACTAATTCAATTTAACCAAGGTACAAAATTAAAGGATACAAAATGCAGAAGATAAGGAAGAAATAAGCCTTTCGTATAAAGATTAAACCGATCACAATATTATCCATCTTTTAATATCTCCCATCCATTTGTTATTCTGATTAAATAGTTTTATTTTGCATCTAAATATGTAGAACACAATATCATGAGAAAACTTACCTTATTATTTGCAGCTATTGGTTACGTGGCTGTTTCTTTTGCTCAATCGAATGTCGCTTCGAAAGATTGGAGCACTGGTGAGTACGCCGGAGTTTGGAAACTATCTGTCGGAAAACCGGAGAAAATCAACCTGTTAAGTGAACTCGATATCACACCGAAAAAAGAGGCTCTTCAACAGATGCCGGAAGGTGTTTTGCCGATATCTCCCGCCGATGTGAAGGTGGAATTGAGAGATGGTAAAACGTATATCAGCTTTCCTTTGGAAAAGGAGGAGAAGATATTCGGACTGGGACTTAACTTTAAAACTGTTGAACAACGCGGAAGGATCATGCGGCTTCACATGGACCATTATACCGGCAGCGACAACGGACGTACCCATGCACCGGTTCCTTTCTTTATCTCTTCGCGCGGATACGGTGTATTGATCAATTCGGCCCGTTACATAGATCTTTGGGTAGGAACTGCCGTCCGCAAAGGTCCGAATGCTCCCGAAGAACAGGATCGTAATACTGACCGGACCTGGCCCGCACAGCCCTATTCAGATAATATAGAAGTATTGGTTCCCGCCGAAGGTGTGGAAATGGTATTTTTTGCCGGTCCGACGATGCTGGATGTTGTCCGCCGTTACAACCTGTATAACGGCGGAGGGGCTTTACCTCCGCGGTGGGGACTCGGGTTCTGGCATCGTACACCGACTTTGTTTACCGACAAAGATGTGAAAACGGAAGTCGATGAGTTTGAGAAACGGGGATTCCCTCTGTCTGTGATCGGGCTTGAACCGGGATGGCATAGCAAAGCCTATCCGTGTACCTACGAGTGGGACAAGGGGCGTTTTCCGGATGCTCCCGGTTTTGTAAAGGATATGCTGGATAAGAATATCCGGTTGAATCTGTGGATGAATCCGTATGTATCCAAGCATAGCGAGGTATATGACAAGATAAAGCCCTATACCGGTTCGCATACCGTTTGGTTGGGCGAAGTGCCTGACTATTCCATGCCGGAAGCCTGTAAGATCATGACCGATCATTTCCGCAAGCACCAGCTCGATCTCGGTATCAGCGGTTATAAGATGGATGAAAACGACGGATATGATTCCTGGCTTTGGCCGGATGTAGCTACTTTCCCTTCCGGTATTCCGGCGGAACAGCTCCGTAACCTGTATGGTTCGCTGATGCAGCAGGCAACCATAAAGATGTATCGTGAGAAGAATATGCGTACCTACGGACAGGTGCGTGCCGGTAATGCAGGGACGAATGCCTATCCATATGTATTGTATAATGATTATTACGATCATCGGGGTTTTATTACGGCATTGATAAACAGTTCTTTTATCGGGGTATTGTGGACACCGGAAGTTCGTTCTTCCAAGACATCGGAAGAGTGGCTCCGACGGATGCAGACGGTTTGTTTCTCGCCGATAGCACAACTGAACGCCTGGGCGGATGGTACGAAGCCGTGGACGTTTACGGATGTAGAGGACGACATTCGTGAAATAGCATTGTTGCGTATCCAATTGATTCCTTATTTATATACCGCGTTTGCTGATTATGCTTTTTACGGGACACCTCCGGTTCGGGCGATGAACCTGGAAGAGGGATATGCGGCTGAAGTACAGACGGTAGAAGGACAACTGGATGCGACGGACAATCCATATGCAATGGCTATCCGCCGGGAAGTGAAAGATCAGTTTATGGTAGGAGAGAATATCCTGGTAGCTCCGTTGTTTGCCGGAGAGAAAGAGCGCAAAGTGGTTTTGCCCCAAGGAAAATGGTTTGATTTCTATACCGGAGAGTTTGCCGGTGAAGGAGAAGTAATAACGGTAGCTCCCGGCCGTCATATTCCTGTTTATGTAAAGGATGGCGGTATAATTCCTTTATGGCCTGCTATGGCGAAGTTTGAGGATAGGAAATATCCGTTGGAAGTACGCCACTACGGAAATAAACCGGCAACCTATTCTCTTTATGATGATGACGGTTCATCCTATGATTTCGAAAAAGGTGAGTATACCCGCATCGACTTGACTGTTACGGTCGACAAAAAAGGCAAAAAGAAGGGTAAGGCTGTTCTTCCGAAGGGAAAACAAGTTTGGTCATTCAGTGAGTATAATTTCCGGTTTATGACCAAATAAGGTTACATTTACTTTTGACAATAACAAAATACATATGAACAAAAAACTCTCTAAAGTAATCTTTTTTTTAGTAGCCAATTGGTGCATATCGGCTTTTGCACAGATACAAAACAATCAATCTTTAAGCGGTTCCTGGCAGTTTAAGCTCGATCCCGAAGACAAAGGGTTGAAAGAAAACTGGCAGGGAACCTCTTTTACCGATCATATAACTTTACCGGGAACAACCGATGAAGCGCATTATGGTGAAAAAACGTCCGGCTCCGATTTCGGTATCCTTACACGTGCTTATAAATATTATGGTCCTGCCTGGTATTCGAGAGAAATTGAAATCCCATCCGAATGGAATGGAAAACGCATCCGGATGGAACTGGAACGGGTCTTATGGGAATCACGTGTTTTTGTCGATGGAAAAGAAGTATCCGTACAGGATGCACTCTCCACTCCCCATTACCATGATCTCGGTTATTTGTCTCCCGGAAAACACCGGTTGACGATCCGTATCAATAACGATCTGATCTATAATATCGGCGATAAAGGGCATGTGTATACCGAATATACACAAAGTATCTGGAATGGTGCAGTTGGCCGCCTACAGTTGAAAGCTGTCGAAGCCATCCATTTCTCCAATCCGCAAGTATTTACCAAGGTTTCTCCCTGTACTCTGCAGGTAACAGATACGATCATGAACACATCTGCTAAGAAAGTGGATACCCGTATCTCCTGGCAACTGACGGAGCGGGAGAGTGGAGCGGTCGTTTTTAGCCGGATAACTGAACAACTTTTACAGAAAGGTGCGAATGTGCTGGACTTCCAGGCGGCGATGCCCGCCGGCATCAAGCTGTGGAATGATGTTACCCCGAATCTGTATCGATTGAAAGTTACCGTACAGGATAAAAAGAAAACATACGATACCCGTGAGATAGAATTTGGCTTCCGTGAAGTAACTTCTTCCAAGTCGAAGATACAGATCAACGGAAAACCGGTATTCCTGCGCGGAAATCTCGATTGTGTTCATTTCCCATTGACCGGTTATCCTTCCTGTAAGGTAGAGGATTGGGAACGTATCTTCCGTATCTATAAAGATTACGGATTGAACCATGTCCGTTTCCATTCCTGGTGTCCTCCCGAAGCTGCTTTTGTGGCTGCCGACCGGATCGGTATCTATATCCAGGCAGAAACGATCTGGATAGACTGGTGGATGTCTGTCGAACAAAAGGAACGGAAAGAAATGGATACGAAAGGTCATCCACAGGGACTGGGAAAAAATCCGTCTGCCGACCGTTATGTAAAACAGGAACTGCACCGTATGATCAATGCTTACGGCAATCATCCCTCTTTTGTGATGCAATGTATCGGTAACGAGTTGGGTAATTCCGATTTTGAAGTGATGGAATCATGGATAAAGCCTTTACGTGCAAAGGATTCCCGCCGTTTGTATGCCGTATCGACTGCCCGTAAGATCATGCCAGTCGATCAGTATATGGTCACGCATTATATCGATAAGTTGGGCGCAACACGCGGTTTACGCGGAGGAGCTTCCACGGCATGGGACTTTGAGGATGTTTATTCCCAGTCAAACATACCGATCCTTTCCCATGAGATCGGACAATGGCCGGTCTATCCCAAATGGGAGGAGATAAAGAAATATACCGGTGTCCTGAAAGCCCGTAACCTGGAAGAGTTTCGTGAGCAGGCACGTAAGAATAGGATCGAAGAACAGAATGGGGAGTTTGTTGCAGCTTCGGGTGCGCTCAATCAGATCATGTATAAATATGAGATAGAATCCTTCCTTCGTACACCCTCCTGTGCCGGAATCCAGTTGCTCAGCATGCAGGATTATCAGGGACAGGGAGAAGCACTGATCGGATGGCTGGATGTATTTTATGATAGTAAAGGTATTACTACGCCCGAACAATTCCGGGCACATCATGATACGACGGTCACTTTGCTGCGTATGCCGAAATATGTTTGGGAGAACAAGGAGCCGTTTACTGCCGAGATGCAACTGGCTCATTACGGAACGGAAGATTTGCAGGATGGCCTTTACTGGAAGATAAAAGATGCGAATAGCAATCTAGTCGCTTCCGGTGAGACGGCTTCACGCCGTTGGCCTGTCGGAAGTTCGGAGTTAGGGGGAAAGATTAGTTGTGACCTGTCACAGATAACTACGGCTCAGAAACTGACGGTGGAAGTCGGTCTGCAGGGACGGGCGATAGCTAACCGCTGGAATATCTGGGTATATCCGTCGGTAAATACTTCTGCCGACAGGCAGAAAGAGTCGACTGGAACTGTTTACGTAACCGACCGGATGGATGCAGCCTGTATAAAGCATCTTGAAAACGGTGGAAAAGTTCTTTTGCAGGCAGCCGCACTGGGTACGGAGGAAACATGCGATAAGATCAGTTACTATCCTTTATACTGGTCATTGACTTTCTTCCCTGGTCAGGGAAAGAATACGATCGGCATGGTGGTACGCGATAAACATCCGTTGTTTGCAGAGTTCCCGACCGATTCTCATAGCGACTGGCAATGGCAGTCTGTCTATAAAGATGCGAGGGCATTTTATATAAATGATTATCCGGAAGCGTATAAACCGATCGCTCAGCCGGTAGACGATTTCCATCGGAATAACAAGCTGGCGGCCATCTTTGAGCTGAAAGCTGGTAAGGGTAAACTGGTTGTCTGCGGCTTTGATCTGAAGGATGAAAAGAATCCGGTTGCCCGTCAGCTGAAGAAGAGCATATTGCATTATATGGATTCTGAAGACTTCAATCCTTCGCTGGAGAAAGATATCCCTTCACTGCAAAAGATGTTTACTTTTGTCGAACCGCTGAAAAGTACGGTAACGGGTGAGTTCAGTAATGCTTTATTATATATCGATTGTGCTAATCCGGACAAGACATTTGCCAATAAAAAAACAACCTGGAAAGTATCTCCGGGATGGCAGGGCAAGGAGATGGAGTTGACTATCGAGTGTCCGCCGGGAATTATCGGTTCTTTATATGTTTGTTTTGCAGACAAGGATAAGAAAGGACGTACGGGATATCTGGTTTTCGAAGGTCGCGATTACGAATCCGGCAAGCAGGATCAGGAAGAGTCATGGGTTAAACTGCATATTATGCGTGAAGACTCCAACGACGGTATCCTTCGTCTGAAAGCGAAAGTAAAGAACGGACCGGATCTGGTCATCTCGAAAGTGGCGATAATGGAAGAGTAAAAAAGGAATAATCCATGTCGAATGTTTGCAAAAAAGGTGATATATTTTGCAAAATACGAGATTCAGGAAAAGAGAGTGGAAATATGTTTCTCTAATATATTTTCACTCTTTATCTTTGTATATTCAGGTAATATATCATATAAGCACTATAAATTTTGAAACAGATGAATAAAATCCTAACTATAGGGACTTTTTGTTTGATCTCAGTAACTTCTTTCGCCTCTCCGCAATTGGAGAAAGGTATAAACGATTCTTCCTGTACCTGGTATTTGAAAAGCGGACAGGATAGCCTGGCATGGGTGGATGGTTTTTCGGCTGTCAACAGTACGGTCGAGTTCGACCTGTTGCCACAAAATTCATCGGCACAGGTGGGTGTATTGCTCCGTTATGTAAATGAAAACGATTGGATATATGTAGGCTGTGATAAGGCCACGGATCATTTGGGCTTTGCCTATTGGTATGTGGAAACACCGAACGGTAAGACGGAGATAGCCCGTGATATTGCTAAATTATATGCGCATCATCTACGGCATATCAAAGTAAATTGTATCGAACGTACACTGACAGTATATGTGGACGGGGAACAGATTACTCATAAATATATACCGGATCTTCCTCTCTCGCCCGGTCGGACAGGTTTCCGCGTGCATGATCAGGGAAATGTGCAGATATCCAATGTCATTTGCCGGGCTTTGAAAGAGCAGAAGAGAGAGATTGTTAAAAAGAAAAGCGGTTATACCTTGTCTTCATCCCGAATGGAGGTAGTATTGAATAAAGATTTTCCATCCGTACAGTCTTATCTTTGGAAAGAAACTCAGTCCCGGCTGGACGGACAGCCTTTTGATGTAAAAGATATCCTGATCAATGGTGATCGTTATCAGCCTCAGGTGACAAGCAAAGCGGAAGCTGACCGGATTCTGTATACATTAAAAGTAAAAGAGATAGGTGTTACGATGCAGGTCTGCTGTCAGGTAACCGATAACCTGTTTCAGCTATCCGTAACCGAAATAGAAGAAAAAGGAAACTTTAAAGTAAAGACGTTGGCTTTTCCGGATCATAATCTGGTATCCCTATCGGATACGGTTCCGGGAAGTTGCCTGTCTGTAGCAGATAATGTACATGCCGACAGATTCTATCCGTTGAAAGAGAAGGCTGTCGATAATACCAGCCAGTATGGTTCCATTGTACTGCTGAACTCAGATAAGTTAGTGGCAACTCTTGAAAGTAATTCTATTTATGCGACCCGTCAGTTTTTGTATCGATCGGTACAGACACCCGGTTCGGTGGTGACAGGTATTTGGGGGAACGAGTGGATGTATCGGGGACATGACGGAGAACTAGTCGGGCTGCCTTATATAAAGGTGATCCTCTCCGATGATTGCAATCGGGACAATAAGGTCGACTGGCAAGACGGAGCTGTTGCTTTGCAGCGTGTCTATCCGGCTCCTTTCGGTGTAGACAGGATACAGAACTCATATGCTACGATCACTATGAATTTTGCCAGCTGTGCCCAGTATCCGTTCCTTCGCCAGTTGGATAATATCAAGAAGTTTTACCTGGCAACCGATGGTTTCGGACAGATGCTCGAACTGAAAGGATATCAGAGCGAAGGGCATGACAGTGCCCATCCGGATTACTCCGGTAATTATAACGAACGGGCGGGAGGAAAGGACGATCTGGCATTTCTGGCAAAAGAAGCCCGGAAATACAATGCGCATATCGGAGTTCATATCAATCATAGTGAATCTTATCCGGAGGCGAGAGCTTTCAATGACCGGATCGTGACGGATATGCCTGCATGGAGCTGGCTGGACCAGTCTTATTTCCTGAACAAAGAGGCGGATATGCTGGCAGGTTCTTTTGAAGAACGTTTGAACCGGCTGAAAGTAGATGTGCCCGACCTGTCTTTTGTTTATCTCGATACCTATCGGGAATATCGTTGGCTGGCTCATCAGACTGCCCGGTTATTCAACCAAAATGGCTGGGCTGTATGGACGGAAGATGCAGATGTGTTTGATAAGGAGGCCGTATGGATCCATTATAATCCGGAGGCTAAAAGCTTGATACATCGTTTGGTTCATCATCAGTACCGGGACGGCTATGCTATGCATCCGGCTTTACTCGGAGGATATAACCGGGGAGCGGAGATCGGTTTTATGGGCTGGCAAAAAGGACGTGATTTTAAAGGTGTGATTCATAACTTTTTTACCAAACAGTTGCCTTACCGGTATTTGATGCATTATCCGGTATTGCAGCTGGATACGGCACGTGCTGTATTGGAGAGTGGTTTACTTGCCGTGGGAGACGGGAAGAACGGAACAGTCATTCAGAGGGGAGAACAGACTCTAATGACGGGTGACTGTGTATTCATTCCCTGGAATCCGGAAACGGAAGAAAAGATTTACCACTATAATGTACAGGGAGGGAAAACGACCTGGCAGTTGCCGGAATCCTGGAAAGGACAGGAAACAGTTTATTTGTATGCTTTGAGCGATCTGGGACGTAAGTTGGCAGGAACGCTTCCTGTCCGTAACGGTCGGATAGAGATAGATGCTTTGCCGGACCAAGGGTATGTCGTTTATAAACGGGAGATGGCTCCTTTACCGGAAATGATCTGGAGCGAGGGTAGTCCGGTAAAAGATACAGGTTTCGACAGCCAGTTGTTTGACTATTGGCAGAAGAAGCAGGGAGCTACGGATGCTTTGGCTGTCAGGGAAACAGCTTACGGACAGGACTATCTGGAGATAAAAGGAAAGGATGCTGCCGGTGTCAGCCAGGTGGTGAACGGACTGATATCTGGTAAGGAATATGTAGCTTCTGTTTGGGTCAATGTCATCGGCCGGAAAGAAGCGACGCTGGCGATACAAAGCGGAGAAGAGTTGAAGAAACAAACTTCCATCCAGGAAAGCCGTGTCATGAATTATACAGATAATACGGATCGTTTCCGGACGACCTGGCAGCGTTTGAAGATACCATTCCGTATGCCGGCAGGTCAAAAAGAGATTGTTCTTTCACTGAATGGCGGTGTCGCTTCAGAGGATACGGCAGCCGTATGTTTCGATGATGTTCGTCTGGTGGAATGCCTGCAAACACAAAAAGCCGGTTATGCTTATTTTGAAGATTTTGAACATGTCGATGAGGGCTGGGGGCCTTTTATAGCTTGTCAGCCCAGTGCATTTACTACGCATCTGTCTCAAAAACACGATGTTTATACGGATAATACAATTCACGGGAATTGGTCGTTGGCTACCTGGCGCGAAAGAAACGGGGAGGTATATCGTACTTCTCCTGCCATGATCCGTTTCGCTCCGGGACAGGTATATGAAGTCGAATTTGATTACAAGGTGGATACCAGGGATGTTTACAAGGTGGTTGGCAGATCCTTGTCGACCGGTGAAGAGGTCTTTTCCTACGACTTGAATCGTCCCGGAACATGTAACGTCCGTTTCACGACTCCTGACTGTACGGATTTTTATATCGCCGTAGTGAAAGAGGGGAACGGATTGCTGGTTATCGACGATTTCGGAATAAAAGGAGAGTTGATAAAATAGAATTTTAGATGTATTATATTATGAAGAAAAACTTATTACTGACATGGAGTGTATGGCTATTGACAGCCTGTAATGTATCTGTTGACCTGCCGGTGGTATCATCGGACAGCGATCTGCAGTTCCCGGATCTGGCAAAGACCTGGGATGAAGGAATGCCGTTAGGAAATGCGACGGTCGGTGCCCTGGTGTGGCAGCGGGATTCGGCGTTACGCTTTTCACTGGATAGGACAGACCTTTGGGATCTTCGCCCGATGGATAGTATTTCGGGACCGAACAACCGGTTTGCCTGGGTTCGTGAGCAGGTGATGAAAGGGGATTATCTGCCGGTACAAAAGAAGTTCGATCACCCGTATGACCGGCAACCGGCTCCGTCCAAAATACCGGGAGCGGCGTTGGAGTTCTCGTTGAAAGAACTGGGATCTCCATCTGATGTTCGTTTGTATCTGAACAATGCGCTTTGTGAAGCGACCTGGGAGAACGGGGCGACATTGAAAACGTTTGTCCATGCTACCGAACCGGTCGGCTGGTTTGTTTTCGAGAATTTACCGTCATCGATCACTCCGACCTTGATTTCTCCCAAATACAATACCGGAGGAAATGAAGCCGGCAATTCTGTGGAAGGACAGGATCTGCGTCGTCTCGGATATAAACAGGGGGAAATCAATGAAGATGCCAATCAGATCACCTATCATCAGGAGGGGTGGAATGGTTTTTCATATGATGTAAATGTCCGCTGGGAGCAAAAAGGACAAACACTTTGCGGAGTGTGGAGTGTGACTTCTTCATTGGTACAAGATAAAGCATCGGATGAAACGCAGGAAGCGATGACGCGCGGTATAAATCAGGATTATCAGTCTCATTTGGATTTCTGGAAGAGTTATTGGGCGCAGTCTTCCATAACACTTCCCGATCCTGTTTTACAGAAACAATATGATAATGAAATGTATAAGTACGGTTCTGCTACCCGTGAAGATTCATATCCTATCTCGTTGCAGGCTGTCTGGACAGCGGATAACGGTAAGTTACCCCCCTGGAAGGGCGACTATCACCATGACCTGAATACCCAGCTTAGTTACTGGCCGACCTATACGGGCAATCATCTGAAAGAGGGCTTGGGTTATCTGAATACATTGTGGAATCAAAGGGATGTCTACAAAGAATATACCCGTCAGTATTTTGAAACAGACGGTATGAATGTGCCCGGTGTCTGTACTTTACTAGGTGTACCGATGGGCGGATGGATACAGTATTCTATGTCGCAGACTGCCGGAGCATGGTTGGCACAGCATTTTTATCTTCACTGGAAGTATTCGATGGATCGTGAATTTCTGAAGGACCGTGCTTATCCATTCCTGAAAGAGGTGGCTACATTCCTGGAGCAGATATCCGTAGTGGATGCACAGGGTGTCCGGAAACTAACGATGAGTTCCAGTCCGGAGATATATGATAATTCGATCAATGCCTGGTTCAAAGATATGACCAATTATGATCTGGCCTTAATGAAGTTTGCTTTCGGCGCTGCTTCAGAGCTGGCAGGTGAACTGAATATTCCGGAAGAAGCCGCCCATTGGCAGAAGCTGAATGAACAACTGCCGGAACTGGATACCGATAAAGAAGGTGCCCTGACATTTGCCAAAGGTTTCTCATACGATCAGTCCCACCGTCACTTCTCTCATGCGATGGCTATTCATCCGCTGGGGTTGCTGGACTGGAGCCAGGGAGAAAAATCACAGAAGATTATTCGGGCTACCATTCAGAAATTAGAAGATTATGGACCGGATTGGTGGTGTGGCTATTCATACAGTTGGTGTGGTAACATGAAGGCCCGTGCTTTCGACGGCGAAGGTGCAGCCGACAAACTGCGTACATTTGCCGAATGTTTCTGCCTTCGAAATACATTCCATGCGAACGGTGACCAGACAAAGACCGGTAAATCGAAATTTACTTATCGTCCGTTTACCCTGGAAGGTAACTTTGCTTTTGCATCCGGTATTCAGGAAATGTTATTGCAGAGTCACACAGGTATTATCCGTGTATTCCCGGCTATCCCTGCCGGCTGGTCAAACGTTTCATTCGATAACCTGCGTGCTATGGGGGCTTTCCTTATTTCGGCAGAAAAACAGAATGGAAAGATCACCAAACTGCATATCTATCCGGAGCAGGGCGGCACTATCCGGATCGCTTCACCGTTTGGAGCGGAGGAAGTGGTTGTCACTGGAAATGCTGGTGAAGTTACGAATGAGAACGGTATCCTTTCTTTTGAAACGAGCAAAGGAGAGTGGGTAAATATCATTAATAAGTAAATAGTAAGAGAAATACTTTAGCAAAAGTTATTTGGTATTATTGTTAATTGGATGAAGATGTGCGGATCTACTATGAGATCCGTGCATCTTTTTTTGTTACATACTGTCAGAATTACATTTTGCTTTTTAGGATATTTTCTGTATCTTGCCGTGCTTTTTTAATCCCCGTTAAGAGTAGACTTAAACGAAAAATTAATAATGTACAATAATTAAAACGATTATTTTATGAAAATCCTGAAAACACTATTCGGATGCCTGACAGGAGCCGTTTTGACGATGAATGTAAACGCCCAACAGGTACAAGGTTTTGTTCACGAACGTTCAACCGACTATGAATGGCCTACAGATCAAAAGGTTTTGGATAAACTGGATAAATGGCAGGATCAGAAATTCGGCGTTTTGTTCCATTGGGGACTTTATTCCGTTCCGGGCATTGTAGAGTCATGGTCCATCTGTTCCGAGGACGTAGACTGGATCTCCCGCAGGAAAGATATGACCTACGATGAATACAAGAAGTGGTATTACGGTTTGAAGGACTCTTTGAACCCGACACAGTTCGATCCCGCTAAATGGGCGGATATCATGCAGGATGCAGGAATGAAATATATGATCTTTACAACGAAACATCACGATGGTTTCTGTATGTTCGATTCGAAGTTCACAGACTTCTCCATCGCAAACGGTCCTTTCGGTACTGATCCGAAAAAAGATGTGGCACGTCACGTGTTCGATGCTTTCCGCCAGAAAGATTTTATGATCGGATGTTATTTCTCTAAACCGGACTGGCATTGCGAATGGTTCTGGAATCCTTATTTCGCAACAGCTAACCGTCGTCAGAATTATAAGAAAGAAAATCATCCGGACTGGTGGAAAAACTACCAGGACTTCACTTATAACCAGATGAACGAACTGATGACCGATTATGGTAACTTCGATATCCTTTGGCTGGATGGCGGCTGGGTAACCGGTGACGATGTCAATCTCGATAAGTTATTGACAAAGGTGCGTACCTCCACACAACCGGGGTTGATCGCTGTCGACCGCACGATCCGCGGAAGAAATGAAAACTATCAGACTCCGGAACGTAGTATTCCCGAAACGCAGTTGAATAATCCGTGGGAAAGCTGTATTACGTTGAGTAATGACTGGGGATGGGTTCCCAATGCTCCTTATAAGTCACCGACCAAAGTGATCGGTCTTTTGGCTGAGATCACAGCCAAAGGGGGCTGTCTGTTATTAGGTGTTGGTCCGACAGCACAGGGAACTATTGAAGATGCGGTGGCTGAACGTCTGCATGTTATCGGTGACTGGCTGAGAGCAAATGGAAAAGCGATTTATAATACCCGTATCACTCCGGTTTATAATGATGGTAATGTTTGGTTTACTGCGGATAAAGACGGTAAGACCTTATATGCCGTTTATGCTTTGCCGGAAGGGGAAAATCTGCCTGAAACGATTGAATGGAGCGGAAATATTCCGACAGGCAAGATGAAAATGCTGAAAGGAAACAAAACCGTGAAATACTCCAGCAAAGACGGCAAAGTAAAGGTTACTCTTCCGAAAGGATTAAAGAATGAACCGATAGCTTTACAGTTTACAGTAAGCAAATGACAATTGACAACAACTGTCAACTCAACAATATCTTAAATAAAACAACAATATAGTTATATGAGTAAAACAACATCTTTACTGATCGGCCTTATTGCTTTTGCGGGACAGGCTATGGCTCAGCAGCCGTTATATAAACAGGCTACGGCACCTGTCGAAGATAGAGTAAAAGACCTGATAGGACGTATGACCGTCGAAGAAAAAGTCGGTCAGCTGTGCTGTCCGCTGGGTTGGGAAATGTATACCAAAACAAAAAAGGACGTAGTAGCCTCCGACCTTTATAAAGAACGGATGAAAGCAATGCCTATCGGTTCATTCTGGGCGGTTCTCCGTGCAGATCCCTGGACACAAAAGACATTGGAGACAGGTTTGAATCCCGAATTATCAGCCAAAGCACTGAATGCTTTACAGAAATATGCAGTGGAGGAAACCCGTTTGGGAATTCCTGTCTTATTTGCCGAAGAGTGTCCGCACGGACACATGGCTATCGGAACCACTGTTTTTCCGACTTCACTAGCGCAGGCAAGTACCTGGAATGAGGAACTGATGTATAAAATGGGAGAGGCGATCGCTTTGGAAGCCCGCTCACAAGGCGCTAACATCGGTTATGGTCCGGTATTGGATATTGCCCGTGAACCTCGTTGGTCGCGTATGGAGGAGACTTTTGGGGAAGATCCTGTGCTGACCTCTAATTTAGGCGTTGCTTTTATGAAAGGTATGCAGGGGAATGATCAAAGTGATGGCAAACATCTTTTTTCCACTTTGAAACATTTCGCCGCTTACGGCATTCCTGAAGCCGGACATAACGGTGCACGTGCCAATGTTGGTATGCGTCAGCTTTTCTCCGATTATCTGCCCCCTTTCAAAAAGGCAGTGGAGGCAGGTGTAGGAACGATCATGACTTCCTATAACTCTATCGATGGCGTTCCTTGTACTTCTAATAAATATCTGCTGACGGATGTGCTTCGTGATCAGTGGGGATTTAAAGGCTTTGTCTATTCAGACCTGACAAGTATCGAAGGAATTGTCGGAGCGAGGGTGGCAAAAGATAATAAGGAAGCCGCCATCTTGGCACTGAAAGCCGGTCTTGATATGGACCTGGGAGGAAATGCGTATGGCAAGAATTTAAAGAAAGCCTTTGAAGAAGGTTCCATTACTATGGAGGATCTCGACAGGGCAGTCGCTAACGTGCTTCGTTTAAAGTTCCTCATGGGATTGTTCGAGAATCCGTATGTTTCTCCGGAACAGGCGAAGCAGCTGGTACGTTCGAAAGTACATAAGGAACTGGCTCGTGAGGTAGCCCGTGAAGGGATTGTCCTGTTAAAGAACGATGGAGTATTACCTTTGAAAAAAAATATCAGAAGTATCGCCGTGATCGGTCCGAATGCCGATATGATGTATAACCAGCTGGGTGACTATACGGCTCCTCAGGAACGTGAAGAGATCGTTACAGTATTGGATGGCATACGGAAAGCAGTTTCTCCTTCTACGAAAGTGAACTATGTGAAAGGCTGTGCGATCCGTGATGTAACGGCCAGCAATATCCCTGCAGCGGTGGAAGCCGCTCGTGCTGCCGATGCGGTGGTATTGGTAGTCGGTGGTTCCAGTGCACGTGATTTCAAAACGAAATATATAGGAACCGGCGCTGCCGATGTTTCTACGGATGGAATCCAAGTGCTATCGGATATGGATTGTGGCGAAGGATACGACCGTAGCACCTTGCGTTTATTGGGTGATCAGGAACCATTGCTGGAAGCCCTTGCCGCCACAGGTAAGCCATTAGTTGTTGTTTATATCCAGGGACGTACACTGAATATGAATCTGGCTTCGGAGAAAGCCCAGGCCTTACTTACAGCCTGGTATCCGGGCGAGCAGGGAGGAACAGCCATTGCCGATGTTCTGTTTGGCGATTACAATCCGGCCGGACGTTTACCGGTATCCGTTCCCCGTAGCGAAGGTCAGTTGCCTTTGTTCTATTCACAGGGCAAGCAGCGTGCTTACGTAGAGAGCGAAGGTACTCCTCTGTATGCTTTCGGTTATGGCTTGAGTTATACTACATTTAAATACAGCCAACTGGAAATGCAAAAGGGTAACGGCAAAGATGCCTTGCAAACGATAAGTTGTACGGTAACCAATACCGGCGACCGTGACGGTGAAGAGGTCGTCCAGCTTTATATTTGCGACAAAGTCGCTTCTGTTTCCCAGGCTCCGATCCTGTTGAAGGCTTTTGAGCGGATTACCTTGAAGAAAGGTGAAAGCAAAAAAGTTACTTTCACGTTGGGTGAAGAGGAATTATCTCTTTATAATATGGAAATGAAACAGGTGGTCGAACCGGGAGATTTCAAGGTGATGGTTGGAGCTGCTTCGGATGATATTCGCCTGGAAGGGGAGTTTACATTATAAAAAAATAGTTTATTAATGAATGTATAGGGCTACGTTGGAATGAACGGTAGCCCTTTTTTATTAGAGAATTTCATTTTAAGAGATTCCTATGCATTGATATAAGATATATCCTACCATAGGCATTAAGTCCAGTTTTCTAAGATGTGACCGGATTTCTGCTAAAGCCTTACTGATATGTCCTTCTACAGTTTTCTCGCTGATATTTAATTGTAAAGCGATCTCTTTATTTTTAAGCCCTTGTCCACGGCTTAGCAGAAACACTTTACGACATTGTTTGGGCAACGTATCTACACATGAAATGATTTCTTCTGATACTTCTTTCAGTAATAATGAATCCTGCAGATCGAAGCTGATAATTTTTTGCTGTAATTGTAATTTGATATTTTGCTCGTCTATATTGACATTCTCTTGTAATGAATTAAGATAGGTGATTGACTTATTATATGTGGCTTTATACAAATAAGGCTTTATTGGGTCGTTAAAGTTGATCGTGTCCCGCTTCATCCATAAAGCCATAAAAACATCCTGCACTATATCTTCGGAAGCCTGCCTGTCGTTAGTATACTTGTTGGCAAATGCAAGTAGGGAACAGTAATAGATATGAAATAAATCCTCGAAAAAAATGAAGTCTTGTTTCAAGGCCTTGTTTTTTGTTATGTCGTATCCGTTGTGCATTTTTTCTCTGATCAAATAAGCTTTTTCTCTTCTACAAAGATATTTATTTTATAGATCGATACAAGTTTCTATCCGAATTTTGACTTATTCGGCTGTTTGTAACAGACTATGTGTTAAATGATGTTTATTTTTAAGTGTCGGGCAAGGGATAAATGAAAGATTTATGTGGTAGTTATAAACAAGGAATAAAATGGAAGATATTATTATAAAATATTTGAATCAAACTGCTACGGAAAATGAAATGAGAGCATTACTGGAGTGGTTGGATGAAAACATAGATAATCAGCGGCAGTTTGCCACAACGAGAGATTTATGGTTTGCATCGGAAGCCTCTGTCTCTTCACGTTATGGAGAAAGTGCCAATGCTTTCAGCCGTTTCAGGGAAAATGCACTGGCATTTGAAAATAGAAAGAGTAAAAATGGTATCTCTATACGTTTGGTAAAGATTGCAGCTTCGATCGCTTTGCTGATAGCCTGTTCCGCCATGGCATTTTTTATTGGAAAAGAGAGTACACCACATACATCTCAAATAGTGAATGTTGTCATGAACCAGGCTATTATGGGACCCGGACACAAAGGTTCTGTGACATTGCCGGATGGTACATTGGCATGGCTGAACAGTAATAGTAAATTGATTTACCCGGATCAATTTGAAGAGGGAGTTCGTAAAGTGAAACTAATAGGAGAAGGTTATTTTGAGGTAACGCCAAATGTAAAAGCTCCTTTTTATGTAGAGACATCCGATATGTCGGTCAAAGTATTGGGTACTCGTTTTGATGTTCAGAATTATGAAAAGAAAAATATTTCGGAAACTGTTCTGTTGTCAGGTAAAGTTGAAGTTATGATGAAAAGTAACGGAGAAAGGCGTGTTCTTTCTCCAAATGAAAAGTTATCTCTCGACAGGCAGACAAACCGTTATACAGTAGATCGGGTAGATGCTGCCGAATATGCATTATGGACTGCAGAAAAGTTAGTCTTTGCGGATGAACGTCTTTCCACTATCCTTCGGAAAATGGAACGATGGTACGGCATTTCTATTTCCTGTAAACAGGGGGTTCCTTTGGATTCCAGGTATTCATTGACGATACGAAATGAATCGAAAGAGGAAATCCTGAAGATGTTGTCTATATTGGTTCGTATCGATTATACCATAAAAGACGATACCATAGTTCTTTATAAAATATAATATTCACCTTTTTAAATCTGATAGCCTATGATATAAATGTCAAAATGAAAAAAATTAGGCAGATGCTGGAAACATCCGCCTAATGTGTGTAATTAAAATCAGCTCTCAAAATGCGACAATCGGGAGCTTCTTATTAATTTAAAGCAATACAAACATATGAAAAAAAAATCCACGAGAGGGAATGATATGCCCTTTCTTAACATTAATTCATTTAGGAAAATGAAACTAATACTATTTTTGGTCTCTGTTACTTTTCTTCAATTATCAGCGGTTAATGGTTATGCACAAAAAGCATCTATTGATTTACATTTATCTAATGTTTCGCTGAAAGAAGCTATACAGGCCATCGAAAAGCAAACTGAATTTGTTTTCTTTTATAGTACGGAAGAGGTCGATTTGACCAAAAAGGTAGATGTCAATATTCGGAAAGGGAATATTGAAGGAATATTAAGCGATGTATTCAGAGATTATTCCTACCGGATAGAAAACAGAAAGATATTATTGACTCCTAAACCCACACAGAAATCCCATAAGATAACAGGTACGGTAAAAGATCATACCGGAGAAAGTATCATCGGGGCAAATATTTCAGTGAAAGGCACTACCAACGGTACTATTACAGATATTGACGGAGGATTTACGCTGGAAGTTCCTTCCGATAATGCGGAAATTATCATATCTTATATAGGGTATAAGCCACAGGAAATCGCATTGAAGGGTAAAACAACCTTAAATGTCGTTCTAGCAGAAGATACACAGAGTCTGAATGAAGTGGTGGTAGTAGGTTACGGTACACAGAAAAAAGCGAATTTGACGGGAGCTGTTTCTGTAGCCAATATGGATAATGTGGTAGGTAGCCGACCGGTGACTTCTATGTCGAAAGCACTGGAAGGGGCTGTACCTGGGTTACAAATCAAAACAGAAAATGCAGCTCCAGGAGCAAGCAGCAAGATCAATATCCGTGGAACGACCAATATAACCGGAGCTGAACCTCTGATTTTGATGGACAATGTTCCGGTAGATATCAATACGATCAACCCGAATGATATTGAGTCTATTACGGTATTGAAAGATGCTTCTTCTGCTGCCATCTATGGTGCCAGAGCTGCTTATGGTGTGATTTTATTGACTGCAAAGAAAGGTAGTAAGGATGAAACCCCCAGGTTTAATTATTCAACCAACCTGACTGTCAGCAAACCTTATGAGCTGATAGAAAAAGCAGGAGTATATGAAACAGTAAAGGCTTTTAAGGATTTCGGTTATTCGACATACTGGAGTGGACAGGATGTGGATAAATGGTTGTCTTATCTGGATGAATATCAACAAAATCCCTCAAAATATCCGGATGGTTATACGATGGAAGGAAGTACTCCTTATCAGCTAAGACTGAATGATATAGCAAAGGATATGACACAGAAAGGCGGAGGTTTTGAGCAAATGCATAACCTTTCAGTAAATGGCGGGACAGCCAGGACTGCTTATCGTTTCTCATTTGGTTATACCGATCAGAATGGTGTACTCGTGTCTGATAAAGACAGGTACACGAGAATGAATATCAGCTCGTATCTGAGTTCGGATGTTACAAAATGGCTTACTGCCCAGTTAACAATCAACTATGCGAAAGGTAAAACTTCTGCACCGAATACAAATGGAGGTGGCGATCCGTGGAATATAATGACTCAATTACCCGGATATTCTCCGCTGGGTTACTATAATACTGGAGATGAAGAATTGCCTTTCAGAACTCCCAGAAATCTGATCAATCTGTTGGAACCTATTGAAACGAATGACGAAGTGTTCCGTGCATTGGGAAAAATAATAGTGTCCCCATTGAAAGATCTGAAAATTATCGGTGAGTTCACCTACGACAAGAAAAATACGAGAAAAGATCGTTATGACAAGAAGGTTGATTTCGTACAGGGAACGAATTTCCTGGTGGAGTCGACCAGAACAAACTCTTTCTATCGTAAGGATATGAGTAATACGCAATATATGGCTGCCAATATTTATGCTTCTTATGAGAAAGAATTTGGAGGACATAATTTTGCATTAACAGGTGGTTTCAATAGTGAGAACAACCGTTATGAGTTACTTTGGGAAAGTAAAACGGATATGATCAATCCGGATCTGCCTTCAATCTCCAGTGCCACGGGGACGTTGGACGGAAAGGATAGTTATTCCGAATATGCTATTCTGGGAGCTTTCTATCGTTTGACATACGATTATAACGGAAAGTATTTATTTGAAACGAATGGGCGTTATGACGGTTCTTCCAAATTTCCAAGCGGACATCGGTTCGGTTTTTTCCCATCTTTCTCATTAGCCTGGCGTTTGTCAGAGGAAAACTTTATGAAGAATATTGATTTTCTGTCAAATTTGAAATTAAGAGGAACATATGGTAATATCGGCAACCAGGTTATTCCGGCTTATCAATTTCTGTCGGTTATGAGCCCTGCTAAATCGATCTGGTTGGGAAGCGGAGAAACTCAGTTCTGGACATTGAATACTCCCGGACTGGTTAGTCAGAATTTTTCCTGGGAGAAAGTGCAGACAGTAAACGGTGGTATCGACCTCGGTTTGTTTAAGAATAGATTTACTGCTTCATTCGATTATTATGTAAGACGGACAAAAGATATGTTCGGACCGTCAGCTGACCTGCCGGATGTATTGGGAACGACTGCTCCTTTTATGAACTCTGCCGATTTGAAGACTAAGGGATGGGAATTGCAATTGGATTGGAGAGATAAGATAGGTAGTGTAAATTATTCGATCGGCTTTAATCTGTTTGATTCGCAGGCAACTATTACCCGATTTGAGAACGCGACGGGTAATCTGGCTAATAACTGGGATACGGATGCTGACGGAGAGAAAGATGCAAACTTCTATACAGGAAAGAAAATGGGTGAGATTTGGGGATATGTAACAGACCGTTATTATACAGTCGATGATTTCGTCGAAGGTTCCCTGGATGCCAATTTGAAAAACGGAAAATTAAAAGACGGTATACCTTATATTAAAGGGACGGCAACTCCCAATCCTGGTGATATTCTGTATAAGGACCTGAATGGAAGCGGTGATATTTCTCAGGAAGAGAATACGGTTCATAATCCGGGTGACCGGAAGATAATCGGCAATAATACCCCACGGTATCATTTTGGTATCACAGGTGGTGCCGCATGGAAAGGTTTTGACTTTTCTTTCTTTATTCAAGGTATAGGAAAAAGAGACGTATGGGCTGTCAGCCAGCTTTCATGGCCTCTATGCGGAGAGTTTGCAGCTTTGCATGCTAATACACTCGATTATTGGATGCCGGATAAAACTGATAGCTATTACCCGCGTATTTATCAACGCGACGGTGAAAATTCGGCACGTAACAGATATACTCAAACGAAATATTTGTCCAATGGCGCTTATTGGAGAATTAAGAATATCACGTTAGGATATACATTCCCGCAAGAATGGTTAACTCGTATAAAGATCAATCAGGTCAGAGTGTTTGTCAGTGGAGAGGATCTTTTTACGAAGCATCATTTGGCCAAAGGACAGGATCCGGAACTGACAACGAGCGGAGCTGTTTATCCTTTGATGACGAAGTATTCTTTTGGTCTTAATGTTTCATTTTAATCAGTAATGAATGTCATGAAAAAAACAAAAATAATAGGAGCGATTGCCCTGGTCTCTTCTCTGTTTATAAGTTGTGATGATTATTTGGATAAGTTCCCGATCGAATCACAGACGGAAGCGACAGCTTTTAAAACATACGATAATTTTAAAACGTATGCATGGAATCTTTATGGTATTTTTGATGAATTTTCTTATAAGGGGGAAAGTGATCCCAATATAATCAAAGGGGATAGGAACTCAGATAATTTATCTTATTCTTCGGCAGGAAACGAGTCGATCTTTGCATTCGACCGTCTGACTCCAGCCCAAAATATGATTAATTATGATTATGCTTTTATAAGAAAGGCGAATGTAATGCTTGATAACATTGAAGCATCTTCCATGAGTCAGGCAGATAAGGATTATTGGAGAAGTGTCGGACTCTTTTTCAGATCTCTGCGTTATTATCAGTTGTTATCTACTTTTGGCGACATACAGTGGGTTGAGCATACTTTAACGGAAAACGATACGGATATCCTATACGGAGAGCGCGATCCAAGGGATCTTGTTGCAAAAAATATATTGAATGATTTGATATGGGCGGAAGAACATATTAAAGCTGACGGAGAAGGCAGCAATACAATCAATGTACATGTCGTAAGAGCACTTTTATCTCGTTTTGCCCTTTATGAAGGTACGTGGCGTAAATACCATAATTTATCGGAGCCGGAGGTTTACCTGAATGCATGTATAAAATATTCAGAGAAACTGATAGATGCCTATCCGAATGTGTGTAGTCGTTACGACCTGTTATTCAATTCGGAGAAACTGGGAGGTGTCGACGGGGTTATTTTATACAGGGCTTATGCAACCTCCAATGGTACGCATATGCTGAATCGTTATAACAGAAGTTCTTCCTGGTTCTATGATATGAGTAAGGATGGGGTTAATAGTTATTTATGTACGAATGGGAAACCTATCTATAACCCGGAATCCGGTTTTGCCGGTGATAAGACGATGTATGACGAGTTCAGGAACAGGGACAGACGCTTGTATTATACGGTTACTCCTCCCTATAAAGTAAATAAAGGAACTCCTAACACAACCTGGACATATACCGATGATCCGCAGGACAGAGAATATATCGATCTGATGACAAAACTGGAAACGACCAGTGAGGGAGGAAGCGGTACAGGTGTGAAAGCACTCCCTGTAACAAACTGGAATACGGGCGAGATCGTCCAAAATAATCCGAACTTCAGAAAACAGGCGAGCCCGGGGTTCTTCCTGACCGAATTGGGTTATATTATCTATAAATACTCTTTTGCAAAAGCCGGTGAACTGGAGAATACAACGGATTGTCCGATTTTCAGAATTGAAGAGGCTTTGTTGAATTATGCCGAAGCCAAATGGGAGATGGGGCAGTTTGACCAGTCTGTCGCTGACCGGACAATCAATAAACTCCGTCCGAGGGCAGGTGTTGCCTTAATGAAAGTTTCAGATATAAATGCTTCATTCGATCCGAAGCGCGACCAGGCAGTGGATCCGGTATTGTGGGAAATCCGTCGTGAAAGAAGAGTGGAGCTAATGGCTGAAGGCTTCAGAATGAACGATCTGAAGCGGTGGCATAAAGGTGAATATGTAAATAAACAGCAAACCGGTGCCTGGATAAAAAAAGCTGACTATCCGAAGCTGGAAATAACAGGAGGTACCGATACGGAAGGATATATAAAATTCTTCAATGATCCTGTAGCCATGGGATTCGGCTGGAAAGAGTATATGTATGTTTATCCGATTCCTCAAAGCGCGTTGACTAAAAATCCGAATTTGGGAAAAACTCCGGGTTATGATTATTGATCCGTAATGTATAGCAGGTTGCCACTTTTTGTGGCGGCCTGTTTGTACATGATTTTACTATATCGTTAAATATGATCTTTATGGATATGAAGAGTTTCTCTATCTGTTTTTTCTTTTGGGTGAGTCTGTTCATGCATTCAATGACACAGGCACAGACTAGGTTGTTGGCGGATAAACCTCCTATGGGATGGAATAGTTTCAATTCTTATGGAGTTTATTGTTATGAAGCAGCAGCTTTTGCAAACCTGGAAGCGATGAATACAAAATTAAAACCCTATGGGTATGTCTATTTTGTGATCGATAATGGCTGGTTTGGGGAATATGAGTTGGAGGAGAATACTCATTTTTCTGTTGAGCGGCATGCATCGGATATTCATATCAATGAATATGGGTTGTTTGAACCTTCAAGAACATACTTTCCGAATGGCTTTAAGAGTCTCATCGACAGTTGTCATGCCAAAGGGCTAAAGTTCGGTTTACATTTGATGCGGGGGATTCCCCGTAAAGCTGTACTTTTGAATACTCCGATAAAAGGAACGGATTTTCGGGCGGCAGATATAGCCGACACTTTGAATGTTTGTTCCTGGTGTACTTATAATTATGGAATTGATATGGATAAACCCGGAGCCCAGGCGTATTATAACAGTTTGATCAGCCACTTGGCGGGGTGGGGTGTTGATTTCATAAAGTATGATGATATTGTTCCTTATCCGAGAGAAGTGGAAGCAATAGTGAAAGCTATTGAGCAATGTGGTCGTCCCATCGTTTTAAGCCTTTCTCCCGGTGATAAGGTGGAAGAGAAAGATTTGCCGGCTTTACGGAAAGCCAATATGTTGCGGGTTACTGCAGATATTTGGGATACGCAACATAGCATCCATCTTTCTTTTGATGCGTGGAAACGTTGGCAAGGAAAAGAAGAACCTGGTTTTTGGCCGGATTTGGATATGATTCCGTTTGGTGAGTTGCAACTGATGTCTCCTCCTGGCCGGAAGACGAAAGACCAAAAAGAAATAGCATTGGCCGGACGTGGTACCCATCGTTGGAGTGAACTGAATGAATCTCAGAAATATACATTTATAACCCAACGTTCGATGGCTGCCTCTCCGTTATTTTACGGAGGATGTATAGTGTCCATCGATGACTTTACTCTTCGTTTGTTAACAAACAAGGATATGCTTGCCTGTAATCAAAATGGGGTAATGGGCAATTTAATCTATGAAGAGAATGGCATTGAAGTTTGGACTGTAAAAGAAAGAGACCGGCAAGCCGGATGGATCGGTATTTTTAATCGTACTCAACAGACTCGGAGCAGGAGATTTGTAAAAGAAGAGTTGGGGTTGGCTCCGGAAAAGGATTATCGTCTTTTAAATATATGGGAGGACAGAAAATCTGTAAGTTTGGATAAGATGATAGAAGTCCCAGGGAATGGTGTCCTGTTTATCCGATATGAATAACAACATAAAGAATAATGACAAATAAAAGAAAGATGAATCATTTTTTGTACAACAAATATGTTTGTGTGCCTGTCCTGGCAACTTTAATGTTTTCTTGTAAAGAGCAGACAGAAGTAGCTAAAAAGCCTAATATCATTTATATTTTGGCGGATGATTTGGGATATGCCGAATTGGGTTGTTACGGACAGGAAAAAATAGAAACGCCTAATATAGATAAGTTAGCAGAACGGGGAATGCGTTTCATGCAGAATTACTCCGGTTCTCCGGTTTCTGCTCCGTCCCGTTGTGTTACATTTACCGGATTACATTCCGGCCATGCTTATATCAGAGGTAATGATGAGATGTCGGAAAGGGGAGCTGTCGGAGATCATCATGCTATGTTGGCTGATTCCACATTGGAAGGGCAACGTCCTTTACCTGCTGGTACAGCGACGATTCCTTCTGTATTGAAACAAGCCGGTTATGTAACCGGTTGTATCGGTAAATGGGGACTCGGCTATCCGGGGTCGGAGGGAACTCCCAATAAAATGGGATTTGATTTCTTTTACGGATATAATTGTCAGAGGCAGGCGCATACTTATTATCCTCCTTTTCTCTACCGGAATGAAGCGCGTGAATATTTACCGAACGAGTTGCTGGTCCCTAATACGATGCTGGATAAAGGTGTGGATATTTATAGTGAAGATAGTTATGCGAAGTACACAAAAGAAGTCTACAGTTGTGATCCGATGTATGATGAGATATTGAAGTTCGTAGAGAATAACAAAGATACGACTTTCTATTTGGCATGGACTTCTCCGTTGCCGCATGTCCCTTTGCAGGCTCCGGAGAAATGGGTAAAATATTATGTCGATAAATTTGGAGAAGAAGAGCCTTATACGGGTAAGCAGGGATACTTCCCTTGTCGTTATCCGCATGCAACCTATGCGGCTATGATCAGTTATTGGGATGAGCAGATTGGTGGACTTATCGATAAGTTGAAAGAACTCGGCATATATGACAATACGGTAATCATGTTTACCAGCGATAATGGTCCTACATTCAACGGAGGTTCGGATTCCCCCTGGTTTGATAGTGCCAAACCTTTTGAATCTGACTATGGATGGGGAAAATGTTTCCTGCGTGAAGGAGGAATCCGTGTACCTTTAATCGTTACCTGGGAAGGACGCATTAAAGGAAAGACTGTCAGTAATCACGTTTGTGCTTCGTGGGATGTAATGCCTACTCTTTGTGAATTGGCGGGAATAGGTGCTCCACGTACGGACGGAATTAGTTTTGTACCGGAATTGTTAGGTAAGGAGCAACAAGAACATGACTATCTTTATTGGGAATTTCCGGAAGGGCAGGGAATGAAAGCTATCCGTATAGGAAAATGGAAGGGGTTGATACTTAACATTAAAAAAGAGGGAGAAGGCAATTTCCTGTTATTTGATTTGGAAAACGATCCGAATGAACTGGTCAATGTTGCTTCCGAACATCCGGATATAGTGGAACAAATGAGGAATCGGATGAAAGAAGCCCATGAAGAGTCCTCTTTAGAGGTTTTTAGAATGTAATGTTTATGTATTAGATTGCGACTAAAAAGCTTGTTTTTCCAAATAAAAAAACATATCTTTGAGAAATAAGGACCTCTAAATTCATAAAGGTATGGAAACAATTTATTTGGTAACATTAGATAACGAATTCCAGGCAACCTTGTTGCAGGATTTGTTGAGAAATGACGGTATTGAGTCTTTTCTAAAAAACGAGATCATCTCTTCCGTACTGAATATCCCTGGTTTTCAAAGAGAGATATATGTAATGGAAAAGGATTACGAGAAGGCAAAAGAGATACTGAAAAAGGCATTGCCTGAATTGGTAGGAGAAGAATAAAGTAGAGTTATTGCTCTGTAAATATAAAGGTCGGGTGTGAGTGAGTCATACCCGACTTTTTTTGTTATTGTTATGGTAACAGGATGTTTTTTGGTGTCAGTTCCTAATTTGATACATTATTAAAAAATCTGTTCCGAATTTAAAAGTTCTTGTCCTAAGTATGATACCTGCTGAGAATGAGATCATAGCTTACTTTGCAATTGTAAATCTTTATCGAATTAAGCATTGTGTAAAGTAGTTTTCATTAAAACATTATTATTATTATGGAAAGCAAGAAAATGTGTATTTGGAAAAGAGGAAGATATTTGTTTGCTGTCACTTTGTTAGGCGCAGGTTCTTTCTCCAGTTTAAAAGCCGGAACTGATTATAATCAGTTCAACTCGGTAACAACCGAGTTGAACAATGATGTAAGTCAGCAAAAAAGTAAAAAAATTACCGGAACGGTTGTCGATGAAACAGGTCTTCCTGTTATTGGAGCCAATGTTGTGCAAAAAGGAACGACTAATGGTATTATAACAGATGTGGATGGGCATTTCTCTTTGGAAGTTCCGGAAGGGGCAACACTGGAAATTTCTTATATCGGTTATTTGGCACAGTCAATACCTGTAGGAAATAAGTCATCTTTTCAGATCACTCTTCGGGAAGATACTCAAAAACTGGATGAGGTGGTTGTAGTCGGTTTTGGTACACAGAAAAAAGTAAATCTGACAGGGGCTGTTTCTGCGGTGTCAGGAGATCAGTTGAGCGGACTTCCGGCTACGAATGTCGCCAATATGTTACAGGGAAAATTGCCGGGTGTTTCTATTACGGCAGAAACCGGACAGCCCGGACGTGAAGAAACTTCTATCCGTATCCGTGGTGTAGGTACGATGAATAATTCAGACCCGATGATATTAGTCGATGGGCTGGAAAGTTCAATGAATGATGTCAATCCGAACGATATTGAAAATATCAGTGTTTTGAAAGATGCGGCGGCAGCTTCTATTTATGGAACCAGGGCTGCGAACGGAGTAATCCTGATAACAACCAAACGGGGTAAAACAGGAAAACCAGTATTGAGTTATAACGGATATGTCGGATGGCAGAAAGCAATCAGAACACCGGAACATTTATCTTCTGCACAATATGCAGAATTATTTAATGAAGGAAGAATTAATGAAGGTTCAGCTCCTGCTTATACGGCAGAAGATATTGAAAAGTATCGGAACGGCTCTGATCCGGATAATTACCCGAATACGAAATGGATGGATCTTCTTTTGCAGGGAAGTGGATTTACCCATAATCATAATATCAGTCTGAATGGTGGTACCGATGCGACACGTTATGCAGTATCGTTGGCTTATTATAGTCAGGATGGTTTAACGAAAAATACTTCACATGAGCGATATAATGTCCGTATCAATTTGGATAGCAAAGTGACTGAATGGTTGACGTTCGGGATAAATTCAAGTTTGTCCCGCAGGGAGATTGTAGCACCGACAAATCCATATTCGAATAGTATGGGGCAGTTCTTCCGTCAGGCCAATCGTATTCCTAATACTTTTGTCAATCAATATTCCGACGGAACTTACGGGCGTCATATTGATGGTAATCCGATCGCCTGGATCGAAGCCGGAGGAAAAGCAACATCGGTTTATACTCATGCATTGGGTAGTGCGTTCGGTGAACTTAAGATCATTGATGGGCTGACCTTAAAAGGTATTGCCGGTATTGATTACAATTTTGATGATGGAAAAACACATATTAAAGAAATTACTTATGGGGATGGTTCCGTACAAGGTCCTAACAGTGTAGAAGATTATCTGGATCGTTGGATGACAGTCACTCTCCAGGGATTATTGAACTATCAGAAACAAATCGGTAAACATTCATTCAAAGGTATGTTGGGTGTATCCAGAGAATCCTATAAAAAGAATCTGACGAAAGCATACCGTAAGAATTTTCCAAGTAATGAATTGACAGAACTGGATGGTGGTTCGACAAATGGATGGAGTAATAATGGCAGTGCACTTGAAACAAACATAGGTTCTTATTTCGGACGAATCAACTATGATTATGCAGGCAAATATTTGTTGGAATTTAATCTGCGAAGCGACGGTTCTTCCAAGTTTGCAAAAGGACATCGTTGGGGAACATTTCCTTCTTTCTCTGCCGGATGGCGTATTTCCGAAGAGGCTTTCATGAAAAATATCCATTGGTTGGATAATCTGAAGATTCGAGGTTCATGGGGTAAGCTGGGTAACCATCGTACGGATGATTATCAATATATTGCAATGATCGCTTTAGGACAGAATTATAATTTTAATAATGTTGTGGCAGATGGTGCCGTACAGACAAAAGCGAATAATGGCAATATAACCTGGGAAACGACTAAAGAACTGGATTTAGGTTTTGATGCCGGTTTTAAGAATAACCTGATCAATGTTTCTTTCGATTATTATGACCGGTATACCGATAATATTTTGGCAGTAGTACCTGTATCTTTGATTTTTGGATTGGATGCACCTGTATCTAATGCCGGAGCCATGAGAAACAGAGGGGTAGAGGTGTCGTTGGGACATTCCTATAAAATAGGAAATGTTGAATATGATATCAATGGTTATATGGCATATAATAAAAACAAAGTTGAAAAATATCCTAATCCGGAGAAAGGTGATAATATTAAAATGGAAGGTTATTCCTGGAATTCTTTTTACGGATATGAATGTACTGGAATATTTATGTCGGACGAAGAAGCTAAAAACAGTCCGGTTCATTCTGTTTACTCTAAAGCAGGTGATTTGAAATTTAAAGATCAGAATGATGATGGAAAGATAGATGCGGAGGATCGGGTTGTTCTTGGGAATACGATTCCGAATATTACTTACGGATTTAATCTGAATATGAAATATCGTGATTTCGATTTTCTGGCATCTTTCCAAGGAGCGGCAGACGTTTATCGTACTGTAGATCGTGAGTCGATGTGGGGATTTATTGATGGAGCGAATGCGCAGGAAAAACACCTCGATCGTACGATTGTAGAGAATGGACAAGTAACGCAGTTAGGTCATTATCCGCGTATATTGATTAATCAGTCTCACAATCGTGTCATGAGTTCTTTTCTTGTGATGAATGCTAGTTATCTACGTTTAAAGAATTTGCAGATAGGATATAACTTACCGCAAAGTTTGTTGAAAAACATTCACTTAAACAGAGCCCGGTTATATGTAAGCGGACAGAATTTATTGACTTTTAGCAAGTTCCCGAAAGATTTCGATCCGGAGGTGAAGAGTGGTAGTGCCGGATATTCATATCCTCAGGTTGCTATTTATACTATAGGTTTGGATATAACTTTTTAATACGTACACAGATTATGAAAAAGAATATAATAGGATTTGCACTGATGATGGGTTTATTGTCATGTGGCGATAGTTTTCTGGATGTTGCGCCAAAGGATAAATTGTCGGATGCAACATTTTGGCAGAGTGAGAAAGATGTAGACATGGCTTTGAATGGCTGTTATAAAGGATGGGAAGCCATATCGAATGTTGTTTTTATGGATGCGGCGTCTGACAATGGTTATGAGCAGTTTGACTATAACTTTCAATCTATTGGGAACGGACAGATATTACCGACTTCTGCTCCAGGATTGAATGCTCCTTGGGTAGACGGTGATGCAACCCGTTGGTTCAGATACGACCGTATTCGTAAATACAATAATTTCCTGGAAAAGATAGAAGCTGTAGAGATGGATGCGGATAAGAAAGAACGTTATAAGGCCGAAGTTCGTTTCCTGAGAGCATACGATTATTATGGAAAGATCATGTATTACGGGGATGTTCCTTTGGTTGATAAAGTGATAACTTCTGCAGAAGAAGCTAATTTGTCAAGAACTCCTAAAGCTGAAGTTGAAGATTTCGTATTGAAAGAACTTGAAGCTGTTGCTGCCGTATTGCCAGTTCAAAACACGATAGAATCGGGAGGACATATCACGAAAGGAGCTGCTTTGGCGTTGAAAGCTCGTCTGGAACTATATCTTGGAAAATATGAACAGGCACAGGCTTCGGCTGAGGGAGTGATAAATATGTCTTGTTATGAGTTGTATCCTGAATATGAGGAGATGTTTTGGCCTTCTGCTGAATTGTCCAATAAAGAAGCTATTTTGGATGTACAGTATATGAAGAATGACTATTTCAATATGCTTCCCCAACTGAATTTACCGGCAACGGAAGGAGGATGGTCTGCTTTGAATGCACTTTGGCCGTTTATTGAAGCATTCCAAATGGCAAACGGTAAATATATCGATGAAACGGGTTCTGGTTATAATCCGAACGAGCCGTTCAAAGGTCGTGATCCGCGATTGACTAAGATCGTTCTATGTCCAGGGCAGGAATATAACGGACGTTATTATAACCCGTTCGATAAATTTATTGATGGTCAGGCAGATCGTAAGAATCTGGATTACCATGAAGAGGCGGCAGCTTCGAGAGGTGGTCTGCTGGTGAAAAAGTATATTTATCCGATGTCGGTGGTTGATGCTAACAACCATGATGGTAATGCTATCGTAATTCGTTTGGCTGAGATGTATATCACATTTGCCGAATGTGCTTTACAGACCGGAAAAGATAAAGACAAGGCTCTCCGTTATATAAATGCCGTTCGCAAACGGGCTGGTATGCCGGAGGCTACGGAGCTGAATGAGAAAATAGTCCGTTATGAACGTCGGATAGAATTGGCATTTGAAGGTTTGCGTTATTTCGATCTTAAGCGTTGGGACCTAGGACCTACTTTATTGAATGGTTGGGCTATAGGTAGTCGGAATGGTACAATTGATTCTAAAACAGGAAAGGTTACTTGGAGTGATGATTTTATCAAATTGGAAGAGCGTATTTTCCAGGCTAAACGAAATTATCTGTTACCGATTCCTCAGACAGAATTGGATCGGAATCCTAATATGAAGCAGAATCCGGGGTATTGATACATAGGGTGCAACTTTTTATGATACTTGTTATTTGACAAGTTTAATAATGAGTTTGCACCTTTTTTTATTAAGTTCCTTATCCGAATGTATTTTATGGAATCCGTGCCGAAATATATCATTTTAAGTTTCGCATCGTTTTGGGTTATTCTGAAAAAGCATATTTCTTTGTATTTACGATCTTTTGAAATCAAATAGTAATATAGATGAAGTTATACCGATTTTTTCAATTGTTGCTTGTTGCATTATTTGCTTTGCCGATTTATGCAACAGACTTCGTTATTCCCCGCCTTTCCCCTTTACCGGTGAAAGTGGAGAATCAAAAAATACCTTTGTCCGGAAAGTGGCAATTCAACCCGTCACCGGAGAAAAACTTTTGGGAGAAACAACAGGTTAATCACTGGAAAAATATTGAAGTTCCCGGTGAGTGGGTGATGCAGGGATTTGAAGTGGAGAAAGGGAAGGCAGCAGGGTATTTCCGGACATTTACTGTCCCCTCGTCCTGGAACGGACAGCGAATAAAACTGCGTTGTAACGGGATATACAGCGACAGCCAGATTTTTATTAACGGCAAGAAGGCCGGTTCACATTTGGGAGGTTTTACGGCTTTTGAACTGGATGTGACCAAGCTGGTAGAAATCGGAAAAGAGAACCGGATAGCTGTTTCGGTTAAATCGGAGAGCCTGGCGGATTCCACATCGAGCGGTTCTCAGTATGCAGCTCATCCGTTAGGAGGGATTCCGCGTGATCTATATCTGTTTGCTTTGCCGGAAGTGAATTTGTCGATGTTCCATGCCGCTACATTGTTCGATTCGACATACACGGATGCCACGCTGAAAACCGAGTTGGAAGTTACCAATGAATCGATGGCAGCAGCCAAAGGAGTTTCACTACAATTCACGTTGAAAGATAAAAACGGAAAAGAGATTACACTGAAGCAAGATACAAAATCAATAAATAAGATAGGAGCAGGAGCTTCCGAGAAAATGGAAGTCTCCTTTCTGATCCCGAAGCCGGAGAAATGGGATTCGGAACATCCCAATCTGTACACCTTTACCTGTCAACTGAAAGAAGGAAAAAAGGTGTTGCACGAAACGATTCGCCGTATCGGTTTCCGTCAGATAGAAGTTCGTGGCAATCAGATGTATATAAACAATATGCCGGTAAAGCTGCGTGGTGCATGCCATCATGAAGTGATGCCCTTGCGCGGACGTTCCGTGAACGAAGATATGTGGCGTAAAGATGTTGAACTGTTCCGTCGTGGAAACGTAAACTATATCCGTACTTCCCATTATCCGCCCGATGAAGCTTTATTGGAGGCTTGTGATGAACTGGGTATGCTTTTGGAGGTAGAGGCTCCTTTCTGCTGGGCACATAACACGAAGTTTACGGAAGATGATCATGCCCGGTTGATTAATCAGCATGTGGAAATGGTGAACTTGAACCGAAGCCATCCTTCTGTCATCATGTGGTCGATGGGAAATGAATCACTCCTGTATAAAGAATTCTTTTCAAAAGCAGCAAAAATTGTCAAACAAATGGACCCGACCCGTCCACGGATCTTCAGCCAGTGGGGACCGGATGCGGATGAAGGCGAATTGGAAGTGACCAATCATCATTATCCCGGACCGACCGGACCGGATAAATACCGTAATAGCAAACGCCCTGTCACCTTTGATGAATTCTGCCATCTGAATGCCTATAACCGTCTGGAACAGGCTGCCGACCCGGGACTTCGTTCGATGTGGGGACCCTTGTTGGATCGGATGTGGAGTGATATGTATCATAGCCAGGGGGTACTGGGAGGTGCTATATGGGTCGGTATAGACGATACATTTTTCCTCCCGGGAGAAAAGGCTGTCGGTTATGGAACCTGGGGACCGTTAGACGGTTGGCGTCGTGAAAAACCGGAATACTGGGAAATGAAGAAAGCCTACAGTCCGGTGAAGATCAGGCTAAAAGGAAATATGTCTGCCGACGGCAGGGTTCGTTTCGAAGTGGAGAATCGCCATAACTTCAGTAATCTGTCGGAATGTGCAATCGAATGGAAAGTGGGTGAAAAGAGCGGTAAGGTGGCAGTAGATGTGGCTCCCCGTTCAGAAGGAACATTCGAAATCCGGTTGCCTGAATCTTTGTGGAATACGAAGATGTTGGAATTGACCGTTACTGGCGTGCGTGGCTATAACATCGATGAATACCGCTTCGGTCTTCTGCCGGAACAACAGAAACCGCAGGAGCAGATTCAGGCTGGCAAATTGTCTTACATGGAAAAGGATGACGTGATCGAGGTTCAGTCAAAAGGCGGAATGTTTACAGTGGATAAACGTAACGGGTTATTGTCTGCCGGTCAGGGAAACAATGCTGTGTTGCTGCAATCTCCGACATTGATGGTACTGCCGTTAAACGGAGAAGGTGGAGGTATCCAGATGACTGGCGAAAACCAAAAGTTTGATCCCTACAATCCGACTTGTGAAAACTGGGTGGCTCAATCCATTACTTGCCTGCCTGCCGACGATCTTGTTCGTATAAAAGTAAAAGGAATTTATAAAGAAGCGGAAGGCACATTGGAATATCGTTTTCATAGAGATGGGAACGTGACATTCGCTTACGATTTCACTATGCTTCAGGATGTTTCTCCCCGTCAGACCGGATTGGTATTTACTTTGCCTTCTTCTTTTACTCACTTGGACTGGAAACGGAAAGGTTATTGGAGTGTATATCCGACAGATCATATCGCAGCCCTGGAGGGAGAAGCAGAAGCATTCGATACCTCTTTGCCTGTATCCGGACTTGCCGGTCCTTCCAAACAACCGGCAAACTCCTGGTCGTATGACCAAACGGCAGCCGGATCAAATCTGTTCCGTTCCACAAAAGAAAATATCTATTCTGCCGGATTGAAAGATAAATCGGGAAGATCCATAACTGTCCTGTCTGACGGAACACAGCATGTTCGTTCCTGGATAGAGGGCGATGCGATACGTTTATTGATTGCCGATTATAATAATCCGGGCAAGGAAAATTTCCTGATTCCTCATGCAGAAAAAGAATACAGACCGTTGCGGAAAGGAGATAAAATACAAGGAGAAGTAACGGTTTCTTTTCATCCGTAAAGATAGATCTATGATACTTGAAAAAAGGTCCGGTCTTTTGAAATGTTAAGACAGGACTTTTGATTATAAAATAAGGGACTTTTGAATTCAAAAGTCCCTTATTTTGTAGGAGAAAATCATACCGTGAAGGATTAATAAGGAAGTGATCGGAGGGGGGTATATTTCGTTTATTTTTATAAATTCATAGGGTAAACCGCCTTTATTACGTCTAGTAAGAAATAATTTAAAGTTTTATACCATGAAAATGCTAAGTAAAGTATTCTTGCTTTTTTGTTTTTTATCTTTGATGTCCTGTCAGAAAGACCCGCAGATACAGGCGGCTTATGACCTGATCGAACGTATAACTCCTGGATATGGCAAACAGTTTTGTCTGGAACTGATCGGGCCGGAGAACGGGAGCGATGTCTATGAAGTGGCCGGGGAGAACGGCAAAGTCGTGTTGCGCGGGAACAATACGGTATCGTTGGCAACAGCTTATAACCAGTACCTGAAATATCATTGTAATGCCCATGTCTCCTGGTTCGGCGATCAGTTGAACTTACCGGAAACACTGCCTGTTCCGGCTGAGACGACACACCGGATCATTAACGGTAAGTATCGTGTCTATTTTAATTATTGTACGTTGAGCTATACCGGTGCCTGGTGGGATTGGGAACGCTGGCAGCGTGAGATCGACTATATGGCTATGAACTCGATCAATACGCCTTTGTCGGTTGTCGGATTGGAAGGCGTTTGGTATAATACACTGCTTCGTTTCGGTTTTACGGATGAGGAAGCACGTTCTTATTTGGTCGATCCTGCCCATTTTGCCTGGCAGTGGATGCCTAATATCGAGAGCTTCGGCGGACCGCTGCCGAAATCATGGATCGATTCGCATATCGCATTGGGTAAACAAGTGGTAAACCGTCAGTTGGAGTTGGGAATGACACCGATACAGCAAGGTTTTTCCGGTGCTGTACCTCGTAAGATGATGGAAAAGTTTCCGGAGGCCAAGATACAGAAGCAACCGGATTGGTACGGATTTGAAGGTATCTGCCAGTTAGACCCGCTCGACCCACTGTTTACGGATCTGGGAAAAGCCTTTCTGGAAGAGGAACAGAAACTATACGGGACCTACGGACTCTATGCGGCCGACCCTTTCCATGAAAGCAAACCGCCTGTGGATACGCCTGAATATCTGAATGCAGTAGGTTCTTCTATCCACAAATTGATGAAGACATTCGACCCGAATGCGTTGTGGGTGATGCAAGCCTGGAGCTTCCGGAAAGATATTGCATCCGTCGTACCGAAACATGACCTGCTCGTATTGAGCCTGAACGGTGCGTTAGGGGGAGAAGATCATTTCTGTAACCATGATTTTGTGGTAGGTAATCTGCATAACTTCGGCGGACGTGTCAATCTTCACGGAGATTTGCCGCTGATATCGTCCAATCAGTTTATGAAAGCGAAACAGGAAACACCGAATGTGGTAGGCTCCGGTTTGTTTATGGAGTCGATCGGACAGAATCCCGTATTCTATGAGTTAGCCTTTGAGATGCCTGTTCACCAGGACTCGGTGAAGCTGAAAGAGTGGTTGGATAAATATGCGCAGCGTCGTTACGGCGCACCTTCCGAAGCTGCCGGTAAGGCCTGGGAGTTATTGCTTGCCGGTCCTTATCGTGCGGGGACGAACGGGGTGGAGTCCAGTTCGATCATCTGTGCCCGTCCTGCTGTGGATGTAAAGAAGTCGGGACCGAATGCCGGTTTCAATATCCCTTACGACCCTCAATCGTTGATAGAAGCCGAAGCCTGTTTGTTGCAGGATGCGGAACAATTGAAAGGTTCCAAACCTTATCGTTTCGATATTGTCGATGTGCAGCGTCAGATCATGTCTAACCTGGGACAGGAAATACATAAAAAAGCGGCGGAAGCATTTAAGAAAAAGGATAAAGAGGCGTTTGCCCTGCACTCCGGACGTTTCCTTGAGTTATTAAAAGATGTAGATATCTTGCTTCGTACCCGTACAGAGTTTAACTTTGACCAGTGGTTGACGGATGCCCGTGCCTGGGGTACGACCGACGAGGAACGTAATTTGTTTGAAAAGAATGCCTCTTCGCTGGTGACTATCTGGGGCGGACAGGTCGATGTTCGTCAGTTCGATTATTCATGGCGCGAATGGACCGGTTTGATCGAGGGGTATTATCTGCAACGCTGGACGAAGTTCTATGATATGTTGCAGGGACATCTCGATAACGGAACGGCTTACAGGGAGGAAGATGCAAAGATGGATTTAGGCCGCCAGGCTTTCCGTGCGAATGAGTTTTATGATTCATTGGCTGACTGGGAGTTGGCTTTCGTCGATCGTCCGGGTAAGGCCCGTACTCCGGTAACGGAAGGAGATGAAGTGACCGTTGCCCGCCGAATGCTGGACAAATACAAACAATTATCAAAAGAATACTACAATGTTGAGAAAACAAATTAAGTACCTGATGGTGTATTCGCTTCTGACCCTGCCTTGTGTGATGCAGGCGCAGGATGATGTAACAAATGCCTTCGATGACTTGAAACGACAGGGTACGGTGAACGAGCAGGACTCGGAAATGCGCCGTGTCGCTTCGTCGGATGCGGTGAAGAAGTTGATACAGGAAAACCCGGAAGCCGGTTATTTCTGTTTTACGGAAGACCGGGAACACGATATCCGCATGACGGATGCGATACCTGTGCGTTGGGTGGAACGGTCGGCCGATTCGCGTACAAAGTTCCAGGGCGATTGCCTTCCGGGTGAGTTCTATACCTGGCAGGTGGGAGTCTTTGCTCCGTATGAAACTGTATCGGACCTGTCTGTAACCTTCTCTGACTGGAAGAATGAAAAAGGGAATAAGATTCCGGCGGCTGCTTTCCGTTGCTTTAACCTGGGAGGAACCGATACGAACGGTAACCCTTTTAAAAAGACGGTGAACGTTACCAAAGGAAATGTACAGGCATTATGGATCGGCTCTGATGTGCCCGTAACGGCTGACGGTGTTTATAAAGGAAAAGTGACGATTAAAGCAGCTGATGCAAAACCGGTGGAGATTACCTGCGAATTGACTGTACAAGGTTCTCCCATCGTCAACCACGGAGATAACGAAGGATGGCGTAAAACCCGTCTGCGCTGGCTGGATTCTTCCATCGGTAATGCCGATGAACCGACGGCTCCGTATATTCCCGTTCAATTACAGAAGCAAACGATCTCTTGGCTGGGAGGGACGATGGAACTGTCGAAAGAGGGGTTGCCTCAATCCCTTTCTACCCGTTATGATCGGAGCAACCAGTTGAACGATCAGAGCAATAACCCTGTCCTGGCAGGTGAAATGCGGTTCGTGATCGAAACGGAGAATGGCGAAGAAGTATTAAAGGGCGGTTCGCTGCGGATCACCGGACGAAATAAGGCGTCGGTAAACTGGACGGCTACCCGGAAGAGCCGTCATTTTGAAGTGCAGTGTTCAGGTACCTTCGGTTTCGACGGTCTGGTCGATTATCGGATACAGGTGAAGTCGCTGGGAGACGTGAAGGTGAAGGATATCCGTTTGGAAGTACCTTATACTGCGTATGCCGCCAAGTATATGATGGGATTGGGCCATAAAGGAGGTTTGCGCCCCGACTCCCTGATTAACTGGCGATGGAACGTCGACAAGCATCAGGATAAGATTTGGATGGGAAATATAAACGTCGGTCTGAACTTCTGCTTCAAAGATGAAAACTATGTGCGTCCGCTGGTGAATATCTATTATGGTTTAGGTAAGTTGAACCTGCCTGCTTCGTGGGGAAATGCCAATAAGGGCGGTATCGACATTCAGCCCGATAAAGACGGCACAGTCCTGATGACAGCCTACAGCGGTGAACGTTCGATGCAGAAAGGCGATGTCCTTCATTATAATTTCAATATGTTGGTTACTCCGGTGAAACCGCTTAACCTGCCGGAACTGGCGGAAAAACATTTCTACCATTCCAACAGCGATGTGAGTGCCGGTTATATCCCTGCTGCCCTGAAAGCGGGAGCCAATATGATCAATGTGCATCATAAGAAAGATATTTATCCGTTCATCAACTATCCGTATTACGATGAAGCCGTTCCGGATCTGAAACGCTTTATCTCGGATGCACACAGCAAGGATTTGGATGTCCGGCTTTATTATACGACCCGTGAGTTGACGGTGAAGATACCGGAGTTGTGGGCATTGCGCAGCCTGGGTAGTGAAGTGATTCATGACGGTCCCGGAAAGGATGCCCGTACACTGATCCATCGCAACGGCCCTCACGAATGGTTGAACAAGAACCTGACGACTCATTTCATCCCCGCCTGGTATAACGCTTTCAAAGAAGGTAAATATGCCGGCGATATGGATATCTCGGTTATCACCACCCCCGATTCCCGTTGGAACAATTACTACTTGGAAGGGCTGGACTGGATGATTAAAAACCTGGGCCTGGATGGTGTCTATATCGACGATAGTGCTTTGGATCATCAGACCTTGCAACGTGCCCGCCGTGTGATGGATGCCGACGGTAAACGCCGCCTGATCGATATCCACTCCTGGAACCACATGAATGAATGGGCTGGTTATGCAAACTCGTTGCATCTTTATTTGGAGTTACTGCCTTATGTAGACCGTACCTGGATCGGTGAAGGTTTCCCTGCAAACAATACGCTAGACTTTTGGCTGGTGGAAATGTCCGGTATTCCTTTCGGATTGATGAGTGAAACGTTGGATGCCCGGAATGTGTTCCGTGGAATGGTCTACGGTATGCTTCCCCGCCTGCCGTGGAGTGGAAACCCTGTTCCGCTTTGGCATATTTGGGACGATTTCGGTATGAAGAATGCCGTGATGAGAGGCTATTGGGATGAACGTTGTCCGGTAAAAACAGATAATGCTAATATCCCGGCCACCGTCTACATCAACGGAGATAAAGCGCTTGTCGTACTGGCAAACTGGACCGATCTTCCTCAAACGGCAAAGATCACTTTGGATGAACAACTGCTTGGCTTCAAGCCGTCTTCCTATCTGTTGCCGGAGATCCGGAACACACAATGGGAAGGCAAACTGTCTTCCCTGAACCAATGCGAGATCATGGGACGTGGCGGTATGATCATTTTACTGGAAAAATAAAAAGGATGTGATTGAGAGGATAGGAATAATGTTTCCGTTCCTTTCAATCCCATCACGTCAAAGATTGTTTCCGACCGAAGCCGGGTTGTTTGCAGAAGGCAGTTTATTCTCCTTATTTAGCGGTGCAGTTATTGATCTACCCTTTTGTTGAGTTTTTTCAGTAAATTCTTTCCTGCCTTGAACTTGACGCTGTTGCGGGAAAGGATCGGTACTGTTTCCCCTGTTTTGGGATTCCTCCCTGCCCTGGCAGTTTGTTCCCATAGGTGAAAGGTGCCGAAACCTTGCAATACCAGAGAATTCTTTTTTTCCAGCTCATCGCTGAGAATGTCGAGCAAAGTATTCAGATGGGAAGTGCATTCCTGCTGTGTGGTATTCAGTCGGGAGGATAGTTCTTTTATTAAGTCGTGTTTATTCATTTTAGTTCAGTATAAATGTAGAGTTTAGAAGAGGATATGCCAAAAGTCCGTTTTGTCATGGCGGACTTCCGACATATCCTCCGTTAGTTTATTTACGGATATTCCTTTACGGAACAACCGGAACGATTGTCGTAGACACGTCGATTGTCAGGTCGCCTCCTCCGGTGATAGCATTCGTCAGCAAGATGCTGCCCGATTTAGCCTCGGAGAGGTTAGCTTCTCCGACGATCGTGAGCGTCAGGGTCGTCGTATGCGAACCGTTGCTGTTCACTACATCCTTCGAAGTGACCGTCAGCCAGTCACTGCCTGTATTAACGCTCGGTGTGATGCCTTCCGGCGAGTTGACCGCCAGCGTACAGGTAGAAGCAGCAGTTGCTTCGCCCAGTAGGATGGAGGCATTTCCTCCGGCGGCAGGCGTAAAGGTGTTGTTCGTATTGTCGCCGTTACCGAACTGTGAAGCTATGGGAGCGGTGATGGCCGGATCTTTCAGCTTGACACTGACGGTTGTTGCGGCGGTCGAAGCGGTGGAAGTAACCGTAACGGTTGCTGTGGTATTCACGTCCTGCGCATTACCCAGTGTCAGCGTATAATCGCCTTCGGCTGTGTCGAGGTTGGTTGCATCGGCAGTGAGCCATGCCGGGCTGTCCTGTATAGCCAGCGTACTGCCGGTCGAACCGGCGCGGTTTTCGGCCACGACGTGCAGCTTGGCTGTTTGGTTGGCTACGTTGTAGATCGTCAGCATACCGTCTTTGAACGTACTGAAGCTGCCGCTGGCATTGTCGCCGAGTGTTACTTCAGGGCCTGCGGTGGGTGCCACGACGATGTCTTTGCGTTTGCCGCTTGCCGGGTTTTTCAGGCGGATGGTGACAGGCAGGAGCTTTCCGCTGAGTGCCTCTTTATCCACTTTGTAGGTATAGGTCGTCTCGATGGAACCGGCCTTGGTGCGTGTGTCGGCTACGATCCATTGGGCCGAACCTTCTTTGTAGGCCAGTTCTTCCTCCAATTCCGTGTTCGATCCCAAAGTGAAAGCGAACTTGCTGCCGTCTTGCGGCAGCACGGCGATCGATCCGTTTGCCATCACATAAGCGCCCGTAGAAGCACCGCCATCGGTGATAAGCTCGACGGCAACCTTGTCGAAGTCGTTACCCTTGTTCGGGTCGTACTCGTCGATATCGCCTTCGTCCGACCATTCGGACACGTTGAGGGTGAAATCCAGGTGATAGGTGTCGGCCTTCGTGATGGCGATGGTGTAGCGGTGGTTGTTGGCCACTTCGATATAGCTGCCTACGCCGTTTGCCATCTGCTGGAAAGGAACCTTATAAGAGACGTCCTGCGTTTCCGTTTTGTTGACGGTATATTTCCCTTTCAGGATCAGATAACCCTGATCGTTCTGCGGGCTGGGCCAGCTGTAGAAAGCGCCGGTTGTCGTGGCGTTGCCTTCTACCTGGTTGTCGGCTGTTATGGCGCGTGCCGGGTAAGTGATCCGGTCGGTTTCCGATTTTCCCAGTGTCTTGACGGGGAAGAAGCTTGTCCCCCTTTGTCCGTTGCCCATCGAGATGCTTTCGACCGTGAATTTGGAGGTAGCCGCATTGTTCACGATATCGAAACGGGCGGCCATACGTGTCAGCTTGAAACTCAGTTGCGTACGTGCCGAGACGGAAAAATCGGTCAGGTCGATCGGAGTCGTATGCGATCCCGTCATCGGCAGCGGTGTCTGCAGGATATCGTCTTCCGTCGGAACGGCGGCAACGGGGTCGATCAGTGCCGTGTGCAGTTTGAGGAAGTCTTTTTCCGTCGGAACACCTTCAACCACATTGTTTACCGGCTGTCCGGGTGCATCCTGTCGGAGCGGGGTGAAAGCGGTATAGGCTTCCACCGTTCCTTCAGGGGTTGTCTGGTAGAGCACAGTCCGGTTGACTACGCAATAGAGCTTTATGAACAGTCCTTTCTGCAATTTCAGCAAGGCTGTTGTCACGTTGTCTTCGGCAGAAGCCAGCAGGTTGAAACTGTGTGCCCAGTCTCCGTCGCCTGCCACGGTGGAGGCGTCGTCGCGGTAATAATAGAGTTCCTGGAAGGTGTAACCGTTGATTTCGTCTTTCGAGCCGAACACGTAGATGTCCAACGAGCGGATATAGTTTTCCTCGGCGGTGGCGATCGGGTCGCCTTCGGCTTTCGTCTTGCCGGAAGCCACATTCAATTTGTTCTTGAAGGTGAGCAACACTTCCCTTTTGGCAGCGTCGTCCTGTCCGGTTTCGTCGGGTGTCGGGTTCACCAGCTCGTTCTCGCTCGTGCACGCCATCAGCAGAAGGGAGGCGGCGAAAACGGATAGTTTATATTTTATGTTCATATGCTTGTTTGTTAGAGAGGTATGTCGGCTGTCGGTATCCGGCGTTTGCCGGTCGTTACCCCGACATACCCCCTGTTGGTTTTACTTCTTGACTAAAGTGATTGTCTTGTCGCCACCATTGGTAACACCGTTGGTGACAGTGATCGTGATGTCGGCTGTTGCGGTCGCATCACCTGCTGTTGCGGCAGAGAATGTGATTTCGACTGTTCCGTCTTCCCCGATAGCGGTAGGTGTCTTACCGGCAATACCGGCCCATGTGTTGCTTAAATCAGAAACGGAGATAGCAGAACCTTTGTAGCCCTTAATTGTGATTTTCAGGGTTCCGTAGTTATCGGCAAAGGTTGTTCCCGTTACATTGATATTATCTCCCTCGATAGAAGCAGCATTGGCTGAGTCCACTGTCTTTTCGAATGTGATAGCCGGATCCTTCCAGGTAATCGTAAGTTTAGCATTACGTTCGGTATCGCTACTGTTGGAAGCAACCAATTCCGTAGTGGCACCGGTGAGTTGTGAAGCGTCGGTAACCTTGATTTCGTAATTGTCGTCGCTCTGTTTCGTCACGCTTAATCCGCTCACGTTGGCGAAGGTAGCAGCTTCCGCACAAGTCATCTGGATGAAGACCTTGCTGTCGTTAGCCTTGTACATGTTGACCGTTGCTGAGTAGCCGTCGGCTGCAATCGCCAGAGCCTCGTTGAACTCGCTCTTATCTCCGCTTGTGGCAGCATCCAGTTTCGGTTTGCTGTAAGCCTTGTTCATCGTTACCGTCAGCTTGTCGTTTGCGTCCAGTTTGTTGATGAATACAATATCGAAATCGTCGTATGTCTCAACACTTGATTTAGCGACCCGGTAAACCGTGCAGGTTCCGTCGAATGCCACGCTTTCTGTTACATTGAGCCATTTTCCTGACGGGAGCTTGACAGTTACACCCTGCGGAGAATTGATCTTGAAGGTATAGTTGCCGGAAGCCAACAGGTCTATATCCGTCTTGATCGTATAAGCAGCCGCACTACCGCTGATGGTAGCGATATTATTGGCATCCGCATTCAGTTCGGAAGTCATGCCCGGTTCTTCCAGGGTCACCTCGATGTCACTCTTGACAGTTTCGTCTTCGGCATTCTGTACGGAGATGGTAACAGAACTTTCTCCCAACTGGGCTACATCGCTGATCTTCAATTTGTATGTAGCGGTGTAGTCGGCGGTTTCGCCTACCTGTTCGGCTGCGGCAAATCCGGCAGGAACTTTTACTTTCACCCCTTCGATACATTTCGCCTGGATCGTGATGTAGCTGCCGTTTACCTTATACATAGAGGCGGTAACCGGAGTTACGTCCGTCTTCATCGTGTTGCCCAGGCTGTGGCCTGCAGCGGCTTCGGTCAGTACGGGAGCGGCAAGCGGTCCGTAGAACACCAGTGTTTTCCAGAGGGCCGGATCATAGGAGGCGGCTTCGTTGATGAAATTCACCAGGATCGGCTGCTGGCCGGTAGCGTTGGTAGAAGTGAGCGTGAAGGTAGTATACCATACGCCGTCTTTTTCTTCTGTTGCCGGGTCGCTGATTTCGAGCCAGCCGTCGGTGGGGGTTTTCGTGTAGGCAGACTTTTCGGCACGTACTTTACCGGTAGCGGCAATCGTTACCTTGAACGACTTGTTGTCGACCACTTTGAATTCCGTTGTCGAAGTCGTACCGTCGGCATTCGTGATGGCGACAGGCAGGTCGGCATTGCTACCGGCGTCGTCGGGTGCAAATCCGGTAGCCGGGTCGAATACCGGTGTGTCGTTATCCGGTTTGATGTTGATACCGCCGCCCGAAGTCCAGTCTTCTATCTCGAATGTACCGTAGATGGCTGCCTGTGTCACATCGGTGATCTTCAGCTTGTAACGGCTGTTGGCCTTGATATCGACATATTGGGCATCCGCGCCGTTGGTTTTCTGGATAGGTACGTTGTAGGTGACGGGCACCTGCTGGGTTGTCACCGGGCTTTTATACGTACCTTCGATCACCAGGTAGCTTTCGTCGGTTGCCAGTCCCGGGTAGACATAGATGGCGCTTTCCTTTACGCCGTTGTTGGCTCCCGTGTTTTCTGCGGGGAAGGTGACGGGGGCGTAGGTCATCAGATCGGCAGCCTTGTCTCCGACGGCGCTCAGCGTGGCATTCCACAGGGAAGTGTTCTTACGGGCATTTGCCAGGGTGATAGTCTCGATGGTGAGGTTCGATTTCGACGTGGTGTTGTCGATGTCGAAACGGGCCATGGCGCGGCGCAGGGTGATGTTTACCTTCGACACGCTGCCGCTGATTTTGGTCTGTCCGTCGCCGGTCATCAGAAGCGGGGTCAGGATGATGTCTTTCGTCCCATCCGCCTCATTTTTCATCTGGCGGGTATAGGCCGCTTTGAAGGCAGTTTCCGTCGTTGCTGCGTCGGCATTGGTGATTTTACCATCGTTGTCGGTCGTTACGGCTGTCAGTGGGGCGGCGGCATTGAAAATCTCCGTACCGTCGGCATCGTAGAACTTGCCGTCGGTCACGTCGCTCGATCCGTTGTTTGCCACACACAGGAGTTTGATGAAAGGTACGCCTTTCAGCTCGTTCGGATAGATCGAGGCTTTCCAGGAAGAGCCGGAAGCCTGTTTCTTGAAGTTGGTGGTTGTGGGGTTTGCCGGGTCGTAGGCCGTCCCTTCCTGCCATGTTTCCAGGTAGTAGTAAGGGCCGTTCTGCTGGGCGGCGGCAAAGAGGTAGACCTTGAGGTCGTTGATCTGGTTCTCACTTTCAGAAGCGATCGCCTTGGTATACTCTTGGCTCTCGCTGGTTCCGCTCATTTCGATTTGAATTTCGCTTCGGGTACCGGTCGCGGAAGAGTCGCCTCCGTTCTCGATATCTTCTGAGCAACCTGCTCCCAGGCCTGCGATGGCGAGGAGCAGCATTAAACTTTTAACATTCATGTTCGTTGTTTTTTTATTAAACATATTATTCGTTGAAAAATTGATATTTGTTTCATTCCGGGAAGTTGCGGTTCCCGGTGTTGGGAAGTCACAGTTCCCAGTACTGGGAAGAGACACTTCCCAACGCTGGGAAGGGCGGCTTCCCGGCTGTTGTCTTATTCGATGACGGGGCGATCGTCTTCTCCGCCGCCTCCGGCTCCCACATGTACGTCGACGGATACTTCGCGCGGCTCTTTCAGCAGATGGTTGCTGGTACCGAACTGGGTACGTACGGTCAGCAGATAGTTGCCGTCGGCCAGGTCGGCGGGGATCAACAAGGTTAGTTCGGACGGGTTGTTTTTCGTGATCATGTCGTCATCGAGTTTCACTACGGCTTTCGTTTTCGTATTGGTCAGGCTGACGCCTACGGATGCGTCGGTGCCCGTCACTTTGAGGTTGGCACCGCGCACGAAGAAGTTGCGTCCCGGTGTCATGGTGCCGTCTTTCAGGCCTGTCTTGCGGTCTTCCGTTCCGATGATGTACATCACGTCGGCTTTTTCGCCCAGGATACTGATGGCGGTTTTCCCGATCTCTTCGCGTACCACCTTGTTCTGTGTGAAGGCTACGTAGATGTTGTTCGTTTCAGGGTTCCATTTGCCGTCTTCCGCCAGCCCCAACAGGCGGGGTACGGCGTAGAACAGCCCGGTGTTGAGTTGCCATCCGTTCATCAGCATACGGGCACAGACGCGCTCGAAGAGGGTGACAACATGTGTGATGGTTTCGGGACGCAACCCGGTGTCTTCGGCACGCATTTCTTCGTAGATTTTGTCGATGTTGGCATTGCCGGTCGTTTCCAGCAGAAAGATCCTGTCTTTCGGGTCGGATGTCACCGTATTGGGTGCCATCCAGACTTTCAATGTATTTGCCATAATTTATTCTTTTGTGGGACAGTGTTTTTTTATTCTGTCCCGGTTAATACCAGTGTTATTTCAGTTATACGAACGCACACGAACAGTTGCGCAACCCCCGGACTGGAGGTTGCGTAACGATCGGTGCATCCGTTTATTGTTTACAGATGCGATTGAAAGGAATGGAATTATTTGTTATTCGGTTATTCGACAGTCTTCACATAGACCTGCTTGCCGTCGAAGGTGATCGCCATTTTAAGTATCTCGCCGACACCGGCCTGGCGGAGCGTGGCGGCGTATTGTTTGTCTTCGATCTGCCGGAGGGCGGAGTCGAGGATGGCTTCGACGGACTCGTCGTACAACGGGTCGTAGAGCTTGAGTTCGATAATGATACCCCGTTTACTCAGGTCGCGTGGCCGTAGCAGGATGTCGTAACGTCCGAGGCCCGATTCGCGGTTGCTGCTCACTTCGTAGGCGCTGTTGCTGACGAGCAACCCCAGCAGGAAGGCCTGGTAGACTTTCTCCGGATCGCGTCCGGAAGTGTCGTAATACGAAAGCGAATTGACTACGAAGTCGTTGAGCAGGCGGCGGAAGATCGGCATATTGTTTTCGTCCAATGCGCGGAGCATGAGTTCGAGTCGTTCGTTCTTTACGGGGCTGTTGTTGATCCAGCTGCGGATGATGGTAAAGAATACTGTCCTTACTTCCCTGTTGGGTACCTGCAGGGTGTATTCGGTCAGGTCGTCGCCGGTTTTTACCGGGTCGTATGCTTTGAGATATCCGCTGAAGAGCATGAACGACCAGATGTTGAATGTTTCGGCCAACAAATCGGGAAAGGCGAGCTTGTCGTTGATCACGCTACGCAGCGGATCGCCCTGTATCAAAGCTTCGATACCTTCGCGTATCTGCGAAGGTCCGTCGGCGAGCAGGTGGCGCAACAGAACATCGGAACCGGTGTTGACCCAGTAAGGAGCGAGTACGCCGTTATACATTATAAAGTTGAGCACTGACCAAGGGTTGTAGACGGTCTTTCCTCCGAAAAGGTATCCGTCGTACCATTGCTTCACCTCTTCTTTATAAGTACCGAATGAGTAATCGTCGAGCATCCTGTCTGTCTCTTCCTGTGTGAACCCGAAAGAGGTGCACATCGGTCGATCCAGTAAGGAGAAAACGGCAATGTTATTCAACCCGCTGAAAATCGACTCTTTGCTGACCCTTAGTATGCCTGTAATGACTCCGCGGAAGATATCCGTATTGTCTTTGAATACCGTACTCATCAGGTTTCGCATGAATCCGATCATCTTGTCGTAATAGCCTTTGTCGAAGGCTACGTGGATAGGGGTATCGTATTCGTCGAGCAGGACGAGAGGGGGTATTCCCCAGTGGGCAGTGAGCAAATCAGATAATAAACGCAAGGAATTTTGCAGGATAATGCTGTCAGCCTGCAAGCGGTATATTTTATCAAACCATTCCCGATTGATCTCTGAGAGCTGGTCGTCCGACAAATACCGGTGGCGTTCGAACTCTTGTTGCAATTGTATGCCGATTTGCATCAGGGTCTCTTCGAACGTATCGCCTTTGCAGTCCTTGAGCGTGATCATGATCACGGGATATTTCCCCTGATACTTCTCGAAGTCTTTCCACTCTTCGATCTTTTTCCCCTTGAAAAGCGGGCGGAATTTGTTTCCTTCCGTTTTCTCGAAGAAATAGCGCAGGGTGGAGAGGTTGAGCGTCTTGCCGAAGCGTCGTGGACGGGGGAGGAGTGTGATCAGACTTCCCTCTTCTACTATCTGTCGGATAAAATCTGTCTTATCCACATAATAATAGTCTTCGCTGATCATCAGCTTGTAGTCGCTGATGCCTATCGGTAGCTTTTTTCTGTCCATAAGCTTAATTGTTTTCGTATTTGCAAATATAGGAATATATTTCCATTCCTTTCAATCCCATCATGTCAAAGATCGTTTCAGGCCGTGGCCTGCCAATTGGCCGCCCGCTGGCGGCTATTTACACAAACGCACACGAAAAGCTGCGCAACCCCTTGCTGGGGGCTGCGTAACGATCGGTGCATCTGCTATAGGGTACAGATGTGATTGACGGGAAAAAGACTAAAGATTCTTGCTTTCGAAATACTCTTTCATTAAAGACAATGCTTTTTGTATTTCACGAGCCGGAGTTTTCCGGCTCTTTTTCTGAAAGCCGTTGAATAAGACAATGAGTTGTCCTTCATCGAAACAACAAAAGATACGGATAATATTACTTTCAGCCTCTATACGTATTTCGTAGAGGCCTTTTGTTCCTTCAATGTGTTTGATAAATTGTTTGGGGACAACTTGTTCGTAGCGGAGTACATCAAATACAAACTTGATTTTCTTTTGCATCGGTGTATTTTGCTGCTTAATGAAGTCAAAGGCATAATTGCCGTAGAAGAAAAAATTGCGTATAGTTTTCATAAGTTAGGTTGGTTTTAAGAGAAGTACTTTTACGTTACATAATGGTAAAACTGATTTGTTTGCCTACCGCCCTGAAAAGGTCGAATAAGGTATCGATACTAATATTCATTTTTCCATTTTCTATAAGTGACAAGTCGCTTCTTTTTAAACCGACCTTTTCTGCTAATTCCTGCTGAGTTAATCCGGCATCTTTCCGGGCTAATTTCAGTCGTTCACTGATACGAAACATTTCGCTTTCTTTTTCCAGTTGGTCTCGTTGTGGGGTTCCTTTCGGTCCGAAGAGTTCATCTTGAACATCATCCCAACTGCGACAGTTCTTTGGAGGTAAATTTGTAGTCATAATTAATTTGTTTTAATAGTTCCGACAAATTTATTGATAATTTGTTAGATCGTCAATAGAATTTACCTTATTAACTGTTCGTTTTCACTTATTGTCAGAATTGAGCTATTTTATAGTGTCTGTTTATGGCGACTGATGGTAACTCTTTCCCCTCTTGAGAGGGGATAAGGGGTGTGTTAAAGCCAGTTATATGCCGAAACTATAACACACCCCCTGCCCCCTCTCAAGAGGGGAAAAGTTACTCCCGTCACTGTAAATGGATAGCTCACTTCTTTCTATATCCGATCGCGAAGCCTAACTGTCAACTGTCACTTGTCAACTGTCAACTGAAAAAGGTTCTACCTTTTTCCTTTCAATCCCATCATGTCAAAGATCGTTTCAGGCCGGAGCCTGCCAATTGACCGCCCGCTGGCGGCTATTTACACAAACGCACACGAAAAGCTGCACAACCCCTTGCCAGGGGCTGCGTAACGATCGGTGCATCTGTACCCTATAACAGATGCGATTGGATTTTAACAGACTATTAAAGTAGGAGACACAGATCGTAATACATCAGTCTTGTATGATCGTTAACGTCTTTTTGTGTCAGATATTCAAAACCGTTTTTCTCATAAAAAGCAAATGCAGTTCGGTAAGCATCTACTGTGATAAAACGGCATCCGGGTCATCATCACCACAATCGAATGACTGTAAATTAGTCTTATCGGAAAGAATTTGTAAGTTAAGATGTTTTGGTTGCATAGCGGTAATTTATTTGGTTGTTATTGAAATCATATATTCATACGCTTTACGGATACGTTGTTTCTCTTTTTCCGTAGCTTTATGCGTTTCATTATACTTCATTCGTTCATCAAAACGCTTTGCGTCATCACCGTATAAAACGGGAGTTTCTTTAATAGGTCGTGCCATAGCTTTACATGTTTTGTTTAACAAAGGCAAAGATAAACAATACTAATAAGATAAACATCATGTATTTACAAAATCTATCCTTTCACCAACGATTTTTCAGATCGCTGTAAAATACCAATCCCATCATGTCAAAGATCGTTTCAGGCCGTGGCCTGGTTTTCGTTAGCCGCCCACTGGCGGCTGTTCTTGTTTACGGCGTACGGTTATTTGTCTTTAATGCAACGGACGTTTAATAGACTGTTGTTGGTACAGCCGCAATACGCACCGTCTCGGATGTACCAAGACCATTGACTTTGATCTACAGTGAGTGAAGATGGGTTAGTACCACCCCACTCACTTCCCCAATAAGCGACTAAACCCTTTGCGTCACCACCCAATCCAATACCTTGAGGGTCAGCACCTGCTAGAAATTTTTCAATCATATTTTGCTTATCATTCCTTGTAAATTCTCGGAAATCATTCTTTAATGGTAACTTCCATCCATCCGGACATTTTGATTGTGCATCATTGTAATTAGCCAACCCTTCCGTCATCGGTGCCACCCAATATTTTGTCATTTCCAAAGCCGGTGCTGTTTGTCCTGTACTCTTTGACGTATAGGTAACCGTCTGATCCTTTACACTTATATTGTAAACCTGTTTGCTTGAGGTATTTAGATAATTGGTAATCGTCAATGTCCCGCTTGCCGCTGCGTTATAAGCCGCATCCAGTGTATAGCTGGCTGTGTAAGCTGTGTTGGAAGCTGCTCCGGTTAATTTTAGTCCGGTTCCGGATACAGTGACTTTACTGCCGCCCAAAGAGAGGACTTTCAATGTTATTTGGGCATGGTAGCCGGTGTTGCCTGACATCTTAACCATATTGATTGCCGTACCGATCAGATTATTACCGGTAGATGAAGTCTGTTCAGCACTGATAAATTGATAAAGCGGTGTTACAGTAAAGGTTTTTGCAACTCCTCCTGTAATCTTGTTTGTCAGCGTAACGGTCGCTTTCTGTATATTCGTCAGCGTCGTGATATTGCTTTTGGTCGTCATTTTGAGAGACTGGTTATTTGCATTGAGGTTCGTTGTGCTCAGATCGAACCAGGCTTGTCCGCCGCTTCCCCAGCTCACGGCAGCCGTACATCCTTCGGGCGAGTTGATCGTATTGGTCACGTTCTGGCTGGCCAATGTTTTCATATCCAGATTTTCGGTAGCCGTAATCGTTGTAACCGGTGCACTGACCGCGTAAGTGGCAGTCTCCTTTGTTTCATCCGATTTGTTGGCAATGACAAAAGATGCCGATTCCCCGCTTTTCCAGGTGACTACATACGTCTTTTCTGCTGCATAATTATCGTCGGCAGTCACGGTGATATCGCCCGTTAGTTTTTTGACACAGGTACCGCCTAAAGCATTTGCTTTGAAGCTTACCATTGAACCGGTTACCTGATACAGTTTAATATCAGTGCCCGACATCGTGTTTTGTGTCGGGGAGCTGCTTCCGCTGACAAAAGCGACGGTGGGGACAAGGAATACGGGCGAGACGGTGAAGACCGTGTTTTTGCCGCCTACCTTGTTTTTGAGTGTGACGGTTGCTTTTTTTGCACCTCCCAGCTTGTCGTTGTTGAGTGAAAAGGTGAGTTCTGCATTCTGATTGTAAGCCTTGGTTACGTTCGCGCCTGCGGCTTTGAGCCATTCGGGCCCTCCGTCGAAGTCCATGCCGATCTCGATGCCCTGCATGGATTTGCAATTGACGGCGAAGCTGTTTGCGTCCGAAATTTGCATATTGACGTTTGCCGGGGTGTCACCGACAGGTGCTTCATAGCTGTTCTTTGAGCCGTCGATCGTAGAATTGGTGAAATCCGGTTTCAGGGTGGCATCCAGCAGTTGCACGGTAATATCCGTTTTGAGCTCTTTCGCTTTGCTGTTGCGGAAAATGACGGTGCCCTTATCGTCGGGGACGCCTGTGATATCGCGGTCGTTGAGCGTGAGCAGATAGATTGTTTCCGCACCGTTCTGTTTGTCGATGGTCACGTCGATCCAGTCGGGTTTGCTTTCCACCTCTGTACCGTCGGGGCAGGTGATACGCACATGCGCCTTACTGCCGGTCGTGCGATAGAGGTTTACCTGCAGGTTTTCAGCATCGAAGCTGTTGGGGTTGTTTTCTCCCGGCTGTGTCGTGTTGTCTGCCTGCGGAGCGGCTACCGCCTCGACGAAGAAGGTCGTCTCGTCTCCGTTCATGGTATTGGTGAAGCGCAGTACGGCACGCGGATAACGTCCCAGTGTATATCCGTCTTTGAGCGAGAATGTATATGTGAAGTTTAACGCCGTTTTTGTGGAGACGGCCGGTTCTGAGACTTCGAGCCAGTCGTACTGCTGTGCCGCCAGTCCTCCCACGTATTTTTTCTCCACCATCAGGTTGGATGAAGCGGTGGTTTCGAGTTCGAATTTGCTGTCGGGTTTTAGCGACATGCTGACGGAGCGTGTGTCCGGATCGTATTTGGTATCGTCTTTGAATGCGTCGGGAATGGTAACGAGTAGCTCATTGTCGTCTTCGTTGGGGTTGTATTCGATGCTCCCGTCGTCGGCCCAGTCGGCCACCGTCAGGGTAAAGTCGAGATGGTAGTCGTCGGCCTTCGTGATGGCGATGGTGTATCGGTGGTTATTGTTGATCTCCAACGAGGTTTCGTTGCCATTGCCGTCGGTTTGGGTGAATGGTATCTGGTAGGAAACGTCTTTGCTCTCGGTCTTGTTGACCTGGTATTTCCCTTTAAGTATCATATAGCCTTTATCGTTAAGCGGTGAAGGATAGGAGTAGAAGGCTCCTGTTTGGGTTCCGGTGTTGGCGTTGTCGCCATAGAAAGCCCTGAAAGGATAGGTGATAAGCTCTTCGGGCTGTGCGTCGGGCGTCTTTCCGTAGATGCGTATAGGGAAGAGGGTCGCGCCTCTTCTACCGTTGCCCATCGAGACAGTCTCGATGGAAAAGCGGGACTCTTCCGCTTTATTGATGATATCGAAACGTGCGGCGAGACGTGTGAGCTTGAAGCCTGCCTGTACGCGTGCCGAGCTATTGAAGTCGGTCAGGTCGATGGGTGTGGTGTAGGCCCCCGACATGGCGAGCGGTGTACGGAGGGTGTCGCCCTTCGCTGCGGTATTCAACAGGGGGGTATGGAAGGTGAGGAAGGCTGTTTCTGTGGGCTGCCCCAATGTAGCGACCTGCGTGCCCTGTTCACCGGGTTTGGTGAAGGTCAGGGGTACGAAGGCGGCATCGGTAAGGGTTTCGTCTTCGTGTGCCGGATCGACCAATGCCGTTTGGTTGACGATGCAGTAGAGTTTGGCGAACAGGCCTTTCTTAAGGTTGAGCAAGCCTGTCGTTTGTGTATCATCCTTACCCGGAGTGAGTTCGAGCTCGGAGGCGCCTTCGGGCAGTTCGCTGCCGTCGGCGCGGTAGGCGAAGCGTTCCTGGAAGGTGTATTCGCCGTTTTCATCGGCTGCGGCGAAGACGTAGAGGTCGAGGGTGGAGATGGTATTCTCCTCCGCCGTGGCGATCGGGTCGCCCGCCTTAGTGGAAACTTCTTTCAGTGCCAGTTTGTTTTTGAGCGTTAGCAATACTTCGCGGCGCTGGCCGCTGTCTGTTTCACCTGGGTCGGGCTTGTTGTCGCCGCCTCCGTTCTGTGTTTCTTCCGTACATCCGGCCAGTAAGGCTGCCAGCAGGATGGCTGTACATTTTAATACCTGTTTCATTTCTCTCTAATTTAAATATTACTATTCATATTTTATCCTATCGTGCCACCTTCATCCCAGTCGGCTCCGGCTGCCTGGGTGACAACGATCTTATCTTCGTATACCGTGATGAGCAGATCGAATTCTTGCTCCATGTTCGTATCCATATCCATCGGCAACTTCTTGAAGAAGGTGCTCAGGTCCAGGTCGCGTATGATCTGTTCGTTATCCCGCCAGAGGCTCCACATCTGGTGTGTGGCGGAGGTGTAACGGAAGGTGACGAACTCGCCCGTCACTTCCCCGTCGAAGTTCATCGCCGCCCGTGTATCGTGGTAGGTGATCACGCCTCCGATACGCGGGATGGTATAAACCCCGTCGCCGCCGGGGGTGATATGCTCCGATTGCCCTGTGAAGTTGTACACAGCCGGGATACCTTTCAGGTGCATCCGGTAAGTACCGCCTTCGGGCGGAGCGTCTGCCATCCACTGTACCGTGATCGAGAGCACGGCGTGTGCGTGGGAGAGGTAAACCCGTTGCCGCTGGGTGACTCCGTTCTCTACTTCGAAGTTGGCCGTTCCGTAATATAATCGTCCGGTATTTCCCCTGAACCCGGGCGGAACGCCTTCCGTCACGGCGCTGAGCGTCATTTCACCCAGCAGGGAGTTGTTACCGTTTTCAACATCCGTTTGCATATCGTTACCTTCTCCCACGTTTCCCCACAGGACGGCGGTGTATCGTCCGTCGGGCAGTTCCCCTTCCCAGCCGCTTATGCTGTCGCCGCGCAGGGTCTCGGTCGAGATCAGTTTTCCGTTGCTGTCGAAGAAGAACTGGCGCAGGTTGTCTACATAGACCGGCAGCGTGTTTTCTACATTGCTGCCTGCATACCAGTACTCCATCCTGATATTATAGGGACATACGGAGGGCTCGTCGCCAAACGTGCATCCTGCCAGTATCACTGCCAGTATAACGCTCATCACTCCGAGCCTTCCTTTCTGTCTCCTTTCCACTACTTTGTATCCCTATTATTAATATGAACTCTTACTTATCATTCCTTCCGCTATCTGCAAATTCTTTCTCGCCTTACGGGGTTCGATGCCTACCGCCTTACGAAACCAGACGGCAGCCCCTTCGGGATTGCCTTCCATCAGGGTGAGCACTCCTATATTATTCCAGGCACGCGGATCGGCTTCCACCTTGCTCAGGTAGTTCCACGCCGATTTCAAATCGCCGGTCAGCATGACGGCCGATGCGGCATTGACATTGGCGGTCACTTCGTCCGGGAAATGGAAGGCGGCTACTTCGTACACTTCGCGGTACTGATCCGTGCCCGGACGGTAATAGCGTGCCACATCATACATTTCTTCCAGGCTGAGCAGGTCGGGATGCGTATAGATCATTTCGGAAGCTTCACCGGCATCGAGCGGACGGATGCGGTATTCTACCGTGAACTCGATACGGCGAAGCTTTGGGAACAACCTTTTCAGCATATCTTTATAAGGGGCACCCCCCTGAAGGTCCATCAGGTGCTTTTCGCGCCCGCTGAAAATGCCGTACCGGTGAATGATATCGATTGCCTGTCTGTAATAAGACGGCTTTGTCTGTCTGAGTATTTCTTCCAGTCCGTCCCAGTCTTCGGCTACCGATGAGACGTCGAACAGATGGGCGGGTAAGTCGTAGGCCCGCTGTACATACCAGGCAAACAGGCGGGAACGGTTTTCTGCCAGTCGTTCATTGTCGCCGTAGTTGCCGTCGGGCGAGGCGCATCCCTTTATCCGGATACATTCCAGTTGGGTAAAACCTTCCGATAAGACCGGCAGCAGGCTTGCGTCTATCTTGTCGATCTCTTCCCGGTTATTTCTGTATTCCGGATATACTTCGTCTTTGCCTAAAGGATAATCTATATATAAGGTAGCACTTTTAGAGCGTCTCTTGTTTTGCCGTCCGGAGGCAGGAGTGAGGAACGACACCATCGATGCGTAGGTATCGAGAGCCGTAGAAGAAAGGACGATATTCGTAATAGCCGGAACCGGTCTTTGAACAGGAACGGTTGCCGGAACCGTCACCTCCCGGAGGTCGGCAGGAGCGGTTACCGCAGCGATGTTCCCGGCAACCGATGTCTTTGCCCGGGCGATAACCGGTTGAGGCATTTCTTCGGCGTATACAGGTGTTGTTGCCGGTTTATTTTTAAGTCTGATTTGCCGTGTAAGCGTATCGACACCCAACAATTGCAGGTCGCAGCAGTCTTTCAGTTCCTGGCGAAGCAGCAGGGAGGCTTGCTGCATCCATGAAGTGTAAGGTATGGTCACCTTATAGCTGACGGTCTTCGATCCTGTCCGTCTGTTTTCGAGCAGTACCAGGAATGGGCTTGCCGGTGTTTCTTTTCCTATGGCTAAAGCCCGTTCGCGGCGTTCATAGCGGTAACGTTTGCTTCCGGTTATGATGACGGGGGGCAGTGGCACGAGATGGGTATTTCCTTTTTTTCCTTTTAGTTCGGGGGTAAAGATGACGGCTGTCTGTGAGTTGACGTGTACGCTGTTCAAATCCATGTCCAACCAGATGTGCAGGCTGTCGTTCTTTATCGCGAAAGATTTGGGGACAATCCGTACGCCTTCGGCTACTGCCGTCCCGGCGAACAGGAACGTACAGGATGCGACGAAAGCATACATTATAATATGTAACAGATAGATTCTCATACCGTCGTTTTTTATCGTAAGAAATAAATGATAGAGAAACCGATACGTGTAGGTCCGAAATAACTCCGGGTGAAAGAACCGACCCTCTCCCCGCAATCGGCACAGCGGTATTTGTCGTATTTCATATAGGCATAGCCTCCGCCTATCATGGCTTCCAGTCCCCACCGTTCGCCTAACGCCCAATGGTAACCGTAGGTGAGGCCGCCGCCATAGAGGTCGCCACGCAATACATACTCTTTCAGGCCGGAGAAGAACGGTATCTGTCCGATATTGAAATGGCCGTAATGCCCGTGAACACCGACAAAGTGCCCTTCAAACTTGCGGCAGAACCAGTAACGGACTTCCGGTTGTAGGAGGTAAAGGTTCAATTTCATATCGTTTTTGAATTTCCAGGCGTTGTATGCGCCCCAGATATCGAGGGTGAGCTGACGGGTGATACCCACTTCCACACCTGCATTCGGAGTTGTAGTTCCCCAAAAAAGGATATTTGTCTTTAACGCTGTTTGCTGGCTATGCAGGCAAGGTGACAGGCAAAATAAAAGTACAATTAGTAAGTGGTATTCCCTATACATAATATTAATACTGTTGAGTGTTTCCGCTTGTTCTGTCTCTTACCAAGAGACGGAAGGAGGAAAGGTACATTTCTGAAGACGATTGAAATTTATGCCAAACCGGATGGAATGTGAGAACACCTGAAACATAACGTCAAACAAATTGTAAAACAAACATATCCCCGAATCAGGGCTGTTTTATGCTACAATTCCATTTTACAGGCTTTCAGAGCTTAAATAAAAAGGCTGAGACAAGTAAAGGGTGGAAGACAATATCGGATGAATTTCAAACTAAATCGCAAAACAACCGTAAAACAATTGTTAAACGACTGATAATTAAATAGTAACATGTAATTAAAGCAGGCATTTAGAGTGACATAGTTATCTTGGAAAGAGCTTTGACTTAAGTCGTTCTTTCCTTAAAAGATGTTTTCATATTCAAGATAAGCTTGAATATTAAGTACTTTTGCTTAAAATAAATGGAAAAGCATTTGTTTTTTCACAAAACGTCATTACCTTTACGGCGTTTTAACAATTAACAAAGCTATGACTTCCGTCTCTTGGTAAGAGACGGATTTTTTATTTACAGCATTTGCTTTCTCCCCCTATATTCATAGGGCGAACCCGGTGGTTGTTTTTTACCTGTAATCACATATTCATTCATATTGTCCAGTCTCGTATTGTTAAACTTTCGAATATATATCCACGTTGTCTTTACCGAGGTATGCCCCATTCCTTCCGATATCAATTCATCGGGAACGCCTTTGCTTTTTGCTGCGCTGGCCCATGAGTGGCGGGGGACGTGAGCCGATAGTTTTACACCGATCTTTTTCCCAATCTTTTGCAGGTGCAGGTTCTGCAAGCGCAGGGCGCTTTGATACTTTTTATCGCTGTCAGTCCCGGTATTCAATATGGGAAAGAGGTAAGGACTCTTTTTGTCGCGGTACCGGTCGAGCAGCTTTTTCATGACGGGAAGGATTTTTACCTGAAGTTCCTGTCCGGTTTTCCTGCGTTTGTAGACAATCATATCGCCATGCATATTCTTTTTGGTAAGATAGGCAAGGTCGATAAAGGCCATGCCCCTTGCATAGTAGCAGAACAGGAAGAAATCGAGCGACATGGCCAGGTTGCCGGGGAGGGTGTCCCTGAGATTCTCCAGTTTCCCGATAACATCGGTATCGACAGCCCGTTTCTCTGTTTTCTCGATCCGGGTATTGACCTCCCGGAAAGGAGAGGGGCGCTGTTCGATCAGTCCGGCCCGTATCGCCTTGTTCCATACTGCGCGGAATGTCCGGAGATAGAATGAGACGGTATTGGGCATGAGTCCTTTCCCTACCAGAAACCCTTCGTATTCCTTTATCAGCCTGTCGCTGATATCCCTCAGCATGATTACCCGGTGTTCGAGGAAGGTGTTGAAGCTTCTCTCAAGGCTGCGGTAATGCCGGGCGGTCGAGTCGCATCCTTTCTCCCGCAAGCCTTCTATCAACTTGTCGAGGTAGGCAGTCCAGGCAATCGAGCCATTCCGCTCCTGATAGGCAGCAACTATTTCTTCAACGGTAACGTCCGTTGAATTTGCGAGCTTGCTTATTACCGTCCGAATAGCGGAAAGTTCCTTTTCCAACCGGTCTGTAGCCCGTAGCAGATACTCCGTCCTCTCACGGGATGTCCCTGGCGGGATGCATACATTTTCGAAGAGCGGGTCCCATTCTTCTTCGTAAAGCCGCAAATCATCGAGCGGGATGCGTCGCATCTTCCGTTTGCCGATAAGCTGTACGAAAAGAGGCACCGCCTTTCGCTGTACCATGCTCTTACGTCGTTTTACTTTTACAGATACATTTATCATAAGTATTCTTATTATAGTGAGTTTATATAACAAATGTCCACCAAATATTTATTAAGCCGAAAAGAATTAGTTCCGTTTTGTATAAGTTAAAGGGCCGAATGATACCATTTCGGCCCTTCTTTTTTTCCGGAAGTGTAAAATCCGGTACTGCCTTTTCCCTATCTTTGCTTCTGAATAAGGGAAAGGAAATACCATGGATAACAAGACAACAGAACAGTCTCTTTGGGGACTTTTGGAAGGGATAACGGATAATCTGAAGTACAAACGACTGGCGGATGTCTTCCGCTTTGTCTCTTTCCAGCCATTTGAAACATTCGGACCACACCAGCATCTGCGTATCGAGATCAACTATGTAAAGAAAGGAAATTGCATTCTGCACCTGGAGAACGAAAGTATCAGCTTTAATGAGAACGAGATGATGATCATCTGCTCGAATGTGGAACATACCTTCGAGGCCGGTTCGGAAGGGACGACGCTGATGCAGTTGGAATTTCTGCCGGAGATCTTCTCCCGCTTCAATCCGCATGCCCAGGATGAGACAGGCGAATTGACGCCTGTCACTATTTTCTCGGAAGAGAACCGGCTGATCAAGATCGTGAATAATGTCCGGATCATGCGGGCCGTTCAGCGTATCGTGAACGAGATGAATCTGAAAAACAAATACTATCAATACCTGGTCGTGATGTACTATGCGGAACTGCTGATTCTGATCTACCGCTATATGGACGAATCCTACCTGCCGATTTGTACAAATGAATCGCTGAAAAAGGCAATTTCTTATATCCGCATGAACTATCAGACAGATATCTCCATCACCGACGTGGCCGGGCAGACCGGAATAGGGGAACGTTACCTGCGCAAACTCTTCGCCCAGCATCTCAATCTCTCTCCGCTGGATTATCTGAACCAGATACGGATCAATAAGGCGATCGAACTGTTGAGGAATACGGAAATGTCTATAAAAGAGATCTGTTTCATCTGCGGATTCAAGTCGCCGCAATACTTTTCAAGGGTATTCAAACAGCAGATGGGGATCACTCCGAGGGAGGTTACCAAATAGTTTTCCGTTTTGTACACATTTTCCTCTTAAAAGGTCCTACCTGCATACGTTGCAGCTTTGTTTTAAGCCTTACTTTTTGTACACTCCGGCTAACTTTGTGATCAGTAACAGGAGTATATAAATACTGATAAACTATAGTAAAATGAAAGAATGGAATGATGATAAAGCGTTGTTCTCTTTGATAAAAGAGGAGCTTTATACCGCAGTGATCGGTGACATTATGGATAAGATGGGCTATACCCGTCAGTTTCTTCCCCCGCAGATACGTCCGCTTCGTGACGATATGCTGGTTGTCGGACGGGCAATGACGGTGCTGGAAGCAGATGTGTTGGAACATGGAAAGGAATGCGGGGAGAATCCGTTGTTGAAACGTTCTTTCGGATTGATGCTCGAAGCGCTGGACGATCTGAAAGAAGATGAAGTCTATGTCTGTTCCGGTTCGTCTCCCTGTTATGCCTTATGGGGTGAATTGATGAGTGCCCGGGCTATGCAGTGCAAGGCAGCCGGTGCCGTGGTGAATGGTTATTCACGCGATACGAAAGGGATTCTGGCACTCGACTTCCCTTGTTTCTCTTACGGCCCTTATGCACAGGACCAGGCTCCGAGAGGAAAGGTGATCGACTATCGCGTCCCGATTGAAATGGATGGGGTGCGTATCGACGACGGGGATATCCTGATAGGGGATATCGACGGTGTATGTGTCGTTCCCCGTGCTATCGAGGAGGAAGTCTTTACCCGTGCCCTTGAAAAAGCCCGTGGCGAACGGATGGTATTGAAGAAGATACAGGAAGGAATGAAAGCCCGCGATGCTTTCGACCAGTTTGGAATCATGTAATTAAATCGAAATAGACAATGAAAATCACAGATGTAAAGGTATGGTTGGTACAAGGTATCAAATACAACTGGACGCTACTTAAAATATATACGGACGAAGGATATACCGGTGTGGGCGAAGCGACCAACTGGCCGGGAAGCCCGATCGTCTTTGAAGCTGCCAAGCATGTAGGGCAGCGTATCATCGGTCTCGATCCGATGAAGACGGATTTTATCTGGACAAAGCTCTATCGCGATCTGAACTGGATCGGCCCGTACGGTGCCAGCCTTTGCGCCATCAGCGGTATCGATATGGCTTTGCTGGACCTGAAGGCAAAAGTGCTGGGCGTTCCCTGCTACGAGTTGCTGGGCGGCGCTTATCGCAAAAACGTTTTATTATATGCCAACTACTGGTTTACCGGTGGCGGACATAATGCCAAAGACTATACGGAACAGGCGTTGAAAGTAAAGGAGGCCGGTTTCACCGGACTGAAGTTCGACCCGTTCGCACATACGAACTATTTCTATGGGGAAGACCTGGCTTCCAATCTGACCCTGACGGCAGAACAACAAGACTTGGCTTTCGATGTATCGAAGGCGGTACGTGATGCGGTAGGACCGGAGTTCGATATTATGATCGAGACACATGCCATGCTGAATTACCGGGTGGCGGTGAAGATGGCCGAACGTCTGGCAAAGCTGGATATTACCTGGTATGAGGAGCCTGCCGGACCGGAAAGTTCGCAGACCTTACGTGCCATGCGTGAACGTATCCCTTCCGATGTCGCTATCTGCGTAGGCGAACGCCATTATACCCGCTTCGGTATCCGTTCTTTGTTGGAGAAACATGTATGCGATGTCATCATGCCGGATATCACCCGTTGCGGCGGACCGTCTGAAATGAAGCGGATGGCGACGATGGCGGAAGCCTACAACGTCCTGATCGCTCCCCATAACCCGAACGGGCCTTTATCGACGCTTGCTTCTTCGCATGTGTGTGCTGCGATCCCGAATTTCTTCCGTCAGGAATTTATGTTCAATGATGTTCCCTGGAGGGATACGGTGATCGACCATCCGATAGCGGAAATGGTGTACGACGGCCATCTGCACCTGTCCGACCGTCCGGGACTGGGCGTAGACCTGGTGGAGGAAGAGATGGAAAAGCATCCGGGTATTACGACGAACGCGCCTGATAACTTCTATATCTGATTGGTATGAGCTTTACGATAGACTATAAAGATAAAGTGGTACTTGTTACCGGTGTATCTTCCGGTATCGGTCTGGGTACTGCCCGGGAGTTTGCCCGGGCGGGTGCTCATGTCGCCGGATGTGCACGAAAAGCGGCGGATGATCCGTCGGCAGCCGCATTCCGGGAGGCTGTCGAGTCGCAGGGAGTCCGGTCGCTGTATGTGCAGACCGACGTCACTTGTCCCGAACAACTGGGACAGCTGGTGGAGGAAACGATTCGTACTTTCGGGCGGTTAGATGTCCTGGTCTCCAGTGCGGGAATGAATGTATTCGAGGGTGCAGCCGGGTGTACGGAAGAACGCTGGCAGTATAACCTGGATCTGAACCTGGCATCCCACTGGCGGTTGTCGAAGCTATGCAAACCCTATCTGGAACAGAGTGGGGAAGGCGTTATCCTGTTGATGACTTCCAACCATGCGTTCGGAACGATTCCCGGATGCTTTCCGTATAGCGTGACGAAAACGGCGATCACCGGCCTGGTCCGTAACCTGGCAATCGAGTGGGGGCCTGCTATCCGTACGGTCGGTGTCGCTCCGGGCTTCATCGATACGGCGGGCAACGATACCTGGTTCGACTCTTTTCCGGATGCCCGGGAAGAGCGTTTACGTACGATCAACCTGCATCCGGTCAAACGGATCGGGACAGTAGAGGAGGTGGGTGACCTCTGTGTCTATCTTGCATCGCCTATGGCGCGTTTCATTAGCGGGACAACGATCCTGATGGACGGTGGCCGGTCGGCTCTTATGCAAGATGAATAACGAATATGAATACCATGAACACAATAGATCTGATTGTTTTTATTGCTTACTGTGCCCTGATCCTCTTCGTAGGATTGTTTGTCTCACGAAAGAAGAAAGGCGAAGAACGGGATGCCGGCGATTATTTCCTTGCCGGACGCGGACTTGCCTGGTGGGCGATCGGTGCTTCGATCATTGCGTCGAACATCTCTGCCGAACAGTTTGTCGGTATGTCCGGCTCCGGGTATGCGATCGGGCTGGCAATGGCCACTTATGAATGGATCGCTGCATTGGGATTGATTATCGTAGCCAAATACTTTATTCCGATATTTCTGGAAAAGAAGATATTCACGATGCCGCAGTTCCTGGAAGAGCGGTTCGATAAGCGGGTGAAGACGGTCATGGCTGTCTTCTGGCTGGCAGTTTTTATCTTTATCAACCTGACTTCGATACTGTATCTCGGAGCATTGACGATCGAGAAGGTCATGGGTATTCCTCTGTTTTGGGGAGTAGTCGGATTGGCTGCCTTTGCCGGTATCTACTCTATCTACGGAGGATTGAAAGCGGTTGCTTTGACTGATGTCATTCAGGTAATCTTCCTTATTGGAGGCGGACTGATAACGACTTATATTGCTTTGGACCTGCTGGGTGCCGGTGAAGGAGTATGGCAGGGTGTCACGAACCTATATGCACAGGCGGAAGATAAGTTTCATCTGATCCTCGATAAATCGCATCCGAGCTATAAGGACTTGCCCGGTATCTCTGTTATTCTCGGTGGACTGTGGGTGGCAAACTTGTATTACTGGGGATGTAACCAATATATTATTCAACGGGCTTTGGCTGCCAAATCGGTGGGAGAGGCACAGAACGGTATGTTGTTTGCCGGGTTTATCAAACTGTTGGTTCCGTTGCTGGTTGTGATACCGGGGATTGCTGCGTTTGCTTTGAATGCTCCGTTGGAAAAGTCGGACGAGGCTTATCCCTGGCTACTCAGCAACCTGCTTCCGGTAGGAGTGAAAGGGATTGCTTTTGCGGCGTTGACGGCAGCGATTGTCAGTTCGCTGGCTTCGATGATGAACAGTATATCCACTATCTTTACAATGGATATTTATAAGTCCTTTTTCAGGAAGGAAGCCGGGCAGCATGAGCTGGTAAAGACCGGAAGATGGGCGAGTTTTGGGTCGTTGCTGGTTGCCGTATTGATCGCACCGATGTTGTCGGGACTGGATCAGGCGTTCCAGTATATTCAAGAGTTCACCGGATTTATCAGTCCGGGTGCTTTGTCGATCTTCCTGGCTGGGTTCTTTTATAAACGGGCGACGGCAAACGGAGCATTAGCGGCTGCTTTCGGATCGTTTGTATTCTCTACGTTGATGAAGTTCCTCTGTCCCGGTTTACCGTGGATGGATCGTATGATGATCGTTTTCTTCCTCTGTTGCGGATTGATCATCCTACTGGGTAGCCGTAAGCCGATGGAGAATGCCTATACGACACACCGGCTCGGATTATTTCATACGAGCCGCCTGTTCAATATCCTGTCGTTGGTCGTGATAGCTATATTGGTTGCATTCTATTGGTTCTGGTGGTGACATTAGAAATAACAACTATAAAACATGAAACATACATGAAAAAAACATTATTACTCTTGAGTAGTTGTTTCCTGCTCAGTCAGGGAATAGGTGCGATAGGTTCATCGGAGACACTCTCTCCGGAGTCTTCTTTCCTGATCCCTTGTAAAATAGCGGGGGTAGATTCACCCTCTTTGCTATTGAATGGCGATTGGCAATTCCGTTTTTCTCCGAAAGGAAAATGGAATACCGTCCAGGTTCCCGGCGAATTGGCTATGCAAGGTTATGCCATCCAACACGATACTCCATACCTTTATCGTAAATCATTCACTCTTCCTGCGGATTATAAAGGCAAACGTACGATACTACGTTTCGATGGTGTATATAGCCATGCAGTTCTTTCAATAAACGGAAAACAGGTCCGTGAGCATCATGGCGGCTTTACCCGTTGGGAAACGGACGTGACGGATTATGTTCGTCCGGGTGCGAAAAATGAGATACAACTGGATGTAACTGACCGTATAGACGATATCTCTTATGCTTCCGGATACGCCCATCATCCGATAGGCGGTATCCTGCGTGATGTGACTGTTTTTGCTTTGCCGGAAACCTGTTTCTTTAATTTTGCAGCGGAGACACACCTCGATACGCTTTACCGCGATGCCGTGCTGAAAGTATCCTATACCGGTAGGACCACGGGAAATACAGAGGTTACCTATGCCTTGACCGATCCTTCCGGAAAGAATGTTCCGTTGTCTCAATCTGTTTTTGCACTGAAAGAGAATGATAATATCCATGAACTTCCGGTGTCTGCCCCTTTGAAATGGGATGCCGAGCATCCGAACCTTTATACCCTTACCGTAGCCCTTCGTGAAGGAGGAAAGGAGATTGGCCGTTTCACTAAGAAAATAGGTTTCCGGGATGTAAAGATCGTAAAAGACCGTATGCTGGTTAACGGAAAGCCGGTCAAGTTACGCGGTGCTTGCCGTCATGATATCCATCCGACATTGGGACGTACTACGACGGTTGAACTCGATAGCCTGGATGCGATCCGTTTCAAACAGTCGAATATGAATTTTGTGCGTACCTCGCATTATCCGCCTTCGGAACATTTCCTTAATTTCTGCGACCGCTTCGGTATCTATGTAGAGAGTGAGACGGCTGTTTGTTTTGTCGATACCTATCGTCAGAAGAATTATGCGCCGGGAAAGACACAGGATAGTGCCGAGTTTACACCTCGTTATTTGTCGCAATGCCGTGAAATGGTAAAGTCGTTCCGCTCGCATCCATCGATCCTTTTCTGGTCGATCGGTAATGAGAGTGTGTACGGAAAGAATTTTCAGGCTTGTTGGGATTGGGTGAAAGCGACGGATACGACTCGCCCTGTTATCTTCAGTTATCCCGGTTCGGTAGGCGAGAAGAAGCCGATATATGATATTCTGAGCATGCATTATCAGGATGTGGATGGAAACCTGAACCAATGGGGACGCGCCACCCGTAACTTCCAAGGACATGGTATTCCGGCTCTTTTCGACGAATGGGCACATCCTGCTTGCTATACCTATAAAACATTGCAGGACGATCCGAATATCCGTGAGTTCTGGGGAATCTCCCTCGATAAGATGTGGAGCGGTTTGTTCGATGCTCCCGGCGGTTTGGGCGGTGCCATCTGGGGATATATCGACGAGACATTTATGTTACCCGAGCCTAAGATGGGTACTTCTTTCTGGAAGGAGTTTGCCCGTACTGCCAAGCCGGAAGACTTTCAGGGAAACTGCGTAGGATATGGCGAATGGGGTATTGTAGATGTTTGGCGTCGTGAGAAACCGGAGTTTTGGTCTACTAAGAAAGCCTATTCACCTGTACGCCTGTTAGCGGAGCAGGTCAGTGATTATACAACGGGTGAACGTCTGGTTCTTCCGGTATATAACCGTTTCGATCATACGAACTTGAATGAGATAAAAGTACGTTACCAATATAACGGGATGGAAAAAGATATCCGGATGGCTTCCATCGAACCGCATCAGAAAGGTGTCCTGATCCTTCCCGCTGAAGACTGGAAAGAAGGCGGCGAACTGCTTGTCAGTTTCCTTACAGCGGAGGGAGATTTGATCGATGCCTCGCTTGTCACATTAGGGCAACCTAAAATCACACTGCCGCAACCGGATCGTAAAGGTTCGCTACTGGTCGAGGAAAGTGCTGACCGTATCGTGGTAAAAGGCGATCGTTTTGAAATCCCGTTCAGTAAAGAAACCGGCCTGATCTGTCATGCAACGGCCGACGGACAGGTCTTTATAGAAAAAGGTCCTTTCCTGAATCTGGATATCAACCTGAACCATCTGACGGGAGCCGAAGTGCGTAAGAGTGCAACCAAGTTCCTTACATCGGATGCCGACTGGCAGAAGCAGAGCATCACTTATACAAAACAAGGCGATAATGTCCTGGTTATCCTGAATGGTCGTTATAATGATGTGGATACGGATATCCGTCTATTGATCTCTCTCGAAGGACGTATGGAAATCAATTACCTGACGAACGGACAACCGAATGGTTTCCTGCGTGAAACAGGTCTTTCTTTCCATCTTCCTGAAACGATGGACCGGCTGAAATGGAAACGCCGGGGACATTGGAGCTATTATCCTTCCGGTGCTTTTGCAGGCAATGAAGGAGAAACCTCTTTCTATAATCCGAACAAAGTGCCTTATGGAGCCCGTCCGGAACAACCCTGGCAGAGTGATACGCACAATTATTATTATTGGGCAGATGCCGGAGCGAATTGCGATCGCCCGCTTACTCAGATGGCAAAAGGAATGAAAGAAAATATCTATTTCTATACGTTGAATGCCGGTAATACAGGAAAAGGCTTATCGGTTCTTTCACCGGATGCCACTGTTGCCTGCCGTTCAAGTAAACGTGCGGATGGTCAGTTGATCCTGTACGTCAACAACCGTTGGGATTATCCGGAAATTGCCTGGGGAAATTATTGTAAGATATTGGAGGCTAACCCTTGCTATGGCAGGATAGAGATTGTCTTCTAAATATTACAAAAGCCTATAAATGAAGATGTGTCAAAATAGATAAACCGTCTGCGTTATCTGCGTCTGGTAAATATCAATTCTGGCACATCTTCATTTATATTATGTTACGGTTAAATCAACCGGCATATCTTCTCCAGATAAACAGCATCTGTCTCATCGAAACTATTCAACTCATCGCTGTCGATATCGAGTACGGCTACCACTTTCCCGTCACGAATAACCGGAACTACAATTTCAGATTTCGAATCGGAGTTACAGGCTATATGTCCGGGGAATAGATCTACGTCTGGAACAATTTGAGTGGCTGTTTCTTTCCATGCCGTACCGCAAACGCCTTTGCCATACCGGATACGTGTGCAAGCTATCGGTCCCTGAAAAGGAGCGAGCACCAGCATATCGTCTTTGACGATATAGAAACCGACCCAAAAGAAATTGAATGTCTGTTTCAGTGCCGCTGCTACATTTGCCATATTGGCGATCGTGTCGTTTTCACCAGCCAGTAATGACTCTATCTGGGGGAATAGTGTTTGATACTGCTGCTCTTTATTTCCAATGCTTATGATTAAGTTCTCTGCCATCTTTTAAACTATTATAGTAGAACAAAGGTAAAAATTAATCGGAAATATCCGTACCTTTGCATATCAATTGGTTTTTATGGCAAAAGAAAACTCTCCTTTGGTATTAGGTACTGAACGTATTGGAAAACTGCTTACGCAATACGCTATTCCGGCGATTATCGCCATGACGGCATCTTCGCTTTATAATATGGCAGACAGTATTTTTATCGGACATGGAGTTGGGCCGCTGGCTATCTCCGGTTTGGCTCTGACCTTTCCGCTTATGAACCTGGCGGCAGCTTTCGGTTCGTTGGTCGGGGTAGGGGCTTCTACGCTTGTGTCTGTTAAATTAGGGCAGAAAGATTACGAGGGTGCAAACCGGGTTCTCGGCAATGTATTAGTGCTGAATGTTCTTCTCGGCGTCGCTTTTACGTTTGTCTTTTTGTTCCTTCTCGATCCGATCCTTTATTTCTTCGGGGCTAGTGAGAATACGATATCGTATGCACGCGATTATATGCAGATTATTCTCTATGGAAATGTGGTTACACACATGTATTTGGGATTGAATGCCGTATTGCGTTCATCCGGTTTCCCGAAACTGGCCATGTATGCGACACTGGCTTCGGTCGTGATAAACTGTATATTGAATCCGATCTTTATCTTTGGATTCGGCTGGGGAATCAAAGGTTCTGCATGGGCAACTGTGATTTCTCAGGTGATTTCACTGGCCGGGCAGATGATCCATTTTTCCAGACCGTCGCAATTGCTTCATTTTAAGAAAGGTATTTATAAATTGAAGAAGGAGATAGTAAAAGGTATCCTGTATATCGGTATGTCCCCTTTCCTGATGAATCTCTGTTCTTGTCTGATCGTTATCCTGATCAACCGTGGATTGAAGGAATATGGCGGAGATATGGCTATCGGGGCCTATGGTATTGTAAACCGTATCATCTTCCTATTTGTAATGATCATTATGGGCTTCAACCAGGGTATGCAGCCGATTGCCGGATATAATTTCGGCGCCCGTTTATATCCTCGTGTGACGGAAGTGACCAAGCTGACGATGAAGTGGGCGATAGGCGTTGCAACGACGGGTTTCCTGTTATGCCAGTTGTTCCCGACCCTGATTGTGAATATGTTTACAACCGACGATGAATTGGTGAAAGCTGCCGTGTTCGGTCTTCATATCGTATTTGCCGTCTTCCCGATCGTGGGGTTCCAGATGGTGGCAACCAACTTCTTCCTTTCGATCGGTATGTCAAAGAAAGCGATCTTTTTGTCGCTTACCCGTCAGTTATTATTCCTGATCCCTTGTTTGATCATCCTTCCCCGTTTCTTCGGAACGTTAGGTGTCTGGATCAGTATGCCGGTAGCCGACACGATCGCAACGGTCGTAACAGCAATTGTACTGGTAAATCAATTCAGGAAGTTTAAACATGTACCAAACTAAAAAAATATTGTATATTTATCGCAGGATAATCAAATCTGGTAATTTATGGATAACAAGATCATATTGACCATTGGCCGTCAATTTGGCAGCGGTGGACGAGAAGTAGGGCAGAAGTTGGCGAAAGCGCTGGGCATCGCTTATTATGATAAGGAACTGATGGCGATAGCAGCGAAAGAGAGCGGCTTGAGTGAGGAGTTTTTTGAGAAAGCGGACGAACGGGCTTCCAGCGGACTGTCATATGCATTTACGATGGGATATTCCTATATGGGAATGTTTACACCTTACAACGACATTTTGTCGAACGACGGATTATTCAAGTTTCAGAGTGACGCTATCCGCAAGTTGGCGGCTGAGCAGTCGTGTGTCTTGGTAGGACGTTGTGCAGACTATATCCTGCGTGACGATCCCGACTGCCTGAGTTTCTTTATTCATACCACTCCCGAACATCGTATCCAGCGTATTATAGAAAGACAAGATGTAACTGTCGAGCAGGCAAAAGAATTGATGATGAAAACCGATAAATCGCGTGCCGCTTACTATAATTATTACACCAATAAAGAGTGGGGAGTTGCTTCTTCCTATAATTTCTCTATCGATGTATCTGTATTGGGTGTAGACGAAACAGTCGGGTTTATCAAAGACTTTGTTGAACGGAAAATGAATAAGCGGCCGCCACATTTCGGATAATTTATTATCTTTGCTGCGACTTATCATAGGGGTGCCTTAATATACAGGCTGAGATTATACCCATAGAACCTGCCCGGGTAATGCCGTGAAGGGAGAATCGGTAGAATTGCTAAATAAAGGAGAGCTTTACCTCTATGTGCTCTCTGATGTTTAAACACTAATTATTTAATGTAATGGAACAGATCGTTTCAACAGGAATTATTGACTCTTATTTTGCAAAACTGAAGAGCAACTTATCAATTGATGTGGCTATCGTAGGTGGTGGTCCTTCCGGTATCGTAGCAGCTTATTATTTGGCTAAAGCCGGTAAGAAAGTGGCTCTTTTCGACCGTAAACTGGCTCCCGGCGGAGGTATGTGGGGCGGTGCTATGATGTTTAATGATATTGTCGTACAGGAAGAAGCTATGCCGATCATAAAGGAACTGGGTGTTTCTTATCATGATGCAGGCAACGGTACTTATATAATGGATTCAGTTCATACTACTTCTGCATTGATCTATCAGGCAACAAAAGCCGGTGCTACTATCTTTAACTGTTATTCGGTGGAAGACGTAGTATTCCATAACGATGCCGTAGCCGGTGTTGTAGTGAACTGGGCTCCGGTAATCCGCGAAGGTATGCATGTGGACCCGCTGACTATTATGGCTAAAGCTGTATTGGAAGGTACAGGACATGACTGCGAAGTAGCCCGTACAGTTGCCCGCAAGAACGATATCCGACTGAATACCCCGACAGGCGGTGTGATCGGTGAACGTTCATTGAATGTGGAACTGGGTGAACAGACTACCGTTGAAAACACAAAAGAGATCTATCCGGGATTATTTGTTTCCGGTATGGCTGCCAACGGAGTTAGCGGAAGTTTCCGTATGGGGCCGATCTTCGGCGGTATGCTGATGAGCGGAAAGAAAGCCGCAGAACTTATCTGTGAAAAGCTGGATAAGTAAGATCTGATAATGATATCATATGAAAAGGACGGAAATCTATAGAAGATAACCGTCCTTTTTCAATTATAGTAACATAAAAACTCATGCCTTATTACATATTCTCTACAATCTCCCGTTGTTTTTTGAAGAATTGTATCCGTTGCATTTCGCCGCTTTCGGATATCATCGTGGAGAATTTACGTAAGGACTGAATCCATTCCTTCATATTTTTGCACATCTCTTTATCCCTCGAAGTGATCGAGTTGATTGAAAAAATCCGGATCAGACTTAATTGCTGGTTCGATGTTTCCACATAGTTGTATGTGGCTTCAAAATTGATGTTGGATATATATATATGTATATCCTTACCTGAATCAAATTTCCCTCTGGAAGCGATTGTTTCCAGATCGTTTAATAGTTGCAGGAGTTCCTCCTGTAGTTTGGTGACTTCTTCTTCTGTAATTAAATGAACACTGGCGAAATACTTTATGTCGTTCACCAGATAATGAAACATCATGCTATCCCATATATAATGCGTAGTCTGTATATATGAGCTTGCTTCTACGAATGCCTTTTGGGCGCGTTTGAGATCATCTGGTATATTCAGTTCTGAAAAGTACTTTACACAATTTACCTTTTCATTCTGGTACATCCATTTGAATAGCCGGAACCTGGACAAATTATCGTATTTCAGGTAATAAGTCTGGGGGATCATATTTGAAGCCGTACTAAGTTCCGAGGTCGGATCATCCCGTAAGGATTCAAATAATTCAACATAGTGGTCAAGAATCGCGTAATACGTTTTGATAGGATCTGAATAATGTAAAAGATTCAGGTCGAACATTGCGTTATTAGTATAGCTTATACCCACGATCTGATCCAGGGAAACTCCCAATTTTTTTGAAATTATAGAAGCTTCATTGAGGGTGAAAGGGACTTCGCCGCGTAATCTTCTGTATACGGCTTCTTTTCCTATATAAAGAATATCCATCAGGGTGTTCGCTAAGTTGACCCCATCCGGAATTTTATCTTTCATTACCTCGATCAGATTTGTATTTAATACATCTGTATTCATTCCAATTCTCCCTTTTAAATAATATATATGTTCAATTATTAAACAATAAACAATGCGTATTGTTTCGGAAAACGCAACAATAGACGTTAAAGTGTCTCCATGTTACTTATTTTCGAAAAAGACGAGTCGGTAAATACTTGAATGAGAAATAGACGCGTCTCAAAATACCTTATTTGCGAAATAGAACTCCCGTATTTGCTTCGTAAATTCGCATATCTCAATTAAGAGAGACGGCAATGATGGTTTGAACGAATAGTTATTGCAGTTTAATATTAATACTAAGTGATGTTAATTGAAATAGCATTAGAATGGATGAACTTTATTTTATTTTAGTCTTAGATTTTTTGTTTATAAATTATTGACCTAACCAAACATTTGCTTGTATAATCAGAATGAGTAGACCGCTAATGCTAATACCATGAATAACCGGACCGGCTGGGAGGTGACTTTCGGCCGGTCTTTTTTTTCTATATATCTGCTGTTTGCCTTTGAGTTGCAAAATAAACTTTTTACTTTTGCAACATAAATCATGAGAGCGAAGAAACATATAATCCGTTACATAATGCTGGTGGCAAGTATCATCATGCTGCTTTCGGTTGTGGTGCCACATCATCATCACAGTAACGGTATGCCTTGTTTCAAATCGTTGACTGAACATAACCATAAAAGCTCGTCTTCCCACGATTGCGGATGCAACGGGCATAATCTGGCCCTTTTTACATCTCTTTTGTCGCATGTGACAAATGCTGATGTAAGTCACTTACTTTTCCCTTTGCAAGTTTTATTTGATTATATTAACCCTCCTGTTCCGTTGCTGTACGGACAAACGTTCGATCGCGAACGAGCCTTTTATATTGAGTCTCTGCACGATACCTGGGTTACGTGCTCCGGCGGACTGCGTGCCCCTCCTGTGTTATAATTGTTTCTGATAGGAGCGAACCTTATTCGCATTCCGGTGTTTTAAGCAAGACGCCGAACTATTTTATTTGCATTTATAACATATTATAATACAATGAGAAAGATATATTTATTGTGGGTTTTATGTGCCTACATATTCGCAAGCTGTGGCGGCGGAGCTGCTAAGCCTGAAGAGCATAACCATGATCATGAAGCACATGAACATGAAGAAGGACACGATCACGAACATGAAGGTCATGATCACGAACACGAGGGAGACGAGCATGAAGGCCATGATCATGGGAACGAAGCTGCAGCAGGTGCACATTCCAACGAAATCATTTTTAAAGAAGAATTGGCGAAAGCTGTCGGGTTGCAGACAAAAGTGATGGAACCGGCTTCTTTTACGGATGTTATAAAAACCAGTGGAAGCGTACTGGCAGCACAGGGGGATGAAACAACGGTGGTTGCGACTGTTCCCGGTATTGTGACATTCGGTCGTTTATCATTTGTTGACGGTACTCCGGTAAAGAAAGGGCAGGCGATCCTGAGCCTGGCTTCCAGTTCCCTGTCGGAAGGGAATGTAGCTGCCCGTGCCAAATATGCATACGAAACAGCCAGGAAAGAATATGAGCGTATGCAGCAGTTGGTAGGAGATAAGATTGTTTCGGCTAAAGATTTTGAACAGGCACGTTTGAATTATGAAAACGCAAAGGCTGCTTATGATGCTGTTGCCGGTAAGCAGACAGAGAATGGCGTGTCGGTGGTATCTCCGATGAACGGATATTTGAAGAATCTTCAGGTAAAAGAAGGGGACTATGTGACAGTGGGGCAACCGCTGGCAACTATCTCTCAGAATAGCCGTCTGGTGCTTCGTGCCGAGGTTTCGGAAAAGTATTATCAATATCTTCCGGCTATTCAGTCTGCTAATTTCCGTACTCCTTATGATGAGCAGGTATATAAGCTCTCCGAGCTTCACGGACGGTTGCTTTCGTATGGAAAAGCGTCGGATACCAATTCTTTCTATATTCCTGTTACTTTTGAGTTTGATAATAAAGGAGCCGTTATTCCCGGTTCTTTCGTCGAGATTTATCTGCTTGCTACTCCGATGCAGGAGGTGTTGAGTGTCCCTGTTTCCTCCCTGATAGAAGAACAAGGTATTTATTCTGTATTTATCCGTCTCGATGAAGAAGGTTATAAAAAGCAGGAAGTAAAACTGGGAGCGAATAATGGTTCTGAAGTACAGATATTATCCGGCTTGAAACCGGGTGACGTGGTCGTAACGCAAGGCGCTTATCAGATTAAACTCGCCTCTGCTTCTAATGCTATTCCGGCTCATACTCACAATCATTAATGGGAGGAGCAGAATATGTTGAATAAGATAATATATTACTCGCTGCATAACAGATTGGTTGTCCTGATCTGTGCATTGCTGCTGATGATAGCGGGAACTTATACAGCCTTTCATACGGATGTAGACGTGTTCCCCGACCTGAATGCTCCGACCGTGGTTATCATGACCGAAGCAAACGGGATGGCTCCTGAAGAAGTGGAACGTCTGGTTACTTTCCCGGTCGAAACGGCTGTAAACGGAGCGATGGATGTACGCCGTGTACGTTCTTCTTCTACCACCGGATTTTCGGTTGTATGGGTGGAGTTCGACTGGGGAACGGATATTTACCGTGCCCGTCAGATCGTTTCCGAGAAACTGGCGGTTGTAAGTGAAAGTCTTCCCGAGAATGTAGGGAAGCCGACACTGGGACCGCAATCTTCTATCCTGGGAGAAATGATGATCATCGGCTTGACGACTAAGGATAATGAAAATAACCCCGCCGGTACGGGCGGTTCGCGAACCGCCCCTGCGGAAACCGCCACCACCCAAATGGACCTGCGCACAATTGCCGACTGGACGATCCGTCCGCGTTTATTATCTACCGGAGGTGTGGCACAGGTAGCCGTGATTGGGGGAGATATCAAAGAATATCAGATCTTACTCGATCCTGCCCGCATGAAACATTATGGAGTAGGGTTGAATGAGGTGCTGACGGTTTGCCGTAACATGAACCGTAATGCAAATGGTGGTGTCTTGTACGAATACGATAATGAGTATATCATTCGTGGTGTCCTTTCTACTCCGAAAGCGGAAGAACTGGCAAAAGGTGTGATCAAGACTGTGGACGGTTTTCCTGTTCTGCTGGAGAATGTGGCTACAGTGAAAGTAGGAAGCAAAAGCCCTAAATTGGGTACGGCATCCGAACGGGGCAAACATGCTGTCCTTATCACGGTTACCAAACAGCCGAATACCAGTACGATCGACCTGACAAATAAACTGGATGAAATTGTGGCTGACCTTCAAAAGAGTTTGCCTGCCGATGTAAATATATCTACCGATATTTTCCGTCAGAGCCGTTTCATCGACAGTTCTATTAATAATGTAAAGAACAGTTTGTTTGAAGGAAGTATCTTCGTTGTGATTGTGCTCTTCCTTTTCCTGATGAATATCCGCACAACGGTGATCTCATTGGTGGCGTTGCCTCTGTCATTGCTGGTCTCTATCCTGGTTTTGCATTATATGGGGCTGACCATTAATACGATGTCGCTGGGAGGTATGGCGATTGCCATCGGATCGTTGGTGGATGATGCCATTGTCGATGTGGAGAATGTATTTAAGCGGATACGTGAGAACCGGATGCTGCCGGAGGCAGAAAGACGGTCGATCCTGGATGTTGTATATGATGCTTCCCGCGAAGTGCGTATGCCGATCCTGAACTCGACATTGATTATTGTGGTGAGCTTTGTTCCCCTGTTCTTCCTGAGTGGTATGGAAGGCCGTATGTTGGTTCCGCTGGGGATTGCGTTTATTGTCGCCTTGTTCGCTTCTACGGTGGTGGCGCTTACTTTAACACCGGTTTTATGTAGCTATCTGCTGAACCGTAAAGCAACCGATAAGAAAATAGATAAAGAGTCGTGGGTTGCCAGCAAATTGAAGAATGTGTATGGTGCTGCATTGAAGGTGGCTTTGGCTCATAAGTCGATTGTGCTGGGCTGTACGATAGGGTTGTTCGTCATATCGTTGGGTATATTCTTTACGTTGGGACGTAGTTTCCTGCCGCCTTTTAACGAAGGCTCGTTTACGATCAATGTAAGTTCATTGCCCGGTATCTCGTTGGAAGAGTCAGACCGGATGGGACACCGTGCAGAAGAGCTGCTGATGCAAGTTCCGGAGATTCAGACAGTGGCTCGTAAAACAGGACGTGCCGAACTGGATGAACATGCCTTGGGTGTAAACGTTTCTGAGATTGAAGCACCTTTCCAATTGAAAGATCGTAGTCGCGATGCCGTCATGAACGATGTGCGTCAGAAGCTGTCGACCATCAGTGGTGCCAATATCGAGATCGGCCAGCCTATTTCTCACCGTATCGATGCAATGCTTTCGGGAACGGAGGCCAATATTGCAATCAAACTGTTCGGAACCGATTTGAACCGTCTGTTTACGATCGGCAACGATATCAAAAGTGCTATCGAAGGCATTCCGGGCCTGCTCGATTTGAAGGTGGAACAACAGATCGAACGTCCGCAGCTGACCATTACTCCCAAACGGGAACTGATGGCAAAGTATGGAATACCTCTGCCGGAGTTTGAAGAGTATATAAATGTCATGTTGGGAGGTGAAGTAGTCAGCCAGGTCTATGACGACGGAAAGACATTCGACCTGACCGTAAAGACTTCCGACGAAAGCCGTGCAACCATGGAGGATATCCGTAATCTAATGATCGATGCACAGGGAAAGAAGATCCCATTGAGTTATATCGCCGAAGTTCGCTCCGTAACCGGTCCGAATACGATTAACCGTGAAAATGTACAGCGTAAGCTGGTGATTAGCGGGAACGTATCCGAACGTGACCTACGCAGTGTCGTAAACGATATCCAGAATAAGATCGGGAATTCTATCCAGTTGCCCGAAGGTTATCATATCGAATACGGCGGACAGTTCGAAAGCGAACAGGCTGCCAGCCGGACTTTGTTATTGACATCTTTGATGTCTTTACTGGTAATCTTCCTGTTGCTTTATAATGAATTCAAGAATGCAAAGGAGAGCGGTGTGATCCTGTTGAATCTGCCGTTGGCTTTGATCGGTGGCGTGCTGATCTTGTGGATGACATCCGGCGAGATCAGTATTCCGGCTATTATCGGTTTTATCTCCCTGTTCGGTATTGCTACCCGAAACGGTATGTTGCTGATCAGCCACTATACTCAGTTGCGCAGTGAAGGTTTTTCTGTATATGATGCGGTGATACACGGTTCGCTAGACCGTCTGAATCCGATCCTGATGACAGCTTTGAGTTCTGCGTTGGCTTTGATCCCGTTAGCATTGAACGGAGATCTGCCGGGTAACGAAATACAAAGCCCGATGGCCACTGTGATCCTGGGAGGGTTGCTGACGTCTACCTTCCTGAACGGATTTATTATTCCTATTGTCTATCTTTTAATGAATAAGGAGAAATGAAACAATTCATAGTAATTACGCTGTTGGCTTCGGCTGTGTTTTCTGCGAGCGGACAACATTCCATAGATGGGGTTCTGCGCAGTATCGAAGCCAACAATAAAGAATTGCAGGCGAATAAGCAGCTTGTCGCTTCCCAAAAACTGGAAGCCAAGCTGGATAATAACCTCGCCGACCCGACCGTTACCTATTCCCATCTTTACGGGAATAAGGAAGGTATGGGATTTACCGGCGAACTTGTAGCTTCACAATCGTTCGATTTCCCTTCGCTTTATGCTCAGCGTGGAAAGTTGGCGAAGTTGCGTGGAGAAAGTATCGAACATCAGGGGGAAGAGTTTCGTCAGCAAATCCTGCTGCAAGCGAAAGAAGTCTGTTTGGATCTAGTGTTGCTCAATCAGCAAAAGAGCCTGCTGGATGTACGTCGCCAAAATGCTGAACAACTTTCAGCTCTTTATGAACAACGTTTGCAGAATGGCGATGCCAATATCCTGGAGACAAATAAGATCAACCTCGAATTGCTGAATGTTCGTAATGAAGCCCGGATAAACGAAGCCAACCGTATTGCCAAACTTCATGAGTTGGCGATGCTGAACGGTGGCATTGAGATCCAGTTTGCCGATACCGTGTATACGCCGGTAGATGCGCCCGTATCGATTGCCGATCTGAAGCAGGAAATTATTTCTTCCGACCGTCGTTTGCAGTCGCTGCGCAGTGAACAGACGGCTGCCCGGAAACAAATCAGTGTCAGCCGTACGCAAGGTCTGCCTTCTTTTGAGTTAGGCTATCGCATGAATCCATCTTCGGGCGGCGAACGTTTCAACGGTTTTCTGGTAGGTGTCAGCATTCCGTTGTTTGCCAATCGCAACAAGGTGAAACAGGCCAAGGCGCAGAGCCTTTATACGGAATTGCAGACGGAGAGTATGCAGACGGCTGTCGAGAGCGAACTTTTGCAGCTTTATAACCGTTCTGTATCCTTGAAGGCTTCCATCGATGAATACAGTGAAGTATTGAAGAAGCAAAACAGCCTGGCATTGCTGAATAAAGCCATCCAAAGCGGGCAGATTAGTATGATCGAGTACTTTGTCGATGTGACGACACTTTATCAAAGCATGCAGAATTATATGCAGTTGCAGAATGAATATCAGAAGGTGATGGCGCAACTTTATAAATACAAGTTGTAATACTCCTTTTGAGTGAAATAATTAAGGTCCATGTCTTTTCAGGCGTGGACCTTTTTTGTATCTTTATTCCCGGAATATGGAAAAATGAATGAATATGAAAAACGCTACGATCTTATGTTGCTGTCTGATAGTTTTAGGTGCCTTTAATTCCTATGCCCAGGAAAAGAATAGCCTGGGAATGCAATTAACTCCGATTCCCGCAGGCTCCTTTCACATGGGAAGCCACGGACAAGGCGAGCATTATGACGAATTTCCGATCCATCCGGTAACGATCACGAAACCTTTCCTGATGGGCGCCACCGAAGTCACTAACGCCCAGTACGAACAGTTCGACCCTTCCCACAAAGAACTACGTGGCAAATACGGTCTCTCGAAAGGTGACGACGAGGCTGTTATCTTTGTCGATTATTACGAAGCGGAAGCCTTCTGTAAATGGCTTTCGGAGAAAGAAGGTAAAACTTACCGTCTGCCGACAGAAGCAGAATGGGAATATGCCTGCCGTGCCGGTTCTTACTGGAACTTCTGGATGGATGACGGACTGCATGGCGTGTATCATAAAAACCAGCAAAATGTGTGGGGAACGGATTCGACTATCTGCCTCCAGGTTGGCAAAACACCTCCTAATCCTTTCGGTCTCTACGATATGCACGGCAATGTAGAGGAATGGTGCAGTGACTGGTACGGTCCGTACGAAGCCTCTGCACAGACAGACCCGGTCGGTCGTGCTGACGGTTTATACAAGGTGACACGCGGCGGAAGCCATAGCACACCGGAACGCTTCCTGCGTTCGGCAAACCGTATGGCCATGCTGCCGGAGGATAAACACTGGCTGACCGGATTCCGTGTCGTGCAGGCTGACATGCCGCAAAGCCAGCCACTTTCAGCCCTCGAACCGGCTTCGCAGGAAACAGTTTCCCAACAAAAGTATAACTGGGGAACTCCGTCGACAGCCCCGTTCTTTGCCGAACCTCTTGTTTATGTAAATACTCCGGACTGCTCTTCGGGTGTTCCGTTCTATAAACATAACCATTGTCCGGCTGTCAGCTGGTGCGATAATGGCGATCTGCTGGCTATCTGGTTTACCTGCGACGAGGAGTCGGGTAGGGAAATGGTAATCCTTGAGAGCCGACTGAAGCCGGGGGCAACCGAATGGACCGAACCGCGTGAATTCTTCCGGGTTCCTGACCGGAATGTGACCGGTTCGTCCCTACTGAATAATAACGGAACACTGATTCACATGAACGGTATGGAGGCTGCCGGAACCTGGGAAACACTGGCTATGGTCATGCGTACGAGTACCGATAACGGTGCAACCTGGAGTCGTCCCCGTATGGTTGCCCCTGAACATACCCGCCGTCACCAGGTGATAGCAGGCTCTTTTGTTACGAAAGAAGGCTGGTTGGTACAAGCCGCCGATGCAACGCCACGAAGTAACGGAGGTACAGCCTTTCATCTCAGTAAAGATAACGGTCTGACTTGGGAAGATATGGGAAAGACTAATCCCGGTACATTCAAAGCGGGGGCTTCGGGCGGAACCATTGCCGGGATTCATGCCGGTGTAGTGCAATTGTCTGACGGGCGTTTTATGGCTTTGGGACGTGGCGACGGTATTGTCGATAGAAACGGTTTGGAGCGTATGCCCATGAGTATCTCGGAAGACAACGGCCGTACCTGGACATATAGTGCATCCGAGTTTCCTCCGATCGACGGTGGTCAGCGCCTGGTGTTGATGCGTCTGCGTGAAGGACCTCTTTTACTGATCTCGTTTACTAACCATCCTTTCCGCTTGAAAAATGGATTGAACGGAATGACTTTCAAAGATAAGGACGGTAATGAGTACACCGGTTACGGGATGTATGCCGCCCTGTCTTTCGATGAAGGGAAAACATGGCCGGTGAAGAAGCTGCTGACGGATGGTAAACGCCGCTTTATGGACGGTGGCGCCTGGACAGGCTTTTTCAATATGGACAGTACGCATGCCGAACCCCGTGGTTATCTGGCTGCCACACAGTCACCGGATCAGGTCATCCATCTGCTGAGTAGCCGGAATCATTACCGGTTTAACCTGCCGTGGCTGGTCGAAAATACAGGCTTTCAAGGACAAATAAAGTGATCTCTTCGGTTTTGCCTGAATAGGTTATCAGTCAGGGACTTGCAGTTTCCTAAATTTTTTTAATAAGGAAACTGTAGTTTCCTGCGCAGGGAACTGCAATTTCCTCGGCAGGGAACTGGCGTTTCCCAGGCAAGAAACTCCAGTTTCCTAACGAGGAAATTATCAGGACACCGGATACCCGGTTAGAATAGGTTAGCTTCGTTGTTCAGTCCGGCAAGTGCTTTTCGATAATCGGCAACAAGTTCTTCCATCACTTCGCAGACTGTCTGCTCTTTTCTGAATAAGGCGGCAACCTGTCCGATTTCCAGTTCTCCTTCTTCCAGATTCCCTTCGAATATACCTTTTTTGGCTCTGCCTTTGCCTAGTAAAGCGCGCATATCTTCTACGGATGCACCTTGTGCTTCGGCTTCTTCCACTGCCGTTTTGAAATCGCCTTTTGCCAAGCGGGTAGGAGCAAGCTTCTTCAACAATAGCTTCGTGTCTCCCTCATTGAGGCTGAGGCAAAGCTGTTTGAAGTTCTCATGAGCGGAACTTTCTTCCGTCAGGGCAAAACGGGTACCGATCTGTACACCTTCCGCACCGAGGGCAAAAGTAGCCAGCATAGCATCACCGGTACCTATTCCTCCGGCGGCTATCAGCGGGAGAGAGGTAGCCCGGCGCACGGCAGGGATCAGGCAGAGCGTCGTCGTCTCTTCACGTCCGTTATGCCCTCCGGCTTCAAAGCCTTCGGCAACAATGGCGTCGACACCTGCCTCTTCACATTTGACGGCAAACAGGGAACTGCTTACCACATGGACCACTGTCATACCATGTTCTTTCAGGAAAGGCGTCCATTTCTTAGGACTTCCGGCAGAGGTGAAGACTATTTTTACTTCTTCTTCCACCAGAATATTTATCAGGCTCTCTATTTCCGGGTACATCAACGGGACATTCACTCCGAAGGGCTTGTCGGTCGCCGCTTTACATTTGCGGATATGTTCGCGCAGCGTGTCGGGATGCATGGAGCCGGCACCGAGCAATCCCAGTCCCCCGGCATTGCTGACAGCCGAAGCCAGTCGCCAACCGCTGCACCAAACCATCCCACCTTGTATAATGGGGTATTTTATACCGAATAAGTCACATATTCTATTCATGGTTACTCTATTTATACTATTAGGGGAACAAAGTAAAATAAAACTTCCCTATCTTTGCACCACCTATTATATAATTAATGTAGACATAAATTAATTCTTACAATATCATAGTTATGAATAAAACGCTTATGGCTGCCAGCCTGGCAGTAGTCTTAGGAGCCTGCAACTCCTCAAAGAAAAGCGATGTAGCCGAGTCTACACCCAATCCGTTTTTTACAGAGTATACGACACCGTTCGGTGTTCCTCCTTTCGATAAGATCGAGGTGGCACATTACAAGCCCGCTTGTGAAAAGGGAATGGAAGAACACAAAAAGGAGATTGATGCCATTGTCAATAATACCGAAAAGCCTACTTTCGAGAATACGATTGTGGCTCTCGATCAGGCAGGGGAGTTGTTAAACAAGGTCATGTATGCCTTCGGTGGGCAGTCAAGTGTGAACACGACCGACGAAATACAGGCACTTGAGCAGGAGTTTTATCCGATCCTGTCTGCCCATTTTGACGATATCAATCTGAACCCTGCCCTTTTCGCCCGTGTGAAAGCGGTTTATGACCAGCAGGCATCACTGAATCTGGATAAAGAACAGGCCAAACTACTGGAAGAAACATACAAAGGTTTTGTGCGTGGCGGTGCAAATCTGGATGCAGACAAACAAGCGAAATTGCGTGAACTGAATGAGAAGATTTCTGTGCTGGAACTTACTTTCGGACAGAATGTATTGAAAGAAACGAACGCTTTTAAATTGGTAGTCGATAAGAAAGAAGATCTCGCCGGTCTGCCTGAATCAGTGATTGCCGCTGCTGCTGAGACTGCCGCAGCCGATTCGATGGAAGGCAAATGGGTCTTCACCCTTCATAACCCAAGCGTGATGCCTTTCCTGCAATACGCTGACAATCGTTCGTTGCGCGAAAAGATGTTTAAGGCTTACATCAACCGCGGAAACAACAACAATGGAAATGATAATAAGAATGTCGTTAAAGAATTGGTTGCTGCGCGCCTGGATAAAGCGAAGTTGTTGGGATACGAAGACTTTGCTGCTTTCGTGCTGGATGAAAATATGGCCAAGAATGAAAAGAACGTGTATAACCTGCTCGATCAGGTCTGGACACCGGCACTGAAAAAAGCGAAAGAGGAACTCGCAGATATTAATGCTGAAATAAAGAAAGAAGGAGGTAACTTCAATGCAGAAGGTTGGGACTGGCGTTATTATGCCGACAAAGCGCGTCAGGCAAAATTCAATATGGATGAAAACGAAGTGCGTCCGTATCTGGAGCTGAACAATGTGCGTGAAGGTGCTTTCTATGTTGCTAATAAATTGTATGGAATAACCTTTACGGAAATTAAGGATATCCCGAAACCGGATCCGGATGCTTTCGCTTTCGAATGCAAGGACAAGGACGGTTCTTTACTGGGCGTTCTTTATATGGACTTCTATACCCGTCCGGGTAAAAGCGGCGGAGCCTGGTGCGGCAGTTACCGTTCGCAGACCTACAAAGACGGAAAGAAAGTTGCCCCGGTCGTTACAACTGTGTTCAATTTCAGCAAACCGGTTGCCGGACAACCTGCCTTGTTGAGCGCGGATGAAGCTGAAACAGTCTTCCATGAATTTGGTCATGCGCTGCACGGATTGTTCTGCGACGTTCATTATTATGGTGTTTCGGATGTTCCCCGCGATTTCGTAGAACTGCCTTCACAGGTCATGGAGCACTGGGTGTTCGAACCGGAAGTCTTGAAAGTATATGCCAAACATTATCAGACCGGCGAAGTGATTCCTCAGGAGCTGGTGGATAAGATCGTAAAGAGTGGTAAATACGGACAGGGTTTTGCTACCATCGAATATCTGGCAGCTTCTTTGCTGGATATGGATTATCATATTCTGAAGGAACAATCGGCAAATATGGATGTAGAAGCCTTTGAAGCCGATGTAATGAATAAACGAGGATTGATCAGCCAGATTCCTCCCCGTTACCGTACTACTTATTTCAGTCATACAATGACAGGCGGATATACTGCCGGTTATTACAGTTATATCTGGGCGGAAGTACTGGATGCCGATGCTTTTGATGCTTATAAAGAGACGGGTGATATCTTTAACCAGGAAGTGGCTACTAAATTCCGTCAGTGCGTCCTTACTCCGGGTGGTATCGATGACGCTATGGATATGTATAAGAATTTCCGGGGAAAGGAGCCGAGCATCGAGCCGTTGCTGAAAAACAGGGGACTGAAATAGTTGACAAGACAGTTGACAGTTGACAATTGACAGTTACGGTTAGGTTGACTGGCTGAATTTATTATTGACAGTTGGCAAATGATAGAAGACAATATATAAGCGCAAAGCTTATCTGTCAACTGTCATTTGTCAACTGTCAACTTTTTTCTATCTTTGTGCAAATTAGTAACTTAAACAAAACATAATGAAGAAAACAATTATGGCTGCCGGATTAGCCGCTGTTTTGACAGCCTGTGGTTCGTCAGGAAATAAAACAGAAACCATGACAGAAAACCCTCTTTTAACTGAGTTCAAAACTCCGTTCGGTGTTCCTCCTTTCGATAAGATCGAACTGGATGATTATATGCCTGCTTTTAAAGAAGGTATCGCTCAACAGCAAAAGGAAGTAGAAGAGATTGTAAAACAGGAAGCTGCTCCCGATTTTGAAAATACGATTGTCGCACTCGACCAGAGTGGTGATCTGTTGCGTAAGGTAAGTGCAATTTTCTACGGGCTCAACAGTGCGAATACAAATGATGAGATGCAGGCATTGAGCCGTGAATTATCTCCGTTACTTTCAAAGAACAGTGATGATATTCGTATGAATCCGGATTTGTTTGCCCGTGTAAAAACGGTGTATGAGAATCAGGAATCGATGAATCTCAATAAAGAACAGAAGAAATTACTGGAAGAAACCTATAAAAGTTTTGTCCGTGGCGGAGCAAACCTGGATGCAGAACAACAGGCTCGTTTGCGTGAACTGAATAGCGAAATATCCATGCTTCAGTTGACTTTCGGACAAAATATGCTGAAAGAAACGAATGCTTTCCAATTAATTGTAGATAATAAGGACGACCTTGCCGGATTACCGGAGAGTCTGGTCATGAATGCTGAAGTAGCTGCCCGTTCGGCTGGTCTGGAAGGCAAATGGCTTTTCACGTTGCATAATCCGAGTGTGATGCCTTTCCTGCAATATGCCGACAACCGTGCGTTGCGTGAAAAAATTTTCAAAGGTTATATCAACCGAGGGAACAATGGCAATGATGCCGACAACAAAGACGTTGTACTTAAATTGATCACTCTCCGTCTGGAAAAAGCCAAACTGATGGGTTATGACAACTACGCTTCTTTTGTGTTGGAAGACCGTATGGCAAAAACGCCGGAACAGGTATATGCTCTCTTGGATGAGATCTGGAAACCTGCACTGGCTAAAGCTAAAGACGAACTGGCTGATATCAATACAGAGATCAAGAAAGAAGGCGGCAATTTTGAAGCGGAAGGTTGGGACTGGCGTTATTATTTCGAGAAAGCTAAAAAGGCTAAGTTCGATTTGGACGAGAATCAGGTCCGTCCTTATCTGAAGCTCGAAAATGTGCGTGACGGCGCTTTCCTTTTGGCTAACAAGTTATATGGTATAACATTTACTCCGATCAAAGATATACCGTTACCTCATTCGGATGCTCAGGCTTTCGAATGTAAGGATAAAGACGGTACGCATCTGGGGGTTCTGTATATGGATTTCTTCCCTCGTGCCAGCAAACGTGGCGGAGCCTGGTGTGGAACATATCGTTCGCAAACTTACAAAGATGGCAAACGTCTCGGTCCGGTTGTTACGATTGTATGTAATTTTTCCCAACCGGCTCCCGGACAACCTGCTTTGCTGAGTGCAGACGAGGCGGAAACATTATTCCATGAGTTCGGTCATGGCCTGCATAACCTGTTTAAGGACGTGCATTATTATGGCGTATCGGGTGTTCCCCGCGATTTCGTGGAACTGCCATCACAGGTTATGGAACATTGGGTGTTTGAACCGGAGTTGCTGAAAGAATATGCAAGACATTACGAAACAAATGAAGTGATTCCTGCCGGACTGATCGAGAAACTGGATAAGAGCGGTAAATACGGACAGGGTTTTGCAACGACCGAATATCTGGCTGCTTCTTTGCTGGATATGGATTTCCATGTATTGAAAGAAGTACATGAAGGTGCCGATGTGATGAAGTTTGAAGAGGCTGTCCTGGGTGACCGTGGCTTGTTGAAACAGATTCCTTCCCGTTATCGTACGACTTATTTCAATCATACGATGGGTGGCGGATATACGGCCGGTTATTATAGTTATATCTGGGCGGAAGTATTGGATGCCGATGCTTATCAGGCTTATAAGGAAAGCGGTGATCTTTTCAATCAAGACGTAGCTCAGAAATTCCGCCAGTATGTTCTTACTCCGGGCGGTATCGATGATGCAATGGATATGTATAAAAACTTCCGTGGCAAGGAACCGAATACGGAACCGCTGCTGAAGAATAGAGGTTTAAAGTAGAGCTACTTTTCTCTTGATAGAAAAGTAACCAAAAGATCAAGGCTGCACTTGCCTCGCTACTCCGCATCCTGCGTTCGCTGTCGCCTCCGAAACTCGCTACGCTCAAACAGCGGATGCTCCGGGCGCTCACTCCGGCTGCTGCGCTTAACGCTCGTCAGCTGAGGCCTTTCATAGAACGCAAAGCGTTCTCTTGTGATTGCCGATACTGCTTGCTAAGACTGAAAGTATCTGTTATAATATATAGGTATCGGTATCGGCAATCCTAAGAGGAAGCAAAGCTTCCTTGGAAAGGCCTCAGCGGGTGAGCGTCCGCGAAGGGGAAAGACGAAGCGGTTAAAAAAATCCGTTGTTTGAGCGTAGCGAGTTTCGGATTTTTGAGCGTAGTCTTTCACCGTAGCAGCGAAGCCGGTGCAGCCTTGATCTTTTGATTACTTTTGGATCAAGCCAAAAGTAATTAATAAATTTCGATAAAATAGGAAGCCTCAAACACTTCTCCCGGCTCCAAATGTTGCATCCAGTCTTTATCCTTATATTCTCCCGTATAATCGACCCGGTCACAGCGTCCGTACCACGGTTCGATGCAAACAAAAGGCGCATTTTTAGCAGGAGGCGACCAAAGGCCGACAACCGGTGCCGTGAAATATACGGAGAGTGAGGTGCTTCCGTCCTGTTTCAATAAGTCGACCCGGTTGATCTGGTTGTTTTCAATGACTAACGCATCTTTGTCGAAAGTGTGTGTATCCAGTGGTAACAAGCCTTCTTTGTCAAGTACAAGCGGATATTCTTTCTCTCCGATGCATCCTTTCTCCTCGACCAGTTTGTATGTCAATCCCTGTGTTTTATCAAAGGCAAAGAAACCTCTTTTCTGATCTTCTTTGTCGTAGTCCGGAAAATAGAAAGCCGGATGTGCCCCGATCTGGAAATGAAGTTCTTCGTTTCCGGTATTTTTTACGTACCATAAAACTTCGATCTGGTTACCGGCCAGTTTATAACCGATCTCCAGGCAGAACGGGAAAGGATATATCTGCAATGTCTCTTCGTTTTCTTGTAGCCGGAAACGCAACTCCGTATCAGTTTCCTTTATTAGTTCAAACTCCCGGTCCCGTGCAAAACCGTGTTGTGATAGTTTGTATGTCTTTCCGTTATGGCGGTATTCGTTATTCCACACACTGCCCACGATAGGGAATAAAACGGGCGAGTGGCGTTTCCAGAAAGCCGGATCTGCCTGCCATAAAAATTCTTTACCGGTCGCGTTGGCAACGATGCTGCTGAGTTCGGCTCCATGTGGTGACACCTGAATAGTCAACAGGTTATTCGATAATGTTTTCTTCATCTGATCTGTTTGTTTAAGTCATTTTCAATTTCAACAAAGTTAGTGAACTTATTTTTTGATTCTCCAGCTCTTTTATAATAAATCAAAACAGAAAGCGTTAAAAGATCATTGAATAGTTGAAAATATGAAGCTACACGAAAAAAGATTCTCAGCAATAACTAGTATTGCATTCTTACTTTGTTTCTGCCTTTCTTTTTCATTGGAAGCAAATGGACGCTATGCGGACAATTCTGTATTAAGCAAAGGACACTGGGTGAAAATACAGATCGAAAAAGACGGAATATATAAACTGACTTATTCCGAATTGAAGAATATGGGTTTCGACGATCCTTCAAAAGTCGCAGTCTATGGCTATGGCGGTTGGCCGTTGGAGGAAGATTTTACCAAACCCTATGTGGATGATCTGCCTGCTGTTCCGGTATTAAAAGAAGATGGATACCTGCTTTTTTATGGAAGGGGAACAACAAAGTGGAAACAGGCTACTACTAATAATGATAATGAGGCATTCAATCATTTTATTCATATAAATAACCCATATTCCCTCTATGGATATTATTTTCTGACAGACGGGGCCGATGCCAAGGTGCCGGTGCAAATTAAAAGCAGTGATAAATCTGCCAGTCGGAGGATTCAAACTTTTGATGATCATCTGTTGCATGAAAAGGATTTGACATCTGTTAATTTGTCGGGTAGACGTTTGTTTGAGAAGTTGTCACAACATTCTCAAACCTTTAAAGACTTTGGAAATCCGGAGATATTGGGAATAGTTGAGGATGGCATTTACGTCGATTGTCAATTGGTCGTGCAAACTACTACAGCAGAGATGACAGGTGCGGTCACATTATCATTTGCCGGTAATGAACCTGTGGGTAGGAATAAATCTTTATTGGGTGGAACCTATACCAAAGGGTATGATGTAAATGTGGTTAAGGAGTATCAATACAAAGCCGGAGATGATCTGAGCGTTAAAATAGAATATCAAAAGGGGCAGAAAGCAAGTACGGATGCCTTGGTGGATTACATTCGTTTGAACGTAAAGCGCCAGTTGAAGGCTTATAATGAACCTTATACTTTTTTCCGGTCCTTTGAAGCCTTGAATAATGTATCCAGGTTTGTTATAGAAGGAGCAAATTCGGCTTGCCGGGTTTTGGATATAACAGATCCGGTCAACTGTAAAATAATGGAAACCGAATTGAGCGGTTCTACTTTATCATTTACTATTCCGGAAAGTAAGATACTGAGGGAGTTTGTTTTGGTTCGGACTGATCGTTCAGATTTTCCGACACCGGTCAGCAAAGGAACAGTCGAATGCCGCAATCTCCATAGTTGGTCTGATATCGATATGATTATTATTTCTCCATCAGCTCTGAGAAAGGAAGCGGAGAGATTGAAGGTTGCACATGATGATATACGTGTAGAAGTGGTGACCCCCGAAGAAATATATAATGAATTTTCCAGTGGAACACCTGATGCTACTGCCTATAGAAGGTTCATGAAAATGCTGTATGATAAAGCCGTTGCAGAAAAGAATCGCCCGAAATATTTGTTACTGTTCGGTGATGGTGCCTACGATAATCGTTTTGTTACGGAATCATGGAGTAAGATGAGTGATAAGGAGAAAGCTAATTTCCTGCTCACATTTCAGTCGGAGAATTCATTAGATCAAAACTCTTATGTGTCGGATGACTATTTCGGCTTTTTAGAAGATAAAGAAGGCTCGGAAGATTATCCTATCGAGATAAGTACAGTGGATATAGGCATTGGACGATTTCCTATCCGTTCGGTATCCGAAGCTCGGAAAATGGTCGATAAAGTGATCCGTTACATGAATAATGATGAGTTGGGAATCTGGAAAAGTGAGGCTTGTTTTGTGGCTGATGATGGAGGTAATGCGGATAATGCAGATGCAAATGACAAAAAAGCCAACGATCATATGAAGTATGCAAATAATGCTGCAGAAACAGTGGAGAATCAGGCGCAGGATATGCTTGCCGGCAGGTTGTTTTTTGACAACTACGTGAAGGATTACTCTAATTCAAATCCATATTTGGCTGTGACGGAAGACCTGAATAAAAAGTTGAAAAATGGCTTGATGTTGGTTAATTATACAGGACATGGTAATACAACTTCGTGGTCTGACGAAAAAGTCCTGACGCAACAGATGATCGATAAGTTTGTTTATCCTAAATTGCCTTTGTGGATTACTGCTACATGCGATTTCTGTCGTTTTGATGCATTGGCGACATCGGCTGGAGAAAGTGTTTTTCTAAATGAAAAGAGTGGTGGTATTGCTTTATATACAACTGTTCGGGTTGCTTACGGATATGATAATGATGAGATAAACAATAAATTCCTTCATGAATTATTTAAACCGGATCTTAATGGTCTGTATCCGGCTTTGGGAGATGTCGTTAAAGAGGTGAAGAATTCTTATCGTTTTAAGAGATCGAAGAATCTGAACTTTACCTTTATTGGTGATCCTGCTTTAAAGCTGAAAATACCCTCTCACAAAATACGTATAAATACGGTTAATGGTGAAGACGCCATTCGACATACGACAAGTTTAAGAGCTTACGATGAAGTGAGTGTGGAAGGGGAAATCCTTGCTCCGGATAATTCCTCTCTTGATAATTTTAACGGAAGGCTGGAAGTGAAAGTAATGGATAGTAAAGTAGAAATAACTACACGGAATAACTTTAAAAATGATACGGCTTTTAAATATAAGGACTATAAAAACCTTATTTATAAAGGTTCTACTATGGTACAGAATGGTAAATTCAATTTCTCCTTTTATGTTCCCGGCAATATCTCCTATTCCGGAGCAGCCGGCAAAATGATTTTATATGCGGCTGATAGTGACCAAAAGATAGAAGCAAAGGGTAATTTTACCAATTACACAGTGAAAGGAACTTCCGACAATCCGGTAGAAGATCATGAAGGGCCGGAAATATTAAAACTCTATTTGAATGATTCAACGTTTGTCAGTGGCGACAAAGTAAACGCGACTCCTTTCTTTTATGCCCATTTATGGGATCAGACAGGAGTTGATATAACCGAAGGAGGCGTTGGACATGATATCATGCTGATGATTGATAACAAACCATTTACCAGTTATAATCTGAATTCCTACTATGATAATGTATTTGGACGGAAAGGAGAAGGTGAGGTAAGATTTGGTATACCACAGTTGAGCGCAGGTGAGCATGAAGCTGTTTTTAAAGTATGGGATATAAAGGGAAATCCGACAACTCATACTTTCCGGTTTAATGTTGTTGAAGGTCTAAAACCTTTCATCACCAATGTGATCGCAACTCCTACACCTGCGAGGGGAAATGTCGAATTTCATATTACGCACAACCGTCCGGAATCCCGGATGAAAGTAGGTATCATGGTCTACGACATGACAGGTCGTCTGCATTGGAAGCATGAAGAGACAGGTTCTTCCGAACTGTTCAAAGACTATACGATAGACTGGGATTTGAGAAATAATTCGGGAACTCATGTGCGTCCGGGTGTTTATATTTATCGCGCAGCGGTAAGTACTGATAATTCTAAAGAAGCAACGGAAGCAAAGAAGATGATTATTTTGTGGTGATCCTTTATAACCAGTAGATTGAAAAAGTAACTGTCATACTATCATTCTATGTTTTGAATACATTGAAATTCATGCTGTTTACTCTGTGATAGTATGTATGATAGTATGAAATTGTACTGTCATACTATCATAAAAATACCTGTTTGTTTTCACGAAGTATACTTCTTATTTTCAATAACATACTTACTAAATATTATTGAGACCCGGGTCTCGACACCTTCAAGACCCGGGTCTTAGCATCGTTCAGATGGGGGTGTAAATGGCATTCAGATGGGAGACTTGGAGAAGATTTCTGCTTGTTTTCTGCTAAATAAGACGTAGTATTGCTGAAAAAAAGAGTATGTTCTGTGCAAAATAGCCTGTTTTGTAATGCTTTTGGATACCTTATTTTTCGATGAAAAGGGCCAAAATGATAGTTGAATGACAGTTTATGATAGTTGCATGATAGTTGTTTTGGGTAACTATCATGTTTGTGTTGCATGAAATTCAATCGGTATGCCGAAAATATGATAGTATGATAGTTGATTTGTGCAAAACTATGTTCGACACTAAAAAAAGACTGTGTCCGATATGCAATTTTTATATACATTTGTAAGAAATAAAATGCACCATGGAAAGTATATATACACCAAATGAAAACAGATACGCGGAGATGACGTATCGTCGTTGTGGACGCAGCGGTATCTTATTACCTGCTATTTCTCTGGGGTTATGGCATAACTTCGGCAGTGTGGATGTTTTCAATAACTTTATCAAGATTGCCCATACGGCTTTCGATAACGGGATTACCCATTTTGACCTGGCGAATAATTACGGACCAGTCTACGGTTCTGCAGAAGAAAATTTCGGCAGGATTCTGAAGAAAGGACTGGGAGCTTATCGGGATGAGCTGCTTATTTCGACAAAAGCCGGTTACGATATGTGGCCCGGTCCGTATGGGAATTGGGGTAGCCGGAAGTATTTGATAGCCAGTCTCGATCAGAGCCTGAAACGGATGGGACTCGATTATGTGGATATCTTCTATTCCCACCGTCCCGATCCGGAAACACCGATAGAGGAAACAATGGGAGCTTTGGCGGATATTGTCCGTCAGGGGAAAGCATTGTATGTGGGCATTTCAAACTATAATGCTGAACAGACGGAAAAGGCACTGGCCGTATTGAGAGAATATCGTGTTCCTTGCCTGATCCATCAAGCACGTTATTCCATGTTCGACCGTTGGACGGAACCTGATTTGTTACCTTTATTGAAGAAAGAAGGCGTAGGCATGATTGCTTTTTCTCCTTTGGCACAGGGGATGCTGACCAATAAATATCTGCACGGAATACCGGAAAACTCAAGGGCTGCCAGGTCGACAGGACATTTGCAGCGTGAGCAGGTGACGGAGGAAAAAATAAACAAGATATGCCGCTTGAACGAGTTGGCTATGGAACGTGGGCAGACGTTGGCAGAAATGGCGTTGGCATGGTTGCTGAAAGACGATCGTGTAACGAGCGTCCTTGTCGGAGCCAGTTCGGTAGAACAGTTACTGGATAATTTGAAGGCGTTGAATAATATTAGTTTTACATCAGAGGAACTGGAAAGGATTGAATCGATATGACACCATTCTTATACCAGGTAGCCTCTTTGTTTTATCAGCAATACGGAGCGGAGGTCAGTAAGCTGGCTTTTGTTTTTCCTAACCGGCGAACAGGCCTGTTCTTTCAAAAATATCTTTCGGAGGTGGCGGACAAGCCGCTTTTCTCTCCGACGATCCTGACCATCAACGACCTGTTTGTGCAGTTGAGCGGCAAACAGGCGGCAGATAAGATCAATATGCTGTTCATGCTGTACGATATCTATATCCGGCATAGCGGCTCGACGGAAACCTTTGACGAGTTCCTCTATTGGGGGGAAATGCTGTTGAACGACTTTGATGATGTCGATAAATATATGGCAGATGCCCGCATGTTGTTTACGAATGTGACGGACCTGCGGGAGATAGAGAACGATTTCAATTTCCTGGATGAAGATCAGATTGCGGCAATCCGTACATTCTGGTCGTCTTTCTATCCGAAGGGAGATTCTCCGAACCAGGAAAAATTTCTGACTGTCTGGAAAATCCTGTATACGTTGTACACCGATCTGCATGAAGCGTTGGCGGCGGAGGGAAGAGGCTATGAAGGTATGATCTTCCGTGAAGTCGTTGAACAGATGGAGCAGGATGACTGTTGTGACCTGCCTTATCTGAAGGTGGTCTTTGTCGGTCTGAATGCCTTGTCTGTCGCGGAGGAACGTTTCCTGATGCAGTTGCAGAAACGGGGAATCGCTGATTTCTATTGGGATTATGCTTCGGATAAAGTGACGGACCGGGATAATAAAGCATCCTATTTTGTCGAACGGAATCTTAAAAACTTCCCGTCGCAGTATCCGCTTCCTCCGGAAGAAAAAACGGAAACACAGATTGAGGTGATCGGTATTCCTTCCGGTATCGGTCAGGCAAAACAGGTGTACACATTGCTGAACGAACTTTGCAAGGAGGATGAAATGTCGCCCGAGGAAGCGTTGCGTACAGCCGTTATCCTGCCTGACGAACATTTGCTTATTCCGGTACTGAATGCCATCCCCGAACAGATACGCCGTATCAATGTGACGATGGGGTATCCGTTGGCAGGTACGCCAGTCGCTTCTTTGATGGAGTATATCCTGGCATTGCAGAAAAATGTACGTTATGTAGATCGTCAGCCGGTTTTCTATTTCCGTGACGTGCTGCCTATCCTGAACCATCGGTATATCAGTTCGACCGGTCCGGAAGCGGTCAATGCCCTGGTGAAAGATATTGCGGAAAACAACAAGATCTATATTTCTGCCGCCGATCTGGGAAAGACGCCTCTTTTGTCCGTCCTCTTCCTGCCGGTAACAGATGTCAATACCTTTTCCGATTACCTGATCAATGTCCTGCAGGAACTGAATAAGGTGATGCACGCTTTATCCTCCGGTGAAGAGGAAGAAGATGCCACCCAGCGCACCAACGACCTGGAGCAGGAGTTTATCTTCCATTACTTTACGACCGTCAACCGTATGAAAGAGATCATGCAGGATGCCGGGATCGAGATGAAGATCGACACCTATTTCCGCCTGCTCAAACGGGTGACCGATACGATAACTATCCCTTTCCGGGGTGAACCGTTGTCCGGTCTGCAGATCATGGGAGTTCTTGAAACCCGTGCACTGGATTTCGACCGGCTGATCATCCTTTCCATGAATGAGGGTATATTCCCACTCAGGAAAGCGGCCAACTCGTTTATCCCTTATAACTTGCGAAGAGGTTTCGGCCTGCCCACTTATGAGCATCAGGACAGTGTATGGGCTTACCATTTTTATCGTCTGATTTATCGGGCGAGCCATGTCAGCCTGCTCTACGATACCCGCAGTAATGGTTTGCAGACAGGCGAAGTCAGCCGTTTTGTCCATCAGCTGCACTACCATTATGAAGAGCCGTTGCTGAACAAACTGGTCGTCTATAATGTCTCGTCCGCGAAAACCCCGGCTTTGCAGGTCCGGAAAACGGACGAAGTGATGCAACGGTTGAAGGCTTTCCATAAAGGAGGGCACAGGGCCATTTCTGCCAGTGCGGTCAATACCTATCTGGATTGTCCGCTGAAGTTCTATTTTTCGGTGGTCGAAGGTATACAGGAGGAAGAGGAGGTCAGTGAAACGATCGAGAGCAATGTGTTCGGAAGTATCCTGCACAAAGTGATGGAAGAGTTGTACATGCCTCTTTGCGGAAAGATGGTAACAGCCGATTTACTGAAGGCGATTAAGAAAGATACACCTGTCCTGACCGGCGCTATTGCACGGGCATTTGCGGAGATCTTTTTTATGTCGGATGTCGTACGTCCTTTGACGGGGCAGAACTTCCTGATCGGTGAGATGATCCGGAAATATGTGGAAAAGATACTGGAGCGCGACAGTAAACTGACGCCTTTCCGTTATATCGAATCGGAGCGGAAGATCAATCGCCTGTTTACCCTGGGTGACGGTCGGACGGAAATCCAGTTGAAAGGTTTTATCGACCGGATCGATGAGGTGCGTGATACGGTCCGCATCATCGATTATAAGAGTGGGAGCGGGACTTCGGTATTTACTTCTATAGAGAGTCTGTTCGATAAAGAAGATAAAGACCGTGCCAAAGCCGTGATGCAGGTTTTCATGTACTCATGGATGCTGGGCGACGTGCCTGCAGGAAAGACCCTTCAGCCGGGAATTTATTATATGCGTACGCTCTTTTCCGATTCGTTCGATGCAGCCGTGAGCCGGCGCGTGGAGCGGATGAAAACAGAGCCGGTAACGGATTTCTCTGTTTATTCGGCCGACTTTGAAGCGGAACTGCGCCGTTGTCTGGATGAGATATTCGGACAGAAAACTCCGTTCGTGCAGACGACGACGGAAAAAGCCTGTGCCTGGTGTCCTTTCAAGGATATATGCGGAAAATAGACGGAGAAGAGTCAAACGGATCAGAACAGGAAACCGAGCGAGAAGCTCATCATATTGGTCCGCTTGTCTATCGAGATATTTCTTTCTATCGGGGTTAACGAGGATTTGTCCTTAAAATCGGACTCAACCTTGTTAAGCCCGAATTCGTAGGTGAATTCGAAAAACAGACGCCAGATACTCACGCCCAGCCCTGTGGCGATGCCCAGTCCGAACGGTGTACTGTCATTGATGTATTCGTTGGTGACTTCAGAAAAATGGGTCGTATAGCGTGACTTGTAGTTGTATTTCACTTTGGGGCCTACCATCATGCTGAGGGCATAAGGACCTTCCTTTACAAGATAATAACCGATCATGACCGGCATTTCCAGTGATGTCGTTTTTAGTTGGAGCCGGTCTGTTTCCGAAATACTTCCGGCTGCCTGGTCTGATTCGGTAGTTTGCGGCAATGAAAAAAGAACATCTCCTTGCTTGCGCGACCATGTCAAGTCCGGTTGGATAAAGAAACGGTCGATATTGATCCTGCAAAAGAAAGAAGCCTGATAACCGACTTTATATTGCAGACGGATATTTTCGGCTTCGACACCGTCTATTGTCAATGAGTTAATGATCGGGAATGTAGAATTGACTCCCACCTTTGCACCAAGGTAGAAGATTTTATCTTCAATCTGTATGAGCTTCTGTGCCTGGACTGAAATGCACAGAAGAAATAATGGCAATAGAAGGAGAGTCTTTTTCATACGTTTATTTTTTCTTTTTTACGGACCAGCCGAATTTACCTACAAACTCACCTAACCCATAATATTTACCGTGCGAATAAGCCAGCAGGTCTGCCCGTTGCATATCGAATGCACCTGTTTGTGGATCCAGGTATTTATCATCCGCCTGGACGTTGAGAACATCGGCGATGAACATATCGTGGCTGCCCAGTGCAACTACTTCTTTTACCCGGCATTCGATACAAAGCGGTGCTTCTTCGATGGTGGGGCAATTCACCAATGTTGCTTTACCCGGCGTCAGTCCCATTTCTTTAAACTTATGATGATCTTTTCCTGAATTAACGCCGCACCAGTCGGTGGCATAAGCCAACTCGCGCGTGGTCAGGTTGATCACAAATTCCATATTCTTTTTTAGGATCGGATACGAATGGCGTTCCGGACGTACGGATATATAACACATGGGTGGATTGGTACAAATCGTACCGACCCACGCCACAGTTATAATATTATATTCTGAAGGTTCGCTGCCACAACTAACCATTACGGCCGGTAAAGGATAGATCATGGTACCGGGCTTCCAGTTTTGCTTCATATGAATTGAAAATTGAAAATTGAAAGTTGAAAATGGAGAAGAACTAATTTTCAATTCTCCATTTTCCATTTTCAATTATTTAATAATAATGTCTTCTTTATTGATCTTGCGTTCGCAATAATGACATTTGATCGTGCCTTTCTCTTTGTCGATCACTTCGAAACGGCTCGGCATCGGTTCATTATTGGTGATACATTTCGGATTGTTACATTTAACCAGTCCGATCAGTTCGTCCGGCAAAGTAACCGTTTTTTTCTCTACAACCTCGTAGTCGCGGATAATGTTCAGAATCACTTTCGGAGCGATCAGTGCGATACGGTTGATCTCATCTTCTTCGAAGAACTTATCGGATATTTTGATCACGCCTTTACAACCCATCTTCTTGCTTTGGAAATTGTTGCCGATCGTGATCGTGTTGTCCATATTTTCAAGTCCCAACAATTTGGCGACTTTAAATAACTGGCTGGGAGGAATATGGTCGATAGCAGTTCCGTTCTCCAGGGCGGCAACCTGCAATTCTCTTTTCTTTTCTACTGACATAACGATTATCAGAATTAAATATTGATACCTAAAACTTCACAAATAATAGCCTGACGGGCAAACAATCCGTTGCGTGCCTGCTGGATATAGTAGGCTTTCGGATTATCATCCACATCGTAAGCGATCTCGTTTACGCGGGGCAGCGGGTGGAGGATACGGAGATTTTCGCGGCTTCCTTCCAACATTTTGTTACGCAGGATATACACATTCTTTACCCGTTCGTATTCTTCCAGGTCGGTAAAGCGTTCGCGCTGTACGCGGGTCATGTAAAGGATATCGGATTGGTTGATCACCTCTTCGTCGAAAGTGGTATGCTCGTAATATTTGATGCCGTGTTCGTCGCAGAAATTCTTGTATTCGTCCGGCATGCGAAGTTCGTCCGGAGCCACGAAATGAAAAGTAGGATTGAAGTGCGACATGCCGACGATCAGCGAATGTACCGTACGGCCATATTTCAGGTCGCCCACCATTGTGATATTCAGGTCGGTCAGTTTTCCTTGTGTCTTTTGGATCGAATACAGGTCGAGCATGGTTTGCGAGGGATGCTGGTTTGCTCCGTCTCCTGCGTTGATGATTGGAATATCGGTTACTTCCGAAGCATAGCGTGCTGCACCTTCCAGATGGTGTCTCATAATGATCAGGTCGACATAATTGCTGACCATCAGGATCGTATCTTTCAGTGTTTCCCCTTTGGAAGAACTGGTCGTAGAGGCATCCTGAAATCCGATCACTCGTCCGCCCAGGCGGTTGACAGCTGTTTCGAAGCTTAATCGCGTGCGTGTAGAGGGTTCAAAAAACAGGGTGGCAGCAACTTTGCCTTCCAGCACCTTTCGGTTCGGGTTTTCCTCAAACTTCCTGGCGTTATCCAGAATACGAAGAATGTCCTCTTTGGAACATTGATCGATAGAAACTAAACTTTTACTTTTCATTTTGTGTATAATCTGTCTTTCTTGCAAAAGTATAAAAAAAACGGAGACCGAATATGAAGTCTCCGCTTTATATTTATTTCAGATAATCTGCCAGCTTCGTCGGGAGATAGAATGTATTGTTCTTATCTACATAGACAACGACTGAATTCAGCCGGACTTCTTCCTGTCCTTTCTTACCGATTGTAACGATATTGCTGAACGGTGTGATGTTGATCTGTTTCTTCTTATTCTTCACGACTAGTGAAGGAGAGCCTTTCTCATCTTTAGCGGGGATAATCTTACATTGGTAGTCTTCGAATACTTCTGTGTGAGGGGCGAAATTCTCTGCCGTAAGTTCATCCAGCTTGTCGCGGTCCATGCCGAATAAAGCGCACAGGTAGGCGTTCAGTTCGATATTGGTATGCATACCGATCGGCAGGCTGGCCTTGTCGGGATGATAGGCTGCCAGGAAGACATCTTCGCCGGTATGACCGCCGGTGGTAAATCCGAAACAGGTTTTTGAGGTAAGCAGTTTCGACATGAAAGAGGTCAGCGAACCGCTATACAGTGAACCTTTGCCTTCAGTTTTGCGTTCGGCTTCCGGGATCGGACTGTTTTTATAGTCTTTACAATGGTTCAAAGCATCCAGTTCTTCCGGGCTTAGTTCGAAACCTGCATATTCACGGAAGATGTTCTGTACTTCCGAATTCGGTTCGCTGTTTACTTTCTTAGCGAATCCTTCTGCCGTCAGTTTATACAGAGAGAACTGGTGGAATAACTGGTCTTTCGTTAGTTTGTCGTATCCTTTGCAGTCGGCACGACCGATACTGATACCGCTGTTTCCGTGGTCAGGAACCATGATAACGGCTGTTTCACCGTTTTGGCGGGCAAATTCGAGTGCGGCACCGCAGGCACGGTCGTAAGCCAACATGTCTGTAGCCATGCCGACAGGGTCGTTTGCGTGAGCGGCCCAGTCTACTTTACTGCCTTCTACCATCAGGAAGAAACCTTCCGGGTTTTTGGATAGTTTCTGGATAGCAATGCGGGTCATCTCTTCCAGGTCTGGTTGTTGAGTCGGATCGCGGTCGATGTCGTAAGCCATTTCGCGGTCTGCGAACAAAGCCCACATATTATCACCGTTATAGTTGCGCATGCCGTTGATGTCGTTTTTGAATACGCCGTATCCATTACCTTTCAGGTAGGCCTCACTTTCTTCAGGAAGGAGGGAAACACCACCACCGATCACTACATTCAGATCGTTATGAGCCATCTGCGGAGCGATCCATTCATATTTGCCACGGTTGTAGCTATGGGCGGAACAGTCTGCCGGTGTAGCATGAGGAAATTCGCAGGTGAAAACAAGGCCGGTCGATTTGCCCTGTGTTATTTTTGCGGCTTCCAACACAGTTGTAAGTGGCTGGAAAGCACGTTCGGGATCGGTCGGATAGATATCGTTGTCACCGTCATTTTCCGGATAAGTAGAGACATAACCGGTACGGCTCGGATAGCCTGTCATATAACAGGAAGTAGTCGGAGCAGAGTCGCCGATCGGAGCATTTGATGAGTGTGTACGTACGGTACCGCACAGGTACGGGTCTAGATTCAGGTTGGGTTTGTCCGGGTTGGTATACCATTGCAACCAGCGTGCCATAGAAACGGTAGCCAGTGAAGTTCCGTCCGGTATCAGAAGAATAACGTTCTTGACCGGTTTTACATTTTCTACATCTGCAGCTTTTGCCGGCATAATGATGAATGCCAGTAGAAGCAGAAAAGTAATCGTCTTTTTCATGTGCTTTTATTGTTTATTAATTAATGTAATTGAATGATCTCTTCTTCGAAATGAGTCAGTTTCTCGATACCTGTTTCGGTAACCAGGAAACTGTTCTCGATACCGACGGCTCCTACACCCGGAATGACGAATTTAGGTTCGAGGGCAAATACCATATTCGGTTGCAGCTCTTCTTTGGAACGGGGAGTCAGCACCGGAAGCTCGTTGATCTGGATACCGATACCGTGTCCGACGAATTTAGCCTGCTGTTTGGTTCCCATGAAGTTTCCGGCAAATCCTTCTTTCTCTGCGATACCGGCAGCGATGTTATATAATTCCGAACAGACGACACCCGGACGGGCGACATTTTCGATTTCATTTTGTATCGTTAATGAGGTCTGATGCGCACGATAAGCTTCTTCCGTCAGTTTACCGACTGAGAATACGCGGGTCATGTCGGTCATATACGGTGTATAATTACCTGCCATATCTACCATGATGGCTGTCCCGTCTTTCAGGATCGTGCCGTTGGCTCCGAGCGGGCAGGATGCGTCCATACCATTGCCTCCCAGGGCAAAGTCGAAAGGAGAGGGAGCTTCTGCGTTCTCACCTGCCAGGATGCTTCCCATAAAGATATCCATGTTAGCCCCGAATGCACGAAAGATTCCGATCGAACCGTTCTGGCGCATGCGTTTTTCTATTTCATACTGAAATTCTAGGTCGGTCATTCCCGGACGGAAACATTCGGTAATTTCCGAGTATGTCTTGGCATGTTTTTCGGCAGAGATACGGAACTGCGAGATTTCCCACGGTGTTTTGATCTCGCGCAGGGTTCTCATCAAGCCGGTTGCATTACCTGTTTCTTTCGGGTTGAATATGGATTGCAGGCGGATATAATCGTTGTATGTCAACTCGTCGGCTTCCAGTAACAGTTTTTCCGGCATCGGGATACCGCGGGCGGCGAATATCTCGGCTATTTGTTCGGGTTTGCGGATATATTCGATATGATCGTCGGTCAGGCCGTTCGGACGTTTGACGAAGAACCAGGGTGCTCCTTCTGCAGGCAGATAGAAATATCCGCTGAAAATCCGTCCGGTTGTATAATACAGGTTTACATCTACACTCAGCAGGCAGGCATCTGCATGCTGTGCTTGCATTGCCTGTTGTATACGACCCCATTTGAGTTGCAGGTCGTCGATCAGTTCTTTTTGTATCATCTCCAACTTTTATTTTTATGTGGCTTCAAAGGTATTAAAATCTGTCGGGAAAAAATGAGTTTGATATTAAATCTTGATTAAATATCATCTGTATTTTCTCTTGTAATATTGGTTGGGCAATTTTGTTTCATTGTGAAGAAACAACTGTTTCACCCGATGGAAACAACTGTTTCTCCTAGGTGAAACAAATATTTCGAAAACACGGGACAAGGTTCTGAAATAGTTGTATTGAATTACAAATATCGGGCGAAGAATCATGACTACAAAATACTTTTTATATCTTTGGGCAGATTCTAACTTATATAATAAAGAAAGAAAATGGTACTAATAGTTTCTATTGTAGTAATTGTCGTGCTGGCGTTGTGGATAATCTCGTTGTATAATTCGCTGGTCAAGCTGCGGAACAACCGTGAAAATGCTTTTGCTGATATAGATGTGCAGCTTAAGCAACGGCACGATCTGATCCCTCAGTTGGTTGCAACGGTTAAAGGATATGCTGCCCATGAAAAAGATACGCTTGAACGGGTGATCAATGCGCGTAACGGTGCGATGAGCGCTCATACGATTGACGAAAAGATCAAGGCGGAAAATGCGTTGTCATCTGCATTGGCAGGGTTGAAGATCACTTTGGAGGCTTATCCCGACCTGAAAGCAAATCAGAACTTCCTCCAGTTGCAGGAAGAAATAGCCGATCTGGAAAATAAATTGTCTGCTGTAAGACGTTATTTCAATTCGGCTACTAAAGAGCTGAATAATGCAGTGGAGACATTCCCGTCCAATCTGATCGCCGGAATGTTTGGATTCCGTAAGGAGATCATGTTCGATCTGGGCGCACAACGGGCCACTTTGGAAGAAGCTCCCAAAATTGAATTCTAAGTATGCAATACGTTGGTATACAAACACAGCAGAGCAGGAATAATTTTCGTTCGCTGCTCTTGCTTTGTCTTTTTCCGGTGCTGGTCTGTGTGCTGGTGTTGCTTTTTTGTTATCTGTATGTGATGCTTCTCGGCGGTGGCGGAGGAGACTATCGGATGCCGGGGGAGGTTACACAGATGCAGTTGGCTATGGGCTTTTTCGTACAGATCGCACCGTATGTGCTGGGTGGCGTGCTGATTTGGTTTCTGATTGCTTATTTTGCCAATACGAGTATTATCAATTCAGCGACCGGCTCCAGGCCTTTGAGCCGTATGGAAAACAAACGGGTGTATAATCTGGTAGAGAACCTCTGTATGAGTCAAGGTATGACGATGCCGAAAATAAATGTGATAGACGATGATTCTCTGAATGCTTTTGCCAGTGGAATCAATGAGAGGAGCTATACGGTGACACTTTCGCGGGGAATCATCGATAAGTTGGATGATCAGGAGCTGGAAGCAGTGATCGCTCACGAACTGTCGCATATCCGTAATCATGATGTCCGGCTGCTTATCATATCGATTGTGTTTGTCGGCATCTTTGCGATGGTGGCGCAGTTGGCTATGCGTTCGGCTTATTATTCTTCTTTTTCAAGAAGGAGAGATGAAAAGAACGGAGCCGTTCTGCTGATGCTACTGGTTTTGTTGGTGGCAGCGGTCGGTTATTTCTTTTCCATACTGATGCGTTTTGCCATCTCCCGGAAAAGGGAATATCTGGCGGATGCCGGATCGGCGGAGATGACAAAGAATCCGTTAGCTTTAGCAAGTGCGTTACGGAAGATTTCAGCAGATCCCGATATCGAGGCTGTCGAACGTGACGATGTCGCCCAGTTATTCATCCAGCATCCGGGAAAGCAAGCCGAGAGTGCATTGAGTGGAATGAGCGGTTTGTTTGCAACGCATCCGCCGATAGAGAAACGGATTCAGATTCTGGAACAGTTTTAGCGGGAAGATATGGATATCTTTTTGATCATATTAGGGGCTATTTGCCTGCTGGTCGGGTTGGCGGGTTGTTTTTTACCCGTTCTGCCGGGACCGCCTTTGTCTTATCTGGGACTTTGGTTGCTTCATTTTACGGATAAAGTGCAGTTCTCCGTTACTCAACTGGTTATATGGGGAGTTTTAGTCGTGGTAGTGCAGTTGCTGGATTATCTGACCCCGGTACTTGGTACAAAGTATGGTGGAGGAAGTAAATGGGGCAACTGGGGTTGTGTGATAGGGACGGTTGCGGGGATATTCATTTTTCCTCCCTGGGGTATATTGTTCGGACCGTTTGCCGGTGCAGTGATAGGCGAATTGCTTGGAGGTAAAAAGTCTATAGATGCTTTTAAAGCCGGAATAGGAGCGTTTATCGGATTCCTGCTCAGTGTGGTGGTGAAGATGGCGCTTTGCGGATATTTTGTCTATTGTTTTATAAAAGCTATCATAGGATGAAACCTGGATCTGTGTTTAATACACTAAATGGCACACAGATGACACAAATTAAACAGATGAACACAGATTTTTTATTGATTTTCAATTTGTTTATCTGTGCTCATCTGCGTGCCATAGTGTGACTTTTGACACACTCTCTTGTTTTTGTCATTATTCAGCCGGAGTGCCACCCGAAGAAATAATTTTACTACGTTCGATAGATTGTAATGCCAGATAGTTTGCACCGAAGTTTTCCATGTTTTCGATTTCTGTTTCGAACTGGTCGAGATGACCTTCTTCTTCGATAACCAAACCTTCAAATACCTTCTTGGTAGCAGAATCTGCATGTTGGGCACATTCGTTAGCCCATGCATTGTAATCGTCTACACTTCCGGTTTCCATTTCTGCCGCTTTTTCAAGCATTGCTTTTACATCGTGGATTTTTTCTACCGGGCCGGAGCATTTCATTTCTACTTCACCTTTCAGAAACAGGATGCGTTCGGCAAGGCGTTCTACGTGCATCATTTCAGTAATGGCAGTACGTTTGAAAAGGCTTGATAACAAGTCATATCCCATATCATCCAGACGGAAGTGGAAATACATGTACTGGTTGACTGCTGTCATTTCATCAGCTACTGCTCTGTTCAGCAGTTCAATACTTTTCTCTCTTTTAATCATAATGCGTTAATTTTAGTCGGAATATCAGATTTTTAATTCGTTTATAGGCCCTAAAGTTAATAGATTTTTTCATCCGTGGTTCAGTTGGATAGATTCTTATTGAAAAATATTTCCAACTTATCAAAAGGTATTACGTCCATCCGATCGTATAAATCTACGTGGTTCGCCCCCGGGATAATCATCAGCTCCTTATTATCTCCTTTTAGTTTTTTGAAAGCATCTTCACTGAAATAGCGGGAGTGAGCTTTCTCTCCGTGCATTACGAGTACGGCACTACGGATCTCGTCGCTATAAGAGAGCAGCGGCATGTTGATGAACGGCAAGGACGAGGTCTTGTTCCAACCATTATTCGAGTTGAGTGAACGGGGATGGTAACCGCGTTCGGTCTTGTAATAGTCATAATAGTCTTTCACGAATTGCGGAGCATCGGAAGGCAGCGGATCGACTACACCACCGGCAAGCGCATACGTACCGTTCTTCGCATCCTCCGTTCGCTGGGCGTTGAGTTGTTTCCGGAGTTCGTAACGGGCATTGGCATCCATCGAGTCGAAATAGCCGTTGGCATTGACGCGGCTCATGTCGTACATCGTCGAAGTTACCGTTGCCTTGATGCGGGTGTCGATAGCTGCTGCGTTGAGTGCCATGCCACCCCAACCACAAATACCGAGGATACCGATACGTTCGGGATCGACGTCATCGCGCGTCGAGAGGTAATCGACTGCTGCACTGAAATCCTCTGTATTGATGTCAGGCGATGCTACATATCGGGGTTCACCGCTACTCTCGCCCGTATACGAAGGATCGAATGCAATAGTCAGGAATCCGCGCTCGGCAAGTGTCTGGGCATAGAGGCCCGACGACTGTTCCTTTACGGCACCGAACGGACCGGAGACGGCGATGGCAGCCAGTTTGCTGGTGACATTCTTAGGTATATACAAATCAGCTACGAGCGTAATACCGTAGCGGTTACGGAAGGTCACTTTACTGTGATCAACCTTGTCGCTTTGTGGGAACACTTTGTCCCACATCTGCGTTAAATTCTGATTTTCGTTCATTGTTATATCAGTTTTTAAATGAGTACTTGTCGCTTCGGATATCTCTGTCGTTGTAACAACATTTTTAGTGGAGCTTGCAACGAATAAGCTTCCCATGATGCAAAAGCATGCGACCATTATAATACGTAGTTTCCGGAATGAATTTCTTGCCATACTTTTAATGTTTAATTAGGTAATGTCATTCTCTATTAATTTCACATTACAAAATTACCGGATTACAACAAGCGGCTTTGTACCAGAATCAAGGATATATTTACCTAATTTACGGATTCTCAAAAATGTGTCGGTGTGTTTTCGTGAGTCAGGGATATTTTGTGTAAATTTGTCCTACAGAATTTAATTGAAAGAGAATTATGACTAAGATACAAGAATTTCTGGCTGCTCTGCCGGAAGATAAAAAAGCGTTGTTTATCCCAGTGTTCGGTAATGTAGATAAATTTTACACGGTCGTATATCTGATTGCCCGTAATGAACATGTTACAGATATGGAAAAACCGGATCGATATGAAGATCGTTTGCAGGTGATCCGGCAGATAAGAAGTAAGGTGGAGGATTTGGTTTCTTCCTATGGCCTGGAAGGGAAAGAGATCGTTGCCGATATCGCCAGTGATTATTTTGAAGATTATGTGAATTACAAAGAGCCAGAACTGGATATAACGAATGAAGAATTTATAGGAATCATACAGAAGCTGTAAAAACAGCTACTAAACACTTATGAACATGAGAACACTAAACCTATGTACTGCATTCCTTTTATCTGTAGCCACCTGTCTGCAAGCCCAGGTGACTGTAGTGAAAGAGGGTAAACCTGTATCCCGTATTCTGATAGAAAAGGATAATTCCGTAGATAATCAGGCGGCACTTTTTCTGCAGGATTTTGTGCAACGGATAAGCGGAGCATCTTTGCCTGTACTGACGGATAAATCCCCCCGTAAAGGAGATATCGTGATTGGAGGAAAAGATACCTCCGGTTTGACTGAAGACGGATTTCGCCTGAAAACAGATAATGGAATTGTTTATATCAGCAGTGGCGGCGATAAAGGAAATATCTATGGAGCCGTAACTTTGCTGGAAGATTATCTCGGAGTAGCCTATTATAGTGCTGATGCTTATAGGCTGGAGAAACGTTCTACTGTGGTTATTCCGGAACTGGACCGTGCGGAGAATCCAGCCTTCCGTTACCGCCAAAGCCAGTGCTATGCCTTGCGGGAAGACCCTGTCTATAAATTATGGTTCCGTTTTGAAGAACCATCCGAAGTCTTTGCCGGAGGAATGTGGGTACATACGTTCGATCGTATTCTTCCTTCGGACGTATATGGAGAGTCGCATCCCGAATATTATTCGTTCATCAATGGCGAACGCCGCCCCGGGAAAGCCAGCCAGTGGTGTCTGACCAACCCGGAAGTATTCGAGATGGCTGCGCAGAAGATTGATTCGATCTTTAAAGCCAATCCTGGAAAGAATATGATCTCCGTCAGCCAGAACGACGGTAATTTTACCAATTGCAGTTGTCCGTCATGTAAGGCGCTCGACGAACAGGAGGGAGGTCCGTCCGGTAGTCTGATCCATTTCCTGAATAAACTGGCGGCCCGTTTTCCGGATAAGGAATTCTCGACGTTGGCTTATTTATATACCATGCATCCGCCCAAACATGTCAAGCCACTGCCGAATGTCAACATCATGCTTTGCGATATTGACTGTGATCGCGAAGTGCCGTTAACAGACAATGCTTCCGGGCAGGATTTTATGAAAGCGATGGAAGGCTGGTCTGCTATCAGTAATAATATATTTGTATGGGATTACGGAATCAATTTTGATAATTACGTTTCCCCTTTCCCGAATTTCCCGATCCTGCAAAAGAATATTCAGTTATTTAAAGATCACCATGCTACCATGCATTTTTCGCAGATCGGAGGATCGAAGGGCGGAGATTTCCCGGAGATGCGCGCTTATATGGTCAGTAAGCTGATGTGGAACCCTTATCAGAATGCCGATTCACTGATGCGTGCATTTATGGATGGTTATTATGGGGTAGCATCTCCCTATATCTATCAATATGAGAAACTATTGGAAGGCGGTTTGCTCGCCAGTAAACAACGTCTCTGGATCTATGACTCGCCGGTTACGCATAAGGATGGTATGCTGAATACGAATTGCCGTAAGCGTTATAACGAATTGTTCGACCAGGCAGAGCAAGCGGTTGCTGACGATCCCGTTCTGTTGAAACGGGTACGGTTATCCCGTTTGCCGTTGCAATATGCCGGACTGGAAATAGCACGTGCAGAAGGAAATCACGACCTGGAAGAGGTAAAAGCCAATCTGGCTCTGTTTGAAGAACGTACGCGCGAGTTCAATATTCCGACCCTGAATGAACGAAACAATCCGCCGGCTGAATATTGTAAACTATATACTGAGCGTTATCTGCCCGGCAAGGCAAAGAACCAGGCAAAGGGTGCGAAGATTATCTGGTTGCAGGAACCGTCCGGTAAATATAAAACTTTAGGTGAGGCAGCCCTGACCGATGAACTGTTTGGTGGAACCACTTTCGTGGAAAGCTGGATAGGATGGGAGGGGATCGATGGTTCCTTTATCCTCGATCTGGGAAAAGACATGCCTGTCCGTTCGGTTGAAAGTGACTTCCTTCACCAGCTGGGGGCATGGATATTACTTCCCCGAAAAGTAACTTATTCTATCTCTTCAGATAATAAGACCTGGCAGCCGTTCGGCGAAAAGAGCCTGGAGGAAGACCGTTCCGTACAGGTGAAATTTGTAGGAGTCAAGTGCGATGTCCCTTCTCCTGTAACGGCCCGCTATATAAAAGTGGAGATTGAAGGTGTTAAAACCTGTCCATCCTGGCATTATGGAGTAGGTTATCCGGCCTGGTTCTTCCTGGATGAGGTTACAGTTCAGTAATATTTATTTGTCACAAATAGCAGAATGCAAGTTCTTAATCAAAAGGACTTGCATTTTTAATAATCATGAAATAACTTTTTTTGTATGTGCTGAGTATGAGTATATGCTGAATAACACCTACTTTTGCAGTTCGCCCGTAAATGAATGCGGGAGAAGAGAAAAGAATAGTTGTTTTTTAGGAATATTACGGTATATCGATGAGTTATTTTATAAAATTGAGGGATTGGTTCACATCCCAGGAACATTTACTGTTCCTGTTTGCGTTGCTGTTTATTGTTCCTAATTGTGTCTTGTTCTTTACGGAACCGTTGCCTGTCACAGTTGGGATTGCTTCTTTGATATTACCTTATGCTTTTTGGGTCGGTCTGCTTTTACTGGCACGTAAGCCGGGAATCGTAGTCTGGTGCCTGTTGCCGAAAGTCATACTGGACGGAGGGCAATTGGTGCTGCTTCACCTTTTCGGCGAATCGGTCATTGCTGTGGATATGTTCCTGAATCTGACCAGCTCGACAGCCTCCGAAGCCAGTGAATTGCTTGGAAATATCTTTCTGGTGATTATAGGTGTCTTTTTCTTTTATACGTTGCCGACTTTATTGCTGGCTACCTGGTCTGTCCGGATGAAAGCGAAATTGACAGGGCCTTTCCGTAAGAAATGGGCCATACGGAGTTTCGGTGTTTTCATTTTGGGGATTATTCTTTGTTTGTTGGCTCCGATCCAGGGGCATCAGGTCTCTCTGAAAGATGATTTTTATCCGGGAAATGCCCTTTATAATCTTTACTTCGCGATCAATAAAGCGGAGAAAAACAGCAACTATCATATCACATCCGCTGATTTCAGATTCAATGCGATGAAGCCGGAACAGGCTAGCGGAAAGCGTGAAATTTATGTGCTGGTAGTCGGAGAGACTTCACGTGCTATGGAATGGAGCTTGTATGGCTATGAGCGGGAAACGACTCCCCGGATGGAAAAACTGGATGGACTGGTTCATTTTACCGATGTGGTGACACAATCCAATAATACGCATAAGAGTGTCCCCATCATTCTGTCGGCAGCCAGTGCGGAGGATTACGGGGTGATATATGATGAAAAAAGTATCGTTACCGCTTTTAGGGAAGCCGGTTTTCATACGGTGGTGATAGCCAATCAAAATCTGAGTACTTCGATGATCGGTTCGTTTTACCGGGAGGCGGATGCTTTCATCGATATGAGTACATTCAAACCGAAATCAGCTTATCTTACTTCGCTGCATGACGGAGAATTGCTCCCTTATCTGCAAAAAGAACTGGATAAGACAGAAGGAAACCTGTTTTTTGTGATTCATACTTACGGATCGCATTTTAATTATCACGAACGTTATCCGAAAGATTTTTCTCTGTTTAAGCCGGATAAAGCGGAGGGAATCCGTGCCTCCTATAAAAAGGAGTTGCGCAATGCTTATGATAATTCAATCCTTTATACAGATTACGTACTGAGCGAAATTGCCGGTATGCTGGCAAAAACGAATGCCTGTGCTTCCATGCTTTATCTGAGCGACCATGGTGAAGATATTTTCGATGATGCCCGTGCGCGTTATCTGCATGCATCTCCGATCCCGACTTATTATCAGTTACATATACCCTATGTGATCTGGTTCTCGGATACATATCGCGAAACTTATCCGGAAAAATATCAGATGGTAGAAGCACATCAGGCTCTGCCGGTCAGCACGAACAGCGTGTTCCATACAGTACTGGATCTTGCCGGAATACATACGGATGTTTCCGATTCTACATTGGCGGTGTCCAATCCGTCTTTTACGGTCCGTGATCGTATGTACCTTGGAGATCATGATGATCCCGTACCTTTCTGGAAAGTCGGACTGAAGAAAACCGACTTCGAGATGTTGGACAAATGGGGAATTGTTTACGACAAGGATTGATTTTTTGAGATAAACTTCTACCTTTGTTTTATGGCAGAACAAAGTGGACATATTACCCTTAAGGTTATTCTGGGATATTTGTTGTTGATTGCAATAGCGATCTGCTCTGTCGTATATATCTATCGGATTATCGAACAGGTGGCCGGTGAGGAAGAACCGGACGGAAAAGCCCGCCAGAAAGTTTATCTTGTAACAAATACGTTATCACTGCTTTATGAAAGTGAGGCATTGGGGCAGTTGGTCGGTATGCCTCAGAATGATGTAAATCACTTTAACCGGACATTGAATAAGGCTCACAGCAATATGGATTCACTGCGTGTCCTGATCACCGACTCAGTTCAATTATTGAAGATCGATACGATCGATATGCTGTTAAGGCAGAAACGGTTGAATACCCGACGTTTGCTGGAAACCTGGAAAGAAACGAATACGGAACATCTTTATACGATCAATATCGAAAAGGTGATAGCCGAACAGGATACATTCATCGAGCAAAAGGAGATAAAAGAACATGTGGTAGTCAAGCAGGATACCATCTTTTCCCAAAAGAAGCCGCGCGGTTTTTTCCGCCGTCTGGCGGACGCTTTCTCTCCCAGCCGTGAAGATACGAGTATTATCGTCAATACAACCCGTCAGATTGTGACGGATACCCTGGTGAACGCTTATAATCCTTCGGATACGATTGCCAGTGTGCTGAAAAGCCTGCAGGATAGTGTTGCGGGACAACGTAAACTGTTGGCGGATCAGTTGCTGGAGCGTGCTGCCAATCTGAGGTATAATAATAGTATAGTTACCCGTAAGATCAACCAGATATTACGTGATATCGAAGAAGAAGAGGTGAACGCTTCGTTGGAACGTATGCAGAACAAACAGTTGATTTTGCGTGAAACATCTTTGCTGATTGCCGGTATTGCTGTCGTCTCTGTTATTATTGTGATCATCTTTATCTTTATGATCACCCGTGATGTCTCGAAAAGTAAATATTACAGAATGCAATTGGAGAAGGCGAAGCAGTATGCCGAAGACCTGTTGCATAGCCGGGAAAAGATGATGTTGACGATCAGCCATGATATCAGGGCTCCGCTTTCTTCCATCATCGGATATATAGATCTTTTGCTGAAAAGGCATCCGGACGAACGGCAGCAGTATTATCTGGAAAATATGTCCGGTTCTTCCAGTCATATCTTGTCACTGGTCAATGACCTGCTGGATTTTCACCGGCTTGAATCGGGGAAAATGGAGATACAGCGAGTTCCATTCAGCGTGTCGGCCTTGTTCAATGAGATATTTACCAGTTTCCGGCCGATTGCCGAATCGAAGGATCTTACATTTGTCTTGAATCTGAAAGAAGAAGGGACGGATAAGTTATATATCGGAGATCCGATCCGTATCCGCCAGGTGGTGGGTAATTTGTTGTCGAATGCTCTTAAGTTTACACGTGAGGGACGGGTTGTCATGGTGATATCCATCACTGCTTTAACAGATAACAGTGCTCGGCTGAATGTGCTGGTAAGTGATTCCGGTCCGGGAATCCCTCCCGAAGAGCAGGAACGTATATTCGGAGAATTTACCCGTCTTTCTGCCACTGAAAAAGCCGAAGGGTTTGGATTGGGCTTATCTATCACCCGGAAGATGACGGCATTGATGGGAGGAGAACTTTCATTGAAGAGTGTAGTCGGACAGGGTTGCGACTTTACCATCGAGTTGCCGCTTACTGTGGCCGATGTTCAGGTTCTTCCTGCACCGGAGGAAGAAATTACGGTGGAGCCGTCCGGACCTTCTTTTGCCGGGCGTGAAGTTTATTGCCTGCTGGTCGATGATGATCCGCTACAATTGGCTCTTACAGAAGAATATCTGCGGCAGAATCATGTGGAAGTAACTTGTTGTACCGATCCGTTCTCGGTAGTTTCTTTATTGCAGAACACCGCTTTCGATGCTGTCATTACGGACATTCAGATGCCGGGAATGGATGGTTATCAGTTGTTGGAAAGCATACGTAAATCCGGCATTCCGGGTAGTGATTCGATCCCGGTTATTGCACTTTCCGCCAGTGTGGAGAATGAGCATGACCATTATCTGGAATCCGGTTTTACCGGTTTTCTGAATAAGCCTTTTACTGCCCGCCAGTTAATTTCTTTATTGAATAAACTGTTGTCGACGGAATTGGTGGTAACTTCCGATTTCAACTTTGATTCGCTGACGGCTTTTGCCGGTGAAGACAGGGAAGCTTCTGCATCTATCCTGAAAACATTTATTGAAGAAACAGGTAAGAGTAATGCTCTGCTTGAAGACTCTTTACGTGATAATGATCAGGAACTATCAGCAAAAACATCTCATAAAATGGTTCCCTTGTTCGCAATGCTGGGTGCAACATCTCTGGTTGAAAAGCTACGAACTATAGAGAAGAATGTTGCCACATTGCCTGAAGAAGAATGGAAATTGTTGCTTTCGGAGGTAATCGCCGAAGTGAAAAAGATCATTGATCAGGCAGCGAGCCTAGTCGGCGGTTGTTAGTTGATAACAGCCTTTTTGTGGAACAGGTTTGTAGAAAAAATCCCCAATTGTGTATTATGTTCCCCAGTATCTCCTTGTTGTATTTTTGTTAGCTAAAACATTTTATCTCTCTTTTCTGTTAAGTTATAAGAGTTTATGAAATAGACGAAGACCTTTTACGGATTCTGGCACGGTATTCGCATTCATATTTACAGAATCGTAAGTGGACGTTTCTACATTTAAGCCGTTTAAAACAAAGAAAGATTATTTCTGAGTATTCTATTTAAGTCTGCGAAACAAAAAAGGCATCTGTTGGGGATGCTTTTTTTGTTTGGTTAGGTTTATTTGTTAAATTCGTGCCCAATATTAAAAAAGACCTATTTTACCATGGAGCACGAAATGCCACTCAAGTCACCACGCATTGAAGTTGTTGACGCATTAAGAGGATTCGCCGTTATGGCGATTATGTTTTTACATAATATCGAACATTTTAATTTCTACGAATTTCCGGAAGTCACTTCTGATTTTATGAAAAGCCTAGATAAAGGAGTCTGGGACACGCTGTTTTTCCTTTTTGGAGGGAAGGCCTATGCGATCTTCTCTTTATTGTTCGGGTTCAGCTTTTTTATTCAGTATAATAACCAAGCCAGGAAAGGCAAGGATTTCCGTTTGCGTTTTCTGTGGCGGCTCTGTTTATTGTTTGTTATAGGTTGCTTCAACGGGGCTTTCTTTCCGGGAGATATACTTGTCCTTTATGCAATAATCGGTGTCGTACTCATTCTTGTTTGCCGCTGGAGTGATCGTGCTGTATTAATTGCTGCCGTTATCCTGATGCTTCAGCCTGTGGAATGGGGTAAATTCTTTTATGCAATGCTGCATCCTGATTATATGGCTTCGGCCGAGCAATGGCTGGTGCATCACAGAAAAATGTATCCATTCCTCAGCCAGCTTGATTTCTGGGAGATGGTCAAATCGAATTTATGGGATGGCCAACTGTTCAGCGTTCTATGGGGCTGGAGCTACGGACGCTTTTTCCAGACTGCGTCTTTGTTCATGTTGGGTATGTTGATCGGACGTAAACAGTTGTTTGTGAATCTTGCGGAACACCGTACTTTTTGGCAACGAACCTTCTTGATCGGTCTTATTTGTTTCATCCCTCTGTATTATTTGTCTTTGTCGTTGCCGGATTTATTGACGAACAGGAGCATGCTTACTCCGATGAATACGATTGTATCCTCTTTCCGTAACTTTTCATTCATGTGTGTTCTGGTTTCTGTCTTTGTTTTTCTGTGGCAACAGGCAACTTCCCATGAAATTTTATATGGATTAGTTCCTTATGGAAAGATGAGCTTGACTAATTATCTGAGCCAGTCGATCATAGGTTCGTTTATCTATTTCGGTTATGGTCTGGGATTGTATAAATACCTGGGTGTCACTGCCAGTTTCGGAGTAGGAGTGTTGTTGTTCATCCTTCAGTTAGGCTTCTGTCATTGGTGGTTAAAGAATCATAAACAGGGGCCGTTCGAAGGAGCATGGCGTAAAGCGACTTGGATTTGTTCCTGATTTTCCGTTAAAATATATATCTTTGTCAGAGGTTTTAATCTAATAATGTATGCCGTCGATTCTTATAGTAGAAGATGATATAACTTTTTCTTTGATGCTAAAGACCTGGTTGGGTAAAAAGGGCTTCGAAGTAAAAACATTTAGCTCTGTTTCAGATGCAAAGCGTCAGATAGAAAACGGAGGTTACGATCTTATCCTGTCCGATTTGCGTTTACCGGATGGCGACGGGATTGATCTGTTGAAATGGGTAAAAGAGAAACGGACCTCTTTGCCGCTGATCATGATGACAAGCTATGCAGAAATACAAACGGCTGTCCAGGCAATCAAGCTGGGTGCTTCTGACTATATAGCCAAACCGTTGAATCCGGAAGAATTATTGGGAAAGATACGTGAATTGATAAAAACGGTACCGGCAGAACATCGTCCGACTGCAAAATCATCGGAGAGTAATACTTATATTGAAGGTCAAAGTCCTGCTGCCCGACAGTTATTCGACCATGTGCGTCTGGTAGCTCCGACGGATATGTCCGTGTTGATAACGGGGGCGAGTGGTACTGGAAAAGAATATATTGCCCGTCGTATTCACGAGCAGAGTAACCGTAGTAAAGCGCCGTTTATCGCTGTAGATTGCGGTGCTATCCCGAAAGATTTGGCTGCATCCGAGTTTTTCGGCCATGTGAAAGGTTCGTTTACCGGGGCGATAGACAATAAAACCGGTGCATTTGTAGCGGCACAAGGCGGTACGATTTTTCTGGATGAAATAGGTAACCTGACTTATGAGGTACAAGTACAGTTGCTTCGTGCCCTGCAGGAACGTAAAATAAAACCGATCGGAACGAACGATGAAATAGCTATTAATGTACGGTTAATTTCGGCAACGAATGAGAATCTGCGTACTGCAATAGAGAAAGGTGATTTTCGCGAAGACCTTTATCACCGTATCAACGAATTTACGGTTCGTATTCCGGACCTGAAAGAACGTAAAGAGGACTTATTGCTTTTTGCTAATAATTTCCTTGATCAGGCAAATGCGGAACTACAGAAAGATATTATCGGTTTCGATAACGAGACGATCCGACTTTTTCAGTCTTATTCATGGCCGGGAAACCTGCGTCAGATGAAGAATGTCATCAAATATGCAACACTTCTGGCTACAGGACGTTACATTACGCGGCATGAACTTCCTGAAGAACTAACGGATGCCCCCGCAAAAGACACTCGCATCCTCCTGAAAGACGAAGCTCACGAAAGCGAATTGATCAAACGTGCCCTCCAGGAATCCGGCAACAATAAAACCCGTGCCGCCCAACTATTGGGAATCGATCGGAAAACGTTGTATAATAAGTTGAAACTTTATAATTTGGATTGATGGGGGTAATATATATTTAATTAAAAAATCTTAGCATGAAAACCGACACTTATTTTATTCAAGAGCTTTCAGGTAATAACTCATTGGTTGAACGCATAGAAACATTGATAACGGAAGCTCGTAAGCGGGTGGTTTCTGCTGTTAATACAACTATGGTCTATACCTATTTTGAGATAGGAAGAGTGATCGTAGAAGAAGAGCAGAACGGAGAGGAAAGAGCTGAATATGGTAAAAAACTATTAGAAAATCTATCTATTCATTTGACAGCCAGATTTGGAAAAGGATTTTCTCCACAGAACCTTGCAAATATGAGACAACTTTACAAGATGTACTCTTCTCGAATTTTCCAGACACTGTCTAGAAAATCTGAAAATAATCAGATTGTAACTCATGAGTTTAATTTTTCACTTAGTTGGTCTCATTATCTAAAACTAATGCGTATAACTAATCCGGAAGAACGTAATTTCTATGAAATAGAAGCAATAAATAATAATTGGAGCCTGCGTGAACTAGAGCGGCAATATGATTCTTCTCTTTATGAACGTTTGGTTTTGAGTCGTGATAAAGAGGCCGTGCAATCCTTGTCTGAGAAAGGACAACTTATAGAGAATCCGCAAGATGTTATAAAAGATCCGTATGTTTTAGAGTTTATTGGATTACCGGAACTTCCCCAATATAATGAAAGTGAATTGGAACAACGACTTATTGATAATTTGCAAATATTTTTGTTGGAATTGGGAAAAGGTTTTACTTTTGTTGGAAGGCAAGTTCGTTTCACTTTTGATGAACAACATTTCCGGGTGGATCTTGTCTTTTATAATCGTTTACTTCGCGCTTTTGTTTTAATTGACCTAAAACGAGGAATGCTGAAACATCAGGATTTGGGACAAATGCAGATGTATGTCAATTATTATGATCGTTTTGTCAAATTAGAAGATGAAAGTCCTACTATTGGCATTCTTTTGTGTGCTGATAAGAGTGATGCGATGGTCGAAATTACTCTTCCAAAAGAAAATAATCAAATTTTTGCAAGTAAATATCAGACTATATTGCCAAGTAAAGAGACTTTGAAGAAGTTGATCGAAGAACAATATAAATAAGGGTCCTTTTATCTGGGTTCTTGCTAATCAATTATACATCAAAATATACCCATTCAAATAAGTAGCGAACAGTAGCCATATTAGATAGGGAATGAAGAGTAGTGAACTAACTTTGTTGACGGGATAACTTTTCAAGGTGTAATTAATCACGAAGATATCGAGCAATATGATATTCAAGAAGCCAATAAGCGGATTCTGAAAATAGAAGAAACCGATGCTCCATGTGAAATTGAAGAATGCTTTTCTCATGATCTTTCGTTTTTCTAATTGAATAACAAAAGGTAGGATGATCTTGTTGTCCCGAATGACAAACTTTTTGTGATGTATCTAGTCGGGATGGTAATACATTTTATTTTCTGCTACTTTTGAAAATTAAAGGGTGAAGCTCGCTATTTAAAGTTAAAATATTCGCAAATAATGAACCTGGAACAGTATTTTGTTTAATTTTGTATTTCAAAAGATTTTTGTTGTCCTAGTCTCTTTGGAATATGAGTATAGAAGTATTATCCGGAATTGCCCCGAGGCTATACGAACTGGTCGCTCCACTGGTGATGAACTGTAGCGTGCTGCGGCAAAATAATAATTACCCATTCAAAACTTCTAAACACTATTTATGGTTCGTCGCCATTGAAGGAGACATGGTTACAGGCTTTATACCTGTTGAGATCAAAAGTACCTGTGTAGTTATCAATAACTATTATGTGAGAGGGGAGGACAATAAAACGATGTCATCCCTGATCGATGCTGTTCTGGAGCATTTCAAAAACACTTCAATCATACGGGCTGTCGTTCATATCCGGCATGAAGATATTTTTGCTTCAAATCATTTTTTTGTAACTCAAAAGTGGAAACTATATATTAAAATGGAATATAGATGCGATGATGAGAGAAAAGATAAATGTTTACGAAGCAGTACAAGCGCGGTTGGATAAGATATTTTCCGACTTCGATAATATATATGTCTCCTTTTCCGGAGGTAAAGACAGCGGTGTGCTGTTGAATTTGTGTATCGACTATATACGTGAACACCGGTTGAAGCGAAAACTGGGGGTATTTCATATGGATTATGAGGTGCAGTACCAGGAAACGACATCTTATGTAGACCGGACACTGGCTTCTAATGCGGATATTCTGGAAATATATAGAGTTTGTGTTCCCTTCAAAGTACCGACCTGTACCTCGATGTTCCAGAACTATTGGCGTCCCTGGGATAAGCTACAGCAAAATATCTGGGTAAACAAAATGCCTGAAAACTCTTTGAAAGCTGAAGATTTTCCATTCTATAATGAAGATATGTGGGATTATCAGTTTCAGTTGTTGTTTGCAGGATGGCTGCATGAGAAAAAACAGGCTGGAAGAACTTGCTGTTTGATCGGGATACGTACTCAGGAGAGCTTCAATAGATGGAGGGCTATCCATATAAAAAGTAAGGTACAGACCTATCGGCGGTTGAAATGGGTTCATCAGGTAATGCCTCGTGTCTATAACGCTTATCCTATCTTTGATTGGAAAACGAAAGATATATGGATTGCCAACGGTAAGTTTCAATGGGATTATAATCATTTGTATGACCTGTATTATCAAGCCGGAGTGCCTCTTGAAAAACAGCGGGTGGCAAGTCCTTTTATTTCCCAGGCGCTGGCTAGCCTGAAACTATACCGGGCGATAGATCCCGATATGTGGGGAAAGATGATCGGACGGGTCAACGGTGTCGGTTTTGCCGGATTATATGGCGGCACTTCCGCTTTGGGATGGCAATCGGTCAAGTTGCCTAAAGGAATGACCTGGAAGTCTTATATGGAATTCCTGTTAAAAACATTGCCTGAGAAGACGCGTAACGGTTATTTACAGAAGTTGTCTGTCAGCATAAAATTCTGGCGGGATAAAGGAGGATGCCTTGCTGAGGAAACGATCGAGAAACTGCAACAGATTGGGATCCCTATCCGGGTGGAAGACAGTACGAATTATAAGACAAAAAAGAAACCAGTCCGTATGGAATATCTGGATGATATCGATATTCCGGAATTTAAGGAACTGCCGACCTATAAACGGGTTTGTATCTGTATTCTGAAAAACGATTACTATTGTAAATATATGGGATTCTCATTGAATATTCATGAGAGAAAACAAAAGGAAAATATTTTACAACTTTATAACTCTGAATTATATGGAGGAATATACTAGCCCTGTCTACAAAGTAAGACCTGTTCCGGTTGAAAAAGTAATGGCTAACAGCTATAACCCCAATGTGGTTGCTCCCCCGGAAATGCAATTACTGGAAGTCTCCATCTGGGAAGATGGCTTCACCTCACCTTGCGTATGCTATTACGTACCGGAGAAAGATATGTATGAATTGGTTGACGGTTATCACCGTTATATGGTCATGAAAACGTCGAAACGTATATATGAACGTGAACACGGAATGCTTCCCGTTACTGTCATAGAAAAAGATCTGTCCAATAGAATGGCATCGACGATCCGCCATAACAGGGCACGCGGCACCCATAATATCGAGTTGATGAGTCATATAGTCTCCGAACTTTCCAAATGTGGTATGTCCGATGCTTGGATACAACGTAATATAGGAATGGATAAAGATGAAATATTGCGTTTGAAGCAGATATCGGGATTGGCCGAATTATTTTCTAATAAGGAGTTCAGTTTGTCGGAAGAATGATGTTTTCATCTTTGTATGGGATAGATGCATACCCGAGAGGGGTGATGCCTGATTTATAATTAATGATTATATTTGCAGATATCATTCACTGTAATTTGTAAAAGCCTTTTCCCATGACAAGAATACTGGTAGTAGAAGATGAACAGCGTGTAGCGGAGCTCCTGAAGGTAGGTCTGGAAGATTCCGGCTATCAGGTGTCGGTGGCTTTTGACGGGGAGATGGGGTTGCGTCTTTTTAGGGCTTCGGGGTTTGATCTGGTGATATCTGATATTATCCTGCCGAAGATGAACGGCTTTGAGCTGACGAAAGAGGTGCGGCAACTGAATCCGGATATCCCCGTTCTGATGCTTACTGCTTTGGGCACAACCGACGACAAGCTGGACGGCTTCGATGCCGGGGCAGACGATTATATGGTTAAACCTTTCGATTTCCGCGAACTAGATGCCCGTATCAGGGTGCTGCTGAAAAGAAAAGTTGTCGCTTCGCAAACTACACAACCCCAGGAGTTAAACTATGCCGATCTTCGTATCGATCTGTCCGGTAAGTCTGTCTTTCGCGATGGACGTGAGATAAAACTGACACCTAAAGAGTTTAATTTGCTGGCTTATATGATGGAGAATCCGGAGCGTGTCCTGCCGCGTGCAGAGATAGCCGATAAGGTTTGGAACACTCATTTCGATACGGGGACTAATTTTATCGATGTCTATATCAATTATCTCCGAAAGAAAGTCGACCGTGATTTTCCTGTTAAACTGATCCATACTAAGCCAGGTATGGGTTTTATACTGCGTACCGATGAAAATCAGGACTAAACTGACGATCCGTTATACGGCAGTCACAGCTACTGTCTTCCTGTTCCTGATGGGAATGATCTGGTTCTTGTCGGAAAGTAACCGGAAAAGTGTTTTCTATCGTGACCTGAAAAAGGAGGGGATTACGAAAGCTAATCTATTTCTGCAACATAAGGTCGATGCCGCTACCATGCAATCCATTTACATGAATAACCGGGAGTTTATCGATGAGGTGGAGGTGGCTGTTTACGAACCGGATTTCAACTTACTCTATCATGATGCCAAAGAGATAGACCGGGTGAAAGAAACTCCGGAAATGATCCGACGTATTGTCGAAAAGAAATCCATCGAATTCTTTGAAGGAGATTATCAGGTGGTCGGACTTTTGTATCCCTTTGAGGGGAAAGACTATGTTATCACGGCTGCTGCATTTGACGGTTATGGCTATGCGAAGCTCGATGCTTTACGGAATATCCTGTTGATATTATGGGGTGTCGGGTTGGCGGTACTGGCTGTTGTGGGGTATTTTCTGTCGCGAAGTGCTTTGTCGCCCGTCTCGAATATCGTCAGGAAGGTGGAGAAGATAACGGCATCCAATCTGGACGAAAGAGTTCCGGTAGCGGACGAAAAAGACGAATTGGGAGAGTTGGCTGTGACCTTCAACCATACGCTCGACCGATTGGAGCAGTCGTTCGATGCGCAGAAAATGTTTGTCAGTAATGTCTCCCACGAACTTCGTACACCTATGGCAGCCTTGATCGGTGGTCTGGAGGTTACGCTTCTCAAGGAGCGTTCCGGTGAAGCCTATCGGAAAGCGGTGGAAGAGGCTTTGACGGATGCGGATAAGGTGGTGAAATTGTCTGAGGGCTTGCTTAATCTGGCCCGTGCCAGTTATCAGCCGGAGCAGATCAGTATGGAAGAGGTACGTCTGGACGAATTGTTGCTCGATGCCCGCGAACTGGTTCTGAAAGCCAATAAGGAGTATAAGGTCAATCTGCTTTTTGAAGAAGAGACCGACGATGATGCCATGATTACCGTCTCCGGGAATGCTTATCTATTGAAAACTGCCTTTGTTAACTTGATGGAGAACAACTGTAAATTTTCCGATGACAAGACTTCCTCAGTGCAGATATCTTTCTATGAAGAAAAATCCATCCTCCGCTTTTCTGATTCAGGCATCGGAATCCCCGCAGAGGATATGGAACATCTTTTTACCGCCTTTCACCGTGGCAGTAACCGTAACTATGCTGTTGGCAATGGAATAGGGATGGCGTTAGTTCAAAAGATCGTTTTCCTCCACAAAGGAAATATCTACGTTCATTCTTATCCGGGTGAAGGGACTGTGTTTGTGGTGGAGTTTCCGCATATTTAGAATCTGTTTATTCTATAAAATAAAGAGAAACACTATCTTTGTGTATATATTCTACTATGAATCGCTTTGTGGTTTGGATAGTTATGGATCAAATTTTGTGACTTATTATGGATAAAAGAGAATTAGATATAGCCTATTTCCTTTCGTTTTGTATCGAACAATATAAAATGGAACGACGTTTGTCCGGTGAAGATACCATGAACTTATTTGAGAAATATAATGTATTACCGTATTTATCAGATAATTTTGAGGTATTGCATACACAAGGCAGACAATGGTTGATAGAAGAGATAGATGATTATATCGCAAAGCAAAAGGAGGAAATGCAATGAAGCTATACCACGGGAGTTTGGAAATAGTAGAGAAGCCACAAATACGACTGGCCAATCGTACGCTGGATTATGGTATGGGGTTTTATACCACAACTTCCGGAGAACAGGCAGAACTGTGGGTGAAGCGTAAAATCGGAGGAAAAAGTAATAAAGGTTTTATCAATATTTATGAGTTTGATTTATCCTCTGTGAAAAAGTTGAAAACATTACGTTTTACAGAGCCTACAGAAGAGTGGCTGGACTTTGTAATGGCTAATCGGACAGACAGGAATTTTCGTCATGACTATGATGTGGTATATGGGCCTGTTGCAAATGATCGTGTTTATGCCGCTTTTGCTTTATATGAGGGAGGTTTGCTTAATAAACAAGAATTAATTCAGGAATTAAAGACTTATCTGTTGGTGGATCAGTTGTTGTTTCATACGGAGAGTGCATTATCTTATTTAATTTTTTTAGAAGCGGAGGAGGTATTAAAATGAACAGAGAAATCACAGATAAAAACCTTTATTTGTTGTTACCTTCTAAGGTAAGCCTTTTAGCGCAGATGTATGTGAAAGAGCATGGAGGTTCAATAATAGAAGCTATACAAAAATTTTATCATTCCAACACTTACAAGGCCTTGGAAAAAGAAAGTTCTAAACTGTGGCATTATGGCGCAGTGGCTTTATATGAGGAATTTATGGATAAAAAATAAGCAAAGTGTGCTTCCCTGTAAAATATTATGTACCTTTGCCACATGTTAAACAACCTATTTAAATCGGATTTGGTGTAGTAAACAATCTGTATTCCTTGTACAGGTTGTCCTTTCGTTTATTCTCGGGTAATTCTGCTCGGGTGTAATTTCTATTGTATTAATTCAATTTTAATCAGTGTACAATGATGACGGCATTGTTATGCTTTCACGGGTATGCTATATACATAAAGAAAATGAGTAACGAAAATAAAACAATTCACGAATTCGATTTTAATTTAATCTGCGAATATTTTTTAAACACAGAACGTCAGGGACCCGGAAGTCCTGAAGTGACCCTTAAAGCATTGAGTTTTATAGACAACCTGACCGATCGGTCTCTTATTGCCGATTTGGGTTGCGGTACAGGCGGACAGACAATGACATTGGCACAGCATGCACCGGGACATATTACAGGTCTCGACTTTTTTCCGGGATTCATCGACCGGTTCAACGACAATGCCAGGAAACTGAATCTTCAGGATAGAGTGGAAGGAATTGTCGGTTCAATGGATAACCTTCCTTTTGGAGAAGGTGAATTAGACCTGATCTGGTCGGAAGGAGCTATTTATAATATCGGCTTTGAACGCGGACTGAACGAATGGCGTAAATATCTGAAAACAGGAGGATATATCGCTGTTTCCGAAAGCACATGGTTTACCGAAGAACGTCCGGCAGAGATCCATGATTTTTGGATGGAGGCTTATCCGGAAATAGATACCATTCCCAATCAGGTAGCGCTGATACAAAAGGCCGGATATCTTCCTGTCGCTTCTTTTATTTTGCCTGAGACTTGCTGGACAGAGCATTATTTTGCGCCTTTGGTTAAAGCACGGGAAAAGTTTCTAGCCAAATATCCGGGAAATAAAACAGCCGAAGAACTTGTCGCGATGTCACATCATGAAGAGGAATTATACCGTAAGTACAAAGGATTCTACGGCTATGTGTTTTATATCGCTAAAAAGATAACGCTATGATCTGTTTGGATATGTATGGTTGGAATGACAGGTTGAACCAACTGAAACAAGAATCGGCATATAATACGTTATCTCACGGACGGATAGCCGTCGTGCATCGCACCTGTTATGAGGTTATTTCCGAAGACGGATTATTCCAATGCGAGTTGACGGGAAATATGATGTATGGAAGAACTGACTTTGAACTGCCTTGTACAGGCGATTGGGTTCTGTTTCAACCTTTCGACGATAGTAAAGGGATTATCGTCGATATGCTGCCCCGTGAACGGACATTGTACCGTAAGAAAAGTGGGACAGTTGCCGAGAAACAGGCGATTGCATCGTATGTGGATAAGGCGTTTATTGTGCAGAGCCTCGATGATAATTTCAATATCCGCAGGGTCGAACGTTTCATGGTTCAGATACTGGAAGAAGGTATCGATCCTGTATTGATACTCAATAAATCTGATCTGCCTTTTGATAGACAGGTAGTAGAAGAGGCGATCAAACATCTTGCCAGCAGGATGCTGGTGTTTTTCACTAGTATCCATCATTCTGAGACAGTTTCTCGGTTACGGGAATCCATATCGGAAGGCGAAACGGTGGTGTTTGTCGGTTCGTCGGGTGTGGGAAAGAGTTCTCTTGTTAATGCACTTTGTGAAAGATCGGTGCTGCTGACATCGGATATAAGCCAGTCCACGGGGAAAGGAAGGCATACTTCCACCCGCCGGGAGATGGTCTTGATGGACGGTTCTGGTGTTTTAATAGACACTCCGGGGATCCGTGAATTTGGATTGGCTGTAGATAATCCCGATTCACTTGCTGAAATGCTGGAAATTTCCAGTTATGCAGAATCGTGTCGCTTCAAGGATTGTACACATACCAATGAACCTGGTTGTGCCGTGCTGGAAGCGGTCGACAAGGGCCTGTTGGATACAAAAGTGTATGAAAGCTATCTGAAACTAAAGCGGGAAGCCTGGTATTTTGCCGCTTCCGAACATGAGAAACGTAAAAGGGATAAATCTTTTACAAAGCTCGTGGAAGAAGTGAAGAAGCGCAAAGCTGATTCCTGATTTTTATTTATATGGTGCAGGTTTCTTCGGATTCCTGCACTGTATTGTATTATTTTTTAGACATACAAACTTTAGGGTAGAATGGTTTTTGTTTTGTCGGTAAAACGATAAATATGTATTTTTGTTTTGTGTATAAAATAAAAATGGACAATATTTGTATTGTTAGTAGAATAAATATAGGAAGATATAGAAATGTATGGAAAGAAATCTCTTTTGTTTGAGTGTAAAGGAATGGATGTCATCAAATAAAATACTATAACGAAAAATTCATGATAAATAAGAAAGAACTTGTATTAAAACCTCTGATGGATGAAGATATACCATATTTTGATAAATGGTTGGATAAGGAGTATATATCGAAATGGTTTGGTGATAAAGAGGATTGGCTGGATGAGATAAGGGAAAGAGATGGGAAATATGATTTCTTAAAGCACTTTATTGTTTGCCATGAGGATCGGAGGATTGGGTATTGTCTTTATACTGATTGCTTTTTCTTGAAAGATTTGGAAGAAGACGGGCATGATTTTAATGCACTGTATGGAGATGTAGTAGAGGAAAATCATACATTTGAAATTGGTTATCTGATCGGTGAGGAGGAATATTTGAATAAAGGTCTTGGCAAAAGGATTATTCAGATGTTGGAGGAAAAACTTATTGAAATCGGAGGCAAAGAAATTGCGGCAGATCCGGTGGAGGAAAATATCATTTCTATAAAGGCATTACTGAGAAATGGCTTTCAGAAGAAAAGCGATGGAGACTATAGAAAAGTTATAATAGATCGTTAAATCATTCAATTTTAGTTACTACTATTTTCAAATACATATTTTATGATGCAAAAAACTATTCAATTATTTTATTGAATAGTTGAGCATTATACATATATTTGTATCATAAATTAAAGTTTGTGTGTTATGAAATTAGGTATTATATTAGAAACTAAAGAATTAGAGAAATCCTGGAATGCTTTCCGGTTTGCAATAACAGCTAAAAAGAAAGGACATGAAGTGAAAATATTTCTTATGGGGGAGGCAGTGGAGTGTGAAGGATTGACGGGTGAAAAATTTAATGTGGACGAACAGTTAAAGAAGTTTATCGATATCGACGGTGAAATATTAGCTTGTGGCACTTGTCTTGAAAACAGAAAGAAAGGAAGTACAGATGCTTGTCCCATCTCAACAATGGTAGACTGTGTCGAAATGGTGGAATGGGCAGATAAAGTCGTAACATTCTAAACTGTCACCAATGAAAGTTCGTGATAGCGGTATGCCACATGTTGAGTTATGGAATCGTTTGTTCGATGTAGACAATATCTTATTTGAATTGGAGATAAATCAGCAGGTCAGTAAACTGGTGGAAATAGGCAGTGGATACGGAACGTTTACATTACCCGCTTCAAAAAAAATAGCAGGAATGATCTATGCCTTTGATGTTGATCGAGATATGATCTCATACCTCGATCAACATATTGAACTACAAGATATTAATAATGTTATTACAGAGTGTAGAGATGTTTTAGAATATACAACCGGGTTGGATGATAACTCAGTCGATTACATGATGCTTTTCAATATTCTTCATGATGAAAAACCTGAGAAATTTTTTGATGAGGCGTATAGAATCCTGAAGCCGGATGGAAAGGTAGGGGTTATTCATTGGCGCAGTGATATAGAGACACCAAGAGGTCCCAGTTTATCCATCAGGCCAAGACCAGAAGATGTGTTAGGGTATGTTGATAGCAATATGTTTAAGGTACATAAAGCTCCTCTCATTCTAAAACCATATCACTATGGCATGGTTTTTTCAAAAAAATAAATATTAGAATGAAAATAAGAGAGTTAAAGGATAACGTATATAATGAGCTGGGATCTGTAGCCAAGGCTATGGCTAATCCGAGGCGTATGGAAATATTAGATATTTTAGCACAAGGCTCTTTTCCTGTAGAATCGATTGCTGAGTATACCAATATGACGATAGCTAACGCCTCTCAGCATCTGCAGGTGATGAAAAACAGCAGACTTGTTCGCGATGAGCGCAAAGGGAATTTCATCTTTTACGGATTATACAGTAAAAAAGTTTATGAAGCCTGGGTTGCATTACGTGAATTAGGATGTGAAGTGAATACAGAAATTGAACGCACCATATCAGATTATAAGAAAGGTGATCCTACTTTAACCCCTACAACAGCTCAGCAATTGATGCAACGTATAGAAGCGGGTGAAGTAATACTTCTTGATGTCAGGTCCGAAGAAGAGTATAACCGGGGACATTTCCATAAAGCACTTTCTATTCCTTTGGACCAGCTTAAAGAAAGGATTAATGAGCTATCAAAAGATATTGAAATTGTGGCATATTGCCGGGGACCTTTATGTGTCATATCTGATGAGGCCGTTAGATTACTCGAAATGAATGGATATAAAGTCCGAAAACTTATCAAGGATATTCCGGATTGGATGAATGAACAAAAATGAATGGTAGAATATCCCGGTTGTTTGTCGGGAATGTTAATTAAATAATGATTTATGAAGGTTGGAATTATCAGATGTATGCAGACAGAGGATTACTGTCCGGGTGCAACAGACTTTAAGGTGATCAGAGAAAGAAAAGGGGCATTTGAAGGTATAACAGAAGATATAGAAATTGTCGGTTTCTGTAATTGTGGAGGATGCCCTGCGAAGAAATCTGTACTAAGGGCAAGAGAACTTGTGAAAAGAGGTGCCGACACTATTGTATTTGCTTCGTGTATTCAGAAAGGTACTCCATTAGGTTATCCATGCCCTTTTGCCAAGAAAATGAAAATGCTAATAGAGAATGATTTGCCTGAGGGTATTCGTTTTTTAGATTATACTCACTAGGCTTAAAGTTCATAATAAATACGAAACTGACGTTTTGACAAACTGTTAATTCATCTATCTTTTCTTTGCCATGTATAAAGGCAAAGGAGAGTTCAGAAATATTTATCCCCGTAATCCGGAGTTCAGTAATGACGGATTGAGGGGATTTTCTTTTTGGAAGAGATATTTAAGAAGAGAAAAATGCAATCATTGCAATGTTTTTAGAACAGGTGACAGAGATAAGATCAAACCTGCTGCAATCTGTCAAATGAAAACGAATCATTCAAAAGGAGTATCTGGCTTTATAAAAGCCCTATCAACTCGGTTTCAGAGTACAACCCCGAAGGAAATTCCCCGATATTTAGCAGTGTTAAATTTTTCATCACAATGATTACCCCCCTTCATTGTAATGAGTGTGCGGAGTCATTGTGATGACTTCGGGGGGAGATTGTGATGATGGGGGAGAATCATTGCAATGATTTCCGGAAGGAACGGGGATGAGGAGAGGGAAACGGGGCGGTGAGGTCGGTTTGTTCCTCTGGAACAAGGATTTGAGTGGGGAGTGCTGTTAGCTGGGGAGGTGAAAAACGAACAATTTGAAAGGGGGGAATGTTTATCTTTATCTTTTTGATCGATCAGAAAATGAATGGAGGAAGAGTTATGAAAAGAAAAGATTTTTGCGGGCTGATGGCGACGCAGGAACAGGATAAACGTAGGCGGGGAGATGAGAGTACCGCCGATCTGTATAGAGCTGTACGGAACCATTTCGAATGCTTTATCACAGATGAAGGGCCGACACATAAGGATGTGACGGCGGAACTTGTGCAGGACTTCCAGTTGTGGCTGCAGAGGAAAGGGCTGCGTGTCAATACGGTGAACAGCTACCTCAGTTGCCTTCGGGCGATGTATAACCGTGCTTTGCCGTTCGGTAGGGGACGGCAGGAGAGATCGCCTTTTGCCGGACTGCGGTTGAAACGGGAGGAGACACGTAAGCGGGCTGTGCCGGTGGAAGTGATAAAGAAGATCGCTTCGCTCGATTTGAAAAAGGAACCGGCCAAACAACTGGCGGCCGACCTGGCACTGTTCACTTTCCTTGCCTGCGGTATCCCTTTTGTGGATATCGTGCATCTGACGGGTGAGAACCTGGTGGAGAACGGTACGGTACTTGAATACCGCCGTCAGAAGACGGGGGTACTGATCCGGATGGAAGTGTCGGCGGAGATGCGGATGCTCATCGACCGCTACAGCAGTGCAGAGCGGCACTATCTTTTTCCGGTATTATCGGAAGATATGACCCACGAACAGTATAAAGCCTGTCTGGCAACGGAAAACCGGTACCTGAAAGATATCAGTGTGATGCTGAATTTGCCGGAAACATTGACGACCTATTCGTTCCGTCATGCCTGGGCTTCGGAGGCGTATCACCTGCATGTACCTATCGGCGTGATCAGTCAGGCATTGGGACATACGTCGGAAAGGACAACCCGTATCTATTTAAAGGAGTTTGACGTATCGGAAGTTGCCAAAGCAAATAGGCAGGTTTCTGAGACGATCGGCTGCTATTTGCGGGTGGGGTAAACCTTATTTATATAATAAGGGAGAACATCCTCTTTCTATCTTACAATCAGTGTCTTATAAATAAGAAAAATCCTGAATTGTAATGAAGTACGTGGCAAACGTAAGAAGAAAAAAATGAAAAAACAAGGAGTGTAGGGTGTTTTCTTAAAAAAAGCATATTTATTTTACTAAATTTCACAAGTTAACCTATTTTTTAGCCATAGAATATGATTTTCATTACAAGGTGGCATAAGACGGGCTGGGACTGCTATCGTTTTTTAATCTGTTAAGAGAAAACTGTTATTCCGACAGTACCGTTTCTTCCTCCAAAAAGACTCAAAAAGACATCAATCCTTCATTTTTCACCCTGAAAATTTCCTTAGCGGACACTTTCAGGGAGGGCTTTTTTTACCCTCTACCCTTATTATATAAATAAGGTGGACATTTACAGAGAGTTAGTGATAATCATGGTTACTGTTCAATATTGAACATACTGGTATTATATATTAATATGTATAGGATAAAAGGTCTACACCGGAAAATACAGGCAAGAGCAATCTTCCTGTTACTGCTCAACTTCCTTCTGGGGATAGGAGTGGATGCCCAGACTACGACCTATTACAAGGCTGAATCATTCCTATTCTCTTTCCGCCAGGATAATGACCTGTTCCTTGCTGATTACGGAGACAACGCTTATCAACTGGAACGGATGGGCGGTTTACTCGACGTGTCCCGTGACCAAATCCTAAAAGGTGATTGCCATTTGTTGATCGTCTCGCATGTGAATGCCTATGAATACGAAGATAAAGAGGTTGTGAACGAAGCCTCACTACGGGCCGGACGTATCCGTGCCTATCTGAAAACCCGTTTTGATATTCCCCATGATTGTGTCGCCTTTTACATTGACCGTAGCGGAAACTATCGCGATCAGGTACATGTCTATAAGATATATAAACCACTTCCGTGGTTTGCAAACATCTCGATTCATTATAGTGAAAGCCGTTACCCGGTAGCGGTAGAGGCTGCCATCGGTGAGTATGGTGCAGTCCCTTATGTAGACCTGTACCGTCGTGGCGAGACAGGAGGTTACGACCGTGAAGTGTACCGTATCGACGATCCTCTTTTCGACCGTACGGAACTGGAAGATTACCGTTTGGCTTCCGTAACGGATACGGTACGCCGTAGTAAACGGAAAGAAGAACAGGACATCGCTTTAGCAACTACCGTAACAACGAGGGAAACTGTGCGAAAGGTGACAAAACATAAAAAGATAATCGGAAAAACGGTTGTTCCCGAGAAAACCGGATTGCAAGCAGAGAAAAAAGTACAAACTTCGATGGAACCGAGTCCTGTATATCTGGCCGTAAAAACAAACCTTCTTCCCTGGTGCGGTGTAGTCCCATCGATCCGTTTAGGAACCGGTGAAACGAAAATAGAAACTGGTGCATTTATGCCGAACCTGGAAGTGGAGTGTTGTTTTGCCGGTAGTTGGTCGGTAGCCTTGTCGGCCATGTATTCCGACTTTGCCTATAAAGACAAGCTACGCGATAGCTGGTCTGTCTCTGAAATATCCCTTGAACCAAGATTCTGGCTATCCCCTTCGGGAAGGTTTACCGGTCTGCATACCGGCCTGTTTGCCGAGTACGGTGACTTCGATGTACGTGGCAGCGCGATCGATAGGTCTGAGGATATACTTTACGGCCGGACGGGTTGTTTCTGGTCGGCAGGCCTGTCAACGGGTTACCGTTTCTCCCTGGCCGGAGGTTTGGGGATGGGGCTGAGTGTACGTGCCGGTTACCGTTCGGTCTTCGACGGGAAGAAATACCGCTATGACGCGCCGGATGACCGAAATTATTTGGAAACCCGTTTTGCCTCGACGGGATTTATGTTGGGACTTCGGATCAGTTTGTCGTACCGTTTTCAAATCAGATAGGAAGATGGAAAGGAATAAAAGAAATAAGAAATATCGTATAATACAACTGATGAGTTGGATAATATATGCCGTATGGACCGTGGCGGTCTTGTCTTGCTCATACCGTATGACGGACGAGGATTGGGAGAAGAACGGAAAAGTACGTTTACTGCTTCGTAAACAAAACAGTGGTTGCCCGGATAATATGACATGGTATTTTTATCTGGAAGGTTCTGACAGTCCGCTTATCCGTACGGGTGACGTTTCGGGGTACGAAGGTACGCTGCCTTCAGGCTGTTACCGGGTGGCGGTTTGCAACAGGGGCTGTATGGGTGTCACGCTTGAAATGGAGAAGGGTTATGAGGAAGCCTGCGGAAGGGCTCAGCGGCTTTCTTCCCTGAAATCTTCATCGGTGCAGATAGCCTGCCCTGGTAACCTGTATGGGGCAGGTTTAGACCTGATCGAAGTGGGTGGAAGAGAAGTCGTGGCAAAGGAATTGTCTGCGGTGAATCTTGTCCGTACATTGGAAATGAATATAAAAGTCATAGGAGGGGATAAGGGTGATGTCGTTCCTGCGGTCTTGTCGGGAAGGTTGACCGGTGTTTCGTCACGGGTTCATATACCTTCCGGCAGGCCGCTATTCGATATGCGGGCCTTTATGACGTTCGAGCCGGAAGAGACCGGACCTGGCATTTATACTTCTACCTTAAACCTGTTCGGATTGTCCCCGGGTAAGGAAAGCGGTGAAGCGGTCGACCTGACCCTAACGATGACACTGGCAGACGGAAAGGAAATTACTTCATCCACGGATATCACCGAGGAGGTGAAAGAGGCATTTACCGTCGGAGTTACGACACATGTGATACTGGACCTAGTTGTCCGCTATGATGAAATGTCCGGTTTGACGATCACACTGAAAGAGTGGAAACCGGGTAGCAGCGGTTCGGGTGTGGTGACTCCCTGAAACGAAATGAAGACGATAGTAATAGCAGTAATAACGATAAAACACTGGTATAATATGGAAAGAGGAAAATTATTGATCATGAGTCTGTTGGCAACAGCTTTCTTAAACAGTTGCACCAACACGGAAGAGCCGGTGACGGATGAAGCGATAGAGGTGAATGCCGGAATAACGGAGTCTACCCGTGCGGTGATCGGCAGTGGTTATATGGCTGATCTGGAAGTATCGTTTGCCCGTTTGGATAACCCCGGTACAACGGGTGCTGCGTGGGCCTCTATCGATGCAGTCCGTACAGGTGGTGTGGGTAATACGGCGCTGACTTTTGAGCCGGAACAAACCTATCTGGCGGAAGAAGGCGAGTCTGTCCTAATGGGCTATTATCCCCGCAAGGAACTGAGCGGAACCACTAACCCTGCCAGCGTCACTTACACTATAGCGGGCGACGAGGATATCATGGCGACAGATGTGCAGACCGGTTCGCTGGTCGATAAGTTCGAGACTTTTACTTTTAGCCACCTACTAACCCAGTTGCAGTTCAAATGTGTGGGTTCAGCTGGTGCGATCGGCAAATGGACGGCGGTCGCTTCCATTAAAGTAAAAAATGTAGCCATGGGATTGAAGCTATCGCTGGATAAAACAAGCGGAGCCAAATTGACAGTCACGGGTACGGCCGACCAAACGCTAACAGTAAAAAACTGTCCGTCTACGGTCTCTGCTTTGGATGCTGAAACCCCGCCGACCGGTTATCTGATGCTTTACCCGACGACCAATATGGGAACAGAAGAGTTGCCAATCAGTTTGGAAGTGAAAGGAACGTATGACGGGAATGCGAAAACCTTGAACGTTGCAGTCTCGAATATCAGTGAAGGGGTGAAAGCTGGCTATTCGCATCTGATCACGCTCACCTTTACGGAGGACGGTAAAATAGCGGTAGAATCCGGCATTGCCCCGTGGCAGCCGGGTAGTGGTGGCAGTTCAGTGATCGTTCCGGGAAATTAACAAAGTCAATAATGGTACACAGATAACGCAAATCAGACAGATGACCGCTGATTTAAATATATGATCTGTGTAAATCCGTCAAGATATGGGTCATCTGCGTGCCATAATGAATATTAACAAAATGAATAAACTCATAGTAATAACAACCTTTGTCTGCCTTAGGGGCCTTACCGCCTGTTCGGACAGCAATCCTACACCGCCTCCGGTCCCGGAAACGGCGATTTGCCTGGAAGGTGCGATCGGAGCGTCGACGCGCGGGATAATCGGCTCGGGCTATGAACAGGAGCTGAAGGTTAGCTTTGCCCGTCAGGATGAATCGGCGGTTTCAACGGATACATACAGTGGGTGGGCTGTACACGAGGCTGTGCGTCAGGGTGGAAGGGGGAACCGCCCGATTGTATTTGCCGAGTCGCAGTCGTACCCGGAGGATGGCCGTCATATCCGCCTGCACGGTTATTATCCGGCGGAGGGTGAGCCGACAGCCGATGCAGGAACGGGCAAAGTAACTTTTCGCATAGACGGAACGACGGATATCATGGCAACGGGAATCCTCGAGGGAAATGGTTTTGTTCCGGTGACGACCTGTACGTTCCGTCATTTGCTGACTCAGGTCCGCCTGGTCTGTTACAGTGACCGAGCCGATGCATGGGGAACGATACAAACGATCGAGGCGGCAGATGTACATACCCGTCAGGAACTGGATTTGTCAGCGGAAACGCCCCGTCTGGCGGATATATCTGTGGCGGAAGATATAAAGAACCTCCCGGTACAGGATATTGCCGGTCTGCTAATCCCGCAGGTCGTCTCCGACGGATCGTCCCCCGAGGCACAAGGCTATCTCCTTCTTCCGGTATTTTCGGTGGACGGGACGGCGGCTCATCCGCTCCATCTTCGGATTACGACGACGAAAGACGGCAATGGCAACCTGAAAGAAACCATCTCGGATGTTTTCATCCGGATAGAGGGCGGTTTTCAGATCGGCAAAAGCCATATCGTCTCGCTCCTTTTCACCGGAGCAGGTAACATACAAGCCATGCATGTCAGTGTGGAGGCGTGGACGGAACAAGAACAAGGAGAGATGCCGATATGATAAAATATGAATGAATAAACAGGAAATAAAACTTTTAAAACGAATGAAAATGAAAACGATTATGACAAATTGGGCCATGCTGATAGCCCTTGTGACAGCGTTTAGCTGTACGGAAACAGAGACAGGAATAGATCCGGAACCGGGTGACGGCCAGGTGGCACTGGGTATCAACCCGAACCTGAAAGTGGAAGCCGGAACGAAAGCAGCAACCAAATCGGTTGTAAGCGGCAGTGCGATTACCTATACAGATTATAATAATGCTCCGGGATTGGGCGTAGTGGTGACTAACAATACGGTGAATGGCTGGTACTCTCCCGATGCATCGAGTTCAGGCTATACCGGCCATCATGTATGGTATATGGGAGACGCAAAAGGTGAGAACTGGATTTCGATTACCGAGAAAGGTCTTAGTTATGAACCCAAGAATGAAAAACCTTATTATCTGAAAGAAATGATAGGCAAGGTATATGCTTATTATCCGTATGATGAAAATGCCCTGAGTAGCCTGTCAGGCATAAGCAGTGAATCCGATCTTAAAATCCCGGTCACAGTTATTACCAGCGGAGAGATGGATGCTTCGGCAAATAATGCGAATAAAATCTGGAATGCCACTTCATGGTCAGCCAATAAAAACAAGGGGATGAGCCTGTCTTTGACAACCGAAAAAGACTACCTGTATTTTGATGGGACGGAGGGTGGTCGGAATGTAAACAACGGACGTGCCAAAGGACAGATACCTTTCGATCCGGAGAGTGGTTCGAATAATACCGATGAAAATAACCCTGGTTACCTGATCAACCTGGCCATGAAGCATGCTATGGCGATGGTATCTTTCCGTGTGTATGACGGTGGCAACCTGAGTGATAATGATGTGAATTTTACGAAGTTTGAAATCAAGAACCATCAGAATAGCTCCAATCTTTTTAAAACCGGAACCGGCAAGATGGCGTTGGCAGATGGTGCAATAAGCGATAATTCAACTACCGGAGCACTTAGCCGTACAATTACGAATTACGTCCTGATGAGGCAGATCAAGGAGGGAGAGCAAAGCGACAAAGCATTTATCGAGGATAAGACTACTACCGGACAGGCCGTATCTAAAAAAGTCAGTGCAATCGTCTATCCGATAGCTGGTTTTGGTGATAATGAAATCGATGTAGTGATAACCCTCCAGGAAAGTACTAATACGCCAGTCGAATATACGGTCACTCTGCCGGCTCATGAATGGACGGCGGGCTCTAACTGCATCTATACGTTCTCTGCCGGCCGTAATAAGTTGACAGTGATGGATGTAACTGTGGAAGACTGGGTGGAAGACGAACAACCGGATATTTCATTGTAATACATTAATAATAAAAAAGACAAATCCCATGAAACCATTCTTATACCGATTAGTGACTGTGTTTTTGTTACTGTGTGCTGCGTGTACAGAGGCAGAGATCGTTTTGCCGGGGTCTGGTGGCGACGAGCCGGAAGAGGGTGTTCCTTTTCGAGTGAAGAATCTGGGCATGTGGATGGAGGTAGAGTCGAGAAGTGTCGTGACGGGCGGCCCCGGGGAAACGAATAGGAACCCGAACCCGCTGACCGGGATAGGCATTTGCGTGACGAAACAGAATAGTAGTGGTACGGAGATTTTATACAACAATGCTGTCGGTAGCCAGCAGTTCGTATACAATCCGGCAGGGAGTCCTCCTCTCTGGGAACTGGCAGAAGGAGAGGAAACGCTTCTTTTGTATTCGGAGAAAGGGACAGTTTATGGCTATGCTCCGGCAGAAAAGAGTGTTTCGCTCGCAGGCATTCCGAAAGCTCTTTTAATGAATGGTATAAAGGTGTTGGACGAGCAGAAGTTCTACTTTTCTGACGGTAGCGCAACGGTAAATGCAGCAACGGATGTGCAATGGGAAACCGACCAGGAGGATTACCTCTATTGCACGGCTGCGGATCAGGTAGACCGCTGGCATCCGGAGGTTTCTTTGACGATGAATCATGCATTGGCAAAAGTGAGTTTCCGTGTACTGGAAGTTAATGCAGGTTCTTCTTTTGCCGGTTGCCGGGTGGCTAAAATCGTATTGAAAAGTAAAGGAGGATTCAAAAAGTCTGTTGTTGCCCAATTGAATCTGGCAACGGGTGAAACAACGGGAGCAATAATGCCTGTCGATCAGTTGCAATTTACGGCCGGAGGTGATAAGCGTGTGGTAGGAACCGGAACAGAAGAAACGTCGGAAGTTCCGGTACAGGCTTTTGGTCTGGTTATTCCTGTCAGCGATGTAGGTATCTCCCTGGAGCTGACACTCGATGACGGTCGTACGTTTTATATGGTTCCGGGAGCCGACAGTGACGTTCCTGGAACATTTACCGCCAGTTGGGAAAAAGGATACAACTACATCTATAATATCCGTATGTCGCCGCAAGGGATCGAGATAGCAGATGTGAAAGTGGCCGGTTGGAACGATGGCGGTTCAGTGGATATTCCTGTCGAATAATAAATGAGAAAATGAAACGGATGTTGACACGATTATTTTTGCTAGAACTCTTGTTGACCGGACTGCTTACAGGATGTGCCTGCGGTATGGTAGAAGATATTGTACCGGAGGAAGCCCGGTTGGTAGAGGTCGGATTCGTTAAACCCGACCTGGGGATACCCGCTGTGCTGACGCGTGCAGAAGACACAGAAGTGCCGGCTCCGACTCCGTTGCCGGAAGGTTCAACTGTACGGATTGTTGCTTATTACAGGAGTAGCATAGGGGTAGAGGCTTCTCCCGTTCCGTTTTCTACGACGACTCCCACCGTTGAAGCTACCTATAAGGTCATGGCCGACGGTTCGTTGGCACTTTGTTCGGTAGACGATACGGGAAAACCGGTCGATGGCAAAGCCGAAGGCATGGTTGTCAGGGGAGGAGTGTATGATTTTTATGCTGTTTCTCCGGCAAGGAAACTGGCAAAAAGTATTGATGGAACGTATAAGATAACAGATATTCCTCATAAAGAGGATGTAATGACATCTTTTGTCCGTGGCGTAACTATATCGGCAAGTTCGCGTCTGGTAACTTTGGCGACTTTCAGTCGTAAATGTGCATTAGTAGTATTCAATGTAGCTCCGTCCAAAGAGAATGTGATCCCTTTCACCCGACTGTATGCAACCGGGTTGACCATAAGTAAAATATCCTCGTCCGGTGCAGCTCTTATAGTAGGTGAAGATACCGGTATTCCATGCACCGGTGGCGAAGCCGAAGATAAAACAGAAGTGGTATTTGCTTCGGAAGAATTTGAACCCGTGGAGTCTGATGCCGATAATCTGGGTTTGAACAAGACAAAAGGAATACTTCTTCCTAAAAATACGGAACCTTTTGATGTGGAGATCGAAGTACAAAGGGATGATAAAACGGCGACGTTGAAAGCAACGATCGATAAAAATATATCTTTCGATGAAGGTAAACGATATGTTTTCACCCTGGAGGTGAAGAACAACGAAAGCTCCCTGCTCATGACAGTACTGGATTGGAAGGAGACAATCTTCTTTACAGATGCGAATGTAGGAGCTCCGGACGAACCCTATCCCGACCCGGATATCAATGAAGGAATAGGAACTTCGTTTGTTGTGGCAAGCTGGAAAGAAATTGTATGGACTGATGGGGAAGTTGGCGGTGGTCAATAATTGTGGATATAAAATGACAATAGAATAAAACAGGATATAATGAAACAAATAAGTGAAATAAGGAACAAACATTGGATTCGCCTGTTTGGCTGTTTGGTTTTACTTTGGATAGTCGGTTGTACACAGGCAGACGTGGATGATGATATTCTTTTGCCTACGCTGAAAGAAGTGGATGCCGGTTTTAATCTGAATGTCCTGGCAAACCATATACCGGTAACCCGCAGCATACTGTTTACTGCCGATGGCACTATGGAATCGGATTCGATCGGTACTCGTGCAGCTACTCCGCTGGAAGAGGCACAGGAAAGTAAGATTGCCAGTGTCTGGGTGGGGCAATATGTTGGCGGTAAGCTTTTGTATGCTAAATATATTTCTTCATTAACAGGCAATACACTTAATATTAAATTGAAACATGATAGAGAAGGTTCAGAATCTCATGTGTGGTTCATTGCTAATATGGGTGACCAGGGAGAGGTAGCAACCGAAACTGCTTTGAAAAAGTTGCTGTTGACTTATGTTTCGACCGAAACCGGATTGCCCCAAAGTAATCTGTGTGGAATGACAGGGATGTGGAGCGGAGTAGTACAAGAAGGGGGAGTAAAGGATATCAGGGTGAATTTATCCCGTATGGTGGCTAAGATATCGTTTACTTATTCGATCGCCGGAGAGGGGTTTACTTTTACTCCTAATACTGTGACATTGAACTCGGTTCCGCAGAAAATGCAGGTTGATGTGCCTGAAAACCAATTGGTAGGTATGACATATACAGATTATACCGGAATAGCGGATAGAGACGGTGCTACCATGTATTGGTATCTACCGGAGAATATGGCGGGTATTGTCAGTGATGGGAACGCAATCGACTCAGAAAAGAAGAAGATCGGTATGGGGGTGACAAATGCTACTTATATCGAATTGACGGGTACGGCTGTGCAGGGGGGAGTGACATATAACAATGTTGTATTCCGTTTTTATCCGGGTGATGGAATGAATAATTACAATATCGAGCGTAACTACCATTATGTAATGAAGGTGACGTTGGTCGGTATAGATATTTCCGATGAACGTATTACGGTAAATGAGATACCGCCAATAGAGGTCGATCCGGGAAAGATGCCGGCGGAAAAAGGTGGAATGAAAGAGGTACAGATCACCGCCCGTCCGGGGCAGGCGTGGTCTTTCGATTTGGAAGAATGGTTGTCGGCAATGATAGGAGGTGTGGCTGCCGGAACTGGGGTAACAGTAAGCCATCAGGGGCCTGCTATGGTTACTTTCCAGTCGGTGTCTGCCAATCCGAAAGCCGAAGACAGGAGTGTGACTTTTTCTGTAAATGTGAACGGAGAGAATCAGGAGATAACCATTACGCAGGAAGGATCCGCCTTGTCTAAAGGGAGTGATGTTATCTCTTTAGGCGCGGCAGAGGGTTCGGAAGGGGCTTCTTCCTTTACTACTACAAAAGGTTTACCATGGCTGGCTGCCTTAAGCGGGGAGAATTGGTGGAATTGGGCAGACGATAATCCTGCTTTTTCAGGAGATGAAGCCACGGGGACTGAGCAGGCTTTGAAAATAAAAGCGACAGCCAGTAACCCCTTGGCTTCGGAACGGAGTGGAAAGATAACAGTGAGTGCCGGTACATCGATAGCTGAGATAGGTTATACAGGCTTGAAAGAGGAAATAGTGGTAAAGCAAGCAGGTTCCAGGGTAGAAGGTTCGAGCATGGAAGTAAATCCGGAAGCAGCTAATAATCAAACATCGTCGTTTGTCGCTACATCTGGTTTGGACTGGGTGGCAAAGGTAACGGAAGGTGACTGGATTACATTGGTTGGTGCGACCTCAGGTTCTCAAACAACGGGAAAAGCACAGAATGTGACTTTTAATATCGCTGTCAATCCCTTTTCTTCTGCGCGAAGCGGCGAGATAGTTGTTCGTGCCGGGGATGAAATTGGCGGACCAACCGGAACAATAAAGGTGAATCAGAAAGCCTCTGCACTGACAGTATCTGCCAGTCCCACAACGTTGGCTGCAACAAAGGACGCTGCCGGAACACTCTCTTTTAAAGGAACTTCGGGATTATCTTTTTCTATTACCAAGCCTGATTGGCTGACACTGACCGGTACTATTCCGGAAACAATGAATGGAAACGAACAGAATCTGGGATATAAAACAAGCGAGGTGAATCTCAATAGCACAGAAATATCGGGCGATATAACAGTGAAAGCAGGAAATATAGAAAATAAAGTGGCAGTTAAACAATCGGGCTCCACATTTACGGTGTCTGAAACTGAACTGTCTTTAGAAAAGGATGCGACTTCAGGTAGTGTAAAGGTAAAGGGAACCTACGGTCTACCTTGGACAGTCAGTCCAGCTGGCGGAACAAACGCTATCACTCCCTCGATCGACTCTTCTATTGCAGACGGTTCGGAGCAAGTATTAACATTTAATGCAACTGAAAATATGGGGAGTGCCCGTTCTGCAACATTTACTATTGCTGTAACCGGTGGTGATCATTCAAAAACAGTAAAGGTTAATCAAGCAGGAGATTTAACAAAGATTACTGTTACAATTAATCAGCAAGTATTGAGAAGTTATTATACTCAGATGACTAAAGATGGGGGCAATTGGAAACTATATCCTCCTTTTGATGCAGGTGGAACAGATATGGCTGAATCTCATGGCGTAACAGTTAATTTATCAGAGTCGCCTACAATGAACGGTTCTTATTCTATACAAGTACAAAAAAGCCAGAACCCTAGTGTTTTAACACAAATAAATACGAAGAGTTATTGTTCCAAATTGGATGAAGATGGCACAGGTTGGCGCTTACCTACTCAAATAGAGTTACATGCCATGTATATGAATAAAGAATATATAGAGGGTATTAAAGGTTCTGGTACATTCTTCGGCAGTTACTATTGGAGTAGCTCAATATATGGTGGAAATGGTAAATTTTGTTTATTGCGCTTAAGCGATGGCACATTCAATTATTTAACCACGAATAATCCCTATTATATTCGTTGTGTCCGGGATAACTATTGATGAAAGAATATAGTTAAACACGTAAAGAAAACATATTATGAACAAAGCAGATTTAGTAAACGAATTAGCAGAGAAAATGGGTATTTCGCAGAAACAGTCCCGTAAGTTTATCAATACTTTTCAGGCAATACTGACAGAGAGGGTAAAAGAGGATGAAATAGTACTTCAGGGTTTCGGTACTTTCAAAGCCTGGGAACAGGCTGAACGTACAGGTCGCAACCCTCGTACCGGCATTTCCTGTAAGATACCGGCCCGTAGGAGTGTGAAGTTTAAACCTGGTAAGTTTTTGCTTAGAGATTTGAACCTATCCAAATAGAGAGCAAAAGGGAGGTACAAGTGTTAACCATATAAAAAAGACTTTGTGTCTCCCTGCTTTTATTTTAGATTTCCCTCAATTATTTATTAACGCCTATTGGATATATCATGAAGAAACAAAACAAATTAGAGGCATTATTCCTTAATGGAAAAGTGCCGGAAGTGAACGAGTTTAACCGTAGCCTTGATAAAATGTCGAAGGAAGGTCGTAACCATTTACGTGAAAAGATTTACAAAATTGCATTTACCGTATGGTCAACCTTGCCTAAAAAACACCAGAAGTTCATCGAAGAAGTCATCGTCCATGATCGGCAGTCATACGTAGACTTTATGCAACAAAGAACGGTAATGGCCTGTCTGCGTTGTCCACTCAGGTTTCCTGTTTTGTTTATCCGTATGCTGCATTTGACTGAAGTTGTTGAACGGAGTGCGCAAACTTCTATAAACCATATTGCGATGTCTGTCCTGATTTGTTTTCAGGTTTGTGGTAAGATAGGTACGCTGGCTGGGCATATCAGTAAAGGGGGGATTACTAGTGAAGAGGTGCTGGTGTTGGCGGGGAAGATGAGGGTGGTGGAGTATTGCGGGGGATATTAAATGAGAGATGGATTCATCTGGTATATCGGCTAGAAAGATATTGTCAATGAAGCGGCACTAGTGTTGGTAAGGTAGATGATAGTAATTAGAGTTTTGTAGTATTATGTAAATGAAAACTTTTAATCGGCTTATAAATAAAAAGCAACAGCTTTGCATGACTGTATAAAAGAATTGTCCCGTCTGCCAACTGGTTTTTTATGCCTGGTTGGTAGACGGAATGTTTCTTTAGGTTAGGCTGTAGTTCGAAAAACAGTTGCCTGAACTTGTGAGAGTGACGGTTTTCGGATGGAGAAAATGAGCCTTTATTCCGTATTGGGGGGTATCCACGGTGTTAATATCTCTGTCAAAGTCAATCAAGGCTGTGAATGAGAGTTTGTGCTTACGCAGGTAAAAAGGGAAAATATCAATTAAACTTCTTAGACGAAGATTAGGATGGATGAAGTAGAACTATGATGATACTTAAAGGTTACCAATTTTGGCTTGCAGCTATTTTTGTTTTTTCTTCTTCCACTAAATTTACCAATGCATGAATAGAATCAGATAATTCCTTATGATAATCCCTGTTGTCGTAAGTTAAAAACTTTAAATTGAAAATTTCGGAGTAAACATCCTCTTTATTTTTAATATTTTCTTTAGTGGTAATAAAAAAATGAGGTATAGTAGTATGAAACATAGTTGAATAGTTTTCAAGAAGCAAACGAACATCAGGATCATTAATGCCAGCACCAATAAAAATGAATGTATGCGTCATTAGTAAAGCTTCCATTATTTTATAAAATTTAGCATTGTTAGTTCTTGCAATAGCATAATCTTTTTGTGTAAAAATAACTTTTTGAGGAGCGTCTATGGTACCATGCATTTTTATAACTAACATATCATGTCTTCTCAAACCATCTGCAATATCAGCTTCTTCATCATATTTTTTTATATGTACTGTTCCGTTTGATTCATGTGCAGCATAAGAATCATAAATTTTGTCAAAGTTTGGTGTTATAATTATTCTTTGATTTAGCTTAAAAATGTCCTTATGTATTTCAGCTTCACGAAAATGTGGACGTTCAAATTCATTTTTAAGTAATTCTATAAAATCATTGTCTCCTAATGATTTTTTTAACAATTCACAAGCAAGCAGATAATCTCCATTTTCTATCTCCTTTTTTATCAATTTCTTATCACGAAGGTTATCTAGTGTGTTCGACCCACTTATGAGAAAGCCTTTCCAATCTTTAGGATGAGTTCCAAAATTATCTGTGGAATTCATAGACAATCCTGCTCCCAGAAATAAGACACTTTTATTACGTGCTATACAATTTACTAATTGATTAGGCCATTTCATAAGCATTCAGATTTCTTTTAATTTTATCGGAAATAGATTTCACAACTCTTTCATATTCTTTCACTTTTGAAAAATGTGCACCAACCACTCCATCAGTTCCTGTAAGATTAAAAATTGGCTTATGGGCAATTTGAGATAATGGAATTAAGCTATTAAGTGTAGGTATTTCTCCTATAAGTAAATCATCTTCGGAAAGAGATGGTGTGTAAAATTTTTCTAATTTAGATGATAGCGTTTTATTCATTTTCTTGATGATATTATCATATGCTTTTACTGGTCGCTTAACTCCTTCTTTAGTAGTCTTTGTTACATATTGCTGATATATATAGCCTAGAAAACTTATTTTAACATTTACATTTTTGCCTCCAATAGTATATGGTTCATTATCAAAAGAATTCTGATACTTATTCAATCCATCATCTACAAATTGTTTCCATTTATTGAGTGATTCTGATATGTTATCAATAGCTTTTAAGCTAAATATATCAGAAGACATAGGTATAATAAAATAATCACAAGAAAGTAAAACACTACGATTGATTGCCCCTAATGAGGGACCTACATCGAAGAAAATATAGTCATACATACTTTCCAGCTTCTGTAATAAATCCTTGAAGAGAAATGTAGTTTTTAGACCTCTAGGATTCCCTCCTTGTCCATCTATCCAGTCTGAACTTAAAAAATCTTCAGCTAAAGACAATCGAGTATCTCCGAGAATAATATCAAACCCAAACCACTCGTTATGAATAATAGGTATATTACTACTTTCAATATAATCACTACCACGCTGTAAAGGTCTTATAATATCATATATGGTTTTTGTTTTTGTATTGGAGTATACTTTTTCTAAATCATTCTCATCTGTTACATAAATAGAAGCATTACACTGAGGATCTGCATCTATAACTAACACTTTCTTATTCTCTTTCATTTTCAAATATGATGCAAGATTACAAATAAGTGTGGTTTTTCCGACACCACCTTTGTTGTTGAAAATAGCAATTGAAACCATAATCTATATGAATTTATCTTTAATGACCTACTAGTGAAATTAAAATATTAATATTGAATAAGTAGTATTTATTGTTAATGTTTTGAGAATTAAAAGTATTCAATCTTCTGATTCACAATTATCGTATGCAATATTCGTAAAATTTTTAGACATTTGCAAATAAATGATAAGAAATTTAGTTCGAATTTGATTAGCAAAAAGGGGATATGTAACAACTTTACCTATAATGAAATGATGAGTATGAGATAGTTAAAATGAATCTAACTGTAAAAAATGGAAGCAGAGAATTAATCCGTTCTTAAGATGGCAAGAAGATTGAAAACGAAGATTGAGATATTGGAGAGAACACAAAAAGGAGGCTTGGCTATAACAGGGTGGCTTGAGTGGTTTCTTGATTGTTTGGAAACGGCATTGGTCAATACTGTAAAATCAATCAGTACGGTTTTACAGAAAGCTGATTTCTGGGATAAGTATCGGTTAATCTCCATGAATGAACGGCAAATAAGAATGGTGAATTTGCTTTGGGATGGTTTTGATGGAAAATTAACCTCTTCTAAATGGGGTAAGATTACAAAATGTTCTGCTGATACGGCTTTCGTGATATACAGAATTTGATGACAAAAGGTGTGTTACGTAAAAACAGATGAAGGTGGAAGAAGCATTAATTATGAACTTGTAATGTGATTGTTTGCGGAGATTAATGTCTATATTAGCTGCATAGTATGCGGAGAATGTGTCTGCTAATCTCCGAAAGAGTTAAATAATACTAACTTCCTGTAATTTAGGAAACAAAGTTTTTTATCCTAAAATAAAGGAAGATTTATGAGGAAAGAGGTTATTAAATCGCTGATTGCTATTAAGTAAAGTGAAATCCCGTTTGATGTGATAGAACGGGATGTGAAATAGCCAATCGACCGTAAGAAGATTATCATTATCCCCGGCGTACGTCGTTGTCGTAAATCCACCTTGATGGAAATTGTTGCTGTAAGATGATTGGTTTTAGAGATCGATTCTTTGCGGGAAAATGAATACCCTTTAAGTGGGGAAGATATATTGACTTATATTCAATTATTCGATACCCTTTCGGGTATTTATTTTGTGATTATATTAAAAAGAGTACCTGAAAGGGTATTAAGAATGTTATTGGATGTTGTAAATAAATTAAATCCGTTCCGGAGATTCCAGCGTAAAAATCATTATTTCCTTGATAAACTTTAAATAAGAACCTGAATCCATCGGTGTGATGGTTCGCGAAAAATGGTATTTTAAGATTTTGAATGTTTCTAAAGTCTTATTATATACTGTTTTACATGAGACTCTCGCACCGATCTTTGCATATATACCTACCTATACCTTTGTATCGTTCCCCTGGAAACAGTAGTATTAATTATTAAAACAAAAAAGCTATGACACTGAAATTTAGAAAGGTGCAGCGCAAGGTTCTTAGCGGTGACGATAAGGACAAGGTGAAGACTTATGCGATGGCGCGGTCGTCGAACTATTGCGATATGGATAAGTTGTGTGAATTGATCTCCAGCCGCTCGGCGATGTCGAGTGCTGATGTGAAGGCAATACTCGATTCGTTAAATTGGGCGATGAGCCTGGAGCTTCGCTCGGGTAGTATTGTACAGGTGGGTGAGTTCGGTAGTTTTCGTCTTTCGATTCGTTCGAAAGGAGCGGAGACGGCGGATGCTTTCAATGCTTCCCTGATAAAAAAGGCACGGGTGATATTCTCGCCGGGTACCAGTCTGCGCTGGATGAGTGAGATCGTGAAGTTTGAAGAGGATGAAGATACGAAATCTAAGAAAGAAGAAAATCCGGATGATGACAGACCGGTGATTGAATAATTAAAAATGGTAAATAGGAGATTACCTGATTGAAAGAGAAAGGGGGGACGTATGAAAAAAGTTTCCTTTATTTTAGGAAAGAAAATGCTTTTTTTGTCCTAAAATAAAGGAATACTTATGAGGAAAGAGGTTCTCAAATATTAAGCAAAGTGAAATCCTGTTTGATGTGATAGAACGGGATGTGGAATAGCCAATCGACCGTAAGAAGATTATCACTATCCCAGGTGTACATTCTTTGCAGGAAAATGAATTCCCTTTAAGTGGGGGAAGATATATTGACTTATATTTTTAATTATTCGATACCCTTTCGGGTATTTATTTCGTGATTATATTAAAAAGAGTACCCGAAAGGGTATTAAGAATGTTATTGGAAGTTATAAATAAATTAAATCCATTCTGGAGATTCCTGCGGAATAATCATTATTTTCCTGATAAACGTTAAATAAGAGCCTGAATCCATCGGTGTGATGGTTCGCGAAAAATGGTATTTTAAGATTTTGAATGTTTCTAAAGTCTTATTATATACTGTTTTACATGAGACTCTCGCACCGATCTTTGCATATATACCTACCTATACCTTTGTATCGTTCCCCTGGAAACAGTAGTATTAATTATTAAAACAAAAAAGCTATGACACTGAAATTTAGAAAGGTGCAGCGCAAGGTTCTTAGCGGTGACGATAAGGACAAGGTGAAGACTTATGCGATGGCGCGGTCGTCGAACTATTGCGATATGGATAAGTTGTGTGAATTGATCTCCAGCCGCTCGGCGATGTCGAGTGCTGATGTGAAGGCAATACTCGATTCGTTGAACTGGGTGATGAGCCTGGAGCTTCGTTCGGGTAGTATTGTACAGGTGGGTGAGTTCGGTAGTTTTCGTCTTTCGATTCGTTCGAAAGGTGCGGAGACGGCGGATGCTTTCAATGCTTCCCTGATAAAAAAGGCACGGGTGATATTCTCGCCGGGTACCAGTCTGCGCTGGATGAGTGAGATCGTGAAGTTTGAAGAGGATGAAGATACGAAATCTAAGAAAGAAGAAAATCCGGATGATGACAGACCGGTGATTGAATAATTAAAAATGGTAAATAGGAGATTACCTGATTGAAAGAGAAAGGGGGGACGTATGAAAAAAGTTTCCTTTATTTTAGGAAAGAAAATGCTTTTTTTGTCCTAAAATAAAGGAATACTTATGAGGAAAGAGGTTCTCAAATATTAAGCAAAGTGAAATCCTGTTTGATGTGATAGAACGGGATGTGGAATAGCCAATCGACCGTAAGAAGATTATCACTATCCCAGGTGTACATTCTTTGCAGGAAAATGAATTCCCTTTAAGTGGGGGAAGATATATTGACTTATATTTTTAATTATTCGATACCCTTTCGGGTATTTATTTCGTGATTATATTAAAAAGAGTACCCGAAAGGGTATTAAGAATGTTATTGGAAGTTATAAATAAATTAAATCCATTCTGGAGATTCCTGCGGAATAATCATTATTTTCCTGATAAACGTTAAATAAGAGCCTGAATCGATCGGTGTGATGGTTCGCGAAAAATGGTATTTTAAGATTTTGAATGTTCCTAAAGTCTTATTATATACTGTTTTACATGATGCTATCGCGCCGATCTTTGCATATATTCCTACCTGTACCTTTGTATCGTTCCCCTGGAAACAGTAGTATTAATCATTAAAATAGAAAAGCTATGACACTGAAATTTAGAAAGGTGCAGCGCAAGGTTCTTAGCGGTGACGATAAGGACAAGGTGAAGACTTATGCGATGGCGCGGTCGTCGAACTATTGCGATATGGATAAGTTGTGTGAATTGATCTCCAGCCGCTCGGCGATGTCGAGTGCTGATGTGAAGGCAATACTCGATTCGTTGAACTGGGTGATGAGCCTGGAGCTTCGTTCGGGTAGTATTGTACAGGTGGGTGAGTTCGGTAGTTTTCGTCTTTCGATTCGTTCGAAAGGTGCGGAGACGGCGGATGCTTTCAATGCTTCCCTGATAAAAAAGGCACGGGTGATATTCTCGCCGGGTACCAGTCTGCGCTGGATGAGTGAGATCGTGAAGTTTGAAGAAGATGAAGATACGAAACCTAAAAAAGAAGAAGGTTCCGGTGGAGATGACAGACCGGAAATTGAATAACTGAAAATGGGAAATTGAGGATTACTTGATTGAAAGAGGAAAGGGGAACGTATGAAAAAAAGACTGACTATTCAATTGGTAATGGCAATCCTGCTCGTAATGAGCGGGATTGTTCTTCTTTTCTCCGGTTTCTGGATTGCTCCGAAAGGGGAGATTCATAATAGTGTGCTGGTGGCTTTCGGGGAAACCTGCACATTTGCCGGAGCTTTGTTTGGGGTGGATTATTCGTATAAAATTAAATCGGTACAAAATGAAAGAGAGGATAAGTAGGGATTTTACCTGGGAAGAAATGACGTATAGTAGGGTAGCGGTAGAGAACGGATTGCTGAATGAGCCACCGTTTGAGGTGAAGCTGGCTATAAAGGAGTTGGTAAAACGGTTGTTACAGCCGTTGCGGCTGGCTTATGGGAAACCGATTGCGATCACAAGCGGTTACCGGAGTCCGGAGGTGAACAGGTTGGTGGGCGGTGTGCCTTCGAGCCAGCATGTGAAGGGGGAGGCTGCGGATTGTTATGTGCCTGATCCGAAGGTGTTACTGGATGTGTTGCTTTATTGTAAGTTACCTTTCGATCAGGCGATTCTTTATAAACGAAAGAAGTTCCTGCACTTGTCGTTTCGGATAAATGGAGAGAATCGTTATCAGGTGATCATTAATAAATGAAGGGGATAGGTATGGATATGTGGAGGAGAAGTTTACTTGTTTCGGTTGGTTTGTTGGTTGTTTTGCTGTCCGGTTGTAGTGCCGGGCGGCGTAGTGTACAACATCGGGAGATAAGGGAGGAGGTGCATAGCATTCATAGTGATAGTATGTTGTTAAAAAATTTGTATCAGGCTTCCCGCAATAAGGTGATCAATATAGAGCATATCGTGTTCGATAGCTGCCGGTTGAATGGGGTACAGTCTGTTACTCATGTCGCCATTAAGGAACAGGGGGAGGAAGTTGTTGAGTCGGTTGTTAGTTCTGGTTCTGTAGATGAGAACTGTTTTGCCGGTTCTGATTTTTTTCAGAAAGGTAGTATTGTGGAGTTTTCTTATCCCAAGCGGATGTTGGTGATTGGGGGGGTGGTTTGCTTGTTATATATAGGTATAGCATTTAGAAAATGGAAGTAAAATTCGTGCCAGCATTATTGGGATTAATAGTATTTTCCAATTCCCCCAAATCCTGCTATAATTTTATTTTCTTTCGTTTTATTGATAAAGTTGTTTAGTCGTTTTTCAAATTCTTCAGGCCGTTTCCTTGCTGCTTCAATGTATGCAATTCGGATACGTTTATATGGGTCGGAGAAGTGCAGATAGTTTTTCCATGCTGTTTTATCTTCTTTCAATCTGTCAATTATATCATCTGGAAAAATAAAAGGGTCAGATAAAATAGTTCTTATTTTATCCTCAAATTTAGGGTGTATCATTTTATTTTCCAATAACCATTTAAGTCTTTCTTTGTTGGCTTGCGAGTATGTGCTTTTAGGGTTTCTAGGCGTGAAACGCTGAATTTTATGTTCTTTGTCAAGTGCTTTTATCGTACTGTCGATCCACTCGAAACAAAGGGCTTCTTCAACAGCATCATTGTATGTAATACTTTTTTTGTCTGACGACTTACAAGGGAAGACGAACCAAATTTCGTTTTTGGTTTCAAAGTTGTCTGTCAACCACTTTCTCCAATCTTCCCTATTTTCAAAATACTTTATTTTATCTTCTGTTATCATGGGTCATTTCTTTGTAAACTCGATCGGCTCGATGTCATAATTTAGGGTTCTGATGTCGCAGTCTTCGTAATCTATTCCGTAACGCATCCTAACCATGCCAAAATGAGGGGAGATATATGAAGGAAAAGTCGGATCGACAGAACACCAACCTGCACCTTCTATATAGCATTCGGGCCAGGCATGGGTACTTTCGGCTTTATATTCGGGAATATAAAAATATCCTACAGCAAAACGGGTCGGTATATTCATATAGCGCATCAATGCGGTAAATAGATTGGTATATTCGCTACAAGTGCCTTTTCTTGTCTGAATAACTGTATTGACATCTACGGTTCTGCAAATCCCTGCATCGATCTGTTTGGCAATGGAATCGGAAGGTGACAGATAGGTATAGACAAATTTAAGGGCTTTCTCTATTATAACAAAGGTCTGCGTTTCGTCTTTGAACAGTGTATCGGCAATTTGTCTAACGTGTTCGTTTTGTGCATCTATCAACGGAGTAGATTGTAAAAATCTAGCGATCTCCCTGTCGTATTCCCGTGATTTGTCATACTTGGCTTCTTTCATTTTAGCCAGTTTGCTTCCATCTAGATAGGGGTTGATAGTTGTGAGTGATATTTCGTAATTTTTTCCGTTTTTCGATATTTGGGTAATCTGTTGAGGATAACAGTCTATTGCCTTAATATCAGGTTTCCTCACTGTAAAGGTAAAGTTGACCGTATCCTGATTTTCCAGGCGAAAGTATTTGGAATATGATTGCGCAAAAGCAGATTGTGCAATAAACAGGCACATAATCAGCATAAATGGATATTTACTCATGATGTTTCGTTTTATGATTCACAATTGACGGCAAAGGTAATAAATATTTGAGATGTTGGTGTGAGGATAGGATGCCAATAAGAAGTTAGTAACGATAAGTCTATTAATGAATCAGTTAGGTTTGGTGAAATTTGGAGAGCATAAAGAGTTTCGTGGTGATTGTAATGTTTCGGATATAAAGGGTTCATATTCATTTATTTCCTTTATTTTAGGAAATAAAACCGTTTTTTGTCCTAAAATAAAGGAAAGGTCATGAGAAAAGAGGTTGTCAAATCATTGATTGCTATCAAGCAAAGTGAAAATCCGTTCAATGTGATTAATGTTGTTTCGGCTTGGAAATGGTTGTTACAAAATGATTGATTGGATTTAAGAATGATCAAACAGGAAAATACACAAGGGGCAAGAAGAGGATATGATACTCTTTTACATTATATAAAGTTGTATATATCCCATGCCTGAATATGTCGTATTCCATTCCTTGAAGGTAATGTGATTTCATCTAATGTCACTACATACTTTTCATAGTGATCTGTAAGCAGGTCAAAAGGAGCATATTCACGTTCTATCGTGGTTTCATCACTTAGTAAATAGCTGGCTTGTAGGTAAATAATTCTATCAGCTTTGGTTGCGACAAAATCTACTTCTTTTTCTTTTATTATACCGACATATACTTCATAGCCCGCTATTTTTAAATCCAGATAGATACGGTTCTCCAGTAAATAGCCTGTACCGTAACCATACCCGTTATACAGATAATTATGAAAGGCCAGGTCGTTTACATAATATTTGCATGTGCCTGAAATAATTTCTTTTCCCCGAATATTATACCGGTCTGCCCGATGTAATAAATTGGCTTCTTCCAAATAAAGAATGTAATTAGATACAGTCTCGTAATTAGTCTTTCTCCCTTTGGACTTGAAGAAGTTTACGACATTGTTTATGGAAATCAGGTTTGAGGCGTTATTTACCAGATATCCGAATATATCTTCCAGTAATCTGGCATCTTTTATGTTGTTACGCTGAATTATATCTCTCAATAAAACAGTGTCTTTTATGGAAGAAACATAGTTTCGTTTTGTTTCAAAATTATTGAGATGGAATAATTCAGGGAACCCTCCTGATTTTAAGAAATCCATATAAGTGTCTTTGTTTACCTCTTTTTCCTGGATGAGTGCATACTCACCTATATGAAAAGGATAGATAGAGAATTCGATATATCTTCCGGATAACAGGGTCGATAATTGGCTGGAAAGCATTTTTGAGTTTGAGCCCGTTAGGATGATCTCACAATTTTCCGTATAATCTTGTGATAAGGAGTTTACAGTTTTTTCCCATTCAGAAACATTTTGTATTTCATCCAGTAACAGATATATTTTGCCCGTAAGTTGTTTTTCTGTTTTATAGAGAGCATAGAGATCATATAAATCGTCTGCATTTTTTATAAAACCAAAAGGTGCAAACTCAAAATTGACGTAAAAGAGCTGTTCGGGAGATACTTTTTTTTCTGTGACCAGGTAATTCATAAGTTGTCTCATGATAAAGCTTTTGCCACTTCTTCGTTGTCCAACCAATACTTTTATAAGCTTGTTGTCCATAGCAGTGACTATCTTATCTATGTATTCGTTACGAATTAATCCCAGATCAGGAAATTGTCCGTTCCAGAAGTTGTATTTTTCCAATAACTCTAATCTCTTGTCCATAATCATTTACGTTTTACGCAAATATAGTGGAAAATATTCAGGTAGACTTGAAAAAACGCTCTTTTTTGAGGCGATTTTCAAGTCTATCTGAATGTTTTTGTTTTGCAGAGTAAGTAAAAGCAGAAGTAAACTGCAAAATTCTAATGGTTCTCTAATACCCTTCTAATAGTTCTCTAACGGCTTGTCTGGCCGGGTGTCTCTACTTTTGTGCTGTCAAAAAGAGAGACATAAAACGAATACCAAACCGGAGACCTCCTGCTTTGGGAGCAGGGGGCTTCACAAAAGAGAGTTATCATGTGGATCAGAAGAAAGAAAAGAAAGAACAACAACGCAATCTCTTTCAACAGCGAACGGGTGTTCCTGGCTGCTACCCAACCACTGAAATCTGTGTTCAGTTATTTCGACACTTCGCGTCTGGGACTGACGGAAGGAGAAGTTACAGACCGTTTACGTTTTCATGGGCCTAACGAAATCGTACGCGAAAAACGCGATCGTTGGCTGATCATGTTTATTAAAACCTTTATCAATCCTTTTATCGGTATATTGATGGCATTGGCGGTTGTCTCGCTGGTGATCGATGTGCTGATGGCCGCACCGGAAGACAGGGAATGGGTGACCGTTATTGTTATTACGGCGATGGTGATGCTAAGTGCGGTGCTTCGTTTCGTGCAGGAATGGAAATCGGGCAGGGCTTCGGATGCTTTGAAACGGATGGTGAAGAATACGGCTACCGTCTATCGCCTGGGTGCAAAAGACGGGCAGGAGGTGAATATCGCTGAACTTGTGCCGGGGGATATCGTTTACCTGGCTGCCGGAGATATGGTGCCTGCCGATATCCGTATTGTGGAATCTAAGGATTTGTTTGTCAGCCAGTCATCGTTGACGGGCGAGTCGGATGCCATAGAGAAAAGGGCGGAACTGGGGAACAGGACGCACCGGACAGGCAGTGTGGTCGAGCTGGATGATATCTGCTTCATGGGGTCGAATGTGGTGAGCGGATCGGCGATAGGCGTGGTGTTTGCTACCGGGCGTTCTACCTATCTGGGGACGATTGCCAAAAGCCTGACGGGGGTGCGGGCGCAGACGAGTTTTGATCGGGGAATCAATAAGGTGAGTTTGTTACTGATACGGTTTATGCTGGTGATGGTTCCGTTTGTGTTCCTGATTAACGGGTTGAGCAAAGGGGATTGGTTCGATGCTTTTCTGTTTGCCGTGTCGGTTGCTGTCGGTCTTACGCCGGAGATGTTGCCGATGATCGTTACCTCCAATCTGGCAAAAGGGGCTGTTAGTATGTCGCGCCGCAAGACGATCGTGAAGAATCTGAATGCGATACAGAGTTTCGGGGCGATGAATATTCTTTGTACAGATAAGACGGGGACGTTGACACGCGATAAGATCGTGTTGGAGAAATATCTCAATGTACATGGGGATGACGATCTACGCGTGTTGCGGCATGCCTATTTCAACAGTTATTTCCAGACCGGATTAAAGAACCTGATGGACAAGGCGATCCTTTCGCATGCGAAGGAACTGGATTTTGAGCATCTGGGTGATAAATACAGGAAAGTGGACGAGATTCCGTTCGACTTTACCCGTCGCCGCATGTCGGTGATCGTGGAGGATAACGACGGTAAGCGGCAGATTATCACCAAAGGGGCGATCGAGGAGATGATGCAGATCTGTTCGTATGTGGAATATAACGGTGAAGTATGCCCGATGACGGACAAACTGAAGCAGATTGCTTTGGCAATAAGCGGGCGGATGAACCGTGACGGCATGCGTGTGCTGGCAGTTGCCCAGAAGAGTTGGATAGAAAAGGAGCTGGATTTCTCGGTGGAGGATGAAATGGATATGGTGCTGATCGGTTATCTGGCTTTCCTCGATCCTCCCAAATCGTCGGCAGCCGGAGCGATCCGACAGTTGCATGAGCATGGTGTAGAGGTGAAAGTGTTATCAGGTGATAATGAAGCTGTGGTGAAAGCGGTCTGCCGTCAGGTCGGTGTAGATATTACGCATACGCTGCAGGGACCGGAGATCGAGAAGATGACGGATGAGGAACTGGTGAAGGAGCTGCAACATACGACGGTTTATTCGAAACTGACTCCGATGCAGAAAACGCGTATTATCACGTTACTGCAAAAGGGTGGGAATACAGTCGGTTTCCTGGGGGATGGGATCAACGATGCGTCGGCCTTGCGTCAGTCGGATATCGGGATTTCGGTGGATACGGCGGTCGATATTGCTAAGGAGAGTGCTGATATCATTTTGCTGGAAAAGGATTTGATGGTGCTGGAGCAGGGAGTTCTCGAAGGACGTAAGATATTCGGCAATATTATGAAGTATATCAAGATGACGGCGAGTTCAAATTTCGGTAATATGTTCAGTGTGTTGGCGGCAAGTGCTTTCCTGCCTTTCCTGCCGATGCTTCCGATTCATTTGCTGGTACAGAACCTGTTGTATGATATTTCGCAGACGACGATACCGTTCGATAAGGTCGACCGTGAATACTTGCTGAAGCCGCGTAAGTGGGATGCTTCCGATCTGAGCCGCTTCATGATCTGCATCGGGCCGATCAGTTCAATATTCGATATCACGACTTATCTGTTGATGTGGTATGTTTTCGGGTGTACTTCGCCGGAACATCAGGCTTTGTTCCAGAGCGGTTGGTTTGTGGAAGGGCTGCTTTCGCAGACATTGATCGTGCATATGATCCGTACACGAAAGATACCGTTTATACAGAGCCGGGCTTCATGGCCGGTATTACTCACCACTTTTGCGATCATGGCGATCGGTATCCTCCTGCCGTTTACAGGGATAGGTGCATCTATCGGGCTTGTACCGCTGCCGCTGAGTTATTTCCCCTGGCTGCTTGCAACTTTACTTGGATATTGTATGTTGACTCAATTCGTAAAACAATGGTACGTAAAACGGTTTACACGCTGGTTGTAATAGTGTTGCAGATGAGCGAGGAGAAAGTGGTTTTCCATTTTATACGAACTGGAAATGAGAGGTATCATATTGCGATGTTGAGGGTGGTGGTGAGTTATTAGCTTCTTTACCGGATGCAGACGAACGCGGAGTAATCCTGCGTCGTCTGCGTCTGGTCCCTTTATTGGGATACCTCTTTTTTAGTTATGGATAGAATACTTTTACTTTTTCAGTAAAATAGTTTCAATCTTTTCTTTTAATTGATCTTTAGGCAATGCTCCTTGAAGCATCTGGGGTTTCCCTGTCATGGGGATGTACAGCAATGCCGGGATACCTTGTATTCCGAAAACCTGTGCCAGTTCAGTTTCCTTGTCGACATCTACTTTGTATATATCGATCTTTCCGGCATATTCTTTGGCTAGTTGTTCCAGAGAAGGAGCGATCATTTTACAGGGGCCACACCAGTCTGCATAAAAGTCGATGATGGCGGGTTTATCTCCCAGATATTTCCATTCGTTGGGGCTGGCTTCGTAATTGTATATCTTTTTCAGAAAATCAGCCTTTGTGATATGGACAGGTGTATTGGCTGTTGTTTCCTGGCTGCTTTCTGTTTCATCGACAGCGTTTTTGGCTTGTCCTTTACAGGAGGATAAAGTCATGAAACCTACGACTAATACTAATAATGTGAAGATTTTTTTACTGTTCATTTGGATTTGAATTGATGTTAATAATTAATTTTTCAGTTTCTGTTTCCAGGTAATGCCGCTGATATCTGTCAATGTCAACTCGTAGTCACCTTTGGGCAGATTGGCGAGTGTTTCATCTTTTATTGTCAGCTCCGCTTTGCTTCCCAAAGGGATGACAAGGCTATGCTTACCAGGAGCCACTTTCGCTATATACATATTCCGGATATCTGTTTCCGGAAATTCAGATAATTCCTCTCCGTTTCTGTCGAGGATGATATTGCCATTTGCATCTTTCAAAGTAACGCCGATCAGGAAGGATCCGTATACATCCACACCTTCTACACGATAGACGGTGAATGACAACTTTTCTTTGCCCAGATTGGCATCGTTTATTTCTATCTTCGGCTTGACCGACTTATTATGTAGCTTTCCCCATACTCCATTATGGAATACCTGATTGGTCAGGAGGGAGAGAAACAATATGGCTGTTGCACCGGCTACCGAAAGTCTTCCCGATGACTTCTCATCGAGTGGAAGCGGGCCGGATGTCAACCAGGTTGTCCAGGCATACTTATTTAGTAGTGGAATCCGGGGAATGACTATGTTGTCCAGAGAATATTTACCTCCACCGGACAGGAATAGGGTAAAGCCTGCTGCGACACCTAATATCCCAATTTGCCACTCATCCACGCAAGTGGTTCCCAGCCATCCCGAACCTAATAATATACCGGTTGCAAGGCTCAACACTCCGATACTCATCAACCGTGTAAAGAAGCCGAGCATAAAAAACAGACCTACAATTCCTTCAATGATCGTGAAAACGACCATCGCCCACCAAAGTTGATCCGGATTTGAAACGAGATATTCTATCACCGGTTTTATTCCGAATGCGTTAGGGAGGAAATGGTTGAATTTCTCTCCTATATAACCTGCCGTATCCGGGATAAGTTTATTTTCAAGTACTAATCTTCTCCAAAAAGCAGAAAAATAAGTCCAGCCGACTACAAGGCGTAGTGCCAGTGTAAACATACCGAACAGTGAATATGCCTGTTTCTTGTATAGTGCTTCCATATCATTGATCTTTATCGGTTGATATTTTATTTTCTTTTTGAAAAGAGCTGAGCAATAAACCTCCTATAATTGCTCCCCAAACTGAACTGTTGATAGGAGAAGATGTGATAGGGCAGGTTCCTGTTGTGCAACCAATAAAATTCCAGTATAGAAATCCCCCTGCGGCGCCGAGTGCTATCCCTAGCAGTGTAAGCCAATGTCTCTTGAAAAATAACTTTGCCATGCGTTTACTTATTTGTTTTCTACTGATAAATATTTCTACTTGCAATGATACTGCAAACTTATATTCTATTTTTTAATAAAACAATTTTCTAGTAGAAAATATTCTGTGTGCTAACATTGTTTCACAGATATGATTTTATAAGGGCTGTATGGATGTGTCAAAAATATGAAGTTTTTGATTGGTTTGGTATTTTTAATAAAAACGATTCGTTATTTATTACGGATAGAGTTGTTTGTGCGGAATTAATTATCTTTGTGGTCAAAGAAAGGTAATCAATGACTCAGAAATATCCGTCCGTTTTATTGGAGAATGCTGTGAACGAGCTGGCTTCGCTACCGGGAGTAGGAAGAAAAACGGCTCTCCGGTTGGCTTTGTATATGCTTCGCCGGGATGAAGGTTATACGGAAAACTTTGTTTCGGCTTTGCTGGCTTTGCGGAAAGAAGTGAAATATTGTAAGGTGTGCCACAATATTTGTGATGACGACATGTGTTCGATTTGTGCCGATCCGCAGCGCGACCATTCTACCGTTTGCGTAGTCGAGAATATTAAGGAGGTGATGGCTATCGAGAATACCGGGCAGTTCCGTGGCGTTTACCATGTGCTCGGAGGAATTATTTCCCCGATGGACGGCATAGGACCTGGCGACCTGCAGATAGATAGTCTGGTGCAGCGGGTGGCGAATGACGAAGTGAGGGAGATCGTGCTGGCACTTAGTACAACGATGGAGGGCGATACGACGAACTTTTTCATATATCGCAAGTTATCTCCTTATGAAGTGAAAATTACGGTGATTGCCCGTGGGGTGTCTATTGGTGACGAGATTGAATATGCTGACGAAATAACTCTCGGTCGTTCCATCGTGAACCGGACTAGCTTTAATGATTCGATAAAAATTTAATCAGACTCTTTATGTACGAAACCAAGATATCCATTATTATTGTAAACTACAATGTAAAGTATTTTCTGGAGCAGTGTCTGCTTTCGGTTCGTGCTGCCATAGCCGGACTGGATGCAGAGGTTTTTGTGGTTGACAATAATTCGACTGACGGCTCCATCGATTATTTGCGTCCTAAATTTCCGGAAGTCCTGTTTATAGAGAATAAAGATAATCCGGGATTTGCAAAAGCGAATAACCAGGCCATCCGCCAGTGTAAAGGAGAATATGTTTTGTTGCTGAATCCTGATACGGTGATAGGAGAGGAGAGCTTGCGGACCCTTTGTTTCTTTATGGATGAGAATCCGAACTCCGGTGGTATCGGTGTGAAGATGTTGGATGGGCATGGCGTTTTCCTTCCGGAAAGTAAACGAAGTTTTCCTTCTCCCTGGGTTTCGTTCTGCAAGATATTCGGTTTGTCGAAATTGTTTCCTAAATCGCGTATATTCTCCAGGTATAGCCTGGCTTATCTCGATAAGGAGAAACAGCATAAAGTCGATGTATTGGCTGGTGCTTTCATGTTGCTCCGTCATGAGGCCTTGGATAAGGTCGGCTTATTGGATGAAGCGTTTTTTATGTACGGTGAAGATATTGATCTATCGTACCGTCTGGTATTGGGTGAATATAAGAATTACTATATTCCCGAACGTATCCTTCATTATAAGGGAGAAAGTACCAAGCATGGCGACATGAAATATGTGAAGGCATTTTACGGGGCTATGCTGATCTTTTTCAAAAAGTATTATCCGCAGTCCGGCTGGCTGATGGGATTTTTTATCAAGATGGCTATCCTGTTGCGTGCATCTCTGGCTGCTTTGTCACGGATGTTGGGAGTTCGGACAAAGTCGAATAACAAACACCGCCGTCTGCTGGTGATTTGCCGGGAAGAGCATTTCGAAGCAATGAAAGCGGCTTGTGCCAAGCGTATGCCTGAACTGGAGCATATTAATCTATGGAACTTGAGTGAAGAGCGTGTGATGGATGCCATTTGCCGCCGTAATCAGATGAAAGAGTTCACGGACTATGCCTTTTGTTATCCGGATGCCCGCTTTGAACAAATGCTTTTGTTTATGGATAAGCTGGTTGACGAAAAAGTAACCTATCATATTTATAGTACAGAGAGCGGACAATTAATATCACCGGGGAAGTAATATGGCACTACTGGAAAATGAAATAATCCGGCTTCGTGCACTGGAGCCGGAAGATCTGGAACTTTTATATCGTTGGGAGAATAATCCTGACCTATGGGAGTTGGGTAACACTATGTCCCCATATTCCCGTTATATATTGAAAGAGTATATCCGGGAGTCACACCGGGATATTTTCGATACCAGGCAATTGCGTCTGATGATCGAGTTGCGTTCGACGGGAGCAGCTATCGGCACGGTCGACTTGTATGACTTCGAGCCCCATCACCGGCGTGCAGGCATCGGTATTCTGGTCGATCCGCTTTATCAGGGGAACGGATTTGCATCAGAAGCGATGCATGTATTGATGGAATATGCTTTTATGTTTCTGAAATTGCACCAGTTATTTGTTCATATCCCGATAGAGAATGAAGCCAGTAAGGCCTTATTTACCCGTTGCGGGTTTGTTCTTTCCGGAATAATGAAAGATTGGGTCCTGACGGAAAAAGGATATTCCGACGTTTTGGTAATGCAAAAGGTACGGACTGAAAGATAATTAGTTAAGATACGGATCCTTGGGATATTTTGTCCATGCTTCATAATTGCTGCCAAGCTCTCCCAATGAATCTTTCCAAAAATCCTCTCCGTCGGCCAGCAACACATTTTCTTTCGATGCGTGGCTTACTACCCATGAGTTATGGTTGATCTCATTACCCAACTGACCTTCTGTCCAGCCTGAATAACCGAGGAAGAATTTTACTTTCCCATCGATCGAATGACCATTCTGGATATAACGTTTTAACGCTTCGAAATCACCGTCAAAATAGAGATGGTCTTTTATCTTCAGGGAATCGGGGATAATCAGATCACCCAGTGAGTGAATGAAGAACAGGCGATTGGCACTTACAGGGCCTCCCAAGTAAATCGGTATCTCCGGGAACTTCTCCAGTTCCGGAAAAAATGTATTGACTACCAGATCCGTTTTCTTGTTTAAGACTAATCCCATTGATCCGTCATCTGTGTGTTCTACGAGCAGAACAACGGAGCGTTGGAAATAGGCATCTTGCAGAAAAGGTTCTGATATGAGTATGCTACCTTGTGCAGGCAGGAGATTATTATGCGTTATTTTGAAGATATTTTTGTATGATGCCATGATAAGATCGCTTAACTGTTAATACACAGCGACAATATATGGCTTTTGATGTTAAGAAGCAAACGAAAAACCCGGCATTTGGGTTAATAAGTGTAAAATAAATGCCGGGTTTGTGTTAATTATAGGGTATGATTTTCTTTGAATAGCTTCAAACGCTCTTCCAGAAGGTCATATTGGTGCGGTTTGATGAACGAAGTGCAGGCGCGCAGACCTTCCTGGTTGCTGCCGGTCGTGCTTAAAGATATAGCACTTACTCCGTAATAGATCAGTTCTTCCATCAACTCTCCGCCGGTCATTCCGGGATAAGCGATCGTGAAATAGAAGCCGTCGGCAATCGGTTCGTCCAGGTCATGATCGTAAACGATCGTGAAGCCGTAGTCTGTAAAGATCTTTTTCAGTCTTTCGGCACGGCGTCCGTATTCCTTTACTTCCGAGATAAAATCGAACTGGCCGTCGGAGGCTGCTTTGAACATGGCAGCCAATGCTACCTGCGCTGAATGGCTGGTTCCTGATGACAGGGCGTACAGTACACGATGGATGTAAACAGTTCCGAAAGTGCCGCCGCCATAACGCTTCGTCAGTCCCGGATAGGCACGGTGATAAAGTTTGTTGGAGATAGCAGTTACACCGATACGTTGTCCGGCATAGCTGAATGCTTTCGAACCGGAGATCTGTAAGATGTAATTATCCGTATAATGTGCAACGCTTGCCTGATAAGGAGCTTCGAAAGGTTTGCCGAGTTCTTTGCGGAAATCCATAGCGAAGTAGGCGAGATCTTCGATCACGATCGTATCATATTTGTTTGCCATCTCTCCGATGATCTTCAGTTCTTCGTCTGTCAGGCAGAACCAGGCAGGGTTGTTCGGGTTCGAATAGATCATGGCTGCGATATTGCCTTTTGAAAGGTGTTCTTCCAGGATGGCACGCAGTTTCTCTCCGCGATATTCATAGACGTCGAATGATTCGTATTTATATCCCATCACGACGATCTGTTGTTTTTGAACCGGAAATCCGGGATCGATGAAGAGGATGGTGTCTTTTCCTTCCGTGCATTGTCCGCTGGTAAGGAAAGAGGCAAATGTTCCTTGCATGGAACCGGTTACCGGAACACAGCATTCCGGTGCTATATCTATATTGATAAAAGCCTTGATGAATCTGGATGCTTCTGCTTTTACTTCCGGCGTACCGTTGATATTCGGATAGATGGAGGCGATACCGCTCTTTAGTGCGTTTATTTCCGCATCGACACCGACTTGCGCTGCTTTCAGTCCGGGAACACCCATTTCCATATGTATGAACTCGGTTTTTGTTTCCTGTTCCAATTGTGTGGATATGGCAACAACTTCACGGATTGTAGCTTTCCCGAAATCCGGTAATCCGTAGCCATCTATTATTCGTCTGGCAGTCTGATAATCTACTGGAGTATTCTTCATGTCTGTTATAGTTTATATGGGGGACAAAAGTAAAAAAATAATCGATCCGATGTGAAATATTTGTATGAAACTGTTGTGTAATTAAAAATATTATCTACCTTTGCACCGCAATCGAGAGAGATGCGATATGAAAACATTGGTTCGGTAGTTCAGTTGGTTAGAATACATGCCTGTCACGCATGGGGTCGCGGGTTCGAGTCCCGTCCGGACCGCTTTCGAAAGAAGCAAAAGATATAAAGCTCTGTAATTTAATATTACAGAGCTTTTTCTTTTTTATCCCTTGGTAGATAACTGAATATAGACATGCTGATACCTACATAAAATACTGGTTATCAATATCAATCTGTGTCCTTTCATTTTTACGACCTACCAGATGTTTTTGTGAATTCTCTCTTTTACTCGAATATCTTTCTGCTTACATATATGTGCATCCTCAGCCGCATAACCGATGGCGAGAAAACAGGTGAACTCATATCCATGGGGAGCATTAACGAGATGTTTCACATGCTCTGGTTCATTACCGATGGGAATACGGAAAGCACACGACAGTCCTTCTGCGGTTGCAGCTAGCAATATGTTTTCTACAGCCGCCCAAGCCGAGGCAAAATAGTTTAAAGAACTTTGGTCTGCTGGTTTACATAAGGGATAGTCCTTTTGTCTAAAAAACGGCAGAATAAGACAATTACTTTGGATTAGCATACGCTGTTGTTTTGGTAACGCATCGACAAACATGTCATATCCGTCTTTGTCCATTGCGTTTGCGGCAGCTTCTAGTCCAACCTGTTGAATGTTTTTGGTGTTTTCTGCCACTGGTGATATAAGTTGGGTAATATTTTTCTGCCCTCTCACGACAATGAACTCAAATTGTCGTAAGTGGTCGTTTGTAGGGGCTTTAAAAGCTGCCGATAATACTTTTTCCAATACTTCGTCCGTTACTTCCTTATCGGAAAAGTCGCGGATAGTTCTTCTTTTCTCTAATACTTGATAGAAATCCATAACAATACATTTTAATAATTATACTTGTTGTTTTCGGTAGCAAAGTTATGCCTCTTTCTTGTTGCATATTTGTGGTATTGTTTCGTATAATTGTTGTATATTTGTATTAAACCATTTTATATACAATTATGGAAGAAATGATTATGCCTTATGAACTACCCGAAGTAGAAAATCATTCATTCTTTTTTATAGACCAACGAATTGATACTCATATAGAAGCCAAATTGCATCAGCACGATGCATGGGAGTTATATTATGTGTTACATGGATATGGAACCCGGATGGCAGGTGATACGTTACAATCTTTTTCGACAGGTGATGTGGTATTGATACCGCCATCTATGCATCATTATTGGGAATATACACCTTTATCGGCAGACAGTGACGGGTGTATTCATTATCTAATGGTTGCTTTCAGCCACTCTCTTGTTATGAGGTGCATGGAGATATTTCCTGAATTGCGGAACCGCTTAGCAGGTCTTGCATTTCCTGTTAATGCATTAAAATTTGGATTAGAAAGCTCTCGTATCATTCGCAAGATATTATTGCAAATGAACGATATGGACGACTTGGGGCGATTGTGTGAAATGTTCCGTTTACTACCTGTCATATTTACTTCGTCCGACCATATTTTTGCAGGTAGACCTGTAAATCTAGAGCGAGATGTGAGACGTATGCAGCAAATTTGTAGCTATGTGATGGCTCATTATATTCATGCCATCTCTTTAGATGATATTTCTGCCGAAGTGGGAATGAACCGTTCTGCGTTTTGCTCCTACTTCAAACGATGCAAAGGAATGACATTTTCACAATATGTTACCCAGTATCGTTTGAATACAGCTTGTGAACTTCTAAGACACACAAAAAAACAGGTATCGGAAATCTGTTTTGCAGTAGGATTTAATGATGTTCCACATTTCAATCGGATTTTTAAAAAATTAAAAGGAGTAACGCCACAAGAATATAGAAAGAAGATTGTTTCCCAAGAAATATTTTAGACTAACAATCAATATTAAGTATTGTTTATTATTTATCAATGAGTTATAACCTTGAACCACTCACAAAGTAGTTTTGTTTCTCCTGTAAGCTTTTTCCCTATTTTTTCTAATAATAAAGAATAATATTCCGTATGTATTCTTAGCCAGTTTTCTAAATTCCCATCACCCTCGGCAATTGCAAATTCTTCTGTTATATTTTGAAATTCAACAATTTCAATCTTGTTGATTTGTATGATGCATACCTCCCTACCATGTGAATCCAATATAGAGGCATATTCATTTTCTTTTATTGTATCCTTTAGGTTCATACAATAATAGTCATATAAGGAAGATGTTGCTATCTTTTCTTTTGTTAGAACTTTCTTTGCTAATTTATCGGTAGTAGTTCCAAACTGTATTTTATGTTTTATTTCCATTTTTATTGTATTTGTCTTTTTGCCAATGAGCTAACTCTAATAAAACTTATCCTCATTTAGCACCTTAATTATGGTTTTAGCGATACGGTCAGCTTTGGTTTGTTCTGTTTTGGCAGAATTGATCCAGTTGATAAATGCCTTTTTCTGACCATCGCTATAAGTTTCAAACTTATCCAATGCTCCCTCTTCATATTCCATACATAAAAGTAATTCTTCCGGAATTATCAATGGAGTTTTATCCTCATATAAAGTAATATGAACTGTGTCGGGAGCTTCCTTTTTGATTTTCTTTCTTATTGCCGACTTGATGGGTAAACCGATATTTCCGTTCCCGATAGGCATCATATTCAAATTAGAAAACTCATAATCATCTATCTTCCCTTTTACTTTCAACATCCCGAATGATGTTTTGGGCATAGGGATTTCAGGAATTTCGACAAAGGTCCAACCTCCTTTACCTCCGATTTTGAACAATATATAATCTTTGTCTACTAATGTTTTTTCTGTATTCATAATATGATATTTCTATTTTAGTTTTGAAACAAAGATACTAAGTATGGATGACAGCAGTATGTCAGCAGCACAAATTATTTTTTTGTTCTCTGTTTACCAGACGTAGAAGAAAGTTCCTTCTTTCGTACGACCCTCGAAAGATATAAAGTAAAGCCCTCTAACTATCATATTGCAGGGCCTTTTCTTTACTTTGATAAAAGACTCATTCTTACAAAGATACTATACGATCTCTGTATTGCCTTAATTCTGTTTCACTAAGTTGTTTGATTGCCGCATCCAAATCTTTTAATATCCGGACTTTATCGTTAGGAATCATACCTACAAATGGAATTGCATTTGAAACCGTATTTCCCAGTAAAGTTGTCTTTATAGTAAGTGTTGAAATAAATGTTCGTAATTCTAACAAACGTTCATGTTCTGTTGCTTCTACATATTTTCCGGCTTGTATTTCTTGATAAAGTTCTGATTCCGGAAAAACGGTCAGAGATACAAAATTGATGGTAAAAGGATGTAACTGATTAAATATTGCAGCCGTATTTGTTGCATTTTGTTGTCCTCTCCCTTTTCCTGCAAGTCCGGTCAGGTAGACCAAATTATAGCGAATATTAGCTTCTTCCAACTTCTGACATTGCTCTAATATCTCGGAGGCTGTATTACCTTTATTCATTTTTGCCAGTGTTTCATCATCTCCTGATTCCGTTCCGATACTGATACTGTCAAAGCCTAAATGGCGTAGATTTTTCAGTTCTTCTACACTTTTAGGCTTAATATCAGCTATTCGGGAGAATGTACCGATTGTTTCACAATAAGGGAGATATTTGCGAATTAGTAAGCCCAATTCAAGCAATCTATTGTAGCTTAAAGCAAAAGGGTTAGCACCTGTCAGAAATACGCGTCTGGCTTTAGGCTGATATTTTTGAATGACTTTCAAATCTTCTTCAATCTCAGAAAGAGGAGATAACTTGAATTTTGTTCCATGATATAAGCTGCAAAATTTGCATTTGTGATATGTACATCCAGCTGTTACTTGTAACAGTTGGGAGCTTGCTTCATAAGGTGGTCGCCAAACTTGTCCTGTAAAATGTAATAGTTCCATAATCTGATAAATTAAATCCTTAAAAAAATATTTTGTTACTTTTGTGGGAGTGAAGTTAGGACGTTCTTTTGGTAAAAAGAAGAACTGTGTTATTACTCAGTTACTTACGTTTAGGTTAGTTTTTCTAAGTATCAATTTGTTTGATAACGAAAAAAATGAGAAAAAAATTGGATTATGAATATTGTTCCGCTTCTCCTGTATTAGAATGGTTAGGAGATAAATGGGCATTAGTTGTGTTATTGAAACTTCGGGAAAACGGAATTATGCGTTTTAATGAATTGTATAAACTTATCCCGTCTATTTCTGAGAAAATGCTTTCAACAGCACTTCGTTCATTGGAAACTGACGGTTTGGTGCATCGCAAAGTATATCCGGAAGTTCCCCCACGTGTAGAGTATTATGTTTCTGATTTTGGGATGACTTTAATACCTCATTTAGAAAATATAATACAGTGGGGACAAGAGAACTTCTCGACTATTATGGATAACAGGAAAAAGAAAGTAACTTGACTTTCAAGTTTTACCGAAACTACGGGAAGCATTACCATTATTACGGTTTCTTTCCATGCGATGATGAGGATAAGGAAAAAACGAATTACTTTTGTAGTGGATCAGAGGATTGATATGTACCAATATCGAATTGCTGCTGGATTATTGCATGCGCTTTTATGACCGTCAGTTTATCACACGACAAGGTATGAACCTAGACGTATTGGCCCGTTTTGAAAGATTGCTTGACGAATATCTGGATTCCGGACTTGCCGCTAAAGAAGGATTGCCTACGGTTAACTATTTTGCAGACAAGATTTGCCTGTCTCCCAACTATTTTGGAGATCTTGTAAAAAAGGAAACAGGCAAATCTGCTAAAGAGTACATCCAATTGAAAATGCTCAACCTGGCTAAAGAGGAATTACTGAACCCGGAGAAATCAATCACACAAGTTGCTTATTTACTGGGATTCCAGTATCCCCAACATTTCGTTCGCTTCTTTAAGAAATATGGAAATATGACACCCAGTGAATATAGACGCGCAAGTTCGTCTTTATAACCCGGTTGTCCGCTCCAGTTCTTCGGGATAACGGTTGCCTGTCAGTTTTATTTTAGAACTGGCTTCATTGATGTTTTTCAATTCATCATCTGTCAGGTGAATTTCGGCTGCACCCAGGTTCTCTTTCAGGCGGTGCAGTTTGGTCGTTCCCGGTATGGGAGCAATCCACGGTTTTTGTGCCAGCAGCCATGCCAATGCTATTTGGGCGGGCGTTGCTTCTTTCTCTGCGGCAATCTTTTTCAGCAAATCGACTATCGCCTGGTTAGCATCGAGTGCATCCTGTGTAAAACGTGGGAGCTTATTGCGGAAATCATCTTTGCCGAATGTAGTCTGTTTGTTAAAACTTCCGGTCAGATATCCTTTACCAAGCGGGCTGAACGGAACGAGGCCTATACCCAGTTCTTCCAACGTAGGAATGATCTCTTCCTCGGGACGACGCCACCAAAGAGAATATTCACTTTGCAGGGCAGCGACCGGTTGAACGGTATGTGCCCGGCGAATGGTTTTAGCTCCGGCTTCCGACATGCCGAAATACTTTACTTTCCCTTCCTGAATGAGGTCTTTTACGGTTCCGGCAACCTCTTCGATAGGAACATTCGGGTCTACGCGATGTTGATAAAGCAAATCGATGTAGTCCGTCTTTAATCTTTTCAGGGATTCTTCAACTACCTGACGGATATGTTCAGGGCGACTGTCAGTTCCAGCTTGTTTGCCATCGACTATATTGAAGCCGAACTTAGTGGCTATAACAACTTTATCTCGGAAAGAGGCAACTGCTTCACCTACCAGTTCTTCGTTGGTATAAGGGCCGTATACTTCGGCTGTGTCGAAAAATGTTTCGCCCAGTTCGTAGGCTGAACGGATTATCTGTATCATTTCGTTACGGTCGGGAAGGGGATCGTAAGCAAAACTCATTCCCATGCAACCCAGTCCGATGGCCGACACTTCCAGCCCGTTGTTTCCTAATTTTCTTGTTTTCATATATTCTTTTTTATTAATAGTTCTTGTCACGTTTTCTTGTTACATGTAACTATGTCGCAAAGTACGGAAGAATGGATGATAGATTTAGTAGATAGATTACGGATATGCTAACCTTAATTACTGGTGGTTATTATAGATTGTTTTTTGTCGGTATCACTCTGTTTACACCCAAAAGTTATTTTAAATAGGGATGAAGAGGATTCTTGCTTGTTTGATATTTACATGGTATAATAAATTTAGGCCGGATATTGTCTATTTGTGTTTTTTAGGTTATCTTCGCTCTATAAAATATCTGAATAAACCATATGAAATTCAACCAAGATAAGTTTTTGCAAGATGCGTTTCGCTTGTTTATCAGCATGAATTATGAGAAAGCGAGTTTTTCTAAATTAGCTGAAGTAACGGGAATGACGGGGGCAGGTATGTCTTACTATTATCCGAATAAGGAAGCTATATTTAAGGCGGTTGTAGATAAGTTTGTATTGCAGACACATAGCCCGGAAAATAAATTTAAAGCAACGGCTACCTCACTGAAAGAATTTATTGTACAATATGTAGAGGGCATAGAGCAGACCATGAAAAAACTAAGGGTATTCTGTGATGCTGATTGGACTTTGCAGGAATGTTCACGTAACAATTACCATTTCTTGATACAGGCAAGCCGCTATTATCCGGGATTCGATGTCCGAATTAATGAGATGTTTGAAAAGGAATATGATTTATGGCGGCAGGTTGTTGCCAATGCCAAAGCGACGGGAGAAATATATTCGGGTGTCGATGTCGAAAAGACTGCATCCATATTCCGACAGATATATTGGGGATTGTCTTTTGAAATGTCTTTCACGTTGGGGCTTAATACTAACAAATTGCTAGAAAACTTACAATACACATACAGTCTGCTTGTTCGATGAGATTCCTTTTATTCAATACCGATATTTAATAAACCTTTGATTTATACTGCTACGTGAGAGAAAAAACATTTTCTAATGACCATTAGAAAATGTTTTTTCATATATTTGCAGTGTTATCAGACATTCAGCTATTGGCTGTATTATTGAATGATTGTTAACGGGTGTTCATATCTGAAAGAGAATTATCATATTAACTAAATAAATAATATTATGAGACGAAGGAAGCTGTTTAAAGTCGTGTTGTTCTTTTCTTTCTGTATGTTTTGTATGACTTCATGCCTTAATGACGATCAAGTTAAGGACAAGATTGAAAACATAAAAATGTATGTTTCTTCGGAAACGGGCGAGTATTTTCCTGTTTATGATCTTGATATTAGAAAAGAAGGAATGAAGGTTAGGGAAGAAAAAGATAAGGACTGGGATGTCATTCCCTTTAGTAAAATAGATGGATTTGAATATGAAAGAGGATATGAATATGTGCTTGAAGTAAAGAAAACAATATTAGCTAATCCGCCAATGGATGGTAGTAATCTTAAATACGAATTGATAAAAGTTGTTTCAAAGGATAAACCAACACATTAAGACTATTAATAATATGTAAGTCTGAAGTGTATGTTTATCGAATTTAAGTCAATGATAAGATTACAGCCATGAAAGAAATATGTCGTCTTTTTTTAGTATTGCTCATTCTTTGTTGCACACCGATTTTACTTGCCCAAGATAATCAAGACAATATAGACAACCTGTTTGTATCTGTCGGCAAAAGCCTGTCGGGTTATCCTTCCGAAGTGATATATTTGCAAACAAGTAAAGGCATTTATGAGACGGGAGAGGACTTATGGTTCAAAGCCTACCAGTTTGATGCACAATCTTTCGGACTTTCAGATCGGAGCAAAACGCTTTATCTGCAAATGGTGGATAGTGAGGATAGCGTAGTCTGGCGGGAGAAATATCCTATTGAGAACGGGATAGCGGACGGTCATGTGTATGTGGATGAAAAGTTGCCGGAAGGTGATTATTCATTGGAAGGTTATACTAGGTATTCGTTTTGTACCGATACAATTGGAATACTGTCCGGACGTAAAATAAGGGTCGTAAAGAATATTGCACAAAATGACCAAAGGATGGAAAAAGGAAAAGACTGTGATTGGCGGTTTGATCTTTTTCCCGAAGGTGGAAACTTGGTTTCTGGCATATCTTCCCGGTTAGCATTCAAGGCTACAGATGGTAAAGGTCTTCCGGTGGATGTGGAGGGTACATTATATGTGGATGGTAATCCGACTACAATATTCAAGAGCAGTCATGACGGGATGGGTGTCTTTTCTTTGACTCCTTTTCTCGAAAAAAAGTACCGGATAGAATTGAAAAATGGCAAGACTTATTCTTTGCCTGAGATTTACCCGCAGGGAATGTCATTTCAGTTGCTGAAGAAAGATAAGGAACGGATGGAGTTTGTAATCTCCCAGACAGAAGGACTGCCTGAACAGGATGTTTATCTGCTGGGGCAAATGCGGGGAGTAGTCTGTTGTGTGGCAAAAGGAAGATTGAAGAATAGCCTGAAAATAAAGATTCCTGCAATGGAATTTCCATATCAGGGGATTGCGGAATTTACATTGTTTGACGGTACGATGCAGCCCATAGCGGAACGTTTGGTATATGTCCACCCGGAAAAGAGACTGAATATCAGTATCGAACCGAACAAGGACAGTTATGTACTCCGTGAAAAGGCTACATTGAAAATAAAGGTGACGGATGATGATGGCAAACCGATACAGGCAAATTTGGGTATCAGCGTATTCGACAAAATATATATGAATCCGGCTGATCCTGCTAATATCCTTACGCACTGCTATCTTACTTCCCAGATACGGGGGGGTATCCATGATCCGGCTTATTATTTCAATGAAGAGAATAAAGACCGGATGGAAGCAATGGATTTACTGCTGCTGACACAAGGCTGGCGACGGTATGTGTGGAGTGCTGATCGCTTGCCATATCATGGTGAGATATTCCTGCCGGATGAAATATCGGGTACTCAAACGATAGGAAGTAAGAAGAAAAGTAAGGAAACACAGAGTACGGAGCAACTGATTCAGGTATCGGGTGCTGAAGGAAATTCAGTGTTTGTCTGGGCTGATTCAGCAGGATGTTTTACGATCGATACAGATATAATGAAAGATGTTCGGGGAGGATATGTGTATCTGAAACCGATGTTATCAAAAGAGTTTAGACCGAAACTGGAAATAACGGATTATTTTCCCTTGATTGACAGCTTAAGGAAAAACAGACCGTCTTATTATCCAATAATGGATTTGTCTGAAACAGTCGGGCGACAAGTGCTCGATATGCTGGTGGTGAGCAATGACAGTACAATCCTGCTGGATGAAGTGGTTGTTACCCGCAAGGCTCGCAAACCGTTTCGGGATAAGTTTATGGGAAGGTTGGATAGTTTGGCACAGATGGATGTAGGGATGCCATGGGTATGTCCGGAAGGGCATTTGGAGAATTATAAAGAGGGATATACAGTGCATCACGACCCCCGCTATTGTCCGAGTCCGTATATTGTTCCGCTTGAAAAACGAAGCAAACCGGTAGAGGGGAAAACTTATAGGATTATCAAGCCTAAATATTTCGACGGTGGAAAATGGTTTATTGTGGAAGATGAACAATATGTAGTTTATCACGACCCTATTTATTCAGTTGAAGAACTCCTTCGTCGCAATAACCTTTGGCGCACAAAAGGATATTACGCAGCCCGTGAGTTCTATCAGCCGGATGAAATAGATATGCAGCTATCCACGCCGGATGCACGGAATACATTGTTGTGGCAACCTATCGTTTATACAGATGAAAAGGGAGAAGCAACCATATCGTTCTTCTGTTCGGATATAAATACCGGATTTACCGGAATTGTGGAAGGTACTAACGGACTGGGATTGCTTGGTACGGGAAAATGTGAATTCAGGGTAGTTAGGAATATTGATTGAAATATCGTTTTCTTTCTTTTTGCCGGAATCACTCTGTTTACACCAAAAGAATGCTTACATTTACACGATTGGTTTGATTAATCTTATATCGAAAACTAACACAATAAACACTTATCACTAGTATGGAAGAAAAACATCTTTTCCCGGAAATTCCCTTCAACTATGCTTTATGCCTTAAACGGGAGTGCCCCAAAGTCTCTACTTGTTTGCGACAGTTAGCAGAACAGGATATTTCGGACAGCGTCGAGCGTTGGATGATTATTAGTCCCAAATACCAGGTTACACTGGAGGGGGAGTGTCCGCATTATCGTCCTGACGTGAAAGTTATTTATGCCAAAGGCTTTACACGTTTGTTGGATAACCTGCCTTACGCACAGATGAAAAGCGTCATCTCTCGTTTGAGAAACCTTTTCAGTGAAAGAACTTACTATCGGGTTCGTAAAGGCGAACGTTTACTTTCTCCTGCCGAACAAAAAGAGATACAGCGCATTCTGGTACGATGTGGAATTGATGAACCACCGAAGTTTGATGCTTATGTAGAAGATTATGCATGGTAGTAACGGGGAAAGGCTTTTGCCATAGGCATGGCAGGCCACTGCCATCGTAGTGGCAGAGTTCTGCCATGCCTTTGGCAGACTCTTGCCATCACTATGGCAAAACATTTCCATCAGTATGACAAGACACTGTCATTTAAAGGACAGAGCATCTTGCACGGGAAGAGGATTTTCTAACTGTGCAATTGTCGCTCGCTGTACTTCCTGCATGCCGATACCGCCCATAAAAAGAGGTGTTATCATTATCTGCTGTTTAATTGATCTCATTCAGCCAGTCGGCAATCATCGAGTGACAGTTGGATGTTTGAGATGAACGTATCCACAGGCTTGGTGTGAGGAAGTTTCCGCCCGGAATGAGCCGTTTGGCATCGGACTCGACACCGTTGATCCCGCTGCTTGCACTCGATACGATCAGACCGATATTTTTACTTTCCATCTGACTGCCGTATTGAAATAGGAATGTTTGCAGGGGCGCAGCCATATTGCTCCACTAGAGAGGTGCGCCTATGATGATTCTGTCATAATCGGAAAGGTTATCAATTGTCGTTTCAATAGATGGATAAGAATTCGCATCGTTCGGATTATCCCGGATTGCCTGAATCAATGCACTGCCAATCGCATAATTGTTGGCGGCATAGTCTATCCCTTTTTCGGTAGGTTCAACCCTTACCACATCGGCTTCTATTTGCGTCTGCAGATCGTTGATAATAGAATGTATATTATTCGTGTAGCTGTAATATACAATCAGTGTCTTGCCCGTTGGGGCCGGATTCGGATTGTCGGGTGTTTCCGGAGTCTCGGTCTGCGGGTTGTCCGGTTCATTATCATCGGGAGAACATGCATTTAATCCTACCGCTATAAGAGTGGCAAACAGTAGATACAGGTACTTTTTCATATGATTCTTATTTTATAATTAAACAATTATTCCAATGCTGAAAGTTTGAGAAGTCTTGCAGGATTGATTCTTTAGCGACCTACCTGACGTTGTTGCTCGGCATTGTATCGGTCTCCGACAACGGGAATAGCGGCTACTGCATCCTCCAGTTCTTTCCATTCTTCGGGTGAAAGAGTAAATTCCTGCGTGCGCAGGTTCTCTTCCAGATGCGCAAGTTTCGTTGTTCCGGGGATGGGGACGATCCACGGTGCTTTCTGAAGTAACCAGCCGAGTGCCACTTGTGCCGAAGTCATGCCTCGTGTGCGGCCGAAGGCTTGAAGCACATTCACGATACGGGTATTCGCACGCATCGCTTCCGGTTGAAAGCGTGGCAGGGTTTGGCGGTTGTCGTTGTTTACATCGAAAACCGTGTATTCATTGATGCAGCCACCCAAAAATCCACGGTTCAGCGGGCTGTACGGAACAAAGCCGATCCCCAACTCCCGACAGGTATCGAGCACTCCGTTTTCCTCTACCAACCGGTACATCAGATGATACTCGCTTTGTATAGCCGTCAACGGGCAAACAGCATGAGCTTTACGGATGGTCTCGGCACTGACTTCGCACATGCCCCAGTGTTGTACCTTGCCCTCTTTCATCAGGTCGGCAATGGTCGATGCCACTTCTTCCGCCGGTGTATCCGGATCAGAGCGGTGCTGGTAAAACATGGGAAGCGATTCGAGCCGGAGGCGACGGAGCGACTCTTCGCAATAGCGACGAATAGTCTCCGGTCGGCTGTTCTGACGACCCGTGGCTTTCCCGTCGATAACTTCATGTCCGAATTTAGTCGTTACGTTGATCCGGTTTTTGAATTCGGATAATGCTTCTCCGGCTAGATTTTCGTTAGTCAACGGTCCATAGATGATAGCCGTGTCGAAGAGTGTTATACCCCGATCCACCGCTTCATGCAACAATCGGATGCACTGTTTTTTGTCCGGATGCTGACTGCGGTTGTAAGTCATACCCATTACACCAAAACCGAGTGTCGATACCTCGAAAGCTGCCTTTCCCGTACCCAATATACGATGTCCCGTAATATGAGCGGCATCACTGTCGTTATCGGAGACTGCCGTCTGTTTCGTTTTCGCTGCAAAGACTTTATCCAGTCCGGTGGGCATGGTTAATGCTGCTCCTGTCAAGGTTGCCGTCTTGAGAAATCCGCGACGGCTGAGATTCATTTGATTGTTCTTTTCCATGATTTTATGTTTTAATGTTCTGTAGGCAAAGGTAAAAAGAGAGCCTCGCAACGACTTTGCTGCGAGGCTCAAAAGGGTTTGTTATAAAGTTCATTTAGTTAAGTAGTGTTTTACGAAAATACATCTCTGTTTTTTACCATGATGGGGCAACCCCATACGTTTCCTTATATATTTTGGAGAAATGAGACAGGTTTTTGAAACCTACATCGAAACAGGCTTCCGTCACTTTTTTTCTACCTGATTTTATCAAATCATGTGCAGCCTCCAGACGACGTCTGATAATCCATTTCTGTGGTGTCAGGTCACTGATTTTGGCGAAGTCTCGTTTGAAAGTCGCCAAGCTACGTCCCGTATAACTTGCAATTTCATCCATCGAAAGGTCGCACATATAATTTTTATTCAGATAGTCGAGAATGTCTATTTTCCACGGTTCCACAAAATCGAACAACGAGGCGTAAAGGTTCCTGTCGGTATTGAGTAGTACATATACTCCCTCAATCATTTTTAACTTCAGTACATCTTCAGACGGTTTTTCGCCTGCATCGAAATAGGGAATGATGGATTCGAACAGTGAACGAATGTCCGGTCTGTTGCCTGGCAATACACGCAGACTTACTTTATCGCGTTTAGAATCAGTCGGAATTTGTTGCCGGTTAAGAGTCTGATAAAATTCTCTTAGAAAAGGTCTTGAGAATTTCAACACGACAGAACGGTACGGTTTCCCATCCTCGACCTTTTTTTGCAACCACATCCGGTTATCGCGCCGCATGAAAGCACACTCTCCCGGATGCAAAACGGTTTTCTTTCCGCGCTCCTCTATTTCCAGTTCACCGGAACATAGATAAATAAGCGTATGTTCCCTGTTTTCGTGGGCACATCCCCGGTCGTCAGTGAAATAGCTCGCCATAAGCACATTCGAGCAATCGAATACATCTAATTGTTCCATATATTTATTGTTTGTTCTGTTCGAGTTTGTTATACTCTTCATCCGTCACTGGTTCGAGCCATTCATTGGAAGTATTCTCTCCGGGGACTTCGAATGCTAAATGAGCGAACCAACTGTCGGCTGCAGCTCCGTGCCAATGCTTGACGTTAGCAGGGATATGAATTACTGTGCCAGGCAGAATCTCCACTGCCGGCTTGCCTTCTTCCTGATACCAACCGCGTCCGGCTACGCCGATGAGCATCTGTCCGCCGCCGCTTTTTGCGCGGTGTACGTGCCAGTTGTTGCGGCAACGAGGTTCAAAAGTAACATTGGCTATCGATACTTGTTCGCGGGAAACGGGAGCAAGGTAGCTGTTACCGATGAAGTACTGTGCATATGCAGTATTGGGTTCGCCGATAGGGAAAATCATTTCGCGCTGGAAAGCGGCCTTGGCGTCTTCACCGGTAGAATCTTCCGCCCATACGCCTTTGGCCAGATTGAATGCCGCCCACGCTTTGGGCCAACCGGCATAGAAACCGATGTGGGTGATTATTTCGGCAATCTCGGTGCGGGTAATACCGTTCTTCTTTGCTGATTGAAGATGGAAAACGAGCGAATTGTCGGTGATACCCTGGCTTATGAGAGAGGTGATGGTCACTAAACTGCGGTCGCGCAGACCAAGTTTGTCGGTGCGGCTCCATACTTCGCCGAAAAGGACATCATCGTTGAGTTCTGCAAATTTGGGTGCGAATTCGCCTAATTGGGTGCGCCCTGCTGTCTGTACTATTTTTTCTTGTGCCATGACATTGAGTGTTAAAATGGTGAATACTGAAATTAAAAGAATCTTGTTCATTGCTATTTGATTTATAGGATGAAGTTATTTGTTTTTATTGATACAAAGTTACCAAGACTTGTAGAAGTTGTTGTAACGATAAGTGGGAAGTTTGTACCAATTTTACTGATTTTGATGTGCTCAATGTATTAATTTATTGGGGATTTGAAATAAAGCACTAATTTTATGCCGAGTTATTTGACGGTATAGCACCACAAAATTACAATCGCTTAAGTCAAATCGATAAAACATAAAATAATAAATCTGGAGGACATACATGAATAGTGATTATAAAGTTGGCGATTTAATTTATGATGCAAATATTTATGATGGCATGAATACCGACCTGACAGATTTGCAATTTTATAAACGGTGGCTGCCGAAAGGTAAGGAGACCCGAATACTCGAACTTTGTTGCGGCACAGGCAGGCTTACTGTTCCGATAGCAAAGGACGGGTATGATATTACCGGGGTTGATTATACTTCTTCAATGCTTGACCAGGCAAAGATTAAAGCATCCGAAGCAGGATTGGAAATTCCTTTTATTGAAGCTGATATCAGGACTTTGAATTTACAGGAAAAATACGACCTTATTTTTATTCCATTTAATTCAATCCATCATTTATATAAAAATGAAGATTTATTTAAGGCATTCAGTGTCGTTAAAAATCATCTCAAAGACGGAGGTTTATTTCTGTTGGATTGCTTTAATCCGAATATTCGATATATCGTAGAAGGTGAAAAAGAACCGATGGAAATTGCTGCATATACAACAGACGATGGAAGAGAAGTATTGATAAAGCAAACAATGCGATATGAAAATACGACTCAGATCAATCGAATCGAATGGCATTACTTTATCAATGGTGAGTTCAATTCGATTCAAAATCTGGATATGAGAATGTTTTTCCCGCAAGAATTGGATTCATATTTGGAATGGAACGGTTTTAATATTATTCACAAATACGGAGGATTTGACGGGGAAGCATTTAATGATGATTCGGAAAAACAGATATTCGTTTGCCGGTGTTAGTATAGTCTGGGGATCCTTGTGAGATCATTAAAAATGATTACTTTTACCACTTATTTTCACAATAATAATATGTCACGAGAGAAAATCTTAATTAGAACTTCATGGGTAAGTACGATAGGCAACGCGATACTGTCCGTATCCAAAATTGTTGTCGGCTTGTTGTCGGGGAGTTTGGCTGTAATAGGAGATGGTATTGATTCGGCAACCGACGTGGTTATATCTGTTGTTATGATCTTTACGGCACGTTTGATGAACAAGCCGCCTTCCAAGAAATATGTGTTCGGTTATGAGAAAGCGGAGAGCATTGCCACAAAGGTGCTTTCGTTGGTGATCTTTTATGCAGGCGCACAGATGTTGGTGTCGTCGGTTGAAAGTATCTTTTCGGATGAAACGAAAGAGATTCCATCGGCTATTGCCATCTATGTTACGGTCTTTTCTATTGTCGGTAAACTTTTGTTGTCTACTTACCAATATAAACAAGGAAAGAAAATCAACAGTTCCATGCTGATCGCGAATGCTGTCAATATGCGTAATGATGTGGTTATTTCATGCGGTGTCTTGTTGGGGTTGATATTTACATTTATATTTAAGTTGCCTATACTCGACTCGATCACAGGATTGGTGATCAGCCTCTTTATCATCAAATCGTCTATCGGTATCTTTATGGATTCCAATGTCGAACTGATGGATGGAGTGAAAGATGTCAACGTATATAATAAGATATTTGAAGCTGTGGAGAAAGTTCCCGGTGCAGGTAATCCGCATCGTGTCCGGTCGAGAATGGTAGGTAATCTGTATCTGATTACGCTTGATATAGAAGTAGATCCGCAAATGACTTTAATGCGTGCCCATGAGATTGCCGATGAAGTAGAGAAGAGTATAGAAGACTCGATAGACAATGTATATGATATTTTAGTCCATGTGGAACCTGCCGGAAAATGTCAGACGGATGAGAAATTCGGTATCGACAAAGATATGGTGAAACAGTAAATATTTTAGATGCAGGTATAAATCAGGAGTGCAGCAATAATCAATACGTCTGTATAACTATTAGGTATTTAGATAGATACGTTTGGTCATTGCGTTGATGATTATTAACAGTAAATGTTTTGCCACGTTTAAACGATCGTTTAAGTTTGCTTAAACAATCGTTTAAATTAGTATGGTGAAAAAGCAATCGACATCGGATGTAAGTGACCGGATACTGAATGTAGCCCGTGACTTATTTATTAAAAATGGCTATGCCGGAACCAGTATCCGCGATATAGCGGCAGCTTCAGGTACTAATGTTGCCCACATAAAATATTATTTTGAGTCGAAGTATAATCTTTTCGAGATAATATTCGACGAAGCATTTGAAATTCTCTTTAAACGTGTTTCCGCAACTTTGACATCGGATATGCCATTCTACGATATGGTAGAAGCATGGATAAGTACCTATTATGAGATATTGTCCGAATATCCTCAGATTCCTATTTTTATCCTGAATGAAGTCAATCAGAGTCCCGATACTTTGATCAGGAAGTTGCTGGAACGTGATCCTCTGGCAATATTTACAAGATTGTCCGAAAGGATAGCTGAGGAAGTGAAAAAGGGAACGATAAAGGATATTCCGGCAATCGATCTGGGTTTAAATATCTTGTCGTTATGTGTGTTTCCGTTTATGTTCAGAGGATTGGCCATCCGGATAGCGAACCGGTCGGAAACTGAATATAACGAAATTCTGACAGCACACAAGAAGCGTGTGATTGATTTGATCTTTAGCGGGTTGAGACCATAAGTTTCTACCTGCTACATATATATAATACCAGGGTAACCACTAATAATATAACCCTCAATTTAGATTATCGTATAGATTTATTATAATCGTTTTAATATGAAACCAAATACTGTTTGTAGTATCGGGATCGATGTCGGTTCCACTACATTGAAAGTTGTTGTTTTGAATGACCGGAATGAAATCATTTACAAAATTTACAGACGTCATAAGGCGGATTTTAATACCTTATTTGTTGAAGAACTGAATACTGTCACTTCCCTGTTCTCTGATTGCCGGTTTACGATAGCCATTACGGGATCGGCTGGCATGGGGATATCCGAACGGACAGGGATTCCTTTTGTTCAGGAAGTCGTTGCATCTATAGAAGTAGTAGATAAAGAATATCCGGACACACATACGCTGATAGATCTGGGTGGTGAAGATGCCAAAATGGTATTCTTTAAAGACGGAAAACAACCGGATATCCGTATGAACGGAAGCTGTGCCGGCGGAACGGGAGCTTTTATCGACCAGATGGCCGACCTGATGAATATTCCTGTCGAAGAACTGGGGCGTCAGGCGCTGAAGTATGAAAAGTTATACCCGGTAGCTTCCCGTTGCGGTGTATTTGCGAAAACGGACGTACAAAACCTTATTTCCCGCAACGTGCCGGTTCCTGATATATCCATGTCGATCTTGCGGACTGTCGCTGTGCAAAGTGTGACTACGCTTGCCCGAGGATGTGATATACAACCGAAGATACTTTGTATAGGCGGTCCGCTGACGTTTATCCCTGCATTAAGAGATTCTTTTGTCGAACTATTGAACCTGGATGAAGCAGATCTGATCGTTCCGGCAAACAGTGAGTATTTTCCGGCATGGGGAACAGCCCTTTATAACCGGGAGGGAGAGACGATCGAAGACATATCCTTGCTGATACAAAAGCTGGGAATAAAGGATCATAAACGGAAAGATGTATTACCTGCTTTATTCGCTAGTGAAGAGGAATATCAGTCCTGGAAAGAGAACCGGAAGGTAAAACCTTTAAAACGGGCAGAACTCGGTTCGAAGAAAAATATCGAATGCTTCCTGGGTATCGACTCCGGTTCCACGACGACCAAAATATTAATCATGGATACGGACAGTGATATCGTTTATACGTTTTATGGCACCAACCAGGGAAATTCCCTAAGGAAGGTGATCGAGGGACTGAACGGATTTTATCAGGAAGCCAAAAACAAAGGAGTTACATTCCGCTTTATCTCATCTGCGGCAACAGGTTACGGGGAAGACCTGATCAAGTCGGCATTAAATCTCGATTACGGGATCGTGGAAACGATGGCGCATTTATCCGGTGCACAATATGTAGACCCGGAAGTCTCCTTCGTACTGGACATCGGCGGACAGGATATGAAATCCATATTCACCCGCAACGGAGTCATATCGAATATCGAACTGAATGAAGCCTGTTCATCCGGTTGCGGTTCTTTCCTTCAGAACTTTGCGGCAACCATGAATATGGGGCTTTCAGAGTTCACGAAAGCAGCCTGCCTGGCAGAATATCCCAGTGACCTGGGATCACGCTGTACTGTTTTTATGAATTCGAAGGTGAAACAGTCATTGCGTGAAAATGCGGCATTAGGCGATATTGCAGCCGGTCTGGCTTATTCGGTCATCAAGAACTGTCTGTTCAAGGTGCTGAAGATTACGAACCTTAACCTTTTGGGAGAACATATCGTGGTGCAGGGCGGAACATTCCGCAACGATGCCGTTTACCGTGCGCTCGAACTCCTGTCCGGCAAATCGGTCAGTACCACCGACTATCCCGAACTGATGGGAGCGTTAGGAGCTGCTTTATATGCCCGGAAGATGTGGCAGGCTGATAAGAAGCCGACGTTGTTTACCGGAGAGGAAGTATTGCCGGATGTAAATGCGGTGGATACAAAAGAATTACAGTGTAAAGGATGTACGAACAAATGTTCGATCCTTCGTTTCCGGTTTGATAACGGGAATATTTGTTATGCAGGAAATAAATGCGAGAAAGTGTTTTTTAGCAAAGCCACGGCTGCGGAGAAAGGCTATAACGCTTTTGACAGAAAGAATGAGATTCTTTTTGCCCGTAGTGGTGAAAAGCAGACGTCTGCATCCGGTTTGCGGATCGGTATTCCGCGGGTGCTGAATATGTTTGAGAATTATCCTTTCTGGCATACCTTGCTTACCGAATGTAATTTGGAAGTGGTATTGTCTCCCGAGTCTACAACGGCTCTTTACCAAAAAGGAGTCGGAAGTGTGATGTCTGATAACATCTGTTTTCCGGCCAAGTTGGTGCATGGGCATATCCTGGCATTGGCAGAGCAAAAGGTCGACCGTATTTTCTATCCGATGATCGTGAAGGAAGAAAAAGAGTTCGATTCATCGGTCAATTCATACAATTGCCCGATCGTGAGCGGTTATCCGGATGTGATCCGGAGTTCTATGGAACCGGAGGAAAAGTTCGGTATTCCGTTCGACAAACCTGTCGTTACCTTTAGTAATGACAAAGCACTGGAGAAAGCCTGTTTTACTTATCTCTCTTCTTTGGGCGTATCGGAGGTTGTTTTTAGAAAAGCCTTTGTGAAAGCGCTGAAAGAGCGCAATGAGACGAAAGATGCTTTGCGGGATAAACAAAAAGCTTTGTTCGACCAGGCGGTCAGAGAGAATAAGCTGGTATTCGTGGTAGTGGGCAGACCTTATCATACAGACCCGCTGATCCATCAGAAGGTAGGGCAAATCCTTTCGGATATGGGAGTATATGTGTTCACCGACGATATTTTCCGTCATAAGGAAAGTAAAGGGTTCGGTAAACTGAATATCGTCTCGCAATGGTCTTACCCTAACCGGGTCGTACAAGCAGCTATGGAAGTCGCCAAACTTCCTCAGAACGTGCAATTGGTGCAACTGAACTCTTTCGGCTGTGGTCCCGACTCTTTCTTTATGGATGAAACCGGGGAAATATTGAAGCAGGCCGGCAAGAACCATACGATCTTGCGTATCGACGAAATAGCCAGTCCGGGTTCTGTCCGGTTGCGTATGCGTTCCCTGATCGAGTCTTTGAAGGTGATAATACCTGATCCGGTAACAGGAACGAAGACATTCCAGGGCTATGATGTTGCCTATAAGAAAGAGGACAGGCAAAAGACGATACTCGCTCCCTGGTTTGCCGATTTTATCTCGCCTTTCATTCCGGCTCTCGGAGAACTGGCAGGTTATAAGATCGTCAATCTGCCAAAGACCAATACGGTTTCAGCGGAGGCCGGACTTGTCTACGGGCATAATGAAGTCTGTTATCCTTCCACATTGATTTTGGGAGATATTATCACGGCGTTGCAATCGGGTAAATATGACCTGGATGATGTTGTGGTTGCCATTACGCAAACAGGCGGTCAGTGCCGGGCTACGAACTATCTGGCACAGATCAAATCAGGTTTGATGAATGCGGGATTTTCCAATATTCCGGTGTTGGTATTTGCTGCCGGAGAGGTTTTCCAGAACGATCAGAAGGCGTTTAAACTGCCGGTTCTTAAATTGATGGATATTGTCGTTTATATGCTTCTCTATGCAGATGCATTGCAGCAGATGTATAGCAGTACGATTATCCGGGAAAAGAAAAAAGGGGAGACGCAGCATCTGTTTGATTTCTATATCGACAGGGGAGTGGAGGCAATCCGTAGGAACGATCATAAAGCGTTGCTTTCCTTGTTGGAACAGGCAGTGGCCGACTTTAACGGAGTTGACATCTACGACCGTGAGTTTACGAAGATCGGCCTGGTAGGGGAGATCTATGTGAAATACAATAATTACGGACAGGCTCATATCACCGAATGGCTTCGTTCCCGGAATATGGAAGTGGTCACGCCTCCGATCATTGATTTCGTGATGCAGTATTTCGTAAATTCCCAGGCCAACATAAAGAATGGTTTGCAGAAGGATAATCTCTTTAAGCATTGCCTGAACCCTATATTCTGGAAATATATGAATGACAAGATCAGGAAGGTGGGAGGGATCGTGAAGAGCTATCGTTTTCATGTGCCGTCCAAATCAATATATGTAAAGGCAAAATATGCTTCGGAGATATTGGATTTGTCCAATCAGTTCGGTGAAGGTTGGTTGATAGCCGGAGAGGTGGCCAGCTATGCCCGTCAGGGGATAAAGAGGGTTGTCTGCATTCAGCCGTTCGGCTGCATTGCCAATCATATTGTAGCGAAAGGTATCGAGAAACGGCTGAGGAAGTTCTATCCGGAAATGAACCTGCTGTATCTGGATGTCGATGGCGGCATGGCAGAGGTGAATTTACAGAACAGGTTACATTTCCTGATGAATGATTAAGGGGCTCAGTTCTGCATCCGATATTCATTGGGAGTTATTCCAACTACCCGTTTGAACATGCGGCTGAGATGTTGAGGATACTGAAAGCCGAGGTCGTAAGCTATTTCACTCATCGTTTTGTCGGATGAGAGTAGTTTTTCCTTTGCCACTCCTATTACTCGGTCCTGTATATACTCAGAGGCGGTACGTCCTGTTTGTTTACGTATCATATCGCCAAAATAGTTGGGGGAAAGGAAGACTTTGTCGGCGAAATATTTCACGGATGGCAATCCCTCTTTTTGTGGTGCGTCTCCCTCGAAGTAATCATTCAGTAACTGTTCGAAGCGGATGATGATGTCATTATTTACCTCACCCCGTGTTTGGAACTGACGTTCATAGTAACGCATACAGTAGTCGAGTAATAATCCGATATTGGCACAGATCAGCCGGCGACTGTGTTTATCGATGGCATGTTTCAGTTCGTTTGAAATATTCTGTAAGCAGTCCATGACAGTTTGCCGCTCTTCTTCGGAAAGATGGAGTGCCTCGTTGGTCTCGTAAGAGAAGAAAGAGTAGTTTCTGATTTCCTGACCGAGGGCGGTACCATGTATCAGGTCAGGATGAAAGAGAATACCGTGTGCATGAGGCTGTATGTTCGGTAGCATTTCCAGGTCGGTTACCTGTCCCGGAGCGAAGCAGACGATAGTCCCATCCTGATAGTCATAATATTGACGACCATATTTGATGTTACCGCATTTGACATCTTTCAGGAATAGTGCATACACTCCATATCGGAACCAGGCTCTTTCAGGCCATTGTGTGGACTGGGTCAGATCGACGACACTTACCAAAGGATGCTGGGTTTCAAGTCCGAAGATTTTGTTGTAACGATCTACGCTGTCTAGTTCGATAATTTCATCTTTATTGATCTCTTCCATATCTCTTTCTATTTTTATACATTACAAATGTAGTTCTTTTCTTCATACGATTTCTATCGTTGTTTCAGAATCCATGATTAGGGTACAATTATCAGTAAAATGTATAAAGTCCCGGTGTTTCTGAGACTCTATTTTTGTATCAGAATAATTAAAACAAAGATAATCTGATAAATAGTAGTGATATGAAAAAGTTTTTATTAATTCCATTGATGCTGTTGACCGTTATGTCGATGGCTGCCTGTGGAGGATCGGACGATGATCCGGTGATGCCTGAAACACCTGAAACACCTGAACAACCCGAAACTCCTACAACATCTATGAAACTAAATATTACAGTCGGCAGCCGGACGATTACGGGTACGATGGAAGACAATGCTGCTGCACGGGATTTCCTGTCGCGTTTGCCTTTGGAGGTGACTCTGAATGATTATAACAATATTACTGAAAAGATTTTTTATCCGTCGCCTGCGCTGACGACGGCTGGTGTGACACGGGGCTGCTCACCCGCACCCGGTGATATTACGATTTATGTACCGTGGGGCAATGTCGCTATTTTCTGTAAAAACTGGTCGCGAAGCAACGATCTGATTAAGATCGGTCGTATCGACGGTGATGGTATCGGGGTTTTGAATGTGGCGGGTGATATAGCGGTAAAATTTGAAAGACAATAAAACCAGCGAAGTTTGGTTTGAGATAAGAAACAAAATAAATAAAGCAAATGAAGAAGTTACTAATCGTTTTATTGCTCACAGCTGTGATTATTCCGGTGATCGCACAAGAAACTGAAAATATGGTACGTCTGTCGAAAATTACAGTCGATCCGGAACGGTTGGCTGAATATAATGCTTATCTGAAGGAAGAGATAGAAGCCTCCATGCGGTTGGAACCGGGTGTACTGCTACTTTATGCAATGGCTGAAAAGGATCATCCGAATAAGGTGACTATACTTGAAATCTATGCGGATGAAACTGCCTATAAAAGCCATATCGAAACTCCTCATTTCCGGAAATACAAACAGGGAACGCTCGATATGGTCAAACATCTGGAACTGATCGACACTACTCCGTTGATTCCCGGGTTAAAGATGAAATCTCCTTCAACAGCCGTGAATACGGTTCGACCGAGGCCTTTCTGATCAGGACTCCTTTTTCTCCATGAAGTTCCCCTGAAGCCGGTAGGCAAAGACTAAGACAAGGGAGAGGAGGGAAAATACCTTCAATACCTTTGCCGTAATCCCAGGTTTCATCCGGTTCGGCTTGATGAACCAGCGTGCAAGGTTGTTCTGAAGACTGGAGGAGTTGAATGATATGATAACCTGTCAGTATATCGAATCCGCGGTCATTCTCTATGGAAAAGGCCGCTTCGTCTTCCCATCCCTCTTCGGTTACGTCCAGTATGATGCCGAGGGCGAGGTGAACTTTGTCTTTGTGCAACACATTCATCACTTCGACGGCGCCACCCGAATGGATTTCTTCATCCCCGGTAAATGCTATAACTACATCGTTATTCAGTTCATCACGTAGCATCAGGTCGATGATTACTGCATTAGTCGCACTGTTGTCGAAAGTCCCTATCCAACAATCACCGGCCTCTTCCATAAAGCAATTCTGATAGACACAATCGATATGAGAGGATATGAGTGTGTTCCATTCGGTCGGATCTGTTTGCCGGGCATAAATAAGTGAAAGAGGTCCTTCGTGAATTAACCGGTAATTACTTGATTGCAGCAGTCTTTTTATTTCATTTACCCGATTACAGATCGTAAATTTATTCCCATCGTCTTTGCTGTCGATGGTGAGACGTTGGAGCAGGGTGGAATACGATAGAGAGTTATGTTGCATGAATATTATGGAATGTTTTTCGAATACAAAAGTAGGAAGTTTTTTTAAGAGTAGGATATGATTATCGTGTAATCGCTATCTTTGTAAAATCTATTAATCAACAGAAAAAGATTATGCTTGCATATACATATATTGAACATGGTAAATTCGAACTGAGCGAGAAGCCGGAACCGGAAATAAAAGATTCACGTGATGCTATCGTGCGTGTGACGCTGGGTAGTATCTGTACGAGTGACCTGCATATTAAACATGGTAGTGTGCCACGTGCCGTACCCGGAATAACGGTAGGGCATGAGATGGTCGGTATTGTGGAGCAGGTAGGTCCTGATGTTATTTCCGTCAAACCGGGGGACAGGGTAACCGTAAATGTAGAGACATTCTGTGGGGAATGCTTCTTTTGCAAACATGGGTATGTCAACAACTGTACGGATCCTAATGGCGGTTGGGCTTTAGGATGTCGTATAGACGGCGGTCAGGCAGAATATGTCAGGGTTCCTTATGCCGACAGTGGATTAAACCGTATTCCGGAGACGGTTAGCGACGAGCAAGCTCTATTTGTTGGTGATGTGTTGGCCACAGGTTTTTGGGCAGCCCGCATTTCGGAGATTTCCAATGATGATACAGTGCTTATCATTGGTGCCGGTCCTACCGGTATCTGTACATTGCTTTGTGTGATGCTGAAGAAGCCACGACGTATCATTGTCTGTGAAAAGTCCCCTGAAAGAATCCGGTTTGTCCGTGAACATTACCCGGATGTGCTGGTGACAGAACCTGAAAACTGCAAGGATTTTGTACTTCGTAACAGCGATCACGGCGGTGCAGATGTAGTCCTGGAGGTAGCGGGTAGCGAAGATACTTTCCGTTTGGCGTGGGATTGTGCCCGACCCAATGCGATTGTCACCGTTGTTGCCCTCTATGATAAACCCCAGCTTCTTCCTTTACCGGATATGTATGGAAAGAACCTGACCTTTAAGACTGGGGGCGTGGACGGTTGCGACTGTGCCGAGATTCTCGAATTGATCGAGCAGGGTAAGATAGACACTACTCCGCTTATTACTCACAAATTTCCGTTGAACGAGATTGAAGAGGCTTATCGTGTCTTTGAAAATCGTTTGGATGGGGTTGTGAAGGTGGCTATCGAATAAATTTAGCCGGTACGCCGCCGACTATTGTGTTTGCTTCCACATCTTTTGTTACGACAGCTCCTGCTGCAACGATGGCATTGTCGCCAATGGTTACGCCTTGTAAAATAGTGGCATTCGAACCGATCCAGACATTTTTGCCAAGTACAATGGGAGCAGGATAGGTTGTCTTACGGTCTTCCGGTACAAGGCCGTGGTTGAGGGTAGCGAACACAACGTTGTGTCCGATTTGACAATCATCACCGATCGTAACACCGCCGTGATCCTGAAAGTGACAGCAGGCATTGATAAAAACATTTTTACCAATCTGAATATTCTTCCCGAAATCAGTATAGAACGGAGGAAATACACGCAGTGTCGGATCGACTTCGTATCCGAACAATCGCGAAAGTAATGCCCGAATCTCGTCGGAGGTATGATAGGAACCGTTCAGTTCGAAGGTAATACGCCGTGCCTCGTTGCTCATCTCATCCATGAAACGATGGATTTCCGGTGTATTGAGTGGGCCACGTGTTTGGACAGCCTGTAAAAAATCATTGAGTGTCATATGCTTAATTTTTATATGTATATTTTCATAATGCAAAGTTAGGAGGAATATACATCTTGTTCTATACCCGAATGAGGGAAAATGTTACCCATTTTACTGTTTTATCTCCTTTGTCCTCTTTTAAATACTGTCATACAATGAATATTGAAACAATTGCCCAATGTACCGGATTGTCGGTTGAAGAAATAAAGGAATTGTAATTTAGTCATATCAATCGAAATAAAAAATATGAACTATTTTATAGTGTCTGTTTATAGTGACAGATGGTAACTGATTCCCCTCTTGAGAGGGGATAAGGGGTGTGTTATCTTACTCTGAAACAAGCGAATTTCACACACCCCCTGCCCCCTCTCAAGAGGGGAAAAGTTACTCCCGTCACTGTAAATGGATAGCTCGCCTTTTTCTATCTCCGATCGCGAAGTCCACCTATTACCTGTCACTTCAATTAACCCTAACCTTTATCCCTTCCCCGCTTTCCGGCTGGAGGATATAGGAACCAGTGGCGATATTGTATAGATGATTTTCACCGGGGGAAAGTTGGGTGTCACGGATGATACGCCCTGCGAAATCTATCAGCCGGATACGGATCGCTTTCGGCGTGGTGATATGGAGCGTATGGGGCGACTGACGGATATACAGACCGTTGTCTATTTCGGCATTGGCGGTCGGGGTATCGCGGACGATACCCTCGATGGTGATCTCCGTGTCGCGGGTGACGGAACGGACGATGTATTTGCCATCGCTCGTGCGCGGTGTTACGACCGTACCGTTTGCCTTAACGACAGGCTGCGAGTTTTCACGATAACCTTCACCGACGGTTAAGATGAAAGAGAAACTACCATACGATTCTACCGGATAACTGCCGGCAACAGGATCGGTTGCCACACCATCAATCGACGGGATCGTCACATCGTAATAGACCGATGGGGTAGGCGGTACAGGTGGCTCATAAGGAGGAACATCTGTTTTCAATTCAAACTCGACCGTTGCTGTGTTTCCTGCCTTATCCGTTGCTGTTGCCGTATGCGTTCCGGCGGTGGAAGAACCTTTGTAAGTCGTAGCGTTGGCGGCGATCGATATGTCTTTTCCGTCGACAGCTACTTTGTCGATACCGCTGCCCGCATCGGAGAAGGTAAGCGTATATTCCAGGTCGTTCGGTAAGACGGAAAGAGACGGGGCTGTCTTATCCAGGTTAACCGATAATGTCTTATTGGCTAAAATATATGACTGGTCGTCACGTTTTAAAGAATAAGCATACTTGTAGCTACCCTCTTCATCAATAACAAGTTTCTCAACCCAGTCGTTCGACCTTGTTATCCCATCAGCTTTTATTTGAAAGCCACTTGGAGCAGATAAAGTAATGTCACTGGTGTACCAATCGTTATTACCCGCAGTTGCAATTGGGGCGGCAGAGGCTAGTTCTTCTTTTATTTCAATGGTGACAGGAGTTTCTGACAATTTCAGTTCATAATTATTTTTACTGAATTTATCGCCATCTATTAGTTTTAAAGTTCCTAAAGTAAATTCTTTACTACTTTCATCCCACGACAACTTACCTTCATAAGCAGCCACCTCTTCATTTACTGTTTCACTTAGAGTAAAAGCAGGGCAATACTTATCCACTTCATCTTGATAAATAGATTGACCGGAAGCAGGTGTTACAATCAACTCTTTCGGAGTAATCTCTCCTGTTAAAGTCAAACTGGGTTGCGTAAAGTTATAATTGCTTGTGGCAGTGCCTTCTACTGAAAAAGATCTAGGGAGAGTAATAGTCTTGTCTGTTCCTGCATTCGTATTATCATAAGTCAATTGATACGCAACGAGAGAAATATCATCCCCCTCCTTGACACCATACAATTTTAGAGCTTCTTCAGTTGTAACGGTATTATTTCCATCATATACCTTCATAATCGCATTGCCGGTAATAACCTTTAGCTCTGCCTTTTTAACTTTGAAGGTGATTGTGATTTCCTTTTCAACTCCATTAACGGCAGTTACAATAAAGGTTACTGCTTTACCTGTTTCATCTAAAGTCGTAGGTTTTCCGGAAATAGTAGAACCTTCCAGTTGAAGACCATCGGGTAATGAACTTTCTTCCTTGACTGCTATTGATTTTAAACCACCGGCATCAGCTATATTGGATTGACTGGATAGAACACTAGAGAAATCAAAATTATAATCAGTTTTATAAGTAAGTTGTTGTTCATCTATATTATTTATTGTAAAATCAATAGGTTTCCATTCTGCTATCGCAGTAATAGCTTTAGTTATTGTTGTGATAGCATTACCTTCAGAGTCTTTCCATCCTTTAAATGTATAGTATGAACGAGTAGGAGTTTCAAGAGATCTTACATCCCCTACATATTCTTTCTTACTTTCCGGACTACCCGAATAATTATAATCATAGGTAACAGCATATTTGATTTTATTTTCACTAACTGTTCCATTAATTACCCCATCGCAATTAATCGTACCTTTATTTTCTAATGTTACTCCACTTTCTATGGTAAGTTCTTGACCTTCATCAATTGTAAGAGTTGCATAATCTGGCAAACTTGCATTTGTCGAAAGTGTAACCTTATCACCATACATTTTGCCGATATCACCATCTACAATAATCCCATGCCAATTTTCCTTATCTTTGGTAAGTGCAATACCACCAAGTGCAACAATAAAGGCATTACCTTCGGAGGTTGTAGAAAAACTGCCATCATTACCATAGCGTCCACCTCCAATACCCGAATATATATAATTCCCATTATCATAAGTTCCTTGTGCCATTACAAATCCACCGGAAATAATGATAGTTCCTGCTATATCTTTGGAGTAGTTACGAAATCCAATACCTGCACTCAATACAAGAGACTCACCGTACGTTAACTTGTCTCCTCCTATTGCTTTTATACTCCCTCCTTCAATAGTAAGTTTTGTATCTTTTTCAACTCTAATACCTGCATTACCATCTCCTCCTTTTACTATCAAACTCCCTTCATTACTTTCTTTTGTAATTGTAAGTAAGGAATTATTGAATAAACTAAGTCCGGCATTCATATTTTTTTTTATATACAAAGTATTATTCCCTTTCAATGTCAGGTTTACTGTCCCATTAATAATATAAAAAGCTATATTACCATCTGTCGAAATATTGACATTCTCAATAGTAACATTCACTGCACCTGCTCCATCTACATTTACCTTTATATTCTTATTTGTAGGGCTTTCCGCTGAACTAGTACCGGTTATCTTATAATCACCGGCACTATTAATCTCATAAGTATTTCCCAAAATGCTTTCAAGAGTAACCTCAGTTACAGCTTGCGCCTTCCCCTCCAGCCCAAAGAAAGCCAGTGCGACCCATAGCCACACTACTTTCCATATTAATTTTCTCTTTTTTGTATGCATACTTTGTTTATTTATGTTTTATTCGATAACAGGTCTATCATCATCGCCACCGCCGCTGTTGTTGTCAGCGCCTTTATTGGGGTCGGATTGGGATGATTCGTCGGTTTGCGTCTTGCCGCCTGTGCCCGCACCGGAGCGGGCGGATATCTTCGTGCGGTAATCGTCGATCAGGGCATTCCACCAAGTGAAAAGTTCCAGGTATTCCGTATCTCCCTCCACCTGGGCAAGGGCGTTGAGCTGGTCGACCAGCCTGTCGTAACCGATATTCAGTTCACGACGCGTATTGACGGTTTTACGCAAACGTTTGTTTACTCCGTCGGCACTGATCAGCTTCGATTCCAACTGGATGCATTCATTATATAATGTACGGAGAGCCGTGACGATGGTTGTCAGTTCCATCTTTTCGATATACGTTTTATATTCTTCCGATTCAAGATCGTTGAGCAGGGAAGCGGTCGTCAGTTGCAGGTCTTTATATTTTAACTTGCTCATGTTACGGTATTTTTTATTGATCAGGTCCAGGACGATGGTGGCTGCCGTTTTGATGTCGGCAACGCTGCTTGCCGATAAGCCGGATACCATATTGAAAAGACCTGTACGCGACGCATTCAGTTTCTTTTTCATATTGACCGCCTTCTTATCGTAATCCATCTTGCTTATTTTATTGATACTGTTGTCGTATCCGTCGAACTTGTCCTTGAAATAATTGAAGGCAGTTTTGAACTTCAGTACCGAAAAATTGGATGCTGACAGGTAATTGACGATGAACAGACAGAAGTAGTAAAACTCACTGATTGTCATTCTTGTCTTGGGTGCTGACTGGATTTTAGCCATAACGTTTTAGAATTAAAATGTTTATATTCTTTGTTTTGTAAAATTGCTGACGAATATTTTTGCGATCGCGGTAAACGGTATGTGGGAGGCCTGAAATTATCTTGCGACGCAGGTTTTCATTTTCAAATACAAGGGAAATGTTAAAACCTCACGAGTAGATGTTAAATTCGCCGCCTGAAATTGTCTGTCGTACCGGGTGAGCAATTTCAAATACAAGGTAAATGTTAATATCACCCATGTAAACGTTAAATTCGTCGCCTCCCACGCATTAAAAACCTGGGTTGACAGTCGATTTCTCTCCTCCCACGCATTAAACGCAATGGTTGATAGTGCATTTCTTCGGGCAGACACATTTCTTGCTGTTATAATCGATTTGTTCATCATCTTTTATTTACTTGTTTGACAATCGATGTTTCTAATGAATGACTAGAATAAAGGATCGTTTTTTCTAGTCATTTTTGCGTTTCTCATTTTTACAATTGTTAACATGTATAATTTTATGCTAACTTTGATATTCAATTGAACTATAAAATGATAGATGCTTGAATTAAATCTTAAAATGTTTTGATATGTAAAAAATAATAACGTCATTTGTGACTAGAAAAAACGATCGATTAAATTAGTCATAAGAATATTGCTTCCTGTCAGTTGATATACAACACCCATATATCCTATTCGGAAAACCTTGAAAAATCTCGTTTATTTTGTGTCGGATGCCCTCAGAAGGTATTGCAGGGCAATTATACATTTGTTAAGATATGATAAATACCAAAAATACCAAAAGAATCCCACAGATGCCATGAAAAATAAGTTGTAAAAAACAACTCTAAGCATTGAAATCAATAAAAAACAACTATCTTTGTCCTGTTACCTGCTAGTAGGTAACAGACCATTAAAACCATTGACATATGGAAAAGTACGTTAACATTATGTTAGACAAAGCTTTTAAATCCGTTTTCGGAGTAAAGCAAGTAGCCATCGACTTTATCAATGCTGCCCTCGAAGGTGAGCGCCAGGTCAAAGACCTGACCTATCTTGATAAAGAAATCCAACCCGAAGTGATAGAACAGCGCACGGTGATCTTCGATCTCCTATGCGAAGACGTGGATGGGAGCAGATTTATTTTGGAGATGCAGAATTGTCCGCAACGTTGTTTCTTTAACCGGGGATTCTATTATCTTTGCCGGATGGTCTCTCGTCAGGGAGAGTCTGGTGATGACTGGAAGTATAGCCTGCTTCCGGTGTATGGTATCTATCTGTTGAACTTTAGTCTGCCGGAATTTCGGAGCTGGCGTACGGACGTAGTCCTCGCCGACGAGGCAACAGGTAAAACATTTGGCGAGGTCAAGCTGAAACAGATCTATCTGTCGTTCGACCTGTTCAATTTAAGTGAAGAGGAGTGTAAGACGCCTCTTGAAAACACGATTTATATATTGAAGAATATGAATTTATTTGATATGTCTCCGTTCAAGGAGAAAAATGATGCTTTCAAGCGCTTGCTCGATGTGGCAAACCTGGAAACAATGACTGCTCACGAACGTGCTGTCTATGAGGAGAATCTGAAAATCTACCGTGACTGGCGTGCTACGCTGGAATATGCTGTGGAGGAAGCCGAAGTTAAAGGCGTGGAGAAAGGCATGAAAAAAGGATTAGAGAAAGGTAAAGCGGAAGAACAACGCCTTATTGCAACAAACTTTAAAAAGCAGGGAGTTTCAGTCGAAACGATAGCCCAATGCACTGGGTTGTCGGTTGAAGAAATAGGCGAATTATAATTTCTTATAGCTTGTTAGTTGAATCAGCCAGATTGTTTAATACATAACAATCTGGCTGATTTTGTGATTATGTCTCTGAATGTCTACAGATGAGACAGATAATATTATCTGATAAAGTTCGTTATTTGCCGCTCTTCAGTTTCCGGCAATGGCTGTGCTCCGGCCTTTATGTTTTTCAGTAACCAGGCCATATTCTTACCGAGTGTCCGCATGATTTGTAAACCTTCGGCATCCTGTGCAGCCTCGCCGGGCAAGCGGCCGTGTATGATGTTCCAGTATTGTGAAGAGACGACAGGCATGTTGTTGATCGTAAAATATTTGTTCAGCCGGTCGATGGTAGCACTGGCTCCGCCACGTCGGCAGACTGCAATTGCGGCTGCCGGCTTGTATGCAAGCATATCCGAACAGGAATAAAATACTCTGTCAAGGATGGCACAAAGCGAACCGTTAGGCCCGGCGTAATATACGGGAGAACCTACTATCAATCCATCTATATCCTGAAGATTTTCACGTATATCTTCATACAGTTTATCTTTGAAAACGCATCTTCCCAATTCGTTGCACTTGTTACAGGCAATGCAACCTTGTACGGCTTTATTGCCGAGTTGGATGATACGGGTTTCGACGCCATTCTGTTCCAAAGCTGTTGCCACTTCAGACAAAGCCATAAATGTATTTCCCTCTTTTCGGGGACTTCCATTAATAAGTAACACTTTCATATATATAATCTTTATTGGACAAAAGTAGCAGTTTTAAGACAATGCCCTGTTCTTTATTCGTTCAAATTGTTTTTCTTTTTAGCTCATATATCCGGCTGCTATAATAAGTTTTGTTTCAGCTGTTCCGTATATTTATCTATACGTAACAACTCTTTCGGAATATCGATGTTCTGCGGACAATGCGGATTGCACTGGTTGCAGCCGACACAATGATTGGCCTGACGCAGCCGGGGAACACTACGGTCGTATCCGATAAGGAAAGCACGACGCGCTTTCGCATAATTTTCATCCTGCCGGCTTTCCGGAATATTTCCGGCATTGATACAACGATTATAATGCAAGAGGATCTCCGGAATATCCAAACCATACGGACAAGGCATACAATATTTACAATCATTGCAAGGGATGGTTGGATAACGGAGCATTTGTACGGCAGTCTCTTCCAGAAAAGCCAGATCGTTATCCGTCAGCGGTTCCAGCGGGGAATAGGTACGGAGGTTATCCTGCAGATGTTCCATATAAGTCATTCCGCTTAACACTGTCAATACACCCGGGAATGTTCCGGCAAAGCGGAAAGCCCATGATGCGACACTCGACTCGGGACTACGCTGTTTCAGTTTAGCAGCAATATGGTCGTGTACGTTAGAGAGACGGCCTCCCAGTAACGGCTCCATGATGATGGTGGGGATGTTCCGTTTCTGTAATTCGCCGTATAGATATTCAGCATCGGTATTCCGGGTGTTGACCTCTTTCGCATGTTTCCAGTCAACATAGTTGAGCTGTATCTGGACAAAGTCCCATTTGATTTCATCCTGACGGGAGAGGAGGTAGTCGAATACTTTGATATCTCCATGATAAGAGAAACCCAGGTTGCGGATACGGCCTGCCTTTCGTTCTTCGAGCAGAAAATCGAGCATGCCGTTGTTTATATAACGTCCTTCGAAATCTTCCATACCGTTCCCCATACCGATACCGTGCAACAGGTAATAGTCGATATAGTCGACTTGCAGCTCTTTCATAGAGTTACGATACATAGCCATCGAGTTTTCACGGCTCCATGTCTGGGGCGCGAAGTTGGATAATTTGGTGGCAATATAATAGGTATCGCGCGGATAACGGCTGAGAGCGATACCTGTGGCATGCTCCGAACGTCCTTTACAATATGCAGGCGATGTGTCGAAATAGTTGATACCATGTGCAATGGCATAGTCGACCAGGCGGTTGACCATTTCCTGGTCGATCTCATCGCTACTGTCTCTTGCACTGCTGTTGGAAACTGTCGGCCAACGCATACAGCCATATCCTAACAAGGATACTTTATCGCCTGTCGTGGGCGTGGTGCGATAGGTCATTTCGGCAGGAATATCACCGGAACCGTTTCCTCGGAAGGATGCGTTTTTGTCCGGTTTGCAACTATAAAGTGAGGCTGTCGATGCTAGTGTGCTTCCGCCTAAGACTTTCAGGAATCTCCGTCGGTCTATATTCTTTTTATTCTTTTCTTCCATGATGCTTTGTTTTGATGATTTTCGGGTATATTAAATGGTCCGGTGCATTTCGTGTCCTTCCACATAGATGGCACTCAGTGGGCGGGAGGGACAAAGATGTTCGCAGGCTCCGCAACCGATACAACGTTCGGTATTGATAACCGGTATTTTCGGTGAGTCGAGTGCTTCGGGATCTTTGGGAACCATTTGTATAGCAGCTGTCGGACAATGACGGGCACAGTTGCCGCAATCGACACCGTCGGTATTGACTACGCAAAGGTCTTTGATCCATACGGCATGTCCGATCTGAATGGCTGATTTTTCGGCTACACTGATCGGCTGTATGGCGCTGGTAGGACACACGTCCGTACATTTGGTACATTCCGGCCGGCAATACCCAAGTTCATAGGACATTTCCGGTTGCATCAGGGTCATAAGGTTGCCGGACGGACGCAGTACCTGGTTGGTACAGACGGATACACATAATTGGCAGGCAGTACAATGTCCGGTAAAGTTTCGTGCGCTTAATGATCCGGGAGGAGTGATAGGAGTGAGGCGTTCCGGCTTTTGTTTGTCTTCTATCGGAGCTAAACCGCCATCTACATTCTTTTCGGGTTTGACTTGTGCCTTCAATGTGGCTGATACGGCAAACAGGGTGGCAGCCGATAAAAAGTGACGGCGTGAGGCAGCGGATTTTTCCGTGGCAGGAGCCGATGCCGATGGCAATACTGATGCCGAAGCCGATGGCGAAGTGGTTGTTTCAACCTGTTTCTTAGGCAGAGATTGTCCCGGTACATATTTCAGGGCATTCCGGCGACATTTCCCGATGCAATCCATACAAGCCACGCAACGGCTGTAATCGATCCGGTGTTCTTTGGTGTTGATACATGCCGCTTTACAATTCCGGGCACATAATCCGCAACCGTTACATTTTTCGGTATCGATAACCGGTTTGAAGTAAGAATACCGGGCAAGGAAGCCGAGGATGGTTCCTACCGGACAAATGGTATTGCAGTAGGTTCGTCCGTTACGCCACGCCAATATAGCCAGTACGATAAATGTTATGATGGCTATGCTGAAAGTGGCTATTCCTTTCATCCAAACATCTACCGTATAAAAGGCATAGCTATCCATCCGTTCAGCGAGATAGGCGAGTCCATTGTTTGCCCATTGATAGAAAGGAGCGAACAGATTGGAGGCGATCCGCCCATAGGCACTGTATGGAGCCAGCAAAGCCAAAAGCGAACCGAAACCTCCAATCATCGCAAGTATAAACATAGCAAGTATCCCATAACGCAACCAGCTAACCGCCGGGGAATACGAAAAACGGTTCTTCTTTTGTTTTCCGGCTATCCATGAAACAACATCCTGAAATACTCCCAGCGGACAAATAACCGAACAGTAGATCCGTCCGAACAGTAATGTCAGGACAACAAGCCCTATCACTATTCCTATATTCACCGCCAGCAGTGCCGGAAGGAATTGTATCTTCGCCATCCAACCGAACCACTGATGTATTGTCCCTGTGAAGTCGAGGAACAACAAGGTGATCAGGGTAAAGAAAATGACGGCAGCAGTTAGTCTGATTTTTCTTAACATATACTTCTCTGAATATTTTGTTGATTATTACTGATGCAAAATTATTCTTGTTTTTCCCGTTAACAATTACACATATTACAGGTATATCTACCATTATTACAGATTTGCATAAACAGATAAAAAACAGATGCAAAAAACTGCTAACTTTGTAGAAACTAAAAAGAAAGCATATGTCGGAAATTATAGAAATGGATCATATTTATCAATATAATGACCGGGTGAATATGGAAACATTGCATCCGTTGATTAGTGTTATTGATTTCTCCTTAGTAGATTCACAGATACAACGTGCTCGTATGCGGTATGGATTTTATTCCGTTTTTCTAAAGGAAGTGAAGTGCGGAGATTTGCATTATGGTAAGAACTACTATGATTACCAGGAAGGCACTATGGTTTTTACCGGACCGGGGCAGGTCGTAGGAGTGGAGAGTAACGGTGAATATGTCCAACCGAAAGGATGGGCTTTGTTGTTTCATCCGGATTTGATTCGTGGAACATCTCTCGGACGTAATATAAAGAAGTATACCTTCTTTTCATATGAGGTATATGAAGCGCTCCATCTTTCGGAGCAGGAGCGGCATATTGTGACCGATTGTCTGCGGAATATCCAACTGGAGTTACAGCGGGGAGTAGATAAGCATAGTAAGACACTGATAGTCTCCAATATCGAATTATTGCTGAATTATTGTGTGCGTTTTTACGATCGCCAGTTTATCACGCGTGAAAATGTCAATAAAGATACCTTATCGAAGTTCGAGAAGATCATGAACGACTATTTCCAGTCGGATAAACCGCAGGATATCGGGCTGCCATCCGTTCAGTATTGTGCCGACCAGTTACATCTTTCGGCAAATTATCTGGGTGATCTGATCAAAAAGGAAACGGGTAAATCAGCGCAGGAGCAAATCCAGTTATATCTTATCGATATGGCAAAAGAGAAAGTGCTAGATACCAGCCGTTCCATCAGTGAGATCGCTTATGAATTAGGCTTTAAGTATCCGCAGCACTTTACCCGTTTGTTTAAAAAGTGTGTGGGAACTTCTCCGAATGAGTATCGGATGCAGAATTAAGTTTTATTTCTTTTTGCGGGTAGCGAAAACTTTAGCTAAAGTGATCCATTCCCCGTCTTCGTTGATGGCGGTACTTCGCCAGGTGAAAGAATTGTCTGTAATATCAGAGAATATCCATTTCATGCCTTGCGAAGTTATCTCCGTCAGGACAATTTCGTCTCCTTCTTTCCGGGCTTCCAGTCGGGCACATTCTTCCGGGCATCCATAGAAGATTTCCCAAACCTGTTTTTCCGGGTTAAATAATCTGAGAGTAGTCCCGTAAGCTGCGTCCGGTTGGATATCGATCAATCTTTCTGTTCGCGACGGGACAATAAAGACATCTTGTACTGCCATTCCGTCGAGTACCCATGAAAAGATCCATTCTCCTTTTACACGTCTGGGAGTAGGTGTGTTGAGGTGGTCGTTCCAGTCGAGATCCCATTCACCGATCACTTTACCAAAGAAATTGTACTCTTCCGGTATTCTTTCACTCTTTCCTTCGCTGACTAGTGCTGCTTCAAATTCTTTCATGATTTCTTATTTAATTTGATTCAAGGTTTAATATTTAACAAAGATAAGCGAAAATCAACAAATAAGAACAGTGATAATGGTAAAAATATCAGTAATCCATATACCATACTTCTGAAAAAAGAGAAGTACTTTTGTTTTATATAAAAGGATTTATCCATACTATGCCTCAGTATTTGGGGCAGGCGGCCAAAGATTTGAAAGCCCGTAAGGTCATGACTGTCCATCATTCCAAATACGCATTAGCCTCACACCGTTGGGACGAACCGTTGAAAAACGAAATTGAGATGGCAAAAGATAACTCTTTGGAGTTGATCATTCCGGTGATCGGACAGGTGATGAATTTGGATAATAAGTAGATATAATTTAGTAGCTTTGTCTCAGATGAAAATAATTGATAATTAAAGAGATTATGGAAACAGTAAAATTGAATAATGGCATTGAAATGCCGATTTTAGGTTATGGAGTTTATCAGGTGACACCCGAAGAGTGTGAACGTTGTGTATTGGATGCTTTGAGCGTAGGTTATCGTTCTGTCGACACGGCACAAGCTTATTTTAATGAAGAAGGTGTAGGGAATGCAATCAGTAAAAGTGGTATTCCACGGAACGAATTGTTTATTACAACCAAGGTTTGGATATCCAATGCCGGATATGAAAAGGCAAAAGCATCTATCGATGAGTCTTTGCGTAAACTGCAGAGTGATTATGTCGATCTACTCCTGATACACCAACCTTTTGGTGATTATTACGGTACTTACCGTGCGATGGAAGAGGCTTATAAGGCAGGAAAGGTACGTGCTATCGGAGTGAGTAACTTTTATCCCGACCGTCTTGTCGATCTGGCGGAGTGCTGTGAGATAAAACCGGCAGTCAATCAGGTAGAAACACATGTCTTCAATCAGCAAATAGAACCCCAAAGGATCATGGAGGAATATGGAACACGGGTCATGTCATGGGGACCATTTGCAGAGGGTAAAAATAACTTTTTTACTAATGAACTATTGAAAACAATCGGTGAAAAGTATGGAAAGTCGGTTGCACAGGTTGCTTTACGTTATCTGATTCAACGGGATGTGATCGTTATTCCGAAATCGACGCATAAGGAACGTATGATCGAGAATATGGATGTGTTTGATTTCTCCTTATCAGAAGAAGATATGCAGGCTATTACCACGCTTGACCAAAAAAAGAGTTTGTTTCTCTCTCATACTGATCCGGAGATGGTAAAATGGCTGATTAATCTAGTGAAAAAGTAATCGTAGCGAAATCTAATTACTGTTTGATAGATAGTCTATTACAGTTTCCTCGTAGTTTCCTGCCGAGGGAACTAGCGTTTCCACCGCAGGAAACCGGAGTGTCTTTGCGAAGAAACAGAAATGAGATTACTTCACCAATTATACGACTCTACATATCCGTCGAAATACTCTTCTAGAACCACTCCCAACTCCTTGGCAAGAGCGACAATATATTGTTGTTCGGCAGGTGATAAAGGTGATCCTCCTCTACGTTTTAGATAGTAATTTTTCCGGCCGAGATAGGAGATCATCCGTAATCGGAAGGTATCTGCCACGCGAAGGGTCAGTGCATTCACGGTACGCATGAATCCTATTGCATTCTGTATTTTGGTGTTGGGACGGTAGAGTTTACACGTCCCTTTCATTTTCTTTAATGTGTTTGGGTTCATTATTAGCAGGAAAGTTATATTTTCCGGAGCATGTTTTAAAGCGATTTGGCGTAGACAGGTGGTTGCTTTCGGGCAGTTCTCTGCTGCACACATACCAAAATCATAGGGTACTTTTGAGTAATCGAACGATTCTTTCATGATTGTAAAATTCAAGGTTTATTAATTCCGATAAAGGTACGATATATATCGGGTAAATGCCAAACATCAATGCATGAAAAGAATATTCTTTTTACATTAACTTTTTATTCTGCTCCAATAACCCGATTATTTTCTCTAATCTTTTCAGCCGGGTATCTTCTCTTTTCGCTTCAAAGTAGAAACCGACAAAATTATTTTGAGTCGACTTTGCTGTCGTAAGATAATTAGTATAAGCCAGATCGTAGTTTTTTATCAGGGATTCGAACTCAGACTTTTGAGTATCGGTAACATTTCTGTCCCGTACCTTTTCCCATTCTCCGCTTCTTTTGGCTTCTTCGATGGCCTGCAGTCCGAACCCGGTCATTCTTCCTTCTTTGATAAGCTTTTCTACAATCTTTTTATTCTTTTCCGACCATTTACTTCCTTTCCTTCTTTTGGAAAAGTACTTTTTGTATCTGTGTTCGTCGATAGAGTTGATCAGCCCGTCGATCCAACCGAAACACAATGCTTCTTCCAACGCCTCTTCTGCGGATAACGTTTTTAATGTTTTTGTTTTCCCGAATAATAACCAGACACCCTCGCTTGTCTGGCCGTAATTCTTTAACCACTCTTGAAAGTCTTCTCTTTTTGCGAAAGTTAATTCAGCTCCCATCTTACTTATTATATTCGTGAGTAATAGTATTCTGTGGTCACAAATATATCTAAAGATAGTCATATAGCCGTAATACGGGAATGGAAAGTTAACATTCTGATATATTTTATAGGACAATAAAAGGTAGATTTAAGTAATTTATTCGTAAACTTGTAACCCTAAATAAAAACGTTAAATTTAAAATTAAATCTCCAGTTTTATGACAGTAAAATCGTATATAGAATCCAATAAAGAACGTTTCCTGGAAGAGCTGTTCAGCTTGATCCGTATTCCGTCAATCAGTGCAAAACACGAACATAAACCGGATATGACAGCCTGTGCCGAACGGTGGACAGAGTTATTGTTGTCTTCCGGTGTAGACAAAGCGGTAGTTATGCCGACAGAAGGAAATCCGGTAGTTTATGGTGAAAAGATCATTTCGCCGGATGCTCCGACCGTACTTGTTTATGCTCATTACGATGTAATGCCTGCCGAACCGTTGGAATTGTGGAAAAGCCAGCCGTTCGAACCGGAAATACGTGATGGCCGTATTTGGGCGCGTGGAGCCGATGACGATAAGGGCCAGTCTATGATGCAGGTAAAAGGTTTTGAGACAGCGTTGAAACTCGATTTATTGAAATGTAACGTGAAGTTTATCTTTGAAGGAGAAGAAGAGATCGGTTCTCCCAGCCTGGAAACCTTCTGCCGCGAACATAAAGACTTATTGAAAGCAGATGTGATCCTGGTATCCGATACTAGTATGGTCAGTGCCGAAACACCTTCATTGACAACTGGTCTGCGTGGTCTGGCCTATTGGGAAATCGAAGTGACGGGGCCTAACCGTGATCTGCATTCCGGTCATTTCGGTGGGGCAGTAGCTAACCCGATCAATGTATTATGTAAACTGATGGCGGATATAATCGATGCCGACGGACGTATCACGATCCCCGGATTCTATGATGATGTAGAAGAAGTTTCTCCGGCAGAACGGGAGATGATCGCACAGATACCGTTCAATGAAGAAAAATATAAAGCGGCGATCGGTGTGGATGCCCTGTTCGGTGAAAAAGGATATTCGACACTGGAAAGGAACAGTTGCCGTCCGTCATTCGACATCTGTGGTATCTGGGGCGGTTATACGGAAGAAGGAAGCAAGACTGTGTTGCCGTCGAAAGCCTATGCAAAAGTTTCCTGTCGGTTGGTTCCGCATCAGGATCATACGAAAATATCTCAGCTATTCGAAGAGTATATAAACCAAGTGGCTCCTGCCTGTGTTAAGGTAAAAGTCACACCGAAACACGGTGGACAGGGTTATGTTTGTCCGATCGACCTGCCTGCTTACCAGGCAGCGGAGAGGGCCTGTACGATTGCTTTCGGAAAGAAGCCGCTGGCTGTACGTCGTGGAGGAAGTATTCCTATTATCTCCACTTTCGAACAGGTATTAGGTATAAAGACCGTCCTGATGGGCTTCGGACTCGAACAGAACGCTATTCATTCTCCTAACGAGAGTTGCATGTTGGACTTCTTCTATAAAGGGATTGAATCGGTTGCCGAATTTTATAAAGAATACAAATGACACAAAATGAGATCGTAGCCCGTGCCTTATCGAATACAGGTATCGAGGCGTTGAATGAAATGCAGCAGGCCGTATTGGATGCCGGCACAACCAAAGATATGGTTTTGCTTAGTCCGACGGGATCAGGCAAAACCCTGGCATTCCTGTTGCCTTTGCTTACTACATTGACTGACGAGGAGAAAAAGATACAAGCGCTTATCATCGCTCCGTCGCGTGAACTGGCTTTACAGATAGAGACGGTATTTCGTTCTTTGGGTGCCGGATATAAGGTGAATTGCTGTTATGGAGGTCATCCGATCCGGACGGAAAAGAAGAGTCTGGAACATGCTCCGACCGTATTGATCGGAACTCCGGGACGAATCCTCGACCATCTGGAACGGGGTAATATTGATTTGGATACTGTCCGGACATTGATTTTGGACGAGTTCGACAAGTCTTTGGAATTAGGCTTCCAGGATGAGATGAAAGACATTTTGGCACACCTTCCGGGCGTGCGTCGTAGGGTGTTGACTTCGGCAACGGAAGCTGTCGAAATACCTCCTTTTACCGGCATTACGGCACCGGTACGTTTGTCATTCCTGACAGGTGTCAAGGAAGCGAAAGGTTTGACTTTGCGTATCGTGAAATCTCCGATCAAGGATAAACTGGAAACGTTGTACAAGCTGTTGGGCGAACTGAAAGGTGAATCGGCTTTAGTGTTCTGTAACCAGCGTGAGTCGGTGGAACGTGTTAGCAATTACCTGACCGAGATGGGTGTGGATAATGAATATTTCCACGGAGGTATGGAACAGCCGGAACGTGAACGGGCTTTGTCGCTTTTCCGTAATGGCAGTGCTTCTGTCTTTATTTCCACCGATTTGGCCTCCCGTGGACTGGATATTCCGGAAGTGAAAAATGTTATTCATTATCATCTTCCGATCAATGAAGAGGCGTTTATCCACCGAAACGGACGAACGGCCCGTATGAATGCGGAAGGAAATGCCTTTATGATCCTGAACGAGGTGGAGACAGTCCCTGAATATATCACCCGTGAACCGGATGAGTTTTTCCTGCCGGAGAAAGCTAAGAAGCCTCTTCGTTCGGAATGGGTGACACTGACGATCAACCGCGGTAAACGGGACAAGCTGAGTAAAAAGGATGTAGTCGGTTTTCTTTTCCAGAAAGGCGGTTTGGAGAAAGAGGATCTCGGTGTTGTTGAAGTAAAGGAAAGTTGTGCTTATGCGGCAGTAAAACGTGATAAGAAAGCAGACTTGCTGGCACGTATCCGTGAAGAGAAGATAAAGAATATGAAAGCGAAATTTGTATGAGTATATTGATCAAAGAGGTAGAGCTGAATGGAGTTGCTACCGATATTTATATAGAAAACAAATATATCAAACAGATAGGCACAAACCTTCCTGTAACGGCCGATACTGTTATTGACGGTCGTCGTAAAGCCGTAATTCCCGGTTTTGTGAATACACATGGTCATGCTGCAATGACCTTGTTTCGTGGTTTTGGCGATGATATGCCGCTGATGCCCTGGTTGGAAGAAAAGATATGGCCTAACGAAGCCAAGCTGACAAAAGAGGATGTTTATTGGGGAGCCAAACTGGCTTGTCTGGAAATGATAAAAAGCGGGACAACAACTTTCTTTGATATGTACCATAAGTTCCATGCGACAGCAGAGGCTGTGGAAGAGATGGGTATCAGAGCTAATATTTCCAGTGCCTGTTTCGACCAGTTTAAACCGGAGTTGACGGAGAAAAGTAAACAAACGATCCAAAAACTATATAATGAAATGGATCGTTACAGCAAGCGGATACATTTTTCGATAGGTCCGCACGCTATTTATACCGTTTCCGGCGAATTACTGCAGTGGGCGGATGCTTTTGCACGGGAACAGAATGTTTTGATCCAGCTACATCTGGCGGAAACAGAAGGTGAAGTGGAAAACTCCGTGAAGAACTTCGGATTGACACCTGTCCGCTATTTATATAAGTTGGGAGTGTTGTCTCCCCGCTTGTTGATCTCCCACGGCATTTATGTCGATGACGATGAAATTCGTATGTTGGCAGACCATGAGGTAAAAGTGGCACATAATCCGGCATCCAATATGAAACTAGCTTCCGGGATGCACTTTAAGTTCCAGGAGATGCGTGAGGCAGGTATTTTGGTCGGATTGGGAACGGACGGTTGTTCGTCATCCAATAATCTCGATATGATAGAGGCAATGAAGCTGGCTTCTTTATTGGGAAAGGTTTGGAGAAAAGACCCTGAAGCCGTTACAGCCGACGAGATATTCCAGTCTGCGACAGCCAATGGAGCGGCTATTGCTAACCTGAAGGCAGGAAAAATAGCTGAAGGCTATCTGGCCGATCTTTCTTTGATCGATTTGAATATGCCCGCATTTACACCGAATTTCAATTTCATATCCAATTTGGTCTATGCGGCTAACGGAAATTGTATCGATACGGTGATCTGTGATGGAAAAGTCCTGATGCGGGATAGAAAGGTTCCGGGCGAAGACGAGATTATGGAGCGGGCTGCCCAAATAGCCTATAACTTGATTAAACGATAAATTATGAATATGAGTTATACAAACGAACAATATCAGGAAGCGGCAGCATTTATAGCCGCGCGTATCACTGGTAATCCGGAGACAGCCATTATCCTGGGTAGCGGATTGGGCTCTTTGGCAGACCGGATAGAGGAGGCTATCGTGATCCCTTATGCCGAAATACCTCATTTCATGCATTCGACGGCTGCAGGACATAAAGGTAACTTTATCTGTGGTAAGTTAGGCGGAAAGCAGGTACTTGCCATGCAGGGACGCTTCCATTATTATGAAGGCTATTCGATGCAGCAGGTTACTTTTCCTGTTCGCGTGATGAAACTGTTGGGAATAAAGAATTTATTGGTATCGAATGCGGCAGGCGGTATAAACAATACGTTCAAAGTAGGCGACCTGATGATTATCCGCGACCATATCAATATGATGCCGAATCCGTTGATCGGTCCTAATAATGAACTGTTCGGAACCCGTTTCCCGGATATGACACGTGCTTATGACCGCGAATTTATCTGTGCGATAGAAGAGATCGCCGCTTCACATGCGGTACCTTTAAAGAAAGGTGTGTATGTTGGATTGACTGGTCCGTCTTTTGAGACACCTTCTGAATATGCTTTTTATGGTCGGGTTGGAGGTGATGCTATCGGCATGAGTACGGTTCCTGAAGTTATTGTAGCGCGTCATGCCGGATTGAGAGTGTTCGGTATGTCGGTTATCACGAATGAAGGATATCATTTTGCAGACGATTTTGTGAACGACGGAGCTGATGTGATCGTTGCTGCTAATAAAGCTGCAGCTGTAATGACTACTTTGTTCAGTGAACTGGTTTCCCGCATCTGATTTTTTTTTCAGAGTGAAACTCACTGTATTAAAATAAGATAGGAAATTGAACGGGTTGGAAAGAAAAAAATAGTATAAAAAAACTATCTTCCGGTTTTGGAAAATAAAAAAATACCTATATCTTTGCACCCGTTATCGCGAAAGTAGCTCAGTTGGTAGAGCATAACCTTGCCAAGGTTAGGGTCGCGGGTTCGAGTCCCGTCTTTCGCTCACAGATAATAAGAGCGGTAAGAGGCCGCCTTTTTTATATAATGGAAATGCCCAGGTGGCGGAATTGGTAGACGCGCACGTTTCAGGTGCGTGTGTCGCAAGGCGTGCAGGTTCGAGTCCTGTTCTGGGCACCATTGGCGTAGGTGGTGAAATTGGTATACACGCTACTTTGAGGGGGTAGTGCCGGTTACGGCGTGTGAGTTCGAGTCTCATTCTACGCACATTATTATAGCAGACCTAAAAAATAGTCCTAATAATCAAGTAAAATATTATTGATTGTTAGGACTATTTTTTAGGTCTGCTATAACTCCCGTATCTTATCAATCAATTCCTTTGCAGAAATATCCAATGATTCGACAGACATCCATACGACATTCTCTTCAGGGCCGATGAGATATATACGTGGGATGGTGTTGTTGGCAAAGAGTGCAAAGACATTACCACGGGTAGGATCCAGATAAAACGGCATTGTAAATTGATTCTCTTTCCAGTATTCAGAAACAGTTTCGGCTGTCTCTTCCCGGGAAATCGTCACTAACTGGAACTTGTCGTCTTTTTTCATTTCTTTCCAGACTTCTTCGATAACCGGTAGAACCTGTTTACAATCGGGACAGTAAGTACCGAAAAATACCAGTAAGGAGTGTTTGTCCAAAAACTGCTTGGAGCTGAATGTATTACCAGTTGTATCTTCTACGGCAAATGAAGGAACCTGATTGCCTACATTTATGTAATTGATAACAGATTCTTCTTTATCATCCTTTATACAAGAGAAGAAGAGGAAGGATAGGGCTGTTATGAATGAAAGTATTTTTACGATATGCATATTATATATTATTTTAGTTTACGAAGATAAGGAATGTATTTGAATCTCTGAAAGAAAAGGAGCTGCCGTTTTGTAGATTTCACAACCTGTTGTCAGAACGGACAACCCCTTTTAGCAGCATCCCCTTTTTACCGCTGCGATTTTTATTTTACTGCTGAGAAAGATTTTGGCTTTTCTTAATTGATTCGGATTCACATTCTTAATTACGTTATGAGAGGATGCTGTCATCCTGTTTGGGTTCTTCGACTATATTTACATAAGTAAATGTATGTTTTTTTATTTGTGTATGTTTCTCTGATTATAAGTATTGTGATTTGATTTTTTATAAAATGAACAACTAAACATCCTGTTTGATCTATAATAAGAGTTATTGAGAAACGAGAGGCAAAATAGGACTTTTTTTGTTGTGCCGTCTGTCGCTTTTCTCTTTTTTCGTCGTTTATAGTTAGTGGGAATGGTGATTGATGTAAATAGTATCATATCGCTCGATCGTTCGGTCTATGAACATATTTCATCCTGGCTCCAGGCTATTATCAGGTCGTCGACAACCATTTCGGTTAGTGGCACCAGGCAACGTGCCCAGTTTTTTGCGAAACAGCGTGAAGTTATAAATACATTGTGAATATCTGAGAATGAAGTTATGCATTATTAACGAAACTTGTTGTTTTTCTCGGTGACCGAGATTCAATCTCTGTTCGTTTTATTAGTCTTTTTTAGGTATCCGAAAGAGTTTTGCCTGTTTGTCCGGCAACTATTTTAGGGTTCCTTATTTATCTTTGTGTCAAAACAGTAAAATCTATAGATATCAAAACTTATAATTCTATGACATGAAAAAAGAACTTTTGTACGATAATCTTTTGAATTCGATCAAGGAAGAATTCCCCCAAAAAACAAACCTGGTAACTGCGTTAGTCGATTTGTTATGTATAGAGAAAGAGGCGGTGTATCGGCGTTTGAGGGGAGAAGTTGCATTTACATTTGCTGAAATTGTTACTATTGCAAATGCTTTTGGCATATCGTTGGATAATTTGGTTGGTACGGTCACGGCTAAAAGCAGACCGTTTCAACTAAAGTTGGTAGACTTTGTGAATCCAAAAGAGATTGACTATAATATGTTGGAGCAATACATCGATGTACTTGGCTTGTCGCGGGAAGATGAGAAATCGGAACTGATCGATTGTACGAATATATTGCCCCAGCAACTTTATATGAATTATAAATACATTTCGCGCTTCTATCTTTTTAAATGGTTGTATCAATGCGGAGCACCTGGAAAAGCAAAGCGTTTTGATGAGATTGGAGTCGGTGATCGTTTTACCGGGATACAATTGGCCAGCGTGGAAGAGTCAAGATATATCCGTAATTCTTATTATATACTTGATCCACTGATATTCCACTATTTGGTAAATGACATCAATTACTTTATGAGTATTCATCTGATCGGGGCAGAAGAGGTCAAATGCCTGAAGGATGAGTTGATGAAGTTTTTGGAGGAGATGGAAGCCCTCGCGACACGCGGCTATTTTGAAGAGACAGGAAATAAAGTCTTTATTTATATATCGAGTGTGAACTTTGATACAAGCTATTGGTGTGTGCAGGTTAAAAACTATCATATAAGTATGATAAAAACGTTTATTCTGAGTAGTGTCGCTTCTTTGGACGAAGGTACTTATGATAAATTGCGGAAGTGGCTACGGGCTCTTATTCGTTCTTCTATTATGATTTCAGTTAGTGGTGAAAGACAAAGGGTGGCTTTTTTTAAGGCACAACGGGAATTAATTCAAAGTTTATGATGTTTCTTTTTTGTAAAGATTATCAGAAACTTAAATAGTAAAATGATATTTTGTAAATGTTTTTTTTAAGAAACAATGCAAAAATAATTCCGGAATATTTGGAGCGTATTAATCTTTTACCTACTTTTGCACCCGTAAACAAGAAGCGCTAGATGCTTTGAAAAGCAACGTTTGAAAAAACGTTTTGACAGTTTCGGTTTATTGGAGAGATGGCAGAGTGGTCGATTGCGGCGGTCTTGAAAACCGTTGAACTGAGAGGTTCCTGGGGTTCGAATCCCTATCTCTCCGCAACAAACGCTGAAAATCAGCAGATTGCAAAACAAACACCCAGTTTTACACCCAAGAATGTAAAGTCGGGTATTTTTGTTTTATTTAAGATAATACAACCACTACATAATAAAAGAGTAGCGATATTAAAAGAATCCGATGAGAAAAGACTAATATTTATCTATCCATTCAGTTTGATTTTTCAGGACTTTACATCGTCCTGAAAGTATTTGTTATTGTATTCCAACGTCAGGAGTGGATTATAATACAAGTTTTTTGTGTGGATAGAATTTCGTTTTGCTTAATGTACGAAAGTACTTATCTATAAACGCATGAAATATTAGCACAATGAATCATTGGAAATCAACTTTGGCCGTGATAGGAATAGGCCAACTCATATCTATTTTAACAAGTACGATTGTTGGCTTCTCCATTATTTTTTGGATTAGCAACGAATTTAAATCCCCGACAGCTTTATCTCTGGCTATTTTAGCTGGATTTTTACCACAATTTGTATTAGGCTTGTTTACCGGGGTCTATGTTGACAGATGGAATCGAAAGAAAACGATGTTTTATTCGGACTTGTTCATCGCGTTCTGTACCCTATGTCTTTTTATTGTGATAACCAAGGGTTATAAAGACCTTTCTTTTTTTTATCTATTGACTGCTTGTCGTTCAATAGGCAGTACGTTTCATGCACCTGCTTTACAGGCAAGCATCCCTCTACTGGTTCCCAAGCACCATCTTGTCAGGGTATCAGGTTTGTACCATTCCATTCAATCCTTCAGTGAGGTGATAGCTCCCGTTGTAGGGGCAAGCCTCGTTGTTTGGCTTCCCATACAGTATATTCTGCTCATAGATGTGATCGGAGCTGTTGCTGCTTGTCTGACCTTACTTTGTGTCCAGATTCCTTCTCTTCAAAAAACGAAAGTTCTTCCAGATTTCAAAAAAGAACTGACGGAATGTTGGCATACCTTGCGGCGTACAATGGGCATTTTGCCTTTATTCGTATGCTTTACGCTGGTGACTTTTGTCCTTATGCCTGTTTTTACGTTATTTCCTTTTATGACGCTTCTGCATTTCAACGGAAACATTTTGCAAATGGGAGTTGTGGAAATGGGTTGGGGCTCAGGGGCATTGTTGGGCGGTTTAGTACTTGCCTGTAAGGCTTTGAAAAGCAAGCAAACATTAGTGATGCATACGGCTTATGTGATATTGGGATTGTATCTGATTAGCGCCAGTTATTTACCATCAAGCGCATTTATAGGTTTTGTTTGCCTAACATTTACAGGAGGCATAGCCTATTCCATTTACCATGCGCTTTTCATCGCTATTATTCAGCAGAACTTGGCTTCGGACATGCTTGGACGGACTTTTTCTCTCATCTTTAGTTTGAGTACCTTTCCATCAATGCTGGGTATCGTAGCTTCAGGATATTGGGTGGAAGCATGGGGTATCACATCCGTCTTTATGATCAGCGGATGGGTTATCTTTCTGATTGGAGTGGGTGCAAATTTTATTTCTTCAATCAAGCAGTTGGATAATTACGCATAGTATTATTTATTAAAGAATTATTATATGACAAAGAAAGAACACACTACGATTACAGAGTTATTTCAAGTTTTGGACTTGTTGGAAAGCCTGGACATGCAGTTTTGGTTGGATGGAGGCTGGGGAGTGGATGTCTTGTACGGACAGCAAACCCGCTTGCATAGAGATATTGACATTGATTTTGATGCCAATTATACAGACCAACTCCTTGATCTTTTGCAGGAGAGAGGATATCAAATTGAAACAAATTGGTTGCCCACCCGTGTGGAACTGTATAGCAAAGAATTAGGCTATATTGATATCCATCCTTTTGTCTTGAATGCGGACGGCACTTCCAAACAAGCCGACTTGGATGGAGGCTGGTATGAATTTCAACCGGACTATTTTGGAACAGCAGTCTTTGAAGGCAGAAGCATCCCTTGCATTTCTGCAAAAGGGCAACAAGTATTCCATTCGGGCTACGATTTAAGAGAGAAGGATATTCACGATTTATCTATAATTAAACAATGTATAACAACAATGAGCCTAACAATTAGATAAGAACAAGAAAATGACAGAAAAACAAATTGTCTGGTATATCTTACTTACAGAAGTAAAGATAGACAGTGACACCCAGTCTGTCACATCCCTGAGTGTAGCTCCATTGGCAGTCTTGCCGGAATTCCAGCGTAAGGGAATTGGGGGGGGATGTTGATTCAGTAAGCCCATCAGAGGGCAGCACTTTTGGGTTACGGCACAGCAGTCGTATTGGGGCATAAAGAGTATTATCCTCGATTTGGCTATCGCAAGGCTATCGATTTAGGAATTGAATTTCCTTTCGAAGTCTCTCATGAATATTGCATGGTGGCTGAATTAATACCTGGAGCTACTGAGAATGTGAAAGGTATGGTTTGTTATCCAACTGACTTTAAATAGTTTAACAAGTAAAATTCATTATATAACTCGGACTGGGTATTTCAATTTCCCAGTCCGTATTCTGATAGTACTTATTCAATTGGAAGATTGTGTTGCTTCAAGAATGAAAGTTTATCCCAATACCCTCTTTGAAAGACGATTTTGTTATCTTTTACATGAAAAAATCCGCATCCACGAAGTCCAAGAGAGTCTTTCCATTCCATGATAGCCCATTCGCCATCTTCAAAAATATTTTCCACCATACAAACCATTTTAGCAGTGGCAAATTCATTCACAAACATTTTGTAGATTGATTCTTTACCTATTATTGGTTCGTTTGCGACTTGATGATTTACTGCATTAGTAGCATACAGCTCTGCTATATGATAAGCATCTGCTTTGTTAAAGCAATCTATCCATTTTTCCAAAACTTCTTTAGGCTTCATTTTTTATAAATTCTTAGGATTTTGATTCTGTAATAAAAACAATCTGTTGGGATGCATAGATACTTGATTTTATTAATAATAGGCTATTCTATATTCTAAATCCTCTGGATTTTTGCTCTCTCTGCACCGAGTTACGTAGATTCTGCTGTAACTTTTCCCATTGTTCCTTAAACCATTGTACTATGGGTTGTCGGTTTATGGTCAGCATAAGCTTACCACTATCCATCGGATGTTTCTCAACCCTAAAAATATCATTCTTGATGTCAAATTTCCACCTGTGTTCTTCGGAATAAATTTTGCCACTACATTGTATGGATTCTTTCTTTGTCAAGAGGTTTTCTATCATGTCTTTGGTAAACCCGATAACAGCGCATAATTTTTCCATTCTCAACATCTCTTTGAACATGGGAAACCATTTGTGGGCTTTTTCAAGCAAGGTGCTCAATCGTGATATTTCCTTGTCTTTGGCTTCAAGTTCTTGATTATGTATTCTTTGAAGATTACGAATTTGTCTGCTATGCTGTTCCTGTATTTGTTGTATCTGAATTTTTAATTCATCAGTAGCTTTGTCCCGTTTGGTAATTTCCTGATGTAGCTGCTCGATGTGATGTTCCAGTTCTTTCAGCTTACCGCTTCCGAAAAGAGAACCTACACCGCTTGCTATGGCGGTAGCAGCATTGGTGGCTGTTTTCTTTAGTTTGTCCGTGCGTATCTCTGCTTTTACCTGTTTGAGTTCCTGTTCGGCAAGGCTTACTTGTTGTTCCTTGTGTCGCTTGGTTTCCTCTATACGTTGCAGTTCGGCTTTCTGCTTCTCAATGATGAAATCATTTCGTTCCAGATGCTCTTTACCTGTGACAGCTTTTGCCTGTCCACGTTCCATCAGGAGAATATCGGAAGCAAGGGTCTGCATGGTTGCCATATCCTCGTCATTGAGCTTTCGGCTCTTTCCAGTTTCATGGTTCATCCAGTCGAATACGACATGAGCATGATAATTTGGTTTGAACCATCTGTTACCGACTTGGAAGCTCTCCTTGTCTTCTGCTTCCGGCTGACCGTTCAGCCAATGCCCTTCGTCTTTATGCAGGAAAATCTGTAGCGGAGTGATGCCCCAGCGTCTTTGGCACTCTTCACCGAATTTGCGTACATCAGCCAGTGTGGTGTCCGGTCTGATAAGCAATACTCCTTCACGGATGGGTGAGCATCCCGCCACCTTGATAATCTTTCCATTCTTTCCCTTGCGTTCCCTTTCCTTTTCCTGCATGGCACGTCCGGTCTTTTCCTTGACCATTTGCTTGATATTGTCATAATGAGTTCGCAGTTCGGGAGTGCCGAAGTCGGGATTTATCCACTGTTCGTTATCGGTGGAAAGTTCGGGAACGACATAGATTCTGGACTCCCCGATATTACGCATATACTCGGCAGTCCTTCGGTTGTGTGCCTCGCTCGATGCGATGTTGCAAGGCTTGATATGTATGCTTGATTTTGTTGCCATAGCTTCTTTCCTTTGTTTACAATTGATTTACTTTGCTCGCTTTCGCAGAGGGGTTCTTAGGGGTAACCCATAAGCGGAGATTGCAAAGAGAGGGTCACTCTTTGCTCGGGGTTCTCAGGGGTGAAACGCCCTGAGTGGGTCATTAGGGCAAAGCCCTAATCCCCTCGGGAGAGCCCACAACTACGAAAGCGAAGCGTGTAGTTATAGTGGGCTATAACCGGAAGCCTTTCGGTTTCTTGGATAGCGTATCATTCCTCTTTTTGACAGATTGCGCTTGCTCTTTCCTATCGGCTATTCGTTTCTGTAAATATTCGTTCAGATCTTTACATCCACTGTAGATTTGCGAGGCGTCACGTATATACCGGGTAGCATCATACTCCTTTCGGATTTGCTGTATTGCTTCCATTCCTGCACGGTCATTGTCAAAGAAACAGTGGATGCGCTCATAGCTTCCCAACGGATAGAGTGCCTTGGGAACATTGGCTACGGAATTAAGAACTATGTAATCCTGTCTGTCGAAGTCGGGTGATTGCGGACAGCTTTCCAGCCTTAAGGTAAGAAAGGAAAGGTAATCCATAAATCCCTCAAAAACGTAACATGCACTCCTTGGCTTTCCTGACTGTCTGATATGGGATATTTCTTTTGGTGCGATACATCCCTTGAAATATCGGTTGCGGATTTCATATCCGCCCGATATGTTCGGAAAGGCAATGGCGAAATACCGTTTGCCGTTGTGGGTGAAACGGGCTTCCTTACATTCTCTTTTCGCCAGTGCCGTGTTTATCCCTCTTTCCTGTAGGTAGGCAAGCAGGGAAGGAGAAGCCAGCAGCACAATGTCCAATTGCTGAAAACTCGGTTCGGAAAATGATTGCTTGCCAAAAGAGAAAGAGACGGGATGTATGTGTGGTGTCTGTTCCTCGATTTTCTGTAGAAGATAAGGCACATAGTCGGAACAGTAAAGTTCCTGTGCCAGTGCAATGATGTTTCCACCCCTGCCAAGCGCAAAATCATACCATTGGTTACGCTCGGTGTTTACCTTGAACGATGCTTCGGTTTCCTCTCTTAGCGGTGATTTGTACCACAGGTTGATACCCTGCTGTTTGACGGGTGAATATCCCAAACTGTGCAGAAAATCCGCTATTTTGATTTGTTTTGCTGTCTGTATGTCCATAAAATGATTGCTTTAATAATGGTTGAATTGGTTTATTTTTCTTTTCGCCCGTACCTTTTTATGAAGTACGGTCTTTATAATCACTTCACTTTATTTTCGTATATATAGGATACGGTAATAAAGTGAAGCGGTTTTACATTCTCTGCAACCGCTTCGCTTTATCCTTAATATATAGACCTGCCGAATAAAGTGAAGTGATTACAGGTTAGACGGTCTAATAGTGAAAGTCCGGCTTGAACGTGTATTTCCTGCCGTTCTCCTGTACTATCATCCGTTTGTTCCGGAGCATGGTGATAAGTGATACCGCCTTTTGATGGTTCAGTTTTACACCTACCGACATATATGTCTTGATTAAGGCGGTTTCCAAATCCTTATAGCCGTATTCCTCTTTCAGCCCGAAAGCCGCTTCCAGTGCTATACGGTGCTGCTGTTCGGTAATATGTCTGTAAGGGTCGAACTTTTCCTCTTCCGGTCTTCCGGGTTTCTTCGCTTCGGGTCTGTACCCCTCTATGAGTTCAGGCAATGCATTGTCGTTGATACGGAAAGCGAAAGGCTCGAAATCCATTGCACGGATGTGCATGGCTGAAACATTGCTTATATCCCCGTTGCTTTTGTCCTTTTCCACTAGAAGCACGGTTTCCGCCTTGTTGTTCAGTTCCGTACCGATATGCCCCCTTGCGTTTTCATCGCCTTTGTTCTGGTGGAGTATCGTATGGATGTGTATCTGCCTGTCATCCGTCCACTGCATCAGTTTGGAAATAATGCGTGTCGATTCTCCGGGACTGTTGATGTCATATACCATATCACGGATGCCGTCTATGATTACAAGCCCTATGTCCGGTGTATTATAGATAGCCTGTTCGACAATCCTGATACGCTGTTCGGGCGTGTATTTCCTCAAAGCGAGAAACTCCAGATGTTCATTATCCCTGTCATCAGGAAGACCGGCCAGCCGTAAAATACGTTTCATGACTTTCAGACAGTGATAATGGCTTTGTTCTGTGTCCACATAAAGAATCTTCCTTTTTTCTTCCGGTAGTTCCGCAACATACCGCAGTACCGTACCGTTTTTCAATGCGGCGGCTACGATAGCCGATACATTGAAAGTCTTTTTACTCTTGGCTTTGCCGATGGATGCACTGAAATTGCCCAGTGTACCAATGACCGAACCTTGCACTTTTAGAATCTCAGGTGCTTTTTCGTAGATTTTCGACAGGCTCAGGCGTGAGGCTTGCCAAAGGATTATTGCCTGTTCTGCCGAAATCTCCTTTATTTCTTTCATATAGTCCATAAGCATACCTCCCATTATTTCCGTCCTCCTGTTTTCTTCCCGGCAAGCTCAAGAGCCAATTCCGCATCTACGATAATCTTGCGCCCTATCTGGGTAATCGCCTTGTCTATCTTACCGCTTTTCTTTATGCGGTTGGCAGTGGGCAGACTGCACCCGAACAGTTTGGCTATACCGAGTATTCCGTACACATACTTCTTTTCCGTGTCTGTAACGGGTTGCGGCAATGCTTCGGCCTGACCTGAAGCGTGCTTACTCAGGAATATGAATTCTTCGCCTGTCATTTGCCAGACGGGTTTTGATAATAATTCTTGGATATTTGTCATCGTCCAATCTATTTAGTCGTTAAACAATCAGCCCTGCGCACTGGCTGTTATTTCTGTTCTCGAACGATGCAAAATTAGGTAGGGTTATGAGTGGTAAGGATGGGGACGGTACAAACTGAATATCATTGTATCTTATTGAATATCAGAAAACAAAAATACCACTCAAAAATTATTTTGAGTGGTAAAAGTGGAACTTTCGTAAAGTATCAGGATATATCACGGATTATCTGAATATATGTTCCATTTCCTTGGCGAAATTTTGGTTGCTGTCACTGGGGAAATCTGAAACAGGCTCCTTGTACTTGGATTTGTAGTAGCTGTCGTCAATATCCAGCAGTTTCAGTATTCTGTCTTTCCATTTGTCCCTGTCCTGTTTGGAGAGTTTCTCGCTCATCAGGAATATCAGATAGCATACACGTATTTTCTCTCTCGGTTTTATTTTCAGCTTACAGTTGCAGGGGTGAAGATTCATATTGGCATAGAAATCTGGTGCGGAAATTTCTTCGAACTGTTCTCCTTCGCACACCTCATGAATGAGCGAAAGTAATTTCATGCTGAAATATTCCTGTTGTTCTTCTGTCGTTTCCTGCTGACTGATTGGCTCGCTTGATTTATTCTCTTGCTTTCCGTCAGGAATGTATTTCTTCAATATATCCAGAAAAAGGCAGCTTTGACGGTATATGTCCGCACAACAGTTCTTCATATATTGGAATGCCTCTGTTCTTGTAGCCTTTTGCTGGTCATAGAGTTTGTTCAGTTTGGCTTTTTCCCTGTCATATTCAGCCTTGCAGCGTTCATATTCTTTCTCTGCCTGTTTTTCCTCTTCGGCTGTATGCTCCCTGTAACCAATGGAATCATACCTGTTGTTGGCTTCATTCAGCGGCTTGCTCAGACTTCTTGTAACATCCAGCTGGGCTTCAATTTCCTGAGAATACCTTTCCATGTGCTGATAGCAAGCACGTTCTATGGCTCTGTCACTTAACGGGCGTATCTCATAAGCCTGTATGCTCTTTTCTATTTCAGTTTTCAGGCTGTTGAGTATCAAGGTGTATTGCTCTTTTTGCTTGTCAAGCACCAGTTCAAGGATAGCGGCTTCAAAGGATTTCATGTCATTATACTCCTGATAGAAATCCGATATGAATTTCTGCCTGTCAAAAGAAAAAGTGTAATTATCTATATAGTCTCTGTATATTCTGTTGAGTTCTCCATATTGGGGAATCATCGTCTGTATTTTTCCTGCCATATACTTTATATTATGGGTTCTTGTCCTTGTCAAGGAATAAGGTCAGTTCTTCTTCCACTTCTTCTATACTCGGTAGGGCAGATTTCAGATTTTCGGGTACTGCCTTGCTCAACTGATAGTCGCTGATACCTATCGGCTGGTCATATCCAGCCAAGGCATATTGTGCCACGACCTCATCCTTACCCCTGCACAGCAAAAGACCGATGGTCTTGTTATCATTTTCTCCCCTCAGTTTATCATCTACAACATTGATATAGAAATTTAACTGCCCTGCATATTCCGGTTTGAATGGCGTTGCTTTCAATTCCACGACGACATAGGCGTGGAGCTTGATATTATATAGGATCAGGTCGGCGAAAAAGTCACTGTCCCCAATCTGGAAATGTTTTTGTCTGGCAACAAAAGCAAAGCCGTTACCCATTTCCAGCAAGTAACGGGTTACATGCTTTACCAACTGTTCTTCTATATCCCTTTCGTCAGCCTTTTCCTTTGCTCCTGCCAAGTCAAAGATATACGGGTCTTTTAACAGATAATTGGCAAGATCGCTTTGAGGTGCCGGAAGTGTGGCAGTGAAGTTGTTTACCTTGTTACTCTTGATTTGTCTGTCATACAGATTACTTTCAATCTGCATTTTCAGCACATTACTGCTCCAACCCATTTCTACAGATTGTTTCATATACCAATACCTTACACCTAATGGTAGCGGATTATTGAGTATGACCATATGGCTTGCCCAATTTATTCTTGCAATCGGTGACGCCAAGAATAAATCTTCTATATCCTCTATTTTTATTTTATAGATGGTTGCTACTGTTTTTGCTACATTCTGAAATTGCGCAGGAACCTCCTGCGTAATTTCTAAAGATTGATTATCAGCTGATTGTATTTGCGCAGTAAGCTCCTGCGTAAATTGCCCGCCGTTGAGTTTAAGGACTTCATTAGTAATGTTTTGAATATTAGGGACTGACAGTATTGAATCTGCTTCAATAAAGCTACGAAGTACATTTAACGGATATAAACGGGCAAACTGGCACATATAAGTAAGATTACGCTCCGAATATCCTTTCTTCTCAGGATAGTTGAACCGGATTGCCTGTGCCAACTTCTTGATAATTTTACCACCCCAGCCATGCAGGTTTTGCTGGTACAGTATATAATTGCCCATTTTCCAGTAATGGAACAACATCTGGGCATTGGCAGCTGTAATGAGACGGACTTGCGCCTGTTCTATTTCCGAACCGACAGCATGGACAAAAGCGTCAAAATTCCTTTTATCTATATTATGATTATTGTTACTTTCCATATTAATAAATCTTGTTCTGACAAAGATAACTTTAATAATGATAATCTATGAAACTGATTGATACTTTTATAGTTGGTTAAACTTGTTCATTGCATTAGCCTTAATATCATCGGCTATGTCAATGTACGGTTTCATTGCCTTGTAGTCGCTGTGTCCCGTCCATTTCATTACAACCTGTGCTGGAATACCGAGAGCCAGCGCATTACAGATGAATGTCCTTCTTCCTGCATGGGTACTGAGCAATGCGTATTTCGGGGTAACTTCATCTATGCGCTCATTCCCTTTATAGTAGGTTTCACGTATAGGTTCGTTAATTTCTGCCAGTTCTCCCAGTTCTTTCAGATAATCATTCATCTTCTGATTGCTGATGACTGGCAGTGCCATGTGATTTTCAAAATGAATGTCCTTGTATTTTTCAAGTATGGCTTTACTGTACTTGTTCAGTTCAATACTCAGACTGTCTGCCGTTTTAACGGTGGTAACTTCTATGTGGTCGGACTTGACATCACTTCTCTTTAGGTTGCGAACATCTGAATAACGCAGACTGGTAAAGCAGCAGAACAGGAAAACATCCCGGACACGTTCCAGATATTGTTTGTCTTTGGGTATCTGATAGTCTTTCAGTCTATTCAATTCGTTCCATGTCAGAAAGATTACTTTCTTTGAAGTGGTTTTCAATTTCGGTTTGAATGTATCGTATGCAATGTTTTGGTTATATCCCTTTTTGAAACTCCATCGCAGAAACCATTTGAGGAATCCCATCTGTTTGCTGATGGTACTGTTTCTCATGTCTTTCTTGTCACGCAAGAAGTTTACATACTCGTTTAGTCCGAACTCATCGAAATACTCAAAAGTTACATCTTCTTTGAACTCTTTGAGGTGATTTTTTACGGCTGTAAATTTTTCGTATGTGGATTCTGTCCAGTTGTTCTGATTGCCACATTCCTTGACAAACTCATCAAATACATCCCAAAAACTTATTTTAGTGTCTTCCTGCTGCTCCTCGCTGTTATTTTTCATTCGCAAATTGAACGCATCTTTCAACTGTTGGGTCGTTGGCATGACCTCCTGCACCTCAAATTCCTTGAAAATATTCTGGATTTCGGCATAGTATTTCAGCAAGTCCGTATTGATTTCGGCTGCACTTTGCTTTAGCTTGTTGGTACATCCGTTCTTTACCCGCTGCTTATCTGCATCCCATTTGGCTACGTCAATCCGGTAGCCCGTTGTAAACTCGATGCGTTGGCTGGCAAAGATGACACGCATACGGATGGGTACGTTCTCTACGATTGGCACACCGTTCTTTTTCCGGCTCTCCAATGCAAAAATGATGTTGCGCTTGATATTCATAATTGGGTGCGTTTGAAATTCTACACCCAAATATACACCCAATTATTGAGATAGCAAAAGACATTTAGAAACATTTACTTTTACTCTATATTGTAATTTACACTTGATTATCAGTCGTTTGCAGTTTTATGATATTCTGTGAAAGTATAAGTTCGAGAGCCTCTCTCTCCGCAAGATTACCGGATACAGGTAAAATGTAAGAGGTTCTACAAGATATTTGTAGGGCCTTTTTCGTATATTATATTTTAATAATGGGGTGATTTATCGTAGTTAAGCCGGTTTCGACTATAATGAAATAAAAAAAAGTCTACTTTCACAAGTAGACTTTTCGTAATACTTATAATGACCAATACCTTTACCTAAAATGAGAGGCTTTAGCCTCAAATATTACTTTCTACAAAGATAGAAAAAGTTTTTGATAAAAACAAAATCTAACTCATATTTTTCAAGGTTTATGTAAAAGTAAAAATATCCTCTTTCTTATATAAATCCGGAAATGAAATCAAAATGTAATAAAAAGCTCATAAGAATGTCATTTTGCTCTTAAAATTTTATCAATTAGGATGTTTTAAAAGTGAAAATTCATGCGTTTCCGATTAAAAATATTATATTTGTAGACAAGTGTAATGTATCCCCGGACATAATCTCTCCAGGTAAGCGGCATGATTCACATATTATTCTAATCTATCTAAAAAGCAGTGATGTTTATGATTAAAAGAAAAGAACTAACGTACGACAATTCTTATTTACTCAAAGTGTTTAACAGGGACTTTCCTCATTTGGTGACAATGGCGGAAGAGAGTCTGAACGTGAAACTGTTCAGGGAGGCTCTACGCTCGTTTGTTTCTTCCCGGATTGAAATCAACGGAGGTGGCAGTAATATGGGAAATGCCGTGGCGAAGCGTATTTTGCTTTTAATAGAATATGATGGATCGCCGATAGATGAACTTTCGACCGGTGAGGAGATGCCTATACAGACTATCACTTATTTCTGGCAATTACTGGCAGGTAAATTAACAGAAGAGGTTTCGCCTGACCTGTTTATAGATCTTTACCATCAGTTCATGTTGTTGGAGCATCCGGAAGTGGCGGAACCGGATCGTGCTTTGGTAAAACGCCAGATGAATCGCTGGCCTACAGGATTGGATGAAGATGTTATTGCCATACGTGAGGCTAATAAAGACCGTATAATAAAGCGGCTGATCCGTAAGATCGAGCGGAGGAATGCACCTTCGTCCCGTTTTCAGTTCTCACCGGAAATGACCTATGATGAAAAGTACGATCAGGTGAAAGAATGGTGGAATACAGCACGTTTCCATTTGTCTCTGGCAATCAAAAGTCCGACAGAACTGAATTATTTCCTGGGAGAATCTCTTTCGGAAGAAATGATGCATCTGCTTGCGCGGGCTAGGAAGAAAGGTATGCCATTTTTCGTCACCCCTTATTACCTGTCTTTGCTGAATCCGGAAAAAGATGGATATGACGACCAGGCAATCCGCTCATATATCCTTTATTCAAATGAATTGGTCGATACCTATGGAAGTATAAAAGCCTGGGAAAAAGAAGATATAGTGGAAGCCGGTAAACCGAATGCTGCCGGATGGCTATTGCCGGAAGGACATAATATTCACCGCCGTTATCCGGAAGTTGCTATCCTGATCCCTGATTCAATGGGGCGTGCCTGCGGTGGTTTGTGTGCTTCCTGCCAGCGTATGTATGATTTTCAGAGCGAGCGTCTTAACTTTGATTTTGAAGCATTGAAGCCGAAAGAAACATGGGATAAGAAGTTACGCCGTTTGATGCATTATTTTGAAGAAGATGCCCAGCTGCGCGATATTCTGATCACCGGCGGAGATGCTTTGATGAGCCAGAACGCTACATTACGTAAAATATTGGATGCCGTCTATAAGATGGCTGTCCGGAAGCGCAAAGCGAATGAATTGCGTCCGGAAGGGGAGAAGTTGGCCGAGTTGCAGCGGGTCCGTCTGGGATCGCGTTTGCTGGCCTATCTGCCTTTGCGAATAACCGACGAACTGGTCTCTATCCTTAGAGAGTTCAAGGAAAAAGCATCGACTGTCGGAGTTTCCCAGTTCATTATCCAAACACATTTCCAGTCTCCTTTGGAGGTAACTCCGGAAGCAAAACGTGCTATAAAAGCGATACTCGATGCCGGTTGGGTGATTACGAACCAGCTGGTTTATACCGTTGCTGCTTCCCGTCGCGGACATACGGCTAAATTGCGGCAAACACTCAACTCTGTCGGGGTGATCTGTTATTACACCTTTTCTGTGAAAGGCTTCCATGAAAATTATGCCGTATTCACACCAAACAGCCGTTCACTCCAGGAACAGCATGAAGAAAAGATTTTCGGAAGAGTTCCTGATGATAAATTGGCTGAACTGGACGATATAGTGACCAACAAGCGTCCTTTGGGCAGGAAGCTGTATAATTTCCTGCGTGAGAATCATTTGCTGTTCGCTGCGACAGATCGTAACGTGCTGAATCTTCCGGCAATAGGCAAGAGTATGACATTTAAGACTGTAGGATTGACAGCCGAAGGAAAACGTATCTTGAGGTTTGACCATGATACCGGTCGTCGCCATAGCCCGATCATCAATAAATTGGGGCAGGTATATATTGTAGAGAACAAGTCGGTGGCAGCCTATTTGCGGCAATTGGAAGAGATGGGAGAGGATGTGAAGGAGTACCGCAGCATCTGGAATTATTGCGAGGGAAAGACTGAACCACGTTTCAGCCTGTATGAATATCCCGATTATCCGTTCATGATTACAGAAAAGATGACCAATCTTGAACTCGAAAGCGAGTAAAAGTGTATCTTTGTGTCCTGCTAAACCAATAAAAAGATGATACAGAACGAAAGAGAAATACGGCACGAACATGTGTTAGAGGCTGTCCGTCAGATGATGACGGCTGCCCGTACGGCTCCCAAGGGGAAGGGAATCGATATTATAGAAATAGCAATGGTTACTGACGAAGATATACAACGCTTGTCTGACGAGATGCTGAAGGTGGCAGCTGAAACCGGATTGAAGTTTTTCTTACGTGATGCGGATAATGTTCTGAGTGCCGAAGCGGTCGTGATACTTGGTACACGCCAGCAGGTGCAAGGTTTGAACTGTGCACATTGTGGTTTTGATACCTGCGTGGAGAAACCGGCAGAAGTGCCGTGTACCATCAATTCAGTGGATTTAGGTATTGCCATCGGGTCGGCTTGTGCTACGGCTTCCGATTTACGTCTGGATACGCGTGTTATGTTTAGTGCCGGCCTGGCTGCGCAGCGTTTGGGATGGCTGGGTGAGGATAGTAAATGCGTCATGGCTATCCCTGTCAGTGCTTCTTCGAAGAATCCGTTCTTTGATCGTAAGCCAAAAGAACACCCCGTGAAATAATTAGCTGGAATTAGGACAAATAACACGATGACTTTATGATAAAGTTTGACAACAAACTTGAACTACGTTATTCATTTAACGATAAATCCGCTTATATGGATGCCTGGATTAAACATCGGTGTGAGAAAGAGATACTTTCCATGCTGCGTGTCCTGGCAGATCTGCTGGATGTGAAGATGACTGCCCATTGTGAACCCTTTTCACAGGAAGGCGGATATCGGGTCGTATGGCCGATAGCAGGCGAGAGTTCGCGCTCTATCTCGGTAGTATTAAATATTCTGATGCAGGTTTTAACCAGGCCGACCTTGTCTGTCGGCGGGCAGCCTTTGGTAGACCGGACCAATACGGATGAGGAAGATATGCAGAAAGAGATCTCCCTCCTGAAACGTTCGCTTAAATTGAAGCAGGCGGGAGCTCTGATACCTCGCGAATTGGTAGAACTGTTGGCTTCCTGGCCGAAATTCTGTAAATATAAATCCAACTTCTATGAAGCGTTGCGCGGATATCCCAAAGTGACGAAAATTAATGTACGGGAATTGAATGACAAGAACCGTGCCCGTTCAGGTTCTCTGGAAGTGAAACGGGAACAGTTCGATTACTTTATCCTTCGTTCGGACGATCTGCCGACTATCAAGGATAATAAAGCAACGATTGAAATAATCTCGCCGGTATTGAAAGACAGTCGTTACCGTTGGAAAGGCATTTATAACAAAGGGGGCGAGACGATCGACTTCTATATGTGTGACGAAGATTTCAAAAAGCAGATGTTCGACGAAAAGATTTCTTTTACGAGCGGAATGTGTATCGATTGCGTACTGGAGATCGCACGTAAATTAAGCGAGCTGGGTGAGACGGTCAACATCAGCTATACGGTGACTACCGTGATCCGTACCCGTTTCGATAAAATGGAAATCGTTACCCCGCAAGGCAAGCGTCATCTGCGTAAGCTGGAGGCGGAGAAGAAACAACTTACACTCGACTTATTTGGCTAACTTTTCCTATCTTTACGCCAAATCTTAAAGATGTATGGCTAAGACAAAAACAGTATATGTCTGCTCCAATTGTGGAGCAGACTCTCCTAAATGGATCGGTAAGTGTCCGAATTGCGGCGAGTGGAATACGTATGTGGAGGAGATCGTAGCAACTAAAGATCCTGCTGCAAAACGGATTATTCCTGGTATAACAGAAACAGGGAAAGTCCGTCCGGTACTGCTTCGCGACATTACATCCGAAGAAGAAACACGAATCGATTTGAAAGACGAAGAGCTGAACCGTGTCTTGGGAGGCGGTTTGGTTAAAGGTTCATTGGTACTGATCGGCGGTGAACCGGGTATCGGTAAGTCGACTTTGGTCTTGCAAACGGTTTTGAGGCTGAACAATCTGAAAACGTTATATGTCTCCGGTGAGGAAAGCAGCCGGCAACTGAAACTTCGCGCCGATCGTATCGCTCATGAAAACCCGGAATGTTTTATTCTTAGTGAAACCAATTTGGAACAAATCTTTATCCAGGCACGTAACGTACAACCGGATTTATTGATCATAGACTCTATTCAGACAATCTATACGGAGCTTGTAGAATCTTCTCCCGGCAGCGTGTCGCAGGTACGTGAGTGTAGTGCTGCCATCCTGAAGTATGCCAAAGAAAGTGGTGTTCCTGTCCTGTTGATAGGGCATATTAATAAGGAAGGAAGTATTGCCGGGCCAAAAGTATTGGAACATATCGTTGATACGGTTCTTCAGTTCGAGGGTGACCAGCATTATATGTACCGTATCCTCCGAAGCATTAAGAACCGCTTCGGCAGTACGGCGGAGCTGGGAATTTACGAAATGCGCCAGGATGGTTTGCGTGAAGTCAGTAACCCGTCGGAACTGCTGTTGACACAAAACCATGAAGGACTGAGCGGTGTGGCGATTGCCGCCGCCATCGAAGGGATTCGCCCTTTCCTGATCGAGACACAGGCTTTGGTCAGTTCGGCTGTTTACGGAACCCCGCAACGTAGTGCGACCGGGTTCGATCTTCGGAGGATGAATATGCTCCTGGCTGTCCTGGAGAAACGTGCCGGATTTAAGCTGATACAGAAAGATGTCTTTCTGAATATCGCGGGCGGATTGAAGGTGAACGACCCGGCAATCGACCTGGCTGTTATCAGTGCGATCCTTTCGTCGAGTCTCGATATCAGTATCGAACAAGGTGTGTGCATGTGTGGTGAAGTCGGTTTGTCGGGAGAGATCCGTCCGGTCAACCGTATCGAGCAACGCATCCTGGAAGCTGAGAAGCTAGGCTTTACCCGTATTATTATCCCTCATAATAATCTGAAAGGATTCGATACGGCAAAATGTAAAATACAGATTATACAGGTCAAAAAGGTCGAAGAGGCATTCCGTCAATTGTTCGGTTAAATACCCATTTTTATCAGCAAAGAAATAAATAATGATACAAGAATTACAACTCCGCATTTTGCCGGAAGAGGCAGCAAACGAGCAGTCGTTGAAACAGGTGGTAGCCCGGGAGACAGGTGCTGCTCCGAAAGAGATACAGGCTGTCAGGGTTCTGAAACGCTCTATTGATGCCCGCCAGCGTACGATCTATGTAAATGTCAAACTACGTGCTTTTATTAACGAGCAACCGGAAGAACCGGAGTTTCAGTCTATAGAATATAAAGATGTATCGGCTGGAAAACAGGTCGTGGTAGTCGGTGCCGGTCCGGGAGGCTTGTTCGCAGCCCTTCGCCTGATTGAATTGGGTTTGCGTCCGGTCATCATTGAAAGAGGAAAGAATGTACGTGAGCGTAAGAAAGATATAGCTCTGATCAGCCGTGAACATACGGTAAACAGTGAATCGAATTACAGTTTCGGAGAAGGTGGGGCGGGAGCTTATTCCGATGGAAAACTATATACCCGCAGCAAGAAACGCGGATCGGTAGATAAGATATTGAATGTTTTCTGCCAGCATGGAGCGAGTACCTCCATTCTCGCCGATGCTCATCCGCATATCGGAACGGACAAACTGCCCCGCGTGATAGAGAATATCCGCGAGCAGATCATCCGCTGTGGAGGAGAGGTTCATTTTGAAACCCGTATGGATGCTTTGATCATCGAAAAAGACGAAGTGATCGGAGTGGAAACCCATACAGGTAAAAGTTTTTATGGTCCGGTTATCTTGGCAACAGGCCATTCTGCCCGTGATGTCTACCGGTATCTTTATGAGAAACAGATTCCTATCGAAGCAAAAGGTATCGCTGTCGGTGTCCGTCTGGAACATCCGCAGGAACTAATCGACCAGATTCAGTATCATCGGCGGGAGGGAAGAGGCAAGTATCTTCCGGCAGCCGAGTATAGTTTTGTAACCCAGGCAAATGGTCGGGGAGTCTATTCTTTTTGCATGTGTCCGGGAGGATTCGTAGTGCCGGCGGCGAGTGGTCCTAAACAGGTTGTTGTCAATGGAATGTCTCCGTCTAATCGCGGTTCCCGCTGGTCCAATTCCGGCATGGTGGTGGAGATCCGTCCGGAAGACTATTTCGAACTGATGAAACAGGAAGAAATGACAGTTCCTGCCGATTCTCCATTAGCCCTGATGGCTTTTCAGGAGCGTTTGGAGGAAGTCTGCTGGTTGAACGGCGGCATGAAACAGACAGCTCCGGCACAGCGTATGAATGATTTCGTCAATAAGAAAAACTCCTTCGACTTGCCTGTATCATCTTATACACCCGGTTTACTGGCTTCACCGCTTCATTTTTGGATGCCCGAATTTGTAACCAGCCGTTTGCGGGATGGTTTCCGTTATTTCGGGAAAACATCGAAAGGCTTCCTGACCAACGAAGCACTGATGATAGGAGTGGAAACACGTACGTCTTCCCCTGTTCGCATTCTTCGTGATCGCGATACGTATCAGCATATTACCCTAAAAGGACTTTTCCCTTGCGGGGAAGGAGCTGGTTATGCAGGAGGGATTGTCTCCGCAGCGATCGATGGGGAACGCTGTGCAGAAGGAGTGGCAGCAATGGGGACGTAGTTCACGTAGGACTAAGTTTTTCTGTGCTCAAAGATATATATTTATTTTAAAAGAATTGATCTTTAGGCTTTATTTTGTAAAGACCTGCCTGAAATAGCTTCTGGCGCTGATTGTACCTTTTTTTCGCCTGTCTCACAGAGGACGGTACACATTCGGTATCCGGAAATTTTCTCGGAGCCGTTCTGCTTTCATGTACACTTTGCCTCATTTTGGTGAAAAGTGAGTCTGCATGCGACAAAATCTCTTGTTTATCATCTATAAAAAGTCTGTTCTCTTATTGTGACATAGTCCTACGTGAACTATGATTCTAGCACTTTTATCCCCTGGCAATCGTCCAAACCAAGCCTCTGCGTAGCCTAACGAATACAGTGGCTCTTGCAACAGGAAAACGATTACCGGATAAAAGCGATAAAATTAGGGTAAGTGGTACTGTTTTTCTACTAAAAACGAACATAGTACGAATTTTACAAACAATCTCTCGAAAAACAACCAACTTATGACACAGGTAACAGACATAGACTTGATTTATTTTAACGAAGTAGATAACGACAAATACGTCTACCTTTATCTGGAAGACGATTGTTGGTGCGCTTATGAGCGTTCGGCATACTATCTGGTAGCAAAGGATTTTCCGGTGACCCTCGCCAAAGAGGTTGTCTATGACGGTTGTGAGATCATCATGAAAGCCTCTTTCAACGTAGACCACATGCGTCTCCCTCTGATTCCCTCCGCCGTCTTGATAACCGTTGCCGACGACCGCCTCCTTTTCCAACTCGACAAACCCATCGACGGCTTCGTCAAATGGAAAAGGGCACAGATAGGCAGTAAGCCTGCTTAATTCGTTTTCGTCTCTTCTTCCTTGGGGATCGTAGAAGCATTGCCATTCCGGAACGCCGTGTAATGGGGCGACATGATCTCTACGCCAGCCTTATCGAAATAGTCCTGGATATTCTGGTGAAGGGCGGAATAGATGGTTGTCATATTGTTCGCCTCCTGGATATAAGCGTTGATCTGGTAGACAGGGTAGAAGTCGCTCAGGGCCGTTTCGAGAACGAAGGGAGCCGGTTCAGGTATCACTCCGGGTGTTGCTTTGGCGGCATCTATCAGAAGTTGATGCACCTTGCGCCAGGGGGCATCGTAGCCGATCGTTACTTCCGAGTGGATGATCAGCCCGTAGGTACGTGCCGACGATGTATAGTTGACTGTTTGTGATGACATGATGAAGGAGTTCGGTATCGTCACGATCTCATTCTTGATGGTGCGCAGACGGGTGACGAAAGCGGTCTTTTCGATCACATTGCCTACCGTATCGTTCAGTTTGATCCGGTCGCCCTGTTTGAAGGCACGCATATAAGTAATCACGAACCCGGCAATAATATTCCCGATCACCGTGCTGGAGCCGAGCGAGACGATCAACCCGACAAAAACAGATACTCCCTGAAAGACTCCCGAATTGGCTCCCGGCAGATAAGGATAGATCATCGCAATCATAAAAGCATACAGCAGGAACCGGATAATATGATAGGTCGGCATCGCCCAGTCCGAATAAAAACCGTTAATCTTCAACCTACCCGCATCTATCTCCGTGGCAAGATACCGGATGCCCTTAATGACGTATTTTATAACCAGGCAGATCACGATGATCGTGAAAAGATTAGGGATATAGCCGAGGATGCCTTCCAGGATATCCTTTACGGGATTCCAGATATAATAGGCGATCTTATACGCCAGTTCCTTTGTCTGCGGGAAGATAGAGAAAAGGATCGGTATCGTTAAAACCAGTAGGATGAACAATAGGAGATAGCGGAGGATATTCGCCAGGAAGATCAACAGGGAGACCTGTTTCTGCGTATCCAGTATCTCATAATTCTGTATGGAGATTGGTTTTAGCTTGGTATCTTTCAACTGCTGGATACGGTTTTTCACTTTCTTGTAAAGCCAGGAAGATAGGCGGAACAGCAGGAATTGCCCCAGCAATACCAATACGAAATAAAGGATATGTTTCCCCGTCTGCCACCAGCTGTCGTGATATTTCATCTCTTTCTCTTTGGCGACCGACTCTTTCCGTAGCGAGTCGAGTTTCTGTATCTGTCCACTTTTCAGCTTGAAAGTCTCATCGTATTTTTGTAACCCGGACGAATCGATAGAGTCGGAGTCGGTATGCTCCGTTGTTATTTCGTCAGCTGAAAAAATATCCTTGATAACCTTTTGCAATTGCGCCTGCCCCGTTATATGCATAACCAATAGTAGCAGAAGAAGATATAATGATCTGTACAGTCTCATGTTGGCGTTCGTTTTATTGTTGACTTAGATACAACAATGAAGAAACCGATTTGTTACGTGATATTTTTATCTTATATTTGTAGATGTACTAAATATCAGTGGCTTATGAAGAAATCATTTCTTTTAATCATTCTGTTTTTTTCTTGTTTGCCTGCTTTTTCTCAATTACCGACAAGCGGTGTGGAGCGTAAACTTCAGATTCAGCGGGAATTGTATCCCCAGGAAAAGTTACATCTGCATTTGGATAAGCCTATGTATTTGTCCGGTGAGAAAATATGGTTTCGTGCTTATCTGGTCGATGCAGCAAGTCATCATCCTGTAGCAAACAGCCGTTATGTTTATGCGGAGTTGATTGCCGATAATGACTCTATCGTTAATCGTGTGATGATCCGTCCAGACTCTTTGGATCATTATTATGGTTATTTACAGATACCAGAACATACGCAGTCTGGTGAATATAATATTCGGGCCTATACAGCTTATATGAGAAATAAAGAAGATTATTTTTTTCAGAAAAATATTTATATCCTGTCACATATAAAGCAAAAGATAGAGAAGAAATACGCTGGAACGGCATTCGACTACGACATTCAGTTTTTTCCCGAAGGGGGACGATTGCCGCAGGAGATAGTTCATAAAATAGCTTTTAAAGCTATTGGAAAAGATGGTTTACACCGCAACATAAGCGGATATATTTTGGACGAGAAACAAGATACGTTGACTTCATTTACCTCTACACATCTGGGGATGGGATATTTTATGTTGAAAGCATTACCCGGTAAGCAGTATTATGCGGAATGTATCAATGAATTTGGAGACAAGAAACGATTCAAGTTGCCCGAAGCTGAAAATACAGTCGCATTGAAAGTGGAACGAAGCCGGGGTAAGGTCGTTATTTCAGTCTCTGAATCCGAAGCTTTAAGTTATCCGAAAGATTCTTTGTTCGTCCTGATCCATACACGTGGATATATGCAGTATTGGGGACGTTGGAAAGCAGAGCAGGATTATTTGATACTGAATTCAGAGAGCTTTCCGTCCGGAGTTTCACAGATTACATTACTCGATCCTGCAGGGAATGTACTAAGTGAACGCTTGATCTTTTGCTTGAATAAAGATCAGGCAACTGTCTCTGTTTCTGTAGATAAACCTGCGTATGGAAAACGGGAAAAGATTGTTTTGGATATTTGTCTGGATGATGCAAGAGGAGTAGAAGAGAAGGGCTCTTTTTCAGTGGCAGTTACCGATGACAGAGACTTGTCGCCCGATACAACCTCTTCCATTTTGTCGGACTTGTTATTGACATCCGAGTTGAAAGGATATATTGAGAATCCATCTTATTACCTGCAGTCAGATAACCGTCTAGCTATAAATGCCGCCGATGTACTTATGCTTACACAGGGGTGGCGGCGTTATAATATCGTTTCTCTGATGAAAGAAGAATATATCACTCCTGTGTTGCCGTATGAAACTTCTCAGCATTTGACAGGACAGGTAAAAGATGGATATTTTAAAAAAGAGGCGACTGATGAGGCTAGTGTCATTCTTTATATGCCAGAAAATCATTATTCGGACATTGTCGTTTCAGATAAAGAGGGGCATTTTAACTTTAGCGGATTTGAGTTTCCCGATAGTACCCTTTGTGTGATCCAGGCTATGACAAAAAAAGGAAATTCGGAGAATATTGTTTTAACAATAAATGAAGATACTTTTCCTGTTGTGAAGCAGTTTCACCGATTTCCTCCTGAAGAGGCCGATAAAAAAAGAAAGGCGATAGCCTATCAAACGAAGGCGACGGAGAAATATCTGAAAGATCATAGTATAAGAACGATCGAGTTACCGAATGTCGATATTCCCGGAAAGAAGCGTGAATCTGTTTTGGCTAAGAAATCATTCTTTGAGCGTTTGAATCTACATGAGATAGGAGAGGAAGAGATCAGTCGTAAAAATCCGGTCTACACATATGATTTACTGAATGATTTGCCAGGTATGATGCAGTATAGGTCTTATTTTGAGAAATTAAGTCGGGGAGAAACGCATGAGCCTCCTCCTTGTTTGATCATTATTAATGACCAGGTAATGGCTAACGGTTATGATATTAATATGATACCAGCCTCTTCTATTAAATCTATAGGTGTGATTTCCGGCTCCAGGATGCTTATTGTGGGAACTGACTATTCAACATTTGGACAGACTCGCGGGGTGAATCTGGATATGATACCTAGAAAAGCTTTGGTTATTACTACCAAATATGGGGAGAAAATAAAAAAAGACAACACATCATTATTTAATAGTGTGTTATCCGGTTACCAAAAACCGGAAGCGTTTTATGCACCTAAATATTTACTCTCAGATACGACCCTGCAACCTGATCTACGTACAACGCTCCATTGGGAACCTGCTGTTTCTTTCGGGAAAGACCGGAAAGCAAAAGTCTCTTTTTACTCTTCAGATAATGCTACGACCTACAGTGTCATCATCGAAGGAATTACGGAAAATGGCACTGTTTTTACTTCAAAAAGTTGCATAGAAGTAGAATAATATAAAAGCGGTAGCTTGTAGATTTTACTCTGTCAAGCTACCGCCTCTGTTTCTATTTAGCAAATTCTGTGTTTATTGCAATCTTACCAGGGAGTGAGCGTCACATTACGGAACTCCACTTCTTTCCCTTCGCTCTGCAAGCCGATGTAACCGTCTTTCTGCTTGTTCCATCCCGTGTTCTGATAAACGCCGTTGATGTAGACGTTGATCTTACCGTCTTTCACGTAGATGTTGGCTTCGTTCCACTCTCCGGCAGGCTTCTCGCTGCTGGGAGCGTTCTTTTTCACTACCGGGAAACCGGGACGGGGCTGACCCGGCTTGTTCTGGAATTGCAGCAGGTCGGAACCTCCAAGCAAAACAAAATCACCGGCATCTCCTGCATGCAACTGACATTCGATACCGTTCGGGAACGGATTCTTCGGGTCGGCGATCAACAGGAAAATACCGCTGTTCGCACCCTGGTCACCATTCGGCCAACGCCATTCCACATGCAACTTATAGTTGTCGTATTTCTCTTTCGTGTACATGTAACCGAAAGGCTGTCCTTTGATCTTGATCACACCGTCGCCTACGGAATAAACCTGTTCGGCCGGAACGGAATTTTTGTCGACGACAAAGTTCCAGTTGGAAAGGTCTTTCCCGTTGAACAACTTGATTGTTTTCTGTGCGTTTGCATCGCTTCCGAAACAGAGGAAAGCAGCAGCGATAGCCGCCATGCAGAGCATTCTTTTTTTCATGGTTCTAAATGAATTATATAGTAATTAATCAACAATAAGTTTACGGTAACGTACGCGCTTAGGCTCTGTATCTCCGCCCTGTTTGCGCTTGTATTCTTCATATTCGGAATATGTTCCTTCATAGAAGACCACATTCGAATCGCCTTCGAACGACAGAATATGCGTACAGATACGGTCGAGGAACCAACGGTCGTGGGAAACGACAACGGCACATCCGGCAAAATTTTCCAAACCTTCTTCCAGTGCACGCAGTGTGTTCACGTCGATATCGTTGGTCGGTTCGTCCAGCAGCAGCACGTTGGCTTCAGCCTTCAGTGTAATGGCGAGATGCAGGCGGTTGCGTTCTCCACCTGACAGGACACCGCAAAGTTTTTCCTGGTCGGCACCTGCAAAGTTGAACCGTGACAGGTAAGCACGCGAGTTGATCTCTTTTCCACCTACGCGGATAAATTCCTGTCCTCCGGAAACAACCTGGAAAACGGTCTTTTTCGGATCGATATCTTTATGTGTCTGGTCGGCATAACCAACTTTCACGGTTTCGCCCACTTCGAATGTACCTTTGTCGATGCTTTCCATGCCCATAATCATCTTGAACAGCGTTGTCTTACCGGCACCGTTCGGACCGATCACACCGACGATTCCGTTCGGAGGAAGCATGAAGTTGAGGTCGTCGAACAGCAACTTCTCACCGAAAGCCTTCGCTACATGCTGTGCTTCGATCACCTTATTTCCCAGACGCGGACCGTTCGGGATAAAGATTTCCAGCTTGGCTTCACGTTCTTTCTGGTCCTCGTTCAGCAACGCTTCGTATGAGTTCAGACGAGCCTTACCTTTGGCTTGACGGGCTTTGGGGGCCATGTTGATCCATTCCAGCTCGCGTTCCAGGGTTTTACGGCGTTTGCTGGCCTGCTTTTCTTCCATAGCCATCTTCTTCGTCTTCTGATCCAGCCAGGAAGAGTAATTACCTTTCCAGGGAATACCTTCGCCACGGTCGAGTTCCAGAATCCAGCCTGCCACATGGTCGAGGAAGTAACGGTCGTGCGTGATACAGATCACCGTACCGGCATATTGCTGCAGGTGTTGTTCCAGCCAGTCGATCGACTCGGCATCCAGGTGGTTGGTCGGCTCATCGAGCAGCAACACATCCGGCTGCTGAAGCAACAGGCGGCAAAGGGCAACACGGCGGCGTTCACCTCCTGACAGCGTATCGACTATCTGATCTTCGGGCGGACAACGCAGTGCATCCATCGCACGTTCCAGGCGGCTATCGAGGTTCCAGGCATCGGTTGCGTCGATCTTGTCCTGCAATTCTGCCTGACGGGCGATCAGTGCATCCATCTTGTCGGGATCTTCCAGCACTTCCGGATCACCGAATTTTTCGTTTACTTCTTCGTATTCTTTTAATGTGTCTACAATATCCTGTACACCTTCCTGTACGATTTCTTTCACAGTCTTGCCAGCTTCCAGTTTCGGGTCCTGTTCCAGGTAACCTACCGAATAGCCGGGCGAAAATACTACTTCTCCCTGGTATTCTTTTTCAATGCCTGCGATGATCTTCAGTAAGGTGGACTTACCGGAACCGTTCAAACCGATAATACCGATCTTGGCTCCATAGAAGAAAGACAGATAAATATTTTTCAATACTTGTTTTTGGGGCGGGAAAGTCTTATTCACACCAACCATCGAGAAAATAATTTTCTTATCGTCTGCCATATTAATTAAAGTATGTTTATTAATTTTTTTCCAGGACAAACTTACGGAAATATCTTCAGATTCGAAAATAATATCTTATATACCCGATGATCTTTCTTTTGCACCTATAATAGTGTACATTTACAGTCTTGAATGGAAAAACGAAATATAGAAAATCGATGAATAGTAAGTTAGCCTTTCTGATTCTGCTGCCGGTCGTGACACTGTTTGCATGCACGCCGGCTGTGACGCGTGAGGATACGCAGCGTGTGTGGTCTGATCGACCGGCTTTTACAAGAGTTTTTGAGAATGAAGATGAACGGGGACTGACTTCCGATCTGTACGATAATGTATGGGAAGGCGATCTCGTGCCGCAGCTGCCGCGTGTCCCTGATCCTTCATCGGAGATCAAACGTTGGCAATCTAACGAGGGACAGGATTATCTGGATGAAGAAACGGATGCGGCAACCGGCGGGAAATATCCGAATCCAGTCCGTTTGTGGGAGGGAGAACCTTATCCTATAGGCAACGGACGGTTGGCTGCATCGGTCTTTCATGGCAGCGGGCGTGACCGCTATGCCCTGAACGAAGTCTCTTTCTGGTCGGGTGGCCGTAATGGCGGAACGATCAACAACAAAGGCGACAAGAGCTTTGACGGCGAGAACGGACCCGATGTGACCGAGGACGGTTTTGGCGGGTATCAGCCTGTCGGGGATTTTATTGTCGACTTCAATGCTCCTGTAAAACGCGGATCGTTTGTCCGTGAAATCTTACTGGATAGGGGCGAGGTGGCTTCTGTCGCAACCCGTAACGGAGTCACCGTGTCAGGTACGGCTTTCTGCAGTTATCCGGACCAGGTGATGGTATTGCATTACCGGGCCGATCGACCGGGCGGACTGACTGCCGGCTTATCTTTTGCCTTGCAGCGGATACAAGACCGGATCTCAGTAGGGAAACAGTCGCTGACACTGACCAGCCACCTGGCGAACGGAATGAATTGCGAGGCGAAAGCAACCGTTGTCCATTACGGCGGAACGCTCGAAACGAGACCGGAGAGCTTGCGTCTGGCGGGTGCCGATTCCTGCACGGTCATTCTTGCGATCGAAACTAATTATGAGATGGATTTCCGGAAAGGCTGGCGGGGTGAAGAGCCGGCTGCGAAGATCGCACAACGGATGGAACGGATTCGTGGTCTGGACTATCCGGAATTACATAAAAGACATTTGAAAGATTTCGGGGAATTATTCGGCAGGATGGAGTTGGATTTGCCGTCATCGCCCGATTCACTGCAGCGGTTGTCTGTACCGCGTCGTCTGGAGGCATACAGGCGGCAGGCGGCTGATCCGGGATTGGAGGAGATCTTGTTTAATTTCGGGCGTTACCTGATGATCTCGACTTCACGTCCGGGCAGCCTGCCCGCCGGTCTTCAGGGAATATGGAACGGGATGATCGCCGCTCCCTGGGGAAACGATTACCACAGCAACATCAATTTCCAAATGGTTTACTGGCTGCCTGAAACAGGAAATCTGCCGGAGTGTCATCTTCCGATGATCGACTACCTTTCCGCAATGCGTGAACCGAACCGCCTGGCTACGCTCGAATATCTGGAGGCTATCGGTGACCGGGGCGGGACACAAACGAACGGCTGGATCGTTTATACTTCTCATAATCCTTTCGGAGGAAACGGCTGGCAGGTGAATTTGCCGGGTTCAGCCTGGTACGGTCTGCATATCTGGGAACATTTTGCGTTTACACAGGATACTGCTTATCTGCGCCGGCAGGCTTATCCGATGATGAAGGAGTTGTGTGAATACTGGGAAAGTCATTTGAAAACTTTGGGTGAAGGCGGTAAAAGTTTCGAGAGCGAATATAAGCCGGTGGATGTCTCTTTGTATCCGGAGCTGGCGGGTGTGAAGGAGGGGACGTTGGTAGTTCCTAACGGTTGGTCGCCGGAGCATGGTCCTCGTGGCGAAGACGGTGTGGCGCACGACCAGCAGATTGTTTCCGAGCTTTTCCTGAACACGATCCGGGCGGCACGTATCCTGAATGTCGACCGGGAATGGGCGGCTGCGCTGGAGGAAAAGGCTGCACGTCTGTATCCTCCCCAGATCGGCAGGAAGGGTAATTTAATGGAGTGGATGATCGACCGTGAACCGGAGACGGATCACCGGCACACGTCGCACTTGTTTGCTGTTTATCCGGGAAGTACGATCAGTATTGAAAAGACTCCCGAACTGGCTGAAGCTGCCCGCAAGTCGTTGTTATGGCGTAAGAATACGGGGAACAGCCGCCGGTCGTGGGCATGGACCTGGCGTTCTATGCTTTGGGCACGGTTACAGGAGGGAGACAAGGCGCATGCTATGCTGGAGGGGCTGATGACTTACAATATGCTTGATAATCTGTTTACGACGCATCATATCCCTTTGCAGATCGACGGCAATTACGGGATTGCTGCGGCGATGATCGAGATGCTGGTGCAGTCGCATAATGATGTGATCCAGTTGTTGCCTGCTCCTTGCCGGGCGTGGCCGGAAGGGCAGATAAAGGGTGTCAGGGCACGGGGAAATATCAGTGTCGATCTTTCTTGGAAAGACGGGAGAGTGACTGACTGGAAATTGTCGTCGCCGAATCCTTCACCGGTCAGGGTTTTGGTGAATGGTGAACATCTGGAGGTGATACCGGAAAAAACGGAGTAAAAAAGTAGTGTTTGTTATGTGCAGTAAGCCAGCGTGTTTTTAACCGCTGACTGAAATTTATGTAAAAAAGTTATTGGAATATTTGCATAATATAAAACAACCCTCTATCTTTGCACCCGCATTACAGAAGTAACGCATAGGATGATTCGCTAGCTCAGCAGGTAGAGCACATCCCTTTTAAGGATGGGGTCCTGGGTTCGAACCCCAGGCGGATCACAGAAACGCTGGACAGAAATGGACAGTAAATGTACAACTCCTACAATATCAAGGTATTGTAGGAGTTTTTCTTTGTATAATGTCTGTGACCTAAGACACGAAAAGGTCACAAAAAGACACACTTTCGTGACCAATTCGTGACCTGTCCACCCTCTAAGATTTTAGGTCACGGAATGTCCAAAATTGGCGGTTTGTTGTCTTGATTTGTCCGTACTGCAAATATCTCATTTTCAGTTTATCAATTTAAGTTTGTAACTAAAAAAAGAGATTATGAGAAGTACTTTTAAGCTACTCTATTTCGTCAAACGAAATGCAGTAAAGAAGAATGGTAACGCACCGATTATCGCACGTATCACTATTGACCAAGTTGTAGCCCAGTTTAACACCAAGCTGGAAATAAATCCGGCTCACTGGAGCGTGAAATTAGGCAAGGCTTCCGGCAGAACCGCAGAAGCCGTACACATCAATTCCATGCTGGAAAGTATTCGCAGCACAGTTCATCAACATTACCATGCGTTAATGGCGCAAGACGGATATGTAACCGCAGAACTGGTAAAGAACGCTTTTTTAGGCAAGATAGCAAGAGAACGGACTTTGATAGAGTTCTTCAAACAGCACAACGAGCAGTATTTACAAAAGGTCAAAATGAATACCACAGACAAAACCTATTCACGTTATGAACTGACAAAGAAACGGCTTATCGAGTTTATGAAGTTCAAGTACTCCGTTTCCGACATGCTCATAAAAGATATAAATGTGGTATTCATTGAAGATTTCCTGCTGTATATCAAGAACAACTACGGATGTAGCCATAATACGGCTATGAAGTTCGTACAACGCTTTCGCACAGTGGTAAACTTTGCCAAGAATACGGGTTTGGTGACTGCCGACCCTTTCGGGTCTTATCGGGTAAAATTTGAACGTACCGATAGGGATTATCTGACTATGGAAGAAATTACCGCTATTTACAATCACAAGTTCTGCACCAAGCGACTGGAACAAGTACGTGATTTGTTCATTTTTAGCTGCTATACGGCACTTTCCTACATTGATGTATGCGAGTTAAGGCAGGAGGACATTCGTACCGGATTTGACGGTAATTTGTGGATTATACGGAAAAGACACAAAACAAATGTTACATCTACCGTCCGATTGCTGGATATACCAAAAGCCATATTGGAAAAGTACAAAGATAAATTGCCAAACGGTAAGATTTTACCAGTTATCAGCAATCAGAAAATGAATGATTACCTAAAAGAAATCGCAGCCATTTGCGGAATTGAAAAGAACTTGACCTATCATGTCGCAAGGCATTCTTGTGCGACTTCGGTGCTGCTTTCCAATGGTGTTCCCATTGAAACGGTATCTAAGATTTTGGGACATACCAATATCAGAACCACTCAAATTTATGCGAGGATTACCGATTTGAAGGTCAGTAACGATATGGAAATGTTAGCTCAAAAGTTGGACGCTACACACCGGACTGCCAGCCGATGAAATCATGTTATCGTCAGATAACAGCAAGGTGTGTTCTATGGCACATAGAACCGTTTTCCGTGCCACAAAACACCTTGGGCAAATTCACTCCGAAGTCGTGTTGCCAGTAAAAGAAAAACATTCCCTAACTAAAGATTTTTCGCTCGTCGGGACGGGTGGTCCCGCCCCTTGCCGCTGGGCGCTCCCCGACCGATGAGTTTATTTTGCAATCCTGCAATCTTGTTTTATTGAAGTATTGATAGCTTGATTGATTGAAAGCAAGATTTCAATATGGCAAGATTGAATGAAAACAATAAGCCATTCAATATTAATTGAAATACTGAATGGTTTATTTATTGCAAGAACATAATTACTTGCGAAAAGAAAAAAATATTATTTGCTATCATCTTCGTCCATACGCTTAATCAGACAATCTTGCAAACGGGTAAGATATGCCGTTCGGTCTTTCTTCCGTTCTTTCATGGCAATATAAGCAGCATAATAATCCCCTAATTCCACTTGAAACACTGTGCCGAGAAAGTTCATTATTTCTTTAATTTCCACATTTCCATTGTTAATGTCCCCCGAAGAAACAAGAGAATAACCCAATTCTATAAGAAAAACTTTTTTACCCGTAAAACGAAAAGGATATTTCGTGCCTTTTTGCAGGTTATCTTCTACAAGATTATCGGTTTCCAGTTTAACTAACCTCTTATTTAAATAAATACGTAACATCTCATTGGCTATAATTTTTGCGACCTTGTAATCATATCCAGTTGAGAAATTTGGGTCTTTGTCAAGTTGTGCGCTATCCGTACATAATCTTAAATCAGCTTTTCCACGAACAAAATAGTATTCATCATATACGGTTGAATGTGAACGATAATACTGATAAAAATCTAAATTCCTATTGAAGAAATAGGTCAGATTGTCCAGTTCCTTATTAAGATAGCTTCTAACGGCTTCATTACTACCATTAGGACATTGCGTTTCTATACGGTATATTTTATGAAAATACAACAACCGCCCAAGTATTTCCGGTTTTTGTGCCTTAAAAAATAATATTTCATCCTCCTTAGTTGAAAAAACATAATTTTGTAGTTCTTCTCTTAGGTCATTAAGGATAACCCGTAAACGGTGCGCCATCGAAAGAGAAATTGAAATAATATCATAACCATAGAAGTCTATTTCATCAATCTCTGAATCAATATCCAATAATATCTGCCTTATCCTTTCTTTCATTTACAACCTTCTTATTTAGCAAATAAAATGAGCACTGATGAATAAAAACAATGCTCATTTAGTTATAAAATGTACTATTAAAATTTTATTTTTTAAGCAGATACTACTTTTAAACCTATAATAGAAGCTATTAATGTAAATATAAAAAACAATCTTCCAAAACTTACAGGTTCCTTAAAGAAGATAATACCCATTAACACTGTCCCAACTGCACCTATCCCAGTCCAAACGGCATAGGCTGTACCTATTGGTAATGTTTTGAGAACTTTAGTTATAATAAATAGGCTTAATGCAATAGCACTAACAGTTCCTAAACACCATAACCCTTTCTCCAATCCCATACTCTTGCTTACTTTTCCCAAGCAAAACGTAAAAGCGAGTTCAATGCACCCCGATAAAACTAAAAGCAACCAATTCATCGTTTTTATTTTTTTGAGCGCAAAGTTCGCTATTTGCAGGTTATTTCTTTTTTACATGTTTTAAAAAAGCGTTTTACATTTGATAAATTATTCACTTTATTTGGGCTCGAATACGGCTCAAATTAACTTGGGAAATACCTAAATAAGATGCTACTATACCTAATTGAACACGTTGTGTTATACTGGGATATTCGTTTATAAGTTCTTGATACCTTTCTAAAGATGTCTTAAATTGTCGGGCTATAAACAACTTCTCTGATTTTATGCAAGCATATTCTGCATATTTACGTCCCCAGTTCGCAATATGTATATCAGTGTAGTACAAAGATTGTAATTGTTCTAAGTCAATTTCATATAAAACACAATCTTCTAATAGCTCTACATTAGTGTATTCTCCTAAACCCGCAAAAAGAGTCTGCAACGGAAATATTAAATCACCTTCTTGACCAAGCCAAAATGTAATATCCTTATCATCTTTATGGGTATATGCCCTTACTATTCCTTTTTTTACAAAATAAGATTTAGTTCCTTTTCTGTTTTCTAAAAACAAATGAAAATGTTTAGGATACTCAACCTCTGACACCAAACGAATTAAGGTGTTAAGAGATACTTGTGGTAGTTCATAAATACTGTTTATTATATCATTGATACTCATATTGGATGTTCTAACATATTTAAACTAACAAATATACAAATGCAAAATAATAAAAAGGCATTGTCTTAGACAAGCAAAAGTATCCTCTTTTTCTTTTAGTCTTAAATTTTTAGTGCAAGGTGCAAGTATATATCTATATATATAGCTTGCACCTTGCACTAACCTTAGAATGTTTATTTTCAACGATTTGCATAGTCCAAAAATAATGCGTACATTTGAACCCAAGATGTTGGCAGACAGACACCGGACAACAGCAGACAGTTTTTAAGGACTAAAGCGTGACGGATGTAAAGCCTAAATTTCTGAAAGTACTGATATTGAGGAAGAAATAACGTTTGGTTCAAGACCCAGGCGGATCACTGAAAACAAGCTAAGTTCTTAAAAAGAATAACTCCTACAATATTCAGGTATTGTAGGAGTTTTTTTATTTCTTATTATGTGCAGAAGTCTGTGTTCCAAAATGCTTTTTTCTTTCCTCGGGCATTCATATTTGTCCTTTTTTTACACCAGGCGGATCATGTAATAACCTTAACTTTGTCCCGATATGAATAAATTTAAAGTCATACAACCTTCCGTGTTGCTCGCTCCTTATGTGAAGCAATATTGGTTTCTGCGGATGGAAGATGTTGTGAGAAGTTCACAACGCCTTGTTCCGTTGGGGTGTGTGGTATTAAGTTTTCATCGGGGGAATTTTACTTATTCATCACAGGAAAAAGATTATTTGCCCCGGTCGCATTTCTATGGCATAACGGCTGATTATACAGACCTTGTCTTTTCCGGTTGTGTAGATTTTATTAGCATTGTTTTTCAGCCGGCGGGGACCAGCCGATTCTTCAAAATACCTCCTGTAGAATGGAAGGATCGTCCTGTTCCGCTCGATGCATTGGAGGACCCGGAATTACTTGATTTGGAACAATGTCTAAACGAGACGACTGATGATTTATCATGTGTCGACTTGATAGAAAAATTTCTGTTCCGCCGTATGTACCGGCTCGATAAAGAGGATGACAAACGGATTCATGCGGTGATAGACTCTATCCGACAGGGAAATGCCGATATAGATAGTCTGGCGCAAACCGCCTGTCTGTGTCACAAACAGTTCAGACGTGTTTTTTGTGAAAAGATCGGAGTGAACCCGAAAGATTTCCTGCAAATCATGCGTTTTCAGAAGTTGCACCATTTGATGCAGTTGCATACCGGCATGACATTGACAGAACTGGCTTATGAATGCGGTTACTATGACAAGTCGCACCTGGTAAAAGAGCTGAAAGATTTTTCCGGATTTACACCGGCCCAGCTTTCCAATGCCTGTGAACCGGTCTATTCCGGATATCACGGACTGTTCCGTTCGGCGTTTATCGATCTTCCTTCCGAATAGCAAACAATAAATATATTTCAGTATGAAGATTCTTATTTTTGGCGCGGGCGTGATTGGCTGCACCTATGGTTGGCAATTGACCGAGGCAGGGCATGACATCAGTTTTCTGGTTAGAAAGGGGAAAAAGAAATCGATAGAAGAGAATGGCATACATATTCATTGCACGGATTTCAGGAATGGAGGAAAGGTAAAAGCGGAGATCGTTTTCCGTCCCAAGGTCCTGGATATTCTTTCGGTCGACAATGATTTTGAATATATTATCGTGGCAACCAATAATCTCCATCCCGAAGAAGTCTTGTCTGTTCTGAAAGAATCTGCGGGAAAGGCCCATATTCTTTTCTTTCAGAATATATGGTATGATGATCTAGAAAGAATAAGTCAATATATATCGCCCGGACAATATTTCTTCGGTTTTCCTTTTATGGCAGGAGGAGGTCGGAATGAAAGAGGGCTCGATACGATTATTTCAGGCTCTGAATATTCAAAAACAATGCTTGGTGAAATGTCCGGTGAAATAACGCCGCGTGTACGGAAAATAGCGGATGCAATGGATGATGCCGGTATGAAGCCATTTATATCCGGTCAGATCATCACATGGCTTCTTCCGCATTGTGCGTTTATAGCCGGGTTTTCGGCCGGAGTTCTGAAAGCCGGAGGTACAATGAAGGCTTTTCTTAAAAATCGGGAGATTGTCAGGGAGGCAATAATGGCTGTCAGAGACGGTTTTCATGTCTGTTCCGCGATGGAAACCGATCCTAAAAAAGAAAAAGTGAACAAACTGTATTATCTGCCTTTGTTTATTTGCATTCCAATCGTAAGGAAAGTTTTTAGTGATGAAGCGATGCAGGCTATGTTCGATGGCTATCTGCGAAATTCTACAAGAGAAGTGAGTAGAATGTTGGCTGATATTATCTTATCAGGAGAGGAGCAAGGGGTAAAGACTATAGCTCTGAAAAGATTGCAACAGGATATTATTAACTGATCAGCTTTTCTTTCCGGTTGTTTTTCGTATGTGCATGTATGGAGAAAGACCATAGCTGCACATACGAAAAATGGATATTCCTGCTACTCTTTCAGTAACGGTAACCGATTGAGCATATTTCTGAGTTTGATGGCGATGCGCGGCATCGGTTCGGCTATGGTCAGGCTTATGAGGTCATAACCGGCGGCAATATCATTTATTACGCGAATCACTTCATCCATCTTCATCCCGTCAGGATCGACACCGACACCGGCAATGATTTCGGCTGGGTCCAGCACGTCCAGGTCGAAATGAATAACGACCTTCGAGGCACCGGTCCCTTTCAGCCATTCCATGATTGCCGAGCTGTTATCGGCGACCTCTTTCGGGGAAAGACCTTTTATCCCCAGTTCTTTCTGACGTTCCTGCATGTCGTTATCCCATGAGCGCAATCCCACGAGCAGCGCTTTCGAAGCATTGACCTTTCCGGGTAGCGTACCGATAATTTCCTCGTCGCCCATCCCCAGGCAGGCGGTTAAAGCCATGGCATGATAGCCTTTGTAGTCATCGTAAGGCAGATTTATATCGGGATGGGCATCGATCCAGACAATCGCCACATCATCCGGATATTTTGCAGCCAGGTAAGTAAACGGCACGACACTCACCGAACATTCGCCACCGAGCGTAACGATCTTTTCCGGAGCGTTTTCCCTGATTATTTCGAGGGCGGCTTTTGTCTGTTTCAGGATGACGTTGCGTGCACTGACCCCTTTTTCCGTTTTCCGGTCATTTATATCCAGTGAAACCGGTACTTCCACTGTCTTTTGTGAACTTTCGGGAGCCAGGAAGTTCAGTAACTGAGCTCCTAGATAGTAGCCTCTTGAAGCATCGTCTGCCGGAATATCGGGCATCCAATGATCCACAATTCCACCCTGCCATTGCGGGTAGATCAAACGAAGTGTTGATGTTTTATTTTCCATATTCTGATTATTTGTAAATGCTTTACCGTGCGCGTATACCGAAACTGCGCCTATGAATAAAACAACTGATAATAAAAACTTTCTCATGGTGTTGTCTTTTGATACAAAGGTAGATAGTAGGGAACAATCCTGCAAGTACAGCTGAATTATTCATATACTGATAAATTTGTCCCTATACTGACTGACAGGGGGAAATGTGTCGAAAGACGGGTTTTCTGCGACATCTGTGTACGTTTTATTTGTTTGTACACCGTCATTTTATTTGTACCTTTATACCAAAATGACAAGTATGTATAAGAAGAAAATACCTTTTGATATTGACTGTGGCATAAAGATAACAATGGAGGTGATCGGAGGGAAACGGAAGCAGGTAAAACACTGCTTCCGATTATCGAACAGATGGAGAGGTGGGGAGACTGTTTCCGCCCGGAGATGAAGAAGATCTTCGGGATAAAGGACTGAGAGGGAAGATTATTTTCCCGTTTGTATTTTAAACCGTTTCTCTCCGGCTATGATTATATAATTACCTTGCGGCAACCGGACGGTCTTGTCGCCTGACAGGGCAGGGTATCTTTTCAGTAATGCTCCGTAGAACGTGTAGATAAATACCGTTTCGGGTTTCGACGTGTGAAGATGCAGATAAGCGCCTTCTGCACGGACAGTTGTCTCGTTTGTGCTGATTGTTTCGTTGGCTACCGGATCGGCGTTGCGGACGATGCCGTCGATATGGATGACGATGGGCTGGCGTACATATTTGATAATGTATGCACCGTCGCTCGCACGTGGGGTGATCGTTTCGCCCCGGTCGGTGGTGACGATGGGAGAGGACTGGTCGTATGCTTCATCCAATGTCAGGTAGAAACGGAAACTGTTCCAGGCTTCCACTTCGTACTCGCCGGCGACAGGGTCGGTGGTCGCTCCTTCCACAGCGGGGAGGGTGACGGTGTGGTAGACGGTTGGTGGTGTCGGATCGGGTTCGGGCTTCGGGATTTTACTGAAGGTAGCAGAGATTGTGACATCTTCCAATACAGTCAATGTAGTTTCCGAAGAACTGCCATTTACCATTATCCCGTCCAGTTTATAATTATCCTCGGGCGTGGCAGTAATGGTAAGTACGCTTCCTTCCGGCACTTGATCATTGGTTTTTATTGTATTTGAAGCTTGATCGACAACAGTGATCGTTCCATGCTCCGGATTGCTGAATTTGACGGTGTACTGTTTCTTACTGAAGGTAGCAGAGATGATGATATCTTCCAATACAGTCAATGTAGTTCCGGAAAAACTGCCATTTACCATTATCCCGTCCAGTTGGTAAGTATCCTCGGGGGTGGCAGTGATGGTAAGTACGGTCCCGCCTTGTACCTTATCTCCGGATTGTATCGGATTGGAAGACTGGTCGGTAACGGTTAATAGACCATTCTCCGGGGCATCGAATGTAATCGTGTAATCTTGTAGGCTTGCGATAGGGATAATGGGTTGTCCTTCTATTTTTTCCTGTGTGCAATAACCGCTTTCGTCGATCTTCTTTAGGCTGGGCAGTTGAGCCGGATTGCTGAAATCCCAAGCATCGGATGATGCGAAAGGATAAGTAGATCCATCCCAGTCTGTACCATTCTCTACTGCTGCATCGTTTACTGTCGGTATTTCTTTATGAGCAAAGTTGTTCGTTACAGTAGCAACAGATTCATCTTGAAACCCTACAATACGTCCGGGTGTTGTGCCATCGTTGTATGTAATACCTCCGGTGTTGAGTGCCAGGGAGTTTACTACAGAACCTTTGCTGTTTGCTCTACTGCCTTTATTTATTCCGGCAATACCTCCGACATATCCACGGGGATCTTCATTTGCTTTTGTTATCTGTATACAATTTGCAGTCACCTTGCCTGTTGCATAGCAATTGAGTATCTCGTACTGGTTGTAGCCTGCAATCCCTCCGGCACAATTTATTTCGCCAGTTGATGTGATGTCTCCTGTTGAATAGCAATTCTGAATGTAATGCGTATTGTATCCTGCAATGCCACCAACTGTATTATTGTTTCCTGTGGAAATAATATTAGCCGTAGAAAAGCTATTTTTAATAGTGTAAGAACATTGTCCGGCAATTCCACCACTATAACTAACGACTCCATTAGTTGTAATAGTACCTGATGCTACACAATTACTAATAGGAACTTTCTCGAAAATCCCAGCAATACCTCCTGCATATGCTTCCGTATCTGGAATTTCTGTAGTCGCTGAAACCTTGGCTGACGATTTACAATTCAGAATTGCAGCTTTACTGTATCCGGCGATACCTCCGACCGTACATAAATTACCACTTAAATCAGTTTCTGCAGGTTGGTCCGTTATTAATTCAATAGAAATTGTTCCGGATGTGGTACAATCGGTTATAGGAGGACATTTTTGAGCATTACCCATGTTATGAGTTCCTGCAATACCACCGACTTTGGCATAGTACCCTGTTGATTGTAGACTTTTCTTTGTTTTATATACAAATGTTATATCACAGGAAGAAGTACAATTTTCTATTGTATAAGTCGGGTTCGAGTGTAAGGGCTTTGTGTTTTCCGAGACAATTCCACCAACGCCACTAGTTGTTCCATCAAGAGTGACATTTATAGATCCTTCTGTACTGCATTCTTTTATAACACCCCTGTTGGATGTTGTAATACCTCCGACTTCTGCTTGAATTACTTTGGCGGCTATCTTGGCATGGCAGTTTGTGATGCTTCCGGATGTTTGGGTAGATGCATTGTTCGTTCCGGCTATTCCACCGACCCAGCCGGATTTACTACCTCCTAAATCAGTTAGCGTAAGATTGTAATCGAATTTTCCTTCAAAACTGCAGTTTTTAATGATTGCTTGTGTGTCGTCTTCTGATGCATTTTTACCGGTTATACCACCTACATACACTGCAGCTTCCCCTGTATAGTTGATTGCCCCTTGAGCATGACAATTTTCAATTGTAGAGGAATAGCTTGCACCGGTTATACATCCTGCATAAATATTTTTATTTGGAGTGTAGGTATTACTACTTTTTTCAATACAGCAGTTTGTTAACTTGATATTTTTTATTGTTGCATGATCTATTTGACCGAAGAGACCCGCTGAACAATCGGAGACAATCTTCATATTCGATATGGTATGGTCGCCTCCGTCAAAGTTACCTTTGAAAGGTCTGCTAGATCTATAATCTGCCCCTTTTTCTCCTATCGGTATCCAATTATGATCAACCAAATCAATATCTTGGGTGAGTGTTATCGTCACCCCTTCAAAACCTTTTTCACCGGAATCTCCTGTTTGTGTATCATCGTTTACCATTTTCGCCACCCAAGCTAATTCGGTTGCGGAAGATATGCTAATCTCAGTAAAAGAAGTACTCCAGTTCGCAGGTGCGCTTGCCAGGTTTTCCCATGTGTCCGGTGAGGTATCTTCTGCCTTTATCCCTTTGGAGAAGAAACATAGAAACGCTATCGTTATTAACAGACGATACGAGATAAGATGTAAATTCTTTTTCATCATCATTTATTTTTAGTTTGCGTATTATTAAGTTCATCAAGAAGTTGTTTTCCCGGTTTCAGCTTTACGGAGAAACGTGCGGGGATGGTATGAGGGGTGCCCGTCTTGGGGTTGCGTGCCGGGCGTTCGGGCTGATGCCATCTTGAAAGGATAGCGAAACCCTGCAGGCGGATTTCTCCACCTTGCTTCAGTTCGTTGGTGATGATACCGGTTAAAGATTCGAAAACCTTTTGGACTGTAGTGCGAGTGAACCCTGTCTGAAGGGTCAGTTCGTTGATTAATTGTTGCTTGTTCATAAGAATGACTAGAAAAAACGTTCCTTTTTTTTAGTCATTTTCCGGAGTGTCTAAAAAAATAAATGTTTCCGGAAAAAATTGAACGAATAAGATTTGAAAAATATTGAAAAACAAGAGAAGGTAAGATTATCAAAGTTTATTCGCGATAAGTTTGAATATAAAAATATAACCCGTAACTTTGTGACTAATTTAAAGGAACGATTAATTTAGTCATACTCCGAAATGTCTTTTAGTAAAAAACTAGCGGTTAATTTTGAAAATACTTACGTTTTTTGTCCGAAATACTTAGCCTTTTTGTATTGAATACTTCCGGTTTCTGACATTTTTTTCACGTTTTGTATTTCAAAAGCTCGCCACTCTCGCCATTTACGCCACTAAAGTTATTTCATTTTCACCTCTCATATTTATCGATCTTTTTCTGATATTTACCGACTGGTAATCTGATAATTAGGCCTTCGGTTATCCATCTTTTCAAATGCCTGTCGATGGTCCTTTCGGGGATTCCTAGGGACACGCCGATGGCCTTCGCCTGCGAAGTTTTGAAAGACATGTGGGACATGGTCAGTGTGGAGACTGTCGCCATGTCCCGCTGGCGTCCTTCGAGACCGGGACGAATCATGTCCCTCAAAAGGGCTGGAGCGGCATTGAAAAGGTCCTTGTCGACATAGGGTGGAACGGTTGTAACGTTTTGATTGATAACGATATACTCTTTTTTTTCGACAGAAGGGTATTTTCCAGTATCTTTAGTGGCGAAAGTGGCGAGAGTGGCGAGCTTTTTGCTGCCGGCTACCTTGTTTTCGCGTCGGTTCGCCCCATGTTCCGCTTGCGCAATGGGTTTCGAACGTGTCAATATGTCTTATTCTTTTAACTAAAGATAAAATCACACAACATAATAAACTAAAATACACCTTTTTATGTTTACCCGAAAATTAAATTACAGACAAAAAATAGGATGATGAAAACAGAAAGAATCTTACCTGTGGATCTTTATAATTCCGTGTCGACGCCGGAGCTGAAGCTTGAAAGTTCGCTGAAGATCCTCTATGTGAAAGAGGGAGACGATGACAAATTGCTACCGTTGGATTCGGGAACGCTGGCAGTAATCTGTACCGGAGGCAGTTTTCGTTGCCAGGCACTGCACCACGCGTATGAGGTGACACCCGGGCAACTCCTTCTGCTGGCGAGTGATGATGTGACGGAAGTAAAGCCTTTTCATGATACCGGATTTATAGGGATCATTATTTATGTTTCGGAAGAGTTGCTGATCAACCGCCAGCGTCTTGTCTACCGCGATATCCCCTCGGACGAGGTCGAGGAAACACGCATTTATCTGCGCCTGATCGAATCGCAGATCGAGCAGATGAAAGAGATGCGTGCGAAGGTGGTCGAATCGTTGCTCCGGGCTCTAATCATAAACTTACAGCAGGGAAAAACGATCATCGACGCGCCGAAAACAGAAAATTCACTCTTTTTTCAACAATTTGCGACCTTAATTAGCAGATATCACCATTCTCCTGCGTACTTTTACGCGGAGAAACTAGGGATCAACTCGCAGGAACTGAATATCCGGTGTAAACAAGGTGCCGGAATATCCGCCGCCGAGTGGATCAGCGAGTTCGTATTGCTGGAAGCAAAAGACCTGTTATCGAAGACCCGTCTGCGTCCTTCGCAGATCGCCACGATGCTGGGCTTTGCCAATCACGATACTTTTTCGCGCTGGTTCCGCAGGCATACGGGTGAGATCCCTACCGAATGGAGGTAATATAAATTGGGTACTATGAATTTATCATTTGAGAACAGCAAGATAAAAGGGAAAGTCGTTTTATCGGATTCGTTGCATGAAAGTCCGGCATTGTTGAAGGACAAGTCTTTGTATAAGTTTATTTGGGTGCTGTCAGGACGATTGGAGCTGGATGTCGATCATCAGTCGGTCGTACTGGAAGCCGGTCAATTGATGACTTTATCGCATCTGCATCATCTGGAGTTTGTCCGGGTGGAGGGCGAATATCTCTCGCTGTTGTTCAATGGTAATTTCTACTGTATCCATGGCAACGACCATGAGGTGTCGTGCAACGGACTGTTGTTTCATGGTTCCTCGCATGTGGTGATTTTCGATCTCTCCGACGACGAGAGGCGGAAGATCGATACCTTAACGGGCATCATGCGCGAGGAGTTTGAAAGCCGCGACCATCTGCAGGAAGAGATGCTCCGTGTGTTGCTGAAACGCTTCATTATATTATGTACACGTATCGTAGGGAACCGGCAGGGGATGAGACAGGAAAACAGCATGCAGTTTGAGACGATCCGTAAGTTTTACGTCCTGGTCGATACCTGGTTCAAGGAAAAGAAGCAGGTGCAGGAATATGCCGATATGCTGAACAAATCGCCGAAGACGTTGGCAAACCTCCTTTCCACCTACCAGCAACCCTCTGCCATACGCATCATCCACAACCGCATTCAGGCAGAAGCCGAACGCCTGTTACTTTACTCCTCCAAAAGCTCCAAAGAGATCGCCCTGATGCTGGGCTTCGAAGACCAGGCCACCTTCAGCCGCTTCTTCAAGAACGCAACCGGAATGAGTGCAACCGAGTACAGGAAGAAGAATAAGATTATTAAAGAATAGTATCATCCCAATTTATTGTTTACTTTTGCCTGTATAACTTAAAAGAAGAAAGGACTCCTGTTATGTTTGCAAAGAATTATTCCGATCCGGAAAAAATGCCGCCTGACTCATCTCTCAATGAGCCGCAATCTGTTTACGGATCGGGAATTGATCGGTCTGATGTAGAATGGTGGAACGAAATATCGGAACAGGATCAGCAGGCGATAGAAAAAGGGCTTTCTGATATAGAAGCCGGTCGTACGATACCTCACAGTGAAATGAGGAAACGCTACAAGAAATGGCTATGACTAATCTTTATGAAATAGAATGGTCTAATCAGGCAATCCATAACTTTGAAGAGATCGTTGGATATCTTTCAAACAGCTGGAATGAAAAAGTTGTGAAAGATTTCGTTCGTTCTGTCGACAGGGCAGTTACTCATATAACTATGTTCCCATATGCTTTTCCGGCTACTTCTTACAAACAGGGAGTAAGGCGTTACGTGTTATCGGATATCAATACAATTTATTATGTCGTAAAAAAGGATATTATCAATATAGTGGCTATCGGTGATAATCGACGTGATCCTGTACGCTTGAAAGAAATGTTATGAGACGTTTGGTTTCATCAAGTTTACTGCATATTTAGCCAAATCGCCAACTTTTCAGGAAAAATAGATATCCTCTTAACCGTCTGCATTCTTTACTTTTGTATCGTCAGCCTTTGCTATTAGGGCGGGGTGATAGATAACAATTATCAGAATATAGATATAATTTTACGAACAATTAGGTTAAAACAGCTGTTCTGTTAATAACTTAGTCTAAAAAAAGAGGAGGATTGTAGGATGAAAAAGTATGATGCAATTATCATTGGGTTTGGTAAAGCCGGTAAAACACTTGCCGCAGAGTTGGGAAACAGAGGCTGGAATGTCGCTATTATCGAGCGTTCGTCCGGTATGTACGGAGGAACCTGTATCAATATCGGTTGTATCCCGACGAAAAGGCTGGTGCATATGTCGAAAGTCATTTCCTACCGCAAACCTTCTTCCTTCGAACAGTATGCCGAAGAGTTCCGCCAGGCGATTGCCGGGAAAAGGGAACTGACCTCGCTGCTGCGTAAAAAGAATTTCGACAACCTCGACTCAAAAGATACCGTGACTGTCTATACAGGCATCGCCTCTTTCCGTTCTCCTTACGAAATAGAAGTAAAAGCAGGTAACGAAACCCTCCTCCTGGAAGGCAAAAAGATATTCATCAATACGGGAGCATCTACCATCATCCCGCCCATCAAAGGTATAGAAGGAAATCCGTTTGTCTACACCAGTACCTCGATCATGGAACTGGACAAACTACCCCGCCGACTGGCGATTGTAGGCGGCGGTTATATCGGACTGGAATTTGCCTCCATGTTTGCCGGTTTCGGTTCGGAAGTGATCGTGCTGGAAGGGGGAGACAAGTTCATTGCCCGCGAAGACCGCGACATTGCCGATGCGGTAAAAACGGTACTCGAAAAGAAAGGAATCACCATCCGTCTGAACGCTTCGGTACAGTCGATTGAACACAATGGCTCCGGAGCTGTTATAACATATAAAGAGAAAGAAGGAAACGAAGTACAACTTCCCGCCGACGCTGTGCTGCTGGCAACCGGACGCCGTCCGAACACCACAGACCTGCATCCGGAAGCTGCGGGGATAAAGATCTCCGACCGGGGAGCCGTCATCGTGGACGACCATCTGCGCACCAATGTCCCGAATATCTGGGCAATGGGCGATGTGACGGGCGGTCTTCAATTTACCTACATCTCTCTGGACGATTATCGTGTGATAAAAGACCAGCTGTTCGGTAACGGACGGCGAACGAAGGATGACCGTGTGGCGGTTGCCTATTCCGTATTCATCGATCCCCCGCTGTCACGCATCGGGATGGGAGAGGAAGAGGCGCTGCGTTCCGGAAGGAAAATAAGCATTGCACGGATGCCGGCTGCTGCATTCCCGCGGACACGTACCTTCGAACAGACGGACGGACTGCTGAAAGCGATCGTCGATACGGAAACAGGCGAGATACTGGGATGTACCCTTTTCTGTGCCGAGTCGACCGAGGTGATCAACACCGTATCGCTGGCCATACGTGCCGGAAAAGACTATACATTCCTTCGGGACAGCATTTATACGCACCCGTCGATGAGTGAATCGTTGAACGATTTGTTTGCATTAATAAAATAACGAAATATAAAATAGAACAAAACATGAAGAAAGCTGATATCGGACTGATTGGTCTCGCCGTGATGGGTGAGAACCTGGCTCTAAATATGGAAAGCAAAGGTTTTACCGTTGCAGTATATAACCGTAGTTTCCCCGGCGAAGAAGGAGTGGTGGACCGCTTCGTGAACGGCCGTGGAAAAGGAAAGAATTTTATCGCTACCCATTCGATCGACGAACTGGTGGATGCCGTGAAGCGTCCCCGAATCATTATGATGATGATCAAGGCCGGTGCTCCGGTCGACGAAATGATCGAACAGCTCTTGCCTCATATGTCGCCCGGCGACGTGATCATCGACGGAGGCAACTCCGACTTCCATGATACGGAACGCCGTGTGAAAGAGGTGGAAGCCAAAGGTCTGTATTTTGTCGGATCAGGTATTTCGGGAGGTGAGGAAGGTGCCTTGCACGGCCCGTCTATCATGCCCGGAGGATCTCCCGAAGCATGGCCCATCGTAAAGGATATTTTACAGAGTATCGCAGCCAAGCTGGATGACGGTAAGCCTTGTTGCCAATGGATCGGCGAAGGCGGTGCCGGGCACTTTGTCAAGATGGTGCACAACGGCATCGAGTACGGTGACATGCAGCTGATCTCCGAAGCCTATTCCCTGTTGAAGAACCGGAAAGGCCTGGACAATGATGAAATGTCCGTCGTCTTTGAAGAATGGAACAAGGGCGAACTGGATAGTTTCCTGATCGAGATCACCACGAATATACTCCGCTTCCGCGACGAAGACGGCAAGCCGTTGCTGGATAAGATACTCGACGTTGCCGGTCAGAAAGGAACGGGAAAATGGAGTGCCATCGCTGCGATGGACGAGAACGATCCGTTGACGCTGATCACCGAGGCCGTGTATGCCCGTATGCTGTCCGCCCTCTCTGACGAACGCGAAAAGGCTTCCGGCTTGTATCCGGAACCGGTGCAGTTGGGTGAAAACCTGTACGTGGAAGAGATACGCCAGGCATTGTATGCCTCTAAACTGATCTCTTATGCGCAGGGATTCTCCCTGATCCGCCGTGCTTCCGAACGTTATGGCTGGAAACTGGATTTCGGGACGATCGCACAGATCTGGCGTAAGGGCTGCATCATCCGCTCCGTTTTCCTGCAGAAGATCACGGAGGCTTACCGGAAGAATCCGGAACTCGAAAACCTGTTGTTCGACGATTTCTTCCGCACCAAGATACAGTCTGCTTTACCTTCCTGGCGTAAAGTCGTTGCGGAAGGTGCCCTGAGCGGTGTCGCCCTGCCGGCCATGAGTTCCGCCCTTAGTTATTTCGACGGGTTGCGTACCCAGAGCTCGGCAGCCAACCTGATACAGGCGCAGCGTGACTATTTCGGTGCTCACACGTATGAACGGACAGACCGCGACCGTGGTATTTTCTTCCACACCAACTGGACGGGCGAAGGGGGTAATACGGTTTCAGGAACCTATACAGTTTAACAAGTGGAGGACCGGAGAATGAAAAGAGCAAACGACCAACTACTTGTTATTTTCGGGGCATCGGGCGACCTGACGGGCCGCAAGTTGCTGCCCGCACTTTTTGAATTGTTCATCGGCGATATGTTGCCCGAACATTTTGCCATACTGGGAGCTGCACGTACAGCGTTTACGGATGATGAGTTCCGTGCCGAACAACGTAAACATATCCTGGAAGCACGGGGAAATAAGGAAACAAACAGCGCAGATCTGGATAGATTCCTCCAGATACTGTTCTACCTGGCATTCGATTCGACCAAATCCGCCGAATATGTGAAACTGAAAGATCGTGTACGCCTGTTGCTGCAACAGGAGAATATCCCGGACAGGATCATGTATTATCTGGCTACACCGCCGCTGATGTACGAGCTGGTACCGAAATACCTGCAGGAAAACGGCATGAACGTGGCGGAATCGGAAGACGGCTGGCGTCGCGTGATCGTCGAGAAGCCTTTCGGTACAAGCCTGGAGACGGCGCAGGAACTGAACAAGCATCTCTGCCGCATCTTCGACGAGAATGAGATTTACCGTATCGACCATTACCTGGGCAAGGAGACGGTGCAGAACATCCTGGTACTCCGTTTCTCCAACGGTATTTTCGAACCGTTATGGAACCGTAATTATGTCGATTCGGTGGAGATCAGCGCATCCGAAACATTGGGCGTGGAGAACCGCGGTAAATACTATGACGGGGCAGGGGCCCTGCGTGATATGATTCAGAATCACCTCATGCAGCTGATGGCGTTTGCCGCTATGGAGTCGCCCGCCGTGTTCGATCCTGAACCTATCCGCGACGAGATCGTGAAGATCTTCCGCGCCATCCGTCCCTATACGATCCGCGAGATCAACGAACAGGTGGTCCGCGGGCAGTACGACGGCTATCGTGAAGAGAAGAATGTCGCGCCGGATTCGAATACGGAAACTTATGTCGGCATGAAGTTCTTCATCGACAACTGGCGTTGGAGCGGTGTGCCGTTCTACTTCTTTACGGGGAAGAAACTGCCGGAGAAGTCGTCGGAGATCGTTATCCATTTCAAATCGACACCCCATCAGCTTTTTGCCGGACAATGCTCGGGCAGTTCATGTAACAAGCTGGTGATCCGTATCCAGCCGGACGAGAGCATCACGCTGCGTTTCGGCCTGAAGATGCCGGGTGCCGGATTCACAGTGAAGCAGGTAGGGATGGAGTTCCGCTACGATTCACTGTCAAAGACCCATTTGCCGGATGCTTACGAGCGTCTGTTGCTGGATGCCATGTTGGGCGATTCGACCTTGTATGCACGTAGCGACGCTTTGGAAGCCAGCTGGCGCTTTATCGACCCGATCCTGCATCACTGGAAAGAGGAAGGTTCGAAGAATCTCTTCTTCTACGAACCGGGACAGAACGGGCCATTGGAAAGAATGATGTTAGGCGCAGGTTTGGCAGGAGACTCCTGCGATTCCTGCGGTTGAACAACGTAGGGGCGGTTCGTGAACCGCCCCCCTCAAATGAGAAACATATGAAAATAGAGAATTACAAAGACAATAAGGATGCTTTGCGGGCTTTGACCAGCCAATTGATGGATTATATGGCCCGTAAAGAAGAGCAGACGCCGTTCAACCTGGCCTTGTCGGGTGGCGAGACGGCCAAACAGATGTTTGCTCTATGGGCGGATGAGTATAAAGATAAGATCGACTGGGAGAACATGCGTTTCTTCTGGGTGGACGAGCGTTGTGTGCCGCCGACAGATGCGGAGAGTAATTTCGGGCATGCGAACAAGTTATTGTTCGAACCCCTGCAGATACCTAAAGATCATATTCACCGGATCCATGGCGAAGGAGAGCCCGGCACGGAGGCGATGCGTTATTCGCGTATCGTGAAGGAATATCTGCCCCGTCACGGGCAGTTCCCGTATTTCGATTGTATCATCCTGGGGATAGGAGGCGATTCGCATACGGCATCCATCTTCCCGGATAATCTGCCGTTGCTGACGGACAGCCGGAATTATGCCGTATCGCAGCATCCGGAATCGGGACAGTTCCGTATTACGATGACGGGCCCGCTTATCCTGAACGGTTCGCCGCTGCTTGTCCCTGTGTTGGGTAAAGGCAAGGCGGCTGCGATAGAGGAATTGAAGCAGGGCTATTCGGCTACGAATGCAACGCCGGCTGCGTATATCTTGTCGCATGCGGTAGATTCGATCGTTTATACGACATTGTGATTATTTTTTCCTCTTTCTGTCAACAATTATCGTCTGCAAGCTGTTAGAATAGTATATCAACAATAAAATCAACGGTTATGACGAAGATTATGCAAACACTGTGGGACGAGAGCTCGGATCTGACCGACGAAGCGATGGCTTCGGATGCCTCTGTCCTGTCTAACACCTATACAGCAGGTGATATTAAAGACATTACGGAAACAATAGAGGGCGGCAATCAGGAAGCTGATGACCTGAACGAAGAAAATGACGTCCCCTGACATACTAATTCCGGGAAAGATCGCGCACTAAGAGCTTGTTCGTACGCAAACACATGTACCCCTTTTAATTACAACATGTATCCCCTTTTAAAAAAACGAAGCTCTGATCTTTCCTGGGATTCTTTTATTCACTCCTTTCATCTCTTTTTCCCTTTTCCTTTAAAGGCTGATAAGTACGCTTCAACTCCCAATCTGTCAGCTTCACTCTTTTATTATATGTAGACTTCTTTAGGGTCGTTAGCTTTGTAATGTTATTTTAAATTACAAAGTGATGTTTAAAGCTATAGTACATTTTTCGATCCGCAAAAAGCTGTTTGTCGCACTCACGACCTTGTTCCTGCTTGCCGGAGGGATTTACGCGATGTTGACGTTGCCTATCGATGCCGTGCCCGATATCACCAATAATCAGGTACAGATCGTGACCGTCTCGCCGACCCTTGCCCCGCAGGAAGTCGAGCAGCTGATTACTTTCCCTATCGAAATTGCCATGAGTAATATTATGAATGTGGAGGAGATACGTTCCGTCTCCCGTTTCGGGTTGTCGCTCGTGACGGTAGTCTTCAAGGAGAGCGTACCGACACTGGATGCCCGGCAATTGATCAATGAACAGATACAGACCGTAGCCGGTGAGATCCCCACGGAGTTGGGGACGCCCGAGCTGATGCCGATCACGACCGGACTGGGCGAGATCTATCAGTATGTATTGAAGGTGGCTCCCGGTTATGAGGATAAATACGATGCGATGGAGCTGCGCACGATACAGGACTGGATCGTCAAGCGGCAGTTTTCCGGTATTCCGGGAATTGTGGAGATCAATAGTTTCGGAGGATACCTGAAACAGTATGAAGTGGCGGTCGACCCCGATGCCCTGTATTCGCTGAATATTACGATCGGCGATGTCTATGCCGCTTTGAGCAGCAATAACCAGAATACGGGAGGTAGTTATATAGAGAAAGTCGACCGGGCATACTATATCCGTTCCGAAGGAATGATCAGCGAAACGAAAGATATCGAACGCATCGTGATAACGAACCGCGGCGGCATACCGGTACATATCAGCGATGTCGGCACGGTGCGCTTCGGTGCGCCGAAACGTTTCGGAGCGATGACCAAAGACGGTGAGGGCGAATGCGTGGGCGGTATAGCCATGATGCTGAAAGGGGCGAATGCCAACGTGGTGACCAAAGAACTGGAAGCGCGGGTGGACAAAGTGCAGAAGATGTTGCCGGAAGGCATCAGCGTGGAACCTTACCTGAACCGTTCGGAGCTGGTTAACCGGAATATCTCGACGGTAGTCCGCAACCTGATAGAAGGGGCTTTGATCGTCTTCCTGGTGCTGATTGTCTTCCTCGGTAATGTGCGTGCCGGCCTGATCGTGGCTTCGGTCATTCCGCTGGCGATGTTGTTCGGCTTTATTATGATGCGGCTGTTCGGTGTGTCGGCGAACCTGATGAGCCTGGGGGCGATCGACTTCGGTATCGTCGTGGACGGTTCGATCGTTATCCTGGAAGGGGTTTTGGCTCATATATATACCAAACGGCTTGCCGGGCGGACACTGACGAAAGAAGAAATGGACCGCGAGGTGGAGGAAGGGGCAAGCGGGGTAGTGCGCAGTGCTACTTTTGCCGTATTGATTATCCTGATCGTGTTTTTCCCGATCCTGACGCTGACCGGCATCGAAGGCAAATATTTTACGCCGATGGCGAAGACGCTCGTCTTCTGTATTATCGGTGCATTGATCTTGTCGCTGACTTATGTGCCGATGATGGCTTCACTGTTCCTGAAGCGGACGATCTCTCCGAAGCCGACATTTGCCGACCGTTTCTTCGAACGGTTGAACCGTCTCTATAAATCCTGTCTGACGTTTTGCCTGCGCCATATCTGGGCGACCGTTTGTTCTGCCTTTGCGCTGTTGGCCGCCTCTTTGCTTCTCTTCACCCGTCTGGGTGCGGAGTTCATCCCCACACTCGATGAAGGCGATTTTGCCATGCAGATGACGCTTCCCGCAGGAAGCTCGCTGACGCAGAGTATCGAACTTTCCCGACAGGCCGAGAAGACACTGATGGACCAGTTTCCCGAAATCAAGCATGTAGTTGCCAAGATCGGTACGGCAGAAGTCCCGACAGACCCGATGGCTGTGGAGGATGCCGACGTGATGATCATTATGAAGCCGTTCAAGGAATGGACATCGGCAGGCAGCCGCGCGGAGATGGTCGAGAAGATGAAGAAGGCACTGGAGCCGATCACGGGAGCAGAGTTCAATTTCAGCCAGCCTATCCAGCTCCGTTTCAACGAACTGATGACGGGGGCTAAGGCGGATATCGCCATCAAGCTCTACGGGGAAGATATGGAAGAACTCTACAGTAAGGCGAAAGAGGTGGCGACCCATGTGGAGAAAGTGCCCGGGGCAGCCGACGTGATCGTCGAACAGGCGATGGGACTTCCGCAGCTGGTAGTGAAATACAACCGTGGGAAGATAGCCCGTTACGGTATGAATATAGAAGAACTGAATACGATTATCCGGACAGCATACGCCGGTGAGGCGGCAGGCGTGGTCTTTGAGAACGAACGCCGTTTTGAACTGGTGCTGCGGCTGGATCATGAGAAAGTCTCCGACCTTAATCTGGATAAACTCTTTGTTCGGACGGCCGAAGGCATCCAGATTCCGGTAAGCGAAGTAGCCAGTATCGAACTGGTGAACGGTCCGCTACAGATCAACCGGGATGCGACTAAACGCCGCATCGTCATCGGTGTGAATGTGCGTGATGCCGATATCCAGCAGGTCGTTTCGCAGATACAGGATACGTTGGACAAGCATATCAAACTGAAGCCCGGTTATTATTTTGAATACGGAGGGCAGTTCGAGAATTTGCAGAATGCAATCGATACGTTGTTGATCGTGATCCCGGTGGCACTGGCTTTGATCCTGCTGTTGTTGTTCTTCGCCTTCAAGAGCGTGACTTATACACTGGTCGTATTCTCGACGGTTCCTCTGTCGCTGATAGGCGGTATCGTGGCGCTTTGGCTGCGCGGTTTGCCTTTCAGTATCTCGGCGGGAGTAGGGTTTATCGCCCTGTTCGGTGTGGCGGTGCTGAACGGTATCCTGATGATCAATCACTTTAATGATTTACGTAAAAAAGGCACCTATAGAATGACTACGAATCGTATTATAGCGAAAGGTTGTCCGCATCTGCTGCGTCCGGTCTTCCTGACCGGACTGGTTGCCTCGCTGGGATTTGTTCCGATGGCGATCGCGAGATCGGCAGGAGCGGAAGTGCAGCGTCCGTTGGCGACGGTCGTGATCGGCGGACTGATCGTTTCCACCATATTGACTTTACTGATCATTCCGGTATTTTACCGGATTGTCAATGCCTTCCCGCTGATGTGGAAGAGAGTAAGAAAAAGTAATAGCCTGAAAGGTCTGTCCCTGCTCGTTTTGCTTTTTGCGCTGTCATCGCCTGTTTGGGCTGAAGGAGATGCAACAGGACATCCTGCGATGGAAGATGCGACACAGCCAACCGTCCTGACATTGAACGAGGCGCTTTCTGTGGCGTTGGAAAACCATCCCCGTTTGAAGACAGCCTCCGCAGCCATAGACCGTTCGAAGGCTTCCAAAGGTGAAGTCTGGGAGCCGGGTGCGACCTCCGTCAATTATTCCTGGGGACAGCTCAACGGGGAGACCCGCAGCGACAACCAGCTGGAAGTAACCCAGTCGCTGGGTTCTTTGCTCACACCGTTCTATAAGAATGCGCTGGTCAATAAGCAGATCGCGACAGGTGAACATTATCGTGAGATGGTGAAAAAAGAGATCGTCGCAGAGGTGAAGCGTGCCTGGGCTTATTACCAGTATGCCGCCAATCTTTGCTCGCTTTACCGCGAACAGAACGAATGGGCACTCCGTTTGCAGGAAGCGGGAAAGCTCCGCTATGAACAGGGCGATATCACGTTGCTGGAGCGGAATATGGCAACTACGCTGGCTGCGGACCTGCGGACCCGGCTGATGCAGGCGGAAGAAGAGCTGCAACTGGCTGTCCGTCGTTTTACATGGGCTTGTTATGCGGATCGTCCGATTGTTCCGGAAGACAGTACGCTGGCGTTATTCCCGGCGGAGACAGCGGAGGTGGAATTGGCGGATGTCTATCGGGATTATTTCCGGAGCATGGCGGACGAGAAGAAGGCGGTGCTGCAAGTGGAGCGTAGTCGTTTCTTCCCGGAATTGTCGGTAGGCTATGTCCGGCAGAAGATCGCGCCGCTGTCCGGATTGAACTCCTGGATGGTCGGAGTCTCTTTCCCTGTCTTGTTTTTCCCGCAGCAAAGCCGTGCGAAACAGGCGCGGATAGATGCCTATATCGCACGGACGGAGGCGGAAGCCAATACGCGTCAGTTAAGTAATAAAGTGGATGAGTTGCAGACGATGCTTCGCTGCCAGGGGGAAAGTATCCGTTATTATACGACCGGTGCCTTGCCCGAAGCCGATGCACTGATAAAGAGTGCCGAAATACAATTCAAGGAGAGTGAAACGGATATCATGCAGTTCGTGCAGAGTCTGAATAGCGCCCGCGAGATTCGGAAAGGATATATCGAAGCAGTGTATAATTACAATATCTCAGCATTGGAACTGGATTTATATACCGGTAAATAAATATAGAAGTTCAGAAGAGATGTTTTTCTATAAAATAGCTCCGTAGATATACGAAGTGACGAAAACAGTAAAAAAACATTCATCATAGGTATACTAAGTAACGAAAGCAGTAAAAAAATATTCATCCTAGGTATACGAAGTAACGAAAGCAGTAGAAAAATACTCATTATGGATATATGTATAGACGAAAATAATAAAAACACACTCTCCATAGATATATGGCAAATGTGTTTATACCGTTTTGGGTTCTCCATATGCCTATGGAGAGTAAAAAAACAGAAAAGACGTCATCTCGTATTGCATTAGTAAAATAAACTAGAAACAATTTGTAATAAAAACATACACAATGAAAAAGATATTTATTCCTATAGTAGCTCTGTTATTTGTATCTTGCAGTGCATCGACAGAAAAAGAACAACTTCAGGAGACTGTAAATACAAAAATTGAACCGGTAGTCGTCGTAAACGATACTATGCAGGCTGATGCCGTCACGTCGGCTACGGCCATGGCGAACCATTCTTCTTTCAACGGAAAAATGATCGTCCCTCCCCAACGCCATGCCACCGTAACCTTGACTATGGGCGGTACTGTACACACGACTTCGTTGCTGCCGGGTGATTATGTAAAGAAAGGAACTGTCCTGGTCACGCTCGAAAATCCGGACTTTATTCTCTTGCAGCAAACCTATTTGGATGCGCATGCACAGACGGAATATCTGGCAGCCGAATATCATCGGCAGGAACGACTGAGTTCGCAGGAAGCCGCTTCACAGAAACGGTTCCAGCAGAGCAAGGCCGATTATCTCTCCATGAAAAGCCGCCTGGAAGCTGCCGCGGCACAACTGACTCTGTTGAATATCCAACCCGAAGACCTGCTCAAAAACGGTATCCGTCCCTATTTGGAGATCCAATCGCCACTGAACGGCTATATTACCGGAATGCCGGTGAATTTGGGGAAATACATCCCTGCCGGTGAGCCTGTTTGCGAAGTGATCGACAAAGGAGAAACGCTTCTTTGCCTGACCGCTTACGAGAAAGACCTGGACGACCTGACTCCCGGCAGCCGTATCCGGTTCCGTGTGAACGGTATGGGAGAAAAGACGTTCGATGCCACTCTGCTGTCGATCGGGCAGGAGGTGGATGCAGTCAACCGTTCCCTCGAAATCTATGCACGGGTAAAAGGAAATAACGAACGTTTCCGTCCGGGCATGTATGTAACGGCGCGTGTAGAAAAGAAATAAGTATCTTTGTGGCATGAAAGTAAATATAGATAAATATGTATTGGCAGTCGTCGTCATCTCCGTAGTGGTGGCGTTCCTGACTCATTTCCCGGAACTGATTTCGTTATTCGACCATTCGGGGCAGAACAGTTTGTTTTCGGGAATGAGCATGGCAGATGTAGCCAACGAGATTCTTTTTACTTTCGTCTCATTGCTAATCCTGTTTGCCATGAATACGGTTCTGTTCGGCTTCAACCGTCCGACGGCACGGATCACATGGGGGAAGATGATCTTGTCGTTTGTCCTGACGGGCTTTGCCAGCAATCTGCTGGGACAGGGGTTTGTCTTTCTGCACCATCAGTTCGATATTCCCGCCATCGATGCGATGGTACATCATTATCTGCATCCGTTGCGCGATTTCATCATCACCTGTATCGTTACGGGAAGTTGCTATATGATCCACCTGATCCGGAAAAGCCAGCAGGTGTCGGTCGAGAACGAGCAACTCCGTAGCGAGAATTTGGTCAATCAGTTTGAGGCACTGAAGAACCAGCTGAACCCGCACATGTTGTTCAACTCGCTGAATACCTTGCGCTCGCTGATCCGCGAAACACCGGACAAGGCGCAGGATTATTTGCAGGAGCTGTCGCGTGTCCTTCGCTATACCTTGCAGGGCAACGAGTGCATGAGCGTCACTTTGCGGGAGGAAATGGAGTTTGTCAGTGCTTACAACTTCCTGTTGAAGATGCGTTATGAAGATAACCTGGAGTTCGATATCCGGATAGAAGAAGAGGCGGAGACGCTTCAGCTTCCCCCGATGTCTGTCCAGTTGTTGATAGAGAACGCAGTCAAGCATAATGAGATCAGTAACCGGCATCCGCTGGTCATCCGGGTCTGTACCACAGGGAAACAACTGACAGTCAGCAATCCGATCCAGCGCAAGAAGACGGCAAGCGGCGGTTTGCAGATAGGACTCGCCAACCTGGCCAAACGCTACAGCCTCCTGTTCAAAGAAGAGATAGAGGTGCGTGAAGACAATAATACATTTATCGTAACTATTCCATTGATATGAATGCAGTGATCATAGAAGACGAAAAGGCTGCCGTACGCAATTTGGTGGCGTTGCTTTCGGAGGTGACTTCGGATATAGAGGTCGTGGCAGTGTTGGACAGTATCGCGGAGAGCGTCGACTGGTTCCGTATCCATGAGGCTCCCGACCTGGTATTCCTGGATATTCATTTGGCGGACGGCTCTTCTTTCGAGATATTCGAGCAGGTGGATATTTCCTGTCCGATCATTTTCACGACAGCCTACGACGAGTATGCTTTGCGCGCATTTAAAGTGAACAGTATCGATTACCTGCTGAAGCCGATCGGGCAGAGCGACATCCGGAAAGCGATTGGAAAGCTGAAACTTTTACGTTCGGAAACGCCGGCAAAGGAGTTCGACTATAGCCGCCTCGTCCATCTCCTGAAACGCCAGGAGAGTTATAAGACGCATTTTTTGGTTCCGGTGAAAGGAGATAAGTTATTCCCTTTATCGGTCGATATGATCTTGTTCTTTTATATCAACGACGGACTCGTGAAAGCGGTAGTCGGCGACGGCAAGGAATATACTTTTACCCAAACGCTCGATGAGTTGTCCGATTGCCTGAATCCGAATCTCTTCTTCCGGGTGAACCGCCAGTATCTTATTTCCCGGAAAGCCATATTGGATATTGATCTTTGGTTTAACGGACGCCTGTCTGTGAACCTCAAATTCCCCGTGCAGGACAAGATACTGGTCAGCAAAGCGCGTGTGTCCGAGTTTAAGGAGTGGTTTACGGGTAGTTTGTAGTCTGTTATATACTGAAACCTGCGTTTGGTCTATTATTATCCCCGTGTTTGTCTATTAACCGGCAGCGCCATGCTTTGTTCGAATAGTTTTGCAGCGTATTAAACTGTAAACTTAAAGTGAATAAGGTATGAAGACTGCATGGTTGTGGATGATTTTGCTGTTTGTTTCTGTATGTCAGTGTGGGAATGCCCAGGTTTGGCTGAAGACTGAGTATATCGGCTCTTCCGGCTTCCGCGATGCGGATAACCAAAAGGTTGGCGGTAAAGGGGATATGAAGGTGATACAGGGAGGCGTGAATATCCCCCTGTCTATGAAGATGGATGAAAATAACCATCCGACCGCCTGGATGGTGGGAGTGGGCGCAACGTACGCATCGATGAATAACAAGAACCTGGCGGGGTATGTCGATCTAAAAGAGATATTCAATGCCCAACTGGCAGTGTCGTATATCCGCCCGTTGAATAAAAAATGGTCGCTGCTGGCAAGTGTCGGGGTGGGGACATTCATGGATACGCCCAACCTGTCGTATATCCGTTTCAATAATCTTATGGGAATGGGCATGGCAGCTGCGATTTGGCATCTGCGGGAGAACCTCGATGTGGGGATGGGACTGGCGTTGAATACGACGTTCGGTTATCCGATGGTCTTTCCGGCAGCTTTCGTGGATTGGCGGATCGAGGGACGTTATATGGTGAATGTCTCGATGATGGACGGGATCGAGCTGTCGGGCGGTATCCAGCTGCATAAGTTGATGCGCTTGAAGCTGGTCGCTTCGATGGGCGGAATGATGGCTTTGGTGGAGCATGGCGGGAAAGATCAGATATTTACACAGCAGTATGTCGTCTGCGGACTTCAACCCGAACTGGTCTTGTCGAAATCGTTCTCCATCCCGCTGACGGTCGGAGTGTCGGCTTACCGTGCCGCTTATTATAGCGACCGGACATTGAAAGCATTCTTCAAAGGAGACGAATATGATCCGCATTTCATGCCTTCCTTTTATGCAAGTCTGGTCTTGAAATATGGTTTCTAAGTCGATGACGTTTTTGATAAATCGGGTGGGATCGTTTTGTTATTACCGGGAAATGTACCACCTTTACTTCTCATATATAAATTAAGTTCGTGTTATGCCGAAGTCGGAAGGGACCTATAATAGTTTTATGATCAATTTTCTGATCGACAGGAAATACAGGGTAGCGAGACATTTGCTGCTTATACTGTTTTTCGTGTTCGTGTCGTTCAATCTGCCTTTTCTTACCTGCGCGGTTTTTTTGGATCAGGTGGATCATATGGTTTGGTATGTTAGCCTGGCATTACTTGTTTCTTATCTGGGAGGAGTTTATCTGCATCTGTATGTTTTGTTGCCGGAACTGCTGTTGAAGAACCGGTATGTGCTTTACACGATTACTGTCTCCCTGCTCATCTTCCTGATGATACTGATCTCTTTGGGGGCCGATTATGGAGTAACACGGTATTACGACCAGGAGCCGACACATTATTCTTATTTCTATAAAGACCGGATACCGGCGATGGAAATAGCAGGAAACTTCTTCCTGTATGCACTTCTGATTGCCGGGACGTCCATTACGATTCTGTTGCGCCGTTGGATGCAGTTCAGCAAGCGGAAGAACGAACTGGAGAAAGAGAGCCTGAAAACGGAGCTGGAATCTTTGAAGGATCAGATAAATCCGGAGTTCCTTTTCAATATGCTTGACGAAGCTGGGGAACAAACACCCAATGACCCTGGGCAGGCTTCTATGATATTGATGAAATTGAGTAAGCTACTTCGTTATCAGCTGTATGACGGAAAGCGGGAGAAGGTACTGCTTATCTCTGAAATTTCATTTATCGAAAACTTTCTTGATCTGGCGAAGGTTCGTTACACGGGCTTGAACTTTACAGTGACGAAGGAGGGGAAACTTAGTCGTAAACTGGTGCCGCCTTTGCTATTTATCCCGTTTGCTATCTATTATGTGAAACTGTTGCCGTCGGTAAGTTCACCGATGGATATTCATTTCACTTTCCGTGCCGGGGAAAAGGAGCTATTCTTTTCCTGTATCTGTTTTGCTCCGGGAATAACGGATAAAGATCCGGAAAACGGTCGGGAGCTGGAAGATATAAGGCATCGCTTGAGCTTGTTGTTTAAAGAATCCTATACGCTGGATACGGTGGATGAGGGAGCTATTTGTAGAACGAATTTGTATATAAAGCTATGAAAAATACATCCGGTTTTCTGTTACGCTTGCTGGTCGATCCTCGTTACAGGATTTGCCGGCATATCCTGCTGTTCGTTCTGAGCGTAATCATTCTGTCTGTAAATTTTTATGTCGATGTAATAGAAGACAGCCGCTTCCTGGTAAGCAATGTCATTCAGAGTGCTTTGTTGCTCGTCCCGATCTATTTGAGCGTATTTGTCCTCACACCCCGTTTATTGCTGAAAAATAAGGTTGGAACTTATGTGATTTCTGTTGTGTTGGTGATTCTTTTGGCACTTTTGTTCTCTTATATATTGCGGAAAGAAGCGATTGAGGAAGAATATGAGTTGTTCCAATTTTGGTTAGCCGCTTTCTTTTTCATCTCGTCCATTATTCAATTGTGCCTGATCATTGCCGGTGCTTCGGCTGTGATCGTCTTCCAGGATTACGTGAAATACGGGCAGCGGATCGACGAACTGAAGAATGCGACGATGCAGTCGGAACTGGAACAGTTAAAGAATCAGATCAATCCGCATTTCCTGTTCAATATGCTGAATAATGCGAATGTCCTGATCCGGGAAAATCCGGTGGAAGCAGTGCATGTCCTCTCCAAGCTGAAAGATCTGCTAAAGTACCAGTTAAAGGACAGCACTTCAGAGAAGGTATTCCTGGCAGACGACATCCATTTCCTGAACGACTATCTCAATCTAGAAAAGATACGGCGTGATAATTTCGATTTTATCATCTCGACGGAAGGAAAGATTGCGGATATAACCGTTCCTCCTTTGTTGTTCATCCCTTTTGTAGAGAATGCCGTGAAACATAATAACGATAATGAGAAGCTGTCTTATGTGCATCTTTATTTCAAGGTGGAGGAAGCTGCGCTCATCTTTATCTGCCTCAACTCCAAACCGGCGGAACAGAAAGAAAAGGCGGCAGAAGGGGGGATAGGGCTTGCCAATATCCGCCGTCGCCTGCAACTTCTGTACGATACGGATTGTTCTCTGGAAATAGATGAAACCGACATAACATATACGATAAATCTCCGTTTAAAACTAAAATAGATAATTATATGAATTGTATCATTGTAGATGATGAACCATTGGGCCGTAAGGCCATCCAACTGTTGGTACAGGATACACCGGCGTTGTCTTTGTGCGGGAGTTTCGGGGATGCTGTTTCTGCGGGTAAGTTTATGCAGGCAAGCCCGGTCGACCTGGTCTTTCTCGACATCAAGATGCCCGGCGTAAACGGCTTGGAGTTTGCCCGGACAATCCCGTCTGAAACACTCGTGATCTTCATTACCGCCTATGCGGAATATGCCCTCGACAGTTATGAAGTGGATGCGATCGACTATCTGGTGAAGCCGATCGAGATCGAACGTTTCAAACGGGCGGTACAGAAAGCCCATGCCTATCATTCTTTGTTGAAAACGGACAACAGCAAAAACCAGGTGGAATCGGTCTCTGCCGATCATATCTTTGTGAAAGCGGAGCGGCGTTATTTCAGGATACAGCTGAAAAATATCCTGTTCATCGAAGGTTTGAAGGATTATGTCGTGATACAGACACCCGAACAGCGGATCGTGACGAAGATGAATCTGAAGTCGATCCATGAGATGCTCCCGAAGGATGTTTTTCTACGGACAAACAAGTCGTATATCGTTAATTCCGACCATATTGATTCGTTTGATAACAACGATGTATTCATCGGAAAGTATGAAATATCGATAGGCAACAGTTACCGGGATGCCTTTTTCGAGAAGTTTTTTATGAAGAATAATTCCACGGATTAAGCTCCGTTCTCTTTAAAATCACGTATATTTGTCGTGGAAAAATGAATAAAATTAACGTAAGATGCCTAAAATAGCCCCTGATAGATGGCTGAACTGGCCTATGGGAGATTGATATGAAAGAATCGGTACGGATATTTCGTTTTATCATTGTGGGGACACTGAATGCACTTATTACCGCCCTGGTTATCTGGGTGCTGATGAGTGGCATCGGCTGTAATTACCTATGGTCGAACATTGCCGGATATGTAGCTGCGTTGATCAATAACTTTTGCTGGAGCAAGTACTGGATATTCTCTTCCCGTAGCGGAAAGTTCGAACGGGAGATTCCTCTTTTCCTCGTTGCTTTCGGATGTGCCTATGGCCTTCAGTTCCTGTCTCTGCTACTGATGGTGGAGATCGGAGACATGAATGAATACCTGGCACAATTCCTGGGCATGTTTGTTTACGGAGCCGTCAATTTCACGATGAACAAACGGCTCACTTTTAGGAGAATGGAGGGATAAGTCCTACGCTTGTGTCATCCCTTTCCATATCCTGATCATATAGAATGGCAGGTGGGTAAATGCAAAGACAAATGAAATGATCAGCAACACCTTACTCTCATCCCAACCGACCGTCTGCTGATGCCACAACCCGGTGATCACGCATAATACCGATAAGGTTATCCCAATCATATTGAGTGACAGATTTCCTCTGCGATGCTGTTGCATATATTCCAGTTTGCTATGTTTGATACCGTAGCATGCATAGATGTCAAGTCCGATAAGCATCCATAACACGAGGCGGATCCAGGTATCGGCAGGCAGGAAAAGCATCATACAAAGACAGGTGACGATACCTGCAACCGGCACGAACGGTACGAGCGGTGTCTTGAAAGCCCGCTGCACATCCGGCATCGTCTTTCTTACCACCAGTACACCGGCACAAACCAATGTAAAAGCGAACAAGGTACCGATACTGGTCATTTCTCCCGCAACCTGTGCAGGAACGAATGCGGCAAGCAATCCGACCAGCAACATAAACAGAAAATTACTGCGTGCCGGCGTGCGGAATTTCTCATTGATATGCGAGAAGAACGGAGGCAACAACCCGTCGCGGCTCATACTCAGAAATACACGGCTTTGTCCCAATAACGTAACCATGATGACCGAACAGTAACCGAACAGGATAGCCAGTACGATCGCCTTATTCAGCCACGGATAATCCGGCTGTATCACTCCGGCAGCATCCGCATGCCCCATGTGGGAGATCGCTACGGCAACAGGTGCAATGCCTTCCTGCCCGCTGAACTGGCTGTAGTGCGCCACTCCGGTCATCACATGTGCAAAGAGCATGTAAAGGATCGTGCAGACCAGCAGCGAAACAAGAATACCGATAGGCATATCCCGTTTCGGATTTTTAGCTTCCTGCGCAGCAGTCGATACGGCATCGAAGCCGAGGAAGGCAAAGAATACGATAGCAGCTCCACGCAGAACTCCTGAAAATCCATATTCTCCCAAAGTGCCGGTATTGGCCGGAATATAAGGAACGTAATTGTCTGTCTGAATATACTTCCATCCTAAAGCGACAAAGACCAATACAACAGAAACTTTCAGAAATACGATAATCCCGTTGAAGATCGAACTTCCTTCCGTTCCCCGGATCAGGAAAATGCTCATCAGGACAACGATCAGGAAAGCCGGGATATTGACAATACCGCCATCCCACGGACAAGCCGTTAAAGCATGCGGCAGATGAATCCCCAGCCCTTCGAGGAAGACGACCAGATACCGGCTCCAACTGATACTGACCGTTGTCGCCGCTACCGTATATTCAAGAACAAGGTCCCACCCGATAATCCAGGCGATCAGTTCTCCCATAGTGGCGTATGAATAGGTATAGGCACTTCCGGCAACCGGAATCATGGAGGCAAATTCAGCATAACATAGTCCGGCAAAACAGCAGCCAAGTGCAGCGATGGCGAATGATAAGGTGATGGCAGGTCCGGTATATCCGGCAGCAACGGTTCCGGTAATGGAGAATAGTCCGGCTCCGATGATAACCCCTACGCCCAGGGCGACCAGGCTCCAGGGGCCTAATACCCGTTTGAGTGTTTTACTGCCCGATTCGTTGGCTTCCGCCTGCAAGGCGGCTAACGGTTTCTTTATAAATAATCCCATTTTTCAATTTGTTTAAGTAAGGGCACACGCCTGTGTCCCCCTTTTATTTTTGATAATCGGGCACAAAGGTAGAGATTACGGGAAAAATATACAAATTCAATTATGTATGGACAGCCGTTCCCAGATATACTTGGGGATCAGATTCCAAAGAAAGACAATGGCGACATATCGCCAGTCGATTATGACAGTGCGCTTTTTTCGTTTCAAAGCCCGTACAATTCGTTGGGCAACCCGCTCCGGACGCATCAGCAGAGGATATGTATCATTCTTCAGCAAATCTGTTTTAACGAAGCCGGGACGTATATCGGTAAAGTCGATCTGTAGTTTCTCCATCCTTGCCAGTTGTGCCAGGGCATCGATATATGTATTCTGAAAACGTTTGGTAGCCGAATAGGCGGGGGCGGCTCCCAGACCTTTCGTCCCGGCAATGGAACTGATAACGGCCAGATGTCCTTTACCTTCTTCCCGGAAATAATTGAAAGCGGCAGTGACCATGCGGGTAAAGCCGATGGCATTGGTGTTTACCGTAGCCAGTTCGATGTCCGGATGTAATGCCCTGTTCTGGCTGCCGACACCCGTACTGAGAAGGAACAAGTCCATGCCTCCCAACTTTCCGATCAGCCGGTGGAGTTTCTCTACTGCATCCGCCTTGGTGACATCGAGCTCCTGTATTTCTATTTGTCCGGGTGCCTGTTCTTTGAATTTCTCAAGCAGCTCCAGGCGACGTCCTGCTACTCCGACACGCCAACCCAACTGGCGGTATATCTTTGCCACTTCGTAGCCGATGCCGGAAGTTGCCCCGATGATAACAATCCTTTTCACGATTTCTTTTGTTTAAATAATAGAAGAACAAATGTAATTAAAACTTTATTAATTCAAAGTCATGCCTCTTACTTATTGGCATTTGTACAATATTTATTACATTTGCTGCAACAAATCTTTAAACCATATTTATACCATGAAACATTTATTCTTAGGAAAGCTATGGGTTGTGTTGCTCTCCCTTTTCTGTGTGTGCTCGGTATCTGCACGCAAACCTATCAAGACGTTGCTGATCACCGGACAAAACAATCATAATTGGCAGGTTAGCCATGTCGTGTTAAAACAAATACTGGAAAACTCCGGTCGTTTCTCCGTCGATTTTGCCGTGTCGCCTTCACAAGGACAGGATATGTCGGGGTTTGTACTGGATTTTACACCGTACGAATTGGTCGTGCTCGATTATAACGGCGATTCATGGCCGGAAGAAACCAATAAGCGTTTCCTTGAATTTGTACAGAATGGCGGGGGAGTTGTCGTTTATCATGCCGCAGATAATGCCTTTTCCAAATGGCCGGAGTTTAACAGGATATGTGCTTTGGGAGGATGGGAAGGACGTAATGAAGATTCCGGTCCATATGTATACTGGCAGGATGGAAAGCTGGTCAAGGATAGCTCCGCCGGTCCCGGCGGTTCGCATGGCCAGCAGCATGAATATGTATTGAACGGACGTAACAAGGAAAATCCCATCATGAAAGGATTGCCGTTGAAGTGGCGTCATACAAAGGATGAACTGTATGATCGCATGCGTGGTCCGGGCAATATAGGCGATTTGCTTTATACGGCCTATTCGGATAAGGAAACCGGAGGTTCGGGGCGCGAGGAGCCGCTGGTCTTTACCGTTGATTATGGTAATGCGCGTATTTTCCATACCATGCTCGGACATGCCGGTGCTACGGTGGAAGATAATACGGCTATGCAATGTACAGGTTTCCAGGTCTTGTTGCTGCGTGGTGCAGAATGGGCAGCGACAGGAAAAGTCACCCAGAAGGTTCCGAAAGATTTCCCGACTGAGACGCAATGCAGTTACCGGAAAGATTATAAAGAAAAGAAATAAGATAGATATATCATACGAATTTGGCGAAAAACCATTCACCCTTCACCTTTCGGGCATAATATATTGCAATATAGGATATTGGTCGGGTGAACAGTTGGTGAATGGTTTGCAAAAAAGGTGAATGGTTCGATCAAACCATTCACCTTTTTTGCTTTAGCCTATTCAATTTAGTCTTTAAGTAGGCAAGCGGGTAACCTTTAAAAAGCATGCAAGTAACCCGAAAGATATTACCTGATAGCTTTGCGACGATGCTCGTTAAGCTTACCGACGTTGCTCGTTAAGCTTACTGACCTCTGTCGTTAAGGTTGACGGCGGTGGTCGGCAAGTGAAAGGGTAGTATCTTTACTGTTAGTATATAACTACCTTTGAAAGAATACCTCGCTGTCTCGTCCTTTATTCGCTCCGTAGCGTATCTGCCGGGGCTATTCTTGACGACAGGTAAGCCGGATACCAGGCGCCCAATGTAATAAAGAGTGCCATAAGCAGATAAGTTGAAATTAAACCGGTAAAGATGCGGAAGAACGTAACCGGCATGATATTCGTCCCGACAAATTCCAGTTTGGCTATATTAATGCAAATGATAGCGGCAGGGATAGCTACCAGGCTTAACAGCAGCCAGCCTTCGCCGATCATCATTTGTAATATCTGACGGCGTGTGGAACCGATCGCCAGGCGCAGGCCGATTTCCGGTTTCCTGTATTCGTTGCGGAACCAGAAAGTACCGATAATTCCCAGGAAAATATTGAAGACCAGGAATACCATAAAGGCTATCCGGTAGCGGATGGCATCTGTCACTCCGTTGGTAAGATAGAGCCTGTCCCTTAAATCAGCATAAGAGTCCACTTTGGAAAGTACAAAGTTTCCGATATTTATCTGCTCCCTCATATCCCGCTGGAAATTGGAAATGAACTCTTTGGGCCGAAGTCCTGGCTTTGCCCGCAGGCTGATGCCCAGTGATCCGGCGAGTTGCCGCTCGTCCCAATCACTGAATCCGGACGTAGACAACAGAAAATAAGCCGCCCTTTCTTCCCGGCTGTAATCATCCCGTTTTAACGCTCCGCAAACACCTCCTATGCGGAATGAATTGTCATCATTCATGTAAATGGAATGTCCTTTAGCCTGTCCGTCGGGAAAAAGAGTTTCTGCCAGTTTACGGGAAATGACAATATCCTTTTCTGTCAATGCATTTTTTAAGGAAGAGGGTTCTTTTCCGTCTAAAGACCGGACTTTGAATACATCGAAGTAGGAGGGAGTAACCGGCAAATATTGAAATTGGACCATTTCGGAACTGTCCCTTCCCATCCGGTTATCCATGTAACTGGGGTTGTAAGGGCTACTGTCGAGTGTCAGGCAAACATCTTCTACCTGCGGATATTGCCGGATACGTTCGATAATGGATAAATACTGGTCGACAGGCTGTTTTTCTGCGTTTTCATACCGGATGTAATTCGGACTGTTTACAGGAACGGTCGTGAGTCGTATCTGATAAGTATCTTCTATATTATAAGCATTTTCGATCGAATCGGCATACCGGATCGTGGTAAAGTAATCCATAATATACCACACTAAAATGAACACAAGGAACAATTCGGCTACAATCCAGGCATTTTGTCTGCGTTGTTTCCATATGAGTTTTAAGAGATGTTGTATCATAGTTCTTGTTATTTATCGTTTATAGCATCAACAATGGGGCGTCCGAGTGCACGCCAGGCAGGAATAAGGGCAGACATCAGGTTTAAAACCAGGCAGAAGAGCAAGGTATATCCGAAGATGGCCGGATTGATCAGCATACCGGGTGAAAGGTCGATGGAAGCAACCAGGGAAGTTCCGTCCCAGCCATAATTGCCCAGCAGCCATCCTTTCAGAGAACAGATCAAGCCATAGGAAAGAAGTAATCCGATCAGTCCACCTAATAAGGTAAGCAGTAGATTTTCGTATAATATCTGCATAAGCAGTGTCCGGTTCTGAGCACCGAAAGCTTTGCGGATACCCAATTCTTCCATGCGTTTTTTCATGCGTGAAGCAGTCATACCTGTCAAATTGATGGAAGGTACCAGTAACAGCAGAAGCACTACTAATACGAATTGCAGGTAAATCTTCAGATAATCCGGCATGTTGAAAGAGTCTTCTTCGTGTAACCAGGCACGCAGTACCGTGTCCGGCTGGCCATTTAATACGTAGTTGAATTGCGGATTTCCGTCACTGTAACGTTTGCAAAGCTCTTCGGCTTCCTGCCGGATGGCATCGAAGTCACCCGGCTCTTTTGCCAGAATGCACACGATCATATGGCCTAAAAGATAATTGCACCATTTACTACCCTGTATCTGTTCGGGGCGGTTGGTGAAGGGTATCCACATCTCGGCATAACAGTATTTTGTTATGGAAGAGACATCTTCTACTACACCGGACACCTGGTATTCTTCAAAATTTAACAGGAATGTTTTACCGGTTGCATCGGATGTATTGAATAGCCGGCGGGCCAGTGATTCACTGACGACTGCTTTTTTGATTCCCGATGTGAATTCTTCCTCCGTATAAGGTTTTCCCGACAGGAATTTGAATTGGAAGACTTTCCAGAAGGCAACGTCTGTCCCCATCACAAGCCCGTTGTAGACATCGTTGTTTCCTTGAACCTGTATAAATTCTATCTGTTCTCCGATCGGAAGGATGGCGGTGACGGCTTCCGGTTTTTGCAAGGGATAAAAACATTCTTTGATGGTCGGGTAGGACAGTTTGCTGCTTCCGTTTCCCTGCCCTTTTTCTTTGTTAAGTATTTTACCATGCTGTATGATCATCATCCGGTCGCGGTTACTTTCCGGCGTAATATTCCCTGTGCGGAAATAATATAAGATAGCCAGTACCATAACCATTGTAATGGCCAGGCCGGTACCGGTTATATATACGATGCTGAAAAACTTGTTTTGCCTCAGCATCTGCATTGCCTGCCTGAAATAGACTTTATACATAGGAACTTTGTTATTGTTGTTTGATTTTCATAATAGCAAAGTCTGTGCCATAAAGGTAAATGATTGTTATTCAGTTCTCGACTGCGTTTCGTTGTGTTCGTTATCGGACATAGTGTTCGTTTTCGTAAGGCTTACTATTCCGTCTTCCAGCGAAAAGCGTTCATCATGTTCAGCCAGGAAACGAATGGCGGTGATCAGCTTGTCGGAAGGAAAAGGTAAATTCTCCGTCAGACTTTTGGCTTCTGCCGGACCGTCCGCCAGTGCTTTCAGCAAAGCGTCGCGTATGGCATTGAATGTATGATTGTTCAGACCGGAATCGTTTTTAGCCAGGCAGACGTCACAACAACCACAGTCAGAAGGATCCTTTTCCCCGAAGTAGGAAATCAGCATCCGGCTCCGGCAGATCCGGTCTTCGTTGATATATTCCATGACCCGGTTGATTCGGCTTTCGAAACGTTCTTTACGCTCTTCATAGGCCGAACGGGGGATGGAGAGGTATTTAAGCTCTTCGCGGGTCCGGGTATAAATGATAAGAGGCGTTTTCTTATGAGGAATATAATTTACGATCCTGTATTTGGACAGGCCGATCAATACATCGTAGATTTCCTGCTGGCTTAAACCGGTCCGGGTAGAGATCAATCCTTCATTAATATATACGTAATCCGAAAATAGTCCGGTATAGGAACGGAGGATACATTGTATCACCTCGTCCGTTTTCTTATCCTGATGCAGATACTTGTAAAGTTCGTCGCGCGTAGCCGTAAATACAAGGCGTGAAGCATTCTCTTGTTCTTCCGTGTACTCTATGTAGCCCGCCAGTTCCAGTATCTTCAAGGCATGGTGTGCCTGTAAATGCGAAAACTTATAGGCCGTACAGAAATCGACGAGTGAGAAATCGTGTACCGTATCCAGTCCGAAGCCCATCGCTATCTGATAATAATTGCCCAGGGCTTCATAGACCCGGCAGATAAAATCCCTGTCCGGAAACTCGTCCGCCAGTCGTTTCTTTAGTTTCGTACAATCTATATTGGAGCATAACGCAACGGCATAAGCCCTCTGTTCATCACGTCCGGCACGTCCGGCTTCCTGGTAATATTCCTCCAGCGATCCGGGCATATCCAAATGAACCACCAGGCGTACATCCGGCTTGTCGATACCCATACCGAATGCATTGGTCGATACGATTACCCGGCATTCGTTGTTCTTCCAACGGCTTTGACGCAGGTTCTTTTCATCCCGGTTGAGTCCGGCATGGAAGAAGTCTGCTGAAATACCCGCCTGTTGGAGCATGACTGCCACTTCCTTGGTCCGTTTCCGGTTACGTACATACACGATAGCCGTTCCGGGCACTTTTCCCAAAATATAGACCAGTGAGTTTAGTTTATCCTCGGTCTGCCGTACGATGTACGAGAGGTTTTTCCGTACGAAACTCTTCTTGAATACATTTTTCTCCTTGAAATGCAGCCGTTCCTGAATGTCGTTGACCACTTCCGGAGTGGCTGTGGCTGTCAGGGCGAGTACCGGTACCCCGGGAAGTTCCTCACGGATATCGGCAATGCTCAGATAGGAGGGACGGAAGTCATATCCCCATTGCGAGATACAATGACTTTCGTCGATGACCAGCAGGTTGACGTTCATCGCCTGCAGCTTGCTCTTGAATATATCGGTCCCTAACCGTTCGGGAGAAACATACAGGAATTTGTAATCGCCGAAGATACAGTTCTCCAGTTGGGCGATGATCTCCTGTCGTGTCATTCCTGAATAGACGGCAGTCGCTTTGATTCCCAGTCTGCGGAGATTGTCGACCTGGTCTTTCATCAAAGCGATCAAAGGGGTCACGACAATGCATATTCCCTCCATGACCAATGCCGGCACCTGGAAGGTAATCGACTTGCCTCCCCCAGTCGGCATCAGCCCGAGTGTATCTTTTCCCTCACAAACGGAGTGAATAATATCTTCCTGCAAAGGGCGAAAAGCAGGGTATCCCCAATACTTTTCTAATATCTTATGGTAGACGTCCACCGGTTTCCTTCATATGTCATCGACCTTTATGTCTTTAATCATGAGCTGCAAGGTCGTGTTACCGTTATATGTATTTTCTTCGATCGTGTAGCAGATATTGAAAGGTTTCATACCTTTAATATGTGTGCTGTGCTGATGCATTCCGAATGCGATACCGTGGATCGGCGTGTTCGACTTGTCGTCTATCAGTTCCAGTTTGATGTGTTCCAGTTCCTTTCCGACCAGTTTGCTTGTCCCGTAATCTTTTACGTTCAGCGAGCAGAACACCGGTTTTTGGTTGTCCGGACCGAAAGGATTCATTTTCTTTAGTTCACTCATGAACTTGGCATTGATATCTTTCAGATCCAAAATCGCATCGATATCGATTTGCGGAGTCATCTGTTCCGGAATAATTTCGTCGGCAGCCAATTTCAGGAAACGTTCGGTAAAAGCATCCAGGTTTTCCTCTCTCAGGGAAAGGCCGGCAGCATAGGTGTGTCCTCCGAAGTTTTCCAACAGGTCGCGGCAGTTCTCGATCGCCTTGTAAATATCGAAACCTGTGACCGAGCGGGCGGAACCGGTAATCAGTTCGGACGATTTGGTCAGTACGACTGCCGGACGGTAATATTTCTCCGTCAGGCGGGAAGCGACGATGCCGATCACGCCTTTATGCCATCCGCGGTTGTAAACGACAATCGCTTTCCGGTCCTCCATATTGGCAAATTCATCGATGATGGCATTCGCTTCGTCGGTTATCTTCTTATCCAGCTCCCGGCGTTCGTCGTTGTATTGATTGATGTTTTCGCTCTTTTCACGCGCCGATTCCACATCCTTTGCCAGTAACAGTTCGACTGCTTCCTTTCCGTTCATCATTCGTCCGGACGCATTGATGCGAGGACCGATCTTGAAAACGATGTCGCTGATGGTTATATCTTTTCCGGTCAGTCCGCAGATGTCGATGATACCTTTCAGTCCCAGGCTCGGGTTACTGTTCAGCTGTTTTAGTCCATAATAGGCCAGGATACGGTTTTCACCGGTGATAGGCACGATGTCGGAAGCAATGCTGACGGCTGTCAGTTCCAGCAGTTTTTCCAGTTCCGAGAACGGGAAGTTATTGCTTTTGGCAAATGCCTGCATAAATTTAAAGCCTACGCCGCAACCCGACAGATGCTCATAGGGATAGATGGAATCCACCCGTTTGGCATCCAGTACAGCCACGGCATCCGGCAGTGTATCATCCGGCATATGGTGGTCGCAGATGATAAAGTCGATACCTTTGCCTTTGGCATATTCGATCTTTTCGATAGCCTTGATTCCGCAATCGAGTGAAATAATTAATGAGACTCCGTTGTCGGAGGCATAATCGATCCCCTTGTAAGAAATGCCGTATCCTTCATCATAACGGTCCGGGATATAATAATCCAGGGATGAAGAATAAGGTCTCAGGTACTTGTAGACAAGCGATACGGCTGTTGTACCGTCCACGTCATAATCGCCGTAGATCAGAATCTTTTCTTTATTCCCCAAGGCTCTGTTCAACCGCTTTACCGCCTTATCCATATCCGGCATAAGGAACGGATCGTGCAGGTCGTTCAGGTTGGGTTTAAAGAATTTTCTGGCCTCTTCAGCCGTCGTGATCCCTCTCTGAACAAGCAGCAGGCAGATGATCGGGCTGAAGCCGATTTCGGCTGCCAGTGCATCTCTCTTACGTAATTCTTCTTCTGTAGGGGTTTGAAAATTCCATTTGTTAATCATTATATATTGTTTTTTTCTTTTTCCTTATCGCAGATAATGTGTCGATTGAATCACATTATCATCGAGGGTGAATACCCTTCTTCTTTTGAACCCGTAAAGTTAGAAATTAAAATGGAGAATATCGATGAATATGGCATATAATTATTTCCCCGTTTATATAGTTAGTTGGAAAATAAACCTGTATATTTGTCACAATATTTTAAAAAACAATGACGGAAGATATAAAAAAAGCCTGTGAGGTGATGCAGGCGGGAGGGATAATTCTTTATCCTACAGATACTATCTGGGGAATTGGTTGCGATGCGACCGATGAGAAAGCCGTACAGCGTGTGTACGACCTAAAGAGAAGAGCTGACAATAAGGCTATGCTGGTCCTGATGGATAGCTCGGCCAAACTAAATATGTATGTGAATGATATTCCGGATATAGCCTGGGATCTGATCGAAGTGGCGGATAAACCGCTGACTATCATTTATTCCAATGCAAAGAATCTGGCTGAAAACCTGTTGGCAGACGACGGAAGTGTCGGCATACGTATAACCAATGAAGAGTTTTCACGTCGGTTATGCGAACGTTTCCGCAAGCCGTTGGTCTCGACTTCAGCCAATGTGAGCGGAGATCCTTCTCCTGCTAATTTCTCTGAAGTGTCCGAGGTGATAAAGGATGGCGTCGACTACATCGTTTCTTATCGTCAGGATGATATGGGCAAGGCACAACCGTCGAACATTCTTAAACTGGGTGCCGGAGGTCTTATTCAGGTGATCAGGTAATAATGAAAAGAAACAGACAGGCAGTAAAATACATCGTATCGGATTTTGTATCGGCGGCGGTCGTCTGGTTTTTATTCAACTGGCTGCGTTTTGAAGAGATGGCCATGTATGAGGTGGCTACTTCTTTTACTAACTATCTGACCTACATACAGGTCTTGAAAGGACAGTTGTTCGTACCATTCTTCTGGCTGATATTGTATTATTTTTCAGGTTACTACAACAAACCGCTGGGTAAGTCGAGGCTGACGGAGTTATTCTCCACGTTCGTGACTGTGTTGATCGGAGTGGTTTTTATATTTTTCGTGGTGGTGCTGAATGACTTGCCCCGTTCTTTTCATATTTATTATGAGCTGTTCTTTGCTCTTTTGGGATTACAGTTTTTTATGACTTATATTCCCCGTCTGATAATCACACAAAGCGGTTTGCGAAAGATCAAGAGCCGGGAGTGGGCGATGAATGTCCTGATTATCGGAGCCGGAGCGAGGGCTGCCCGTATTGCCGGCGATCTTTACCGGTTGGGATTTCATATTTCCGGGTTCATACCCGAAGATGAAGTAACGCCGCTGTCGGTGAAAAAAGAAGAGGTGGTCGGGACGTTATCTGATTTGGCATCGGTTATAGCAGACAAGAATATCGACGAACTGGTGTTGGCGGCTGAAACGGACGATGACAAGAAACAGCTTACCATTCTTTATTCGCTTTATTATTATGGTTTGCCGATAAAGGTTTTGGCGGATAAGCTAAGTATGTTGTCGCAGGTGAAGATAAAGACGATCCGGGGTATTCCTTTGGTGAATGTGACGGAAAATAATCTATCGGCAGTTGAAAAGAATATCAAGTATGTGATGGATAAAGTTTTATCTGCGTTGGTACTGGTGCTGCTCTCGCCGATGTATCTTTATATAGCCTGGCGGGTGAAGAAGGATTCGCCCGGACCGGTGTTTTTCCGGCAGGAACGGATCGGGTATATGGGAAAGCCCTTTTATATCTATAAATTCCGGACGATGTATATCGACGCGGAGGATAAAGGCCCTCTGCTTGCTTCGGAGAAGGATAAAAGGATCACTCCTTTCGGTCATGTTCTGAGGAAATATAGGTTAGACGAGTTTCCGCAGTTTTGGAATGTGCTGAAAGGGGATATGTCGATTGTCGGCCCGCGGCCTGAGAGAAAGTTTTTTATCGATCAAATCGTGAAAAAAGCGCCTTATTATTATTTGTTGCATAATGTAAGACCGGGTATCACTTCGTTGGGAATGGTGAAATATGGCTATGCCAATGATGTCGATAAGATGATAGAGCGTTTAAAGTATGATGTATTATATTATGAAAATATGTCGTTGGTACTGGATATAACCATATTGATTTTTACAGTGCGGACGGTGTTTACTGGTAAAGGTATTTGAAATGGCAAAAGAAGGTTTATTTTACAGGTTCCTGTTATGGAGGGACAAGCATATAAAAGAAAAGCATTTTATTCTGGTGATCAGTTTTCTGGTCGGTATCTGTACGGCTGCGTCTGCGATCATCCTGAAACAATTGATCCATCTGATACAACATCTTCTTACCGGCAATTTCGATGTAAGCGGGGTGAACTACCTGTATCTGCTTTATCCGGTGATCGGTATTTTGCTGGCGGGTTTGTTCGTGAAATACATTGTACGCGACGATATCAGTCATGGGGTGACAAAGATCCTGTATGCCATTTCGCAGCGCAAGAGCCGCATCAAGCCTCATAATACCTGGACTTCCATTGTGGCGAGTTCGGTTACGATCGGTTTTGGCGGATCAGTAGGAGCGGAGGCCCCGATCGTATTGACGGGAGCTGCTATCGGTTCTAACCTGGGGCGTTTGTTCCGTATGGAGCAGAAGACATTGATGCTGTTGGTCGGTTGCGGGGCAGCCGGTGCGATTGCCGGTATTTTTAAGGCGCCGATTGCCGGACTGGTCTTTGTGATCGAGGTGTTGTTGCTCGACCTGACCATGACATCGGTATTGCCTTTGCTGATTTCATCGGTGACGGCGGCTACGGTCTCCTATATCTTTACAGGTACGGAAGCTATGTTTAAATTCTCGCAGACTGAAGTATTTGAGATTGAACGTATACCGTATGTGTTGTTACTGGGTGTTTTCTGCGGATTGGTTTCTTTGTACTTTACACGGGTGATGAACCGGGTAGAAGGAATGTACCGCAAACTGGGCGTTTACTGGAAGAAGTTCCTGCTGGGCGGTGTTATGCTGAGTGTGCTTATCTTCCTGTTCCCGCCGCTGTATGGTGAAGGTTACGATACGATCGGTTCGCTGCTGAACGGGCAGTTCTCGCATATTATGGACAAGAGTTTGTTTTATAACCTGAATGATACCTATTGGGGGATTCTTGTATTCCTGTTCCTGATCCTGCTGACAAAAGTGTTCGCATCGAGTGCGACCAATGCCGGTGGCGGTTGTGGTGGTATATTTGCACCTAGCTTGTATTTGGGTTGTATCTCCGGATTTCTTTTTGCACATGCTTCCAATTACTTTCCCTTCACCATGTATATTTCTGAGAAGAACTTTGCTCTGTTGGGAATGGCAGGAATCATGTCGGGGGTTATGCATGCTCCGCTTACGGGTGTGTTCCTGATTGCGGAACTTACCGGTGGATACGATCTTTTCCTTCCGTTGATGATCGTTTCCATCAGTTCGTATCTGACTATTCTGATGTTTGAACCTCATAGTATCTATTCAATGCGTCTGGCTCAGAAAGGGGAGCTGCTTACGCACCATAAGGACCGTGCCGTTCTGACTTTGCTGAATACGGACAGTGTGATTGAAAAAGATTTCCAGACCGTTTCACCGGAAATGTCGTTGGGTGATATGGTGAAAGTCATTGCGAAATGCGGACGAAATATTTTCCCGGTGATCGATGAAAAGGGTGTTTTATTAGGAGTCGTGCTATTGGATAATATCCGCAACATTATGTTCCGTCCGGAGTTATATAACAGGTTTCATGTATCCAAGTTTATGGTGTCGGCTCCGGCAAAGATACAGATCGGGACACCGATGGAGCAGATCATGGGTATCTTTGACGATACGAAAGCATGGAACTTGCCGGTTGTGGATGAAGAAGGACGCTATGTCGGCTTTATGTCGAAATCAAAGATATTTAATTCATACCGCGAAGTATTGGTAGAAAACTTTTCAGGAGATTAAAAAAATGGAAAAAAAAGAGTTACGGATTGTATATATGGGCACTCCCAATTTCGCTGTGGAGAGCCTGCGTGCCTTGGTGGAAGGCGGATATAATGTAGTAGGAGTGATAACAATGCCGGATAAACCGGTAGGGCGTCATGGAAGTGTTTTACAGGCAAGTCCGGTGAAGGAATATGCTTTGTCACAGAATCTCCCGGTGTTGCAACCGGAGAAGCTGAAGGATGAAACGTTCCTGGATGAACTGCGTGCGCTGAAGGCCGATTTGCAGATAGTGGTTGCTTTTCGTATGTTGCCGGAAGTGGTGTGGGATATGCCACGCTTCGGAACATTCAATCTGCATGCATCTTTGTTGCCTCAATATCGTGGTGCAGCTCCGATCAATTGGGCTGTTATTAACGGGGATACTGAAACGGGAGTTACAACATTCTTCCTTACACATGAAATCGATACTGGAAAAATTATCCGTCAGAAACATCTTCCGATAGCCGATACCGATAATGTGGGAACGGTACATGATGCACTGATGGCAATAGGCGCAGGGTTGGTTACGGAGACGGTCGATCTGTTGCTGGCCGGTAAAGTCGATGCCATTCCTCAGGAAGAGTTTATTAAAGATGTCATCGAGTTACGTCCTGCTCCCAAGATATTTAAAGACACCTGCCGTATCGATTGGAATCAGCCGTCAAAGAGAATCTATGATTTTATCCGTGGTTTGTCTCCGTATCCTGCGGCCTGGACGGAGCTGGTAGCTTCGGATGGAAGTCGTCAGGCTTTAAAAGTCTATCAGGCCGAAAAGCGTCCTGCTTCTCATAACCAGGCCATTGGTGTTATTCTTACAGATGCGAAGAGTTATATCGATATCGCCGTGGAGGATGGTTATATCCGTCTTTTGGATCTTCAACTGGCTGGTAAGAAACGAATGGGAGTAAAAGACTTCCTGAACGGAAACAGACAAATCGGAAATTATACCATAAAATAAGAATGGGAGAAACCAGACGAATTATCTATATCATCCTGGGTTCTTTCTTCCTGATACTAGGAGCAATCGGCATATTTGTCCCATTGCTCCCGACTACTCCTTTCTGGTTATTGACCTGTTGGTTTTATATCCGCAGTTCGGAGAAGTTATACAACCGGGCGATGAGTAATCGCTATTTCGGCTCTTATATCAGAAACTACATGGTTGACAAAGCTATTCCTTTACAATCGAAGCTTATCTCTATTTCTGTTATGTGGCTTTCTGCCATATTGACTTCTCTCTTTCTGATCGAATATCTCTGGGTGAAAGTGCTGCTGATATTGATTAGCATTGGGGTAACCTGGCATATCCTGTCATTCCCTACCAAGAAATAAACGTAAGATTCTACAATGATCGCTCCTGATTGTACAATAAATATATGGGGCAGAATATCTATTTTTGCTCTTACAAAATTCTAATCGTAACATATCATGAAAAAGATCGTAAGGCATCTGTCTGCCATGTTCATATTATGGGGCTTGGCTTTCTGCTCTTTATTATCCTGTGGAAATAAACAGAAAGAAATATATGTAACTTCCTGTTTGTTTCCGGAAGGTGTTTCTGTCGATGAAAAGGCGCGTTTGGCTGCCCATGTCGTACCTTCCGACCGTCAATTGGCATGGCAGCAGATGGAGTTTACCTGTTTCATCTGTTATGGTGTAAATACTTTTACCGATAAAGAGTGGGGAACGGGGAAAGAAGATCCGTCCGTTTTCAATCCGACAGAACTGGATGCCCGGCAATGGGCACGGACGGCGAAAGAGGCTGGGATGAAAATGATCCTGCTGACCTGCAAACATCATGATGGCTTCTGTCTATGGCCTTCGGCTTATACCGATTTCTCGGTGGCATCTACTCCCTGGAAAGATGGAAAAGGCGACCTGGTCCGTGAAGTGGCTGATGCTTGTAAGGAATATGGTCTGAAGTTTGCCGTTTATCTCTCTCCCTGGGACATGAATCATCCGGATTATGGGACGGAGCAATATAATGATTACTTTGTTAACCAGCTGACCGAACTATTGACGCAATATGGTCGTGTTGATGAAGTCTGGTTTGACGGTGCCTGTGGTGAAGGACCGAACGGGAAAAAGCAGGAATATGATTTCATGCGTTATTATGAACTGATCCGCCGCTTGCAACCTCTGGCTGTTATTGCTGTTATGGGACCGGATGTGAGATGGGTAGGAACGGAGAGCGGCTACGGACGTGATACGGAGTGGAGTGTATTGCCGGCGGCAATATCCAGTTTGACGGCTATCGCGGAATCTTCCCAACAGGAAGCCGGTAGCGGTACTTTCTTGCCGGAAGGAGATAAGATGGCACAGGATTTGGGAAGCCGCACTTTATTGGCTGATGCGAAAGGTGTGATCTGGTACCCTTCCGAGGTAGATGTTTCGGTCCGTCCGGGCTGGTATTACCATGCGTCGGAAGATACGTCGGTGAAGACTCCTCAAAAGTTGATCGATATCTATTACAGTTCGGTAGGGAAAAACTCGTTGCTGCTATTGAACCTGCCTCCGGACAAGCGGGGATTGATCCATGAGAATGATTACGCCTCTTTAATGAATATGAAGCGAATATTGGGAAAGACATTTGAAAAGAATCTGTTGGAGAATGCTGTTTCGTCTGTCGGTGAAATCGGTGATTTGACGGATGGCAGGTTGGAAACTTATTGGCAAGGTTCCGGAAAAACAAATACGATAGAAATATCCTTTGAAGGAGAGCAGGAGTTCGACCGTCTTCTTTTGCAGGAAAATATCACGGAAGGTCAGCGGATCGAAGAGTTTGTATTAGAATGCCGGGTGGATACTGAGTGGATACCGGTAGCAGAAGGAACAACTGTCGGGTATAAGCGGATTCTACGATTTGATCCGGTACGTTGTAGTGAAGCACGTATTGTAATCAAAGAATCGAGGGATATCCCTCAAATATCGGAAATAGGTTTTTATAAGGCATCGGAGGAAGAAACGGCTAAGGAATAAACCATCCTTTCGTGGTATCGGAATGCCGGGGTTCCCGATACCACGAAAGGATGGTTACTGATGCTGCAACTAAGCTGGTTACCCTGCCTGCTTATTTGATTTAGCAATTGAACGAATTATCTGTTGAGAGTGATTCACTTTCAAATTCATGTTTTACTTGATCAACCCAATGCTTGATCCGTTCATCTGTCTTTTCGGGCTGGTTTTCGATGTCCAGTACCAATCCCACAAACTTTCCTTTTTTTACTGCTTGGGATTGATTGAAGCGATATCCTTCCGTAGAGGTTTGACCTATCACTATTGCTCCCCGTTCAGCAAAAGCTTCTGCCAGATAGCCGATCGCATCGACGAAATTATCCGGGTATTTAACCTGGTCTCCCAGGCCAAAGACGGCTACCTTTTTTCCTTTCAGGTCAGCAGAGGTTACTATCGGCATTATTTCATCCCAATACGTGGGTAGTTCTCCGTCAAACCAGGTTGACGAACCCGCAATGATATAATCGTATGTCTCGAAATCGCTCTCTCCTGAGTTTTCAACCGGGATAATATCGATCTGAACATCATGGAATGCATCTTTTATCTTTTGAGCAACTGCTGCCGTCTTTGCAGTAGACGAACCATAAAATAATCCAATCTTTTTCATATTTCATTCTATTAATAATCCAACAATTCTTTAGCAGCGTTATAAATTTTCTCCTCATTGGGAAGGATAGCCTTCTCGAGTATCGGATTGAATCCGACGGGGGTAAAGATCGAACCGACACGCTGTATCGGGGCATCCAGATATTGGAACAACTCGGCACCGATCATACTGGCAATTTCAGCTCCAAAACCGGAGAACACTTTGTCTTCATGTACGATCAGTACTTTACTGGTCTTTTTAACAGATTCAAAAATAGTCTCTTTATCCAACGGAATAAGCGAACGGAGATCGATCACTTCGACATTCCTGTTATGCTCTTTCTGTAACCGTTCGGCAACATTCAGGCAGAGATGAGTGGTATTACCATATGTAATAATACTCATATCGTCGCCTGCCCGGCGGATGCGTGCCTTGCCGAATGGGACTTCAAAATCATCGGGAACGACGGCAGATGCTTCAACTGCATTATATAAAGCTTTCGGTTCGAGAAACAGGGTGAAGCCTTTCGACCGCATGCTCGTCCGGAGTAAACCAGCAGCATCATCGGCAAAAGAAGGGTAGACGATCCGTGCACCGGGCAACGTAGTCAGCGCCCCTTCGATAGTCTGGGAGTGATATAAACCTCCTCCGATATAACCTCCGGAAGCCAGACGAAGCGTGATGTTGGGAGTGAACCGTCCGTAACTTCTCCAGTATTCGTGGGTACATTCCACATACTGTTCTACTGCGGGCCAAAAGTAATCGGCAAATTCGGCCCCTTCTATTACAACATGGATTTTAGGATCGAAGCGGCACATGCCATTAGCCGTACCAACGATATAGTCTTCGGCAATCGGGGCATTGAAGACACGGGCATCGCCGAACTCTTGCTGCATTCCTTTTGAGATATTGAAAACGCCGCCTTTCTCTTTGTTGGCAATATCCTGTCCCCAGATGAACGTGTCCGGGTTGTGACGGAATTCTGCTTTCAGTGTTTTGTTGATGGCGGTGACCAATGTTTCTTTTTCTCCGTTTTCATCGTGTATGCCGTCCGTATATTTGGTAGGGATATAAGGCTCGGGCAAAACAAAGTCAGTGACTGTGGCAGGATCCGGATCGGGTGCGGCCAATGCTTTCCGGTTGGCTGCGCTCAGGTCTTTCTTTGCTTTGTCTTCTATCTCCTTCAGTTCTTCTTCCGTAAATCGTTTGTAACGGAGAAGCATACGGCGGAATTTGTACAAAGGGTCGGCTGCCTTTACATAGTTCAGCTCGTTTTCATCGCGGTATAAAGTATGTTTATCCGAATTGGAATGGGAACCGATACGGACGCAGTTTGCCTGTACGATTACCGGTGTACGGTTCAGGGCATATTCTTTTGCTTCCGTCATGGCATTCATGGAGTCGAATACGTCCTTACCGTTACAATGGATAATCTTCAGGTTTTTGAAACCGGAGAAGTTGTCGGCCACCTTTCGGTTAGCTGTCTGATCCTCCTTCGGAACAGAAATGCCGTACCCGTTGTCCTGAATAACAAAGATAACCGGCAGGCGTTCCGTGCTGGCACCGTTTATCGCTTCATACACGAAACCTTCGGAAGTGGCGGATTCACCGTGTGAAGTGATAGCAACTCCTTTGTGTTTGTAGTAAACCATCGCACGTCCGACACCAGCCGCATGCAGGTCGTGTGTACCTGTTGCGGAAGAGATATTTTCTATGTTCCACTCCGTTTTGGCGAAGTGGTTCGACATATGCCGTCCGGCACCAGTCAGGTCGGTCGCCTTAGAGATGCCGTTCAGAATAATTTCTTCAGGAGTCATTCCGGCCGATAATACCGTGAGCATGTCCCGGTAATAGGGGAACAGGAAATCTTCTCCCTTTTTGAAAACCTGCCCGATCGCAAGTTGAATCCCGTCATGTCCGGCGTATGGAGCATGATATGACCAACCTAACGATTGTAGCAGGTAGGCAGGGGCCTTTTCGTCGAGAGCCCGGCCAAGTGTCATCAGATAGAACCACTTTTTCAGGGTTTCTTTATCCGTAGTCTTTATATCGTACTTTTTCATGTTTGAGTAATTTAATTATTAAAGATTCCAGTTTTCCAAATAATCGGCAATGTAGCGCAGGAAAGCACCGCCCAAAGCACCGTTGATAAGACGATGGTCGTATGACAGGGACAGATACATCTTATGGCGTATTCCGATCGTATCGCCTTCCGGTGTTTCAATGACAGCCGGTTTCTTTTCTATATAACCGACACCCAGGATGGCTACCTGCGGTTGATTGATGATCGGAGTGGCAAACAGGTTCTTGAATGTACCGAAGTTAGTGATCGTGAAAGTTCCTCCTTGTATATCATCCGGCGCAAGTTTATTGGCACGTGCTTTATTGGCCAGAGAATCGATGGCAACGGCAAGGCCGTTCAGATTCAGCTTGTCGGCATCACGTACGACCGGGACAATCAGGTTGCCGTCATCCAGTGAAACTGCTATTCCTACATTGATATGCTTTTTCAGAATGATCTGATAGCCGTTGACAGAGGCGTTAACCTGCGGAAATTCGGCTAGAGCTTTAGCTGTCGCTTCCGTGATGGCCGGCATATAGGTCAGACTGATGCCTTCGCGTTTCCGGAATGCATCTTTTGTGCGGGAGCGCCATTGAACCAGTTTGGTTACATCTACTTCCACAACCGTTGTGACATGAGGTGAGACGTTCTTCGACATGACCATATGATCAGCAATGATCCGGCCGACACGATCCATCTCGACTATTTTGTCCTCGCCGTTTGCCGATATGGGTATTGACGGAGCAGAAGCCGGAGCGGATGGGGCAGAAGTAACCGGAGTTGCAGAAGCTGCTTTGCTTTGTGGAGCAGGTTCCGGTTTGCTGGCTGGTACTGCCTGTGAGGGCTGCTGCGCTTGCGTTCCCGAAGCGGTATTTTTCTTTCCGGAGAGGTAATCTTTCATATCTTTTTTGCTCAAACGTCCCATGTAACCTGTTCCGGGAATCTGATCCAGTTCCTCTTGCGACAGATTGGCTTCGCGGGCCATTTGGAGTACGACAGGCGAATACCATCTCCCGTCTTCTTTGGCAGCCTGCGCTTTAGGCACCGGTCCTGAAGATATCGTGTTGCTATTCCCGGCAGGAGCAGCGGCTGTCGTTCCTTTTTCAACTTTTTGTTCTGAAGCTTTGTGATCGGGTGCATCCTCTTCTTCCGAACCTTCCAGCAGGATTACTGCGACTGTTGTACCTACTGCAACCGTATCACCTTCCTGGAATAATATTTCAAGTACTTTTCCGGCAACGGGGGAAGGTATTTCCGCACTGACCTTTGCCGTACTTACTTCGAAAAGTACATCGTCTTCTTTGATGAGATCACCTGTTTTTACAGACCAGGAAATAATGGTTCCTTCTGTAATACTTTCGCCCAGTTTGGGCATTTTTATTTCGAATGTAGCCATAGTATAATTAATTTATTTCTTTTTGTTATCGCCGGATAAATAAATCGACCGTGAATATTTCGGTCTGTTCTATTGTTATAATGGAACAAGGAAGAGATATGGAAAGTTCTATATTACAGGGCGTAAGTATTGAATATCCAGTTTTCGTCAGCATATTTTTTATTCCTTAACAACCGAATCTCCTCCAGGTCCTGGTCCGTGAATTCGTATAGTCGGAAGGTTGTGCTGCGCGCAGAGAAATAAGTCAGCAAAGACTGCTTGAATTTGTCGATGGTGATGGGGACAGGCAGTTTGCCGCACAGATTGGTCACCGGACTTTTTACCGACGGAACGAAATAGGGACGGGCTGCCGTATCATGTCCGGTGGTATATTCTGTCGATGGGTGAAGCACATGTTCGAGCGTTTCTAGATCGGTGGAAAACAAAAGAGTGGCATGGTGCAGCATCCTCCGTTTATGGATGGCTTGTGCGCTACCGGATACTTTCAGACCGTCGATAGTCAAGCCCTGTCTTTCGTCGGAGCAGGCATGCAAACCGTAAGTCTCCAGGAAATCTATGATGCTGTTGGTAAATCCGGTCGGGCGGATCTGACTGCTGTTTTCGATAAAAGAAAGGTTCAGATTGCCCATGTCGTGATATACGGCACCTCCGCCGGAGTAACGGCGCGCCAGTTTGATTTGCTTTTGTCCGGCATATTCAAGATCTGCTTCCGCCCATATATTTTGATATTTACCGATAACGACGGCCGGTTCATTCTGCCATAACATGAAAATGTCTTCAGAGAAATTCTTCAGAAGATACTCTTCTGCTGCCAGATTGAACCAGGCGTCTGTATGAGAGTTATGAATGCAGAGCATTACATATATAAACTTTCGTGAATGACTTCCCCGACTGTCGGATGGGGAAAGATATTCTTTTTGAACTCTTCCGTCGTGAAACCGTTTTCGATAGCGATACCGGCTGTAATAATGATTTCGGAAGCCGGGTTTCCCAGCAGTTGGCAACCGATGATACGGTCGTCCGTATCGGTGATCAGTTTGCATAAGCCGGTGATTCCTTCGTTCTCTGCCATAAAACGGCCGGAATAGGTCATCGGTATCTTTACTACATTATATATATTGCCGGCAGCCAGCAACTCTTCCTCCGTTTTCCCGACACTGGCGACTTCCGGATTGGTGTAAACGACAGCCGGAATCGCATTATAACTTATCTGGTCGTCATGTCCCAGCAAATGATTGATAGCAACTTCCGCTTCCCTGTATGCTGTATGGGCCAGCATGGAGAAACCGGTGACGTCTCCGCAGGCATAGACATTGGGGTGGGAGGTTTGCATGTATTCATTTACTTTTACGTCGTTCCGCAAGAGTTCGATGCCGATGGTTTCAAGACCCAGATTCGCTGTATTGGCTTTTCGTCCGACACTGACCAGTATTTTATCTGCTTCGATCGTTTCCGTCTTTCCGTCTTTTTCAACGATCACGCTGTCGGAAGTGACTTCAATAACCTTGGTTTCAAGAAAGAACACAACACCTTTTTTAGTGTATTCTGCCCGGAGCATGGCGGATATTTCCTTATCCATCGCACCGAGTATTTCGGGCATCATCTCAATGACTTTCACTTTTACACCCATGCTGTGAAAAAAGGATGCGAATTCCATGCCGATCACTCCGCCGCCGATAATGGCGACCGAACGGGGTAGTTCTTTTATGTCCAGAGCTTCTCTCGATGTCCAGTAGGCAATATCCGACAGTCCTTTTATCGGTGGAATGACGGTTTCCGAACCGGTACAGAGCAAAATGTTTTTTACCGCAAATACTTCTTCACCGCATTGGATCAGGATGTATCCCTCTTCTTCTCCGCGGATCAAGGCTTCACCCTGCACGATTGTTACACCGTTCCCGTTCAATTTGGCTTTCACGCCCAGTGTCAGTTTCTTTACGGTCTTATTTTTTCGTGCGATGATCTTGCCGAGGTCGAACCCCGGATTATCATCTGCCTGTATTCCATATTTGGAGGCACTCTTTATGCTATCCAGTATTTTTGCTGAATATAATAATGTCTTGGTAGGAATACAACCTTCGTTCAGGCAGACTCCGCCAATGGCATTCTTTTCAAAGAGTATTGTTTTTAATCCATTCTCGGCGGCCCGTTCACCGGCTGTATAGCCGGCGGGTCCTCCTCCGATAATGGCTATGTCATATTTCATAACCTTTCGTTTTAATTATTCAAAAGTAAGGAAACGTTCTCCCATCGGGTCGAATTCTTTTCCTCCCGGTCCTTCGGTCGGTGTACCGAACGGCATTTGTGCGATCAGCTTCCAGTTCGGGTCGAGTTTCCATTCATTTTGCACCATTTCATCGATTAACGGATTGTAATGTTGCAGGGAAGCACCCAGGCCGGCATCTTCCAACATCGTCCAAATAGCGAACTGATGCATGGCGGAAGTTTGTTGTGACCAGATAGGGAAATTATCTTTGTAACTCGGAAAAGCTTTCTGTAAGTTTTCTACAACTGCCATATCTTCAAAGTATAAAATAGTTCCATACCCGCAGTCGAAGCTGGTATTGATCTTTGCAAGCGTTTTTTCAAATGCTTCTGCCGGAACAATCGCTTTTAATGCTTCTTTTGTGATATCCCAAAACTTCTTATGGTTCTTTCCTAAAAGAAGAACTACCCGTGACGATTGCGAGTTGAAAGCGGAAGGTACGTTTTTCACTGCAAATGCGATGATCTCTTTAATCTCATTGTCTGAAATAGGAGAGCTGTTAGTGATGTGATAGTATGTTCTCCTGTGTTCTACTGCTTCTTTAAAATTTCTAGCCATTTTTACGTAAGTATTTATGTTTATTATTATTAGTAAAACCAATAAAGTTGTATTTTTGTTGCACAGGAATACATATGTAAGTATAGGTAAAATTTATCGGAGATTTGTATGGTAGAATCAAAAATAATTTTTACCTTTGCGCCCTGTAAAGAGAGAAACTCTATTAGAATCTTCGTTCTGATCATGATGCTAGTTCGGAAGGGAAGACAGATAGCAGGAGTTGTAATTAATTTATTGCGTTAATAAAAAAAGAAGATAGCAATGTCTAAAATTTGTCAAATTACCGGAAAGAAAGCAATGGTTGGCAACAACGTTTCTCACTCTAAGAGAAGAACGAAACGTAAGTTTGATGTTAACCTGTTTACTAAGAAGTTCTACTGGGTAGAACAGGATTGTTGGGTTAGCCTGAATATTTCAGCCGCAGGCTTGCGTACTATCAATAAGCTGGGCTTAGATGCAGCAATTAAAAAAGCAGCTGAAAAAGGTTATTTAAACGCTTAATTTGGAGGAAAAGAAGAAATGGCAAAGAAAGCAAAAGGTAACAGAGTTCAGGTTATTCTTGAATGTACTGAACACAAAGAAAGTGGTATGCCGGGTACATCCAGATACATCACTACAAAGAATAGAAAAAATACAACTCAGAGATTGGAACTGATGAAGTACAATCCGATTCTGAAGAAGATGACTTTACACAAAGAAATTAAGTAATAGGAGATTTTAAACGATGGCAAAAAAAGCAGTTGCAACATTTAAGAAAGGTGACGGCCGTACTTATTCAAAAGTAATTAAAATGGTTAAGTCTCCGAAAACTGGTGCTTACATCTTCCAGGAAGAAATGATTCCTAACGAAGCAGTAAAAGATTATTTTGCGAAATAATCTTTCGTAATAAGAGATATAGAAAAGAGGTCCTTCGTCATGGAGGACCTTTTTTTGTTTTCATATTTGGTATGTTACTTTTGGTTACTTTTCTATCAAGAGAAAAGTAACGGAGATTATAATGGATAGAATCAAATATTTTTTTACTTTTGTATGGGCGTTGACGACGCGTCACTAAATAATGTACAATAATAAAATTAATAATATAAACAATTAAGAACCATGAGATTTGATGTATCCAGCACTGCGCTGTTATCACGTTTGCAGTCTATCAGCAAAGTTATTGCGTCTAAGAATTCTTTACCGATCCTCGACAGCTTCCTGTTCGACCTTGATGGTAATAAACTGACTATAACAGCTTCGGATGCTGAAACACGTCTGGTTACTTCTGTTGAGGTGATGAATGCAAAAGGAACCGGACTTTTCGCCGTTTCTGCCAAGATTCTGCTCGATCCTTTGAAGGAGCTGCCTGAACAACCGCTTACTTTTGATATTAACGACGAGAACCTGGAGATCTTTATCCATTTCCAGAACGGTAAATACAATTTCATCGGCCAGAAAGGAGATACTTACCCGCAACAAAAGCCGTTGAATGATAATGCTATCGCTATCATCGTCAATTCACAGATGTTATTGAACGGCATCAGTCGCTCGCTTTTTGCTACAGCCGACGATGAGCTTCGCCCGGTGATGAACGGAGTCTATTTCGATATCCATACCGATGATCTGACTTTTGTCGCATCAGACGGACACAAACTGGTTCGCTTGCGTAATCTGTCAGTGAAATCACCCGAAAGAGCTTCTTTTATTTTGCCGAAAAAGCCGGCTAACTTATTGAAGAATCTGCTGGGTAAAGAAACAGAGATGGTGAATATCAAATTCGATGATAACAATGCTTATGTAAGCTGTGTAAACTTCGAAATGGTTTGCCGCCTGATAGAAGGCCGTTATCCGAATTACAACAGTGTGATTCCGCAGGACAATCCGTTCAAGGTAACAATCGACCGTGTGTCTTTCCTGAACGCCTTGAAGCGTGTATCCGTGTTCTCTAATCCGGCAAGCAGCCTGGTTAAGCTGCAGTTGAAGGAAAGCGAAATGGTTGTTTCCGCACAGGATATCGATTTTTCTACTTCCGCTGAAGAAAAGATCGTTTGCCAGTTTGACGGAACGGAACTGAATATCGGTTTCAAGGCAACCTATCTGATTGAAATATTAAGTAACATCAATTCGGAAGAAGTAATTCTTGAATTGGCAGATCCCTCACGTGCCGGCCTGATCGTTCCTGCTGAAAATGAAGAGAACGAAGACCAGCTGATGCTGCTTATGCCAATGATGTTGAATGACTAATAAATAAAAAATGCAATTAAACCTGAGAAACCCGTTAGTCTTCTTTGACCTGGAGACTACGGGTATAAATATCGTCAAAGACCGTATCGTTGAAATCTCTTTTGTGAAGGTTCACCCTAACGGCAAAGAAGAGTGTAAAACGAGACGTATCAACCCGGAAATGCCCATTCCACCGGAATCGACAGCGATCCACGGCATTACGGATGAAGACGTAAAAGATTGCCCAACCTTTAAAGAAATAGCAAAATCACTGGCTGCGCAGATTGAAGGCTGTGATTTGGCAGGATATAATTCCAACCGCTTCGATATACCTTTGCTGGCTGAAGAATTTCTTCGTGCGGGAGTGGATATCGACCTGAACAAGCGTAAGTTTATCGATGTGCAGACTATTTTCCATAAGATGGAACAACGCACGCTTTCTGCCGCTTATAAGTTTTATTGCGATAAGAGCCTGGAAAATGCTCATACTGCAGAAGCCGATACAATGGCGACTTATGAGATTTTGAAAGCACAGCTCGACCGTTATCCGGATGATTTGCAGAACGATATGGAATTTCTTTCCAAATATTCCAGCTTCACCAATAATGTGGATTTTGCAGGCCGTATGGTTTACAATGAAGATGGTAAAGAAGTCATCAATTTCGGTAAATACAAAGGCAAGCTGGTGGAAGAGGTGCTGAAGAACGACCCGGGTTATTACTCCTGGATCATGAATGGCGATTTCCCGTTGAATACGAAGAAAGTGCTTACCGAAATCAAATTGAGAGGTTTTAATTCGAAATAACAGCAATGAACAACTTTGAGTTTGCCAATCCTGTAAAAGTAGTATTCGGGAAAGGTACGATTGCACGTTTATCCGCCCTGATTCCTGCCGGAAGCAAGGTACTGATGGTTTATGGAGGCGGAAGTATTAAGAAAAACGGTATCTACGACCAGGTAACAAATGCGTTGGAAGGTTTTGAAGTAACCGAATTTCCGGGTATCGAAGCCAATCCGCATTATGAAACCTGCATGAAAGCGGTAGAGATTGTAAAAGAAAAGAAAATTGATTTCCTGCTGGCAGTAGGAGGTGGCTCCGTTGTCGACGCTACTAAATTTATTGCAGCAGCCTATTATTACGAAGGCGAACCCTGGGATATTCTTTCCAAAGGGGGCGTTATCAAAAAAGCATTGCCCCTGGGCGTTGTATTGACGTTATCGGCAACCGGTTCCGAAATGAATGAACGTTCTGTCATTTCGCGTGCGGAAACCCGTGAGAAACTGAATTTCGCAAGCTCGCTGGTATTCCCGCAGTTTGCCGTACTCGATCCGGAAGTGACTTATTCATTACCGGCAAGACAAGTCGCCAACGGCGTTGTCGATTCCTTTATCCATGTTGTAGAACAATATCTTACCTATCCGGTGAATGCCAAAGTGCAGGATGCCTTTTCCGAAGGTCTGATGAAAGTGATCTATGACGAGGGTATCAAGGTTTTGGATCATCCGCAGGATTATGATATTCGTGCCAACCTGATGTGGGCAGCCACCAATGCGCTGAATGTATGGATCGGACAAGGCGTTCCGCAGGATTGGTCGTCTCACCGTATGGGATATGCGTTGACAGCCCAGTTCGGTCTGGATCATGCACAGACGCTGGCTATCCTTTTGCCGGGTGTAATGACCTATATGTTCAAGGAAAAGCAAGTCAAACTAGCCCGTATGGGTGAAGTTGTCTTCGGTATCACTGAAGGAACGGAAGAAGAACGTGCCCGTAAAACGATTACGGCCTGCGAAGACTTTTTCCGTCGTATGGGACTGAAAAACCGTTTAAGCGAATGCGGCATCAAAGAAAGCGATTTGGATGCACTTGCAGCTCCGGTAGACAAGCAGGGCTGGCATTTGGGTGAACATCATAATATTGACAGTAAGGTAACACGCGACATCCTGATGTTGCGCTTATAAGAAAAAGATACATCCGGGAGGAAAATAAATTTCATTCGGAAGAAAATCAGATTTCATCCGAATGAAACTAAAACCCCTTTCGGATGAGTGTTTATTTGAATAACAACAATGATGCTGAAAGGTAAACATATCATACTGGGAATTACAGGAAGTATAGCGGCTTATAAGGCGGCTTACATCATCCGTGCATTGGTAAAAAAAGGAGCTGAAGTGCAAGTTGTGATCACTCCGGCAGGAAAAGAGTTCATTACACCGATAACGCTTTCTGCTTTAAGTAGTAAGCCGGTTATCAGCGAGTTCTTCTCTAACCGTGACGGCTCATGGAACAGTCATGTCGATCTTGGATTATGGGCGGATGCCATGCTGGTTGCTCCGGCAACAGCTTCGACAATCGGTAAGATGGCGAACGGTATTGCAGATAATATGCTGATTACGACTTATCTGTCATGTAAAGCTCCGGTGTTTGTGGCTCCGGCAATGGACCTGGATATGTTTGCCCATCCTTCTACACAACAGAATCTGGAACGTCTCCGTTCTTTCGGAAACCATATTATCGAACCTGCCGAAGGCGAGTTGGCAAGCCATCTCGTAGGCAAGGGCAGAATGGAAGAACCGGACAAGATCATTGCCGTTTTGGAAGAGTTTTTTGCTTCCCGAACCGTTCTTGAAAAAAAAAAGATTGTAATAACAGCCGGTCCGACGTACGAAAAGATTGATCCCGTACGTTTTATAGGTAACTATTCTTCCGGGAAGATGGGATTTGCACTGGCGGAGGCTTGTGCACAGCAAGGGGCGGAGGTCACATTGATTGCCGGTCCGGTATCGCTGACAACCGTGCATCCGAATATACATCGGGTGGATGTGGAGTCCGCCGAAGAGATGTACGAGGCGGCTATGGCAGCCTTTCCGGATGCGGATGCCGGTATTTTATGTGCTGCAGTAGCCGATTACCGTCCGGAGACGCAAGCGGATGAAAAGATCAAACGCGAAAGCAAGGGCGAGATGACGCTGCACCTGGTTCCGAATAAGGATATCGCTGCTTCTTTAGGAGCTATCAAGCGGGAAGGGCAGGTATTGGTCGGCTTTGCATTGGAAACGAACAATGAAGCGACGAATGCCGAAAGCAAGTTGAAGCGGAAAAACCTCGATTTCATCGTGTTGAATTCGCTTCGTGATGCAGGTGCCGGTTTCCGTTGCGATACCAATAAAATATCCATTATCGACCGTCAGGGAGAATCGGTCAGTTATCCGTTGAAGTCCAAACAAGGGGTAGCTGCTGATATCGTAAACAAGTTGGCAACATTATTGAAATGAAAATGATTAAAAGACTGTTATTCCTGTTCCTGTTGGGAACAATTCCTTTTATCGGTAAGGCGCAAGATCGGGCAAATGAGTTTAACGCCCAGGTGAAGATCAATAGTGATAAGATCCAGGGAACTAACAAGCAGGTGTTTACTACGCTGCAGAACGCTTTGATCGAGTTTATCAATAACCGGAAATGGACGGATGCGACCTTTGGTATCAACGAACGGATTGACTGTACTTTTAATATCATTATCAATGAGATGCCTTCCGATAATAGTTTCAAGGCGGAATTACAGGTACAGGCTAGTCGTCCGGTCTATAATTCGAGTTATATAACTACTCTGTTGAACTTCCGCGACACACAGCTCGATTTCGATTATACGGAGTTCGAGCCGTTGGAATATACGGAAAATTCTTTGAATAACAATCTTACGGCTACGATCATATTTTATTTGTACACCATCCTGGGACTTGATTTCGACAGCTTTTCCCCGAAAGGTGGAAGTGCTTTCTTCCAACAGGCACAACAGGTCGTTACACTGGCGCAGGCACAAATGTCATGGAACGGGTGGAAAGCCTTCGACAGCGACCGTAACCGCCATGCAATAGCAACCGCGCTGACCGAAAATTCCTCAGAGGGTTATCGTGACATGTGGTATAATTATCACCGGAAAGGACTCGATGAAATGGCTGCAAATGTCGATCGCGGGCGTACTACGATCCTTTCTTTATTGCCTGCCCTGGAAGAATTGAAGAAAACACGGCCAAATTCTGTCTTGTTACAGATGTTTGCCGATTCCAAACTGGACGAAGTCGTTGCCATTTATTCCAAGGCGACCACGACAGAAAAGCAGGAAGGATATAAAATGCTGTCCAATCTGTATCCGGCAATGACTACGCGTCTGGAGCCGCTCAAAAAGTAAAAAAGTATTATGCTGAAATCTTTATTTATACAGAATTTTGTCTTAATCGACAGCCTGGATATTCAGTTCGATAACGGCTTTTCGGTCATCACCGGTGAAACGGGAGCCGGGAAGTCTATTATTTTAGGGGCCCTCTCGTTGGTGCTTGGGCAACGGGCAGACGGGAAGAGCATTAAGAACGGCTCGGATAAATGCGTGATGGAAGCTACTTTCGATGTCTCCAAATATCAGCTGGAAGAGTTTTTCCATGTGAACGACCTGGAGTATGATCCGGATATTTGTATCCTTCGCCGGGAATTGTTCGCTTCCGGTAAGTCGCGTGCTTTTGTCAACGACTCACCGGTTCCTCTTACCGTAATGAAGGAGCTTGGAAGCCGTCTGATCGATATCCATTCGCAACATCAGAATCTGCTGCTGGGAGATAACCGTTTCCAGCTGAAAGTGATCGATGTAATGGCTGAAAACGAAATACTTCTGATCCTGTACCGCAAGGAATACCGGCGTTATCAATCCCTGAAGCGGGAGTTGAAAGAGCTGGAAGAAAAGGCTGGTCAGAACCGGCAGGAAGAGGATTATATCCGTTTCCAACTGGAGCAACTGGCAGAGGCCCGTTTGGTAGCAGGCGAGCAGGAAGAATTGGAGCAGGAGTTGGAAACCTTGTCCCATGCCGAAGATATCAAGAGTTCTTTATATAAAATCACTGAATTGCTGAATGGCGAAGAACAGGGGAGCGTCCGGCTTATCAAAGAAGCCCTTTCCACCGTCGATTCGTTGGAGCGGTATTATCCGAAAGCCAAAGAAATAGCCGAACGTCTGCGCTCTGCTTATATCGACCTGAACGACCTGGCTTCGGAGACGGATGTCCTGAAAGAAGACATTGAATTTAATCCGGAACGTCTGGAATGGGTGAACGAACGCCTGAATACGCTGTATACTTTGGAGCAGAAGCATCGGGTCGCCACCGTGGAGGAGCTGATAGCCATACAGGATAAGTATACCGAACAATTGCACGATATCGATTCATTCGACGAGCAGATCGATGCTCTGAAAGGGCAACTGGATATCTCTCATCAGGAACTGCTCCAACAAGCAGCCGTTTTAAGCGAACAGCGTAAGATTGCATCCAATGCAATAGCCAGGCAGCTGGTGGAAATGGTTCTTCCGCTGGGAATGCCGAATGTCCGTTTTGCCGTGGATTTTGTTTCCCGGCAGGAACCGGAAAGCGATGGAATGGACGATATCCGATTTCTTTTCTCCGCCAATAAGAGCGGTGAACTGCAACCTGTCGCCCAGACAGCATCCGGTGGTGAAATCTCCCGCCTTATGTTATGTATAAAAGCAATGATTGCGGGATTCACGGCTCTTCCTGCTATTATTTTCGATGAAGTGGATACGGGTGTTTCCGGTGATATTGCCGATAAAATGGGGGATATTATGCAGGATCTGGGTTCAAAGATGCAGGTGATCACGATTACTCATTTACCCCAGATTGCAGCCAAAGGTAAAGATCATTTCTTTGTTTATAAAGAAGATACATCCGAACGTACGATAACCCGGATCAAGAAACTCAACAAAGAAGAACGGATCAAGGAAGTGGCGCGCATGTTGAGTGGCGCATCGTTGACGGGAGCATCTATAGCCAACGCAAAAGAGTTGTTGAAGGTCAAACGTTGATCGGACCGTTAAACCATTCTTTCTTTAATTGGTCATAGTAGTAATTACTAACTAAAAACGAAAAGTCATGAAACGGATTAGCTTTATATGTGTGTTGATTTTGTTGTGCAGTTTGCCGGGACAAGCTCAGTTTTGGATCAGTTTTGGTTGGAATGAACCCCATTGTCAGAGTTGTCTCTGGATGGAACAAGCCATGCGGTTGAATGGGAGGCAGGCAGCCGATTACCATAATATCGTACATAAATACGGTCAGAAGATAGAGAAGGAAGCCCGTAAGCATTATCGTTACTGGGACCAGTCGGCAAAGAAGATCTTTAATCTGCGTATGGAGCGCGACCGCAGGTTGCAACGCGTACTTTCTCCTTCGCAGTTCCGTCTGTATGTTCGCTTTGTCCGCGAACGTCCGCAGCGTATCCATGATTATCAGGGTTGGTATAACAATCCTCATTATCCGAACTATCGCCCGTCAGATGTCTGCTGGCGTTATGAAGACCATTACTGGCATAATCAATGGGAATATTCAAACGGACGATGGAATGGACGTTTTGATGACGGTAAATGGTATCGGGGTAAATATGACCGCCCGGGTCATCATGATAACGGACAGTGGCGTCCGGACAATCATAACCGCCCCAATCCAAATCATAACCAGCATTTCAATAAACCTTCGAAACCGGGAAATAATGACCGGTATGACAGAGATAAAAGATCCGACAAGCGGAGCGACAGTTATCGTAACAATGATAAACGCAATGATAAGCGCGATAAAGACAAAAAAGAGAAGGATAAAAAAGAAAACGACAATAAACGGCAGCAAAGTAAACGTTCTGAAGTGTATCGCAGAAGCTGATAATTGCTGATTGAACTTTCCTGAACATGAGTTTGTTCCTATTATAAAGAATAAACTCATGTTTACACATTTTCTAAATATCCTGGCTACGGCTATCAGTGTGGTAAGTTTACTGATCGTTACTTACGGGGCGCTGGTTGCTTTTATCACTTTTCTCGGAAATGAGCTCAAACGATTCACCGGACAATATTCAACTGTCAATATCCGCCGTTTGCGGGCTGAGTTAGGTACTTATTTGTTATTGGGATTGGAGTTGCTGATCGCTTCCGATATTCTTAAAACCGTCCTGGAACCCAGTTTGGACGAACTGGCAATCCTTGGCGGTATTGTTGTTTTAAGGACTATCCTTTCTGTTTTTCTGAATAAGGAAATCAAGGAATTGGAAAGTGAAAAGAATGCTTCATAGTCTTGTAATAATTAGGACATATCGTTAAAAATCGTACTTTTGCATTGCAGTAAAAGTAAATGGATGTTCAGAGTCAATAAGCAGATATTATTATTTATAGCAGGTTGCGTATGGATCATAGCCGGAGTTAATATTCTCCGGATCGGAATTCTTACGTGGATGCACGAAGCACATTACTCAGTACTGAAAGTGGGAGAGGCTGTGATTGTATTTCTGTTATTCCTGAATTTTGTATTTCTGCGTTTATTCCGGAAACATAGCCGGCGTATCGCCCAAAAAGGAGAAAAGAATTGCCCTTTCTCTTTCTTTGATGTCAAAGGTTGGATTGTGATGTTTTTTATGATCATTTTAGGAATGGGAATCCGCCATTCCCGCTTATTACCGGACTCCTTTATCTCTGTTTTTTATACGGGTCTCTCTTCTGCCCTTATCATTACCGGAATATTATTTCTTATTCAAGGCGTGAAGGAACGTCGAAACAGAAAATAATGTTTGTATATTTGCATTCGCATTCAATTGACAACATACAGTTAATATATATTTGATGAAAGAAAACGAAATGGTATTCGGCATACGTGCCGTGATCGAGGCTATTCAGGCCGATAAGGAAATAGATAAAATTCTTATAAAGCGCGAGTTGCAGGGAGAACTTTCCCGCGAACTGTTTGAAGTGCTGAAAGGGCGTGAGATTCCTGTACAGCGTGTACCGGCAGAACGTCTGGACCGCCTGACGCGAAAGAATCATCAAGGCGTGATCGCTTTTATTCCGGCTGTCACTTATCAGCGTCTGGAAGATATTATACCATTCGTTTACGAACAGGGCAAGAGTCCTTTTATCGTCTTGCTGGACGGTATCACGGATGTCCGTAACTTCGGCGCGATAGCCCGTACCTGCGAATGTGCCGGTGTGGATGCCATTGTCATTCCGGCAAAAGGAAGCGTTACGGTCAATGCGGATGCGATCAAAACTTCAGCCGGAGCATTGCATGTGCTGCCCGTCTGCAAAGAGAAAAGCATTGAAGAATCCATCCGTTTCCTTCAGGCAAGCGGCGTGAAGGTCTATGCTGCCAGCGAGAAAGCATACGAAAACTATACATCTATTAAATATGACGGTCCGGTCGCTATCGTAATGGGAGCAGAGGACAAAGGCGTGTCGATGGATAACCTGCGTATCTGCGACAGTATGGTGAAAATACCACAGTTCGGAACGATCGGTTCGCTGAACGTATCGGTAGCCAGTTCTATCCTGATCTATGAAGTAGTCCGCCAACGTATGAACGATGAACAAAACAACTAAAAGATAAACACAATGAAAAAAGTTATTGCAACAACAAATGCGCCTGCCGCAATAGGTCCTTACAGCCAGGCTGTACAAGTAGGAAATATGCTGTTCGCTTCCGGACAACTTGGTATCGATCCCGCTACCGGTAATTTCGTGGAAGGAGCGGTAAAGGAACAAACTGCCCAGGCTTTCAAGAATGTAAAAGCTATCCTGACGGAAGCTGGATACGAAATCAGCGATGTCGTAAAGACCACTGTATTTCTGGCTGATATGGGTGATTTCGCAGCGATGAATGAAGTATATGCTTCGCAATTCGAAGGCGCTTTCCCTGCCCGTTCCGCTGTCGCTGTAAAGACTTTACCGAAGAATGGTTTGGTAGAGATCGAAGTGATCGCTGTAAAGGCTTGATAATCAACGCTGAAAAAATAAGGGACTTTTGAAGTTAAAAGTCAGGACTTTCGTTTTTAAAAGTCCTGTCTTAACATTTCAAAAGTCCCTTATTTTTTGTATGGGCATCTGTTATCCTATTCTTTCGTCAGCGGCAAGCCTAAAACTTTGAAGCAGGAATCGCAGTCACTTTCGATGAAATCGACTGTTTTTGTGTCAGCGGGCAGGGGAGGAAAATGCAGTTTAAAAGAATATTCTCCCGATTCGGGCATGGTGAAGCGTTCTTCAGGTGTAATGCCGTCTGCTGATTTCAAAGGAAAATGCGTGCCGTCTTCGGTTTTCAGATACGTATCCTTGCTGATGCTTACCCAATATCCCGGAGCATTGAATGCCTTCATGTGAAAGACAGTTTCCGTATCGGTCAGTTCTATTCGGTTGATCTCTATCGTTTCCGTATTGCTGGATTTCTCTATCGGAGACTCGACGATCGTCGTGTTCCCTTCCTTTTTTACAGTCATGACACGGTTTGCCTTGTTTATCCATTTGTTGAGCTTGCGTTTGAGTAATCCTTTGCCGTATCCGCTCCAAGAATGCAGGATGATTCCTTCGGGGGAGATAATGACATAATGAGGTATTCCTCTCACGTTATATTTTGCAGCCAGTCCGCTCATTCCTCCAAAGTCATTCAGGTTTACCCACGGCATATCTTTTGTCTTGGAGACTTCTTTCCAGCCTTTTTCTGTGTCCGTACTCAGACTGATAACAGTAACTTTGTCCTTTTGGGTTTCGAATATCTCTTTCATTTCCGGTAAAGCCATCATACAAGGACCACAGCCACGGCTCCAGAAATCAATCAGGAGATATTTCCCTTTGTAATCAGCCAGATGATGGATGTTCCCTGCCAGGTCGTACAAGTCGGCATCCGCCATTTCATCGCCTTCTTTGACTGTAACGGGAGGATATAAATAGACGGAAATTTCTTTACCTATTGCTGATTGTTTCTCGTCATCCGATAGTTTTTCATACAGGGCAAAGACTTCTTTTTTATACGGAAAATCTTTCATGTATTTCATCTCCATACTTAATCCCCGTAATTTGTCCATCCAAATAGTTTCTACAGGTGTTTGCTGCATGATTTCAATCTCTTTTTTGGAGATGATGTGTCTTACTGAATCTTGTTTCTTTTCGAGTTCGGTCATTTCTCTTTTCAGCTTTTCACTCTCCTCTGTAGAAAGATTTCCGGATCGCAGAAGAGGTATTTTCTTCATCCTTTCGATGGATAACTCCTGATCCAGATTAGTTTCGTCGATTGTAGCTTGCTTGTATCGGTTCAATATTTGCTGTTCCTTGATAGTACTGGATACATCCCAGGTACGTAGCAACTTATTATTGCCTCTGACGGTACTGACTGTGTTCGGAGCTACCCATACATCCAGCCAGGTACTGGGGAAATCTTTATCCCTCGCCATGATCATTAATGCTTCCGGCTTGTCTTCCGCAGTTTTCTCCTTAAAGCAGAAAGATTCATTAAAGACTGTATCCTGGGCGATCGAACTCATGACCCGTCCGTCACTTCGGTAGAGCATTATCACGGTACTGTCTTTTAATCCGGTTACCTTTCCTTTTATTGTAAACTCGTTTTGTGCCTGTGCAGATACCGTCAGAATGAGCGATATGCCTGCAAAAAGTGCTTTTACCATATTTGTATGAATTAAGTAAATGCAATATTACGAATTATTCGTAATAAACAAGCGGGATGACCGGAATATTATTGCTTAACTTTACAATAAAATTATGGGACAGGTCTTTTTTTAATGATATATACGAAAAAGGGAGTAACTGATCACCGGCACTCCCTTTCTTTGTTTCCTGACAGACTTTAGTCTGTTCGGTTTTATTTCAATATCCACATGACATCATTGATGTTGTCGCTTCCACCGAACTGACGGCTTAACGCTTCTTCTAGATTCGTGCGGTTGTAATTGTATTCACGTTCCGGATACATGTAGCGAACAGGTATACGGTCCGGAGCAGTTACATTCTTACTTGATTCCGGATTGATCGGCAATACAGGGTAGCCGGTTCTTCTGTAATCATAATAAGCCTCATACGTGTGCTGCAGATAATAAGAAATATATTTCTGCGTAATGAGTTTTTTCAGATCTTTTTCAAAGGAGCCGGTCAGCTGGATTTTAGCATTAGCCAGATAGGAATTGATATACTCGTCTGTCATTACACGTCCGTGAGCATATTCTTCCGGTGTGCAGTCTCTGACAAATTCCATATGCGCCTTGATCGCTTTTTTATAGTAATCACCGGCATTTCCACTGATCCAGCCGCGCAGGCAAGCTTCTGCCAGGATGAATTGCTGTTCACTGTATCCCAGGCGTATCAGCGGTTCACCTTCTACATGAGCTTCAGAGATGTAACGTAGATTCGGACGGCAGAACAAATTGGCACCATGCGCTTTCGATACTTCTCCGTACGGAAGGGACGGGTCAACTCCTACATAAGCGTCGAAATCACTTTCCGCTTTGCCCTCGTTTGTTTTAGCGATAGACGGTTCACCGTAATAGAATAAACGGTAATCTTCATATTCTTTCATTTGGTCGACCAGTACGGAAGACATCATTGCATATTTAGTCTGGTTTGATGTCAAATCGTTGAAAGGGTATTTCATCCCTTGCTGATCTCTGTAAACCAGCTGGAAGTTATCCGTATTGGATGTCATTAAAGAACCGTTTTGGACGATACCGGCAAAACGTGATTTGATGTTCATATCAGAATCACTTTCTTTTTTAGACAGATTGATCAGGACTTTCAACTGGAATGCTGTAATGGTCTTCTTCCAGTTCTCCTTATTTCCACCGAAGATGATATCTCCTTCGAATGCTACGTCATCGGCTTCGGAGAATGCCTGGTAAGCCTTGTCCAGGTCGCTGAGAATATTCAGCATTACATCTTTCTGAGGTTCGTATGGAGGACGTGTATTTCCATCTTCTCCCTCGCCGGCATTGCTATAAGGTATATCTCCTATATTCAAGGTGATATAATAGAGCAGGTACGCTTTGGAGAAAAGAGCCAGACCTTCGTAACCCTTTTGTCCGGGCGACTTGGCTACCATATCGCTGCAATTAGTTACCTGTAGGAAACCATCGAAATCGCCGCGTCCGATATTATTATACTGCAGGTCTGAAACGCCTTCGTTCCATACGATTTGTTTGGCTAATACGCCATCATTTACATATTCTTTTACGGTACGGTCTTTCCGGACTACCTCATAGATCACTTTGGTAGCCAACATCGAAGATGGGACAGTCGTTGCTGTATCCGGGTCCGTATTCAGCTTTTCAAAATTATCACAACCTGTAAATATAGATAGTGAAATGAATAGTAACAGAAATTTATTTATATGTTTCATAATAACTCAGTTTTTAGAAATCAAGTTTAAGATTCAAACCAACATAACGCATGGAAGGAGCATTCAGTAACTCGGCATGATCTTCTGTGATGGCATCCGGGTCGGAATATTTGAAGTCCTTACTCCAGATAAACAGGTTCTGTCCGACCAGGGAAACATGGATATTGTCAAATCCGATCTTTTGTGCAGCCTCCATCGGCAGTTTGTATCCGATAGATAATTCACGCAGCTTCAGGAAAGTCAGGTCATGTATGTTCTGGCTTCTTTTGCTGCCGTTCCACGGCTGATAGTTTTTGGTGTATGCTTCGTAAGAAACCGCCACGTCGTTCGGTGCGAATACACGTGTATCTTCCAGGATATTTCCGTAAGAATCGTATTTCACGGAACCGGAAACCACTTTGACACCCTGTCCGACATAATTGGTCAGACCATTCACCACTTCGTCGTAACGCCATTTATTGTCGCTGTCGATATGTGTTCCTGAGTTCCACATCGCTTGTTCCAGACGGTTATATGCTTTACCGCCGACACGTCCGTCGAAAGAAACATCGAGCGTAAAGTTCTTATAGCTTAAATGGTTGTTGAAACCCCATACCCAGTTAGGACGTTCGAATCCGGCTTTTGTCGGATAATCGCTCAGTACCGGCAGACCACCGCTGTGTACGATGTTTCCGTTCGGATCTCTTTCCCAATCATATACTTCGAACCAGTCCCAACGTTCGCCCGGTTTAACCCAAGGTCTGTCTGTTGAATAGGTTTCGTCGATCTTGTGGTAGTAGTAACGGTCGCGTCCCCAGTTGAAAGAAGAGGTCCAGTTCCAGTCTTTTGTTTTGATAACATCACCGGAGATAGTAATTTCCCATCCTTTTTTCATACGTTCTTCGTCATAGTTGTTCAACGTCTTTTCGAAACCGGACGTATAACTTAACGGAGATTCATGCTGGATATCTGTCATCAGCTTCGTATAGTAAGCCACGTCAAAACGCAGGCGGTTATTCAGGAAATGAACGGCAGCGCCTACTTCAAAAGAGCTGGCCTTTTGAGGAACTAACGTAGCATCGCGGATCATTGTCGGATAGGCTGCAGTGGATTTACTGTCCCATACATTCTGTTTGATTGTGTACACCTTGTTGATGTCATATATATCGGCGGCTGTTTTAGTTACTGTCCATGAACTTCTTAATTTCAGGAAGCTCAGATAGTCGGACATATCGATCAGTTCCGACAGGATCACACTACCGGATACAGATGGGTAGAAATAAGATTGTTCGGATTTTGCCAGTGTGGAAACCCAGTCGTTACGGCCTGTGGCTTCAATGAAGATCGCATTTTTCCAGGAAAGGTCTACTTTACCGTAGACACTGTTGGTTTGTTTGGTTTTTACTGTAGTAGACACGGAAGGTAGGTCTTTCGAAGCCTTTAGTGAATAGAAGCCGGGAACTGTCAGTCCGCCGTTCGTATTTGCATCGAACTCATCCTTCTGGAAATAGTTCAACCCCATACCCAACATACCGCCGACATTGAAGTCGCCCAGTTTCTTGTCTGCAATCAACAATACATCGCCGATGATACCGTATCCTCTGCGTTCGTATTTTTCAAACTTACCAGTCTGGCTGTTACGGGCGCTGAGAGGTATTTTGTATTCATATTTCTTCGAGTAAGTATCCGAGCCGACACGTGCGGTTGCTTTCAACCAGTCTGTAATTTCGTAGTTGAGAGTAACCTGTGCATTTGCGCGGTTCTGCAATTTTGATTTCGTCGCTTCGTTAGCCAGGAAGTAAGGGTTGTTATAGTCATATTTATACAACCAGTTCTGTTCGATATCTTCTTTTCCTTCTTTCCAGTAATTCTTGAATTCGCGAATGTCAAATTCCGTACCGGTCCATACGATCATATTATAAAGGTATCCGTCCCAGGCATACCCTTCACCTCTGAACTGCGGGCTGTAGCTGCCGTTATAGGTGATGGATGCATCCAGTGAAAATTTGCCGAACTTCATGTCACCGGCAACGGTGTAGGTAAAGTTGTTCAGCTTGTTTCCGGGGAACTGTCCTTTATTGTAGACATGTGTCAATGAAGTTCTGAAGCTGCCGTTCTTACCTTTATAGGTTACGTTCACGTTGTTGTTGGTAACGAAAGACGTTTCCAGCAAGTTATTGAAGTTGTTTTTCCCTTTTGATACCAAAGGCATTTCTCTCCATTCATATGTATTGGGATCATATTGTACGGAAGTTCTTCCGATATCCAGTTTGTCACCCCAGACATATTCGCTCAGTTCCTGCAGGTATTTACCACCTGAACCGCTACTGTAAGAGGATTGAACCTCCGGCAATACCAGATAACCGGCGTTGAACATTGTGTTGCTGTTCACACTGACAGCCAATCCTTCTTTGGTTCCGCGCTTGGTTGTGATCATGATGGCACCCGATGCACCTTTTTCTCCGTACAGTGCGGACGCGGTAGCACCTTTCAGTACACTCATCGATTCGATATCATCTGCAGCTACATCACCTAAAGCCGTGTTCTCAAACGGGACACCGTCGATAACGATAAGCGGTTTTTCACCACGTAAAAGGATTGTCGGGTCTTCATTAAACGCATTCGTGTTGATCACGGATACACCGGCGATCTTACCGGAAAGGGAAGTGGCAATATTGGCTCCTTTTACAGTCGTAAATTCATCGCCTCCGACTTTCTGGACCGAATAACCCAATGCTTTTTCCGAACGTTTGATACCCAATGCGGTAACAACGACTTCAGAGATCATTTCGGAAGATTCTTTCAGTCGGATGGTGAAATTAGTCGTGTTGCCGACCTGCAGTTCCTGTGTGTCATATCCGATAAAGGAAACCTGGATGACTGCGTTGTTATTAGGTACATTCAATGTGAAATCTCCATCGATACTGGTCACCACACCGTTTGTCGTACCTTTTTCAATCACGTTGGCACCGATGATCGGATCTCCGTTCTGATCTAGTACCACTCCGGTAATATTCTTTCCGGACTGTTGTGCCGCGTTGGCAACGTTACTAGCTGAAGCTATTTCACCTTTACGGGTAGTCAGGATGATATTCTTGTCCAGTACTTCATATTTGATATTCGTATCTTTGAATAATTCATCCAGCACAGAGAAAACATTTTTACCGGCAGCCTTGATAGATACCAGCTTCTTTGTATTGATCTGCTTCGTGTTATAGAAGAATTGAAACTCCGACTGAGACTCTATCTGCTCAAGTACCGTTTGCATGGTCTGGCTCCTTGCTTCTATGGAAAGAGCCGTTGTCTGACTATACGTATTGCTCGCACTTACTATTGTAAAAGAGGCTATTAGCAATAATGCAGTTATTTTCATACGTAAAAGTGTTTTCGTTTTGATATTACTTCTTTTTCGCATACATTTGTAATGATTTAATGGTAAAAACTAATTTTACTTGTCCCCAAACAAGTGCTTGTTTTTCACACGAATAAATACCCCAATATTTATTCGTGTTTTTTTTCATGGATCTCTTGCATTCATAATAGTTCGTTTAATAATTGTTAGACTTTAGAATAGTTCAACACGGCTTTTTATGATTTCTCCGTCTTTATCAAGTTGATGATCGATCTTGTATCGGATGCCGGATGCCCGTTTAAAATGTTCCAGTACACGTTCGAGCTGCTGATTGGTGAAGATACCGGTGTAAGATTGTTTGTAGAGTGCCGGATCTTTTATCACGAATTCGACATTGAAGCGTTTGCTCAATGTCCATAAAATATCGGACAGCGGAGTTTCCTTTAAAACGATCTGTCCGTTTCTCCAGGCGATATCCTTGGGAACATACGTTTCTTTTTTAGCTGCCTGATACGTCTTTTTATCATACAATGCTTGTTCGTTCGGCTTCAGGAGCATCGTCTGGGCCTGTTCGAATTTGTTGTTGTAGCTGAATTCGACAGAACCTTCGACAAGTGTAGTGGCTACGAAATCGTTATAGCTGTATGCATCTATATTGAATTCCGTACCCAGGACCTTCACTGATGAATTTTGGGTATGTACGATAAAAGGCTTGTTTTTATCTTTCGTAACTTTGAAATAGGCTTCGCCGTCCAGTTCGACATCACGGGAGTTTTCTGTGAAAACACTCGGATATCTCAGATAGGAGGAAGAGTTAAGCCAGACTTTAGTGCCGTCCGGCAACACGGTAGAACCTACCATACCGGGTGTCATCCGTGCTTCCAGGTAAAACAGATCCTGTTTTTCTTTCTGTTCAAACAATAGGTAACTGGAAAGGATCAGTAAAGGCAATGTTAAAATAGCTGCCACCTTCTGAAGGCGGATAAGCAGGTTGTGCCGGTTTGTTTTCCGGTCTATCCGCTTATTCACTTTTTCGAGTGCTTTTTGCGGAGCGGAGCGTTTTATGGATTCAAAGGAGGTGATTGCAAAAGACAGGTAGTAAAAGTCTTCGGCCATTTTTTTGTTCTCTTCCGAACTGTTCATCCATTCTTCCACTTCAAGGCGTCTTTCTTCCGTCAATTCGTTTTTTACGTATTGAAGCAGGTCAATTTCGTTTATATCGTTATTATGGTTCATTATATCTTTGTTTATATTAAGGCAGTTCAAAAATGAAAGTTCCTAAACAAATTGGATAAAAAATATATTTTTTTTTAAATTTGCATAGTTGAATGATAAATGTGGTTGATTTTTAGTGTTAATCTTTTTATAAAAAAGGAGGGAAATAGAAGTTGACGGTAATATGTGATAGCTTGTTTGAGCCTATCCGGGCAGGCGATAAAAAAGCGTTTGATACTTTTTTCTTGAAGTATTATCCTATATTGTGTGCTTATGCGACTCCGTTTGTCGGAGCTGATGATGCAGAAGAGATCATTCAGGATCTTATGGTCTGGTTGTGGGAAAGCCGGGAAAATATAATTGTGGGTACTTCGCTGCCTAATTATATGTTCAGGGCTGTCAAAAATAAATGTATCAATCATATATCCAAGACTCGTTTGCATGAACAGGTTCATGAGTGTTTACAGAATAACATACAGTCGCAGTTTGAAGATCCTGATTTTTATATTGTAGAAGAACTCACTCAAAAAATAGACGAAGCGTTGGCACGTCTTCCGGAAACGTATCGGGAGGCTTTCATCCTGAACCGTATTGAAGGTAAAACGTATAATGAAATAGCTGCCTTGTTGAATATATCTTCCAAGACTGTCGATTACCGGATTCAGCAGGCATTAAAAAATCTCCGGGTACATTTGAAAGATTATCTTCCATTGTTATTACCGATCCTGATGGCCATCGATTCAAAAATATAAAAAGTGAAGTACTGCTCGACAGTTACTTCCCATTAATTAGTTTCGGATTCCGCTGACCATATAAAGTTGGTCACTGTCTTCCATCGCATCGATATGAAAATAGGGTTCCATCAGGGCGGCGACTTCCCGGGCGGGAGGTAGTCCGAACGATATTTTGTTGGCTTGTTTATTGTGATGTCCGTTTATCTGTTCCCTGCCTTCGCTATGGCAGATCACAAGTTCGCCTCCCGGCACAAGCAGAGCTGCCAGGTGACCTATCACTAGGTTCGGATGTTCGAAATGAGGGAAGACACTATAGGCTATGATGTAATCGAACTTTTCATCATTGAGCTCCATAACATCCATACAACGGAAATCGACGATCGGTGTGGCATATTTCCTGCGCGCTTCTTCGATCATCCGGGGAGAGAGGTCGATACCCGTAATATGGATAGGAGCATAGGTCAGCAGATATTGTTCCAGTACGCCGGTTCCGCATCCGACATCGAGTATACGCAGACCTTTATGCAACGTGGTATGTTCAAGTATGTCATTGATCTTTTCCGGTGCATGGATACAAAGTTCGTCCCAGCGGTCGGCCAGGGCGTCGAAGAAATCGGCTATAACAGTCATGGCAATTGTCCCTCCCAGACAAAACAATCGGTGAATTTATCTTTTAACTGTGTTGGAGTTTTAAACAACCCGAAAACAGAGGAACCGGAGCCCGACATGGAGGCATAGACGGCTCCAGCCTGATAAAGGCTCTCTTTGATCTGACCGATTACCGGATATTTGCTAAAGACACTCTTTTCAAAATCGTTTACCATCCAGTCTTTCCATTCGGTAACCGGTTTATTTATGATCTCTTTTAAGGAAATAGCCGGAACTGTCGGAGTAACCAGCGAGTAGGCTTCGGGAGTGGATACGGCTACATCCGGTTTTATCAGACAGAAGTAATAACCCTGTAAAGATAACTGGACCGGTTCGAAGATATTTCCCGTACCGGAAGCAAATACCGGTGTATTGCGGATAAAGAAAGGGCAGTCGGCACCGATGGTTGCTGCTGTCTTTTCCAGTTCATCGTCTTGTATATTCAGCTTGCAGAAATCGTTCAGCAGCTTCAGCATGAACGCTGCATCCGCTGATCCGCCGCCTAGTCCGGCACCGAAAGGGATGGCTTTCAGTAAATGAATCTCTAAAGCGGGAATATCATAGTGTGTTTTAAGCAGGTTCAATGCTTTTATAACCAAATTCTTTTCCACAGGCGCGTCCACTTGTATGCCTGTCTGACTGAAAGACTGCTCTTCTGCATGTACTATTTCCAGTGCGTCTTTTACTGGTATGGGATAGAATACAGTTTCAATATTATGGTAACCGTCCGGCCGCTTGCTGACAACGTTCAGACCCAGGTTTATTTTGGCATTAGGAAAACAAATCATAGATAGAGTTTTTTAATTATGTTTTGTAGACAAACGTAGACAAAATAATTAGTATAAACAAGTTGTTTATGAATGTCTGGTAAATAAATAATTTACTACTTTTGTGTAAAACATATATATAATGAAAAAACATTTACATCTACTCTTATTGGCGTCAGGACTTTTTCTTGTTCAGGGCGTGAGTGCACAAATTAATTCAGCGGACGATCCGCTGCCGGGTTATACGCAGGCCGAGCGGTTTGCCGGTGATAAATTGCCGACGATGTTGTTTTCTACTTCGGTAGATCCACATTGGTTTAAGGCGGGTAACTGTTTTTGGTATGAATATAAAACCGGGAACGGAACTGTCTGGTATGTGGTTAATCCTTCTGCCAAATCGAAACGTCCTCTATTCGATCAGGATAAGCTGGCGGCAGAACTGACGGAAATCGTAAAAGACCCGTTTATTGCTCAACAGTTACCTATCCGGAAATTGGAGGTAGGAGAGGACGGGCGTACTTTTACGTTTCAGGTAACTTCTTCACAGGATGCGAAGAAAGATAGTACGGATAAAGAGAACAAGACAAAGAAAGAGGTTTTCTATTTTTCATACGATTATCCTACACGTAAACTGACGTATCTAGCCGATAAGAAGAAAGACACGGAATATCCCGACTGGGCTTCTATTTCGCCGGACGGTAAAACCGTTGTTTATGCAAAAGACCTGAATCTGTACCGCATGTCGCGTGAAGATTACGAGAAACTGAAAAAAGATGACAAAGACAGTACCGTTACGGAAATACAGCTGACAACCACCGGAGTAAAAGACTTTGGTTTCGGGCAGCCTTATAGCATTTTAAATACGGATACATTATGTAACGGCAAAAGAAAAAATCCGGGTTACTTATTGTGGTCACCCGATTCCCGTCACTTTGCCGTATCTATCTCAGACAGTCGCGAGGTGAAGGACCTGTGGGTGATCAATGCCATGGCAACTCCGCGTCCGACATTGGAAACATACAAGTACCAGATGCCGGGCGAAAAAGAAGCGCCGATCAGCCATCTGTATCTGTTCGATATGAACAATAACTCTTATAAAGAGATCAACACCTGGGCTTTCAAAGACCAGACCATCCGCATGGCTTACCAACCTCGTTTGCAGAAACAACGTGATATGAAGGAACTGCCGAGTATTTGGTTGGGTGACAATAACCGTTTCTTCGTTACCCGTTCCAGCCGTGACCTGCATCGTATCGACATCTGTACATATACCATCGGTGAAGATTCGATCCGTCCGATTATCGAAGAGCGTATGAATACCTATATCGAAGTCCGTCCGCTGGCGTCCGTAAATAATGGAAAAGAACTGATCCATTGGAGTGAACGCGACGGCTGGGCACATCTGTATCTCTATGATGATAAAGGCAACCTGAAAAACCGTATCACATCAGGTCCCTGGCATGTCGACCAGATCGTAAAGGTGGATGAAGCCAAGCGTGTCGTTTATTTTCTTGCCAATGGAAGGGAAAAGGACGAGAACCCCTATTATGAACATCTTTACCGGGCAAACCTGGATGGAAGCAACTTACAGATGGTTTCAGCCGGTGATTATTTCCATGATGTCCGCATAGATGATAATGCACAATTCATTGTCCATAATTATTCCCGCATCAATACGGTTCCTAAGACAGACCTGTTGGATAATACGGGACGGAAGGTAATGGATTTGGAAGAAAGCGATTTCTCACAATTGTTTGCCGCCGGTTATCAGTTCCCGGAACCGTTCAAGGTGAAAGCTGCCGATGGCGTAACGGATCTGTACGGTGTGATGTATAAACCGTTCAATTTCGACTCGACTAAAGTATATCCTATTATCGATTATGTTTATCCCGGTCCGCAGGTGGAAGCAACCCGCTATCCGTTTACCCGTATGAGTGTCCGTACGGACCGTTTGGCACAAGCTGGATTCATTGTAGTTTCTGTCGGTAACCGTGGCGGTCATCCGAGCCGTTCGAAATGGTATCATAACTTCGGATATGGTAATCTGCGCGATTATGGACTGGCAGATCAGAAAGCCGCCATCATCCAGTTGGCTGACAAGAATAAATTTATCGATATCCATCGCGTCGGAATCCACGGTCATTCGGGCGGAGGATTTATGTCGACGGCAGCGATCCTGCAATATCCGGACTTCTTCAAGGTGGCAGTATCCTGTGCCGGTAACCATGATAACAAGATCTATAATCGTTGGTGGAGTGAAACACATCATGGTGTGAAAGAAGTAGTATCGGAAAAAGGCGATACGACCTTTACATACAGCATCAAGAGTAATCCTGAACTGGCTAAACAGTTGAAAGGTCATTTGTTATTGGTCCACGGTGATATCGACAACAATGTTCATCCGGGCAATACGATGCGTGTCGTAGACGGTTTGATTCGAGCTAACAAACGTTTCGATATGCTGCTCTTACCACAACAACGTCACGGCTTCGGTGATATGGACGAGTATTTCTACTGGCGAATGGTCGATTACTTCTCAGAACATCTGTTGGGTAAATCGGATAAGTCGGTGGATATACCGAAACGATAAATATTAGAGTCCTGTAAGGACGAGATAAATTAGCCCAGGGTTTCACCCTGGGTGTTTATAAATGCAATGTAAATTAAGCCCTGTAGGGGAACAACAAAAGGATTGTATTTTACTTACCGAACAATTTATTCAATAAATCTTTCTTACCCATTTTCTGTAATGCCTGTGTGATTTGCCGGCGAAATTCCGGTTTGTACCAAAAGAAGAATTGTCGTTGAGCCAGTTTCTGCTCTTTTGTGCGAGCCGTATATACTTTCTCTAATGTATAAGGATGATAGCCTGTGTAATATATTTCTGTAGCCAGTGTCATAGGGGTAGGAGTGAAGTCCTGTACCTGCTCCAGCTGGAAATGTAACTTTTTAGTTTCGATAGCCAGCTTTGCCATATCTTCTTCCGTACATCCCGGATGGCTGGAAATGAAATAAGGAATTAATTGCTGGTTCAGTCCGTGTTGTTTATTGATACGGTCGAATATTTTCTTAAATTGCCCAAATTGCTCGAAGGAAGGCTTACGCATCATCTTCAAAACATTCTCTTCCGTGTGTTCAGGAGCGACCTTCAAGCGACCGGATACATGTCGGGCTATCAGCTCTTCCGTATAACTTTGTGCTGACTTATTCACGGTTTCATCGTCATAACGATGCAGAAGCAGGTCGTAACGTACACCACTACCGATAAACGAGCGCTTGATGCCAGGCATATTGTCCACCGCTTTATAAATATCGAGTAAAGGCGTATGATCTGCGTTCAGATTCTTACAAACGACGGGAGAGATACAGGAAGGCTTTTTACATTTGGCACAGATACTCTGATCTTTACCTCTCATCTTATACATATTGGCTGAAGGACCTCCCAGGTCGCTGAGATTTCCTTTGAAATCGGGCATCTCCGTGATAGCCTTTATCTCTTTCAGAATAGAATCTTTGCTACGGGAAGCGATGAACTTTCCCTGATGCGCCGAGATTGTACAGAAAGCACATCCTCCGAAACATCCCCGGTGTAGATTGACTGAGAACCGGATCATTTCGAATGCCGGAATCACTTTCCCTTTATATTTGGGATGGGGCAAACGGGTGTAGGGCAGATCGAATGAAGCATCGACCTCTGCCTCCGTCATGGGAGGGAAAGGAGGATTTACTACGATGGTCTGTTTTCCGACTTGCTGAAGAATGCGTGATGCGTTGTATTTGTTTGATTCTTCCTCGATATGGCGAAAGTTTTTAGCCTGTTTCAGTTTATCCCGCAGACATTCTTCATGTGAGAAAAGTACGATGTCATCGGGACTTTTTTCCACTTTACCGGTCAGATAAGCCGTTTGCCGGATGTCTTTTATCGAATGGAACGATTCGCCCGCTAACAAGCGGGTAACCAGTTCTTTTATGGGAAGTTCTCCCATGCCATAAATAAGGAGATCGGCAGGGCTGTCGACTAAAATACCCGGACGGAGTTTATCCTGCCAGTAGTCATAATGAGTCAACCGGCGCAAAGAAGCTTCGATTCCACCGAGTATGACAGGTACGTCCGGATAGAGTTCCTTTAATATTTTGGTATAAACAATACTGGGATAATCCGGGCGCATGCCGGCCCGGCGATCCGGTGTATAGGCATCGTCACTGCGCAGGCGCTTATTGGCGGTATAATGGTTGATCATTGAATCCATCGCTCCGGGAGAGACACCAAAGAAAAGCCGGGGGATTCCCAGTTTCTTGAAATCACGATAATCTCCTCGCCAGTCCGGCTGCGGAACAATAGCCACCCGCAGTCCCATAGCTTCCAGGGTACGTCCGATAACGGCAGCACCAAACGAAGGATGGTCCACATAGGCATCCCCGCTAAAAAGAATCACATCTATATAATCCCATCCACGTGCTTCGACTTCTTTCTTGGTGGTGGGCAACCATGCTTCCGGTCTGAATGTTTTCATGCTGCAAAGGTAGGATTTTAAGCTATAACTTTAGCTTATAGGGGATAGATTTTAATGATTGGCATATGAAGAAAGGATACTTTACCTTTGTAACCGAAAAGAAAAACGGAGGTGAAACAGTAAACATTATCAATAAGATATGTGTTCTCTTAGTAAACATAATTATTAAAAAATAATACAGTATGAAAGTATTAACAGACGAAAAGCTCACTATCGTAGGAGCAGCAGGTATGATCGGTTCAAACATGGCCCAAACAGCTTTAATGATGGGGTTAACCTCTAATATTTGTCTTTATGATCCTTTTGCTCCGGCTTTGGAAGGCGTTGCCGAAGAAATGTTCCAGTCCGGATTCGAATATGCCAATATAACATATACTTCAGATATCAGTGAAGCATTGAGAGGCGCCAAATATGTTGTTTCATCCGGTGGTGCAGCTCGTAAAGCCGGCATGACACGTGAAGACTTGCTGAAAGGAAATGCTGAAATCGCTGCCCAGTTCGGTAAGGATCTCCGTTCGTATTGTCCGGATGTAAAACACGTAGTCGTAATCTTTAACCCGGCAGATATTACCGGACTGATCACCTTGTTATATTCCGGTCTGAAACCTTCACAGGTAAGCACATTGGCTGCTTTGGACAGTACACGTTTGCAAACAGCCTTGGCACAGCATTTCGGTATCCGTCAGAACCTGGTTAAAGGTTGCCGTACTTATGGAGGACATGGCGAACAAATGGCTGTTTTTGCTTCAACTGCTACGGTCGACGGTAAACCGTTACTGGATCTGATCGGTACACCAGAGCTGACTGACAAGCAATGGGAAGACCTGAAAGTAAAAGTGATACAGGGTGGAAAACGCATCATCGAACTTCGTGGCCGTTCTTCTTTCCAGAGCCCGTCTTATCTGTCGATCGAAATGATCCGTGCCGCTATGGGAGGTGAGTCATTCCGCTGGCCTGCCGGTACTTATGTTTATTCCGGTAAATTCGACCATATCATGATGGCGATGGAAACAGAAATTACCAAAGACGGTATCTTTTATAAAGAGGTAGAAGGAACAGCTAAAGAAAATGCTGAACTGGCAGATAGTTATGTACATCTGAGCAAACTGCGTGATGAAGTAATCAGTATGGGGATCATTCCGGAAATTCATTTGTGGCACACATTGAATCCTCACATGAAATAAGCTGTTTTTTTAATGATATATATACAAAAAAGAGGGTGACTTTCAGTGGAAGTTCACCCTCTTTTTTATCGTTTACTCTGAATTATCTTTTTATAATCCGCTGAAATCGACACCGTCGAATAGCAATGACGGAATACGCCAGCTGGAGAACAGGCGCGGGTCGTTTCCGACTTCAGCCAGGTTGTTCCATAACGAGATCATATTTCCTGTCGCATTCATTTCCGAGATCGGCTGTGTCAGTTTACCTTTTTCAATGAGGAAGCCTTCCACACCATAAGAGAAATCGCCGGTTGTGCTGTTGCAGTTACCACCGTTAAAGCCTGTGACAAGAATACCCTTATCCACTGATGCAATCAAGCCGTTCGTATCTTTGTCACCCATCTGCATCGTCAGGATGGAAGGAGAAGCGATTGTAGGCTTGATATCCATTTTGTTGGCAGAATAGGTATCGATATAATAGGTTTTCAATACACCGTTTTCAAAAACAGGCATACGTTTGGTTGCCACTCCTTCACCGTCGAAATAACGGGCTCCGGAAGCTTTGACCAGATGCGGTTCGTCGATCAGAGTCAGTTTATCGCCCAACACTTTCTGATCGAGTTTGTCGAGCAGGAAAGAGTTTTTCTGTTGAATGGATGAACCATATAAGGCATCCAGTACGGGAGATAACAAACGGCCGGAATTCATATTGTCGACGATCATACGGTATTTACCGGAAGCCACCTTCTTTTGTCCCAGTTTACGGAAAACACGTTCCAGCGCCTTTGTTCCCAGTCCTTCCTTGATCATCGTATCGAAATACAAAGAAGAATCGTACCAGTAAGATTCCGGACGGGCATCGCCTTCGCCGCGGATACTGACGCTCGCTACCAGGCTGAAAGAAGATCCACAGGCTTCGCCTTCAAAGCCATTGCTGGCAACCATATATTTGAAGTCTTTTTCGTCGCTGTATGAAGAATTGGCAGAAATGATACGGTCGTCTTTTCCCATCATCTCTTCACAGGTATTCATCGCCAATGCTACTTTTTCGTCCGGCTGTATGGAGTCGAACTTCGGGTCGATCAGCTGCAGGTCGGCACCGCCGCCTTTATAATAGAGCGAAGCGTCGGGCAAGGTGCGTGCCTTGTCTTCTGCCAGATAACGGGTCGAATCGATACCATTGCGGATAAACTTTTCCAGTTCCTTTTTATCCAGACGATTGGTAGAAAATGAACCATAACGTCCGTCCACGAACAACTGGATAACCAGACTGTTTTCGGAGGCCTGCTGCAGGCGGTCGATCTTCATATCACGGATCTCGAACGAACTGCTGGAACCATTATACAAACTTACACGTGAAGCCTGGCAACCGTTCTTTAAAGCGAACTCCATGGCCCATTGAGCCAGTTTTTTATTCTCGTTAGTTATCATAATCGTAATCTCTTTTTTAATTGTCAACTGTCAATTGCCAATTGTTTAATTTTCTCCTCCTACAGTAAGTTTACTAACCAGGGCGGATGGCATACCGCAAGTTACCGGGCATGATTGACCGTCCTTACCGCATGTCCATGTGCCGTTATCCATCTTATAGTTATTTCCGACCATTGTAATATCGGCCAGCGCTTTCGGTCCGTTACCGATGATATTGATGTCTTTGATCGGCTGTGTCAGTTTACCGTTTTCGATCAGATAACCGTCTTTCACGAAGAAAGTGAAGTCGCCGGCACCGATCTGCACCTGTCCGTTGGTGAAGCTGGAAGCATAGATCCCTTTCTTAACGGTCGAGATCATCTCTTCTTCCGTCACATTGCCTGCTTCCATATAGGTTGCACGCATACGGGGAATAGGCATCTGGCGGAACGATTCGCGGCGTCCGTTACCTGTCGACGGGATACCGTAATGCTTCGCACTGATACGGTCGTGCAGGTAACTTGTCAAGATACCTTCTTTCACGATATAGGTTTTTTGTCCTTCCACACCTTCGTCGTCGATATTGACAGAACCACGGTTGAACGGGATAGTTCCGTCGTCCACTACGTTGATATGTTCGTTGCAGACCTTCTTATTCAGCTGGTCGGAGAAAATAGACGTATTCTTACGGTTGAAGTCGGCTTCAAACGCATGTCCGATCGCTTCGTGCAACAAGATACCCGAACCACCGGCACCCATTACGACCGGCATTTCACCTCCCTTAGGCTTCACCGCCTGGAAGAGGATAGCCGTTTTCTCCACCGCTTCTTTTGCCACTTCGCTGATGATCTCATCGGTCAGGAACTCGGCACCCATACGGAACGCACGCGAAGCATACGAGTTTTCGATCTTGCCGTTGTCTTCCATGATGCAGACAGCAGCCAGGGTAACCATCGGACGATAGTCGTAATACATCTGTCCTTCCGTGTTGCAGAACAGGATATGAGATGTCGTATCGCCCAGGGAAGCCATCACCTTATGCACACGCTTGTCGAGCGCAAATATCTGGTCGTTCAGCTTTTGCAGGTAAGGCGTTTTTTCTTTGACGGCAATTTCGTCCCAGGGAGTCTGTACGCCATAGAAATTGTTGACAATCGGTTCCTCGGTCAGTTTGGCCGGCCCTTTTCCTGCAGCGCCGTTTGCGATGCGTGCGGCTGTACGTGCAGCTGTCAGCATCTCGTCCAGCGAGATATTTTCGACGTAGGCATAGCCTGTCTGGTCTCCGGAGAGGACACGTACGCCCATTCCGAAGTCTATGTTTGAAGAGGCACGGTTGACCGCACCATCCTGTAAACCGATATTATTACGGTAAGAGTGTTCGAAGAAAAGATCAGCATAATCTCCTCCCTTTTCCAGTGCTGCATTCAACACCTTTCTCATGTCACCTTCGCTCAACCCGAAATGGTTCAGCGCAAACGAGATACCGGCAGCTTTATCGGCTGTACTACCGGCACAACCTTCTAAAAAAGACGGAACTGCCAGTGAACCAAGCATAACCATACCTCCTGTTTTAATAAAATCACGTCTGTTGTATTTCATGTTGTTTTATAGAGTATCTCTATTCTCTTTTGCCCATTGCATCACGTTTGCGGGCGGACGCTGGGCTAATAATTCTTTCTTCATAAAATCCATATACGGTGCTACATGTTTGAAAAACTTTTTGTAGCCTTTGCATAGATAGTTTAGTCCCGGTTCACCGCTGGCTGTATGCAGAAAACGGTTTTTGGGACACTCCCCGTTGCAGGCAAAAAGAAATTCACATTCCTTGCATTGGGCGGGTAGTTTATCGTATTTGTCGGCACCGAACTTCAACTGGCTTTGACTATACATCATCTCCGTCAATGTCTGCGTATAGATATTGCCCAGCTTATATTCCGGGAAGACAAAATGGTCACACGCATACAAATCACCGTTGAACTCCATCACTCCGGCATGCCCGCATGTCCGTGCCAGCGTACATACGCCCGGCTGTTCTCCGACCCAGTTTGCGAGCGTCGCATCGAACAGTTGGATATAATAATTGCCCACATCTTCCTTCAGCCATTCATCGAAAATGGCACAGAGGAAATCGCCCCATTTTCCGGAATCGACAGAGAAAGGAGCCAGTTTGATATTGGCGTCCTGTTGTTCCGGAGAGGTCAGTTTCGTCCCGTCCTGATGGAATCCCAATCGTTCGACGATAGGGGCGAACTGGATAAAATGGCAATCTATTTCCTTGAAAAAGTTATAAAACTCCAGTGGAAAATCAACGTTGTAGTCGTTCACCACCGCCATTGCGTTATATTCTACCTGATGTTTTTTCAGCAGTTCGATTCCCTTCATCACCTTGTAGAAGGAGGGAAGACCCTGCCGGTTCCGGCGATATTCGTCATGGAACTCTTGCGGACCGTCGATCGAGATGCCGACCAGGAAATTATTTTCTTTGAAGAAACGACACCAGTCATCTGTCAACAGTGTTCCGTTCGTTTGGATACAGTTGTCGATCTGACGGCCGCGACCGTATTTCCGTTGAAGTTCGAGCGCTTTTTTGTAGAAGCTGATCGGACGCATCAGCGTTTCGCCGCCATGCCAGGTGAAAAGTACCTGGGGCATCGTCTGACATTCCAGATAGTCTTTGATGAATTTCTCCAGCAGCTGCTCGCTCATGATGTGATTCTTTACCTCCGGATAGAGCTTTCCCTTTTCCAGGTAATAGCAATAATCGCACGCCAGGTTACACACCGAGCCGACAGGTTTCAACATCACATAAACGGGTTTAGCAAAAGGAGATATATAAGAATTATTCATGGTTATTTAAAACGATTCAACAATAAAATTACACAAAGGTACGATTAATCTGCGGATTAATCGGCATTTCAGAGGCTAATAATTCATTATCAAGGCATTTATTTCAGCTTTTTCTTGTAACGTTTGTAATCGGTTACAAAACCTTCGCACAGCCAGTTTGCCAAAGCCTGGCGATTATCACTGAGAATAAACCGTTTTTGGTCGAAGCTGTTTTGTATATTTCCCAGTTCCACAAATACAGAAGGGGGAGTTGTTTTTCTTAAAACATACAATCCGCGCTGGCCTACTGTTCCTGTAAATCCACGTCCCGGCTGATGTCTGTTATATTTATGCTCGAAAGTAGACTTCATGGTCTTTGCTAAATGCTTGCTTTCGGAGTTTTTATCCTGATAATAGAAGAAAACATCTGTCTGATGACTTTTACTACGGCTGTCGATATGCATGAAGATAGCGCGTTTGTAAAGTTCTTTATCTTTTTTGAACAAAGAATTGATCTTTTCGCTCCGTTGTTCGAGGCGGCGTACCTGGTTGAACGGGATCGGGGCGCCCATGCATGTTTCACGCTTGGTGTTGTTCAGGAAGCGGTCATTGCGGATGCCGTCTTTGGCATCCTGGATGATAATGTGCACTTTGGCTCCTTTCATCATCAGGTTGCGGGCGAGGCGCAGCATGACATCGTAGGCGTATTCATCTTCATGGAGTTCTACGTTGCCCATTTTACCGATAGCACCGGGGTCGGGACCGCCATGTCCGCTGATCAAGTAGAAGCAACAGCCTTTCAACTCGGAGGAGGTGACTTGATATTGAGCTAATTCCTTGCCGAATAAGGGCTCGTAATTAGGCTTTTTCGTTGTTGTAGCCGCCGCGCCCTTTAACGGCGGCAAATGGTATTTAACGCCCATTCTAAGCGAGTTTCCACTGCCGAGTCTAGTCTTGTTTAATTTGATAAATTCATCGTGATACTCTTTTCCGACACGGTTATGACGTTTCAAGAAAAGGGTAACTCCTTCTCCTTTCTTAGGAAATGCTTTCTCTTGTGCTATGAGAGAGGCGTTGAAAATAAAGAGTGCAACTAAAGTTGATAGTATGAGTGTTATTTTTCTTGCGAACATGTTTTCCGGTTATAATGCGGTAAAGATAAAAAAAGATGTTGAATAACAGAAATGTCGAAAAAGAAAAAGAGCTTTTGCAAATCTCTCTCGCGTGCGCATTTTGCTGTTGTGTTTTTTAATGTAGTATTATCTGTTTTAATATAGTATTATTTACTTTAATATAATATATGCACTTTTTGTCATGTTTCCGAGGGTTTCTGTAGCAGAAACCCCTGTTATTGTTACATAAACACTGTTTATGCTGAGTTGATGAATGTTAACTGATATTTGTGTGCAGAAGCCCATAGTTTATGTCTGCTATTTAGTTTTTTATTATCTATTGCTGAAAAGAACGGTAGCCTTCGTGTATTTTTTATATAGATATTCAAGAGTAGCTAAAATAAAGGAATTAAATACTCTCGGGAGAAACTAAATTTTCTTCCGAATGAAATTCAAATTCCTCTCGGAAGAAATTAAAAATGGATTCGAATGGAATTTTATCAGATAAAAGCTTATTGTATTATTTAAACTTTACATATCCTAATTTCGTATACCGTATGTTTCGTGACACATAATGTTTGATTACCTTGGCAGAGCGTATATGTAGTTTTTCTCCGACTGTGTAAGCATGGTCGGAATTGCTTAGTTTCCCGCTTTCGAGACTGCGGTCGGTGGCGCGGATCGTAAAGAAAAACAGGTTTTCCGAATCATCTGCTGCAATGATCTTTTGATCGACATAAAAGTGGGTGGTTCCCCGGATTATACTGGTTTTGTACGGATTGTCTTCTATCTTGACCCGGCGGATCGTAAGATGTAAGTCGGTTAATTTTTCGTCTATTTCTCCGACAAAACGGCTTACCGGCATTTTATGTGTCCGGGAGGTGTTGAGATCCTGATAGACCCATGAATAGGTAGCCGCCAGCTCTTTGAAACGCCGTTCGCTTTGGATGCGTGCTTCATATTTGTTGGCTATCCAGGTAACATATTTGGGGTCGATCAAGGCGACTTCAAACAGATGATATCCACGGTATTTGCCGAAAGAGATCATGTCGTCGGCATTGTGGGAAATGGAGGCGAGACGTATTTTGATCGTTAGTTTGGCAAAAGAGTTTGCTACAGTTGTCATCGCTTTTCCTATCGAGTTAATCACGTTGACATCCAAAGTGGAAAGGAATACATTCGGGTGATATTCCGCCGTCGGGTTATAGAACCAAAGCGTATAATAGGCAGTCTTTTCGTTCGGTAAAAGAATGTAATATACGCCTTTATCCTCATTTCTTCCTTCATTAAACACATTCAGTTTATCAAGGACAAATTGTTCGATATAATCTGAAATGTTACTCATACTCATCCTCCTCATATTCTTCCCTAACAAACATAAGGAAAAAGAATGAATTATCCTAATTTTCAGCTATATATTTCCAAAGAGGGGCAGCATGTATAGCCTGTTTGATCTGGTCGGTTTTTAATAGTTCCAATACATTTTCGAGTGTGAGAATATGGACTGCCAGGTCTTCCGTATCTTCCAGGTGCTGAGGCGCGACGGGTTCGACATCGGTGGCCAGGAAGCAGTGCGTCAGGTTGGTATGCGTACCCGGATTGGCTGAGATGGTCATGTATTCACTCCAGTTGCCACCTCCGAAGCCGGTTTCTTCAAGGAGTTCACGTTGAGCGGAAACGAGGGGAGAGCCGTCTTCTTTTTCGCATACGCCGGCACAAAGTTCATAGGATGTTTCTCCCAGTCCGTGACGGTATTGACTGACAAAAACGAATTTTTTATCTTTTGTGATGGCAATTACATTGATCCAGTCGGGATATTCAAACACAAAGTATTCAGGAATTTGATTGCCGTTAGGCAGTTCAACCCGTTCGCTTCGCACCGTCAGCCACGGTTTGCGGTGAAGATAGGTGCTTTCAAGCACTTTCCATGTTCTTTCTTTTAACTTTTCCATTGTAATATATTTCTAAATGTAACATCCATTCGTATCGAAATTCTTTCCTCCTTTGGGGAATAAATATTGATACAATCTAAACGTAGCTCTCTACTTAATTATTATAATCTCTTCTTTCTAATTCTGAAACAATAAACGAACATACCAACTTTATCTTTATCTTTGCACCTTCGTAAGAATGAGTAAATGAATAAAGAAGATAATTTCGGCAGACTGTTGGCTCTTTTGCTGATTACGTTGGGCATCTGCCTGGGACTATATTATCTGCCGGACAGAATATTCGGCCAGAAGATAAAAAAGGTTGACTTACTTTCGGATTTACGGGTGAAAACGCAGTCGTTGTCTATGGACTCGCTACGTAAACAGCTCGAACAACCGGATACATTGGAAATAGATTCGGTAGCCTTGCGCGATTCGGTCATCCGTTCGACGGGGATCGACTCGGCGGCATTGGCGTTACGCGATTCTTTGTATAACGTGATGTATTCCGTTCAGGGAGCCGATTCGCTCGGTACGCATATCGAAGATTATTCGGTAGGGCATATCGGGCTGAAACGTTTCTTTGCAGCGTTGAAGAACAGGGATCAGTTGAACCGTCCGGTGCGCGTTGCTTTCCTGGGTGATTCGTTTATCGAAGGGGATATCGTTGTGGCTGATTTGCGTTCTGCCCTGCAAAAGGAGTTCGGTGGACGCGGGGTCGGTTTTGTGCCTATCGCATCCGTTGCCGCCCAGTTCCGTCCAACAATCGAGCAACGTTCGGAAGGCTGGCATACCTGGTCGATGCTGACCGATCATGAACATGGTTATACCCTTTCCGGTATGATGTTCGAACCTAAAAAAGATGGGAAGGTAACCGTCTCTCTCAAAACAACCAACCGTTATCCGGAACTGGAAACAGCTTCATCATTGAAATTCCTGTATGAGCAGAATATGGGAACACGTATGGAATTACACTATAACGGAGAGCCGGATACGATCCGTGAACTGTTGCCGCCCACCACAAAGATCACTCAATATGTACGTAAAGGGAACTTTACCGAAGCTGCTTTTTCTTTTACGGAGACGGAAGGTTTCCGGGCTTTGGGTGTTGCGCTGGAGGATAACTCGGGAGTCGTAGTCGATAATTATTCGTTACGCGGAAACTCCGGCATGATTCTAAACCGTTTGGATAGCGCACGTTGCCAGCATTTGAACGAAATACGACCGTACGATCTGATCATTCTTCAATATGGACTGAATGTTGTAAGCGACAGTGTCCTGCAGTATGGCTGGTATAATAAACGTATGGTGGAAGCCGTCCGCCACGTACAGGCTTGTTTCCCGCAGTCGGATGTATTGTTGCTGGGCGTTTCCGACCGCAGCCATCAGGAGGACGGGGAGTTTGAAACGATGCCTGCCGTGCTGGCTATGCTTCATACCCAGCGGCAGATTGCCCGTAAAACCGGTATTCCGTTCTGGAATACGTTCGGTGCGATGGGAGGCGAGAACAGTATGGTCCGTTTCGTGGAAAACAATTGGGCAAGTAAAGATTATACCCACCTGAGTTTCAGGGGAGGACGTGAGATAGCCACGGCGTTATTCAATGCATTATTATTAGAAAAAGAATTTTATGATGAAGCAGACAAAGTGGTTCATTAACCTGTCGGTTTTGTTGGCGCTGATCGCGATCACCGTCGGGGCAAAGACTCTGTCGCCTTCCCGTACGACGTTGAAGGATGGCGTTCTTTTGCCTGATACGCTGACGGTTCCGGATACGGTTGCTTTGCCTGCCGTTTCTTATAAGATGGGGGCGGCTGTCGATTCCGTCCTGTTATCGGAAAAGGACAGTTGTGTGAGTGATTATGCCCCTCTGCATCATTTTTTTGCAGCACTCGATTCCTTGCGTGCCGGAAAAGATACGGTCGTAACAGTCGTGCAATTGGGCGATTCCCATATTCAAGCGGGTCATTATAGCGGACGTGTCATGCGGCTTCTACAACAGCAGTTCGGTAATGCCGGACGGGGCTGGATCGCTCCGTTCAAACTGAGCAAGACGAATGAGCCGGATGATTATTTTATTTCGTCTGTTATTAAAGAATGGGTAGCCGGACGTTGTATCCAACATAACAGGAAATGTCCGATCGGACCGGGAGGTATTGGTATTCAATCCGTGTCACCTTCCATTAATTTCGATATCAGCATGGCTCCTAACAATGGGGCGGGTTATTCATTTAATCAGGCGGTTATTTATCGGGGCGAAAAGTCCATGCCGATGCTGCCAGCCGGAAAGAGGAAGGATTCGGTGGAGACGGTTTTAGGTCAGACGGCTTGTGCTCCGGGAGTGATTGCGGATACGTTCCGTATTTCAGGTCTGATCGATACGTTGCAGTTGCAGAGTACCCGCCGCAAACAAGGGACCGACAAGTTGCTGCCTGCTTCTTCTTTCAAAAATCTGTACTATGGTTTTAACCTGACCAACGGTAAGCCGGGGATTCTGTATCATTCGGTGGGAGTGAACGGTGCTATGTACGTGAATTATACGGATGAAGAGTATGTTCGCCAGCTAGCTTTATTGAATCCGTCGTTACTGATTATTTCTTTGGGAACGAACGAGACGTTCGGCAGGCGTTTTAACCGGAGTGAGTTTGCCGGACAGATTGAAGATTTTATTTCTTTGGTGAAAAAACAGATGCCTCATACGGCTATCTTACTTACTACGCCGCCCGAATGTTACAAACGGGTATATGTAAATAAGAAGCGTACGTATGTGCGCAACGAAAATACGGAACGCGCCGCAAAGGCAATTGTCGATGTGGCCCGTCGGGAAGGTGTGGCTTGCTGGGATTTGTTTGCAGCAACAGGAGGTAAGACTTCGAGTGCCAAATGGCATAAAGCCGGATTGATGGGGAGAGACCGTGTTCATTTTACAAAAGAAGGCTATCAGGCGCAGGGTACGTTATTGTATCGCGCACTGATGCAAACCTATAACCGATATATTGCAGATAAGAATGTTCGATAATATTGATTTGTCCAAACTGGGTGATGTGCTTACTTATCAGCACAATGCGCCGATACTTTTTAGTAGTGGCCTGTTTTTCTTTCTTTTCATTGGCTTCCTGATCATATACATGTCACTCAGGAAGCATTTGCTGGCGCGTATAATTTATGTGACGCTTTTTTCCCTTTATTTCTATTATAAGAGTAGCGGATTCTGGTTTTTCCTGTTGCTGTTTACGGCTACTTCCGATTTTTGTATTGCCCAGGGAATATTTCACACGGTGACTCAATGGAAGCGTAAGTTGCTGGTCGTTCTAAGTTTATGTATAAATCTCGGTTTGCTGGGGTATTTTAAGTATTTCAACTTCCTGCTGGAGATCATAGCTTCTGTTACGCGGGAGTTCGGCTATCAGTTCGGGAATACCTCCATGCAGAGCGTGACATATCAGCCGTTGGACATTTTTCTGCCTGTCGGTATTTCGTTCTTTACATTCCAGACAATCAGTTATGTTATCGACGTTTACCGGGAAAAGATCACGCCGCTGACCCGTTGGATCGATTATGTATTTTATGTGTCGTTCTTCCCGCAGCTGGTGGCAGGACCGATTGTGCGTGCCCGCGATTTTATTCCTCAGATCTATAAGAATCCGACAGTTACCCGTTCCGAGTTCGGGGAAGGTTTGTTTCTGGTTTTGTGTGGTCTGTTCAAGAAGACGGTAATATCCGATTATATCAGCATGAACTTTGTGGATCGGGTCTTTGATGCACCGCTACTTTACACCGGAGTGGAGAATTTGCTGGGTGTGTACGGATATGCTTTACAGATTTATTGTGACTTCTCCGGCTATTCGGATATGGCGATCGGTATTGCCCTGTTGCTGGGATTCCGTTTCAATATGAACTTCGATTCGCCCTATCAGTCGGCTACGATTACGGAATTTTGGCGTCGCTGGCATATCTCTCTTTCTTCCTGGTTGAAAGATTATTTGTATATTTCTCTCGGCGGAAACCGGAAAGGAAAGGTGCGTACATATATAAACCTGCTGATCACGATGCTTTTAGGAGGTTTGTGGCATGGGGCTTCCATGAGTTTTATCATTTGGGGAGCTATACACGGGGTGGCACTGGCTATCCATAAGTTTATTATGGGACGATTCAGCAGTTTCAAACAGTTAGGATCGGAGATGAAACCCTGGCGCAGGGTGTTGGGGATATTTATTACTTTTCACCTGGTTTGTTTCGGATGGATATTCTTCCGTGCCGATTCACTGCAGACGGTGAAAGAGATGCTTTCGCAAATCTGTACAAATTTCCATCCGGAGGTGTTTGCGCAATTTGTTACCGGTTACAAAGGCGTTTTTATATTGATGATAATCGGTTATGTATTGCATTTTATGCCTAAATCGGCAGAGAATGCTTTGCAGGGTGTAGTTACCCGTTCTCCGCTAGTGGTACAGGCAGTGATCCTGGCAATCATGGTCTTTGTCGTGGTACAGTTCAAGAGCGCCGGCGTACAGCCTTTTATCTATTTCCAGTTCTGATGTAAACTAAATATTTCTATAATTATGAAAGCAACCCCGATACTGTTCCTGCTCCTGGCTGTTTTTGCCAGTGGAATATCAGGAGTAAAGGCGCAACAGAATAGTTTGCCGGAAGAGCAACTTCATTTGCGTCAGGAGGTCAGACCTTATTTGGATAGTCTGATCATTGAAGAACCCAAACCGGACGATACGGATATTTCCCGGTTTCGTTTGGAAGCAGTCTTTCCGGTCAATAAATTGACTCGCTTTGGAACAAACGAAGGTGAGTTTACTGCTTTTACGCCTGATAATCCCAAGTTGAAAGGGCTTGTAACCGAGCCTGTCCCTTTGTTGGGTGGTGCCCGGATTAGTTTGATCTATTCCTTTGTGGATGATTACGAGAATGCGGTCCCTATTGCCTGGAAGTATCGGTTTGAAAGTGTGCGGCAGAAAGGCGAATCGGGAGAGGAGATGGCTTGTCAGTCTCTTTATCTGCATGTATTGAACGATCTGCGTTTTTCTAGAATTAAAGTTGGATTGATGGATGTCGTACTGTTGCCGCCGGATAATGACGGAAAACAGATAAATAATGTACCTAAGTTGGGATACCGTTCCATGAGTTTCAGCCGTGCGAATGACGATCAATATATGCTTACTTATTTGTTGAAGACAAATGAGGGTGTTTATAGTCCGATCGATCGTTCCGAAGGTTCTGACCGTACTTTTCCTGAATATATCGGCGGATCATCGGCACAATTTTGGTTTATCCGGCAAAATATGGAATATCCGGAGAAAGCCCGGGAGGAAGAGGTGAGTGGAACCGTTCTTATCTCTTGTACGGTTGAACCTGACGGCTCGGTGACTGATCCGCATGTCTTTCTCGGTTCGGAGCCGTTACTGAACGATGAAGCGATCCGTCTGGTAGGTTTGACAAGTGGAAAATGGATTCCGGCAACCCGCAACGGAGAGAATATTGCTGATGAAAAAGTGATCCCTGTTACTTTCGATCTGAATGATGATGGAATAAAAATAGTGGAACATACGAAAAAGTCCGGAAAGAAGCTGCCGCTCAAGGCTTATCTGTTTTTTGGGGCAATAGCTGTTGCCGTTATTCTCTATTTGAGAAGTAAGTTCCGGAAAAAGAACCGGAAGCCGGATCCGGCTTTACGTCCTAATATTTCTGTCAGCAATGATAAAATAGTGATCGTTGCCGGAGTGGAAGAAGCGGACGTGGAACAGATGTTACGTGTATTTACCGATATATATAATAGTCGCCGGTATGATGCGATTATTCGTATCCATCCGATGGGCAAACAGGTATTTGCCTTGACTTTCCCGTATGATATCAGCTGGGAGGTTTTCATCGAGTTGATGGATCACCTGGTGTATTTCGATGATAATGAGCATAAGGTGCAGATCAGAGCGTGGCTGACTTTACCGAAAGAATGTGAACCGGTTGCCGGACAGCATGTCATGTTGTTCTTTCAGGAGGATGATAAAGACTTTGAGCCTCTCTATATATCAACCCAATACAATCGTATCTGGAAAATAGATTACGAAACCAATACATTGAAAGAAGCAGAGGCTGGAGAAGAGTATGCTAAACCTCCTTTCGCTTATAATGAAATTGTACAGGTGAATTTTATAGAGATAGACTGATTGAAGAATCCTGTATAACAGGCTAAAACAGTTTGAATACAAGGGTATATAAAAAACGAAATGGCCAGCTTTCACAAGAGGGCCATCTCTAAACCAAAACCTTAACTATGAAAAAATTTACGTTTTTCACTTGTAAAGATACTATTTATTTCTTTATAGCCTCACAATATTCTCATTATTTTGTGTCATAAACGCACTTTTAACATAATGGCATAAGATCGGTGGTTTAGCCAAGCAGATAAAATCTTTTTCAAAAAAGTCAGAAATTAATTTGGTGGAATAAATATTTTTCGTTCCTTTGTCATATAGAAATAGTACAATGTTTGTATAATATAATATTTACCTATATGATAAAGTTCTTATTAGATTATTCCAGTGGCGTCCCGGTATACCGGCAAATCATCGACCAGATCATATTTGGCATTGCATCCGGACAATTAAAACTTGGTGAACAGCTCCCAACGGTCAGAGCCCTTGCAGTAGAACTGAAAGTGAATCTGAACACGGTCTCTAAAGCATATAAGGAATTGGAAATTAGAAATATCCTTGAAACCCAACAGGGCACCGGTACCTTTATCAACAAAACAGAAAATGTAATAGACGAAAAGGAGCGGAAAGACAAATTAAAGGATATTTGTATGCAGCTTTCCTCTGTCGCATTTAGTTATGGCTTTACTCTCAACGACATCATACACGAATTAAAGAATATTGAAACCTCTAAAAAATAATACTTATGACAGCAAATGTAATCAGCAAAGGATGGTTTAATCCCATTTCTATTTCAGTTTTGTTAGTACTGATTTTCATATCAGTTGTTCTGCATATTTTACATATTGTAAGTATGTTGGTGTTGTTGTTTCTGATCCTCTTATCGGGATTATTGGCTCTTTCGATCCGCATTGCCGACCAATGGGAGCGGGCAGTGGTGTTGCGTATGGGTAAATTCAAGGGCTTGAAAGGTCCGGGCCCGTTTATGATTATTCCTATTCTTGATAGCGTATCGGCTTATATCGACCAGCGTGTGCGTGTAAGTACTTTTAAAGCTGAACAAACTTTGACAAAAGACACTGTACCGGTAAATGTGGATGCAGTTGTATACTGGACGGTTTGGGATGTGGAAAAGGCAGCCCTGGAAGTGCAGGAATATCAAAAAGCCATCGAAAACATTGCCCAGACCGGTTTAAGAGATACGATCGGCAAACATGAACTGTCTACTCTATTGCAGGAGCGCGATAAGATTGCCGAAGATTTGCAGCATGTCTTAGACAGGAATACGAATCCCTGGGGTATAACCTGTCAAACAGTAGGTATTAATGATATTGCCATACCGCAGGATTTGGCTGATGCAATGAGTAAAGAGGCACAGGCCGAACGTGAAAGAAGAGCCCGTGTTATCCTGGGAACGGCTGAAACAGAGATTGCCGATAAGTTTGAACAGGCCAGTAAAAAATATACAGACAACCCTGTCGCGTTGCATCTCAGAGGCATGAACATGCTCTTCGAGGGTTTAAAAGAGAAAGGTTCAATGATTATTGTACCAAGTTCGGCACTGGATACTATGAATCTTGGAGCTATGGGAGGATTGGTTTCGTTGGCAAAGAGTAATGAGGCTTCGTTTAAGGAATAGTTTTAAAATTGATTTGTAGAATATTTTCTTTTATTTGAAATTCAGTAGACAAGTCTATTACTATGTCTTACAAATTAGAGGTACGTCTAAATCCATTTACACGTACCTCTAAATTTATTTACACCTGCCTCTGTCTCAAAGAACTATTCGGATGAACGAATAAAATTTCATCATCCTGTGAATAACAGAAGCCTAATCTTTTTCAATCCTTAGATGGCGTAGATCAGAACCTGAAACTTCCTGGAATACCTGTAGTCCGAACTCAGGCAAAATAGCTAGAATATGGTCGAACACATCCGCTTGAATACCTTCGTACGGAATCCAGACAGTTGTGGCTGCGAAGAAATATAATTCCATCGGTATCCCTTTTTCTGTCGGTTGCAGTTGGCGTACCATGCATGTCAGGTCTTTGTTTACGTCGGGATTGCTTTTCAGATAGTTTACCAGGTAAGCACGGAACACGCCGAGATTGGTTTGGCGGCGTCCGTTTACGAGGATGGAACCATCGATATTATGCTCTTTGTTGTATGTTTCCAGTTCCTGTTGTTTTGTGTCGACATATTCGGTAAGCAGGGCTATTTTACGAAACTTCTCCAACATTTCCGGTGTACAGAAACGGACGCTGTTCATGTCGATGTTGATAGAGCGTTTGACACGCCGGCCGCCTGATTCCTGCATACCTCGCCAGTTTTGGAAAGAGTCGCTGACAAGGGCGTAAGGCGGTATCATGGTGATTGTATTGTCGAAATTACGAACTTTGATCGAGTTCAGTGTCACTTCGATCACGGTTCCGTCCGCGCCGTATTTAGTCATCGTGATCCAGTCGCCCGGGCGGAGCATATCATTGGCAGATAGTTGGATACCGGCAACAAATCCGAGTATCGTATCTTTGAATACCAACATCAGTATAGCCGCCGAAGCACCTAATCCGGCAAACAATGTAGCGGGTGATTTCCCGATCAGGATACTGATGATAATGATAAACCCGACAAAGAATACAAGCACCTGAATGATCTGCACAAACCCTTTTAACGGCTTATTCTTGAAGGCTTCTTTCCTGTTGTATATTTCGAGGAGCAGATTTAATGCCGCATTAATAAAACGCAATATGACGGCAACAATATAGATACTGCAGATCATTTGGAGAATACCGAGTAATGTAGGCATCTCACTCCTGGGAAGTGCCAAAGGCAGCATGATATAAACCAAAATGGCGGGGATCAAGTGCATCAGCTTGTTGATGATCTTGCGTTCCACGATCAGGTCGTCCCATTGGTTTTTGGTTCTTTTGGCAAAGCGTTTAAATAATCCGAGGAAGATGTAACGGCAGGTATAATCGATACCGACGGTTACTGCTATAACGAGAAGCAGTACAATCAGGTTATCCCATATATTTGCCGAATCGTGTACTAACCCCCATTTGATCAGATAACTGTTAATCCATTGTTGTAATTCACTCATACATTTGTCTTTAAAGTTGCGAACACAAATATAGGTAAAAAATCAGAGTCTCCCAAGTGACCGTTATCAGTCCGAATATTGATATACTTTCAGTTCGAACTTTGGCACCATCGCAAAGAAATGATCGAATATATCCGACTGGATGCGTTCATACTCTTTCCATACTTTATTACGGGAAAAGAAATAGATTTGAATAGGCACGCCGTATTCGGTCGATTGAAGCTGGCTGATGATCAGGTCAAGGTCTGTGTTGACAACAGGCAAACTGTTCAGATAACGTTCCACATAGATACGGAACATCTGTGAATTGGTGGGCGTAACCCCTTTATCCGGCTGGTAATCGGAGAGGAGAGGAATCTCCTTGCGGAACGTATCCAGCATATCCGGTGTACAGAATTTAATAGTATTCAGGTCGAGAAAGATTGATTTCATGACCCGTCGTCCGCCGGATTCGACCATTCCCCGCCAGTTCTGGAAAGAATTATTGACTAATGTATAGGGTGGAATAGTGGAAATCGTATTATCGAAATTCTGTATTTTTACAGTGTTCAACGTAATTTCCTGCACGACACCGTTGGCATTCGATCCCGGAACTGTGATCCAGTCGCCCGGTCGCAACATATCGTTGGCAGAAAGTTGTATGCCTGCTACAAATCCGAGTATCGTGTCTTTGAACACCAGCATCAGGATCGCTGCTGAAGCACCCAGTCCGGCAAACAAGGTGGCGGGTGATTTACCGACCAGAATAGCTATAATAACAATACCGCCGATAAAGAAAGCCAGCACCTGGAATACCTGTATGAAACCTTTTATCGACCGGTTTTTATTCACTTCCTTGTGATTGTATATATCCATTATCACAAGGATAAATCCGTTGATCGCCAATAGTAATACGAATACGATATAGACAGCGCACACTTTTTGAGAGAGCAGCAATAACTCTTTTCCCCGGATAAAAGCCATAGGAAGCAATGCGTACACCAAAATACCGGGAATGGCATGCACCAAATTGTGCACTACTTTTCGTTTGATCAGCAGTGTATCCCAGAAATAATGACTTTTTTCCGACAGCTTCCGTACACTGCCCACAAAAATAAACTGACATAGATAATCGATACCGACCGCTAAAACAATCAGCAATGCAGCAATGATAATCTCATCGAAAGTGTTTGCAATTTTTGGATCTACTCCCCATCCAATGAGGATCTTGTTCATCCAACTACCTAAGTTCATCATATTATTTATATCTATTTCTCTATAAAGATAACATTTATAATTTGAAATGTGCCTGTAGGATCTACTTTCACATTAATCACATACACCTTAACAACAAAAATTAATTCATAAAATGAGATCTTATTTTGTGAAAAAACATTATTTGATCTAGTCGAAGTGTTAAATAATCGCCATGGAGACCATTGGATTCTGTAAGATTTTTAGACATAATCGATTGTATATTTTAGTTAATATGTGTATAATGTGTGATTGTCGTTTTAGATAGCTGTGTATTTGTATATACGGTTGAGTATTAGACTGTTAATAAAGTGGAATGACTAGAAAAAACGTTCCTTTTTTTTAGTCACTGCAAAGTTATAATAAAAGTTAGAACAAACAATAGCGTATTTTCTATATCCCTTATAATTCATGTAGTATAAGAAATTCATTTTTTCATCTTGTAACAAATAAAATGACGCAAAAAAAGGAACGATTAATCTAGTCATTTTTATAGGGACATTGTCGATTTATTATTTAACAATATAAATCTTCAAATTGCTATGATTTTTAATGGCTATTTTGAAATTTATTAATATGTACATTACATTAAGTCACTCTGTGACTGACGTACTTTGTTGTGTGCAATAACGAAATTCTATAACTTTAAAACTATTGATTGTTAATCGTTTTTCATTCATTAAAATTGATCCTATGACGTTTATTTCACTGTTTCGTTATTTCTCCAAATTAAGGTATTTTAATCAATGGATAATTTTCTTGATTGATTTGTTCCTTTCCGGCTGCTCTACTTTGATTTCTTTGGGGCTTCTCTCTTATGTTTTAGCTTTTAACTATTCGATACACATATTTGCCATAGCACTGTTTTCTTCTACATTATGCAGTGCCGTTAGCTTTGTTTGTTTTAAGAGTTACAAAGGTGTTATTCGCCATTCTGCCTTCACCGAGGTTGGGCGCATCCTTCTGGTCACTTTCCTGAAGATATTGCTGTTGATACCGGTTATTGCTTATCTGGCAACCGAACTGACTTTCCGTAATATCTTATTAGGAACTCTGATCGATCTGTTCTTAACATTCTTCCTGCTGACCCTTTTCCGGGTGACACTGATTACACTGTATCATTTGGTTCTGAATATATCCAATCGCGACAAGCTTCTGATTTACGGAAGTGAAAACCGTACAACAGCCCTGTTCGGAGCCTCCTTGAATGATAAGCTGATGTACCAGGTTGAAGGATATCTTCGTTTCGGCAAGAAATCTTCATTACGTATAGGCGGATATAAAGTCTATTCCGTCAGAGATCAGATTGAATTTAACAGCTTGGTTAACAGGAAAAATATCAAAGCCATTCTTTTCACAGACTTCCAAGCCATCAAAGCCGAAAGCGAACGCCTGATCCGTTACTGTGAAAAGAAGAAAGTCCGTATGCTGATGCTTCCGACTATCGACGAACTCAGAGAAGGAAGCAAAACATTGCATAATCTCCCTGCCGTACGTATCGAAGATCTATTGGGTCGTGATGAAATCCATATAAATATGGAGGAAATCGCAAACTCCCTTCAAGGAAAAGTTGTTTTGGTAACCGGAGCAGCCGGTTCGATTGGTAGTGAACTATGCCGTCAGCTATGCCATTTCGGTTTAAAGCAATTGATCTTATTCGACAGTGCGGAAACACCGATGCACAACATACGCCTGGAACTGGAAGAAAAATTCCCCGAAGTCCGGTTCGTGCCTGTCATGGGAGATATCCGTATGATCGACCGTGTCGAGAGCGTATTCAGCCGCTTTCATCCTCAGATCGTCTTCCATGCCGCCGCCTACAAACATGTGCCTTTGATGGAGGAAAACCCCTGTGAAGCCATTCATACGAACGTCTATGGTACTCACAACGTAGCCGATATGGCAGTAAAATATGAGGTAGACAAATTCATCATGATCTCTACTGACAAAGCCGTAAATCCAACGAATGTAATGGGTGCATCCAAGCGCCTGGCCGAAATCTATGTTCAAAGTCTAAGTACTGCGATCAGTAGAGGACTGCATCCCGGAAAGACTCGTTTTATTACGACTCGTTTTGGAAATGTCCTGGGAAGTAATGGCTCGGTTATTCCCCGTTTCCGGGAGCAATTGGCAAAAGGAGGTCCGCTGACAGTAACTCACCCCGATATTATCCGTTACTTCATGACTATCCCGGAAGCCTGTCGCCTGGTGCTGGAAGCCGCTTTTATGGGAAAGGGAAATGAGATATTCGTATTCGACATGGGAACACCTGTAAAGATAGCTGATTTGGCACGCCGTATGATTGAACTGGCAGGTCTTGTCCCTGATAAAGATATAGAGATTCAGTACACAGGTCTTCGTCCGGGCGAGAAACTCTACGAAGAACTTTTGGCTATAAAGGAGAATACGCTGCCGACATCGAATGAAAAGATTTATCGTGCCCAGGTTCGCGAATACGATTTCAATGAAATCAATAATTTAATGGAACCGTTGGTTCACCTGGCTCTCTGCGTTGATAAAGTCGGAACGGTGAAGATGATGAAAGAGATTGTTCCGGAGTTTAAGAGTAAGAATTCGGAATATGAAGCCTTGGACAAACAACAATAAAGACACAGAGTGAAAAGTTTAAATAACTTTTTCCAGATATTCTTTGTTGTATTATCCATCCTCTGTTTTATCGGAGGACGCTATGTTGAAGGAATTTGTATTTGGCTTTCTCTTCTGACTTTAGCTGTTTGGCCGATATTGGCCGCCAATCTGTTGATGGGAGTCATACAATTGTTCACAAAGAAAAAATGGAGATGTTCTATTTCTCTCTTTGCCATTTTGCTCCACACCAATTATTTGCTGGCAGTTTATCAACTGCCTTTCTGGAATCAGCAAGAAGTAGCAGACTCGGAAGGAACCCCATTGACTGTCGTTACTTACAATACCAGTCATTTTTATTGGGGCAAGAAGTACACAATGAATGAAGCTGCCGCTTATATAAAGGAGCTTCAGCCCGATATTGTCTGCTTTCAGGAAGCACCCGGCGATGGTTATTACCACCGTGACAGTATCCGATACGCCTTTGATTATGTTTTGTATAAATATATCAGCCGGCGTACCGACCATTTACCAACAACGATTTACAGCCGTTACCCCATCCATTCGGTAAAGGCTCTTTATTATGAAAATTCTCAGAACATGTCATTGATAGCTGATGTACGGATAAACAATCAATACATCCGCGTAATCAACAATCATTTTGAGACGACAAGCGTCAATGCTTATATAGGTAGAATCATTGCGCCTAATAAAGAGTTTAAGACCCGTATGAAAGCCATCAAAGAATTGTTTCTACAGATGAATCGCAATAACCGGAAACGGGCAGACCAAGCAAATACAATCCGTACAGAGATTGAAAATTCTCCTTATCCTGTACTTGTTTGCGGAGATTTCAATGATACACCGGCTTCTTATGCATACCATCAGGTTCGAAAAGGGTTGACTGATGGCTTTCGGGAATGTGGAAGTGGGTATCAATATACATTCCGACAGTTGTATAAGCTTTGGAGGATAGATTATATTTTTTATTCGGAGTCGTTGAAAGGGAGAGAGTGCTATTCTCCGGAGACGTCTTATAGTGACCATAATATGGTAGTTTGGAAAGGATTTGTGAATTAATCTCACCAACGGATACAATGAGAAGTTTTTGAAAAGAAATCAACAGTTATATAATGAAAGTACTTCAAATTAATGCAACTTATGCTAATGGAAGCACTGGTACCATTGTTCAGGATTTACAACAATGTTGTGAAGAGAATGGGATTGAGTGTCATGTTGCTTATGCAATTTCAAGGATACCACAGCATGAAATAAAAAATGGCTATAAGATTGGCAATATTGTAAGTAATAAGCTACATGCTTTGTTATGTAGAATAAATGGTAAACAGGCTTATTTCTCATTTCTGCCTACATTGAAACTATTGAAGTATATTGATAAAATACAACCAGATGTAATCCATCTTCATAACTTGCATAGTAATTACATCAATTTAAATATGTTATTACGTTATATTGCTAAACATAATATTGCGACAGTGATTACTATGCATGATTGTTGGTTCTTTACAGGTGGTTGTTTTCATTATACTGATATGAATTGCTTTAAATGGCAAGAGCAATGTGGAAATTGTCCTAAGAAAAAACAGGATACACCAGCTTATTTGTATGATAAATCCCATGAAATCTTGATGGATAGATATAAGTATCTCAATGCAATTAAAAATTTGACTGTAGTAGGCGTTTCTGATTGGATTACAAAAGAAGGAAAGAAGTCAGTTTTTAAAAACATACATTGCATGAGTATTCATAATGGTATAGATACTATGGTTTTCAAACCGACACCTTCTAATATCAGAAAACAATATGGTCTTGAAGATAAGTTCGTATTACTTGGACCTGTAACTAAATGGTTGAGTACAATAAATAAAGATGTTTTAAAAACTTTTGTTGCAGGTTTTGATAGTGATATGGTTCTATTGCTGTTTGGTTATGATAAGAGGTCGATAGAATTGCCAAATAATGTCAAGGTTATAGGTTATACTTCGAGTAAAGAAGAATTAGCTAAATTATATTCAATGGCTGATGTTTTTGTAAATTGTACACGAGAAGATTCTCTACCGACTATCAACATGGAAGCGCAAGCTTGTGGCACTCCTGTTATTTCGTTTGCTAATACAGGAGTAACAGAAACAGTGAATAAGCAATATGGTGAATGTGTAAAAACAGGAGATGTTATTGCATTATTAACTGGTATTAGAAAGATTAAAAATGATAAGCAGCATAATTATTCTGAAGGTTTGGTTAAATGGATTTTGTCTGAATACAAAAAAGAAGTTAATTATAAGAAATACATAGAATTATATAAAGGAATTTTACAATAAGTGGAAAAATGGCTATTAATCAGTTAAAAGTAGGGGCTGCACTAAGTTATGTTTCTATTGCTTTAAATATGGTGATAGGATTAATATATGCACCTTATATGCTTCGAATGTTGGGGCAAGCAGAATATGGTCTTTATTCATTAGCAGCTTCCATAATAGCTTACCTTACAGTGCTTGATCTTGGTTTTGGCAATGCTATTGTACGTTATACTGCCAAATTTAGAGCTGAAGGAAATGTTCGTGAGCAACAGGAAATGTTTGGAATGTTCTTAGCTTTATATGTAGGCCTTGGACTTATTGCAGTCATAGTCGGTAGTATATTGGCTATTAATGTAGAGGATTTGTTTTCATTAAACATGACTGAAGATGAGGCTTGTAAGATGCAAATAATGTTATGGTTAATGACTTTTAATCTAGCATTTACTTTTCCGATGAGTATTTGGGGAAGTATTATGACTGCATATGAAAAATTTGCATTTCAACGGATTGTAAGCATTGTTAGAACAATTTTAAATCCACTAGTGATGGTATTATTGTTATCGATAGGGTATAAAGCTGTTGCGATGGTAGTAGTAACTACTTTATTCAATATTTTTACGTTACTAATCAATTTATTTTATTGTTATTCAAAACTGAATATAAAAATAAAATTTGGAGTATTTAACCCTATTTTGCTAAAAGAAATATCAATATATAGTTTTTGGATTTTCTTAAGTGTGATAATGGATAGAATATATTGGAGTACGGGACAGTTTGTACTTGGTATTTTCAAGGGTACAGTGGTAGTTGCTATTTATTCTGTTGCAATTCAACTAACCCATATGTTTATGATGTTCTCTACATCTATCAGTGGTGTATTTTTACCAAAAGTAACAGCTATGGTTTCTACTAGTAATTCAAATAAAGAAATTTCAGATTTATTTATCCGTACTGGAAGGATTCAGTATATTATCATGTCTTTTATTCTTAGTGCTTTTATCATATTTGGACAATCTTTTATAAGAATTTGGGCCGGTGAAGCTTATGAAGAAGCATATTATATATCGTTACTGTTTTTTTTTACTTTATTACCCCCTATGATTCAAAATCTAGGAATTACTATACTTCAAGCCCGAAATCAAATGCGTTTCAGAGCAATTAGCTATGTAGTTATTGCTATTTTTAGTTCTTTATTCTCAATTTATGGAGCTAGAAGATGGGGGGCTATAGGATGTGCCTATGCGACAGCTGGTGCATTGTTACTTGGTCAAGGTTTACTTATGAATATTTATTATAAAAAGAAGCAAAAAATAGATATTCGAAAATTTTGGTATGAAATAATAAAGATGTCAGTCATGCCTGTTGTTTTTGTTCCTATTTGTATATTTTGCATAAATAGTTTAAGTATAAACTTGGATAACATATCTACTTTTATTTATTCAGCAATAATATTTACCTTATTGTATGTACCTCTTTTTGGATTTATAAGTATGAATAAATATGAACGAAATTTGTTCACTCGTCCCATCAATATGTTAATAAAAAGGGTATGAAAAAGTTAGTGTTAAAGAGTGAAGACTGCTGTGGATGTGAGGCTTGTGTGCAACGATGTCCACGTAAATGTATTACATTAGAAGTGGATTGTGAGGGATTTCTTTTTCCATATATAGATGAAAATTTATGTATAAATTGTGGTTTATGTAAAAAGGTTTGTCCTGTAATTCACTCTAACATTTCTAGTATTCCTATTAAAGTGTTTGCTGCAATAAATTCAAACGAAGAAGTTCGTTTAGAGAGTTCTTCTGGTGGTATATTTTCTTTATTGGGAGAGAAAATATTGAAACAAAAAGGAGTTGTTTTTGGAGCAAAATTTGATACTGAATTTGGAGTGATACACGATTTTATCGAAATGAAAGAAGAACTTATTTTGTTTCGAGGTTCAAAATATTTACAAAGTCATATAGATAGAAGTTTCATCCAAGCACAATTTTTCTTAAAACAAGGTCGTAAGGTACTGTTTAGTGGTACTCCATGTCAAATAGCGGGACTCAGAAGATTTCTTAATTACGATTATGAAAATCTTATGACTGTAGATATTATATGTCATGGGGTTCCAAGTCCTTCTGTATGGAAGCGTTACCTTTCTGAAAATTTTCATCTAAAGCCATCATATAATATTTCATTTCGTGATAAATGTAGAGGATGGAAAACTTATTGTTTTTCTATAACAGATTCATTGACTGGGGAAAAAATTTTCATTGAACCTGCTGTTAAAAACTCATTTTTATCTGGATTTGTAGCGGGGTTATTTTTAAGAAAATCTTGTTACTCGTGCAAATTTAAGAATAACACAAGTGGTAGTGATATTACTCTTGGAGATTTGTGGAATGCAAAACGATATGATGATTGTGTCATAGATGATGATAAAGGTATAAATGTGGTATTAGCAAATACACAAAAAGGAATATCCTTATTAAAAGAAGTGGGTTATTTTCCTTCTATTGACTATCTAAATGTTATCATGGATAATCCTTCGTTAGTTTATCCAACTAAAAAAACAATAAAACGTAAAGTATTCTATAGTTGCAATGATTTGACTGTTAACGAAATAGTGAACAGACTATTAAAACAATCATTTGTACAACGGAATGTTTTTCTAACTTATAGTTTATTTAAATGTCTAAAAAGAAAATAGGAATTCTTACTCATCCTTTGATAAACAATTACGGAGGTATTCTTCAAACTTTTGCTTTGCAAACTTATTTGCAGCATTTTGATTTTGAGGTAGTGATACTTGACCGCCGTAATAACAGAGGGGTTATAAAGAGGTTGGCACTTGCAATGTTGAATGCGATTCCTTTTACCCCATATTGGAAGGCCAGAATACGAGTGAGAAAATTAACTTCATTTATCAATACTCATATTCATCGGACTAAAGCTATTTATAGTGATTGGGAATTTAAGAAGGTTTGTGACAAGAATATTTTTGATGTTATTGTAGTAGGGAGTGATCAAGTATGGCGTGCAGACTTTGCTTCACCACGTGGTGGATTATATTTTTTGGATTTTATACCTAAGAATTCAAAGACGAAAAAGATAGCCTATGCAGCTTCGCTAGGGTATGATGACTGGCGGTATACTTTTGAAACAACTATTAAGATACAAGAATGGGTATCTGATTTTATAGCGGTATCTGTTCGTGAGGAATCTGCGGTAAAGCTTTGTAAGGAGAATATGCATGTGGATGCTACTCATGTGTTAGACCCTACATTCTTATTGCCTGTTACAGAATATGACAAGTTGGCTTCAACTAGATTAGTTATAGGGAAGTATATTTTTGTCTATTGGTTAGGTGATAGGGAAAGTCTTCGTAAAGCTATACTTCCGTTTATTAATAAAGGATATACAATTATAGAACAAAGTCTAAGAGGGAATAATATACAGATGTCTATTGAAGATTGGTTGTCGTATATCAAGTATGCAGATCGTGTAATTACAGATTCTTTTCATGGATGTGTTTTTTCTTTGATATTTCATAAACAATTTATTATTCATGCTAATCAGTCGGGAGGAACGACTCGTCTTGCATCGTTGTTTAAGATGCTGAATATAGAAGGAATATTTAATAACTCTGACTATATGATTGATTATATTGCATTAGATAATACATTAATAACTTTGCGAAATTTTTCAAAAGAATTTCTCTTTAAGGCATTAGAAATATGACTATAACATTCTACTCTAATTTTCTGAATCATCACCAACTTTCTCTTTGTAATGAATTCATCAATATAATAGGTTTAGATAATTTTAAATTTGTAGCCTCTCAAAAAATTGATTATGAGCGTATTGAAATGGGTTATGAGGATATGAATGTGAAATATTCGTTTGTGATAAAAGCTTATGAAAGTGAGGCTGAATTAATGATGGCGAAGGAGCTCGCAAAAAAAAGTGATGTGGCTATTATGGGGGCGAATAGTAACCAGTTTTGTAAGATTAGGATGAAAGTCAACAAATTGACTTTTCGATTTTCAGAACGTTTTTTTAAAAATGGAACTTGGCATCGATTTATTCCAACAACAGCTTATACAATTTATAAAAACTATACTCTTTATCGAGAAAAGTCTTTGTATGTTTTATGCGCAAGTGCTTATTTAGCAGAAGATTTAGCTTTGTTGGGATTTCCTAAGTCTAAGTGTTTCAGATGGGGATATTTCCCAGCAATGAAATTCTATGAAGGACCAGTGATGAGTCTTAAATCATCAGATAAGATTGAATTACTTTGGGTCGGTCGAATGATTTGGTGGAAGCATCCAGAAGATGCGGTATATACATTAGATTATCTTCTTAAAAAAGGACTTTGCTGTCATCTTACCATGATTGGTGAGGGGAAGAAGCGTAAAGAGGTAGAAGCTCTTTCGCGTAAATTAGGAATTCAAGAAAATATTCTTTTTAAAAATTTTTGTTCAGAGCAAGAAGTTCGCCGATATATGGAATATGCAAATATTTATATTTTTAGTAGTGGTCGTGAAGAAGGTTGGGGAGCAGTTCTAAATGAAGCGATGAATAGTGGTTGTTTGGTTGTTGCGAACGAACATGCAGGTTCTACACCTTTTCTTATCCAACAAGGAAAAAACGGATTAGTCTATAAAGGTTCTCATCACGACTTGATGAAATGTTTAGATATGATTGTTGAGGATAAATCAATAATATCAAAAATGGGAGAACAGGCTTATTTTTCTATTTGTGAAATTTGGAATTACCGTGTAGCTGCAAATAACTTCGTAAAACTATCTCAGGCGTTGATGAATAATGATAGTGAAAAATCTATATTGTTTGGGCCGGGTAGTGCATATTATTATTAATGAATGATTATGTGTTTCTATATAATCTTTAAATAGTTCATATGAAGGTTTGTAATTTAATTTATATTTTTCCTCTTCTAGCTTTTTTTGTAGTATTGAATGTGAATCCTAATGCTGCATATGTTGATTTGGAAGCTCAATTATATGATTTGTCTTATATAGAAGATACCAATATCTCAGAATATATAGAAAGTCAATCTCTTATAGGAAGACCATTTCTTTATCAATCAGTATATGCAATATTGCATCAATCAATTGGACTTAATGCAAAAACCTATATCGCTATATTGACATTTGTTTATTATTTAATATTGATAATTGTTGTCAATGTTTGGAATAATAAATTGAGAAAAAATACAAATATAACAATAAATAAGACATTTGTATTTATAATACTTTTTACATCTATGAGTCCACTTTTCTTTGCGGTTTCTCGGTTTTTCTTTGCGGTTATATTGGTTATAATGGCTCTAGCTTTTGGATTAAAAAAGATATATTTTATTGGAGGAATATTATTATTGTCTGCTCCGTTAGCCCACGATGGTATTAAAATTATATTTTTAGTATTGTTTTTGGCCGTATTGTTTTCGTGGCGATTCAAGAGTAACTTGAGTCAAGTTTCTCGGATGAATAGAAATGTATGGATTACAATTATATGTATAGCGGCTTTAATGGGTTCAACATCGTTGATACAATTATTGGGACGTTTTTTAATAAGATTAGGATTACTTCAACAAAGCTATTCTGATAGTTATTTGGATTCAGTTGGTAGCGAAGGATACTTCAAATTTGTCATTGTGTTAATGATGCTTGGCCCTCTTCTTGCATTGTATATTAACACAATCCTTTATAAAAGAACTGATTTCCTTTATTTTTTAAGTGTTTCTATTTTGATATGTGTGTGTGCTGTGTTTAATTATAGAATATTTATGGTGCAGAGGTATATGATGTTTGTACCATTTATACTAGCATTAACTACTCAAAATATAATGAATGATTATAATTATAGAGTTTGTAATATGCCAGTATGGTATCTATCAGTATTAATGTTAATACCCTTTTGTTTCTTTTTACAGTTATATCTTTCATCGCGGTTCTTTTTCCCATTTTTTTATTGATAAAATAAAAATGGGAAAAATCATATAAAACTTAATATATGCAGTCCAAAATTACAATTATAGTTCCAGTCTATAAAGTAGAAAAATATATATATCGTTGTATAAATAGTGTATTAGCTCAAACTTATTCAAATTGGGAATTAATTCTTGTTGATGATGGTTCACCTGATAAGTGTCCTATTATTTGTGATAACTATGCTAAAGCTGATGGACGTATTAGAGTGATTCACAAAGAGAACGGAGGATTGTCATCTGCACGCAATGTAGGGCTAGAGTACTTGTCTGGTGATTATGTAACTTTTTTGGATAGTGATGATTTTATTCATTCTGATACACTTCAAGATACTTTACTATTAGCAGAGAAAGAAAATGCAGATATTGTACAATTTTCTTTTTTAAGGGGGAGAGAAGATGTTTTTCCTTCTATTAAAAAAGAAACTTCTGTTCGTCGTTTTGATAATCACTCTATATTTTGCAGTAGTGTTCAGAAGATTATTGTGTGGGGGAAATTATATCGTAGTGAATTGTGGAAAGGAATTAGAATGCCTATAGGTAAGGTTAATGAAGATGATGCTACGACTTGGAAATTATATTATAGGAGTAGTCGTATTTTATATGTGAATACACCTTATTATTATTATTATAAAAATTCAGAGAGTATCATGGCTAACCAAAAAAAGGTTCTCAAATTAGATTTCATTAGCGCTTATGAAGAACGTATTGCTTTTTTTGAAAATGAAAGAGAAAAATTATTGACGGACCTTTCTAAATGGCGTTTTTGTTTACCGTTAATGCTGAATTATGCGTATGGTAATGTGAAAAAAACAGAACTTCCTGTTTTATTAAAATACTTTCAGCTTCATGTTAATGCAGCTATAAATTGTTCAAAAGTCCCATTATTACATCGTTTTATACTCTCTATGTTCCGTATTTATCCATATTTTTTTAGATTCTTATTTATGTTTTTAGGAAGAGCCCATAATCTATAAATAAAAATTGAAGATGAAGATACTACTGATAACAGACGAAGAATGGAATGATTATGTGTATGGCAATGGTGTATTGACCAATTGGTTTACAGGTTTTGATGCCGAATTTGCTCAGATTTATTGTAGTCCAGGAGAACCTGTTAATTCAATCTGTAATCGCTATTTTCAAATTACGGATGGTCAGATGGGGAAATCTCTATTGGGTGGAAAAAAAGCTGGTGGTAGCATTAAGAAAAAAACAGATGTAGAACAAATTCACTATTTAAAACAAAATGCTCAGCGTAAGGGAATTTATGGGTTTATGAAGAAAGTATCAATCTTTTTTCATACGCTAGTAATGATACTTCGTGATTTTATTTGGTGTACAGGCAGATATAATAAGGAGGACTTGAATACTTTTGTGAAAGACTTTAATCCTGATGTGGTATTTTGTCCAAGATATATAACTCCCAAGTTGATGAGATTGGAAAAATTAGTATCTGAAATGACAAATGCACCTTTTGTTGCATTCACTGCGGATGATGAAGCTTCTTTGAATGGAATTAGTTATTCTCCTCTATATTGGATGAGAAAGTCTTTTGTTCATTGCTTGTTTAAAAAACATGTTTCAATTTATTCGCATTATCTGATGTTTTCGAGTGATCAGGCGGAAGAGTATAAAAATGAGTATGGTATTGAAACGGAAACACTTTATAAGTGTTGGATATTTAAAGATTCCTTTAGTCCGAAGAAAGTAGGAAAACCTATTCGGATGGTATATGCAGGAAGACTCTATTGTAATCGGTGGAAATCTCTTGCAGAGATAGGAAAAGCACTTAAAGAAATTAATAAAAATGAGATCCGGATTGTGCTTGATGTTTATACAACAGAACTATTGACAAAAGAGCAAAAAAAAGCTCTTTCTGAAGATTGTTTTATTTATGTAAGAGGTAAGGTGACTCCCGCTGAACTTATAGAGATATACCATAAAGCAGATATCGCTTTACATGTAGAATCAATGGATAAGAAAAATAGGTTGTTAACGCGTGTTTCTTTTTCAACTAAAATTATAGACTTAATGGCTTCATCTTGTGCAATACTTGCTATTTGTTGGGAAAAACATACAGGATATCAATATCTGAAAGAAAAAGATGCAGCATTTTGTTTATCTAGTTATAATGAAATATTACCTCTTCTCAATGAAATATGTGAAACACCTTCACTTATACAAAAGTATGCAGAAAAAGCCTACACTTGTGGTAAGATATATCATAATAGAGGAGTGATACAGGGACAATTAAAAAGGGTTTTTGAAGAAATAATTACTCGGTAGAAGATTATTTATTGTTGCATTATATGCTAAAAACTATGATTAAGAGAAAATTCTTTATAACAACAACTGTCCCTACGACACTGGGCTTTTTTAGAGGGCAATGTAAGGCTCTGAGAGAAATATATGATGTATGTGTTGTATCTTCACTTGACAAGGAATTGATACCATTTGCAGAGCAAGAAGGTATTAGATATAAAACTTTGACCATGAAGCGGGATATATCAATCTATAATGATTTATTGTCATTATTTAAATGGATATGGTTACTTATTATTGAACGTCCTTTTGTAGTTCATGCAAATACGCCTAAAGCTTCGTTATTGGCGATGATTGCAGCATGGTTGACATTTCGTCCAGTGCGTATTTATATGTGCCATGGTTTGCGATACCAAGGCTGCGAAGGCAATAAACGCAAGTTATTGATGGTAATGGAGAGGATTTCGTGCTTCTGTGCAAACAAGGTGATTTGCGTAAGCCAGGGAGTTAGAGAACAACTTGCCGAAGATAGTATTTGCTCTTTGGAGAAGTCAAAGGTCATAATGTATGGTAGTGCCAATGGTGTAGATACAGAGCGATTCAATTCTGAAATAGTTGATGAGTCTGCTGTAAAGTTTCAATATGGTATAAAGGAAGATGATCTGGCTTGTCTCTTTATTGGCCGCATGGTTCGTGATAAAGGTGTGGAAGAGTTGGTGGATGTAGTTGTTCGGCTGCATGAAGAAAGTTTGCCTATTAAATTATTGTTGGTTGGTGGTCGTGAAGAAAAGCTAGATGCATTATCTGCTAGTACAGAGCAATTGATTAAAGAATCCAATTATATTATAGAGTGTGGTAAACAGTCGGATGTAAGGCCTTTTATAAAGGCCTCTAAGATACTTGTACTTTCTTCATATCGTGAAGGTTTTGGCCAGGTCTTGGTTGAAGCAAATTCTCTTGGTGTTCCGGTTATAGCCTCTAATATTGTTGGTTGTAAGAATGTTGTTTCACAAGGCATCAATGGTCTGTTATGTGAACCTCAAGACAAAGTTTCTCTTTATGGTTGTATGATTAAATTATTGAATGACATGGAACTCTTTAATTCAATAAAATTGCAATGTAGACAATACATCTTAGAGCATTTCGATCACAAAATGGTTTTAAAAGCTTATGTGGAATATTATAAGAGCTTTTTAGATTAATGGTAAGTAAATAATTTGCAAGAAAATCCATGGAACGTTTTGCTACAAGAAGACAGAAACTATTTTGCAAAATTTAGCACGCAAACAACAGAATCTATTTTATCAGTTTCCCTATCGTCTGCGTGCCCAAAAGAAACCCTCAAATCCCCCGATACTCCCACTCAGCATCAAAACAAGGACACGCCTTGGGTGGTCGCGGATTGAGGCGGTTATGTCCGGTAATAAGCGCTCCGGGATAGAGCCGTCGGAGAATCGTCAGCAACTCTTCCAGCCGTTCGCGCTGGCGGGGCGTACGGGTATCGGCAGGATTCCCATCGGGATCAAGTCCGCCCTCGTAACAAATACCGATCGAGCAATGGTTCAAACCCTTTACATGGGCACCCACCTCGCCAAGCAGGCGAGGGTGGGTGGTAGTTCCGTCAGTGCGGATGTAAAAATGGTAACCGGTCGTGCGAAAACCTTTGCTCCGGTGGTCGTGTTCCAGCTGTTCGGCGGTATAAGGCCGGTTGCAACGGGTGGCGGAACAGTGGACCACGATAAAACGGACACTTTCCGTAGCATGGCGCATGAGTTCGATCTCGCCCTGCAGGACGGTTTCGCAGATGGGAACCATGGCTACATGCACGACTGGAGTCCCAAGGCTCCTAAAAGGGTGGCTACTACGGTGGCGATCACCTTTAACACAATGCCCCAGATTTTGCGCTTGGGGTTTTCCGGTGCCGGATTGGTTTCGATGGTTTGTTGCATAGGTTTGTAAATTTAATAGGTTTGTAAATGTATGGATTCAATCAGATGACGGTGGGACCGGTTCTATTCGATTACCGGTCTGTCGTCTTCATCATCTTCTTCCGGTACTTGCGCACCATTGATGTTTACTTTCACCAGGGATGTTTTTTCGCCCAGGAGCGAGTAGCGGCGGCTGCCGTTGATGCGCGTGAACGAAGGAGTAAAACCGGGAATGATGCTCCGGATTTGGGTGGCTTTCGCCTCTTCGGCCTTTTCAACGCCTTTTCCTGTGACGAAACGGTTGTAGACGGTGCCGAATCCGAGCAGTTCCACCTTGTACCCCTTTTGGAGGTTGACGATGACATAGCGCTGGTAACGATCCAGGACATTCAATACATCCCCTTTAGTGAGGGACGATTCTTCGGCAATCTGCTCGGCGGCATCGGCAGTCGAGAGTGTCCCATAATAAAAGGGCGCAGGTTTAAAAACTTCTTTCCGTGGTTCTTCACCCGGAACGCGATACTTGCGGATCAGAAATGCTTGTGGCATACGCTTTAAATTTTAATGGTTGAACAATGTTTACAATGCAAATGTACGACAGTGGGCAAACGCGAGTGATGCCGGATGATGCGGACGGTGAGGCCCAGCGATAATTTTTTACACTGCCTATCGTAAGACCCTAACAATAGGCATTGTAAGCACTTAACGATGGGCAACGTAAGATTCTTACGATAGGGAATGTTGCTTTATCCTCTGAAGGTACATTCGGTTAAAAACGCTCTCCCGGTTCCCCCAGGTACCGGACAATGAGCCGGACCTGTCGGGGCGTAAAAACACGTTGGCAAGGAGAATAGCCGCATTGGAGCAATTCCTCATGCAGTTGTTTACAACGGATAATCCAACGACGCAGGCGATTACATGCCTGGTGAGGGGCCAGCTTCGGAAAGTAGAGGCAGGCGAGGGTTGATTTTTTGAGGGGATAAGACTTCATGATAGTTGACAGTTGATAGTTGACAATTGACAGTTGATGATGGATAGATTTATGATTGGGTGGTGTGACAGGTGTGAAGACTGTGAGTGCCGTTTTGTAAACTTTTTGGGAATACAAATAAAATACGGGGTGCCTTTAAAGGGAGGGCGTATTTTATTTATTTTCTCGCATAGTTTACAAAAAGGGGGTAATATTCTTCACACCCGTCACAACGAACAGAGGTTAATCCTAGTCAGGGTCTTCTTCTTGCGCTTCCGGCAGGATGGTAGCGATTTCGTCTGTGGTTCGCTCGACGACCAGCCAGAAGTTGCCGTTGCGAGTATGCAGACGCGCAAATCCCAAATCTTTCAAGATACGTCCTACTTGTCCGGGTGTCAAGCGAATACTATTACCGAAGCGGGCCACAATCTGGCTGGCGGTGATGTAACGTCCCCTTTCCAATCCGTAGGGTTTGCGGTAAAAGGCGAGGATCAGCTCACGGGCAGGGTTGGGCGTCTCGAAACGCCGGTTGCGTCGGTTGAGTTCGTCGATCTCTTCGCCTTGAAACCAATAGCGGAAACCGTTGTCGAGCAAGGATTTTGCTTGTGCGTAGACGGCATCGTGGTCGATCGGGTGTTCCCACGGGTTGTCGATGTCCGTCACTTCAAAAACGAGCCAACGGCGATTGCCGGTATCGTCGGTAAGGAAGAGCGGATTGTTGCCGGTGGCGCAGAAAGAGGCGACGTGCGGCAGGCGTACTTTGTTGCGGCCATAGGGAAGTCGTTCGTCGATGTAGAGAGCGGTGGTCATCGCCTTGAGCTGGTTCAGCTCCGCCGGGCGCATGGTGTCGATCTCTTCGAAATTAACCAGGAGGAACTCCGAGAGGGTCAGCAGGTCGTCCTTACCGAGCCGCTGGCTGTTGGTCTTCGTCGTGAAGTAACGTCGGAGGCTGGGTGGCAGCAAGTTTTGCATGAAAGAAGTTTTATAACTTCCCTGGCGGCCGATCAACACGAAGATGACATGGTTGACTGTCCGTTCGTCCAGTGCACCCGCCAGCATGCCCACGAGCCAGCGGCGGAAGTAGGAGGCGAATTTTTCAGGCGTGTTGTCCGTTGTATGTACCATCGCAGCCAATTGACCGATCGGGTCGCTCGTGCCGTCCCAGGGCGGGAGGGCATTGAGATAGTCCGCAAGCGGATGGTATTCGGGTACGAAGTCGCTGGTCAACAGCGTGCGCAAGCGGGAGAGGTCTGCGTTGACCCCTTCCTTCTGCATGGCACGCCACAGGGAGTTTTCGATGGTGTCGGTCATGCGTTGCCACTCTTCACTGCCTTGCAGTCGTACTTCCGCCTGTTGGGTGAGCCGGTTGCGGCGGATTTCCATGTAGCCGTCGATGAAATGTTCCATCTCTTCGACCGAGGCATAACTTCGGGTGCGGACTTCGCCGGAAGCCGCCTGTTCAAACTGCCGGAGCTTTTGTGTAGCATGTTCGGCCGTCAGAGCGTAGCAGCTTTTTGCTGTGGAGCGGATGGCAGTCGCATCATAGTCGGCAAACGTATCGAGTGCCCATGCCGTAGCCTCCTGTTCCGGTATGCCGAACCGGTTCATCCAGTAGAGACAGCGGCAGATGTAGTTGTTGTGACTATGTGCCTCGTAGGCAATGCCTTCCTGTTCGACAAGGCGGCGCACGGTCGGTGCTGCCCGCTGAATGGAAGGCTTGCGGCCGCGTTTTTCCTTTTTGCCTGTCGGCTTGCCGCTTTTATCGTCCGGCAGCGGGAAACAGAGCGCGTCGGGCTGATAGAAAGTATCGGGATCATAACAGATGACGGACATACGGGTCGCGTTTTTGCATTTGCAGTCATATTCGATACCGGTCAGCCGGGCATAATGTTCGTTGACATGCTTCCAGGCCAGCGGGAAATTCTGTTTTGTAATGCTACCATCCATCCGTGCGAACACCCGGATACCGGAGCCGGAGATCGTGGTGTGGGCCAGGAAGGTATGCGCATCGTCCTTGACACGGGCAAGTGTCTCGGCGAACTGCCCGGGAGGAATGCCATCGATGTCGACCATGATGAATCCGGAATAGCCGATGGTGTGTTTGGAGGTACGTCCGCCTGTGAGCGCGACCGAGGCGACGAAGGCCGGCTGGTCTTGTTTGATTCGGTCTTTTTCTGCCTTCAACTTGGGGAGAAGCTGATTGTCGCCGTCCTGTTCCGCTTGGTGCAAGCGGGCGATTGTCTGTCGGTACAGTTCAGTTTGCACTTTATGAAGTGCGCCAGTCTATTCATTGACAATCGCTTTCCATGAAACGGGAGCCGGTGTTGTAGCCCGCAGGGAGGCGAAGCGGCTTGGCTGGAATGGAATCGTATTTTGAGTCATATAAACAACAGTTTGTTTAATAATTAATAAAAACAGAGAAAACTGAATATGAGAGACATGCTCTTTCATACTAGTGCTAAAGATATAGTTCTTATTTTTTAGCGTGGTACATAGATGGATGTACCAAATGTAAGATATAATAGCATAGATTAAGGTTTATTTTGTTTTCGGGTCGCTTCATGGGGGAGATGCCCTCATTGGAAGCGAGATGTCCCGGCAACTTTTCGGCGTAGGTTCTAATAAATGGATTATAGTTGCTTCCGATGAAGTCTGGCAGATACAAAAAAGGTGGGGATTGTTATCTTTCAGGCAGTTGTCTGCCTGTTTGTACATCGACCGCCGTACCCTTTCAAAACTGGATCGCCACCATCCGGACGGCACACTGACACTTGAAACGCTTGATCGTATTTATGCAACTTTCATACATCTCTGCCCGGAATATTTTCCTCTAGAAGATGTGGAAGAGGAACGCCGTCGGTTAGCCGATTCGCGTATTCGCATTTTGATGTGTTCGGAGGTGAGTTCTCAGGTGTTGGGACAAAAATGAAATATTTAAAATAATATGTACAAACATTTCTTTAAACGACTGATCGATTTTATTATCGTCTTTTGTGTATTGGCAGTGATTTGGCCGATATTGTTGATCATTACCCTTTGGCTGCACTTTGCTAACAAGGGGGCAGGGGCGTTTTTCTTTCAGGAACGGCCGGGGAAGGATGAGAAAATTTTCAAAGTAATTAAATTCAAAACGATGACGGATGAACGGGATGCTACAGGAAATCTGTTACCGGATGCAGAGCGTTTGACTAAGGTAGGTCGCTTTGTCCGCTCTACTTCCATTGACGAATTACCTCAGTTGGTTAATGTTTTGAAAGGGGATATGGCTTTGATTGGACCAAGGCCTTTGAGAACTTATTATTTACCTCTTTATAGTAAAGAGCAAGCGCGTCGCCATGATGTGCGTCCAGGTATTACGGGATGGGCACAAATAAATGGACGAAATAGTATTACTTGGACAGAGAAATTTAAGTTAGATGTTTGGTATGTTGATCATCTCTCTTTGTGGTTAGATGTAAAAATAATTTTCTTGACAATCAAGAAAGTTATATGTAGAAATGATATAAATAATGAGACAGTTGCTACAATGTATCCATTTGATGGAACTAATTAATTAGAGAATGAAAAGTGTAATAATTGGTGCAGGTACCTATGGTGAAGTTTATTTGGCATATCTTCAAGAAATAGGGGTAGAGATTGTTGGATTCTTAGATGATAATCCAGATTATCAAAATACTTATATAAAGGGAGTTCCTGTATTAGGTAAAGTTGATTACTTGAGTTCGTTGCGTGAAAAGTTTGGAGTGGAAGCTGTTTATTGTCCTTTGGGTAATAATAAGTTGAGAGTGAAACTACTTAAAAAAGCGAAAGAGTTAGGGTATAAAATTCCTAATTTTATTCACTCCAGTGTACTCCTATCACCTGATGTAGTGATAGGAGAGGGTGTTTATATTCTACTAGGTTCAACTGTTATGCCGTATACTATTATCAAAGATTATACAATGATAAGCATGGGAGTACATTTAGCACATCATGTGGTATTGGAAGAAGGCTGTTTCTTGTCTACAGGTTGCAATTTTGGGGCTTCGATTGTTGCTCATAAGTATACCTATTGTGGTATTAGTTCAACTATCATGACAGGGCTTCATGAATTAGGAGAAGATTGCTTGATTGGGGCAGGTGCTGTTGTTATTCATGATGTAGAACCCAAGGCCGTTGTTGCGGGTGTTCCAGCAAAGGTGCTTAAATATAAGAATTAAGGCAGTGAGTTGAATTTTCGGGATTATTCCTGTTTGACATATATGCCAAAGAAGGTATTCTTCAAAATTAATATATATGATATTGGCATTCGGCTCTTCTTCAAGAACTTGTTTCATGAGCTGGAAAAGCAGGAAACTTTTACCGACACGTCTTTGACCGGTTAATACTTTGGCTATGCTTTTTCTCATGAAAGGCTTGATTCTTTCTGAATAGCCTTTTCGATTGATGAGTGTTTGAGGTAAATCCATTTGCTGAAAGTTTTAAGTATAAGTGAAACTTATGGCAAATATGCGAAAAGTTTTAATTATAAGTAAAACTCTAATTATCTATCATAACAATGAACAAACGAATTTACCTTTGCCTCGCTCACATGAGCGGCAAAGAGCAAGGCTTTATAAAAGAAGCCTTTGATACCAACTGGGTTGTTCCACTTGGCCCGAATGTGAATGGATTTGAAGAAGCACTGGAGCACTTCTTAATTGACAATGGACAATTGACAATTGACAATGAGGGGAAGACAAAAAATTGTCAACTGTCAACTGTCAACTGTCAACTGAAAAAAGTCGTTGCACTCTCTGCTGGTACGGCCGCTGTACATTTGGCTCTTTTAGCCTGTGGTGTCGGTCCGGGCGATGAAGTGATTGTACAAAGTTTTACTTTCTGCGCCTCTTCACACCCTGTTACTTATTTGGGAGCAACTCCGGTCTTTGTCGATTCGGAAGCCGAGACTTGGAATATGGATCCGGAGTTGTTGGAAAAGGCGATTGTCGACCGAATAGCGACTACAGGTAAGAAACCGAAGGCAATTGTCCCCGTCTATCTCTATGGAATGCCGGCTAAAATTGAAGAGATTATGGCTGTGGCAAATAAATATGATATTCCGGTTATCGAGGATGCTGCTGAAGGATTGGGTAGTCGCTATGATGGTCAGGTTTGCGGAACATTTGGACAGTATGGGGTACTTTCTTTTAATGGTAATAAAATGATTACGACCTCTGGTGGCGGCGCATTAATCTGTCCGGATGAAGAAGCGAAAAAGAAGATCATGTTCTATGCAACCCAGGCACGCGAATCTTATCCTTATTACCAGCATGAAGAGATCGGTTACAACTATCGCATGTCGAATATTTGTGCCGGTATCGGTCGCGGTCAGATGACAGTGCTGGATGAACATATTGCTCATCATAAACATACCTGTCAGCTTTATAAGAAACTGCTTGCCGGAGTAGAAGGGATTACATTGCATGAGAATCCTTCTTCTCGTTTCGATAGTAACTATTGGTTGAATACAATCTTGCTCGATTCAGGTTTATATGTGAAAGGAGAAGAACATGCATACGAGGCTGCTGTACAGGGGGCTGTGGGCGGTGCTGCCGGTGTGACACACGAGGCTTCTTCTTTACATACTAATTCGGAGCCGAACCGGAATGTGGAAGCTATGCGCATGGCATTGGATGCTGCCGGTATTGAATCTCGTCCGCTATGGAAACCGATGCATTTACAACCTGTATACAGGAATAATCCTTGTTATGCGAACGGCGTAAGCGAATCTTTGTTTAAGCAGGGGCTATGTCTGCCGAGTGGTCCTTGCGTGACGGATGAAGATGTGGCTTATATCGTCCAGGAAATCAAAAACTCTATTTTGTAATCTGTAATGAATTCATTCGAGTTTTAATAGAATATATATATGTCAGTATTTAAAGACAAAACCCTTCTAATCACTGGTGGTACCGGTTCCTTCGGTAACGCCGTCCTCCGGCGTTTTATCAATTCGGATATCAAGGAAATCCGAATCTTTAGCCGAGATGAGAAGAAGCAGGACGATATGCGTCATGCTTTACAAAATCCTAAAGTAAAATTTTACATAGGGAATGTGCGTAATAAAACATCTGTGGATGTCGCTATGCGCGGTGTGGATTATGTGTTTAGTGCAGCTGCATTAAAGCAAGTCCCCAGTTGTGAATTCTTTCCGATGGAAGCTACGCGTACAAATGTGGAAGGAACAGAGAATGTGCTGCTTTCTGCTATTGAACATGGCGTAAAGAATGTAGTCGTCCTTTCTACGGATAAAGCCGCTTATCCGATCAATGCGATGGGTATCTCCAAGGCTCTGATGGAAAAGGTGGCGATTGCTAAGGGACGTGAACTGGGCGAAGGGGCGCAGACTACTATCTGTTGTACCCGCTATGGCAATGTGATGGCAAGCCGTGGTTCTGTAATTCCTCTTTGGGTGGAACAGATGGAGCAGGGCAGGCCGATTACCATTACCGACCCTGAAATGACCCGCTTTATGATGACGTTGGATGATGCCGTCGATTTGGTAGTCTATGCCTTTACACATGGTCATAATGGTGACCTATTTGTTCAGAAAGCACCGGCAGCAACCTTGTCTGTCCTGGCACAGGCCTTGAAAGAAACATACGGACAGATCGATCCGAAGTATCTGGATACGGAAGTGAAGGTAATCGGTACGCGTCACGGAGAGAAACTGTATGAAACGCTGGTAACCCGTGAAGAGATGGCGAAGGCAATCGATATGGGTGAATATTACCGCATTCCTTGTGATACACGCGATTTGAACTATGACAAGTTCTTTACCGAAGGAAGCGAATGTCTTTCTAAGATTGAAGACTATCACAGCCATAATACCACACGTCTGGATGTGGAAGGCATGAAAAAACTATTACTCCGCTTACGTTTCATTCAGGAAGATCTTGGACTGATCGAACGGGCAAAACCAAGAGAAATCAGAAGCGAATAAATCAATTTTAATGTAATGAACATATTAGTTACTGGCGCCAAAGGGTTCATCGGTCGGAACCTTGTTTCCCAACTCCATAATATCCAATCAGGGAAAGCCCGGAATTATTCTGTTTCGGGAACTGATCTAAAGGTCTTCGAATATGATATAGACAGCGATCCGGCTGAGTTGGATGTCTATTGTAAGAAAGCTGATTTCGTCTTTAACCTGGCGGGTGTGAACCGTCCGAAAGACCAGGCGGAATTTATGAAGGGTAACTTCGGCTTTGCTTCTACTTTGCTGGACACATTGAAAAAGTATAACAATACTTGCCCGGTGATGATCTCATCATCTACGCAGGCGGCATTGGATAATCCGTATGGCGAATCGAAAAGGGCAGGAGAGAACCTGTTGTTCGAGTATGCGAAAGAAACCGGAGCGAAAGTATTGGTTTATCGTTTCCCGAATGTGTTCGGAAAATGGTGCAGACCGAATTACAATAGTGCTGTGGCTACTTTTTGTAATAATATTGCTAATGACTTGCCTATCCAGGTAAATGATCCGAATGTGGTGATGAATCTGGTCTATGTGGATGATGTGGTAGACGAATTGATTACTGCTTTATCTGGTAATGAACATCATGAAGGAGATTATTGTGCAGTACCGGTCGTTCATACGATTACGCTAGGAGGCATTGTCGATTTGCTCTATTCTTTTAAAGAGATGCCTGCGAACTTGAGTGTACCTAATCTAGGCGATTCTTTTACGAAGAAACTCTATTCAACTTATTTGTCTTATTTGCCGAAAGAGAAATTCAGTTATCCGGTACAGATGAAAACAGATGACCGCGGTAGTTTTACTGAGATTATCCGTACGCCGGATCGTGGTCAGTTCTCTGTGAACATTTCTAAACCAGGGGTAACTAAGGGGCAACATTGGCATCATACCAAAAATGAAAAGTTTGTGGTCGTAAGCGGCCATGGTCTGATTCAGCTTCGTAAGATTGGAACAGATGAAATCATCAACTTCGAAGTAAGTGGTGAAAAGATAGAAGTGGTCGAAATGATTCCCGGTTACACTCATAACATCATCAATTTATCCGATACGGAGGAGTTGGTGACCTTTATGTGGGCTAACGAACCATTCGATCCGAATCGTCCGGATACTTATTTTGAGAAAGTATAAAAGATAACACTATGAGCAAACTAAAATTAATGACTATAATCGGTACCCGTCCGGAAATTATCCGTCTGGCTGCCGTTATTAAGCGATGCGATCAATACTTCGATCAAATCCTGGTCCATACCGGACAAAATTATGATTATACATTGAATCAGGTCTTTTTTGATGACTTGGGACTTCGTGCTCCTAACTATTATCTGGATGCAGTGGGTGTGGACCTGGGGGAAACAATAGGAAATATCATTGCCAAATCGTATAAATTGATGGTGGAGGTGAAGCCCGATGCCGTTTTGGTGCTGGGAGATACAAATTCTTGCCTGTCGGTTATCGGGGCGAAGCGTTTGCATATTCCTATCTTCCACATGGAGGCCGGTAACCGTTGTTTCGATGAATGTCTTCCGGAGGAAACAAACCGTCGCATTGTGGATGTGACAGCCGATGTCAATATGTGTTACTCCGAACATGCACGTCGGTATCTAAATGCTGCCGGTACACCGAGAGAACGTACCTATGTAGTCGGTTCACCCATGGCAGAAGTACTGCATAATAATCTGGAACAGATTAAGGCCAGCAATATTCTGGAACGTCTGAATCTGGAGAAAGGTAAATATATTTTGCTTTCTGCTCACAGAGAAGAAAATATCGATACGGAAACCAACTTCTTCAACCTGATGAATGCGGTAAATGCCATGGCAGAGAAATACGATATGCCGATCCTGTATTCTTGTCATCCCCGCTCTAAGAAATTCATCGAACAGCGTGGTTTTCAGTTCGATCCGCGTGTCATTCAGCATGAACCTTTAGGATTCCATGATTACAATCATCTTCAGATGAATGCTTTTGCCGTAGTATCTGATTCGGGGACACTGCCTGAAGAAAGCAGTTTCTTCCTGTCTGTCGGTAATCCGATTCCGGCCGTATGTATCCGTACCAGTACGGAGCGTCCGGAGGCATTGGACAAAGGTAACTTTATCCTGGCTGGTATCACTACAGAACAAGTCTTACAGGCTGTGGATGTAGCGGTCGAAATGAATGAGGATGGCGCTTTGGGAATCCCTGTTCCCAATTATGTGGATGAGAATGTATCAGTCAAGGTCGTTAAATTGATACAAAGCTATACCGGAGTCGTTAATAAGATGGTTTGGAGAAAATATTAAAACCAAAGTCATGAAACTAAAAAATAAATCTATCTAACATAAAATTAGTAATATGATTAAACAAGCAGTTTGTATTGTAACCCTCTTGCTAGCACTACCATACGCAACGAGGGCACAGGAGGTTAAAACTGACACCATTCGGGTGGCCCAACTAGACAACATTATCAGTGAGTTGGGCGATTCGACAGACATTGTTGTGGCCGGTAGAGGCCGCTCTTCCAACTGGTTTATCAGTGGAGCGATTGGTATGAATGGTCTGGCTGCAGAGGCGAATCGGGAGTATGAAGGCTTTATTAAGCGCATGCAGCCCATGGGGCAGATATCAGTAGGTAAATGGCTTTCTCCATTGTGGGCATTCCGTTTTCAGGTGGGGGCCGGAAAGCTGTGCGGACATTCTTATCCGTTTGCTTTCTACAACATGTTCGATAAGGTGCCCGATCATACGGTGATACCCGAAGAGGCTAAGCCTTATTTCTCTGAGAAAGATGGAGTAACCTGGTTCCACCGCCAGTTCGCTTACATGGACTTCCAGGTGAACCTGATGAGCAATGTGGTGCGTTGGTTCACAAGAGACGAGAAACCGGTCAATTTCTATCTTTTCCTGGGACCCGGTTTCTCGCATACATTCGAGAAGCAGGGAATCACGCCGGATAACTCATTCTCATTGAATGCCGGTGCACAGTTGGATGTGAAGTTGAGCGATAAACTTTCATTGATAGCCGAGTTGCAGGGAACTATCGTCGATGAATCCTTTGACGGACAGATTGGCGGCCTTTCCTCCAAAACGAACCGTACCGTAGAAGGCTACGGTGGTCTGAGCATTGGTATCACTTATAAGTTCGGAGGACAGAAATTCAACCGTTATACAAAGGTGAACCCGGTTGTGCTGGAAAGCGTTTATTACACGCCGGCCCCTGTTGTGGTGGAAGTACCGGCTGCCGAACCGGAATCATTGGTGACCGAATTTCCTGTTCGTTTCCTGATCGACCAGTCTACGATCGAAGAAGATCAGATGACCAACATCCACCTGGTTGTCGATTATTTGAGAGAACATCCGAAGGCTAAACTGAAGCTATGCGGTTATGCCGATAGGGAAACTGCCTATCCGGCCTACAACATGAAGTTGAGCGAACGCCGTGTAAAAGCCGTGAAGGATTGTCTGGTGAAAGAGTTCAATATCGACCCTGACCGCTTGCAGACTTCTGCGAAAGGAGATATCGAACGGGCTTACGAAGAAGACTACCGCTGGAACCGTGCCGTAGTGATGGAAATAATCGAAGACGAAACAGAAAACAAGTAAAAGGATGAAAAAGACAATATTGATACTTCTCCTGGCAGCTGTGTCGGCAGGGGGATATGCACAAGAAAAGCGCGTGGAGTCTCGCGTGGAGTCTACTATTATGATGGATACGCTTGAAGTGGACTATAAGACCAGATATGTATCTTCTTTCTGGAGCAATTTCTATATACAGGGGTCGTTTGCCGGTCGTGTGATGTGTGCCGAAGATGATAACCATCTGTCTGTCGGCAAGCGTCTGTCTCCGGGATTCTTGCTCGGTATCGGAAAGGATTTGAATCCGAATCTGAGTCTTCGTTTGAGCTTTGGTGGTATGCGTCTGACGGGTTGGAATACGGGTATTCCGGGTATCTACAAGCAGTATGCCAACTGGAGCGACGGTAATGATCCGGTACGCGAATACCTGGAATCGCAGGGAGTCGATACGAAGGATGGCTACAAGCAGAAGATGAAATATCTGGAAGTGAATCTGGATTTGATGGTCGACTTATATAATTTGTTCCATGAACAGAAGCGTTTCGACCGTCGTTGGGACTTCGAGGCTTATTCCGGTTTGGGTTACCTTTATAATATGCGTTGGCACGGTATGGGTAAGGAGAACAAGATTGCCTTGCGTCTGGGTGCTATCGCAGGATATAATATCACAGACCGCCTGGCCGTCAATGCGGAGATCAGTTCTTCCATTACCAGCGCTACCTTCGACGGCGAGATCGGGAAAGGCAACCAGTTCGATACCTTCTTTTCCGGATTGGTCGGTTTAAAATGGCGCTTCGGAAAGCAGGGCTTCCAGGTCGTACGCCTTGTTCCGACGGAACAGTATGCTGCGTTAAACAACAGCGTAAGCAAGATACGTCGCGAGTACACCGAACATTCAAAAACGGTTCACCGTACTGTTACTCACGTCGCTACAGGTAGCGAACTGCTGATTCCGGCTGTTGTCTTCTTCCCTGAAAAAGATACCTACAATGAAGAATTGCAGCAGGTTAATATCTTCGAGGTGGCTCATTTCATGGAAGAGCATACAAATTACAAGATTGCAGTTATCGGTAACAGCCATCAGGCAAGCGACAGAGTCGCTCGCAAACGTGCAGAACGTGTCAGAAACATCCTGATCAACCGCTATTCCATACAGCCGTCGCGTCTGGTGGTACGTGTGAAAGACATGGGTTCCGTATCTGATCACATGGAAGATAACCAAACGGTTAATTTTGCAATAGAACAATAATGACAAAAAAACAACTGGTATCTTATTTAGCAAAACACTGCTCGTTGTCATTGGCAACGAGCAGGTTGGTCGTCAATACGTTAGCAGATGTGGCGACAAAAGAGTTGAAAGCCGGTCGCGGTTTCAGTATCCATGGCTTTGGTTCACTGGAACCTTGGTATCAATCCGCCCGTCCGGGACGTAATATACGGGCAGAGCTTCCCTGCATGATCGCTCCGCGTATAAGTGTAAAATTCAAGCCCGGCGTATATCTGCTGGCCGCTCTGAACAACAACGTTTTCGCCGAAGACAATCCCGATACAGTCGAGGAAGAGGCTGTAGCTCATACAGATCAGCATCACTTCCGTTTCCCTCATAAGGAGAGAGGAGACTCAGAAGGAGCAGGCAGAGAATGAGGACAGAGGTAGTCATCGGCTGCCGGCGTTGGTTTACTTTGACTTACGGAATATATCAGGAATTAATATTAAACTTTTATTTATTTGTTATGAGAACGAAGAATTACCATTCGTTGGGTCTGTTGGCTGCAGCACTGGTGTGTGTGGCAGTACTTTTCACGGGCTGCAGGTCTTCAAAGAAGATTGTCTATCTGCAGGATGTTGTTCCTTTAAAGCAACAGGAAATCGAGCAGAAATACGAAGTGTTTATCCATAACGACGATTTATTGTCGATTATGGTGAATAGTAAGAATCCGGAGTTGGCGCTGCCGTTTAATATGCCGCTGGTGTCGTATCAGCTTGGAAGTGAAAGTCCCGGTGCACAGCGTGTACTGGGTTATCTGGTGGATGTCAACGGGAATATAGATTTCCCGATTCTAGGTAAACTGCATGTTGCAGGGTTAACCCGCCTGCAATTGACTGAGATGATTAAGGAGCGTCTGATAAGCGAAGACTTAATTAAGGATCCGATTGTAACCGTACAGTTTCTGAACTATAAAATTTCAGTCATGGGTGAGGTAAGCCGTCCGGGATCGTTTGATATTTCCAGCGACCGGGTCACATTGCTGGAAGCATTGAGTATGGCTGGCGATCTGACTATCTATGGTCGTCGTGACCGGGTAGCCGTTATCCGTGAGAAGGATGGAAAGCGGACTATTCTGTTTCACGACCTTCGTTCGTCCGATATCTTCAACTCTCCCTGTTATTATTTGCAACAGAACGATATCGTGTATGTAGAGCCGAACAAGGTGAAAGCCGAACAGAGTGGAATCAACCAGAACAAATCGGTAGGAGTATGGTTGTCTGCCGCTTCTATTCTGGTTTCCATAGCTTCTTTGGTTGTGACATTGACAAAATGAGAACGAGTATAATTTAATTTATTGCGATAATGAAGAATGAAGAACTAATAGAAGATGGGACAAATGCTTTGAACCTGATAGACTTGTGGTACATGTTCAAGCGTTACTGGTATTGGTTTGTCCTGTCGGTTATGGTTTTCCTCGGGGGGGCAGTCTATTATGTGAAAAGCACTGCCAAGATATATACCTGTGTCGCTTCCGTTTTAATCAAGAATGATTCGAAGGGAACAAGTCTGGCCAGTGAGGCTGCGGCCTTTGAGGATTTGAATGTATTGAATACCAAAAGCAGTGTGGATAATGAAGTGTTGGTGTTTCAATCCCGTAACCTGATGATAGAGGTGGTCCGTCGCTTGAATCTGAACATTTCTTACAGGGTGGAAGCCGGTCTTCGGGAGATTGAATTGTACAAGGAATCTCCTGTTGTCCTTCGCTTTCCGGATGCCGAAGAAACCAGCAGTTTACAAATGGTGGTGACACCTTTGGACGATAAAACGGTTATGCTTGCCGGATGGAAAGGTGACGATGAGGAATGGAAGCAGAAGGTGGCTCTGAAGGATACGGTAGAAACGCCTGTGGGAAAGGTGGTCGTTACGCCTACTTTATATTATTCCAAGATGTATTATTCGGTGCCGGTCACTGTCACGAAGTATAATTTGCTTCAGGTAGCGAAAGCCTGCAACGCCGGTCTGCGTGCTTATTTGGCCGACAAGAAAGCTTCTATTATCAATCTGGCTATTGAAGATGTATCTAAAGCGAGAGCGGAAGATATTATCAATACATTGATCGTTGTGTATAATGAAGATGCGATTAACGACAAAAATCAGGTAGCGATCAATACATCCAATTTTATCAATGAGCGTCTGATTATCATTGAGCAGGAGCTGGGAGGCGTGGAATCGGAAATCGAAACGTTTAAGAAAGAAAACCTGTTGACGGATATTGTGTCGGAAACAGGTATCTATCTGCAAAACTCCAACCTTTACCAACAAGAGGGGCTGGGATTGGAGAATCAGTTATCGCTGGCACGTTCCATCAAAGAGTATTTGCATGACCCGCAGCATGAACGGGATTTGATTCCTTCCAATACCGGTATTCCGGATGTGAATATCGAGCAGAGTATCGGCAAATACAACGAAATGTTGCTGAAGCGAAACAAATTGCAGGAAAACAGTAGCGAGAAGAATCCGATTATCCAGGAGTTGAATGGTTCATTGTCGGCTATGCGGCAGACCATTGTGCGCACGGTCGACAACCTGATTGCCGGTCTGAATGCACAGTTACAGCGTATCGAGCAGCAAGAAAGGCAGGCCAACCGACGTATTTCGGCTGTCCCTTCTCAGCAGAAGTATGTATTATCGGTTGAGCGTCAGCAAAAAATCAAGGAAGCTTTGTATTTGTATCTGTTGAATAAACGTGAAGAAAATGCCTTGTCGCAGTCGATTACTTCAAGTAATGCACGTGTGATCGATCCGGCTATGTGTAGCGATATGCCGGTAGCTCCGAAAACATCTATGATTTTGCTTGCTGCTTTGGTGGGGGGCTTTGCCTTACCGGGACTAATCCTTTGGTTGATTTTTAGTCTGAATACGAAGATAAACAGTCGCAGGGAACTGGAAGAAAAGCTGACCGCTCCGATATTGGGAGAGATCCCTTTGCTTCCGAAAAAGCATAGACGGAAAGAACATGAGATTTATGTGTCGGAAAATGGACGTGATGCCATATCTGAAGCTTTCCGTATTGTGAGAGCAAATATGGATTTTATGGAGGTGAATACAAACCGTCTGCAGGTGATTGTCTTTTCTTCGTTTAATCCGGGTGCCGGCAAGACATTTCTGTCAATCAATATGGCAGTAAGTATGGCTACCGGAGGCAAGAAAGTCGTGTTGGTCGATTTGGATATCCGAAAAGGTTCTCTGAGTGAACGCATTGGTCATAAACATGAGGCTGGGGTTACCAATTATCTGTCGGGAAAGGAAACGAACCTGGATAATCTTCTGGAAAAAGGAAAGTATTATCCGAACCTGGACGTTTTGTATAATGGGCCTATTCCGCCGAATCCGTCGGAGTTACTGCGCAGTAAGCGGCTGGATGATTTGTTGGAATGGTTGAAAGAGCGCTACGACTACGTGATACTGGATAATGTGCCTTCTAATATGATTGCGGATGCAATTATCGTTAACCGTGTAGCCGACCTGACACTTTATGTATTGCGTGCCGGATATATGGACAAACGATTATTACCGGAGGTAGAAAAGCTGTATAAAAGCAATAAGCTGAAAAATATGGCTATTTTATTGAATGGCGTAGATATCCGTTATAACTATGGGTATGGATATGGTTATTACGGAAAAGGATATACTTATGGCTACGGAAGTAAAGATTGAAACATTGCAGTTGATCTATCATGTGTTTAAAAAATACATGATACAGGAACTGCGTTTCAGATCGCCCGCTATTTCTTTGCGGGCGGTTGCTTCCGCATGCGGAAGCAATGATAAATATCTATCGATGGCAATTCGTTCTTTTAGCCGTGAAAAGACCTTCTATCGGTATTTGACCCATCTGCGACTGAAATATGCCTGTTATTTATTAGTGAAGAATCCCAACTATAAGATCGATTATATTGCGAACCAGTGCGGGATTCTTTCGAGAAGTACCTTTTATCGTATTTTTAAAAATGAATACGGGCGTGTTCCGGAGAGCGTGCGGGCTGATTTTGCAGGGAAAGAATTTACTCATTTAAAATTTGAGGAGTTTGATGATGAAGCGTTCTATGGAAAATAAGGCGGAAGCAGCCTTTCTGGAGTTGATAAAGTCCGGGATATGGGATAAAGAGCCGGATGTTTCCTTTTTTGAGGGGTTGGATGCCTCAGAGTGGATGGTGATATGGGAAGCGGTGCACGACCAGGCAGTAACAGGCATCTGTTATGCGGCGGTAGAACGTTTGCCGAAGGCTTTTCGTCCTCCCCGGCAACTTTTTTTCTCCTGGATGGCGGAGGCACAGGCTATTCAGGGATATAACCAGAAAATCCGGAGTGTCTGGACCGAAGTAAATACCAGTTTGGAACAGGCCGAAGTTTACCCGATTGTGATGAAGGGGATTGGCATTGCGCTTCTTTATCCGCAGCCTTTGTTGAGAATGACTGGTGATTTGGATCTTTATATACCGGATTCGTATGATAAGGCTTTAGAGTGTTTGAAACAATGGGGAGAGATTAAATTTGATCATAATCGCAGTCATCAACATGATATGATTTATATTCGGGATATATTGGTCGAATTGCATTATCCGCATAATTTGAATCCTTCTTCTTTGCAGAATAGAAAGTGTGAACTTGTGAAGAAGGAGGGTGTTTTGTATCGTGTTCCGGAAGCAAGGGAGAATGCTATTATGCTACTGAAACATGCGGCTAAACATCTTTTTAACGGGGGAATTGGTTTACGTCATTTGTGTGACTGGGTACTTTTCGTTAAGCAATATCCGGAATTGGATTATGCAAGTATCATGGAAGAGCTAAGGAAAGAAGGGATGGCGCGATTTGTGCGGGTGTTTACGGCTGTCGGTTTTGAATACATCGGTATCGATTCGGCTAATCTTCCTGCTTTCTGGTCATTGAATTTTTACGATAGATTATTTTTCAAAAGGCTATTATGGTTTAGTATCCGAAAATTGGGTAATTTTGGTCAGAAGAAAAGGAAGAAGCGTAAGTTTACTATTTGGAAAAAAGGAAATTCTTTCTCTCTTCAAATACTAAGAGAGCGGATTTATTGGTATGGAAATATATTAAAGGAGATATTTATTTTATACCCTTTCTATCCGAAACAGGCAAGAAAGAAACTGAAATTATTTTTTACATCACTGAATACAGCCTTTAAAGAGCGTTTTTTACACTAACTTCACTCCAACGAATAAACCTCATCACACAACTCCACCACCTGTCGCTTATGCGATACCAATATAATAATCCTATCTTTTACATTGTTTTTGAGTAAAGCCAGGATTTCTCGTTCGGCTTGTTCATCCAGGGAAGAAGTGATTTCGTCTAATAAGAGGATTTTTCCCGGGCAAAGCAGGGCGCGGGCGATGGCCAGGCGCTGTGTCTCTCCACCGGACAAGCCCTCTCCACCTTCTCTTAATTTTAAATCTAATTGTTCTTTTGTTTGCAGGATGAAATCGGCGGAGACCGATTTCAATACCTGCAAAAGTTCGGCGTCTGTAGCTAAGGGGGCTGCTGCTTTTAAGTTATCGCGTACCGTGCCGGAGAAAAGGTAGTTTCCTTGTGGCACGTATGAGAAATTGATACGGGTCTGTTTTCCGATTGGATGGATGTGGCCCTGGTTGTCTGTCAGGGTGATATGGCCTTGGGAGGGAGATACCAGTGCCAGAAGCAGGCGGAGCAGGGTTGTCTTGCCGCATCCGTTGTGACCGACCAGGGCGGTGATTTCGCCGGAGCGAAATTCCATATTTATATCTGTCAGGACAGGCTTTTCCGGCGTGTAGGAAAAGGTGACCTGTTGAAGTTGCAGCTTCGTGCAGTCTATTGGGCGGAGAGAAGCTTCCTGTGTCTCTTCCGGAAGGGAATTGATTTCTTTCAGGCGTTCGGCTGATGTGTAGGCAGTGATAAAGCCGGGGATGGTGTGCACCAGACCGAGAGCCGGGCTTTGAATCATGCTGACCAGTTGCAGGAAGGCTGTCATGGTGCCGAATGAGATTTTACCGCTTTGGAGGCTGTAAACGCCCCAGGTGAAGGCTACGAGGTAGCCGGACAGGAAACCGATGGACAATACTAGGTTGGAGAAGATAGAGAAGGTGTTCTGCTGTCTGACCTTGCCGATATAGTCCGACTGGCGGTTGTCCAGTTGGCGCAGGAGCAGGTTTTCGAAGCGGAGTGCCTTTACTATTTCGCTACGCTGGATGGATTCCTGGAAGAATTGTTTGATATGGCTGGACGACTGTTTGATTTCTGTCGATAGTTTTCGCATTTTTTTGAAGTAGGCCTTGCTGAGCAACAGGATGAAGGGGATCATTCCGACTATGACACCGGCTAGGATGGGCTCCATCGTGTATAGGAAGTAGAATGCTCCGCACAGGCTTAATAGCATCAGGATGACTTGGGGGATGGCGGTGACGAAGGTATTGACTACGTCGTTGATATCGGTGTGCATTCTCGACATGATATCACCGCTGTGAAAGGCTTGCGCCGGTTTCCACTCGGCATGGAGCAGGGTGGAGAAGTAACGGTGGAGCAGGGTGTTTTGTAGACGGGTTTGCAGAAGCACAGACCATCTGGAAAGGAACGTCCGGCAGATAATGGAGAGCAGGAAACAGCCTCCGAGCAGGAGCAGGGGCGGGAGTAAGGCCCCTTCGCGTGAGTGAGTTGCGGTGTCGATTACCCGTTTGGAAAACCATACGATGATAAGCGAGAGCGCAACTTCGATTGCTCCCACGGAAATGAGTCTGATTATCTCTTTCCGAAAGCCTTTGGAAAGATGGAAGAAATAGTAGAGTATCTGCTTCATGCTTCTTGGATGTCGGTATCCAGGATATGTAAGTTTTGCAGGGTGTTTATCAGTTCTTCGATATCGGATTCGGCGGTAGAGTGATCTACGTCGAATTGGTCGGCCAGGGCTGTTGCCAGCTCTTCCTTGCTGTATGCTTTTTCGAGCAGCATTTGAATCAGGAAGGTGGAGGTGGTGTTGAGCACGAGCATATTGGTGAAATCCACATTGGCCATATCGACAGGGAAAAGGACTTTTTCTTCTGCTATTTCTTGTATTTTATAGCCTTGTTTAAGTTTAAAGGTTTTCATGAGTTTGATTATTTTAGGATTTTTCGAATGTATTTTTTTAAGCCTGAGAGTCGGAGCCGTAGCGGATATGAGTGTATCCAGAGGGAGGAGATTAGTTGCCATCCGAAGTGTTCGGGAGGCATCCATCGGGTTCCTCGCTGGATGGAGGTGACGTATCCTACGACAGCATCTTTGTCTACAATTTCAAGTGGAAATCCGACTCGATTGTCACCGCGGATATAAAGCTGTGAGGCTTCGATACGGATAATCCGGTGTAAGAGATAAACGGGACCGTATTTGAATAATACGATTTGCCCGCATCTGAGTTGGTCCGGATGAATGGATTGCAGCCGGACGGCGTCTTTCTCATGGCGCAAAAAGGGGAACATACTGTTCCCCTTTATACGTATGGTAGCTGTTTGTCCTTTACGTAAACATGTTGCCACTTCTTGAATGATTAATTCATTCGGCAGCTGGATGATACGGGTAGAGGAGGGGAGCTCCATGATATGTTTGTGCGTTATTTGGTTAAATATTCGAATTCAACATCAGCATCTATCATTGTACCGAACAGTTCATCTTCAACAGCAGAACGGGTGACAAGTGATTTTGAAATAGGTCTACTTAATAAACCTCCTAATTCAGATACATTTAGGGCATATAATACAACAACATTTGTGTTTCTTGCCATGATGTCGGCTGCGGCGAATTCTCCCGCAATAGTACCTCTATATAAAGGAGTTTCCCCGTTTGTATCCAAAATTTCAAAAGTCATATAAATCATAGTTTGATTGTTACTATTTCTGAAATCATGTGGAGTGATATAAGGAAGGGACATATCTCTGAAACCGGAGAACTTTCTACTTGTACTGACTAATGGAAAATCCATTTCGTTTACAGGAGAACACCATCTATAGCTAATGGCTGTATATTCATCAGTGCTTGCCGATATCGGTGCTGTTCTTGTCATGTCATATGCATTAGGATAACCAGTAAAGAAGAAACGAGCACGGAATTGTTTATTTATATCTGTAATTAACTCTTTCTTTGCTACCTGATTAAGGTAGTCTTTGATGTAATCAGCGTTATTTGCTGAATTCCCTGATTCTGTTTTGATAGCAAGTTGTACATTTAATAATGTTGTAGCACGTTCCAAATGAATCATACTCATTGTTTCCTGAGTATCTTCTGATGATATAGGTAATTCATATCGGTCTTTTTGGCCTGTACTTATAGCATTTTCAGATTCAAATATAATCTGTTCATTGTCGATATTAACGAATAAGGCTGCTTCACTAATAAATAAGATATCACCAATAGGGGCATATACATCACCTCCCGGGATGGTCAAAACATCTGATTTCTTAGCAGTAGCTTTTGTAATATCTTTTGTGGAAGCAAAATATACTTTATCCCCCTGTTTTAAATTAATAGGATTATTGCAATCTGAATCTTCACCTTCTCCTTTTATCGAAATTGAATTATCTGAATCAGTGGAAAGTGATAGCTTCCAAGTCAATGTCAAATCATTTTCATTTACTTGAGTTGCTGTTGCTATACAGTTATTATCATTATCGACCTTTACTAAATAAATCTTATGTCCTACGTTCTCTAATGGATAAATAGCTTGAAGTTGTTCGTCGCTACTTCTTAATGGTGTTGATTCTGGCCATATTTCTCCATTTCCCGTTTTTGTTAGAGGCAAGTCTTGTTTATTGTCAAAACCTTGAGCAGTATTCGCAAGTTGCATCGTGACACTTGTCCATTTTATATCGGGAGTATCAGTTCCTTTTCCATTATCATCCATATCGTTACTACATGCAGTAAACATGGACAACGACAGACTGCTAATTACTAATGTTTTGATAAATGTTTTCATTAATTCGTAATGTTTTTGTTTAAATTATTAATCGATCCAATTATGCTCCCAAGGAGAATTCCCATCTGTTCCTGTTCCAAAGTTGTGACGTTCGAATTTCCCTGCAGAAATTTGAACAGCACCACTACCAGCGATACACTCATTCAAGTGGATTTCTACGACTTCCACTTTTGGTTTCTCGTACATTTTTAAATTTTTCTTTTTCACTTTCTATTCGTATTAAAATTAAACAATTATCTATCTCTGTTGTAAGACATTTCGGCAGCTTCTCGTTCTGGCCTTGATTGCAAATGGTAGCCAGGAACGGTTCCTGCAAGTCGGGCCAAAGTCTGACTGATCGCATTGAAAGTCGGCTTGTCGTGGCGTATCATAGATGCGGAGGCCAGTAAAAGTCGGAATGTGTCAATGGCAGACAATCGCTTCAAGCGGTTTTCTTTCGCTTGCTCCATTTTGTAGAGGGCTTGCAGCTGAGATCTTTCGTTTCGATAATAGTCTCTTTTTCCACTCCAGGGAGTGCCATATATATAAGGTTTGTTTCCTATTATACGGACTGCCGGCTGGTCGTCGTTCAATAAAGTAGCGTCAGGGATGTATTTCAGCCACAGGTCGGAATGGGTGCTTTTGCCGATTCCGGAAGGGCCTAAGAAAGCAAATCCCTCTTCTTCTTTTTTGATGGAAGACGCGTGAATCAGAACTGTATCATGAAATGAAGAGCTGTAAATAAAGGCCAACATGAGAAACAGATTTAAGACAGTCGGACTTTCGGCACTTGTGGTCGGAACAAAGTCGATTGTGAGTTCTTTCCATGTTTTGTCGGCCAGCAAACGGTATTTGTTGCCTGACTCGGCAGACTGGTATATGACTATATTCAAATCATCGTTTTGATATATACCATAGGAACCTGTTTCTGTGGTGGTTGAATACACGAATACGGGTATATCTTTTATTTCTCTGCCAGGATAGACAGAGATGGTACACAGGTCTGTAGCTTGCTTCTCCTGGCTTTTTCCGATGAAGGGGATAAAATTCTTCATTTCGAGAAAGGGGTTGAAGTCAAAATCCAATAATATATTAAAACCTGCGATATTCAGATATTGCATACTAGTGTTCGCTTTCATTATTGTTCCGCAAAGGAAAGAATAAATATGAGTTTGATACAGTTTTATAAAGTAGCAGGTGTCTTAATAAAAGGAAAACGCAGTCCCATTTTCTAGAAAAGTAGCGGGGAATATTGTTTTATACTTCAGATTTGAAAGAATAGTCCAAAAATATCTTATCAAATCCTATTTACTTGTGGGAATGAGCTATCTTTGTAAGTCATAAATGATGGTGAAAATATACCATGAAAGCATTTTTGACGATGATGTTAGTTACAACTGGTACAAATCTGTTAACCGCTCAGAATACAAAAGCGCTTGAAGTAAAAGAACATACACTAAATAATGGATTGACCGTCTGGCTGAATGAGGATCATAGTCAGCCGAAGGTGTTTGGAGCTGTCGTTGTGAAGGCCGGGGCGAAAGATTGTCCGGATACAGGGATTGCTCATTATTTCGAACATATGATGTTCAAAGGTACCGACAAGATCGGTACGGTGAATTATGAAGCAGAGAAAGTACTCCTGGATTCTATTGTCATGAAATATGACGAACTTGCCCGGACAAAAGATGAAGCAGCCCGTGCCGGTATTCAGAAAGAGATAAACGAACTGAGTATCCGCTCGTCCGATTATGTGATCCCGAATGAGTTCAATCGTCTGATTTCCAAATATGGCGGTTCAGGACTGAATGCCGCGACCTCATACGACGCCACCATCTATTTCAATACTTTCTCCCCGCAATATATGGAGCAATGGGCGGAAATAAACAGCGAACGCCTGTTGAATCCTGTCTTCCGCCTGTTCCAAAGCGAGTTGGAGACTGTTTATGAAGAAAAGAACATGTACGGCGACTTTATCGGCGGTCCTGTTATGGAACGTTTGCTTGCCCGCTATTTCGCACCGCATCCCTATGCCTATCCGATCATTGGAAGCACGGAGAATCTGAAGAATCCGCGTCTGACAGAGATGCGGAAGTTTTTTGAGGAGTATTATGTGGCATCCAATATGGCTTTGATTTTGAGTGGTGATTTTGACTCGGACGCTGTACTGCCCATCCTGGAAAAGACTTTTTCGCGCATCCGTCCGGGTGAAGCTCCTAAAAAAGAAGCTGTTGCTCTGCCACCGTTCAAGGGGAAGGAGATAATGAAAATAAAATTTCCTGTCCCTTTGGTAAAGGCGATGGGATTGGGGTTCCGTGGTATCCCTGCCAATCATGAAGACCAGGTCGCACTGGCTGTCGCAGTGAATATGCTGAACAATGCAAACGGAACCGGCTTTCTCGACAAACTGATGGTCGACAGGAAGATCATGGCTTCGATGGCCATGAACGAGAGCATGAACGAAGCCGGAATACTGGCAGTAGCCATTATCCCGAAGCTGATGTTTCAGACATACGGCAGAGCGGAAAAATTAGTATGGAAAGAGATAAACCGGGTAAAAGAGGGAGATTTCAGTGACGAAATATTTAATAGCCTGAAACAGGAACAACACCGGCAGTACGCTTCCGACCTGGAAAATATAGACTCGCGTGCCCGTATACTGATGTCGCTGTATTCGCAGGGTAAAAGCTGGGAAGAGTATCTGCAGGAAGTAGCCCGGATAGAAGCTCTGACACGGGAGGATGTTATCCGTGTTGCCCGTAAATATTTTAGTGATAACTATTTGTGTGTCACTAAAACAACAGGCAAATACCCGAAAGACAACCTGGCAAAGCCTGATTTCAATCCGGTTGTTCCTAAAAACTCGGAAGCATCATCCGAATATGCCAAACGGCTGGAGCAATTGCCCGTGCAGACGGTTGCCCCGCGTTTTATCGATTTCGGGAAAGACGTACAGATAAGCCAGCTCACTCCATTGGCTACTTTATATGCAACGGCAAATCCGGTTACGGATATATTTACGCTGAATATGGTGTATCAGATCGGGATGCTGGAACAGCCCCGGTTAATGCTTCTGGCAAATTATCTGCAGTTCCTGGGCACGGACTCCCTGTCGTACCAGGAGTTCCGGACGCGGTTGCAGGTGCTGGGCAGCACGCTGTCTTTCGATGCAAACGAGAAACAGTTTACTGTCCGCATTACCGGTTTTGACAAGCATTTTGAAGAGACCGTAAAGCTGGCAGGTGATTTTATCGCGCATGTAAAAGCCGATGATAAACAGATACGCCAGGTAATAAATGGTGCTAAAGTGATAGAGAAGGCTTTCTTCGAATCGAGCGATAACATTGCCCTTGCCATGTTGGAAATGGTGAAGTATGGCGAACAATCGAGGTTTCTTAAAAAATTATCCCTTTCAGAGATCAAGAAGCTGAAAGGAAAGGATTTGCTGAACGTTTTTGCAGATGTCCGCCGGATGGAATGTGATTTGCATTATTGCGGAACACTGCCTGCCGGTCAGGTTGCAGAGCAGATAAAGGCAACGCTTCCGTTGCAGGAGATCACTGTTGCAGTAAAAGAACCCTACTATCGGGATGCAAAAGCATATGATAAACCGGTTGTGTATTTTATGGATATGCCGACAGCTTCGCAAAGTATCGTTTACGGTTTTGCCAAAGGAGAAGTGACGGATGATGCCTGGTCGCGTCATGCTTCCCGGCTGTTCTCTGCTTATTTCGGCGGAGATATGTCCTCTTTGATGTTTCAGGAGATCAGGGAGTTCCGCTCGCTTGCCTATCGGGTAAACGGGCGTTATCTGTTGCCGCCCCATCAGTTGTCGGGAAAGGCGGGAGAGTTTGTCACGATGCTTTCCACGCAGAGCGACAAGACGCTGGATGCCATGGAAGTGATGAAATCGCTGATCTGTGAAATGCCGGAAAAACCGGAGCGGATCGAAACAATCAAGCAGTCGATCATCAACCAGGTAAATAATGATTTCCCCTCTTTCAGGGAACTGTCGGAAAAGGTTGCCTATTTCCGGAGAAGCGGATTCGACCGGGATCCGAATGAAGCCTTGTTGGCCGACCTTTCGGAGATGGATATGCAGGATATTGTCCGTTTTTACAGGCATAATGTCCGTCTGAAGCCAGTTGTCTATGTGATAGTAGGCAATTCCAGCCGTATAGATATGAAGAAGCTGGCGGAATATGGAGAAGTTATCAGATTGAGGAAAAAAGATATTTATAAATAGTTGATAGTTGACAGATGACAGTGGACAGGTGTTTTTGGCTCCTTCTTTTAACTGTCATCTGTCAACTGTCAATTGTCAACTAAAAAAGATGTATAGTAAAGACGAATTAAAGAACCTGAAACTGGAGTTTTGGGAAAGTTTCGCCGCTTATTGTGAAGTACAGCCTTATCTGCGGGGGCGTAAAAAAATATGGACTTTATACGATACTAAAGTCAAAGGTGTCGAGTTGAAGTTCGATATCAGCCGCAGCGGTGCTTATGTGATCCTGGAGGTAAACCACCGGAGCGAAGAACTTCGTTTGGAAATGTACGAACGTCTCACTTGGTATAAGGAAATGTTAGAGAAGGATTTCCCCGAAGGTTTGATCTGGGATATTTGTTTTGTCCGGGAGACGGGAAAAGAAGTCGCCCGAATTTATACAGCCAAGGAAGGAATCGATTTTCACCGTAAACAGGATTGGGGAGAATTTTTTACTTTTATGGCGTCGCAAATGTATTTACTGGAGCGCAATTTTATGTCGATAGCAGAATATTTGAGAGAGTAAAAGGATGGCACATTCAAATCATATTATTTTTCAGGTGGTAGGAATAGCAGCTGTGGGCCTGTTGTCAGCCTGTGCAACACAGCAGAAAGACGTTGTCCTGCAGGAAGCAGGCGTGAGCCATGAACTGGCTCAGTTCAGGAAAGAACATTTCGGGCAGGTGAAATACGATCTGTTTTTCTCCATTCCGGAGTCCAGGCAGGAACCGGTCGGGGGAAAGGCTGTGATCCGGCTGTCTCTGAAAGAGAAGCTCCCGATCATTATAGACTTTCGAGGAGAGGCTTCGCAGGTCGCTTCTGTACGGCTGAATGACGAGCAGGTGCCTTATGAAGTGAAGAACGAACATATTATTATCCCGGCAGACCGGAGTAAAGTCGGTGAAAATAAAATAGATATAGCATTCACCCCGACGGACCAGTCTTTGAACAGGCGGGATGAATTTCTGTATACTTTGCTGGTGCCTGACAGGGCGCGGACAGCTTTCCCTTGTTTCGACCAGCCGGACATGAAGTCCTTGTTTACACTGACACTGGAGGTCCCGGCAACCTGGCAGGCTGTCACCAACGGTGCGATAGGGAAGACCGACACGCTCTCTGTTCCGGACCGGAAAATCATCTCTTTCAAGGAGACGGAGCCGTTGAGTACCTATCTGTTTGCCTTTACAGCCGGAGAGTTCGTTCGCGAAACGTATACGCGGGAGGACAGGGAGATTTCCATTTACCATCGTGAGACAGACCCTAAGAAAATAGCTCAATGTCCGGAGATCGCCTCCGAGGTTTTCGATGCCTTGGCGTGGCTGGAAGAGTATACGGCTGTTCCGTATCCGTTTGCCAAATACGATCTCATCATTCTTCCCGGCTTCCAGTTCGGCGGCATGGAGCATACGGGAGCTACATTCTATACGGACCGCCGGATGTTCTTGAATGAAAATCCGACACTCAATGAGCAGTTGAGCCGCAGTGCCCTGATTGCCCATGAGACGGCGCATATGTGGTTCGGCGATTATGTGACGATGAAATGGTTTGACGATGTCTGGACGAAAGAGGTGTTTGCCAACTATTTTGCCTCCCAGATTGTCGAGCCGTTGTATCCGAATGTCAATCATGCCTTGAACTTTATGCAGAATTATATCCCGCCGGCTTATTCGGAAGACCGTACAGCCGGTGCGAATCCCATCAAGCAGGACCTGGATAATTTGCGCAATGCCGGTTTGGTGTATGGCAACATTATCTATGACAAATCGCCCGTCGTACTGGAGATGCTTATCAAGAAGATGGGAAAAGATGCTTTCCGGCAGGGAATCCGGGAATATCTGAAAACATACGCTTACGGAAATGCAACCTGGGAAGGATTGATCACTATCCTGGATAAATATACGGATGACGATCTCGAAACCTGGAGTCATATATGGGTGAATGAAAAAGGCATGCCTGAAATCACGGCTTCTCTGGTTGGCGATAGCCTGGTTGTCTCGCAAAACGACCCGTTCGACCGGGGATTGAACTGGCCGCAGGATCTCTCTTTCCGGATTGTCCCGAAAAACGGGGATCCGGAAGAAATTTCAGTTTCTCTCGGGAGAAATTCAAATTCCTTCCGAAAGAAACTGAAAAGACTCCCGCAAGAGGGTAGTTTCATTGTCCCGAATATAGATGGAAAAGGATATGGCTTTTTCCGTTTGAGTGAAGCGGATGCGGAGGCTTGTGCTGCCTATCTCCCGGTTTGTAAAGAGGAACTGCTGAGAGGCTCCATCCAGGTCACTTTGTATGAGAACCTGTTGAACCGGACTATTTCGCCTGCTTCTTATATGGAAGCTATGCTGAAGTATTTGCCGGAGGAGAATAACTCGTTGCTATTCTCTGCCGCTTTGGGTTATATCGGCAATTGCCAGCGGCTGTATCAGACGGATGTTGCTCCATTGGAAAAGACGTTATGGCAGATCGTGACGACTTCCTCCGTTCCGCAGCACCGTTTACAGGCTTTCCGCTCGTATCGTTCATTGGCGAAGTCGCCGGAATCGGTCGCTGCATTATATGCTATATGGAAAAAGGAACAGGCTCCGGCGGGCTGTGCACTGAGTGAGAGCGACTATATCAGTCTTTCTTACTCGCTGGCGCTCCATCTTCCGGAGCAGGCCGATGAGATTATCGCTATGCAGCAATCGCGTATCACCAATTCGGACCGGAAACGGGAATATGCATTCATTTCGCCTTCCGTTTCTCCTCATAAAGAGGTGCGCGACAGTGTCTTCGCTTCCTTGCTGATTGCGGAGAACCGTCGTGTCGAGCCGTGGGCATCCGCTGCATTGGCAAACCTGAATCACTCCTCCAGGCAGGAAGAAGCGATAAACTATATTCGTCCGGCTTTGGATATCCTGCAGGAAGTGCAGCGTACCGGCGATATCTTCTTCCCGACAGCCTGGACGCGTGCGCTGCTTTCCGGCCACACGTCCGCGGAGGCGAGGGCAGAGGTCGATGCATTCTTTGCCGATCATCCGGACTATCCGCCTATGCTGGCTAATAAAATACGGCAACAAGCCGATCATTTATATAGATTAAAACACTGATGTAATTATGGGATGGATTTATTTATTGCTGGGCGGCCTGTTTGAAATAGGCTGGCCTGTCGGTATGAAACTGGCGCAGACAACGGGATCACGTTTTCTTTATCTTTCGGTAGCTGTCATTTCGATGGCGCTGAGCGGATACTTTTTATATTTGGCTCAACGGACCATTCCGATCGGAACGGCTTATGTGGTCTGGACCGGTATCGGGGCGGTCGGTACATTATTGATCGGCATCTTTATTTTCGGGGATTCGGCAGGTATATGGCGTATCCTTTCTGCCATGCTGGTGATATGCGGGATTATCGGTATAAAGTTGGCATCCTAGAAAAAAGTTTGCCGAATCGCTAATCTTTTGATAGTTTTATTTGCATTTTCAATTATTATTGTAACTTTGTGGCATCAATAAAACAACAAATGAGAAGAAAAGTATCACATCACCATCATCATCATTACAACGGGCAATAGTTCGGTGGGCTGTGAGGTGTGTGGATACGCATAATATAATCTAAGTAAGGCTTGCCGTTATTCGGTAAGCCTTATTTTGTTTTCGGAAAGAATATAATTATTAAAATAAAAAATAAACATGTTACGAATTGCAGTACAATCGAAAGGTCGTTTATACGACGAAACAATGCTATTATTGGAAGAAGCAGGTATCAAACTGAACAGAGGAAAACGTATTTTACTTTTATCGGCAAAAGGTTTTCCGGTAGAGGTGCTGTTCCTGCGTGACGATGATATTCCTCAGTCTGTGGCAAACGGAGTGTCTGATATAGGTATTGTAGGCGAAAACGAATATGTTGAAAAAGGGGGAGAAGCCCGCCTGGTGAAACGGTTGGGATTCAGTAAATGCCGCGTGTCCCTGGCTATTCCCAAGGATGAAGAGTATCAAGGCGTAGAATGGTTCGAGGGAAAGACTATCGCTACTTCTTATCCGGAGATACTGAAGGCTTATCTGAAGGAAAAAGGGGTAAAGGCGGATTTGCATGTGATCAGCGGTTCAGTCGAGATCGCTCCGGGTATCGGTTTGGCTGACGCTATTTTCGATATTGTCAGCTCGGGCAGCACATTGGTCAGCAACCAGTTGAAGGAAGTGGAAGTGATCATGCAGAGCGAAGCGCTTCTGATTGCCAACAATAACCTGTCGGAAGAAAAGCTGGCTATCCTGGATGAACTCCTGTTCCGTTTTGAAGCGATCCAGGTAGCTGAAGGAAAGAAATATGTATTGCTGAATGCTCCGAAAGACAAGCTGGATGAGATCATAGAGGTATTGCCGGGTATGAAAAGCCCGACAGTGACACCGCTGGCAAACGGCGACTGGGTTTCTGTCCAGTCAGTGATTGCAGAGAAACATTTTTGGGAAATCATCGGAAAGCTCAAAGCGTTGGGCGCAGAAGGCATCCTGGTTCTCCCGATTGAGAAAATGATCTTATAGAAAGTATAGTTGTTATGGAAATAATAAAATACCCGTCAAAAGAAGATTGGTCATCTTTGGTCAAGCGTCCGGCGCTGGATGTGACGACTTTATTCGATACGGTTCGTACCGTACTGGATGAAGTGCGCCAGGAAGGAGATGCTGCCGTAAAACGATATGAAGAGAAGTTTGACAAAGTAACGTTGGCGAATCTTCAGGTATCGGAAGCCGAGATAGAAGAGGCTTGTGAACTTGTCTCCGAAGAATTGAAGCAGGCTATTCGCACAGCGAAGGACAATATCGAAAAGTTCCATGCTTCCCAACGTTTCACGGGACATAAAGTAGAAACGACTCCCGGCGTGACCTGCTGGCAGAAAGCTGTTGCCATCGAGAAAGTCGGTCTGTATATCCCCGGAGGAACGGCTCCTCTGTTTTCTACCGTTTTGATGCTGGCTGTTCCGGCCCATATCGCCGGTTGTAAGGAGATCGTTTTATGTACGCCTCCGAATAAAGAAGGCAAGGTACACCCCGCCATCCTTTTCGCAGCCCGTACAGCCGGTGTCAGCAAAATAGTTAAAGCAGGCGGTATACAGGCGATTGCCGCTATGGCATACGGAACGGAATCCGTCCCCAAAGTCTATAAGATATTCGGTCCCGGAAACCAATATGTAACGGCAGCCAAGCAGCTTGTCAGCCTGAAAGATGTCGCTATCGACATGCCGGCAGGTCCTTCCGAAGTAGAAGTGATTGCCGACGAGACAGCCAACCCCGATTTCATTGCCGCCGATTTCCTTTCGCAGGCAGAGCATGGAGCCGACAGCCAGGCTATCCTGGTTACAGCCGCCGAAAGCATGGTGTCTCCTGTTGCCGATGCCATCAGCCGTCAGTTATCCGAACTATCCCGTAAGGAAATTACAGAAAAGGCATTAGAACACAGCCGTATAATCGTGTTAAAGGATGAACGGGAGGTGATCGATTTCACCAATATGTATGCTCCGGAGCATCTGATTATACAGACCAAGAACTACGCGCATATCGCCGAACAGATCGAGAATGCCGGCAGTGTGTTTATGGGGCCTTATACACCGGAAAGTGCCGGCGACTATGCTTCAGGCACCAATCACACGCTTCCCACCAACGGATATGCCAAAGCATACAGCGGCGTGAATTTGGATAGCTTTATCAAAAAAATAACCTTCCAGGAGATCACTGCCGAAGGTATCAGGAGTTTAGGTGGAACCATCCAGGTCATGGCGGGTAACGAACAGCTGGATGCCCACCGTAATGCAGTAACAATAAGATTGAAAACAATATGATGGATTTAAAAGACCTTGTCAGACCCAATATTTGGGAATTGAAACCATATTCTTCTGCAAGAGACGAGTTTCACGGTAGTGCATCTGTTTTTTTGGATGCGAACGAGAATCCTTATAACGAGCCTTATAACCGTTATCCCGATCCTTTGCAGTGGGAACTGAAAGACCGGATTGCCGAGCTGAAAGACGTTGACCGCAATTCCATCTTTCTGGGAAATGGCAGCGACGAACCGATCGACCTCGTGATCCGTGCTTTCTGTGAGCCGGGAATCGATACCATCGTCAGCATAGCTCCTTCCTACGGTATGTATGAAGTGGCGGCGAATGTAAACAATGTCGATTTCAGAAAGGTTAATCTCACCTCCGATTTCGAATTGGATGCGGATGCTTTGCTGGACGAAGTGGACGAATGGGTGAAAATAATCTTCCTCTGTTCTCCCAACAATCCGACGGGAAACAGCCTGGACCGGGAGGAGATCTATAAGATATTGAATCACTTCGAAGGGATCGTTGTCCTGGATGAAGCCTACATCGATTTCTCGGCAGAGTCTTCTTTTCTTCCGGAATTGAAGAAATTCCCGAACCTGATCGTGCTGCAGACACTATCCAAAGCCTGGGGTGCCGCCGGTCTCCGCCTGGGCATGGCATTTGCTTCTCCTGAAATTGTAGCGATTTTGAACAAGATCAAATATCCTTACAATGTCAATATGTTGACACAGAAGCAGGCATTGGAGCTGTTGAACAACGAACGGGAGATGCTGGACCAGTTGCGCCGTATCATGTCTGAACGTATCCGTCTGCAGGCGGCTTTGCCGGAACTGCCGATCGTTCAGAAAATGTACCCGACCGACGCCAACTTTATTTTGGTGAATGTAGGTAAGGCCGATTCCGTATATAATAAATTGGTAAAGAAAGGCGTTATTGTACGTAACCGCAATAATGTGACGTTGTGTAACGGTTGTCTGCGCATCACAGTCGGTACACCGGAAGAAAACGACGCCTTGTTGAAGGCTTTAAAAAATATGTAAGCATGAAAAGAGCCCTCTTTATCGATAGAGACGGAACTTTGGTGATAGAACCTCCTGTAGATTACCAGCTGGATAGCCTGGAGAAGCTGGAGTTCTACCCGAAGGTGTTCCGTAACTTATATTTCATACGTAAGCAACTGGATTTCGAGTTTGTCATGGTGACAAATCAGGACGGATTGGGAACGTCTTCTTTCCCGGAAGATACTTTCTGGCCGGCTCATACTAAAATGTTGAAGGCACTGGAAGGCGAGGGGATTGTTTTTGACGATATCCTGATCGACCGTTCCTTTCCGGAAGATAATTCGCCGGGTCGCAAGCCGCGTACCGGCATGCTGGGCAGCTATCTGACCGGTGAATATGACCTGGCAAACAGTTATGTGATCGGTGACCGCCTGACGGATATGCAACTGGCTGTGAACCTGGGGACGAAAGGCATTTGGCTGCGTCCTGCCGACGAAGAGGCGTCGCAGTTGCTGGCTGAAAATCCATCCCTGTCGCCGGTCCTGATAACGGATGACTGGGATAAGGTGACCGAATTTCTTTTTGCCGGTGAGCGTCGTGCCGTCGTACAGCGCACCACCAAAGAGACGGATATCTATGTCGAAGTAAATCTCGACGGTAACGGAAAGACTGAAATCTCGACCGGATTAGGTTTTTTTGACCATATGCTGGACCAGATAGGAAAACATTCCGGTATGGATTTGGTTATACGTGTAAAGGGTGATCTGAACGTCGACGAACATCATACGATTGAAGATACGGCGATCGCTCTTGGAGAGGCATTGCTGAAAGCCCTGGGCGATAAGCGCGGCATTGAACGGTACGGCTATTGTCTGCCTATGGATGATTGCCTGTGTAGCGTAGCCCTCGATTTCGGCGGACGTCCGTGGTTGGTCTGGGACGCTGAGTTCCACCGTGAGATGGTGGGAGATATGCCGACGGAAATGTTCCTTCATTTCTTTAAGAGCCTGAGTGATGCCGCCCGCATGAATCTGAATGTTAAAGCGGAAGGAACGAACGAACACCATAAGATAGAAGGTATTTTCAAGGCTTTTGCAAGGGCTGTGAAAATGGCTATACGTCGTGATATTTATAAATATGAACTACCAAGTACAAAAGGTTTGTTATAATATGAAAGGAATGAAATACTGGATAATAGCCGCTGTTGCAATCTTGATGGCTGCATGTAATAATGATACGGAACACAAGCTGGAAGGCAAATGGCAACTGCAGCAGGTGGAGGCGAACGGAGAAGTGATACAGGCTGATACGGTATTTTATAATTTTCAGAATATACTGTTTATGTATCAGATATATCAGCCTGATTCCAACTCTGTTCTTTACCGTTATGGTTACAATACGGTGAATGAAAACAAGTTGACATTGGAATTGGAACACAATCCGAATACCTTGGACAAGTTTTTGCCCTATACGGATTGGAACTCCAAAACGCGTGTATTTACTATCGAGAAACTGAGCGGAAAACAGCTTATTCTGGATAGTGAAGGGAAAAGGTATATATTTAGAAAGTTCTGAATTTACTTATATTGGAGCAACTGGGTGCAACAGGCTGTGTGAGACTGACGGATGTAGCAAAGGTTAATAGGTTGAAGTGAAAAGGATCTACTTCAACCTATTAACAAGATTTTCAGGGGCACGGCGTGTATCCCAAATATCAACGATATTAATTATATTTTTTTGTTTGTCGATAAAATAAATGAGTTTATAATGGCTGTGCTCCACAATACTACGAAATCCTTGCGGGTATTTTTCTAATAATATTTCGTATTTTCCCATTAAAGGGTTTTGGGCTAAAAGTATTTCATAATGCCTGATTCGTTGATAAACGTTGCTTGCTGTTCGTTTCCCAAATGTAATAAGGCAATACTCGACAAGGTCGTTAAGTTCTTTTTCTGCGTCAGGAGACCATATTACTTGCATAGCCAAGGATATTTTTGTTCCATTTTATGAAAAACCTCGCTACTGGGAATACCTTTTCCTGCATCTAACTCTGCAATAGAGTGGTCGATACGGGCATGAAGTTCTTCCAAGGTATATGGCGTAAGTTGCTCTTCCTTTTCATGGAAATCCAGAATATCTGTCAACCGGCTTTTGACTTTATCCAAAACATCTTTACTTGTGATAGATAGGATTGCTTTCGCTAATTCTATTTTATCTGCATCCAGTCTCATATTTGCATCCATTTTAATTCTCTTTTAAGGTTTGTATTAGCCTTATTCTATCTGATCTATTTGTTCGATGAATAGTATTGCAAAGATAGAAATTGTTTTCAATATCGGAAGGAACGCCGGTTCAGAAACTGAGTAATGATGGTGTCCTCGTGTTATTTTTGTATCTGTATCTTGAAACTCTTATTTCCTGCTATGACAATATAATTGCCTTGCGGTAACCAAAGGGACTTATCTCCCGATAGGTTGTCGTATTTATGTAAGAGTGTCCCGTTGAACGTGTAGATGAATACCGTTTCGGGATGGGACGTGTGGAGATGTAGATAAGCGCCTTCTGCACGGACAGTCGTCTCGTTTGTGCTGATTGTTTCGTTGGCAACCGGGTCGGGATTGCGGACGATACCGTCGATACTGATTGCGATAGGTTGGCGTACATATTTGATAATGTATGCACCGTCGCTTGAACGTGGGGTGATCGTTTCGCCCCGGTCGGTGGTGACGATGGGAGAGGACTGGTCGTATTCCTTGTCGAGTGTCAGGTAGAAACGGAAACTGCTCCAGGCTTCTACTTCGTACTGGCCGGCTACAGGGTCGGTGGTTGCTCCTTCTATTTGAGGGAGGGTGACGGTATGGTAGATCGGAGGAACAGGTGTTGGATCGGGCTCGGGTTTCGGGTCGGGTTTCGACGTTTTACTGAAGGTTGCGGAGATTGTGATATCTTCCGATACAGTCCATGTCGTTTCGGAGGCGAAAGAAGTGCTATTGACCGTTAGCTCGTCCAGCTGGTAGGTATCCTCTGGGGTGGCAGTAATGGTAAGTACGCTTCCTTCCGGCACTTGATCATTGGTGTTTATTGTCTTTGACGCTTGATCGACAACAGTGATCGTTCCGTGCTCCGGATTGTCGATAGTGACGGTATGAAGTTTTATGAAGGTAGCGGAGATTGTGATGTCTTCCGATACGATCAATGTAGTGCCGGAAGTGAAAGGTTGATCATTTACCGTTATCCTGTCCAGCTGGTAAATATCCTCGGGAGTGGCTGTGATGGTGAGTTCGGTTCCGCCTTGTACCTTTTTTCCGGATGAATAGGAGGTGCCATCTGCAGTGCTAACTGTTAGTGTCCCATTCACCAAAGAGTTGATTGTGATGGTGAAGTATTGTAGATTTATGAGAGGAATGTCCGGTTGGTTGGCAACCATATCGCTGTAAGATATTCCGTCTGCGTTGATCTTTTTCAGTTTAGGCAGTTGGTTGTCTGTGAAACTCCAGGCATCTGATGATGCGAAAGGATAGTTTGTTTCGTCCCAGTCGCTGCCATTCAGGTTTGTATTACTAGTGTCCCATTCTCCGGGAATCTCTGAATGGGCATAATTATTAGAGGTAGTAGCTGTTCCTGTCTTAATATACCCATTTATGCGACCAATATTAGCGGTACTATTTGAGATTCCTGCAGTATTTAGTGCAACACAATTTTCTATAGAGGCATTGTTTATTCCGGCAATGCCACCAACGTAACTCTGAGTACTCGAATTTGTCGCTTCTATTTTTCCTGTTGCATAACAATTCAGGACTGAACTCTTATTATTTCCAGCGATACCGCCAATCTGTTTTTGGCCATCATTGGCTGATGTAATATTCCCTGTTGTATAGCAGTTTTGAATATTTCCTGTATAAGGGCTAGATATGTTATTATACCCGGCAATGCCTCCTGTATAATTACTACCTCCTTCTGAAGTAATATGGGCTGTAGAAAAGCAATTCTTTACATTTTCATAATTTATACCGGCAATACCTCCCACATAACAATTTGTTCCAGTCGCTGCGATGGAGGCACTACCTTGACAATTAGTGATAGTTGCAAAGCTGTATCCTGTTATACCTCCGCTATAATTATAGTATCCGTTGGTAGTCAAACTACCTGAAGCAATGCAATTCGTTACGGGTTTAGATATATATCCGGCGATTCCTCCGGCATAAACACTCGTTTTGGTAAAATTGGCTGTAGCCTGTATATCGGTGGATGATTCACAATCAATAATATTACTTTGACTATATCCGGCTATTCCTCCGGCATAACAGCTATTTTTGCTCAGGTCAGCCTGAGGGGTATCGGTTATTAACTCCATTGAAATAGTTCCGGAACTTGTGCATTTAAAGATGGGTTTGATCTTGAGATCATGCCATCCGACAATACCTCCAACTTTGGAATAGGTATTAATATCTGTAGACTTGTTCGAACTACTTATTTTATATTTCACTTCAATATTGCAAGAGGAGGTGCATCCTTCAATTGAATACTCGGTAGTTGTGCCTGAAGATGTGCAACTGGCTATTCCTCCGATCCCGTAATTGGTTGCAGCTGTTGTAATCGTAATTGTGCCTTCAGAGGAACAATCTTTGATATAACCTTCGTTTATCGTTGTTATTCCTCCGGCATGTCCATACTCTGATACAATGGTCGTATTATGTGTTTGGCTGTTTTTTATGGTGCCAATGTCTGTTTGGTTGCTTTTGTTGTTTCCCGCAATACCTCCGATAAAAGTCGAAGATGTATTGGGAAAGTCGCCTGCTGTGGATTTTAATGAACCTTCAAAAACGCAACCATCAATGCTACCTCCGAAATTGTATCCGGTGATACCTCCCATGTAGCCTCCTTGTGCCTTCAGATAAGTCAAAGATCCTTTGGCAGAACAATTGTTGATTTCTGAGAGTTGGCTGTATCCGACTACACATCCTGCATAAATATCGGAGCTGCCGGCATCATTTGTATTGTGTTTCTTTTCAATACTACATTGTTCCAGATTAACGTTTTCTATTTTGGCATTCTTGGCATGTCCGAATAATCCGGCTGCAAACTCGGTCGATATATTCATGTTTTGAATGAGGGAGTTTTTCCCATCAAAAGTTCCTTTAAATGGATAGTTTTTTGTTTTACCGATCGGTATCCAATTGTGTCCTGTCAGATCCAATTCTTTAGTAAGCGTTATCTTTACTCCTTCAAACCCTTTTTTGCCGGAATCTCCAGTATCTTCATTGTTGTTTACCATTTTCGCCACCCAGGCTAATTCGGCTGCGGAAGATATAGATATTTCGGTGGAGTAAGGGGAAGTACTCCAGTTCGCAGGTTCGCTTGCCAGGTTTTCCCATGTGTCCGGTGTGGTATCATCTGCCCGCATCCCTTTGGAGAAGAAACATAGAAACGCTATCGTTATTAACAGACGATACGAGATAATATGTAAATTCTTTTTCATCATCATTTATTTTTAGTTTGAGTATTATTAAGTTCTTCAAGAAGTTGTTTTCCCGGTTTCAGCTTTACGGAGAAACGTGCGGGGATGGTATGAGGGGCACCCGTCTTGGGGTTGCGTGCCGGGCGTTCGGTCTGATACCATCTTGAAAGGATAGCAAAACCCTGCAGGCGGATTTCTCCACCTTGCTTCAGTTCGTTGGTGATGATACCGGTTAAAGATTCGAAAACCTTTTGGACTGTAGTGCGAGTGAACCCTGTCTGAAGGGTCAGTTCGTTGATTAATTGTTGCTTGTTCATAAGAATGACTAGAAAAAACGTTCCTTTTTTCTAGTCATTTTCCGAGGTGTCTAAAAAAATAAAAGTTTCCGGAAAAAATTGAACGAATAAGATTTGAAAATTATTGAAAAACAAGAGAAAGTAAGATTATCAAAGTTTATTCGTGATAAGTTTGAATATAAAAATATAACCCGTAACTTTGTGACTAATTTAAAGGAACGATTAATTTAGTCATTCTCCGAAATGTCTTTTAGTAAAAAACTAGCGGTTTATTTTGAAAATACTTACGTTTTTTGTCCGAAATACTTAGCCTTTTTGTATTGAATACTTCCGGTTTCTGACATTTTTTTCACGTTTTGTATTTCAAAAGCTCGCCACTCTCGCCACTTTCGCCACTAAAGTTATTTCATTTTCACCCCTCATATTTATCAATCTTTTTCTGATATTTACCGACTGATAGTCTGATGATTAGGCCTTCTACTATCCATCTTTTCAAATGCCTGTCGATGGTCCTTTCGGGGATTCCCAGGGACACGCCGATGGCCTTCGCCTGAGAGGTTTTGAAAGAAGAGGGCAGGTCATTGAAAAAACGTTCGTAAATATTGGGATCGGAGAGGGGCGTGAAATCTGAATCATGCTTTAACATGGTACTCAATGTGAGTATATGTTGCTGGAACATGAGCACAAACATCATGGCAATGTCGAAATCGACATCTGAAACGATCTGGTCGTCGAGGGTGCTCTGTCGCTCCACTTTGCGCAGGGCGGCGAGGATCATGCAGATACAGAAATGAGAACGTCCCAGACGGTGCACAACACTCAGCCGGTCTTCGTCGCCGAACAACTGTGCCTGTTCCGACATGCGGGAGAAACGGTGGTTCATGCGGTTTCGCTGTTTTTCGGTGTAATGGACGAAGGTGGGGTTATTGTCGAGGAAGATACCGGCTTCGAGTATGGCGGCACCAACCTCTGCATAATAACGGTCTGCATTCAGGCTGTCATCTTCGCTGGTGAGCAGTTTCCATTTGGGAGCCTCGTTGAAGGTGTAAGCCAGGAAACGGCTGAAGAGCCCGTCGTCGGCGGACGGGATGAAACGGGCAAACTGTCCGAAAGTACCGCTGGTGAGCAGTCCCATAAGCGGACGGTCGCAGCTCACTGTCCCGCCCGATATGGATGAACGGTCGATCATTTCCTGATGGGCAATTTGGTTGAGCAGGTAGGTGTATTTGCCATGATCGTTGTTGATGGCTTCGATCAGGACACCTATTTCCGACTCCTGCATCAGTGCGGGATAATGTTCGTTGGCTTTCAGCTGCTGTACGAGCTTCGCCTGGGTGATGGTGCCGGCAATTTTCAGTTCCATCTGAAGAATTTCCTCCGGTCGGGTGATCATGACCGGCTTTCCGTTTTTCTTGCTTCGTGCCACGGCATCTTCGTACGCTTCTATCTCTTCCCTGTTTTTCTTGACATACGAAGCCGATTTCGAGCGTACGTAGTAATGCCAGGGACGGAGTAGCTGGTACATCCCGTTGATTACTCCCTTGCCGGAGCCGGCACGTGCGACGATGTAGAGGTAGAGCGTGGGTGCAATTGTGCCGTCATGATAGCTGCCTCTTACGTGAGGCATGACAGTGGATAGCATGGTCAGTGCGGAGACCGTCGCCATGTCGCGCTGGCGTCCTTCGAGACCGGGACGAATCATGTCCCTCAAAAGGGCTGGAGCGGCATTGAAAAGGTCCTTGTCGACATAGGGTAGAGTGGGTGTAACGTTTTGATTGACAACAATATCCTCTTCTTCTTCGACAGGAGGGTATTTTTCAGTATCTTTAGTGGCGAAAGTGGCGAGAGTGGCGAGCTTTTTGCCGCCGGTCACCTTGTTTTCGCGTCTGTTTGCCCCATGCTCCGCCTGTGCCTTGCCGTATGCCGATGCGATTGTTTTGCAGATTTCCTTCGCATCGAAATCGGGTTCGGCATAACGGCGTACGCATTCGTTTTCGACTGCCTGCTGTCCGAAGCCTGCACGGTTCAGACAAAAAGCCAGGCTGACCAGCTGCGCATGGCGCTGTCCTTTCACCCAACAGTTTCCGCGGTCCGCCTGGTCCAGATAGAGGTCCAGTCGCTCCGTCTCTGTCAACGGCTCCGTATTTGTCTTTGTCTCCGTCTTTTCCCTACACTGTCCGGAGTTACCTTCCTGGCGTGTGGAGTAACTTTTCCCCTCAGGAGAGAGGGCAGAGGGGGTGTCAACGGCATCGATCTTGAATATCGTTGCTTCCGGATTGTAATAGCACCCCGCATCGTGGCAAATCAAGCTCGTCCGCGTGATGTCGGTGCATCCCCTGTCTACCGCTTCTCCCAGCGTCGTTTCAACAATATCATACAATGCCAGGCAGGTCTCCGCATGATGCACGGTATCCGTTTCTACCCGGAAGATCAGATGTACGCCTGCTCCCCGTGCACTGACATAAGCCAGTGCCAGCCAGGGGAAGCCTTTGCTTCGCTCCATGTATTCGGCAACCGGTGTCTTCATGCCGTCAACGTCCACCAGCACGTAGCCGGTATGCTCACTAGCCTGTTCCGTCAGTCTTTCGTTGGGAAAGAGTGCCGATACGGCAATGGCGGGCAGTTGCAGTTTCGTTCGTTTGGCTTCCTGGTGACGACCTTCGGCACTTAGTCGCCGGATCTCTTTAGTAATAAACTGAAGAGAGTTGCCTTTAATAAATGCATCGAGCCAGCTGAGTGTCACTCTCTTTTCTTCCCTGGTCTTGTAAAGACTGCCGTACCAGGAGAATTGTTGTTCTTTGTTTTGTTTCATAAGTAATACACTAAAGTTGTAAATTGTTGGGGTCGCTAAGGTTCACCCAGATGATTGACGATACACATAGCCTGTTTGGGGGTAAGTAGTTTCTGCCCCGGTTTCCAGTCCAGGGCGGTCAGCTTCTCTTTGAGGTTTCCCGAAAGCCTGATCCATCGTGTCAGCTTCTCACTGGCATTCTTAGGTGTCGATTCTGGGAAATAACACAGGGCGAGTTCGTAAAATGCCCAGACACGGCAGTAATTTCGCTTTTCTTCCATGATCGTTATATTATTGATTGCTTTACGTAAGGTAAGGATAAAATCTGAGAAAAACAAGAGTTTACAGATTGAAAATCATGGTTTTGTGAAGATTTTTTTTGCTTGCTCGGGACAAATAACCCGTTTTCTTTTTTGTCCGAAGGAAATATTCTTTATCTTTGTTGCACCGCCTGTTATTGGGCGGCGACCAAAATTTATACGCTATGGGAAAGTTTATCAATCCTTTCACCGATTTCGGTTTTCACCGGATTTTCGGGCAGGAGGTACACAAAGAGTTATTAATCGATTTCTTAAATCAACTGCTGGAAGGCGAACGCCATATCAGCGATATCACCTTCCAAAACCCGATCCTCCAACCGGAAACGATCGAAGACCGGGGAGTGATATTCGATATTCATTGCAAGGATGACAAAGGTGGTTGGTTTGTAGTCGAAATGCAGAACGGAGCCCAACCCTATTTTTACGACCGGGGTATCTACTACTTATCGCGGGCTATTAGTAATCAGGGGGAGAAGGGTAAAGACTGGAAGTTTAACCTGTGCCCGGTATACGGAATCTTCCTGTTAAACTATAAGATGGGAATGAACTCCAAATTCCGGACAGATGTTATATTGGCAGACCGTGATACCGGACAGATGTTTAGCGACAAGATCCGGCAGGTATATCTGGAGTTGCCTTGGTTTACGAAAGAGGCTGATGATTGTGAAACAGATTTTGAACGTTGGTTATATTTATTAAAGCATATGGATACATTAGACAGAATGCCTTTCAAGGCACAAAAGGCCGTATTCGACAAACTGCTCGAAGTGGCGGATGTGGCTAATCTGAACAAGGATGAGCGTGTCCTGTATGACGAAGCCTTGAAGCGTTATCGTGATTATAAGAATACGATAGACTATGCCGAAGAGAGGGGCTTGGAAAAAGGATGGAAAGAAGGTAGAAAGGAAGGACGGAAAGAAGGACGAAAGGAAGGTCTCGAAATAGGAGTGGCTCAAGGGCGTAAAGAAGGCGTTTATTCGATGGCAAAGGCAATGAAAGAGAAAGGACTTCCTTTTCAGACAATCGCAGAGGTGACCGGCCTCAGTGAGATGGAAATACAGACATTATGATATTCACAATAAATATGTAAAGAGACAAGGCAGCTTCATTTGAGGTTGCCTTGTTTTCTTTATAATAGCTTTGTCTCTGTTACTAATATGGTATCGGATTACTCTATCCTGTTTTACCATTAAATATCCCATTACACACTCCTGTGGCTGACTATGACCGTCCCGGCGCCTTGCCGTGTCGTATCTTTGTAATGTAATCAAATACGAGGCCCTCTATACATATATATGATTACATCTGTCAGTTGTCAACTGTCAACTGATTAAAACACTAACCCTTAAATTTAAAATTATGTCAGTAAGGTACAAACTGGTCTTACGTAAGGACCTGTCGAAAGATGCTCCTGCGGGAGCACAAAAGTATTATGCATCCGTCAACAACAACGGTACGCTGCCTTTCAAGCAGATGTGTCAGTCGATCGCCGCCTATTCGACGGCTTCGCCCGGCGATGTGAAAGTGGTGTTGGACGGCTTGATGTTTTTCATGAAAGATGCCCTGTTGCGCGGCGAGATCGTGCAGATGGGGGAAATCGGGAATTTCCAGATCAACGTCGGCAGTACGGGTACGGCTACTGCCAAGGAATTTAAAGCCGCTCTGATTCGTAAGCCCCGTATCGTATTCCGTCCGGGCGTCGAATTGAAGGAGATTCTCGACAAAGTGAGCTTCGAACGCATCGATGCGGAAACCGGTTCTTCTTCCGGAGGCAGCGACGGTGAAGACGACCGCCCTGTGATTGAGTAAAAGTATTTGTAAGTGAGTAACAGTAAATCGTAAAGCTATGGTTGCACAACAAATCAATTTCGTAAAAAAACTCCTGCCGGCAGCCGTGTCGGCAGGAGCAGCTTTCAACATGAATCCGGTAGCTATCCTTTCGCAGGCGGCGTTCGAGAGCGGATGGGGAACCAGTAACCTGTCGGAAAAATATAATAACTTCTTCGGTCTGACAGCTTATGGAGCTGCCAACGAGTATTGGCATGGCGGGAAAACGACCGTAAAGGCCGCCGATTATTCGATGGACTTCCGCCGCTACGATACGTGCGGGAACTCTTTCCTCGATTTCGCCCGGCTGATCCGTAACAACTACCGTTCCGCCTGGTCGGTGAGCGACGACATCGCTGCCTATGCTAAAGAGATTGCCTACAGCCCCTACATCAGCGAACTCAATGGCGACGACCGCGAGGTCTACCGAACTAGCCTCGTCAGTATCGAACGGACGATCTGGGCGGTGATGGCGATTATTCAGTGATAGGTTAAATTATTCATTCTAATAAACATTTTCTTATGTCCAAATTCAAACGAATCATCGAATTTATCCTGGCTTTGCTTAACTTTTTGTTTCACTTTAAATCTGTACCGGATGATGAAACACCCGATGTTATCGAATCTTATCCGAGTCCTGTGCCGTCTTCTCCGGCACGGGCTGATCCTCTGTTTGAAACTATCCCTTAGGATACGTTTCCGCTGACCCTTTTATGAAGAAGGTGCGCCGACTTTCGACACACCTTCTTTTTTTATCACTCTTCTTTTTCGGCTATCAGATCCGCACTCTCCGCTCTTACTTCGCGAATCAGGTCTGTCGGGGCAATCTGTACCTGTAATCCCCGTTGGCCGGCACTGATATATATCTTTTCATATTGTTCTGCCGTCTGATGAATATAGGTAGGGAAATGTTTCTTCATGCCTATGGGCGAACATCCGCCGCGGATATAACCGGTCAGAGGCAGTAACTCTTTCACAGGGATCATCTCACACTTTTTATTTCCGGATACTTTGGCCGCCTTTTTGAGATCCACTTCATCGGCTCCGGGAATTACGCAGACAAAATATCCGCTTTTATCCCCGTGAAGGATCAGTGTCTTGAAGACCTGTTCGATATTTTCTCCTAACTGCTCTGCCACATGGATGGCACTTAAATCATTTTCGTCTACTTCATAAGGAACCAGCTGATAAGCAATCTTCGCTTTGTCCAACAGCCGGGCTACATTCGTTTTGTTAATCTTCATATTACAATCCTTTCATAGATAACTGAACCCGTTTACGGACCAGATCCACACTCAATACCTTCACTTTTACATGCTGGTGGATGGATACGACCTGTGTCGGATCACTGATGAAACGGTCTGCCAGTTCTGAGATATGAACCAGTCCGTTTTCTTTTATACCAACATCGACGAAGCATCCAAAGTTCGTTATGTTAGTCACGATTCCCGGTAAAACCTGTCCTTCTTTCAAATCTTCGATCGTTTTAACCGTCGGATCGAAAGAGAACACCTGAATAGCCTGGCGTGGGTCACGGCCCGGTTTATCCAGCTCTTCCATAATATCGAGCAGGGTCGGCATACCGACTTTGTCGGTGATATACTTTTTCAGGTCCAGCTTTTTCTTTAATTCTTTATTCGTGATCAGCTCTTCTACAGTGCATTTCAAGTCCTTTGCCATTTTCTCCACGATCGGATAACTTTCCGGATGGACGGCAGAATTGTCGAGCGGTGTTTTCCCTCCCTGAATACGGAGGAATCCGGCACTCTGCTCGAAAGCCTTTTCGCCCATGCGGGGAACTTTCAGCAGTTCACGTCGGGATTGGAAAGGACCGTGCTCTGCCCGGTAGTCGACAATGTTTTGTGCCAATGTCGGTCCCAGACCGGAGATATAAGTAAGCAAATGCTTGCTTGCCGTATTTACGTTGACACCCACCCTGTTCACACAGCTTTCTACTGTCTGATCCAGGCTTTTCTTCAGCGCGGACTGGTCCACATCATGCTGATACTGACCGACGCCGATACTCTTGGGATCAATTTTCACGAGTTCCGCCAGCGGGTCCATCAACCGGCGACCGATGCTGACGGCACCGCGTACCGTCACATCATATTCAGGAAATTCGTCCCGCGCTACTTTCGATGCCGAATAGATGGATGCACCATTCTCGCTGACAACGAATACCTGAACTTTCCGGTCGTAACGGATGTTGGTAATGAATTGCTCCGTTTCGCGGCTTGCCGTCCCGTTGCCGATGGCAATGGCTTCGATGGCATATGTCGATACCAGCTGGGATACTTTGGCGGCAGCTTTACTCTTCTCGTTCTGAGGTGGGTGAGGATAGATCGCTTCGTTATGCAGCAGATTTCCCTGGGCATCCAGGCAGACTAATTTGCATCCGGTACGATAACCCGGATCGACTCCCAATACTCGTTTTTGTCCTAATGGCGGAGCCAATAACAGTTGTTGCAGGTTCTCGGCAAAGACACGGATCGCTTCTTCATCGGCTTTCGCTTTACTCAAATTGGCAAATTCCGTTTCGATGGAAGGTTTCAGAAGCCGTTTAAAGGAATCGTCCACCGCGTTGGCGACCTGGTCCGAGACTTCATTGTTTCCTTTTACAAAACGTCTTTTCAGCCGGTCGAGCGTCGTATCCACATCCGGAGATATGCTGACACGGAGGATGCCTTCCGCTTCCCCGCGCCGCAAAGCCAGCAGGCGGTGGGAACTGCATCGGTTCAGTGGTTCGCTGAAATCGAAATAGTCCCGGTACTTGGCACCTTCTTCTTCTTTCCCTTTGATGACTTTGGAAGAAATAATCCCTGTGTGGGAGAAAGAGTTACGAACGGCGTTACGTGCCCCTTCATTTTCGTTCACCCATTCGGCAATAATATCGCGTGCCCCTTGCAAGGCTTCTGCGGCATTTTTTACTTCTCCTTTGATAAAGTTTTTTACCCTGTCCAACAGATTCGGCTCATTTTGAATCATGATGATCTTGGCAAGCGGCTCCAGTCCTTTCTTGCGGGCAATCTCTGCTTTAGTCACCCGTTTGGGTTTATAGGGCAGGTAAAGGTCTTCAATCTCCGTGCTGTCCCAGGATTCTGTGATACGTTTTTTGAGTTCGGGAGTTAGCTTTCCTTGTTCCTCTATGGAACTTAATATGGTGTCTTTCCTCTTTTGGAGTTCCGTGAGCTTATCCAGCTGATCTTTGATGTTTCCGATTTGGACTTCGTCCAGTCCCCCGGTAACTTCTTTCCTGTAACGGCTGATAAAAGGGATCGTAGCCCCTTCGTTAAGCAGGCCGATAGTCTTTTCGACTTGTCCGGCAGGAATGTTCAATATCTGTGATATCAGTGTATTGAATGATGTTGTCATATAGATTTTATTCTTTGTGTTCGATACGCAAAGATAAAACAGTTTATGGCATAACCATTCGGAAATCGGGCAAAATCTGTTCGAAAGCTCTTTCCCATCGGGTATCATATACAAAAAGTCCCGGTATTTTCTTCGAGTAAAATACCGGGACTTTTTTATGTTTACCTTAGTTCATTAAGGCTCTGCAATCGTTTCTTCTGCGAGGATACGTGCTTTATCGGCATCGCTCTGGATATTGGGTTGCTCCAGACCGTAGTGTTTGATCTTGTCTTCACGTTTCAAGAGGAGGGCGATAATCAAAGCCAACACACCGAAACTGGTAAAGATAGCCATTGGAAGTGTGTAATCGTATGCCGGTTTTCCCGTACCGTTATCGATCTTGCAATACGTATCCAGTACCCATCCGATCAGAAGCGGAACCATGCTCAATCCGATATTCTGTACCCAGAAGATCAGGGCATAAGCAGTACCCAGCTGTTTTTCCGGAATGATTTTCGGAACGGATGGCCACATAGCCGACGGAACCAGTGAGAAAGCGATTCCCAGTACAATCATTACGATCGTGGCAAACCACCATTCGTTCAGGATCGGCAAGGTGAACAGCAGGTGTACACCGATCAGCATCAATGCACCGCAAATCATGATAGTTGCGCCTTTACCTTTGCGGTCGTACAGGTTTCCGAAGAACGGTGTCAACAGGATCGTACCGAAAGGCAGGATGGCGGGAATGTTACCGGCGAGGTCGGGGCTTACATTATATTTGTTGACCATCAAGTCGGTTGCATATTTCAGGAATGGGAATACGGCAGAATAGAACAATACGCACAACAGGGCGATCAACCAGAAACCTTTACTGGAAATGATCAGACCGATATCTTTCAGACGGAACGGTTCTTCCTCTTCTGCCTGTTCGACGGCACTCATGGAAGCATCCAGCTTGCGGTCCATTACACAGAAAACAAGGAAAGCGATCAAGCCGATGCACAGCATACAGAGGCAAAGCAGGATCGGAGCGGAGATGCTACCGAAGAACTTCGATGCCGGAACAGTAATCGACAAGGCCAGTGCCGTACCCAGACGGGCTGTTGCCATTTCGAGACCCATTGCCAATGCCATTTCTTTTCCCTTGAACCATCTTACGATGATCTTGGAAACAGTGATACCGGCAGTTTCCACACCTACACCGAAGATCGCATATCCGAGGGCGGCTACCATTACCTGGGCTTTCCATCCGAACAGTTCACCTTCCATGGTAAAGAAGTCGGATATGGCATAATATTTAAGTGAACAACCGATAATCATTAAAATACAGGCACCGACTCCGGTAAAACGGACACCCATCTTATCCAGTACGATACCCCCGATGATCAACATGAAAAGGAAGACATTGAACCAACCGTAGGCACTTGTGAAGAAGCCATATTCGGTACTGTTCCAGGAAAGTTGTTCTTCCAGCATCGGTTTAAGCGGGGCCATCACGTCGGTGAGGAAATATCCGCAAAGCATGGTAAATGCGACGAGCGCGAGTACGCTCCATCGAGCTACTTTTGAGTCGCTCAGTTTCTGGTGAATTTGTTCAATCATGATATTTGTTTTAATTAAGTTATATTATTTGTCTTATTTCATGAAAAGGGGAAGTGCATCGGCTACGATAAAGGTACTTCCTCCGATAAAGATCGTATCTTCTTCATGAGCACGTCCCAGGGCACGTGCAACGGCATCGGCTACGCTGTCGCAGACCACTCCGCTCAGTCCGTGCCCAACTGCCATTGCTGCGAAATCGGTGGCAGGCATCGCCCGTTCGACGGATGCCTGAGTGAAATAGTAGAAAGCATCTTTGGGCATCAGTTCCAGTACGCCGTTGATATCCTTGTCGTTTACCATTCCGACGATCATATGGGTTTGCCGCGAATGTTTTATGACTTCGTTCAGTTGTATATTCAGGTATTCCCAGCCACCTATGTTATGGCCTGTATCGCATATCACTTTCGGCTTTTCCTGCAAGGTCTGCCAGCGTCCCATCAATCCGGTCAGTTCCACTACATGTTCAAATCCTTCCCGCACGGCTTCCTGCGAAATGTTCACTCCTGTACTCTCAAGCAGATTGAGGGCTGCCAGTACGGTTTTTGCATTTCTGACCTGGACTACGCCGCCCAGTTCTCCGAATAACTGTCCGTATTCTACGGAGTTGAGATACCATTCGCCGGTATCCATCAGATAAGATTCTTCGAGCAAGTCCTCTTCTGAAGCGAAGTAAACCAGGGTGTTGTTTTTTACGGCAGTTTCGCTGAATACTTTGGCTACGCTATGGCTATATACTTCTCCGACCAGGGCAGGTACTTCCGGTTTGATGATACCGGCTTTCTCAAAGGCTATCTTTTCGACCGTGTCACCCAGGAACTGGGTATGGTCGAGGCTGATATTCGTGATGATGCTCAGGATCGGTGTGATGATGTTTGTACTGTCCAGACGACCGCCCATACCGACTTCTATTACAGCGAAATCGACCTTTTCGGCACGGAAATAATCGAATGCCATGGTAGATGTCAGCTCAAAAAAAGAGGGGTGGAGAGGTTCGAATGTGGTACGGTGGCGTTCTACAAAATCTACAACATATTCCTGGGGAATCATTTTGCCGTTGACACGGATACGTTCGCGGAAATCGATCAGGTGGGGCGAAGTGAAAAGTCCGACTTTATATCCTGCCTGCCGGAGGATGGCTGCCAACAAATGGCTGACCGAACCTTTCCCGTTTGTACCCGCTACATGGATCGTTTTGTAGGCTTTGTGCGGATTACCCAGATAATTATCCAGTGCGATACTGGTATCTAATCCCGGCTTATAAGCGGATGCGCCGCTGTGCTGAAAAACCGGAATGCTTGTATATAGATAGTGAAGCGTTTCTTCGTAAGTCATGCTGTTCGTTTTTATAATTCGCAAAAGTAGTTAATTTTATTTATACCTTTGTCGCCCGTAATATAAAATAAGAGTAAAAAGGAGATGAATAAACAACGTGTCGCTTATACTCCGGTTGGGGGAGTATGTTCAAAAATGATGATTGTGGATGCTGAAGATAACATTATTACCGGTGTACAGATCGTGGGCGGTTGCCAGGGTAATACGCAGGGGCTGAGCAAACTGTTGATCGGTATGGCAGTGCCTGAAGCTATACAGCGCCTGGAAGGTATCGACTGCCGTGAACGGGGTACGTCCTGCCCGGATCAGTTGGCACAGGCATTACGAAAACTTAGCTGATTGCCGGCGTACATTCGACCGGTTTACGGATTTAGGGGGATATCTTTTACCAACCTGAATCCGTTGTTGAAGTGTTTACTTCCCGGGTAGATATAGTAATGACAGGTAGGCCGGCAGGTTGCCCGTTCGTTGAACCAGGTGCCGCCGCGTACGACAGCATATAGTTTGCCGTCTTTTTCAAATGTATCGGAACACCATTCCCATACATTCCCGCTCATATCATGGATTCCCAGTTCGTTCGGTTTCTTCATACCGACAGGGTGCGGTTTGCCTTCCGAGTTTCCGGCATACCATCCGAGGCTGTCGAGTTCCATGCCGCCGCTATATAAATGGTCCCGTTTGCCGTACATGCCGCCGCGAGCAGCATATTCCCATTCTTCCTCTGTGGGTAAACGTCCGCCTGCCCATTGACAATAAGCATTAGCTCCGTACCAGGTGATGTAAATGGCAGGGTTGGCTTCGTAGCCGGGGACCGGTTTTCCGTTTTGGATTCCCCAGTTACATTCATAATATAAAGGCTGTCCGGCATCGGGACCTTCTTTGATTACATTACTTTCGTATGTTTTCAGGAACTGGACGAACTGGAAGTTGGTAATTTCATATTTGCTGATGGAGAAACTGTTTACTTTCACCTCGTGAACCGGATTGTTATCTTCTTTATAGGTCGAGCCCATCTTAAAAGTACTTCCTTTCACTTCGATCATTTCCGGATTGATGTTGGTTGATAACCATTTTCGGAATTCAATCTCTTTCATCCGTTTCCGGGCCTCATTCCGGTCTTCTTCCCTTACATCGCTTTCAATGAATTTATTGAGGTAGGAGATAGAGATATCGTATGCTTCGTTCCCTTTCAAAGGAAGCAACCGTTCGTACATGGTTGCCAGTGCAATATATCCGTCGGTGCGTTCAGGGTCCAGCCGCACACCCTGTTCATAGAGTCTGTAAGCCTCTTCGGTATATTTGTACATGTTAATCGGGGTACCGCTAAGAGAGAGCAGGTTGTCCGCCTGCCGGATGCAATTATCGGCATAAGGGTTGATCTGGCTACTGATCAGGCGGGCGAATTTTGTTTTCTTCATCTCCACCGGGATCAGACGGTAGAACTGTCTGAGTGAATCGGGCGACAGTTTTTTCATGATACGGGTCAAAAGGAACTGGCCCGCATATTTATCCATATTATCTCCGATGAAAGCAATGCGGATCGAATCCCTTTTCTGCTGGGTGGCATGCAGTTCGATATCTACATCCAGTTCCTGGCTTCCCCGTACCGGTTGAGCATTCAGATTGCTCAGGGATTGGAGGAAGGCGGGCTTCTTTTTCTCTTTGCCGTCGGAACGTTTTTTACCGATGGCACCTAGTTCGTGTTGGGCCATCGAGACGGCATTCAGGCTGTCGATCCTTTGGTTAAGGTCGTGCGTCTCTTCCAGGTAAACGGCATATCCCATGTGGGTATCGGCTCCTTTGAAATGCAGTCCGTTAGGGAAGTCGGAGAGGTGGCCTTCCACGTATAATGTGTCTTTGTCGATGAGCAGGTCGCAGTAATGGAACTCGTCGTCTATCGTTGTGCATAGCCATAAGTGTTGGGGTACGTCGGTCAGTGTCCCTTTCATCTGGAATTTTCCTTTTTCGATCCGCATGGAGTTGATGATGCGCTGGTTGTCGAACTGTTTGAGGAAGAACACCGTTCCATCTTTTACTCCGCCGATGTGTGCTTCTATGACATACCGGTCGTTATTAGCCGTCAGAAAAAGGCTGAAACAGATAAATAGTACGGATAGAAATAGTTTAGTCTGCATACGGATCGTTTATAAGGTGATTCAGTCGATGATCAGTTTATAGCCTATTCCCCGGACATTCAGGATCTTTATCGAGTCGTCTTTCGATAGTTTATGTCGCAGTTTGGTAATGAAGACGTGCAGGCTGCGGGCATTGAAAAAAGAATCGTCTCCCCACAGGTCGAGCAGTACGTCTTTCATTGGCAATACATGGTCTTTGTTTTCGCAAAGCCGTTTGAGTATTTCCGATTCGCGGTTGCTCAGGAGTTGTTTCTCCCCGCAATATAATAATGTTTGCGTAACTGCATCGAATGTATATTGACCGAGGTTGAAAGTTGTTTTTTCTTCCTTGCGTACTGTGATCTTATTCAGTAAGGCTTTGATACGGATGATCAGCTCCGCCATGCCGAAAGGCTTTTTCAGGTAGTCGTTGCCGCCCAGCTCGAAACCTTCGACAACATCGTTCGCGGCAGAACGAGCGGAGAGGAAGAGGACAGGTATCTGGCTGTCTGTTTTACGGATATGCCGTATCAGGGTGAAGCCGTCTATTTTAGGCATCATGATGTCGGTCACGATAATATCCGGTTTGATTTCTTTGTAAAGCGCCAGTCCTTCTTCGCCGTCGGCAGCCAATACGATATCGAACTCTTCACCATCCAGCGTATCCTTGATGATCATTGCCAGTGTCGGTTCGTCTTCTACTAATAATACTTTTATCTTTGCCATAGTTTTTTCTTTTTTAGTTTTTGAAATGGAGGGTGAATGTCGTGCCTTTTCCCGGTTGACTCTTGACGGTCACTGATCCCCCATGTTTCGACATCATATCTTTTACGTAATATAGCCCTAGTCCGAAACCTTTTACATTGTGCAGGTTGCCGCTGGGGACCCGGTAAAACTTATCGAATATGTGTTGCAGATTCGTATCGCTGATGCCGATACCGTTGTCCGTAACGGATACACGGATCTCGTTCGGCTGTATCTCCGCACTGACAGATATTTCTGCAGGTTTATCGCCGGAATATTTTACCGCATTGTCGATCAGGTTACCCAATATATTATAGAAATGCGTACGGTCAGCAAATACTGCAATGTTCTCTGGTATATTTGTTGTGATATCGACCTGTTTTTCTGCTTTCAGCTTATGTTGTTCAATGAGCGGGGCGATCATATCGGCTACGCAGATCGATTCCTGTTTCAGCCGGAAGGTATTGCGGTTCTCTACAGAGAGGGTGAGTATCTGTTCGACCAGGCCGGTCAACTGTGTGAGTTGTTCCCGGACGATACCCAGGTATTTCTTCTGTTTCTCGCTGACATGGGTGTCGTAGTTGAGCAAAACGTCGTTGGCAGCATAGGCGACGGATATCGGGGTTTTTAGTTCATGTGTCATATTGTTGGTAAAATCCGTTTTCAACTCTTCGATCGTCTTCTGTCTGAGGATCGTATAAAGTAGGTAGATGAAAGCGATCAGAATCAGGATGACCAGCAGAAGAGATGAAGTGAGGATGCCTGCCATTTGTTTGAATACCAGTTGGGAGGGGGCTTTTAATGTTAGTTGGTAATATAGTTCCGGTTCTACGCTTTTGATCGGATAGCTGAATTGTACTCCTTTATTGTCGAACGTCTCGACTGACCGGAATGTCATAATGGTTTCGGGCACGCTGTCCTTCATCTGAATTACTTCCAGTTTATAGGGGACGGAAATATCGTACTGTTTGAGTTCCATGACGAGCAAAGTATCGTACAGGATATAGTCGATAGGTATCAATGAATCGAGTTTTACGTGCAAGGCCTCTTGTATCTGACCTTCCAGTGAAGTCAGCAGGTCAAGGTATTCATTGAGCGATTCGGCTGCTTCGTTATATTTGAAGGGGTTCTTATCTGCTTTTATGGAAAATGTATCCATTAATCCGTTTCGTGAAATTTCTTCTGTGCTGTCCTTCGAAAGTTTAATCTCGGAGGTGATTGTTCCGGATCCTTTATTCTCGCTCAGTGAATCCATACGGATGAATAGCTCCTTGTAATCAGCCATACGCATGGCATCCTGTATATTTCCGTTTACTTGTTCCCAGGTTGAATCGTAGAGTCCCTTCAACCAGTATCCCTGTGAAAACAATAATGCAGCCAGTGACAAACAGATCAGTGCAGCAATAATCTTAAAACGTAGTTTCGTTTTCATCTTTCATTTTCTTCTTTCCGACAAAAATAAAGGATAAGTTTCAGAATCTACGGGTTATGGTAAGACTAAATAACACTTTGTTGAAAGACCATCAGTTTGACCATAATTAATCCAATGAGAATAGCAATCGTGAAACTTGCCAAAGTTCCAATCAACACATATTCAGTGGTCTTAATTTCTTTACTTTTATTCAATTCACCGAAACGGAAAATAGATTTTGCAGCCAGAAGAAATCCTATAGCTTCTATCTGACCGATCAGAATGAAAGTAAGAATGAGTATTCTTTCCAGATATCCGATCCATTGACCTGCATTTTGAAGACTTTCGGAAACATTTCCTCCTAAACTCCATCTTCTGGTAAAGAGTCCCAGAAAGATAGAGGCAGGTTTTAGAACAAGCAGGTATCCGATCAGGATGATCCAACATTTATTGCATTTCATTAATGCCTGACATGATTCCCCAATCATGCTGTATTGTCCGGTAATGGCTATCCATAGAATAAAAAGTACAATAATGTGCAATATTTGATCGATAATGAAAGAAGAGAGTCTCTCTTTGTATGTTATTTTCCAGTAGTCGATAACAAAATGAGTAACAAAAATAACCGGTATGATAAACCAGCAATTCCATAGACCAACGATCAGATATGCAACGAGCGCTTGTGTCAGGCTATGAATGACGTGATACAGGCAATTCCCTTCTTTCTTTTTCCTGACAATGGAGTTCGTCTGTAACAGGAAATCGACGACAAGATGAGAGAATAATAGTTTTAATAGAAGATCAAGGTCTGTCCATTCCATAATATTATAGGTTTTTGGTTGATATGAGTTGTTCGTAACGGTTAAGGTATAGTTCAATTAAATTAGCTTTACCACCGATTAATAATTTACTGATGGCCTGAGAAGATTTTTGGAGGTCGTCTGCAATTTCTTTTTGTGTTTTACCTGTCAATAGTGACAAGTACAAAGCCTGTGACTGAGTGATTGTCCAATTGGATGCTATATCATCGACAAAAGCTGTACTGACTTTGAACTCGTCATTGAATTCATCCCAGGGAGTTTTAAGAGCCAGGTTTTTAGAACGTCCCAATTTATCGAATTCCCAACCGGAAAAACGGAAAGCTTCCCCGTCGGATTCGATAACACTTTCTTCTTTTTCAAAATCTATAGTACCTATACCTAAAGCCATCCGTGCATCCCACCTGAAAGATGTAGGTGACTTTGCCTGCAGGCCGATACGCAGCAACAAAACTGTCCGTAATGCCTTGACCGGATTGTTGATGATGATTTGAAAACTATCGCCACGATAGATATCTAATCGGATGCTTCCCCATTTCTCTGTGTCATGCACAATGTTGTTGATCGTATCCAATAACAGACTTCTGTTTGCCGGATCTATATGGGTCGATTGAATGATGTCTCCTGTTATAACTCCTTTTATTTTCATACAAACGATTTGATGGATTCATTTAGGAACAAATATACTGTTATTTATGAATAAAACAACCTAATCGGGTTGATTTTAGAAAAACAACCTAATTGAGTTGATTTAAATAAAACAACCTGATCGGGTTGATTTTAGGAAATGATCTAAGACTAAATAACACATCTTTAATACGCCCCGAGTTGCCTATAGGCGGCAGAAATGATTGATTCTGCTTGCTTATAGATATCCGTTGTTTTCTTTGTATCCAGTGTGTCATGGCTGGATGAAGCTGTTTCGAATAGCTTGAAGACCTGTGTTTCCACCGGCTGTAATTGCTGTATATAACCGGTCTTTTCATTATTCCAGAGAAGTTGCCAGTGGAGATATTTTTGTCCGTTGCCACGATGGATCGCATACACTTTGTCTTTCAGGCGGGAGGAATAATAACAGAGAGGGGCAGTCTTTAGGGCTGTATCGTATTGTACCAGGGAGGGCTGGTCTTTTCCCATTTTTACCCACAGCGGTAGAGCTACCGAAACAGGAGGATATCCTAATGCGGTCCACATGATGGTGTGTTCTGCCGGCATACCCGGTTTAATTCCTTGTATCACGATAGAAGCCGTACTTTCGGCTCGTGGAATGAAATCCTGTTCTACAAACCATCCGGAATGATTGTTCGGACTTTGCTCCGGATTTTTCAGGTCTATGTCGAGCTGGCTGTTGTAAAATGAACGGGAGGCTTCCCTGAAGATGCGTTCCGGGGTAAATCCTTCCTTTTCCATTTGTTTGAATATCTTTCGGGCGTTATCATAACGGATGTATCCCAGTCCTTCATCAGTGCGGCCTTCGAAAGAAAAGTTCGTATAGATCAGATATCCTTCCGGAGCCAGGGTGGTATCGTTGACATCTTTTTTATAGTAGTGTTTATTATTTGTTTCATAATAGGCAGCGCCTCCATAAGCATCGATCACACCAAAGTTGGCTTCTACACGTAGAGGGCGGGGAAGGGTATCGAGCAGGTGCTCAAAGTCTTGTATGGTTTTGCATACTTTTAGTGCCTGGCGCATCAGTAGTCCTTCATGATCCATTTCTTTTACGTCATCGTCTTTTAGATTATAGGAAGCCGTATTCATAATGGAGAAACCTGTTTCATTACTACCGGTCCATACAGCCCCGTCCGGATCATCGCTGTTCACCAGTCCAAGGAAACGATAACCTCCTTCGTCAATATAGGTAATATGATTGTAAGGGGCACCGGTATCACGATGTTTCCACATCAAAGGGCGTCCGTCGGGGGTCGCTTTCCCTGAGATAATGATAGAGGTACAAGCATGTTGTTGCTGGATAGAAAAGCAGAAACAGAGAATTGCCGCTAAGATGAGCTTTTTCATGACGTATAAGTATTATGCATTTAGTGGCAAACATATACACAATAATCAATATAGACAAATAAACGACGAAATTAATCGTTTTCTTGGTAGATGAATTACGGCTTATATAACCCCAATTACAGATTTATGAAGCAGACGAAATATGTAATTTATGTAATCCGTAAACAAGGTTATACAATCCGTAATTTGGGTTGTAAAAGTGACGGAAGTATCCCGTATTTTTGTAATCGAGATACGAATACTGTACACTGAATAATCTGTAAGTAGGATATGGAAAAGAAAAATACATTGGATTTTAAGACCGTATATGATTGTAACTGTTGTCTGGCCTGCAAGACGTTGCATCCACAGGTAAGTCTTATCAATCTGGAGAGCCCGTCGTTGGAACAGGATACCGTCAAGTTTGAGTTTTATGCTATCTTGCTGATAGAGAATTGCCCTGACGAATGTTCATGTTGCGGACGGAAATACTATGATTATTCCAATGCAACAATGGTATTTCTTACCCCCGGCGAAATTTTCCGTATGAGTGAGGAGAAAACCTTGCCCGGCAAAGGCTACCTGCTGGTGTTTCATCCGGACTTGCTGTTTCAGACCACACTGAAGAACCACATAGAGAATTACACTTTCTTCCATTATCGTAAGGAGGAAGCATTGCACCTGTCGCAGCGTGAAACGGAGAAAGTCACCTGCTGTCTATGGAATATAGAGGAAGAACTGCATCATTCGATCGATATGCATAGCAGCACTATCCTTTCCCGGCACATTGAATTGTTACTGGACTATTGTACCCGCTACTACGAACGTCAGTTTATCACCCGTGAGAATAAGAATAAGACCATTCTGGAAAAAATGGAGCAGTTGCTCGATGACTATATAAGCTCCGGCAGATTGCAAAACGGCAAACTGCCTGCACCCGACTATCTTGCGAAGAGGCTCAATCTTTCTACATCCTATTTCAACGACCTGCTGAAATTTGAAACGGGCAAGACGCTGGAACAGTATTTCGAATTCAAACGGTTGGAAGTTGCTAAACGAATGTTACTGAAATCCGATGCCACACCTACCATCATAGCCCGCCAACTGGGTTATCCGAATGTACAGTATTTCAGTCTTATATTCAAGAAAATAACGGGTGTTGCACCCAGCGATTACCGTTATTCGCAAAATTGAAAATTGTCATTCTGATAATTATCCCCTTAATTCCCGGTTCTATTTGGATATAGGGGATGCAAGGGGTTGTTTTTTGTGTTTCAACTGTTGGTTGGGAAGATGACGATTGTGGAGTTTTGCGGGGGATAGTGGATTATGTATTAAAAAAGAATAAATGATTGTTCGTGATATTGCGAATTGAATATTGTTCGTATATTTGCGAATAATATTTTTATTCTATGTCAAGAAAAGAATTTACAACTGAACAAGAAAGATTGGCTCGTTTTGCTAAAGCATTGGGACATCCTATCCGTATAGCCATATTACAAATGCTGGCAAGTCAGGAATGTTGTTATCATGGGGACATGTCGGAAGTGCTGCCAATTGCCAAAAGTACCCTTTCACAGCATTTGAAAGAGCTGAAAGATGCCGAATTGATACAAGGAGAAATTATTCTTCCTACGGTTAAATATTGCATTAATCAGGAGAGTTGGGAAGAGGCGAAAAACTTATTTTCTTTATTCTTTGTCGCTATTGATGAGAAAGAAAACTGTAATAATAAATAGAAATATCCATTAATCCGTATAAGTACGGATCGTTTAAAATTATATATATGAAAACGAACGAAGAGAAAAAAGCATTAGTCAAAGAACAGTATAGCCAACTGGCACTAAACAGTAATTTATTAAAATCCGGTTGTTGTTGCGGTACAAAACCCATGGCTCCCTCAAAAAAGGTCTTTACCATTATGAGTGAGGATTACAGCCAGCTGAAGGGATATGAAGCTGATGCCGATTTAGGTGTAGGGTGCGGACTTCCTACCCAATATGCCGGTATAAAGGAAGGAGATATAGTTTTGGACTTGGGTTCGGGAGCTGGTAACGACTGCTTTATTGCCAGAGCTGAAACAGGTGAAAGCGGTAAAGTGATCGGGGTTGATTTCTCTCCGCAAATGATCGAGAAAGCCCGTAAAAATGCGATAAAGCGGGGGTATACGAATGTGGAGTTTATCGAAGGAGATATAGAAGATATCCCACTGGCTGATAATTCAATAGATGTGGTCGTGAGTAATTGCGTCTTGAATCTTCTTCCTGAAAAGAATAAGATTTTTAAAGAAATACATCGTGTTCTCAAACACGGAGGTCATTTTTGTGTGTCGGATGTGGTTTTGAACGGCGTATTTCCAAAAGAGTTTACGGACAATGCTTCCATGTATGCCGGTTGTATTGCCAGTGCAATTCAACGGGAAGATTATTTAGCTGAGATTGAAAAGGCGGCATTTGCAAATATCGAAGTCAAACGGACAAAAACAGTCCTGATTCCTGACGAGGTATTGGAAGAACATTTGGATGAATCGACAATATCCAGCTATAAAGCGGGGAATGTAGGGATATATTCTATCACTGTGACCGGTAAAAAAATATAGTAGTAGCTATTTTAATTTGAAGAATATGACAGATCAGCTTGACCTATTGACAAAAGAGGAATTAAAAGATTTGGTAAGAATATATGCCAGGAATATTTATGCTCTTGACGGAGTGTGGTTTCAGTCCGTGGAAGCGGAATGTGGAATGGATGACGCTATGTTGCATGATAAGCAAGCGTGGACGAGGTTTACCCGTACCGAGGCCTTAAGAATTAAGAACTTTCTGAACCTTCCCGAAAAGCCGGGGCTCGACGGGCTAGAGAAAGCGTTAGCTATTCGATTTTCAGCTTTGGCAAATCCTTCTGTGGATCTTTTCAGGGAGGGCGAATCCCTGATCTACCGGGTGAATGTTTGCAGGGTACAATCAGCCCGAAAAGATAAAGGAATGCCTTATCACCCTTGTGCGCCGGTCGGTTTTATCGAACATGCCGGTTTCGCCAGCGCAATCGATGAAAGAATCGTTACAGAAATGGTTAGCTGTTTCCCGGATGTAACAGATCTGTCGTGTGCTTGTTGCTGGCGGTTTACGATCAGTAATTCGTCTAATTGACTATATTTGTATCTTGATTATAAGAATCTAATTACAAACCATTAATCAGAAAACAATGAAATTCAGTAATGTAAGATTATTAGTAAAAGACTTCGCTAAATGCTTTAGATTCTACACCGAACAGCTTGGATTAGAACCAGCCTGGGGAGATGAAAATAGCGGATATGCCAGTTTTAAAGTAGCCGAAGGAATAGAAGGATTTGCCCTTTTTGTATCCGACTGGATGGCTCCATCGGTAGGCAATGCCGATAAACAGCAGCCCGTAGCGATGCGCGAAAAATCAATGGTCTCTTTCAGTGTAGATAACGTAGACGAAACCTTTGCCACCCTAAAGGCAAAAGGCGTGACGTTTATCAGTGAACCTACGGATATGCCCGATTGGGGAATGCGTACCCTGTACCTGCGCGATCCCGAAGAAAATCTTATAGAACTCTTTACCCCTTTGACTGTGGAGCAATGTAGCCAGGAACTCCTCGAAGAGGATAAGAAATTTCAATAAGAGATATTGCTAAAAAGAAACGGCTCATGTAAGTGAGCCGGATGAATGACATTTAATGAAACTCTATAGTGATGCCGCTATGGGGTTCATGCATTTAAATTTACCAGTAATTTGGGTTAGATAATCAGTGATTTATATACTTTTATATTGGATACTATTCTGTAATTTTGTGTCATAACAATAAAAATAAGAATTACATATGACAACAAGGAAAGTTAAAGGTATGATTATAGTAGTGATCATGATGTTATGTATCCCCATAAATGCACAGACGCAGAGTGATAAGACATTGGTCGCTTATTTTTCGGCAACAGGAACAACGGAGAAAGCTGCTAAGTTGATTGTAGAAGTTACAGGTGGAACGCTCTACGAAATACAACCTGAAAAAGAATATGTCGCTGCTGACCTGGATTGGCATGACAAATCCTCGCGTAGCAGTGTAGAGATGTCAGATGCCAAATCACGTCCTGCATTGAATTCCAAACCTGAGAATTTTGCAGATTACGATACCGTTTATATAGGTTTCCCTATTTGGTGGAATTCTGCTCCGAGAATCATCAATACTTTTATTGAGAGCAATAATTTTGCAGGCAAGACGATTATCCCGTTTGCAACATCGGGTAGCAGCAGTATTTCTAATGCAGAAAAAGAGCTGCAGGAAACCTATCCTGATCTGAAATGGCAGAAGGGCCGACTTTTGAATGGTGCGACAAAGGAAGATATTAAGAAGTGGACTAAAAAATAAATTATTATGAGAAAGAATTTTGGGTCAAAGCCCTTTACTTATCCGCAGCCGGTGTTTATTATCGCTGCTTATGATGAAGATGGAACTCCCAATGTTATGAATGCCGCTTGGGGTGGTATCAGCGAGATGCATGAAATTAGTATTTGTATCAGTGAGGGACATAAAACGACAGCAAATATCCTGAAGCGTAAAGCTTTTACCGTGAGTATGGCAGAAGTCGGGCAGGTGGTTGCCTGTGATTACGTGGGTATTGTTTCCGGTAATAGAGTTTCGGATAAATTCGCCCGTGCAGGTTTTCATGCTACTCGTTCGGAGTTTGTGGATGCACCGTTGATTGACGAATTGTCTGTAGTGCTGGAATGTAAATTGAAGGACTATAACCCAGAGACCTGTATTTTGCGAGGTGAAATAATAAACGTAAGCGTAGATGAGCGCGTTCTCGACGAAAACGGTAAAGTGGATGTATCCAAAGTGTCTCCCATTATATTCGACCCGTTCAATAACGATTACCTGGAAGTGGGTAAAAAGGTAGGTAATGCTTTTTCGGATGGTAAGAGGTTGAAATAGGGAATCTATGCCATAACAGACGAATATATTGAGCTGCTTCATCGCCTTCTCCCATATTCGGGAGAAGGCAGTCACCATAGCTATATTTCAGTTCACAAGAAGAATATATAACCCTGTCCCTAACAAAATAGAACAAGCCATGTTTTTAAAAAGCATTTGAATAACTACCACACAGATTCCCGATACTATTTCCGGGATGCCGTATGAAGGTGATAGAAAATCCGTATCCTTGTAGCAATAGATCACCAACATACCAAATATGGCAGGAGGTAATACCCTGCCCAAGTAGTTTACATACTGGGGAGTGTGTGCGCTAGACCTGAAGATCCAGAATGGAATCCAACGGGTTAACTGTGTGGTGAGTGCCACAATAAGTATGGTGATAATTTGTTCCGTAACCGTCATGTCAGTTTCTCCTTATCTTTTGTAGTCAGCCAACGAACCATAAAAATTACAGTGATAATCAAGATCGTAGGAAGCATGAAATATGCCTTGCCGAAAAGCATTAGGCACGCGCCTGCAACTAATAGTCCTAATATAGAACTGCCGTGCGTTTGTTCTTTTTGCCACTGGCTGATGAATATCACGATAAACAGGGCTGTCATGACAAAACCTACTCCCTTAGTGCTTGCAATGGCTTCACTGGCAGAAATCGCACCAATAATAGTTCCTCCTATCCATGACACATAAAGATAGACCGAAACAAAGAGCATGAACCAATTCCGGTCTGTTCCAGGAGGGACATCTGTCATATAGTTGAGTGAAAACGCTTCATCTATCAGTCCGGAAACAGCCCATATTTTCTTTTTCCCCATGTCGCTATACTTTTCCAACATGGATATTCCATAGAACAAATGTCTTCCGTTCACTATCAACGTTAAAAGCAGGGCATAACCGGGATTGAACGTACTAAGCAATAAGCTAACAGTAACAAACTCCATCGAACCGGCAAATATAGTAGCTGCCATGCAGACAGGCCATATTATGCCGAACCCGCAGGAACGCATATATACCCCATATCCGACACCGAGGAAAGCTATACCGAGCATTACCGGAAATGCTTTAGTCAGTGCCAGTTTACGCGCATTATAAAAAGCTTGGTTCTTATTATTCATCAAGTACAGTTTGAATATTCTTATCTTTTTAACTTCTAGAATTATTTCCTGTGCAAAGATAAGAAATTCAATATATATGCTGGGTATCATGTTGAAAAATGAGGAAGATGTTGTATTTTTGCGTATAAAACAGGAAATAATCCTGCATAACTAACTAAATAAAAAAGATAAACAGGAAAAAATACGGTACAAAATGGACAAAACGGATAAAATCATATTAAATGCACTGCAAAAGGATGCCAAACAGAACATGAAAGTATTGGCAGATGAGTTAAACCTATCCAAAAGCCCTTTATATGACAGGGTAAAGCGTTTGGAAAGCGATGGATATATCTCTCACTATGCTGCTATTGTAAATAAAGACAAAATCGGTAAACCGTTAGTTGTGTTTTGCCGTCTTGCGTTATTGGTTCATGAGCATGAGAACTACGCCCGTTTCGTAAATGAAATCGTTCAATTGGAAGAAGTTGTCGAATGTTATTCCATTGGGGGTGAATACGAACTTTTAATCAAAATCGTTCTTGAAGACTTGGATGCCTATGATAAATTCAGATTCGAAAAACTGACACGCATAAACGGTATTGCCAAAATAAACAGTTCAATTACAATACGTGAATTGAAAAACACTACATACATAAAACTTTAGTGGAAGCATATTAAAAAATTAAAAGTTAACAAGAGAATGTTATATTCAGATTGTGATCAGATCTGAGGGTAGAGAAAATGATCATCTCATATCGGGCACGGGATACAGCCACATTCAGTCGTCGTTCACCTCCTTTATTATTTAAAGGACCAAAGTTCATGGATACATTTCCGTTTTTGTCCGGACCATATCCAATAGAGAATAGAATTATATCACGCTCATCCCCTTGTACGTTTTCTAAATTTTTTATGAAAATAGGCTCATCACATTGGTATGCTTTCTCTTCCAGTTCCGGATATTTACTTAATTCTTCGAGGAGCATATCTTCTATCAAGTTCTGTTGAACCTGGCTGAAAGAAACAACACCTATACTTTTTCCGGAAAGTTCCGGTGTTCTTAGACGGCGAAGTATTTCATTTACTATAGCTTCGCTTTCCGCACGGTTACTGCGTGTGCGCCCTTTGTCATATGAGCCGTCGACCCTAAACAGGCGGACTTTGGATATCCGGTCGTCAACAGAAGGAAAAGTATATAATTTAGCCCCGTAATACTGGGCATTACTAAAAGCGATAAGACTTTCGTGTTTACTACGATAGTGCCATGTCAGATAACGTGATGGTATGGAAAGCTATATGCAGTCATCCAGGATACTTTCCATGTCATCGAATGCGGCATCTTCCTCATTCACTTGAGTAGAAGAGAAGAAACTCGTTGGTGGCATCTGCTTAGGGTCTCCGACGACAACCAGTGCTTTGCCTCGTGCTATTGCTCCAACAGCCTCATTGGTGGGCATTTGTGAGGCTTCATCGAAAATCACAAGATCGAATTTCTCAGCGCTTAAATCAATGTATTGGGCTACAGATATCGGGCTCATTAACATACATGGGCATAGCTTCGGAAGTAATGTCGGTATTTGGTCTATGAGCTTACGGATCGATGTGCCGCGTCCTCCGTTGGATATATTTCGTTTCAAAATGCCAACCTCAGAATTGGAAGTCGCTTCCATAGTTAATGAAGGTATGCGTGAGGCCAATCTGCTATATAGCTCTTTTTTGCTTAATTTTTGAAACTCGTAGGTTAGTTGTTTGTATTTGGTAATTATCTCCTCAAAAAGCAATCCATTGAATAGGCGTAAGGTCTTGTCAGCGTCAACAGTTTTTAAGGCGAGTTTATGATAGATACCTTTAAGAAGTGTATTAGAGGCTTCGGTACCGTTCTTATGCTCGTTTAGGATATAATTCGTAACCATGGATAAACCTCGTGCTTCAAGTTCTCTTTTCCGGATGCACCATTGATACCAATCTTTAGTCATATTCAGGTGCTCCTTCCAATTTTTTAGCAGTATTGGAAGTTGCGCTTCAAGGTTGCTTTCCGGCAATTCGATATTACATAATCTTCTCAAATCATGGATAACCTGATTCATTTGATCGGATGTTTGTATCAACTGGTTCAGTAAATTTTTGTTGGACTGTAAGAATAGGTTCCAGTCATCACCCATTTTATCGGAAAAACGGTTAAGTGTCTCAGGTAAGCTTCTTTGGGTGAGCCGTGCGTATTCTAATAAATTCTGATAAACACCTGGGATAGCCGATAAAATAGAGGTAATCTCATCCCATTTCTCTTTATTACGTCTCCCCAAATGGCCAAAAAGAGATTGTAGTTCCGATGAATGTTCTTGGACGATCTTATTCTGTTTTTGATAGGTCCCAAGTTGATCGAGGAGATTCGGGATCTTTGTCTCTTGCAGGCTGGGGCTATAAAATCTCAACTTTTTTAGGTAAGAGCGTTTGGCAAAGTATTTAGGGAGGAACCATTTCATTTCGATGGCTTTCCATTCTTGTTGGAGGGTAAACACGTTTTCTTCCAAAATTTCCGGCGCGTAATCTTTGGAAAGTTCTGCCAATATTCTGTCACGTTCTTGTCCGGAGCTAATGATCTCCTGCCATTCCCCAATCAGTTCCTCTTTGCCTCCCAGTTCCAGTAAGCTTTTGTTCAGATAGGGGATAGCGACCAGTCTGCTGCTCATCTGGGCCATTAACTCAATCCCCTCCCAGCTGTCAGGGATTACGAAATTCCAATTGTCAGAGAAAAAAGTTCTTCCGGTGGATATTATCGGAAGTAGCTCCATAAGACGGCTGATGCTATTCTCTAACTTTTGGTTACTCTCAAGTGAAATATCATATGGTTCCAATCCTTTTAGCGGATGTGTTTCCGGCTGTCCTATTATCTGAAAGATTGTATCGAGCTCTTTTATTTTTTCTGTAAGGACCGTAAGCTCGTCTTTCGTAATGGAATCCAATAGGGTAGAATCGATTACTAACTCATCACCCTGAATGGATAAATAATTCGTAATACAGTCAAAAAGGGAATAACCGTATGCATGAGGGTTATGCAAGGCCTCCATATAATCGATTAATTTCCTCCTACGTTCAAATAATTGCTGGGAAATATTCTCGAATTCATAAGGAGACTGGATATGTACAACCTCGATCGCTTTCTGAAGCTGTGCAAGGAAATGAGTTTTAGTTACTTTATTGGAATGTAGTTCCAGGCAGAATGGCTCCAAGCCGATCTTGGCTAATCGGTTCTGGACGACTGAGAGTGCTGCCATTTTTTCTGCGACAAATAAAACACGTTTCCCTTTGTATAAAGCATTAGCTATCATATTGGTGATAGTCTGGGACTTTCCGGTTCCTGGAGGCCCGTGCAGGATAAAGCTCTTTCCTTCTCCCGATTCGATAACTGCTTCCAGTTGGGAAGAGTCCACATCAATTGGAATCGCAAAACCGGAAGGTTCTATATATTTGTCAATTTCCCTTGCGTCAACTTCTTGGCTAGTATCCTGCCATTTAATACGATTCTCCATCAGACTGGCTAGAATAAGGTTCTCCTTCAACTTGTCAGCATTGGTATGGATGTCATTCCACATAACGAACTTGTTGAATGAGAACAGTCCGATCATGGATTCTTCCACCACGTCCCAGCGTTTTTGATTGCGGATACAGGTACGAATTGCGGCAAATATCTTTTTTACATCTACTCCACTGTCATCCTTGGGTAGTGGATTAAGTCCGGAAAGATTGATGTCGAATTGTTGTTTTAATAACTCTACCAAGGTGATATTCAATATGATCTCTTCGTCCCTGGTTCGAATTACATATCCATTTGTACCTCCTCGTCGTATAATATCAATCGGTAACAATAAAATAGGAGCGAAACGAGGCTTTATACTTTTGGGGGTCTCATACCATTAGAGAATGCCCAGTACCAGAAATAATGAATTTGCCCCATTTTCCTCTATCGCTGTACGGGACGTCCTGTACACAAACTTCAGTGCGTTCTGGAGCTCGCTCTCGGTTAGGTAAGAACAGATTCTTTTGTTTTTCAGCTCACTGATCACCAACTCCTCAAGTTCGTTTTTCAGTAGTGAGGAATCATACATGCCGGTATCTCTCGGCTCTAATTTTCCTTTAATGGGGCAGGGGTGTATCTGATAATTCTCTCCGGCCTGCAATCGGTCTTCCAAATGGTCGATCTCAAAAGAAATAAACGGTATTACTCTTTTGCCCAACTTCACATTGATCAGATTATTTCGTAAGGAAAAATCTAATAATTTTCGTTCCCAGATAATTTGTTTGGTAGTTTCTTGTTTGGCAGTATCCAACTTTATCTCGAATCGGTCCAGGCTGTTTACCTTTTTTGTGGCATTTTCATGTTCAATGCCTTCATTTTTTACTTGCCATTTTCCATTATTTTCAATGCGTTGGGGGAGTGTCTGATTTTATTCAACCGACAACGGTAGACGTCTATGAATAAATCAAATCTGTTCTCGTCCTTCAGCTCATTCTGCGCTAATAAGACCGCATCATCAAATGCTATACACGTACACGATTTGGGTCTTGTGTCTGGTATTCGTCTAATGCGGAATTGCCGGTCCATTCTTCAAGGAACCGTGACGCGTTTACGCTAACCCTCGATAGCAACGGATGGTTAGGGGTTACAAAAGAGGCCAGGAGTTCAGGCATGATGCTGGCGCCGGGCCATTGGTCGTACGCCATTAATTGGATGGGGTAAGCCTGTTGATAAAGGACTTCGCCACCAGTTGAGATGATCAGGTTAAAAGTAGTATCTATTCCTTCCGTAAGTTCGATTAATCTTTCAACTTCGGGAGATATTTCGAGTGAAACGATTTGTATATTTTGTCCCTGTGGCACGATATCAAAAACACAATCGGAATATTTGATGAGTTCTCCGCTTATGGAGATCTTTACCTCGTTCCAATCTATCTCGTCATTATTTATCAATTCACAAAAACTGAATGCTGGTACATGGTTATGTATCATTGCATAATTGATACATGGCAAATATTCCAAATGAACAGTGCCGTTGAAATTCTTGGAGATTTTATCGCTACTTCCCATTACAGATTATATTTATGTAGCGCATCTTAACTGTGTGATTGCTTTTTGTAGCTTTTAATCTAAGGCGCTATGTTATTAATAGTCTCAAAGATATAAATTAAATATCAAAAAAGTATTCTTGGAATTATTTTATAATCAATTCTCGTTTTGTTTTCTAATCGGCGGTAAGACTAAATAACACTTCATAAGCCAACGGTAACACAGTTTCTCATTGTAACTCCTTTCCTTTGCAATGAGAAACAAATAAAATCGATGGATATGAAACGAATACTTTACTACATGATGTTTTTGCTGGTTACCGGTAATGGGATGTTGATCGCTCAAAATATGATTCACGGAAAGGTAACCGATATGGATAATGTTCCGATAGATGGCGTAGCTGTCGTACTTCAGACATTGGATTCCGTTTATGTGGATGCTGTGGTGACCGATAGTCTCGGACAGTTTAACCTGAACCGGACAGCTGATCCGGCTTACCGGCTTCTCTTTCAACATCTCTTATACGAACCTTTCCAGCAAGAGATTTCACAGGCGGATGCCGGAACGATTCGTCTGACAGCTAAAGATTATGAACTGGGCGGAGTGGTGGTAAAAGCCGAACGTCCGAAGGTCAAAGTGGAGAATGGCGCATTGAAATACGATGTTCCGCAACTGATGAAAGATAAATCAGTGAGTAATGCTTTCGATGCTGTAAAACAATTACCCGGTATTATCGGCGGTGCAGACGAGATTCAATTGTTGGGGGCAGGGGCTCCGAGAATTATCCTGAATGGACAGTTAACGACGATGTCGCTGGACCAGTTGATCACGATGTTGAAGAGTATTCCTTCTTCGCGGGTAAAAAATGTAGAGGTTATGTATAATGCCCCTGCAAAATACAATATTAAAGGAGCTGTTATTAACGTTATATTAGATAAGGGGTCGACAGAAGAAACGGCTTTACAGGGTGAAGCCGGTGTTGATTATCTGCAGAAACATTTTGCAACAGGTAAGGCACATGCGAATCTCTTATATTCTACATCTAACCTGACTGTCGATTTTTTGGTAAACGGAGAGAAAGGACGATATTTTGAAGGGGAAAATATTATGGCAAGACATACCCTGGAGAATAGTGTGACGGAAATTTATCAGTCAGGCCGTGGCAATGGCCGTATAAACAGCGGAGATATGCGGTTAGGCGTAGACTATAAATTGAAGAATGAAGATAAGTTATCTGCTGCATATACTCTGGGTGGCAATAATATAAAAAAGAATCGTGTAGCAGAAACTTCTTTTTCTGTACTGCAGGATGCAGAGACAAGTGACCAACGTTTCAGCCGGACTACCGGAGAGGATAAAATAACTTTACATAATATCCGTGTGCAATATGACGGTCATACGGGTATCACTGCCGGAATGGATTTTACACGCTATAAATCTCCGTCTTTCCAGAACTTTTTGGAAAACCGCGGACAGGAAACGTTGACGGATATGCAGAATAATTCCAGGCAGAATATTTCACAATGGGCACTATTTGCCAATCATACACACACTTTTGCCACCGGATGGACACTGAACTACGGTGTCCACGGTGGCTACACTTCCTCGAAAACTTATATCGATTATCTATATAATAAAGGTAATGGGTATGAACCAGATCCGGATTTATTGGAAAATAATACGCAAAAGGAATATACGGGCAATCTCTTTGCGGAAGTGTCCAAGGATTTCGGAGAGCATTTTTCGGCAACCGCTTCATTGAAAGGAGAGTATTTCAGGTCGGATTATAACTCTAACGGGAGTAAATCGACTCTTTGGAATGACTGGACATTTTTTCCGAACGCTTCTTTGAGTTATGTTTTTACACCGCAACATATTTTGCAGTTAAACGTGAACAGCAACAAAACCTATCCTTCTTATTGGGAAATAACACCGCAGATAACACCCCTAAATTCTTATTCTGTCGTGATGGGTAATCCGGCTCTGAAGCCTTATCGTTCGTATGAAGGGCAATTCCTCTATATCCTGAAACAGAAGTATACCTTTATGGTTTTCGCGCAGTACGAACCGGATTACTTTGCCCAGTTGCCGTATCAAAGTTCTACGGAACTGAAAAATGTGTTCCGTTATGAAAATATGGATTATAATTTAACGGCAGGAATAGGGGCTGTTATTCCGTTCCGTATCGGTGAGTTCATGAATAGCCAGTTTACGGCACAAGGAATCAGGATGCGTCAGAAACTGGATCATTTCAATGATATTTCTTTTGATAACAGTAAATATCTGGGACAATTCTTTCTGAATAATACGTTCACGCTTTCCAAATCACGTCCGAACCTGAAGCTGGATTTGAATGGTTATTATATAACAGGAGCAGTGCAGGGTATCTACGACCTGGGTTACGTATATAATGTTTCAGCCGGTTTGAAATGGCAGTTCGCTAATGATAAAGCGACGGTTCTCTTGAAGTGCGATAATATCTTCCGAAGCAATCTTCCGAAAAAGGTAGAGATTAATCAGGCAAACCAATATAGTCGCTTGACGAAGATTGACGATACACGTTGTGTGACGGTTTCCTTTATATGGAAGTTCGGTGGTTATAAAAGTAAAAAGCATGATAAGGTAGATACATCCCGATTCGGTAAATAAAAATCGCATATATCTGCTTGTTTTAGAAGGAGAGAAGTAGTGTAATCCTTTGATTGATGGTCTCTCTGTTGTTAAATATTTGTAGGATACTAGGCGAATATCGATAATATTCATTTAATTTTGTGTATTGATTATAAATGTTAATTACACGAAAATATTAGATGAAGAAAAGATATATATTACAGCATGTTATGGCTCTAATATTTACTCGGTCTCCTCATAAACTATTTAATTATAAACAGATAAGCAAACAAATCGGTATTGTAAAACCCGAGGAAATGTTGCAAGTCGTAGAAATTCTTTATGATCTGGCAGATGAAAATTTCATTACAGAGATAAATCGCGGACGTTACCGTTACAATGATAAGGGAATCATTTTATCCGGACGGTTTATTCGTCGTCGCAATGGAAATAACTATTTCCTTCCGGATGATAGTACACCCCGTATTGCTGTCAGCCTTCATTGTTCCTTTCGGGCATTGGATGGCGACTTGGTGAAGATCAGGCTGCTGACGAAGCGAACAGGTCCTTCACCTGAAGGTGAAGTGATTGAAATACTTCACAGAAAGGAACAACGGCTGACAGGAACATTATGCATAACGAAGGGACTGGCTTTTTTGATTACAGAAAGTAAAACATTGGAAAATAATGTTTTTATTCGGTCAAACAGACTTCATGGCGGGAGAGATGGCGACAAGGTACTTGTCCGTATCATTTCATGGAATGAAGATCAAGACAATCCTTCCGGTGAGATTCTCGAAGTGTTGGGAAAGGCTGGGGAAATCCAAGCAGAAATGAAAGCCATACTGTTAGAATACGGTTTGCCTTATCAATATCCGCCTCATATCGCAAAGAGGGTGGATAGGATTTCTTCCGCAATCTCCGAGAATGAAATAATCAACCGAAGAGATTTTAGGGGAATAAAAACATTTACAATCGATCCGGCAGAGGCTAAAGATTTTGATGATGCACTCTCTGCACGCCGTCTGGACAATGGGAATTGGGAAGTCGGGGTGCACATTGCAGACGTTACTTATTACGTAAAACCAGGAAGTGCGATAGACCGGGAAGCTGCATCCCGTGGAATGTCTATCTATATGCCAAATCAAACGGTCCCGATGTTACCGGAGCGTTTATGCAATCAGATTTGTTCTCTACAGCCGGACGCGGATAAGCTCTGTTTCTCCGTCATTTTTGAGTTGGATAATAGGGCTCGTATCAGTAATATGGATGTTTGTCGGACTGTGATCAGGAGCAACCGCCGTTTCTCTTATGAAGAGGTTCAATGCATATTGGAAATTGGTAACGGCGATTACAAAGATGAAATAATAGCATTAAACCAAATGGCCCGGTTGTTACGCAAAAAACGTTTTGAGCAGGGAGCTGTCTGCTTTAACCATGGTCAAGCCCGGTTGGACTCTCATAAGTTGATCGAAGAATTTATGTTGTTGGCCAATCAAAGTGTGGCCAAATTGGTTACTTATATGCCGAAGGAAGGCAAGCGAAAGAGACCTTTTATCTATCGCGTTCACTCTTCTCCTAAGAAAGAAAAGTTAGATAAACTATGCGATCTGATTTATTATTATTTGCCGGAAATAAATAAGAAACAGCTGAAAGATTCGCGAAATTTGAACCACTTGTTGGAAAATATAACCGATGACTCTCTTCGAGGTGCTTTGGAGTTATTGTCTATTCGCCACATGCACAAGGCTAAATATTCTACCTGCAATACCGGTCATTATGGATTGGCTTTGGATTGTTATTCACATTTTACTTCTCCCATCCGGCGTTATCCGGATATGCTGGTACATCGCTTGCTCGCACATTACCTGGCCGGAGGAGCTTATGTGAGACGAGCTAAATATGAAGCAGCTTGTAGGCATTGTTCTGAAAAAGAAGTGATTATAGCCAGTGCCGAACGGGATTCGGTTAACTATATGCAGATTGAGCATATGAAAGGAAAGGAGGGAGAAGTATTTCCCGGTATTGTCGTGAATGTAAAGTCTTGGGGATTATATGTGGAGTTGATCGATCTAAAATGTGGGGGACTGATTCCTGTCCGTAGCTTGGGAGACGAATATTTCGATTATAATGAAGAACAGTTGAACCTGACCGGCCGCCGTACCAAACGGAAATTTGTTTTGGGAGACTTGGTAACAGTGCGGTTGGAACAGATCGATCAGGTTCAGAAAGAGTTATATTTCAGCCTTATCGGGGTACGATCTCAAAAGGAATCCTGATCGATACGCCTAGTTTCATCAGATTCATCAAATTCGGATACATCCTTTCTTTGAACGAATCCCAGTTACGATACTCCATTTGCGTCCATCCGGCTTCTGCCAAAGCCAGCCCGCGCGGATAAGTCATATAGGTTACCCGGTTGATATCTTTTATCGCTTCTCCCCATAATGTGCCGGAGATACCCAGGATATGTGCCTGTTGTGCTGCCGGAAGTCCGTAACCCGGATCGAACTGATAACAGGTTTCCAGCGTGGTAACAGGCATTCCCCAGTTATTAAATTCCGGAAGGTCGCCTTTGAACTGAGGATAATCAAGGTAGGTGTATTCACCCGGAGCCATGATTAGCGAGTTGCCGTGTTTGGCTGTCAGTTCAATACATTTAGGAGTAAGTCCGGCACGCCAGGTTATCAGTGTGGCATCTTTGGGATAGTCAAACAGATATTCATTGGCCGGCATACGGATATTGTCCAACTCGCACCATAAAACCGGTTCTTTTCCGTATTTGCGGACAGAGGCCAGTATCTTATCGAAGAAATAATTCATCAACTGCGATTCCTTGGTATAGCCTAATTGCTTCATTAATGACTGGCAACGGTCGCATTTCGTCCAGTTCTTTTCGATAACGGCTTCGTCGCCTCCCAGGTGTATTTTGGAGGAAGGGAAAAGTTCGGCTATCTCTTTGATGACATCGTCGTATACGGTATATACCTTGTCGTTATTGGCACAAAGCATCAGGTCGACCGTCTTACCCATGATTTTTTGAATCGTATCGGTATGGGTACAGCCGAGTTCCGGATAAGTAGCCAATACGGCAACCGTATGTCCAGGTATATCCAGTTCCGGGATGATTTCCACGTTCCTGTCGGCTGCATATTGGATGAGGTCTTTCAGTTGTTGCTGGGTATAATAGCCGTTATCCGGTCCGTTAGGTCCGGTTTGGGGATTACGGAAGGCACCGGTTTCAGTCAATCCCGGATGCTTTTTTATTTCGACCCGCCAACCCTGATCATCCGTCAGGTGAAGTTGCAGTACATTATATTTGTATTTAGCCATCTGATCGATGTAGAATTTTACATCTTCGACAGGAAGGAAGTGACGGGCCGGATCGAGCATAAGAGCACGGTAGCCGAAACGAGGTTCGTCGTCGATACGAATGGGGGCGATCTGTTTATTTGCCGTGTTACAAACATCTCCCAATAATATTTGGTCCAACGTCTTTAATCCGTAGAAGAGAGCATCTTGTGTGGCTCCTTTGATGGAGACTTTATTCTCTGATATATCGAGAATATAATGTTCTTTCCCTTTTATTCTGGGGTCTGTCGATAATTCGATCAGGGAGTTTCCACTGGCGGTAAAACCTCCCATAATCGCAGGTTGGCCAACTCTATTCCTTAATATACGCTGCAACTCGAATAAACAAAATGCCTGTTTCGGTAAATTTGTTTTTACGGTTGTCTGCGGAGTGATAGTGAAATTTTTCTTGCCTGTAACCTGTTCGATGTGATTGGGCAAAGGCAATAATGCGGACGTGTTACTTTGCCCGAATGAGCAAGCCGCTGTTAATAGAAACAGAGATACGAGTTTGAGTTTTTTAGTACTAAAGATCATAAGTGTTAGATTTTATTGTTTGTAAAAAATCATTGTACGGCAAATATACATACAAGATTTAAATTAGAATTATGCAATTCGCCTGAATACGGAATAAATTGGTCTTTCAACTTTATTTTACCTTTTAAACTAAATAAGTCTCAAAAATGTTTTTAACTTAGAAGCGATAATCATTAAATCGAAATGATCATGGGAGCAAAGAAGAATTTTGTATTGGATACGAACGTTATCTTGCATGACTACAAGTGTATCGAAAATTTTCAGGAGAATGATATCTATCTTCCTATCGTCGTGTTGGAAGAGTTGGATAAGTTTAAAAAGGGGAGCGACCAGATTAATTATAACGCCCGTGAATTTGTACGCGAGTTGGATCTGATAACCAGTAATGATCTCTTCCTGAAGGGTGCTTCGTTAGGAGCAGGTTTAGGAACATTACATGTGGTAACCGGCGATAAGTATCAGGAAAAGATTGCATTGTCTTTCCCGGAAAAGACACCGGACCACCGGATTTTATCCTGTACACTTTCCGTTGCGGAAAAGAATCCGAAAGTACAGACTATCCTGGTAACGAAGGATGTCAATCTTCGTATGAAAGCCCGTGCTTTGGGTATTCAGGTGGAAGACTATATCACCGACAAAGTGGTCAATGTCGATATCTTTGAACGGGCACAGGATACCTATGAAAATATTGATCCTGACCTGATCGACAAGATATATTCGACACCCGAAGGACTCGATGCGGATCTGTTTGAATTTAAGTCGAAACTGGAGCCGAACGAATGCTTTATATTAAAGAGTATACGTGCTTCTGTTTTAGCTCGTTATAATCCATTTACAGGAAAGATAAAGAAGGTGGAAAAGAGTTCGAATTATGGGATACAACCCCGTAATGCGGAGCAGAGTTTCGCCTTTGAAATATTGAATGATCCGGATGTTAAGCTGGTTGGACTGACAGGTAAAGCCGGAACCGGAAAGACCTTGCTGGCCTTGGCTGCCGCCCTTAAACAGGCTGGGTTATACAAACAGATTTTATTGGCTCGTCCGATCGTTGCATTGGCGAATAAGGATATCGGATTCCTGCCGGGTGACGAGAAGCAGAAAGTGGCTCCTTATATGCAGCCTTTGTTCGATAACCTGAATGTAATTAAGAACCAGTTTGCTCCGGGAAGCCAGGATGTTCGTAAGATAGATGATCTGCAGAAGAATAATCAGTTGGTTATCGAGGCTTTGGCTTTTATCCGCGGTCGTAGTTTGTCAGAAACATTCTGTATCATCGATGAAGCACAGAACCTGACACCGCACGAGATCAAGACGATCATTACCCGTGCCGGAGAAGGAACGAAAATGGTCTTTACCGGTGATATTCAGCAGATCGACTCACCGTATCTGGATGCCCAGAGTAATGGTCTGGCCTATATGGTGGATAAGATGAAAGGGCAGGAGTTGTTTGCCCATATCAATCTAATCAAAGGCGAACGAAGCCAGTTATCGGAATTAGCGTCCGATCTATTATAAATCGATTGTAATATAATAAAAAGAGGCCGGGCTTTTTAATAAGTCCGGCCTTACTGTTTATTAATTCCTGTACTTTATCAGGAAATCTATTTATTATCCATTTCTTTATAAGCCTCGATCAATTTTTTGATCACAACAGCTTCCGATATATCCTGTTGGTATGTTTCCGGCTTATAATAACTTTCCAGAAAACGATCGGCACCTGACCATACGGTTTCGATAATACCCTGGAAACGGTTACTCATTTGAGGGCCGGATTGCTGACGGAAACGTTTCATGTCGTCCAGTTGTTTGAGGGCAACTTCCGGTTTACGCCAGGGGCAGGTGGCTACGTCGAATCCCTTCATGGCAAAATATACGGCAGTCTGTTCCGGACGCTCGTAATGCCAATCGCATATGAAAACCTCTTTGGGGATAAGGTCTATTGCACGGTAGGTGTTATTCATGCTGGCTTCCCAGGCACCGATACCGGTCGTTTTTCCATCGATCAGCCGGTCGCCCCAAATCATTAACCGCTTGCCTTGCAGTGCCAGATGATTTTGTATTTTAGTCACTTCTCCTGCATATAATTCGGCTTTATCCCGACCGCTGCAACGAGGGCATTTATCATCGCCGATATAGAAAACTTCATCCATGCCGGCATGAAACAGATTGGTTTCGAAAGCGTCTGTCAGTTCGTCGACCAGGGCAAATACAATTTTATGTACATCGGGATGGAGCGGACAATAACTTTTGCAGTATAAACCATCCGGATTAGGCCATCCTGTATAGTTCTTAGTGTCTACATGAGGCGTTTCATCAAATTCCGGATACACCCGAAGCAGGGCATAAGTTGTTTCTGCCCATGACTGATGACCGAGCAGGTTTATCTGTGGAGCTATCCGTATGTTATGTTTCCGGCAGGTGGTGACAATACGTTTTACATCCTGAAGCGTAAGTGGGTTGGGATCACTTAATTCCGGATGCGATTGGTAATCGTAATTCCAGTCTACCCGCAGAATAAGCAGATTGAAATGTCCGGGAGCCAGTTCTTCTTCTATAAATTTCAGGAAAAGATCCATCTTCTGTACGGAAGGTGCAGCTATTGCCAGACCTCGGGTGGGGATAATGCTGTCTAGCCGATTTACGTTTGTTTGTGCAGAGAGGCTGCTGGTTGTTATACAAATCAAGAGGCATACGGTTGTGATGAAGTGTTTCATGGTATTTAAGTATTAAATTATTTACGAATATAATTAAATATATTTTAATCCAAGTGCTTCAATGATTGGATCTGCATTTTTAAGAGTCGATCCCATCTGTTCGGAGGCAGCTCTGCATCCTCCTTTACAGGCTGATAGAAGCGGGCATTTACTACAATGATCGATTTCGTCTAAACAGTCCCATTCATTCACATAATCGGAACTGAAGATTTCTTCAAACGACTGCTGATAAATATTACCTGCAATAACTGGAGAGTGGTTGCACATTCTCAGGTTCCCGTCCGGATCGAATGTGAGAGGGCGTTGGTATACATTTCCTGAACATGAACCGAAGCCAATATGAGGGTAATCTTCCGGATTGAGTAAGCAATGAGGGGTACAAACCCCCGATACGATCCGAATAGAATGCTTTTCCGCCAATTGATCGATCTCGGAAAACACCTGTTGTAGTTCATCTTTTGTTGTCGATAAATGAATATGTTTAAGGCCTTCTCCACCGACATTGTAACGGTTTACCATCATATGACGGATACCCATTTCATAAAAGAAACGGATAGTTTTAGCAACGTAAGCCCAGTTGATAGAAGTAACGACGATAATCAGGGTCACTGCTATTTTGTTAGCCAGCATTAACCGTAGGGTTGCTATTGCATTATCCCACGAACCGGATATGCCGGTTATCCTGTCATGTATAGTTGGGTTTGAGGCATGAATAGATATCTCGCACTGGTCTATATGTAGAGATACCAATTGGTTATATATCTTTTCAGGGCCATTCCCATTTGTTATTAGGGTTACTTTCCTATCATTCAGTTTAGCATGTAAAACAAGTTCACTGAAACGATCAGCCAAGGTCGGTTCCCCGCCTGTGAAAACAATATTTTTGACATTAGTATGTTGCAACAAATAATCGAGCAAGTTGAATGTCTTCCTGTAAGAATGAGCCGAAACCTTTGCCGTACTTTTTCCTGATTTCCAATGGTTATAACAATGTAAGCATCGCAGATTACAGACCTGAGTAAGTTCTATTATTGCATATTCAAGAAAAGAAACATCCATTATTCTTTTGTTTTTATTCTTTATCTTTTTTGAAATTCTTGAATGTTATAGGAACCGTGTATTTTACTCTCACTGGCTTTCCTCTTTGTTTACCGGGCGACCAGTCCGGCATATTTTTAATAATTTGAATTGCGATAGAATCCTGTTCAATCGTTAATGATCGGAAAACTTCAGGATCACAGATTTTTCCCACACTATCGACAACGAAAGAGACGGTTATTCGTCCTTCATTCCACGAATCGGAAGGAGCATATTTGGAAACTTCTTCTTTCAGATATTTCAAAAGTTCACCTTGCCCTCCTGGAAATTCCGGCATCGTTTCCGTTACATAACAGAATATTTGGCTATGATCGTCCTTCGCTTGAATGGTATCTTGTTGTAAAGGAGAGGAAGCATTGGAAGATTGTTCCTGCTTGCTTTGAGCATATCCATTGTTCAATAATAGCAACGAACTACCTATGATTAGTTTACATCGGATAAGCAATTTATTGTTAAATCTATTGCTGCAGGTCGATAAAATATGGTATAGTAGTTGATAGGCTTTTTTCTTCATAACTTCTTCAGATTTAGTGTTTTCCAAAGATAGTTGTTTTGAAGTTAAAACGCAATTATTTCCTCTAAAAAAAGACCGGTCTTTTGATTTTAAAAGTCCAGTCTTTTCTCTTTAAAAGTCCAGTCTTAACATTTGTAAAGTCCTATGCTTTTTTCAGAGAGGAGATTTTCTTGAATTTTTTATCATCCTCCCTTTGTATTTATTATATATAATATTTATTCTATATTAAAGAGACTGTACAAACACCTGTCATAGTAATGTCCTGTAAGCTTATTCTGGCATTTGATAATCAGTAGTTGCAGTCTGTCACAAATACGCGCTTTTGCCTGTCACGCTTTAAATGGTAAATAATATGTGCGCGAAAGTGATAATTTGTAAGCTCTAAGTACTTACAGATTATTAGTTAGGCACCTCCATCCGCATAATGTAATCATTCATATAATACCCATTACCGATATGGAAATCGCGTGTTGCATGTTCATGGAAGCCCATATGCTTATAAAAACCGAGAGCCGGGTTTTCGCGGTTTACATTCAGCTCGACAGTAAATGGTCCCGGATGGATACTTTTCAAGTAAGCAACTCCCTGTTCGATGATAAAACGTCCGATACCCGAACCATGCAAAGAGGGGAGTGAATAGATTTTCTGGAACTCGTACAAGTCTTTTTCTACCGTTTCGATAGAGAGATAACCCGAAGGCTCGCCGTCTTTGTTGATAATGAAGAACTCGTGATGAAGTTCATTCATTTGATTGAGAATACTTTCCGGGGCATACATCATCTCGAACATGTAGTCGAGCTGCTCGCGGGAGAGGATAGAGCCATAAGTAGGCTCCCATATTTGAGATGCCAAGTTTCTGATTAACAGGACATCATCTGTTGTCGTTTTTCTAATTGAGAACATATTATGCGAATTTTAGACGAGCAAAATTAAAAATTAATTTATAGCGTTTTATTTTTTAGCTTGATTTTACATTTATTTCAATGTTTATTCACAGAAAAGAATAACTTTGTAGGCGTTTAATATTATTGAAAAATACAATTTAATAAATATATATAGAAATGGATACAAAGATTCAGGAACTGACCGACAAGATCTACAAAGAAGGAGTAGAGAAGGGGAACGAAGAAGCTGGACGGATCATTGCCGATGCGAATGCTCAGAAACAAGCGATTGTTAGCGAGGCGGAAGCGGAAGCAAAACGTATTGTTGCAGCAGCACAAAAACAAGCTGCCGAGCTGAAAAAGAATACAGAAGCCGAACTGAAGTTATTCGCTACCCAGGCTGTAGAAGCGCTGAAGAGCGAAGTGGTAAACCTTATAACCGGAAAGATTACTTCCTCGAATGTGAAAGCGATCGTTTCTGACACTGCATTTATGCAGAAGGTGATCCTTGAAATGGCTAAGGAATGGGCTAAGAAAGAAGCGATCACTATCCAGACAGCCGATGCGGATGCATTAACTAAATATTTTGAAGCAAATGCCAAATCGTTGCTCGACGGTGGCGTGAAAATAGAAAAAGTAAGCGGAAAGAAAGCCGATTTTACCATTATTCCTGCCGACGGATCCTATAAAGTAAGCTTCGGGGAAGACGAGTTTGTTGCATTCTTTAAAGAATTCCTGCGTCCCGGGCTGGTAGAAATGTTGTTCTGATATGAGTAAATACTACTGTCTGATTGCCGGACTCCCTAATATATCATTGGATGATAGTAAGCTGACCTATTCCGTTTCTGAATTCAGAAAGGAGTTGGACGGTATTCTTACGTCCCGTGATAAGAAGCTGGTAGACTTGTTTTTCCTCAAATTCGATAATAAGAACCTGCTTAGTTTCTCACAGCGTCCGGACAGTGACCCGGATGAAAAGGGAAGTATAACATACGACGAGTACAAAAGTCTGTTCGATGCTTTGAAGGATGGCGAGAAGCCGCCTAAGAACAAACAGATTCCTCCTTATTTCATAGAGTTCTTCAAACAGTATCTGGATAGCCAGAAGAAAGAGGAAAAACAAACGATCTCCTGGGAAGACCGTCTGGCAGCCCTTTATTACGACTATGCGATGAAATGCAGCAACGGTTTCATCCGTAACTGGTTTGAACTGAACCTCAATATCAATAACATGCTGACCGCCATAACCTGCCGTAAGTATGGATTTGATAAAGCAGAATATATAGTGGGAAACAACGAGGTAGCCGAGGCTATCCGTACTTCCAATGCCCGTGATTTCGGATTGGGAGATGCGGTAGACTATCTGCCCGATCTGCAACGCATTGCTGAAGAGCCCGACCTGATGGCCCGCGAAAAGAAAGTGGATTTGCTGAAATGGAAATGGCTGGACGATAATACGTTCTTCAAGACTTTCGATATCGAAAGTGTGTTCGCTTATTTACTAAAGTTGGAAATGATCGAACGCTGGGTTACGCTGGATAGGGTGACAGGCGAGAAGACTTTCCGCGAAATAGTAGGAGCGATGAAGAAGGGAAGTGATAATGCGTTGGAAGAATTTAAAAGAAACAATAATAAATAATTATGGCTACGAAAGGAATTGTTAGAGGAATCGTATCCAACCTGGTAACCGTCGAGGTGGATGGGCCGGTTTCTCAAAATGAAATCTGTTACATTTCCGTAGGAGGCGTAAAGCTGATGGCGGAGGTTATTAAAGTAATAGGGAAAGATGCCTTTGTACAGGTATTTGAAAGTACACGTGGGATGCGTGTAGGTGACGAAGCCGAGTTTGAAGGGCACATGCTTGAAGTGACATTGGGGCCGGGTATGCTGTCGCGTAACTACGACGGTTTGCAGAATGACCTGGATAAAATGGACGGCGTGTTCCTGAAACGTGGTGAATATACATTTGCACTCGATAACGATAAATTGTGGGATTACAAGCCGCTGGCGAAGGTAGGCGATACAGTGACTGCCGGTGACTGGTTGGGCGAAGTGGATGAAAACTTCCAGCCTCACAAGATCATGGTCCCTTTCACGTTTAAAGGCACTTATACTGTAAAGAGCCTGGTGGAAGCCGGACAATATACCATCAACCAGACGATCGCTGTATTGACAGACGAAGATGGTAAGGATATCGATATTAATATGATACAGCGCTGGCCGGTAAAGAGAGCCATCACTTGTTATAAAGAAAAACCTCGTCCATACAAATTGCTGGAAACAGGTGTTCGTACAATCGATACGGTAAACCCGATCGTCGAAGGCGGTACAGGATTTATTCCCGGCCCGTTCGGTACAGGTAAGACTGTGCTTCAGCACGCTATCTCCAAACAGGCGGAAGCCGATATCGTGATCATCGCTGCCTGCGGTGAACGTGCGAATGAGGTAGTGGAAATCTTTACCGAGTTCCCCGAACTGATCGACCCGCATACAGGACGTAAATTGATGGAACGTACCATCATTATCGCCAATACTTCAAACATGCCTGTGGCAGCCCGTGAAGCATCCGTATATACGGCGATGACTCTGGCTGAATATTACCGTAGCATGGGACTGAAGGTATTGTTGATGGCGGACTCTACTTCCCGTTGGGCACAGGCTTTGCGTGAGATGTCTAACCGTCTGGAAGAACTTCCGGGACCCGATGCATTCCCGATGGACTTGTCTGCAATCGTGGCTAACTTCTATGCCCGTGCAGGTTTCGTTCATTTGAATAATGGGGCGACAGGTTCGGTAACCTTTATCGGTACGGTATCGCCCGCCGGTGGTAACCTGAAAGAACCGGTAACGGAAAATACGAAGAAGGTAGCCCGTTGTTTCTACGCTTTGGAGCAGGAACGTGCCGACCGTAAACGTTATCCGGCCGTAAACCCGATCGACAGTTATTCAAAATATCTGGAATATCCCGAATTTCAGGAATATATCGCTAAACATATCTCTCCGGAATGGATCGACAAGGTAAACGAGATCAAGACCCGTATGTTGCGTGGTAAGGAAATTGCCGAACAGATCAACATCCTGGGTGACGACGGTGTACCTGTAGAATACCATGTTACTTTCTGGAAATCGGAATTGATCGACTTCGTGATCCTGCAACAGGATGCGTTCGACGCGATCGATGCCGTGACACCGCTGGCCCGTCAGGAATTTATGCTGGACAAGGTGGTGAAGATCTGTCATGCGGAATTCCGTTTCGACACCTTCCTCGAAGTAATGGAATATTTCAAACAGATGATCAACATCTTCAAGCAGATGAACTATTCCGAATACGAAAGCGATCAGTTTAAGAAGTTCAACGATCAACTCGACGCCCTGCTCGCAGAGCGTATGGAAAAATAACAGAACGTATGGCAACAAAAGCATTTCAAAAAATATATACGAAGATTACCCAGATCACGAAAGCTACCTGTTCGCTGAAGGCAACGGGAGTTGGGTATGACGAGCTGGCTTCCGTAGACGGCAAGCTGGCACAGGTGGTAAAGATCATCGGTGACGAGGTTACGCTGCAGGTGTTCTCCGGTACGGAAGGTATCCGTACGAATGCCGAAGTGGTATTCATGGGCAAAGCGCCTACGCTGAAAGTAGGCGACCAGTTGGCCGGACGTTTCTTCAATGCGTATGGCGACCCGATCGATGGTGGTCCGATCCCGGAAGGAACGGAAGTGGAAATCGGTGGCCCGTCTGTAAACCCGGTTCGCCGTAAACAGCCGTCAGAACTGATCGCTACGGGTATTGCCGGTATCGACCTGAACAATACGCTGGTAACCGGACAGAAGATCCCGTTCTTCGCCGACCCTGACCAGCCGTTCAACCAGGTGATGGCGATGGTAGCCCTGCGTGCCCAATCGGATAAGATTATCCTTGGTGGTATGGGTATGACCAACGACGACTACCTGTTCTTTAAAAATACATTTAGCAACGCCGGTGCACTCGATCGTATCGTGAGCTTCATCAATACAACCGAAGACCCGTCCGTAGAACGTATCCTTATTCCGGATATGGCGCTGTCGGCTGCTGAATACTTCGCCGTACAAAAGAATGAAAAGGTGCTGGTATTGTTGACCGACATGACCAACTACGCGGATGCCCTGGCGATCGTATCGAACCGTATGGACCAGATCCCGTCGAAAGACTCTATGCCGGGTTCACTTTATTCCGACTTGGCAAAGATCTACGAAAAGGCGGTACAGTTCCCGGCAGGTGGTTCCATTACCATTATTGCGGTAACGACTTTGTCCGGTGGCGATATCACACACGCCGTGCCTGATAATACCGGTTATATCACCGAAGGTCAGTTGTATCTGCGCCGTGATAGCGATGTCGGTAAAGTAATCGTCGACCCGTTCCGAAGCTTGTCACGTTTGAAACAGCTGGTAACAGGAAAGAAGACACGCGAAGATCACCCGCAGGTGATGAATGCTGCCGTTCGTCTGTATGCCGATGCTGCCAATGCAAAGACCAAGATGGAGAATGGTTTCGACTTGACGGACTACGACAACCGTACACTGTCTTTTGCAAAGGATTATTCGGAAAAGCTGTTGGCTATCGACGTAAACCTCGACACAACCGAAATGCTCGACGTGGCATGGGGCTTGTTCGGCGAATACTTCAAACCGGCGGAAGTGAATATCAAGCAGGAGTTGGTAGACAAATACTGGAAAAAGTAAGAACGGTCCGCAAACCGTTCCATTCGGATGAAAAAAGAATTTCTCTCGGAAGAAACCGGAATTCCATCCGAAAGGAATTAAAAAACGATATAATATGGCAATAAAGTTTCAATATAATAAAACCTCTCTTCAGCAATTGGAAAAGCAGCTGAAGATGCGCGAGCGTTCCCTGCCTACGATTAAAAGCAAGGAAAGTGCGTTGCGTATCGAAGTGAAGCGGACCAAGGATGAAGTGACCAAATTGGAACTTCAGCTGGAAAAAGAGATTCAGAGCTACGAGAACATGGTGGCTTTGTGGAACGAGTTCTCTCCCGAACTGATTGCGGTGAAGGATGTGACACTCTCTACGAAGAAGATTGCCGGTGTGATCGTTCCTGTATTGGACGAGATTCAGTTTGAGATCGGACATTACAGTCTCTTTAATTCCCCTGCCTGGTTTACCGATGGTGTCGAGCTGCTGAAAAAGCTGGCGCGTACCGGGATAGAAGCCGAGTTTTCGGGAATGAAGCTGGAGTTATTGGAGCATGCCAGGAAGAAGACCACTCAGAAGGTAAACCTCTTTGAGAAGGTACAGATCCCCGGCTATAAAGATGCGATCCGTAAGGTGAAACGATTTATGGAAGACGAAGAAAGTCTTTCCAAGTCGTCACAGAAGATCATGCGGGCTAACCAGGAAAAGCGTAAAGCAAAAGAACAAAAAGAGGAGGCTGGCGTATGATAGTAAAAATGAGTAAATATGCCTTTATGGTATATCACAGGGAATATGATTCGTTCCTGGCACAATTGCGCGAACTGGGTGTCGTGCATGTGAAAGAGGGAAAGTCTATTCTTGATAATGCAGAACTTCAGGATATTCTGGCTATACGTAAGCGTGTCAACTTGTTAATGCGCTTTTTCAAGAACCTGAATTCAGGAACGAAAGACCTTCAGTTGGCTCCGGCCCGTGAACTGGATAAGAAAGCGGGACTGAAGTTGATCCAGAAGATCGAAGAATTGCAGGATAAGAAAGTGCAACTTCAATCTGTCAAGGCATCCCTTGAAAAGGATATTGCTTATATGGAGATCTGGGGTGATTTCAGTTGGGCTAATTTCAATCGTCTGAAGAAGGCTGGATATGATATTACGTTCTGGACTTGCCCGACGGCTAAGTATGAACCGAAATGGGGTGATGAATACAATGCCGTATTGATCAACAATTTCCAGTCGGTTACTTATTTCCTTACTATAACGAAAGTCGGTACGACGATCGACATAGATGCGGAACGTCCGAAGATGCCGGACAGAGGCTTGCAGAAACTGAATGCACGTCTCGACCTGTTAAAGCAGGAAATGAAGGTATTGGATGCTGAAATGAAAAAGCTGGCAGCGTCTGATTATAATACGCTCGATTTGTTTGACAAGAATTTGCAGAATGAGTTCAATCTGTCGAATGTGCTTGTGCAAACCGATCGTCAGGCAGGCGATAAGTTGATGTTGCTGGAAGGCTGGGTACCTACTGAAAAGGCGCAGGCAATGGAGGAAGCTCTTGAAAAAGATGGCTATTTCTATCAGGCATTGGAGATCGAAGAGGGGGATAAAGTTCCTATCCTGCTAAAGAATGGTAAGTTCGCCAAGTTGTACGAACCGATCACGCGGATGTTCTCTTTACCTAACTATGGCGAGTTTGACCCGACACCGTTCTTTGCACCGTTCTTTATGTTGTTCTTCGGACTTTGTTTCGGAGATGGCGGATACGGATTACTGGTAATGATCGCTTGTACGATCCTGAAACGGAAAGTCAATCCGGATTTCAAACCGTTCCTGAGTCTGTTCCAGTATCTCGGACTGGCGGCACTGATCGTCGGTACTTGTACAGGATCGTTCTTTGGTATCGCTTTGGTCGATATACCGGCTTTCGCATCGGTGAAAGATTACTTCGTTTCGAGCGATAACCTGATGACGTTCTCGATCATAATCGGATTGGTACAGATCCTGTTCGGAAAGACGATCGCAGCACTGAAGATCATGTCACAGAAGGGCAAGAAATATGGCATTGCACCGTTGGCATGGGTATTCATTATCCTGGCATTATGTCTTGTTTTCGGTTTACCGATGCTGGACGTACAATTGCCGGAAGTAGTGAAAAATATCTTCCTGGTGATAGCCGGACTGGGATTGTTGGTAGCCTTCCTTTACAATACGCCGGGTAAGAATATCTTCCTGAACTTCGGTACAGGTCTGTGGAATACCTATAACATGGCTTCCGGACTGCTGGGTGATACATTGTCTTATATCCGTCTGTTCGCTATCGGTCTGACCGGTGCGATCCTGGGAGGCGTATTCAATTCGCTGGCTGTAGATATGACGGAAGGTATGAACATCGTATTGCGTGTGATCTGTATGTTGCTGATCCTTTTGGTCGGCCATGCGATCAACATCGGTCTGTGTACCATCAGTTCACTGGTTCACCCGCTCCGTCTGATCTTCGTAGAGTATTATAAGAATGCAGAGTTCGAAGGTGGCGGTAAGGCTTACCAACCTTTCAAAAAAGCATAAACAAAACGTGATTTAAATAATAACAAAAAAATAATTAAACAAACAAATTTCATTATGGAACCAATTTTATTAGCTTATCTTGGTATTGCGTTGATGACAGGTTTAACCTTTATCGGCAGTAGTTATGGTGTAACAATCTGCGGTAACGCAGTAGTAGGAGCAATGAAGAAGAACCCGGATGCACTGGGTACTTACATCGCATTGAGTGCGTTGCCTTCTTCACAGGGTTTGTACGGATTCGTAGGTTATTTCATGATGCAGAAATTCCTGGTTGCAGACATTACCATGTTGAATGCAACAGCGGTATTCGGTGCCGGTCTGGTATTAGGATTTGCAGGTTTATTATCTTCCATCCGTCAGGCAGAAGTTTGTGCAAACGGTATTGCCGGTGTTGGTGCTGGTCATAACGTATTCGGTGCAACAATGGTAATGGCCGTATTCCCTGAGTTGTATGCTATCTTGGCTTTGCTGGTTGTTATCCTGATCGGCGGAACTCTTCCGGTGTAATATTTAGTATTTAACATAGTAGTATCCCCTGTTTTATCGGTTGATAAGACAGGGGATTCTTAGTTTATATATAATTGACAACCGTTAGTCGAATGATCACCGAAGCAAGGCGGTCTATTTCTTCCTGGTCGTGTGATGTGAAAATAATAGTTTGTCTGTAGCCTGCCTGTCGCGCGATTATACGATCGATAATGCGGATGGTAAGTGCTTTATCCAATCCTTTGAACGGTTCGTCGAGAAGCATCACTGCAGAGGGATATGCCAATGCCCGGGCAAGAGCGACGCGTTGTTGTTGCCCGTAGCTGAGTTCGTTCGGATAACGCTTTTGAAATGCTTCCATTTCGACAATCTCCAATGCTTTCCGGGCTTCCTGTTCCGAATAGGCAGGATCATAGTCGGATGCCAGCGGCAGACAGATATTTTGCATGACCGTCAGATGAGATAAAAGTTCCGGCTCCTGAAATACAACAGAGAATAGTTGTTGTTTACCTGATGATACTTCTCCATGGAGAGGCTTCAGTGAGCCGTCCAACAGATTCAATAAAGTGGTCTTTCCACTACCCGAAGGAGCTTTTATGCCATAAATGACACCCGGCTCGAAAGTATATGAAAAGTGGGATAATACTTTGGTATCGGCATACCGGAAAGTAACATCCGTCACTTTTATAGGATAAACAGGGGAGATGTGATTATTTTCCCGCGTCGTATTGCTGAACTGTATGTTCCATTTTACTTTCGACAGCAGGTTAATTCCCTTATCAAAGAAGAAACTTATCAGAATGGCTATAATAGTCCAGGCAATCAATTCCGGCACAGATATAAAGAGTTGTGCACGTTTCATTTCCCCGCCAATCCCAAAAGCACATTGTGAGAGGACTTCACCCATAATGATCGCACGCCAGCCGAATCCGATGGCAGAGGTAAGTCCGCTGAACAGGAACGGTTTGAGCTGGGGATAGAAAATGTGCATCAGCTTGTTTTTACGACTGATCCTGAACTGGTCCGCCATGATGGAAAGTCCGGGGTTCAGATTGATAATTCCTTTTGTCAGGTTTTCCGCCAGTAAAGGGAACATGGTCAGAAAGGCGATCATCAATGGAATCCCCTCAGGATCAAGAAAGATCAAAGCCAATAAGATGAAAGAAATAACCGGAACAGACCGCATAATCGTCAGCAACGGTCGGGATAGCTCATAAAGCAGCTCATAACGGGCAAATAAAAAGGCTGCCGTAATTGCGGCAGCGAACGACAGCAATATGCCGGATATACCACGTAAAACGGTAGCAAATATGCTTTTATAAAAGGTTCCGGTGGCAAACAATTGGAATAAGGCTTTTATAAGATCGGGAACCGATGGTATCAGTTCCGGTTGATCCATAGAAAGGGCTGTCAGTTGCCAGACCAGCAATAACAGGCATATAGATATAAATGAGATCAGTCCTTTTTTCATTGTTTCTCCGGCATAAAACCATTGTCCGGAAGTTTTCCGCCGATGGCTTTCGGTTCATATTTTTCTATCAGACGAAGGAAGTCAAGGATACTCTCTTGGGCTTCTGCCGTTGACAGGTATTTAATTTGACATCTTTCTATACTTTCCGGTGTCAGTGATCCGGGTATAAATATATTCCGGTTTTCAAGTATCCGGATCGTTTGTTCCGGTTGGCTGACTGCAAACTGGCAGGATTCATTCAACAGACTGTCTAGTTCAGCTCTTTTCCCTTGTAACGCAGGTGTATATACAATGGCAGTCTGGGAAAATCCGGGAGAAAGACTGTCAGGATTGTTCAGGCTCTCTTGAATATAGATCGTACTGTCTTTCCGGAGGATAAGGCTTAAAAACGGTTCAGCCATTACGGCTGTCTGAACCTGACCGCTAAGCAACCCCTGGCTTATCTCGCGGGGAGTAGAGAAAGAATAATTCAAAGAATAAGTCAATCCGTTTTGTTTCAGATAGTAGCGGGTTAAAATATCCGGTGTAGTACCTGCACCAAAGACATGTAAAGTATTTGTTTCCCGGGAGAGAACATCAGTATCCTTCTTTTTAACAATATAAAGGTTTCCCCACACAGGACATCCCAGTAAAGCGTATTTCAGTCCTTTGTTATATAAATTAGCTGCATTGATCATGGGGAGTGCCGCCAGATCTGCTTCACCTTTTATCAGCAACGCCTGCATTTGTTCCGGCGAGTCCACTATATCGACCGACAACCGTTTACCTTCTATTTCGGGAGAGTCTTCAATCATCTTGGCGAATGCTATAACAGAAGGACCGCGGAGAACGGCAACATGGAGTACATTCCGCCCTTTTTCCGTTTTATTACAACTGCATAAGATCAGAAGAAACAGACAAAAGTATTTGATCATCTTTTTTGAGTACAAAGGTAAAAATTTAGGACTAATAGATAAAATAAAAAGAAAGGAGGTCTATAAAACATTAAAGGTTGTCATCACGACAACCCCTAACCAACTTTGTTAACCTTAAATCTAATACTATTATGAAAAAACCACAGTACAAATGTACAGATTTTTTCATAAGTAGCAATAGTTAAAATGCTAATGTATGTTTTCTAACATGTAATAAATATTAATGTGTTTCATATTATATGTTATTAGCCTTTTTCTGCGTCATCAAGCTGACTATGATGATAGCAGCGACCGACAACGGAAGAGCAAACAGAATAGGATCTATTGCAAACCAGGGGTATACATCGATCAGTACGTCTTTTCCGGTTAAAGCTTTGCATAAACCCACTGCACTTGCTTCTGCTTTATGAAGGAATAACATAGCAAACATACTTGCCAATGCGCCGGTCCACAGGCTTGCTAAAGCACCTTGCCTGGTTGCCTTTTTCCAATATAAAGCACAGAAATACGCAGGAAGGAATGTAACTGCACAAACTCCCATGAATAAGGCTGTACCTCTGGCTATAATACCTGCACTCAACGTGTAACAGATTATGTAACTCAACAGAATGGAACACAAAACGCCTATACGGACTCCCATAGTGGAATTGGTATTTTTACGGCGTCCGAGATTCGGAAAGGCATCTGCCCCGAATGCAGCTCCCATAGTGTGGAACTGTGCGCTTAGGGTAGACATGCTGGCGGACAGGATACACAGCATAAAGACTGCACCGAACCATTCCGGCATGGCCCGGTCTATAAATAACGGAATGATCTTATCCATATCTTTTATTGCTTCGGAAGCCACAACGCCTTCAGTCTTTATAAAAAACAGATTAGACAATGCTCCGACATGATAGATTGCTCCGACAGTAACAATCAGGAATACACAACCGATAAGCACTCCGCGGTTCAATTGTTTGGTACTTTCTACCATCATAAAACGCACGACTAATTGAGGTTGCGCCAGACAACCGATACCTACACCCAAGATCAGCGAAGTAACCAAAGTATACCATTGAGGTGAACCAGTGACCGGCATCGCTGTCCATCCCTGATGGCCCAGTTCCTTGAAGCGGTCGGGGACAAGATGTGAAATCTCTGTCAGTTTTTGATTCGCTTCTATGAATCCCATATCCATTACATGGTAAAACCAGAATAAAAGGAACAACATGCAACCGAACATGATAACGGCCTGCAATGCATCCGTATATAAAACACCTTTGATCCCCCCTGTAATTACATAGGCAGCAACGATCAGCGTAAATATCAGCAGTGCCAGATGCAGGTCGATATGGAACATCTGTTCGATAAAAACAGCTCCTCCTTTCATGACGACAGCAGCATACAACGGCATCCCTATAAATATAACCGTAGCTATGAATATCTGGATACTACGCGAATTATAATGCATCCCCAACAGTTGCGGAAATGTACGTGCATTGTGCTCTTCTCCCAGCTTCCGGGTTTTTCTGCCGAAGAAAATAAAAGCCACAACCACTCCCATAAACATATTCAACAGGCACAACCATTGAATACCCATACCGAAAGTGGCGGCAACACCGCCAAAACCAACGATAGCTGATGCGGAAATAAATGTAGCCCCATAAGAGAGAGCCATAACAATGGGGTTGACTTTTCTTCCCCCTAATAAGTAATCACTGGCATTTTTTGTCTGTTTATATCCTATATAGCCTAACCAGGCAATAACGAACATGTAAACAATAACAATAATTCCAAGGGTAAGGGTACTCATTTATCAGATTGTTTAGGGTTATCACTCTCTTTATCTCCTTTATTCCAATAGGTAATTCCGAACCATAAAGAAAAAATTAAACACGCGAAGGCTAACAAGTAGGCTAACCAGATACCGGGATCTTCTATTCCGAACATTTGTTATTTGTTTTTATAATTTCATCAAGTCGCTTTCGCAGATATATTCCAGATTCTGACGACGGATCACTTCGCGGGCAGCTTCCCGGTTATTGGTGCGCAGAATCAGGATCGATTTGTCATTCAGAGAGAAACAGTACATATATTCGATACTTAAACCAGCTTTTGTAAAGTGTGTCAGCGTTTCAGCAAAACTTCCTGCACAAGAATTGGTAACGATCGCCAATACATCTGTAAGGTTTGCACTTACATTATTACTCTTCAGTATCTTATATGCTTTTTGAGGATCGCTTACAATGATGCGTAGAATACCATACTCCGATGTATCCGCAACTGTCGCAGCAATGATCCGTATCTTCTCTTCAGCAAGCAAAGCCAGGATTTCACTAAGTTTTCCATATTTATTTTCCAGGAAAATAGAAATTTGATTTACTGTCATAGCTGTATCTTTTTATTTGTTGAACAATTATTTTAACAGAACTTACGCAAGTCTTTTACTCTTATGGCTTTGCCTTCCTGCACAGGTAATGAACCTTTGGCTACCAGTTTCAGACGCGGAGTGAGTAGCAGTTCGTCTTTCAGTTGTCTTGTAATATCTTTGGCAAGACGTTGAAGCACACTGTAATCGTCTGTAAACAGGTCGCTTAGTTCTACTTCGATCAGCATTTCGTCGCTGTTGTTCACAGTTTCGAGTGTGATCAGGTAGTTGCTGCCCAGCTCTTTGAACTGCATTAATATCTTCTCAATCTGAATAGGGAAGAGGTTGACACCCTTCAGGATGATCATATCGTCGCTACGTCCTTTGAACCGGGCCAGGCGTTTGTGAGTTCTTCCGCAAGGGCATTCGCCGGGGATGATACAAGTTAGGTCGCGGGTACGGTAGCGTAACAATGGCATTGCCTCCCGATTGATCGTGGTCAATACCAGTTCACCGACTTCTCCTTCCGGAACCGGTTGCAATGTTACAGGATCGACGATCTCGACAATGGTATAATCTTCCCAGATATGTAAGCCGTTTTGTTCAGTACATTCGAAAGCGACACCCGGACCGTTCATTTCTGACATACCGAAACAATTGTAAGCTTTTACGCCCAGCAATTGTTCAATGCGTTTACGCTGTTCTTCCGAATGAGGTTCGGCACCGATACATACAGTATGCAGTTTGGTATCCTTACGTGGGTCCAATCCCATTTCATACATCACTTCCGCCAGGCGGGTTGCGTAGCTGGGAATGATATGCAGGCAGGTCGTTCCAAAGTCTGTAATGAATTTGATCTGGCGTTTGGAGTTGCCGGCAGCGGCAGGAACGGTCAATGCCCCCAGTTTTTCCGCTCCGTACTGAAATCCCAAACCACCGGTGAACATACCGTATCCGGAAGTATTCTGGAAGACATCCGTATCCCGTAAACCGACCATATACATACAACGTGCTACCTGATTCGCCCACTGGTCCAGGTCTTTTGCCGAATGTAATACCACGGTCGGGTTTCCGGTCGTTCCGCTTGAAGAGTGTATTCTCACACAATCCTTGAGAGGGATAGCAGCCATTCCGAACGGGTAATTATTACGCAAGTCGTCTTTCGTTGTGAAAGGGATTTTCTGCAGGTCATCCAGTGACTGGATGCTATCCGCTGTTATGCCGTTGTCTTTTAGCACTTTACTGTAGAAAGGGGAGTGTCCGGCTAATTCTATTGTTTGTTTCAGTCGTTCTAACTGTAGTTTATTCAGTTCTTCACGACTCATCGTCTCAATATCTTTCTGCCAATACATCATAGCTTTTTCGTATTATATTGTGTTTAATTCATGTAATTAGACTGCAAATGTATCTTTTATTTTGGATTGGAGCAGCATTTTATATTAAAATAATGGGTATGGATGAATTAAATCGGTGTTTTTCAAGGTTCAATGAAAAATATATTTACATTTGCTATTCGATATAAGCAGCTATAATTAATATACAAGCCTTAAAATCTAAGAAATGAGAGAATATGAAAATTATTCAAGAGAAGAATTGATTCAGCGCATTAAAGAACTGGAAACAAATCTTTCCCAATCTGCAAGAAATGATGCAGAAATAGAAGAAATGAGTGAGAATCTTGCCAAGCAACGCAAGATCAATTTCCTGAGTATATTAATGAACACAATTCTGTCGAATGTTTTCGTTGCAATTAGTGTAAAAGATATTTTCGATGGGTTTAAGTACATCTACTTTAATCAGGCTGCAGAGGATTTTACCGGGGTCAATGCATCCGATGTATTAGGAAAAACGGATTTCGAGCTTTATCCGGATCCTCGAAGAGCCCATGAAATAAGAACAGAGGATTATTCTACGATAAAGAACGGGAGAACACAGAAGGTTATGGTGGAATATGAAAAACCCGATGGTGATATTCGGATCGTAAATACAATTCGTTTGTTGATAACCAATCCGGACCCGGGAGCTTCTCCTTTATTGTTAGTAATGTTATGGGACGTTACCGAGCAGCGGCAAAACGAACTGGACTTGATCAAAGCACGTGAAGCCGACGAAATGAAGAATGCTTTCATTGCTAATATGAGCCATGAAATACGTACCCCGCTGAATGCAATCGTTGGTTTCTCTAGATTGATCACTGAAACGGATAATGACAGTGAACAACAGGAATATCTTACTATTATTGAAAATAACAGCGATCTGTTACTCCAATTGATCAATGATATTCTGGATTTTGCGAAGATAGAATCAGGGACATTGAATTATAATGTTTCGTGTGTCGATTTGAAAGATATTTGCCATGAAGTATATGTGTCTCAGTCATTGAAAATGACTTCGGATGTTGCTCTGTTATATAATGGAGATATGCTGCCTTCTGTTAAGTTACAGACTGATGCACAACGTGTTGAACAGGTTCTTCTGAATCTTCTCTCCAATGCGATAAAATGTACAAATCAAGGTTTTATATCACTGTCCTATAAATTGGAGGAGGGGTTTGTACGGGTTTCTGTGACAGACACAGGAATAGGTATCGCGAAAGAAAAGCAGGATACTATCTTTGACCGTTTTGTGAAGCTGGATGATTTCAGGCAAGGTACAGGCTTGGGATTATCAATATGCAAGATGATCATTGAAAAATTGGGCGGGAAAATAGGAGTAGAATCGGAACGGGGAAAAGGCTCTTCTTTTTGGTTTACATTACCCTTAAACGCTTCATTTTCATTTTTGGATGAAAAAGTTGACGGAAGTTTGCCTGATAATATTCCGGAAGCATTACCCGGGCAATATACTTTACTGATAGCAGAAGACGTATTGGAAAATTATCTTTTGATACAAGCTGTTTTAAAACAGCAGTATCGTTTGATCTATGCGGTAAACGGATTGCAAGCCGTACAGATGTTCAAAACTTATAAGCCGGATCTTGTCTTGATGGATATAAAAATGCCGATAATGGATGGCTTTGCTGCAACTTGTGAAATCAGGAAATTATCTCCGGATATTCCAGTACTGGCTCTTTCGGCTTTTGCCTACGACAAGGAAAAAGAGAAAGCAAAAGAATGTAATTTCAATGACTACCTGGTAAAGCCGGTCGATATCCCATTATTAAAATATAAGATAAAGTATTATCTGAACAAAAATAAATGATAAGCATTATGAAACAAGCATTTGTATTCCTGGCTACAGGATTTGAAGAAATTGAAGCATTGGGCACAGCCGATATATTGCGCAGAGGTGGTGTCAGGGCTACTACAGTCTCTATCGATGGAAATAAACGGGTCATGGGAGCACATAATATTCCGGTAGTTGCCGATTATGTATTTGAAGATGCTGACTACAGCTCTGCGGATGCTTTGATCCTTCCGGGAGGAATACCTGGCAGTAACCATCTGAACACCTGTACCCGGCTGAAAGAGTTGGTAATGGAGAAATATAAGGAAGATAAAATACTGGCTGCCATATGTGCCGGTCCTATGGTTCTCGGAGGATTAGGATTGTTGAAAGGGCGCAAAGCTACTTGTTTCCCTTATTTTGAACCGACAATGATTGGAGCAATCCCTACAGAGAACGGTGTGGAGCAGGACGGCAATATCATTACTTGTAAAGGTCCGGGATTCGTTTTTGATTTTGGTTTAACTATTCTACGGGCACTTCGTGACGAAGAAATTGCACAGGAAGTTGCAGCTGCTCTCTTAGTCAATTATAAGTGAATTTTTGTATCTTTGGTCATTAGAACCAACAACAGGTAAGAAAATGAATGAGCCGATATATTTATACAGGGGAGAAGTCTTTTACTTTAAGTCTTCTCCTTTAGAATCAAAAGACTGCTATTGTTATTTTTCTGACGGGCTTCTGGTGGTTTCGGAGGGGAAGATTGTGGAAACCGGTGCATATGAAGATATAAAAGATCGTTATCCGGGAGCATCCCTCACGGATTACTCCGGTAAATTATTGATGCCGGGGTTGATTGATTCGCATGTTCATTATCCGCAATCGGAGATGATCGGTATGTATGGCAGACAGTTGCTTGACTGGCTGAACGAATATACGTATCCGACGGAAGAAGCCTTCAGTAACCCGGAATATGCAGAGCGGGTAGCCCGTCTCTTTGTGAATGAGCTTTTCCGTAACGGAACGACAACGTGTATGGCTTATGCCACGGTTCATAAGGAATCGGTCAATGCGCTTTTTTCCGTGGCTTCCGATTATAACATGCTGATGATGACCGGTAAGGTGTTGATGAACCGTAATGCTCCACAGGCTTTGACAGATACGGAAGAGTCCGGAGAAACCGATAGCAGGGAGCTGATCGAGACCTGGCATAAGAAAGGGCGTAATCTGTATGTGATTACTCCCCGTTTTTCGATCACTTCCACACATGGTCAACTGATCAGTGCAGCCCGCTTGCATGAAGAATATCCCGATACATATATCCAGACTCATCTTTCAGAAAATAAGAATGAGATAGATTCGACACTTTCTCTTTCTCCGGAATGTTCTGATTACCTGGAAGTCTATGAACGTGCCGGACTAGTGACGAATCGTTCTGTATTCGGACATTGCATCCATCTTTCTGATTCGGAATGCCGGCGAATGGCAGAAGCCGGAGCGATAATAGCCCATTGCCCGACATCGAACCTGTTCTTGGGAAGTGGCTTGTTCGATATGCAACAGGCTAACAGGATCAATATACAGACAACGCTTGCCACAGATGTGGGGGGAGGAACTTCTCTTTCTCTTTGGAAAACAATGGCAGAATCTTATAAAGTACAGCAATTGAATGGTTATTCGATGTCTGTATTTGAGTCATTATATAAATGTACTCTCGGTACAGCCAGGGCGTTACAGCTGGATGATAAGATCGGTAGCTTTGAAAAGGGAAGAGAGGCTGACTTTATTGTTGTCGATTGCATGGCAACCTCTTCCCTGCAAATGCGCAAAAATTATCTTGAACGTAATGGGAAATGGAATCTTGAAAACAAATTATTCGGTGTTCAGACATTAGGGGATGATCGTAATATTTTAGCTACTTATGTAGCCGGAAAGCTTGTCTACCTATCAGATGCGTGCAATCATCAGGAAACAGGTATGTAAAACGACTGTAATGATGATCCAAAGGCGTTCGGCTGTGGCCGGACGCAGTTTTAAAAAGCGATACTCCAATCCGCTATGTTTACAGGCAGAAAGGCAGTCGCCACAATACGTACAGGTATAACCGAGTTTTCCCTTTTCAATATTTTCTTTATGCAAAGCATCATATTTACAGGCTTTCAGGCAAGCCATACAATGGGTACAGTTCGTATTTAAGCTGACCCGAAAAGGAGAGAGTTTCTTCATAAAAGAAACCAATGTCCCTATTGGGCAATAGCTGCTGCAATGGATCATTTTTCTCTTTCGTCGTGAAAGAGTCAGCATGATTCCTAATCCGATTATTCCGACTGTAACTCCTGCGAGTGTTGCGATCCAGCCTTCAGCTCCTGCTAGTCTTAACGTGATGGCTCCGGCAATTACTAATAAAAATACGCTGTAACGTAGCTGTCGATGATAGCGAAAAGCTGTTTTTTCTGTTTTGCCTTTTGCGCTCCAGGCATCAAATGCTCCGAAATAACAAAGCTGACTGCACCAGGCAGGACCGGATAATAACAGCGTGCTCAGGAAAAGTATCGGCATGAATAATCCTTCCATCCGGTACAAAGGCCCTGCAAGTATAACAGCGGGAACCGGTAAATGCAGCTTTCCCGTCATAAGAAATATGGGATCGACAAGGATTCCTAATAATAATTGTCCGAAGAAAACAATGGAAAAAAGTAGCCATGCCCTAATTCTCCATTTCGGACGTTCTTTGCGGTCTTGCATTTTATAGGAGAGTATTGCTCCGTAAATAACAGCTATGCCAATTTGGATCCAACCTCCGGAGGACATTAATCGTTCTGATAAAAGCAACGGTTTTTCCGGAATAACCTGTACGATAGTCAGTAAGATGGCGATCAGTACGGCTACCAGGATAGAGGTATAAAGATATTTGGGTATAATAACAGTTTTCATAGCATCTGCTTTTTTTAATTCCAGCTTTCAAAGATACTTTTTATATTCAAACATCATAGGGTTATCATATCTCTTTTCTATATTTGCCAGTCCGGAGGAACGTTTAAAAACTAGTTTTGAGGAAATATAGAATGGGACAAAAGTCTTCAATATGGAATCCCTGGCATGGCTGTCACAAATTAAGTGAAGGTTGCCGGCATTGTTATGTATACCGTAGTGATAGTAAATATGGGAAAGATAGCTCTGTTGTTACAAAGACGGAAAAATTTGATTTGCCTTTGCAGCAGAAAAAGAATAAAACATATAAGATTCCTTCGGGAAACCTTGTTTATACCTGCTTTACTTCTGATTTTCTAGTAGAAGATGCGGATGAATGGAGGCAGGAAGCCTGGGCAATGATACGGGAAAGGCAGGATCTTCATTTTCTTTTTATTACCAAACGGATAGACCGGCTGCATAAATGTCTTCCGCCTGATTGGGGAAATGGGTATGATCATGTAACTATTTGCTGTACAATGGAGAATCAAGATAGAGTAGACTATCGTTTGCCTATTTATAAAGCTGCTCCGATAAAACATAAAATCATTATTTGTGAACCCCTTCTTAGTGCAATCGATTTCAGAGGAGAACTGGGGGCATGGGTGGAACAGATTGTGGCGGGAGGGGAATCCGGAAAGGAAGCTCGTGTATGTAATTATGATTGGGTATTGGATATCCGCCGGCAATGCATGGAAGAACATATCAGCTTTTGGTTCAAGCAGACAGGTGCCTATCTGCTGAAAGAAGGACATGAATACAAGATAGCCCGTCAGTTCCAACATTCACAGGCAAGAAAAGCCGGAATTAATTTTGAAGCAGAAAAATCTTAGGAATGAATAATTAGCTCTAGTAAAACCAAACATCCCGGTCTCTTAGATAAAGAACAACCAGGATGTTTAGTTTAGCTTAATCAAAATACCTGCATGGCATTTTTAACGCTTGTGACTCCGATGAGCCGGTCATATTGTGTTCCCATAGGGCGATAATAGACGTAGATGGTATATTCGTTTTCCGTCTGATAATAATTGCCTTCTATCGGTCCTGTTTCTCCGACAGTACTGCCGTTCGGTACGAACAGATACTGATAATTATAACTTCCTTGTTTTAGAAGCACTGCCTTTTCATATTGGTGAGTTTCAAAATTATACCCCATCTTACTCTTTTCATCGAGTACATTATGGTACAGTTCGCCATTCAGATAGACACTTCCGTCGAGAAAAGGATCGCACGCCAAGGCAAAATGAACAATGAAATAATCCGCTTCCGTATCCGGATCGTCACAACTGCTGCAACGGATAAAGAAACGACCGTCCTGATCCTGGTCATACTGGTATGTTTGGTCACATCGTTTGTGATCCGTCATCAGCTCAACATTGTAGTAGGGGTTGTGAAAAGAAATACTTTCCACATGCATTCCGTTATATTTTGTGCTTAGAAATTCTGTACGGCGATATTCATTCCCTGCAGGGAATATCAGACTCCGGTTGTAAGAATATGTGATCTGATTCTCAGCGATGGACATAGGTTGAAGGCCTGAGACTGCATTATCTCGGCGATTATCCTGATAAACGAATATCTTCAGGTCGGTTTGCGGATATGGAATAGGAAAGTTCTTGTTATTGATACTGAAACTGACCTGCTGATGGCTCTGATTGGTATCGATATCGGTATTTCCGCTTACAGATGCAGAGATGCCGACCATCGGTTCTACCACCGAAAAACAGGCCGTGAGAATTATCTGGTCAGGGATATCTTCATTATAAATCTGCACGGCATAATTACCCGAAACTTTAAACTGTATGTCGTCATTCGGCAACAGCAGATTATAGTTTGTGTATTGCGTCGTGGTGTTAATGGAATTCGCGAAGTCATCTATTGTTAATCCCTGAAAACCACTCATATATTGAATGGGAGAGAGGATGGACTTCTGCCAGTTGGCATCACAATGGATGATGGAGTAGGAATAACGGACACCGCCCTGTTCCAACGCATCGAAGTTGATCTGGATCTGCTGACCTCCATTCAATTCGATATAAGGCTCGGAAATAAACTCTCCGGCCACCTTCACCTGAAGGGTTTTTATCAGCTTGCTGTTAACGTCGGTAAAGTACGTTTGCTGAGCATTGGCCTGCATTACAGCGGCACAAAACAACAAAAATAATAAACAATGTACTCTCATTTTCATGTCTCTTTCTTTGACGGTACAAAATTATGGAATTATTTCTTTAATTATTTCTTTAATCCTGCTTTAAAGCATAAAAATTTATGTACTTTTGCGGGAAAATTACATATAAACAATTTTAGTTGTATCATGGCAAATGTGATTAAGATTAAAAAGGGTTTAGACATTAATCTGAAGGGCAAAGCTTCGGACGTACTGTTAAACACCGGGAAAAGCGACAGTTATGCTATCGTCCCCGATTATTATAACGGTATTACCCCCAAAGTTGTTGCTAAAGTAGGAGAAAAAGTCAAAGCCGGTTCTGTATTGATGATCGATAAGAACCGCCCGGAGATCAAGTTCGTTTCACCCGTTAGCGGTGAAGTAACTGCCGTAAACCGAGGAGAGAAGCGTAAAGTGCTTAGCATCGTAGTTAAGCCGGACACGCAGATCGAGTACGAGGATTTCGGTAAGAAAAATGTGTCTTCACTGAAAAGTGAAGAGGTAAAAGAAGCCCTGCTCAATGGTGGTATGTGGCCTTTTATCAAACAGCGTCCGTACGATATCGTAGCTACGCCGTCAGATGAGCCGCGTGACATTTTCGTGTCTGCGTTCTATTCTGCACCGTTGGCTCCGAATTTCGATTTCATTTTGAAAGGACAGGAAGCTGATTTCCAGACCGGGTTGGATGCATTGGCAAAACTTACCAAAGGTAAAGTGTATGTCGGCGTCAGAAAAGGTTCTTCCGTGAATGTGAAAGGTGTTGAAACGGTTGAGTTTGAAGGACCACATCCTGCAGGTAACGTAGGGGTACAGATCAACCATATCAAACCGGTGAACAAACTCGAAGTAGTTTGGGTGGTAAACCCGGCAGATGTGATCGTTATCGGTCGTCTGTTTAACAAAGGTGTAGCTGATTTCAGCCGTTTGGTTGCTATTACAGGTTCTGAAACAACAGAAAGAGGATACGTTAAAACTATTTCCGGTTGTACGATCAACAGTTTGGTTGCAGGAAAGATCCTGGAAGGCAAGGAAGATCTTCGTATCATCAGCGGAAATGTGCTGACCGGAACGAAAGTTCGTAAAGACGATTATTTGGGTGCTTACGATAATCAGATCACCGTGATCCCTGAAGGAGACAAAACGTATGACTTCTTCGGTTGGGCAACTCCGGGATTCGGAAAATACAGTGTAAGCCATTCTTTCTTTACCTGGTTGGCTCCGAAGAGCAAAGAATATGTAATCGATGCACGTATCAAAGGAGGTAAACGCGCCATGATCATGTCGAACGAATACGAAAAAGTATTCCCGATGAGCATCTATCCCGAATACCTGCTGAAAGCCATTATCGCTTTCGATATCGATAAAATGGAAAATCTGGGTATCTATGAAGTTGCTCCGGAAGATTTTGCACTTTGTGAATTTGTTGACACTTCCAAGATCGAGATCCAGAAGATCGTACGTCAGGGATTGGATCTGTTATACAAGGAAATGAATTAATAACATAAAAAATTAGAATACATTGAAAGCGTTAAGGAATTACCTCGACAAGATTAAGCCTAACTTTGAGGAAGGCGGAAAGCTGGCGATGTTCCGTTCTGTATTCGAAGGTGTTGAAACATTCTTATTTGTTCCGAGCACCACTTCGAAATCAGGCGTGCATATTCACGACTATATCGATTCTAAGCGTACCATGACTGTGGTTATTATCGCTTTGTTGCCTGCTTTGCTTTTTGGTATGTACAATGTCGGCTATCAACACAATCTGGCTGTTGGTGCTGATCCCGGATTTTTGATGACATTCATCTTCGGTTTCCTGGCTGTACTGCCTAAAATTATTGTTTCGTACGTAGTAGGGCTGGGTATCGAGTTTGCTGTTGCCCAGGTGAAAAAAGAAGAAATTCAGGAAGGTTTCCTGGTTTCCGGTATATTGATCCCGATGATCGTTCCTATCGATACTCCGCTGTGGATGATCGCTGTGGCTACTGCTTTTGCAGTTGTTTTTGCCAAGGAAGTGTTCGGTGGTACAGGTTATAACGTATTTAACGTTGCATTGGTAACACGTGCATTCCTGTTCTTTGCTTATCCGGCTGCCATGTCTGGTGACCAGGTATTCGTTCGCACAGCCGATACATTCGGACTGGGTGCAGGAACAGTAGTTGACGGTTTCTCCGGAGCCACTCCGCTGGGACAGGTTGCTATTGCCGGTAAAGATATGATCGGTTCATTCCAGACAGTTGACGTACTGGGTAACCCGATGACTACCTGGGATATGTTCCTGGGACTGATTCCGGGTTCAATCGGTGAAACATCCGTATTGGCTATCCTGATCGGTGCTGTTATCCTTCTGTATACTCAGATCGCAAGCTGGAAGACCATGCTGTCTGTATTTGTAGGTGGTGCTGTTATGGCTGCTATCTTCAATATGATCGGCACAACGGTGGCTATGTGTGTATCTCCGATCGATCATTTGTTCCTGGGCGGTTTTGCTTTTGGTGCCGTATTTATGGCTACCGACCCTGTGACATCTGCACGTACTGAAACAGGTAAATATATCTATGGCTTCCTGGTAGGAGCAATGGCTATCATTATCCGTGCATTGAACCCAGGTTATCCTGAAGGTATGATGCTTGCTATCCTGTTGATGAATGTATTTGCTCCGCTGATCGACTACTATGTGGTAGAAGCTAACATCAACCGCAGATTGAAACGTGTAATCAAATAATGTAAGAAGGAGTATGGCAAAATATAAATGTAAAGTATGTGGATATATCCACGAAGGAAATAAAGCTCCGGATGTTTGTCCTGTATGTGGCGTTCCTGCTTCTGAATTTGAAGAAATCAAAGAGGCTGCTGCCGGTAAGAAGGGATTGGATAGAGACAGCAACGTATATACAGTAGTTTATGCTTCTGTAATGGTTGTTTTGGTAGCTGTTGTATTGGCATTTACTTCACAATCGCTGAGAACTTTCCAGCAGAAGAACGAAGATAACGACAAAAGACAGCAGATTCTGCGTTCAATCAATGTATCTGTTCAGCCTAATGAAGCTGAAGCAAAATACAGCGAACTGATCAAAGAATCTTTCCTTGTGAATGAAAATGGAGAAAAGGTGGAAGGTGATGCATTTACTGCAACACCAGATCAACATCCGGTATTCGTAGCCAATGTAGATGGTAAAAACAAATATATCATGGCTTTGTCTGGTGCTGGTTTGTGGGGACCTCTGTGGGGATATCTTTCCGTTGATGATGATAAGAATACAATTTTTGGTGCAGACTTCAGTCACCAGGGGGAAACTCCGGGGTTAGGTGCTGAAATCTCAAAACCTCAGTTCAGTAATGAATTTAAAGGTAAAAAATTGTTCTTTAACGGCGAATTCAAATCCGTAGCTATTGTTAAGCCGGGTAAGAGCGTAGCCGGTCAGGACTATGTTGACGGTATTTCAGGTGGTACGATCACCAGTCAGGGGGTTGACCATATGTTGTTCAATAGCCTGAATGGTTATGTTAAGTTTTTAACCTCACAAAATCAGTAAGAAGATGGGATTATTATCAAGTAAGAATAAAGAAGTTCTGTTAGGCCCGTTGAGCACAAACAACCCTGTCATCGTACAGATGTTGGGTATCTGCTCTGCATTGGCTGTAACATCAAAACTTGAGCCGTCTATTGTAATGGGTATTTCCGTGACGGCTGTGGTGGCGTTTGCCAACGTGATTATTTCGTTACTGCGTAATACAATTCCTAACCGTATCCGTATTATCGTACAGTTGGTAGTTGTTGCCGCATTGGTAACTATTGTAAGTGAAGTATTGAAAGCATTTGCCTATGATGTAAATAAGCAGCTTTCGGTGTTCGTTGGTCTGATCATTACCAACTGTATCCTGATGGGACGTCTGGAGGCGTTCGCCCTGGGTAACGGTCCGTGGGAATCTTTCCTGGACGGTATCGGTAATGGTTTGGGGTATGCTCTGATCCTTGTGATCGTAGGTTTCTTCCGTGAATTATTGGGTTCTGGTACGTTACTTGGATTCCAGGTGATCCCGCAGGCATTCTACGACTTCGGCTATGTAAACAACGGTTTGATGATCCTGCCTCCGATGGCTTTGATCGTGATTGCCGTGATTATATGGGTTCACCGTTCTAAGAACAAAGAGCTTCAAGAAAATTAATACAAACTATTAAACGAATAATAGAATGGAAGAATATTTAAGCACGTTTGTCCGCTCGATCTTCGTAGACAACATGATTTTCGCATACTATCTGGGTATGTGTTCTTTCCTGGCTGTTTCCAAGAACGTAAAGACTGCTTTAGGATTGGGTATGGCTGTAACGTTCATCCTGGTATGTACGTTGCCGATCAACTATATGCTCGAAAATTATATATTGAAAGAAGGCGCCATGAGCTGGTTGGGCGCTGAATATGCAGGAGTAAACCTGAGTTTCCTTTCTCTGATCATCTTCATCGCCATCATTGCTTCATTTACGCAGTTGGTTGAAATGGTTGTTGAGAAATTTGCTCCGGCATTGTATGCATCTCTGGGTATCTTTTTGCCGCTTATCGCTGTAAACTGTGCTATCCTGGGTGGTTCTCTGTTTATGCAACAAAGAGCATTTCCTAATGTAGGAGTTGCTACTGTATACGGTTTAGGTTCTGGTATCGGTTGGATGCTGGCTATCGTTGGTATGGCTGCTATCCGTGAAAAATTGGCTTATTCGGATATACCGAAGCCTTTGAAAGGTCTGGGTATTACCTTTATCATTACCGGTCTGATGGGTATGGCATTTATGTGCTTCTCAGGACTTAAGATCTAAGTATTAACGCATTAAACAAGAATAAAGATGATTATATTAATGTCGGGCGGACTTACCATTGCAGTCGGAGCAGTTGTTTTCCTCGTGATTACACTGATCCTTGTTGGTTCGCTTTTATTTGCGAAAGCAAAATTAATACCATCGGGCAATGTGAGGATGGTTGTTAACGGAGAAAAGGAATACGATGTTCCCATAGGTGGAACAGTATTGAATACGCTTCAGAGTGAAGGTATTTTCCTGTCGTCTGCTTGTGGTGGTAGCGGTAGCTGTGGACAGTGCCGTTGTCAGGTGCCGGAAGGTGGCGGAAACATTCTTCCTACGGAAGTTGGTTTCTTCTCTCGTAAACAAATTAAAGATCATTGGAGACTGGGTTGCCAGACCAAGATAAAAGAAGATATCAAGATCAAAGTTCCTGATGAAGTATTCGGAGTTAAGGAATGGGAATGCGAAGTGATCAGCAACAAGAACGTGGCTACCTTTATCAAAGAGTTTATCGTTGCTCTGCCTAAGGGTGAACACATGGACTTCGTTCCGGGTTCTTATGCACAGATCAAGATTCCTGCATATACTATGGATTATGACAAGGATATCGATAAAGACCTGATCGGTGAAGGTTATCTGCCGGCATGGAAGAATTTCGGTTTGTTCGGTCTGAAATGTCAGAACACTGAACCGACTATCCGTGCTTACTCTATGGCCAACTATCCTGCAGAAGGAGACCGTATCATGTTGACGGTACGTATCGCAACTCCTCCTTTCAAACCGAAAGAACAGGGTCCTGGATTCCAAGATGTGATGCCGGGTATCGCTTCTTCTTATATCTTTACCCTGAAACCGGGTGATAAGGTAATCATGAGCGGTCCTTACGGTGATTTCCATCCGATCTTCGACTCTAAGAGAGAAATGATGTGGGTCGGCGGTGGTGCCGGTATGGCTCCGTTGCGTGCTCAGATCATGCACATGACTAAGACATTGAAGACAACAGATCGTAAGATGTCTTACTTCTATGGTGCACGTGCATTGAATGAAGTGTTCTATCTGCAAGACTTCCTGGAAATAGAAAAAGAATTCCCGAATTTTACTTTCCATCTGGCGCTTGACCGCCCGGATCCTGCAGCTGATGCAGCAGGCGTGAAGTATACAGCTGGTTTCGTTCATCAGGTAATTTACGATACTTATCTGAAGGATCATGAAGCTCCGGAAGATATCGAATATTACATGTGTGGTCCGGGCCCGATGTCGAAAGCGGTAGAAAATATGCTTGACAATTTGGGTGTACCTCGCGAAATGTTACACTTCGATGACTTCGGTGCATAAAAAACGGTAGGTATTTACAAGCCTCAATAAATAAAAAGGGAAGAAATAATATTTTCTTCCCTTTTTTTGTAATATCATGCAGCATTTTCCGTTCTTATTACATCTTAGCTAATATAGACATAAAATTGAGCAAGATTATGAAGTTGTTGATTCTATCTTTTTTCGCAGTTATACTAGGTTACTCTCTTCTTTTTAATGAAAAAGAAGAAATAAGTCAGCCAATACATGGAATTGATAATTCTGTGTATATTCATAAGTCCGATACTCCTCGAGTGGACTCCGTGGCCATTTATTATAATAAAACTGCATCAGTTTTATAAAAATACTCCAAATAGCAATATTTATTCAGTAAATGTTTGTTTATTAAATAAATATTGCTATGTTTGTTCCGTATAATTATGAATATACGGAAATGCTACACCAGTTTATTACTATATATACTTCTGAATTATTGACAACAATGCTCCTCGGAGTGTTGATTTTGTTATGTCTGCCTTTATTGATTCCGGTCATATCTGATTCTGTTTTTGCGGGGGAACAGAAAAGATTGGCTGAATCTAATAGGGGATTCACACATCATATAGTCCCGGATAAATCTTTGATAAGGAATTACAGTCTCCGGTTGGGCTGACGAACCCTTATCCGGCAATTAGACGTTGAAGGATAAGGGGAGAGGCTTTGTGTGAAAAAATCTAATACTTATTATCTGTCCTGTTTTCAGATGAATAAGAATAAGTCTATTGTCTTTTTTTACCAGTTTTGTTTATTCCAGCACATCATATTCCGGAATTCCTTCCAAAAAAGAATAAGTCAAATTTTCGTAGTCTATTTTGCAGCAGAAATGGCTGATACCGTTGCTAACTGCAAGGTAACGCACGTGTAATACCATGTTATAACGCACTATCTGGTCGAATACGGAACTCGTGATCTCGATATGGGGGGCTTTGTACTCTACGATCATTAAAGGGGTTAAAAAGCGGTTATATGCAACCGTGTCACATCGTTTGGATGTGCCGTTCAATTTTAAAGGAACTTCATTGGCCAGAAGTTCTTTGGGATATCCCTTGTCACTAATCAGATAATTCACAAAATGTTGCCGTACCCACTCTTCAGGGGTCAGAGCAACAAATTTACGGCGCACCGGATCGAATATGACGTGCTTCCCATCTTTTTCCTTTACTTTAGCAGCGAATGTTGGTAAATTTAATGACAGCATTTATTATATTTGTCGTTTATATTATACACTATGATTGTACCCTCAAAGGTAATGATTTATGAAAACAAAACAAGAAATCGTTGAAAATTGGCTGCCTCGTTATACCGATCGTAAGCTGGAAGATTTTGATAAGTATATATTACTCACGAACTTTACCAAATACGTAGAGCTGTTTGCCGAATCTTTTAATGTGCCCATACTCGGACTGAAAAGTTCCATGCCGAATGCTTCGGCGGAAGGTATTACGATTATTAATTTCGGCATGGGGAGCGCAAATGCGGCAACAATCATGGATTTGCTGTCAGCCGTCAGTCCGACAGCCGTCTTATTTCTAGGTAAATGCGGTGGCTTGAAGAAAGCCAATAATTTGGGTGATTATGTATTGCCGATCGCCGCCATTCGTGGAGAAGGAACTTCCAACGAATATCTGCCGGCCGAAGTCCCGTCGCTCCCTGCATTTTCGATGTTGCGTGCCATTTCTTCTGCCGTTCGAGACCAGGGGAAAGATTATTGGACCGGAACGATTTATACAACGAACCGCCGTGTCTGGGAATACGATACTTCTTTCAAGGAATACTTGAAACGTACGCATGCCACCGGTATCGATATGGAAACAGCCACGCTGCTTACAGCTGGCTTTGCCAATAAAATACCGACGGGAGCCTTGCTGATGATCTCGGATAAGCCTTTGGAGGAAGATGGGGTTAAAACAGAAGCCAGCGACCGGGTTGTTACCCGTAACTTTGCTCCCGAACATGTAAAATTGGGTATCGAAGCCCTCCGTCAAATCATCGATGATAAAAAAACAGTTCGTCATATCCGGTTCAGTTGGTAATATTTAATGCTTTATTATGGCTAAAAAAGAAAATACGTTCGAGGAAATATGCCGGGATATCGTTGCTAAGAAATTCCAGCCCGTTTATATTTTAATGGGCGAAGAACCCTTTTTCATGGATAAGATAACCGATCTGCTTATTGAGAACGTGTTGTCGGAGTCTGAACGGGACTTTAACCAGATGATCATGTATGGTGCTGATACAGACGCGGCTATGATCATCAATGCCGCCAGGAGATTCCCTATGATGTCTGAATATCAACTGGTGGTCGTGCGTGAAGCACAGTTGGTCCGTGATATAGAATTGCTGACCAATTATGTGAAAAATCCGCTTAAATCGACCGTGCTGGTTGTCAATTACAAGTACAAGAATCTGGACAGAAGGAAGTCTTTGGCTGCAGCTACTGAAAAAACAGGCGTTTTGTTCGAAGCGAAAAAGATTCCTGATTATAAAATGCCTGGGTTTATCGTTTCGTTCATGCAGCAGCGTTCCATCGGGATCGATCCAAAGGCCGCTCAAATGCTCTCAGACTTCCTTGGAAACGATTTAAGCCGTCTAAGTAAGGAATTGGACAAGCTGGCTCTGATCTTGCCTGAAAAAGCCCCAAAACGCGTCACGCCGGAGTTGATTGAACAAAATATCGGAATAAGTAAAGAGTACAATAACTTCGAGTTGATAAAAGCGATTGCAGTAAAGGATGTATTAAAAGCAAACCGGATTGCTCAGTATTTCGAAAAGAACCCGAAAAGTAATCCGATACAGATGACCCTTCCTGTAATTTTTAATTATTTCTCAAACTTGTTAATCTGCTATTATACGAAGGACAGATCGGAAACAGGCTTAATGACAGCGTTAGGTTTAAGAGGGACTTTTCAGGTGAAAGATTATATGACTGGATTAAGGAATTATCCTGCTATGAAAGTTTTTAATTTGATCAGTGACATCCGGACTACTGATGCCAGGTCAAAAGGAGTAGACAACTCTTCTGCTTCGGATGCAGATTTACTCAAAGAATTATTATATAAAATACTTCATTAAAAAAATAGAATCGGTAGTGCAAACTGCATATGGATGATCCTGGAGTGATCGCCATATGCAGTTTTTTTCTTTTTTAGCCGTTACGAGTCTTGATAACGTTTTTTTGCCCTTATTTTTCTAGAACAGTCAGATTTCCGAACATGGAAAAATAGGGTATCTGTTTTGTTTTTCAATGATTCGGTTTATGTTTTACCCCTCTGAGAATTTAATATTTATTTCTTCCTGTATAGTTGTTTACAAATATCACGAAAAAATCAACTTTTAGGGTATAGGATACAAAAGTATATCACATAGAGGAAAGAGTTACAACAAAAACAAGACATATTGGCAGTGATCATTTTATAATAAAAGATATCATGTTACAAAGGTATACAGCTTGAAGCAGGTTACTTTTGTAATCAGAAGTATTTGTATACAATCGGATAACGCTGCAAGTTACTTTTGTATAGTATAGAATGGCGTTACAAATGTAGTAGTATACATTACTAATATAAATCAATAAAAATAGGTTTAAATACTGTTACTACAAAGATGTATGATAATACATCAAAAACCAGCTCATTATCCAGATATATTAATTGTATACATTAATTTCTTCCTATTATTCCGTATATAAATGTGAAATTGCTTCTTTATTTCATAAATAGAAAAGCAATAACGATCTATTTTACAGGTATTTATTATATAAATTCATTAACACAACTTTAATCCTATTTTATGCTTTCTTGTATAGGTTTACAAACGAGTCAGCTACAAATGTACAACATGTATCACAATTGTATCGGTTTATGATTATAAATATAAATTGTACAATTGGAAATAATGTGTTATATTTGTGTCATGATTTAATTCTGTATTAAATTCTTGTAAACAGTCATATTGGCAGCTATTTTTGATATATAATCCGCATTTTGGTTATGAAAGATCGTATTTTAGCAGTAATGGAACATGAAGGACTAACTCCTTCCAAATTTGCCGAGGCAATCGGCATCCAGCGATCAGCTATGTCACATATTATATCCGGCAGAAATAATCCCAGCCTGGATGTACTGGTAAAAATTCTGGAACGGTTTACGTATGTAGATTCTGACTGGCTTTTATTCGGTAAAGGCAATATGATGCGCGAACATGTGTTAACTGAGCCCGATTTGTTTACAAATACGACGATAAATCCGTCCAACCAGCCGGATTCTCCCGAATATCGCAAGGAAATTAGGGTTGAGACACCTGTAAACACACCTAAACAACCTGTAATAGAACAAATTGTGCTTCCTGAACAACCTTCCAGAAATGTGAGCAAAATAATGATATTCTATTCAGATAATACATTTGAGACTTTTACTCCTGAAAAAAACAAGAAAGACTAAGCCAGCATTGCTATATACATCTTATTCATGTATCTTTGTATAGAAATTGAGTAATCATATTATATGAAGAAGTACATGTTAGATATGAAGGTTACTGAAAACAACCGCCTTCATAAAAATTATTGCCTGCTAAAATTAACCAGCGACGATACTTTGCCGGAAATGCTTCCCGGCCAGTTCGTTCAGGTACTGGTGGATAACTCTCCTACAACATTTCTTCGTCGGCCCATTTCAATCAATTTTGTAGATCGGACAACCAATGAATTATGGTTGCTTATCCAGTTGATTGGCGATGGAACACGCCGTATGGGAGAATATCGCCCCGGAGATATTGTAAATATCATGTTGCCACTGGGTAACAGTTTTACAATTCCTGCCGATGAAGATAAAAATCAGAAATTGCTGCTTATCGGTGGTGGTGTCGGTACAGCCCCGATGTTGTGTCTGGGTTCTGTCCTGAAGAACGCCGGTTTTGAACCTGTCTTTCTGTTAGGAGCACGTTCAAAGGATGATGTACTACAGTTGGATGAGTTTACAAAGATCGGAACTGTTCACATAACTACCGAAGATGGTTCTCTCGGGGAAAAAGGTTATGTAACCAACCATTCCGTATTGAAAAACGTTCATTTTGACCGGATTTACACATGTGGACCGAAGCCGATGATGATGGCGGTAGCCAGATATGCAGCTGCTGAATCGATCACATGTGAAGTCTCACTTGAAAATACAATGGCCTGTGGTATAGGTGCTTGCCTGTGCTGTGTAGAGAATACGAAAGAAGGTCATGTATGTGTTTGTACTGAAGGTCCCGTATTTAATATAGAGAAATTGACATGGCTGAGTTAAATGTAAACATAGGTAATTTGCAGTTGAAGAACCCGGTAATGACTGCTTCGGGTACATTTGGATACGGAGTGGAATATTCAGACTTTATGGATATTTCAAGACTGGGCGGTATTTTTGTGAAAGGAACAACTATCCAGCCACGCGAAGGTAACCTGTATCCCCGCATGGCGGAAACTCCTTCCGGAATGCTGAATGCCGTAGGTCTGCAAAACAAAGGTGCCCAATATTTCGTCGATAATATCTATCCTGCCATTAAGGATATCGATACCAATATGATTGTAAATGTGAGCGGATCGTCTGTCGAAACATACGTGGAATGTGCAGAAAAAATCGCAGAGCTGGATAAAATTCCGGCCATCGAACTGAATATTTCCTGTCCGAATGTGAAGCAAGGCGGTATGGCTTTTGGGGTGACAACCTGTGGTGCGGCTGAAGTTGTGAAGGCTGTCCGTAAAGTTTATCCGAAGACCCTTATTGTAAAACTTTCTCCTAATGTAACCGACATTACAGAGATTGCAAAAGCTGTCGAAGCCGAAGGAGCCGACTCTGTTTCGCTGATCAATACCATGCTCGGAATGGCTATCGATGCAGAGAAGCGCAAACCTATATTATCTACAATAACAGGTGGCCTTTCCGGTCCTTGTGTAAAGCCGGTTGCTCTCCGTATGGTATGGCAAACTTATAAGGCTGTCAAGATTCCTATCATCGGTTTGGGCGGCATTTCCAATTGGAAAGATGCCGTCGAATTCATGCTGGCGGGAGCTACTGCCATACAGATCGGAACTTATAATTTTATTGATCCGACCGTATCGGTGAAAGTGATCGACGGCATGAATGAGTATTTGGACAGACATGGATTTAAGTCTGCGAAAGAGCTTATCGGAGCTTTGGAAGTATAAGGTTACTATATAAACAGAAGAACCTCCTTACCTTTTTTGCGACAGGAAGTTACTTATTATTTGTAACACCCGGATGTCATCGATAGATAGATCCGGATGTCACTAAGGTCAACACCCGGGTGTCAAGCTTTTGAGATCCGGGTGTCGATCAGTTTTACTACTGACCTTTGTCAAAAGATATAGTAGGGTTTTATGGAAAGCACAAGCATCAGCGGAAGATTAGCCATATGATTTCGTTGATTAGATTCGGAAGACCATGATAGTTGTATTTGTCGGCAACCTGTTTCAAGATAGACAGTGATAGTTCAGTGATAGTAAAATGATAGTTGAAAAGGACAACTATCATACTGTAAAGACCATATTTATAGATGTTTATGCGTAAAAATGATAGTATGATAGTTGTTTTCAATTTTTGAGTATGTAAGAGTTATATATTTTGAACCAAGTAAAAATAATAAAATGAGAAACAAATTATTTCTTTTAATCTGTTTGGTGATTCTGTCTATATCGCTGAGAGCCAGTGATGAAAACGTTATCCCTATAACAACGGAAAATACCAGCCTGATTTTTAAGGTCGGTGATAACGGTCGTTTATACCAGTCGTATCTGGGGCAAAAGCTTCGTTTCGACAGCGATATCGATCAGTTACCGATGGGTAAGGAAACCTATATTACGCATGGAATGGAAGATTATTTCGAACCGGCTATCCGTGTTTTGCATAATGACGGTAATCCTTCGCTGCTTCTGAAGTATGTTTCTTCCGACAGCAGGGAGCTGCAACCGGGAGTTACAGAAACTGTCATCAAGCTGAAAGATGATGTGTATCCCGTCATAGTAGACCTTTATTTTATAGCGTATGCCAAAGAGAACATAATCAAGACCTATACCGAAATATCCCATCAGGAGAAAAAGCCGGTTACACTCTATAATTATGCTTCTTCCATGCTGCATCTGAACGGTGACAAGTATTTTCTGACAGAATTTGCAGGTGACTGGGCACACGAAGTCAATATGACCGAGCAGCAGCTTTCATTCGGCAAGAAGGTACTGGATACAAAGTTGGGAAGCCGTGCAAACATGTTCAATTCCCCTTTCTTTTTGCTGGCATTGGACGAGAAAGCAGAAGAGAATGAAGGTGAAGTCCTTTTTGGAACAATCGGCTGGACAGGAAACTTCCGGTTTACCTTCGAAGTCGACAACCTGAATAATCTGCGTATCCTTTCAGGCATAAATAACTATGCATCAGAATATTCCCTAAAGCCTAAAGAGGTGTTCCGGACTCCTGAATTCATCTTTACTTTCAGTGCGGAAGGAAAAGGGAAAGCCAGTCGCGATTTTCATAAATGGGCTCGTAAATACCAGGTAAAAGACGGTGATAAGCCGCGTCTGACCTTGTTGAATAACTGGGAAGCTACTTATTTCGACTTCAATGAAGACAAACTGGTCGATATTATGGACGAAGCGAAATCACTCGGAGTCGATATGTTCCTGCTGGATGACGGATGGTTTGCCAATAAATATCCGCGTAGCAGTGATCGCCAGGGTCTGGGAGACTGGGATGAAACAGCAGACAAGCTGCCCAACGGCATTGGCAAACTGGTGAAAGAAGCTACTGACAAAGGTATAAAATTCGGCCTGTGGATCGAACCGGAAATGGTGAATCCGAAGAGCGAACTGTATGAAAAACATAAAGACTGGGTAATCCATCTACCGAACAGGGAGGAATATTATTTCAGAAATCAATTGGTATTGGATCTCAGCAATCCGAAAGTTCAGGATTATGTATTCGGAATCGTGGATAACCTGATGACGAAGTATCCGGGTATCGCTTATTTTAAATGGGATTGCAACAGTCCGATTACCAACATTTATTCACCTTATTTGAAGGACCAGCAATCCCACTTGTATATCGAACATGTGAGAGGATTGTATAATGTATTGGAACGGGTAAAGGCGAAATATCCGAAGCTTCCGATGATGCTTTGTTCGGGTGGCGGCGGACGTACGGATTACGAAGGATTGAAATACTTCACCGAGTTTTGGCCGAGTGACAACACGGATCCTATCGAACGTATTTTCATCCAGTGGGGATATTCCCATTTCTTCCCATCAAAGACAATGGCGGCACATGTAACAAGCTGGAACAAAGGCGCCAGTGTGAAATTCCGTACAGATGTAGCCATGATGGGTAAGTTGGGCTTTGACATCCGTATCCATGATATGACTCCGGCAGAGCAGGAATATTGCAAGGGGGCAGTGAAGAACTTCAACCGATTGAATAAAGAGATCTTAGAAGGAGATCTGTACCGTCTGGTGTCTCCTTATGAGGGAAATCATTCAGCCGTAATGTATGTAAATGAGGCGGTAGACAAAGCGGTTCTTTTTGCTTTCGATATCCATCCCCGATATGCGGAAAACCTGCAGCCGGTACGTTTGCGAGGGTTGAATCCGGATGCTCAGTACGAGATAAAGGAAATCAATTTACTACCGGGTACCAAATCGATATTGAAATGCAATGGAAAGACATACTCCGGTGAATATCTGATGAAAGTCGGAATCCCGGTATTTTCGGGCAGACAACTTGCCAGCCGGGTTATTGAGATATCTAAAAAATAACAAGAACGGATCCGTTCTTTGGCAAAAAGGGAGAGGCTTAACATTAGCTTCTCCCTTTTTTATTCTAAATATGGACCGGATACTTTATATTTTCCTTTTTGACAGCAGAGTAACAGACAGGGAAGCACAGCAGAGCAAGATACCCACACAGGCTGTACCAGCCCAGCCAAACAATTGCCAGGCAGTTCCGGAAAGAAAGGTTCCCAGTGATCCGCCTACGAAATAAGTGGTCATGAATATGGTATTTACCCGATTCGAAGCTGCCGGACATAATTCGAAAATACTCGATTGGTTGCTGAGCTGGATGCATTGCATGCCAATATCGATAATAATTATACCTGCTATGATGGAAATATAAAAACTCCCTCCGTAATAGAGTAACAACCAGGCAAACAAAATAAGTCCACATCCCCAAAAGTTAAAGCATCTGACACCTACTTTTTTGACATACTTCCCGACAAGTGATGCCGACATGGCCCCTGCAACTCCGCAAAGTCCCAGCATACCAACCACATCGCTATTGGCAAAGAAAGGCGCTTGCCCCATCTTGAATGCCAGACATGACCACATAGCGAGGAAAGAACCGAAAGCCAGCCCTGACCGAATCGCGTAAATGCGTAATGCCGGAAACTCTTTCACAAGAGAAAGCAGCGATTTCATCAGTCCGACATATTTTCCTTTGAATGTAGGACGTATATCCGGCAATACGGTGATCACGACAATACCGCAAACGACCATCAGTCCGGCTGCAATATAGTACATTTCACGCCAGCCGAACAGTTCTCCAACCAGTCCGCTGATCACCCGTGATACCAGTATTCCGGATAACAAACCCGAAACGACCAGCCCGACATTGCGCCCTTTATTTTCCGGTTTGGAATAGAGAGCGGCGATAGGAATGAATATTTGCGGTATGACGGAACAAACACCCGTGACCAGTGAAGCGACCAAAATTATATGAATATTGGGAGCGACGGCGATGCTTAACAGGGAGAGTACCAAAAGAGAAAAATTGGTAATAATGATCTTTTTACGTTTGTACATATCTCCCAGCGGTACGACAAACAACAATCCCAGCGCATAACCGATCTGGGTAACCATCGCGATCAGATTGGTTGTAAATTCGGAAACGTCGAGATCACGCCGTATCATATTTAAGAGCGGTTGATTATAATAAAGATTGGCTACCGATATGCCGGCCACGATAGATAATGTCCAGAGGATCGAAGCAGGCAGACCTCCGTTTTCTTTCAATGTCTGTTTCATACTTTACATTTGAGACGGCAAATTTACCTTAAAAAATTGAGATATAGAACCTTTTTTTCTTTGCATGGAAGCTATCTGCAATATATAGAGATATTCAAATAATTGGTTATATTTGCCAATAACTAAAACAAGAAAATATATGCTTGAACACCTCAATGAAATATTGGAAAATACAACTATAACACCCTCTACGGCAGCAGTCAAACTGCTTGTCAGTTTCTTTTTGGGTGCTATTATCGGTATAGAACGCCAATTCCGCCGTCGTGAAGCCGGAATGCGCACATTTACACTGATCTGCATGGGATCGGCTGCAGCCATGCTTATTTCTATTTGGATACCGCAATGTTATCCGAACTTTCTGAATGGAGACCCTGGACGTATTGCGGCACAGGTACTTACCGGTATCGGTTTCCTTGGTGCGGGAGCGATCATGCAAAGTCACGGAAGTATTCACGGATTGACAACCGCCGCCTGTATCTGGGTGGTAGCCGTGATCGGCCTGGCTGTGGGAGCGGGGATGTACATACCTGCATTGATAGGAACAGGGCTTACCCTGGTTATCCTGATCAGTCTTGAAAAGCTTGAAAAAAGAATGTTCCTGAACGGAGTGAATAAGATCCTGACCATTATCTGTACGACAGCAACCCCTGATTTGAAAGCTGTCCGCAAGATATTGGAGTCAAAGAATATTTATATTGTCAGTGTTTCATTCGAATCGATTTTTGAGCAGAATAAAGCGATTATCACCTATAAAGTGAATGTCAAGGCTCAGTCCTCTTACATGAATTTATTCAGCGAAATAAGGACATTAGGGTATGTTTCTCAAATAAGATTGATGGCCTAAGCCATCAATCCAATTCGTTTTTCAGCATCCGGCCAGCTATACGAGCAGCCGTTTCCACATATTTACTGCAAGGACGCTTGGCATAATATTCGGCTGTTCTTGCAGAAGGGGCAGGAGTGGTCTGGCTGGCTTCCGCAGCAGGCAAAAGACTACGACAGATGATTGTTTCATGCTCTGCCTTAAACAATTCAGACATTTTCTGCACCATTCCATAATTCTTTGTCCGGGCTTCCTGGTCACTCTGATCCAGTACCGGATATTTGAATCCTGCGAGCATAGCCATAGCACTGACGGTTCCGCACACTTCCCGCATCCGGCCTACACCGCCACCGAACGATACGGACATTTTCTTTGCCATATCCAGATTCAGTTCGAATACATCTGAATAAGCCAGGAATACAGACTGTGCACAGTTATACCCCGATTCAAAATTCTGAACGGCAAGTCTTACACGTTCTTCAATGTCAAATTCCTTCATAAAGGAAGTATTTATTATTAGAATTCGTAGTCAACACATGCCCTGTCGGCTTTTACCGGGCCGATAATACCTTTCGACACAGCTACGTGTTCAGGATGATTAGCATATGTTTTTACATCTTCGAGCGAATCGAGTTCTGTTGTCAGGATAATATCCCATGTTTCTTCCGGATTGATATTGAAATCGACACGGATCATACGCAATACATCGATCTTATCGATCAAAGCTTCCAGTCCCGTTTTGATTTCCTGCATTTTTGCCTGTTTGTCGGCTGGAGATGCAAACTCCGTCAGTTTAAACATTACAATGTGTCTTACCATAAACGCTTTAATTAATTACATTTGTTCGTCCAAATAGGAATCTTTGTATCCCAGGAAATATAAAATACCATCCAGTCCGATCGTGGAGATCGACTGTTTGGCGTTTTCTTTTACTTTCGGTTTGGCATGGAAAGCAATGCCCAGTCCGGCTATGCTGATCATAGGCAAGTCGTTCGCACCATCGCCGACAGCTACGGTCTGGCGGATATCTACGTTTTCAACCTGGGCGATCAACCGGAGTAATTCGGCTTTTCGTTTGCCATCGACAATATCTCCTACATAACGGCCTGTCAACTTACCGTTCTCGACTTCAAGCTCGTTGGCATATACATAGTCTATATTGTACTTTTGCTTCAGGTAGTTACCGAAATAAGTGAACCCACCGGAAAGAATAGCGATCTTGAATCCTACCTTTTTGAGGATGCGCATCAGGCGGTCGACCCCTTCCGTTATAGGCAGGTTTTCTGCAATCTCCTGCATCACAGACACATCCAGTCCTTTCAACAATGAACAACGCTGGCGGAAACTTTCGCTGAAATCAATCTCTCCGCGCATAGCCGATTCTGTGATAGCCTTTACCTGGTCACCGACACCGGCACGTACTGCCAGTTCGTCGATTACCTCTGTTTCAATAAGCGTCGAGTCCATATCGAAACAAATAAGGCGACGCATACGGCGGTACATACTGTCTTCCTGAAAAGAAATATCCATCACCTGTTCGGCTGAAAGTTTCATGAACTCCGCTTTCATCAATTCTTTGTCACAAGGCGTGCCACGGACGGAGAATTCAACACTGGCTTTAGGAGTACGGGCATCTTCATCCAGGGGGATACGACCGGTCAGACGCTTGATGTCGTCGATGTTCATTCCCTGGTCAGCGACAATACGGGTTACTCCTGCAATTTGCCTGGCTGTCAGCTTTCGTCCCAAAATAGTAATGATATACCGGTTCTTACCCTGCATATCGACCCACTTTCTGTAATCTTGTTCCGTGATCGGGTTAAAGCGGACATTTACATCCAATTCATAGCTTTTGAAAAGTAATTCTTTCAGGATATCTCCCGAATTTCCTTCGCAACTTTGGAACAGAATACCCAATGATAAGTTATTGTGAATGTCGGCTTGACCGATATCGAGGATAGCTGCATTATTTTTAGCTAAGATCTCTGTAAGGGCGGCAGTGACACCCGGACGGTCGGCTCCATTTATATTTAATAGTATAATTTCGTCTTTTTGTCCCATGTTTTTTGTTTTATAAGGCAAAGGTAAACAAGTTATATGCAAATTCAGGCATCCGGATAAACAAAAATTCAAATGAAATTGTTATTTTTACAGAGACGTTATATTTAATTTAGAACCTGGCAACCTTAATAAGTCCTGACTGGCAGGCAAATGAGATGAAGATTCAGTTTGAAATTAAGGAAAAGCTGCCTGAGATTATTGCCGAAGTACGGCATTCAGACAAATGGCAAACGAAAGTAGTGGAAAAAACACACAGCCTTGAAAGAATTACGATCAAAGATCCTAATTATGATTCAGAAGCTTGTGTAGAGATCTGGGAACATGAGATTCACGTCCGTACGGCATGGTCTAATTATACCTACCGTATTTTTAAACGGGGTGATTCTTGTTGGTGTGAATATATTGGAGCATACCGGGGATTATAGGAACAGACATTGCTTCCTACATTGACTCCCAAGCTGAATATATTGGATTCTATTGTTATTGAGAGTTCATTGACCGGTAAGAGAAAGGAAACGTTGCGAACTTATAGTTCTGAAAACCTCAAATTGAAAAATTTCCGTCGTGATAATTTCAAGGAAGAATACAACAGAACGTCGTTGCAGGACCATCCGACGGTCGTTTATGATGAATATATCAAGGAAGGGATGCCGATGCCTTCCCCTTATGATAAAGAATAACAAGAGAAAAAGGTCAAAAGAAACGATTTACCGGACGCAGATCACGCAGACGAACGTAAAGTCTGTGTCATCTGCGTCCGTTTTTATGATTGTTAGCCCAATTTTAGCCTATTGCCAAAACTAAATTTATGTTATAGAACAACCGTTTTAGTGGATTTTCATGCAATAAAACATATAAAAAATCTTGCATTTTAGTCGATTTATGTTATATCCTTTGGAGGGATAGGTAATTTACCCGTATCTTTGCCAGCGTTAAAAACAAGAAAGTGGCTCCTTAGCGAAGGAAAAGCACTTGTTTATTTCCTGAAAATCAGGAGTCGGACATAAAGATATGCAGATAAAAGCCGAACGCAGACCGGCGAGTAGGATGTTGAAGGGTGTGTTCCGATTAAGTTTAACGTAAATATTAAATTATGAAGGTAAGAGCTTATGTTCTCATTGTAGCGGTTGCATTGGTGACAATGTCGTTCGGTACAAAAGAAGCAAGACCTACCGTGGGTACTAACCCAGGTGATCTGGCTCCGAGAATAGAGTCTTTAGGAAATGAAAGTAATTTCAGTTTCCAAAATCATTCAGGACGTTACACATTGCTGAATTTCTGGGCAGCTTACGATGCTGAATCGCGGGCCCGTAACGTTCAATTATGGAATGAGATTAACAAGTTGAGTTCGGACAAAGTGGCTATGTATTCTGTATCTTTCGACGAGAAAGAATCAATCTTTACCGAGACGGTAAAAGCAGACAGATTAAGCAATACAAAGCAATTTCATGAAGAACTTGGTAAAAAGTCAGAGTTGTATGGAAAGTTTAACCTGAAGAAAGGTTTGAAGAACTATCTGATCGACGACAAAGGAGTTATCATCGCCGAAAATGTTACTCCGGACAAACTGACTGAAATTTTGAATAGAATTTAATCTGTAGATTATTTATTAAAAAAGAGCTGTTCCGCCCAACGAGGAACAGCTCTTTTTTGTTACATTTGTTTCCTAATTTATTACCAAACAAATAAACACATTAAAAATGTACAAACAACTTCTTGCAGCTTGCTCCCTGACCGGAGCCTTATTGCTGAGTTCATGTTCGCCCACAACGCCTGCGGCACATGATGTTTCCTTGATTCCCGTTCCGAAAGAGATTGAGAATGCGAATGGGCAGTTCGTTCTGAAGAATGGCATGACTATCGGTGTCGCCGATAAGCAGTTATTACCGGCTGCGAATTATCTTTCCGGCCTTTTATCACGTGCAACCGGCTATATATATAATGTACGCGAGGGAGACGGTGATATATCTTTGGCAGTAAGTGATATTGCCGGCCAGAATGAAGGCGCTTATACGCTGGATGTTTCTTCCGGCAAAGTTCAGATCAAAGGAAATACGTATGGCGGAGTTATTTCCGGTATCGAATCGCTTCGTCAGCTTTTGCCGGCAGAGATCGAATCACCGGAAGTAGTGAATGATATTACCTGGAGTGCCCCGGCTGTTCAGATCACCGATGCACCCCGTTTCGGCTGGAGAGGGTTGATGCTGGATGTGTCGCGTCATTTCTATACCAAAGAAGAGGTAAAGGAACTGTTGGATATGATGGCTCTTTATAAGTTGAACAAATTCCATTGGCATCTGACCGACGACCAAGGATGGCGTATTGAAATCAAGAAATATCCGCTGCTGACCGAGAAGGGTGCCTGGCGTACTTTTAACAAGCACGACCGGGAATGTATGAGATTGGCGAAAACACAGGATAATCCGGATTATGAATTACCGGCTGAAAAATTGCAGATTGTACAAGGCGATACTCTGTACGGTGGTTACTACACGCAAGATGATATTAAGGAAATTGTAGCGTATGCAGGTGTAAGAGGTATCGACGTAGTTCCGGAAGTAGATATGCCGGGGCATATGCTGGCTGCTGTAAGCAACTATTCGGGAGTTTCCTGTTTCAGCCAGACAGGATGGGGAACTCTGTTCTCTTCTCCGGTTTGTCCCGGAAAAGATTCAGCTCTTGAATTTTGTAAGAATGTATACAGCGAAATCATTCCGCTTTTCCCTTATAAATATGTTCATTTGGGAGCGGATGAAGTGGAGAAAGCAAACTGGAAGAAATGTCCGGATTGCCAGAAACGGATGAAGGACAACGGGCTGAAGACAGAAGAGGAGTTGCAGGCATGGTTCGTTCATAATATGGAGAAATTCTTCAACGATAACGGAAAAGAAATGATCGGCTGGGATGAGATCCTGGAAGGCGGATTGTCTCCGACGGCAACGATCATGTGGTGGCGTACCTGGTCTCCGAACGCTGTTCCGGAAGCAACGGCACAGGGAAACCATGCTATTCTTTCCCCGAATGCAAACTTCTATTTCGATTACCAGCAGGATAAAAACTCTTTGCCGGGTGTCTATAACTACAATCCGATGCTCGAATCGTTAAGCGATGCGCAGAAGGCATTGATCCTGGGTATTCAGGCAAATCTATGGTGCGAATATATTCCTTCTTTCGAACGGGCACAGTATATGATCATGCCTCGTATGATGGCTATGGCGGAACTGGCCTGGAGCGATCCTTCCGTAAAAAGCTGGGATGGTTTTAAAGAACGGATGGTTAAGCAGTTCCCGCGCCTGAACATCATGGACGTGAATTATCGTATTCCGGACCTGGAAGGATTCAATAATACCAATGCATTTGTCGGTGAAGGTACATTGACAGTGACTTGCCTCGATCCAAGTGCGGAGATCCATTATACAACCGACGGAAGTACTCCGACTTTGGAATCTCCTCAATATAAAGAACCGGTCAAAGTGACGGAAACAACCGACTTTACTTTCCGTACATTCCGCCCGAACGGTAAGAAAGGCGACATCGTAAAGACACGGTTTATCAAGAGCGAATATGCACCGGCAGCAGAAGCAACCCCTTCAAAGAAAGGTTTGCAGGCTGTATGGCATGAGTTCAGAGGCAGTGCATGCGACGAGATAGAAAAGGCTCCGGTAAACGGTACTTATGAGATATCCGAAGTGACTATTCCGGCAGAAGTAAAAGGCAATATCGGCCTGGTCGTAACAGGTTATTTCAATGCTCCGGAAGATGGTATTTACACCTTCAACCTGATGTCTGATGACGGCAGTACATTGAAAGTCGACGGGGAATTGGTTGTCGATAATGACGGTCCTCATTCACCTCGTGAAGTTGTCGGACAAAAGGCATTGGCAAAAGGTCTTCATCCGATTGAAGTGAAATATTTCGATCATAACGGCGGAATGCTCCAAATGAAAGTTCTGACAGCTGACGGAAAAGAGTTACCTAATGCAGATATGTTTACTTATTAATCTGACAGGTTATAGATATTAAAACAAGAAACCCCGTGAAGTGCTTAGTTCTTCACGGGGTTTTATTTTATTCTGTCTCATCTTAGAAAGTGTTTCACCTAATAGAAACACTTGTTTCATTACGGTGAAACAGTTGTTCCATTGGGTGAAACACTTTTTTAATCAGGGAGGATTATAACCATACTATCGCAGTGCTTCTACCTCTTCCGTATGCAAAGGAATCTTCTTTCCTAATAAACGTGCTCCGTCTTCCGTGATCAGATAATCCTCTTCGTTACGGATACCGCTGAAGTCTTTATAAGTTACCAGCTTTTCATAATTGATAAATTCGGTGAACTTATTCTGGCCTCTCCATAAATCCATCAGTTCAGGAATGAAGTAAACCCCCGGTTCGATCGTAAGAACAAATCCCGGTTCCAGTTTACGTCCCAGGCGGAGAGACTTACGGCCGAACTCAGTGCTCTTCGGCTGTCCGTCATAACCTACATATACCTCACCCAGGTTTTCCATATCATGTACATCCAGTCCCATCATATGTCCCAGGCCACAAGGCATGAACATGGCATGCGCACCAGCCTTTACAGCATCCATCGGATCGCCTTTTACGAAACCAAGATCTTTCAAACCTTCCATAATGACCTTACAAGACAGCTCATATACATCGACGAAAGGAATACCCGGACGAAGGGCGGCAACAGCAGCTTCATGGGCAGCTACCTGGATATCGTAAATATCTTTCTGACGGGTGGTGAATTTGGAATCGGCCGGAATAGTAGACGACATATCACCTGCATAGCCCATCTCCGTTTCGGCACCGGCATCGAGCAACAACATATCGCCGCTCTTGATCATATTGCTGTGATCATGGTTATGCAATGTCTGTCCGTTGATTGTCGCGATAATAGGGAAGGAGAGCTGATAGTCGTTGGCATAAGCCACTTCTGCCACGGCAGCAGCCACTTCGCTTTCGCGGATTCCCGGACGGACCGTACGCATGGCAGTCAGGTGCATGTCGGCAGTGACCACACAAGCCTTTTCGATCTCGACGATTTCTTCTGCCGTTTTATAATTACGCTGGTTAACGACACCGAAGATGAAAGGAACGGAAGGTTGTTCGGTTCCCGGTACGATGCCTAACCACTGGAATAGCTTGATCTGATGTTCTGCACGATACGTCGGCAGGTAATGGATACGCTGGCTTTTCTGCTCAGCCGCTTTCAGATAGGTTTCAATTTCCTTGAACGGATGTACTTCCGTGATACCGGCAGCTTCGCTCTTTTCTTTCAAAGTCGGTTGCGTGCCCATCCATACGATTGCGTCGATGGTCAGTTCGTCACCGAAGATGATCTCTTTGTCGTTGTCTATATCAATGATGGCGGACAGTCCGGCATACGGCAGTCCGAAGAAATACAAGAAAGTGGAATCCTGGCGGAAGTGATACGTGTTGTCTGCATAGTTCATTCCTGACTCATCATTTCCAAGGAAAAGTAACAGACCTGAGCCTATCGTCTGTTTTAGTTTAGCCCGGCGGGCGATATAGGTTTCTTTACTAAACATAAGATTAGAATTTTATTTATTGCTACCAAAGATAGTAATTAATATAGACTAACGGACATCTATTAAAAAATATTTCTTACATTGCCATCACGAATTAAACCTTGCATGCGATTATGAAGATTCAGCAAATACAAGAACTTACCGATGCGGTCGTGGCGTGCGGAAACGACAAGCTAGACCATGATGTACAATGTGCTTTTGCCAGCGACCTGATGAGCGACGTGCTGACACTGGACTGTAATGAAGTTATTCTTATCACCGGACTTTGTAACCTGCAAACAATCCGTACGGCGGAAATGGCAGATGTCGACTGTATTCTTTTCGTCCGTGGAAAAAGGATTACTCCGGAGATGCTGCAACTGGCATCCGAGAATAACATGATCTTACTCGAAACGGAACATTCCATGTATCATACGGTGGGCGAACTGTATTGCAGCGGCCTCGTACCGGTCTATTAAAGAAAGGAGAAAGTATGCAACTGAGGTTTGAATTAGAAGGAGGAAATTTCTCGAAAGCCGGATATGCGTCCAGCCAGGTCAAGAAGATACTGAAACAGCTGTCCATCGATCCCCGCATCATCAAGAGGGTGGTTGTCGCCCTGTATGAAGCCGAGGTAAATGTGGTTGCCCATGCCTGGCGGGGAAAAGTACTGGCGGAACTCGATGCCGATAAGATCTCTTTGCTGTTGAAGGATGAAGGTCCCGGCATCCCCGATATTCCGCAGGCCATGCAGGAAGGGTTCTCGACCGCTTCGCCTGCTGTGCGGGAAATGGGGTTCGGTGCGGGAATGGGATTGCCCAATATGAAAAAGAATGTAGACGAACTTAATATAGAGAGCGAGGTCGGCGTAGGCACAACCGTACGCATGGTCACCTGGTTCGGGAAGAAGGAGTAAAACACCATGGAAGAGACGAAGTTTTATCATGCACTTAAAATAAATCAGGAACGTTGCATCGGTTGCACGCATTGTATGACCAAATGCCCGACCCGTGCAGTCCGTATCCGTGACGGTAAAGCCGTGATACGCAAAGACTGGTGTGTCGATTGCGGGGAATGCCTGAAAGCCTGTCCGACAGAAGCCATCTATGTGGAGCAGGACGACTTCCAGAAGATATTCGACTATGAATGCCGGGTGGCGCTTGTTCCGACCGTATTTATCGGCCAGTTTTCCAAATATACGACAGAAGAGGAGATATTCAGTGCCCTGTATGAGTTGGGGTTCACCCATGTGTACCAGGTCGAATTCACTGCCGATATGATCCACCGGGAGATGCTCCGGCAGATGGAACAGGCGGAGGAGAAGCCGGTAATCAGCTCTTTCTGTCCGGCAATCGTACGGTTGATACAGATTCGTTTCCCGGCGTTGGTCGATAATATTCTTTTGGTGAAAAGTCCGGTCAATGCGACTGCCACCTATTATCATCAAGTGTTGACGGAAGAAGGTTATCAGCCCGGACAGATCGGACTCTTTTACGTGACGCCTTGTGCCGCCAAGATTGCCGCATTGAAAAGTGCGGATGGCTATTCATCCACCATTAACGGTGTGATCAATATGGATACCCTATATAATAAGGTATATCATATCCTGCAAAACCGTCCGAAAGGCTACAAGCCCGAATGTGTCCTTCCGCCCGCCCTGACCAAGAAAGAAATGAGATGGAGCCAAACGGGAGGGGAGGCAAAGCATTTCTCCGGCCGTTGCCTGGCTATCGACGAAATACACAACGTGATCGACTTTCTGGAACGGATGGAGACGACGACGGAGGTCCGGAATGTGGATTTTCTCGAACTGCGTGCCTGTGACCGCAGTTGTGCCGGAGGCGTATTGGCTGTAGCCAACCGTTTCCTGACTGCCGAGCGGATCATGAAACGTTCGATGAAACGGGATAAGGCCCCGCTTATTTATGCTTCTGAACGGCTGGGGGCATTAGCTTACCTGAAACAACATATCACGATCCGTCCGCTTAAGCCGAACCCGAAGTTGCTTTACGACGGCAGCATCGAAGAGGTATTGGAAAAGATGGAGCAGGTGAGACGGTTGATGTGTTATCTTCCGGGAATCGATTGCGGTGCATGTGGAAATCCGAACTGCCAAAGCCTGGCGGAAGATATTGTCCGCCACGAAGCCCAGTTCAGTGACTGTATTTTTATGCAGCGCAATATGGAGAAACATGGCAAACTGGACCAGGAGCATGCTTTCCGCCTGGTAGAAAAAATATGGGGGAAGGATCGTTTAAATAAAGACTGTTATAAGAAAGGAGCCAAATATGAAGGTCAGTGATCTTGTAAAAGAATTGGAACTCACCGTTTTCTGCGGTGAAGAGAACCTGGATGCCGTCGTTAAAGGCGGTTATACCAGCGATCTGTTGAGTGATGTAATGGGGCATATGGAAGAAGGAATGCTTTGGATCACCATGCAAACCCATCAGAACATCGTTGCCGTTTCAACCTTGAAAGATGCGGCGGCTGTTTTGATCGTGAACGGTGCTTCACCGGATGAAGAAACGTTGCAGAAAGGGATAGAAGAAGGGGTTCCTTTACTGGGGACGCCGCTTTCCGCTTTCGTCGTCAGTGGTAAAATATATCAACTCCTGCAGAACGGATGAATCTTTACCGGGCTGATCTGCATATTCATACTTGTCTTTCCCCTTGCGGAAGCCTGGAAATGAGCCCCACGGTCATTGTCGAAACAGCACTTGCCCGGGGACTGGATATTATTGCCGTAACGGATCATAACAGTACCCTGCAATGTCCTGAGATACAAAAACTGGGGGCCGAAGCCGGATTGACGGTTTTTGCCGGGGCCGAGGTTTGTACCCGTGAGGAGGCGCATTGTGTGGTTCTTTTGGGAACGGAAGAGGCGCGTGTTGCTTTTCAGCAATATCTGGAGATGTATTTGCCGCCTGTCCCGAACGACCCTGAACGGTTCGGTGACCAGGTGTGGGTGAACCGGCTGGACGAAATAATAGGGGAGGTTCCGTATTTGTTGCTCTCTGCGCTCGACCGCAATGTGAACCAGGTAGCGGCATTTGTAAAGGAACTGGGCGGTCTGTTTATTGCTGCTCATGTGGAACGTCCGTCTTTCAGCCTGATCAGCCAGCTTGGTTTCATTGACCCGGCATTGCCTTTGGATGCGATTGAATATACGGATGCGTCCCGGTTTGCAAGGCTTGTGGACAAACAAAAGTATTTGTCGGACTATACCTCTTATCCGGCTTCTGATGCCCATTACCCGGAACAAATAGGAAGTAAGCCTTGTATGATACAGGCGTCGGCTCCTTTATTTGAGAATATAAAGATGGCGTATGCCGGAAGTCAGGAACATTTGATACTTCCGTCTGTATGAATACGCTTACATTCCATATCACCGATATTGCCTCGAACAGTGTTCGTGCAGGCGCCACCCGTATTTCGTTGGAAATAACGATTCATGAAGACCATACGACTATCCGTATTACGGATAACGGTTGTGGTATGGATGCAGAAACGGTCTCCCGGATAACCAATCCGTTCTATACGACCCGGACAACCCGGAAAGTGGGACTGGGAATCCCTTTCCTTATTCAGAATGCAGAACAAACCGGCGGTCATGTCAGCATCACATCGGAGCCGGGAAAAGGAACGGCGGTAACGGCTTGCTTCATTACTTCTAATATCGACTGTCCGCCAATGGGTGATCTGCCCGGAACGGTTGCTATGCTGATAAGCGGGAATCCGGGGATTAATGTCTGTTTTTCTTACAGGAAAGAGGAATTGTTATTTGAAATAAGTTCGGAGGATTTGCATAGCGTCTTTGAAGATATCCCGTTAAGCCATCCGAAAGTCATACTTGCCATCCGGGAGATGATCGCTGCCAATCTGTCCTGATCAACTACGTTTGGTCTTTGTCTTGTAGTATTCGAAACGTTGCATCACTTCACGCACATAATTATACGTTTCCGAACCACGCAAATATCCATGCTTGCAGACAGGGTCGTTGTAATATTCGGGATCGCTTTTCAGGCGGACATATTCGGCTACGTTGTTATCCCAGACTTTCGGATCTTTCCCGTATTTCTCCGCCAGCCGCTGGGCATCGTAGATATGTCCGATACCGGCATTGTAAGAGGCCAGAGTAAACTTGATCTTCTCCTGTGGATCGGTTATTTCAGAAAAGCCCTGACGGAATTTGCGCAGACAGTCCACGCCGGTACGGATGCCGACATCCGGATCTTTCAGTTCGTGCGGAGTGACGCCGAGTGCCTTGGCTGTATTAGGCATGATCCCCATCAATCCTTCCGCTCCAGCCCATGAAACGACCGATGGGTTGAAATGAGACTCCTGATAGGAGATAGATGCGATAAGCTGCCAATCCCAGCCGATGTTTTTGGAATGCTTTCTGAACAGCTCGTCATAAGGAGAAATATGCCCGTTCTTTACCGGAGGCAGGTCGGCGGTAAGCGGTTGTTTGCCTAGCTCGAAATAACGTTTCACCAATGCCCGGTAGACATGGTTTCCTGATTTGTCGGATGCCCAGGCGTTGATCGCTTCTGCCAGTTTCGGACTCGTCTTACGAACCAGCCAGGAAGAACGCTGCATGAAGCTGACTTTCAGTGATACGTTGATGTTCCAGAAATAAGTCTTGTTCAGACGGGCGATATTATCATCGCTGATGGTGTAAGGTATTTCTCCCTGCGAAACCATGGCGATCAGGTCTTCGGTCGTTACCGTATCTTTCTTGATGTCTTTTATATGGATACCGCCGCCCAGTTCTTTATCCAGGTTTTTAAGCCGTTCGTAGTATTTGGTATCCGGCTTTACATACACTTCTTTCCCGATCAGTTGAGTCACATCTTTAAGGATCGTATCTCCTTTGTTGGCACGCTGAACCAACACCTGGCTGGTCAACTCTTCGCGCCCGCAGTAAAGATAGTTCTCTTTCAGGTTATTACTCATCTGGATAGGGTAGGCAACAACGTCTGCTTCACCGGCTTCCAGCATCTCGATCAAACGGGTTGCGTTTTCAGCGACTTTGATGTTCAGCTTCAACCCTTCGGAGCGGGCGAAGTCTTTGATCAGATCGTATTCATAACCCATCGGTTCCATTTTATACTGGAAGTAGGAAGTGGAGCTGTAAAGTGTCACGGCCGTGATCTCGCCCTCCGCTTTCAGCTGGGGCAGGTCGGTATAGACAAAATCGTCTTCCTTTTGCTCTTGCTTATTGCCGGAACAGCTACTCAAAAGCAAAGTTAAGCACAAAAGGGAGACGATTTTCCTATACATTATTATATATGTTATTCTTTCTTTTCCAGTAAGACAACATTTTCCACGTGATGTGTATGTGGGAACATATCGACGGGACGTACCTTCTTCACATTATACTTCACGCTAAGCAGGCTTAAATCGCGGGCCTGTGTTGCCGGATTACAACTTACATATACGATACGCTTCGGTTCGGCAAAAAGGATGGTGTTGATTACATCATCATGCATTCCGGCACGAGGCGGATCGGTAATAATAACATCCGGACGGCCATGTTGGTTTATGAAATCTGCCGTAAGGATATCTTTCATGTCACCGGCATAGAATAATGTGTTGTCGATTTTGTTCAGGGCAGAATTGACTTTGGCATCTTCGATAGCTTCGGGCACATATTCGATACCGATTACTTTCTTTGCCTGGCGTGAAACGAAGTTGGCGATCGTTCCGGTTCCCGTATAAAGGTCGTACACCATTTCGTTTCCGGTCAATCCGGCAAACTCGCGAGCTACCTTATATAAGTTGTAAGCCTGTTCACTGTTCGTTTGGTAGAAAGATTTGGGACCTACTTTGAATTGCAGCCCTTCCATCTCCTCAATGATATGGTCTTTGCCACGGAACACAAGAACATCCTGGTCGGTGATCGTATCGTTGCATTTCTCGTTTATTACATATAATAAAGAGGTGATCTCCGGAAATTGTTCAGCCACATGCGAGAGCAAGGCTTCGCGGCGTTCCTTATCTTCGTGGAAGAATACGACTACCACCATCAGGTCGCCCGTTGAAGCGGTACGGATCATCAATGTACGGATAAACCCTTCCTGATTCCTTAGATCGAAGAAAGGATAGCCTTCGTGTGACAAGCAATACTCTTTGATACAAAGACGGATGCGGTTGGAAATATCATTCTGCAACCAGCATTTGTGTATATCCAGTACCTTGTCGAACATTCCCGGGATATGGAAACCGACAGCGTTCATACAATCGAAAGTGGCTCCTGACTTCACTTCTTCTTCCGTCAGCCATTTCTTATTGGAGAAGGTGAATTCGAGTTTATTCCGGTAGAAGGTGGTACGTTCGGAACCTAATATAGGCAAAACCTCTTCCATCTCGATCTTTCCGATGCGGGTAAGGTTGTCTATAACCTGCTTATGTTTGTATCTTAACTGGGCTTCATAGGGGAGATGTTGCCATTTGCAACCACCGCATACGCCGAAATGTTCGCAAAACGGAGTGGCTCGTTCTGTAGAGTATTCGTGGAAGTGTACAGCCTTCCCTTCGGCATAACTATTCTTTTTACGGGTAAGTTGGATGTCTACTACATCGCCGGGAGCGACAAAAGGAACAAACACCACTTTCTCATTTACACGTGCAATCGCCTTACCTTCAGCGGCTACGTCTGTAATTGTTACCTTTTCAAGCAAGGGTAACTGCTTCTTATTTCTTGCCAATTTTATCTGTGTTTAAAATTTTCGCCACGCAAATGTACATATTTAGCTGATACGAATAGTAAAGAATAGTTCTAAAACATATAAAAATCTTTAACTTTCTGTATCTGGTGTACTCGTAAATAGCATATATTTGCAGTATTGCAATGTAGAGATAGCAAAACTGAAATCTAATAAACATAATTACAGTCTGACACATGGAAAGAAAAAGAGTCTACACATTCGGTAATGGAAAAGCCGAAGGTAAAGCAGATATGAGAAATCTGCTGGGTGGTAAAGGTGCAAACCTTGCCGAAATGAATTTAATTGGCGTTCCGGTTCCTCCGGGATTCACAATTACAACAGAAGTTTGCTCGGAATATTATGAACTGGGCAAAGACAAAGTCGTAGAATTACTGAAGTCGGACGTTGAAAAAGCTATTGCTAACATAGAAACGTTAATGAACTCCAAGTTCGGAGATGTGGAAAACCCGCTGTTGGTTTCTGTCCGTTCCGGAGCACGTGCTTCTATGCCGGGTATGATGGATACCATCCTGAACCTGGGATTGAACGACGAGGTAGTAGAAGGGTTGACACGTAAAACAGGCAACGCTCGTTTTGCATGGGACTCTTATCGCCGTTTTGTACAAATGTATGGTGATGTGGTTTTGGGTATGAAACCGACCAGTAAGGAAGACATCGATCCGTTCGAAGCGATCATCGAAGAGGTGAAAGAAGCCAAAGGGGTGAAGCTGGACAACGAACTGACTGTCGACGACCTGAAGACATTGGTGACAAAGTTCAAAGCCGCTGTTAAGAAACAAACAGGAAGCGACTTCCCGACTTGTGCCTACGAACAATTGTGGGGTGCAATCTGTGCCGTATTCAACTCCTGGATGAACGAACGTGCTATCCTGTACCGTCAGATGGAAGGTATTCCGGCAGAATGGGGAACAGCTGTTTCTGTTCAGGCGATGGTATTCGGTAACATGGGTGATACATCTGCTACAGGTGTATGTTTCTCTCGTGACGCCGGTAACGGTGAAGACCTATTCAACGGTGAATACCTGATCAATGCACAGGGTGAAGACGTTGTTGCCGGTATCCGTACTCCGCAGCAGATCACGAAGATCGGTTCACAGCGCTGGGCAGAACGTGCCGGTATTCCGGAAGAAGAAAGAGTTGCTAAATTCCCTTCAATGGAAGAAGCCATGCCGGAAATCTATAAGGAACTGGATGCACTGCAGACAAAACTGGAAAATCATTACCGCGACATGCAGGATATGGAATTTACCGTACAGGAAGGCAAACTTTGGTTCCTTCAGACACGTAACGGTAAACGTACAGGTTCTGCTATGGTGAAGATCGCTATCGATCTGTTGCATCAGGGAATGATCGATGAAAAGACAGCTTTGAAACGCATCGAACCGAATAAACTGGATGAATTGCTTCACCCGGTATTTGACAAGGTGGCTGAATCACAGGCAAAGGTTTGGGTAAAAGGTTTACCTGCTTCTCCGGGTGCAGCTACAGGTCAGATCGTATTTTTTGCTGATGATGCTGCTAAATGGCATGCAGACGGAAAGAAAGTCGTTATGGTTCGTATCGAAACGTCTCCGGAAGATTTAGCAGGTATGGCTGTTGCCGAAGGCATCCTGACAGCCCGTGGTGGTATGACCTCACATGCTGCTGTAGTCGCTCGTGGTATGGGTAAATGTTGCGTATCAGGAGCAGGTGCACTGGAAATCGACTACAAGAATAAAACTGTAACAGTAGACGATGTTACTTTAAAAGAAGGTGATTATATCTCTATCAATGGTACAACCGGTACAGTATATGTAGGTAAAGTAGAAACAAAGGCAGCTGAACTGTCCGGCGATTTCGCTGAATTGATGGCTTTAGCTGACAAATATACCAAACTGCAGGTTCGTACAAATGCGGATACTCCTCATGATGCTGCTATCGCGCGCAACTTCGGTGCTGTCGGTATCGGATTGTGCCGTACGGAACACATGTTCTTTGAAGGCGAAAAAATTAAAGCTATGCGGGAAATGATTTTGGCAGAAAATGCGGAAGGTCGTAAGACTGCTTTGGCAAAAATTTTGCCTTATCAACAAGCAGACTTCAAAGGCATTTTCAAGGCAATGGCAGGATGTCCTGTTACCGTTCGTCTGCTCGATCCTCCTTTGCATGAGTTCGTTCCTCACGATCTGAAAGGTCAGGAAGAAATGGCAACAGCTATGGGAGTATCTGTAAAAGAAATTCAGAAACGTGTTGAATCTCTTTGCGAACATAACCCGATGCTAGGTCACCGTGGTTGCCGTTTAGGTAATACATATCCCGAAATTACAGAAATGCAAACACGTGCTATCTTGGGTGCAGCACTGGAATTGAAGAAAGAAGGCATTGAGGCTAAACCGGAAATCATGGTGCCGCTGACAGGTATCTTATACGAATTCAAAGAACAGGAAAAAGTAATCCGTGATGCTGCAGAAAAGTTATTTGCCGAAGTAGGAGACCGTATCGACTTTAAGGTAGGTACAATGATCGAAATTCCTCGTGCTGCTCTGACTGCCGATCGTATCGCTTCTTCTGCTGAATTCTTCTCATTCGGAACAAATGACCTGACTCAGATGACATTCGGCTATTCACGTGACGATATCGCTTCATTCTTACCGATCTATCTGGAAAAGAAGATTCTGAAAGTAGACCCGTTCCAGGTATTAGACCAGAATGGAGTAGGCCAGCTGGTTCGAATGGCTACGGAAAAAGGACGTGCAATCCGCCCGGATCTGAAATGTGGTATTTGTGGTGAGCATGGCGGTGAACCTTCTTCAGTGAAGTTCTGCCATAAAGTAGGATTGAACTATGTATCTTGTTCTCCGTTCCGCGTGCCTATCGCTCGCATCGCTGCTGCACAAGCTGCAATTGAAGATTAATATACATAATAAATAAAGTAATTATAAGAAGGGTATTCTTTTTTGAATATCCTTCTTATTTTGCTTTAAAACATACCATATATTTCATTATTATCAAATTATAATTACTTTTGCATAAATGATTTTTTATTATCCATTAATGTATTAAGTTTTATGGCACGTAAAGTTAATTATTCGAAGAAGATCGAGAAAATTAAAGCTCAGTTGGATGAGTTGGTGAATGACATTGAAAATGGTTCAAAGAGAGAAGAAGTTGTGATAGAACAGAAGATTAAAATATCTGATATCGATTTCGAAAACGAGGATTTGGCTACGTTAATGAAAATTCAGACACGTTTAGTACGCGCAATTAATCTGAAAATGAAGAATTAAATTAAGGTTTATACTCTATCAAAAAGGGATATTTCATTACAGAATATCCCTTTTTTGTGTTTATCGGCTTCTGTTCGGGATTTGATCCGTATTCATTTTTCAGTTATATTTCTTATTGAAACTTATATTTACAGAGCTGTTGAAATTTAAATGGTGAATTATTCTTGCCAAATTAGCTCATATTCAAGTTTGAAAACAGAATATTATTAGCCAATATTCCATATTTCATTTATATTTCTTTATAAAATATAGTCGGGATAAAGATAAAATACCGTATATTTGTTACTCGGTGAAAATAAAAAAACAATATCAACGTATGGAGCGGTATTTAATAATTAAGACGAGGGATGAGTTGTTACGAATAAAGATAGGGCAAATACTCTACTTTGAAGCTGATAGAAATTATACTAAATTACTATTATCCAATGGAATCCAGTTTACCTTTGCAATTAATATAGGTAAAATAGAAGAGATACTCGAAAAACAGGTAGCCGGATGCAACAAGATATTAATGAGAGTAGGAAAAAGTCATATCATAAATAAAAATCATATTCTGCAAATCAATTTACCCAAGCAAAAACTGTTATTATTGACAGAAGAGGGGAAACCTAGAGAGCTTATAATATCCAAAGATCCTTTAAAAGTGCTAAAAGAATCCCTGGAAAAGGAGATGGGTAAACCGGAAGAACCAAAGGAAATTAAAGATGAAAATTAGAATCGGTAAAGCTGAAGATAATGATTTTATAGTAAATGATCCTCATGTTAGCAGGCACCATGCTTGTCTGGTTCGTGAGGATCATGGCTGTTGGTTGTTGGAAGATCTCAGCTCTACGAACGGTACTTTCGTCAATGGTTCACAGATCGTCAAAAAACGTGTTACACCAACAGATAAGATAATCCTGGGGACAGGATATGTCTTGAATCTGTCTGAAGCACTAAAATACAACAACGACTATAGTGAAGAGTTTGCTGCACTAAAGAAAGTGTACGATGATTATGTTCAAGCAAAAGTTAAGATACAATCATCTAATCAGTTTAAAACCAGATTGTTTCAGTCTCTCCCTTTTGCTTTGCCCGGCATAATTGGTGTTGTTATCGGCTTTTTGGGTAAAGGAAGTCCTGAATTTTTAGGAATAAGCCTATTTATAACGATTTGTGCCCCTACAGTCGGGATCTACATGGGAGCAAAGCAAGCCTCCAAAACGCCACAACAACTGCAAGACATTGCAAATCAGTTCAAAATAGACTATGTATGCCCTAAATGTGGTACATTTTTGGGAGAAATACCCTGGGAATCATTGAGAAACAGAAAGCAATGTCCCGTTTCTTCCTGTAAAGCAAAGTGGGTCAGTGAATAAGTTGTTTCGTATCCCAAATCGGACAGTTTGTACATAAAACCCAAACCTTTGATTATAAGAGATTATTGGATACTCATTTAATCCATTACTTTTTCTACTTTTGTTTCCATAAAGAATAATTTTAATTCAAACCAGTATGCAAGAGGAGGAATACACATTCGTTACACTAGACAGTGACGACTCCGTATTTAATGATGCGGTAGTAGTAGATGTGGATGGAGAAAATGATTTATCTGGTATCGTTATGATTGAAGACGATAGCATGGATGTTTCGGATTTTATCACATTATCTGATGACACCATTATATTGTCCGATACAGACGTACATGACGCTTTCTCTACTGATATCGACGGATCTGATATATCGTTCATGATATGATTTCAGTAAAATGTCCACATTGTCACGTAGGATTAAAGGTAGACGAGGGGAAACTTCCCCTCGATCTAACTTCTTTTAAATGTCCGAAGTGTAAACAGTCAATTCCTGTCTCTTTGCTTCAACTGGGGAAGCAGGGAGCAGATTTCGATCAGGATACGATCCTGGTCCATCCTGTTTCGAACAGTACAGGACAGCTTTTGGTAGTTAGTGACGATGCCACCCCGGAACAGATTTTCCCCCTCTATGAAGGTATTGCAGTAATCGGTCGTAAGTCCAATGCGTCAGGCGCAACAATAGGAATTATCACGACTGATAAATCAATGAGTCGGGAACATATACGGATAGAAGTAAAAAAAGACCCTAAAGGAGGGTATAAACATTATCTTTCTGACAATAATAGTAAGAACCATACGTTATATAATAGCAATTACCTTGAAAATGGAGAAGTGGTCGTGCTAAAGAACAATGACGAGATCATTATCGGGCACACAGTTCTTCGCTTTAATGAATAAAATCTGTTCGTGCTATGAATATAACGATTGGCAAGCCTTGGGCCGTTTGTGAGAAAGGCGGTAGACAAAACAACGAGGATTCAATCTATCCGTTACCGGAGATGGTTAATTCCAATCAAAAATTATTTCTGGTTTGCGATGGTGTCGGCGGATCAGAAAAAGGAGAGATTGCCAGTTCGCTGGCCTGTGAATCTTTCCAGACATTCTTTTCTACATTTCTGGACGATGAACCATCCGAAGAGTTTGTAAATAAAGCTATCAGATATACAGAAGCACGTTTCGACGATTATGTGAATACCCACCCGGAAGCCAAAGGCATGGCAACGACACTGACTATGGTCTCAGTCGGTACATCAGGCGTAACACTGGCTCATGTAGGCGACAGCCGGATTTATCAGTTCCGCCAAGGAGAAATTCTTTATCAGACGGAAGACCATTCTTTGGTTAATTCACTTGTCAAACTGGGAAAAATAACCAAAGAAGAAGCACTGACTCATCCACAAAAAAATGTTATTATTCGTGCCATACAAGGGACAGAGCATCCGACAGAAGCAGATGTTATCCTGCTGAAGGACGTACAGGCCGGCGATTACTTCTTCATGTGTACTGACGGCGTACTGGAAAGGCTGAAAAATGAAGATCTTTCCTCTATCTTTTCGACTCATACTAACCCGGAAGATATCAAAGATTCCATCATGGCTTCCTGTTGTGGTAAGACGCGGGATAACTTTTCTTTTTATATTTTACCCGTGCAAAATGTAGGTGAATCTATCGGAATAAAACAAAATATTCTCTCTTTCCTTTATTCTTTTATATAAATAACGTAATTTTGGCAGATTAAAAAGAGTTACGCTATAAGTTATGAATTTGCCAAACGGACATCTTCTTCAAAATGGAAAATATCGGCTTACGCATGTAGTTGGTCAGGGCGGCTTTGGTATAACTTACAGAGGCGTTTGGTTTACCGAAGTTAAAGGGCCATTAGGAACTATCAAGACAGAGGTTCCTATATGTGTAAAAGAATATTTTTTCAAGGATTACTGCTATAGAGATCCTGAATCTTTCGAAGTCAAGGTACATTCCGAGACAGGAAGGGCACTTTTTGATAAGTTTAAAGAAAAACTTATCAAAGAGGCAAAGATATTGTCTGATGTTCATCATCCGCATATCGTCAATGTATTGGAAGTGTTTGAAGAAAATAACACGGCCTATATTGCTATGGAATATATTTCGGGGAATAGTCTGAAGTATATGATGGATAAGGAAGGGATACTTCCGGAAGCGAAAGTACTCAGATACGTACATCAGATAGGAGAGGCTCTTCAGTTCGTTCATGAGAAAAATATCCTTCATTTGGATATCAAACCCAGCAATATACTGATCGATCAAAGCGGAAAAGCACGTCTGATCGATTTCGGAGTAAGTAAACGATATGATATCGAACAGCAGGAAACGAGTACGACCATGCTGACCTTATCAAAAGGTTTTGCCTCTATCGAGCAATATGACAATGAAGGTACGCAAAGTTTTTCTCCTTGTCCGGACATCTATTCGCTGGGGGCAACCATGTATAACCTGCTGACGGGAAAGATACCGACAGAGTCTATTCTCCGGGCGACACGTCCCTTGCCGGCTCCGGCAAAATTGAATCCGGCTATTTCTCCGAAAACAGAAGCCGCCATCATCAAGGCAATGGAAATTGTACCGGCAGACCGCTTTCAGACGGTATCGGAAATGTTGGCTGCCCTGGATTATCCGGAGATGAAAGAAGAGGAAATAAAGAAAGATTTATCTTCCCCTGAATATTTTGAGGAAGATGAAACAACTATTTTATTTACAACTCGTTTACCCCAGTCGAAAACGGATGAAGGGGATGAGACTGTTTTAAATACGGTATTAAATACAGTTGATGCATCTCCAGTCTCCAAAAAGAAAAAAAGAAAAACAACGTTAATTTCTTTACTAATTATTATATTTGCAAGTATAGGTTCGGCAGTAGCCCTTCTGGTGCAACGTAATAGTTCTAAAGCTACAGAAACGAAAAACATAGCTTTTACACCCGAAAAAGATAGTTTTCCGGTCTCTAAAGCTATGCTTTCTGAAGTGACGGAAGAAAATAGCACTTCGGAAGTTGTAAAAGAAGAGCCAAAGGACGATGCCGAGACTGAAAACACGGATATCAGACAGGAAACTGAGGAGAAGCCAGTAAGTAAACCGGAGGTTACGACTCCGCGCACAGAACCGGTAAAACCTCAGAAAGAGCCTGTAGTAAAAGATATTGAAAAAACAGTTGTTACACCACCGGCTCCTTCGGCGGAAGAGATCAATGCCGAATTTGAAACATTGATCGCTACCGGAAAAGAGAAAATGGCAGCAGCACAAATATCCAGTGAAGCTGCTGATTTTGTGAAAGCGACAGAAGAAATCTCGGAGGCCGGAAGTGCATTCAGCAAAGCTGGAAAACTTAAAACAACGGACGAACTTTTTGATCTTATAGGAGAATGCAGAGTTAAACAGGATGAAATACTTCTTGCCGGCAGAAAAGCAATGTATGAGGAAATAAAACCTTTTGGAGATCTGATGATCGTTCAGAAAAAGGATAACCAAAAATATGGAGCTATAGATGCCGATGCAAAGGAGCGTATCAAATGCAAGTATTTGGCTGCTTATCGAACACAGCAAGGATACAGTGCATTTTTGAGAGAAGATGAATTGTATGATATTTACGATACAAAAGGTGTGATGATTAGTGAACGTTTATCAGGTTATTATTAATGAAATTTATGAAGATACTTAAAATACTTACTCTCTTATTTATAATTCTATTGCCGGGACATTTGATGGCACAGATGCAGCCTGACTACAATAGAAAAGGCGATGAAGCTATGCGCCGCCAGGATTATAGAAAAGCTACAATGTGGTATGAAGAAGGTGCTATGCAATGTGACTCGTATAGCATCGAGCAACTGACTACCATATGGAAGCTGAATAAAAAGATGCGTTCATCCATGCGCGGGTTGATGAGTAAATGCTTTGATTGTCTCAGAGATAAAGCGACGATAGATAACGATACGACTGCCATATCGCAATTGATACTTTATTACAGAGAGGGTATAGGCACTCTCGCCAATGAAGAGCGTGCCAGAAGCTGGAGTAATCGCCTCGAAGAGCTGCGCAAACCTGTAGAAGTGATCACTTATATGCCAGCCAAAGAGAAAAAGCCGAGAGAGCCGATGAAGTTTTTCGTCGGATATGCATTTTCTATTGAAGCGCCATACGGATTAACTGTAGGAGGTGTTGGCAAAAGATTCGGCTGGTATGCACGTTTCAGGACGAACCTGTCGTTTGACAATTATACGAATGAGTGTCGGGGAGATAAAGAATTGGTCACTATACCTGATAATGCCGCATATCGATTTACCAATAAGAAAAAATCTAATAATATAGCAGCATCGGCCGGTTTGGTCATTAAATGTGCTCCCTGGTTATATACTTCCGTAGGACTGGGATACGGGAAAAGAGAACTATTGTATGAATATAACACAATACCTTATTCGGATTCCAAAAATAAAGAATCTTTTTGGGCGAAGAATACGGATCAGTCTTATACTGGTGTTGTTGCCGATTTGGATTTTATGGTTAAATTCGGTTCATTCTTTGTCAGTGCCGGATGCAACACTTTAAACTTTAAATATGTCGACCTGAATGCAGGTCTGGGTATGTTCTTTTAAAAGATAATAATATGAAACAACTATACTTACTATTATTCACCTTGTTTGCTATATGTTTATCCGGCTGTGTGGAAGAGCCGGATATGGATACTAACCTGCAGAATGTTTTGCCTCCGGAATTCGAGAAATTTACACAAGCAGATGTCAGCTTTACTGCCACGAGTATTCATGCAAAAGCTACCATAAAGAAAGAAAATGGAGATCCGGTTGTTGAACGTGGTTTCGTTTATTGGCTGAAAGATTCAAAAGATATCCAAAAACAGGAAGATTCTACCATCAAAGAAGGTAAAAGTACATATGAACTTACCATAAATGAGCTTATTAATGATACAACCTATCATATCAGTCCATTCGCAAAAAGTGAAAAGGGAGGTATTGCATATGGAGACACATTAGATGTTACAACAAATGAGGGTATAGGATCAGTTATCACCTCGGAAATTAAAGAATTCACAGCAACGACCGCCGTGCTGGGAGGTACGATCAGGAAAAAAGGCGAAGGTGAAATCAAAAAGGTAGGTTTCCGTTTTCATAAGAATGCAGAGGCTGATTCAATGGTTTATGTCAACATGAATGATATGCTGACAGACTCTACATTTGTTTATACTTTAACTGAGCTGGATCCGGAAACGGAATATACAGTTGAAGCCATAGTAGAAAATAGTTTTGGCTTGTTCAATACCAATAAACAAAGCTTCACGACATTGGACGGACATCCCAAACTCGATTTGCTTGAAAAGATTGAGATAGATTATACACATGCAACCGTAAGAGCCAGATTGGTTGAAAAAGGTGATGGAGAGCTGGATTCTATCGGGTTCTGCTGGGGGACAGTGAAAGACTTGAATCGACCTAATATCATTGAAGATTCAGTCATTAAATGTACGGTTAACGAAGATGGCTTTATTTTAGGTGTCATTCCTTCTTTGAAGCCGGGAATACAATATTTCGTACGCGGTTTTGCTGTAAATGAATTTGGTCCTGTCTATACTTCAGACAGTATTGCTTTTTATGCCAAAAGAGATGTTCCTACTATCCTTATGGATGAATCTTTGAATTATACCATGAAAGACGGGAATGTAACAGTCAGTGGTCTGTTGGAGAATGACGGTAGAACCGATGTTAAAAAGATTGTTGTTTATTGTTCGTTGACGAGCACTCCGGGACCGGATAACGAATCCGACCAAAAGGTTACTCTCACAAGAGAAGATTTGGATAAAGATAAAAAATTTCAAGTATCTTTTACGTTGAAAGGGGAAAAGAAGTATTATGTCAAAGCTTATGCAACGAATGAGAATGGGACAGAGGGCAGTAACATTGTTGAGTTTAAAACACCCAATATTGTTTCAGGAAATCTAACGGGATTTGAGGGCAGTGGGCGTATGAATTATACGGTTTTCACACTGGATGATCAAGCATTTGTTGTAGGAGGAGATTTAGGTCCAAAAAGAACAGATGAACTGTATGGATATAATCCGACTTATAACAAATGGAAGCTTTTTGAGTCTTACCCGATAGAAGCAATGAACATGGCTGCATGTACAATGGATAATACAGCCTATCTGTTTGGAGGAAACACATTAGCTATGAACATAACCGGATGTTATTCATATTCAAACAATGAATGGACAGATTTAGCTCCATTGGAAAATGGGAATATACGTAATAAAGCCGTTTGTTTCCCTTATGGAGATGACATTTATCTTATTGGTGGAAACATAAATAATGCTCCAACTGATACCATTTGTCGTTACAATACAAATGACAATAAATGGTATAATTATGGTAAGTTCGCGGTTGCTCTAAGTAATGGTATTGCTTTGGTTTCAGGCGAAGGTGAAGTCTTCGTTGGTCTGGGAGATAAAATTGCAGGACGAGGGTTATGGAAAGCTACCGGAGGAGATTTTACCAGCTGGAGTAGTTTAACAGAACTACCGGGGAAAATGGACAATGTTTCAAGTGGCATTATTTATAACAGAAGTATATATGTTATTGATGAATCTGGCGTAATGTGGCAATATAATATAGATAATGATGAGTGGCATCAACGTTATGCTTATTCGAAAGGCAGTAAGAATTACGAACTATTCATGTTGAATGGTGTTGTGTATATTTTAAGTTTGGATTATTACCAAAAAACATTAGTGACATACGACCCGGCATGGGATAACTAAACATGAACAGAACTGATATATTAAACCAAATACAGAAAAACGTGGAACGTCTGTCGGCTTCCGATCTGCCGGAGTATAAATATATTCCGCTGCATCAGAAGCCATCACCTTCTGTGCTTTCGCTTCGTGAAGTCATGTTGTTGCTACGGAAAGTGATCTTTCCGGGATTCTTCGGTTCGGAGCAGGAGGCACAGGTGGATTCCATCCAATACTATACAGGAGTCTATTTGGAGAAGATATATGACCTGCTTCAAGAACAGATATATAACGGTCTCTGTTTCGAAGTTGATCGTTGTTGTGATTCGAAGGACCGTGCGTCCCGGATAGCGATTGATTTTATAAATAAGATACCTCATATCAAGTATTTGCTATCCACCGATGTAAAAGCGATACTGGATGGCGATCCGGCAGCCAAGAGTCTTAGCGAAATCATATTCTGTTATCCCGCCGTACACGCCATTCTTCATCAGCGGGTAGCGCATGAGCTGTTAAAGCTCGGAGTGCCGGTCCTGCCGCGTATCATCACCGAGATGGCCCATTCCGAAACAGGGATCGACATCCATCCGGGGGCACAGATCGGAGAATATTTCAGTATTGATCACGGGACAGGTGTTGTCGTAGGACAGACCGCCATTATAGGTAACCATGTCCGTTTGTATCAGGGTGTTACTCTGGGAGCTAAAAACTTTACGCTGGATGAAGAAGGGCTGCCTGTCGATGTACCCCGTCACCCGATCATTGAAGACAATGTTACTATCTACTCCAATGCTTCCATTCTCGGTCGTATCACGATAGGGAAAGGCTCAGTGATAGGTGGTAATATCTGGTTAACCCATAGCGTTCCGCCAAACTCCAAAGTTCTTCAGACACGGGCTGTCGAAGACAAATAAATCTTTTATATTTTTTGCGCAAAAGACACCCTTAAATTGAACATAAATACGTATGTTTGCGTCATACCCATGTGGTAATAATACCTTAAATGTGTACGATGATGAACAAAGTAAAAACGTTAGATGACCTTCGGAAGATGCGTGAATCCTTACGTACCTCCCTCGATTTACGCGAGAAAAGTAATAATCCCGAGCAAATGGTTCAGATCAAGGTGGCTATGGCGACCTGCGGTATCGCTGCCGGAGCCAAAGAGGTAATGAGCTATTTTATCGAAGCCCTCGACCGGGAACGCGTAGATGCCTTAGTTACTCAAACAGGCTGCATGGGATATTGCTATGCAGAACCTACCGTAGAGATCACAGTTCCCGGCAAGGAACCGCTCGTATTCGGTCGCGTCAACAAAACAAAAGTGGACGAGATCATTACCAGTTATATCAAACAAGGTATTCTGATAGACGACATCATACCTGTCAACTATAACTCGGTCGGTCCAGAATAAAAACCAATACAAATTCTTACATAATGGCACAATATAGCAACTATATTCTGGTGTGCGGCGGTACAGGCTGCCGTGCATCACAGAGCGAGCTTATACTACAAAACCTGAAGGAGGCAGTCAGGCAAAACGGATTACAGGACAGTGTACAGGTGATCCGGACAGGCTGTTTCGGCTTTTGTGAGAAAGGGCCGGTCGTAAAACTGATACCGGACAATACTTTTTACGTGCAGGTCACTCCGGAAGATGCAGACGATATCGTCAACGAACATCTGATAAAAGGCCGTAAAGTAGAACGTCTGCTTTATGTAAATCCGGAGACGAATGAGCAGATACTCGATTCCAAACATATCAACTTCTATAAAAAGCAGTTACGTATAGCCTTGCGCAACTGCGGTTTCATCAACCCTGAAAATATAGACGAATACATCGCCCGTGACGGTTATATCGCCTTGGGTAAAGCACTGACTGAAATGACCCCCGACGACGTAATCAGGGAGATCATGGACAGCGGCCTCAGAGGCAGGGGCGGCGGCGGTTTCCCGACCGGGCTCAAATGGCATATCACCCGTAAGGTACAGGCTCCGCAGAAATATGTAGTCTGCAATGCTGACGAAGGTGATCCGGGTGCCTTCATGGACCGTTCTATCCTGGAAGGCGATCCGCACTCCATCGTCGAAGCCATGGCGATCAACGGATATTGTACCGGAGCCAGTAAAGGGCTGGTCTATATCCGTGCCGAATATCCCCTGGCGGTGGAACGTCTGAAGATCGCTATAGAACAAGCGAAAGAGTACGGATTTCTGGGAGATAACATCTTCGGTACAGATTTTTCTTTCGATATTCAGATACGTTATGGAGCAGGCGCTTTTGTGTGCGGGGAAGAGACGGCACTGATCCATAGTATGGAAGGATTGCGCGGGGAAGCAACGGTTAAACCTCCGTTCCCCAGTGAAAGCGGTTACAAAGGCTGTCCGACAAACGTGAACAACGTAGAGACGTATGCCAATATCCCCGTTATCCTGCTGAAAGGAGCCAAATGGTTCAGCAGCATCGGTACGGAAAAGAGTAAAGGGACGAAAGTCTTTGCCCTGGCCGGCAAAGTGAACAACGTCGGACTGATCGAAGTCCCGATGGGAACGACACTCCGTGAAGTGATATTCGGTATCGGAGGAGGAATAAAAGACGGAAAGAAATTCAAAGCCGTACAAACCGGCGGACCTTCCGGCGGATGCCTGACGGAGAAACATCTGGATCTGCCGATCGACTATGACAATCTGATCGCTGCCGGTTCCATGATGGGATCGGGTGGAATGATCGTGATGGACGAAGACGACTGCATGGTGGCGATGGCCAAGTTCTACCTCGACTTTACGGTAGAAGAGTCATGCGGCAAATGCGCCCCTTGCCGTATCGGAAATAAGCGTTTGCATGAAATGCTGCAGAAGATCACATCGGGCAGGGGAACCATCGAGGACCTGGATAAACTGCGTAATCTCGCCATGGTGATAAAGGATACGGCCTTATGCGGTTTAGGGCAAACATCACCCAACCCCGTCCTTTCTACCATGGATAACTTTTACGATGAATACCTGGCACATGTCGACGAACAACGTTGTCCTTCCCACCAGTGCCGCGAACTGACCCAGTACTTTATCAATCCGGAGAAATGTAAAGGCTGTACCATGTGTGCCCGCATCTGTCCGGTACATGCTATCACCGGTAGCCGTAAAGTACCTCACACGATCGACTCGGATATCTGTATCCGTTGCGGGTCATGCATAGAGAAGTGTAAGTTCGATGCAATATACGTACACTAAATAAGTTGACAGTGGATAATTGACAGTTGACAGATAAGAATATGGAAAAAATTAAACTAACAATAGATAACAGAGAGGTGGAAGTAGCCAAGGGGACAACAATCCTGGATGCTGCCAAAAGCCTGGGGATCCGTATCCCGACGCTTTGCCACATGAAACTCGAAGACTTGAATTACGAGAACAATCCCGGAGCCTGCCGCATCTGCGTGGTAGAGATCGAAGGACGCCGTAACCTGGCACCATCCTGCAAGATGGAATGTACGGAGGGAATGGTTGTCAGAACCCATACTCCCCGTGTCATGAATGCACGCAAAACGGTGATGGAGCTGATCCTGTCCAACCATCCGGCGGGTTGCCTGACCTGCAGCAGTAACGGATATTGCGAGTTGCAGACGATCGCCCACGACCTCGGTATCCGTGAGATAAGATATCAGGGTGAACAGTCCACTTTCGAGATCGACCGTTCTCCTTCCATCGTGCGGAATATGAATAAATGTATCATGTGCCGCCGCTGCGAAACCATGTGTAACAGTATTCAAACGGTAGGAGCCCTGACAGCCGTTCATCGCGGATTCAATGCCGCCGTTTCTACTGCCTTTGAGCGGGATATAGCCGGCAGTACCTGTTCTTATTGCGGACAGTGTGTGTCTGTCTGTCCGGTGAACGCCCTTAGCGGCCGTAACACCCAGCAGCCGGTACTGGACGCATTGGCTGATCCGACCAAGATCGTGATCGCACAAACTGCTCCGGCAGTACGTACGGCTCTCGGACGCGATTTCGGTTGCGAGCCGGGGACGTTGGTTACCGGAAAGATGGTATCGGCTCTTCGCCAGTTAGGTTTCGACTATGTATTCGATACCGACTTCGCCGCCGACTTGACCATCATGGAGGAAGGCACCGAATTGCTTCAGCGATTAGGCAAATACCTATCGGGAGATCAGGAAGTGAAAATGCCGATGATGACCAGTTGCTGTCCGGGTTGGGTCAGTTTCGTAGAACAACATTTCCCGGAACTGCGTGATAACCTGTCGACAGCCAAGAGCCCGCAGCAGATGTTCGGAGCCATAGCCAAAAGCTATTTCGCAGAGAAGCTGGGAGTGGATCGCAGGAATATTGTTGTCGTCTCCATCATGCCTTGCCTGGCAAAGAAATATGAAGCCAGCCGTCCGGAATTTGCCGTCGAAGGTAATCCGGATGTCGATATTTCGATCTATACCCGTGAGCTGGCTCGTCTGATCCGGTATGCCAACATCAACTTCAACGAACTTCCCGACAGCGACTTCGACCGTCCTTTGGGAGAGTCGACCGGTGCCGGCGTTATTTTCGGAACAACCGGAGGTGTTATAGAAGCAGCCTGCCGTACGGCTTACGAGCTATATACTAAAAAGCCGCTGGAGAAAATCGAGTTCAGAGAACTGCGAGGACTGGAAGGTATCCGCAGTGGGACGATCAATTTCGACGGTGTCCCTGTCAAGATCGGTATCGCCCACGGTCTGGGGAATGCCCGTAAACTGGTCGAAGAGGTGAAGAGCGGAAAATCGCCTTACCACGTGATCGAGGTAATGGCATGCCCCGGTGGTTGTATCGGCGGCGGAGGCCAGCCGTTCCATCAGGGTAGGATGGACGTTTTGCGTAAACGTGCTGCCGCCCTTTACAGCGAAGACGAAAGCAAGCCGCTTCGTAAGAGCCATGAGAACCCTTATATCCAGCAATTATATAAGGAATATCTGGGCGAACCTTGCGGCCCCAGGGCGCATCAGTTGCTGCATACACATTACTTCGACCGCAAAGAAGTAGTCAATATGTTTTTGGAAACCGATAAAGACGAATAAGCATGGAAAAGATACATTTGCCCCAATCAAAGATAAAGGAGTTACAGGCCGTATGTAAGGAGCATGATAACGACTCCGGTGAACTGATCAACATTTTGCATGCAGCACAGGAAATATTCGGTTATCTCCCTCGTGAAGTACAGGAAATAGTGGCAGCCGAACTGCATATCCCTGTTTCCCGTGTCTATGGCGTAGTTACTTTCTACTCGTTCTTTACCATGACACCGAAAGGAAAGTACCCGATCTCTGTCTGCCTGGGAACCGCCTGTTATGTACGCGGAGCGGAAAAGGTGCTAGACGAATTTCAGCGTCAGCTTGAAATCAAAGTAGGGGAGACGACTAACGACGGGTTATTCTCGCTGGACTGCCTGCGCTGTGTGGGAGCCTGCGGACTGGCACCTGTAGTGACCATAGGTGGTAAGGTATACGGTAGGATTACTCCGGAAAAAGTGAGGGATATCCTGTCCGAATATTATATTCGCGAGGAGTAAGACGAAATTTGGATTTTGAAAAGCTTACGTATTTTTCTGAAAATACGTAAGCTTTTTCTCTGTAATATGTACGTTTTTACCTTGAAAAGCTCGCCACTTTCGCCACTTTCGCCACTAAAGTATTTGATTTTCACTATCGTTTTTTATAGCCAAAACAATCCTGTAACATAATGACTATCAGTCTATTGGAAAATATATACTATTTTCTTCATCCCATAAATCGGTTTTAAGAGGGACACGAATACAGGAATTTTCCGACTCTTAAAACCCTGTCGGACGAATCAACAAGCAGACAGACGTGAAACATTTGAAAAAACATGTCCCTCCGGTGTCCCTGAAATCGCTTCCGAGCAACACTTTCGTATCTGTAATTAATTAATAACAAGAGACTTACACAATACGGAAAAATCAAATACTTTAGTGGCGAAAGTGGCGAAAGTGGCGAGCTTTTCGCTCAAATTAATCAGCCTACCGCTTAAAAGCGACTGATAGAGCCACCGCCTCCCGAACGTCCTCCGCCCCAGGAGCCGCCACCACCGAAACCGCCTCCAAAGCCCCCGCCTCGTCCGCCGCCACCGATGATGACAGGACCTGTGCTGCGTCTCAGCCGGCTGATATGACGGCTTTTCTTTTCGGTATAGCCGCAATTCTTACACCTGTAGGTATCTTCCGCCAATCCTTCTGAACTGTAAGTCGCTCTTTGTATTACTTGCTGCCCCACATATACCAATGTTTTTTGTCCACAACGGGGACAGATGCGGGGACGGTATTTGAGGATAGATACAAGTAGAAAGATTCCGGCAGGAAAGAGGATCGCTATGATCAGGAATACCCATAGGAAAAGATCATCACCTTCCGCCTGCCGGTTTTGACCTCCGGTCATGGCAGTGCGTTCGTAATCGCTTGCCATCAGATATTTTTTTACGGCAGCGACTCCTTTAAGCATACCGGCACTGTAATCACCGGCTTTCAGGTCCGGGATCATATATCGTTGTTGCAGACGGTAACAGATCGCATCGGGCAGAATACCCTCTATGCCGTAACCGGTCTCAAAAACGACGGAACGTTGCGACGGTTCAGTGACAAGCTGAATCAGTAGACCGTTGTCCTTGTCCTTTTTTCCCAATCCCCAATGTTGGAACAGGTCGGTGGCAAACATACGGGCATCGTTATCGCCGATGCTCTCCACGGCAACCACGGCGACTTCTATCCCCAGGCTGTCTTCCACGGTCTGCAACAAGCGGTTGATGCGCCCGACATCCTCCGGATGAATGATCCCGTCCGGATTACTCACATGATTATTCCGGTCCGAGAGACGGACATTAGGGATCGTCTCGATCGTATAGTCCTTTGCTGCAGCAAGTTGCTGCGGGAAAAGGGAGAGGAGAAACAAGCCTGCAAGCAACAGTGCCTGCAGACGTTTGCCTGTCAGTGTTTTATTCAGATTTCTCATTCTTTATCTGAACTTATCGGATTAAAATTCCACTTTCGGAGCTTTCTCTGCACCGCTTTCCGCACTGAAATAAGCTTTCGGCTGGAACCCGAACATACCGGCAAGGATATTGGTCGGGAAACTGCGGATATAGGTATTGTAGGTTTGCGCTGTTTCATTGAAACGCTTGCGTTCCACGGAAATACGGTTCTCCGTACCTTCCAGCTGAGCCTGTAGTTCGGAGAAGTTTTGATTGGCTTTCAGGTCCGGATAACGTTCCAGTACGACCATCAGGCGGGAAAGGGCACTGCTCAACTCTCCCTGTGCTGCCTGGAATTTCTTCATCGATTCCTCATTCAGGTTGGATGGGTCGATAGTGGTCTTGGTTGCCTCGGCACGGGCACTTACCACACCTTCCAATGTCTCCTTTTCATGAGCTGCATATCCTTTTACCGTATTGACCAGGTTCGGGATCAGGTCCATACGGCGCTGATATTGATTTTCTACCTGGCTCCAGGCTGTTTTTACTCCTTCATCCTGTGTAACCATTGTGTTGTATGTACCTTTCACCCAAGAGTATCCGGCAAATAAAAGTACCACGATAATGGCAAGTGTAATCCACAAAGCTTTGTTCTTAAACATTTTTCTTTTTGCTTTAATTGTTATACATAGTCTTGCAAAGCTATATAAAAATATCCACTTAATAAAGATTACCTATCTTCCGATAAATAAAACCTATCAGCATCGTGAACACATATTAATAAATATATCTACATTTGCACTAAACAAATCTTAAACAACCAATAATTATGCGCAACACTAGTTTTAGTAAGATGGCAGCACTTCCTGTCGGACTGCTTACATTGGCTTTGACAATGCCTTCCTGCTCATCCAACGAGTATAAGAAACTGGAAGGTGACAAAGCAAAGCAGGTAGCCTCTATCATTCGCAACAACGGATGTATGGAATGTCACTCAGCCACTGCAAATGTTCCTTTTTACGGAAAACTTCCGATTATCGGTCCGGTCGTACAGGCTGACATGAAAGAAGGCACACATTATCTGGATCTTACAGCTATGCTGACCGCCCTTGACAACGGACAGCCTGTTTCTGAAGTAGATTTGGCAAAAGTAGAGAACACGGCTCTCAGCGGTTCGATGCCTCCAGCCAAATATTACACGATGCATTGGGGCACCAGTCTGAATGACGACGAGAAGAAAGTAATTATTTCATGGGCTAAAGAAGCCCGTAAGAATAATTATGTTTCACCTACGGTAGCAGAAGAGTTTGCCAACGAACCGGTACAGCCGCTAATGGCTTTTATTCCTACCGATTCGGCTAAAGTTGCTTTAGGATTTGATTTGTATCATGACACCCGCCTGTCGGGCGACAACACAATCTCGTGCGCAACCTGCCACGGGCTGAATACTGCCGGTGTAGACCGCAAGCAATTCTCCGAAGGTATCCACGGACAATTCGGTGGTGTCAATGCACCGACTGTCTATAATGCCGCACTTAACTTCGTACAGTTCTGGGACGGACGTGCTGCCGACCTGAAAGAACAGGCTGCCGGACCTCCATTGAACCCGGTAGAAATGGGTAGTGTCTCATTCGATGAAATCTGTGCTAAACTGGCAGAAGATAAGGAACTGAGCAAACGCTTCCTGGAAGTATTCCCCGAAGGTTTCACTGAATCGACAGTGACGGAAGCTATTGCCGAATTTGAAAAGACTTTGCTTACCCCAAGCCGTTTCGACAAATATCTGAGCGGAGACAAGAATGCGCTTACTGCAGAAGAACTGGAAGGCTATCAGCTGTTTAAAGACAACAAATGTGCCACCTGCCATGTCGGTATGAATCTCGGCGGACAGTCATATGAATATATGGGTATCAAAGATAACTATTTCGATTATCGCGGTACAGGTCTGACAGACGGTGACAACGGACGATGGGCTGTTACCAAAAACGAAGCCGACCGTCATAAATTCAAAACACCGACACTCCGTAACGTCATGCTGACAACACCTTATATGCACGACGGTTCGATCACGACAATCGAAGATGCTATCCAGGTAATGCATGAGTTCCAGATCGGCAAGCACATCTCGGATGCGGAAACGGCAAAGATCGTTGCATTCCTGAACACACTGACCGGAGAATATAACGGACAGCTTCTTCAATAAATACAAATTAGTTATTATATTTGCACATGCCCTTCCGCTTGTCCCATATAATACTCCTTTTCATCGCTTTACAAAGCGTAGGGGTTGCGTGGGGACAAGAGGAGGGGCTTGCTTCTTATTACCATGAACGTTTTCATGGCCGCAAATCTTCCAGCGGACGCATACATGATAAAGACGAATTAGTTGCAGCTCATCGTACGTATCCTTTCGGTACTTATCTGCGGGTAACCAATCTGGATAATATGAATACTGTGATTGTCTGTGTTACCGACCGGGGACCGCACCGTAGAAAAAGAATCATAGATGTTTCTTCTTCCGCCGCTGAAATCTTAGGATTCAAGAAAAAGGGTATTGCCCGTGTGCGTATCGAAGAAGTACCGGGCCCGATCGATTTACGCTGGCTTGAACTTATTTATCCGAAACCGGCACCTTATCTTCAGCCGAAAGAACAACCGGCAGCTCCTTATCACATGAAAATAAAACCCTGAAAGCCTTCTAATCAATTTCTAATTTCAATTAAGAGTATTCTAATCGCTTTAATAAGGTCAAAATACGCCCGGCTTATACCTTTGCTTCCAAAAAACAAAGGCAAATGGGTAAACGATTCATTCTTTTATTACTTATCTTACAAGCATTTAACGGCAGCGCTAAGGTCGAAAACCAATCTATAAAACTAACTCTGCAGGAGGCGGGAGAACGCTTTTCTACCAACAACCTGGAGTTGATAGCCGAACGTTATAACATTGATATGGCGGAAGCCGAGGTTATCCAGGCAAAGTTGTTTGAGAATCCCGTCATATCTCTTGAACAGAACGTCTACAACCGGCTCAACGGAAAGTATTTCGATATGGGAAAAGAGGGAGAAGCTGTTGTCGAGATCGAACAGCTGATCTATATTGCCGGACAGCGTAATAAGCGGGTTCGGGTAGAAAAACTCAATAAGGAGATGGCTGTCCACCAGTTCGAAGAAGTACTCCGTACATTGAGAAGCGAGCTGAACAGTAAATTCATTGAACTTTATTACACACAAAAGTCACTTTCTGTCTATGACAAGGAGATTGAATACCTGTCACAATTGCTGGAAGTCATGAAAGTGCAGAGTGATAAGGGAAACGTTTCATTATTGGAAAAGTCCAGGATACAGGCACTTCTTTTATCCCTTCAGCAGGAAAGGAACGACACTTCCAATCAGCTCATTTCGTTGCAAGGTGATATGAAGCTATTACTGGGACTGAATGCTTCCGACATCTTTGAGCCTGTCTTCGACGAATCCGTACTGAAACAGGTCGATATAGCGTCGGTCCCTTTTGTCGAATTGAACAACCGGCTAGCCGAACGTCCGGATCTGAAGATAGCACGAACCAATATACAGGCTTCCCGTGCCAATGTAAGCCTGCAAAAGTCGCTCGCATTTCCGGAAGTCAGTCTGAAAGGTTCTTACGATCGTGCCGGTAACTTTTGCGATAACTATTTTGCAATCGGTTTAAGCATCTCGATCCCAGTCTTTAACCGTAACCAGGGAAACATCAAATCTGCCCGTCTCTCCGTCCTGCAGAATACCAACCGGGAAGAGTTGGCACGCAAGCAGGCGGAAAAGGAACTCTTTACCAGCTATGCCCGGCTGGAAAAGGCCGTAAAACTCTATAGCTCCTCCAATTATGAGCTGGAACGGGACTTTGAAACCATTATCGACGGGGTAAATACGAACTTCCGGAAACGTAATATCAGTCTGCTGGAATTCATCGATTATTACCAGGCGTATAAGGAGACTTGCCTGCAACTCTATCAGACACGAAAAGATGTCTTCCTGGCTATGGAAGAGATCAATACGGTGACAGGCAGTGATGTTTTCAGCTATTAACGAATAACAATGAATAAGAAAATGAGAAATAAGATGAATAAGAATTGTATCGTATTAATGCTCCTGCTTCCTTTGTTGGCGGCCTGTGGTAAAAAGACAACCGGAGCGGAAGACGGTCCGGCCCCTCTCATGCTGACCGACAGTTTGCTGAAAGTTGTTTCGGTTGAGACTGTTCAGAATCTCCCTTTGAGCGATGAGTTGTTGCTGAACGGACGCGTCAGTTTCAATCCCGAACAGCTGGCACATGTGTATCCTATTTTCGGCGGAAACATCACGGAGGTGAATGTCGAAACAGGAGATTATGTGAAAAAGGGAGATATACTTGCCGTCATACACAGCAGCGAAGTGGCCGATTATGAAAAGCAACGGAAAGAGGCGGAACAACAGTTCGCCTTGGCAAGCCGGAACCTGGAAGCGACAGAGGATATGTTTCGGAGCGGAATGGCTTCCGAACGGGACAAACTACAGGCAGAACAGGAGGTTGCGAATGCCCGGGCAGAACTGAAACGTATCGGTGAAGTCTATTCCATTTATCATATGACCGGTCATTCCACTTACGAAATAAAATCACCGGTATCCGGTTTCGTGATCGAAAAGAATGTCAGCCGGAATATGCAGATACGTTCCGACCAGACAGAAGAGATGTTTACCATCTCCGGCCTGGCTGACGTTTGGGTGATGGCGGATGTTTACGAAAGCGATATCAGCAAGGTTTACGAAGGCGCTCCGGTCCGTATAACAACACTCGCCTACAGGGATAAAGAGTTTACAGGGACGGTAGACAAGGTATATAACATGCTGGATAGCGAAAGTAAAACCATGAGCATACGGGTAAAACTGAAAAACGAAGACTATATGCTGAAACCGGGCATGTTTACCAACGTGTACGTACAAAGCAAAGTGGAAGGGAAAGAAATGCCCCGCGTAAATGCCCGTGCCGTCATATTCGAGAACGGCAAGCATTATATCGTAAGCGTAGGCAGCGACAATATCCTGCAAACCAACGAAGTTACCATATTCAAACAGACCGAAAAAGATTGTTTCCTCGAATCCGGTGTGAAAGCCGGTGACCGTATCGTCAACCGGAATGCACTTTTGGTCTATAACGCATTAAAGTAAACGGATATGCATAAGTTCATAGACAATATAATAGCCTTCTCGCTGAAAAACAAATTCTTTATCTTCTTCTGCACCGTCATAGCCATTATCGCCGGTGCCGTCAGCTTTGTTCATACCCCTGTCGATGCCTTCCCCGATGTTACCAACACGAAGGTAACGATCATAACCCAATGGCCGGGACGTAGTGCGGAAGAGATAGAGAAGTTCATCACTATCCCCATCGAGATAGCCATGAATCCGGTACAGAAGAAGACGGATATCCGCAGTACGACCCTGTTCGGGCTTTCGGTGATCAATGTGATGTTTGATGATGATGCTGACGATTTCTATGCTCGTCAGCAAGTCTATAACCTATTGAATGATGCAGACTTACCCGAGGGTGTTACACCGGAGGTTCAGCCTCAGTACGGACCGACGGGAGAGATTTTCCGTTATACGCTACGAAGCGACCAACGTTCCGTCCGGGAGCTGAAGACCTTCCAGGACTGGGTGATCGAACGTAAACTGCGTGCCGTTCCGGGAGTGGCGGATATCGTGAGTTTCGGTGGTGAAGTAAAAACTTTTGAAGTGAGTGTCAATCCGAACCAGCTCATTAATTATAATGTGACGTCGCTTGAGCTTTTTGATGCCATAGCCAAGAGTAATATTAATGTGGGCGGCGATGTGATCACTAAAAGTTCGCAGGCTTATGTGGTACGCGGTATCGGACTGATCAACGATACGAAAGAGATCGAGAATATCGTAGTCAAGAACATCAATGGAACGCCGATCCTGGTAAAACATTTGGCAAGTGTACATGAATCGAGCCTCCCTCGCCTGGGGCAGGTGGGCAGGATGGATGAAGATGATGTCGTACAAGGTATTGTCGTTATGCGGAAAGGAGAAAATCCGGGCGAAGTAATAGCAGCCCTGAAAGATAAGATAGCGGACATACAGGAGAACGCATTGCCTGAAGATGTCCGGATCGTTTCATTCTACGACCGGGAGGATCTGGTCGACCTGGCTGTGAATACGGTGACGCATAACCTGATAGAAGGTATTTTGCTGGTAACTTTCATTGTGTTGATTTTTATGGCAGACTGGCGTACAACGGTGATTGTATCCATTATTATCCCGTTGGCGCTGCTCTTTGCCTTTATCTGTCTCCGGGCAATGGGGATGAGTGCCAACCTGCTTTCGATGGGAGCAATCGACTTCGGTATCATTATCGACGGCGCCGTGGTGATGGTGGAAGGTCTTTTTGTCGCTCTCGACAAGAAGGCGCGGGAAGTAGGGATGCCTGCTTTCAATGTGATGAGTAAGATGGGACTGATCCGTCATACGGCAAAAGACCGTGCCAAGGCGGTATTCTTTTCCAAACTGATCATTATCACTGCACTGGTTCCGATCTTCGCATTCCAAAAAGTGGAAGGGAAGATGTTCAGCCCGTTGGCTTATACCCTGGGATTTGCTTTGTTGGGTGCCCTGATATTTACATTGACATTGGTACCGGTACTTTCGTCCATGCTGCTGAAGAAGAATGTGCGTGAAAAGCATAATCCTTTCCTGGCATGGGTGAACCGGACTTCCGTTTCTATATTTGACCGTTGCCATGCCCACAAGAAAACAACGATCGGTCTGGCTACTTTGGCAGCTGCTGCCGGTTTGTGGTGTTTCACGTTGCTGGGTACGGAATTTCTTCCTCAGTTGAATGAAGGTTCCATTTATATCCGTGCGACCTTGCCGCAGAGTATTTCCCTGGATGAATCTGTCAAGCTCGCCAACCAAATGCGCCGTGAACTGGCATCTTATCCGGAAGTGCGTCAGGTACTTTCGCAGACAGGCCGCCCGAATGACGGAACGGATGCTACCGGTTTCTATAACATTGAATTTCACGTGGATATCTATCCTGAGAAGAAATGGGAAAGTAAGCTGACCAAAGCCGGTTTGATTGAAAAGATGGAAGAAAACCTGGCTATCTATCCGGGAGTCGATTTCAACTTCTCACAGCCGATCACAGACAATGTGGAGGAAGCTGCCAGTGGGGTTAAGGGATCTATTGCCGTAAAGGTTTTCGGGAAGGATTTATATGAGTCCGAGAAAAAAGCCGTGGAGGTATACAAGGTGTTGGAGACCGTCGATGGAATTGAAGACCTGGGCGTGATCCGTAATATCGGTCAGCCGGAACTGCGGATCGAGCTCGATGAATCGCGTCTGGCTCGTTACGGTGTAGCAAAGGAAGATGTACAGTCGATCATTGAAATGGCGATAGGAGGTAAGAGTGCTTCTCTGCTATACGAAGATGAACGGAAATTCAACATTATGGTCCGCTATGAATCGGATTTCCGCCGGAGTGAAGATGAGATTGGGAAGATACTGGTTCCGGCCCGAGACGGGACGATGGTTCCCATCAAGGAGCTGGCCGACATTACTACAATAACCGGACCACTCATCATTTATCGTGATAATCATGCCCGTTTCTGTGCCGTGAAATTTTCTGTCCGCGGACGGGATATGGGTACGGCAGTGGCTGAAGCCCAGGAGAAAGTAAGCAAACAAGTGAAGCTGCCGGAGGGTTATACGTTGAAATGGACAGGCGATTTTGAAAACCAGCAGCGTGCAACGAAGCGATTGGCACAGGTTGTGCCTGTCAGCATTGCTATCATATTCGTTATCCTGTTCGTGCTGTTCGGGAATGCGCGGGATGCCGGTTTGGTGCTATTGAATGTTCCTTATGCTGCAGTAGGGGGTATTCTGGCACTTCTGATCACCCGTTTTAACTTCTCGATCTCGGCGGGTATCGGTTTCATTGCCCTTTTCGGGATCTGTATCCAGAATGGAGTTATTATGATATCGGATATTAAAGGGAATCTGAAAGCACGGGAGCCTTTGTCGGATGCTGTCAAGTTGAGTGTGAAATCGCGTGTACGGTCGGTGCTTATGACTGCATCGATGGCTGCTATCGGTCTGATGCCGGCAGCACTCAGCCATGGTATAGGTTCGGAAAGCCAGCGTCCGTTAGCCATCGTTATCATCGGCGGTCTGATAGGAGCCACTTTCTTCACTCTCTTCGTTTTCCCGCTGATGGTCGAAGCATTCTATCGCCGGATGCTTTATGACAAAGATGGAAAACTGATACAACGGAGGTTGTAAATTTGTCGTATATTTGTGTTTCCATGTAAACAAGCAATCAGATGGCAAAAATATTATTAGTAGAAGATGAAGTAAATATAGCCTCTTTCATTGAGAGGGGATTGCAGGAATTCGGTCATGAAGTATGTGTTTCTTATGACGGTATGGCAGGTTGGGAGTTATTGCAGAAAGAAAACTTCCAACTGCTGATCCTGGATATTATCATGCCTAAGATGAATGGCTTACAGCTATGCCGTCAGTACCGCCAACTCTATGGTTTCCAGTCGCCGGTAATTATGCTGACCGCTTTGGGAACGACGGAGGATATAGTGAACGGTCTCGATGCCGGTGCCGACGATTACCTGGTTAAACCTTTCAGTTTCCAGGAATTGGAAGCCCGCATAAAGGCTCTTTTACGACGGTCGGGAACAGAGGTAACGTCGGGCTCTTTGCGATGTGGTGATCTGACTCTCGATCCGACCAGCCACCGGGCATTCCGGGGAGATGCTGTCATCGACCTGACCGTCAAGGAATATCGCCTGCTGGAATACTTTATACTCAATCAGGGTACAGCCCTCAATCGCCTGACGCTTCTGAAACATGTATGGGACAAGGATTTCGACACGAATACCAATGTTGTCGATGTCTATGTCAATTACCTTCGCGCCAAGATAGACAAGGATTTTGATCATAAACTGATCCGTACCGTGGTGGGTATCGGCTATATGATGGAAGCATGAAAACAGGGAACAAGATAGCTTTCTTTTATACGGCAATGACAGTCGGCATCATTGCTTTCGTCACGATCCTCTTCTATTTTATTGCGACTAGTTATATCAGCCGTCTGTATTATTCTTATCTGACGGAAAAAGCCTATGCCACTGCCGAGAAGCATTGGGAAAAGGACGAAGTGGACGAGGAAAGTTACGCCCGCATACAAAAACGGTATGAAGAGACGTTGCCTGTTGCTACCGAAATATTACTGAACGCGGACAGTATTTCGGAGACGCATACGACATTGATCCGTTATATGACGGAGAAAGAGATCGGACAATTATATAATGGTAATGTGATCACTTTCCATGAAAAGGAGAAAGTAGGAGCTGCCCTTTATTATCCGGACAATGAGGGAAATTTCATCGTCCTTGTTATCTCGAACAACCAGTACGGAGGGGATATCCAGCAACGTATCGGCTGGTTATTGCTTGCCCTGATCATTATAAGTGCCGTCTTGATCTACTTTGTCGGGAAACTGTATGCGATCCGTATGGTCGATCGTATCGATGCTGCTTACCAAAGCGAGAAAGCTTTTATCAGCAATGCTTCTCATGAACTGAACAATCCGCTTACTGCCATACAAGGTGAATGCGAAATAAGTCTGTTGAAAGAACGAACCCCTGCCGAATATCAGGCTGCATTACAGCGTATTGCCTCCGAGACGAAACGTATCATCCAGTTAATGAAGCATCTTCTCTTCCTGTCGCACGGCGATAAAGAGATCTTGAAGAATGCCACTGAAAACATTATGCTGGCTGATTTTCTGATGCAGTTTGTCGGTAACCGTATCCGTTTTACAACCGATACCTTTGCCTATTGTCTGGAAGCGAATCCTCACCTGCTAAAGATCGCCATCGGTAATATCCTGAACAATGCTTGTAAATACTCAGGAGAGAAGCCTGTCGAAATGCGTCTGAAAGGTTCTGTCCTTGAGATTCAAGATTCCGGCATAGGTATCCCGACTGAAGAGCTAAAGCGTGTCCATCAACCGTTCTATCGTGCCAGTAATACACGTGAGTTTGCCGGGCATGGCATCGGACTTAGTTTATCACTACGCATTTTAAATTCATACGGAGCCAAAGTGAATATACATTCCGAAATAGATAAAGGAACAAGAGTTATTATAGACTTTGGATAACACTTGCAGGATTTGTATTAATCTATTGGTATTCTCAACATTTCATATCTTTATTCTGTTCTATTAGAAACAAATAATAGAATATGTCATACAAGATTGCATTTTTTGGAGCTAAACCTTACGATATAGCTTCCTTTGATCAGGTAAACGAGAAATATAATTATGATATCAAGTATTATAAAGGACATCTAAACCCTAATAATGTTGTCCTGACGAAAGATGCCGATGCTGTTTGCATCTTCGTAAACGATACTGCTGATGCGACTGTTATCGATGCCATGGCAAAGAATGGCGTTAAGCTGCTGGCTTTGCGCTGTGCCGGTTTCAATAACGTAGACCTTGCAGCAGCCAAAGGCAAACTGCCGGTTGTCCGTGTTCCGGCTTATTCTCCTTATGCCGTAGCCGAGTATTCATTGGCGCTGATGCTGTCGTTGAATAGGAAAATACACCGTGCTTACTGGCGTACACGTGATGGCAATTTTTCTTTGAACGGGTTGATGGGATTTGATATGCATGGAAAGACTGTCGGTATCATCGGTACCGGAAAGATTGCCAAGATACTGATCAAGATATTGAAAGGGCTGGGCATGCGCATTCTTGCTTATGATCTTTATCCCGATCACAAATTTGCGGAAGAAGAAGGCATTACTTATACAACTTTGGACGAACTATATCGTGAATCGGATATCATATCGCTTCACTGTCCGTTGACGGATCAAACCCGTTATATCATTAACGAAGATTCGATCGACAAAATGAAAGACGGCGTAATGATCATCAATACCGGCCGCGGACAGTTGATCCATACCAATGCCCTGATCGAGGGATTGAAGGAAAAGAAGATATCGGCAGCCGGACTGGACGTATATGAGGAAGAAGGTGATTACTTCTATGAGGATAAATCCGACAAGATCATCGACGATGATGTGCTGGCACGGTTATTATCTTTCAATAACGTGATCGTAACTTCACATCAGGCTTTCTTTACTAAGGAGGCAATGCATAATATTGCAGAAACGACTTTGCAGAATATCGAAGATTTCAGGCAAAATCGTCCACTAGTGAACGAAGTTATTCTATAAACAGACTATTTTTTATCGCTGATTTATTATATTTTTGTGGCCATTGTCCGGTGTGAGCCAGGCAATGGTCTTTTAATTTTACTTATTATGGAAATAGACAATCAGACAGGACTTGTTTTAGAAGGCGGAGGGATGCGCGCCATTTTTACGGTTGGAGTATTGGATTACTTTATGGATCACAATATCTGGTTTCCCTATACGATCGGGGTATCGGCAGGAGCAAGCAATGGCATTTCATATGCTTCCCGGCAACGAGGACGCTCAAAATACAGTAACATAGATTTATTGAAAGAATATAATTATATCGGTCTGCGGCATTTTCTGCGCGGCAGGGGATATATCGATATGAAATATCTGTTCTACATCTATCCGGAGAAATATTACCCGCTCGATTATGATACCTACTTCAAGTCAAAGGACCGGTTCGTAATGGTCACAAGCAACTGCCTGACGGGAAAAGCGGAATATCTTGAAGAGAAGAAGGATAAAAACAGGTTGGTGGATATTTGTTGTGCCTCCTGTACGTTACCTGTCCTTTGTCCGGTTGCCCATGTCGACGGGATTCCGATGGTGGACGGCGGTGTTTGTGATGCGATTCCTATCCAGCGTGCTATTGACGACGGTTTCAAAAAGAATGTAATTATTCTCACGCGAAACAAAGGATACCGGAAAGAAGATAAGAATTTCTATCTGCCGGGATTCATCTATAAACAGTATCCGGCTATACGGGAGCAACTCAAATTGAGATATAAACGGTATAATGAAGTACTCGATTATATCGACCGGCTGGAAGCAGAAGGGAAAGCATTCGTGATCCGTCCCGAAAACAAAATGGAAGTAGGCCGGACGGAAAGTAATCCGGAAAAGCTGGAAGCGTTATATAATGAAGGGTATGCGCTGGCAGAGCGTTTAATAGGGGCGGCCCTTACAACCGCCCGCTAAAAATCAATCTTTACATTCTTTGTGTAAGTCCTTGCTCAGACGCATTGCGCAGAAGTTCGGACCGCACATCGTACAGTATTCGCCGTCAGTGACAGCACTCTCCTTATAATATTGCAAAGCACGTTCCGGATCGAGAGACAAGTTGAACTGGTCTTTCCAACGGAAATCAAAGCGAGCTTTACTTAATGCATTGTCACGTACTTGGGCACCCGGATGACCTTTGGCCAGATCGGCTGCGTGAGCGGCAATCTTATAAGCGACCACACCGTTACGTACATCTTCCTTATTAGGCAATCCCAAATGTTCTTTCGGAGTTACATAACAGATCATGGCAGTACCGTGCCAGGCTATCTGTGCAGCACCGATAGCTGAAGTGATATGATCGTAACCGGGAGCTATATCCGTTGTCAACGGGCCTAATGTATAAAACGGTGCACCGTGGCAGGCATATTGCTGTTCCTTCATATTTTCATGTATCTTGTTCATAGGAACGTGTCCCGGACCTTCGATAATCACCTGAACGAATTTCTCCCAGGCAATTTTCGTCAGATCGCCCATAGCATGCAGTTCGGCAAACTGGGCGGCATCGTTCGCATCATAGATAGAACCCGGACGAAGTCCGTCACCGATGGAAACAGCTACGTCGTACCGGCTCAGAATATCGCATATCTCCGCAAAATGTGTGTAAAGGAAGTTTTCTTCGTTATGCAACTGCATCCATTTCGCCATAATGGAACCTCCACGTGATACGATACCGGACAGGCGCGTTGCGGTCAGATCGATATGACTTTTCAGCAGACCGGCGTGGATCGTAAAATAGTCGACTCCTTGTTCGGCCTGTTCAATCAAAGTGTCGCGATAGATATCCCAGCTTAATGCTTCCACGTCTCCGTTCACCTTCTCCAAAGCCTGGTAGATAGGAACGGTTCCCATCGGAACAGGGCAGTTGCGGATGATCCATTCGCGCGTTTCGTGGATATTGTCGCCTGTAGAAAGGTCCATCAATGTATCGCCTCCCCATTTACAACTCCATACTGCTTTCTCGATCTCTTCGCTGATGCCGGAAGAAAGGGCGGAGTTGCCGATATTCGTGTTGATCTTTACTAGAAATTTCTTTCCGATGATCATCGGTTCGGCTTCCGGATGGTTGATGTTGGAAGGTATGATCGCACGTCCGGCAGCTATTTCCTTACGGACAAAATCCGGTGTAATGTACGATTTCAGTCCCAAAGCCTCGATCTGCTGGTTTTCGCGTATGGCAACATATTCCATTTCAGGTGTAATGATACGGCGTTTGGCATAATACATCTGAGTGATGTTCTTGCCTTCTTTTGCACGATAGGGCAGGTGGCGTTTCGGGAAACGGATAGTGTCCAGGCTTTTATCTTCCAGCCGGGCACGGCCGTACTCCGAAGTAAGTTCGCTCAACTGCTCGATGTCTTTGCGTTTGCTGCACCATTCTTCGCGGATACGCGGGATACCGGCTGCAATATCAATGTTTATCTTCGGATCAGAGAAAGGTCCGCTTGTATCATAGACAATTACCGGATTATTTTTCTTGAAAACCTTTTCCCCGTTTTCATCCACCGTAACAGTATCCAGCAGTTTGATCTTGCGCATTCCTACCTTGATCTTGTTGATCTCTCCCGGAATATAAATCTTCTCCGACGACGGATAGGTTATACGCATCGTATTTTTCTTGTTTGCCATTGTTATATTGTATTATATTTTAATCAAAGTGACCTCTTTGTTTGACATAATATTTTATTCTTGAACAGAAACGTTTCATCTCTTTAACAGGATCAGGAGCCTGGGTAATGGCCGACGATACGGCAATCCCTGTAATTCCGGTCTCCATCAAAGGATCGATATCCTCGTACCGGATTCCTCCGATCGCAAATATAGGAATTTTTAATCCTGCTTCCCGGCATTGCTCCATGATTCTTTCGTATCCTTCGAGACCGAGTATCGGACTCAGATTCTTTTTCGTTTCCGTAAAACGATACGGACCGAGACCGACATAAGAAGCACCTTGCCTGTTTGCTTCCACAATATCCTCAAAGGTATTGGCGGTAGCGCCTACCAGGAAAAGGTCGTCGTAATATCGTTCGAAAATGATTCTCCACGCTTCACTGACCGGCATATCATTCTTTCCTAAATGTACAGTGAAGGCCCCGCTTTTAATGGCAATTTCCAGATCGTCGTCTATGCACACCCGATTACTGAATCCGACCATCTTTACGATCCTTTTGGCTGTCTCCAAGTTCAGATTCTCTTTCATCCGTAACTGGATCCAGGTACATCCGCCTTTTAGAGCCATTTTGGTCTGCTCTTCTTCGGTGTACTTTTCCGTACGATGGGTAATAAACATGAGGGGAAGCTCATCTTCGTAAAAAGCTGCATATTGAGACCGGTTAAAACCTCTTAAGTCAATCATAATTGTAATGTTTTATATTGATGGATGATTCTGTCCTTTTGCGATATACTCGGAGCCGTTCCCCACAACGCACCCAAGACGGCTACGCCGCCAAAGCCAATGTGTCGTATTGCGGGGATTGTTTCTTCACTGATACCGCCTAAGGCGATTACTTTTTCATTTATTATCCGACAGGATGCAGCTGCCTGCAAGGTCGATAAAGAGAAGCCGCTTCCATATCCTTCCTTGGATATGCTTTCAAAGACCGGGCTGAGAAATACATAATCCAGTTGTCGGTTTTCCCTCACTTCCTGTAAAGAATGGCAGGAGCGGCTGATACTTCCCTGGAAACCTTCGGGTATGTTCTGATTTCTGCTGTTCAGATGAATACCGGCAAGAGCATATTCTGCTGCCAGCTCAAAATGATCGTGTATGACAATACGGGAATGATATTCTGCCGGAACAGCATCTAGCAGCGAGCGTAATTCTTCTTTACGACTTTGCGGCTTACGTATATGTAGCTTTTCCATTCCTGCCTGAAACAAAGCCGTCAGGATCTCACCTTCGCCTTCAAAGAAATAAGGAGTTGTAATGACTATCAGCTTCATGACTTCTTTATTTCTATTTTATATAAAGGAACCGGAGCGAAAAAATGATTCAACGGACCATGCCCATGTCCTGTTCTGACATCTTTTCCGTTCTGTATGGCTTGTGTGATATATTTTTTGGCAGAACCGACCGCATCGGACAGTTCCATTCCTAAAGCCAGGTAAGCGGCAATAGCTGATGATAATGTGCAACCGGTTCCGTGACCGTTGAACGTTTCGATTGTTTCAACCGACAAGCGGACAGGAGACATTCCCGACATATATAATATATCGGTCATATCTTTGGTTTTCAAGTGTCCGCCTTTCATTAAAACCGCCTTACAACCCAAAGACAATAACTTTCCGGCAGCCAGGTCCATATCTTTTTCAGAGGATATCTTTAAGCCGGACAGGTATTCCGCTTCATCCACATTGGGAGTAACCAGAGTGCTCCGGCGAAATAACTCCCGGACAATGACTTCGATAGCATCATCCTGCAATAACTTATTCCCGCTGGTAGAGATCATAACCGGATCCAATATAATGTAGGCAGGAGAAAACCGGTCGATTGTTTCGACGATAATTTCAGCCGCAGCCTTATTATGCACCATGCCTATCTTTACGGCATCGATTGTGATATCTTCAAAGACAGCATCGAGTTGTCCTTTCAGTATCTCAGGAGAAATGGCCTGGATACCTCTGACACCCTGGGTATTCTGTGCCGTGACCGAAGTTATGACGGAAGCTCCGTAAACGCCGATGGCGGAGAATGTTTTAATATCTGCTTGTATACCGGCTCCGCCGCCACTGTCGGAACCCGCGATTGTAAGTGCTACCGGATAGCGATACGTCGTATCTGTTTTCATTTTTCACATACCAAAGGAGGGATAAGCCTTGTCTGTCTTTCCTACGGCGGCATTACCCGCATCAGGTTCACAGGGTATAATCTCAGCCCGTTTACAGTATGGCACCCCCTTTCGCGGACAAAGGTAGAAAGATTGACAGGAGAAAACAAAAGTGAATTGTTAAATTTAAGAGAGATTTGATAGATATAAAGAAATAATCCAGTATATTTGCCTGTACAAATCCGGTACAATAGCTTTTCTTCCGGGTTGTGTTTCCTTTTACCATAACAATCTTAAAGATGACAAAACATGTTGAATAGCAAAGGCTTATATGTTATCACCGGAGGGCCTGGAACAGGTAAAACATCGCTAATAGAAGCACTTGAAAGAGATGGATTAAAAACGATTAAAGAGGTTGCACGAGACATAATCAAAGAACAACAACAGCAGGGAGGAGAGGCCCTGCCCTGGAAAAATACAGGGCTGTATACGAAGATAATGCTGGAACGATCAGTCGATTCGTATCTTACCCATGCAAAGGAAGAAGGTCCTATGTTCTTTGACAGGGGAATACCCGACACATTGGCTTATGCACGGCTGATAGAGTTGGACGACCGGGAGTATGTAGAACTGGCCGTTGATAAATATAGGTATAGTGAACAGGTATTCATACTTCCTCCATGGGAAAGTATATACCACACGGATAAAGAACGTAAACAATCATTTGATGAAGCGGTAGATACGTATTATGTAATGAAAGATGTTTATGAGAAGGCTGGATATACATTGATCGAAGTTCCGGAACTTTCTGTAAAGGCAAGAAAGGACTTTATTATCGATTGTATAAATTCAGTCTAAAAACATCAATTTTGGGGACTTTTAATGAATTTAGTAGTCAATTGGAATATAATCGGTTCAATTTGGAACATTCAGAAAAAAGAATCTGTTATAATTTTGCGGAGTTTAACGAGGGAGTTAATATATAATGGGGAAAAAGATTGTTTTTATTCTGACATTTGTTTTGATAGCAATCGCATCAAAGGGTCAGAACACTATAATAAACGGAATTGTAACGGACTCTATCACGGGAGAAACGTTACCATATGTTTCAGTCATACTGAAGGGTACAACCATTGGGGCAACAACAGACGATGATGGTAAGTTTACATTAACAACATCATCTAATGCCAAAACTTTATCCATATCCTATTTGGGATACGAAGAGAAAGAGTTTAAAGTCGCTGTAGGAAAGAAGAACTACTTTAAAGTAGCTTTAGCTCCTTCCAGTTACGCTATTTCAGAAGTCATAGTCAAGCCTAAAAAAGAAAAATACAGTAAGAAAGAGAATCCGGCCGTTGCTTTCGTGAAGCATGTGATCGATTCACGTGAGAGTAATGATCCTCGCAATCACGATTACTTCAGTTACAGTCAATACGAGAAGATGGTTTTCGCTATGAACGATTATCAACCGAAGCCCAAGAAAGAAAATGGTAAAGCCAGCAAATTCGACTTCCTGATCGACTATATCGACACACTGGATATCGGAAAAACTATCTTGCCGGTGTCCGAGAAAGAAAAGGTCGAAGGTGTTTTCTACCGTAAAGACCCGAAAGTAGAGAAAAGAGTCGTGCTAGGAGCTAAGTCGGCCGGTGTAGATGAAGTATTTTCACGTGACGGTATGCAGCAGTTCCTGGGCGAAGTGTTCCGTGAAGTAGATATCTTCAAAAACGATATTCCTCTCTTCCTGCAACGTTTTGTAAGTCCGCTGTCCAGCATGGGACCGAATTTCTATAAGTATTACTTGCTCGATACGCTGGAAGTAAACGGGCAGCAATGTGTGGACCTGGGATTCGTTCCTTTCGTATCCGAAGGCTTTGGTTTTACGGGACACTTGTTTGTGACGCTCGATTCTACCTATTTCGTAAAGAAAGCGATTCTGAATGTTCCCAAAAACATCAACCTGAACTTTGTCAGTGGAATGACAATTGAACAGACCTTTGAAAAGACAGAAGACGGAACACGTATTATTACTAAAGACGATATAAATGTAGACTTCAAACTGACGGAGAAGTCGAAAGGCATGTATGCACGAAGGCTCAACATTTACAGCAATCACTCTTTCCTTCCTCCTAAGGATGACGGCATATTCAAAGAAAGTGCTCCTGTCATCACCTTGCAGGATGCTTATAAGCAGACGGAAGATTTCTGGGATCTGAACCGCCCCGAGGAAGCCGGAAAACGAAAACAGAATACGGTTGAGAAACTAATGGCGAAACTACGTTCGGTTCCTATTTTTTATGTGACAGAAAAGGTCGTAACTATCCTGACTTCCGGCTACATAGGAACAAGTACCGATCCTGCTAAAAACAAGTTCGAGATCGGTCCGGCCAATACATTCATCAGTGGCAATGCCATTGAAGGAGCCCGTTTCCGTGTCGGAGGTACGACTACAACGGCGTTCAGCAAACGATTGTTCCTGGAAGGATATGCCGCTTATGGTACTACGGACCGAAAAATCAAATATGACGGCTTGATAGAATATTCTTTTAACGATAAGAAAGAATACCGTAAAGAGTTTCCTGTCAATTCCATTCGCTTCGAATATTTGTATGATATCAACCAGCTGGGACAGCAGTATATGTATACCAACAAGGATAATATCTTCCTGGCCTGGAAACGTCAGAGAGATACGCGTGCTACTTATTTGAGAAATGCCGAACTGACTTACTATCGCGAGCATTACAACGGAATCGCTTACGGAGTGGTTCTTCGTAATAAGAAAGAATACTCGACAGATTATGCCGTTTTCGACAGAATAGAAGCTGATGGCAGCATATCTCCGATTAAATCTTATTCGATGACGGAAATGGAATTTAAATTCCGTTATGCCCCGAACGAGAAATTCTATCAGACCCGTAACTACCGTTATCCGATCACTTTCGATGCTCCGGTAATCACGTTGAACCATATTACTGCACGGAAAGGTGTCTTAGGTGCCGATTATACCTATAACCGTACGGACGTGGGTATCCAGAAACGTTTCTGGTTCTCGGCTTTCGGATACATCGATATTATCGGTAAAGCCGGTAAAGTATGGGACAAGGTTCCTTATCCGTTATTGATATTGCCCAACGCAAACTTATCATATACGATTCAGCCGGAATCCTATACTAATATGAACGCGATGGAGTTCATCAGCGATGAATATGCATCCTGGGATGTTACTTACTTCATGAACGGACTTGTCCTGAACCGCCTGCCGTTGATTAAGAAACTGAAATGGAGAGAAGTGCTTTCGTTCCGTGGTATGTGGGGAAACCTGACGGATAAGAATAATCCTTATTACGGAGGCAAAGACCTGTATCTGTTCCCGGAAGGTTCCTACACTTTAGGAAATACACCGTATATGGAAGCCGGTGTCGGTATCGAAAATATCTTTAAGTTCCTGCGTCTCGATTATGTATGGCGTTTGACTTATCGCGATCATCCGGGCATCCAAACGAAAGGTATACGCTTTATGATGAAGTTGTCATTCTAGCCAGTCTGGTTGAAATATAAATAAAACTTCCGTTATCTTGCTGGTAGCGGAAGTTTTTTTATGCCGTATCGCTCCCGTTTCCTAAGCAAGAAACTGTAATTCCCTCAGCAGGAAACAGGAGTTTCCCAGGCAGGAAATTGTAGTTCCCTGCGGAGGGAACTGGAGTTTCCTAGTCAGGCAACTACGAGGAAACTGTAATTAACAGATAATTAAACTAGTACCTTATTTTGACAATTCCGCTAAAAAGCTTCTGTCATGTTCATATAAACCTGCACTCCATCCAGTCCCGGTTCCTTACCTATATCCAGTCGGAAGTTTTTCCCCGGTTGCATTTGTACGCGCAGTCCGGCACCGAAATTCAGTTTCCATTTATTCCAGTCAAAAGGAGTATTACCGATCGTTCCTGTTCCCATCCAGGCCACAAAACCACATTTAGCCCAAAAGTTCCCGCTTTTGTATTTTGCCGGTGAACCGAACATATGGCGATACTCCATAATCCCATACGCCATAGATTTATCTCTGTATTTTCCCCAATAATATCCGCGCAGGTCGAAAGGCGAACCAAAAGAAGGTAACTCGGAGTAGGGGACATCTCCCATACCGATCTGACTCTTGGCGATCCATGCCAATGTGCTTCTGGGACGAAACACATTGACAAAGTGACGGTATTCAAGTTCCAGTATCTCATAATTGTAAGCCCCGCCGAGATATTTGCCAAAAGCTTTTATATTACCACTAAGCAATACACCATGGGTCGGTGTGGCTACATCATCACGGGTGTCGTATTGGATCAGTCCGCCGATACCGACATTCAGATATTTCCGTTTGAACTGATTGAAATAGGGATCTTTTTCCATTACCGGATTAATATCTGAGGCATTCGTAAAATTTATATCGAACAACCCTCCCAGGTAAAAGTGGGGGCGAACTTCCCAGACAAAACGGGGATAGAGCTGGAAATAACTTCGATGGTAACGGGTGGTGGAATCACTTCTGTCCACATGCTCGATAGTTTCGTAGCCTTTACCGTAATAATGTGCCGGCTCGTTCCTGTATCCGTAGCTGGCATAAATGCGGAACTTATTTTGATTGAAGAAGAACGTTCCGGCTCCGGCAACGACGACTGTGCCATTGATTGAAAGGTTGATGCCTGCCGGAAGGAAAGAACGTTGCGAAAGAGTATCGTTCTTATTCATTCTGAAACTGGCCAGTACAGCTCCTCCCACGCCCAAAGATGCTTCAGGTGTATAAGACGGTCCTCCGAGGACTGACCACCATATTTTTTTATGCGCTCTGATGGAATCTTTTCGTAACTGCCGATAGTAGCGTTTAAGTTGCTTTTCGTTCAATTGCTGTCCGTCTACAAAAACAGTATCTTTATGGATCGCATCGGATAGCTCTGTGTTTTGAGCTTTTCCTGATAAAAAAGAGACAGATAGGAGTATACCTGTGAAAACGATTAAATGTTTGGACATCGGCTGTTTTTTTATTTTAGGTTGCAAAAGTATGAAAAAGAAAACATACTAACCTACACTTTAGTTCTCAGCCTTTGTATTTCTTTAGGTTTATTCAGTTTTTTGCACCGGAATTTCCATCCAGAACAGGGAGCCTTCGCCTTCCTTTGATTCGACGCCGATACTTCCTCCGAACTTCTCGGCTATCATAGCACAGATAGGAAGTCCCAGACCTGTGCCTTGTGCGAATGAATTTAACTTAACGAAGCGGTCGAAAATCTTATCTTTTTTATCTTCCGGTATGCCTATACCGGTATCTTTCACATAAAAACGAATCTTTTTGCTGGCTTCATCCAATGTATATCCGAAGGTGACAGTTCCTTTAAAGGTAAACTTCAACGCATTCGTAAGAAAATTGATCATGACCTGCATCAAACGGTTACGATCCGTATAAATTACGCATTGAGGAAGTTTATGATCAAACAAAACAGTGACCTCCTCCGACTTATTCTTCAGCTTCATCTGGCTTTCGATTTCTTCCATCAGCTCATTTATGTCAGTCTGCGTATATACATAATCCAAAGAGCCGGACTCGATCTTTGCCATATCTATAATGTCGTTTATCAATTGGAGCAGAAGCTCATTATTGGTAGATATGATATGTGCAAATTCCTGCTTTTCTTCCGGATCATCCGACTCCATGAGTAGATTGGAAAAACCGACTATTGCATTCAGCGGTGTACGTATCTCATGACTCATATTGGCCAGGAACGCTGATTTCAAACGATTCGCTTCGTCCGCCTTCTTCACCTCGTACATCAGATGTTCTATTCTCTTCTTGTCTGAAATATCTTCAATCTTCATCAACCCGCCAAGAATGTTCGTTTCCGAATGGTCGAAGACCGGTATCGCGCTGATCTCGAATGTGGTTTCACCATCCGAAAACTCATGACGAACAGCCTGCCCTTTTACGATTGCCTCACTAAGCGCACATTGGGCGCAGGGTTCTTTTTTGCCCATAACCGTTTCGTAGCAGATTTTTCCCGGTGTATAGCGACGTCCTTTTACTTTTCCCTGTAGATTGGACGTAGATTCCCATTGTACCTTATATTCTTTATCAATATAGATCAACCCAAAGTTTATACTGTTCAATACCAGGTTTTGTGTATCGGCAGCATCTTCCAGTTTTTCTTTAGCCTGGATCAATTCTTTTTCATAATCCTTTATCTGGGTAATATCCCAGCGGACGATCAGAAGCCATCTGTTCTTGTCGTGGGAGATGATAGATTTATTTACAATCGTATTATGCACGACACCGTCAGGAGTTACATAGTCTTCTTCAGCTTTGTAGCTTTCACCTTTCCTGACTAACTGCTCATCGACTTTACGATATTTCAAACCTCTCTCTGCACCATAAATATCAAAATCCGTATGTCCCAAAACTTCTTCCCGCCGGGTTCCGGACCGCAATTCTGCTTCTTTATTCCAATAGAGATATTTATAATCGTCATTGATGTCTTTGACAAATACCGGAAAAGGAAGATTATCAAGGATATCGATGCTGAAAAGGCGTTCTTTCACAGTTTCGTCCAGTATTTGCTCCCCAGCCTGCTTGCTTTTGTACTGATTGTTTTCGCGGGTTAATTTCTGATTTCTATACAGTAAAAGGATAATAACAAATACTAGCAGAAGAAGCAGAAGTGATAGGGTTGTTTCTACTGTTACCATCAAAAATATACTATTCATCAAAATAAGCATTCCCATAAAACTGTAATAATTATTTACCCCTTGCAAATTTTGACAAATGTATCATTTATATTTCAAATACTTCTTGAAATTTATTGATTTTCATAATATTTTTCAATTACTCCCCTAAATATTTCCACAATATACAATCAACTCTCCTTGTAGTTTGAGAAATTAGCTTTACATTTGAAGATGTAAACAGAGAAAAAGTGATTATGAAGAAAGTAGCTGTTCTGGCAACCTTTTTTCTGCTCTCCCTGCAACTGCTCAATGCCCAGAAAGTAGGGTTGGTATTAAGTGGAGGAGGTGCGAAAGGTGCTGCACATATCGGGGTAATAAAAGCGCTGGAAGAAAATGGAATACCTATCGACTATATAACTGGTACTTCTATCGGATCCATTATCGGTAGTTTGTATGCTATGGGATATTCGCCGGAAGAAATGCTGGCATTAATGTTGTCCGAAGAGTTCGGTTACTGGCAGACGGGAACGGTTGAGAATGAGTATAAATATTATTTCAAGCGACCGGACCCAACTCCTGAATTTGGTCATTTCTCTATCGACATGACCGACTCCCTGCAGATAAAAGCAAACTTTTTGCCACAGAGCCTTATCAATCCGATCCAGATGAATCAGGCTTTTATGGCTCTTTTCTCGCAGGCAACAGCCAAGGCTGGATGGAATTTTGATAATCTGTTCGTTCCGTTCCGCTGTGTCGGTTCCGATATTTATAATAAGAAAGCAATCATCTTCAAGAATGGAGACTTAGGGGATGCCGTTCGTGCTTCCATGACCTTTCCTTTCTTCTTTCAACCGATTTGGAAGGATAGTGTCCCTTTGTTTGACGGCGGTATTTACGATAATTTCCCGGTCGGTCCGATGAAAGAGGCTTTTCATCCTGATTTCATCTTCGGCTCCACAGTGGCAGGAGGAAACAATAAACCATCCAACAGTGCATACAACCAGTTGGAAACCATGATCATGCAAAAGACGGATTATGATGTTCCCGAAGAAGACGGCATGATGATCAAATTCAGTTTCCCGACTGTCTCCTTATTGGATTTTCAAAAAGCAAAGGAGCTGATGGATATCGGTTATAAACGTACTATGGGTATGATCGATTCAATCAAGCAAAGGGTTCCCCGCAGAGTGCCGCTTGCAGAAGTGAATATGAGAAGGGCTGCTTATAAGGAAAGTTTGCCTCCATTGATTTTTCAAAATATCTATGTGACAGGGGTTTCCGAATCACAGCGTAAATATATTGAATCGCAGTTGCATCGTGATATGAATCATGACTTCTCGATGGAAGAATTTAAGCGGGCTTATTTCAAGATGCTTACTTCTTCGAAGATCAGGGAGATTATGCCGCATGCGGTCTACAACCGCAGAGAGAAAAAGTTCGACCTGTATCTGGACGTAAAAATGAAAGAAGAGATAACGGTTGGCTTCGGCGGCAATATTTCATCACATCAGGCAAACCAACTATTCTTGGGACTGGGGTATCAATACCTGGGTCGATTTGCTGCGGATGTCAATGCCAATTTCCAGGTGGGAAACTCTTTTAGCGGAGTATTGCTGAATGGACGAATTTATTTGCAGACTAAAATTCCGACTTATCTTAATTGGGAAGGAGTATATTCTGATAAAAGATATCAGGAAAGCCAATCTCTGTTCTATGAGGATGTTCTGCCGGCCTTTATACAGCAAAAAGAACTGTATACAAAAGTGAAGTTAGGATTTCCATTCCTGAATAGGGCGAAATCAGAAATAGGATTCGCTTACGGGCAGCTAAATGATTATTATTATCAAAGCAACAGCATGATGCTCCCAAATTCAAAATTTGATCATGGCTGGTACAATCTATTTAGCGGTTCACTCAGTATCGAGCGGAATTCACTGGATGCAAAACAGTATCCTATATCCGGACGAAAGCAACAGTTGATTGCACAGTATGTCACAGGAACGGAGAATTATGATCCTTCATCCCAAACGAACGAAAATCGGTCCTTCAAGAAAAAAGTTCATAGTTGGTTGCAGCTGAAAGGGGAGTGGCAGCATTATGAAGTATTAAGTAATCGCTTTAATCTGGGACTCCAGGGGGAATTGGTCGTGTCAAGCAAAAATCTGATGAATAACTATACGGCATCGGTTTTACAGGCTCCGGCATTTACTCCTACGCCACATAGTAAAATCGTTTTCAACGAAGCTTTCAGGGCGAATCAATATTTTGCTGCCGGAATTTCACCTATCTATAAATTCAGTAAGCTTCTGCATTTCAGGCTGGACTTATATGGTTTTGCACCATTATATGAAATAAAGAAAGAAGTCAAAAGTGAAAATCCATATGTGGCAGCTCCTTATTATGGTAAATTTCTTCATTCATTTAAGTATATGGGGGAGGCTGCTCTGGTTCTTCAATTGCCTTTTGCATCTATCAGCCTGTATGCCAACGGGTATAGTTATCCGGCCAAGAATTTCAACTTCGGGCTGAATATCGGTTATCTGATCTTTAATCCAAAAATGTTGGATTAATTTGAAAAAAAATAGCGCAAAGACTTGCAGGTTTAAAAGAAATAGCTACCTTTGCACTCGCAATCACGAAAGATTGGCCGCGTAGCTCAACTGAATAGAGTAGCTGACTACGGATCAGCCGGTTACAGGTTTGAATCCTGTCGCGGTCACACATAAAGACTATATTTGCATAGAATTTCTTCTACAATATTCAATAATGCTTTTATAGTCTTCATATTTACTAACTTCCAGTATTTTCATATTCTTTTCTATTTTGTCTATTGAAGTAAAAGGATAATCACTTCCATATAGAATATGATTTTTATCAGCAAATCTTCTTAAATAATCAATCCGATTCGTTGGGTCAAAAAATACGGTATCATAATGTAAGCTTTTTAAGTGTGATTCTATACCATTAGTCGTATTTTTGGATGGACCGAAAGTATAATTCCCTAAATGAAGGATACCGTATTCCATTTCCTGAAAGAAAAAAGACACATTTCCACCTCCATAGGGTAGGATAAAACGTATATTGGGATACCGATGCATAATTCTGTTGAATGTAAGTTCACATGCCGCTTTGGTTACTTCGGCTATCAACTCGTAAGTATGTTTATTCGTTTTCTCAGTCTTTGTCATACAAACATCAGGATGAAGAAAAACGGTTGCCTTACGCTCATTCAGCCCCTTGTATAATTCGTTATAAATATCGCATCCCGGATATATACCAGAAATACAAGTAGGTAATAAAACGCCGTTTAAATGCAATATATCCAAAGCATATTCCATTTCCTGTATCATCATTTCCGTATTTCGGGAAACCGGGAGGGAGGCAAAGGCTCCCAGACAGAAGTACTTATCCACTAATTCTGCATAATGCTCATTTATACGGGTGCACAAGATAGCATATTCTTTATCTGATAATAATGGAAAATTTGCCGGATAGGATAGGATACTTTTAGTTATTCCATATGTTTCCATCATCTTTAGGCTTTCAGATATATCTTGAAAACGTATTTCTTCTTTCATGACTATTTGCTTTATCTTTTCATCCAGCGACAACAATGGTAACGGATTATAATGATGATGGACATCTATAAGTAAATTTGCGTTTTTCATACTCATCTCTGTTTTTCCTTTTTGTTGTAAAATTGATGAAAAGATGTATGCATTGTGTGTTCTCAAATGTGCAACAAATGTTCCGTTATGCTTCTAGTGTCTCAAAATCAGGAAAATAGAACACTTTCAGGGGAATATGAAGTATATTGGAATAGCTTGATCAGACTATATTTGCACAGAGTTGAAAATCTGAAAAATATGGAAAGAGAAAATACAATTCGGCAAGTAGGTATAAATGATATTGTAGATGCCAGTGAAAAGATCAATGCGGGTATAACTTATACCGATAAAGACATTATTGTAATAGAACACCTGGAGGACATGACGGAACGCGGATCTATCAAGCTGTCGAAAGATATGATTATGATAATGGCTTGTCTGGAAGGAAAGATGCATATAAATTTGAATGGCAAATTCTATACTCTACACCCGCATGAAGTTTTGATTTGCAGACCTAATATTATTTTATATGATCATGAAAACATCTCTTACTTCAAGGGTAATGCTGTGTGCCTTTCTACCCGGATTGTCCAAAATATCCTTCATAATGGAAGTGATATTTGGAATAAGTTCCTGTTGTTCAGTCAAAATCCAGTCATTTGTATAGGTGAAGATAGTCAACAATTGTTTTCTCTGTACTCTGAGATAATACGTTTAAGACTGAAGCTTCCCCAACGGCCTTATCATAAAGAGATCATGACCGCTTTTGTGAAAGCAGCAATCTATGAATTGTTGGCGGATCTGGATCATAATACGGTTGAATCAATTCCAACTTCCATGAAACAAGGTGATATCTTATTTAAGAAGTTTATAGAAATACTGGTAAACAGTGAAATAAAACAACGTACCCTGAACTATTATGCGGATAGGTTATTTGTCACTTCCAAATATCTTTCAACAGTCAGTAAACAAGTCAGTGGGAGAACGGCAATGGATTGGATCAATGAATATGTCGTAGACGATATTCAGCATTTACTAACACATACGGATAAGTCTATTAAAGAGATATCCGAATACCTGGAGTTTTCCAATATTTCCTTTTTTGGAAAATATGTAAAGTCACATTTGGGATGTTCTCCTAAAGAGTTTCGTAAACAGTTAGGATATAAAAAATGAGCTCATATCTCCTGCACTTTTCCGGAAATATTCTCAAATTCTTCAATATTGGTGGATAAGTCGCAGCTATTTTTACTCGCTTTGGAATTAAATAAACCTTTCATAAATTTACTCTCATTATGAAAATTGTTAATGTAAAAAAGGTTGGAATAAAACGCGAAATGGACGATTTCGTGAAGTTTCCAGGCAGGTTATATGCTGGCTGTCAATACTATGTACCTGACTTGGAAATGGATATTCGCGAAACGTTTGATCCGTCTAAAAATGCAGGACTGGAGTTTACCGATATACAACCTTTCATTGCATACAACGAAGAAGGGAAGCCTGTAGGTCGCATTGCCGGTATTATCAATCACCATGCGAATGAGAAGTGGCAAAGAAAAAATGCCAGGTTTGGCTTCATTGAATTTATCGATGATCCGGAAGTGTCAGCCGCTTTACTAAAAGCAGTGGAACAATGGGGTAAAGAACGGGGGATGGAATATATACAGGGACCGATGGGTATTTTTGACTTTGACAAGGAAGGTATGCTCATTGAAGATTTCGATAAGTTGGGGTCGATGATTGCGATATATAACTATCCTTATTATCCCGAACATATGGATGCTTTAGGCTATGAGAAAGAGGTAGACTGGGTACAAGTGTGTATTGAAGTACCGGAAGAGGTCCCTCCAAAATATACTCGCGTAGCCAAACTGGCAAAAGAGATGTTCGGATTGCATGTCAGGAAGTTGACGAATACAGATATATCAGAGCATGGGTACGGAAAAAAAGTATTTAACTTATTGAATGTTGCTTATGCACCTCTTTTCGGGTATACTGAACTATCTGACAAACAGATTGATCTATATATTAAACGATACCTGCCTTTGGTTGATAAACAATTGTTGCCTGTTGTCGAAAATGAAGAAGGTGAAGTTGTAGGAGTAGCAATAACAATGGGCAGTTTGTCACATGCACTGCAAAAAGCTAAAGGAAAACTTTTCCCTTCTGGATGGTATCACTTGGTTCGGTCCTTGAAATGGAAAAGAGAAGAGAAAGCTGAACTTTTATTAATGGCAGTTCGTCCGGATTATCAGGGGTTAGGTGTAAATGCACTGTTTTTTGATGATCTTATACCGATCTATAATAAATGTAACTTTAAGTGGGCAGAAACAGGTCCGCAACTGGAAGATAACATCAGAGAACTGACACAATGGAAACCTCTGCATCCCACTTTTACCAAAAGAAGGCGATGCTATAAAAAGAAATTATAAACGAAAAAAATATGGAAAAAAGAGTAGTGATAACGGGCATGGGCATATGGTCATGCCTGGGAAAGACACTTGAAGATGTACGCGATTCGCTGTATAATGGGAAGAGTGGCATCATCTTTAGACAGGAACGTAAGGATGCCGGATTTCGTTCCGCTTTATGCGCTAACATAGAACTACCTGACATCAAGCCGTTTCTTCCGCGAAATTTGCGACAGTTCATGCCCGAAGAAGCACAATATGCCTATATGGCGACACGTTCGGCTTTGGAAAATGCCAAACTGGATCAAGACTATATAGATGGTCACGAGGTGGGTATTATTTATGGAAACGATTCTGTTGCTGAAGCGACTATGCATGCACTAGACAAGTTTCGTGAGTTCAAAGATACATCAGCTTGTGGAAGTGGTGCCATTTTCCAGTCTATGAACTCCACTGTGTCAATGAATCTTGCCTGCCTGTTTAAACTACGCGGTATCAATCTGACAGCCTCAGCGGCTTGTGCTTCCGGTTCGCAGGCAATAGGTTTGGCACAGACCCTCATATGCAGTGGCTTACAGGATTGCATCATATGTGGGGGTGCTCAGGAGGCCAATTTATACAGTGTTGCTTCGTTCGATGGTATTCAGTCGTTCTCCATGCGGGAAGACGAACCGGCGAAAGCCTGCCGTCCGTTCGATCGTGACCGCGATGGTTTGGTTCCAGGAGGAGGTGCTGCAACGGTAATACTCGAAAGTTACGAACATGCTGTGAAACGAGGTGCACCAATACTTGCAGAAATAGTAAGTTGGGGATTCTCTGGTAACGGAGATCATATCTCTACTCCGAATGTAGTCGGTCCCGCTCGTTCATTGGAATTATGCCTGAAGAATGGAGGTATAACTACACGCCAGATAGGTTATATCAATGCGCATGCCACTTCGACACGTATTGGTGATCTCAGGGAAGCATCTGCCATAGCACAAATATTTGACGATTACAAAGTGCCGGTGACTTCTACCAAAAGCCAGACAGGTCACGAGATGTGGATGGCCGGAGCCAGTGAATTGATTTATTCGATGCTAATGATGAAGAACGGTTTTATAGCCGGAAACATCAACTTTGAAAATCCCGACGAAAAAATGGCTTCCATCAATGTCGTACCGGAAACATACGAAAAACATTTCGACATATTCCTTTCCAATTCGTTCGGATTTGGTGGAACAAACTCAACCCTTATTGTAAAAAACTTATAATAAACAAATAAAATAGATTATTATGACACGTGAAGACATTATCAAACAGGTAAATGCTATATTGGCAGAAGAATTTGAAGTCGATTCTAACCTTTTTACACCGGATGCAAATGTTAAGGATACGCTCTCGCTAGACAGTCTCAGCCTGGTGGATCTTGTGGCTATCATTCAACAAACCTATAAAATAAAAATACCGGCAACTGATTTGCGGGAAATTCAGACTTTCAATAATCTCTATGACTACATAGAATCGCACTTCGGGCAGAATGGATAATAAAGATATAAAGAGGCTGATACCGCAACGTGATCCTATCATAATGGTCGATAAAGTACTGGATGTGAACGGTGATGCAGCCGTAACTACGCTCACAGTCAGGTACGACAATTATTTTATAGATGAAGACGGTCTGCTGGCGGAGTCAGGGCTTATAGAACATATTGCTCAGTCGGCTTCGGCCTTTGCAGGGCACAAGGCAATAACTGCAGGAGCTATTGTTCCTCCTGTAGGTTACATCGGTGAAATAAAAAAATTTCATTGTTATCGCCGTCCGTATATAGGAGCAGAATTGCGTACAACAATTATTCTTGGAACAGAAATAGCAGGGGTGACCATCATCACCGGTGAAACTCGCCTTCAAGATGAGATAATCGCTGATACGCAAATGAAGATTTTCATTAGGCAAAATAATTGAATTACATATTTGACATGCTGTTAGAGAATAAATATTATAAAATAACCGACATATGCAATAAAGAATTGAACGCAGTTTTCCGCATCGTCTTTTTGTCCGATTGTGATGTTTATCGCGGCCATTTCCCTGATAATCCGGTCTGTCCAGGAGTTTGTAACATTCAAACCATCAAAGAATGTGCAATGTTGTTGACTGGTGAAAAACTGTTGATCAGTACTATTAAGCAATGCCGTTTAACAGCAGTTGCTTCACCTGTCGTTTGTCCGGAAGTGAATGTGACAATAGGTATCTCACTTACAGACAATGGATTTACCATCACTGCAACAATAGTTGATACGGACAGAACATACATAGAGTACAAAGGAGATATGATTATTGACAGAACTCAGCAGTAAGAATACGAAATGAAATACGATGTAATTATCATAGGCAGCGGATTGGGGGGATTGGAATGTGCCCACATTCTTTCACAAGCCGGAATGAGCGTCCTTTTGCTTGAGAGAGGAACACAAGCCGGTGGCTGCCTTCTTAGCTACAAACGGCATGGTATAGCTTTCGACACCGGGTTCCATTATGTAGGAGGACTCGACGAAGGCCAGTCACTCCATTTAGCTTTCAGACATTTGGGCTTGTTACATCTTCCTTGGCAACGCCTTGATCCTCACTTTGACCGGGTGACAATAGGGGAGCGTACCTTTGCTTTTGCAGAAGGATATGATATGTTTGCCAAGACATTGGCTGCTGATTTTCCTACCGAACGGGATGGTCTGAATAAATATGTAAATATGCTGAAACAGGCAGAAAAACATCAGTTTGATGCATTGAACCCCCAAATCAGTAAACCATCACAGTTTTTCAATCTTTTTGAAACAAGTGCCTATCACTATTTAACAGAGACATTTCATGATCCGTTACTTATAAACATACTCAGCGGCACTTCTCTGAAAATGGAATTACGAAAAGAATCACTTCCGTTGTTTACTTTCGCTCATGGTAACAGTAGCTTCATCGAAAGTAGCTGGCGATTGAAAGGCGATGGTTCACTGATCGTAAACTCATTGGTTAATGATATCCGTAAATATGGCGGCAAGATCATTTGTAATACCGAGGTACAGGAGTTAGTGGAAAAAAACGGAAAACTCGTCTATGCTATATGTTCTAATGGTGAAACTTACGAGGGGAGCATTTTCATCAGTAATGTTCATCCTGCAGCAACTTGTAATTTAGTAAAACAAAGCGATAGGATGAAAAAAATCTATCGTAATCGCCTGGCTAGTATGGAAAATACTTTCGGTATGTTTACCGTATCGCTTTGTCTCAAAGGCCAAAGTCTTAAATACTTCAACTGGAACCAATATGTTTATAAACAACCTAATGTATGGACATTCTATCTTGAAGATGGTCCGGTCAATGGAATACTGATAAGCAGCCGGATTCCGGAAGATGGCAGTGAATACCTACAACAGTTGGATTTGCTCACGCCGATGACCTGGGATAAGTGTGAACAGTGGAATCACACAAAGGTCGGATGTCGTGGAAATGAATATAAAGCAATGAAGAAACGTGTTGCCGATGAATGTATCACACTTGCTGAAAAGTTCATACCCGGACTCCGGGATATGATCACCGGCTACTATACCAGTACACCGCTCACTTACCGCGATTACACTCTAACTCCGGAGGGATCTGCTTATGGTCTACGTAAAGATTACAGGGATCCGGTGATAACCTTGCTCTCACCGCGTACACCTATTTCAAACTTGTACCTGACAGGGCAGAATCTTATGCTGCACGGTCTGCATGGCGTAACAATGACAACACTCTTTACCTGTGCGGAGATACTGGGAAAAGAACATATATGGAATATAGTAAAGAACCAAAAAGAAATATAACAATGAAGTATGCATTAGTAACCGGAGGCAGTCGCGGGATTGGTCGTGCTGTCTGTGTGAAACTGGCCCAAATGGGCTATCACATCATTATTAATTACGTAAACAACGCAACAGAAGCTGAAAAGACACTTGAACTGGTACGACAAGCAGGGCAGGATGGTGAAATGCTCAAGTTCGATGTGAGTAACCTTCAGCAAACCCGTGAAGCTCTCGACTCCTGGGAGATGGCCCATACAGAAGAATATATCGAAGTACTGGTGAATAATGCGGGCATACGTCGTGACAATGTTATGGCGTTCATGCCAGAAGAGGACTGGAGCTGTGTACTCGACATCACACTTAATGGTTTCTACAATGTGACACAGCCGCTACTACAATCTATGCTAGTTCATAGATTCGGTCGCATCATAAATATGGCAAGCGTAAGCGGTATCAAGGGAATGCCCGGACAGACTAACTACTCTGCGGCAAAGGGAGGAATTATTGCAGCTACAAAAGCTCTGGCCCAGGAGGTTGCACGTAAAAATGTAACAGTCAATGTTGTTGCACCAGGTTTTATCAAGACAGATATGGTAGAGGGACTCGACGAGGAAACCTTGAAAAAAACGATTCCTGCTCATCGCTTTGGAACTCCTGAAGAAGTTGCTGAAGCTGTAGGATTTTTAGCATCAAAAAACGCCGGCTACATTACTGGCAATATAATTTCAATCAATGGAGGACTTTATACTTAAAGATATTTGTCGCGTACAGGTGAAATTCAGCGAGATAGACTCTATGAAAAGGGTCTGGCATGGGACATATGTTACCTATTTTGAGGATGGACGTGAATCATTCGGACGACATTATCCAGGTATAGGCTATGCAGACATGCAACATGCCAATATTTATGCGCCCATTTATGATATCCATATCAAATATTATGCGCCCCTTGCCATAAATGAAACGGCCATCGTGCATACGCTTTATATCTACAAGCCGGGAGCACGGCTTGATTACAGTTATGAGATATATCGTGAACATGACCATATACTATGTGCCGTTGGAAGTACCGTACAGCTGTTTATCGATCCTAAGGGGAAATTAATGGTAGACAAACCTGATTATTATCAAAAATGGCAGGATAAATACCTGAAGTAGGTATGAATGATATTGTAATAAATAATGAATCAAAATCGAATAAATTTATGACAGAAAATGTCAAATCCACTTATAAGTCCAATGATACAGAAGAATGGCTCGATACCGTTTGGACACGTCCCATAGGTTATCAATGGGCACTTTTCTTCAAACGACTGGATATTCACCCAAATACAGTAACAGTTCTTTCAATGATCATCGGTGCAGGATCTGCTTTCTTCTTTGCACAAGGTTCTTACCGAACAGAGGGAATGAATGGATTATTGTGTAATGTAATAGCCATATTATTATTGGCCTGGGCTAACTTCTACGACAGTGCAGACGGGCAATTGGCCCGTATGACGGGAAAGAAAACCCAACTCGGACGGATTCTCGACGGAGCTGCCAGTGAGGTATGGTTTATTCCTATCTATCTTGGTCTCGTCTATCGGTTCTATATTCATCACGAACTTGAGTTTAGCCTTTTGGGTATTGAGAACAATCAACAGAATACGCTGATCATTACATTGATACTCTTTGTATTGGCGCTGTACTCCGGTTTTGGTTGCCACAGCCGTCAATGTGGGCTTGCCGACTATTATCGGCAGATCCACCTCTTTTTCCTAAAAGGGGAGTCAGGTAGCGAACTTGATAGCTCGATCCAGCAGCAAAAAATATACAATGAAACACCCTGGAAGGGAAACTTACTTTGGAAAGTATTTCTAAAAACCTATGTAGGTTATACCAAAAATCAGGAAATACGAACTCCGAACTTTCAATTGTTGATGGAAAAGCTTCGTGAAAAATATGGAACAACAGAGAATATTCCACAATCTTTCCGTGACAAGTTTCGCTCACTTTCACTACCGATGATGAAATGGACTAACATTCTTACGTTCAATACTCGCGCCATCGTATTATATATTACTTGCTTGATTGATTTACCATGGATTTACTTCTTTTTTGAGATTGTCATAATGACAGCGATCTATTATCACATGCGTTTCAAACATGAAAAATTCTGCAAAGAACTATGTTCTCAATAGAATATTATACGCGTATTTCGGGACACTCGATAAAAAAGAGACTGTCGTACTTTTGTAATGTTTTGTTTAGGGGTAAAGTAGAAATTGATGATAGGATGTTGTAATGGGAAAAAAGATTGTTTTTTTGCTGATATCCTTGTTCTTCGTCTGGGAAATAAATGCTCAGAATACGACAATAAAGGGTATCGTAATCGATTCAATTACTGGAGAAGGACTACCTTATGTCTCTCTCATATTCAAGGGTACGACTATAGGAACAGCTACCGATGGTGATGGGAATTTTTCATTCTCAACTGTAATTTCAGCTCGGATACTGGAAGTATCGTATCTGGGATATGACCCGAAAGAGGTGAAAATTGCTTTGGGAAAAACAAATGACTTAAAAATACAATTGGCTCCGAACGGAATTATATTGAATGAAGTGGTTATCAAACCCCAAAAGGAAAGATACAGTAAAAAAGAAAATCCGGCTGTCGAATTTGTGAAGCAGGTGATTGCTTTGCGGGAAAGCAATAATCCTCGCAATCATGACTATTTCCGGTACGACCAGTATGAAAAAATGATCTTTGCAATGAATGATTATACTCCAAAACCTAAAAAGAACGGTAAGACTGGAAAATTTGATTTTCTGATTGATTTTATTGACACGTTGGATATAGGTACGACTATTCTTCCTGTTTCTGAAAAAGAAAAAGTCGGAACGGTTTATTATCGCAAAAATCCGAAGTCAGAGAAATTTATTGTGAAAGGTAACAAATCATCCGGAGTAGATGAAGTTTTTTCCCGCGACGGTATTCAGCAATTTCTGAATGAAGTGTTCCGGGAAGTCGATATTTTCAAAAATGATATACCTTTATTTCTGCAGAGATTTGTAAGTCCGCTTTCTACGATTGGACCGAACTATTATAAATACTATTTACTCGATACACTGGATGTGAGCGGGCAAAAATGCGTGGATCTGGGTTTTGTACCCTTCAATTCAGAAACATTTGGTTTTACCGGTCATCTTTACGTGACACTTGATTCTACCTTTTTTGTTCAGAAAGCAATATTCAATGTGCCTAAAGACATCAACCTGAATTTTGTATCCAGAATGACAATCGAGCAGGCTTTCGAACGTGTACCGGATGGTACTCGTATTATCACAAAAGACGATATCAGTGTGAACTTTAAGTTAAATGAGAAAACTAAGGGAATGTATGCACGACGGTTGAATATTTACAGCAATCAATCCTTTGAGGAACCTGATGCTGAACAGGCCCGGATCTTTAAAGAAAGTGCACCTGTTATAACCTTGAAAGAAGCATATCAGCAGCCAGAAGATTTTTGGACAGACAACCGACCTGATGAAGCAGCTAAGAAAAATCCAAACTCGGTGAAAAATTTGATGGCGAAACTTCGTTCTGTTCCAGTTTTTTATGTAACAGAAAAAGTTGTTTCGACACTAGTGTCTGGCTATATCGCAACAAATAAAGACCCAATGAAAAGCAAATTCGAATTTGGTCCAATGAATACAACAATCAGTGGTAATTCTATTGAAGGTGCCCGTTTTCGTGTAGGAGGAACAACGACACCGGCATTCAACAAAAATTTATTTTTCGATGGTTACATGGCATATGGAACAAAAGACAAGAAGCTGAAATACAATGCTCTTGTAGAATATTCATTCAATGATCGTAAGGAGTTCCGCAAAGAATTTCCATTGAACTCAATCCGTTTTGAATATATGTACGATATCAATAAATTAGGACAACAATATATGTATACAAGTAAAGATAACATCCTTTTGTCAATAAGACGTCAAAAGGATACACGGGCTACGTATCTCCGTCAAGCTGAGTTGACTTATTCTTATGAACATTACAATGGCCTGTCATATAATACAATTGTACGCAACCGTCGTGAATATGCCACAGAATATGCTGTTTTCGATCGTATCAACACAGACGGAACCATCAGCTCTCTTAGACATTACGATATGACTGAACTGGAACTGAAGTTTCGTTATGCTAGAAATGAAAAGTTTTATCAGACACGCAACAATCGTATTCCAATTACATACGATGCTCTAATTTTTAATTTCAGCCATGTGATGGCCAAAAAAGACCTGCTAGGCTCAGCTTATGATTATCATCGTACAGATATTGGTGTTCAGAAACGTTTATGGTTCTCGGCTTTCGGTTATCTCGATATTATAACCAAAGCAGGAAAAGTGTGGACCAAAGTTCCATATCCGTTATTGATCCTGCCGAATGCCAATCTATCCTATACTATTCAGCCGGAAGCCTATACGAATATGAATGCGATGGAATTCATCAATGATGAGTATGCATCCTGGGATTTAACATATTATATGAATGGAAATCTCCTGAACCGTCTTCCCCTTATCAAGAAGTTAAAAGCAAGAGAAGTCTTTGCTTTTCGCGGTTTGTGGGGACATCTGACAGATAAGAATAATCCTGCGAAAGGGAGGGAGGGACTGTATCTTTTCCCTTATGGTTCTTATACATTGGGCAAAACTCCTTATATGGAAGCTAGTGTAGGTGTTGAAAATATCTTTCAGTTCCTTCGTATTGATTATGTATGGCGTTTGAATTATCGTGATCATCCAGGTATTCAAACAAAAGGAGTTCGCTGTACAATGAGACTGTCGTTCTGAATCTTTCATAATCATAATAGTTCCGTAAAAGAAAAAGGCATCCGTATTGCAGATGCCTTTTTTCTATACCATAGTGAGAAAAAGTTATTTCAGATTCAAAACACTTCTTTCTTCACCAATTCCAGACTTGTTGGAAGGAGTTGACTTACGTGTACAATAATCGAACTCTGCAGATTTTTCTCCGCTAAATGATTTCCATTTTAATTTCAGTTTAACGGTTTTACCTTGTGTGTCAGGCAGACTGTCCAGTTTGAACGCGACTAATCCATCACCTTCAGCACCGTAAACATCTCCATAAGCATTGTGGCGGAATTCTACCTCATAAGGATTAGCAGGATCCTGGTTTACCAATAAATTTACGAAATGAGCCTTATTACGATCTCCCCATAATGTTCTGAAACAAAGTGTCAGATAACCATCTTCTGCTATTGTCACCCAATCTTTAATCATTTCAACAGGATCAGCTCCATATACAGAGTCATTATCGACTCCCAAATCCGGAGCAGTTTGCTTAGTTAATATACTGTCTATCCAATTGATATGAACAGCTTTGCTATAACCTTCGCTAGGTTCGTTCACTTCACTGAAATTAACTAATGCTCTAACTTCCTTATTCCCAAAAGGAGAGGAGGTTATATTTGCAGGTAGCAAGGTTGTTGTGTCATCCAATTGCAGGAAAAATGAATTATCACTAACCGGCTTCACTGTCACTAGTGCGTTTGGAATCATATATCCATAATGATAGTCATCATTATCATCTAAACATGACTGAAAAGTCAGAGAAGTAAACAAAACGCCTGTGGCCATTAAAAATAATCTCAACGTCTTCATAGCTTATATCACTAAATTATTAATTGTTTATATGAAAGAAGATGGATAAGAGTTTGAAAATGCTGCAAAGAAGATTGATAAAATATATTAATAGCTCAATTAAAAACATTGTAGCTCTTGATTAAAGAAAATCTCTAAATAATTAAGGAAGATGATAGGGGTATTTTCTTTTTTTCTGTCTTATGTATGAAGTTGAATTTAAAAAGGAGAAAAATGGAAACAACAAAAAGAGAAAATCAAGTACCTATGTTGTGGTATTGGAGTGTTCCTGAAAACGGCATGGATATAGAAGATTGTGAGATGATAGCAAAGGAAAACCTTGTTAATTGTCAGATTAACAGGTATAGGGATATGCATATCGCATTTATTTAAAAACGAACAAATACAACGCAAAAAGGCATATGTCGTATCTTACCTGATACGACATATGCCTTTTTAGCTTTTATTAGCATACGGAAGCAAAACATATATAAATGACATTTTGTTATAATAGCGTATAAAATATAGTTCTTTGACGAAAATAGTTCTGTATATATGCTTGAAATAAGCAGGAAAAAATAACAGAAAATTAGTTAGTAGTCAGAACTAAATAAACCTTATCATTGTTATAATGATACACAGAGCTTAGAAGAAAGATTCTGTAATAATTATGTTAGTAGTATTTGTTTTTTCATATAAGTAGAGTTTGTTATTTGTTTGGTCCGTATGTAACTGTGAAGTTATATACGGATTTTTTATATAGTATAATTCGTTGTTTTACACTTTATCAATATAATATACTTTCACTACTACTTTTTATAATCACCATTATGTTTAATAGAAATATTTGAAATCTCTATCTCTTGCCTATTTTCTTGAATTTGAAACGCATGGAAAATACGATAGTCTGGAGATACACGGACAAAAAAATAGCCGTCTCGATTGTGAGACGGCTATTTTTTATATAATAAAATGATTATTATTTGTTCATTTCAGCTTCGATAGCTTCCAGTTCCGGACCCATGTTCAGATTATAATAGATACCTCTTAAAGCAATCATATATTCTGATTCATCAGGTTTTAATTCGTGAGCTTTCTGAAAATAAGGAAGAGCTTTTTTGAAAAGATCTTTAGCTACAGCTAATTCTTCCTGATATTTCTTACTATCATTGATCATATTAGCCTCACCTTGTTTGTTTACACCCTGGTTGTAATATACACGACCTAAGCTAGACAAAGATTCAGCTGATTCCGGATTGATTTCCAATGCTTTCTTGAAGAATTCTTCAGCCTTTGCATAATCTTTCAAACCTGTTTCATAAACGATACCCATCACATGATAAAGCTGTCCGTTCTCCGGATTCTTAGCAATAGCTGTTGTCAGATTTTCGATAGCCTTTTCATTCTGACCTGAACGAACATATGTATCGATCAAACTCATCAGATAAAAGTCTTCATTCGGAAATTTTACCAAACCTTCTTCCAATGTTTTTATGTGATTTACAGAATCACCTGCCTGTTGATATTCATAAGCCAGATACTGATAAACATCATTCTGTCTGAAATCTGTGTCTTTAGCACGGCTCAAAGCTTTGATAGCTGTAGGAGAATCACCCAGCTGAGTTGCAGCTACAGCAGCATAGAACTGAACTGTCATGAAAGTAGAGTCTTTCTCTGCAGTCTGAGTTCCTTCAAACATGGGTAATTCAGAGATTTCCAGATACTGATTAAAGAAATCATAAGCTTTCTTATAATCTTTCTGATCGAAATAGTAAGCACCACCGTTGAAATAATATACATGATCAGCACTCAAGATACTCTTGATGTCTTTTGTATATTTAGGTTTGATTTTACCTTTTTCATTAGGTAATTGATCCAGTTCGTAAGCTTTCTTGAAATAAGGAAGGATAGCGATCAATGCATCATACATAACCGGTTCGTTCGGCTGCTGTCCCAAAATCTGTTTTGTTCTTTCTGCACTAAACTGCTGATCTTCGATAAAACCTGCAACATACCATGTTTGAGCATCATCCTTTGATTCAGGATTTTCCATGGCTCCTTTGATTAAGGCTCTTGCTTCAGTAAAGTCAGCCTTGTCTCCTTTTGCAATACCCTGTGCTTCTTTAACGGCTTTCTTTTGAGCGAAAGAGGCAGAAGATGCTGCAACACATAATGCAACTGTTAACAATAATCGTTTCATTGTGATAGTAATTTGAGATTAATATTTCTATTTGTTTAAATTATTCATTTGTTGTCTCTTCAGTATCATTTGCGATATCTTCAGATCCTCCAAACCCGGTTAATTTTTCATTATTCTCATTCTGAGCATCCAGTTCAGCGTTTTCGTCATCCACCTCCTGCTCATCCGGTTCGGATAATACCTTACATACCGAGGCTATTTCATCGTTACGTTTACCTAAGTTGATCAGGCGTACACCTTGCGTTGCACGTCCGATAACGTTCAAGTCGGTAACTTTCATACGAATAGCAATACCGGACTTGTTGATGATCATGATATCATTTTCTACTGTAACATTTTTAATGGCAACAAGTTTACCTGTCTTATCTGTAATGTTGAGCGTCTTAACACCTTTACCGCCACGGTTCGTCATACGGTAATCTTCCACAACCGAACGTTTTCCGTAACCCTGCTCAGAAACAACTAATACCGTATCGGCTTCCTTGTCTTTGATACATACCATTCCTACAACTTCATCGGCAGGATCGTCATCCAATGTCATACCCCTTACTCCGGATGCTGTACGTCCCATTACACGAACAGCACTTTCATGGAAACGTATAGCACGTCCATTACGGTTTGCAATCAGCACTTCATTATTGCCGTTTGTCAAACAAACTTCGATCAAGCCGTCGTCTTCACGCAATGTGATGGCGTTTACACCATTCTGGCGCGGACGTGAATATGCTTCAAGCAATGTTTTCTTGATAACACCTTTCTTGGTACAGAACAACAGATAATGTGAATTGATAAATTCGGTATCAGTTGTCAGTTTCTTTACACGGATAAAAGCATTTACTTTATCATCCGGTTCGATATTCAATAAATTCTGGATAGCTCTACCCTTCGCATTCTTAGCTCCTTCAGGTATTTCGTATACTTTCAGCCAATAACATTTACCTTTTGCCGTAAATATCAGCAAGGTTGCATGCATGGATGCCGGATAGATATATTCTACGAAGTCTTCGTCACGTGTTACCGATCCCTTTGCTCCTACTCCGCCACGTCCCTGGGCACGGAATTCGCTCAGTGGCGTACGCTTGATGTATCCCATGTGAGAAATGGTGATGATCATTTCATCATCCGCATAGAAATCTTCCGGATTCAGTTCTTCGGAAGCATATACGATATCCGTTTTACGCTCATCGCCAAACTTTTCTTTTACTTCTTCCAGTTCTCCTTTGATAACGTCCATACGAACATCCTCGTTTTCAAGAATTTCTTTTAAACGGGCGATCAACTTCTCTATTTCTTCGTATTCCGCACGCAGTTTATCCTGTTCCAGTCCGGTCAACTGGCGAAGTCTCATTTCAACAATGGCACGTGCCTGAATATCAGACAGCGAGAAACGTTCCATCAAACGTTCGATAGCCTCATTCGGGCTTTTCGATGATTTGATGATAGCGATTACTTCGTCGATATTGTCTGAGGCAATGATCAAACCTTCCAGGATATGCGCTCTTTCTTCCGCTTTCTTCAGTTCGAAACGTGTACGACGGATAACAACTTCATGCCGATGTTCGATAAAAGCCTTGATCATATCTTTCAAGTTCAACTGTCTCGGACGACCGTTGACCAAAGCGATATTGTTTACACTGAAAGAAGATTGCAGTGCAGTCAGCTTATACAATTTATTCAGTACAACACCAGAGTTGGCATCACGTTTCACATCGACGACAATACGCATACCGTTACGGTCGGATTCATCGTTCACGTTGGAAATACCGTCAATACGTTTATCGTTTACCAGATCAGCTATATACTTGATCAATTCAGCCTTATTAACAAGATAAGGAATTTCGGTAATAACAATCTTCTCGTGATTGTTTTCTACTTCAATCTCTGCTTTACCACGGAGGATGATACGTCCTCTACCGGTTTCAAAAGCTTCTTTTACGCCGGCATATCCGTAGATCGTTGCACCGGTCGGAAAGTCAGGAGCTTTGATATATTGCATCAATCCTTCTACGTCAATATCTCCACGAGCGTCGATATAGGCAATACATCCGTCAAGTACTTCGGTCAAATTGTGTGTCGGCATATTTGTAGCCATACCAACAGCAATACCCGAACCTCCATTTACCAGCAGATTAGGAATACGGGTCGGCAACACAGTCGGTTCTTTCAGCGTATCATCAAAGTTCAGCTGAAAATCTACTGTATCCTTCTCGATGTCCCGGAGCATTTCCTCGGCAAGCTTACTTAATCTTGCCTCCGTGTAACGCATAGCGGCAGGACTGTCACCGTCCACAGAACCAAAGTTACCTTGTCCATCGACCAATGTATAACGCATAGACCATGTCTGTGCCATACGAACCATTGCGAAATAGACGGACGAGTCGCCATGTGGATGATATTTACCTAAAACTTCACCAACAATTCTCGCAGATTTTTTATAAGGTTTGTCGGATGTATTTCCCAATTCATTCATTCCAAACAAAATACGACGATGAACCGGTTTAAAACCATCCCTAACATCCGGAAGGGCACGTGAAACGATGACAGACATTGAATAGTCAATGTATGCCGATTTCATTTCCTCCTCGATGTTAATCTTAATAATTCTGTCTTGATCAACCATTTAGTTTTATATTAATTACACTCAATATCTCATCTTTTAAAAAGTGCACTAAGGTAAGGCTTTTCCCTGTATCACGAAAGTTTTTATGCTGAAAAAAATGTTTTTATTCCGCATCCGGGGGAAACAGCTCTTTTTTCAAAAAAGTGTTTCATCCTAATGGAACAAGTGTTTCATCTAGGAGAAACAACTGTTTCACCCTAGTGAAACACTATTCTTCTGCCGTACTTTTACCGGATAGACAAGGAGCTTAATAAGGATATTTAAGCACTTTCTTCATTTTTCTTAGGAATAATGGCATGAATTTTGTTAGATATATAGAGAGAGTTTACTAACTTTGTATTCACATACATTATTTATAAAGAGAAGGATTCATTTTAATATGAAAAATAATTATTCGAAAAGGCTTATTGACGTTATAGAATATAGCCGCGAAGAGGCCGCCAGGCTTCAAAACAGCTATATCGGGCCGGAACACTTAATGCTTGGTATCATCCGCGACGGTGAAGGTAAAGCCATGCAGTTATTGCGTGATTTGCATGCCGACGTATTCGATATAAAGAGAAGAATTGAGCAGGAGATCAAAAATACATTTGAGACAGAAGAGGCCGAACTGCATGATATAGCGATCAGTAAGACAACAGAACGTGTTTTACGTATGAGCATGTTGGAATCCCGTTTGTTCAAGACAGACGAGACCGGCACGGAACATTTGTTGTTGGCCATCCTGAAAGAAGAGTTCAACGTAGCCGCCAAAGCACTGAGCGAAGCCGGTATAAACTATCGTAACGTATACAACAACCTGGTTGGCGGAACCGACATGAACCGCATGGAAGAGCTGGAAGAGATCGACGAGATCAGCGACGGTTACACAGATGATGAAGACGACGAAGATGAAGACTTCTCTTCCCGCAAAGAGTCTCCCCGCTCCTCTTCCGGAACCGGAGCCGCACAACCGAAGTCGCCAAACGATACACCTGTACTGGACAATTTCGGTACAGATATGACACGTGCTGCTGCCGAGAATAGGTTGGACCCGATCGTCGGTCGTGAAAAAGAGATCGAACGTCTGGCACAGATATTAAGCCGTCGTAAAAAGAACAATCCGGTACTGATCGGTGAACCGGGAGTTGGTAAATCTGCTATCGTAGAAGGACTTGCCCTACGTATTATCCAGCGAAAGGTATCACGGGTATTGTTCGACAAGCGCGTGATCAGCCTGGACATGGCTTCTATCGTAGCCGGAACAAAATACCGCGGACAGTTTGAGGAACGCATCAAAGCCATCCTGAACGAACTTTCGAAGAACCCGAACATCATCCTGTTCATCGATGAGATCCATACGATCGTAGGTGCAGGATCGGCTTCCGGCTCTATGGATGCGGCCAACATGCTGAAACCGGCCCTGGCACGTGGTGAAATACAATGTATCGGCGCTACGACTTTGGATGAGTATCGTAAGAACATCGAGAAAGACGGAGCTTTGGAACGTCGTTTCCAAAAGGTGATCGTCGACCCGACAACAGCCGAAGAGACATTGCAGATATTGAAAAATATTAAACCGCGTTACGAAGAACATCACAATGTGATCTATACTGACGAAGCCCTCGATGCTTGTGTAAAGCTGACAGAGCGCTATATCAGCGACCGTAACTTCCCGGATAAAGCGATCGACGCCCTGGATGAGGCAGGTTCTCGCGTACATATATCTAATATCACCGTTCCGAAAAGCATCGAAGAACTGGAAGCAAAGATAGAAGATACAAAAACAGAAAAACTGGCAGCCGTGAAGTCTCAGAATTTCGAACTGGCCGCAAGTTTCCGTGATAAAGAGCGTCAATATCTGCTGCAGTTGGAAGCCGCAAAAGCCAAATGGGAACAGGAATTGCAGGAGCACCGCGAAACAGTGGATGAAGACAAAGTTGCCGAAGTAGTAGCCATGATGTCAGGCGTTCCCGTTCAGCGTATCGCTAAAGCTGAAAACCTGAAACTGCTGGAAATGGCAGAGAACCTGAAAAAGCAGGTAGTCGGCCAGGACGATGCCGTTCAGAAGATCGTAAAAGCGATCCAGCGTAACCGTGTCGGTCTGAAAGATCCGAACAAGCCGATCGGTACCTTTATGTTCTTAGGTCCGACAGGTGTAGGTAAAACTCACCTTGCCAAGAAGTTAGCAGAATACCTGTTTGACTCGGCAGATGCTTTGGTTCGTATCGACATGAGTGAATATCTTGAAAAGTTCGCGGTTTCCCGCCTGATCGGTGCACCTCCGGGATACGTAGGTTATGAAGAAGGTGGTCAGTTAACAGAAAAAGTTCGTCGTAAACCCTACTCTGTCGTATTGCTGGATGAGATCGAAAAAGCGCATCCCGATGTATTCAACCTGTTGTTGCAGGTACTCGACGAAGGTCGCTTGACTGACAGTCTTGGCAGACGGATCGACTTTAAGAACACTATTCTGATCATGACTTCCAATATCGGAACACGTCAGTTGAAAGACTTCGGTCGTGGTGTCGGATTCAGTTCGCAGGCTGCCGGTGAACCGGATAAGGATTTCTCACGCAGCGTAATTCAGAAAGCGTTGAACAAGGCGTTCGCTCCGGAATTCTTGAATCGTGTCGACGACATCATCATGTTCGACCAGCTTGATAAAGATGCAATCCACAAGATCATCGATATTGAGTTACAGGGACTTTACAAACGTGTTTGTGGTCTGGGTTACGAATTGGTTCTTACCGATGAGGCAAAAGACTTCATCGCAACGAAAGGCTACGATGTACAGTTCGGTGCCCGTCCACTGAAACGTGCTATCCAGAAATACCTGGAAGATGAAATGGCAGAACTGATCATCCGTGCTTCTGTAGGTGAAGGCGACAAGATCGTTGTAGACTTCAACAAAGAAGAACAGAAAATAGTAACATCCGTAGAAAAGAAGGAACAGGAATAAGCCGTTTCTTCCGGTAATAAAGTCAAAATGTCAGATAGAACCTATCTGGCATTTTTTTTGTTTATATCGTAACGTCAAACGAATAGTATAACATAAAAATATAAATAAAATGGCTAAACAAGGAAACATAGGTGTTACAAGCGAGAACATCTTCCCTATCATTAAAAAGTTTTTGTATAGTGACCACGAAATCTTTCTTCGTGAATTAGTGTCAAATGCTGTCGATGCTACTCAGAAATTAAAAACACTGGCATCTGTCGGAGAATTCAAAGGCGAGCTGGGAGATTTGGCAGTCCATGTAAGTTTCGACGACAAGATCATCAAGATTTCCGACCGTGGTATCGGTATGACCGCTGAAGAGATCGACAAATATATTAACCAGATTGCTTTCTCTGGTGCTGAAGAGTTCGTAGAGAAATACAAGAATGATGCAGCAGCTATCATCGGACATTTCGGTCTGGGTTTCTATTCTTCTTTCATGGTTTCAAAGAAAGTGGAGATTGTCACCAAATCTTATAAAGAAGGTGCTGTTCCTATGAAATGGAGTTGCGACGGTACACCTGAGTATACATTGGAAGAAACACAAAAAGACGATCGCGGAACAGATATCATCCTGTATATCGATGATGAAAACAAAGACTTCCTGAATAAAGACAAGATCAACGGCTTGCTGACAAAATACTGCCGGTTCCTTCCGGTTCCTATTGCATTCGGTAAAAAACAGGAATGGAAAGACGGTAAATATGTCGATACTGACGAAGACAATATCATTAACGAGATCACACCGGCATGGGTTCGCAAACCGACCGATATGACCGATGAAGATTATAAGAAATTCTACCGTGACCTTTATCCTATGTCAGAAGAACCTCTGTTCTGGATTCATCTGAATGTAGACTATCCGTTCAACCTGACAGGTATCCTGTATTTCCCGCGTATCAAGAGCAATCTCGACCTGCATCGCAATAAGATACAGCTCTACAGTAACCAGGTGTTCGTAACCGACTCCGTAGAAGGTATCGTTCCTGAGTTCCTGACACTGTTGCATGGTGTACTTGATTCTCCGGACATTCCTCTGAACGTTTCCCGTTCTTATCTGCAGAGCGATCAGAATGTGAAGAAGATATCCAACCACATCACCAAGAAGGTGGCCGACCGCCTGGAAGAAATCTTCAAGAACGACCGTCCTCAGTTTGAAGAAAAATGGGATAGTCTGAAGTTATTCATCCAGTATGGTATGTTGAGCGACGAAAAGTTCTATGACCGTGCTGCCAAATTTGCTCTTCTGAAAGACGTGGACGGCAAATACTACACATTCGAAGAATACAAAGCACTGGTTGAAACGAATCAGACGGACAAGGACGGCAACCTGATCTACCTGTACACAACGAATGTAAACGACCAGTACAGTTATATCCAGGCTGCTAAAGATAAAGCATACAGCGTATTGATCATGGACGGTCAGCTGGATGTGCATGCCATCAGCCAGATGGAACAGAAGTTTGAAAAGACTCGTTTCGTCCGTGTAGACAGCGATACGATCGACAATCTGATCCGTAAAGAGAATGTTGGTCAGGTAACATTGGATGAAGATCAGAAGAATGCCTTGCAGGAAATGTTCAAGAGTCAGTTGCCGAAGATAGAAAAGACAGACTTTATCGTTACTTTCGAAGCATTGGGTGAAAATTCAAATCCTGTCATGCTGACACAGAGCGAATATATGCGCCGTATGCGTGAAATGTCTGCTATGCAGCCGGGTATGTCATTCTATGGCGAAATGCCTGACAACTACAACCTGGTACTGAATACGGATCACGAACTGGTTAAGAAAGTACTTTCGGACGAAGAACAGAACTGTGAAGAAAGGCTGAAACCGATCCTGGCAGATCTGAAAGGTTGGAAAGCTCGTCAATCAGATCTTCGTGATGCTCAAAACAACAAGAAAGAAGAAGAGATCACTTCTGAAGAAAAAGAAGACATGACGAATACGAATCATAAGATCGACGAACTGGTTTCACAGCGTAATGCCATCCTGGCCGAATATGCTGCTGGCAACAAGTTGGTCAGCCAGTTGATCGACCTGGCTCTGCTCGCCAACGGCATGCTGAAAGGCGAGGCATTAAGCCAGTTTATCAAACGTAGCGTCCAGTTGATCGGATAAGTTCATCCTTTTTAACTGAAACGTCACAAAAAAGATAAAAGCCTTGCAGTTTGTAATGTATAACCATCCGCGATAGCGTATTGTAGCCTGCCTGTAGAAATATTAACCTTGCCATAAAAATAAAATTATGGATAAAGTTAAACTCTACAGGCAGGTTTTTTCTGCTTTTAAAGAACTATGTGCTTCAGGAAAGCAACCAGGTTCATTTAGTGATTATTGTCGGGAACATGGGGTGTCTCAATGTCAAATGCCAATTGTTCTCAAGGGTGAATTCCAACAGGTACAAACTATTACAGGATATAGAAGACTAACAGGGAAAGGCCTCCTTTACTCTCAAATTTACGATGATTTTAAAGAACTGTGTGCTGAAGGAAAACAACCGGGAACATTCCAAAGTTTTTGTGACAAACATGGAGTAACCCGTAAGCAAATACACAATTATCTTAACTCCCACAAACTAAAGGTTGTCGGTTTGCCCGGATACTCGGAACCGATAGGGCATAAACGAGAACAATACCAGGAAGTACCTTTTGAAGACATTATCTTTGATGAAGCAGGTTTTCTTCCCTCCACCCTTGACCGTGTTATAACAGTGAAAGTGGATGGACACGTAACTGTCAGTTTTCCCTCTGACACAGATATTGATGTTATAGCAAAGTTTGCCGACAGGACAAGAAAGGAGGCAGGTTATGTGGGGGCTTGAACAGGGTTTGCGATTATGGGTATGCCCATCTCCGGTATCAATGCGTTATGGTATACGCGGACTGACACAAAAGGTGTGGTCATGGAAAGGCCATTCACCTGCCTCGGGTGATGTTTATGTGTTTTTCTCACGTGACCGCAAGACCATGAAGGCTTTAAGATGGGATGGCGATGGATTTTTAATGTACACTAAAAGATTGTCGCAAGGGCATTTCAGAGAAGTCGCCAAAAAAGATGATACGAGTGTTCGCCGGCTTCAGTGGGACGATTTTTATATGTTGATGAGAGGTCTGACGCCTGTAAAGGTTACAGTCGAAAGTCGCTTCAGAATGGCCGTTAAATAGTATTTAATGTATTGACAATCAGCAATAATAACACCTATTAAAGTTGCCTGTATCAGATATTTTTCATATCTTTAGAGTATGAAAAAAGATGAACTGATAGAACTGTTACAACGCCAAATCGACTTTCTTCAAGGGAAGTTAGATGTGGCACTGAGTTCTGTCAGTTCGCTTACTTTAGCAAATGAAAAACTGATTGCAACCGTAGAAGAACTGCGCAAACAGATAATCTCGCTGGAGGATGTGGTCAAAGGAAAAGGTGCAGAACTAAGCAAAGAGAAGGCTGCACGTAAAGCGGTGCAGCGTTTACAAGGTTCATCCTCTGAAATGCAGGCAAAACCGATAGAAGCTGTTGCCGGGCAGACAGAGCAGAAGCCTCAAAGAAAACGGACTAATAATGGTGCTAAAAGAAAAACTCATCCGGAGTGTAAGGTTGAAATTATCGAGGTTGAGCCTGACACTCCTGACTTCAGAGCTGAGTTGGCTACATTTATCGGAACATGTGAGGTGGTACGGTATGAAATGATACCAACACGCTTTATCAAGAAAATATACAAGATAAAGAAGTATGTTCAGGATGACAAGGTCTTCAAAGGAATGGCACCTGTAGCGCCTCTTTTCAACTCTCAGTATACGGCATCTTTTATAGCCGGACTCGCGGAACTGCGCTATCTACATGGAATGCCACTTGAGAATGCAGTCGAATACTTCCGTGCACACGGCTTTGATCTTGACAAGGGTACCGCACAGAAACTTGTCAGCAAGACAAAGGTGCAACTGGAAAATCTGTATAAGGCTCTTGCTAAAGCCATACTTGATGACAATTATATCTGTGGTGATGAAACATATCAAAAAGTGCGACTTCAGGTAGCTACTCCATCGGGAAAGAAAATCAAAAAAGGATATATGGGTATTCGTCGGTATGACCACAGGTCTTGTTTTCTTCTTTTATGATGACGGCTCACGCAGTGCTGAGGTGTTTGAACGCCAGATTAAGGGCTTCAAAGGAGCCTTTCAATGCGATTATTACTCTGGCTATCGCAATATCGGCATCGGTGAGATGACCGGAATAAAACGACTGCCATGTCTTCAGCATATAAAGCGCAAGTTTCTTGATATAAAGGATAATAGTCAAGCTCAGGAAATAGCAAAACTCTTTGGTTTGCTGTATCACTTTGAGCACATGCATCGCATCGGTAAAGATGGATGGACAGAGAACACACACATTCAGTGGAGACAGCGATACTCAAAGGTGATACTTGAGAAAATCTACATGAGGCTAATTGCTGTAAAAGACCGTACTGGCATACCACCCGATGACCCTTTGCTCGCAGCTACTAATCACGCTCTTAAACAATGGCATGAGATACCGTTGATTTTTGCATCACCGACATATCGACTTGACAACAATGAAGTGGAGCGGATCAATCGCTACATATCCCTGACGCGCCGCAGGCTTACAATAGGCTCCCACACAGGAGCCGAAGCTGCCGCATTGTATCACTCGTTGGCAATAACATGTCACCGATGTGGAGTTTATGTGTTTGATTACTTCTGTGACATCATTGACAAATGTGCTGCATGGGCACCAAACACTCCCATAGAAAAATATCGCGATTTACTGCCTGATCGTTGGATACATACGCAAAAATAGCCGTCCAAATAAACTGGACGGCTATTTTTTATTGCCTTATCTGCTATCGCGGATGGTTATACATCAGAAACTGCAAGGCTTTTCTATTATAAACTAAAGTCTTTATTCCAAATAGGCAAAGGGTATTATTCAGCCGTATATCCTTTTATTTTTGCTACGGCAAGAACAGATTCCGTAATAGCCTTTCCCAGATCATCCCCTTTGTTTTCTCCTTCCTTTTTCAGTTGTTCATCTATATAAATCTGACGTTTAACAGCCAATTCATTGATTTCTTTCTGAATTAAAGTTCTCTCCTCCTCTTTCTGCTTGATGAATGTTTTCAGTTCTTCCGGAGATTTGTTCCGTAATTCCTCTGGTAACTCCTCTTTTTTTATACGTGACAAAGCATCTTTGTCTTCTTTCACCTTATCGACCAGGTCCCAGGAAGTGTTTTTATAAACAGCTTTGGATTTACTGACAGCCCGTTCCGTATAGTTGGCAGAAGAAATAGAACCGGCATTTCTATCCTGAACGGTCTGATTCATTTTACGTTCTTTTCCAACTATACCATAACCGATATACGTGTCATTCAGCTTTTCATTGCATAAAATGATCTGCGGATCGAAAGGTGTTTTGATCGCTCTGACCGTTGCGTTCGCATCTATATTGAAAAACTTGCCATTACCCCTTAATGCTGCATCCTGCCAGAAATCACCTATACCGACATCTTCACTGCCACAATGGATCGTATTAACAAAAATATCTTTTTTAAGTGCATTGGCTATTGCCGTTTTATAGGAAATATTTCCCTGGGTGAACTCTTCATTTCCAGCTATATAGATCAGCTTCATATCATCCTTACTATTCCCCCACTCCAATTCATTCACAGCACGTTGGATAACCGTACCGCAATATTCTTCACTACCGTTGGTCGTCAAAGCAAACAGCTCTTTCGAGATCAGATCAAGATCCGCTGTCAAAGGAGTGATCCGGCGTATATAATCGCCATCGTACCGTTTATAACTACCATATTCGTACAACGCAATTTCAATATCCGGCGCTTCACCATTATATTTCAGCGTGGTGAGTGTATTCACGATATTCCACAAACGGGACTTAGCCTGTTCAATCAATCCCTGCATGCTGCCGGAAGTATCCAACAGGATAGCCACTTGTATTTTTGTCTTTTTGGCAGACACTTCATTTACAACCGGAGTACAGACAGGCTCTGCCGATGCCGTTGTGTTTCTCGCCTCCAACATACAGCCTATGGCCGTTGTCAATGCAGTAAATAAGATGCATAGTAGAATAATTCTTTTCATATTCGGATTTTTTTTAATAGGTTTATGGCTCAAAAATAAGATGTTAGAAATTAAGATTCCGGGAAGAATGGGTGAACCGGCGTTTTGAGTTGGTGAAATATAGGATATAAATGTTTTACATATGCTTACTTTACAATCTCAATAAAACATTCAATGAACAGACTGATCATATATCTGACAATATGGGTACTTGGTAGCCTTTCTGTGACTATAACAGCGCAGGATTCAATACCTTCTGTGTCGAAAAAAAGTACGAAAAGCGCCGTCATGAAACTATCCACTTCGCTTGAAAGTGGTAAATCGGATGAATTGCTAGCAAGTGATTATGAAGAACTGGCAAAGACACTGACCGTACAAGGAGAATATGAAAAAGCGGAAAACTACCTTCTCAATGCCAGAAAACTATATGAAAAGCTGAAAGATAAAGAGAAAATAGCCCGTGCAGACCGGGAGATCGGCCGCATCCAGGAGACATTGGGAAAGATAGATGCCGCCATTCTTAGTTACGCCAGTGCTGCTCATTTATCACGGAATAAAGAGTTCAGGGAGTTGAACAATAATGATGTCAATCGGTTAAAGAATATATCCGATCCGATAGCTCAATCACCTTATATCAAGAGCAATATAAAATTACTGAACGCCTCCAACAAGCCGGAACAGCAGGTGGACCGTGTCGCCGCTTTCCACCAGATGGCAAATGTAAACTTGACCATGAATAATAAGGAAGCCGCCCTAAGCAACTTAAACAGCATATTAGATGAAGTGAAAGACAAACCGGTGGAGACCATCAAAGTCCAACGGGAAATAGCCAAAGTCTATGCCGCCGACAGCCAAAAGGTTAAAGCAATAGCCTCCCTCCAGCAATCCTACGACATGGCATTAAAAGAAGGGCACACCATGGAAGCGAAGAAAAGCCTGGAACAGCTGGTCGATCAATACCGGAAAGACAACCAGCCCCGGAAAGCGCTGGACCTGTATGCCGGCTTTATAGAGAATCTGGAACCGCTGGTCAAGTCGGACAGCACACTGATCGATCAGAAATTCTTCCAGGCACACGAGGCACGGATCGCCCAGTTGGAGAAGGAACGTATTCTTAAAGATGAACTAATCAGAAAGAAAAACACATTCAACTATGTCCTGATCGGTTCGATTGTCTTGATCCTTGTCTTTCTCATATTCACGGTAAAAGCCTGGTATTCCATTCGCCAAAAAAACAAAAAGATCGCCCTTCAGTCGTTACGCCGTGAGATGAATCCCCATTTCATCTTCAACAGCCTGAATAGTGTAAATCAGTTCATAGCCCAGAACAATGAGCTGGAAGCAAACAAATACCTTTCCTCCTATTCCCGCTTGATGCGAAACATACTGGAAAACTCTAACAAAGATTTCACCCCTCTTTCGACGGAACTGGAACAGTTGAAAGAATACCTGGACCTGGAACACATGCGTTTCAGCGATAAGTTTGTCTATGAAATAGACGTGGACGAATCGCTCGACCCCGATCATATTTCCATTCCTAATATGCTGATACAACCGCAATTGGAAAATGCAGTATGGCACGGGCTACGCTATAAGGAATCCGGCGGATTATTACGCCTGTCCGTCAAATCGGAAAGCAACAGTCTTTGTGTCAAAATTGAAGACAACGGCATCGGCTTGAAAAAAAGTAACGAACTTAAAACCCGTCATCAGAAAGAACATCATTCACGCGGGCTGACCAATACCCGCGAACGGATCAACCTGTTGAATAGTTTGTACAATATGCACATAACAATCGAAATAACCGAAAAAGAAAACAGTGAAAACGGCACCGGTGTAATCGTCCTGCTTCGCTTCCCCCTTATTGTCTGATTGCATCTTTTATTTTTATTATTCGATATATTTATTATTTTTTGCTCATGAAAATAATAACCAGTAAGTTTGTTGCTTAAATCATTTATTCGTTAAAACAGACAAACATGAATGACACTATTAGAAAAATGAAGCAAAAGAAAGTGCTCATACTCGCTCTTGCCTTTCCTTTGTTTTCACCATTACCCATGCAGGCCATGCAAAAAGCCGATAATGTATGTATGGAAATGCAGCAGGGTAAAACAATTGTCGGTGTAAAACAGATCAATCCCACGACAGTAGAAGTTCTGTTCTCCGACAATCAGAGAGTAACCTATGATTTTTACGGGGAAAACATCTTCAGAATGTTTCAGGATGTCAACGGCGGAATCCTCCGTGACCCGGAAGCCAAACCGGAAGCACAGATCCTGGTCGACAACCCCAGAAGAAACCTCTCTCCACTGACGCTGAAAGAAGATAACAACACTATTTCTATCAGCACTAATAAGATAAGACTGGAACTGGATAAAAGCACCTCCCTGCTGAAAGTAATCAATCTGGTTACTGACAAAGTAGCATTCGAGGAAGTAAAACCGGTTCTCTATGACAAAGGAAAAACAATCCTTACCTTGAAAGAAAATCCGGGTGAATACTTTTATGGCGGCGGTGTGCAGAACGGACGTTTCTCTCACAAAGGAAAAGCGATAGCCATCGAAAATCAGAACAGCTGGACAGACGGCGGAGTTGCCTCTCCTACTCCTTATTACTGGTCAACCAACGGTTACGGTTTCATGTGGTATACTTTCAAACAAGGTAAATATGATTTTGGTGCAGCTGAAAAAGGCAGCGTAATACTTTCTCATGATACCGATTATCTGGACGCATTCTGTATGGTCAGCGATGGTGCAGTGCCTCTGCTGAACGACTTCTACCAGCTGACAGGTAATCCCGTCTTATTGCCGAAGTTCGGTTTCTACCAGGGACATCTGAATGCCTACAACCGCGACTATTGGGTGGAAGACGAAAAGGGAATCCTGTTCGAAGACGGTAAACGTTATAAAGAAAGTCAAAAAGATAACGGCGGTATCAAAGAATCATTGAACGGAGAAAAGAATAACTACCAGTTCTCCGCCCGTGCCGTGATCGACCGCTATAAAAATCAGGATATGCCGCTTGGCTGGTTGTTACCTAACGACGGTTACGGTGCCGGATACGGACAGACGGAAACCCTGGACGGAAATATTCAAAACCTGAAGAGCCTGGCTGATTATGCCCATAAGAACGGTGTGGAAATCGGACTCTGGACACAATCGGACTTGCATCCGAAACCAGAAGTCAGTGCCCTGCTGCAGCGCGATATCGTAAAAGAGGTTCGTGATGCCGGTGTCCGTGTACTGAAAACAGACGTGGCATGGGTTGGTGCCGGTTATTCATTCGGCCTGAATGGTGTAGCCGATGTAGGCCACATCATGCCTTATTACGGAAATGACGCCCGTCCTTTCATTATCTCTTTGGACGGCTGGGCCGGAACACAACGATATGCCGGTATCTGGTCGGGCGACCAGACAGGCGGCCAGTGGGAATATATCCGCTTCCATATCCCGACATACATCGGTTCCGGATTGTCCGGGCAACCGAATATCACATCTGATATGGACGGTATCTTCGGTGGCAAAAACCTGGCGATGAATACCCGCGATTTCCAGTGGAAGACATGGACACCAATGGAGTTAAACATGGACGGCTGGGGGGCTAACGAGAAATATCCGCATGCCCTCGGCGAACCGGCTACCTCCATCAACCGCTGGTATCTGAAACTGAAGTCCGAACTGATGCCTTACGCCTACAGTATCGCTAAAGAAGCGGTGGACGGTAAGCCGATGATCCGTGCAATGTTCCTTGAATATCCGAATCCTTATACGTATGGTAAGGCAACAGAATACCAGTTCATGTACGGACCGTACTTCCTGGTGGCTCCTATCTACCAGGAAACACAGGCTGACGAGAAAGGAAATGATATCCGCGACGGAATCTATCTGCCGGAAGGTACCTGGGTTGACTATTTCACCGGAGAAAAATATGCAGGCAACTGTGTGATCAATAACTTCGCTTCTCCACTGTGGAAACTGCCGGTATTTGTAAAAAGCGGTGCTATCATCCCGATGACAAACCCGAACAACAACGTGGCGGAAATCAATAAGAATCTGCGTATCTACGAAATCTATCCGGATGGTTACAGTTCATTTACCGAATATGACGATGATGGTATCACACAGGCCTATCTGAAAGGTGAAGGTGTAACGACACTGATCGAATCGGAAGTGGGTAATAAGAATAACGTAACTGTCACGATCCAGCCGGCTACTGGATACTTCAACGGCTTTGTAAAAGATAAAGCGACAGAGCTGCGTTTCAATGTTTCCGAAATGCCGAAAAAAGTCGCAGCAAAAGTAGGCAAAGACAAAGTAAAACTGACAGAAGCCCGTTCTATGGACGAATATCTGAAAGGTGAAAACGTTTATTTCTACGACGCTACTCCTAACTTGAACAAGTTCGCCACGAAAGGAAGCGATTTTGAAAAGGTTACGATTACCAAAAATCCTCAGTTGCTGGTTAAACTAGCCGCCACGGATATTACGGAAAATACGACAACAGTTACTTTCGAAGGTTATAAATTCGATATGGGTGACAGCCACCGTGTTTCAACCGGAACCCTGACCGCTCCTACTGCACAGGTAACAGAAGAAAACAGGGAAGCCTACACATTGAAACCGACCTGGAACAAAGTGACAGGTGCTGACTTCTACGAAATCGAGTTCAACGATATGCTGTATACGACTATCAAGAATACAGAACTATTGTTTGACGGACTGAATGCTGAAACAGATTACACATTCAAGATCCGTTCAGTTAACAAAGACGGTTATTCTGACTGGGCTTCTTTCGGTGTAAAGACAAAATCCAACCCGCTTGAATTTGCCATTAAGGGTATCCGCGGTGAAGTGACGGCAGAAGAGCAGGACGGCTTTGAAATATTCCGTCTGTTCGACTTTGCAGAACTGGGTGATATGTTCCATACGAAATATCGCAAGAATGCTATACCGTTCGATATGATCATCGACCTGCGTACAGTCAACCAACTGGATAAGTTCCATTATCTGTCCCGTCAGGACGGCGGCAACGGTACTATGCTGAGAGGCTTCGTTTCTTATAGTATGGATAAAGAAAACTGGACACCGGTCGACTCCTTCAAGTTTGAACGCAACGGCGATGTGAAGATTTTCGAATTCAAGGATAAACCGAAAGCACGCTACATCAAGCTAAATATAACGGAAGGTGTAGGCAATTACGGTTCAGGACGCGAATTGTATGTATTCAAAGTTCCGGGAACAGAAAGCTATCTGCCGGGTGATATCAACAACGACAAGAAGATCGACAGCAACGACTTGACTTCTTACATGAACTATACCGGTCTGCGCAAAGGCGACAGCGATTTCGATTATGTAAGTGCAGGCGATATCAACCAGAACGGTTTGATCGATGCATATGATATTTCGGTTGTCGCAACCCAGCTGGATGGCGGTATCGAAGAACAGGGAACGGAAAAAGTAGCCGGTACAATCGAACTCAGTACTCCGAAACAGAACTACAACAAAGACGAAATCGTTGAAATAAAGGTAAAAGGTACAGATTTGAAAGCTGTCAACGCATTAAGCTTCGCTTTACCTTACGACCAGCAGGATTACGAATTTATCGGCGTAGAACCGCTAAACCTGAAAGCGATGGAAAACCTGACTTACGACCGTTTGCATACCAGCGGCCAAAAAGCCCTGTATCCTACTTTCGTCAATCTAGGCGACAAGGAAACACTGGAAGGCACTTCCGACTTGTTCATTCTGAAGCTGAAAGCAAAACGTAAAGTCAAATTTAACCTGAAAGCCATCGACGGCATACTGGTCGACCAGGACTTAAATATGTGCAAATTCTAAACGATTTTAGATAAAACATCCCAATCCCTTGTCTCAGACATTTGTGCTGAGACAAGGGATTTTTTATGACTGATTATATTATCTTTGCCTGAGTAAAATCAGTTAAATTGTTGAATGATCGATATAGAATGCTGATATGGAAATGCTGCAAAAAATAAGAAGTGTAATCGTTGAAGACGAATCGGCTGCCCGTGAAGCACTGAAAAACTACCTGACAAAATATTGTCCGGCTGTCGAAGTGATCGGTGAAGCCCACGATTGTAAATCAGCCGTTCCTCTACTCCACGAGCTGGAACCTCAATTGGTTTTTCTTGATGTTGAAATGCCCTACGGCAACGCGTTCGATGTGCTGGAAGGTTGCAGGGATTTGTATTTCGAAACAATCTTCGTCACAGCTTTTTCCGAATATTCACTTCGCGCACTCAATCAGAGTGCCGCCTACTATCTGCTGAAACCTGTCAGCATCGAAGAACTGATACTCGCCGTAAACAAGGTGCAGCAACATATCATAAACAGAGAGATATTCAACCGGAACAAGATCCTGGTCGAAAACCTGCATGAACCTAAACCGGAAAAACGCCAGGTCATACTTCCTACCCTCGAAGGTTTTGAAGTGATCCGGATGGAAGATATTATCCGGTTACAGGGAAACGGAAACTTTACCGATATCTATTTGAAAGACAAAAGTAAGAAGATGGTTTGCCGTTTCCTGAAATACTTCAGTGAAATACTCCCGTTCCCGTTTGTCCGTGTACACAAATCGCATATTATCAATTTTCATTGCATCAAATCTTATCATAAAAGCTCTGGTGGCTATGTCGTGCTGGACGATAATACGGAAATAGAAGTTTCTACCAGTTACAAAGATGATTTCCTCCGGTTACTAAAGTCCCAATGACTAACTATTACGATACTCCTGGGGAGTCATGCCCGTATGCCGCTTGAAATACCGGTTGAAGAAAGACATATTGTTGAACCCTAACGAGAAAGCAATCTCCTTGATGGGAAGTTCGGTCGATTTGAGTTGTGCCTTGATATCCATCAGTACGATCGCCGTTATAATGCCCAAAGCCGTTTTTCCTGTTTCTTTCTTGATAGTCGAACAGAAGTGTGAAACAGTAACCCCGAGTTGCTCCGCATAAAAAGCGACATTGCGCTGTGTTGTATAATGCGACATGACTAGTTTGATAAACTCCCGGCACATCTCTTTGCTTCGTGTGCGCAACTGGTTCTTCCATTTCCCGTGGTTCTTGTATAACTCGGCTGTCCCCTGTATGAAAATGGTAAATACGGATTTGATAATATCTTTATTTTCCAGCGTACAAGGAAAAGAATAAGCATGGATCAAAGGCTTGAACAAATCCATATATAATTGGCAAATATCTTCCGACAAACAGATAACAGGCTCTTCCGCCAGCATGGGAAGTAACCGGATAGTCGTTAAGATCAGATTATTGTTATCCATAAACTCCTGTGAAAAGCAGGCAAAAAAGAAACGGGCATCCGCCGATACCTCATTGATCTGCACAAAGCAATCAGGGGTTAATGTGACGAAATCGTATTCTTTTATTTTATGTTCGGATAAGTTGATAGTGACTTTCACAGAGCCTTTAACGCATAGAGCAAAGAGCGCAGCTTTCATTTTGCATGAGAAATGCACGTAACGATTCAGCATATCTCCGGAGATATTGTCACCAGCAATAAAATCCGTAGGAATGTCAAATATTTGTATGTTTGCTCCCATATTGTACCGATTAATGATTTTCAAAGATAGTATATTTGATTTTTCTACAATAATAATCGCAAAAACAGAACATATAAACCCAATAATAGGAATTGACCATTCTTTTCAAATCCGTGTACTTTGCAAATGATTAATCAAAGAAAAATGAACCGAAAGAGTTCTCTTTTGTTTTTATATAGAAAGAGGACATGTATTACATCTAATAAATAATAATTATGGAACTAGAGAAGATCGGAGAAAACGCCGGAAAAATCTGGCATGTGCTGAATGAAGGAAGAGAATTGACAATACCAGAACTGAGCAGACGAATCGACCAAAGCCACGAAAATACGACAATGGCTATCGGCTGGCTGGCACGTGAAAACAAAATCTACATACAGCGTAAAAATGGGCAGATATATGTAAGTAATGGCGTGATACAGGGCCTTTACTTCGGATAAAACAGAAGCTCCGGAAAGTCACTTTGAACTTTCCGGAGCTTTTTTATTCAGCCGATAGGCAGATAATTTCTTTTATTTATATAGGTCAGTGCCGCCCCGATCGCCGTCCGGTATTCTGCATAATCAGGTATGTGGAAACGACCGCCGTACATATCTTCAAGACGGGGAAATATATCCTTGCACTGAGGCAGTTTGGTCAGATTCCCAATCAATACGAAATCGCGTATATCACTGTTTAAAGCAGCCAGGATCACCGACTGGCCGATACATTGCAGTACCATATAAATAATACCCAAAGCAACATCTTCATGCGAAGTATTTGCATCAGCTTTACCAAAGGTAGAGGCAGTAGCGTCCAGCGGCAAACCTGGTAAAGGTATATTACAAATATCTTTGATCTGCAGGTTTATGGTCGTAATATCACCTTTCAAAGCAAGGGCGACCACCTGATGGAAATCCTGTGTCTTCAGCAATAACCGGGATAATCCCAATACTGTTCCGCCGCCGATCCCAATACCGCCGATATGCTCTATTTTTGTTCCGTCCACTTTAACGAACGAAGTACCAGTTCCCATACTGACAACGATCAGCTTATCCAGTTGTGTCATATACTGTGCTCCCAGCCCATTCGCCAGAAATTCATCCGTTTTAGCTGTCGGCAAACCATACAAAGGTTGGTTGATAGATGCACTTCCCACGCCGGTAAGCATCACTTTCTCAATGGCAGAAAGAGGAATATCGTTATCATACAAATATTTTCCGAAAGCACCGAATAAAGATGTCACCGGATCGGTTGCCCTGACGAACATCGGATTTTTGATTTCCTTACCATCTATGCCGACGATCTTCGTCGTGCTCCCTCCTACGTCTATACCAATTACTATACCCATAACTTTTTTGTTAATATCGGATTCAAAGATACGTCTTCTCATTGAAATATAGTATCTTCACGGGAGAAACTAAAAAAAGGAGGACCGTATATGTTTTCAGAATTTAATTTTCAACAAATGATCAGTGCATTTATCGTGCTTTTTGCTGTAATCGACATCATCGGTTCCATTCCTATCATTATAAATCTAAAGGAAAAAGGTAAAGAAGTGAACGCTTTAAAAGCTACGGTCATTTCTTTTATCCTGATGATCGGTTTCTTCTATGCCGGAGACTTTCTACTGAAACTTTTTCATGTGGATATAGAATCCTTTGCCGTGGCAGGCGCTTTTGTCATCTTCCTGTTATCACTGGAAATGATACTGGATATCGAGATATTCAAAAATAACGGACCGATCAAAGAAGCCACGCTGGTACCCCTTGTATTCCCTTTGCTGGCGGGTGCGGGATCATTCACCACACTGCTTTCACTCAGGGCCGAATATGCCAATATCAATATCGTAGTCGCCTTGATACTGAATATGCTGTGGGTCTATTTTGTTGTCCGCATGACCAAACAAGTGGAACATTTGCTGGGGAAAGGCGGTATCTACATCATTCGCAAATTCTTCGGTATTATCCTGCTGGCGATCTCTGTCAGGTTGTTCACAGCCAATATCACCTTGCTGATCGAGGCTCTGCACAATCAATAAAAGCCAATAAACAAATAATTAGAAACTTATATTTTAATCTTATGGAAAACAAAACTCTTCCAAATGCCGGCAACCATATTGTCTGGCTGGATGTAATGCGATTCGTCGCGATGTTTACAGTCGTATGTTGCCATTGTGCCGACCCTTTCAACTTTTTCCCCGGGGAAGCTCCTGCCAATATCGGGGAAATAAAATTTTGGGGAGCCGCCTATGGGGCCTTTCTCCGTCCCTGCGTCCCCTTGTTTGTAATGATTACCGGAGCCTTGCTTTTGCCGGTAAAAGGAGAAGCCTCTGTTTTTTACAAAAAACGTATTCCCCGTGTATTATGGCCGTTCCTGATCTGGTCGGTCCTGTATAATCTTTTCCCCTGGTTCACTGGTCTGTTAGGATTTAGTCCGGATGTGATACTCGACTTTTTCCCATTCTCCGGCGAAGAAGCCACTCGTCAATCTTTGAGTGTATCGTTGAAAAACATTGCTGACATACCTCTTAATTTTTCTCTGCTGGATGTGCATATGTGGTACATCTACCTATTGATCGGTCTGTATCTCTATCTGCCGATCTTCTCCGCCTGGGTGGAGAAAGCCTCCGACAGAGCCAAGCTGTGGTTCCTGGCAGCCTGGGGAATAACAACGCTTCTTCCCTATTATTATGAATACGTATCACCGTACCTGTGGGGAACCTGTTCCTGGAACTCATACGGCATGCTCTATTATTTCGCCGGTTTCAACGGTTATCTGATGCTGGGACATTATCTGCGCAAACTGGAGTGGCCTGTCGGTAAGATACTGGCGATCGGTATCCCGATGTTCGTGATCGGCTACGCCGTTACGTTCTTTGGATTCCGGCATATGACGGGATTGCCGGAGTTCAGCGATGAACAGCTGGAGCTTTTCTTTACTTACAACTCGCTGAATGTTGTCATGATGACTGCCCCGATCTTTATGCTGGTCAAGAAGGTGAATATAAAATCGCCAATTGTACAGAAAGCATTGGCAAACCTCACGCTTTGTGGTTTCGGAGTCTATATGGTGCACTTTTTCTTTACCGGTCCGAGTGTAGTCGTAATGCGTATGATCGGCATTCCGCTATGTCTGCAAATCCCGTGTGCTGCGGTATTGGCATTCGCTGTTTCATGGGCAATTGTTTATCTGATCTACCGGGTTGCCGGTAAAAAAGCTAAATATATTGTAGGGTAAATCGGATACGAATCCTTATTCTTCAGCCCCGGACGAAAATCCGGGGCTTTTTGTTTAAAAAGTTAGTTTCCAATGTAAATCAACTTATCCTGCATTTTTTTGTTTCTATATATCAAATGTTTTTGTTGATTTTTCTTGCATTTTTACCCTATTAAATAAACAATTAAAATGAATATAGAAGCAAAACAATTTTATTACCCGTCGTTACGCGATTGTGTTGCACGTTTGATCGAACGGAAAATAGAAGCGGACAGGGAGCGGACAGCTGCCAATTACCGCAGTACATGGAACAAATTTTCGACTTTTCTGGGCCGTAGAGCGAGGATACTGACCATAACAGACCTGTCTGCCGGGTTGGTACAGGAGTTCGTCATGTGGTTGCTGGAAGACGAAAAATCGGGAAATAATCTGCTTAGTCCGGGAAGCCAGGATTTCTACCTGCGTAACCTGAAAGCGATTTATAATAACATAAAGAAGGACTTGCATTATCATGATCCGGCAGGTAATCCTTTTGAGGGGCTCCATATCACCGTTCCGTCTACTCGGAAACGGGCACTTCCCGAACGGGATATCAAAAAGCTGGCGCGTCTCGATCTTACCGGCAAACCTGAACAAATGGATGCGCTTCATCTCTCGCTCTTCCTTTTTTATGCACGGGGCATGTGTTTTGTCGATGCCTATAAACTGGAACAGGATAATGTGCACAACGGATATATCCAGTACAACCGTAGCAAGACCCAGGCAATCCTTCAGGTCAAGATCACGCCGGAAATGCACCAGATCATGCAGTTGTACAAGAGAAAAGAGTGCCGCTGGGTATTCCCGTTCCTACATGAGAAATTAATAGGGAAAGGTACTCTGACAGCCCAATCATCGTTACATCGCATGAATAGTTACTTGAAAGATATCGGGGACGAACTGAGACTTCCTTATCCTCTCACGACTTATGTGATGCGTCATAGTTGGGCTTCTTTAATGCTGGAAGCCGGTTCGGAGATAGGTGTGATCAGCCAGTCACTCGGTCATATGTCGTTGCAGACAACGGAAATCTACCTGGGAAAATTGTCAAAGTCGAAAATGGACAAGGCATCCGAGGTTATGCTGGATAACCTGGTCCGTCCGAAATCAGGGAAGAGCAAACAGGAGAAATATAGCGAAGAGAAGCATGAGGAAAAGTCTGTTGAACCAAAAACGGTCTCTCCCTCTATAATAGAAAAAGAGGTCAAACCCTCTTTAGGCAGCAAATGGAGGAATGTATTGTCCTCTTTAACAGCCAAACTGTTACCGTTTATGACGACTTAAAAAGAATAATGTGCTAATATGCTAATTTGCCAATGTGCCAATGGAGATAGCAATAAGTTCAGTATTTATCAAAATTGAATATTACTTTTCTCTTGAAAGAAAAGTAACCAAAAGTTCAAGGCTGCACCTGCCTCGCTACTCCGCATCCTGCGTTCGCTGTCGCCTCCGAAACTCGCTACGCTCAAACAGCGGATGCTCCGGGCGCTCTCTACGGCTGCTGCGCTTTACGCTCGCCAGCTGAGGCCTTTCATAGAACGCTTAGCGTTCTCCTGGGATGGCCGATACAGCTTGTTAAAACTGAAAGCACCTGTTATATTATATTAGGTGTCGGTATCGGCAATCTTTAAAGGAAGCTCTGCTTCCTATGAAAGGCCTAAGCGGGTGAACGTCCGCGGAGGGGAAAGACGAAGCGGTTAAAAAATCCGCTGTCTGAGCGCAGCGAGTTTCGGATTTTTCAGCGTAGTCTTTCACCGGAGCAGTGAAGCCGGTTCAGCCTTGATCTTTTGACTACTTTTGGATCAAGCCAAAAGTAGGTTCAATATTTTCTAAATTGGCATATTGGTAAATTGGTACATTATTTTTTCTCTCGGTTCAAGAAATCCAGCAACTCTTTACCCGGTTTGAATTTGATGCTGTTACGGGCGGAGATAAGGACCTCCGTGCCTGTTTTGGGATTGCGTCCCATCCTTTCCGTTTGCTGCCATAAAGAGAACGTTCCGAATCCCTGGCAAACCATATTGCCTTCGTCCAGAATAACTTCTCCTAACATCTCCTGATAAACATTCATGAACTGTTGGGCTTCCTTAACAGAAACTGATAAGCGGGAAGCCAGCTTTTTCGTAAACTCCGTTTTATTCATACTTTAAAAATTTACTTCAATATTATCTACTACGTGCACTTCATCGAAAACAGCCACATTCCCATCCGTAATCTGTACCCGCACATCGGCACTGTTAGGACCCGCTATATTGAATGTCAGCTCATAAGAATAGTCACGTGCTATGTTATAATCGTTTGTAAAGTTACCGCCCAGGTAGAAAGTATATTTTACTTTTACGCCGTCGGTATGACTGGAGTTGTATTTATAGGTTCCAGTCAGTTCTATATAGGTACATCCCGCTAATTTATCGGAACTGCTTCCAGGTCCATTCGCTGGCAGATTCTTTCCCTGCTGGGTTGTCGATGTTCCGATACCACGCAGATTTTCCGCCATATAAAACGTTGCAGTCACCTCTCCTCCGGTAGTTGTAATTGGGTCAATATTGACATTGAAGGGACCTTTAATTATACTTGTATCTTTTACTTCCGGATAAGCTATTCCTTTCCCACCTCCGGCTCTATAAACCGCCATATTTTGAGGCAGATTATGGATTTTGAAAATAGTCTGACTTGCCTCATTCTTATCCAAACTAAAAAGACCGGAAGGTGAAGAAGACTTGATCTTGACTGTCATCCAGGCAAAAGCTCTAAACATCTGAGCCCTGACTTTTATTACACCATCATTACTAGGTATATATTCAAAGGCTTCGGATGCTAACAGTGTTGGACTGGTTGCAACCAATGGAGCACCTTCTTGCCCTATCAGTCTCGCTTTCTTTTTTAAATCCTCTTCTGTTAAAGCCTGTAACTCAGCCTCAGTCAATGAATACATGTCATCGTTGGTTGTATCCTCCGTCAGCAAATTCCTGTTGCCATTGGCAATCACATAAAAGCGACTGTCATTATCCATGAATTTGGCTATTTCATCTCCTGAATCTCCCGTTGACAAATTTACAACCAGTCCTGCTAAACTCTCATTTTGAGAAATGCCGGATTGAGGGACATAGAGAGCTTTAAGACAGGAATTAGTCTTCGCATCAAATTGTACTATCCAAACATTCTTCACTTCTATGTCACCTAGTTTTGGAACGGTACTCTTACCTGTGTCATCAGCTTTTGTATCCACATGTATGGATTCCGGCATAGTCAATTGTATATATAACTGTTTTACTTTCTCCGGTTGTTCCTCTTTTTGGCAACTACAAACATATATCGCCAACAACAAAAGCCATATTCCTTTTTCTGCTATTATTTTCATAATCATTTCTCCTTTCTTTTTAAATTCCAACATTATCTGTCGAGGATGTTACAGTTGTATATTCCAAAATAGCCAATTCCAAATTGGTTATTTCTGCATCTCCAAAGAATGTCAAAGTAAACTCAAACCGATACGTCATTCCCGGTAAAAATGATTTATAAACTTTGGGTTTATATGTAAAAAGTTTGGTTACCAATGTTCCTCCTTTCGTATATCCAATATTCAGATTAAGCTCAAATTCCAAAGGATCAGTTCCTACCAAAGGTAAAACAACTAAAGGATCACTTACACGAGGTATCTTTACATTATCTACATCCCCTTCTGTAAAAGTATTCAATGCCCCTGTTCCGGTTTGTTCAATACCGGAATCTATGTTCCAGGCCGTTTTGCCCAATTGATAAGATAGATCACTGGAAAGTTTCTTTATATTCACAGAACTTACTGATAAGCCAGATACTGTTACAGGTTGCTTATCTCCTGCTTTCACCGTCACAATCACCTGCGAGCAAAGCCGTGTAAACGGTTCCGGCAGGTCGACTGACATCATATTTTTACCGCCTGAGGTTGGCTGGACCGTAATGCCTTTGAGGGTAGAGTACATAAAATCGTTCCCGTTGGAGACATGGAGCAGATAATCGTCTGCGGTTTCAGGTACGTAGTTTTTGTCATTGTATGATACCAGGTAAATATCGTAATTTCCGCGATAGAGCGTAAGTCCTTTATCTACCCCGTTCTCCTGTAATGCGGTGGCTCTACCGCTGGCATCTACTACATAATCGCCGTAACCGACAGGAGAGTTGATTGTCACTGCGTCTTTTGTATAGGCATACGCCCGGATCTTACTGCCTTCGGGTAATAAAGAAGTAGCGTTTGCCGCTTTGGTCAGTTCCCCCCAATAGAGGTTAAACGACAAAGCGATCTTATCGCCGGTCTGCTCCGGGATCACTTCGTTCTGACAAGCTGACAGCAGCAGAAGCATCCCTAACGTTAGTTGTATAAATAATTGCTTTATTTTCATTGTCTGATCCTCCTATATTAAATACCTACTTGCGTATTCTGGTCCGAATCCTTTTGCCAGTCATATACGGAAACACCGTTGATGGCACCTCCCATTTTGCTGACTTTGATCTTATAAACGTAATGCTTTCCTGCCAGCCACTTCACACCGGGCCAAGTAGGTGCTTCATCTTTGACGGTCCCTGTCTCGAAGACGCGCGACACCCCATCGACCATTACTGTCAGACGGAATGAAAGCACCTTTTCCTCTTTACTCATAGGAGCCACCAAAGCGGTAATATTCGGAGAAGTCAGTGTGTTCTGCAAAGCGACCGAACCGGTCAGGCTGATTTGATCTTTGGACTGCAGGCCGACCAGCCCTCCCGTTTTCAGATACATGTCGCCTGCTCCGGTTTGCAGACTGTTGGTCTTCCCGATAATATCTATCTGCGTCAAGGTCAGCGTTTCCGTAGCCGATGCATCTTTCGTGATCTGGAAACTTACTTTCGACAAGGCATGATTCATCGAGAAACTGACCGTCTTGGATGCCGTAGAAGCCGTGATTTGTTCATAGTTTCCCGTAGATTTATCTGTTTGATAGTTATACAAATAGTCATCCTGTTTCGGGCTACCGAAGGCATCTTCGGCATAGATATAGACCTTAATGGTATGCTCGCCGATAGAACTGTTCGTCACCGTAACTGCCTCCCCGCCATCTACCCGTGTAGGAGGATAATAAGCGAAAATATTGTATGTCGCGGTCGTCAGCTCCGACGGTGCGGTACAACTCCAGGCATTCCCGTCATTTGTATAGGTTGCCAGTGTATTAGCATCTATCTCTTTATGATCATTGGTCGTTGTATACACATTTATTTGCTTGATCTCATCCGTCGTCATCTCCGACCGTGTACCTTCATCCTGATTCAGACCGACGGAAAGCACCTGCAACGCGTTATCGTTGTCCGGCACCGTTACGACCTCCGACTGGCAGGCTGTCAGCAAAAAGCCGGCAAGCCAGCCGATATTTCTGTTTGATATGTACTTCATATAATTCTGTTATTAACTGTTAGTAATCGGACTATTCCATGTATCAGGTCGCATTTCCGGCATCGTAGTCAGCTCCGTCTTTTTCAAAATCGACTACCTTGACACCCGTCAGGATCAGATTATCGTTGGAGGAGAAGTTATAGACGTAATTGAATCCGGGGTTGAACTCTTTAGCTTTTTGAGTATATGTTTCATCAGAAACTACATCACCTGTTGCAGGAGTTGCTGCGTCACCAGTTGGCGTAACATCTACTGCATATCCGGATACCGTAAGCTTAAATCCGCGCAAGGTACCCGGATTAAGGATACAAATAAATGTATGACTTACCGATGCTGTTTCGTCTGTAGGCGAGATTCGCAACATCTGAATCGTTTCCTCAGTTGTTGTTCCATTTACTTCATCCGTCCGTATATTGTTACCGACCAACTTCGCACTCACATTCTTTCGTTTGTTTTTATAGGCGACAATGACGGTGATCTTTGAAAAAGCATGGCTGAATTTGAAAGGCACATAATTGCTCGCTGTTGTCACTTCCGATATCAGCTTGTTGCTTTTTTCATAATTGCTCAAAGCTCCACTCGCGGCTGCTTCATTCTGCTTTTCCAGAATACTGGTAAAATCGTGAGGGAATGAAGCCGTATACGTCTGTTCCGTTCCATCGGCAGCTAAATTCTCCCCATCAGTCTGCGGAAGCCATTGATTATTCTGCGATAATTTGTATGTCTTTTTCTTCTCTGCCTGAGTGATCAGAATCTGATCATCTTTCACAAAGGACACTTTATCCGTCCCATTGGTAGCTGCTCCCACGGCTTTACTCTCACCCGAAGGGATGATCTCTGCAGATACGACCAGCTCCTTTCCCTCCGATGTGTTATCGGCAGGAGATTCGTTTGAACAGGCTGTCAGCATCAGGAAACATATCCCGATGATACCTGCTATTTGTATTGAATACTGTTTCATACTGTGTTACTATTAAGTGTTTGGAGCCGTATCAAACCCGCCCGTATATGAATCGCCGCTTTGCCAGTTTTCTATCTTCATGCCGTCAGGTACAAGTATGTCATCCTCAATCTTCAGATCGTACTGATAATGTTTGCCGGCTACCATAGGGCATTTGATCGTCGCTGAATACTTCACATTGTCATAGGTCAGTGCCAGCGAGATATCTGTACCGGTTGTACCGGTTCCTTTTTTGGGATAGACGATACCGTGCCAGGTAGCAACATTGGTCTTCGGACGATAGAAAGACATATGTTCGGGAGATGTACCTCCTGTGTATAAGCCGGTGCCGGTTATCGTGAAATCAGAAAAAGTGCCGGTCAATGCAGCACCATCTGCGTCAGCTCCTGCCTTACCGGTAAAGACCAGAGTGATTTTCGTGTTCTGATGGAGGAAAGCATTGTTTCCCGTAAAGTTCAATTCACCGGAAGAAGATGTTGCTGCCGGTGATTTCAGCAGGTTGCTTGCCAGATAATTCGCCTGCGTTGATTGATTCTGTTGAATGTTTTTGTAATCGTGGGGGAAAGTAGCTTCATAGTTTGCCCCGATACGCAAGGTGAGCGGTGCAGTACCGACGACAGCCCATTTTCCATCTGCTCTCAACTGATAATCCTTGGAGTCACTGGGGTTGGTACGCGTCACACGGATCTTATCACCCGCTATAAAACTGCTGCGGTCGTAGGCATTTGCCGGATCATCGGCTACCGTCTCCGTCGTCTCTCTCCCGTCTGCCCGGGTATCGGCATCGGATGTGCTGATCTCCGCCCTTATCATGATAGGGGTATCCTCTGCGGGAGGGTCGATCGCCGTCTCATCCGAACAGGCAGTCCACGCCAGGAGCAGGCAGAAAAGACCTGCCAGCCGGACTGTCCGGATTTGTAAGTTTACTGTTTTCATATTATTTATTTTTTATGTTATTGCTGATTATTGGGTGGTTACTCGACCCGAATGGATTAGAAACCATCGGGTTTGAGCGAACCGTCACCCTTATCGTTACTACTTCCGCTCCAACCATCCGGCCATTCGGTGATCGACGTACTTTTAATGGCGATGTCGCGGTCGGTCAGTGTGAGGTTGTATTTATAGCGGTTCCCTTTCTTCCAGGCTTTCGGGGTGTTACCCGAAGTACCGAATGTGAGGGATAATTCACGCTTCATGTCGGTTGTTTCATCTTTCTTATCCAGCACAACAGTCAGTGTCAGGTCGGAAGGAGCTGCCGTCAAAGGAGCTACCAAGCCGTAGGCGACTAATGCGGGAGAACCTGCTTTGCCGCATAACTGGGCGGTGGTGGCGGTTCCACCGGTAGCCGCAGTCGTTGCCTTGAACTTCAATAACGAGCTTGTTGTTAATGCTAGTGTACCGTCGTTGATGAACATGGTACATTGATCGTCAGCACTTCCGGAGATACGGAACGTATGAGTAGCATCTGTTGTCGACAGGCGTATTTCCTTTACATAATCGTATGTGTTATCCACATCACGTCCCGATTTACTCTCCAGGTAAAAGACCAGGAGCGACAAGGCATGTTGCATGGATATTTCGGGGGAAAAGGGTTTCGGACCCGTGGCATCCCCATTGCCATTGTTGGCGGTGATCGGTTTGGCATCTCCTTTGGTAGAAGAAGACGAGCCGTACAGATAGTCGGTTGTACTGCATCCCCAGGCAGTTGCACCGTCGAAAGTCTGGTTGGAAGGTATGCTTACCTTTATTTTATGCTTTTCATCGCTGGAGGAAGCTATAAAATTGGTAGATACATCACCTGCTGCTATCGGTGGATAAAAGGCAAAAATACGTGCCATATCACTGGAAAGGCTGACCTTTGGGTCACTCGTCCAGTCGTTACTAGCTCCCAATGTAAAAGTAGCCAGCCCCTTGCTTTCGCTTAAGCCCGGATAGACCGTATGATCGTCTTTGTCGCGGGTTATATACAATTGAACCTGATTGATCAGATTCCCATTTCCATCCGGATTGGCTGCCGTTCCGCTTATAACCGAACGGGTGGTGCTCTCTCCTACCTGTATTTGGGGAGAGAGAAGTACACGGTCGTTGTCAGCCTGCCATTCATCGGACGAACAGGCGGTGAATAAAAATGCTGCGATCAGGCTGTTTCCGATGATAGGGACGATACCGGTGATAGCGGCTCTTTGTAATGCCGTAAAAAGGCTTTTTATATGGTCTTGTTTTCTCATGATCTGATTGTTTTACAGGGTTCCACTTGAACTGTTATTATTACCGTCGTCGTCCCAATCGACTACCGAGACACCCGAAAAAGCGAGGCCGGTACCGTTGATCGTTACTGCGTAGGTGTATATCTTTCCTGCATTCCATTGAGGGTCATCGGCATATTCGATAGTCATTTCTTTTTTATCGACGGTCAGGCTGATGACCGATTTAGCGGCATCGCAAGGCAGGGCGTAATTGGTGATTGTGAGGTTACTGTTCTTGTCGGAGGTAAGCTCGAATCCTTCACTATTTTGAGTAGCCGATTTCAGATCGTAGGTGTAAGCGGCATCATTTGTAAGGGTTATCCCTAGAAATGTACCGTCAGTCAGTTTCATTTTGGTGTTGTCTGTCAGGGTATTCATTTTGCGGGTATATTTCACTTCGGTAACCCTAGTTGCTGTGCCCGGATATGAATCTCCTTTCTTGATGATAAGTTTGATTTGTGAGAAAGCATGTTTCAAACCGATGGCTACGTTAGGACCGGATTGGTTGACGGTTCCGCCTGAACGGTTACCGTTGGCAACAGGCTGGGTCGATTGAAATTTAGTACTTTCTCCTGCACTGGGATTGCTGTCGTCGTAGGCAACCCCGTACATGTAATCGTATGCGGGAAGGGTAAAGTCGAAGTTTGCATCAGCTGGAAATGCCGGGGACAGGCTAAATACATTGGTTGATACGGGAATGACCGGAACAGGGGCGTCTAGGGTAGCCGCAGGAGCATTTGTTCCGGTAGAGATAGTTGTTCCGTCCTCGTTCAGTGTGCTGGCATCGACGATGTCAGATGCGTTGGTTGGCGCAGGGTAACAGGAGAAGATTATGGCGTTTTTCTCGGGTTCCAGCCAGAGGATGTCCTGTTCTGTGGCAGGGGCAAAAGTCGTATGACCATTTGATGTATTTCCGGTGAACTTGCCGTATGTACCGACAGGCCATGTTCCGTAGGTGTTGTCGGTACTTTCTTTACTGACGGCGTAAAAGCCGATTGCATCTACTTTCTCGGCTGCATCTATTCCGGCACGCGTCAGTGAGATACCGGCTATATGGGGAGTAAGACTTACCGGACCGCTCTCCTCTTCCTTCACCTCTTTTGAGCAGGAGAGACTAATCGCACCTAGCAACAAGAATAATAGCTGGTAGTTATACGGTTTCATATTGTTTGAATGTTTTTATATGTTGTAATTAATATTAATCATGATCACTTCACCATTACAGGTTCATTTGCCGTCAGATTTGAATGTTTCAATATTTGTCAGATATGAGTCTATTTGTCGAAATAAAAGAACCAGGTACGCGGATGACACGGATTGAGCGGATTTGAACGGATCGGATCATTTAATCCGTTTTGATCCGCCTAATCCGCGTCATCCGCGTACCTGGTTCTTATTAAAATAGTTCAGAACTTTCTAAATATGAATCACTTATCATCTATCGTTATTATTTGACATCAAGATCTTTTTTAGGTCCATCGCCCCAGGCTGCAACTGTAACTGAGCTAAGAGTGAGTTCCTGACCACTTAATGTAACGGTGTAGATGTTGTTTTTGCCGGCTTCCCACTTAGTTGTTGTTGCATCTGCTGCCAGATTAACAGAGTAAGCTTCTCCATCAATCGTGAAAGTCACTTTAATGGTATTTTTAGCAACGGCTGAAGCGTCGGGTAAAACGAGGATGCTGAAAGTGGCGGCGGCGTTTTTGGCGGCATCATTTCCTTCATAGCCACTAGCTCCTTGCTTGGGTAGCTCATAATAATCATTAGAACCACCATCTGTTGCTGTTTTTATTATACGAGTGAATGTTGCTGCAGATCCATTACCTGGAGTTATGCTTCCGGAAGCAATATCCATTGTCGGATTAGTTCCTTTACTTAATACAGCATCTGAAGCATTCTCCAATTTAATCTGTGTCAAATGCCCTGCTTTATTATAATGCCCATTATTATAGATACGGAAACTAACCATTGAAAGGGTATGTTTCATGTTTAAAGCAACTGAGAATGTTGGAGGCGTGCCACTTGCTTTACCATTACTGGCTTCGAATTTATCTGTATTATCTGATTTTTCAGCCCACATATAATCTACTTCACCGGGGGCAGAAAGTATTATCTTGCTAGATGATGCATCAAAATTTTTAGGAACAGTGATTATACTTTTTGTGTCTAAAGAATTACCCGTATCTGTTCCTCCTTCAAAAACCGTTACCGGAATTTTTGCATCAGTCCCTAACGTACCTGTAATTTTTAAAGCCGTACCCGACGTTTCCATTGCATTTGTTGTTGTATTCGGTTTATACGCCGGATGATAGGCATAGATTGTTGCCACATCACTGGTCAGATATATTTTAGGAGTTTCTGAACTAATTTCTGTAGCTGCCCACTTATCATCAGTTCGCGTATACAATGCATAGTTGTTCCCTGTTTGATAAGAAGTAGTAGTAGTTTTATCTTTCGCATACACAGCGATCGCCCCCATCAAGCTTCCACTTGTTGTATTTTTTTGTTCTCCCCCATCAATCGCACTCTTCGTTAGTGCCACCCCTGCCGTAATACCCAGTTCTACCTTTTCGGTGTTGTCTATGGGGGATTGGAGATTTTCTTCTTTACCACAGCTGGAGAGCATCAGGCTTGCCATAATAAGTAGGCTTAGATTCTTTACTTGTTTCATTTTGTTTGAATTTAATACTAGTTGTTTTTTTATGTTTACATTGATTATCAGTTGAGGTCGAGATCGCCTTTATCTTCCGAACTCCAGGAAGCGACGGTAACAGACAGGATCTCTAATTCCTTGTCACTGATATTGAGAGTGACTTCGTACGAATGTCCCTTCGCAAAATGATCGCCGGATGCACTGCCGGAACCACTCGAACCGTTTGAACCGCTTGAACTACTCGAATTGCTCGAACTGCTAAAGTCGATCGATAAATCTTCAAATTTACCGACGGAAGTATCGACGGTAACCTGGTAGGCTTTGTCTGACGTTGACGGGGGTAATAACAAAACACCCAGCTCGGTGGCAGTAGCAGATTTAATCTCCGTACCATCACCAGCCAAAGTCAGCGCCAGGTCTGTTGATCCGGAGAAAGTGGCATTGCCATCTTTCAAGGTAAGTGTCATGGCGGAGGTCACGGCTTTTACGGTGATACTCTTTACTTTCACTGTCAGCCCTTTGTCCGCGGCTTTCTTTGCCTTGAACTTCAGTTGGGTAAGCTGGTGGGTGTATTCGAGAGGTGTTACAGTCTTATCTGTGTTATTACTGAAACGACTTCCGTCCCATCGGTTGCCCTGTATCTGTTCGGCATACAGAATGTCGGTCTGACCATCGAGGGTATAGCCTACTGTTCCGGCATCGGCATACGACGTAGGCTTAGGGGCAACGGCAACCAGATAGAGCCAGTCTCCGTATTGGGGATAAACAGGGTTATCCGACAGCGAGATCGAACCGTTCGTTGTTACCTTCGTGTCTGCATACCACTCGTCGTCAGTTGCCGGTGTTGTCAGCTTGGTGTAATCGCCGTCGCGTTTAGAGGCAAAAATGCGGGTGTCAAATTCCTTATCGATCCCGTTCCCGTCGGCTTTCGTTTCCACTTCTCCCGCTTCGGATGCACGCAATTCGATAGGGACTGATTCAAGCCCGGATTCCTCCGGACTTGAACAGCCTGATACCGACAATAGCGCCGTGGCTAACAGCAGATATATGTTTTGTCGTTTCACTTGCATCTGATTTTGTATATGTTATTTTATTTCGACTTTACCTTCGTCACCTACAGTCCAGTCTACGACCTTAGCTGTTGCACCAACTTGGGGCTGGCTCGAACCTACCGGTGCAGTAATTTCAAATGTGATAAGATGAGACTTACCTGCTACCGTTGCCAAATTATCCCCCGTTGCTTTTTTAACTTCCAAGTTACTGTATGTAACTGTTTCTTCGCCTACTTTCAAAACAAGATTAACAACCAAGCTTGCAGATGCTTTTATCATTACAGGCACACTTTTGGCGCAAGCATCTGTTCCAAGAGCTTCCTTGCATCCGGCAACGGTAAGTTTCTTTTCTGTACATTCCAATGTACCATCTTTGATATTTATTGCATTAGGAACCTGTGCATTCGGTATTTCAATGCTTGTTACACTGACTGTTTTGCCTTTCCATTCTGTTGTGCTCAGATCAGTACCTGCCGCAAACTTGGCAACGAAGAGAAGCTGGGTCGTTTGGTGCTTGAACTCAAGTGCAATTGCTTCTGTTGCTGTCTTGTCAACACCACCTGCCTTTGCAGCATACATCACATCCTGTAAACCATCTACATCGTTAAAGGTCACCTTTGTTTGATCCACTACACCCTGTGGAGCAACACCCAGTATCCAAGTCTTTTTACTGTCTGTTACAGGATAATACAATGTAGGATTCAACTTAATCTTATTTCCGTTTGCATCTGCCGTAAATGTGGCGATTGCTACATTGGCACGGGCGGCATCATTTGCAAGTTCTTTTTCTCCGGAGCCACCACTCTGTTTGTCGGTAAATGTATTTAGCTTTTTAGGGCTAAAAGCACTGAAATCAGGATTATTAGCATCACTACCTGCATCGACCATTATTATATTGGCCGTCATTTCACTCCCCAAACCCACTGCCGCTTTCGTCTCTACCCCAGCCACTTTCTGGCTGATCTGTACAGGTACAGCGTTTGTCACTTCTCCCGGATTGATTTCCGGAGTTTCTTCGTCATTCGAGCAGCTTGCCATTATCAATGCCAATGCTGCCATACTTAAAATCTTTTTCATTTTTTACTTGTATAAATTGTTAATAATAAGTGATATATAATTCTTTGTTGTTTCTTTACTTCAAATGATCACTCCACCGTTATCACCTGTATTCCAGTCCGTCACTTTGGCGGTTACCTCTACCTTGATGCCATTTTCCGGCTCGGGTTCAGGTTCGGGATCGGGGTCCGGCTTTGGGGAAGGACCAGGATCGGGACTTGGATCAGGGTCGGGATCAGGCGTAGGGTCAGGCGTTGGTTCCGGGTCGGGTGTTGGCTCCGGATCATCCGGCACCTCAAAGGATATTTCCACCTCATAGGCACTTCCCCCTTCCGTACCTCCTTCGGTGAAATTGACAGGGAGATTCTTGAATACCTTGTCATTTGCCGGATTGCCATCCACATTCAATACCAAATCGAGCGTCAACTCCGCTTCCGGCTGTACCAGGACATAACCGGGCAACATCACCGACCCGTCCGTGATAGGGAAACCACCCGTTCCCGGATCGGTATAGATCACAACCGGGGCACTCTGCCCGATCGGTTCCACTGTGCCCGAAGCCAGACTGACACGTGCCCGTTCTGCCATGCCGTTGAGCTTGACAGAACGTATACGATACTGGTTGGTCACCCCTTTCAAGGTTAGCTTGAAGTTGAGCTGTGCCAGTAAATGCTGGTAGGTGAGCGGCGTGCTGACGGCTGTGAACCGGTTGTCCAGCGAACCGTTTTGCTCTACGGAAAGCATCAGATCTTCCTTACCCGTCAGTGTATAATGTACTTCGCCATTCTCCAGCGGGGCGACCGGATAATAACCGCGCAGGTAGACCGGCGAACCGTCGGCAGGATAATAGCGTTCGGGGTTGAGCACGATCTCGTTGGCGGAAGCGATGCCTTCCCAACTTTCGGCATATTTGCCGGATGCTGTCCCGGCGGCGATATTTACAGGGGTATCCTTGAACTCATCGACAAGGCTACGCGTCCGGATAGCCGTATATAAATGTATAGGGACATCATCGGCACGGGCGGCAATAGTCACGGTTACATCTATCGTATCGGCATCGGCTTCGAGAGCCTTATATAATTGACTGGATACGTCTTCGCTATAGCTCTGTTCCTTGCCGTCGGCAGCCTTCCAGGTAAGTGCCAGCAGATGGGAATCGTCGTCGACACCGGGGATTACATTTTCCGTCCGGACAACGCCGAGTATCCCTGCTGTCGTACGGCTGGTATTCTGTGCATCGGGTGCCGGAAGGGTCAGGCGGAGTGTGGCGGAAGCAGCGACCTCCCCGCTTGCCAGGCTGACTGCCGAAGCAATGCCTCGCAGGGTGGCGGCTATCGGACCGGACATCATCCCGTCAGGAACCGTTACCGTAAAACGCACGATCTTACGGATATCCTTGGGGTTCAGCGTCAGTTCATTCGTCTTTCCTTCGGTAAGGACGATACCCGAACTGGCAGCTGTGTAGACGGGTTCGTTCAATGCCGGCAGCGTTGCCGACCCTTCGGGAACGGGTATGGAGGCGGTTGCAGTAGCCAAACTACCGATACCGTCTATCACGACTTCTCCGGGTGCATCTGCCGTCACCAATGCGTCATACTCTCCTTCTGCCAGCCACGCACCGAATGTTCCCTCCTTCTCGGTCGCTTCCAGGCGGCTTTCGAAGGGTTCCTTCAGCCCTTCCCCGAAAACACGGAGTGTCAAAGGCTGCCCCGCGGGATTCTTGACCGTAACAACCAGTTGCCCTTCCCCTTTATGTTCCGGCCCGGACTTATCATCGTCGTGACAGGCTCCCAACAAAAGAAGGATACCCAGCAGGAACGGTTTTGCTACAATGTAATTCAGTCTCATACTTTTTGTTTATAAATTTATTTATGGATACACAGATAGCCGCACAACATCCCGTCAGGATGCTGCGTAACGATCGGTGCATCTGTTTTTATCGTTTTACAGATGCGATTGATAAAAGGGATAATGTGTCAAATGGGATAATTTGGCAATTTGTCAATGGAGATAGCAATGGCGATAAGTTCAGTATTTATCAGATATGAGTCTATTTGTCGAAATAAAAGAACCAGGTACGCGGATGACACGGATTGAGCGGATTTGAACGGATCGGATCATTTAATCCGTTTTGATCCGCCTAATCCGTGTCATCCGCGTACCTGGTTCTTATTAAAATAGTTCATATCTTTCTATGTTCGATCGCGAAGCCCAACTGTCAATTGTCAATTCTCAACTGTCAATTGCTTCCATTCCCCGATATTGCGTTTCTTCTTGTCGAAAGAGGCGCCTACTTTGACCAGTTGGCGGCCATCTGCAGTGTAAGGAATCAGGTAGCCTCGGTCGTCGATCTGGTGGAGAGCTTCATCGACACTGCCATTCAGCTTGAACTCGAAGACATAAATATAATCGGCCGTTTTTACTACGGCATCGGCACGGCCACGGGCACTGCGCACTTCGGCTTCTACATATTGCCCCAATAGTTTGAAGACAATATAGAAAATGATCTGATAGTGACGCTCCGTCTCATCGTTCAACTCGTAAGGTACGCCGGCAAAGAAGGCACGCAAACGCTCCATAAAAACATCCACATCACCAGCCCGCAGTTCCTGACTGAACTTACCGATATAAAACGGTGCATTTGCCTCCGATAACGGAGTATAATAAGGTGTTATGAAGTTCAACCATCCATATTTCACTTCTGCATTCGGATAACCGAGACGGTAAAAATGAAGCTCTTCATCATATCCCTTGATCGTCAGATACCCGCTTTGGTAGATGATCGGCACCGGATTATGGAAATCGGCCCGGTAATCGGTCAGTGCCGCCTGTGGTACTTCGATTCCATCCAACTGTCGCAGGTCGTAATCGGTCTTCTTCAACATGTCGACCAGCATGGTCGGTGTACCGGAAGAGAACCAATAGTTCTGGAACAATAAACTGCTGAATACATTCAAGATACTGAATGGGTTATAAATGCCTTCCTGTCCCAACGGCGAAAAACGATAACCGTCATATAGCCAGGTCAATTTGTCCATCGTCTGCTGGTAGGTCAGCTTATGAAGCTCGCCCAAAGCCGCCAGTTCGGGTTGAAATTCGCGTTCAATCTCTTTCCGGGTCAGACCGCAGACAGTTGCATAAGCCGGATTCATACTGATATCCATCAACTGGTTCAGATTACTGAATACTCCTAATTGCGCAAACTTCGTTACTCCGGTGATGAACACAAAACGCAGATAGCGGTCAGCATCTTTCAGAACGGTGTAAAAACCGGTCAACATCTCACGGTAAGTATGATGAAGTTTGTCATCAAAAAGTGAGCGAAGCAGCGGTTTGTCGTATTCATCGATCAGAACAACGACTTTTTCACCCGTCTTTTCGTATGCCTGGCGGATGATCTGCATAAAACGATCTTCGTACCCCAGATCACGATCTGTTGCACCATACTTTTTTTCCCATTCAATGAAATGAGCTTCCAAAATTTGCTCCAGGCTCTCTTTCGTTTCATAGTATTTAGCATTGAGACTCAGATAAAGCACCGGATAAACTTTCCAGTCCTTCTCCAACTTTTCGATTGCCAATCCTTTGAACACTTCTTTTCGTCCGAGGAAGTAAGCTTCAAGGGTAGAAAGTAGCAGGCTTTTGCCGAAACGGCGTGGACGGCTCAGAAAATAAGGCTTCCCGGTCGTTGCCATCTTATAAACCAAAGCTGTTTTGTCTACATATATAAATCCATCCTCTATTAAAGAGGTGAAGTCCTGTATCCCAACCGGGAGTTTTCTGATCGGCATTGTTTCCATGTTTCCGCTTTTTAAGTACGAACACAAAGATAAACAATTTATCAATCTCATCATGTCAAAGAACGCTTTTTCCGATTTTTCCCAACCGGTAAACGGGATTGAAAAACACTAACGTTAGTGGGCCATCGCCACCCGTGTTAGTGTGCCCCTTCCACTAACGTTAGTGCCGCCCCTCCACCAACGTTAGTGGAAGGGGCACACTAATTACTCGATCACCGGACGGTCGTCTTCACCATCTCCGGCATCACCTACTATCAGTTTTTTCTTATATTCCAGCGTTCGTACATTTTTCAGTAAAGTGCTGCCGCTGTTGTAAAAAGTCACGATACGCAGTGTATAGCTGCCGTCGGCCAGGGCCGGGACACGGGCTATGATCTTGCTGGGATCGTTCTGAGTGAGACGACGGGATATTTTCTTTGTCGTACCGTCTTCGGCAACGAAGAAGATACCGGCTACGGATTCGTCACCTGCTATTTTAATAAGGTTGCCTGTAATCATGATATCTTCGTTCGGAGTAATCGTGCCATCGGTCAAACCGGTCAGCGTGTCCGTCACCAAAGAAATACGTGCCACGTCGCCTTTCACTCCATTGTTAATGACTTTGACTTTTTTCAATGCTTCGCGAACCATTTTGGTAGGCACGATATCGAGTGTCAGATGGTGGATAGTGGGATCGAAAGGTGCATCCGGATTATCAAAAGCACCTATGATGCGCGGAGTGATCTGAAAGAGATCGGTTATCACGCTGTTCCCGTCCAGCAAGGCTTCGAGAATGATCTCGCTGTCCTGCGAAACGACCGACAGGATTGTTTGTAACTTCAGCTCGGAGCCGGTACGTTTAATTTCCTTCGCCATATCATCTTTGCGGAGGGTTCTGGGACCGCTTTTCACCTCGGCAACACAATCTTCCGTATTGTCTTTTGTCAATGGGTTGTCACGTAAGGTAAATTCCCAGTAATGGTCTTTTTCGTAATCTGCCATAATGTTGGTAAATTTTAAATGTTAATACTAGTTGTTTATTGAGTCCGGCTTACGCCGGGTGTTTGTTTATTTTTGTTCCTGGATGCAGCGGAGCGACAGAGCTTCCTGTTCGACTCCTCTACCATCATTATAAATCCGTGTTATTAATGGTGAAGTCTCACTATTAAGTATCAAGTGATATGCTCTTGATCCTTTTCCATAGTTGAAATACATGTCTCTGCACCATAAAAAAGTAAATAAGTTTATACCTCTATATAATGTCAAACCCTGCCAATATCCGGCAAACCTATAATAGGTATAATTACTCCCATCGTAACAAATGAGTAATCCACCATCTTTATCAATCGAAGTAGCAGATTTATAAGATACTGTCCCCGGGTCATAGCTTGAACTAGTAAACAAGGGGTAATAGTCACTCTTTTGACATACTCTCCAACCAGCCGGACATGGATCGTGAAGTCCTTTATCACCATTCTGCCCCCATGAATTAAGATAGTAGCTCTCTGACCCGTAGTCTGGATACCATGAAGTACTATTTTCTTTATACATATACTGAGGGGTTTTATAAGCATCCCGGTAATATTTCTTTTTCTTAATCGTCTCAAACGGATAGAAAGTGACTCCGTCTTCTTTGAAGAGACTCAGTAAACCTACAATCGGTTTATCGATGGCAGGGACATCAATTTTGTTCATCGCCTTATTCGAATAACTGCTTCGGAACGGATCTTTACGTCCCCATTGATAAAGGAAACCATTCGTTTTCGAACGATCCAGTTCCGATTCCGGAATATTATTATAACCGGCTACGGCTCCCAGGTTACGATCCATCATAGGCAGCTGAGAGGTAAAATCGGATCTGTAATATTTTTGTTTCCGCTTGTTTTCAGGTGTTTGTACATCTATATTTCCTCTTGAATCAGGGCTATAATCAGTTACCCAAACATGCCAGCTCCAAAGAATCTCCCCTTTAGCATTGCATGCAGCTATAACTCCGCTCCCTCCGGTTGTGTTTGGGGCGACACGACAATAAATACGACCGTCTCCAACTGCCTTTAAAGGGTTAGTACTAATCGATGTTCCATCGGTTCTCTTGATGTCAACCACATTGGTATGATCGTCTGCCGAATTTACAACACCCATTACCGGATCGCCGATATCTCCATTCTCTTTGGTCTGCCAAAGTAATTTTACAGAGGTGATACCACCTTCATTTTTCGCCCAACTTATTAAAGAATCATTGTTTATTGTTATTCCTTTTTGCTGGTAAGTAAACGGATCGAAGCAAAATGCACCACCGGGAGCCACCATGAAGCAGTTGGCGGTCGGAATCAGATTTTCATTATTCTGTGATGCCGGTATCGGGTCGATGATGGTCACTCGTTTGTCGTCGACTGGCAGACCGGTATGTTTGAAATTGATTTTATAGCTATAGTCCGTATTTTCATTCAGATTGTAATCGGAATAATCTTTTCCTCCCAAATAGATGCGATAGTTAAGTTTCTTTTTTCCATTCGAGGTATTAGCTGCAATAAAACTGACATAAGAACTACCTGTAGGGGCATTCTCCTTGATACGATATTGCGGACCGTTGGAGACGGTGTTGATGCCACGCACGTTGGCGGGAATCCAGCAGGAATAGCTTTTATTGGTTGCATTTATCTGGGCTGCTGTCAATTGGATATCGGCATATTGATCCATCAGAGATGGGTATGTATTCATGCTCTTTTCATCGGGAGCTGGCACTACCTTATAATTACGGGGGATACTTTGCAGGATGATTTGATTCAAGTCATAACCAGAGACATTATAATCCCAGGAAATATTCAATCGGGTAGCCAATCGTTTGAGAAGGATGCGGACATCTACGCCATCAGGGTTGGTGATCTTGCCGTCACTTGTTACATTGACATGTTTCAGATGGAGGACGTAAGGCATTTTATTCATATTAGTCGTGGAAATTGCATTGATTGTAGTTGCATCGATTGATATTTCCTGTGCATCGGAAAGAGCTTTTGTTCCTAACGACAGTGAACTGCCTTCTCCCCAGGCAACAAAGACCAGTTGGCAATCGGCATCTTCCGTTAATGATACGGAAAAACGTTGGCCGATTTCCTTATCTGTTGGAGTCTGACCTTTAGTGGTATAACAGTCGCCATTTTGCTTATATTGACGAATCTCCAGCTTGTAGAGTTGATCCGGTTTCACTGATGCATCCGCACGGGTTGTCGCTGTCGGAACCAACTCCACATCGAATGCGCCTTTCCCTTTTGCGTTTGCATTTGCCTTGGTAGAAGCGGACAGATTGCAGGCATCGGATTCGTCGGCAAAGCCGATAGCCATGCTGACTTCGACCGTCTTTTCTTCCGACGGATTCACCGCCGGATTGTCGAATCGTTCGTCGCAACCTGTGTTCATTAATACTAGTGTTAAGAGTGCCATAATAACTCTTCGTTTTTGTAAATTACTGCCTATACGTCTCATTCCATTTACCTTTTTTTACTACATCATTTGCGAGTTTTCCAACTTTTTCAACTCTCTCTTTCTTACGGAGAAAGAGAGCAATTTTTCGTTCTTCTCGTTAACAGCTGTTTTACAGCCAGTTAGATGTAATAAAAATACGTTTCCGCACCAGGCTTATGGGGTAAGCATATTTTAACTTTAATAAATTGTATCAAATAAATACCTTAAAACGCTGCTACTGTCGTTAAAAGTTGCTACTTTAGCGCCCATTAAGCTAAGTTTTTCAAGCATTTTGATACCGCTCTCTTTCTCCGTAAGAAAGAGATTTTCATTCCTCTTCTATCCGTTTGAATTTCATTTGATTGCTCAAAATCGTTCTTTTTTATTTTTGCTTCATTTTTCATATTCTCTCTTTCCTTTTTTTACGCACATTAACAATTCGAAATTTACACACCCCCTGCCCTCTCTCAAAGAGGGGAAAAGGTACTCTTAGACACACAAAAAGCTGCGCAACACCCGACAGGATGCTGCGTAACTTTTCGGTGCATCTGATATAGTTTACAGATGCGATTGATAAAATTTAAGGGAATGTTTTAGAGTTGTTCGATCTCCTCGATAGTGAGACCAGTTGCTTTTGCTATATCTGTAAGAGACATGCCTAATGACTTCAGGTTGGTTGCGATTTCCTCACGACCTTTTTGAATGCCTTCTTTAATACCTTCTTCTCGTCCTTTCTTAATACCTTTCACTTCACCTTCTTCCAAACCATCTTCATATTTGGCATCAAGAGCGCCAAGCATATCACGTTCGGCGGCCATGCTCAGTTCGTATTCCAAACGTTCGTTGGCTGACATACGTTCAATCTCCACGATGCTTTTAAGCTTCTTGAAGATTTGATTGTTCAGTTCTTCCGGTAGACGTTCCATTATATCTATATTATTTAAGACATACAGCCATTTCAAATAAATGCTCTTACACTCCGACAAAGGTAATACAAATTTCGGCATCTCAAGATACACTTCGTTCAGTGTTTCGCTGAAAGGTATCTTCAGTTCACGCTCCATACGCACCACGTCCCAGCGGTATTTCGCAGGATAACTTTTATCCATTACATAATTAAGGATACAGACGATGTATACCTTATTTATATTATACCCCCATTGTTTCTTGTCACCTTTCTTCTTACCCTTCTTCGTCTTTTCACGGGCAATCATCGTTTGTTGCTGGATAGCGAACGAAGCATAATAGAGGATACGGTCGGAAAAGAACTTCTGACGGGCTTTTTGCATTTCGACCACGAAGATTTCGCCTTTCTCATTTTCGCAGAATATGTCGAATACGACCTTACCCTGCTCTTGTTTCATACCGAGTAATTCGACATTGCGAAAGGTGATGTTTACAATTACTTCTTCGTGGAGGACTCCATTCAGGAAACTGATGATTAAGTCTTTACTGACTTCACTGCCAAAGATTTTCTTGAATCCGAAATCTGAAAAGGGATTGATAAATTTACTCATAGCTAAATAGTTTTGTACATCCGATATTGGATGTGCGACAAATATATACTTTTATTTTCATACGATGTAGAATATTTATCACTATTTTATAAGCAAATTTATCAATCGCTATCCGGATAGGTATTACTCCCCTCCTTTTATCAATCTCATCATGTCAAAGAACTCGTTTGCCCCGGTTGCTGGCAGGTCCGGGGTAGACCTTATATTTTGTTTATCCAAGTCCAGCTTGCGCCGGGTTGTTTATTACTTTCGATCCTGGATGCAACGGAGGCTTAAAGCGGCTATTTCATGGCCGGTGTTTATGATCTCTCCGTTTATCATCGCACTACCGTCATAATCTATGAATAAATAAAAGCCATCGCCGCCTCCAGTTGGATCGTTACCACTTTTTGTATCATCGCCACTCCAAATCAATGCTTTCGTACTTATGAATTTGAATATATTATTACTATACCAATAGCCTGTAAGACGGATATAAGTAGAATGTTTCTTCTCTTTATCGAAATACAATAATATACCTCCATCGTCAACAACACTACCCGTGTTCGCTTTCTGATTACACAATGGAGTATATTCGCTACTTACAAGAATACGCCATCCGGCGGGACAAGGGTCGTGAACCGTTTTGTTAAGCCAGACCGTACGAAAACCGTCAGGCATGGGATTTATCCAACGCCTACAATCTTTCTTTAGATAAAGAGACAACGGATTCCGGTAAGCTTCCTGGTGAGACGCTTGTGCGTCTTTTACATCATAGGGTTGATAGGTTACTCCATCAGCCTGAAACAGGTTCATGATACCATGAGTCGGTTCTGTCGTGGATGTAATCGTAATTGTCCTTTGACTTTTGTCATTGGTAAAACTGCTGGGATATAAGTCTTTTCTTCCCCATTGATAATGGAAACCGTTCGCTTTGGCACGATCGATTTCTTTATCGGGAGCTTGGTCGATATAGCCGGATATTGCCCCCAAATTACGATCCATCATAGGTCGCTGATTTGCACTGCCTATTGTAAATTTCAGGATACGCTTATTAGCCGGTTCAAGAATTGTTTCATTTGCTGTTGCTGACGGAGCATAATCGGTCACCCAAATATGCCAGCTCCAAAGGATATTACCTGTTCCGTCTTTACCATCATAAGCAGCTATCAAACCGCTTCCTCCGGTGGTATTCGGAGCAACACGACAATAAATACGGGCTTTGTCGAAATTGTCTCCATCTATTAGGTCCACGATATTCGTATGGTCGGTTGAAGAGTTGACTACACCTAATACCGGGTCGCCTACGTCACCGTTCTCTTTCGTTTGCCACAAAACTTTTACGGATTGGACTTTAGAGGAAGCGCACCATGCCTGCAATAATTCATTCTCGGAAATACTTCCATTGACATAATATTTGTAAGGATTAAAGCAGAACGCACCACCGGGAGCCACCATGAAACAGTTAGCGGTCGGAACGAAATTCTCATTGTTATCTGATGCCGGTATCGGGTCGATAATCGCCACGCGCTTGTCGTCGACTGGCAGACCGATATGTTTGAAGTTGATCTTATAGCTATAATCCGTATTTTCATTTAGATTGTAATCGGAATAATCTTTTCCTCCCAAGTAGACGCGATAGTTGAGTTTCTTTTTTCCATCCGAGGTATTAGCTGCAATAAAACTAACGTAAGAACTACCCACCGGCGCATTCTCCTTGATACGATATTGCGGACCGTTGGAGACGGTGTTGATACCACGCACGTTAGCAGGAACCCAGCAGGAATAACTTTTATCGGCTGCACTTATCTGAGCGTCTGTCAACTGAATATCCATATATTGATCCATAACTGAAGGGTATGTTGTATTCATGCTCTTTTCATCAGGAGCTGGTACTACCTTATAATTACGAGGGATACTTTGCAGGATGATCTGCTTCAAGTCATAATTAGGCACATTATAATTCCAGAAAATATTTAATCGGGTAGCCAGTCGTTTGAGAAGGATGCGGACATCTTCACCATCGGGATTGGTAATCTTACCTTCACTTGTCACATTGACATGTTTCAGATGGAGAACGTAAGGCATTTGAGACATATCAGCCGTGGAAATAGCATTGATTGTAGCTGCATCGATTGATATTTCCTGTGCTTCGGAAAGAGCTATTTTTCCTAACAACTTTGGACTATCTTTTCCCCAGGCAACAAAAACTAGCTGACAGTCGGCATCTTTCGTCAATGACACAGTAAGACGTTTACCGATTTCCCGATCGGTAGGATCTTGACCACTGCCGGTATAACATTCGCCATTTTGTTTGTATTGACGAATCTCCAGCCTATAGAGTTTATCCGGTTTAGCCGCATCCGCACGGGTTGTCGCTGTCGGAACCAACTCCACATCGAATGAGCCTTTCCCTTTTGCATTTGCCTTGGTAGAGGCAGACAGATTACAGGCATCAGCTTCGTCGGCAAAGCCGATAGCCATGCTGACTTCCACCTTCTTTTCATCCGTCGGATTCACAGCTGAATTGTCGATGTGTCCATCGCAACTTGCGTTTATTAATACCAGTGTAAAGAGTACTATAAGAACTCCTTGTTTTTGTAATTTACTGCCTATATGTCCCATTCCGTTTACCTTTTTTCACTACATCATTTATGAGTTTTCCGACTTTTTCAACTCTCTCTTTCTTACCGAGAAAGAGAGCCAATTTTGATCCCTCTCATTAACTGCTGTTTTACAGCTAGTTAGATGCAATAAAAATACGTTTTCGCATTAGGCTTATGGAGTAGACATATTTTAACTTTAATAAATTGTATCAAATAAGTACCCTAAAACGTTGCTCCTGTCGTTAAAAGTTGCTACTTTAGCGCCCAATAATGCTAGTTTTTCAAGCATTTTGATACCCGCTCTCTTTCTCGGTAAGAAAGAGATTTTCATTCTTCTCCTATCGTTTTGAATTTCATTTGATTGCTCAAAATCATTCTTTTTTATTTTTGCTTCATTTTTCATACTCTCTCTTTCCTTTTTTTACGCACATTAACAATTCAAAACTTACATACCCCCTGCCCCCTCTCGAAGAGGGAAAAGGTACTCTTAGACACACAAAAAGCTGCGCAACACCCGGCGGGATGCTGCGTAACTATTTGGTGTATCTATACAAAAAACGCAACCTATTTTCAGATTGCGTTTTTTGTATGATCATTATTTATAAAGAGGGAAGAGTTTTCAGTCGGTACTTTCCATGCCTGAGGCGACTTCCTGTATACTTAAAGAATCGGTCAGTTCTTTATTGTATTCTTTAAGCAAGTCGATATCGTGCATATCGTTGATATCAAGTATTTCACGGATCAATTCTACTTTACCATTTTCCAATTCAGTGTTAGGTATCATACTTTCTATTCTTTTAGATTGATTAATATTGTTTTATCTTTCATCTAACAATCTTAAATTCACATTGTTCATATGCATAATGTCTTTTTTCGAAACAGATATTCGGAGTGATTGATATTCATAAAACGAAAAAGGTGATTACCATAAACAGATAACCACCTTTCCTATAACTGAAATAAAATTTTATTTAGATGCTTCGATAGATGCTTTTCTAAATTCTTTCAGCAACTTCTCTAGTTCCAAAGAAGCCTTGCGAGCACGTGTACCTGCTGCCTTGTTACCATTTTCAACCTGTGCTTTAGCATTTGTGCTAAACTCTTCAATTGCTACATTGATTTTGTCTACTAACTCTTTCATTTTACTTTTGATTTTCTTTATTATTAAATCGAAGCACAAAAATATAAATAATTAGTTCATGAGCAACAAAAAATCAACTATTGTACAAAAAAATCTTTCATAGATATAAACCTATGTCCTTTTTTAAGCATGCATTACCAACAATGGCGTATCCGTATGGAACAACATCTTACGTGCTATAGACGGATTGAACATACGCGCCAGGATATTCCGGCGATATGTGCTTAATGCTATTACATCGATCTGCTCGTCACGTACGAACTTTTCAATTGCCAGTAATAAATCACCGTCAGCCAATACTGAATAAGTGATATTCGCATCCGGATATTGTTTTTGGAAATATTCACGGACACCCGTTAAACGTATTTCATTCCATTCATTTTTACTGGTCGATATATTGAACAGGTGAATCTGAATATCATATCCTTTCACTAATTCCATAAACTCGTCGAAAGCTACCAGGTCACGCTGATTGAAAGAAGTTGCAAATGCGATATTCTTGGCTTCGCTTAAATCATTGAACCGTACGTTTTCAGGAATAGCCAGAACCGGAACCTTATTAACCTCGATTACTTCACCTGTGACACTGCCGATCAGATCCATTTCTTTCTGGCTCTTTCCACGCGTACCCATGACAATAAGCGTTGGATGATATTCTTTGCAATAAGCCAAAATTTCTTCTTCAGGCAAGCCTTCCCGAAGTATATAATTATATTTTACTTTCGGTAATTCGCCAGACTGTATTTTACGGTTGATCAAAGTACAGATATTTTCCATATCGATCTGTACACGTTTCAACACATTCTGTACAGACTCTTCTTCATTCACCTGGTAAGCCAGTGTATCTCCCATAGGAATTGCCGAAGGGAAATAGGGACTGAAATAGGCATGCATGATCATGACTTCTGCACCTGCATGATAAGCATAATTGATACCCAGCTCACAAGCCTTAATGGAATAATCAGAAAAATCAACCGGGATCAGGATCTTCTTTACCTGCTGGGCTGCAACTTCTTCCGGAGCATCCTCACTAAGCCATTTGCTGTCCTCAATAATGCGCAAGGCATGGGGCAGATCGCTCTCCTTAATTCTCACACGAACACCTGCTGAAACAACCGGCTGAATCTGATTTACATTATGTATATAAACTTCAATTCCTTCCGTCTCAAGTATTGTTTTCAGGATTTGTGCTTTCTCGAACGTGTGAATAGCCAATGTTACTAATTTATCTTCCATACTGGTGTGTTTTTATAGATTAAACAATCGGAAAATGTATATTAATAAAAAAATCCCACAGCGTTTTTGTTCAGTCAGCTATGGGATTTTTTATGTACTGTAAATTTCTTTACGCCTGTTGTGCTTCCGATACGCCTTCTGTTTCTGCCAGTATCTGTAAAGCACGTTCAAATATTGTTGTGTCATCTAATACTACCAAACCGCCATCAGGACCCGGTTCGATGTGTATCCCACAGCTTTTACCATCTTTATAATTATATCCACCAAAATAATTACGGACAGTTTCAACTGCTAAACCTAACTCATCTGCGATACGATGAGTACTACCGTCAGGCAAACGGTCTTTAATTCTGCGCAATTCATTAAAAGTGATTGTCTTTGTCATGGTTCCTTTATTTTGAAGGTTAATACTTCGGTTAATTATTTATGGCACTAACTTAAACAATATATATCAGAGCCACAAATTATTTAGTTAAAATCAGCTCATAAACAAACATGCTTTACGACATGTGCAAAACTCTGCTACAAATTAACTTTATCTTAACCAGCCTGCTAAAGGCACATTAAAGATGGCGATTAGCAAGGTTGTGATAAATATAGCATACACAATAATACGTTTCCGGCTGTCTGAATAGATGGCGCTGACTTTCCCGTCCGAACCGGTAACGACCGGATGCACTTTTACATACAGCCAATATACCAACCAACCGAAAAAGACTCCGGCGATGGCTCCCGGTACGATATCTGATATAAAATGAACTCCCAGATAAACGCGTGTATAAGCAGTAAGAGCTGCCCAAAGGAAAATAGTCCATGTAAATAAGCGGTAGCGGAAAAGCAACGACATATAGGTTGCAAAACCAAATGCATTTGCCGCATGGCTGGAAATAAAACCATATCTACCTCCCCGGTAATCAAAAACAGTTTTCACCTGATCCATAAAGTCCGGATGATGAGTCGGACGGAAACGGGTAAAAATGGGTTTACACACATGAGAAGCAAACTGGTCACAAAGAGTGACAACAAACACTATACCCAACAGGATCAGAATGGACTCTTTCCATTTCTTTTTATACAGCAATACGATCAATATAAAAGCTGCTAACGGCAGCCAGACTGCCTTTCCTGAAAACAACCACATAAAGCGGTCAAGAAAAGGAGAATCGCTGCCGTTAAGCATGAAGAACAAATCTCGTTCGTAAGCTAATATTTTTTCTACCATCAGATTGTTTCAATATCTTTAGTCGGCATCCAGCCAACATTTCCGTCTTCCAATGCAATTTCGCTCCATTCGCCCAATGTACTTTTTACAGAGACTTTGGTTCCTTCGTGCAAAATGAACAAATCAGTGCCACTTGCATCAGGAGAACTTTTCACAGTCACCGTTGGAGCAAAAACGATAGCATGTGTACGGTTTACAAGCTCATTCTTCTGGTTTCTTGCAAAAATGTTTGAAATGATCACACACAACAGAAGCAATACTCCCAAATAGAAACCGACCTTCTTCAAGCGAATCTGCTTTGAAAAGAAAAATAAGATCAAACACCCGATAAACAGAATGAAGCAAACAATTCCTGTTTTAGCCCATGAGTCGGCTGCCCCCATATTCTGGATAGAATCAAACCATCTGGACAGGAAAAATCCGTCAACAGGTTCAATTTTGTCAACTGTCTTCTGACGCGCCATCTGCAGGTTAAAGCGGACATCGCTGTCACCCGGATCCAAGGCAAGTGCCCGTTCGTAATTCAAGATAGCAGAGGCTATCTTACCTGCTTTATAATAGGCGTTTCCCAAATTATAGAATATCTCAGGAGAATCGCCATTACTTTTCAGTATCCCTTCATATAATTCGATTGCTTTTCCATAATCCTCTTTCGTATATGCAGCTTCAGCTTCTTTGATCGCTGCATCCTGCGCATAAGCTGTTAATGCCAGACACTGAATCAATAGAAAAAACAATATTTTTTTCATCTTTATACTCGTCTTCATTTTATTGCTTTTTAATTGTATTCTCCATCTTACCAATGGCATCTACGGTTAACTCATATAATTTATCCATAGCATCCGAAGCCTGTGCCGGTGCATAACGGGCAAACTCGCAGGTATTCAGAATATCCATAAATTCGTTTATCAAGGCTTCATCCACGCCATATCTGGTCAACTCGGTCTCGACATTGTCCTTGGTAAGGCTTGCCTGAGATATATTGAGTTTATCACTCAGATATCCCCACAATGCACGTAGAACTTCATCGTAGAACTCTTCTTTCTTGTTTTCCTTCATCAGCTTACCGGCGTTCTTCAATCTCTTTACAGCGATCTTATTGGCCTTTTTGGTACGGACTAATGCGATATTGGAATTCTCTTTCACCTGCTTGCGGTAAATGAAGAAAAAGACTATGAACAAAATTGCCGGAACGAGATAGCACATGTAATACATGAACGATCCGAAGAAGATGTCGTTATTGGCAACGAAATTGAAGTCTTTTACTTTCAAGAAACGAATATCTTTGCCAAGATACTTCACACTTTCCTTGTTACTGAAGTTTGAAACGACCGGAGAGCTGCTGCTTCCTCCTTCGCCCTGCTCTACATGCAACTTATAAGGTTCCGATTTCAATGTTTTATAAGTGGCAGATTTAGGGTCGAAATAAGAGAAAGAGATAGCCGGTATTTCAAAATCGCCGGCATAACGAGGAATAGCCATGTATTCGATCGTTTTGCTACCACTGACTCCGGCTGCTGTCGTTTTCACGTCTGTTTCTACTTTCGGATCGAAAATATCGAAATCGTTCGGGAAGACAACTTCCGGATTCTTTATCAGTTTGATATTACCGTTACCTGTAATTTTCAGTTTGATCGTTACCGCATCATTTGTTTTTACATTATTGGAATTAATGTCCGATGTCATGGTGAAATTACCCACTGCACCGGAGAATGAAGCCGGTTTTCCCGATGGCAACGCTTTCACATCGATCGTAACAGGACTTGAAACCAATATTTTCTTTACATTATCATACGTATCGGCAAAGTCATCAAAGATACTACGTATTTTCCGCTGGGTCGGAACACGAATAACAGCATCGAATTTCCCGCTTTCTATAGTAAGTTTTCCGGAACGCTGCGGATAAAGAACCGTTTGTTTCAAAACAACGGTAAAATAATTACGACCATTATAATGTGCTTGTATCCATTGTGGATTCGGTTGCTCGATCTCTTGTGCCAGGAAACCTTCAAACTCCGGGAATTTAGCATTATCCAATCCGCACATACGCGCTGCATACAATTTGAACGTCACCAAAAAACCTTCCTGCTCATACACACTACGGTCGGAAACTTCCATCCTTACAAAATAATCGTCTTTTCCTATGGAAGCGGACTGTCCGGAACCAGTACCACCGGCTGCTTCTGCTGCCTTATCAGGAGGAAGCACATTAATGCTTAGCGCATTGGATGTATAATTCGCTCCTTTTACTTTTATGGATGCTGCCCCGATATTGAATGTACCTTCCTTTTTAGGCATCAGGATATAAGTAAATGTGAATGCCGTCTCAGATGATACATTTCCGTTGATAATCTGAGTACTCATACTACTGGAAGTAGAAGGTCCCATCAAGACATCAAAATCCGCAAGTTCAGGTATACGAAGATCGCTGGCCTTCGCTTCTGCATTTACGGTGTATGCTAATCTGAATTGTTGCCCCATCACAACAGCACTCGGAGCGACAGCTTTGAAGGTCACGTCAGCGGCCTTTGCCATCATCCCGGCTGTTAGAAAGAGAACGAATAAGAAAGCTAATTTTCTCATTATATTGTTGTTTTTTCTGTTTTCTGTATCTATTACCACTCTTTATCTGTTTTACGACGCTGCTGTTGTTGGGCCTGTGCCTTCTTCACTTTTTCCTGCGTATTCTTTTCGTCTTGCAGGAATGCATCCAACATCTGCTGAGCGTTGTCCTGACTCATTTGTTCATTCTGCTGCTGTTCTTGCTGAGTCTTATTTTCTTTTTGGTCATCCTGCTGCTGTTGCTGCTGGTCTTGTTGCTGTTGATCATCTTTATTTTCCTGATCTTCTTTTTTATCCTCGTTCTGCTGATCCTGGTTTTGATCCTGATCCTGATTTTGCTGATCTTCGAGCAACTTCTGTGCCAATGCCAGATTGTAGCGGGTCTCATCATCCTGCGGATTCAGACGCAGGGATTGTTTGAATGCTTCCACGCTCTTGGCATATTCTTTACTCTGCATACTGATATCACCCAGATTATGGAAGACACCGGCAAGACGGGCTTTCCCCTCTTCTGTTTCGACCATCTTCTCTGCCTGTCCGGTCAGCAACTGATATTGCTCGGCTGCTTCCGGAAACTTTTTCTGTTTATATAAAGCATTTCCCAGGTTGTAAGTACCTTCAACAGAACGGGGATTTACCTCCAAGCTTTTACGGTAAGCGATTTCCGATTCGGTAAACTTCTCGTTGCTGTACAACTTGTTTCCTTCCCGTACATTCTTACGTTCAGCCTTTTGGGCATACATCGCTCCCGAGCAAAACAGGAAAATTAAAGAGAACAATTTTACTTTTCTGAAAATACGATTCTTCCTGTCTAATGTAAGGAAGTCTGCTATCAACAGGATCAGTACGATCCATGCCAGTGTCTGAAATTGTTCGTTATATTCGGAATAGACTTTGCTGTCGAGTTCCGATTTATTCATCTTCTCTATCTCTTTCTGCAATGCCTTCAATGCTGAGTTGGTATTATCCGCACGTACATACATGCCATTACCTGCAGCAGCAATTTCCTGGCACATCTGTTCGTTCAACTTCGTGATAACGACATTGCCGTCTTTATCCTTCATATAATTGTTGGCTCCTGCTACAGGGATCGGCGAACCTTTCGGGTCACCCATACCGACAATATTTACATGGATATTCTTTTCTGCAGCTGCTGTAGCCGCTTTCACCGCATCGTCTTCATGGTTCTCACCGTCAGTGATCAGGATTATCGTTTTATCGGATGTCTCACTCGGAGTAAACGAGCGCATCGCCAGGTTGATAGCCGATCCGATTGCCGTGCCCTGTGTCGAAACCATCGACGGATTGATAGACGAAAGGAACATCTTGGCTGAAATATAATCGGAAGTGATCGGAAGCTGTGTGAAAGCATCACCGGCAAAAACGATCAGTCCCATCTTGTCATCTTTAAATCCATCCGTCAGTTTCGACAGCATCTGTTTAGCTTTATCCAATCGGTTGGGCGAAACATCTTCTGCCAGCATGGAGTTGGACACGTCCAGACAGACCATGATCTCCACACCCTGCCGTTTTACAGTTTCCAACTTGGAGCCGAACTGCGGCCCGGCAATAACAAAGATAACCATTGTGATGGCTCCGAACAATAGCCAAAACTTCAGATGCTGACGCTTGGGAGAAACCTCCGGCATCAACTCTGCCAATAATTCGGGATTACCATATTTCTTTATTGCTTTTTTCTTCAGAATCATTGCATAGACATAAAATGCAATGAGTACCGGAAGGATGAAAAGCAAGTACAAAAAGTCCGGATGTGCAAAACGAAACATAAGCCTTTCTATTTACGGTATATTTCTTAACAATGTATTTCTCAATAAAATCTCAACCAAAAGCAAAGCGAATAACAGCAAAGCCCAGTTCTTATATTCTTCCTGTTTCTTGCTGTATTGCTGTACACTGATCTTGGTCTTTTCCATCTTGTCGATCTCAGAATAGATTTCCTTCAGACTTGTATTATCCGTTGCACGGAAATACTGTCCGCCGGTCGTTGCTGCGATCTGCTTCAAAGTCGGTTCATCGATCTCGACAGGAATATTCTGATATTGTACGCCGAATGCGGTCTGGAAAGGATAAGGAGCAGAACCTTGTGTCCCCACCCCGATCGCATAAATACGTATACCGAATGTTTTGGCAATTTCAGCTGCCGTAACAGGGGCGATCTCGCCGGCATTGTTCACACCGTCGGTAAGCAAGATGATCACTTTCGATTTAGCCTGGCTGTCTTTGATACGACTTACCGAATTTGCCAGTCCCAAACCGATCGCTGTTCCATCCTGGATAATACCCGGTTGGATATCCTTGAACAGATTCAACAGCACGGTATGGTCGGTTGTAAGCGGACATTGCGTAAAACTTTCAGCCGCAAAAACCACCAGTCCGATGTTATCGTTCGGACGACCGTTGATGAAGGAAGCTGCCACATCTTTGGATGCTTCCAGACGGTTCGGCTTAAAGTCCTGTGCTAACATACTACTGGAAATATCCATCGCCATGACAATGTCGATACCTTCCGTAGAAGTGTTCTGCCAGCTATTCGTCGACTGCGGACGTGCCAATATAATAATAAGTACAGCTATTGCTGCCATTCTCAGGACAAAAGGGACATGCCGCAGATACACTTTCCACGAAGTTGCCCCCGGTGCATCGAATGCTTCCGAAGAAGATACCTGCAAACTAGCCTGACTTTTGCAGAGCTTCCAGATATACCATCCTATCATCGGGATAAGCAGCAATAACAAATACAGATATGTAGGATTTGCAAATACCATTTTATTCTTTTGTTATATTAGAATCGTTTGTTTCTGTTGCCTTTTCTTCGGCCTCTGCAGCCTCAGGAGTGACAACTTCTTCAATCTTCGTCTGATTAATAAACAAGTATGCATTTACCATACTCAGGTCATTCTCATCAGGGAGCGGATTCATTTTAGCGAATTTCACGAAATCAGACAGGTTCAATATCTGTTTCAGATTTTCGTATACGGAATCAGCTTCATGCTGCTTGCGGATGATATCCAAAATTTCACCGGAAGTCATTTCCATCGCATTGATGTCGAAACGATCGACAATATAGCGACGTAATGTTTCAGTAATCAGTGTATAGTATTCCTTGCTGCGTCCCTGCTGCCATAGTTTCTGCTGTTTGATCTCATCCAGTTCCTTGATAGCCTGTTCATGAGGCGGAAGTTTCGGTTCCGGCTTCTTGAATGGGATAAGAGATTGCTTGTTGCGTATACGTTTGATGATATAAGCAATCACGCAAATCAGGAAAAGAGCCAGTAAAATCCCATAGATAATCGGATAATAATCAGCCAGTACGAAAGGTGGCTTCCAGATATCCTTTATATCATAGAACTCTTCCGGTTTGTCCACATTCACAGGAATGGTCGAAACTTTCAGGGCTACCTGATTGGAATAAACCGTATCCATCCCGTCGATCACTTTGAACGGCGGCAATAAATACAAAGACGAATCGAACGAAGTAACCAGAATATCCTGCTTGATGAGCAAGCGGTCATTCTCTATCACCGACGAGTCCGCTTTGGAAAGGCTCAGAACCTCTACCCCACGCATCAGCGTATCATTGGGGATCACAATCTGAACCGATTTATCCTTATCTGTTGTAACCGTCAAATGTAAAACCGTCTGTTCCCCGATCAGAATGGCAGCCGAGTCGAGCTTCACATCGATCAGTGTCCGCTGCGCAAACATCTTCCCTCCCGCCAGCAGAATCAGAAGCAGAAACAGAAAGCCTTTATTCATAATTTTCTTTTGCATGCTTAACTACGTTTATCAAAAAGAGCAATCAATGCTTTCACATAATCATCTTCCGTACGAATAGACACTGAATCGACACGGCATTTCTTGAACGAATCGCTCATCGCTGCCTGCCGACGGTCCCACCATTCCTTATAGGCTTCACGGACACGGGCAGAAGAACTGTCGATCCAGCGTTCTGCTCCAGTTTCAGCATCTTTTATTTTCATCAGTCCGACAGACGGCAATTCGGTTTCCCGACGGTCATATACCTGAATAGCCACCACGTCATGTTTGCGGTTGGCAATCGTCAGGGCGTCCTTGAAACCTTCCTTATCGATAAAGTCGGATATCAGAAATGTCGTACAACGTTTCTTAATGGCGTTGGTCAGGAATTTCAGAACCTGACCGATATCGGTCTTCGTATCCTGAGGTTTGAAATCAATCAGTTCGCGAATGATATAAAGAATATGCTTTTTCCCTTTCTGCGGAGGGATAAATTTCTCTATTTTGTCAGAGAAGAACACCACACCGATCTTATCGTTGTTCTGTATGGCAGAAAACGCCAGTGTAGCAGCAATCTCGGTAATCACCTCTTTCTTCATTACGTTCACGGAACCAAAGTCTCTACTACCCGACACGTCGATCAGCAACATCACGGTCAGCTCTCGCTCTTCTTCAAACACCTTTACGTAAGGGCGAACATAACGAGCCGTCACATTCCAGTCGATATCGCGGATATCGTCGCCGTACTGGTATTCGCGAACTTCACTGAACGCCATACCACGACCTTTAAACGCCGAATGGTATTGTCCTGCAAAAATATTGCGCGACAAGCCACGGGTCTTTATCTCGATTCGCCGGACTTTTTTTAATAGTTCACTTGTTTCCATCGTAATCCTTTTAATTATTTAATCACTGTATCTCTTATTTCTTCCGAACGGAAAAAAGATTCCTTTCGGAAGAAAATCAATTTTCATCCGAGAGAAATTTATTTTTCACCCGGATGGGATTAAAATTAAGGTACTTCTACCTTATTAAGGATTTCGCTGATAACCTCCTCTGATGTCAAATTATTGGCTTCCGCTTCATAACTCAAACCGATACGGTGACGCATCACGTCATGACACACGGCACGGATATCTTCAGGAATCACATAACCTCTGCGTTTGATGAATGCGTAAGCACGTGCAGCCAGTGCCAGATTGATAGAAGCACGGGGAGATGCACCGAAAGAAATCATGTTAGACAGGTTTGCCAAACCATGTTCCTGCGGGAAACGGGTAGCAAATACGATATCGACGATATATCGTTCGATCTTTTCGTCCAAATATACTTCGCGGACCACTTTACGGGCTTCCAGAATTTCATTCTTTGTCAGGATCGGTTTGATGTCCGGTTTCACGCCGGAGATATTCTGACGGATGATCAACTTTTCTTCCTCTTTCTTCGGATAGTTAATGATCACTTTCATCATGAAACGGTCGACCTGCGCTTCCGGCAGCGGATAAGTACCTTCCTGCTCGATCGGGTTCTGCGTAGCCATTACCAGGAACGGTTCCGGCAGTTTATACGTATTTTCGCTGATTGTCACCTGGCGTTCCTGCATGGCTTCCAAAAGTGCACTCTGAACTTTAGCCGGTGCACGGTTAATTTCATCCGCCAACACAAAATTAGCGAAGACCGGGCCTTGTTTTACCTGAAATTCTTCGCTTTTCTGACTATAAATCATAGTACCGATCACGTCGGCCGGCAGCAAGTCCGGTGTAAACTGTATTCGACTGTATTTTGCATCGATCAGTGAAGACAATGTTTTAATGGCCAAGGTCTTAGCCAAACCGGGTACACCTTCAAGAAGGATATGCCCATCTGAAAGCAGACCGATCAATAAAGATTCCACCAAATGCTTCTGTCCTACAATTACCTGGTCCATGCCCATCGTAATCATGTTTACGAACGAACTTTTACTCTCAATCCGTTCATTCAACTCACGAATGTCTACTGTCTGACTCATAGATTTTTCTATTTATATTGTTTATTGTTTCTGCTTGTTTTTATGGTTGCACAAAATTAGAAATGTTAAATTCGTATCCTTCACTTTTGCAGTTAAATAATACTAACCCAACGATAACTATTTTGTTTTATTTTACTTAAAAAGGTGGATTTTTAGTTACAAATTTCCGCTCAGTATTTCTGTCTGACGTGCCGCTGCTTTATCTACGGAAGCACGACTATATCTGTCTATACCGTATACTTCCGGAGCAGGGACTTGTATTTCAGTGCCTACCGGAACGTTGTTAGGATCTTTGATCACCGATTTATTGAACTCATACAGGTAAACCCAAAAGATCTTACTTCCATAATATTCAAGGGAAATCAAAGTCAACCGGCTTCCAGGCTCTATTTTCACTTTAGCCAAAACCTTAGGCGTTTGCGTAGCAGGTTCAGTTGTTTGTTCCGGAGATACGGTAGAAACTGTATCCGGCTTCTCTTCTTCCACAGCAATGACTTCGTCTGTATTTTCTATTTGAACAGTATCGGGGGAAGCAACTGCCGAACCCGGCAAGGAATTACCAACCAATGAAGAGGCTTTCGGTATTTCCGGTCCCAGGAAGAAGCTACGATTCTGATACAAAAAGAAACTTGCCACGGCAACCAGGGCTACGACACCAACCGAAACCCAGACTCTCACCCAATGGGACGGAGCCGATTCTTCGTCTTCAAACTGGTAATCCGTTTCACTAAAATCAGTTGCTATAGATGGTTGCTGTGTTTCTTCTTCTGACTGTTCAGTCGGTTCTTCTGCAGCCTTTTCAGTTTCGGGCTCCGACTGTTCCGTCTCAGCAGGCTCCTCTACAGTCTCCTGAGGTTCTTCAGGAACAGGTTCTTCCGCTTCTTTTATTTCGGCCGGTTTCTGTTCAATGGGTTCATCAGCTATTTCTTCCGTCTTATTTTCTACAATCTCTGCAGTTTGTAAATCAGACTCGACTACTTCTTCTGTTTCATCCGGAACAGAAGAAGGAAGTATCTCTTCAACCGACTCGTCTTCAATTTCTTTATCTTCAGCCTCCTTAGATATATCCAGATCCGTAAAATCAACACCCTCATTCAGTTCTTCCGTCTCGAAGAAGGAAAATGGCTTATTTACCAATTCACGCAACTCCTTATCAGGCAGAAAAGAGAACTTATAATGTGCCGGAATTGTAAAACGCTCTCCTGTATTCACATGAATACTTTCCCGTTTTTCTACCAAAACAATTTTAAAGGTTCCCAATCCCTTCACTTTGGCTATTTTATCTGTGAAAACACCCTGTGATACGATTGTAATAAACTCCCGGAGGAATTGCTCAGAGCTACTCCTTTCCTTTCCGGTACGCTCGGCGAGTAAACCAGCCAGGTCTTGTATCGTTAGCCGACTATTCATTGTCGCTCAATTCTTTTAGTTTAGATTTAATGGTTGCCCCGGGCTTGAAAACAGGCACTAGCTTCGGAGGCACCAGATAACGCTTTCCTGTTGCCGGATTTACAGATATACGCTCTGCCTTCTTTTTGATTTCAAACAGACCAAATCCCTGTAAATAGACAGCATCATTATCCATCAACTTCGAACCGACCACAGCTCCAAAAGCAGACAACATTTCTGTCACCTCCTGTGAAGTCCATCCTAATTTTGCAGACAACTCTGTTATCAGTTCTTTGTTTTTCATACTTGCTTCATCAATAGATTCAGCAGCGATATTAGTTATTTTTTTGTAAACAGACAAACTTATTAATGGTTTTTATATCAAAGCAACACTTTTCCGTAAAGGTCAAAAGCCTGTGATTCTTCGATATTTACGTTATAAAAATCTCCCGGATTCAGCGATTGTTCTTTAAAAACAAGGATTTCCGGGTCAACCTCGGGTGAGTCGAATTCGGTACGTCCGACATAATAATCTTCATCCTCCCGATCAAGTATTATTTTAAAAGTCCGGCCTACTTTTTCTTCATTTATCTCGGCTGAGATACGTTCTTGTATCCGCATCAAATAATCCAGACGTTCCTGTTTCACTTCAGACGGAACATCATCCGTATAATTTTTGAAAGAATAAGTGCCTTCTTCGTGGCTGTAAGCGAAAGCTCCCATACGTTCAAAACGTGCTTTCTTCACAAATTCGACCAGCTCTTCAAAGTCCTGTTCCGTTTCTCCCGGATGACCGACCATCAAGGTTGTACGAAGATGAATGCCCGGCACCTCTCTACGGATGCGTTCCAACAAGGCATATGTTTCTTCTTTCGTTATATTACGACGCATCATTTTCAACATAGGATCGCTGATATGCTGCAAGGCTATATCCAGATATTTGCAGACATTATCACGCTCACGCATCACCCGCAACAGGTCATAAGGAAAATGGGAAGGATAACCGTAATGCAGACGGATCCATTCTACACCAGGAATATCGGAAATACGCTCGACCAACTCCGGCAGCGCATACCTTTTATATAAGTCCAGTCCATAATAGGTCAGATCCTGTGCTATCACCTGAAACTCTTTTACACCCTGGGCTACAAGCAAACGAACTTCCTCTTCGATCTGTTCCATCGGAAGAGATTGATAATGTCCGGTACTGATAGGGATCGCGCAATATGAACAAGTACGGTTACATCCTTCCGCAATCTTCAGAAAGGCATAATGCTTCGGAGTTGTCAACACACGGTCGGAAGCCAGTTCACGATGGTAGGATTTGCCAATATCGGACAGAAGCTGTTTCCAGTTAAATTTGCCGTAAAAACGATCCACTTCAGGCAGCTCCTGCTTCATTTCCTCCAGGAATCGTTCCGTAAGGCATCCCATGACATATAGTTGGCCGATCTTTCCTTTTTTCTTGGCTTCACCCAATTCCAAAATCATATTGATCGACTCTTCCTGGGCATCGCCAATAAAACCGCAGGTATTTACAACCACGATCTCTCCGTTTATTTTATGAGGATCATGTTCGACCGTATAACCATTCGCTACAAACTGACGCATCAACTGTTCCGAATCGACCAGATTCTTCGAACAACCAAGCGTTATTATATCTACTTTATTCTTTTTCAAAAGTTATTCTCCAAATAATGAATTGACAAATTCCTTTTTATTAAAGACCTGCAGATCTTCCATACCTTCACCCAAACCAATATATTTCACCGGGATACGGAAGTGATCGGAAATGCCTATTACCACACCTCCTTTAGCTGTTCCGTCCAATTTTGTGACTGCCAGTGCATTTACTTCCGTAGCAGCAGTAAATTGTTTGGCTTGTTCAAAAGCATTCTGCCCTGTAGAACCATCCAGCACCAACAGAACTTCATGCGGAGCATCAGGAATGACCTTCTTCATCACATTTTTGATCTTAGTCAGCTCATTCATCAGATTTATCTTATTATGCAAACGGCCTGCCGTATCTATAATAACAACATCGGCACCATTCGCTTTAGCTGAGCTAAGTGTATCGAATGCCACTGATGCAGGGTCAGAACCCATTTTTTGTTTTACGATAGGAACACCCACACGTTCACTCCATATAACCAGCTGTTCCACTGCTGCTGCACGAAATGTATCGGCAGCTCCCAGATAAACGTTCTTTCCTGCTTTCTTGAACTGATAAGCGAGTTTTCCGATTGTCGTGGTCTTACCTACTCCGTTTACTCCGACAACCATGATTACATAGGGCTTTTTATCTTCCGGCACAGTAAAGCTTTCGGCATCTTCCGTATTATTCTCGGTCAGCAGAGTTGCGATTTCATCCCGCAATAACGTTGTCAGTTCCTGGGTAGTCACATACTTATCCCGGGCCACACGTTTCTCGATACGCTCGATGATCTTCAACGTTGTATCTACACCGACATCAGAAGTGATAAGTACCTCTTCCAAATTATCCAACACTTCATCATCGACTTTGCTCTTACCGGCAATAGCCCTGGTGATTTTAGAAAAAACATTTTCTTTGGTCTTAGATAACCCTTTGTCTAAAGTTTCCTTTTTTTCTTTACTGAAAAAGCTAAAAATACCCATATATTAATCCGCTTAATTTATTTCTGCTTAGAATGAGACCGCTAAGTTACAACTTTTTTAGTTGACAGTTGACAGTTGACAGTGGAAAGTTATCCAAAATCTGTAAACTGTCAACTATCACCTGTCAACTGTTTCTCCCTTTATAATCCTCATAACCAAATGTCCTGTATATTATCAATTCGTCGTCTTTGCTCCAAAGAGCCAATGACGGATGCGGGATACCGTTGAACATGGATGTCTTTACGATCGTATAATGGATCATATCTTCAAAAATGATCTTATCACCTATTTTCAACGGTTCCTCAAACGACCAGTCGCCCATATAATCACCACTCAGACAACTGTTTCCGCCGATACGATAAGTCGGTTTCCCTTCGACCGCGTCAGTGGCATTACGGATAGCCGGTTTATACGGCATTTCCAGACAGTCCGGCATATGGCAGGTAAATGAAGCATCGATAATAGCAGTTTTTATACCATGATTCTCTACGATATCCACCACAGTAGTCAACAGGAATCCCGTTTGCCAGGCAAAAGCACTTCCTGGCTCCATAATAATCTCTAAATTAGGATACTTAGCCTTGAAAGACAGAAGTAAAGCTATCAGATGTTCCGTATCGTATCCTTTACGTGTCATCAAATGTCCGCCTCCCATATTCAACCATTTGATATGTGGTAAAAAACGAGCGAAACGTTTTTCCACTTCCCCTAATGTTTTTTCCAAATCATATGAAGATGATTCACAAAGTGTATGGAAATGCAACCCTTCCACTCCTTCCGGCAACTTATCTCCTAAAAGATCGGAAATAATGCCCATTCTCGAACCCGGTGCACAAGGATTATACAACTCTGTTTCCACATCCGAATATTCCGGATTGATACGCAAGCCGCATGAGACACGGTTCCCATCCGCTTTTACCATCGGATAAAAACGTTCGAACTGGGACAACGAGTTGAAAGTTATATGACTGCTATATTTCAATATGGCAGGAAAATCAGCTTCTGTATAAGCCGGTGAATAGGTATGAGCCGGACTTCCCATTTCTTCAAAAGCCAACTGTGCTTCAAACTTCGAACTGGCTGTTGAATACGGTATATATTCACGAACGATCGGAAAAGATTTCCATAAAGCGAATGCTTTGAATGCAAGAATTATATTCACTCCTGCCCGCTCCTTCACACTCTTAATAAGTGACAGATTATTACGGAGCAGTTTCTCTTCCATCACATAACAAGGAGATGGTATTACATTGAAATCGATCATTTACTCTTTTCTATTAAATAAGCAGCAAAGATAATGTTATATTTCATAATATACTATCCATCCACTTGTAAACACTCATTCTTTGTCAATTAACAATATTTACAAGCTCTCCTCTTGCATTACTACTAAATATTAGTAGCTTTGCTAAAAAATAGTAGACTATTAATCAGAAAATTACGAACAAATGGAACGATTGACAGCACAAGAAGAAGAGATTATGTTGTATATATGGAAGTTAGGGCCTTGTTTCATTCGGGACATACTGAATGAAATACCGGAACCTCGTCCTCCTTATACCAGTGTCGCCTCCGTTATACGCAATTTGGAGCGCAAAAAATATGTTTCTCCGAAAAAGTACGGAACGATTACCGAATTTTCCCCGTTGGTCAAGGAAACGGAATACAAGCGGACCTTTATGTCGAATGTGGTCAGAGATTATTTCACCGGTTCGTATAAGGAAATGGTATCTTTCTTTGTGAAAGACCGGAAGCTGTCCAAAAGCGACTTGCAGGATCTGATGGATTTGATTGAAAACGAAGAATAATTAAAAAGCAAACTGTTATGACGCCGCTATTTATCTATTTTATCAAGGCAAACCTGGCGTTGGCTTTACTTTATATAAGCTACCGTCTGTTGTTCCGTAATGATACATTTTTCGGACTGAGACGAATAACGTTATTAGGTATGTTACTGGTTGCTTTTCTATATCAATTGCCAGATATCAGCAATTGGTTGTCGACACGCCCGACTATATCGGAAATGGTATCCTATTATTCAACGATTTTACCTAAAGATATTATCGTCGAAGCAACAACCCACATAAACAAGACAACCGAGGAAGTAAATGCAGATTGGGGAAAAGTCGTAATGAACTGTTTTATCATAGTTTACTTAGCCGGAGTCTTGCTCTTAACCATCCGGTGTTTTGCTGAAATGATAAACTTGTTCGTCACTTATCGTCGGAGTAAAAAGGGCTTGATAAACGGAATTAAAGTATGTCTGATTCCGGAAACAGAAGAACCTTACTCTTTCTTCAAATGGATCTTTATTCCAACCAAACCTCAAAACAAACTTGTACTGGGAGAAATACTTCAGCATGAAACGGCACATACCCGGCAAATGCATTCTTTCGATGTTTTACTTGGGGAACTTGTTTCGATTATTTGTTGGATAAATCCGTTTGCCTGGTACTTTAAGAAGGAGATTAATATAAATCTGGAATATTTGGCAGATCAAGAGGTTATGTATGCCGGATATAATAAAAAAGAATATCAGTATCACCTTATAGGAATGGAGCATTCAAATATGGCTATAGCAAATCTATATAATAATTTTAGTGTCTTACCATTAAAAAAGAGAATTTCTATGTTAAACAAAAAAAGAACGAAGAATGTCGGAAAAGTAAAGTATCTGGCATTAATTCCGGTGGCCGCTGCCATGTTGCTATTCAACAACATCGATGTAATGGCCCGGATTGTAAATAACCGGACAACGGAAGCCTCTAAAGCACCTGTTACTGTCACGACTCCCGAGTTTGTCCCGGAAAAAACAGAGGAGGTATCGCTACCTCAGGATGATAAAGTGTACACTGTTTGTGAAGTAATGCCTGAATTTCCTGGTGGACAGGGAAAACTATTGCAGTTTTTAGCCACAAGTATAAAATATCCGGCTGAAGCTTTTGAAAAGAAAGAAGAAGGAAGAGTGACCCTGACATTTATCGTAGAAAAAGACGGTAGTATATCAGATATCAAAGTAGCACGCAGCGTCTCTCCATCTTTAGATGCAGAAGCTGTGCGGGTTGCAAAGTCAATGCCCAAATGGACTCCGGGTAAAAATAAGGATGGCGAAATTATAAGAATTGCTTATACAGTTCCTGTTATTTTCAGATTACAATAGTCAATCCGGTTTAACACATATTCCCTTTTTTGAGTAGACACAAAGAAGGCATGAAATCTTCAAAATGCTGCCAGGCGATAATAAAGATAACATGCCCCGCCCTCTCGAAAAAGGGAATACTTTTATTTATTAGTAGTTAGTACTACAAAAGTATAGATTTTTATTAGATTCGTACTCCTTACTCGATATAAAATCGTACTTTTGTTTACAAAGTACCTGTAATCCCGAATACCATGAAACGACTATTATTACCTCTGATTCCTTTTTTATGCCTGTCTTGTAATTCATCCGACAAAGAATATAAGGATTACTCGAAGAAAGTTATTATTACCGGAAAAGTCTTGAACAGTGATTTTTACCCGCAGGAAAAAGACTTAACACTCATCGTTCCGTTTTTCCGTGGTCAGGAGACAAAGTATATTGTCCCTATTGCTGAAGACGGAAGTTTTTCGTTTCGTTTTTCTCCATATGCACAACTGCGCAATGTGCAAATCCATAAATATGCCGATCACCTACTCGTCAGTCCGGGCGACAGCCTGCATGTGGAAATAAATTTTAAAGACTTATTAAATCCAAAAGTATTCGGAAATGAAGAGAAAAGGAATCAACTGATAAATATGTTTGCACAAAGCGGACGTTATTACATAGAAGTCTATTCTATCCGACGGGATCAAGAGCCGGAAGCATTCAATAAAGAACTTCAGCAAGAATATCAGCAACGTTTAAAACGCAGACAGGAATTTATCGAAACCTTCCAGCCAGACAATGTAATCCAGGAATATACCGACAAATTATTAAAGATTGATTATTATAGATGTTTGATCGACTACCTAAACGAACAACTTTGGAGAAAAAAAGATATATCCGGATACAACGAACAGGAGCTATTAGCTAAAACGGACTCCCTTTTCGAAGGCGAAATTATTCCATCCAACATATTCAAATTGGCAGAAGTCGTCAACTCTTTTATCTTCAGCAAGACCTTCTACAAAGAAAATAAGAGAGCTACGTTCGATGACTTTATAAACTATCCAACTGGAAAGAATACCAAACAGTATATTTTTGCAGCATCCGTCTCCCAATCATTGGAGGCTAACGACACTTTACTCTTCTCCCAACGACGGGGCCAACTGGACTCAATCGTACATATCCCGGTTTTAAAGCAGACACTTCATGCGGCTTTCCAAAATAAAAAAGACTTTCTAAAAAATCCGCGTACCGTATCCGACTACATGCTTTACGGCAATTATTCCGACAAACAGGTTTTAGAAACTCATATGGATTACATGAAACCGATCTATGATATATTAGACAAACATAAAGGGAAAGTTATCTATATAGACTTTTGGACAACCTTTTGCCCACCTTGTTTAGCAGAAATGGAGCCATTAAAAAAACTTCGTAAAGAATATTCTCCGGAAGATGTTGCCATGATAAGCATCTGTGCCAGTGGTTCTAAAGAAGACAAAAAAACATATGAAGATATTATCAAACGACAAGAACTCAAACAGTCCGGAATAGAATGCTTGCATTATACCGACATGACTGATAATAACTCGTTTTTGAAAATACAAAATCGACTGGCACTAAAAGGGTATCCTCACTACCTGTTGATCAACCGCGAAGGAGTTATTGTAGATTACGGAACAGTGGTACGCCCCAGCAACCCACATACCAAACAAAAAATAAACAACCTGTTATAACTTATTCAACAATTGTCAACCGGGCAAACTTTAGTAGCAATTGCTTTTGTCCAAAATGGATGAATGCCACCGTTGCTTTAGCATTGCCACCATCTCCCTCAATAGCAATAACCTCTCCTTCACCGAAACGATCATGACGTACTTTGGCTCCGACACGTAAGCCGGAAAGATCGGATGCGGGAGCAGAAGACGTCACAGGCTTGGAAGTTGCTGTTTCTACTCTTGTCAGACGTTGACGTTGCTGTGCCTGCGCCACCGGAGAAATGAAAGAAGATTCTTCTTTCTCCACAGCCCGCGGCTGCTGGAACGGAGAAGAAAAAGCCGGACGCTCGAACCGTTCGCGAGCAACAGCAAACGTATCTGCCGACGTATCAGCCGGAAGTTCCAAAAATTGCACATCGATATCTTTCAGGAAACGACTGGGAGAACACATGGCACTCTGTCCGTTCCGAAAACGGCTCTTCGCATAAGTCAGCACACAGTTTTCCTCGGCACGAGTGATTGCCACATAAAATAAACGGCGCTCTTCCTCCACCGCACGCGGATTATCTTTCGACATGGAAGACGGGAACAACTCTTCTTCCAAACCGACAACAAACACATTCCTGAATTCCAGCCCTTTGGCAGCATGAACCGTCATCATAGTTACTTTATTCGCCTGTTCGTCTTTGTCATTATCCTGATCGGTCAACAAAGATACTTCGGAAAGGAAGTCCGCCAAAGAAACCTGTTCGACACCTTCCTCACGTCTCAGTTCACAGAACTCGGCGATACCTTTCAATAATTCCTGCAGATTCTCCTGCTTACTGATTCCTTCTACCGAACGATCCTGAAAAAGTGAACTGACTATTCCACTTTCCTTCACAACCATTGCCGCCATTTCTTCTGCGGAAAGACGTTCATTCTCTTGTATAAAACGTTCGATCATTTCACGGAAATCAGATAATTTCTTCGCTGTACCGCTATTGATCGGCAACGCATAGTCTATTGGAGCATTCAAAACCGTCCAAAGACTTACGTTATTTTCGGTCGCAGCACTAATTATTTTATTAACCGTCGTGTCCCCGATCCCTCTCGATGGATAATTAATAACACGTTTGAATGCTTCCTCATCATGAGGATTGATAATCAGACGTAAATATGAAATCACATCTTTCACCTCTTTACGCTGATAGAAAGACAAACCGCCGTATATCTTATAAGGTATTCCTCTTTTGCGAAGCGCCTCTTCCAAAATACGAGACTGGGCATTTGTCCGGTACAGGATGGCAAATTCGGAATAATCATAATCCTTGCGCATCCGCATTTCATTGATCATAGCGGCCACAGCGTATCCTTCTTCATAATCGGAATAGGAAGAAGAGACACGGACTTTACTGCCTTGCTCCTTTTCTGAATATACGTTCTTGAATATCTGTTCTTTATTTTTATGGATCAAGCTGTTTGCTGCATTCACAATATTCTGTGTAGAACGATAATTACGTTCCAGTTTAAAGATACGGCAACCCGGATATTGATTTTTGAATTGCAGGATATTATCGATATTGGCTCCGCGGAAAGAATAGATACTCTGAGCATCATCTCCCACCACACAAATACGGCGGTGTTGCTCACAAAGCTTCTGGACGATCAAATGTTGGGCAAAGTTGGTATCCTGATACTCGTCGACCAATACAAACTGAAAAAAGCTACGGTATTTATCCAATACCTGCGGATGATCGCGGAACAGGATATTCGTCTGAAGCAACAAATCGTCGAAATCCATCGCTCCTGCCTGCTGGCAACGATTCTGATAACGTTTATATATTTCACGCAACAAAGGGACTTTCGAGTCTATATCGTGTTGCATCAACTCCTTAGACTGCTCGTAAGCCTTCCAAGTAACCAGCGCATTCTTAGCATTCGAAATGCGGCTTTGTATCATTCCGATACGATACACTTTGTCGTCCAGCTGCATCTCTTTGATAATAGCCTTCAATAAACTTTTCGAATCGGCAGCATCGTAAATCGTGAAATTGGAAGGATAACCGATATGTTCTGCTTCATAACGAAGGATACGTGAGAAGATCGAGTGGAACGTTCCCATCCACAACCGGCGTGCCGTCTGGTCACCGGTTATCTTGGCAATACGTTCTTTCATTTCACGCGCCGCTTTGTTGGTAAAAGTAAGTGCCAGAATGCTTTGAGGTGCCAACCCCAGATGTACCAGATAAGCAATCTTATAAGTAAGTACTCTTGTCTTACCGGAACCGGCGCCGGCAATCACCAGCGACGGTCCCTCGTTATATATAACAGCTTCGCGCTGACTCTCATTCAGTTGATCCAGATATTCTTCCACGTACCTTCTCTTTTTAGGAATACAAAGGTACTAATTTTTATTTATCCGAATCTTACAATAAATTCTTATCTTCGGGCGTTAATAAAAGAAAAACGATGAACACACGGTTAGCAGCAAATCTATCGGTTATTTTTACAGCCTGCATGCTTGTACTATCATTCAGTTTCGGCTTTCACAATTATTCGGAAACACAGAAAGCAATCGTTTCGGATCTGAACCAGGCATTGCAGCAGACCATTATGCAAAACTCCGAACAATGGATGAACCAGGATACACTCAAGACTTATTCGCGCTTGTCTGCCGTTTTCGGAAATCCGGTTTCTATCGAGAGTTATAATAAAGATTTTGCCGAAGCATTGAAGTTTGAACAGCTGAAAGAGAAAAGCGGTATTATCGTTCACGTAAAAAATAAGAAAGCGACGGATAAATCTATCGCATACGTAACTCCTGAAAAAGATCAGGCACAGAATTACCTGGCAAGCGATACCGTTATCTGGCTGAGCGCTAATTTAAATCTCCCCGAAGCATCACAGGAAGAATTAGGAATATCTTTTCAAGGATATATCAATTATTCGACTAAGGATATTCTGGCACTTACAGATAAACGGACTCCTTTAGTACTGCTGATAGCAGCTATCCTGTCCGGTGCCCTTTCTATCTTTTTATTCCGTCGCAGAAGCACAAGTCTGCCACAAGAAGAGAAAACACTGGTTTTCGGTAATCTTACATTCTCTTGTCGCCATGCCTGCTTCTATAAAGAAGACCGGGAGAAATTGAAACTTACCCCGCAACAATATAAGGTTATGGAAATGTTTTTCCTTTCCTCCTCTCATATCCTGCCCAGAGCAGATATCTGTGATACGCTATGGCCGGGTAAAGACAATGCCGACGAAACACTGAACACTTTGATCCGCCGCCTGCGTCCGTTGGTGGAGGATAACAGCAATCTGAAAATAACGACCGACAGAGGAAGAGCTTATCAGTTGGAAATAAAAGAAAGCCTTGCGGTATAAAAGCTATTTATTTTATATTCATGAAACACTTACGTATTATTCTTCTCGCCCTTTGCAGCCTCTGTTACATAACTGGTTTACAAGCACAATCAGAGCAATTAAAAGCCAATATTCAGGAAATTATCAAAGATAAAAAAGCCCGGATAGGTGTAGGTATCATATTAAATGGTAAAGATACTGTTACCATTAATAATGAAGACCGGTATCCGATGATGAGTGTATTCAAGTTTCATCAGGCATTGGCGGTACTCAATTATCTGCAGCAAAATAATCTGCCTCTCGATACCCCAATACGGATTGAGAAAGAGGATATAATTGAAAACACTTACAGTCCGTTACGCGATAAATATCCCCAGGGTAATATTTCCCTTCCGATCAACGAACTGTTGAAATACATTATTCAGCTAAGTGACAATATTGCCTGCGACGTCTTATTCAAATATATAGGTGGTCCTTCAGTTGCGGACAAATATATCCGTTCATTAGGTATACAGCAATTTTCCATTGTAATCACCGAAGATGATATGCATCAGGATTTATCTGCTTGCTACCTGAACTGGAGTACACCGTTGGAAGCTGCCCGTTTATTAGAAATTCTACTTACCCGGTCATTATTCAAAGATGAATATCAGGAATTCCTCAAAAACATCATGATCGAATGTGAAACCGGAAAAGACCGTCTCCCCCAGCCATTATTAAAAACTGACGCAGTGATAGGACACAAAACCGGTACCAGCGATCTGAATGCAAAGGGACAATTCATTGGAACAAACGATATCGGTTTTGTTCTGCTCCCGAATGGAAGCAGATACACTGTTGCTGTATTTATCAAAGATTCGAATGAGAGCATGGAAACAAATGCAAAGATCATATCCTCTATATCTGAGGTGATTTATAAATATTTCACTGAGTCTTATAACTAATTCAGTACACGCTTAAGCCTGCCCAAACCATCGATCAGAAGTGCTCTCGGACAAGCAATATTGATGCGAATGAAATCTTTACCAGCTTCACCATACATATTCCCGTCGTTTACCAACAGCTTTTCCTTATCCAGCAAAGTTTTTACTATTTCTTCTGAAGATTGTTTCAGGGCAGAACAATCTACCCAAACCAGATAAGTGCCTTCCAATGGTAATACTTTCAAATGGGGAAGATATTTTTCAAAATAACTTTTCAGATAATTGTAATTATCCAGCAGGTATTGTTTAAGTTCTTCCAGCCATTCTGCACCCTCATTGTAAGCGGCAATCAAGGCTTCAACACCAAAAGGATTCACATCGCAGACCTCGTTGGCATTGATGGCCTTGTCTATTTTCATACGTACATATTCATTAGCAGAAATAATGTTTGCTATCTGTAATCCCGCCAGGTTGAATGCCTTACTCGGTGAAATGCAGGTAACGGAATTCATCAGGAAGTCTTTCGAAATGGAGGCGAAAGGCGTATAAGTATGTCCCGGGAAAACCAATTCACAATGAATTTCATCGGCGATAACCAATACATCATTCCGAAAACAAATCTCGCCGATACGCGTCAGTTCCTCCCGGGTCCAAACCCTGCCTGCCGGATTATGTGGGTTACATAAAAGTAATAATTTGACTTTTGGGTCGGAGGCTTCTCTTTCCAAACCTTCGAAATCAATCCGGTAAGTTCCATCGGTATAAAGAAGAGGATTGACGGCCACTTCGCAACCGTTATTTCGAATAGAGGAGAAAAAGCAATTATAGACCGGTGTCTGTACCAATACACGATCGCCCGGCAGGGTGAGTGCTTTGATTACAGCAGACAAGGCCGGAACTACCCCTGAAGTATAAATAATCCAGTCTTCCTCTATCAGCCAACCATGCCGTCTCGTGAACCAGTTCGTTACAGCTTCATAATAAGCGGCCGGCACTTTGGTATAACCGAAAATGCCATGTTCCACCCGCCTGCGCAATGCATCAACCACACAGGGAGCCGTACGGAAATCCATATCGGCTACCCACATGGGCAGGACATCCTCTTCTTTCGCCGTATCCCATTTATAGGAGTTACTTCTGCGACGGGGAATCAGTTCGTCAAAATTGTATTTCATTGATTGAAGCAAGTTACGTTATCCCACAGTCTCAGTTCACAGTTTGCCGGCTTCAGGATGTTTTCATCGATGATGATTTCATTGTAATATTCAGCCGTGATACGTCCGGTACGCGGATTCTTCACGCTATGTACAGGGCTATTAATAGTTGCCTGCACACTGCTATATTCAAAACAGAGATCAGCATCATCCGCCATTGTACAGTTCTCCATTACCAGGTCATGCGCATAGCAAAGGGCTTGTGTCCCGGATATCTTGCAATTTACCAGACGCAGGTTATGTGAGTGCCATCCCAGATATTCACCGGTCAGTTCGGAATCATACACGGTCACATTTTCAGTGTTCCAGAAAGCATCTTTCGAATTGATAACGGCATTACGGATTTCTACATTCTTACAATACTGGAATGAATAGTTTCCATTCTGACTGTAATTCTCAATACGGATATTCTCTCCGTGCATAAACAGGTAATCTGCTTTGTCGATCTGTACATTCTTCAGTTCTACGTTACGGCAATGCCAGAGCGTTTCCAACGCATTGGATAGTCGCACATTCTCTAACTTGATCCCATCCATATCACGGAACATCTTCGGAGCTTCTACAATAGTGTCACTCATTTGCAGGTTCCGTGAATACCACAGGGCAGCGCGTGCACCATCGGTAAAAAGGCAATTCTTCACGATAAAACCATCGTTATGCCAAAAGGGATATTTACCCTCGAAGCGGCAGTTTACCGCAATGATATTACTGCATTCTTTTAAAGCAGATTCGCCAGTATGAATCGTTACATTTTCCAGTTGTAAATCGTGTGTAGCAAATAAAGGACGTTCGCCTTCATACTCTTTGTTCTTAATAATTTCCATAATTCAATTAATTATTTTTCATGTTACAAAAGTAGCTGGTCACAAAGAGATTATTTGTAGACGAATTACGGGTAATATAACCCAAATTACAGATTGTGTTCTCTCAAGTTCTCCGGAAAAGGTTACAATACATATTATAAAGAAATCGCTTTCTTCTGACATAAATAATCCCCATAATAAGAAGACAAACACTAACAGTAAACCAAAAGATCGCTCTACGACTTATTACAGAGCGATCTTTCTGTGTATAAACTTGCTCAACCATACGTGTGGAATAAGATTGTTGCGAAGAGGATCGAGCAGTAAGACTATCCGTTCTGCTACCAGAATGAAGAAGCCGGGCGATAGCGACACTTTGCAGATACTGCCTGCCGGAACTATCCGGCGGAAGATATTCTATTCGTTTTACTTCCCAGGATAAGGAATCACGCAGAATGGAATGTTTTTGTAATAATAAGCTGTCATTACAAACCCAATAAGCCGAATCTTCATGACTGTAATTTTCCGATTGTTTTACATTCCTCCTTATGCCGCACCCCGAAAACAAACAAATCACACAAACCATATAAACCAGCACCTGCATCCGGTTTCTCCCCTCCTTTTTCAATGAAAGATGCAGGAAACGACGCCGCTTATACAAAATAGCCTGATCGAAAACCAATCCCGAACTTTTCAAAAGAGAGAGCAGCTTCTCCGGACCTCCGACAACATAACAATCCGCGGCTTCCCCTTTCCGGTGCTGGCTCGCAGGAACACCACCCGCCAGACGGTTTACCGTTTCACTGCGATATCCACTCAGGATAGCAATCGGAGCTTTATATAATTGGCGTAAAGGCTCCAGCAGACAGGTGACCAGATGCTGCAAAGCCGACTTTGCTTCGGCAGGCGGCGTATTATCCAGTGCATTCTCCACAGCGATGCGGCTATAAGTAAATTCTTCGAGCGAGAAATGTTCGCTCAACATGGTTTTGTGATTTGTGTTATTCATTGTTTTTGATTTTAAATTTATAGGAATAATCCACCCCGAAAAGGGCACCCGCAAACGTACTGATCTCCCCGAAAGCCACCAATACGCTACTATCGATCAATCCCTGAGGATCGATCCAGAATCCGCTGAAGAGAAGAACAATCCCGCTCAATGTGAGCAGGATTGCAATAATCAACTGAACCGTCAACCGTTTCATAATCTCCGTCTTTTAACTGTCAACTGTCACTTGTCAACTGTCAACTCACTCGATCACCGGTCTGTCGTCATCATCCCCTTCTTCAGCTTTTTCAGTAAGGGAAATCTTCTCGAAGCTCGTACGACTCTTCGCTACACGCAATGCTTTCCCCGGATAGAAACGAACACGAGGTTCGCGGATCATACTGGTGACAAAATCATCCTCTTTCTCGACTCCCGACGAACCGAAGTTATACCGGAAATGCCCCAATTCCCCCACCTGGACTCTACGCCCATGCCGCAGATGACGAACCAAAACCACCACCATACGGTCAATCACTGCTTTCGAGCCAGCGCTACCCACCCCGGTGCTATCGCCTACTTCCTCCAAAAAATCTTCAAAAGGAACATAATCGCCACACACCATCTGCGCATACTTCTTCTCAGGAATGTCTTTCTGATCCGGCCCCATGTTTTTTCTGGTAACCAATTTAAACTTCATTGCCATAATACCTATATTTGTAGTTATATGCCCGTAATCGGGACACACTGACAATATATAAGAGTAAGAAAAACAGATTCTGCCATAATAACGACAACTCTGCACGCTATAGTTGTACATACAGACAATAGCCCCTCTTATCCACTCTTTGCTGTTATTATCGTGGCATCATCATCTCCGGTTTTTTTGCATTCATTTTATACAATGTTCCCGTTCCTTCCAACCAATACTTCAGCGAAGTTTCCTGTCTCTGTTTTTCATTGCTTCTTTATAGTCACGATAGAATTTATCTCCCGGATCACTACCCAAAAGCGTATCTTTATTCAATCGGAGAAGATCCTCCGAGGTCAGGATTTGTGTCCGCAACTTATCACCCAGATACCCAATCGACCAGGGATAAGGAAAAACCAGCGCCAGCGAAAAGGCAAGATGGAGAAAAGAAGGATTCGGGCTGTACTCCGGATTCTCCAGTTGCCCGATAAACCGCTGGATGATCTCCGGCTCCTGCAAGTCGAACTGCAACGTGCCGAGCACAGTACTTTCCAGCAGAAAGTTTAGCGTACGCTGCCAGTCACGGGTAAACAGGTGAGTCAAAAACAAACGGTAGCGCACATTCATCACGTTCCATTCGCAAAAGGCAGCCTTATAAGCCAATTGAAGATAATACAGACGACGGGCGGGTGGCAACTCGTTCAGGATTTTTTGAAACTTTCTCACGGATGGAGTCTCTTTGCCGAAAAGGGCTTTTAATTCTTCGTACATATCTTTATTATTTACTGGCAAGGATAAATTCCCTTGCCTGCCCTGGCTGACAGGTACGGATTGTCGGAACCTTCATACGATCGATGTGGCTTTCTACAATGGAAAAATAAGCGTGTTTGTAGTAAAAAACAAAAGAAGCCGTGTCCATTAGAGTAGAACACAGCTTTTTCTAATATTCAGAGATGTAGAGGGGTTATCGGACTTCCACTTTCTCCGTCTGTACCTGGCTGGCAGTCTCAGCCTTTACGATATAGATTTGACCGGGGAGCAGTCCATCTATATAAGCAGTCGGTGTATTCAAGTTGTTTCGGCTGGTAACCAACTGTCCGGAGAGGTTGTAGACCCAAATACGGGTCAGCGGGTCGATGGACGAAACAATCACCTGCCCCGGCATCATCGAGTAGATCGATATGGCTCCCTTTGCCTTCACTACATCGTTGTCGGTCGGCACGTAGTCGGAGCGCAGGAAGTAGCGGCCGTGGGTGTTGCCGGAAAGGGGCAGCTCCTGATTGCTCGATGCGATCAGTGTCGACGTTTGGGTTTCGGCATCATACAGATAGACCGGAACGCTAAACGCTTCCACACCGCTGAAACGAACAACCACCGGATCCTTGCTGTCACTGTAAATACCCAATGGTATATTGTGCATATCCGGTGTTGAATGGATTATGACCGCCCGATTGCCCGCCAATGTATAGACGGTCGGCACTTCCATGCGATCGGGATCCGTAATCATAACGATGTCTTCACCATCCCGATAGCCCACCGAAACCTCTTCGCGACAGGCAACCATCGCTGAACTCTGTTGCCCGTCACGTTCAGCCGTTATGAACAGTTGCGGGAAAGCGGCTTTCGGCTCGGCATCCGCCAGCAAAGAGCGGAGTGTGGCGGAACCCTCCTCGACGGTTGTCATGCTGGTGTTGAAAGTGATTGTAGCCTCATCAGTTCCAGTCTTTTTCACCATGAAACCTTGCAAAGGGGCGATAGTGAAAATCTGCTCCGGAGTGTTGGAAAGTGTAGTTCCATCTTCAGTAACGGTATATACCTTTTCCCCTTCTTCAGTAAACAAACGAATTACATTTTCTATCTTGTCTGTATTCTCTTTTAAGAACTCAGACATATCCAATGCTGCCATAAACGGATTACCGATTAGGTGGTAGTCTTCATTCGTTGTTTGTCGGGTTATACTTGTCGGTATTGTTATTTCTACCTTATCGCCCTTAATTTCTACTAACTTGTTTGAACGTTGCAACTCCTTTATATCATCAGGTAGAGTAACTTCTGTATAACTACCAGTATTTTCACTACTTTGCAGTTGATATTTCTCATCTGCTTTCGGCAGGCGGAACAACGTTTTTGTATTCGGTTCCTGAATCTCTCCACTCCTTAACTGTACACCGACAGAGAATCCTGTTCCCGGTATATATGATTTATATACATCGTTATGCAGGTTACTCCAGTCACCTTGAATGATAAGATCAGACTTATTCATATCGAAACCATAATTAGTAGCCGCACCATTCCACGTTCTTTGGTAGACGGCCGGGTTGAAGCGGTCGTTGCCTTTATTTTGATAATCATATTCGATATCTTTAAACGCCTCCGTCTCCTGTCTGCCAAATAATTTACCTGACGTTGCCGGCAAATACATATCTCCCGAAACCACATCTTGCAATGGGGAAGAGAGCAGATACCAACGTTCCGGTGTCAGTTCGAAGTCTACCCAGGCTTTGTCGTATGTCAGATGTTGCTGGTATTGCAACATGGCTTCGGGCTTGAAGTAGATCTCTTTACACCAGTTGCCGTAGTAGTAGATGGCGTAGTAGCGGTTGCCGTCGTTTGGATCTGAAGCATGCCAAATATCTGTACTTCTGTTTGTTGACTCATCATTGACATACGGATCTTCTGCCACTACTTCGTATTGGATGTCATTATCCTCTAGATTGAGAACAAACTCTTGACCTAATCCTAATCCATTTTTATCGCCTAAAGGTCCTAATACTGTCGCAGTTCCTTCGTCCATTTTCTTCATGGTTACATAGGAACCTTTCATGGGAGCAAAGGCTTTCTTGAAATCAGGTTGCGGACCTCCATTGTCAAAGTAAAGATCATCTGTTCGATTAGAACGTTCCCAGTTCGCATCGTCATTCCAGTCGGAGCTTACAGAGCCATTCCAAGTCAGGTATTTGGGGACGACTTTGATGTGTAGTTCGGCTGTTTTATCATTAGCCTTAGTGCCCGAAGCCCCTACTTTTTGGTAGTGGAATTTAACGGTGTAGGTATGGCCTTCTTCGAAAACTTTTTGATTAACCCCATCACCTGTAAATACCAAATCGAGATAATTACTTGTAGGGTCTAGTTTGCTGATTTTGTCGTCAGTAATATTATCTGCATCATCTACTTTATTTTCAGCATTTACAACCAACGTCTTTAATTTAGCAACAACAGGGTTTGAAGTAGACTTTACTATCTTCTCATCAATTGCAGCTAAGACAACATCCGTGTTAATAGCTGCCTCTAATTTACCAACCGCATTAAACACAGGAATACGCAAATACTTTTGGTTATCATTTTTCAACTCTTCCAACTGCCAAGAGCCAATACGGATTATGCTGTTGACGCTTGCTGGGATAAGATCGCCAGTGCGAACGGAGAATTGGAACGGGCCGTCGCAGTATTGATAAACTTTACCTTCTTCCGGTCTCCAACCTGCTGGGTCAGTTGTAACACCGACTGTATTTATAGCTGTAGCCAAATCAATCGGAAACAGTGTAATGGTTGAATAGTCGACGTTCTCATCAATATCCTTAAGAGATAATTGATTTTGAAAAAGATATAATTTGCCAGCAGTAATAGCATCCTTAATAGACTGTGCCATAACATTTGTAAAATCTTCCGTTCCGTTAATCTGGTCTATTTCTATCTCACTTTGATAGTACTTACGGAACATACTCAACGCATCCATGATTGTCTCATCCTTCTCCCCCAAATACCAATCGAAATACATATCCTTTATGGTTATCCATTTCCCGACAGTTGGAATGCCATCATCGCCGTCTGTTGTCCTTTCGCTAAGATCCAAAATCTTCAGATCGCTGGAAAGGAATGCATCGTCAGGGACTATCGTAGTTCCATCTAATTCTTTACCATCCCCTGTCACATCTGCCTTTACATAAATCGTATGCGACTTTTCCACTTTAAATTTATTGGAGATGGCACATTTGTCGGATGGCATGGGGCGCTCAACTCCTGTCATAAAATGCGGAAAGAGTTGGATATAATACTCGTGTCCTGCTGTTAAAATACCATAGTCGATAGCTAACTTACCTAAAACAACGTATTGATCATTTTCGGTATCGAGCCAAGCGAGTTCGTGGGTTCGTAGCTTTTTAGCTATCTCTGTATCTTCTAATTGTAGCTTCCGATCCTCCATCTCTTTTTTAACCTTTTCTACCTCTTCAAATGTTGGTATATCCCACTTATTCACAGAAATGATAGCCGTTCCAAAGGCATCTTCAGCACCATTTGGAGCATAATTATCTTCGTTATTATAATTTAAAAACAAATATCTCCAATAGTCCTCACCATATTTCACGACCCAGCCTTTCTGATCGGCAGAGATGAATCCGTTATCTGTTTTGTTATCTTGCTCAGTAGGTGTATACTTTTGAGCAACCGTATAATACATGTGATAATGGCGGGGATCGCCACCGTGGTCTCCATCTGCTGTTAACTCCCAAGACTGTTGTGACCAAGTAGGAATCTTCTCACTCTCAGATAAATTCATCTTTTGTTCATTCAAACCAATATTATTCAGCAACAGATCGTAGTTGGCCTTGATAAGAAGACTAGATGTTTCATCACACAGGTTTTCCTGAACGGAGTTCACTTGGGGCTGCGACATATACACCCGGATATCGTCGATGGCAAAGTCGCCCCCATCGGTATGCAGACAGTTGCTGGCTACTTCGAGTTTGTAATTCGTGTAATTCTTACTGGGGATAGTGAATGACATGTAGATTTGTTGCCATTCGGCTGGTATGGCTCCTTTATTATTATTATATTGTGCATCATTTGGATCAGCCGTTCGCACATTATTTTCAATCTCTCCACTATAATATTTGTAGATGATTTCTTCCTGGTTAGTATCCTGGTTTAAAGCTTTGAAAGTAAAGCCAAGGTCTGTTCCGGCTACTTTGGGATATTGGATAGAACCCTCTCCGTCCTCAATCTTTCCATCGACTTGATGAGGTGTTTCTTTAATCTCAGACACAGATATCAATCTTTTTTTCGTACTTGAGGATCTATTCAAATTACACACCCAAGCAGTCACTACAATTTGTGTTTCATTACACAACGTAATATCCGCGTTGTCTATCGGCAATAAGGTAATCAAGTCTGGGGATTCATCGGCATCGACATACATGAAGAAGCCGTGCTCTTTAAGAACTTGATAACGTCGGTCGTAAACATAGAAGGGAGAACGCCCCCAAGTATCATCCTCGCTTGGTGTAAAATGATACCAAGGGCCATTGTTATCCACCATTACCTCGTCTTTCAGAGACTGCCCATTACCATTAATACCATCTACCCCTATAGACCGCATAAAGGCATATTCTCCACGACCGGGCTGGTAAGACCCTGATACGCTTAGGTTAATATCATTGTTATTAGTATTGTTATTCGCAAGAGCTCCAAACCCATAATTAGAATAGTTTTGTTGCAAAGGTACGACACCCATATTATTCTTATTCGTTAATGGTGTTGATTTTTCGAGTATACAGTTTCTTTGGTTATCAACTATTTTTTCCCCATTATATCCTTCTCCTTTTCCTTGTTCATTATTATTAAAAGAAATATTCCCCAAGGATTTGTAATATTTTTCCAAGATTTCTTCCGAACGGAATTGATAAAGGTTGTTTGCTGTCGTAAAGTCTTTTTCAGTCAGTGCCTTATAATTCGGCTCTAAATTCAGAGTGATGGTGACTATCTCTTTTTCAGTATCTGCCTTATTTTCATCTCCCAATGCAGCTACAACAGTATATGTCTGTCGGGTTGTCTTATCTTCTATTTTCAGCATATTCATTGCCACGTCAAGGACATGGGCACGGAGATGGACATTGTGACTACCTAATTTAATTAGTCCATCCCATTGCTTCCATTCAGATGTTACTCCTCCTCCATCAGTATACCCATTCTCATACTCCGTTTTAACTTGATAAACTGGAGTCTCTTCGCCATTTTTGTAAAAGCTCCAATACAAGTATTCAGGTTTTTTCAAAGCCGTTCCAGAACCTGTATAATAATTACTCAATGCGTGAGGCAATCGCAAAGTTATATAATTGGCTTCTATTGGTGCATGAATCTCGTATTTGCCGAAAAAGGAGGCTTCTTCTCCTAAATCTTCACCTTTATTATATTTTTGTATAGCATCTGCCATCTTTTTAGCAGGTCTAATAATATATTTGCGCCGTAAATTGATTCGGTTAGCTATGTATGTTCCGGCGGTTAGTTCATCATGTAGATGTTCATTCCATTTTAGAGTTTTACCAAGATCACAGTAGATAACATATTCATCAGATTCAAACTTTTTCGGTGCTTTTAAATATACATAACGAAGTTGTGGATTAGAACTCCCTGTATGATGCAAATATCCTGTAACAAATTCGTCCTTGTCTTCTTCTTTATAATAAAGATACCTAGACTGAGTGTCATATCCACTTTTACTATCCTTCTTAGGTGATAACATTGCATCTTCACCTTTATTTCCCAAGATTTTATTCACAGGACTATATACATCCATATACTCTTTTATATCTTTTAAATATGTTGCATTAGGGTCTACGTACCATCTTACATAATCGTCTATCTGTGCACCTCCTGTGCCACATAACTCAACCATTACCCTATCTCCGGGAGCCAAATAGATGATTTCTTCTTTTTCGTGGACAAAGCCTTGGTACTTATTTTTAGAAGAAGGGTCACCTTCATTTCTTAAATTATTAAACGCTAAATCAAAAGGCGTAACATGGTCAGTACTCAGAGTTCCCGAGTCCTTCCCATATCCCCACACCGTCACAGCCAGCATTCCTAAAAGCAGGAACAGGCTGCGGGCTTTTTTATTTATATGTATTCTTGTATGTTTCATCTTGTTATTGGTTTAATTCAAAGAGATCTGTTGCACTTAGGTTGAAGGTGAATGTATGTTTTTTTCCATTCTCCTCTGTTGCAACGACTGTCATTGGTATATCTTTCGCTTTAGATGGTATGCGACCTGCTATTTTAAGTGGAGAGCCCTCACTTTTCCCCTCACTTTTTGAATAAATACTGTTTTTAACAGACTCCCAGTCTTCAATTTCCCACCCAGTAATGGTTAGTTCATTACTAGATGCCCCAGTCGGATAAACCCCTTCCAATGTCAACGTAAAGTTTCCTCCACCTTTGACAGGAAGGTTGTAGTTGTTCTGTTCGTCCGTAATAGGTTTGATGTACTCCGGTGCTCCTCCGATGGGCTGGTTATAAGCTTCAAATTTGAATTTGCATTGCGTATCTTTTATAATCAGATGAATCGGCCAGATACGGTTGCGGACTAGGACGGTTCGAGTGAGTGTACGCTCGCCGATTGGAGTGTCATCCAAGTTTAAATTAATTTTGAAGTCACCTATTGTTTCGCTGACGTAGAAATAGAAAGGATCTCCATTCCACGTCCCATTTTTTTTATATCCATCTGTAACCATACTAGCATCTACCGGAGTCTTTAACTTTCCATCTTCATTATACTCCATTACATCGTTTAACTCATACGGATCAACAAACAAGTTCATCTTATCCACAAAGCCGGAGAAGGAGAAATTTGAAATGGGTTCTTGTCTTTCTCCATCCCTTTCTACGGATACTTCTACCCGACTGAGCATTCTTACCAAGGGGATGGTTACTGTCGTATTCTCTGTTAAGTTAAAAGGATAACGGCGGCTCATGGGAAGGTAAGTTCCTGTTTCCGGATTATAAGAGTTAGTACCATTGAACATCGTTACTACTTTCGTTTCCAAATCGCTGATAGACTGAGTCTCCGTCAATGTGTTAAGAAAACTCCCCCCTTCATCCGGCAGGCTTTCCATATTGGCAAAGGCATACGCAACATAGCTGCCTGTTTCCAAGGAGATTTGGTCAGAAGCCCAGGTCTCTCTTGAAGCCCCCTTTCCCTCTTTTACATCCCACCTTTCTACAATAGTTTCATCCTTAGCCAATAAAACGATTAACGAATGGATGTATTCATTCTTTAATGCTTCCGTATCCTCTCCCTCGCCTTTCGTTGCCGGAAGTTCACTTGTTTTCACTTGCAGCGAGAGGGTGACCAAGCCGGAATCGGGCGAAGGGGTCGGGCCTTCTTCGTGGGAGCAGGCGGAAAGGAAGGCCAGCAACAACAAGAGGCAGCCGGCCAGTCGGGTATTCAGTTTGTTTCGTCTCATGGTTTAAATCTCCTCCTTTAAGTTGGTGTCATCCAGGCGGATCACCCAGTCGTTCACGATCACTTCCAGGCAATGGGCCTTGCCGCCGGTGGTGTCGATGTAGATGGTGACTACGTATTCGTCCTGGCGGTCGAGATATTCTTGTGCGTCCAGCTGATGCGATTCCATCTGCGTCAGGCAGAGGAAGTCGGCAAGGTCTACCGCCAGGAAGTCGGTTGTCTCTTGGCTGTAGCGCAGATGCAGGGTTCCTTTGCCGCCTTTGATCAGACGGAGTGTGTTCAGTTCGGCACAAACGGCCGGATAGGTGGTCGTACCGGTGGCAGAAGCGATTTGCTTGATGCCTTTATAATAAGGAAGCCAGGTGAGACGGGTGTCGGCTACCGGCTGGTTGGCGGCGTCGAGGTCGCCGTTGGTAGTGGTCGCCCGGATCTGGAAGTCGTCGGCGTTGAGAGACGTTCCCGGGTTGGCGTCGATCAGGATGAAGCGCAGTTTGTTGGTGTTCTTGACCAACGGGAAGTCGGTATGCGTTTCGCCGCCTTCGGGGATTTCGAGCGTCAGCTGACCCTGGAAGAGGCCGAGCAGTTCACGGTCGACGGTCTGTTGCTCCTGTTTGACGGTCAGGCGGAAATCGGACAGTTGGCTGTCGGCCTTCGGGGCGTTCCAGGTATAATCCTGCTCGTTCAGTCCCGCCCAGGCAAGCAGGCGGTAGGTGCCCGGCTGTAGGTCGAGTTCGATGCGGTTGGCCTTCAGCTCCTCACCGGCGATGGTGCACGACGAGAGGAAGGTGCCCTCTTTGTCGTAGATATAAAGTTCGACCTGTTTGGCTCGCTCCTGGCATTCCATCTCGTGGGCGAAAGCGTCGGCAAACTTCATATTATGGGTGTAGACAAAACTAAGCGTATGCTTACACAGCGGCAGGTCGTCGTGGATATAATCGCACGAAGCGAAACCGAGTAAAAAGAACAGGCTGGCTATCATCCATACGCCTATTCCGGCTGGTTGGTTCTTTATATATGTTTTCATTCTATGCTTTATTTGATTCGTTTTCAGTTTGTTTACAGATAGACATATTCCGGATCCAGTTTGATCCAATTGACTACGGTCACCTTTATATTTAATAGTTTAGGGGTAGGGTCGGGATCTGGACCAGGACCAGGGCCAGGTTTATCGGGATCTTCCGGGTCTTCCGTATCCACCGGAGGCTTAATCGGCTCTTCCGGATCGAACGGTGGTTCATACGGAATGTCATACCCCAGGCCGTAGATGTCGCTGATACGCAACTTATAAATGTTGTTGCGCACGATAGCGTATTCCATAATTCCCTTTGTCGAAGCGTTGTTGTTCGAGTGGCGGATCCACCAAGGATAATAGCAGACACCGTCCGCATACGTATGCAGACCGTAGAAAGCCAATAGCCGGCGGGTATCCTTGCCGTTCTGATTAATGACCGGTTTGCCGTTCTCCAAGCTGTAACCGTAAGTTGTCTTCATATAGGAAGACCAGCTGAGAGAAGCAGCTTCCGAGGTTGTCAACGTGGCTGTCAGCGTCTTGCCTCCCAATGAGCGGAGCAGATGCTTCCTGTAGCCGACCGGATCGCCTTCCTTGATCTTTCCCGCCAATGTCTGAACGTCCGCCCAGGTTTTGCCGGAAAAAGAATAACTAAACAGGTCGGTTCCGCTTGGAGCGTACGCCAACATGGCGGCTTCAGGCGTTCCGTACAATTTACCGCCAAAGGAGAAGAAGGTAAACGGCTTACCGTCGGATGAAGCGGTTTCGACTATCTTTTTGGTTGCCGGATCATATACCCACCATTTGCCAGGCGTATAATGCGCCTTAAATACAACACCCATATTGATAAAACGGCTCTGATTGGCTTTCGAAACGGTGTTCTCCAGTGTATAGCCGATACGATACCAGTCTCCGACGCGCTCGCCCAAGCCGGCCGGGAATTTCCAGTTGGCCGTCGAAGTGCCGTAGGCAGTCAGGTAGTTTTCGTACAGGTTGCGAAGCGGCCGGCTTCCCGCACCCGGTGCATCCGGGTTGAACACTTTCCTGTTCACGTTGGCTGTTGTCTTTAGATAGCTCCACGGATCGATTACATAGTTGATCTGATGGTCGCCGAACTCAGGCAGTTCCAAACCCAGGTATTCCGTAGTCGAGGCATTGCCGTATTCGCCGGTGGCGGCATCGGCTGCCTGTACGCGTTTCAGCATATAGCTGCCGGCACTGAGGTTGTTGATCAACATGGCGCCGGTGATGGAGACCTGCGCTTTGCCGAACTTCTCGTCGGTCACGTCATAGATGTCGTAGGCCGTACGGTAGTCGATGCGGGCGGCATGGCGTTCCACTTCGACAGTGGCACAGGCGGGGTTCGTGGCCGTATTATCGCCGCAAAGCGTAACACGGTCGTTGGTATGGCCATTGGACGACATGACAAAGCGGGAGTATTTGCCCTCCTTCTCCGTCCAGGCACGTTTTTGCAGGTAGTCGCGGATACTGCCCAACGTCTTGCCCTGTAATTGAGGGCGAAGGTCGCCGGTGTTAGTAATGACCAACAGGTCGTATTCCCCGCCGGGGAGACCGACTTTGACGGGGTTCAACCGGTTGTCCTCTTCGTTAAAGTTATCGCGGCTGAAGTACATGATCTTGTCGATCGGCGTCGAGGCCGGAGAATTGGCTTTGTTGTCGCCCTGGTAGAAAAGCAGCAGCAGGTCGTCGATATGCGTCTCGTAGGCCTGGCCGGGTTCATGGCCGTCGCCGTTCTCGCCGCCGGTGGGGTTCGAACGGGTTGGCAGACTGCCTCCTGTTGCTTCGGGGCAACGGACAGTCAGTTGAAGATAGGTTTCGTAGTCCCCTCTCCCATTCTCGTCATCTCCCTGCCCTATCCGGATTTCGTCGGAGCAGGAAGTGAGCAACAGGCAGGCGGCCAGCAAGGATGATAGTTTATATTTATGATCCATAATTTATCGTTTATGTCGTAGCGGTGTGTCAAAACTCCGTTTTGTCACATTTACAGTTAATTATTCTTCCCGTTTAAGACGAATCTGTTCCAGATTCTTATCGACAGCTTCCGATACGTCGGATTTACCTTTCAATGAATTAAGCAACTGTTCTGCCTGATCCAAATTGCCTTCCAGCATGGCGATGGAGGCAAGGGCCAACTGTTTCTCCGAAGAATCGGTTGTCTTATTCAGATAGCGCTTCGCCTGGGCCAATTGCTTGTTACTGATGGCCGTGTTAGCGGCGTTCAGATTGGAAACAGAGTCGTCCGGATACATGCGAACGGCGATTTCGAACACCTCGCTATACTGCCGGCTGCCCGGTTCGTAGGTTTGCGCTACCTGGAACATTTCACTTAAACTCAGTTGCTTCGGATCAGTATAGAGCAGTTCTTTCGCCTCTTCGACCGTGAAGTTGCGGATCGTATATTTCACCGCATAGTCAGAATGACGAAGAGCAGGATAAACCTCACTAAGCAATGTTTTATAAGAAGTTCCGCCATTCAGTGTCTTGAGCTTCCATTCCTTTTTATCCAAATCAGAAGGTTCGTCGGCGCGGATGATGGCAAGCAGTTCTGCCTTGTCCGGCAACGACATCGTTTCCAGCCGTTTCTCCAGCCCTGCCCAGTCTTCCGGTTCGAAGTCGACCGTAAATGCCGCCCGGTCGAAATGATACAGGCCTTTTACGTAATCGCGCAATGCCTTGGCACGGTTTTCTGCCAGGTAGGCATTGTTGGAATAACTACCTTCGGGAGAGGCATAGCCTTTGATATATACTTCGGTGATAGTGGCATACTTATCGTTACGTACCGACTCGACAGTCTCCCGTATCGCTCTCAACTCCTGAGGGTTATTGCGATAATCCGGATAAATGGTTGTCTTATTCACCGGGAAATCGAGAAAAGCGCTTCCCTCTTTCGCCCTGGCTTTTACTGCTTCGACTTTTGGCGTTTGATAGCAAAGGAAGGGTTTCAGGACAATGGGTTCAGCCAGGTTGATGGCGAACAACGGGGAACGGGTGCTTTGCAAGGAGTCCCACCCGCAACCGCATTCATCGGTGATAAGGGCGACTTCCGACTTTTCCATCCATTTGGCAAACGGAGTGCGGGTCTGATAGTCCACCTTCTGCTCCTCACCGTTGCGGCGGCGCAACTCGATTTCCTTGTTTTCTATAAGATTACGGCCGGTACGTTCATATAATATATGACGGCTGCGGCCATTGATGATCACCGGAGTGAGTGGTCGTATGCTGTCGTCGCGGACGATCACCGGCGTACAGACGATACTGCGGTCGCCCCGCACTTCAAGGCTGTCGAGGTCGAACGTCATGCCGATCACCAGTGAAGTGTCGGCCTTTTCTACTATCTTGTCTTTGATCTTAATCTCCTGTGCACCGGCAGTCAGAGCAGAGAGCAACAGACCGGCGGTTATAATGGTTATCTCTTTCTTTTTCATACGTTTTCAGATTTTAGAATTGATAAATCAGACTGACAGCCGCTTGGGTGGGACCGAAATAATGTTTCTTGACGGTCTCGATCTTGCTGCCGCAGTTGGTGCAGGGATACTTATCCGATTCGAGGTAGAGATAACCCACACCGACGGTCGCTTCCATATTCCAGTGCTTGGAAAGGATCCAGGAATACCCGTAGCTGATACCCACACCGGCTCCCCAACCCTGGTGACGTTCGTTCTCCGTTCCCAGGAGCTTGATGTCCGATACGTTGTACAACAGGTATGGTACATGCAGTCCGATAAAATGTTTGTAGAAGGTTTCGCAGAACCAGTAACGCAGTTCGGGATGAACGCGCAGATGTTTCAGGGACTTGCCGTAGCTGCCGTCGTTCTCCTTTCCGTCGAACGGATTCAGGCCGACTTCCGCTTCCAGGCTCCAGTGACGGGCAAGGCGAACTTCGGCACCCAGGTTAAATGTAGCCGTACCCCAATAGGGAAGGTTGGTTTTGATACCGGCAACCGAACCCTTGCTTTCCGACAGTTCGTTTTGTGCAGAAAGACCAATGGTCAGGAGGCTGAAAATCAGCAAAAGGAAATTCTTTTTCATATGGCTGTTTTATTGGTTATTATTCTTGTTTACTTTTGGATATGGCTGTCTTCATTCAGCCGTTTTTTCAGGTCGCTGCCTACGCTGAATTTGACGGTGACGGAAGGCTCCAGCATGCAGGGTTCTCCATTTTGGGGATTGCGGACGGGACGTGTTTTTTGCCTTTTAGGCAGGAATGTTCCAAAGCCACGGATAGAGACTTCTTCGTTCTGTTCCAGGGATTCCGTTATGGAGTCCAGTAACGTATTGATGAACAGGTTCACTTTGTATTGAGGGATCCCCAATTTCGCGGACACTTTGGATTCAAGGGTTCTTTTATTCATACTAATGTGTGTTGTTTTGTTTGAACTTATTTATGAAATAAGTTTTATCAGCCCGAAAAAGCCACACCGAGAAAGAAAGACTGAAAGACAATAGGATAGTTTTTCTTTTATTTTATCTTTCAATTGTGTTTAAAAGAGTATAAATCCACTGTTACTTTCACATAACAGCTGTTAAAACACAAGAAGGGATGACCGATTATATTCTCATTTTATCAAATTCAATATAAACAAGCTATTACCGGCTAAAAAATTGTAAATTACAGACAAAACGCTAATACCAGATTTTCTTTATTACCTATACACATAAAAAGTACGATGATTTTTTCTTTATTTTTTCTAATCTTCTTACCTTTGTGGACATCTAGTATTAGGTATTAAGACAAAAGCGAATAAGAATCAATGTTCATTTCGTAATTGTTCTTATTTCATAAATAAGCTACCCCTTATTTCATAAATAAGTTCCTTCAATTCCCCGCCAATTTATGCGTTTCTGCTTATCCGACAGTATTTTACAAATCGGGCTCGTTATCTTTTGATTCGCCTGATCGAGTTCAGGCTGGTCGAGTCGGTTGAAGTAGCCACGCGTCGTTTTTTCGTTCGTATGCCCTAATGCCTGGCTGATCACGGCGATATCCACATGCAGCCGACGGGCTTCGGAGGCCCAGGTATAACGCATCACATACGAGGTAAGGTTATTATGAATACCTAATAGCTGACCCACCTGTTTCAACGTTTCGTTATGAGCAGACAGCATGGACTTGTACTGACGGTGAGTAGCCGAAGCAAACATCACAGGGAAAAGGTAATCGCTGCCCGATGATTCATATTTACGGATCATCTGCCACATGCCGGAAGTGATCTCGACACGTATCTCTATACCGGTCTTATGCCGGTTGTACACGATAGCCTGTCCATGGATATTCTTCCGCGTCAAGTGCACCATGTCTACGAAAGGCATGCCATACGCCATAAAGCTGAAGAGTGCCAGATCCGTTGCCAGGGTCAGATCGGGACGGTCACGAAAATCGGCTGTCGCCATCTTTTTCACCTGCTGGTCCGACAATGGCTTTTTGACTGTCATATCGCGTTTCAGTCTCAGTTTGTGGAACGGATGCAGTTTTCTTTTAAACGGTTTGTCGTCGAAAGCAGCATTGTATATCGCCCGGAGACTGCTCAGGTAGCTGTTGATCGTATTGATCTTTAATCCTTTTGCCTGCAAGTAAGCCTGAAAATCGTTCACCTGAGTCGCCGTTACGTCACAGACCCGAATATCTCTGTTTCCCAAGAAGACAAAGAAATGATGACCGGCCGCCTGATAAAGATCAGCCGTACTGTCTTTTCCCATCAGTCGCTTGCTTTCTGCCCGTCGACCGACATATTCATGCAGAAAAAGCCCTTTTTTCTTCTGATTGTTTTCTTTTGTTATTTCCATACATGATTGTTTATATTAGTAAATCAAAATGTTATACTTTTACAGGAATTAAAATCAAATATATCATTTTATTCCATTATTTGTAACATCACTTTTTCCATGGAGAACGCTTTCAGGGTAATTTCACCCTGTTCCGCTCCCATTTCTTCCCCTATAAACCTTTTTTGCACGGTCATAGTTCTCTTCACCCGGCTCATAATTTATTTTTCCCGGCAGCTGACAGTGATTTACCCGGCAGATAAATAAAATTACCTGCCGGGTGACGGGAATACACCGGCAGGTAAAAGCAGGAAATGGTCTCTTCGGGTAAGAAAACGGATCGAAATCTTCCCTTTTTATCTCTACAATGAGAAAAAACAGGACTCAATATATAATGACAATATGTTTGTCTTTCAGTGGTAAAGGCTAACAGGTTCTTTAATTACCTGGCAGGTCATCAGCTGATAAGAACAAAAATTTATCAGTTCAGCTTTCAGGTTATCTTTCTGTATTTACTGAACGTCGGGAGAAACGCATAAAAAAGATCTCCTTAACCAAGCCTTCATGCAGAAGACTGGCTAAGGAGATAAAATAGCAAAATGTAAATATGAATTATTTATTCTTCCAGCAATCCTTCCAGGTAACGTTCCGGCGACAAACCGATGCGTTGCATAAAACCGGCAAGGGCACTAAAGTTCAATTCTTCTTTTTCACTGTCGAGTAAAGTGACTTTACGGATAACATTCAGCGGCAAAGAAATGGGAACGAAAGGTCTCAGTTGCCCGTTCTCATACCGGTAACCGGCATCGACCGGACTACGAAGGACCGCCAAACGCCATTCTTTTTCCGGTGCACACGACGGTTCCTTTACTTCCAGACAAGCATTACATAAAAGCGAGAAGAAACGGGAATCGGATGTAAAGCCGCTGTGTTCATCATCGAAAAAGAACTTATCGTATTCACGCTCCATTTGCGTAATAAAGTTATCGAGTACCTGTCTTTCATCGTATTTACAACGAACCAGGAACATGTTTTCGAAAAGGCAATGTTCCGCCTGTTGCTCATAATCGAAAGACAAACGCAGGTAGGGTTGTTTAGCGGACTTTACCTTTTCCGGGAGTTCGGTTTCATTTTCATAGAAAGACAATTTATAAATATCCATTTCCGGCCCGATCAGCATACGACGCTTCTCACGAAAAAAAGGAATAGCCTGTTTACTCTCTTCTGCCGGAATTCCTTTTTGTATTTCATACTCTCCTATCGCCTTCCGGAGCAGCGACAATCCATATTGATATTCTTCCTGAGGAACGGTATATAATAAATTATCAGCCTGTAAAGTAAGTGCCGGTTCCCCGGTAGTTACCACGCATCCTTCGACAAAGGAATGCAGTGATATATAAGCATATAATTCCATTAAATTAATATTTTTTACGGGCAAAGATACACTATAATTCAGAGAATTACTACCTTTGTTACATCTATAAACAATTCTAATAACCAATTACAACAAAATGAAACGTCGTGATTTCTTAAAGACCAGTGTAGTAGCTGGTGCCGCATTATCCATAGACTTTAAAGGGCTGCAAGCAGCATTGTCGACCAACACCATGGCAGTAGAGCAGGCTCCCGAAATGGTAGCTGTGATGGGTGGCGAACCTGAGGCGATGCTCGATAAAGCATTGGAAACCCTGGGGGGAATCGGTAATTACATCAAGAAAGGGCAAAAAGTGGTTATCAAACCGAATATCGGATGGGACCGTACACCGGAACTGGCAGGAAATACCAACCCGCAGCTTATCAAAGCATTGGTGAAAAAATGCCTGGCAGCCGGAGCAGAGAAAGTAACTGTTTTCGACCATACCTGCGATAATTGGCAGAAATGTTATGAGAGCAGTGGTATAGCTGCTGCCGTAAAAGAAGCCGGAGGTATCATCATGCCTGGCAACGATGAGAAATATTTCAAAGAAGTATCCATCCCCAACGGAGTAAAAGTAAAGTCTGCCAAGATACACGAAGCACTGATCGAAGCGGACGCCTGGATCAATGTGCCTATCCTGAAGAATCATGGCGGGGCAAAACTTTCCTGTGCCATGAAGAATTACATGGGGATCGTATGGGACCGTCGTTTCTTCCATCAGAACGACTTGCAGCAATGTATCGCCGACATCTGTACCTGGCAAAAGAAACCGGTTCTGAATATCGTGGATGCTTACCGGATGATGCATCAGAACGGGCCGCAGGGTAAAAGTGCAGCCGATGTAGCGACATTGAAATCAATAATCGTATCTCCTAACATCGTTGCAATCGACACGGCAGCCCTCGCTTTATTCAACCAGGTAAAGAAACTGGACATGGAAGCAGTAAGCCATATCGGTAAAGGCGAAGAGCTTAAACTGGGATCAACGGATTTGAAGAAAATCAATATCAAACGTATTAAAATATAAATGAAGCGACCTAATTACTTAAAAGGACTGCGGGTACTCCTCGCAGCCCTGTTTTTTATACCTATACTTCTTTTCTTTCTGGACTTCACGAATAAGATGCCGGTCGGCGTACACAGATTACTGCATGCACAGTTATTGCCGGCTATCCTTGCGGGTATGTTCGGGATTGTAGCCGTATTGCTTCTCCTGACATTGGTATTCGGACGTATTTACTGTTCAGTATTATGTCCTGCGGGAGTTTTCCAGGATATCATCAACCGCCTGTTCTGCATAGGGAAAAAGAAGAAAAAAGGAGTACGGCGATTTAAATATCATAAGCCATTGAACTGGGTACGATATGTGTTGCTGGCGGCCACTGCGATAACTGCCCTACTGGGATTCTCCGGTTTATGCCTGTTGCTCGATCCGTATAGTAACTTCGGACGCATTGCGGCAAACCTGTTCCGCCCTTCTGTTATGTGGGGGAACAATGTATTGGCCGACTGGCTGATGAAAATGGATAACTATTCATTGTTCCACGTAACGATCAGCACGGTAAGTATTGCCGGCCTGGTATCCGGTATTGTGGCTCTGGTTGTTTTTGCCGTTTTGGTTATTTTCCGCGGACGTTTGTTTTGTAACTCATTATGCCCGGTAGGTGCATTGCTTAGTCTGGTGTCACGTTATTCATTCTTCCGTATATCATTCGATAAAGGGGCTTGTACCCATTGCGGAAACTGTGAACATACCTGCAAAGCAGAAGCGATCGACGCCAAGAATCTGACTGTCGATACTTCTCGTTGCGTGGATTGTTTCAACTGCGTTTCTTCTTGTTCCAAAGGTGGTCTGCAATATCGTTTCAACCCTCCTTTCCGGAAAGAAGAGAAAGCGATTACTGAAGTTGCTATGAAAATGGAACAGCAACCGGCAGTAAACAGCCGTCGTACTTTCCTGGCAACCGGAGCAACTGTTGCAGCCACGCTGCCAATCGTATCGGCTATCGCGGAAGGTGTCGAACAATGCGAAGGACACGGAAATGGAAATGGTCATGGAAAGAGAAAAGGACGTAAAAAATGGCCGCCCATCACCCCTCCCGGATCATTGAGCCTGGAACGTTTCAAAGACAAATGTACGGGATGCCATATCTGCGTCGTGAAATGTCCGAGCCAAGTATTACGTCCTGCCGGACTGGAATATGGTTTCGATTATCTGTTGAAGCCACGTATGGCTTACATCAGCAGTTATTGTAATTATGAGTGTACGATATGCTCGGAAGTTTGTCCGGCTGGGGCTATTCAGCCTATCACGGTGGAAGAAAAGAAATCGTTGCAGGTGGGTATTGCAACTTTCTTTATCAACCGGTGTATTGTGAAGACGGAAGGAACCGACTGCGGAGCCTGCTCCGAACACTGTCCGACCCAGGCTGTACACATGGTGCCTTATGAAGGGACACTGACCATTCCGCAGGTAAATCCTGACTTATGTGTAGGTTGTGGCGGATGCGAATCGATCTGTCCGGTGCGTCCGATGCGGGCTATTATCGTGAAGTCGAATGTAGTGCATCAGACCATTGTTTTACCGGAAGAGGAAGAAGTCAAAAACGTAGAAGTCGATGACTTCGGATTCTGATAGAAAAATACTATCTTTGCGCCCAAAGCGAAGATAAGTAATGAAATTCGAATTACAACACAACGATACTAAAACAAATGCAAGGGCGGGCTTGATTACTACCGATCACGGGGTAATCGAGACGCCCATTTTTATGCCTGTCGGAACACAAGGCACAGTGAAAGGCGTCCACATGACCGAGTTGAAAGAGGATATCAATGCCCAGATCATCCTCGGTAACACCTATCATCTTTACCTGCGTCCGGGTCTTGAAATCCTGGAAAAAGCTGGCGGATTGCACAAATTCAATACATGGGACCGGCCTATCCTGACCGATAGCGGAGGTTTCCAGGTGTTCTCGCTTTCCGACAATCGCAAATTGCATGAGGAAGGAGCCGAATTCCGTTCGCATATCGACGGTTCGAAACACCTCTTCACCCCGGAAAAAGTAATGGATATCCAACGCATCATCGGTGCCGATATCATTATGGCTTTCGATGAATGCTGCCCGGGAGACGCGGATTACGATTATGCAAAAAAATCTTTGGGACTGACCGAACGTTGGCTGGACCGTTGTTTCGAACGCTTCAACTCTACCGAACCGAAATATGGCTACGGGCAATGCCTCTTCCCCATCGTACAAGGTTGCGTGTATCCTGACCTGCGCCGTCAAGCGGCAGAAAATGTGGCAAAGAAAGGCGCTGACGGAAACGCCATCGGTGGCCTGGCTGTCGGCGAACCGACGGAGAAGATGTACGAAATGATCGAGGTAGTCAATGAAATATTACCCAAAGACAAACCCCGTTACCTGATGGGAGTCGGTACGCCGATCAACCTGCTGGAGGGAATCGAACGTGGTATAGATATGTTCGACTGTATCATGCCGACCCGTAACGGACGCAACGGACAGATCTTCACGCAATATGGCACGATCAACCTGCGCAACAAGAAATGGGAAGACGACTTCTCCCCTGTCGATCCGGACGGTCATTCGCTAGTCGACACGCTCTACAGCAAAGCATATCTGCATCACCTGATCAAGGCAAACGAAATGCTGGGTCTGCAGATCGCTTCTATCCATAACCTGGCTTTTTACCTGTGGCTGGTAAAAGAGGCACGCCGCCACATCATTGCCGGCGACTTCGGTACCTGGAAAAGCGGCATGGTACAGCAACTAAACAATAGATTATAATGAATTTTAAATTAAAACGGATAGACTGGTACATCATCAAGCAATTTCTCGGAACGTATGTTTTCGCGATTATTCTGATTATCTCTATCTCCGTCGTATTCGATATAAACGAAAAGATCGACAAGTTCCTGAAGCCGGATGTACCTTTGCAGGCAATCATCCTGGATTATTACATGAACTTCATTCCGTATTTTGCCAACCTGTTCAGTCCGCTGTTCACATTCATCGCAGTTATCTTCTTTACTTCGAAGCTGGCGGACAATTCCGAGATCATCGCTATGCTGGCAAGTGGAATGAGTTTCCGGCGATTGATGTTGCCCTACGCCATTTCGGCAGCAATTATCGCGACAGCCAGTTTCATACTGAGTGCTTTCATCATTCCTCCCGCCAACAGTACACGTATCGACTTCCAGAACAAGTATATCAGGAACAAAAAAGTGGAATATGCCCGGAACATACAGATTGAAGTGGAACCGGGTGTGATTGCTTATTTCGACCGTTACGATGCACGTCCGAATATGGGTTACCGTTTCTCTTTGGAACATTTCGAAGGGAAGAAGTTGATCTCAAAACTGACAGCCAACTCGATCAAATATGATTCGCTATACCAATGGACCGTCATCGATTATATGATCCGCGACTTTGACGGGATGCGCGAACATATCACGCATGGTTCACGTAAAGACACGACTCTGACAATCATACCGTCCGATTTCCTGATCTCGGTAAACGATTGCGAAACAATGACTTCGCCTCAATTAGCAGAATATATCGACCGACAGAAAACACGTGGCATCGGCAATATACAGACTTTCCAAATCGAATATCACAAACGTTTCGCCTCTATTATGGCTGCGTTTATTCTGACCTCTATCGGAGCCTCACTTTCTTCCCGCAAAATCAAAGGGGGCATGGGATTGAATATCGGTATCGGACTGGCTTTAAGTTTCTCTTATATTCTGTTTACCACGGTTACATCTACTTTCGCAATCAACGGATACGTAAGTGCGATGGTGGCCTCCTGGATTCCGAATATTCTTTATACATTCATTGCTATTTATCTGTATCGGAAAGCACCGAGATAATCAAAAAGGCTTTCATAGCAAAACGGGAAAGTATGTCAAAAACGGGATTTACCGGACGCAGATAACGCAGACGAGCACAGAGTTACGCAGATATTTAATTATAAAATAAATCTGCGATAATCTGTGCTCTTCTATGTAGTCTGCGTCCGGTTTATTTGTTTTGACGCAACATCATTTCGTGAATAGTATCTTATTCAAAAACAACCTCTAATTCATCTATATACAATGTACTTCCGGGAGCCCCCTGGAAAGCATCACCTTTGCTGCTGGAAGAAAAGATCAGTGCCAGCTTATACAATTTAGTCGAATCATAGGTCTTGCCTGTCAGGAATTTAAATTCGAGACTGAAAGGAGTATATTCCGCTTTTGCTGTTCCGTCAGCCAGTGATGCTACAGCTACAATCTTTTCGGAATTGCCGATGTTCAGACCAGTCAACGTTTCGCTTTCGTCAGCTACTTCATACAAAACACCCTTTATACTGCATTCGTCCGTTAATTCCGGATGTTCTACAATATTCTTTTTATCAGAACCATCGAGGAACAATTCGCCCGGAGTATATTTATAGTATCCGTTAAAAAGTAACGGTTTCTTATCACACATAATACCGAATTTCGTGCTGTTTAACTGATTAAAAGGATCGATTGCAAAACGTCCGGTATACAGAGAACCGGAAGTAATAGCAGGTGCTAAAGAAATATCCGATGTATTCTTTGTCGTCAGTTTCGCTGCCATACCTTTAACAGCGTCTTCTGTTGGAACAACCGGAAATTCGTCTGTATAGCCAAATAATGCCAAATAGCTGGCACCAGCACTGCTTGTCGCCAATTTATCATCCGGATACGGAGTCTGATAAGCCGCTTTACCGGTACCCTTATTCACCCATTCGTCTAACGAATATTTCTGCATTTTACCTGCTACAGAAACGGTATAAGTTGTCGTCGTGATTCCATCTTCCGAAATAACCGTATAAGTGACAGGTTTAGAGAAATCCTGCGCCACACCGCTTGCCGGAGTGATCGTTGCTTTATCGGAAATCTTGATGGTAGGAACCAATGCGGCTAATTCTTCCGCCTTGATGGTATCTGAAACCATAAAGGTTATGTTTGTTCCGTCAATTGCCGGCAGCGAAACAACTTCTTTACTATCGAAAGTAAGCTCTGTGATCTTCGCTTCCGAACTCTGGTCTGCTGCCAGTTTCGTTCCTTTGAAATCAACCTTCACTGTGATAGCTGCACCCGACTGGGTTGCTTTCACGTTGATAACCATATCCAGTTTTTCACCGGCAATAGTACCGGTCATCACCACATTACATTCGCCAACAATAGGTAAATCCAGCGTATCTTCGCCGTCGAATTTACAGGCATTATCGCCTTGTTTTTCTACATTACATTTGTCTACGGAAATGTTTCCAAGTGCCATCGCCCCAAAACTGAAGTTCTTCAGTTCCATCTTGATTTGGTTGTCGCCAACTTTGGTTACATACATTTTTTGTGGAAGATTTTCTCCTACTTTCGTTCCGTCGAGGTCTACGTCGAGTGTTCCTTTGTAAACACCATCAAATTCAGTTCCGATAGGTTCCACCTTATCGTCATCACTACAAGCCGAAAACAGGCCGAACATGCAAAGCATGCTAAAAAAATAAAGTAATTTTGTTTTCATAAATTTGTAAGTAAACTAATACCTTTTAATTAGTAATAAATCATTCATTAGATGCACGAAGATAGGAAGTTTTTCGGGATATCTTCCCGAATACGACAAGCAAGAATTTCTCCAGTTATCTATCAACTCTCGCCATCGTATCAAAAACAACAGAATCCGGATTCTGTTAAAATAGATTCATATAAACAAAAAGAGGAGGATTGTGGGTTTACACATCCTCCTCTTTACTATAAAATCGAAATACCTGGTTTATTTTTGCAAAGTCAAACCGAATGTTAATTCTGTAGTTCCTTCCAAAACAGCTGGTAGTTCCCCTAGAATAGCCTGTATCATCGGGGCCATTGCAGCCATATCCGGATTACTTGCAATCAGTTCGCCAATCATATCTGTTACATATTTACTGCTTAAAAGAACTTTCAAGATCGGCAGGATGAATTCTTGGTCGAGAGATATAGTGGCAACACCGTTTTCAACTGTATAGTTCAACGGGAAACCTTCGCTCAGTGCGCCCATCAAAGGAGTTTGAAGCAATGCTGTTACCAGTTCCATCAAATCGGCATTGTTAGCTTTCGTAGCTGTCATAATAATCATGTCGATGTTCAGTGTAACATACAGTTTACTACTTTTGATATAATAGTTTGCTAGATTGATAGGCGATTTCAAGCCATCTTTCCCATATGTAGCAACGACATTTCCATCGGGTAAAAAAGTAACATCAGCCAGCACCTTCATCAATTCCGGAGAGATAAACATTTGATTCAATAGTGCAGCTGCATTTTCTGTTTCCCATCCACCATCTCCGATCGGCAACTTTTCACTAGATTTCCAAGCAAAGACAGAACCTGTCATTTTCCACAATTTACCTTCCGTTAACGGATTTGTCGGCATGGTTACATTCACAGCCATGGTCAGCATGTCTTTCTTTACTTCACCCGTGTATTTTACTGTACGTCCATTAGACTCATCAGTACCTTCAAATGTATAAGTTTCACCAGACAGAGTCAAGGCTACGTTATTCAAAGTAGTAACCGTTTCACCAGGAATAACACCCGGAGCAAGACTTGGAATAAAATTCGCTTTCGAACCTCCACCGATCAGATCAGTGATCGAACTCATATCGAAAGTCCCTTTCATTGTGATAGTTGCCGTCTTTCCATCTTTTGTATCAAATGAAATTTCTTTACCTAATAACATTTCGTCACTATACTTCAGGCTTAATTTATCGCCGGAATAAGAAGCATTAACATCCAACACATTCGGATCCTTTGGATCATCGTCATCGCTACAAGCGGTGAAGAAGCTTAACGTACATAGCACGGTAAACAAATACAAAAAACTTTTCTTCATAAACTCTCTTTTTTTAATAAACAAACGTCTTTAACTAAGAATAAAATATTTTTATTTAGTCGCCGCGAATATAGGCATTATTTTATTATGCAAGCCAAAATATTAAAGGCTTAACATTACATGAACCTAATCTTTTTACAATTATGACAAATAAAAATCCGTACCCCTCTGAGAAATACGGATTTTATAACAGCACTTATTCGACCACCAACATTTTGTCGTTGACAGCGACTTTGTCGCCACCGGTAATATAAACCTCCTTCACGACCCCGTCTATCGGGCTGCGTATCTCGTTTTCCATCTTCATGGCAACCAATACACAAAGCGGAGTTCCGGCAGTCACTTCATCGCCGGGTTTCACATTCACTTTCAGGATCACGCCCGGCATCTGTGCAGTGATCACCTGACGGCCGACAGCCACCGACTGGATACGCGACAGGCGCATCTTCTTCAGTTCGTCGATTACCTGAACCTGGAAATAATCGCCTTTATTCTTAACTTCGTACACATCGTCGGATATATTGGATATCTGAACACCGTGCGATTTATGATTGAGGATGATCGAATAGATGCTATCCCCTCCCACATTATAATCTACATTATATATCTTGCCGTTTACGGAGACTTTCTTTACCGGGCCGTCTTCCAGTATTTCCACCTTGAATTCGGTGTCGGGCATATCGTTTACTGTTGCAAAATAGGTTGCTAATGCTTTTGACATAATCAGATCCTCCTTTTAATAGTTATTGGCAGTCATCTGCAGTTTACCGTAATATTTCCATAAAGACTCGCCTACCAACGGGACTGTTGTCATACGGGCAGAGGCCTCCTTCTCCTGTTCGAAATGCTTGATGGCCGCGGCAATCACGGCAACCAGCGGATCGTTGTTCTGACGACGTTTCAGATCTTCCTTATCGAATTTGGTATCGATAAAAGTCGTATCGTAATTCCCTTTCAGGAACGTCTCGTTACGCAAGACACGCTGATGGAACGGGATCGTCGTTTTAATCCCCAGAATCTTATATTCCCGCAAGGCACGTGCCATATTGGAGATAGCAGATTCACGGTTACGTCCCCAGGTACACAACTTGGCTATCATCGGGTCGTAATGCAAAGAGACTTCAAATCCGGCATACGCGGCACTGTCCAGACGCACATTACGTCCTTCGGGCGCTTCACGAACCTTGATGATACCCGGCGAAGGCATAAAGTTATTCTCCGGGTCTTCCGCATAGATACGGCATTCGATAGCCGCCCCTCTGAACTCCACATCTTCCTGTTTGTATGGCAACGGATTACCGGCAGCCACCAGGATCATATCGCGTACCAGATCGACACCCGTAACCTCTTCCGTCACCGGATGTTCCACCTGCAGACGGGTATTCATTTCCAGAAAATAGAAGTTCTGGTCTTTATCCATCATAAATTCCAACGTCCCGGCACTATAATAACCGATCTTCTTACAGGCTTCCACCGCCACAGCCAACATCTTCTTACGTGTCTCTTCCTTCACAAATGGTGACGGAGATTCCTCGATCACTTTCTGGTTACGGCGCTGGATAGAGCATTCACGCTCATAGAGATGGATCACATTCCCATATTTATCTCCCAAAACCTGTACTTCGATATGATGCGGATTCTCAATATATTTTTCAATGTAAATAGCATCATTCCCGAATGAATTTCCGGCTTCGGAACGCGACAGGCGGAAAGCTTCTTCCAGCCCTTCATCATCACGTACCAGACGCATGCCTTTACCGCCTCCTCCGGCCAATGCTTTCAGCATGATCGGATAACCGACCTCTTTAGCCACCTTGCGCACTTCGGCTATATTGTTAACCGGCTCTTCTGTTCCGGGAACGACAGGCACACCGGCTGCTTTCATGATCTTGCGGGCCTCGGTCTTAATCCCCATTTTGGCAATAACATCGGCACTCGGTCCGATAAATATGACGCCTTCTTCTTCACATCTGCGGGCAAAATCTGCATTTTCCGAAAGAAAACCATATCCCGGATGGATAGCTGCACCCGTTTTCTTGGCGATTGCCAGGATCAGATCGGGCTTCAGATAAGAAGTGTCTGTTTCATCTTCCGAGATACAGTAGGCTTCTTCGGCATATCGTACATGCAAGGCACCCCGGTCTACATGTGTATAGATCGCAACGGTCGGTATATTCATTACGCGGCAGGTACGAAAGATTCGCATCGCAATTTCGCCGCGATTGGCTACTAATACTTTCTTAATCATAATCGTTCGCGTATTAAAGTGGTAAGTTGGAATGTTTCTTCGGCGGATTGGATTGCCGCTTATTAGCCAGCAGTTCGAAGCTGCGGATCAGGCGTGCACGTGTTCCCGACGGTTCGATGATCTCGTCCACATAGCCCAGTTCGGCTGCGCGGTAGGGATTAGCGAATTTCTCACGGTAATCATCCTGCAATTCCTTGCGTTTCTTCTCTACGTCTTCTGCTTTTTTCAGCTCTTTACGGAAAAGGATATTCACGGCACCGTCCGGTCCCATGACAGCGATCTCGGCAGTCGGATAAGCGAAATTGATATCACCGCGGATATGCTTGGAGCTCATCACATCATAGGCCCCGCCGTATGCCTTACGGGTAATGACCGTTACCTTCGGAACCGTCGCTTCACAATAAGCATAAAGCAATTTTGCCCCGTGGCGAATAATACCTTCATATTCCTGGTGAACACCCGGAAGGAATCCCGGCACATCCACCAATGTCAACAACGGGATATTGAAAGCGTCGCAGAAGCGCACGAAACGGGCCGCCTTCACGGAAGCATTTATATCCAGCGTTCCTGCCAGGGCAGCCGGTTGATTGGCTACAACACCGATCGTTTTTCCATTCAACCGGATATATCCGATAACGATATTCTTGGCATATTCTTCCTGTACTTCAAAGAAATTATGATCGTCGGCAACCGATTCGATCAATTCTTTCATATCATAAGGCTGATTCGGATTGGTCGGAATCAGATTATTCAACTGTTCATCGATCCGGTTCGCACTGTCGGTCGTCGGGATGAACGGAGGTTCCTCCATATTATTACTTGGAAGGAATGACATGAGTTCGCGTATCTTCAGGATACAATCCATATCGTTGTCTCCTGTGAAATGTGCTACTCCGGAACGGCTGCTGTGCACTTCCGAGCCTCCCAATTCCTGCATCGTGACTTCTTCCTGTGTCACACTCTTTACCACTTCCGGCCCCGTAATAAACATATAGCTGGAATCTTTCACCATAAAGATGAAATCGGTCAGAGCCGGCGAATAGACTGCACCTCCGGCACACGGTCCCATGATCGCACTGATCTGTGGAATAACCCCCGAAGCCAGCGAGTTACGTAAAAAGATTTCTGCATAACCTGCCAGCGAGCGTACACCCTCCTGAATACGTGCTCCGCCTGAATCGTTCAGACCGATCACCGGTGCACCCAGTTGCATCGCCATATCCATGATCTTACAGATCTTCCGTGCGTATGTCTCGGAAAGAGCACCGCCGAATACCGTAAAATCCTGGGCAAAGACAAATACCGTACGTTTACCTATCAAGCCGTAACCCGTCACTACCCCATCGCCCAGCGGACGCTGTTTCTCCAATCCGAACTCTGTACAACGATGGGTTACAAATTTGTCGACTTCGACAAAACTTCCTTTTTCAAGAAGTAATTCGATTCTTTCACGGGCAGTCAGTTTACCCGCTGCGTGTTGTTTTGCGATACGGTCTTCGCCGCCTCCCAGCTCTGCCTGATGGTTCAAAGCTGCCAATTGTTCAATTTTTTCTTTCATGGCGATTGTCGGTTTATTGTTTGATGAACTTAAATTTTAACTACGGTGACATATACAAAAGTAAGAGCTACATTCCTCTTAAACTGTATCATATATTACACAGCATATATTCCATGATCTTAACGCCTTTACAAGATAAACATTTGAACGCACGAAAGAGTTACAGAAACCGATCGAATTTATCGATGTATTTATTGACAAAATTTATATAGTAGAACTTATAAGGTACAAAAAAACCTCTCAATCTCAATAAATTGAGGTTGAGAGGTCAAAGTAATGAACAAAAACAATCTTTTAGCAAGACTTGCCTGTCATAATATCTAATACCAATTTATCTGTTTCTTCCATTCCACGGGAGCCTATTGCTGTCAGGTTCGAGATAGATTTATCCACATCTTCGTCGATAATACCTTCAACAGGGGTTACAACCTTATTTTCCATTGCCATCAATGCAGAGATCATAGCCGTAGAAACACCACTCGATACTTTCAATGCACAACTGGGCTTAGCCCCGTCACAAATCATCCCCGTAATATTTCCGATCATATTCTTGATAGCATACGAGATCTGTGTCTTACTACCGCCCATCAGGTAAGTAATACCACAACTGGAACCGGTAGCCGCAACCACACAACCGCAAAGGGCAGACAACCGTCCAAGACTCTGCTTAATATAAATAACCATCAGATGGCTAAGTGTCAGGGCACGTATCAACTGCTCTTCCGAACAATTGATATCTTCAGCAAAAGATAAAACCGGTAATGTAGCCGCAATACCCTGGTTTCCACTACCGGAGTTACTCATAACCGGAATCATCGCTCCGTCCATACGGGCATCGCAGGCAGCAGCCGTCATTGTCAACATATGTGTATAGGCTGAATCACCCATATATTTCCGTCCGTATTCTCCGGATACAGTTTTACTGACGGTATGACCGTAATGACCTTTTATAGAAGCCTGTGCTGCTTTCTTATTCAGGTCGGCTGTTTCAAGGATAAAACGTATTTCGTCGAGCGGCATTTCCATTGCAAACTCGTAAACGGTAGAGAAGGATAATTTCAGTTCTTCTTCATGGCATACAGCATCGCAGGATATATCTTTTCGCAGATCCGTCAGCACCACTCCGTTTTTCTCTACATATATTATATGTGTATGCTCGTGGCAAATGATGACCTTGGATGCTTCCTCCCCGGCAGTACAAATTACTTCTATATATAATTTATCTACATTTTCTTTTAGAGCGATATGGATAATCTTATTGTCAATCATAGCTTTCCCGGCTTCCAACGCCTCCGGGGTTATATCCCGCAGGACTTCCAGCTCATAAGCCGACTTTCCGATCAGCGTACCCAAAGCGACAGCAATAGGCAATCCAACCATTCCGGTTCCGGGAATTCCCACTCCCATAGCATTTTTCAGAATGTTTGCACTCAGTAACACTTCGATCTTTTCGGGACAGTGTCCTAAAACTTCGGTAGCTTTAGCAGCAGCCAACGCTACAGCAACAGGCTCCGTACAACCGATAGCAGGAATTACCTCCTGATGTATAAGGGATATTATCTGTGATTTTGTCGTATTATCCATGATAATTATGTTTATGCGTTAGATTGCGGCAAAGGTAATGATTTTATTAATTCACGGACTTTTATATAGTCAAAATTATCACTTAATAATTAATCTACACCAACCGTTTCGACCGTAAAGGTTTCTTCTTCCGTCCCATTGCCTCGCCCCTCTTCCAGCCGTACACTGAAAACAGCTTCACCCGTTTGTAACTCTTGCGAAGCATGTACTGTCACTTCATATGTTACAGGCTTATCTTTTGAAACCCTGGCTATCCGGACTGGATCGGATATTTCCAAATGTTGCCCCTCTCTGATTTTCACTATAGGAAGTACATTTACTGCTTCCTGAAAACTATTATTTATGATCACGAAAGAGATACGGCAAGTTTCCCCGGCATCGATCTTTTGATTATAGGTAAGACTATCCTCTTCCAGCAAAATATCTTCAATCCGGAGGTCGGGAAGAAGCATATGGGAAGAAGGTGTATATTTTGCCGGTCTACTCCGCTCTACATATGTTTCACCCGTATTGGCAGCAATAGATGCTCCGGCAATCCCCCCGACTGCCGTACCGATGAACGAACCGATTTCACCTCCCCGATCATCATCGATTGCCTCTCCGATCAACCCGCCAAACATCCAGCCGATAAAAGAACCGACCTGTGCACCGAAACCAGCCCTGTCTTCCGAACTCATATTCCTCATAGACCCGCAACCAGGCAGTACCAACAAAAAAATCATCCCGATGAGAAATCCTTTTTTCATATATATCAACTATTTCGTTACAGTTTACCGGAGAATAAGCTCTCCCGACTTATTTTTATGACAGTCTAAATAAGAAAAACCCCCACCCGTTTCACTTTTTTATAATTGTTTATTCTTTTCATCAAGAAAGCAAAAACCTACTTACCAAGTAAGCCCCAATCTACTTATCGAGTAATCTTCCGTCTACTTAGTAAGTAACCCTATACCCTACTTATCAAGTAAGTTGAAGGCTACTTACTAAGTAAGTTTTAACCGAAAAGTTACAGGATGTTATTCGGATAAGTAATATCTTTGCCGCCTGAATGAAAGTGATATGACGACAACCCCTATAATCTCTCCGATCGCGGATCTGCAACGCCAATTGGATCTTCTCCAAATGGAATACGAATATGAAAAGGAAACTTACCGGCAACAATCTGAACGGATCGGTATACACCGAAAAATACAACAGGGACTTTGCTGGTATCCTGTCATTTCCGGTAAAAGCTATTACAATTCGCTGAATCAGTTGGTTATAGAGGTAGAACGCAGGGATGATAAAGAGATAGAACATAATTTCGAGTATGGTCGTCCGGTATGCTTTTTCACGACGAACGGGACAGGGAATCCACGTTATTTCAATTTCTCAGGTATTATCAGCTATGTACAGGAAGACCGGATGGTCGTTATCTTGCCGACACCTTCTGCATTATTCGATTTGCAGGCGGCAGACAGTTCATTAGGTGTCCAGCTTTATTTTGATGAGACAAGCTATAAAACGATGTTCCAGGCATTATCCAATGTAATGAAAGCCAAAAACAACCGCCTGGCTGATTTACGGGATATACTGATCGGCAAGGCACCAGCCGGACGCCGCAGCCTGTTTCCAATCCGCTTTCCCTGGCTGAACACCACCCAGGAAGAAGCAGTCAACCACGTATTGGCAGCCAAAGACGTTTCGATCGTACACGGTCCTCCCGGAACAGGAAAAACGACCACACTCGTGGAGGCTATTTATGAAACATTGCATCGTGAGAACCAGGTATTGGTTTGTGCACAAAGCAATACGGCAGTCGACTGGATCTCGGAAAAGCTGGTCGACCGAGGTATCAATGTGCTCCGAATAGGTAATCCTACCCGGGTAAACGACAAGATGCTCTCGTTTACCTACGAACGCCGTTTCGAATCACATCCCGACTATACCGAACTGTGGGGCATACGCAAAGCCATCCGCGAAATACAATCGTCACTACGTAAAAAGAATCATAGCGAAAAGGAAACAGCCCGCAACCGGCTTTCCCGACTTCGCTTCAGAGCGACAGAGCTGGAGGTTAAAATCGACTCGGAACTGTTCGGCGAAGCCCGTGTCGTAGCCTGTACGCTGGTCGGTTCCGCCAACCGGGTACTGACCAACCGCAATTTCACCTCACTGTTCATCGACGAAGCTGCACAGGCACTCGAAGCTGCTTGCTGGATCGCTATCGGTAAAGCCGACCGGGTCATCCTTGCCGGCGACCATCATCAGTTACCTCCTACAATTAAATGTATAGAGGCTTCACGCGGAGGACTGGATCGTACCCTGATGCAGAAAGTAGCCGGCAACAAACCGGATACGGTCTCTCTGCTGAAAATACAATACCGCATGCACGACGATATCATGCGTTTCCCTTCCCACTGGTTTTATCAGGATGAATTACAGGCTGCTCCGGAAGTAAAGAATCGGGGAATACTGGCCTACGACACACCGGTTGTATGGTACGACACGGCTGACTGCGATTTTGAAGAAGACCAGTTATCCGAAAGCCTGAGCCGCATCAATAAACAGGAAGCGGTATTACTGGTAGAACAGCTGCAAAACTATATCGAAAAGATCAGCAAAGAACGCGTACTGGATGAAAGTATCGACTTCGGACTGATCTCCCCTTATAAATCACAGGTACAGTATATCCGCGGCCTGATCAAACGGAATGCTTTTTTCAAACCGTTCCGCAAACTGATTACAGTCCATACGGTAGACGGTTTTCAGGGACAGGAACGGGATGTGATCATGATCAGCCTGGTACGTGCCAACGAGCAGGGAAACATCGGTTTCCTGAACGACCTCCGGCGTATGAACGTCGCGATTACAAGAGCTCGCATGAAACTGATTATCCTGGGAGATGCCTCTACCCTGACAAAGCATGCCTTTTATAGAGAATTATACAAATATATCATAGCAAACGGTCTTGTGATAAAACAAAATATAAAATGAAATACAAGTTATTAGTCCTCGATCTGGACGGAACATTGACAAACAGTAAAAAGGAAATAACTCCCTATACCCGGGATACACTGATAAAAGCGCAGGAACAAGGTCTCCACCTCGTTTTGGCTTCGGGACGTCCGACCTACGGAATCGTTCCGCTGACCCAGACACTGGAGATGGAACGGTTCGGCGGCTTCATTCTTTCTTTCAACGGAGGCAAAGTGATCGAAGTAAAAACCGGCAAGGTTTTCTACGAACAGGCATTGCCGCCGGACATGATGCCGTTGCTGTACCAACGTTCGCACGAAGCCGGATTGACCATCCTTTCCTACAACGGAAAATATATCCTGACGGAAAACAAGGAAGACAAATATGTCAAATACGAATCTTTCCTTACTAAAATGAAAGTAAAAGAGACGGATAATTTCCTACGCGACCTGCAGTTGCCTGCCGATAAATGTCTGATCGTTGGCGAGCCCGAAGACCTGGTTCCGCTGGAAGAAGGATTACGCCAGGAAGTCGGGGCACGTATCAATGTGTACCGCTCGGAAGCCTTTTATCTGGAAGTCGTACCCAAAGGAATAGACAAAGCAGCCTCCCTGGCTCGCCTTTTGGAACGTGTCCGTATAAAAAAGGAAGAAGTCATCGCCATCGGAGACGGATATAATGACCTTACAATGATCCAATTTGCAGGTCTCGGAGTCGCAATGGCAAACGCCCAGCCACCCGTAAAAGCAAACGCTGACCAGGTTACTCGATATACGAATGATGAAGACGGGGTTGCACATTTCATTGACGATTTAATGAAAGCGTAATCGGTATTTTCGTATATTTGTCATCTAAACAAAAAAAACAGCAAGCCATGAAGTACAAATTATTAGTTTTAGACGTAGACGGGACATTGCTCAATAGTAATAAAGAGATAACTGCCCGTACCCAGGCTGCTTTACTGAAAGTACAGCAGATGGGAATACATATTGTATTGGCATCCGGCAGACCGACCAACGGAGTCATGCCGCTGGCTAAGGCTCTGGAACTGGATCACTACGGTGGTTTCATTCTTTCATATAACGGTGGACAGATCATCAATGTACAAACAGGTGAATTGCTTTTTGAAAAACGTATCAATCCGGAAATGCTGCCCTATCTGGACAAGAAAGCAAAGAAAAACGATTTTGCCATTTTCACTTACCATAAAGATTATATCCTGACCGACAAACCCGACAACAAGCATGTGAAGGAAGAAGCAGCCCTGAACAATATGCGTGTGATCGGTGTCGATAATTTCCCGGAGGCTGTCGACTTCAGTCCCTGCAAATGTGTCCTCGCCAGTGACAACGAAGAGGAATTGGTTGGTTTGGAAAATCATTGGAAGAAACGGTTGGATGGCGTACTGGACGTATTCCGGTCGGAAGATTATTACCTGGAAGTGGTTCCCCAGTTCATCAACAAAGGAAACACCTTGGGCGTATTGATGGAAAAGCTGAAAATAACGACCGAACAGGTTGTTGCCATCGGCGACGGTATTGCCGACGTTCCGATGTTGCAGCTTGCAGGCACCAGTGTTGCGATGGGTAACGCCCGCGATTCAGTGAAGAGCTGTACGGATTTTACCACCTTGGCTAACGACATGGACGGTGTGGCAGTAGCTGTGGAGACTGCGATCCTGGCAGCCATCAAACCGACAGAGGTTCCTTTGGACCAGCTGAATATGCGTGCCAAACATGCATTGATGGGTAACCTGGGTATTCAATATACCTATGCCTCCGAGGATCGTGTGGAAGCAACGATGCCAGTCGACGAACGTACACGCCAGCCTTTCGGTATCTTGCATGGTGGTGCCACGTTGGCTCTGGCTGAAACCGTTGCCGGATTGGGTTCCATGATCCTGGCAAAACCGGACGAGATCGTTGTCGGCATGCAGGTCAGCGGCAACCACATGTCGTCGGCCCATGAAGGAGATACCGTTCGTGCCGTAGGGACTATTATCCACAAAGGCCGTTCTTCACATGTATGGAACGTGGATGTGTTTACCTCTACCGACAAACTGGTATCTTCCATACGTGTAGTGAATAGTATATTAAAAAAGAAATGATTTCAGAGGAAACAAATAAGTACCAAATTATTGATACACTGATCAGGCAGGGGCGGAGTTTTGCAATTTATCGGATTCCGGGAGAAGATTCTCCCAAGTTCGTCATGCAAGCTTCCGGTTCTGCCTGCCTTTTATATGATATCGAAGACCTGAACGAACAGCAGGGTTTCGTCATAGCTCCCTTTCGGGTAAGCCGGGACTGTCCGATCGTACTGATCCGGCGCGATTATTCCGAGTTACCGGAGAGCTGTCCGAATGACTCCATTCGAATGGATTTAGAGTTTCATCCGAATGAAACTGAAATTTCATCCGAAAGAAAGACAAAAGACAACTATACCGATTGTTTCGGTTCCTTTATCAAACCTTTGCAGGAAAAAACGCTCGATAAACTAGTCCTTTCACGCAGTCTGACACTCGACAGGAAAGCCGGCTTCTCTCCTGCCAAAGCGTTTTACAAAGCTTGCGAACAGTACATCCGCTCGTATGTCTATCTCTGTCATACTCCTCAAACAGGAACATGGTTGGGAGGAACACCCGAAATTATTCTCTCCGGAGAGCAAGGCGAATGGCATACAGTTGCCCTTGCCGGAACACAGCCTTTGCAAAACGGAGAGATGCCGACCTATTGGGATGAAAAAAACATACGTGAACAACAGTTGGTGTCTACTTACATTCACGACCAGCTGACTTCGCTGGGTATCGACTCAACCATGGAAGGTCCTTATTCGGCACGTGCCGGCGCATTATGCCATCTGAAAAGTGATTTCAGATTCAAGCTCGACAGTAATAGCAAATTAGGCAGTCTGCTCAGTCTGTTACACCCTACTCCTGCAGTTTGCGGACTTCCTAAAGAAGATGCTTACCGCTTTATCCTGGAGCACGAAGGATACGACCGGCGTTACTATTCCGGTTTCATCGGCTGGCTGAATCCGGAAGGCAGAACCAATTTATATGTCAACCTTCGTTGCATGAATATCAAAGAAGATACATTCACGCTTTATGCCGGAGGGGGATTATTGTCTTCTTCCATGCTTAACGATGAATGGCAGGAGACCGAAGACAAATTGCAAACCATGCGGGCATTGTTGTAGAATTATGTACTTTTGTGAGTAAACAGAATAGATTAATAAGATATGTATACCGATAAGAAAAATATTCTTCAGTTGGTGGCTCTGCTCAAAGAGCATAATATAAATAAAATCGTATTATGTCCGGGTAGCCGTAACTCTCCGATAGTACACACATTGGCAAACCATCCGTTCTTCACCTGCTATCCTGTAACAGACGAACGAAGTGCGGGATTCTTTGCGATGGGGCTCGCATTGCATGGCGGAAAACCTGCTGCCGTCTGTTGCACTTCCGGTACAGCCCTGTTGAATATCCATCCGGCAGTAGCGGAAGCTTACTATCAGCATGTTCCCCTTGTCGTGATATCGGCAGACCGTCCGGGTGCATGGATCGGACAAATGGATGGGCAGACATTACCGCAACCGGGTGTGTTCGGCTCACTGGTCAAGAAGTCCGTCAACCTGCCGGAAATACATACTGACGAAGATGAATGGTATTGCAACCGGCTTGTCAACGAGGCATTACTGGAACTGAATCATCATGGTAAAGGCCCGGTACATATTAATATACCCATCTCAGAACCACTGTTCCGGTTTACGACTGCCGAACTGCCGGAAGTACGTGTCATTACCCGTTATCAGGGATTGAACGTATACGACCGGGAATACAATACGCTGATCGAACGCCTGAACAAATACAACAAACGAATGATCATTGTCGGTCAGATGAGTCTGATCTATCTTTTTGAAAAGAAGATATCCAAACTGCTCTACAAACATTTTACCTGGCTGACTGAACATACCAGCAATAAAACAATTCCCGGCATTCCGGTTAAGAATTTCGATGCAGCACTCTATGCTTTGCCTGAAGAGACACTGGATAAGATGGTTCCCGAGCTGGTTATTACCTATGGAGGTCATATCGTTTCCAAGCGTTTGAAGAAATTCCTTCGGGAAAATCCTCCAAAAGAACACTGGCATGTATCTGCGGATGGCGAAGTAGCCGACTTGTATGGTTCCATGACAACCGTGATAGAGATGGACCCGTTCGAATTTTTGGAAAAAATCGCTTATCTCCTGGAAAATAAACCGACTGAGTTTCCCCGGGTTTGGGAAAACAATACGAAAGAGCTTCCGCAACCGGAATTTGCTTACTCAGAAATGGCAGCGATCGGTGAGTTGATCAAATCATTGCCTACCCCGTCCGCTTTACATTTGGGTAACAGTTCGACGGTGCGTTACGCACAGTTATACAATTTGCCCGAAGAGGTGGAAGTCTGCTGTAACCGGGGAACAAGCGGCATAGAAGGTTCCTTGTCTACCGCTATCGGTTATGCGGTTGCATCCGACAAGCTGAACTTTGTCGTAATCGGCGACCTGAGTTTCTTTTATGACATGAATGCGCTTTGGAACAGTAACTTCGGTTGCAATCTGCGTATCCTGCTGCTGAACAATGGCGGAGGTGAGATATTCCAGGCTCTTCCCGGACTGTCTATGTCTGACAAGACCCACCGTTTTGTCACAGCAACGCATAAGACATCGGCACAAGGCTGGGCAACCGAACGGGGATTCCTTTACCAGGGCGTACGGAATATGGAAGAGCTGGAAGAAGCGATGAAAGTCTTTACCGACCCTAATCCGGTGAATCAGCCGATCCTGATGGAGGTTTTCACCGATAAAGACGAAGATGTTCGCCTGCTGAAAGAGTATTATCATCAACTAAAGCAAAAATAATATGTCAACAAAAAGAGAATGGACAACTATAAAAGAATACGAAGATATTCTTTTCGACTTCTATAAAGGCATTGCCCGCATCACCATCAACCGCGAACGCTATCGTAATGCCTTCACTCCCACTACAACAACCGAAATGAGCGACGCGCTTTATATCTGCCGCGAACGCCAAGATATAAATGTAATCGTCCTGACAGGAGCCGGCGATACCGCATTCTGTGCCGGAGGGGATATGAATGTAAAAGGTCATGGCGGTTATATCGGTAAAGACGGTGTGGCACGTCTGAATGTTCTCGATGTACAAAAACAAATCCGTTCAATGCCGAAGCCGGTTATTGCTGCGGTGAATGGTTTTGCCATCGGTGGCGGTCATGTATTGCATGTGGTGTGCGACTTGACAATTGCATCCGAGAATGCTATCTTCGGACAGACGGGTCCCCGTGTAGGCAGTTTCGATGCAGGCTTCGGCTCTTCTTACCTGGCACGCATTGTCGGACAGAAGAAAGCCCGCGAAATCTGGTTCCTCTGCCGTAAGTATAACGCCCAGGAAGCACTCGATATGGGCCTCGTCAATAAAGTTGTTCCTTTGGATAAACTGGAAGACGAATACGTCGAATGGTCTGAAACCATGATGATGCACAGCCCGCTCGCCCTCCGTATGATCAAAGCAGGCCTGAACGCCGAACTGGACGGACAAGCCGGTATCCAGGAACTGGCGGGCGATGCCACCATGCTCTACTACATGACCGAAGAAGCCCAGGAAGGCGGCAAGGCATTCCTGGAAAAGCGCCGTCCCCGGTTTGAGGATTATCCAAAGTTCCCGTAATCAGTTGACAGTTGGCAAGTGACAGTTGACAGTTAAATAACCGGAAACTGCACCTGTCAACTGTCAACTATCAACTGTCAACTACTATGTCTTATCATATACAAATTATACCGAAAGTACTACATTTCAAACAACCAGCCGGAACATCGAGAGGAACTTACACCACGCGCAAAAGCTGGTATCTGTACCTTACCTCTGATGAGGCTCCCGGGCGAGTCGGTATAGGGGAATGTGCTCCACTGCCAAAATTAAGTTGCGACGACCTGCCGGACTATGAACTAATATTGACAGACATCTGCCGACAAACGGAACAGACCGGAATGCCCGATACGGAGGCGCTCCGTCCCTATCCATCTATCCTTTTCGGACTGGAGACAGCTTTCCGTCATTTCCGGACAGGCAACTTTTCTCTTTGGGATACTCCTTTTTCACGTGGCGAAACAGGTATCCCCATCAACGGCCTGATTTGGATGGGCGACTATAAAAAGATGCTGGAGCAGATAGAGATGAAGATGCAGACCGGCTTCCGTTGCATCAAACTGAAAATCGGAGCTATCAACTTTGAGGAAGAATTAGCTTTACTGAAACACATCCGTGCCCATTTCTCTGCCAAAGAGATAGAATTACGGGTAGATGCGAACGGTGCATTCTCACCGACCGATGCACTGGAGAAATTGCAGCGACTGTCTGAACTCGACCTGCATTCCATCGAACAACCCATCCGTGCCGGACAATGGGAAGAGATGGCACGCCTTGCTGCACAGACACCGCTTCCTATCGCATTGGATGAGGAACTGATCGGCTGCAACACCGTACAGGGGAAAAAAGAACTTTTATCAGCTATCCGACCGCAATATATTATACTGAAACCCTCTCTGCACGGCGGTATAAGCGGAGGTCAGGAATGGATTGAAGAAGCAGAAAAACAACATATCGGTTGGTGGATCACTTCAGCGCTGGAATCCAATATCGGACTGAATGCAATAGCACAATGGTGTGCCACATTCGACAATCCACTGCCGCAAGGACTAGGAACAGGGGCTTTGTTTACAGATAATGTAGAGATGCCTTTATCCATTCGGAAAGATTGTTTATGGTACAACGATAAGTTCCTAACAGACCGTAGTAAACAGAAGTTACATTTGGAAAACGAAATTATTTGCCATGCGGATAATATACAGCAATTACGGTCCGGGCTTCCGGACAACGCACCACAAATACAGCGCGACCTCTATGACTTCCTATCAGACTGGTTTAGCGAATCTCCATACATAACCGTACATACATCCGGCTCCACCGGTACACCTAAAGAGTTTACCGTCCGCAAAGAGCAAATGATGCAAAGTGCCATCCTCACCTGCTCTTTTCTCCAGCTAAAGAAAGGCGATACCGCCTTGTTGTGTATGCCTTTACAATATATAGCCGGAAAGATGGTCGTCGTACGTGCACTTGTTGCCGGATTGAATCTCATTCTGCGCACACCGTCCGGCCATCCGCTGGCAGATGTCGATGTTCCGCTCCGCTTCACAGCCATGATCCCGTTGCAGGTATTCAACACGCTCCAAGTTCCGGAAGAAAGAGAACGCCTTTGCCGGACAGAAATAGTAATCGTCGGAGGCGGAGCTATCAATAAAGAGCTGGAAGACGAAATACGCCAACTACCGAATAAGATCTATTCCACCTACGGAATGACAGAAACCTTGTCGCACATCGCCCTCCGCAAACTAAACGGTCTGGATGCTTCATCGGCATATACACCTTTTTCATCTGTAAAACTATGTTTATCGCCCGAAAAAACACTGGTTATCCAAGCACCGCTGGTTTGTGATGACACCTTGGCAACAAACGACCTGGCAGAGATACATCCGGACGGAACTTTTACCATCCTGGGAAGAAAAGACAACACCATCAACACCGGAGGAATAAAAGTACAAATAGAATCGATAGAAGAAACTCTTCGTTCAATAATTTCCGTTACCTTTGCAATAACGGCTATTCCACATCCGGGATTAGGAGAAGCAATTGTGCTATTGGTAGAAAAAACAACAGACGCGGACAGCCTTCCTGACAGGATCGTCCCCCTTCTGCCCAAATACCAACAGCCTAAATACATCAGGCAGGTAGATGCCATCCCACTTACCGGAAGTGGTAAAACAGACCGGAAAGCCTGTCGGATACTGGCAATGAAATCTATTGACAATAGATAGAGTTTCGATGAAATAAAATAATAACTTTGTAATCTGAACACATAAAATTACACGTATCATGGATTATTTCCTGACAAACATCAAAGTCAATAAAGTCTTTCATTTAGAAAACTTCAATATCCCTATTGATGAGAAAGAAAAAAAACATCTTATTATTACCGGGAAAAATGGTAGTGGAAAAACGATTCTATTAAATGCTATATTAGATTATTTAGAAGCTCTGAATTCTAACGATATTTTACATATTGACGCGTGGAAAAAAGAAAAAATAAGCCTTGAGCATCAAATATCAGATACAATCAATAAACCAGAAAATCGAAATACTTCGATGCTCAAATCTGCTTTAAACACAACTAACAGAGTTCTTGATAAGTATACAAAAGCAGAACTGACATTCAATAACATTTATAATATAAAATCAGCTTATGATAATCACGAGTTAGTTATAACATTCTACGAAGCTGAACGTATAAGTGAAATGATAGAGCCACTAAGTCCAGTTAAACCAGATTTACGCCCAATAAATAACATTAAAGAAAAAAAGGTAAGTGAATTCCTCAAATTTCTTGTTGATTACAAAATCCAGGAAGCTTTAGCCCGCAACGAACAACAAATAGAAGATGCAGATAAGATAAATCAATGGTTTATTGAGTTCGAGAAACTATTACAAAGTATATTTGAAGATAAATCATTAAAGCTTATATTCAATTATAAAGATTACAGTTTTAAAATTCAAACAGTAGGGAAAGAGTTTAAATTCACGGAACTATCTGCCGGTTATTCTGCTGTTATCGATATAGTAACTGATTTAATCCTAAAAATGCAAACGCCTGACATATTAACACGTACATATGAAAAGCAGGGCATTGTATTAATTGATGAGATAGAAACACACCTTCATTTAGGGTTACAACGGATTATATTGCCATTACTGACACATATATTCCCTAATATTCAATTTATCGTAACCACTCATTCTCCATTTATTCTAAACTCTTTACCTAATGCCGTTGCATTCGATCTGGAGCGAAAGGAATCAATCGGTGATCTGACAGATTATTCATATGAAGCATTGGCAGAAGGATATTTTGGTGTCCGCTCAGACTCCAGTTACCTGCAAATCAAACTGGATACTCTGAAATCATTAGTGCAAAAGACAGAACTTACTATTTCTGATAAAATAGAACTGGAAGAACTGGTAAACGAATTTGAACAAATCTCAGATGTAGTTGCACCCGCCATCAAAAGCGAGTACTATGATATAAAACGTAATTTATCTAAATAGCAATTTCAGATGATAAGAATCAGGAAAAGCAATATTGTCCCCAATTCCTTACAGAAAGATGGTTGTATGCGATATAACCAAGAAGATGTAAAAAAACAACTTTTAGAAGATCAGCATGATAAGTGTTATATATGTGAACGCAGATTAGTTACTGATTTTCAAATAGAACACTTTAAATCACAAGGAAACTATCCACATCTAAAAGCCGAATGGACAAATTTGTTATTAAGCTGCAACTACTGCAATAATAAAAAATCTAATAAATATGATGATCTACTCAATCCTTTGGAGAACCCAATAGAGGAGTTTATTATACATACCAACGATTTCCCTCATAAAAAAGTCCTATTCCTGTCTAACCGTAATGATATAGAAACTAATAAGACAATAAAACTATTATCACTCATATTCAATGGGGCAGGCATTAGCCGCAAAAGAATGGAAGAGAATTTCTACGAATACTATTTATCACGGCTCAATTCATTTAAAAAGCTGATAGATAAATTCCTTTCAAATCCTTCAGATGATTATCGGACAGCCATCATCGAACGTCTCCAAATAAACAGAGAATTCCTGGGATTTAAATATAGAATTATAAAAACAAACCCTATATTAAACCGTGAATTTGGGGAGTATATTAAATGGAATAATACTAATAAACAAAATAACAATCTATGAAACATTTGAATGTTATATTATTATCACTTCTCACTTTTACCTCTGCCTACGGACAGAGTGGAGAAAGTTGCCGGTTCGCACCGGACCCGACGCTTCAGAAGCCGGAAGTTTATGCCGGATTTGATTGCGTCAATTTGCTGGACAGTACATCCGTAACCGTACAACCGACCGGTTCAGGCTCTTTTTCTGTCTGCAAAACCATCAAGATCCAGACTCCCCGCGGAGCAGTCGCCAATCGCATCATCAAATATGATTACGATCCGCTGACGGCTTTTGCACAGTTCAAGAGAGCAACCGTTTACCGTGCCAACGGCGACGTGATCAACCTGGATGTTACGCAAGCCTGCGACTATGCAGCACCGGCACGCGCCATCTATTGGGGAGCCCGTCAGATCATGCTTGAAGTAGGCCAGTTGAATCCGGGCGACATCCTGGACTATGAAATCGACAAGAAAGGTTTCACCTACGCATTATTGGCAGACGGCGGCGATGACGAATCCCGTTTCATCCCTCCTATGCGCGGACAATTCTATGACATCGTTCCTTTCTGGGTAACGGAACCGACTGTGCGCAAAGTATACAAAGTATCCATCCCGATGGAGAAAGAAATGCAGTTCCAGTTCTATCAGGGTGACTGTGCTTCTTCCATGCGTTACGAAGACGGACGCAAGGCATACACATTCTCTACAAACGACATCATGCCGACCAAGCAGGAACCCAATATGGTAAACCTGTTCGATGCCGCTCCGAAATTGATGATGTCATCCACTCCGAAATGGCAGGATAAATCACTATGGTTCAATAAGGTTAACGAAGATTACGGAAGCTTTGCTCCACTACCTGAAGCCCAGAAAAAAGTAGACGAGTTGATCAAAGGCAAGAAAACCGAAATGGAAAAGATAGCTGTCCTCACCCACTGGGTCGCCGATAATATCCGTTATTCCGGTATCTCTATGGGGAAAGGCGAAGGCTATACGCTCCATAATACCAAAATGAATTATACCGACCGTTGCGGTGTTTGTAAAGACATTGCCGGAACACTGATCTCCTTCCTGCGTATGGCAGGCTTCGAAGCTTACCCGGCCATGACAATGGCAGGCAGCCGCGTGGAAAGTATCCCGGCAGACCATTTCAACCATTGCGTCGCTGTCGTTAAGTTATCCAACGGTACCTATATGCCGCTCGATCCGACCTGGGTTCCTTTCTGTCGCGAATTGTGGAGCAGCGCCGAACAACAGCAAAACTATCTGCCGGGTGTTCCCGAAGGTTCAGACCTTTGCCTGACTCCGGTTTCCGCTCCGGAAAACCATTACGTACGCATTCATGCAAACAACAAACTGGATGCAAAAGGCACATTGACCGGGCAGTTCACCATCACAGCCGAAGGCCAGTCGGACAGTAATATCCGCGGAATGTTTACCCGTGGCTGGCAGTCACAATGGAAAAACATGCTGGAAAGCCAGCTGCTGAATGTTTCTCCTAAAGCCCGCCTGATCAGCGTCGATTATGGTAAAGATCCGAAAGACTATCAGGCTGCCCCTATCAAAATCACGTTCCGCTACGAAATTCCGGAATATGCGATTGCAGGAAAAGAAGAGCTGGCATTCAAACCGCTGGTCATGAACAACCTCTATAACCAGGTAAAAAGCTACCTGCGTATCAACACCGACCTCGCCGAACGTCAGTATGGCTTTAAAGACGCTTGTTCACGCCTGGTTGAACTGGACGAAACGATCCAGCTTCCGAAAGGATATACACTGCTGAATGAAGTTAAAAACGAAAACAAGCAAAGCGACGCTGCCGACTTCGAAGGCTCATTAAGCCAGCAAGGCGACAAAGTGACACTTCATCAAAAACTCGCTTTAAAGAAACGTGTATACGAAGCAAGCGACTGGGATGGTTTCCGTTCAGCCGTCAATGCACATAAAGGGTTCGGAGATTATTTAATTATTAAAAAGTAAAAGACGATGACTAAGATAGTAAATAAATTTGCACTGCTTCTCTGTCTGCTTGCCCTTACAGCGTCTCTGTTTGCTGCACCGGAAGCCGAATACAGAAAGTTATCGAAAGCATATATTTTGAATGCGGACGGAAGCCAGGAGTTCCGTTACAACATGGAACTTACCCTTTTCACTCACACCGCCATGAACGGTACATACGGAGAAAGTTTCATTGTATACAATCCCCAATATCAGGAATTGAAGATCAATGCATCCTACACCAAACAGAAAGACGGCAACATCGTGAAAACACCGGATAATGCCTTTGTTGAAGTATTACCCCGCACGGCAGCCGACGCTCCGGCCTACAATCATCTGAAAGAAATGGTTGTCGTCCATACCGGCCTGGAGCTGGGTGCAACGATCTATCTGGATTATACCCTGACTTCCAAACCGGGCTATCTGCCGGAACTGGATATCTACGACGAACTTTTACAGACTTCGCCGGTAAAAGAATATACGGTCAGCCTGTCTGTACCGGAAAACAAACCGCTGGCTTACACATTACAGAATATCAATTCCAAACCGACTGTAGCAACAGAAGGCGGAATGAAAACGGTAACCTGGAAACTGAATAACCTGCCGGCTTCTTCCCGTGATATGTTTGTATCCGCTGCCAATGGAGATATCCCTTTCCTGACAGCCTCTACTTACGCATCCAACAAAGAAGCCCTGAACGGACTATTCGCCCAGTTCACCCCAGCTACCGACGTACAGCTGAATGCCATCGCCGAAAATCTGACAGCCGGTAAAAAGAACGATACGGAAAAGTTACAGGCAATCCTTCAGCACGTAGTTGAAAACGTAGGTTACAGCCAGGTTCCTCTGCGCGATGCCGGATTCAAGATCCGTTCGATCAACGACCTGTTCTATTCCGCTTACGGAACGGAAGCAGAGAAAACAAACCTGCTGAACGGCTTGCTGAATGCTGTCGGCATCCAGGCAGAAACAGCGGCTTCTTACCGTGTGAACGCCGATCCCGCCAGTCTCGGACTAAATGCAATAAAAGAATTGGTCGTTATAGCCCATGCAGACGGCAAACAATACATCATGTCTCCGACATCCGGCAAAATGGCAGCAGCCGGCTGGAACAACCAAACACCGGTTATCAGTCTGACCAACGCAGGAACTCCGGTTACGATCCCTACGCCGGATGCCCGTATAAATTATGAAGTATCCGTTTCCGTTTCACCGGAAAAAGCTGAATCGCAGGTGAAAGCCACGATCGGTGATGCCTATCTGCCTTATTATGGCGACAACATCGCCGCTTATGCAGGAAAGGAAACATCTTCACAAACATTGAAAGCGAACAACGGCTATGTAATGGTCACATTACCGGATGCTCCGGTCAGCCTGGCACACAGCAGTTATTGCCATATGAACACGGCACGCAAGGAAAACCTGCTATTGCCCTGTAAAGCGAACGAACATTACGCCTATACGGTGACAATACCGGCAGGAATGAAACTAGCCACTCCGGAATCTGTCAAAACAATCGAGAACGGAGCCGGAAAAGTAGTTATCTCCATCCGGCAAAACGGTGATAAGACAGAAGTTGAACGCAGCCTGCAACTGAACAAGCAATTATATTCGCCTGCAGAATTTAGCAACTTGCGCAACCTGCTGACAGAATGGGGAAATCAGTCGAATAAAATACTATTACTGTCAGTCGACTAAATAAATACAAACGATATTTATTCAAGGATGGAACAACGGAAATAGGTCGTTCCATCCTTGTTTTTTTATTGAATAATGATAACTTTACAGTCAAATATTAATCACTTAAACCGTTGATCTATGCAAATACTATCAAATCTACTCCTGACACTTCTTGTATGTTGTATTCCGGGAATAAATTATGCCCAAAGTCTCTCTTTGGAGTTATATCCCCAACCGCAACATATTGTCATTTCCAACCAGCAATATATACCATCCCACGGATATACATTGCAAGGTATCAGCAATCCGGATGCCGATGCGGTGAAGATATTGAAGAAAGCATTGCCTTTCGCCCAATCCGGTAAATCACAGCCGCTGGAAATCAAAAAGCTAAAAGCAAAGACTCCCGAAATGGAGCGTTCCGGTGCTTACATTCTGGAGATCTCCAAGAAAAAGATCACAATCGAGATCGTAGACGACCGTTCCCTGTTCTATGCCGCCCAAACATTGAAGCAGCTGGTCAGCTATAATGAAGCAGGGAAACGCATGCTTCCCCTGTGTACCATTACAGACTATCCCGATGTGCTTCACCGGGGAAGCGTCGAAGGCTTTTACGGAACCCCCTGGAGCCATGCCGACCGTATCAGCCAGCTTCGTTTCTACGGAGAGTTCAAGATGAACACCTATATTTACGGTCCGAAAGACGATCCTTTCCACAGTGCCAGCTGGCGCGAACCCTATCCTGCCGAACAGGCTAATCAGATCAGGGAACTGACAGCCGAGGCAGCCCGTAATAAAGTCGATTTCGTATGGGCGATCCATCCGGGACAGGATATCCGGTGGAATGCAACCGACAGCAGCAATGTCATTGCCAAATTCGAACAGATGTACAATTTAGGCGTACGTGCCTTTGCCGTTTTCTTCGATGACATTTCCGGTGAAGGAACCAATGCAGCCAAACAAGCCGGCCTGATGAATTACATTCAAAAGGAATTTGTAGAAAAGAAAAACGATGTCCAGCCGCTGATCATGTGCCCGACCGAATATAACCGTTCGTGGGCGCGTACCGATTACCTGGATATCCTCGGCGAACAACTTCTTCCGACAATTCAGGTCATGTGGACCGGAAACCGTGTGGTAGACGATATCACACTCGAAGGTCTCGAATGGGTAAACAAACGTATCCGGCGTCCTGCCTATATCTGGTGGAACTTCCCGGTAAGCGACTACTGCCGCGACCATTTATTGATGGGTCCGGCTTACGGACTGGATACACAGGCTTCGAACGTCCTGTCCGGCTTCGTTGCCAACCCGATGGAACATGCGGAAGCATCTAAAGTAGCTTTGTTCGGTGTCGCCATGTATAGCTGGAATATCCATAACTACGACCCGCAACTGGCGTGGGAAAAAGCTTGCGAATATTTGATGCCGAAAGCCGCCATCGCGTTCAAAACGTTCTGCGAAAACAACAGCGATCCGGGTCCTAACGGTCATTTATACCGCAGGGAAGAATCGACCCGCTATCAGGCATTGTCCGACCGTTTCCTCGCCGGTTATCGTAACGGACACTTCGGCGAAAGGGATGCCAACCAGCTCGGAGCCTTGTTTGCCCAGATACAGGCAGCCCCGGAACTGATCTATAACCAGGGAGACAACAAAGAACTGATCAAAGAGATCAATCCCTGGCTGATGCAATTCGAACTGCTCGGCAGATGTGGTACCAATGCATTGCGTATGGCGCACGCCTGGTATGAGAAAGATCGTCAGAACACCTGGCAACGCTTCCTTGCCGTTTCGGCCGTTATGGACAGTATGAAATTAATCAACCGTTCATTCAACCAAAATCCATATCAGAAGGGCGTTAAAGTCAGTACCCGGGTACTTATGCCGCTTATCGAAAACATATACCGGCAGACCAGCCGTAACCTGCTCTCAACAGCAGAAACCCCTTCCGACGAGATCAGGGTAAGTACGGCTTCTACCATTACGAATGTCGGCCAACTGAAAAACCAACCGTGGTCGGAAGATGACAATCTGATCGCATACGTTCCTATGCTCGAAGTTGTCAAAGTAGAACCTGACCAGTATATCGGCCTGGGTTGGGAAATTCAGAAAGAAGCTGAATCTTTCACTTTCAACCTGCCGCAGAGTAATGTGGAAGGACGTATATTCGAATGGTCGGCAGACGGTAAAACCTGGAATCCCCTTTCCGATATTCCGGCAGACCGGACCAAATTCACTGCCGGCAACGTCGATCCGAAAGCCCATTTTATCCGGATGCGCAACAATTCCGGCAAACAGATGGAATTGAAAGTAGCTTCTTTCTCGGTAAAGACAAAGGAAATACCCGAGATCAACGAAGAACTGATGATGTACGATCTCAACCTGAATTCATACAAAACATTGAAACCGGGCGAGCAAGTAAACGTGAAATGTGAGGGCGTAGACCAATATATCGAGTTCTATCTGTCAGGCGACAACGATAGTATGGTTTCCATTTCCGGTGAAGACAAGGAAGGCGAAAACAATATGCTGTACTGTGGATATGCAGGCTACGTAAGGCTGAACAAGATATCATTTGACGATATACAGACACTCACGATCACTCCGGCTGGTAAAAGTCCGATCCTAATCCACCAGATCGTAAGAGAATGACCCATTGAACAGAAAACAAAAAGAGCCGTAAATTCGATGATTTACGGCTCTTTTTTATTTCATCAGGACAACTACCGGATTATCTTCCTCTCCTATCCGCTTCAACGCTTTTACTTGCTGCGGAATATCTTTATCTCCGTTCTCTTCAAACCAGGCAGCCACGTCACCCGCCGGAATCAAACCGGCATATTCTCCGGACTGTGAAACCGACATAGGTTGCAGGGGCAGGTAATTCGTCAGATCGTCATTCAGACCATCGGCATACAAACCGACCTTAACCTCCCCGGTAGACTTCGTTACTACGGCTGTATACAGCACCGGTTCATGGAACAATCCCTTAATGAAACGGATCACCATCCGGTCCTCACTGTCGAGTATCTGCGTGATCAGAACGGCATTGTCTTTATTTTTCATAAAACGTTCGGAGAAATTCCAGTGATATTTCCCCAAGTCAAGAACACTTGCCGGCACCAACGCCCTGTCCTTCACCTGATAGATCGTATCGTTATACGCTTCCACAAAATAAAGTTCTTTATCCTGCCGCCATAAACGGGTATTGGCATTGATAATAATGTTACCGGTTTCCGGTTCCTTATAATCAAGAACAAGCACTCCTTCATAGGTCGTAGGTCCATAGAATTGGGCACCAGTCTCACCCTTTAAAACAGCTATAGACGCTATATTAGACGGATCAAGCGACTGGCTTTCGACTGCCATTCTTGTAGCACATGAATCTATCGCCATATTATCCTTAAAGAAAAGCAGACTGTTCTCCCCTTTCCCAAACAAAACGGATTTATACAGAACAAACGTTCCGTCATTCTGACAACCAAAAGAAGCTGATGAAGCTCCCTGCACTTCAAAAGGAATCTTGATCTTCTCCTTGAATGTCCCATTCTGATCGTAACAAACCAGGTCTTTATTCCAACCGTTGAAATAAATCATTCCGGTTTCATTATCTCCCCAGCAGAAAACACTTCTATAGCCTTCCGAATCGTTTCCTATATGCCCGACCTGTTTGATAAATTTACCGGTTTCCTTGTCAAACATCAGGCATTGGTCCTGACTGGTTGAAACCAATATCCTGTCTTTAATAACCTGCACATAAGGTCCCTTCCCGATCAGGCTGCTGTCGGTTGTTTCCAACGGAACATACTGTACCTGCTTGAAACAATCGGACGCATTCAACTCCGTCCGGGCATCGATCGCTGTCCCCAGCGGAATCACACGCAACCTTCCGTCCGTCGTCTTACTCTCATTGCATGCTGCCAGAAAAAGGCAGGAAGCCACGGTCAACTGATATAAATATGTCTTTACCATCTTACTTCCCTTTTAATGCATTCTTTGTTGTTATATAAATAACTCCGTTTCGGGCTTTTTCCCCATGCATTTTTTTGGCGGACTCATCTTTCATTACAGAGATCGATTCAATAATATTAGGATTTATTTTTTGAATTGCATCTTCATCTGTCTGTTCCACACCATCGACGAAAACAAGCGGATTTCCTGATCCTTGGCTATTTCTGATACGAAGATTTACATTTCCAGGCAAATTTCCTTCCATGGCCCCATGACCCACTACCTTTACTTCATTCTCTTTCACTTTTCCGGAATCGAGACCTTTCTTTGTTACCACCGAAATAACGCCCTGCTTATCCGTAGCATTATATTTCGCTAAAAGTTCTTTGCTCCGGTCCTTCGGACTCACCGAAAAACTGAAGATATCATCCGGAGAGACAGCATCCAACTGCTCGTAGGTCGCAACTTCATAATCTATCAGAATCAGGTTGCGGGACATTTCAACTTTCGTCTTAATCTTCTTCATACGGTCTTCAGCCCCTTTAGAAAAGTCGTCCAGCTGTTTCTGCATGGATTCCAGCGGATCCTCAGTCTCTTTCTTTTCCACCGGAGACACTTCGATCTTGATAATCTTCGTATCCTGAGGAACCGAAGTATCCACCTTCGATGTCACTTTTACAACCGGTTTGACTACCGGCTTTTCTTCCGGTACCGGAGCAGCCTCCACAACGGATTCTGCTTTTTTAGGCTCAATAACTTCCTTTACCGGAACAATTTCGCTAATTTTGGCACTTGAAATCTTTTCCAGTTCGCGAGAGATTTCAGGACGGGCAAAAGCAACTACTGCAACCGCAGTCAGCGGAAGTACATACAGATACTTCAGCCGTGCCCAGGGATTCGATTTTCGTTTTAACATCATAGTAATTCGTTTTTTTAGTTTACTGTGATTAAAGCTGTTGGCCATAGAAGTGAAGCGCTGTGAACCAACAGCTTTTTTTATTAATAATAATTGATATCTCTTTGCATCGACACCGTGATTGATCACACTCTCATCGGCTTCGTATTCATGAATATTCTGTAACTCCTGTTTGAGCAGCCAGACAGCCGGATTGAACCACTGAAGTATCACGCAAAAGCTACAGACCAGCATATCCAGGGAATGGCAAGCTCCGATATGTGCCAGTTCGTGTGTCAATATCTCTTCGCCGCTTTCGTCCATATCTTTCCGGGAGATGACAATGTACCCCATCCAGCTGAACGGACTGACAGCCTCATTCGTCACCACCAGTTTGCATCCCTGGGAAAGCACTGTCCTCTCCCCTTTCCCGATCATCCGCCAGATACGGATCATCGAATAGAGAAAACGGAGAAAGAAGAAAACACAGCCTGCCAAATAGACGACAAACAACAACGGAAGCCAAAAAGACTGAGGTGTCTGTACCTCTATATCCGTCTGCATCTCCGCCATCTGAAAAAGAGATTCCAAATTCAGTAACGGACGTTGTATCGCGACAGGCTCATCCGTAATAATACGGATAAAAGGAATAGCGACGGATAAGACAATGACACTCAGCAGGGCAATACGGTTGAAACGGTGGAAAGTCTCACGGCTCAACAACAGTCTGTAGAAAAGATAGAAAACAGCCAGGCATACAGACGATTTAAGGATATAAACAAAGAAGTCTCCCATACGATCAGTTTTTATTAGCTTGTTCTACTTCATCCAGCAACTGCCGGAGTTCATCTACAGAAATATCTTCCTCCTTGATCAGGGAAGATACAACCCCGAGGTAAGAGTTATTAAAATACTTGGCAATGACATTCTTCAGCGTACCTTTACTATACTCCGCCTCACTGACGGCACTATAATATTGGTACGTGTTCCCGAATGTATTATGTGAAAGAAAACCCTTCTCCTCCAATCCGCGGACAATGGTCGACAACGTATTGAAATGAGGCTTCGGATCTTCATAATATTCCAGCAATTGCTTTACGAACAGAGGACCTTTTTTCCAAAAATAGCCCATGATCTCTTCTTCTTTTGCAGTAAGTCGTTTCATATCTTTGAATGTTTACGGCAAAGTAACTAAAAGTTTTAGTTCAAAAACTAAATTACTTAGTTAATAAACTAAAAGAGATCGTTATTCCTGCGATAACCACAAGGACAGCCACACATATCCATACAGGAAAAGATTGCTTACCCGTTGGCGGAATTTATTTGCTAAAATCATAAGGATATGATTACCTTTCACCTGTCACCGCATGCATCTACCTGTATATCTGCACTTTCCGGTGACACGTATTGGTGAAGGCTAAAATCATAAATCAAAAGTAGGGACTTTTGAAATGTTAAGACAAGACTTTTGAAATCAAAAGTAGGGACTTTTATTTTCAAAAGAGCTATCTTTTTTTGGGAAATACTTACGTCTTTTCTTCAATGGGTAGGCACCCATTCACATTGGCTCCGGCAGCCACAAATATTCACTCCGGCAGCTATTAAAAATAGCTCCGGCAGCCACAGATATTAACTCCGACAGCTATTTGAAAAAAACTTACGGGTTCACAGGTGAAGGCAATTTGTTGTCGGTGAAACGTCACCCGTCACCACATCCAGCTGTTTATCAGATCAATACATACATGTGACAGGTGAAAGGTATGGGCAAAGTTCTCATGAAGCCGTTTGGTGAAATACAAATGCTTCCCGGAAGGGAAAAGATTTGTCCCTTCGGGTGTATAGATCTCTCGTTTGCGACAATGATGTATAGCCTGCAGCATCAGCGGATACTGCTTTTCCTTATTCGCTCTGGGCATGTTTATTCGAATCTTTATTGATGCCATAAGCTTTAAATAATATCACAAAGTCTGATGCAATTTGAAATAAGTCCGTGATGAAAGAAAAAAAGGGAGAAATAGCAATTTGTCATGTATTGATCCCTCTGTTCCTTATTTCTCCTTTAAAGCTAATAAAAGAAACTCTTTCAAAGGCTTCAAATAATCAGCCTCTAAATTCCAATATTTAGGTTTATCAAAGAAAAAATCTTGTTTATTTTTAAAAGCTTCAGCTTCTTTTCTAGTTTTCTTTATGGATTCCAAATAAGCATAAATTTTAGATTTTCTGTTAGGTGTTATATATTTGGAATCTCCATTCTCTTCTTTATGACCCGAAACACACATTTCATATCCTTCAAAACATTCAAGCAAACAAGCATGTTCCTCATTAACTATATGTTCCAATAGTAACTCAAAATCACCATCATCCTTATTGTTAGGGAATAGGAATAAGTCGGCTGATAATGATAATTCCTCCAGTTTATCAAGCAAATATTTCATTCTTACAGCATAGCCACCTCCATTCTCATCACTATCAGCATCGAAAACAACCAGGTTTTTACCACCACGTTCACTGTTTTCCTTAAATTGCTGATCCAGTAAATGTAATTTAGTGTATCCTCCCGCAGAAATAATCTCCCAAACTCCCTCATCTTTTTCTGATAAAAACCGGAGGTATTTTTCCAAAAATTGCTTATCCCTTCCTTCTACAAAAATTCGAATCATCTTATTTCGATTTCCTGGTTGATAACATATTGAAATTTCTCATAAGGATATTTATATGCTTTGAGTTCATCAGTCGGCATATGTCGTAGAGAATAGCACATTATATCATTTTGTGAATCAGCATATCCGTCTTCAGATAAAACTTTATTCAAAGATTGCAACGATTCAATGTTATGCGTAGTAGCAAAAACCTGTACATTCAACAAGTCTGCAGTTTTAATTATAGCCTTCCATAAAGAGGATAAAGAAGAAAAATGCAATCCATTATCAATCTCATCAATAAAAACCGCACCATCCTTACAGGCATAAAGAGCTGTAACTATTGCCAACAATTTCCTAATACCATCACCTAACATATTTATAGGAATCAATCTGTCCAACCCTATATCTACATTTATCTGAGATTTCAAAACAGTTATAGATTTTATCCTGGGTTCTATATGCTGTAATATTTCCACGATCACTTTTTCCTGTTTCTCCTCTATAATACGCGTCAATTGTTCAACAGCAATATTAAACGCATATTTGGAACTGATATACGCTGTTGACAGGGTTTCTTTATATTCCTTAGGAAACTTGATTTCTAATTTTTCTTCGTTCTTCTTATTTAATCTTATCGTTGCACTATCGCTTTTCTTTTCACCATGCGAATCTATGTATCCAAAATTCATAGTCAACCCTGTACTGATATCCGCTTCCTTATTAGAAAGGGTAAGACTGGATATATCATTTTTAGAAAGTACAATTTTAGATTGTGAAACAACCGGACTTATTTTTAGTTCTCTGATAATCTTATCATTAATATTGCCACGTATGTAAATATGATTGCTTGTTTGCATATTATAAAAATTCAAAGCAATATCATCTTCAGTAAAACTGTTATAATCTCTGAATTGATTTATTCTCATATTGAGAATAGGATTGGAAAAGCCTGATAATAAAAATATGGCATCAAGCACAGTAGACTTGCCACAATTATTTTTTCCGACAAGCAAATTGACCTGCTTCAAGTCAGGGAGAAGCAAATGTTTTATGCCTCTAAAATTATTTATCTCAACTTCGTTAAAAACCATATTGGACTATTATTGGACTACATAGGATACAAAAGTAACGATTTACCACAATATACAGCTTGCTTATTAAAGATTATTTTATCAATGTATCCGGCTTCCTCCACAGAATCCCTGGAATGGAAGAGAGTTCCTTGAACATCTTTTTTTATCTTACCAACAAATAGACAGAGATGAAATGGCAGACACTGCCGCCTAATACAAATAAATGCCAGAGAGGGTGCATGTACTTATATTTATCGAAGAAGTAAAAAATACATCCCACTGTATAGAAGAGTCCTCCGCCGATCAGCCAGTACAGGACATCCATCGAAGCAGTCTGTCGGCAAACATCCAGTAAAGGTTTGAAAGCGATAATGACTACCCAGCCCATTGCCAGGTAACAGGCCGTTTTCAGATGATCCGTTTTCTTCATCTTCCGGAAACTCAGGAAGATCCCTATTGCAGCAGCAATCCAGACGATCGCAAACAACGACCATCCCCAGTAACCGACCTGACGGAGGGCTACCAATGTGAAAGGAGTATACGTCCCGGCAATATGCAGATAAATAGCGCTATGATCGAAGCGACGAAGCAGCCTTTTACGCCGTGCGTTCGCAGAAGCATGATAAAAAGTCGAAGTGACGTAAGAAGATGTCATGCTAAGGGCATACACAATCGAACTGCCCACAGCCCAGGGATTTCCGCTGCGGATGGAAGCCGCTACTAACAGAATAAGGGCAACCATTCCGAAAACCATCCCTGAGCCATGGGTCAGTACATTGGCTACTTCTTCGCCATACGTTTGTCTTTGTTTGGTTCTGACCATTACCTACCGGTTACAGTTGTTCGGCTTTAAAACCGGCTTCCGTAACAGCAGCAACGATCGTATCTGCCGGGACATCGGCTGTCACTTCCAACACCTTATCCGGTGATTTCAGATCGATAGACCATTCATTGTCTTTCAGTACGTTATTCAGTTTTGCACCGATGGCAGCCACACAGCCGCCACATTTTGCATTTGTTTTAAATTTCATTGTCGACATAATTCTTTCTGTTTATAATGTTACTTCATAAATTTCAGTCTCAAACTGTTAAGCACCACAGACACGGAGCTGAATGCCATCGCCGCACTCGCCAGCATCGGGTTCAGCAGCAATCCGTTTACCGGGAACAAAACACCCGCTGCCAAAGGTATGCCTATCAGGTTATAGATAAACGCCCAAAACAAGTTCTGATGGATCAGCCGCACGGTACGTTTCGACAATTTGATCGCTTCGGGCAATAACAACAAGTCGGAGGTTATCAGCGTGACCATCGCCACATCCATGGCAATATCCGTCCCTTTCCCCATTGCAATGCTGACATCCGCACGGGCGAGTGCCTGCGAGTCGTTAATACCGTCGCCCACCATGGCAACTTTCTTTCCGAGCTTCTGGAGAGCGATAATATATTCCTCTTTATCGTTCGGCATCACTTCCGCTTTAAAATGACCGATACCTAACGTATTTGCCACCCTTTCAGCCGTCTTCACTCCGTCGCCCGTCAGCAAATGAACCTCTATTCCCATCTCCGTCAATTTGCTGACAGCCTCTGCCGATGTCGGTTTGATACGGTCTGAAATAGCCAAAACAGCCAGCAGGCGATCGCCTTCGCCATAATAAACGACGCTTATACCTTCATCCTGCCATTTGCCGATCTGCTCCATGGTTTCGTCGGGGATGCGGGCACCGAACATTTCCAGCAGCCCCTGGCTTCCGACCCAATACACGGTACCTCCCGCTTCCATACGGATTCCGCGCCCGGTAAGACTTTCGAAATTCTCTGCTTCAGTACTCGATGCACCCGAATCTTCCAGCCAGCGGATAATGGCGGAGGCCAGCGGATGTTCCGACTTCAGTTCTGCCGTATAGAGAATATCCAGATAGCAGACATTCGATTCGGTCAGCCAACAGGAATCGACCACTACCGGAACTCCTTCCGTCAACGTTCCTGTCTTATCTAATACGATCGTGTCGACTTTGCAAAGGGTTTCCAATGCGTAGGCATCTTTTATCAGGATATGCCGTTCAGCCCCCTTCCCCATTCCGACCATCAGAGCGGTAGGAGTTGCCAGCCCCAAGGCACACGGACAGGCAATGACCAATACCGAAACAGCCGAAAGGAGTGCATAAGAGAAATAGCTGCCGCCGCCAATCACCATCCAGCAGATGAATGTGATCACGGAAAGCAACACGACCACCGGTACAAATATACCGCTTATTTTATCAACTATACGCTGCACAGGTGCTTTACTTCCCTGGGCAGCCTGTACCATCTGAACGATTTGTGCCAGGATCGTATCATTTCCCACTCCGGTAGCTTCCATAGTAAAAGCTCCTTTCTGGTTGATTGTTCCTGCCAGTACCCGATCGCCCGCCGTTTTCTCTACCGGGATCGGCTCGCCGCTCAGCATGCTTTCATCGACCGATGAGGAGCCTTGCAGCAAAACACCGTCCACCGGGATCTTCTCGCCGGGGCGGACACTCACCACATTCCCTGTTTTCAAAGAAGAGATGGGGACTTCTTCCTCTTTGCCGTCCGTCACCAGGCGTGCCGTCTTCGGCTGTAATCCCATCAGGCTTTTGATCGCGGAAGAGGTGCTGTTCTTTGCCCGTTCCTCCATCAGTTTACCCAACAAGACGAAAGCAATAATTACTCCCGATGCCTCATAATACACATGCGGCTCCAATCCCCTTTCGATCCAGAACTGCGGATATACGGTATTAAAGAAACTGAAAATAAAAGCAATGGATGTACTCAGGGCAACCAGCGTATCCATATTCGCCTTTCCCTGGATCGCATGGCGTGCACCGCTCACATAGAATGTCCTGCCGAAGAGCAGCATAATCGCCAGGGCAAGCACCATCATGATCCAGTTGGCATACGGCATATGCATGAACACCATACCCAGCAACGCCAGCGGTACGGACAGCACCCATGCCCCGATCGTATTCCGTTTCAGTTTCTTATAATGCTTACGCGCCATCTCCTCCTGCTCGGCAAGCGGGTCTTCCGACTCTATGATCAGATCATACCCCGCCGCCTGTACGGCTTCCTGTATTTTTTGCAAACTGATAACGGACGGACGGAATCTGACGGATAAAGTATTAGCCGCGAAATTGACAGTCGCATCTTCTACTCCGGGAAGTACACTGACAGTGCTTTCCACGTTATTGGCACAAACCGCACAACTCATCTCCAGGACGGGCAGTACCTTACTTTCTATATCTTTCATTATTGTGTATCTATTTATACCGATTCTATATTGTAGAACAAAGATACGAATAAATCAGTTGCAACAAAGTTGCGGATTTTCATTATTTCTCATTAAGATATGTACAAATTTAATAGTTTTATTTGGTATCTTTGTTCTATTATTTAACAATCGGATACCCGATCTTTGTCAGACTAATTAACGGATAAATTTATAAATAAATACAGTTATGATACTTGACTCCTTGAATAACACAGAAAAGGTAGAGCGCTTACACCCTCTTTTCAAAAAAGCATTTGATTACATAAAAGAAACTGATTTTTCTAAAGTGGAAGACGGCAAATATGAACTGGACGGTTCCCGTCTGTTCATCAATGTGGCCAGCCTGACCGGTAAGGATAAAAAGGATGCCGCTATCGAAACACACAAGAAATATATCGATATCCAGCTGCCTCTGCTAGGTGTGGAAAAGATCGGCTGGAAGCCCGGTTGCGAACTGCAGGAAGAATCGATTCCTTACGACGAAGCGAAGGATATTGCTTTCTATGTAGACCGCCCCACGGCTTATACAAAGATTTATCCGGGACAATTCGCCGTTTATTTTCCGGAAGACGGCCACGCCCCCGGTATCGGTGAAGGGAATATCCGCAAAGTGATCGTAAAAGTACAGGTAGAAGAATAAAACATTGTCAGATACAACAGAGCCGGTATCTTCCTTAAAGATTGAATCATCTTTACTGGGAAGATGTCGGCTTGCTTTTGTAAAAATCCTTACAGATACGCAGATAAAACACCCATCAACGCTTTAATATCGATTGGCTTTGCCAAATGATGGTTCATACCTGCATTAAGGGCATTCGTCACATCTTCCGAAAAGGCATTCGCCGTCATGGCGATAATGGGCATATTCTTAGTGTCTGTACGCGGCAGCTGGCGTATTTGGCGGGCGGCTTCGTAACCGTCCATAACCGGCATCTGAATATCCATCAGGATCATCTGATAGTAACCTTCTGCTGATTGCAACACTCTGTCGACAGCATCCTGTCCGTTGACCGCCGTTTCAACCAGTACACCTGTACTGCCGATAATCTCCTCGGCTATCTCACGGTTCAGTTCATTATCTTCTACCAGCAAAAGCCGTTTGCCGGAATGATTGACATCAGAAAAGCTAATCGGTACAGCTACATGATCCACTTTATTATTTGCAGTGAACTGTCTTAATACCTGAAGCAGTTTAGATTTAAAAAGAGGTTTAGCTATGAAACCGTTCGCACCGGCTCTCTTTGCGTCGGTCTCGTATTCTTCTATATCATAAGCAGAAAGGATAATGATCGGGATATCCGAACCTATGGAGCTTCGGATCTGCCGGGTCGTCTCTATACCATCCATTCCCGGCATTTTCAAATCCATGATAACCGCAAAATATTCATCATTCACCTGATGACGTTTCCGGGCTGCAGCAACAGCTTCGCTACCGGAACAGACCCAATCACTGTCGACTCCGATCTCCGACAGGCAATTACAGGTTGTCTGGCAAGCTATCTTGTCATCATCTACGACAAGTATCGAAAGACCGCCATCCATCTTTCCGTCTGAAACTTCTTCTCCATATTTCAGGGGCATAGTTATTGTAAAGCGTGAACCTTTACCATATTCACTTTCCACTTTTATATCGCCTCCCATCATGCTGATGATCTTATGGCTGATGGACATGCCTAATCCCGTTCCCTGTATAGAACTGATACCCTGATCATCTGCACGTTCGAACGGTTGGAAAATGTATTTAAGAAACTCCGGCTTCATCCCTCTGCCATTGTCTTCAAAGACAAATTCATAATTGCTTCTTCCATTGGATAAAGTTTTCTCACTGAGACTGATCAAAATCCTTCCGCCGTCAGGCGTATATTTCACTGCATTCGATAATATGTTCATCAAGACCTGCTTGATTCTCTGTATATCCCCGATCACATATTCATGGTGTAAATTCATAAGATGGATGTCGAGCTTATGCTTTTTACTTTTCACCTCCGACTGCATCATCACAATTAAATCCTGTAGAAGCTCACCTATATTCAATTCATCTTCCGATAACCTGAGGCGCCCGCTCTCTATCTTCGACATATCCAAAACTTCATTGATAAGTCCCAACAACAGATTAGAGGCACCGGTAATTTTCTTCAGACAGTCAAGCACCCGGTCTCTTTCATTAATATGGTTTGCGGCAATAGCCGTCATTCCTACAATAGCATTCATCGGCGTGCGGATATCATGGCTCATACGTGCCAGGAAATCCGATTTTGCCTGATTTGCCTTTTCTGCATTATCGAAAGCTTCTTTCAATAACTTAGATTGTTCCTCTAGTTTTTTTCTTAATTCCCGCTGCTCGGTAATGTCTGTAATATCGATGTAAACAATAATATAGATCGGTTCACCATTGACACAACCTATACATTCGCCGTTTAACTGAAACCAGGAATAACTTCCGTTCTTCTTTTTAGAGCATATAATAAAATGAACAGGTTCTCCTTTTTGCATCAGAGGAACATGGGAGTTCAAAACCTGCCTGCTTTCCTCTGCCAGATGAGTAAAAGTAGAAAACGAACTCATATTCTCCTTTCTTATTTCAAAAAAACTCAAAAACTTGTCATTGGCATCTATCAACCCGAATGTTCCGTCTTTCCGGATCGTGTATTTAGCGATGAAGCCGGGGATATTCTCATAGGCAATCGACTGTTCGATACGTTTTTGCATCATTTCATCGACATTGGTTATAACCGTGTAGGATATAGGATAGCCGTTATGTATCTCATTGGTGAAAGTTGCCGTAATCTTCGTCCAGATCATAGATCCGTTTTTCCGTTTCATTTGGACATATACCTCATATCCGTTCCTTTCCTCTTCTACAGCCTTCATCACAGCATCGACAACCGTATTCCAGGCATCCGGACTATCGGCAAAAAATAAATCGCACTGATTATGAAAAGTAGCTTCATATTCTTCTTTCGGATAACCTATCAAATCATAATAAAAGTCATTAGCCCATAAGACTGTAAAATGCTCATCCATCAAATGTTTGCTGACACTGACCCCCATTGTACACATCAACAGGTTATAATCACCATCTACTTCCGGCTGTAAAAACTGTTCTTCCATGAATTATCCCCTTTATCAATTATCAATGATTTTCCCTTATTATGCGGCATATCTTTTCATACCGGGATTTCAGCAGTGTCTGCTGTTCCGGTATCTGTTCCATATTCCCTTGCCGGAGTTGTTCCGTCATGGGTGTCAACACATCCAAAAGATACCGGATATCCAGGTTTGCTACTATCCCTCTCAAAGTATGAGCTTGAATAAAAGCATTTTGAACATCGTTCTTCTTCAGACATTCATCCAATAGCAGGAATGTTTTGTCCTGTATGAATTTCAAAAGGAATTTATCATACAGCATTTCACTTCCCATAAAGCGGTCGAGTGCGCTTTCTAAATTAACACCAGCGTCCAGCAGTTGCTGTTTATATTTGTTCGTCATACAAGTATAGTGAAGATAAATCGATAATTTCTACAAAGGAACGATTATTAGCGGCAACGAGCAAATCCATTTTTTTCTTTATATGCTCTATTCTTTCTGTCATAACATTTGTTTTTCAAATAATATCTATATTTGATGCAAAAACTGATCGACAGAACATGGATAAACAAATTATCAGTATCGATTCGCCAACCGACTTCATAGTCGGCAAATACGTATCTTCCGATGAGCTCAAGCAATATATGGATTCGCCTTATAAAATCAAAGCCGGGGTTTTCATTCTCTGCATGGAGGGACATATACGCACTACCATAAACCAATCCGAATATACGGCAACACGGCTTCATGTGACAACACTAATCCCCAATTCTTATTTACAGATACATGAAATATCAGAAGAGATATTAATCTATTTTGTGGCTTTTTCTTCTGATTTTATGGGATACGTTAACTTTGTGAGAAGTACGATGAACTGCCTGTCCGTTATCTACAGGAATCCGGTCATTCCTATTTCTCAGGAGATGTCCAGTCTTTTCGCCACTTTCTACGACCTCTTATTCCAGTATGCCATATACCCCAATATCCTGAACAATAAAGAGATGATCAAGGCTATTTTTACCATGTGCAGCCAGGGTATCGTCGAATTATACAACAACAATCAGCTGCTGGAAAAACGCGAGTCGACCCGGTATACTGAAATATACCAGGATTTCATGAACCTGGTCCTGCAACATTACACGACAAAACATAACGTAACATTCTATGCGGACCAACTGGGACTGACACCTCCTTATTTCTCTACATCGATCAAAAAGGCGATCGGACAAACCCCTCTCGAAGTCATCACCCAAATCATTATCATGGATGCCAAAGCTCAAATAAAAGGAACTAATCAGGAGATTAAGAAAATAGCCATAGGGCTTGGTTTCAACAATCTGTCTTTCTTCAACCGTTTCTTCCGGCAGCATGTAGGAATGACACCTCAGGAATACAGAGGGAAAACATATACCTATTCTTATTATCAGAAAGATCCCGATAAATAAATACGTTCCTGTTACCTTCTTTTACCCTCCGGTTACCACTTCTATTCCATACCGGTTAAACAGCTCCGTGTACCGCTGCACGGTTTCTTCAGAAGGTGTCGCCATCGGATACCGGTCCGGGTTGTACACCGTACCTAATTTCTCATGCTTATTTTTCCCTATATCATGATATAGCAGAATATTCACTGTGCGGTGCTTCCAGGGTAAAGAAGAAAGAAAGGCGGCAGATCGTACTATATTCTCTTCATCGGCATTGATGCCTTCGATCAGCGGAATACGGATACGGAACTCATGTCCGACTTCTGCTATCATACGTAAGTTTGACAGAATCAACTCGTTAGGCACTCCACAGTAAAGTTTATGTTTAATCGTATCCATCTGTTTGAGATCTACCAGAAACAGTTCGGAATGTTCCATGACCTCCCGCACGATTTCCGGTCGGGCAAACAAGGTCGTATCGACGGCACGGTGAATCCCGAGTTCCCCGCAACGCCTGAGCAATTCCAGCAACATCTCCGGATGCAGCAACGGTTCACCGCCGCAGAAAGTAACGCCTCCCTCCGACCGATCCATAAAAACCGTTTCTTTTTCAATCTCTTTCATCAGGTAATCGATGGAGTATTCCGTTCCGGATATCTCCATCGCCCATGCCGGACAGACCTCTGCACATATACCGCACAGATCACAGAGGGACGGATCGGTCACAATCCCGCCGGCTGTCCATGTCAACGCCTTTTGCGGACAGGCTTCCACGCAGGTCCGGCATCCTATACATTTCTTTCGGGTATACAGTTTCTGTTTCCGGCTGGATAATCCCTCCGGATTATGGCACCACACACAGGAGAGCGGGCATCCTTTCATGAAAAGAGTCGTCCGGATGCCCGGCCCGTCATTTATCGCATAGCGCTTTATATCGAATATCAGAGCCATTTTTTTAGTTGACAATTGACAGTTGACAATTGACAATTTTAGGGCATTTCACCTGTCAACTGTCAATTATCAACTGTCAACTAATTAAAAGTTATCCTGCTCCGTACGGGCAATCACATCTGCCTGCAGGTCTGCATTCATATCATTAAAGTAATCGCTGTAACCGGCTACACGTACCAGCAGGTCCCGATAATCTTCCGGACATTTTTGGGCAGCGTACAACGTCTCCGTATCCACGATATTAAACTGGATATGATGTCCGCCCAAAGCGAAATAGCTACGGATCAGGGAGGCCAGCTTCGAAATATCTTCTTCCCGCTTCAGGAGGCTCGGCAGGAAACGTTGGTTCAACAAGGTTCCACCGCTTTTTACCTGGTCCAGCTTACCCAGGGATTTGACAACGGCAGAGGGACCGTGTGTATCGGCTCCATGCGATGGAGATGTTCCGTCGGAGATCGCTTTCTCCGCCAAACGTCCGTTCGGGGTCGCTCCCATCACTTTGCCGAAATAGACATGACAGGTGGTCGACAGCATATTCAAGTGAAAACATTCTCCCTTCGTATTCGGCTTGCCTTCAATAGTGTCGTACAGGTCGTCGAAAACTTTAACAGCGATAGAGTCGGCATACTCGTCATCGTTACCGAAGAAAGGTGTACGGTTCAGGATCGTCTGACGCATCACTTCCGCACCGGCAAAATTGTTCGCCATCGCTTTCAGCAGCTCGTCCATAGAAAAACGTTTGTCCTCAAATACATGTTTCTTTAAGGAAGAAAGACTGTCGGTGATCGTACCCAGACCGGTACACTGTATGTAAGTCGTATTATAACGCGGGCCGCTGTTGTAATAGTCGCGTCCTTTGGCTATACAATCGTCAATAAACAGGGACAGGAAGGTGGCCGGAGCGTATTTGGCAAACATCCGGTCGATATAATTGCTGACACGCATCTTCATATCCACAAAATACCGGAGCTGTTTCAAAAAGGCGGCATACAGCTCATCATAACTTGCAAAGTCACGCGGATCGCCGGTTTCCAGTCCGACTTTACGACCCGAAACCGGATCGAGACCATTATTCAACGTCACTTCCAGTATCTTCGGTACATTCAGATATCCCGTCAGCACATAAGCCTCTTTACCGAAAGCGCCGACTTCGATGCAACCACTGCAACCGCCCTCCCGGGCATCGTGCAACGATTTACCCTGGCGCATCAGTTCCTGGATATACACATCCGGATTGAACACGGAAGGATATCCATGTCCCTGCCGGATCACCTTGCAGCCGGCACGCAGAAAACGTTCCGGCGTACGGGAACTGATATGAATGGCACTGCCCGGTTGCAGGATGTGCAGTTCTTCAATCGTCTCCAGCATGATATAAGAGACTTCGCTCACTCCGTCGCTACCGTCGGCTTTCACGCCTCCGATATTCAGGTTGGTAAAATCGTTGTATGTTCCGCTTTCCTTCGCGGTTATGCCGACTTTCGGGGGAGCCGTATGGTTATTTACTTTGATAAAGAAGCAGGACATCAGCTCTTTCGCTTCCGTACGGGTAAGCGTTCCGGCAGCTATTTCCTTTTCATAGAAAGGAGCCAGATGCTGGTCGAAATGTCCCGGATTCATGGCATCCCAGCCGTTCAGTTCGGTAATGGTTCCAAGGTGGACAAACCAATACATCTGTATAGCTTCCCAGTAAGTACGCGGGGCATGCGCCGGAACCCAGCGACAGAGCTCTGCGATTTTACGCAATTCAGCCGCCCGTACCGGGTCTTCCTCCGTTATCGACATCTCGTCGGCAAGGTCGGCATGACGCTCGGCAAACAGGATAGCGGCATCGCAGGAGATAGACATGGCGGTCAGTTCTTCCTGTTTGTCCGTTGCTTCCGGATCGTTCATGAAATCCAAAGCGGCCAGTTCACGGGCAATCCGCTCCTTCAGGTCCAGCAAACCATATCGATAAACTTTGCCGTCGAGTGCCGTATGCCCCGGAGCCCGTTGCTCCATAAACTCAGTGAACATGCCTGCCTCATAAGCATCTTTCCACTCTTTTGGAACATGGCTGAAGATACGTTCACGCTGTGTACGGCCTTTCCAATAAGGGATGACCTCACGTTCATACGTATCGATATCTTCCTGGCTGATGGTATAACGTTGCAATTCGCGGGTATTCAATACATGCAAGTCTTCTACACTATGGCAGGTGAGTTCCGGAAAAGTGGGTACTGCTTTCGGTGCCGGTCCGCGTTCCCCCACGATCAATTCGTCCTTACCTATATAGATGGTCTTATGCTTGCATATTTCCAGAAAGTTCAATGCTCTCAGGACCGGAATAGGATACTTGCCGTAGTTTTCTTTATAGAAACGGGTTTCGATCAATGCCCGTTCGATAGACAAAGAGGGTTCGGCTTCAAACGAAAGCCGGCGTAACCGTTTGATACGGTCGTTCATTCCATAGGCATTAGCTTCCACTGCAGGAGCAAAGTTTGATGCACTCTTCGGTGCACGCTGAGCTGTTATCATACTCATTTCGGATGGTTTATTTATTTAACACAAAAAGAATGGACCGCACCACAGGCGGCAATACCCGGGAGAGAAAGAACTGTTTAAAGATAGAACATCAAACAATTGAAAAGTTTTCTGTAACCTTTTATAACCATATTATTTACATCGTGTTACATCTGTCTCGCAAACATAAATACTTTTAAAGAATAAACAAAATTATTGCATGTGTATTTTTACTATATTTGCAACAATCAATTTGTTTTCATGGTTATTCAATAAACATATTTTCATGGAAAATCGTTTCTTAGGACTTATCGAGAACAGCATCAAGGAACATTGGGACCTTCCCGCTTTCTCTGATTATAATGGACATACGTACCATTATAAAGATGTGGCCCGCCGTATAGAAAAATTTCATATAATACTCGAACATGCAGGGATCAAGAAGGGAGACAAAGTGGCTTTGGTGGGGCGTAACTCGTCCAACTGGGCGATCTGCTTCTTCGGCATCCTGGCGTATGGAGCCGTAGCCGTCCCGATCCTGCACGAATTCAAACCGGACAACATCCATCATATCGTCAATCACTCGGGAGCCAAAGCCGTCCTGGCAGGAGCAAATAACTGGGAGAATATGAACGAACAGATGATGCCCGATGTGAAACTGTTCATGATGCTGGATAATTTCTCCATCATCAAAAGTAAGAACAAGGATGTACGCGTGGTACGCGACAGGATCAATGAATATTTCGGAAAGAAATATCCCCGTTCGTTTACTTCTGCTGATGTGAAATATCATACAGAACAACCGGAAGAACTGGCTGTATTGAATTATACCTCCGGGACCACCAGTTTCTCCAAAGGGGTTATGATCCCTTTCCGTAGTTTGTGGAGCAATACACAGTTTGCGTATGACAACCTGCCGTTTATCCATCCGGGAGACAGCGTGGTCTGTATGCTGCCGATGGCGCATATGTACGGCCTGGCTTTCGAGATACTGAACTGCGTAAACAAAGGTTGCCATGTGCACTTCCTGACACGTACGCCCAGCCCGAAGATCATTGCCGAGGCTTTCGCCCGTGTGAAACCGGCATTGATACTTGCCGTACCGCTTATCATTGAGAAAATCGTCAAGAACAAGATATTCCCGGAACTGGAAAAGCCTCTGATCAAGTTATTGCTGAAAGTTCCGTATCTCGACCAGAAAGTACTCGACACGATTGCCAAGAAGCTGAACGATTCCTTCGGGGGTAAATTCGGTGAAGTGGTTATCGGCGGAGCTGCGTTGAATAAAGAGGTGGAAGAGTTCCTGCGTTCGATCAAATTCCGTTATACCGTAGGGTATGGAATGACGGAATGCGGTCCGTTGGTTGCTTACGAGCAATGGGATACTTTCAAGAAAGGTTCCGTCGGACGGATCGTCGACCGGATGGAAGTACGTATCGATTCTGCCGACCCTGCTAAAGAAGTCGGCGAGATCCTTGTCCGGGGCATGAATGTCATGTTGGGATATTATAAGAATCCGGAAGCGACCAAAGCGGTTATGATGCGCGACGGATGGATGCGGACAGGCGATCTCGGAACGATTGACTCCGATGGCTTCCTATATATTCGCGGACGTAGCAAGACGATGATACTCGGTCCGAGCGGACAGAACATTTACCCGGAAGAGATTGAAGACCGCTTGAATAATATGTTGTATGTTGCCGAGTCACTGATCATCTCCCAGGGAGGTAAACTGGTAGCCCTGATCTATCCGGACTGGGAGCAGGTCGACAAGGCAGGTATCCAGCATTCTGAAATAGAAAAACTGATGCAGCAAAACGTCGACCAGCTGAATGCAGAAATGCCTTCCTACAGCAAGGTCTCCTGCTTTAAACTGTATCAGGAAGAATTTGAAAAGACACCCAAACGCAGTATCAAACGATATCTGTATCAGCCTGCAGAAGAAAATTAATATTACCTCCAGATGGTATAACGAAAAGCGGTGACATCAGATTCAGTATCGATGTCACCGCTTTTCGTTATTTAAATGATCAGCATTTGATGCTCAACTGGCGCAACACATCACGGATCTTCTCGAAAGTCGTGATACGTGTCGGCACCAATGGCAAACGCAATTTGTTTTCAATGAATCCCATGGCATTCAACATACTCTTCGCTCCTGCCGGATTACCATCCACAAACAACAGCTCGAACAATTCGGTGAAACCATGATGAATTTTACGGGCATTGTCGTAATCGCCAGCCAAAGCCAAACGTACCATACGGCTGAATTCACGTGGGAAAGCATTACCGATAACAGAAATAACACCGATAGCCCCCAATGTGATCAACGGGAAGGTGATGCCATCGTCACCTGAAATAACATTAAAGTTTGCAGGCTTATTCTTGATGATATCGTCCATCTGCGTGATATTTCCGGAAGCTTCTTTCACCGCAACTACATTCTTGAATTCACGTGCAATACGAAGTGTTGTTGCAGCACTCATATTGACGCCCGTTCTTCCCGGTACGTTATATAATACGATCGGAAGTTTGGTTGCTTCGGCTATCGCCTTATAATGCTGATAGATACCTTCCTGTGAAGGTTTATTATAATAAGGCACGACAGACAAAATCGCGTCGATACCATCGAAGTTATCGTTCTTTAATTTCTCAACGATCGTACGGGTACAGTTTCCGCCCACGCCTAAAACAATGGGGATACGTCCATTTACCTTCGTCACAATAAGATTGACAATTTTCTTTTTTTCTTCTTCAGTGAGGGTTGGAGTTTCTGCGGTAGTTCCTAATACTACCAGATAATCTGTTCCGTTCTGCAACTGGTAATCAACCAGTTTGCCTAACGCATCATAATCCACACTTTCGTCTTCTTTAAAGGGAGTGATCAAAGCCACACCCATTCCTTTCAAATTTATGTCTGCCATGGGGAAAATATTCCTTTTTTGTTATTTAGCACTGCAAAAATAACGAAATTATATCATTTGGAGCGGATTGTTTGCAAATAAAATAAGATATGTCCGAATATATGCTTTATATCAGCGTTTTCTGTCACAGAAATAGTAAGATCGTACAAATCGAGCTCACTACTCCTTGCCCCGACTTTAAAAGTACCGGGATGCTTCAGCAATAAGTATTGCATGACATAATTACCTCCACGTGTAAGGTCGATAAGTATATCGGCGTCACAGGCACAGAACTTTTTCAGTATCGCATCCTGGGGTATATACCACATATCCAAATCCGTCTTAGCGTGTACAACCATGTAGGACGGATTCACTTCAGGAACCGTATCGCCGGATACATACGTACAAACATTGATATTCTTATGCATCATACGCAATGTTTCAAGACAAGGCTCGACAACGCTGCTATCCCCGGCATCGAACAAAACCAGAATATGGCGGGCATCCTTCAACGTACAGAAATGACTCTGACGCTTCCCGGCCTGTCCAGCCAGTTCCTTTACTTTTTTACGGATAAAATGGTTCGTCAATCTCATTCTGCCAACATATTTAAGAATTCATCCTCGTTGATAATCTTTACTCCCAGCTTAGCTGCCTTTTCCAGTTTCGCCGGCCCCATATTATCCCCGGCAAGGATATAATCCGTTTTACCGGAAACAGAACCACTGTTCTTTCCGCCATGCTGTTCGATCATAGCTTTATATTCGTCGCGCGAATGCTGAGAGAAGGTTCCACTGATCACGATCGTCAGTCCCTTCAATTTGTCAGAACGGTTCGCCAGGACTTCTTCCGCCACAGCCATCTGTAATCCGGCCACTTGTAGGCGGGCAACCAATATACGATTGTCTTCATCGGCAAAATAATCGACCACACTGCGTGCGATACGTTCACCGATCTCGTCCACCTCCGTCAGTGCCTCCAACGAAGCATCCTTCAATTGCTCCATCGAATGAAAAGCTGAAGCCAGACGTTTAGCCACCGTCTCACCGACATAACGAATGCCCAATCCAAACAATACACGTTCAAAAGGAACCTGTTTGGATTCTTCCAGGCTTGCCATCAAATTACGGGCACTCTTCTCCGCCCAACGTTCCAGGCTCAACAGGTCTTCCGTCTTCAGTGTATACAAGTCTGCAACATTCCTGACCAGACCTGCTTCAAACAGGTCCTCTACTGTCTCGGGGCCCATATTTATATTCATCGCCCGACGAGTAACGAAATGTTCGATACGCCCTTTTATCTGCGGAGGACAGCCGGATTCGTTCGGACAGTAGTGCGCCGCTTCCCCTTCGGGGCGATACAAAAGCGTACCGCATTCCGGACAAGTCTTGATGAAAGTGACCTTCGCACCCAGTAACATCGAACGGGAATCGACATCGACCCCCACGATCTTCGGGATGATCTCCCCTCCTTTTTCCACGTATACATTATCGCCCAGATGCAAATCCAGTCCTTCTATGATATCCGCATTATGCAAAGAAGCTCGTTTCACGGTCGTTCCGGCAAGCAATACAGGCTCCAGGTTGGCAACCGGCGTAACCGCCCCTGTTCGTCCTACCTGGAAAGAGACAAAATTCAGACGGGTTACCGCCCGCTCTGCCTGAAATTTATAAGCGATCGCCCAGCGCGGACTCTTAGCTGTGAAGCCCAGGTTCTTCTGCTGGCGAAGTGAGTTTACTTTCAGTACGATACCGTCCGTTGCTACCGGCAGGTTCTTCCGTTCCACATCCCAATAAGCGATATAGTCGAAGATATCCTGCAAGCTGTTACATTTACGGATCACATCCGGTATTTTGAATCCCCAGGTACGGGCAATTTGCAAGTTCTCATAATGCCCGTCGGCAGGGAGGTTCTCACCCAGCAAATAATAGAAATAGGCATCCAGCTTACGTGAAGCCACGATAGCCGGATTCTGCTGTTTCAATGTACCGGAAGCGGCATTACGCGGGTTGGCGAAGAGTGGTTCTTCCTGTTCTTCACGCTCCTTATTCAGGCGGTCGAACTCCGCCCACGGAAGTAATATCTCTCCACGAAGTTCAAAGTTAGCCGGATAATTATCCCCGCGTAACTTCAAAGGGACCGAACGGATCGTCTTTACATTTGCCGTCACATCATCCCCCCGGGTTCCATCACCACGGGTAACGGCACGAACCAGGCGTCCGTCTTCATAGATCAGAGAGATGGAAGTACCATCATATTTCAGTTCGGCAACAATCTCAAAAGGCTCGTTCAAAGCACGTTCTGTCCGCTCATAGAAATCACGTATCTCTTCTTCAGAATAGGTGTTCCCCAAAGAAAGCATCGGATATTGGTGTATGACCTGCTCGAATTCTTTCGACAAGTCGCTTCCTACCCGTTGCGTAGGTGAATGCGGATCGGCAAATTCAGGATGGGCTTCCTCCAATGCCTGTAATTCTTTCATCTTCTCATCAAACTCACGGTCTGATATAGTCGGTGCGGAGAGTACATAATAATTGTAATTATGTTGCTCCAGCTCATCACGAAGTGCTTTAATCTTTGCCTCCATATTTAAAAAGTTGACAGTTGACAGTTGACAGTTGACAGATAAGACCAGTTCTTAAAACTGTCAACCGTCACTTGTCAACTGTCAACTGATTAATATATTAGTTTTACATTATCAATCCAAAACGTATTGCCCGGAGAACCGATATAGGCACCACCGTGGCTGGAAGTGAACTGCAGAACCATATGAGTAGGTTCTTCATCTTCTTCCGCCCAGCCGATCTCCTGAATCGGGACACTTTTCCCCTGACTGTTCATCGTATAACGTTCTTCAACCTGTATGCGCATGTACGGTTCGAAATCAGGATGGGAAGAGATATTTCCATACATGATCGGATAAGTGGCATCGTTCACCCAGCCGTCTGTCGACGAGATATAACGCTGCACCATGGTTCCGACACGTTTGGCATATACATTTCCTTCCTTATCTTCCCAGCGTTTCTGCAAAAACAGAATGGCTGCAATAGAATCCTGCCCCGCCACTTTCGACTTACGGCTGAATCCCGTACTACGGATACGATCCTTTTCCGGTGCCGACTTGACCTTGTAGTCAAAACGGATCGCTTTCGGCTTTTTCGTAAAAGGAACGCCACTGTTCAACATGCTCTGCGGGTTCTTTGTCCCTTTGATCGGCTCATGTACCGTACCTAGAAAAACAGAACCGGCTGCAACAACTTCGATATCGACCAGGCCGAGCACTTTCACACTTTCCATACGTGTCTCCAGACGAGCACACCAGCCGTCGTCCCTCTTTTCAGGGAAAACAGAAGTGTTCGTCTTTACTACTCCGGCTACTTTCGCCATCACATTGGAGTTTGCCCAAGGTGAGCCTCCCTTGTTATGATAAGCGATATTACCGACGATCGTATCTGTCGGTCCCAGTTCGTAAAGGTGTTTTTTGTTACCTCCGATGATCCCGGATTCCTGGATCTCACGGACAACCCATTGATCCATATCGCCAAACGCAAAAGGGACTACCTTTTCTTGTCCGGCCATCGTGGATAGCTGACTGCCCGCAAACAAAAATAATAATATATTCTTTATAGGACTCATACCGTTACCTTCTTTTTAATTGTCAATTGTTAATTATCAATTGACAATTATAATGAATACCCCCACTCTTTCAGAGCCATTCCCCAGTTCTCTTCCACGATCTTCACCGTACGGTCGTCGTATTTGTACTGGTTCTTCTTATATCCCTTCTTCTTACCCAGATATTTTCCGATTTCGTCCTTAGACGCTTCAAAACCCGGCAGGTTTAATTTACGGTAAATATCTTCGGTCATGGCATAAGCATCCTGTTCGAAATCCTCGAATTTGACTTCTACCAGGTTACCTTCAGGGATCAGCCCTTTCTGTTCTTCAAATTTGTAGAACAAGCGGCGGTATACTTCGATAAGATTGCTTTCAATCTGTTCATTAGTGATATCCTGCAAACGAAGCGGCTGTATCGTATTTGTAAAGAAACTGCGTGTACTTTCAAATACGGTATAAGGATTGCGCTTCAAATAAATAAATTTGGCATTCGGAAACATCTCCAGCAACGTCTTTACACGTCCGGTATGCGGCGGGTTCTTACTCAGGAACTGTGAACCGTGCGTATTCCAGAGCGAGATCTTGACAAGTTTCAGGAATGTTTCCTTGAATATTTTCAATTCTTCTTCCGTAGCATTGTCAAACAAGAGGTAGCGGTCGCAATACTCCAGCATATGCTTTGGGAAAAACCAGAAATTATAATACGTATACGGCATCATATTCGCCAGAGCAAACTCCTCTTCCTGCGGAAGGTCGACCTTCAACTCCATATTGTCGGTCGGGCGTTTGTCGGGCATCAAGAATGACATATTCTTCTTGAAGAAAGGTTGCCCCCAAAGCATCAGATTTGGAAATACCGTCTGATAGGTGGTATTGTAGCCGAAATGCTTGTCACACGAAAATACGTTGTGTACAAATGTCGTACCGCTACGCCAATGGCCCAGGATGAATACCGGGTCCATTTCCAGCGGCTTGTCCGCGATCTTACGATAACGGGCATCCTCAAAAGGTTGCAGTAAACTAAGCAGACGGCATACCGATTTTGTCAGATAATACTTGTTGCGAAAACCTTTGTCGATCGTTTTATCGGCTGTCACAGCCTTGAACGTTTTCCAGTCCGCACCAACCAGCGTATTGATTGGCAATTTATCAAATTCCAGCAACCCCATACATTATTTCTTTTCAGTTATACATTTCACAGGAACACCCTGGCGCTCCAATTCTTTACATATCGTACGAATCGCACCGTAATGCTCTTCACCTATTCCGAGTTCAGGCAGGTTCAGCACTGCCAGTGCATCTTCCGTTACCATATCTTTCGCATCCACCCGGTCGATGATCATTCCGACAGCCGACGTGTTATTGGTGATCGGGTCGATCAGGATGAATGCACCTGTCTGTTTATTCTTTTGGTAAGGGTCGAAGAACAAGGGTTTTCCGGTAGTGAATACAACGCGGGCAATCTCATTCAGTTTCATCGGCAAATTGTCAATTGTCAATTGTCCATTATCAATTGATAACTGCTCCATCGTATTGACATTTACCTTATAACGGATACTGTCTACACGCGCACGCGTCAGGTTTGTCGTATGTTTGATATAAAACTGTTTGGACATATCCATCGCTTCTTCATCCATCCATACGAGCATGGCTTCGAAGTTACGGTCTTCCATCGGCAGATTGTCCGGATGTACCAGCATCTCGCCGCGGGACACGTCTATCTCGTCTTCCAGGGTAATGGTCACGCACTGGGGCGGGAATGCATAATCCAGTTCTCCGTCATATGTCACAATGCTTTTTACTTTGGAGGTCTTGCGTGAAGGCAAAGCCATTACCGTATCACCTTTACGGATGATGCCGCTGGATACTTTACCACAGAAGCCACGGAAGTCCAAGTTCGGGCGCAATACGTACTGCACCGGATAACGGAAATCCTCAAAGTTGCGATCCTGGTCGATAGGCACTGTTTCCAGGAAATCCAGCAATGAAGGACCATCGTACCACGGGGTACGGTCGCTCTTGTCCACGACATTATCACCGTCCAGAGCGGAAAGCGGGATATAAGTGATATCCGGAATATTCAGTGAAGAGACAAATTCTTTATAATCGGATACGATCTTATCAAATATCTGTTTGTCGAAATCAACCAGGTCCATTTTGTTTACTGCCAGCACGACATGCTTGATACCCAACAGCGACACCAGGTATGTATGGCGACGTGTCTGTGTGATCACACCGGTACGGGCATCCACCAGGATAATAGCCAGGTTGGCAGTCGAACCGCCGGTGATCATGTTGCGGGTATATTGTTCATGTCCCGGAGTATCGGCAATGATAAACTTACGGTTGTTTGTACTGAAATAACGGTAAGCCACATCGATCGTGATACCCTGTTCGCGTTCCGCTTTCAGACCATCCAGCAATAAAGCATAATCGATATGATCGCCGGCATTTCCCATACGTTTGCTGTCACGTTCAAGTGCATCCAGCTGATCTTCGTACAACTTTTTACTGTCAAACAGCAGACGTCCGATCAAAGTCGATTTACCGTCGTCTACCGAACCTGCCGTCAGGAAACGAAGCAAATCCTTCTGCTCGTCCCTGTCCAGGAATTCTTTTATATTTAATGTTGCCATAATTTCAAATTAAAAATATCCTTCTCTTTTCTTTTGTTCCATGCTGGCATCCTGGTCGAAGTCGATCACACGGGTCGTGCGTTCGCTCTTAGTGGTTGTCATCATCTCTTCCACGATCTTCTCAATCGTATCGGCTTCGCTATCCACAGCACCTGTCAGCGGCCAGCAGCCCAATGTACGGAAACGTACCATACGCATCTTGATCTGATCGCGATACTGTTCCGGCAGACGGTCGTCGTCAGCCATAATCAGATTGCCGTCAAGCTCGACGATAGGACGTTCTTTGGCATAATACAACGGAACGATCGGAATATTTTCGAGACGGATATATTGCCAGATATCCAGTTCGGTCCAGTTAGAAAGCGGGAATACGCGGATACTTTCCCCTTTATGTACGCGGGCGTTGTAGATATCCCACAACTCCGGACGCTGGTTCTTAGGGTCCCACTGGTGGAACTTGTCACGGAAAGAGTAGATACGTTCTTTCGCACGGCTCTTTTCTTCGTCACGACGGGCACCACCGAAAGCGGCATCGAACTTGTATTTGTCGAGGGCATGTAATAAAGCCTGTGTCTTCATCAAGTCGGTATGCACTTTACTTCCATGCGTAAAAGGCCCGACACCAGCGTGAAAGGCCTCCATATTGGACTCGACGATCAGGTTCCAGCCGAACTTTTTCGCGTATTCATCACGGAACTGTACCATCTCCTTGAACTTCCATTTGGAGTCGATATGCATCAAAGGAAACGGCACTTTTCCCGGAGCAAAGGCTTTCTCTGCCAACCGGACCATCACCGACGAATCTTTACCGATAGAATAAAGCATCACAGGATTCTCAAATTCAGCAGCAACCTCCCGTATGATATGGATGGATTCTGCTTCCAACTCCTGTAGATGGCTTAATTTGTAATCTGACATAATTATATTTGTTATTATTTATATTTTTACTTTGGGTAATATCAACCCCAACAACCTATTGACGGACTCTTCCAGGCTCAACACCGATGTATCCAACGATAATGCCGGATGCTCCGGAGCTTCAAACGGGGCCGAAACGCCTGTAAAGTCTTTGATCTCTCCCTTACGAGCTTTTGCATACAATCCTTTCACATCGCGTCGTTCACATTCTTCGATCGGTGTGTTTACATAGATTTCCAGGAAATTTTCTTTTCCGATAATAGACGAAGCCATCTCCCTCAACTCGTTGTTCGGACTGATAAAAGCCGCTATGGTTATAACACCGGTATCGATAAATAGTTTGCTTACCTCTGCGATGCGGCGGATATTCTCGACACGGTCTGCCGGTGAGAATCCTAAATTATTATTGATACCGCTGCGGATATTATCTCCGTCCAAAATACGGCATAACAAGCCACGCTGATGCAACTCACGCTCCAACGCTATGGCAATCGTACTTTTACCCGAACCGCTAAGCCCGGTAAACCATACCATCACACTCCGTTGTTTCAATAAAGTTTCCTTATCTTCCCGTCCCATCATTCGGTCGAAAATCGGATAAATGTTATTTTGTTTTTCTTCCATGTTAATTGTCCATCTTAATTGTCAATTGTCAATTATCCATTGTCAATTCATTAGAATTTCCAGATCATTGGTATTACGAACACAGATATCAGGAATGTGATCAGGTTCAACGGCAATCCGATGCGGACAAAGTCGGTGAACTTATAACTACCGATACCCTGCACGATCAGATTGGTCTGATAACCGATCGGCGAACTGAAACTGGCCGATGCAGCCATACAGATCACTACAAAGAAAGGGGTCGGATTGACTCCCAGCTGGGTAGCGACCGACAGTGCGATCGGAAAACTCAAAGCAGCTGCCGCATTGTTCGTAATCAGTTCTGTGAATATATTCGTAATGATAAAGATAATGGCAAGTAAAGCATAAGGTCCGAAGTTATCCGCCATGCTGATAATATAGCTGGCAACCAACGATGCAAAGCCGGAATTCTCCATCGCTTTACTGATGGCAAAAGCGCAGGCAATGGTGATCAGTATATCCCACGAGATGTATTTCGTATACTTTTTAGGTGGGAATATCTTTGTCCAGGCCATAACGATCGTGGTGATACAAACAAAGAAGAACATATCCAACCTCATATTCGGAATAGCTTCCTTCACTGCAGGCAACTCACCGATTGTCGCGCCGACGATCATAAAGATCAGCAAGCCTAAAGCCAGCCAGCGTTTCTTTTTCGATACCGGCTCCGTATTCTCGCTACCGTTTGCCAGCATCAGGAAGACACTCGATTCTCCCCAGGTAGGTATAAACGTATCGTCTGCCCATAAAACCAATGTATCTCCTTCGTGCAAGGTTACTTTATCGAGATCGTGGGTAAAGCGTTCTCCCCCACTTTTTACCTCTTTCACAATTGCACCGTAATGGCGGGTAAAGTTAAATTCTCCCAATGTTTTATTAATACCCGGAAAGCGGGAACCTAACACAGCTTCCACACGATGCAGGTTACCCGGGCTGCCTTCCTCTTCTTCATCCACATGATTATCCTGGCGGGAATCGGGTAATAACTTATTGGAAAAAGCAAACAGGTATAATATACCGGCTATAGCAATAAAAATTCCGACTTTTCCCAGTTCAAACATGGTAAAGCCCTCATAACCGGCGTCTATCACCATGCCATGAACAACCAGGTTGGTAGATGTTCCGATCAACGTACAAATACCTCCCAATATGGTTACATAAGAAAGAGGAATAAGGAATTTTGTTGCCGGAAGTTTTACAGACTCCGCCCACCGCTTAATGATCGGGGCGAAAATAACGACAACAGGCGTATTATTAAGAAACGCAGACACGAATGCTATAGGAGGAAGCATACGGACCTGCGCTTTCAGAACAGTTGTTTTACCTTCCGGAAGAAGTTTTTTGATCAGCTGCCCCAAGGCCCCGCTCTGGCGAACCCCTTCACTCACCAGAAAGAGCATGGCAACCGTTATCATTCCTTTATTACTGAACCCCTCCAGCATCTCTTTAGGAGTCAATATACCAGCAACAAGGAATAATACTACAACGGAAAGTAGTATCATTCCCGGTCGCATCCTGTCCCATATTAACGCAGCCACCATTCCGGCCAGGGCCAGCAATACAAATAATATTTCGTAGTTCATACGTACCTAATCTGTCTAAATTTCTCAGATAAGGTGCAAATGTAATAAGAAAATTAACGTTATTCGTACCTAAAAGTTCTATTTTAGTCCTTTTGACCAAAATAATCAGCAAATGGAAGAAAGGGCTTTAACTATAAACCACGGGTTGTGCAAATCTTCCTTATTGTATTTCAAAGGCGTTCGGCCATCTATATGAAATACATCACATCCCGCGCCTCTGGCTATAGCATGACCGGCTGCCGTATCCCATTCCATCGTCGGAGCGAAACGGGGATAAATATCCGCACTTCCTTCCGCTACCAGACATATTTTCAGACTGCTGCCGCTACTGATCAACGTAACAGGCTGTCCTTGTTTCCGCAGATTTTCGATAAAATCCGTCGTCTCCGAGCTCTGATGTGAACGGGAGGCAACAACGACAACTCCCTGATGTGCCATGGAAACAGGCAGACGATTGGCCTTTTGCATGATCTCATCCATAGAGGGCTGATGATCACAATCCGCAACCAGTTTATATGCGCCCAACGAATCAGCAGAGAAATACAATTCTTTGCGTACCGGAACGTAAATAACACCCAAAACGGGTACCCCCTTCTGGATCAAAGCAATATTCACAGTAAACTCACCGTTTTTCTTTATAAATTCCTTGGTACCATCCAACGGATCAACCAGCCAGAATGTCTCCCAAGAAGAACGTTCGGCATAAGGAATATCTTTTCCTTCCTCACTCAATATCGGATACGGGGTTACGGAAAGAACATTCACGATCAGTTTATGAGCGGCTTTGTCTGCTTTTGTCAACGGAGAATTATCAGCTTTACGTTCAATTTCAAAATCAGATGCAGGGTCTGTATAAATATCCATGATAGCTTTCCCGGCATCTATCGCTGCCCGGATAGCAATGTAAAGATAGTTCGAATAGTTCATCATCACTCATATCTATTAAGTTTGTAATAATACAAATATAATGTTTTTTTCGAACAAAGCATTTAAGAAAGCTATTTTATTTCAAACGCTACAAACTATTCACGTATTCTCAGGCATCCAGCAGGACCAAATTGTATTTCTGGCTACCGACACCTATTGCCTCTGCATGCTCAAGGGTATGGATACCGTGTCGCGACTCCATCCGTTCGATCAAGTGCTTGCGTCCTTCGTCCGGCGAGTTATATACCATATCCACACAGGCTTTATCCAATGCGACCGGGTATCTGTATTCCTACTTTTAACTTGTACCTATATTACATATATTTTTACCCAAATCACTGTTTTACTCTAATTCTTCGAATAACACAATAAACATCTATAAACCAGCGTTTAATACATCAAGAAAGTAATTATTAACTTTAAACATATAAGGAATCCTAACGCAAGATAATAGATATACTCTTGATTATTTTTGCCGGCAAATAGTTAAAGAGTAAACCTCTTTCAAAAATAAACAACAAAAGGGACAACCCTTTTTATTACTAACTATAAACCGAGTCAACCCTTTTTATTGATTAGACAGAAAGTAGTCAACTAAAATCGTTAAACTACACCTTGAAAGTGTTTCATTGGGTAGAAACAAGTGTTTCACTTAGGAGAAACAACTGTTTCATTGGGTAGAAACAAGTGTTTCACTTAGGAGAAACAACTGTTTCATTATAATGAAACAATAAATTCACCCCATCTCTACCACCCGATAAACTTAAATAAAGACACAATAGCAACACTACAAAATACCTTTATTTTATTATTTTTGTACAAGAGAATCATCATCCGGCTATCAAACGGATATAAACAACAAAATAATGGAAAAAGCAAACATCACGTTATACACAGTAATCGGCAATCCGGACCGTATCGTAACCTCTATCCGGGATCGGTTCAAAGAGATGACAAAAGAGCTTACATCAGAAAACGGAGCTATCATCCTGACACTTGCAGACGACTCTAACATCGCTTTCAACATCAGCCATCAAAAGGATAAACCGGACTTTATCGCATCGCATACAGCCGGCATGGCCAACTATTTCGCTTCCGCCCAGACACCATTGGTCGAACTGAAAGAAAATGTGATGCGTCAAATCCGCGTATTCAACTGTATAACAGGTATTATATTCGAAGTCGATGATAACGAAGACCGGACGAACTATATCATCAATTGCCTTTTCGCCGTCGCCAACGATGTGAACGGCTTCCTGCTCTATCCTAGCATGCAGATATATACGAAAGAGGGGAAACTACTGTTCTCTATCCAGGGCGAAAGCCAACTGACGGAGTTTATCCCGATCGGCAACGCAGACCTGTTGGATGCAAACCGCCCGGAAGAGGCTCCGGCTGATGTGGAAAGACGTTTACGTTCTATAGCACTCCTTGAAGCAAGAAATATTCCTTATATGGAACATTTACACAGCGAGGCGCTGGAAAGCGAAGTTAAACTGAGAAGCCGCGAAGAAATGGTGAAACGGGCGGCGGCATTATTCGCCGTTGCGGTTTATTCGGAAGTGATGTTATCGGAAGACTCCGACCGGGAAGCAGCACGCTCCTATTTTAATAAAATGGATGAATTATACGGAGTAAAATCATATATTACACCCCATGAAGCAGCATATATCAATAACCCGGAACCGGAAGAGCAAGAATGTATACAGTTTGGATGGCGATATGAATGTTGTGGCGTACTGCTTTGGGCGGCTGGTGTGGTAGACGATCTGTCTTATCCTTCCACTATCATCGACGTCCCCGTCCTTGCTGCCATCTTCTGGCAACATAAAGGTATCAAAGATCTACTTTCCAAGGGATTTGCACGCCCCGAAACTGAAATCCTGGATGCCGCCGATATGACATTACGTTATGATTGGGCTTGCGTGGATGCACGTATTCATGGAAAAGAAGCGCCTGCCTCACTCGACGGAGGAGTCGTCATGGAACGTCATTATGCTTTCAACTGGATCATCGGAGCTAATAACGGAGCCGATTGGGATCATATTCAACCGAATACATAAGAAACAAGATTCTAATAATGCATAAAGAAACAACTATGGATAAGATAAAAACCGGATTAGCAGCCTACGGAATGTCAGGACAAGTTTTTCATGCGCCGTTTATCAGCACGAACCCCCACTTTGATTTAACGGCTATCACAGAACGCAGCAAAAACCTGGCAAAAGAGCGTTATCCCGAAACACATATTGCCCGCAGTTTTGATGAGTTGCTCGACATGAACGACCTGGAACTGATCGTTGTCAACACTCCCGACAGCTCCCATTACGACTATGCCCGTCGCGCACTCGAAGCCGGCAAGCATGTGATCGTTGAAAAGCCATTTACACAAACTGTAGAAGAGGCGAACGAGTTGGTAACCCTTGCTACAGAAAAAGGTCTGACATTAAGCGTCTACCAAAACAGACGCTGGGACAGCGATTTTCTAACGGTTAAGGATATCTTGGATAAAAAATTAACGGGTAGATTGGTTGAGTTCGAATCGACCTTTCCCCGTTTCCGTAATTTCATCAAACAAGGGACCTGGAAGGAAACAGGCGAAGCCGGAGGCGGAATAACTTACAATCTGGGAGCACATCTGATAGATCAAGCGGTACAGTTATTTGGTATGCCGGAAGCCGTCTTTGCCGATATTGCAGTTTTACGTGACAACGGGTTGGTCGATGATTATTTCATTATTCATTTATTAAGGCCGTCAAAAGCACCGGACGTGAGAATTACCTTAAAAGCCAGCTACCTGATGTGCGAACGGGAGCCGCGGTTCACGCTGCACGGGACAGACGGATCATTCGTCAAATATGGCCTCGACAGACAGGAAGCCGACCTGACAAACGGTCTAATGCCTGATACGCCGCATTGGGGAGAAGAAGATCCCGAAATCTGGGGATTGTTGCATACAGAAAAGAACGGCCTGAATATACAGGAGAGATATCCGAGTATTCCGGGTAATTACGGCGCCTTTTACGAGAACATTTACCAGCATATCCGTAAGGAAGAGACACTACTAAGTGATGCCCGTGGAGTGATAAATGTAATACGCCTGATCGAGGCTGCCTGGGAAAGCAGCCGATCAGGGAATGTTTTAAATTTGAACCCGTAACAAAAACGCGCCTTGCTCTTATCAGTTTTTTTACATAACGGATGGCACAACAGTACTATCCGTTATATATAGTTACACCATCCGAATGATATTTTCTATGCTACTTCTTTACCGCCGACACCAACAACATCATCGGTCTGCGCAACTCGTCACGCATCCCTGGAATTGTATTCAACAGATCCGCATCCGGCTCCGGCTCAATTAATCCGGTAATCTCAAAGCCGGCCTTTATTAAACCATTTACATAGGTTGTCAATGTCTTATGGTATTTCACGACATCTTCACCCAAAAAGACAGCATTCCGCTTTCCTTCTGTAAAATAACGATCTACGGGCCAATGAAGGATTTTACCCTCCTGATCATACTGCCAATCCTGTGTGCCGTACGCTGTAAAAACAGGATGCTCGACAGAAAAAACAAACGAACCTCCTTGTGATAAACACCTGTGAACATCGCGACAAATCGTATCAAATGATTCCAGATAATGAAATGTCAACGAACTGATAACCACATCAAACGTATCAGGATCATAATCAAAATCTTCCACTGCCATGCATTTATATTCGATTAAAGGAGAAGCATTCCTTTTCCGTGCTTCTTCCAGCATCTTTTCCGAAATATCAATACCTATAACCGAAATAGCTCCATGTTCCACCGCATAAAGACAATGCCAACCGAATCCGCATCCCAGATCGAGCACCCGTTTACCCTGAAAGTCCGGCAGCATCTTCTTCAGCACATGCCACTCTCCTGCCCCCTTCAACCCACTTACAGAGCGCGACATCTGACTGTATTGACTAAAGAACTTCTCATTATCATACTTATTCTCTTTCATAACTTAAAATGTATTATCATATACAAAACAAATAATCCCCTGTAAGGGAACGGTCAAAAATAGAGAAATTATCTGGAAAACGATCCTCAATCCCATAAATATAACTTGCTCATTATTTCTAGATTATAATTATATTTTGATAACAATTTAGCTATATATACAGATATTTATCGTAAATTTGCAACGATTCTCTCTAAAATAGCAAGTAGAGAGCTCATTGCAATAACCAATTTTACATGTAATGAAACAAGACAAGATCATTTTCGACATCATTGAGAAAGAACATCAGCGCCAATTGAAAGGAATCGAGCTGATTGCTTCTGAAAACTTTGTGAGCGACCAGGTGATGCAAGCCATGGGTAGCTGTCTGACCAACAAATACGCCGAAGGTTATCCCGGCAAGCGCTATTATGGAGGTTGTGAGGTAGTAGACCAAAGCGAGACGATTGCTATCGAACGGTTGAAACAAATCTTCAATGCCGAATGGGCAAACGTTCAACCTCATTCAGGAGCACAGGCTAATGCTGCTGTATTCCTGGCAGTTCTTAATCCTGGGGACACATTCCTCGGCTTAAATCTGGCTCACGGCGGCCACCTTTCCCATGGTTCTCCAGTAAATAGTTCAGGTATCTTATATAGAGCAACAGAATATAACGTAAAAGAAGAAACAGGGCGTGTCGACTACGACCAGATGGAAGAAGTGGCACTTCGCGAAAAACCGAAACTGATCGTCGGTGGCGGTTCTGCTTATTCACGTGAATGGGATTACAAACGTATGCGCGAAATCGCTGATAAAGCAGGCGCTTTGCTGATGATCGACATGGCTCACCCGGCCGGTTTGATCGCTGCCGGCTTGCTGAACAACCCGTTGGAATATGCTCACATCGTAACCTCTACGACACATAAGACATTGCGTGGTCCGCGTGGCGGTATCATTCTTCTGGGTAAAGATTTCGAAAACCCATGGGGAAAGAAAACTCCCAAAGGCGAGATCAAGAAAATGTCTCAACTATTGGATTCCGCGGTATTCCCGGGTATCCAGGGAGGTCCGCTGGAACATGTGATTGCTGCTAAAGCCGTTGCTTTCGGTGAAGCACTGGAGCCGGAATACAAAACTTATCAGGCTCAGGTAAAAGCCAACGCTGCTGCAATGGCAAAGGCATTCATCGACAAGGGATATAAGATTATTTCAGATGGTACCGACAACCACAGCATGCTGATCGACCTGCGCAAGAAGTTCCCTGAACTGACAGGTAAAGTAGCAGAAAAAGCATTGGTTGCTGCAGATATCACTGTAAACAAGAACATGGTTCCGTTTGACAGCCGTTCTGCTTTCCAGACTTCAGGTATCCGCGTTGGTACTCCAGCTATCACGACTCGTGGTGCCAAGGAGCCGTTAATGACTGAAATTGTAGAATTGATCGACACAGTTCTTTCTGCACCGGAGTGTGATAAAACAATCACTGCTGTTCGCGAAAAAGTAAACAGCATCATGAAAGAATATCCTATCTTCGCATGGTAAAACACAATGTATAGGAGTTGCGTTCACTCGCACTCCTATACATTATATTATATATAAACTTATTCTTGAACATGAAGAAGCTCATTTCAATGTGTGCCGGCGCAGCACTTTGTATACTTGCGTCATGCAGTGAAGGGCCAACCAAACAGATGCCTTACAACCAAGGTATCAACGTTATTCCGACACCTGTAAGTCTGACCCAAAATGAAGGGGTCTTTAAAGTCGGTAAAAATATGGCATTCCAGGCTTCCACTCCGGAGGCTAAAGTTATTGCCGAGTATTTTGCATCGAAGATCAACCAGGCAACAGGCTACAAGACGACTGTTGGCGACCAGGCTGTTTCCAACGGAATCTCGCTCGTTCTCGACGATGCGTTAGACGTGAATAACGAAGGCTATACACTGGATGTCACCACTGACGGCGTAACTGTAAAAGCCAAAACTCCACAGGGGTTATTCTACGGTATGCAGACTTTCATGCAGTTATTACCTGCAGAGATCGAAAGTCCGGCTGTCGTAAACGGTATCGCATGGACCACTCCGTGTGTTACGGTAAAAGATGAACCGCGTTTTGCTTATCGCGGCTTCATGCTGGATCCTTGCCGTCATTTCATACCGGTTGAAAACGTAAAGAAACAGATCGACGTGTTGTCTTTGTTCAAAGTCAACACTATGCACTGGCATCTGACTGACGACCAGGGCTGGCGTGTCGAAATCAAAAAATATCCGAAGCTGACTGAGATCGGTGCAAAACGTATCGAAGGCGAAGGTACTGAATATAGCGGCTTCTATACACAGGATGAGATCAAGGATGTTGTGAAATACGCGGCTGACCGTTTCATTACCGTTATTCCGGAACTGGAACTCCCGGGACATGAAATGGCCGCTATCGCAGCTTATCCCGAATTGTCCTGCAAAGGAGAACAAGGTACTCCGCGTATCATTTGGGGTGTTGAAGACATCGTGATGTGTGCCGGAAAAGAAGAACCATTCAAGTTCCTGGAAGACGTGATCGACGAACTGGCTCCGATGTTCCCCAGCGAATACTTCCATATCGGAGGCGACGAATGTCCGAAAATCAGCTGGAAAGCCTGCCCGACTTGTCAAAAACGTATCCAGGCGGAAGGTCTGAAAGCAACGAAAGAACATAGTGCAGAAGAACGTCTGCAGAGCTACTTCGTACAACGGATGGAAAAATACCTGGCAGAAAAACATGGTAAAAAGATCATCGGCTGGGATGAAATCCTGGAAGGCGGCCTTGCCCCTTCGGCAACTGTCATGTCATGGCGTGGTGAAGCCGGAGGTATTGCTGCAGCTAACATGGGACATGATGTGATCATGACTCCGGGAAGTGCAGGTATGTATCTCGACCAATACCAAGGCGATGCCAAGATCGAACCGGTAACCATCGGCGGATATGCTACAATCGAAAAAGTATATAATTATAATCCGGTTCCCGATACATTGGTAAAAACAGGCAAAGCTCAGCATATCAAAGGCGTTCAATGCAACAACTGGTCTGAGTACATGTATAATACGGATTTGATGGAATACCGCATGTATCCTCGTATGCTTGCTTTATCTGAAATCGGATGGAGCCCGCTCAACCGCAAAGACTATAAAGATTTCGAACGCAGACTGGACAATGCACTGGTTCGCCTGGACGAACACAACATCAACTATCACATCCCGCAGCCGGAACAGCCAAAAGGTTCTGTCAACTTCGTGGCATTCACCGATAAGGCTTCTCTCGAATTTACAACCAGCCGCCCTGTCAAGGTGGTTTACACCATCGACGGAACAGAACCGACTCCGGAATCAACAGTCTACTCTGCCCCTATCGAATTTACCGAATCAGGCGTATTGAAAATCCGCTCCGTATTGCCATCCAACAAAATGAGCAAGACACGTACTATCACTGTAGAAAAGCAGGCTTTGGCTCCGGCTAAGGAAGTCGCCAAGACTACTCCGGGTCTGGAAATGCAGGTAACCGACGGTATGTATCTCGAATCATCCAAACTGGCAGAAGTAAAGGATTGGAAGAAATCAACCATCAAAGACTTGCGCGAAATCAGAAGCGTTGTGGAAAGCAGCGAATCGATGAGAGGTGTTAAGCACTATGCCGCTGTTGCTACCGGTTATGTAAACATTCCGGAAGACGGCGTATATTATCTCTCTTCCGACAACGAAGAAGTATGGATCGACGGTAAACTGTTGGTCAACAATGGCGGTGAAGTAAAACGTTTCTCACGTCACGACACCTCTGTAGCCCTGGCAGCCGGCTTGCACGAAATCAAGGTAGTATTCCTCAGCCACATCATCGGCGGATGGCCTTCTATCTGGAACGACGGCAGCGTAAAATTACGCAAAGCCGATGCTGAGAAATTCACTCGCATCACTCCGGAAATGCTGGTTCATTAAACCATTTATGACATGATAAAAAAGCCCCGGTCCATTGCGGTCCGGGGCTTTTTATTAGGTGGCTTATCAATCTATTTTCAACTTCATTATCGTGATTGAATTAGGTGGAAAGGAATAGACCACCGGTCCTCCCAATGAGAAAGAGACATTTTTAGAGACCGGGATAATTCGGTTCGGAGCTTCAAATGTATTACGATCCGAAGGATCGCCGCTTAACTGAAGAATCTCTGCATCATTCTTTACACTACCACCTTTTATATTCAATTCTGTCTTCTCTTCATGCTGCGTCGTATTGACAACCTTCAGTATGATCGTTTCTGCTTCTTTATCCAATGTCGCTACGGATACAAGCGAAGGCAACGGAGGCAAAACGACTTCGTGCAGCAGAACATCATCCACAAAACAACTCACTGTCTCATCCTTGCAAACGATCTTCACATCATACCAGCGGTTGCTCTCAAAGGAATAGGCTTTTGGAGAACGCAGCGTGTCTTTAACTGCGCCTGAAGAACGATAGAACTCACAGGCTCCCGGAGTTATGGAAACGGCAATATGGTCATTCGCTTCACCCTCTTTTCCATTATCACGAACACGCAGCTGAACCGGCCCGCTTCCTTTGCTTCTCCTTAGTTTCACAGAAAACGTATAATCATGTGCAGCAGAATCTCCCATCAGAACATTATTCCAACGATTGGCATCAGGTGTCAAAGTCCCGTTGTTGACTTTCCAACCTCCGGTCCTGACCATCGCTTCCGTCACCGGCCGGCCGTCGATTCGTACATCATCGAAGTCATAACTATTATCAAACAAATCGATGCCGGCATATCCGAACGTCACCTGAGGTTTGCTGTACGTCTCAATTTCTGTTTTCAACAAGTCATCCCCCCGGTTATCTGCCAGCAACTTCAACATATAATAAGACGGCGATCCTATGGCACTGTTATTATTAAAGGAAATGGCGGGATATCGCTGGAAATCGTAATTCACATTTCCCAGCACAGGTGCATAAGCCAGATGCTTAACGACCTCCGGACTGTTTTCCACTCCCAGGAGAAAACAAGCCTCTCCTATAGCCGCCCGCAATGTACCCTGCAAAGAAGCATCTCCCATACTGAACTCACCGATAAAAACTGCCGGAAATCTTCTTAGATATTGCCCGGTCTCATACCTGTCATGGTTGGCGATCAGAAAATCTTCACCGGAGTAGAAATGATAATCGGTCCATTCAGTCCGGTTCTTCCCTGCAATAAAAGAGCTTTTGATCACCGTGATTTCCGGATAAGTTTCATTGATCGCTTTTTTAAACAGGTCAAAACGTTTGGAATATTCCTGCCCGTAGTTTTCACTGCCGATCTCTATATATTTCAGATTGAATGGTTCCGGATGCCCGTTCTTTGCACGCATGGCACCGAATGTCGAATCGGCAGGCTGGTTTGCATAGGCTATGGCTTCCAATGCATCCTGTACCAATTTATTCATCGCAGTAATATCCTCATAACGCGGTCGCCTGCTTTGACTGGTTACCCCACTGTTTATCACATAGAGCGGTTCGGCTTTCAGATCCTCACACATCTGCAGGTATTCATGATATCCCATACCATTCGTTGAACCGTATCCCCAAACATTCCAAAAATTCTTGCGTGTGGAGTTATCGCCTATAGTCTCATGCCAAATCGGATAAGTCCCTGCTGTATATCCTTCAACAAAACTGCCTCCCGGAAAGCGAACGAACTGAGGATTCAGTGCAGAAATCATCTCCATCAGATCCGAACGTAAACCATTGGGTCTTTCCTTCCATGTTTTTAGAGGAAATAAAGAAACCATATCCGTCCAAAAGACAATAGATGTATCGGCAGTAATTGCCAAAACGGCATTATCCGTACTCTCCGAAGCAGTGAAGGTGTATTTATATTTTCTCCATTCATAGATCGGAGATACTTTAAAAATATCACTCAACGGTTCTCCTGCCACAGAATCTCCGATAAATATACTTACTGTTTTAGGAATCATCGAACCACCTTTCAGAAATAAAGACAGTTCATATTTTTCTCCTTTGCGTATGGAGAGTCCGTTATAACCGGTAGCAGCAACACCTCCTCTTCCTGTCTCTGAAGAGGCCGAGACAGAAACCAGTAAGGAACGCTTGTTTTTATCATTGATCAACTCCTGCCCGTCAGGCCAAATACTTGTGTTTGATGAGATTTTTCGCCATCCGGGCACTGAATCGGGACGAATAAAGGGGATCGTCCATCCGTTTGGAGTACTTAAAACATTCCGTTTTGCGTCGTACGGACAGTTTAAAGGAGGCACTCCTTCCTCAAAACTGCGGTTTTGTATCATTTCCGCATAGAGTCCGCCATCGATAGCATGATTTATCTCTTCTATTGTCACTCCGTACAACTTTTGATTAACCGGGACAGAAAAGCCTTCCAAATCAATGGTAATTGAAGATGTAACAGGCATTTCCGGTTGGCATCCGGAGAACAACAAAACAAGTATAGCACTTATATTCAATATCTTAAATGGTATATTCATTTCTTTGTTTATCAATTCAATATAACGACTAAATTTCGCTTTGCAAACTTAAAGAATAATTTCCATATATATCATTCTTTGAGAAAAAGACTATTCTCCATTAAAAACCTTTGATTTTTATACTCTTTATTAAATAATTATTTTAATTTTGTGCATTAAAGCATACAAAACAGCACTAGTATAATAAAAAACATGAAACAGTCAATTCTATTGGTTGATGATAAGCCGGAGATAGCGAAAATCATAATGCTATATTTGTCTTCGTTGTATGAAGTCACATATAAAGAAAATCCGATAAAAGCTATTGCATGGCTTAATGAAGGCAATATCCCTGACGGAGTTATCTCCGACCTGAATATGCCGGAGATGAGCGGAGAAGAATTTTTGTGTTATTTGAAGGCCAACGAGCTTTTCAATCACATTCCGGTACTGATCCTGTCAAGCGTTGAAAGCAGTGCAAACAGAATCCGTCTTTTTGAAGAGGGAGCAGAAGACTTTATTCTGAAACCTTTTAATCCTGAAGAACTGAGAGTAAGGGTTAAAAGACTTTTGAGATAAGTAATTAAACGCTAGGGTAAATAACAACAATTTGTATGGAATATATCTTTTGGGGGAATAATATTCCTTTAGCAGCTCATCTACGAGAGACTTTGCAATGTAAAGTCTCCGAATGTATCACCTTTCAGCAGATAATATCCAAACTATCTCACATTAAGGATATTGATTTTTGCATATTCTTAGAAAGGAACAATATAGAAACCGATATACCTACAATAGCCCAGCTTCACAAACAGTACCCTGGCCTATACATTATATTAATAAGCGAGAGATTAAGCAAAGAAGAAAAAATACCTTACCTAAGGTCCGGTGTTGACTGCATGATTTCTCAAAAGACATCAAAAGAGGATTTGCAAAAATTACTGACTGTTGTCATTGATTACAAAGAGAAGGAAAAATTAGAAAAAGAGAATCCAATAGCATCTTTGGCTGAATTCAAATTACCTTTATGGAAACGGACATTTGACATTCTAGCTTCAGGAACAGCGATCCTTTGCTTATCTCCTTTATTGCTCATAACAGCTTTAGCCATCCGGGCTGAGAGTAATGGAAAAATTGTATATAAATCGAAACGTGTAGGCAGCAATTACAGGATTTTCGATTTTTATAAGTTTCGTTCCATGTATTCGGATGCTGATAAGCGACTGTCAGAATATAAGAAGCTAAACCAATATACGAAAGAAACAACGGAAGAAGAGTCTGTAAACTCTTCTTCCGTTTCTGAGGTTCCTCAGAAAACGATTATCGCAACTAACGGTACTCAGGATATTCTTCTGTTTTCTGATAACCTGAGTACATCTGAAAATGACTATCTGAAAACAAAACGTACAGAACGCTCCAATGCATTTTTCAAACTGGAGAACGATCCCCGCATTACACGTGTCGGCCACTTCATACGGAAATATAGTATTGATGAACTACCGCAACTTTTCAACATTCTGAAAGGTGACATGTCAGTTGTAGGCAACCGTCCTCTCCCACTCTATGAAGCAGAATTACTTACAAGTGATGAATATGTCCAACGTTTCATGGCCCCTGCCGGATTAACCGGATTATGGCAAGTCGAAAAGCGCGGCGATGCCGGAAAAATGTCAGCAGAAGAACGAAAACAACTGGATATCAAGTACGCAAAAGAATTCTCTTTTCGTATGGATATAAAGATCATTTTCAAAACATTTACCGCTTTCATTCAGAAAGAGAATGTATAAAAATCCTGTTCGATGAAAAAGATATTCATTATACTATTTCTAATAAATACATTTTATTGTTTTTGCCAGAAGAAAAAAAGTAATTACTTCGACAAGGCAACGACAGTAGAAGTAATGTCTAAAGCCAATGCAGACTCTATACAAGCTATGCTGGATGATTATGAACGCGTTCAATTACCTCCTCTTTCTGTTTTTTTACAATCTGTTTATGATCATCCTTCCATTCAAATCTTTGAAGCAAAACGTGAAGAGGCTGTAGCTGAATTAAAAATCAGCCGCATGGAGTGGTTAAATTACTTCCGGGTGAGCGGACAGTATCAATACGGTATGATTACAGCTTTATCTACTACATCAACCAGTGATGATCCACAATACATAACCAGCAACATGGGGAATAATCAAAATTCGTATAATATTGGTCTCTCCCTATCCATTCCTTTTGGCAATCTCTTCAGCCAAAAACAAAAAATGAGAGCAAAAAAAGCCCATTTCAGACAATTAGACTATCAATACGATATTTCTATAGAAGAACGAAAATTAAAAATTCTAGAAGCCTACAACAAAGTACTACAAGCATTAGCAACACTAAAAGCTAAATCTGACGCCGCCGCATTATACAATGCACAGATGAAAATATCTGAACAGGATTTTATTAATGGGAAAATTGATATTATATCTCTATCGATGGAAAGGAGCAGACGTTCCAATGCTATCATATCTTATCAGGAAGGGCGAACAACATTACACAATGCTGTTACCCTGTTAGAGATGTTGACGAATGTCAAAATTATAAATAGATAAAATGGATATAACATTATACATATCACGCTTTCTCTATCGCATTCGCTATCAATTAATAGTAGGAACATTCATTGTTACGGCTTTGGTTGCCTATTTTACCCAGTTTATAACCAAAACGTACACTGTTAACACAAGTATTTACACCGGCATCACATCGAGCAGTGGTCTGGAAGACTCCGAAAGACAAGACTGGCAGTCTATAAACAACACATTTGACAATATCGTAAATTTGACCAAGTCAAAAGGGACACTGGAAAAAGTCTCTTTAAAATTATTTGCCCAGGATCTGGCATTTGGTAATTCGCAAGAAGACAATACATATATAACAGCCAAAAACTATCAAGCGCTATTTGCCAAAATCCCGAATGAGATAAAGGAGCTTATAGTCAGAGATTCATTAGATAAAACAATCAATAACCTTATTGTTTATAAAGAGAATCTTCCCCGGGGTTACTTGTATGAATTATTTAATGGGTATGCTGCATATTATAGCCATGATGCCCTATCCAAAATTGAAATTAAACGTTTAGGGAAAAGCGACCTTATTGATATATCCTATCAATCTGCTGACCCAGGCATCACACTGAATACAGTCAAACTAGTCAGTGAAGAGCTAAGGCTTTCTTATGAAAGTTTACGCTATAAAACGACCAATGATATCATTTCATATTACGAGAACGAGCTGGGAAAACTGCGTTCCCAACTCAATAATATGGAGAATGATCTGACGCATTATAATATTGAGAATAACATTATTAATTATGTAGAGCAAACCAAGTCTATTGCAGGTTCATACGCAAACTTTGAAAACCGCTATGAAGAGACAATGAGAAGTTATGAAACATCTTTAAAGCTACTCGAAGAATTAGATAAATACATGAAAACCCGTACCGACCTGATAACAACAAATGATGAATTTATCAAAGCATTGGCAGACATTACCACCATTAACGGCAAAATAACGGAAATAGAAACCTTCACCAGTGAAGAGAAACAAGTTGAAGATACAGAACTACTTAAATATAAAGAAGATCTGATAAACGCAGAAAAGAGAATAGGGTTGCTGACTGATAAGATAAACAACTATAAAGAAAGCAAAGAAGGCATATCTATCGATGGATTAGTGCAGGAATGGCTGCGACAAACCATTATTAATGTAAAAGCGAAAGCCGAACTAAATATATTAGACAAAAGAAAAGAAAGTTTTCAGGAACAATATAAAATTTTCTCTCCTATAGGGACAGTAATCAACAGGCAAACCAGAGAAATAAAAATTGTGGAAGAGTCATATCTTCAGGTATTACACGCCTTAAATATGGCCAAATTAAAACAAAAGAACATACTTCTTACTTCTGCAACGCTTAATACCATATCTGCGCCCACTTTTCCGCTTATGAGTGACAAAAGCAAACGTATGCTACTCATTGTTGCAGCATGTATAGGTAGCATGATATTCATCCTGGGATTAAATCTCGTCGTGGAACTTCTGGACAGGACTCTACGCGATTCCGAACGAGCTAAGCGGCTAACAGGAATACCCATATTAAGCGCCTTTGCTGGTAATAACCAGTTAAAATATCGGGGATACATAAAAGCCTGTAATCGAATTGCTGCGGCATATACCTGTAATCGCCTGAATAGCATCTTGAATAACGATCATCCCATCTGCATCAATCTATTAAGCATAGAGGACGGTGAAGGTAAAAGCTTTATAGCTAAATTTCTTATGGAATATTGGGAAGAACAAGGAATATCTGTTAAAAGAGTCATTGCTGAAAAGGATTTTCCTATTGATACCAGTTATCTTTTAGCCGATAATTTCGATTATTTACTTAAAGAAGAACGGCCTAATATACTACTGATAGAACATTTATCTATTCAGAAGAATAATATATCTTCTACATTATTGAAGAAGGCCGATGTCAATTTACTTGTTACCAACGCAAAAAGAGTTTGGAAAAACAGTGATAATGAGATTTTAAAATATCTGAAAAGTATATTAGGAACCACTCCTGTCATAATGGTCCTGAACAATGCCCAACGTGAAGTTGTTGAAGATTTCACCGGGTTACTCCCTCCAAAATCTTCAATACGTAGTTTCACAGATCGAATTATTTACTTAGGTATTACAGCCGATAACTCAGCGGTAAAATAAAGAATAGATGAATGGAAAACGGAAGAGATATAATACATGTTAGGCTGTTACCTTTAATTCTATTATTGGGATTAGGAGGTATTACTTTTTCATTGATATCCATTAATTGGCTGTTAATGGTTTGTATTATTCTTTTACCCTTACTTTTTGTTGTAACAATAGAATCTTTACGATACCCTATCATCTTTTTTTTACTTATTTATACTCTTAATTATTACCTTTTAGGGATGAACCGATATGTAATAATTGGAGGTGTAAGTGTAATTATGGATATATTAATGGTAATACTATTTGTATTGATATTCATCCATAGTGCTCTTCACGATAATATCAGATGGAAGGCAGCCTATAATTTACTGACAGTCGGATCTTTTGTCTGGCTTCTTTACTGTCTGGCCGAAGTTATCAATCCTTCTGGAATGTTTGAACCCTGGCTCATGTCCAGAGGACTAATGATCAATGGATTTATCGTTTCTTTAGCAACTGCCCTACTCTGTGAAAAATACAAAATGGTAAAAAGACTGATTTTCTTATTATCCATTTTCACATTAACAGCCATAATAAAAGCTCTCATGCAAAAATATATAGGATTTGATAGTGCTGAACAATATTGGCTGCAAAGTTCCGAAGCGTATAAGACTCATTTACTATCAAGTGGCACACGATATTTCTCTTTTTTTACAGACGCCGGTAATTTTGGTTCAAACATGGGATGTGCCGGAATACTTTTCGGTATAACTGCATTATATGTTAAGAGCATACCTTCCAAAATTTATTATGCCATTATATCCATTGGAGGTATTTATGCTATGTTTTTATCAGGAACAAGAGGAGCCATGATCGTCCCATTAGGAGGTTTACTGCTCTATACAATTATCTCCAAAAATATCAAGGCCTGCTTAACCGGAGGTATTCTTTTAATCGGTCTATATATTTTTTTCGCTTTCACGTCTATCGGAGAAGGAAACGCTCAAATCAAAAGAATGAGAACAGCTTTCAAACCATCAGAAGATGCGTCCTATTTAGTTAGAAAAAATAATCAAAAAAAACTGGCAGAACATCTTAAAAATAAGCCATTCGGTGAAGGAATCGGGCTATCCGGCGTAGAAAACCGAAAGTACTCCGTTCGTCTGACAACTGTCACGCCGAATGACTCAACTTATGTAAAAATATGGGTTGAAACAGGAATTGTCGGAGCTGTACTGTATTTAGGCTTATTATTCCTTACGATCGGAAAAGGTGCATGGATACTAATGTTTAAGATAAAGGATGCAGAGTTAAGAGGGCGACTCACCGGCATTCTCTGTGGTATATTCGGTATGCTTCTGAGTGCCTATGGAAATGCTTTCTGGACTCAATATCCCACAGTAATCATCGCATTTACAGGCCTTACATTAGTCTTAAAGGCAGAACACTTTGACAGGGAAATTAGTGAATCCAAACAAATAACACCAATAAACAATATCTAATAATAACAATTATGGATCAATTTATTTATTTTGGAACCAATTGGGCTAATAATAGCGAGCAAATCTATTTGTTAGGAGATGCTATTCTTTTCTTGATCTTTCTTCTTGGGGTTCTCTATATTACTATATTTGCTGTATCTTCATTAAAAAAACGAAAAGCCACCTATCCTACGGCTAAAAAAAAGTATCGTTTCGCTATATTAATATCGGCATACAAGGCTGATGATACTATAATTAATACAGTTTGTTCTTTTCTTATGCAAAATTATCCAAGAGATAAATATGACATAATTGTCACCTCTGATCAAATGAGTGAAGAAACAAATTCAAATCTTATCGAAAAGTCGGCTTATGTAATAAAAGTAAATGAATCCAACAGCTCTAAAACGAAAGCACTCCAAACAGCAGTCAACTATATCAAGCAAAATGAATTAATGTATGATATTGTCGTTGTATTAGATGCGAACAATCTGGTAGACATCGACTTTCTTGAGAAAATCAATGATGCCTTCTACTCCGGATGTTCTGTAGTTCAGACCCACCGCATCGCTCAAAACAAAGATACGAGTATTGAACTGCTTGATGCTGTCAGCGAAGAAATAAACAACTCTATTTTCCGCAAAGGACATACGCAGTTAGGATTTTCCGCGGCATTGACCGGATCGGGTATGGCTATTGAATATGATCTGTTTGAGGATTTAATAAGCCAAGCAAAATATAGTGACCTAGACAAACAATTCGAAAAATCTTTGTTAAAACAGAATATATATATCGAATATCTTGAATATGTATACGTATATGATGAAAAAGTGAAAGGAAAAATCGGTTTTTATAACCAACGAAGAAGATGGTTGGCGAGTCAATTCTCCAATTTATTTTCAGGCATATCTCACTTGTTGCCTGCCATTTTAAAGGGGAATTGGGATTACTGTGATAAATTATTCCAATGGATGATGCCTCCCCGCATTATTCTGTTTGGGTTTATTTTTCTTTTTGCATGTATTTTTACTTATGCAAACTGGATACTATCCATTAAATGGTGGGGATTACTACTTCTATTATGTATAGCTTTCAGCATAGCTGTTCCCGATTATTTGGTCGATAAAAAATTCAGAAAAGCATTGCTGATTCTTCCCATTCTTTTTATATTGATGCTATTCAATTTTTCCAGGTTAAAAGGAAGCAAGAAATAATACAAATAACTCACAATGAGATGAAAATAGCAATCGAAGCACAACGTATATTTCGTACGAACAAACATGGCATGGATTTCGTCGCTTTAGAAACCATACGGGAATTACAAAAAATAGACCATGAAAATGAATATTTTGTATTCGTTAGTCCTGGAGAAGATCATTGTCTGGAAGAATCAGGCAATGTACACATCATAGAACTTCGTTGTCCCTGCTATCCGTTATGGGAGCAAATAGCTTTACCCCGCGCAATAAAAAAGATAAAACCGGATTTACTTCATTGCACAAGTAATACTGCTCCGATTTATTGTCCGGCACCATTGGTATTAACATTACATGATATAATCTTTTTAGAAGCACGGCAAAACAGCAACAAATCATTATATCAGAATATGGGCTGGTATTACCGTCGGTTGGTCGTACCACAAATACTGCCTCGGTGTAAAAAAATTATTACTGTATCCCACTTTGAAAGAAACAGGATACAAGAAGCATTACAATTACCGCAAGATCAGATTGAGGCTGTTTATAACGGATATAATCAATATTTTTATCCCCGGAAAGACACATCTTCAATTACTCAAAAATATATACAAGCTAAAAACTTTCTGTTCTTTCTGGGAAATACAGATCCTAAAAAAAATGTACCCGGCACACTGGAAGCCTACAGTATCTATCGGAAATATTCAAAAAATCCGCTGCCTCTGCTGATTGCTGATATTAAAAAGGATATTCTGAAAGCCATACTGAAAGAGAAAAAGATAGAACACGTATATTCCTATATTACATGTCCGGGATATATTCCAAATGTAGATCTTCCATATTTGTATAGTGGAGCTTTTGCCTTTCTATATACTTCATTAAGAGAAAGTTTTGGTATTCCTTTATTGGAGGCAATGGCCTGTGGCACACCTGTTGTTACCTCAAACACATCATCTATGCCTGAAGTTGGAGGAAAAGAGGCTCTCCTTTCCGATCCGACACAACCTAACGATATAGCTCAAAAGCTTTTGTTGTTAGAAGAAAATTCCAATCTGTACAAACAACAGATTTCTTATGGATTAGAACGCGCCCGTCTATTTTCCTGGGAAAAAACAGCTAAAGATTTGCTTTCAATCTATAAAAATATACATTGAAAAGTTTTACATGATGAGCATTGATATTTATAAAGAACATGACAAAAACAGAAGAGGCAATACATATATCCGACAACATAACAAAGACAACTGACTTGTTTAAGGTTAGCGTCATTATACCTGTATACAATACTGAAGAGTTTGTAGAAGATGCCGTCAGATCCGTAATGAACCAAACATTGCAGGAGATAGAAATTATCATTATCAATGATGGTTCTACGGATAACAGCCAAACAATCCTTGATAAGTTAGCAACAGAAGATAATCGAATCTCCATATATAAGCAACAAAATGAAGGATTATCCATTACACGTAATCGTGGATTGTCATTAGCTATAGGTAAATACGTCTACTTTATGGATAGTGATGATTTTCTGGAATCTGACGCATTAAATTATTGCTACAAAAGATGTGAAGAAAAATCTTTAGATTTAATTTGTTTCGATGCAGACATACTTAATAAAGAAAACTTTAATCAGGTTCACTTGCAATATACCCGAAAAGAATATACAGATGAAAATAAAATATATAAAGGTATTGATCTATTAAATATTTTACTGGATAACAAATGCTACACCCCTTCAGCATGTCTCAGTTTTATCAATAGAAGTTATTTGAAAAGAATCGATTTATCTTTCTTTCCAAAAATCATTCATGAGGACCAGTTATTTACTGCAATTCTTTATATGGAAACGAATCGGATTATGTGTCTCCATCAGAAGTTTTTTAAAAGAAGGCTTCGTGAAAACTCTATCATGACAAATAATTTCTCCATGAGAAATGTTGAGAGCTATTTTATCATAGCAGATCAACTTTCCTGTTATAAAGTCGATTCTGCAGCTGCAAAAAAAACTGTTGACAAGTATCTCTTTCAAATGTTAGATGCCGTTGTCTGGCTTTCTTATAAACTGCCTTTAAAAGAGCGTCTTTTTATAACCGGGAAATGTCTGAGACAATATAGGAAATATGTTTCAACCCGCAATTTATTTGTGCTTATCTTTAAATCATATCTAAAAAAGTAGAACATGAAAGCATTATTTATTGTATTTCACGGATTTAATGAAGCGAATGGAATTAGTAAGAAAATTCGTTATCAAGTTGAAGCATTACGAACCTGTGGCGTACATACACAACTCTGTTATATGGATGAAACAACAGGCAGAAAACAACGTCTGATTGAGGATCAGATTATCCGCGATTATGGAGATGGAATGAAAGGAAAAATTCTTAAACGAATTGAATTTACTTCAATAGCTAATTACGCTATTAAAGAAAATATAGACTTTATTTATTTGCGTTCCGCACACAATGCTAATCCGTTTACAATACAAATGGTTCGTAAGATGCATCAAGCCGGTATTCCTATAATCATGGAAATTCCGACCTACCCATACGACCATGAATACAAAAGTTTTAGAGAAAAGATTGAACTGTTTCTGGACAAATGTTTCCGAAGATCATTTGCCAACTATATAGACCGTATTGTCACATTCTCTGATTACCCGATAATCTTTGACAAACCTACTATCCGGATATCAAATGGTATAGATTTCAGTCATATTAAACTAATATCTGCACGATCAAGAAGTGTATCGGATATTCACCTGATTGGAGTTGCCGAAATTCATTTCTGGCATGGTTTTGATCGGTTAATCAGAGGATTAGTGAATTATTACAAAGGTACCCCGACACAAAAAGTATATTTTCACCTGGTTGGAGACTTCTTTAGCGAAAGGGAAAAAAACGAGATCTTACCTCTCATCCGAAATAACAATTTAGAAAAATATGTTATTCTATACGGAGCGCAGCATGGAGAGCGGTTAGATCAATTATTTGAGAAAGCAGACATGGGAATAGGAAGTCTTGGACGCCACCGTAGCGGCATTACTCATATCAAAACTCTTAAAAACAGAGAGTATGCGGCACGAGGACTTTCTTTCGTTTATTCTGAAATTGACAGCGATTTTGAAGGAAAGCCCTATATCTTAAAAGTTCCGGCCGATGAAAGTCCTGTCGATATCGATCAAATTATTAATTTCCATCAAAAAATGAAATTAGAACCGATCGAAATCAGAAACTCGATCTGTAATCTGTCCTGGGATACTCAAATGCAAAAGGTCTTAGATTGCCTGCCAATAAAAACAACAGTAACACAATACTAAAATAAACATGGCACTATTTACACTCATCGACCATATTATATTTGCAATTATGTCCATATTTATCGGATATAACTGCATATTTATTACTGCTGCTTTCCTTCGTAAAAAAAAGAGGGAAAACAAGCCACAGGATATTCAAAAATTTGCTGTAATATTTCCAGCTTACAAAGAAGATAATGTTATTTGTCATTCTGTTGAAATTTTTTTGAAACAAGATTATCCAAAGGAGAAGTATGATGTAATAGTCGTATCCGACAATATGAAGGAAGGAACAAACGACAAATTAGCATCATTTCCTATAAAACTATTCCTCCCGAAGTTTAAAGAAAGTATGAAATATAAATCCATTCAGTATGCGCTAAATAATCTGAATGGATACGATCGGGTCATTATTATGGATGCCGATAATCTTGTAGAGATTAATTTTTTAAGTCAGGTGAATATTCAAACACAAAACGGCGTTGTTCTTCAAGCGCATAGAACTTATAAAAATGTAAATACGAAAGTTGCCGTCTGGGATGGCATTTCAGAAGCAATAAACAACACTATTTATCGCCGTGGGCATGTAGCATTAGGATTATCTGCTGCACTTATAGGATCCGGTATGGTATTTGATTTTAATTGGTTGAAAGAAAACATCCGACATTGCTCTACTTTTGCAGAGGATAAAGAGTTGGAAATCTTATTGGCCCAAAATAATATCCCGGTCGATTATGCTGATGATATTTATGTATACGACGAAAAAACGACCCGCGAAGATGTATTGATTCGCCAAAGATCTCGTTGGTTACATGCGCAATTTATGGCATTCAGCCTCATCATAAAACATTTCAGTTTCAAAAATATCAGTTGGAACTATATTGACAAAATATTCCAGTGGTTACCTCTTCCGAAAGCAATCAGGTTTACAATTATCACATTATTCACAGTGATAAACAGTCTGTTTTTCTTTCCACTCGCTATTAAATGGTATATATTGATTGGCATAAAATTTTGGTCATATTTCATCGCTATTCCGCAAGAAATGTTGAATAAAAATTTATTTGCAAACCTGCCTAATATTTTTTGGATTATGTTACAAAGTTTTGTATCATCCTTAAAGAGATTGAAAAATAAGATTACGCAATTTGACAATACCCCACATGAAATAATTAAAAAGGATGAATAATAAAGTTTCTATTATAACCGTTAACTACAATGGTTTTAAAGACACATGCGAAATGGCAGAATCTTTAGAAAAACATGAAGATTTCCCCTATGAACTGATTATTATAGACAATGCATCTACTGAACGGGAAGATCTTCTTTTAAAAGAAAAATTACCATTCGCAAAAATCATACGAAGTGATATAAATTTAGGATTTGCAGGCGGCAATAACCTGGGTGTAAAAGAGGCTACCGGAAACTATTTGTTTTTTATTAATAATGACACAATAGTCAACCAACCTATATTAAAAACGTTGATCGCTCCTTTACAGAATAATCCTCAAATAGGATGCGTATCTCCTAAAACAACTTTCTATCCGGATACAAATATTCTTCAGTATGCCGGGGCAACTCCGATGAGTCATATTACATTGCGAAATAAATTTATCGGGTATAAAGAATTGGATTGTGAAAAATTCAATCTTCCACAAATAACAGCATTTGCAAATGGGGCCGCCATGGTAATTCGTACTGCCGATATCGAAAAGTTTGGTCTGATGCGTGAATTTTACTTTTTATATTATGAAGAGTTGGATTGGTGTGTCCGAATGCAAAAAGCCGGATTCAGTATTTGGTACGAACCGCGGGCTACGGTGGGGCATAAAGAAAGCGTAAGCGTTGGGTATCAGAGTCCATTGCAAGTTTATTATCATACACGCAATCGATACATATTCGCACGGGAGACGATTGATAAACCGTGGGAGAGATTGGCAGCTCTTCTTTATTTACAGTTAATCGCAGTACCTAAACGGTTGGTTGAATTCTTACTGAAAAGGAAGTTCAATTTACTCAAACCATTGATTAGCGCTTATTTTGACATGAATGATTCATATCAAAATAAAGTATATACGGTCTATTCCTCTAAAAATAGGAAATCTCATTAGCCAATCTTTCGTTCCGGAAAAAGAGGCCTTTGATACCCTAAAAAAATGGTTTTTTGAGCTTTCCGAGGGCTCCACCAAGTATGAATAGGGACTTTTATAAAATCAAGTACCTCTTTCAACGGCGAAACCGCTTTAGTAAGTCTTTTATCCCAGGAGAAAAGAAATACATCAACGGTGTAAAAACAGCTACAAAAATTGTTGTTGAATAAATTGCGTAAGCAATCCATTTTACATAGCTGGTAGCAGGATTAAATAGCGGAACTTGGTTAAGCCATAATGAAACGATTGTCCAAGACAGAATAAACAATAACATATCTCGTAAAATATATTTCCAATAGATACGAACCGATCTCTGAAATCCTTCTTTATATAAAAGATAAGGTTTCCAAATGCTGATAATGGTTATTGAGCTTGCCATATCTCCTAATAAAACACCCGGCAACCCCCAAAGACTTCCACCCACTAATGCAACAACAACTGTTATAATTAAAGTGGCTATAGGAGCCCATGTATCATGAAAAAGTCCATAGCCATGAATAAACTGATCATTTGTTCCGCGAAACTGACTAATGAAGAAATTACACAAAATTATAATCAATACAGATTGTCCTAAAACATATTCTCCACCCAACCAGTTAACAATAAAAGGATCAATCAGATAATATAATGAGAATGTCAATACACCTGCAACCCAGAAACGAAGAGATGTTAACTCCCAGAAAACTCTTTCTATTTTTGATTTATCTCCTTCTGCAATCAGATTACCAATCCCGGCACTTGTACTACCTAAAAAATTATTTAATAACAAATTTAGCTTAGTTATGACAATCATATAGTTTCCATAATACGCCACAACTTTCAAAGAAGCAAAAGCATAAACCAAAAAAGGTAATAACTGTGATCGCCCTGCCTGTGCCAACACATGCACAAACATTTGTTTGGCCTTTTGTATAATAATCTTATTATTCGGATATTGTATTTTACCTTCCTTGGCAGAGCTTTTCAACCAGGGATATACCTTATTGATCTTCCAATTCAAAATAACCGAATAAATAACCCCAAATACCAATTCGATTATTACCCATAGATAATAATTTCCGGTATAATAAGCCAACAGCATTTGAATTAAGATCTTAACAATTCCTGCAGATTGAAAATAAGCAGTCACCAGATAATTTTTCTGATCTGCTCCAAGCAGAGTCTGGCGATAGTTAATAAAATATCCAATAAGAGAAGAAGCCAGGAAGCTATAAAAAGCAAAATAGATAATTCCTAATTCGAAAATCGTTTTTTCAAAAATCACCGGAAGAAAACAAGATAGTATAATGCCTCCGCACAAAATAACCAGCCCGACATTCCGATACAAATATCCGAAAACAGAGATAATCTCATTAATCTTTTGTTCATCCTTATTGAATAAAGGCTTATAAAGCACATAACCGATAGATGCTCCTATACCCAATTCCGCTAAATTGAGAAAACCCAATAAATTTTGTAACGTGCCAGTCAAACCGACAAAGTCATCTCCCAATTTCTCCAGAAATATCTTACGGGAGAAAAAGGAGATAAACAAGGTTACCAAATAAAAGAAAACATTCACCTTGGCATTAAGATAACTTTTTTTCAAACGAGATTCGGACATATTCTTACAATCTTCCATTTCTCTTTCTACATTTGTTTTTTAATAAATCTCTGTATGTGATGTATATGTTACCTGCACATTCCGTAGATAAATAAATCCATAATGCCTTATAATATCCTCGTCTGCCAAAATTTTCCCGACATTCTTTCACTCTGCCATAACTATAGATAGTCTTATCTTTCCGCCCTATCCCACGTAAAAAATGGTTATACCGGCAACTCACCGACACCCGGGCCAATAAATTCTCAAGAACTACCCCATAGCACAAAGAACTGCTCCTTATTGTAGCGCAATAAATAGCTGCAGAACATGCTGCCACTCGCCGAGCACAATAATCCACCTTAGCAGAAAACATCGCATCATTGGCTGCCGGCGTTTCGTCAAAATGAAGCTGAAACTCCCCAATCAGACGGGAAGAAATCATTTTACCCCACGGCACATCATTCGAATACTTCAATATTTCCAGATCCATATCCTCATAAATCTCAGCATAATGTTTTTGCCGGGAAGGTACCGGATCAAGCGTATCCGAATCGGCACTCTCCGCACGGAAAGTGATCAGGTCATAATCTGTTTGGCTATATCGATCCAATATTTCCCAAAAACCGGGTAAGAAGAAATCGTCCGCATCAGCAAACAGCAACCACTTTCCTTTCATGTATTTCAACCCTACATTACGAGCGTAGCCCGCACCTCTCCCTTCCTTTGTATAAATAACTTCCACGTCTTCACGCCGGTATCCTGGAAAATCGGAAAAATCTACTATTTCTGGCGAACTGTTATCATCCACTATAATAATTTGCACATCTTTCCTCGTAGGAATAGAATCGATACACCGTTGCAACAAGAAAGGAATATTCTTATGTGGTATGATGATAGTATAAAGTACTTCCAAATTCATTTTACTATTTTAAATTACGGACAGGTGCATAAAGAAAAGAATGTATATTAAATCGTATAAACATGGATATATACGCATCGTATAAACCGAAACAGCCCCATCTCAAAAAGATTTTCCCTATTTTATCTAATTTATATACAGGGTAATAATGCTCACACATAACAGCATAATTATTCTTTATAAGACATTTTAAATGAAGAAGTCTTTCCGCTCGGGAGACATTTCTATCTGATTGGTAATCTGTTTTAAGGGACCAGTCAAAACCCAACATCATAGAACGATAAATCACATCTCTGTTCTCCATAGGGAACCGCCAACGATTCATCATCTGCTTCAATAAAGATTGATACAGTTGAAATCCGGCATACACAGCATCAAACGGATGAATCGTTGTAGATATAGAATTAATATATCGGATATAGGCATACTCCTGCGGACTTCCCAACACTAAATAATCGCAATTAAGCAGATATTGATACATAAAATATAAATCCTCCAAATTACGGATACGAGTATCAAACCAAAGATTATTTTTCCGGATAGTCTCTGTCTGATAAAGCTTAGAAGCAGAATAACCCCACTCGCACAAACGACATTCGCAAATGGCTTGTCCAAAGTCTTGTTCCTTATAAAACCGATCGGGCAATCGCTTATCAGGCAATGGGTTTCCATCAACATCAAAACAAAGAAGTCCTTGAATAATAAGACCGGTTCCATCTTCAGGACGTAAAGCGTCATACAAGCATTTCAAATAATCAGGATAAATATAATCATCAGGATCAACAAAGGCCATATATCTTCCTCTCATAGAAACCAAACCAACATTTCGTGCTACACTAACTCCTGCATTTTTTTGATGAAATATCCGTATCCGCTTATCTTGTAAAGCGTATTCCTCACAAATATCACCCGAACGATCAGGACTACCATCGTTAATCAATAACAATTCAAAATTCGTAAAGGTCTGTGCTAATATACTATCGATGCATTTAGACAAATACAACTCAGCCTTATAAACAGGAACGATAACAGATATCTCCGGATTTTCTCTCATAACCGATTCCATTAAATTAAAAAGCATCCCAGTAGGAATACCATATTTTTAGACAAAATATGAATACAAAAATAATAAAAACATTAGGACACCATTCAAATAACACTTATTTTTCATAATGTTTTAAAAGAACTGCCAGTTTTCCAAGAATGTTATAAAACTTTATTACATTTGCGTCTAATAAAATTTTTTTACATTTATAAAAAATGGACTACACATATATTACGGTAAAATACTTATTCTGGATAGGCCTATTCCTCATTTTCTATACATATCTTGGATATGGAATACTATTATATATAATGGTACGAATAAAAGAATTATTTTCTAAACCTGCCCATCCTCTATTACCGGATCCGCTCCCTGATGTAACCCTCTTCATCGCAGCATATAATGAAGAAGATATTGTTGCGTCCAAGATGGATAATTGTCATGTCCTCGCGTATCCCAAAGACAAACTGAAAATTGTTTGGGTTACAGACGGTTCGAATGACCGGACTAATGAACTTTTGGAGCAATATCCGGATGTTACCGTACTTTTCCAGCCGGAACGCAAAGGAAAAACGGCAGCTCTGAACCGGGGCATACAATATATAACGACACCCTATGTTATTTTCACTGATGCGAATACGATGCTTAATAAGGAAGCTATACATGAAATTGTCCGCCAATTCTCCAACCCGAAAGTAGGATGTGTGGCCGGTGAAAAAAGAGTAGAAACAAAAACAGCACAAGGAGCAACTGCCGGGGAAGGCATTTACTGGAAATACGAATCTGCTTTAAAAGCATTGGATTTCCGATTATATTCAGCTGTAGGAGCAGCTGGTGAATTATTTGCCGTACGGACTGAACTATTTGAACAAATGCCTTCCGATACCCTCCTCGACGATTTCATCTTATCGCTCCGTATCGCACAGAAAGGATATAAGATAGCCTACTGCAAAGAAGCTTACGCAACCGAAACAGCCTCCCTTAATATGAAAGAAGAAGAAAAACGCAAGATACGCATTGCCGCCGGAGGTTTACAGTCCGTTTGGCGCCTGCGTAGTCTGTTTAATATATTCCGCTACGGAATACTTAGCTTTCAGTTCGTGAGCCACCGTGTTCTGCGATGGACGATTACACCTATAATATTATTCTTATTAATACCATTAAATATATTTTTAGCGTGTAAGGGAGAATTTACATATATATTATTGCTACTTTTACAAGTCGCCTTTTATATGATGGCCTACGCCGGTTATATAATAGAACAGAAAAATGTACGAAACAAGTTGTTTTTTATCCCCTATTACTTTTCCTTCATGAACATTAATGTGATCAGAGGATTTTTCTATTTAGCTGGAAATAAAGGGAATGGGGCCTGGGCAAAAGCAAAAAGAAGCCAGTAGAAAAAATAATTAGAAAATGTAACAATGAAAACCCCGATATATTCAAACTTTATTAATATTTTTGTATACGCATAGTGATTGAATATCAAGAAAAGTTTATATTTGATATGGATAATTTAGCAGCAGGATATACAGTATTGATCGTTGACGATGTTCCAACCAACGTCATGTTAGTACAAGCTATATTAAAAAAAGAAGGTTACAGGTTACTCACTTGTGACAGCGGTACCAAGGCTCTCCGCCTGGCACATGACAAGCACCCTAATCTCATACTATTAGATATAATGATGCCGGAGATGGATGGATACGAAGTTTTACAACATCTGAAAAGTAATCCGGACACGAACGATATACCTGTTATTATCATGTCTGCTTTAAGTGATATGCAGAGTATAGTAAAAGGTTACCAACTGGGAGCGACGGAATATGTCACGAAACCTTTCCAAAGAGAGGAATTGGTCAAACGTGTAGCACACCGTTTCGAATTATTCAGCATTAAACAAATCAAGCAGGAACTGGAAAACACAATCGAATCGAGAGACACCCTGTATTCTGTTATTGCCCATGATTTACGCTCGCCTCTTGGCTCTTTAAAAATGATGAACAACGCCATTCTTATGATGGTGGATAAAGACCAGGTTAGCCCCGAAGTTTTTGAAATGCTTCAGATGATGAATAAAACATCAGAAGAGATATTCCTGTTGCTGGATAACTTACTTAAATGGGCAAAAAACCGTTTAAAGAAGCAGAACGTATACAAACAGGAAACCGATATCAACAGTTTGGTTTCAAGTACCGCTGAAATATATATCCCTATGGCAACCCAAAAGGGGTTGACTATCCAGTTACAAAATATGGATAAAGAATTATCCGGTTTTGTCGATATAGACATGATTAAAACAGTCATCAGAAATCTTATTTCAAACGCTATCAAGTTTAGTTTTGAAGGTGGAACGATCTCGATCGCTTCCAAGATAGAAGGTGATTTTGTCGTTATCAGCGTGAAAGATTCAGGTAAGGGTATAAAGAAAGAAGACCAGGATAAGCTGTTAAAGCAAAATACCCACTTCACCTCCTACGGAACAAATAATGAAAAAGGTTCCGGACTGGGATTGATGCTTTGTAAAGACTTTGTCGAACAGCATGACGGAGACCTTTGGTTCGAATCGGAAGAAGGTAAGGGGTCCACATTCTTCGTTTCGCTGAAAGCCCTGAGTTAAGAATAAATATCTAATAAATAAAAACGGCTATCGGATTTTTTGATTCCGATAGCCGTTTTTATTTACATAGCAGTTACATCATTGCATGCGGCGAATGCCAATAGCTTTATTGTATTGTGCCAGGGAGGCTTTTTGTTGATACCAAGTCTGTATCAGACTGCTATAAGATTGTATCCAGGAAAGCTGGGCGGAAAGCACGTCGACAATCGGAAGCTTACCTTCGTTATAACTGAAAGTATTCAAATCGAGATTCTCTTCAGCGATCTTACAAGCCTCTTCGGCTACGTTGATCTGTTTGGTATTTTCCGTCAGGCTCGTCCAGGCGTTGGCAACCTCCTGTGTAATCTGGTCGCGCGTATTATCCATTGCATACTCTTTGCTCCGGAGAATAGCCTTCTGTGAATTTACTTCCTTAAAACGTGCTCCCCAACGGAACAATGGAATTTTCAAAGAAGCAAAGACAGCCGGTGTCCACAAATTATCGGAACCTTTCACATTCAGCATGGAAGTTCCCCATGATCCCTGAAAACCGACCGACAAAGTCGGATTATATTTAGCCTTTGAAAGATTGATCTGCCTTTTCTGATATTCGATATTCAGTTTAGAGATCAGATAATCAGGACGATTTTCCAAAGCTGCAGATTCACCAACCTGTATGGGCAACGGCAGAACCATTGTAATAGAATCGGCAATCGTGATCGGCTCCATAGGGGGAACACCCATCAGGACATTCAGGTTCTGCAGTGCGATCTGGTAATCCTTATAAGCCGAACTTTTATTCAGTTCGGCTTCTTTCAAACGTGCCTGGACCTGTAACAGGTCCGTTTTACTGATTTGTCCATCCTGAAAACGGAGAGTCAACACATTTGCCAGCTCCTGTACAATATCAACATATTGTGTCATGACATCATACATACCTTTGCGGGCTGCCACAGACCAATAGTTCATATCGGCAGCATAGACAATATTGTCAGTCGTCAGTTCTTCCGCCTCATCAGCAATCTGTCCCTGTATCTCTGCAGCTTTATAGTTGTTATAGATCTGTCCGCCGGCATAGATAGGCTGGCTCACCGTAGCTCCCAGGCTATAGGTATTATGATCCATTTCGATACCAGGGATACCTTCCCCCATCCCCAATTCATACTTGTTTATACGATATTGGTAACTACCGGAAAAATCCACAGCCGGAAAGAATGCCGTTTTAGCTGCCTTTATAGCATGCTGCATAGCTATCCGTTCTTCCGAACTCTGCTTGATCTGGCGACTGTATTCCAGTACTTTTTCTTTATATTCGGTTGCCGAGATGGGCTGCACCTGTGCTTTTGCAGCCAGGGCACCCAATAACATACAACCTATTATCAGTTTACTTTTCATGTCTTATTCAGATTTAATCTTAAAGAATATACAATAGGTGACCGGAAGCACGAAGATGGTCAGGATTGTTGAAACGAACAGCCCCCCCATAATCGTTGCAGCCATGCCGGCAAACATCGCATCTCCCAACAAAGGAAGCATACCCAAAATGGTCGTACCCGAAGCCATTGTTACAGGGACAATACGTGTTTTAGTCGCTTCAACTACAGCTTTGACCGGCTCCAGACCACTATTCATCTGTAACCCGATCTCATCGACAAGCACAATTGCATTCTTGATATTCATACCGATCAGTCCCAGCAATCCCAGCATAGCAAAGAAGTCGAGCGATTTTCCGAACACCAGCAATCCCAGTACAACACCGATAAAAATAAGCGGCAACATAGCCATAATCAAAACCGGTTTCCGGTAATATTTCGGGAACAGGAACAACAATGTCACGTAAATCAAACCAAACATCAAAGGAATATTGGCAGCAATCGCCTTATTACCTTTATCCTGTTCATTCTGTTCACCAAAATACTGAAGCTTGTAACCTTCCGGTACCTTGACCTGCTGCTGTACTTCCTCCCACAGATGGCTGAAAGCAGCCATGGTATTAGCACCACGCTTCGGCTCGCACTGCATCATCATATAAGGCTGACGATTAAAACGCTTCACCACTGCATAATCATAATCCAATGAGAAATCATCGATCACCTGTTCCACCTTTACAGAACGTCCTTTGGCACTATAAACAGGCAAACTCTTCAAATCGTTCAGGCTGATCGAATCTTTATCTGCATCTTTCAACAAGATAGGCATGAAAACATCCCCTTCACGGTATTCACCCAAAGGTACACCATTCGTTGCCGAACGCAATGAATAAGCAACCTGCTGACGGGTAATACCCAAACGTAATCCCTTTTCCTGCGAATATAAAGGTTTCCATACCGGCACCTTGTTACCCCAGCTGTCACGAACTTCCATCACCTGATCATACTTCCTGGCAATCTCCTTCACCTGTTCTGTCAATGCCGCCAGCGTATCCACATTATCCCCGATAAAACCAATCTCTATGGCTGCATCAGGCACAGGAGACAATGCAAACAAGGCTGAACGAGTCAGGATACTCGGATAATTGGCAACCATATAATCGTAGAATTTACCTTCTTCTGCCTGTGCATCTTCTGCATTCTTAGTCTCGATCAGCACATTGGCAAAGTTAGGCTTCGGTCCTACTGACGAACTTGCCAGATAGTAACGAACCGGAGAACCTCCCAGTGTAAACGAATATGATTTGATATTTTCATTCTTGCTCAGATACTCTTCTATCGATTTTACATTCCGTTCCACATCACGGATACTATAGCCTTCCGGGAAGATAAGATCGGCACGGAAATAAGGTTTGTTCATGATCGGGAAGAAACTTTGTGGCATAATTGCCATGATAAACAGAGACAGGAACAACATCGCAACGACAGAAGTAATTGTAATATATCTACGCTTGATCAGTCGTCCGAGAACATTTTCAAATTTATGATACAACTTTGTATCGTACGGATCCTGTGATTCTCCCGGCTTGGCTTCTTTCAGAATAAAGTTACCGAACGTAGTCGTCTGAGTCAAAGCCAGCACCCAGCTTAATCCCAGCGAAACGGCCAGCACAATAAACAATGGTTTAACGATCTCGGCTACTGATGCCGGAGCCAGGTACATAGGCAAGAATGAACAGACCGCAATAAAGGTTGCTCCCAACAATGCCCACTGAGGCTTGGTAGCTCCCTCTATCAATGCCTGGTAACGAGATAAACCGCGCTTGATACCTACCTGTGCATTATCCGTTACCACAATCGCATTATCCACCAACATACCCATTGCAATGATAAATGCCGCCAATGATGTTCGGTTCAGACCGACTCCCCAGATCAACATTAATAATAATGTACCACCAACGGAGAACAGAAGCGAGCTACCTACCAGCATACCGGCACGCGACCCCATCACCAGGAAGATGACTACAATTACAATCAGTAAAGATTCGATCAGATTCAGGATAAAACCATTGTTCGCTTCATCGGCAATCTTATTTTCCGGATAGATCGTTTTCAAATCCATCCCGACAGGAAAAAGTTCCTGCATTTCATCCAAATGACTGGCAACATCATTACCGACAGCCACCACATCGTCTTTCGCACCGGTAGCCACACCGATACCGATCGCACGTTTACCGTCCACACGCATCAGATTCGACGGAGGATCCATATATCCCCGTTCAACAACAGCAATATCACCCAGCCGGACTTCACCTCCGCTTTTTGTGACAATCAGCTGATCACGGATGTCCTGAATATCTTTATAAGTACCTTCAGCCCTGACACGCAGATCATATTCACCGGTATTGATCTCTCCCGTATTCACCAGCAGATTCTGTGTCTGTAACACTTGCTGGATCGAGTTAGGATCGATCCCGAGGTTTGCCAGCTTAGGAACAGAAATCTTTACATTTATCACCTGTGTCTGCTCACCGAACAGATAGACTTTCTGAACCCCCGGAACAGGAGACAGTTCTGTTTTGATCTTCTGTGCCCAGTCTCTCAGTTCATCATATGTATAACCGTCATCGGCTGTCAGTGCATAGTAAATACCGAATACATCACCAAAGTCATCGCTCACAGAAATAGAGGACGCTCCGCTCGGAAGGCGCGGCTGTATGTTATTTACTTTACGGCGAAGTTCATCCCACTTGACAGGCATATAATCCGGATCCAAAGTGGGTTGCAGTTCAATAGAAATCTTAGACATCCCGAAATAGGATTCCGACTTGATCTGAAACACATCAGACATCGACTGGATTTCCCTTTCGATGGGTTCTGTGATCAGCTTTTCCACTTCAAAAGGTGTTGCTCCCGGATATTGCGTAACCAACACAGCCTGTTTGATTACAAAGGGGGCATCTTCCTTTTTCGGTAATTTGAAGAAAGAATATATACCACCTATCAGCATGACAGCCAAGAAGAAGTATATGATCTTACTATTCTCTAAAGAATATTTTGGAATATTCATTGTTTATCTTCTTAATCTGTTAATACTTTTACTTGTTGTCCTTCTACCAGGCGGGTTACTCCGGCAGTAACGATCCGTTCACCTGCTTTCAAACCTTCTGTAACAACAACACCGTCTTTTCCCACCAGTTCTTTTTCTGTGATTTTACGGTGCTCTACTTTCTGCGTCTGCGGATTATATACAAATACAAATTTATTATCACTGTTTACTTCGTCGGCTACTACAGCAGATAAAGGAACCAATACCGCTCCTTCATTGAAACTTTGGCTTTCGATATTCAGAATCACACGACAAGAAAAGCCGACAGCGATCTTATACTTTTCCAAATTAAATGCCGGATCATCGATGTAAAGAAATACAGGTACCCCCGAACCATCAGGAGAAGCTTCCACATATTCCTTTACTTTCGCTTTAAAACGGACACCTTTGTAATTGTCAAACTCTACATAAATCGTGTAAGGTGTTGAAAAATAAGTAATATTAGTTTCAGGCATAGTGAACTGGACCTGTAACTTATTCGGATTGATCAGGCATACAATCCCCTGTCCCATCTGGACTTTCTGATAATTCTCTACATACTTCTTCTGGATGAATCCGTCGAAAGGAGCTCTCAGCTTTGTCTGCTCTAAAGTATTCTGTGAATTTTCGAAAGCAGCCTGCGCATTGGAATAGGCAGCCTTTGTCGATTCATATTCCTGTTGAGAGATGGCCTGTTTTGCCAATAGTCTTTCTGCACGCTGTAACTGAGCCTGTGCAGTCTGGAAAGAAGCCTTCTTTGCTTCATAATCCCACTTAAAATCCTGTGGATCTATTTCTGCTACTACTTGTCCGGTACGAACCTTCTGCCCTTCTTCCACGTTCAAAGAAATAAGTGGTCCGGACATCTTAAACGCCAGGTCGCTGAACTGGTCAGGCGAAACAACGCCGCTGAACGACTTTTCCACAACATTCAAAGATGTTACTTCCGCCAACTTCACCGGACGAGGCCCCTGCTCTTTCACCGGAGGTTGACTACAAGACATCAATGCTGCCAACACAAAAACGGGAATTAATTTACCATTCATGATAACTTGCATTTTGTTATTGATTTTTTGTTAATTATATGCTCATACAAAGTCATATAAACTACGCGTTAAGTCATAGCTATACAACATTCATTTTCTACTAATTGTTTCAACTTCTGCGCCCCTTCAGTACCGGGTGGCAACACATCACATTTGCTTCTGCTTGTAAAATTTGCTTGTATCAAAAGGACCAACTGTCCCAATCTATTTTTGCTTCCATTCTTTTTTCCTGTTCATCAGGAACTGCAGGGAAAAAATCTATGCCTGTCACCTTTTCCACGCTATCCACAGGAATAGCCATCGACTTCAAAGATGTCTTTTTGTAGTCTCTGTTTTCCAGGATAAATGCAATTGCTTTATATTCATTTCCCGAAACGTAGCAAATCACTTTGTAAAATGCTCCGGGAACTCCAACTCTGTTTTTCCCCATTTGCTTCATGCCATCCGTGATCACAGGACCGGTAGCAATCAATAAAGACCCGTAGTCTTTTGCCCACAAACGGCTCTGTTCCTCCAGTTCTTTCCAAATCCCCCGGTTCAATCCTGGTTTTTGCGGACAGATATTACTGAAATAAAACGATTCACGCATCGCCTTTGCCGACCATTTCATATCACCGGCAGGAGCCAGATGTCCCCGGTCATAACCCGTACGCGTATAATCTTCATTCGTAGCCGTCGCTCCTTTAACAGCCGGATCGGGGACGAACTTATTCGAGCGCTCCGCCTTCTTACTTTTAGCCTCTTCGCTAGTAAGCTCATAAGCAACCCAATTGGCTATTTTGTAATCGGAATTATAGGAAACAGTATATCCTTCATGACGAATCACCTGTTCAGAACGTTTCGCCTGTAATTTCGGGATCTCGGCATTTGCCGGTATTTTAAATGTTGCAGCTTTCGGTACGGAAGGTTTTATTTCACCCGGTACGGATGGGGATACGGGAGCAGCCGGTTTCTTCTGCTCCACAACTACGGATTTCTTTTCGGAAACAGGATATAAATAATTGTATACGTACAAAACTCCAATAAAACAAATCACAAGCAAAGCCGCAAGAACAAAAGTACGCCGGATTACAGAAACCCAGGATGGCTCCTGACTCTTTTTTTTCCGCGATTTTGCTTTACCTTTCCTTTTTGCCATTGATAAATAATCGTTTTATTCTCCGGGGCAAAAGTAGATAATGTAAGGTTAGGAAACAATATATAAAACTTAAATCATTCGTCAGAATTAATACAAAAAGTGCCCCGATTAAAAGGGACACTTTAAATTATAAGAACCGGAGCCTATTTTCTGTATTTTCCCTTTAGGAGAAACAACCTCTGCACTTACCTGTTCAGGCACCTCTATTTCGACCAGTATATTTCGTCCCGACTTACATAATTTTACCTTTATATCCCCATAATGAGTAGGAACTATAGCCGATGCTTCAGTCAGAGCCCCCATTTGAGGTTTTACACGAAATGTGCGGAAGCCGGGAGAGGTCGGCTCGATACCACAAACCTTCTGACTCAATAACGTTAACGGACCACCGCTCCATGCATGGTTGATCGTTCCGCCTCCAAATCCTTCAGCACCGACACCCCAGCCTTCAAATAAGGTTGTATATTCCTTATAGCTTAACATACCGGCATACCGGTCTCTCATCCTTTGCAGGGCAACATCAGGAGCATTCATCCGGAACAGAGCTTCCAATACATACTTTTCCATATACGGACTGGCATGATATTCTTTTTTCAAAACTTTCAGAAGGGCCGGATATTTCTCTTCCGGAGCCAGTCCGGATAAAACCGCCATAGCCTGCGACCGATCGTCATCCTCACCCCTATACCCCGGAGACCGGTAAGCCGTGCCTGTCCAGAATTTTGTATTAAAACACTGTTCGATACTATACATCATACGGGATATCTCTTCTGCATCCTCTTTCTTTCCCAACTGCAAGGCAAATTCCTTTTCTGTTTTCAGAGCCAGGTAATACCAACAGTTTGTCAGAACCCCCATGTCGATCTGTTCACCCCAATCGCCCCAACTCCATTCTCCGCTGCGTTCGACAGGCAGGCCACTTTTATCGACTGTCCATGTTTCATGCAGATAGCGATGCAAACGATCATAAATGACAGGAACAAACGTACTGTCGCCACTATAATAATATTGCGTATAGAAACCATACCAGCCCACTGATGCCAGCATCTGCAAAGGTAGTTCTTTCGACCAGTTCCCGGCAGGTACCGGAGCAAATAAAGAACCGTCCGGACGCTGCCAGTTCATCAATTCGTAAATACCTTTGACAGCCAGCTTATGCGAAGAAGGAGAAAGAGCATAGAAGGCTTCGCCCAACTCATTCACTTCGTCACCCCACCATTGAGCTCGTTCCCGCTCGGGACAATCCATATAGTTATCGCGCATTGTAATATACAAGGTCCTCGCCGAGCGTTTCCAAAGTTCATTCAGGAACGGATCGTTACATTGGAACGCTCCGGCAAACTCTGTATCATAACCTGTCTCACGATATTTAACGTTCAACACTTTCACTCCTTTGGGAAGAATATACCACATCTCATGACCGCTCATCCAGCCGAAACTTTCATATTCCTGTATTCCGTTACGGGTAATATATTCGGCACGGACATTCTCAGGTCCTCCCCCCCAATAATTATCCGTCTGCATATGAATCGTAGCACCATCAGCCGCCTCAACCTTCAGATAAGGTGTAAACTGACAGTTATATGGCAAACGGCAAAACAAGGTATCTCCATTTGCCGATTGCCGGACATCCGGATACTCCCTCAGACCATAATCCTTGAACAACGGTATCGGACGCTCAACCAACTCCCCTAAAGGGGCTTTACCCACTATCGAAGCGATCTCTGCTCCGGGAAACGAATTTTTATATCCGGGCTGGTTCCATCCTTCCAATGCTCTGCGGGCATCAAAGCGGATATTACTCTCCGACAACCGGTAATTCGGATGAGGAGCCTCAGTGTTCTGATAAGCATCATAAACCCTGCAATTCCAACTTTTATCCGATACGATCTCTATTCCGGGAGCTACAGCTTCAAATAACAAAGCAGCCAACCCGCTATTCACATGGCTGAAACCATTCTTTCCAAAATGCCATACAAGAACTGCAATTGTATTTTCTCCGGTAGTAAGATAAGGAGCTATCTCTACCGAATCATAATAAGTATCGTAAGGAGAAGGTCCTCGTTTCAAACCACCTTCAAATACGACCATCTGTCCGTTGATCCACAGCCAATACTTACTATCGGCAGCAATATGCGCCGTCAGTGTCCGGGGTACATCGGTCAGGTTTACCGTTTTACGATAAGCCAGCCAGGTATTACTTGCACTTTGGCATTGTTCGGTATTAATCCAATGCGCTTTCCAATCCATTTTCGTTTTTGCTTCCGCAGAAACCAAAAATCCGGCAAACACACATAGTAACAGATATTTTCTCATAATATGACTTTTTATACAGAATGGAAATCATTATAAACCGAATGCCGGAACCAGATCATCCAACTGCTGATCGGTCATACCTGTCGGTTCAAACCCAGCCATACGGGCACTCAGATAGATTTTCGATGATTTGCTTAAAGTATCGATCGCATCAAAACATTCGATCAGGTCCTCGCCTACCGCTAATATTCCATGTTTCTCCCAAAATACCACATCATGTTTTTCGAGCTGTCTGATCGTAGCATGAGCCAGTTCGATCGTGCCGGGTGTTTCGTAAGGAACAATCCCTACCCCTTTCGGAACAATGATCCGGCATTCCGGGATCATACTCCACAATGTACGGGTAAGCACTTTGGAATCGAGGAAAGGTTTACAATGTGTCATACCGATCAGTTCGGTCGGATGCGTATGCAAAACGACCCTGTTATCACGACCTGATGAGCGAAGATAGTTATGCATCAACAAGTGAGACGGCAGTTCCGAGGTCGGAGCAACCAGTTGTTCGGCTATGACCTCATAGCTTTTTCCATCCGGGGCAATCCGGATCAACGCACCATTCGCAAACGGATCCTGTGCCACATAACGCATCCGCTTCCCTGTTCCGGTCACATAAAATACGTGTCCTCCCAAAGCCGTCATTGCTTCCTGCAATGGAGTCGCAAGAGCAAGAGCAGGCAAAACCATCTCTTCCGATGTCAATAAACCAGTCAGGTTTACAGATATATTTCCTCCGTTTCGTTCCGCCCATCCATTTGTCCAAAGATAACCTGCCACCTCAGCGATACGGCCAATCTCAGCCATCAAAGGGCCATTGTTTCTAATTGTTGTCATTTTTTTATTATAAGTTTATTATTTGTACTCCAAAGTACGCCCGCCAGTGCACAAAATAAGACATTATTCAATAAAACTGTACCCAAAACAAAGAAATAATCCTTTCCTGTTTTATTTTTTACGATGATCAATAAGCCTATCAGTATAAGTGGAGCATAATCTCCGGAGTGAACAACAGCATGGAAAGAGGGAAGAAAGTAGGCTTGTATTAATGATTCGTCCCTTCAAACAGATCGTGATCTTCTTTCCGCTGGGCAGTCTTCGCTTTGAAGTTATTGAATGTATAACTCAATGTCAACGTAATAAGCGGATAATTCGGACGGATACGGGTAATGGATTGTAAGTCGGAAGTAGTAATCTTGCTTACGTAACGCGCAGAATTGAAGACGTCACGGAAAGCAAGCGTAGCCGACAGTTTACGATTCATCAATTGTTGGCGGACAGCCAGATTCACATACCAGAAAGCATCTGTTCGCCCCTGTGTAGTAACCGACGGTCCGACAAAATTCCCATCCAACTGGATACGGGTCGATTTACCCAGATCGAAAGCGTTATTCCAGATAATATCGTAATTGGTACTTTTCTCATTCGTTCCATCCTGTTTGTACTGATTCTTTACCTTATAATGATATAGGCTACCGTTCAGATTCACATTCCACCAACGGGTCAGCTGAACCTGACCGCTCAACTCCAGTCCTGTAGAATAATCATGCCCCACATTTGCCATAGAATCCAATGTCACACCTGCCTGATAAGGAACACGTAACCGTTCTATCTTATCTTTCCGACTACGGTGAAAGACTGTGGCGGAAACCGTATGGTCGCCGATATTCTTCTTATAGTTAAGCTCAAAAGAATTGATATATTCCGAACGGATATCTGGGTTACCGATCTCGGCAGAATAATAGTCACGATACGTAATATAAGGTTCCATAAAGAAAAGCTCCGGACGTGTGATACGACGTGAATAGGATGCCATCAATTTATGATCTTTCGGGAAAGTATATCCCAGATGAACCGAAGGGAAAAACTCGAATTTATTATATTCACGGTTCTTTCCGGGAATCGAACTGCGTAGAACACGATGTGTATGTTCCCCTCTTACACCAGCCTGGAAATCGAACGACTTATAGCTGTCGCCGACAATAGCATAGATCGAATTGATGCCGTGCTGGAAATAAAAAGTATTGTAGATATCATCCCTCCAGTAAAATTCTTGTTTCTCGGGGCTCCAGAACTGCATGCTGTAATCGCCGTCCTCCAGATAGGAAAAATACTGATAGCCAGCCTCGATGTGTCCGGTTTTACTATAAGGATACATATAATCCAGATTTCCACGCACCGTCCAGCGATGTTCGTCCTCCCAGGCACGGTGTCCCTGTTCGCGTTCATTATTCTTGTTGAAAAGGTCGCTTTGGAAATATTCCATTGCATTTCCACCATATTTCAGATAAAAACTTCCTGTAAGCTGATGGCCGTTATCATTGAATTGATGGTCAAAACCCACACTCCCCTGAAAATAAGTTTCATGCAGGTCGTAATCGTCACGACTGTAATAATCTCCTTTTTCAAAAGGCTTCTTATCGACCATACGTTCTTCCGTATAGTCCAAATCCCCGGTACGGGTACGACCGCCGTAACCACCTTCCAGATCGGCATTGAATGTGGTATGGGGCAAAGTATACATCCAACCCGCTTTTAAGGAATAGTTGAAATTATTACTCTCACGGGGTCCCTTCGAATGGGAGGTTGTTGCCGTATCGGCCACGATCGTTGTCTTTTCCTGATCAAAATCACTTTTCCGCAAACGGTCGGTCCAGCCTCCGCCAAAATACCAGCGGGAAGATTTGTTCTGTTGGGTAAGCAGGAAATCGACTCCACGTGACAGGAAAGTACTTCCTGTAAGGTTCACCATTCCGCTGAATCCGTGCTGTGCATGTTTCTTAGTGATGATATTAATAATCCCGACATCGCCCCCCGTATCATGACGTGCCGACGGGGTAGTAATGATTTCTATATTTTCAATATGTCCGGAAGGGATCTGTTCCAAAGCCTGGGTCCCGCTGAAAACACTCGGCTTACCGTCCACATAAACAGCAAAGCCTGTACTCCCACGGAAAGAGACCTCCCCCTCCGCATCCACACGGATAGAAGGTGTATTTTCCAGAATATCGACAGCCGTTCCTCCACTCGCCAGCATATTCGAAGAGGCTTCGATCACTTTCTTGTCGAGCTTATATATCACCTGCTTTTTCTGCGCTACGACCTCTACCTCCGCCAGACCGACTTCCAGCGGTTTCATGGCAATCGTTCCCAGGTCGACTATGGCAGACGATGATGCCAGCACGATCTCCGGACGGGTAAACAGATCATACCCTACCAGCCGGATCATCAGGCTATATTCTCCGTTCTGCACATCTGTAATACCAAAACTTCCGTCCCTGTCAGGCAAAGCATGGAACACAGGATTACTCTCTCCTTTTTTAAACAGGAGCACATCCGCAAAATCTAATGGCTGATTTGTTCCGGCATCCACAATTTTCCCCTTGATACGGGATATCGGAGCAGCGGAAACAGACAGACTAAAACACAATAAGGCCACAATAAGATAAAAACACTTCTTCATTTCTTCACATCAGTCGTTGTTAACAATCCTGCGAAGATAGTATTTTCATCATTGCCATGCAATTATTTATGTATTTTCTCTGTCATTCCATTGTTTCTACTATTTTTGTACTAAAATAAGTATTGGGGTAAACATATAAACGAACTTTCCGGTTTATATTACAGTGGGATTTTATCTTTAGTAAAAACCATCTTAAAAACATTTTATGATAACAACTCTTATTATTCTAGCCTTGTCGGCAGTCTTTTTTGTTAATGGGAAAATACGTTCTGACCTTGTTGCACTATGTGCCCTGGTCCTTTTAATGGTGTTCAACATCCTGACTCCCGAAGAAGCCCTTTCCGGTTTCTCCAATTCCGTCGTTATCATGATGGTTGGGTTGTTTGTGGTAGGCGGTGCGATCTTCAAGACCGGCCTGGCAAAAATGATCGGCAGTAAAATATTGCAGCTGGCAGGTACCAGCGAGATCAAACTTTTCATTCTGATCATGTTGGTGACAGCCTTTATCGGGGCTTTCGTCAGCAACACAGGGACCGTAGCCCTGATGCTCCCTATCGTTGTCAGCATGGCTGTAAATGCCAATATCAGCCCGAGCCGTTTCCTTATGCCGCTGGCATTTGCAAGCAGTATGGGAGGTATGGCGACTCTGATCGGTACTCCTCCCAACCTTGTTGTGCAGGAAGCACTTTCCAATGCAGGTTATAATGACCTGTCCTTCTTTTCATTCACTCCGATCGGTATTGTCTGTATAACTGTCGGTATCATTATCCTGATCCCGCTCAGCAAATGGTTCCTTTCCAAAAAAGAAGATACTAAAAAGAACGATGCGTCTACCGGACGTTCACCGCAGGAACTGGCAAACAAGTATAGCCTTTCCGATAATCTGTACCGTGTACGTGTCCATAAAGATTCACGAATACGGAACAAGAAACTACAGGAACTGAACATCACCAGCCTATACAATCTGACGATTCTGGAGATCAGACGTAAATCTTCCTCACAGAGCCGTTTCATGAAAACAGTCGACCAAAAGCTGGCAGGTCCTAATACCGAAATACAGGAAGAAGATATATTATATGTATTCGGCAGCTTCGATAATATTAATAAGTTCGTAGAAGAAAATCATCTGGACCTGACCGAATCCAAGGTTTCCGAATTTACCGGCGATAATGAAAAACTGAGCATCCGTGAAATCGGCATCGCAGAAGTTTTATTGTTGCCCGATTCCAAGCTGATCAACAGGGCTGTCAAAGATTCCGGTTTCCGCGATAAATATTCCGTCAATATCCTGGGAATAGAACGGGGTAACGAGTATATCCTGTCCGACGTAAAAGATGTAAAGATGCACGCGGGAGATCTTCTGCTTATTCAAGGGAACTGGGATGATATTGCCCGTATGAGCAAGAAACAATCGCAATGGGTAGTATTGGGACAACCTGTCGAAGAGGCATCTAAAGTCACACTCGACTACAAAGCGCCCGTTGCTGCCGGTATCATGATCCTGATGATCGCAGCCATGGTTTTCGACTTTATACCTATCCCACCTGTCGCTGCCGTATTGATAGCTGCCATATTAATGGTACTGACCGGATGTTTCCGGAACGTGGAAGATGCGTATAAGACGATCAACTGGGAAAGTATCGTCCTGATCGCCGCCATGCTACCGATGTCGCTGGCACTGGAAAAGACAGGAGCCTCGTCGCTGATCTCTGAAAAGCTGGTTGGGGGCCTGGGTAATTACGGACCGCTTGTCCTGATGGCGGGTATCTATTTCACGACTTCACTACTGACGATGTTCATCAGTAATACGGCAACAGCCGTACTGGTAGCACCTATCGCTTTACAGTCAGCCCTTTCTTTAGGCGTAAGTCCTTATCCGTTCCTGCTTGCTGTAACGGTCGGAGCCAGTATGTGTTTTGCCTCGCCATTCTCCACACCGCCCAATGCGCTTGTGATGTCGGCTGGTAAGTATACGTTTATGGATTATGTGAAAGTCGGGTTACCCCTGCAGATTATTATGGGAATTATTATGATCTTTGTACTGCCTTTAATATTTCCGTTTTAAACATTAGCGGACACTTATTAGTTTTATATTTGTACGACAAAAAGAAAAGTATGAAGATTCCTTTTAAACCAATTAAAATAGAGGATAAAGAGCTTATCACATCATTCATTTATCCTCATAACTATCGCAATTGCGATTACTCGTTTGCCAACATTTGCAGCTGGCGTTTTCTGTATGAAACCGAATTTGCCGTTGTCGATGATTTTTTGCTGATCCGTTTTTGGATAGAAGATAAAAGCCGTCTCGTTTACATGACACCTGCCGGAAGGGGTGACCTGAAACATGCATTGGAGTTACTCGAAACGGACTCCCTGGCACATGGGCACCCGCTTTGCATGTTGGGTGTCACACCGGATGCCAAAGATATGCTGGAACAGGCGCTGCCCGGCGGATTCTTCTATATCCCCGAACGCGATTATTTCGACTATATCTACCTGCGTGAAGACCTGTCTTTGCTGAAAGGCAAAAAGTATCAGTCGAAGCGCAACCATATTAATAATTTCAAAAAAAGATATGAATACGAATATGCTCCTATCACTCCCGATCTGATCACGCAGTGCCTGAAACTGGAATGTACCTGGTACAAGGCAAACAAGACGGAAGACGATGCCGAAGACTTGAACTACGAACGTATTTCCATGACGTACGCACTCAACCACTTCGACGAACTGGGCTTACTCGGAGGTGCACTGCTGGTAGACGGGAAAGTGATCGCCTTCACCTTCGGAGCACCGATCAACCATGACACGTTCGGAGTACATGTAGAAAAAGCGGATGTGAACTATGAGGGGGCTTACACTGTTATCAACCAGGAATTCGCTTCACGCCTGCCGGAAAAATTCATCTACGTGAACCGCGAAGAGGATCTCGGTATCCCGGGGTTGCGGCAAGCAAAACTTTCTTACAACCCGGTCATACTATTAGAGAAGAGTGCCGCGATTAAGAAAACGCAAAACAATAAACAAGATGAACAAGCAGCAAATAATCGATCTATGGCGTCTCTCGTTCAATGATTCGGAAGAGTTTATTCGCCTTTATTTCGACCGGGTGTACAAAGAAGAAAACACACTGGTCATCGAAAAGAACGGACAGGTGGTATCTGCCTTGCAGATGCTGCCTTACACAATGACCTATTACGGTACAGAGATATCCGTGGCTTATATTTCCGGAGCTTGCACCCTCCCATCCATGCGGGGTAAAGGTCTTATGCGGGAACTTTTGCAGAATGCATTTGAAGAAATGAAATACCGGTCGGTTGCCGTAACCGCCCTGATCCCCGCTGATCCCTGGTTGTTCGACTATTACAGGGAACAAGGATATACGGAAGCGTTCGATTGCTCCGAAGAGCTTTACATACGTCCGGAGACACCGGTCTATGCACCGCAGATCACAGTCGTTCCGCCAAAAGTCCCTTCCATCAATAAATTATATGATTACTTCAACCGGAAAATCCGTGAAAGAAAATGCTGTGTCCTGCATACCCAGGACGATTTCATTACGATCCTGCGCGATTTGCAACTGGACGGAGGACAAATGCTTACCGCTTTGAATGAAAAAGACCAGCCGATCGGCATGGCTTTCGTTCTCCCGCCGGACGCTACGCTTCCGAAAGAGAAAAAGCAGGTATATGTAAAAGAGTTCTTCTACGATGACGACCGGGTGGCAAACCTTTTACTGCAAGAAGCAACCTTACAGAACAATGTGAACCGGGCGACTTACAAAACACCTCCGGTCGTACCGGCTACACGTCCCTTCGGCATGGCACGCGTTATCGACACCGAACGGTTAAGACACCACTGGCTGTCTACGCATAAGGAGAGTCCTTTTACGGAACAAAACCTGAAGGATATGGATATTCAAACATTTACCCGGATCGTTATGGGATACCCGAACCGGGAAGCCTATATGAGTCTGATGCTGGATTAACCCGGCATCAGACTTCAATCAATTATAAGCGACTTCAAAGATATCTCCCTTTTGCAAATCTACTCTGACGATGCCATAAGGGAGAAGGATCGGATCGAACATTTTCTTGTTTTTATAATATTTCTCACGTCCGGTCCGTTCGGGTAACTTCAACTTTAAGGTGTTATCGTTTGTAGCTGTAACCTGTGCATGTTTTACGGCTCCGTCATTCCAGGATAGATCTACCTGAAAACCTCCGCGGGCACACAAACCTTTATAACTGCCAGTGTTCCATTCTTCCGGCAAGCATGGGAGAAGTTCCACATATTCTTCATGGCTTTGAAGCAACATCTCCATAATACCGGCAGCACCGGCTTCATTTCCGTCAAAAACAAATATATCCGTCGGAGCACCGGCTATGCCTTTCGGAGAGATCGTCAGCATATTCTCACGGCTCAGGTCGTTGATCAACCCCAGCACACTTTCCCTGGCTTTCCGGCTATCTTTCAAACGGGCAAAGAAATTAATCATATTCGCCCTGCTCCATTCCACATCTTCCCAGTCGGCTGCATTCAAGCGCCGTTCGATAGTCACAGCAGCGGCTTTTGCTAACTCGGGTGTTTCTTCCGGTGTTATCTGTGCATACGGATACAAAGCCAGCAGATGGCTGGTATGGCGGTGGTTAGGAACAGCCTCTTCATAGTCTTCCTGCCATTCCTGAAGCTGGCCGTATTTCCCTATTTTAAAAGGAGGTAACCGGTCGAGAGCATCGATCACACGACCTCTTAATTCTTCATCTACCTGTAATAACTCTGCAGCGCTCTGGCAGGCATTCAATATCTCATAAACAATCACCCTGTCACAAGTCGGCATCATGGAAAGCGGCAACTGTTTGCCGTTCCAAAGGAATGCATTTTCGGGTGAAGTAGACGGTCCGGTAACCAGATAACCGCTATTCGGATCCTCTATCATATAGTCAAGAAAGAACAAAGCAGATTGTTTCAGAACCGGATAGGCTCTCAGCAGGAACACTTCGTCTTTAGTAAAACGATAATAATCCCATAGATGAGATGCCAGCCACGCACCGCCCGTAGGATGAAGTCCCCAGCCTGTTCCCCAGCCCGGAGCTGTAAATCCCCATACGTTCGCCATCGTATGAGCGACCCAGCCGTCACAGCCATAAACAGTCTTTGCTGTTTTTGCTCCGGCTTCGGCCAATGTACCTATATAATTGAACAGAGGAACATTACACTCGCTGAGATTGCCGACATTGGCAGCCCAGTAGTTCTGCTGTGTATTAATATCCAGGTGATAGTCGCAACTCCATTCCATATTGCATGCCAGGTTATCGTTCCATATTCCCTGAAGGTTGGCAGGCAACGGAGAATTTTCGCGTGATGAAGAGATCAGCAGATAGCGTCCGTACTGGCAAAACAGAGCTATCAGATCCGGGTCGTTATTCCCTTCTTTCAGCAATTTCAGACGCTCATCCGTAGCAATATCATTCTTCGCTGTACCCAAAGAAAGAGCGACACGGTTGAACAGGCGACCGAAATCCGCTTCATGTTCCTGCTTTAATGTTTCAACTCCTTTCTTTCCGGCATCATCCACTGTAGACAAAACCATCTCCTTCATATCTCCCGGCACAAAATCCGTACGAAGGTCTGCTATAAGGACTACTTCATCGGCATTTTCCACAGACAGGCTTTCCTTATTCTGTCTGATAGTGCCTCCTTCTGCCAGGACTTTCACTTTCCCGTAGAAGTTTACACCGCCGGGACCAAAGGTTGGAAAATCTACCTGTCCGGAAAAAGAGACGGCATCTCCTTCCGTCGTTACAACAGATTTCCTTAACGGATTCAAACCGACTTCCAAATGCTGTTTTCCTTTCTCTGATGCACTAAGACGTACCACCAGAACATTAGCCGGATTGGAGCAAAAGTATTCACGAGTATAGGTCACACCACCCTGCTGATAGGTTACGGATGCAACTCCCCTGGCAAGATCAAGCGAACGGATATAACTTTCTACCGCTCCGTTTCCTTGCTTGAAAGTCAGTTCTATATCACCGAAAGGGACATGTGTTCCAAAAGAATTGCGAACGCCGACCAGCTTTTCCGAAGCCAGGGCATTCCCTTCTTCCAACTTACCATCCAGAAACATCTGCTGTATATTTCTCCATGCCTCTTTTCCGAAAGGTTTCTCCTGTTCCGGATCGGGCTGTCCGGACCAGAGCGTGATCTCGTTGAAGGCTATATTATCTTTTTCTATGCCTCCGAACACCATTCCGCTCAACCGTCCGTTGCCGATGGGCAACGATTTCATCCAGTCGTCCGAAGGTTCGTCATACCACATCTTCAGCGTTTTTTCCTGTGCAAACCCACTTTGCACCACCAGTCCTAAACTAAAAATCAAACACAACCATTTCTTTTTCATAATAACACTTTTAACACGATTCGTTCTTTTTCTTTTCCAGTGCCAGTTTATAAAGCTTATCTTGAAGAACAGCAAACTGCCCTATATAACTTTCATCCATCATCCCGCCGGATTCACTTGCTCCGTCTGTTTCAATAAACAGGCTGATCCGCTTGCTCATTTCCACATATTCATCGAAACCTTCACAGGATGAGTTTAATACACTGATAATCGTTTTGTATCTCGGGGTATCCATAATAATCTATTCTATTTTAATTCAACAATACACAAAGATACTATTTTCTCTAAACCAAAGCCGATTCAGTCTTGTTTTTATCGAGCTTATGAAGGTAAACTGGAGGATATTAAAGCTGAAACTGGTAGATGCCAGGCTCTATTTCGTGAGCCTTATCGTAGGGTTGCTAACCGGGTTGGTAGCAGTTCCTTATCACTATTTATTACAGCTTTTCTACAACTACCGGAAAGACTTCTTCGAGTCGTCTCCTCCCTGGTATCTTCACGTTATCGCATTTTTCATCTTCTGGGGCGTACTCATTTTCGTTTCCTGGCTGGTAAAACGCTGGCCTTATATATCGGGCGGAGGTATTTCACAGACACGAGGGGCGATCAATGGCAGGATCGTATACAAGCACTCTCTACGACAATTGCTGGCTAAGTTTGCCGGTGGAGTACTGACATTGAGCAGCGGTCTGTCCATGGGACGTGAGGGACCGTCTGTCCAGATGGGATCGTACATCGGTGACCTCGTCGGCAAATGGGGACATATCCTGAGCGGTGAACGGAAACAATTGCTGGCAGCAGGGGCAGGTGCCGGATTGGCGGCAGCTTTTGCCGCTCCATTAGCCGCTGCCACCCTGGTGATCGAGTCGATCGAACGTTTCGATGCTCCCAAGACAGCCATCACGACCATTCTGGCAGGGGTTGTTGCCGGAGGCATTGCCAATATGATATTTCCAATAAATCCTTACCACGAAATAAATGCGGTCGCTCCGGATCTTTCATTCGAAGTACAACTCAAGCTATTTCTCCTGTTCGCTGTTATCGTCTCCGTTTTCGGCAAGTTCTACTCATTGCTGATGCTTTATGTGAAAAGGCTGTATCCTGCCATAAAACAACCTGAATATATCAAGCTGCTGGGGTTACTGATCATGGCATATGCCATTTCATTGACACTGACGGACCTGACCGGCGGCGGCGAACAGTTCCTGATGCAACAGGCATTAGGCGGAAAAGAAAGTATTTTATGGATTACCGGAATGATGTTGCTGCATATGGTATTCACCGTCTACTCTTTTTCATCGGGACTCCCGGGAGGAAGTTTTATCCCGACATTGGTTACCGGCGGATTATTGGGAAAGATATGTGCCTTGTTACTGGTACAACAGGGCATTATAGCACCGGAGAATATCAGTTATGTCATGCTGATCGGGATGGCTGCTTTTCTAGTTGCCGTAGTGCGTACTCCTATCACTGCCATTATTCTGATCACAGAGATTACCGGTCATTTCGAAGTTTTCTACCCTTCGATCGTTGTCGGAGGATTAACTTACTATTTCACGGAACTTCTGGAAATAAAGCCTTTCAATGTGATGTTTTACGAAGAGATGATCAAAAAGCCGATCTTCCAGGAGGAAAAACGGCTAAAGCTCGATGTTGAAGTGATGGCAGGTTCTTATTTCGACGGGAAACAAGTAAACACACTACACCTGCCAAACAACTGTATCATCATCAACATCCACCGCGACCGCAAGGACTTCCCTCCTGCCGGCCAAACGATCCTGCCTGGCGACCAACTCACACTAGAAATTGATGCACAGGATATCGAGAAATTATACGAACCATTGGTGAGTATGGCGAATATTTATTGAATTTATTTATTTACGCAAAGAACAATATCAGCAACTGTGCAGTCAACACACGCAGAAACATGGTCAGCGGATAAACTGTTGCATAACCCACAGAAGGAGCATCATTTCCTGCCGTTGCATTGGAATAAGCCAATGCAGGCGGGTCGGTCGTACTACCGGCAATCAGACCCATTAACGTGAAATAATTTACTTTGCAGAAATAACGACCGATACAACCGATGATAAGCAAAGGTACAGTAGTAATAATAAAACCATAACCGATCCAGGCGAAACCTCCATTATTTACGATCGTGTCGACAAAACCGTCTCCTGCACTGATACCGACACAAGCAAGGAATAAAGTAATACCGATCTCACGCAACATCAGGTTGGCACTTTGAGTCGTATAGGTGATTAACTTATACTTATATCCGAAACGACTGATCAGGATAGCTACGATCAGCGGACCGCCTGCCAATCCAAGTTTTACCGGCTGAGGAATACCAGGGAAAGTGATAGGAATACTTCCCAGGATAATACCTAAAGCGATACCGACAAAAATAGTGATCAAATTCGGTTCGTTCAGACGCTTCATAGAGTTACCCAGCACCTTTTCCACATTGGTTACAGCAGTTTCAGTACCCACTACATTCACACGGTCGCCCACCTGAAGCGTCAAAGTCGGAGTTGCCACCAAATCCACACCGGCACGGGTTATACGGGTAATATTGATTCCATACAATTTACGTAATTTTAGTTGCCCCAAACGCTTACCATTCAGCTCCGGTTTTGTGATCAGGATACGGCGATTGATAAACTGGCTTTCCATACGAATCCACTGTTTACGCTCCATATCGATCTCTTCGCCGACAAAGGTTTTAATCGTTTCCGCATCCTGTTCAGTTGTAATAACGAATATCTTATCATTTTCTTGCAAACGGACATTGGCTGAAGCAATCTCTATTTGCTTGTTACTGTCATGCCATATACGAGATATAACAAAATCACGATGTTCCAATAAAGCAGATAACTCTCCGATTGTTTTACCAAACACTGCCGGGTTCTTTACAATCAAAGAAACAGGCTTAGCCTCGTTAGCATGCGAAGTATCTTCGTTATTCAACTGTTCGTTTTCCTTATCGAAATTGACACGAAAGACGTAACGAACAAAAATGATGGAAAGAATAATACCAATCACACCCAATGGATAAGCAACAGCATATCCCAATGCAATCGTATTGTCTGTAATTCCATGCATGTCCGAATAAGCCTGTTGTGCCGCACCCAGACCAGGAGTATTAGTTACTGCACCCGACAGAATCCCCACCATCGTCGACATCGGGATATTCGTAACATAATGGAGAATAATAGCCGTAAGAACTCCCAGAAATACAATTCCGCAAGCCAGCATATTCAATGTAACACCTCCTTTTTTAAATGAAGAGAAGAATCCCGGACCAACCTGCATACCCACCGAGTAGACAAACAGTATCAAACCGAATTCTTTGAAAAAGTGAATCACATTGTGATTGATTGTAAAACCAAAGTGTCCGAGAATAATCCCCACGAACAGAACCAGTGTAATCCCCAGCGATACACCAAACACTTTAATTTTTCCTAACTGAATACCCGCCGCAATAACAAACGACAGCAGCAGGATGGAGTGCCCAATGCCTTCTCCCCATAACAAATCATTGATCCAATTCATAATATTATATTAAAAAATCTTTTCGCCATCAAATAAAGTTCGCAAAGGTAGCCATTAAGTTTGTGTTTAACAACATAAACACTATCTTTACCCGAGAAAAAAATAAATGTTCATGAAAAGATTATACAGCTTGACACTGGCTTTCTTACTGGCAGCTGCAAGTCTTAACGCTCAAAGCTCAGAAAAAGCAGTGACTATCAAAACGAACGTCGGGACCATGAAGGCCCGGCTATACGACGATGTACCGAACCATGTACGTACATTTATCAACCGCGCCCAACAGGGAGAGTTCAACGGTACACTTTTTACTCGTGTTATCAAAGAGTTCATGATCCAGGGAGGAGCGCCCGATTCAAAAAACGCTCCCGCCGGGGCACGTTGTGGTTTCGGCGATTCGTCAGCGGAGATCATGCCGGAGCTGAAAGATAAATATTTCCACAAGAGAGGTGCTCTCGCTGCCCCGCGCCAAAATGACGATGTCAATCCGGAAAAGAAATCGGATATGTCGCAATTCTTTATCGTACAGGGAAAAGTATATCGCAACGGGGAACTGGATACTCTGGAGCTGATCGCCAACCAGGATATACGGAAAAAGGCGCTGGATAAGTACTACCGTCCTATTGCCGTAGACCTGAAAATGTTGAAACAAAGCAACAAACGGGAATATAACAAACGAGTAACAGCAGTGAATGCCCAAATTGATTCCATGATTTTGGCGACACCGGGTCACCTGATCTTTACAGAAGAAGAACGGAAAGCATACACGACAGTCGGCGGATGCCATCACCTGGACGGTATTTATACGATCTTCGGTGAACTGACAGAAGGCTTCGATGTGTTGGATGTTATTGCCAACCAGCCGAAAGATCAATATGACCGCCCCAAAAAAGATATACGGATCATTAGTGTTACAATAGAATAAAATTCATCCAATATGCTGAAAAGAGATTTAATCATGGTACAGATAGAAGAACTGGGCAAGATGATTGCCCAGGTAATCTTCAATCGAAATAACAATGCTGCCGGAAAGAATCCGGAGCTGATACAGACCGTTTTCGAGAACCTGAAACTAGATCAGGATTTCCTGATGACAACAGCTCCCGACGATATCCTCCGTTTCCTCGACAGCGAAGAGAAGAGCGGTATCCTACGTCTTGAAATAGCGATCAAAACCTTGATCGAAAGTAGCTACCTGCAACCGAAGAACCAACCGGATATACTCCGCCGGGCAAAAGAATTGCTGGAATATCTACAGACACATGATACCACATTCTCGCTGGAAAGGGTTAATCTGCTGAATGAGATCGAAAAACAAATAAATAGTTGATCTTGATTTTAGGAAGGCGGTGTGTCAAAACAAAAACTCGCTTACTATTTGTTTTTTAGGCACACCTCCTAGTCTTTCCGCACAACGTTCCCCATCAATCGCTGTAGAGAACAATGCCTCCTGCATAATCAGCTCCTTCCCCGCAAGAAAAGTTACAAATTCGGGTATCCAAAAATGAAGCGGCGAAGCCAGCAAACCGGGCGTATAGGAAGAGACAGGCAAATCGAACGATTTTTTCTATTCCCCATAGAACACCAATTTTTCAACACTATCCATCATGTGTTTTTCAATTTAAAAAGAAAAAAGGACGCTCACATCCCGTCCTCTTCCTGATTAAACAATTAATTATCAAAACCTTTAAGACTCAGGTTTAGGGTCAGGCTCAGGCTTAGCTGATGCCGGTATCGGCTCGATGCAACTTGCCATAATATCCATCAGCTTCGATAAACCTTCAGTTTGACGTTGCTGGCTGGCTGACACATGCACCTGATACTTTGCAGTCTGATTCGTTGAACGGGTATTTTCACGGGAAGAACCATTTGGCTGAATATTGGTGGATACATCTGCAGAGGAGGTAGACTTTTCTGAATTTGTCTCCGTCACTTCCATCTGGAAATCGATATCGACACGGTCAATCAACAAGGATGGAATAGGTACTAATCCGATAAAGGGAGCCTCCACTGTTTGCTCCATTGGTTTAATTGCTCCGTCTTGTTCAACAGGGCGATTTAGTTTGAACTTTAAGATACGTGTATCTCCCTTTGTTCCTTCTTCACCCTCTCCATAGAATGCAATTTTATTGTAATAATCTAATGCAATAGCAGCAAGCTTCTCCTGTGCCTCGGCAGCGGCAAACAACGGGCCACCGATTAATTCACGCATAGGTAATCCTTTGAATTTATCAGCCGCACTATCACCAACATTCTTTTGGGGATCAGGATTTGGTGCGGGTGTATCATTGCCACCATCTACAGATTGAACCTGAGGTTTTTTTATCAGATTTGTAATCGCTTGCTCCACTACTGGCTTGTCAGCAGAATTACCTTGTTCAGGCTCCTGTTCGGGATTTTCCTGTTTCTTTGTTTCTTCATTCATGATCTTTGATTTTTAAGATTATTAAATCTATTTATTATATTCATCCATCAAGCGGGCTACGTCTTCGGGTGTATCTTTTACTTTGAAACGGACCGTGATATCCATTGTATCATTAGCATCGGCTTTGATACCGTCCATATTCATCTGCAAGTCTGTTCTATTTTTTCTGTGAAAGGGGAAATTATAGGGAAATTGGGAAAAGGAAGAAGTCTATATCACTATCAGGCCGTGCGTCGCCACGTGCTTCACTGCCATAAAGAATTGCAGTAGCATCGGGAGCCACCTGTTTTAATACTTTCTTTATTGCTTTCACTATTTCCGGACGTTTCATAAACCTGATATTATATCATACAACAATCACAAAGGTAACATAAAGCAAACAAAAAGAGAACATAAAGCGAATAAAAAAGCCTGTCCCCTTCGCAAATCCGGGAACAGGCCGCACATGATCTTATCCTCGACTGATCAGAACGGAACCTCGCTGCTGCTACCCTGGTTCAGGAAATCTGCACCGGCAGGCGGTATCGGAGGTAACGGATCCTCACTGTTCATATTCGATGAGAACTCGCGCACGGCAACATCCTCATCTATATTCATAAACTTCGCATAATCACCTTTAAACCGCAGACGCACATCACCTGTCGCACCGTTACGATGCTTGGCGATAATGATCTCTGCCAGGCCGACCAGCGAGTTACCACGCTCATCTTCCGTGATCTTATAATATTCCGGACGGTGGATAAAGCAAACCATATCCGCATCCTGTTCGATCGCTCCTGATTCACGAAGGTCGGCCAACTGCGGACGCTTTCCTTCGGCTCCCTGACGGCTTTCCACACCACGATTCAACTGCGACAGTGCGATAATCGGTATGTTCAACTCCTTCGCCAACCCTTTCAATGAACGGGAGATCGTACTTACCTCCTGCTCACGGCTACCGAAACTCATACCACTCGCATTCATCAACTGAAGGTAGTCGATGATGATACATCGTACCCCATGCTCACGCACCAGACGGCGTGCCTTGGTACGCAACTCAAACACCGAAAGACTCGGCGTATCGTCCACATAGATAGGTGCATCATACAACTCCTTGATCTTGAAGTCCAGCTGTTCCCACTCATAACTTTCCAAACGTCCGCTCTTGATCTTCTCGCCCGGGATCTCACATACGTTTACGATCAGACGGTTTACCAACTGGACGTTACTCATTTCAAGCGAGAACAAAGCAACCGGCACATTATGGTTCACCGCCATATTCTTCGCCATGGAAAGAACGAACGCCGTCTTACCCATCGCAGGACGGGCAGCGATAATGATCAAGTCGGAATTCTGCCATCCCGAAGTAATCTTATCCAGCGCATCGAAACCGGTACGCGTACCGCTCAGACCCTCCTTCTGGTTCGCCGCTTTCTGCAACAAATCCATCGCATCCTTAATAACGGGATTGATCTGGGTTACGTCCTTCTTTACATTCCGCTGGGATATCTCAAACAGTTTACCTTCCGCTTCCTGCATCAGGTCTTCCACGTCGATCGTTTCGTCAAAAGCCTTTCCCTGGATCATCGCAGTGAAAGAGATCAACTCTCTCGCCAGGTATTTCTGGGCGATGATACGGGCATGATATTCGATATGCGCACTACTGGCAACCTTGCTGGTCAGCTGCGAGATATAAAACGGTCCGCCTACCTGGTCCAGTTCGCCGCGCTTCCTCAACTGCTCCGTCACCGTCAGCATGTCGACCGGCCGCTGGCTGGCTGCCAGATCCACAATAGCCGCATAGATCATCTCGTGCGACTTTTCGTAAAAGCATTCCGGCTTCAAGATCTCACTGATGATCGAATAAGCATCTTTTTCAAGCATCAAGGCACCTAAAACGGCCTCTTCCAACTCACGAGCCTGTGGCTGCAGACGTCCCATATCAGACACTACAACAGGTTTTTGTTTCCCCTTTCCGGAGTTTCCTCTTCCGGTATTTTTAGTTCCTTCTGCCATTCTCTTTAGTAATTTTCGAATGCCAAAAATACGATTTTTATTTGGTATTCATTCCTTTTTTCTACCTTTGCAGCCGTAAAAAGTAATTAACTAATTATGGACGACAGTATTCCGCGAGAAACATTAACAAGTAAAAATTAGCGGACGGAGGTTTCTTATTACCTCTGTTCGTATCAACAACGAAAGGAGGCAATAATGAGATCGTTTCTTTATTGTGAAGCCGGCTTTGTGGAAAAAGACAAGTGGCTTCCCGACTGCTGGGTAAATGTAGAATGCCCTACCCCCGAAGATATCCAATACCTTTTAAACCAATTTCACGTACCCCAATCATTCCTGAGCGATATCGAAGATACCGACGAACGTCCGCGTATCGAGTATGAAGGGAACTGGTTGCTGACAATCCTGCGTATCCCGGTACAGAGCACCGAAAGCGGTATTCCTTTTACAACTGTCCCGATCGGCATCATCACGAATAACGAGATCATTATCTCCGTCTGTTATCATAAGACGGAGTTATTGCCCGATTTCATTCGTTACAGCCGTCGTAAGGAGCTCGTCGTACGTCATAAATACGACCTGATCCTGCGACTGATCCATTCGTCTGCCGTCTGGTTCCTGAAATATCTGAAACAGATCAACAACGAAGTGGCACGTGCCGAAAAAGCGTTGGAGAAAAGTATCCGCAACGAAGACCTGCTGCGGTTGATGAAGCTGGAGAAAAGTATGGTTTATTTCAATACGTCCATCCGTGGAAATGAAGTGATGCTCTCGAAGCTGCAAAGTATTTTCCAGGAACCGATGTATATGGATGCCGAACTGGTGGAAGATGTGGAAACCGAGTTGAAGCAGGCGCATCTCACAGTGAACATCTACAGCGATATCCTTACCGGAACGATGGATGCCTTCGCCTCCATCATCTCCAACAATGTGAACACCATCATGAAACGCATGACCTCCATATCGATCATCCTGATGGTTCCGACACTGATAGCCAGCTTCTACGGGATGAATGTGATCAACTATGTAGAAGAATTGCCACACGGATTTGTCGTGATCGTACTCTTTTCCATCACCTTGTCGGCACTGGCATTCTTTATTTTCAGGAAGATCAAGTGGTTCTGATCATATTTACTTTTCTTCTCCGTTCAGCTTTCGGACCAAATCATCTGCCGGTCGGAACTTCACCGAATTTCTAGGTGCAAGTACGATCGGCTCCATGGTTTGCGGGTTACGTACAGGGCGCGACTTCTGGTACAGAAGAGAAAAGACCCCAAGTCCTCCGATCCTCACCTTATGATCCGATTTCACCTCTTCAAAGACAGTACTTATAAATGTGTTCAATATGTTACGTACTTCAGTCTGCGTATATCCCGTCTGCTCTGCAATAGAATATATCAACTCTCTTTTGTTCATCATATCTCTCTTATAAATTAAATTATTTGTTTTGGCAGTGATCCGCTGTGCCAAAGCGAATCGTTATTTTCAAACAGTTCACCGACCTGCCGTATCCGGTTCGCTGACAAATACAGTTTTTTCAAGCCTTTCTCATAATCACCCAGCCGGCGAAAATCCGAACCGACATAATCGTAAAACCCTTTATCCAGTAAATTACGGGCAACCGTCCTGGACAGTTTCCCATACAGTCCGGCCAACGAGAACAAATTCAACTGAAATTTATACCCCTTGTCTTTCAGAAAATAATAATCATCCTGTGTCATGTACCGATACAGCTCCGGATGCGCGATAACAGGTTTATATCCCTCCAGGACCAGATCGAATAAAAATGTCAGGAATCTCTCCGGAGCCGACGAACAGGAAGTCTCCACCAATATCTGCTTTCCGGGGAAAGTCAGTATTTCTCCCCTTTTACGGGCATCAAACCCACTATCCAGCATATATTCGCCAGCCAGGTATAATTCCATATCCGGCGGACAACACTCTTTCAGAATAGAATATTTAGCCTGTAAAAGTTCCGGCGAATTATTCTTGCACTCATCTGCGATATGGGGAGTAAGGAAGATGCGTTTCACCCCCACCTCCTTCATTCTCTTCAAGGCAGCCATCGAGTCCATCAAAGACTCCGATCCTCCGTCCACACCGGGAAGCAGATGTGCATGCACATCTGTCATTCCCTCAAGCAATGTGGTATAAAGAATGTTTCTCTTCGGTACAATCCAGGTCAACATGACGAAAACCTATAATTATTTTTTCTTTTCATTTCCATAGCCGTACCCATAACCATAACCATACCCGTAACCATATCCGTAACCATAGCCATAACCTGAATGGTTATAGCGTACACCATTCAGGATCAGACACATATTTTTGAATTTCTCCTGTCTGTACAGCTTTTCCAGTTCCGGTAGCTGACGGCGGTCCATCAATCTGGCACGCAGGATATAAATTGTCAGGTCGGCCACCCGATTCACAATGGCAGCATCGGCAACCATACCGGCAGGCACATTATCCAGAATGATATAGTCATACCGTTCCTTCAGCGCCTCCATTAAAGTATCCAGACGGTTACTCAACAAAAGTTCCGAAGGATTGGGAGGAACCGGTCCTGTATGGATAATATCCAGGTTTTCCGCAAGTTCCCCTTTCTGAATGATGGCATCTATATCATCCACCTTCCCGGATAAATAATTAGTTACCCCCATGTTAGCGGCGCCGCTAACATGGCTTGTAAGGGTACCCTTACGGATATCGAGGTCGATCAGTATCACCTTCTTGCTGGTCAGTGCAAAGCTCATGGCGAGGTTCATCGACACAAAGGTCTTACCCGCATTCGGATTGAAAGAAGTGAACATCACCACTTTCATCTCTTTCGCTTTCACACGCATGAAATCCATATTCGTACGCACGATACGGAAAGCCTCCGAGATACTGTCGCGACCGTTTTCACGCACGACTATCTCATCCTTATTCTTCTTGTCGCGCAAAGGGATCTCTCCCAAAAACGGAATCGATACGGCATCCTCCACATCCTTACGCGTACGCACAGTCGTATTCATGACCACTTGCAGCCAGATCACGCCCGCCGGAATAGCCAGCCCCAACACCATAGCCGCCAACAGGATCATCATCGACTTCGGAGCCACCGGAAGCCGGCTTCCCTGTGCCGCATCGATCACACGGGCATTACTTTCCGTAATCGCCTGCGACAAGGCGTTCTCTTCCCGCTTGTTCAACAGGTAAAGATACAGCTCTTCCTTGATCTTCTGCTGGCGTTCGACCGACAGCACATATTTCTGCTGCGTCGGAACTGCCGAGATACGGCGTGTCGTCTGTACCTCCCGCTCCTTGATATTCTTGATCTTGATATTCAGACCGACAATCAGGTTGTCCACCGCCCGGATAATGGTCTGTTTCATCGCATTCAGCGAATTGTTCAGGTCCATCACCACCGGATTCTTGTTACTGCTGTTGCTGATCAGTTTATCCCGTTTCAGCAACAGGTTGTTGTACTCGCTGATCTGTCCCTCGATATTCACATCGGCGATGCCCGTATTGGCAGGTATCAGATCCGAACTTTTATGCGGATCGGTCAGATAATCGCGGATATATTTGGCAAGCGTCCGCTGGTTCTCCAGCCCCAACCCCTCTTTGCTGTACTGGCTGCTTTCCTGCAGGTACATACCCGTTTCCGAACTGATGTCCGTCAACTGGTTTTCGCGCTTATAAGTCTCGATATCAGCATCCACGCTCCCCAGCTCCTTTTCAATAATGATCAGACGGTCATTGATGAAGTTGGACGTGTTCACCGTCACCTGGTTCTTGTCGTTGATCGCATCCTCGTTGTAAACGGCGATCAGCATGTTCAGTACATCTTCCGCACGCGGGATGGAGACATCCTGCAAAGTCAGGTTAATGATCGTCGCCGTCTTACTAGCCAGTGCCACCTGCAGCGCATTGCTATAGCTCAAAGTAACATCCTCCCGGTTCTTCTTGCCGACAGCGACCGGCTTGCCGAAGTATTTATCCGAGTAATACAGCGTCGGAGTCACCACCAGCTTGCCGACAGGTGTAGTTACCGTATCGTTCAGCGCGATCTTCTGCATCTTTCCTTCGTCCGTGGAGAAGTCCGACAGCATCACCTCCTTTTCCGACAAAGGGGTCACCGTCAAAGAAAACGCCTGTACCGCCTCCGTTTCCGGAAACTGTACGGCAACGGGCGACTGCGTATACAGCTCCACCGTACGCAATCCCTCCTTCACCGTATAGCTGACATCCAGATTCAGCCGTTCGGCAACAATATTCATCAAACGCTTCGACTTGAATACCAGTACCTCGTTGTCCACATTACTTTTTACATTGAACATGTTCAGCTCTTCAAAAGCAGCCGACTCACTGAGACCGCCCCCCTTTGCATTATCCTTGATCAGAACGGAAGCCGTACGCGTATACACTTTCGGTGCCCATTTCAGATACAGGAATGCCGCCCCGCTACAGAGCAGGACAGACAAGAGAAACCAATACCAGTTAGCCCGGACAATATTGAAAAGATCCCTTAGATTCAGTTCGTTTTCTTCTTCACGCAGATAAGTTGTTTCTTGTTCAGAATTCATTGGATCATCCGGTTATTTAAAGATTAATACTGCGATGGTCGTCAGGAGGGAGATGACGGAAACCCAGACTCCGATTGTGTTATTCTGGTTGATGCCGCTCTGTCCCGACTTCGCTTTATTCGGTTCCACATACACGATATCGTTCTGCTGCAGATAATAACAGGGCGAATTAAATATCTCCGCCGAGCGCAGGTCGTGGAAAAGGATCGTACGCTTTCCGTTGTTTTCACGGATCACGCCTACCCGGTCACGTCGTCCGTAGATGGTCAGGTCGCCCGCCATACTCAACGCTTCCAGCAGCGTAATACGGTCGCCGGAGATAGTAAAACTACCCGGACGGCCCACCTCTCCCATGACGGACACCTTAAAGTTCAGGAACTGTACCGTCACGATCGGGTCTTTGATCAGATCCCCTTCTATCAGCTTGTTCTTCACCAGCTCCGTCAACTGCATACGGGTCAGCCCCTCCACATGGATCTTTCCAAGGATCGGGAAATCGATATCCCCGTTCGTATCGACCAGGTATCCCAGGACGCGCTGTTGTCCGGTACTGTTCGATCCCAGCTGATAGGTCACCATCGGCATATTGAAAGGCAGTGCCAGTTCCGGATCGCGGCTGTTCACCATGATAGCCAGCAGGTCATCGCTATGGATAATCACTTCGTATTTCTGCTCGATCTCCTGCTGCTTCAACGGGACGACATCCTGTAAATAGAGTATCTTTTTTGTCGATGTGCAGGCGGTAAAAAATACCGCCACACACACCAACAGACAGGTCACATATTTTCTCATCATATTCATTTACGAGATTTTAGTTATGTTCGGGTTTCATATTACCCTGTTCCTTTTCGATGCTTTGTGACACGGTTCCGTATTTTTCGGCAGTAATGCTTTCAGTCCCTGCACTTGTCTCTACCTGGAAAGTATACTTCACCAATGCCTGCTTGAAAGCAACCGACATCTTCATATCCCCGCATACTGCCACCTCTTTGGATATTTCCGTTTCAGAGATACCTTCACCGCTGGATAACGTATTAGTCAGGGCAGCCATCAGCTTTGCCTCGATACCGCCTGTCACACCTGCGCTCTTGGATACGATCCTCCAGCCGTCTTTCATCTTGAAAGAGAACTTCTTCGATACGGCAGTCGTCTTTCCCAGGTTATCTATCACTTCGGAGAAAACGGATTCACTACCCGATTCGGCAGAAAAGTCGGTAGCGACCTTCACTTCATGCACGGAGAAACCATTCAGGCGAATCACATACGATTTATTTTCCGCATCGAAATCGGCTTCCCCTTCTTCCGTACCGTTTACATAATGTTTCGCTTTCGTGAAATAAACGCCGTTCTCAGCCTCTTCCGCCTTCACCTTTATCTCTACAGGCTTGTCGAATGTCAGACCGTCCGGTTCACAACTCAGGCTGGTCAAAGAGAGGGCAGACGATGTTTCCACCGGAGTAGAAGTAGCGATCGCCTTATCGGCAGCCTCTTTCACCTTCTTATCGGCAGCAGGTACAAACGGAGTAATCGTCACATCTGTTTCCGTCTTCACAGCCCCGGCAGGGATAGCCACATCGACATCCTCCGAAGCAGTCACCTGCGTATCTTTCTCCGGATCGACTTTGACAGCATCCGCTTTCTTTGTCAATACCTGTGAATAAGAGACGATGGTTCCTTTATCGGCATCGTTGTCGATGGTTACTTCATTCCCGATCGTGATATAGCCGTCTTTTGCGAAGCTCAGTTCAAATGTACCTTTCTTGGTCACTTCTATCAGGTAAGTACCTGCTGCATCGGTTTTCGCTGATACACTTCCGGCCGATACAGCTACATCAACCAGGGCATTTGCCCCGTCCGTCACCTTACCGGTGATGAAATAGGCATCTTTCTCCAGCGGGTTTTCCACGATTTCCGGAACGGGTTCCACTTCATCGTCTTTACAGGAATTAAAAAATAATCCGCCAAACACCAGCGTTGCAGCCAACAGGCCCAACGAACAATAATTAGTTGTTTTCATACTTGATAAGTTTAATATTAATATTTAGGATATATTTTAAGTTTAGTTTTCAATAATGTGCCAATTTGCCAATGGAGATAGCAATAGATTCGGAATTTATCAGAATTGGCACATTGACCCATTATTTCGTAATGAGCTTTAAAACCTCTTTTCGAACGAAGTCCGGTGCATCATACCCCCGGCTGCCGTTCTCATCGGGACGGACCTCATAGCTGTAGCCCAGCAGCTCATCGCCGTAGGAACCACCATGCCGCGCCCTGTATTCATGGGCGAAGTATTCCGGTAAGCGGAAACGGACCGCCCGGCGTTTCCCCCGCTTCGTCCCCGGAATGGGAATAGCAAAATGGAAACCGCCATTCACCTCCCCGCCGGTCAGCATCCCATACACACCGACCGTCACCTCTCCGAAATGACGGCGGCAATCCAGCCGTGCCCCCATATCTCCGTACACCAGCCGCACAGCCGCCAGGTCGATCTGCAAATCATACCGCGGTTCATTATATCGTCCCCATACCGATCCCGTCACTTTCCTCCAGGTTGACACCACCCATTCCCCGCCATAGCAAGTACTCGATCCGGTCAGTCCGACATTCGCCCCGACCATCCACCGTCCCCGGGCAGGCTGATAACGCAAAGCGGCGTCCACCCCCATCCGGTTACCCGTAAAGTTACCCGCCGTCAGCCGTCCCAGCACACCGCCCGGCAAACGGAACTCCTGCCGGAGCATGATCACTCCCGGACGTATGTATTTCCGATAATCCGTCATATTCGTATAAAGCGGCAATATCACCTGCCCTGTCAGTACCGCCCCTTTCCAAAGGTCCATCTCGATGGCAGGCGAGAAATTGACTGCCACCCCATACAACTTGTCGAGCCACGAATTTTGCAGGAACAACTCCGGATACAGGACCACATCGACCCGTCCCGCCATCCGGTTCCGGCTCTCCTTCCCTTTCAACCGGCGCATCGCCTCGTCCGTATCGTAGCTGACCTCCAGGGCCTCCACCTCCCGGGGCAATGTCAGCAGCAACCGCGGTATCCGGTCATCCAGCACCACCAGCTCATATCGGACAGCCTGTTCCGCCTCCGGCAGTTTCCGCAAGCTCTCCGCCACCGCAGCCAGTCCCCGGTAAGTCCCCCGGTAAATATTATCCTCGTAAGCGACAGTGCAAACCGAATCGGTCTGCGCCACCCTCACTTCCTCCATACCCAGCGACAACAACACCTGCTCTGCCGCTTCCTCCACCGACCTGCCCGTAGGCAGATGATTTTGCGAATGCTGCCCCTGTACAGCCACAGCCATCCCCCACAACAGCAGGAGACTCGTCATCCAACACCTCCGCCTCATGGTCTGCCCCCTTTCTTACCCAGTAACACCAGTTCGTACCGTACCCCGCACGACACCGCTTCCAGGTCATAGCAAAACACATGCACCGTAAAATGATTGAAAAGCCGGACACTCCCGCCCATATTCACCGCGTTTCCGTCATACTCCGCCATCAGGGAAAGCGGACGGCAGAAGGCCGGTGAATAACTCATTCCTCCGAAAACCCCGTCACGAACGGCATGTTTGCGGAACGGGATATTCCATCCGAACGTGAATGCCAGGTCATGACCGCCGGGCAGGAAATGCTTCGTCGCTACTCCGTACACCGACGAGAAATAACGGTTACCGGAAACTTCACTGAACGTATTCAGCTGCCCGGTCGTCAAAGCGTCATTGCTCCCCACGACCACCGACGGCCAGTATTTCCCCTCTTTCAGCGGACGTATCCTGAGCGACACCGAACGATCCTGGTTCCACTTCCCAGTCTTGAGTTTCAGCAGCGTACAGCGATACCCTATTTCCAGGCAAGGCAGAAAAGTCATATTCAGGAAATAATTCCCCGAATTATAATCCCAATGCTCGGGAAGCATCTGTTCCGGCAGGTAATTCACCCCCGCCATAAATGTCCCGTCCGCCTGCATATCCGCCGTCGGGATATTCAATAACCCCGTCACTCCCATCGAATGTTGGGCGTGAAGACCGACTGCCATCAGCAGCCAACAGGCAGACAGAATCAGTTTCTTAAACCGGATCGATATATTCATCATAAACACATTTTTTTAAGGTTCCCCGAGCACCTCCACAATACACCCTACCTGACGTGGTGTCAGAATACGTTGTGTACGGTTCCAGCCTGTCTTTGTCAGGCTACGGATCAGACCGCCATTCGCCATCACCCAGGCTTTCAACCGACGGGAAGCAGCCGCGGGAGTCAGTGTCGGACTATACAACACGCCTAGTTCCATCCAGGTAAAACTGCGGTTCTTCCACTTCTTTTCCTCTTCTTCTTCCATAGATTTTTTCTTGTCTTTTTCATCTTCCCGTTTCATGCCCACCTCCAATCCATAGTGGCCGGACGTTTCTGCCTCTGCGACAGACCGGTCAGGTAAGCAATCCCGGTATTCAAGCGACGAAGCGCCTGCATCCTTTCCGTCATATCCGTAATGCCAGACAACGTCTGTATCCCTGTCCGGATACGTTCCAATAACAAAGCCTCTTCCGAAGGCGAGTCCTCTGCAAGCTTTTTCCGGAGATAACCGATAAACCGCTCTTTTCCCCAAAGCCGGAACAACGAGTCGGGATCTTCCCCCTCCGGCAATTCTACCCCGTAAGCCCGTATACCCTGCATCCTTAGAAGCGAAACGGCCTTTTCCGAAGCATTTCTTCCAGCCGTATCCGCATCCAGCATCACCAATACCCGCGATGTATATTTCTTCAGCAGCGCAATATGGCCGTCGCATAAAGCCGTTCCACAAAGCGCCACTGTATTTCCGAATCCCGCTGCATGCATCGCCAGCACGTCTTTGTAGCCTTCCACCAGTATGGCATATCCTTTTTCCCTAATTGCCTTGCGGGCGATATTCAATCCGTAAAGAAGCTCGTTCTTACGATAAAGTTCACTGGTCGGCGAATTGATATATTTGGGAGAGCCCGGTGCCTCCGTCAGTCGACGCGCTCCAAATCCTACCAGTATACCTTCTTCATCCCGTATCGGGAATACCAGCCGGTTACGCATCGCTTTCCATTCCCCGGCAACCATAGCCGGGGAAGTTCCTACCTCAAAATCAAGCCAGGTCGGAGTCAGGTCCGAATCTCCGGAAGCGGCAGGAAGGAGAGACGAAAAAAACTGAAGGTTTTTTTCAATTGAAAATTGAGAATTGAAAATTGAAAATTTTTCTGTTTCACAAACGGGGTTTGTCAATTTGACTCCGGGTTTGACTTCGGATTTAATTTTCAATGTTCCATTTTCAATTTTTAATTTCTTAACCGCTTCCTTAAACGACAGCCCTTCTATCTTCTGTAAAAAATGGATCACATCCCCTTTCTCCCCGCATGCAAAACAGGTAAAATATTGCTTCTCCTGGTTAACAACCAAAGAAGGATGATGATCTTCATGGAACGGACAAAGCCCCAGCAGGCTTTTGCCTTTCCGTGTCAGCAGCACATATCGTCCGATGACCTCTTCGATCTGCGGAGCCGACTGTTTTATATGATTTATTTCCTGATGCGTCATGATGTTACGGTATTACAATAGTTTGTGATTTTTGTATACGAAGGATTATAACGGAACCGTGCAATGCCGGTCGCCCCGTTCCTGTTCTTCACAATATAGAGTTTGCCTACTCCTACCAGGCTTTCACCCGTCCGTTCATCTTTCGTAATGCCATGCTTCTCGGGACGGTAAACAAACACGACACAATCCGCCACCTGCTCGATCGTACCCGAATCTCTCAGGTCGCTCATCACCGGGATATGTGCCCTGTCAGCACGTGTATCACAGGCCCGGTTCATCTGCGAAACAAGCAGTACCGGACAATCGGCCTCCAGGGCCAGCTGTTTCAGGGCTACCACATTACGCCCCACGACCTGATCCTGCGTTTCATTCTTCTGTCGGACAGACGACAGCAGGTGCAAATAATCGATCACCACCAAATCACATTCCCCTTGTTTGCTTTTCAGCATCACCTTGGCACGTATATCGCTGACGGTGTTGCAAGGCGTATAATCCATATAGAGAGGAAGATGTTCCAGTTTGCGGCTTGCCTCTTTCAATTGCTCCAGTTCCTTCCCGGTCAGTCCGCTGATCCGCAAATGGTTCGGATCCACATCCGTCATACCGGCCAGGATACGGTTCAGCATCTGCAAATCCGACATTTCGAGGCTGAACAAACAGACATGCTTCCCTTCCTTCGCTGCATTGACGGCTATATGAAGTGCCACCGCAGTCTTCCCATCACTCGGACGGCCCCCTAGAATGATGATTTCGCCCCTGTGCAAACCTCCCGTTACATAGTCGAGCTCCTCTATCCCGGTCAACAAACGGGTCACATCCTCCGATGCCCCGGCACGCCTGCTATGCCATTGCAAAGCTTCTTCCGCCAATTCTCCTACCGTACGCATCGCTTTTCCACCGGCTGTGTCGCGCCGAAGCTCCTGCAACGACTGTTCCGCTTCCGCAATCAGCTTGTCGGGATCGGCATCGAATTTCCCGGAACTAAAATTTAACGTCACGAACAACTGCATCAGGCAGCGTAACTTATATTGCCGTTTCACCTCTTCGGCATAACGTATTACATTCTCCGCATTGCGCACATTCAGCATCGCCGGAAGCAGGAACGACAGTCCATTCAGTTCCTTCCAGCGGGCTTCATCCTGCCGGCGCATTCCGGTTTCTACCGTCACCATATCCGGCTGCACGCCCTGATCGTACAAATCCAAGATTACACCGAAGATAAATCCCAGCGATTTATCCGAAAACATCTCCTCACGTAACATCGTGGAGACCTGCATCGGAGCATCCAATGAAGTCATCAGGCAACAAACCAGCGTACTTTCCAGTTCGACAATGGTCATACCGCCCATTTCCATATTATTCGTCTTATCCGCATCCATCAGGCATTCCCCCTTTCCTCCGGATTCAAATCCTGCATGTTCCGACCTCCCATCGCACGTTCCACGTCGGCCATCCTGCGCCCGGCTTCTCCGGCCGAAGCATCCTGCCAGCCATTCATTTCCGGTTCGTGCCCGGAAAAAAGATCATAATTGCAAATCCCGATACGGGTACCTCCCTTTACGACGTTCAACACGATCAGTTTGTCCATTTCAAGCATCTTCAGATAATAGCCTACCGAACCGAGACTGATAGCCGTGAAACGAGCCAGTTCCGAATGAGTACCCACATATTCTCCCCTGCGGCAGACATGTTTGTTTTTTCCCAGCATCACAGTTCCATCACGAAAGAAACTCAATGTGATCAGCGCCATATACATACAGGCCAACTGACGCTTTTTTTTCTCCGGATGCAAAGACAGGTTTAATAACTTGCGCGGCATTTTGACAAACGCTTTTCCCAGGAAATCTGTTACCCGGCTACTGTTTTGAAGATCTTTGTTCATAACCGTAAATATTAATATCTGTTAGTATTTACGTTGTTATACGATTTCTATTTGCAAAAATCATTGAATTATCTTGCTTCTTCCTTACACGCTATTTGCTTTCTATCCGACCGGAAGCGGTTCCTCTTTAATATAGTAAGAAGTATTTCTTTTTATAAGAAATTTATAAATACAAGATTTTTCCATTTTTTCGGAAAACAAGACCGTATATCAACGACTAAAACAAAGGTAGACAGTAGCTTTCGTATATAAAAAACTGTTTTTCGCGTATATTTCACAATCCAACAGGCAATATATCAACCGGTTAATTATTTAAATTCCTTCTCTCCTGGCAGGTTCCCGCTTTATTTCCATCCTGATCCCATCATGGATATGCTGATAATCCTCATGAGCCACTTTCAGCAGGTTGCAAATAGAACTCTGTTCGTAACCCGTATCAAACACCAAATTGATAAATTCAGCCAATTCCTCATACGAACTCTCTTCAAACATGCCGTTTCGAAACATTCCCGACATATACTCGATAAATAATTTCGGCTCCATTACCCGGATACGCTCCAAATTAGCCGGTCCGATATCATATCCGCAATACAGCAATATCATCTCCCTGTAATTCGTAAAAAACGATTTAGCCAAAACGTTCCATGTTTTCTTTTCCCTTATCTCCGGATCACCCAACAATAAAGCCAGCAATAAAATATAATGGCTGTTATTCTTCACTCTTCCAATCGATTCCTCCAGGGAAGGATACGACAAATATTTCCCTGTTATTTCACGGACGGTCTTTTTAAAAAAGCGATTATCCGTTGTTCAATTTGCTTGTTTATTTTGTTAATCATATTCATTCTCCAATTAGGCATCCATATAGCCTGCGAGATTGTGAAATGATATATCCTTTATATGTAAAACATACATGTTTCGCGTTTAAAACATATATGTTTTAACGTTGAAACACCCGTGTTCTGAAGCCTGTTAATTAACTGTCGTTATCTGCTCCTATTCCACTCTTGCTGCACCTATCTGTCTGTGGGTTTTCAGGCCGCCGTACCTTTGTAATGTTATCGATAACCAACAATTTTCAATTATTAATTTTTAATTTCCCGACTATGCCATTAAAGTACAGACTTGTAAAACGTAAGGACATGAGCAAGGGGGCTGCCGAAGGAACCGAGCTCTACTTTGCCCAGACCAGTATTACCAAAAAAGTAGATCTCAACCGTATCTGCGCCCGTATCAGCAAATACAGCACAGCCAGCCGCGGTGATATCCTACTTGTTTTAGACGGTTTTATCACCGTCATGAATGAATCCCTTGCCGATGGCGAATCGATCCATCTGGGCGATTTCGGCAGCTTCCGTATGGTAGCCGGCAGTAAAGGGGCTACTACAGAAGAAGAGTTTAAGACCTCTTTGTTCAACCGTGCTCATATCGTTTTCTATCCGGGAACGATGTTGATGAATCTTGTTCGCGATGCCAGTTTTGAAAAATGGACCCTTCCCGGTTCAGTGACTCCTCCCTCAGGCGGGGAAGACGACCGTCCGGTAATCGAATAATGTTATGACAAAGCAAAATTACATCAAACAGTATCTGCCTCTCGCCCAAAAGGCGGGAGAGCGGTTCGGGATGAATCCGATCATCCTCCTGGCCCAGTCGGCCATTGAAACGGGTTGGGGCGAAAGCTCGCTGGCCGTGGAGTATAACAACTTTTTCGGTATCACTGCCTACGGCCGTCCGAATCCTTTCTGGGATGGTGGCCGCACAGACTTGTCTGCCACAGGAGACCGTCCGGCTCTCTGGTTCCGCCGGTATCTCACTGCCGAAGATAGCTTCCTCGACTTTGCCCGTTTGATCCACTCGGCTTATCCCATAGCCGCAACCCTCACCTTCCATCCCGAAGCCTACGCCAAGGAGATCGCTTACAGCAAATACATCAGCGAAGTAAATGGCGACAACCGCGCTGCTTATCAGCGGATGCTGGTGTCGATCTGCCGGTCAATCGAGCGGTTACCGGCCAATTAATTTTCAATTTATAATTTTCAAATTCCATGAATGTCCTTGAAACAATTCTCAACTTCCTCACCAGCCTTGCCCGGATCATCTTCCCCCGCAAGCGAAAACCGGCAGCCGGTGACTGCCCCTGTCCTCATCCTCTGCCTGCTCCTCCTGAGCCTCCTCTCCCTCCTGATGAGGGAAACGGAAGTGACCCTGACCTGCATCGGGGCGATACTCTCGCTCTCGCCCAGGGAGACTGGGGAAACCGGCAAAAAGCTCTGCCATCCGGAGCCGACTGGCTCGGAATGTCGGGATATAGCCTGATGCTGATGGGCGGGGTTGGGTGTTTGTATAAATGGTTTATTGCGTAAGCGATCCTTCCCTTTTAAGGGAGACAGGGGGTGTGTCAGGTGATGCACTCCCTGTTCTTATAAATCAAAAACTTTATCAGGGTCCATTCGTGTATCTTCAAATGCTAAAATAACTACATCATCTCCTTCAATCATATAATATAAGATATTCAAGGAAGTAACGACACACTGTCTAATTCCAGAATATCGGGAACTTTCCTGAAATGCCAACGGATAACATTGTATTATTTTAAAACAACGTTCCAATTCATCTATCAGGTTATTATAGCATTTAACTCCCCACGCATTTAAAATTATATTACATGTATTGTCAATAGCACATTGTGCCCTAGGAGTAATTACAAGATTATACATTCCTATATTTCCTCATAAACTCTGAGACAGGAACAGCCAGTCCTTTTTGATATTCTTCTTTACTTACCTCTATATCTTTTACAATATGTTCAGGTATTTGTCTTAATGAAATATCTCGCTGGTATACAGCTACAGGTTCCTGCAGTGAAGATCCTTCACTTTCTGAATGTTGGTATTCTACGTTCTTTTTCTTCATAGTCATATATTATTTAGAATATACGGGCAAATGTATGAACTATTTCCGGAACCACAGCTTTTTTTAATCAACTTTTATACGATCGGAATCCAATAAAAAAATTCTTACTTCAATACATCGTTTTCCCCTAATGGAGTATAAGGACCGTCTTTTACTTCAAACAATACAGAACCGGCTTCCAGTACTTCCAATGTATGCCACTGGCCGGCAGGGATATGTACACCATAATTTCCTGTCTGAGGATCCAATTCAGTTGATTCGGTTTCTTCTTTCATGTCATTATAGAACATCACCCGAATCTTCCCCCGCAGCAACAGATAGGTTTCTGCCGTATGCGGATGGCGATGGATAGGCAATATTGTACCCGGTTCCAATGCATTCAAAAGGCGTTGTGCCTCCGCATCCAAAGAATCGTGAAAGTTATAATTCATACGCAAGCGCGGAGAGTCCTGGGCTTGCTTGGTTACTTCGTTTAATAAGGTAGAGTTAATAAGTTGCATAACTGTGATTTTAATATTTTCTCCAAACCATTTTATTAACGACTCCGGTATAGCTTTGTATTAGCTTGACTACCTTCACCGATACATTTTCATCCACATAATTAGGAACGGGGATTCCTAAAGCACCGTCTTTATTCATCTCGACAGCTACATCCACAGCTTGTAACACTTGTTCTGTCGTAATGCCTGCCAAGATGAAATTCCCCTTATCCAATGCTTCCGGACGCTCCGTACTCGTACGGATACATACCGCAGGAATAGGATTACCGACAGACAAGAAGAAACTGCTTTCCTCAGGCAGCGTACCCGAATCGGATACCACAGCGAAAGCATTCATCTGAAGATGATTGTAATCATGGAATCCCAACGGTTCATGTTGTATCACACGCGGATCGAACCGGAAACCACGTTGTTCGATATATTTCTTTGAACGAGGGTGACAAGAGTACAGGATGGGCATATCATACTTCTCGGCCATCGCATTTACCGCATTCATCAGGTTGAAGAAGTTGGTTTCCGTGTCGATATTCTCTTCCCTATGGGCAGACAGTAAAATGTATTCTCCTTTCTTCAATCCCAAACGTTCCAGTACATCGCTAGCCTTGATCTTTTCCAGGTTATTATGCAATACCTCTGCCATAGGTGAACCGACTACATAGGTACGTTCTCTCGGTGTACCGGCAGCATTTAGATACCGACGTGCATGTTCGGAGTAACACATATTGACATCGGCTGTCACATCCACAATGCGACGGTTTGTTTCCTCCGGAAGACATTCATCGAAACAACGGTTACCGGCCTCCATGTGGAAGATAGGAATATGCAAACGCTTCGCCCCGATAACCGACAGGCAAGAATTTGTATCTCCCAGCACCAAAACGGCATCGGGCTTCACCTCCACCATCAATTTATACGATTTGGCAATGATATTTCCTATTGTTTCCCCCAAGTCCGTACCCACTGCATCCAAATAATAGTTAGGAGCACGAAGTCCCAAATCATCAAAAAAGACCTGGTTCAGTGTATAATCGTAATTCTGTCCGGTATGGACCAGGATTTGATCGAAGTACTGATCGCATCGCTTGATAACGGCTGCCAACCGGATGATCTCCGGACGGGTGCCGATAATAGTCATTAATTTTAATTTATTCATAATTCTATCTTTTATACTTCCTCAAAATAAGTATCCGGACGGTTTGGATCGAATGGTTCATTGGCCCACATAAAAGTCACCAACTCTTCCGTATCGGAAAGATTAATGATATTATGTGTATAGCCGGGAATCATTTCTACAACTTCTATCTTTTCTCCACTAACTTCAAAATCGATCACTTCATCTGTTCCGATCTTACGAAGCCGGATCAAGCCATGCCCGCTTACGACCACAAATTTTTCATTCTTGGTATGATGCCAATGTTGCCCCTTAGTTACCCCCGGTTTAGAAATGTTCACAGAGAACTGACCACGATCCGGCGTACGGATGATCTCTGTAAAACTACCGCGATCATCTGTTTTCATCTGTACCGGATAGCTGAATTTCTCTTTCGGTAAATAAGATAGATAAGTCGAATATAACTTCTTCGTAAAAGGATCACCCAGATCGGGTACACCTAAGTTACCCGGCATCTCTTTGAATGAATAAAGCAGATCGACAATACCTCCTAGCGTAATCGTATGAACGGCTGGTACTGCACAATAATCTCCTTCATGATGTTCATTACCAGATAAAGCGGCAATCAATTCGTCTACTACATCATCCACATAGACCAGATTCATCACCACACTCGGATCATTCACCCGGATAGGCAGATCATTGGCTATATTGTTACAGAAAGTAGCCACCGCACTGTTATAATTGGGTCTGCACCATTTTCCGAACACATTCGGGAAGCGATAAACCAATACTTTTGCTCCGGTTTCTTTCGCATACTCGAACAACAGGTTCTCTCCTGCCCTTTTCGATTCGCCATACGGATTATCCAATGCCGCCTGCGTAGATGATGAGATCATCACCGGGCAAGTATTGTTATACTTTTTCAATGTATCCAGTAAAGTAGATGCAAAACCGAAGTTACCCTTCATAAATTCCGCCTGATCTTTCGGACGGTTCACACCCGCCAGGTTAAAGACGAAATCAGCTTTCTTACAATAGACATCCAACTCAGCCGGATCGCTGTCTATATCATATTCGAAGACCTTTAGATCAGTTCCCGAAACAGGATAATTCCGGGCTTTCCCCGATTGGATATTATAGAGTTGGGAAACAAGGTTCCGACCGACGAATCCTTTGGCACCAGTAACTAATATGTTCATTACATTAAAATTGATTTATTCGCTTCTGATTTCTCTTGGTTTTGCCCGTTCGATCAGTCCAAGATCTTCCTGAATGAAACGTAAGTGGAGTAATAGTTTTTTCATGCCTTCCACATCCAGACGTGTGGTATTATGGCTATGATAATCTTCTATCTTAGAGAGACATTCGCTGCCTTCGGTAAAGAACTTGTCATAATTCAGATCGCGTGTATCACAAGGAATGCGGTAATACTCTCCCATATCGATCGCTTTCGCCATCTCTTCACGTGTTACCAGTGTTTCATACAGTTTCTCTCCGTGACGCGTACCGATTACCTTCACTTCCGTATCCAGATACTTCGGATCGATCTGTGCGTATGTCTCTTTCAAGGCTTGTGCCAGAACAGATAGAGTAGCTGCCGGAGCTTTTTGAACAAACAGATCACCGTTATGGCCATGTGTAAAGGCATAGATCACCAAATCTACGGCATCATCCAGGGTCATCATGAAGCGGGTCATTTCCGGATCGGTAATAGTGATCGGTTTTCCATGTTCTATCTGTTCCACCCAAAGAGGGATAACCGAACCACGGCTTGCCATCACATTGCCGTAGCGGGTACAGCAGATGGTAGTCTGCGCCCCTTCGCCCAACTCACGTCCTTTAGCAATCGCCACCTTTTCCATCAACGCCTTGGAGATACCCATCGCATTGATCGGATAAGCGGCCTTATCCGTAGAAAGGACGACTACATTCTTTACGCCATGTTCAATAGCGGAAAGCAGCACATTCTCCGTCCCTTCCACATTTGTACGGGTAGCTTCCATCGGAAAGAATTCGCAACTGGGAACTTGCTTTAATGCTGCTGCACTAAACACATAATCTACACCGCGCATAGCGATATCCACAGATGTTTTATTACGCACATTCCCAATATAGAATTTCACTTTAGGATTTTGTAAAGCGTGACGCATATCGTCCTGCTTCTTTTCATCTCGGCTAAAGATTCGGATTTCCTTGATATCGGAATCCAAGAAACGCCGAAGAACGGCATTACCGAAAGAACCGGTGCCGCCGGTGATTAGGAGGGTTTTGTCTTTGAATACTGACATATATATTCTATTAAAATTCTAATAAATTCATTACAAAATAGACTTCTTGATTTCCTGAACGATATAATCCACATCTTCATCCGTCACACAAGGACCACTTGGTAAACATAGACCTTGTTTGAACAAAGATTCGCTCACACCATTCACATAACAAGGATTGTTCTTATATACGGGCTGCAAGTGCATCGGTTTCCATAATGGACGCGATTCAATACCGGCAGCATCCAATGCCATGCGCATCGCTTCCACATTCGGGTTTGGTTCCGAGTTTGTATGCAAGGAGGAAGCCTCGTGTGTTACACCGGCCGCACCTCCTACGGCTCCCTGTACAGTCGCTTCATAGGCATGTTCTTCGCCTCTCACATGCAAAGATGGATCAAGCAGGATTGTATTCAGCCAATAGTTGCTATCGAACCGGGAAGAGGGATTCTCATGCAGTACGATTCCTTCCACGCCGGCAAGCAACTCCTTGTAAAGATGGCAAGTGTGCTGGTGGTGAGCGATATGCTCTTCCAGTACAGTCATTTGTCCGCGTCCAATACCGGCACAGATATTCGACATACGGTAATTATAACCGATCTCTTCATGCTGGTAATAAGGATATGACTCGCGAGCCTGGGTAGCATAGAACATGATTTTCTTTTTTGTCTCTTCATCCGGGCAAATTAATGCACCACCTCCGGAAGTCGTAATCATCTTATTCCCGTTGAAAGAAAGTACCCCATACCGTCCGAACGTACCACAAACCTGTCCGTCATACCGGCTACCCAATCCTTCGGCAGCATCCTCAATAACTGGGATATCATATTTGTTTGCCACAGCCATAATCTCTTCAATCTTAGCAGGCATACCATACAGATAAACGGGGACAATTGCCTTCGGTTTCTTACCTGTAACCGCAATTCGGTCAACAATTGCTTTCTCCAGCAGTTCTGGTTCCATATTCCAAGTGTCTGCCTCTGAATCGACAAAAACCGGAGTAGCTCCCAAATAAGTAACAGGGTGTGAAGAGGCACAGAATGTAAAACTTTGTACAATCACTTCATCGCCTGGACCGACACCACAGGCTAAGAGGGCTAGATGGACGGCTGCTGTACCGGCTGAGAGGGCAACAACATGTTTATCATTTCCTACAAATGTTTCCAGATCTTTTTCAAAGCCATTTACATTCGGACCGAGTGGAACTACCCAATTAGTATCAAAAGCTTCTTTTATGAAGGCTTGCTCTTTGCCGCTCATATGGGCGAGACAAAGGTAGATTCGTTTGTTTAACATATAAATGATATTTATATTAATTCATTATTGTATATCATTCGTCTACCTAATACTGTGCAGACAATCATTTGAATATCTTTTACAAAAGAATAATGATGCAAATAGTATCTATTAATGCGAACCTTATCTGGATAAATCACTTCATCGTTATATTTCTGTGGATTAATTTGCTTTGAAAGAATCTTCTCTTCGTTACGATATTTTAAACTAGCAGGCCCAGTAATACCTGGACGCAAATTTAATATTTCACGATCCTCTTCCTCTAACCGATCTGCATAACCAGGAACATCTGGACGCGGACCAACAAAACTCATATCACCAATTAAGACATTCCATAATTCCGGCAATTCATCTAATTTGTATTTACGTAATTTCTCTCCCAACGGAGTTATACGACTCTCACCTGCTACACTAATAGATGAACCATCATGTTCTACAATCATACTACGAAATTTCACCATAGTAAATAACCGACCATGCTTACCAACACGTTGTTGTGTAAAGAAAACCGGTCCTCCAGGCATTTTGACACGTATTAATATAAACACAATCAACAATATGGGCCACAGCAATAACAAACCGATAAAAGATACAATTCTATCAAATATCCATTTCAGATACATACTATCTTTCCTTTAAAATAAATACTTTTCATCCGACAAATTTGTATACACACAAGGATTCAAATTCCAAGTAGAAGAATGTTGCTCATATTTTATGCGTTCTGCAGAAGGCGGCTTCATATAATCTCCAAAACGATCTTTCAAAAAATCCTCAATACGAATTGGAGCATTTAATGTGATTGTTTCAAATGGCACACGCTTCACACCTTCAAAATACTTTTTCTGATATGTCCCCGACTTCATTAAAGCTTTACCCAAATAATTACATAGAAAATTTGAATGCTCATTACGAAACCGATAGATTTGTTTCAAACCATATCCTAACAAGAAACGTTTCGGTAAAACAATCCCCACACATTTGATAAATGTATTTATAAATCTTCCTCTACGATTGTAATTTTTATTAGCTAGTCCCTTAATGATAAGATATTTTGCCCAAAAATATTGCCAGTAACGTTTTATCTTATTCTCAGGACATACATGAAGTATGAATATATCAATATAAATACCATGATGAATATTCCAATTTTTTAGAATCTCTTCTTCATAATAAGAGTTATTTAGACGTACTTTAGCTGTAATAATCCTCCCACCAGCAGCACCTAACTCCTGAATATAATATTTGTTTTTATCTCCTTCTTGATTAAAAACATCACGAAATTTTTCATAATTATCAGGGGTCATAAAGAAATCTAAATCATCATCCCAAGGAATAAAACCTCCATGCCGTTTAGCCCCAAGAGCGCTTCCTCCCATAAGACAATATTGAATATTATTTTGCTCACATAAAATATCAATATCTTTTGCTATATTCAATATAACATTCTGCAATTCCAGAAATCCATAATCATCACACAATTCTGTTCGCATCAAATTTTCCATAGACTATATTTTAAATATTTTACGTCCTAAGTTTCGAATAGATTCCGGACACATGTAATAATAATATCTCCAATCTTTATATGGATTCAAATATTTTTCAACAGCCATATCATAATCAATCATTGATAACTGAAGGAAATCAGACCAATCCTTAGGTTTTGATTCTTCATTACTAAAACGGTTATTTTCAACAATCACCTTCCAAGGCATATCTTTGAGAAACAACTCGTTTTTGATATTATCCAGCATATCTATTCCTTTAGATGTATTACATACAAACATAGATACACCAGCAAATCTGTCAATCGTTTTATCAAATTTTTCTATTGTGTGAAAATCTCCAATAGTAATATCTCCAATCCGATTAGGTGATGCAAAAATGCAATCAAAACATGATTCCCGACATACCAGACGTTTTCCATACGCATTATAATATGGGAAAGTTAGATGAATATCTTTTTTTTCATATTTTCTCCCATTTTTCTCGTAACAGTAATAATAATAATGAGAAGAAGCCCTTTTAGCTTTATAACGCAATATAATTTTCTTAATCTTCACATTTTTCTTCTTCTCAGTATATTTGATAGATTTATCCAACATTGTTTGACTACCAACCCCATGACACAAGAATTCAACAAGATATAAATTCTCATAATCTTTATTCAAGTATAATTTCAATGCTGCTAATTGACATGGAGAAGAACAATAAAGTACTTTTCGTCCTGCTTCAAGTTCTTTTTTTATATGAAAAAACTTCTTATTTGTATTACAAAGAAGATATTTCGATTTATACAGAGGTTCAAGTTCTGCTACTGTAGTAGCAGAACTTGTATACAATTGGTGTTGCTTGTCAAAAGCAGCACCAAAAACAATACCATTCTCTTCCAATACTTTTTTTGCAAAAAGTCCAAATAAACCACCACTCGATCCTTTAAACTTTATTGTTGAATCTAAAGCATATGCCATACCACATCTCAAATGTTCTGTATGTTCTACCTTCTCCTTATTAAGTACCGGACATACTTTTATACACCTACTACAATCAACACATTTATTTGTATTAATTATTGGTATCTCAAAAGCTAGTTTATCTTTTTCTATAGTAATAGCCTGTGTTGGACACACCAATTCACATGCACGACAACCACAACATTTATTTGCTACTTCAGAAATTGTCATATATTATTCCTGGAGTTTATGTCGTAACTCGGTAGAAGAGGTACCTGAAGTATGAGGCAAAAAAACCAAATGACAACCTATTGTTTTAAATTTAGCCTGTATCTCTTCATACATTGCACTTCCTTTCCAATCATCACCATGAAACATTACATCAAAATGAATAGCATCCCATGCCTCCATCTTGTCCATGCTTGTCTGTGCAACAACCTTATCCACATAACGAACCGCCTCTACAATAGCTTTACGTTCCTCAAAAGGAATAATGGGTGTTTTATTTTTATAAGTTTTCACTAATTCATCAGTACTAACACCAACAATGAGATACTCACATTGCTCCTTTGCACGGCGAAGGATATTTAAATGACCTATATGAAACATGTCAAACACACCTGTTGTGTAACCAATCTTAAATTTTTCACCAACCATAATATCTATTATTTTCTAAATAATTTCTGGAATATAAAACCACGTAACCAATTCGGCATACAGACTTGTACTACAAAACGTACCAATATGTTGAATAAGAAACGAGATAAACCTATCACCCTATGACGTAGCATGTACCACTGCAACTTAGCTTCACTCTTAAAATATCTCCAACTACCACGACGACCATACATCTCTTGCCCGACTCGCACATTAACCAGATTTTCATTCAAATTTCCGAACTTAAAACCATTCTCAGCCAGACGTACCCACAGGTAATAATCCTCCTCACAGAACCAGTCAATAAAACCACCAACTTTTTGCACACTATCTTTTTTAAATATTACAGTCACGAGATTCATTGGACAGCGAGCCTTAAGATATCTCTTAATATCCTTATCATTTTCTGGGCAGATACGAATACCAACAATATTGTTTTCACTACCAACAAACTCCGTTATCTGGGAACCTATCACATCCAAATCTGGATGTGACTTCATGTAACTAATTTGTTTGGCAAAACGATCTGGATGACAAATATCATCACTATCCATTATTGCTACAACCGAACATTTTGTAGCTTCCAATCCAGTTTGCCGCGAACGTGCATGACCAACATTCTGTACCAAACGTATCACGTTTAATGGTATAGGAAGTTCTACCAGCAACTCATTTATTACACAATCTATAGATGCCGGTATAGGACCATCTACAACTAAAACTATCTCTGATGGAGGTAATGTTTGCTTTATTGTCGCACTCTCCACTGCCTGTTTAAAAAACTCCGGATTGTCGTTTTTATAGACAGACATTGAGAGAGAGAAAGACTTATCGATCATTTTGATTCATTATAATATTTCCTAATCCAATTTTGGAACTTCTCTGCATTACGACTTGCATTATGATTTATCGAAGCAACCTCTTTTGCTTTACTCAACACTGCTTCACGTGCGCTTGAGTCAGTCATCAATGTTCGTAGAGTTGGCTCCAAATCCTTTTTTTCACTAACATACCATGCGGCCCCCGATGCTATTATATATTTTGAACATGAAATGTTTTGAGGTGCATAGAGCATAAAGTTATGACCACTTGAAATCGAATCAGCTATTTTGGTTGAGAATCCATACCTTAAGGCTTCTTGCCATTGTTCTTCATTAACTTCTGCGTGAAAGAGGATATCACTATTTCGAATAACTTTTTGCACTTCGTCATAAGAAATCAATCCATGATACGAAATAGCAGCAACATCATCAAATACATGTTCTGTACCTGGTCTTAAATTCCCGTACACGTCAAGAGAGTATGTTGGATTAATTGCATTTAATGCATCCGCTATTTCGATTAATGCCTTATACCTATTTAACCCTAGATTACCTAGATAACAAAAACTTGGTTTAGTTGAATTGAATACTTTTGGCTTAAATTCAAAATTACTTCCCGTGTATATAACATCACTAAATGTTCCAAATTCTGCATCATAATCATTTCTCAACTCGCAATTCAAATATAATGATGCTGAAGCAGATGCTATAAGTTTTCTGAATTCTCTTCGATATAACGTCCTTATAATTGGGAAAAATATAAAGTCTAACCAATGTTTCCTAATCCAAGGTTTCTTAAAAAAATAATACCCCTCTGTATTATATATAAGCAATGGAATCTTTCTATTTTGAGAAATAATTCGTGCAATTTGCAACATAAAAGCCGAATCTCCACTCTGAAGTAAAACAATATCTGGATTGAAATTATTAACCCATTTATTAAATCCAAATTTTTTCCATTGATTAGTTCTCCATATAAATTCGCGTACTAACATTAATAACGAATTCTTCGAACGAGTTGGTTTATTAGATTTTTGTACATCTGATTTTACTTTTAATTCATTATAAGTGGATATATTATAAAATAATGAATCTACAGCATCCTTGTCTGTTATACAAAAATAATTATCACATAAATCCAAATCAGGAAATTCTAAATTTAAACAAAATTGAGCAATTTTACACTTAGGCCATCCCTGTAACAAACTACCTAAAGAACGACCATTAGATGTGCATTTAGATAAGCACTGATTGGATACAATCAGAATTTTTGGAATATTCATTTTTACATATTTAGGTGAGGAGGTAAAACTATATAGCAGAAATCTATTTTACAAGAAGATTGTACTTCAATTCTTGCATAAATAATTACGTCTAAGAGATATACATTTAGCATCTACGTAACCTAAAACAGCTGTAATAAAAGGGAAATAAGCATATGAAGTAAATAAGTCTCCAACACTACCTACTACCAACAAAATTACGATTGAAGCTATTACACTCATTACATATTCAGGAGTTCTTTTCCTTGTAAACAAGTATAATTTGATTATATGTATCCAAAAAATAAAATATAGTATAACACCTACCAATCCGAATTCGATAAATAAAGTCAGGAAGTCATTATGCGAGGTTGTATGATGGGCTCTTGCCCAGGTACTATCAACTCCAGAACCAAATATAATCTCAAGGATATTACCATTTTCAATAGCATTTAAAGAATCTTTCCACACGTGATCTCTACCCGATCCTCGATCACTCTCAATAGCACTAATTCTATCCAAATTTAGCTCAATAAAGTCACTGAAATAATGCTGAATAACATATACACCAATCCCCCCTGCTATTAATAAGATAAATTTCGTTTTAAACGGTTTATTTTTCCCTATAAATTCATGAATTAAGAAAACAAATATAATTAAAAATATTGAAATTAACGCACTCCTCTTCATACCAAATATGCATGCTATAATAGCTATAAATAATAGCAAATAACGCCATACATTATTACGAATCAAAAAGATACCAGGGACACAGCAAAGAGGCCAAAAAACAAGATTTGTAATAGTAAATTCTCGACCAAACAAGAACTCAACATACAAACTATTCTGTAGCAGATAATAACAAGCAATTAGTAATAAAGAAGTAATTCCTAATTCTATGATAACATTAGATTTTTCACTCATCAATGTTGAGTAAAAGACGACAAAATAAACAGCCTCAAATATTACAATACGAAATACAGCAGACTTTTCCTCCCCTCCCAAACCTATTAAACAGAATATCCAACAATAGATAGTCCAAAACAAAAAGCATTTTAGCAAAGTATTTTTGTATAGAATTGGAGATCTAGAAAAAACATATATAGCTAATAATACAATTATTGCGCGTAAAACAGCAAGAATCGGTGAAAAATTAGCATATACCATAAATATCATAGAATTAGCCTCAAACAAACATAATACTATGAATAAAAGTCCCAATATAACAGTATATAACTTACTGGATTTTTTCATTTAGTATTTCATTATTTATAAAGCGGATAGAATTTACTAATATCCTAGAATAATCTATAGCTTGAAATTCTTGTGGCTGATTATATGTAAATTCAGATACTTTACCATTTTCAACTATTCTGTCTCTCAATCCTAGTTGACTTAATATACTGTAAATACGAGTGGCAGATGACATTGTAGCAATATATGTAAAAAACGGTTTACCCCAAATAAGAGAAAACATTGTACCGTGAAAAGAATCAGTAACCACATATTCAGCATTTTTGAACCAACCGACAAATTCACAAGGTCCAGCTGAATACACTTGAGTACAGCCTTTGTAAAATTTCGCGATATTACCTGTAACGCAAATTATTTTATACCCAGTAACCTGCTGTATTCTTTTTGCTATATGAATTAGATTATTACCACCATTCAAATCATAAACAAAAATATACTTTACCTTAATATTAGGTTGCACAGCAATTTTGCTCCAATCAGATGAAGACAATAGTAGTGTAGGATCTACTACAACAGGTATCTCCTTACCTGTGAGCTCTGATAATAAATTCGCACCGGTTACTTCTCTACAACTAAGCGCATCAAAATCACATATGAAATTACGAATAGACTCCTTCTGTTGTTGAGTGAATTTTGAAATTCCAAAACTAGGAGCATAAGCAACTTTTTTAGAGTCACCTTTAGGGAATTGAAGGTAATATATAGGCATATACTCACTCGTTGGATTAAACACCTGATCACTCCCCGAAACATGAATATCCTTCTTAGGTGGATTACTTAGGAGTTCGTCTACAGAACTATACGTTTGGGATAAGTTATAAAAATCCTGTTTAAACTTATGTGTTCTTTTTCTACGTTTTGATAAAGCACAATAATGTAACAAGGTTAAAAAAACAAACACCAGGTTTCGTAACAGACCTTCTCTAGGTTTAAAAAGTCTATCAGCCCGTAAGTGTTTGTCTGTTTTGAAATTAATAATCTCAACCTCGCAGTTCTTATATTTACTCAAAAATGTCTGTAACGCATACGCTTGTAACACTGCTCCATAGTTGTTGAGCATATATGTATAGATTCCTACCCTTTTCACAGCTCTATTTTTAATATCAGTCTTCTAATCAATGCCTTTAAAGAAAATATTATGTAATATTTCACATAACCTTTTACACCGTAATACTTACGTTTTGCTTTTTTATAGCCAAACTTGCGCATTAACCCTAGAAACTTCTCGCGCTCAGCTAATAAACGCAATTTATTTCTTTTGTTATATGGATCAGTCAAAACTCCATTTGGTAATTTCTCAACAAAATGGGTGCTTGCCAAATCTTTAAACAAACCGACCCATTTGGGGTTATTAAATTTAAGAAACGATATTCCTTTATTATCGTCAAGTTCTTTCTTATATTTATAAATATCCCAAAAATCACCAATTGTTACATCTGCCTCAGAATGATCTACTTGATGACAGTTATAACAACTCAATCTCAAACATATAGAACAATAAAAAAAATAATAATATCCAAAATAAAAAGATGAATTGGTATATATAATCTTTTTATTCCCGGATTTATAATCCACCTTCATTGTAGCACTGTGCCAATTATCATTTTTGTCATTTAATGCCTTATAACGAAAATCTACAGCTGTAACTTTTGATTTTGAATCTTCCAAAGTTCTTTTAAATGCAGTAAACAACTTGTTAGTGGGTACACCGTGACAAGCAAAGTCTATCAGTAACAATTTTTTATCAGAGATTTTTCTTAATGATAAATATTGACGTAAACCTGCAGCCTGACAAGGAGTTCCACAATATAAAACCATTCTATTAGCTTTCAGTTGTTGGGCAATTTCTCTAAAGCTGTCACCAACATATGATTCTACGTATTTTGACTTTCTTAATGGTGCTAGGCCACAATCGTCACTGCTAGTGACTTCCAATCTTTCACGTTCTGAATTATACCGACTGCCAAATACGATTCCACCATTATCAATAACATATTGAGCAAACAACGAAAATGCCCCCCCTGAACTAGACATCTGGCGAACGTGTTCATCCTTCTGCCAAAAGATATATGTATCGTTCGAAACTTCAGACAGATTGTTAGCCTGTGTAATTATGTGACAAGCCTTTTCGCAAAGATGGCACTCAACACACGAATCGGTTACCTGATACGGATAGTAGAAACCATCCGTATCTTCCACCATTGTAAGGCATTGTTTAGGACATACACTGACACATGCGCCACAGCCTGTGCATGTATCCTGAATATGTAGTATTTTAAGATCTCTCATTTTAAGAACTTATTTTTATTTATACATAGAAGTATTACATTGCCTAATGCAAATAATAAATAGCTTATTACAGTCCCCCATGCAGCACCTTGTGCGCCATATTGTGGTATTACATAAGAAAATAATAGAACTGTAAGTACGCTACCAATGATCTTATTAATAAGGGTGATGTTAGACAGTCCAGAGCCATAAGTTACTTGGGATATCTGATAATATATGGTAGACGTAATGATGGAAAGCGATAGTATACGCGTTAGATCAGTCGACTCGTCATAACGACCAGCAGTTAGAATATTTATTAAAATCGGACAAAATAAAACAAATAGCATTACAACTACAGAGACGAAAGCAACAACGAGAGTTATCATTTTTACAACCTTGCGAAGGTTTTTTTCAGCAATAGCTTTAAATATATCAGGCTGAAAAGTAGACTTAATAGCTGTAGCAAATATATTAAGATAACTAGACATTTGAAATGCGATCGCATATATGCCAAGTGCATATAAATCCTTATTGCGTTCCAAATAAATTTTATCATATCCATTTGCAAAGAATCCTAATGCACCCGCCATAGCTAAAGGTGTAGAATATTTAATTAAGGAATTAAGTATTGATGTATCATTCCTAAGAATAATAACATCCCGATATGACCATAGGCAATATCCTAAAAAGATAGTGTTCACCAATAACTGACCTACCATGTAACCAAAAGCACCCCATTTAAGTACAACCACAAAAGTAATAGATAAAATAGTGGCAATTACAGCCTGTATTAATGAAATCTTAAAAAAGCCCTTAGCATTACCATCAATTTTATAATCAGCTAGTTTGAACGAGTATACAAAACTTGTATAGATTTGAGCCATTTTTAATAATGCAAAAGGCCAAAAAGGTATACTTGCATCATAGGTGTTCATATATACCCACAAAATACAAAAACAGATTATTGAAGAACCTCCTGAAAATAAAATCAATAATTTCAATAATGAAGATTTTAGTTTTAGCAAATCTTCTCCTTTTAATAAATACCTATTCCGAAGATAATAATCAATAATAAAAAATCCGATTAATGGCGTGAATAGGTTAGCATAACCACTATAATAACCTAGAGTTGCATAATCCTCTGCTGACAAATTTAATGCTAACAGAGGATTTATTACAACAGCTAATAATGACGAAACAATTGTTGCAGTGAGATAAATACTTGCATTTTTTATATATGCATAGTAACTTTGATAATATCCCTTTAAAAGATTCATTTGCATATTGAAAGGTTATTATCTATTAAACAACTTTCCAATCTCATCAAGACCAAATTGATTATATGAAAACAGAATGCCACCTGCTGGACTAAATGTTAATTCCCCAAAATAAACTTTATCTTTATATTCATATAAATCTACACGTACACATTCAAAATCGCTTGATAATATTTTTGCAATTTCCACCATCTCCGAAAAACACTTAGGTTTTTCAGGAATACTTGAGGATTTATATGACTCTTTTGTATAAGGCAAAACATTCCATTTTTCATCAAGTCTGCATATTTTATGCCCGCCAACTTCGTCTCTATTAACCATTACAGAAATATCTCCTATTTTACCTTTTACACACATAAATTTATAATCTATAGGGAACTGACCTTCGCCAACATCAATCAACTCTTCCGCATAGATTAAAGGCTTTATAGCAAAGTAATGAGGTTCATAATGATATGCTGAATTCTCAAGAACAATTGACTTATCCATAATCTTACGCACTTCTTCTATATTGATCGCAGATTTATCGTGACAAAAAAAGTGTCCACCAGATCCATTATTAGGCTTCAGAGCAAATTTATTTGGTAAAAGATCAAAATTTATTTGGTCGCCAGTCTCCCACGCACCATATACATCTAACAAATGCCCCTCTAAGCCTTTTGACTTAATATATTCACGAACTCTCACCTTATCAGCCAAATCCGCATATCTAACAAACGATGACTTTACCATATCAGACAAAATATGCTCTGACAAATCTTTCGGTTTTTTTAAGCCAGGCCATTTACCTCGAACCCTCCAATAAGCATATTTGTACCATAATAGTATACCTGTTTTACCCAACTTATAAAGGTTAGCGCATAAAAAATCTGAAGGATGGAATATTTTCATATTATTTATGATTGAATTTTTTTATATATAATTTATGATGAATTCGAGGTAAAATAAAAAGACTTTTTAAAGATCTTTTGTATACCAATCCAGGAAACGTTGAGCAAGCTGTATTATATTGATTACACAATGATGTATATTTTACAACGTCCATATTAATAGATGGTGGTACTCCAAAGGGATATGCAAAATGTCTAATCTCTTTCTTAATTATAGCTTCAATTCTTTTTTTACAATCTCTAATTTCAACATCCAAATTCACAGATTTTTTACTTAACGTAGGATGCGACATTGTATGAGCACCTATCGTACATAAAGGGTCTTTGGATAATATCTCTAATTGAGAAGAAGATAAAAAACCAGGCTTGTCTATAAATCCAGTAGTAACGTATAGTATAAATGGAAGTTTGTTTTCTTTCAACAAGGGATACGCATTCAAATAAAAATTATCAGGTACATCGTCAAAAGATATTACTACTAGATTATTCTCGCCTTGCTGAACTTTGTCTAGCATCTCATCAAAAGAGACCACCCACCTGTTAGATTTAATAAGTTCAACAAAACTTCTAAACTCAGCATTTGTACATTTACATGAGTCAATAATATCATTGGAAACATCATCCCCTACATGATGAAACATCACAATAGCAGCACCTGTTCTTTTTTCATGAAAGATTTGTTGCAATCTAAAATGAATACTCCAAGAATAATATAGTAGCTTAGATTTCAATAAAGAAATATCCATATCTACTTCTTTTTCCTAAATAATATTTTCCACGTTTTTTTTATCTTATGTCTTACCATAACAAGAATCCACTTTGCACAATACATAACCATCAGTTTTGGATTGTGCTTACAATAAACATAAGACAATGCATCATATGAGAAGCTACTATTACCTTTACCTTTTTCGGATGTATCAAAAACCATAAGACCAGAACCTTGTATCTGGGCAATAGCATTCATCTCAATAGGATACATTCTTAATCCCCAAGATTTAATTACTTTATATGGAAGTCTCCTACACGATACGATATATCGTTTCTTTTTGATGTTTGGGTTATTGCCATATATATCTAAGCACAAATCTTCTTCAGGTACCCCAGCCCACTTATAAAAATCACAGTTATTCCCAAAAGAGTCATATTTTACCAAAACATTAGTATCTAACATTTTATACTCCTTAAAACCTAATTCCAATGAAACTTGAGCTAAATTCGTCTCAATATCGGCATGTTCTCCAATTGCCCCCATGTTTGTAACAAACGATACATAGGGATACACAAAGAACGTCCAACTCTCTACCATATAAGCATAATAAAAACGTGACCAAGCTCTAGACCATTTTTTTATACTTTCTGGCATAGAAACATCCGCATAGTCACGATCTTTATTGCTTATCATCCAACGTTCAAATCGATCCCACATAAAATCTGTAAAGCATTCACCACGGGTCTGAACATCTTGTAAAAGAAATACATCAGCCCCATTATTCAATGGGAAGAATGGAATATTTACATACTCGTAATTATGAGAGATATATAAAGAAATTCCAGAAATCAACTCATCATGACCATATTTATCAACTGCAGCAACTGTGTAATTATAAAAATTGGGAGCAACATAAGAGTCGTCTTCTAATATTATAATTGCTTTGAAATATTTAGTAAGCCGACCACATTTCAAAATATGATCTTTTAGACCTAAACGTTCTTCTTGAATAAAAACATATTTCTCACCATGTTTCCACTGGTAATTTCTTACATAATCATATAAGAGTATATCTCTACTTGCATCTATACAAAACACAATAGGGATGTCATTTGATGGGAACGAAGCTTTCTCTATAGAGGAGACTAACCGAATGATAGAATCTAAACGGTTATACCCTATACAAACGATAGCTATTCTTTCTTTATTTTGAATTGAATTTAAAACATTGTAATCCATACTTCTATTCTTTATACATTATTATTAAAATATGGAGCGGATAAACAAGGTTTTTAAGGGTTTTAGAAACTTTAAGTAGTCTGATATAGTTTTTACAAGCTTCTTTAAAATTCCTAAGACGAAGATTCGCCCCAACCAAACCACGATAATGAATTGCAGCAGATTTAGGATTTACTTTTATTACATCATCGTATACTGACAAAAAATAGCTATGAAACAGTAGCATCTTCTTTGCACCTTCAACCCCTTTGATCGTATTATCTGATAATCTTGCCAATGGGTGCTGGTATATCTTTACCAAAGATTGATCATATCTCTTTACTTTCCACCCCATTGCCAAAGCTTTTGTAGCCAATGCCCAATCTGAGAAATTGTTACCAATTCCGTCAATATATGATCCCCCTATGCTTTCAAAAGCACATCTTCTAAACATCATCGAGGGTGTACCACATACGACACTATCAGCTACAGCAAAAGGGAGGATTTCTTTACCACCCTCATAAGTAGCTTTATGGGTATATAAAAATTCACCACTCGAAGCATTGAAATAATCCATTGGACCATAAATAAACCCGAACGTAGAATCTAACGAAGATAAAAGTTCCAATTTTTTTTCTAGATTATGTGGAAGATATTCGTCATCATCATCCAAAAATGTGATGTATTGACCTTTTGATGCCAAAAAGCCTTGATGAAGTTGTTCAGCTCCACAATAATTCAAATAAATGTACTTAATCTTGCTATCCTTTTTAGTATATGCTGCTACAACCTCGGAAGTATTATCACTTGAATTTCCATCAACTATAATATGTTCATAATTAGTATATGTCTGCTTCTGAATACTCCTTATGCATTTATGAATTAATGATGCTCTATTACGAGTAATCGTAATAATAGAAATTAAAGGCTTTTCCTCCATTATGATCAGTTTTTTAAACTTTTCCCACCCATTTTGTTCACAATGTCTGTGTAGCTCTGAATAATCTTCACAACCTCGCTGCTAGCCACCTCTACATACACAAGGTTACCACAGCGACCATCTTTCACCATATTAACTGCACTGCCAACTACTAGTGAGAAGTTCTCCTCATCACCAATACCTGCAATGATTAACAGCTTCGATTTGCCATAATCTTGCCTTTTTACATTGTAATAATCAGTTCTTAAATTCATGATACTTTCTGTGTTAATCAGTAAAATCTGTGATTTATTACTCTACAAGATCACAGTTTGTATCTAGTCTGTTAAAATCAAAATCTCATTACAATACATCCCTGTAATTAAAACCTCAGTATTCTGTGAACGATTAGCACCAGCCAATGATTATATACAGATGCCCGCACTAAAGACATTATTTATGAAATATAATATTACAATCTTGCATCAATAATATCGCGTGGTAAAATACCCTTAACATCATAAACCACACCATTATCCTTGCAGAGTGAGCGAATATCAAGGTTTATAAACTGATTGTGTGCAACAGCGTTGATTATTGCATCATACTTCTCGCCAGTAGGGAGTTCTGTAACAATATCAATGCTGTATTCACGCTTAACCTTCTCAGGGTTAGCCCATGGATCATAAACAGTGATATTTTTAGTGAATTCTTCAAGAGTCTGATAGATATCAACAATCTTAGTGTTACGAACATCAGGACAGTTCTCTTTGAAAGTAATACCAAGAATAAGTATCTTGGCATCCTTTACCATAACCCCCTTCCTATTCATGCACTTCACAGTTTGGCTTGCCACATAAGCTCCCATACCATCGTTTAAGCGGCGAGCAGAATGCATGATGCGAGGAAGCACGCCATAAACCTGCGCCTTCTGAATAAGGTAGTATGGATCAACAGAGATACAGTGACCTCCAACGAGACCTGGGTTTAACTTGATGAAGTTCCACTTCGAAGATGCAGCTTCGATAACATCATGAGTATCAACCCCCATTGCATTGAAAATCTTAGCCAACTCATTCATGAAGGCAATATTGACGTCACGCTGTGAATTCTCGATAATCTTAGATGCCTCTGCAACCTTGATGCTTGAAGCCTTGTGGGTACCATTTAAGAGAACACTGTTATAAAGACTATCTACAATGTCAGCAATCTCAGGAGTAGAACCAGACGTTACCTTGCAGATTTTCTCTACAGTATGCTCCTTATCCCCGGGGTTGATTCGTTCCGGAGAGTAGCCAGCATAGAAGTCAACATTGAACTTGAGGCCAGATACCTTCTCTATAACAGGAATACATTCCTCTTCTGTTACACCAGGGTAAACAGTAGACTCATAGATTACAATGTCATCCTTAGAAATAACCTGACCTACAGAATCGCTTGCCTTCCAAAGAGGCTTGAGATCTGGTGTATTATCCTCGTTGACTGGAGTAGGTACAGCAACGATATAAACGTTACAATCCCTGATGTCCTCAAGGTTTGTGGTACACTTGAAACCATGGTTGTTGATTGCATCCTGAAGAAGTTCATCGCTCACTTCAAGAGTTGCATCATGACCTGTCATAAGTGCATCGACACGATGCTGATTCATATCAAAACCAATAGTTTCATATTTTGTTGAAAAAAGTCTTGCCAAAGGCAGTCCAACGTAACCGAGACCAATTACACAAATTTTATAAATTGTCATAATTATATTGTTTGTTTTTTATCTTAGGTTTTATACCCTTATTTGTAATTCATTTAAAGAACCAGTTATATCAATATTAACACATAACATATCAACAAATTAGCTACCAATCTATTTATCTAAAACTTCGTACTTCGAATTCTTACTCTTAAACTCCGGAACAATATCCTTCATCATCTTCACAGTTCCGATCTTATCTACACAAATAGCTAGGTGCACCAATGATTCCATCAATTCATCAATTTCTTTGAAATCATATTCTCTCACCTGGGCACGATATATTTTAGCGTTATTCGTAGGGAGGGTATTCTCTTTCGTTGCCAGAAGTTCTTCATATAGTTTCTCGCCGGGACGAAGACCGGTGTACTGGATTTCTATATCTTCATCGGGGATAAGACCTGCCAGTTCAATCATACGACGAGCCAGATCGGCGATCTTTACAGGAGAACCCATATCAAAGACAAATATCTCATTTCCCTTACCCATAAAGGCTGCTTCCAGTACCAAACGACATGCCTCCGGGATCGTCATGAAATAACGGATAATGTCCGGATGGGTGACTGTTAAAGGACCACCTTTCGCTAATTGCTCACGGAAACGGGGAATGACGGAGCCGTTACTGCCTAATACATTTCCAAAACGGGTTGTGATAAAATGGGTTTTACCCGGATGCAAACCTTTACTGATAGCGATGCTCAGGCTTTGTACATAGATTTCTGCCAGACGCTTGGAAGCTCCCATCACATTCGTCGGATTGACAGCTTTGTCGGTAGAAACCATAATGAACTTATCGACATTATACCTGACTGCCATATCCGCTACATTACGCGTACCGTATACATTCGTATGAACGGCTTCGCAAGGATTCTCCTCCATCAGAGGTACATGCTTATAGGCGGCAGCATGAAATACATACTGAGGCTGAAAACGACGGAAAACAGATTCAACACGATCAATCATCCGGATATCTCCCATTACAGGAGTAAATTCTACCTGAGGGAATTTTTCTTCCAGTTCCAGACGTATATTGTGCATGGGGGTTTCGGCACTGTCAAACAGAACCAGCTGCTTCAGGTCGAAGGTACATAACTGACGGCAAAGTTCGCTGCCTATAGAACCGGCTGCTCCGGTGACTAATACGACTTTTCCTTTCAGGGAAGCGACGATCTCTGTCATATTGATACAAATCTCCTCACGACCCAGCAAATCTTCTATATGTACTTCAGGCAGGTTATGAAAGTTGATTTTTCCTTTTTTCAGTTCGTCGACCGAAGGAAGTATCAACATACGAACTTTTTTCTTCTCACAGTAACGGACCAGACGTTCACTCTCCTCCTTTACCAAACGATAGTCGGTGAACAGAATAGCCTTGATATTTTTCCGGTTTACCAAATTGTTGAAATCGACCTGCTCCTTGATCGAATAGATACTGTATTTACCTGCACGCAAGGAGGTTCGATCACCAAAACGCAGGAATCCCGATACTTTATACAACAGTTTGTCACTCAGGGAAACATCGAATAAAAAAGTTCCGGTTTTGTCTCCCTGATAAATCAATAAATTCCCTTGGTTAGAAGAAACACTATTGACTATGATTGCATAGAAAACAATCATGAATACACGGAGAATTGTTAAAAGAAAGAATGTCAGAAATAAATCGACTACGGCTCCTAACGCCAATTCACGGGGAGATTGAAGCGTTGTAGTCATATAGACTAAAACAACAATGAAGAGTATCTTTATTAAAGAGGATAATGCCAGGCGACCGGCTTCCGTAAATGCGGAATGACGGATCACACCTTTATAGGTCCGGCATAGGTAGAAACTGCACAGACTGGCACAAAAGGATATAAATAATATGTGGAAAATGGATTCGTCTACAAGCTTTGTTCCCAGGATATACCACAAGAACGACAGAGAGGTCGAAGTAGCCAGTATTGACAGAAATAAATCAATAAATAAGACAATCCAACGGTTAAAAAATTTAACTCGCGACAATACTAGTGCAAAATCATTGATAATCATAAGTTGTAAATTAGGGGTATTATGTAAAAAAGTTCGTCAGTCCCAAACGGCCAACCTACATAAACATCTGAATAACTTATACTTAAAGGTTATTGGAATGACTAAAAAAAACGTTCCTTTTTTCTAGTCATTTTTGTTTGGTGAATTTTTGTTAACCCATGATTGATGCGGTATCTTGAAAAAAGTAGATTAAAACATTGAATAACAAATAGATAAAATTACCGAAATGCTTTGTATTTCAACAAATATCGATTACATTTGCAGCACAAAAAAAATGACTAGAAAAAAGGAACGTTTTTTCTAGTCATTTTGAATTTTAGGGCTTTTCAAAACCTTAAAATATTTACATTTTGAAACATATCAACCCTCTATATTTATATACAACATAGTTTTTTCAATACAAAAAAGCCCTGAGAAGCATTATTACTCCCCAGGGCTTTCTTCTAAAAAATAGCTATCTTTTATTTATGTGTATCTTCCAATGTAAATTTCAACGTTCCGGCATTTACCAGCTCTTCCTGTGAAATGGTGTAACCTTTCAGTTTCTTTCCGTCGGCAGTCACATCTTTGATGTAGATGTCTTCCGGTATCTGGTGCATAGATTCGATTACCAACTCACCTTTGGGATAGAATTTCTTATTCAAATCGATGGTTACCTTGTTGAAGGTCGGTGAAGTTAGTACATAGTCCATATCTCCCGGACAAGCAGGATAGAATCCCATCATGGAGAATACAGCCCAGGTAGACATTGTTCCGGTATCGTCATTGCCAGGAAGGCCATTCGGTGCATTGTGATAATACTTGCTTAACAATTCGCGGACTGTTTTTTGGGTACGCCATGCTTCGCCTTTGAAGTAGCTGAACAGATAAGGATAAGCGATATCTGGTTCGTTAGCCATATCGTAGTGGCCTTCGTCGAACACCATCTGCAGTTTATCGACAAACTTCTTCTGACCACCCATCAGCTTAACCAGGCCAGGGATATCGTGAGGAACATAGAATGTATAGTTCCAGGCACTTCCTTCATGGAAACCAGGATTCGGTTCGAAGTTCTCTCCCTGTTTCGGGTTGAACGGAGAATAGAATGTACCGTCAGGCAAAAGCGGACGAAGGGTTCCGAACTCTTTGCTGTAATAGTTCTTATATCCCATCGAACGGTCATAGAAAAGTTTGGCATCTTCTTTCTTTCCTAAAGCTTTGGCAAACTGGGAAAGATTCCAGTCGGCGATATAATATTCCAGGGCATGGGATACCGAGTTGTCGTATTGTTCACGCAGAGGAACATAGCCCTTGCTCATATAATCGTTATTGTCCGGACGAAGCAGATTGAACTCACCCGGAGTCGTAGCCCCTTTACGCATCGCTTCGTAAGCAGTTTCAACGTCGAAATCACGAAGACCGCGCATCCAGGCATCCACTATATAAGGTATAGAAGGATCGCCTTCCATCGTGAGGGTCTCACGTCCGTAAAGCTCCCACTTGGGCAGCCATCCGCTTTCCTTATACATATCGACCATCGTACGGATAATGTCGAGCTGGCGTTCGGGGAAAAGAAGAGTCATCAGGGTACTTACGTTACGGTAGGTATCCCACAAGGAGAACACCGTGTAACGGTTGCCTGTCGTATGACCTACTTTCAGGCTTTCCATCATCGGATATTCTCCGTTTACGTCCTGGATAATGTTCGGATGGATCAACAGGTGATACAAAGCTGTATAGAAGATCGTTTTATCGTCTTTGGAGCCACCTTCCACCTTTACGCGGGACAGATCGCTGTTCCACATATTGCTGGCTGCCGCTTTGACTTTATCGAAGTTGAAGTCCGGCTGTTCGGTGTTCATATTCAGGCGGGCATTTTCGATGCTGACGAAAGAGACACCCATCTTCACCTCGATGGCTTCGTTTTCTTCCGTATCGTAGGTAAACCATACACCAATATCGTCACCGCTCATGTCGCGGTTATACTTGGTATACAATTTATATTTGCCGGAATAAATATCCCATTCTGCTTCCACGCCTTTCATCTCACGCTGTTTCTTCCAGTATCCCATCGACTTGGGGGCTTTGCTGACTTTCATAACGAAATAGATCGGGAATACCGCCTGCGGATTATAGCAGAAAGTGCCCAGCAACTTACTTCCTTCAATCTCGGTTTCGTTGACGATACGGACAGTCGCACCGGTTTCGTTGGTCAATCCTTCACCCAGGTTCAGGAGGATATTGCCCTGACCTTTCGGGAAAGTGAAACGGCTAAGGCCAGTACGCATAGTGGCTGTCGCTTCTGTCTTGATATTATATTTTGTCAGGACATTGCTGTAATACCCCGGATGGGCTACTTCGTCTTTATACTTACTGCCATACTCACGGTAATCGACCTTCAGATCGCCCGCTGTAGGCATCAGCAAAAGACTGCCCAGTTCAGGACAACCGACACCGCTCAAATTGACATGGGCAAACCCTGTCATGAAATCATTGTCGGAAGAGTATGGAGTGGACCACCACTGGCTGTCTTTATCGAAACGGTTACTCTCCGATCCCATCACATTGAACGGAGTGACACTCATCATACCCTGGGGACAGATAGCTCCGGGATTGGTCGTCCCGTAGTTGCTGGTCCCGATAAACGGGTTTACATAATCTACCGGCTGTTGTGCTGCCGCCATCAGGCTACCACACAGCAGGAGGCTCATTACTTGCTTCTTCATTCTCGATTTATTTAATTAATTAATAATATGCTAATTTGAAAATGTGTCAATATGCCAATGAGAATACAAACTTACCAGACAACGATTTCATCCACAAAGATAAATCCTTTGTTGGCTTCGTCGGCTTTCAGGCGGACGTAACGGGCTTTCCAGTCTCCCTGGAAGGTATATTCCTGGAAAGAGAGATCGGAATCCTTGTTGGAAATGGTTGTCGGGATAATTCCCCTGGAAGTGAAGTTCGTTCCGTCTTCGGAAGTCAGCAGCTCGACACTTGCCGGTTGGTAAACACCCGGACCGATCAATTGCATGAAGCGGGCGGATACTTTGCGGATATCGGTCACTTCCTCCATATCGATCACACAGTCGAGGTCGTTCAAGTATCCCTGCCAGCGGCCATCCAGATAAGTCAGTCCGCCACGGTATCCGTCGATCAAGGCATTCATACCTCCTGCCATATAACCGGAATATAACTTACTATTATAATGTATAGGCTTATTGATCGCGCGGTGATAGTCGACTTTCTTTTCTGTCGGGGTTCCCTGCAACTCGCCGTTGCGGAAGATAGCAGCCTTGACATCTGCAGAGTCTTTCACCAAAATCATACCGTCATAAAGAGCGGAAGAAGCAGTCGGAACCGTACCGTCTGTCGTATAGCGGATCTCTGCCGGATATTTCTCGGCATCCAGGAATACTTCGATCTGTTTATTGACCGTATCGACAGACATGGTCACTTCCAGTTCGTCAGAAAGGGTAAAGGTGTTGATACCCATCTGTTGCAATTTCGAAATATGAGCATTCATACGCGGTTTGAAGTCATTCCATTCGCGTTTCTCCTGGGGAGTCCAGCCTATCTCGGCAACAGCTAGTGCACGGGGGAACATCATATATTCCAGATGTTTCTCATTGGTGATATATTCTGTCCAGGTGTTGGCCTGTACACCCATGATGTGCCGGCTTTCCTCTGCAGTCAGCGAATCGACCGGAACAGGATTGTAGCTATATACTTTCTTGATCGGGGTATAGCCGCCTATAGCATAAGGCTGTGTTTTCGGGTCAGCCTGATAAAAGTCCAAATACATATAATTACCCGGTGTCATCACGACATCATGTCCCATACGGGCCGATTTGATTCCACCGCTTTCACCCCGCCAGGACATAACGGTCGCTTCCGGAGCAAGACCACCTTCCAGTATCTCGTCCCAGCCGATCAGCTTACGGCCTTTGGAGATCAGATGTTCTTCTGCCTTATGTATCATATAGCTCTGCAGCTCATCCACACTCTTCATGCCGTTCTTTTTCATCAAAGCCTGGCATTTAGGACAGGTTTTCCAGGCTCCTTTACCAGCTTCATCACCTCCTACATGGATATATTCAGAGGGGAAAAGTTCGATCACTTCATCCAGCACATCTTCCATAAAGGTAAATGACTTCGGATTGCCGATACAAAAATCGCCATTCTTATAAGGTTGACCGGAACAGCTTAACTCCGGATAAGCGAACAGCACTTCTTCGGAATGACCGGGAAATTCGATCTCAGGTATTACATTTATATGTTTAGAGGCTGCATAAGCAACGATCTCGCGTACATCATCCTTGGTATAGTAGCCGCCATAAGCTCCCTCAGTCCCCTCGGGAAGGTATTTACGGTCTTTTCCGTCCCACCATTTCCGCCAGTCGGATTCCGTACGGAAAGCAGTCTCTGTCGTCAGCCTGGGATATTTATCCATCCGGATACGCCAGCCACCGGCATCCGTAAGATGCATATGCAGGTTATTGAGCTTGTAAAAGGACATCACATCCAGCAACTTGAATACTTCTTCTTTCGGGAAGAAATGGCGGGATACGTCCAAATGTAATCCGCGATACTTGAGACGAGGTTCGTCCTGTATGGAAACATAAGGAATGCCCTGGGGGGTAAATAACTGGCGGAGAGTTTGTTCTCCGTAAAAGAGTCCAGTTTCGGTAGCCGCTTTCAGGTCGATACCTTTGTCAGATACTGTAAGCTGGTATCCTTCCGGATTTCCGCCTATGGATTGGTCCACGGTAAAATGAACATTTGCAGGTTTTTCCGCTGAGAAGACTGCTGCACTGTCAACTTTGAAAAAACCACCTGACGCAGCAAGCTGTGCCGGCAAAGGGATTACATTCAACTGCACTGTTTCCTTCGGAGCGCAAGCCGCAAGGAACAAAGAACATGCAATGGTAAGACCCGCCATCGTCATGCGCGATTGTTTTGGCAATAACATCATACTTTATTTTTTTGTGTATTTATTCTTGGTGCGGTAAATATACAAAAAAAAGGGAAAATCCTGTAAGAGATTTTCCCTTTATATGAGAAGAAAGCCGCACCGTAGATATGAACAAACTCCGTATGACAGGATTTGAGTGCTTTGCCACCTTTGTAATCCGCTGTGCGATGCATGCCCCGAAGGGTGCGGCCCGCCATTGGCGACAAGAGCTATGTCTCGGAATTAAAATAAACTGATGAGTTTCCCAATCGAACAAGTGCGGCTAACTCATTTTTCTTATTACAAAGATATGTAAAGCCTTTGAATCTTCCAAACAAAATGTCAATATTTTCCCCTTAAATAATGAATAAAAAAGTGAAGTGTCAGTGTTTCAGAAGGTATGAATTGTAAAAAGCTAACAAAAAAAGGGTCCCGATATCGGGACCCTTCTTCTATTGACATTTATATATCAATTTACTTTACTTTCGCTACGATTGCTTTGAAAGCTTCCGGATGGTTTACAGCCAGGTCTGCCAACACTTTACGGTTGATCTCGATACCTGCAGCATGCAAAGCGCCCATCAAACGTGAGTAAGACATACCTTCCAGACGAGCGGCAGCATTGATACGCTGGATCCACAATGCGCGGAAGTTACGTTTCTTGTTACGACGGTCACGGAATGCATAAGTCAAACCTTTTTCCCAGGTATTTTTAGCTACGGTCCACACATTCTTACGTGCACCATAATAACCTCTGGTAAGTTTTAAAATCCGTTTTCTTTTTGCTCTTGAAGCAACATGATTTACTGATCTAGGCATAATTCTAATCTGTTTTGAATGTTAGCGTCATCCTTTAGATGATCTTACTTGCTAAATACATTCGGTTAATAAAAATCTTTGTAAAACTCGCTTAATTTAAGAAGATTACTTCATGCCAAGCATTAGCTTAACAGTGTTTACATCTACAGAAGCAACAAGGCCAGTGTGAGTAAGGTTTCTCTTAGCTTTTTTAGTCTTCTTAGTCAAAATATGACTTTTAAAAGCGTGTTTTCTTTTGATCTTTCCTGTTCCGGTAAGGGCGAACCTCTTTTTGGCACCGGAATTAGTCTTCATCTTAGGCATTTTCCAATTTTGTTTTAATTATTAAACTTGACACCCTCTAACGGGCGGTTTTTTTATTCTTTGTTTCCTTCTGCGCCGGATTCATTTCTCGGCTTCAAAGTTATAACTTTCTTAACCACAGGCTTTGCAGGCTCACCGGAAGCTGCTGGTTTCGGAGCGGTAGCAGGAGCTCCGGCCTTTTTCGGTGTCAGCATGATGATCATGCGTTTACCTTCCAATACCGGCAATTGTTCTACTTTACCGTAGTCTTCCAAATCATTGGCAAAACGAAGTAACAATACTTCCCCCTGCTCCTTGAAAAGGATCGAGCGTCCTTTAAAGAACACATAGGCTTTCACCTTAGAACCTTCTTCCAAAAATCCTTTGGCATGCTTCAGTTTAAAGTTATAATCATGATCGTCAGTCTGAGGTCCGAAACGAATCTCCTTCACTACAACCTTAACTGACTTCGCTTTCTGCTCTTTCTGTCTTTTCTTCTGCTGATAGAGGAATTTCTGGTAATCGGTTACTCTACAAACGGGGGGCGCAGCATTGGGTGAAATCTCAACCAGGTCCAGTCCCAAATCTTCAGCTATTTTTAAAGCCTGCGATGTCGGGTATACGCCCTGTTCTACATTGTCACCTACTAGACGAACTTCACGAACACGAATACGTTCGTTGATTCTATACTGTTCTTTCAGATTGTCATTCTTCATTCAAAAAGATTTATTCTCCTCGTTATTAGTTATTTATTTATTACTTTTTTGCCAACGATTCATCATGTCCTCTACTTCATCGTTCAAAAGCGCTGCAAAGGTAGCAATTTTCATCGAACCTTTATCACCTTCGCCCTGTTTTCTTACAGAAACTTCATTATTTTCTGCTTCTTTTTCTCCGACGATGAGCATATAAGGAATGCGTTTCAACTCGTTATCACGAATTTTACGACCAATTTTCTCGTTTCTGTCGTCTACCAGCACACGAATATCCTGTTCTTCCAATTGACGGGCGATATCCCAGGCATACTCATTGAATTTTTCACTGATAGGCATGATACATACCTGATCCGGAGTCAGCCACAGCGGGAACTTACCGCCTGTATGCTCGATCAATACAGCTACGAAACGTTCCATTGAACCGAACGGTGCACGATGGATCATTACAGGACGATGCTTTTTGTTGTCTTCGCCCGTATATTCCAGTTCGAAACGTTCCGGCAGGTTATAGTCTACCTGGATAGTTCCCAGCTGCCAACGACGACCGATCGCATCTTTCACCATAAAGTCGAGCTTCGGACCATAGAAAGCTGCTTCACCATATTCGATCTTCGCCTTCAGGCCTTTTTCCTGACAAGCTTCAATGATCGCTGTTTCTGCTTTTTCCCAGTTTTCTTCCGAACCGATATATTTATCTCTGTTTACTTTATCACGCAAGGAAATCTGTGCTTCGAAGTTTTCGAAATCCAACGCCTTAAAGATGATAAAGATAATATCCATTACCTTCAGGAATTCGTCTTTCAACTGATCCGGACGACAGAACAGGTGAGCATCATCCTGCGTAAAACCACGAACCCTTGTCAAACCGTGCAACTCACCGCTCTGTTCGTAACGATATACAGTTCCGAACTCAGCAAAACGCAAAGGCAGATCTTTGTATGAACGCGGGAACGACTTGAAGATCTCACAGTGGTGAGGACAGTTCATCGGTTTCAACAGAAATTCTTCGCCTTCCTGCGGAGTATGGATCGGCTGGAATGAATCCTTACCGTATTTTGCATAGTGACCGGAAGTTACATACAACTGTTTTCCTCCGATGTGCGGAGTCATCACCTGCTGATAACCGTATTTCTTCTGGATACGTTTCAGGAAATCTTCCAATTTCAGACGCAACTGAGTACCGCGAGGCAACCATAAAGGCAGACCTGCTCCTACTGCAGTAGAGAATGTAAACAATTCCAATTCTTTACCGATCTTACGGTGGTCACGTTTTTTAGCTTCTTCCATCAATGCCAGGTATTCATCCAGCATTTTCTTTTTCGGGAAAGTGATACCATACAAACGAACCAACTGTTTACGTTTTTCATCGCCACGCCAGTAAGCACCGGCTACGCTCAGAATCTTAACAGCTTTCAGATAGGATGTGTTAGGCAAGTGAGGACCACGGCACAGGTCGGTAAAAGAGCCCTGTGTATAAGTGGTAATCTTACCGTCTTCCAATTCACTGATCAACTCAGTTTTATATTCTTCACCTCTGTCACCGAACATTTTCAGGGCATCAGCCTTGGAAATATCCTGACGTTTGATTTCTTCTTTTCTGGCTACCAGTTCAAGCATTTTTGCTTCAATAGCAGCAAAATCGCCTTCTTTGATTGTAGCTTCACCCGGATCTACGTCATAGTAGAATCCATTTTCGATAGCCGGACCGATACCGAACTTGATACCTGGATAAAGTTCCTGCAGGGCCTCTGCCATCAGGTGGGCACTTGAGTGCCAGAATGCATGCTTACCTTCTTCGTCATCCCACTTCAGCAGTTTCACTGATGAATCCTGCATAATAGGACGAGACAGGTCCCATGTTTCTCCGTTCACACTCGCGGCCAAAACTTCCTGAGCTAAACGGGAACTGATACTTTCTGCGATCTGCATGGCAGTAGTTCCTTCAGCGTATTCTCTTACGGAATTATCCGGAAATGTAATCTTTATCATAATCTGTTCTCTATAATTCTTTATAATTAGGATGCAAATTTAGCATTCTTTTTCGTAAAATGATATTTTTAACCTAAAAGATATATGCTTTAAACCCAAAACAGGCATGTTTTGTTGGAAAACATACCTGTTTTGATTCTAAAAATCTGATTTATATCAATTGCTTGTCATACGTTTGATGATACTATAGGCATTAATAATGCCCAGTTCGCCGGCTTTACTCAAGTCGGCAATACCCTGGTTGGCATCTCCCAAAGACAAGCGGGCCAGTCCGCGGTTGAAATAAGCTTCCGCGAAATCGGGATCACGCTTGATAGCCTCGTCAAAATCCTGTATGGCAGCCCGGAAATCACGCTGTACACAGCGCAGGTTTCCACGGTTGAAATAGGCGTATACAAAACCCGGATTCAGACGGATAACCATATCGTAATCGCGTGTAATCATTTCATGCTCGTAAGCTCTCTTCTTATCTTTTACCTCGGCAGAGGTCGGATCGGATACAGGAGATTTCGGTGCAGCACTCTGTCCCATCTTGAAGTTCATGCTACCCATCGACATAGCCAGATCATCGGTAGTAGTCGCCTGCGACATATTATAAACCAACTGCTTGTAGCGTACTACCGCACGATTAAAATAAGCCATGGTGTAGGTCGGATCAAGTTCCACTACCTTGTTGAAATCCTTAATAGCTTCGGAAAAGTCCTGTACCAACATATAATCGACCGCACGTCCAAACCATGCATCCGCATTGTTCGGCTGAGCTTCTATCTTGGATGAATAATCATTGATAGATGCGAAATGCACGGATATCTGATCTTCGGTAAGAGCTGCTTCTTCATTCGTGATGCGCAACTTACGGGAGAGAACCATACGGGCGTTATATTCCTCGATCATCTTATCGTAATAGACTAGTTTCTTGACCGGGTCTATCTTCTCATAATAAGTCAGGACAAACTGGGGTTCAAGGTCTACACGTACATTACGATCCTGCACACGTCCACGGACATCGCTTTGATATTTGTTCCTGCGTTCTTCATCCTTGTCGTATACTACCAGACGGTTAAACTTACTGATATTTTTATCTGATTTCTCACGTGTATTTTCATCAGTGTTGTTGGATGCCATAGCGTTACCCGACTGACCGGAAGATCCTTTCTTGGCATTGTTCTCCATTTCGATGGCAGTCCAGTAATCACGGTCGGCACCTACCTGATCGTTCATCTTACGCTTTGCCTCCGAACGGCTATAATACCCCGGAGTAAAGTTTGGATATTGTCCCAAAACGGCATCGAAATCACTTACAGCTCCCCGGTAATCACCTGTTTCAAAACGCAGAAGAGCACGGTTATAATAGGCCATGTAGTTATCCGGTTCCAACTGAAGAACCACATCGAAATCTTCGATGGCACGGTTGTTGTCACCTACCTGGTAACGGAGCAATCCACGGTTGAAACGGGCTATCAGATTGTTTTTATCCATACTGATTACCTGGTCGTAATCGTCCATCGCCCCACGAAGATCGTTCTTTTGGTAGCGTACCAAACCACGGTTTATATAATAACCGCTTTCACGCGTATTCAAACGGATTGCTTCATTCAAATCGGCCAGTGCACCGTCCAGATCATTAGTCTGATAAAGCAAAATAGCACGGTTCCCGTATGACGGAGCATAATAAGGATCCATTTCAATCGCCTTATTGTAATCGGCAAGTGCTTTCACGGTGTCACCCTTCTCGCTGTACATCGCACCACGAGTCAAGTAATTCATAGAATATTTAGGATGTGCTTTCATCAGCACATCGAATGTCTTTTCCGCATCGTCATAGTCTTTCCGCTGGATATTGGCTACGGCTTTATTGACAAGCATCTGCCGGTCTTCTGGCTTAAACTCCAGCCCCTTGTCATAATCTGCAATCGCGTCTGCATATTTCTCCTGACTCTGGCGAGCGATACCGCGGGCATAATATGCCTGTACTAAAAAAGGATTCCGTTCAAGACACAAAGAGCAGTCTTCTTCCGCCCCTTTGTAGTCATCGAGATTAATTTTAGCTACAGCACGATAAAAATAGGGTTCTGCAATCCAGGGCTTCGCTTTGATCACCTGATTAAAATACTGTATGGACAGCACATAATCTTCAAAATATAATGCATTACGTCCGATAGCCAGCACACGGTCCGTATTGATCTGGGCCGACATCGCCAACGAAAATGTTATAAAGGTCAGAAAAAGAACTATTTTTTTCATCAGATTGCCTTAAGTGTTAAAAAGAGGTGCGTCAAAAGATTTCAACGGACTTTCGACACCCCTCTTTGTTCAGCGAACAAAAATAAGCAATTCGGACGAATGTTAAAAGGTTCGGAGCTAAAAGTATCTTAAAAGGTGATATGTCTATACAGAATCATACAGAAAAGGAGCTGCATCAATTTTTTTTGACGCAGCTCCTTTCACTTATTCAAATATAGCCGTTGCTTACTTCGGCTGTATTTTAACCATCAAATGATCTTTTGTGATCTTATCGCCTTCCTTTACATCCAACTCGGTGATCACTCCGGATATCGGAGCTACGATCCGGTTGTACATCTTCATCGCCTGATGAATGAGAAGCAACTGGCCGGCTTCAACTTCCTGGCCCTGCTCCACATAAATCTTCACGATGGTTCCCGGAAGATTGGAAATCACATCACCGACGAAGGGCTTATGCCACATCTTACGGTTCTTATATTTCTCTGTCAGCAGCGTTTTGTATTTACGGGCGGTAACTACAAAATCTACATATTCATTTTCTTTATTTTCCATATTTTCCAAAAGTATATGTACGGATTTAATTAGAACGGAGGGATTCCGTGCTTTTTAGCCGGTCTGTATTCCTCTTTCAAAATAGAAAGTTTCAGAGCGTGGAGCAACAACGCGCGTGTTTCTTTCGGCTCGATAACAGAATCAATAAATCCTTTTGAAGCAGCCACATAAGGATTAGCAAACTTCTCAATATACTCTTTTACTTTTTCCTGACGCATTGCATTCTGGTCTTCAGCTTCCATGATTTCCTTACGGAAGATAATGTTTGCTGCACCTTCCGGTCCCATAACAGCGATCTCTGCACTCGGCCATGCGAACATAAAGTCAGCACCCAGGTGACGTGAGTTCATAGCGATATAACCACCACCGTAAGCCTTACGTAAAATCACTGTGATCTTAGGAACAGTAGCTTCAGAATAAGCATACAGTACCTTCGCTCCGTGACGGATCACACCGGCATGTTCCTGGTCTACGCCCGGCAGATAACCCGGCATATCTTCCAATGTAATAATAGGAATATTGAATGAGTCGCAGAAACGGATGAAGCGAGCAGCTTTATCGGCACTGTCGCAATCCAATACACCCGCCAGTACCATCGGCTGGTTAGCTACGAAACCGACCGTCTCGCCTGCCATACGGCCAAAGCCGACTACGATATTGGCAGCCCACAATTCCTGAACTTCGAGGAAGTCAGAATCATCGACAATACATTTGATCACATCGCGTACATCGTACGGCTGCTTAGGATCGGCAGGAACCACTTCTTCGATGTTCAACATAGCTGTCGGTTCTTTCGGTTCAACAGTCTTGGCACGCTGCTGGTTGTTCCAGGGGATAAAGCTTACCAGACGTTTAACCTGTTCGAAACATTCCTGTTCGCTCAAGGCATAGAAATGAGCGTTACCTGTTGTTTCAGCATGAACACGGGCACCACCCAGGTCTTCCATAGAGATGTCTTCGCCCAAAACAGTCTTGATCACATTCGGACCGGTGATGAACATCTTGGAGATGTTTTCTACCACGAACACGAAGTCTGTCAAGGCAGGAGAATAAACGGCACCACCGGCACACGGTCCCAGGATCAACGAGATCTGAGGGATAACACCTGATGCGATTGTATTTCTATAGAATATTTCACCATATCCGGCCAAAGCGCCAACACCTTCCTGAATACGTGCACCACCCGAGTCATTGATACCGATGATCGGACATTTCATCTTCAGTGCATGATCCATGATCTTTGTGATCTTGCGAGCATGTTGCAAACCTAATGAACCACCGGCAACAGTGAAGTCCTGTGCATAGATACATACCGGAGCACCGAAAATAGTACCCGTACCTGTAACTACACCATCACCCGGAAAGTCTTTCTTATCCATTCCGAAGTCGCGGCCATCATGCTTTACAAACAAATCGTACTCATGAAAAGAGTTCTTGTCCAGCAAGGAAAGAATACGATCACGGGCAGTCAATTTACCCATCGCGATCTGCTTTTCGATAGCAGCTTCGCCTCCACCCATCTCAACGACGGCTTTCTTCTCCCTGAGGGCCTGAATGTTTTTACTTAAATCTGTCATATTATTTAATAGATTTTTATTATTTACCGACAGCTTTTGCTCTGTACGAACAACGAGCAGTCCCTTTAATAATACTATTTAGTTTTCCTTTATTCAACTGGCGGCGGATAGCCGACACATTGTCGATGAAGACATGACCTTCCAGGTGCTCGCATTCATGCTGTACAACACGGGCTGCAAAACCATCGACCACTTCGTCATGTTCTTCCAGGTTTTCATCCAGATATTTCACACGGATCTTGCTGGCACGGGATACTTTTTCATGTACGCCCGGCAGGCTTAAACAACCTTCTTCCATGGAAATTTCTTCTTCACTACGTTCTACAATGTCCGGATTGATCATGGCACGCTTGAAACCTTTGCATTCGGGGAAATCATCTCCCATTACATCAGCATCGATCACCAGCAAACGGAGCGACAGACCAACCTGAGGAGCGGCCAAACCTACTCCATCGGCATTATACATCGTGTCGAACATATTTGCTACTAACTGCTTTAAATCCGGATAATCTTTGGGTACATCTTCAGCCTCTTTTCTTAATACGGGCTGTCCATATAAATATACTGGTAAAATCATAAACTATAACTGATATTTTTTATTTTCTAAATATGATTGCAGGATAATAACGGCACTGATTTCATCCACCAACCCTTTATCCTGTCTTTTTTTCTTCTTCAAACCTCCGTCCAGCATGGCTTTATGCGCCAGGACAGATGTAAAACGTTCATCGTAATATTCAACCGGGATATCCGGAATTGTCCGTTTCAGATGTGTAACGAATGCTTCCACATACTTCATATTTTCCGAAGGTTCATTATTCATCTGTTTCGGCTGGCCGACCACAAACAGTTCAACCGGTTCCTTTGACACATAAGCTGACAACCAGGAAACAAGTTCACCACTCGGCACTGTCGTCAACCCGTTTGCAATCATTTGCAAGGTGTCCGTAACTGCTATTCCGGTCCGTTTCCGACCATAATCAATTGCTAGTATCCTTCCCATCGGTTGCAAAGATAGCACAAATATGGATTTATATTACACAAATACACAAAAAGTGTGCAATTTATAAATTTAATAAGCATTCTTTTCTCCTTTCGACATATTCAAAACCGTCACCACAATGATCTTCAGATCCAGGAAAAACGACCAGTTCTCGATGTACCACACATCTCTTTTGACACGGCCTTCCATCTGTTCCAATGTCTTTGTTTCTCCGCGATAACCGGTTACCTGCGCCCATCCTGTAACCCCCGGCTTCACCAAATGACGCACCATATATTTATCGATAAGAGCCGAATACTGTTCGGTATGCTTCAGCATATGAGGACGGGGACCGACTACCGACATTTCCCCTCTCAGTACATTGATAAACTGCGGAAATTCATCCAGGTTTGTACGGCGCAGAAAGTCTCCGACACGCGTTTTACGGGGATCGTCTTTTACCGCCTGCAATTTATCCGCATCGGAATTTACCCGCATAGTACGGAATTTATAGCACTCAAACTCCTGCCCGTACAGACCAGTCCTTTTCTGTTTAAAAAAGATCGGTCCCGGAGAAGTTATTTTTATCAATGCTCCGACAATGATATATAATACCGGATAAACAGTCAACAGAACTCCCAATGAAAAAACAATATCAAAGGATCTTTTTAATGCACGATTATAAGCAGCCTGCAACGGTTCGCGACGAATCGCCAATAACGGAATAGACTCCATTATTTCCATCACAAGACTCTTCTTGATATTCCTGTAGAACTCGGGAACGATGTAAAAGCGAATCATATGCTTTTCCGCAAAATTGATAATCCGCAGGATCTTTTCATCCTGTGTTCCCGGCAAAGTACAATAAATCTCGTCTATATCATTAGCAAGTACATAATCCTCCACTTCATGAGTCATACCCAAATAATTGGGCAAAACACTCTGTAAAGATAAATTATCATCGAAAAAACCCATCACATGGAATCCATAAGAAAGATCATCTTTCATGACCCGATACAATTCCATACCGTTCTTTCCGGCACCGACAATAATAATTTTCTTGAAATTATGCCCTTTCCTACGATACATCTTCAACGTAACACGAACCAACACACGCCAAAGTGCAAAAATGACAATCGTTATAAGATAATACACAATCAGGAAAGTAGCCAGAGCATCGCCTATATTTAAAAATATCAGACAGGTAGCAAATAAAAATACCAATATGGAAACCAGCGCAAAGGCCCTTTGGACGATTTTATCGATAAAAACAACAGCCACATGCAATTGCATGGGAACAAAATAAAGAGAAAAGAAATAGCAAAAATTCAACAAAAGCACCACCTCTCTTAAACTATAAGACAGCGCTTTTGTATATAATATATCTAATCCATTATAAACAGCGAAGAACAATAGGTTTAATACTAACAAATCTCCTATTCCTATCAGCCATTGGATAAGGTAACCATGTTTTTTGTCGAATTCCATAACTGTGTTCTAAAATTCCACAAAAGTAATGAATATTCCGTGCAAAAAAAAGGCTGCACAACATAATGTGCAGCCTTTTTAGGATATAATCGAAATTAATTAATTGTTTGCACGCATGATAACAACACGGTTCCAGTTGTTTTCGCTGTACGGCTGTTCGTCTGAGCCTCTGTATTCGATCGAGATCTGTTCAGAAGAAACACCATATTTTTCAATTAACTCTTTAGCTACAGCTTTTGCACGTTTTTCAGAAAGCTGCATATTATATGAGCTTGTTCCTGTCTTCTTGTCTGCATAACCGATCACCTTGATAGGAGCATTGTTTTCTTTTACAAACTCAGCAGTATTGTAAATATTGATCTGCTGATTCTTATCGATCTTAGCACTGTTCAGACGGAAGTAAACTACATTGTCTACATAGTTATTAACTACATTCGTTACAACTTCTTCGCATTCAGGACAGGATTCCGGACGTTTGCTCAATTCATCATTAGCAGCACGCAGTGAATTGATCTGATTGTTCAGGTCGTTCAACAATGCGTAATCCATCGGTTCCAATACTTCGAAATCAGTTTTACCCAGTTTGAATGTCAAACCAGCACTTAACTGAGCGATACCGTCAGTCAGGTGGAACATATTAACACGGTTGAACTGTTCGTTCAGCAAAGAGCCCTGAACTTCCACGTTCAAGTCAACACGTTTGCTTAAACGGAAAGCAGTAAGGATACCTGCATTCAATGTAGGAGATTCTGTTCTTGCACGACCCTGGTTTTCGAAACGCTGTGCATAACCGAAACCTACCCAAGGAATCAAACGGAATACTCTTTTTTCATTATATACACCCCAAAAATTGGTAACATCCCATAACAAGTCTACATGAGCTGCTGCATATTTGTTATGCTGCATAAACTCTGCATTGTTACCTTCAAATCCGTGAAGGATACCTCCGTTCAACTGAGTACGGAAAGCCAGATACGGATTGAACCATTTACCAAATGAGAACTGTGGAGCAAAATTCAGACGGTTTCCAAAATCCGCTTTATTATTTTGGTCACCTAACAAAATACTTGCACCACCGGCAACAGAAATAAACCAATTGTCGCCAGCTTTGTTTTTCTTGAAATTTGTCTTATAACCTTTTTCAGTACTAAAACCAACTTGTGGTTTAAATTCCTGTGCAGACACAGAGAAAACAAAACCTGACAACAAAGCTAAAAGTAATACTTTAGTCTTCATATTCATCAACATTTTAATTAAACAATCAATTACCTTAGATAACGCTCAAATATAGAGCAAAATTAACTCTTTTTTTAACTAAAACAAAATTAATCTACATTTTGTTCTTAATTTATTCAAAATAATTCAGAATTTTATATCCACCTTCTTTCAGGTAAGATTCTTTTTTCATCAGCTTAATATCATTTTGCATCATATCCTGAATCAGAGCATCAAGGGTGTATTTCGGCTCCCATCCCAAGCGGGCACGAGCCTTGGTTGCATCCCCGATAAGCAGGTCTACCTCGGTCGGACGAAAGTATTGAGGGTCAATACCAACAACTTCCTCACCCATTCGTCCTTTAAAATGTTCGAGATAAGCCTCACCTACTTTCTCTATAAACATTTTTTCGTCAATATAGTTTAATACTGCGACCTCATTAACATTTTCCCCTTTGAAAATAATTTCAACGCCTATTTCTTTAAATGCTTTCAGGATAAAATCACGAATAGTCGTCGTAATTCCAGTAGCTATTACATAATCAGAAGGTTCATCCTGCTGAAGAATGGCATGCATCGCGCGTACATAATCTTTAGCATGTCCCCAGTCGCGTTTGGAAGATAAATTACCCATATAAACTTTGTCCTGCATTCCCAAAGCGATACGCGACACAGCCCGGGTTACTTTACGAGTCACAAAAGTTTCTCCGCGAAGAGGTGATTCATGGTTGAATAAAATACCGTTCGAGGCATGCATCTTATAGGCTTCGCGGTAGTTGACCGTAATCCAGTAACCATATAGTTTGGCTACGGCATACGGACTTCTGGGGTAAAAAGGCGTTGTTTCTTTCTGAGGAACTTCCTGAACCAGCCCGTATAACTCAGAAGTGGAAGCCTGGTAAATACGGGTTTTAGGAATCAGATTCAAAAGGCGGACAGCTTCCAGAATACGCAGAACGCCTAACCCGTCGGCATTAGCTGTATATTCCGGCGTATCGAAACTTACTTTCACATGGCTCATGGCAGCCAGGTTGTATATTTCATCCGGCTGTACTTCGCCAATAATACGGGTCAGATTCAGACTGTCGGTCAGATCACCGTAATGAAGGATCAGATTCCGGTTCTCGACATGTGGATCCTGATACAGGTGATCGATACGATCCGTATTGAACATGGATGAACGACGCTTGATACCATGTACCGTATATCCTTTTTTCACAAGATATTCTGCCAGATAAGCGCCATCCTGCCCTGTTATACCCGTTATTAAAGCAACTTTACTCATTAAATACGATGTTTATTATTGTTTGTTTAAATACCAATTATATAAAAGCTCTACGCCTTCATTGATTTCGATCTGATGATGCCAGCCCAATGCATGCAACTTGCTTACATCCGTAAGCTTCCGCAACGTCCCGTCGGGTTTGGATGCATCAAAAGCAAGTTCACCTTTGAAGCCGACCGTATCCTGTATCAACATGGCTACTTCCCGGATGGATAATTCCTTTCCCGTACCTATATTAATATGGGTATTACGCACTTCGTTTCCTTCCGGACGTACATCGGAGAAATCAATATGCTCCATGACATAGACAGATGCATCCGCCATTTCTTCACTCCATAAAAATTCGCGAAGAGGTTTTCCCGTACCCCATAGCTGCACTTTTCCGGGGTAAATACCGTATTTTTCCAGAATTGTCAGGATCTCTTTCTCCGGGGCATTCCCCGATATTCCTTCTACCGGACGGGTATTTAAATCCTTACACAAAGCCTCCCAATCACCCGAATGAAGACATTTGGCGAGATGGATTTTACGAATCATGGCAGGAAGTACATGCGAAGTTTCAAGATTAAAGTTATCATTCGGACCATAGAGGTTGGTCGGCATCACGGCTATATAGTTCGTTCCATATTGCAGGTTATAACTTTCGCACATCTTTATACCGGCAATCTTTGCGATCGCATACGGTTCGTTGGTATATTCCAGCGGAGATGTCAGCAAACAATCTTCCGGCATCGGCTGCGGGGCTTCACGCGGATAGATACAGGTACTTCCCAAAAACAACAACTTCTTTACATTATTCATATAAGAAGCATGGATCACATTATTCTGTATCATCAGATTGATATAAATAAAATCTGCACGATACAGGCTGTTCGCCATGATACCTCCTACATGGGCTGCCGACAGGAAGACATATTCCGGCTTCTCAGTGGCAAAGAAATCATTCACCGCACGCTGGTCCGTCAGGTCCAGTTCAGCATGGGTGCGCAAAATAAAGTTTGTATACCCTTTCTGTTTCAGGTTCTTCAGGATGGCCGAACCGACCAGTCCCCGATGTCCCGCTACAAATATTTTACTGTCTTTATTCATTCCTTTATCAATTTCAATAAATATTGACCGTACTGGTTTTTAACCATCGGAGCTGCTGTTGCTTTCAGCTTCGCGTCATCGATCCAACCTCTCCGGTAAGCAATTTCTTCCAGGCAGGCCACCTTCAACCCCTGGCGTTTCTCGATCACTTCCACGAAAGTGGAGGCTTCCGACAGAGAATCGTGCGTGCCGGTATCGAGCCATGCAAAACCGCGTCCCAACAACTGTACTTTCAGTTCGCCGTCTTTCAGAAATTCCTGATTCACTGTCGTGATCTCCAGTTCTCCGCGAGCCGACGGCTGAATCTGTTTCGCCACTCCGACTACTTTATTCGGATAAAAATAGAGTCCGACAACAGCATAATTCGACTTGGGAGACTGAGGTTTTTCTTCAATGCTCAGCACATTTCCGTCAGTATCAAATTCGGCGACACCATAGCGTTCCGGATCGTTGACGTAGTAACCGAACACAGTCGCTTTTTGTTCGTTCTCCACATTGTTAACGGCCTCTTTTAACATAGCCGTAAAGCTCTGTCCGTAAAAGATATTGTCGCCCAACACCAGGCAAACAGAGTCATTTCCAATGAATTTATCCCCTATGATAAAAGCTTGTGCCAGTCCGTCGGGCGAAGGTTGTTCGGCATATTCGAAATGCACGCCGTAATCCGAACCATCTCCCAGCAGCCGTCGGAATCCCGGTAAATCCTGCGGGGTGGAAATGATCAGTATCTCCCGTATCCCGGCAAGCATCAGGACAGAGATCGGATAATAGATCATCGGTTTATCATAAATTGGCAATAATTGCTTCGACACACCTTTCGTAATCGGGTACAAACGGGTACCGGAGCCTCCGGCCAGTACTATTCCTTTCATAGGTTCAGACTTTTAAATTATTAAATATAGGGTACAAATGTATATAAAATATTCGATTTGTCCTTATCCGCAAAAGACCTCTTTCCGATGTGTTTAAAGGGAATAAGGCATTCTGCTGTATAACCGTTTATAATGTATATAAAATAAGTTTTTTGAAAGATGATGAAAGATAAAAGAAGTCATATTTGCATGCATCATTGCAACCTTTCATTCTACCCTCTTGTTACAGTAGAAATAATTTTAATAATAACTTGATATGAATACATTTGACGAAAGAATTAGTTCCGCCGTAAAAAACTGGTGGGTTTCACTTTTACTGGGATTATTATATATCCTGATTGCCATATGCCTGATGTTTACACCAATGGCAAGTTATGTCGCTTTAAGCATCCTGTTCAGCGTCGCTATGTTCGTAAGCGGTACGCTTGAAATCCTTTTTGCCGTATCCAACCGGAAGCATATTTCCAGTTGGGGCTGGTATCTGGCGGGCGGTATTATCGACCTGATACTGGGTATTTACCTGATGGCAAGTCCGGGGTTGAGCATGACTGTCCTGCCGTTTATTCTAGCATTCTGGCTGATGTTCAGAGGTTTCTCTTCCACCGGTTACGCCATGGACCTGAAACGGTTCGGAACCGGAAACTGGGGTTGGTATATGGCATTCGGAATCCTGGCTATTATCTGTAGCATCGCCATCATATGGCAACCGGGCTTAGGCGTCTTCACGCTTGTTTACATGATCGCTTATGCACTGCTTATCATCGGTATCTTCCGCGTAATGCTCTCTTTCGAACTGAGAAGCCTGCATAAAAAACAGGAAAAAGAATAAGAAAGAACTGAAAACTTCTGCAGAGAAGCGATCAGTATCATATATTACAAGAAGATAGTACCATAATATATAAGAATCAGTTCTCATATATTATGGTACAAATCTTCCATTATCCTCTGTAGATAGAATTCTATATTATCGAATAATTACCCGGCGGGACTGTTCTCCCTGAGAGGTATAAATATGAATTATGTAAAAACCGGAAGCAAGAGTGTTTAGCGGAATGCTATGCTGACTGTTACGAACTGTTGCCCGACGGACAATAGCACCGGATGCATTTATAACACTTACCTTTCCTTCCTCAATATCTCCTAAATCAAATTCCAGGGTGCGGGAAGAAGAATTCACTGCGATCTTATAATCACGATCAACTCGTATAGTTTCATTATGCGTAATCGTATTGTCGGAATAGAAGTTTTGGAACCGAATATAGAAAGTAAAGCCATCGTTTTCCTTATCCGTTTCACGTATCATATTCCGATGCTCATCATATTGATACGTATATTCAAAACCAAAGATCCACTCACCATCTTCCATAAATTCAGTATATTGACTGATTACATTGCCCTGATCGTCATAGGTTAGTTGTGCCTTTTGTGAAGGGATCCAATCCTTCAATTCTTCACTCCAATCATAATTAGTTCCGCCTAAAACAAGACCGCCATCACTATAAACCGCATCCATTTTGTAAATTTCAAGACTTCCATCCGCATGAAAAGTAGTATCCATCACAACCAGAGGATTTCCTTTATCGTCAGACTCAACAGTCGCCCAAATCCAGTCTTTTACCCATTCACCATTTTCATTCCGGTAGCTTCTCATTGCCGTTTGGATAGCAGAAGCATTATAAGTATTGAAAGTTTTATAAACCGGCATCCACTCCCCGTCTTTATAGGAATAGACTCTTTCTTCCGTTTCATAAGAAGTATTTCCAATGTTTTCAGGATAAATATATTCTGTTTTCGAGGAAAGGCTCAGGTCACCATCAGAACTATAAGCAGACTTCGTTTCCATTTTTATTTTTCTACCGGATTCATCATAAGTATAATAGGCGATATCCGTCAACTTACTATCACTCCCCTGATAAGTATATGTCGAATCCAAGGCTGTATTCGACATCCTTAACGATGAAACGGTTTGTGTTGTCCGGTTAAATACTTTCAAAAAATGCCCCGATGTTTGCTGGGCAAAACTAATAACTGGTAATAAACAAATACAAAGTACTAATTTTTTCATTCTCTTTTATTTTATGATTATATCGATAAGACACGAATAAATTCAAAACCCCTATCGCAACGAAAGAAATTTATCAGAAGTAAATTTCTTTTGTGCATTAAAAGAAATAACCTAGCTTTGTAATCTTGTAAGTAACGGATTAAATCTAACTAAAAATAATACTCACAGTGAAAAAGGAAGATGAAGAAAAGGTAAGCGGGCTACCGGAAAATGCCTATAGAGAACTCAAAGAAGGAGAAGTATATAACCCTATCATGTCACCCAATAAACAGTACAAAGAAGTGACACCCTGGTCTGTATTCTGGGGACTTGTGATGGCTGTGATATTCAGTGCGGCAGCTGCTTATCTAGGGTTGAAAGTCGGACAGGTATTCGAAGCCGCCATACCGATCGCCATCATTGCCGTCGGACTGTCGAGCGGTTTCAAAAGAAAGAATGCATTAGGGGAAAATGTAATTATCCAGTCTATCGGAGCTTGTAGCGGCGTGATCGTAGCCGGAGCTATTTTTACTCTTCCCGCCTTATACATCCTACAGGATAAATATCCGGAAATCACCATCAACTTTTTTGAAGTATTCATGAGCTCGTTGTTGGGCGGTATCCTCGGTATCCTGTTGCTGATTCCTTTCCGGAAATATTTCGTTTCGGACATGCACGGTAAATATCCGTTCCCGGAAGCGACAGCAACCACACAGGTACTCGTTTCCGGTGAAAAAGGCGGAAACCAGGCAAAGCCGCTTATCATGGCAGGACTGATCGGAGGTTTATATGATTTTATCATCGCCACATTCGGATGGTGGAGCGAAACGATAAGCACACGGATCGTCAGCGCCGGTGAAATGCTGGCAGACAAGGCTAAGGTCGTATTGAAAGTAAACACAGGAGCTGCCGTATTGGGCCTCGGCTATATTATCGGACTGAAATATTCCATGATCATCTGTGCCGGTTCATTCCTGGTCTGGCTGGTGATCATTCCGTTGATGTCTGTCTTTTTCGGTGCAGACGTACTGACATTAGGTAACGATGCGATCACGGCTACAGTCGGAAGCATGAGTGCCGAACAAATCTTTACGACTTATGCCCGTCATATCGGTATCGGGGGTATCGCCACAGCCGGTGTGATCGGTATTATCAATTCCTGGGGAATTATCCGGGGAGCCGTAGGACTTGCCGCCAAAGAACTGAAAGGAAAAAATACGGAAGCCGATACGGAAACCATACGCACACAGAAAGATTTATCCATGAAGATCATTTCGATCGGTATCTTCGCGACGCTGATCGTGACCTATTTATTCTTCCATTTCGGTGTACTGGATAACTGGTATTATGCGCTGATCGGTCTGCTGATCGTTGGGATTATCGCTTTCCTGTTTACGACCGTTGCCGCCAATGCGATCGCTATTGTCGGAACCAATCCGGTTTCGGGAATGACATTGATGACATTGATCCTGTCGTCGATCATCCTGGTTGCCGCCGGACTAAAAGGGACAGCCGGTATGGTGTCGGCACTAATCATCGGAGGTGTGGTATGTACGGCACTTTCCATGGCGGGAGGTTTCATTACCGACCTGAAAATCGGTTACTGGCTGGGAAGTACACCGGCTAAACAGCAAACCTGGAAATTCCTCGGTACGCTGGTTTCTGCAGCTACCGTAGGCGGCGTTATCCTGATCCTGAACCAAACTTACGGGTTTACCACCGGACAGCTGGCAGCTCCTCAGGCAAATGCGATGGCAGCCGTTATCGAACCGTTGATGAGTGGTTCGGGGGCTCCCTGGGTATTGTATGGCATCGGGGCTGTATTGGCTATCATTCTGAATTTCTGCAAGATTCCGGCACTCGCCTTCGCATTGGGTATGTTCATTCCGATGGAACTGAATACACCGCTGCTGATCGGCGGAGCTATCAGCTGGTATGTAGGAAGCCGGAGTAAGGACAAAGCATTGAACACCGCTCGTCTTGAAAAAGGGACATTGCTTGCTTCCGGATTCATTGCCGGCGGAGCCTTGATGGGTGTTATCAGCGCAGCACTGCGTTTCGGGGGCATCAACCTGGTGAATGAAAAATGGCTGGAAGGGAACTTTGCCGAACCTCTGGCTGTTCTTATGTATATTGCATTGATGGCTTACCTGGCGATAAGCTCTATGAAAGCGAAAAAAGAATAATATAAATAATGGATGCACCGCTAGTTAATGTTGGGATTATGACGGAGAAGGCGCTCTCGTTCGTATTCAACGGAGAATATATCCATACGGAGAGCAGCTCTTTTCTAACGGGAGAACAACGGGCGTTGTTCGTCAACGGAAATATTGTATACAACGGCAAGCTGTACAAGGAACTGTTCTTTGAACCGGCTTCGCCCGAATCATCGTTCGATCTGAAGGCCGTCACGATCGGAGTTGATTTTCACTGGCAAAGACAGGAAGATCAGCGCTTCAAAGGGGCGCTTAACCTGGTTGCGGGAAATGAGGGGATCGTTGTGATCAACAGTATCGACGTGGAAGAATATCTTACCAGCGTGATCTCGTCGGAAATGAGTGCCACAGCTTCGAAAGAGTTGTTGAAAGCTCATGCCGTAATCTCCCGCAGCTGGCTGCTGGCGCAGATAGAAAAGACGTTCCGCCTGGGAAATGCTCCGGATAAATACAAGAGTTGTGAACACGACCACGAACAACTGGTTCGTTGGTACGATCGTGAAGACCATCATATGTTCGATGTCTGTGCCGACGATCACTGCCAGCGTTACCAGGGTATCACCCGTGCTTCCACTCCGATAGTGAAAGAGGTGATCCACGAAACCCGCGGCGAAATACTGACCGACGGCGAGTCGATTTGCGATACCCGCTTCTCTAAATGTTGCGGAGGCGTGACCGAGCAGTTCGAACATTGCTGGGAACCTGTTCCTCACTCCTATCTGACAGCCGTGCGCGACAGCCGCGAGACTTCCTTTCCCGATCTGACCGATCCGGTCGAAGCTGAAATGTGGATACGCAACACGCCCGATGCATTTTGCAACACAACGGATAAAAAGATATTGAGCCAGGTACTGAACAATTACGACCAGGAAACAACCAACTTCTACCGTTGGAAAGTGACCTATACACAGGAAGAACTTGCCGAACTGATCCACCGAAAGAGCGGCATCGACTTCGGCGAGATACTGGACCTGATTCCTTTGGAAAGAGGGACTTCCGGACGCATCGAAAAGTTACGGATCGTAGGTACACGCCGTATATATACCATCGGCAAGGAACTGGAAATACGGCGGACTTTGTCGGAGACTCACCTGTACAGTTCGGCTTTTGTGGTAGACAAAGAGGATATGCATGCTAGCATTCCACAGCGTTTCGTACTAACAGGGGCAGGCTGGGGACATGGTGTGGGACTTTGCCAGATCGGTGCGGCAGTCATGGGTGAACAAGGATATTCTTATACGGAAATACTGGCTCATTATTTCCGGGGAGCGACGATAGAAAAAAGATATTAGCTCCTTTCCGGATTTCGAATGAACCTGTTAAAAGCTAAAAAGGTCGCTAATCTCACGATAGCGGCCTTTTTCTGTGTTTACCTATCTTTCCCGGCACCTAAAGGTAGCCGGGTTGTCTTTACTCTCACGAGCTCTAACTGAATACAAAGGAATAAATAACTCTGCAACTAAACAAGGAAAATAGATTAATAAGGGTATTTTCCCCACAAAACGGGGGAAAATGCCGATAAAATGTTATTATCTTTGTATCCGAACGTTCGACCAGGGATCAGACGCCCCTGCTCTACTTAATTAAATACCGGTTAATGAACAGCTATATCATCCTTTCTATAATTGCCGTTTATTTTGGCATACTGTTGCTGATTGCCTGGATTACGGGTAGAAAAAGTACAAGTAATGATGCCTTCTTTCTGGGTAACCGCAAATCGCCGTGGTATATCGTTTCCATCGGAATGATCGGGACATCGCTTTCCGGCGTGACTTTCGTCTCCGTCCCGGGAATGGTCCGTAGCATAGACATGACGTATATGCAGACGGTTTTCGGCTTTTTCTTCGGATACATACTCATAGCCCAAGTTCTGTTGCCTCTTTATTATAAACTTCAACTGACATCGATCTATTCGTATCTCGGAGACCGTATCGGGCGGAGAAGTTATAAGACTGGAGCGTCTTTCTTCCTGCTTTCGAAGATTGTCGGGGCGGCGGCACGGCTTTACCTGGTTGTTCTGATCCTGCAGCATTACGTATTCAGTACCTGGAATATCCCTTTTTGGGTAACTGTCATTATCAGCATTTTCCTGGTATGGCTATATACGTATCGCAGCGGCATAAAGACGATTATCTGGACCGATACGCTACAGGCGCTTTGCCTGGTTGCCATGCTGGTCGTTATTATATGGAAAGTGAAAGACGCTATGGAGCTCGATATGGGCGGTATGGTACGGACACTGACCGAGAGTCCGCATTTCCGTATTTTTGAGTTCGACGACTGGCATAGTACGCAACATTTCGTAAAACAGTTTTTCAGCGGTATCTTTATCACTATTGTCATGACCGGACTCGATCAGGATATGATGCAAAAGAACCTTTCCTGCAAAAGTCTGAAAGATGCACAAAAGAATATGTATACCTATGGCTTTGCCTTTACACCGGTCAACTTCCTGTTTCTAGCTCTCGGCGTATTGTTGCTGAGCCTTGCCTCACAGCAGCATATTGAATTGCCGGTACTGAACGACGATATCCTGCCGATGTTCTGTACTTCCGGTATATTGGGACATTCCATCCTGATCTTCTTTACGATCGGTATCATAGCGGCGGCATTCAGCAGTGCAGATTCGGCATTAACAGCGCTGACCACTTCATTCTGCGTCGATATCCTGGGTGTGGAAAAAGAAGAAGCGACACGGGCAAAGCGTACCCGCCTGATGAGCCATTTGCTTATTTCTGTCTTATTTACCCTGATTATCCTTATCTTTAAGGCGGTAAACAGTCGTAGCGTAATCGACGCCATCTATATGATCGCTTCCTATACGTACGGTCCTTTACTGGGATTATTTGTCTTTGGCCTGTTCACTAAAAAACATCCGCGCGACAAATATGTTCCTTATATATGTATCTTCTCACCGCTGATCTGTTTTACGACGGATCAGCTGGTGAAACAACATACAAGCTACGCCTTCGGTTATGAAATGCTGATGCTGAACGGAGCAATCACATTCTTCGGACTATGGGCGGCTTCAGTCAAACACAAAACAATAAAAACGTAAGAATATGGAAATCAAAAGTGCAGAATTTGTTATCAGTAACACAGACGTAAAGAAATGCCCCGCAGGTAACTTTCCGGAGTATGCCTTTATCGGGCGAAGCAATGTTGGCAAATCCTCCCTTATCAATATGCTGACAGGTAAGAAAGGTTTGGCGATGACTTCACAGAAGCCGGGAAAGACTTTGCTTATCAATCATTTTATAATCAACAACAACTGGTTTCTGGTCGACCTTCCCGGTTACGGTTTTGCCCAGCGCGGCAAAGAAGGACGGGAGAATATCCAGCGGATTATTGAAGATTATATACTGGAACGCGAACAACTAACCAATCTCTTTGTGTTACTCGACTGCCGTCACGAAGCACAAAAGATCGACCTGGAGTTTATGGAATGGCTGGGAGAAAATGGCGTACCTTTCTCAATCATCTTCACCAAGATCGACAAAATAAGCAAAGGACGTCTGAAGGAGAACCTAAAGGCCTATCAGGATAAATTACTGGAAAGCTGGGAAGAACTACCTCCTATCCTCCTATCCTCTTCCGAGAAAAAAGAGGGTCGAGAAGAAATTCTCAATTATATTGATGAAATAAATAAAAGTTTGAAAGGTTAGATTATCCGGGAGCGACATGGTTCAGGTCGCATGGATATCGCCACTATTATACCGGAGCGGATCAAGATCCGCTCCGTAAGGTTTCGCTTCACCAAGTATAATTGCCATGTGACCACTGCCCCCTGAAAGAAAAGAGTTATTTCATTGTTCTTATCAAAAAAATAAATACATTTGTACTTCATCAAAACCGAAAGGAGCAAACATATGAAAGTAATGGAATTACAGGGTGAACACCTGGAACTGTTCAACGAAATTATCAACCTTGACACAGAAAGTATCGAGAGAGTAAAGAAGTATATCAAACGGATTGCATCTAACAAATATAAAATATCCCGTAGAGTAACTGTTGACGAGATAGACTTCGTTACCGATGAAGAGATAGAAAGTGCCATGCACCCGTTGTCCCATGAAGAAAAGATGGAAAGTCTTAGGTTGGCAGAGGAAGATTCTGTCTATTACACACAAGATGAAATGCGAAAAGCTGTCGCTTCATGGAGGAATCTTTAGTTATTGCATGGAAACGCACAGCAAGAAAACAAGCTCGAACAATTTATGCCTGGTACAAAAAAGAAATGGGACTTAGAGCTGCGGATAAATTCATTAATGGCATTTTAGAAACCGTAGACTTGCTGGCATTAAATCCCAATATGGGATCTTATGAACCGGAAACCGAAACATGTAAAAGAAATTATCGTTCCTTTGTCGAACATAGAAACCATAAAATCCTTTACTATGTAGAAAAAAAGACAATCTACATTGTTTGCATTTGGCCTAACAGCCAGAATCCAAAAAGCTTTATTGAACAACTAAAATAAACAACAAAGGAAAGCCCGGCAGCTTTCCTTTTGTTTTTATTTTTATACCAACGCATCCTTTAACTTCGCAATCATTCCTTCATATTCCTGATCCGACAAATAGACCTTTTGAGGGTTCATTATGAACGTTCCTCCGAAGTCGGGACCATCCTCATATTTAGGAGCCAGGTGGAAATGAAGATGAGAAAGTTTATCGGAATAAGCACCGTAATTTATTTTTTGTGGATTGAAAACCTTCTGCATGGCACGTGTTACCTTTACCACATCCGCCATAAACGCATTCCTGTCCTCATCGCTTAACATATTCAGATCATGTACATGGTCCTTGTAAGAAACCAGGCAACGTCCATAGTAAGTTTGTTCCTTGAAAAGAAACAGTCTGGATACGGATAAAGGAGCTATTTCGATCATCAGATCGTGTAATGTCTGATTGTTCGTGCAATACAGACAATCCTTGGGATCACTTAAATTCATGTTATATCAGATTTATTAAATTGCCGCTAAAGTAAACATAAAGCCCGGTAAAAGCAAGGAACTTCTACCGGGCTTTCCCGAATATTTTATATCAGCCTGTCAATAACTGATCTTACATCCGATAAAATAACTGCGCGGAATACCGGGACCATAGATATATCCGGCATCACGCTGGGGCCCCTTGTCAAAGTCATCCTGATAAGAGTTAAAGATATTCTGAACACCCGCATTCACCTGCAAAGTAACAGACTTGTAGAGAGGGAAATCGTAGGCCACTTTCACATTCAGATCAAAGAAATCCTTCGTCGTCTCCTCCCTGTCTTCCGGAATATAGCCTGCCAGGTGCTGCACCAGCATACTTCCGGTATACGTTCCGGTCAACGAAGCGGTAAAGCGTTTTACCGGAGTAAATGAAGAGGTAAAATAACCATACACATCCGGCGAACGGAACATCTTCTTCTGAGGTACCAGGTTTTTATTCTCGCTCCAGCTTTCCGGCTCTTTGTAACGGCTACGCTGAATTGTTGCACCCGCCTGTATCTGCATCCATGAATATACCGCCTTTGCTTCCAGGTTAATACCCATTACACGGGCACCTTTCCCGTTGCGCCGTTCCATCAGCAGGTTGTTATCATCATCACGGCCAATCTCTTCCAAAATGAATACATTTCGTAAATCCGTATAGAAACCTTCTATCAGAAAATTGGTCTGAACCGGACCGAAACGGCGATAGAAATCAGCAGAAAGACTTACACTCTGCGAATTTTCCTCTTTCAGGTCCGGAGATATCTGTATGATAGCCACATCACCACCTACAGCCGTGATATGCAAATCCTCATCGAATGCCTGCGGCGCACGGAAACCGCTTGAATACGACATACGCAGATTCACATCGCTGATCGGATTGAAACGCACATTGGCACGCGGGCTGAATATGGCATGATCGATCAGGTTATGTTTATCCATACGGGCTCCGACAAGAAAGCTCCATTTCTCATTCTTCCATTCGTTTTGCAGGAACACACTTCCGATATGTACAGTCTGCTCGATCGTACGATGATAACCCAGCATCTTATCCTGCAAATCATCATAGTTATATTCAGCACCGCCGGTAAATTCAGCCGGCATGAACAGGCATTTGTCCCATTCGTATGAATACTGCGCACCACCCACAAAGGTCATATCGGTCGTACTTCCGTATGCATTCGGATTCTTTTCGGCACCGTAATAACTGCTTCTCTGTGTATGCTGGGCTGAAGTGTACACGTTCAAACGATGTTTATAATCTTTCGAAAAGAGGTCGAATTTCAAACCGCCGCCATTGATATTATGCTCTGTCTGTTCGGCGATATCCGCTTCATGGGGAGGCAGGTCCAATAAGTTACCGCCACGACGGTATTCATTGATATTATGATATTCGAAAGTCAGCTTCGAATACATGCTCGTCTTCAGATAAGATCGGAAGCCCAGCGTACGGGCATTCAGTTTACCTAATTCGGTAAAGCCGTCGCCATCATGATCGTAAGCACCGCGGTAACGGTTCTGCCCGAACATATAGATACCTGCCTTATGGTCGTCAGTCACCAGCGAAGCATTAATGGTCGTGTTATTGTCCGGACGGTCGCTGCCGACCATTGTTAGTGAATGGGATATCTGTGCGGAATTTCTCAAAGGTTCCTTTGTAATGATATTGATTGTACCGGCAATAGCGGAAGAACCGAACAAGGCAGAACCTCCCCCACGCATGATCTCCACCCGCTCGATCATATTCGCCGGAATCTGCTCCAGCCCGTATACACCGGTCAGCGCACTGAATATCGGACGGCTATCCACCAGTATCTGCGTGTAAGGACCTTCTAGTCCGTTGATACGAACTTGCTGGAATCCGCAATTCTGACAGTTGTTTTCCACACGTACACCCGGCTGGAAGTTCAGTCCGTCCGCCAGGGAAGTGGCATGCGTTGTTTCAAAGGTTTTCGAGTCGAGCACATTCACAAGCGAAGGAGCCAGACGGCGCGTTGTCTCATTACGGTTTGCCGATACGACCACCCCGTCTAATGCCACCAGGTCTTCTTCCGCATCGAAATTTATTTCCAGTGTTTTTCCTTTCTTTAAAGTAACAGGTTTCTCAACAGTTTTAAAACCCAATGTTTTCATCACCAGTGTAAACTTGCCTTCAGGCAGGTTTTTCAGATAATAATGACCGGTTGCATCGGTCGACGTACCGATCGTTGTTCCTTTCAGGAATACATTAATAAAAGAAAGATGCTCCCCTGTTTTCTTGTCCAATATATGTCCTACGATATTGGCATCCGACGGGTTCAGCGACGGAGCATCATCAGCCCATGCAGTCGTAAAGACACAGCACAGGCATAGTATAAGAGTAAAAATCTTATTCATTGCGATTTGTTCTGATAAATAGGTAATGTTATAATGTAAGGCACAATACTTTTTAAGCCAAAGTACCTGACATTTTATATATTCGACCCAGGTCGAATACATTTTTCACCTTGGTCAAACATGTTTTTGGCCTGGGTCAAATACATTTTCGACCAAGGTCAAAAAGTTAAAAAGAGAGTATGTTTTCATTAGAAACACCTATCCTTATCAATTAAAGTATTACTATCTGTTATCAGAAAACGGGAGGAGCGCGAAGAGAAAGCAGCCCTTTGTCGGGGAGCATATAGTCCGGATAAACCGGCTGTTCAACTATTTCAGCTATTTGTTGTGCGCTAAAATTCAGATAGAGGGCATGTACGGCTCCGTCTTCCACACTGAGAGTCGTCAGTATGTGGAATAGTTGTATTTCAGATAAGGAAGCATGATGGTGGCAGACACCGCCCTTCAGCTTTCCAAAGGGATGCGAATGGACAATCGTCGTGCCATGTTCGATATGGACATGAATAAACAACGTGATACTGCTGTAGTAGGCGATAAAAATCACCGGTAACAACCATTTCAGATATTTATTCATTGTTTCTCTCACACCCATATTGTTTAGAAGGTGCAAAATTACAAAATATTTTTTATACATTTGCTTTTATATTAAATCAAAGCAAACTTTAAAGATACCATGACAAAAGAACAAATGCTCGAACAATGGTCCAGGATCTATGAGCAAGGATATTACAAATGCGCCTTTACCCCTAAAGTATATGAATATCTGGAAGAGAAGATCGATCAGGTACCCGAAGTGATTATTTCGGGCCCCAAAATATATGTCAGTTACGACGGCTGGCTCCTACACGAGTTGAACGGAGAAAATGCAGAACTGGCACGCCGCATGCTAGTTATCATCTCAAAGATACGCCGTGACGGACCTATCCATAAATGGGGCTTGAAAGACGAGTTGGAACTCTGCCTGCGTATCGGCTACGGCCACGACTTCAAGAACTTAATCAAAGAGTCGGTAAGCCGTCACAAAGCACAAGGCCCGGAATTATACGAAATAGCAGAGATATTGCTTAAATATTGCCCGGCAGAATCGGAGGCTTTTGCCGACCAACTTCTTTCCAACAAGCTGAAAGAACTGGAGGAACAACGAAACAGCAACCACGAACTGTATCTGGCATTATATCTGATGATACTGTTATTGGAGCAGGATGCCGGTAAATATGCCCGTTACCTGCCGGTGTTGACAGCTTTAACCGGCAAATATTCCGGTCCGAGCTTTACATATATCCTGTATTTCAGCTATAAGTTCAGCCCCGAATTAAAGGAGCGTTTACTCCACTCCCTCAAAGATAAGATCTCGGCACGCGCGTTGTTCTATCATCTCAACCCGCATAAAATGCCCGCATTCCTGCAATCGATCGAGGCACCGCTGGACATATATTACTATCTGGTCCTGACCGAAGATAACGATATAGACAAACCCTCACTGTTTCACACATTGTATAAAGAGAACAAAGAACTGTTCATGACTGTCTACCGGATGTTGGCAGAAACAACTGCCGTCCAGCAAGCGGTAAACAGCCTTTATCTATTGGCAATCCTTTTAGAGAATGGCGAGGGAACGGAAGAACTGGCTACAAGTAAGGAGCTGCAGGCCCGTTGCATGCTGAATATTCTGGGAGAATCTTTAGGCAATGCCGACAACCTGATCTCGGCAGCCATGAATGAATCCACTCCGCAGACTGCCTGGGAAAACCGATTAAAACTTTGCAGTAACTTCGGATATAACTACGGAGGAAATGCTCCGGGCCTAATGATCGGAGCTTTGGCCCTTTTATACGAACAGTCGGAACTGGCCAAGCGATTTATCAATATATTAATGATCCAGATTCGTACAAGTGTCACGGTAAACAATCCAATCCTTACGGCTTATATTTTCCTTGAGACACGGAAAAAGTGGCTGAACCGTCCATCCCGTAAAAGTCTGCAGCTTCTATTGAACACGGCAAGCAATTTTACGTACGCCCAAGTCTTCAAAGCCTATGCCTATAACCCGTACCGGATGCAGGATACTCTGGAAAAAGAAGATATCATCGACAATCAGTCAACCGCACTGGATCTATTAAACAGCGGCGAACTGTCGATCGAAGAGACACAAAACTGGCTCGACATGATCTACGGCACCTGCAAACTGACCGATATCAAACCGCTCATCGGATTATTATCCAATAAATCGAAGATACTCCGCAAAACAGCCGAAGAATTGATAAACGGCCACGAAGAAGCAACCCGCCCATTGCTGGAATCAAGCCTGCCCAAACTGAAAGGAGACGCATTGGCTGCCGGAAAGCGCATCATCAAACGTTGGGATAACGAACGGAAGTTCGGTGCCGACTTCACCTTCACGAAAGAAAGCGTCGTCGAATACTGCAACGACAACTTCGACAACGACAATGAAAAGTTCATCGCCTGGATACCCGAAGACATGTTCACCGATGTCCGCTTTGCCGATATGGCGGAGAAAGCACCGGCCATCGTCACTCGTTATATCCTTTCCGAATACCTGAGCCTGGAAGAAGCCTATAAGGTCAAAGCCTGCGATAAAGTGGTAGAACAATTGCACGCCCCCGACTTCCAACAGATGATGGAAAATATTTATCTGTTCTGGAAAGAGAACGGTGCGGAAGCCAAAAAGAAGATGATCATGGTTCCGTATTGCATCTACGGTTCCGACACACAGATCCTTCGCTTGAAAACACAGTTGAAAGACTGGGCCGAAGCATCACGCGGTGCCATTGCTGCCTTCGTTGTCAATGCCATTGCCATGAACGGAGGAAGCGTAGCACTGGTTATGATCGACGGTATCTCTGTCAAGTTCCCGAACAACCAAGTAAAGAATGCAGCAAAAGCCGCCTTTACGTTTGCCGCCAAAGCACTGGAAATACCGGAAGACGAACTCTCCGACAAGATAGTCCCCATGTTGGGTTTCAACAAAGAAGGAGAAAAGATACTCGATTACGGTCCGCGAAACTTCACGGTTACACTGATGCCCGACTTCTCGCTGTCTATCTTCGACAACGAGAAACAAAAGACGATCAAGTCCATGCCAGCTCCCGAAGCAAACGACGATGCAGTAAAAGCAACGGCTGCCAAAAAAGAATTTTCCGAATTAAAGAAACAGATCAAAGCCACCGTACAGTCACAAACCAACCGCCTGGAGAAAGTACTAATGAACGGACGCCGCTGGACGGTCGATTCCTGGAACACGCTCTTTGTGGAAAACCCGATCATGCACCGCTTCGCTACCGGGTTGATATGGGGTGTGTACGACGGGGACAAACTGACCGGTACATTCCGTTATATGGAAGACGGCACATTCAATACGGTGGATGAAGAAGAATATACATTACCCGAAAAGGCTGCTATCACACTCGTTCACCCCATTGAACTGGAAGAAGATGTTCTTGCCGGCTGGAAGGAACAACTGGATGATTATGAAATAGTACAGCCCATCCCGCAACTAACTGCTCCTATAATTGTTTTAGGAGAAAAAGAGACGAATGGCAACAAGATCACGCGTTACAACGGTCTGATTGTCAAGTCAGGAAAGATAAGCGGTATTGCCAGGAAGCACAACATGGTGCGCGGAGAAGTCTGGGATGCAGGAAGCTACACCTGTTATCACCTCGTGGACAAGTTTCTGAATATTGCAGCCCTGCTGAATTTCGAATACATGTACATGGGACAGGAGTATGACGATGACGTAACGCTCGGAGACGTTATTTTGTACCGTATGGGAGAAGACCAAACGACCGACGACGAGCCGAAGAACAACGTAATCCTCTCTCCCGAAAGCGTTCCCGCCCGTTTCCTTTGCAGCGTACTGGGTATTTTTGATGTATTGAAAGAAGAATAAAAAGGATATGAAGAAAAAGCAACAACCGGATTTAGCAGCATTATTCGACACCTATTGCGAAGCATATAGTACTTCCGACTGGGAACTTCTGAACACAGCGAGGGAGATCCCCATCGACGAGTTGATTCGTAAAAACAAACAGGCAGCATACGACTATTTATATAGCGATATTCCACTTAAAAAGAAACTGATCTGGTTGGATAAGCTGTTTTCCGATTGCGGCTTGCAGGACTACGGACAGTTGCTGGAGCTACTGAAAGAAAACTCAAAGCTGATCCGCAGGAAAATCGAAAAGATCATCCTCAACAAGGAAAAGAAAACCCGCCCTCTGCTGGAACAATTATATCCGGAACTGGATGAAGAGTTGCGGAACTGGAGCAGACAGCTATTCAAATACTGGGATAACTCACATGCCTCCGCCGCTAAAATCAGGTTCAGGAACAAGAAAGCCGTTCTCGACTATTGCAGCGAACATATCGAACTGTATTGTACGCAGCAAATAGCCTGGTTACCGCAAAAGCCTTATACCAGGATTCATTGGGCGAACGAAACCGATGTGGACGAGTTCGTCCCCCGTCATGTGATCCGGTACATCTTAAGCGAATACGCATCGCTTGTCCAGGTAACCCGCCTGCATGCCTGTGATGCGATCGTTCCTTTCCTCGATGAAAAAGAATGGCAGGCAGCTTTGGAAGAACTGTATCAGTATTGGTTGTCGGACGGAGCGGAAGCCGGCAGAAGAATGCTCCTGCTCCCCTATTGTTTTTACGGGGGAGAAGAACAGATCGCCCGGTTAGCTCCGCGGATCAAAGCATGGTCGAAGGCTGCCCGCAAACAACTTGTCAGATTCACGATGAAGCTGCTGGGATTAAAAGCCAGTCCGAATGCTCTTATTCTCCTGAATGAATGGATGGAGACTGCTCCGAGCGGCACGTACAAACGTTCTGCCTGGGAAGCATTCCGGCAGGCGGCTGTCCGGAAAAGACTGCCCGTCGAAGTCCTGGCCGACCAGATCATCCCGACTTTCGGATTCGACCGGCTGGGTGAAAAAGTGGTAGACTATGGTACACGCACTTTCCATGTAACATTGATGCCGGACTTCACTGTCTCGGTATTGGATGTTGAAAAGCAGAAAGTAAGCAAATCCCTCCCTGCCCCCACTAAAAGAGATGACCGGGAAAAAGCAGAAAAAGCCAGGGCTGAACTTGCCGGGCTAAAGAAACAGGTCAAAACACAGACCAATATCCAAAGAAAGCGTCTGGAACAAGCCCTGAAGAACGGACGGAGTTGGTCCAAAAATTCCTGGTTGGCTACTTTCATCGAAAACCCAGTCATGCGTTATCTGGCAAAAGGACTTATCTGGGGTGTCTACAAAGAGAGGAAGCTTCAAAACTCCTTCCGATACATGGAAGACGGTACATTTACCACTGCTTACGAGGAAGAGTTTATCCTCCCCGACGATGCAGGCATTTCCCTGGTGCATCCGATCGACCTGACGGAAGAAATACTGGCACGCTGGAAAGAACAGCTGGACGACTACGAGATCGTCCCTCTCATTCCTCAGTTAAATACTCCGGTCCATCCTTTGAAAGAAGAGGAAAAACAGGGAGACACTCTCTTCCGTTATTCCGGGAAGAAAGTATATATCAGTAACATCTATGATTTCGAAACGGCAGATGTCACCACCCGGATGGAGAATAATATCCTTTATATACTGGATCGATCGTTCAATGTCGTGGCGCAACTTTCTTATATAATAGAAGGGGGCAATTGCCATCTGAACGAATTATATTTTTCAGCGTTAGAGGAAGGAGAAGATATCAACACGATCCGGTTACCCAAAGAGGAAAGGCTGCCGATATCGTCCATACCGGAACGGTTTGTCAGCAGTATACTGGATATCCTGGTCAAAGCCTTCTCCCTGGAAGACTAACCCGTCAGTTATAAAACAAAAAGAAACAGATTAATCTATGGATAACAAAATACAAAAACCCTTGATGGAGATGCGGTATGCCGACGAGCTTGCCGCTCTCCGCAAACAAGATACGGGAGCCAGACCCACCAACTGGCAGCTCTCCCCACGTGCAGTCCGTGCCTTTATCCTCGGACAGAAGGAACCGATCGAACTGGACGGACGACAGATCACCATCACTCCGAAGTTCTTCGGCGACGATGCACTGGTGGAACGCTCCATTATTACCCTTGCTGGCAACCGGGGTCTTATGCTCGTCGGCGAACCGGGCACGGCAAAGACCATGTTAAGCGAATTGCTCTCTGCCGCCATCTGCGGTATCAGTACCAACACGGTACAAGGTACGGCGGGAACCAGTGAGGACAATATCAAATACTCCTGGAACTATGCGCTCCTCCTGGCCAAAGGTCCTGTCAAAGAAGCACTTGTCCCCTCTCCCGTCTACATCGGTATGAAACGAGGCATTATCACCCGCTTCGAAGAGATCACCCGTTGTCCGCTGGAAATACAGGACAGCCTGATCAGTATCATGAGCGACCGGGTATTGAACATCCCCGAACTGGGAGAAGAAGGACTGCTCTTCGCCTCTTCCGGCTTTAACGTGATAGCGACCGCCAACACCCGCGACAAAGGGATCAATGAAATGAGTAGCGCCCTGAAACGCCGTTTCAACTTCGAGACCGTAGAGCCGATCCGGAGCGTGGCACTCGAAAGCCGTATCATCACCGACCAGTGCGAAGGCATGCTCGCCGCCAACGGCCTTGAAATGCCAATGCAGGAAGAAGTGGTCGATATCCTCGCTTCCACGTTCAATGAGTTGCGCAACGGCACCTCCTTCGAGAAAGCCAAGATACAAAAGATGTCGGGCGTGATGAGCACGGCGGAAGCTGTATCCGTTTATTACCAGTCCGCCCTGGACGGCTATTATTACGGGGACGGGACAGTCAGTATGCGTTCGCTCGTGCAGAACCTGCTGGGTGCCGTGATGAAAGAGAACAAAGACGATCTGCCCAAACTGAAAGATTACTTTAACGGTGTGGTCCGGTTGAAAGCCGAAAGACAAGGAGGAAAATGGAAGGAATACTACGACAACCGGACCTGGCTGAAATAGACCGCCTCTTCACCGGTAGTTTCGATATGGACGGACAGGTGGTGTACTTTCCGGTACGTCACCACTCCCCGGCCTGTGCGTTGCATCTACGACGTACGATCGAGCGTTTCCGTCCGGAACTGATCCTGATAGAAGGTCCGTCGGACTCAGCAGAACTGCTTCCTTACATTGCCGACGAGCAGTCGGTCCCTCCCTTCTGTATCTACTACAGCTATGACGACAAGGATGGAAAAGTAAACGAGGAAAAAGAAAAGTATCGTGCCTATTACCCTTTCCTGGCCTATTCGCCGGAACTGGTAGCCATTCGTGAAGGGACACGAAGCCATACGCCGGTACGTTTCATCGACCTGCCTTATGCGCTCCGTCTGATAAACAAGATCGAGGAAGAACCGCAGACACAGTTCTATTACAACGAAAATAAAGAATACGAAGTAAATACCTATACGGCTATGATTGCCCGTAAGGCAGGATGCCGGAGTTTTGCAGAGTTCTGGGAAAGCCGCTTCGAACTGGACGCTGCCAACCTGGAAACGCAGGCTTTCGTCCGCAACCTCTTCCACCTCGGTTACTTTATGCGTCTAGCAACGCCCGAAAACGAGATCTCCCTGAAAGAAGACCGATTACGGGAAACTTATATGGCAGAAGAAATACGGAAAGCATTACCCGACAATAAAAAGATATTGGTAATAGCCGGTGCCTTCCATATCTCCGGACTTATGGAAGCGCTGCAATCGGACAAAAAGCCATCGCTCAAAACCTGTAACCGGGAACATGTCGCTTCCTACCTGATGCCTTATACTTTCAAGGAAGCAGACAGCAAAAGCGGTTATGCTGCCGGCATGCCTTTTCCGGCTTTCTACCAGGAAGTCTGGGAAAAGATAGAAAAGCAGAAGAAAGACCCGTTCGCCTCTACCGTCCTCGAATATATCATCAAGACAGCCCGGTATGCCCGTAAGACACAGATGATCTCGCTACCCGACGAGATCAATGCCCTCAACATGGCACGCTCACTGGCCGTATTAAGAGGCAAGCAAAGTACAGGTGTTTACGAATTGCTGGACGGTGTACGAAGCTGTTTCGTGAAAGGTGACCTGAATGCCACCTCGACCTTCGAAGTGGACTTCCTGTATCGTCTTCTTTCCGGCATGGGGACAGGAAAGATCGCAGATAATGACTGCATCCCTCCCGTCGTACACGAGTTCCGTGTCTTGTGTTCGCTCCACCGGTTAAAGACATCTACCATCGAGCGACAGGAAGTAACGCTCGACATTATCAAGAACCCGGCTCATTACAGGAAAAGCCGCTTCCTCCATCAGATGGAGTTTCTGGAAACAGGCTTCGCCACACTCCAGTCGGGTCCCGATTATGTGAATCAGAAGAATAAAAACCTTGTACGGGAACAATGGATATGCCGCTATGCCACGGGCGTTGAAACCCGTCTGATCGACTTGTCTGTCTACGGGGCTACCTTATCACAGGTCTGCAATTCGCTGATAGAAAAGAATTTCAAAGATAATATGACGGCTGAGGAATTGGGAAAACTGCTCCTCTCCGTCCAGGTTATGGGTATAGAAGGTTTCTATCTTCAATACGAAGATACTATCCGGCTGGTGGTGGAAAGCGAAGGGAATTTTATCAACCTTTGCAAACTGATCAACAGCTTGTTATACCTTGCCAACATGCAACAGCTGATGGACGGGAATATCCAGCCCGTCATTGCCGAACTGGCACGGACCGCATTCAAAGGAGCCGTCGTTCTGATCCCTTCTCTGAAAAGCACGACGGAAGAAGAGGAACAGGAGATCTGCGAACAGATGCGTAACCTTTACAGTTTCACAATGGATGCGAAAGGCTGGTTCGACACCGCCGCCTTCATCGCTGCCGTAGAGAAAGTATTGAACGACAGTTTCAGCAACAGCCGTCTTTTCGGTTTATGCCTCGCTATACATTATAAAGAAGGGCGAACCGGACAAGCCACTTTTTGCCAACAGATAGCCGCCTACCTCGAAAGCAGCATTACCCACCCGGAACAGGCCGCTTCATTTATCTGCGGATTGTTCCTGATCGCCCGCGACGTATTGTTTGTCGACCCGCATATCCTGGAAGCTATAAACCGGGTCATAGCCAATGCCGACCAGGAGACTTTCCTCACTATCCTGCCGAACCTGCGTTATGCCTTTACCGGTTTCCTTCCGGCAGAGATCAGCCGACTGGGACAACAGGTAGCGGAATATCACCAGGTATCGGAAGCCCGCTTAACAGGAAGCATCACCGTCTCGCAGGAAGAAATAACAGAAGCCATGCGCCTGGACAGCCTTGCCGCAGAAGCACTTAAAACATGGAGGATCGCATGATGGACAACCCGAATAACAAACAGGAAATAGTCAACCGCTGGCGACTCATACTGGGTGACTTTGCAGAAAATAGCCTGCCCCTCGATCCGGAAAATACAGAACTGGACGGCGCACTTTATTTCCTTTACAACCGCGAATATACCGATGAACAGGGAATACGCAACGACTTCCCGAACCGGGGAGGCCGCGGAGGTTCCGTACTGACTGTTCCGGGATGGCTGAGAAGAGTAAAGAAGTTATTCCCCAAAAAGACCGTCGAGATCATGCAGAAGCAGGCGTTGGATAAATACAACCTGACCCAACTGCTGACCGACGAATCCGTCCTGAGCCAACTCGAACCGAACCTCGGTTTGCTGAAAAACATTCTGACATTCCGCAATATGATGCCGGGACCTGTCCGTAAACTGGCTTACTCGATCGTGGAACAGGTCATCCGGGATATCCAAAAGAAACTGGAAATAAACGTACGGAAAGCTTTCTACGGGAAGAAACTGCCGCACACCAATTCAAGTTACAAGATATTCCGGAACTTTGACTTCAAGCAGACCATCGAGAAAAATCTGAAGAATTACAGTCCCGAACACGGTACAATCATCCCCGATCGCCTCTATTTCAATCAGAACGTACGCCGTTACAATCCCTGGCATATCGTGATCCTGGTCGATGAGAGTGGCAGTATGCTCGATTCGGTGATCTATACCGCCGTCATGGCTTCCATCTTTGCCAAAATGCCGTTCCTCTCGGTCAAGCTGGTGATATTCGACACTTCGGTAGTCGATTTGAGCGACTATCTCGATGATCCGGTCGGTATCCTGATGAAAGTACAGCTAGGTGGTGGAACCGACATACACAAGGCGTTGGAATACGGAAAGAAACAGATTACCGCACCACAGAAAACAATCGTGGTACTGGTTAGCGACCTGTATGACGGAACGAATTACAGCTATATGTTCCGTTCCTGCCACGACATTATCGAAGCCGGAAGCAAGTTGTTTGTATTGCCTGCACTCGACTATTCCGGTACCCCTTGTTACGATGCCCGAGCCGCCCGTACCATTGCGGGCATGGGTGCCGATGTAGCTGCAATAACCCCTGAAGAGTTAGCCGAATGGATAGGAAAGATTATATCATAAAAGGAGACGGATGCCATTCATCCGCCGGACAGTTCGTCCCCTACGCCAACGAAGCCTTCCTGGTTACGCTGGCAAACAAAGGTTTGTATAAACGTGCCCTGAAAGACCTGGAAACAACAGGACAGGTCAAACTGGTCGTAGCAGGCGACCACCTGCAAGTTCAGTTGGACGAGATAACAGTCTCCCTGAATCCCAATATATCCCAAAGTACCTGTAGCTGTCCCTCTAAAACAGTCTGCAAACATATCCTGATGGGAATACTTGTTGCGGCTGATTATGCGGCGAAGGAAGTAGAAGAAAAGACAGAAGAAGTCGCCACCGAAGAGAACAAGCAGGAAGCCGTTTCGGAAACTGTATCCCGACAGTCATCAGCCAACGATTGGGAAGAGTTGAAGAAGGTAGACCTGGCACAGCTCCGCAAGCAGGCAGGCAAAAAACTATTTGAAGATACGCTCCGTCTTATCCAGGATGGTTGGACGGCGGACTTCATCGAAAGCGACATGCTCGAAGCGACCATCAACACAGAAAATATAACGGTCTATTTCCCAAAAGATGACAGCCTTAATCGTTCTATATGCAAATGCGGAGAAAGCGGATTGTGTAAACACAAACTGATTGCTATCCTGTCATACCTTAGTAGCCAGGGTATATTATCTTCCGAATCCGACGGCAACCAACCCGAACTGTCCCTGCTGACGGAAGAGACGATAGACGTCTTACGGGGAACTTCCCGCTTCATTACCGGCATATTCGAAAAAGGGTTGATCGGTTGCGGGGAAAATGAGGCGGAGACAGCCATACAATATTCCATCCGCCTGGAGACATGCGGGATAGGCAATCTGGCACGTTTGTTCCGTTCACTTTCTTCCGACATCGAAAATATGCTCGCCAAGCATGTCGGCTTCCAGCCTTTGACTACCTTTGCCACATTGTCACGGCTACATAACACACTTAGGCTGATCTTACGGAACACACAGAACAACGAAATGCTCAGTAAACTGATCGAAGGGACACGGTCGGATTATTATACAACCCCCATCGGGCATTTTACAGGTCTGGGAGCTTATCCGTGGCAGACCCGTTCAGGATATTTCGGTATTACGGCCTATTTCTTCTACCATGAGAAACAGAGTATCTGTACCCTGACTTCGAGTATGGCTGATTATTATGAGCATACCCAAACACTTGTCACGCCGGAGAATATGCGACGCCAACTGGAAATACAAAGTTTCTGGGGCAGCAACATCTCATTAGCCCGGCTATCGACATCTACGCTGACTTTGCGTAATTTCAAAATGAACAGGCAGAACCGTCTCTCATCCTCCTCGCAGACGCAATGTGAAATAGACGACAAGGTTACGATCAGCAGTCTGGATACCTTACTTGCCATCCCTGAGTTATCCGACCTGACAATACGCCCCGAACAGCGGTACGATTATTTCCGCAAGAAGCAGCCGGAACAACTGGCCTTGGTCCCGTTCGCACATCTTTCAGAAGTGAGCTTCAATACTGCCGAACAGAAACTGTACTTCACGATGGCGGATGAACAACACGAAACAGAAGGTTCATTGGCATATAACGAGCTGAACCGGAATGCCATCCGCCGATTGGAACAGATGGGACAGTGGTACGCAGAAGCAAAACAGCGGTATATGGTTTGCCTGAAACGTCCGGATACATTGATCCCGGTCAGTATCGTCACAGCTTCAGAGACCGACAATTTCTATTTCTAACTCTTAAAATCGAATGAAATGATACTTAAAAACCTCCTTGCCGAATTGGAACTCCTGCTTTCCGACATCGCCTTCTCCGGCTTACGCAACATACAGCCTGTCACCCTCCAAAAACTGGAGGATCTCAAACACTGGATGAATGAACTGAACATGACGGAAGCTATCCGCCTGACGGATAGCTTCATCGATTCTGTTTATGCCTGGCAAGGCGGACAGGTAGCAATAGAGGTCATAGCGGATAATCTATGTGCATTGGAGTTTTATGAAAAGAATGTAATCAACAATTAAGCTAGTGGTTATCCCTCTTATCCGGTCCTTTATTTCCTGTCAAAGAACTTCTTGAAAAACAATATCTGGTAATCGATAGAATTATTCCAGTATTCACCGTTATGCGCACCCGGTCGCACAATGAAATCATGGTCGATCTTATATTTCAACAGTTTTTTATGGAAATCATTATTCACCTCAAAGAAGAAATCGCTGTAACCGCAATCGAAGATCAACGCCAGATCACCATTTTTCAGGCGGTCTACCTGATTGATCACCGTATGATTATCCCATACTTCCTGGTTCTCACTCTCCTTTCCCAAACGCTCACTCATATTCCAGTTATTCGGAAAAGGACGGATATCGACACCGCCGCTTGTACTTCCTGCCGCACCAAAAATATCCTTATGACGGAAAGATAGCCACATGGCACCATGTCCTCCCATACTCAAACCAGTGATAGCACGCCCTTTACGGTCTTTTACAGTCGGATAATGGGTATCTATGTAACTGACCAGTTCTTTGGAAACAAATGTTTCATATCGATAGGAAGGATCGACCGGGCTATCCCAGTACCAACTGTTCTTACCATCCGGACAGACAAACATGATCCCATACTGGTCGGCGATCTCCGGCAGATTCGGCTTGACATTGATCCAGGTCTTGGCATTCCCACCATGACCGTGTAGTAAATAGATAACCGGAACCGTAGTCTTCCCGCTCCCCGGTAAAACAATGACAGTCTGAACATCCTTGTTCATCGCATCACTGCGAACGTTTATGGTATCGACAACTGCTGCCTGTGCCGACAGGACAAAAAACGCGACAAGCGACAATAAAAATATCTTTGCTTTCATGATCTATATAGAATTTATTTATTGAAAGCAAAGATATTCATTTTTTTCTTTTATGTTTTGCTTTATAAAAGAACTATGGCAGAATGCAAAATGTTTTGAAAACAGAAGAAAGATTATAACCTAGTCCGCCCGATATCCATCTGTTAGCGTCGACAGGAAAGCAATAATAGCAGCTTCTTCTTCGGGTGTCAGACCGAGGTTGCCTAGTTCGTCTCTGTTGACAGTTGCGGCAAATTCAGGCTGTGGATATTCTTCCACATCACGGACATTATAAAAATGTATTATTTCTTCCAACGTATTGAAATAACCATTGTGTCCGTAAGGGGCTGTCAAAGTTATGTTTCGCAGGGTCGGGACACGGAACTTTCCCGCTTCGGCAATATCCTTGAGAGTACTACCCAGCCCCATATCGACCGTATCGCGCCCACAAGGATTATAAGGAGCCGGTGTAGTGAAAAAAGGATTATCCGGGTTAGACGGGATACCCAAATTGTCATAGGTATGGTCTGTGAACAAGACCTTTCCTGCCCGTTCATCGGGTTCCAAAATATGACATTCGGCACAAAGCCCTTTCTCCTTGAACAGTTCCAATCCGAGTTGCTCCTGTGCTGTCAGTTCACATTTACCCGCTTCCCAAGCATCGTATTTGGAAGTGAACGGATTCATTTCAGCCGAACGTTCATAAGCGGCAATGGCATTTGTTATGTATGAAAAGAGAGAATCGTTGGAGACTGGCTCTCCATAGATCTTAACCAAATCCTGATAATAACCGGCACGACGGACTTTCTCTGAAACCATTTCATTGTCGTTGTTCCCCATCTCCAACGGATTCGTAAACGGTTGGGCTGCCTGTTCTTCCAGCGTGTTGACACGACCGTCCCAGAAAAGTCCTCCGACATAGGTTTCGTCCTCATCACTGTAATGCAGCGGCGGGACATAACAAGCATAAGCAGAGGTCATCGAGTTACGATTGCTAAAGCGTCCCTTGACTGCTCCTTCAGAAGTGACACGGGAATATATATCTGCAAAACCTTTCTCTGCCGTGTGACAGGTTGCACAGGATTGCCCTGTAGGTTCCGAAAGATTCTCGTCAAAGAAAAGTTGCTTGCCCAGTAGCTCTTTTTCGTTTAATCCGGTCTGTTTATCAGGCTGACAAGCAAACAATAAGGTAACACAGACAATCATTCCGGTCAACTGTTTCGCGTTTGTAAAACTATGCATATAAGATGAATTGCTTTGTTCGTACAAATATATGATTTATTGGGTTACTCAGCAATAGATTTTATAAGTGTATCTTAATCCTTTTTACTATAAAATAGTTACCTTTGCGGCGATTGTTTAGGGAAATTGTTATGGGAACTTCAAAAGAAATGACATCGGGGGCGGCATTGCCCTTGATCTTCAGTTTTGCTATGCCGGTACTGTTGGCAAATCTGCTTCAACAAACTTATTCTTTGATAGACGCGGCTATTGTCGGTAAATTTTTGGGAATCGATGCTTTTTCTGCTGTCGGAGCAAGTACGTCTGTCATATTTCTTATTATAGGATTTTGTAACGGATGCTGTGCAGGTTTCGGTATTCCGGTGGCACAGAAGTTCGGTGCCAGGGATTACAGCACGATGAGGAAATATGTTTCCATCAGTTTACAACTGGCGACTGTTATGTCGGTTATCATTGCGGTCGTTACAAGTATATATTGCAAAGATATTCTGAGGGTTATGCAAACGCCGGATAATATTTTTAAAGATGCCTATTTCTATTTACTGGTTACTTTCATCGGCGTACCTTGTACTTTCTTTTATAATCTGCTGTCAAGCATTATCCGGGCACTGGGCGATAGCAAGACACCTTTTTGGTTCCTACTTTTTTCCACCATTCTGAATGTGATCCTCGACCTGGTTTGCATCCTGGTATTTAAATGGGGCGTTGCCGGAGCGGCCATAGCCACACTACTTTCCCAGGGAATATCGGCAGTCCTCTGTTTCGTTTATATGCACCGTCGTTTCGATATATTGAGAAGTACGCGGGAAGAAAGGAAGTTCCAGTCTAAGCTGGCAGGAAACCTGATGTGGATCGGTGTCCCGATGGGACTTCAATTTTCCATCACAGCCATTGGCAGTATCATGTTGCAAAGTGCCAATAATGCGTTAGGATCAGCGTGCATTGCAGCCTATGCGTCCGCCGTACGTATCAAATCCTTCTTTATTTGTCCTTTCGAAAGTCTCGGAATTGCTATGGCTACCTATACCGGGCAGAATTACGGGGCTGGCAAACCGGAACGTATCTGGCTGGGCATCAAAGCCAGCGGATTGATGATGCTTGTCTATGCTGCCTTCTCATTCCTTATATTGATGCTGGCTTCACGTGAACTGATCCTGATATTTGTCGATCCGGCAGAAACGGAAATTATTAAAGATGCGATCCAGTTCCTGCATATCTCCTGCTCCTTCTTCCCTATCCTGGGTATTCTCTGTATTCTTCGTTACACAATCCAGGGAGCCGGATTCACCAACCTGGCAATGCTTTCCGGCGTATCCGAAATGATCGCCCGGACATTGGTCAGTATCTATGCAGTACCGGCATTCGGTTTTCTGGCTGTCTGCTTCGGTGACGCAACGGCATGGATGGCTGCAGACTTGTTTTTGATTCCTGCATTTATATATGTGTATCGGAAAATAAAAAAACCTACAAGCATCTAGCCTGTAGGCATCCCTTAGATATCTAACCTTCCACTATTGTTTTCCGCGGAGAGAGCGGGATTCGAACCCGCGAAACCCTTTAGGGGTTTACACGCTTTCCAGGCGTGCCTCTTCAACCACTCGAGCATCTCTCCTTCTAAACCGGCGCGAAAGTACAACATCTTTTTTAACTATGCAAGTTTTTTTCTTGTTACACCCTATTATTTCAAGTTCCAACCCCAATAATATGGAACAAATCAGCGGACAACGAACGGTAATCTGTAGGAATGGACCTCCCTTTTGTTGGTCACCAAGTCAATTAGCAAGTCATATAAACCGGGGGTAGACGGAGCCTGGATAGTTTTATCGGAAAATTTCTTCCCTTGCACAAGCCCACGGGGATAATAATAGAAGCCTTTACTGGTGATTTCGGCAGAACGTCCTTCTTTTTTGGTTGTAACCAGTACAGCTCCGTTGACTGCTCCAAACGTTACAGCATTTGTTTGCCAGGGTTTAAGCAACTCAACGGATGAGACATCCCGGACTGAAAGCAAATTGACTACTTCTTCCAAAGGGATCCTTTGTCCGTCTAACAATATGACCAGGTCACCTCCTTTCAATGTACTGAATCCCCTCGAACTAATTAACCGGGGCATTCTTTTATCCATACCCTGTTCATCCTTCACGGTAGACCAAAAGAAAGAGACACCGGGCATATCCATAAAGACATTTTCCATATCCACGTAGTTACGTCTATCCAGTTCTTCTTCATCCAGATATGTGACATTATAGAACTTCTCGGTGGATACGGCTTTGTCTTGTCTGCTCCTCGCTTTTACAGTTATTTCAGGCATGATATAATCCCTGTTACCGAACTCGTCTACCCGGTAAGTAAAACCGGAACTATCCTGATAGCTTGCACTTACTTCAGCATATTTATGATCCAGACGATAATAATGCAAACGATTGACAACAGACGGGAATGTATCGTTGTCGGGAATATATTCGTAAAAACCGGCAGTACCTTTCGCCGGATGTGCCTGCAGAAAGAAGTAATCACCCTCTTTAAAGTCCGTTATAGAAATAAGGTAACGCCCCTTCGAATCTATTTCACCGGCATCGACTTGATTCGTCACCGAATTGTACGCCACAATACTTCCACCCTTTAACGGCTTACCGCTTTTATATGTAACCCGCCCCGTAAACATATTCATTATTTCAGGTTGAAAACGATAACTGAATCTCTTATCGACAATCTCCGTCGGATTGAAACGAATAAAACGGGCGGTACGCAGCCATGCTTCTATATCCGGCTTAGTCATACCGGATTCATCCGACAGGTAATGTTTGGGAAAAATGACAGGCGAAAAGAGTTCGTTTTCCAACTCCGCCTGTAGAATGGCAGGCTTGGCGATCTGCCTTCTTTTTACAATACGGTGGAATAAACGAATACTATCGGTTGAAAAATCAGCCGGCAGACAGATCGTTTCGCCGACTAAGTATTCTTTTTTATCCAGTCCCAAAGAAGGGCGTTCGTCATTTCTCCAATGAACAGTTTGAGCTATAACATTGGCAGATTTATCTGTCAGGAAGAGAACGAATAACCCTGTCTCTTCCGGTGGCAGGCTCAAGATTCCAGTATTTAGCTGTTCGGTCAGCTTTATCTCTTCCAGACCGTTTGCCGGTCGAAAAACAAAAAGACGCTCGCTGGTGATCCCGGCTCCGTCAGAAATCACTCTATAGCTTATTTTGTTTCGGTTCATAGCGCTTTGCAATGTGTGTCCCTGTATCCTTTCCGGCAAAGTGAACAGGATTTTCTCCCCCTCATACGTTGCATACAAAACAAACTGATCACCTTCCTTCGGAAGAAGACGGATCGTTTGTAAACCGGAAGATAAGGATGTCGTACTGATAATCGTATCGGTGTTATTCAGTATATAAAAAGGAACCTGCAAAGGAGTACCATGACTATCAGCCAGGTAGACTGTCATATTCTGAACCTCTCCATTCACCCACTGACCGCCTTCCGGAAAGAAAAGACATTTTACACCCGGGACATTCGCTTCCGGAATAAACAACTCCATTCCAATGGGTAATTCTATCTGCGGAAAGCTTGCCGAATGAAAGTTTTGCATCATCCGGGTGTAGGCTCGTAAATAATAAACAGAGCCGGGCCAATCATACTCCGTCTGAAAGGGAAAGGTAAAAGCGCCGTCAACATCACATTTCGTCTTTTGCCGGATAAGAACAGAATCTTTCTCATCGAACAGTTCTGCATAAATATAATTGCTGTACCGGTCATACTGCCTGCCGGATGCTAACAACTGACCATGAATTTGTATGGTATCACCCTGCTTATATACCGGTTTATCCGATAACAGGAATATACGCTCATCCGGTAATTCAATGCGTTGTGCGCTTAGCTGAAAAAAGGAAAACAACACCGATAAAAAAGTCAAATAGTATTTCATCTTACTCATCAATAGTGGTTTATACTTATGGCAAATGCATACAAATATATAATATTTTTCGATATAACATCCATCAAAAGACCCTTTTGTAACATAAATGTAACAGTTATTTCACTTTGCCGAAATACCAAATGCCTTCCTTTGCAGGAAAATAATTAATTTTGTAAACAATGAAATGAGCTTTTCATTTCAATTAAATAAAAAAGACTATGGATATGCCCCGAATTCTTGTTGTAGACGACGAAGAGGACTTGTGCGAAATCCTCAAATTTAATCTGGAAATTGAAGGTTACGAGGTGGATACGGCTTTCAATGCGGAAGAAGCATTGAAAAAGGACCTGTCTGTTTATCAGCTGCTTTTACTGGATGTCATGATGGGAGAAATCTCCGGATTCAAGATGGCGAGTATTTTAAGGAAAGAAGAAAGCACCTCCGACATCCCGATCATCTTCCTGACAGCCAAAGATACGGAAAACGATATGCTGACAGGTTTTAACCTGGGGGCAGACGATTATATTTCAAAACCATTTTCGATCCGCCAGGTAGTCGCACGCGTTAAGGCCGTGTTACGAAGAACAACCGAAAAGGAAAAGATCGATACAAACGAGCGTCTCGACTATGAAACATTAGTGTTGGACACCAAACGTATCAAAGCATCGGTCGACGGGCAGGAAGTTCCGCTGACCAAAAAGGAATTTGAAATACTCAAATTACTGCTGGAAAATAAAGGGAATGTTTTCTCACGCGAAGAGATACTGTCACGTATCTGGAAAGACGAAGTGTATGTATTGGATCGCACTATTGATGTAAATATTACCCGGTTACGGAAAAAGATAGGCCCTTACGGAAAAAACATTGTCACCCGCCTCGGCTTCGGTTATTGTTTTGAATGCTAATCCTGTTATTTGAATTATGGTAAGAGTAGAAAAGATGAAAAACCGGATACCGTTCAGCCAACGGTTATTCTGGTCTATTTTTGTGATGTTCCTTGGATTCACGGTTTGTTTCCTGTTGTTTCAGTATCAACGGGAACGGGAATTTTCGCAGGAAAAGTTGAATAATGTATTGAGTAACTATAATTACCAACTGTTTAGCCGTACCCAGCAAGAGGGAGATATCGACAAAACCGTACAACAATTTATCGAAGAGATTCCTCAGAAAGAGTTACGTGTAACCATTATAGATCCCGAAGGTAAAGTCTTGTTCGATAATAGCGGGACAGAAGAATTCAATAATCATAACGATCGTAGCGAAGTACGTAAGGCTCGTTTGTATAATGAAGGGTTTGCCATCCGAACTTCCGGATCGACAGGCAGACGGTATTTCTATTCGGCCAGCAACATCGGTAGTTATATCTACCGTTCGGCACTTCCTTATGATCCGTATGTACAAAGTGCCTTATCGACGGACAAGGATTTCATATACTTTATGATCCTGATGACGTTGATCTTTTTCTTCGTCCTCTCCCGCTTCACTTTCAGTATCGGGCGGACCATCTCCAAGTTGCGTGATTTTGCCCTGAATATTGAAAAAGACCGGATACCGGAGACTGATTATACCTTTCCAAATGATGAGCTGGGCGATATTTCAAAGAATATCGTCACCTTATACCATCAGCAGCAAAAGGCAAAAGACGAACTCTCCATG